>NZ_ATUG01000001.1 GCF_000420085.1 Desulfospira joergensenii DSM 10085
GCGCCCCCCGTGTTACCGCGGCTGCTGGCACGGAGTTAGCCGGCGCTTCCTCCACAAGTACCGTCAATAAGATCATCTATTAAACAATCTTAACTTCTTCCTTGTTGACAGAGCTTTACGACCCAAAGGCCTTCTTCACTCACGCGGCGTTGCTGCGTCAGGGTTGCCCCCATTGCGCAAAATTCCTCACTGCTGCCTCCCGTAGGAGTCTGGACCGTGTTCCAGTTCCAGTGTGACTGATCATCCTCTCAGACCAGCTAACCATCGCAGCCTTGGTGGGCCTTTACCCCACCAACAAGCTAATGGTCCGCAAACTCATCCACAAACAATTGCTTTCAGGAAGAGGCAATCTTTCATTTGTCTACTTGTGTAAACAAACTTCATCCGGTATTAGCTATCCTTTCGAATAGTTATTCCGGGCTTGTGGGTAGATTATCTACGTGTTACTCACCCGTGCGCCACTCTACTCAGGATTGCAAGCAATCCCTTTCTCGTTCGACTTGCATGTGTTAAGCACGCCGCCAGCGTTCATTCTGAGCCAGGATCAAACTCTCCAGTTATAATCCTTTAACTAAAACTTTAAGGTCTTTTCAAGACCCGCTTCAAAACTTCTTCACTGACCAATTTTCAAAGATCAAACCTGAGGTCACAATTTTCCGTGACCAAAAAACCAAGATAATATACAGGCATTAGAAATGGTTGTCAATTGATATTTACCATCATGCCAAAATAATTTTATGGTATTTTTTCTTGCCCGCCCGGATCAGGATTTCATCATCCCTGACATCATTTTCCCGGATGAGCTGACCCGATTCGGCCACCCGGTCTCCGTTGATATAGGCCCCGCCCTGCTGGATCAGACGCCTTGCATCGGATTTGGATTTGCAGAGTTGGGTCTGGACAAAAAGATCCACCACGGGAAGCGTATCCACCACATCCCCGTGGATGAGGCTGGAAGAGGGTACGGAGTCTGCGTCCTCTGCAGAATGGATTCCCCTGGGGATTGAACTGCCCGGAAGAAGCTCTTCCGGGATTTCAATGCTGCCGAACATGGCCACGGACGCCTTTAAGGCTTTGACGGCCTCATCCCGGCCATGGGCGATCCCGGTGGCCTCATAGGCCAGGACCACCTTGGCCTTGTTCAGGTCGGCTCCCTGGAGCTTGTCCACGGCTTCAATTTCCGGCAAATCAAGAAAGGTGAACAGCTTAAGAAAGCGGACCACATCCGCATCATCGGCATTGACCCAGAACTGGTAATAATCATAGGGAGAAAATCGGTTTGGATCCAGCCAGACCGCTCCCTTATGGGTTTTTCCCATTTTAATTCCACTGGCCGTGGTGATCAGGGGAAAGGTGATGCCGAAGGCCTGCTTTCCAAGGGTCCGGCGGATCAGATCAATCCCTGCCACGATATTGCCCCACTGGTCACTGCCCCCCATCTGAAGGAGACAGTCCTTTTCCTTTGCCAAAACCATAAAGTCATAGGCCTGGAGAAGCATGTAGTTGAACTCGATAAAGGTCAGGCCGTCTTCGGAATCCATCCTGGCCTTGTAGCTCTCCGCTTTAACCATCCGGTTGACGGAAAAATGGCGGCCGATATCCCGTAAAAAAGGAATATATTCCAGTTGGGTCAACCACTCTGCATTATCGATCATCAGGGCCCGGTCTTCGGAGAAATCAATGAACCGTTCCAATTGTTTCCGGATCCCGGCCTTGTTCTCATTGATCTCTTCCTGGGTCAGGACCTTACGCAGCTCGGTTTTCCCGGAAGGATCTCCGATCAGACCGGTTCCTCCCCCCACAAGCCCCACAGGTCTGTGCCCGTTTCTCTGCATATGGGCCAGAGCCATGATGCAGACCAGGCTTCCCACATGAAGACTTGAGGCGGTCGGGTCAAACCCGATATAACAGGTGGCCCGGTTGTTGGCCAGGTATTCTTCCAATTCCTGGGTATGGGTGGTTGCGTCGATAAACCCGCGGTCTTTTAATATGTCCAACACGCTCATGTTAGCTGATCCTTTGGAAATGTTTTTTTATTTCTTGGTGTACTCCACCGCCCGGGTCTCCCGGATCACCACCACCTTTACCTGTCCCGGAAAGGTTAAATTCTCTTCGATCTGCCGGGCAATATCCCTGGAAAGAAGCACGGCATCTTCATCGCTGATCTTTTCGCTTTCCGTGATCACCCGTATCTCACGACCGGCCTGGATGGCATAGGTATTGATAACCCCGTCAAATGCATTGGCTATATTTTCCAGATCTTCAAGACGCTTGACATAATTTTCAAGACTCTCTTTTCTGGCACCGGGCCGGGCCCCGGACAGGGCGTCGGCCGCCTGGACAATGAAATCGTAAACCGATTCCGGCATTCTGTCTTCATGATGGGCGGCAATGGCATTGACTACGGCTTCGGACTCCCCGTATTTTTTGGCCAGCTTGGCCCCGATAATGGCATGGGCACCGTCCACCTCATGGTCAACAGCCTTGCCGATATCGTGGAGCAGCCCCATCCGCTTGGAGAGTTTGACGTCAAGGCCCAGTTCCGCGGCAATTACGCCGGACAAAAAAGCCACCTCAACCGAATGCTGGAGAACGTTCTGGGCATAGGAGGTCCTGAACTTCAACTTGCCGATCACCTTGATCAACTCGGGATCGATTCCGTGGACACCCAGGTCAAAAGCAGCCTGTTCCCCGGACTCTTTAATGGTCTGATCCACCTCTTCGGCAGCCCTTTCCACCACATCTTCAATCCTGGCAGGATGGATCCTGCCGTCTGAAATCAACTTCTCAAGGGAGAGTCTGGCCACCTCCCTCCGGACCGGGTTGAACCCGGAGAGGATCACGGCCTCGGGTGTGTCATCGATAATAAGATCAATGCCTGTGGCAGCCTCAAGGGCCCGGATGTTGCGCCCTTCCCTGCCGATGATCCTGCCCTTCATCTCATCGCCGGGCAGATGGACCACGGAAACGGTTCTTTCGGCCACATACTCACCGGCATAGCGCTGGATGGACGTGGATATGATCTTCTTGGCTTCCTTGTCTGCCTTTTCCTTTGCCTCGGAGGTGATCTTCTTGATCAGCTTGGCACCTTCATGCTTGGCCTCCTCTTCCATGGCCTTGAGCAGCAGGGCCTTTGCCTCTTCCAGGGTAAGACCGGACACTTTCTCAAGTTCTTTTTTGGTCTCCTCCAAAAGGACTGAGTACTCTTTTTCTTTTCTGGTGGCAGTATCGAACTTCCGGCCGGTCTCTTTTTCTTTTTTCTGGAGCTCAGCCTCCCGCTTGGAAAACTGATCCTCCAATACATCTAATTTTTCGCTCTTTTTCGAAAGCCGGCGGGCCTCGGTCTTGAGTTCGGCACGGGTCTCTTCCGTTTCAGTATCAAAATCACTTTTCATTTCCAGGAGCCTGGATTTGGCTTCCAGTTTTGCTTCCTTTAAAAGTGTTTCCGCTTTTCTTTTTGCCTCTTCAATGAGCCTGCTCTGTTCTTCTTCAAGGTTGAGATTTTCCCGGCTGACCTTTTTCTTTAATATTAAGATACCAGCCACACCCAACCCCAGCAACACCGCTATGATCAAAGAAAGGATTACTATATATTCCATTAAAGATCTCCTAAGATTGTTATGGCAATGCCGCCAATACAGGTATTCGGCATCACTTCATGAAAATATGGAATGGGATAATGATTCTTAAGGCAGGGCAATAAAAATATTGGAAGGACAATTACCCCCACAGGCTGCCGTGTTGCTTTAATAGGCTTTGAACCGTTGGTCCAAAAGGTGGGCGTCCAATTATGCCTTTAGGCTTTTCCTTGCAGTCAGGAACCTGCACACCAGCATAAGGGTGGACTCCCTTTTTACAATGCGTTGGGACAAAGTCTGTCGTACAATCACGCACATTGCAGGGGTTTTTAAGGTTTTTGTTTATCAAGTCCTTTTTCAATTTTATATATCAGTGATGAAATCTTTTTTTCCACATCTTTCTCAAGCTGGGTATGTTGCAGTTTCAATTCGTGGTAATCCCGGGACAGGTTCATGGCGGCCAGAAGAAGGATGATCAGCTTGTTTCTGGCACCTGATTTGTTCTTTACCAGGTCCTGGGCTTGGTCTATATACGCCTCTAAATCTTGTGCAACCCTGTCCGGATTCTTTACCTTCTCATCGGGTTTGAATCTGAACTCCTCACCGAAAAGATCAATTTTAACAATTTCATCCAATGAAATTCCTTTGCTCTACTTTTTAGGGCCCCAGGTTGAGTGAACGATCAGAGGGCTGTTCATTTCCAAAATCATCCAGTTTTGTCAAAAGTCCGTCAATCTTTGATTGAATCAAGGCGTCCTGCTCAGAGATTTGTATTTCTGTTTCCTGCCTCTCCTTTAACTCTGCCTCAAGTTCTTTTATCCTTGAAAGCATCTGGGTTTTCTCCTCCTGAAGCCTTTGGCAAAGATCAATCATCGCATCGACTTTAAGCCCAATGTCATCAAACCTGTTTTTAATGAGTTCATTATCCAATTTCATAGTCCCACAAAGCCTTTAGTCGGTATTCAGTATAGTTCAGAATCTTGCTCAAAGTCAAGATAATTCATTTTCAAGCTGGAGAATCAGGGCCCCGGCTGTGGTCAGCTCATCCAGGGTATTCACGCCGATGACCTGGCGCGGATCATCCATGGAAACCACATGAATTTTATCTCCCTGGCTCCGGGCAATTTCAACCAGATCGGTGAGGTAATATTCCGCCTGATTGTTGTCCGGTTTGATTTGATCAATGGCCGACACAAGAAAGGCCCTGTTAAAACAATAGATCCCGGTGTTTACCTTTTTGATCTCTTTTTCATCTTCATTTGCGTCTGCCTCTTCCCGGATACAGACCATATTCTTCTGTTCATCCAGGACGATGCGTCCGTATCCCAACGGGTTTTCCACATCAACGGCCAGCACGGTGACCCGGGCCCTCTCCCGAATATGGTCTTTGACCAGACGGCCCAGGGTGTCTTCCTGTATCAAAGGGACATCCCCGCACAAAACCAGGACGTCTTCAATGGGATCGGCCAGGTCGGGAAGAGCGGATCTCACCGCATCTCCGGTTCCTTTCAGCTCTTTTTGAAGGGAAAAGCCCACCTTAAAATATTTTTCGATATCCTCTTTCACCTTGCCGGCCTGGTGTCCCACCACCACGTGGATATGCTCCGGGGCAAGTTTCCGGGCGCACCCAATCACATGATTCACCATGCTTTTGCCGGCCACCTTGTGAAGCACCTTGGCCAGGTCCGACTTCATCCGGGTTCCCTTGCCTGCTGCGAGAACAATCACTGCCAACTTATTATAGGTATTCATATTGTTCATGGCTCATAAATTGTGTCCTATTGATTGGGAAAACAAAAAAAGGGAATGCTTTGATTGGGAAAGCATTCCCTTTTAAGGCTACAGAATCAAAACAGAGGTTACCCCATTCTGCTCATGCTTCTATATGTTTTTGATTGATATCCGATGTACGGCTCTTCTCAAGGCAGCCTCGGCCCGGGCAATATCGACTTTCTCAGACTGATCTGCCAGCCGTTTTTCAGCCCGTTGCCTGGCCTCTTCTGCCCGGTCAAGGTCGATATCTTTCCGTCTTTCAGCAGATTCAGCCAAAATGGTCACCTTATCCGGCAGCACCTCGGCAAACCCTCCGTTGACAAAAAGATACCTCTCTTTTCCACTGGCATCTTCATATCGCATGGTCCCTATGTTCAGAGAAGTCAGGAAGGTCGTATGCCCCTTGAGAACTCCAAATTCACCTTCCGAACCTGGCGCCACAACAATCTGAGCCTCTTCACTCACCACTGCTTTCTGAGGGGTTACGACCTCAAGAATCAGTTTCTCGGCCATAATATTCCTCCGAATTAATTAAGCGGATTTAGCCTTTTCAATGGCCTCTTCAATTGAACCGACCATATAAAAAGCATTCTCAGGAAGATCGTCATGTTTGCCGTCGATGATCTCCTTGAATGATCTTACCGTATCCTCAACCTTTACAAATTTACCCGGCATGCCGGTAAAAGTCTCTGCAACATGGAAAGGCTGGGACAGGAACTTCTGCAGTTTCCTGGCGCGCTGAACCGTGATCTTATCTTCGTCAGACAGCTCATCCATACCCAGGATGGCGATGATGTCCTGAAGCTCTTTATATTTTTGCAGGGTCTGCTGAACCACCCGGGCAACCCCGTAGTGCTCTTCACCGATGTAGGCTGCATCCAGGATCCTGGAGGTGGAGTCAAGGGGGTCCACAGCAGGGTAGATACCCAGCTCTGCAATCTGACGGGACAGAACAACGGTTCCGTCAAGATGGGCAAAGGTCGTGGCAGGGGCAGGGTCGGTCAAGTCATCGGCAGGTACGTAAACGCACTGAACCGCTGTAATGGACCCTTTATCCGTTGATGTGATCCGTTCCTGAAGCTCACCCATGTCAACGGCCAGAGTGGGCTGATACCCAACAGCAGAAGGCATACGACCCAGGGTGGCGGAAACTTCTGCACCGGCCTGGGTGAAACGGAAGATATTATCCACAAAGAGAAGCACATCCTGGCCTTCCACATCACGGAAATACTCGGCACAGGTCAGGGCAGACAGGGCAACCCGTGCACGGGCTCCGGGAGGTTCAGTCATCTGGCCGTATACCAGGGCGCATTTGGGAAGAACGCCGGAGTCTTTCATCTCATGGTACAGGTCATTCCCCTCACGGGTTCTCTCACCTACGCCGCCGAAAACAGAAATACCACCGTGCTGCATGGCGATGTTGTGAACCATTTCCATCATGATAACGGTTTTACCCACACCGGCACCACCGAACATCCCCATTTTACCACCCCGGGGGAAGGGAACCAGAAGATCGATAACCTTTACACCGGTTTCAAGAACCTTAACCGTTGTATCCTGCTCGGTAAACTTGGGTGCATGCCTGTGAATGGGCAGCATATTTTCCTGGGAAATCTCACCCAGACCGTCAACAGGTTTGCCCACAACATTGAGGACCCGGCCAAGAGATGCTTCGCCAACAGGCATCATGATGGGGGAACCTGTATCCTTTACGGGCATTCCTCTCTGAAGACCATCGGTGACATCCATACCAATGCAGCGAACCACATTGTCACCCAGATGCTGGGCAACCTCAACGACAAGGTTATCTTCCTCGTCACCGATGGTGGGGTTAGTTACGGTCAGGGCGGTTAAGACCGGAGGAAGGTTTCCGGGCTCAAACTCAACATCAATGACAGCACCGAGGACCTGTGCTATTTTTCCTATATTTTCAGCCATTTTTTTCTCCTTAAAAGCTGTTTTATCTATTAAAGTAACCTAATTTATCCCTTAAGTGCCTCTGCACCGCCGACAATATCCATCAGATCGGCTGTAATACCGGCCTGTCTTGTTTTATTGAATATGGTCTGGAGCTCATCCACCATGTCTTCGCATGCCTTGGTTGCATTTTCCATGGCCCGCATACGGGCGGCATGCTCGCTGGTGCTGGTCTGAAGCAGCGCATCATATATCTGAATAAAAATATTCTTTGGCAGCATTTCACTCAAAAGCGCTTCAGAAGAAGGCTCACAAATGTGTTCCGGAAGAAACGCATCGTCCTGGACCACTTCTTTTTCTTCCACCATCTCGTCAAGGGAGGGAATGGGAAGAATCTGTTTGAGAGTCGCCACCTGGCGTGCCATGCTTTGGAACTCGGAATAAATCAGATATACTTCATCAACAGCTCCTTCAAGGAAACTGTCAATCAGTTTTTGCCCGGAGGTGGATGCCACTGAGAACTCAACAGATCCGCCCACCACACCGATGTATTGCTCATCAATGGGGACAGGACCTTTCTTTGCCCAGTCTCTACCCTTTTTACCAAAACAGTAAAAAGAAACATCCTTACCCTCAAGCTCGGAGTTAACAAATTTTTCAGCTTTATCAATCAGATTATTGTTAAAACCGCCACAAAGACCTCTGTCCGATGTACAGAGAATCAGGGCCACCTTTTTAACTTCTTCGCGGGGAACCAGCAGGGGGCTTGCATCACCGCCGGATTTGCCGGCAATACTGCCCAGAACCTCTGAAAATTTAGAGGCATAGGGCTTAAACTGCTCCATTGAGTTCTGTGCACCGCGCAATCTTGAAGTGGCGACCATTTTCATGGCAGAGGTAATCTGTTTAGTCTTTTTTACACTGACTATTTTCGATTGTACTTCTTTTAATGTAGCCATATGATCTACCTTTCAAGCCTATTATTTATATTAATTTTCACGACAATTCCCAAAGACCCTTAAACGGTCTCCTTGAACTCTTCGTCATAGGCTTCCAGGCACTCTTTGAGTTTGGCTTCGATGTCTGCGGTGATCTCCTGTTTTTCTTTCAAACCGGAGAACACTTCAGGAAATCTGTTTTCAACAAAGACATACAGACCTTCTTCATACTTGGCAACCGCTTCTCTGGGATATTTATCAATATACCCTTTGGTGCCGGCATAAAGGGCTGTTACCATTTTTTCCATGGGCAGGGGTTTAAACTGAGGCTGTTTGAGCAGTTCAACCAGTCTCTCTCCACGGGTCAGCTGTTTCTGGGTGGCAGCATCAAGATCGGAACCGAATGCGGCAAAGGCTTCCAGTTCCCGGAACTGGGCCAGATCCAGACGAAGGGTACCCGCCACCTGTTTCATGGCCTTTACCTGGGCGGCGCCGCCAACCCTGGATACGGAAAGCCCAACATCAATGGCCGGCCGGATACCGGCGAAGAAAAGGTCTTTGTCCAGAAAAATCTGACCGTCGGTAATGGAGATAACGTTGGTCGGGATAAATGCAGATACGTCCCCTTCCTGGGTTTCAATAATGGGAAGGGCAGTCATTGAACCGGCACCTTTCTCATCACTCAGTTTTGCAGATCTCTCAAGCAGACGGGAATGGTTGTAGAAAATATCACCGGGAAAGGCCTCACGTCCCGGCGGACGTCTCAGCAGCAATGACACCTGACGATAGGCAACCGCCTGTTTTGAAAGATCGTCGTAGATGATCAGGGAATGCTCACCTTTATCCCTGAAGTACTCAGCCATGGCGCAGCCGGCGTAGGGAGCCAGGTACTGCATGGCAGCAGATTCAGACGCGGAAGCCACAACAACTGTGGTGTATTCCATGGCACCATGCTCTTCAAGGGCAGCAACAACCTGGGCAACAGTAGATTTTTTCTGACCGCAGGCCACGTAGATGCACTTCATGTCCGTTTCTTTCTGGGCAAGGATGGCATCAACGGCCACGGCAGTCTTCCCGATCTGACGGTCACCGATGATGAGCTCACGCTGACCGCGGCCAACCGGTGTCATTCCGTCGACTGCCTTGGCACCGGTGTAGCAGGGTTCATGTACGGACTTTCTGGCAATAACACCCGGAGCAACCAGCTCCATGTTCATGTAGATATCGGAATTAATGGGTCCCTTACCGTCAACAGGCTCGCCCGTGGTGGTGACGACTCGTCCCAGAAGGGCCTCGCCCACGGGAACGGATGCAATACGGTCGGTTCTTTTTACCACATCGCCTTCCTTGATGACCTTGTCATCTCCCAGGATGGCCACACCCACGTTGTCTGCTTCAAGGTTCAGGGCAAGGCCCAGGATTCCACCGGGAAACTCGACCAGCTCCATTGCCTTGACCTTTTCCAGACCATATACACGGGCAATACCATCACCCGCAGAAAGAACGACACCTGTCTCACTCAGATCAACCTCGGCATCAAATCCTTTGATCTGATCTTTTATTATCTGGCTTATTTCTTCTGCTTTAATTTCCATTAGACACTCTCACCTTTATTTAAAGTTTCCCTCATATTGATCAGCTGAGTTTTCACGCTGCCATCCAGAACAAGATCGCCAATTTTTGTAACTACACCGCCGATAAGGCTTGGATCCTGCTCAACATTCAGAACAATAGTTTTACCGGTCTTTTTAGACAGGGCGCCTTTGATTTTTTCCACTGCCTCCGACGAGAGTTCGGTTGCAGAGACGATACTGGCCTTGACCACTCCCTTGAGTTCGTCGGCCAGATCATTGTAATACGAGGCGATTTCCCTTAAAAAACCGATTCTGCCCTTGTCAAACAAGAGAATCATAAATGACTTCATCACGGCAGAGGGGTCAATGGCGGCCAAAACCGCTTCAAGCACCTTTTTTCTGTCGTTTTTGTTAAACAGGGGATTGATCAATGCCTTTTCAAACCCTTCCTGGGTATCAAAAAGACCGACCAGGGATTTCAGTTCTTCGTTGTATTGTTCCGCCTGGCCGTCCTCCTGGCCGATAAGAATCAATGCCTTGGCATAACGCCTTGAAACTGCTAAATTTTTCATTATGCCACCACCTTTTTCAAATAATCGTCAACAAGTTTATCCTGATCTTCAGACGAGATGGATCCTTTAATGATTTCTTCAGCCTTTTCCATGGCCTTTTCAGCAATTTCCTGTTGGAGCTGAGTCCGGGCAGCCTTGAACTCCTGTTCGATATTCCGTTTGGCCATATCTTCCAGTTTTGCCGCCTGAGCTTCGGCTTCGGCCAGGATTCTTTTCTTGGCATCCTGGCCCTGTTGAATATAATCTTCAACAATCTGCTTGGATTCCTGGTCCAGATTCCTGAACTTGGCCTGGTACTCAGCCAGTTCTTTTACAGCCTCGGCTTTTTTCTGTTCCAGTTCGTTCAGCTCATCCTCGATGCTCTTGGCACGGGATGAGAAGAACTCTTTAACAGGCTTTTTACCGATAACGAACAAGGCTACGGCAAGAATGCCGAAATTCAACACTTTCCAGGTATCAACGGTCAGCCAGCTGTTATGAACTCCGCCATGACCGCCTTCCGTAGATGCCCAGACAAGGGAGCAGATACCGGCCACAAGAGCCGCCGCAATACCTGCAATCTTCAAACATTGCCTTTTGGGATTAAAATTTTTCATCAGCAGGCCCTCCCCAAGATCTTTTCGCCGATGGCCTTGGCAAACGCCTCAACCTCACCCTCCAGGGCTTTTCGGGCCTGCTCGGTCTCTCCTGCAACCTGTTCCTTGATCTGTGCAAGATTGGCCTGAGCTTTCTTGTTGATCTGCTCGATTATCTCCTTTTCCTCCTGGGATGCCTCTTCAATGAAGGCATCCTTCTCTTTTAGGCCCTGGGTCCTGGCCTGTTTCAGACCGTCTTTGTACGATTCCTTCTGGGAAGACAGATCAGAAGAAGCCTTGTCTACACCATTTTCAAGGTCTTCCACTTTTGCTTTTCTTTCCAGAAGAACATTACGGATGGGTCTGTACAGAACCAGGTTCAGGACAAAGAGGAGGATAAGGAAATTAATCATCTGATATAATAAGGATATATCAGGGATAACAGTTATCATAAAATTCCCTCCGCCAGTTAATAATTATAAAAAAATCAACTACTTATATCTTACCGGCTGTTTTTCGCCAAAACAGCCTTAAATTCAGCATAAATCGTGACTTGAGTACCACTAGGGTAATAATTTGTCAACACGGAATAATAAAAACTTTGGGCCCCTGACAAGCCCTTTGCGACGGCCTGTTTATCCGGATGATATCGCCCCTTTACTAGCCTGAAAATTTGCGCATGCTGATATTTAAAAGGATGCCGAATCCCGCCATATTCGTAATCACCGAGGATCCCCCGTAGGACACCAGAGGCAGGGGAACTCCCACCACGGGCATGAGCCCCATGACCATTCCGATATTGATGAAAATCTGCCAGAAAATCATGATGGTCACCCCAAAGGCGAGAATCGACCCGAACATGGAACGGCAGGTATAGGCGATATTGAGTCCCCAGAAAAGAAGGATAAAGTAGAGGATCAAGAGCACGCTGCATCCCATGAGACCCCACTCTTCGGCAAGGACCGAAAGAATAAAATCCGTGTGCTGCTCCGGAAGAAAGGAAAGGGCGTTCTGTGTCCCCTGCAGGAACCCCTTGCCCGTGATCATGCCCGAACCAATGGCAATCTTTGACTGGATAATGTGGTAACCGGCACCCAGGGGGTCCCGGTCCGGATCGAGAAAGGTCATGATCCTCATTTTCTGATAGTCCTTGAGCCCCACAAACCAGACCAGGGGAACGATGAGCAGACCCAGCCCCAGAAAGGTAAAAAACACCCGTTTTTCAACTTTAATGAACAGGGTGATGGACCCGGCGATGAGCAGAAGAAGAAGCCCGGTTCCCAGATCCGGCTGGATAACGATGAGACAGAAGGGAATCAGACATATCACCGCCGGCTTTACAAGATTTCTAAATCCCAGCCCCTCCTGGGAGACAATATTGGAGTAGAGGGACGCCAGGCTGATAATCAGGGCGATTTTCATGAGTTCCGAGGGCTGGACCCGGATGGCGCCCAGCACAAGCCAGCGTTGGGAACCGCCGCCCGTGTGACCGAAAACCTGAACAGCGATGAGCATGGCCACGCAGAGTCCGTAGATCAGAGAATTTAGTTTGTCAAACTGCCTGAAATCGATCACCAGGATGCTCAGCATCACCAGAAACCCGGCCCCCATCCAGATCACCTGTTTCTTGAACAGATAATGAATGCCGCTCTCCCCATACCCTGCGGTCACTGCAGAGTAGAGAATGACCAGGCCGGCTCCTCCTATGAGCAGAACCACCACCAGGAATCCCCAATCGAAATTTTCTATCAGCCGCCTGTCAAACATAGGTCTGTCCCGTTAAAACGCCCGGTATAAAAAACCGGAGTTATTCAGGAATATCCTCCTTTATTTTTTCGTCTCCCCCGGACCCGTCAACTCCCAGGTACTGCCGGATCAATGCCCCGGCAACAGGTGCAGCCGTGCTGGACCCATGCTCCCCGTGCTCAATGATCACGGAAATGGCAATCTTCGGATCTTCGGAAGGGGCATAGCAGACAAACCAGGCATGGTCCTGCAACTCCCGGCCAAGGCTTTCATTGTCGAATTTCTCCCCCTTTTTTCTGGAGAAGACCTGGGCAGTACCGGTTTTTCCCGAGATATCCACTCCCTTTATCCGGATGCCCCTTGCCGTACCCCGGTTTCCCTGGACAACCTGATAAAGCCCTTTTCTCACCAGATCCAGAGTGTCCTCGCCGGCGGGCAGGCCTCCGATGATCTCGGGCTCTATTTTCTTGATCACATTGCCCTTGGTGTCCATAATGGATTTTACAACCCTGGGTTTGTAAAGGGTCCCGCGGTTTCCCACGGCTGCGATGAATACGGCCATCTGCATCGGGGTCACCAGGTTAAACCCCTGGCCGATGCTGATGGATAGGGTTTCTCCGGCCTGCCAGGGTTCTTTGAACCGTTTCTTTTTCCAGGCAGCCGTGGGAATCAGGCCGGACCTTTCATGGTCGAGATCGACTCCGGTCCGCTGGCCGAGTCCGCATCCCCTGGCGTACTGGGCCAGTTTGTCCACCCCCAGCTTTTCCCCGGCCTGGTAATAAAAGACATCGCAGGATTGGGTCAGGGCATCCACCACAGACAAATCGCCATGACCGTATTTGCTCCAGCAATTGTAACGCCGGTTGCCGAACCGGTAAAATCCCGGACAGAACGTGGTGGTGTGCGGATCAATCACCTTTTCTTCCAGGGCGGCCAGGGTGGTGAGAATCTTATAGGTCGATGCCGGGGGATACTCGGCCTGGATGGCCTTGTTGTTCATGGGCCGGCCCGGGTCATCCATGAGGGCCCTCCATTTCTTTGTGGAGATCCCCCCGATAAAATCATTCTGGTCAAACCCCGGGGCACTGGCCATGACCAGCACGTCCCCGTTGGTAGGATCAAGGGCAACCACGGATCCCTGCTGGCCCTCAAGCAGTTTTTCGGCCGTCTGCTGAAGTTCCAGATCCAGGGAGAGGTAAAGGTCGTTTCCCGAAACAGGCTCCACCCGTTCGAGTTCCTTGATCACCCTGCCGTTGACGTCCACCTCCACCTGGCGCCCTCCCCTCCTTCCCTGGAGAAAGAATTCAAAGCTCTTTTCAATCCCGTACCGGCCAATGGCATCCTGGGCTTTCACGTTGGGGTATTTCCCGGAATCGAGTTCTTCCCGGTTGATCTGTCCCAGATAACCGAGAAGATGGGAGGCGGTTTTGGGGTAGATATAATGACGGGTGGGCTCAATATCGATCTGGATGCCGGGCAAATCAAACTTATGGGCCTCTACAATGGCCAGCTGATCCCTTGAAACGTCTTTTTCCAGGGTGATGGGTTTGTAAAAGGCCGACCTTCCCGCCTTGGAGATATTTTCCATCAAATCCTCAAAGGGAACCCGGATCAGGGAGGAAAGCTTTTGGACCGTTTCCTCCAATGGACGGGCATCCTCCAGAACGATATTCAGATCAAAGGCCGGGCGGTTGTCCACCAGCAGTTTCATATTCCTGTCATAGATCAGCCCCCTGGAGGATTTAATGCTCTTGAGCCGGATACAATTGGTTTCAGACAGACGCCGAAACTCCTCTCCCTTGATGAGCTGAAGGTAAATCAATCTCAAAAACAAAAGGACAAAAATCATGAGAATGAAAAGGCTCACTCCCATGAGTCTCTGTTTGAGCCAGTCCCTGTCCTGATTTTTGGTTAAACTGCCCAAATTAATCCCTGTATTTCCGTATGATGTTCTTTTTAAGGGTATGGCCCGCAATATGCCATTGACTCCTGGATAGGTTGAGGAGCCAGAGGCTGGGCGGAATGACGATCAGGGCCCATATGATCTGGTTGAGCAGCATGGAAAAGTCGGTCTGGGAGGCCCTGCCCTGGATGATGAATATGGAAAAAAAAATCAGGGCCTGCTGGATGATGACGGAAACCATACTGATCACCAGAATAAAGACCACACTTTTCTGGAAGACAAATTGTTTGAGCAACTGGATGACCAGATAAATCCAGGCATAGGAAAAGACATGGTAGAAAAAGGCACATCCTGAAATACTGTCCATGATCAGGCCCATCAGGATAACGGCGGCCAGGACCCCGTAATGGGAATAGAGCAGGCTTAAAAATATGATATTGACGGTGACCAGATCAAAGCAGTGGGAAAACCATGGAAACGAAGGCAGGACAATGGTCTGAACGATGATAAAAAAAAGAGCCGATATGATGAAAAAAGCAAGGTTCATTCAAGGATGTTCCGTTCATTGTACATGCAAAAGCCCTTGAAATCTGCCAAGGGGGTCAGTCTCCATTTTTTAACACAAGCACCTCTTCCAGTTTGTCAAAATCAACACTGGTCTCAATGGTGATATCCTGGAAAAGCTGGGAGTGTTCCTTTTTTACGTCGAGTATGCGGCCTATTTTCAAGCCCTTGGGAAAGACCTGATCCAGCCCGGATGAAACAATCATCTCACCGGGTTTGACCACATCTTTTCTCAGGGCGTAGACAAAGGTGCAGGTGTCTTTGTTGCTTCCCTTTACCATCCCCCGAACCCGGGTATTCTGAACCAGGGCATCCACTGCCGAGTTCCGGTCAATGATGAGCAAGACCCTGGAAAAGCTGTCCGCCACCTTGGTGATCTGCCCCACGATCCCTTCGGAAACCAGGACAGGGGCTCCTTTTTCCAGTCCGTCATTCCCGCCCTTGTCGATCATGATGGTTTTAAACCAGGGAGAGGGGTCCCTGGCAATGACCTGGGCCGCCACATAGGTGTCTGAAACCGACCGGGTAAAATTGACCAGTTTTTTCAATCTGGAATTTTCAAGTTCCAGTTCTTCATTCCGGTTCTGGATTTCCATGGTCCGGGAGAGTTTTAACCTGAGGTCTTTATTTTCCTCCACTGCATGGACCGACATGAAGTAGGTCTGCCACAGGGACTCGGCAATTCCCACGGTGCGGGTAAACAAAAATTGAAAGGGGGAAGTCAGGGTAATGGCAAATCTTTCCAGACCCGTGGCAGGCACGGTCTGGCGGCTTGTCAGGGTAATCACCGTCAGGTTGACGGCAAGAAAAACTGCCAGGCCGATAAAGATAAACATTTTCCGTGAAAACATTCGATCAGCTTATGACCACTTCTCTAAGGATATCAATGCAGTCCAGCGCCTTGCCGCACCCAAGGGCCACCGTTGACAGGGGGTCCTCCGTGACCACAATGGGAAGACCGCTTTTCTCCCGGAGAAGCTTGTCAAGATTTTTCAACAATGCCCCGCCTCCGGTGAGAACAATCCCGGAATCGACAATGTCGGCGGCCAGTTCCGGCGGGGTCTGTTCCAGGGCAATGCGCACGGTCTCGACAATGGCATCGATCTGTTCGGATATGGCCACCCGCACCTCTTCGGAATCAATGGCCAGGATCTTGGGAATACCCGAGACAAGATCCCTTCCCTTGACTTCAATGGTCTCAAGGTTTTCCATATCCGGATAGGCGTTTCCGATGGTGGTTTTGATGATCTCTGCTGTGCGTTCTCCGATGAGTAAATTATACTTGCGTTTAATATGCTGGCTGATGGAAGAGTCCATCTTGTCCCCGGCCACCCGAAGGGAACGGGTGTAGACCACACCGGCCAGGGAAATCACGGCCACTTCCGTGGTACCCCCTCCGATATCCACTACCATGTTGCAGGTGGGTTCGGTAATGGGAAGGCCGGCTCCGATTGCGGCAGCCATGGGTTCTTCAATGAGAAAGACCTCCCTGGCCCCTGCTGATTCGGCAGATTCCCTGACCGCCCGTTTTTCAACCTGGGTGATGCCCGAAGGCACGGCAATGATGATCCTGGGACGGACCAAAGTTTTCCTATTGTTATGAACCTTCCGGATAAAGTGCTTGAGCATGGCTTCGGTCACTTCAAAATCCGCAATCACACCGTCTCTCATGGGTCTTATGGCCACTATGTTCCCGGGAGTCCTTCCAAGCATGCGCTTGGCTTCAAGACCCACTGCCAGGACCTTGTTCTTTGACCGCTTGTCCGTTCTCACGGCCACAACCGAGGGCTCGCTCAGTACAATCCCCTTTCCCTTAACGTAAACAAGCGTATTGGCCGTACCCAGATCAATGGCCAGGTCATTGGAAAAAGCCCCGAGTAAAGAGTCTGTTATAAAGTTCATTTTACCTCTTTCAAGAAATAGTGTGTTGGTTGGTCCGTTTTTAAAAGGTTGCTAAAAGATATTTGCTAACAAAATTGCATCTTTTTTACAAGAACAAAAGATGGGTCGCATCAGTTTTATAAAAAAAACAAAGCCGCGGCATCATGAATTTTCGGGCGGAACTTCTTGATCTCCTCATTGGCCCTGGACGGATAGGTCCGGTTGGTGAGGAGGATCACGATAAAATCCGACTCAGGATCGATCCAGAAAGAGGTCCCGGTAAACCCCAGGTGACCCACCGAGGCCCTGGAGAAAAACCTGCCCGCAGAGGACCGGGACGGTGACGGACTGTCAAATCCGGCCACCATGTCCTGGCCCCTGTATTTTTTTACAAAAGAGGCCAGCACCCCGGGACTCAGGACCTTGCATGACCGGTGGTGCAAGCCGTCCAGGACCTCACAGCAGAAGGCATGGATGGCCGGGGCATCCCCGAAAAGACCGGCATGTCCCTCGATTCCGCCCACGGCCCAGGCATTGTCGTCATCCACCTCACCGGTAAGGATTTTCCCCCGCCAGGGGCAGGACTGGGTGGATACCATGCGAAGCTTATTACCGGATTCCTTCACCGGTAGTTTATCAAACCCATCCCCTTCCCGGGCCTTGAGTTCCACAAAAAAAAGATCCCGGATGCCCAGGGGCTCATATATGAACCGGGCTGCGGCCCGGTCCAGTCTCAACTCCATAAGCCTTTCAATGACCCAGGCCAGAAACATGTATCCAAGATCGCTGTAATTCTGGTGTTTTCCGGGAGATCCTTCCAGGGGTTCCTTTAAAATCATATTCCGCAGATCCCTACGGGACATGGCACCGGTGCGGATCAGGGATCTGTAGTACTCCCGGTATGGAGGCAGACCCGAGGTGTGGCGCAGGAGCATATCAATGGTAATCCCTGCTTTGGGGCCGGATCCGGCCTCGAGAATGACCTCCCCCAGTCTTGTTTCCAGCCCGAGTTTTCCTTGCTTCACCAGGATATTGATGAGGGCTGCCGTGGCCAGGGGCTTTGTCAGGGAGGCCAGGTCAAAGATCGAATCCTTTCTAACCCTACGGTTTTCTTTGGGATCGGCCATACCATAGGCTTCATGAAAGAGGATCTTCTTCCCCCTTGCCACCAGGATAACCCCTCCCGGAAACACGGATTCCCTGACTCCGTTTTCCATAATATCTCCGACAGGATTGGACCTCATTGTCTTACTCCCACCTGATGGTTCGGGCCGAGGCGTCAACCTCCACCTTTCTGCCCATGACAAGGGAAAGGTTGCAGGGGCCGTGTCCCGATTTAAGTCCCATGAGTACCGGGATATTACAGGGTTCAAAGATCTCTGAAAAAATTTCAGGGATATACTCGGAATTCCTGCAATCCGCAAAGGAGCCGGCCACCAGGGCCCGGATCCCTTTAAAAAGGCCGGCCAGCCTCATCTGGGAGAGCATCCTGTCGATCTTATAAGCAGGCTCGCCCGTGTCCTCAAGGAATAAAACCGCTCCGCTGAAATCAGGCGGATACGGGGTTCCGATCATGTGGACCAGGGTGGCCAGGTTGCCGCCTTTGAGTATCCCCCCTGCCCTGCCCGGCGCCAGACAGATTCCCTGTTCCAGTTCAATATCCAGGGGTTGATTGGACAGGGCCCGGACAAAAGAGGACAGGGTCTGGGAAGAGGCATCTGCCAGGGAAACCAGATTCGGCCCGTGGATCCCGGCAAGTCCGGCCCTCTGGATCAGGCTGTTCAGCAGGGCCGTGACATCGGAGAAACCGATAACCGGCTTGGGATGAGCCTGAATGCTTTTCCAGTCCAGATACTCGAGCATTCTCATGGATCCGAATCCCCCCCGGGCAGCGATAATACCCTTGATGTCCGGAGCTTTGAACAGATCATTGAGGATACGGGCCCGAAGGGGGTCTTCCCCTGCCAGATACCTTTTTTTTTCAAAGACCCCCTCGGGTACATGGACCTTAAACCCAAGGTTCTCCAGGCGGGCTACCCCCTTTTCAAACCGGCCGGATTCAAACCGGGCCGAAGGAGCGGCCACCCCGATGGTATCCCCGGGTTTTACGGGTCGAAACTCTGGCATTTCAAGTTCTCCACATAAGGGTCAATGGGTTTCAGGCGTTTGAGTTCCCCGGCAAATAATCCTTTCTCACCGGAGAAAAGACCTCAATGGCCACACTGTTTTCCAGTATCTCGGCCCTGTGTTCCACATCCCCGCCAATGCACCAGGAATCGCCCGGACCGGCCTCAAAAGAGTCATCACCGATGTGGAGAATAATTTTTCCGGAAACCAGATAACCGGTCTGCTCCTGGGCATGGGAATGGGCCGGCAGGCTGGCCCCCTTGGTGAGTTCAAACCGGGCCAGCAGACTCTTTTCCCCATGGACCAGGGTCTTCATCCTGATTCCCTCGACCGGCTCGGCATAGCCTTGCCGGGTATGGGTTGCAAACATATATAAACCTCCCGTATCCGAATAATGTCCCTATTCCGCCTCTTCAAAACCTTTGCATGGGAAAGGCTGAACCCGACTATCTCACAAGTCGGCCTGCCACTCAAGCATGAAGAAAAAAAAGGACAGATGGGCGCCGGGAAGATATCCCCCATGGGACAAATGAATAAGAGGGGCTTTTCAACCTGTTTTCACTGAAAACTATGTCTTTTTTGCGGCTTGATTCATAATGTCTTATAATGTTCCAGAAGCGGGTTTTAGATTTTCTTCCCGTTGACAAACAAAATATCCTCATATAATTAGGTTAACCTGAGTCGCCAGATGCAAAACATCTGACGTTTTTTAGATTTTAATGGACAAGGCCGAGGTGCTGTTGTTCAAAGACATAAAAAGACATACCATTTTAATCTAGGAGAAAAACATGATCTATAAGTTATTTCCTTTCCTTTTGTGGTTTACGAACTACAACAAGGAAAAGCTCAGCGCAGACGTGATTGCCGGAATCACAGTGGCCATGGTTCTGATCCCTCAGTCAATGGCCTATGCCCAGCTGGCCGGCCTTCCCGCATACTTTGGTCTTTATGCGGCATTTCTGCCGCCCATGGTGGCCTCCCTTTTCGGATCCAGCCGCCAGCTGGCCACCGGTCCGGTGGCGATTGTTTCCCTGATGTCTGCCGCCTCCCTGGAACCCCTTGCCACCGCCGGAAGCTCCCAGTTCATCGCCTACTCCATTATCATGGCCCTTACCGTGGGAACCTTTCAGCTCTTTTTAGGCGTTTTCCGGCTCGGCCTGATGGTCAACCTGCTTTCCCATCCCGTGGTGAACGGATTTACCAATGCGGCCGCCATTGTCATTGCCTCTTCCCAGTTTTCAAAGTTGTTCGGTGTCTATGTGGACAAGGCCCCCCACCACTACCAGACCATCATCAATGTCTGCAAGTCCGCCCTGCACTATACCCATCTGCCAACCCTGGCCATAGGCATTCTGGCCATTACCATCATGGTGGTTCTCAAGCGGGTGAACCCGAGAATTCCCAATGTGCTTGTGGCCGTGGCCGTCACCATTTTGATATCCAAGTTCACCGGGTTCAACAACGACACCTTTGTCCCTGTTGACCGGATCAAGGATGCCAGGATCGTGGAGGCCATTTCCCTGTTCAATGGGGACATAAAGGCCATAAAAGAACTGGGGACTCTTCGGGCAAACCTGAACAACGATCTTGCCGCCGTGAAAAAAGAAGAAAAAGAACACGGGGTGCACATTGCATCGATAAAAGAACTGGACATTGAGCATGAACTGGCCCTGCTCCAGGCCAGGATCGAACAGCTCAAGGGAGCGGCCCACATCAAGCGCGAAAACCTGAGACTGATCCACTTTTCCCTGCCTAAAGATGCCGGAGAATCCCCTGTTTTCTATACGGATGCCACATTACCGGAAGGTCTTGAAACCGACGGCCGCAAATGGCGGCTCAAGATTTCCAACAAGACCCTGGACACAGCTAACCTGAAGATGATCGGTGCCGGAGCCATAGTGGGCGAGATCCCCAAGGGATTGAAAATCGGCATCCCCAAGGCCCCTGAAAACACATCTTACCTGGCCGCTTTTTTACAGCTTCTCCCCTTTGCCGTGATCATTTCCCTGCTGGGGTTTATGGAGGCCATTGCCATTGCCAAATCCATGGCAGCCAAAACCGGACAGAAACTGGATCCCAACCAGGAACTCATCGGCCAGGGGCTGGCCAATATTATCGGTGCCTTTGGCCAGAGCTATGCCGTATCCGGCTCTTTTTCCCGGTCCGCCGTCAACCTCCAGGCCAATGCGGTGAGCGGAGTCTCCTCGGTGGTCACCAGTATCATGGTCGCGCTGACCCTGCTCTTTTTTACCCCCCTTCTCTTTCACCTGCCCCAGGCCGTTCTTGCCGCCGTCATCATGATGGCCGTGATCGGGCTTGTTAACACATCCGGGTTTATCCATGCCTGGAAGGCCAAGAAATCAGAGGGCATCATCTCGGTGATCTCCTTTGTCTGCACCCTCTACTTTGCCCCCCATCTGGATAAAGGCATCATGGTCGGTGTGGGCCTGACCTTTGCCCTATTTATCTACAAACACTTAAGGCCCCGGGTGGCCCTGCTCTCCAGAGCCAAGGACCAAAGCCTGAAGGACGCATTAAAAGCGGGACTCAGGGAATGCCGCCACATTGCCGTGGTCCGGTTCGACGGCTCTTTGATCTTTACCAATGCCACCTACCTGGAAGACAAGGTCCTGGAGTATATTGCAGACAAGCCCGATCTGAGACATATTCTGATCGCCTCCAGGGGGATCAATGATATTGATGCTTCTGGCGAGGACGCCATTTCCATTCTCATTGATACGGTGAGAAGCTCTGGAAGGGAAATCTCCTTCTGCGGGGTAAAGGAAGAGGTCATGGCCGTGATGGAAAGAACCCATCTCATCGATAAACTGGGACGGGACAATATCTATCCGGATTCCCGGGCAGCCCTTGAATCCATTTACCAGCAGATCCACTCCAAGGGTGACTGCGGAGACTGCCCCCTGAAAAGCTATATGCCGGTGGAAATCCAGGGGTGATCTTCTCCTGCTGGATTAATCCGTAATCCTGTTTGCAGAGACCGCGGCCTTTCAAGGAGATTCCTTGAAAGGCCGCCTTTTTTTTTATCAAATCACAGCCTCTGTGGATGAAAACCCAATCACCGGAAAGGTGATGGTGAAACAGGAACCCGAACCTTCTTCGCTGGTCACGGTGAGCTTTCCTCCGTGCCTGGCGATAATTCCCTGGGATACACTTAATCCAAGCCCTGTTCCCTTGCCCTTCTCTTTGGTGGTAAAAAAGGGATCAAACACGGAAGACAGAATGTGCTTGGGGATGCCGTGACCATAGTCGATCACGCTGACCTTGACCGTATCTCCCTTTTCCCCGACCCTTCCCAGAATCTGGATTTTTCCCCCTTTTGGGGAGGCATCCACTGCGTTGAGCAGAAGATTCACGAACACCTGTTCCAGTTTTTGCCGGTCTCCCTGGATCTTGGGCAGGTTGTCGGTAAACTTGAGATCCACCAGGATTCCTGAAAAACGGAGCTGGTTTTCCAAAAGTTTAACCGTATTCTTTACCAGGTTGGACAGGTTCAGGGATTCCATGGTCGAACTGCTCTCCCTGGCAAAATCAAGGAGATTCCGGATGATTTTCTTGGACCGGTCCGTCTCCTCGACAACGTCCCGGAGCATGTCAACGGCTTCCTCCCTGGATAAATTGTCGTAGTCTTCCAGGAGCATGTGGGCGGTGAGCATGATATTGTTGAGGGGATTGTTCAGTTCATGGGCCACCCCGGCGGTCAGGGTTCCCACGGCTTTCAGCTTATGGGTCTGGATCAGGACCGCTTCCCTGGCGTCTATTTCCCGGATCATATCGTTGATGGCCAGGGCCAGATCTGTAAACTCGTCCCTAAAATCCCTCTGGGGCACAATGGGGCTGAAATCCCCGGCGGCGATCCGTTTGGCATAGGCGGCAAACCGGTTCAGGGTCCTGTAAATCCGCTTGACCAGAAGCGAAGTGTTGATGGCCAGAAAGATGAGCAGCCCCAGGATGGAGAGCATATGAATGTACCTGGACCGGCTGAGGGTCTTTTCCAGGGCCTGCTTTTCAATGCTCATCATGGTCTGGGCCGATGTCAGGATCTCCTTGCCCCGGTCCCTGAGCTGGAGTTCGATTTTTTTGGAAAAGTCTGATGTATGGATCCCGGACTCTCCCTGTTGTTCCCGTTGAAAAAGCTGATCCAGAAGAGATTCATAGGATCCGATCTTGGTCAGAATCTCCCTGCGGGCATGCTGCCCGCCCAGGAGCTTTGAAAACCGGTCCGACTCTGAGGTGAAAATGGATTCAGCCAGGTGAATATTTTCAATGGCATCGTTGAGATTGGTGCCGTAAAGAAAATAATTTTTCTCATACCGCCGGGCCTGCTGGATTTCAGAGGCAAAGTCATTGACGAATTCCAGAAATTCCAACCGCTTCTCAACCTGATCATTGTTCACCACCACCACCACCACCATGATCAGGGCCAGGATAAAGACCATGACATTGCCCATGTAAATCTGGTTGCGTACACTGAAATGACGCCGGGCCAGCAAGGTTTCCTGGGCTTTTTTGATCTCTTCCATACGGCCGTACACCGCCCGGGTGTTTTCCTGAATATCCGGATCTTCCATGGCCGGATCGGTATTTTCATACCCCAGAAATTTCAAAATCTTATCCTTGGGTCCCCGGGGCCGGATCGATATCCATCCCCAGGGCCTTGGCCGCCTTTGCAATGACAGCCCTCAGGTCATCGGGTTTAAACGGCTTGGCAATGAAATCAAAGGCTCCTTTTTCCATGGCATCCCTGGCAAGGGATATCATGGCATATCCCGTGATCATGATCACCTTTGTCCTCGGGGATTTTTCATGGACCAGATCCATCACCTGCATGCCGTCCATTTCATCCATATAAATATCCGTGACAACGATATCAAAGGTTTTTTCCTGGATTCGGGCCACGGCGAGCTGGGGATCTAAAAAGACCTCTACCTTGCAGCCGATTTTTTCAAGGGCAGGTTTGAGTCGTTTCCCCACAATGGCTTCATCATCCAACAAAAGAATTTCAAGAGGGCTGGACATTGGAATCTCCTTTTTTCTTTACAGTTTTCTTATCACATTCATTCCCGGACAACAATCGGCCGAGCCAAAAGGTCTGCTGCCTTTTTGATCAGCGGAAACTGGTCGAGGCTTCCGTCAGTATATCTTTGTTCCAGTGAACTTCAAGATACCCGATACCCTCTATTTTTTCCGAGATGCGTTTGATGGCCTCAATTTTTTTGGTTTTTTCCCGTTTAACCGAAGTTGTGGTTACCACCACCGTACCATTGTCGGCAGTGACGCGGATATCGGTCAGGGTCTTGAGCAGGGCATTTCTTACCCGGGCCGCAAGGGCCATGTCCGACAGGGTGTTTTTAGAATAGGTCATGGCCTTGAACCGGGGATACCCCAGGGTGGTCACCAGGGTTTCAATGACTTCCTCCTCCTGGATCTGCTCCAGGTTGATGACCATGTCATAGAGATCCGCATCGCTCTGTTTCCGGTTAAAGGCAGCCATGGACCACTTATCCTTTTTGCCAGTCTCGTCTGCAATCATTTTTTTACGAACTTGGCCGGATTTGCCGGAGTTTTCCTTTGGAGATCCCGTGTTGAGATTACCGATAAGCTTGACCTTCAGCACATGGGATACCACCATCACATAGAGATGGGCCCCAAGACCCCAGCAGACCCAGTCATCCTCCAGAAGCTTCCCAAGAACCTCCATCTCCACACAGGAAAGAAAATAGTTCCATGTTTTTTCCGGCATCCGCTTCAGCAGGGACGGGGTATTGTCCATGGCATGGGCCAATTTTTTAGGGTCAAGGCCATGGGTATTTGCAACCTCCTCCAGAAACTCCCGATTTAAGGCCTTATATCCCAGACGCCGGGCTGTTTTCCGGGCGATCTCGGTCTCGATTTCTTCATTGTCCGATGTTAAAATTAAAACTGGCATGGGTTTCCTCCTTTTTTTCAGACCCTTTGCATGGTCAAAGGGACGAGTCTATACAGCATCAGCAGGCATGGGAAGCCCCGTATGGACTTCCAGGTTGTGTACACCTTTGTTTTCCTGCTGAAATGCTTGCAGGCATTTTTTAAACTTTGAGGTTTGTGAGTCCCCTTCCCTGGCATATACCAGGATATTTCCATACTCACAGGTCACACCGGCTTCGGGAAAACTCTCCACCAGCACTGCCTTCAGATTACAGGCCAGAAGAAGATCCTGGGTCTGTTGCTTGCACTCCGGGGTCGGTTCAAAGGGTTTTTTCAGGGCTCCCTGGCAGATCAGGTCCACGGCATCCTCCAGGGAGAACTTATCGATACAGACCACGAGATCGTACAGGGTGGAGTTGGTGGGGTCTGCATGATAAATTTTCTGGGTCCATTTTTTTCTGTGTTCATCATCCTCCAGTATTTTTGTTCTGGCCTGAACTTCGGACAGCCCCTCCTGGATCTTCCGCTGCACCCGGCTCTTGAGACTGGCCGTCAGCCGGACACGGAAAACATGGGGCAGGCGGTTCAACAGCAGATGACCGGCCAGACCGTGGTAGACGATATTCCCCTTGGCTACCCTTTCGATCAGGGTGGCCCGGATATAGGCCAGATAGATCTCCTTGGTATGGCGGTACTGCTCAAAAATTCCAGGTGCATCATGGATGGCCTTTTCAAGTTTCTTTCTGGGGATCTTGAATCGGTCACTGGTTGCAAACAAAAGATCCCGGCTTATGATATCAAATTCAAGCTTCTCAGCCACCTTTTCTGCCACAAATTTTCCCATGGAATAGGTCCCGCGGGAGATGGTAATTATTGCCATTGATTCTGCTCCTTATTAAATCCCGTAAATCAAGGTTATCATTGCAATCATCACCACCAGAAAGAGGATGCTGACCAGGGTACCGGCCTTGATAAAGTCGATGGTCCGGTACCGGCCCGGTCCCATGTAAAGGGCGTTGACCTGGTGGGTGGGAAGAACAAAAGAATTGCTGGTGGCAAGGCCGACAACCAGGGCGGCCATCCTGGGATCGGCATGGGCCGCGATGGCCATGTTCACCACCAGGGGCACCAGGAGAACCGTGGCCCCCACATTGGAGATGACCAGGGTAAACAGGGTGGAAAGGATGCCGATCACCGTCAATAAAACAATGGGCGGCACATCCCCGATGATATTGAGGATGGTGCCTGCAATCCAGGCCGCGGTTCCGGTCTTTTCCGTTGCAATACCCAGGGGAATAAGCCCTGCCAGAAGAAAAATGGTCCGCCAGTCAACGGACTGGTAGGCCTCGTCAATGCTCAAAACCTTTGTCAGAATCATGCCGAGGGCTCCGGACATCAGAGCAACGGACAACTGAATGTGAAATCCCATGATCATAACCAGGGAAAGGACCAGCCACCCGCCGGCCCAAAGGGCCTTTTCCGGCCGCATCTCCTCCAGGTCCGAGGGAAGGCTGAACAAAAGCCCTCCTTCCCGGTGCAGGGCTTCCATACGGTCCCAGGTTCCGTAGAATACGATCACATCCCCTGTCTGCAGGACAATATCATCCAGCTTGGCCCGGAAAATTTCATCCTGGCGGTGAATGGTCAGCGGAGTGATCCGGAACCGGTCATTGAACATATTCTCCCCCAGGGTCCGCCCGATATAATTGGACCTGGGGGCGATGACGGCTTCGACGATCCCGGAGTTGGCCGGATCAAACTCCTGTGAGTAGGATTCAATGTCGTCCTTGAGAAGCATCTCCATGTCCTTGACCATCCGTTTGATGTCTGTCCCGGATCCCCAGACCACCATGTCCACATTGGAACGGATCTCGGAATCCAATCCCGGGGAGAGGGTTTTAAACTCCGGCGGTTCCGTCAGGGCAACGGTATGGACCAGATACCGGCGGCCAATATCCCCCACACGGACCGTATCCCGGTAGTGGGTAAAATCCTCAGCGGTTTTTAATTCAAAAAAGCAGTTTTCATCGCTCCCCGATCCATCTGCCCCATCCAGGCTGCAGGTATTTTTATCCTCATCGGTTTCAGATACTTCCCCCTGGGGGAGGATGAACCGACCCAGGAGAATGAAACAGAAAATCCCGCTCGCCACCAGGGCAAGCCCGATGGGGGTCACGTCAAAAAGACCAAAGGGTTCAAGGTTGAACGGGATCAAAAGATCGTTCAATAAAATCAGAGGGGAGCAGCCCACCAGGGTAATGGTTCCGCCCAGGATAGCGCTGAACCCCACGGGCATGAGCAGCCGGCTGAGAGGAATGTTCTGCATTTTGCTGATGCGCTGGATGGCCGGCAGGAAAAGGGCTGCAGCCCCGATATTCTGCATAAAACTTGAAATAATGGCCACGGTAAATGAGATGGCCACGATGATCCGGGAGGTGCTTTTCCCGGCAATGGCCAGGACCGGTTTTACCAGTTTGTTGATCATCCCGGTCTTGTCTAAACCTGCGCCGATGATAATCACCGCAATGATGGAAACCACGGCGTTGGAACTCAATCCCACAAAGGCTTCCTTCGGCGTGACCAGCCCCAGAAGCGGAAGACAGACCATCATCATTATTGCTACCACGTCCACCCTGACCCACTCCACGATGAAAAGGAAAATGGCCAGGGCAATCATCAGAAGAACCCATATCATATCCGGTGTCAGTTGTTCCATAGTCTCTCCATGTTCAAGATTTTCTACATATAAACTGCTATTGTCATGCGGAAGGGCATCCCCCTTTTTCCCCGCTTAATGCTTATTTTTTTTCCGCCGGCTGAGTGTTAGAAGGGGACATTCAAGACCGGATGAAAGATTTTTGAGCCAGTGCCTGCCCCTGGATTTTCCCGACGTGGAAAAATCCTGGCCGCTTCCCCAGACAATGGCCTGAAAGGACGGCCTGTCGGCCAGGAACTTGAGCAGTTCCTGGGACGGATCACCGATTTTCAGGGCGGAGCTGGTTTCAAGACCTTTCTGAATAAAGGTTTCCGTCAATTCTGCCAGTCGTTTCCCGACCCGGGCCTCAATCTTGTGAAGTGCATTTCTTTTGGCGCCGATACCATCCTGTGTTGAAAAAGACATGGCCACCAGCATGAGGAATGTTACCTTGGCGTCTGTGCGCAGGGCATATTCCCTGGCGTAAATCAATGCACCGGGATAAACCTTTTCATTTTCAAAAATCACCAGCACTTCATTTTTCATTGAATCTTCCTTTCCCTGGGTTGAGATTACAAGATCCGTGCCGGAAATAATTAAGATATAAGTATCTGATTTTATGCTATTTCAATGAAACAGAGCCCCGCTGGAAGATCAATTTGTTGCACAATGCAACCCGGATGAACATCCAGGCAAGGACTGGCCCGTCCATGGCAGAGAAAAAGATGTTGCAAAATTCAACAGAGATGTTGCGATTTCGAACGTCTCAGTCCAAGCCGAATTTTTTGATTTTCCGCCAGAGGGAGGCCCGGTCGATCCCCAGGATCTGGGCGATTCTGGTCCGGGTATGGTGGGTATTTCTCAAAAGATGGGAAATATAGTCTTTTTCCAGCTCCGCCAGGGTCATCATATGATCCCTGGGTCGCTGGTAGGCATGGAGTTCAAGGTCTGTCAGATCCGGGGGCAGATCGCAGGCCCGGATATCCTGGCCCGTTGAAATGGCGGCCGCCCGCTCCAAAATATTTTCAAGCTCTCTTACATTTCCGGGAAATACGTAATTTTCCAATAAAGACATGGCCCGGCTTGAAATTCTACGGATCTGATTGCCCTGTCTTTGGTTGAGCCGGTTTAGAATATGGTAGGCCAGCAGGGGAATATCTTCCGGCCGTTCCTTGAGACCGGGCAGTTCAATGTTTACCACATTGATGCGATAAAACATGTCTTTTCTGAACCCGCCGGCTTCGACCTCGGCTTTCAGGTCTTTGGCCGTTGCAGAGATCACCCGGACATCAAAGGAGACAGCGTTGTTGCCTCCCACCCGGATCAGTTCTTTTTCCTGAAGGGCGCGCAAGAGCTTTACCTGCATGGAATGGGGCATTTCCCCGATTTCATCCAGAAGAATGGTTCCCTTGTCCGCAGATTCCAGCAGCCCCGGGTGGGTGGCAACCGCTCCGGTAAAGGCCCCTTTTTCATGTCCGAACAATTCATTGTCCAGAAGGGTTTCCGTGAAGGCTCCGCAGTTAACCGCGACAAAGGGCCCTTTGGATCGGGAGCTTGCCGCATGGATGAGCTTTGCCACCAGTTCTTTTCCGCTGCCCGAGTCCCCGGTGATCAGGACGTTGCAGTCTGTCGGGGCGATCTGTTGAACCAGATTTTCAATTTCCTTTATTTTGGGGCTGTTTCCGATGATCACCGGTATGTCTGCAGAATCGCTTTTCAGGTCCTCCAGTATCCCTTTTTCCTGTTGGCTGCCGATCCTTTCCAGGGTCTTTTTGACCGCTTTAAGAAAGGCTTCCGGGGTAAAGGGCTTTTCAAGATAATCGGTTGCCCCCTCCCGGGTGGCTTCAACAGCGTGTCCGATACTGGCATACCCGGTCATCAAGATGACATCGGTTCCGGGAAACCGGGTCTTGACGGTAATCATCAGATCCATGCCGTCCATACCCGCCATTTTCACGTCTGTCACAACCAGGTGATAGGCGTTTTTTTCCATGTGTTTCAGGGCCCGGACCGGGTCTGAATAGGAAGATACCCCATATCCCTGACGCTCCAGCAATTGCCTCAGCCGTTTGAGGGTAACCGGATCATCATCTATGATCATGATCTTGAATATCATATAAAGCCCTTTTTATATCACCGCAATCCTTTAGGGCTGGATACGAATGGAAGGATACAAGCCTTCTTTTTCTCCGGTGGGATATGGCTGGAGTGTGTTAAAGGAGATCTGCTGTCCTTCCTGGGCATGCCCTCTTAGCTCGTGATCATAATCACAATAGGCGCCGTTGGCCTCCAGGATATGCTCGATTCTGTTGCTGAAGCCTTCCACAAAGGTCTTTCCGTCTCCGGCAAACCGCATAGAACCGGAACTATAATCCCCGTCAAACTCGGAAAAGAACTCAATGGGAAGGGTATTGGTCTTCAGGTCCTTTTCACAGGTGATATATCCCCAGACTAGACACTTGTCCGGGATGGTCAAGGGCTCTTCGATATCGATGATGGTATGGGGCATGACAATACATTTCTTGCCTATAGCAAGCTTTGCATCTTCCTTTCCGTGGAGAAAGGAATTAAACCCGACAAAGGTCTTCTGGCCGATCCGGGCGTTGATAATTTTTCCGCCGTGGGCCGTCACATTCATGCCCACAAGATGGGAATTGATGATAAAGGAATTCTCCTGGGCATTGGACCCGTTGCCCATATGGGCGTTATCCAGGTATGCCCGCTGGGAGATCAGTACATTTTCCCCGATCCGTGTCTGTCCCTTGATAACGGCGTACCGATTGACCGCCGAGCTTTCAGGCGCATCTATGGGCGGCAGGTCAACCACTTTAAAAAGGCGCTCGTATACGGGTTCCTTTTCCCGGACAAAATCATAAATCAGGCCCCGGGGCTGGAAAGACTCGTTCACACCGATATACTTGTCAATGACCTCTTTCTCATATTTATAGAGAAAGATGAAATCCTCGGACTCAATATGGATCACACCGGGATCGATCTTTTCATGGTAAAAATCACCGGCCTGGATATAGGAAAACTCTCCAATAATGCAGGAATGCAGGTTCATCAGGTCCACCGTTGAAAAGGCGCCCAGGAAACAACCTTCGGTGGTGGCTCCGTGGATATTGGCATAGTGGGCGGAAACCGTATTCCGGATGGTGAATTCCTCAGGTGTCTCTGGATTATGGGAGTTATTGTGAACCAATGTCTTGTAGAGCAGGCTCCCGTTGATCACGATGGTCTCGTCATCGACCAGGGGAAGGGGATTGGTATGGTCCATGATCTCCCCCTCGCGTTTGAGTTCATCTCCCCGGATATCGCTTTTATAGATGATGGACTGATTAACGGAACATTTGCCGAGGAAATAGCTTCCGGCCATGCTGGCATTGCGAAAATTAAAATCAATGGGATGAAAGGAGGTGATCCCGTAAAAACAATAAAATTTGGCAAGTTTCTCGTATTCTATGGTGCCCCGGATGAACCGGGATGTATCATATTCAAATTCTTTAAGGTTGGCATTGACCCTGGATATAATGCGATCATTCAACAGCTTGAGATTTTTCATGGACTCATCCCCCTGTTTCCGTATCTTTTAAAATTTATGGATATCTGTCTGTTTTTTCTCTTCATGGGAAACTTCATACCACAGGTCAAAATTCAGCACAACAGCCTTGTTTGCATCCCTTTGAAAATACAATCTGTTTGATAAATCCCACCTGAGATGTTAATAACCCCAAAGGATGACAAAAACAGGAACATCATAGGAAAATAATCCCCATGGTCCCTTGCCCCCAGATTATTGACGTCATGTCCCAAGGCCTTGACTTTACAAGGATGATGGATGAACTCCCCACGGGTGTCCTGATTCTGGATACCCACCGCAGGGTTGTTTTTCTGAACCGGTCTTTCCAGGCCCTTTCAGGATTTTCCCCCTCCATGGCCCGGGGGGTGCCCTGCCACCACATCCTGAGGGGGGGCGCCTGCATCTCCAGCTGCCCGGTCCTGGCCATGAAAGATGAGCCCAGATCCATTGTCAAAGAAACCGATATGATCAACCTGGACCGGCAGCAGCTGCCCATCCGGATGAATACCGCCCCCCTTTTTGCCGAAGACGGCCGGGTTATCGGATATATCGAAACCATCGATGATATCAGGAGTTCCCAAAAACCGGGACGGGCCGTGGGAGAGGCTTACAGCTTTTCCAATATCGTGGGCCGCAGTCCCCAGATGGAAAAAATATTTCAGACCCTGCCGATCCTGGCCCAGTCCGACGCCTCCATCCTGATTACCGGAGAAACCGGGACCGGAAAAGACCTGGTTGCCGAGGCCATCCACCAGACATCGGAAAGGGAGGCCGGCCCCTTCATAAAGATCAACTGCGGGGCCCTGCCGGAAACCCTTCTGGAGTCGGAGATCTTCGGCCACCAGAAAGGGGCTTTTACCGGGGCTGTGGAAAACAAACCCGGCCGGTTCAAACTGGCCCACAACGGATCCATTTTTTTAACCGAGATCGGGGATCTTCCCCTTCCCCTCCAGGTCAAGCTACTGACCTTTCTGGATGACAAGATCATTTTCCCCCTGGGCAGCACAAAAGGATTCAAGGCCAACGTCAGGATCATCGCCGCCACCCACAGGAACCTGGAACAGATGGTGGAACAGGGCCGGTTCAGAAAGGATCTCATGTTCCGACTCAACGTGGCCCGGATCCATTTGCCTCCCCTGCGGGAGCGGGAAGGCGACGTCCGTCTCTTAATCGACCACTTTCTGGTCTTTTACAGCCGGCAGCTGGATAAAAAGATCAACGGACTTTCCGATGAGGCCCTGGCTGTCCTCTTACACTACCCCTACGATGGCAATATCAGAGAATTGAAAAATATTGTGGAATACGCCGTCAACGTAACCACCGAGCCCTTCATTCACCCCCGGCACCTGCCGAGCTATCTGCTGGAGACGGCCGATCCCGGGAACCCGGGATTTCCGCAACCGGTTTCAGACCCGTTTACGGACAATCCCCATTTCCCCGGGGAGAGCCCCCTGGAAAAAAACCCACCGGCCCACCATACCTGGACCGATGTTCAAAAGGATATGATCATGAATGCCCTGCGCAAGGCCAAGGGCAGAAAAGGGGAAGCGGCAAAGCTTCTGGGCTGGGGAAGAAGTACCCTGTGGCGAAAGATGAAGCAGTTGAAACTGGATGAATGATCTTTTTTTCTATACAGATCTGAATCAATATGTTACATTCTGAAACATTCCATTAAAAGTAAGCAAAACAGGGAATTGCCGATGATCCACAAATTGACCATCCCCCTCTACCATGAAGAAATCTGCCCCAGATTCGACCTGGCACCGGAAGTCCTTTTCCTGCTGATCACAAAGGGAAACGTCATAGAGGAAAAACGGACCATTGCCCTGCCCAGGCCCTCGGCAGACGACCTTTGCCACATGCTGCTCTCGGAAAAGATCAACACCTTGATCTGCGGCGCCATCGAGGATGAATACTTCCAGTTCCTCAAATGGAAAAAGATCAAGATCTATGACTCTGTCTGCGGCAACTGGTCAAAGGCCTTTCATCTCTGGAGCAAGAAAAAGCTGACCTCCGGAGCAATTCTATCCCGAAGAATGGTTGAGGGGAAATATGTTTAAAAAATTGATCAATTCCCTGTTCCTGATCAATGGAAGTCCCCAGGAACACTACACCATCCTGAAACGAAACTTTATCATCGTCATGCTGGTGATCACCACCCTCCCCCTTGCCACCATGGTGATGATCAATTATTTTCAATACCGTTCCCATTTGAGAACCCAGATCATTTCCCCGCTCTATGCCATGGCGGAAAAAACCCGCCACTCCTTTGAGCTTTTTCTGGACCAGCACCTGGCTACCATCCGATTCATTTCCGCCACGTACAACTACGATGACCTCAACGACGAAAAGAACATCCGCAAGATCCTCATCTCCCTGAAAAAAGAATGGAGGGGCTTTGTGGATATCGGTCTCATCAACGGAGAGGGAACCCTGGTCAGTTATGCCGGACCTTACTCCCTTGTGGGTAAAAACTATTCAGAACAGATCTCCTTCCAGGAGACCCAGGTCAAAGGCAAATATATCTCCAACGTCTTCATGGGCCACAGAAAATATCCCCATATCGTCATTGCCGTTCAGCACCTGTCCGAATCAGGACAAAGCTGGATCATTCGGGCCACTGTGGATACGGACTTCTTTGACGCCCTGATCTCCAGTATGGGGCTGCCCCGGCTCACGGACGCTTTTCTGGTCAACCGGGAGGGAACCCTCCAGACAAACTCCCTCTATTTCGGCAACACCCTGGAAAACTGCAATATCTGCCTCCCCAGGATGACGCCCTCCGGGACTTCCCGGTTCAGGGAACTGAACGATCAGAAACAGGATTATATTATCGTATCTTCGGCATTTTCCATCGCAGATTACGTCCTTGTCATTGTTCAGCCCCAGTCCGTGGCACTCAAATCCTGGTATGCCCTGAAAACGGAGATGATCGTCATCTTTTTCATCAGCCTTTTCGTCATCATCTTTTCCATATTGAAAATGGCAACGGTCATGGTGAACAGAATCAGGACATCCGATGAAAACAGAGAAACCATGCTGGAAGAACTCCAGCATGCCCAGAAGTTGTCTTCCATCGGCAGGCTGGCCGCCGGCGTTGCCCATGAAATCAACAATCCCCTGGCCATTATCAATGAAAAAGCCGGACTGATGAGCGATCTGATCGACCTGTCAAAGGACTTTCACCAAAAAACAAAATTTTCAGGCCTGACCCAGTCCATCCTTGATTCCGTAAACAGATGCAGGACAATCACCCACCGGCTTTTAGGGTTTTCAAAACGCATCGACATCAAGATTGAAGAAATCGACATGAACAATATTATCCATGAAGTCCTGGCCTTCATGGAAAAGGATATTCTCTACCGGAAAATCGATATCAGTCTTAATTTATCGGAATCCCTGGTTTTGATCCAGTCCGACCACGGCCAGATCCAGCAGATCCTGATCAACCTTCTGAGCAATGCATTTGCAGCTGTTGAAGATTTGGGGCGGGTGGAAATCCAGACGGAAAACACTGTAGACAACGGTATCCGTGTAATCATCAGTGACAATGGATGCGGAATGCCCAAGGATGTTTTAAAAAATATCTTTGATCCCTTTTTCTCGACCAAGAAAGAAAAAGGGACCGGCCTGGGGCTTTCCATCACCTATGGAATCATAAAAAAACTCGGGGGTCAGATCAGCGTGGACAGCCAGCTGGGAAAAGGCTCGGTATTCACCTTTAATCTGCCTGAAAAACCCAACGACCTGGAGTCAACCAATGAATAAAAAACCACGGATTCTTTTGATCGACGATGAAATCGAATTCATTACAACCCTGGCCGAACGCCTGGAACTGAGAGGATACGATGTCGAGACTTCAGAAAGCGGGGAATCGGGCATTGACCTTATGGCCAAGTCTTCCTTTGATGTTGCCATTCTTGATCTCATGATGCCGGGACTCAACGGGATCGACACATTAAACCAGATCAAAAGGATTGATCCACGCCTTCCCGTCATTCTCCTGACCGGTCACGGCTCAACCAAGGAAGGAATGGAGGGCATGCGTATCGGTGCCTTTGACTTTTTAATGAAACCCCTGGATATCAACGAACTCCTGGACAGAATCAAACTGGCCCTGGAAAAAGGGACAAAGGAAATATAAAATGCCTCCAAAGGATCTTGCCCCGGAATTCATGGGAAAAGTGACCGCCTCCGTCACCCACGAAATCCAGAACGTTCTGGCGGTGATCAAGGAAAGCGCCGGGTTAATGGAAGACCTGACCCTGATGATGAACCGGAATGAAGGTGTTCCCGGAATGGAAGAAAAACTGGCCTCCTGCCTGGATACCATCAAGAAGCAGGCCTACCGGGGAGTCAGCCTGACTTCGAATCTCAATGCCTTTGCCCACTCTCCGGACAATCCCGTCTCCACCTTTAATCCAGTGGAAACCATCCAAAAACTGCTTGGGATATCAGAACGGATCTTCAAACTCAAAGGAACAACGATCTCCTTTTCAGGGCCGGATTCAGTTGCCTCCCTCACCACAGATCCCCTTGTCTTTCAAATGCTGATCTTTTCCTGCCTGGAATTTCTTGTAAAGAAGTTTTCCCCTGAAATCATCTCCGTGGAACTCAGGTCTGATGGCGGAAATACCATTGTCAATTTATCTGCCCCGGCAGACAAAGAGGAAAATATAGAACAGATGCCGATTCCGGAAAACATCAGCCGCACCTGCCAGATGCTTGGCGGAAGGGTTGAGATTACCGGCAATCCGGCCGGTATTGACCTAACTCTGTCCAACGCTCCCCGATAAATTGTTCTGATTTGTTCCATATTGATTCGTCTCTTCTGTTTCTATTTGTATCAATTTGTTTAAAGCTCGAGATATCGAATTCGTAACCAATTGAATTCAAATGTCATTTAATCGTTGGCACATCTATTGCTTTTAATCTGTTCAATGCGACAGATGAACAGCTAAAAACAGATAATCATAAATGGGAGGCGATCATGTCACTTATTACCATTACCAACGGCTTATACTCCAACGCGGACAACATTGTTCAGGGACTGGCTAAAAAAACCGGTTCCAGGATCATGACCGATGAAGAAATTCTTGAATTAACCCACAAAACCCATGATATCAAATTGACCGTCCTTCAAAAGGTGGTTCAGAGCAAGCCCATTGCCTTTAACGATTTCACCCATGAAAAAGAAAAAGGCCTGGCTTTTATCAAAAGGACCCTCTCGGAATGCGCTTCCCAGGGGGATCTGATTCTCCACGGCCTGCTCGGACACCTGATCCCCGAAGAGATCTCCCATGTGCTGAAAGTCTTGATAATCACGGACAAAAAAACCCGCATGACACAAGGTGTTGAAGAACACGGACTTTCAGAAAGCGAGGCCCAGAAAAACATTGACCTGTCCGACAAATACGCCATGCTCTGGACCAATTCCCTGTTCAAGAAAAAAGCCTGGGATCCCTCCCTTTACGATATGGTGATCGCCAGCGACAAACTGAGGGCGGATGAATCCGTGGACCTGATATCCAAAAACATTGAAAAACTTCTGTTCACCGAAGAAGACCTGATCAAAAAAGAACTGGAAGATTTCAAACTCATATCCGAAGTGGAGATCGCATTGAACCATATCGGCCAGGGACTTTCTGCAAGGGCAAAGGAAGGCCATGTTACGGTGACCATCGATAAAAAGGTCCTGATGCTCTCTAGTTTTCAACAGAAGATCGTCGAAACCGTTGAAAAAATCCCCGGTGTCCTGTCCGTGGAAACCAAAATCGGGAAGCACTACTATAAAGACACCATTGTCAGGCAGTACGAATTTGAAACCCCCCTGCGCATCCTTCTGGTGGATGATGAAAAAGAATTTGTCCACACCCTTTCCGAACGGTTAAAGATGCGCCAGTTCACCAGTGAAATCGTCTATAACGGCCAGGAGGCCCTTGACTTTACGGAAGCCGAAGATACCCAGGTCATGGTACTGGATCTTAAAATGCCCGGCATAGACGGCGTGGAGGTTCTCAAGAGGATCAAGCAGACCCAGCCGGATATTGAGGTCATTATCCTGACCGGACACGGAACGGAAAAAGACAAAAAGACCTGCCTGGAAATGGGAGCCTTTGCCTACCTCCAGAAACCTGCCGACATTGACCTGCTCACTGAAACCATGAAAAAGGCCCATGCCAAGATCCTTGAAAGGGAAAATACGCCGACCGCCTAGGAAATTTCGGTTGGTTTACAACTCAACAGGAGACCGATTAAAGATGAAAATACATGTTCTGATCGCAGACGATGAAAAAGAATTCATTGAAACCCTGGCCCAGCGCCTCGAAATCAGGGACTTTGCCGTCACCCCGGTGATGTCCGGAGAAGCGGCCATAGAAATGGCGGGAAAAATCGATTTTGACGTCATCATCCTGGATGTTCTGATGCCTGAAATCGACGGGCTTGAGGCGCTCAAACAGATAAAAACCCTCAAACCCACCACCCCGGTCATCATGCTCACCGGAGAAGCTACCGTGGACAATGCCATCCAGGGGATGAAACTGGGTGCCTTTGATTTTCTCATCAAGCCCACGGAGGCGGACAAGCTTTCCGAAAAGATCAAAGCGGCCTACGAGGTCAAGCACCGTCATGAGGAGCGGATCCGCCAGGCTGAAATCGAAAACATTCTCAAAACCCGCGGCTGGTAGCATAGGGGGCAGATCACATGACAACTCAGACATTGACAGCGACAAAAACCACCGTGGACTGGAAGCGGATCTTTTTCCTTGTATTGGGGCTCGGCCTTTTTTTCATCGTGTTTTACTCCCCGCCCTGGCCCGATGCCGTTGATCCCACGGGAAAACATTTTATTTTAACCAAGGAGGCCAAAGGCGCCCTGGCCGTTTTTCTTCTGGCAGGCACCTGGTGGGTGTTTGAGGTCATTCCCATCGGTGTGACCAGCCTGGCCATCGGCACACTCCAGGTCCTGTTCATGATCCGGCCTGCGGAAAAGGCACTCAAGGATTTCATGACCCCGTCGGTCCTGTTTATCTTCGGGTCCCTGGTCATCGGAATGGTCTTTACCAAGACCGGGCTGACCCGGCGCCTGGCATACCGGATGCTGATCATCGTCGGGGAAAAAACCAGCATGATCTACCTGGGCTGTTTTCTAGTCACGGCCGCCCTGACCCATATCATGGCCCATACAGCCGTTGCCGCAACCATGTATCCCCTGCTGATCACCATTTACGAGATGTACGCAGATGACAAGACCCCCACCAAATTCGGCAAGGGGCTTTTCATGGGCATGGCATTCGTCGCAGGTGCCGGCAGCATCGTCACCCTTCTCGGGGCGGCCCGGGGGGCTGTGGCCATTGGTTTCTTCAAGGATATCGTTGGAAGGGATGTTTCCTTTTTTGAACTCACCTTTTACATGTTTCCCATTGGGTGGGTCATGACATTCATTTTGTGGGGGTTTTTCATGGTCTTTTTCAAGCCGGAAAGAAAGACCATTCCCGGACTGCGGGAAAAGGCAAAAAAACTGAGCGCCGCCATCGGCGGGATCACCCGCAACGAAGTCCTGGCGGCGGTCATCATCTTTTCCTGTATTTTTCTCATGTCGATCAAGCAGTTTGTCCCGGCTTTGAAGCCCCTGGATAAAAACGGCATCATCCTGGTATCCACCGTCCTGTTTTTCGTGTTCAGGATCCTGGACATCAAGGACCTTGAATCCATTCCCTGGAATATCATCCTGCTCTTCGGCGGAGCCATGAGCATCGGGTTCTGCCTCTGGGAAACCGGAGCCGCAGAGTGGCTGGCCATCAACTGGCTGACCATGTTCAAGGACTCCCACTGGTTCATCTTTGTGATGGGCATTGCCTTTTTTGTCATGATCATGACCAATTTTATCATGAACGTGGCAGCCATTGCCATTTCCCTGCCCGTGGCCCTGGTCATCGCCCCCTACCTGGGGGTGGCACCTGAAGTTATTCTCTTTGCCGCCCTCGTAACGGCGGGCATGCCTTTTCTGCTCCTGGTGGGTGCGGCACCCAATGCCATTGCCTACGACTCCAAACAGTTCACTACCGGGGAGTTTTTCCTTACCGGTATTCCGGCCAGCATCATCCTCATGATCGCGGTCGGGATGGCGGTCTTTATTATCTGGCCCCTTATGGGCATGCCGATCCTGGTGCAATAATCTTGAGATAAAGGATATAGACCCATGAAAGAAAAAAAAGTAAAAGATCTCATGATTCCGCTGTCTGATTATGCAACGGTATCTGAAGACGACAATCTTGTCGCCGCCGTAAAACAATTGAAAAAAGCCCAGGACGACACCCGGTATGTCCGCAAGCACAGGGCCGTACTGGCCTATGACAGCGAGGGCAAAGTTACCGGGAAGGTCAGTTTCCGCTGCATCTTCAAGGCCCTGGAGCCCAAGTACGGCCAGCTTGAAAATCCCGAAACCATTGGATTGTCCAGATTCGGGTTCAGCACCCAATTTTTAACCTCCCTTATTGAAAACCTCAACCTCTGGGATGAAACCCTGGAGGAGCTGGTAAAAAAGGGGGGCAAACGAAAAGTAAAGGATATCATGCATACCCCGTCCAACGGCGAATATGTGGATGAAGAGGCACCGGTGGCCGAAGCCGTTCACCAGTTTATCCTGGGTTGTCATCAGTCCCTTCTGGTGACAAAGAACAACCAGGTGGTGGGTGTGATCCGGCTGGCCGATCTCTTTGACCTGGTCTGCGAGATCCTGGAATAAACCTGAAATTGTATTGAAACATCGACTGCCCCTATTCCCGGCGAATAGGGGCGGTTTTCTTTTATATCCCGCCCCTACCCCTCACCCTGGAGAAAGGTCCGAATACAAGGAAGCAGACGGTACTTTGATGGCAGATCAGGGCCTTGCGCCGAGTTGACAGTCCAAATCCAATTTAGTAAGTTAGTCCACGTTTTTTCATCTCAAGCAGGGGAGAGACCTTTTGAGGATCATCATCATCGGAGCCGGAGAGGTTGGATATAATATTGCCAACCGCCTGTCCGCCGAACATAAAAGGGTAACGGTCATCGACAAGGATGAAACCGCTATCCGGCGTCTGGCCGAGAACCTGGACGTGCAGACCATCAAAGCATCCGGGAGCAATCCCAAGGTCCTGACGGAGGCGGGCATCCAGGAGGCCGACATCCTGCTGGCCGTCACAGACAGCGATGAGGTCAATATCATGACCTGTCTTCTGGCCAATTTCATTGCCCCGGGCATCAAGAAACTGGCCCGGGTCAGGAATGCCGGGCTGGCCCCCTTTCACCAGAGATTCAAGGAAGAAAACCCCAAAATCGATACCATCATCAACCCGGAAACGGAAGTGGTGGGGACCATCCGGAGGCTGATGAACGTCCCGGGCGCCGTTGATGTCGGCTATTTCGTGGAGGGTCTGGTCAACTATGCCGGAGTCAGAATCAATGCAAAGTCCAAACTGGCAGGCATTAAACTGGTGAACTTCTCCTCGGGCCTGGGAGAGAATCACCCTCTGATCGCCGCCATTATCCGGAATAACCAGGTCATCGTTCCCAGGGGCAATACCCGTTTCATGGAAGGGGACCTGGTCTATTTTGTCTGTGAAAAAAAATCCCTGGCCCAGAACCTGAAGCTTTTCGGAATCACCCCCCATCCGGTCAAAAATGCCCTGATCATCGGCGGGGGACGCATCGGCGAGCGGCTGGCCAATGTCCTTTCCTCCGAAGGCATTAAAACCAAAATCATCGAATCCAACCTGGAACGGTGCCATGCCCTGTCCACCAAAGTCGGAAACAGCGTAGTCCTCCACGGTGACGGCTCAGACCAGACCCTGCTCCTGGAAGAGGACATCCATCTCTCCGATGTCGTTATTTCGGTCACCAACGACGATGAGACCAATATCCTTGTCTCTTTGCTGGCCAAAAATATGGGGGTCAGGGATACGGTCACAAGAATCGGGAAGACCAACTACCTTCCCCTGCTCCCGGCCATCGGAATTGACAAGGTGGTCAGCCCCCGGCTGTCGGCCATCAGCTCCATCTTACAGAGTGTAAGAAAAGGAGAGGTCCTGTCAGACATCTCCATTTTCGGGGAAAGGGGGGAGTTCATCGAAGCCGTTGCCCTGGATGCATCCCCCATAACGGCCACCCCCCTGAAAAATGTCCCCTTTCCAAAGGGAGCCCTCCTGGTCTGCGTCATCCGGAACGGCCAGGTCGTTATCCCTGTAGGGGACACGATTGTGAATCCCGGGGACCGCATCATCCTCTTTGCCGTAAAACAGGCGGTTAAAAAACTTGAGAAGTTACTGGCCGTAGAACTGGGACCCTCCTGATGCGCTATAAGTTCATAAGCCGTACCATCGGAATTCTCCTCTTTCTTCTGGGTCTTACCATGGCCGCTCCCCTTGCCATGGGTCTCTATTTTCACGAGGGCAATTGTCTCATCTTTTTAAAGTCCCTGGGGATCACCCTGGGAGCCGGTCTGTTCCTGATCCTTCTCTCCAGAAACCAGGACCCGGATGATTATATCAACCAGAAAGCCGGCATGACCAGCGTGGCGCTGGCCTGGCTTGCCATCAGCGCCTTCGGTGCCCTGCCCTTTTACCTGAGCCCGGACTTCCCCTTATTCACCGATGCCTTTTTCGAGTCTGTGTCCGGATTTACCACCACAGGCTCTTCGGTGATGACCAACATTGAACAGGCATCAAAAAGCCTTTTGTTCTGGAGAAGCCTGATCCAGTGGCTGGGAGGCATGGGGATCATTGTCCTGTCCCTGGCCATCCTGCCTTTCCTCGGTGTCGGCGGCATCCAGCTTTACAAGGCAGAAGTCCCCAGTCCGGTGCCGGACAAACTCACCCCGCGCCTCAGCGATTCAGCCAAGATCCTGTGGATGGTATATTTGGGGTTTACCCTGCTGGAGATCCTCATGCTGTGGGCCGGGGGCATGTCCTTTTATGACAGCCTGAACCACGCGTTCACCACCATGCCCACTGGCGGGTTTTCTCCCAGGAACGCCTCCATCGCCGCTTACAACAACCCCTATTTTGATTATGTCATCGTTGTTTTCATGATCGTTGCCGGCATCAATTTTTCACTTCACTACCAGCTTATCCGGGGAAAGCCCCTGGCTTTCTGGAAAGACACGGAGTGCCGCTTTTTTATAGGCCTCACCCTGGGACTCATGATCATCATGACCTGGGACATTTACGGGCCGGTCTATGACAGCCTGGGCGAGGCCTTTCGTTTTGCCAGCTTTCAGGTCAGTTCCATTATCACCACCACGGGATTTGCCACGGCAGACTATGAAAAATTCCCGGGATTGAGCCAGCTGATCCTGTTTATCTGCATGTTTGTCGGGGCATCGGCAGGCTCCACCGGAGGCGGAATCAAATGCGCCAGGATCATTGTCTGTTTTAAATACTGCTACCGGGAATTGTTCAAGATCCTCCACCCCCGGAGCATCAGCCAGGTAACCATCAACGGGGTGATGATCTCGGATGACCTGCTCAGAAGCATCATGGGATTTCTGGGTCTTTATATCGGCATCTATGTCCTGTCCTGCATTCTCCTGGCATCCATGGGAGTGGACATGGTCACCTCACTGGGCGCCGTGGCCGCCTGCATCGGCAATATCGGTCCTGGATTCGGGACCGTGGGGCCTGCAGAAAATTTTTCCCAGATTCCCATCCTGGGAAAATGGCTGCTCTCCTGGTGCATGCTGGTGGGAAGGCTGGAAATTTATACCATAATCATTTTATTCATTCCTGATTTCTGGAGGAAATAGAAACTGTTTTAAGGAAATATCCATGACCATATCCATCACAGAACTGTCAACATACCTGGGGGTGTCACCGGCCACCATCGAACGCTGGGTCAAGCAGGGCAAACTGCTGGCTTACAGCAAGGGGGAGGACGACTTAAAGTTCCGCATAAAAGAAGTGAAGCTCTGGGCGGCCAGACAGAATATCCGCCTTAACATTCCCGAGGATGGAAAAGACAGCCCTGTGGAAGGAAGGGTGATCTCACTTTCCCGGGCCGTCCGGAACGGGGGCGTCTATACCGATATCCAGGGAGATGACAAGGCCGCCATTCTAAAGTCATGTGTTGAAAAGCTGGACCATATTCCCGAAGATTTCAAGCAGGACCTGCTGGAACGGCTTTTTGACAGGGAAAGGGCCCTGTCCACCGGGATCGGCAATGGAATTGCCATCCCCCATCCAAGGGATCCCCTTGTATACCTGCCCCACCCAATGGTGATGGCCTGTTTTCTTGAAACCCCGGTGGATTACCAGGCCCTGGACCAAAAGCCGGTTTCCATCTTGTTTATCATCTTGTCCAACACTTTGAAAAGCCACCTGCCCCTGCTGTCAGCCCTTTCCATGTGTTTAAAAGACAAAGAATTTTCAATTTTTCTCACATCAAAACCGGACCTGGACAGTCTTTCAGACAGGATAGAAACCCTCCTGGCCCATTAGCCGTTTTACGGAAAGCCGGAAAAGAGTTCCAGCATGAACCATTTCAAAAGATTATATATTTTACTTTACAATAAACTCTTCCGCCTGGATGACAGGCTCCTGATGATCATTGCCGGATCTGCCGCAGGAATATGCAGCGGACTGGCCGCAGTGGCCCTGCGCCTCTCCCTGGAAGCCGCCATTGAATGGCTCCATCCGTTCCGGGCCTATACCTGGGCAATTCTGCTTCCGGCTGGCGGGGCCATGATCTCTTCCCTCTACCTGGATAAGATTGCCAGGGAGGCTGCAGGCCACGGGATTCCCGAAGTCATCTACTCGGTATCCCGGTACGGCGGACTTCTGCGGTTCCGCTCCTCCTATTCCCGGCTGATCTCCAGTTTTCTGACCATCGGCAGCGGCGGATCCGCCGGCCCTGAAGCCCCGGTGGTCATGAGCGGGTCTGCCATCGGGTCCAGCATCGCCAAAGTGTTTTCCTTGAACGACCGGCAGAGGATCACCCTGGTGGGGTGCGGTACAGCAGGCGCCATTGCCGCCATCTTCAACGCCCCCATTGCCGGACTGATATTTGCCACTGAGGTCATCCTGGGGGAATGGAAATTCGTGAACATCATTCCCATTGCCATTGCCGCGGTGGCCGGTGCAGAGGCCAGCCATGCCATTATTCCGGAACAGGTCCTTTTCAATCACTATCCCTTTGAAATGGGGCTTGTGGATATTCCGGCCTGTGTCTGTCTTGCCTTATTAACCGCTGTTGTCTCGGTTATATTTGTAAAAGTATTGAGGAAATCCGGTGCCCTGTCCAAAAAGACCAGCCTGCCGCTATGGATCCGGGCCGCCCTGGGCGGAGGTTCCGTAGGCGTCATTGCCCTGGGGTTTCCCGTTGTCCTGGGGGAAGGATATCATTATATCCAGACCATGATATCCAATACCTTTTCCATGGGCTTGTTCCTGACCTTTGTGGCCGTGTTTGCCAAGATCTTTGCCACAGCCATGACCCTCGGATGGGGTGGATCCGGCGGAATATTCGCCCCCTGCCTGGTCATCGGCAGTCTCACCGGCACCATGTTCCACCAGATCCTTTTCTTCCTGTTCCCGGATGCCGGCTGCGCCAGCGGCGGGGCCTATGCCCTCCTGGGCATGACCGGACTGATCAGCGGAGTCATGCAGGCCCCCTTAACCGGGATTTTTCTCATCGTTGAAATCACAGGGGGATATGAGACCATTCTGCCCCTGATTCTGGTCTCTTCGGTCTCCTCAACGGTCAGTCATTATATTGAACCGGCCTCTTTTTATTTCAAGGAGCTTATTGAGCGGGGGCAATTCTTACGGCCGGGGACCGACGCCCGGATCCTCACCGACCTTAACATCAAAGAGATTATTGACGCGGATTTCAAAACCGCCTCGGAAAACATGGTATTCCGGGATTTCATCGAACTGCTCAAAGGCTCTGAACAGCATTTTTTCCCCGTGGTGGGGGACCATACCGGAGAGTACAAGGGGATGATCCAGATCAGCTCCATCCGCCGCTATGCCCTGGATCCCGGGATATATGACATGCTTTTTTTAAATCAGATCATGGACACGGATATCCCTGCCGTGTCCACGGCCAACGAACTTCAGGAGGTGGTAGATGTGATGGATGCCAATCGCATGGACAATATACCGGTGGTCGACCATGGCCGGTTCATCGGCATGATCTCAAAGACAAGGATCCTTGACCTGTATCGCAGGGAACTGATGATGCAGACAAGCCCCCACTAACTTTCAATCTATTATATGAGGACGGAAAATGAACTATAAGCTGCTCCATATTTTCAGGGACACCCCCTTTGGCAGGGAAACCTTTCTGCACTCCCTTTATTTTTGCAAAACCATCCATGCCACCCCGGTGGTCTACATCCCGGAAAATGATAAATTCCTTTTTTATTTTAACAAGGATGTGGTCCAGGTGGACCTGGACCCCTCTTACCTGGGCGACCCTGAAACCGCAGAAAAACATGCCCGGGCCCTGCTGGAAGAGGCCGGACTCCAGCCGGTTTTTTATAAACCGAAAAACTATACCGCCTCTTCCCTGCCGGATGTGTCCACCCATTTTGATTTCTTCAACTGCCCCAGATCGGTGAGCGATATCTCCACCAAAATAGGCCTGGGTCATATCGGCCCCAAGGTCAGACGGGTCATCAAGCATACCACCTTTCCCGTGGTGATCTCCAGCCCGGTGTTTAAGCCCTGGAAATGCATATCCGTGCTCTTCGGCGGATCAGACAATGCCGTAAATGCCATGAAGCTGGGGGTCAAAATGTCCCTTGCCTCGGGGTATGACCTGAATATTTTCACATTGATGGAAAAGGGAGACCAGGCCTATTATAAAGATTTTGCCCAAAAGGAGGCCTTTTGGGAAATGGCTGACCGGCAGATCCGCAACTGGCATTTCTACGAAAAAAATGATTTTGATTCCATGCTTTACGACATGCCCCATGACAGTCTCATCGTTATGGGTGCCTACGGCCACGGCATGATAAAGGATGTACTCTTTGGCAGCAAACTGGAAAAGATCCAGTCCACCCTGAGCAACAACCTGCTCATCACCGGACCGAACACCAGGATCAGCCTGCGTTGATGCCCTTCCAAGGGAAACAGAGGCCTCCATATTGATAACGGACCAAGGTTAAAAGGAATTCTGTTAAAATTGACGAACCCTTTGTCACCATCCGGTTCATCTCCCTCAAAAGCCTATTTCCTGGTGGCGGCCATGTGCACGGCCCAGGTCCTCGGCATGCTGGGCGTCTTTGCATTTCCAGCCCTGCTCCCCCATTTTATCGGGCTCTGGGATCTGAGCAATAGTCAGGCCGGATGGATCAGCGGCATATACTTTGGGGGATATACCCTTGCCGTTCCTGTACTCACCAGCCTCACCGACCGCATGGATTCACGAAAGATTTACCTGGTTTCCTGTTTTGTGGGCATGATTGCCAATATGGGATTTGCCCTTTTCAGCCAGGGATTCTGGTCCGCCCTTGTCTTCAGATCCCTTTGCGGCCTCGGCCTTGCCGGAACCTTTATTCCCGGTTTGAAAGCCCTCCTGGACCGCCTGGAAAACCGGTTTCTGCCCCGGGCCATCGCCTTTTATACCGCCTGTTTCGGCCTTGGCATGAGTATCTCCTTTTACTATGCAGGCCTCATCTTCAAATGGTTTGGATGGAAAATTGTTTTTTTCGGTGCGGCTGGCTGCTCCGGCTTTGTCCTGATTCTCTGCCTTGTGATCCTGGTTCCAAAACCTGTCCAAAGATCTGAAAATTCATCACCGGGCCTGCTGGGAATCCTCGATTTCAGACCGGTATGGAAAAATTCCAAATCCCGGATCTATATCCTTGCCTATGCCTGCCATATGTGGGAGATGTTTGCCGCCCGCTCCTGGATGGTGGCCTTCCTGACCTTTGCCATCGCCCTCCATCCCGGTTCTTCCCCTTTTATGCTTCCCACTTCGGTCATGGCCGTGGCCGGGATATTCGGGATGATTGCCAGTATATTCTTTGGTGAACTTGCCGTAAAATTCGGCCGGGCAAGGATCGTATCCGCTGCAATGGCGGTCTCCGGCCTGATCGGCCTGGGGTTTGGATTTTCGGCAGACCTGCCCTATCCTGTCCTGGTCTGCCTGTGCATCACCTACACCATCTTTTTCCAGGGAGATTCCGCCGCCATCCATGCCGGAGTCATTACCTCGGCCCATCCGGACCGGAGGGGAGCCACCATGGCGCTGCAGTCCCTGGCAGGATTTGCCTCGGCATCCCTTTCCCCGGTTGTGGTGGGATTTATCCTGGACAGGACAGGGGGCGGGAGCAGCATCCCCTCCTGGGGACTGACTTTCTGGGCCATGGCCGCCACTGCTTTTCTGGGGTTGTTTCTGCTTGTTAAAACCCAAACCCGGGAAAAACTCCAGCCCTGATCGGTCTTAATCATCCCATGGTTTTAAAAGATTCCGCTTCAGGCGCCGATTCCATTCTCCGGTTTCTCCTTACACGGTTCCGCCGGAACTAAGCCGTCACGGTTTTTTGAAGAAAAGTCCCGGCAGCATGGTCTTTTCAAGCAAAAGGCGCTGTTCTTCAAACCCATGGTCTTCGGTTCCTTCAAACCGGATCCCCTCTCCAAAACATAGCCATACCCTGGAAAAGGGTTTGGGGAGCATGAACCGGTCCCAGGAATTGAAAAACCAGGCCTGATCCGCCCGGGCATATAATGGAACCACAAGGGCGTCTGTTTCCCTGGCCATTTTGATGATCCCGGATTTGACCTTTCCCATGGGTCCGGTGGGGCCGTCCAGGATGTGGGCGCCGAACTTATGCTCTTTTAGATGGGCAATCATGGCGTTCATGGCCGTTCTCCCGCCCCGGGAGGAAGAGCCCCTGGCAGTGATCCATCCGCTCCGGTTGGCCACTCCTGAGATCAGTTCTCCGTCCCGGCTCCGGCTGATCATGAGCCCGGGGTTGTACTTAGCATAGGTCTTGAAATGGCGGATGGCTGAAAAAAACTGCTGGTGCCAGGCGCAGAGGAGAACAGGAGTTCCGTTCTCAAGGAGTTTTTGCCATTGCTTTTCATTCTCCACTTTTAAGCGGAAGGTCAGGCTGTAGATCCGGATCAGATAATAGGCAAAGGCGATGAAGGGCCGGGTATAGATGATGAACTTCAATCGTTTCAGCATAGGCTTTCTTTATTTAAATGAAAATTTAACTTTAACAATCCTGTCATCGCTCGTTTCAGAATCGGCCGGAACCGGGTCCATGAGAAAGAGTCTTTCCGGGACGATCTTCCCGGTGGACAGGATATAATCCTTGACATGCTCCGCCCGGACCATGGCCAGGCGTTTGAGATCCGACTCCTTGATCTGGATGTTGGTGATCAGCAGCTTTTCCTGTTCAGGGGCGGAGATCTCTTTTTCTTTTCCGTCTTTTCCCATGGGTTTGGGAAATTCGGCATTTTCATAGGCTGCCCGGATCAGGGCTTCTTTTTCCTGGGGCAGGATCACCACATCCTTGAGGGATTTAATGTCCTGGGCTTCTGTACCGGCCTGTTTCAGTTTGGCAGACTTTAGCAGATCATCCTTCTTGATTATGGCCAGAGCCTGGGCATCCCTGACCGGATCAAACCGTCCCTGGATCTCCAGGTTCAGGGACTCCTTTTTCACCAGTATATCCACCAGTTTATCGATGTTCTGCCGGTTCTCCTCATCAATCTGATCCCGGCCGTGGACAAACTCCACATATCCCAGCTTCTCCCCCCCTTCAAACAGGGAGCCCAAAATGGAAAAAGGCGCCGTCACCACTTTGATGATAAGATTGGTGATCACCTTGAGAACCACGGAGCCGAACCTGAATTCAGGATCATCCAGGTCCCCTTTTACGGGCAGGTCCAGATCGATCCGGCCCTCCTTGTTTTTGAGCAGGGTAATGGCCAGGGCCACGGGCAGGGAGGTGGCCTCCTTGCTGTCTGTCCTTTCCCCCAGGGTGAACTGGTCGAAAAACAGCCGGTTTCTGGAATCCAGCCGGGTATCGTCTATCTTATAATTCAAGTCCAGGACCAGCTTGCCCTTTTCTATTTTATACCCCAGAAACCTGGAGCTGTAGGGGGTAAATTTGGCCAGTTCAATATCCCGGAACGACACGTTGATGTCAGCAGATTTTTTACGGGTAAGGGGACTCACACTCCCGGTGATTTCCAAGGGCGAAGATGCGCCGTGGATGCCCTGCAGACTGAGGCGGGCCGGTGCGGTATCCAGGGATGAAAGGCCCTTGAGAGAACCGGCAATCTCCTTCATATTGGCCGTAAAATTGGGCTGGGTCAGGTAATCCGAAAACTCGATCCGCCCTCCCTGGAGGGTAATGTCGGCCACGGAAATCTCGGGCCGGTCCGGGTTTTCCGGTTCCGGACCGTTTTTTTGTTTTGCCTCCCGGGGTTCCGGTTCCTGCTTCTCTTCCTTTGTGTTGAAGATCTGCTTGACGTTGATATCCCCCTTGTCGGAGATGATGAGCCTGGAATAAAAATCAGTTAAGGAAATGTCATTGATTGCCACTTTGAGGGGGAAAAGGGAGACATCAAGTCCTGCGACATAAAGAGAGTCACATTGGAAAAAATCATTGGCCGTCTGCTTGTCCAGGGATAGGAAATCATTGAGAAAAGTATCCCCCTTAAAGGAAAACATATGATTGGATTCATCTTTCAAATCCAGGGTCAACCGGCCTTCAACATTGAGAAGCCCGCTGTTGACCATAATCTGAACGGCATCCGTAAAATAAGGCTCCAGGGACTTGGCGTCAATGTCCTGAAGGGAGAGGTCCAGTCCGGCCTGGAGGGATGGAAGAATAAAATCCCCCTTTGCCCTGATCCTGCCTTTTTTGTTCAAGTCCATGGAAAGCGCAATTTCACCCTTGCGGGAAACATCGGTCCCCAGGTCAGAGGCCTTGAATCTTATCTTGGAAAGATCAATGGAAACCGGCGGCTCCGTGGTCATGTCCCTGAACTCAAGAGCGTCGCCGGACAGGTCCAGGGAAACCAGGGAAATGTTCCAGGAAGGCTGTGTGTCCCTTGGCGTCGGTTTTCCAGATCCTGAACCTGTCGTCTCCGCCTTTGGAAGGCTGCTTTCCCTGCCCATGAGATTTTCAGCCAGGTTTACGGAACCATCGGCCTGGCGTCTGACCAGGATCTTTCCCAGGGTGGTAACGACCTTGCCCAGTTCAACTTTTTTCCCGGACAAATCGATTCTGGATTCTGTGATCTTCAACTCCGGAACCTGAACCGGCGTTTCTTTGTTGATCCTGTCTCCGATTTTCAAGGCCAGGACCCGGACCTCTTTCATGTCAAGACTGATTTCGGGCTCCGAAGAACCGGGTGCCCCGGATACCTGAACCCCGGTATCCAGGCTCAGCTGTCCTTCCTGGATATCAAACCCCACCAGGTTCTCATAATAGGGTGCATATTTTTTCAATTCCAGGCCTGACAATTGAACCGTGCTTTCCGCCTCCAGGGGCAGGCTTGCAAACCGCCCTTCACAGGACAGGCTCTCCCTGACTTCGCTCTCCAGGGAGAGGGTGAACTCCCCGGAGATCTCCCCTGAAGAAGGACCGGCAACCAGGTTTTTCACCTGGAGATCCAGTGGAGAAATCCGGGTTTTAAAGGGGGAGGCGTTGGCATCATCTGAAAAAACCAGGGTGGCCTTGTTCAGGTCTCCCTGGACAAGGGTGAACTTGAATCCGGGCCCCGGGGGGGGCGCATCCGGAGCCTTATCCGGTTTTCCGGAGGGATCCCCGTTTCCGGGTGGATTCTCCGGGGGCGTTGAGGCTGCCTTTGGGGATCCATCCTCCGGGATGTCAAAATAAGAGATCAGGTTCAGAATATTTTTCTTGTCCCGGCGGATGTGGAGGCTGGGGGAGTCCAGGGTCATCCGGTCCAGAGTGACCTGCCCCTTGAACAGGTCCGAGGGGGACAGGGCCAGGGAGAGTTCGGGAAGATCCAGGACAGGACTTCCGTCTTTTTCCAGGATATTGATATGGTCCAGCCCAGCCCTTCCCTTGAGGACCAGGGAGGGATGATCCGGATCAGTCCTTGTGTACTCGGCCTGAAGATCGAGTCCCAGGTTCATGGTCTTTATGGCCAGGCTTTCGGGAACAGGGATATATTTTATGTAGTTGAGCAGGTCCATTGAAGAGATCTTGATCTGCATCTTTGTATTGAGCCCGGCCGTGAAGGGAAGACTCTGGATACTGATTTTTGCCTCGTCCCGGTTCAAAAGAAATCCCAGATCCATTCTGGCCTCTTTCCCCCGGTCCTTTTCCCGGCTGCTGACAAAGGGAAGGTTGATTTCAAGGTTCTCTATCTTATGGTCTGCCCCCCTTACCCGGTCTGAAAATTGAACTTCCCCCTTTGAAATGTGCATATTGGACAGACTAAATTCAAAGGGTCCGGATTCATCCTCTTTTGCGGCGCCGGGCTCCCCGGCCGGGGCGTCATTTTTTTTCTCCAACAGATCAGAAAAATTAAACCTCTGGTCCGGGAGAAGCTCTAAACGGATCACGGGATTTTCCAGGCTCAGTTCACTGACCACCGGGCAGAGTTTGAAAAGGGATCCCAGGGAGAGATTCACAAAAGCCCGGTCAAAAGAAACAAAATCCCCCTGGGCCGGATCTTTCTTCTTTATGACAAAATTTTTGATCTCCAGGGTCAGGGTATAGGGATTGACATGAATGGCTTCAAGGGTCACGGTCCGGTCCAGGGCAAGGCCCAGCTTTTCTATGGCCATCTTTTTTCCCAGCACAGGGGCCAGGAAAAAGCCGAAACAGGTATAGACGGCAACCAATGCCATGACAATACCGACCCATAGTTTTAATTTCCCAATTGGACGTAACTTGCTCATCAGATTCTCCTCAAAGGTTAAATAATCCCGTTCAGGGGGCTTCCCCGCCTTCCGAACCGATCTTTGACCCTGGCGGCAATCCCGGAATCCGGGACCAGAGACGCTGCATGAAAAGGCTTTATCCTGGCGTCAATAATCAGAGGGGCATCACTTCCCCAGTGCTTGAATTCTATTTTCTCTTCCATTCCATAGATATCGTGGGAGGGATTGGAGCGTAAAAAGGTCACCCATAAAAAATTGGCAAAGGACTCTGCGGCAAATTCGGAATCATCCGCCACAACGATCAGGGCCAGGGACGGACCTTTTTCAGGAACCCGGAACCGCTCTTGGAGATGTTCTTTCAATCCCTTGATCTCCTGGCTGCCGGATGGATAATCCCTGAATTTCGGACCGGAAATCACTGCCATGCCGGGACCTGCCATTTTCGGTTCCCGGAACCCCCGGGGCAGGGAAAAATCCCGGGGCAGGTCCCGGGACAATGTCCGGATCCTCGGGCCGGCCGCGGCCATGATCAGTTTGGATCCCCGGTTGATGCGGCGGCCCGAGTAGTCCAGGGTATCCATGGTGGTCCGGGTGATAAAATGAAGATCCCTTGAAAAATCGACCCGTTCCAGCATATGAAGGAAAAAAGCCGGCTCATCCTTAACGTCCAGGCCGGGTTCGTCTTCGTGGGCGCAGATGAAAAGATATTTTGCCAGGGAAAGCTGGCCGGTCCCCAGAATGGCGTGGGCATGGGTGAGCAGTTCCCTGGGCATGGGCGGTTCATAGGGAAGATACCGTTCATGGGCCTTGGCCAGAAGCAGGGGGTGAACCCCGGCCTGGTCCACGGCATTGACTGCCGTGACCCCGGGGATGGTGTTCCGTACGGCGGTTCGGGTGATTTCATGGATCAGCCGGCCCAGATTGGAATCCTCCTGGGGCGGCCTGCCCACCACGGTAAAGGGGAAAATCGCGCCGGGCCGGTGATAAACGGATTCAACCTCAAGATAGGGGTAGTCATGGGTCAGGGAGTAATACCCCAGATGATCCCCGAAAGGCCCTTCCGGTTTTGTCCGGTCGGGGACCACCCTGCCGGTGATGCAGAAATCCGCATCCGTGGAGATGCAGAACCCGTTTTTCACGGCATACCGGAAATTGCGGCCGGCCAGGGCCCCTGCAAATGCGATTTCAGGCATGCCCTCGGGCAGGGGCATGACAGCAGCCAGGGCATGGGCCGGAGGACCGCCGAGAAAGATGGAGACCTTCAGGGGTTTGTTAAGCTCCATGGCCTTTTTATGATGAATGCCGATGCCCCGGTGAAGCTGGTAGTGGAGTCCGATTTCATGGTTGGCCTCATACTCGTTTCCGGAAATCTGGATCCGGTACATGCCCAGGTTGGATTGAAGGACCGAGTTTTTGTCCGGGGCCATGGAAAAAACCTGGGGAAGGAGGAGAAATGCGCCCCCGTCATCGGGCCAGCACTTGATCCGGGGCAAAGGGTCTATCCCTGTCCGGCCGGACAGAACCGGACCTCGATTTACCCGGAGCGGCAGGGCATGGGCCAGGGCTGGAAGAGCCCTGGGGATGCCGGCCCCGGATGTAAGGACGCGCCCCGGGGTGGAGGCCAGGTCTACCAGGGCCCTGACCTGGCTCAGCTGGGGATCAAATATCTTCAGGGTCCGTTCAAATGTACCAAAGAGATTGGACAGGGCCCGGAACCGGGAGTCTTTGACCTTCTCGAACAAAAGGGCCGGCCCGCCCCCGTCAAATACCTGCCGGGTAATTTCCGCCATCTCAAGGTCAGGATCCACCTCCTGGGGGATCCGGATCAACTCTCCCTGTTTTTCAAGAAACAGGACACATTGCTCAAGGCTTTTGAATTTCATAGTTCAACCTTTATCCGGGTGCCGAATCCCCTTGTATTATCCATGTAAAATATCAGTTCCGGCTCAAAGAAATAAAACCTGGCATGAAAGGCCGAAGCAAAGATCTTCAGGATTTCCCCGGATTGGGAAGCCGGATCTGTTCCCCCGGGGATCTTTACACCGTGGCGCCGGCAGTATGCCCAGGCAATTTTCATTGTTTCTGCATCCCTTGGGGCAGGCTCTATCCTTCCGGCCATCTGGATGCCCTCAAGGTTCTCAAAACAGGGGGCGTCCCTGAAGATGGAGGCCCCGCAATATTGGTTTTCTCCCTCTTTCACATGCCTGGAATCCGGACTTGAAAAAAAATAGAACTCTGGATCCGTGAACAGGTAATAGACCGGGGCCGACCAGGGTCTGCCCCGGCTCTGGGTGGCCAGTGTCATGACGGTCGACGAAGAGATCAGTTTCAGGCAGTTTTCCCGGTCCAAAGGGTTCGGGTCCAATGGCTTACTTGACATATCCCCATGCTTTCAGCCGGCTATAAGCGTACTGGGAATATTGATTGGACTGATAGTTGATCATCTTCAGATAAGAGGCATAGTCATTGGCAGCCGCCTTTTGTTTACCGGTCTTTTCAAGGGAATATCCCCTGTAGAAGATCAACTGGGGATTGCCCGGCAGGAGCCGGTCACACTGCTTGAAATCCTGATATGCCCGGTCATAGTTCCGGGACAGGGCATGGGCCAGACCCGATATATAGTGTCCCTGGGGTTCTGACGGATACAGATCTTTGGCCCTTGCGGCATGGGAGGCGGCCTCTTTGGCCTTTTCCCGGATCAGCATGCATTTGGCCATGAGCACCTGGGCGGTATAGTCGCCCTCCCATTTCATCAGGGCGGATCTAAATGCAGTCTCTGCTTTATCGTAATCTTCCCGGGCAAGAAGACGCTCCCCCTCCTGCATCTGCTTTACGGCCTTTTTCCTTTTCCGCAAAGATGCGGTTTTATCCATGAACCGGTCCCGGTTCAAAGGGGATTTACGGGTCTGCTTATAGACGGTTTCATCCCGGTGCACAGCGGAGGTCAGGCGTTCGGAGCTCATGGGATGGGTAGCGAAAAGGATCTGGGTAGACGAGGGCTTGGACGTGTTCATGGAGTTGAGCATCTCCATGAGCCCCACAAACCCCCGGGAGGAGTATCCGGACTTGACCATGTATGCATGGCCCAGTTCATCGGCCTCCCGCTCATTGTCCCGGCTGTACTTTGAAAGAAAGAGGCCCTGTCCCAGGGCACCGAGCTGCTGGGTCAGTTCCCCCAGTCCGCTGCCCTGGGTCCCGGCCAGGATTGACAGACCGCCCAGCACCATGGACGAAACCCGGTTTCTGGAGAGTTGTTCGGCCGAGTGCCTGGCATTGACATGGCCCAGCTCATGGCCCAGGACAGAGGCCAGTTCTGCCTCGTTCCCAAGCTCCAGCAGAATTCCCCGTGTAACGGCGATGGAACCCCCTGGAAAGGCATAGGCATTGACATAGACCCCATTGACGCATTGAAAATTATAGGGCATGTCCGGCCGGTGAACCTGGGGAAGCAATTTTTTTCCCACCTCCCCCACATAATCGTTTAAAGTTCTGTCCTGGGTAATGCCGTAATCCGAAGAAAACTGAAAAGGGGTCTGCTGCCGGTCAATTCCGATTTCCTGGTCCCGGGACAGCATCATGAGCTGGCTTCGGCCCGTCACCGGATCCCTGGCACAACCGGGGACAAATGAAAATCCGGCAGCAGAAACTGCGGCCAGGGCCGAATGTTTTAAAAACCCCCTCCGGGACAGATGTAGGATCGGCTCCTCTCTCCTGAACCGGGTTTCCGGGCGAGCAACTGAATCCATCCCCATGGATTTATTCATTGGATATCCTTGTTTTCATTCAGGTTACCGGATCAAACCCTTTCAATGTTCTTTCACCACGGTGCTGATCAAAAAGAAAATCAGGGAAAGGCCGGCCAGCAGCCACCCGAAATGGAGGTCAAATACGATGAAGCTGAGCCCGTCCTGGACAGCCTGGACAGGAACCGCTTCCACAAGGGAGTCTGAAAAATCGCCGATCAAATCGGAAAGGGTCAGGTTCACCCAGAAATTATCCGACCCCATGAAATTGGAAATCCCGCTGAACACACCGATAAAAAATCCGGCCAAGAGTGAAAATATCCCCAGTTTGCTCCACATATGTTTTTCCCTGGTCTATGGTTTGTTTTTTGCCATCTAGCCAGTGCAAGTATATTCGCCAGCATTTTTGCCGTCAAGGTTTGACCATAATTTTAATTGTCATGTCCGGCCATATGCTGTATGTTTCATCATTAATAGTATCAAAAAAATCAAATATATAAATACAACCTGCTGTTTGAATGATCCGTACGATTTCGAATATACCCCCCTGGGTTTCCGGAATTTTAATAATTTAGGCGTTTGCCTGCTTGCTTAACCTGTTTTGGGATTGCCAATGAAGTCGAAAAATTTATCCAAAGACCCTTCCCCGATCCCAGCCATGGACCTTTCTTCGAAAATGGACCCAAAGGTTTTTCGGTCTGTTTTCATGGCAGGTCCGGAACCCATGATCCTGGCAGACCCGGCAACATTGAAGGTCATCGAGGCCAATGATGCTGTGCCTGAACTCTACGGGTATTCCAGGGAAGAGTTTCTATTCCTTTGTCTGGCCGACTTCTCCCGTTTTTTTGCTGAAAATTCAAACCCGGAATTCGTGGCCGGGGAACTCCGGGCAGACACCCACCGGCATAAATCCGGCACCCTCTTCCCCGTGGAAATCTCTTTGCGCCCCTTTGATTGGAAAGGCCGGAAAACGCTGATCATGAGTATCCGTGACGCCCGGCAGAGAAGACAGACAGAGGACGAGCTAAAGCAGACAGGGGCCAGTCTTGATCTGGTTGTAAACAATTTCCAAGGGTTTATCTACACGGTATCCAGGGAGTATAAAATTGAATTCATGAACGGCTCTTTGATGAGAAACCTCGGATACGGGGCCATTGGCGAAGATTGTTTCAAAGCCCTTCACGGCCTGAGCTCTCCCTGTGCCTGGTGTGTCCGGGACCGGGTCCTGGCCGGGGAAACCGCCAGCTTCGAACACCAGAGCCCCAGGGACGGGAAATGGTACTACTATGTTTCTTCCCCCCAGCTGGATTCAAAGGGAAATACCCGGGCCCAGCAGATCATTGCCCTGGATATCCATGAACGGAAGATAAAAGAAGCCGAACTGCTGAAAAGTCAGGACCACCTCAAGCAGGAAAACCTGCTTTTAAAATCCCCCAGGGTGAACCGGTACGGACTGGATCAGATTGTGGGACAGAGTTATCAGATGCAGGAAATCTACAATTTGATTCTGGAAGTGGCTTCTTCGGACGCCGGTATCATCATCTACGGGGAATCGGGTACGGGAAAGGAACTGGTGGCCAATGCCATCCACAACCTGGGAAAAAACAAACAGAGGCCCTTTGTCCCGGTGAACTGCGGGGGAATCCCCGAAAACCTTGTGGAAAGCGAATTTTTCGGATTTAAAAAAGGGGCCTTTACCGGGGCGAGCATTGACAAATCCGGATTTCTGGAAATCGCTGACAAGGGCACCCTGTTCCTGGACGAAATCGGCGAACTCAACCTGAACATGCAGGTCAAGCTTCTCAGGGCCGTTGACGGAGACGGTTTTACCCCCCTGGGAAGCAACACCCCCATAAAACCGGATATCCGCATCATTTCCGCCACCAACAGGGACCTGGAAGCCCTGGTTGACAAAGGAATGATGCGGGCCGATTTCTTTTTCAGAATCAATGTCGTCCCCATTTACCTGCCCCCCCTGCGGAAGAGAAGGGAAGATATTCCCCTGCTCATCTATCATTTTTTAAGACGGTTCAGCCGGGACAGGCATCTTCCCCATATCCCGCCCAGGATCATGAACGCCCTGGAGGATTATGACTGGCCCGGAAATGTCAGAGAGCTTCAGAATATCGTTCACAGGTATGTGGCCCTGAACCGGCTGGATGTGTTTGACCCTTTCCTGGCCAAGGAGTCATCCGACCCCCTGGAGGTTCACCCCCTTCCTTCCCATGATTTTGACACCTTAGGGGAGGCCATGGCCGATCATGAAAAAAAAATTATCGCCCTCTTCCTGAAAAAATTTCACTGGAAGCACGGCCGGGTGGCCGGGGCCCTGGGAATCAACCGGAAAACACTATATTACAAAATGAAGAAACACGGCCTTTTAAAGACCTGAACATAGACCTGCACTATATAAGGAGGATGAATGAACTGGAAAAACTTAACCATAGGTAAAAAGATTGCCACAGGTTTCGGCATTACCATCGTCCTTTTGATTGTACTGGGCGCCTTGAGTTTTACCGGAGTGGGCGGAATCGTTCAAAATGCCGAAGAGGTGATTGACGGGAACAAGCTGGACGGGAATCTGGCCCAGAAAGAGGTGGATCATCTCAACTGGGTCAACAAGGTCAATGGTCTGCTCACCGATGAAGCCGTTACCTCCCTTGAGGTGGAAACCGACGACCACAAATGCGGTTTCGGCAAATGGCTTTACGGAGAGGGGCGAACCCGGGCCGAAGCACTTGTCCCCTCTCTGGCACCCCTTTTCAAGGAGATTGAGCAGCCCCACCACAGCCTTCACACATCTGCCGTTCATATCGGAAAAGCCTTTAAACAGCCCCATCGCGGACTGGCCCTGACCCTGGCCAACCGGCTCACAGACCATGTCAACTGGGTAAAGACCCTGGGAAAGGCCCTGGCCTCCGAGGCGGGCGGGCTGTATTCCTATCAAGCCCAGCTGAAAAATGCCGTTGACCAGGTCATCTCAGGAATTCAGGTCTTTGATGCCGAAAAATCATCCAAAGAACTGGGCAGACGCCAGGATGAGGCTTTGAAAAACATCAAGGGGCTCCGCTATGGAAATCAGGGCCGGGATTATTTTTTCATCATAGACCAGGATGTGAGAATGGTCATGCATCCCATTAAGCCCGAATTGAACGGCAAAGACGTCGGCATGTCCAAAGATCCCACCGGAAAACGTCTGTTCACCCAAATGGCCGCCATATGCAGGCAAAACGGGAAAGGGTTTGTCTCCTACCTGTGGCCCTTGCCCGGGACCGATAAACCGGTCCCTAAGCTTTCCTATGTTAAATTGTATAAACCCTGGGGCTGGATCGTTGGAACCGGGGTCTTTCTGGATCACACCAATGATGCCCTGGTAAAAAGAGCAGAAGAATTTGCCATGGGCAAACCCTTTTCAGCCGGCGTTCAACTGGATCCCACCCAATGCGCCTTTGGAAAATTTCTGGCAGATCCCAAGACAGCAGCGCTGGCCCAAAGTTTTCCTGAACTGAAATCTGCCCTGGATGCCATCAGAGCCCCCCATATCCATCTCCATGAAAGCGCCCGGACCATTGAAAAAAGGGTCAACCTCCTGAAAATGCAGGAGGCCATGAAGATTTTCAATTCAGATACACAGGATGCCCTGGAAGAGGTGAAACGCCATTTTGGTTCTGCCATCGCCGCAGAGAATACTCTCCAGCAGGGACTGGATACGGCCAACCAGATCTACTCGGAGCATACCGTGCCCAATCTGGCCAGGATCCAGGGACTGTTGAAAAAAATCCGGGAGACCGCCAGGGATCATATCATGACAGACCAGGTCATGCTCAACGCCGCCACCGGAACCCGGCGAAACGTCAGTATTGTTTCCGCCGCGGCTGTCCTGGCTGCCCTGTTTATGGCATTTATCATTGCCCGGGGGATCATCCGCGCCCTGACCCGGATATCCGACGGACTGGGAGAAGGGGCAAGCCAGGTGGCCTCTGCCGCCGGCCAGGTCTCCTCCTCCAGCCAGTCCATGGCCGAAGGGGCTTCGGAACAGGCCGCCTCCATTGAAGAGACCTCTTCTTCCATGGAGGAGATGTCTTCCATGACCCGTAAAAATGCGGAAAATGCCGGTCATGCAGACGGGCTGATGAAGGAGGCCAACCAGATCGTTCAGGAGGCCAACCTTTCCATGAACCAGTTGACCCAGTCCATGGAAGGGATCACCCGTGCCAGCGAAGAAACCTCTAAAATCATTAAAACCATAGATGAAATCGCCTTTCAGACCAATCTGCTGGCCCTGAATGCCGCAGTTGAAGCGGCCCGGGCCGGTGAGGCCGGCGCGGGATTTGCCGTGGTGGCAGACGAGGTGAGAAACCTTGCCCTGAGAGCGGCCCAGGCGGCAAAGAATACGGCGGAGATGATCGAAGACACGGTACAAAAGGTCGCAGACGGATCCCAGCTGGTATCCACCACCAATGAGGCCTTTACCAAGGTCGCAGAAAGTTCCGCCAAGGTGGGAGACCTGATCTCGGAGATCTCCCAGGCCTCCCAGGAACAGTCCAAGGGCATCGAACAGGTCAATGCAGCCATCACCGACATGGACAGGGTGGTCCAGACCAATGCGGCCAACGCAGAAGAGTCGGCATCGGCATCGGAAGAGATGAATGCCCAGGCAGAGCAGCTCCGGGACTATGTGGGTGAACTCATGATCATGGTCGCCGGCGGAGAAGACCGGGACAGACCCGGCCGACGAACCCTGAAACAGGTCAGACCCCGGCCCCTGGCGGCAGACAAAACCCGGGAAAAGAAACTGGGCCATGAGGCCAAAGAGATCCGGCCGGACCAGGTCATTCCCTTTGACGATGAAGAGGATTTCAAGGATTTTTAAAACATCCGGGGGCAAGGGCTTTGATCTGTCTGGACGGGAGGCCATTGGCACGGGTCTGGAACGGGATATGCCGGGAAAAGAGGCCCCGCGGACGGGGCCGGACGCCGGCATCCCCGGAGCCGGCCAGGACAGGCCGGCGAGAATGGAGTGGAAGATCCATGCCAATGGCCGGCAAATATGGATGTGATTGCCCCGGGCCTGAAATCCGCTTCATTGACAAAAGCCGATTTCCCGTCCATACTCACGCCAACCTGTAACCTGGAGAGTATCGGAACGGCCCGGATTTGATGTCAGATTCAAGCACCATAAAAAAAATAAGCATTGCCTCGTTCATCATGATGACATCTGTGTTTGCCTCCCGGGTGATCGGCCTGGCCAGGGAGGCTGTCATTGCCTGGGCGGGCGGGGCCAAAGCCCCTGTTGATGCATACCAGGTCGCCTTTGTCATCCCTGAGATTCTCAACCATATCGCGGCCAGCGGATTTTTATCCATTACCTTTATCCCTATTTTTGCCCGCTATATTTCCCAGGGCAGGGACAAGGAGGGGTATCAGGTCTTTTCCACCATTTTGAACGGGTTCGGGTTTCTTCTCCTGGGATTTATCCTGGTGACCATGGTATGGGCTCCGGAGTTTGTCCGGCTCCTGGCTCCGGGAATGAAAGACCCCGTTACCTTTGAACTGGCCGTGAAAATGACCCGGATCATTATTCCGGCCCAGTTCTTCTTCTTCTGCGGCGGGCTTTTCATGGCCATCCAGTTTGCCCGGGAAAAATTTTTAATCCCGGCCCTGGCCCCCCTGATATACAACCTGGGCATCATTGCAGGCGGGGTGCTTCTCTCCCCCCGTTTCGGCATGGAGGGATTTGCCTGGGGGGTCCTGGGAGGTGCCTTTCTGGGCAGTTTTCTTTTCCAGTTCATCGGGGCCGCAAAAACCGGCATGAAGTATTATCTCATATTTCATCCCCGACACCCGGATTTCAGACGGTACATCCTTTTGACCCTGCCCCTGATGCTGGGGTTGACCATGACCTTTTCAACGGAGATCCTGCTCAAGTTCTTTGGCTCGTTTCTTGACGAAGGCAGGATTGCCGCCATGAACTATGCCATCCGGATCCTGTTCATCCTGGTGGGCTTCTTCGGCCAGGCCGTGGGCATGGCATCCTATCCCTTTATGGCCAAGATCGCGGCCCTGGGAGACATGGACCGCCTCAACCGCATTATCAACCAGACCCTGAAATTCATCTTCCTGGCCATTCCCTTTTCCGTTCTGTTCATGGTCCTTCGCCATGAGATTGTCCAGGTGCTGTTCCAGCGGGGCCGGTTTGATGCAGAGGCGGCCCGGCTGACGGCAGGCATCCTCCCCTTTTTCCTGGCCGGCACCTTTGCCTTCTCGGCCCAGACAATTGTTGCAAGAGGCTATTTTGCCCTTCAAAACACCCTGTTCCCTGCCATCTTCTCCACCCTGTGCGTGGGAGCGAGCCTGCCCCTGATCTATCTGTTCATGAAAACCATGGGGGTTCAGGGAGTGGCCCTGGGACTCACCCTGTCCGCAGCCATGAATTCTTTTTTATTGTTTGAGTGCTGGAATAGAAAAAGCCAAAACAAGGGGAAAAAAGAGGTTTACCTGTTTTTCCTGAAAATGGTCTTCCTTGGTTTGATGGTCGCAGGCGTTCTTTTCCCGGTTCACCTGGGCCTGGTGCAGTTCATCGAGCCGGGGTCTGTTTTCAGGGCCCTGGCCCTCTGTCTCTTCATTGGAGTGATCTTTTTAATCCTCATGCCCCTGGCCGGTAAAAGCTTAAGAATCCAGGAAATCTCTGAGTTTTTCGATAAGATCTTTTCCCGGCTCCCCTTTAGATCTTGAATTCGTTGATCATGGCCTTGAACTTTTCAGCCATGGATGAGAGCTGGGAGGCGTTTTCATCCACCTGTCCGCTGTTGTCCCTGACTTCAACCGCACCCTCTTCCACCTGAAAAGGCAGCCGGCGCCTGGACGCTGACTACCCCTTTTCAATTTTCATAATTTGGTCTGGTTTATAAAGCACCCAGGGGGCTTTTGACAAAGCTCTAACAAAAAAGCAATATCCGGAAAAGGGTTTCCCGGATCACCATGAAACCGGAACCCGGACCTGGCTTCCGGCCTTGTTTTTAAAGAGGAGGAATTGGTTTTCTTTTCCGAACCGGTAAAGGTCCCGGGTGACCCGGACATCCTGGCGGCAGTACTTGATGATCTGGTCCATCTTCCCCTGTTTCCACCATTTCAGGGCCATGAGCCCGTCGGCGCTCTTCTTTGTCTCCAGGGTCTGCTGGGCCAGATGGTCCAGGGAAAGCCGGTATCCCAGGACCTGGTGGACCTTTAAGAGGATATCCAGGGTGGGGAGGCTGTGAAAATCAAAATCCGATAATCCGGACAAGACCTTGTAATCAAACCGGATGATATTGAACCCGATCACCAGATCAAACTCCTTTAAGTGGTCCTTCAGGCGGTCCATATCCTCCTGGAGATAATCGTGGAAGGAGTCGGACTTGGAATCGTAAACCACAGCGCAGCTCACCCCCATTCTTTCGGCCCGGTTCCATCCCCCCACCTCTGCGGCCGACCGCCTTGTCTCAATGTCCAGGACCCCGTACCGAAGGTCTTTTCCTTTTTTATCCGACTGGGATTCATTGGATAGAGACATCTCGTTATTGCGGGAGTCTTCTTTTTCGACCATTTCAATATCGCCTTCTTTTCTCAAAATATCGCAAAATCGCTCGTCAATTCCATTGCCCAGGATAAGATCCAGGATCTTGTGGGCGGAAAACTTGTCAATGGGCCGATTCCCGGATCCGCATTTGGGGGAGTGAACGCAGGCGGGACACCCGGTCTCGCAGGGGCAGGAGCGGATCACATCCAGGGTCCGGGCTAGAAGGAGACCTGCCCGGTCAAAGGCCTGTTTGGACAGGCCCAGGCCCCCGGGAACCCCGTCATAGATGAAAACCGCGGCCTTTTCCGTCTGGGGATGAAAGGGAATGGATATCCCGCCCAGATCGTTCCGGTCGGTCATAACCAGAAGGGGCATGATCCCGATGGCGGCATGTTCCAGGGCATGGATTCCTCCCATGAAGTGAAGGCTTCTGGACTCGATCTCATCCCGGACCCGGTCCGGAATCTCGATCCAGAGTCCCTGGGTCTCAAACTCCAGCCTGGGCAGATCCAGGGGAACCACACCCAGGGATTTCTGATTGGAGACCTGTTTTCTCTCGTACCCGGTGACCTGCTCCAGAATTCTGAGCCGTCCCAGACCCACCCGGGTTCCTTTGATCCTCTTCTGGTCCTGAACCTGAATTATTTCGGTATTCTTGGAAGACCTGGCCCGGGTGTAGTAGTTGACCCTCTTTTCCCGGGCCTCCACCACCCCTTTTTCATGGTCGAACCGGGTCACCGCATAGGTCCGGCCCCGGTGGAGATAGACGGCTCCCTCATGGGTTTCAAAAAAGGCCCGGTGCCGGTCGATCTCGCCCAGGCTCTCACCGGTTTTTTCCAGGAAGATGGGGATGGACTGTCCGGTTCCCCTGAGGCTGACTTCCCGATGGGGAGCTTTCCTGGCCCCGAACCATACCCCGCCGTCCCGGCTGCGCAAAAGCTTTCCTTTATTTTCCAGTCCGGACACCCCTTCCTTGACCCCGGTCATCTCCAGGAAAGGTTCCCCCTGTTTCAGGCTGAGCTCCACTCCGGCACACTCCAGATGCTTTTCCATGATTATAGGGTTGCCCGGATTGATCACGGCCTGTTCCGGGTCCATGTTAAAGAAAACATCCGGGTGGTTGATAAAGTACTGGTCCAGGGCGTCTTCATGGGCGATGAGCACCATGGCCGAATCCCGGCCGGCCCTCCCTACCCTGCCGGCCCTCTGCCAGGTGGACATCATTGTGCCCGGGTATCCCACCAGGACGCAGAGATCCAGGCTGCCGATGTCGATGCCCAGTTCCAAAGCCGATGTGGAGACCACGGCCAGCAGCTCGCCCGAGGAGAGTTTATTTTCGATGTCCCTCCTCTCCTCGGGAAGAAAACCGGCCCGGTAGGCCGATATTTTGTCCCCCAGCCCCTTGGCCCGCTGGGAGGCCCACATGGCAATGAGTTCGGTGATTTTCCTGGATTGTGTATATACAATTGTTCTCAGGTTGCGGTGGACAGCCGAATGGATCAGGGCAATGGCGGTCTGGGCCGCCCCTTCCAGGCCCCGCATGAGCAGGACCTCTTTTCGGCCCGAAGGGGCTCCGGCCTCATCCACCACCTGAACCGTGAGACCCGTGAGCCGGGAACACAGGTCCGCCGGATTGGCAATGGTGGCGGAACAGAAGATAAAGACCGGATCTGAGCCGTAGTGCCGGCAGATCCGCCTCAGCCGCCGGAACACCCAGGCCATGTTGGAGCCCATGACCCCCCGGTAGGTGTGAACCTCGTCAATGACCACGAATTTAAGGCTGGAAAAAAAATCCTCCCAGAGATGGTGGTGGGCCAGCATGGCCAGGTGGAGCATCTCGGGATTGGACAGCAGTACCTGGGGGGGATCCCTGCGGATTTTCGTCTTTTTATAGGAAGAGATATCTCCGTCGTAGACCTCGGCTCTCAGGGGAGGCAGATCCGGACGGGCCAGCCCTGCTATCTTCAGGAGTTTTTGTACCGTGCCCAGCTGGTCCCGGGCCAGGGCCTTGAGGGGGAAAAGATAGAGGGCCTTTGAATCCGGATTTTCCAGAACCGCGTCGATCACGGGCAGATTGTATACCAGACTCTTTCCCGAAGCCGTGGGCGTGGCGATCACCGTGTGAACCCCCCGGGAGATTCTTTCAACGGCCCGGGCCTGGTGGGAGTAGAGCCGGTCGATGTCCAGGGCCCTGAGCAGGGGGCCTGGGTCATGCTTCAGTTTCAAAGAATCCCGGGCAAACACCGGTTCCTTCCCGGGCAGGGTTCTGTGGCAGACAATATCGCCGGAAAACCCTTTATAATTTTTCAGGGCCCGGATGTACTCGGCCAGGCTCACAAAATGCTTTTCCCCATAGCGGAAAGGGTCAGCTCCACGGCAAGTTCGGCGGTCTTGTTGGCCACGTCCAGGATGGGATTGATCTCCACCAGGTCCATGGATCCCACCTTGCCCGAATCGGCCAGGATCTCCATGAGCAGATGGGCCTCCCGATAGGTGATTCCGCCGGGAACCGGAGTGCCCACCCCCGGGGCCTCCACCGGATCCAGGGCATCCATGTCCACGGTAAGATGAATCCGCTTTAAATGGGCGAATTTCATGACGGTCTTATTGGCCACGGCGGAAATGCCCTGCTCATCGATATCTCTCATGGTGAACACGGTGATGCCTGAAGAGCGCAGCCTCTTTTTTTCCGCCGGATCCAGATCCCGCTGGCCGATGAGAACGATGTTCTCCGGCTTCACCTTGGCACCGGGACGGCCCACATTGACCAGATCCTCATGCCCCTCCCCCACCAGGGCGGCCAGGGGCATGCCGTGGATATTTCCGGAGGGCGAGGTTTCAGGGGTGTTGAAATCCCCGTGGGCATCCAGCCAGATCAATCCCACGGTCTCATCCCCGGCTGCCGCAGACACCGTGCCCACGGCAATGGAATGATCCCCGCCGATGAAGAGAGGAAAATCCCCCTGGTCCATGACCTTTCTGCCCAGGGCATAGATAGCCCTGCAGATCTGGGTAATCTCTCCCACATATCTGTCATGGGCCATGGCCTGGCCCGGTTCAGGATCCCGGATGGGGATTCTCACATCCCCCCGGTCCCGGACCGAGTGGCCGAGCTGGCACAGACGGTCGGCCAGCCCCGTATACCGGACTGCGGAGGGCCCCATGTCCACCCCCCTGAGAAGCTGGCCGAAATCCATGGGAACGCCGATGATGCTGATCTGTCTGGGCATGATTTACCCTCTTTTCTGGATTGTCGGACAGGGGATTTCCTTTCCCCCAGATCCCCTGTCTTATCATTCTATTGGGTTGACAGCTCATATACCATAGCGTATGAAACCCTTCAATAAAAAGATAGAGAGGCACACATGCAAAGAACCTATGAACTCAAATCCGCCCAGACCCTTGAGACGATGAAGCAGCTCAGGGCCAGAGGCATACAAAAAATGGCCGTCATCCTCCGCCACTCCCAGAGGGAATTTTCCGAAACAGCCGCCCACGAGCCCTTCATGGGCCTGACCCCGGACGGCCGGACCTTTGCCTTTGACATGGGCCGGGCCCTGCCCTCCGACACGAGGCCCAGGATCTTTTCCAGTTTTTTCGGCCGGTGCATTGAAACCGCATACCTGCTGGACAAGGGATATACCCGGGAACACGGGATCTTTTTGGATCACAATATCACAGAAGAACCCCTGGCTCCCTTTTACATAAAAGATATTGAAAGGGCCGTCACAAGGGTCCAGGAGCTGGGAACCCGGGATTTTATCCGGGAATGGTTTGACGGCAGGATCGACGAGGACATCGTCATCAACCCCGAAAAAACAGCCGACATGGTTGCCGGACACATGGCCGGCCATCTGGAAGAGCTCAAAGAGAATGAAACCGCCCTTTGCGTTTCCCACGACTGGAACATCTTCCCCCTCAAGGAATTCAAGATGGGCCTCAAACATGAAAAGTTCGGGGATGTGGGCTACCTGGAAGGGATTGTCTTTTTCAAGGAAAAGGGAAAGACCTTTATCACCTGCGCGGATTCAGATCCCATCCCTTTATAAGGAATGACCCTGAAACCTCGGATTGAATTTGCAAAGGCTGCCTGCCCCGGAGCTCCTGAACCAGAACCTTGGTTCAGGCTATTCTTTAACCGCTGAAAACACGGCCCGGACCGGGCCGGGATAGCCCTCAACGGTTTGTAAGGGATCTTCAGGATCCAGGAAATCCTCCAGGGATTCGGTCTGGATCCAGTCGGTCTTGCGCTGCTCCAAAGGATTGGTCCGGGTGACGTCCAGGCACTTTATATCCCGGAACCCGGCCCGTTCCAGCCAGGATTCCATGGCCGCAAGATCCGGGATGAAAAATACGTTCCTCATCTTGGCGTACCGGTCCCTGGGAAAGAGGCAGAGATTGTTTCTTCCCTCGAGGACCAGATTCTCCAGGATGAGTTGCCCCTTAAGCTTGAGGGAATCATGGATCTGCTTCAGCATCTCAATGGGGGATTTCCTGTGGTAGAGGATGCCCATGCAGAAGACCAGGTCAAAGACCTTTTCCATGGGAGGAAGGCTGTCATAGGGCACGGGCAGGCAGAATACATTGTCCAGGTTCAAGAATTTCCGGGCCGCCAGGTATTGATAGTAAAAGGCGCTCTGGGGCTCCACCCCCAGAACCATCTGAGGCCCCATACCTGCCATTCTGAACATATAATACCCGTTGCTGGACCCGATATCCAGGATCCGCTTGTACTTCAGCTCCGGCAGATGGGGCAGGATCCTGTTCCATTTCATCCAGGACTGCCATTCCGCATCCACCTTTACCCCGAAAAAATCAAAGGGCCCCTTGCGCCAGGGACAGAGCCGGGCCAGCTTCTCCTTTAAGGATTCGCCCTGCTCCGGGGAGATATCAGACGGACTGCCCGCGGTGACGAACCGCCCGTCAAGTTCAATCTTGGAAGGCCGGATTTCCGGGATGGAATCCACCACCTTCCTGTACTTTTCGAAATTCCCCCCGGCCTGATCCAGGAAGGTCCTTCTCTCCCGCACCAGCTCATGAAGTTCATCCGAGTATTGCCCGAATCCGAAATCCATATGTTTTTCTAAAAATCTTTCCACAATTCTCCTTGGGCAGCGAGGACAGCGAGAGCGGCTCGATCAGCGAGAGCCGCCATCTTAAACCGGTTTATCGATAACCATTTTTCCGTCTCCACCCAGAATTCATTATATGGACCTGGTCCCAGAAGCCGAATTCCCGGCCGATAAACTGTTCTCGCTGTTCTCGCTGTTCTCGCTGATGACTGTTCTCGCTATTTTATCGCAATAAAGGAAGCAAAATTAAACCACTTCAGCCAGATGTCAATATCCTCAAATCCGGCCCGGGCCAGGCGCTGGATATGGGTATTCACACTTTCCGGGACCAGGACCTTTTCCAGGGCATCCCGCTTCTGGCTGATCTCCAGATCGGAATATCCGTTCTCCCGCTTGAACCTGCGGTATGCATCCAGCTGAATCTCATTGATGGCCCGGGATTCCCCGATGGTCTTTTCCGTCAGCAGGAGGATTCCCCCTGGAACCAGGCCCTGATATATTTTTTTAATCAGATCATCCCTTTTTTCCAGGTCCAGGAACTGAAGGGTCAGATTGATGATAACCACGGACGCATTTTTGATTTGAATCTCTTCCATCCCGGCACAGACAAGGTCAATTTTCCCGGCCGCCCCGGAAGTTTTCAGCCGGTTCAACCGGTCCCTGTACTTTTCGATCATGGGCCGGGAATTGTCCACCCCGATCATGGTAAAGGGCCTTTCCCCGAACTGCTCCAGGATCAATATCCCCAGATTCCCGTGGGAACAGCCCAGATCATAGATCCGGGTCTTTTTTTGAAAGAACTGCTCTGCCATCCGGGCCTGGCGCAAGACACCCTCCCTGTACAGGGGAACCGACCGGACCAGCATATCGTCAAACACCCGGGCCACCTCCCGGGTAAAGGCAAAGGGCTCAATCTCTTTTTTTTGTGCAAATATTCTGTCTTTTTCCATGTGCTTTACCGCTTTGTTCATTTGGCGGCTTATTTACCTTATTTTATTGAACTATGCAATATGGTCCGCCTCGCCGGGGAGGGAAAAGCCGTGCGGCTGTTCAAGATTTTTTTTACCACCGAGGACGCAGAGAGCACAGAGATTCCGTCTAAAATAGTGGAGGATGGGAGTTCCCCCGTCCAAAAAATTTGAATGAATGATGGGCCTTATGGGGTATTTATTTCCGAATAAACATCTTTATTGTGATTTAAATTACCAAAACCATGGTTTAAGAAACAATAAAAAACAAATTGGGTTGCGCCTGTAAACCAGATCCGATATAGAAAAATATTCGGTTGCAATATCTCCTACTCATTTCTTTTTTCCCTTCTTCCCCCCTAATGTAACCGAAGGGGCGGAGCCTTGCTGCCGATAGAGAGTCACCACTCCCCCTAATCAGAACTCTTCCATGACAAACGATCATTTTCCCTCAGATCTATTCTTTACTTAAACCTTTATATAAAAAATATTATCGGCATTATTCATCAAGATTCTCAAACCCAAATACCTAAATCGATTAAATCCATAAAAAAACCACTTTATCATTAACATAGGAGGTCCATTTGTGCAGAACGGCTGAACATGCCTGGAATATAATTATTGAGTTGCGCATTGAATTGCGAGAAGCTCAAAAAATACGCTCACAAATAATTGGGATAAAGATAGCGTTTGTTGCAACCTCTTTGGGTTTTGTGTTTGGTGGGAAAGATGGCCCTCAATACGTTCTACTATTGGTTCCGGCTTTTGCATCAATATTTTTCGATTTCCTTATCATAAGCTATGGTATTTCAATCAAAAGAATTGGTTACTATTGTAGGACATATCTTGAGCCAAAGATTCGTAAAATGATTAAATGGCCTTCTGATGAACCACTATGGGAAGAGGCTATGGGTCTCAAGGAAATGAGGCAGCATTTCGCCGGATTCGGGAATATCGGTCTTACAGCAATTGTGGTCATTCCAACCATTCTATATCTGATGAAGGGCAAACCATTTGATGAGAGATATTACATCAATACGGGAGCAGTATTAATTCTGAGTATTTTTTTAATTCTCGATATAGTTTTCAGCTATTTCTGGAAATATGCGCCAAAAGATAAGCTGCCATGGCCAAGGACTGAAGGTACCAACCGCTAACAAACGGCTAACGAAATTTTTGTAGGGAAGCTTCTTGGAGCCAGAGCATGTCAGCGAAAAGCGAATCGTTACTGATATACAAAAACAACCCTTGGAATGTCCTTCGATCACTATTGTGTTTAATGGGTCCTTTAATGGAGTGCCAACTTTAATTCCAAATTAATTAGGAGGCGATGAATGTCATTTGCAGAGGGATTTGATATTGGGTACTTGAAGGTCTTCGCAAACCGCCGCGAAGAAGTATTTCTTTCAGTCACACCAAATTTTAGGTTAGGACCAGGCATTCAGAGAGATGGAATTACCTCCCCACGCATGACCGATCCTCACACGGTTCCTTTTGTTATGGGCCGCGATGAGGATGCGCTCAGCGTTCGTGATTACCCGGCAACAACGAATGCGTTTGTGCAGCGTGCAGGAACAAGAACTCTTTTTGAGCATGTCTACGAGTTCAAAAAAAAGTATGGAGAGGATTACTTGATCATAGGCGTACAGAGCTGTGGTGATCTCACTATGAATCCATGGCATGTCGCGTTTGTCTGGGAGGATGGATTGCCTGTCCTTTATCGTCTGGGCACACACGGTGATCCTCAAAGCATCCAGGAGCCGTGGCACGAGCGCACATATCGGTGCCTCGTAAAGTGGAAACAGGGGGTTAAGGATTGCCCTTATGCTTTCCTTGATCTTAAATTTGTCCAAATCGGGAATAGGTTTGAGGCACGGGAAGTACCCCCGGATCATGGTTCAGCTCAACTCGCTGGTTACATAACGGAAGACATCGAGTTTGCCCTCTCTGGAAAAATCATTATCAATCGTGGCCAGGATGTTTCACTGGCGAGCGCTATTGACCGATTTCAGGATGTCAGGCACGTCTTCAATGTACCTGAAGTTCCCGTACGAGATTTGCAGGGTCAACCGAAAGGGAAGATCAATTTTGGTGAGCATGTGTTATTCCACAGTTTGAACTCACGGAGGGCCGCCTTGTCGTCCCCAATCGTTATCGACCTTAGGATACCAAACCGTGACCTTGTAGTTCACTTCGAGGATTTAGAGAAGGAACTCGAAGAACGCTACCACTACACCAAATCGTCTGAATCGCCAACCCGACGTGGTGAATATCGACGCTATTCTGAAAACTCAGTGGAACTTTTTTACCGCCATAACGTCTATCCTTTTGGGGTTGTAGGGGGAAGCCCCGGCGAAATTGTTTGCCTGGCATCAGGAGGGTTATCTGGTCGTGTGGGAAATACGCTTGAGGGTATTATCCGGATCATGTTCGATTTCTTTGGTTGTGACGACGCATTGGTCCTCGACGAGGGTTATGATACATTTCACATCGTGAATCCGAACCCGAAAAAAAAACAAGATGACCCAGATGATTATCAGTATGACAATGATGAGATTCTTCGCCAGGTCGCAGCTTTTACCCTTTGGCGAACAGATCTCGATAGACAGGAATGTGAGGAAACGGAAACGAAGATGGAGATGGTTGACAGGTATAAGCTCGGCACCAACCTCTGGGAGTGGCCGCTGAATAGTAAGGTAATCAAAATCCTCAAGGAGTACTGTGATGATTTGCAAGAGTCTATCGAGCCACAACCATCATCAACGCTTGACGTGATGGCAGTGGAACCCCGCCGCAGTCAGATGCGTTCTGTGCTCATCTTTGCAGTGCGGCGCGACGCCATCAGAGAAACGAAAAAATAGTGGGTGGGGGACGTCAAACCTTAATTAGTGTTCTTGAATTTCAACAATCAACATGCACTTGATTTCACTGGTGATGTTCGCATTCATGGCGGTTGCGACGCCGTGAATGCGGTGCTGACGACGTCCAGCAAACGATGATATGAATTGAACTAAAGGATATGCAAATAATGGAAATAATCCAATAATGGCAATAATCAATAAAATAATAATTATAATGTTATAATGGGGTAAATAATTATAATGGGGCCGGGCCAAACCAACCAACTGAAATAAAAGTAAATCCCATTTATAAGCACCCCAATTGGGGTCTATATTCCACTTTTCGGGGCCAAAAACAAAGATATAGAAAAAAACAGCCAGATTATGGCAAGAGCAAAGAGACATTATATACCCAGACAGGTTTGGCACATCACTCACCGATGCCACAAACGAGAATTCTTGTTAAAATTTACAAAGGACCGTCAGAGATGGATTCAATGGCTGTTTGAAGCAAAACGCCGGTATGGATTAACTATTCTGAACTATGTTGTGACTTCAAATCACATCCACCTTCTTGTTGTTGACGATAAAGACAGAATGACGATCCCCAAGGCCATCCAATTGACAGCCGGACGGATTGCACAAGAATACAATCAAAGAAAAAAGCGTAAAGGTGCCTATTGGGAGGATCGATACCATGCAACTGCAATCGAAACCGGCAGTCATCTATTGAGATGTCTTGTATATATTGATTTGAACATGGTCCGTGCTGGCGTCGTTTCTCATCCTTAAAAATGGATATTTGGCGGCTTAATGAAATTCACTCTCCACGTCGCAAATCCATCCTCATCAATTATAAAAAGCTTGCAAGCCTGTCAGGCTGTGAGTCCTATGCTTCATTTCAGAATTTGCATCGGAATTTGGTAAACGATGCATTGGAAAAAGATAAAATCAAACGGGAAGCCCGGTGGAGCCAAAGCATTGCTGTAGGTGAAAAACAATTCGTTACCGATATAAAAAAGAAGCTTGGTATCAAAGCATTGGGAAGGAAAACACAATCATTGGATAAAGGATTCCAGCTGCGGGAAGAGGTAATGCCCTATACCGCTGGTTTTGATGCCGAAAACAGCGATATATCCCAAAAAAATGCATACAAATGGGACACATCCCAAAAATTTTCAATGAGTTAGTGTGGCCCGACCCCATAACAATAACAAACTTTGAGGTTGGATAGGTTCAGTCTGAGGGGAAAATTGAAAGAAAACAGTCAATGGCTGCTGTTTTGTACTTTGCATAATTTGAGGAAAATACACCGGTATGGAAAGGTGGCAGTTACATAAAACAAAGGGGGATATCCCCTGGCTGTTTTGGGGGGAGGGGCGCTCCCCATATAGGAAAAATATGATCAATTTATCAAAGTTTGTCGGTCGAAAATCAAATTAAAACAAAATGTTGGAAAACGTATCTAAAAAATGGAATAACTATCTTTCAGAAATTACTTTTTATACAGACTCGTTCTCTAAAAAATATGGAACTTGGAAAAAAGCGTAATTATACGAGATAAAGGTATGATTTTATGTCTACAATTTCTAAGAAATCTCAGAAGTTTTTCGGAACGTTTTTTTTGACAACCACGATAACAATTCTCGATGAGATCGAAATGGATTATCCTGTTTGATCCTCTGATATGAAGGATTGGGCTGTTTTCGATTTTTTCTTTAACTGAGGCTTCATTCCAAAAAGAAAGCGTGCCACATTGTTTCGTTTGACAATCAAATCATAGACGATAAGTGTTGCAGCAAATGAGAATATGTTAATTGCAAAGAACTTAATAGGCAGACCAACATCCCATTTGACAACATGAAAGCCAACGATCACTATTATTGGTTGGTGTAATATGTAAAACGGATATGAAGCACTGCTGGCATACCTCAAGCATCTATTCGTTATATTTAAAAAAATTCTCCCATATCCCAAAAAAACAACCAGACAGAACATCGTTCCAAAACTATAGGATAGCCCGTGCATCAGCTCATTTGCCAAACTGGAAGGTGGTATAATTTCCAGAAACGATATGGCCAGATTGGCTCCAAATAGAATAAACATAAGAATAAGGGCAACAAATTTATTCTTATCCACAATCGAGTTGTACCGTTTATCATGCAGCAGGATATAGCCATAAATTAGAAATATTAGATAGTAAGCAGGGTTTTTCCCTCCGGGAGAAGGGGAAAAAAACAATGCAATTACAGGAGGAATTGCCAGTAAAAAAATCATCCATCGTCGATATAGAAAGTTTGTCATAGAATCAATAAATTGTTGCCTCTTATCGCCTTTGAGATATGAAAAAAGTGGCAATGCTATCAACGATAAAACAAACAGATAAAGAATGAACCACAAATGGCCCGGTGTAAAATTTCCAGTCCTATAGTTGGAAAGGTCATTCATATTAATATGAAAAAATAATGGCAAATAATCAAAATAAGATATTAAAATATCAGAGTAATACATTCTTGAAAAATAGCCTTGAATTGGTATCAATACAACGATGCCAAAAATGCATGGGATTAACAAAGGGTGTTGAAACCGTTCAAATTTCTGTTTCGTTATAGGTGCCCCACGCGTTTGTAATTCTTTTTTCCAATGTCAGATTGTCCGGCTTTTACCGTAGCAATATCTGGTTTTGTTTTTTACCGCATAAAATCTATTTCAGACGGCGGCCTTTGTTGTATTCAGATATACCAATAGCGACCGATCAATCGGCTCAGAAAAAATCCCGCATTGAACGTTCAATTCATCCTGTGGCAGCAAACAACTCCTTTTGCCCATCTTCTTTTTTCATTGGTTTATGCCTTGTTCCGGCCATTTCAATCAACAATGTTACGATAGTCGTCAGAGTTGATCGGACAATCACACCATGCTGGCTTCTTACCCGTGTTTGTTCGAGGCCTTCTCTTTTTTTCATCAGATTAAAGGGCCTTTCACAGTTTTTCCGGATCTCGATTGCGTCTTGAGATCCGCTATGAAAAATCGGCATTGGTTGAAAATAGCCGCTGTCAAAATCAACGATCCTTGATTTTGAACAATTTGATTCAAACGCACACTCACCCGGAACGGCATCACATCCAAATTCGTGGCCTTCCGGTGTCGATCCCAAAAACTGCATTGGAATCTCACAAGAATCATTACAGGCAACCCTTAATGGCGATTCCAAAACGTTGTCAGGAAGTTTGGCTTTCTCCGATGCAGGGGTGACGACATAGACACCGGTTTCGTTGAGAACCGAACCATCACTATCGTGATAAGCCTGGTCGGCGGTTATCAATTTGATATCAATACCCAATGTTTGAGCAAGCTTGATCAACGGTTTTAAAAACAGGCTGTCATGATGATTTGCCGCCCCGATTAGGGATACCAATGGAAAACTATGGCCTGTCGATGGGTTGATGGCTGTTAGGGTGTGAAGCCGGTAGCCAATGACGTAATACGATTTATCCCTTTTATTCCGGCGTTTTCCACAATCACAGTCCGGATCGGAATACATTCGTATTTTTTTGCCTTTGACCTGAATTGTGCAAAGGGGGTAATTGATTTCAGACGGCAGTTCACTGGAATCAACACCATGGATAACGGCACTCTCCAGACAGCCTGATTTATAAAAATGATGGAGGAAATATACCAGGACATTCATCAATTGTTTGAAATTCAGGCCACGCCGGAAGTGACACAATTCAGTATGATCTGCCTGGTGTTTGGTATTTAAAGGCAGTCTCACAAAACGCCTGTTTTGCTTTCGTTCCCTGCCAAAATATTCATCGCTGCAAAATTTCCTGTAACTGATTTCAGGGTATTTGATTATTTTTAAAAGCTCCATCCGAAATAACTGGTAGGGTTGAATATCCCTGTGCACAGCGGAATATCCGTCAGGCGCAATCAAGCTGTTGATAATCTGGTTGTCTATAAGTTGGTCAACAAACTGCAATTCCGGGTCTACAATTTCAGGGTATGGCTTTTTCAGGGTGTCAAAATGAAACAGGTTGTCGGAATGAAAATTTTCAATGTAGGACGCCATCTCAGGAAGGCTACGAATCTCTGCTGAGGGGGCCTGATCTTCAACTCCTATGAGTTCTTCGATGGGGATGTCCAAGGTTTGAGAATAATCATAATTATCCAAAACTTCCATCATGATTTGCTTTGTCAGCTCTTTTTTGGACTTCCTTGTCATCTTTTTCCAGTTCGGAAAACTCTTTTTCAATTGCTTTGTGATGATTCGCCTGATATTTTTTGTATGCATAAAGCCTCTGTGGTGTTGTTTCCTTTTTGTTTAGGCGCTTGAAAGATACAACTAAACAGAGGCTTTTTCAATTACTAACATACTGAAAATTTGTCGGATAACGTTAAAATTGCGTCATCGATTTCAACACCCTTTAACAATCGCTTGAATCTTTCTTTAATATATTGCTGACTACTTCGAAAATTCAAAGCAAAGTACGTAGCTGAGCCAGACAATAAAAAAAATAGTGGCATATGCCAAGGACCAATACCGTCTATCAAAATATATGTCAATGCCGCACTCAAATGGTCATCCTGGATATAATAAGATTTCGAAATATCAAAAATTCTTGCGGTATGGTATGGAAAAAGCCACAATACTGCGAACACACGTAAACAGTCTAAATCTACACGACGACTCTGGAAAGAGTTTTGCATTCCCATTTGGTTTTTGCTCCTTATTTTTTGTCATTTCTTTTTAAATGAATCATTCTGGTATCAAATTACCCAGCATTCAGGTTTAGTTGCTTTATTAAAACGTATTTAATAAAAAAACTTGCAATCGGTTAGTATTGTAAAAAAAGGTTTCCTAACACAAAATATTCATGGTCATAGTAAATTATAAAAAAAATATAGACAATGACACTCAGGGGCGACAAATTGACATTTCGGTGCAAAAACAAAAGAGACTAAATATGAAGAAATTATTATCAATTGAAGTGGCGGTAGTCCGAATGCACTTTAATATACTAGAACGAAATGGCGTCCCTAAAAAAATTCTTGAAGATACATTAGGCTTTTCAAGAGAAGATATACAAAATGATGACATACGAATACCGTTTAAAAAAAATTTTCAGATGCTGAAAAAAGGTCTTGAACTCACGGAACCAACAATGGCGCTGAAAATTGGAAAAATGTATTCGCTGCAAGAGGTTGGTATTATTGGACAATTAATAAGAAATTGTAGGAATTTGGAAGAAGCCAGCTATCAATTGCTACGTTATCAAAATTTTTACTTCGGTTCATCGATATTTGAATTAATATCAGATGATTCTTATCGTGTGCTCAAGCACTCTATTGTGCAAACAGTTTATTGTACTGAAGATGATGAAAAACGTCTTATAACCGAACTAAATTTATCTTCTTGTCTGGCATTGATACGGCAACTGACCAATGAAAACTTTAATCCAAAAGAAATGCATTTTTCATATAGAAAACCTGAATACATTGATGCGTATGAGACGTATTTCCGTTCGTTTTTGAAATTCAATCAAAAAGAAGATTCAATAGTATTCAAGAAAGAACAATTCAAAATACCTATTCCAGACCACCAGCCCTATATGAAAGATATATTAACGCAATATGCCGATGCGAAGATTGAAAAATTGGAATCTAACATTCGTTTTCAGGATAAAGTTCGACAAATGATCATGGAACTTTTACCAAAAGGGATTTTAAGTATTGAGATGGTTTCTGAAAAGCTGAATATGAGTCGCTGGACTCTGACGCGAAAGCTTAAAAAGGAAGGCACAACGTTTAAGAATCTTTTAAAGATTCAAAGAAAAGAAATGGCATTAAATTATTTGGAAAATAAAAAATTATCGATTGCTGAAATTGCATTTTTACTTGGCTATTCGGAGGTCAGTGCATTTCAACGGGCATTTAAAAATTGGACCGGGAAAAATCCCCCCAAATTTAAAGATCGATAGTTTGATTTGCTCCTTCTTCAGGAGATCTGAATTCTTGTCGGACCAAGAAAATTTTTGTAACCCGCTGTTAATAAAATGGAAAAAATTCAAAACCCTCAAAAACAACACTTTAAGAATTTAATATGGGTTTTCAATCGGGTAGCCGGGGGTTTTTCTCCCCCAGCCCCCACAACACCCTGCATGCGGGTCCGCACAGGGCGTTTAATCAAGAGTACCGGGTCGTAACCGGGTAAACTGCTTGAAGGATGGTTTTTCCATAATGCGCCTGCACACTACTCCTCCATTCGGATTCACTGTATGTACAGAGCCAATAAATACCTTTTCCTTCTCTCTTGACTTTCGGCCCTTCACCATGTCCGGGGAATTACTCCCGGTGCCAATATAATGTATAATGGCTAGTATAATGGGGTCGGGCCACGCTAACCAGCTAATTTAACAAGAAATCACATCGAAAGCCACCCCGTTTTTGGGTCTATATTCCACTTTTCAGGGCCAAAAACAAAGATATAGAAAAAAACAGCCAGATTATGGCAAGAGCAAAGAGACATTATATACCCAGACAGGTTTGGCACATCACTCACCGATGCCACAAACGAGAATTCTTGTTAAAATTTACAAAGGACCGTCAGAGATGGATTCAATGGCTGTTTGAAGCAAAACGCCGGTATGGATTAACTATTCTGAACTATGTTGTGACTTCAAATCACATCCACCTTCTTGTTGTTGACGATAAAGACAGAATGACTATTCCCAAGGCCATCCAATTGACAGCCGGACGGATTGCACAAGAATACAATCAAAGAAAAAAGCGTAAAGGTGCCTATTGGGAGGATCGATACCATGCAACTGCAATCGAAACCGGCAGTCATCTGTTGAGATGTCTTGTATATATTGATTTGAACATGGTCCGTGCTGGCGTCGTTTCTCATCCTTCAAAATGGATATTTGGCGGCTATAATGAAATTCAGTCTCCACGTCGCAAATCCATCCTCATCAATTATAAAAAGCTTGCAAGCCTGTCAGGCTGTGAGTCCTATGCTTCATTTCAGAATTTGCATCGGAATTTGGTAAACAATGCATTGGAAAAAGATAAAATCAAACGGGAAGCCCGGTGGAGCCAAAGCATTGCTGTAGGTGAAAAACAATTCGTTACTGATATAAAAAAGAAGCTTGGTATCAAAGCATTGGGAAGGAAAACACAATCATTGGATGAAGGATTCCAGCTTCGGGAAGAGGTAATGCCCTATACCGATGATTTTGATGCCGAAAACAGCGATATAGCCCAAAAAAAAAATTCATACAAATGGGACACATCCCAAAAATTTTTAATGAGTTAGTGTGGCCCGTCCCCATAACACCAAATAACAACGCCGCCCATAACACTGACCATAACATAACAAAATCTTAACAATCCAAATAATCATATAAAGAAGAGCACGCTTCCAAATATCTCCGCTCTTTTAATCCTAAAACGGAGGCAAGGACATGGACCAATTTTCAGTATCACGGTTATTGACCGTGTGGGAAAGCCGGGCTGCCGAGCCCGTCAACCGCCGGGACTTTTTAAGGGCCCAGATCAAAGGCGCCATATGGATGACAGCAGCCGCATCCGGCCTCTGGCTGCCCAGGACAGTCTCTGCAGCAGGAGACTGTGACATTGCCGTTGTCAAAGGGAAGGCCGGCCCGGCAACAAGAGCCGCGGTAGACCTGCTCGGAGGCATGAAGGCCTTTGTCAAACCCGGCCAGCGTGTTGTCATCAAACCGAACATGAGTTTTCCAAAGGGACAGGAAACCGCCGTCAATACGGATGCCTTGGTCGTAAAGGAAGTGGCGGCCATGTGTCTTGAGCAAGGCGCCCAAAAGGTCAGCATTCTGGATCATGTCATGGGGACTCCCAAGTACTGCACCCTGGAGATCGATGCGGTTTGCGATCCCCTCAAACCCGGGATGGTTCACGCGGTCACCGATGCGAATCTCTTCAAGGAGGTGAAGATTTCAGATTCCTGGTTCGGGCTCAGCAAAACAGATGTCATAACGGAGGTGTTGAAGGCAGACGTTATCATTGCCGTGCCCAAGGCTAAGTCCCACGGCGCCACAGGCGTGAGTCTCTCCATGAAGGGAATGATGGGGCTTATCTATAACAGGCAGGCAATGCACACGATGAAGTTACACGACTCCATTGTGACCCTGGCCTCCTATCTGAAACCCAAACTGGTTGTGGTGGATGCAACACGGGTATTGTCGACAAACGGCCCTGGCGGCCCCGGAGAGATCATTGCGGAAAATAAAATCATTGCCTCCCCGGACATGGTGGCCGCAGACGCCATGACGGTAAAACAATGCACCTGGTATGGGCGGTCCATGGAACCCCGGCAGGTAAAGCATATCAAAATTGCCCACAAAGCAGGGGCGGGAAGAATGGACGTTGAAAATCTGAATGTAAAAGAAATCACGGTTTAATGAAATTCCACAGGCTTATCCAGTTCATCTGCCTTGGCCTGTTTGTCTTGAGCCTTGGCCTGGTCCCGCACCTGCCCCTGTTCCCTCCGGATACCTTTCTGCGGATGGATCCTCTGATCCTGATGGGGGCGGGCATTGCCGGACGGGTGGTGTTCTCTTTTTTCTGGATCATCCTGCTGCTTCTTTTTACCACCCTGCTCCTGGGCCGGTATTTCTGCGGCCATGTCTGTCCCCTTGGCACATCCATTGATGTTGTGGACAAGCTGCTGGCCCCGTTCCGAAAAAAAAGGGCCTCCCCTTTTTTAAAGGCAAAACGCATCCGCTACCTGGTCCTTGTGTTTATCATGGCTTCGGCGCTTTTGGGGGTCTCATTTGTTTTCTGGGTTTCTCCCCTTGCCCTGGCAACCCGTTTATACGGGACGGTGCTGCTTCCCGTTATCCGGCTTCTGGCCTCCGGGGGCATTAATCTGCTCAGAAATTTTGATGTTGAGGTCCTGGCATATGTCGTCATTGCAGTGCCGCAGTTCACCCAGGTTTGGGCCACAAGCTTTGTCCTGCTCCTGATTTTTTCCGGGGGATTTTTCTCCCCCCGGTTTTTCTGTAAATTCCTCTGTCCTTCGGGCGCTGTTTTTTCTCTTTTTTCTTATAGGCCCCTGTTCAGGCGGCAGGTGGAAAAAAAGAAATGTACTGAGTGCGGACAATGCCTGAGGCATTGTCCCATGGAGGCAATTGACCCTGGCTACATGGAGGTGGATACCGGCTCCTGTATGGTTTGCAGATCCTGCGAAACCATCTGCCCTGACCAGGCCGTTTCGTTTACATTATCCGGCAGATCCGAACCGATTAGATTCTCAAGGCCGAGGCGGGATTTGATCATCGCAGCAGCCGCAGGGGCGGGTGCTTCCCTTCTGGCCCTGTCCAATGCATCCGGGTTCTATCCACCCGGTCATGTGCTGCCCGGGCCGGAGGGCGTGATCAGGCCTCCGGGCGCCTTGCCGGAAGCCCTTTTTCTTGCCCGGTGTGTCAGATGCGGGGTCTGTATGGCGGCTTGTCCCACCAATACTTTGCAGCCGGTGGGGCTGGCAGCAGGTTTCACAGGGCTTTTTTCCCCGGAGATATCTCCTGTAATGGGCCCCTGCGAACCGCAATGCTGCCAATGCGGCCGTGTCTGTCCAACCCAGGCGATTCCATTATTATCAAAATCCGAAAAACTTCATGCAAAAGCGGGGACCGCAAGGATCCTTTCCAACAGGTGTATCGCCTGGGAGCAGGAAAAGTCATGCCTGATCTGCGATGAAATTTGTCCCTTTGATGCAATTGAGTTAAAAACACTCAAACATTATTCGGTTGCCGTCCCGTTTATCAATGAAAATAAATGCTGGGGATGCGGGTTTTGCGAATACAAGTGTCCTATCAGTCCAGGAAAGGCCATCCGGGTAGAACCTTTCGGCGCACTGAGGTTATCCAAAGGCACCTATTCCAAAGCAGCCGTTCAGCAGGGGCTGGATTTGTCAATCGCCCGGAAAAAAACCGGTCACGCCGGAGGTTACCTTAAAGAAGATGAATCATCCGAATCTCTGCCGCCCGGATTCACCGACTGAGTTATCCCGTCACCTCAACAAAAAACATGCTGACGGACAAGCCGCAGTAAAGGGGAAGCATGCATGAAAAGCGGAATGCGGAATGGCGGCGGAATGGTGGAATGGCCGTTGGCGGAATGGGGTCGATCCGTATCAACTAATTGAAATAACAATAAATCACCTCTAAAAACACTCCAATTATGGGTATATTTTCCACTTTCCGGGGCCAAAAACAAAGATATAGAAAAAAACAGCCAGATTATGGCAAGAGCAAAGAGACATTATATACCCAGACAAGTTTGGCACATTACCCACCGGTGTCATAAACGAGAGTTCCTGCTTAAATTCGTTAAGGATCGGCAGCGGTGGATCCAATGACTTTTCTAAGTGAAACATAGATATGCGTCTAACTATCCAAAATTATGTTGTCACATCCAATCATGTCCATCTTCTGATTGTCGATTATAAAGACAGAATGACGATCCCCAAGGCCATCCAATTGACAGCCGGACGGATTGCACAAGAATACAATCAAAAAAAAAAGCGTAAAGGTGCCTATTGGGAGGATCGATACCATGCAACTGCAATCGAAACCGGCAGTCATCTATTGAGATGTCTTGTATATATTGATTTGAACATGGTCCGTGCTGGCGTCGTTTCTCATCCTTCAAAATGGATATTTGGCGGCTTAAAGAAATTCACTCTCCACGTCGCAAATCCATCCTCATCAATTATAAAAAGCTTGCAAGCCTGTCAGGCTGTGAGTCCTATGCTTCATTTCAGAATTTGCATCGGAATTTGGTAAACGATGCATTGGAAAAAGATAAAATCAAACGGGAAGCCCGGTGGAGCCAAAGCATTGCTGTAGGTGAAAAACAATTCGTTACTGATATAAAAAAGAAGCTTGGTATCAAAGCATTGGGAAGGAAAACACAATCATTGGATGAAGGATTCCAGCTGCGGGAAGAGGTAATGCCCTATACCGCTGGTTTTGATGCCGAAAACAGCGATATAGCCCAAAAAAACGCATACAAATGGGACACATCCCAAAAATTTTCAATGAGTTAGTGTGGCCCGGCCCCATAACAACTAACAACATAACAATACACAAAACCATGGTTTAAGAAACAATAATAACAAATTGGGTTGCACCAGGAAACCATATCCGATATAGAAAAATATTCGGTTGCAATATCTCTTTCTCCTTCCTTCTTTCCCTTCCCCCCCAAAATGTAACCGAAGGGGCGGAGCCTTGCTACCAACACTCAATTCACCTCTTTGCACTACTCCGAACGTTTCCATGATAAACACGGCTATTTTTTCCCGGACACAAGTCCACTGCCAGGCTGTAAATGACTTTCTGCGGTTCTTTGAGTTCTTTTTCAAGCTCTTGAATTCTTTCTTCTTCAGTCAATGCTTCATTGCCATTACCGGGGAAGCCTGATTTCCCCTTGGATAGGCCGTATTCACGGCGTCAGCGATATAATAGATCTTTGGGAATTCCTAAATTTTCATCAGCCTCTGAGACCGTCCGCCCAGGTTCAGGACACAATAAAACAGCATTCGGTTTGAAATCTCGATCGCACGTTCTTGTTTGGTCAATCTTTTCCTCCATAATTTCAAATTACAGAGGCTTAACTTAGAGGGCACAATCTCTGGGAAGGATCATCCAGGTGTACAGAAGAAGCTGTCCACCGCTAAATAAAGGAAAGGAGGTTATTATGAACGAATTTATATTGGTGAAATTTCATGAAACCCGTGAAGTAATTATCAATGGAACTGCATCAGGTTACAGCACTGGCGAAGTTATTGAGGTTGAAGCAGGGACGCACACAATCAGCCTGACAGGAGAGACCAATTTCACTCCATCAGCACAGGATGAAACGCCCTCCGGGACATCTCCCATTCAACCTTTAATGGTCAATTTTTTAAGGGTATAGTGATTATGAAAAGAATACGAGAAAGCATTTACCTGCTCTTGATCCTGGTTCTCAGCAGTTGCTCGCATTACTTGATCAATGATCCCAAATCCATTTATGAACCTGATTACGGCTATCGATATTTGCCAAGGTCACAGACAATTGACCAGGACAAAATTTTTGTTGCGCTGGCGTTCTCCGGTGGCGGCACTCGTGCTGCAGCTCTTTCTTATGGGGTGATGGAAAAGCTCAATTCCACCCCGATACGAAATGGTTCTTCAACATTATTGAATGAAGTTGATGTGATTTCATCAGTCTCTGGCGGTTCTTTTACGTCTGCCTATTACGGGCTTTTCGGCGGCCATATCTTCACTGATTTTAAAGACAAATTTCTTTACCGTGACATTCAGGGTGAGCTTTTAGGCAAATTGGTCAATCCTGTGAACTGGTTCCGGCTGATGTCACCCAATTTTAACCGTATCGACTTGGCAATAGAACATTATAATAAAACCATATTTGACAAAAAAACCTATAAAGATCTGATAAACAGTGGCAGGCAGCCGTTCATCGCCATAAATGCTACCAACCTTACTACTGGCAGCCAGTTTGTCTTTACGCAACCGACATTTGACATTTTGGGTTCAGATCTCTCAACCCTTCCAGTTGCCCGTGCGGTTGCCTCATCATCGGCCTTCCCCTTTTTGCTTTCTCCTGTAAGTTACAAAAATCATCCAAAGTCACAGGGTTTTTATGTAAATAAGGATATCAGCAATGGATTCAAGGATAAATACGACGGTCCCAATCCCCGCCGCTACATATGGGCCAATAACCAGTATATTTATCATGCAGACAAGCCAAAACACCCTTATGTGCATTTAATGGATGGTGGACTATCGGATAATATAGGCGTCCGGTATCTTGCGGATAACTTTAACCGCTCGTCGGGTTTCATCTATCAGCGCAAAACAGCGATTAAAGAACTGGCTGTCATTGTCGTAAATGCAAAGACCCAGCCACCTGAACATCTTGATGAAAAGGAGTCTCCTCCCAACCTGATCGATGTGGCCTACAAGACAGCTACCGTGAGCATGGATAATTACAGCTTTGAAACTGTCCAAATGATCAGTGATCTTCTGAACATCAGCAGCCGAGCCGCCCGGGAAATCCTGGATTGTCAGGCTGTTATTGATCAGCATTGCAGCTCACCATACCAATTGCCGAAAATGGGGCATCAGTTTAATATCACAGTGGTTGAAATCAATTTTTTAAATGTGATCGATTCTGAAAAACGGAAGCGACTGCTCAGTCTTCCAACCTCTTTCTCTTTGACCAAGCCGCAGGTGGAGGAATTGATCAGCGTCGGCGGAGAATTACTGGAACAATCAAAGGCATTTAATGATTTAATGGCAAGAATAAAGTAGCGGTCTATACTTGAAAACTGATCCTGCCGCGAAAAACTGGACTTGAACCAACGAATAAAGATGGATCGTTTGAGCAGTGCAGCATTTTTTAGGCAGGACACCCGATGTTTGTATAACGGCCATGGGCCGATCGGGTTTTTCCTCCAGGCTTGCCTGCAACGAAGGTAAAAACGTAATACTCGAGTTGCCGAGAGTTTCTTAAAAAAAATTAGGAGAAATAAAAATGAAAATAGCAGCGATTCTTTTACCAGTATTAATAATGCCTTTATCCAGCACCTATGCACTTGAATATAAAGGCGATCTAAATAGCTTTGAAAAATTTGTTACTCAATACAACCTCGACTGGCCAGTCCCGAAAAAAATTGATTATTTTGAACCAATCAAAGGAAAGGGTCTTATTCGCTATGCACACTGGATACCTGGCAACGAGGGGAATGGAAATGTTGTAGTTCATTTTAATGGCAGAACCGAATTTATAGAAAAAAATATTTACACTTACAAAGATCTAATAAAAAAAGGCTTTGAAGTATGGTCTTTGGATTGGCGTGGTCAAGGACTGTCGACACACGATTTAAAAGAAAAACAAAAGCATCATATATCCTCTTTCGATGAGTATGTAAATGATGCCAATTATTTTGTAGATAAAGTAATTAACCTTAAAAAATACAGGGGCAAAAAGGTATTGTTGGCTCACTCTATGGGCGGACAAATCGCTTTGCGCTATTTACTGCAAGAAAGGGATAGCCAATTTGATTTCGCAATTCTGAGTTCTCCGCTATTGAAAATTCCAAAAGATTCATTTTGGTTGCGGATCGGTAACAAGATTAAGAAGTTTTTTATGAAAGAATCCTGTGTCTTGTCGAAAAATCCAGACTGGGTTGGTGATTTCGAGAAAGGGAAGGCATGCAGCTTAATTGGATCCTCCAAAATAGAAAATAGTGAGCTAATAAATGCCAACGACACAAAAAATTATTCCAATGACTTCCATAAAATAGCCGAAATCAATTGTCTTATTGAATCAAGCATCGGTGCCAATGGAAAGGAAAACCCAGATCTTCGATTGGCATGCCCAACAAGCAATTGGTTAAATGCTGCTTTTGATTCCACGGATCTTACCATGGAGTTGGCAAGTAAACTAAATATTCCGACACTGATTGTCAGAGCGAAACCAGACACAGCAGTTGACCCGGAGGGTCAAGATGATTTTTGCAATTTGTCTGAAAACTGCAAACTTGTATCCGTTCCCGTCATGGAAGGAATTCAGCCTGGTCATGAATTGTTGATTGAAAAAGAAATAGTAAGAAAATTTTTCTTTGACAAGTTTTATGAACACATAGGTTTGTAACTGGTTACCAAGCCTTACAATGAAACCGATACTGCTACCCTACAATAGAATAAAAAAAAACGGAAAGGTGCTTATGGGAGGATCGGTATCATGCAACCGCCATCGAAACGGGCAGACACCTCCTGCGTTGTCTTGTATATATTGATTTAAACATGGTACGTGCCGGGGGGATATCTCATCCTAAGGAATGGGCTTCTGGCGGATATGATGAAATCCAGTCCCCACGCCGCAAGTCAATCCTTATCAATTACAAAAAACTTGCAGAATTGTCGTTTGTGACTCCTATGCTTCATTTCAGAGCTCGCACAAAACTTAGTACATGATGCTTTGGAAACAGATAAAAGCAAACGGGAATCCCGATGGAGCCAAAGCATTGCGGTCGGTGAAAAACAATTCGTTACCGATATAAAAAAGAGACTTGGTTTTAAAGCAGTGGGGAGAAAAATAAAATCCTTAGGTGATGGATTCCAGGTTCGGGAAGAATAAAGCCCTATATCGATGATTTTGATGCCGAAAACAGCAAAATAGCGCCGAAAAATGCCTATAAATGGGATACATTTTCTGAAATTTCAGAATGTTAATGTGACTGTTCGTATGGCCCGACCCCGACCAACCCCGACCAACCCCGACCAACCCCGACCAACCCCGACCAACCCCGACCAACCCCGACCCCATATCAGACCGTATGATTGATTTTGATGACTGAAAAACTAAAACGGTAAAACCCAAGAGACTGTGAAAAATTTCATAGCAGCAAATGACTACTTCTCAAAAATGACTTTTTCTACAGACTCGTTACAATAGCTAACAAGGACCATATAATGCCAAAAAAAATTCCGAGATTATTCTTTTTATTAACGTACGTCTTTCTCTTATCTGGATGTGCATACCAATACACCGATGGCAATGGGGCTCGCCATATTATTGGCTTTGCACATGTTATTCAAAAGGAAACTAAAGAACAAAAAAAAGAGATGTTAGTGCAACAGGTTTCCGTTATTGGCGTTTCAATTTTGATGTTGCCAGAACACTCAGGTGTGGCTGTCGGATACACTAAAAATTTCAGTATCGAAATACTTAAAGATGACGTAAGTGGTGAATTGTCAATAGATACTGACAATCCATCAAGCTTTAAATATAAAGATATAAACTCAATATTAAAGGAGAAAAACAAGTGAATAAAAAAACTCGTATATGTAATTTTATTTTAACATTATTTATTTGCTTTAGTGTTGTTGGATGCTCAACCGGTAAAAATAATGTTTTGTTTATCACAAAAACTTCCCTGGGAATAGATGTAGACTCAAAGCCTCCGACATTTGAAGTAGGTTATGATCGAAAAGAGGGAACTGTTGCCCCTGTTTTTGGAAAGGGAAAAATTCTTTCACAAATGTCATCATTTACTACAGATGATGGGATCGTGAGTCAGGCTATAGGACAAAGCTTTGCAACAGGACGGGCAGCTGAAATCTTGAGTAAGTATATAGGCACTTTATCTTCTCAGGATACACCTGCAACTATACCTACAGCAGAAATGACGGGAAACTCCTCATTAGTTGATGTACCGGATCGAAAGAGATATTTTTTTGGAACTGATACTGTATTTGGTTTTAAAGTGGGGTTAGGGGTTGAAACAGGAGGAATCCCAGATAGTGTAAATCTTGGCTACAAACGAAAGGAAATTGCATTGGTTCCATTGATTAATTTTCAGGAAAATGGTGTAGATAAAGTTGCGTTGGCTTCTTTAATTGCAACGGCAGGATTATCTACCAATGCTAATCCAGGGGTTGGATCAGCGCTACAATATTCACAGTTCTTTGCAACTGGGCAGGCTGCAACAAACTTGGCAGCCATACCTGAAATTAGAACATCTGTAGCTCCAAAGATAATTCCAGATGCTGCGGCAATTATTGATCTCAGAAAAGGATCATTCGTAAAATCCAATTCTGGTACTTTACTTCAATCATACTGGAAGCCGGACGGTACTCGTAACACTACAAATGAAGCCAATATCAAATCCTGGATGAACAATAATGGAATTTCTACTGCGCCAGGCATGATAACTATGTTTATTAACAGCAAAGTGCTCGGTGAAGCGAGAGACAAAGCAGTAAAAGACCTAGGCCTACAATAATTAACCGGAGGTTATATTATGACTATTGAACGAATTCTTATAGATATCCCCGAAGATGAAGTAGATAGAATTGTTGCAGATTTTGAAAGTGAAGGTTGCACTACCCAAAAAATCGAACAAGATGATGGACTATGGACGGTTAAAGCACAGTGCCCTGAGCAATAAAACAGATTTTTGCCTTCTATTTAACTGTAAAAGTCAAATACCTCCCGTACACTCAGCCTTCTCGGCGCCTATTTTTTATTAGGCGGATTCCTTTTCCATTCTTCCTTTAATTTCTATCCCCATTTGAAACGTTTCAAATGGGCGTCGTCCCTGGTTGCGGTATCCCCGGTGAGGCCGTTCATAGTTGTAATAGTGCAGCCACTTGTCGAGATCTTCCTGTAAAGCGGAAACGGACTCATATAGCTTTTTCCGGAAAGCCGTACGGAAAAATTCGTCCAAAATTGTCCTGTTGAATCTTTCCACAAATCCGTTCGTCCTTGGACTGGCCACCTTTGTTTTCCGGTGATTGATATCATTGAGTTCAAGGAAGATCTCGTACAAATGGATCGTTGGCCGCCCTTTGAATTCCGTACCGTTGTCTGTAAGGATATTCTCAATACAGATATCGTTCTCTTCGTAAAAAGGAAGAACCCTGTCATACAGGACATCCGCCGCTGTTTCCGGGCGCTTACTGGTGTATAACTTACCAAAAGCAAAGCTGCCATATGTATCAACAACGGCTTGTAGGTATACCCTGCCAACGCCTTTGAGTCGCCCGACATAAAACGTATCCTGGCATAGCAGGTAACCAGAGTAATGGCTTTCCACATTCCGTTCTTTGAACTCAGGATTGGCCTTTTCCAGCAAGCGGATCTGGGTCTCTGTTAATTCAAAATCTTCAGACAACGACTCTTCAAGCTTTAAGAGGCGTTTGTATTTTGTCTCCATTCCAGCCTTTTTCCAGATATTGCGGATCGTGGTTGCACAGACAGCAAGGCCTTCAAGAGCGAGCTGATCAGCAATCCGTTGCTGGCCGAAAGCAGGGTTTTCCAATGAAAGTGCAATGATGCGATTTTTGGTGTCTTCAGAAATTTCGTTAGGATGTGGTCCTGGGATTGGTGGTCTGTCAATCAAGCCTTCAAATCCATACTCCTGGAAAGATCTTTTGTACTCGTAGAACTGGCTTCGAGATACCTTGTGCATCTGGCAGGCTTTGGATACGTTCCCCAATTTTTCAGCAAGCTGTAGCAAAGTCAGTCTTTTCTGTGCTAATTTCTTTTTGGCGGTCATAATGCTCTTCTCCTTTTGGACATATTTTTGATTGGCGTTAAAAATATATCCGAGAAGGCTTATCACCGCCACCTCTCACTGGGGATTATTGGAAGGTCCCCAGTGAGAGGTGGCTATGCCTATGGCAATTTCAAACTGTCCGGTAGGATCTTAACTTTTCCAATTTAACAAAAGGGCACCTCGAATAACCAGGTGCTGAGTTAAATTTTTGAGAAATGATGGCATTCTTGCGCGAATTCCCGGGACATGATACCTATTTCCAACCACCAGACACGCCGGTAATTTTCATGTTCACGGCGATTGCAACGCCGTGAAGGCCCTAACACTGTTTTTTGCAAACCAACAATAAGGAGGTGGCATGAACGAATTTAAGCATAGCCTTGCCCGTATTGCCGTTTGGAATCTTGCGGGCTACAATCAGTCCAACACCGCCGCAGGCATTGGGCCTAACACCAAACGAGCCAAGAAACAGGCGGAAGGACTGGCGTTATTGGACGCAGAATTGGTAACCCTTGTTGAGGTCAGCCCACTCAGCCATATTGATCGGCTGGCGACGCTTATAGCCGACAAGTATGGCGTTTCATACAATGCCACGATTCTGAAGCAGCCGAACGGTAATATTCATATTGGTTTTCTCCATAAAGAGGGGGTTGAGGTAAACAATCTCCGACTCATTCCCGGCTCTGAAGGAGACTATGGGAATGGCCGCCAGGCGGTACAGGCAGATATCAAGATCGGAAAATTCAAGGCGATACTGATCGGCGTACACTTGAAATCGGGCCGAGACCGTCCTGAACAGAAACTGCGCGACAGTCAGTGTAGAATGATTGGCCGGCATATTGCCCAAATTCGGCAGACTCCAGGACTGACCCAGCGTATGATTCTGCTGATGGGTGACTTTAATATGATCCCTGGTCAAGATGTCAGCAATTTCCATCATCTGGGCGGCGATGACATGATGGATTTTGTCTCATGTTGGGATCTGCAAGACCGGTTTTCACATATTCTCGAAAAAGGCCGCGCAAACCTTTTGGACGGATTTGCGATCTCACGCACCTACTCCACCGACTATGTCCGCGGCAGCCTTCGGCTATTTCCGATGCATTGGACCATGGGCATTGGGCGGGAGGCTTTCAAAAAAGAAGTTTCTGACCATTTGCCATTCGTTGCCGGTTTCAGGATATTTTAGAACCTGTCAATCAACACAAAGACGGCTCATTACACTTCAGAAGAAAGAATCATGGATTTGCGATGCGGATAGTTTTTCGATACCGGGATAGCTTCAAAGATCCCGCCCCGCCGGGATATGATATCAATGGTATTCTTCAGAATATTGGGGAACCGACAATTTACTTTCATATAGACCATTTAAATGATAGTCTCCGGACAGAGTAAACCCATAAAAAAAGAGGGACCCAATGTCCAAATCACGAGACACAAAAAAAGCAGTGAAGAAAAAACCGGCCAAATCAGCCAAGGAAAAGAAACAGGCCAAAAAAGAAAAAAAGAATAAATAGCTGTCTTTGCAATTTGCCGGTTCCATTTCAAGCAACCGGCAAAACTATTTATAAGCCCATCAAAGGAAAAAAGAATTGCCCTCCCCCATCTGGGGTCCTGCCAGGGGATAAAAACCTGCATAATTCGGTTCATCGGAAGTCAGATTAATCAAGAAACAATACGGTCGGATTCATAGGTCACAGTCATTGCCGACACCGGATCCCTGAATTGATTTGATCATCTTTACTGTTTTTCTTTTTCAAGGGAAAACACAACCCCTTCAATCCAGGGTGATGCATCCTGATCACATGTATAGTATACGGCTAAAAATTTTGAATTCCCAATTGGGACAAAATCGCCATATCCGCCTTCCCAGATATGATCCGGATCATACGAGGCCAGCTTTGATAACTTTCGCCATGTTGATCCATCATCTGTACTGATGCCGATACTGATGCCGGGCTTGTCTCCGGACAGGTCCCGGTATAAAACCAGAAAACGACGATTCCCGGTTTTAAGAACCATTGGTGCATGGCCGAAGATATCGGTTGGTTTAGGGGCGGTCCATGTCTTGCCGTTATCTTTGCTGTTAAGAAGCATGACCGGGCAGGGGCGTGTTTCGTTTCGCAGCAGGGCAAACCAGTTTGTACCGCCTTGATGACCCAATGTGAATTCAGTCAAAAGGGTATTTTCAGAGCCGGACATGGCCAATCGGGCGTGCAAATGCCATTTGCTGCCGTCTTCGGAGGCGAGCAGAACCGGGGAAGGTTGAGTTTCCCCCTCAGCTGCTAGATATCCTGACATGAGCAGCATACCTTTGTTGTCCCGGCGGATATGCCCGAAACTTGTCATATTGCCCGGGCCGATTTGGGAAAGCGGTGTGCGTTCGGCCGGGCTTTCACCTGAAACAAAGCCCTGGAACTTATTTTGAGACCAACAAGAGATAAACGTGGTGCTTTTTCTTTCACGCCTGTAATCGCGGCTGATTAAAAATATCTGGTCTTTTCCCGGTGCGGACAAAATGGCATCCAGCTCATTGCTGCTGTCTTTTCCGGGTTTAAAGCCGGCATTTGCCTGGGTCCATTCAGCCGGCTGCTCGGGCGTTGTCCAGAAAAGGCGGACAGCACCGTCAGAACCATGGGGCATTTTCGGATTAACATGTGCCAAACGGCAGGCAAGCCAGATCTTGTCACCGATGATTGCAAGGGTTGGGAAAGAATGATAGCGGCCTTGTTCTTTTGGGATGATTGTAAAACGATGGTTTATATTCAAGCGCAACCTTTCTTTCATGTTAAAACATACCTCGCCTGGTTATTGATAGGAAACAATTAAATCGGTTTCTTTTTGGTTTTAATTTAACATCAAGGGTTTCTTTGTAAAACAATTTTAATTATCCCCCTCTTTTAATAAAGCTGAGATGTCAAAATTACAAAACAATACAAATTCAATCTACTGAAAAAACGATACGGCAACAAGTACTAGAAATACTGAAAACCATTCATTGATGTTTGCAATTGCTGTCGAATCCCGCAGCCAGGGGTTTTAGTCACCCACCCCCGGGCTGGGTTGGGCTAGGACCAAGACAGCCCACTGCTATACAAATAAAATACATTCAAGAACACGCTGCTTTCGAATCTATATCCGATTTTTCAGAGACGAAAATTTATAGGCTCAGACCTCGTAAGGCTTAAAAAAACTTATTTTTCATGCCCTTGGTTCACTATCGGTTGTCAAGTTTACTTCTTTATCGTATATTTCAGTAATACATTTATTAAAAAGAGAAAAAGGCAATATGTTGAAAAAGAGTCTGAAAAATCAAAAAATCGACCGCCGCTCATCTCCGCGCAAACGATTGGATGCCATGGTCAAGGTGGTTAAAAAAGAAGGTCAGACAACTGAAAACTCCATGAACTACAGCCTGACAGGCCTCTTTTTAAGATCCAATTTCCCGGAAAAATATCAGCTCAAGGATCAGGTCAGCGTCTCTTTTACCGATGAAACTGGGACCACCCATTCCCATACCGGCGAGGTTGTCAGAAAATCCCGGGAAGGGATTGCTGTCCATTATCGAAAAAAAGCGGGAAATTAAATTCAGTGTCAGGGATGAACCCGGCTGCTGGGAAAGGAGCGGCTTCACGAATTCAGCCGGTCCATGAAAAGAAGAGCGTTACAAATAGTTCTTCGTTCCCGGTAATGTAAAATCCGGCTTCTACAGATCAGCTCTCCTATTGATCTATTTTATCTGTGCCGATAAAGGTTCCGGATCTTTCCAGGGCCTTTTGCATTTTTTGGATGCTGATTTTTTCAGGATCATAATAGACCCGGTTTATTTCTTTAAAATTTTTAAATCCGTTTTCCACCCGCTTAACACCCTTCAGCCCCTTCAGGGCTGATTTTCCGACATCATATCACTGGACATAAAAGACGGCTCTGGCCTCCGGACTGCCCTGGGCGAATAAGAGCGGATTTGCGATGATCAGAAAAGAAATTAAAATCATGACATACAGTGCTGAAGCCTTTTTGGCGGTTTTCTGTTCCATGGGATCTCCTTGTTCTTGCGGTTTGTTTCTTTTATTTAAGGATAAGGTTGAATTGTCACGGAAATATCTCAAAAGTATAAAAAATCATTTTAATCCTCAGCCAGAGTCACAGCGGAACAGGCGGATATTCCGCCGCTGTGACTCTGGTCTTTATATGCAAACAGGAATAAAAATTTTCCCCAGATGGGCGTGTTCCTCTGCCGGCAAGATGTTCAATGCGGTTGAATACAGGCGGATGATCGTTATATTAGAGACAAACCATAGTAAGCTATTGATAAAATAAGACCGCATGGGAGGGGAATGTTTTCCCCTCCCGGAAACAATATGAGCCAAGCATGAAAACCTCCTCTTGTTTGCACTGGCTTTTGATATTGATCATCGGGTTCATTCTGATGGTTTGGATCCCTGGTGTCGATGCGGCAGCTTCCCCGGAACACCGGTTGGACCGGGGGGATACACCAAGGATACCGTCTTTGTCCCGGGATGATCTTCCCCTTGAGGAGATCTCGTCTGAACCTTCCCGGGGAGACACCCTGGCCGTGCTTCTTTCCGGTGACGGAGGATGGGCTTCCCTTGCCAGGACCGTCGGATCGGGCCTGGCAAGGGAAGGTATCCCCGTGGCGGGCCTGAATTCCCTGTCCTATTTTTGGACCCGGCGCAGTCCGGACAGGGCGGCCCGCGACCTGGAACGCATCATCACAAGGTACCGTAAGCTCTGGCATAAGGGAAAAGTGCTGCTCCTGGGGTATTTCTTTGGGGCGGATACCCTGCCCTTTATGATCACCCGGCTTTCAGACCCTGCAAAGGCATGCGTTACCGGTGTGGTTCTGATCAGTCCGACATACCAGGCCGATTTTGAAATTCATGTTATGGAACACCTGGGCTGGCAGTCCCCGGACCCGGATTATCCTGTGCTTCCCGAACTCAAAAAACTCAGGGACTATCCAGTGCTGTGCATGGCAGGAGCCGAGGAAGAAAACTGCCTGTGCAGGGATCAAAGTCTGCCCTGGATCAAAACGGTACTCTTTCCGGGGGGCCACCACCTGGGCGGTGATTCCGAAGGAATCGTGAACACCATACTCTCCAATCTTTTCATGAAAGAAGTGCAGCCTTGAACCATACCCTGAAATCCATCCTGGGATTCGCCCTCAGTCTCTCCCTGTTCGGTGCAGCCGCCGTTTTAATGCACCGGGAGCTTTCAATCTATCATTTTAATGATGTGCTCTCCGCATTCCGCAGCATTCCCCTGGGGATCCGTTTTACCGCGTTTTTCCTGACCCTGATCAGCTACGGTCTGATGACCGGCTACGATGTCCTTGGATTAAAGTACATCCGTAAAACCCTGCCCTTTCGAAACATTGCCCTGGCCTCCTTCACCGGCTATGCCTTCAGCAACAACATCGGCCTGTCCATGCTGGCCGGGGCCTCGGTCCGGTACCGGCTTTATTCGGTGTGGGGTCTTTCAAGCTTTGATATCGCCAAGGTCATCGGGTTCTGCACCCTCAGCATGTGGCTGGGCTTTTTTATGCTCAACGGCATGACCTTTCTGATCAACCCGGCCCTGATCGGTTCGGCGCTCCATCTGCCGACCGCTTCCATCCGGGCCCTGGGGATCTGCATGCTGATTCCCATGGCGGGATACACGATTCTGGTTCTGAAAAAAAAGGACCTGACCCTCCGCGGCCGGGAAATACCGGTTCCGGCACCCTCCATCGCCCTGTCCCAGGCTGTGCTGGGCATTCTGGACTGGACCCTGGCCGGAGTGATCCTTTATCTGCTTCTTTCCCATTTTGCCGCGCTCTCCCTGCCGGGATTTCTGGCGGTCTATCTGGCGGCCCAGATGGTGGCCCTGTTCAGCCAGGTTCCGGGCGGTCTCGGGGTTTTCGAATCCCTGATCGTCCTGGCCCTTTCATCCCGGATTCCCGCCCCGCATATCCTCGGTTCCCTGATGGCTTTCCGGGTCATTTATTATTGGATGCCCCTGGGTCTTGCCGCCGTCCTTCTGGGATTCCAGGAACTGCTCCGGGGAAAACGATGGGCCAAAAAGGTGATGACCCTGTTCGACCGCTGGGTCTCTCCGATCATCCCCGGCGTGTTCGGGATCACTGTATTTATCGGCGGCGCCATCCTGCTCTTCTCCGGGGCCACCCCTGCCCTGAAATCCCGTCTGGTCCAATTGGAACTGCTGGAGGCCCTGCCCTTCATCGAAGTGTCCCACTTTATCGGGAGCATCGCAGGCATGGGCCTTCTTCTGCTTGGAAGGGGTCTGCAGCGCCGTCTTGATGCCGCGTATATACTCAGCGTGATCCTTCTTGCGGCAGGCATCGTAGCCTCCCTGGTCAAGGGGTTTGATTATGAAGAGGCCCTTGCCCTGAGCCTGATCCTTGCAGCCCTGTTGCCCAGCCGCAAGCATTTCCACCGGAAGGCATCCCTGTTCAGCCAAAGATTCAGCCCGGGCTGGACCGCCGCCGTTCTGATCGTATTGGGCTGTTCGGCATGGCTGGGATTTTATGCCTACCGCCATGTGGAATACGCCGACTCCCTATGGTGGCAGTTCACCTTCAAAGGGAATGCGGCCCGGTTTTTACGGGCCACCCTGGGCACCTCCGTTCTGGCACTCTTCTTTGGACTGGCCCACCTGCTGAGGCCCGGCCCTCCGCCTTTCCTGTTTCCGGATGAGAAAGAACGGACAAAGATCATTGAGCCCATTGTCCGCCGGTCGGAAGACACCTCGGCGAATCTGGCCCTGCTGGGGGACAAACTGATTGAAATGAACGACGACAAAACCGCTTTCATCATGTTCTGCATTGAAAAGCGCAGCTGGATTTCCATGGGAGATCCAGTGGGTCCTGAAACTGAATGGACCGATCTGATCTGGCGTTTCCGCGAACGGGCAGACCGGGCCGGAGGTTGGCCCGTGTTCTACCAGGTGGGTCATGAACGGCTTCACCTCTACCTGGATGCGGGATTCACCATGGTCAAACTGGGCGAGGAGGCCCGTGTCCGGCTTTCCGATTTCACCCTGGAAGGAAGTTCCAGGAAAGGCCTTCGCAGCAGCAGGAACAAAATTGAGAAAGCCGGCTGTACCCTATCGGTGCTTGAACCGGATCAGGTCATGGACCGGATGGACGACCTCAAATCCGTTTCCGATGCCTGGCTTGGAGAAAAAAACGCCCGTGAAAAAGGCTTTTCCCTGGGATTTTTCCATCCCCGGTACCTCGCCCTCAATCCCGTGGCCGTGGTAGAAAAAGAGGGTAAAATAAAAGCCTTTGCCAATCTCTGGCAAAGCGGCGAAAAACAAGAACTTTCCGTGGATCTCATGCGGTTTAGCCCGGATGCACCCAACGGGATCATGGATTATCTGTTTATCGCCATCATGCTCTGGGGCAAAGAGAAGGAATTTGAATGGTTCAATCTGGGCATGGCTCCCTTCTCAGGCTTGAGTGCCTCTCCCATGGCCCCGTTCTGGAATCGACTGGAGGCATTTGTTTTCAATCATGGTGAGCATTTTTATAATTTTCAGGGTCTGCGCCATTACAAGGAAAAATTCAACCCGGTCTGGTCCCCCCGGTATCTGGCCTCCCCTGGCGGCCTGGCCATGCCGGTGGTTTTCACCCACCTGGCCACCCTGATCTCGGGCGGATCCCCAAAGAGGCCCGGGACTGACCGGCTGCTCACTCGTCCATAGTCAGATATAGCAACCCTGAAGGCCGGAAATTCTACGTCAGACTTAAAAAAAGAAATTATTTTTGAAATTATCCGGAAAATTAAGATAGATACTAAAATACATCCGAAAAATTTTCCACGGAAAAACAACCAAAAAGGAGATTCATCTTGCTTAATCTTTTGGGAAGAGTTGAAAATGGAATCGTGGGCAGGGAAAATGAAACAAGATCCATACTGGTTGCCATGGAGACGGGAAAACACATCTTACTGGAAGGGCCGCCGGGGACATCCAAATCGACCCTGCTCAGGAATATTGCAAGGGAAGCCCGGATCCCTCTGCACATGGTTGAAGGGAATGTGGATCTCACACCGGCAAAATTGGTGGGTCATTTTAATCCGTCAAAGGTGATGTCAGACAGCTACAAACCCGAATACTTTGAAAAGGGGCCATTGACCCGGGCCATGGAAGAAGGGGGCATCCTATACATCGAAGAGTTCAACCGGATGCCGGCGGATGTTTCCAATGTGCTTATCTCTCCCATGGAAGAAGGGGAAATGGTGATCCCAAGGTATGGTACGGTTAAGGCGGTCCGCCCCTTTACCCTGATTGCGGCCCAAAATCCCTATGATGATGTGGGCACGGTAAGAGTCAGCCGGGCCTTTATGGACCGGATCTGTCTCATTAAAATGGATTACCAGAGCAAAGAAGAAGAACAGGAAATTGTAAGGATACGGACAGGGCTGACCGATCCCGGAACCCTTTCCCTGACGGTGGGAATGGTTCGCGAGACCCGGGATCACCCTGATATAAAACTGGGGGCTTCTGTCCGGGCTGCCATTGATATGGCAGATCTGTTTGTCGGCTTGCAGAAACTTGCCGACTCCCCGGGCCAGAATATCCTGACGGCTTCCCGTATGGCCCTGTCCAATAAGATCTGGCTCAATGAGACAACCCAAAAGACAGCCGATGAAATTGTTGAAGAGATTTGGAGCCGGCTCAAGGCCCGCTGCAGAACATTCTTGAACAATGAGGCGGATATGGGTCCGGACCGTGATAAAGGAGAAGATCCTGTAATGGAAAAGCCGGGGTCGACATGAAATGAATGTTCCTTACTGGACCAGGTCAGGGATGAGGTCACCGGGACTCCGCTTTTTGACTTTGACACCAACGAGCCGTCCGATTTCTGGCGGATGGCCGCTTATTTCAACCGGCATCCTGATAAACTGGATCACTTCTTTGAGAAACCCGGTTCCCTGGAAGCCTTTGCCCGGATACTGGGCAGGCTCCAGGAGGATGTGGCGGCCCAGGCCATTAAAATTGCCTGTCGCCTCATCATGAGAATCGGAAGACAGATTGCCGACTCCGGATATCGGCCGGGAAAACTCAAATGGGTTAAGGGGTGCATTGACGGTGCTGAAATCGCACTGGACCAGAGCCTTGAAAGATATATGGAGGAACCGGAAAAGGGAATTCTGGAAAATCTTGTATCCCATGTCAGGCATAAAGAGAGACAGGCCTTTGTAATGATGCTTGATTTCAGTTATTCCATGCAAAGCAAGGTGATCCTCTCCGCCATTACCGCTGCTGCCATTGCCCAGCATTTTAAAAAGGATTATGCGGTTCTTGCCTTCAGCGACGGGGTCTTTGTTCTAAAGGAAGTTCATGAGAAAGCCGGCCCGGAAAAAGTCCTGGAAAGGCTCTTTTCCCTCCAGGCCCATGGAGACACAAATATCCGCCTTGTCCTGGAAACCGGGCTCAAACATGTACATGAATTTAAGGCAAAGACCGGCCTTCTGCTGACGGACGGGGGCTGGAACAAAGGTGGAGATCCTTTTCAGGCCGCAGTCCTTTACGATAAACTGAGCGTGATCGGTTTCCCCCCGGCGGAACACGAAAAAATTCTCCAACTGGCCCTCCAGGGGAAAGGATCTTCTTCCCTGGTCCGGGATGAAAGAGAGATCGCCGGCGCGATCCTCCAATGCCTGAAATAAACGGTCTTGTTTCATGGCGGGTCAAACCCACAGGGAGGCATACCCATCCGGCCGTAAATCCTTATCCCGAAGGATGGTCCCGGCCCAAAATCCGGCCCTCCGGTCCGCTAGAGTCTTTCCCTATTTTTACCCGCTTTCCATCCCGGGAGAATACTCTCCGTACCTGGCAGCCCCATTGCACCTGGCCCGCTTGAGCAGTGCAGCCTGGGCTGCCGGAACATTTTCGTCTTTGCCGGCCCATACCTTCAAGGGATGTTCCTGGAGGGCCCGGCCGTAGGAAAAGCTCAACTCCCAGGGATGGGGGCCTTTCTGGTTCATGGCATTGAGATGGGCCGTTGCCAGTTCGGAACTCTGGCCCCCGGATAAAAAGGCAATTCCGGGTACGGCAGCCGGAACCGTCCGCCGAAAAACCCGGATGGACGCTTCCGCCACGGTGTCGATTTCTGCCTGTTCCGGGCAGGCATCCCCGGAGGTCACCATGCTGGGCTTCAGGACCATGCCTTCCAGAAAAACCCGGTGAAGGACAAGTTCGGAAAAGACCCGCTCCAGAACCCATTCGCTCACCCGGTCACAGGTATGGATATCATGGCCGCCGGTCATCAGGATCTCCGGCTCCACAATGGGCACGAGTCCGGCATCCTGGCTCAGGGCCGCATACCGCGCCAGGCCATGGGCATTGACATCCACGGCAAGCCGGGAAGGCCGATGATCTCCGATATGGATCACCGCCCGCCATTTGGCAAATCGGGCTCCCTGGGCGGCAAAGGCGGTCAGCCGCTTGCCCAGACCGTCCAGTCCCTGGGTGGCCTTTTCCTCCCGGGTTCCCGGAATCCGGGCCAGGCCCTTGTCCACCTTGATTCCCGGGATAATGCCCCGCTGTTTCAGCAGCTCGGGAAAAGGGGTACCCTGACTGTCCTTCTGGCCAAGGGTCTCTTCAAAAAGAATCACCCCTGAAATAAAGTTCTGGACATCCGGGGCCGTGAACAACATCTCTCTGTAGGCCTGCCGGGTTTCCTCCGTGGAGGCCAGGTCAATGGCATCAAATCTTTTCTTGATGGTGGGGCTGCTCTCGTCAGCCGCCAGGATTCCCTTGCCCGGCGCCACCATGGCATCGGCCGTATCTGCCAGGCCGGCTCTCAATTCGTCGGATAAATGATACATACCCATGTGTATAACTCCTTATGGTCATTACTGGTTCAGATTTCAGTGAATTGCCCGTGCGATTTCCCGGATATGGGACACATCGGTTCCGCAGCAGCCCCCGAATACGGAAAGATCAGGAAGACGGTCCTTCAGGGCACGGTACCATTGTCCCAGGGCCTGGGAGTTTCCCTCATCCAGCTCGGTGGACGCATCCAGTTCCTCATGGGATTTTTCCGAGGCATTGGCCCGGATTGCTCGAATCCGACGAACCCAGGGTTCACCGCTTTTCAGCGCCCCATTAAAATGAACCGGATGTGCACAGTTGATCATATAATACACCGGGTAGGCACCCGTATGATCGTCCAGTTCCTGAACCGCGTCCTTTAACGTCTTCCCCGAAGGCAGCCTGCCGTCAGTTTCCGTTGTGAATGAGATCACCACCGGCATATTTGAAGCCTTTGTCGCCAGGACAATCCCCTCTGCCTCTTCATTGTAGTTGATGGTAAAGGCAGATACCAGATCCGCCTCTGTCCGGCTCAAAATATCGATCTGTTCCCGGTGGTACTCTTCCGCCTCGCTGACGGTAAGCTTTTCACTCACCTGATACCCATCCCCATAGGGTCCGATGCAGCCGCTGATCACCATGGGGGCTCCCGGCATTTCAAATTCACGGCGCAGGTCTGCCAGCATGGATATGGCACTTGCATTGACGGATTCAAGCTGATCAACATCATATCCTATTTTCCGGGCCCATGCCCTGCTGGCCCGCCATGTCGGGCTTTCCAGAATGAATCCCGCACCCTGTTCCCGGGCGGTCCGGATATAGGGTAGATAATAGTTTCTGAGGGTTTCAATCCCGTTTGCCTGATCCAGAAGAGTAAAAGCCGCAAATTCAGGCAGATCCAGATGATGGTGAAAGACCAGGGTGGTCTCAAGTCCGCCGTCTGTTAAAAACAGGCCTGTGGAATTTATGGGTATACTGTCTCTGTATTTATACATGATCGTTCTCCATACGATGTTCTTTGGAAATACCATGCCGGAACAGCATAGAATAGAACCCACCGCGCCGACATTATCTTACAAAGTTAGGCATGGATTATAAAAAATCAACCGGAAAATAAATTTCCGGGTTCAGGAGGATAAGGGATGTTTCTTCTTTTGGAAAATTACAGGAGCCTGGGAGATGAGCATCCCGCACAGCATGAGAAGACAGCCCAAGACCCCTTTCAGGGAAAGGGTTTCGGACAGAAGCAGCCAGCCGCCCAGAACGGCGAATACCCCCTCAAGGCTGAGGATGATGGCGGCATGGGCCGGGTGAACCCTTTTCTGGGCATAGACCTGTAAAGTATAGGCAACCCCCACGGAAAAAAAACCGCCGTAAAAAATGGGGAGCCAGGCCTGGAGGATGGAACCGAGCCTTACCTCTTCCATGGCAAGGGCCGTGAGCATACTGAGAACACCACAGAACAGATACTGGTAAAAGGCCAGTTTGAGCGTATCCACCAGTGGAGAAAAACGGGAGATCACGATGACATGAAGCGCCCAGAAAAAGGCGCTCACAAAAACAAAGAGATCCCCTTTATTGATGCTGATATTTCCCTTGATGGAAAGAAAATAAAGGCCGGCCAGGGACATGACCGCTCCGGCCCAGCGGCTGATCCCGGCCTTCTGACCGATGAAGGCACCGATAAAGGGAACAATAATGACATACATACCGGTGATGAAGCCTGCCTTGCCCGCACTGGTGTACACCACCCCGATCTGCTGAAAAGAGGAGCCCAGGAAAAGGAGTATCCCCCCTGCCCCGCCGTAAAGCATGGTAATGCCCTCGTTCGCCGTACCGAAAATAGTTTTCCGGCTTATGGCCGGCAATGGATCTGTCCGTTTTTCATGGGTCTGCATCCCCAAATAAAGAAGGGGAACAAGGGAGAGGGATCCCAGCAAAAAGCGGACACCGTTAAAGGTGAAAGGCCCCACAAAGGCCATCCCTGCCCGCTGGGCGGTAAAGGCAAGCCCCCAGATGATCGCTGTCACCACCAGTAAAAAATCATTTTTTAAAAATTGCATATTCATTTGCCGGAGGTTATGGCATATCGTTTCCAGGCCTGCAAGCCCTTATGCGTTTTACCCCAAAAGAATGTATCCTTGATTTAAAAATTAAGATTCATTCAAGCACCCTTGGAAGGGTGAAGGGACATGCCTGTATGGTCAGAGACAGGAAACAATGTCAAAAAGTATACCCCATGGAAAAGTGAAGCCTGCCTGATCCCTCTCCGGAATGGGGGTCCAGCTTCCATCCGTAGAGAAAACCGATGGGGCCCACCGGTGTCATATAGCGCAGCCCGACGCCGACGGTGTTCTGGAAATCATCGGTTCCGCCGGGGTTTTGGGCTTTCCGGACTGCGCCGGTATCGTAAAAGATACTGCCTTCCAGGTTGAGCCCCAGATCATACCGGACCTCAATGGTGGCCTGGATGATTTCACGTCCTCCCACGGCCTCGCCCTCGGCATCATAACGCAGGAGGTTTTCGTCAAATCCCCGGACGCTGGCGGTCCCCCCCAGAAAAAAGAGCTGGTCATCCGGAATCCGGCTGCTGCCGCCATAGGGGGATATAAATCCGTACCCACCCCGCAGGGCAATGACCAGGGGATCGGCCGGGGAAAAATAAAACCGGGTATCCAGCCGGTACCGGATAAAGTCATCCAGATTGTCATCAATGCCCTTTGAAATATCAGTTTCAAAATTCACCAGCCACCCTCTTTTCGGCCGGACATAGGAATCTGTAGTCCGCAGGATCAGACCCGGACTGGCAATCAGCACATGACGCGGGTCATAGGCATCAAGTTCCTCGACCTGCAGCACCCGGTCAGTACTCAGATACTGCTCCCTCCGCTCGTAGGCAAACCCGAGGCTGCCGGTCAAATTATCCGATACCAGGGACCGGGAAATTTTTTGGGACGCCCCTATCGTCCTTGTTCCGAACTCTTTATTGAACTCTTCCCGGTCCTCCCCGAAGATCCGGGTATAAGATGTCACACGGGAGGAAAACAGCCTCGGATTGGTTACGGACAGGCCACCCTTGTACCCGATCTGACTGATTTCCGCTCCCATCTGAACATCCAGGTCCTGTCCCCAAAAGTTATGATCTCCCACCGTGGAGTTTGCATAAAAATGGCGCTCGGTGTCATACCCGGCCCCGGTTTCAAAAAAATAGGGTTTTTTCTCTTCAACGGAGACGATCACATCTACCTCGCCGCCAGAATTTTCCAGACCGATGGTCTGGAAACGGACCGTATCCAGGGCATTGATATCCAGCATGTTTTTCCGGCTCTCAAGCAGTTTTTTCAGGGAAAAGGGATCATTGGACCCCATCTGCATTTCTCTGTCCAGTATGGAGGGGTCGGTCCGGAAATTCCCCACAAAGACCACCTGACCCATACGGATGTACTCCCCCTGGGCCACGGTAAAAGTCAGATCAACACCGGTGCCGTCCCCATTGAAAACCGGCCGGGCCTTGACCTGGCAGCGGGGATATCCCAGCTCTGAAATCCGTGCCATGAGGCTTTTTTCATCCTCTTCCATCATATAAGACCGAAAGGGCTGCCCCGGAGTGAGGCGTAAAAAAGAGACTGCCTCATCCCGGGACAGGACTGACAATCCGTCAAACCGGAGGTTTTCCACCAGGGTCTGGGGACCTTCCTGGATCTTAAGATTGATATGGACGCCGACCTGATCGGGCATATCCCCTGCCCGGGTTTTCCGGAGGGTCTTTTCCACCCGGGCCCGGGTAAAGCCCTCCTGCAGGTAGAGCGCCCGGACCGCACGGATATCTTTATCCAGCTCCTCCTTGGAATAGGCGCCGGAATAAAGGGGAGTTTTTTCCCGGGTCAGCAGGCTCTGCCGGATCTCTGCCCCGGGGATCTGACGGTTTCCTGTGATCTCAACCCCGATTACCCGGTAAAACAGCCCTTCTTCAACGAAGATGGTCACATCCTTGACCTGCCCCCGGTCCCCTTCCTTCATGGCCTCCTGGCGGGATACCTTTACGTCCGGAAATCCCTGTTCCTCATAAAAGGCCTTGATCCTGCGCATCCCCCTTGCCATTGCGCTGCCTTTGAGATTCCCGGCCTTGGCCAGCCCCAGCAGGGGTTTGAGTTTGGATGATGCCAGGTGGGCATTTCCCTTAAAACGCACCCGGTAAAGGGGCCCTTCTTGAACTTGAAAAACAACCGTCACCTGTCTGCCCGCATCCAGGCCGAGGACATCCGGTTTGATCTTGACCTCTGCAAATCCTTTATCCCGGTAAAAGTCTGTAAGGCGCTTGACATCCCTGCCCAGGTTCCCCTTGACAAATCGTCCGGACGCGCCGGGCAGTATTGAGGATCTCCAGGTACTGGTCCTGGGCTTTAATCTGGCCGATGAAACCTGTTGATTCCCCTGGAACCGGACCTGGTCCACCCGGTAAAAATCTGTCTTTTCCACATCCACCTCAACAATATAATTGCCGTCTGCCGGATCTTTTGGAGCGGAAACCGAAATGCGGGGATTGATAAAGCCCTGGCGCTGATAAAGGGTAGTGAGCCGTTCTTTCTGCCGGGAAAGCCTTTCAGCAGAAAAGGCGTCCCCGACATGCAGGGTCATCACGTTGAGAACCTCCTGGCGGAACAGGGGAAAGCTGTTGGAAATGCGGATATCCTTAACCCTGCCAAAGGGAATCAGATCAAATGAAAGTTCAACCCCCTGGCCGGTTTCCCCGGGATCCGGCACATGGATGGAGGAAAAAAGCCCCGATGCTGTAAGCCGCTCAATGGCCCGGGCCAGCTTTGCCGGGTCATAGGGATCTTGAACAGAGATCTGGATCAGATTTTTGGCTCTATTCTGCCACTCTTCTTGGGAAGGAATCTCCGGCGGCAGTTGAAATTCAATTTGACGAATGGGGTGCCCGGTTAATCCGTCTTTGCCTGCCGGCACAGACCCGGCACGGACATCCGGGCCTTTCAGCAGGACCAGGCAGAGGCCCAGAAGGCCTGCGAGTCTGAAACCCATTCTGAAAGAGAATCTGTGAAACCGTTTTTTGCCAATGGCTTGATCCATCATCTGAACTCCAGCCGGTATGTAAATCCCCCGCCAAAGGTGCCGTCGGTATCCTGATACCCGTTCATCAAAAAATTTTCCAGAAGCCTGTAGGTGGTGTTGACCCGCTGAACCGGCTTGCCGTCTTTGATGTCTACACCGTAACGGATGCTGATCTCCCGGGACAGCTCCGCTCCAAGGGTAACATTGACCCTGGATGCGCTGTCACCCGTATCCTCTCCCGTGCGAACCTCAAAGACATCCAGACCCATAGCCTCCTTGATGTTTTTCCCAAGGGTGTCGGACATGAGCGATGCCAGGATCTCTTCCGGTGCCGGCCTTCCCCCGCCATCGGAAAGCCTGAGTTCCCGTGTGGTTTTGTTGAAGGCAATAAGGGAGAGGATATCGGCATGGGCTTCCGACGGGTCAGAGGAAAACTCAAGATTCAGGTCATCCAGAGTGCCGGAAACGGCCAGGGTAATCAGCCAGTCCCGGATCTGGGTCTGCCCCTCAATGTCGATCCGCGGCTCGATCCGGTAGGGATCAATAAAGTCGATCACCCCTTTTTTCACCTCAAACTCCGCACGGTTATAGCGAATCACCCCTGTTTCCACCTGGGCCCGGCCGGAGAGTACCGGTGCCCCGGCCGTGCCGCCGAGGATAAGATCCGGGCTGATTGTCAGATCGGCCAGGTTGTTTTCCACGGTCATGGGCTGCCGGCGGAGGATCTGGACTTCCAGGGCAATTGTTTTCAAAAAATCAGGCAGCGAATGGGAGTCCACGGGCTCAACCTTCCGGGTTCTCCGTATGGCAGCGGCCACCAGGTTGAGATCCACATCCCGGTAATAGAGTCCTTCCAGAAGAACCACCTGCCCTTTCAGCCGGAGGCCAGTGCCGGCTCCGGTCAGTTTTAAATCGCTGTTCAGGGATAGATCCATGGTTTCCGGCACGGCAACCGGCATCTGCTGGAGAGCAAGGGAGAGGTCCATATCCTGGATTGTTTGACCGGCAAATTCGACCCTGCCGCCCAAATCAAAACTGCCTTTGCCCAGAGAACCCCTCACCTGCTCCACTTTCAATGTCTGCGGGTCAAGACGGATATGCCCGCGGATGTTCTGAAGCCGCTGTTCCACATTTGCCAAGGTCATGGCCAGATCCTGGAACCGGAGATCTGCGCGGACCGCCGGATGGAAAAAAGGTCCCGTGACCGATCCTTCTACCTGTACCGTTCCGGAAGGGTCGGTGACGGTATCGGTCCAGAGAGAAATTATTTCCAGGGGGATCTCCCCTGAGACCTTCATATCCAGCCTCTGTTTGAATCCGCCGCGGCCTTCCACATGGAGACGGCCGGATTTTCCCAGCACAACCGTGGCCGGAAGCAGCCGGAAGGAACCGTTCTCCGCAGATGCCGACCCATTCTCCATTGAGGCGACTTCCTTTTCATCCATAAAAACGGCCAGTTGCGCCACCTCTGCCGAGGCCCGGATCTGTTCCGGTGAAGTTATGGGGCCCCTGGCCTGAATTTTTCCGGTCAATTTCCCGCTAAATCCCTCCAGCCCGGCCAGGCTGAAATAGGGAGACAGCTCCAGGGCCCCGGCAGAGAGGTCAATTGCAAGCAGTCCCGAGACCCGGTCATAGCTGCCCTGGATCCTGGGGCCGGCATCTCCTTTAAAGGTTATCCTCTGGTCCTTGATCCCAAGGCTCAAATCCAAGGCCAAAAGGGCCTGACCCCGGACCGACAGATCAAGGGCGGCCAGCCTTCCCTTTACCAGGGGATTTTCCCAGGTCCCCCGGATATCAAAATCCCAGTCCGCCACTCCCTCAAGGGGGATTGATTCATAGGGCCAGATTTGGCTCAGATCAAAGGCTTGGGCTGTCAGACCAAGATCAAGCCCTTTGTCCGCCAGGAAGACTTTGCCCCTGAGATCCAGGCTCCCGCCCGGACCTGTGAAAATTCTTGCCCTGTCCAGACTGACCTGATCCGGAGTGAATCCCATATCCACCACGACTTTATGGATTGTGCGGCCCTGGGCCAGGATATCCTCTCCCTCCAGGTGAAGCCTTCCCAGGGGGCGGTTCAGGCTGCCGGTAATCCTGGTGTCCAAAGAGAGGCTGCCGGCTGACCCGGGCCAAAAGTCCTGGACCCGGATATCGGTTCCGGCAAGCTTCAGGTTGATGGCCGGCTCTGTTTCCGGGGAAGTTTTATCCCCGGCCCCGGGGAACCGAAGATCCCCTTTTCCGGAAATTGTGGATTTCCCGATGACGAGAAAAACCCGGGAAAGGGTCAGGGTATTCTTCTGCCAGTCCGCGGCCAGGTCCAGATTCCCCATCCGGATTTGATCTGCACTTCCCCGGGATTCCCCTGCATCTGCGGCCCCTGTCTGTTCCTTACCGGGCAAATAATAAAGATCCCCTGCCCGGATCCGGGCCTTGGCCAGGGGTGCGGCAAAGGTCCCGTGAACAGAGACCTCACCGTTTACCCTGCCCTGAAGGCCGGTTTCAGGAAATAGGTCATTCAAATCCGCGTTTTCAAGCCGGGTCTGGATCTCCAAAGGAAAGTCCATGGACCCATCCGGCAATGTCCGGGACAGATCCATCCAGCCCCGGGCTGTCAGGCGAAAGTCCTGTGCAGACAACTGGGCCTGTTCCAGGGCCACCCTGCCGGACCGGTCCAGGAAAGCCCGGGCATTCAGATCTCCCAGAAGAATCCCCCGGACGGAGAGCCCGGAACCGGATAGGGTTGCCCGGACCTCGGGACCGGCAACCGGACCATGAAGCCGGGCATCCACTTCCAGACGGCCGGCTCCCCGGACATCTGCCACAGGCGCCAGGATACCGATATCTTCCACCAGGGCCTCAACGGTTGCGTCAAGGGTCATGGCTTCCAGATCCAAATGCCCGGCCCCCTGCAAACGGCCGCCGGCAACTTTCACAGAAACCTGATCCAAATCCAGAATCCTTCCCCGGACCCTGCCGGATACCGCCATCGGTCCGTCCACAGGCATGGCCAGGCCCGGCGCCTGCAAGCCTTCCAGATCCAGATCTGCCTTGATCCCGGCATCCAGGTCTGCAAGGGAAATTCCCGTTCCCCTAAGCCTTATCCTCCCCCCTGCCCTGCCCCGGATCCCGGCCCCGGCCGATGCCGCCATTCCAAGGTCAAGTCCCGGGAAGGACAGGACAAGATCATAGCCCAGCTGCTCCGGGCAAACAGCCCCTATCCCCTTGGGAAGCACCCGGGACAGGTCCAGCCGGCCGTCCAGGGCCAGGCGCCCTGCCCGGGTTGTGGCCGTGGCCGGCCCCAGAAGCAGATTCCCATCGGATAACCGGCATTCCAGCCGGATATCATCGATTTTGTGCCCCTGGGCCTCAATCTTTTCCGAATCCATTTTCAGCCGGACTTCAGGATTCTCCAGGGACCCTTTCAGCGCGATTTCCAAATCCATCCGCCCCCTGGGGCCCTGCCGGTTCAGGGGGTGAAGAAAATCGGGCAGCCCCGGCAAGACCCGGGCCGCAAGGTCTGCGGCCTTTGAAATGTCTATGTGGGACCGAATCTCAAGATCAGTGACAGGCGTTGAGGATAGATCCGATATTTGACCGGTGAGCGACACATCCATTCCGCTGACAGCGGCACTGGCAAAGATCCGGGACAGGGTGTCCTTTGCCAGCCTGGCCTGGAACCGAAATGGTTCCAGGGGGAAAACCTGATCCGCCCGTTCCAGATTTCCCTGCCGGATATCCACAGCCAGTGTCGCTGCCCCGCGGTTCAAATTGAATTCGTTAATTTGGATATCGATCCCGGAAAGGTTTGCCTGGATGTCCTCGGCCGGCAGGGCCAGTGTCAGGCGGCCGTTGGTAAGGGTACAGGCGTCTACCGACAGGTTCACCGGAAAAGACGGTCCAACGGAGCCATTGGAAGGTGTTCCGTCCGTCAGGGCCGCAACCAGGTCCAGGGTTCCGTCCGGGGCAGAGGTGATATCAAGGGCCGGTGAATCCATCTCCGCTGCCAGGATATGGATTTGACCTGTCAGAAGCCGGTGCCAGGAAAGGGTAATCTCTATCTTGTTCACCCGGGCCAGCCGTTTTTCCCCTGGGCCGTACAGATCCAATCCGGTCAGGGAGAGACGGCTTTGGAGAAAATTGATGTCAACGGATTCGACAGAGATTCTGCCCGGGATATGCCGGTTGACCTGCTCCGTTATCAACCGCTGACCGGCCGGAGAATCAAAAAATACAGCCAAGCCCCACAAAAGGGCAATTAAAATTCCGGTTAAAAGCCCTGCGGCCGTTAAAATTAACTTTACCTGTCTGGACAATGGTTTTCCTTTACTTCCTCTGGATAGAGAAAACAATCCCGGTCTTTTCATGGAAACACCAGGAGGCTCACTTTACTTTTTACGTCGAAGACCCTTCAAAATCCAGGGTTCTCCCTGTCAGGCCTTCGTAAAATGGGAAATGGATGCATTTGTCCCTGATCCTAGGCAGGGCACGGGTCCGTTCCAAGATTTAAGCACTTAAAGAGAAGGTGTCAACTGAACAAAAATATATGATCTGGTTTGCGCCCGTGGTCGGACCAAAAAATTACAGGATTTCTTGACAACTCAACCATATAAGTGGTAAGAGCGCTCCTTTGGTATTTTTTAGTATTATTGAATAAAATTAATTTATATTGAAGTCGGAACCTCGTCTTGCGAAAAAATGCATGATTTCCCCCAGCCAATATAAAAAACCAAAGGAGAGCGTAAAAATGAAAGCATTCAAATGGATGATCCTGGTTCTGTTGATGAGCCTGGTCACGGGAAACGGCGCTTTTGCGGAAAAACCCATCAAATGGAAAATGGCCTCATCCTGGCCCAAAGGCACCATGGTCCAGTGGGCGGCAGATGAATTTGCCAACAGCGTCAACACCATGAGCGGAGGACGCCTTGAAATCAAAAGCTATGCAGCCGGCGTTCTCATGGGAGCCCTGGAAATCACCGACGGTGTCCGCATGGGAACCATTGATGTGGCCCACTGCTCTCCGGCCTACCAGATGGGCAAACTGCCTGCGGCCCCCCTTTTCGGCTATATCCCCTTTGGAATGGATGCCGTACCCTATCTGACCTGGATTTACCAGGATGAGGGCATGGCCCTGTACAATGAACTCTATGAAAATTACAAACTGGGGTATGCCGCCCCCTGCGGAATTCTTCCCACGGAGAACCTGGCCTGGTCCAACAAACCCATCAAAACCATGGCCGATTTCAAGGGACTCAAGTTCCGGACCTCGGGATACTGGGGGGAAATCCTTTCCGAAGCCGGCGCATCCGTAATGATGCTCCCGGCCGGCGAGATCTACGAGGCGCTCCAGCGCAACGTCCTGGATGCCGGTGAGTTCAGCATCCCCTCCATGGACAAGGACTTATCCTTCCATGAAACCGCCAAGTACCTTCTGGTTCCCGGTATCCACCAGCCCAGTACCTTTCTTGACATTACCATTAATAAAAAGTCCTGGGAAAAACTTCCCGGAGATCTGAAAGAGATTGTCAAGGTGGCAGCCCAGGCGGTAACCATGAGAATGCTTACCTATTGTATCGACAAAGACATCGACGCCATGGCCTTTTTCAAGGAAAAAGGAGTTGAGATCCAGTACCTGAGCCCTGAAATCCAGAAGGAACTGGCAAAAACCGCCAAGGCCCTCATGGATAAGAAAGCGGCAAAAGACCCCTTCTTTGCCAAGGTGCTCAAGTCCCAGAGAACATTCAGAGCCGGGTATAACAGCTACAAGAAATTGATGACCCCGGATTACGAATAAGGAAAACCCCAGTTTACGGTTGATCCAATGTTTTTTACACTCATAGATCGGATAAGCGAACTCACGGGCCGGGCCATTTCATGGCTGGTGATCCTTCTGACACTGGTTCTGGGATATGAAATCTGCGCCCGGTACCTGTTCGGGGCGCCCACCAAGTGGGCATTTGACCTGAGCTATATGATCGGGGGAACCTTCTTTCTCATGGGGGAGGCCTATACCCTGAAGCACCGTCAGCACGTCCGCATCGATATCTTTTACGGAAGGTTCTCCCCGAGAACCCGGGCAGGGATTGATGTCTTTTTCTATCTGCTGCTCTTTTTTCCGCTCTGGATCGGTATTCTCTATGCCCTTTTCCCCTATGTGGCCTTTTCATGGCAGATGGGGGAGCGCTCCATGCAGGGATACTGGCAGCCCATTCTCTATCCCTTTAAAACGGTCATGCCCATCGGTGTGGGCCTGTTCCTGCTCCAGGGAATTGCAGAGTTCTGCCGCAGTCTCCGGGTATTGATCAAAGGAGAGGCAGCCCAATGATAGAGAGTCTGATGACACCTGAACTCCTGGTCCTTTTCATGTTCGGCGGACTCTTTGCCGGCATTTTCCTGGGGTTTCCCACGGCCTTTGTCCTGGGCGGGGTGGCCATGATCTTCGGGTTTGCCAATATGGGACCGGACATTTTCGGTCTCTTTATCACCCGCCTCTTCGGGCTGATGAAGAACTATACCCTTCTGGCCGTGCCCCTGTTCCTGTTCATGGGTGTGTTCATGGAAAAATCCGGGGTGGCTGAACGGCTGTTCCAGGCCATGCACCTCCTATGGGGGGGCATGCGCGGGGGGCTCGGCATCAGTACCATTGCCATCTCCGCCCTGTTTGCCGCGGCCACCGGCGTGGTGGGAGCCTCTGAAGTGACCATCGGTCTCATGGCCCTTCCGGCCATGCTCGGCAAGTCCTATGACAAGTCCCTTGCCTGCGGCAGTGTCTGTGCCGGAGGCACCCTGGGGATTCTCATCCCCCCCAGCATCATGATCGTTATCTACGGCCCCATTGCCCGGATCTCCGTGGGCAAGCTTTTTCTGGGGGCCCTGGTGCCGGGCATTCTGCTCAGCCTGCTCTATATGATCTATATCGCCGTCCGGTGCTATTTCAGGCCCCAGGACGGTCCGCCCATGGCCGAAGAAGAGCGGAACGTTCCGCTTTCCAAAAAGCTTATGCTCCTGGCGACCTCGGTCTTTCCCCCGGCCCTCTTGATTTTTTCCGTTCTGGGATCCATCTTTTTCGGAATCGCGGCTGTGACGGAAGCGGCAGCGGTCGGTGTGGCGGCCAGCATCTTTCTGGCGGCCTGTTACGGGCGGCTGACCTTTTCAACGGTGAAAGAGGCATGCACCCAGACCCTGACCATTACCAGCATGATTCTCATGATCGCCATCGGGGCGTCCTTTTTTTCATCGGTATTTGTGGCCCTGGGCGGGGATGATGTGATCTCCAGCCTCTTTCTCAACCTGCCCTTTGGCAAATGGGGAATTCTGTTCACCATCATGGCCCTGCTGGTTATCGTGGGGATGTTCATCGACTGGATGGGCATTGTCTTTATCATCGTCCCCCTGATCAGTCCCATTGCCGCCCAGCTTGGGTTTGATCCGGTCTGGTTTGCGGTACTGGTCATGGTAAATCTCCAAATCTCCTTCTTGACGCCTCCCTTTGCATACTCCATCTTCTATCTCAAGGGAATCACTCCCCCGGAGGTCGAAACCACGGATATTTACAAGGGGGTTCTGCCCTTTGTGGGCATGCAGGTTCTGGCCCTGCTGCTCTGTGTTCTCTTTCCCCTTCTGATCACCTGGCTGCCCAGCCATTTGATCAAATGACAGGTTTTATTCAGGATAGGTTTAAATGACACAACCCAAGCATATTACGCTGTTCATCCAATGCATTGTGGACGGCATGTACCCGGAAGCCGGAGAGGCCATGGTCACACTTTTCCGGCGTCTGGGATTTACCATGGACTTTCCGGAAGACCAGACCTGCTGCGGTCAGCCCGCCTTTAACTCCGGTTACCGGAAAGAGGCCAGGAAAGCGGCAAAACATTTTATCCGGGTCTTTGAAAATTCCGAAGTCATTGTCTGCCCCTCGGGCTCCTGTGTGGCCATGGTCCGCCACCATTACCCGGAATTGTTCCGGGATGACCCTGTCTGGCTTGAACGGGCCGAAGCCGTGGGAAAAAAGGTCTTTGAACTGACCGAGTTTATCGTGGATATCCTCAATATAGAGGATGTGGGTGGCGCCCATACCGGCAAGGTCACCTACCACGACTCCTGTCATCTGCTCCGGACCCTGGGAATCAAGGAACAGCCAAGGTCCCTGATCCGCAAGATCAAGGGAATCGAGTTCGTGGAGATGAAGAATTCCGACCATTGCTGCGGATTCGGCGGTGCCTTTTCCACGAAATATCCGGACATCTCCACGGCCATGGTGGCGGAAAAGGTGCAGAACATCCTGGATACCGGGGCCGATACCGTTGTGGGATGCGACATGGGCTGCCTCATGAATATCCAGGGATACCTGAACCGGAACAATCATCCGGTGAGGGTGATGCACATTGCCCAGCTGCTGGCCGGTCAGGAGAACTGAACATGACGGAAATCACCACTGAAAAATATATTGAAAGCGCGTCCCAGGCCCTGAAGGATCAGACCCTTCAGTCTGCCCTGGCCAATGTCCAGGGCCGGCTCGGACCCGGAACCGCCGCAGCCTACCGCAACCTTGCCGAAGGCCCCGATCTCCGCCTCAAAGCCCACGAGATCCGGGAACATGCCGTGAACAACCTGGATATCCTGCTGGAAACCCTGGCCGGCAACATCCGCAGCAACGGAGGCAAGGTCTTTTTCGCCCGGACTGCCCGGAATGCCGTGGATTACTGCCTGGATCTGGCCAAGACCTTCAAGGTCAGCCAGGCGGTCAAGGGCAAATCCATGGTCACCGAGGAAATCGGGCTCAATCCCGCCATGGAGGCGGCCGGCATGGAGGTGAACGAAACCGACCTTGGCGAGTACATCATCCAGCTGGCCGGGGAACACCCCTCCCACATCATTGCCCCGGCCATCCACAAGACCCGCCAGCAGGTGGGAAAACTTTTTTCTGAAAAACTGGACATCCCCTACACGGAAAATCCCCCGGAACTGACCCATGCGGCCCGCAAGGCCCTGAGGGAAAAATTTCTGTCCGCAGACATGGGCATCTCCGGCTGCAACCTGGCCTGTGCCGAAACCGGACACATCACCCTGGTCTCCAACGAGGGAAATATTCGAATGTCCACGACCCTGCCCAGGGTCCATGTGGCCGTCATGGGCATGGAACGGGTGGTGGCCAATTTAGAGGACCACGAGATCCTGTTCCGGCTGCTCTCCCGGGGGGCCGCGGCCCAGAAACTGGGGGGCTGCGTCACCTATATCGGCGGGCCGGGCGGACCGGAATTCCCGGACGGCCCGGAAGAGTTCCATCTGATCATCCTGGACAACGGGCGCAGCCGGATACTGGCAGATCCGGAATTCAGGGAGATCCTCTGCTGCATCCGGTGTTCGGCCTGTCTCAACGCCTGCCCGGTCTACGGCAAGATCGGCGGCCATGCTTACGGCTCCACCTATTGCGGCCCCATCGGCGCCGTGCTGACCCCCCTTATGGTCGGCATTAACCGGGCCAAGGACCTCTGCCTGGGCGAATCCCTCTGCGGCGCCTGCCAGCAGGCCTGTTCCGTGAACATCGACCTTCCCCGGATGCTCCGGGAGCTGAGGGCAAGGCTTGCCGACGGAGACCCCGACTGGGACGTCACTCCTGTGAGTCGGACGGAAAAAGGGGTCTACCGGGCATGGGCATTTCTGGTCAATCACCCCGGACTCTACCGCCTCTTTTTGAAACTGGGGGCTCTGGGTCAGAAGATCTTTCCCAAAAACAAGGAGATGATCTCCTCCATGCCCGGTCCGGCAAAGGGCTGGACCCAGACCCGGGACATCCCGCCCATTGCCAAAACCCCTTTCCGGGACCAATGGAAAAAACTCAACTCCAATAAGCGGTGAGAAAGAGCATGCAGACAGACAGCAACCAAGAAGAGTTTATTCAGAATATCCGCAATGCCCTGGGAATATCCCGGGAGAATGCAGAAAAAAGAAAATCTGCTGTTTTTTCGAATCGGACTCCGGTTCCTCCGGATCAGGCCCGCCTTCTTGAGGCCGTTCAATCAAGGAGCCAGGAAGAACAAAAAGATCTTCTCAACCGCCTCATCCAGGAGGGGAAACCCCTGAACCTGAATGTCATCCCGGTAAAGGACGAGGCAGAGGCATCCGCAGCCATTGTCCGGCTGGTGGCCGACACCCGTCCCGAATGGGGGGATCAAAAGAGCCTGGTACAATGGGACCATCCCCTGATCAACTCCCTGGACCTTTCAAAGGCACTGGAAGACCAGGGTGTGCCGGTGCATACGGCCGCCTTTGATACAAACAATAATCAAGACCGGGCCGGGCAGAGAGCGAGGATCCGGGAACGGGTCATCGACGCCTATATCGGGGTGACCTCGGCCGACTTCTGCCTGGCCGACACGGCCACCCTGGTCATGAAATCCCGTCCCGGAGAGGCCCGTTCGGTTTCCCTGGTCCCCTCCATCCACGTGGCTGTCATCCGCCGGGAACAGATCCTTACAGATCTAAAAGATCTTTACGCTCTGCTCAAATGGGATCCGGCCCACACCCCCCTGCCCCACCATATGGTCTTTATTTCAGGGCCCAGCAAAACCGCCGATATCGAACTGGTCATGGTCCACGGCGCCCACGGCCCCCGGGCTCTTTATCTCTATGTGATCACCGGCTGAGCCGGCCCTGGGATCCCCCCAAAGACCATTAAATCAGACAGATCAGGATGCCGGATTGGAATCCACGGTCTTGAAAAATCCAGAGTATAGTCTTAAAGTATATGTTTACAGATGAGAGCAGTCGCTTTCCAGTGTCATGGATATCGTGCAACTGCGATCCGGGATGGGTCTTGTCAGGTATGACAGGTGTTCAAAACGACTGGGACTTTTCCGGGAAATTAATTCAATTCGCCTGATCCTGCAACTCTGACAGCGGCAGACTCCAAAGAAACAGGCGGATTTTTAAAACCGTATTCAAACCAGGTGGGACCAGGATCTGTTTTCAGGGAGGAGAGATCAGGATGAAAAAATATGATGTCGCCATAATCGGTGCCGGAACCGCAGGTCTTACGGCCCGGGCTGAAGTTGCCAAGAAGACCGACAACTACGTGGTCATTGACGGGGGGATTCTGGGCACAACCTGTGCCCGGGTCGGGTGCATGCCGTCAAAGGCGTTAATCGAAGTGGCCAATACATTTCACAAACAGACCCTTTTCGACCGATACGGCATCAGCCGTTCAAAAATGCAGACTCCGGATTACAAACAGGTAATGGCCCATGTCCGGAGTCTCCGGGACCGGTTTTCCGGTGGTGTTATCCGGGGGATGGAAAGCTGGAAGGATCATTTTATCCCCAAAAACGGTCGATTCATTGATTTGCATACCCTTGACCTGGGGGATGAAAAAATCCAGGCGGATAAAATTGTCATTGCCACGGGCTCAAAGCCTTTTATACCGGATGCATGGAAAAAATTCAGCAATTACCTTCTGGATACGGATACTTTTTTCGAGCTTGAGACCCTTCCCGGGAAAATCGCCGTGTTTGGCCTGGGACCCATTGGTATCGAGCTGGGCCAGGCATTGAGCCGGTTAAATATTGACGTGGTGGCCATGATCAGGCGGAATGCCATCGGCGGTCTGACCGATCCTGATCTTCGAACCTATGCCCATCAATGTTTTAGCGATGAACTCAATATACAAATCGGATCATTTGATATTCTGGAAGAAAGCTCCAACCGGCTGAAAATCGAATCTAACGGCAATTCATGGACGGTTGACCGTATTTTATTGGCCATGGGAAGGCGCCCTGTCCTTAAAGATCTCGGCCTTGAGAAACTGGGGGTTCATTTGGATGAAAAAGGCATCCCCATTTTCAATGAAACCACATTGCAGCTGGGAGATTTCCCTGTTTTTATTGCCGGGGATGTGAACGGAACTAGACCGATTCTCCATGAAGCCGCAGATGAAGGAAGAATTGCCGGGTATAATGCCACGGCATCTGACGTCGAATGTTTTGAAAAACGGACGCCTTTGAACATAACCTTCTCCAGCCCCAACATCTGTGTGGCAGGGCAGTCCCATGCAGACCTGAAAAAGAACCGGGTTGAGTTTGTGACCGGAGAAACCGATTATGAGCACCAGGGAAGAGCCATGATCATGGGGCAGAACCGGGGAAAGATCCATATTTACGGTGATAAAAAGGATGGAAGACTACTGGGGACGGAAATGATTGCACCGGCCGGGGAACATATGGCACATCTGCTTGCCTGGGCAATCGCGAACAAAATGCGGGCCCAGGACACCCTGGCCATGCCTTTTTATCATCCGGTTCTTGAAGAGGCACTGAGAACGGCCCTGCGAAGTATTGCCAAGCAATCCCAGATGCCCAAATCCGAATTTGAATTCTCCAGATGCGGGGAGTCCATTGTCAAGTAGATCTATATTTACGTTGACACCCGCACCAAGGATTGATGGAAGCCGGATCTTAGTTTGAACAGGGGAAGAAGTCTGAAGATACCGCCGGAGGAAAATCCATGCTTTTAAAAGGGTATACCCTGGAGATATTCAAATCAAAATGCCAGGCAGATGCCAGGGGGGTCCACTGCTATGCCCATCTTGAACAGGATGTCAGTGAATGCCTGCCCTATCTGAACTCCGTTCTCGGCGGTTTTGAGTTTCTGCTGGATCCGCCGGCAGTCACCTTTAAGGCCCAGGGAAAAATGATCACGGTTCACGGCCAAAAAATTGCAGTCAATGCCTTAAAGGACGAGACTGAAGCCCGGAAAATCGTGGAGTGGCTGAAAAATGAAATCAACCATGCATGGGCCGAAAAAGAGCATATCCAACCCAGCACCATTGGGATGCCAAAACCGGGCATCATTGAAATATTAAAACTTTTGCCAAAGACAAACTGCCGGGAATGCAATGAGCCGACCTGTATGGTTTTTGCCACGAAAGTGGCTGAAGGGGCCAAAGGACCGGACGACTGTCCGAAAATGGAAGAAAAGGAAAATCAAAAACTGACCCAATATATGGGGCAGTTTAACCTGGATCTCTAGGCCGGGATAAATTTATCATAAAAAAGAACAGGATTCATAGACTTTTCAGTGCCCCGGCCCCCTTCAAAAGACTGATACCCCTTGACTCTCCTTGTTTCTTAATGGTATCTACGACTTTAAGTTCTGCCTTCCATCTGTTGAACACTCACAAGGAGGAATAATTATGGAAATACTGGGCATTGATGTGGGTTTCGGGTTCACAAAAGCCTATAACGGGAAAAATTCGGTAATTTTCAAGTCCCTGATCGGCGATGCCACGGATATCCAGTTCCGATCCTCTTTAGGGGAAGATACCTCCACCTCCAGTCTGCACATCAGCCTGGACGGAAAATCCTATTTTCTGGGCAATTATGCCGAACTCCAGTCGAGCATCACCGAATACACCCTGGACCAGGAAAAACTCATTGAAGACTTTGTCAAGATCATGGCCGTCACTGCCGCCGGGATCTGCAGTGATACCGAAGGCCCCCTCAACGTGGTCACGGGCCTGCCCGTGGGATTTTTAAAACGGGATTCCAGACGGTTCAAGGAGGTGATAAAAGGGGTCCATGAGATCTCCTTTCATTCCGCAGACGGGAGCCACACCACCCGCCAGATCCACATCGATAAGATCCATGTCATCCCCCAGCCCATTGGCTCCATTTTCAACCTCATCTTTGATGAATTCGGTAAAATAAAAGACAAAAATCTGGCCCGGCAGAAACTGGGTGTGGTGGACATTGGATTCAAGACAACGGACTTTTCAATCTTTGATCATCTTCAGTATATTGAGAGGGGATCCTCCACCATGGATACGGGCATCTCCAAGTGCTTTTCCGTCATTGCCAACAAGCTGAGACAGGAAAGCGGCGTCAATATCGAACTCTACCGGATATTTAAATTCATTGAATCCGGAATGGTCAAGATCAAAGGCCGGGAGTACAATATCACCAACCTGAAAAAACGGGTGTACACCCATGCCGCATCGGCCATTGCCTCCGACCTGAACCGGCTCTGGGAAAATGACTGGGACATGGACACCATTATACTCTCCGGCGGCGGGAGCATTCCCCTTGCCGAATACCTCTCCCCCCTTGTTGACGGGAACGTCATCCCCATCAAAAAGAACATTGACGCACGGTTCAACAACGTCCAGGGCTATTGTAAATTCGGTCATTACAAATGGGGGGGATCCGTACAGGAATCAAAGCCAAAACCCAGCGAAAAACCGGCTTCCCCAGACTCACCGGACAAAGCCCCCCCCTCCCCGCCCCCTTCTGAGCCGGGGGATTCCCAAAACCGGAACGGACAGGCAAAAGGACTGGCCTGGCTCAGACGCCAGAACAAATCATGATTGGTCCAAGCAGATGAACGAGAAAACCTTACAGACCCTCCTGTCCCGGGTGGCCCAGGGCAGTCTGAGCGTGGAAGACGCACAGGACAAGCTCAAGAACATCTCCTTTGAAGACATTGACTTTGCCTGCATTGACCATCACAGATCCCTTCGCAAGGGATTCCCGGAAGTCATCTTCGGCCAGGGCAAGACCAGTGATCAGATCCTGGGCATCCTGGAAAGAATGGCAGATGAGGACCAGGTTCTGGTGACCCGAATAAACCCGGAAAAGGCCGGAGCCGTCCTCGAGCGGTTCAACCGGGCCGAATACTTTGAAGATGCCCGCCTGCTGAGAATGCGGAACACCAAGCCCGAAATCACGGGGTTCGGAAAAATCCTGATCATATCCGCCGGCACTTCGGATATTCCCGTGGCCAGGGAGGCGGCTTTGACGGCCGAAGCCATGGGAAACGAGGTCCAGACCCTTTATGATGTGGGCGTGGCCGGCATCCACCGCCTCTTTGCCCACAGGCAGACCATTGCCGGGGCCAGTGTCATCATCGTTGCTGCGGGTATGGAAGGGGCCCTGCCCAGCGTGGTGGCCGGCATGGTCAGCGCACCGGTGATTGCCGTTCCCACCAGCATCGGCTACGGCACCAGTTTCAACGGGATGACCGCCCTTCTGGGCATGCTCAACTCCTGCAGCTCCAACATTGCCGTGGTCAACATTGACAATGGATTTGGGGCCGGGTATATGGCATCTTCCATCAATCACGTATCATGTTGATTTTCTGCTTGACTTTTTAAAAATTTATATATAATAAATCTTCTTTAGATAAAGTGAATTATTTATGAATATGAATCTGATTAACATACTACTAGTGCTCATTATCGTGGAGGTGGTCCTTGACACCTCCAGACGACGGGGCTCCTAGTGGCATAAAACGAAAGTTTAATTCAAAAGCCGTTATCAGCCCCCAGGGGGCAGATAACGGCTTTCTTGGTTTATGGAGGCAGGAACATGAGAAGCCACATTGCAACAAAAGGGGTGGCAAGAGCCCCCCACAGGAGTCTGCTCAAGGCCATGGGTTATACGGACAGGGAGATCTCCCAGCCCCTGATCGGTATTGCCAATTCGGCCAACGAACTCATCCCGGGTCATATGCACCTGGACAATATTGTCCGGGCCGTCAAAGCCGGGATTTCCATGGCCGGCGGGACGCCCATGGAGTTTTCCACCATCGGCGTATGCGACGGCATTGCCATGAACCATGCCGGCATGCACTATTCCCTGGCATCCCGGGAGCTCATTGCCGACTCCATCGAGGTTACAGCCATGGCCCATCCCTTTGATGCCATTGTCATGGTGCCCAACTGCGACAAGATTGTGCCCGGGATGCTCATGGCCGCGGCCCGGCTCAACATCCCGGCCATTTTCATCAGCGGCGGCCCCATGCTGGCCGGCAGGCACCCGGATGATAAAAATAAAAAAATCGATCTGATCTCGGTATTTGAGGCCGTGGGCGCAGTCCAGACAAAGAAAATCAGTGAACGGGAAATGGCCCGGATCGAAGATTGTGCCTGTCCCACCTGCGGGTCCTGTGCCGGCATGTTCACGGCCAATTCCATGAACTGCATCACCGAGGCCATCGGCATGGCCCTGCCCGGCAACGGCACCATTCCGGAACCCATGTCCCAGAGGATACGGCTGGCCAAGGAAACCGGGATAAAGATCATGGAACTGCTTGAAAAGGGAATCACCCCGGACAGGATCATGACCCAGAAGGCCTTTATGAACTCCCTGGCCGTGGACATGGCCCTGGGCTGTTCCACCAATACCGTGCTCCATCTCAAGGCCGTTGCCGCCGAAGCCGGCGTCGACATTGATCTGAACCTGATCAACGAGGTCAGCAAAAAAACCCCCCATCTCTGCTCGTTGAGCCCGGGCGGACCCGACCATATCGAAGACCTCAACCATGCCGGCGGTATCCATGCCGTGATGAAGGAGCTTGACAACCACCATATGCTGGATACCGAATGCATCACCGTAACCGGCTCCAGTCTAGGGAAAAACCTGGAAACCGTTGAAATCAAGGACAGGAACGTTATCCGGCCGGTCGAATCTCCCTACCATGCCCAGGGAGGTCTGGCGGTCCTGTTCGGGAATCTGGCCCCGGAAGGATGCGTGGTCAAGCAGTCTGCCGTGGTGGAAGAGATGCTGGTCCACCAGGGACCGGCCCGGGTCTTTGACTCTGAAGAGGCCGCAACCCAGGCCATTCTGGGCGGAGAAATCCAGCCCGGGGATGTCATCGTGATCCGGTATGAAGGCCCGGCCGGCGGGCCCGGGATGCGGGAGATGCTTACCCCCACCTCCACCATTGCCGGCATGGGCCTGGATGCCACCTGCGCCCTGATCACCGACGGAAGATTTTCAGGGGGATCCAGGGGAGCCTCCATCGGCCATGTCTCCCCTGAAGCGGCAGACGGGGGGCTCATTGCCGTGGTTAAAGAAAAAGATGAGATCAAAATCGACATTCCAGGGAAACGCATTGAACTCCTGGTTTCCGAGGATGAGATCTCCAGGCGGTTCAAAGAATGGAAAAAGCCTGAGCCCAAAATCAAGAAAGGGTATATGGCCAGGTACGCCCGGCAGGTAAGTTCAGCCGGCCAGGGCGCAGTTTTTAAATAGCCCGGGAGCCTGGAAACGGATTATTCTGCAAAATAAATTTATTGTTAATGATAACTTTTAACTTCTTTTAGGAGAGAAAGATGAAACTCAACGGGGCGCAAATCCTCATTAAAATGATCAAAGCCCAGGGGGTGGATACCATATTCGGTTATCCGGGAGGGGCCACCATTGATATCTATGACGCACTGGAAAAACAGGATGACATCCGCCATGTCCTGGTCCGCCACGAACAGGCCGCGGTCCATGCAGCAGACGGCTATTCCCGGACCCATGACACCACCGGCGTGGCCCTGGTCACCTCGGGCCCCGGAGCCACCAACACCATCACCGGACTGGCATCGGCCCATTCAGATTCCATTCCCATGGTGGTCTTTACCGGCCAGGTCCCCACGGCCCTCATCGGAAACGACGCCTTCCAGGAAGTCGATATCATGGGCATCACCCGGCCCTGCACCAAGCATAATTACCTGGTAAAGGATCCGGACAAACTGGCCGCCACCATCCAGGAAGCCTTTTTCATTGCCCGGTCCGGCCGGCCCGGCCCGGTTCTTGTGGATCTGCCCAAAAATATCCTCCAGGCGGAGATCGAGTTTCAAATGCCCGGAGAAACCCAGCTGCGCTCCTATAAACCCAATTACAAACCCAATAAAAAACAGCTGGCAAAGGTGGTCTCCATGATCAAAAACGCCAGAAAACCCGTGATTTTCGCCGGCGGCGGGGTGATCTCCTCCGGGGCCTCGGAACAGATCACCCGGCTGGCCCAGATGACCGAGATCCCGGTCACGGGCTCCCTCATGGGCCTCGGGGCATTTCCCGGGTCCCATCCGCTCTGGCTGGGCATGCTGGGCATGCACGGGACCTTCAGGGCCAACATGAGCATCGGTACCTGCGACCTGATCCTGGCCGCCGGGGTAAGGTTTGACGACAGGGTCACGGGCAATATTGAAAAATTTGCCCCCCATGCCAAAATTGCACAGATCGACATCGACCCCACCTCCATCCACAAGAACATCGAAGTCCAGTGCCCCATTGTCGCGGACTGCAAGACCGCTCTTGAGGGAATTCTCCAGCTTCTGGAAAAGGAAGACCCCAAGAATCTGATAAAGGAGAGAAAAGCCTGGCTGGACCAGATTGAAGAATGGAAACAGACCACCCCCCTTAAATATGAGCAGGAAGACAAGGTCATCAAGCCCCAGTTTGTGGTGGAAAAATTATATGAGGTCACCAAAGGGGAGGCCATTATCTCCACCGAGGTGGGACAGAACCAGATGTGGGCGGCCCAGTTTTATCACTTTGACCGGCCCAACCATTTTCTCACCTCCGGAGGACTGGGGGTCATGGGATTCGGCCTGCCCGCAGCCATCGGCGCCAAGGCGGCATGTCCGGACAAAACAGTGGTGGACATCGCCGGCGACGGCTCCATTCAGATGAATATCCAGGAACTCATGACCGCCATTGAATCCGGTCTGGATGTGAAGATCGTCATCTTAAACAACCGGTTTCTGGGAATGGTCCGGCAGTGGCAGGAGATCTTTTATGAAAAGGTCTATGCCTCCACTCCCCTGGAAAACTCCCCCGACTTTGTCAAACTGGCCGAGGCATACGGTGCCAAGGGATTCAGATGTGATGATCCTGCCCGGGTTCAAGAGACCCTGGCCCTGGGAATCGACACCCCGGGTACGGTGATCATGGAGTTCATCGTTGACCGGGAAGAGTCGGTCTATCCCATGGTACCTGCCGGAGGGGCCCTTACGGAAATGCTGCTGGTGTAAATGCGCAGTAAGATTTGAGAAATCACAGCCTTTTGATTATAAGGAAATCATAAATGGAAACAAACAGATATATACTCTCGATCCTGGTGGACAACGAACCCGGGGTGCTCTCCAGGATCGCCGGTCTCTTTTCGGGTAGGGGATTCAACATCGACTCCCTGAGCGTGGCCTCCACCCTTGATCCCGAGGTCTCCCGGATCACCATGGTTACAAACTGCGATGCCCACATCATCGAACAGATTAAAAAGCAGCTCCACAAACTTATCAACGTCATCACGGTCACGGACCTGACCGAGACCAACTACGTGGAAAGGGAGCTGGCACTGGTCAAGGTCCATGCCAAACCGGATAAGCGGGCGGAAATCCTGAGGATCGTGGATATATTCCGAAGCAAGATCGTGGATGTGGGCCACAACCACTACACCATAGAGATCTCCGGCGACAAGGGAAAGCACGAGGCCTTTATCTCCCTGATAAAGCCCATGGGCATCATTGAAGTGGCCAGTACAGGCTCCATTGCCCTGGCAAGGGAAAAGGTGAAATAATAAAGGGGGGGACATGGAAAAAACAATTCTTTACGACACCACCCTCAGGGACGGCATGCAGGGAGAGAATATCTTCTTCTCCCCGGAAGACAAGCTCAAAATTGCCCGGCGCCTGGATGATGCCGGCATCCATTACATTGAAGGGGGATGGCCCGGTTCCAACCCCGGGGCCCAGCATTTTTTTGAGCTGGCCCGGCAGGAGAGCTTTACCCACGCCAGGATAGCTGCATTTGGTTCCACACGGAGGCCCGGCCACACCTGTGACCAGGATGCCAACCTTGACGCCCTGATCCGTTCCCAAGCCCCGGTCATTACCATCTTCGGCAAATCCTGGGACCTGCATGTCATGGAGATCATGAACAATACCCGGGAAGAAAACCTGGCCATGATCTCCCAGTCCGTTGACTATCTTCTGAAACATGACCGGGAGGTGATCTACGACGCAGAGCATTTTTTCGACGGGTATAAATCCGATGCGGATTTCACCATGCAGACCCTGGAGGCCGCGGTTGAGGGAGGCACGCGCACCCTGGTCCTCTGCGATACCAACGGCGGGTCCATGCCCTGTGAAATCGAGACCATCACCCGGGAGGTAAAGGAGCATTTCAAAGAAACCCAGGGGATCTGCATTGGCATCCACACCCACAACGACTGCGCCATGGCCGTTGCCAATGCCGTCACCGCGGTCCATGCCGGGGCGTCCATGGTCCAGGGCACCATTAACGGATACGGGGAAAGATGCGGCAATGCCGACCTGACCGCCATCATCCCCATCCTTGCCCTTAAGATGAACCGGGACTGCATGGACAAAAAAAACCTGGCCAAACTGCAGAACCTGTCCCGGTTCGTCTCTGAAACCGCCAATATGCCGCCGGTAAGCACCCGGCCCTTTGTGGGAAAATCAGCCTTTGCCCACAAGGGTGGTGTCCACGTGTCCGCGGTAATGAAAAACTCCAGGGCCTATGAGCATATCCGGCCGGAGCTGGTGGGAAATGTCAGAAGGGTTCTGGTATCCGAGCAGTCGGGCAAGAGCAATATCCAGTATAAGGCCAGGGAGCTGGGTGTGAATATCGGAGATGACGATATTACCCACCGCCAGATCGTTGCCACCATCAAGGAGCTGGAGGATGACGGTTTTGAATTTGACGCGGCTGAAGGTTCCCTGAAACTGATCATGGAAAAGATTACCGAGCAGTATAAATCCTATTTTGATCTGGAATCCTTTCGGGTGGTGGTGGAAAAGGACAAGGAAAAGCCGTGCTATTCCCATGCCATGATCAAGATCCGGGTGGGGGATGAGACAGAGATCACCTCGGCCGAGGGGGACGGACCGGTTTCGGCCCTGGATAACGCCCTGAGAAAGGCCCTGAGCACCATCTATCCCCAGATCGAGGACATGCGCCTGGTGGACTTCAAGGTCCGGGTCATTGACGGGTCCGACGGCACAGATGCCAAGGTCAGGGTCCTCATAGAATCCAGGGACATCCAGAATATCTTTTCCACCATCGGGGTGTCCGAAGATATCATCGAAGCCAGCTGGCAGGCCCTTGTCGACAGTTTTCAGTACAAGCTTTCCCTGGATGACAGGGCAACCAACGGGAACAAGGGAAATTAAGATTTTAGGATGAAGATTTTAGATTCGGGGAAAGCCGAGCTTTTCTCAAATTCTCAGAAAAGAATGGCCGGTTCCAGATGCCGGATAGGATTCATAACAGAATACAAAGGGCAAAAAAAATGAATGATCACAGAAGGATTATCGTATTTGACACCACATTGAGGGATGGGGAGCAGTCCCCGGGGGCCAGCATGAACCAGGCGGAAAAACTCCGCGTCGCCACCCAGCTGGAAACCCTGGGAGTGGATGTCATTGAGGCGGGATTTCCGGCCGCATCCCCGGGGGATTACGAGGCGGTCAAGGCCATTGCAGATACCCTGAAAAAATGCCAGGTGGCGGCCCTGTGCCGGGCCGCCAAGAATGACATTCTCAGGGGGTGGGATGCCATAAAGAATGCAGCCCATCCAAGGATCCATACCTTTATCGCCACTTCTGAACTTCACATGAAATACAAACTTCAGATGGAGCCGGCCGATGTTCTGAAACAGGCCGTGGAATCGGTCCGTTTGGCCAAAACCCTGACCGATAACGTGGAATTCTCCGCCGAAGACGGGTCCCGATCCGACCCGGACTTCTTATGCACCGTGTTCGAATCCGTGATCGAGGCCGGAGCCACCACCATCAACCTGCCCGATACCGTGGGATATGCCATTCCCGAGGAGTTCGGCAATCTGGTCAAATACGTCATGGAAAACACTTCCAATATCGACCAGGCGATCCTAAGCGTCCACTGCCACAACGACCTGGGGCTTGCCACAGCCAACACCCTGGCTGCCGTTAAAAACGGAGCCCGCCAGGTGGAGGTAACCGTCAACGGAATCGGCGAGCGGGCCGGCAACACCTCCATGGAGGAGGTGGTCATGACCCTGAACACCCGGCCCAATTTCTTTCCCCAGACCACGGGGATCGACACCACCAAGATCTATCCTTTAAGCCGGCTGGTCAGCATGATCACCGGGATTCTGGTCCAGCCCAACCGGGCCATTGTGGGAGCCAATGCCTTTGCCCATGAGGCAGGCATCCACCAGGACGGGGTCTTGAAAAACCCCATGACCTACGAGATCATGAAACCCGAAACCGTGGGGATCTCCACCAACAGTCTGGTTTTGGGCAAACATTCCGGCCGCCATGCCCTGAAGGCCCATATCCAGGAGATGGGCTATGAACTCTCCGAGGATGAAGTCAATCTTGTATTTAAAAAATTCAAAACCCTGGCAGATAAGAAAAAACGGATTCAGGACGAGGATATCGAGGCCCTGATCAACGAAGGCGTGCTGAGAAGTTCCGAGGTGTTCACCCTGGAGTATATCCACGTCCTGAGCGGGAATACCGTATTTCCCACGGCCAGTGTCCAGCTCATGATCAACGGCCGCCCGGTCCAGGGGTCCCTGGAGGGCACAGGCCCCATTGATGCGGTCTACAATGTAATTTCCAAACTCACGGACACCAAGTCGGAACTGCTCAGGTTCACCATTTCCGCCCTGACCGAAGGGACCGATGCCCAGGGAGAGGTCACGGTAAGGCTCAAGGAAGACGGAATCGTGGCCCTGGGCAAGGGATCTGATTCTGATATCATCACGGCCAGTGCCCTGGCCTATATCAACGGGCTCAACCGCCTGGAATACCTTAAGGCCCATCCTCCCAAGGAAGAGCGGCTGGTCTAGCCTATAATCGATCAGGGGACGGAAAACCGTCCCCTGGATAATTTATTGATCCAGAACCTCTTTCAGGATTCGGGAAAGAACATGAATCCTGACGGGCTTCATCATCAGGGCGGATACGTTCAGGTCCCGGGCGGTTTTTCCCTGAATGGTATCGTTATAGCCTGTACAGATGATCACGGGTTTACCAGGGTCTGTTTTTATAATCTCCTGGGCCAGGACCTTTCCGGACATCCTGGGCATGGTCATATCGGTGATGACAAGGTCAAAGCCGTCCGGATCCTTTTTAAACATCTCCAGGGCCCTGACCGGATCGGACACATCTGTGACATGATACCCGAGATAATGGAGCATCTTTCCCATCATATTCAGGAGCATGGGGTCATCGTCCACGTTTAATACTCTTTCCAGATTCCCGGTTTCCAGGGGCATGGTTTGGTCTTCCGGATCTTCCGGCGCTTTGTCCACCAGGGGGAAGTAGATTTCAAAGGTGGTCCCCCTGCCCCGGCGGCTGTTGACCGTAACAAACCCCTTATGATTTTTCACAATTCCGTAAACCACTGCCAGACCGATACCCGAACCCTTTCCAAAATCCTTTGTTGTAAAATAGGGTTCAAAGATCCGGTCCAGAATCCCAGGCTCTATCCCTGCACCGGAGTCTGAAATGGCAATCTTTACATAGGTTCCCGGATTGAGATCCGGAAGGTCCCGGATCTGTTCCCGGACGACCTCCACCGGAATACAGGAAAAAATGATTCTTCCCGTCTGATCGATCATGGACTGGGCCGCATTGGAGCCCAGGTTTAAAAACACCTGGTTGACCTGGACCGGGTCCGCCATGATCACGGCAGATTCGGCCGAACATTCATTTTTAATCTCAATGGTTGCCGGCATGGTGGATTTCATCAGTCCCACAGCCTCTTCCAGCACCCGGCCCACCCTCACCGGCCTCAGATCCGCGGCATTGTTTTTCCCAAAGCTGAGAAGCTGTCCGACAATACCTGCGGCCCGGTTGGCGGCGGTCTTAATGGTTTCAAGATCGAGGCGGATGGAGTCTGACGAAGATAATTTTTCCAGACCCAGATCTGCATTCCCGATGATGATCCCCAGGATATTGTTAAAATCGTGGGCGATCCCTCCGGTAAGGGTTCCGATGGACTCCATCCGGCGGGCCTGCATGAGCCTCTCTTCCAATTGCCGGTTCTTCTCCTGTTCTTTCTTGAGCAGCAGGATCTGGGAAATCAGGCTGGAAAAGATTTCCAGGGGGCGGACGGTTTCACGGGTGGGTTTTCCACCGGATTTGGATTCATCAACGGAAATGACGCCGATGAATTCCCCATTCTCATTGATCATTTTCACAAACAAATTATCTTCCGGATGCCAGCCCCCCCCCTTTTCCGGTTCAGGCCCTGAACCGTAAACGGTTGCCTCCTGCTTGAGGATATCTTTCATGACATGGGGGATATAATAGCTTTGCCGTCCGATCTTATGCCCTTGTTCGAACACGTGATCGTATTGGCCGGCCGGCATTTCAACCCCCCTGAGCCGCTGGATGACCTCGGCATCCAGGCCGGCATACCCGATAATATCCCTGAAGGGGTGGGTGGACTTGAACAGGGAGATGATCACCCGGTTATAGTCCGAGTATTTAACGATGGCATGGGATACGGTCCTGAAGAATTCTTTTTCGTCCCGGATGGTCAGCATGGAAGCCGCGGCCAGGCTGAACTGTTCGGTCTGGTCCGACAGAATTGAAATCTGTCTTTCGCCCTGCTCCAGCCGGTCAATGGAATTCTGAAGCTCCTTATTCCTCCGGACCAGTTCATCGGTTCTTTCCCGAACCTTGTTTTCCAGCTGCTTTCTGGAGATTTCAAGGGCCCGGGCCGAGAACTCCACCTCTTTGTACACCCGAATATACTTCATGGTTGCGATGCCGACGATGGCGGCAAACATACCGAGAAATCCGTAAATATTGAGATATTGGACCGACTCAAACCCAAAGGCGCAGAAGAGATCATGGACGCAGAGGATAATCAGAAAACCTGCCCCTCCCATGAAAAGGGTGCCTTCTTTTCCGGCTTCCTGCTTGTTTTTATACCACAGGCTTAATATATAAATTCCAAAACAGATCAGATAGACCATCAGGGCCTTGCCCGCCAGGGTCAGGGGCAATTCCACAAGGGGGCTGGAAAGCCATAAAAAATGGCGATATATGAATTCTGATTTTATTATCAGGCCCGGCCACCAGATCATCAGGGCCAGGACGGCATGGATGATCAGGATCTTCCGGGCGCCTGCCCGGGTCCTGATCCCCAGGAAATGGACGGTGAACTCATAGCAGGCATGGGCCAGCAGGACAAAGTCCAAGACCTGGATATGCTCCAAAACCCGGTTAAAGGGAGTGGCATTCAGATGATATTGAAAAAAAATGGAGAGCCCGTGCTGGAAAACAACATAGGAAAGAACGCTTCCCCAGATGTTCCAGGGCTGATTTCTGATCGTAAGGGATAATACCAGGTGAAAACATCCGGGAAACAGGGCAATGGCGGCAACCACCAGCGCACCGATGGACGACGGAAGAATATTGGACATCATGGAGCAATGAACCAGAATTTAATAATCGTAATCATATCGTTGTTGCTGGAGGATACGGTCAATCTCTTGGAAAGTCAATCCGGAAAAGGGAGATATAAAAGTGCGGATTGGGAAAGCGTCTCCCGATCCGCACCTTTGTATGAAACCGTTTATTAAATCCCTTTGGCCGCCCGGGATCAAATTTTTTAACTCAGCCTTTTTTATCCGGCAAAGGCCGCATCCGGCATCTCCATGATGGCCGGCATATTGGTCTGCAGGGCTTCCATCTTGCCCATGGCGGCGGGCAGGGTCCATGTGATGTAGTATTCGGCGGTCTTGACCTGACCCTGGTAAAAGACCAGATCCTTTTTCTTGGCCTTTTCCAACTTGGGCTGGGCCGTCACTGCCCGCCAGAGTTCCATCCATGCCATGCAGACATCTCCGGTGACATCCAGGAAAGGATGGGCCACGGAAAATGCATTCAGCACCTTCTCGGACATGGCGGTCATGCCCATGTGCATGGCCACTTCACCCAGTTTATTTACAGCCTGTTCCACCTTTGCGGCCATGGATTCCAGGCCTTGAATCTCCTTGGCCGCGGCAATGGTCAGATTCATCTCCCCCAGGAGATCCATGAAGGGCTTGCCTTTTTTCAGGCCCAGCTTCCGGCCGAGAAGATCCATGGCCTGGATCCCGTTGGTCCCCTCATAGATACTGGTGATCTTGCAGTCCCGGAGCAGCTGCTCCTGGGGATATTCCTGGATGAATCCGTAGCCCCCGTAGATCTGGACTCCCTGGACACAGACCTCAAAGGCCCTGTCCGTGCAATAGGCCTTGGTGATGGGGGTCAGAAGCTCGATGAGCCCTTCATATTTTTCCCTTTCCTCCTGGGTGTCCGAGGTCTTTGCCCTGTCAAAACAGATGGCCGTATAGTAGAGAAGGGCCCGCATCCCGTCCACATTGGACTTCATGGACATGAGCTGACGGCGCACATCCGGATGATTGATAATGGCCACAGGCTTTGGATCCGCATCAAAGACTTTCATGAGGTCCGTACCCTGGAGCCTTTCCCTGGCATAGTTCACGGCATTGATATAGGATGAGGTGGCAAAGCTGAATCCCTGGAGCCCTACTCCCAGGCGGGCCTCGTTCATCATCACGAACATGGCCTTCATGCCCTTGTTTTCCTCTCCAAGCAGTTCGCCGATGCACTTGCCCTTGGAGCCGAAGGAGAGGGATGCCGTGGCATTTCCGTGGATCCCCATCTTCTCTTCAAGACCGGTGCAGGCCACGTCATTGGGCTCGCCGGGGGATCCGTCCGGGTTGATCCTGTACTTGGGGACCAGGAACAGGGAAATGCCCTTGGTCCCGGCGGGGGCCCCCTCGATCCTTGCCAGAACCGGATGGATGATATTCTCGGTCAGATCCTGGTCTCCGCCGGAGATAAATATCTTATTGCCTGTGATGGTATAGGTGCCGTCATCGTTCTTTTTTGCGCTGGTGGACAGATTGCCCACGTCAGACCCGGCTTCAGGCTCTGTAAGGCACATGGTTCCGGCCCATTTGCCGGTGTAGAGATTTTCCAGGTAGATTTTTTTCTGGTCTTCGGTGCCGAATTCCTCCACCAGCTTGCCGGCCCCGTGGGTCAGACCCGGATACATCTGAAAGGCGCAGTTGGCGCCGACAAACAGCTCCCCGGCTGCAGTGGCCAGCACCCTGGGCATGCCCTGGCCGCCGAACTCAGGATCATCACACATGGCCACCCACTCTCCCTGGCAGTAGAGATCGTAGGCCTTGTGAAAGGATTCAGGCACCCTGACCTCCCCCTTGTCCAGGACACATCCCTGTTCATCCCCTTCCTTATTCGTGGGCAGAAGCTCTTTTACGGCCAGTTTCCTGGCTTCGGATACCACCATGTCCATGGTTTTTTTATTAAAGTCCTCAAACAGCTCATGGGAAGACAGATCCGATGCCGACAGCATCTCGTGGAGTACGAATTCCTGGTCCCTTCTGTCTGCGATTGATTGTGCCATTGCTTGTTTCTCCTTTAAAATTATATAAAAGTCATGGGTTTTGCATTCTAAAAACAATCTCCTGCAAAGCAGGCTCAATAATTCTCAATTCTCAATTGTTCTGATGATTCCCCGGGTGAACATTTCAAAAATCATTGAAAGCCTCTGATCAAGATCCTCTTCATCCTCTTCCCGGAACAATGAGGCCCAGGCCGCAGAATGGACGATATCACTGAAAAGCTCGGCCATGTCCCGCCGGGGGTAGGCTTTGATTTCACCGGCTTCAATCCCCTGGGCCAGGATATCCCGGAACAGGCTGACCATCTTCTCATGGAGCCGGTTCACCCTCTGGTTGAGTTTGGGCATGGCCACGCCGTCGATATTGGATCTTTCGGAAATATAGATTTTCACCACTTCCCGGTTGGCCCTGTAAAACCGGGCCTGGGCCTTCATGCAGGCCCAAAGCTTTTCACTGGCCCTGCGGTTCTCGTCCTGTTTGATTTCAAATAAAATATGCCCCAGTTCATGGACCCTTTCAATGACCAGGTCATGGTACATCTCCTTTTTCCCGGGAAAATATTTGTAAATGGTACCCAGAGGGTATTGGGAGGCCTTTGATATCTGGGCCATGGTGGTGGAATGGAACCCCCTGGACGCAAATATCTCCATGGCGGTTTCAAGGATCTCCTGCCGTTTTCTTAGATCATCCCTCTCTTTTCGGGTCATTTGAGCCATTCATAAACCATTGTTTCAAATTTAGAATACTGATTCTATAGACAGGTGCCGGGGTTTTGTCAAGGAAAAACTGAATACTAATTCATTCTCAATTTTTTGGATATCTTTTGAATAAGTCATTTAAAATTAAGAATTATTTAGAACAGGCACCCAAATAAAAAAATGAACATTTATTCACAGGCCGGAATTTTTACAGGATCAAAAATAGATGGGGAGGAGGATTGAACTCAGAGAGGAGAACCTCTTTGTCTACCCCTTCTCAGTTCTCACTTATTCTGCCAGGTCCGGAGAACCGCCTCTGCCTCTTTCACATAATTCTTGGATAAGAGATCTTCAGCATGGGTCCGGGCCTCTTCCATGGAAAGATTTGAAATGATTTCCTGGACCCGGACCAGGAACCGAGGATCGACGCTCAAGGCAGAGATGCCCACCCCCAGAAGAAAGGGAATATAGAGAGGATCATGGGCCATTTCACCGCAGACCGAGACATCAATCCCGTGGAAGGCAGCGGCCCGGGAAATCTTTGCAATTCCCCGGGTTACGGCCGGATGATGGGGCAGATAATAATCCGCCACTCCTTTATTGGAGCGGTCAACCCCCAGCATATATTGAACAAAATCATTGGTGCCGATGGAAAAAAAATCCGCTTCCCGGGCAAACCCGTCCAGGATCTCCAGAACCGAGGGCAATTCGATCATCATCCCGATTTCGACATCGGTATTGTGGTCGAACTCTTCCCGGGACAGATCGGCCATGCTCTCATTGAGAATCTGCTTTGCTGTGCGGAATTCATCAAGGGATGAAACCAGGGGAAACATGATCCGGAGGTTTTTCCTCCCGGCACCGGCCCTGAGAATGGCCCGGATCTGGGCCCGGAAGATATCCGGGTGCTTCAGGGAAAAGCGGATGGATCTCAGTCCCAGCTCAGGATTGGCCTCTTCTGGGGAATTGGAATAGGCTAAAGATTTCTCCCCCCCGGTATCCAGGGTCCGGACGGTGACAGGGCAATCCTCCACCTCATCAAAAAGACGCTTGTAAATCAGATATTGCTCACCCTCGGTGGGAAAGGCCGACCGGATCAGGAAAGGAAACTCCGTCCGGTACAGGCCGATCCCCCCCACCTTGAGTCTCTTGGCCAGGGAGATCTCGCTGAGTAAATTGATATTGGACAGAAGAATCACCTCCTGTCCGTCCCGGGTCAGGGTTTTCCCGGCAAGTTTTTCCTCCCGGACTCTTTTTTCCAGCCTCTTTTGGCTTCTGAAAAGGGAAAGGGTCTCTTTATCCGGGCGGATATAGATATTTCCAAGGTCCCCGTCCATGAGGATCTCTGTGCCCTGGGCGAGATTCAAAAGCCTGGATTCTTCCACAAGGATCAAAGGAATCTTAAGGGACCGGGACAGGATGGTCACATGGGAGGTAACCCCTCCGCCGGTCAGAATAATGCCCCGGGCCCCGCCGGACACCAGTTTCAGGATATCGGAAGGATAGATCTGACGGGCAATGACGATGCTGTCCTTCCCGCAATCATCATCCCCTTCCCCGGTTGTGAGGTTCTTCAGAATTCTGACAGCCAGATCTTCCACATCCTGGGCTTTTTCCTTCATATGGGCGTGGGAGCTTGCCGAAAAGATAGAAATATATTTACCGGCAATTTCCCGAACCGCTTGAAAAGGGGATCTTCCCAGATCAATGAGGTCTTTCATCTTTCCGGTAAAATTCTTATCCTTTAAAATCATGAAATGGGCGGTAAAGATCAGGGAAGCACTTTCCGGCAGCTTCCTGGCAAACTCCTTTTGAAGATCTGTGAGCTCCTGGAGGGTTCTGTCAAGGGCACGGGAAAAATCCTGGCAGGTGAGTTCTTTTTCAAAAAAGGAATCATCATAGAGCAGGGATTTCCGATTCTCATTCAAAATCACAGCCTTGCCATGGCCTGTCCCTCCGGCCGCCGCCCTGCCCTTGATAAAAGAGGGGGGAACAGAAACCGGTTCAGCTTCCCTGGGTTGATCGATCTCGATCAATAGTCTGGCGTTTTCCACAGCCCCGGCCAGCTGGGTAACCACCGCCCGGATAATTTTTTCATCGGAAGGCTCAAAGTAGTCTGCATCCCTGTGCTGGACCACCAGTACCCCGATTTTTTCCGCTCCCCGCTTGATGGGCATACATAAGAAGGAGTTAAAAGCTTCTTCCCCGGCCTCTTTAAAGTACTTGAACCCGGGATTTTGACTGGCCCGGCCTTCCCTTACAGGGGAGAGGGTTTCAAAGGACCGTCCCACAAGTCCTTCCCCGGGCTTCATGGACACCCGGTTCACCGCCCCGGGCTTAAGCCCCCGGGTCGCCTTGAGCACCAGTTTTTTTGAGATTTCATTGTAAAGATAGATGGAACAGACATGGGCTTTGAAGTGACCGGCCACAAGATCTGCGGCCTTCTGGAGAAAGCCCTGGATATCCGGACTTCCCGCCACAAGATCGGTGAGTTCGCTGATATTAAATAAGAGGTCTAAGCGGCCGGATTCTCGCTTATGTGTCATTTTTATATTAGAAACAGTCGTTAACGGTTGGTCAAGAATTCAAAAAGGAGCAAGGCTTCCTATTATTACTTTTTTTCTTATAAATATTACATTTTTTTCCCAAGTTTTCAACTCAATTTTACACACAATAGGATTGTTCATTTTATGAATTATATTTATAAATTAATTTATATTTTTAATTCTCGGCAAATCGTCTTTCCATAACGATCTTTGAAACTCATTTATCGCAAGCCTCATAAAAAGGGGAATTAGGCATAAAAATTGCAATTTACGGCGATTAATGCATCTATAATTACGGGAACCAAAAAAATTGGAGTCCCAACAACAATCCATCTATTTCAAGGAGGGAAGATGAAAAAAATTTTATTGTTCATTTCTGCAATTGCAATTATTTTGGCCATCAATGGAATGGCTCAGGCCACACAGGTTACATTGACATTTGATCCTAATGACATATTGGATTTATACCCATCTGAAGCTGGGGACGAAAATGTAGCCGGTGAAACCAAGGCTACCCAAGTCAACGCCCGCAGATACCACAAATCTTGGGCCAGCACATATTATGAAACCTTTTACAACCCAGCGGCCCCGCATGACCAATCAACTGATTACAATAATTATTTGGCTTGGAGAAGCTCTCTCACCGATGATGGAGAAGGAATTGCCATGTTTAACACTTGGTTCCTGGACAATCCTGCTGTGAAGTCATGGGGAGAAACTGCTGTTGCAAAACCTGGCACCGAAGTTTCGGCCACTGCTGCCGACGGCTGGACATTTCGCCTTATTGAAAACCCTTACGGACTTGGAGGCACATCCGTACAATGGTGGACAACTGATTCAACTAAACTGCTACAGCCTGGAGGCGTTGACATCAGCGAATTTAGCTTTACTATCGATTTGTATTACGATACCGGGACCGAAGGTTGGGACGGCAGTGATGTAGGTGTTTCGATAGGAGATGAAATTAGATTCTGGGTTGGTGGCATAAACGGCGATGACGAATACTTCTATAACCAGGCGACCCAAGCAATTTTCTCAGAAGATTATTCTAAAACATCTTATGAAATGGACGATTTGGGAGAGGGCTTTGAAGCCATGCTAACAGCTACGGCCAGCGCACCAGTTCCAGAACCCACCACAATAGCTCTCTTTGGTTTCGGCCTTTTAAGCCTGGCAGGAGTCACCAGAAGAAGAGTCAAGTAGAAAACCCCACCGACACCTGGATAAACGGAGGGCAGTTTCCATTAAGCAAAGGGCAGGAATAATTCCCTGCCCTTTGCTCGTTATCCCTTAATCATTTTCATCAACTATGGTTTACCCCCCCAGAACTGCCGAATCCGCTTACAATAAAATAATTAAAATAATCCACCGACACTCTCGAATCACCGAGGAAATTGTATCCCTGATCAACGACAAATAGTTTTTTCCTTCCAGGAATTATGAATGACGCTGATCAAGAGGAGAGCGGCACCTATACAATAAACGATATCGGCAGGCAGGCAGGCAAAATATACTAACCATCTGCCGGCTATCCTCGTGGAAGGCCCTATGGGATTTTAAAAAACCGGTTTAACATAATGTTCTCCATGGCTGGATCGCCATACAGTTTCCATCTTACCAGCTGGAAACCGGAAGCTGTACCCCAAAAAAGGAAAAGCGCATCCCAGACCCCGAAAGATCTGAAATGCGCTTTTCCTTTAACCTCTGTATTTTTCTTACTAGGGCAACTTTTTAATGATGCGAATCCCCGCTGTCGTTCATGGTGTCATAGGCGGCCTTGGCCACGCAGAATGTCATGCCGGCGCCCAGGATGCCGATGGCATACCAGAATCCGCCGAAGAAAATGGCATGGCCGATGTCCCAGGCCCATTCAAAGCAAAATGGAAACATAAGTCTTCTCCTTTATTGTTCAGCCTGGGGCTGGTTCAGTTCCTGTTCCTGGGGGAACACGGGCAGGTAACGGTATGTTACCGCGATCAGAATAATTCCATAGGCCACGGGCAGGATGGTGGTTGCGATTTCCTGCCAGGAGGGGAAGTAGAGGGCCCAGGTATCAAAACTCATGACCGGGACAGCCATGATCTGGAGGACCATGACCCAGCGGTTAAGGCAGACCCCGATAACCCCCAGGATAATGGCCGCAAGCCTTAAGCTCGGGTTTTCCCGGGTGGATCTGTTGATCAGAATCAATCCGGGAATCACGCCGCACAGGATGATCTCTGTAAAGAGGATCCAGTATCCGTAAAAGGCATTGTTGCTGTAAAAATGACTGATCTTAAATCCCAGGCTCGGTGCGGTCACCGTGGCCCAGTATATGGTATCAATGATCTTGGCAATAATATAGGTGGTGATCATCCAGCCGGATATCTTGGCCAGCAGGTGGACGGTTTTGTCGCTCACCAGTTTTTTGCCGGTGACGGCTTCTGTGATCTTTGTCACCAGCAGGGTAAAGCAGGGACCGAATGCCGCGGCAGACCAGGTAAAGAGAAAAAAGGTCCAGGGCCAGATCAAAAGACCTTCCCTTACGGCAAAGGGACGGCCGAACATGACGCCGGCCACTCCGCCCAGGGATCCCTGGTGGAAAAAGGAGAGGAACGCGCCGGTGGCGGCAAATACAGCCATGACCCCGTGCATATTGTGGGCCAGGTGATGGAAAAAGGGCACCTTGTTCATCTGCCGGTTTTCCAGGATATTGGGAATGAACTCAATGGTGAGAACCGCAAAGTAGCAGGACAGACAGAAGGCCACCTCGGTGAGCATGGAATGAACATTGGCGTGCCAGAAAATAAACCATCCCCGCAGGGGCTGGCCGATATCAATGGCCAGGATCAAAAGGGCCGAGCTGTAACAGATAAACCCGATGATCACGGCAAAGTTGATGATGTTTTTCAGCTCATCCACCTTGAATATATACTTGAGCAGGCCGGTGAAAAAAGCACCGCCTCCTACGGCAATAACGGCAAGGTCGGCCCAGATCCAGAGGGCAAACCCGTAATAATCGTTCATATTGGTCTGGTTCAGGCCTTTAAACCAGCACAGCAGCATGGCAAAGACCCCCCAGAGCAGTACGGCACCGACCAGGGCTATCCCAATCATAAACTTTGGAAAAGAGCACCTTTTGGCACCTTCGGGTATTAATGCAGAATCCATAGTGTTTGTCTCCTAAGTCTTTGAAAAATTATTCATGGGATGCAGACCCGTGATGGTTCTTGACCTTGTCCCATTCACCGTCAAGGTAATTGTCCCCGGCCTTTCTGACCCATTCCCGTTCAGACATGTAATAGACCTTGGTATTGGTGCCCAGGCGCTCAAGGAGCCTGAAAACCTTGGGATTTCTGGATTTCCCCACCACGTGCCTGTTCATGGGATCGGGATGGGGATCCGGCTTGACGATCTGGTGAACCTCGTGGGAGGGATTGTTTAAGTCGCCGAACACGATGGCCCCTGCCGGGCATGCCGTGGTGCATGCCGTCTGATACTCTTTTTCCTCGATTTCACGCTCTTCCACATAGGCCTTTTCCCTGGCCAGCTGGTACCTGTGGTAGCAAAAACTGCATTTTTCCACCACCCCCCGCATCCTGGGGGATACATTGGGGCTAAGATAATTTTCCATGCCTTCGGGCCAGGTGGGGTCCCACCAGTTAAAGTACCTGGCATGGTAGGGGCAGGCCCCCATGCAGTACCGGCATCCGAAGCACCGGGTATAGATCTGGCTGACAATTCCCGTGTCATGCCCGTAATCCGTGGCCGTGGCCGGGCATACGGAGACGCAGGGGGAATGGCCGTGGTCTCCCTTGCCCCCGCAATGCTGGCAGGGTCTGGGCATGTAGACCACCTCTGTATCTGGAAAGGGTTTGTTATTGGTCAGTTTATAAACCCGCATCCAGGTGATGCTGTCCTTTTTTCTGGACTCATCCTCCTTAAACGGAACATTATTCTCTGACATGCAAGATACCATGCAGGAGCCGCATCCGGTGCATTTGTCCAGATCAATAACCATTCCGAACTTATGTGCTTTTTTATCGTGTATCATCAGAACCTCTTAAGATTTTTATTCATTTAGGCCTAGGAAAGCTTGGCCCGGATTCCAAAGGCGGCATCCAGTCCTGATCCGGCCTCAATTACCGGGCCGATCAGCTCATTCACATTCACACCCTTATTGGAGACAAATTTATTGTCAAAGGTGTGGCCCAGACCTCTGGCCATTCCAATGACACCGGGCATGATCCCCTCGTTGAGATTGATTCTCACCCTTGCGGATCCCGCAGGGGTGGTCAGGGTGGCCAGGCTCTGGTCCTTGAATCCCTTGGCCGTTGCAGGATTGACCTCCACCAGGATATCCTTTCCGGAAAGGATCCGGTCGGAAACCGTTTTTACGGCAAAGGGAGAAGAGGCCGGAACGCTCTGGGTCAGCCGCATATTGTCGATGGGGACCAGGATAAGCGGGCCGTCGCCCTGGGGTTCCATGGTTTCCGGGTTGTCGGAAAGAAAAGAGAAATCCACTCCGGGAAGACCGGCAGGAGGCTCTTCAGAGACCACCAGGTGCCCTTCTTCGCTGAGGGTATCCCAGACATCTGCCGCCAGGCTTTCCAGGCAGTCTGAATAAGAATCCCATTCAAAACTCTCGGCAATGCTGCCCTCAAGTCCATTCGCCAGAAGGATAAGGGCGTCCCCGGGTGATTTTGAATGGAATACAGGATCGATGATCTGCCGGCCAAGGCCGATGATACTCTTTGACAGGCCCGGGCTGGGCGGCACATCTTCGGTTTTTTCCAGGAAGGTGCTCATGGGCAGAACCAGGTCCGCAGCCATGGCCGTCTCATCCAGGAAGGAGGAAAAGGCTGCAACAAAGGGGATCTTTTCAAAGGCCTGCTTGACCTCTTTGGGATTGTTCAGGGTGTAACAGGGATTGGCATTGTAGACCAAAAGTCCTTCCACAGCCGGGGAGGAGGCTTTGTTCAGCCTGGCCACAAGGTCGCTGACCGAGCCGGCCAGTTTGTCCTTGCCGGCACCGGCCTCGGCAATTTCATCCATGACCGGATCGGGAAAGCTCAGGTATTCGTCCTGGGGCATGACAAAGACGCCCCCTTTTTTATTGATGTTCCCCGTAAGGCAGTTGAGAACATGAATGGCGGCAAATTCCTTGAGGCTCTGGGCCCCTGCTCCCCTGCCCTTGCCCGGAACGGCCACAGGGGCCTTTGCCCTGGCAAACATGAGGGCAGTTTTCTCGATATCCTCGGCCGAAATCCCGGTAGCTGCCGCTACTTTTTCAGGCGCATATTCGTTCCGGACCATGGCCACGAACTTATTGAACCCGCCTCTGAAGTTGGCCGCAAAACCCGAATCAAAGAGATTTTTTCCCAGGAGCACGCCGCACATGGACAGGGCCAGATCCCCTTCGGAACCCGGGGTAACCGGAATCCACTTGTCCGCATTGGCCGCCGTATTGGAAAGCCGGGGTTCGATCTGATAGAGCTTGGCATGCCGCTCTTTCCGTGAGGCATTGGCCTTGAAACAGGATACAGGAGATCCCCATCCCTCGATGATGCCGGCACCGAAGCTCAGTACAAAATCGGCATTTTCAAGGTCAAACCCCAGGGTATAGCCGGCACCGTGAAGGGTCTGGGCCGTCAGCTCAAGATAGGTGGAAAGACCCGGCATGGCATAGTAGTTGGGGGACCCGAATGCCGTTAAAAAATGTTTGAAAAGCCCGGGAACAGAGCCTGTATTTTTATCTCCGATACAGACCAGCCTTTCAGGGGCCTTGTCCCGGATCACGGCCAGTTTGTCCGACATCAGGGTGATGGCCTCGTCCCAGGAAATGGGCTGGAACGTATCCCCGGTTTTCTTCAGGGGCTGTCTGACCCGGGCCGGATCGTACAGGTATTGAAGGCCGGCAATCCCGTGGAGACAGGCGCCTCCGTCATTGACCGGGTATCCTTCCTGTCCTTCTATTTTCACGGGCCTCTTGTCTATTTTTCTAATGCTGATTCCGCAGTTTCCAGGACAGATACTGCAGACCGAGCTGTCATATGAAATTTCTCCGTCCTTGGGAACAGGAGTCCAGGGCCAGTTCTGTGTCCAGATGGATGAATCATCCGTCAACTTGATTCCCACAGGGGAAACCGCGACACCGGCCGCTGCGCCAAGTCCCAATCCCAAGAAGCTTCTTCTATCAACTTTCATAAATCAATCCTCTTAAAGTTCGAAATTCTTGTGTCAGGCGGATTACTTGTGGCACTGGAAACAATAGCCCTGATGGCCTGTCTCTTCCTTGTGACACTCTGCGCAGTCATCCATTTTCATCCTATCCCAGGAATTCTTTTTGATTCCCCAGATGTTCTTGCCCCAGATATCCCGGCTGTAGCCGGTAAGCCTGTTCTCCTCGTAGGGTCTGGAAAAGGTGGACTCCCCGATGTGGCCGTGACAGGTCACGCATTCCATGCCGCCGGCATTGATGTGGGCCGCGTGGGAAAAGAATACGCAGTCAGGCTGTTTTGAATAAACATACCAGGGAACCTCTTTCTCCTTTGCCACGTACTCTTCGGCAAAAACGGTCTCATCCTCGGTTTCCCCCATGGCCTCCTCCGTATGGCATTCCATACAGGTTTCCAGATTGGGAATCCCTGAAAAAGTACCGTCTTCCCTCAGGAAGTGACAGGTTTCACAGTCACCGGTTTCGTCGACATGCAACTCATGGTTAAAGTTAAAAGGTTGCTCTTTTTTCGAATAGAGCAACTTGGGAAAAAGCAGCCAGCCGGACAAGAAGCATATCAAAAATGCCACTAGGAAAAAGATGACCCCAAGACCTAGGCCCTTGTCATCCTGTGGATCTCCGGCAGCGCCGTCCCCCGCACCATCCATGGAACCCGCTTTGTTTTCTATTTCGCTCATGAAAACTCCATCAAAGTTAAAATGTTGATGTTACCTATCACCTATTGTCCGGAGGTCCCCGGACTTATCTTTTTTGCGGACAGGATTCAAGACTGTCTGCAATACGTCCAAATAGATTCTTACGCTGGGGCAATTAGCGTTATTCTATATTAAGATCTTGTTTTGTTGTCAAGTAAATTACCCGGGATGCCATCCCTTTACAGACCCGGGCCCGAAATAAAACAGGGGAGAATATTTAGAAAATATTCTCCCCTGCCAAAGAAAAACTGAACCGGATCGTTTTTACCCGTAACTATGGAGTCCGGACAATAGATAATTGACACCGAAATAGGTAAACAGGACCGCCAGAAAACCCGCTATGGAGACAAGTGCCAGATTCTTCCCGTGCCACCCCCTCATGAGCCGCAGATGCATGAATATGGCATAGACAAACCAGGTGATCAGAGACCAGGTTTCCTTGGGATCCCAGGACCAGTATTTTCCCCAGGCCGAGTTGGCCCATACCGCTCCCGTGATAATCCCGATGGTCAGAAAAAGAAATCCAAACACCACCATCTGGTAGGTGAGTTCGTCGATAATATCCCAGGCAGGCAAACGGGAGGATATGGATCCCGGGGCCGGGTTTCTGGGCTTGACAAAGTAGATGATGCTGAATCCAAAGGCTACGGCAAACCCGGCATATCCGAGAAAGCAGGTGATCACGTGGGCAATAAGCCAGTTGGATTTCAGGGCCGGAATCAGAGGAGAAATCTTTGAGCTGACACTGGGATCAAAAGAGGCGTAGGCAATGGCCAGAAAGACCAGGGGAGAGACAAACACGCCGATGATGCTTTCCTGGTACTTGAGTTCAACAAAGAGATAGAGCACGGCCACGGTCCAGGAAAAAAAGACCAGGGATTCATACATATTGGAAAAGGGAGCATGGCCGTATCCCATCTGATAGGATTCCACCCACCTTAGGATGATACCGGCGGTGTTGAAGATCAGCCCGGCCAATAGAACCCAGAATCCTGCCCTTGCCAGTATATTCTTCTTAAAGGCAAATGAACCGATATAGAATACAGAGGTCAGAGCGTAGATGAAAGTGGCCGATGATAAAGCAAAAGAACTGTTGATAACCATATATATATCCTTTATTTTTCTAACCTGCGAACCAGCTTTTTGAGTGTAAGCTTCATCCCCTGGGGGTTGCGGTTGGTTTTCCCGGCCACAAGGATCCGGGATCCCCCCTCCCGGGTCCGGGCAATCTCTATAAAATAGGTGTTATGGGCCATGAAAAAAGTAACCCAGCATCCCAGGATCATGAGGATGAATCCGGCATAGACATACCAGACCCCCGGGTCCTTTGTCACCTGGAGACCCGTGTAAAACCGCTGCTCAAAATCCTTGACAACCACGGCAAACCTTCCCTTCCTCATCTTGTCAAAGGTGGGAAAACGGGTGGGCAGGGCGATCTGAACGCTTTCCCCGTTCCGGATATCTATTTTGCCGAAAAAGGCCTCGCCCAGGTTATGCCCCTGAAAATCAAAGTGGGGCAGAAACCCCTGAAAGGTAAAACTGCCTTGGGAACCGGGCAGGTCCACGGCTTCTCCCAGCCGGATCTCCCGGTGGATTTCCTCCTGGGTCTCATTATCAAGAATGGTGAAGACGGCCGATTCAGGGGATGCGGCCCCGTAAGAAGACTGGAAGATATTGATGCCCTTGTAGCGCAGGGGATGGTTGACGCGGACATTCGTGGTAAAGCTCTCCCTGCCCCCCTCAAGGATGGTCAGGTTGGACCGAAACTCTTCCGGTGCCCCTGTGTCGTAAAATTTCACCTCAAACTCATTGCATTTGATCGTAAATCCCAGGGGGACAGGAATCCTTGTCTGATTTGGAACCACGGCATCTGCGCTTTCGCCCTCGTCCAGTTTCAGATCGGCCTTAAACCCGAATACAGAACCGATAAGGGCCCCCAGAAGCAGAAGAAGGACACTGGCATGAACCAGATAGACACCAATCCGGGTCCAACGGCCGTTTTCAGCGTAAAGCCCAATACTGTTTTCCGAATCCGTCCGGATCACCGGCCCGATTTTTTTGGACAGGATCCCGGAAAAGGATTCAGCCAGAGCCTCTACCCCTTGACCGGAATCAAAACCATGACTCGTTTTCAATTTCCTGAACCGGTCCGGATTCACTTTTATGGTTTTGGGAAAAATAATTTTCCAGGTATGGGAGAGTCTTTCCACGGAACAGACAAGAATATTAATGCACAAGACAACAAGGAGAAGGAGAAACCACCAGACATGGTACATGTCGTCCAGGCCCAGGGCCAGGATGAGGTTGGTCATGCCCCTGCCGTAGAGCCGGATATACTGGGCAGGCGCTCCGTTCTGAAGCACCACCGTTCCGATAATGGAGGTGAGTGCAAGAAGGAGCAAGGTATAAACGGTCAGTTTAACTGAACTGAAAAACTGCCAGATCTGATCGGGTATGGTTTGTTTCTTTTCCAAATCTTTTCTTTCCAATCGTTTAAATTGATGAGATAGGGGCAAAAGGGCAGCTTAATGATCTTTTTCATTCCCGGAAAGAAAACCCTCCAGAAAGCCTGAAACATTTGATGTCCGTTCAGGGCTGATCTCCATGGCTTCTCTGATGACCTTGATGGGACCCAGAATAATGGCCTTTTTCCTGGCCCGGGTCACCCCTGTGTATAATAGCTGCCGGGTGACCACCGGCGACAGCTGCTCCGGGATGACCATGAGAACCGTGTCAAACTCAGAGCCCTGGCTCTTGTGGACGGTCACGGCAAAGGCGGTTTCATGGCCCGGGAGATCCCCGTACCTGTAAGTTACGATGCTCTTGTCCGCCATTCTGAATCCAACCCTTGTCCGGCCGGTCTTTTCCGGTCCGTCCTGGGAAAAAACCACTCCGGTGTCCCCGTTAAACAATCCCCTGTCATAGTCGTTCAAACGGATCATGATGATTCGTTTGAAAAATCCACTCTTTATACCAGAATCATCCCTGATCCGCAAAATTTTTTCACAGACATGATTAATTTGTAATGTTCCGGACTCCCCCCGGTTATGGGCACAGAGAATCCTGAATCCGTCCAGTTTTTCCAGGGATTCCATCAGGTTGTTTTGCCCCATGAACTCCCGGTACCCCTCAAGGATATAATGATTCAGCAGGTCTTCCCGGGACTCTTCTCCGCTGGTGTCCTCAAACACGATATCCTGGGTTCCTCCCTGATCCAGGATGGATTTCAGGCCCTTGAAATCATTGAACCGGACCGCCCTGGCCAGGTTTTCCAGCCCGGTTTTCCCACCGGATCTGAAATTATGCTCCAGAAAGACGAGGTTGGACTCCATCCCCCGGGTTTGACAGATCTCGTTGAAAACCGCCCCGGCCTGGACCGGAGAAAGCTGGTTCTCATCCCCCAGCAGGATCACCCGGGCATGGAGGGGAACGGCCTCCAGCAGCCTTGTCATCAGGGCAAGGTCGATCATGGAGGCCTCATCAATGATTACCATGTCCGTTATAAGCGGATTTTCCCTGCCGTGGACAAATCCGGGCCGGTTTTTCAAAGGGACCAGGGCCGAATGGATGGTGGCCCCTCCCTTAAGCCGGGAAGCGGCCTTTCCCGTGGGGGCCAGGGAAAGGATCCCGGGAGGAGCAAGCCCGAGGTTTTGTGCATACTCTTCCAAAAGGGTTTGGATAATCTCCGTGATATGGGTCTTGCCGGTACCGGGGCCGCCCGAGATAATTGTCAATCTTCCTGTCAGGGCTTTTTGCACAGCTTCCTGCTGGGGCGCCGTATGGACCGGATCCTGCTCTTTGAAGGCCCGGGCAATACCCGTTGCCATGAAATCCGGATCCACTTCCAAAGGACCTGCCTTGATCCTGGAGCTGATATTCTCCACCAGCCTTGACTGGAAATCAAAATACTTTGAAAAATAGAGGTGCCCGGCCGGGTCCAGGACCAGGGGCCGGTTCCCAATCCCGGAAGCCTTACCCATACCGTCCCGGGGGAAGGCTTTTCTTTTCCCGGATAGATTTTCCACCATGGCGGCATTTTCCAGGTGGAGGATCCAGTCGTTGTATGCCGGGAGCCGGGTCATCAAATTTAAGTCCCGTTCCCTGGCCGGAAGATTTTCAGGAGAGGGTCCAAGGCTTGAACCGGCCTCTTTTTTCAGGTCAAGAAAGATCTGTCCCCGGGACAATGCCCGGGATACCAGAGCGGATGTCAGACAGACCAGGGCCTGATCTTCCGGGAAAATCCTGGCCATGGATCTGGCAAAATAATAGTCCAGACAAGAGATAAACCCGTGCCTGAAAAGCGTTTCCAGTTCAAATTCTATGTACTCTGTTTCCACCAAATTTCCAGGTTCCCCGACAAAAGATCCATACCGTAAAAAATAGTTCTTTTTACCAATCTTCTCTCCAAAAAGAAACCCGGTCCAAAAAAGAAACCCAGGATGGATCGCCTCAATTTCTCTTGATTCACGGCCTTGTATGAATTAGGATTCCCCTATGATTCAAATTAACCTTCATCCCTTAAAAACCCTATGATCCTTTCGACCCTGAGATTAAAGCTTCTTTTCACCGACCGCCGGCAGATTGTGGAAGACATTGCCAAGGTTGCCAGTTCCAATGGACTGAACATCATCTCCATGGAGGTGGAAAACAAAGGAAACCAGACCCTGATCTATATTGAGACCCGGGGATCCAAAACTTCTCCCCCCGATGACCGGATCATTGAAAGCCTGCGGCAGATACCGGACCTCATTTTCATCACCCGGATCAACTCCATGCCCCTGGAAATCCGTGAAAAAAGACTGGAAGTTATCCTGGACAGCATCAGCGACGGTATTATCTCCGTTGACCGGACCGGACGGATCACCTTTATCAACCCTGTGGCCAAGAAGATGTACGGCTGGAACCAGACCCGGCTCACCGGACGAAAACTCACGGATCTCCCCCTGGAGAACAGGGACATCCTGGACTGCCTCCAGGGGAAATCTTTTCATAATAAAAAGAGAAATATCATCTCCCCCAATGGACGATTCCAGTTTTTTTCCGCCGGCATTGCCATTGAGGATGCAAAAGGGGAAATCACCGATGCCGTGGAGATCATGCGGGACATGAAAGAGATCAAGGAACTGGCAGATGAGGTGACCGCCCCTTCCCAGTTTACCTTCAGCGACATCATCGGCACCAGCGCCCCCCTCATGGATGCCATTTCCTTTGCCCAGAAGATCTCTGTTTCCTCTTCCATCGTGTCCATCCGGGGCGAAAGCGGCACGGGCAAGGAACTTTTTGCCAAAGCCATCCATAACCAAAGCGGAAGAAGGGGAGAATTTGTGGCGGTCAACTGCGCGGCCCTGCCCGAATCCCTTCTGGAAAGCGAATTGTTCGGCTATGAAAAGGGCAGTTTTACCGGGGCTGAAAAAAAGGGCAAACAGGGGCTGTTTGAAACCGCGGATAAGGGCACTCTGTTCCTGGACGAAATCGCAGACATGCCCATGGGATCCCAGGCAAAGATCCTGCGGGTAATCCAGGAAAAAAGCGTCCGGCGCATCGGCGGGGTCCGGGAGATCCCCGTGGACACCCGGATCATCACGGCCACCAGCCGGCTCATCGAACAGATGATCAAAGAGAATCAATTCAGGGAGGATCTTTACTACAGGATCAATGTTCTGCCCATCCACGTTCCCCCGCTCAAGGAGAGAAAAGAGGACATCCCTCCCCTGGCCGAACATTTTTTATCCAGAATTGCCAAACAGGTGGGATCGGTTCCCAAAGCGCTTTCCATGGAATCCCGGGAAAAACTCATGGACCATGACTGGCCCGGAAATGTCCGGGAACTGAAAAATGTGATCGAACGGGGAGCCATTATTTCAGACAGGGATATCATCGAGCCCCAGGCCGTCATATTCGGTCATGAAATTGAAAAGACCATCCGGGAACTCAGATCAGGGTCCGGTTCTGTGAATGAATCCGGATCTTCCCTCAAAAAGATGGTGGGACGATATGAACGGGATGTGATCGAATCTGCCCTGGCCAGGCATCCCAGCATCCGCAAAACAGCCCGTGCCCTGGGCATATCCCACACGGCCATGATCAATAAAATGAGAAAGTACAATATTTCGAATAGAAACTCTGGAACTAAACAGTAAAGGAGGCGCCGCTTTTTTTGTTGGCGAAGCGGTCGGAACCGGTCCTTCTGTCGCCCCCTTTTCTTCGGTTGTTCCTGAAGGAGAGGCTGACGAAAACACCGTCCCGGACGCTGCTTCTTCGGTCGGTCTTGGATCTGCGCCTGTCCTTTTTCAGTTTTCTGGTTACGGTTTTTCTGCGCTCGGAAAACCCCCTTATCTCACGGAGAGAATCAACGGCCTCATTCTGAATGGGTAATATTTTATAGTCAAATACCATGGGAACATCCAAAGTTAAAAGGTTATTCCTTCTTTATGACCATACCCATCGTCATGTGTGACGCGAGACTTTAATCTAAAATCTCAAGGATCGTCAACTCCCATTCCCATTCAAAACAGAGGCTTTCCAGGAAAGACGCGGGTTTTCACCCTTTTTATTTTTTTGGGTTAACATCTTCAATATACTGATGAATTCTCAGGAAAGGGGTATACTTGGAGTCGCTTTCTTCAATATGTTTGACCAGCCAGTCCCGAAGTTCCAGAATCGACTCCATGGTCAGGTTGTCCACGTCTTCAACAATTTCCCTTCGCAGATTGATGGTATTTTTAATGAACTTGCGATGCTTCTTGATATGGGTTTCGTAGTCTGGATACCCCTTTTTCTTTAAAATTCTTTCTTCGGAGGCAAAAAAGAGTTTGCCATAGTCGTTGATATCGGAAATCAAGCCGGCAAAGGCCTTGGCCTCGCCTTTCTCCAGTTTCAGGTCGATGAGCATGTTGAACAATTCAAACATCTTTTTCTGGTGGTTGTCAATCTCCTCAATGTCCACCCCGTACTTGGGATCCCATTCCATTTTATTCTCTTCTTTCTGGCTCATATTTATCTTTCTCCTTTATTTATTCTTTTGGGTCTTCTTATTCAACCATAGGGTTCCCAGCACAGCCACGGAAACCACCAGAGCCGTTATAGCGGCAAAGATGAATCCATTCTCTCCGAATCTCGGGTAGATCACCCGGGGAACCAGGTACATGTATAAAAAACAGTGAAACAGACCGATTCCGATAATGCGGGGCCAGGCTCTTTTCATTTTATCCGCTGATCCGTTCCAGAATCCGGGCATGGATATTATCGAATCCTCCGTTGGACATGATCAGAACCAGGTCATCCCTTTGCAGAACCGGGGGCAAAAATTCCAGGATATCATCCACCCGTTCAAAACAGCGGGCTTCTACGCCCAGGCTGTTGATGTCCGATGCCAGTTTCTCCGGGGAAAAGCGTTCCGGGTCCGGGATGTCCTTTTTCACGCAGGGTTTACAGATGCAGACCATGTCCGCTTCCGTAAAGGCTCCTGGATAACTGTCCTGGAAAAACCGGCGCATGCTGGTATTGGTCCTGGGTTCAAAAACGGCAATCACCCTGCCCTGTCTGTAAAAAGGCCGGACTGCGGCAATGGTTTCCCGGACCGCGGAAGGATGGTGGGCGAAATCATCCATAATTGTTATTCCTGATTTTATGCCCCGGATTTCCTGGCGCCGCTTGATCCCGGAAAAAGAGGCCATGGCCTTTTGGATCTGCTCCGGTTCAATTCCGATTTTTTGGGCGGCGGCGGCACAGGCCAGAAAATTTAAAAGATTATGGTGGCCCACCAGTTTGGTCTCAAGGTTATAGGATCTGCCGGGTCCGTGGATCCCGGCCAGGGTAAACCCGCCCTTGATTTCATGGTCGCTTGCATACCAGTCCCCCGGCCCTTCCCTGCCCTGCCCGTATGTCTCCATGGATGCCCGGCAGGACTCCAGAATCTCCATGAGGGTCTCGTTTTCCAGGCAGGCGATAATATGGGATGAAGGCTGGATCTTCTTTACAAAGTCGGCAAAGATCACCCGGATATGGTCAAGATCCCTGAAGATATCGGCATGGTCAAACTCGACCCCGGTCATGATGGTGATATGGGGATCATAGTGCATGAACTTGGGGCCCTTGTCAAAAAAGGCCGTATCATACTCATCCCCTTCAATCACCATGTACTCCCCCATGCCGATCCTGAAGCTGGAATGATAATCCTTTAGAATGCCGCCGATCATAAAGGACGGGTCCATGCCGGCACAGGTCAGGATATGGGCCATGATGGAAGAGGTGGTGGTCTTGCCGTGGGTGCCGGTCACCAGGATGATCTTCTTGTCCGAGGCAATAAACCGGTTCACGGCCTGGGGCATGGAAAGATAGGGGATATCCCTCTCCATCACGGCCCTGGCCTCGGGATTGTCCCGGGTCACGGCATTGCCGATGATCACCAGGTCCGGCTTTTCGTCCAGGTTGGCCGGGTCAAATCCGGAAAAGAGCTTTACCCCTTTTTCAGCCAGAAAATCGCTCATGGGCGGATAAACGTTCCGGTCCGATCCCGTCACCCCGTGCCCCATTTCCTTGAGAATGCAGGCAAGGGTTCCCATGCCTGTACCGCAGGCGGCAACAAGATGAATTTTAAGGGGGGAAGGTTTGATCTTTCCGGCCATTATTTTTCCAGACCGGCCATCACAGTCTCGGCCGCCTGGATGCTCTCCTGAATATCCGGGTCCGTATGGGCCAGGGACACAAAACAGGCCTCAAACTGGGAAGGTGCTAGATAGACCCCCTGTTCCAGCATGCCCCTGTAAAAGGCGGCAAAACGGTTAAGGTTGCAGGTCTTTGCATCATCGAAATTGTGCACGGCCCGATCCGTAAAGAAAAAGCCGGCCATGGAGCCGACGCTTCCGGATTGAAATGGGATCCCGGCCTGGTCTGCCGCAGCCTTAAAACCCGACATCAGGGTATGGGCCTTTTGTTCCAGGGCCTCATACACTCCCTCCTCCCGGAGGGCGGTCAGGGTAGCGATTCCCGCGGCCATGGCCAAAGGATTCCCGGACAGGGTCCCGGCCTGGTAGATGGATCCGGTTGGGGCGATTCCCTCCATGATCTCCTTTCTGCCGCCGTAGGCCCCCACGGGCAGTCCGCCCCCGATAACCTTGCCGAAACAGGACAGATCCGGGGTGATATTGAATAGTCCCTGGGCAGATCCCTTGTCCACCCGGAATCCGGTCATGACCTCGTCAAAGATCAGCAGGGCCCCGTGTCTGGCGGTCAGTTCCCTCAAGCTCTCCAGAAATCCCTCCACCGGCCGGACCATACCCATATTGCCGGCCACAGGCTCCAGGATCACACAGGCCACCTTGTCCCCCATCTCTTCCATGACCCGGGCAAAGCCTTCCCTATCGTTATAGGTCAGGGAAAGGGTGTTTTTAATGACAGCGTCGGGGACTCCGGGACTGCCGGGAATCCCCAGGGTGGCGATTCCCGAACCGGCCGCCACCAGCAGGGTATCGGCATGACCGTGGTAGCAGCCGTCAAATTTGATAATGATATCCCGGCCGGTGTATCCCCGGGCCAGGCGGACTGCGCTCATGGTAGCCTCGGTGCCCGAGTTCACCATCCGGACCATATCCAGGGAGGGTACCATATCCCTGACCAGGGCGGCCAGCCGGGTTTCAAGCTCCGTGGGCGCACCGAAACTGGTTCCGGTTTCCAGAACCTCCTCCAGGGCCTTGATCACCTGGGGCGGCCGATGCCCCAGAATCAGGGGGCCCCAGGACAATACATAATCGATATAGGTATTTCCATCGGCATCATAGAGACGGCTCTTGTCCCCCTTCTCGATAAAAACCGGCTGCCCGCCCACGGAACCGCAGGCCCGTACCGGTGAATTCACGCCCCCGGGAATCAGTTCCCTGGCTTCGGCAAACAATGTATTTGATCTTGTTCTTGTCATTCTGGTTTCCCCTGTGATGATGGATAAAGCAGCCAAAAATCAGGAGCAGAAAGCCGGGCCGGAAATTTTCGTCTCTCCATTCATGCCGCTCCTTTCAGCCATTCAACCTGGCCCAACAAACAAGGAAGTATATCAGACCTGTATTTAAGGGGTCAACCGGTAAATCTGAAATCCGCAATGGAAATACAAAAAAGCATTGACTTCCCAAAGAAACGCTGATATTTTTCTCGAGTTAATTTTTCGGGGCCATTAGCTCAATTGGTAGAGCAACTGACTCTTAATCAGTAGGTCCAAGGTTCGATCCCTTGATGGCCCACCACCGGAAACAAAGGCCGATCCGCTTCTGAAAAGCGTTTCGGCTTTTTTGTTTTTTGATCCATATTCTGGCACAAGTTGGCATATCTGGACCGATTTACAACAAGGCGTTGTAAATCCTGTTGTAACTTTTTCACAATAAAAGAGGGGGGACTATGTGAGCCTCCTCTCTTTTTTAAAATCTAAAAAATGATTTTTATGGATTTCTGATAAGCCTTCGAAAAGCAGGATACTAAAGTTGAATTCTCATCCGGAAGAGGCACCCCCAGATGTAGTGGTCAATATATTTGGGTGAAAGCGACGGATAATAGACACATTGAACGCTTCGCTTTTATTCTACTCTCTGACGTCGAAACCCATTCATCTTTTTTGTCGCAATTAATACGATTATTATATAAAATATCCTCATAAATAATTATATATATTTTCAAATAGTTACTTCCTTGACATGTGCTTATAGGTCATATATTTATTCTCAACAAAAATACATATAGAAAATTTGTCGTATTGTTCCAAATAATTGAAACTTTTAGTAAAGGAAATCAAAATGGAAATCGACAAGATATTTAGTTTTTTAACCTACCCTGGAAAAAACGCTGAAGAACAACCGGAAATAGGTGGTGTTGAGATCCCTAAAAAAGGAAAGATTTTTAAAATGTTAAATGACATTTTTAAAAATTCTGAGGTTGACTGCAAGATTCCCATTATTTTCACATCAGAAAATGATGATCAGAAAAATGACGTGAAAGATGAAATTTTAGCTCTCATGGAAAGTGGGTCAATTGATGACGGGCTTATTTTGGCAAACCGTTTGCAATCGGTTACAACTAAAACATCTGGAATGGGACTGCTTTTCTTTACAATTGGATACAACGATAAAAATTCGAAAATGATTATATCAAGATTTCCTGCCGATGAAGGGATCGTTGCTGAAAAAAAATCAGAGGCTCTGAAAGTCGAATTTGTTGAGCAAGTTTTTTTAAAGAATGCATATTCTTATAAATCAGTACTATATCAATGCAATATAGAATCTCCTAACTTGTGGAAAGGGTTAGCGGTAGACAAACAAGCGTTACCAGGTGGCAAAGAAATTGCCGGTTACTGGATCAGCTCATTCCTAAAGTCTGATTTTCAAACCACACCACGACAAGGGACTAAAAGGCTTGCTCTTGCATTACGAGACGCAATAAAAAAAAGTAATGACCCATCTATAAAACATGAAATAACATCATCGGTAAAATTGGCAACAAATATAACCAATAAGGCAATGGCCATCTCAGAATTCTGTAAGTTATTTCATTTATCACCTGAAGCTACAAAAGCTGTGTCTCAGAATGTGAATCCGACCAGACTACTTGAAGATAAATTTGTTTTTGATAAAGAAGAATTTCAAAAGTATTTACCTTATAAAATGATTGAATTAAGTAACGGAGCAATATTAACAGCTGAATCCGCTGAATTTGATAACTGTTTTAAGTCAGAGAAACGAAACAATAGCCCAGAGATAAAATTCACGACTGTTGGATCTATTGTTGATGAGAAATTCAAAAGGACAAAATAATTAATGGACCTTAAAGACAAATACTTGCTACGCTATACGAAATATTTGAAGTCTATTTCCAAAAGGATATCAAAGAAATTGTCTAACGAGTTAGAAGCCTTCCAAAGAATAGACAGGATAATTGCAAGACCTAAATCTCTTGATAGATTTATTATAAAAGCACAAAAAGAAGAGAATGGGTCCCCTAAATATTCAGATCCTTTGAATCAAATTCAAGATCAGATAGGAGCACGAATAATTGTTTTTTATTTAGAAGATGTCGAGGTGGTTGCTTCTGAGATAGAAGCATATTACCGATCAATTGAGAAAAGACAACTGATCCCTGAATCGGAGAATGAATTTGGGTATGTCGGAAAACACTATGTATTGATGATTCCTGAAGATGTTGTAGATGATGAAATGGATCGCACACAATTGCCAGAATTTTTCGAACTTCAAATTAAAACCCTCTTTCAACATGCATGGAGCGAAGCAAATCATGATTTAGGCTACAAACAAGATCAGCCGTTAACATCACATCAAAAAAGAAAACTTGCCTTTACCGCAGCTCAAGCTTGGGGCGCGGATCTTATATTTTCAGAATTGCACTCTAATTTATGAAATCGTGGGACACCTTACCTATTCATCAAAAAAAGGGAGGGAAATCGACGTTTAACCCTTAGAGCGGGGTTAGAGTATTATTAAATGGTGAGGACTTCGTAATTACCAGTGTGGATTCCCAAAGCCCCAAAATAGTGTGGACTATCCCTGTCAGCCTTGTCGCAAGAAAACCCTACCCCCACCACTCAATGCTTATGCTATTGAATGCCGCTTTCAATTAGGCTTGGGCGACCGATAATAGACACATTGTGGGTATTATGATTCCTCAAAATTTCAACGTTGGAGTTCAGGGGGCCACCGACCGCAGGAAGGGAACAAGGTTCCACTAAATTTTGTTGAGAGCAATACTTTTGAAAATTGCCACAGAATATAGAAAAAGCTGCCCCTTGTGGTCCACTGCAATGATTTATTCGGTTTCAAGTTTGAAAAGCATACTCAGCTTTTTGTAATGCCATTTTTGCCGCTTGAAGTTTGTCTGATTTTACCAATATATAGTCAGTATCAAATGTTGATATTGCAAAAATACTGATTTTTTTTGGCCAGTACAGCAGAAATATCTGCCAAGATTCCAGTTAAAGAAAAATCCAGAGGCCCAAGAACTTTGATGCAGGACCAATCGTCTTCTGAACTATCTGAATTCAAAAGCACAGACGAAGAACAGACGATTGATAATTCATCATCGGTTTTACTGATACTGTAAAATTTGCCTTCGAAGACTTGATTTGGAATTTCAATATTTGGCGAAAGCCGATGGATTGTGAAAAGGCATTCAAGAACGCATAAGTTTAATTTCATTTCTCTATCTTACTGTTTAATTATGTGACTGAAACCGAACATTAATTATGTTGCTGCACGTTTTTAGACGGATTGGCCCAAAATCTGCTTTTTTTGCATCGCTGGGTCAAAAACCCGCATTTGTCAGTAAAACGCTTTACCAGACTGCTTTCACGTAAATCCCAGACTTGTCGGGCAAGCCACAATTTATTGTTATTTTAATGGATATATTGCAACCCTATAATTTACAAGAAAAATATCAGGCCTTGTGAGAAATACCAAGGTCCACAATCATGGTCTCATTCATCTCAGCGTTTGATTCCTGAATCAAATCTGGCCCAAGATGTTGTGGTTTGAAATTTTACAGCAAAGCGATGGATAATAGACTTAGGGCTCACCAGGTTGTGTCCTAAAATTTTACCAATTTTTATTTCTGATTGACAAAATAAATACCAGTACCCACAAGCACAAGAGCACAAAGGAGAAAAGAAGTTATTGGCTCTCCGAGAAGAAATGCTCCTGCCATAACCCCGAAAAGAGGAGTTAGAAAAGTGAACGGCGCAATGCGAGAGACTGGATATTTTCGGATGAGCCAGAACCAGACAACATAAGTAATAAAAGCGATCCATATGATTTGGTAAATAAGACATGCTATAGCAACATAGTTCAAGACTAAAATCCCTCCTTCTTCCAAGAATACGGAGGTCGTCAACAGGATGGGAGCCGACACCAATAATTGGTAAAGCAGGACCTTGCTGGGAGAAACGTTGGTTAGGGGACTGGCCTTGATGAGCACTGTGCCTGCCCCCCATGCTACTGCTGCACCCAGAAGCATTATATCCCCAATTAACATTTCCTGGGTCGGCAAGTTTAATGATTCATGAAACGCTACAATGATGCCGCTAAATGCCATTATCAACCCCAAAATCTGAATTCGAGTCAAACTTTCTGTTTTTAAAAAAAGCTGAGCGCCTAATGCCACTACAAAGGGAGCAGTATTTAATAAAATTACAGCCCTGGAGGCGTTTGTAAATTCAAGGCCCCAAAATAATAAGATAAATTGAACTGAGAAAAAAAATCCTGCTAATATGCCCCACCAAATAGTACCATCCTTTTCAAACACAGACTTTCCCCGGAAGAACATCCAAAGCAGCACTATAAAAGCAGAACATGTGGAACGGATACCTGCTTGGAGCACCGGTGGTATCACGGCGATACATATCTTTATAGCTACCTGATTCAATCCCCATGAGACACAAAGGATTACAAGTAGAATAACCCCCTTAATGTCGACATATACTTTATCCTGCTTCATCGCCTTAATCCCCATATTTATTGTTTTTTGACCATATGAATCTATTGAACAAAACTAATTTACATTTGACGGAATTGATCGAAGGTGAAATAATTTAGAACGCGATGTGGAACTCTCAATACCCTTGTTTGAGTTCTCGATATTCGGACACTTGAAACGGTAAATGCTTGAATGCAGATTTTAATGTGAGATTGAATGACCAAAGATTCTCCTTGAGTCAAGCATTTTTCACGGCCCCCAGCCCAAGTGGTCCAAACAATGCCGGAAATACATGAAATATTGACTTCTCCCGCACAAATGTTGAAGACCTGATTCTTAGCCAATTGAAAAGATTGTTCCGGACTTAATTTCATCAGTTTTGATCTCATGAATCCCCCATTTTGATTACGTTTTTGACGATAATTTAGGGAATTCAACAGGATAAAATAAGCAGCAAATGACAAAAATATTTAAGGCACAGCAGTCCTTTTCTGTCATCTGTACCCAAAAATCAAACCCAAACTGTGTCTTTTTAAATTGAGGAAATTGAATTAAAATATATCGAATAAGGTAACAATAGTTATCAGATTTTGGCCAAAAGTAATTTGTAGGATGATAACCATGCGGACTCCACGATACGAGCAAATAGCAGAAAAAATTGTAACCTTGATTCATAGCGGAGCTTTAAAAGAAGGTGATAAAATTCCTTCCATCAGACAACTAAGCCATGAACTGTCTGTCGGCGTGAACACCGTTAAAGAGGCTTATTGGCGCCTGGAAGACCGGAATTACATTACTGTCGTACCCCAATCGGGTTATTACGTCAAAAATCGTTTTAACGAACGAGTAGAACCATCCGAGCAAGACTTAAAGCAGTTGGATCCCAAAAAGGTTACGTTCTGCCGTGTTTACAGTATGTTTCGAGACAATGCGTTCGATAAAAACGGGATCAGCCTTGCCCTTTCCGGCGTTGCTCCCGACTTATGGCCCAAAAAACGTTTTGGCCGTTATCTGATGGACGCTGCAAGTGACAATGATCTCTTGGCCGCAGAATACCTCCTGCCACCTGGTTACACATTACTCAGACAACAAATTGCAAGATTGGGTTTGTCAGCAGGACTGACACTCTCTCCAGATGACATTATAGTCACCAATGGTTGCCAGGAGGCCATTTTTCTGGCGTTGATGGCATTATGCAAACCAGGGGATACCATCGTTTTGGAGAGCCCCACGTACTTTAACCTGCTTCAACTGTTGCAGGCGCTGAATTTGAAAGTGATTGAAATTCCCAGCTCTCCAGAAGAAGGTATCTCTTTGGACACGCTTAAATTTGTAATTGAAAATCACCCGGTAAAAGTTGTTTTTTCCATACCTAATTTTAATAATCCGAGAGGTTTTGTCATGCCGTCCTGGAAGAAAAAGGAGATGGCCTGGCTCCTGGAGCAGAGCAAAATTCCCCTGATAGAAGATGATATTTATGGTGATCTTTATTTTCACCGGCGGCCGGATGCTTGCAAAAGTCATGATGAAACAGGAAACGTGCTTTACTGCTCATCCTTTTCCAAAACCATCGCCCCTGGTTTGCGTATTGGATGGATCGCACCAGGCAAATTTTATGAGTCAGTAATAGAAATGAAGATGCTGTTGAACATCTCGACCGCATCTGTTAACCAAATTGCGGTTGCCTGTTTTTTAGCCAAGGGTGGGTACGAAAGACATTTACGTAAGGTCAAGGGGAAATTAATAGAAAACGTTCAATCCATGCGGAATGAAATATTACTTCATTTTCCAGACTCAACCCGGGTCTCCAATCCTTCCGGTGGATCATTTTTATGGGTGGAATTACCTGAACCTATTGATACTGAACAGATTTATCAGGACGCATTGGCTGAAAATATCCTCTTTTCCCCTGGTCATTTATTTTCGCTACAAAATAAATTTACAAACTGCATGAGACTAAGCGCCAGTACATGGAACTTAAAAGTAGCCGATACAATCCAAATCCTTGGCAGGCTTTGTAAACGTTAATTGGCGGTTTTTATTTTTTCCACACATGTAAGGCTGAAATATGGATAAATACCTAATTCGAAATACGTTACCAACTGACCACCAGCGAGTCATATCTGTTATGCCAGATTGGTGGGATGGTCGTGATCTACGATCTATGCTTCCTAAAGTATTTTTTGTTCATTTTTGTTCCAATTCATTTGTTGTTGAAGCATCGGATCAATTAATTGGTTTTCTTGTGGGCTTTATGTCACAAACAGATGAAAATGTCGGTTATATACATTTTGCAGGTGTTCATCCACAATTCAGAAAAGAAGGAATTGGACGAAAACTATATAATCAGTTTTTTAAGCAGTGTGAATTGAAAAACAGAACAATTATTAGAGCATGCACGTCGCCCGTTAACAAGCTTTCGATTACCTTTCATCAACGTATGGGATTTATAATTGAAGCTGGGGATGGTGAAATAGACGGGATACCGGTTACTTCGAATTACCTGGAAATCAATAACCCGAAAGTTTTATTCAGGCGTGAGATATAAAGACCAATCACTGGACGGGACCGCGGGAAGCCTAACTGCTTTTTCAAACTCTTTGGCACGGCCCGTCAGTTTAAACGTTAAAAAGTAAATTTTATACAATAAACTGTTGCCTCGGTAGCCCCTCAAAAAACAGTAGATTTTGACAACTTTTCTATTGATCAATTGAGTAATTCCAGGGCGTTGACTGATGGTATGAGCTATCGCTTTTTCTTCTGATCCCCACACCCAATATGTGGTAGTCGGGTCAATTCTGAACTCATGAGACGAAAATCAGGTTAATTGGAGATTAACCATCCCCTGCTGGAAAAATTAACTGTAAAGTTAATATATTATTTTCATGATTTGCTGATTAAATTTAATACATCATTAAACTGAATGGTTTTATCGTGAGAAAAGGTGCGGTAATGGTGCAAAGTCTATAAATTATGTATGGTTAGTTGTCAAAAAGATCAGGATAAAGCTTTTTTTTGCAATCCGGACAAATACCATGACTGAATTCAACCCCGGCATGGTCCCGGATGTAGACTTCTACCTGGTGCCAATATCCCTGATCGTCACGAATTTTTTTGCATGCGGAGCAGATGGGTAGCAATTCACTCAATTGATTCACTTTGTACAAGGCAGCCTTTAATTTTTCAATGCTTTTCTTCAATGCCTGCGTACGCTCATCCACACGCTTCTCCAGTTCCAGATTCAATGTTTTCAAATCTTCCAATGCCTGCTTTTGTGCCGTTATATCTTCAACAAAAAGAAGAATGCCACCGATATCCTTTCCCTTATACCAGGGTTGGATTTCCCAGCGTAGCCAGAGAACAGTTCCGTCAAGCCGGACAAATTTATCTTCCGGCATTGAGATGGCTTCTCCGCATATCCCCCGTTGATGAAATTCTTTCCACCGGTCTGAGATTTCGGGAAATACATCATAATGGGATCGCCCTGTTAGTTTGCGGTCACCAAGATTATAATCTGTCAGCCATCGTTTGCTTGCAGCGAGATATTTCATATGACGATCAAATATCGCAATGGGCAGCGGTGACTGTTCAATAAGTGTCAGCCAGTTATCTGTAATTATTGTTTTCACAATATATCCTCCAAAGATATGAATGCTGGTATTCAACGACTCGATAAAAAATTGACTGTCTTGAAAAAGAATTTATCGGGGTCTGGTAGAAAAGGCATAATTCCCGTTTGAGATAGAGGCTGATGCGGATTTTTAACCGCAGACATATTTGAATATTTTTTGAGACAGTTTACTCTGAGAGTAGTAAACATCCCTGTCCGAAAAAATCAACTGTAAAGTTAATATATTATGAACCAACTTACATGTAACGCGGCACACAATCACAGATTTTCTTGCATGCAATCTCAGATATTTAAAAATCAATTTTGTAGAGTACCATTCTATAAACCTGATTTTCGTGAGTTCCTGCTCTGAGCTGGTAAAAGGCGGACAATAATGTAGTAAGTTTACTCGTTAACGGTCGACTTGCCGCTTGAAATCCTTATTAGTCTTCATGATGAAACTTACTATTACGAACAGGTAAAGGATAATTAGGATTGGGAAGAATGTTGCTGAAATTTCAACTCTGGCTATTTGTTCTATATATATTCTGACTAAAATTATCCCGATCAATATATTAGTGTAAGATAATATCCAATACACCATTGCAGAAACTTTATTAATAGTGGCGTTCATTCTTGAAGGATGAAGCCAGTATTCCTTATTTGGAATATTAATTCCACTTGGTGCGACCCGAATAAAAAAATCAGCGACCCCATATCCTATTAATGTGTAAACGACCAAGAATATCAACTGCACGATCAGAAATGTTATTTTCGTCGAATTAGCACCACTTCCCATTAAATTAAAAGAAGTCGATACGATCTGTTGAGGAAGGAATGGATACGTAACTAATACCGAAAGCATAATCACCAGCATTGACAAGAAATAGAAATTTTTTGAACGTTTTTTATTATACTGTAAACTCATAGAACCCCTTGCTCATGAATAGGTCGAAAATCAGCAATATTGGAGAGTAACCTTATTTTCGATTCCATTTCAAGCCCAATAAAAAAATCAGGTTTATACATCGAGATATTGTCAGAAATGGACAGTTGTTTTGTACTTTTTTAAAAGAGAGATGAGTTGTTCCTATTAAGAAGGCTCTCGAAAAAGGAGGAAAACACACCACTCAGGAGCAGCCAGGGCTTCTATTTGATGAATTTCAAGATAGTGTGCCCAAGGCACCAACCCCTGCTAATTCTAACGTCTGTGATAGCCGGACACTTTCTATTCTATGCTTTTCGATTCATTACGGCGATTATTAAAAAGCCCGATCCTGAAAGAATGGACGTTATGTCGTAAGCCAAAACGCGACCATTATCAACGACATTGATAAATCCATTAAAAACCAATAGAGCGCCAATCAATATCAAGAGGTTTTTTTTCATTTCATTTGTTTTCCTAAAATATAACTAATTGTGGAAGTCTGGATAATATGTAAAATCTAATGTTATTTAAACATTTTAAGAGGATTGTCCCTAAATCTGATCTTCTTCAGGGCTGGCCCAAAGGATATGCCGTTTATTCACAAAAAGGACTTTATGTTTAACACTTGGATCCTCTATCTCGGCTTTGTATAAAGTGGCACCATTTAAAACAATGAATTCTCCCAGGGAGCTGCTCACAAGATCGCTGAGTCTATCATAGCCATTTTCCTGATTAATGTTCACCTGGCCGTTGACTTTGGTGCCATCTACCAAATTCCATGCTGAAAGCCTTTTTGCTTTGTGTGAGATGCCTTCCGGGTCCGACAAATTCCCCATTCCACTTCAGGGGATTAATAATCAATTCCGGGCTGGGGTTCTATTTCCTTTTCATAGGCGTGTTTGATCTCCCTCACCTCACTGACCGTGTCCGCCCTCTGAATCACATCCGGATGAGCATCCCTTCCGGTCAGGATCATGTGAAGGTGCGGCGGCTTCATGTCCAGGATCTCCATGACCTGATCCAGATCGATGAGTTTGAGTTTCAGGGCATTGTTGATCTCATCCAGGATCAGAATCTGGGCTCGTCCGGATCTGATCTTTTCCTTTACAAGCTTCACAGCATCCTGGGCATTGATCCGATGCTCGCTGTGGGGATAGGGATTGCCCTCGATTCCGCAGAATCCCTTGCCCGTGGAGACCAGTTCTACCAGTCCGTCCAGGCGCTTGACCCCGTCCCATTCCCCGGAGTAGAGATCTCCCTTCATAAACTGGATAATATCGACCTTCATTCCGTGGCCGGAGGCCCGCAGAGCCATTCCCATGGCGCTGGTGGTCTTTCCCTTCCCGTTCCCAGTGATTACCAGAATCAGTCCTTTTTTTTCCTTGGGCTCGAGTTTCTTGATTTCCATATTTCCTCTTTGTTTTCACTATATATTTTCACTATGTTTTCACTATGCTATCTTATGCTTTCTGAATTTCTTCCGAAAAGATCTCGGCCATCATGCATCTGGCACTTCCCCCGCCCACAGCCTCAATGGTATCCAGATTCATGGGCAGGATACGGCCATGGGTTTCCAGTGTTGAAATCTGCTTCCGGGTGAACCCGGTAAAAGCTGTTTGGGACATGACAATCAAAGGGATTCCCCCTGCTGAATTGACCTGAAGGATATTATGCCTGGTCCGGTTTTTCCAGAATGAGAACCGTTACCCCCTCAGCCCTGGGCCTGTCCGCCATGGCCTGGAATTCCCGGTTCGCTCTTTTATTGATCTCCTCCTCGGGGATTTACAGCCTCTTCTGGAACTCATTGTCCCGGCCGGTTTCATCGTTAAACCCAAAATCATAGTGCCTGACCATTAATACAATATCTGTGGTTCTGGAAACATCCAGCATGGTGTCCTCTATTGTTCAAGGGTTTATATTCTGTGACAATACTTTTTTATCATAAGATACAACTTTCGGTCCAGCTATGGAACCAAATTCCCGGAACTGACTCCATCTATCCACAATTATCTGGAAAAACAGGCCATTTGGTCTGGCATGTTTCTTGTTTTTCATTTTTTCATCCAGATCTTTTAAGCCATCCGCCCGCACCTTTCCCCAGATTCATTCGGGAACAGGGAGGCCGGACACAAAGAAATCAACAAAAGCAGAGGAGCAGCCTGATATGCGAAATTTTATTGTTATTGACGGACATTCAGATTACCCTGTACAGGTATTTCGGGAGCGAGAGAGCGGAAGCCGGTTTGTTATTGAAAAAAAGCACCTGCCCTTCTGCACCCAAGGCGGCGTTGCCATGGAAGTGGCCACGGTGGGCGGTGATTTCTCAAATGGGACCTGGAACGGCAAAGACCCCGGAACCGTCCTTAAAACCATAGCGTACATCCACCAGGAAATGGCCGAATCCGCGGATTCCCTGAGACTGGTCCTGACCAAAAACGATCTTGAAAAGGTAGGAGAGTCCGGCACCCTTTCCATGCTGCTGAACCTGGAAGGTGCGGCCTGCATCACAGGTAATTATCCCCTTGGAAAATACTATGAACTGGGCGTCAGGGCCATGAGCCTGACCCACAATGGCAAAAACATTTTTGCCCACGGTTGTGCGCGGGATTCCGGCCGGGGGCTCAGTGACCTGGGCAGATGTCTAATTGAAGAAATCAATGGATACGACATGATCCTGGATCTGGTGCATATCAATGAATATGGCTTCTTTGAGGCACTGGATCTTGCCCAGCGCCCGCCCGTGGTCTCCCATTCCAATGTCAAAACCATATGCAACTCTTTTCGAAACCTGACAGACGATCAGCTTAAAGCCCTTTCCCGCCGGGGGGGTGTTGTCGGGCTGAACTGCCTGGGCTTTTTGATTGACGGGGCCTTTGAGAATCAGACCATTGACAGGCTTCTGGATCATCTGGATTACATCGTTGATCTCATCGGTATCGACCATGTGGGTTTCGGACCGGATTACATTGATTACATGATCGACTTCACCCGGGAAAATCTAAAAAAATTTCCCCTGTACCGGGGCGACCTGCAGTTTGCCATTGGTGCCTCTTGTATTTCCGATATGCAGAAATTCGTTGATCGACTATTGAACAGAGGATATTTGGAGCCGGAAGTGGAAAAAATCATGAGCCTGAATTTCCTGCGCGTCTATCAGCAGAACCTTCCTGAATAGCCTATAAATTTAAATCTTTACTTCATTTACAGAACTTGATACCAAGACCCTATCGTTCAATCCGAAAACAGGGGATCATCTTATGCATGACAGGGAATCTCCCAGGGATGTGGATGCGACGATCCAGGCTTTGTTTGAAATCTCCAGCGTTGTCAACAGCAAAGAAAATCTTGATGAGTTGTACGCCGCCATCCATGCGTCTCTGAACAAAATCCTGCAAATGGAAAATTTTGCCATTGCCATTTACCATGAAGAAAAGGACTCCATGACCTTCCCCTATTTCGTGGATGAGCTGGATAACGAGCTTGGAGAAATCTTTGAAATCAGTAAAAAACAATCCCTTACCGCCCGGGTCATCCATGCGGGCAGGCCATTGATTTTCTATGAAGACGATATCCGGAAAATGCCGGACCGGGCCGGCAGGATTGCCTTTCATTCCCAATGCAAAGTATGGGCAGGTGCCCCTTTGAAAATCAGGGGCAAATCCTTTGGGGCGATTCTTGTTCAAAGCTACCGCTCAGAAGACGCCTTTAATGAAAAGGATCTGGTACTTCTCAATTCTGTTGCTGAATTCATTGCCGTGTCCATTGAACGAAAACAGGCCCAGGTTGCCCGGTTCCAGACCGAGCAAATCAACGTGGTGATGCGCGAGGTGGCCAGCGCCGTTCACAAGGCTGAAAATTTAAAACAGCTCTATGAGCACATTCATCATTCCCTTGGTCGTCTCATGAATATTTCCAATTTCTTTATTGCCCTGTATGACAGCCGCACGCAAACAGTCTCCTTTGACTATTTTGTGGACCGGTTTGACAAGGCAATGCCCAGGACCGAAAACCTGATCGAACCGAACAGCCTGACCGGAGAAGTGATCCTCCGGAAACGGCCCCTGCTTTTAACCGAAACCATGCTCTTTGACCGGGCGAAAAAAAACAAAATCGTCGGTACGGTTCCCAAAATTTGGCTGGGCGTTCCCCTGATGATCAAAGGGGAGGTGATCGGGGTCGCAGCGGCCCAGAGTTATGAAGACGCCAATCTTTATACCAAGAAAGATCTAAGTATTCTGACGGCGGTGTCCAATCAGATCGCCATTGCCATACACCGAAGGCGGGCAGAAGACGCCTTAAAAGAGAGTGAAGCCCGTTACCGCCTGTTAACGGACAGCCTGTCAGATGTGGTCTGGACCCGGGACATGGAAATGAATCTGACCTATATCAGCCCTTCGGTAGAGGCCCAGACCGGATTCAGTGTCCAGGAGAAGATGAACATGCCCCTGGATCAGAGTATGCCCCCTGAATCCCTGACAAAAACCATGAAAGTCATGGAGGAGGAAATCAGGCTGGAACGCCGGGGCCGGACAGCCCCGGACAAATTTAGGGTGATCCAGGTGGACAGCTTTCGCAAGGACGGAAGCATTTATCCCATGGAGACCGTTGTCTCCTTTATCCGGGACGAAACCGGCAAGGCCATTGCCATCGCCGGCATTAACCGCGACATTACGGAACGAAAGAAGATTGAAACCCAACTGAGGCTCCGGGACGAAAAACTATCCCAGCTTTCCAGCCAGACCGAGCAGTTCAGCATGGCAGCCGCATCCATGATATCCCTGAAGGACGCCAAAGAAGTTTTCCATAAAATCAGCAGGGCCATTGTGGAATATTCTGATTTTAAACGGGTAATTATCTCTCTTTTTAAAGACAAGTTCCCCTTCAGGGAAATTATCGCCTTTGGCGGAGTGGACCAGGCAACCATTGAACGGCTGAGAAAAGTGGAGATGTCTAAAAAATGGTATGATAAAGTTTTTATTAAAGAAAACAATATCGGTCAGTTCAGTTACTATATTCCCCACACCCAAAAAGGCATTCTGCATCCGGTCACCGTCTACGGCAAGGGGCCGCCTCCTGAATCCAAGGACAGATGGCATCCCGAAGACAATCTTTTTGTCAGAATGAATGATGAAGAGGGCCGGCCCATCGGCGTTATTTCAGTGGATGAATCCAAATCCGGCCTTCAACCCAACGCGGAAACCGTAAGACCCCTGGAGATTTTTTCCAGCCTCATATCCCAGATCCTTATTCTGAAACGGGAGCAGGAGCAAAGGCAAAAAATGGAAACTCAGCTCCGGCAGACCCAGAAAATGGAAGCCATCGGGACCCTTGCCGGAGGCATTGCCCATGATTTCAACAATATCCTTTCCGGTGTATTGGGATACGCTGAACTCATCCAGGAAGATTTGAATGCCATGGACTGCCGGCCGGTTACCAGAGACAGGATGGCCCGCATCATCAAAGCTTCCCTGCGGGCCAAGGATCTCATCGGACAAATCCTGGATTTCAGCCGGGCAAAAAGCAGAGATCCGGTTTCCATAAGCGTCATCCTGATCATAAAAGAAGTTCTCCAACTCCTTCGGGCCTCTTTGCCCTCCTCCATTACCATTGAACAGAACCTTGACTCCCAGGGCTGTGTTATGGCTGACCCCACCGGCATCTACCAGGTAGTGATGAACCTGTGCACCAATGCCAGGGATGCCATGCAGGAAGACGGCGGCATCCTGTCCTTACGCCTGCAGGACGTTGTACTGGATGAAAAAGACATTGCCGGATATGAAGGGGTGGCGCCTGGAGAGTTTATCATGATTGCTGTAAAAGATACCGGACACGGCATGGAAAAAGAGGTTCTCGACCGGATACTGGAACCTTTCTATACAACAAAAACCGAAGGAAAAGGTACCGGAATGGGGCTTTCCGTTGTCCACGGAATTGTAAAATCCTTGAACGGGCTGATGAAAATCTCATCTGCCTCGGGGCGCGGCAGCACATTTGAGCTCTTTTTGCCGGTTCATGAGCCGGTATGCCAGCCAGACCATCAAATGCTGGATCAGATCAAAAGCTGTGAGGGAAATGAAAAAATTCTTGTGGTGGACGATGAAGACACCCTGGCTGGAATGCTCCGGGATTCGCTGGAGTACTTTGGCTATCAAACCGTCTTTTTTTCAGAAAGCAAAAAGGCGCTGGCCCATTTTAGAAAAGAGCCGGATGAATACGATCTGATCATTTCAGATATCACCATGCCGGAGTTGACAGGAGACACCCTGGTGAAGCATGCCAGGCAGGTCCGTCCGGATATCCCGGTGATTCTGTGCACCGGCTTTAATGACGCCCTGGACCAGAAAAAGATGGACCAAATGAAGATCAATGCCCTTCTCTATAAACCGGTTCCGGCGAGACATCTTGTATCAACGGTCCGGACAGTCCTTGACGGAGGTACACATGGCCAATATTCTGATTATTGATGATGAGGAATATATCAGGGATATCCTGTCGGTCAGGGTCAGGCGGCTGAACCATTCCCCGTTCAGCGCGGCCACCATCAGACAGGGAAGAAAACTGATCCGGGAAACCGTGTTTGATCTGATTTTCCTGGATGTCAACCTGCCGGACGGAAGCGGTCTGGATCTGCTTCAGTCAATCAAGCAGGAAACAAACAGCCCGGAGGTCGTCATCATTACGGCAGTTGGGAGCCATGAAGGGGCAGAAATCGCCATAAAGAACGGGGCCTGGGATTATCTGAACAAACCCCTGAAAAAGGAAGATATCAATCTCAGAATTGAACGGGCACTTGAATTCAGGAAGATGAAGAACCACAGGCGGCAGCCCGTGGTCCTGGAAACCGGAAAAATCATCGGGAAAAGCAAGGCCATCAAAAAATGTCTTAGGAAGGTGGCTCAATGCGCTGCAAGCCACTCCAATGTCCTGCTTCACGGCGAGACAGGTACCGGCAAAGAGGTGTTTGCCAATGCCATCCATAGCAATTGCAGGCTAAGTGCCGGAAACTTTATCGTGGTGGACTGCGCGGCCATGACCGAATCCCTTGCCGAGAGTGTCCTGTTCGGACATGTCAAAGGCGCTTTTACCGGTGCGGACAAAGCCTCGGACGGCCTGGTCCTGAAAGCGGATAAAGGGACCCTTTTTCTCGATGAAATCGGGGAATTGCCCCTTTCCCTGCAGTCCACGTTTTTGCGGGTTCTCCAGGAAAAAAGAATCCGGCCAGTGGGCAGCCACATGGAAAAGCCTTCTGATTTCCGGCTGATCAGTGCAACCAACAGAGATCTTGACCAGATGGTTGAAAAGGGGACCTTCCGAAGGGACCTGCTCCATCGGATCAGAACCATTGACATTGAGCTGCCTCCCCTAAAGGCGCGCAAACCAGACATTCGGGAACTGGCCTCTTTTTTCATCAGTGATATCTGCCAAAAACAGAATCTAAAAGAGAAAGTGCTCCTCCCTGAAACCCTGGATCTTCTTGAGTCCTATGACTGGCCCGGGAATGTGAGAGAACTGATTCATACAATTGAACAGTCCATTGTCAATGAACCAGACTCCCCTCTTTTATACCCGTATTCCCTACCCGATCATATCCGGCTCAACTTTGTGAAAAAAGGGCTGCCTGACCTTGAAAAAACAGAAGCCGAGCCCCGAAAGGATTCTCTTGAGGCCATTTTGCTATCCGGCATTGATAAGGGCAATCCGCCAAACCTCAAAGATATCCGGAACCAGTTTTTTGATAAAATAGAAAAGATTTATCTGAAAGCCGTCCTGGCTGAGAATAATTGGGATGTTGAAAAAACAGCCGGTATTTTAGGGGTCGGTAAAAACCGGGTATATGTCCTGACCCGTAAATACAATCTGAAACAATAACCGATATTGTCTGACGATACTTTCTTTATTCAATAATAAAAAAGCGGTTCCTGCCTGATCAAAAAATCCACAACGTAAAAAACATAACATCTTTAAATAATAGAATATATCTTACTATCTCTCCTCTGGCATGCTTCTTGTTATTCCTGTTATCAGCCAACGAAGAAAAGGCAATATTCGCCAAATACTTAAACCACCAAGGAGGAGGGAAACATGAAAACTTTAACCGCATTAATCGTATCTTTTTTGATCATGGGAGTAACCGGAAATCTTTGGGCTGCTGACAGCAAACAAACCGTTGCAGGCGGGGCCGCCTACCTGGATGTTGCCACCGGACACCGGTATCTGAAGAATCCGGACGGCACCTATGCTGAATTCACCAAAAAGGGAAAGCTTTTCCGCAAATCCGTACCCAATGACCTGCCGCTTCTGACCACCAACAAGTATATCCGGCAAATGGGGAACAACGGTGTTGCCAAATGGGACAACCCGTCCATATCATCCGGGCTGGGCTACTCCAGCAACATATCCACTGTTTCATATGACGGCAAAACCCTCACTGCAACCGGCAACGCATATTTTGATACTGCCACCGGCCATAAATACACCAGAAACCCGGACGGCACCTATACGGAATTCACCAGAAAGGGAAAGCTTTTCCGCAAATCCGTACCCAATGACCTGCCGCTCCTGACCACCAACAAGTACATCCGGGATCTTGAGGAAAGCTGCTACCTGCTCTATGTGCGGACAGTCAATCGGCAGCCCAGGATCATGGTGCTCCCTTCCACCCAGGAACACCCCCAAGGCTGGAAATGCCGGGTACTGATCTCCATGAAATAACAATTCAGGCCCACCCGGAATCAGCATTCAGGACAGGGGGATGACTCCCCTGCCCTGAATGTTTTGGAATGGTCTGCCAGGACGGAAATCCTCGAGCAATTAAAAATTTCTTACGCCTTTCCCCCCAAGAAAATAAAGGCTGTCCCTGAATTTTTACCAGACCCGATCGTTTTATTCTGGAATTCAACATACGCCTGTGGTATACGTCCTATCAGTTGGCCTTGTATGTGCACGGAAACCAACGAAACCGTAAAGACCTATGGAAGCACGCGGCTCACTGGTGGGGCCCTCGGACTTCAAATCCGATGTGGGGCGCTAGAACCGTCCCGGGTGGGTTCGATTCCCATGTGCTTCCGCCATTTCTTTTCCCGCGTCAATAAAGCGTTTCAATTCCTCCCAAGATTGTATATTCAACTCAACCTTAAAAGTCTCTTTTTGTGCCTTCTCGTGGATCAAAAGTTTCCCATATGTTTCCCACAGATTTCCCACAAGGAGACCGTCAAATGTCCATAAACCTGATTTGGCCCGCATGTTACAAAAACCCATTCCGTAAAGGATAAAAGCTGTTTTAAGTGTGGTTCCAGCTTATCTAGTGCCAAGTTCAAAGTAAGAATCAAAGACAAAACCACAGGCAAGTGGAAATCCAAGACGGTCCCCACTCTGACCCTTGCCAGACAATTTGAAAAAAAGTTCATGACTGAAGATATCATAAAGGAACAGGCGCTTTCCCTGGTTCCTATTGTTGACAGTCCAGATATAAACGAAATGTGGTCTGTCTATCTATCCTGGGCAAAGCTGAACAAGAAGTCATGGAAAGACGACCAGATAAGATGGACAAAACATATAGCCTCTTTCATGCCCACCAAGGTAAACCAGATAACCCAGAAAGACCATATTCCTATCCTGCCCAGAATGGCATCTAAGGGATATGCCCAGGCTACCGTCAGGCAAGTCTTTGTGCTGGTTAAACGGGTCATAAACTGGTCTATAAAGAACGGTATTTACCCTCGTGGCATAATCCCCTTCGAAACATGGAAGCGCCTAAAGTAGACGATAACAGAGTCGAGAATATCCTTGATAAAACAGGCCTTGCGAATCTCAGGAAGACCCTTGAAACCTGGGAGAATGAAAGACCGGTCTTAGTAGTTCTCTTTGAATTTTACACAGGGAAACGTAAAAACGAAATCCTGGATCTTAGATGGACTGATATTGATTTTGAGTGCCGTACCTTCAAACTTCAGAAAACAAAAGGTGGTAAGAAAACAGTCCCTGCCCCTGAATACCAAACCTTGAACATCATAGAGAAGGCTCATAAGATAAGAAAAGGGTCATGGGTTTTTCCCAATACAGACGGCCTGTAATACAAAGATTTTTTTGACGAGACCTGGAAACGCATAAGAAGACAGGCAGGTCTCCAAGGACTCCGCTTCCACGACCTCAGACGCACCTATGCTTCCTATCTGGCCTCTTCGGCAAGGTGGACATTTATAACTCCTGGGACACTCTGATATCAAGATGACCCAACGGTATGCCCATCTTATCAATGGCGCTCTTAGGAAGGCGGCGAATATAGCCGATGAGGTGTTCGGAGTAGACATACTGTACCCCTGATGCTCTTTTGGTTGGTGGCGTTGACCTGGATGGGTCACCTAAAGGATGCAAAATGGAACAGCAGGTGACCCAACGGGGGAAATCAGGCGGACCAGGGGTTAGGTCCTGCAAATTCAGGAGATTTAAGGGTGTTGATAATTTTCAAGGAAAGTATGATTTAATAACTCTGGTGTAGCGACGGGTTATGCGTTCTCTGGTTCTTCTATAAATTATTCAAATAATGTTAATTCGACATTAAGATTTTCACAAACCCTTTTAACATCTAAGATTGCCTTATTCTTTTTATTGGTACCAAATAGATATAATCCCTCAAGAGGACGAGTTTCTCCAATTTTCATAACCCAAATGTTGTTCTCCATCAACCCGTTATCAATACCAGCTTTATGAAATCGTTTTGGGGGTTCCCAGGGCGGCTCATCAGACAAATTAATAGTTCCCCAATGGGATGCAATCAAAGTCATTGCTTGTAAATCTTTTCCGGTTGTAACAGCTTCCTCAGGGTTCATATGGTGTGTTTTCATAGTTTTCTTGGGCTCATAGGCGCCAATGGGAACAAAAGCATAATCAAATGGACCAAATTCTTCACCATTTTTTTTAAAAATAATTTCTGAATACGCTGAATCACCAGAGAAATACAATTTTTTATTAGAACTGCTAATTGCCCATGACGACCATAGTGTTTTATTGTGATCACTGAGATTCCGACCTGAGTGGTGAACAGCAGGTAAAGATGAGAATTTAATATCATTAATTTTGATTTCATCGTACCAATCGAGTTCACTGACATGGGTATATCCACGCTCTTTAAAAAACGGTTTGAGCCCAAGTGGAACAATGACCTGAATCTTGTCTTTATCCTGCAATTTTCGAATTGTCACATCATCCAAATGATCATAGTGATTATGAGAAACTATTAGGATGTCGATTGGGGGCAAATTATCCAGGGAGATCCCAGGTGGTAGCATCCTTCTTGGTCCGCCCCAGGAAAAAGGACTGGCATATTTAGATAAGAAGGGGTCTGTTAAAATTGTCATCCCGGAGATTCTTATTAAGAATGTTGCATGCCCGATCCATGTGGTATTATCGCCCGATATAGAGTTTCTTAGATTTATGGCTTGGGTCTCTGATAAATAATGTTCATCTGGAACATCATGAAGAAATATTGAATGCCAGAACCTTCGCAGATAGAATGAAAGGCTTGGTTTATCCATTGGCACAACCGGAAAATTCTGAAATCCGCTCTCTGTGTGATGCTCTGGCTTTTTGGATTCGGATTTTGAACCCACACTGTTTTTTTCTTGTTCCAAATGAATAGCTCCTCTCTTCTGGGTGGCACATCCCAGTGTGGCATAAAAGAGTGTAAACCATATTAGGGCAATGCATAAATGAAAAATCTGTATTTTTTTCATAATTGATAACCCATCCTTAAATCAATTAGCAATTGACCCCTTTCATTCCCTCACTTGTATACCGTTCACCTTTTACAGCATCTGGATAAACAATGGTTTCAATTTCCTTTATATCATCATCGTTAAGGTGAACTTTGGCTGCATTAATATTATCCATAAGGTACTTAACATTCCGAGTCCCAGGAATAGGGACTATGTCATCACCTTTGGACAGTATCCATGCCAATGCAAGTTGAGAGAGAGTGATTTCTTTTGAATCAGCAATCTTTTTAAGAGCGTTTACAAGAGACATATTGGTATCGAAATTTTCGACTGAAGTTCTGGGCAGATATTTTCTTAGGTCACCATCATGTTCCATAGATTCTTTTGTTAACTTTCCTGTTAGCAAACCCCGTCCAAGAGGGCTGTACGATACAAAACCAATACCATTTTTTCTTAAAGCAGGTAACAGAAAATCTTCAACGTCTCTTGTAAAAAGCGAGTATTCGGATTGAACACAGGATATCGGGTGTACTGCATGAGCTTTTAAAACTGTTTTCACAGAAGCCTCGGAAAGACCCAGGTACTTAATCTTACCTTCTCTGACAAGTTCTGACATGGCACCGACTGTATCTTCAATAGGAACAGTGGTATCAATTCTATGAATATAATAGAGATCAATGGTTTCTATGTCTAATCGCTTGAGACTTTTTTCAACAGCCTGCCTGACATATTGGGGCCTGCCACAGATTTCCCTTTCATATGAGCCGAGTTTTCGGACAATGCCAAATTTTGTCGCGATACAAACACGATTTCCCCATTTTTTAATAACACCAGATATCAACCTTTCGTTATGGCCATCTCCATATGTGTCTGCTGTATCTATCATTGTTACACCATTTTCAAGGGCACTTAAAATTACTTGTTTTGAATTTTCATCATCGGTGCCCCCATAGAATTCACTCATTCCCATACAGCCAAGACCAACTGAAGACACTTCCGGTCCATTTTGTCCTAAAATTATTTTTTGCATAATCATCTCCTTTTCACTTTGGATTACATTTAAAACCCAAAATAAAGAAAACAACTACTTCTTGCATCCGAATAAATGACATATTAATATGCAATATGGACAAAGTGATGAAATTGATTGAAATACCTGTAAAACCAAATTTAACCCCAGTATTTATTTTGGAGGGATCTCTCAAAGAATACTCAACTAAAGATCTGCATTACCACTCATGCCATCAGTTTTTAAGAATAAGTACAGGTATTACACTTCTTGTGGAAGAAAAGGAAAAGCAACCATTATTCAGTAATATGACAGCATTCATTCCTGCTGGTCTTCCCCATCGATCCAGCGTAATGGGAACAATCGTAAATTATAAATCAATCTATCTGGATGAGTCCCTTTTCAACCCCGCTATAAATGAAATTGTTATTTTTGATATGAGTGAACTGGGCGTTGCTCTTTTTAACAGGATCAACCCATCTCAAAATAAAACTGACGGCATAAGTCTTCAATGTTTAAACCTGTTGCTTGAATTAATGAAAAAAGAGATTCATTTTAAATCCAGTCTAACTCATATTCCTGTTCCCGGAAATCCTGAAAATAAAAAAATCACTGAATATATTGAAAACAACTTTAACCAGAAACTGACACTTTCTGAGTTTACAAATGTTCTCCATTATTCGGATAGACACATTTCCAGAATTTTTAAAGAAGACCTGAAAGTATCAATCTTTGAATATCTGAAACTATGCCGGATTTTCCAATCGGCATTAAAACTTTGTGAGGACAATTCTTCCGAGACAATAACCAGTATTGCATTTTCATGTGGTTATGACTCCTTGTCATCATTTTATAAGGATTTTAGAGAGATTTTTTCAATGACACCTAAGATGTTTAAGCAAAAAAATAGAAGAACAATTAAATCATTTTAGCATCATCCTAATCCATTGATAAATACTTTTTGAGCTGAAGAAATTATAAGCGTTTTATCAGTTTTTTGCTCTTCAGCGGTCGCGGCTTTTTGGGACCCGTTGCAAGAGCGGTGTTGGAAATTTATCGTAAATTCTTAAAGTGCTGTTTTGGGGGTCAAAATGGTTGATGGTGAATACCAAATAAGGATATTTTCACCTATAAATAATAATTTGAATAAAAATGACGACCGTTGTCAATATGCCCAGGCCTTGCCCCAAAACGAGCACCCAATCACCTTTTAAAAGGCCATGGAGTGTCCAAAGGGTTTAATCGAATACAGATATTATAATCATCGGAGTTGCTAACCCTTCTGTGGATCTCCGATGATGATTTTTAATAATCTGATCAGGGAATCCTATTACTTTGACCAAAATGCCAACCACAACGGTAAGTATCGCAACGGCTTGTTCAAATAATGTTTCATTCATATTTTATTTTTCCCGTTTTTAGGTTCGGCCCCTAATAAAGGCTCCATTTTAATATTTGCCCGGTTGTTATGATGATTGGTTTTAGGCCCTGCCCGAAACCCTTTTTTATAATAAAGGTTGATCGCTGCGGCAAGATCAGTATGAGAATATACAACCAGCCTGTTAATTCCATACAATTTTGCCTGATCGATAATATAGTCGACCAATTGGGTACTGATACCTTTTTTCTGATGGGAAGTTAATCCGGAAATATCTGACAGCCGGAACAATGATCAACGGTCTTGTGACATCTTCAACCGAGGGCACTCCCCAGGGCGATCCGCTTTCTCCGTTGCTTTCCAACATTGTTCTGGATGAACTGGATAAAGAACTGAAGATGTGGCGTATGAGCAGGATAAAGTGGGTGATAATTGCTATGCCGAATAAGTATTTCCTTGATCGGGGGTTGTTCCTTCCTGGGAACTAACCTGCCTGATCAGCCGAACCGCCTTGGTACGTGATCCGTATGCCGGGTGGTGTGGAGGGCTCCTCAGTGATGGGAAGTCCTATCCCGATTGGGATTTATCGTGCAGTAATTACAGGTTAATTGGTACCCTGGTAGAACGGGATCGGGCTGTTTATATCGATGCTCGGTAAAATTCTCTTGACACGGCCATGGCTGACAATTATTATGTGGCTGTTAGTCACACTTTCAAAGGTCAGGAAAATATGGGAATTGCCGAACGAAAAGCGAGAGAATTTGAGCGTAGAGAACGGGAGATACTTGATGCTGCATTTACCCTTTTTATGGAGAAGGGACCAGAAGTTGTAACCAATGAAATGATTGCAGAGGCATCAGAAATCGGCAAGGGAACCATCTATAAGCATTTTAAATCAAAAAGCGATATCTATGCGGTTCTGTTGATTCAACATGTGGAAAAATTACATAATTATATTACAGACCACCTCGATTTTTCGGCACCTGTTTTGGATCGAATGAAAGCGTTCCTTCGATTGCATTTGGACTTTTTTAATAATAATCCGGGTGCGCATAAGGTTTGCTGTGAATTCCGTCGCTTCCTTACTGATAATTGCCTTGATCCAGCCGTTGCTGAAAGATATCGAGAACTGTATCAAAAAAAGAATCTAATGCTGGAAAAAATGTTTGATGAGGCCTTAGAGCAAGGACTGGTTGTGGATATGCCAGCGTCGGATCTTACGGCTCTTGTCTCCGGGATGTTATTGGGTGTGATGAACGAGATGTCGAATGAGTTCATATCAGACCGTGAAACCATTAACGCGGCTCTTGTTGAAGGATTTATAAAAAGCGTTCTAAAGTAACGATCACCAGTGATTCCATTATTTAAACCTGGGAGAATCAATAGCAGGACATGTTCGTTGGGAATTAAAACCGGAAAAAATAGTTGTTAACAGCAAAATTTTAGACGGGTAATAAATATAATAATTGTAGGGGGGGGAACCTCTGCACTTTTTTTTGGACCTGTGTGTGACCAATGGTCACAAAATGGCTGCTAAAAACAAAACGACCAGTGTTTACAATTGATACGCAAAGGAGAAAAAAATGAATCCGGACGAAAAGCATAACAAGCCCGTTAAAGCACCAAGGATAGCAGATGCACAAAAGGTGACCGTGGACAGGGCCACCCGGGAAATGATTGGGAGAGCCCAAGAGTTAGGTGTTGAAACAGTTTTCGACCGGGCTGAGAATATGAAACCCTGTAAGATCGGTGTGCAGGGAACCTGTTGTAAAATTTGTGGCATGGGGCCCTGCAGACTTCCCCAATCAAAAATTGATCCGGACGGGACAGACAATCGCAAAGGATTATGCGGAGCAACGGCCAATACCATTGCGGCTCGCAATTTTGCTCGAATGGTGGCAGGAGGGGTGGCTGCCCATTCTGACCATGGGCGCAATGTAGCAGAGATTTTTTTATCTGCTGCGCTAAAAGAAACGGACCATTATACTATAAAAGATCCGATCAAACTCATTTCCATTGCTGGGTATTTGAATGTCGATACAACGGTTACCGTTGATGGTGAAATCAGGGACCGGGATATTGATGAAATTGCCATACAGGTTGGCGAGGCTGCCTTGAATGAATGGGGCAAAGTAAATGGAGAACTTCTTTATCTTAAGCGGGCGCCAGCACCTCTGTATGAAAAGTGGAAAGCAAACGGGGTATTGCCCCGGAATATTGACCGGGAAATCGTGGATATTATGCACCGCACACATATGGGGGTTGACCAGGATTATGTCAATATCACCAAACAGTGCTCAAGGGCCGCCCTTGCCGACGGATGGGGAGGGTCGATGCTTGCGACTGATCTTCAGGATGTGCTTTTTGGAACCCCTTTTCCCCTGGCAACTGAAGCAAATCTTGGAATTATGAAAAAAGATCATGTTAATATTATTGTCCACGGACATGAACCCGCCCTTTCAGAAATGATTGTTGCTGTATCTCAATCAGAAAAGATGCTGAAGTATGCTCTCCAAAAAGGGGCAAAAGGGATTCAACTGGGTGGCATCTGCTGTACTGCCAACGAGGTTCTACAGCGCCACGGTGTTCCGGCAGCAGGCGGATTCTTGCAGCAGGAGCTGGCAATCATTACCGGTGCCTGCGATGCCATGGTGGTTGATGTACAATGCATTTTTCAAAATCTTGCCAATGTTGCCAAATGCTTTCATACCAAGTTGATCACAACGAATCCCATGGCCAAAATAGAGCAGGACAATGTCTTGCATATTGAATTTGATGAACACTATGCCATGCAGGATGCTGAACGGATTGTCAAAGCAGCTGTGGATAACTTTCAAAACCGGGGTACAGAAGTGATGATACCAGACCAGAAGGCCACGCAAATTGCCGGGTTCAGCGTTGAAGCGGTTGAATATCATCTGGGCGGAACCTTTCGCGGCTCTTTTTATACCCTTAACGATAATATCATTAATGGCCGCATCCGTGGAATAGCCGGCCTGGTAGGATGCAACAATGCAAGAACAAAACATAACGAAAATCACCTGACAGTGATCAAGGAATTGATTAAAAATGATGTGATCGTATTGTCAACAGGATGCAATGCGATTGCCTGCGCCATGGCAGGTTTGCTCACACCGGAGTCGGCTGCTGCGTATTGCGGCCCGGGACTGGCTGAAGTCTGTGAAACAGTGGGTATCCCTCCGGTTCTTCATATGGGCTCCTGTGTTGACAACAGCAGGCTTCTTCTGGCTGCAAGCAAGGTTGTTGAAGCAGGCGGTCTGGGAACCGATATAAGCGATCTCCCTTTGGCCGGCAGTGCGCCGGAGTGGATGAGTGAAAAGGCCATCAGTATTGGCCATTATTTTGTCAGTTCCGGGGTTTATACCGTCTTTGGATATGGAATACCAACATCCGGAGCACCGGTATTTCATGATCATCTCGGTGCTGGGATGGAAAAGCTATATGGCGGAATGTGGGATATCGTTACTGATCCTATAGAACATGCCCGCAGGATGATCGCCCACATCAATAAAAAACGCAAGGCTCTGGGCATTGATAAGGCAAGGGAACGTGTTCTGGTGGGCATGTCTGACCGCCAGGCACTTGGGGCATAGTCTAACCCGCTTAAAAAGAAGAGGCCTGTTTATTTTAGCCCAGGCACAAGGGTATTTTAACCACCCTTGTGCTTGGCCGGGAATATACGATTATATTTTTAAGGCCTTTATCGCTGCCACAGAAACAAAGCATATTAAAGGACTTGGTGTCCATAGGGGTATGGGGGAAAAATGGATGAACAGATGATTCTTAAAAGATATGGAGATCATGTTGGATATTCCAGTACACAACTGGAAATATTTAAAAAAGGCGGGCATAGAATCAGGCAAATCAATTGTCTTTTTGAAGCTGCCAAGCGGTACTCGATTGAGGCAGCGGTTGTTGATGCCAGGCATTGTAATTCGGGTCATCGCGTCGGCCAAAAAATCATTCTTGATATAGATGGTAATTTCATTTCCAAACTATGCCCTAAAAGAATGTGTGTGTATCTAATATCTCAATTAACCATACCTGTTGCCTTGATCAATGAAAGGCTTAGAGGGGTTGTGTCCCAATGACTTCCATTTTATGCGTCAGATAAGGTGCCCTGATATGGGGATTGAGTGTCTGGGATATGGAGAAGTTGCTCTTGAAATAAAGGTTGTTCCAAGAAATACATAGTCCGTCTGTCAAATATCGATTGATACTCTTCAGCCTTTACTCATATTTTGAAAATTGAGCCACAAGGCTGGCAATATCACAGCCCTTTAATCATGTCGAACTCCCTCAAATAAAGAAAAAATCTGATTTCCCATTATAAACAAAAACACGAACCGGTGAACATCAGACAATATGATATACCTAATCTTTCACATCAAATTTCCGTTTGAAAAATAAGAGGATTATGAAATAATGAACCGATGGAGAATCTAAGCCATCTATATTTAACGCGTCATAAAGACTTCATAGAAAAGATCATCGCAAGATACGTGAATGCCGAGTTAATCCTCGTAGAGTCCCGGAGCGATATCGGAAATCGGATCGGGCTTTCAAAGTGGGGCTCTCCCGGCAGGAGGGATAGAATTCTCTTCCCAAAAACCATAAGCATAACCGAGCAGTTGAGTGTGATTCTGGCAATGATGAAACGGGAAAGCTCCATGGTCCATCCCGGGTTGGCAGATCACGCAAATAGACTCTTTGCATCCAATTCCATGCTTTTTCTTGAACATTTGGTTCTGCATGAGATCGCCCACATCAAAAACAAATGGGGCCAGAAAAAGGAGACTGCCTGCGACCTTTGGGCATTTGAGCAGATCCGGGGCAGATAGGGAAAATCCGCTCTGACCGGATCAGAATTCCTTGAAAATCCGGGCCAGGGGGTGGCCCCTGGCCTCCATGCTCAGATCATTGAAATACCCATAGGCGGTCTGGGACGCCTGATATCCGGCTTTGCTGAGCCTGGCTTCGGCCCGGTCCAGAAGAGCTTTTGCCCGGCCCGGATCTGCCTTTTCCCGGGCAAGATGGGTAAAGGAGTGCAAAAGGATCTTCTCCACATCCCATTTGCGGGCCAGCCATTTGGCGTTTTTCAGAAGCTTGGTTTCGGCGGAACTTCCCGTTTCAAGGTCCTTGGGCTCCACGTGAACAAAGGCGACCACGGTATCTGTAAATTCATCGGGTTGGGAATCAGGAACCTGATCCAGGGTTTTCAGGGTCGGGGTCCAGGCAAACCGGTCGCAATACCAGAATAATACTTTCACTATCCCTCCCGGGGTTTCAGCGTTGAATCAAGACCTATTCTTCCCCTGCATCAATCACATTTTGTAAATTTGGGCAAGTTTTTTAAATCTCTTTCCTGTGCAGGACGCCAATTAGTATATTCCTGTTTCAGAAAAATTTAAGGATGAAATGGTTCCCTGTTTATGATAAGCCTTAAGGGGTTGATGTATATAAATTGTAGGGAAAATAATGAGAATTCTTCTGACCAATGATGATGGATACAAGGCGCCTGGAATCCAGGCTTTATACAAAGCCCTTACTGAGGATCATGAGGTTGTCCTGATCGCTCCTGATACGGAAAAAAGCGCGGTAAGCCATGGGATCACTCTGAATTCTCCATTGCGCATTAAAAAGGTTGATCTGGAGAGCAGCGGCAAAGGATACGCGGTCACCGGCACTCCGGCCGACTGCGTTAAACTGGGATTGTTTGAGATCTTTGAAACCCCGCCGGATCTGGTGATATCCGGAATCAATGCCGGCGGAAACCTGGGCATTGACATCAACTACTCGGGAACAGCCTCCGCGGCCAGGGAAGGTGTATTAAACGGCCTGCCCGGCATGGCCGTATCCCTGGTGCAGGGGAAGGTCATGGATTATCAGGGGATGGCCGGATTCACCCTGGGACTGGTCAGCAAGTGGCCGGATCTGAAACTCTCCCCAGGAACCTTTCTGAACGTTAACGGACCGGATATCCCCATGGCTCAGGTGAACCGGGTAGAAATCACCCGCCAGTCCCTGAACAACCTGTCCAGGGAATTTGACCGGAGGATCGACCCCAAGAACCGACCCTATTTCTGGTACGGAGGGGGAAATAACGGCCAGGCCGAACCGGGCACGGATATCCATGCGGTATTGGATCATTCCATCTCCATCACCCCCATCCGGTGTGACACCACAGATAATCAGGCCCTGGGCGGGCTGGACTTCCTGAGTCAGAATCTGTAAAGATACCGGGATGCCGGGAAAAAGACCCTGAATCCGGGTCCGGACTTGGTGGGCAATGTATGGAAGGAATGGAAGACTGAAATGGCCTTTGATTAGACGGATTAGACGCAAACTTTATGAATTTTGATTTTTCTTCAAACCCGCACCTGATCTTCGGACCGGGCAGGCTCAACCTTCTGCCGGAACTGGCTGCCCGTTACGGGCAGAACCTGCTGGTTCTGACCGGCAGGGCCTCTTTTATGGAAAGTCCTTCCTGGAAGGAGTTGAAGCAGAGTCTGGAAAAAAATGCTCTCTGCTTTACCCTGGCCCGGGTAAAAGCGGAGCCCTCTCCCGGCCTTGTGGACACCATCACGGAGCAATTCCGCCGTAAAAACATCCATTGTGTCGCGGCCATCGGAGGGGGAAGCGTTCTGGATGCAGGCAAGGCAGTATCGGCCATGCTCCCCTGTTCCCCAAAAGACTCGGTCATGGAGTTTCTTGAAGGTGTGGGCTCAAGAACACACAACGGAAGAAAGATTCCCTTTATTGCCGTGCCCACCACTTCCGGAACCGGCAGCGAGGCCACCAAAAACGCAGTGCTCAGCCAGGTGGGGCCTGAAGGATACAAAAAATCCCTCCGCCATGACCATTTCATCCCGGACATTGCCCTGGTGGATCCGGAGCTGACCCTGGACTGTCCTGCCCGGATTACGTCTGCCTGCGGCATGGACGCGCTGACCCAGCTTCTGGAGGCCTTTGTCTCCACAAAGGCCGGCCCCATGACCGACGCCCTTGCCGCCTCGGGACTGGAGCATCTGGGCGACTCCCTGGTCCGGGCGGTCCTGGAGACTCCGGGCGATATCAAAGTCCGGACAAATCTAAGCTATGCATCCTATGTTTCGGGCCTGGTCCTGGCAAATGCAGGCCTTGGGGTGGTTCACGGATTTGCCTCGGTCCTGGGGGGAAGGTTTGACATCCCCCATGGCGTGGTCTGCGGTACCCTGGTGGCTCAAACCACCCGGAAGAACATCGATGTTCTGATCCGCAGGAATGAAATCCCGGGTCTTCTCAAATATGCCCGGGCCGGGTCATTGATCCAGGGATCTGAAGATTCCGGTTTACCGGAAGACCCTGCCAAGGGAGCCGGGGTATTGATCCGCATTCTGGAGGATTGGACAGGAAAACTTGAAATTCCCAGACTCGGCGAATTCGGTGTGCAGACATCTGATATTGAATCCATCGTCAAATCAACCGGACTCAAAAACAATCCCGTCCCCTTGTCTGACAGAGATCTGGCAGAGATTATCCGGGCCAGGCTCTAAGCTTATTTCTCTTTTTCGATCAATCCTTTGACAAACCACCTCTGCATGAAGAGCACCACCAGAATGGGCGGCAGCATGACCAGGACGGCAGCGCCCAGGGCAATGTTCCACTCGGGAAGATCGTCGGCCTGGGGGATAAGGTTCTGGAGCCCGATGACGGCTGTGGTCATCTTGGGATTGGTGGTGACCAGCAGGGGCCACAGGTACTGGTTGTACCCGTAGACAAATTCGATGACCACCAGGGCCGCAATATTGGTCTTGGACAAGGGAAACAGGATCTTCCTGAAAAAGGTCATGGGCGTTGCACCGTCTATCTTGGCTGCCTCGCACAACTCCTCGGGAACGGTCAGGAAGAATTGACGGAACAAAAAGGTGCAGGTGGCAGAGGCCACCAGGGGCAGGATCAGTCCGGTATAGGAGTCCAGCAGGCTCCAGTCCAGAGTGATGCTCATATCGTGGCCGTGGCCGGCAAACCAGGAAATAAGACCGTCCATATGCAGAAAATCCCATACCGGCTGGAGAGGGCTTAGGACATTGGCCGCCACCTCGTAGGTGGGCAGGATCCTGACTTCCACAGGCAGCATCAGGGTACAGAACACAGAGGCAAAGGCGATCTTGCGGAACCTGTAGTCAAAATAAACAATGGAAAAGGCCCCGATCATGGAAACAGCGATCTTTCCCAGGGTGATGCCCGAGGCCATGACAAAGGAGTTGAATATCTGGGTTCCCAGATTTCCCCGGCTCCAGGCTTCCCTCATATTCACCCAGAACTGGTCTCCGGGAATCAGAGGCATGGGCACCTTGGACACTTCGGAAAGGGGCTGGGTGGCGGCAATAAGGCTGTAGATAATGGGAAATCCGACGATGAAAATTCCCAGCATCAGAAAGGCATAGGTCAGTGTATCGAGTATGGGTGTTTTTTCTACCATGGTTTATCCGCTGTAATGGACTTTCTTTTCAACAAATCTGAACTGCATGAAGGTGATGAATATGATCAGGGACATGAGCACCACGGACTGGGCCGAGGAAGAGCCCAGGTTGAGGCCCACGAATCCGTCCTGGTAGACCTTGTACACCAGGATATTTGTGGACCCGCCCGGCCCTCCCTGGGTGACGGTGTGGATGATGCCGAATGTCTCAAAAAACGAGTAGATGATATTCATGACCGATAAAAAGAAAAAGGTCGGGGCCAGCAGGGGCATGGTAATGGTCCAGAATCTCCTGAAGGGCCCTGCCCCGTCAATGGCCGAGGCCTCAATCAGGGATTTGGGCACGGCCTGCATACCGGCCATGAAAAATACGAAATTATAGGAAACCTCTTTCCAGGCACTGGCCATGACGATCATAATCATGGCGTCGGTCCCGTTGAGTACCGGGTTCCAGTCGACTCCCAGCCATTTTTTGATCGCCAGGGCCACCACCCCGTAAGAGGGGTGGAGCAAGAACAGCCACATAATCCCGGAAATGGCCGGGGCTACGGCATAGGGCCAGATCAGCAGGGTCCTGACCAGGGCCTTGGCCTTAAGCGCCCGATTGGCCATGGAGGCGATCAGCAGGCCCAAGGAAATGGATACCGCGGCCGTGGCAATGCTGAATACGATGGTGATGCCGATGGATTTCAGATAAAGGGGGTCCTTGAACAGCTCCAGATAATTGTAGAACCAGACAAATTTGGACTGTCTGCCAAAGGGATCACTCAGGAGAAAAGACTGGATGATTCCCTGGATGGCCGGCCAGTAAAAAAAGGTCAGGGTCACCACCAACTGGGGAAGGATCAGGATATAGGGCAGGGTTCTGGATTTAAAATGGGCGCGCTTGATCATAGTTGAAACCGGGCACCGGGAACAAACCTCCCGGCGCCCTTTCTTTACATGGGTTTATTGATAAGTTTTCTCAAAGGCCCTTAACTGGGCATTGCTCCTGGATACAGCATCATCCAGGGCTTTCTGGGGAGATTTTGATCCGTTCCAGACCAGCTCAAGCTCCTCGTTGATGATGTTCCGGATCTGGACAAAGTATCCCAGACGCAGACCCCGGGAGATCTTGGTGGGAATGGCCCGGTTCAGCTGGTTGATACCCACTTCCTGGAAGGGATTGGCATCAAAATACCCTTTTTCTTTCAAGGAGTTATAGGCATTGAGGGTAATGGGGAAATACCCGGTTTCCTTATGCCAGTATTCCTGCATCTCATTGGTTGCCAGGAATTCGAGAAATTTGGCCACACCCTTGTACTCCTCCTTGGAATGCCCCTGGAGAACCCAGAGGGATGCCCCGCCGATAATGGAGTTCTGGGGTTTTTTCATCCAGGCTTCCACGGGAAGGGGGGCGGTATCCCAGGTAAAATCCTTGACCGCTTTTTTGAGTTTGGCGATGCCGGAAATGGAATCCATGTATACGGCTGCATTCTGGGCGATGAACTCGGATTTCGGGCCCTGGTATTTTTGTCCCCCGTACATGAACCGTTTGTCATCGGCCCAGGATTTGAGTCTTGTAATATGATTGACAACCTTGGGATTGTTGATCTCCAGCTCACAGTCCAGACCTTCATAGCCGTTGGACTTGCTGGCAAAGGGCAGGTTGTGAATGGCCGAATAGTTTTCAATCTGGACCCATGACTGCCATGCCGTCACCATACCGGCCGGGGCAATGCCCTTATCCACGATGATTTTGGTGATCCTGCCCAGTTCGTCCCAGGTAATGGGCTCGGATTTGGAAAGGGGTTCAATCCCGGCCTTTTTAAACATATCCACGTTATAGTACATGATAGGGGTTGAGGAGTTGAACGGCATGGACATGAGGTTGCCGTCGGCGTTCATGTAATAGGACAGGACTGCCTGGAGATAATTGGACCAGTCCACATCTATCCCGGCATCCTTCATGAGCTCAAACACAGGATATATGGCTCCGGACAGCATCATGGTCTGGGTTCCCACTTCAAACACCTGGAGAATGTGGGGCTGTTTTTTGGCCCGGAAAGCGGCCACGCCGGCATTCATGGTTTCATCGTAATTTCCCTTAAAGGTTCCCACGACCCTGTAATCCGACTGGGACGCGTTGAAATCCGCAATCATTTTTGCGGCCACTTCCCCCCTGGCGCTTCTCATGGCATGCCACCAGTTAATGGTAATCGGCTTTGCAAAGGCTGACATTGGGAATGCCAGACCGATAACAACGATCAATAACACTAAAAACCTGGACGCTTTCATTTTGATTCCCTCCTTGACAAAATTTACTGTGGATCGATCAATGGTCATTGTTTCGCAACTGAAATTTACTCCAGATTCTTGATTTTTAGTCGGATTGACTTGGGGAGTCAAGGTTAAATTGAGTTTTAAAAAAAATATTTCAATCGTGTCAAATTTTGTTTATAACCTCTGAACAACCCAAAATTCTGATTACCCAATCTTAAACCAAAGGAATGAGATGGCAGAACTCAAATTTGAGAATGTAATCAAAAAATATGGCAAAACCGAAGTTATCCACAGTGTCAATCTGGATGTGAAGGACAAGGAATTTCTGGTTCTGGTCGGACCCTCCGGGTGCGGCAAGTCCACCCTGCTCAGAATGGTGGCCGGGCTGGAGGAAATATCTTCCGGGACCATCAGTATCAATGGGCAGGTGGTCAATGACATTGCCCCCAAGGACAGGGGACTTGCCATGGTGTTTCAGAACTACGCCCTTTACCCCCATATGAATGTCCTGGACAATATGTCCTTTGGATTAAAACTGTCAAAGACGCCGAAACAGGAAATCCAGCAGAGGGTGGAGGAAACCGCAACCATCCTGGGACTGGAAGATCTTCTTCTACGAAAACCCCACGAATTGTCCGGGGGGCAGCGCCAGAGGGTAGCCATGGGACGGGCCATGGTCCGGAAACCTTCCATTTTCCTGTTTGACGAACCTCTGTCTAACCTGGACGCCAAGCTCAGGATTCAGATGCGGGCGGAAATCAAACTGCTCCACCGGCGGGTGGACTCCACGATCATCTACGTCACCCATGACCAGGTGGAGGCCATGACCCTGGCCGACCGGATCGTTGTTTTAAAGGACGGGATCATTGAGCAGGTGGGATCGCCCCTGGAACTTTTCGCCCACCCGGCCAACACCTTTGTAGCCGGATTTATCGGGACCCCTCCCATGAATCTGCTAGAGGCAAAAATCATGGGCCGGCCCGGCAGACTTCACCTGGAGTTTGATTCCGGCCTGACCATCCCCATCCCGGAGAAACCCGGCACGGAACTGACATTGGGCAGGGAAGTGATCATGGGAATCCGGGCCGAAGAGATCGTTCCTGCCCAGGAGGAAGATTCGTCGGAACGATCCTGGCATATTGAGGCTGAAGTCCTGGTGGTCGAGCCCCTGGGAAACGAGACCCACCTCCATGTGACGATTCAGGGAATAAAATTTTTGTCGAAATGCGAAGGAAGACGAATTGTATCCCCGGGAGACCCGCTGAAACTCTCACTCAATCTGAATGAAATGCATCTGTTTGATGCAGAGTCCACCCGGGTAATATATTAAAAAATACCGGTTATTGGATTGGTTTCGAAAACCTTGAATTCAAATCATTCAACGATTTCAAGAATCACCCTTTTTTGCTCTTTGGCTGAGGCACAGGATAGAATGGTCCGCATGGCCTGGGCTGTCCTGCCTTTTTTCCCGATGACTTTTCCCAGATCCTCTTTTGCCACCCTTAGCTCAAGAACCAGGGTCTGCTGGGCCTTGATTTCCTGCACGTCAACCTCCTGGGGATTGTCAACCAGTGCCTGAGCAATGTACTCGATCAACTCTTTCATAGCGGGATCTCCTTTTCTTTCTGCCAAGGTGAATATACAATATAATGCTAACAACCATGCGTAATGAAAATTGATCTGCAAGACCTAAGTCGGTATTCCTGATTTTCCAAGCATACCATAACGCTCTTAAATCACAAGTTTTATTTTTGATCATCCGGTTCCGCCCAGATAATCTGCCTTTTATTGATAAAAAGGGTCTCGTGTTTTACGGGACTTCCGGATTTTTCATCGTAAACCGCCACCTTAAACAGGACCAGAAAGGATTCTTTCCGGCTGGACAGCAGATCTGAAAGCCGGTCATACCCGTATTCCTGATTGATATTGACCTGACCGCTGACTAAGGTTCCGTCAATGAGCTTTAGACGCACTATTCTGGATTTTATCGGTCTTGAACCATTCGGTTCCGGAAAGGGGTATTGACCTGGTTCCATAAATGCCCTCGGGAAAAGGATCTGCTGATTTGTATTATGATACATTAATGACTTTATTTTTAAAATCCTGTCAAGGAAATTTTCCTGGTCACCGCTATTTTATATCAGATTGACACCATTTCGCTTGACATAAAAAAGATATCTATTATTTTAAGAAGCGATACGTTTTTAAAGCAGATCTTTTGCCCCAGAATCCGGTAAAAGATTGAGATAACCAAGAGCGCTAAAACAAAAGGAAGAACAAGTGGTCACTGAAATCACATCCAGGGAATCTGAACGAAAAATGCTTGCCGATGCCGGATACGGAGCACCTGCCATCGACTATTTTCTTGAAAAAAAATATATGGGGCACATAGAGAATGCAAGTCAGGTGTCGGAAAAGATCGGTTCCTGCGGTGATATAATGAAGATCTACCTCAAGGTGGACGACAATGAAATCATTGAAGATGTCCGATATGAAATCACCGGCTGCGCAGGGGCCATTTCCGCTGCCATGGCCGCAGTGGACCTGGTAAAGGGGCAAAGCCTTGACCATGCCCTTGGGGTAAATGACGGCGATGTCTTTCAAGCCCTTGAAAACATTCCGGAAAAAAAGCATCATTGTATCCAGCTGGCCGTCAAAACCATGCACCAGGGGATCCAAGAGTTAAAATCCGGAAACAAATAAGAACCGCCCTCCTCCTGCTCCTTTTGCCGGCCCTGCTCCTGGGCGGATGCGGGACAGATTCCCGGTTCCGGATCCAAAATCTGGCAAAGGCCGACATAGACGTGGTGGCGGACGTCCATATCAAGGAGGCCACCGCCCTATTGGAATCCCTCACCCGAAAGCTGTATAAGATGAACCCGGCCGAGCTGAAGAAAACCCCCGGGGCAAGCGTTGACGCCCAGGTCCGGAGGATATTCCAGTGCCCGCCCGGGGCGGAATCTTCAGAACTTGACCGGAAGGAGAGCATCGACGCCATCCTGCTTGGATTTGAACCGGACTACCCCGGGGACCGGATCTTTGCCATGATGTACGGCCTCTATACCATGATTTTCAAGTCCTATTCCGGCAGATGCGAACTCTATATGGTTGACTTTCTGGATGAGCAGAGCCTTTACAACAGCGCCCGGAATATTGAGATCTTTGTATGGCGGATTAAAAACAGGATCCTGCCCGACGGCAGACTGGTTCTGGAAACCAACCAAATCGACGGGCCTGTTAAGAACCTGAGCTTTGAACGCCTCTTTGGGAAACTTATCTCCCTCCAGGACACCATGGCCCTCATTGTCTCGTCCCAGTCCGGCCGGTTGATCACTAAGGTTGTCCATACGGCTGCCACCACGGCCTTTATCCCCATCGGGCTATAAAACGTCACATGGCTGCCTGGAGCCCCTCAAACCGCTCTACCTGCTCCTGATAATAGGATTTTTTCGAGTCGCTGATGGCAAGGGCCTCTTTGGCAGCCAGGATGGCTTCGTCAACCCGGTTGTTCACAAACAGAGCCTCTGCATAGGTATCCAGGATAAAGGCCTCTTTCTTGAGGGCCAACGCCCTGGACGCCAGGTCAAGGGCCTGTTCATAATTTCTGAATTTCCTGTCCGGACAGGTGGCCAGGAGCCAGGCAAGATTGTTCAATGCGTGGATATTTTCCCGGTCTATCCGGATTACATTTTCATAGGCTTCCACAGCCTTTTCATAGGCTTTTTTATCATAGTGGTAATCCCCCACAAATACGTAAAGATCTGAATTATCCGGATCTACTTTCAGCTCCTGGAACAGGACTTGCTGGGTGATAAACTGTGAAAATCCTTCCCTGGCAAACCCGTAATTGATGCTGTATCCGGCAAAGAAAACCAGGAACACCAGCCCAAGATATCCCAGGATCAGTTTTTTCACCCGGTTATGGTGAAGCCCCACCCGTTCAGGCTCAGTCTGGCACTTCTCCAGAAACCGGATCCTCTGACCGATGCTGAAGTGATGCCAATTGGGTTTATCCATGGACTGACCGCTTAAAAATGCGATTTTCTTAAAGGTTGAAATCATGGCTGATGCGTCGGGTTTGAATCTGTAGACGTGGATATCGGCCTGGCGTTCAAAGTTTCTCATAAAAAAACCGAAACCGAACCTGAAATAGAGGACAAAACAGAAAATCAGAAAAGCGGTGATCATCAAGGCATGGGCATTCCCCTTTTCCACCCCCAGTAAAGCAAATCCATCATACAGGGGGCCTGCCAAATAAAGAAGCAGCATAACCGGTTCAAAAAAGACAAAATTACAGGCAATAAATCCGGCAAAAAACATCAGATAAAATAGCATGTGATGCCTCTGGACATGTCCGATTTCGTGGAGGATCACAGATTCGATCTCTTCCTCTTCCAGGGAGTTGAGCAGGGCCGGAGTCACCAGGATGTATCTGAATCTGCCCACCAGGCCCATGACCCCGGCTGTGATCATGGTCCCTCCGAAAAGCTCCCATTTAAGGATGTCTGCATATTTGAGTCCGGCCTTTCGGCAGACTCTCTCGATGAGATCCCGTGAAAGCCCGGATTCCAGGGGAGAGCAGTTCCACAGCCTTTGGATCAACACCGGTCCGAACACGGACACGACGATCAGAAACACCAGAATATAGCCGATCTCCCCGGCCGTGGTATTCAGAGAATCCTTTACTGCCTGAAAGGGAAGAAACCGGATCATGTCTGCGAATAAAGAGAGACAGAACCAGGGCAGCAATGCGGGAAGGCAGAAGGATATATTGGAACGGATAAATTCCCTTTTGGTCACGCCTCCTGAAAAAAAGCCTCTTTGTACCCCGTAGGCCCAATTCCAGATCATCACGAGATAAAAAAGAAACAGCCCCAGAAAAAGAACCGCGGCCAGGGTGGGAATCGTTTTGAACAGGGACAGATCCAAGACAAGAAGATTCAACCTAAATACATAGATATTCAGGGCAAACATGGCCAGGGCGGTAATGGAGAGCCTGGACATGAGGATGTTGATGCGATGGTCCAGGCCGGCTGGGCCGATCCCGGCAGCCCTTTTTTCAAGACGCTGGAAAGAAAACCGGCAAACCAGGGCAAACGCCAGAACCAGGGCCAGGCTGTAGACCAGCCCCATGGGATTCACCCTGTCGGGCCCGTCAAAAAGTTCGGAAGAGGTGTAGATCACCAGGGCGATGAGAAAATATAAAAAATTTGAAAACAAAACAAGTCCTTATGGGTAAATTTCCCATTCTTCCTTATGAGTTATAATATTCCCTTTGACGCATAGGTATTCAAGATGATCCAGGTTTTCACATCAAACTTCAGGCCGGGCTCTTTTATCAGGCTTCCGGCTTCCTCCCTGGACAGCATCATTACCTCGATATCTTCAGAATCTTCATTGAACCTGGAACTCGGTGCGCCCTCGCATTCAGCATGGATCAGGCTTACCGATTCATCGGTCATTCCCGACGAAGAATATACCGGAGGGCTCTTCCCCAGGACCCGGGTCAGTTTCAGTCCGGTCTCTTCAAACAGCTCTCTTTTTCCGGCCTGGATAAGGTCCTCTCCCGGGTCCACCAGCCCTGCCGGGAACCCGTACTGATAACCGCCCAGGACCACCCGGAACTCCTTTATGACCACCAGCTTTTCTTCCCGGACATGGAAGGGCACCACCACCACTGCATCGGCTCTGTCCGGGTCCGGAGCAATCTTTTTTCGGGACGCATAAACCCAGGTTTTTTCCTGCTCCTTTCTGTCCCGGTATTCCATGGAGAAAAGATTTAAGTGTTTGAGATCGGTGATCTTTTCGACCCGGGTAATCCTCATTTTTACTCCTTTGACAAAGATATTCAATCAATCCTCATTCCAAGATAAGTATGGAAAAACAAATTGCCAGTCAATGAAATAAGAATCAAATGAATACATCGTAGGGATTTGATAATCCGGACAGTTAAAGCGAATAAGGCTTTCAGCTTTGGCCTTTTGACTTTTGGCTAAGCCACATACATGAGATACCGGAACGCCAGCCAGAAATGGCAGGCACTGCCCAGAAGAACGAACAGGTGCCAGATTTCATGGAACCCAAACAGGCCCCTGAAAAGATTTGGTTTTTTCAGGGCATAGACCAGGGCCCCCCCGGAGTAGAACAGGCCCCCTGCCGCCAGCCAGGCCAGGCCGCCGGGCTCAAGGGTCCGGACCAGGGGAAAAACGGCAATGACGCACAGCCATCCCATGGTGAGGTAGATCAGGGTGGAGATCCACCTGGGCACGTTCATGCAGCAGATCTTAAGGACGATACCGGCCAGGGCGATCCCCCATACGGTTCCGAAAAGGCTCCAGCCCCAGGGACCCCGCAAGGGGACCAGGCAGAGGGGAGTATAGGATCCGGCAATGACCATGAAAATCATGATATGGTCGATCCGGCGAAGGATCCCCAGGCCTTTATCGGAAATCCTCAGCCCATGATAGAGAAAACTTGCCGTATACATCAGGATCAGGCTAGACCCGAATATGGAAAAGGAGACGATATGCCAGGCATCGGCCCGGAAGGCCGCAAACACGATCATCAGGGTAAGGGCGGCCACTGACCCCAGGGCTCCTGCCATGTGGGTGATGGTGTTTACGGGCTCCCGGAAAATTTTTGAACATGCGCACATAAAAGGACTTAAGCCTGATTTGAAAAAATATTCAACGCTTTGATAAAAGTTTTACATTATTCTAACCAAATCCTGTTGTTGCATCTTCGGATCTGCAGGCGAAAACCCTTGCTTTATTTCCAGAAAGAGCTTGATAAATTTTCCTGTTGTGCTAATAGTGACAGAGGTTTTAAATATCATGTTATAAAAACAAACAATTCGTTGGAAGTACCGCAATCACTTAATTCAAGGAAATGGAGGGGATTACCTATGAAGTTGTTAAAAATTTCAGCAGTTTGCATGATTGTTCTTGCAATGTCAACTTTTGCCGTGGCAGGAACTCTGGAGGATGTCAAAGCCAAGGGATTTATCCAGGTCGGCGTAAACGGAAGCCTCTTCGGTTTTGGCAAGGCAGATGAAAAGGGTGTCTGGAAGGGCCTGGATGTGGACTGTGCCCGGGCGGTCTCCGCTGCCGTATTCGGAAGTCCGGATAAATTAAAATTCACCCCCTTGACCGCCAAGACCAGATTTACCGCCCTTCAGTCCGGCGAAATCGACGTTTTATTTAGAAACTGCACCCAGACCCTGAGCCGGGATACCGCCCTTGGTCTTGATTTTGCCCAGGTCAACTATTACGACGGCCAGGGATTTCTCATTCCCAAAAAACTAGGCGTCAAAAGCGCCAAGGAGCTGGACGGAGCCACCGTATGCGTTCTTCCCGGGACCACCACGGAACTCAACGTTGCCGATTACTTCAGGTCCAACGGAATGAAGATGAATCCGGTGGTCATTGAGAATACGGCAGAACTGGCCAAGGCCTTTTTCGCCGGCCGGTGCGACTGCCTGACCTCTGATGCGTCCCAGCTTGCCGGGACCCGGGCCGTGGCACCCAATCCCGGTGATTACATGATCCTTCCCGACATCATCTCAAAGGAGCCTCTGGCCCCTGCCGTCAGGCACGGAGACAACCAGTGGAAAGATATTGTCAACTACACGGTTCTGGCTCTGATCAATGCCGAAGAACTGGGCATTACCTCCAAAAATGTCGATCAAATGCTCAAGAGCGACAATCCAAAAATCAAAAGGTTTCTGGGCGTCACTCCCGGCAACGGCAAAGCCCTGGGCCTGGATGAAAAATTTGCATATAACATCATCAAAATGGTGGGCAATTACGGCGAGGTTTTCGAAAGAAACGTCGGCGTCAACACCCAGTTGGGCATAGAAAGAGGGCTCAACGCACTCTGGACCAATGGCGGACTGATGTACTCTCCCCCGTTCAAATAAATCCAACCCATGAAAAGAGCAGGGTGCAATCGGCTTTGCGCCCTGCTCTTTTCAATCTTTGAAATCATATAATGACCCAATCACCCCATACTTCCGAAACGATTTCCTTCTGGTATGATCCGGACAAGAGATCCCTGCTTTACCAGGTCGGAGCGGCCCTGTTCTTTGCATTTGTGGCATGGTATCTGATTTCCAATACCATGACCAACCTTGAAAAACAGTCCATTGCCACGGGATTCGGATTCCTGAACAATGAAGCCGCCTTTGAGATCGGGGAATCCCTGATCGAGTATTCTGCGGCGGACCGGTATGCCCGGGCCCTTGCCGTGGGCTTTTTAAATACTCTGATGGTATCCTTTATCGGGATCATCCTGACGGTGATTCTGGGGACTTTTATCGGGGTGGCAAGACTGTCAAAGAACTGGCTGATCAATAAGTGTGCGGCATTCTATATTGAGCTGTTCCAGGACATCCCGGTCCTGCTTCAGCTTTTTTTCTGGTATGCTTTTTTTTACGAGATGCTCCCCTCGCCCAGACAAGCCGTAAGCCCTTTTCGCGGTCTGTTTCTGTGCAATCGGGGACTTATCTTCGGCATCCCCGAGGCCCATCCTGTATACAAGTATGTTGCCGCTGCCCTGATGGTCGCCCTTGTTCTGATTTTTCTGCTCAAAAAATGGGCCCAAAAAAGACAATACTCCACGGGCAAGCCATTTCCAGTTTTCTGGACCTCGGTGGCCCTGCTTCTGGGACTGCCCCTGGCCTGCTGGGTGATCGGCGGCGCCCCCACAGAAATGGACCTCCCTGTTTTAAAAGGGTTTAATTTTAAAGGGGGAATCTCGGTCAGTCCTGAGTTCACTGCCCTGCTCCTGGGCCTTGTCCTGTATACAGCCGCCTTTGTGGCCGAGGTGGTCCGTGCCGGCATTCAGTCCGTATCCAAGGGTCAGACCGAGGCGGCAATGGCCATCGGGCTGAGACCCGGACAGGTGCTGAACCTGATCATTCTTCCCCAGGCTCTCCGGGTGATTATTCCGCCCCTGACCAGTCAGATGCTGAATCTGACGAAAAACAGCTCCCTGGCCGTGGCCATCGGGTACCCGGACTTCGTTTCCGTGGCAGGAACAGCCATCAACCAGACCGGACAGGCCATTGAGGGGGTTTTATTAATCATGATCGTATATCTCATCTTCAGTTTATCCACTTCCGCCTTCATGAACTGGTACAATAAAAAAATGGCCCTGGTGGAAAGATAACGGATATGGAACAGGATCTTATGGGCACGGAAACCGGAAAAAAGGGCAAAGAAACCGTCAAGCCCCCCATTGCCAGTGTGGGGGTTCTGGGATGGATGAAACAAAACCTGTTCAGCTCCCCCTTAAACACGGCTTTAACCCTTGTCATTGGCTCTGGCCTGTGGTTTACAATGATTCCCTTTATCAAATGGGCCTTTCTGGACGCCTGCTGGCATCCGGACGCCAACTGCAGGGAGGCCACGGGCGCGTGCTGGTCCATTATCACAAGCAACTACAAGATCATCCTGTTCGGGTTCTATCCCCAGCATATTCTCTGGCGTCCTGTAAGCGCCATCGCCTTATTGATCTCCCTCCTCTTTATCAGCCGGAACCGGAAATATTGGAATGCCTATCTTGGGTATGCCTGGATTATCTCTCTTTTTGTGATGGGTATCCTGCTCAGGGGGGGGATTTTCGGCCTGGAGCATGTCGAAATTGAAACCTGGGGCGGACTGATCCTGACGCTGCTGCTCTCGGTTTTCGGCCTGACCGCAGCCTATCCCCTGGGCGTGATCCTGGCCCTGGGACGGCAGTCCAAAATGCCCGTAATCAAAACCTTTAGCGTGTTTTACATTGAATTAATCCGGGGGGTTCCCCTGATCAGTCTATTGTTCATGTCTTCGGTTGTCTTTCCCCTGTTTCTTCCCGAAGGGGTCACCATAAATGGGATTTTGCGGGCCCAGGTGGCCATCATCATCTTTACCGCCGCCTATATTGCCGAAGTGGTCCGGGGGGGGCTCCAGGGGATGAACAAGGGGCAGTTTGAAGCGGCTGACTCCATCGGCCTAAATTACTCCCAGACCATGAGACTGATCATTTTACCCCAGGCATTAAAAATTGTAATTCCGCCTTCTGTCAGCATTCTGATATCGGCTTTTAAGGACACCTCCCTGGTTGTCATTATCGGATTATACGATTTACTGAAAACTACCCAGACCACATTGTCCGAACCCAAATGGATGGGATTTTCAGCAGAGGCCTACCTTTTTATTGCCCTGATCTACTTTTTGTGCTGTTTTTTCATGTCCAACTACAGCCGGAAACTGGAAAGGGAACTGGATACCGGGTTATGAATATTGTAAATAAACCAAAATTTTTTTGAGCGACGAGTTATGAACCAGGAAAAAACCAATACCGTAGATGTTTCGAACCAGGAAACCATCATTAAAATCTCCAACATGCATAAGTGGTACGGGGATTTCCACGTTTTAAACGACATTAACCTGGAGGTTAAAAAAAGCGAAAGAATTGTGGTCTGCGGCCCGTCCGGTTCGGGGAAATCCACGCTCATCCGATGTATCAACAGGCTTGAAGAGCATCAAAAAGGACAGATCATCGTTGACGGAATCGAGCTGACAAAGGATTTGAAAAATATTGAAAAGGTCCGGTCCGAAGTGGGAATGGTTTTCCAGCACTTTAATCTGTTTCCCCATCTCACCATTGTTGAGAACCTTACCATAGGCCCCATCTGGGTCAGAAAGGTGCCCAAGAAAGAGGCCGAAGAAACCGCCATGTATTACCTTGAAAAGGTACAGATTGCGGAACAGGCACAAAAATTCCCCGGTCAACTTTCCGGGGGGCAGCAGCAGAGGGTGGCCATTGCCAGGAGTCTCTGCATGAAACCCAATATTATGCTCTTTGACGAACCCACATCTGCCCTGGATCCGGAAATGGTAAAAGAGGTGCTGGAGGTCATGATCAATCTGGCCCGGGACGGGATGACCATGATCGTGGTTACCCATGAAATGGGGTTTGCCAAAAGCGTTGCCCACAGGGTCCTTTTCATGGACGAAGGGGAGATCATCGAAGGAAACGAACCCCAGGCATTTTTTAACAACCCCCAGAGCGAACGGACAAAACTCTTCTTAAGCCAGATTCTTCATTAGCCCCTGCCGATCCGGGAGCCCTTTCCCGGGAGTGCGGCTGTTCTCCTTGACAGGAAAAATTATGAAAAACGGACAGGGTTGTCAATTTCATGACATCCTGCGGCAGAAGTATCCCCAAATTTTGCCGTTGGGTCTGTTGTTTTAACCGTTTCAATGATGATGCAAAAAAAATATGACGAAATATCCACAGCATATGGTGAGCGGTCAACACAGGCCTGGACAGCTTATTTTTCATTCAAAAGTAAATTCCGGCCCTACTCCTGCCGATGGTTCTTATATTCCTGTGGAACAGTTTTTGCTGTTGTTTTGCTATTGTGTAAAGTATGTTTACCCCATTGTCCAAGACTTTGCTTTTAAATCTTGGGCCCGGCCCGGAAAAGGCTTTAATGATAGACTTTACCTGCGGAATCAGGTAAGATTATGCTTGACATAAACTCAATATATAACTAAAGAGAAAGGACAATGAGCAAACGGATCAAAATATGGTTTCATTCAGGCACCAGCTCGGATATCAAAGAGATTTCCCTTCCTGCATATCTTTTATGGTTTTTAAGCCTCATTGTCCTGGGTTGTCTCCCCATGCTTTCATGGGTGGGATATGATTATTACCAGCTAAAAGGCGCGGCTTACGACAATGCATCCCTTGCCGAAAATCTCGAGGCCAGGGAAGCGGAGATTCAAAGCCAGCGCATGCAGATTCAGAGTTTCGCCAAAAGCATTGACTCCCTTAAAAACCAGGTGACGGTCCTGTCCGAACTGGAAGACAGGGTCAGACTCATCGCCGACATCCAGAAGAAAGGGGACCAGAGCGGTCTCATCGGTATCGGCGGCATCCCCCTCAACGACCTGGATCCGGATCTTCCTCTGGAGGCAAAGCACAACAGCCTCCTGCGGGAAATGCACACCCAGGTCAACCAGACCATCCTTGCGGCAAAGCATCAGAAAACAGACTTCAACAGCCTGATTTCCCAGCTTGAAAAGAAAAAGAACCTTTTGGCGTCTACCCCTTCCATCCGGCCGGTTGACGGCTGGATCACCTCTAAATTTGGATACAGAAAATCCCCGTTTACAGGCCAGCGCTCCTTTCACTCCGGACTGGACATTGCCAATAAAACAGGAACCAAGATCATCTCCACGGCAAACGGAAGAGTCTCCTACGCAGGCCGGAAAATGTACATCGGCAACCTGGTCATCCTTGACCACGGGTACGGCAAAACGACCAAATACGGACATTTGAAGAAGATTCTGGTCAAGCCGGGGCAAAGAGTGAAACGGGGCGAGGTGATCGCTCTTTTGGGAAACACCGGCCAGAGCACCGGCCCCCATGTCCACTACGAAGTCATCATCAACGGCCTTCCGGTTAACCCCTTAAAATATATCCTGAATTAGTTTCCCCAATCCTTATTTAAGGCATTTCCTTCTTTTGGATGATATTGCTGAATCCTTTTTCAACGGTGGTTGGGTACCGTCAGCGCCGGCTGGTTTGCCCCTGAAATCCATCTCTGTTTTATTAAATTTAAATTTTATGTTTTCATTTCTCCAATTAATGCTTATATGTTTTACAGCAAAAAAAAACCGTACCCGGACAATGCCGAACACCGGACAAATAGATTAAACAGGGAGCAGCCGGGACAGATAAAATAGAAAGGTCAGGTAAACTCTTAATATGGTACTCAAATTCTTCACAAAGGTATTCGGCTCAAACAATGATCGGATCCTGAAAAGCCTCCAGCCTCTTATTGATCAGATAAACAGCTTTGAACCTCAAATGCAGGCCCTGTCCGATGATGAAATGGCGGGTAAAACCTATGAGTTCAAGGGTCGCCTGGAACATGGGGAAACCCTGGAGGATCTTCTGCCCGAGGCCTTTGCCCTGGTCAGGGAAGCCTCTGTTCGGACCCTGGACATGCGCCACTTTGATGTCCAGCTCATCGGAGGCATCGCCCTTCACCGGGGGACCATTGCCGAGATGAAGACCGGTGAGGGAAAAACCCTGATGTCCACCCTGCCCGCCTATCTGAACGCCCTGTCCGGAAAAGGGGTTCACATCGTCACCGTCAATGACTATCTGGCCAAACGCGACTCCGAGTGGATGGCAAAGCTCTATAATTTTCTGGGGCTTTCCGTGGGGGTCGTCCTCCATGATATCACGGACCAGGAACGGAAAACCGCCTATGGGTCGGACATCACCTACGGAACCAACAATGAGTTCGGGTTTGACTATCTCAGGGACAACATGAAATTCGAAAGCGAATCCCTGGCCCAGGGATTTCTGAACTTTGCCATTGTGGATGAGGTGGACTCCATTCTCATTGACGAGGCCAGAACTCCCCTGATCATCTCGGGCCCTGCTGAAAAATCAACCCACTTCTACACCCAGGTCAACGCCGTCATGCCGGCATTTAAAAAGGAAACCGACTATACCCTGGACGAAGAGTCCAAAAGCGTTTCCCTGACCGAAGAGGGAATTGCCAAGGGAGAGAAACTGCTCCAGATCGACAACCTCTATGACCCTTCCAACATTGAAATCCTTCACCATCTGAATCAGGCCCTAAAGGCCCATACCCTGTTCAAGAAGGACACCGATTATATCGTCAAAAACAACCAGGTGGTCATTGTCGATGAATTCACGGGCCGCCTCATGACCGGCCGGAGATACAGCGAAGGCCTGCACCAGGCCCTGGAAGCAAAGGAAAACGTCAAGATCGAAAACGAGAATCAGACCCTGGCCTCCATCACCTTCCAGAACTACTTCAGGATGTATGACAAGCTTTCCGGCATGACCGGTACGGCGGAGACCGAAGCGCCTGAATTCAAAAAGATCTATGACCTTGACGTCCTGGTTATCCCCACCCACAAGCCCATGGTCCGCAAGGACTTTCCCGATCTGATCTATAAAACCCAGAAAGAGAAATACGACGCCGCCATAACGGAGATCATCCAGCTTCATAAAAAAGGCCAGCCCGTCTTGGTGGGCACCATCTCCATTGACGTATCCGAGGACCTGAGCAATAAGCTTAAGAAAAAAGGCGTTCGTCACAACGTTCTCAATGCCAAACACCACAAGGCAGAGGCGGAGATCGTGGCCAATGCCGGTCAGAAAGGGGCGGTTACCATTTCCACCAACATGGCCGGCCGGGGCACGGATATCAAACTGGGGGAAGGGGTAAAGGAATTGGGCGGCCTCCACATCCTGGGCACCTCCCGCCATGAGTCCAGGCGCATCGACAATCAGCTCAGGGGCCGGTCCGGCCGTCAGGGAGACCCGGGTTCCTCAAGGTTCTACCTTTCCCTGGAAGATGACCTCCTCAGAATCTTCGGCGGGGACCGGATCCATGCGGTCATGGACAAACTGGGCATCGAGGAAGGGGAGCACATTGAACACACCTTCATCTCCAAGGCCATTGAAAACGCCCAGTCTAAGGTGGAAGGTCATAACTTTGAGATCCGAAAACATCTCCTGGAATATGATGATGTCATGAACCAGCAAAGGGAGGTCATCTACCGCCAGCGGCGCCAGGCTTTGGAAGAAACCGATCTGAAATCCGTTGTGCTTGAAATGATTGAAGACAAGGCCTATGACCTGGTGGATGAATTTTCCCAGGATAAAACCCCGATCAAAGAATGGAATCTGGAGGGCCTTAGGACGGCTGTCAAGTCCCTGTTCGGTTTTGATCCGGATCTTGAGACCGCGGTCCAGCGAAACGATTCCCCGGAACAACTCTCTGAAAATCTGTATGAAACGGCCAGAGAGATGTACAATAAAAAGATGGCTCTTATCGGAGACGAGCAGGCCAGACAGCTGGAACGCTTTATCATCCTTCAGACCGTTGATACAAGGTGGAAGGAACACCTGCTTTCCATGGACCATTTAAAGGAAGGCATCGGGCTCCGGGGATATGCCCAGCAGGATCCTCTGCGGATCTATAAAAAAGAAGGGTTTGAGATGTTCCAGGGTCTCATGGACCGGATCAAGGAAGAAGTGGTGGACATCTTATTTAAGATCCAGATCTCCACCCCTTCCCAGGTGGATGAGATGAAAAAGAACGAGCAGGAGGACCTGACCTTTTCCCATTCCGACGGCAGCAGTGTAAAGCAACCCGTGAAAAGGTCCTCCCAGAAGATTAAAAGAAATGATCCCTGTCCCTGCGGCAGCGGTAAAAAATATAAAAAGTGCTGCATGTCCTAACATCCGGAGCAGAACATGGCATCAACCGATTCAAAAACCAAAACACTTATATCGTCAAAATCGAGGAACCAGCTTCCTCCCATGTATAAGGTTATCCTTCATAATGACGATTATACTACCATGGAATTTGTTGTTGAAATTCTAATCACTGTTTTTGGAAAATCACTTGAAAAAGCAACCCAAATAATGCTTAATGTACATAATAGGGGAAAGGCAGTTTGCGGCATCTACCCACGAGAAATCGCAGAGACCAAAGTTGAAACCGTACACAATCTGGCCAGCAGCAAAGGATTTCCCTTAAAAAGCACAATGGAAAAGGAGTAGGTATGATTAGCAAAGAACTCAGTACAGCCCTTGGTTTTGCCGTACGTGAGGCAAAAAAAAGAAGGCATGAATATGTATGTGTGGAACACGTTCTTTATGCGATCCTTAACCATGAAACCGGTTCGGAAACCATTGAAAAATGTGGCGGAAGCCCGGAACAGATAAAAGAGGAACTGGAAAAATTCTTTGATGAAAAGCTGACGAGAATCGATTCTAAGGATGAGTACGTGCTTCAGCAGACCATCGGTTTCCAGCGCATGATACAAAGGGCCATCAACCACGCCCGGTCGGCGGAGAAGAGCGAGGTCAACCTGGGAGACATCCTGGCATCCATCTTCCAGGAAAAAGACTCCCATGCTGCGTTTTACCTTGAATCCGAAGGTATCACCCGCCTGGATGTCCTAAAGCAGCTCTCCCATTCCGAAGAGATCGAAAAGAAATCCAGACCTGATCCTGACCCGTCCAAGAAGATGTTCAAAATGGATGACAGAAAAACCAAGCGCCAAAAGAAAAGAGACCCCCTGGAAAGCTTTACCACGGACCTGCTGCAAAAGGCCAAGGACAATAAAATCGACCCCCTCATCGGCCGGGACAATGAGACGGACAGGGTAATGCAGATATTGTGCAGGCGAAGGAAAAACAATCCCATTCTGGTGGGGGACCCCGGGGTGGGAAAAACCGCCATTGCCGAGGGCCTGGCCCTTAAGATCAACGATGACCAGGTGCCGGATCTGCTGGCCGGTTGTGAACTTTTTTCCCTTGATATGGGGACACTTCTGGCCGGGACCAAATACCGGGGAGATTTTGAACAGAGGCTCAAGGATGTGATCAATGCCCTGGAGCAGAAAGAGAACGCCCTGCTCATCATTGACGAAATTCACACGGTTGTGGGGGCCGGGGCCACCACCAGCGGTTCCATGGATGCCTCCAATATTCTCAAACCGGCACTCTCCTCCGGGGATATCAAATGCATCGGCACCACCACCTACGAAGAGTATAAAAACCACTTTGAAAAGGACCGGGCATTTTCAAGACGGTTTGAAAAGATTGAAGTTTCAGAGCCCAGCGTGGATGAAACCGCCCTGATTCTCAAAGGACTTCGGCCCTACTATGAGGAACACCACGGACTCAAATATACGGACAAGACCATTGAGGCGGCCGCCTATCTTTCGGACAAGTATATCAATGACCGCTTCCTTCCGGACAAGGCCATTGACGTTATCGATGAAACCGGGGCCTACCTGAGGCTCAAGGCCGCAGGCACCCGGAAAAATGTCAGCCCCAAGGACATAGAAAAAATTGTGGCAAAGATCGCCAAGGTTCCGGTGACCAGTGTGACCTCTACGGACAAGGCCAACCTGGAATCCCTTCCGGAGAAGCTGGGCCGGGTCATATACGGCCAGGATGACGCAATCTCCACCCTGACCACGGCCATTAAACGGTCCAGGGCAGGCCTTGCCGCACCGGACCGGCCCATTGGATCCTTTTTGTTCTCCGGCCCCACAGGGGTGGGAAAGACCGAAGTGGCCAAGCAGTTGGCCGCCCACATGGGAATTGAGTTCCTGCGGTTCGACATGAGCGAGTACATGGAGAAACATGCGGTTTCCAGGCTCATCGGCGCCCCTCCCGGGTATGTGGGATTTGACCAGGGCGGAATCCTTACGGACAACATCCGGAAACACCCCCACTCGGTCCTGCTTCTGGACGAAATTGAAAAGGCCCACATGGATCTTTTCAATATCCTGCTCCAGGTCATGGATTATGCCACCCTCACCGATAATAACGGCAAGTCCGCCGACTTCAGGAACGTGGTCATCATCATGACCTCCAATGCCGGGGCCAGGGAGATGGATGCAAACAGCATCGGATTCGGATCCCAGACAGCCTCCCTGGACGGCAAAGGCCTCAAGGCGGTTGAAAAAACCTTCAGTCCGGAATTCCGGAACCGGCTTGACGGGATTGTTCAGTTCAATCCCCTCACCAGAGAGGTGATGGAGATGATCGTGGACAAGAACATGAAAGAGCTGAAAACCATGCTCAAGACCAAAAATATATCCCTGAGCTACTCGGCCAATGCCAGGTCTTTTCTGGCCAAAGAGGGGTATGATCCCAAATTCGGCGCCCGTCCCCTGGCCAGAATCATCCAGACAAGGATTAAGGATAGGCTCACCGATGAAATCCTTTTCGGCAGACTTGAAAAAGGAGGCAGACTTTCCATTGGCCTGAAAAATGACCAGCTGACCTTTAATTTTAAAAGCTGAATGCCTATTTTCAGACTTTCAGAACAGATTGATTTCCCGCCGGCCCGGCTTTCAAGATCCGACGGCCTGCTGTGTATCGGTGGGGACCTTGCGCCCGAGAGACTGGTCCTTGCCTATAAAAGGGGAATTTTCCCCTGGTTTTCGGAAAACGAACCCATTTTATGGTGGTCTCCGGATCCCAGGCTGGTGCTTTTCCCCCAGGATATCAAAATTTCCCGGAGCCTGAGAAAGACCATCAATAAAAATTGTTTTCAGATCACCGTGGACAATGACTTTGAATCCACCATCCGGTTCTGCGCCCGTCCCAGAAGACAGGAGAACGAGGGAACCTGGCTGGTTCGGGAGATGATCCAAGCCTATATCCGGCTTCACCGTCTGGGAATTGCCCACTCTGTGGAGGCCTGGTCCCGGGACAGGCTGGTCGGGGGACTCTACGGCATCCACCTTGGAAAGGCCTTTTTCGGCGAATCCATGTTCAGCCTGGAAAATGACGCATCTAAAGTGGCCCTGGTGGCTCTTGCCAACCATCTGAGAATCCATGGATTTCACTTTATCGACTGCCAGGTCACCTCGGAGCATCTGATCAATATGGGGGGAGTCGAGATTTCCCGGCATGCCTTTCTCAACCTCTTAAGCAAGTCCGTACGGGAAGAGGCAGATCCCGAACTCTGGAACCCCCATGTTTTTCTTGATCCCATCCCCCTTGAAAAAAATCCGGAATCCATCCGATAAAAAACCGATACGCCCCTGAAAAGACCAGCCGGACAGCCGGGAAAGCCGATTTACCTTGACAAACCCTGATTCATCATCATAATTTCCTAATACAAAAACTCTTTGGGGAGAAGGTTATGCTGTTCAGGCTTTTTTTATGTTTCACGATCATACCCGTGGTCGAACTCTACCTTCTAATCAAGGTGGGAAGTGTCATCGGCGGCTTCAACACCATCCTTCTGGTGATCTTCACCGGATTTGCAGGGGCATGGCTGGCCCGCATGGAAGGCATGAACACCATGATAAAGGTCAGGATGAACCTTCAGAACAATATCATGCCTGCAGAAGAACTCATCGACGCCCTGATTATATTTATTGCCGGCCTGGTTCTCATTACTCCCGGCCTGATCACGGATGCATTCGGACTTTTTCTGCTCTGGCCCGTGACAAGGAACCGCTTCAAGACCTTCTTAAGAAAAAAATTCAATGAGATGAGAGACCGGGGAACCATTGATATCAACCGATTTCACTGATACAAAACAACGCCCAAATACGCAGGATAGGGAAAGGAAAACCTATGTTTTTTGATTTGATAAAGACCAGAAGAAGCATCCGCAGGTTCAAGGACAAACCCGTTGAAAAGGAAAAAATAGACCGGCTCATGGAGGCAGCCTTACGCTCCCCCTCTTCAAGAAGCTTTAATCCCTGGCGCTTCATCGTGGTGGACAGGCCGGACCTACTTGAAACCCTTTCCAGGGCAAAGCCCCACGGGGCCTCCTTTTTAAAATCCGCCCCCCTGGGCATTGTTGTCTGCGGCGATGCCTCTGCCAGTGATGTCTGGGTGGAAGACTGCTCCATCGCCTCCATGTTCATCCATCTGGCGGCCCATTCCCTGGAACTGGGCTCCTGCTGGATCCAGATCCGGAAACGAGACCATGATCAGACAAAAAATGCAGACGCCTTTATCAAGGAAACCTTGAAAATTCCCGATCATATTATGATCGAATCAATTATTGCGGTGGGATATCCCGATGAGGTTAAAAAGGGGCATGGAAAGGATTCCCTCCACCATGACAAAATTAGTTACAATACATTTTCTTCAAAAGAATAAATGGACGTAAAAACCAAAATCCTGGGAATGATTCAAAAGAGGGACAGTGTTATTCCCTCACTTCCGATTGTGATAGACAAAATCATCAGTGCGGCCTCCAGTGAAAAGACTACCACCGAAGATCTGGCCGATCTCATCTCCCATGACCAAGGAATGACCACCAAACTTTTGAAGCTTTCCAACTCCATCTATTATGCGCAGAAAACCCGGGTGGCCACCATAAAGAGGGCCATCTCCGTAATCGGGTTTGACGAGATCATCGGTATTGCCACGGGCATGGGAATCCTCTCATCCTTTTCAGACAAATCCGGAATGAGTCTGGATATGAAAGCCCTTTGGATCCATGCCATCGGAGTGGCGACCACATCAAAGGCCCTGGCCATGAGAACCAACCCCGCCATTGCCAATAAGATCTTCATCCCCGGACTTCTCCACGATATGGGTAAAATCATCTTTTCCATTTATTTTAAGAAAGAGTATATGCAGGTCAGGCAGGCTGCCATAGAGAACAAAAGAACCCTTTACCACACGGAGAATGAGATCCTTAAACTGGACCATGCCGTTTTATCCGCTCTGCTCATGAAACGGTGGCAGTTTCCCCAGTCCATCATGATCCCCTGCCGGTTCCACCACAGCCCTGAATCATGCCCGGTGCAGTACCGGCATCAGGCCCTGATCATCAACCTGGCCAATTACCTGACCCAGAAGGCCGGAATCGGTCACAGCGGCAATCCGGTTCCGGTAACCATAAAAAACGTCTCCAAAAAAATCGGGATCGCTGAAAATATTCTCAGATTAACCATTGATCAACTGAAAAGAAAAGAAGAAGATATCAAGGACTTTTTCAAGATCACCACCGAAGCCTGACTGCCGATCCTGCCCCGCCAGAATTTCAGCCCCCTTGCATCCATAGTTTAAGCCTGGCCAGTCCCTCCCGGGTGGAGACTTGGGGCCGGTATCCCAGATCTTTTTTGGCCCTGGAAATATTGAACCAGTGAGAGGTTGCCAGTTCCCGGGCCGCGAACCGGGTCATGGGGGGATCCTTTTTAATTCGGAATATCGTGTACAGAATCTCAAAAATCCATCCGGCTGCATAGGCTGTCCGGGCGGAGACATGGCCCTTTATGGGGGGAAGCCCGGCAGCATCCAGGAAAGCGTTGGCCATCTCCCATTTGGAGACAGGCTCGTCCTGGCTGATAAAGTAGACGTTTCCGGAAAGGGATGGATCATCCATGAGGGCATCTGCCGCCAGAATATGGGCCTGGGCCGCATTATCCACATAGATGGTATCCACCAGGTCATCTTTTCTCCCGATTGTCTTCAACCGCCCGGCCCGGCTGACGATTCCAGGGACAAGATGATTGTCTTCGGGTCCCCAGATGAGATGGGGGCGCAGGATGATCACCGGCTGACCGTCACGGGCGGCCTGGATCACCTTTCTTTCGGCAATGGCCTTGGTCTCGGGATAGGGAGCCAGGTACCTGTCCGGATAGGGAACAGACTCGTCCACGTTTTCCATTTCCGACTCGTCAAAAACCACACTGGGGGAACTGGTGTGGACCAGACATCGGACCCGGTTCTTCCTGGATGCGGTCAGCACATTCTGGGTCCCCATGACATTGGCCCGGTAAAAGTCGTCATAGGCACCCCATATCCCGGGTTTGGCAGCCACATGAAAGACGGTGTCCACCCCCTTGAAGGCGGAAATCACAGCTGCCGGATCAGCCAGATCTCCCCGGATCTGTCTGACCCCCATTTCCTCAAGGGCGGGGTAGGCCTGGCGGGAAAAAGAAGTGATCCTGACATCCCTTTTAAGCAATTCCCGGACAATGGCCTTTCCCAGAAAACCGCCTCCCCCCGTTACCATTACATTTTTCATGCTGATTTCCTCAATCCTTCATACAGACAGATCTGCAACAAAACCGCTTGACAAAAATCGGTTTTTACTATAGAAAAGATCCGGTTTTGCTGAGCGGGAATAACTCAGTGGTAGAGTGCGACCTTGCCAAGGTCGAAGTCGCGGGTTCAAATCCCGTTTCCCGCTCCACTTCCTCTCCCCCGATTTTCAAATTACCATGACAGGTCCTGGCCGATACTTTCCTTTACGGCAAAATCATAGACTGCCGAGGCAACTGCCAGGTCAAACAGGGCCATGCCGACGGATTTGAAAAAATAGGTCTTTCCCTCCCTGGGGACAGGATTCTTCATCAAAGATGCAAATTCTTCAATTTTTTCTTTTCCGATAATCCCTCCTTTCAAAGGAATGCAGATATCACCGGATTCCTGGGCCGCAAAGGGAGTATCCACGTAAACGGTATCGGCGGCGAGAATAACAGGGTCTGGGAATTCCTTCATATCCGGCCGGAAGGATCCGATGGATACGAAGGTCTTTGACCTTGTCAGGTCTGAAACCCTGTCCGCTGGAATTTCAAACAGAGGATTCTTGGTGGTTGTGGCCGCTATGATAATCTGGGATTCCCTGACCAGTTCCAGAGGATCCCGGGCGATTTTGAATTCAAGATCCGGGAATTCAGATTCCAGGTCTTTAACCATTTTCTGGGAAGCCTCGGGAAAGAGGTCATGGACCCAGAGGGTTGTTACCGGCCGGTTAAGCAAGAGGTACCTGGCCTGGCTTCGGCCCTGGACCCCTGCCCCGAAAATGCCTGCCGTGGCAGCCTTGTCCGGAGCAAGGCAGTCCACACCCAAACCGCCGACAGCCCCGGTTCTCTCCGCTGTGACCGCCGCCCCGTCCATAAAGGCCAGGGGCTGGCCCGTAAGATTGTCACACAGTACCAGAACCCCGTTCACCGCCGGCAGACCGTGTTTCCCTGCTTCGGGAAATACCGACACCAGCTTGGTGGCAAAATATTTTTCTGAAAAACAGGGCATTAAAAGCAGCATATTTTCATTGTCTGCCACATGCATCCTGTCCGGCATGTTAAAGGCCTTGTCCAGAACAAGGTGGTAGGCGTGCCTGACCGCTTCCTGGATCATTGACCGGTCAATTTGACTTATACTTTCTTTGTTCAGATACAGCATGGTGCTCCTTAAGATTTGTGTTTTTCATTTCCCCATACCACAGGCCAATCAGGGAAAGCAAGAATGGAGTATTTATCCTTTCTTTGAAAGGCCTATTATGATAATTAAGCCGGGTCATTGTTCACTATAATGTAAGGATTTCTTTTGGCTTCAGAAAAAGTTTTATGTATTCCCAGAAACCGGCTGCCCAGGACATGGGTTGAGAAGAAAAGTGTTGCCCCTTCAGGGTTCAAGAAATTTATTGACCAGTGCACCCAGGCTGGATTTGATTTCATTGCCCGGTCCAAGGCGGAAAAGGACAATTCCCTGAAACAGATCATTCCCTATATTGTCATCCAGACCTCGGACCTTGGCCAGACCGCGGTCTACAACCGCCAGGGAAGTGAGGAACGGCTCCATGACCTTTGGTCCCTGGGGATCGGTGGCCATATCAACCCCGTGGACAATTCCTCCCGGATCGACTCTTTTCAGGACATTTTAGAGGCCGGCATGATCCGGGAACTGACGGAAGAGCTTGAAAAAAGGCCGAACCGGGATATCCCTCAGTTCTCAGGCATTATCAATGAAGAACTCACCGATGTGGGCAGTGTTCACCTGGGCGCCGTATTCAGGATACTCACCCGGGAACCCCAAGCGTACACCCCCGGCCCTGAGCTTTTTGATTTCAAATGGGTGGATACCTCTTCGCTGAAAGAACTCAATATGGAACTCTGGTCTGAACTGGCCCTGGAGCTCTTTGATCTTTCCCAAAAATAATCTTCGTCTTGTATTCAAAGCCCGGAACTCCGGGCAGAGGCCATGGCTATAGAAGATTATTTTACTCCCCGGCATCCAGGACCTTGAGAACCACGGAACCCTTTTGCTTAAGGACCTTTGATCCCCGGGTGATCTTGCACAGACTGATCCCGTATTTTTCCGAAATCTTCCTCTGGGTCATGCCCTGGTGAAGATCCTTGAGCAGCTTCCACCTCAGCGAGATATCGTCCAGTTCCGCCGGAGTAAAGATATCCCTAAAAAACCGGTTCAGTTCATCTAAATCTTTTATGGATGAAATCACCCTCAGTAATTCCCGGTCAATGGCCATGTCTATACCTGTATTTCTAAATTATTTATAATTGCACTGTTTTCAGGATCTTTTTGACTCTTCAAAACTCTCCACCTGATACACGTATACCTCAAGCTCCCCTTTTTTCCATTCATCGCCCTTCAACCCGGCCTTGACACATAGATGGCTCAAGAAATCATCCGGATCGTCTAGCTGTTCCCAGACCTGGGGAAGAAAGGTCGCCCTCTGGTGCCCCTTTTTGAGAATGACCCCGTCCACATTGGGGGTCAGTTTTGAAACCAGGTCCCGGGCTTCCCTGTACCTGACCCTCTCCGGGTCCGTTAGAATGCTCACCTCGATATCAATTTCATCCAGTTCTTCCGGGGTAAGGGGGGAAAACCGGGTATCCCGGAAGGCGGCATGTTCCGAATTCTCCCGGATGCCTTCCCTGACGCTTTTTACCGGTTCGATATTCCCGATACACCCCCTGAGATTCCCTTTTTTATGCAGTGTAACAAACACCCCTCTTTTCTCTTCCATAAGAACCGGGGAAAGATGGGCTATTTTTTCATCGGGCAATTCCCCTGCCCTGCCCAGTTTGGCCGCAATGGATGACCTGGCAAATTTGAGAAGAGCCTCCCGGTGTGTTTTTGAGTATTGTTTTCCCATAACCTGTTCCGTCTTTTTTCTGTTCCTGCCTCTTGTCCCCGGATTTGCCCGCCCAAAAAACAAAAGGTTCGGTGCCGCAATTTCCGGGACAGGCCTAAATTTTCCCAAAGGCAGAGTAGCATTGGTTTGGCCGAGAAAAAAGGAATTTTTAAAATTCCCATGGAACAAAGATTTAAATTATTCATGACAAAATCATTAAAATATGGAGAATTTTAAAGAAAACGAGCGAAATTATTAAAGCAACCTTAATTAAAAATCGTGGAACCACTCATTTTAAAAGAAATGCCAAACAGCAAGATTTTTGAACGGTTTTTAATCCGGATTGACTAGACTATTGATCTCGAATACCATAGATCAACTAAATACTGCCTCTGACAATCGCCTAACAGACTTGTTGAAATTGACGAAATCAAAGACCTTATATTATGAAAATGCTTGATCAAAAACTTATTCACAAACTCATGGAAAACGGAGTGGAAGCCTCATTGATTCCCGGGTTCATACGGAGTCTGGCCAATGCATTTCTGATCAATCCCGATATGTCCCATACCCAGGCAAACAAAAGGTTGCAATACCTGGGGTGGCCCGATATTGAGATCGATTACCACACCTTTCAGCTTGCCGTAACTTCCTTTGAAACCAAGGGACTTAACCAGTTGATGTACAAATCCGCCCCCTGGTATCTCAGCAGTTTCAGGGCACATATCCCCATTCAATAGTCCTGGCAAAGGCAAACCCATCCAAAAACAAAGCCCGGTGAATTCACCGGGCTTTGCTGATTTGGCCCGGGGCCGGCAATCAGTGCCAGGTCCCCAAAATCTATTTATTTGCCCCAGACCATCTGGAGAATCCCCTTCTAAAACAGGCTGTCCAGCCGGGTGTATTCCATACCGAAGGCGTCTGCCACGGGTTTGCACACCAGCTTCTCCCCGACAAAATTAACTCCCCTGGCAAATCCCGGATCATCCTGGACCGTTTTCCAGCCGTTATCGGCGATCTTCAACGCATAGGGAAGGGTTGCATTGGTCAGGGCAATGGTGGATGTCAGGGGCACGGCTCCCGGCATGTTGGCAACGCAATAATGAATGACCCCGTCAACCTCATAGATGGGGTCACCATGGGTGGTGGGCTTTGAAGTTTCAAAGCATCCTCCCTGATCAATGGCCACATCCACGATAACGGAACCTTTTTTCATGGTCGTCAGCATCTCTTTTGTGATCAGCTTGGGAGTTTTGGCTCCGGCCACCAAAACGGCACCAACTACCATGTCGGCCGTTTGAACTAGCTCCCTTACCAATGCAGGGGATGACATGAGCGGGGTGCAGTTGGCCGGCATGATTTCAGACAGATACCGGAGTCGTTCGATATCCATGTCCAGCATGGTCACATTGGCCCCCATTCCGCAGGCAACCTGGGCCGCATGGATTCCCACGACACCTCCGCCGATGATCAGGACATTGGCATTGGGCGTGCCCGTAACCCCGCCCAGAAGAAGCCCCCTGCCCCCAAAGGTTCTTTCAAGGTATTTTGCCCCCTGCTGGGTGGCCAGCCGGCCGGCCACCTCGCTCATGGGCGCCAGAAGGGGAAGCCCCCCGTTTCCGTCCTCTATGGTTTCATAGGCGATACCAATGGAACCGGTCTTGAGCAGAGCATCGGTCAGGTCCCTGTCTGCAGCCAGGTGGAGATAGGTAAAAACAATCTGACCCTTTCTGATCAGACCGTACTCGGAGGGCTGGGGCTCTTTGACATGCATCACCATTTCAGAGTTGTCATAGACCTCCTTGGGGGTGTCCAGAATGACGGCCCCGGCCTGGACATACATCTCGTCGCTGAATCCGGATCCTTGGCCTGCGTTCTTTTCAACGTAGATGGTATGGCCCTTGGATTTCATCAGGTCCACGCCGGAAGGGGTCATGCACACACGATTTTCCTGGGGTTTGATTTCCTTGAGTATTCCTACAATCATTTTTGCTTTCCTCCATACTTGGGTTGATAACCATATTGATGATAACATCGGTTATAATTAGCAAATAGCTTGCCACTTTTTAAAAAAAATACAGAGTCTGCTATTTTTTATTAACCCATTGATATCAAAGATTTTTTTTAACACAAGATCCAGATATTTCCGATCAAAGGTGGACGCCTGCCCCAAAAGATGGAAACAAAACGAACCACACCAAGACCCTTTTGTGGGAGGAAGAGAAAAGAACGCAACCAGAGAAGCAGAAATGAAATTGGAAACTTTTCCAACACTGGTTCAAAAAGTTTCCATAACAGGATCATTCCGGAAATTTTTTATTGATTTTCATGAACTCATCCACATTATCAATAAACAACCCGGCCAGGTCCGGATCAAAATGGCTGCCTGAGGAGTTCTGGATCAGATCCACAATCTTTTCAAGCGGCCAGGCCTCCTTATAACACCTTTTATGGCTCAGGGCGTCAAACACGTCTGCAATGGCAACGATCCGGCCGAATATATGGATATCCTCCCGGGCCAGTCCCCTGGGATACCCTTTTCCGTTCCATTGCTCATGGTGCTGGAGGGCGATGATTGAGGCGGCTTTCATGATGGGCCGGTCAGACTTGCACAAGATATCGTAGCCAGTCTGGGTGTGCTGCTTCATCACCTCAAACTCTTCTTGAGTCAGTTTGCCGGGCTTGTTCAATATGGCTTCCGGGACACCTATCTTTCCCACATCGTGCATGGGAGAGGCCAGTCTGAGCCGGTCTGCATCCTCCTTTCCCAACCCCGATCTCCTGGCCAGAAAATAACAGAATTCAGCCACCCGGGTGACATGATTGGCTGTTTCTTTGGACCGGGTTTCAACCACCTCTCCCAGGGTCAGGATCACCTCTTTCTGTGTTTTGATGATATCCTGGGCCAGACAGATATTGTCAAAACCAATGGCAATATTGTTGACATAGATTCTTAAGAGGTATTTTTCCGTAAAGGAAAGGGGTCTTTCCGTATCGATATAAAGCAGGCAGGCAAACCCCTCCTTGGATGTAAACACCCCGGCATAGGCGCCGGACAGAAAAAATTCGCCGCCGGACTCCAGCAGATCTTTGCATCGGGCCCAGATATCTTTGGGCAGGATCCTGCCCGGTTCTGCCCTCTCTTTGCCCGAGTATATCCCGGTTCCGGCCCTGAGAAGAAGATTTTCCCCCCTCATGCCGGTAAAACAGGCGCTGTCAATTTTTTGGTCCCGGTTCAGTTTAAGGATATCGAGAAGCCGGCCAAGGGCCTGGCGGCCGAAACTGGCCACGGATTGATGTTGAAAAATCCCGGATGAGGAGTTGATGATGGATTCGAGTCCCTCCCTGTTCCTCTGGATGCTTTTCAGGCTCTTGTACGCCCGGAGGCAGGCCGTCACCGACGTAAACAGCTTCTGGGCCGTAAATTCCGGTTTGGTCCGGTATTCATTGATGTCATACTCAAAGATCACCCTTTGTTCCGGGGCCTTGCCCGGCTGTCCGGTTCTGAGCACGATGCGGACAATGGAGTTGTCCATTTCCTTGCGGACATAGTCCACCAGCTTCAGCCCCGTATCATCCTCTTCCATGACCACATCCATGAAAATCAGGGCAATGTCTTGTTCCCGGTTTAAAATGTCTCTGGCCTCTTCGCCGGAATAGGCACTCAGGATCTGAATCTTTTTATCCTCGAACCGGTAGTCCTTCAGGAGAATCCTTGTGATGCGATGGACTTCATCTTCGTCGTCCACCACAAGGATCTTCCACTGGTATTCCAAGGGCGCGCCCCTGTCTTTTACGGGAAGCCGGGAATCGGTTTCACCGGCGAAAACGATCTGTTCATCGAATGTATTTGTTTTAATATGGGCCATACCCTCACCTGGTTAATTTCGCCGGGCAAAATATAGATCCACCAGTTTTTCCGAAAGGCCGACATAGGTATCCGGGGTCAGCCTTTCCATTCTGGTTTTAAAATCCTGGGGGACTTTTTCAAGGCCATTCACAAATGTCTGGAGTTCCTTTTTACCCACTTTCTGCCCCCGGGTCAACTCCTTGAGCCGTTCATAGGGGTTTTCTTCCCCAAAGACCCTCATGGCCGTCTGAAAGGGTTCTGCCAGAAGCTCGGGATTTACCTCAAGGTCCCTTGAGGTCGCAGCGGTGTCAAGATCGACTTTTCCCAGTCCCTTGAGGCAGTTTTTCACGCCAATGGAAAAATAGGCAAAGGCCGAACCCAGACTTCTGAGTACCGTGGAATCGCTCAGATCTCTCTGGAACCTTGATTTCTGAAGTTTTACCGCCAGATGTTCCATCATGGAAATGGCGATGCCCATGTTCCCTTCGCTGTTTTCAAAATCTATGGGATTGACCTTGTGGGGCATGGTGGAAGATCCGGTCTCTCCTTTTTGCACCCTCTGTCTGAAGTAGCCCAGGCTGATATATCCCCACATGTCCCGGTTAAAATCGATGATGACGGCCGCGGAACGGATCAGACAATGGAGGATATGGGAAAGGGAGGGATTGGGATTGATCTGGGTGGTGAACAGGATGGGTTCAAGACCCAGGGAATGGGTAATGAACTTTTCCGATGCCGCGATCCAGTCAATTTCCGGAAATACAAAATGGTGGGCATTGTAATTCCCGGTTGCTCCGTTGATTTTGGCCTGGATGGCTTTTCCTTCCAATGTCCGGGTCTCCTCGAGAATCCGCCAGGCAAAGTTTACGAACTCCTTTCCCGTTGTGGTGGGCGTGGCCGGCTGTCCATGAGTCCTTGACATCATGGGCACGGATTTATGGGCCAGGGCCTTTTGTTCCAGCATTTCAACGAGTTCCCGCAAAAGGGAGGCCACCTCGTTCCTGCCCTTGTCCAGCATGAGGGCATAGGAGGTGTTGTTGATGTCTTCGGAGGTGCAGGCAAAATGAACCCACTCCCGGATCTCTGAAAGACCGGCATCATCAAGCTTCTCCTTGATAAAGTACTCAACCGCCTTTACATCGTGGTTGGTCTTTTTCTCTATATCCTTTACCTTTTGGGCATCCTCCAGGCTGAAATCCGTAACGATCCTGTCAATCCGGCTTATTTCAAGATTCTGACCCGGCGCAAGATTCAGATCTCCAAGAATAAACTTAAGCCATTGAATTTCAACCTCAACCCTGTGACGGATCAATCCGTACTCGCTGAAGATCTGTCCAAGTTCCCGGGTCAGACGGGCGTATCGCCCGTCCAAAGGACTTATTGCCTCTAAGTTTGTCATAACCACTCCGTATTAAAACTTTAAGATATTAAAATCATTTGACTTTTAATAATATATTCCTTAGAATCCATCCATATAAAATTCAGAACACAAAATAGCAAACCATAGGCAAATAAACAATCCCAAAGCGAATCCGCATCGGATTTGAATCTATTATTACAGGCAATAATAGAATGTTCCAGAGGGGCTGTTTTCTTTTAAAGAAGTTTTTATTTGAATTTTAACCCTTACCGGCACGGTCTTACTTGACAAGCCCATGGTTTTTAAAGTATTTTAGCTCTCAATTTTGTTTTGACCAGACTGGTAAATGACTGATTAGATTGCAGGAGTAAAATTTATGGCTGTAACAAAAACCTTAATTGCAGAAAAAATCCAGGATGAACTGGATCTGTCCAGAACCACCACCTATGAAATCATGGAAGAGTTTCTTGAAATTATCAAGGAAACCATTGAAAGTGGTGAAGACATCATGATCAGCGGTTTTGGAAAGTTTTGCGTGAATGAGAAACAAGCCAGAAAAGGCAGGAACCCTGCAACCGATGAAGAAATGACTTTGCCGGCCAGACGAGTCGTTACCTTCAAATGCTCCGGAAAACTGAGAGAACTCATCAACTCTTAACACCGTTCCCATTTTAAACATGTTTTTTTCTGAAAACCTGATCACGGCAATCATATTGATTGCCCTGACAGGTGGTTATCTGCTCCATGCCGTTGCCGATCTTCTCAATCTTGTAAACCTGGGCCGTAAAATGCCGGAAGAATTTTCCGGCATCTATGATCCGGCCAAGTATGAAGAGTCCCAGGAATACCTGAAAACCAACACCTGGTTCGGACTTGTGACCGCCACCGTTGACCTATCCCTTATTCTCATCTTCTGGTTCTGCGGGGGATTCAGGATCCTGGACGCTTTTGCCCGAAATCTGGGACAGGGTTCAATTATCACGGGGTTGGTGTTCACGGGTGTTCTTCTCCTTTTAAAATTTCTGGTTTCCCTCCCCTTCAGCCTTTATTCCACCTTTGTAATTGAAGAAAAATTCGGATTCAATCAAACCACCCTGAAGCTGTTTATCCTTGACCTTATCCGGTCCATGGCCTTGACTGCCATTCTCGGAGGCCCCCTCCTGGCCCTGATCATCTGGTTTTTCGAGTCCTGGGGTCCCCTGGCCTGGATTTACTGCTGGATGGCAAGCGGATTGTTCATCCTTATGGTCCAGTATATTGTTCCCACATGGATCATGCCCCTGTTCAATAAGTTCACCCCGCTGGAACAGGGATCCCTGAAAGAAGCCATTTTCAAATATGCCGATTCCATTTCCTTCTCCCTTTCCAATGTTTTTGTCATGGACGGTTCCAAAAGAAGCACCAAATCCAATGCCTTTTTCACGGGATTCGGGAAAAACAAGAGGATCGTACTCTTTGACACCCTGATCAGCCGCCACACAGACCCGGAACTGGTGTCCATCCTGGCCCATGAAATGGGCCATTTCAAAAAAAAGCACATCCTCAAAAGACTGATCCTGGGCATCTGCCAGATGGGAGCCATCTTTTTCCTTATATCCATATTCATCTCCCACCCGGGCCTGTTCAGGGCATTTTTCGTTGAACAACCTTCGGTCTATGCCGGACTGGTCTTTTTTACCATGCTCTTTACCCCCATTGATATGGTGATATCCCTTATTCTGCAGATCTCTTCCAGAAAGGATGAGTACGAGGCAGACCGGTTTGCCGCCCAGACCCTGGACAGCGGTGCTCCCCTGATTGAGGCCCTGAAAAAGCTGTCTGTCCATAATCTTTCCAATCTAACCCCCCACCCTTTTTACGTTTTTTTGAACTATTCCCATCCACCGGTTCTGGAACGGATCAAGGCCTTGAGAAAGATCGGATGAACAGACTCTTTATCACTGCAGACGTCCATGGCAACTTTTCCACCTGGCTGACCGTCCGGGCTCTTCTTGAACCGGGGGACGGCCTGGTCATTGCCGGGGACCTTTTTGACACGCGCTACGGCAGCTTTTCCCACCCCGATTTCAGGCCGGACTCCATCAGGCAGGATATTCTCTCCATGGAATCCCCTTTTTATTATGTCTACGGGAATTGTGATGTCCCGGCATTTTTACCGGGGTATGATCATTGCCTTGAACTCAACCGCCTTGGTAAAAAAATTTTCCTCCACCACGGCCACGCCCGCCCTGCCCTTCCCCGGGACAGTGAAATCGTTATCCAGGGGCATACCCACTTTCCCCATCTGGAAAAAAAGAACAAGAAGATCTTCGTGAACCCCGGCTCCATCACAAGCCCCAGGAACCAGACAGCCACCTACGGGATCATGGACCGGGAAGAAATCCGGATTCTAGAACTGAAAACGGGAAAGGTGCTTTTTTCCCTCAATTTTGAATAGCCGACCCTAAAGAGCCACACCCTTTTTCCATGTTTTTTCAGCCCCTGCGGGTAACCTGCGGGACTCCCTTGACCGGCTGAATCTTTTCCACGCTCCCGGGATCCCCTGTATCATAGGTCCGGGTTCTTGACTCAACACAATTCTTCAGAGCCATATGCTTCATGAAATTGGCATAGGCAGGGTTGGACAGCCCCGGGTCCGGCGGGCCGGCCCCCCGGGGAGAAAACCTTTTTTTACCCAGGGTCTTCAATCTCCTCCCTGCCCTGGGTCCGGAGAGGCTCTGTCTTTCATGCCGGGAACCTCTACAAGCCCGGCTGAAGACCTGATCAAACTCAGGTCCGGGCATTCCAGGTCCTTTGTTTATGCCGGAACCCCTCTTCCTGTTCCAGGTCCGGATCTGGGTCTGCTGTTTTTTTCCCCTATTTCTCAGAAACCCTTTTTCAAAGGTCTTGAAGACAGCGGAAAAAAACGAGGCCCTGCAAGGATCGGCTGGCCTTGCTTCCGGCTCATCCTTATCCTTGCTGGGCAAACTCTTTTCAGATAAAAGCCTGGGCAGTAAAAAATGAAAGGCCAGGTTGATCTGCTTCATCAAGGCTTCTTCCTGGTCCGCCCGGCTAGGGTTTCCTGCAAAATTATCCGGATGATGAATCTTGGCCAGGCGCCGAAAAGCCTTTTTTGCCTCTTCCGGGGTGGCGTTTTCACCCAGCCCCAGTATTTGGAATGCCCGTTTTTTATCCATATTCCTTTATTAGGCCAAACCCCATGGATAGTCAACTCTCCCGATTCAGAACCGATCTCCGACTTTGATTGAAAAACCATATTTAAAATGGTAGATTTCCCGAAAATCAACCCGCAGTCCAATGAAAAGGGAAATCCATAATGGACCTGAAAATGACAAAAAACAATTCAAAGCCGGCCCAAACTCCGGCCGATCCTGACCGGGATGCCTGGTTTACCGCTTTTTTCCTTGAAAACCATATTGATCCCTTTGCCTATCCCAATAAAGTGGGAACCCCGGAGCAGACCGAATTCATGGTTTATCCCGAAAACAACCAAGCATATTATCCCTGTTCCGACAAGACCTTTGAAACCATCATGTCCCGGAAAAAAAACAAATTTTTAAAGGATCTTTACAAAAAAGCCTATGACAAGGTCATGGGACTGGTGGATGAATTCATCGAGCAGGAGTATGACCGGCTGTTTTTAAAATCCCTGATCAATATAAAATATGAACATGAGATCCAAAGCGGGCTGATCATTCCCTCAAGGCTTGAAAAGCGGCTCTATAAGATCTTTTTAAGCCGGACCCACATAGAAGATCCCTATTCCCGGGAAAAACAGCACAAGAACAAACAGGCAGCCAGGCTGCTGGAGTCTGAAACCTTTAAAAAGGCCCTGAACCGGATAGACGGTTCCTTTTCCGACATGAACAAATACTCCCTGGAAGATTTGAGAAAAAAGATAAAAGAGATTGAATTCAGGAGGCTTTTAAGTCTTTACTCGGCCGCAGATCTGTGGGAAAACAAAAAACTCCAAATTCCCTCTTTGGAAACCTTTAAGGATATTTTCTGCACAGATATAAAGGGGAACGGGCTGGAAGCGCTCCTGGAATTGATCCATGCCAGGAAAAATAAGATTCTCTGGCTCACGGATGAGGCCGGGTCCGTACTGGTGGATATCCGCATTGCCAAATTCCTGGCCGAGCTGGGTCACACCGTGATTTTAGCGGTCAAGGAAGGATCCTTTTTTAAAAAAGTTTCCCTCACCGACACCCGGACAGACCCGGTTCTGGTCAAGGAACTTGAATCCGCCCACTTTATCTATGAAAAGGCAATCAGCAAAAACAAACTGGTCCAGCGCCTCAAACAGGATGCCAACATCTACGTGGTATCCGACGGGACAAGTGAGAACCTGAATCTTCTTCTGGCCTCCACCACCTTTGCCCGGATATTCAAGGAGGCGGATGTGATCATCTCCCGGGGGAGTGACCAGGAGTACAGGTTGATTTTAACCCGGTTTCAATTTACCCGGGATATCATCAACATCAGCTCCCGGGACAATACTCTGTCCGTTACCCATAAGCCCCGTCATCCCGATTTCATCAATTTTTCCCACCAGGAACTGGAAGAAAAGGCCAATGCCATCATCGACCAGATGAAAGCGGCCAAGGCCAAAAACATGACCGTGATGTTCTACAGCGGCATCATCGGTTCCATCCCGGGCAAGATAGACGTGGCCAAAAAGATCATGACCCTGTTTATCGACTATCTCCATCAGCAGTCTGCAGACCTTTTCATCATCAATCCTTCATTGTACTATGAACCGGGCATGGATGCGGATGACCTGATGTATATGTGGGAAATTGTCCAAAGAAGCAGATTCATCGACATCTGGCGGTTCCAGACAGCCGACGATATCGCCCAGAGCTTTATCCTCATGAAACAAAAGATCCCGCCGGAGTGGATCGGAAAGGATTCAACTTACTCCACCGGATGTACCAAGGAGATGAAAATCGCCTGGGAAGTTCAGAGGGCAAACCCTGAAATGCAGCTTATCGGGCCTCCCCTGGACCGCTTTATGAGGCGGGACGAATACGGGGTGGGCTCAATGTATGACCAGAGGCTGGCAGGGGAATAGAATTAAAAAAAAATCAGGAAGGAAAACGGGGTGAACCGTCTCAAGGGTGAAACAGGGAGCGTTCAAACTCAATGGATTCAAAGGGAAGGCAGCGGTGGATCTTAAGCTGGCTGTCTGTGCCTGCAGGAGAGTTCAGGGCAGCAGCCGCCTGATGGGAAAAAGGAAGACCAAAACTGAAAAAGATCCAGTCTTCAGGGGTGTCGTCCATGGTTTCGCTGAACCGGATGGACGCCCCCCCCGGGTCCAGGTGAAAGGATAATTGATCCAGGGGGATGGACAGGCCCCTGCCCCGGGCTTTGATATAGGATTCCTTCAGGGTCCAGATCTCGAGGAACCGGTCTGCGGCCCCCCTTTTTTCGCCGGGCCCCGTCTTGATTCGCCTGATTTCCGATTTCGTAAAAAACCGGTCCGCGATTTTCAGGTCGACCTTCCGGCGAAGATCTTCCACGTCAATTCCCAGATTTTGCTCAAGTGCCACGGCAAAGGCAACCATGTTTCCTGAATGGGAAATGCTGAACTTCAGCCCTGTTTCTCCGGGTTTGAGTTCCGGTTTTCCGTGACGGTTCTTGATGAACTCCAATTTCCGGGCCGGTATGCCTGAAAATTCCGAAAGAACAAACCGGGTTAGGGCCCTTGTGGAGATGAACTCCTTTCTTTTTTTCTCAAGCCCAAATTCCCGGGATCTGGCGGCCTCGTCCGGATGGATCAATCCCGTCCATCTGGTAATCTTCCCCTCCCCTGCCTGGTCCGTCAGGGTATAAAAGAAATGGATTTCATGGGGCCGGATTTTCATAACTCTTTGTTTTTTTTCAAATGGAAGATCAGACTTCGTCTTTGATATTTTTGTTCAAAGCGAATTTTTTAAACCCCTTATCGGCGAAACCAACCCGGGATTTTGGAATCAATTGTGTGAAATGCCAAATCCAGATAAGATTAGCCAAAAAGCACTTTAACGATAGCAAACAGCAAGACTTGCTCAGCGCTCATTCCATTAGCGCCTTTTTTACGACTTGTATCTCGACCCTTTTGCAGATCTTGCGGAACCAGATCATAAGTGTTGGATTTTTCATCAATGATCTCGCTGATGATTTTCAACTCTTGGCTTTGTGCATGATCTGTAACGGGATTCATCAGAGGTATTTATTTTTGTCTTTTTTGGTGCATTGTTTGGCTGGCCTTTTATAAAATATGTCGTAATATTAATCAGTTGTCGACTTTTGAATTCCTACAGCAAGATGGAAAAACTCACCATCCAATGCGCTTCCTCTATAATTTCGAATAGTTAAACTTATGGACGGACACTAGTCTAAGAACTGAGGTTTTATAAAAATCAAGATCTACAAAAATTTAGAAAGCTAACCTTTAATATATTGGCTATTCAACGTCAAAGGCTTAGCTCTCAGGCATTCAAAGCCACCTTGGCCAAAATAGCCTCGTAAATGAATCTATATTCCAAGGTTCTGCTTATACCACTCATAGGTCTTGGCAATACCCTTTTCCAGAGGGATTTTGGCCTTCCAGCCCAGATCCGCCAGCCTGGAAACATCCAGGAGTTTCAGCATGGTTCCGTCCGGCTTGGTGGTATCAAACACAAGTTCTCCCTTAAATCCGACCTGATCTTTGACGATCAGAGCAAGCTCCCTGATGGTGCAGTCTGCTCCGGTCCCCACATTGACAAAGCAGGGAGAGGGGTAGGAAGTCAGATGGATGCCTATATCGGAATCGTCCATTAACATGACATAGACACTGGCATCGGCCATATCATCCACATGGAGAAATTCCCTGCGCGGTGATCCGGTTCCCCAGACCGTGACCTGTTTTTCCCCGGTCTCCTTGGCCTCGTGGAATTTTCGGATCAGGGCCGGAAGAACGTGGGAATTTTCAAGATCAAAATTATCATTGGTTCCGTAAAGATTGGTGGGCATCACTGCGAAAAACCGGGTTCCATACTGGCGGTTATAGGACTCGCACATTTTGATACCGGCAATCTTGGCAATGGCATAGGGTTCATTGGTGGGTTCCAGCAGGCCTGTGAGCAAATGCTCCTCCTTCATGGGCTGGGAGGCAAGTTTTGGATAGATGCAGGACGATCCAAGGAATAGCAGCCGTTTAACTCCGGCCTCATAGGCGGAATGGATGATGTTGTTCTGCATGGCCAGATTGTCATAGATAAACTGGGCCGGATAGGTGTTGTTGGCATGAATCCCCCCTACCCTTGCCGCTGCCAGGAAGACATGGTCGGGTTTTTCAATCCGGAAGAACTCCCGGACGGCTTCCTGGCGCCGTAAATCCATCTGGATCAGCTTCACGGGCAGGGATTTGAGCTCATCCAGGGCCCTGGAGTGATAGCTGCCGATCAGGTGGGTGTATCCTTTGTTCGCCAGATTCCGTATCAGGGCGCTTCCCACCATGCCCGAGGCCCCGGCAATAAAGATCTTGTCTGACTTATTCATTCTGATTGTATACCTGGAATCCTGCCCGCCGGCAGAGCTCGTCCCGTTTGGCCCCTTCAAGGTCTGACCGGGTCATCTCCCGGACCAGTTCCTCAAAACCGATTTTCGGTTCCCAGCCAAGGTTCTTCTTGGCCTTGGACGGGTCTCCGAGAAGAGTTTCCACCTCAGTGGGACGGAAGTACCTGGGGTCCACGGCAACGATGGTTTTGCCGTTGGCCGCGTTGATGCCTTTTTCATCGATCCCCTTTCCTTTCCACTCCACGGCCATGCCCAGTTCCCGGGCGCAGCCATCCACAAACTCCCGGACTGAATGCTGCTCGCCTGTGGCGATGACATAATCCTCGGGAGAATCCTGCTGGAGCATGAGCCACTGCATTTCCACGTAATCCCGGGCATGACCCCAGTCCCTTAAGGCGTTGAGGTTCCCGAGATATAGACAGTCCTGCATTCCCAGGTGGATCCGGCACAGGGCCCGGGTGATCTTCCGGGTCACAAAGGTCTCCCCCCGGATGGGGGATTCATGATTGAAAAGGATGCCGTTGCAGGCATAAATATCATAGGCTTCCCTGTAGTTGACCGTGATCCAGTAAGCGTAGAGCTTGGCACAGGCATAGGGAGACCGGGGATAAAAAGGGGTTTTTTCGGTCTGGGGAACCTCCTGGACCTGGCCGTAAAGCTCCGAGGTGGAAGCCTGGTAAAACCGGGTTGTCTTTTCCAGGCCCAGAAGCCGGATTCCCTCCAGCAGCCTCATGGTGCCAAGGGCATCCACATCCGCCGTATATTCCGGGGACTCAAACGAGACCTGGACATGACTCTGGGCGGCCAGGTTATAAACCTCGTCCGGACGGACCTCCTGGAGGATGCGGATGAGATTGCTGGCATCGGTCAGGTCCCCGTAATGAAGAACCATGTTCAGTTTTTTTTCGTGGGGATCCTGGTAAAGGTGATCGATCCTGTCCGTGTTGAACAGGGATGCCCGTCTTTTTATCCCGTGGACCTCGTATCCCTTTGCAAGTAAAAACTCTGCAAGGTATGCTCCGTCCTGACCTGTTATTCCCGTAATCAATGCTTTTTTCATGATGCACTTCCCCGGCGTTTGCCGGATTAAATCTATTTGTCGGGTCTTGAGTATATTAAGGGGTATCTTCCCTGCCGATCCCATGGTATTCAAACCCGGCTTCTAGGACCTCTTCTGGATCGTACTGGTTTCTTCCGTCAAAGATGATTGCCTGCCCCATGATCCCGGCCATCTTCTTAAAATCCGGCTGCCGGAATGTTTTCCATTCCGTGACCAGAATCAGGCCGTCGGCATTCTCAAGGGCGTCGTACTGGTTGTTGACCATGATGATTTTCGAGTCCGAAAACCAGTCTGCCGGCATCTCTTTTTTTGCCTGTTCCATGGCCACGGGATCATAGGCTGTAATCCTTGCCCCGGACTTGATCAGTTCCTGGATCAGGACAAGGGAGGAGGCCTCCCGCATGTCGTCTGTTCCCGGTTTAAAGGAAAGCCCCCAGACACAGAACTGCTTTGAGGACAGGTCGTTTCCGAACCGGGTTTTTACCTTTTGGGCCAGAACTTTTTTCTGCCTTTCATTCCGGGTTTCCACGGCGGCCAGGAGATCCGGTTCAAACTCGATTTCCCGGCTGGTCCGGATCAGGGCCTTGACATCCTTGGGAAAACATGAGCCTCCGTAACCGCAGCCCGGGTAAATAAAGGAGTACCCGATCCTGGAGTCGGAGCCGATCCCCTTTCTGACATTTTCCACATCCACGCCCAGTTTCTCGCAGATATTGGAGATTTCGTTCATAAAGGAAATCTTGGTGGCCAGCATGGAGTTGGCCGCATATTTGGTCATCTCCGCATCCCTCACATTCATGAGCAACACCTTTTCCCGGTTCCTTGAAAACGGGGCATAGAGGCGTTTCATGATTTTAGCGGCACGCTCTGAATTGGCACCCACCACAATCCTGTCCGGTTTGAGAAAATCATTTACCGCAGCCCCTTCCTTTAGGAATTCAGGATTGGAAACCACGTCAAAGTCGAGATCCATATCTCTTTTATCCAGCTCGGCCCGGACAGCCCGGCCGACCTTGTCGGCGGTTCCCACGGGAACGGTGGACTTATCCACGATCACGGAATATTCGGTGATGTTTTGACCGATCTCTCTGGCCACCTGGAGAACGTATTGAAGATCGGCAGACCCGTCTTCTCCCGGAGGGGTTCCCACGGCGATGAAAAAGATATTTGAATCTCTGGATGCCTCTTCCAGGCTGGTGGTAAAGGAAAGGGTTCCCTCTTTGTAGTTGGACACGACCAGGTTTTCCAGTCCGGGCTCATAAATGGGAAGGATACCACTCTTCAGTCCCTTTATCTTTCCTTCGTCCACATCCACACAGGTCACCCGACTGCCCATTTCCGCAAAACAGGCACCTGTAACCAGGCCCACATAACCGGTTCCGATAATCGTTATGTTCATTCAAACTTCTCCTTCCGTGAATATTTGTCTTTTAAGACTGATTCTAAATATAATGGTTCTGACTGATAAATAGCAGGACTTCCTGGGCTGCCTCGTCCGGGGTAAGATCCGTGGTGTTGATCCTCAACTCGGGATCGGCCGGAGCCTCATAGGGATCATCCACCCCGGTGAATCCCTTGAGCAGTCCTGCCCGGGCCTTGGCGTACATGCCTTTCCGGTCCCTTTTTTCACACTCGGTGATGGGGGTGGATACATGAACCTCAAAAAAACCGCCGTAATCTTCAATGGATTCCCGGATACTGCGCCGGGTCTTTTCATAGGGGGCGATGGGGGCGCAGATGGCGATTCCCCGGTTCTTGGTTATTTCGGCAGCCACAAACCCGATGCGTTTCACATTGATATCCCGGTGCTCCTTGGAAAAATTGAGTTCGCTGGATAAATTGCGCCGGACAATGTCCCCGTCCAGGAGAGTCACGGGACGTGTGCCCATCTCCAAAAACCTGGCGTAGAGAACCTTTGCAATTGTGGATTTTCCGGCCCCGGACAGGCCGGTCAGAAAAACCGTAAATCCCTGGTGGGCGGGGGACGGGTAGGATCTTTCAAGCTCCTGTATCACCTCGGGAAAGGTGGCCCAGTCCGGTATCCGCCTGCCCGTCCGGATCCGCCTCTGGATATCGTCCCCGGTAAAGGATATGGTCTCTGTGTTTTCAGGTACTTTCTCCGCCACCTGGTACTCATCTTCAAAGGGAAGATAGACCATCTCCTCAAAGGTCACGGTTTCAACACCCAGTTCCTCCGTGGCTTTTTGGCTGAGCTGTTTAAAATCATGCTGTTTATAGAAGCGGTCCCCATTGCTGTCCTTTCCCGGGGAGGAGTGGTCCTGATCGATGATAAAATGGGTACAGCCGTAATTCTTTCCAATGATCATGTCCAGGATGGCATCCCTGGGTCCTGCCATGCGCATGGCCAGGGGGATCAGATTCATCACAAGGGTATCCGGAGGATAATGGGCCGCCACTTTTTCATAACACCGCATCCGGGTAAAATGGTCAAAGTCCCCGGGCTTGGTCACTCCGGCCACGGGCAGCAGAAGAAGATTGGCCCGGGTTTCCCTCATGGCCTGGATGGTCATCTCGTACTGGAGCCGGTGCAGGGGCTGGCGGGTCTGAAAGCCCACGATCCTCTTCCATCCCAGCTTTGAAAAGATCTTCCTCACTTCCCCAGGAGTGTTCCGGATCCGCCTGAAGTCCGAGTGGATGGGCAGGTTAAGGGCCTGGATTTCCCCGCCTATATAGGTTCTGCCTGATTTATTGTACAGATAATCGACTCCGGGATGGGTTTTATCCCGGGTACCGTACACGGCCATGGCCTCTTTTTCCGCATCCATGGACCATATGTCATCCACATTCATCACCCCCAGGATAAAGCCCTCCTGATCCCGGAGCGCTACGGACTGGCCGATCTCAAGGGTGAAGGCCAGGGTTTCCCCGATATCCAGGCAGATGGGAACAGGCCAGAGTTCCCCGGATTCCAGACGCATGCGATCCAGCACGGACTCATAGTCGATCTGTTTCAAAAATCCCTTGAGGGGAGAGAAGACTCCTGTGGCAAGAAGCTCGAAATCACATATCTGTCTGTCGTTCAGGGTCACATCGGGCATGGTGGAGATCAGCTGTTTGAGAAGCTGATGCTGTTTATCGTCAACGAGCAGATCCACCAGAAGATCTTTGTTTTTCTCCATGTTTTTTTCCGTACCGTTCATGCAATAAGATGCAATAAGATAAAAGTTAGCCTTCTCTTTTATACCGGATCAACCCAATTTTCAAGATAAAGTCCTTGAATCCCTTTGAATTTTTCGATTTTATCGGTTACCAGGGTCATCTTTCTTGACCGGGCGGTCCCGGCGATCAAGAGATCCGGATGGCTGATGGAAATCCCTTTTGTCTCCAGATGGGCCATGATCCTTGCCGCTTCATTGGCTGCAGACCCGTCAAGGAAAATCAGATTAAAGGACCCCAGGAATTTGTCAAGGGCCTTTTCAGCCCGCCCGGGGGATCTGCTTTTTTCAATCCCGCAGCGAAGTTCAAAAAAGGATATCACGGAAATGGCCATATCCCTGGGAGGATGGTGCAAAAGGTTTACGACCGCTTCCAGTGATCTTTTTCCTATGAGCCTGATACAGGTGCTTGTATCCAGAAGATATCGCATTATTCCCTGTTTGGCTCCTTGATTTCCTGTTCTAAAAAATCCTCGGGAAACTCATCCAGGGATTCCACCAGCAGATCCCAGGTCTGTTCAATGGGCTCCAGAATCACCTGGTTCCCGTTCCTGAAAACTCTCACTTCCTTGCCCGGCATCCGGAATGCTTTGGGAAGCCTTACGGCCAGGGAATTGCCGTTCCTGAATAATTTTGCGGTTTCCATATTCACCTCACGACCAATTGCATTTATCCGAGGATAATTTCAGTGATTCTTTCGGCTGCATGTCCGTCCCAGAACTCCGGCTTCCGGCCTGTTTTCCACTGACCGGCCATGATCCGTTCAAAGGCATCCAGAATTTTTTTACCGGAGGTACCGACCAGTTCATTGGTTCCCTGGGTGACGGTTATGGGCCGCTCTGTATTTTCGCGAAGGGTCAGGCATGGAATCCCCAGGGCAGTTGTTTCCTCCTGAAGGCCGCCGGAATCCGTTAGGGCCAGCTTCGCATCTTTCCAGAGGTTGAGAAATTCCATATAAGAGAGGGGCCGGGTCAGGGTAATGGCCGGGGGAGGCTGAATACCAAAGGCATCCATGTTTTTCCGGGTCCTGGGATGGATGGGAAAAATCAGGGGAAGGGTTCGGGATATCCGGGCAAGGCAATCAAATATCGCCTCCAGAGTTTCCCGGTGATCGACGTTGGAAGGCCGGTGAAGGGTTACCACACCATATTGGGGATGAGTCGATTTATATTTGCCGGATTCCAGGTTATCTTTGGCCATTTTCTCCAGTTTGGAAAGCTGATAATAGAGGTTATCGATCATTACATGGCCTACAAAATGGATCATTGAATCCGGTTTACCTTCCTTCCTGAGGTTGGCCATGCCCTGCTCTTCAGTAACAAAAAACAGGTCTGAAATGGCGTCTGTTACCATCCGATTGATTTCTTCGGGCATATTCAGGTCAAAACTGCGCAGGCCGGCTTCCACATGGGCCACTTTGATGTGCATTTTCTTGGCAACAATGGAACAGGCCAGGGTAGAGTTGACATCCCCCACAACCATGACCAGATCGGGACTGTCTTTTTCACAGATGGCTTCAAATTCAACCATAATCTTTGCCGTCTGTTCAGAATGGGTTCCCCCGCCCGCCCCCAGATTGTAATCCGGATTCCGGATTCCCAGTTCCTCAAAAAAGACATCGCTCATGTTCTGGTCATAATGCTGGCCCGTGTGAATAATTTTGTATTCGATCTCAGAATTTTGCTCAAATGCCCTTGCAATGGGGGCAATTTTCATAAAATTGGGTCTTGCACCCGCAATCAAAAAAATCTTCATGGTCCACGGTCCTTTTTAAAACGGTTGATAGGGTAAGTTGAAAGAAAACTCGAAAAAGCCTATAGCTCCGCCCTGTCGGCTACATGACCGACCGGCTCTACCTCATGACTTAAACCATCTACCCCTTGAAAAGGCAAGTGATTATTACATAAAATATATATTCGTTTTTGGTTACCCTAGTAACATTTTCATTTTAGGATTACCGAATTGGGAACCATACTTGAAATCTCCATAAAATGCTTGGACTTGTTTGCCAAATCCAAGCATTTATTTGCTATCAAAATCTAAAAGATAACATCGGCAATCGCAGGTATGCCCTCCCGGAACGAAGAGTCCCGTATTCATTCAAGATGGCAGATTTCCCATATACCCATTGAACGGAATGAATTAAAAAACCGGACCTGGGACTTATCCCCGAATTCAACGGTACAACACTCTCAGGCCTGGCTACCTCAGGTTCAATTGGATTTAATACCGCACTTTCAGACCTGCTTGACGCTTACACAATTCCAGATCTGACCCTATTTGAAATGGATGTACTTGGCCTTTTCAACGATATCATTGATGCAGATGAATTCGCCAACCTAACCGAGCCCTGGAAAGGCACCGGAGCCGATCCCAGCACTTATCTATTCCGGGACAATGTCCACCCCACCACCCGGGGCCATTGGTTTTTGGCAGATTATGCGATAAAAGTTCTGTCCACGCCGCTTCGCTCTGGTTTTCTCATGATGGGTGCCGGGATTGTCTGTCTGGTCGGTTTCAGGAGAAAAACCGCCTGGCCCAGCCTTATATTACTTTTTTATTAAAAAAGCACTGCAATAGCCGGCAGTGCTTTTTTTTATTTGGACAACAAAGTTAAATCCGGTATAACTACCTGCAGTCAAGGGAACGCCTGCGGTCAGACGGCAAGGCTTGACAAAAAAGAGGTTTGGCTAATCCATAGGGGAATTTTATCTGTGGCAGTTTTTGAATATAAGGCACTGAATCGGAAGGGAAAGAAAGTATCCGGCATCATCGATGCCGAAAGCGGTTCAGCCGCAAAGGCCAAGCTTCGGAGCCAGTCCATCTTCCCCACCTCCCTGGATAAAATGGATTCTGATTCTTCAGGGGCCAGGGCAAAACCAAAACCTGAATTCTCCGGTTTTGCCGTATTCTCCAAGGTGAGTTCTTCCGAACTTTCCATGATCACTAGGCAGATGTCTACCCTTTTATCCGCAGGGTTTCCCCTGGTCAAGGCCGTGGCCACCCTGGTGCCCCAGGCAAAATCCAAGACCATGTACAAGGTGTTGTCCCGGGTCAAGGATGCCATTGAAGAGGGATCCAGCTTTGCAAAGGCCCTTGCCCTTTATCCCGGCGTTTTTTCCCCCATCTACATTAACATGGTCAATGCCGGAGAATCCTCGGGAACCCTGGAGATCGTTCTGGAGCGGCTGGCCGATTTTACGGAAAACCGGGAGGATTCAAAGAAAAAAATCCAGGCCTCCCTGGCCTATCCCGTGCTCATGTCCCTGATCGGCTTCGGGGTTCTGCTCGTTCTTCTGACCTATGTGGTGCCCGGAATCGTCAATATTTTCTCGGACATGAACCAGACCCTTCCCCTGCCCACGCTCATCCTCATTACTGTGAGTTCCTTTTTCAGATCCTGGTGGTGGCTCATCGTTCTCATGCCCTTTCTATTTTTCCTGATGATCGTCCTGATCCGGAAAAATGAAAAAGGAGCATTTGTCATCGACAAGATATTGATCTCCCTTCCCATTACCGGCAATCTTCTGAAAAAACTGATCGCAGCCCGGTTTACACGGACCCTGGGGTCGTTACTGGACAACGGGGTTCCCATGCTCACGGCCCTGGACATCACCAAGAGCATTGCCGGCAACCGGGTGGTTTACGAACTGATTCTCAAGGCCTCGGACAAGGTTGAACAGGGAGGGGAACTGGGTGAGGTCCTTGGCCGGAGCAAGGAATTTCCCTACCTGGCTTCCCAGATGATCAAAATCGGAGAAACCAGCGGTGAAATGGAGAAAATGCTGGAAAAGACAGCCGATCTTTTTGAAAAAGAAGTCCAGACGGCCATTACAGCCGCCACCTCCCTGATTGAGCCCTTTATCATTCTTGCCATGGGGATCGTGGTGGGGGGGATTATCATGGCAATCTGCCTGCCCATCTTCGAGATCAATCAGCTCATCCAATAAAAGCGGGAGCAGCGAGTAAAGCCTGCTAAAGACTTCACCGATTAAAACTCAAAATCGAACAGCAAACCATACTCATCATGGCCAAGGGCCGGCTTGATGGAAAGGGTTTGGCTAAGGATCTTAACGGTCTGGGCCCGGTTGTGCTTATGGGCTGAAGAGATAGAACCGTAGATGTTCCCCGTGTAAAAGCCGGTTTCAACAAAGCCGATCACACCGGCCAGGGGTTTATTGCCGTCCTCCCAGGCTTTAAAGGTTGCAGCCATGAGGCCGGCATTGATCAGCAAGGTGGTAAGGGCATCCTTGTATCGTCCGCAATAGGCAAAGCCTCCTCCCGGAATGATGGATAGAGTGCCGGCAAGGACAGGATCCTTTTTGGGTGCGCGTTCGGCCTGGTCAATGAGGTCCAGGTATTGTTCGATTCCGTATGCTGCGGCTCCGGAATCGGATATGCTCATGATGGCCTGCTTTGCCTTTCCAAGGGAACCCGGGACCGAGTCTGCGGCCTCTGCCAGAAATATCCGGCCCAGGGAAAGATGAATTCTGTCCCTGGTTGGGGTATCTTCGGCCAGCTTGAGAAAATTCTGAAGCACGATCTGGGCGTATCCCATGTTGCCCATTTTTTCAAATGCCCGGCTCTGGTAAAAATAAGCCTCCCCTGTGACCGGGTCCGGGCTGTCCGCCAGGATGATGGTGTTAAAGATCTTTGCCGCTTCATAGTACTCTTTCATTTCGAACATGCACAGGGCCATATTGAACCGGGCCCGGTCCGCGTCTTTGCTGTCCGGGAAAAAATGAAGAAACCGCCTGAATTCCACCCTGGCGGCTGAATAATCTTTCTCATTTAAAAGTTTGACCGCATATTCATACTGCATGGCCGGGGTGATGACCAGTTCCTTTTCCGATGCATGACCGGGCTGATCCGGCAGCAGCAGAATGAGAAGAAAAAAGAGGCTTCTGATCGGTAGAGACCTGTAAAGAAAAGAGATCATGGGCTTTTTTTCTCTTTAAACCACCAGAAGTCATTGTTCTCCACCGGATCAAAGACCTTTGTCTCCCCCCTGACCCAGACATGCCTTGAGAGCCGGACCTCATCCCTTCCGCACCGGACCAGACGGTCACAGGCCATGATCCAGCCCAGGACAGGTCCATGCTTTTGTATTGCCTTTCCGGCATATTCGGAACAGGTGGGATGCATGGGACACCTTGCCCCGTCAATGGGGGATATATGTTCCTGGTAAAATCGAATGAAAAGATTATCGGCTGAGGCCGGGGCTGCAGACATCAGAAGACCCATCAGGAGAATGTTTATCCTTATCCGAGTATTTTTTGTTTTTTTGTTCATACGCTTCCTGGGTAAGCAAACCCATCACTCCTGGGTAACCCGCAACACCTCACCGATGGATGTCAGCCCCTTGAGTACCTTTGACATGCCGTCCTGCCTCAGGGTGACCATACCGGCTTTCAGGGCAGCGTGCTTGATCTGGTTGGAGTCGGAAGTCTGCAGGACCAGGCTCTTGAGATTATCGTCCATGACCATGATTTCAAAGATGGCTTCCCTGCCGGAATATCCTGTGTTAAAGCATTTTGAACATCCCCTGGGCTTGAACGCCCGGCGGCCGATATACTCCTGGCCCACCCCGTTCAGGGTTTGTATATGGGAGGGCTCGATCTCATACTCCTCCCTGCACTCCTTGCAGAGAAGACGGACCAGGCGCTGGGCAATGACCGCGTTAACCGAAGAGGAAATCAGATAGGGCTCCACCCCCAGGTCCACCAGACGGGTTACGGCCCCGGCTGAATCGTTGGTATGGAGGGTTGAAAAGACAAGGTGACCGGTCAGGGCGGATTGAATGGCGATCTCAGCGGTTTCAAGGTCCCGGATCTCCCCGATCAGGATAATATCCGGGTCCTGGCGGACGATGGACCGCAGTCCCTTGGCAAAGGTAACTCCGGTCTTGGCGTTCACCTGGATCTGGCCGATCCCCTTGAGGTTGTATTCCACAGGGTCCTCAATGGTGATGATGTTCTTATCCGGTGAGTTGATCTCAGTCAGGGCGGCATAAAGACTGGTGGTCTTGCCCGAGCCTGTGGGGCCGGTGACCAGGACGATCCCGTTGTGCTGGCGAATGATCTTATGAATGAGCTGATAATTTTTATCGGAGATCCCGAATTCGGAAAATTCCAGGAAATACCCGGACTTGTTGAGCAGCCTCATGACCAGGCGTTCCCCATAGGCCGTGGGAACAGTGGAAATCCGGATGTCGATTTCCTGATCCCCGATTCTCACCTGGGCCCTGCCGTCCTGGGGCACTCTTTTTTCTGCGATGTTCATCTTGGCCATGACCTTGATCCGGGAAATCAGGGAGGCCTGGACCCCCTTGGGCGGGGTGAGCATTTCATAGAGAATTCCGTCGATCCTGTACCTGACCTTTAGTACATCCTGGAAAGGCTCAATGTGGATGTCACTGGCCCCGGCCTTAACCCCCTGGGAAATCATATGGTTCACCAGCCGGATCACCGGAGCGTCACTGGTGTCGTCCAGAAGATCTGCGGTCTCCTCAAAATCATCAATGATGGTGAACCCGCCTCCCTCCATATCTTCCACCAATTGCTGGGCGCTTTCCCCGGACCGGTCGTACAGGGCGTTGATGGCCGTCAAAATCTGGTTTCTCGGGGCCAGCACAAGAGAGTACCCGCTTAAGTTGAGCAGGGCGGCGATATCATCGACTCCGCTAAGATCGGAAGGATCGTTCACCGCGATAAGGGGTTCTTCCCCGTCCTTTGCCAGGGGGGCCATGCAGTATTTTTTAAGAAAGCTGCGCGGGATATCTCCTGTCCAGTCATCTCTGACATGATCCATGGAAAGAACCGGAATGAACTCAATGGAATACACCTGTGCCACGGCTTCCAGGACCTCGTTCTCCAGGAACAGCTTGGTCTCGATGACCGATTCCATCAGATTTGAAGGATCCCGTTCATAGGCAGCCCTGACCTTTTCCCGGACCTCCTTTGACAGAGGGGTTTTTTCATGGATGATATCCAGCAGATCGTCAATCATATTTTCACCTTGGGGTGGGAGTTGTCTTACCCCGCCCGAGGCCTCACTCCTTTTTATCTTTCCCCAAACGGTTGAGCTTGTCGTAGAGGATGATTTCACCCTTTTTTAGGGAATTGATGTCTTTTCTTTTTTCCTGGTAGATTTTACCGGCTTCCAGGGGATTTTTCACCACTTTTGGAGTCAAAAACACGTAGAGGTTTGTTTTTTCCTTGCCCTCGTTCACGTTCTTGAAGGCCCAGCCTATAACAGGAACGCTTCCCAAACAGGGAGTTTTCGCCTCTGTCACGCTCACGCTTTCGTCGATGAGCCCGCCAATGACGACACTATTGGCATCCTCCACGATAATGGTGGTCTCAATCTGGCGCTTCAGGGTTGTGGGCCGGTCATTGGAGGTTTCTCCGCTGGCCGAGGTCAGCTTGGTCAGTTCCTGGTAGACATTGAGCCGGACCAGCCTGTCCTTGCTGATCTGGGGAGTGATCTTAAGAGTGATGCCCACATCCTTGTACTCATAGGAGCTGTAGGTGTCCGTGCCCGACTCGGCTGCCGAACGGGTCTGGTAGGGAACATTCTTTCCCACGGTAATGGATGCTTCTTCGTTTTCCATGGTCAGAATCTGGGGAGTGGAAATGATGTTCACGTCCTCGTCGCTCTGGTAGGCATTAACCACTGCGGATATATCCGGAAAAGTCACTCCCCCGATGCTGAATTCCTTACCCAGAACCCCCACGGAAAATCCCTTGGCCAGTTTGCCGTCCGAGAGTGAGTTGAGATTGGAGAAACCACTGTCTCCGGTTCCCCCGAAGCCGCCGACAACGGCCCTGTTTCCCCCGTCGAAATCATTCCCGGCCTGCCATTCCGTCCCGATGTTCAGGCCCCGGGTCACATTGACCTCCATGATCAGGCATTCGATATAGACCATGGCCCTCGGGATATCCAGCTTGGAGATGACTTCCTCCAGCACCGGGTAATCCTCCTTATCCGCCATGATGATCAGGCTGTTGGTGGCCTTGTCGGCCAGGATTTTTATACTGGTGGACAGGATCGGGGCTTTTTTCTGGCCCGTTGTCGTTTTCTGACTGCTTTTGTCCGAAGGAATTTCCGTAAGCACCTTGACCAGATCCTCGGCAATGGCATGTTCCAGATAGTAGACACGGATCTTTTCCTCTCCCCGGGGCACTTCCTGGTCCAGCAGGGCAATCAAACTTTTGATCTTCTCCGTTTCAACCTTGCTGGCCAGCAGGATAACGGAATTGGTCCTCTCGTCGGCCACGAACTTAACAGCCATGTCCGTACTCTGCTTGGTTTTTGTTCTCTTGGTCCGGGCCGTGAAGATGGATGAAAGATTCTGGACCATTTTTGAGGCATCGGCATATTGAACGGGAATCACGGATATCTTCTGCCCGATGGACTGGACATCAATGGCTTCCACAATCTTCAGGAGCCGGTCAATGCTCGAAAGGGTGGCCGTAATAATCAGCATATTGGTATCTGCGTAGGAGAGGACAACACTGCCTTTTGGAACCAGGGGGGTGAACAGATTCTTGATCTGATCGGAGCTGGCATATTCCAGGGGCACCAGCCGGGTGACGATCCTGTCATCCAGGCTCCCGGATCTGCCCGGACCGGTCACGATGCGGGTGTCCAGGTTGTCGGCCTTGGCCTTGGGGGTCGGGATAATCTTGATCACCTTACCCGACTCCACCGTGGAAAACCCGTTGATATCGAGGACAGACTGAAAAACTTTATAGGCATCTGCTACGGATATCTTGGTTGGAGAGATAATGGTCACATTCCCCTTTACCCGGGAATCCACCACGAAATTTTTCCCGGTCAGTTTGCTCATGAACTTGATGAACACGTTGATATCCACATTGTTAAAGTCTATGGATACATATTTTGAATTCCCCTGTTCCGGGATTACCGGATCCGCTTCCTGTCCGGATTCCTGTTCCGGCGGATCGGCAGCATAACTGCCCGGGCCGGAAAACCCCGCACAAAGCACAAGTAAAAGAAAAATTGGGAGAACCAATCTTCTGTTAACACACATTATCATTCATCTCCTTTATTGTCCGTATCCTGATCATCTCCATTGTTCCCATCCTGCTCCGGAAGAGATGAAATCACATATTGGCCGTCTTCCACATGGTAAAGGATTTCTTTTTCTTTTCCCCGTCTCAACAGACTTATCTTGGCATTGTCGGCTTCCTTGATCTCCGTATACAGATTCAAGGCATCCTCTGCCGTGACAATGGTTGTCCCGTTGATCTCCTTGATGATATCGCCGTTTCTCAGCCCCACCTGCCTGAAAACGGAATTGGGCCGGATCCCGTAGACCATGAGCCCGTCTGCTTCCCCATCGGAAAAATGGGGTCTTATCTTCACCTGCCTCATCAGGGTGGAAAGTTCATCCGAGCCGGGACCCTCCTGGAACACCCGGCTCAAGGCCGGCGGCACAGGAACGGATTTGGAAGAAGATCCCTTAAACGTCCGGGAGATCCCCTTTCTCTGGGTTTCTTCCATCTCAAGAATCTGATCCTTGCCTTTGTAACGGAGCACAACCGCATGGCGCATGATCTTCTTTAGAGTTGCCTCCTGAACATTGTCTCCGATCTCATACAGGGACTGTTCCCGCTTCTTCTTGTCCTCGATCACGGCAAAGACGGTTTCCCCTCCGGTGACGGTTCCCCACAGAACCAGTTTCAGTTCCGTGGGCTCCAGGTTTTCAGTTGAAATTTCTTCCGGATCCGAATCGGCCGGATTCTGTTTTTCCGCTTCCAGATCGACCTTAAATAGATTTCTTTTAATGATGGCATTATACCGGCTCCGGATCATCCGGCCACCCTTCTCATTCCTGTTCTCTTTGCCGGTCTCTTGGCTGTCCGCCTCGCGGGCAGGGAGCTCAAACCTGTCCGGAAGCATCTTCTTGTACATGATATCGACGCTGAAATATGCCGCGCCCATGACCAGGAGTGCATGTATGATGGCAAATGAAATTTTCATATCCCTATTCTCGGATTCTCCAATGTTCCTTTGATATAAAATTCAATTCCGTTCCTGGAAATATTTCCCGCCCTGGACCGGATGGCGGCCTGATTTGCAAACCTTGCCAAATAAGGGGAATCCGGAAGAATCTTTCCGGTCAGGTTCAACCGGGTTTTTTGGGCAGAGGACGCCAGACGGATATCCCCTTTCAATCTGAGGTTGAGCATTGATCCCCTTCCGGCGCACCGGGTAATAACGAGCCTTTGGGGATACCGGACAAACTCAATGGTAAGACTGGAAAAATCAATCTCCGGGAAATTGATCATATTGAGCCAGGAATTTTCCATATGTGCTGAAAAATTCTCCATGACCAGGGTGCCATGGCCCGGATTCTTTCTTCCGGCCTTACCCTTTAAGGGTTTTGCAGGGGAACCCGGGGGGTCGTCGACTAGGTCCTCATGGTATTCGCCGCTGAGGTCGCAGCTTAAAGTCACCTCTGCCAGGGGAGAGTGATACTTAAATCCGTTGATATTGATTTTTTCCAGAAAAAACTCTGATTCTGAAATTTTAAGAGGATCGAGACTCTTTACCTTTAGATTCCCTTTTACCAGACCTCGGTTCAATTCAGCCCTGACAGTCAATTTTTTTTCACTGCGGAACAGGGACATGGGGCTGAAACCGATCTTAACCCCATCCGGGACAATTTTCAGTTCTTTGTTTAATGAAATTATCGTGTCCTGAAAACTCAAGCCCAAGGGCAGCGCAGGTTTGACGCTACCAACGGCAAACTGTAAATCCGTCCTCCTGCTCTTGAGCATTTCTGTCAGCCGGATACCGGCTTCCCTGCCCGGAAAACAGACAAAGGCAAACCCGATAAAGGCCAGGATGAAGATCAGCAGATAGATCAGCACGGTTTTCCGATTCATTTTAGCTTTTGTCCTCAAGCATCAGGGTTTGGGTTTCGATAACAGCGTCCAGTTTTCTTTCTTCTTTTCCGGCCTTTGTCAATGACAGGGAAGTAATGTCTACGCTGTTCCCGGAGGATTCGATGCGGAGCAGAAAATCCACCAGATCTTTGAGAAAGACCTCTTTGAGTTTGATTTTCACCGTTGCAAGGGAGTGGGAAGACTTTTCCAGCTTTCTGGTAAAGGGTTTCATATTGACGACATTTGTTTTTACCCCGCTCTGTTCTGCCTGGGCATCCAGAAAGGAAAACAGGGAAAACCCTTTTTTCCGCCGGGCCAGATCATCGGCCCGGTGATCCAGAGTTCCGGACAGGCTCTGGAACTGTCTGCGGAGTTGAACCATCTCCTCCAGGGCGATTCTCTTCTGGGCCAGTATCCGCCCGAGGTTTTCCCGGTTCTCCAGAACCGGGGCTACGCCCAGCTGGAACCCGAAAAAGAGTACGGCAAATGCAATCCCAAAGCTTACAATCACTATTTCGCGTCTGGATAGATCCGGCATATGATGTCACATCTCGATTATGAATTTAAAATTGACCCGGTTTCCCTTTTTGTCCGCAGCCGCACTGCTGATCTCCACTGTCTTAAACAGGTCGGAAGATTCTATCCGGCCTTTTATCTTGTCCACATTATTGAAATTGTCCGTTGAACCGGACAGGACAATCCTGCCGTTGTTGAATAAAAATCTTGATATATCCATATCAATGGAGGCATCAATCCTGTCTGAAAGCTCATTCATAATTTGAACCAGCTTGAATGTCCTTTGATCCGAAGCCTTTTTGCCACCTGACCCTGCCTTCTTAGCGGCATTCTTCAGGTTGGCCTTCATCTGGAGATAGGGGTCCTGAACCTTTTTGATTTGTGGAAAGGTTTGGGTGAAAATATCAAGGGCCCGGCTGTCAATAACGGCGATTCTTGCGGCCAGCCTGGCATTGTCCATGGCTGTCCCGGTCATGAACAGGCCGAAGACTGCTGCAAAAAGGATGGCTGCGGCAACCATGGAGCCCAGGTGTTTTTTGACAAAGGAACTCGACCCGTATTCTCCCTGGCAGAAATTGAACAGGTATTTTCCTTTTTTCTGGGGAAGAACAGTGGCCAGCAGCTCCTTTGAACTCAGTTCCGCAACGGTCACCCCGTCCGGATCAAAAACCTTTTCCAAACCAATGACAATGGTCCGGGTCTTTTCAGGATCCCTGTCCGAGCAAACGGAAATCTCAAAAAAACGCCGGTTTCCTGTCCTTTGATTAAACCCGATGACCGCCTGTTTGACCTTGATCGAGATCTCCTGGGCATCCATGCCGGCGGCCGGGAAAGAGCGTAGGCTGCAGGGCCGGCCCTGGAGGATGATTACCAGGCTTACCTCGGTGTCTGTGAGGCTGAGAAAAACCGAATTTTCCTTTTCCCTGTGAATTCCCAGATAGGCCAGGGCCGCGGCATAGCCCCTGGGGGTGATCAGCCTCGGCTGAATGCCCATGGCCTTCAGTTTTTCAGCGTATCCTCTTACCCGGGATTCAAAAATAGAGGCGGTCTGGACCCGGTTGCTCCCTTGCCCCTTTTTTTCACCGGATTTCAGAATGAAAAAATCGGAAATATAATCTTCATTGCTCAGAGGCAAAAGGGATTCCAGCTCAAATCCCAGAACCTGCCGGACCTTTTTTGGGGAAGAAAAAGGAAGATCCACACTCCTGAAACTGATCCAGAGGGAAGAGACCAAAATGGTGGCCTGGGAACAGGAGCTAAGATCCAGGCGGGCGGCGATCAGGTCCATGGCCGTGTCAAAGGCAGATGCCTCCTCGGATGGAGGCAGATCCTCAAACCGGATCCGGCATTCATCCGGGGCCTGGATCTGCCGGGGTCCTTTTCCGGCGACAGCGGCATGAACCCCCAGATCATCCAGCTCGAGACGTAAAAAAGACCTGTCCATTTATTGTATCCTTTCCATCTGCAGGGTCCGGCATGTCCATTTTCCGGATTCTTCGATCTTTTCCCGTTTTAGAACAGCCGCAAGGGTCAGCTGGGCTTCCTTTTCCCTGGCCGTGCACTCTACCCGGAAAATATGGCTGGAATATACAGCTATGCTGTCCAGCCGATCCTGCTCTTTATCTGACAAGGTTATAACCGTCTTATACCACCCCGTGTCAAGGGCGTTCACAAAAACATTTCCCTGTTCGGACCGTTCTTCCCTGAAATCTATTAAATCCAGGGCCATGTCTTCCATGCCCTCGGGAAGGATGGCGGCCAGAACATCCCGGCCTGCCGTATTGATGTTCACCGTTCCGGAAAACCGGTATCCCCCCTGCTCCCCTTTCTCACTGTCCAGCCCGTACACGGTAAAGACATCGTCCAGGGTCTGGGCCTGATCCGGGTTTTCTTCCTCTTCCATGCCCTGTCCGGCTCCAGTGGTTGTAAGGATATCCCTTGTCACCCCTTTGACGCTGAAGAGCTCATCCACATGGTTAAAGGGCGAATTGAAGCATTCATAGGGAGGATCAAGATCCTGGTAGTATTCGGATTCCGCACCGGACAGCCCTGTGATCGCATCATCATCATTTGAATCTAGCCAGTCTTTCATGGAATTGATAATTTCAACCGGATCCCTTTCATCCTTTGTCTTGTCGCTGGAAAACCGGAGCCGGAAAAAATTCTCCAGAATCCGTCTCAGATCGACATTCAATTCGCTCCCGGGGTATTCCCGGACCAGGGCATTGACCTGAATTTTTGAGAGTTCATCCGTGATCTTGATGGTAAGGTTTCCCTGGCTGCCAGTGATTTGAGCGGCAGCCAAAGCCAGTTTGTCCGGGTTTGCCCAGACCTCCTGAATAGAGTCGATTTCATTTTCTTCTGCGTCTGCAATCAGCAGCAGCTTTGCCAGGCTGACGCCTGACAGGGCAAACTGCTCTGCCTGGAACAACTCTTTTTCCTTAAGCCCTCCCATGACAGAGTCACCGGTGAGCTTACCCAGCTGAAGGGCCCCGGCCATGAGTATGGCCACAATGCCCAGGGTCACCACCAGGGCCACGCCCCTTTCATTGTTCAATACTCCTGAATACTTCTGCCTATTCAATGGGCAATCTCCCCGAATCAAGATGGATAAGGGTCTGAAAGACCTGATCTCCCCGGTCCGAGGCAAAGATAATTTTCAAACGGATATCCGAAGGAAAGGCATAATCAAACTCTTTGGTATCGGAATCCCAGTCCCGGTGCTCATCTCCCTCTGCATCAATGTACAGGACTTCAAACCCTGAGATGCCCCGGCAGAGAAGAGGATCCCTGCAGGATTCCACCTGCCCGGGAAAGGGATAAAGGGCATCGGCCCGGAAAAGGTCATATCCCCTGTCCTTGTTTTCCTTGACATAATATCCGATTCTTGCCGCCCCGGATCTTAGATCGCTTCCCACGCCGGCATGGGCCAGGGAGGCAAACACCAGGGACGAGACCGTAAGCTCTCCAACCCTCTCTTCTTTGCCTAGGAAACGGAAGGGGTCCGGGTCGGAGTCAAACCCGGGTTTTTGGTATCTGGGCTCCTGGAGGACAAACAAGGACCTGAGATCCCAATGAATCCGCCTCAGCACATTCCTGACTTTCTCATTGTAGGTCAGGTTGGCCCTGACCTCATCACTCGTGGTTACAAAGGCCTTGAAAGAGGAAAAAAGGGCGGAGATAATTACGAAAAAGATCAAGATGGCAATCATGACCTCCAAAAGCGTGAACCCCCGGTTTCGCTCCCTGACAGCTCTATTCTTCAAGGGCCAGTCTCCAGGTGGTGATTTCATATGTTTGCTGCTCCTGCCTGTCCATGATCTTCAGCCGGATCTTCTTAAACGCCTTATTTTTGTCCTCGTCAATAAAATCCAGGTCATTGAGTACAGATTCGGATATCTCACAGGTCCACTTGTACCCGGGATACAACTCTCCAAAGTCCCCGGAGGTCTTGTTCCAATCTGCCAGGTCCTGCTCCATTTCCGCCAGGACCTGCCCTGCCAGGGCCGGGGCCAGGACGTTGAAACTGCCGGTTCCGGCCAGGCGGATGGTGCCTGACTGCATCCTGAAAAGGGAAACAAATACCAGGGCAATAATGGATACGGCAATCATGACTTCCAAAAGGGTGAAGCCTCCGGTGTTTTCCCTGGCATGTCTGCCCGGAGAAATGGGTTTAGATGCAGTCTTCAAGAAAAACATGGTCATCCAGAAGCTCAACCCTGGAAAGAAAAGGCTCTATTTCCAGGGTTAATTTTTTCCCCTTGTTAATGATATGAATCAGGGCAAAATCAGAATACCCCTGCCTTCTGAATCTGATCCTGTATTCATCGGCCCGGGATCTTCTGATCCCCGGAAATTCAACGTCAAGGATGTCAAGATCCCCGGAAAAGATAAATGCGTTTTCCCGGGCCGCATCCAGAGCCTGTTCATCCATGGAATCGTCACTGACCCAGACCCTGTTCCCTCCGGTTTCCACGTGGAGGATAAGATCCCTGTTCTGTTCAACCGCCCTGTTCTTCAAATCATTCACAAGCCTGGCCACCTGCCCGACCTGGGTATTGGAACCGGAAAACAAATCCATATTCCTGAACACGGGCAGGGAAAACAGGAGCAGGCCCGAAACAATGCTGATCACCACGATCAGCTCCACCAGGGTAAACCCATGTTCGATTTTTTCTGATCGTTTTAAGGCAATCCCCTGCCTGGAAAAAGGTGAGCCCGGAAACAGGGTACAGGAGATTTTACGACCGGAGTCTAACCAGGCAGGTCTGAAGGTTTTGCAGCACCGCCGCAGGCGGGTGGCTGTTCTTCCACACACAAGTCTATTCAAGTTCCCAGCTGTTTATATCCTTGTTTTTTCCCTCGCCGCCCGGTGCACCGTCCGCTCCGTAGCTGATCAAGTCATAGTCGTCATGGACACCCGGGGACAGATAGAGATACTCCTTTCCCCAGGGGTCTTTGGGGACCCTTTTCTTTTCCAGGTACCCCTTTTCATTCCAATTGGAAGGAATGGGCTCGGTGGAGGGCTTCTCAATCAGTGCCAGAAGTCCCTGCTCCGTGGTGGGATAGGAACCGCTGTCCAGCTTATAAAGCTTAAGTGCGGTGTCCAGGGAGGCGATGTCCACCTTGGCCTTGACAATTTTTGCATCGTCTGTCCGCCCCATGAACCTGGGGGCGATATAGGTGGCCAGAATTCCCAGGATAACCACGACCACCATGAGTTCAAGAAAAGAGAACCCCTTCTCATCTGCGCAGCCTGGAAAGAGTTTGACTTTCTTTGGTTTAAAACCCTTGTCAATCATGACAAATTACTCCGAATCTTTAAATTGATCATCTAAAATGTCTTACCACTATTTATCTGGCAAGTAAAGAAGAGCAGATGGTCGAAAAACACCGGACAGCGGCAAATCCTTTTAATGATTTCCGGCAGTTTCACTAAATCAGGACCTGCTTTGCTAACCAAAGACTCATATATTAAAAAATCGTGTGATACATGCACCACCTCCCCATAGAATACGGTTTGACTCAATCGGCAACCCGGTTGTTCGGCCTGGAAGGCAAAAGAACCGAGGCTTTCCATCCTGTTTTACCTCAGATGCAGCCTTTTCGGTTTCAGGCATCGATATCATGATCTATTTTTTATTGCTTGGACTTATTTGCTAAAAACCCGGATTAATTTGCTGTCTTTAAGGTATCTCTGATAATCAGAATTTGGGTTTGAGTTCAAGGCCCATGAGAAACAAGTGCTTTTCGGTTATATAAATCAGGGTGGAAGGCCTCCGGCTTGACATACAAGGCCTTGGGATATTCCAGATGACCGGATTTTACGGGTTTGGCAAGGGCTCCGGGGAAGAAGCCGGGCTTTTATATCTGAATTTTTCTGAATTTTACAGGAAGGTGGATAAGGCCGTTTTATCTTTGGTTTTCCTGCTTTTTTTTCGCTTTTTTATACCAGGCTTCATTCCCATAAAATTTATCGGAACATTCCGGGCACAAGCCATGGCTGAATGCAGCATCGGAACGTTTTTCGATATAGGTTTCCAATTGATTCCAATATCCTTTTTCATCCCGGATTTTTTTACAATTGGAACATATGGGCAATAGCCCCCGCAGTTCCTTTATCTCTTCCTCGGCCTTTTTCTGCCGGGTCAGATCCCGAATGGCCGTTCCACGGACCGGTATTCCCTTGTATGAAAACACTCTGGACTGTACTTCAATAGGGAATTGGCTTCCATCTTTCTTTAGCCCGACGGTTTCATAGGCCTTGTCAAAACCGGATAAGATCTTGTTCTGAACCTCTTCCCGTCTGTCTTGGGCGATAAACCTGGTTGACTCCATACCAAGGGCTTCCTGGTCCGGATATCCGAACATCTCAGCTGCCGCATTGTTTACTTCAATAACAGAGCCCTGGGCTGATATGACGATTCCTTCAAGGGAGGCGTCGGACAGGCATCGATACCTTTCTTCACTGTCTTTCAGTGCTTTGTTCGAATCCGTCAGTTCACAAGTCCGTTCTTGAACAAGTTCTTCCAGATGATCCCGATGTTTTACCAGCTCCTTTTCTATCCGGCGGCGGCGAAGGATATTTACCGAAAGGAGGACGATAAAACCCAATAGAACGGCAAAGGAGGCCAGAATACTCCACATAGCCGGCTTATGGTCCTCATAAAAGGAATGGGGGCGATTGATAATCGTGCTGCCGGCCGGCAGATTCTCCATTGGAATATCAAATTTCTCAAGGACTGTGTAATCGAAAATATAATGATTGGGGCTTTTTTTAACGACGGGAATGTCCCTGGGATTTTCTCCATGAATGATTTGCAGAGCCAATTCCGCCGCAGTAGTTCCCTGTGAGAACCCGGTGGTCATCATCCCTCCGACGATGCCATGGTTAAGAAAAAAATCCCAGGAGCTGTAGACAGGACGATTGCTTGCCATTGTGATCAAATCGGCGGACCGCTCCAGGGAAAAAGTGTTTCCGGACTTATCCGAGGTGAACGCACAGAGGAAAACCATGCTGTCAGTCGGCAGATGACCGACTTCATTCATCACTCCCGTCATGTCCATGTCGGTGATGGTAATGAACTTGATTTTATTCCCATATTTGGGGATGATCGATTTCATGGATTTCAAAGTAGCCTTTCCGGATACGGTTTGATCCACAACCGAATAGATCTTTTTCAATTCAGGGTGTATTGCCAGGGCCGCCTCGATGGTACCCTGAATACTGAAAGATTCCACAACGCCTGTAAAATATGGGGTTGAACTGATAAATTCATCTTTGAAATAATTCACACCGCAAAAAACCACCGGGATGCCGGAAAAGATGTCCTCATGATGGTTTAGAAGAAATTGGAATGCATGGTCATCCGAGGAGATGATTACATCCAATTTCCTTTTGGCGTATTTGTCTTTTAAAAACAATGTCAAATCATCAAGATATTTTTGATGAAAAATTCTCTTGGTATCCATATACTCGGTGAACGTTTCGATCTGAACATCGCTTTGGAACAAAATTTCGTCGATTCCCCGTGCAACACTGTCTGTCCATCCAAGTCCCCTGTGATAGCTGTGGATAATTAAAACATTCTTGATCTCGGCTCCGTCGGCAGCCAGGGAGGCAAAGGGAAAAAGCATGAGAAGGACAAGAGAATACAACCATTGAATTGATTGGCAAGGCGAATTTTTCATCTAATGACTCTACTCACAAATTAGGCTTTTGAAAACTTTCCCCAAGATAACCAAGTTTCTCGTAAAATGCAAAAGATAAATCGCCGCTGGAATCCTATGGACCGTGTATGCGACTTATATTTGCCTGTAGGGTTTAGAGAGGTCTTGGACGGATTTAGATTGACAGTTTACGCTGCCTCAAGGCAAACAATTTTTTCCCGATTCTATGCAGTTCATAATCATATTTCCCATCCCTGCCGATATAATAAAACTCCGGGGTAAGTCTTTCCCGCCCGGAAAGGGATCTGCCCAGTTTAATCTCTTCAATGGCCTCGTATAAGGATACTTCCTTGTCATGGGTATGTTTATCAACGATGGGCAAAGATAACAGGATCTCTTTTTGTACTTCTGCCTCGGCAATATTCATGCTGTGAAGCACCTTGGCCGCAGACGGATATCCGCCGATGGAAAGCTCATAAAGCAGGCCGGACAAGTCTATATGACGGAATGCTTTGGCAGGCAAAGACTTTTCATTTGCTGCAAAAATTGAAATGGAAAATATGACCGCCCTGAGCCTCTTTTTCTTTTTCTGGGCATCCATTTCCCTGTCAAGGGTTTGCCGGCCCAGATCCACGAGGATATCCAGGGCTTCCAGTCCCAGTTTATAAATGGAAAGGGCCTTTGATTCTGCATCTTCCCTGTCCAGTTTCACATCCATCGAGTTGATGATGTTGTTTACCTGTTTCAGCATAGCGCCATTCCATTCATTTTCTTTAAAATTGTTCTTGAATGATATCCAATGCCTTTGTTCCCTAAGCTATGCTAATACGGGAACCGGTAATATGCAATAGTATAAAACAGACGGTAAATGCGAAAAAAATCCAGGGTTAATATTGAAGGCCACCTCTAATAATGGTCTTTTGGCCCGATTTCTTCGTTGCATGAAAATTTTAATCCTCGAAATATTAAGTATATTCCTCCGGTTAAAATTTTCATGCGCCTTGAACTCAAACCAAAATCCTAATTATTGGAGATACCCTGAAGTGTAAGAAAGAGCACCCTTGAGTTCCGCTCCAGGTTGTATCTCTGCCGATGGGATTCGGGTAGATCTGCGGGATCCGCCCAGACAAAGCCGAACTCAAAAAACCAGTCTGCCGCCTGGGTTGTGAGAAGGAAAAGGGTCTTAATTTTCTTTTCCCTGGCCTTTTGGATGAGAAATTGGACCAGTCCCCTTCCGATTCCTTTGGATTTATAATCCTCGTTTACGGCAACGGCACCGATTTCTCCCCAGCCGTTTCCATACTCATAGAGAGCGCCGCAACCATATACGGCGTGGTCCACCGCGTAAATGTGGTAGGCATGGATCCGGTGCCGGATATCCAAGGCGGTGCGCATGATCAGATTGCCTTTTTGTACGTACCCGTCCAACAGACGAAGGATCTCGGGGATATCCTCAAGTGTGGCCCGGCGGATATGGGCATATTGATTGCCATAGATCAATGTGCCGCCGCCGATGCTGGAGAAGACCTCCTGCAGCAGCCGCCCCTCTTTTCTCCCGTCAATGATATGGACCCGTTTGACTCCGCCCGGCCGGTCAATCACCTCTTTTGCGTACCCCAGCAGGGTCTGGTTTTCCGGATTCAGGCTCTTTTTATTCCGGTCCAGCATGAATCCGACCTGGTCAATATCCATATTGGAGACGATTTCTCCGTCCGGGTGGACCTGGCTTCCCGGCGGGAGCAACAGGCCGGCCCCTGGAATGGCATCCTGGGCCCGGATAAAAAAGAGCTTTTCAACGGATAAATCCATGCAGACCTGCCGGGCAATCTGGTCTGAATTGAGGTTATATCCGTCTCCCAGGGCGTTCATTCCGATATTGTAAAGGATGGGGATGAAGTCCTGGCCCATAAGCTTATGGATAATATCGGACTGGATTTTTTCTACATGGCCCGTGTATTCAAAATCCACGCCCCGGCAGACTCCCAGGGATCTTGCCCGGATCCAGTTTCCCATTATTCCGTTGGCCTGGCCGGCAGACAAGTGGGAGATGATGGTCTGGACCACTTCCATGGCTGCCAGCTTTATATGGTCCATGGCCGCCCGGGGAGTAATCCGGATTCCATTGACCATTTTTGTATGGAGGCCGGCCTTGGCCAGATGCTTCTCGATGGCGGTCCTAGTACCCATCACGAGGATCAGAGAGATTCCGATATCATGGAGCTGGACAATATCCTTCATCAGCAGGGGAAAAAGAGGATGGCCAATCAGACCATCATCCAGTTTCAGGACAAAGGTCTTTCCTCTGTACCTTCGGATATAGTCAAACACCTCCCGGATGGTGTTGACACTGGCCCTTCCGGCATATCGTTGTGGCAGCGGATCGTTCATGGCGGGCATTCTATCGATAATTCCCCGGGGCTTCAATCCTTAATATGATGTTTCCGGCAATTCAATAAAAATAATTGCCGCCGGAACAGGCTGGAAAAGATTTTCAGAGCCTCCCCTGCCCTGTATAAAAGGGTTTGCGGCAGGGCCCCAGGTGGTTTCCTGCCGCTGAATTTCCGATCAGGCTTCCTCCATGAGAGGCAGCCGATAATCCTTGGCCGGATTAAAATTCTCTTTGATGGTCCGGGGACTCATCCACCGGGAAATATTCTGTTTGGAACCTACCTTTTCGTTGGTGCCCGAGGCCCTTGCCCCGCCAAAGGGCTGGAGGCCGACAAAGGCACCCGTGGTTTTGTCGTTGATATAAAGATTCCCGGCAGAATAGGCCAGGCGTTTTTCAACCTCCTGGATGACCTCCCGGTCCCGGGCAAACACGGCTCCGGTCAGGGCATAGGGAGACGTGGATTCGCACAGATCAAGGGTTTTTTCAAAATCCCCATCCTCATAAACAAAGACCGTAACCACAGGTCCGAAAATTTCCTCTTCCATGGTGATAAAATGGGGATCAGATGTCTCAATGATTGTAGGAGATACAAAAAAGCCCTGGGAATCATCACAATTGCCGCCCATAAGGATCTCTGCTTTTTCAGAGGATCTGGCCCTGTCAATATAGGAAGAAATCGTGTCAAAGGCCTTTTGATCAATTACCGCCCCCATGTAATGGGTGAAATCCTCCACATCCCCGGTTTTGAGATCTGCCATCTCCTTTTCCAGCCCCTGCCTGACCTGGTTCCAGAGGCTTTGGGGGATATAGACCCGGGAGGTGGCCGAACATTTTTGCCCCTGGTAGGAAAATCCCCCGCCGATAATTGCATGGACAAGGCTGACAGAATCGGCAGAAGCATGGGCAAACAGGAAATCTTTTCCCCCGGTTTCCCCGACAATCCTTGGATAACTGCGATAGGTCTCCAGGTTTTTGGCAACGCTTTTCCACAGGGAGTTGAAGGTGGCGGTGGAGCCGGTAAAATGGATACCGGCCAGCATGGGATGGGCCGTGACTGCAGGGCCGACAATACTTCCATCCCCCGGGATAAAATTAATCACCCCATCCGGGAGTCCGGCTTCCTGGAGCAGCTTCATCACGTAATAGTTGGAGAGAACTGCGGTGGAGGCCGGCTTCCAGACAATTGTATTGCCGCTCATGGCAGGGGATGTGGGCAAATTTCCTCCAATGGCCGTAAAATTAAAAGGAGTCACGGCAAAGACAAAGCCTTCCAGGGGACGGTACTCAATCCGGTTGAACATGCCCTTGCTGCACCGGGGCTGCTCTTCCAGCAACTGCCGGACATAATAGGCATTAAACCGGAAAAAATCCATGAGCTCACAGGCAGAGTCGGCATCGGCTTCATAAACCGTCTTGCTCTGTCCCAGCATGGTGGCGGCATTCAAAATTTGGCGCCACTTTCCGGATATCAATTCGGCAGCCTTCAGGAACACGGCCAGGCGATGATCCCAGTCCATGGCCATCCATTTCTTCTTGGCATCCAGGGAAGCCTGAATGGCCATCTCAATCTCCCGGGGACCTGCCTTGTGAAAGGTGGCCAGAATCCTGGATTTCTCATGGGGAACAATGCAGGTACCTGTAATTCCGGTCCGGATCTCCCTGCCGTTGATGATCAGGGGAATCTCAACGGGATCGGAAATCATCCTCTCCAAGCATTTCTTGAGTTCCATTTTTTCCGGACTGCCCGGCAGATAGGACAATACCTGTTCATTTTCAGGCTTTGTAATTTTATACATTCCATTGGACATGGTTTCCCTCCTGTAATCCTGTTGATTGAAAAGATCTTTACCAATTCTCCTAGTACCAAAAAAACAAACATGAACAAAACTCATTATTTTCATAACACCTCTTGAAAATAATTCATACAGCAAGGCACCTCCTCATCTTTTGCCTGGTAGAATCCAAAACCATGCTTATATTGTTAGCCGGGACAAACACACAGACCTTCATCGAAAGGAGAGCCATGACACCCAACAGAGAATCTTCCCTGCTGAATCTTCTCCCATATGACAACCGGTTTGTCCGGGAACTGCCCGGCGATTTGGAACCGGACAATTTCCGGCGCCAGGTTTTGGGCGCCTGCTATTCCAGGGTAGCTCCCACACCGGTTTCTGATCCCCAATTAGTGGCCTTTTCCCGGGAAGCAGCCCGATCCCTGGACCTGGATGAAGAGACCTGCCGATCCGAACTTTTCACGGAGGTATTCACGGGAAACCGGATTCTGCCGGGCATGGACCCCTTTGCCATGTGCTACGGAGGGCATCAGTTCGGGACCTGGGCGGGTCAGCTGGGGGACGGCCGGGCCATCAACCTGGGTGAGATCATCAATAACAAAGATGAACGCTGGATGATCCAGCTCAAAGGGGCCGGCCCCACGCCCTACTCGAGGAGGGCCGACGGCCTGACGGTCTTAAGATCGTCCATCCGGGAATTTTTATGCAGCGAGGCCATGTTCCACCTGGGAGTCGCCACCACCCGGGCCCTGAGCCTGACCCTGACCGGGGAAGAAGTAGAACGGGACATGTTCTATGACGGCCATCCCCGGATGGAGCCCGGGGCCGTGGTCTGCCGGATTTCCCCCTCCTTTACCCGGTTCGGGAATTTCCAGATCCTGGCGGCCCAGGAAGAGACCGATCTTCTCAAGCAACTCATGGATTACACCATTGAAACGGATTTCCCCCATTTGAACCGGGATTCCCGGGACATTTATGAAACCTGGTTCCGGGAGATCTGCGCCCGGACCATGGATATGATCGTGGACTGGATCCGGGTGGGGTTTGTCCACGGGGTCATGAACACGGACAACATGTCCATCCTGGGGCTGACCATTGATTACGGACCCTACGGCTGGCTGGAGGACTATACTCCTTCCTGGACGCCCAACACCACGGATGCCGCCGGCCGGAGATACTGCTTTAAAAACCAGCCCCAGATCGCCCTCTGGAACCTGGGACAGCTGGCCAACGCCCTTTTCCCTGTGATCAAACAGGCTGAACCCCTCCAGGAGGCACTGGATGACACCATTGAATACTACGGCCGTCAACATAAGAAGATGATGGCAAAAAAGCTCGGCCTGAAACAGCTTGACTCTGAAAGAGATCCGGACCTGATTTCCGGTCTTCTCGATCTTCTGGCCCTTGTGGAAACCGACTACACCCTGTTTTTCAGGAACCTGGCCCGGCTGGATACGGGCCCGGCTCCGGACAGGGATCAGATTCCAGAATTCCTGGCGGATGTCTACTACCGGCCGGAACAGATCCCCCCCGATTACACGGCCCGGCTCCATGCCTAGCTGGCCAGATATCAGAAAAGGCTGGCAGAAGACGGGGTTTCCCATGAAGAGAAAAAAAATCGGATGAACCGGGTCAACCCCGCATATGTCCTGAGAAACTACCTGGCCCAGATCGCCATTGAAAAGGCGGAAGCCGGGGATTATTCCCGGATCCACGAACTGCTGGATGTGGTGCGCAGGCCCTACGACGACCCGCCGGGCCGGGAGGAATTCGCCGAAAAGCGGCCGGAATGGGCCCGGAACAAGCCCGGGTGCTCCATGCTCTCCTGCAGTTCCTGATAAAAAATTCCTGCCCGGGATTTTCCCGGGCAGGGAGATAAAGGCTTACGGGGTATCCACAGCCCCACTGGTCAGGATATTCTCATCCGGAGCATAGATGTACCCCGGAAGACTGAGGCCGGTCACGGTGAAAATAAAGGTACCGGATCTTCTGGCTTTCCTGGAGATAAATCTGACTGTGCCGCTGGCATCGGTCGTCCCGGACTGATCTCCGGAAACCAGGCCGCCCCACTCTCCCGATACCGTGACGTTTTCAAGTGGAATACCGCTTTCATCCATGACTATAACGGTTGCAGCAGCAGAAAATTTTTTCCTGACCCAGATGATCTCCATGGAAATGTCAGAGACATGTATGGATGATTCCAGGCCGGACGTCACCGTGATGTTGACAGAATCTGACCGGGATGCCCCCAGATCATCGGTCACAGTCAGAATTACCTTGTAAGTTCCGGCAGTCTCATATTCATATGTCAGGGAAGGCCCTGAACCAAAGGTTCCATCGCCAAAATCCCACTCATAGGAAACAATGGTGCCGTCATAGTCCCAGGATCCGCTTCCGTCAAAAATGACTTCCAGAGGAGCCGTTCCGTCCAGCGGAGTCGCCGTTATAACGACTACGGGTGCCTGATTGACAGTTTCTTCAATGGACTGGGTGATGTTTGACATGGTGTTCAATGAAGAATCATAGGTATAGCCAGATGCTGTTACCAAGGTGACCCGAAAGACGATATCCCCGGATTCTTCTGTTTCCTGGGATAGAAACTCAACAATTCCGTCTTCCAGAGTTGTACCGGATGATTCACCGAAAACCAGGCCGGACCACTCCCCCTGGACCAGGGCTCCGGCCACGGGATTCATGTCCGAATCTAGAATCTGTACCCTGACCCGGACAAATTTGCCGGACAACACTGTTTCCAGAGACGCCTGGATCTGGGATACAAAGACAATTTTTAAGGGATCCGGAACCACTTCTATATTTATCTGAGCCTGGTCCATTGCCCCCTGGTCATCGGTAACGGTGAGGACCGCAACATAGGCTCCCGGGGTTTCGTAAAGGTGATCTACCACGGCGCCTTCCTGGGAGGTCCCGTCACCGAAACCCCAGTGATATTGGACAATGCTGCCGTCCGGATCAGACGAATCTGATCCGTCAAATGAAACCTTGAAGGGCACCTGACCGGACAGAGCAGACGCCTGGGCTATTGCTGTGGGGCTTTGATTCCCGTCCGAATAATCGTAGGCCACCGTCCCGTAGACCTTTGTCCCGTCTATGGTCTGGGGTGAATCCAGGCTCTCGGTCCGGACATATCCGCTGACCGGGTCAATGAGGGCGAATGACTTTAATACCGCCTCATCTCCGGCCGTATCATCCTGAAATCCCAGGTAATAGGTTTTCAGCCCCCCGTCGGACGGCACAAGATCGGTCAGATCAAAGACAAAGGTACCGTCCACGGCTGTGGTTGTGCCGCTGAACCCATAGGCCCCGCCCTGGTTATAGATCATCTCCGGGATCCAGGTCACGGAAGGAATGGACTGGTCAATGTCTGAAACCCCCAGGGTCATTCTGAGCTGGTCCCGCTTGGCATGATTCAGGGTAAATTCCGCCATGAGCCGGGGCTCATATCCGGACCTGGCCGTTACCCAGTGGGCCCGTGTCGGATACCAGCCGGATATCCGGCCTGTGGAGGGTCCTCCGGAAACTGCGGACAAGGTTCTCAATGCATCATAGGACATCCAGGCGTAGCCGGCCTCTCCCCATCCGGTTCCCCAGGAGTTGGCGATCCTGAACGCACCTTTTTCGCCGGGGTCCACCACCTGATCGTTGTTGATATCCACCCAGATATCGTCATTATATCCCACCACGGCCATGGCATGATAGCCCGAGGTCCCGTTGACCCATGATACGCAGCGTTTCCCAACGAATCCGTCATCCTCAGTTGTGGAGGGATCATCGGAGATGGTCTGCCAGTTCCAGGAATAAATATAGGTGGCGATGTTGAGGACATACCCGTTTAAAAGCATCTGCTTAACCTGTTCCAGCCCTGGTTCCAGATGGGTGTTGGCCACGTATCCGTACTGGTCGAACCTGCGGTACAGCGCATCCTCCCAGGTCTCCGGATTCAGGTTCCATGCCCTGTAATTGGAATCATAGGGAAACTCCTCCCAAGTGGCGACACCGTGCTTCTGGCCGATTTCGTAAGCCCAGTAATACCAGGTGCCGGAATTGGTTCCGCCGTTGACCATATTGTAGGTCCACTTGGGGCTGAGTTGTGTTCCGTCTCCCCCGGTTTTTACATCCACGTCGTTTGCCATGGCATACATGTGGGTCATGGCATAGTAGGTTCCGCTGAAAACCCCGCAGGAATTCAAGGATCCCTGGGACCGGATGGGCGGAAAGTACTTGAGCCGACTATTGTCAACTCCGGCCGGGATGTCGGCCTCGGGCAGGTCGGACAAGGTGTCTGAAGTGGTGGCGACGCCCAGGGTGACCTCAAGTTCCTTGCCTGTTCCGGAAACCGGATGCTGTCTCTCGTCCAGACGATTTTTCCCCTTTTTCGCCCGCCACCGATTAATCCGTTCCAGGCCTATACGGTTCAACTTTACCTTTTTAACCTTGAGCATGTGTCTGTTCTGCCACTGGAGCTCTTCCCGGGTCAGTTCGGGCAGCCCTGTCATCTGCGGATCCTGCCCCATTGCGGTCCCGCCGGTCAACCAGATCAACACCATCGTTGCCCAGCACACCCCCATCCATTTTTTAAACTGAATATCGTTCATTCTCCCCTCTCCTGATTTTGATTTAACGATTTTGGCTGAAGCGGATAAAAGCAGATTATGTGCCAGTGCCCGAATACATTCAAATTAAAGACTTTCAAAGGACAGATGCTTCTAAAACTTTTGAGATGGTGACAAATCACATGGGTTCTTCCATGAAATGGCGGAACTTTAACGAAATATCATCGAGTTTTCTTTAAATAACTCTCTCCTGCAAAATTTACAACAGAATCTTTTTCCAGGCGCCAATCCGCTGTCCCGCAGGGATCTCGATTCTATCTGTATAGTTATTTTATTTATTATATCTATTTTATTTATATTTTTTTATTGACAAACTATATTTTTTAAAATATCTAAAATAACTAAAGGTAAATCTCTATTGAGAATTCAAGTTCACCCTCACCCTATCGATTGTTCATCTATTCTCCATTCCAATTGATCCGGATTTTTTGAATTGCGGTCCTGCCATGGGAAAAATAATAACCATGCAAGAGGCCTGATTCCGATCCTGGACATTTTTGACTTCTGCTTTGGCCTCTTCCATATTCAATAAGGAGGAGTCATGAAAGATACGTTAACCGTATTCACCGCAAGCAAGTATTGTAATGTCTCGTCTAAAACCATCATCAACTGGGTGGAGGCCGGCCACATCAAGGCCTACAAGACTGTGGGCGGCCACCGCAGGATTAAAAAATCCGATCTTGAGGCCTTTATGCTGGATCAGGGCATCCCCATTCCCGACCAGGAAAGCCAGGGAACCCATAAAAAGATCCTGGTGGTAGACGACGACATGATCATCGTGGAATCCATTGTCCAGGCCCTGGAAGAGGACGAATTTGACTACGAGGTCCTTTCCGCATCGGACGGTTTTGAAGCCGGCCTCCAGGTCAACCATTTCCTTCCGGATCTTTTGATCCTTGATATCATGATGCCGGATATCAAAGGGTATGATGTCTGCAAAAAAATCAAGGAAAACCCCAAGACCAACCACATTAAAATAGTGGTGTTATCCGCCTACCTGGATGATGACAAATTTGCCCGGATGAAAGAGTATGGCGCAGATCTCTGTCTGTCAAAACCCTTGCCCCTGACGCAGCTAAAGGATCAAGTGGCCGAACTGCTGGAACTTAAATAAAAAAGGAGGCAGATCATGAATTTAAAAGAATCCCTCGAGAAGAAAAGATTTGTTGTCACCTCGGAAATCCAGGTTCCCATGGGCGATGAAGAGCCCGAGCACCTGGTTGAGAGCCTGGGCCGCGTCAAGGGCCGGGTGGACGGGGTGTCCATCCAGGAAATGGAACTGGAAGGGGTGGTTTCAGATACCATTAAGTCCTGTTCCCTTCTGAAGGCAAACAATTTCAACGCCATTTACCAGACCACCACCCGGGATAAAAACCGGTACCAGCTCCAGAAGGACCTGACCCAGGCCCATGAAACCGGTGTGGACAACCTGCTGGTATTTACCGAAGACTACAGGATCACCGGAGATTCCCTCCAGGAGACCATGTTCTTCCACGTGGACTCGGGAAAACTGGGCTCTGTCCTGGACCACCTGAAAAAAGGGATGACCATTGAAGGCAAGGAGCTGGAAGCCAGGGCTGAGTTCCTCCTGGGCTCGGGCGTGGAAACGCCCTGGGGGAAAAACATGCCCAAAAAAGGCATGGAGGAGATGGAGGACATGATCAACGTGGGAACCGGTTATTTTTTAACCACACCCATCTTTGACGTTGAGCAGTTTGCCAAATTCATGAAACAGGTGGACCCATTCAAGGTCCCGGTGATTGCAGAGGTCATGATCCTGAGAACCGCCGGCATGGGAAAATTCCTGAACCGCCACTTCAAATCAGGACTGGTGCCGGAATGGGTCATCCAGAAACTTGCCCAGGCCCCGGACAAGAAAAAGGCCAGCATGGATCTGTTTGCCGATACCATCAAAAACCTCAGGGATGTCTGCCAGGGAGTTCATATCATCACCATGGGCAGTGCCGACCATCTGGTGGATTACCTGAACGCCGCAAAGTTACGATAAGGGGGAAGTTATGGCAGAGGCGATTAAAATCGACGAACTCGACATTGAGTTCAAGGAAGAGGTCCTGGACAAGGTGCCGGACGGGAACTTTGATCTGTGCCTGACCTGCGGGACATGCACGGGCGGATGCCCGGCTTCGGAGCAGTTTGACATGGATCCCAGAAAACTGATCCGGATGCTCAACCTGGGGATGGATGAACAGGTGAAAAAATCCCACTGGATCTGGGTCTGCTCCATGTGCGCCCGGTGCCTGTTTGCCTGCCCCATGAACGTGAATATCCCCAAACTGATCTATAATATCCGCCGGGCCGTGCCCCGGGAAAAGCGTCCCCGGGGAATCCTGGGCTCCTGTGACCAGCACATCCGGACCGGAAGCGCCATGGGAGCGGCCAAGGAGGACTTTGAATTCACCGTACTCGACGTGGCCGAAGAGATCCGGGAAGAACAGGAGGGGTTTGAAGACCTTGAGGTCACTGTGGACCGGGTGGGTGCGAACATGGTGCTCAACCAGAACTCCCGGGAACCCGTGACCGAGCCCGAGGAGATGGGCCCTCTATGGAAGATCCTTCACAAGGTGGGGGCCGACTGGACCTACCCTTCGGTCATGTGGGCCGGTGAAAACTACTGCATGTTCCTGGCCGACGACGAGGGGTGGAAGTATATCATCGAGGAGTTTGCCCTCCATGTGGACAATAATTTAAAAAGTCCCCTGGTGGTCAATACCGAATGAGGCCACTCCTATTTTGCGATCCAGGAAGGATTGCGCAAGTATAAGATTCCCCATAAATTTCAGCTCATCACCATTATTGAGCTCTATGCCCAGTGGATCCGGGAGGGAAAGCTAGAAGTCAACTCCGACTGGAATAAGGACCTGGGTGTTAAATTCACGGTACAGGATCCCTGCAATATCGGCCGGAAAAGCGGATCCAATAAGATCGTGGATGATCTGCGCTTTGTGATCAAGACCGTGGTGGGGGAAGAAAACTTCATCGACACGGTTCCCAACCGGGACAACAACTTCTGCTGCGGCGGAGGCGGCGGGGCCCTCCAGGCCGGATTCCCGGACCAGAGAAAGGCCTTCGGCAGGACAAAGTACAATCAGATCATGGCCACCAAGGCATCTTATGTGATCGCGCCCTGCCACAATTGCCACGGCCAGATCGAAGATATCGGACATCATTACGGGGCCGAATACCACGTGGTCCATCTGTGGACCATCATTGCCCTGGCCATGGGCATGCTGGCTGAAACCGAACGAACCTATCTTGGGCCGGACCTGGCCGAAGTGGGACTATAAAAAAGGAGGGTGCCAAATGACGAACAAACAAAACGGATCCGTCATGGTTGTCGGCGCCGGTATTGCAGGCATTCAGGCCTCCCTTGATCTGGCAGACTCAGGATTCCTGGTATACCTGGTGGACAAAGATACGGCCATCGGAGGAACCATGGCCCAACTGGACAAGACTTTCCCGACAAATGACTGCTCCATGTGCATTATCTCCCCCAAACTGGTGGAGGCGGGGCGTCATCTCAATATCGAACTTTTGACCATGACCGAGGTAGAGGATGTCTCCGGCGAGGAGGGAAATTTTACCGTCACCCTGAAACAGGCGCCCCGGTTCATCGATCTTGAAAAATGCACGGCCTGCGGGGAGTGCACCAAGATCTGCCCGGTGGAGCTTCCCAGCGAGTTTGACGAAAACCTGCAGAACCGTAAAGCCGCATTCAAGCTCTACCCCCAGGCCATGCCCAGCGCCTTTGCCATTGAAAAAAAGGACCGGGCCCCCTGCCGCCTGACCTGCCCGGCCGGGCTGAACGTCCAGGGCTATGTCCAGATGGTCAAAGAGGGGAAATTCAAGGAATCCCTGGAAATCATCATGGAGCAGCTGCCCCTCCCGGGCGTCCTGGGCCGGATCTGCCCCCATGAGTGCGAGGATGCCTGCCGCAGGTGCCAGGTTGACGAACCCGTGGCCATCCGGGACCTGAAACGGCTGGCAGCGGACAGCTTTGATCCCCGGGAGATTGAAATCCCATGCGCCCCCAAGATCAATAAAAAGGTGGCCATCATCGGCTCAGGCCCTGCCGGGCTGTCTGCCGGATACCATCTGGCCAGAAAAGGGGTGGACGCCACCATCTTCGAGGCCCTTCCCCGGGCCGGGGGGATGCTGAGGGTGGGCATTCCCGATCACCGGCTGCCCAGGGACGTTCTGGACAAAGACATTGATGTGGTCACCAACCTGGGCGTGGAGATAAAGCTGAACACGAGCCTGGGAAAGGACATCACCGTGGACGGACTCCTGGCTAACGGCTATGATTCCGTGTTCCTGGCCCTTGGCGCCCACAAGGGAATTGAGCTCGGCATCCCCGGAGAAGAGCTTGAAGGCGTCCGCCAGGGTGTGGATTTCCTAAGGGAACTCAATCTTACCGGCACCACAAAGACGGGTAAAAAAGTCGGCATCATCGGCGGGGGTAACGTGGCCATTGACGTGGCCCGTTCCGCAATCCGCCTGGGAGCCGGCGAGGTGACCATTCTCTACCGCAGAACCCGGAAGGAGATGCCGGCCTGGGAAGAGGAGATCCGGGCAGCCGAAGATGAAGGCGTGAAGATCACCTATCTTGCCGCCCCCCAGGAGATCCTTGGTGAGGACGGCAGGGTCAGGGCAGTCCGGGTGATCAAAATGGAGCTGGGAGAACCCGATACATCCGGAAGAAGGCGGCCCGTGCCCGTTCCGGGAAGCGAATACGAAATCGAAACCGACCAGATCATCCCGGCCATCGGCCAGCGGCCCGACGTTTCAGCCCTGGAAAAACTGGCCGGTGTGAACATCAGCAAATGGGACACCACCGAGGTCAACCCCCTGACCCTGGCAACGGACAGGGAAGGCGTCTTTGCCGGAGGAGATGTCCAGACCGGTCCCGGCGTGGCCATAGCCGCCATTGCCGCAGGCATGGAGGCGGCCGAGTCCATGTTCCGGTATCTCACCGGGGCTGACATGGAAAAAGGCCGGCAAAGGGCCGTGGAGGAGAATCCCGAGTACATCCCTGTCCACGAAGACATGGCTGTTGAACACCGCCGCAGGATGCCCGAACTGGCCGTGGTTGAACGGGAGGGCAACTTCCAGGAGGTGGAACTGGGTTACGCCCGGGAAGACGGGCAAAAGGAGGCGGCCCGGTGCCTCAACTGCGGGTACTGCTCCGAGTGCCTCCAATGTGTGGATGCCTGCCTGGCCCATGCCGTGGATCATTCCATGACCGGAAAAACCCATACCCTTACGGTGGGGGCCGTGATCCTGTCGCCTGGATTCACCCCCTTCGAGCCCACCCAGATGACCACTTACTGCTACGGCCACAGCCCCAATGTGGTGACCAGCGTGGAATTTGAACGGATCCTCTCCGCTTCCGGTCCCTATGCCGGCCACCTGGTCAGGCCCTCGGACAATACCCCGCCCTCAAAGATTGCCTGGATCCAGTGCGTGGGATCCAGGGACATGAACCAGGGGGATAACTCCTACTGCTCCGGGGTCTGCTGCATGTACGCCAACAAGCAGGCGGTCATTGCCAAGGAGCATGCCGGGAGCAGCCTGGATACGGCCATTTTCTTCATGGACATGAGAACCCATGGCAAGGAGTTTGACAAGTACAATATACGGGCCCAGGACAACTCCGGGGTGAGGTTTATCCGGTCCAGGATCCATTCCGTATTTCCCGAGCCCGGAGACAAATACCGGATCGTCTATGCCAGCGAGGCGGGCAACACCATGGAGGAGATCTTCGACATGGTGGTCCTGTCCGTGGGACTGGCCCCCAATAAAGATGCCATTGGACTTGCCAAACGGATCGGGGTTGAGATCAACGAACACGGATTTGCCGAAACCCGCAACCTGCTGCCGGTCCACACCTCCAGGCAGGGGATCTATGTCTGCGGGGCCTTCCAGGAGCCCAAGGACATCCCCTCATCGGTCATGGAAGCCTCTGCTGCGGCAGCCACAGCCACCATGGCCATGCCGGGGGAGAGGTGGAGCCTGACCCGGACCCGGGAACTGCCCCCTGAAAACGATTTTTCAGGACAGGCCCCCAGGATCGGGGTCTGGGTCTGCAACTGCGGCATCAACATCGGCGGTGTGGCCGATGTTCCTGCGGTGAGGGATTATGCCGCCACCCTGCCCTACGTGGTCCATGTGGAGGACAAACTCTTTACCTGTTCCCAGGATTCCCAGGATCACATGAAGGAGGTGATTGCCGAACACGGCCTCAATAGGGTGGTTGTGGCGGCCTGCTCCCCCAGAACCCACGAACCCCTGTTCCAGGAGACCATCCGGGATGCAGGCCTGAACAAGTATCTTTTTGAAATGGCCAATATCCGGGACCAGAACACCTGGGTCCATATGAACCACCCGGAAAAGGCCACCCAAAAGGCCAAGGACCTGGTCCGCATGGCCGTGGCCAAGGCCGCGTTCATCGAGCCCCTGCACCAGGTCAGCCTGCCCATTAAAAAGGCTGTTCTGATCATCGGCGGGGGGGTCTCGGGCATGGAGGCGGCTATTTCTGCAGCCTCCCAGGGGATAGAAGTCCACCTGGTGGAAAAAACCGGGACCCTGGGGGGGATTGCAAAACAGCTCAATGCCACCTGGCAGGGAGAGCCCATCCAGGAGTACGTAAACTCCCTGGAGGAGCTGGTCCGGGCCAACAACTCCATCTCCCTTTACCTGGATTCCCAGGTCACCTCGACCACCGGGTCCATGGGAAATTTCGTCACCTGCATATCCGTAAACGGGGGGGACCGGGAGTCGACAGTGGAACACGGCGCCGCCATCCTGGCAACGGGGGGACTGGAGTTCAAGCCCGATGAGTATCTCTACGGGCAGGAGCCCAACGTCCTGACCCATCTGGATATGGATGCGGCCCTGAGGGAGGAGGACCCGCGCATTAAAACCGCTAAAAAGATCATCTTCATCCAATGCGTGGGATCCCGGAACGAGGAAAATCCCTATTGTTCCAAGATCTGCTGCACCCACAGCCTGAAAAGCGCCCTGGCCCTGAAAAAAATGGATCCCCGCAAACGGGTCTATATCGTCTACCGGGATATCCGTTCCTACGGGTTCAGGGAGGACCTGTACAAGGAGGCAAGGGAAGCCGGGATCCTCTTTATCCGCTACGATCTGGAAAAGATGCCTGAGCTGAAAAAAAACGCCAACCAGGAACTGGAGTTCACGGTTCTGGACCATGTGCTCCAGGTACCGGTGATCATCAATCCGGACCTGGTGGTCCTGGCCTCGGGCATATCCCCCGGCGACAACCACAGCCTGTTTGAGAAGTTCAAGGTCCCGGTGAACGCCGAAGGCTTCCTGGTGGAGGCCCATGCCAAGCTGAGACCCGTGGATTTTGCCTCTGACGGCCTGTTCGTGGCCGGACTTGCCCACTATCCCAAACCCCTGGAGGAAAGCATTGCCCAGGCCCGGGCCGCCGTGGCCAGAGCCATGACCATCCTGTCCCGGGATTCCCTTATGGTGGGCGGGGTGGTGGCCGAGGTCACCCCGGAAAAATGTGCGGTCTGCCTGACCTGCGTGAGGACCTGCCCCTATGACATCCCCTATATCCACGAGGACGGATACGCCAAGATCGATCCCTCGGAATGCCACGGCTGCGGGGCCTGTGTAGGCGAGTGCCCGGGCAAGGCCATTCGGCTGAACCACTTCACGGACGAGCAGATCATCGCAAAAACCGATGCCCTGTTTCATGATGAAGAATTGATAATGGAGAACGGATAATTAAGGAGAGAGCCATGAGTAAAGACTTCGAACCCAGGATCATCGCGTTCTGCTGCCAGTATTGAGCCTATGCAGCAGGGGACCTGGCAGGTTCCATGAGATTGTCCTATCCTTCCGAGATAAAGATCATTCAACTGCCCTGCACGGGACGTGTGGACATCATCCACCTGATGAACGCCTTTGAGGACGGGGCAGACGGTGTATACGTGGCCGGCTGCCTGGAAGGAGAATGCCACTATATATCCGGAAACCTCAAGGCCAGAAGAAAGGTGAATTACGTGAGACGTATTCTGGACGAAATCGGTGTGGAACCGGAGCGGATCCAGATGTACAACCTCTCATCGGCCCAGGGCGCCCGGTTTGCGGAAATCGCCACTGAAATGGTGGAAAAGATCAGGGAACTGGGCCCGACACCCGTCACCGGCAGCCATGCGGCATGAGAAGATTTTTATATAAAAGGCTGAAGGGGGATTTTTGATTTATGAAGTCGGATTTTAAATTTGAGGAGGCCCCATCGGGCACCAATCAAAAATCCAACTTCTAAAATCGAAAGCCTTTATACTTTCAACATTTTTTGTGGCCCCAAGGCCAATTGGGTTATTGGAAAGCCAGCTTTCGACTTTTGGCTTTACGCTTTTGACTTTAAACAGATAGAGGTGACCAATGATAGTTGCAGATCGTAAGTCTCTTGATGAGATACTGGCGATGGTGGAAGAGAACCATAAAATCCTCATTACCGGATGCAAGGGGTGTGTAACCGTCTGTAATGTCGGGGGACTCAAAGAGGTGGAAATCCTGGCCTCATCCATGAAAATCGCCCGGAAAAAGGCCGGCAGAAAAATCGACATTGACACCCTCGTGCTGGAGCGGCAATGCGACAATGAATATGTCTCCCAGATCAGTGAGACGGTCGGGGACTACGAGGCTGTCCTTTCCATGGCCTGCGGCGTGGGACCCCAATTTCTTTCGGAAATGTATCCGGACCAGGTGTTTTATCCGGCCGTGAACACCACCTTTTTCGGGGGAGCCGTGGAACACGGGATCTGGGAGGAGCGCTGTGCCGGCTGCGGCACCTGCGCCATCCATCTTTTCGGCGGACTCTGCCCCGTGGCCCGATGCGCCAAGAGCCTGCTTCACGGGCCCTGCGGAGGATCCTCCAAGGGAGTCTGCGAGATCAACAAGGACACGGAATGCATCTGGGACGCCATTGTGAGAAAGAAAATGGAACTGGGAAAGCTGGAAGATCTTAGCCGGATCAAACCGCCCAAAAACTGGAAAACCGCCCGGGACGGAGGTCCCAGAAGAAGCATAAGAGAGGAGCTTGTGGAAGGGAATATCTAGTTTTCATCCAAACGCGGTTTTTTGTTCATCCATGAATCAAAAAAAGGGGGTTTATATGAGTGAGCTCAAATCAGGCAGCAACCTTGAAAAGGTTCTCAAGGCCGGACATTTCGCATTCACAGGGGAATGCGGCCCTCCCAAGGGGGCCAACGTGGCCCATCTCAAAGAGAAGCTGGCCCACCTCAAAGGGAATGTGGATGCGGTCAATATGACGGACAACCAGACCGCCGTGGTCAGGATGTCCTCCCTGGTGGGATCTGCCCTCATGATCGAAGAGGGGCTGGAGCCCAATTTCCAGATGGTCTGCCGGGACCGGAACCGCCTGGCCATGACCAGCGATATCCTGGGCGCCTGGGCTCTCGGGATCCGGAACATGCTCTGCCTTTCCGGGGACCACCAGAGCTTCGGCAACTTTCCCGAGGCCAAAAACGTCCATGATCTGGATTCCATGCAGCTCATCGCCATGGTCAAAAAGATGCGGGACGAGGAAAAATTCCTCAATGACGAAGAGATCGATGTGGCCCCGAAGATGTTCATCGGAGCGGCCTGCAACCCCTTTGCCGATCCCTATGAGTATAGAGTCTTTCGCTTGGCTACAAAAATTGAAGCCGGGGCCGACTTTATCCAGACCCAGTGCATATTCAACATGGAAAAATTCCGGGATTTCATGAAAAAAGCCGTGGACATGGGACTCCATGAGAAATGCTATATCCTGGCCGGGGTTACCCCCATGAAGAACGCCGGCATGGCCAATTTCATGTCCAAGTTCGTACCGGGCATGGACATCCCCCAGGACCTGATCAAACGCCTCAAGGGCGTGGAAAAGAAAGACCAGGCCGAAGAGGGGATCAAATTTGCCCTGGAGCAGGTGGAGGAGTTCAGGGAAATGGAAGGGGTGGCCGGGGTTCACATGATGGCCATTGAATGGGAGCATATGGTCCCGGAAATTGCCGAGAGGGCCGGGGTCCTGCCCCGGCCGAAGATGGATTAAGTCGAAAGGCTAAAGTTTAAAGCCAAAAGCCGGATCATCCCCCGGCTTTTGGCGTTTCTCTCCCGGCGATTGAATCCCTGCATCTCTCTTTTGGGCAGATGAATTTTTCCTTTCTTCAGATCTCTGTTGATCCCTTTGTATTCCATAGGCTGAACTTACCATTTTTGTAACCCCAAGATTGCAAAAATCAGAAGGGTTTCATATCCGAGGCACTCAGGGCTGAAGCTGTAGTCATCTACCGCAAACCCCTGATAACGAAGAAGATGGAGCCTTTGTGCCTTTTCCGGGAGGGTAAAAATGAATTCCTCTGCTTGACAAAAACCAATCGCCTATCCTATGAAACTAAAGAAAATAAGTGCGTAAAATTTGAAGAATATCGGGTGTAGGCAACAGCAAATTAAGCTGTGGGAGCCAATTAACGAATACAGGTGATCGTCCCTAGGGCGTATATGTTTCTAAAATTAATACCTGATGGCGATAAAAAACAGCAGTTGAGGGTCAACCGGATACTACAGGCCATCGGCAGTGCGCTCCTCCAGTCCATTGTTGCCGTGATTCTGTTCTTTGCCGGGGGATTCCGGCTTTCCGGTATTGATTTCCTGGCTTTATTGGCCAGCCTGTGGGTCGGGCATATCGTTTTTTATCTTTTGATCCGCACCGGATTTAACCGCCGTTTTTCAGACCCCAGTCTGACCCAGGCCCAGGTGATCTGGGGAATCTTCTGCACCCTGATCATTCTCTATTTTATGGCGGACTTCCGTCTTCTCATACTGCCTTTTCTCCTTCTCATATTAATCTTTGGTGCTTTCAAAATGACGACGCGCCAGTATATAACCATAGCCGTATTGATCGTAGTCGGTTACTTCGCAGTCATGGGGCTGGTATATTCCAGCCATCCTGAAACCATTCGACCCAAGGATGAAATTATAGGCGCCCTGGTTTTCATGCTGACCATTCTTGCTTTTTCTCTGGTTGGAAACGAGATCAGCCGGCTGCGTTCAAAGCTTCGCCGACGCAATGCCAAGCTGGCCGAGACCATGCAGCAGGTGGAACAGATGGCAAGCACGGATGAACTGACCGGATTGATCAACCGGCGGGAGATGATGCTCCTTCTCAAACGGCAGAAGGCCCGGTCCGATCGTGGGAAAAACGGCTTCAGTGTCTGCTTTTTTGACATCGACCATTTCAAAACCGTAAATGATACTTTTGGGCACCATATCGGTGATGTGGTTCTGAAACGTTTTGCCTCGGAAACCATGAAAGTAATAAGGGATGCAGACCTTTTTGCACGCTTTGGCGGGGAGGAGTTTTTACTTCTTGCCGCAGACAGCGACCTGGAAGGAGCGGCGGTCGTCACAGAGCGAATCCGCAGCACGGTTGCCGATATTGACTTCAGTGATGTTGCAACCGGCCTTTCCGTGACCGTGTCTGCCGGCATTGCCCGGTTCCGGCCCAAAGAGGAAATTCGGTCCATTCTAACCCGTTCCGACAAGGCGCTTTATCTGGCGAAAAACAGCGGCCGGAACTGCATCAGACTGGAAAGTGATATATAGATCTTTTAAGGGAAAGGGATAAACAGAAGAGGGCCAAATTAAAAGTATGATTTTAAGCCTTTACCCGCCAGGTCTCAATAGAAATTTTTAAAGACCCCATTGAGAGGAGAGCGGCCAGTGCCTTGGAAATTTTAACCTGTTCGGGAAGATATTACGTTTTCACTTTAGGTCTGATTTTTTTTCCCCTTGAACAGTCCCGTCTAAATCTTTTTTATTCGAATCAGCAGCATCTGCTTGCCTATAACTTAAATTCTGATATTCCGCACTCAGATCCTTGAGCGATGTCGAGATTAGATGAGTACAACTATCCATGGGATGTTCATGGGAGCTTCCATCGGCAGAAGGCTTTGATCGGCCGGATTTTGAATTCATAATCATACACTCCAATTGTTATTGATTGATATTGTTCCAATTATAATGGGTTGAGTATGGAATATCAGGGGATAATCACCTGCACATCCCCTTATCCCATCCAGGTATATTCCGGAGCATCTATCTGGTCTCGCCATATTTCCCTGTAAAATAGGAACCATTGTTTTTTATCTTTGTATTTTGTTCTTTGCGGTGATTTTTCATTTGACTCTGATCGGCATCAATTTTCTCTATTATCTCAATGAGTTCTTTTTTGGTATAGCCATTCTGGTGGACAGGTCGATGGGGCATTTCAAATCCTTTCTCTGTTTTTATCCGGTCTATTATTTAAAAATAATAGACCGTGTCGCTGGTTGATGATTTTGATAGTCAAAGCGGGTTGATTAAATCTAAGATTTCAGAAGCTTATCTTTTCAGAGATTTTATCAACAGAATTCAAATACTGATTCACATGTATCAACAATCAGTCTAAATTGAACGATAATATCCAATGTTCTTAAAACAAAGCGACTATCGTGGGTGGACTACAGGTCCTGACAGGGAATGTCCTCTTGCTTATCTGAATTACAGCATACAGGACTGGATGAAAATTGCAACCCAATAAAATAAAAGTGTCTGGTTATCCTGACGAATCCATGCATTCATCAGGTCTTGATGGACAAAAAAATCATTGCTATCTTTGAGACTAACCATCTGAATTCAAAGCAAAATTCACCATAACCCGCCGGACAAAAACCAAGAATATAAAACTTGAAATAACCTTAGCAAAAAAAATGCCAACATTAAACAAAAAGATGATTTTACTTGACACCCCTTCTTTTTCCTGTATAATCTTGTTCATTGCACTAATCAAAGTGCTAAAGTTTCCTCCTTAAGGTGTATATCCCAAAAATCTGTGATTGCTCCCCAAAGTTAGAAGCGATTTATTTTTTATTTTTTTATTTAGGAGAATGCCGACATGGCAAATGGTATCGTAAAATGGTTTAACGACACAAAAGGTTTTGGTTTTATTGAAGTAGAAGACGGCGGAAAAGACGTTTTCGTTCATCACTCAGGCATCAATTCAGCAGGATTTAAGTCCCTCAATGAAGGGGATCGTGTGACATTTGATGTTGAAGAGGGCCAGAAAGGTCCTGCCGCTGCAAATGTGTCTGTGATCTAACAAATCATTTTTATTTAAGCATATGAAAGCCCCTGGATAGAACCTATCCAGGGGCTTTTTTATTTAATTGCCCTTTCCACCCGCCCAAAAGCGGCCATCCTGATGCCGCCTTTCCTTGCCTCAACCGGCCGGTTAAGTTCCAATAAAAGAATCCAGAACCCATAGCAAAAAAACATTTTTTCCAAGAGGGGCCTGCTTTTAATAGCGATGTTTGCATGTCCAAGAACAATAACCAAAGCGATATAGGCACTATCTTTGGGATTCTTTTGCTAAAAATACAAACACTTAACTTTGTCCGGCATTGCCTTATATCAGGCAAAAAAACTTCTTGACATACTGAAAAAAGGTTTATATAGACCATCTATTATAGAGAGTCTATTTAAATTTACCCAGGATCCGTCATGCCCAAAAAGACCCATTTAACCGTAAATGATTTTCTTGAAACCGCCTTTGATATAGTTAAAAAAAATGGCTGGGGAAAACTGTCCATAACAGCTGTGGCTAAACATATGGGGTGCTCCACCATGCCCGTCTATTCCCATTTTGAGAATCTGGAAGCCCTCAAAGATGAGGTGGCCAAAAAAGGATGGGACCTGATCAGAGAGTATGAGTTAAAACCGTATACCGGTGATGCCTGGATTGATCAGGCAATCGGATACGTTTTTTTTGCAAGAGAGAACAGCCAGTTGTTTGCCTGCATGCTCGACGGGCGAAACCTGGAACTGGAACGCCGGATGCTGCAAAAACATTGGGACTATCTGACCGATCTTCTCAAAGGTTACCAGGGGTTCGACGGCCTCAGCCCGGAACAGCGAAGGATGATACGTTACTCAAGGGCCATATTCACCCAGGGAGTGGCCACAACGGTAAGCAAAGGGCTGGGTAAGCTTCGAACTGACAATGAAGCGATTGAAAAATATATGACCATCAGCAGCCAGGCCATATTAGAGGGGTATAGAAAGGTCTACAACCAGAATAGCGGTGTGGTGGAATTCCTCGGTGAACATTTTCAACCCGTAAAAGATTTATAATTTAAACTCATGAACTGGTTCACCTGTAAACAAAAGAAAGGGTTCAAAAAAATAATTACCCGGTTTTACCGGTAATCCGTACAACCATTGTCGGGCGCGCCTGCTTTACCATTAAAGTGAACAGGGAACAGGTTTTCGAAGGCTTTCGGGCCTTTAGCGAAACTTATGATTTCCCCAAAGGAGAGGTTTGCATGGAAAACAACGCCACCCAGATCAATCGCGTACGAAAATCTTTCAGAATCTTTATCCTTGTATTTTTTGGGATCAGCATGCTGTATTGCCTTCCCCTGGATCCGGCAAGGGCGGCCAGACCGAAATACGGCGGAACACTGACATTTGGATCGGAAAATGATTTCCACGGGTTTGACCCTTTGAAGATCAATGCCCTCAGCATCTGCGGCGCCATTGCCAACAGCACAATACATGAACGGTTGTTTGATACGGATTCAAAAGGGGATCTGATCCCTGTACTCGGACTTTCTGCTATCCCCTCAAAAGACGGAAAAAAATGGAAAATCGCGCTTCGGCAAGGGGTCTCGTTTCACGACGGCAGTCCATTTAACGCCGATGCGGTTGTGTACAATTGGTCCCGGCTTTTACATCCGGAAAACAAATTCAGGGGCCGCTCCTCAATTGCCCCGATCCAGTCAGTGGAAAAACTGGACGAGTTTACCGTCCAATTCAATCTGTCCCATATCTGGCTTCCATTTCCGAAAATTTTAACGGACACACGGGCATTGGCAAGCTATATGATGTCTCCCAAGGCCCTGAAGGAGGATATCCAAGCCAGGACACCTGTTGGGACAGGACCCTTCATGTTCAAGGAATGGAAATCCAATGATCACTTTGTCGTGGTGAGAAATCCGAACTACTGGCAGAAAGAAAAACCATATCTTGATAAAATCATTTTCAAACCTGTGCCTGACCATCAAACCCGGTTTGCAAGTCTTAGTTCCGGACAGATGGATGTCATCTTCATGGACCGGGGGCATATCATTAAACGGGCCGAGGAAGATACTTCATTGGTCCACCACCAGGGAGAAAGCAACGGAGCGGAAACCGCCTTGCTCAACACGACAAAACCGCCCCTGGATGATCCCCGTGTCCGCCGGGCCATCGCCCATGCATGGAACCAGGAAGTTTATGTGGCCATGAGTTATAAAAATTCCATCCCCCTGGCATTTCATCCCTTTGGAAACGGTCTGCCATGCAATGATGCCGGCTATAGAAGCCATGACCTTAAAAAAGCAAAATTATTAATTAAAGAATACGGTAAACCGGTTGAGATTGAATGCATACATACCAATACCAAACGCGGCCGGGAGTTTGGCCTGATGCTTCAGCAGTTTTGCAAAAAAATCGGCGTCACCGTCACAACAAAAGGACTGGATATCTCTCCCATCGTTAAAAGGGTGTTTTCAAAAGATTATCATGTGTCCTCCTGGCGCATTCCGCCCATGACGGACCATGGCCCCTATCTCTACAAGTACTTTTATTCGAAAAGCCGCATCAATGCCTCGGGGTATAAAAATCCAAAAATGGATGAACTCCTGGTTGCCCAGCAGATGGAAATTGATCCTGAAAAACGGGGAAAAATCTTATGTGACATTGCAGAGCTGCTCAACAGGGATGTGCCCATGCTATACCGCGGGGGACGCCGGATACATATCATTACAAAACAAAAAATCATGGGCATACCCGAAATCCGCAACGGTGTGATTGAAATATCAGATGCCTGGATTGAAAAGGAATAGGAAAGGAACCAGACCCGGACATCATCAAATTCAAAGTTTTGGGATAGGCTATTGAAAGATAGAATAAGAACAACCGGTAAAAGATTAATCCGTCTTTTTGGGGTCGTTCTTGCGGTTACGGCAATCACCTTTGTCCTGGTGGATTTCTTGCCCGGGAATATAGCCTATGATATTGCCGGTGAAGAGGCCACAATGGAAGATATTGAAGCCCTCCAGAAAGAACTCGGTCTGGACAGGCCCGTCATCATCCGGTATGGGAACTGGCTGGCGGATATCGCCAAAGGGGATTTGGGAAAATCTTTCCGCACCCAGGAACCGGTCCTTGAAGCCATACTCTCCAGACTGCCCGTCACCATAGAACTCATGGTGCTTTCCCAATTGTTTGCCCTTGCCCTTGCCGTCCCATTGGGGATTCTTAGTGCCTATAAACCAAGGACGATTATTGACAATACCTTAAGTTCCATTGCCTTTGCCATGATGTCAATTCCGGTTTTTGTCATGGGCCTTGTCCTGATCTATATTTTTGCCATCAAGCTGCAATGGCTTCCGGCCACCGGATACATGCCGTTGTCAGACGGCATCCAAAACAATCTTCGATCCTTTCTCCTGCCGGCCCTCTGCATTGCCATGGTGGAATGGGTCCCGTTCATGCGGGTGCTTCGGAGCGATATGATCGCCACTCTCCAGGAAAACTTTATCCTCATGGCAAAATCCAAGGGTCTGCCCGCATCCCATATCCTTTTCAGACACGCTCTTCGGCCCTCCTCCCTGACCCTGATAACGATTCTGGGGATCCACATGGGCCACCTGATCGGGGGAGCGGTGATCGTTGAAATCATCTTTGCCCTGCCCGGGATAGGCCGTCTATTAATCGGATCCATTTTCAGCCGTGATTTTGCCATGGTCCAGGGCTGTATTCTCTTTATTACCATTGCCTATGTCGGGGTTAATTTTCTGGTCGACTATTTTTATGGCCTGGTCGATCCCCGCATTCGAATATCAGGGATGGGTTGATTATGGGCATCCTGTTGAAACCGACGCAAAAAAGAGAATCGATTACAGCTGAACCCAGGCCGGTTTCGAAAAAACTCGGGCTCCCCTTCCGATTTTCCGTAATGTGGATCGCCCTTGTGGTCTTCTGTGCCGTCTTTGCGGATCTGATGCCATTGCCGGAATACGATTCCATGGACTGGATGAACCCGGCGGCTCCCCCGGGTTCTCAAGGAGGCCATCCGTCATTGGATGGTTCCCCGGCAGAACCTGAGCCCTTTGTCTATGTTTTCGGAACCGATACCATGGGCAGGGATATTCTCACCCGCCTGATATTCGGTGCCCGGGTATCCCTTCTTGTGGGTTTGATCCCCCCGGTCATCGGCCTTTTGGCCGGCGGAAGCCTGGGAATGCTGGCAGGATTTTACCGGGGACGTTTGGACGCGTTTATCATGGCAGCCATGGACATCATCCTGGCTTTTCCGGGGCTTGTACTGCTCCTTGCCATTACCTTTTACCTGGGCCAGAACCTGACCAACATCATCATTTCCCTGGGTTTCTTGACCATCCCTTCCTTTTCAAGGGTTGCCCGGGCAAACACCCTCACGGTTTCAAGGCGGGAATTTATCCGGGCATCACGGATGATCGGGCAGAATGATCTTTATATCCTCATCTATGACATCCTGCCCAACATCATTCTGCCCTTGACTGTTTATGCGCTTTTCCTGGTCTCATACATGATTGTAGCCGAAGGCACCCTAAGCTTTCTGGGCTTAAGCGTGCCCTCCCCTGTCCCCAGCTGGGGCGGAATGATTGCAGAGGGTAAGGAGGTGCTTGACCAGGCCGGCCATGTCAGTTTTATTCCGGCCCTGGCATTGTTTTTAACCGTGCTGTCTTTTAATCTTATGGGAGATGCCTTAAGGGGTGTAGCCGATTCAAAGGAGACGCAATTGTGATTCGCCGGACTGAAGGTCAGCCTGCGCCGCTTTTGTCCATACAGGACCTGGTCACAACCATTGCAACCGATTACGGGATTGTACGGGCGGTGAACCATATTTCCTTTGATCTGCAGCCGGGCAGGACTTTGGGGATAGTAGGCGAATCCGGAAGCGGAAAGAGCATCCTGGCCAAAAGTATTTTAAATCTTTTGCCCAAGAATGCAGACATATCCCGAAACTCCGGGATTTGGTTTGACGGCCTGGAATTAAATAAAATGAGCCCAAAGGCGATCAATGGTGTCAGGGGACAAAGGATTGCCATTATTTTCCAGGACCCCATGTCATCCCTGAATCCGGTGATGACCATCGGCAATCAGATTGCCGAATCCCTGATCCGTCATTTGGGGATGAGAAAAAAGAGGGCCCGGAACCGTTCTGTCGAGTTGCTCAAGTCCGCGGGGATTTCCAATCCCGGGCAGCGGATCCGTCAATACCCCCATCAGCTTTCCGGAGGAATGCGCCAGAGGGTTGCCATGGCCATTGCCCTGGCCTGTGAACCGGATCTATTAATCGCGGACGAACCCACAACCGCCCTTGATGTAACGGTTCAGGCAGAGATACTCGATCTGCTGGCCCAAAGGCAGACCCAAAAAAACATGGCAATGATCCTGATCACCCATGATCTGGGCGTGGCTGCCGGAAGAGCCGATGATATTATCGTCATCTATGCCGGCAGAATCGTTGAACAGGCTCCGGCAGACCAATTGTTTTCATTCATGCGCATGCCATACACACAAGCCCTGATGAATTCGATTCCCCGCCTTGAAAACCGGCCTCACACAAGGCTGAATTCCATTCAAGGCCGATCCCCGGACCTGACAAACCTGCCCAGGGGATGCAGCTTTGCGCCCCGCTGCCCCCAGGCGCAGCAACGATGCACCAGACAAACGCCGCCTTTATCATCCGACGACAGGCAGGATCATCTGTTTGCCTGCTGGTATCCTGTACGGGGAAGAAATTGATGAAAAAATATCTGCTTCAGGTAGAGGGGCTGACCATCAGGTACAATACCGGGGGCAGACAAAATACTGAGGCGATTTCAGATGTCGGTTTTACCCTTACCAGAGGAGAGACCCTGGGCCTGGTCGGCGAATCCGGATGCGGTAAATCCACCCTTGCCCGGGCCATCATGCAGCTGCCCGGGCCGGCTTCAGGCCGGATTCTTTTTACCGGTGAAGATCTGACCCAGGTCAGCAAAAAAAGGTTAAAGCGGCTAAGGCCCCGGTTTCAGATGATATTCCAGGACTCGATTTCATCACTGAATCCCCGGCGAAAAATCATTGACATCCTGACAGCCCCCCTTGACGCCATCGGAAAGATGAGCCGGGAAGAAAAAAAACGTCGTGCCCTGGAAATGATGGTTTCTGTGGGCATTGATCCCGGGACCTGTCATCTTCGGCCCTTCCAGTTTTCCGGGGGCCAGTGCCAGCGCATCCAGATTGCCAGGGCGCTGATGCCAGAACCGGAACTACTCATCTGCGACGAACCGGTCTCCTCCCTTGACGTCTCTGTTCAGGCACAGATCATAAACCTATTGGAGGCCTTGAGAAAAAGCCATGGACTTACCATGCTGTTCATATCCCATGATCTAGCCGTGGTGAAAAATGTCTGTGACAGGGTGGCGGTGATGTATCTTGGAAAACTTTGCGAAGAAGCCCCTTCTGAAAAGCTCTACAAAACCCATCATCACCCCTATACAAGAGCTTTGCTAAGTGCCATTCCAAATCCGGATCCGGGCCTTTTGCCATCCAGGGTGAAGATAAGAGCAGGCGAAACACCGTCACCCGTGGATCCGCCATCCGGGTGTAGGTTTCGCACCCGGTGTCCCAGGGCTGAGAAGCATTGTGCTCAAAAGGAACCGGAATTCCATGAAATAGAACCGGGACACCGGGTGGCATGCCATTTCCCAATCCTGTGACCCCAATAGCGTATAGGAAAAAATGAATGGAAACCATTCCCTCTTTTGAAACCCTGGCGGAAAAGTTCCTGGGAACAGGTTTTCCCCCTCATTTATCCGGAGCCGTTTCTCTGGCTGAACTGCCACCGGATACCCAGGGGTTTGTCCTTCGCGTCCTGGATCTTATGAAACGATCCAAATATTGTCTGACAGAGTTCAACCCCGTTCTCCTCCGCTGGTTGTCCGTAACGATCCCGGGCATACTGCCCGGAGCATGGGGGGGACGTATTCCCCCTATTACCGCGTCGGCCCGCCACAGAAAACTCGACGATTATCTTGCCGGACAAGACTTTGGCCCCAATAAGGGACAAAACATTTTCGTGGATATGGGGTGCGGTTTTCCGCCTTTGACAACGGCCGATACGGCGGGCAGGTTCCCGGGGTGGAAAATCTATGGTGTGGACCGGTCCTTTGCCGATTATGTTGTATACGATACCAGGGGGAATTACGCATGTTTTAGCCGGGAGGGTGAGTTCCTTTATTTTCAACCATCAATGGACCTTGCCGTGCGGGCCCGATACTCGGACCCCAGGGGCACAAAAAACCGATTCAACCAACTTTTTACGGATCTTCTTCCTCTGCTCCGAAACATCAATATCCGAACCTCCGAAACCGTGGAAAAGGATGGAAACAAGCTGATTCATCATCATATCTTAGATTTCGAAACCCGCAACCTCAGGTTCATAAAATCGGATATAATGGATCTCAAGCCCATGGCAGCCAAGGTTTTTCGATGTATGAATGTTTTTGTCTATTTCACCCGCGATATCAAAAAAAAAGTGCTGGGGCAGATCAAAAATCATTTAAAGAATAAGGGTCTTGCGATCATCGGAACCAACAGTTTTGGTATACAGTCCAGATATGCGGTCTATAAAAAGGAAAGTAACGGTTTATTCCTTCGTGAATTTGCTTTCAGCCTGGATAATCTGGGGCATATATCCCTGATGCCCTGGTTTACCGTCCATGGAAATGACCCTGAAGCAATTCTGCTGGCAAAACTGTCCCACACAATCCGTTCCCACGCCTGCTTCTGGGCACAATTCAGCAGACATCTGGATCAATTGATGGAATCCCACGGATTCTGCAAGCGCAAACCCGACGGATTTTTACATTTTCCAAACCAGGAGATGCTGCCCAATGACTTCCTGGAAAAGAATGGTCTGGTGTGGCGGGAGATGGAGGAAAAAGGCTATACAAAAGGGACTATAGATGTCCTTTCAAAGGCCGGGTATGAGGCATGGATAAATTCGGCCGGTGATATTGCGATCCAGCCTCCTGTCGGGGCCTTGTCGTAACCGGGATACGGTATGACACGGAATCGATGCCCCTTTACATTACTTTTATCCAAGAACCTTGGTATGTATTGCACGGTCCCCAATAACCCATTGGCCGATAATGGAATCCAGGCCAATTTTTAAAACCATATCAACAAACAGGATTGATACCGGATTTTCGCTGGGCTCTGATTTTCAGATTTTCAAATTATACAAAGGAAAAAAGACTGCGCCGTCTCGCCTATTATTAAACCTTTTCATTTGGTTACAGCTAAGATATAGTCTGAAGCATTGATCGTTTTGACTCTGTATTTTTTAACGAAACCCCTTATTACGAAATCCTGCTTTAATAATTTAGGAGACTACGATGCTTAAATCCATCCGGGCAAAACTGCTCATCTTTTCCTTTTCACTCATACTGGTTGCAGTGGTTCCCGTTGTCATGGCCGTGAACGTGCAGATCAACAAGTCCTTCCGGGAAACCTATCTTGACAACGTGGCCCAGCAGGTCAAGGGTATCGAAGAAATGCTTGAAGTCTTTTACGATGATCTTGACCGGAACCTCGATACTTTTGCTACTCATTCAAAAATCATGCAGGCGGACAGCAGCGTTACGAGTTACGCAAAAACCACTGAGAAAACCGCCATGACACCCTCTGAGAACGGCGGTATCGAACAACAGATTTATGAGGAATTTGACAATTACTAAAAAAAACCACCCCGGCACCATGTACGTGTATATGGGGACTGAAGACGGCGGCTACATTCAGTGGCCGGAGACCAGCGTACACAAGGGATATGACCCCAAGAAAAAAGGTTGGTATACCATTGCACTGTCCGAAAACGGTAAAATCCTACGGACCGATCCGTACACCGACAGCATCAGCGGATCCACCATCGTCAGCAATGTGAGGTCATTTAAAGACAAAAGCGGCAGGGTTTACGGAACAATCGGACTGGACGTCACCTCGGATAAACTGGCTGAAATCATGAAAGGCGTCAAGATCGGAAAAACCGGTTACGCCATGATGCTGCATAAAAAAGGATTGATCCTGGCAGACCCCAAAAATGCCGATAATAACCAGAAATTTGTGAAAGACGCCGGTATTGACAAACTGGAAACCGTTCTGGAAAAGAAAAAAGCAGATTTTGACACCCGGATCAGCGGCACGGTCTATCACGTCAATTCATTCCAGTCGGACAAAACCGACTGGGTTGTCGTTATTCTCATCGAAAAAGCAGAATTGTCTGAAGTATCCGCCTCCATCCAAAAAGTTATTCTGGGAATCACGGCCCTGGTTCTTGTGGTGATCGGAGCCGCAACCTTCTTCATCTCCGGCAGGGTTGTCCGCCCCATCAATCAGATGGTGGACGGGCTGAAAGACATTGCCCAGGGAGAAGGAGACCTGACCATGCGGCTGACTGCTAAATCCAGTGACGAAATCGGGGAGATGGCCAAATGGTTCAATACCTTTGTTGAAAAACTCCAGGGTATCATAGCCGGTGTTGCAGGAAATTCAGATGAACTGAACACTTCTTCTTCCGCCTTATTGACCATTGCCGGCCAAGTTTCCCAAGGGGCGGACAAAATGGCAGAGAAATCCAATTCCGTGGCAGCCGCAGCAGAGGAAATGAGTGCCAATATGGCTTCGGTGGCCTCTGCAGTTGAGCAGTCGTCCACCAATATCGGCATGGTTTCGGCAGCAGCTGAAGAGATGAACGCCACCATAAATGAAATTGCCGGCAACACTGAAAAAACGAGGCTCACCAGTAACGAAGCAGTGGACCGGACCCGCAAGGCCTCTAAAAAAATCGATACGCTGAACCGATCCGCCAGGCAAATCGGCGATGTGGTTGAAACCATCAATGATATTTCCGAACAAACCAACCTGCTTGCATTAAATGCGACCATTGAAGCGGCAAGGGCTGGTGATGCCGGCAAGGGCTTTGCTGTTGTCGCCGGTGAAATAAAGGAACTGGCCACACAGACGGCTGAAGCTACACTGGAAATAAAAAATCAGATCCAGGGCGTCCAAGAGGCCACCCGGGAAACCGTTGCGGAAATCGAAGGGGTCACAACAGATATCTCGAGCGTCAATGAAATGATTGATACAGTGGCCGCCGCCGTGGAAGAACAGTCGGTCACGACAAAGGAAATTGCCACGAATGTCAGCCAGGCTGCTCAGGGCATCCAGGAGGTCACGGAGAACCTCACCCAAACCTCAACGGTGGCGAATGATATTGCAGAGGATATAAACGAAGTGAACCAGTCGGTTTCCCTTTTGTCGGAAAACAGCACTGAAATCGACACCAGTGCTGCCAGCCTGAGCGACCTATCCGCAAAACTGAAAAAAACCGTGACACAGTTTAAAGTATAGGGTTCGCATTCGGGTTTGCCCAAAGATCGTTTCCTCATGCCTGGCAAATTTGCCAGGCAAAGCACTCTTTTTAAGCAACAAAGATTACAGGGAGAGTTGGGATTCGTTTCTGTACATCCTTGCTGATTGGGCTCTTTTGGACTTGTGACAATGTTGAACAAGGGATTGGAAACACTGAGAAAAGATGGAATAGTCGAGAAATACATCAACAAGTGATGATAACCCAAGTTATCCTTTCAAAGTCAGAATTACTATCGGTTTTTTGCTGAACTCAACCGACCGGGAAATTTCCGGTGCAAAGAAAAAGGCAAAAACCGGGGATTATTACGGTTTTTGCCTTCTAGCTTATCTAAACTTGGACAAAAATTTGCCCAGATACAAGGCGCAATGTCTTCTGAAACCGGAGTGTACTGCAGTACATGAGGATTTCAGAAGACTGAAGCAACGCCCGATATGGGTGAATTTTTGTTTAAGCGGCTAATACTCCCAAAGCCCGTGCAGATTACAATACTCCCTGGCCGTAACCTTATCGGCGTCGGTCTTGAATGTCGCCTCCGGCGCATCGGTGGGTTCCAGGAATTTCCTCTGGATCAGGGTGCCGTTTTCAGTGACCAGCTCAATCCACTGGATATAATGTTCCGGGGTCATGGGATGGGCCACGGAACCGACCTTGACCAGGTAGCCGCCGTCGATTTTTTCCACCACCGGGACATGCTTTTCCTGGGCTGCATCCACGGTATTGGCCACCAGTCTGTCCATGGCCTGGCCACAGCACATGACCGGGGGTTTTTCCCCGTGAAGAACCTGAACGATGTTGCCGCATTTTTCACATTTATAGACGCCGTATTTTTCTGCCATTCTTTTTTCCTCCTAAATTGATGTAATTCACATTTGGTTAAAAAAATTAGTAGTTTTCAGGCTTTAATTCAAAATGGGCCCGGGCATGGGCACAGGCCGGACAGACCTCGGGAGCCTCCGGTCCTTCATGGTTGTATCCGCAGTTCCGGCACCGCCATTTCACATTCATGTCCCGTTTGAATACTCTCCCCTCTTTAATATTTTCCATGAGGGCAAGGTATCTTTGCTCATGGTAAAGCTCAGCCACGGCAATGGATTCAAAGGTCTTGGCGATATCCTCGAATCCTTCCTCCCTGGCGGTTGCGGCAAATTCAGGATACATGGTGGTGTACTCATAATTTTCTCCACCTGCGGCCTCTTTGAGGTTTTCCATGGTGGTTCCGATGGTTCCCGCGGGAAAAGCCGCCGTGATTTCCAGTTCAGCTCCGGATTTCAGATACTTGAACAGTCTTTTGGCATGCTCTTTTTCGTGATTTGCGGTTTCCTCAAAAATAGACTGAATCTGGACGTATCCTTCTTTTTTGGCCTGGGAAGCAAAATATGTGTACCGGTTTCTGGCCTGGGATTCCCCTGCAAATCCTTTGAGCAGGTTCTGTTCAGTCTGACTTCCTTGTAGTTCTGCCATTTATCCTCCTTTCTTTTGGATTGAATTGATAATTTGATTCTTGTACTGATCTTCCGGGACAATCTGCTCTGAACAACATGTCCTGATCATTTTCAGTTATCAGCAAGCATCGTGCCTGACTCTCTTTTTCAGGTAAAAAAATGATTGCCCTGCGGATACCGGCTTTCTTGATCCGGGAAGGGGAAACTTCCGGATCTTTGTCTGCCCCGTTCAGATTCAAAAACAGCCTTGAAACAATACCGTCCGACACAATTTTGTATCAGAATAGCTGCCCTCCGGCTGATTGACATTGTGATTCCCATAGACTACAAGATCTAAGAAACGGAATTTTAAAAGATCTTTGGTTTGGAATCTGTGAAATAATTTCACGCCACATACTACCGCGTATTTATGAAACCTGCAACCCGCGAAGGAGGATATGATGAAAAAATTTGCCCTGTTTGTGTTCAACGGCGATCCCATGTGTTTTATCCACGTGCTCTTGAATGGGCTCGATATGAAAGAGAAAGGCCATGCCCCCAAAATCATCCTGGAGGGGGCCAGCGTCAAGCTGATCCCGGAACTGGTAAAGCCGGATCATCCCCTGAACAAGCTCTGGGCCAAAGCCCTGGCCCAGGATATCGTGGAAGGGGTTTGCAAGGCCTGTTCCGCCAAACTGGGAACCCTGGAGGATGCAAAAAGCCAGGGACTGACACTCCTGGACGACATGGCCGGCCACCCCGCCATGGCCGGGTACGAGGCAGACGGATTTCAGATCATCACGTTTTAAAGAACCCAGCCCCTCGGATATATGAATGCTGCCAAAGCCTCCGGTCATGCCGGGGGGCTTTGGCAGCACAAGACCGGGTTTCCTATAATGAAAAAACTAAAAAATAGGCAAACCGCTCCTTCTGGGTAATAAATCATTTAATTTGCGTCATTCTGTCTTCAAAACATTTAAAATAAAGGGAAATTGAATAATATTATAAAGCATTCGCTGAATCCTTCCTCCTGCCGAACCTGGAATAAAGTTGACAAAAAGCAAACTTTGGCGTAATTCATGGCCATTTTTGTACTGATGTATCAATACGCTGAAGATAAAGGAGAATCGGATGAAAAAAAACGTAAAAAAACTGGGTGTGCTGACCGGGCTGATTGTCTTGCTGACCTTGGGCTCCGGATCCCTGTTTCCCGTATTTGCCGGGAAGGTTAAATTCGGCCATGTGGCTCCCCCTTTCCACGGACAGGCCAAGGGAGTGGATGCCTTTGCCGCATATGTAAAGGAAAAAACCAAGGGCAGAATCGACATTGCCGCCTTTCCCTCGGGACAGCTCGGAGGGGAACGATCCATGGCCGAACAGGTCCAGTCCGGAACCCTTCAGATCGCCACCCTGACCACGGCGGTTCTCCAGAACTTTGTGCCCCAGTGCTCCGTTCTGGACATGCCCTTTATCTTCCCGGACCGGAAGACCGCCTATGCCACCCTGGACGACCCCGAGGTCCAGGAAAAGATCTTTGCCTATTTCCCTAAAAAAGGATTCACGGCCATTGGATGGACCGAAAACGAGATCCGGGATTTCACCAACAACCAGCGGCCGGTAAGAACACCGGAAGATATAAAGGGCCTCAAGGTGAGGGTCATGAATTCCCCGGCCTACCTGGATACCTTTAAACAACTTGGGGCATCCCCGGTAGCCATCCCCTTTCCCGAGACCTACAATGCCCTCCAGACCGGAGTGATCGACGCCCAGGAAAATCCACTCCTGACCTCCATTCTCATGAAGTTCACCGAGGTGACCCAGTACGTCACCAAAACCCAGCACTGCCTCACCGAATGCATCATCGTGGTGAGCCCCGATTACTGGGCCACCCTGTCCAAGGCAGACCGCCGGATCTTCAGGGAAGCCGCCAAACTGGCCATTGAGACCAACAGGAGCGTCAACGCAGGCCTTCACCAGTCCCTGCCCAAATCCAATATCTCCATTGCCGACTATGCCAGGAAGAACGATATCGAGATCATTGAACTGACCCGGGAGGAAAGACAGGCTTTCAGGACGGCCATGACCCCGGTCTGGAACAAGTACCGGAAAAAAATCGGTGACGATCTTTTTGATTTCATACTGAAAAAAATCGAAGCCCACACCCTGTGAAGCGAAAAAAGCTCGAACAGCGGGATCAGCGGGAAAAGAATGAATTGTATTGCCATGGAGTACAGGAGATCAGGGGTCGGTCACAGACCGGGCTGACCCTTGATACTATTCCGGCCGGGGACATACATTCCGGCCATTTGTCTGTTTAGGAGATTTTTAAATTGCAGCGTCTGTTCGATATTCTGGACCGGATGGAAAAATTCACCCTGGTCTGGACCATTCTGGGGCTTGCCTTTATCGGATTTATTCAGGTCATCACCCGGTACATATTCAACTACTCTTTTACCTGGTTTGAAGAGCTGGGCCGATACCTGGGGGTTTTTATCGCCTTTGCCGGGGCCGCGACCGGGGTAAAAACCGGAAGCCATTTCACCATGGACCTGATGGTATCCAACCTGAGCCAGCCCTGGCAGAAGATCATCAAGGTCTTTACCGCCTGTCTGTCCGCCGTCTTTTTCCTGGTGGTGGCCTGGGTTTCATGGAAAATCGTTTTGCGCATGTACGGATTTGAAACCACCTCCCCGACCATGCAGATTCCCATGTATATCGCATATCTGCCCATCCCGGCCTTTTCCACCCTCATGGGGGCAAGATTTCTCAATCTGGGGCTTACACATCTAAGAACTAAGAGTCCCGGGGAGGCCGCCCCATGATCCTGACCATCTGTATTAGTTTCGCAGTCCTTCTGTTCCTGGGGGTGCCCATTGCCGTGATCCTGGGGGTTTCCACCCTGATCTCCCTCATGTTCTTCTCATCCACTCCCCTGCACATCATCACCCAGCAGCTCTTCAATGCCCTGGACAAATTTGTTTTACTGGCCATTCCCTTTTTTATCCTGGCCGGGGCCATCATGACCCGGGGCGGCATTGCCAGAAGACTCATTGCCTTTGTCAACGGACTGGTGGGCTGGTTCCCGGGGGGCCTTGCCATGGCCGGGATACTGGCCTGTATCTTCTTTGCCGCCATTTCCGGCTCCTCTCCGGCCACGGTGGTGGCCATCGGATCCATCATGATCCCGGCCCTGGTGGATGCGGGGTACGGGAACCGGTTTTCCCTTGGACTGATAACGGTTTCCGGCTCCCTGGGTATCGTGATCCCCCCCTCCATCCCCATGATCCTCTACTGCATGGTCATGAACGTGTCCGTGGCAAAGATCTTCATGGCGGGGGTCCTGCCCGGACTTCTCATCGGGTTCAGCCTCATGGTCTATACCTTTTTCATTGCCAGAAAAAACAATTGGCGCATCGAATCCAGGCCATCCCTGGCAAGGATTGCCCGGACCGCAAGAGAAGGAATCTGGGCCCTGGCCCTGCCCTTTATCGTCCTGGGCGGGATATACTCGGGGATCTTCACCCCCACGGAGGCGGCCGCCGTATCCGTGGTCTATGCCCTGTTTGTGGAAATGTTCATCTACAAAGAATTCAAGTTCAGGGATATTACAGGGATCTGCCAGGACGCCGCAATCCTGTCCGCCTGCCTGCTCTTCATCCTCTCATGCGCCATGACCTTTATCTGGCTGCTCACTGCCGAACAGATCCCCCTTCAGCTGGCCGATATGATCATGGAGCATATCCACAGCCCCTGGGTTTTTCTCCTGGCCGTGAACCTCCTCTTTCTCATCCTGGGCTGCTTCATGGACGATGTCTCTGCCATGCTCATCCTGGCCCCCATCTTCCTGGAAACCCTGAACCGGTACCAGATCGACCTGGTCCATTTCGGGGTGGTCATGGTGCTCAACATCCAGATGGGAATGCTGACCCCGCCCTTTGGGCTCAACCTTTTTGTGGCTTCCGGCATCACAGGCGAGCCCCTGGTCAAAATCGCCCGGGGGGTTCTGCCCTTCCTGGGCATCATGCTGATCTGCCTGATGCTGGTCACCTATATCCCCTGGATTTCCCTGGCCCTGCCGGAATGGATCCTTTAATAAGGAGAGAAAATGATATCAGATAAAATAAAAAACGAGATCATAAACATCGTGGGAGAAGCCTGCTGGCTGGACCGGCCCGAACATCTGGTCTGCTACGCCTATGACGCGTTCCTGGAGGAGGCCCTGCCCGAGGCCGTGGTCTTCCCCAAAACCACCCGGGAAGTTTCAGGGGTGATGAAGATCGCCTCGGCCCAGCAAATTCCGGTAACGGCCCGGGGGGCGGGCACTTCCGTATGCGGGGCCCCCGTGCCTGTCCGGGGAGGTATTGTGCTCTGCTTTTCCAAAATGGACAAGATCCTTGAGATCAACACCCGGGACCGGTACGCCGTTGTCCAGCCCGGGGTAATCAATGCCGACCTCCAGAAGGCCCTGGCCCCGTCCGGATTTTTCTATCCCCCGGATCCGGGTTCCATGACCATCTCCACCATTGGCGGCAATATCGCCCAGAACGCCGGGGGCCCCAGATGCCTGAAATACGGGGTGACCGTGGATTATATCCTGGGACTGGAGATTGTTCTTGCCTCGGGAAAAATCGTCCGGTTCGGATCAAAAAACGTCAAGGATGTCACCGGATACCGGCTCTCCTCCCTGATCTGCGGCTCGGAAGGTACCTTGGGCCTTGTGACCGAAGCCATCCTCAAGGTGGTTCCCCAGCCCGAGGCCGTCAAGACCCTCATGATCACCTTCAAGGACCTGGATTATACGGCAAAATCGGTTTCCGACATCATCGGCTCGGGAATCCTGCCCGCGGCCATGGAACTCATGGATCAGTTCACCCTGAACGCCATTGAGGATAGTGCCGGCTTAGGCCTTGACCGGGAGGCCCGGGGCACCCTGCTCATCGAAATCGACGGAATCAAAGAGGCCTGTGAAAAAGAAGCCATAAAGATCATCGAAAAGGCCAGGGCCAACCATGCCGTGTCCATCCGGGAAGCGGATTCACCGGAAGACCGGGCAGAACTCTGGACGGCCCGGCGGTCTGCCTACGGCGTATTTGCAAAGCTGGCTCCGGATATCGTATCCGAAGATATCACGGTGCCGGTGAGCCAGGTCCCGGAGATGATCCGGCGCATCGTCACAATTACAGATCATTACGGACTCAGGGTCGGGGTCCTGGCCCATGCCGGAGACGGCAACATGCATCCCCTGATCCCGGCGGACCGGAACAATAAGGAAGAGTGGGCAAATGTGATCCAGGCCTATGATGAGATCTTTGCGGCAGCCGTGGAACTGGGGGGAACCCTTTCCGGGGAGCACGGCATCGGCCTGGCCAAGACCGAGTACCTGCCCCTGGTCATGAACCAGGATTCAATGGATTTCATGAAAACCGTAAAGGCTGCCGTGGACCCGGACGGGATCCTCAACCCGGGCAAATTTGTGTAAGGAAATTCCATGAGTGATAAAAATCAGATCCAAAACTGCGGCAAATGCGGCCTCTGTCTGAGCGCCTGCCCGGTTTACAAGACCCTGAAGGAAGAACATCTCTCCCCCAGGGCCAAGCTCCAGCTCATTAAAAAATTTGAGGGAAGGGATATCCATGTTTCTCCCCTGCTCAAGGAGTTGGTCTCAAAATGCCTCATGTGCGGATCATGCACGGCCGCCTGCCCCTCGGGTGTGGATCACTATGGACAGTTCATGGAGATGCGCAGAAAGATGATGGATGAAGTCGGGGAAATTCCAGCCATCAGGAGCATGATCTTCATGCTGGCCAGGGAATACCGGATTCAACTGGGTGCAAAAATGGCCCGGATCGGCCGGAAAATCACCCCGGACCAGATCGCCCGGTCCCTGAAACTGGGCTCCATCCCGGTCCATTCTTTTCCCGGACTCAACCCGGTTCCTTTCAGAAAAGGACTCCCGGAGAAGATTGAACCCAGGGGAAAGGTAAGGGAAAGCCTGATCTATTTTACCGGATGCGCCACCAACTACCTCTTTGAGGACACGGGCCGGGCCGTCATCGGAATCCTCACCCACCTGGGGTACAGGGTCATCATCCCCAAGACCCAGACCTGCTGCGGCATTCCCCTTATGTTCCATGGGGCGCCGGAAGAGGCTGCCGCCAACATGGCCGCCAATATAAAGGCCATCCAGGGGGCCATGGATATCCACAACTGCACCGGGGTGATTGTGGACTGCACCACCTGCGGGACAGCCCTCAGGGATGAGTATCTGGGTCTGGCCCGGAAAATCGATTCAGGAGAAATCCCCGCACCCAAAGCGTGGAAGGGCTTTGATCCTCAAACCCTGGGCCGGAGCCTGAATAATATAGCCTCAAAAACCCGGGACATCCTCTCTTTTGTCCATGAGCACCGGGTGGAATGTTCCTTTGACCCCGGGTTTTCCCCTGTCAGGGCGACATACCACGCCCCCTGCCACTCCAGGAACAGTTTTAAAACCGGCAGCATCACGGACCGCCTGTTCCGGGAGTTTCCCTGCTTTGACTTTGTTCCCGCCCCGGACCAGGACGAATGCTGCGGCGGAGGAGGGACTTTTTTCTATGAATTCCCGGACATTTCAAGACAGATGGCAGAGAAAAAAATCAATACCGTAAAATCCCTGGAAGTGCCGTACTGGCTTACGGACTGCCCGGTGTGCCGGATCAATCTGGCCGGCAGCCTGGGGGAAAATAGGGATGGGCCAAAAGTGATCCACCCGGTTGTCCCCATTTATGATCAATTGATCATTGAAGAATAGGGAGTCGGGAGGAACAGGGAATGGACATCAAATTAAAAAAAGATCACGGCCAAGTCCGTGTCACTCTTCCCGACCACCGGATCATTGAGGTCATCCGGGGCCGGGACGTAAAGCCCCTGGGCCATGACTCAATCAGAAGCATCATCCGGAAAGGGATCCGGTCAGGGTCGCCCCCGGATATCCGCACCCGGAAGACCGCCGTCATCATCCCGGACGACACCCGTCTCTGGGCCCGGGGCGACCTCTTTGTCCCCTGCATCGTGGAAAGCCTGGCCGATTTAGGCGTCTGCCTTGACCAGATTAAGATCATCATTGCCCTGGGCACCCATGGGGAGATCTCCCCGGACAGATTTACCGAACTTGCCGGAGAGTTCTGCCGTAAAAATGTAGAGATCCTCAACTCGGCCAACCGGGATAAAGACCGCCTGGTTCACATCGGGAAAACCGCCTCAGGCACGGAACTCACCGTAACAAAAGAGGCATGGGAGGCCCATCATATCATCATATTCGGGGGAATCCTCCACCACCTCATTGCCGGGTTCGGGGGGGGACGCAAGTACATTTTGCCCGGGATCGCAGGATATGATGCCGTCCAGCAGAACCATTCCCTGGCCCTTACCCGGGAGGGTCTTTCCCGCCCCGGGGTGGCCCAGGCCGTTCTCCAAGGCAATCCGGTCAACCGGGACATGGAAGAGGGAGCCGCTCTTTTTTTAAAAGACAAGACCTCCTGCTATGCGGCCGTGGCTGCCAATGGTGAGGGACAGATCTTCCATGCAGCCGTGGGAGATATCCATGACACCTTCAGGGAGGGCTGCGCCCGGCTCAACCATGCCTGCTGCGCCTTGATACCGGGAAAAGGGGACTTTGCCCTGATCTCCGCCGGGGGCTTTAGAACCGATACTCAGCTCTACCAGGCCACCAAGGCCCTGTTCAACGCCGTCAACGCCGTAAAACCCGGGGGACGGATTCTCTTCGTGGCCGGATGTGCTGAAGGAACAGGCAATCCGGTTTTTGCCCGGGCCCTCAAAGAGTTCAGGGCTTCACCCAAAAGCCTGGGAAAAAAACTGGCATCCCGCTTTGACATGCCGGCCTATGTGGCATTCAGGGTGATGGAAATCCTGGGCCAGTACAAGGTCACTCTGGTGTCGGATCTGGATGAAGCCCAAACCCGGGAACTTGGATTCGGCTTTACCCGGAATATTGACGGGTATATCCAGGATCTGACCGGCCGGGGATACATCATCCCCTATGGGGAAAACATCCTGCCCGTTTCCCGGGACAACCGGCCTGGAGCAAGTTTTTGAAGAAGGCAATCAGACACTGTGGAGGCCCTTATGGTCTTCAGCTCCTTCAGGGTCGAAGATCACGAAAAAAAGGAATGAAAAGGCCCTGTTGTTTTTCAGATAAATAAGATCCGCAATGGGGGAATGACTCCCAGGAGAAACCCTATGGACGAACAGCGCATCACCCGGAATATTAAAAAACTGAGAACCCAGAAAAAACTGACCCTCAAGGACCTGGCCGCCCGGACCGGACTGACCAAGGGGTATCTGTCCAAGGTGGAAAGATCTGAGAAAGCCCCGCCCTACTCCACCCTGACCAAGATAGCCGGAGCCCTGGAAATCGAGGTCACCACGATTCTGTCCCAGGATATCCAGCCCCTGGAAGAGTCCAGATTCTGCCTGTCCAGGGCGAAAGGCCGGAAGATCATCCGGGAAACCGACCAGTTTTCCGGGTATGATTATGAAGTCCTGGCCCAGTCCAAACCCGGCAAGAACATGGAACCCTTTATCATCCACGCCCCCTGGAAAATCCGGAAGATGTACACCCACGAAGGCGAGGAGATGATCCACGTCCTGGACGGGACCCTGGAGTTTGTCTACGGAGAGGAGAAACTGATTCTCAATCCCGGGGACAATATCTACTTTGACTCCTGTGTCCCCCACTCCGGAAAGAGCCTGGGAGATCAAAAGGCAAAACTCCTGGTGGTGATATACTTCTACAGACGGAACCGCTCCTGACGGAAAACCGGAAGCTACGGAGTCTTCATTTTTGATTTGTGATTTTAGATTTAAGGACGCCCTGCCGGGCACCAATCTAAAAATGGCGGCCTGAAAGGCCATCCGCAAATCAAAAGTCTTTCAATATTCGTTGTTCCCACGGACCATGGCTGTGAATCAGGCAGGGGATTTGGGATCCAGGACATCCCGGACTGTTTTCGCCAGTACAGAAGCGGAAACCGGCTTCATCACAAAGCCTGCGATCCCCATCTGTTCCGCTTTTTCCTCATCAATGAGAGAACTGTACCCCGTACAGATGATCACCGGGATGTCCGGCCGGATCCTGCTTACCTTCTCCGCCAGCCTATCTCCGGTCATCCCGGGCATGGTCATATCGCTGATCACCAGGTCAAAAAAACCCGGCCTGGACTCAAAGCGTCTTACCGCGTCCATGGGATCCAGGCATGCCTCAACCTGATATCCCATCCGCTCCAGGGTTTCCTGGGTCATATCCACGATGGCTTTTTCATCGTCCACAAAAAGGATCCTGCCGCTTCCACGGGGGATGTTCACATCCGGATCCGGTTCAGGCCCGGGTTTCATCCGGACCACGGGAAAGAGGATCTCAAAGGTCGTGCCCTGCCCGGGCCGGCTGGTGACGGAAATTGAGCCCTTGTGATTGATGACGATACCGTGAACAACGGAAAGTCCCATTCCCGAGCCTTTCCCGGTCTTTTTGGTGGTGAAATAGGGGTCAAATATCCGGTCGATAATGATTGAATCTATCCCGGGTCCGGTGTCCCTGACCCCCAGTCTGATGATTTTACCCCGGGCCAGTTCCTCGTTTCCCTTTACAGGAAATTGAACCGGGTCAGGGTTATCCGTAAAAACGGTCAGAACACCGCCCATTTTTTCCATTTCATGGGAGGCGTTGATGCAGAGGTTCATCATGATCTGGTTGATCTGTACAGGATCGGCCAGGATAATCTCATCCTCTGCCCCGTAGGATTTCTGGATGTCAATATTCGAGGGGATCAAGGAGCCCAGGAGCCTGAGGGAATCCTCAATCATCACTGACAATTTTACCGGCTTAAACGCCTGGTCGGACTGGCGGCTGAAACTCAAAAGCTGCCTGACGATATCCGCGGCCCTGAATCCGGCTGTTCGGATCTTCACCAGGTGGTCATGGGAGGGATCGGATTCAGGAAGGCCTTCCAGGGCCAGTTCCGCATTCCCGAGAACCACATTGAGAATATTGTTGAAATCATGGGCGATCCCCCCGGTCAGGGTCCCCAGGGATTCCATTTTCTGGGCCTGTTTGTACTGCCTTTCCAGGGCCTTTTTCTCGGTGACATCGGTCAGGTTAACCACCATTCCGATATTTTCCCCCTTTTCATTCTTGTTCACCGCGGCGCTTAAGAAAATATCAAGGCATTGATTCTCCTTTGTATACCGTCTGGTTTCAAAGGAAAGGGGACGCCCGTGTTCCATGATCTCCTGGATCTTTTCCCAGGAGATCTTTTTCTGGTCTTCGGGAACAAATGGAATGGTCCGTCCCTTGAGTTCATCCAGGGACCAGCCGAATACCTTGGTAAAGGCGGGGTTCAGGTAAAGGGGATGGCCGGCCAGGTCATAGACCACCATGGGATCCGGGTTGGCCTCAAAAATGGCTTTGAGCCTGCTTTCACTGGAAAGAAGGTCCATCTGGGCCTTTTTCTGGAGAGTAATATCTTCGATAAAAGACTGGATACCCGTCAATTCCTTTTCCCCGTCCTTTTCCAGAAAAATGGACTCCGAGTTGATCTTTACCCAGAGGATCTTCCCGGCCCTGTCAAAGATCCTGATTTCAATGGGTTCTGGATTGCCCCGGCCTTCCAGTCTGAGCATCAGGCGATGCTCGACCATTTTCATGTCATCGGGATGGACAAGGGATCGAAAGGATTTACCGATCCAATCCCCGGTCTTGTATCCGGTAATCGACTCGAGTTTTTGATTGATATAGGTAAACTCTCCCTTCAGGTTCATGGTGAACATGCCGACGGGAGCCTGGTCAATGAAGCTGCGGTGCATCTCTTCGCTTCTGCGCAATTTGTCCACCGAGACCAGCCGTTCCTGTTCAATGCGGATGGTCTGGGCCGTCAGGTAAAATGAGATTCCCATCATCACAATCAGGATGACGATGGAAATCTGGGACAGATCCTTTAAGATGAATTCAATCTCGGTTCTCACGTCATCCGTGTACAATCCGGTTCCCAGGATCCAGCCCCAGGGCTTGAATCCTTTTACATAGGAAATCTTGGGAACGTCCCGTAAGGGGCTGTCCTTCCACTGCCAATAGTAGTTCACATACCCGCTTCCGGTCTCCATCACGGTTTTCACCATGGCGATAAAGGGATACTTCCCCCTGGAATCCCTGAAAAGGGTCAAATCACGGCCTTCAAGATCCGGGCGGAAGGGATGCATGACCATGAAGGGGTGAAAGTCATTTATCCAGAAATAATCCTTGCCCTCGGCTCCGTACCGCAGGTGACGGATCTGCTGAACCGCTCTGGACTGGGCTTCCTCCAGGGGCAGTTCCCCTTCCCGGACCTTATTGTCATATTCGACAAAAATGCTGTAAGCGCTGTCCACAAGGCTTTTGATGGTTTCTTTTTTCTGGGCCATCATATTCTCTTTTAAAGAGGGGACAAATATAAAAAAGATGCTCAGAACAAAGAAAAAGAAGATCAGCCAGATGGGGAAAACAATACCCAGAATTTTCACCAGGATGTGTTTGTCTTTTTTCATGGCCGCCTGGAATGGAAGTTTAAAGATTGTCGCTTTTCCCTTTCATCTGGTTAAGTTAGAGGAACCGGGTCATGTAAAGGATACACCAAAAGGTATGCTGACTCAAGCAAAGGATGGGAAAGAGAACCTCTTTTGGGGGGAGATCATTGAAAAACCGGTGAAATGTTTAGAAAGGATCCCTTTTAATGGGCAGACGGACAAAAAAACAGGTCCCGGTCCCGGGAGAGGACTCCACCTCCATTTCTCCCCCATGGCTCTTGGTGATGATAAAATAGGACACGCTCAATCCCAGACCTGTTCCCTCTCCCACGGGTTTGGTGGTAAAAAAGGGCTCAAATATCCGTTTCCTGATCTTTTCATCCATGCCCGGACCATTGTCCCGGATTTCAATGCAGACCATTTCCCGGTCCGGCTCCCGGGTGATCCGGATGAAAAATTCCGGCTCCCGGGTTCCAGAGATCTGCATGGCCTGGGCTCCGTTGCGAAGGATGTTGAAAAGGACCTGCTGGATCTGGTTCCTCTCACAGAGCACCGGAGGAAGGTTTTCTTCCACCTCTTTCCTGATCCGGATGAGTTTAAAATCATATTTTTTTTTCAAATCAAAGTCGGTCCCGGCCAGTTCCAGGGTTTTATCCATGAGATTTTCCAGGGAATGGGAAGAGATCATCTTTTCGCTTTTTCGGGCAAAACTGAGCATGTTATCCACAATATCGGCCATCCGCTGTCCGGAGGAGACAATGGACCGGGTCATGCGGAGGATTTCCCTTTTTTCCATGAATGTTCGGATCTGATCCATGGAGATGCCTATTTCCCGGGCCGCCTTCCTGTTGGCCGGCATATCTTTATTGGAAAGCCGCTGGGCCAGGACATCGGCCGTCTGCATCATCCCGGCCAGGGGATTGTTGATCTCATGGGCCATTCCTGCGGCAAGTCCGCCCACAGACATCATCTTTTCCGTCTGAATCATCATCTCCCGGGCCCGCCTGGCATCGGTGATATCCCTGACCGTTGCCTGGATCATGGTTTGTCCGCCGATGTCCATGCGCGTGGCAATTACGCTGCCGTAGAATTTTTCTCCATCCATTGGTTTGTGGGTCCACTCAAAGGAGTGCTTGCCGGTCTCCATGATCTTTTTTATTAAAATCCCGGCCTTTTTCGGGGAAAGCCGGCCGTCGGCCTGGTAACGGGAGGACCGGTCTGCCGGATTCAATCCGAGCATCTGCTCCTTGGACCCGGCCCCGAACATCTTCACTGCAGCCGGGTTGCAGTCTGTAAGCCCCTTATCCGGATCCAGAAGAAGGATGGCGTCCATGGAAGATTCAAAAAGCTGCTTGTATTTTTTCTCATTTTCCTCTACTGCCTGCCGGGCTTTTTTCCGGTCCCGGGATAAGAAGACCTGGTCGATCTGGTCGGATACGGCCCGGGCAAATGCGATCTCGTCATCGGCCCAGGTTCTCGCCTCTCCCACATGCTCAATGCAGAGGATCCCCAGGGTCCGGCCTTCGACCCTCAGGGCCACATCCAGCATGGATGTGATGCCCAGGGGCAGAAGATAGCTCTCTTTGAACTCGTGGGTTCGGGGGTCATTTAATGCGTCATGGGCAGCGATGATCCATTCCTGGATCTGGTTTTTAAAGTAAAGGGGATAATCCGTTTCTTTTAAGACCGCACCGCTGGAATGTTCTCCGGAACCCAGGGTATAGTTTTCCTTGAGCAGGATCTTGGATTGGTCTTTATTAAAAAGCCAGACCCCGACCCGCTCAGCTTTCAGGGTCTCTGCCACAAGACGGGTGATGAAATGAATGGAGCCCTCCACATCGGCCGATACCACGGCCGGGTTCCCGGTCAACTTGATCAGGGCCTCATGCTGGGCCTGGATCCTTTCCAGCCGTGCGTTCTGCTCATCCAGCCGGTCATGCTCCCGGGTAACATCCCTGAAGACCATCACCCCCCCCAGGGTCTCCCCGGCCCGGCTTTGGATGGGAGAGGCACTGTCCGCCACATGGTATGAAGTGCCGTCCCTTGAAATCAATGTGGTGTGATCGGCCAGTTCCATTTTTTTCCCGGTTTCCAATACCTGCTGAACCGGATTTTTCACAGGCTTCCGGGTATGGCCGTGAATGATATGAAACACCTTTTCAAGGGGACGGCCCAGGGCCTCTTCAATGGGCCAGCCCGTCAACCTTTCAGCCACGGGGTTCATCTGGACGACGCCACCTTCCCTGTCCGTTGCAATGACGGCATCTCCGATGGAGTTCAGGGTTGTCCGAAGATTCCTTTCACTCCGGCTCAGGTTTTTCTTGGCCTTTCCGGAAAGGATCAGCCCGTAGGTCACACCGGCCAATCCAAGGGCCAGCATCAAAAAAACGATGGATGCGGGCCAGATCAGCTCTTTATGTTTTTCATAAAAGGATGCGGGTCTGAAAAGGACTTCGCTTCCTGGAGGCAATTGTCCCATCCCGATGGAATGCCGTTTCAGCTGCCTAAAATCAAAACGAAGAACCGTGGGGGTTTCATACTGGATCGGTATTGATTCGGCCTTTTGTCCCGATAGTACGGATAAGGTCTTTTGGGCGGCCACGGCTCCCTGCCCATATCCGGAAACCAGATGTCCCCCCACAATGCCGTGACCCAGGCTGAAATTCCAGGCCCCGTATACGGGAACCGGAGAACGCCGGGAAACCAGTTCTGCCCCTTCATCGTATTCAAAAAAATCCCCGGACCTGTCCCTGGAAAAAAAAGTAAAAAGGACAATGGCCCCTGGATCGAGATCTTCAAGGAGGTGGATCAATTCGCCTTTATCCGCATCATAAAGCAATTCCAGGTTCATATCGCCGAGTTTTGCCGTTTTCGCCAGTTCTTTCACTTCTCCCTGTACCTGTCTGCCCGTGGTGGTATCGTCGGTGATCACCAGGATTTTCCGGCACCGGGGATGAACTTTCCGGATCAGTGCCAAGTTGCCCTTGAGATTGGCCTTTTCAATAATACCGGTCATATTTTCCCTGTTTTGGAAATCCTTCTTGTCAAGGGAGTTCAGACCGCAGAACACCAGTGGAATGGGACCGAAAATCTCCCTGCCCATCCGGTTAAAAAATTCAAAGGCATTGTTATCCGAGCAGATGACCGCATCATAGGGATGGCGGGTATGCTTTACGGCCAGAAGTTTAGCTAGCAGATCCTGGTATTTCTCATCAAACTGCCGTTTGGTATCCATGTACTCCACATGGAGATCAATGCCGGTTTGTACCAGGGTTTCTTCAACCCCCCGGGTGATTTCATCGGACCAGAGATACCCTTTATGGTAGGAGTTGAGCAGGAGCACTCTTTTACCGGCATATCCGGCATGGGAATTTTTTATTTCAGAATGGGCAAAAGCCGAATGGATGAAAAGAAAGCAGACCAGGCAAAGGAAGATTTTTTTTCGCCCCTTGTTTTCCCGGGTCCTTGGCATGAACATGTCCGGTCCCTTTTCCATACTCCTGACTCCATTGTGAGAATTATGAAGTGTAAAGTAAAAAAAAGGCGGGTGTCAAGGAATTTCAGGCACCCGTACGATCCAGAGTCTCACGGATATTCCGGAGCAGATGGTCTCCGGGCACAGGTTTTTGCAGATATTTTTCGATTCCGGATTTTGAAGCATCTTTCCCGGAAAGGTGTATGCCGTATCTGGTGCATGGAAAAGACTCAGCCGATGTTCTGCCTGAAGGGCAGCCGGATGAAGAATTCAGACCCTGATCCGGGAGCGGATTCCACCCCCATTTCACCCCCGTGATTTTCTGTGACAATGAAATAGGATACGCTGAGCCCCAGGCCTGTGCCCTCCCCCACGGGCTTGGTGGTAAAAAAAGGCTCGAAGATCCGCTTGCGGGTGGGTTCGTCCATGCCCGGGCCATTGTCCCGGATCCTGATGCACACCATTTCCCTTTCCCGCTCTGATTTGATCTCCAGGACAAACTCGGGATCCCGGGCGGCCGAAGCGAGCATGGCCTGGGTTCCGTTGGACAGGATGTTCAGGAAAACCTGCTGGATTTTATTTCCCTCGCAAAGCACCAGAGGCAGGCCGGGTTCATATTTTTTTACGATCCGAACCTTTTTAAAGTCATGGTGTTTTTTAAGATTAAAATCCGTGGCTGCCAGGTCCAGGGTCTTATCCATGAGGTTCTCAATGGAATTCAGGGAGAGCGTATCCTCGCTTTTCCTGGCAAAGCGGAGCATATTGGTAACGATATGGGACATTCTCTGTCCGGATTCCAGAACGGTGGTAAGCAGGTCTAAGATACCCCTTTCTTCCATATAGGCCTTGATCTTGTCCATGGGGATTCCGATTTTTTCGGCGGCATCCCTGTTGGCGGGCATATGGGCTCTGGTAAGCCTCCTTGCAATCACATCGGCACTCTGCATCATTCCGGCCAGGGGATTGTTGATCTCATGGGCCATGCCTGCGGCAAGGCCGCCGACGGACATCATCTTTTCCGACTGGACCAAGAGCTCCTGGGCCCGCTTGTATTCGGTTATATCCCGGATGGTTACCTGGATGATATCTTTCCCGTTGATGGTTACACAGGTGCCAAGGACGCTGGTATAAAAAGCCTCTCCGTCAAGTTTATTGTGCAGCCATTCAAACAGGCAGACCTCGCCGGCCATGATCCTCGACGACATCTGCCGGGCCTTTTCCCGGGACAGAATCCTGCCGGGCTGGTATTTTGGAGAGAAATCCAAAGGACTTTTTCCAATCATATCCTCCTTGGAGCTGGCGCCGAACATGTGAAGCCCTGCCGGATTGCAGTCCAGCAGTCCCTGCCTTGCTTCGATGAGCCAGATGGCATCCATTGAGGATTCAAACAGGCTTCTGTACTTTTTCTCACTTTCCTTTACGTTTTCCTCTGCCCTCCGGGAACGGACCAGGCCGTAGGTGACGCCTAGGAACGCCAGGACAAGAAGACCGAAAAGAGCGGCAGTGCCCCAGATTAATTTCTTATATTCCCCGTAGAAAGAGACGGGACGGAACAGGATTTCGCTTCCCGGAGGCAGCAGCCCGGATTGGATGCCATGCTGCTGGAGCTGCCTGTTGTCAAACCGCAGATTCGTTGGGGTTTCCTGCTGTATGGGGATGTTCTTTGCCCTTTGACCCGACAGAACGGCCAGGGCCTTTCTTGCCGCTGCGGCCCCGTGTTCATATCCTCCCACCAGATGGCCGCCCACAATGCCGTGGCCCAGGCTGAAATTCCAGGCTCCGTAAACCGGTACGGCAGAGTGATCGGTCACCAGCCGGGTGGCCTGGTCATACTCGAAAAACCGGTCCTCATTGTCCAGGAAGAACAGGGTAAAAAAGACCACCGTACCGGGCTTCAGGGCTTCAAGGAATGAGACCAGTTCATCTTCGCTGACGTCATAGACCAGGACGAGCCTGGGCCAGAGGGGTTTGGGGGCGGCCATGAGTTTTCTGACCTGATTCTGAATCCGTTTTCCCGTGGTGGTGTTGTCCGTGATCACGATAATTTTCTGACAGGCCGGATGGAGGCGTCTGATCAGGTCAAAGTTACCGGCAAGTTCGATCTGCTCGTTTACCCCGGTCTTATTCGCCACTCCTTTCAGGTCCTGTTCAGACAAAAAATTGACCCCGCAGAACACAAGGGGGACATTGCCGAAGATCTGGTGTCCCTGGTTGGAAAAAAAATCAAAGGCATTGTTGTCGGATGTGATCACGGCATCATACCGGCCTTTCCCGTACTTCACGGTCAAAAGAAGGGAGAGCAGATTCTGATAGGCGCCGTCCCAGTGGCGCTTGGTATCCATGTACTCAACATAGAGATCGACCCCGCCCCGGGCCAGGGTGTCCTCCACCCCCCGGGTGATCTCGTCCGACCATTGGTAGCCTTTGTGATAGGAATTGAGCAGAACCACCCGTTTATGGGGGCGGGTATCGGAAAAAGGATCCGAACCGGACCGGGCGTCGGGTATGGGAAGGAGAAGAACAAAAAACAGAATCAATACGGCCAGACGGTTTATTCCATGGATCATGATCTTTTTTCATCCCCCCTTAACCCCCGGGTTTAATTACTTAAACACTCATGATACGCCCGTTTTAGGTAAGTCGGAAGCCCATGTCAAGGAATTTCAGGTTTTGAACCGGCCAGACAGGCCTTCAATTTTCTCAGCCGGTTTTCCGGGGGCCTGTCAAAAAATACGCCCCGGCCCTCCTGATCCGGGTGCATGCCCCGGATGAAAAGATAAAAGATGCCTCCGAAATCCCTTTCATACTCGTATTTCCCCAGACGAAGTTCAAGGTAGCGGTCAAGGGCGGCAAGGTAGATATGGTATTGCAGGATATAATGGTGATCTGCCATGGCCGATTCCATGGCAGACCTGTCGTAGCAGCCGTAGTGCTCCCCCAGGAAATTGGATTTATAGTCAATGATATACCATTTGTCCTTGAACCGGACCACAAGATCGATAAATCCCTTGACAAAACCGGTAAATGACTCGGTTCCCAGGCGGCCCAGCATGTCCGGGTAATCTTGAAAGCCCGGATCTCCCTCAAACAGACCGGCCAGTTCAGACAGCCTGAAATCTTTTACATCAAAGGCAAATTCCAGCTCGGTAAACCGGTCCCTGACCGGGATATCTTTCAGGCAAAAACCCTTTGATCCCAGCCGGGAGCCGAGGATATCCTGAACGGCCTGCACGGAAGGTTCCAGAAGACCGGGATCAGAGAACCCGAACCTGTCCAGGTTCTGAGTCACGCTGGACTTGATCCCCTGTCGGGTTTCCCCGAAATCGAGTTTCTCCAGTACGGCGTGGAAAAAATCTCCCGCTTTGGCCCCCTTGGGAAAATCCTTGAGCAAAATGGGCAGATCCGGTCCTGGAACCGGCGGATGAATCTGTGCCGGATCCCTGTCCGGTATCCGGTTCCCGGGTCCGGACTTGGCCGAAGAGATCATGCCGGAAAAGGAGGAGATCCGCCAGTCCGCTTCAATCCTCCTTTTCAAAAGTCTGGGGACCAGCTCAGAATCCGGAACAGCTTCGGAAATCCAGGCGGATGCTGGAAGATCCAGGGCCGGATCAATGGCTATGCTCTCCTTCCCCAGGGCGGAAAGGCCTTCAAGGTCCCGGATCATATCCTCATCCGGACCGCATCCCTTGGGATGGAGAAGAGCACCCAAAGCCGAGGTTTCCACCCCGGAAAATCCTCCCCAGAAGATCCGGCACATGGCCGATGCCCGGGTCAGGGCCACGTATAGAAGACGCCTTTGCTCGGCCTGGTCCTCTGCCGCTTTAAGCTGCCTGGACCGGTCCGGACCGCCGGATTCATCCGAACCAGAAGAAGATCCGGATCTCAAGTCGAGTCTCAGCCGGTTGTCCAGATCCGGGTCATGGAAAAGAACGACCCCCTTTCCCGGTCCCCCTCCCTGGCCTGTCCACAGATAGGGAAGGTAGACAAGGGGATATTCCAGCCCTTTGCTCTTATGGATGGTCACAATGGCCACGGCTTTTTTATCGCTTTCAAGCCTCAGTTCATCCGCTGTTTCCCCCCGGGTTTCGGGATTGAGCTGGGTCTCCATCCACCCTAGGAGATAAAACATGGACAGATGGTTCTGCTGTTCCGCCTGGGATGCAAGCTCAATCAGATGGTAGAAGTTGGTCAGCCCCCGTTCACTGATCCGGGAATCCGGACTCAGCACCCCTTCTGCCGAATGGAACAGGGCCATGAACATGGCGGCCACCCCCCGGGTCTCCCAGAGATCCCTGAATGCCCTGAACCGGTCCTGCCATTTTTCCAGAGAAGATTCATCCCGGTCCAGCCCGACCAGGTCCCGGGCCCGGAACCCGAACACCGATGTGGCCAGGGCCGCCTTTAAAAATCCCTGGTGGCCCGACCGGGCCGCCCCGATCAGGATGGTGTAGAATTCCATGGCTTCCCCGGCGTCAAACACAGATCCGGTCTTGGAAACATAGGCCGGAATATTTAGAAAGGACAGGGCTTCAAGGACCTCTTCGGCCTGGACATTGGTCCGGACCAGCACGGCCGCGTCCCCCGGAACCGGGACGCGTTCCTCCCCGTTTTTATCCTTGAGCCGGAACCCGGATCTGAGATCTGCAGCAATCTGCCGGGCAAGAATCCGGGGAATGACCTTCATCCCGTGTTCCCGCTTGATAAATCCCCGGCGGTCCAGGGAGTTCTCCTCCCGGGCAAGAAAAGTGAAGCGCAGGGGAGGGACAGATTTTCCCTGTTCCAAAAGCAGGTTGACAGCGGTTTCCGGGGTTCCCACCGGTGTGAATTCAATCCCCTCGAATAAAAAAGGCCGGGGATCCAGACTGAAAACATGGTTGATCCCACGGACCAGCAGGGGGGATGACCTGTAATTTTTTTCCAGGGTAAATCTCTGGCCGCTCTCTTTTGCGGCGGACAGATAGGCAAAGATATCTCCGCCCCTGAAGGCGTAGATGGCCTGTTTGGGATCTCCTATCATGAAAAAAGGGGTTGATTCCGTCTCCGTGGAAAAAGGCGTTGAGAACAGGCTGGAAAAGATGCTGTACTGCCGGGGATCTGTATCCTGGAATTCATCGATGAGGCAGGCCCGGTATTTTTCACGGACAGCCGTTCTCAGTCTTTTTTCCTCCGGGCCTTCCAGGGCCCGGGCAAGGTCGCTGACCAGGTCATCAAAAAAACAGATTCCCTGGTTTGCCTTGATCTTTTCAAGTTCCCTGTCAAAAAAGGTCAGAAACGAGAGCCTCAGACTGATCAGATTCTGCTCCATGATCCGGTAGAGGCCGGCCAGGTCTTGGCACAGGTCAAAAAATTCATGGCAGGGGGGAGAAAATCCGGACTTGGTTTTAGCGGCGATGGAGGAGGCCGTGAACCGGAACAGGGGATCCCCTTTCTCCTCCATGACAAAAAAGGCATCCCGGCCCTGGGTTTGGAGTTTTTCAAGGCTGGCTCCCAGCCAGGCCGGTACATTCTTTTTGGTATAGCTTCTCTTGTCCAGGCCCTTGTCTCCCTGGATAAAGTCTATAATTCCCTGTTTTTCCATTTTCAGCAGATCATGAATTTTCCCGGTTAGCGCCCGGTATTCATCCCCTATTTCCCGGAAGGAAGCGGTTTTGGGAATAATGTCCCGGACCCCCTGGGAGACCACAGGCCTGAAATCCCTGATAAAGCCATCGGGAGTGGCCCCCTGCCGGTCCAGGAAGGCAAGATCCAGGGGGTCCATATCATTGATCCGGGTCATGAAAAAATCCATGCAGACCTGGTTCAGAAAGGAAGAAGAATCCGGTGCCAGCTCTGCATCAAAATAAGCCCCGCTTTCAAAGGCGTGCTCCCGTAAAGTCTTGAAGCAGAAGGAATGGATGGTCATGATGGGGGCCTGGTCAAAACAGATCAGGCTGTGGGAGATGCGGCGGCGCACCAGCCCGGGATCGGGCATGCGGCCCAGGTGCTCTGCCAGTTCATCCCCGGGCGCGGCCTTTTCTTTTCCGGATTCCAGGTCTTCCAGAAACCGGAGCCCCTGGGCAAGGCGCTGGCGGATTCTCAGCTTGAGCTCGGCCGCCGCAGCCTCCGTAAAGGTCACCACCAGAATCGACTCAACGGGAAAGCCCAGGGCAATGAGCCTTACCATGAGGGTGGTAATGGTATAGGTCTTGCCGGTGCCGGCGCTGGCCTCGATAAGGGTGGCCTTTTCAAGGTCCAGGCCATAGGGGTCCAAGGGCTTCATCTCGGATCCTCCCCCGGGTTTCCATACCCAAAATTTTTTTTTCTTTGAAATGGTCTCGTCATGATTTCAACCAAGGTTCAGGTTCTCCAGCAGGGGCTGAAACAAGGCTGTCGCCGTTTCAGGGATCTGGGACGCCACAAGGGTCTGGACACTATCAAAGGGATCATGATCCCCCAGGCAGAGGCGGACATAGGGATCGGTCCCGTCACCGGTCTGATGATAGGCGTTAAACCATGCCGACCGGGACCGGTAAAGGGCATGTTCCAGACTCTCGGGGTCATTGGCATATTTTTTTTCCTCCAGAGCCTTGACCAGGGAAAAACAGGTATTGCAGAAAAAGGGAAAAAATGATTCCCGGCCGGTCAGATAAAATCGGACCAGGTTTTCAAGGAGAGGTCCGGCCGTCTCTCCCATGGGTTTGATTGTACATACAATGACTTCTTTTTTCCCCTGGGGATCCCGGCCCACGGCCCGGGTCTCGGCAGGGTTCTGCCCGGGTTCCAGGGCCAGATTGAGGGCCAGGTGATGAATCCAGAAAGAGAGCAGCCTGGCCGGATTCAGGCGGCCGAATCCGGTCACAAAGCGAACGGTCTTTTCCCCGTCCGAATAAAGATCCGGAATCCGACCGGTCACCCGGATTCCCAGAAGATTCAAATCCACGGAAACCGGATCCATCCGAACTTTCGGGCCCAGGGAAGCGGCCGCTTCGGCCAGGGGCCTGACCTGGCCCAGGACATCCATAAACTCGGTTTTTCCCTTCCGGCCCAGGGGAAGGTCGCCCCGGGCCCTGAAAAAAGAATACAGCTCTTTTATCCCGGGATCGGCCGGGTCATACGTTTCCTCAAAAATCCCGGTTTCCAGGATACGGGACCCCAGAGAGAAACGCTCCAGACCCGATATTTGGAAGCTCTCCCGGTCCAGATCCGCTTCCCCGGGAATGGGAAGTTCAAGGCCCAGGCTCTGCCGGACAAAGATCTGGGCCGGGTTCCGGAAAAAACGGACCAGATCCTCCAGGGAAAGGGATTGGATCTTCCGGCCGGCCGGAAGATCCGGCTCCCCCTCCCCTCCCCTGTCCAGGAAGGGGACAGGACCTTTATCCGCCTGGCGGCCGGCCTGGGACCTGGCAATGGCGCAGAGTTCCCGGGAAAAGGAGAAGTATCCGGGATCCGAGTTAAAATAAACCGGGCTGAACCCGTGGAGGGGATGATCAAACCGGTATTGAAACCCATTGGGGAACTCAAAACTCTGGTCCATGACATCCATGAGTTCGCTGACCACCCCGGAACATGGAATGGGCGAGTTGTCCTTGATGTCCATGCCCGTATAGGTGATGATCAGCCTCTGCCGGGCCGACAGGACCGACTCCAGGAAAAGATACCGGTCTTCATCCCGGGCCTGCTTGTCCCCTTTTCTGGGAGACCTTGGGATCAGGTCGAACCCGGGTTCAAAACCGGATCTGGGAAAGGCCGATTCCCCCATGCCCATGAGGGCCACCACCTTAAAGGGAATGCTCCTCATGGGCATGAGATTGCAAAAGGTCATGCTCCCGGCCAGAAAACCGCCCTGGGCCGTCTGCCGGTCCAGCTTTCCCTCCAGGATCTCCCTGGCCGAATCAAACCCGATCTTTCTTTCGAACCCTGCCTCTTGGGCTTCCCGGGCAAACTCATCAATGGACCGAAGCAGAAAATCCATGTCCGGCTCATCCTCCGGGGCAGGCTCCATCATGGACAGGGCCGCGCCCCTGAAGCAGGAAGCCCATCCGGATACGGATCTTTTCCGGTCCAGGTCCCTTAAAAAATCAAAGAGGGTCTGTGCAAAATGGGCAAACCGCCCCAGGACATCCGCCTCCAGTCCTTCAAAAAATCGGGCGGGAACCGCTTTGCCCATGGGAACTTCCCCGGCCGCGGCATATCCCAGGAAGAGACGGTCAAATCCGAACATCCATGTGTTTTCGGCAAACCCGGCCCCGGTCAGGGACTTTCTATGCTCCCTGTCCAGTCCCCAGAGGATCCCGGCTTCCCCGGCTGCCGCCTCGATCACCATGACCTCCTGAACGCTTAAACTGAACTTTGCCGAAATAAGGTCCGACCGGAGCAGTTCCAGGACCCGGCTCTTTTCCAGCCGGGTCCTGTTCATGGCCAGAATCTTTAAAAACCCTTCGATGACCGGGGATTCAATCCTCTTTCTCCGGTCTGACAGGGAAAAGGGGATCCTTGCCCCTTCCCGGTCCGGCAGACTCAGGAAGACCGACTCGATATAGGGGGCATAGGCCTCCACGTCCGGCATCATCACGATCACCTCATGGGGAGAAAGATCCGGATCCCGGTCAAAGGCGTCCAGAAGAAGATCCTTGAGCACCTGGGCCTCCCTCATGGGAGAATGGCAGGCATGGACGGATACGGAAAGATCTTCCCCCCGGATTTTCACAGGCAGGACCGGCCCCCCGGGTTTCCGGGCCTCCAGGTGTAAAATGTCCGACTGGAGAACGGATAACATGGCCGGGTCCGGATCCGGTCCGGGATCTTCAAACAGATCCCCAAAGGGCTCATGATAGTCCAGTTCCTCCAGGCAGGCATGAAAATCCCTGCCGGTCCGGCCCAGGGAGGCCAGAAGGGGATTGCCGGCATCGGCATAGACCGGATCCGGATCATCCTCCTCAAGGATCCTCCGCCCGGCCTGTCTGGGGGTGGGGATGTCAAAGAAGAACTGGGAACTGGGGGTGAGCAGAAAAAGATAGATCTCCATGTGAAGGGCCGCCTTGGACAGCAGGGAGAGAAAGGATACAGGCAGGGCGGATATGCCGAACAGGCAGATCCTGGGCGGTATATCTCCTGTATTTACGGGACCGGCCGAGTTCATGAAATCATCCATCCGGGCGGCAAAATGGGGCCGGTTCCGGGTGATGCTGTTCCACAGGAATACCTGCCAGGTCTCCAGTTCACGGGTGGCCCGGTCTTTGGCAGGCCTGGGTTTTCCCGTCTTCTGCCAGTCCATGAGCATGTCCGGCCGGTAGACCTGGTAGTCGTCCAGGATCCTGGCGATCCTCCCGGACAATTGGAGCAGTTTCCTGCCCCCGGGATCATCCCGGGTATAATTTTTCAGGGTTGCCAGGCTCCCGTGGCCCGGATCATCCCATAGAAGATCCATGACAGACCAGATGAGGCTCTCTTCACTGACCCGGATCTCCGCGTCTGTCCCGCCCGGGTCCAGAAGCGCCTCCATAATTTGCCTGGGAAACCGGAAGGAAACATTGGCGCAGATTCCCAGGGTTGAGGCGATCTGCTGGGAGATCCACTGGCGCATTCCCCTGGACTGGATCCCGATCCACTCCTCTGCCATGGGATCTTCCGGCACATGGGCCAGAACCCGGCACAGGGCCTGGGCCAGATTTTCCATTTTATTGCTTTTGATGAGGTTGAGCAAACGATCTGCCTCTCTTCTTGTTAAACAATTGAACCCCGCTACTTTATCAGAGCCCGGGGTTTCTATCAAACCTGAAATAAACCACCCCGGGGAAACCGCATTTCAAACCGGCGCTGCCCTCCTAAACTAGTAATTCTCCATTATCTATTGCCCAAGCCTTGGCTTTTTTGTCCAGTATGATATTTTAACCCTGAACCCAATCCATTATCCGGAGATTCTTGTATGAAGACATTAAAATTCCTCCTGGTTCCGGCCCTGGCCCTTGTCCTGTTTCTTCCTTGTGCCCGGGCCAGAATCGATCTGACCACCCTGACCGATCAGGATCAGATCCAGACCACAATCTACAACGATGCCGACCTGACCCTGGTCAGGGACAGCCGGACCCTGAACTTCACCCGGGGACTGAACCTGATCCGGTTTTCCTGGGCCAACACCCGCATCGATCCCACCTCCCTGGCCCTGGAGATCCGGGATCCGGCTCTGCCGGTCCGGGTAAGGGAAATGAGCTTTCCCCCGGATGCCAGGGATCTGGGCATCTGGCATATCCAGGCGGATAAAGCCTGCCGGGCCGGGGTGGACATCACCTATTTCACCTCGGGAATTACATGGCAGGCCTCTTACACGGCCTTTTTATCCGGAGATGAAACCAGAATGAAGCTGGCCGGCTATATCCGGGTGGAGAATCAATCCGGGGAGGATTACCCCGACGCCCAGACCCGGGTGGTTGTGGGAAAAATCAACCTCCTGGACCGGATCGCCGACCTGGCCCAAAGGCCCTATCCCTACGGACGCCCGGAAAGGATCGGTTCCGACCTTGCAATCAGAAAAGCCTATGCCAAGGGAGTAAAAGTCCTGGAATCATCGCCTGTACCGGCGCTCATGGCCGATGCCCGGCCCAAGGAGATCCTGAAACAGGGGGTGTCCGAGTACTTTGTCTACACCATTGAGGGAAGGGAAACCATTTCCCACGGCTGGGCCAAGCGCCTGCTCTCCTTTAAGGCGGATCAGGTTCCTGTGGAAAATATCTTTCTCTACGACAAAAAAAGATACGGGGACCGGGTTATCCGGAAGCTCTTCTTTGCAAACGAATCCAAAGCCGGCCTGGGAACCGCACCCCTTCCCGCCGGAGAGGTGAAGGTCTTTAAAACCATGGGAAAACAGGGGGATTTGACTTTCCTTGGTTCCACCCGTACCAAGTATACCCCCATGGGCAGGACCTCGGAACTCCTGCTGGGGCCCTCTGCCCGGGTGACCGTCAAGCCTGTGGTCATGGGATTTGCCCGAAAGAACATCATATTCGATTCCAAGGCAAATATATCCGGGCTGGATGAAGTCAGGGAGATGGAGATCCGGATGGCCAATTTTTCCCATGGACCGGCCCGGGTGGAAATTGTCCGGAACCAGCCAAGCCCCCATTTTAAAGTGGACCGGGTTCAGGGTTCAGGAAAATTTGAAAAAATCGACCAGAACCGGTTCAGATTCCGGGCCGAACTGGCACCGGGCGCAAAGGAAACCATTCAATACAGATTAACCACCTTTACAGGAGAAAGAAGATGGCAGCAGTAAGTCTGATCGTATCCCCCAAGGCAGGATTTGGACGCCTGGCCTGGGCCCTGGGCCTGGCCCTGACCCTCCTGGCCCCGGACCTTTATGCCAGAACCAGTCTGGTTTCCCTGCCGGCCAGGACCGGGGTTTCCATCCGCCTGGACGGGCTGAACCCGGCCCTGGTCCAGGAAAAACGGGTATTAAGCCTTAAAAAGGGACTCAATAAAGTGGACTTTTCCTGGCAGAATGTATCCATTGACCCTTTTTCCATCCTTCTTGATCCCCGGGTGGAAAAAGACGGGAAACCGGCATGCACTCTGATGTCCGTCTCCTTTCCCCCCAATGAGTCCGCCCTGGTCTGGGAGATTCACAGCAAAGAGGACAGAGCCCAGCCCGTGGTCATCTCCTATCTGCTCTCGGGCATTGACAGCCTGGTCACCTACCAGGCCCTGGCAGATCCCGGGGAAAAATTCCTGCGCCTCCAGTCCTACCTGATTTTGAGAAATTTTTCCGGAGAGGATTTTGACCCGGCCGCGGTCTGGCTGAACCCGGCAAGCTCTTTTTCCGTCCAATCCAGGAATCTTGAAACCCGGAAAATCCTCTGGTTTGACAAAAAGAAGATCCCCGTCACCAAGGTGTATACCTGGGATTCCGCCATCATGCCCCATGACCCGGAAAAAGAAGAGACTGCCGTGGGAATCCCCACGGGCTACCGGATCAGGAACACCTCCGGGAAAGGCCTGGGCTTTGCCGATCTTTCCCGGGGAAAGACCAGGATCTTCACTGAAGACCGCCAGGATACCTTCATCTTTTCCGGAGAGGACCGGGTCCGGTTCATCCCCAGGGGAGATGAGGTCCTTGTTGAAACCGGAAAAAGCCGGGACATCCTGGTGACCAAGCTTCGGATGGATACCCAGAGGACCCGTATCCGGCGGAACAAAAAGGGAAAGATCCAGATCTACGACGAGATCATAAAAGACAGGTACTCATTGGAAAACACCAAGGACCGGGCCGTTACCCTGACCCTGAAAGAACATCTCCCGGGAGAGTGGGAGCCCGTGAAAATGGATCTGGATTATATAAAAGAAGACTCTCAGACCCTGGTCTTTGAAATCCCGCTCAACCCCAGGGAGAAAAAGAGCCTGGACCTGGAGTACAGGGTCCGGAACATCGTGACGGGAAGGCTTGCCTCCTCCCCTTAAGATATGAACCCTGGCCGGCCCCTTGTTCCGGAGGCGGCCAGGGACTTGGAACCCTGTTTATTTACACTTGGCCGGTGTGGGTGAATCAAATGCATACTTGTGAAGATAGGCAAAGATATTGTTGAGATCATCTTCCGACAATTTTGCCCATTCATCCTTGCATTCGAATTTCTCGTAGGTCTTGGGTGTAAAGGTCTTTTCCCACTGGGCCTGGGTCTTGGAGTCCGGGCTCAGGGACACGGCAGTACCGCTGTCGTTGTGACAGGAACGGCAGGTCTTTCTATAGGTGTATTTTCCCTTGCGGTGATTTCCCTTGCCCTTGGAAAAGGCAGAGGCGGAAAGCCCCAGGATCAGGCCAAGGGATACGAACAGAACAATCATTTTTTTTACCATCATGAATTCCTTTCTCATTTTAAAATTAATGCAGGGCGGTCAGCCGGCCGGCAAAATTGTCATTCTTTTTTTAACTTTACATCCACTATCTTTCACTCTATCTCCCGGCCGTCAGCAAGGTGCCAGATGCAAGGCGCCAAGAAGTGACGACTGAGGCGTCTCCGTCATACTCCCCAGGGAGGAACGACCGAAGGCAACGAAGCAGGTGGCGCCTTGCTGGCGGATCAGGGCTACATCCTGAAGTTTACGGACAGGTAGAGGTTCCATACCTTATCCACAACCGGGAACAGGGTATCCATGGCCGAGGCATCGGAGATCTCCACCGGGGCTCCCAGAGGATTCCCGCTTCCCGTATACTTATAATCATAGTACCGGCCGCCCAGGGTTACGAAGAAGTTGTCGTCAAACACCGGTTGAATATAATAGGCTTCCCAGACCTGGCCCCGGGCCGCCAGTTTGCTGTCCACAAGGGAATCTTCCGCACCGGTGAAGTTGAACCAGTACTTGGATCCCCAGTTGTATTCAATGCCCAGCCTGGCGTCAAAGGGCATGGGGAAGACAGCGCCTGTGTAGATACTGTACCCGTCGCGGCTCTGGAGATCCCCGTTGGAACTCAAAAGGCCCTGTCCCAGCAGGCCGTAGAATGGATGGGAAGAGACCCTGTCCGGATCGGTATGACTCCATGCCAGGGAGAAGAATACGTCGATATCCTTGTCAAACTGCTCCATGAAATTGTGCTTGACCAGGAAGGTGGCCGCACTCCAGTCTCCCAGGTTGGTGACCGGCTCGAGGCGGCTGACAAAGGCACCTGAGTTCCGCTCAAATGTGTAGTTCCCATAAGTTGCAGAGAGAGGATCATTATCCACTGAGATGGTAAACGGCATCACGGTCTGCCCGGTAAACCCGTCTGTGACGTCAACGGCATAGGCAAAGTTCAGAACCGCGCTGGTGATATCATCATCGTACAGATCGGCGATAAAGCCGAACATGTGAACATCATCCACCTGGGAGTTGTTGTTGAATGAGCTGGAGTTGCCCCATCCCCCCTCGAACCCGACTCCGTAGCAGAGCTTGAACGCCGCCCCGGGGATGCCGGTCATCTCTTCCAGGCCAAAGCTTAAAGAAGCCCCGTCAAACTGCCAGTTGATGATATGGGCCAGGGGAGAGCCGCCCACCAGACTGTACTGGCTGTACTCCAGGGGAGGCCCTTCCGTGGAAGGTCTGCGCCCCAGGGAAAAATTATAGGGAATCTCCCCGATGCTGTTCCTGTAGTTGAAATAGGCCCGCTCCAGGTTGAGGCCGTCCCCGCTGGGAAGACTGGAGGTGGTCCCGTCCAGGCCGATGTCGGACATGCTGCCCTGGTTGAACTGCACTTCAGCACTGTCGCCCCAGACCTTGTAAGCGGCGATGCGGCCGGCAAAGGCCAGCTGATTGTTGAGCTTGGCCTTCATGTTGATGCGGAACCGGTTGGTGTAGATGATATCGTTGTCAATATCGTTCTCTTCCGGATCCGGTACCATGTTGTTCTGGGCCATCATTGCAATCAGGGCCTGAATCTGGGCTGCGGTTGCATTGTTAAAACCTCCCAGGGCTGGATTACCGGCATTATAGTCTGTAAAGAAACCGTTCATCATGGAATCCGGCGCGGTCAGCAGGTCCCCGTAATGGATGGAATCCCCCCGGCTTCTGAGTTCCACGCCCAGGGTAAGCTTGTCAGTGGCCGTGTGGAGTTCCGCCTGGTTGAGGCGGTCGTCCATCTCCTTGATCTCCTCATCTTTTTCCGCCCGCGCTTCCTCCATGTCCGCCAGCTTTTTCTGAACCGTCTGAACCATCTCGGTCAGCTGGCGCAGCTGCTCTTTCAGGGCATCCACTTCTGCATCCGCCCAGAGCGCTCCCGGGGAAATCATCCCCCATAAGAACAGGCTGCCCACCATAAGAATGAAAAGCCTTTTAAAATCCTTTCTGTCTTTTTTCATCCACCTCTCCTTTTTTTCATCTGATTTTCCTTTTCCGGATTGATCCGGGTGTCTGCCTTTACACCGTAGAACAAAGGGACTTAGAAAAGCCCTACGGCCGACCACGTTCTGGCAAAAATCTGGAAGGATTCAGGTCCGGGACGTCCAGGGCTGGAAAAGAATAAAGAGTACAGCGCCTTGACAACTCAGGATATGGAATTTTCGCAGAAAGAAAAATATGACGATAAAACAGCTCTTCACTCAGGTTTCTTTTGATTGAAGCGAAGTATACCAGTCTTTTAGCTGTTTTTTCAATAATTTTCTGAATCGATTCCATCCCATCCGATAAAATTCCCATATTTTTCATGCCAAATTGAAGCCGAATCAACAAACATCCCCTTTCAAAACCGAGTAAACAGAGTCTTCTCCTCTGTTTGAGCAAGATGTATGCCCGGAAAAAAAGGCGTCATAATCGGTTGAAATTCCAATGAAATCCGGCAGCTGCTCCTGTTTTTTCATTATTTTATAGAAAAAATTTTGATAAATACTTAACATGTGTTAAGTTAACAGGTGTTAAAAACCAATTTCAACCCAAGGGCGGATATAGCGTAAGATGGATATTTCAAAACATTGGAAAAGAATCGTTGATACCCTGCTGGACGGAATCCTTGTCGTAGATACAGGGGGAACCATCCTGTCCACGAATCCTTCCGCAGAAAGACTCACCGGCTATTCAAAAGAAGAGCTGGAAGGGAATTCCTGCCGCATCCTCAACTGCACCGGCTGCAAGATCATCGGAAAGGGAAAAGGAAAAGACTATTGCAAACTCTTTTCCGTGGGCCGGTCAAAGATCAAGAAATGCATGATCACAAACAAGGACAACCACTCGGTTCATATTCTGAAGAGTGCCAGGGTCCTGGAGAATAAAGAGGGAGAGGTTATCGGTGCCGTTGAAATCCTGACCGATATGACCGCCGTGGTCAGGAAACAGCAGGAGATCGAGGCCCTGAAAAAAATCTACCACCTGGATGAGGGATTCAGCGGAATCCTGGGAAAAACCCCGGCCATGGAACGCCTCTTTCAATTGATCCAGGATGTGTCCCAATCCGATGTCCCGGTTCTGATCCAGGGGGAAAGCGGAACCGGCAAGGAACTGGTGGCCATGGCCATTCATAAAAACAGCCCCCGCAAGGACGGCCCCTTTATCAAGGTCAACTGCGCAGCCCTCAATGAAAGCCTGCTGGAAAGCGAGCTGTTCGGCCATGTCAAAGGCTCTTTTACCGGTGCGGACCGGGACCGCATCGGCCGGTTTGAGGCGGCCAGCGGCGGCACCATTTTTTTGGATGAGATCGGGGACATCCCCTTGTCCACCCAGGTGAAGCTTCTCCGGGTCCTGGAGGAAAAAGAGATCGAAAGGGTGGGGGATCACAGACCCTTTCCCGTGGATGTGCGGATCGTGTCCGCCACCAACAGAGACCTGGAAACCCTGATCCAGAAAGGGGAGTTCCGCAAGGATCTTTTCTTCAGGATCAGCGTATTTCCCCTTCACTGCCCTTCCCTGGCCAGGCGGAAGGATGACATCCCCCTGATCATTAAAAATTTTATTCAACAGAACTGCACCACCAGCCAGAAGGATATTTCAGGACTTTCCTCGGAGGCCATGGAATGCCTCGTGAACTATGACTGGCCCGGAAATGTCCGCGAATTGAGAAACACCATTGAATACGCCTTTGTCCTCTGCCCGGGCGGCAGGATCGAAGCCGGACATATCCCCCAGAAAATCGCGGAAAACCATCCGGATGACGGTGGGGAGTCTATCTCCCTGGCCGGCATGAACGGCACCGAACGGGAGGATCTCCTGCGCCTGCTCAGAAAGACCCGGGGGAACCAGTCCCAGGCTGCCCGGATCATGGGCATCAGCCGGGTGACCCTGTGGAAGAGGATTAAGAAGCATAAGATAAGAATACCCGAGGATATCTAGTATTTTAAAATAGCGCGAAGCATCCTCAATTGTTAATTCTTCATTATCAATTGTTCATTGCTCTCGATCCACCCTGCCCCGAAGTTTTTTGACCCGGCTGTGTTTTGTCTTGGAATCCATCCGCTTCTTTTTTGCCGCCCGGCTGGGGCGGGTGGGCTTTCTTTTCTTTTTTTTGCTTCCTGATTTTACAATCAGGGTTCTGAGGCGCTCCAGGGCGTCTTCCCTGTTCTTTTCCAGACTGCGGAAGCGGCGGGCCTTGATCACAACCGTGCCCTCCCCGGATATCCTATGATCCCTCATGGCCAGGAGCCCTTCCTTGACCTTTTCGGGCAGGCTGGAGCCCCTGATGTCGAACCGCAGGTGTACGGCCGTGGACACCTTGTTCACGTTCTGCCCCCCGGGCCCGGCAGCCCGGACCGCCTCTATCCGGATCTCCTTGTCCGGTATGCTCAGTCGTTCCGATATGATAAACATGGTCAATCCGGTTCTTCTTTTATTAAAACTCCGGCTTCCCGCCGGTTCTGACAGCTCTCCCAAGGATTCCCCGGCTGAACCGAGAATCTGATCCTGCCCCCTGACATACCATATTTCCCCTTAAAATTTCACTAGATTTCCGATCCCCCTCCCATCCGGGGATCTCCGGCATGATCCAGGAGCATGCCTTTGATTTTCTAAAGGAAGACTTTTTGAGAAGCGGAGTAGAGACAGCTTCCTTTAGTATTCCCCGGGCGGGGAATCATTATCCCCCTGGACCGAATCGGGTGTGGAGGAGATATAGAGTTCAACTCCGTTTTCCACATCAGACTCTTCCAGGTTAAATCTTACGCTTTCATATTCAACCCCGGGTTTTTCAGCGGTTACCTCGCAGGTCTGATCCAGGGGAAGATTGAGCCATGTCACGCCGCCATCCACGGATGTCGCATCATAGGAGGGATCCGGCTGAACCGCCTCATTAAAATAAATGGGCCCGATGCCCCCCTGGAGTTCCGGGGTTAAAACGGCAATGGCCCCCGGATCCCCGTGGGGAAGACGGTCGTCATGCATGGAGGCCCATGATTTGCCCACGGTCACCACCAGGGCGTTCTCAAATACAAAATCAGGATACCCCAGGGCTTTCATCATGTCTTCAACGGCAGGCTTCATTACATAATAGTAATACTGGGGATCGATATACTGAATGGCCAGATCAAGATTGTCTTCGTCTGTCACGGTGATGACATTGGTTTTGGTCGTTACCCAGCCTTCTTTTTCATAGATAAAGGAAAACTCAAGATCCATGTCTTTGTATTTGATGATATACATTGTCCACCAGCCGGTTTCATCCGTCTGGATGTCCAGATTCCGGGTAAAGGGATATTCGGAAATCCAGACCCTGACGCCGGGAACCGTTGCATGGTAATCAATGTACTCAGGGGGATTCTGGGAAATGTCCAGGCCGAAATGATTGGTTTTGCCCATCAGCTTGACGATGCAGATCCTTTTCCCCCGGTTTTTTTTCTTTGATTTGTGCCTCCCCCTGTGATTTTTAATACCCCGGTGCATCCCTCTCCCGGATTCGGAATCCAGGTTATGGATCCGGTAATCGGTAAAATTCAAAACATTGGCCTGAACGCCGGAAACCAGAAACACCAGACAAAATAAAGGGGCTGCCAACCATACCATTGATTTTTTCATGTTCTTTTTTCCTTTCTAAGAGATCATTTCCCTGAACAGGAGTTATCCGATTCCAAAGATCTTATCGCATGACCGGTCCCGGGTTTCATGGATATCCACCCTCTCCAGGACCATACTTCATCCAGTATCAGACCAGACCTGCGGTGTAAAGGATTAAGGTCCTCTTTACAAGCCGGTTTGCCAAAGGACTATATTTTGAAGGTTTTACAGGACCCTCCGGATTTCAACGGCTCTTTTCTGCCTCTCTTTATCGGAAAGTTCCTTCCAGGGAGATTCAAAAAAGGCGTCAAAACTTTCCGGATGATCTTCCAATTGAAGATCCAGCCATGACATGGGATTAAAAAATCCGGAAGTATCCTCTTTTTCCGCAATCCTTGCCGCCGCTCTGACATGGTCCATCAAACTTTTCTTCTCTTCTTTTTTATCTTCCTCTTGTGAGGCAAAAGGATCGTATCCGGGTTCCTTGTAGAGGGTGGCCTGCCCGTTCATGATATCGGGTTCATATACCTTCTGGGTCCAGTCCCCGGGTTCAATCTCCTGGATGGCCAGGGATACGGATCTTTCCTTGCATCCTGTGACTTCAATGACATTTTCCACGATTTTCCGGGTCAGCTCCTGCTTTTCGGATTCCGACCGTCCCGGATAGAGCTTAACGATGATATGCGGCATCTCTATTTTCCTCAATTTAAAATATCCTGTGGATCTCCTGGCAGGCCGCTGGCCATTCATCCGGAAAAACCCGGCCCGCCTGTCGTTTATTATCCCATATTCTGAATAAGGGCAACCGGGAAAAACCATCAGGAAATCTGACCGATTTAAAAACAAATCTCTCACAATCCTGCGCTGTTATATTGGGAAAAATCAAATTGTAAAAATCCCTGAACTCAGGAATCCCAAAAGGTCGGATTCATACTGAACGATTCCCGTTTTAACGATTTTGAAGATCCTCCTTTTGCCATTGACGCTTTTCCCAATAAAAAAAGCAGGGACTGTCCTGCTTCTTTTATTCGATTCCTTATTGGAATTTATGTTTTATTTTTTGCCTTTCCCTTTGCCTTTGGTTTTGGTTTTTCCCTTATTCTTGTCCCGGGCTTTTCCTTTACCGGCGTATAGATCATCCCCTGATTTCAGATCCTGAAATTCTTTTGAGCCCGGTTTAATCCCCAGACTGCGGCCATAACTTCCCCAGCCTTTGTTTTTTTGGGATTTATACTTTTCAATGGCATTTTCGGAGGATTTGCCTGATATCTCCCCGCAACGCAAAACCATATAGGCATCTGCCGCACTTTTGGCCACACTCAAAACCGCATCTATCTTTTCATCGCCGATTTTAAATCTATTCGCAAGTCTTGCCCTGAATCCCGATGGATCTGCGTCAGCACGGATATTAAAGTTTTCCATCCAGCTAAAATCGCCTGCCGCTGCTGTGAATTGCGGCGAAAAAAGGAAACACCCCATTGCCATTAAAACCCATATCTTTTTAAAATTCATTATAACAATCCTATTCATGATTCATCTCTTTATCTTTCCAGTATTTTGTCCCCTGGACGGTTGCCTGGAGAGCCAGACCGTTTTTGGTGATCTGGTATAACCGGATGCCCGGCGCGATATCAATGGCAGACCCGGCACCCCCGCCTTTTGCCCCGGATTTGGCAACGGCATCGGCCTGTCCGCCGGCCTGCCAGCCCTTTTCGACAAACTCATTGAGGGCCTCATGGGTCGTAAAGATAAATATTCCCCGGAAATCTTTCACCCCGAGCCCCAGGCCGACGCCGGCCGAATACATTTTCATATAAACATCTTTACCGGTTGCATTATTATGGGCGATTCCCCACCCGCTTCCGGTGGATAACAAGAATAGATTAAACCCTGTATTGCTGAATACGGCATATCCTTTGGATTTTTTCAATTCCTGCCTGGAGACGGGATGAATTCGATACAATTCATTTAACGTGTCTCTTCTCATCCTCTGCACAGCCGCTTTTTTTTCTTCGAGGGTATTCCCCTTGGGCCCGAAACAACCCGCAATAAAAAAAAATCCCATAAGACCGATAAAAGCAGTTTTCCTGACCATGGTTTTCACCTCTGCTTATATTTTTTGAATTGACGAAATGGATTTGTCTTTGTTGAATATCATACCCCGGTCCGATCAAAAAAGAAATCAAAAACTCAGGGGGATGTATTTGCCGTCCCTTATTTCAGACGGATCCCCATGGCCTTGTCCAGGGTGATGCGGCCCTGCTTGTAGAGGCTGCCCACTGCCCTCTTGAACTCCTTTTTGCTCATGGAAAATGAGGCCTGGATCTCCTCCGGTCGGCTCTTGTCATGGCAGGGGCTGAAACCGCCGCAGGCCCTGAGGACCTCCAGGATCTTTTGGGCCGAGTCCTCCACCGAGGCATATCCCGGCTGTTTCAGGGTCAGGTCCACCTTTTTGTCCTCCCGGACCTTAAGGATGTATCCCCTGCATTGATCCCCGACGGACAGATCTTCAAAGGTCTCGTTCTTATAGAGCATCCCCGGGCAGATCCGGTTGATCAGGGCGGTATAGCCGATGGGGGTGATGCTGTGAATGATCAGATCCACGGCCTCCCCCGGGGCAAGGTCTTTGGCCTCCCCGGAGCAGAACTCCCTCATCAGGGTGGTTCCGTAGATCCGCTGGGTGGCTTTATCCAGACAGATCTTCACCAGATGGGTCTCCCCCGGCTCCATCCGGCCCTGCTGCTCGGAGCGGGGAACCAGGAGATCCTTTTCCAGGCCCCAGTCCATGAAAATGCCGAAGGGAGCCGTATCCTTGACCTCCAGGGCCACGATATCCCCCACCACACCGGCCGGTTCCAGGGTGGTGGCCACGGGCCGGTCCTCGGAATCGGTGTGGACAAAGACCCGGATCTTCTCCCCCACGGTTATGCCTTCCGGCACATATTTATTGGGCAGAAGCACCCGGTCCCGGCCAAAACTCAAATAGACCCCGTAATCGGAAAGATTCTCCACGGGCAGTTCCTGGAACTGCCCCACCACCGCCTCATGATCCTGGGCCAGAAAGGGATGGGACTGCCTGGATGAGGATCGTTTCTGACCTTTTTTGGGGGATTCCCCTGCTGATTTCCACGGGTCTGTTATCTCTGGCATCTGCGTTCCTTATATTATCTGTACCGGGCAATCATATCATATCCGGACCCGCACCGCCATATGGGCTGTTTCTTAGATTAAAAGATAGATTATTGTTTTTCTCTTTGATTCTTTTGCTCTTTTAAAAAGGAAAATCATTGCTGTGCTCCTCTACTTGTCTCGTGGAAGAGGCAGGCGGCACATATTTTTTTGCTTTCGAATGAACAATCTCAGGTCTTATTGTGATCGCCTTGGGCTGGGTGGGGCAAGCGCGCTCACAGGCACCGCAGCCGATGCAGAAATCAATGTTGATTTCCGGGAATAAGACAAGCCCCTTTTCCACTGGGAAAATCGCATGGGTGGGACAGACTTCACCACAGGCGCCGCAATGCTTCTTTTTCACATGCACGATACATCTGGTTTTATTTAAGGATACCGTGCCGATCCGGGTCAGTTTTTTTTCTTTCAACAAAAGGGGGGCAATGGCCCCGGTTGGGCAGACCTGGCCGCAGGCGTTGCAGTCGAAATCACAGTGGCCTTGCCGATAGTCGAGTTTGGGCTGCATGATGCCGCAACTGCCATATTCAAAATAGGCGGGTATCATAACATTGGTGGGGCAAACGCTCACGCAAAGATGACAGGCCGTGCAGCGTTGAACAAAATTGGAAAGATTCTTTGCCCCGGGCGGCATAACCGGGGTCTGTCCGGGCGTCATTGATTCAAGGGAGAATAATCGAACCGGAAGCGCCGCCGACAAAACCGTTCCTCCGGCCACGGCTGTGACAGCTAAAAAATTTCTTCTGGAAGGCGTCCACCGGCGGGATGGGATGGGAAATTGCACTTTATAATCCAGAGCATTTTTTCGGCAGGCATCCGTGCAATTAAAACAGGTCACACAACGGCTGTGGTCTATCTCCAATTTATCCATATCGATACACCCGGCTTTGCAGACCTCTTCGCACAATCCACAGGATCGGCAGTTTTCCCTGTCAATGACAAATCTAAACAAAGAAAACCGGGAAATCATGCCCAGAAAAGCCCCCACCGGACAGATGGTATTGCAGTATCCCCGTCCGGAGATAATTGAAAACGCCAGAACCAGGCCAAAGGATCCCATTGCTATTGTGAGAATGGAAAGGGGGATATGATGCTGCTTTTTAATTGCCAGGGCATAGACATCAAATTGTTCAGCGACTATGACAATCATGTTGTTGATCCAGAGAACCATTGTTTTGAACGGATGGACTGCGATTCTCCCAAAAAGAGTGTAGGGATCCAGCAGATTGACCAGGGCAAGCGATCCGAGAACAGCAAGGATAATTGTAAGAAAAAGCAAACCGTAGGAAACTGTGCGATACGGCCGTTGATAGGTGTGCTTTTTTCCACGGCTTCGGAAGATCCGGATACATATATCCTGAAGGATTCCCAAAGGACAAAGAAAGGAACAATAGAACCGGCCGAAGATAAGACCGGCCACCAGGAGAAATAAAAAACAGAGTCCTGCCAGACTGCCGGGGCTGTGTATAAACTGCAGCAGGGACGGTATGAATTGAAAAGAGACCAGGGTATCTGACAATGGGGTTGATATCGTTTCATCCCCGAGAAATCCCAGTAAAAACAAGATAAAAACAGCAAAGGAAATCGCAATACGGATCTTTTTGAGGTTCAATGCTTCTAACCACCCATTACATGTCTTTGGATGCTCAACTCATTCAGATTCATATTGCCGATATTTAATTCATGTCCCAACCGGATGTATCTGACCTTATCCGGTTCCATACCGTACACCTTGGAAGCCGCCGCATCCACAGCAACAATATCTTGGGATATCAGCAAAGTTTTTTCAAGGGCCACATGCTCCGTCGTGCTGCCCCCGGGACCGAAGCGTTTCATAACCCGGTAGGCATCCACAACATTCAGGTCAGGCGTCCTGAACAGGCAGAAGTCGGCAATGGATTGTTCCAGATCCAATTCATGATACTTCATTCTATCCCAGACAACGCCCATCAGGTTTTTCATGGCAATGGTCTGATAGGTGTAGGTATGATTTTTCAATATGGGAACATTAATAAATACATCGGCCTCCAGAACCAGTTCATGTACCTTGGTTGAAACCAGGGTTCTGGCACCGGATATATTTACTTTTTGATAGTATCTTTCATTGTCGCCGGGCGCCACAATCGCACCCGCTGATCTGGCAGCCTCTTCAATGCCGCTGGTCTTATAGCATTTTTTTGCGATGCCGTATGAGCTGAACCCCACATTATCAAAAACATAGACCTTTTTCGCCCCCGCCCCAAAACAGTGCTCCACAATGGATTTAACCAGCAACGGATTGGTGGTGGCACCGATTTCAGGCTTTCTGGGAAAGCTGATATTGGGTTTGACAAGCACGGTCTGGCCTTTTTTTACAAATTTTTCCATGCCGCCCATCATGGTGATGGCCTGGTGGAACATGGCATCGGGCTCACCATTTTTCACAGCCACAAGATCCGGTGCCTTGATCCTCTCAGTTCCGGCAAACAATATGTCCGGCGAACCCCGGAGCCATGAGGCACCTGCGACAACCCCTGCGGACAGACTCTTTTTCAGAAACTCACGTCTCTCCCTGCTGTCTGGTTTATTCATAGTAACCTGCACAAAAGATAGCATTTTCTCCGGGTATTTTAAGAAAATAGGTCTTTTTCAATTTGGGTACCTCCACTCCCTGGGGCCGATAATAGTATTCCACCCACCCCTTGTTCCGGGTATTAATCTCTTCAAGAACCTTTACAAAAGGCTGTTTCCCGTCTGCATCCTTATAATTTTTCATGGGAAAGCCGATGAATCTGGGGGCGATGGGGTGCGCCAACAATTTTCCCATCCCCTCTTCCATGCAAAAAACACAGGAATCCTTCCATTTATAAGGGCTGTTCTGATCCATAATTTTTTCCAGAGCAGGCTTGAACCCAATGTTTGTGACCAGTTGAGCCGCCTCCTCGACTTTGGCCACGCATTCCTCTTGGGTCGCCCCTTCTTGTGCAAAACAGGGATGCGCAAAATAAAAAATTACAAATATCGAAATCATCCAACCCAGTACTCTCGTGAATTGTTTCATAGAACAGTCCCTCCTTATAGGCTTATAGTGAGTGATATTTTTTTCATATCTCCTCCCAACTAAATCAGAACTAAAAATGAACTAAATGAAAGTACCTCGTTAAAATAGTGCCAGGGGATAGAATCCTGCCGGATGAGCATTTTAGAGTTCAGGAGAGAAAAAAGGGATAAATCCGAAGAGAGTCAAGAGCCGGCATAAAATCCAACCCGACAAAGGCGGATGCCCCAGGCCGATACCGTCACTCTGCATCCAGCATAACCCGGGCAAATTCCTGTAAAATCACTTTCTGTTTCCGTTCAACCCATATCACCATTCCAAAGTTTAAACAAGTACTTGCAGGGTTCTATTTTTCGCTCGAGGTTTCAAGACAAATGAGGTGAGCAATGTTGAGGAGGCACAAGTCTGGGTTTCAATAGTCCGACCCATTCATTGAATAAAATCAAATTTTTTGTGGCAGGATGACAGTACAGAAGGGGTGATTATATTATTCGCACAAACGAAATCTGATCCAACGGAGGTTTTTATGAATAATTTGATCACCCATAAATGTGTTCCCTGCGAAAAAGGCAGCCCTGTTGCAACAAAGGATGAAATAGAAGCCTATAAGCCCCAGGTTCCCGATTGGGATATAGTTGATATCGGTGGAAGTCAGGCCTTAAAGCGTGTGTTTCGTTTTAAAAATTTCAAAAAGGCCCTGGCCTTTGTCAACCAGGTGGGGGAACTGGCCGAAGCCGAATATCACCATCCTAGCCTTGTCCTGGACTGGGGCCGGGTGGAGGTTGTCTGGACAACCCACAAAATTAAAGGGCTCCATAAAAATGATTTTTCCATGGCCGTCAAAACGGACGCCCTGCTTTGATTTCAGCTACCCTTTTTCAAAGCCATAAAGGCGGACACTTCTATCGCCACTCCTCATGGTTTTGAATAGGATATATTTGACTTTAATTGAGTAAGGTGTCCTTTGAATTGTGCCGGTTTCAATCCTTGTTCTTCTGGAGGATGGTTTTAGGTGGACAGGCTGAAGGCTGAAGCCGTCCCTTTCGATCTTTGTTTTTTTGAATGAAAATCCTTTCCGCTCTTCTGCCCCGGTTCATGACATTTTACGCATGGTATAAAATGCTGCTTAAGCAACAACACTTTGTGAAATATTTGGTTCAGCCCTTCACGATCCGTGAAGGGCCCAAACCTATGCCAGGATCTTTTTTGCAAACGCCCTGGCGTTACCCTCGTCCTCTTCATTGGGGCGGCCGGTCATCTGCTTGACCATGTCGGCCCACTGCTCATCTGTCAGATTCATTTTCTTTTGTACCATTTCATGCAGGGATTCCGTCAGAAAACCCTGGCAGTCAAAACAGCCGAGATACTCGATCTCTTTTTCCCTGCATACTGTTTTTATGGGTTCTGCAAATCGATCCATGTCCTGTTCCGGATAGGCCGGGGCGAAATGGGTGATAAAACCGGCCATTTTTTGCCCCGGCCCGGACTGGATTTGATTTAAACATTCTTTTACCGGTGCCGCCAGACTGCCGGAATGCAGGGGGGAGCCGATAAAGATAAAGTCGTATCCCGCTGTATCCCCGGGGCTGACATCTTCCAGTTTTTTCAGTTCCGCTTCCTCAGATTCGGATGCTTGCTCATAGATCGCTTTGGCAATCTTTTTTGTGTTTCCGCTCTGACTGAAAAAGGTTACCAGCACTTTCATGATAAAATCTCCTTTTTAAAAATTAGCTTTTTCCCGTCCATATGACCGTCGGGGTTGTACTCACTATATGACCCGGGGGGCAAACATTCAGTAGCGTTTGTTACAATGGGCAATTATTGTTACGCCCCGGGAAACAGGTCCAGAAGATCGCCTGCCGCATGGGCTTGAAAATTTGAAGCCAGACCGCCGTTGCTGCCAAAACCATAGGTGCAGAAACAGGTCGCTGTCCCGGCGGCCCGGCCGGCCTTGATATCCGTATGATGATCGCCGATCATCACGGCCTGTCGGGCATCGGCACCCAGGGTTTCAAGGGCTTTTTGAACCGGCAGAGGATCTGGTTTTTTCCTCTCCAGGCTGTCACCGCCGATAATAACACCGAAGTGCCCCTGCAGCCCCAATCCGGAAAGAATTTCAATGGTCTGCCCATGGGGTTTATTGGTGACAACGCCCATACGCCGGGCAGGATGACTTTGCAGCAGGTCTTTAATACCCTCATAACAGCGGGTATTGTCCAACAGATGAAGGTCGTAAAGTTCCAGAAAGCGCAGGACATGTTCCGGCTTAAACAGATCATCTCCCAGGGCTCTTTGCACCAGAAGGGAGACTCCGTCTCCGACCATTGCGCCTGCCTGCTCCTGGGACAGGGCCGGAACATCCAGTTCAGCACGCAGCAGATTCAATGCCAGGGCCAGATCAGGCAGGGAATCAATCAGGGTTCCATCCAAATCGAACAACAAAACAGAAGGAGTTTTCATATCAGCTTGCCTTTTTTATCGCTGTTCTCAAAATAAGATTTCGATTCATGCCGGGAGGAGCAAAGATTTTGCGCTCATTCTCGAAAATCATCCATGATTTTCTCCGGGGAGGGATCCCTTCTCCAGCGGCTTCCTGCCGCCCGAAGGAATCCAATCCGCGAAACCCTTTGCTCCTCCCTGAGTCCGGGCTCAGTCCAAATGTAAGGTGAAAATAAAGTAACATACTTTTGAGAACCGTTATGATTCACCGGTGACAGAACAACTGCCAACATTTTCAACGCCATCGTACCCATCGGGCTAAATTGATTGATCAAAAACCGGCCGCAAATTAATCCTGGGCGGATCCCGAACGTTGAATTGTAAAAATTGAAATATGCGGCTTGCCCGTCAGCATTTTACCTGTTTGAATTAAGTATCATATCTCCCGAATTAGCGCATGCTCTTATTTTTCAGTTGGGGCACTCAGATCTACGATCATCTCTTACAGTTTTGAATAGGATAGAGTACCCGTTTTTACTTTTTAGGGGCTTAGGATGGTCATAGGCTATTAATAATAGTCTGTGCCTCCGAAATCATCATCTCAAGGGTTTCGATTTTAATATAGTCCTCAGTGATGATCTCAAAAATACTGTGACAAATCAGAACCGGCTCCCCATAAATTCTGGAGCTAAGATAATATAAGTAGTTTTGTATCTCAGAAAAATATTTATAATATTGCATTCTATTGAAATCTTTACTATTCTCGTCAAGACTGTTTTAAGATTATCTATCTTGTGATTCGTTCAATGAAGTTTTAGAATATCTTATTTTCAAGAGGAATTCAGATGGGAGATAAATACTCCTGGAGCGAAGATAATATTCCCGTAATTGACGTCCACAGCATTAAAAAACATAATGTTCTCAGAGAATATCTAAAGCAATATATATTAGTTGTTGGGGCTAACCCTCGAAGTGAGAAAATGAAAATCACATTTATAGATGGTTTTTCTGGAGGCGGAATCTATCAAAAGCCGGATGGGAATGTCTGCCATGGTTCTCCGTTGATTTTTTTGGAGGCATCCAGAGAAGCTGAGGCAGAATTAAACATATCTAAACATAAAGGTTTCAAGTTAGATGCACATTTTATTTTTCTTGATAAACAAGCACAATGTATCAACTTCCTGAAAAATTTACTTGAAAAAAAAGGCTATCATAATCAATTCAACAGAAGCATTTATTTCTATAATGGAGTGTTCGAGTTACACATCAATAATATCATAAAACATATCAAAAAAAGGAAAGGCACCGCAAATAGATGCATCTTTTTTCTTGATCAGTACGGATACTCTGATGTCCCTCTTTCTTCCATCCAGAAAATATTCTTAACGTTTAATAAAGCTGAGGTAATTTTAACGTTTTATGTTGACTACTTGATTGATTACTTATCCAACACACCACAGTGTCATCAGGTTCTTAAGAAAGCTGGGCTGACATTTGATCTTGATCAATTGGACGATATAAAAAAACAGAAAAAATGGAAAAGTGTTATCCAAAAACACTTGTATCAAAATATAATAAGCAAAAGTGGTGCAAGGTACTTAACGAATTTTTTTATAAAATCCAATGATAGCCATAAGTCATATTGGTTAATACATTTATCCATGCATCCAACCGCGAGAAATGAGATGCAAAAACTTCATTGGAAATTAAAGAACCATTTTTCCCACGAAGGAAAAGCAGGGTTATGGATGCTTGGCTACAATTCAGGGGTAGATGGTTTCGATCAACAACAAGATTTTCTTTTCACCGATATAGATGAAAAATTAAATCATAAAACACTTCTGGCGGAGATCCCACCGGAAATTCCAAAGGGTGGGATTCTCTTTGAACATTTTGTGTCGGCTCAGTGTAATTTTACACCATCAACTTCAGAAATGCTTAATAAAGCTATAGGTGAGCTATACGCCAATGGTGAGCTAAGGATTTTCACCAAAAACGGCAATCTCAAACGGCCCCACTCGCTCATTAACAAAGATGATCTCATAAAGCGGGAACCCCAAATGCTCTTGGACCTAAATTTCAAAAACCTTTTTTAAACCACCCCAGTCTGATATGTACGAAAAAAGGTATGAACAATTCTTATGATTAAGGTTCAACATGTCAGAAAGCTCTAAAATCGAATGGACCGAGTCCACATGGAATCCGCTTACAGGATGTTCAAAAGTAAGTCCAGGATGTGCCAACTGCTATGCTGAAAGGTTAGCAGTAAGACTAAAAGCTATGGGTAATCCGAACTACAAAAATAGCTTCCAACTTACGCTTCATGAGAACCAGCTTGAAGTGCCGCTAAGGTGGAAAAAACCCAGAATGATTTTTGTTAATTCTATGAGTGATCTTTTTCATGAGGATGTTCCTCTTGAATTCATAATAAAAGTGTTCGATATAATGGTGAGGTCTGATCAGCACTATTTTCAAGTCCTCACCAAAAGATCAACAATGCTGAATAAAATTGCGGACAGACTAACTTGGCCCCCCAATATATGGATGGGAGTTAGTGTCGAAAATTCGAATTACACCTACCGAATTGATAATTTGAGATCTACGTCAGCAGCAGTAAAATTTTTATCTTTCGAACCATTGTTGGGACCAATACCCGATATTGATCTTAATGGGATTGATTGGGTGATTGTCGGAGGTGAGTCAGGCCCTGGAGCCCGCAAGATGCAAAAGGAGTGGGTTATGGATATTAAAGAGCAATGCATTAATAAGAGCGTTCCCTTCTTTTTTAAACAGTGGGGTGGAGTAAATAAAAAGAAAGCTGGCAGATTACTTGATGGACAAATTTGGGATGAGATGCCAACCGCCTACGAACAACAAGGGGCTAACCAAACTCTTCAGTCCTATTAAACATTCTACGGTGCTATAATTCCCCTACCCTTAGAAGGCATAGGGGGTATCAAAATGGTGTTATGCCCTCGACCCCTTTTCCGAATCTTGTTATAGCAAAGCAGTCTTTTAAAGTTTTCTTTCTGACTTTATTTTAATGACAGTGCCGCAAATGCCGTCTCGTAGGCAGGGATTTGATACTTGAACAGCTTAACCTCGGGCTCAGGTAATTTTTTTTTTCTGAGCTTTGCGGCAATCGTGTTCGGGGATACCAGTCGGACCTCTACATTTTCACAAAGCTGTATCAGGCCTTCAAGTTTGAACGTGATCGGGCCACTGGCATATTTCCCTTTGGCTTTGGCGCTGCGTTTTTTGATCGCTATCCTGTCGATCTCCTGCCCGCTCACGAACTCATTGAATGATTTATGGAATGCGACCACGCTCTTAGCTGAGTCAGAGTCATCAAGCTCGAACTTCGAGGCACCGGCATCGACAACCTCAAAATCATCTGATGTCCCGTCGAGAATAACACATATTGCTGTCGATGAAGACAGCTCTATCCCACATACAATCAAAACCACCTCCGTTGTTGTACCTATTTATCCATAGGGCTTTCTCCCGGGGCTCTTTCGCTCATAGAACCCCCACCATTCAGGAGGATAGAGGCAGAACAGTTCTATGTCACCGTAGGCCTCCAGTCCGTTATAATCAGCAATCCAAATTTCGTCGAATCCGTATGATCGGAAATCGTCCTTGAGGCTTTCATCCAACTGATAGAGGTTCGTGACAGGGCAATCTACAAATTGAATCACGAGTATTGTGTTATCCGGCAAGGCCCAGTCAGGCTCAAGGCGCTTCTTTTCCTTTTTCTCGATCATTTGATAGAGCATCTCAACGGCACTTTCGCTATCCATAAAATCAATCCGTTCGAGAATGTACTGAGCCTGCGCAAGCACTGGATTTCTCATTACCCGGACCAATTCAACACCTACAGGCGTGCCGTCGGGACGATAGCAAATGAAATCAGGTCGCTCACATCTTCCGTGATTATAGGAGAGGTGTTCCTCAATGTTCTCTCTGTAGGCTTCAAGAAAAGAAAGCAGATCCCCTTCCTCGATCATCTTTTTGCCGAGTTCACGATCAGACACCTTCAGGCCTCCTGGTCTAAACCTGGATTTTTAGATTATATCGCTGAAACCTGTTCAACAAGCTTGTTAAGATCCTGCTGCGTCTGCGCAAGAACTTCATTGAAACACTCGGTGCAATAACACTTATGACCTAAGGTTCCTGGTATGCTTACTTCAACGCAATCAGTGCCTCCAGGAATTGCACCACCACACCTCTTGCACGTCCGCTTTTTCAAAGCGATCGCGAACTTGCATCCACCCGCACCTCCACCAATCAAAGATGGAGTTCTGCCTCTTTTAGCCATCGTCAGCCATCCTCTTTTTAAATAGCCTTGTTAATGAATTGAGCACGTCCTCCAGAAGCTCCTGTGCCCTGATAAAATTCTCAGTCTTCATTTTCTCACGCTTGCCTGATACGCCTTCTACCTCTAACCTTTTCTTGAGTTTCTTGTTCACGAGCTGGACTGCTGCAACAAAATTATTTCCAGTAACACCAGGGTACAATTTGAATGCGATATCTCTACCATTAATCTGCAGATCACATCTGTTGAGCAGAAGTTTTGCTGTTCTATTCACCTCCTCATTGAGGCGTTTCCGGGCCTCCTGGCGTTGCTTCTGAGGCAGCACGGGGAATGGAGCTGATGCTTCTGTTACCCTACGCTTAGACTTCTTTTTCGATTTAATTGCTTTGAGAATATCGGCAGCATCAAACCCGAGAGATTCCGCGTGAGCCTTCAGTTCATCCAGAAGAGCAGCGTCGTCAGTGTCGAGAAAATCCTCCTCGAAAAATTCCGATACAATCTCCTTGTCGACAACCATGTCGTTACGCAGCTTCATTCTGGCACGACCCTCGGTTGCTTCAGCTGGAGGCTCCGGCTCTTCCCCAGAGATGAGTTCTTCGAAATAATCCCTGTCCTCACGCTCCATGTCCCTGAAATCTTCGAGCTGCTGATCGAGATTCATTCCAATATGGGTAACGACGTATCCGTAATTGTCTGGGTGCCTGGGATCATTCTGTACGACAACCCTCATTGTCCTGCCGATGAACTGAACATATGGCGGCAACGACCGGAATGGACGAAAGATTGCCGCGACGCTGAGATGCGGATGATCGAAACCTTCCCCGAGCATCTGGACCTGCACCAGACAATCAAGCATGCCGGATCTGAGCTTCTGCATGACTTCTGCCTGCTTATCAGGTGGCATGTCACTGTAGATCTCAGCGGCTTCGTAACCTCTTTCAGAATACAAAGAGCGAATGGCCTTTGCATGATTGACCGACATTGCGACCGCAATTAACTGATGGTTTGTCCCTGATTGACGGAGTTTTTCGAGCTTGTCGAGGCTGGCGTCAACGATGTGATAGTTGCATTCAGGCGACATGGCAACGCCTCGGCTGAACCATGTTTCTTCTTTGAGTTCCATGACCTCTTCGAGCGTGTGATGATAGTCATCGCCTTCCCAAGTGAAATACAATTCCTCAGGGGCAACGTAGATAGCCTGCAGCTTCTTGATGTACCCCTTGATCATAGCTCTTTTGAAAGAGTAACGGTAAATGAAAGTGCCCTCGATGTTCTTTTTGTCGCTCCGAAATGGTGTGGCGGTTAGGTTTACGACCTTCGCTTTCGGGAACTTATCAAATACCTTCATCCAACTCGGGGCCGCGCTGTGATGACCTTCATCCACCAGGATCATGTCAAAATAATCGTCTGGGAATTGTGGAAGCCACCGATCTGCGCTGCTTGCGAGCTGCTGGATGTTGGTGACAACGATGTGGGATCGATCGCAGTCGTGGACGTTTGCATCCTTGCCATCAAGTACCGCAATGTAAGGGCCAGCGGACATGACCTCCGGCGCAAGAACCTTGCATTTGTGCCAAAAACAAGTCCTTTTATTGGTGATGTCCAGGGCCTTCTGTAGCTCATTGCGGATTGTGACATTCGGAGCGATCACAAGGACACGGCCTTCGGATATGCCAAACGGGAGCAACGATATTAGCCCGGATTTTCCACATCCAACCGGCAACTGCATGATTGCTTTACCGCCGTCTGATTCAAAAAAATCAAGAGCTGCAGCATGCCCCTCTTTCTGAGGATCACGCAACAGATCATTTCCCTCGATAAATGATTCTGCTGACATGAAAAATTCGTTGATAGGCCTGTTGGCCCTGACCCATGCATCAAGGTCAGATTTGTTGAAACGCCACATTTTCCCGAGCTTGTGCCCTGGGACTCGTCCTTGCTGCGCCATTGAATATAAGCTGCTTGAACTAATTCCAAGATAATTTGCTGCTTCATCTGCGTTGAGCCATTCGGCCATGGAATATATCTCCTTATTTGAGTTCAATATCAATATAAGGATTCTGTTATTTGTTGTCAATTATTATTATTTATTGTTAATTAACAACAAATAATAAATTTAAAAAGTCGAGATTAAACCACGTTTTTTGATTTTTTCCAGATACTTTTTTTCAAGCGTGGACTACCTGCAAGCAAAATTTCATTTTTTAGGCAATTGAGCACCCAAGACTATCCCTGTCAGTCTCCACTATATTTAAAATTATTCAAAACATGACACAGCCGAATATCACCTCGGATCAACACCCGGTCATGTTTTGCTGCGAATGCCGGTGGGAATTTCTGCATGGTGTTGAATTCTGATAATATTAAAATTACGGTATTATTCGCTTGGATGATTGATACCTTGACTTTGTCGCTGATGTCACTCTATAAAAAAAGGAAAACAGATATACAGAACCGCACTATATTGCTGAAAAATCAGAGATTACATGGATAATTTAAATTCTAATATTTCTCTCCGTCTTATGAAACAGGGAGAAGAAAATGATGTTGTGAATTTGATTTTAAATGTCTTTTCTGAATTTGTTGCCCCGCATTTTTCCAATGACGGTGTTTTGGAATTCAAAAAATTCGTTAATAATTCATCAATATCTGAGCGATTTCAATCCGGAAATCCAATCATTGTTGCAGTATTCAAAAATAAAATTATCGGTGTTATTGAAATGCGAGATAATAGTCATATCGCCTTGTTTTTTGTTGAAAGATCATTTCAAAAAAAGGGTATTGCCAAGAGATTGCTTTGTGAGGCTGTAAAAGTAGTTAGGCAAAGAAACCCGACTGTTCAAAAAATAACTGTTAATTCTTCACCAAATGCATATACCGCATATCAAAAATTCGGGTTCGAAGGTGAAAAAGCATTAAAAACAGTTAATGGCATTCGTTTTATTCCAATGGAATTAAAGCTCAATCATTCCCTTTAAGGAGCAGGAAACATATGGGCATGGTGATCATTTTAATTCACGGACAGCGGTTAAACTCTTTAAAGCAACAAATGCTCGAATTTATGGCAAGAGGCCCTAGTTTTGTCTTTTCACCCAATCTGAAATCCGCTCTATTGCCATGGTGATATCCTGCGAAGAGCACGCATAACACATCCTAAGGTACCCTTCGCCATTTTCACCAAAATCCGTTCCTGACAGACACGCCACCCCTGCCCTGTCGAGCAGTTTCATTGCAAGATCAGTGGATGTGAAACCTGTTTTGCGTATATTGGGGAATGCATAAAAAGCTCCCCCGGGGGACTGGCAGGAAATCCCGGGGATGGTATTTAACCCTTGAACCATCAAATCCCTTTTCATTCGATACTCTTTCAATGCTTCCTCCACCTGGACCTGATTTCCATTGATCGCTTCAATCCCGGCCACCTGGGTAAATGAGGCTGTGCAGCCCACGGCATGTGTCATCAAAAGGTCCAGACGGCGGGCCAGGGGTTCAGGGGCGATCATGTATCCAAGCCGCCATCCGGTCATGGCATATGTTTTTGAAAATCCGTCCACGATGATGGTGCGCTTTTCCATTCCCTTTAAGGCCGCAATACTGATCGGTGTATTTCGATCAAAGATGAGGCGGGAATAGATTTCATCGGACATCACCCAGCAGTCGCAGCGCTCTGCGGTCTCGGCAACAGACTTAAGATCTTTAAGAGGCATTACACCTCCTGTGGGATTGGCCGGTGAATTGAGGATAATCATCTTTGTTTTGCCGGAAACCCGTGCATTAAAAGCATCTATGTCAAAGGAAAACCCGTTTTTTTCATCCAGGGGAATCGGTACAGGGACCCCGCCGGCTGCCTGGATCATGGCTGGATATGTGGGAAATCCCGGATCCGGATACAGGACCTCATCCCCGGGGTCCACAACGGCAAGGGTGGGGAAAAACAATCCGGGTTTGGCGCCCGGTCCGATCACCACCTGTTCAGGCAGAATCCTCATTCCCCTTCTGAAGCCGGCATCTTCGGCAATTGCCCGGCGCAGTTCCTGAATCCCCGAAGGCGGGTTGTACCGGGTGTGGCCGTCCCGGATCGCTTGTATCCCGGCCTGTGAAATATGTGAAAACGTATTAAATCCGGGCTGGCCTATCTCAAGGTGGATAATGTCTTTGCCTTGTGCTTCCAGGTCACGGGCTCTCTCCAGGACTTTATAAGCCCCCTCGGGTTTTAAGGAGGCGGTTCTTTGTGCAAACTTCATCATCTCTATCCTTCTACGGCAACTGAAACCAAATCCGGAATTTATAATGAATCAAAACCGAACCTTTACCAGGATTTGAAAAATCAGTAAAGCCGATTCAGTGAAAAACCCACCATGATTCGTCGAGATCGTGAAACATCTTGCTTAACTCAAGTCAAATTTAAAAGTGAATGATTCTTGAATAATTCTCAATTCCATCTTCACCTGAATAATCCGGGTGGAAATCAGGCGACAGGACAACCCAGGAGAATGACTGTGATTTTTGTTTTGAAGAACAATTTCACCTTGCCGTATGTTCGCATATATACTAACTTTGGTGCATGAGAAAAATAATTTTCTATCGTTTGAATAATGGAAAGTGCCCTATTGAGGACTATCTTGATTCGCTTTCTCAAAAACAGGTTGAAAAGATTTTTTTAGTTCTTGATTTGATCGAACAGCTTAATATGGTACCTCGCAAATTTTTTAAAAAACTGGAGGCCACGGATAACATATGGGAAGCAAGAGTTCAGCATGGAAATAATATTTTTAGATTGCTTGGTTTTTTGATGGCAATGAACTCGTTATATTGACTCATGCTTTCACGAAAAAATCCCAGAAAACGCCTAAAAAAGAAATTAAAAAAGCTGAAAAGAGAAAAAATGAGTATTTTTTGCAAAGGAGGCAAAGATGAGCGATCTTCAACAATATAAAAATAAAAGAATGGCCAAAGACCCTGAGTTCTGGAAAACCTATGAAGAAAAATTTGAGACATTTAAACTTGGCATTCTTTTAAAACAGGCCCGAATTGATGCCGGAATGACTCAAGAGCAAATTGCCAAGGAATTAAACACAACAAAATCTGTTATTTCAAGGATGGAAAATCATGCCAAGGATATTCGTTTATCTACACTTGAAAAATTTGCTAAAGTTGTTGGAAGACAAATCCATGTAGCCCTGGTCTGACATCATCTTTCCTTTTTTCCCGGCCATGAAATTCATTCTCAAATTTTTGATTTAAAGGTTTGATTTTTCCAGGCTAAAATATTTTATAGAGAGGTCAACTCCCGGAGGGCAGTGATGTTTTTACGGAAGGCTTACCTGCTTTACGGCAAAGCCCTTGGCAAGGGCAAGATCCTTGTCAACCCATTGAATGGCATCGGCTGTTTTCCGGTTCAGCAGGAGTTGGGTGAGGTTTTCGTGCTTTTCAACCTCGCGGTCCAGATCATTTCGATTCTGGTCTATGGAGGCGATGACGAGCTGCAGATCCCTCATCAGGGAGCGTTCGGTTTCCATGAGGCGGTTGCTGCCGATGAGTCCGACCATGACGGAATGAAATTCAACATGGGCATCCGCCGATCTGAGTGTATCCCCGGTAAGGGCCGTTACGGCATATTCATCCATGGCTTTCCGCAGCAGATCAAGGGATTCGGGCGGACATTGGGCGGCGGCCTTTACTGCAGCGGTTTCCAATACGTTCCGGGTCAGGAAAATATCTTCCACTTCCTCTTTGGTCAATTTCCGGGCCATAACCCCTTTGTTCGGAGCGTAGACGACCAGCCCGTCCGAGGTCAGAACCCGCAATGCCTCCCGGACCGTGCTCCTGGAAACTGAAAAAACCCGGGATAAATCCATTTCCTTTAATTGTTCGCCGGGGCTGATTTTTCCGTCGAACAACGCCCTTTTCAGTGCTTCAACAACCCTGTCCACCGTTGTTGAACGTTCAATTTTTATCCCTTCCAGTTCCACCAGATGCCTCTCTTTTCCTTTACATCCATATTGCCGTCCAATAACCTTATCATAGTGAATTTTATTTTAAACCCTTAGAAAAAAGGTTTCCTTACACTAAAGGATAATCCGTCCGCATGAAATCACATGGTGCACCAGGGGAGATCCGATCCGGGTGCCGATTTCATTGGGGTGGGAACAATTTAAAATCGTCAGATCCCCCCGTTTTCCAATATCCAGGGAGCCCCGGTCGTTTCCCCGGCCGAGGACATAGGCGGCGTTGAGGGTGGCTCCCACGATCGCCTCTGCCGGGGTAAAGCCGAACCAGGAACATGCCAGGGCAATGGTCAAAACCAATGAAGTGGCCTGAAACGATGAGCAGTAATCGGTGGCTATGGCTACGGGCACATCGGTTTCAACGAACAATCTGCCGTTGGCCTTTTGGTTGTCCAGGTAGAATTGTTCTGCGATGGGCAGTAAAACGGCTATGGTTTCCGCCGCACCCATATCCCGGATTTCCGAATCCGGGGTATAGGTTAAATGATCGGCAGCAACGGCCCCTCCCTCAACTGCAGTGCGCCATCCATGGGAATGGCTGGATGCATCTGCGTGCACCCTTGCCGGCATGCCCGTCTGCATGCTCTTTTTTAAAAGGTCTGCGGCAAGGTCTGCTGTAAAATCACCGATTTCACAGGTGATATCATGGAACTGGGCAATGCCCTGTTCCATTACCCTGGGCAGCATCTCATCCCTGACCATGGCAGTATATTCCCCTGGAGTCGGCCCGTCCTGTGGGGCGATGTGTGCGCCGAGAAATGTAAAGACAATATCCAGGTCGGTTTTTTTGGATGCCGTCTCCAGGATCCTCAGGAGGCGCAGCTCCTGGTCCGTTGACAGGCCATATCCGGATTTTGCCTCCAGGGTGGCGGTACCGCCGGCCAGGATCGAATTGAAGGCATGGATCGTATTGTTGATCAGCTGCGCGTCTTTTGCCGCCCGGGTATTGACAACCGTTGACCAGATGCCGCCGCCCTGACGCCGGATATCTCTGCCTGAATCCCCTTGAAGCCTTCGGACATATTCCCAATGTCGGTTTCCTGCAAATACAGGATGACAATGGGATTCAACCAGGCCCGGCAGCACCGAACACCCTTTCACATCAAGGGTGGGGACATCGCTGCCGGCCTCCTTTAAAACCACGGATGTGGGACCAACACAGACGATTCTCCCCCCGCGTATGGCAACGGCCCCGTCCTCAATGAGATCAAGTTCTCCCTGGGATTTCCCCGATCTGGGTCTGCCCTTGTCATGAATCCGGGCCAAGGTGTCGGAGTGGATAACGTTCAGATCAAAGCTCATGGTTTTATCGTCACTTGGTTAAATTAATTCGGTTAATACCCTTGCCGTCACGGTTGTTGCACAGATTACCGGGACATCCACCGCTTTCCGGGCCTGGGCCCGATGTTCTTGGTTAAATCCCATATCATCCAGCAAAAGGACCTGGGCGCCTTGATTCACGGCGCTTTTTGAAGCAATGGCCGCCTGTTCCACAGGGGCGTAAGGTGATGCGGCGGCACAGACCACTTTTCCGGCATAGGGCTGCCATTGTTCCGGCGCACTTTTCAGGTCTGAGGCAGGTCCGATGACCCCCAGGGTTTTCTGCCCGGCCAGGGTCTTTATGATCCCCCGGAGTATGATCACCGGTTCCAGAAGACCGGAGCAGGCAGACCTCAGGGCGGGAAAATCACCGGAACACAAGAGGACGACATACCGGCAGCGGTTCCCAAGAAAAACCGCCTTTTCAATAAGATACGGAAGAAGCCGCTCTTTGGACAGGAAGATCTCAGACCCGCCGGCAAGCCGCGTCTGGATTCCGGTTTCAAGGGGGCCCGGCAATAGGGCGTTTATCTGTTCATTCCCGAGCCCGTCAAGGGCCCCGGCCTCTATAAGAGTCAGCCTTTTACCAAGGATCCCCTCAAATGACGGAATGACATCCCTCCTGGGAGACTGCCCCAGGGTAAGAAGTCCCAGATGCGGGCCCGGCTTGATTTGTTTTTTTTTCATTGGGCAATATTCAGCCCGCCGGAATGTGCCGGCGGGCCGAAAGATTCAGTTTAGGGCCTTTTCCCGTTGATCAGCGGTTCAGGGAGTGCCCCTGTTGAGATTTCCCACTTATCCAGGATTTCTTTGTAGGTGCCGTTATTGAACAACTCCGTAATGGCCGCATAAACAGCATCCCTTAACCGGGCATTCTCCTTTGAAAAGCAGATGCCGTAGGGATCGGGGTTAAGAACGGCCCCCACTGGAACAAACATGCCCGGATTTTCCTTGGCAAGCCAGCCCAGGACTTCAGGACTGATCGCTGAAGCCTGGGCCCGGCCCTGTATCATCTGAAGGCGGGCAGTTGCTTCGGAATCGACCGCCAGGATTTTCACGGCGGCCAGGCCTTTTGATTCAAGGTTGTCTTCACTCCATTTTTTCATGGTGGTCAGATAGTCGGTGGCGGCGGAAACGGCAAATGTTTTCCCGCTTAAGTCGGCGATCTCTTTAATGGTACCGGCATATTTTTTCAAGGTAAAGCACTGGGTTCCTGAATTAAAATAATCTATAAAATCAAGGGTTTTTCGCCGGACAGCCGTATCTGAGATGCCCGAAATAACCATATCCACCCGGCTGGTATTGATGGAATTGATCAGCTGGTCGAATTTCTGGTCGTCAAAAACGATTGTGATCTTTAAGATCTTCCCGAGGGCTTTGGCAAGATCTACGTCAAATCCGATGAGTTCATCCTGCCCCGGTTCCTTATATTCCATGGGCGGAAATATTCCGTTGATACCGATGGTGATTTTTCCTTTGGCTTTGATATCCTCCGGAAGCATGTCATGGGGAGTGGCGCTGAACCCTGTTGAGGCCAGACAGAAAAATGCCAGACAAACAACAAGACCGTTTCGGATTCCTGCATGGATACGTTTACAATACATTGAGTTTTTCTCCTTTTTGGCCGGAAATATTAGTCCGGCAGTTAAAAATAATTTTTTCAGAATAGGCCTCCCTTGTTTCATTCCAGGCGTTCAACTTCCCACATTTGCAAGAAAGGACCGGGTTCTTTCGTTCTCCGGATTATCGAAAATATCCCCGGGCGTGCCCGTTTCAACGACAACTCCTTTATCCATAAGTACGACCTTATGGGCAACCCCCTTGGCAAAACCAATTTCATGGGTGACAACCACCATGGTCATTCCGCTGCCGGCCAGGTCTTTCATGACGGCCAGCACCTCCCCGACCAGCTCGGGATCCAGGGCGCTGGTCGGCTCATCAAAAAGCATGAGTTTCGGATCCATTGCCAGGGATCTCGCAATGGCGACCCGCTGCTGCTGGCCGCCGGACAATTGCTTTGGATAACTGGACTCCCATTTTCCAAGGCCAACCTTATCCAATAATTTTCTTGCCCGGTCGATGGCCGAATCCTTATCTTCCTTTTTTACAAAAACAGGGCCTTCAATGAGATTCTGCAGCACGGTCATGTGGGGAAAGAGATTAAAATGCTGAAACACCATTCCGATCTCCCTTCTAAGGAGGCAGATCTCCTTTTCTTTCTGCTCATAAAGCCGGCCCTTATGCAGCCGTGCGCCGACCAGATTGCCATCCACGTAAATTCTGCCCTGGTTGATCGTTTCCAGGTGATTGATACACCGCAGAAAAGTGCTCTTGCCGGATCCGGAAGGGCCGAGAAGACACATCACTTCTCCTTTTTGAACTTCCAGGCTGATCCCTTTGAGAACCTTCGTTTTTCCATAGGATTTATGAACGTTTTCAGCCTTTAACATGGGTCCGGATGATATCCTCATCTGGCACCTCCTGCTTTTCCGCGCCGCAGGGTCATGAAATGAAAAAAATTCTGTACCAGGGACCTTTTGGACGGATGATCCTGACCCCGGGAAAAATAATCTTCGATCACGGTTTGAATCAGGGAAAGAATGGTTACAACAATCAGGTACCATCCCGTGGCGACGATCAAGAGCTCCATGACCTTGGCGTTCACAAAATAGATCAATTGCGCCCGGTGAAGCAGCTCTGTGTAAGCAATGGCGCTGGCCATGGAAGAGGTTTTTAAAAGGCCGATGAATTCATTGCCAAGGGGCGGGATAATGACCCGCATGGCCTGGGGAAGAACGATCCTGCGCATGGCCTTCAGCCGGGTCATGCCCAGGGTGGATGCAGCATCCAGCTGCCCCTGGTCAACGGAAAGGATGCCGCCCCGGACGATTTCCGTCATATAGGCGCCTTCGTTAATGCCGAGGCCCAGAAGAGCTGCGAAAAAAGGGGTCATCACATCGACCATTCTTCCCTCCCAGAACCCGAGATTGATAACGGGGAAGACAAGGGCCAGATTAAACCAGATCAGAAGCTGAAGGTAGATTGGGGTGCCCCTGAAAATCCAGATATAGAAACCGGCAAACCAGCGGGTAACCGGATTCTTTGACAGCCTCATTACGGCAAAGACAATGCCGAGGATCAATCCTGTGACCATGGCAAGAACCGTTATCACGATGGTGTTGCCAAGCCCTTTGATCAGGGTCGGTGCCATAAAAAATTTACCGACCACAGGCCAGTCGATCTGCCCGTGTGCAAATGCCCGTATGATCGATACAAGCAGCAGAATGACCAGGGTTCCGGAGATCCATCTTCCATAGTGCGGGAGCGGGATTATCTCCTCATTTTCCTTTCCCATCAAGCCTCCTTTTTCCACTGCCTGAAATTATATGTTCCGTCACCTGATTTAAGAAGAAAAACAAAGGGCAAGCCCCCTCTTCTCTTATATTGTCGGAATGTACTATTGTCTGACAATTTTATTATCATGATAATTTTCCAAAATCAAGATATCTCCAATAATTTAAATTCCCGTGCACCAAAGGAGGCAAAAAAGGCGGTTTATCAGCGGATAACTATTTGATTTCTCCGGGAAGATCTGCAAGCCATCCGGCTTCCATTACGCCCCAGAGGCCTACCAGGATGGCCTCGGCCGCATCGTGGCGCAGGGATGCTGGCCGTCTGGCCCCGGACCATTCAATCACGCTTCTGGCCAGGGCTCCGGCATTTTTCTTGGCCAGGACCCCGGTTCTCTGCTGCCTGGGATAGAGAAATTTTGCCCGCCAGGTTTCCGCGCTGATCCGGACCAGGGCAATGTTGCGGCGGCGGGCCTCCCTGATCCAGATATCGGCCAGGGTACCTCCCCCCTCAATGACCAGCCTTGAAATATCCGGGGTTTCCTTGAAGATGCCGAACACAGCCGCTTTCAGGCGCTTGATGGAAGAATAGTTCTGGGATCTGTACCAGATCAGGCGGCCGTCCCTGCCGTACAGGGCAAGGCCGGTTTTAAGCCCCAGGTCAACGGAAAGAAGAAAGCTCATATTGCAATTGATAATGGACAATTGACAATTGTGGTGGCTGTGCTCCTATTTTTATAAAAAGAATCTCGGTTTTTTATCCCTGGAGTTCTTTTTCGATTCTTTCGGCCTTCAGTCTATATCCCTGAATCTACTCTCCTTCAAACTCACAAAGGGAAAAGACCTTGCACCCCGGGATCTGGTCCCTTCCCTTGAGATCGGGCAGTTCCACGATAAAGGCGCATTCCACCAGATCGGCGCCCAGTTTTTTAACCATCTTGACCGTGGCCCCCACCGTGCCCCCCGTGGCGATAAGATCATCCACGATCACCACCCGCTCTCCCGGAGCTACGGAATCCAGGTGCATTTCCAGGGTGGCTTCCCCGTATTCCAGGCTGTAGGATTCCTCAATGGTCTCGCAGGGAAGCTTGCCCTTTTTCCTCACCGGGACGAATCCGATGTTCAGCTCATAGGCCAGGACCGCACCGAATACAAAGCCCCTGGCGTCAATGCCCACGATCTTGTCGATGTTCATGTCCTTGTACCGTTGGATGAGCAAATCGCAGGACTCCCTGAAGGCGTCAGGGGACTGCATCAGGGTGGTCAGGTCCCGGAAGATGACCCCTTCAATGGGCCAGCCCGGAATGCTTCTGATGGATTCTTTGATCTTCATTCTTTCTCCTTACTCCTCTATTTTTCCAATGGTCTTTATCAATAGTTCTTTTACATTCTCGGCATTTTTTTCAAACACGGCCATGATCTCCTGCCAGCTCACAGGGGCCTCATCCTCTTTCCAGCAGTCATAATCCGTAGACATGGCAACGGCAGCGTATGGAATGCCGACCTCGTTGGCCAGCATGGCCTCGGGTGCCGTGGACATATTGATCACATCGGCGCCCCAGGCCCGGAACATCTTGGATTCGGCCACGGTGGAGAATCTGGGGCCCTCAATGGTGACCACGCAGCCCTTTTCATGGGCATGGAAATCAAGCTCCCGGGCAGATGCAGACAGATGACGCCTCAGGGACTGATCAAAGGGATGGGCCATGACCGTATGGTTGATCCCGCCCTCAAAAGAATCGTGAAAAGTGGTTTTCCGGAACCGGGTAAAATCAATGAACTGGTCCAGGATGACAAAATGGCCCCGGTCGATGCGGGACCGCAGACTGCCGCAGGCCGTGGTGGCGATGATATGGGTGGCCCCGGCCCGCTTCAAAGCATCGATGTTGGCCCGGTTGTTGACCTGGGTGGGGCTGAGCTGGTGATTCCTGCCGTGGCGGGCCAGGATCAGGGTCTGCCTCCCGTTGATCCGCCCGGAGGTGATGGGGGATGAGGGGCTGCCGTAGGGAGTATCTGTCTGAATCTCCCTGGGATCTTCCAGGATATCCGGATCATCCAGTCCGGATCCGCCGATGATGCCGACCAAAGTCATGTTCTTCTCCTCAATAATTCAATTCATGTGGTGCTTCATTTCAAAGGGCTACGATAAAGGATATCAGGGTGGGAATCAAGTCCTCTGAACCTTGATTCCCAATTCACAATTAAAAATTATTCATTGCTCCGGAGGAGCATTGTATCCAGCCGCTCCAGACCCAGAGTTCGGGCGGCGTTCCCGTTTTTCACGGCAATCTCCATGTGGCCTGTGGAGGATTCCAGAACAAAGGGGATGCCCTCCCGGGCTTCTGCATACGTGTTGCAGCTTTCATTAATGGAGATCTTTTTGTCCCCGGCACCAGAGGCTTCCAGGACAAAGCCCCCCTGGGAAAATTCCTTAAACCGCTCCCCGGACAGGTTGAGGGTCAGGTTGCCGAAGGTGTCGATGTGGATGATGGTGAGAATTAGTTCATCCCCCCGGCTTTTTGGAGAGGGGATTTCAAAGGGGATCATGGAGTCCAGGCAGGGTCCGAAATTTTCTTTGGGTCTGCCCAGGGATAGATGGGCCGCCACCGGGGCAAAGATGTCCCGGCCGTGGAAGGTGGAAGAGACCGGCTGCAGAAAGTACTCTTCCCGGGTGAGATGAGTAATGGATCGGATATCGTTTTCCTGTGCCGCCGGAAACATCACCCCGTTATCCGGCCCGATAAAAGAGTAGTCCCGGGTTTTCACCAGGATGGGCCTGCGGCCGCTTCCCACGCCCGGGTCCACTACCACGCAGAAGATGGTTCCCCCGGGGAAAAACCGGGCCGAAGACGAGAGGACAAAGGAACCGTGGAGGATGTCCTGGGGCCGGATCCCGTGGGAAAGATCCAGAATCCGGGCCCCGGGATTTATGGAAAGGATCACCCCCTTTACTATCCCTGCAAAGGCGTCCCGGATCCCGAAATCCGTGAGCAGGACAATGGGGCTGCGGTTTTTATCTTTCAATTTTAGTTTTCCTTCCCCTAGGGGAGTTAAGAGTTGACAATCATGTCCCAACCATGCTCTATGGCAATTTAACATGAGTTTTATTGAAACGGCAAGTGTCCTCCAAGGAGGCTGCCCAACCCCTTTAGGTGTTTGAATTTTGACTTTTAAAACCTTTATCCTGACCGGCCTGGCCATGACGGCATTTGCCCTGAACTCCATCCTCTGCCGGTTTGCCCTCCGGGACGGGCTTATTGATCCCGGCAGTTTCACCATGATCCGCCTGGCCTCCGGGGCTCTTTTCCTGGGACTTGTCCTGGGCAGAAAGGCCCTGAAACGCCCCATACCGGGAAACGGCTCGGCATCCTTGGCCATGCCCCTGATGCTGACCCTGTACGCCCTGTTTTTTTCCCTGGCCTATGTCCGGCTGGATGCCGGCACCGGAGCCCTGATCCTCTGCGGAGCGGTTCAGGTCTCCATGATTTTGGGGGGAATCCTGGCCGGAAACCGGCCCACCAGGACACAGGCCGCCGGGATCCTTCTGGCCATGGCAGGCCTGGCCTGGCTTTTCCTGCCCGGCCTGTCCGCCCCCTCTTTCACGGGCGCCCTGGCCATGACAGGAGCGGGAACCGCCTGGGGAATCTATTCCCTTCTGGGAAAGTATGCATCTGACCCGGCCGAAGCCACGGGATTCAACTTCATTGCAGGTCTTGGCCCGGCCCTTCTGCTCTGGATGGTGATTCCGGGATCCGACCCCTTGTTCCTGACCTGGTCCGGCGCGGGGATTGCCGTCCTGTCCGGGGCATTTACCTCGGGCGGAGGATATGTGATCTGGTACCGGGCCCTGAAGGGGCTGGGCCAGACCCAGGCCGGGGTGGTCCAGCTCACCGTCCCGGTTCTGGCCGCAGCCGGGGGAATCCTGTTCCTGTCAGAGGTCCTCACCCCCCGTCTGGTGCTTGCCGGTGCGGCCGTTCTCATGGGGGTGGGTTTGTCTTTTATTAAAAATCAGAAAAGAGTGGAATCCTATGGGCATTGAGATCGAACGCAAGTTCCTGGTAAAAAAGATTCCCCGGGACATCCTCCGGACAAAGGCCATCTGCCAGGGATATATCACGGGCCGGGCCGACCGGGTGGTCCGGGTACGGATGATTGAAGAAGCCCGGGGAAACGATCAGGGCTTTCTCACCATCAAGGGAAAAACCAAGGGAAGCGTCCGGTCCGAATATGAGTATGGAATCCCCCCCGGGGATGCCCGGGAGATGCTGGATCTTCTCTGTGAAAGGCCTTTGATCGAAAAAGAACGTCTCTGGACCCGGTTTAAAGGATTTGAATGGGTGATCGACCAATTCTTTGGGGAAAACCAGGGACTGGTGGTGGCTGAAATCGAACTTGAGTCCCCGGATCAGGCATTCAGCCTCCCGCCCTGGGCCGGTCCGGAGGTGACCCAAGACCCCAGGTATTTCAACTCAAACCTGATCCGCCATCCCTTTTCCAAATGGAACAAAGAGGATTAAAGTTCAATTAAGCCATTTCTTCCCGGCAACCAGGGTAAATGCCCCGGCTCCTATCAAGGCCATGCACAGGCACAGGTGTAAAATATCCAGAAGGATGATGGTGGCGTGGGAAAAATAGATTCCCGGCAGGTTCTTCACCACCATGAGGGCCCCGGTAAGGACCAGGCCGAGGATGGCTCCGGATTTCATCCAGGCCCAGGCCGTAAGCCGGCCTCTTTTCTGTCGATCAAGAAAAAAATCCAGGGCAGAATAGATACACAGGCCAATGAATACGGCGGCCAGACCATAGTGAAGGGCGTGGGTAACGTAAAACCGGGCCAGCCATCCCAGCCCCGGAATATCGGCGATATAGTACCTCTTGAAAATCGGCATCTGGGCAAATCCGGTCAGGGCGATGAAGGCCAGGATGATTCTGTACCCCAGGGTTCTTATTCCGCTTATCCGGGTCATTGTTCATCCTCCTTTACACGCCTATAGAACTTACTGAATGCCGCAGCTGCGCCGGCAACGGGGGCAATGAGCAAGGCCAGGGCAATATGGGTGCCGTTTTCCATCAAATTCTTCACCGGGCTCAGATGGGGTCTGCCCTTGCCCGTCTCGATAATCAGTTCATCAAAGGGAACCGGCGAGACATATATGGTGTTTGTTCCTCCGTTTTCCTTTTCTCCGTAGATATATCCGTTCATTTTACCGGCCAGGTCATGGGCGGTCCTGAGGATCTCGGATCTCGGTCCCATGGTCTGGACACCTTCCGGGCAGGCCTCAATACAGGCGGGGATTTCCCCTTTTTCGATTTTCTGAAAGCACCGGTCGCATTTATACATCACCCCGTTGCCGGCCATGGAAGGCAGGAGTTCCAGGTAGAGGCCCACACCGGTCTGGCGCTGGGGGATGTGCCAGGGGCAGACCTTTCTGCATTTGGATCCCCCCAGGCAGATGTCGGAATCGATCCGGGAAAGACCGTTTTCCTCCTGCTTGGCCGCCCCCCAGGGGCAGAGCTTGACGCAGGGAGGATTCACGCAATGCATGCATCTTCTGGGGAGGGTCAGTTCGATTTCTTCCCCGTCCTTGTTCGCCCGGGCATACTGGATGTAAAGCCAGTTATAGGGGGTGAGCCGGTCCGACACATCCTGCCTGTCCGACCAGTCCTCCACAGGGACCCGGGAGGGGATCATTCCGGGGAAAGGTTTTTCAGGAGCCGGATATTTCCCGGCATTGGATTCCCGGCAGGCATGGACACACTCCTCGCATCCAATGCATTTTGAGACGTCAATCAGGGTTGCCAGGGGATCTTCCGGGGTTTCGGCCGCTGCCGCAGCCCTGGCCAGTCCTGAGGATGCGGCCACCGAGCCCGCCGCCCCCAGGGAACTTTTGAGAAAAGCCCTTCTGGAAATTTCAGATGTCATGGAATTCTTCCTTAATGATACAGGCGACGCGGTTAACTCTTCCGGACAAAATCGTGGAAACTCATGGTTTCATAGCTTTTTGTCCGGATATACTCCAGTATCCGCACCATCTGGTCTGCTTCGATATATCCCGGGATATTTGAGATTTTCGAACCGTCGGGTTCCAAAAACCACATGGTGGGAAGCCCCTTAACCTTCCACTCCTGGGCAAGGGCCTGGTTCTGATCCGTGTCCACGGAGATGCTGACGAAATGTTCATCCATGAGTGCCTGTACTTTCTTATCCGTGAAGGTATACTTCTTCAGCTTGGTGCAATAGGTACACCAGGGGGCATGGAAGTAAAGAAAGACATTTTTGCCTTTGGATTTTGCCGCGGCAAGCCCTGACCCATAGGAGTGCCATGCGATGCCCGTCCCTTTCCCCTGGCTGGGTTCCGGGGTGACGGCCGCAGACACATTCTCTTCCGGTGTTTTTGAAAAATTATATATTAAAACGCCGGCAACGGCCATGAGGATCAGGGCAACAACAAGTATATTCTCTTTTTTCATTTTTCAGCCTTATTATGATTTACTCCGGAGGTTAGTATAGCAAATTCAATGCCAAAACTAAATTATTTGATGCTGATATTATATTTTTTCATCCGTTTCCACACGGTTATTCTGGAGATGCCCAGGAGTTGAGCCGCCTTTGTCTGATTGCCCCCGGTTTTTTGGAGGGCGTTTATCAGATCCTGCTTTTCCAAAGGGACGAGGTTGAGAACAAAGGGCCGGGATTCCGGATCCGGTTCGGCCGGGACAGCAGAGGGAAACTCTGGTTCTGCCGTTTCCAGGACCTTCCCGGGAAGATGCTCGGGCCGGATACTCTTTCCCCTGGCCAGGACAAAGGCGTATTCCACCACATTCCGCAGCTCCCGGATATTGCCGGGCCATGCATAGGCCACCATGGCCCGCATGGCTTCCGGGGTGAAGCCCAGGATGTTTTTCCCGGTCTTCTCCCCCTGGACGGAGATGAAATGCTGGATAATCAGGGTGATATCATCTTTTCTTTGACTGAGAGGGGGGCAGGTCAGGGGAAATACGTTGATCCTGAAAAACAGGTCCTCCCGGAACTCTCCCCGACGGATCAGGGTTTCAAGATTTTTATTGGTGGCCGTGATAATCCTCACATCCACGGGAATGGAACGGTTCTCCCCCACCCTCTGGATCATGCGTTCCTCCAGCACCCGGAGGAGCTTGACCTGGACGGACAAGGGGATATCCCCGATTTCATCCAGGAAGATGGTTCCTTTGTGGGCCGCCTCGAACCGTCCTGCCCGGTCTGTCTGGGCACCGGTATAGGCCCCTTTTACATGTCCGAAGAGTTCACTTTCCAGAAGGTTCTCACTCAGGGCCGCACAATTGACCTTTATAAAAGGATGCTTCGACCTTGCCCCGGTTTCATGGAGGGCCTTTGCCACCATCTCTTTTCCGGTTCCGCTCTCCCCCAGGATCATGACCGGGGTGTCCAGGGAAGCCACGCTCTGAATATGTTCGTAGAGTTTCTGCATGACCGGGGTCCGGCCGATGATTCCGTGGAATCCGTCGTCGATATGATAGATCCTCTTGATGGATGCCAGTTCGTTCCGATAGGAGATGTTTTCCGATATATCCTTGAGGGTCTCCACGGCCCCCACGATATCCCCCCCTGCATCGTAGAGAACCGTGGCACTCTTGATAATGGGGATGGTCTGTTTGTTGCTGGCCGTTATCATGCACTTTTTATCCCGCATCAATCCCCTTGAAAACAGTCCGCACCAGTCCTTTCCCCTGCCCCTGCCCTTTATCTTGCACCCGGTACAGTTTAAGACCCGGCAGGACTTGCCCCGAAGCTCTGCTTCCGAATACCCGGTCATGAGCTGGGCCGAATGGTTGGCTGCGATAAAATTTCCCCGGCCGTCCACGATGATGATCCCATCCTGGACCGATTCAATAATGGGACGCCAATGGCTTCCGATATCCATAATCTGATTTTGCCTCATGAAAAGTTAACACCTGTTTACAAAGCATTAACACATGATTAACAATTTGGCAACACTCATCCCTCGTCTTCGGGCACGGGTCAGGATTTCCACTTGAAAACCCCAAGAAAATCTGGTATTTGCAATAAAATACGATCCAGACTCAAATTTGGCACATTCATTGCTATCTTTATCACCCGGTATTGTTTCAGGTTCAGAATCCCTCTGTTGACGGTGGTGCGACCTGTTGCTTCACCTTAATTTGGATAAAAAAATATGGCGGACCCAAAAAAGGGAAACCGCCCTAAACCTTAGCCAACACGGGAGAAAACAAGATGAGAGCAAACGATTACAAACTTTTATTAGGGGCTGTTTTCGCCTGTCTGATTCTTCTGGCAGTGAGTGTGACAGCCCATGCCGCCGGATCAGAACCCTGGATGTACGACGACATCGTAGAAGTTGATTTTGTCATCTCCCAGGTACGGGTTCCCATGCCGGATGAGGTCATGATCGTGGATGCCAGGCCCTATAAGGTCAAATATGTGAAGGGCCATATTCCCGGAGCCGTAAGCATCCCTTTTTCAGAATTTGACCGGAAAAAAGACCTGCTGCCCAAGGATAAGAATGCCCTGGTCATCTTCTATTGCGGCGGACTCAAATGCAAGCTGAGCCATAAGTCTGCCAAAAAGGCCCAGGCCCTGGGGTATACCAATGTCAAGGTTTTTGCCAAGGGGTTTCCCGAGTGGAAAAAACAGCCGGGAGCCTATGCTTCGGTGACGGCCGAGTATGTGGCCGGGAAAATAGCCGAAAACAAAAGCATAATCGTGGATGCCAGGCCCCTGGAGACAAAATTCAACAAGGGGCATATCCCCACGGCCATAAGCATTCCCTTTTCCCGGTTTGACGAGCTCAAAGGCAAGCTGCCTAGAGACCTTTCCACCCCCATCATCTATTACTGCGGCGGACTCAAATGCCGCCTGAGCCACAAATCCGCTGCCAGGGCCATTGCCATGGGATATAAAGATGTGTCTGTCTTCTCCACGGGATATCCCGCCTGGAAAAAACAATACGGCCAGGCCGGAGACAGCGTGGCGGTCAAAGCCGGTGAAGTGGAAGGTTCCATTGATCTTGACCGGTTTGTTTCCATCCTGGAAAACTCCCCGGAATCCATCCTGCTCATTGACGCCCGGGATGCCGACGAATTTGCAAAGGGCCATTTCAAGACTGCGGTCAATATCCCCGTTGAAAAGCTGGAAGCGAAAATCAAGGACCTGCCCGCTGACAAGCCCGTGGTTTTTGTCTGCTCCACCGGTGCCAGGAGCGGCGAGGCCTACTATATGGTCAAGGATCTCAGGGAATCCCTGGAAGAGGTTTACTATGTAGAGGCAGAGATCGATTTCAAAAAAGACAATACATATTCCATCAAAAAACCCCAATAACCTCAGGAGATCTTATGGGAAAGAATCTAATGAAAGCGGTTCTGACTTTGATCTGCACGGGAAGTTTCCTGCTCAGTCCGGGCCTTGGCCTGGCAGCCCCCCAGTCGGCCGAAGACCAGGCGCTGGGAATGGTTCTGGCCCGGCAGGCGGTCAAGTCGAGCAAGAGTTGGACCACCACGGACCACTCCAAGCTTGAGGCCCTGAACAAAAACTTCAAGTCCGGTGATGAAATCACGAAGGCCTGCCTCTCCTGCCATACAGATGCATCCCTGCAGTTTCACAAGACCATCCACTGGACCTGGAAGGTGCCCAGCGAAAAAGAGGGAATCATGAACGGCAAGGCCGGTCACGCGGTGAACAACTTCTGCATCTCCGGCAACAACATGGAGGACAAGGGCTGTTTAGACTGTCATGCCGGATGGAACGGCACCGAAGGTGAGGTCAATTGTCTCAAATGTCACGGCGGGGAAAAGTTCCCCTTTAAGGAGACCTTTGAGGACCTGGCCGCCTTTGAGGGCGATGATGATCCCGATACCCTCGAGATCGTCAAGGAGCTTCAGACCGATCTGCACCGGGTGATCAAGAAGATCAACATGCCCCAGCGGAAAAACTGCGGGGAATGCCATTTCAAAGGGGGCGGGGGAGACGGTGTCAAGCACGGCGACCTGGATACCTCCCTGGTCAAACCCAACAGGATGCTGGATGTCCACATGGCTGCCGAGGGAGCGAATTTTACCTGCACCCGGTGCCACACCACGGTCAAACACAATATCGCCGGACGTGTATATACCCGGCCGGCCTCTTTGGAGAGAAAGAGCCTGATCCAGGACGACATGGCCACCAAAATCACCTGTGAATCCTGCCACAGCGCCACCCCCCACACCTTTAACGCAAAAATGAACGATCATACCGACAAGGTGGCCTGCCAGAGCTGCCACATCCCCGAGTTTGCCAGGGTCAACCCCACCAAGATGTGGTGGGACTGGTCCAAGGCCGGGAAACTCAAAGACGGCAAGCCATACATGGAAGAAGGGCCCTACGGAAAACACACTTATAAATCCATCAAAGGAGAATTCAGATGGGAGAAAAACGTGGTCCCGGAATATTTCTGGTACAACGGCTCCTTTGACAACACCGGGGTCAAGGACAATATCGACCCGGGACAGATCGTCAAGGTCAGCCAGCCCAAGGGGAGTGCCGACGACCCCAATTCCAGGATACACCCCTTTAAGATCCACAGGGGCAAACAGCCCTATGACAAGATCAACAAGCGGCTGGTGGCCCCTCTGCTCTCCGGGCACGACGGATTCTGGACCACCTTCAACATGAACGACGCCATCATCCGGGGAAACAAGACGCTGGGCATTCCCTATTCCGGTGAATTCGACTACGTGGAGACCAGCTATGCCTTTCCCACCACCCACATGGTGGCTCCGGTATCCGAAGTCCTGAACTGCACGGAATGCCACATCCGTGAAAAATCAAGGCTGGCAAATATCACCGGTGTCTACATGCCCGGGCGGGACAAATCGGATTTTATCGACGGAATCGGAATGATTGCCGTGCTGGGCGCCCTTGGCGGGGTTCTCCTCCACGGACTCGGCCGGTTTTTTACCCGGAACGGAAAGGAGAGTTAAGATGGCGGAGAACAAAACCGTTAAAGTCTATCTGTATACCCGGTTTGAGCGCCTGTGGCACTGGCTCCAGGCATTGATGATCATCTGTCTTTTGATCACGGGATTTGAAATCCACGGCACCTATAAACTCCTGGGATTCGAGACTGCCGTGAATGTTCATAATTTCCTGGGGCTTTTCTGGCTGGGATCCTTTGCCTTTTTTGCCTTCTGGCTGGTCATCACCGGTGAATGGAAACAGTATATTCCCACCACCAGAAAACTCTTTGACGTGATGGCCTACTATGCCTGGGGAATTTTCAAGGGGCTTGACCATCCGGTTCAAAAATCTGTGGGGGCCAAGCATAATCCCCTCCAGCGGCTGGCATATCTGGGAATTTCAGCCATGCTGCTGCCGGCCCAGATGACCACGGGCCTCTTGTATTATCTTTATAACACCCTTCCCGGGGGCTTTCCGTTGGGAATCCTGGCCATGATCCACACCCTGGTGGCATTCCTTCTTCTCAACTTCCTGGTGATCCACGTCTACATGACCACCACGGGCCATTCCATCTTCAGCCATATTGCCGGCATGCTCACGGGATGGGAAGAGATCTACGATACGACACAGCTCCAGGACTGGGAAACCCAGGCCACCAAGAAGGGCTGATTCCACCCCATATCCTGCGCCAAAACCTGCGCCGGGACCGGATATCCGGTCCCGGCCTTTTTTAAAGCCGCCATACGGGCTTTTCCGGCCTTTCCCAGCCCTGACAAACAAAGAACAATATTTGGCCGATGATCTTGACAAAAGGCGATTTCCTGAATAGCATTGATCCAAGTTGCGAATCGTTGAAAATCAAACCGATCCTGCATGGGGTATGGATTACCATTTTAATCGCCGAACGATCATGAAGATTCAGAACAATTGTAAAATCCTTAAAAGGCCCTTGTGCATCTGCAGACAAGAGGAAGGATAAAAAATGGATGAACCCGTAAAAACGGTCCTGCTCGTGGACGACGAGATCAATATCCGCCAGAGTTTTGCAGATTATTTTGAAGACAACCTCTGGGAGACCCTCCAGGCGGAAAACGGAGAACAGGCCCTGGAAATTTTAAAGACAGCGTCGCCCCAGGGTGCCATTGTGGATATCCGCATGGGGGGGATGGACGGGAATGCCTTTATCCGGGAGGCATACGAAAAAAACCCGGATTTGAACTTCATTATCTGCACCGGATCCCCCGAGTACGACGTTCCTCCGGACCTTAAAGGCCTGCCCCGGGTATCAGAGATCCTTTTCAGGAAACCCGTGGCAGACATGGCCGCCCTGGAAAAAACCCTTTCCTGCCTCATAAGAAACCATCAAAAAAAAGAATAAAGGAGGAAAGGGCAAATGGCAGACAAGAACGAGGTCATGAACCAGACCATTCCATCCGCCTTTGAAAGGGAGGGGAAATATCTGACCTTTACCCTGGCCGATGAAGAATATGGCATCGGTATCCTGAAAATCAAGGAGATCATCGGAATGATGCCCATCACCTCTGTCCCCCGGACCCCTGACTTTGTCAAGGGCGTAATCAACCTCAGGGGAAAGGTGATCCCGGTCATGGATCTGAGGCTCAGGTTCGGCATGGAAGCCATGGACTACACGGAACGGACCTGCATCATCGTGGTGGAAATGGAGGGGGTTTCCGGCACGGTTCAGATCGGCATCGTCGTGGATTCGGTTTCAGAGGTTTTGAACGTCAAAAAGGAGGATATAGAAGAGACGCCGGCCTTTGGGACCCGACTGAATACGGACTATATTCTCGGCATGGCCAAGATGGAAAACCGGGTCAAAATTCTCCTGGACATTGACCAGGTTCTCAATGCCCGTGAGATCGCGGTGTTGAAAAACGCGGGCACCCCGGAGAACAAATAATGGGCAATTCGCCTGCAAAGGTTCTTGTCATAGACGATGAACCCGCTATCCGGGAAAGTTTCTGCGATTTTCTGACAGACCGCGATTATCATGTGATCACCGCTGAAAACGGACGCATCGGCCTTGAACTCCTGGAGCAGGAACATCCGGACATGGTGCTGGTGGACCTGCGCATGCCCGAGCTGGACGGTCTGGAGGTTCTCAAGAGGGGAAGGGAGATTGCCCCGGATATCCCCAAGGTTGTTATCTCGGGGGGCAACCGCATCGGAGATGTTGTCCAGGCCTTACGGTACGGAGCCTGGGATTATCTGGTCAAGCCCGTCAAAGACCTGTCCATACTCGATCATATTGTGGAAAAAGCCCTGGAAAAGGCAAGGCTTTTAAATGAAAACCTAGCCTACCAGAGACAGCTTGAAGAGATGGTCCGGGAGCGGACCCTGGAACTGGAAAAGGCCTTTGAGGCCCTGCAGAAAAGTGACAAGCAGTACAGAACCCTGTTTGAAAAAACCAATGATGCCATTTTCATCGAAGAAATTGGCAGCGGACGATACCAGGATGCGAACCAGGCGGCTGCACAGCTCACCGGAAGGAGCCTTGAGGAGCTGAAAAACCTGACCTCCGGTGATATCATATCGGATCATCCGGACCGGAGGGCATTTATTCTTGGACAGTCCGACCGTCTGGAACGCCTGGGTGCCGTCGTATTTCACAGACCCGACGATTCCTTCCGGGTGGCCAGGATCAGTACGGTTCCCCTGGATGAAAAAAATATTATCCGGATTGCCAGGGACATCACCCATGACCTGGAAGTGGAAATCCAGCTCCGTCAGTCCCAGAAGATGGAGGCCCTGGGGACCCTTGCCGGAGGGATCGCCCATGACTTTAACAATATTTTATCCGGTATTTTCGGGTATGCAGACCTGCTGAGAATGAACCTGGAGGATCCCGGGGCTGCCGGCCAGAATCTTGACCAGATCATTAAAGGCGCCCACAGGGCTACGGATCTGGTTCACCAGATCCTGACCTTCTCCAGGCAGGCGGAACAAAAAAAGGTCCCCCTGAAGATCTCGGCAATTGTAAAGGAAGCCCTGAAATTCCTCCGTTCTTCCATCCCCTCCACCATCATTATCAAGGAAAATATCTTTTCCGGGGCAATGGTAATTGCAGACCCCACCCAGATTCACCAGGTAGTGATGAACCTGTGTACAAATGCCTACCACACCATGATAGAATCCGGGGGCACCCTGACCGTCACCCTGACGGAAACCCGGATCTCAGAACCGATTCCCACCGCAGGAACCACCATTTCACCGGGGGAATACGTCTGTTTTGAGGTCAAGGATACCGGACAGGGCATGGAACCTGAAATCCTGGATAAGATCTTTGATCCCTACTTTACCACCAAAAAGCCGGACAAGGGTACAGGCCTGGGTCTGGCCGTGGTAACCGGCATCGTGGAAAAGCACAAGGGTTCCATTACAGTCGAGAGTATCCCGGGCCTGGGCTCCACCTTCAGGGTCTATTTTCCCGCAGCTGAACAAACCCGGGACCGGCAAACCGAGGATATCCCGGCGGAAGCCCCCAGGGGAATGTCCAAAACCATCCTTCTGGTGGACGATGAACCCGACATCCTCAACCCCTTTTCCCGGTTTCTGGAAAAATTCGGGTATGAGGTCCACGCCTTCACCGACGGCCTGGAAGCCCTGGAAGCCTTTTACAAGGATCCTGAACGGTTTGACCTGATCATCACCGATATGTTCATGCCCGGAATGACCGGTGAAGCCCTGTCAACAAAGATCCTGGAGATCAACAAAGAGATTCCCATCATTCTCTGCACGGGATACAGCGACCGGTTTAATGAGGCCCAGGCCATGTCCCTGGGCATCAGAAAGTACGTTCAAAAACCCATCATGAGCCGTGAACTCAACAACATGATCTGTGAAATTTTCAGAAATGAGATAAAGGGATAGGCCCTAGGTTCCCCTCCCGGGGATCCGGGAAAAATCGCCCCGGTTCGAACTTATTGCCGGTCAACCGTGGTAATATAATTCTCCCCGGTTTCGATGTAAAAGATATCCTCTGCAATGTTGGTAATATGATCCCCGATGCGCTCCAGGCACCTGCCCATGAAGATCAGCTGGGTGCAGTCTTCAATCTCTTCGGTGTTTTCCTGCATCTTTTGCCTCAGCAGGGTCATCATCCTGGCAAATTTCCGGTCCACGTCATTGTCCCGGTGCCAGACCGCCATCCCCCTTTTAACGTCGATTTTGACAAATGATTCCACTGAATCAATGAGCATTTCCCTGCAGATCAGGGCGATCTGGGAAATCAGGTCGATTGCCTCTTCCTGGGAACTGCCGGTCAGTTCCATTACCCGTTTGGCAATGCTGGCGGCATAATCACCGATTCTCTCCAGCTCCGCCCCCACCCTGAGGGCCGACAAGAGATAGCGAAGGTCTACGGCCACGGGCTGACGCCTGGCCAGAAGCCGTACAGCGGCGTCCTCCAGCCCGGCGTAGAGAAGGTTCAGATCCGCATCCCCCCGGATCACGCTCCGGGCCAGATCAAAGTCTGATGTGTTCAAAGAGTGAATCGCCTTTTCAAGCTGATCCCGGCAGGTATTCCCCATTTCAGAGATCCGGGCGTTCAGATCCACGATTTCCTGGTCAAAGGATTTTACAATATGTTGCTGGGTATCCATACAATTCCTTATTGTCGACTCGGAGGGACGGGCTAACCGAACCTGCCGGTGATATAGTCTTCCGTCAGCTGGTGCAGGGGATTTAAAAAGATCTGATCCGTGGGGCCGATCTCAATGAGGTCGCCCAGGTGGAAAAAGGCGGTCCGCTGGGAGACCCGGGATGCCTGCTGCATGGAATGGGTGACAATGGCAATGGAGTACTCCTGCTTCAGTTCATCAATGAGATCTTCGATGATGGCCGTGGCAATGGGGTCCAGGGCGGAGCAGGGTTCATCCATTAAAATGACCTCCGGATTTACCGCAATGGTCCTTGCAATACAGAGTCTCTGCTGCTGTCCTCCTGACAGGCCGGTTCCGGGCTGGTCCAGACGGTCTTTTACCTCGTTCCACAACCCGGCCCGTTTCAGGGAGCCTTCCACCAGTTCGTCAATGTCGTCCCTGGACTGGACCAGACCGTGGATCTTGGGACCGTAGGCGATGTTGTCGTAGATGGATTTGGGAAAGGGGTTGGGTTTCTGAAACACCATGCCCACCTGGGCCCGTAAAGGCACCACATCCACATCTTTGTCGTAGATGTTCTTGCCGTCAATGGTGATGCGGCCCTTAACCCGGCACCCTTCAATGGTGTCGTTCATCCGGTTGAGGCATCGTAGGAAAGTGGACTTCCCGCAGCCTGAAGGTCCGATCATGGCAATGACTTCGTTGTTGCCGATATCCAGGGAAACATCGTTGATGGCCTTTTTTTCGCCGAAATTATAATAGACATCAACATTTTCGCAGCGCATTCTCGGATTCTCAACAGTTTTTTCCCCCACTGTTGCCCGATCCTCCCTGGCCACGAGCTTTCTTTTGTTCTTTTTTAACGGCGGGACAGTATCCAAACCAGATTCTTCCTTATCCTCTGAGTCGATTATCTTCTCTTTTATCAACATATATGTCTCCCGGTCAAACCGAAACCCTTGCCCTGACAAATGAATCGGGGCAGCGGGGAAAACCTCCGCTGCCCGCAATTCATTTTCAGGATTTAAAGATCCGTGATCTTAAGCGGAATCAGGTTCTTTACCGCATCACTGTACTGTTTTCTTTCAGCGGCGGGCATGGGGATCAGCCCCCTGTCGGTAAGATATCCCTCATCCCCCCAGGCTTTTTCGCTGGTGAATTCGGCAAGGTATTCCTTCATGCCGGGGATGGTGCCCACATGGGCCTTTTTAACGTAGAAGAACAGGGGACGGGAAACCGGATAGGAACCGTCGGCAATGGCTTCAAATGTGGGTTTCACACCGTCAATATAAGAGCCCTGGATTTTATCCGTATTCTGGTCCAGGAAGGAAAAGCCGAAGATTCCCATTGCATCCGGGTTGGCATCCAGTTTCTGGACGATGAGGTTGTCGTTTTCACCGGCTTCGATATAGGCGCCGTCTTCACGGATGGTGTGGCAAAGGCCCTTATAGGCTTTTTTATTTTTTTTCTTGAGAGCCTTGATCCAGCCGAATTTTTTTGCGCCACCTTCCATGGCAAGTTCAACAAATGCGTCCCGGGTTCCGGATGTGGGAGGAGGTCCAAGGACTTCAATCTTAATAGCCGGAAGAGAGGGGTTCACGTCTTTCCAGGTTTTGTAGGGGTTGGGCTGGGTTTTGCCCTCTCCGGCGGGAACGTCCTTGGCTAGGGCCAGGAACAGATCTTTTCTGCTCAGCCTGAAGGGGCTTGCTTTCTTGGAGTTGGCCACAACGATTCCGTCATAACCGATTTTGACTTCAACGATCTCGCTGACACCGTTGGCAATGTCTTTTTCAAGCTCTGATTTTTTAATTCTCCTGGAGGAGTTGGTGATGTCGGGATGTTCAACACCCACGCCGGCGCCAAAGAGTTTGTGCCCTCCGCCTGATCCGGTAGACTCGATCTTCGGTGTTTTAAAAGAGGTGGTTTTGCCGAACTGCTCGGCAACAACCGTTGCAAAGGGGTAGACGGTTGAAGATCCTACAATGGAGATATAATCCCTTGAAGAACCGGCCCATACACTGCTGAAACCCATGGTGAGAATCAGCGTCAAACCTGCAATTAACGTTTTTTTCATTGTTTTACTCCTTAATGGATTAATAATAAACTCGAGGTAAAAAAATTTACCATCTTCTTTCAAACTTCTTTCTCAGGATAACGGCCACGGCATTCATGGTCACCAAAAAGAGCAGCAGGACCATAATTGCGGCCGAAGTCCGTTCCAGAAAACCTCTTTCCGGGCTGTCCGCCCATAGAAAGATCTGGACAGGCAAAACTGTTGACGGGTCCGTGAACCCGCCGGGGATGTCCACGATAAATGCCACCATGCCGATCATAAGAAGGGGTGCGGTTTCTCCAAGGGCCTGGGCCATCCCGATAATGGTCCCGGTGAGCATCCCGGGCATGGCCAGGGGAAGGACATGGTGGGCCACCATCTGGGTCCTGGACGCGCCCACACCCAGGGCCGCCTCCCGGATGGACGGGGGAACCGATTTCAGAGAGGCCCGGCTGGCGATGATGATCGTGGGCAGGGTCATCAGGGTCAGAACCAGTCCCCCCACCAGGGGGGCGGACCGGGGCAGACCGAAAAAATTCAAAAACACGGCCAGACCCAGCAGCCCGAACACAATGGAGGGCACGGCCGCCAGATTGTTGATATTGACCTCGATGACATCGGTCCAGCGGTTGGTGGGGGCAAACTCTTCCAGGTAGACCGCGGCGGCCACGCCAATGGGAAAGGAGAGGGCCAGGGTGACCAGCAGGGTATAAAAGGATCCGCAGGCAGCCCCCCAGATACCGGCCAGTTCAGGGTCCCGGGAATCTCCGGAGGTGAAGAAGATGGTGTTGAACCTCTTCTCCACCCTGCCCTCTTCTATAAGACGGTCGATCCAGGCGATCTGGTTGTCTTTCATCCTGCGCTGGGATTCGTCCACGTTCCGGTCCACATGCCCCTTGATGAGCATGTCCACATCGTCATCGGCCGGTACCCAGAGCTGAATGGTGTTGCCGATCTCATGCCTGTTCTTCCTGACAAAGTCCCTGAGGTCATAGGTGGCGCCCGTACTGACCATCCCGTACAGTTTGCGCTTTTCTTTCCGGGAGGTCACCTCCGGGAACATGGTGCGAAGGGAAGCCTTTACCATTCCGCCGTAATCGGCCGCGTCCAGATTCTCCTTGTCCAGGGCGGAAGCCTCCAGATGGATGTCCAGACGGATAAAGGTCTGCTGAAAGGCCGTATACCCGTTGGCAAAGATGGAGATGAACAGGATGCCGAGAAATGTCAGGGACAGGACAATGGCGGAGAGTCCGTATAGACGGAACCTCTTTTCCGCCTTATACCGCCTGGCAAGTCCCTGGTTGACAATATCCATGGTTTTCACGGATGATCTTCCTTTGCCTGAGTTTAAATTATTCATACTGCTCCCTGTATTTTCGGACCACAACCAGAGCAATTACGTTCAGGATCAGGGTGACGATGAAAAGCATGAGCCCCAGGGCAAAGGCAGCCAGGGTCTTGGGACTGTCGAATTCCTGGTCGCCCACCAGGAGGGTGACGATCTGAACCGTTACCGTGGTAACCGTTTTCAAAGGATTTAGGGTCAGATTGGCTGAAAGCCCGGCCGCCATGACCACGATCATGGTCTCGCCGATGGCACGGGATACGGCCAGAAGCACCCCGCCAACGATCCCGGGGAGAGCCGCCGGAAGCACGACGTGGCGGATGGTCTCCGACTTTGTGGATCCCAGCCCCAAAGCACCGTCCCTCAGGGACTGGGGCACGGCATTGATCACATCGTCGGACAGGGACGAAACAAAGGGAATGATCATGATTCCCATGACCAGTCCGGCGGCCAGGGCGCTTTCCGATGAGATGTCCAGTCCGATGCCGGCCCCGGCATTCCGGATCAGGGGGGCCACAATCAGGGCGGCAAAAAATCCGTATACCACCGTGGGAATCCCGGCAAGGATCTCCAGCAGGGGTTTGGCCACGGCCCGAAAGCGCCGGTCCGCATATTCGGACAGGTAAATGGCCGACATGAGTCCGATGGGGACGGCCACGGCCATGGCAATGGCCGAGATCAGCATGGTGCCCAGAACAACGGGAATGGCTCCGAAAGCGCCGGAGGATCCCACCTGATCCGCCCGGATGGCCATCTGGGGACTCCACTCCAGTCCGAACAGGAACTCGTGGATGGGAATGACCTTGAAAAACCGGATGGCCTCGTACAATACGGAGAGCACGATTCCCACCGTGGTCAGGATGGCGATACAGGAACAGGCAATGAGGATATACTTGATAACCGTTTCCACATGGTTCCTGGCCCTGAACTCCGGCCGGATCCTCTTCCGGACCCAAAGGATTCCGCCCATGGCCAGGACAATGACGATTACGGCCAGGGACATATGACTTACACCCTTGAGTTGGGTATAATGATCCGCAGCCGCTCTGATCTGGGGGCTGATGTCCATGGAAACGATATTCCCGTACACCAGGTTCCGGATATCATTGACCAGCAGGTTGAGCCGGTCCGCCGGCAGGGTTTGGATTTCCTCGGGCATGCCGGCAATCACCAGGTCCGTGATCAGGCTGGATTCAAAGGCAAGCCAGAGGGAAAATACCACCAGGGCAGGAATGGCGCACCAGAGAGCGGTAAGGGACCCGTAGTATACAGGCCTTGAATGAAGGCACCTGGGCCCCCCTTGAACCCGGGAGACGGCAAAGGCCTGCCTGCGGCCCAGGTAATACCCGGCTGTCGTAAGGACCAGGAGCACAAGAAGCAGATTGGATGGTGACATTAAAAACCTCGTGTAAAAACCATGTTTGATAACCTGGAGGTAAAATATATTTTTTTTGTTAGAAAATGTTTAAGCAAGTATTAGTAAATGATTAGCAGATGGAAAGCCGAATGCAAAAAAGCTGTCCGCCGGAAGGGCCAAACCGCCTAACATACCTTTGTCCTGGCCTTTGGAATGCTTTTTTGCTCCGGCAAAATCAGGCTAACATTTTCTTCCTGGCCGGGGCTTTCCGGGAATGCGCTCAGCCGGCCGAGTTTTGACCTGGCTTCTTCCAGGAGCAGGGTCAGATCACTGGCAATGGCGGCAGAATGGAACCTGACCCCTTCGGACAGGGAACGGGTCTGTCCGGCTTCCTGCCTTACCCTGGATATCCGGCCGGTGACATCCCGGATATCCGCACTGGTCTTTTGGGCGTTTTCTGCAATCCGGGATGTCATGGTTTCCTGGTTTCCCACGGCGGTCTGGATATTCTGACTGACATCCAGGAGATTTCCCACCTGGTTTTCAATGGTAAGGTTGTTGTCCACAATGGTGATGCTGACCGACTGCATACCTGAAATCTTTCCGGCAATTTCCCGGCTGGCCGCCTCGGTCTGAAGGGAGAGTTCCCTGACTTCATCGGCCACAACGGCAAACCCCCTGCCGGCTTCACCCGCCCGGGCAGCCTCAATTTTGGCATTTAGGGACAAAAGCTTGATCTGGCCGGAAATTTTGTTGACGATCTTGATGATATCCCCGATTTCCCTGCCGGCTTCCGTCAGATCGGTGATATTGTCTGCAGACTCCTTGGCAGCCGTATGGATATCCTCCACCAACCCGTTCTGGGTTTTTACCAGGGCGTTGATTTCCCCGACCGCGGACGCAAGATTCTGGGCAGCCCGGGAAACCGAATCTGTCCTTTCCAAAGTTTTCTGGGCCGACTGCCCGGCCTCATCGGCCTGCTCCCCGGTGGACTCCGCCAGATCGTTCAGTTCACCGGCCGTCAGTTTCATGGCATCTGCCGTCCCCTTGAGATCTTTAATCATGCCGGACATGGTCTGTACAAGGGCCTGGACCACCTGGTTCTCTTCAAGTTTTCTCCGGTCCGCCCGGCTGATGTTTAACAGGGCGGCCTGGAAATCTTCCATGGCCTTTGCCAGCATTCCGATCTCATCCTTGTTTTTTTTGTAGGGGATGGCAAGGTTTTCCCCCTGGTTGATCCGCCGGATGCATTGGGTCAGAACCTTGAGCGGTTTTTCCAGTTTAAACCAGGTCAACAGGTAGAGAGCCAGAAGATTGGCAAGGACCGAGACAGCGGCAATGACGGCGGTGCTTCTTTCCCGGTCCCGGAAAAGCCGGACCAGGGATTCCTTTTTCCGGTCAATATCCTCCATATGATATAAAATCCGGGTACGGGCTTTTTCAGCCTCGATTCCGGCATCGGCAAGTTCTGCGCTGAGCCGGGCGATATTCTGCTCCAGGGCCTCCCCTTTTCCGGCGGTTTCAAAGATCTGTCCTGTCTTTTCCCGGATCACCCCGGCATCGGATTCCGGAAAACCGGACCTAAGATAAAGCCTTTCCACCCGGTCCGTGAATCCGCCCTTGTCATCCAGGATCCCCCTTGAAAGAACGAGCCTGCCCCCTTCAACGGCAAGGACAAACTCTCCTTTTAAGATGTTCCGTCTCTCTTTTCTATTGAAAAATTTTCCATAGGATTCACGCCCCTCATGGATCTGTCTATCTTCAACCCCATAGTTCTCGTTGATCCAGGCAAGGACGCTTTGGGCCGGATCCACCCGGAGCTGTCTGGGAATGTCCAGGTATTTTCCCTGGAGGTCTGATATCCGGGATCTGAGTTCCCGGTTGAGGCCCGAATTCAGGCTGAGAAGGGAATCGGCGCTGTTCCGGACAAGCTTGGATGAGTGCCAGCCATAGACGACCAGAATTCCGATGAAAAGATTGGAAATCAGGCCCACGCCCAGAACCAGCTTAATCCCGACGGAAAGCCGGGGGGATGCGGTGCCCTTTGACCCCGCCCCATGGGATGGAAATGAAAAAGCCGCCCTGTTTTGCCCAGGCCGGCCTGCCCTGCGAAACTTAATCATTATTTTCTCCTAAAATCTATAACAACCTATCCCCTTAATAGGTCCTTAAAAATATCAGGATAAAACAAGAAACAATCTAGGATTTGGTTAGGTTTTGATGAGATTCAACGATGATTTTTGGGTGAATTCTTAAACAATCAGGATTCTTTGTCCGTAATTTTCTTTTCCAGCAACTCTACCAGGTTTTCAAAGGAACCTTTTTCCAGGATCTGACCGAACTGGGACCGGTAGTTGGCCACAAGGCTGACCCCTTCAATGACCATGTCATAGATCATCCACTGGCTGTCATCCCGGGTATACATTCTGTAATTTATGGGAATTTCAACCGTATCCGTAACGATTTTGGTATTCACCTGGGCTTTTTTCTTCTTGACCCGGTCTTTGCCATAGACCACTTTTTCATTGGTATAGGATTCGATTTTTGTAATATATGTGGTTTCCAGAAGCTGGCTGAACAATTGGACAAACCTTTGCTTTTCCTGATCTGACAACCCTTTCCAATGTCTTGCCAGGCTGAGCTGGGAAATTTTTTCAAAATCGAATCTGGCATGAATGGCCCGGCGCAGCAGATCCCTTCTCTTTTGGAAATTGCCCTCCTCCTTGAGCGGGTCGTTTCTTAAGATGTCCAGAATGGCGTCAATGCTGAGTTTGAGCTGGTCCCGGGCCGGGGAAGCCTGGACAGCCCAGGGAAAAAGCAGAGCAGCAAAAATCAGAATCAGAAAAAACTTTTTTATAAAATTCATGGCTGGTTCAGCTCCTCAAAGGCGTCCCGGCTGTCCGGTCTTATGGTAAAGATCTTGTCCAGCTTGGTCAGGGAAAGGGCGTTCATCACGGTCTGACCGGGACCGGCCAGTACGAATTCTCTATTTTGTTTTCGGCTCCATTGAAGCCCCTCCACAAGGGTGGCAATGCCGGAACTGTCCATGAAGGTCACCCCGGAAAGGTCCACCACAACCCCCTTGATGTCCGGCCTGAAAAAGGGGACAAGAGCATCCCTGAGATTGGGGGAGGTGAGCATATCCACATCCCCCTGGACATGGATAAGGGCGATACTCTCTTTTTCGCTGGTTCTGATTGTAAACTCCATGGGATTATTTTTCAAAAATATACTTGCTGATTAACTCTTCAAGGCTGATGGCCGATTCCGTGTCCATCAGCGATCCTTCATCCCCGAGAAAGTCTTCGGATCCCCCCGGGGACAACTTGATGAACTTGTCGCCGATCACCCCCTTGGTCCGCACCGAGGCAATGGTGTCGTCTGAGATCTTGGTCCCTTTTTTGATTTCCATCTGCACCAGGGCCGTGTTCTCCTCCAGGGTGATCCGCTTGACCTTGCCCACGGGTACGCCGGCAATCTCCACCGTGGCGCCGGGTTCGAGCCCTTCAACGGATCCGAATGAGGCGTCAATGGTAAAGGTGTTTGAGCCGAACAGGGGAACAGATCCAAGGTTCACGGAAAGGTAGACCAGGCAGGCCATTCCCACCAGCATAAATATACCCACAGAGATTTCCGTTTTTTTCCCGTACATGATCATTGATCTAATCCTATAGTAATAATGATGTCAAGATATAATCCACTACCAGAATGGACAGGGAGGAGAGGACCACCGAACCGGTTGTGGCCCGGCTCACCCCCTGGGTGGAGGGTTCTGCCGTGAACCCCATAAAAGAAGATATCCAGGCAATCAGCAGGCCAAAGCAAAGGGATTTGATCACACCGCCGTAAATATCGGCAAAGGTGACGGCGGCAACCATTTTTCCAAAATAGGCCCCCTGGTTCACCCCCAGCAGTTTGACCCCCACAAGGAATCCCCCCATGATCCCCACCACATCGAAAAAGGCGGTCAACAGGGGCAGACAGAGGATGCCGGCCAGGATCTTGGGACTGATCACATACTTGACCGGATCAATGGACATCATTTCAAGGGCTGGAAACTGGTCTGTGATCTTCATGATACCGATCTGAGCCGTAATGGCTGAGCCTGCCCTTCCCGTGACCATGAGGGCGCAGAGCACCGGCCCCAATTCCCGGATGATGGAAAGGGCCACTGCCGATCCCAAAAGGGCCTCGGCCCCGAACTGAACCAGGGTGTGATGACCCTGGAGACCCAGAACCATGCCGGTGAACAGGGCCGTAACAAAGACAATCAAGAAGGACTTTGATCCGATAAACTCCAGTTCCTTGATCAGCCTGCCCGCCCGGAAGGGCGGGGAAAAGGCCAGAGACAAGGCGGTCCAGAGGAAAACCCCGCCCCTCCCAAGCACCTGGATGCGGTTCAGGGTAATGCGGCCCAGCCGTGCTGTCATTTCTAGCTTCAATTTGTCTTCCTGAAAACCCTTTTCTGTCAGGTCATTAATATTTCGTCCAGATAGTCTCTTTCCGAACGGGCAAAGGGAATGGGGCCTTCGGGCTCCCCGTTGATAAACTGCCTTACCCTGGGATCGGAACTGTTTTTTATCTCATCCACACTGCCCTGGGCGATGATCCGGCCAAAGTAGAGGATGATGATCTTGTCGGCAATCCTGAAACAGGATTCAATGTCATGGGAAACCACCACCGAGGTGATGCCCAGTTTGGTGTTCAAATCCCGGATGAGCTTGTCGATGACGCCTGTGGACACGGGATCAAGCCCGGAGGTGGGCTCGTCGTAAAAGATGATCCTGGGATCCATGACAATGGCCCGGGCCAGGCCCACCCGCTTCATCATCCCTCCGGAGAGCTGGGAGGGCATGAGGGACTCACTGCCCCGCAGCCCGACCATCTCCAGTTTCATGGTCACGATAGTCCTGATGTTGTTCTCCACGATCCGGGTGTGTTCCCGCAGGGGAAAGGCGATATTCTCGTAGACATTCAAATCGTTGAACAGGGCAGATCCCTGGAAGAGCATGCCCATTTTTCTTCTCTTTTCGTACAGGGTCTTTTTACCGGCCCGGGTCAGGTCTATGCCGTCAAACCAGACCGATCCCGAGTCCGGCCGTTCCAGCCCCGTCATCTGCCGAAGAAGGGTACTTTTCCCGGAACCGCTTCCTCCCAGAATAACGGTGATCTGATTTTCATCAAAGGAGCAGGTCAGATGATCTGAAGCCGCCAGATGACCATACCTTTTTACAAGATTTTCAACTCGGATCATGGAATATCACTCTAAAAAATAAATACGCCCATAAATACCCTGCGGGCAGGGCTCTGTCAACGATTATCCCTGGCTGGTCGACTGTCGGCCCCAGGGCAGTCCTCCCATGTAAAATTGCCGGCCATTGGCAGATCAAAGCCCCGGCAACCGATTTCCTGCCGTATCAGTGCAAAGGCCCCAGGGGCTTCAACGGAGACATAAAGGGAATTTTGTACGGGCTCTTGACGGCTTGGAACGGCTAACGGTCGGCCTGTTTGAGTGAAACGAGTTGCCATCCTTTCGTGGAAAGACGGTTCGAGCCCGTACAAATCCCTTCCTCTGCGGAGTTGAAGCCCCCGGGGCCTGCCTTGGACATTTACATGGGATTCCCCCGATGCCGGCCGGCCGGTTTTGACTTTTATTGCTTTTTCATATAAAAATTCGGTTAAAGGTCCTGAAACCCAAGATAGAATATCATTGGAGAACCATGCTCATCCATCAATCCCAAGACCTGAATGCCTGCACCCAAAAGGTGGAACGCCTGTCCGCCTGTATTGAGATTGCCAATGTCATCAACTCGGAGCTTTCCATCGGCAGGCTTCTGACCCATGTCATGGAAACCGCCAAAAAGGCATTTTCAGCGGATTCGGCCAGTTTGCTTCTCCAGGACGAAAAAACCGGGGATCTGGTCTTTCAGGTGGCCCTGGGCGAGGTCGGGGACGAGATCAGGGAGATCTATCGGCTGAAAAAGGGACAGGGCATTGCCGGGTACGTTGCCGAGACCCGGCAGCCCCTCAACCTGAAGGATGTTTACCAGCATCCGAATTTTTCCCCGGACTATGACAGGAAAACAGGATACCGGACCCGGACCATGATCTGCGTGCCCCTGAAGATCAGGGGCAGGATCCTGGGCGTCATCCAGGTGATCAACAAACTCAAACCACCCTATTTTTTCTCGGATGAAGAGCTTGAAATGCTCGAGACCATCGGATCGAGTGCCGCCGTGGCCATTGATACGGCCCAGATGCACCAGGTCATCATCCAGAGGGAGACCCTTGAGCGGGACCTGAAACTGGCCAGGGAAGTCCAGCAGAGTTTTCTACCGGCGGCCCCGCCCCATATTGAGGGATACCGTTTTGCCGTCCTGAACCAGCCTGCCCTGGATATCGGAGGGGATTTTTATCATTTTTTCCATCTGCCCGGGAACCGGCTGGGCATCGTCCTCGGGGATGTATCGGGCAAGGGGATCGCAGCCTCCCTTTACATGGCACGGCTGATCAGTGACCTCCAGTACAATAGTCTGTTGTTTGATGATCCGGCACGGCTGCTGGGGCAGATCAACTCTCTGCTCTGCCAGAGGAGCAACCGGGGCATGTTTGTCACCCTGGTATACATGGTGCTGGATATCCCGGGGAAAAAGATTTTCTTCTCCAATGCCGGCCATCCCAGCCCGGTCTATTCAGACCGGGGCAGCGCCCTTTTCCTGGGAAAGGAAGCTGCCAAAGGCCCTCCCCTGGGAATTCTGCCCCATACCTATTTTACCCGGGAAAGCCTTGAACTGGAACCGGGTTCCGTTCTCACCCTGTTCACCGACGGAATCACCGAGGCCCGGAACGGACAGGGCAATTTGTTCGGCATGGACCGTCTTATCAATGAGATTTTAAAGGTTCCGGATTCACCCGACCTTTTGATTCAAAACATCCCGGCGGCCGTGGACCGGTATACCCTTGGAGAGGCCAGGAAGGACGACCTGACCCTTTTGAGCATGGGGGTAGATTAAAATGGCAGCCGATTTAATAGGCCTGAGTGTTCTCTCCCATCCCAGGTACCTTAAGCTGGTCAGGGGAGCCACGGAAAAAATCACCCGGATCATGAAGTTCTCCAGGGAGGATTCCCGCAATATTGTCCTGGCCGTGGATGAGGCCTGCTCCAATATTATCAGGCACAGCTATAAAAACGATCCCACCGGAAAGATTGAATTCATCTTTGAGATCAGATTAGATAAACTGATCATCCGGATCATGGATGAAGGCCTGAAATGCGATATTGAAAAAATGAAATCCAGGGATATCGATCCGGTCCAGCCCGGAGGGCTGGGTATCTATATCATGAAAAAGGTAATGGACTCCCTTGAGTTTGACTGTGCCTCCCCCCGGAAGAATCAGGTCACCATGGTGAAAAAACTGCAGCCCCGTCCCTGATCCGTCCGGAGACCATTAGAGTGATCAGGGACTAATCCCCTTTTGCCCCAAGACTCTTTTTAATCACATCCATGGAAAAGGGAGGGGATAATTTTCCGGGATCTCCTGATATCAGCTTTGAATTCTGCTTATGGCTTGATCCGTTAAAGGCAATGATTTCCTTTGAAGCAAACTGGATCTGATAGTTGGGCCGGATTCCTTTACCGCTGGTACCAAAACAGACCTGGGCCTCTTGATCATCCCCCATATTGATAAGCAGTTTTTTCAGGAAAGGATCTGAAAGTCCGGCCACCCGTTTTTCATCCCATAGGATACGGCTGGCTTTTCCAGGTTTGGAAGACGCTTTTTTGGGTTTTAATTTTTTGATCCGGGTGGAAAGAACCCTCAGCTTTGATCCGAGATTTTTTACGGATCTTTTCTGGATCTTGCCTTCGGCCTGGGGTCTGAGAACATCAAGGCACTCATTCACCTCTTCATAGCACTCTTTTGAGGCCTCCAGGGCCTTCTGGTCAATGAGCAGATTGATGTTGTCGCACAACCGGTTTATGGCTTCCCGGGATTCTCTGAATTTATTGGGATCCATCCCTCCTCCTTTGGTTCAATTATGGGTCTTTCTCTCAAACCACCTGACAGGGATCATGTATCTGAAGTTAAAGCAGGCAGGACTGAAACCGGCATCAGCATCTCAACAAGTGATTCAAGCTTATCGCCTGTGAACGCCCCGCCATTTTTATTCGGGAAAGTCCTGAATGCCGGGCCGTCTTTAATGTTGTACACCGGTCGGACCAATTATTCAAGGGGCTTGAAAATAATCTTATTGGTCCCCAAAAGGGTTGATCCGGATCCTCTGGACCGGGCAGGCAGCCCCGGCATTCTTTAAATTTTTGGGTAAAAATTGTCAGATTTTGTATAATTTATGTAACAATCTTCAATCCGGTTCATTGATCCTCAAATCGGCCTGCCGCTGGAATCCCCTATCAGATAAGGATCTTTACCATAATAGAAAAAACGGCATTGTTCTTGCTTTTACATCTATGAAAAGCAAAACAGGTTCCGGCTGCCCCGGACGGGGCAGCCCGGCACAAAACTTATGGGAGCAGGACAGCGGTATGGAAAAAGAAAACACCGGTTTAAAGCAACTCATAAACAAGTACAGACGGAAATTTGAAACTGCGGAAAATATCAACTATTACGCGTACAAGGACTTCAGGCGGGCTGAACGCAAATATCTCAAATTCATGCTCAAAGGCGCGGCACAGACCCAGGCCGGCCTGGAATATTAAACCCGGGCCAACCTATTTCCCCGGAATCATCTCCCGAAGCAGACTCGCCATGGTCCGGCCCTGGATCACGATTTCTCCGTTTTGATTTTCAATCCAGCTTTTTATTTCAATTTGCTCGGCTTCTCGATCCAGGGCCTCTATTTCAAACCAGGCGCAGAGGGTATCCCCGATAAAGACAGGCCTTAAAAACTCCAGGGTCTGGGACCGGTAGATGGCCCCGGTTCCGGGCAGGTGCATGCCCACAAGGGTGGAAAACAGGGAGGCGGACAGCATGCCGTGGGCGATGCGTTGCCCGAAAAAAGTCTGCCCGGCAAAACCGGCATCCACGTGAAGGGGATTCACATCTCCTGTGATGGCGATGAAATGGGACAGATCCGCCTCGGTGATTGTTTTCCTTACAAATGCCCTCTGCCCCACAACAAGATCATCAAAGGTCGTCAATTGTCGATTCATTCGCCCTCCTCCGGGTATTCAATATCCGCCTAGCACTATCCTCTTGAAGCATTCCCTGTCAAATATTTTCCCAATGACCGCCCCTGAAATCCCAAAAAGATCGGGCAGGCCTTTCCATAAAAATTGGGGTGCCGGAAAATTGTAATCAGATGCCCCTATGCTGGAAATTATTTACACAATGCAAAATATTCCAACATCTCCGTCAAAAAATCGGTAATAAAAGGACTGATTCATTACATTTTTTTCACAATTATTTTTAAGAGCCGTCATCGGCTTTCCAGGCAACCGCCACACGGACCATAGACGATGTTTCAGGCTTGGATTCCGCCGATGACCCATAGGGGCCTCCCTGGGAGATACCTTTGAGTGGACAATCACCGATGACGAATCAAACCTCATTGGATCGGGAACAGAGTACCTGTCTCCGGTTACAGATGCATCCCTGACCATTTCCGGATAGATCGGCAGTCTGGAAATCCTAGTGGAAGATGGGTTTATGTATCCCGGGTCAGCCCCCATTCTGCTTTTTACCGATAGAATCCTGACCGGATTTACCAATTTTGTGATTTACAATTTTTCATCGGGAATGGCCGATATCATGTCAGGAAATCAGTACCAATCCCTGTCCATGTCAAATGGAACGGTTTTGGCACCATTTTGAATACCCCTATCCCGTCAAGTTCCGTGCTTCTTTCCATGGGCCTGATGCTCCTGTTCTCCCGCATCCGCCAGAAGGGATAAGTGATACCCGTCCCCTCCTGATACGGCAGGGCCGGTTTCCGGCCCTGCCTTTTTTCCGATTTTTTATATCTCGGCTCCCACCGGGAAATGGGTCGCTGATCAGGATTATCCCCAGATGGCATCATCCAGGATCTGGTTGAAATAGGGGCTTACCTCCCTGAACCGGATGGCAATTCCGTTTTTCTCAATCCGGGTGATCTCTCCCTGGAGTTTAAAGGGTTTTTCATATTTTGGGAGGGAGAATACCACCTGAACCGTGCCGGCCGGGTCCAGCCGGCCGGTGGTGTTGATGAACACTCCGGTGGCGCTGATGTCACGGGTGTCGGACTGGATCACCCGGTTGCCGCCTGCAATATCAATTCCCAGCCGGGTCCTTTTGCGGGGATACCCTCTTTCCCCTCCGTTGGGCAGATTCTGAAGAAAGTCCAGTACCTGTTTTTGTTGCTCTGCCGTCAGATTATTAACCCTTTTGATGATCTTCTGTAACATGCAATTCCCTCTCCGGCTGAAGTTAAAAACCCGGGCTGAACCCCTCTTGGGGCATTTCAGCATCCTTTTCCGTCCGTTTGAATATTTTGTCAATCCCCTTGACGGCCTGGGCCAGAACCTGGTCATGGTTCTCCCTGAACATGGAATGGGCAAAGGGCGCGCTTAATTTGATCCATAATTTGTTCGGAGCCACATTCCAGGAGAACCGGATCCGGGTCCCCTCTTTGCAGGGCCTGAAACGGCAATCCCCGTATCCGGTCAGATCACCGGACACAAAAAAGGAAAGACGGGCCCCCGGAATAAAATTTTGAATACTGGCATCAAAAGTCAGGGAGTAAGGCAAGGCCCCTTTCCAGGTGGATCGTATCCGGCTTCCCCTCCCAAGGGGCCTTCCGGAATCCTTATCTTCTATGGTTTCCAGCCCTTCCCACCAGCCAGGCCACAATTCAAAGGCAACCAGTTCATCCCATACCCGGTCCGGGTCTGCATTGATTTCCCAGACATGATCAAAGCAGTATCTGTTTTTTTCCATAAAATAGGAATTGAAAAAATTAATCATAAGATCCTGTCTGTTTAGAGTTCGTGGGTATTGCCCTATGCTTATACATCAGTCCGGTCTTCTGTACAAGGGCCGGCAGGACCATGAGGTCCCCGGCCAGGGCGGCCAGGGATGCAGCAGCCACCAGGACGCCCAGGGAAAACACATGGGAAAATGAAGAGAAAACAAGGCCTGCCGATGAAAAAAAGAGCACGGCAGTGGTGGAAATCAGGGCCCGGGCCGTCCGGTCATAGGCCCTGCCCAGGCAGAGCAAAACAGGCCTCCCCCCTTTGAGCAGCTCATATCTGAAGGCTGTGAGATAATGGATGGAATCATCCACGGACAATCCAAAGGAGATCACCGCCGCAAAAATGGTCAAGGGATCCAGTCCGATCTCCATCCAGCCCATGACTCCGAAAACAGTCATTAGGGGCAGGACATTGGGAACCAGGCTCAAAAGGCCCAGGACAGGGGACCGGAGCTGAACCATCATGAACAGGGTGATCACCCCCAGGGCCAGGAAAAGGGTTCGCAGCTGGGAGGCAACCAGGCCGGTTGTCTGGGATCGCAGATAGATCATCTGTCCGGCCAGGGTGATATCCGCCCGCCGGCCCAGGCTTTTTTCGGCCCGGTCTTTGATTTCCTGAAGCAGGGCCTCGATCTGATCCGGACTCTGGTCCCGGATATGGACCACAAGACGCAGGGCCCCGGAATCTTTGTCCAGGAACGGGGTGATCATCCCGTGGACCGGCATGCCGGACCGAATCTGTTGATAGATCTGTTCCGGCATGATGCCGGCATGGGAAAACCGCAGGGCGGTCCGAAAGACAAGGGGGGTTACGGAATCGAGGCTCTCCACCCCCTCCATTTCCCTGATCTTTTTTTCAAAGGCCAGAAGGTCATACCAGAACTGTCTTGAGTCAAAGGACCCGGACCTTGGCGCCATGACAAGGGAAAAAGAATACCCCGTGGACAGGTGTTCCCGGATAAAGGCCATCTCCTTTGCCTCGGGGGTGCGATTGAGCATGGGCAGGGCCAGATGCCGGTTTGTCCGGATATGGGGAATGCCAAGGGCCATGGCCAGGCAGAAGACAAGGCCGAGGACCAGGGTTGCCCGGGGGAAATGAAATCCCGGAAGCTTGAGTATCCGGGCCGCCCGGTCCAGCCGGTCCGGCAGCCCGCCGGAACCCGGGGTCTGTTTTATCAGCCGGGGAAGGCCCAGGGAGGTTAGGGGAAGGGCCAGACAAAAGGAGAGGATCACCCCCAGCCCGATGACAACGCCGGCCTGCCTGACCATGGGCACGGGGCTGATACACAGGCTGAAAAAACCGGCCGCCGTGGTCAGGGCGCACATGAAACAGGGACTGAGGATCTGGATGTATGTTCTGGCCAAAGCATTTTTTCCATGCCCGGCTTTTATATTGGCCTGATACGCGGAAAGGATATGGAAAACCGTGGTGCAGGATGCGATGAGAACAAAGCCGAAGCTGAGGCCCGAGGCCAGATTGATGCGGATCCCCAAAAGGCCCATCAACCCCAGCACCCAGACCAGGGAAATCAGAGAGGAAATGAGTACCAGTACCGAGGCCCAGAGGGTCTTGAAAAGGTAAAAGGCGACAAGGGTACCGAATACCAGGCCCAGCCCCCCGAAGATAAGGGCATTGATCAAATTGTACCGTTCAAAAGCGGCCCGGAGGACCGGGAGGCCTGCGGCAAAGGATGGTGGATGTCCCGGAAAGGCCTCTCTTATGATTTTCTTTATCCGGGAGACTCGGTTTTCCAGCCTGAATCCGTTCAATCTCTCATTATCAATCCGGATCACCAGCCCCAGGATCTTCATGTCCTGGGAAACCAGCTGGCTCACCCCGGGAAGGAGCTGACCCAGCCCGGTAATGACGGATGGCGTCCAGGGGCCGGACAGCTCAGGGAAACCCGGCAGGTCGGTAGATGCGGCCTTTTCCAGGTCTGTCACCTCAAGGATTCCGTCCAGACCGGTAATGCTTTCCCGGATCTTTTTTATTCTTTTTCGGAGATCCGGGTCTGGGATCTCCATTCCGTGGGCAACGGCCAGAAGAAGATAATCGTCTATTCCAAAGGTCCGGACAAAAGCCTGGTGGGCCCTGGCAGATTCGGCGTCTCCGGTGCCAAAGGAGACCCCTGAATTATCCAGCCGTGTCTGAAAGGCAAATCCGGCCATGACCAGGGTGGCGAGAACCAGAATAAAGGTTCTTCCCCTGCCCTGCTCTGCCAGGACAGCGGCGATTTTCTCCCTTTGGAAAAATGAAAAGATCCCGCTCCCCTGACCGGATTCAGGGAATTCACCGTGGTCGGGGCCTGCCGGACCGGAGCTGTTTCGCCCCCTCTTAAAGATCATCCTTTTTCCCGGAAGGCTCAATTACCAATTTGTCCCGGATATCCTTTTCAATCCCCTTTTCCAGGGCCTTTTGGGAGGCTTTTTCGAGCTTGGCCTTTTCCTTCTGGGCCTTTTGCCTTGCCTGTCTGGCCCTCTGCTTTATGGCCTCAATGAGTTTTTCCTCCCTTTCCCCGCCGCTCTCCTGTTCTTTTTCCATGGCCTCCAACCGGGTCTGGGCCTCCTCTGCCGCCCTCACAGCCTCTTTTTCTGCGGCAGAGGCCCGGGCCACGGCATGTTCAAGCTCATCGTATACAGCGGCAAGTTCCCCGATTCTCCCCTCTTCAGGGGCGGCATCCAGATCCATTGGAATGGCCGCCATCACCATTGCCGTGGTGGCAAGATCCGGCAGAACGGTTTCCGGCTCATATTTGGAAAAAATCATGGGAAGATCCTTTTCCAATGTATAGGGCAGGAATACCAGATCCGCCTCTTTTGAATTTGCCAAAAGGGTCTCCCGGTCCAGACCCAGGATGATGGAGGGTTCGGCCTCGATCCTGAAATCCTCCAGAATCTCCTGGAGTTCTTCTCTGATCTCCTGGTTATCCCGGTCATAATTAATTGCCATGAGATGGATGGAAGCCGAGTCTGCCTTCCGGGAACGGGTTGCCAGGTAGGCCAGCAAGAGCATGAGACGGCCGGTATCATCCCCGTTCCACCAGACATCGATTCTCCTGATTTTTTCCTCCCCGGGTTTCTCCGGGGCTGGAACCAATGGTTTGGCGTTGAGGATCAGGGTATTGCACCGGGCCCGGACAGCCGGTTTCAGATATTTTTTCAGGTCGGGCAGAACCTTATCCGGAATTTTATTGAAATCCTGCCAGGAAAAGAGAACGGTATTCGCCTTTACCGGCCCCAGCCCATAGGACTGGAACAGGGTGTTTGCCGCAGAGTCCAGGTCCATCCCGGCCACGACCAGGGGAAAGGCCCGGAACTCTCCCTCCTGGATCTCCCGGGTCATTTGATCCTGGGCAATCTGTTTCAGTTTCATGGCCCGGTATCCTTTTCCCCGGACCAGCCTGACCGCGGTGGTAATCCCGGAGCCGCCTTCGATCAGGCTTGAAAACCGAAGAAGCCCGGACAATGTGTCTGTGTCATTGGAAAAGATCAGCACATAGGGCCGCCACTCCCTGGGATGCTCCACATCTTCCGAGGCATTCAAAAGGCCGGACCTTACCTGCTGGAGATAATGGGATCTTCGGCTGTCTGCCCACCGGACCGGGCCGTGGACCCGGCGCAGGTATTGATAGACGGCGAAAAGTACGGCCGAGGACGCGATGCCGGTTTTCATGTCAATGGCCATCATCACGAAAAGGCAGGCCAGGAACCCGGCCATGCTGAAGTACCGGTGATACCATTTGAACCGCGGCCGGAAGGAGGGGCTCAGGGTGGAGGCCTCAAAATAGGTGGCATAGTTGAGCAGCCCGTAGGAGATGAGAAAAAACATGGAAACGATCCCGGCGATCAGGTCCAGCTGTCCCAGGGAGATGACAGCGACCGCCAGAAACAGGGAAAAGAGCACGCCCCTTCTGGGATTGTTCCCGGGTCCGGCCCCCTTGGAAAAAGGATTTAAGATTTTAAATATCTTATCACCGGAAAGGGATTGAAGGATTCTGGGCGCACCCAGGAAAGAGGCCATTGCCGAAGACAGGGTGGCGGCGATGACCCCTGCGTCGATGAGAAATCCCAGGACTGCGGTCTTGTTCATGGTATTGTAATCGCTGACCAGGCTGTCAAGGGAATTGGATGCGGCCAGGACTACGGCGGTGGAGGCATAGACCAGTATGGAGATGGCCACGGCCGAAAAGGTGCCCAGGGGAAGGCTCTTGCCCGAATCTTCAAGATCGCCGGACATGCTGACCCCCTGGGTGAATCCCGTAACCGCCGGAAAAAAAATGGCAAAAAGGGCCCAGAAACCCATGGACGGATGATCTTTTGTCCAGTTTCCGGCCAGGAGAGAAGAATCCCAGTGCTGAAGCCCCCCCACGTAAAAAGAGGTCAAGGCAAGAACCAGGAGGGCCATGACAATATATTGAAACTTGGTGGCAAGGTCCGCCCCCACCCAGGCCAGAACAAATAGGAATCCCAGGGCGGCAAAGGCGATTATCCTGGAAGAGAGCATCCATCCCATGGGATGGAGGATCCCCTCTGCAGCTTCGCCGAAACCGATGCAGTAAAACCCGATGGAAACCGACTGGGCCAGGAAGAGAACAAGGCCGATGGCGCCGCCGAATTCCTTTCCCAGGGTCCTGGATATCAGATAGTAGTCCCCCCCGCCCTTGACCTTCATGTTGGTGGCAATGGCGGCCAGGGAGAAACTGGTGAGCACGGAGATAAGGTTGGCGATGCAGATGATCCCCAGGGCGGTTCCAAGCCCTGAACTGCCCACCACGAATCCGTGGCGCCGGAAAAGGATAATGCCCAGTATGGTCAGAACACTGGGGGTAAATACCCCGGAGAATGTCCCCAGTTTTTTGACTTGTTCCCCGTCTGTTTTCATTCCCTTCATTTTAAGACCTCAACCGGTGCAGCAGACCGAACGGTCATGAAATTTTTTCAACTTGGCCTGCACCGCCCCGAACAGGCTCTTTTCAGGGAAATTAAAATTTTTGTCCGCCTTTCCGGCCGGGATTCCGGTCAGAACCTCTATGCCCTGCTCGATGGTGGATACCCTGTAGATATGGAACATGCCGGACTCAACCGCCTTTACCACCTCCTTTCTGAGCAGGAGGTTTTTCACATTGGACAGGGGGATCATCACCCCCTGGTCTCCGGATAGTCCTTTTTTAAGGCAGACGTCAAAAAATCCCTCAATCTTCTCGTTTACCCCGCCGATGGCCTGGATCTCCCCTTTCTGGTTCACGGAGCCGGTCACAGCCACGGACTGACGGATGGGATATCCGGAAAGGCTGGACAATACCGCATACAATTCCGTGGAGGAGGCGCTGTCTCCGTCTATGCCGCTGTAGCTCTGCTCAAAGGTGATGCTCAGGGATACGCTCAAAGGATGGTTCTGGGCAAAGACCCTGCCCAGGTACCCGGCAATGATCATCACCCCCTTGTCATGGGTCTGGCCGGAAAGCTCGGCCTCATGTTCCACATTGACGATACCGGGTTTGCCCATATAGGATTCCGCCGTGATCCGGGTCGGCCGGCCAAATGCAATCTCCCCGATCTGATAAACGGCCAGGGCATTGACCTGTCCCACCACCTCTCCTGTGACATCCAGAAGAATGGATTGATCGTCATACCGTTCCTGGACTTTTTCTTCGTAAAGATTATGGCGGAACCGGTACTCGTTGACGGCCCGGGCCACATGCTTCTCATCCACCTGGCCGGCCTGTTCCCTTCGGGCCCAGTAGTCCGCCTCCTTGAGCAGGTCCAGGACCCTGCCGAAGCGCAGGGACAATTTATTTTTATCCTCTGTCATGCGGGCGCCCTGCTCCACCACTCCCCCTACCCCTCCCGGGGAAAAGGGGAGCATCTTTTCTTTTTTACAGACCCTGGCAATGAAACGCGCATACTCCTTCAGGGTTTCACGGCTCAACTCCACCTCATGATCAAAATCCGCCCGGACCTTGAAGATCTTGTTGAATTTCGGGTCTGCTCCCTGGAGAGCATGGAAGGTGTTGTACCCGCCCAAAAGGATCACTTTGACCTGAAGGGGGATGGGGCCGGGCTTCAAAGATGCCATGTAGAATCCGGCCTGGTCCGGCGGATCCTGGATGCACAGCCTGCGGTTCTGCAATGTGTTTTTCAGGGTTTCCCACACCATTGGATTCCGCAGCAGGGGCTCGATTTCAAGGACCAGGTAGCCCTTGTCCGCCTGGAGAATAGAACCGGCCTGCACCATGGAGAAATCCGTAACCTCTCCCCCCCGGGCCGGCAATTTTTCGATCTTGCCGAAGAGATTCTGAAAGCCGGGGTTGGATTCAAAAACGATGGGCGCCCCTTTTTCCCCGCGCCGGTCCACCAGCACGTTGACCTGGTATCTTGTTTCCAGAAATTTTGCCCCGGCTGCTGCCCGGGGGTCTTTTTTCTTCCGGGGCAGTGCGGCGTGGAGCAGCAGGGTGATGTTTTCCTCCATGTCTTTTTTGACCTTCCCGAGAAAATCACGGACCTGGGGCCAGTTTTTAAAATCGACAAAGGTAAGGTCCATCTCCTCTGAGAACAGGTCCCCGGCCATTGCTGCGGCCAAGTCCTCCAATTGTTCCTGCATCTCCTGGGCCCGGGACTGAATCTTTTTGAGGGTCTCATTCACCTGCCGGCCCACCCGGACCAGGCCCTGTTCCAGAATTTTTTTGCGGTCCGGCTCAACCTCCTGGAATTCCTCCTGGCTCATTGGCCGGCCATCCTTCAGGGGAACCGCCTGAACCCCCTGTTCCGTCTTCACGATGCCGATGCCAAGCTTTGCCGCAGCCTCTTCCACCGGGGAAAGAAAATCCTGGTTATTTTGGGCAGCCTCTTGTTTGATTTTGTCCTGTTTCTCCTGAAAGACTTTATCATCAAAGACCTGGGGAAGTTTGACCTTCAGGGTCTCGATGAACTGGGCCATGCGGCGGGAAAAAAAAACAGCGGATCCCGTGGGCATTTCCATGGGCATGGGGCAGTACTCGTCATCAAAGTTATTGACCAGGCAAAGGTCCCCGGGCGTATCCCGGTCTTTGGCATGGGCGGCCAGGATCTCTTTGATGATGGTTGACTTGCCCGTTCCCTCTTCCCCGGTAATGAAGATATGGTATCCGGGATCTTTCATGTTCAGCCCGAAATCAATGGCCTCCACTCCCCGGCGCTGACCGATGACACTGTCCAAAGGTTCCAGGTCGGCAGTGGTCGCAAAATCAAAGGGATCTTTACTGCAGGATCGGGTCAAATCAGCTGTTTTTACTCTGTAGTCTTTGGGCATTGGGTTCTCCTCTCCGGATTCCCTCGTTGAATTCAGGCGGACTCCTTATCGCCGGGTTACGGGCATGTCCTGGTACTTTAGAAGGTCAACGGCCAATAGTCAACTGATTGACTGCGAAATTTCAGGACCAGGGCCCTTAAAAAGAGGGAAATCCAATCCTTTTTAAATTTAGGTTATCTCGAATAATTAGAATTTTGGTTTGAGTTCAAGGCGCAGGAAAATTTTAGCCGGAGGAATATATTGAATATTTCGAGGATTAAAATTTTCCTGCAACGCAGAAATCGGGCCAAAAGGCAATTATTAGAGGTGGCCTTTAGTCATAAACCGGGGTCTGACGCCTTAAATGGAAACGAGATAAAAATGGGGGATCGTGATAAGGAGGTTTTTATCACCTGTACTTGGCAAAAATCGTCCCGATGGTTCCGTCGGCTTCCAAATCCTTTATTGCGGTCTGGAGACGAAGGACATATTCCTGGGAACTTCCCTTGCCAAAGGCCATGTAAGCCTTGCTTTCAATTAGGGGAAGCAATTCTTCCACCTTGTCCATGGAGAATGGGACCGGATCGGTTTTGGACAGATTTAATTGTTTTACCTCATAGCTGAAAACCAGGGGATTCTCCGCCGTCAAATCAAGGCGCTCCCTGAAGAGCAGTTCGATGCTTTTTCTGTTGGAATAAAAAATCTGAAGCTGTTTGTCATCCTCAAATCCCTTGGAGAGAAGGTATTGATGCATTGCCGCCCCCTTGAGAACCCCGATACTATATTTTTTTGCATCTTCCAGGGTCTTGACTGTGATGTCTTTGCGCGTTTTCAATTTAAACAGGGATAGTTTGGCATTAAAGATCGGGGCAACCCAGATGAAATCCCCTTCCCTTTCCTTGATGCGCATCAGGGGGTAAATCAAAATATTTTTCCGGGCTTTGGCCGTTATTATCGCCCGGTTCCATGAGTTGAATTCTATATCGGCAATTATTTCCGCTCTATCCAGGGCGGCTCTTACGATCTCTGAACTCAAGCCTCTGGCTTCCCCTTTTTCTTCATATGCAAAGGGGAGCCAGGTGGTTGTGAGCACGCTTATCTCATCGGCCCCGGCCTGACCGGCAGACAGGGAAAAAACAGTGATAATAAAACTGATAATAAACCAAAATTTCATAAAAATTCTCAAAAATCGCAGTCTTTTCCAATATACAATTATCTGAAAGGGAAGTCAGGGCTGTCGTCAAATATAAAAGTGCCTCTAATTTGGCTTGAAAACGCGGATTTGTCAAGTTGAGAATTATATAATCTGGGTTATATAAAAATGAGTACAAGATCAAAAGATCTCTTTAGATAAGGCCCAGGGCCTTTATATCGGCAACCCGTCCGGTAAGATTCGAACACACGGGTTGGAATCGGAACCGGGCTCATTTTTGACGCCGAAATCCCAACCCCTCCTTGAATAAAGGGCATCAAGTTTTACGAATATTTTGCAAAATTACTACCCCTTTTTCTCCAGCCATCTCTAATTGGAGATGCCCTTCAATTTTTGGGAGAAAAATCGGTTAAAAGGTGACTTACACCTTAACAACGGCGGCAATCCCCTGGCCGCCGCCCCCGCAGATCGCAACAAGGCCGTATTCTGCCTGTTGCCTTTTCATTTCATGAACAAGGGTTACCAGGCGCATGGTTCCGGTGGCAGCAATGGGGTGCCCCAGTGAAATGCCCGACCCGTTCACATTGACCTTGGCCTCAAGATCAGATTCCTTCAGATTCATCATCTTCGTATCCGCCAGGACCTGTGCGGCAAAGGCTTCCTGAATTTCTATAAGGTCCATGTCATCCAGTGTAAGGCCGGCCTTTTTCAGGGCCTTGTCCACTGCAGCCGGAACTGCCGGATAGGTCAGTCTGGGATCTGATGCGGCCAGGCCAAAGGAGATGAGCTCGGCCAGGGGCTCTGCATTTAAGTCTGCAGCGTTTTTTTCCGACATGATGACAACGGCCGCGGCACCGTCGTTCTCTGTGGATGAATTGCCGGCTGTGCAGATCCCGTCTTCATAAACCGTTGAAAGACCGGCCAGTTTTTCCAAAGAGATGTCCGGTCGGGGGGTCTCATCTTTTTCAAAAACCAGATCCTTGTTTTTCCGGACCGGCGTGGGAACGGCAATGATCTCCCCATCGAACCGGCCCTGGTCCATTGCCGCAACGGCCCTCCTATGGCTTCTCACGGCCCATTCATCGGCATCCTGCCTTGAAATTTTTTCCTGCCGGGCAGCAGCCTCCGCCCAGCTCATCATGGAGTTTAATTCTCCGAAACGCTCTATGGGCTGGGACATCACTCTTGCCCGCTGGATCCTGTCAAAAAAGGGCAGTCCCCACATGGGAAGCGCACCATGGCCCCGGGGCATCAGCCCCCATTTGGGATCTTTCTTGCCTCCCATCCCCCACTTCATGAATTCCCCCGGAATATAGAATTCCGTCCGGCTCATGGATTCCACGCCGCCTGCGGCAACCACATCCGCATACCCGCTCTGGATCTTTACAAGGCCGGTAAAAATGGAATCCAGGCCGGAAAGGCAGCGGCGGTCCAGCGTAATACCGGGAATTTCCACAGGCCAGCCGGCCGCCAGGAGAGACATCCTGGCCACATTCACACTTTCACCATTCTGATAGGCCTGGCCGAAAATCACCTCATCGACTTTCTGGGGAGTGATTTTGGACCGGGCAACCGCCTCATTGAGGACAATTGCCCCTAGTTTGTAAGCCTCAACCTCTTTCAGGCTGCCGATATATTTTCCAATGGGCGTCCGAACCGCTCCTGTAATTAAAACACGCTCTGCCATGTCCACACCTATTTAATCTTTCTGAATTATTTTTTTTTGTTTCTTCCGGCTCCTGACGGTAAACCAGACGCCGATAACTGAAATGACCAGGAAAACGCAGGAGATGGGATGGGTAAAGAAAATGGAAACAGATCCCTGGGAGATCAGCAGACTCTGCCGGAATGAGCTTTCCAAAATGGGCTCCAGTATAAATGCAATCAGCAGGGGGGCTACCGGAAAACCGTTTTTTCTCAGGATATATCCAAGTCCCCCGAAAAACAGGGCCATCCACACGTCAAACATATTCTGGTTGAACCCGTAGGATCCCACCAGGCAAAAGGCAAGTACCGCCGGGAAGATATACTGCTTGGGTACGTTGGCAACCTTGCTTGCGATCTTAATATAATGCCTGCCGATGAGAAAATTAAACAGGTTGGCCATAAGCAATGCCATGAAAATCGCATAGATAATATCCAGGTTGTCTTTGAACAACAACGGCCCCGGGTGCAGGCCCTGTATCATAAACGCCCCCAGCAATAGGGCAGCGCCTACATCTCCGGGGATTCCAAGGGTCAGAAGCGGTATCAAGTTTGCCCCGGCCACGGCATTGTTGCCGGCTTCGGCAGCTGCCACCCCTTCTATTGAACCATGGCCGAATTCTTCGGGTTTTTTGGATATTTTCTGTGCCTGGGCATAGCTTGCAAATGCTGCAATGGAAGGGCCGATGCCGGGAATTGCCCCGAGAAGGGTTCCGATACAGGATGCCATACCGATGATTTTTCCGCAGGCAACTTTTTCATCCTTTGTCAGCCTGGCCTCCTTTGGGTCGGTGGAGATCTTATAAAGATGAACTTCCTTTTTCTTGCGTATGGACTCCGTGGCAATGAAAAATTCCGAAAGGGCAAACAAGCCGATGAGCATGGGCATCAGGGAAATTCCCTCATCCAGCTGGGTCAGATCAAAGCCGAACCTCCGGGTTGCCATGATGGGATCAAGGCCCACGGTTCCCACCAGAAGTCCCAGAACACCTGCAATCAATCCCTTGATCATGGAATCTCCGGCGACAGCTGTAATGATGAGCAGGGAAAAGATCACCAGGCCCGTCATTTCAGGGGGCCCCATTTTAAGAGCGATGAGCGCAAGGGGAGGCGCCACCAGGATCAAAACAAGATCACTGAAACTGTCGGCAAGTACGGATGAAAAAAGGGCCACTCTCAATGCTTTGAATCCCTTTCCCTTTTTGGCAAGCTGATGTCCGTCAAGGCTCGTGGCCGCCGCTGCCGGGGTTCCCGGGGTATTGAGAAGAATGGCCGGGATCGACCCGCCGAAACACCCTCCTTTATAGGCCCCCATCAGCATGCCGATGGAAACAATGGGGGGAAGGGAAAAGGTCATCGGTACAATCAGGGCAATGGCCATGGTTGCCGTCAGACCGGGAATCGATCCCAGAACGATGCCCAGGGCCACACCAAAAAAAGTGGCCATAAATACAGGCAGCTGGAAAAAAAGACCAAATGAAGTTATAAACGTATCCATGATTAAATTCCCTGTGATGACGGCCCCGGATTAAATCCGCGTTTGTACACCACCTCATTTAAAAGTAAACCCCAAGCCCTCATATGATCAGTCCTGACGGAAGAATAACATTCAGCGCCTTGACAAACAGCAGGTAGATAAAGGGGATGATCGCCGATAGAAACAGTACTCCTCCCTTCCAGGACCGGACCCCGGAGAACCAGAGAAATAATCCCATGAACAAAATCGTACTGGTAAAATACCCCAGGATCTCCATTGCCATGATATATAAAACGGAAAAGAGTATGGCCGTTGCCCCTCTGCCGACAGTATAGGCTATTTGGGACATGTCCCTTGCCGTGCGGGCCTTTTTATCCTTTAAACCGGAAACCACCAGACCGACGGAAAGAAGAAGCAGCAGAAATGCCGTAATATGGCAGAAAAGGCTGGGGGATAAGGCAATGGGGCCTTCATTCATGGAATCCACCTGGGCCGGAATGATAAAGAGATGAAGGGCCAGGGCAAATACCAATAGAATCAGACCGGAGATGACGTCATTTCTCAATCTGGACATAATCTTGAATTTCCTTTTATCCTGCAGGAGCATAGCACTCCTGCAGGAGGGTTGGTGTGTTTACTTTTTTCCCAAACCGATCCGTTGGATCAGGTCCTTTTTAAATGCATAATCCTCCTTGAGGAAATCGGCAAGCTCCTTTTGATTCAGGTAGTAGGGAAGCAGGTCCATTTTTTTGAATTGTTTGAGAAACCCCTTATCCTGGCAGGCGGATCCAAAGGCATCCCCGACTTTTTTGACCACGTCATCCGGCAGGTTCTTCGGCCCAATAATCCCCATACCGGAAACCAATGCATAGTCATATCCGATCTCCTTAAGGGTTCTGACATCGGGAAAACTGGCAATCCGTTTGACACCGTATACGGCAAGAAGTCTCAGCTGACCTGCCTGGACATAGGATTTCCATTCGGTTGCCTGGGATGTGGCGGTAACATGGCCGCCAAGACAGGCGGTCACGGCATTCACTCCACCCTTATACGGGATATGGGTCCACTTGATGCCTTCCTTTGCAGCAAGATACTCCATGACCAGATGCTGGCCGGAACCGGTCCCGGCCGTTGAATAGGTTACCTTGTTGGGATTTTCCTTGGCATATGCAATGAACTCTTCAAAGGTTTTCCAGGGGCTGTCTGCTTTGACGCAAAGGCCGTGCTGGTAGAGGCCGTAGAGCATGATGGCTTCAAAATCGTTCATGGGATCGTAATTGACATCCCGCAGAAACGGAATCCGGGTCAGGGCAGCGGTTACCATGACACCCAGGGTATAGCCGTCAGGATCCGATTTGGCGATCAGCTCATGCATGAGGGCGGAGCCGCCCCCCGGCTTGTTGATGCAGACCAGAGGCGTTGCAAAGTCTTTTTGGGCGATATTGGTCAAAAGCCGGGCAGTGACATCCGTGGTTCCGCCTCCGGAATACGGGATGTAGAGATTGATCGGTTTTTCCGGATAACCTCCGGCCCAGGCCTGAATGCTGAACAATACCGCCGCAAACAAGACGATCCCCATTGACAATAGTGCACTTCTTGACTTCATGACTTGTACCTCCTTGTTAGAGTTAAACTGACGTTATACGAGCCGGTCTTTTTCAAGACAGAACTGCAGATTATCCATCACTTTGAGCAAATATTTATCCCGGTCGTTTAGAATATCGACCAGATTTCGGCCGGTGTAATCGTAAAAGCCGCGGCCGGATTTCACTCCCAGATTCCCCGCATCGATATTCTTCTGAAGGGATGCCGGCCTGTTATCCACCGGGGGATCAAAGAAATTTTCATCCAGAAGGTTTCTGGCACTCAGATCCAGGCCGGTAAAATCATAGCGTTGGATCAACCCCAGGACCATCATCCTCGGGGCAATACTGGCCTTTATCGCAAGATCCAGGTCTTCTTTGCTGATGTAACCGTTGTCCAGAAGAAAAAAAGCCTCCCGGCCAAGGTTTCTTAGAATGCGGTTGATGATAAAACCGGGAACATACTTTTCAATGACAATGGGGCGCTTGTTCATCCCCCTTAACAGAGAAAGGGTAAGATCAAGGGTTTCCCGGGAGGTCTGCCCCCCTTTTACCACCTCCACAAGGGGAATGATGTGGGGCGGGGCAAACCAGTGTGCGATAAGGGTTCGGTCAAGCCTTTTTTCAGGCATCATCTCAAAGATATTCAAGGTGGAGGTATTGCTCCACACCAGGCATTCTTCAGGGGCATGGGCATCGATTTTTTCAAATACGGATTGTTTAACAGTGGAATTTTCACTGACCGCTTCCACCACGACCCCGGCATTTTCAACGGCGGATTCAATGGAATCCGTATAGCGGATCCGCTCTTTCACAGAACCGGTTTCCTTTTCGGGCATGTGTCCGGCCTCCACCAGGGTGGAAAGGGTTGCATCAATGACTGCCCGGCTTGCCTCAGCTGCCCCGGGGTTTACATCGAAACCAATCACATGATGTCCGGCCCGGGCAAATTCCAGGGCCATTCCCGGTCCCATTGTTCCCAATCCGATAATTGCAATATTTTCTATGACATTGGATCCCATGAAAACAAACTCCTTTTGGTTTCTATCGATTCTGTGGGGAAAGTCCCAGGTATTCCCTTGCCTCGTCCGGTGTTGCAGGCTCTTTACCCAGTTCCCTTGCAATCCGAACGATCCGGGCAACCAATTGGGCATTGGAAGAGACCAGTTCCCCTTTTCTATAATAGATATTGTCTTCCAGGCCCACACGTACCCCTCCCCCCAGTATCATCCCCAGGGTTCCCATCCGGGTTTGGGCAGATCCCACATTGGTGCAGTTGAAAATACTGCTTTCCGGCAGCTGCCGTACAATGGAGGTCAAGGTCTCGGCCGTGGCCGGCTCTGCGCCCTGGTACCGCATGCCGAGGACGATATTGATGCAATAGGGCTTTTTGATGCGTCCGTCCTTGATGAGGCGGCGGACGTCCTGAAGCATGGCATGGTTGTAGATCTCCATTTCAGGCTTGATGCCCCCTTTGTTCATTTCATCTACGTAATAGTCAATCTCGTCAGGCATATTGGACCAGGCAATTCCCTTGTAGGGCCCGGATACCCGCATCAGGGTTCCCATGTTCAAAGAGGCCATTTCCGGACCGGCCTGGAGACAATGGATCCGCTCTTCCTGGGTAAGATTGGGCCCTCCGCCGGTACTGTCCTGGATAATGATGGGACAGGCCTCTTTTATCCTGCCGTGGATTTCGTTGAAAATATCAATGTCCGAAGTGTTTTCGCCCTGGGGATCCCGGGCGTGGATATGACAGATGGCCGCACCTTCATTGTAACAGTCTAGTGCGGATTCGGCGATTTCTCCAGGCTGTTCAGGGACATTGGGGTTCAACTTTTTATTGGTGATGGCTCCGGTCTGGGCCACCGTGATGATGACTTTGTTGTCTGGTATGGGATTCTGATTCATTCAGGCTGCTCCTTGTTCGGTTATCATATTGCAAACGTTTGCAATAAAAATGCAAAAAAAATAATACAGGTTAATTCAATAACAAAACCGTTATTCTTCAGGAAATGGCCGGCTTCAGACCGTCTCCTTCCGGGGCAGTTCCCCGGTTGATTCTCTGATGATGAGATCTGAATCAAGAACATGGTGCCTCTCAACAGGATCTCCGTTTTCAATGGTCTTAATCAGCATGGCTGCCGCTTTTTTCCCGATATCAATTACAGGTGTTTTTATGGTGGTCAGCGGCGGATGAAACAATTCGTACATATCTGAACACCCGATGGCGAGGATGGAAATATCATCGGGGATGCTGAGTTTTCTGCTGTGGATCTGGTGCAGGGCACCTGGGGTGATGGAGTCGTTCATGCAGATAACACTTGTGGGCGGCTGGGCAAGGTCGAGCAGTTCACCCATGATCCTGAATCCGGCGGTTTTGGAAAAATCACTTTCCCTTATCAGGTTTTCATCGCAGAAAATTCCCTTGTCAGCAAATGCCTGTTTAAAGGCCGAGAGTCTTTCTATGGAATACCAGGAATCCATCTTCCCCATGATAAAACCGATCCTCCGGTGTCCCAATCCCATAAGATACCTGACAGCACGGTACATACTCTTTGCATTCTCGGAATTCACACTTGGAATGCCGACACCTGAATCGGCCGGAAATCCGGGGACGGCAACTACGGGAATGCCGTCCTCGTATGTCTTGATAAGCTTTTTGTCATGAATCCGGTTGGCAATAACGACGATGCCGTCCACCTGGCGCCGGTAATAGAGAGAGGCCACATCCACCTGGTTGTTGATGGAGAGCATCAACTGATATTGGTACTCATTGGCCACGGAACTCAGCCCCAAAAGGATGCGGGAGTAGAAGGGATTTTGAAAGGCAAATTCACTGGTCCTTGGGATAATGACACCGATAACGCCTACACGCTTCTGCACCAGGGCCTTGGCCGAAGAATGGGGGAAATAGTTGATTTCATTTGCGATTTTCAATACTGTTTCCCGGACTTCGGGTTTGACCCCTTTTTTGCCGTTAATGGCACGGGAGACCGTGGAGTAGGACACTCCTGCCTTTAAGGCGATATCTTTAATTGTCGGTGCCGGATTTCCCATGTCAATCCCCCTTTTTTTTGAACTTACTGCAAACGTTTACAGCAAGTCAAATGATTTTTAAAAAAATCTTTGGTCTATCAACAAGTGGATTTAAAATTTTCCCTGATCTCCGGGAAAAAATGATTCGCTCAAAGAACGGAAGCCCGGGTCATACAGCTTAGCAAACAATCAAATTATTCAATTTCCCGGGGTTTGCACAGCCGGTTTGATTTTACAGACAAGCGGCCGCATTTTTTGCACACATATTTCAAATTCTGAAGTTTGGGTTTGCAGATATGCCTGGCATCGGTTGACGAAGCGCCGCAATCCTGACAGACATATGCCTCTGTGACTTCAGAAGGATTGCACAGATGGCCTTTTCCTTCAAGTTTTTTCCCACATGTTTTGCAGGCACGAAGTTTTTTCCCCATACCACACACCTCCCCTGAATAAGTAAAGTCGCCAAATTATATCCATATCCAATTAAGATAGGGCTGATTTCTCAAAGTTCAAATCCCCGGGCCTCCCGGACCTGACTCGGATCCATGGCTGAACGCCAGGAATATAAAGAAGATGTTAAAAAAATAATGATTTCACCTGCGTTGACAGAGGCAGGTGCAGGCCTTCATAATTTCCTGCCGGATATGAGTCTGAAGTTTCTTATTTCTTCATCAGATTCCCTTTGACGGTCTCTTAAGAAGACTTGACAGTTTATTGAGAATGTGCTTTTCTAAAAATGATGTTTAAATAAAAAATTGTATAATATTTTTATAAAATACATAGTTTATTGTCGTAAATTTTAAATTATAGGAAATTTACGTCGCCATAATAACATATCCAGTTTCGTGTCTGGAATACCCGTAAACCAACACCAGATGCAGATCAAAGACAGGATCTGTGGAGATGGAGCAAGGAAATCCGTGGAATCCATAAAAAAAATATATCGCATGGGAGTCGGTCCCTCAAGCAGCCATACCATGGCGCCAAACAGGGCCGCCCGTCGCTTTTTAAAAAAATATCCCGGGGCTGCCCGCTATCGGGTGACTCTATTTTCAAGTTTAGCGGCTACGGGTAAAGGTCATTTGACGGACAAGGCCATTGAAGAGGTCATGGGTTCCCGGCCGCTGGAGATTGTCTGGAAAGAGGATGAAACCCTTCCCCTTCATCCCAACGGGATGCAGTTTGACGCCTTTGATTCCCATGGAGAACGGTGCGGGCACTGGGAGGTCTACAGTATCGGCGGAGGAGCGCTCATGTCGTCGGATGAGACGGAACTTAACTCATCCCGTGTCAGTTATCCGCTTACCACCATGGAGGGACTGCTCCTTCACTTTCAAAAAAGCGGGAACTCTTTCTGGGGGTATGTGGACCAGTGCGAAGGTCCCGAGATCCGGGATTTTTTGGAAGAGGTCTGGGATACCATGAAAGGCTCCCTGGAACGGGGGTTGGAACAGGAGGGAATCATTCCCGGCGGACTGGGGCTCTCCCGGAAAGCAAAGTCCCTCTTTGCCAAATCCAGAATGCTGAGAAGCGATTTTAGAACCAACGGCCTCATCGCGGCCTATGCCTATGCCGTAGCAGAAGAGAATGCCACCAAAGGGACCATCGTAACCGCACCGACCTGCGGGGCCTGCGGGGTTCTTCCGGCTGTTCTGTACCATCTCTTCCATACATTGAAACCGTCCCGGGAGGATATTGTCAAGGCACTTGCCACGGCAGGTCTGGTGGGGAACGTGGTCAAATTCAACGCCTCCATCTCCGGGGCGGAAGTCGGGTGCCAGGGAGAAGTGGGAACGGGCTGCGCCATGGCAGCGGCTGCAGCGGCCCAGCTCATGGGCGGCTCCATCCGCCAGATCGAATATGCGGCTGAAATGGGATTGGAGCATCACCTGGGTCTGACCTGCGATCCGGTTGGGGGACTGGTTCAGATTCCCTGCATTGAACGAAACGCCCATGCGGCAACCCGGGCATTGAGCTGCTGCCATTTTGCCCTCTTATCCGACGGAGTTCATAAAATCAGCTTCGATGATGTGGTGGCGGTAATGAAAGAGACCGGCCAGGCCCTGCCCTCCCTTTATCGGGAAACCGCCGGAGGAGGTCTTGCCAAGGCCTATCGCGGCGCCTAGCTTATAGAGAACGCCTCACTCCGATTAAATCTTCACCCGGATACGACATACACAAAACCAAATAAAAAAGCTCTTAGGGAAAAACCCCAAGAGCCTGGATATCTATGACGCGCCTGACAGGATTCGAACCTGCGGCCTAGGGATTAGAAGAGACCACCTCCGAGTTTCCTCAATCTCTTATAAACATCTCATCCCGCTGAAATCATAAAACAAATCATTTTTGCTTACTTTGCGCGGACATAATGAAAGCATAGTCTTTGGAAAAAAAATCAAGAGCAGGCTTGATCCTTTTGCTAGCTTTACTAGAAATCAAACAAGTGCCTCAAAACCAAGCTGTATGATCATCTCTATGTCATCTTCAAGACTTGCCCCCTGTGTTGTTAGATAATTTCCGGTCATGATTCCGTTGGCGCCTGCATGAAACATGAAAGGCACAAGTTGCTTTAGATTCAATTGCCGCCCACCACAGATAATAATATCCTTTTCCGGCAGCACATACCGAAACAAAGCGATTATTTTCAGGCATTTTAACGGCGTTAGCTTGGAAAGGCCTTCCATAGGTGTCCCTGGAATTGGAGATAAAAAATTTAGGGGCACGGCATCAATATCCAGACGCTTTAATTCAAGGGCCAGCTCCAGTATTTGACTATTGGTTTCACCGATTCCGAATATCCCGCCGGAACAGATCTCGAATCCGGCTTTCTGGGCGCGTTTAATGTTGTCAATCCGGTCCTTGAAGGTGTGGGTGGTGCATATTTTTTTAAAATGGCTTTCCGCAGTTTCAAGATTATGATGATACCGAGTGACCCCGGCATTTTTCAGGACATCAAAATCTTGATCTTGAATGATCCCTAAAGAAGCACAATAGGAAAGTCTTTTTCCTTCAAGGCTTAAAAATGCCTGGGCCACCAGATCCACTTCATCTGAACTCAATCCCCTTCCGCTTGTCACAACCGAATACCGGTTCACATGGCTACCGGAAAGGCGTTTTGGGATCTGGGTAAGCTCTTCCTTTCCGAGAAGTCCGTAATTTTCGATTTGAGTCTGATGGAATGCGGACTGCGGACAAAACCCGCAGTTTTCTGAGCATTTTCCTGATTTTGCATTGCAGATGGTACACAGATTAATCTTTTTCCCTTGATAGAAATTGCGAATCAGATCTGCACCCGCCAAAAGATTGAAGACGTCGTCGTCCGGTGTTTCGCAGATATCGTGCAGGGTTTTCAGATCAGGCGGGGATCCGGTTATGATTCCCCTGGCAATGGAGAGACAATCTTCTGTATTCAATGACATTAGGTTAAATTCCCGTCAATCGTGTTGACTTATTGTTGAATTTTGGTTAACCACAAAATCCTTAATTGGTTAACGGAATAACATGGACTAAAATAAAATACAACATGGATCAGATAAAAAACCTTTACAGGGTGCATTTATGGCCCCCCTACACGTCCATGACGCTGCCTTTGGAAACCTATAAATCCGGGGACATCCACGATAAAATCATCCTTGAAATTTCGCGAAATCTGATTTATTGACATCTTATTTATGGTTTACAATTCGGATTGATTGAGCATAGGTTTCAATTTTTTTTATGGCAACTGTAAATTGATTCTGAATCCGTCTCAAAACAATTTCAGGCTCGACCGGCACGTAATATTTCTTTTCCCAATTCGGGTGGATGTATACCATCTGTTTTAAAATTAATCTGTTTAACACTTCATAAATTCGTGATCGAGGAATATTTGAAGATATACTGAGTTTGTAACCGTTGGCTGGATTCGATTTGAGTAAAGATAGATAGGCTTTGGATTCATATTCACTCAATCCAATTTGTTTCATCAAATCAATTATGGCGTTATTATTCTCCATCTCTTCCCCGGATGCCTTAGTGTCTAAAACGACATTACAGGCAACTAAACGGATGGAAGTGCTGTCTCATTCAATGCCCATTCCACGGCTTCCTGCGCATGGATATCCACGGTATCCAACAGTGGGATGGAGGTGTCGACCTGTTTGACAAGAAGCCCGATTTCCGTGCAGCCGAATATTACCGCCTCCGCACCTTGGGCTGCAAGATCATCAATCACCCTTAAATACTCTTTTCTTGAGGCCGGATCTATCTTGCCGAGACAAAGTTCGGAGTAGATCACCTCGTGAACCATATGCCGGTCCGATTTTTCCGGGATCTTCACCTTGAGTTTGTATTTCTCCTGAAGCCGTTTTTTGTAAAAAGGCAGCTCCATGGTAAATGCAGTACCCAGCAAGCCAACGGTTTTGATCCCTTTACCCAAGACCGCTTGAGCGGTTGCGTCTGCAATGTGAAGCAAGGGGATGTGGATTGATGCCTGGATTTCGGGGGCGACTTTGTGCATGGTATTAGTGCAGATCAGCAAAAAATCGGCACCGGCCGCTTCGATATTCCGGGCAGCTTCAGATAATATTCTTGCCGTTCCTTCCCAGTCGCCCTGGTGTTGGAGCCTTTCAATAGGGTCAAAATCCACACTGACCATGGCAATCTTTGCCGAATGTAGATCCCCCAACCGCTCTTTGACTTTAACATTGATTGCCCGGTAATACTCCTGGGTGCTTTCCCAGCTCATTCCTCCCAGCAGGCCGATTGTTTTCATCTGGCTTCCATCCTGTTTTGATTTAAATTTCAGTATCTATTTTTTGGTATTCGGATAATTCTTTCTATTGGAACGTTGGTATTCACCCGGGGTGATGCCGATCCATTTTTTGAATTGTTTGGTCATATGGCTTTGGTCGGAGTACCCGCACATGAAGGCCGTATCGGCAAAGGAATGATTCGACCTTAGGCAGGATTTGGCCTTGTTAATACGCAGACTGGTCAGCATAAGATAGGGTGTCACCCCTTTATGCTTCTTAAAAAGCCTCAAAAGCGAAAAAGAACTAACCCCTTCTTCCTTGGCCAGGGATTCCAGGGTAAGCGGCGTATCATAGAGGGAATATATTTTATCCGTCACCCGTTTCACTTTACCAAATCCACCGTGATCGGGGTGGCCGCCCCGGGTTGAAAACTCTGCATGGCCCTGAATGAGAAGACTGAAAAGTTCCAGAAAAAGAATTTCCATGGCCAGAGAGGGTTCCTGATCTTCATTTGCCTTCATGAATTCCAATATCTTTTTTCCAATCCCCGCATTTTTGATCACTGTTTCCGGAAACCATGGCAACCGGTCAGGATTCATTCCCATATCTGCCAGACTTTTTTTGACCAGTGACAAATGGGGGTACATGACAAAATACTTCCAACCTTGTTTCCGGTCCAGGGCGTGGCCATTATGTATTTCAGCGGGGTTGATGACAATCACGCTCCCCTTGGGAGCTGTATGTCTCTTATGATTCCACAGATAGGTTTCAGCTCCTTCCAGAATAAGCGCCAGTGCATACCCGTCATGATAGTGTTTCGTGTAGGTATGGTCGTAAAACCTGGCTGTCATGACTTCAAGATTATCAAGGGGTTTTACAACAGAATGATGCTGCCACTCTCTTTTTTTAACCATCTTAATCCAGAAAAAAAGTTATCAGTACCAATCCAGTCAGGAGAAAGTCCTAGACTAACCGATCAGAATTTATCGTCCGTACCATAATCCGATCAGACTTGTATTGTATATTTTTGCATATTAATTCCATAAACACTTTTAATCAACAGCCTCTAATAACTTGAGAACATAGTCAATATCCGCAGGCGTATGGCAGGCATTGATCTGAAATCTAATGGTTTCATCCCCCCGGGGGACCACAGGAAAGGCCAATCCCACTGCAAGAACCCCGTTGTCGAACAGATAGTCAACAATGTGGTGGGTCTTTTCTGTATTCCGGACCATTAAGGGGATAACAGGATGGGGGCCTGGAATGGATTCTTTTCCAAGTCGTTCTAGCCCCTTCCTGAACTGGGTAATCCCCGTTTCCAGGCTTTCCAGTATAGACAGTCCTTCCTGGCTATCGCAGATATCAATGGCCTTTATGGCGGCTGCACAGTCAGCAACGCTTAGCGGGTTGGTATAGATATAGGTATCTGCCTTTTGCCGGACAGCCTCAATCAAATCCGGACTCCCGGCAATAAACCCGCCATTTACTCCAAAGGCCTTCCCAAAGGTACCAACTATAATATCCGGGACAGCACCGCAGAACTCAGGAGTCCCTCTTCCTGAGCGTCCATAGGCACCAATTCCGTGGGAGTCATCCGTCACTGTGATCACCCCGTCTTTGAACCTGGAGTCATATTCCGAGCACACGGCTTTAATCTCTTTAATGGGGGCAAAATCCCCCCGCATGCTGAAAATTCCATCAAATATGACAATTACCCTCTCAATTTCCGGCCCCACCTCCTCAAGGCAGCGTCTTAAATCCGCCATATCGTTATGTTTGAAAATTCCCTTGTTTTGCCGAGGAATATTAGAAATACGCATGGCCCGGATGATACTGTTATGGTTTAATTGGTCCCCTATCCAATGGGTTTTCTTGTTTGAAAGGGCCAGGGCAAGTCCGCAGTTTGAGGTATAGGCTGAGTTAAAAATCTTTGCCGCAGGCTTATCCACGAACCGGGCAATCCTGGATTCAAGCCTGTGATGATGAATAAAGGTTCCGTCAATAAACCTGACCGCACCGGGCCCCACGCCGAATTTCCGGGAGGCAGCATCAGCCGCCTCTATCACTTCGGGGTGGTGGGAAAGAGACAGGTAGGAATTGGAATTTAACCGGATGAATTCATTTGCCTGGTCTGCGATTAAATACCTGGGCCCAAAGGGCGGTTTGGGCGGAATATATTTTTCAATGACGCGTTCAACAGGTTTTGCCCGGCCTTCCCGGTTGAACACCTCCAATTCCCTTGCCAGGGTCTGGTCCAGTTTATCTGTGCTCATTTTTATCTCCTTTGCATTCATTTTAATTTACAACGGTCTTCAGGCTGGGATTGTGACAGCCTCTTCCTTACATGCCCAGATAAGCCTTTTTCACATCCTCGTTGGCCAGAAGATTTTCACCGGTGTCGCTCATGGTAACGGCACCATTTTCCATGACATAGCCCCGATGGGCGGCCTTAAGGGCCAGGTTGGCGTTCTGCTCCACGATAAATATGGTGGTTTTATTGTCCTGGTTGATTTTGTTTATGATGTCAAAAATCTGCTTCACAATGATGGGGGCCAGACCCAGAGAAGGTTCATCCAGGAGCAGGATCCGGGGCCGGGACATGAGAGCCCGGGAAATGGCCAGCATCTGCTGTTCTCCTCCTGACAGGGTGCCGCCGGCCTGGTTGCGCCGGTCAGCAAGAATTGGAAACAGGCTGTAGACATAGTGAATGTCCTCTTTGATGCCCTCTTTGTCATTGCGGAGAAAGGCGCCCATATCCAAGTTCTCCGCCACTGTCAGATATGGAAAGATGCGCCTGCCTTCGGGTACATGGCAGATGCCCTTTTTCACGATTTCATCGGGCGGCAGGTGGGTGATATCCTCTCCTTCGAGCTCCACAACACCCTTTTTTGCAGGAACAATGCCGGAGGTGGTCAACAAGGTGGTGGATTTACCCGCACCATTGGCCCCGATTAAAGAGATGACCTCTCCTTGTTCCACCTGGATGTCAATACCCTTAAGGGCGTGGATATTGCCGTAATAGGTGTGTATATTTGATAATCTAAGCATGTTCTGAATCATCTCCCAGGTAGGCTTTGATGACATCGGGATTGGCCTTGATCTGTGCAGGCGTCCCTTCTGCGATTTTTTTGCCGTAATCCACCACATGAATCCTATCCGACAGACTCATGACCAGCTTCATGTCATGCTCAATAAGAAGGATGGTGAGGTCCTCGCTATCCCTGAGCCAGAGGATGAGTTCGTCAAGTTCCCGGGTTTCCTGGGGATTCATGCCGGCTGCCGGCTCGTCCAGAAGAAGAATAAAAGGATTTGTAGCCAGGGCCCGTGCAATCTCCAGGCGGCGCTGGGCGCCATAGGGAAGATTCACGGCCATCTCGTTTACGTATTGTTCCAGGCCGATCTTTTCTAAGATTTCATATGAATCAAAGACCGCCTGCTTTTCTTCTTTTACCTGGCCGGCCGGTCTGAGCAAGGCCCCCAGGATTCCGGCATGAAGCCGGCAGTGGCGACCGATCATGACATTTTCAAGCACTGTCATTCCTTGGAAAAGGCGGATGTTCTGGAAAGTTCTGGCCATTCCCCGTTCAGTCACCTGATTGGGCTTAAGCCCTTTTATCCTCATGGCAGATTCCCCTGGCACCTTGATTTCTACATGGCCTCGGCAGGGGTCGTAAATACCGGTGATACAATTGAAAAAGGTGGTCTTTCCGGCACCGTTGGGACCGATCAGCGCTGCTATCTGGCCCTTCTCAATGGTAATATTCACATTATCCAGAGCTTTGAGCCCCCCAAACCGCATGGTCAGGTTTTGTACGTTGAGGATGGGTTCCATGGTCTTATTCTTCCTGTGCTTGAAATTGATAGGTTTTACGGACCGCTCTGATCAGGCCTTGGGGCCTGAACACCATGACGATGACTTGAAGTGCGCCGAACACCAGCATTCGGTATTCGGCCACGGCCCGCAGGTACTCGGGCAGCAGGATGAGGACCAATGCGCCAGCAATGACGCCCAAGGCCGATCCCATACCGCCGATGACCACCACACAAAGAATGATAATGGATTCCCAGATGGTAAAGGACATGGGATTGATGTAAGAGGTTTTGGCCGCGAACACTACCCCACCCATGGCCGCCCAAGTGGCGCCCAGGCCGAATGCGGTAAGCTTGGTCTTAAATTTGTCGATACCCATGGCCTGGCAGGCAATTTCATCGTCGCGTAAGGCGATCCAGGCCCGGCCTATTTTGGAATTTTCCAGCCTGTTCACAAAGAAAATGGTAAGCAGTACCAGGGCGATTACAATAAAATAGATGTAGACTACAGTAGCGTGCTGGCTCATTTCCAGCCCCAAAAGCCCCGGGGCCGGGATGTCAGGAATCCCTCTGGGACCGTTGGAAAAATCGTTCCAGTTTTCCAGGATAATCCTGATGATCTCTCCAAAACCCAGGGTCACAATAGCAAGATAATCGCCGCGCAGCCGGAGCACTGGATAGCCCAACACCACACCGAAGACGGCGCCCAGTAAAGCGGAAATGGGCAGTACCATCCAGAAACTCACTCCAAAGTGGAGGTTAAGCAGGGCATAGGCATAGGCACCCACCGCGTAAAAAGCCACATACCCCAGGTCCAGGAGCCCTGCCAGCCCAACTACAATGTTAAGGCCCAGTCCAAGAATGACGTAGACAAGGGCAGAGATCATGATGGAGGTATGGTACATGGGAAAAACGAATGGGTAAACCGCAAAAAACACAACCACCACTCCCAGAAAGGGGAGACGGAACTTTTGGTTTTGAAGCCATTTGTGCACTACAGGTGTATCGTCATCAACGTCTGATTTGGTCTTTTCCTCCTTACGCTGTAAAACATAATTCCAGGCAAGGGAAAAGAAAAAACTCAGCATCGCTACCCAGAAGAGGTTGGCCCACCTGAAATCCACAGTAGACTTGATAGTGTTTACCTTGACCACCATGATGGGAAAGGTCAGCAACACGAACCAAAAGGCAATGATAATGGATTGTTTTATTGATTTTTTAGTTACCATAATTAGTTACCTGAGTTAGACTTTCTGGGTATCGTGCCGTCCCAAAATGCCGGACGGCCTGAAAATCAGGATAATGACCAGGATGGCAAAGGCAAACACGTCCTCGTATTCACTCCTGAAATACCCGGTAAAATAGCTTTCGGAAATCCCCAGCACCAAAGAGCCCAGCACTGCTCCGGGCACGGAGCCGATACCGCCCAATACGGCAGCAATAAAGGCCTTGAGACCTGCCAGAAATCCAATGTAAAAATTGATCTGTCCCACGTGGCAGGCAATGAGTACGCCACCGATGGCAGCTGTTGCAGAACCGATCACAAAGGTGGTGGAGATAACGTTGTTCACGTTGATACCCACCAAGGCCGACATGACTTTGTCCTGGGCTGTGGCCCGCATAGCCTTGCCCATACGGGTAAACTTGATAAGCATCCCCAGTTGAACCATGATGATAACCGTGGTGACAATTATAGTGAGTTCCACCGAAGTAATGATATGCGCATAGGGTTCCCAGAATGCGAAATCTGGAATTAAGCTTTTGTAAGGGAGAAACTCAGGGGTCTGGGCCAGCATAACATAATTCTGGAGAAAAAGGCTCATGCCGATGGCCGAGATCAGGGCGGACAGCCTTGGTGCGTTTCTCAAAGGTTTGTAAGCAATTTTTTCAACGGTGAACCCGTAGGCGCAGGAATAGACAACGGCAAATACAACAGCGAGAATAGCAATAACAGCCTCATTCCATCCCCACAGTCCCAGAACGCTCGCCACAATAAGGGAGGTCATGGCACCGATCATGTAAATTTCGCCGTGGGCAAAGTTGATCAGTTCTATGATGCCGTACACCATGGTGTATCCCAGTGCGATTAATGCGTAGATGCTCCCCCGGGTCAGGCCGCTCAAGAATAACCCTGAAAAGTAAACCGGGTCTGCCATGAATTCCTGGACTGCGAAGAAACAGATGATCCCGGCCACGGCCAAGCCCATAATGATATTGAACCTGCACATATTAATTGACCTGGTTGTATTTACCGTTAATAACCTTGTATACGGAAAAGCCGGCGCCTACAACATCCCCGTTTTTATCAAATCCGATGGGGCCTAAGGGAGAGTCGATTTTGATTTCAAACATGGCTGCCCGCATTTTTTCAAAATCAAAGGAGCCTGCTTTTTCAGCAGCAGCGGCCAGGGCCTGTACACAGGCATAAGCATTATAAAAGAAGGTGCCGGGCAGCTCTTTGTATTTTTCCTCATGCCGTTGAGTCAATTCCTGATAAAGGGTGTTGTTTGAGGTATCCCTTGGGCCGGTGGAGTAGACCCCTTCAGCGTATTGGCCTGCCAGGTTCAGGAAATTATCCCCGTTGATTCCGTCTCCGCCGAAAAAGATGGTTTTAACCCGTTTTCGCTTTAAAAGGCTGGCAATTTTGGATGCATCTGAGTGGTAGCCTCCCCAGAGGGTAACCTGAGCCCTTGATTTCTTTATTTTCTGGACAATGGAGGAGAAATCCACCGCACCTGTTGTCACCCCTTCAAAAAGAACGATATCGATGCCTCCGAGAGTCTTGAAACATTCCCGGGCAAGCTCCATCTGGCCCTTGCCGTAATCGCCCTTATCATGTATCAGTGCAATCTTTTTACAATTAAGGACATTTTTAATATAAGACGTCATGAGCTCGGCCTGGGCACGGTCATAGGAGATGGTTCTGAAAAAATTGGGGTTCTTTCCCGTTAATGTTAAATCATCATTGGTTGACGACGGAGAAATAAGCAAAAGACGGGCATCTTTATACAGCTTGTTGGCTGCCAGGGTGCTCCCCGAACAGATGTGGCCGACCACCATCTGCACCCCGGAGGATATCAGCTTGGTCGCGATATTAACCGCGATTTCGGGTTTGCAGGCATCGTCTCCCACAATCAATTCTACCTGTTTGCCGAGAATCCCGCCGTTTGAATTGATATCCTCCAATGCAAGCTCAACCCCTCTTAAGGACGAGATCCCGTATGGGGCAAGATCCCCTGAAACAGCCCCGCCAAAACCCAGCTTAACGGACTGACCTGCCGCCGGATTGACAGCACAAAGTGATGAGACAAACAACACCATTACCAAAGATTTAAATATAGGCTTCATTTTTTTTCTCCTTTTTTGAATAAATCGGATCAGATCTGGATAAGCTTTTTTAAAAACCATAAAAAGACCGGAGGAATGTGACCGAAAGGATACCGGCCCGGCTCACACTCTTGCCCAGTCCAGAATGATTTTCCCGGACATGCCGGAATTCATCGCCTCAAAGCCCTTTTCATAGTCCTGGAAATCGAATCTATGGGTGATAATCCCGGAAACGTCCAGGCCGCTTTGAAGCATGGTTGACATCTTGTACCAGGTCTCAAACATCTCCCGGCCATAGACACCTTTGACTGTCAGGCCGCCAAACACCACCTTATCCCAATCGATCAGGGTATCAGGGGCCTGAATCCCAAGAACCGCAATTTTTCCGCCATGGCACATTGCCTGGACCATGTCTCCAAAGGCCTGTGCACTGCCTGACATTTCAAGGCCGACATCAAATCCCTCTTTCATTCCCAGTTCGGCTATCACCTGGGTTAGTTCTTCATTTTTCGCATCGACTGTCCGGGTTGCCCCCATTTTTGAGGCCAGGTCTAGCCGGTAAGGGTTCACATCAGTGACGACCACATGGCGGGCCCCGATATGTCTGCATATTGCGGCTGCCATATTCCCTATGGGGCCTGCTCCTGTGATCAAAACATCCTCTCCGGCTATATCAAACGTCAGCGCCGTGTGCACGGCATTGCCCAAAGCATCGTAAAACGAGGCCGTATCCTCACAGATACCCTGAATGTCGCATGGCCAGACATTTTCAGCAGGAAGAGACAAATATTGAGCGAACACACCACTCCGATTGACCCCAACGCCAAGGGTGGATTTGCATAGATGCCGGTTTCCCGCCAAACAATTTCTACACCGGCCGCAGACAACGTGCCCTTCCCCCGAGACCTGTTCACCTAGGGTAAGATTTTTTACGTTTTCCCCGAAATCGGCCACCTCGCCGACAAATTCATGGCCGATGATCATGGGAACAGGAATGGTCTTTTGAGCCCAGGCATCCCAATTGTAGATATGGACATCTGTGCCGCAGATAGCAGTCTTTTTGATTTTAATCAGTACATCATTGGGCCCGGTTTCAGGTATAGGGACTTCCTCCAGCCATAATCCCCTCTGGGCCTTTTTTTTAACCAACGCAGGCATTTGTTTCCGGGACATTATTAATCTTCCTTTGTTTAATCTTCCTTTGTTTGCATTTGACCAGTAACCTGATGCCTAATCCCAAAGATCCGTGCTCAGATATTTTGTGCCCGAATCCGGCGTCAGGATGAGGATATTCTTTCCTTTAAAGTCGCTTTGTAATAATTTTTTGGCGGCGGCATAGTTGGCACCACTTGAAAATCCGGCAAAGATACATTCCCCAAGAGCCATCTCCTTAGCCCCAAAGATTGCCTCTTTATCAGTTATTGTGATAAACCCGTCCAGCAGTCCGGTAGCGGTTTCAACAAATTCAAGCATCATATTATACCCTCCTCCCTGAATTTTATGCTTTCCGGTCTGGTTTGCAGCGGTTCGATCAAAGTAAAAAGAAGCTCTCTCCGGCTCGACACCAAAACACTTTATCCGAGGAAATGATTTTTTTAATGCCGTTGCCACTCCGATGCAGGAACCGCCTGTTCCCATAAAGTCAACAAAAGCATCTAATTTTTCATTTCCTAGCTGCTCCAAGATTTCAGGAGCGATTCTGTAAGTTCCGACATCTTTTGTGCTGGGATTAAAAAACTGGTTAGCACGAAAAGCCCCCAGTTCTTTAGTCAGTTTTTGAGCCTCGATCTCAACGAGTTCCAGATCACCGCCGGACACCTGACCTGGAATGGAATCGGGCAGCTGATCGACCAACCGAACCTCAGCCCCGAAAGCTTTCATCATTTTTGCCCGTTCTATGGAATTCCCTTTGGACATCACAGCAATAAATCTATACCCTTTAAGCTGGCAGACGATGGCCAGGCCTGTCCCCATATTCCCGCTGGTTAGTTCCACAACCGGCTGGTCCTTCTGGAGTTTTCCATTTTTTTCTGCATCCTCGATCATCTGCAATGCCACACGATCTTTCTTACTCAGGCCTGGGGAGGCAAATTCGAGCTTAGCAAAGATTGCCCCCTGACTCTTATCCACCAGACGAGACAGCCTTACCAGAGGTGTCTTTCCAATGGTTTCAAGCATGCTGCAGAAAGTTTTCATTTTTTTTTCTCCCAATTGAATATGTTTGACGAATTTAATGTGCTTCACCTCTTTTGTATTAAGGTGAATCTCACAAGCTTAAAGTTGAATATAGAATCCGTTCAGTTTTGTATTGTACATGTTTGCATTTTTAAAAATTTATTTAGTATTTATTAATCAATCAGCATTTTATATGAAATAAATTAAGGATAGCTATGGTTTTGCTGGAGGAATACTTTGAGTAATAAAATTGCCTTTGGCTGGATTAAAATTCGTTATGCAAGTATCTCCGTAAGATGCCATTTGGAGCTGGTTACACAGATATCAGCCGTATATAAGGATGCGAATTCCGATTTGTCTGAAAGAAACTGCTGGCCGAACAGACCGGATGTATAGAAGCTTACTTGCTGTTGTGCCCTGCAAGATACAAAACTCGAAGTCTGCTTTTTAAACTTCTCGTCAGGGGAATGGATCAGATGATCCTCCCCAGAGATTGTACGCCTGAGGTTAAGCCTATTTTTTAAAATTCTAAAATTTTATAGAATTTTTTTCACAACAAATCAGTGAGCGACCGCTCCGTAAAAAGTGGGGACTAAATGGGGACTGACTAATGAAGATATAAAAAAGGCTTTTAGCTGAAACTGCTAAAAGCCTTTGATATCAGTGGCGCGCCTGGCGCGATTCGAACACGCGGCCTACGGATTAGAAGTCCGTTGCTCTATCCAACTGAGCTACAGGCGCAACAGCAGAATCTTTTACCAAATTTAAAAAAATTTGTCCACTAAAAAAATGCGTTCATGACCCACCATCAAGGCACCACCTTCTTTGTTGCCTTCGATCACTCCTCCCTGCAGAGTATGTCTTATACACTTCAGTCATCACTCCTCGGCGCCTGCATCTGGCATCTTGCCGGTGGGTGGGAGTCCTGACAGATCTACCATGGTTTAAAATTTGAAAGGTTTTTCGATTCGGTACAGAGGCTGTTGAGGGCTTCGGAGGAGACATGGAGGGGGATTTATTACAGACTCTTAACGGCCTGGAGCGCGAAAAAGGCTGAACGGTTTGAGTGAAACGAGTTTTCAGCCTTTCGCGGAGGGCCGTTTAGAGCCTGTTGAAATCGTTCCCTCTGCGGAGCCGAAGTCCTCAACAGCCGGATTTGAATACTTGCATGCTATTCACGACGGCGCGGTGATACTTTTATGTTTCAATTTTTACGAATCGAACGGTTCACCCGATCTTCCAGATCCGTTTCAGTTCATCCATATGGCCGGTCAGGATCTCCATATACCGGGCCTCAAGTTCCAGCATCTCCCCATCATTTTTCCTGAGCCATTCGGATAGCCAGGCAAAGCGCAGGGCCAGAATATACTCCGGAAACAGGTCCCAGCCCTTTGCACTGATAATGGCCGATTCCTTCAGGCTGCGGATAAAGGTCATGACCATGGGCATGCCCAGTCCTTCCGGGTCTTCAATTCCGGCGCAGCCGACCAGGTTGGCCGCATCGTAGATATCAGGCTTGAATCCTGAGAACTCCCAGTCAATGACCGCCTTGACCCGGTCCCGGTTCCAGATGACGTTCAAAGGGTGGAGGTCCCCGTGGCAGAAGGCTGGAGAAAGGGTCCGGCTTTCATCCATGAACCGGGTTTCAAGAAATTGAAGAAAGGGAAGGTATCTTCCGTGGATCCGAGGATTGTGGACCCTGACCCGGTCCATGAGGGTATGGATATACTTTTGTATGGAAAAGGGCTCCACCGGGATAAGGGCATTGATACCGGTTGAGGCCCTCTTCATTTGGATCAGGAAACGGGCCAGACTCTCTCCCATCCGGGAGGATTCAAGGTATTGGGGTCTTTCCAGTTCTGTACCCCGGACAAATTGGGAAATCTGGAAGCAGTTTTCCCTGAAAAAAGGCAGAAACTCCCCCTTGGCCGTTTCCCGGTACGGCAAAGCCTGGTCGAGCCCGTTTTGGTTCAGGAAAGCCAGGCCCCTGGCCACATTCTGCCGGACCCGGAATTTGCGGGGATGAAACTTCTCCAGGAGATACAGATCCCCGGCCGAATCCTGGATAACGGCCCGGGAAAGGGTCCGCTCGGGACTGCCCTGGATCTGAAAATCCGTCCGGACGGTTTGGATTGAAATTCCCCATTGGGAACGGATCCAGCCTATAAACTCCGGGTTTTCCAGTTCAGATAATTCGGGCAATCTGGCTTTCCAATGCCTCTTTGGGCTGAACCCCCACGAGCCGGTCAATGACCTGGCCGTTTTTCACCAGGAGCATGGTGGGAATGGACTGGATGGCGTATCTGGATCCGGTCCCGGGATTATCGTCCACGTTGATCTTGGCGATCTTGAGCCGTCCCCGGTATTTGTAGGCCAGCTCGTCCAGGACCGGGGCGACGGAGCGGCAGGGACCGCACCAGGGGGCCCAGCAGTCCACCAGAACCGGAAAGTTCGATGCCAGAACCTCCTGGTTGAAATCGGCATCGCTCACGTTCACGGGATGATCAAAGATCTTGTCCGGCAGCAGGGTCTTGCATTTCCCGCACTTGGGAGACTCTTTGAGCCTTTGTTCGGGCACCCGGTTTTTGGCTCCGCACCTCGTACATTTTATGATCAGACTGTTCTCACTCATTTTTCATCCTTCAGCTTTTTAAGAATCTCCTGGTAACTGGGCCGGTCCGGATCATGAAAAAATATCCCCGTGGCATGGGGTTCATAGTCCGCGGCCCGCATTGCCGCTTCCATATTTTTTTCTTGGGAGGGAAATTTCAGGTCATAGACATTCTCCTTGAGGCTCTTCCAGGTCCGGTGGGTCTTGTCAAAGGTGACGCAGGGGGTGAGCACCTGGATAAAACTGAACCCTTTGTGTACAGTTCCCTGCTTGATGATCTCCTTGGTCCCTTCCGGGTTCCCGGCATAGGCCCGGGCCACAAACGAGGCCCCGTAGGCCAGGGCCAGGCGGATGGGATTCAGGGGCGTATCCGGGTTGCCTGCCGGGTGGGAGCTGGTCTTCATGGCATGGGAGGTGGTGGCCGAAGACTGGCCCTTGGTCAGCCCGTAAATGGAATTGTCAAAGAGGAGAAAGGTCAGGTCGATGTTTTTTCGGGCCACATGGGGAAGATGGCCCCCGCCTATCCCCAGGGCATCCCCGTCCCCGGCCACGGCAAAGACGGTCAGGTCTTCCCGGGCCAGCTTGAGACCTGAGGCCACGGGAATGGACCGGCCGTGGAGGGTGTGAAACCCGTAGGAGTTACTGAAAATGGGGGTCCGGCCCGAGCACCCGATCCCGGAGACCATGCAGATATTTTCATATTTGAGATCCAGTTCCCTGACCGCCTTGTAAAAGGCGTCCATGATGCCGAAGTAGCCGCAGCCCGGGCACCAGGTGGGAAGATCAGAGGATCTGTACTGCAGAAAATCCCTCTCCCGGACCTGATCCAGTTTTTCATTGAGATATTCCATTATTCCATCTCCCTTATCTTCTCAAGGATGTCTTCCGAGGCCATGGGCCGGCCCGTGATCAAATTGAGGCGCTCAACAGGCCTCTGGAGGACACCGGATGCAAATCCGGCAAACTGGCCGCTGTAGTTAAGCTCGGGCACCAGGATCTTTTTGCACTTGGCTGCAAAGGATTTTAATTCCTCTTCCGGGAAGGGGGAGAGGATCATGGAACTGAAACTGGCCGCTGCAATCCCCTGTTCCTGTGCCGCCATCACAGCCTCCCGGGCAGCCCCGGCCGAGGATCCCCAGGAGATCACTCCCATGTCCGCCCTGCCCTCTTTGAACTCAAGGATATCGGGTTTGGGTGCTTCCCTGAGCAGACTTTGATGTTTCCTATACCTTTTTTCGGTCATGGCCAGATGTCCTTTGTCGCTGTAATTGGGACGTCCCCTCTCGTCATGCTCCAGGCCCGTGGCAAAGAACATGCCCCCGGGGGTTCCCGGGATGGCCCGGGGGGAGATACCCTCCGGGGTGAGTCTGTACCGCTTGTAATCCTTGAGTTCTCCAGGATCCGGGGCGATATTGGCGTCGAGCATCTCCTTTGGAGGCTTTGCCGGTACATCGATATTTTTAATGGAGTTGGACAGGAAAAAATCGAGAAGGATCACCACCAGGGTCTGGTATTTTTCAGCCAAGTATAGGCCCAGCACCGTGGCATCATAGCAGGAGGCCGTATCCGTGGGAGCCAGAACCACCCGGGGGCAGTCCCCGGTTCCGCCCATGACGGCGGCTTCAAAATCGCTCTGTTCGGTTTTGGTGGGGATTCCGGTGGAAGGCCCTCCCCTCTGGGAATTGACAATGACCGCCGGGACTTCGGCCATCACGGAGAGGCCCGTGAACTCGGTCATGAGGGCAAACCCGGGTCCCGAGGTTGCGGTCATGGAACGGACTCCGCCGTACCCGGCCCCGACGACTGCAGCAATGGCCGAAATTTCGTCTTCGGTCTGGAGCAGGGTTCCACCGACCTTGGGCAACTCGCGGCTTAATATTTCCATGATCTTGGTGGCCGGGGTGATGGGATACCCGGCATAGAACTTGAGGCCGGCATCCAGGGCGGCCCGGGCCGTGAGCTGGTTTCCGTTGATAATGAGTTTTTCCCGGCCAGGCTCGGGCACAACCTCTTTAAAGGTGTAGCCATCCTCTTTTTCAATATTTTCCAGGGTCCAGTCAAACCCCTCCAGAAAAGAGTTTACATTGGAGTCGATGACGATCTGCTTTTTCTTGGCGTACCGGTTCTGGATGGCCCCGGTAAACCCGTCCCGATCCATGGAGAACAGGGCCGCCACAGCACCCAGGGCCACCATGTTCCGGCCCCGGGTATTGCCGGCCGCCTTCTGGGCCAGCTGGGTCAAAGGGATGCCGTAGGCCGTGGTTCCGGGAGCCTTCTGCCCCAGAACACTCCTGTCCTCCTCGTGGGGTTTGAGGGGCTGGCTGTCGTAAATGAGGATCCCCCCGGGCTTGAGCGCAAAGAGCTGGGAGATGGAATGGCCGTCATTGAGGGCGATGAGCACATCGGCCAGTTTTCCGGGTGAATAGATGGGCCTTGAGGAGATCCTTGTATGGGCCACACACTTTCCAAATCCCCGGATCTCGGCAGGATAGGAGTCAAATGACATGATCTCAAAGCCCTGGCCGCTCATGAACCGGCTCAGGATCTCCCCGGCGGATATGGTGCCTTCTCCGGCGCTTCCGCAGATTTCAATGACGATGTTGATATCTTTCATATTCCTATTTCCCCAAAGAGTTAACAGGTAAAAAGCAATTGTTAACCGCTAAACTGAAGGTGGGTCTTCAATATTTTCCCACCAGCTGGTCTTGATCTGAACCCCTTCCAGGTCAAAGTACTTGCGCCCGGCAGACTCTACCTTTTGATGATCCCCGAGGATATTGAGGGCTGCGGTTTCTCCCTGGATGGCGGCATTGGGCCAGCCGATGGAGGTGGTATAGGAGTTGATTCCGGCATTGTAGATCTGGGCACAGGACCCGCAGGCGTAAATATGATCCAGGCTGGTTTCCATGTACTCGTTGACCAGGATGCCGCGGTCAATGTCCAGGCCGGTCCCCCTGGCAAACTCCACCCTGGGAATCAACCCGTTAAAAGAAAAGACCAGATCGGCATTTTCCTGTACCCCCCCCTTGGTTGTGATCTCAAACCCCCTGTCCCGGGGACGGATACGGGAGACAGAATCCCGGGAATAGACCCGGGTCCCGGAGGCGGTAACTCCGGCCTCAATGGCAGAGAGCATTTCATCGGTGAGATTAAAGGGCCAGAACGCATCCGGGAAGATCAGCATGGTCACGTTTTTATCCATGGACCGGAGCATGTTTAAAAACCGGAACCCCACCAGGTCTCCGCCCAGAAGAAAAAAATCCTTTGCCTCTTGAACCTTCTCCTTTATCTCCATGACCTCCCGAAAGGAGGTGACAAAATTGAGATGCTCTGCATAGGACTCCATGGAGGGCAAAAGCCTGGCCCGGGATCCCGAGGCAATGACAAGCCGGTCATAACCGACCTCTTCCATATGTTTGAGGATCACCCTGTGCCCAACCGGGTCGATCTTTTCCACCTTTTGCCCCAGTCTCAGCCGGATATTCCTGTCCTCGTAGAACTTGAAATCATTGACTCGGAGCCGGTCAGACCCGATCTTCCCGGCAATATAATCGGTAAGCCTGGGTTTGTAGTAAAATTCTATATTTTCATCGGAGACAATGGTGATCAAGGCTTGGGGATCGTTTTCCCTCAGGGTCAGGGCTGCCTTGTTTCCGGCCGGACCATTTCCCAGGATCAGATAATGGGGCGAATAATCGGTATTCATGCGTCCTCCTTTGTTCGGACTCTCTTTGACAGAATCACTCGTCTGCATCGGTTTCCACCAAATCGGTCTTTGTCACCGAGATGCAGTCCATGGGACAGACCTGATAACACTGGCCGCACCGGATGCACAGCTCGTTGTCAATGGTAATGGAAACCACCCGGTCCCACTGGGAGGTTTCCTTATACGTGTCGTAGGAGCCATCTTCTTTCAGGGGGATCTCCTCCACCAGCTTGATGCAGTCCTTGGGCGCCACGTCAATGCAGGCCGAACAATAGATACACCTTAAAGGATCGATCTCATACCTCAGATTGCACAGATAGCACCGTTTGGACTCCTCATGGGCCTGGTCCGGTTGAAACCCTTTCTCTACTTCATGGGTATAGTCTTCCAGCCTCTTGTCCATGTCAATGGTGTTCATCTCCTTCCTGGGAATGAAATCAAAGGCCCGGGGCCGGTCTGTTGAAGTATGGGGAGCCAGCCGGATCTTTTTCTTTTTTCTGACCATCCCCGTGAGAAACTCATCCATGGCCAGGGCGCACTTCTTTCCGCCGGCAATGGCTGAAATCACATCGGAAGATCCCGTAACAAAATCCCCTGCCGCAAACACCCCTTCCATGTCGGTGACATGGCCGTCGGCTTTACGACCGGTCAGGTCCCTTGATACCTCCCCTGCATCCGGGGACTGGCCCAGGGCCGCGATCACGCTGTCGCAGGGGATGGAAAACTCTGATCCCTCAATGGGAACAGCCTTCTTGGACGGCGGTTGATCCTGGGTTTCCAGCCGGGTTCTCCGGAACTCAATTCCGGTGACCTTCCCGTTTTCCCCGAGAATCTTTGAGGGCTGAACCAGGGAATGGATCCTTATGCCCTCAAAAAGGGCCTCATGCTTTTCCGTCTCGTCAATGCGCATCTGGTCTTCTGTCTTCCGGATGTTCATCTTCACCTCGGCGGCACCCAGGCGCAGGGCAGACCGGGCACAGTCCACGGCCGTGAATCCGGCCCCGATGACCACGACTCTTTTCCCCACAAAGGGTTTTTCCCCCGCATTGACCCGCTCCATAAAAGAGAGACCGTCATATACATTGTCCAGATCCTCCCCCTGAACCCTAAGTTTCCGGGGACTCACACATCCCGTGGTGATGACCACGGCCTCATACTCCTCTTTCAGGTCATGGATATTTATATTCCTTCCCACGGCCTGACCGGTTTTCAATTGGATGCCCAGCCTCAGGATATTGTTGATCTCGGTCATGAGCAGATCCCTGGGCAGCCTGAACTCGGGGATCCCGTACATGAGCATGCCCCCGGGTTTTTCCCGGGACTCGTAAATCGTTACCCCATGGCCCAGGACAGCCAGATCATGGGCGCAGGCAAGTCCGGCAGGACCGGCCCCCACCACGGCCACCCTCTTGCCGGACGGTGCGTACAGGGCCTCAACGATGCGGTGCATGGAAGATTTTAAATCGGCACAGGAACGTTTCAGATGGCAGATGCCCACGCTTTGGCCGTTGTCAGGTTCGCCGTGGCGGCAGGCCTCTTCGCAGGGACGGGAACAGATCCTTCCCAGGACCCCGGGCAGGATATTGGCCTGCCGGTTGATCTCATAGGCCCGGCCGTATCTTTTTTCGTTGATGCACCGGATATACCCGGGAATATTGGTCCGGGCCGGGCAGGCATTCTGGCAGGGCACGCTCTTTGCCACCTGGCCGAAATCCCTGACATCGGTTGAAAAGATTACCCCTTGTTTAGAGCTGGCTGAGTCCATTCGGTTACCCTCTCTTTAAAATTTTTTCTGAATTGAAAACTTTAATCCTCACTCCCATTTTTGAACCAAGGCGCCCATATGTGAGGTGCAAGCAAAGTTGAAACCAAAGTCTATTTAGGACACATGGGGGTCTCAATTTGTGCGGCAACGCCGCAGACGGGGGAGTCGCCGTTCAAACAATTGATTAAAATTTGTCGTAAAAAATCATATCATCCTCCACCCCATAGTCGTACAGGGCTTCGATGATAGCGTTAATCATGGGCGGCGGGCCGCACAGATAAAACTCAATTTCAGTGGGGTCTTCATGGGTGCAGAGATAGGAATCGCAGAGGTGATTGTGAATGAATCCGGTCAGGCCGGTCCAATGGTCTTCCTCATCCGGGGAGGACAGGGCCACATGATAGGTAAAATTCTCGTATTTTTCTTCCAGGGCCTTGAAATCCTCATCGTAGAACATCTCCTTCTTGGACCGGGCCCCGTACCAGAAACTGATTTTCCGGGAGGTATGCACCCCGTTGAGCTGATGGAGGATATGGCTGCGCAAGGGCGCCATGCCGGCCCCTCCTCCGATGAAACACATCTCATTGTCCGTGTCCCTGGCCATGAAATCGCCGTAGGGACCGCTCACCATGACCCGGTCCCCGGGCTTGAGGCCGAAGACGTAGGAAGACCCGAATCCCGGGGGAATGCCCTCGGTGCCCGGCGGGGGCGTGGCAATCCTTACATTGAATGCCAGGATCTCCCTTTCATAGGGGGGATTGGCCAGGGAATAGGCCCTGAATCCCTGCTTGATGCCCTTGGCCGCCAGTTCCAGGAGATTGTATTTTTTCCAGTCGCTCACATATTTGGATTCAATATTGAAATCCTTGAACCGGATATCATATTCCGGTACATCGATCTGCATATAGGCCCCGGCTTCAAAATCCATGGGGGTATCCGGCCGGACCACCAGCTCCTTGATAAAGGTGGCCACGTTCTGATTGGAGACAACCTCGGCCTCCACCTTCTGGATTCCAAAGATAGATTCGGGGATCTGGATGGACATGTCCTGCTTGACCTTGAGCTGGCAGGAGAGGCGCTGGCCGGCCAGCTTTTCCTGGCGGGAAATATGGGCAATCTCCGTGGGCAGAAGTGCTCCGCCCCCTTCCTTGACCTCGCACTTGCACATGCCACAGGACCCGGATCCGCCGCAGGCCGAGGGCAGAAAGATCTCCTCCCTGGCAAGGGCGGACAAAAGTGTGGGGGTTCCCTGGACCTTCAGGGCCTCTTCTTCCTTCCCGTTGATGGTGACCACATGTTCGCCTTCACCGGTGACCCTGGATTCCACAAAGAGAAGTACGGTCACCAGGATACCGATCACCCCGGAAAACACCAGTATGCTGATCAGATAAATCAAAACCCCTCCTTTACAGCGTGATTCCTGAAAACATCATAAAGGTCATGGCCATGAGGCCGGCGATGATCATGGTGATGCCGAATCCCTGGAGACCCTTGGGCACATCCGCATACCTGGCCTTGAGCCGGATGGCGGCCATGGACACGATGGCCAGCATCCAGCCGGTCCCGGACCCGGCTCCGAAAACAATGGACTCGATAAAAGTATAGTTGCGCTCCACCATGAACAAAGAGGTTCCCAGGATGGCGCAGTTCACGGCGATCAGGGGAAGAAACACGCCAAGGTTGGCGTAGAGCGCCGGGGAATACCGGTCGATGATCATCTCCACAGCCTGGACCATGGCGGCGATCACCGCAATAAAGGTGATGTACTTTAAAAAACTTAAATCCAGATCCGGAAACCCGGCCCAGGACAAAGCTCCCGGGGCCAGGAAACCGTGAAAGATGATCCAGTTCACGGGACTGGTGACGGTGAGCACGAAGATCACGGCAGATCCGAGCCCTATGGCCGTTTCCACATTCTTGGATACGGCGATAAAAGAACACATCCCCAAAAAATAGGCCAGCAGGATATTGCCGATGAACACGGAGTTGATAAACAGACTGAATAGATCGCCCATGGATACTCCTTACTTTTCCGTGTGGGATATGCCCGGAAGGCTGTTCTTGAGCCAGACCAGGAGTCCGATGATGAAAAAGGCCCCCGGCGCCAGCACCATGAGTCCCATGTTCTGATATCCCAGGTCGTAGACAAACTGGGGGATGATGGAAAATCCGAAAAATTTACCTGCCCCCAAAAGCTCCCGGACAAAGGCCACACAGATCAGGACCATGCCGTATCCGGCGCCGTTGGCCAGGCCGTCCACAAATGAATCCAGGGGATTGTTGGCCAGAGCATAGGCCTCTGCCCGTCCCAGGACAATACAGTTGGTGATGATCAGTCCCACAAAAATGGAAAGCTGTTTGGATATGTCATAGAGAAAGGCCTGGAGGATTTCATCGGTGACGATGACCAGGGAGGCGATAACGGCCAGCTCTGCGATGATCCGGATATTGGAGGGGATCATTTTTCTCATGGAAGAGATGATCATGGAAGAAAATGCCGTGACCAGGGTCAGGGCAAGGGCCATGACAATGGCCGTGGACATCTTTACCGTAACGGCCAGGGCCGAACATATCCCCAGTACCTGGTAGGCCACGGGATTCTCGGTCCAGGTTCCCTTTACCATGATCTCTTTATAGTGGGAGATATCTAAAAGTCTCAATTCTCTATTCTCCATTCCTGCTTATTTTTTTCTTAATGGCTTTCATTTTCTTCTGCCGGAAGGTAACGGACAGGGCCTCGTATCGTTCCAGGGTGGATCGGATGCCCTGGGACAGAAATTTCCCGGTCAGGGTGGCCCCGCTGATCCCGTCCACATAGTGCTCCTGAAGATCCGGGGGAAGGTTCTTTGCCTCTCCCTTGGCAATGCCTACGGAAACGAATTTATTTTCCGAGTTCAAAATCTTCTTGCCCTTGAAATTGTCGCTGAACCAGCGGCTTTCGATCTCCCCGCCCAGACCCGGAGTCTCGGAATGGCTGAACACGGAAAAGCCGGACACGGTCTCGCCGTCGTTCTCAAAGGCCAGATACCCTTGGATTTTTCCCCAAAGGCCTCGGGTGTTGATGGGAATGATATACCCGTCAATGCTATCCCCGGTCAAATAGAGATAGACGTGCAGACCCTGGGGATCCTCCTCCAAGGACACAGTGTCAAGGATCCGGCCGGAATCATCCACCAGGACTTCCCGGATGCGGGTCTTGTAGAGCCGGTTGATCTCTTCTTTGGGCGGTTTCTTATCTTCCAGGATATTGGCCGCCTTGAGAATATTGACCTTTTTGTCCAGGATCATGTTCTCTTCCTGGAACCGTTTCAACCCGGAGGCCGCAGCAGTGATGAGCAGGCTGCAGACCAGGGAAAGAAAAAAGGCAAACCGGATAACCCTGAAAGTGGTGTTTTTCTTGTTTTCACCGGATGCAGAGTTTGGGTCAGACATTGGGAATCCTCTTTGATGTTCTATACCTGATGACCAGGTAGTCCAAAAGCGGGGCAAACACGTTCATGAACAGGATGGACAGCATGGCCCCTTCGGCAAAAGCCGGGTTGGCCACCCGGATGATCACGGTGAGAAACCCGATCAAAAACCCGTATATCCACCGGGCCGGATCGGTTCCCGCGGCAGACACCGGGTCCGTGGCCATGAACACGATACCGAACAAAAACCCCCCGGCAAAGAGATGGTACAAAGGCCCTGCATTGGCCCAGGTATCGGAACCGCCGGGAATCAGGTAGATGAGGATGGAGGTTACGACCAGGCCGGCGATCCCGCCCAGGATAATCCTGTAATTGGCAATGCGGGTGATGATCAGAAACAGGGCACCGATAAGGCAGCACAGGGCAGAGGTCTCTCCGATGGACCCGGGCACCTGTCCGAAAAACAGACTGGACAGACTGAACCCCTTCTGGACAAGGGCCGTGGATATGCTTTCCCCGGAACCGCCGGTTACGGCCAGGGCCGTTGCCCCGGAGATCCCGTCCACCATCCGGCCTCCCGCCCGCCAGACCTCTCCGGACATGGATACGGGATAGGAAAAAAAGACAAAAGCCCGGGCGGTCAGGGCCGGGTTGAGGATGTTCCGGCCCGTGCCTCCGAACACCTCCTTGCCCAGGACCACACCAAAGGAAATCCCCAGGGCTGCCTGCCACAAAGGGATGGTGGGAGGAAGGGTCAGGGGAAAGAGCAGTCCGGTCACCAGGAAGCCTTCACTGATCTTGTGGCGGCGCAGGGCCGCAAACAGGATCTCCCAGAAAAATCCCACTCCGTAGGAAACCAGGATGATGGGCACCACATAAAGGGAGCCCCTGAAAAAGCAGGTCCCCATTCCCCAATACTCCCCCCGGGCGATTCCGGCCTGGTATCCGGTGTTCCAGATTCCGAAAAAGAGCACCGGCATAAGGGATAGGATCACAAAACTCATGTACCGTTTCAGGTCCAGGGAGTCCCGGATAAAGGGCATGACCCGGGTGATGGGAGAAGGCAGGAAGAAAAAGGTCTTGGTGGCGTCGTACAGGGGCTCCAGTTTCTTATACTTTCCGCTCCCGGTAAAATCCGGCTCAATCCGGTCAAGAAGTTTTCTGATGGGGTTCATGATTTATCCTTATAATAGGCATCCATTCCCCTGGAAAGGATGTCGGCAAGCTCAATTTTGGACGGACAGGCATAGGAACAGAGTCCACATCGGCAACAGTCCAGAAGTCCCAGGGACAGGGCCTCTTCGATATCATCGGCCAGCAGGGCCTTGACAATGAAATTGGGCATGAGATCGCTGGGGCAGATCTTCTCGCAATAGGAACAGGAGATGCAGGCCCGTTCCTCGCCGTGGAGGGTACAGTCCATATCCCTGGGCCAGTTCACCAGGCTGGACAAAAATGTTCTGGATACCGTGGGCTTGTTCAGGCCCGGGCGGATAAAACCGAACATCTCCTCCTGTTCATTGGCGTCGATGATGTTTATCGTGTCATCAAAAAAGCCCAGATGATGGTCCATGGACATTACCCTGCCGTTGAACCGGCCCGTGGTCATGAGACTTTTTTCCCCTGCAGTCCCTGCGATCAGGCGGACCGGGGCCCCCTGCCGGGTCAGAATATGGGGTCTTGAATCCCGGGAATGGGTCACGGTGACCATCTTGTCCACGGGATATTTGCCCGAGGAAAGAAACCGGGCCATCATGACCAGATGGTCCGCCCGGATATACCAGGCGCTGTTGTGGGCCGGTTCCGTCTTGATCTGAAAAAGGATTACCGCCGGATCCCAGGCCGGGTAGACATCGGGCAGGACATGGGTGATCCGGTTTTTTACCGGCTCCGGAATATCCATGCGGCCTGCTCTTGCTCCCACCAGAATTCGCCCGGAAAACAGGGCCAGCAGCTCAAGCCCGAACAAAAAATCCCGGACATTCTGCCCAAGGACCAGGCCCGGATGGGGGGAAAAGATGTCGTTGCCCTCAAGGCATACGATGATCATGGGAGGATCCTGGGAAGCATCGGCCGTATCCCGGAAGGGGAGCTGTCTCATTCCCTGCCAGACCCCGCCCTGTTTGAGCCGGTCCACAAGGGCCTCTTTTGAAAGATCTTTCAGCTCTGCCTGGCCCACGGGCTCAAATTCAACGAACTCGTCTTCCCGGTCCCGACGGATCACCACCTCCAGGAGCCGTCTTCTCTCTCCGAACAGGATCTTCTCCACCCGCCCTGTTCCCGGAGACACGTATTGAATGGACCGGTCCCGCTTGTCATGGAACAGGGGGGTTCCGGTCTTTACCTCTTCTCCCTCTTTTACCAGGAGTTTGGGCCGGATATGGGGGATATCCACAGCCGTCAAAGCAAGGGTATCGGAATCCTGACGGGTGATGACACTCAGGTCCGGTCTCCCGGGAATCTTATTTTTAAAGCCTTTGGTTATTCTGATTTTTTCCATTCAGTCCTGTCAACACTTCCCGTTGTATTGTATAGATTTTGTTGTATAAATTTTGAGAAACAGCCCCGGGGTCCTCCTCCGTTGTCAACCCGCTAGAGCATGGCGGCCAGGTCTTTTCCGTACTGCTGGGCCGCCTGGAGTCCTCCCTGGACCCAGCTTGCCTTCAGCATCAGGGGGCCTGAGGAGACCATCTTCATGTTGTAGATATGCTCCATGGTGTCGAAAATCCTTCCGGCGGCCTCCCCGCTCCAGCCGTAGGCCCCGAAGGCGCCTCCGGGTTTTCCTTCCAGATCGGCCCGCTCCGCGATAAAGAGAAGCTGCTTCATGCCGGTGATCATCTCCCCGTGATAGGTGGCCGACCCGAACATGTAGCCGTCATACCCCTTTAAATCCTCTTCATCCCTGATCTCCACCGACTTTTTCACATCCGCCTCATGTCCGGCAATCCGGACGCCCTCAGCGATCAAATTGGCGATGCCGGTGGTCTCTTCAGATCTTGTTGCGTAGACGATTAAAACCTTTCCCATGTTGCCTCCTCTATCATTCCCGGGTAAATGTGCCCCCCGGGAAGCTAAGCTAAGCTTTATGATTAAAAAGAACTCTTGAATCTGCCGTCCCGATATTCCGGGTTCCGGTCATAAACATGGCCTTTTTCAGGGTGTTTTTAATATGTTCAAGATGGAGGGCCACTCCCAGGGTGCCGGCGCCGGCGGCAGCCCGGATAATATCCCTTCCCAGGAGTACGGCGTCTGCACCCAGGGCCAGCATTTTGAGTACATCATACCCGGTTCTGACCCCGCCGTCCACGGTAATGGGCATTGAGTCTCCCAGTTTTTTCCGGATCAGGGGCAGCATAACGGCCGTACCCGGAGTCGAATCAAGCACCCGGCCCCCGTGATTGGATACCCCGATGGCCGCAGCCCCTGCATCGGCGCACTTCTGGGCCTCATCCGGCAGCATGATGCCCTTGGCGATAAAGGGAAGGGATGAAAACTCGGTAAGCTCCCGGATATCTTTGACGCTTTTTTTGAACACGGGCTGGCCGTGGCGGGCCATGATAGTGGAGCCGCTGCCGTCCAGATCAACGCCCACGGCCCTGCAGTTCAATTTTTCCGCCCTTTCAATGAGCCGCTTGAGAACATCCTGGGACCTGGGCTTGAAAATGGGAATCCCAAATCCCTTGCAGGCCTCCATGGAATCCAGGGAAGGATGCTTCTCCTCGGTATAGAACCAGGTATCCCCTCGAAGCCCGATGGTTCCGGCCTCCTGGGCTCCTTTGAGTACGGAGATGCAAAAGCTGGTCTCATCCATGGCGTCGTTGTATTTTCCCGGTCCTGCCGTGGATGCGGCCAGGACCGGGAAATCCAGATCCATGCCGAGGAATGAGCAGGACATGTCCGGTTCAAAATGGTCTCCTACCACGGACATATTCAGCTCCAGGTCCTCAAGGGCCTTGGAGTTTGCCCTGAAGGAGCGTCCCTGGCCTGCCCCGCCGAGGCCGATGGGTTTTCCATAGGCTTCCCGCTGGCAGATTTTTTCATAACTCCCGTCACAGGAGGGATATGCCGCACAGATCCCCTTTAACTTTTTCCGGGCCCGGTCCCTGACCTGCTCAAGGGTCTGGGGGACATCCTCCTTGGGGATGATCATTCTCTGGTCAGAATCACATCTGCTGCAAAACTCCGGCGGCTCCTGCCCAGAAGAAATTTCATGGCAGACGGAACAAACCCACTCACTCATTTACCCACTCCTTTTTATGTTTCGGGCCGATCAAATCCTGGTACATTTTTGTCTCCTGTAACAGAATCGTTTCAGCTTTATGATGTATGAACCGAGGCATCTGGTTTTTTGTTCTGAATAAAAGCCCTGGAAATGCCTTTATGGTTTTTTAAAGAACGATTTGGTATCTTTCATGGATGAAGGCCTTTTTCCTTAACCTTCCAGAACAGATAATCGCTAAATTTTCCTTGTTTGTCCATATAAATTTTAAACCGTTGAGGAATCCTCTCCAAACTTGCTTTAACTCTATCATGACTCTGTCCCAAATCTATCATGACTCTGTCCCAAATCTATCACAGACTATCATAAATCTCTTTGCAAATTCCAGACCAAATCCCCTTCACCCTTTCCAAGCCGATTATCCGCCGATCTGTCTCCAAACCGGGGTTTACTTTGCCTCTAAAATCTGGCATAGAATGTGCAGTATCAAAATAGCCGAATCTTCAAAATCCGGTGTCTTTGAAAATGAAACATCCACCCAATCCTTTAAAGTGAGGAGAAGACATGGCAAAGGACCAAAACATACTATATGCCCTAAGCACTTGCAGCCATTGTAAATCAACCAAGAAGCTCCTGTCCGAATGCGAAGTCGAATATGAGTACATCGAAGTAGACGACCTGGAAGGAGAGGAACGCAAAGCCATTCTGGAGGATATCAAAGAGTTGAATCCCAGGTGTTCCTTCCCCACCATTAAAATAAACGAGAAGGTAATTGTCGGATTTAAGGAAAAAGAAATCAAGGAGGCCCTGGGTATAAAATAATGGATATCAACAAATTGTACGAGATGCTGAAAAAGACCAATGAAGCCAAACAGATCTATTTCAACAAGGACAGGGACCTTGTGTTTGAGCTGCTGGAGTCCCTGGTTTTAAACAAAGAGCGATACGGATACATGGCCTGCCCGTGCCGCCTGGCCTGCGGGGACAAAGACAGAGATAAGGACATTATCTGTCCCTGTGATTACAGGGCCCCGGACCTGGAAGAATTCGGGGCCTGCTTCTGCGGGCTTTACATATCCCAGGCCCTGAACGACAACAAGATTCAATCGGAGTACGTGCCCGAGCGCAGGCCCCCTGAAAAGATATTTTAACGGGGTCTTCCCGGCAATATATAAATGACTCTTTTCGTTCATTGATAATCGTCAACTTTTAAATCCAGGAGGTGACTATGGATGAGTGTTTACCCCTTAAAAATACAGGACTGAGAGGCGTGGATATTGCCAGTTCCAAGATCTGCGATGTCCAGGGAAAACAGGGGAAACTGATCTACCGGGGGTTCCTGGTGGAAGATCTGGCAAAAAACGCCACCTTTGAAGAGGTCTGCTTTCTCCTGCTCTACGAGAGACTTCCCCAAAAAGAGGAACTTGAAGAGTTTCAGCAAAGCCTGAAGCAGAAAAGAGAAGTTCCTGAAAGCCTCTACTCCTTTTTAAAAATTCTTCCCCATGACATGAATCCCATGGATGTGCTCCAGGCCGCCGTCCCTCTGCTGGGAAGCAATGACAAGACCCTGGACCTGGAACCCAACCTTGAAAACGCCCTGCACAGCGCTGAAAATCTCATTGCCGGCATTGCCACCATTGTTGCGGCCTGGGACAGGATCAGAAACAACAAGGATGTGGTCTATCCGGACAATGACCTGAGTCATGCCGCTAATTTTCTATACATGCTCAAGGGGGAAAAGCCTGACCCGGAAACAACAAGGTTTTTCGATGCCGGCCTGGTTCTCCATGCCGAGCATTCATTCAATGCATCCACATTTACGGCAAGGCAGGTGGCCTCCACAAAGGCCCATATGTACGCGGCCCTGTCCGCAGCCCTGGGCTCCCTTTCAGGCGCCCTCCACGGAGGTGCCAATGTCCGGGTCATGAAAATGCTCAAGGAAATCAATTCCCCGGATAAAATTGACGACTATATCCAAAAGACCCTTGAATCCGGCGGACTGATCATGGGGCTGGGCCATGCCGTCTACCAGACCGACGACCCCAGGGCCATTGTGCTTGCCCCCATGAGCAAAAGAATGGGGGAGATTGCCGGCCAGCCCCAGTGGTACGAACTCTCCCGGGAGCTTGAGGTGAAAGCCAAGAAGGCTTTCATGGATAAAAAGCAGAGACAGATTTACTGCAACGTGGATTTTTATTCCGCATCCCTTTTCCATGCCATGGGCATTGCCACGGACCTGTTCACCCCCCTGTTCGCCATCTCAAGAACCAGCGGCTGGGCTGCCCATGTCATAGAGGAGCAGTTTGCCATGGCCGCGCCAAAGCCCTCCCTTTACCGCCCGGGAGCCGATTATGTGGGGGAGTATTGCGGGCCGGATGAGTGTGTCTGGACGGATATGGAAAATCGATGAGCCAGTCAAAGGGCAGAAGCTTTTTGAATTGCTATTTTCCGCTTTTGCCTTTAGACTTTTGGCTTTGAGCTTTTACCGAAACTATAGATTAAGGATAAAAATACGATTATGAAAATCTGGCAGTGTACGGTTTGCGGATATATCCACCGGGGAGACGAGCCCCCTGAAAAATGCCCGGTCTGTGGTGTCCCGGCAAGTAAATTCAAGGAAATCGACGAGGCTGATATCCCGGAAAAAACGCCGAAACCGAGAAAACCCCGTCCGGCCGAACCGGCTCAAGCTGAAAAAGGAAAAACCGCTCCCCCGCCTGAGCCGGAACCCGTGGTCGAGGAAACCGGTCTGGAAAAGGTGAAATCCATTCTGGTCAAACACCATGCCCACCCGGTGTCGGTGCACTCTCCCAACGGACTTCTGCCGGTTGTTTTTCTCCTGTGGTTCGGGGCCTGGATCTTTGGGAACGAATTGCTGTCCAAGGCCGCTTTTATCAACCTGATCTTTGTGGTTCTATCCCTTCCCATTGTTCTGGCCACGGGAATATTTGAATGGCAGAAAAAATACAACGGAGCCATGACCCTGATCTTTAAGATCAAAATCACGGCAGCCGTCCTGACCACGACATCGGCGGTCATCGGCCTGGTCTGGTACCTCATAGATCCTGGAGTGATCCATTCTCCCAAGGCATGGGTATTTATTCTCCTCAACCTGGTCATGCTGGCCGCCGCCGGCATTGCCGGCCACATCGGCGGGAAGCTGGTGTTCAAGGACCTGTAGGACAATTGATAATTGACAATTAAAGAAGTGGACCTTTATATATGCAGAAAATCATCTGGACAAAAACCGACGAGGCCCCTGCCCTGGCAGGTTATTCCCTTCTCCCCATCGTTAGATCTTTTTTACGGGAGGCCGGCATTGAAATCGATCTCTTTGATATCTCCCTTGCCGGCAGGATCCTTGCCGCTTTTCCCCATTGCCTGACCCGGGACCAGCAGGTCCCGGATCATCTGGAAGAACTGGGCCGGCGGGTAAAACTGGACAGGACCAACATCATCAAACTGCCCAATATCAGCGCCTCCATCCCCCAGCTCCAGGCGGCAATAAAGGAACTCCAGGAAAAAGGATACAAGATTCCCGACTATCCCCCGGCCCCGGAGACTTCAGAACAAAAGGAGATTCAGACCCGGTATGCAAAGGTCCTGGGCTCTGCGGTCAACCCGGTTTTACGGGAAGGCAACTCAGACCGGCGGGCCCCGGTTTCCGTAAAATCCTTTGCCAGAAAAAATCCCCATAAGATGATGAAAGCCTGGCCGGACTCAGGCTCCGGGGCACGGGTGGCCCATATGACGGAAAAGGATTTTTTCGGCACCGAAACCTCCCTCACCCTGGACCGGCCGTGCACGGTCCGGATCGAATTCAAGGCCCTGGACGGAGAAACAACCCTCCTAAAAAAGGATCTTTCCCTTACAGAGGGAGAGGTGGTGGACACGGCGGTCATGAACATTAAGGCACTGCGGGATTTTTATGCCCGGGAAATGGACAATGCCAAAAAAGAGGGGGGACTGCTTTCCCTTCACTTAAAGGCCACCATGATGAAGGTTTCCGACCCCATCATGTTCGGCCACTGCGTTTCCGTATTTTTCAGGGATGTCCTGGAAAAGCACGCCACTGCCCTGGAATCGGTGGGAGCCAATGTCAACAACGGGCTGGCCGATATCCTCGACAAGCTCAAGGCCCTTCCCCGGGAAACCCGGGAGGAAATCCAAAGGGAGATCCAGGCCGTTTATGAGCAGAGGCCGGACCTTGCCATGGTGGATTCAGACAAGGGAATCACCAACCTCCATCTGCCCAACAACGTCATCGTGGATGCCTCCATGCCCAATATCATCCGGGACGGCGGCCGGATGTGGAACCGGGACGGAAAGCTCCAGGATACCGTAGCCATGATTCCGGACCGGAGCTATGCAACCATGTACCAGGCTGTCATTGAAGACTGCAAGGCCCACGGCCAGTTTGATCCGGCCTCCATGGGCAGCGTGTCCAACGTTGGGCTCATGGCCAAAAAGGCCGAGGAATACGGATCCCACGATAAGACCTTTGAGGCAGAGGCCAAGGGCACCATCCAAATCGTGGATGAACAAGGCAGATGCCTGCTTTCCCAGGAGGTGGATCAGGGGGATATCTTCCGCATGTGCCAGACCCGGGATATCGCTCTCCAGGACTGGGTAAGACTGGGGATTGCCAGGGCCAAGGCCACGGACAGTCCGGCCGTGTTCTGGCTGGACCCGGAACGGGGCCATGACCGGGAAATCAGGAAAAAGGTGCTGGAATTTCTGCCTAAGCATGACAAGACAGGGCTGGATATAAGGCTCCTGCCGCCGGACAAGGCCATGGCATTCACCCTGGAGCGGGTCCGGAGAGGCGAAGACACCATTTCCGTTACCGGCAATGTGCTCAGGGACTATCTGACCGATCTTTTTCCCATCCTGGAGCTGGGAACCAGTTCCAGGATGCTCTCCATTGTTCCCCTTCTCAAGGGCGGCGGTCTCTTTGAAACCGGTGCCGGCGGTTCAGCTCCCAAACATGTGGATCAGTTTTTAAAAGAAGGTCACTTAAGATGGGACTCCCTGGGTGAATACTGCGCCCTGGTTCCCTCCCTGGAACTGGCAGCCAATGCCGATAAAAACGAAAAAGCCGGGATCCTGGCCCGGGCCCTGGACCGGGCCATCGGGAACTACCTGGAACAGGGGAAAACCCCCTCTCGGAAAGTCAATGAACCGGACAACCGGGGGGCCAGCTTTTATATCGCCCTGTTCTGGGCAGAGGCCCTGGCCGGCCAGTCCGATGACCAGGATATGAAAAGAAAATTTTCCGGGGTGGCTCAACAGCTCAGGGAAAATGAGACCCGGATTGCCAAAGAGCTGTTGGAGGCCCAGGGAGAGCCTGTGGATATCGGAGGATACTTTCAGCCCGATCCCGCAAAAACAGAAAGCCGGATGCGGCCGAGCCAAATCCTGAATAAGATAATTGACGGTTTATAACCAGGGGGCTCTAACTTAATTTAATTGTTCAATTTTATCGGAAGCAGCGCCAATATCCAAAATCTCAGAGTTAAGGTATTCTTTGGTTTTATATTGGGTAGCCTTCATCAGCTTCCGGGTAATTCCCCCCATCCGTTCTGCTTGGTCCCTTATTTTGAGAATGCTTGATTTCCGGACATTTCCCTCGGCAAGTTCATCCATCACCAGTTCAGAAAAGCCGAGTATCACCATCAAGGGCTGGTTCATTTCATGACAGACCGCGCCGGCGGTCTGGATTACCGCAGACAATTTTTCTTTTTCCAGTATGGCCTGCTCATGTTTTTTGGTACCTGTCACATCTTCAATGGACAACAAAACAACATCATCTCCACGGAGTACCAGAGGCTGGGTTGTAATCCTCAGATGCCTTTGTTCATGGGGCTGAAACACCATGGTGGTTTCCACCATATGATGGCCCTGCCTCTTTTCCAGGGTATCTTGCAGGGTTGCCCTCAGTTTACACTTGAGACAGGCCTTTCCATACCCGCATCCTTCAGGGGCATTCTTATGATGGATACAGCCCAGGGCTTCCCCGCCCACGACACCGATCAATCGGGAATCCTCTTTGTTCACAAAAAGGCGGGCAGCTTTATTGACCAGGACCAGCCTCTGATTTTTATCCAGTACTGCAATGGCAAGGGGAAGCCCGTTTATGATTTCCAACAGACCTTCCCTTGTGTAAAATTTCGATTCACTCCTTATATTCTCTGCCTTATCTGCCGTCATTTTTCTATGCTCCGGATAAAACGGATTTGGATCCGGGGATGTAAATATCGGATAATATTCACATCCCCGGGCCTGGGTTGGGTCCTGAAATCCTTAAAAGTCTTTGAAATCTTCATCCTCATCAAAGGGAATTACCTGATCCGGGCGAACCTCTTTTGGGTTATGGTCCAGCATCTTTGATTTGGAACCTGGTTTCTGTTTTGCAGATAGGGTCTTGACCGGACCATGGGATTTAAAACGTCCGGTTTGGGTTTCCCTTCCGGTGACCAGCTTGACCAGGTCGTCCACATACTCTTTGAGCTGTTCCGCCTGGGCGCTCATCTCTTCGGAGGCCGAGGCGGATTCCTCGGCATTGGCCGCATTCTGCTGGACAACCCGGTCCATCTCTATGATCGCGTTATTCACCTGTTCAATCCCATTGGACTGTTCGGTTGACGCTTCGGAAATCTCGGATACAAGCCCCCCGACTTTTGATGTGCTTTCCGCTACTTTTGAAAAAGCCTCATTTGTAGAAGAGACAAGCTCGGATCCGTCATTCACTTTTTTAACGGTTCCCTCGATGAGTTCGGCCGTATCCTTTGCCGCCGCAGCCGCCCTCATGGCAAGGTTCCTAACTTCATCCGCCACAACGGCAAATCCGGCGCCGGCTTCTCCGGCCCGGGCCGCTTCTACGGCTGCGTTGAGTGCGAGAAGATTGGTCTGGAATGCGATTTCATCAATGGTTTTTATAATTTTTGATGTTTCTTCACTGGCCTTTGAAATATCTTCCATGGATTGGGTCAGATGACTCATTGAGGTGTTTGCCTCATTCACGACCCGATTGGCCTCCTGCATTAATCCGTCGGCATTGCCTGCATTTTCCGCATTCTTTTTGGTCATGGAAGACATCTCTTCCATGGAAGAGGAGGTTTCCTCAATGGATGCGGCCTGTTCAGAGGCACCCTCGGCCATGGACTGGCTGGAAGATGAAACCTGTCCGGAAGCCGAGGCCACCTGGCCGGCCCCTTCATTTAATCCTGCAATAATTCTGTTGACCGGTCTGGTAATGCTCCGGGTGATGAAAAAGGCAGCCAGGATACCGACGGCCAATGCCCCGATCAGTCCGATCATCATGATCGTTGACGCAGTGGAAAGGGCATCAACCGCCCCCCTGGCAATCCGGTTGGTTGCCTCCATACCGGCATCCGCCGTGGTTTTGCAGGCGGTGATAACCGTTTTCCCGGCTTCCTCACGTTTCTTGCCCAATGCTTCATTTGCCATCCAGTTCTCAAGAAAGACGATCATGGCCTCTTTGTAAGTGCTGCTGGCGGAATGGACATCCTCAATGGTCTTTAAATCCTCTTCCAGATGAGTAATTTTTTTCAATTCTTCAAATTTCTCATCGATTTTCGGGAAATTCTCCAATGCATGGTTCATCACCCCAGGACTTCTCAGGGCCTGTGATTTGAATGCCCCTATCCGTGTTGCATTCCCAAGGTCAATAATATCATTGACCAGGGTGATTTTTTCATTTCTTTCCAGCATATCTTTGGTGAGCTTTTCCTGCTGGCCTTCCAAAAATTCGTCACAGTTTGCCACATAAATTGAAGCATTGTCATCCATCTGTTTTCTATACTTGTTCAGCAGACCGGATTGGGCCAGACTGCCTTTTTTAAATTGGACTGCAAACGCCTTCATGGCGTTCTGGTATTCTTTGGCTGCTTTTTGTGTGGCATTGATTCTCTGGATATCCTCCTTTGCCCGGGAGATCTCTCTGAGTCCCTCCAGGGGTTCATGAATGTCGTTGAGTCTTTCAATTGCTTTTTCCAAAAGCAGGGGATCATTGAGAGCCTGGGCTTTGAAGTTGTTAACCCTTACAAAGGAACCCATCTCTACCAGGTTGGATACCAGCTTGATTTTCTGCTGGCGCTCTTCCAGGTCTGTTTTCAATTTTTCATTCTGCCCATTCAAAAATTCTGCGGAATTTTTCATATATTTTGCAGCGGAACTGTCCAATGTTTTTCTATTGGCGTCCATTTTTGCATTTACTTCAATGGTTTCCTGCATCAGGTTTTTGTATTCTCCAACCGCCTGGGCAGCGATCCCAATCTTGGCTTTCAATTTTTTCAGGTTTGGAGATTTTTCCTCAAGATCCCTGGCTTTCTGCAATGCCGTTTCAACCGCCTTCACCTCTGCCAGGGCTTTTTCGTAAAATTTCTTGTCTTCCGTAAGCCCGTATCCCCTCATCTCATACATGACCCGGTTGGCCGCACCGCGGAGTTCATTGGCGATATCCACTTCCGGGACATACTCATGGGCAAGCATGGCACTCTGGGTTTCAACCCCTCCCATCCGCCAGATCGCCATCAGCCCCAGGGCACCGGCAATGATAATCAATAATGCAAACCCCATGGCAATCTTAGCCCCCAAACTCAAACTTTTCATCTTTAAATCTCCTTTATTTTGCTTTAAAAATTTAATATTTCTAGGAAACTTTTTCTATTGCTGTAATTTCTTTTGCGGATAACACCCGGTCTATGTTGAGTAAAATTTTAACGCCCCCTTCCATCTTGGCCATGCCCAGAATATAGTGGGTGTCCAGCCGGGTTCCGAATGTGGGGGTCTCTTCGATATCATCTTCTTTGATGTTTAAAACCTCGGAAACAGAGTCCACCACTATTCCGATAAGAACGGTTGCCGCTTGCACATCAATTTCAACAACGATGATGCAGGTCCTCTCGTTGTAAGGAATGGATTCCATATCAAATTTGGATCTAAGATCGATCACCGGGATGACTTTTCCCCGGAGATTGATAACACCTTTTACAAAGGCGGGAGTTCTGGGCACCGCAGTAATCGGCATCATCCCGATAATCTCCTTTACCTTCAGGATACCGATCCCGTACTCTTCCCGGCCAAGTGAGAATGTCAGGTACTTGCCGGCTTTAACCCTTGTGGCTTTTACAGCCTGATCTATTGCATTGATTTCATCCGTCATTCTTTTTCCCTCTTTTTATTTTAATTGCCATTTTTTCCATGACCTGAAAGACGTCTGTGTAGTCATCTTTGATATAACTGATGTATCTGGGGTAGAGATCCAGACTCTTCTGCATGCCCTTCACGCCACTTTCATCAAGAATCAATATGATATCGTGATCTTTCAGAATTTGAAGCAGTTGAAGGATCTTTTCCAATTCTCTGTTGTCCCGGATCAGGATCAGAATAATCCCCAGGCCGAAAAGCATTCCCAGGATACCATCGGAAAAAGCCTTGATGGTGCTGCAGTGAACTATTTCCGCTCCTGAAGTCAGCCGGATAAGGGAGTCTTTAATTTTTTTCAAATGGCTGTCCACCCTTGAAGAGAAAAGGAGAATTGGGATTTTTTCATCGATCATCTTTGCGCATCGCCTTTAAAAGGAGTCATGCCATTTGTACTACAAGTCCTGTACCACAGTCGTCACAAAGCTGTAACTTTGCTTTTTTGTGATTAATAACAAACAGTTAGAATGAAAAAATGAATAAAAAAAGGAAAGGGGGAATCTTATCGGATCTCTAAAATGAAATGATACTTGTTTCCACTCCGGGATTTGTCCCGAAAATGAAACAGAAATGAAAGGGGTCAGCCGACCTGATGTTTCTTCAGTTTCCGGTATAAAACCGTCCGGGACAGGCCGGAACGTTCTAGCATCATTTGAATATCGCCGCCGGTATCGGCAAATAATGATTTCAGGTATTCTTGTTCTGTTTTTTCAATGAAGTCCCTATATACCATGGCGTGCAGGCCAGCCCTGTCATCTTTATCATTCAACGGCGGGGCTGAATTTTGTTTTTCAACAGATGCCCTTGCGATCTGGGCCCTGATCTGCCGGGGAAGGTGAACTGCAAATAATTTTTCTCCAAGCTGGGCCGAGGTTACACTGGTTTCGACTGCATTGATGAGTTCCCGCACATTTCCGGGCCAGTCGTACTTTTCCAATGCATCGAGAAAATCAGAGGCCATCTCTTTTACGGGTTTATGATGGTGATCACAACTGGTCTGAATCTGGGACAATGCGATCTGGTGGATGTCCTGTTTCCGCTCCCTGAGCGGCGGCAGGTTTAAGACAAATGTCTTTAACCGATAGAGCAGATCCCTCCGGAATCGATTCTTTGACACCATTTGGTCAAGATCCTTGTTGGTGGCACAGATCACTCTGAAATCACTTTCAACCTCTTCTTCACTTCCAACGGGCCGGAATTTTTTTTCCTGAAGAACACGCAGAAAAGAAGATTGTATGGATTCCGGGAGTTCACCGACTTCATCCAAAAACAGAGTTCCGCCGTTGGCAAGGGTGATCAATCCCTTTCTCATTTTGTCGGCTCCGGTGAAGGCACCTTTTTCATGACCGAACAAAACGCTTTCAATAAAATTTTCAGACAAAATACTGCAGTCAACCACGATAAAACGGCCGTTTCGTCTTGCACTCCTGTCATGGATGGCCTTGGCAAACAATTCCTTGCCTGTGCCGGTCTCCCCGGTGATCAATACATTGGCATCACTGGTCACGATTTGCGCGGATTGTGCCAGGCATTGCTGAATGGCTTTGCTGGTGCCGATAATATCGGGAACTTCAAATACCGCATGATCCATGGTTTGCCTTTTTTGTTCCTGATATTCCAAGGCCCGGATGACATGAAGTTTCAAATCCTTTAAAGATAAAGGTTTTCGAAGATAATCCCAGGCCCCGCTTTCAATGGCCAGACCGGCCCCGTCCGCATCGGTGTACGCAGTCATGATGATGACCAGGGGCGGAAAATCCCTGTCGATGATTTGGGGAATGCTGTCGATCCCGTTCCCGTCAGGCAGATTTACGTCAAGTAAAACAATATCAAAATCACCTTGGGCCAGTCTCCCAAGCCCATCCTCCAAGGTAAACGAAACCTCAGCCGGAATCTCCATCCTTCCCAGAATGGCGGATATTGTTTTTACAACACCTTCGTCATCATCTATGATTAAAACCGTGTGCATTGATTTGATTTTCCCATGAAGTCTTTTCAGGTTCATCCGCTACTCTTTGCAGTCTAATGGACAGATCCGGGTTTGAAAAGGATTTGTTTATAAAAAATCCTTTATCCGGAATGGAACGGCAAGCCATCCGGCCGGAGACATGCGGACCGGATCTGTAAAGTTCTGCCCAAGAGACTCTGACCGGGCTGCCCGGGACGGCAACCACAGTCCCCCCTGCCTGTCTGCAGCCCGGGCCGGTGGAATCTGAATCTTATCATGGCGTGGAGGTTGCCGGTTTCCCGATTGTATTGGGGTAAATAATATGGCATAATGGGAGATTAAGAATTTTGATTTTACGAATGGATCCGGTTCAGGAAACCATGATAAGGAAAAGGATGTCATGAATCTTCAGGGAGATTTTGAAGGGTTAACACTTGCCAGCATTCTCCAGCTTTTATGCAATGATCAGAAAACCGGTATCCTGGCCGTCACCCGGGAAAATGAAGAGAGCCGGGTCTTTTTTGACCAGGGAACAATTGTATATGCAACCTCTTCCATGAAGCATGCCAGGCTTGGATTTCTTCTGCGCACCGACGGAATTCTCTCTTCCCAGCAGCTCCAGAAGTGTCTCTCCTTTGCCAAAGGAGAAAAGGTTCACCTTGGAAAAGTCCTGGTCGAAAAGGGGTATATCTCCCTGGACACCTTGAAAAAATACAATACCAAACAGGTGGAGACCATCCTCTACGATCTGCTTTTCTGGGAAAAGGGGAAATTTGAATACAAGGATGCCCGCCTGAATCTGAAAAACATGATCGTTACCCAGCTCAACCCCATGAAGCTGATCCTTGAGGCTTCCAGAAGGATTGACGAGCTGTCGGTCTTTAAAAAGGTCATTCCCAGCGACAAAGTCGTCTTCAGGATGTCCGGAAAGGTCCAGAGCAAGGATGAGATCAAACTCAACGCCAATGAATGGAGGGTTCTCTCCCTGATTGACGGGTCCCGCTCGGTACGCCAGGTGGTCACGGAATCCGGGTATGACGAATTTGCCGTCTATAAGATATTCTTTTCGGTGATCTCCTCCGGACTTATTGAACAGAAAGATGAGATCAGCCTCGGCAACGGGGAGGAAGGCAGCAGCCTGTCCGGCATCATCACCGTATTCAACGACGTTCTCCAGTCCGTCAGGAAAAATATTGCCGAAGAATTGGGGGAGAGGACCCTTTCCCTTTTCCAGGAAAGCAAATCAGAACTTGGGGAACCTCTGAAAACGATATTTGAGCATTTCAACATCGATAAGCCCAAAGACGACAATTTCCAGGCGGTTGAGACGGCTTTGAAAACCATGGACGAGATCAAACACCCCAAAGAACTGATCATTGCCGGATTTATCGAGTACTGCGGACAGGTGTTAAAAAGGGTGGGAGAGATCCTGGGGAACCAGCCCCTGGGTAAAATTCTTGCAGAGATTGAAAACGTATTGGGGTATGTCCAGAAATACCAGGCCGGATCAAAGGACAAGGACAGAATCGTCAATGATATGAGGATCCTGATTGAAGGGATCCGCTCCCAGTTCAACCGGGGCAAGGGGCAGAACAAATCCAGGAAGGGGAAATTTTCCCTGTTCTCCTGATCGCCCAATTATAAATCGGCGTTATGAATCGGCGACCTTGGCCCCCCCATATGCCAGAAAGGAAAGGGCTGCCGTGCGGAAAAGGGCCCGGGCAATATCCAGAATTTCCTTGTCCAGGAAGGGCTGCAGTATAACGACATAATCGGCGATAAACAACAGGCAGACCGTGACCAGGATAAGATTGACCACTGTTCCTACTTTTCCCCCGGCATACTTGGAACGGGCCTTGTTAAAAACAAAGATAATAATCAGATATATTACCAGGGTGAAAACAGATATAATCATTTGTGCGGTCATGGTCCCTCCCTATTTACCTCTTTGACCCGAAACTGCGTTGAGAAATTCCGCTAGAGCGCGTACCATTTCATCATCCTCAACACCTCTTTGTTTTATCACCCCGAGATACCCATTGCCAACAGGAAAAATAAAAATATTTTCCTGATTTTCCCGTAAAAAGACAACTTGCCTGAACTTGGTTTTTCCCACCTCATACAGGGGCCGGGTACAGGAAACGACCATCCGGGCAAATTGTTCGGGATTCCGGGTATCCTGGGCCAGGATATTTCCCTCTGGGTCCACCCAGATGTATTGATCCACGCCCCTGACTTCGGCGACGGCTGAAATTCCCTGTCCCCCGCTCATGAATTTTCCCTATCCGGGCCGGGAACCGGAGATGACTCGGCAAGGCCCGGGATGAGTCCGCAAAGTTCCCGGGACAGGGACGGGGTCCGTGAGACAATGACCAGAAAAAAGCCGGCCCTAATCTGGTGGACAATGAAATATTTCTCTGCAATCCGGATCTGCATGCCGTGGACATCGGAAAAGGCCAAAAGGCTTTGGGAATAAGCCCGGGAGAACTCCCTGCCCAGGGTATTGAGATCTGCCTGCTTCAGTATGGCCGGCATCCGGGACAAAAGAATTCCCCTTTGACTGTGGTATAAAAAGAGGCCGATAACTTCAGGAAAAGAAAGCATTTCTTTACATATGCTTTCGGATTTTTCCAGGAAGGCGTGCTCCGGCCAGGGAAGAGGATAGGAATTTAAATAATTGCATTCCCGGCATGTAAACCGGGCCCTTCCTCCCTCCAGGCCGGAAAGGTCCACATGGTTTTTTTCTCCGCAATCTTCACAAAAGAGAATCATTTTATCTGCTGAACCCTGATTTTATTCTGGCCCAGAACCCCTTGGGCTTGGGAACCTCTGGTTCAGCGCCCCTTGTTTCCTCTTCCACGGGGTGGAGTTCCAATTCAGGTTCTGGAATATCTTCTTTTCCGGAATCATGGATATGCCGGGCAAGACCGCTGATGATCTCCAATAGAGCGCACTTGTCCGGATCCCCCTGCCAGAGATCGGCCAGACGGGAAATATCCTCTTTCACTGCCTCATGGGAATCCTCCCGGGCCAGCCCGGCCGGAAAGGAGAGGCCGGCCTTGAGTCGATCCAACCCCGTTGGTTTCACATCCCCGGTTTCCTCGTTTTCCCTGTAGATTTCATCCTCATGCTTAAAGGGAACAATGGATTCAGGATCCTCCTCCGGGACCGGGCCGGGTTCCCGAACCTCTTTTGTCTCCGGTCCGGGTCCGGGCCGGGTCTCATCCTGAAACAGGCCCGGTTCCATGTCTGCGCTTTCCGGCTCCCGGATATCTTCTCCAGGCCTGACCATTTGCACATCCTCTGGCACATCCTCTGGCACATCCTGGGCCCCATCCTGGCTGAAGAATTCATCCAGCCGGTTATCGATTTCCGATATGGGCTCCCGGTCATCCCTCTGGGGCGTAAAGACCTTTACCCCCTCCTGCTCTTCCCGGCCGGGACCGGTTCCGAACATCCCTTTGGCGTGTTCCTGCCCGGGACCGTGAATGTCCGCCAGATGGATGGCATCCAGAAGCTCGTCCGCAGGGGATTCCTTGGCCGTAAAAAGCTCTCCCATGACATCCCTTGGTTCTTGATCCGTCTCTTTCTTATGGGACAGGGCCGGAGTCAGATCTTCCATATCCTCCTCCCCTTCTGAAAAAACGATGTCCTGGTCTGAAAGTTCATTCAGGGGGGCCAGGGTCCCGGGTGAGGAAGAGACTTTCACATGGGACAGGGCCGGAGCAAGTTCCTCGGCAAAAGATTCCTCTTCAGAGGCCGGCCTTCCTGTTTGACTGATTTCCCGCTTAAAATCACCAAAGGCGCGGATATCGGCCTCTATCATCTCTTTTTTTTCGGTCATGGACATGGACGGTGTCTGGACCATGCGTTCATAATCTGTAAAAACCCGGCGGAGCAGGCCAATGGAATCCCTGTGGGAATCTGCCTTGTTCTTGGCCACATACCCCACCAGGCTCTGCATGATCTTTAAAAAAGAAAAATGGATTTTCTGGGATTTTAACTTTCCAATCAGCCGGTTGATCACCCGGGTAAAGCCTGTCAGGGTGATGTCTGAAATTTCCCAGTCAATGGAAAGGATCACGGCCTTGAGTTCCTCTATTTCCTCTTCCGTGACCTGGGGGGGGGAAGCGATGGCCGCTTTGAGAGTCCTGAACGAGCGGACAGCCTGCTCCTGTATCCCCCTGGCCTGGTCCGGGGAAAGATCCGGCTTCCGGACCAGGCTCTCCAATTGCCCGGCCAGACCTTCCAGCACCCCCAGGGTATCTGGGTGGGCCTGATCCATTCTGGATCCCAGATATTTTCCCATGGACTGCATCATCTTCAAAATGGAGGCCGCCGGAGGATTTTCCATGACCCGGGTTTCCAGATCCCGGACCTGTTTCTGGAATTCATTGACCTTGTCGTCCCGAATCCCGGATTCCATTGAACCGATAATCTGCCTGAGTTTCTCAAGTGAGTCCAAAACAACCTCCTTAGAACATCTGATCCTGAATGGATCCCAGGGTAGTGGATATGATCTTTTTCAAAGTGGGAATGACATTCCCTCCGGTTAAGGCACTTGCCTCAAAAGCCGGCACTTTTAACAGCCCGTTCAGATCCTTCTGCAGGATCTGTGAAGAGAGGATGGGGATATTTGATTTTCTTAAATCGATCTTGTTGTACTGCATGACCAGGGGCATTTTAAACAGATCAAGGTTGTAGGTTTCCAAATTCTCATAGAGCTGGTTTAAAGATTCGATATTCTTTTTCCTCTGATCTTTCTGGACATCGGCCACAAAAACGATCCCATCCACCCCCCGCAGGACCAGCCTTCTCGTGGCATTGTATTTGACCTGCCCCGGGACTGTATACAATTGGATGGTGACCTCAAAGCCCTTGATCCGGCCCACGTCAAAGGGAAGAAAATCAAAAAAAAGGGTCCTGTCGTCATGGGTTTTAAGACTGACCATCTCTGTCTTGATCTGATCGCGGTATTTGCTGTTGATATATTCCAGGTTGGTGGTTTTGCCCCCCCTTCCCGGACCATAGTAGACGATTTTAACTTGAACTTCTTTGGATTTTACATTGATGAGCGCCAATTTCGTCCCCCTTTACGGACAGGATCAGACCTTTGGCCGCGTTTTTTCCCAAGGCCTGATATGGAAAATAGATCAACCCTTGGCAAGGGCTTGATTTATTTTTTTAATAACCTCAGCGACTTTCAGTCTCACCATTCCCAGGGAAGTCTCTTTCCCAAACATGGAGATCAGCAGGGTGTCCTCATTTACTTTGCTGAAATGGATGCTCGAGTTTTCCCCCTTGTGAAACAACAGGGAAAATTCAGGCTCCCCCACAAGCTTGGCCATGGCGTCCACGGCAGCGAAATTTCCCGCGGCAAGGGCCGCAAAAGCCGTAGAATCCAGCCGGGTCTTCCCGCTGGAATGTTTGGCTATGGCATTCCCGCTCATATCCATATAAATGACATGGTCGATCCCTGCGGAGATCAGATGAGTTTGAATCGCCTGGTCTATTGCGTTTAGTTGATTTTCATTAAACATGATTGAATGTTACTCCAAACCCGTTAATTGTGCAATATACCCGGTCCAAGTTTTTAGATCTCAAAGAGAAATCTCAATCCCCACGGGGCAGTGATCCGAGCCGAAAATATCGTTGTCGATGAAGGCGGAACGTATCCTGCCCTGATCCACCATGTCCCGGGTCACGAAAAAATAATCAATGCGCCACCCGGCATTGTTCTTCCTTGCACTGAACCGGTAAGACCACCAGGAATATTTAACGGTCTCCGGATGGAGGTGGCGGAAGGTATCCACATAGCCTTCATCGATCATCCGGTCCAGAATATCCCTCTCTATCCTCAGAAACCCGGACCGTTTGGAATTGGGCCCGGGATTCTTCAGGTCGATCTCATTGTGGGCCGTATTAAAATCCCCGGTGATGACCAGGCTTTTTCCGTCCCTTCGAAGCTGATCCGCATAATCGAGGAAAAAATCGTAAAAATCGAGCTTGTACTTGAGCCGTTCATCGCTCATCTGGCCATTGGGAAAATAGATATTGAAGAGGATGAAATCCTGAAAATCCATCTGTATGATCCGGCCTTCCTGATCAAATTCAGGCCTTGAAAAACAGGTTTTCACCTGAACGGGTCTGAGTTTTGAATAGGAGGCCACGCCTGAATATCCTTTTTTTACGGTGGAGTAGGCCCAAAAGGACTGGTAGGAATCCAGATGGATCATCTCATCGGTTCTCTGGTCTTCCTGGAGCTTGGTCTCCTGGAGCATGAGAATGTCCGGATCCAGGGCCCGGACACTTTTAATGAAATCCTTTTTCATGACCGCCCTTAACCCGTTCACATTCCAGGATACCAGTTTCAATCGTTTCTTTTCATTCATCACAATTCCTATACCGTAAAATTCCAGTCCACAATTTAAAAATCTAAAATCTCACTTCAAGATGATCCGGGCATCGGCAATGATGCACTTTTCTCCGGTGCAGATCACCGGGTTCAGGTCCACGGATTCAATCTCATGTTCAAGCTCAATGATCAGACAGGAAAAGGCCTCCATCATCCGGGTCAGAGCCTCCATATTCACCCCCTGCCCTCCCCGGTGGCCCAGAACAAGATCCCTGGCCTTTAGGGATTCCACCATGGAAACCACATCTCCGGGTTTTAAGGGGGCCATTCTTACGGCCGTGTCCCTGTAAACTTCCACGGCCGTTCCGCCCAGGCCGAATACCACCACCGGCCCGAACTGAAAATCGTTTTTTGCCCCGATAATCAATTCAATACCCATGACCATTTCCTCGATGAGAACCTTTTCGCACCCGTCAAGGGCAAGGAGCCTCTCCATTTCCCTTTTCAGGTGATCTTTGGAGGCAATCCCGGTCACCACGGCCCGGTGTTCTGTCTTGTGAAGGATCTTTTTGGAAACCGCCTTGGCCGCCACCGGACAGCCGGCCCGGTCAAGGAAGTGCCCGGCCGCCTCAATGGAATCGGTCAGGATGAAATCCGGAATATCCAGCCCCGCAAGCCTCATCAATGCCTTGGCATCGGGCTCCAGTACCCAGCCGGTTTCCCGGGAGTTCTCGATGATCTGTCTGCTCAGTTTTTTCAACATGGTCATTGGTTTTTCCCTCCCACAACGGGGATTAAATCCTCCGGCACCGTTTCAGGGCCTTGGCCATGAACACGGCACCGTCCACGGAAGATGCCACAGGGATATTGTTCAGTTCAAAGCCTTCGATGATGATCTTATACTTATCCTCATTGGGCACATAGGCGATCAGGGGCTTGCCCTCGTTCCTGGCCACCTGGCTCAGTTTGGCGCCGATATCGGCCGATATCAGCGGAGAATAGGGAAGGAGCAGGGCAATGATACAATCCACACTATCGTCCCGGGACAGGTGTGTTGCCGCCACCAGGATATCACGGTCCCGGCAGCTCCCGGTGAGATCCAGGGGATTGTCCAGGGAAACGATTCCCTGGATCTCCGGGGAGAGTTCTTCCCGGATGATCTTCTTGGTCTCTTCTTTGATTTCAGGAACATCCACCCCGTGAAGCTCACAGGCATCGGCCGCCACCACACCGTGTCCTCCGCTCAGGGTGATAATCCCGGCCCTGCCGCTGATTCCCTTGGGATAGCAGCTTAGGGACTCGCAGAATGAGGTCAGTTCATATTCGTTGTCTGCCTCGGCCACGCAATGCTGCTTCATGATCTCCGAAAAAACCCGGTAATCCCCTGCCAGGGATGCGGTATGGGAGGAGGCCGCTGCCATGCCCCTTGTGCTTTTGCCGGCCTTGAGAACCACCACCGGCTTGGAGCATTGTTCGGCCATTTTGACGAATTCCCGGCCCTCCCCCCTGCCAAAGCCTTCGATGTAAAAGGCAATCACCTTTGTCCCCAGGTCCTGATCCAGGTATTGGAGCATCTCATTCTCCCGGATGCAGGCCTTGTTCCCGATGCTCACGGCCAGGGAAATCCCGATGCCCTGGCCTGCGAATTTCACCATCTGATCCACCAGGACCCCGCCGCTCTGGCTGATAAATCCGATGTTTCCCTTTTCCGGACGGATCAGCCTTTCGCCGGGGAGGAAAAAGGTGTCCACATAGTCCGGGGAGTAAACCCCCAGGCAATTGGGCCCCACAAAGGGGAATCCGGCTTCCCCGGCTATCCGGGTCACCCGGTCCTGGATCTCCTGGTTTCCGGATTCGGCAAAGCCTCCGGATATGATCACGGCCCCGCCCACACCACTTTGGATGCACTCTTCCACAACCTTTGGAACGAACTCGGCCCGCACCGCAATCACGGCCATATCGATTTTTTCCCCGATCTGCTCCACACTTTCATAGAGCCGCTCCCGGTGGATGAACCCTCCCCTGGGATTCACGGGAAAGGTCTTCACCGGATACCTCAGGTGATTTTTGCTGTAAATGACATTGGCAGGATGATCATCCTGTGTTGTGGACACGCCGATCACAGCCATGGTGGAGGGTCTGAACAGGCAGTTTAGATCCATTTTCATACCTCTTAAGGAAGCGAGAACAGCTATCAGCGGGAGCATCATCTGCCCCTCGCATCTTCATTTATATTCGGCCGTTCCTATACGGCAATTTAGTAAAGGAATTCCTATAAAGAAAACCCTGGGACGGCAAATCGAATATCAGGCCATCGAAAAATTTTAATGGAAACTCCGCGCTTGGATGGCTCACAGGGGAGTTTTTGCTCACATATCTGCCCATACAGGCGAAAAGAAATCTGGAACCGGAGTGTTCTGCGGTTCCAGATTTCTGCAGCAACGCCGTTGACGGGTGAAGATTAAAGATCAGACTAGTTGTCCTGGTCGGCCAGGTAGTCGTCGTACATGGACTCCAGGGCAAGCTTGTGCTTGGACTCTTCCTGGACCAGAATCCGGAAAACCTTTTTGGCCTCTTCCACGTCGGTCTGGTTTTCGAGTGAGGAATAGAGCTTTACCGCCTTTTCCTCCCTTTTCATGGCAAGTTTGAGGATTTCAGGCATGGGCATGCCCTCTTTGTATTCAGTCTCCACCATGTAATCACTGATCTTTAGATCGGTTACCGGTTTAAACTCATAGGAATCAATCTTTTCTTTATTGCCTGAAATATCGGAAAGAAGAACCACATGCTTTTGTTCTTCCTGGGCAAACCTTTGAAAGGTCTCCTTAAGGGAGTTCCGGGTGGCTTCCTTGGCCAGGGAGGTGTAGAATTCAACCGCCTCTTTTTCCTTGTCAATGGCAAATTCCAATATTTCATCGATAGATTTAAATTCCATGCTTACTCTCCTTTTCTTGGTGTTTTATCTGTATTCACTATTTTCAATACGCCTGCATTCCTATGCCATTCAACATGGCTGATTCATAAGACACTTTTCGATTTAAACAGCAAATTTTATACCATATTCATGGAGATTTACAAACCATTTTCCCGGAAGCGCTTATCTAAAATATCGGCAAGGGCCGATTCCACATCCTGAAACAAAAATTCATACCCGGCTTCCTCCAGGTTCCCGGGCCGGGCCCGCTGACTCTGGAGGAGGGATGCGCCCAGCTCTCCCATGATGGTTTTCACCACAAAGGCAGGGGCCGGCATGAATGCCGGCCGGTTCAGAACCCGTCCCAGGGAGCGGGCAAACTCTTTTTGACGGACAGGCCTGGGCCCGGTAAAGTTGAACACCCCTTCAAGCTCCTTTTCCTCAATGATAAAGGCCACGGCCACGGCAAGATCTTTCATATGAATCCAGGGGAACCATTGCCGGCCGCCTCCCAGGGGACCTCCTGCAAAGAACTTGAAGGCCGGCAGCATGGTGGCCAGGGCTCCGCCGTTTTTCCCCAGAACCACCCCGAACCTCATGACCGCGGTTTTCACCCCCTTTTCCCTTGCCTGGATTCCCGCCCCTTCCCAGTTCCGGCAGACATCGGCCAGAAAACCGGTTCCCGGGGCAGTCTCTTCGGTGAGCAGATCATCCCCGCAGTCCCCGTAAATTCCCACGGCCGACGTGGTCAGAAGTTTCCGGGTTTGCCCCTTTTCAAGGGCGCTGACGATATTTTGGGTGGTCTTTATCCGGGAGTCATGGATGGCCTGCTTGTACTTTGGGGTCCAGTACTTGAATATGCTCCTGCCGGCCAGGTTGATGATGATGTCTGCCCCGGCAGCATGGGCCTGCCATTCTCCTTCCAGGGTGGTGTCTGCACTGACCCAGGTGAACTGGGGGGATTCTTCAGATAAAAAATGGGTTTTCGAGGTTCCCAGGCCAGTCACGGAATATCCCCTGTCCAGAAAAATCCTGGACAGATATTGCCCCACAAAACCGGATGCGCCTGTGATGAGTACTTTCTCCATAACGGTCTCCTTTTGAATAGGCCTCTGTCTGAAAAATGATGCCGGAGCACTCCCCTTAAATAGAACCAAAGATAAGCATGATTGTCAAAACGACAAGAGATGAAGGGCCTTGCCGCCCTCCCCCGGGGGGAGGATAAACCACGGGCGAATCCGACGCAAACTGCGTTTCTTCCTTGATCTAACCCCGGTGGTATGACATAGATGCCTGGAAGGAAAACATGGGAGGGGAACAATTGCCGGGCCAAGGTAATGGGTAAACTGCTGACTTATTTTGGGAGAATGCTAGAATTGGAATCCTTTGAAAACAACAGACTCAATACTCCGCCCATGTCCCTGGCCTGGCTGATCTGGGGGCTGGGAGCGATGTTCTACCTGGTGGGATTTTTCCAGAGGGTGGCCCCGGCCGTCATGACCCAGGAACTCATGCGCGATTTTCAGATCTCGGCCTCCGGGCTGGGCCATCTGTCCGGTCTTTATTTTTATTCCTATGTGTCCATGCAGATCCCCACGGGGATCCTTGCAGATACCCTGGGCCCCAGAAAGCTCTTATCTGCCGGATGCCTGGCTGCAGGCATGGGCACCCTTTTATTCTCCATGTCTTCGGGATTTTTTGCCGCAGGACTTGGCCGCCTTCTCATCGGAGCCTCGGTGGCCGTTGCCTTTGTAGGGCTTCTCAAATTGTCCTCTTCATGGTTTCCCAAAAACTTTTACGGATTTGTGGCCGGGAATGCCATTTCCATAGGCCTTATCGGTGCGGTTACGGCAGGCCCGCCCCTGAGGTTTCTGATGGATACTTTTTCCTGGCGTCCGGTCATCGTTTCCTCGGGGATCATCACGATCCTGCTGGGAGCCCTGATCTGGTTTGTGGTCAGGGACTATCCCCGGGAAAAAGGGTATTCGGATTTTATTGCCGTGGGGACCGGCCCCCAATCCTCCCCTTCAGACAGCTTCCGAAACAATTTCATCAAAGCACTCCGGTTCAGGAACACCTGGCTGCTCTTTATCATCCCCGGAGGCATCGTAGGAAATATTCTCACCTTTTCCGGCCTGTGGGGGGTCCCCTACCTGGTCTCCCACCACGGCCTGACCCCGGGAAGAGCCGCCTCCCTGACCTCTGTCCTGCTCATCGGATGGGCCCTGGGAAGCCCCTTTTTCGGATGGATGTCCGATGTCCTGGGAAAAAGAAAACCCCTCTATATTGCCGGATGTGTGCTGACCGCTGTTGGATGGTCCCTGATCCTGTTCCGGGAAGACCTGTCCATGCTTCAGCTGATCCTGATCCTGTCAATGACCGGGTTTTGTTCAGGATCCATGATTATCAGCTTTGCCTTTGCCAAGGAGAGTGTTCCCCTGACCCTGTCCGGAACCATTTCCGGACTGACCAACATGGGATCCATGATGGGACCGACCCTGCTCCAGCCCCTGGTGGGCCGGATACTCGATGCCCGGTGGAGCGGTCAGATGGCAGAGGGTGTCAGAAGTTATTCCCTTGAGGCCTATGAGACCGGATTCATCCCCATGATCGTGTGGATCCTTTTGTCTGTCCTGCTTTTATTCTTCACAAAAGAGACCCATTGCCGGCAGATGACACTCATTGAGTCCTAGCCCGGATGGATTATGCCGTCTTCTTGCCCAGGGAATCTCGGGCCTTTGTTTTCGGGGTCCTCTGGCTGATGATCACCCCTGCTGCAACCATGACGGCCGCCCCGGACTGTCCAAGGGAAAGGGTCTCTCCCAGAATTGTCCAGCCAAAGATCACGGCCGCCACCGGAACCAGATTGATAAACACGGATGCCCGGGCCGCCGGAATCCGGCTCATGGCCCAGTTGTAAAGGCCGAATGCCCCCAGGGAGGCAAATAATCCCAGAAACCCGAGGGAGAGCAGAAGGTTCCCTGTAAAGACCGCCCGGGGGCAAGCCATGAGATGGCCGATCCCCGGAGAGAAGAAGAGAACCCCGGCCAAAAACTGCATGCCCGAGAGGGTCCAGGGATTATACCGGCTGCTCAATTGTTTGACGATCACCATGCTTCCGGCCGCACATCCCATGCCCAGAAATTCCAAAATATTTCCCCAGAAGGGGTTGTCCCCGGGATGACTTCCCTCCCCTAAAAGGGTCAGGAGGGCCACCCCGGCCACGGAAATGATCAGCCCTGCAATGGTCCGCCGGGAAATGGATTCCGACAAAAAAAGCCAGGCCCCGATACCCACCAGAAGGGGAACCGATGCAGAGATTACCCCGGCCTGGGAGGATGTGGTCAATTTCAGAGCATTGGACTCAAATAGGAAGTAGAGGCAGGGCTGAAGAAGGACCATGGGCAAAAGAAGTTTTAAGTCCCCTCTGAGATACTTGTCCGGCTTCAGCCGCCCGGCAAAGGGAAGCATGGCCAGGCAGGCAATGGCCATGCGGCAGAACATCACCGCCTGGGGATGGAGGACCTTGACGCTTACCCTCATGGCCACAAAAGAACCGCCCCAGAACAGGACCGCCGCCAGCAGGGCCAGAATCGGCAATAGGTCATGCCGGGTGTCCAGGGACATTGAAATCGGGGTCTGTTTTTCTTGATCCAAAGCTGTCATTGTACAATCCTCTCCTGAACAGGCCCTGCCAGAGGGTCTGAAATCTCATCCATCTTAATGCCCTGCCCCGGGTCAATCATGCTCCAGGGACATGGCCTGCCGTTGTTCTGAAGATCATCCTATATTGGGACCGGATTGAAGTATTGCAGGATATTGCCATGCGCCCGATTTTGTTTACAATTTATAGCTGTTCCCAAAATAAAATTCCGATTCCTGCCGGGAGGAGCAAAGATTTTGCGCTCATTCTAGAAAATCATCCATGATTTTCTCCGAGGGGGGATCCCTTCTCCTGCGGCGTCCTGCCGCCCGAAGGAATCCAATCCGCGAAAACCTTCGCTCCTCCCTTAAGCCTGTGCAGAGTCAAAATAGAAGATAAAAATAAAGAACCCTATTTTTGAGAACAGATATAGAAGTAAAAAAACAGAACTTCAGGAGATTGCACTTTCAGGAGGCGGCCAGGGAAAGATACTGCCTGGGGGTGGCACCGAAATACCTGCGAAAGGTATTGGCGAAATGACTCTGATCGGAAAACCCGGTCTCCAGGGCGGCCTGGGCAGCCGGAGTCCCTTTGAGCAGGAGTTCCCTGCCCGCTTCAATCCGCTTCTGGATTCTGTAGAGATGGGGGGAGAGGCCCGTATCCTGCTTGAAAATTCTTAAAAAATGATACCGGCTCAAATCAACGCTTTGGGCAACCTCTTCCAGGGTCAGTTTCCTGTCCAGCTCGGCAGACAGGATCTCCCGGGCCCGGGATACCGGATGGCGCAGCAATTTTTTGTATTGAGATTGCCCGGCTCTGCCGTGGCAGGAGAAGAGGAAATGAAAGGCGGCCACCAGAAGGGCTTCTTTTTCAAGGCAATCCCTGCTGTGCATCAGGGTTCTGAAGACCTGGCGGAATAAGGCGGAAACCTGTTTTTCATGGACGATCCCGGTGGTAAATTCCGGCCAGGCAGCCGGGCCTGAATCCGACTCACCGGCCAGGTTTTTCATGGCTTCCAGGGTGATATAGCACATGAAATAGGTTACCGGTCCCTCATCCACCGGCACCCCTGAATGGATCTGGCCGGGATTGAGCAGGGTCACTTCGCCGGGCCCCACAACCGGGTCCGGGGCATCCCCCCGGAAGCAGAAGCTGGCGCCCGACTGCATGAGACCGACACCGTAAATTTTTTCATGGAAATGATCGGGAAACCTGTGATGGGAATTCTGAACCAGGCAGAGGTCAATCCCCGGCAGTTCCGGATCCCGAAAATAACTGACATTTGCTTTGGCCTTCATGTTTTTTAAATTACCCCTTTTTCCAGAAAAAGTATTGTAAAAAATTGCTGTTTTTGTCCGGGAATTTTCCCTTTGACTCCCATGGCAAAATATTGTATTTCATGGCGGTTTGTGCGTCATGTGGACTTGGACTGGAAATTTACGGAGCGAATACGGAGCAGAACAATGACAACATCACCTGCTATTCTTGTGGCACTCGGTCTTGGCGGATTTTTCACCGTCATCATGATCGGCCTGGCCGTGGCCATTAAAAAAAACATCATCTAAAAAACCGGCCTGATCCCCCGGTCCCCAGCGGGACCGGGGGTCCCCTCAATCAAAAAGCTCTTTTTAATCCGGATCTTGAATTTCCATGAACCTGAAGTCAAGCGGAAGAGCTGAGCAGCCCCGGGTCAACGGCCTTGTTTGGGACTGTTTTTATTCAGAAAATCAATCACAAATCCGTTGAACGTTTCTGGATTGTCCCGGTGCATTCCATGGGAGGCATTGCCAATGACTGCCCATTGGAAATTTCTTAAACAGCCCCGGAGTGTTTCATGCATCCTCCCGTAAATACGAGGACTGTTTTCTCCTGTGATGAGAAGAACAGGATTCTTTATTTTTTTCAGGTTTTCACAGTTGAGCGGCTCCTGTACGTCCCTGATCAGGCTTTTTAAAGATCCGGCGTTTTCTCTGCGAATTTGCCGGGCCGCTTCTGAGAATTTTTTCCAGGCACCCATTCTGCTTACCGAGTCTGTAAATAACTCCAGCCCTTTATCCAGGTCCCCTTTCTGAATCAGGTCGAGTGCTTTTCCAACGATACGATTCCGTCTTTCTATCTCTTCCATGCCTTCTGAATCATCCGAAAACAATTGAGCGAACGGGGCCGGATCCGCAAGGACAGCCGAATGAAAAAGGTCCGGATGAACCGTCATCATTTTCAAAACAACCGCTCCCCCGCGGGAATGCCCCACCAGATGCACAGGGCCCATATCAAGCGTTTTTATAAATCCGGATAAATCCTCGGCATGGTGACCAATGGAAACCGGACTTTCGTTCCCAAACTCTGAAGAACCGGGCCGCAGATTCAAAACAAGGGTTCTGTATTTTTTACTGAAGAACTCTGTTTGATTTTCCCAGGAACGGCAGTCGCCGAGAGAGCCGTGGATCCATATTACAGGGATCCCCTCCCCTTGGTCCAAATAGGTCATTTCATAGCCGTTAACGATAATTGACTTTAGATTCACAGGATCTGCCTCCCCCATAATCTGAGTTATTTTTTTTACGCTCACATGATCGCATTTTTTAACGCCCGGCGCTATTGTTTTCGGATTTGTTTAAACCGGCAGCAGACCCCTGTCCGCGGGACTTCGGGGTTCCCGGCCAATCCGCCTCGCGCTTTTTGTATCGGCTCGGTTTTATTGTGTGCGCCACGAAAAGGGTTGCCCTGGCCGGAAACGGGATTTGCCTTTACACACAGCTTATTTGCTGGTAAAAATAATATCTGGCCGCCAGCCAGATGACAAATTAATCTGTAGTTTAAAAACACGAATTCCTCAAAAATGAAATCTCTTTCTCTTGTATGCTTTTTTCTGTGGAGTCTCTTTCTGTGGTATGCCCCTGCCCCTGTAATGGCTATTGATGCATTAAGTGTCTCAGTAGCCGAAGAAAAAAACAACGGGCTCAGTGCAGAAATTTTGCAGGCGATTGCCAAAAAATTGGATACAAGGCTTGTCTTCCTATATGCCCCCTTTGCCAGGCGTCTTTACATGATGAAGAGTGGAACCATCGACCTTATGACAGGGCTGCTGAAGCGGCCGGAGCGGGAGGAATATATTTATTTTATCCAACCACCCTACAGGCTTGGGTCAGATACGGTCTTTTTTGTTCCCGGGGGAAAGTCCGCCCTTATCCAGACATACGATGATCTCTATCCCTTGTCCATCGGAACCACCCTGGAATCAAAATATTTTCTCCGGTTTGACGGGGATAATACATTAAACAAAGAACCGGTTTCCAATGTGAGCTTCAATTTCAAAAAATTGTTGCTTGGACGTCTGGATACCGTAATTTATGCGGAAGGCCCCGGCATTGAGAAGATTCACAAGATGGGGATGGCCGATAAAATAGAGATGGCCCAATTTCGCTTCAGCCATGAAAAAAAGCCTATATCGGCATTTCAAAAAAATCCCCTCTAATGGACGACATTTCCAGGGTCGAATCCCTTATCCAGAAAATGATTGCAACCGGAGAAATCAAAAAGATCATCTTGAGTATTATACCCGGCGCCATCTGCCTGTTCCCGCTCATTGATCTTTTTCCCGTCAAAGGGTGCCCGTGATATTATACTCCTTGATGCTGATCGCAATTTTAAAAAGAAGGGTCAGGATAAAAAGCCCCAGGGCTGTGACCCCTGCCGATATGGCCAGTTCGTGGAGCGTGGGGATATATTCGGTTACATGATGCAGGGCCGAAGGGATAAATCCGCCGGCAATCATTCCCAGGCCCTTATCGATCCAGGTCCCGGCAACGACGAGGATGCAGGAGAGAATCAGGATCGTATTGTTTTTTCTCATGAAAGGAATCACCAGAAGAATGGCGGCCAGCCCCATGCAACACACAGAGGTCCACATCCAGGGGACCAGGGCGTGGTGGCCATGAAGCCCCACATAGAGGTATTTGATATGATCCATATGGGACGGGATTCCGGAATAAAATACCACAAAGACTTCACAGATCAGAAAAAAGAGATTGGCAATAAGCGAATAGGCGACGATCAGGGCAAGGGTCTGGACGGCCTTTATTCCCGGATCAAACCGGGTTGTTTCTCCGATGAACAGGCACAATAAAATTAAAATGGCCGGACCTGCCGCAAATGCCGAAGCCAGAAATCTGGGAGCCAGAACCGCGGTGAGCCAGAATCCCCTCCCTGGCAATCCGCAATAGATAAAAGCGGTCACCGTGTGGATGGAAAAGGCCATTGGAATGGAAATATAGATCAAGGGTTTAACCCAGGAAGGGGCCTGACAGCCGTTTCGCTCCGCCTCCAGGACATTCCATCCAATAATGATATTCAATACCAGATAGCCGAACAAGACATTTCCGTCCCAGAACAGCATGGACCAGGGGGTGGGATGCAAAAATACATTCAGCGCCCGCATGGGCTGTCCAAGGTGGACCAGAAGATATAACAGGCACATCACCAGGGATGATACAGCCAAAAATTCACCCAGTACGGTGATCTTTCCAAAGGCCTTGTGATTGTGCAGATAATAGGGCAGAACCAGCATGACACCGCCGGCGGCCACGCCGACAAAATAGGTCATCTGGGCCGTATAAAACCCCCAGGACACATCCCGGCTCTGCCCGGTCACCATCAGTCCGTATTTAAGCTGTTCCAGGTAATAGTATCCGCCCACGGCCATGACGGCCAGAAGTCCGGACAGCCAGATCCAGTATCTTTTGTTTCCATTAAAAGCAAGTTCAAGCATGGTCAGCCCCCCAATATGAGTAGATGATATTTCCAAACCATCAAATAAAAGAGGGTATACGGTATGGGACTAAATTTTGACTAAATCGCGCCGGCAGGCTGATAATTTTTCACTCACCGGAAGATCCAGGTGACGGGCGGCCCTGGCATAGGTGTCATAGGTGTGCTTTACCCTGGAAAACCGGCCGGTTTCGGCATAAAAAACCATGAGTTTTTCAACGGCCAGTTCATCCAAAGGATTTTTTGCAAACAATTTTTCAGCGTAAAAAACGGCCTGATCCAGATTTTTTTCCCGCTCAAAAATCCGGATGACCGCCCGGAGGGCAGATTCGTAATCCTTTGAAAAGGCCTCCCTCTTTTCCATGCACCACTCTTCATAGGGGTCTTGTTCAAGAAAGTCCCCCCGGTACAGATCAACGGCATCCAGAAAGCATGAAATTGAGTTCCCTTCCCGGTCTCCCGTGGCCATTCCCTTTGAAAGCAGAGAAGAGAACGCTTCACTGTCGATATTGACCCTTTTATCGGCAAAGAGCCGGTAGGTATCTTTTTTCCGGTCGATATATGCGGAAGCCGCCTTGGGAGAAAGATCCGGCTCAAGGGTTTTTCTTAATGCGCTCATGGCCATATTGAACCGGGCAGCCGTCTTGTCCGGATCCTGTTCCGGCCACAGGAATTCGATGAGCTCTTCGCGATGGATATATCCCCGGCCATGGTTGGCCGCAAGAAACTTCAGGATCATCAGAGCTTTGGCGCTTTTCCAGTCGGATAAAGGGATCTCCATGCCGTTGATACTCAATTGAAAAGGTCCCAAAAGGCAGATTTCCAAGACGGCAGGGACCGGGGTTAGCTCGTTTCCGAATAGCATTTCAAGGTGCGCCCCTGCCCCGGAACCAGACCGACCGGAGATATCAGGGCCCTTCTCCAGCAAGGGAATGATCCAGTTCTTTTCCTTGACAAGAAAGGGATCATAGGAATGAATCCTGGACAGGTCAACGGCCTTGGCCATCTGTTTGCAGGCCTCCTCCAGATTGCCCAAGCCGGCAAGGGCGCGGGCGGAGAGCAGGTAATTGGTAAACAGATGATATGCCGCCCCTTTTAAATTTGGTCTTGCAGCGAGAAGCCTTTCCAGTCCGGCCTGAAATTCTCCTTCATCCAGTAGAGCTTTTGATAATGAATTTTCAAGAATGCTCCGGGTGACTTTCAACCCATATCCCTTGATCATGTCCAGCCCTTTTTCCAGAGCTTTTTTCGCAGGTGTAATTTTCTGTTGTGCAAGATAGGCAGAGGCAAGGCAATCCAAAGTGGAGGCTAGTCCCCACCGGTTCCCCGGCTGTTCAAACAGGGGTGTGCATTCATTGATTTTATTGAAAACATCATGGAAATTTCCCAGCCCCAGGCTGTTTTGTGCCCAGGCCAGGTAAACCCAGGCTTTTCTGCTGTCGGCAAGGGACATTCTCTCACAGACTTCAATACCTTTTTGCGCATAATCACAGCCTTTCTGGTATTCTCCCAGATAATAGCTGTTGGCACTCAACTGATAATAGACCAGCGGCAGACAGGGTTCGATATTCAGTTTCAGAACTGTTTTCAAGAGGATCTTGCAGAGCTGCTGGGACGGCTTAAATTCCCCGGCAAAGTAGAGGGTATGGCTCAGGGAGGTATCGAACAGGGCCGTGGCTATTTTTTTCTCAAAAACAGGATAATCTGAGATGGCTTTCCGGGCATTTTGGTCATGTTTTTCCGATCCTTTAAAATCCCCCAGAACAGAAGAAAAAAAGATCAAAAAGGTCATGGCCATGATATAGGTCTGGGATTGGGGGGGAATATCCTCCAATACCTGTTCCATCAACAGCTTGGCCTCTTTCAGATGACCCGAATAGTAGTATTGGGAGCCAAGTTCAATAATACAGGAGATCATCTGATCTTTTGCTTCCTGCTGTTTAAACAATTTAAGGGCCCGGGAGATCAGTTGAATGGCCTTTTCAGGATCACCGTAATGGGAATGGAGCCTGGACAGGGAGAGCAGAAGCTGGGGGTTATTTTTCAGGATCTGTTCGGGAATTTTTTCAATCTGCCGGCCCAGAAAATGGATCTTTCCCCCGAGCAGAAATTTCATTTCATGGGTTTGAATAATCTGCACGGCCCTTTCAAAATCCCGGCCTTCCACAAAGTGATGCAGGGCCTGAAAAACATCGTAGTCCTCTGCCGCCTCACCGATGCGGCAATGAAGATGACAAACCTGGGAAACAGAATAATTTTTTTTCAATTGTTCCCGTAAAAAATCCCGGAACAGATGATGAAGATAAAAGACTTCCCCGGAATCATCCACAGGGAAAATCAAGAGATGATCTTCAATCATCTTTTCCAGGAGGAGCCGGGCGTTGTTGACCTTAAAGATGCGTTCACACTGCCGGGCATTAATTTCAGGCAACAGCGCCGCCTTCATCATGAAGTGTCTGACAGGATCCGGCTGGGTATCAAAAACAGTTTCCTTGAGGTAGGAAAATATATATTCCGGTTTTTTCCGGATGTGATCAAGGCTATCAGACATACTTTTTTGAGCCTGTTTTCCAAAGGTATATCTCAAAAGGACCAGGCTTGCGGCCCATCCCTTTGTGAGGCTATAAATGCCGTCAATATCCTTCCGGCTCATCCTTGAATGACAAAGAAAAAAGGATTTGATTTCAGAATTGGAAAAAGCCAGGTCTTCTTCGCTGATCTCAACGAGCTGATCCTGGGCTCTGAGACGGGACAATGCCAGGGGCAGTTTTTTCCGGCCGATGATGACCAGATGGATGTGCCCGGGCAGGCGCGGCAGAATAAAATCAACGGCCTGATTGATCTCTGCATTTTCCTGAACCAGATGGTAATCATCCAGAATTATGGCGGCGGGCTGTCTGATCCTGGCCTGAAGAAATGCCAGCCATTCCGTGAGGACCGCGGTTCGATTTTTAATCCCCGGATTCGGCAGGCGGACAGACTCAGAGGCCTTGTCCGTTGAACCGGACCGCTGTTCAACCATTGAATAAAGGTATGAAATAAAGACATGAAAATCCGTATCCTGTTGATCCAAGCGATACCAGGCAGGGATAATGTCCAGTTGGGAGAGCGCATCGATCACAAGGGTTGTCTTTCCGAAACCGGCCCCTGCCAGTACGGTGAACAATTTCCTGTGCTCGAATTTTTCAAATATCCGGGTCAGCCGTTTGCGATGTAAAATATCGGGTCGTTTGGGCGGCTGAAGTTTTGATTGCAGGACGTTCATGGTCTGATCCTAAATTGGGTCGACATCAGGAAAGGTTATAGAAAAAGAACCCGCGGATTTCAAGCCCTATGGAATCCTGCATGAATACTGAACCCGGAACAGATTCAGTCCGTACCGGGTTTTACGGGAATGCCGCCGCTGAGAACGGACCAAAGACGCGGTCCGCCTTCTTTGACCGGGTACTACTTAAAAAGCATAGCCTACCTTCTTTCCCGCGGGTTACAGCCTGTTGATAAAATCGGCAAACCATTCCCATCCGTATCTTGTCATCTTTCCTACAAGTTTTTCTGGAATACGGCCTTCAGGATTTTTACCGATATCCACGCCGACAATGGGGACATCGTTGGATACCGCACAGTCAATCTCCCAGACGGCCCATGAATCCTTGGCGGTATCTGCTGAAACAATAAACATCACACCATCTGATTCACGGATGATCTTTTCAAGGGCCTGGTTTTGATCTTTCTCCCCTGCCCTGCTCCGATCAAATGTGAGAAAATCGATTGTGGGATTCGTATAAAATTCCCATCTATGCCTGAAATTGACCAGCATATCCCGGTATCGAATATCAGATCCAGCACAACCAACATAGATCTTCTTATGTTCTCTTTTCACCGCCCGATCTTTTGGCGGCTTTCCCACTACCACCTTATGCACGATCATCTTATCATCCTTGCTTCAAAATAGTCCATTCGATGATATTGCCCTTTCACCATGGTCTCTGTACTCGCCGGGGACAACGCAGTTTCTGGCTGCATGGCCATCCGGTTCTGATGTGCCTGTCATGAAATTTTGTCGTTCTCTATTTGCCATCCAGCTCTTTCCCATGCATCGGCCATGACAGGATTTCTTTTTAAGTATGCATCTACCTTTCTTTTCGGCACTCGATTGAAAACACAGGAGAAATTGATACACTTTGTACATTTGAATTTGAACAATACGCCGAAAAAGAAGAGCAGGAGCAGGTCCCCAAGGGACAAAAGAACATACAATGGCTGCCGCCCAAGGATCATAAAAAAAAATAGATATGCGCTCATAATGATCAACCCCATGACCAATTGGATCTTTTTGGATCTGGTAATCGGTCCGGGTTGATATTGCCAGAACTTCGGACATCCTTAGTTGGCAATGCATTTTATGATAAATCCTTTTAATGCGTAATACGGGCAGTGGCTGCAAAGGATATAGATTTCCCAAAATCCGAAAAAAACAACAGCCATTATCAGCCAGCCGAAAAGATAGGGAGAATATCCGCTTTGGCGGATGCCGATCACAGCAGGAATGGCAAAAGGGAAAAAAATCAAATAGAACTGCAACAGACTTTTATAGCTGAACCTGCAATTTAAATCATCTGTATCTGTACCGTCCCTGCAGTCGGCCTGGGAATTCCAGCTGCAGATTTTGTGGGGGTTCAATTGCCTGGTTTTCAATTTAGTCAGACCATCTCTTCCCAAACTGCGGAAGATCATCCTTGATTGCATAAAAATCCCCTATCTGACTGCACCAGATATGGCCGATTGTTTTGAGGTCTGTGGGAGAATCCAGGGAACCTGCCGCTATTGCAATATTGGGTTGGTCTTCCGGATGCCAGAAAAGCGATGATCCGCATTCCGAGCAAAACCCCCTGCGGACATTGTCCGTTTCATCAGTGGTAGATTTAAACCACTTCAACCCCGTCTGCTTGATGAATTTCAGGTTTTCGAATTTTACGCTGGTGTATGCCCCATAATTGCCATGGAATTTTCTGCATTTTGAACAATGGCAATTGACAACATCCCTCAGATCTCCCTGGATTTCAAATTCCACCTGCCCGCACAGACATCGGCCTCTGGTTTTTTGATTGCCTTCATTCTTTGCCATTTATTTTTCCCCTCCTGGCTTAAAAGGTTTCATTTTTTGTGAAAACCTGCATGTAAAAATGTTCTCCGACCGCTATTGTATTCCCAATCCTCCGGCTTTTTTATCGTTTCACTCCGGGGGCGGGGTGCCTGGCTGCTTCCAGAAACTCCAATCAATTCTCCCCTCTGAATTTTTGCTGCCATCTGAGACCCTGCCGGTATAGCCGAATGTAATGGCCGCCGTATCTGCAGGCATTGGCAAACGCCTGGTAAAGGTCATCTTTCCCGGACCGCCAAGATAGAGGCCATGACCGAAAAAAGCTATTGATCCGGAATCCAGGACAAATCCACCGGCATCAAGGGCATACAGATTGAGTCTGAATTTATCCAGTGTGGTGAATCCATTGATCAGATAATCGCCCAATTTCACTTCACCGGAAATCTGAAGATCCTGTGCATCCCGCTGGAAGCTATACTCAATGTCCACGTCACGGGTCTGCCAGTTTCCTTTTTGGGATTCAGTCTTCTGGAGAAGGATACGATCTTCCTTCCCAAACCAAAGCCCCTTATGAGTAAAGGCCTTACCGGCACAGCCAGCCAAAAGCATTGCCAGAAGCAACCATCCCAATGACTGAAGCAGGGCCGCGGTTCTTTTTTTTGCACACATCTTATTCTCCTCAACAAGAATTTTATGTTTAGGACCAACTCGATCCATGCTCAGAGTTTAAGAACGAAAGAGAATGGATGCAAGCGCTGCTGTCACAGAAATCCGGTTCATGTCCCTGCTGAACATTTATTAATTCATTTTCCACCGTAACAAAAGAACTCCCTGATGATGGATTCGGGCATGGATTCGGCCATTATCGATCCGCTGGATGCCAAAATCATGGCCACCATCCGAACGGCTGACATGCTGCTCTCCCATGACGATTATTGCATGAACTATCTGAAAAGGGGTTCGGGCCGGCGCCATTGTAAGTTAAATTTATAGGCTGTTCCACCCAATCCGATGCTGCTGACCGTTTTTCGGCATCAGCATCAAATCCCCACTCTACCGCTCAGATCCAACTATTTCAAGAAATTTTAAAATACTTTGTATCAGAATGAAGCATGATATGGGTTTCGGTAAAAGAAATATTTTCAATCTTACTGAGTCCACCGCCAAAAATAAAATTATTCAGATCATTTACAGAATCAACCAATACCTCCAGAAAGAGATCATATTTGCCTGTTGTAACCCAAACTGAATTTACCTCGGGTAGCTTCTCTATTTCAGCAATCGTTTCAGTATGGGATCTGGTTATCAAATTTATACCCAGCAAGGCACTTACCTTATTTGAGAAAACAAATGGGTTTATGCGGACTTCCAGGTTAAGGATATTTTTTTTAGCAATCGGTTCACCCTATTGTCAATAATGCCCTCTGATACACCCAGATCTTTTGCAATGCTTTTATAAGGCCTCCTTGCATCAATCTGAAGGGCTTTTATGATATTTATCTCTATATCATCCAAATTGTAATCTATTAATGCCATTTTTATTTCCTTCCATTTATTTAACCATGAGAAAAATAGTTTTGTCTAAGGGTTCTAAGGAATGTGTATATATCCTTTTTATATAAAATATAGTAATTTTTCTAAATACATCATAAATTTAATAGCTATAAAATTCAAATTATGGAATTTAGAACGTATTATTCCTACCAAAGCACATCTTCCTAAAAAAAGAACATGCATTTTTATGAATAATCCATATTTTTTATCAAAAAATATGGATTATTCATAAAAAATAAATAATTTTACTTGACACATAAAATATCCCCTGGTATCTGTAAAAGATGGACTTTTAGCAATTTGGAACATAGTAAAAAACAATCCCAGGATCTATCAAGAGGAGACAACATGATAAACTCCGGATCGACACAAGTATCGAGACCCCATTTAAAAATTTTAACCGAAGACCAAATTTTTGAAATAAAACGCGCTGCCTTTGATATTATGTTCAGTGTCGGTTTCAAGGTGTTGCATGCCGGCGCAAGGGACATGCTCAAGAAGGCAGGCGCCGTTGTGGAAGGTGAGCATGTAAGGGTTCCTGAATATATTGTTAAACAATGTTTGGTCACGGCACCAAATGGATTTACCTTGTATGACCGTTTGGGAAACCGGGCCCTTGAAATAGAAGGTCGTAAAAGTTATTTTGGCACCTCCACCGGAAGCCCCAGAACAAAGGATGCACTGACCGGGGAAATTCATCCCACAACCGTTAAAGATATTGGTATCGGTGCGCGAGTTGCAGATGCCTGTGAAAACATTGACTGGGTCATGCCCATGGGCTCATCCCAGGATGTTCCTTCTATTGCGTCGGATCTTTACGATTTTGAAGCGGTTGTCACCAATACGACAAAACCAATTGTTTTTCTGGGGTATTCCGGCAGAGGAACCCAGCTGGTATTTGAAATGGCAGCTGAAATTGCCGGTGGAATGGACAAACTCAGGCAAAAGCCGTTTCTTGCGGTCTATCCTGAACCCATCAGTCCCCTTGTTCAGCCGGATGAAACCATTGATCGTATATTTGCTGCTGCGGATCATTTTATTCCCCAGGTGCCGGGACCTGCCGTCCAGATGGGCGCCACAGGCCCGATTACCATGGCGGGTGTTATTACGATGATCACCGCAGAATCATTGATGTGCCTGGTATTGGCCCAGCTAAGGCAACCCGGATGTCCGGTTTGCCTCAGCGGGAATGTCCAGATTTTAAATATGGCATCAGGTGTCTTTGGTGTCGGATATCCGGAAATGAGTCTTGGTATATCTGCCCAGGCAGAAGTTGCCCAATCCTTTAATTTGCCAACCTGGGGGTATGCAGGCTGCAGCGATTCAAAAGTACTGGATGCCCAGGCAGGTCTTGAAAGCGGATTTTCCATCATCACCCAGGCCCTTGCCGGGCTCAACCTGATCCATGATGTGGGGTACCTTGATCAGGCCATGGTCTGTTCCACAGCTCAACTGATATTGGGGAATGAGGCCATCGGGATGGCCCGAAAATTCATGGAAGGCATCCGGGTGGACCCGGAAAGCATCGCCCGGCAGGTGATTGAAGATATCGGTCCCGGAGGTCATTTTCTGGCCCACAAACACACCCTGACCCATTGCCGAGAAGCTGTCTGGGGTTCAAAACTGCTGACCCGGGAACCCTATGAACGCTGGAAGGCAAACGGTGAAAAGGATATGGCACAAAGAATTCAGGAACGCCTGGCCGATATCCTTGAGAATCACAAGGTACCGCCTTTGCCGGAAAAAGTTCTGACAAAAATCAGGAAAATACGGGATGCGGGTGTTAAAGAGCTGACGGCAAAAGAATAAAATTACCACAACGTACTTCGAATTCATAAAACAAAAAATTTTTAATTATTAAAGGGTGTTGAAACCGTTCAAATTTCTGTTTCGTTATAGGTGCCCCACGCGTTTGTAATTCTTTTTTCCAATGTCAGATTGTCCGGCTTTTACCGTAGCAATATCTGGTTTTGTTTTTTACCGCATAAAATCTATTTCAGACGGCGGCCTTTGTTGTATTCAGATATACCAATAGCGACCGATCAATCGGCTCAGAAAAAATCCCGCATTGAACGTTCAATTCATCCTGTGGCAGCAAACAACTCCTTTTGCCCATCTTCTTTTTTCATTGGTTTATGCCTTGTTCCGGCCATTTCAATCAACAATGTTACGATAGTCGTCAGAGTTGATCGGACAATCACACCATGCTGGCTTCTTACCCGTGTTTGTTCGAGGCCTTCTCTTTTTTTCATCAGATTAAAGGGCCTTTCACAGTTTTTCCGGATCTCGATTGCGTCTTGAGATCCGCTATGAAAAATCGGCATTGGTTGAAAATAGCCGCTGTCAAAATCAACGATCCTTGATTTTGAACAATTTGATTCAAACGCACACTCACCCGGAACGGCATCACATCCAAATTCGTGGCCTTCCGGTGTCGATCCCAAAAACTGCATTGGAATCTCACAAGAATCATTACAGGCAACCCTTAATGGCGATTCCAAAACGTTGTCAGGAAGTTTGGCTTTCTCCGATGCAGGGGTGACGACATAGACACCGGTTTCGTTGAGAACCGAACCATCACTATCGTGATAAGCCTGGTCGGCGGTTATCAATTTGATATCAATACCCAATGTTTGAGCAAGCTTGATCAACGGTTTTAAAAACAGGCTGTCATGATGATTTGCCGCCCCGATTAGGGATACCAATGGAAAACTATGGCCTGTCGATGGGTTGATGGCTGTTAGGGTGTGAAGCCGGTAGCCAATGACGTAATACGATTTATCCCTTTTATTCCGGCGTTTTCCACAATCACAGTCCGGATCGGAATACATTCGTATTTTTTTGCCTTTGACCTGAATTGTGCAAAGGGGGTAATTGATTTCAGACGGCAGTTCACTGGAATCAACACCATGGATAACGGCACTCTCCAGACAGCCTGATTTATAAAAATGATGGAGGAAATATACCAGGACATTCATCAATTGTTTGAAATTCAGGCCACGCCGGAAGTGACACAATTCAGTATGATCTGCCTGGTGTTTGGTATTTAAAGGCAGTCTCACAAAACGCCTGTTTTGCTTTCGTTCCCTGCCAAAATATTCATCGCTGCAAAATTTCCTGTAACTGATTTCAGGGTATTTGATTATTTTTAAAAGCTCCATCCGAAATAACTGGTAGGGTTGAATATCCCTGTGCACAGCGGAATATCCGTCAGGCGCAATCAAGCTGTTGATAATCTGGTTGTCTATAAGTTGGTCAACAAACTGCAATTCCGGGTCTACAATTTCAGGGTATGGCTTTTTCAGGGTGTCAAAATGAAACAGGTTGTCGGAATGAAAATTTTCAATGTAGGACGCCATCTCAGGAAGGCTACGAATCTCTGCTGAGGGGGCCTGATCTTCAACTCCTATGAGTTCTTCGATGGGGATGTCCAAGGTTTGAGAATAATCATAATTATCCAAAACTTCCATCATGATTTGCTTTGTCAGCTCTTTTTTGGACTTCCTTGTCATCTTTTTCCAGTTCGGAAAACTCTTTTTCAATTGCTTTGTGATGATTCGCCTGATATTTTTTGTATGCATAAAGCCTCTGTGGTGTTGTTTCCTTTTTGTTTAGGCGCTTGAAAGATACAACTAAACAGAGGCTTTTTCAATTACTAACATACTGAAAATTTGTCGGATAACGTTAAAATTGCGTCATCGATTTCAACACCCTTTATTAGGGAATTTAGGATCCGGCGCAATCATTCTGCCCAAAATGGATTCGGAAAATTATTCCTAAATTACAATAGCTTAATATAAATTTTTTTAAAAAAACAACTACAGGAAGAAAAGATGTCTAAAAAAATAGAGGTGGTTATTATCGGATGCGGGATCATTGGCAATTGCATCGCCTTTGAATTGTCCAAGAAGGGATACAAGACATTGAGTATTGACAAGAACGGCGATTCCGGTGCCGGTTCTACCGCCGGATCCTGTGCCATTGTCCGTGCTCACTACTCCACACTTGAAGGGGTTGCCTTTGCCTGGGAAGGGTTTGATATCTGGCAAAACTGGAAAGAGTATTGTCAGGTAGATGATTCCTGGGGAATGGCGAAGTATAATGAGTGCGGTTCCGTTATGATTAAATCACAGGACAGAAACTGGAGAAAGATACTTGAACACTGGGATACGGTAGGGGTTCCCTATGAGGACTGGGATATAAAAACCCTTTCGGAACGCTTACCGATAATGAGCAATCGTGAGTTCTGGCCCCAAACGCGACCGGAAGAGGATGAGGCTTTTTTTGATGAACGGGATACGACCATTGAGGGTGCATTGTATTGCCCCGCTGCAGGGTATATGTCCGACCCAAAGCTGTCCACCCACAATGTTCAGATGGCAGCTGAAGCCAAAGGCGCCCGGTTTATGTTCAATGCCGAGGTGACACAGATTCTCCGGGCGAACAACCGGGTAACCGGCGTTATGTTAAAGGATGGTACACACATTGAAACCCAGGTTGTCATCAATGTGGCCGGCCCCCACTCCAGTGTCATTAACCAAATGGCAGGCGTTGAAGAAAACAACACAATCAAAACCCGGGCAGAACGTCACGAAGTTGCCTATGTCCCTTCACCGGCAGGTTTTGATTTTGAAACCAATGGATTTCAGATTTCCGACGGCGACAATGGGATCTATATGCGTCCGGAGGTGGGAAATTCTATCCTTGTGGGCAGTGAAGACCCCAAATGCGATACCCATCAATGGGTGGAAGACCCGGACCAATTCAATAGAAACACCACCGACAGCCAGTGGACGGCCCAGGTATACCGGGCGGCAAGACGCTTGCCTGACCTGGGTATTCCCAACATGCACAAGGGGTTTGCCGAGTTGTACGATGTTTCCAGCGACTGGCTTCCCATCTATGACAAAAGCGATCTTGCCGGTTTCTATATGGCGGTGGGATCCTCCGGGAATCAATACAAAAATGCACCTGTGGCCGGGATGATGATGAGTGAGCTCATCGAAGAATGTGAAAAAAATGGGTTGGATCACGATGCACAACCGCTGCAGTTTATGCTTCCGAAAACAGGTATTTCGCTTGATATGAGTACATTTTCCAGAAACCGGGAATTGAATCCCAACAGTACCTACTCGGTTATCGGCTGATGGTGATGAACCCAAATTACGATGGTAAAATTCAGGAAAAACCCATGAACAGGCAGACCCCCGACGAAAAGATTGAACGACTGAACCAGATGGCGCTTAAGATCCTTGATGAGATTGGGATCAGAATTTTAAGTGATCGATACCTAAAAATTCTGGCCGAAAAAGGAGGTCGGATCAAGGGCAGAAGGATTTTTTTCTCCGGGGACCAGGTCCGGGAGCTGCTTGAAAAAGCGCCGGAATCTTTTGCCTTAGAGGGTGTCGATTCAGCCCATACCATGGAAATTGGCAAAGGCAAATCTAAAATTGCCGCGGGATATGGGTGTTCTTCAATCATAAATGCAAAGGGAGATGTCCGGGATGCCCGATACCGGGATCACCTGGAATTTATCAAACTGGTACAGCAAACTCCTTTGTTGGGTATCAATGGCGGTATCCTGGCCCAGCCCACGGATATCGCTGCTGAAAAGAGTCATCTGGCCATGCACTATGCAACCCTGGTCTACTCTGACAAATGCATTATGGGAATGCCCGGAACAAAAGAACAGGTGGAAGATATCATGAGACTGACGGCCATACGGCTGGGAGGTACGGATCAGTTAAAGCAATCTCCCAGGGTTGTCACCATGGTCAGCCCGGTCAGCCCCCTCCAGGTAGATGAAATGCTACTGGGTTCCATTGAAGTCGCGGCCCGTTACAATCAGCCGGTCATGGTGTCTCCCGGTGTGGCAGCCGGAACGACAGGGCCCATCGATCTGGCCGGCAATCTGGCCATGGCCACGGCAGAAGCGCTTGGGGTTGTCATGATGACGCAACTGTTCAATCCAGGACTCCCGGCCATTTTTGGGCTGCAATGTTATGGTGCAGATATGAAAACCGGAAATATTTCCATTGGTTCTCCGGCCTACGCACTCCAGGCAAAATACTGTGCAGCCCTGGCCAATTTTTATGGTCTGCCCTCCCGGGCCGGAGGTACGACCAATGATGCCAAGGCGTTATCTGCACAGTCAGGGTATGAGAGCATGCTCGCCATGTTCACAGCAATGCAGAACAACGTCAGCCTCATTGTCCATGGAGCAGGCATTTTAGACAGTTTTGCAGGCATTTCTTTTGAGAAATTCATCATGGATTTAGAAATGATTCAGATGATTCAATTTTATCTGGATGACCTTGATGTCAGCGACGAAACATTAAATTTTGATTTGATAAAAGAAGTGGGTCCGGGCGGACTTTTCCTGACCTCCATGGATACGATGAAAAAATGTCGAACCTTGACATGGAATCCGGATGTGGCCCTTCGGGGCGGGTTAAACGGTATGACACCGGAAGGAAAACTCTTAAACAACATTGATGAAACCCGGGGAAAAATGCTGGAAGCCTATGAAAAACCTCAAATGGAAGAAAGTATTTTACAGGAGATGAATCGGTTCATGAAAAAAAGGGGGCTGGATCCCGCAACGCTTCCAGCTGTCTGAACAAATACAGTTAACAATAACCCTAGAAAAAATTGGAGAAAATCATGAAAAAAAGAATTCTAATTCTAATGGTATCAGCACTGATTGTAACCTTGGCAGTTGGAAACGCAATTGCGGCAAAACGCTGGAGAATTGCGGGGATCGCACCGGTTGACCATGCCAGCACAAAGATTTTGAAGGCGGCGGCCAAAGAGATCAACGGCAACACAGACAACAAATTCAAACTAAAGGTGTACCCGGCAAGTCAGTTGGGAGATTATACCCTGGTCCTCAATGAGGTCGCCCAGGGCGCCATTGAACTTGCTGACATCTCCATCACGCCCCAGCTGGACAAACAATTGGGCATCGTATACATACCCAGTCTTGCAGCCACCTACGATGACATCGATCGCGTGTATGCCAAGGGGTCAAATTTTTACCAGATCTATGAAGAACTCCTGGCCAAACACAACATTAAACTGCTGGGTATTGATGTCCAGGGATTTGCAGGTGTGGGAATGGTGAAAGAGCCTAAAAGCCCCAAAGACATCAATGTTGCAAAAGATACCATGATTCGCGTTCCCCCCATTGAAACCTGGAAAATTGTAGCAGAAGCCCTCAATTACAATACGGTTACCATTAACTGGGGAGATCTCTACCCTGCCATGCAGTCCGGGGTATGCGACGGATGGATCGCCGGAACACCTTCCTGGAACTATATCGCATTCAAGGACCTGCTTAAATATTACATCCCCTACAACACCACCGTTGATTCCACAGCCTATATCATGGGCATGGACAAATGGAACAGTTTAAGTGCGGAAGAACAAAAAATCTTTGCCGCTGCATTTACAACCGCCGCCGCAAGCAGCCGGGAAAATGCCAGAAAAGATGATGAGGGATTTATCAGTCAGATGGAAGACAAGGGCATAAAAATCATCCGACTGACAGAAGATGAAACCCGAACCATTGCCAAAGAAGTCCATGATAAAGTGTGGCCCAAACTCACCCAGACCCTGGGGAAAGATATCATGGACCGCCTGGATAAAGATATCCAATAATACCGTTTTTTATTTATGAACGGATTAATACCATGTGCAGTTCTTAGAACATACGTTTTCCAAGGCTGCACATTCTCTTAAATGGAGGAAAAATGAGTTCCCCTCAATTAAGCACCCAAGAGATTCAGGCAAAATACCAGACTGTTTTAGACACCTCTGTCCTCTGGCAAAAATTTAAAAAATTTCATGTGTGTTGCCTTGTCACCGCTTCTCTTCTGATCACAACTGCCATCTGTATTGCCGCTGCCATGCGGTATTTCTTCAAATTGGATTTTTTCGGGCTTGAAGAGTTTGTCCTCATCACCGCCTGTGTTCTGTATTTTATCGGGGCTGCCCAGGGCAGTTTTGAAAAATCCCATATTTCAGCAGATTTTATGGAAAAACTGATGGCCAAGCGGGGGGGGTTGGGGCACTTATTGTTCATCCAGAAGACCATTGAGCTTGTGATGAGCTATGTTTTCATTTACTGGGGATTTTTAATGATCCAGTGGTGCATCAAAGCCTGGCCTGTCACACCGGTTTGGCGGATTCCTTTCCTGATTCCCGAATCCATCGTATGTCTGTCCTTTATCCTGATGGCAGTATATAACACGGCCCACTATGTCCTGCTCTTAAAAATTTTATTTCAACACAATATTCAGGAGAAAAAATGATTGTTCTTGGAACAGTATGTGTGCTGATTGTTTTGTTGATGATCGGTGTACCCATCGTCTTCACCTTTGGCGCGGCCACCCTGTTTATTGCCCTGGTCGGAGATTATAACATGGCCACCCTGTTGCCGGCAGGATATAACCGCATGAACAATATGGTGCTTGTGGCGGTTCCCTTGTTCATTTATTCCGGTGCCTTAATTCAGAAAGGAAAGATTGCCGAACCGCTTATCGGAATGGCTGAGATGATGTTCAAAAAAGTACATGGATCCCTTGCCATCGTCGCGGTTGTCGGTTCGGCAGCATTCGGATCAATCTCAGGCTCGGCAGCTGCGACCCTTTCCTGCATGGGTTCTATTTTATTGCCCAAGATGTATAAGGACCGTTATCCCCGTGCGATTGCCAACGCCCTTGTCGTCAATGCCTCTCCCCTGGGACTTTTAATTCCTCCCAGTGCGGACCTGATTCTTTTTGCCTGGATTGCCCAGCAATCCGTACTGGCGTGTTTTCTGGCAACCGTAATTCCGGGTTTCATTCTGATGACCCTGCTGGTTCTTGTCAGCTTATTTTTGCTGAGAAACAAAGAAGTTGCCACGGACCCTGAGCTTGAAAAACCCCTGACCCTTGATTTTGTTGCCAAAAGAGTCAAATTTGCCAGTCCCGCCATGACCATGCCCATCATCGTTCTTGGCGGCATATATGGCGGTTTTGTTACCCCGACCGAGGCGGCCGGAATGTCTGTCCTGGTAGCTGTGATATTGGGGCGATTTGTTTACAAAGGAATTGATCGAAACAACTTTATTGAAGCCAGCCTGGAAAGTTCGGTCACCTCCGGGGTGTTCATGGTCATGCTTTTTGTGGTGATGATCATGAGTCGTCTCTTTGTTTTTGAAGATTTTTCCCAAATCACTCTGGATTTTCTATACAGCATCTCCGACAACAAGTGGGTGGTGTTGTTTATGGTCAACATTTTAATGATCATCATCGGCATGCTCATGGATGATGCCAGTGGTATATTAATATCAACACCGATTCTTATTCCCGTTGTTATGGAATTGGGAATTTCCCCCATTCATTTTGCAGCGATCCAGGGCGTCAACCTGGGCATGGGGACAATTACGCCTCCCACGGCCCCCTTGCTTTACCTGGGGGCAAGGGTCGGGAAAACACCGGTGCCTGAAATGTTGAAGCCAACCCTGATATATATTTTATTTGCCTGGATCCCCACCCTGATCCTGACAACGGTATTTCCCCAGATCTCCCTGTTTCTTCCGGCGTTTTTTCTGGGATAAAACGCCTATTCAAAAAGGATCAAAAAATGATGAAAACAATGAAAGCGCTTGTGAAAGCAAAACCGGAACAAGGACTCTGGCTCCAGGAGGTTCCCATTCCAGACATTGGTTACAATGAGGTATTGATCAAAATCTCAAAGACCGCCATCTGCGGCACCGATGTCCATATTTATAACTGGGATAAATGGTCCCGGCAAACCATTCCGATTCCCATGCACATTGGCCATGAATTTGTGGGAACCATTGAAAAAATAGGGTCGAAGGTGACGGATTTTCAGCCCGGAGATCTGGTTTCCGGAGAAGGGCACCTGATCTGCGGACAATGCCGGAACTGCCTGGCCGGTCGGCGGCATCTGTGCAAAGATACAAAGGGGGTGGGTGTAAATCGATCCGGCGCATTTGCCCAATACTTGGCCATTCCGGTTACAAATGTCTGGTATTGTGACAAAACCATTCCCCAAGATGTGCTGGCTTGTTTTGATCCATTGGGGAACGCTGTTCACACGGCACTTTCCTTTGATGTCCTGGGAGAAGATGTTCTCATTACCGGTGCCGGTCCTATTGGATGCATGGCAGCAGCCATTGCCAAACATGCCGGTGCCAGACATATCGTTGTGACCGACGTCAATCCATATCGTCTTGCCCTGGCGCAAAAATCAGGCGCAACCCTGACCGTTGATGTAAGGAGTGAGACCCTTGAAGATGCCCAGCAAAAACTGGGAATGAAAGAAGGGTTTGACGTGGCCATGGAAATGTCAGGCAATCCTGCGGCGCTGAACACCATTTTAGACAATATGTGCCACGGTGGAAAAATTGCCCTTCTAGGTATCATGCCCGACCGAACACCGATAGACTGGAATAAGGTGGTCTTTAATATGCTAACCATCAAAGGCATATATGGCAGGGAAATGTATGAAACCTGGTATAAAATGACCAGTATGATTCAGACCGGACTTGATATTTCTCCTTTGATCACCCACAGGTTCCATTATACCGAATTTGAGAAGGGATTTGAGATGATGCGGTCCGGGCAATCCGGAAAAGTCATCCTGGACTGGGACGAAAAAGAATAGAACACATTTTATTTTGATCGGAGTAAAAACCATGAGTACTGACAAACTTGATTCAGCGCTAAACCTTGAGCTTGAAAGCTTATCGGCAGACGGCAGGACAAAACCACCGGAAAGAATCATTGAAAAATATATTCCACCCAGGGGTGAAACAGGCCCCCGGTATAGGCTTAAGGGCAGTGAAATGGAATTTATCCGATTTAACTCCAATTCATACCTCTCATTGTCCAACCATCCCAGCCTTGTGGCCGCGGCAGACAAAGCAACTCTGGATTTTGGTGTGGGGCCGGGGGCTGTGCGTTTTATAGACGGTACGTTTAGCCATCATATCGCTCTTGAAAAAAGAATTGCCGCCTTTGTGAAAAAACCCGGGGCCAAAATATTTAATTCGGCTTATACCTCAAATTGCGGCCTGGCCTTGAGCATTTCCAATAAAAAAACCCATTGGATCGGAGATCAACTCAACCACAACAGTATCATCAGGGCCATGCGTATCACCAACATACCCAGTGAAAACAAAGGGATATACAAACACAATGACATGACTGACCTAAGACGATGTCTTGAAGAAGTCCGCCCTGAAATAGAACGGGTGGTGGTGGTCTTTGACGGGATTTTCAGCATGCGGGGTGATTTCGCACCCATCCATGAAATTGTTGATATCTGCAGGTCCTATGATGACAAGTTCAAAGATGGCGTTATTACCATCGTCGATGATTCCCACGGCATCGGCGCCTATGGGGACACCGGACGGGGAACTTCGGACCATTGCAATGCATGGCCGGATATTGTTGTTGGAACCTTTGGCAAGGCCTTTGGTGTAAACGGCGGTTTTATCGCCGGCAGTCACGCCCTCGTAGAATCGGTCCGCCAGAAAGCAGACACCTATATTTACACCAATCCCTTAAGTGTGGCGGATTGTGCCGCAGCCCTGACTGCCATTGACATCTGCGACAGCGATGAAGGATTGTCACTGCTGGAAAATTTAAAAGACCGCACGGCCCAGTTTAGAAAAGGGCTGGAAAATTTAGGGTTGGAATCCATTTCAGGACCCCACCCGGTGGTTCCCCTTATGGTCAGAGAAACCCAAAAAACCCAGGATCTTGTCAAATATCTTTTTGAAAATGGTGTTCTGGTCGTAGGACTTACCTTCCCGGTAGTCCCCAGGGGAGACGAAACCATTCGGTTTCAGATTAACGCCTGCCATACATCAACAGATATCCTTTATGTACTGGATTTGCTCTCCAAGTTTCAATAACCGGCACGGCCGGAGCAGGTTATGGGCTCCCGGCCACAACGGAAATAAAAACGCTCCTGATGATGACATTTCGGTGGGAGTTTCATGTAAAGACCTCAGCTATATTTATTATATGAAAAATATTTATTAAAGGAGAAAAAAATGACTGATTTCAATTCAATGATAGATGCCCTGGTCGCCTGTGATACAGACCGAGTGACACAACTTGTAAATGCCGCCATCACAGAAGGGATCGCCGCCAGTGATATTCTCAACAACGGCCTGATTGCCGGCATGGATATTGTGGGTGAACGAATGGAAAACGGTGACATGTTCATCCCGGAAGTTCTCATGGCTGCCCAGGCCATGGGACAATGCGTCGCCGTCCTAAAACCCCTGCTGGGAGAAGGAGAGTCCGCCACTGGCGCCTCTGTTCTTATCGGCACGGTCAAAGGAGATCTCCATGATATAGGTAAAAACCTGGTGGCCATGATGATGGAAAGCGCCGGCATGGAAGTTCACAATCTGGGCGTGGACATTGCCCCGGAAAATTTTGTGGCCATGATCAAAGAAAAAAATACCCAGATCGTTTGTTTGTCAGCATTGTTGACCACCACCATGCCCATGATGAAACAAACCGTGGATGCCATTGTGGAAAGCGGTCTGAGGGACCAGGTAAAGATTCTTGTGGGCGGAGCCCCCGTCACCCAGGCCTTTGCCGATGAGATCGGTGCAGACGGGTTTGCCGCCGACGCCGGTGCCGCCTCAAAATTGGCCAAAGCCCTGGTAAACGAGACCCGATAAATTAAATCAGGTAAATTAGATCGGATAAACCTTAGGAGATACCCATGTTTGAAGTAATAGGCGAAAGAATCAACACCTCCAGAAAACTGGTTCAGGCCGCCGTGGCAGCGCGGGATGCTGCCTATATTATCGATGATGTAAAAAAACAACAGGCGGCCGGGGCCAACTTTATTGATGTGAATGCCGGTGCCCGCATCGGCCATGAAGAAGAGGACATGCGCTGGCTGCTGGACACCATTCAGCCCATTTCCACCGTGCCCCTCACCCTGGACAGCCCGGACCCGGCCGTCCTGGAAATGGCCTTTAAGATGGTGGAAAAGACCCCCATGATCAACTCCATCAGCCTGGAACGAGACCGATTTGATGCCATGATGCCTTTTCTCGAAGGAAAAGAATGCAAGGTGATTGCCCTGTGCATGGACGATGCCGGCATGCCCGGCTCTGCCGCTGACATTTTGAACCGGGCCAGGGAACTTGTGAAAGCACTCAACAAGATCGGTATTCCCACGGGATCCATCTATATGGACCCCCTGGTCCAGCCCATCAGCACCGATTCGAACAAAGGGGTCATGGTGCTGGATGCTGTCCGGGCCATCAAGGCTGCTTTTCCCGAAGTTCACATCACCGGCGGCCTGTCCAACATCTCGTACGGGTTGCCCCAGCGTCATATCATCAACCGAACCTTTGTCTCCCTGATGATGGATGCGGGCATGGATTCGGCCATTATCGATCCGCTGGATGCCAAAATCATGGCCACCATCCGAACGGCTGACATGCTGCTCTCCCATGACGATTATTGCATGAACTATCTGAAAGGGGTTCGGGCCGGCGCCATTGTAAGTTAAATTTTTAGGCTGTTTCACCCAATCCGATGCTGCTGCCCATTCACCCGCGGCATCGGATTCTCCCGTTCAACATCCTCATTCTTCTATTCCGTACAAATTCAATTTATCATACAGAGTCTGCGCCCGATACCTAAAAACACGGCTGCTGTTGAACGATTCCCTTTGGCCAGGCGCAAGGCTCTGCGAATGGCAATTTTTTAGCCGCTCGATCAGATGCCCGCGTCGAACAAAATCAGGCCGCAGTTGAGAGATGTAAAGTTTGGTTTCAAGGAGAGGGTATTGTGTATCTTTGGTATTGATTGCTCTATTTCACATTTTAATATAGTTCGAGTTGTGCCGTTGAAATTGATTATCGAATCAGGCAACTAAGCAAAAATTTTCGATTTCGAATATTGTTGTTGGTCTTTTTCACCAAACAAGCACGACCCTTTTCTTCAATAAAATCAATTCCCGATGCAGGGGTGATCCCCAATTTCTCACGAATTATTTGAGGAATTGTAACTCGACCTTTTATGGTGACTTTCATAATTTATCCCCCACTATTATGTATGGTGAACTTATGGGGTGCAAGTCCCCTAGAGGTGAATCTTGTTAACGCATTATCAATATGTATTAGCCGAAAACAAGGGCGGACCGCAAGGGAGCAGGCCAACTGCGATTGATTTAAAAGATCAAATGAATTAGGCTGTCATCCGATTTTAATTTTTCAGGGAAAAAGCATGTTAAAAGAACTGATCCAGAATAAAGAGCAGATCCATACCCGGCAGCTCAGCCTGTCCACCTATCCCCATGAAGACGATATGATCCTGGTCCATGGAGAGCTGAAAGACCGGCGGCATGTCCCCATATTCGATATTCTGGGCCGGCCAAAGGGCCCGGGCGTCATCCACCACATCACCCTGACCCTGGCCGTTGCCCCGGCTCCCTTGAGGATCGTCGATGCTGAAGCAGAAATGATCACCGTGCCCATGGAGGAATGCCGTTCCTGCCTGGACCGGGTGGAAGAGCTGAAAGGACTTGAAGTCAAATCGGGATTTTCAAACCGGGTCCGGGAGATCATGGGAAATACCAAGGGCTGCACCCATCTTTGCGGACTGACAACGGTCATGGCCCAGGAGATCGTCCACGGCTGGCTCACCCAAAAGAGGAAAAAAGAGATCGCCCTGCCCTCCTCCATGGAAGAACTCCAGGGAAAAAACTTTCTGGTGGATTCCTGCCGGATCTGGAAAAAGGACGGGATCAGGATGAAGCAGTTGACCCGGGCTTTTCAGGATAAATCCAATTCCTGAAACACTGCTCTGGCTGATCTAGCTGCTCCCGCTTTCCCCGATAACGTCGATGTCCCAGAAAGGTCCGGGCTCCCAAAGATAAACCGAAAGATCCACCCTCCCGGAAAGGGAGAACTCCACCCCCTCATCTTCCAGCAAGGCCTTTTGAAGCTCATATCCGTGGGAGGGTTTCAGGGAGATCCTGCCCTGGGAATTGATGACCCTGTGCCAGGGCAGATCGTGTTTCCGGGACATGGAGTGCAAAAGCCTTGAGACCTGGCGGGCTCCCCCGGGTTTGCCGGCCAGGCCGGCGGTCCGGCCGTAGGTCAGGACCCGGCCCTCGGGGATGGCCTTGATGACCTTGAGGGCCCGTTGTGTGAAAATATCCAGCATAAAGCCCTTTTCTACTGCTTGACCGCCAGTCTCTTCTCAAGAAGGGAGACGGTCCCGGACAGGGTAAAGCAGAGGATAAAATAGAGCACCGTGATGGTGATCCAGATCTCAAAGGTTAAAAATGTGGCGGCCATGAGTTCCATGCCCTGGAAGGTCAGTTCCTGGATGGAGATCACGGAGACAATGGCTGAATCCTTGATGGTGGATATGAACTGACCGGCCAGGGGAGAGGCCACCCGGCGCAGGGCCTGGGGCAGGACGATGAGCCGGAAGGTCTTGAAGCCGGACAGCCCCATGGACCAGGCGGCTTCCCACTGGCCCGAGGGAATACCGTTGATTCCCCCCCTGACGATCTCGGAGATATAGGCCCCCTCGTAAACAGCCAGGGCGATGACGGCGGACAAAAAGGCGTTTATCCCCCCGGCATCGGCCAGGAAAAAGCTGAAAACCTTTTGAAACCCTTCAGACCGGTCCCGCAGCCATTGATCCAGATGGAGCAGGTCCAGGAACTGGCTGGACACGAAATAGTAAAAGATGATGACCAGCACCAGGGAGGGAATATTCCGGATGGTCTCCACGTAGATCCGGCTTGCCGTGCGCCTGAAAAAGGAAGCCGAGGTTCCCATGACCCCGGAAAGAGTCCCCAGAATAAAGCCCAGGACCACGGCCCAGACGCTGAGCTTGATGGTGGTGAGGAACCCCTGTAAAAGGATGTTGGTCCTGAACTCGCCGGTGGCGGCATCCCGGAACATGAAGTATCCGGGAATGATCTCCCATTCCCATTGATAGTCCAGGAGGCGTTCCATGCGGAAAAAGAAAAAAGATACGGCAGCCGCCAGAACCAGGACGGCTGCCATATCCAGGGGGGTAATCCTATTGGAGGGTTTACTTAACAAGATCTTCCCATTTTTTGGATTCGAACCAGTATTCTTTTTTCTCCTTTAGAAATCCCTGTTCATGCATGTTGAGGATCCAGTTGTTGAAAAAGTTCAATGCATCGTGATCCCCTTTTCTCAAGGCAAATCCAATGGGCTCCCGGGTAAAGTTGTCCTCCAGGGGAACGAATAGTTTATCCGGGTATTTCAGGGCATGGAACACGGGCATGGGGGCGGAGGAGACAACGGCATGGACCCGTCCCAGGTTCAGTTCCTGGAGTGCCTGGCTCTCGTTTTCAAAGCGTTTGAGCTTTGCATTCGGCATGAACTTCTTTGCGGCCTGCTCGGCCGTGGTGCCCATGCGCACGGCAATGGTCACATCTTTTTTATTGAAGTCTTTCAGGCTTGAAAATCCCTTGGCTTTGGTTTTATGGGCCACCATGGACATGCCCGAGTACTCATAGGGGATGGTGAAGTTGACCTTGAGATTCCGCTCCGGGGTGATGCCCATGCCTCCGATGATCACATCAAATTTTCCCGTGAGCAGGGCCGGGATGATCCCGGACCAGGCCGTGGGGATGAACTCAGGCGTAACGCCCATGTCCTGGGCCAGTTTTCTGGCCACATCGATTTCAAATCCGATGAGCTTGCCGGTCTTGTCTTTCATGGCCCAGGGCACAAAGGTGGACATGCCGATCCGGATGGATCCCCTTTTTTGAATGGTTTCAATGACGCTTTCCTTGGAATCTGCAGAATATGCGGTTGAGGCGGCCAGCATGATCAGGGCTGCCATCCAGCAGAGAAGTTTTTTCATGGGTTTCTCCTTTTTAAAAAAATTGCATGGGGTTAATGGACAAATTTCATTTTATTTTCAAGCCGTCGGATTACAAAAGAGAGGCCTGCGTTAATGGCCAGATAGCATAATGCCACAGCAAACCAGATTTCAAAAGTCAAAAATGTTTCAGACACGATTTTCTGCCCCTGCATGGTCAGGTCATAGATAGATATGGTGGAGACCAGGGCTGAATCCTTAATCAGGGATACACTCTGGCCGGCCAGCATGGGAAGGGTCTGGTAGAGCATCTGGGGGATGATGATCTTGGTATAGGTGATTCTCGGGGAGAGTCCGATGGACTGGGCCGCTTCAAACTGGCCCTTGGGAATATTGATGATGCCCGACCGGATGATCTCCGAAGCATAGGCCCCTTCAAAGATCCCCAGGGCGATCACGGCCGAGGCAAAGGCCGGGATTTCCAATACCGGGGAGATCACAAAATAGATCACAAAGATCTGGACCAGCAAAGGGGTGTTCCGGATGATTTCCACATAGGCCCAGGCCAGGGCCCGGAAAACAGGGAAATTCGACAGCCGGGCCAGGGCCGAAGAGAGCCCCAGGATCATGGAAAGCCCCAGCCCCAGGACGGAGATCTTCAGGGTGATAACCAGACCGTCCAGGAGAAGGCCCCGGACAAACTCCCCGTTTTCAAATGAGAAGAAATAAGGCCGAATCCGGTACCACTGCCAGTTGTAATCCAGGGTATCAACCCCGGCAGCCAGGACCAGGATGAAAACCAGCCCCCCTGAAAAAAAAAGCACCTTTATGAATTTGGCGTATTTTTCCCGGTTCATTAGCTTATCCCGGAAAAGATATGCCTTGAAGGCAGGCATCGATCATGGGACCCATGAAGGAAATGAGACTCGGATTTTCAGAACGTATCAGCATGTTGACCAAAGGATTTTTACCCCTCCCTTTATGGGTAAATCGATCTGGAAACTTAAGGGTATTTGGTCCGATTACTACCACAAAAAACAAAAACCTGCCACCTCTATGGAGTTAGAGGCGGCAGGTTTTTTACAAGGCCGGTACTGATGTAACGCTTATGCTTCTCCGGCCAGGTCTTTGGCAGTAAAACCGGCAGGAGATTCGGAGAGCTTGCCGGTTCCGGGCCCGGAGAGAGAGCCCATACTGCCGTGATTAATGGTTGTAAAGTCAGGATAGGCCGTACCGCCGTGCTCTGTGGAATCCAGGCCTTCCAGTTCCTCTTCCATGGATACCCGGAGTCCCATGACCATGTCGACGATCTTGAACAGGGCATAGGCTGCGGTAAAGGTCCAGATGAAACAGGCAGCGATTCCCACAACCTGAACGCTGAGGATCTTCATGGTCATGCCTTCAATGTTGAAGATACCGGCCCCCAGGGTTCCCCAGGCACCGCAGACCCCGTGTACGGAAATGGCACCGACAGGGTCATCAATTTTGATCTTGTCAAAGAAAAGAACGGAAAATACCACGATGATACCGGCAATCAGCCCGATGACAACCGCACTGCCCGGAGTTACGTTGGCACAGCCGGCGGTGATGCCCACAAGCCCTGCCAGGGCGCCGTTGAGGCTCATGCCGACCTCAGGTTTACCAAACTTGATCCAGGATACGACCATGGCAGCCACGCAGCCGGCTGCGGCAGCCAGGTTGGTATTTACGAAAATCATGGCAATATCCTTGGATGCTGCCGTGGTGGACCCCGGGTTGAACCCGAACCATCCCAGCCAGAGGATGAACACGCCCAGGGAGGCCAGGGGGATATTATGGCCGAGGATGGGTCTTACATTGCCGTTTGCGTCATATTTGCCCAGCCGGGGTCCCAGGACCATGGCACCGGCCAGGGCTGCCCATCCGCCCACGGAGTGAACCACGGTGGAGCCGGCAAAGTCGATGAATCCCAGACCTTCCAGCCAGCCGGACCCGTTGAACAGACTTCCCCAGGCCCAGGACCCGAAGACCGGATAGATGACGGCGGTAACAAAAACCGTATAGACCAGGTAGGCAGTGAATTTGGTTCTTTCGGCCATGGCACCGGAAACGATGGTGGCTGCCGTGGCTGCAAAAACCACCTGGAACATCCAGAATGCAAGAACCCAGGGATCTCCGCCGATCTGGAAATCACTTAGAAAAAACCCGCTGGTACCGAAAAATCCGGTTTTGGATGTCCCGAACATGATCCCGAACCCGATGGCCCAGAAGGCTATGGAGCCCATGGAAAAATCCATGAGGTTTTTCATCATGATATTGACGGCATTTTTGGCCCGGGTAAAACCGGCTTCCACCATGGCAAAACCGGCCTGCATGAAAAAGACAAGAGCTGCTGCAACAAGGGTCCATACGTAGTCAGCATGGGACTGAACCAGGTCAATGGCCTCTTTGTTGGTCAAAGCCGTAGGGGTATCATCTCCGGCCCAGGCCGCAGAAATCGAACAGATTAATGTGAATATCAACATACAAAAGAATTTCATTTTATTTATCTCCTTTTTAAATTTTACAGGGCTGCCGAGCCTGTTTCTGATGTTCTGATGCGGACGACTTCCTCAATGGGCTGGATAAAGATCTTCCCGTCTCCGATTTTACCTGTCTTTGCCGTCTCCACAATGGTCTTCACAACCTCATCCACCATATCATCATCCAGTGCGATGGAGATCTCCACCTTTGGTACGAAATCGGTTTGATACTCAGCACCCCGGTATACTTCCTTATGCCCCTTTTGACGGCCAAACCCCTTGACCTCGGATATGGTCATGCCGTTGACGTTAATTTTTGTTAAGGCGTCTTTGACCTCTTCCACCTTAAACGGTTTGATAATTGCCAGAATTTTTTTCATCTTCCCTCCTGTTTTTAATAAATCCTCTTTTCCAGATGGATTGCGATCAACTTGTTTTAGGTAAGAGCAAAACAGGTGCCAGGATGAAAATTTGATGAATATTTTATATAACTATTTGAAAATAAAAGAAATATTCATGCATGCAATTTTCAGCTCCGCGGCCATGAAATGACTTTATTGTAATAAATTTTATACCAAAATTGTAATTTCTCAGACCGGGCAAAAAATCCGGCCATTTTTATTACGAATTTGTGACTAAAAGACGATGGAGGGGATATTCTACATTGATCTGCCGGCGATTTCACGGTTTCATGGGCCATTTCCATGGGTTTCCATCCATGGAAGGATAAAAACCGGTTCCTTTACACCTTCTTTATAATCAGGGCAGGAAAGGTTCCAAAGACAGACTAGGGATGAGTCAGGATCTTCATCAGGGAGTCCCCCCTTGCATATCCCCTTGCAAATCGTTGTTGAATCAAGGGAAATGACAAGAATTTGAAAAAGACGGAGGGGAACCGGTAAAGAAAGATTTTTCCCAGGCTGTAAAGCATCAGATCCCTTCTGATAATTTTCATGTATTGATTGTACAAAGTCCCGGGAGTTTTGATCGGTCCGCAGTCCAGTATGGCCCGGGCAGCGGCCTGCCCGCTTTTAAGGGCAAAGTAGATCCCCTCGCCAAAACAGGGTTCGGCCAGCCCGGCCGCATCTCCGGCAAGAAGAACCCTGCCCTGCCCCGGGCGCCGGCAATACCCTCCTGTCCCGATGGGATATCCCTTAAAGGAATTGATCTTTGCCTCTGGAAACCGGATGGAGGCATAGTCGGAAAGGAGCTGTAATTTTACCCCTTTTCCCGGAAGAGCGGAATAAATCCCGATGTTCAGGTGGTCATCCCTGGGAAATACCCAGTAATAGCCTTTTCCCGGCATGGAAAAGTCAAATTCCATTTCATGATCTTTTGGCCGGTCCACGGGAATTTCCGCCTCAAGGGCGGGGTTTTTCATGATCCTGAAATCAAATCCGCAGATCCGCCGGACAAGGGAGTTGGCCCCGTCCGCACCGATGAGGTATAAAGCCCGGATCCGGCGGCCGTCCGCAAGGACCTCCACATGGTTTGGAAAGCGTTTAATGGACTGGATTTTCTTCACCCCCCGGAAGATGGCCCCTTTTTCAACGGCTTTGTTCAATGCCAGGAGATCCAGGTCCCGCCGTCTTGTCATGTAACAGAGAGGAGCAGGACTTTTTAACCGGAAACTCCTGCCCCGGGGCGGCCTGATTTTCAAGGTCCGGCATTTACGCAGAACAAACCCTGTAAGGTCAAACCGGAAAAGAGAAAAAGCCCTGGGGGTGATGCCGCCGGCACAGGCCTTTTCCCGGGGGAATTTTTTCCTGTCCACCAGCAGCACCCGCCTTCCCCCTGCTGCAAGGTCAAAGGCGGCACCGGCACCGGCCGGGCCGGCTCCTATGATCACCGCATCAAGCATATTTTCCCTTACCAGAAATCAAGATCAAATTAAACCCCAGGGGTGCAAACACCAAAAAGGTCTCATTTTTCCCAAATTTTTTATACAAGGGTAAAGGAAAGCCTCAGACCAGAACAATATTGTCAAAACCGCCTCCTTCTGATATGGCTTTCTAAACGCTTTACTGACCACTTTTCCCGGAGCCTTGCTTACAATAGAATTTTTTGGGAGAATTCTTTGGGGGAAGTCCTTTGGGGATTGTTTTGGGAATTATCCCGGAAAAGATAAGGATCAAATTATGTCCTGGCATTTCATCTTCCTGTTTTCAATGACCGTATTTATTGCCTCCATCATTCCCGGCCCCAGCATGCTGCTGGCCCTGACCCACGGCATGCAGTACGGTGCCCGGAGAACCGCTGCATCGGCCATGGGGAATGTCGCGGTTACCTTATTGCAGGCCTCCGTCTCCATAGCCGGGCTGGGCACCATTTTTATCGCCTCGGAGATCATCTTCCAGGCGGTACGATGGATAGGAGCCGCCTACCTGATCTATCTGGGGATAAGTATTTTATGTTCATCAGACCTTGTACTGACCCCTAATCGGGCCAAAAGAGACGCAGGAAAGAAACCCCTGACCAAGATGTTTTTCCAGGCTGCCTTTGTAACGGCGGGGAACCCAAAGGCCATCCTGTTTTTTACGGCGGTCTATCCCCAGTTTATTCAACCGGAACTGGCCTTTGTTTCCCAGTCCTGCATCCTCTTGGGGATTACCGCCCTTATCGCATTTTCCTGCTTCATGCTCTACGCTGCCGGCGGCCAGAAGATCGTCTCCATTTTCTCCACTGCGGCCACCGGTAAAATCATAAAAAACATCATCGGGACTAGTTTTATCGGAGCCGGTATCGGGCTGGCTGCCAGTCAAAAATAATCCCGGGCATTGCTTTCCCCGGATTCGATGTTATTCTCTTTAATAGAAACCAGGCAAAGGGCCGTAGGTTTGAACCACTGAAACGGCAGGGCCATGCCGGGTGATCCATCCATTGTTTCCTGCAGATTCTTCTTCCACGCGAACCGCCCTGCCATCCCGAAATACCTCTATATAAGAAACAGGGAATTTTGGAATTTCAGCCCACGCCCCCGCCGAAAAACCAAAGGAGATTCCCATGAAAAATTATCTGACCCCCCTAGTGGCAGGCGCCCTATTGTCTGCGGCTGTAATTTTTATCCTGCCCCAGCCCCTGTTCGCCCATTGCCAGATCCCCTGCGGGATCTATGATGATCATGCCCGGGTTCAATCCATGCTTGAAGATGCGGCAACCGTGGAAAAATCCGCCCGATTGATCGGGGAACTGGCCGGAAAAACCGATGCCCAGTCCCAGAACCAGCTGGTCCGGTGGGTGATGAACAAGGAGGCCCACGCCCAGAAAATCATTGAAAAAATCAGTGATTATTTTCTCACCCAGAGGGTAAAACCGGATCAGAAGGATTACACAGAGAGGCTGGTTCGTCATCACAAAGTCATTGTTGCAGCGATGAAGGCCAAACAAAAGGCTGACGTTCAGACGGCAAAAGATCTGGAAAAGCGTATCCGGGATCTGATCTCCTATTATCCACCGCACTCGGATTAGACATATCTGCCCGGCTGTTTCATGTACTTTTATGGAACCCGGTTGAACCGGCTAAAACCCGAAGCAGGCTCAATGGCCCGGGGTCAATAGGTTCCCGGCATCTCTTTGATCTTCATGGTCAGAACCTTGCCCCTTACAGACTGAAGGACATAGGAGATATCCCCCAGCTTGATGATGCTGTTCTTTGAATTTGCAGGAAAATGCATGGGATAGGGGCGGGCGGTATCCAGTTCAAGCAGATAGAGGTCAAGCTGGACCTGTCTGTTCTGCACACCTCTGAATACCAGACAGGTCTTGCCCACTGTTACCTTGTCACCCTTGACCAGAACCACCTGATTGTCCGCCACCTTGGAAAAGGACGGGATTCCGGCTTCCCGATTGTTCCTTATCCAGCCCTGGTACCGGGTCTTGTAGGTCGGTGTGGAAACGTAGTAGGTAATCCCGAACGGAATCGCCAGGCATATGAGCATGAAAATAATCGCCATCCATCCCTTTCGGTTCGGTAAGGCCATACCTGTCCTCCCTGTTTTCGCGGAAAAGGTCAGATCATTTTATTCCCTGACCCAGTTCCTGTCCAAACACTACCTTGACCAGACATCATCCACCACAAAGGGGGTGCACTGGACTCCCACGCTCTGTTTTTTCAGCCAGATCCTGGCCATGGGAACGGATTTCCCTTCCATATTGGCGATGCTGGGCAGTTCTTCGGCAAAGGAGATATCCCTGGCCTTGAATTCATAGAAAAAGGTGTTGGCTGAAAAAGGATCTGCGATCAGGATCACCTTATCTTTTTCATGGGGATGTTTTTTCGGGGAGCCGGTAAAGGGAATATGTCGGCTTACATCAAAATCTCCGGGTTTCCCGTAGGTCTGGATTTCAAATTTTTCCTTTACTCCAAGGATATTGTTCAACGACATGGCGCCTCCTTAAGGGATTCTGAAGTTCAGGATGAATTGTATCCATTATATATCAGGCAGGGGGAAAAAATGAATCTTTTTTTAATACCCCCTTGATCTTTCCGCTCTGATACGGACCAGGTACCTGCCTTCTTCATCCACCATGATCCTTTCACACAACAGTCCGTGGCAGGCGGATACATATTCCAGGGTATAATAATCCACGTAGAGCCAGTCAAAGGAATCTCCTTTGATCTCTTTATATGTCATGGAAAAATCGACCTCGCCGAAGTAGGAGGCGTCTTCCCTCCCCGGGCCGGAAACCGGCCGACGATTTTCATCCATGAATACGGACAGATCCGTGGAATCGGCAATAATCCGTCCTCCCCGGGCCAGTAAGGGTTTCACATGGTCCAAAAAAAGATGGAGCCCCTCCAGGGTTCCGCAGATCCCAATCCCGTTCATGAGCATAAGAAGGGTGTCGTATCCGGGATTGCGGAGGTCCAGAATACTGCCGTGGACCCGGTTCCGGACTCCCCTCTTTTTCATCACCTCCATGCATCCGGGTGAGATATCCAGGGCCGTGACCCCCATGCCCTGTTCCTGGAGATAAAGAGCATGGCATCCGGAACCGGCCCCCAGGTCAAGGATATGTCCCCGGCAGAGTCCCAGAGCTCCCTGCTCGATCCGGTTCATTTTATCAAAGGATCTGAACATGACCGCCCCGGTCATGGGCGGCATGTCGATGCAGGAGGATTTTACCTGGACTTCCGCTCCTGTATTGCCGGCCAGATAATCCTTGAGCATCTCGCCCAGGGGGTCTTTTTGGGGGGTTGTTATGATTTTTTGCATGATTGGAATATACAGGTTAACATTTACCGGTCTCTGGTTGAAAACAAAGGAACCGGCCCCATTGGCTGGCTGTTCCTGCCGGTAAAACTAAACCGATTCCGGCCTGTATTGCAATAGTCTTTCCTGAATTTCGAAAAATCCGGGCTTTGATCCCATCGTTGCCGGATTCTGTTTTACTCAAATCCCATGAGAATATTGCTTTTTTTTATTGGTTTGTATATCCTGATTCTGATCCATATACAAGAAACAAGCGACGACATCCATTCTTCATAGTTGCCCCGATGTTGTAGACAAATCTGAAACATGAAAAAAAATCAATACGGACAATCCGTATTCTGAGGGAGAATAGGCGGTTCTCTTTTCAGACCAGGAGAAATTTTCAAAGATGAAGATGAAAATTTTAGATTTTATCGATTTTAAGAGAGTGAATACACTGCTTGAAGGGTTCAACCAAACTACTGGCTTTGTAACAGCTATTTTAGACCTTGAAGGGAATGTCTTATCGAAATCGGGATGGAGACAGATTTGTACTGATTTTCACCGTATGAATCCTGAAACCGCCAAAAGATGTACCGTTAGCGATACGGTCTTGGCCAATAAAATGAGTCAGGGGGAAAAATACCATTTTTATAAATGCCTGAATGGATTGGTTGATGTAGCGGTACCCATTATAATAGAAGGGGATCATGTAGCCAATCTTTTTTCCGGCCAATTTTTCTTTGAAAAACCGGACCTATCTTTTTTTGAAAAACAGGCCGAGACATATGGATTCGATAAAAGAGCCTATATTAAAGCACTTGAGAAAGTACCGGTAATTTCTCAGGAGCGTGTTAAAACTGCAATGAATTTTTTGCTGAACATGACCGAGATGATCAGTGAAATGACATTTCAGAAATTGGAACAGATAGAACTAAATGAGCAGAGAAGAAAAAATGAGGAGGCATTGCGGTTCAGTGAAGAAGATTTAAAAGAATCACAGCGAATCGCCCATGTGGGCAGCTGGCGTCTGGATGTTCAGAGCAATCAGGTCATTTGGTCGGATGAGCTTTACAAGATGTACGGTTTTGATCCCTCACTTCCTCCACCGCCTTTCACCGAACACCGAAAGCTGTTTACACCTGAAAGTTGGGACAGATTGTCTGCCGCCTTAAACAACACAATAAATACAGGGGCTCCCTATGAGCTTGAGCTGGAAACCGTTCGTACGGACAAAAGTCATGGATGGATGTGGGTGCATGGTGAATCCGTACACGATGCAAGTGGTGCAATTGTTGGCTTAAAAGGCGTAACTCAGGACATCACCCTACGCAAGGAAACAGAGGCGGAACAGGAGAAACTGAAAGCCCAATTGCTGCAGGCACAAAAAATGGAATCTGTGGGAAGGCTTGCCGGAGGGGTGGCCCATGATTTCAACAACATGCTTACCATCATCCTCGGAAATACGGAAATTATCATGGAGGACATGCGTTCAACCGATTTCCACCTTGAAAATTTAGAGGAGATCTACAAGGCTGCGGAACGGTCCGCCAAACTCACCAAGCAGCTACTGGCCTTTGCCCGCAAGCAGATTATTAATCCCAAGGTGTTGAACCTGAACCAAGTTATAAGTGAAATGCTGAAAATGCTAGGTCGTCTGATTGGGGAAGATATTGATCTAAACTGGCTGCCTGATGACAATCTGAAACCAATCAGAATAGACCCCTCTCAAGTGGACCAAATCCTGGCCAATCTCTGTGTTAATGCCCGTGACGCTATCAAGAGCGTCGGCAAAGTCACCATTGAAACCGACAATATCTCTTTTGACGAAGAATACTGCCGAGATCATATTGACTTCGTCCCTGGCGATTACGTCATGATAGCCGTAACCGATAACGGAGTCGGCATGGATAAAGCTACCCTTGCGAATATTTTCGAACCGTTCTTTACAACGAAAAACGCCGACAAAGGCAGCGGGTTGGGATTGGCGACAGTTTTTGGCATCGTCAAACAAAACGACGGATTCATAAATGTATATAGTGAACCCGGACAGGGAACCACATTCAAGATATATCTCCCTCAGTATCATGAAACTGATTTACCCAGAAAAGAAAACACCAGGCAGACAGATGTTTTTTCCGGGACGGAGACCATTCTTCTAGTGGAGGATGAACCCTCTATCCTCAGGCTGACTCGAATGATGCTGGAACGCCGGGGATATAAAGTTTTATCCGCTTCCACACCAGGCAAAGCCATCAAAATCGCAAGCGAATCCAGCTCCGTAATTGATATGGTCATAACGGATGTTGTCATGCCGGAAATGAATGGGCGGGATCTTGCAAAAACACTCACTGACCGTTTCCCTGATCTTAAATGTCTTTTTATGTCAGGCTATACTGCAAATGTGATTGCTCACCATGGCGTTTTGGATAGTGGTGTTCAGTTCATAAACAAACCTTTTTCAAAGCAGGATCTATCCAGAAAGGTACGGGAAATGCTCAATATGCAAAAAACTCCCCATGATAATCATTCCCGGCATGAAAATGAGACAGGAAAGTCAATGCCGAATTGAAGGGATATCTTTCAGCCAGGGATCCATTTCATCTGTTTCACTGTCAACTGATTGTAAATTAGAACTGTCACCCGGTTCAGCCGCAACCCCCAACCCATAACTTGCAGCCACCGGAAACCGGCTGGACTCATTCAAACACCGGATTCATTTTTAACCAGGGCCGTGATCATCTCCTCCACCTTGGTCCCGATGCGCTTCATATGGGAAATCCGCTCGGCTTCGGTGCGGCCCGGGTAATTTCGAAAGGCGATGAGTATGCCGCTCAGGCAGGCAAACAGGGTATGGGCCATAATTCTTGAGTCATTTTTGCATCCAAGCTGTTTAAAAATCGACTCAAAAAGGTCCATGAGCATGCGCCCCACCTGGTTGAGACTGTCCAATGCCTTCATCTCCCGGGATCCGTGGAGGGCAAAATGGGTGATCATCCTCCACTGGGCCTTGTGTTTGATATAGTAGTCCAGAAAATGGGCCACGGTAATTTTGACGCAGTCCTCCCCGGCAGTCTCAACCTCTTTCTTCAGCTTTTTGATAAACTCGGTGGAATCCATGCAGGCAATGGCGGCATAGAGTTCTTCCTGGCTCTTGAAATAGGTGTAGATGGAGGACTTGGCAATGCCTGCGGACTTGGCAATTTCAGCCATGCTGACCTTGTCATAGGTTTTTGTCCCGAACACTTCCCGGGCCGCATCGATGATGATCTTCTGCCGAAGTTTTCTCTCCCTGGCCTTGAGTCGGCTTAACGTGTTGTTTTGATTCATGGATTTGTCTTTCTCATTGACTTGGTTCGAAATGTCTGGAAAATTACCATACCATACCCTGTGAAATCCTTCAAGCAATGGTTGACATGCCGACCGACGTTCGATATAAAAACCGATATACAACAAACCGTTTCTCGGTTTTACTTCCTTGAATAAAAGGCGGAAAAGGAGGAACCATGCCTGAAAGCAAACCCTGGCTGAAATTTTATTCCGCAGTGCCCACCTCTCTGGACTACCCCGATGCCACCATGTATGAAGCCGTCATGAAAACCGTGAACCGGGTACCGGACAGGGTGGCATGGGATTTTATGGGCACCCTGTCCACCTATGCCGAATTCGGCAGGGCCATATCCCGATGCGCTGATGCTCTTTCCGGACTGGGATTGAAAAAAGGGGATGTCATTACCATTTCCATGCCCACCTCTCCCCAGGGAATCATCTGTTTTTATGCGGCCAACAAGATAGGGGCCATCGCCTCCATGATCCATCCCCTGTCCACCCAGAGCGAAATTGAATTTTACCTGGATCTGTCCGGCTCGACCCTGGCCCTGACCCTGGATGCCTTTTACGATAAATTTTCCCGGGCCATGGAAAAGACCTCCTGCAAAAAACTGATCCTGACCCGGATCGGGGATTATCTCTCCCCTGTCAAACGGATGGGATTCTGGCTCACCAAGGGCCGGAAGATCCCCAGGGTACCGGAAGATCCAAAGATCTCCTGGTGGCAGGAGATCATGAACCAGACCTTTCCGGCCCAGCCGGCAGCAGAAGCCTCTTCGGAAGACACCGCCGTGATCCTCTACTCCGGGGGCACTACGGGCAGGCCCAAGGGGATTATGCTCTCCAATAAAAACTTTATCTCCGAGGGCATGATGGTGGCGGCCTGGGGAAATCTGGATGAAAATGACACCATCCTGGCCATCCTGCCCATTTTCCACGGATTCGGCCTGGGAGTCTGTGTCAATGCTGCCTTCATGGCCGGGGGCAGGAGCATCCTGGTGCCCCAGTTCAGTCCGGAAATCACGGCCGGACTGATCAAGGCAAAAAAACCCAATTTCATCATCGGCGTGCCCACCCTTTATGCGGCCCTGAACAAGAACAAAATCTTTTCCGGGGCAGATCTTTCCTGCCTAAAGGCGGCATTTTCAGGGGCCGACACCCTGCCCCAAAAGGTAAAAACCGAATTTGAGGCCCTGGTCCGCCGCCGGGGAGGAAAGGTCAAGCTCCTGGAAGGATACGGCCTTACCGAGGCGGTCACCGCCATCATGGCCATGCCCATGGGCCATTACCGGGAAGGCAGTGTGGGGATACCCTTTCCGGACATGGATGCCAAGATCGTGTCTCCCGGAACCACAAAAGAAGTCCCCCCGGGAGAGGACGGTGAGATCTGTCTGTCCGGGCCTGCCGTGATGAAAGGCTATCTCAACCAGGAAGAAGAAAGCAGAACCGTATTGAAAATCCATGAAGACGAAAAGACCTGGCTCCACACCGGGGACATTGCCTCCCGGGATGAAGACGGATTCTTCTATTTCAAGCTCCGGCTCAAACGGATGATCAAATCCTCGGGAATGAACGTCTATCCGGCCCAGGTGGAAGAGATCATCTATGAGCATGGAGCCGTGTCCCAGGTCTGTGTCATCGGGGTTCCGGACAGGGACCTGGTGGAACGGGTCAAGGCCTTTGTGGTGCTTAAGCCGGGATTTTCCCCGGGACCGGACATGGAAGAAGAGATCATCACCCTTTGCAGAGAAAAACTGATCAAGTGGAGCTGCCCCCGCAGCGTGGAGTTCCGGGACACCCTGCCCTTCACCCGGGTGGGTAAGGTTGCATTCAAGACCCTTGAAGACCAGGAAATCCAGAGGCTGCGCCGGGAAGGGAAATATGCAGGAGAAAACAAATCATGAAAGAGTTCAAGGCCTTTTGGGATGCGGTCAATGATCCCTCAGCTGTTGCCGCCGGGATAAAATCCAAAGCCGGGAAAAAGATCATGGGCCATGTATGCTCCTATGCCCCGGAAGAGCTCATCCATGGGGCAGGATTTCATCCCATGCGGATCTTTCCGGGTCAGGCCGAAGTCAGCCTGGCCGACAACCATCTCCAGTCCTACTGCTGTTCCCTGGTCCGGGGAATTCTGGAGGACTGTCTTGCCGGGAACCTGGATTATCTTTCCGGCATGGTCTTTCCCCATACCTGCGACTCCATCATGCGGTTGAGCGATATCATCCGTTTAAAGGGACAATTTGAGTTCTTTGCCGATGTTCTGGTGCCGTCCAAGCTGGATACCGCCAGCGCCAAAGCCTATCTTGGACAAGTTCTGGAACGATTCCGCCAGGACCTTGAAAGGGCCGAGGACAGGGAAGTAACGGACCGGGAGATTGCCGCCTCCATCCGGCTGTTCAACTCCATCCGGAAAAATCTTTCCCGACTCTTTGAACTCAAATCAAAGCACCCCGGACTTATCTTTGGAAAAGATCTTTATGCCGTTGTCAGGGGGGCCATGATCATGGACAGAAATGAACTGGCCCGGCACCTGGAACGCCTTGTCCAGAAGCTGGAAGAAAAAGAACCACCTCCCTTTGCCGGCAGACGTCTGGTCCTGGCCGGGTCTGCCTGCACCATGCCTGAAATCCACTCCCTTATCGAACAGGGAGGAGGGGCAATTGTGGCCGATGATCTGTGCACGGGGCAGCGCTGGGCCGACGGGCAGATCGACCCGGACATGCCCCCCATGGAGGGCCTTGTTGAAAGATATGCCCAAAGGATGGTCTGCCCGGCCAAACATGCCGGGATCCATGCCAGGGGGGACCGGCTGCTGGAGATTGCAAAAGAGCATGGAGCCCATGGAGTGATCTTTCTCCTGGTCAAGTTCTGTGATCCCCATGCCTTTGACCTCCCCTATCTGAAAAGCGTTCTGGATCAGGCCGGGATCAAAAGCCAGGTTCTGGAACTTCCCGAGCATCAACAGGGCATGGGACAGGCCGCCACCCGCCTGGAAACCTTTATCCAGATGATATGAGGGCAATTGATAATGAATAATGGAGAATTGATAAGTAAGGATGCTTCGCATTTTTTATAGAAGATCTCGGCAACAGGGAACAAAACGCTTTCACCGGTTTTCCAGCCTTTTGTGCTCTTCGCTTTTGACTTTAGACTTTGAGCTTTCGCCTTTACCATAAGGATATTATATGACGGACAAAGACAAACCCATCAAAATCAAATCCGCCAAAAAGATGCGGGACATCATGGGGCTCTACTACATGGATGCCCTGACCGCCTCCCAGAACAACAAACTGGTGGCCTGGATCACCTCGGGGGGCCCTGTGGAGCCCCTGGTGGCCATGGACATCATCCCGGTCTATCCTGAAAACCACGGGGCCATGATCGGGGCCTCCAAAATGGGAGAGGACCTGTGCGTCAAGGCCGAAGAGATGGGGTACAGCACGGATCTGTGCTCCTATGCCCGGGCTGACATTGCCTGCTCCGTTGTAAAGGGCGGGCCCATCGGCGGGCTTCCCCGGCCGGACATGCTGGTCTGCTGCACCAATATCTGCGGCACGGTATTGAAATGGTACGAGGTCCAGGCAAGGTTCTTTGATGTTCCCCTGTTTATCCTGGATACCCCGGTCTGCCATACCGGGTATACCCCTGAAATCGACACCTATGTCAAGACCCAGATCCGGGAGTACATTGAGTTCCTGGAAAAAACAAGCAAAAGAAAACTCGACCATGACCGCATGGATGAAGTGGGAAAACTATCCCTTGAAGGTCAGAAGCTCTGGCAGAAGGTTCTCAACACCACGGCGGGAAAGCCCTCTCCCATGAGCGCCTTTGACGCCTTTTTCTTCCTGGCCCTGATCGTCACCCTCAGGGGCACCCGGACCGCCGTTGATTTTTATAAAGAGCTGCTGGCTGAAATGGAAGAGAGGATCGCCCAGGGCATAGGGGTTGTACCGGACGAGAAGTACCGCCTCCTCTGGGACAATCTGCCGGTCTGGCACCAGCTCAAGTGGCTCTCCGCCACCTTTGCCGGCCACCGGGCCTGCCTGGTGGCCGATACCTATACCTCGGCCTGGTGCAGCGCCATTGAAAACATCGATCCGGACAACTTCCTGGATTCCATGGCCCGGGCCTATACCGGGATATACCTGAACATCGGGGTGGATCAGATGGCCGCCCAGGTCCTGGATTATATCCGTTTTTATGATGTCAATGGCATGGTCATGCACTCCAACAGATCCTGCAAACCCTATTCCTTCGGCCAGATGGACATCATGAACATCATCCGGAAAAAGGCCGGGATTCCCATTCTCATGCTGGAGGCGGACATGACCGATCCCAGAAGTTTTGCAAGATCCCAGGCCCAGACCAGAATCGATGCATTCATGGAAATCGTCAGACAGAGAGGAGCCGCGTCATGATTTTCGCAGGCATAGACATCGGCTCCATCACAGCCAAAGCCGCCCTGATCAAGGATAACCGGGTAGTTGCCACCCGGGTCATTCCGACCGGATACAACCATTCGGCCGCCGGAGAAAAGGTATTTCAACAGATCCTCAGGGACTCAGGGATTGACAGAAAAGAAATCCAGGCGGTCGTGGCCACGGGATACGGCCGGGCCAGCGTTGAATTTGCCGACAAGGCCATGACGGAAATCATCTGCCATGGAGCCGGGGCCTATTTTTTAGATCCCGGAGTCCGGGGCATCATCGATGTGGGGGGCCAGGACTCCAAGGCCATTCTCTTGGATGGGGAGGGACATGTCCAGGACTTTGCCATGAACGACAAGTGTGCGGCCGGCACAGGCCGGTTTCTGGAGGTCATGGCCCAGGCCCTGGAGGTTCCGTTAAAAGAGTTGGGGGAACTCAGCCTGACCGGAAAGGAACCGGTTAAGATATCCAGCGTCTGCACTGTTTTTGCCGAATCCGAGGTCATCTCCATGATCGCCAGGCAGAAAAAACGGGAAAACATCATCTCCGGCATCCACGCCTCTGCTGCGGCGCGCATCGCCTCCCTGGTCTCCCGGGCCGGAATCCGGCCCCCTGTTGTCATGACCGGGGGGGTGGCCAGAAACCAGGGCATGGTCAAAGCCCTGGAAGACCGGCTGGGATGGGATATCGCCATCAATCCATTTCCCCAGGAAAACGGGGCCATAGGCGCTGCCGTACTCGCCTCAAGACTCTGATAAGGAAAAGCCCCGGGACGCTTCTTTCCTTTTTACTGTTTTTTTATCTGGATTTCATCTTATCGATCAGGTTTTTCACGGGCTCTCCATTGGGAGCCAGGGCCATGGGATTGATCTTGACCAGGTCTTCCCAGGCCTGAACAGCCGCTTCCATATCTTCTAAATCGTGCATGAGAACGATTCCCTTATTGAAACGGGCGGTTTCAAAGGAAGGATCTGCCTGAATCGCCTTATCAAAGGCCTCCACGGCCTTTTCAGGCTGGCCGCTCCTTCTGTACATCACCCCCAGGTCCGTGAGAACCCCGGGCTTCCCCGGTTCCAGGGCCAGGGCTTTGGTATAGGCTTCAATGGCATCGGCCGGCCGGTGGGTGTCAAAGAACAGATTGCCCAGCTCGGTCCAGGCCCGGGCATCATCCGGATTCTTTTTGAGGTGCTCTTCCAGCTTTAAGATATTGGCCCCCACCTCCGGGCTGATGCCTTCGGCATTCTCCCCTTTATCGGGGTCATGGGGCCCGGCCTGGGCCGCAACCTCCGGGCCCTGATCCGCCAGTTTAAAAGAGGTATAGGCAGCCCCGGCCAGAAAGCCGATGGTAAGGGAAATAAGAACGGCCATGTATAAGGTCTGTTTTTGTACCATTTGTCAGATATCCGTAATTTTAAAAATGGATGTTGTTTGGTGCGCTGTTCCTCAATTATTCATTGTCAATTATCCATTTGCCAACAATAATCACCCGGTTCCGGGTTTCAACCCCGGTTGATTTCAGACCGTCCCGATATGCCAGGGCTCAAACCTCACCCCCAGGTCGTTGTCCCGGCTGTACCTGAATTTGACGTATCCCAGGCGGTTCAGTCTCTTATACACCTTTGTTTCGATGAACTTTTCCGTAAAATTATATACGCCAAAGCCCTTCTGCCCCACATCAAAATCCCCTGTCCCGTGGAAGGAGTACCCGGGGGGGGCAAGGGATCTGGAAGCCATGGAAAGATTTCCCCGGCTCCGGGAAACCTTGTCCAGAAACAATAAAAACTGCTTCATGATTCCCCTGACCCCGGAGGTCAGCACAATTTCCCGGCCCACCTGCTTTTTTACGGCCTCATAGACCTGCATGGGTTTTCCCCGGTAGAGATAATTTCCGGTCCGGGGGATCTTTTGAACCTCTTTTTTCCGGATAACCCCGGTGATGTCTTCAATGGGTTTTTCCCCGAAAAATCCGTAATCACTCCCCTTGGCATAGAATATCTTTTCAAGGAATTGAATTTCAGAAGGGAGAAACCGGCCGATGGAAGAATAGTTCTTTGAAAGCGCCAGGGCCTGATCAAAATCGAGAAGGGCGTAATTGCCGTACCCGACCGTACGCTGAATCCGCTTCAACCGCTTGAGACTGGAATGGAGCAAACCTATATCACGGGAATCCAGAAAGATATCATCCTCAAAGTCATGGTCAAAAAAACGGCTTTTCATGAGCCGGTCTTTAACGGCTTTATCCAGATCCGGACCTGCATCTCCGGCCGCGGCAGAAGAGATTTTCTGCGGTTCTTTTTTTGGGGTTCTTTTCCCGTGCACAGCCCCTGCAGGACCGGACCAGCCGAGCTCCGGCGGCATGGCAAAGGCCTGGGGAACCCCCTTGAGCACAGCTGAAACAAAAACAAATTTTAAAAAATCCCTTTTATCCATTTCCCTTACACCCTGCCCCGGTATTCCCGGCCGTTTCGTGGTTCGGCATTGTACCCCATCCGCTTGCTCCGGAAAAGACTTTTCCCCAATCTTCCATGAAAAAGATATCCCGATCAAAGGAAGCCTGATCAAAAGGCTCATGGCAGATTTGATACCTATTTTTTGCCGGGCCGTTGCACATCTGCGACCCTGGGCTCAGCAAGTCTTCCGGCTGAACGCCAACCAGTTGATAAGACAGGGTTTTTTCTGTCCGTATTTCGTAAAATCGACTGGCATGCATTATGCTACATTATATTTGAATTTCTAACCCTGCAATACAAAAGGAGACGCACATGGAAAAAGTCGCTGTGGTTGGCTGCGGAACATACATGGATCAGGGATACGGATGTCCGGGGGAATGGAGGTGCCTGAAAGCCGCTTCCCAGGGGGAGGGAAAATTTGAGGCCCCCTCTTCGGTTGTCGCCTTTGTAAAATGCCAGTGTCCTGGCAGAGCCGTCCTGCCCACCCTGGGCATGGCAGCAAAATTATCCCAAATCAAGCCCGACAAGATCTATCTGAGCTCCTGTCTGGCAGGCGCCCTGCCCGGCTGCCCCTATACCGGCGCGGAAGAACTTGCCGGAATCCTGCAGGAAAAGACAGGGATTAAAGTTATCATGGGAACCCATGATTATCATTAGGATATTGCTAACAAGAGGAGAGATAAATGGCAGAAGCTGTCATCAAACTTGGAAAGAAGAAAAAAGACACCACATTTCTGGATAAGGTAAAGGAAATTCTGCCCGAGGGCGGGAATCTGAACGCCTGTCTCACTTGCGGGGCCTGTGCTTCGGGATGCCCGGCCACGGGACTGGCCGACATGGATCCCAGGAAATTTCTGCGCATGGCCGCCCTGGGCATGGACGAAGAAATCGCCCAGTCTGACTGGCCCTGGATGTGCACCATGTGCATGCGCTGCATCTATGTCTGCCCCATGCAGATCGATATCCCCCAGCTCATCTTCAATGCCAGGGCCCTGCGCCCCAGGGAAGAAAGGCCAAAGGGGATCCTGGGATCCTGTGACATGGCCCTGAAAAACGAAACCACCTCTGCCATGGGCACAACCGAGGAAGATTTTGAATTTGTTATTGAGGATGTCCTGGAAGAGTACCAGGAGGCCCAGCCGGAATTCGCGGAAATGGAGGCCCCCATTGACAAGGAAGGGGCTGAATTCTTTCTCAACCAGAATTCCAGGGAACCGGTGACCGAGCCGGATGAACTGGTCCCCCTGTGGAAGATCCTTCACCTGGCCGGTGTGGACTGGACCTACGGGTCCAAGGGATGGGCCGGGGAAAACTATTGCATGTTTCTGGCGGACAATAAGGACTGGGAGCAGATTACCGCCACTTCGGTCAACCAGGCCAATAAGCTCAAGGTCAAGACCTACCTCAACACCGAGTGAGGTCACGTAACCTTCTCAGTCCGGTCCGGAGTGAAAAGATTCAACCTTGAACACGATTTTGAAATTAAAAATATTTACGAATACTATGCCAAATGGATCCGGGAGGGAAAGCTAAAGGTCAATTCCGACTGGAACAAGGACCTGAAGATCAAATTCACGGTCCAGGACCCCTGCCAGATCGTCCGGAAAAGCTATGGAGACCCCATTGCCGACGACCTGAGGTTTGTGGTTAAATCCGTTGTGGGGGAAGAGAACTTTATCGATATGCAGCCCAACCGCTCAAACAATTACTGCTGCGGCGGGGGCGGGGGATTTCTCCAGTCCGGATTCAAGGAAGAGCGCCTGGCCTACGGCCGGATCAAGGATCAGCAGATCAAGGCCACCGGAGCAGATTACTGCATTGCCGGATGCCACAACTGCCATGCCCAGATCCATGAACTTTCCGAACATTACGGAGGAAACTATCCCGTGGTCCATCTCTGGACCCTGATCTGCCTTTCACTGGGGATTCTCGGTCCCAATGAAAGGGAATATCTGGGGGAGGATCTAAAAGAGGTCAATGTCTTCCACCCGGAAACCGCTCTATAATTTTGCATACCCTCCCGGAGGCCGGAAACCAAATCTTTTTCCGGCCTCCGGTCTTTTATAGTTGTTCTCAAAATAAAATTCCGATTATTGCCGGGAGGAGCAAAGATTCCATATCAGCCCGAAGTCATCAGACGGTTTATCCGGCCGACATAGTCCAGATTCCTGCAGGGCTTTGACAGATGATCGATATAGGGATCATTTTGCTTCAACTCTTTGATGGACTCCAGGAATTCAATGTTCCCGGAGATGAAAAGAATGGGAACGATCCTGTCTGTTTTCCGGATATGGTGGTAGACATCCATGCCGTTAAGGCCTCCGGGAAGGATATAGTCCAGGCTCACAAGGTCATAATCGTTCCTGTCGAACAGATCCACGGCGATCTGCCCGTTGCCGGCGATATCCACCCTGTGATTGCAGGGCTTTTGGGTCAGGATCTTGTACTGGACCCCTGATATGGCCGGTTCATCCTCAACCAGCAGGATATATTTCCCGGAACTAAGCTTCCCATTGTCGATATCTTCCTTTTCCTCTGCTGTCAGTTCCTTTTGAATGACCGGCAGGGAAATCCTGATCTTTGTCCCTTTTTTAATTTTGGAAACAAGGTTTATCCTGCCTTTGTGCTGGTCCACATATTTTTTTACGTTGGCCATTCCATAGCCGGTTCCCTTGATTCCAGGCGCGTAAGACCCGGATTCGTCCCGGCTTCCCTTCAGGGTAAAAGAGGGCTCGAAAATTTTCTCAAGAAATCTTTCAGGGATGCCGCATCCGTTGTCCTGGATTTCGATGCAGACCTGATCCTTGCGGTGGTATGTCCGGATGATGATCTCCGGCCGCTCAACCCGGCTGGTGGCATGGATGGCATTCTGCAGGATATTGACAAGGGCATGTTCGATCATGCCGGGGTCCGCGAGAAGGTCCGGTCCCCGGGGACCGTATTCCCGGATCAAATGGATCTTTTCCAGGTCTCTTTTCAGCAGGTTCAGGACCAGTTCGATTTTTTGATTGACGGGGAAATACTCCTGCTTGGGCTCCTGGTCCTTGGCAAAGGCCACCAGATTTTTGGTCAGGTTCTGACCCCGCAGGGTCTGGTCGAATATCAGTTCAAGGGTTTCCCGGGTCCCGGGGTCCTGGCATCCGATGAGAGCCAGCTCGGCATTGCCCATGATAATACCAAGGGTATTGTTAAAATCATGGGCCATTTTGCCTGCGATCTGGCCGACCAGGGCGAGTTTTTTGGATTCTGCCGCCTCGGCAAGGGCCTCCATTTTCTCGGCCTGGGCCTGTTTGCGCTCACTGATGTCCCGGAGAGCCGTTATTCTTATTTTTTTTCCCCGGGACTCGATCATCCTGCCCTGGATCTCTGCCGGGAAAGTGGAGCCGTTTTTGCGCAGGGCGGTAACTTCATAGGGCTTTTCATACCCGGATATCATATTGGCCTTTACCCGGTCCCTGTGTTCGGGGATGATCCACTCCATCCCGTACCGGCCCACAGCCTCTTCCCGGGTATACCCGAACATCCGTTCTGCAGTAAGATTCTGATCCAGGCAGAGGCCCTGGTCGGAAAGGAAAATTGACTCAAACGAGGCATCGGACAATGCGGCCAGACGGGCCTGGCTCTCCCGCAGGGCCTTTTCGGAACGGATCCGCCTTGTGATATCCCGGCATATGCAGAACACCATTTTCCGACCGTACCGCACGGCCTTGCTGGTACTGATCTCCACGTCCAAAAGACTGCCGTCCTTTCGGCGATGGCGGGTTACGAAACGATCGCCGGCTTCATCCAGGTCCTCAATCATCCCGAGAATATGTTCTTTATCCCATTGATCATCCCAGTCCCATACAGAAAGCTCCAGGACCTCTTCCAAAGAATACCCGAGATTCCGGGCAAATTTTATATTGGCATCCTCTACTTTCCCGTTTTCATCCAGAACCACGATCCCGTCCCTGGATTCCTGGATCATCTTCCAGAGCCAGGCGACTTCCTCGCGCAGAGCCGCCTCTGGTCTTTCTCCTTTTGTCTTTTTCATATCAGGCACCTTAACCGGTGGGTGGATTTTGCTTTTTTTGAACTTTTTACGAAAAACCCCTTTAATGAATAACTTTTTACGGGGAAGAATGCAATTCTTTCCTTGGGCCTGTCAGGGCCGAAATCCTCCCGGCTTCTGTGAAAGCCCTGGAAAAAAATTTCTAAGATTACTTTTTAGTAAGAATATATTACTTTTATAGAAATCATCTTAATGGTATACTCCTAATTTTAATCAACAAAGGTTCGCGGAATGAAGAAAAATACCGTTCAGACAGATGAAAAAACCCCGAAAAAGAGGCTGACCAAGGAGGATTTCCTGGTTCCGGCATCAAAGATGAAAACCTCCAGTTCCAAGGCCCTTGTCAAATCAGACCCCATCCAGAGCTATCTGAATGAAATCAACAGGTACAGACTTCTGACCCGGGAAGAAGAGGTCATACTGGGCAAACGGATCCAGGAGGAAGAGGATCAGGAAGCCGCCTATATCATGACCACCTCAAACCTGAGGCTGGTGGTAAAGATCGCCCTGGAATTCCAGAGGATCTGGATGCAGAACCTGCTGGATCTCATCCAGGAGGGGAATATCGGTCTTGTCCAGGCCGTTAAAAAGTTCAACCCCTATAAAAACGTAAAATTCTCCTATTATGCCTCCTTCTGGATCAAGGCCTATATCCTGAAGTTTATCATGGACAATTGGCGCATGGTCAAGATCGGGACCACCCAGGGCCAGCGCAAATTGTTCTTCCGGCTGAAAAAAGAGAAACAGATGCTCATTGAGCAGGGGTTTGACCCCAAACCCAAGCTTCTGTCCGAGCGCCTGGGCGTGTCGGAAAAGGAAGTGGTGGACATGGACCAGCGATTGGCCAACTGGGATCTTTCCCTGGACGAGCCCCTGAAGGATGATTCAAACACCGAACGCATTGAATTTATCAATGTGGAGGCCGAGTCATCCGAGGACCAGATGGCAAAAAAAGAGATTGAGGATATTCTCCATACCAAGGTCAATACATTCAAAACCACCCTCAACGACAGGGAACTGGATATATTTGAGCGCCGCATTTTCTCGGATTCCCCGGAAACCCTCCAGGAAATCGGCGAGCAATACTCCATTTCCCGGGAGCGGGTCAGGCAGATAGAAAACAATATCCTGAAAAAGATGAAAGCCTTTTTCAAGAAGGACATGCCTGATTTTGACATGTATGATCACAACCAATAGAACCGCCCTTTTTCAGGCAAAGTGAACCCATCCATGAGACATGTTTCTGTTCTTATTCTAGCGGCCCTGCTCTTCTGGGGTGCAGGCTGTGCCCGGATCAAACCGGAATCCGGCCCGGGAGCCGCCCTGCCGGCCATGGAAGAAAGCCGGGAGCCTTCCGCCAAATTCTATTACCTTGAATCCAGAATCCATGCCGGGGCCGGCAGGATTGACCCGGCCATCGCCGCCCTTGAAAAGGCCATTGAAAAAGATCCGGAATCTGCCCTGCTCAAAAGGGATTTGATCCGGTTCTACCTGGAGAAGAACCAGAAAGACCAGGCCCTGGCCCTGGCCGAGGACCTGGTTGAACTCGATCCTGAGAATGTGGACAACCTTCTTCTCCTGGCCCGGTTTAAGTCAGACCGGAACCGGAAAGAGGATCAGGATCTTCAGGACCTTCTGAAAAGGATTCTGGACCTGGACCCGGCCAACAAGGAGACCTATCTGCGCCTGGGCAAGATATATATGGAAAACCAGCAGTATCCCAAGGCCCTGGACCTGTTCACCCGGATGGCCAAGGAATTCCCCCTCTACTATGTGGCCCAGTTCTATCTGGGCGAAGCCAATATGATGACCCGGAACCTGGAGGCGGCAAAGCAGGCCTTTCTGGCCAGCATTGAACTGGAGCCCAACCTTGTGGAAGCCCGGTTCAGACTGATTGATATCTACAGAGAGGAACACAAGGTCTCCGGCAAAGGCCCAACGCCGGAAGACCGTAAGACCCTCCTGGAATATTATAAGAACATATTGGAGATTGAACCGGAAAATCTCCAGGCCAGACTGGAACGCGCTCTCCTGGTATACCAGGGAGGGGATTTAAACCAGGCCCAGACCTTATTTGCCGAACTGGCCCGGGAAGCCAAGACCGATTCAAGACTGGTCATGACTGCCGTGGATACCTATATCTCCCGGAAAAGGGGGAAAGAGGCTGTGATTGTTTTTTCACAGCTGCTCAAGGCGGATCCGGAAAATGACAATTTGATCTTTTTTACGGCCATGGCCCATGAGTCTGCCAAGGATTTTCAAAGGGCCGTGGATCTGTACCGCCGGGTCAGCCCGGAACATCCCCAGTACAAAAAGGCCGTTCTCACCACAGCCTTCCTCTATAGGGACATGGGCAAAATCCAGGAGGCCATTCAATTTCTGGAGGATCACCATGCCCAATCCCCCATGGATATCGATATTCTCCTCTATCTCTCCTCTTTTTACGAAAAACAGGAAGACCTTGAAAAGGCCATATCCGTCCTGGAAGAGGGACTTGCCTATTCTCCGGAAAACACCTCCCTGCTGTTTCGCCTGGGGGCGATCCAGGACAAAAAAGGCCTGAGGCAGGAATGTATCCAGACCATGAAGCAAATCCTCCGCATTGATCCGGAGGATGCCAGCGCCCTCAACTACCTGGGCTATACCTATGCAGACATGGGCGTCCAATTGGATCAGGCCCTGGACCTGGTCTCCCGGGCCCTGAAACTCAAGCCAGAGGACGGCTATATCACGGACAGCCTGGGCTGGGTTTACTTCAAAAAAAAGGAGTATGGAAAAGCGATCCTATACCTTGAACGAGCGGCGGAGCTCAGCGATTACGAAACCGTTATCGCCGACCATCTGGCCGACGCCTATGTCAAGGCCGAAAGGTTTTCAGATGCCCTGACCGCCTATGAGAAGGCCCTGGCCAGGGCCGGAAAAGAGGATAAAAAAACCATCAAAGAACTGGAAGAAAAGATCAAAAAGGTCCGGGCCCGGCTGGAAGAAGAAAAGAAATCAACCCCTGTGGATTAAATGAAACCCACCGCTCTTTTATCCCATATCTTATCCGCCATGGTTCTGATCCTGCTGGTGGCAGGATGCGGGTCCATGCGGCCGGTAACCGATCCTGCCCTGGACAAGAAAGCCTCGGAACGGGCCCTTGCTGCCCGGTCCCTTAACCGGGACGTAAAATCGAGCAAGGGCACAGGCTGGGTAACCCTGGAAATGGACGGCAGAAAGGACAGGTTCAGGGTGGCCTGGGCGGTAAAGACCCCCAACCGGGCAAGAATCACCCTGCTTGCCTCGGGCATTCCCTTTGAAACCATTGCAGGGAACGGCAAATCCGTTACATTTTTCTCCCATACCCATGCCCATGGTCTTTATACCGCAAAAGGGAGGGACCCGGACCTGAAACAGGCCCTCCATATCCGGATCAGGCTTTCCCAAATCGTATCCATGCTCCTGGGACAGATTCCCCTTGGACAATTTGATGATGCCTGGTTTTCACCTGAAGCCCCGGATCAGATCATCCTCAGGCAGGGTAAGGGATCTTTTGTCCATGTATTGGACCTGGACCCGGACGGGACCCCCCGGGGACTGATCCGCCAAGACGGCTCCGGAAATCTTGTCTATGATATCCAGATCCTATCCGTGAAAAGAGTCCATGGCCGGGACATGCCGGTCGATTTCCTCATCCGGGACAGGCTTGGCCGGAGCATCCGTCTGATCCTCACCCAATTCATCCCCAATCCCCCCATAAAAGAATCCGTATTTGTATTGACAGAACCGGGATCATGACCATTATCTAATCAGATTTAACCCGTATCCTCTCATAAGGAGATAATCATAACATGATTCACGAGAATGTAGACCAGGCAAAAAAGAGCGGCGGATGCCCCTCCCAGGGCGGAGATACAGCAAACAGACAAAAGGAACAGGAGGCCATGATCAAGACCTCTCTGTCCAAAATCAAACATAAAATTTTCGTATTGAGCGGCAAGGGAGGTGTGGGCAAGAGCAGTGTTTCCGCCAACCTGGCGGCCAGCCTGTCCAAAAAGGGATATAAAACCGGCCTCATGGACGTGGATGTGCACGGCCCCTCCATTGCTCAGATGCTGGGAATGAAGGAACTTCTGGACATTACCCCGGACCAGAAGATGCTCATGCCCCAGAAGATCAACGACAACCTCAAGGCCGTCTCGGTCCAGGCATTGATGCAGGACAGGGACCAGGCCATCATCTGGAGAGGACCGGCCAAGGCCGGGATGATCCAGCAGTTCGTGGGATCCGTGGACTGGGGAGAGCTTGATTTCCTGGTCATTGACGCCCCTCCCGGAACCGGTGACGAGCCCCTCACCGTCATCCAGACCATCCCCGAGGCCCTTGGCGTCATCGTCACCACCCCCCAGGAAGTAGCCCTGGCCGATATCCGGAAATCCATCTCCTTTTGCAAAACCGTGAAGATGAAGACCCTGGGCATTGTTGAAAACATGTCCGGTTTCAAATGTCCCCACTGCAACGAGCCCATTGACCTGTTCAGCAACGGGGGAGGCGAAAAAACCGCCAAGGCCACCGGCCTGACCTTTCTGGGATCCATTCCCTTTGACACCCAGGTGGTCATCTCCGGAGACTCGGGCGTCCCCCTGATGCTCCAGGATAAGGAAACCGCTTTTTCCAGCGCCTTTAAAACCATTGTGGACAACATCATCAGCCAGGTGGATATCTAACCTTAAGCCTTCCAGCACGGGGTAAGATTTGGAAAAACCATTCAAAAAAGCCAGGGAATTGAAAAGCCTCCTGAACCGAAGGGAAGAGGAGACCTTGAATTCCCTGGCCTGTTTTTCCACCAGGGCGGTCCGCCGCCATAAAGAGGGCCATCAGGACAATGAGTACCGACAGGCCTTCAGCGCCGATGCCGACCGGATTCTCAACTCCCTGGCCTTTACCCGGTATATTGACAAGACCCAGGTCTTTTCCCTGGTGAGGAACGACCATATCACCCACAGGGTCCTTCATGTCCAGCTGGTCTCCCGGGTGGCCCGGACCATCGGCCGGTATTTGGGGCTCAACCAGGATCTCATCGAAGCGGCCAGCCTGGGCCATGACATCGGCCACCCGCCCTTTGGCCATGACGGAGAGCGTTTTTTATCCAATCTGACCCAGGCCTGTGATGCCGGCCATTTCCACCACAGTCTCCAGTCCATCCAGTTCCTGGACAGGATCGAAAGAAAGGGAAAGGGATGGAACCTGAGCCTCCAGACCATGGATGCCATTGTCTGCCACAACGGGGAAGTCCATTCCAAAAATCTGACCCCGGAACAGACCCGGACCTTTGAGGATTTTGACGCCATGACGGCCCGGGTCAGCAGGGGGCCGGTCTGCGATGAGATCCCCATGACCCTGGAGGGATGTGTGGTCCGCATGGCAGATACCATCTCCTATATCGGCCGGGATCTGGAGGACGGAATCCGTTTAGGGTTGGTGGAACGAAGCCAGATCCCGGAACCCTGCAGGCAGAGCCTGGGCCGGACCAACGGCACCATTGTGTTCAGCCTGGTCACGGACCTGATTTCCAACAGCCTGGACCAGCCCCTGATCCGGTTTTCCGAGCCCATAGCCCAGGCCCTGATGGAACTCAAGAGATTCAACTATAAGTTCATCTACAAGAATCCGGCCATCAAACAGCATCTTCAATCCATTGAGGATATCTTCAAATGCCTCTTTGAACGCTATCTTACCGACCTTGAAAAGGACAACCGGGATTCCGTCATCTTCAATGAATTTCTCCTGGACATGGACGAGGCCTATCAAAAAGACCACTCAAACCCGGAAATCGTCCGGGACTTTATCTCGGGCATGACCGATTCCTATTTTATCCGCCAGGCCCCGGACCGGCTCAAACCTCAATTCGTGGATCATGTTTGAGGACCGGAGCTCCTATCGGCGGCTGCACCGGAAAAAAGGGCTGGTCTCCTTTGAGATCACGGTCAAGGAGACCAATCTCAACATCCAGGCAGACCAGGATCTGACCCGGGAAGCCGTGACCGCAGCCCTGAAATTCCGGGGATATATTGAAACCCATATCCGATCCTGTCCGGAGTTTTCCTCTTCTTTTGCCCCCCTGCCCGTCCCGGATCTGATTCCCGGCATCGTACTGGACATGTACCGGGCGGCCATCGCCTCCCGCACCGGTCCCATGGCCGCCGTGGCCGGAGCCGTGGCCGAGCATGTGGGAAAGAGTCTGTTAACAATTTCAAGGGAAATCGTGGTGGAAAACGGAGGGGATGTGTTCATCCGTTCCGACTCGGACACAATCTTCACCATCTATGCCGGAGAATCCCCTTTGAGCATGAAGGCGGGAATCCTGGTGAAAAAAAGAAAAAAACCATTCGGCCTGTGCACCTCTTCCGGCACCCTGGGCCATTCCAAGAGCTTTGGAAAAGCCGATGCCGTAACCGTCCTGGCCTCTTCCTGCGCCCTGGCCGATGCCGTGGCCACAGCCCTGGGCAACCGGGTCAAGACCCCTTCGGACATTGCAAAGGCCGTTGATACGGGAAAACAGATCCCCGGCATTGAAGGCCTGGTCATCATCAAGGGAGAGCATATGGGGCTGTGGGGGGATTTGAACCTGGTTCCCCTGGACAAAACTTGAGTGCCCCGGAGAAGCACACAACTTCATCCGCCTGTTCTGCTGAAAATAATCCTATTGTCTGCTATCGAATATCAGAATCACAATCAGGAAGCTTAATGCAAGACTCTTTGAGAAATGTTCGCCAGGATTTTTTCCCGTTTAAACTATCGCCACTTGCGGCAGAAAGATCATGTCCGCTCTGCCGTGGAGGCCGGTATGGGCTGCAGCGGAGTCATCGGGTGGGATTCTGTACAGGCTCTTGATTGGCTTTGCGGTTAAAAAGGGAAATTGTTTGAGCCTTATGCGAGTTTTTCCCTTTCAGCAAAGCCGGGCCTAGAGCCTGTAGGAATCATTCACCCTGCGCAGCCGCAGTCCAGACCGGCCGGAGGTTGTCCTGGAAATCATGTCTTAAGGATCCTGAAAACGGAAGGGACCCAATCTGCTTATCCTGGGAATGGAATGGGTCGGCATAACCCGGCAGGGAAAGGAAAGGGGCGTTCCGCTAAATCCCCTGCTCCCGTCCATGGGAGCAGGGGAAGCTGAAAAGCCCGTGGTTTATCCCGTCCTGGACCCCGGCCTTTTAAGCCGCTCCACCCCCTTTCCTTCCCCTGCCTGACCGCCCTGATTTGCCATGGGGGTTGGTATCTGAGCAATCATTTTAATAAGGCTTTACACGATTCAGTGATCCTGATATGCCATTGAATATATAAAGGAATTAGCAAGATCTGGATATCTTTCATATCTGCATATTATCCAGCTAGCTATTTGGTCATGGAAGTTATCCAGTTCTACACATCATCTTGTGTTTTTAAAGCTATTGATTATAAATAATTAGCTATTACCTATAGGACCAGTATTTTGGAAACAGTTACGTTGGATTATTTTTATTTCAGAAAGGAGTCATCCGGATTATGAAATTGCAGCAAATACGCAATGCTACACTTAAACTCACCTATGCCGGGAAGGTTCTGCTAACTGATCCTTATTTAGCGGAGAAACACTCCATGGTGTCATACAGAGGGGATCAATGGAGCCCGCTTGTGGAATTACCATTTTCTATTAATGATGTCCTTGACGGGGTGGAGATGGTACTTATTTCACATATTCATTCAGATCATTTTGATAAAACAGCTCAAAAAAATATATCCAAAAAGCTACCTCTTTATTGTCAGCCGGCAGATGCAACTGAAATTGAAAAAATTGGATTTCATCAAGTTGTTCCTGTTCATGACTCAGCAACCTGGGAGGGTATTACTATTACCCGGACAGAAGGTCGGCATGGGTCTGGTGACGTCTTAGAAGAAATGGGCGAGGTTTCCGGATATGTGCTGCAGGCAGAAAATGAACCTACAGTTTACTGGGCAGGAGATACGGTTTTATATGATGAAGTCTTCAATATAATCTCTGAATTTAAACCCGATATTATCTTCACGCATTCCTGTGGAGCTATCTGGGGCGATCATGTACCTATCATCATGAATGCAAAACAGACCGTATCCCTCTGTAAAGCTGTACCAAAAACAATTGTTGTCGCGACGCATATGGGTACAGTCGATCATGGAACGGTGACAAGGGAAAACCTCAGAGCATATGCGGAAAAAAAAGGGGTTCCACCCCATCAGTTACGAATTCCTGAAGATGGGGAAATAATTGAATTTTAGAAGATATTTTTGGAATAGAAAAATGCTAATGGAATCGTGTCAAACGATTGAAATAACAAAATAATTCACCGGATAAACCGTTGATCATCATGTTAGGGAAAACATTGCGATAGCAAACTCAAAATAGATAGAGAACGAATGATGAAAAGAAGAATTCGCAATTCAGCTAAAGCCATAATCATAAAAGGTGGTAAAATGCTTGCTTCCAAAATAGATGATAATGGGGACATTTATTACATTATGCCAGGAGGAGGACAGGATACAGAAGAATTACTTCCTGACGCGGTAAAACGTGAGTGCGCTGAGGAATTAGGTGTTGAAGTAGAACCAAAATCGCTTGAATTTGTTATTGAAGGTCGGAATGGTGAATCATTCCATCGAGTAGATTTTGTGTTTTTATGTGAATTTATTGGTGAATTAAGTAATTCAAAAATACAGAGCGATAAAAATCAAGTTGGATTTGATTGGCTCTCAATAGATAATTTGATGAACGAGCCACGATATCCGTCAAAGCTCCGGTTACAAATCATCAATCTTTTCCACAAAAGAAAAACTGAAACCTATTTGGGAAATGAGGATATGGAATAGATAGTCATCTTGTTTGGATCAATAACCAAGAATTTAAGGATCCCTAACAAATAAAGGATTAGTAACCGTGCCGAGGCACGAGGCTCGGTAATAATCCTATGGTTCATGAAGCCGAGGATCAATAGGGGAAAAGGTTCAGCTGACTTTTCCTACACCCTGCGGGCGCATAAAGAGTAGGACAGATGTCGTTTTTTTTCGATTTTTAATTTTTTTAAACAAAAGATTTAGAGCTTATTTTAGCATTGAACCTGTTCAGGCTTTGGGGTCCACCGCAATAGCTTATCTGTATAAAATCGTTTCCAACCCCCTGACTTTCCCAGCGCATAAAACAAACTGGCGCCGGATATTATAAAAAAAATATGGGCATCATCCAGCGGGTAACAAAAATATTCCATGTCTCCACCCAAACATCGGTATTCATGTTTTTAACGTGTCAGTCTCCCAAGTTAAAAAACCGTAACCTGTGATAGAAAAATACAATTCAAATGGCGAAAATTCTCAGCCAGTCAAACTCATACCTGCGTTGTGAATTTATAGTTGTCGTTTTTGTTCTCTGATTTTTTTGTTTGTGTCCTTATAATTATCAAACTGCTGACATGCGGCTTTTAATCTGCCTGTTAAAAGGTATGGCATTGAGTGCATTCAACCTCCTTTTCAATATGCTTCTCATGCGATTCTTCTTCCCATAATTTTAACTCGTGGCAGGCATTACAAAGGAGTTCTTGTTCCTGAACAAGTCCGGTTGGCTCAGACGTATGGCAGCTGGTACAGGAGATATCCTTCTCCCTGTGCTGGCGGTGCATACCTACCCAGGCCTGGTTCTCTGATTCATGGCAAAGAGTGCAGTCTTTAACTCTTTCAGGAAACTTGTGGTACCCCAAAGCCGTAAAGGGGATCATGCCGCTTCCATCTGGTGTGGTACCGGAATAATCATGGCATTCAATACAAGCAGGGGCATTTTCTATGGGGTCCACCCCATGACTGATAAGCATTTGCGCATCTGCTCGCACCATTGTATAGCTGCCGGTCATGCCTTGTTCTTCCATGCCCCTGGTCACGGCTTCATCAAAAAAACCCGTCATAAACATCCACATGATTGCCGGGGGAACGATGCGACCACTTTCATGCAAAGGCATATTGCTTAGATGCCGCTTGATGGGAACGATAGAGGATTTACCGTCAAAAGGGCCACCGTTTGCAACGGCCATATGGTAGATCCCCTGCTGGTCAGGCGCTATTGTTTCTCCGATATTGTAAACATATGATGTTCCGTCAAACCATACATATTCAGGCGTGACAAAAGACTCTGAAATTTCATTCCCGACAAATCCGCCTTGACCTGAGCAGAATGCTGGATTCCAGTGCGGTTCCAACCAGTCCCGTGACATTTCAGTGGCACCGCCCTTGGCAAAATTGCGGATATGACAGACCCGGCAATTGACTTGGCCATTTGCATGCCGATTTAAAGTAGAATTCGAATGCGGTGTTTGCGTATGGCAATCCTGGCAGGCTGGATCCGGTGCCTCTGTCTGGCGAAGGTCAATTCCCCGACCGCCAATTTTATGGTGGGGTGCCGCGTGACAATTGGCACAATAAAGGTGGGCACCATCCGGTGAAAGATGTACATCCTGGTCAATGGTTGCCATGGCAGTATTGGCACCCATATCCCCCCTTTTGACCCAGTCACCGCCGCCGGCTTTGGCATGGCAGCGCAAACAGGATGCAGTGGTTGGCAAATGAACATTTCTGGCCACATCTACCATGGTTGTTCCTTCAGGCATTTTATCGAAATCAGGGACACTTGTATAATTCCCCAGCTCATCCACCTTGCCAAACACATAGGTCTTGGTTTCACCTAAAACATTTGTCACGGTCTCGGTATTCTCCGGATCTTGAACAAATGTCCGCTGATAGATGTCGCTGTGGCACATCAGACAGTCTACATCATTTCGCTCCGGCAGATGAGGCGCATTCCCGTCCGCCCTGACATGACACGAAAAACAAGCACCTCGGGATGACATGGCATAGGTACAGAAAGTATTGATCCCGCCATTGGCTTTGCCAAACCATTCACCATTGGTGTTGACCAGCTCCGGGGTCGGGCCGTCCCATCGCATATGAAGGCTGTTGAGCATTTCATCTGCTTCTTCTTCATGGCAGGCGATACAGGTTTGCGGGCCATCATAAGCGTCAATGGATGCATGTTGAGGGATCTGCCCTTTCTGGCCCTTTCTTTTTCTCGCATTTTCATTTTTTTCACTCTCATTTTCCATTTTTTGGACATGGTTCATGGGCCTGTTGCTTGATTGATAAGAAGCATAGCTGACGCTGCTGATAAAAATTAGGCAAACAACGATACGAATGATTTTCTTCATACCATCCTCCTTTTTTCGAAAACCCCATATCGTTAGGATAGGGGGTGTTTGGCGTATTCTTAGATCGAAAGAATATCTATTCAGCAGATTTTACTGAAAATTTTAATCATCATCACAGTGTTCATATGTTGTTGACAATAAAATCAGAAAACAAAGGTGGATAGAGCGATAGAAGTGGGAATTTCGAAGTGGTCGTTTCTGGATGGGTACCAGCCAACGTTAAAAGTCAGTATCTATTTCGCTACCATGCTTATTTGTATCGGTCAAGTTAAAAAAGATATTTTTTCAATGCTGAGAATCCATTGGCTCAGCCATCATTATGAAAACAACCATCAGAAACGATGGCATGCAGATGCGGATGAAAGTTTAAAAAATCTCCATAGGTCTGAACCGCGATACTGGCACCAGGAACGGCGGTTTTATCGGAAACAACGGATCTCAGATATGCATTCATCACCTTCCAGGCGCAGATCGACAATTTTGCCAGCCATTTTCGATGATACATGAAATAAATCCTTACCCGCTTGGGAAGACTGAAGACCCACTGCCGGTGGGGCAAATCCTTCAGCACTTCAGTCAACACCCATTCACCGTACTCAATCACCCGTTTTTGATGGCAGGAGGGACAGAATTGCCTGCGCTTGCAGGAAAATACCAGAAGATACTCGCGGCCGCATTCTTCACAACGAACCCTGGCAAATCCCATAGGAGATCTCCACAGTCGAGATATTTGTAAATCACCGTCATTACGTAAGTCCGCCAGAATCCATACCGGGATGCGTACATGTCATCCCAGGCCCTTTCGTTGTATTCTCACGAAAATGGTTTCTCAGAAGATGGCATATGTCAGGAGATAAAACCTGAATACAATTATAGACATCCAATAAAAATCCCCAAGCAGGAGGCAATGTCCGCAATCGAAAAATGTTGCCAGGACAAAGCTATTGGCATTGTAGACCTTTTGGATAATCCTGTCCCGTATGAAAATCCAGAGTGCAGTGTCCAAATTTCGATGGATGATGTTGATGTAAAGAGACAAGAAGAATTTCGACCCGGGGGATAAAAGATGCGGATGCTTCAGCCCTGGGCATGCTGGGAGGGCAAAAGGAAGACAAAGGGCAGAACAGCCAGGAAAAGCAGGCCAAAGATCATGGATACGTCATTGTAAGCCAGCATGGTGGCCTGCTGGATAATGACCCGGTCAACAAAAGCCATTGCGCCCTGACCGGACAGGTGCCCTGATAATTGGTGGAGATAGCCGGACAGGTTGGGATTATAAGGGGTGACATGGGCGACCAGGTCTGCCCTGTGGACCTGCTGTCCCCGGGCCACCAGGGTGGCCACCACAGCATAGCCGATATTGCCCCCGATGCGCCGGCTCAGGGTATAGAATGAGGTGGCGTGGATCATGTCCGTCCGGCTCACGGTGCTCAGGGAGATGCCGCTTAGGGGGACAAACATGAAGGGCATGCCGATGCCCATGATCACAAGAGTGGGCACCATCTTCCGGAACCCTGCGGAAAGGGAAAGCCCGGATAGGTCGTAATAGGACCAGACAAGGACCAGAATGGCAAAACAGAGCAGCCCCCGGACGTCAAATCGCCTGTAGAGCTGTCCGGCCACAGGCATGAAAATCAAAAGCATCACAGCCCTTGGGGCCAGGACAATACCTGCCTGAAAGGCAGAGTATCCCAACAGGTTCTGGGTGAACTGGGGCAGGATAAAGGTGGTGCCGAAAAGGGCCATGCCAAAAATAAGGCCCACAAAGGATCCCACGGCCAGGGCACGGTTTTTGAGCACCCTCAGATTCATGATGGGCTCCTGGGCCTTAAGCTCCCAGAGAACCAGTCCCAAACCGGTCACAAGGGTAATCAGGAGTCCTGCGCAGATCTCTTTTGATTCAAGCCAGTTCTTTTCCTGCCCCCGTTCCAGCACAAACTGCATAGAGGTCAGGGAGAGGGTCAGCAGCACAATGCCCTGCCAGTCGATTTTGTTCACCCCCCGTTTCAGGTAGGCAGGATCCTCCACAAAGGCCATCACCATCAGGATACCGACGATGCTCACCGGAACATTGATGTAAAAGATCCAGGGCCAGCCGTAATGGTCTGTGAGCCAGCCCCCGAAAATAGGGCCCACAGCAGGGGCAAGGACAACCCCCATGCCGAAAATGGCCATGGCCATACCCTGCTCTTCCTTGCCAAAGGCTTCCTTGAGAATGGCCTGGGAGACCGGAACCAGGGCGCCGCCGCCCAGTCCCTGGATAATCCTGTAGACCATCATCTGGTGAAAGGAGACTGCTGTGCCGCAGAGAATGGACCCCAGGGTGAATACGGCAAAGGATAAGAGGTAGAGCCGTTTGCGGCCGATGAGGGTGCTGAACCAGCCCGCCATGGTGATCATGATGATCTCGGCAATGCTGTAGCCTGTGGCCACCCAGGTGATGGTGGACAGATCCTCGCTAAAGGTTCCCATCATATGGGGAAGGGCCACATTGACCACGCTGATATCCATGACCGCCATGAATGCACCAAATACAACGGTGATGGAGATCAGCCATTTTTTTGTCTCGGGCATGGTCAGCTTTTCTTTGGTTTCCCGGCCCGGGGGGAATGACTGCTTTCTGATGTCATGGCGGCTTGGGGATCGGACACATCAATTTCAGGAATAACAGACATGCCCGGGATAAGGAGGAGACCGGGCTCGGTGGGTTCCTGTGAAATCCGGATTTTCACCGGGATCCGCTGGACCACTTTAACAAAATTGCCAGTGGCGTTCTGGGCGGGCAGCAGGCTGAAACAGGCGCCTGTGCCGTGCTGGATACTGTCCACCCACCCCTTGATCACGGCATCCGGATAGGTGTCGATGCGGATGAGGGCAGGCTGGCCCGGCCGGATTCTGGCCACCTGGGTTTCCTTGAAATTGGCTGTCACCCAGACATCCTTGGAAACCAGGGCCATGAGGGCCTGGCCTTTCTGTACAAACATGCCTGGTTCGGCACTCCGGTTGGAGATAAATCCGCTGGTTTCCGCAATGATCCGGGTATGGGCCAGATTGAGCCGGGCCTGGTCCACCTGGGCCTGGGCTTTTTCAATATCTGCCTTGGCTGTTCCGGTCATGGTTCGGCTCTGGTCCACCTGTTTGGGGCCGGCCTGGGCTGCCTGCCACCCGGCCCGGCTTTGTTCCAGTTTCGACTGGCTGGCCTTGACCTGGGCTCTGGCCTGGACCAGCTGGTTCTCTGCCGTGGCCAGGGCTGCCATGGACTGCTGGATCATGGTCTCTTTGGCGCGGACCCGCTTTTGGGCGGCTTCAAGGTTGGCTGCTGTCATATCAGCAGCCGCAGCCATATGATCCACCTGCTGCCGGGAAACGGTCTGGGTTTTTTCCATGTGCCGGAACCGTTCCAAATCAGCCAGGTTTCTAAAATGTTCAGCCCTGGCCGCCTCTTCCTGGGATTTGGCAAAATCAAGATCCAGCCGGGCGGTCTTAATCTGAACCTGGATTTCACGGCATCGGCCCTGGGCAGTCTCCACCTGTGCTTTGGCCACGTCCACATTGGCCAGGGCCATGTCGACCGAGGCCCTGGCATCGTTGAGGCCTGACTGGCTGGCAATGGCGGTGAGGTCTACGTCCGCATCCCGCATGAGGGCCGCCACCTGTGCGGACCTAAGTGCGGCCAGGGCTGCATTCAGCTGGATTTCATAGTCAGCAGGGTCCAGTTCCACCAGCACGGTCCCCTTTTCCACCCATTGGTTGTCCTCCGCCTTAACCGCGACAATATGGCCGGAAACCCTGGGACTCACCTGGGAAATATGGCCCTCCACAAAGGCATTGTCTGTGGATTCATGGTCCAGGGCATGCCAATACCAGGATCCGCCGTAGGCGACAGCTGCAATGAGGAAGACCGCTGAAGCCACGCGGATGAGCCGGCGCCTGGAGGCAGGCCTTGGGGATGGTTTGGTTCCAGGGGCTGCTGAATCAATTTCATTTGAATTTGTCATGGTCTTTTGCATGGGGTTAGGGATTTCTCAGTGCATTGAGGGTGAAGTCCAGAACCTGGGTTGTCAGGTCTTCCTGATCCATGGTCTTGCCTGCGTTAATCACCGCACTCCGGATGATGCCCGGGATGATACAGGCGGTGAGTTCAGGATTGGGGGCATAAAAGTCTTTGTTTTCAATGCCCTGGACAATGATCTCTTCAAGGAGGGCCTTTAGTTCCCTGCGTTTCTCTTGCCATTTTTCAAGCAGCTCTCCGTCTTCTGTACCCAGCCGGTGCAGGACCTCATACAGGTAGGGAGTGCCATAGGCAACCCCCAGGATTTCCCCAATGGCATGGGCCAGATTTTTCCTGGGTGAATACCGGTCAAGACAAATGGTTTGCCTGATGCGGTCCACCAGTCGCTCAAACCCGATGTAGAGCATGGAAAGATAGAGGTCATCTTTGCTTTTAAAATAGGTATATAAGGTCCCTTTGCCCACAGCAGCAAGGGTTGCCACGTCGCTGAGTGTTACCTTGTGAAAGGGTTGGGATGCAAATAGTTCTGCTGCTGCACGGATAATTGCCAATCGTTTTTCATCTTTTTGGACTTGCATGATACCTCCTGTCAATACCGACCGGTCGGTTTTGAGAAAAAAAATACAGACAATGGATTGGTTTGTCAATGGGAAAATAATGGAGGAGATTGGGCCAGCCCCTTACCAGATCAGATCGGAGCAATCATTTTAATACGGATAAACATCAATTTTTAATAAGGCTTTACACGATTCAGTGATCCTGATATGCCATTGAATATATAAAGGAATTAGCAAGATCTGGATATCCTTCATATCTGCATATTATCCAGTTAGCTATTTGGTCTTGTAAGTTATCCAGGTCTACACATCATCTTGTTGGGCGGTAAAAATATTTGAAGAGAATAAGATATAGAATGAAATATAATCATATAGGTATACCGACAAAAGAACGCTTTGAAGGAGAAATTGATCTTCCAAAGTTAAAAATGACGGTCAGTGACCATAAAAATAACGATTTTGGAATTCAGTGGCAAAGATATTGGGAAAATGCTCCTTATCCTGATTTGGTGAAAACAGTGCCTCACATTGCATTTGAAGTTGATGATTTAGATAAAGCACTAAAAGATCAAAAAGTAATCATTAGTCCAAATAGTCCAAGCAAAGGATTAATAGTTGCTTTCATTGAGGTTAACGGGGCACCAGTAGAATTAATGTGCTATGAAAAACTGTGATGGTTGCGTAAATGTGCCCAACAAAAGTTTACACCGGACCGCATATCGCCGCTGCAGGACACAAGTTATCTGGTCTTGGCAAATTCATCGTTAGTCGAGCATCGGTGTAGCGGCCGGTGAAACTGGCGTTATGTGAACAGAGGAGATACAATTGATAAATACAATGATTGTGATCGTTGGTTTAGGGTTGACCTGTGTCGGTGCTCTCCTTTCTTGGTATCAAAAGAATAGCATAGGCATCTGGGCTACCTATGCTTTCGGTTTTCTTCTTGTCCTTACAAGTGGGCCGATTAGCTCAGGTTTACAAGGATTTTCCCTGTCTGGTGAAGGGCTTGAAGTAAGATTAACAGAAATATCAAGTAGCACGTCTGAGCTTGAGGGGATAAGTACAAAAGCCGTGCAATCAATATCCTCTCTCTCTATTTCCAACACCACTGAACCGGATCAAAAGGCAAAAGTAAACAACGCTTATACGAAAGACATTGTAGAAAAACTTATTCCTTTCATTAGCTCATTGGGGTACACGCCAACTCAAATTGTTGGTTCACCAAACATACGGCCAGGTTCAGTTGTGACTTTGTCCAATGGAGGACTCTCATTGTGGGCTACTCCAGAAGAGGCCTTTCCAAGCCTTACTTCACAAACATCATCAGTCGCTTTGCCTACATTCGAATTTGGTTACCCTCTACCGGAGATAGACTCATATTACAAATTTATTTTTCAGTGCAATGAAGGGGCTACAAGTGAAGAAGCCTCGATATCTGGATTAACCAACCACTGGAATAAATCGCTTTCCCCCAAGATGAATATTTCAGAACCTTCATACGTAGTTCAATCAGTTCTTCTGTGCAGCGGTTTAAGCATGGCTTCTTCCCGAAGGGGCAGTGGCGCCACTTCAGACGAACGTCAAGACTTCGATTTTAGAACTAAAGATAAGGTTGTTATCGGTTATAAGCTTGCTAAAATAAATCTCAGTGGTGGTGATTAAAAATATATAAACACATAATCGGGATAGGACTCCCCATTACTGAGGAGCCCTCCCACACCACCCGGCATACGGATCTCGTACCAGGGCGGTTCGGCTGATCAGGAAAGTCAGTTTCCGGGCAGATACAATCCTTGCGCCACAAAGAACTTTTCCGGCATGGCAATGGCGACCCACTTGACCTTGCTCATGCGCCAGTATTTCTTGCGGGCATTGCCGCAAAGCATGGCATCTGCGTGAGCTATTCCAAGTTTTTCCAGGTTGCGTACCCGGGTTTTCGCATTTTTCCAGTGTTTCCAGACAAGGCTCCGCAATCTCCTCATTACCCAAATCTTAAGCCCTTTGAGGAAGGCATTGGCTTCTGAAAGCCGGAAGTAATTCCACCATCCCCGGAAGAGCATGTTCAGATCCCGGATAACCTGCCAAAGATTCTTGCCCCGACTGCGACAAGTCAATTCCCTGACCTTGTCTTTGAGGCGTTTCATACTTTTGGCATGGATACGGATCTTGGACTGTCCACACATTTGGAAATATGTAAACCCGAGAAATTTACGCAGCCATGGACGGCTGACAGCACTTTTATCCTGGTTTACCTTGAGCCTGAGCTTCACTGTCAAAAATCTGGTGATACTCTGCTCAACCCGCACAGCTGCTTTCAGGCTTTTGCAATAGATCCTGAAATCATCGGCATACCGGACATGTCTGTGTCCTCTTTTCTCCAGTTCCTTATCCAGCTCATCCAGAACGATGTTGGACAGCAGAGGAGAAAGCGGGCCTCCCTGGGGAGTCCCTTCTTCCGCGGAAATCACTACCCCTTCGAGCATAACGCCGGATTTCAAATATTGGCGTATCAGTTTCAAGGCATGTTTATCCTCCATCCTTGAGGCGAGCCTGCTCATCAGGCGGTCGTGATTTACCCGGTCGAAGAACTTGGACAAGTCCATATCGACAACATAGGTGTATCCTTCCACCATGTATCTTTTACCCTGTATCAAGGCATCGTGGGCGGATCTGCCGGGCCTGAACCCATAGCTGAATTCAGAAAAGACAGGTTCCCAGATCTGTTCCAGGATTTGGGATACGGCTTGCTGGATACACCGGTCAAGCACTGTCGGGATGCCTAATAGGCGTACGCCGCCATCCGGTTTGGGAATCTCTTTCCTCCTTGCCGGAAGTGGCTGGTACATGCCTTTAAGCAGGGCCTGCTTGATCTTCGGCCAGTGCTTTTCCAGGTATTTCCCCAGTTGATCGGTTCTCATACCGTCAACACCGGGGGCTCCTTTATTGGCACACACCCGTTTCCAGGCCAGTGTCATGTTGCTGCGTTCAAGGATCATCTCCATTAACCGGTCATTTCTTCCCAGACGTTCGGCAATCTGTGACGCTGGGAACAGTTCCATCTGCTGTGGCTGTCTGTTCACAAGTACACACCTCCTAATTGTCGTTATCATTTACCCGGGCCATTTGGGCCGGGCACCGTTCAGGCCTTCACCGGAGTGAGTCCTCCCCGTTTTTTAAGGGGCTCGTTTCCACCGGCTACTATGCCTTCTGCTGACTTCTCCCATGCGGTCAGAACCGGTTGCCCGATTCTCAGCCTTTGCGGCACATGGGAGATCTCCCGGGGTAAACACATGTCTTTCGGTACGTGAATGCCGGGTTTACGGACACGCCTTAAGATGGATAGAGGACTTTACCTTGTTGTGCAGGCTCGTCCCGGCGTGTGCGCCTTATGCCCGATTCCTGTTCGTCATCCCGTACCTTTGCGGTACCCTGCCGCAGCAGGGCGGCTTCCTCCCGAAGCACCGTCACCGGGGCCCCGTTGCCATGCCGCTACACCCTTCGCCTCCATCTGGCTGGATCTAAGACTTGCCAAACGCACTAAAATTATTTACGTTTGACTCACTTTTAAGAACATGTGCCGTGCCCGGCACACACCCAGCGCTCCACCGGACCGCAAGGGGCGGCCTTTTTCAAAGTCTGTAACAACTTTGGAGAAGGGTGCTTTCAACCAGCCTCACTGCAAACCCTTGCGACCGGTGAGCTTCATTGTTGAAGCTGTAGAAAAAGGTTGAAAACACTGGAGATTCTTATCGTTTTGTGCTAGATTTTTCTTTAAAACAAATAGAAAAACCGCAGACCAGACAAGAGTAAAAAATGGCCAAATATAAAGACTATTCATACGATCAAGGTGTTTTCCTTCCGGTCTATTTTGACAGACAGATCCTTCCGGGCACATTCCAATATACCCTCAGTCATTTGATTGACAATGAACTGGATTTGAGTGTTTTCGACAAACGGTATAAAAACGATGATACCGGGGCTCCTGCCTATGATCCCAGGATCCTTTTAAAAATAATTCTTTATGCTTATTCAAGGGGGATCACATCCAGCCGGAAAATCTCCCAATGCTGCGAAGAAAACATTATCTTCATGGCCCTGTCCGCTCATACAAGACCTCATTTCACGACCATCGCTGATTTTGTTTCCAGCCAGGATGAAGAGGCTGTCGCTCTGTTTCAAGAAATCATCCTTATCTGCGATGAGATGAACCTGATCGGCAGGGAAATGTTTGCTGTGGACGGCTGTAAGCTGCCTTCCAATGCCTCAAAGGAATGGAGCGGCACCAAGGCCGATTTTAAGAAAAAAGCCCTTAAATTTGAAAAAGCCATAGAACATATCATTGAAAAGCACCGGCAAATCGATGACATTGAAGAGAAAAACAATATCATTGAGTCCGATGCAAAGTATATGGCAACGCTTCAAAAGCAGATTAAAAAGATCCGTGAATGGGTAAACGACAATGATGATAAACCGGGTGCCGGCGGCAAACCCATAAAGTCCAACATCACTGATAACGATTCTGCCAAAATGAAATCATCGAAAGGTTATATCCAGGGATATAACGGCCTGGCCATGGTGGACAGCAAACATCAAGTGATTGTGGGTGCCGAAGCCTATGGAAAAGGGCCAGAACAGGATTTGTTGAAACCGATGATTGAATCCACAAAGGGCAATCTGGAAGATAGTGTTTTTGAAAAGACCCTTTTGACAGCAGACAGCGGATTTCACACCAAGGACAATATGGATATGCTGGCTAAAGAAGGGATTGACGCCTATGTGGCCGATAACCGGTTCCGCAAATGAGATCCCCGGTTTAAAGATAATGACCGCTACAAAGAAAGGCATCGTAAAGAGATCGCAGGAAAACGGAAAAAATCCCAATTGTATTCAAAAGAAGACTTCTATTTTGATCCTGATTTTAAATTTTGCATGTGTCCGGCCGGAAAGCGGCTTTACCGAAGTGGCAGAGGTTTCGATACCCAGGGCAATTTTGTAACGCGATTCAAGGCGCCTAAATCCGCTTGCGGCCCTTGTAAGCTCAGATCAAAATGCCTTCGTCATCCAGACAGATCTCCCAAGAGATCGGTGGCATATTTTCATAGCGGGACAAAGAACAAAGATGCCCCGGACACAGCCACGGAAAGGATGAAACAAAAAATCGACTCCGCCTTGGGTCGGATGATTTATTCCAAGCGGCTCGGGACAGTAGAACCGGTGTTTGGCCATATTCGGCATACGATAAAGTTGGACAGGTTCACTTTGAGAGGGAAAATCAAGGTTAATTGTCAATGGCTGCTGTTCTGCGCTTTGCATAATTTGAAAAAGATACATCGGTATGGTTCGATCCCAGCCACATAAAGGAAGGGCATGGGGGAACAGATCTCTCTTTATCAGAGGCTGATATTGCGGTCTTAAGAGACAGTTACAATAGCGTAATCGATTTTAACGACAGAATTAACATAGAATAATAAAAAACAAGAGGCTGAGAATAATTCCATAGCGGCAAATGACTACCGCCTAAAAATGACTTATTCTACAGACTCGTTCTGTGTCAAAGTAGTTTAACTCAATATAGAGGAGATAAAATGAAAAAAATCCTGATTTTATTATTTGTCTTTTTGCTTACATCATGTGTGCATGAAAAAACCTCAAATTTCGTTGATCCCTCCGAAAGAATTAATGATGTAGTCGGTGTCTCTGTGCTTCCACCACAGGAAGAAGGGTGGCAGATCGCAAGTAAAAATAAAACACAATTAGTTCTGGCAAAATACGGCCCGACAGAAAATTCCAGCTACATTGCGAACATCACCATTTTCAAACTACCTAAATTTGAAACTGAGCAGCAATTCACTCAATATATTTCAGAAGGCAAAAAAGCCCAACAACCAGAGGAAAGGTTTAGGGTTATTCAGGATGAGAAGGAGAATATTAAAGGTGGCGCAAACTATATAATGAAGTATCATACTATCGCGGAGGACAAGGTTGCTACTGCAAAATATGGTAACAAAACCATGATATTGGAAGTACTCGGCTATACTGGTCAACACCCTCAAAATCATGCTATCGGTATTGAACTCGGTTATTCTTATAGATATCAACTCGGAAATGAAGATATAAATTTTAAAGAAAAAGCTAATACTTTCTTAGATTCAATTATAATAACAGATTTATAAACACTGTGCGGTTGGCATTCGAGACACAGAACCATTCATTGCAGCGGACAGCTTGGGGCGGCCTTCGGCCAACATACCCCAAGTCCCCTCCCTGCGGTCAGCTGCCCCTGAATTCAACCGTTATGTGTCAGAAATTAATTAAGCGAATAAATTCATGACTATTTTAAAAAAATCGGTTCCAATTCTGATTCTTATTTGCTTTTTAGGTTGCACTGACCTCTCTTGGCATGGCGCAGAACCTGGTTCAATTATGGTGGAACTTCCCAATCAAGCAGGTACGTTTACTGCAAAAATAATAGCTTCAGAAAAACCAGGAACATATACTTTTAAAATTCTTGATTTAAAGACTAAGGATGTTTTAGCAACAGAAACTATATCTGCCCCGGTAGGGTACCATGAGCACATTGCAACCTTAATCTGGGAAGACAATCAAAATGTCACTGCTGAAATTGATCACGATTTTGGCGAGTCAAAGAAAATTTTCAAACTGAAAGTAAAAACAGACACATAACCCGTCGTTGCAGCGGACTGCTGGGGCGGAGCCCCAGTTCCCTCCCTACGGTCGGCGGCCCCTGAACTCCAACGTTATAAGGCTTACCATTGACAACAATTAAAAAGGAGATTGGCAATGAACAAACCTTTAGCAATCACATTGATTTTGATAATATCAATTTTGATTTTTTCCAATCCAGCATTTGCAGCAAAGAAATTATCAAATATTTCTGACAAAATATTTGCATATACAGACACCCAGAATGCTTCTCCGTCAAATAGTTTCGGAGCCAACGCTGGAATAATCGTAGGTCAGGAAGGCGTTGTTGTCGTTGACACGCTGGCTACCGCAAAAGAAGCACAGGAAATGATCCATGACATCAGAAAAATAACAAATAAGCCTATCCGCTATGTTGTCAACACGCACACCCATTTCGACCATTGTTTCGGAAACAGCGAATTTGCCAAGGAAGGTGCAATTATTATTTCGCACAAAAACGGCAAAGCAAACTTAATTAAATGGGGAGATAAGCTGATCGGGATTGTGAAAAATATGGGTATGACAGACGAACTTCTTGAAGGAACAACAATCTCATATCCATCTGTTACCTTCAATGACAGAATTCAGATTGACCTAGGAAACATAATTGTAGATCTTATCTATATTGCCCCAAACCATTCAACCGATAATATCATGGTATATATCCAAAAAGAAAAGGTTCTATTCACTGGAGATATTCTCTTCACCAATTTTCATGCGTATATTGGCAATGCTGATCTTGATGGTTGGAAAAAGAACCTGGATTATATCATTAAATTAGATGTGGATAAAATTATTCCCGGTCATGGACCGCTTTCCGGCAAACAAGACATTTCTGATATGAGGGATTATCTGATAGCTTTTGACAAACATGCAAGGGAACTCTGCTCTTCATCGGATGATCTTGAGGCTATAGTCACTCAAATGGAAAAGGCTCTGCCACGGAAAGCCCAAGGTAACTGGATGATTCGTTCAAGTATTCAACAAAAGTATCTAAAATCGAATAAATGATTTTTCTCAACTATTTTTTTTACCCAAGATCTTATAGCCTTGCAAATGAAAATTCGGGGACATAATACCGTTTTATAAAAATAGTATCCTGTTTAAATAAGGGTGTTGAAATCGATGACGCAATTTTAACGTTATCCGACAAATTTTCAGTATGTTAGTAATTGAAAAAGCCTCTGTTTAGTTGTATCTTTCAAGCGCCTAAACAAAAAGGAAACAACACCACAGAGGCTTTATGCATACAAAAAATATCAGGCGAATCATCACAAAGCAATTGAAAAAGAGTTTTCCGAACTGGAAAAAGATGACAAGGAAGTCCAAAAAAGAGCTGACAAAGCAAATCATGATGGAAGTTTTGGATAATTATGATTATTCTCAAACCTTGGACATCCCCATCGAAGAACTCATAGGAGTTGAAGATCAGGCCCCCTCAGCAGAGATTCGTAGCCTTCCTGAGATGGCGTCCTACATTGAAAATTTTCATTCCGACAACCTGTTTCATTTTGACACCCTGAAAAAGCCATACCCTGAAATTGTAGACCCGGAATTGCAGTTTGTTGACCAACTTATAGACAACCAGATTATCAACAGCTTGATTGCGCCTGACGGATATTCCGCTGTGCACAGGGATATTCAACCCTACCAGTTATTTCGGATGGAGCTTTTAAAAATAATCAAATACCCTGAAATCAGTTACAGGAAATTTTGCAGCGATGAATATTTTGGCAGGGAACGAAAGCAAAACAGGCGTTTTGTGAGACTGCCTTTAAATACCAAACACCAGGCAGATCATACTGAATTGTGTCACTTCCGGCGTGGCCTGAATTTCAAACAATTGATGAATGTCCTGGTATATTTCCTCCATCATTTTTATAAATCAGGCTGTCTGGAGAGTGCCGTTATCCATGGTGTTGATTCCAGTGAACTGCCGTCTGAAATCAATTACCCCCTTTGCACAATTCAGGTCAAAGGCAAAAAAATACGAATGTATTCCGATCCGGACTGTGATTGTGGAAAACGCCGGAATAAAAGGGATAAATCGTATTACGTCATTGGCTACCGGCTTCACACCCTAACAGCCATCAACCCATCGACAGGCCATAGTTTTCCATTGGTATCCCTAATCGGGGCGGCAAATCATCATGACAGCCTGTTTTTAAAACCGTTGATCAAGCTTGCTCAAACATTGGGTATTGATATCAAATTGATAACCGCCGACCAGGCTTATCACGATAGTGATGGTTCGGTTCTCAACGAAACCGGTGTCTATGTCGTCACCCCTGCATCGGAGAAAGCCAAACTTCCTGACAACGTTTTGGAATCGCCATTAAGGGTTGCCTGTAATGATTCTTGTGAGATTCCAATGCAGTTTTTGGGATCGACACCGGAAGGCCACGAATTTGGATGTGATGCCGTTCCGGGTGAGTGTGCGTTTGAATCAAATTGTTCAAAATCAAGGATCGTTGATTTTGACAGCGGCTATTTTCAACCAATGCCGATTTTTCATAGCGGATCTCAAGACGCAATCGAGATCCGGAAAAACTGTGAAAGGCCCTTTAATCTGATGAAAAAAAGAGAAGGCCTCGAACAAACACGGGTAAGAAGCCAGCATGGTGTGATTGTCCGATCAACTCTGACGACTATCGTAACATTGTTGATTGAAATGGCCGGAACAAGGCATAAACCAATGAAAAAAGAAGATGGGCAAAAGGAGTTGTTTGCTGCCACAGGATGAATTGAACGTTCAATGCGGGATTTTTTCTGAGCCGATTGATCGGTCGCTATTGGTATATCTGAATACAACAAAGGCCGCCGTCTGAAATAGATTTTATGCGGTAAAAAACAAAACCAGATATTGCTACGGTAAAAGCCGGACAATCTGACATTGGAAAAAAGAATTACAAACGCGTGGGGCACCTATAACGAAACAGAAATTTGAACGGTTTCAACACCCTTTAAATGCATAAGATATTGTAAAATATAGACAATGAAACCTCCCTGCGGCATGATGGCTTTTATATATGCTGCTGGAATAACAGAGTCATCCAGAATCAATTACCACAAGGAGGTTTCAATGGAGAGTATGCACTACATCGGAATGGATATCCATAAAAAAATAATTGCTTTTTGCATCAAAACCTTCAACGGCATAGTAATAAAACAAGGGAAATTGCCGGCAACCCGCAAAGCCCTTAGCAATTGGCTGGAGGATCTGCCCCAGCCGTGGACTGCCGCAATGGAGGCGACATTATTCACTGCTTGGATATACGATTTTCTAAAACCGTATGCTCAATCCATCAAGGTAGCGCATCCTGAAATGTTGAAAGCCATCACAGCTGCTAAGAAAAAGAATGATGTATCAGACGCTGAAAAGATTACCGATCTGCTCAGGGTGGATATGTTGCCGGAATGCTATATGATGCCGCAAGAGCTTCGAGATCTTCGAAGAATACTACGCTATCGAAACCATATCGTCCGGACGGCAACAAAAGAAAAAAACAAAATTTCAGGTTTGTTGATGGAGGTTGGCGCCCAGTATAATAAAAAGCGGCTACATGGGGAAAAATATTTTTCTGAATTTTTAGACACCGTGGAACATGTACCTGATTCAGTAATCAATATGCTCGAATTAAGCCGTTCGAACCTCGAAATATTTACAGATATCCAAAAAAGGCTGGTACACTCTATCAAGGGAGACCCATTAATACGAGGCCGTGTAGAACGCCTATTATCAATTAGAGGTGTGGGTGAAGTTACTGCGTTGACCTGGGTTCTTGAAGTAGGTGAGCCTGAGCGGTTTCATTCAATTCGCCAGGCATCAGCTATTGCGGACTTTGTGCCGCCCAAAAAGAATCCGCCGGCAAAGAGTACCGCGGTCCAATTTCTAAAAAGAGGAACAAACACATTCAAACGATATTAATTGAGGCCGCCAAACTGGCCCCTATTTGGAACCCCCAATTGGCTGAAGTTCACCAAAAGGAGCTGGCCAGAGGCAACAAGAATAGAGCGACTCTGGCCGTTGCCAGAAAGTTGGTTGCCTACATGCTTGCCGTGGATAAAAGTGGGCAGGCATTCCAGATCAAGGAGTCAGAAATGGCAGCATAATTGATCAGGAAAAAAGCGTTCGTATGTATGGTTCTTCCTGCCGTTTCATGCAGTCTGGGGACTGAGTGATTGGTTTAAAACCATGATACTCCAGTAACGTGTTTCATGGCCGGCAGGTTACCCAAATTTAAACTTCTGCGATGGTCATCAGATCATAGGTGACTTGATGCTGCAAATGGATGTCTGGTCAAAAGAACCTATTCTTTTTGACACGAAATAGATCAAGACCCAATACATGACGAGTGTGTTCAGTGGTTTAGGATAGCAGGTTTACCGCCAAGAATGGATGGCTTTGGGTTGGGCAGGGGAGTTTTATTTTTTACTTGACAATACTTATCATGGATGTCCCCAGATTTTCCCTGGAGTTGGCCGACCTTTTGATAAAGACGGCCCCGCTCAATCTCGGTTTCTTTGATCTGTATTGCCTGACTGTTGCCAAATGCCAATGGAAAGGCTTCGATTGCTTCCTTTTTCCACCGATTTACAAGACTCGTATAAATACCGAATTCCAAGGCAATTTCATTAACAGTCTGATTCCCTTTTATAGCTGCCAACGCGACCTCGCTTTTTAATTCTTTGCTGTAATTTTTCCGTTTCAAAATGAATCCTTTCTGGCTTCTGGACTGCTATGTTTTATGGACCTTGAACTGTCAAACCGCCATATACTTTCAGACAGAACCGCCCTTTCCAATGGCCGTAAAGATGTAACCTCCCTGTATTATATGTGACACCCTGGCTACCATTTATGAATAAATTGCTACCGCTTATGAATAAGCACTGGTGAACCATAGTTCCCAAGCAGTACAAAGGCGGTCGAAAACCCAAATGCACCAAAACCAAAAACTACCATTCCAAAATAGAGGATAAAAGTGAAGTATTTATTTCCCCGTAGGTTATCTGGTATCTGTCTGTTCATTTTTTTGTTTTTTTTCGGATTTATCTGCTCAGTATCCCTGGCAGCCCCGGGTAAAATATATGATGATGTCTCCGTATTTGAAACCAATTCCGATGAAATCACAGAGTTTGTTTTTTGGACAAGCAGCAGTGGATATGACGCCAATCTCGGTATTGTCATTGATGATCTCAACGGGTATGATCCCGACCGTTTTTTTTTAAACACTGGAAATATCAATATTATTGATCTTAATTACAACAACGACCCTTTGACAGCAGAGAAAGACGTTTCAGGGATTCTAAATTATAATGAAGATGTTGTAATGGAAAACAGGGGCGATATCTTAATTCATCTCAATGGGACGGGCGGCGGGACGAACAACGGGATAAGATTGAATGGCATCTACCTGGGCAGACAATTACAAAATTTTGGTGACATTGATATTTCCGCCAAAATAACAGGAGGAGTGGTTGATGGTAATACGGAGAGTGCCTCCATCGTTGTGGCCGGAATCTCTTCCTGGGGGTCTGATACTATTGTAAACAAAGGAAACATAACGGTCCACGCCGAGACAGGGGCGGCAATGTCTGGTACGTCTAATGTTTTTTCCTATAGCACTGCGTCTGGAATTGATTGCGGCAATGTCAATAACACAGGAGAACTCAGGGTCTCTTCCCAGGGGGGAACCGGGGTTGGCAGTGTTTACAATTTGTCCTCGGCTGAGGCCATAGGATTGTCTGGTTGGTCCAGCGTCTTGAATACGGGGAATATCAGTGTCATTGCCAGGGGAGGAGATAGTACGGCTCCAGTATCTCAGGATGCATATGCAGAAGCCGTTGGTATACGCTCAAAAGGGAATATCTATTCCGAAGGTAAAATTTCCGTCACAGCCATTGCCGGAAAAGAGCGCCCAAATGCCGCAGCAGCATATACGAGCAGCAATGCCACAGCCTATGGTATCCTGATTAATGAAAATGGCGCAACCATTCATTCAAAGGGACTCATACAGGTTAGGGCCACACTTTATCCGGGACTTTCAGGCGGCGTCCAAGAGGCCAGGCAGGTATATGTGAACGACGGCACTACCACCATTACCGGCTACGCCATGGAACTCAATACCCAGAATGGATTCACCACCGAATATGCAGGCACCATAGGGCTTAACACAGGGGCAGCGGCCTATTTCTCAGATGCCACCCTTTATCTGACCCTGGGAAAGAATTTTTCCGGCAAATCCGAATATGAACTCCCCACTCTGGTGGACGGGGCTGTGATTTCAGATCAATTCGCCGTATTATCCCCTTTACCGGTTGACTATAAAGCCGGTCTTGTGAACGGCAACGGCACGACGCCTCAGAAGATAAGGGTTGAGTTTACACCCAAGCATTCCCCTGCCCTTAAATCCGCCCAGGTTCGAAATCAGCTCAGCAGCCGGATGAACGGGATGTTCTATAGCAATGTTCTGTCCAATATCTTAACCGATCCCTTAACCCGCCCAGAATCGTCCCAGACCTCAGCCTTCGGGCAGAAACCGGAATATCTGGTGGCAGCCCTCGGGAATTCTTTCGGGCCCTTGTCCTTTGTGCCGGAAAAGAGCCGGGATTTTGTCTTTGCCAGCCCCATTGTATCTACATTTAAAAATAATTCAGCTACAGGATATGAGGCTGATGCCATCGGAATCATGGGCGGGGTGACCCGGGCCCTTTCGGACCGGTTTTTTTTCGGGGGTCATATCGGCATCACCCAGAATGAGATAAAGTTTACCGGACAAGGATATGACAAGCGGTCCGATGATACAGATACCTATTCTCTGGGGGGCCATGCTGTCTATTTACATGATGACACCTGGTTGTTCTCATGCTTTGGCACCCTCTCCTACAGCCACAGCGATTACCAGGATCTTGCAACCAATAACAAGGAATCCGCAGCCTTCGGTTCAAACGGGTTCCGGATGGATTCCTCCCTTGGATACAGGCTCAGGGCCTGGAACCAGACCTTTTTACCTGAGATGGGCCTGGCCTATGCCTGGAGCCACCAGGCGGCCTTTACCACGGACAACACCTCCGGCCCCAACGTCACCCACGGAACCATGGATGAGCATGACCTTTATGCAAGGCTTGGTATGAAATGGTTTACACAAGCAGATTCTAAAAACGGGTGGGCACTCTATCCCTCCTTGGGATTCTGGGTATCCCAGGCCCTTACGGATGCTGAATTTTCCAGCACCATGTCTGTGGGCGCGGCGTCACGGCGGGTAACGGATCAGGAAGATGAAACCACCCTGATCACCGAGGCCGGGATCACCCTGTCCAACGGCAGAACAACACTTTCCGCCAACTATAACGGCGGAGATTCAGACAATGTCCGGAACCATATGTTCTGGTTTGAGGCCGGGATTTCCTTTTAACCCCTTTTACTCCCTGGAAATTCGGTATTCTTTTTGATTCGTCTTCCATTGGTTTACTGGATCTGAAACCGGATCTTTCCCAACCCCCTAGTCTGCTGTGTATTGCCCGCCGGGAACTTGGCTCTTCAGCGGTCGCGGTTTTTTTGCGATCCGTTGCAAGAGCATTGTTGGAAACCATATTAAATTCTTAACGTCCTGTTTTTGGGGTCAAAATGAGGCCGCTAAGAGCTGTTTTTTGAGGATTTTGAAAATTTTTTCCTTAAAAAATTTCTCATACTCATTGTAGGTCATTTCTTTTCTGTACTCATTGCGTTGTCCATTCATAGATTTTTTGAAAAAAACAAGTTCCTATCCATAAACCAGCTTCTTTCTGACCATGGGTAAATTGCGCCGGCTCACCGGCAAACAGATATTGGTGTTCTCTATTTTCACTTGATCAACACCACTGATCTTTGTTAACTCAGTGACATGGCTGACATTAACGGCATGGGACCTGTGAATTCTGATAAAAGACTCATCTCCGACGCATTCCAAAATCTTTGCAAGGGACATTTTAATCTGTTTTTTTTCAAGCTGATTCTGGTTTTTAAAATAGACAGAAGCATAGTGCTCCTGAATTGAAATATGGGTAATGGCCGTCTGTTCAAAAACAAATTTTTTCTTATTCTCAAATAAACAGATCTTTTGACTCCGGGCATGGCGTTTACTCCTGATCCGCATAAGACTTTTCCCGTACTCGTCCCATAACTTTAAAGCCATAATCGCCAATATGGTATCCAGCACCCATACAGGCAGCATTTTTAAAAAAAACAGAATGGAAAAGGCACTAAAAGGCGTATCTGCCTCATAGTAATAGGCAAGAAAAGGAAGCTCATAAGGTTTGAGACCTGCCTGTATTCCCCCCAGCAGAAAAAATCCAGTCACAAAAATACCAAAAGAAACCCCAAAGGCCTGCAAAATAGTAATCGTTTTTTTCTGGCCATCAAATTTTAGAACCACAGCCAGTCCTGCCTCGCAAATAAGAATAGCGGCCCCGCCAAATGCGATGCTGTAAGCTATCCCCACCATAATGCTTGCCAATAGAGGAACTGGGTGAAAAAAGGATATGGTAAACGCCACAAATCCAAAGCTCAGGGCACCCAAAAAATAGATGGCTATTTTTATGGACCAGGGATAATGAATGTATATGGAGATTCTGGGCCTTTGGTGAATCTCCCCTGACCTTTGTTCAATTTTGTTTTCCCGATTCATCCTGCCGGCTCGATTTAAAAAACAGTCAATTCGTTTAGGGATATTGAAACAGGACAATAAAAAAGTCAATACCCACAAACATGTATACAGAAGAGCAATCGCATATTGTAATGATGCTTTTCCCGGCGCCAGTATGGCTGTGCAGACCTATGGTGACTTTCTCAACTTCAATCCTCATCTCCACGCCATAGTTTCAGATGGATGTTTCTTGAAAGATGACAGCTTTCAGACTGCATCAGTATTTATACTTGAAGACCTGGAAGATGCATTTCAGTATGAGGTGCTAAAAATGCTTAAAAGGTGCCGGAATAGCCCAGGCTAACACCCGGCAGGAAGTGGCCCTTGATCACCCGGTCGTAGCCGCCCGAAAGAAGCCCGGAATTATAGTCATAACCGTTGTCGCCGTCACGACTGTCTATGGAGCCCCAGCGACCTATGCCCCGCAGATAGAAGCCGTTGGGGTCGTTCTTGAGCGAGCGGCCCTCAGCCCGGACAGGTCACCCAACGCAGCCACTGTGGGCCAGGTGGCAGGATCGTCCGGGTCTATGCGCTTCTTTTGGGCCAGGTAAATCTGATCGGAGCGCAGACCGGCCATGCGCATCTGGGTTGTCGAGGACTGTAGCTGGGCCGCCCCCACGCTCATGTCTATGCTCTGGATCAGGAGCAGGAAAATTCGGGGACATAATACCGTTTTATAAAAATAGTATCCTGTCCACAGATTTTCTCAAGACCCTTTGAAAAATGTTCGCCACGATTTTTTCCCGTTTAAACTATCGCCACTTGCGGCAGAAAAATCATGTCCGCTCCGCCGTGGAGGCCGGTATGGGCTGCAGCGGAGTCATCGGGTGGGATTCCGTACAGGCTCTTGATTGGCTTTGCGGTTAAAAAGGGAAATTGTTTGAGCCTTATGTGAGTTTTTCCCTTTCAGCAAAGCCGGGCTTAGAGCCTGTAGGAATCATTCACCCTGCGCAGCCGCAGTCCATACCGGCCGGAGGTTGTCCTGGAAATCATGTCTTAAGGATCCTGAAAACGGAAGGGACCCAATCTGCTTATCCTGGGGATGGAATGGGTCGGCATAACCCGGCAGGGGAAGGAAAGGGGCGTTCCGCTTAATCCCCTGCTCCCGTCCATGGGAGCAGAGGAAGCTGAAAAGCCCGTGGTTTATCCCGTCCTGAACCCCCGGCCTTTTAAGCCGCTCCACCCCCTTTCCTTCCCCTGCCTGACCGCCCTGATTTACCATGGGGGTTGGTATCTGAGCAATCATTTTAATAAGGCTTTACACGATTCAGTGATCCTGATATGCCATTGAATATATAAAGGAATTAGCAAGATCTGGATATCCTTCATATCTGCATATTATCCAGGTAGCTATTTGGTCATATAAGTTATCCAGTTCTACACATCATCTTGTTATGTGGCCAACAAAAAGTAAAGGTTCTATATGTTTCGAAAAATAAGAAGAAAAGAAAAACAATTAACCACTGATGATTGTAATGAAATTTTGAGAGCGGCAGAATATGGTACAATTGCGACAATGGGTGAAGATGGATACCCCTATGCTATTCCGCTCAATTTCATCTACCACAAGGGAAGTATCTATTTTCATTGTGCGAAGACAGGCCATAAATTGGAAAATATCCACTATTGTCCAAACGTATCATTCAATGTTGTAAAAGATGTTTTTGTTGTTCCTATAATTTCCGAATCTAAATTTAAAGGATTTGATACTAATTTTAATAGCGTGACTATTTTCGGAAGAGCTGTAGAAGTTTTTGGTGATGAAAAAGTAGAAGGATTGCAAGTCCTTTTTAAAAAATTTTTAAGCAGAGAAGATTCTCAAATGCATAAAGAAGAAGGAATGAAGTATATTGAAAAATCTCTGAATCGAACAAAACTGATTAAAATTGAAATCAAACATATGACCGGGAAAAAAGGAATAAATTGAAACTAAGGAGAAACACATAACCATGCAAATAAACCTGGACTGGGAAAAGCCGCGCCGCTTAGCTCTGCGCCTTTTCCCAGCTGGTTATTTGCGACGTTAGCATGCAGTAACTTCTTCATTAACATTTTATGTTTCATTCAATCAAAAGGGTAATATGAAAGTAAACAAACCGAGTCGATCTGCCGGGATTATTGCCGCTCACAGAGCAATTGAATCATTAAAGCCACAGGATCAAAGAATATGTTATGACCCATATGCAGCTATGATTCTTCCTCCCGGCTTTACAGTGGTGGGAGAGCATGATATATCGCCTGAAACCGCATTGGAACTATTCAAAGGTCGTGTCCCCGGCTTTCACGAGCATTTTCTTGCACGGACCCGATATATAGATGAATACCTACAGCATTTCATTAAAAACAACTTGGAACAACTGGTGATACTCGGAGCTGGTTATGATTCAAGGCCATATCGATTTCCAGAATTAAACAATACGATACCGATTTTCGAGGTTGATTATCCTGCTACTCAGGAATACAAAATAGAGAAGTTAAAAGAAGTTTTAAAAACGTTTCCCTCGAACGTAAACCATGTATCAATTGATTTTCTTGAAGACAACCTTCCAACCGTATTAATTGAAAAAGGATATCGTAAAAACCTAAAGACTCTGTTTATTTGGGAAGGGGTGACAATGTATATTGATGAGAAAGCTGTGGATAAAACTCTTTCATTTATATCAAGTAATGAAGGGGAAGGAAGTGCCGTGATTTTTGATTTTACATATGCCGACGTGATTGAAGGAAAATCCGAAATTTTTGAAGCAAAGGAATGGTTCAAAATTGCCTCTGAATCTGATGAACCGCTAGCTTTCGGTATAGAAAAAGGTAAGATTGAAGATTTTCTAAGAGAACGAGGTTTCCATAACATTGAATGTATTACAGATGAATACTTCAAATCACATTATTTTACAGGTTGTAATGAAGGTATGAAATCAACACCTATACTATCATTAGTTCATGCTGTTGTTGGAGAATAGAAAATTCACCCTGCGCAGTCGCAGTCCAGACCGGCGGGGGCTCTGCAAGGGCGGTCATGGCCTTACAGGAAAAATGGCAGACCGTATAGGTTAACCGGCTGTCGCCTAAGGGAACGCCTTAATGAATCTGACCCGGATTGAGGAGGGTTATGCTTCCAGGACCTGCAACGGCGGCTTTCTGTTTTCTGCCCAGGCATTGGCAGGTCCCGGATTTGATAAGGGTGACCACGTATTGGTTGTCGTGGAAGTGTTCGGGAAAACAGTGACGGCTGTTGGTTACCCTACCGATGTCAATTCCGGACAGGGCCGGGTCCCGGAAAAATTTAACATCTGTTTTCGGTTTCATGGCACAGAGTATAAAGCGGCTTTCGCGAAAAGTATTGTAACAAATTGCTGGGGGTCAGCCCTCTCCCATGCGCCCGGCCAGATAGCCGTCCATCATGAGGTGGAGCACGTGGTGAACCACGCAGACCAAAAGGGCGGTGCCGAACTGGGGAAAGCAGGTGATCTGAATGATGACGGCCAAGGGAAGGGTTTTCTGGGCGCCCATGAACACCACCGACTCCCGCCTCCCCTTTCCCAGTCCCAGCAGCGGTGTTACCAGAAAGGCAATGCCCAGAAGCCCTGCATGGAAAACCGCCACCAGGGGCAGGATCCAGGCCATGGCCTGGGTCTGGGAGATCAGCACCTCCCGGGCCCCGGACAGGGACATGAATACGATACCAAGGACAATGCACTGGTTGGCCATTCCCAGGCGCCTCTTCCATGCAGGCGTGACGGTCGGCAGCGCCTTCTGCTTGGTTAGAAGTCCCAGCACCAGGGGTACCAGCACCAGGAACACCAGCTTGATGAGGATGGCCTTCCGGTCGACGACGATGTCTGCACCAAGTCCTAAGTTTGCCACCATCCTGGGCAAAATCAGGGGGATGGAGATGACCGAGAGGCAGTTGGACAGAATGGTCACAAACAGGGCATGGGCCATGTTGCCCCCAGCCTGTCCGGTCATGACCACCCCGGATGACAGGGTGGTGGGCATCACCGCCACAAGGATGATGCCGATGGCCACCCCGGTTTCCAGGGGAAGGTGAAGCAGGAGCATGGCCAGGACAGGGGCCACCCCGGCAATGAGGCCCAGGGCCGCAGCCGTGGCCTTGATATCCCGGATCCCGGCCCGGATCTGGGCAGGTTCTATGATCAGGCCGGAGAAGAAAAAGATGATGAAAATCATCAGGGGCGGTCCCTGGTGGATTTTAAAAAAGATGCCTGTCCGGGCCAGGGTCAGGCTGCTGTCCAGGATCACCCCGGCAAATACCAGGATAAGGCCTGCCAGAAACCATTGTTTTTTGATAGTGCTCACCAGAAGGTTATCCTTTTTTCGACGTCTCTTTGTCCGGTTCCGGCCCTCCGGTTTCCCCGATATCCCAGAACAGCCCTGTCATCAGGGCCAGTCCCTCTTCCAGGATGGCCGGCAGGACGTGCTCATTGGGCGCATGCTGGCAGCAGCCGGCATAGGAGTGGGGCACCCAGATGGTGGGCAGCCCCAGCACATGGCTGAAGGCATCGTTGGGCAGGGTGCCGCCCAGGTTGGGCAGAAAGGAGACCTGCTTTTTCTCAGGGCCCTTTGCCAGGAGATCCAGGGTGGTGTCAAAGGAAGCCGTGACAAAGGAGACCCAGGGGTTGTCCGGGGCCATGCGGGTGGCAAGCCCATAGTTGTTGGGAACCTCAATCACCTCAACCTCGGAAAATCCGTGGTCGTCCAGGTGGGCCCGGATGGCCGGGATAAATGTGGCAGGATCCATGTCCGCCAGGAATCGGATATGGCATCTGGCCCAGGCCGCGGGAGGGATGGCGTTGACCGGGCTTGCCGGGGTACCGCATTCAAAGGCCAGGACATCCAGGGTGTTCCATCCGTATACCTTCCGTGCCGCGCTTAATCCCGGTTCCCCCCAGGACGGATCAATTTCGGGGCCGCCCTGCCCTGTTACCGAGAGCTTGTCAATGGCCGCTGCAATGGATCGGGGCAGGTCTTTGGGCCGCAGGGCATCCACCAGGATCTTTCCCTTTTGATCCACAAGGCTTGAAATGGCATGGGAGAGGATGATGCCGGGGTTGGCCAAAAGCCCGCCCCAGTTCCCCGAATGGTGGCCCCCTTCCCGCAGGGTCAGCTTCAGGTCAAAGTTGAATACGGCCCGGCTGCCCCCGAAAATGGTGGGGGTGCCCGGCTCGATTCTGGGACCGTCCGATGCAATGAGCACATCTGCGGCAAGGGCTGTTTTTTCAGCGGCGCAAACAGCATGAAGTCCCGGAGATCCCATCTCCTCACCCATTTCCAGAAGCAGGGTGAGGTTGAACCCCAAGGTTCCCCGTTCCTGGAGCACGCAGTCCATGGCCGCAAGGTTCACAGCGTGCTGCCCCTTGTTGTCTGCAGCTCCCCTGCCGTACCAGCGGTCCCCGTCCCGGGTCAGGGCAAAGGGGCCGCCTCCCTTTGTCCAGGCATCATCCATGCCCGGAACCGTATCCCCGTGGCCGTAAACCAGCACTGTGGGTAGAGCCTTGTCCTCCACCCGCCTGGCAATAAGAAAGGGGGCGCAGGGATCTTCCGGGTTTTCCACTATTCTGGTTTCAAACGCCCGGGAGGCCAGCCAGGGAATGATCTTTTCCTCAAGATAGGCGGTGAGTGAAGGTTTCCGGTCGTCAGCCCTGCTTCCCGTGTCCAGGGAAACCCAGTCGGAAAGAAGGGTGAACAGGCTGTCCGCTGCAAAGGCCCTGGCCCTGTCAAGGGCGTGGGTTCGGTTCATATCTGTCTCCTTTAAAAATTATCCGGAAAGTGGCAGGCCACAAGTTTTCCGTCGTTAACCTGGGTCTTTGGCGCCTCCCGGGTACACAGATCCCGGCATTTGACGCACCTGGGGTGGAAGGTGCATCCCGACGGCGGGTCAATGGGGTTGGGATATTCAATGCCCAGATGAAGATCCGGCAGGCCCATGGCAGGTTCCGGCGTGAGCACCGATGCCAGCAGGGCCTGGGTATAGGGGTGGCTGGGCCGGGCAAACAGGTCGCAGGCCTTGGCCTCTTCCACGACCCGCCCCAGATACATCACCGCCACATGGGTGGCAATATGCTCCACCACGGCCAGGTCGTGGCTGATGAACAGATAGGTCAGGTCCAGTTCGTTTCTCAGGTCCATGAGCATGTTCAGGATCTGGGCCTGGACCGATACGTCCAGGGCGGATGTGGGCTCGTCGCAGAGCACGATTTCAGGTTTCATGATCAGGGCCCTGGCCACGGCCACCCGCTGGCGCTGTCCCCCGGAGAGCTGGTTGGGATAGTTGTGCTTGAGCCGGGGGGGCAGGCCCACAATCTCCATGATCTCATCCACCCTTTTGTCCAGGTCTGCCCCGGTTCTGGCCAGGCCCTGGGACCGCAGGGGCAGGGTGATGATCTTGGTAATGGATTTCCTGGGATTCAGGGAGGAGTAGGGATCCTGGAATACGGGCTGGATTTTTTTTGCGATCTGTTTGCTGCCCATGACGGCGACGTTCTGGCCGCTGATGAACAAATCGCCTGATGTCGGGGTTTCAAGGCCCAGCATCATCTTGGCAATGGTGGTCTTGCCGCAGCCCGACTCCCCCACAAGTCCCAGAATAGACCCTTTGGGGATGGAAAGGCTCACACCATTTACCGCCTTAAGTGATTTTTTCCCCTTGAAGATACCGGCACTGACCCTGTAGGTCTTGGTAATATCCTGGGTTTCCAATGCAAATTGGCTCATTAGTTTGCCTCCCTTTCCGGGTCATCCCAGACGGTTTCAGGATGGGACAGTCCCCGGGCCTGAATCCGGGCGCACCGGTAGGCGCGCCCGTCGGGCAGGCAGACCAGGGAAAGGTCCTTGTCCGCACACGCAGGGCCTGCCTGCGGGCACCGGCTTCTGAAGGAGCAGCCCCAGAGCTCGCCGATTGGGGTGGGGACAATGCCGGGGATGGATCCCAGCTTGCCGCCGGGTTCGGTTTTTCCTGGCACCGGGATACAGGCCATGAGCCCCCGGGTGTAGGGGTGGACCGGCCGGGTAAAGATATCGGTGATGGACCCCTCCTCCACAACCTGCCCGCAGTACATGATCACCACGTCGTCCGCCACCCTGGAAACCACGCCCAGATCATGGGTGATCAGGATCATGCCCATGTTGAACTCCTCCTGGATTCCGGCCAGAAGCCCCATGATCTGGGCCTGGATGGTGACGTCCAGGGCGGTGGTGGGTTCATCGGCAATGATGAGCGACGGTCCGCACATCAGCCCCATGGCGATCATGATCCGCTGGCGCAGTCCTCCAGAGAGCTGGTGGGGGTATTGTTTGAGCCGGGAGGATGCGCCGGTGATCCCCACCTTTTCCAGCAGGAACACGGCCCGGTCCCGGGCCTTTCGTGCCGAGACCTTCTGGTGGGTGGTCAGGGCTTCGGTGAGCTGGTTCCCGATGGTGTAGCAGGGGTCCAGGGAGGTCATAGGTTCCTGGAATATCATGGCCATCTGGGAGCCCCTGACCCGGGAGAGCTGGGCCTCGGTCATGCCTAAAAGGCTTTTGCCGTCCAGGGTGATGGCATCGGCCCGAAAGGTGGCAGACGGGGGCAAAAGCCCCATGATGGCCATGGCGGTCATGGATTTTCCGCAACCCGATTCCCCCACAAGGCTTAAGGTTTTTCCCTTTTCAACGGAAAAGCTGACATCCCTTACCGCATGGAGGGAGCCTGCGGGCAGGTTCAGGTCCACATAGAGGTTCTTGACTTCAAGCAGGGCGTTCATGAGCGTCCTTCCGGTGAGGTGACATCCCGCAGCCCGTCACCGAACAGGTTCATGCCCAGGACCAGAAAAAACAGGGCCACCCCAGGGATGGTGACAAGATAGGGGGAAAAGAGCATCAGATCCTTGCCTTCGGAAATCATCAGACCCCATGAGGGCGTGGGCGGCTGGACCCCCATGCCCAGAAAGGAAAGCGCCGCCTCCAGAAGGATGGCCCGGCCGATCTCGAGGGTGGCCACGATGACGATGGAGTTCAGCAGGTTGGGCATGATCTCCCGTGTCATGATCCAGAGCACGGAACATCCGGCTGCCTGGGCAGCCTGGACATAGTCCATGGCCCGGATCTGCTGGGTGGTGGCCCGCAGGACCACGGCGAACCGGTCCCAGATCAGGCAGCCCAAAACCAGGATCACCACCTGCATGGACCCGCCGATGAGCGCCACCACAGCCACGGCCACCAGAACGGCGGGAAGGGCCAGGCGTACGGTGATGATGAAGCTGACCACCATGTCTGCTACCCCGCCGAAAAAGCCTGCAATGAGCCCCAGGGAGATGCCGATGGCAGCGGCAATGGCCGTGCAGGAAAGCCCGATGAGAAGGGAAATCCTGGCCCCGTATACCAGGCGGGAAAGATAGTCCCGGCCCATGTTGTCCGTGCCCAGGGGATGGTCCCAGGTGCCTTTGGCATCCCATACCGGGGAGATCATCCGGCTGGAAAGATCCTGGGCATAAGGGTCGTGCCCGGCAATATAAGGGGCGAACAGGGCCACCATGAGAACGATGAAGACCATGAGACCGCCGGCAATGAACCCCCTATGGGTTTTCATGCGCTGGCGCATGATCTGGCCCGGGGTGGGAAAGACCACATCCAGGCCTAGGCCCTTGTGAAAATCCGATGTTGTTGATACTGCTGACATTAATTACTCCTGATTCTGGGATCGAGAAAGGCGTTAAGCAGATCCCCCAGAAAGGTCAGAAAAATATAAGTGGTGGATAAAAACAGGACAATGGCCTGGACCACGGGCAGGTCTGACCGGGAAATGGAGACCCAGGCCAGGCTGCCCAGACCGTTTAAGGCAAATATGGACTCGATGACGATGGAGCCGCCGAGCATGAACCCTAGCTGGACCGCTGCCACAGCCACCACGGGAATGATGGCGTTGCGAAGGGTATGCTTGAACAGGATCGTGGGCCACCGAAGCCCCTTGGCCCGGGCGGTCCTGATATGGTCCGATCCCAGCACCTCCATCATCCCGGACCGCACCAGGCGCATGATGGCAGGGGTGGCATAATATCCCAGGGCAATGGTGGGCATGACAAAGTGCTGCCAGGACTCACTGCCGGAAATGGGCAGCCACCGAAGATGCACCCCGAAAAAGATGATCAGGATCAGGCCGAACCAGAACGATGGCATGGCCTGGCCCATCACCGATATGCTCAGGGCCACCCGGTCGATCCAGGTATTGGGCCGCACCGCCGCCAGCATGCCTAAGGGGATGGAGAGGATCAGGGCAAAGGACAGGGCACTGACCCCCAGGATCATGGTAACCCCCATGTGCTCGTGAAGCATCTGGGCCACGGGCCGGTTCAGGTAGGGGGATTTGCCGAAATCCCCGTGAAGGGCCCTGTTGGCCCATTCCATGTACTGGACGACAATGGGGCGGTCAAACCCGTACTGGGTCCGTACAAACTCGATTTCCTCACTGCTTGCACCTTCCCCTGCCAGGGATATGGCAGGGTCGCCCGAGACCCGCAGGAGCATGAACGAAATCATGGAAACCGTTATCAGCACCAGCAAAGCGAGCCCCAGGCGTTTTAATGTATATACCAGCATGAATTGGCCCGCTTACTTCCAGCTGGCCTGGAAAAACCTGGGCACGGCATCCGGGTACGGGGTGAAGTTAAGGTCCTTGGCATAGCAGTTGTTGGACACATAGGTGAACATGGGGCACCAGTATGCCTGGTCTGCAATGCGCTTTAAGGCCTTGGAATAGACAGCCTTGCGGTGTTCGGGGTCAATGGAGGAATCCCCTTCAACAAGGCTGTCCCGCACCTTTGGGTCCATGGCCAGGTCATCGGCCTCAAACTCGAAGTAATGGCTGGTGATGGCGGAGATATCGTTGATGGAGTAGGATCCCCAGGTGAGAAACTGCATCTGGAGCTTGCCGGCCCGGGCCTTTTCCCTCATGGCGGAGTACTTCATCATCACAAGTTTGGCCTTGATGCCCACGGCAGCCAGATCACCGATCATGGCCTCTGCATAGGGCCGGTTCCGGTATCCGACAAGTTCTGTTTCAAATCCGTCGGGATATCCGGCCTTGGCCAGAAGGGCCTTGGCCTTGGCAGGGTCGTATTCGTAGGTTTTGATATTCTGGTCACAGCCGAACTGGGAGGGGAAGCAGGCCGAGTAAATGGCCCGGGACTGCCCGCCGATCAGATTCTTGGCAATGGCTTCGCGGTTGATGGCGTGGTTGATGGCCTGGCGGACCTCAAGCTTGGCAAAGGGGTTGTCCATGCCGTGTTCCTTGCCGGACCGGTTAACCGCGTCAAACTGGAGAAAGCCCACCCGCATGGTTTCAGCCGGGGTGACGGTGAGGCTGGGCATCATGGCCAGTTTTTCAGCCTGATCCTGGGGCACCAGGTAAATCCAGTCCAGAGCCCCTGTCATGAGTTCAGCCATCTGGGTGTTGATCTCCGGCAGGGTCCGCCATACGATTTTGCCGATGGCAGGCTGTCCCTTGGGGCTGTCCTTAAAATAGTCAGCATTTTTTTCGAACACAATCTTTTTGCCCGGCACCACTTCGGTGATCTTATAGGGCCCGGTACCGATGGGTTTTACCCCGAATTCATCTTTTCCCACCTTGCTGTAATAGGCTTTGGGGTAGATGGGGTTGGCATTGGAGAGAAACTCAAGGGCTGCGGGAAAGGGTTTTTTAAGGAAGATGCTGACGCTGTAATTCCCGGTTTTTTCAACATGGTCGATCCAGTCGGAGTAGCGCTGGGTCTTGACCTTGCTGGCAGGGTCAGCCGCATAGTTCAGGGTATAGGCCACATCTTCCGCAGTCATCTCCTGGCTGTTGTGAAATGTAACGCCCTGGCGCAGCTCAATATCCAGCTGGGTGTTGGAGGCCCAGTTAAAGGATTTGGCCAGAAGCCCCTTGTACTCGTAGGTGACAGGATCCCGGTACAAAAGGTTGTCAAATACGTGACGGGAAACCACGATCCCCTCCCTGGCCGTGTTGTAATAGCGGTCCAGGGTTTCCAGTTCTTTGGAAAAGGCAATGTTCAGGGTATCATCCTTTTTCCCGGCAAGGGCCGGGGTCAGAAGCCAGCACAGACAGAGGCCTGTTACCATAAGGACGGCCCATCCGTATTTCAGTGTTTTCATCTTTTCTCCTTTTTTTTATGTGGTTGTTGGGTCTGGTTATCAAAAAACAGGGCAATGGCCCGGAACAAGACCTTTGCCCCTGTTTCCAAGACATCTTCGTGGATATCAAATTTTGGGGAGTGCAGAGGGGGAGCGGTTTTCTTGTCAGGATCGGCGCATCCCAGGCGCATCATGGCCACAGGGCATTCCCGGCCGAAAAAGTAAAAATCGTCACTGCCCATGATAAAAGGCAGCACCGTGACATGGTCTTCGCCCAGGACATCTGCCGATGCCCGGAAAAGAGAGGCAGAGGCGTCAGGATCGTTGAGCCCCATGGGCGCCCCGGACTTGAAGATAAGATCGCATTGGACTTCGAACATGGTTTCAATGCCCTTTGCCAGGCGGTTCATCTCCCGGAAGAGCATTTCCCGGATTCCGGGGTCATGGGTCCGCACCGAGCCCCGGATGACCACCTGTTCCGGAATCACGTTGCCGGCATCCCCCCCGTGGAAGGCGCCCACACTGATCACGGCGGAGTGCACCGGCGGCACATGCCTTAGGATAAGGGTGTCCAGGCTGGTTACGAACTGGGCACCGGCTGTGATGGGGCTGCGTCCCTTGTGGGGCCTTGCCCCGTGGCTGCCTCTGCCGTGGATGACAAGCTCAAAGGGATCGGAGGCGGCATGGCCGGTACGGTGGAACACCCCGGCCTGACCCACGGGAAAGTTGGGGTCCATGTGGCCGGCAATGAGGCGGTCCACTCTGGGGTTTTCCAATACCCCTTTTTCCATCATGGCCAGGGCGCCGCCCAGCTTTTCTTCAGAGGGCTGGAAGATAAACTTTACAGCCCCGTTGATTCGGTCCATGAGCCCGGATTCCTGAACCAGCCTGGCCACGCCCAGGGCAATGGCGGTGTTGGCATCGTGCCCGCAGGCGTGCATCTGACCTGGGTATTCAGAGGCAAATTCAAGGCCGGTCATCTCGGCTAAGGGGAGGGCATCCATGTCCGCTCTCAGGGCAATGGTGCCCTGGTAAGGCGCATCAACAGCTTTGCCCTGGATCAGGCCCACAGCGCCGGTCATATCCCCAAAGGTCTGAACGGGGATGTTAAGCTCGGAGAGCACCTGACATACCTTTTGGGTGGTCTTTTCCTCCTGGTATGAGAGTTCCGGCTGCCGGTGGAAGCCCCGCCTCAGGTCCGTGAGCCAGTGTTTAAATGTATATTCTGGTGTTTCCATCGGTCTCTTCACTTTTGTTTTAGGGTCCCGTGTCTGCCTCAGGCAGACGGGGGACCCACAGCAGATATTTCATCCATCATAAACCGGGCAATCTCCCGGCACCGGTCCGGCCCCAATCTTTTGGTGATGGCGGACATGCTCACGGCAGCCACCACCCGGCCCGCGGTATTGAAAATTGGAGCTCCCACACCCACGGAATCAGAGGTCACCCGGTGGACGCTTAAACTGTATCGGTTGGCCCGGGTCTGTTCGACGGTTTCCATTACATCTCTGGGGGAGACGCCGAACTCTTTGACATACCTTGGGCTGTTGGCCGCCAGAATTTCATCCCTAAGGGGGGCAGGCAGAAAAGAGAGCAGGGCCAGGCCGGCCGCACCAATGCCCAGCACCCGGCGTTCTCCCACCTCATACCCCAGGACCTGGACCCTGAAACTGCCCATGACCCGGTCAATGCAGACCCCGTCATATCCGGATCTCACCAGAAGATAGGCCGAGTCCTCTGTATAATCGCTGATCCGCTTGAGGCAGGAATGGTACTGGTCCCGCAGGGAAAACTGGCTTGTGGCCGCAGCCAGGGCATAGAGGCCGGTTCCCAGGAAGTAGAGCTTGGTTTCCGGGTTAAAGGAGAGCACATCCTCCTCCTGGAGCACGGTGAGAATCCGGTGCGCTGTGGGGGCCGGCAGGGCCACGTCCCGGGCAATGGTGGACAGCCGCGCCCCTGTTTTGTTGAACCGGGACACGGATCTTAAGATATCAATGGTCCTTCTGATACTCTGGGCGCCGCCCTGGGGCTTTGCCGGTTTTTTGCGGGTCTGGTTGGTATCCTTTTGGGCCATGGGTGACCTCTATCCCTTGCCGGGGTGGTTTGGTTGTATTTTATTCCACATTATGGAATGATACTTCCACAATATAAAATAATCCTTATCCTGATCTTTTCTGCCTGTCAATAAAAATATGATCAGATGTTTCATAGGGCAGCCATGTCCTCTCCAGGACTCCTGGCATGGGGTCCATCGCAATTTTTTTCCCAGGACCCTGGCAGATAAGATTCTTATCACCGCGTCTATAGAGGTCATGCACCATTGTCAGTGACGGCCGGTCTGGTTAGGATGGTTGTGGATCCTTTTCCTGTGAATTCCGGGGACAGCTCACTTAACTCAAACAAGAAACATACTACGGACAAGCCGCAGAGTCTGGTGTTACTATGGTTCAACATATCTGCGTCAAATTAACTGCACTTTAAATGCTTGACTATTTTACAAATAAAGTCGATATTATTACTGACTTTATTACAAGATGCTTATTAAAAGACTCTGACTTTATGACAAGCAAAAAATGAGAGTGCAATGTTCAATAGAGATATTTTAAAAGAACTATCAAGCTGGAAAGAAAAAAAAGCCCGGAAACCATTGATTCTGAGAGGTGCAAGGCAAGTGGGAAAAACCACAGCTATCAATCTTTTTTCAGAACAATTTGATCAGTATCTGTACCTGAATCTTGAAATTAAAGCCGAGCGGGATATCTTTGAACAGGACCATTCCATTGAAAAATTGCTTCAGGCAATTTTCTTTCATAAAAATCAGGTAAAAGGGAACGGTAGTGTTTTAATATTTATCGATGAAATTCAAAACAGCCCGTCAGCTGTTTCCTGTCTCAGATATTTTTATGAATCATTTCCGGATATGTACGTTATTGCAGCTGGATCTCTTTTAGAAACACTTATTGATACACATATCAGTTTCCCGGTTGGCAGGGTGGAATACCTTGTGATGAAGCCGTTAAGTTTTAAAGAGTTTTTAAGTGCATTATCAGAAACGGCCAGTCTGGACATTCTCAACAAAACCGTTCCTGTACCTGATTTCGCACACGACAAACTGATGAAATTATTCCATATCTACGCAGTTATCGGGGGCATGCCGGAAATCGTTGAAAAATATTCCGATCAAAAAGACATCATTGCACTCAACAGCATATTTGACAGTTTAATCGTCTCTTATCTTGATGACGTTGAGAAATATGCTCGAAACAGGACAATGGCAAACGTCATTCGCCATGCCGTTTCAAATGCATTCTATGAAGCAGGCAGCAGAATTAAATTCCAAGGTTTTGGCAACTCCGACTACAAATCAAGAGAAATGAGTGAAGCATTAAAAGTTTTGGAAAAAGCGATGTTAATTTACCTTTTATATCCTTCGTCCTCTGTCTCTCCCCCCTTACAGCCAAATATAAAAAAATCGCCAAAGCTCCAGGTTCTTGACACCGGGATGCTCAACTATTTTGGTGGGTTTCAAAAAGATCTGTTTGAAGCCAATGGCATTGATTCTGTCTATCAGGGAAAAATAGCAGAGCATATTGTCGGGCAGGAACTTCTCGCGGCTGAAACATCTCCTCTGTTCAAACTGCAATTTTGGAACCGGGAAAAAAAGCAATCCAGTGCCGAAGTCGATTTCCTGATTCAATATGAAAACCTGCTCATCCCCATTGAAGTAAAATCTGCTGCAACCGGACGGCTTAGGTCTCTTCATCAGTTCATAGACCGGGCACCTCACCAATATGCTGTAAGGATTTATTCCGGGAAATTGGAAATAAATCGAATTTCAACGTTGAACGGGAACGAATGCACCCTGTTGAACATTCCGTTTTATCTGACCGGATCCATTACCGCTTATATCGAGTGGATGATATCCAGTGACAGGATGGTTCAACCAGCCAAGTGAACCGGACAAATCGGTTATTTGCAGGTGCAGGGGTCAAGGGTCAGACCTTGATTATTGAATTATAAATTTCAAACAAGCCAAATGCTGCGGGGGATCTGCAAATTTAGGTCGTTGAAACGTTCTGGAGATTGCCAATGATAAAAATAGTTGAAGTCGGTCCCAGGGACGGGCTGCAAAACGAAACTGAAATCATACCGTCGGATACCAAGGTCGCGTTTGTGAATGCATTGTCTGAATCAGGTGTAAGCGAGATCGAAGTCAGCGCCTTTGTCTCCCCAAAACGGATTCCCCAGCTCAAGGATGCCTCTATTGTTTTTAAAAATATCCAACGAAAAAAAAGGGTAATCTACTCTGCGCTTGTGCCCAATTCAAAAGGACTTGAACGGGCTGTTAATGCAGGCGCGAATAAAATTTCCGTATTCACGGCAGCCAGTGAAACCTTCAATCAAAAAAATATCAACACCAGCGTGGAAGGCTCTATGGAACGCTTCCGGCCGGTGGTTCGCCGGGCCGGGAACTTGGGCCTGCCTGTCCGGGGATACATCTCCACGGCCTTCTGGTGCGCCTTTGAGGGTAAGATTTCTCCCAGGGCTGTTTTAGGCGTTGCCCAGCGATTGATGGATATGGGAATGGATGAATTGTCCATTTCAGACACCATTGGCAAAGCATCACCAGATGAAGTAGGAATGCTGATGGATGTATTGCTGTCAAAGATTCCGGCAGAACGCATTGCCGTCCACTTTCACGACACCTATGGAAGGGGAATCGATAATATCCTTCGATCGGTCTCTTACGGTATACAGATAGTGGATGCCAGTGTCGGCGGACTCGGCGGGTGCCCCTTTGCTCCCGGAGCCACCGGGAATGTGGCCACAGAGGCGGTTGTGGCCGCATTGATTAAGGCCGGGGAAAAAGTGGCGGTTGATACGGAACGGCTGATGCGGGCAAGGGAGATGCTGGACCCATACATTCCGGCCAAACCGGATGTCCTTCCCCCGCCAGACTCCCCGGCATGTTCGCTTTGTGAATTTTTCGACGGTAAAAAATGCTGCGGCTCAATGGCGGAGGGGAAACCCCAGATTGGACCCACGCTTTAAGTAATTTCCAACAACGGACATGGACCGGATTTCATTGGTGGATGTTCAAAATTTGGCCCGGCATACGGAGAGTGTATGGGAAAAGAGACCAACAAAGCGCGGAAAAAGGAAACGATGGGGCGGATTCGAATCGTGCAGTCGATCCTAAGGCGATGGGATCCCATGGATCTCGCTCCGGGCGACTTTGCTCCGGCAGACGAATATGACTCCTACGCCCCCCATATCGTATCCGTGGTGGCCCGGGGATGCCCGGTTGAGGATCTGTCGGCCCATCTCAGGAAATTACGCAAAGGCATGGTCTGTATGGGGGATAATCCCAAACTGGACATGGAGATTGCCGGTGAAATCATGGCTGCATTGCGCAGCGAGGGGCTTGACAACTCATAAAGATCGGCTAGATGCAGGCAAGGAAAGAATAGAATCATGAAAAAGTATATTATATTCATAGCCATCCTCTTTTCCGCATCTGTCTGGGCAAATGACAATGTCGGTAAAGTTTACTTCGGGGAAAATCTCGCCAAGACATTGAGTGAACACACAGACCGGCTATATTTAAAAATCGATGATTCAGAAAATTTATACTTTAACCGTCAGCATTCAGGCCCGGTTATAGGCAACCTGAATATCCATACAGATCATATGGTAAAGGTCTATTTTGATGATCAGATCTGTGAATCCTGGAAATTAAATTTCTCAAAATTAAAGACACAAGCCGTAATTATCCGGCGTTTACCCGGTTCCTGGCGCATGGAACCTGCATCCGACACAGCTCTGCCGGGTCAATCGGCCTGGTCCTGCGAGGAATTGAAATCAAAACACCTGACAAATCCAAGGGTCTACCTCACTTTTTCCAAGGCCCCTGATATAAACTCATCCGGTAGTTTCTGGGAGCTGACCTGGAACAATGTGAATATCCCGATACCGAAAACTGAATACACCGATGTTTTGGCCTCAAAGGGATATCGATCCACAATGGATATCCTGCTGAAAACCCGGGGAGGGATAAAAATTCTTGCGGCCATGCTGCCGGACAGGCCAGTTGATGATATTTTTCAGACCGAGAGCCTGGAGAAGCTTCCCCTTGAATCCTCACTGGACGGTCAATCCATGACTCGGAAAATATACGGAGGCCCGGTCCGGCTGTCCCGAATCAATCGGTTCGGCTTTTCCATTACACCTGATAATTTGATCTGCGATGCCCAAACCCATGCGGAACAGGCGGCCGTTTCCATTGCTCTTATTTTAAAGAATATTGAATCTCCCGGGAAATTATTGTCCGTGCATAAACTCACCGGGATCTATGACGGATGGATGGAAAAGCAATTCCATGGGGGGAATTTTGAATATACCCTGACCATCCTTTCCGATTCGGAAAAAGAGAGTCTCTGCCAGGTCAGCTATATGATTCCGGAAAAATCGGTTTACAAGGATCTCCCCTATCAGATCGGCAGGGGAGAAAAACGCAAAACCAACAGACTTCCCAAATGGCTGGATATGTTTAACAGGGCATTGAAAATCCAGACAAAAAAGAGTTGGAAAGCCTATGCCCGGGAAGCCAGAAAACAGGGGATCCGCCCGGAAAGCATTGCCGGAACGCTCACCAATCCGGGCATGGATTAAGGCAGTTCCAATTTTGAAAGCAGATGGAAATCTGCATACAACATTTTTTTGGAAATGGAGGGATATCAAATGAGATTGCGAATATCTGTTCTGCTTATCTTTGGATTTCAGATTATATTGATGGGTTTGGCCGTTGCAGGGTCCTATGCTCCATTTCCTGGGCTTGTGGGGGAGACCGGCTGGCAGGTGAATGTCAGGGATGTCACCATGGGTGTAAGGGTCAATGACATCCAATTTGAACTTCGCATGGGAGATGAACATTATTTCAGTTTTAAGGCCTATCAGGGAAATGACCCCTATTCCAACCGGTTGGGGCCCTTACAGGAAAAATATCTGCCCCGGTTATTGGAACTTTTGAATGCCGGCAGCTCTTTTATGGGGCAGGAGGAAACAAGTCCGTCTTCAATGGCAATTCACTGGTTTTCCTATCCTGAAAGCATTCGAAACTGGACCTTGATCTGGAAAGAGTCAGAATTGAAAAAAAACTGGGATCAGACAGATCCATACAAGCGGCATGACAGCCTGGTAAAAATGATCTCTGACTCACTCAAACAGGATTTTCAGCCCATTGTCCGGGCATTGGGATTTGATATTACAGGGGCGTCCATGGAGAAAATGGGATTTCAGAAAGCAGGGTCATTAAAATTTTACGGCCCTGTATTGAAACCCGCTGAAATTCCGGGAGAGTTTAAAATCCCCATCCCATTGATATTATCCCTTCGCCTGAACCCATCAACGGAGATTTCTGAACGGGACAGTGTTACCAAGGGGGAGGCTCCATGTTGGCTGAATTCTTTTTTTTCAATTGCCAGCCAGGGGAAGAAAACCATCTATTGTTCATTTCAGCGACCCTTTGACCAGTATGAAATTTCCGGAGATCGTCGGCTTCCCGATGGAAGGCATAAGCCTGTAAGGCCTTTCATCGAAAAGGAATATCAGGGGATTTCTGCAAAGTTACTCCGGGCCGCTTTGATATCGACCCGGAGGGATTCTAAAAATCCGGTTTCATTGAGATTGAATATCCCGAATTATCCCGGTCTTTATCAGGAAATGACGGCTTATTTTTCCGAGACCGTTGGATCCCAAACCCAGATTCAGCGTACTGGATTGCCCAAGCTTATATTTTACCGGTTTCATCCATCGACTGAAACAGGTTTCCAGGAATCGATTGCGCCTTTTCTGGGATTGGCCGGCTTAAAATTCAAAGAATTTCAGGTCAGCCTGAACCATAAAAAAACAGCCGGGAAATATGATACCTATGACACCTTGCTGAAACCCTTGGGATTTAAACCGGAGGATCGGCCGGCTGTGCCTGATTTTGTATATATGATGGTGGAGAAAAATTAAAACACCCTGACCGGAACAACAAAATTCCTCCTGCCCCGGCCGGGCAAATTATCCATTCTCCATTCCCTAATAGAGTTTGCCCACCTTATCCTCCACCGCTTTCACAATGCTCCCCTCCCGGAGCAGTTCCCTGACCCGGGCAATGTCATTGGACAGGAGACGGTCCTCTTTCATATAGTCCACCCGGCTGCGGATCACCTCGTAGGCGGCCATGGTGCCCTCCCCGGCCTTGATATTGGTGAAGAGATCAATGGCCTGGGCTCCGCAGAGCAGTTCAATGGCAATGACCTCTTCGACATTTTCCACGATATCCCGGCATTTCCGGGCCGCCACAGCCCCCATGGACACATGGTCCTCCTTGTTGGCCGAGGTGGGGATGGAATCCACCGAGGCCGGATGGGCAATGACCTTGTTTTCAGAGACCAGGGATGCGGCCACATACTGGGCGATCATGAACCCGGAATTGAGCCCCCCGTCCTCCACCAGGAATGCGGGCAGTCCGGAAAGCTGGGGATTGACCAGGCGTTCGATGCGGCGCTCGGAGATATTGGCCAGCTCGGCAATGGCGATCCCTAAAAAATCACAGGCCAGGGCCAGGGGCTGTCCGTGGAAGTTACCGCCGGACAGGAACTCTTCGGAATCCGGAAAGATCAGGGGATTTTCCGTGGATGAGTTCATCTCCACCCGGATCACCCGGTCCACATATCCGAAGGCATCCCAGGAGGCCCCGTGAACCTGGGGGGAGCAGCGCAGGGTATAGGCATCCTGGACCCGGGTGCAGTCCTTGTGGGAGGAGATGATCTCGGAGTTCTCCGTGATCTTGAGCATGTTCCGGGCCGCCTTGATCTGGCCCTGGTGGGGCCGGGCATTGTGGATCCGGGGATCAAAAGCCGTCCGTGTACCCATGAGGGTTTCCAGGCTCATGCCGGCGGCAATGTCTGCATGCTTGCAAAGATTCAGGGCATCGTGGAGGGCAAGGCAGCCCAGGGCGATCATGAACTGGGTTCCGTTGATCAGGGCAAGGCCTTCCCCGGCCTGAAGTTCCAGGGGGGAGATTCCCTTTGCCTCCAGGGCCCTGGCCCCGGACATGAGACGGCCGTCAATAAAGGCCTCCCCCTCGCCGATGAGCACCAGGGACAGATGGGCCATGGGAACCAGGTCCCCGGAAGCCCCCACAGATCCCTTTTCAGGAACCCGGGGAATGATGCCCTCATTGAGAATCCGGGCCAGTTTTTCAATGGTCTCCAGGCGCAAGCCGGAGTTGCCCCGGCAGAAATCGTTGATCCGCAGGGCCATCATGGCCCGGACCACATCGTCCTCCATGTTTTTGCCCACACCGGCCGCATGGCTGAGCAGGATGTTTTTCTGGAGTTTTCTCGTATCTTCCTTGGTAATGGTCACGCCGGACAGGGCCCCGAATCCCGTGGTCACTCCGTAGATTCTCTCTCCCTTGTCCACCCATTTTTCAATGAGGCGGCTTGCCTTTTGAATCCGGGCCACAGAGCCCTGGGAAACCTTAACCCCTGCACCGTGGCGGGCAATGGCCACCAGATCCTCCAATTGAAAATCATTTCCGTTCAGCTTGATTGGTTCCGTCATTTTCACTGCCTCTTGAATTTTCCCCTTAATTTATATCTGGATCCCGGTGAGATGATCCTGGAGTAGGTGGCCACCCGGTCAAAGGACCAGGTTCTCCGGGTCAGGCAGAGGCAGGGCTCTTCCTCCCTGATCTTAAGATGCTTCCGGATTTCCCGGCTGCACTGGACCGCTTCGATGACATGCTCTGCCTCCTGAACCGGGGCGATCTCCAGAAGATACTCACTGGGTGTGATCCTTGTAAAATCCTGTTCCAGGTATTCCGGGGCCACTTCGGGATTGATATACCGCTCGGAATACTGGACGCAGACCCCCCGGTCCCGGTGGAGAAATATGGAATGAAACACCGGAGCATCCGGGGCAAGATCCATTTTTCCGGCAATGCTCTTGTCCGCCTTTTCCTGCCGGAGAAGAAGGATATCGCAGGAATGGTCTCCGCCCCAGTCCCGGATCTCTGCGGCAATACTCCGGATCTCCAGGAGGGCCGCATCGGGCTTGGGCCGGGCCACAAAGGTTCCCACCCCCTGGATCCTCACGATCCTGCCCTCTTCGGTAAGCTCCTTAAGGGCCCGGTTGGCCGTCATTCTGGATGCGTTAAAGGCCCTGGCCAGCTGGGTTTCCGAGTCCACCCGGTCATCGGGCTTGAGTCTGCCCGATTCAATATCCCGGACCACGCTCAATTTTATCCGCTCGTACAATGCAAAGGGCTGATCTGATGGTTTCATATCCTGTCTTTGGTAAAAGAGTCTATGGTTCCCGGTTAGCGAAGTTTTTCCTTTTTAAGGTCCCTCATCCCGGACCCGGGTGAATCACAAAAGGCTTGACTTCATATCTATACTTGTATAGACAAGTATTATCCAATCCAGAAACAAATGTCAACACTGGGCAGATGAAAACCCAGGGAAATATAAAGCAGAGGGAAAAGAAAATTGAATACCCCAAAACCCTTGATCAAAGACCATCCGGAACAGGATCTTTTCTTCTTTAACTGCCGCGTGGCCACCATGGCCGGCGGGAAATATAATATCATCGAAAACGGCGCCCTTGTGACCCGGGGAGAAAAAATCCTCTGGGCCGGGCCGGGGCAGGACCTGCCCGGGGAACTCAAAAAAGAGGAGGCAGCTCCCATTGACTGTAAAGACAAATGGCTCCTGCCCGGACTCGTGGACTGCCATACCCACCTGGTATGGGGAGGGTCCCGGGTCAACGAGTTTGAGATGCGTCTCAAAGGGGCCACATACGAAGAGATTGCCGCTGCCGGAGGCGGGATTTCATCCACGGTAAAGGCCACCCGGGCGGCCCGTGGGGACGCGCTTTTCTCCAGGGCAAAAAAAAGGATGGAAAATTGCCTCCAACAGGGGATCACCACCCTTGAAATCAAATCCGGATACGGTCTGGATCTTGAAACCGAATTAAAAATGCTCCGGGTCATGGACCGGCTCAGCCAAGAATTTCCCATCCATATCGAACCCACTTTTTTAGGGGCCCATGCCCTGCCCCCGGAGTTCAAAGACAGGTCCGGGGAGTATATCGACCTTGTCACCCAAACCATGCTCCCGGCGGTCAAGGACCAGGGGATAGCCACGGCCGTGGATGTGTTCTGCGAATCCATTGCCTTTTCCCGGGAAGAAACCCGAAAGGTGTTCCAGACGGCAACCGATCTGGGTCTCCGGGTCAAGCTCCATGCGGAACAGCTGTCCGACTCGGACGGAGCCGCCCTGGCCGCGGAGTTCAATGCCCTTTCCTGCGATCATATCGAATATCTCTCCCTTTCCGGAGCCCGGAAAATGGCCGAGAAAAAAGTCTCTGCCGTGCTTCTCCCAGGGGCCTTCTATTTTCTCAAGGAAAAACAGATTCCCCCGGTTCACTGGTTTCGGGAACTGGGGATTCCCATGGCCCTGTCCACGGACCTGAACCCGGGGTCGAGCCCGGTCCATTCCCTGACCCTGATCATGAACATGGGCTGCCTGCTCTTCGGGCTGACCTGTGAGGAGGCCCTGGCCGGCACCACCCTCAACGGGGCCAGAGCCCTGGGCATGGAGGACAGGAAAGGCAGCATCGAGCCGGGCAAGGATGCCGACCTGGTCCTCTGGGACATTGATGCACCGGCAGACCTCTGCTATCTTGCCGGTCTTTCCCCGGTGGAAATGGTTGTCATCGGAGGTGAAATCCGGTATACAGCCCGGTGAAGATACATTCACCGGAGAAACCAGATGAAGATATACGCGGTTGCCGATATCCACGGCAAATCGGGGCGGATAAAGGCGATCCGCTCCGTGCTTGACCGATTTGAGCCTGAGATCATGGTGATCGCCGGAGACATCACCCATTACCTGATTCCGGAAAAGACCATCCGCCGACTGGACCGGCTGGAGATCCCCATCCTGACGATCCGGGGGAATTCAGACCTGAAACGGGTGGAAGAGCTTGTGGAAGAATCCCAAAATATCCGCATGCTCACCCCTGAGCCCTTGAATATCAAGGATCTTTCATTCTCAGGAACCGGAGGGGCCCTTGCCCTGCCCTTTGCCTCCAGGATCTGCCGCAAAGAAGAAGAGATCCTGGAACGCCTGGGCAGAGAGCTTTCCTCCTCCTGCCCGGAAAATATTCTGGTGGTCCACCCCCCGCCCAGGGGAATCCTGGACAGGGTCGGAAACAAATTCAGCGCCGGAAGCCGGAACCTGAAAGCTTTTATTGAAAAATTCCAGCCCGGTATCCTGTTCTGCGGCCATATCCATAATCAGCCCGGGGTCCAGGTCCTGGGCCGGACCATGGTGGTCAACTGCACCATGGGCCGGGTGGGCGGCGGAGTCGTCATTGAGTATGAAAAAGAGGGGCCGATCCGGGTAACCCTATTGAAACCCGACGGCAGCAATGGTATGTCAACTCTGTTTACCCTATAAAGGAGTCTTGCATGTGTGAATCAAACGTATATATAAAAGAAAACGATCAGGAAACCCTGGTCATGGAGAATGTGGCCGCCATCACCCCTGCCGGGGAAAACAGCTTTCTTCTCAAGGGGCTTCTGGGCGAAAGCAAAGAGATCAAGGGCATTATCGAGGATATCAACCTCATGGGGCATAAGATCATATTAAGGGCAGTTAATAATTCATAATTGATAATGAACAATTAAGGACCGGCCCTTGCGGGCCGGCCTATTATAGAGGGATCTTCGGGAATAACAATTTTTCCCATAAAAATGGGTGCGGAGCCTCCTCAATTCTTAATTATTAATTGTTCATCTGCTTGATAGATGAAAGTATTCAAAACATATCTATCTGCCCTTGCCCGGGCAAACAGACTCGGGCCGGACACGGAATGGCTCTTTTATCCGGCCATGCTCCAGGACAGTCCGGCCAAGTGGTGGGATGACTTTGCTTTCCGCCACGCCCTCCACGAGGGCATTGATATCTGTTTTTACAGAACCGGCCCGAAAAGACCCGTGAAATTCATTCAAGCCCTTAAGGTTCCGGCCCTGGCCGACGGGACGGTTCTCAATGTCTGCGATGATTTCCTGGGCAGAACCCTGGTTCTGGAACACCAGGGATTCCAGGATTCCCCTGAAAGGATCATTTTTACTTACTCCCACCTGGCCCCTGCCCCGGGCCTTGAACCCGGTTCAAGGGTGGAAAGGGGAGAGATCCTTGCCCGGGTATTTGATACCCGTCTGAAGCGGTCCAAACTGCCTCCCCACCTCCACATCTCCTGTATTGAGCTTCCCCGGTCCATCCCATTGGACCAATTGAACTGGAAGCTTTTCCCCCGGCGCGATAAAGTCAGCCTGATCAATCCTGTTTTCATCTGACCCGTTTTTATGGGATCTCCGGTCAATTGTCTATCCTGGGTCTATCCTGTAAAATAAAGATTTCCAGGCCCTTAATTCCCAAAAGGGAATTGAAAAAATCAGAAATTTGATCTATGATCACCAGGATTTGGCATGGACACGTGAAAACAACCTGGAGAAAATGAATGAAAACCATTAAATTTCTATTTTTGCTGATTATCCTGGGACTGCTCGGGCTCCTAGTTTACCAGAATCTTGATTATTTCATGGCAAAGCAGGCGTTAAGCATCGACCTTAAGATATCCGGATGGCACTGGACCACCCCTGAACTACCTACCCTGGCGTTCTGGGGGATCTGTTTTGGAATCGGACTTCTGATCACCGGATTCAAGGGGCTTGCCACCGCCTTTTCCCTGGGCAGGGAGATCAAGAAAAAAAATGCCGGAATCGACTCCCTGAAAAAGGAGATCAAAGATCTGAAAAGCCGGCTGGATGTTTTCATTCATGATCCCTATATCAAGGCTGCCAAAGGATCGAATCCCGGAGATTCCCGGGACAAGGATCCTGCATCTGCCCCCGTGTCAGCCTCCGACGATACCCAACCCCATGATCCTGCCAATGCATAAGGAAAGGCAGCCCGATATTCTTGGTCCATGAGTGAGAAAAAAAATACGCCCATGATGGAGCAGTACCTCTCCATCAAGGAAGAGTACCCGGATACCATCCTCTTTTACCGGATGGGGGATTTCTATGAGATGTTCAGTAAAGACGCGGAAGAAGCCGCCTCTATCCTGGAAATCGCCCTTACATCCAGAAACAAGAACGATGCCGACCCCATTCCCATGTGCGGGGTCCCTTTCAGGGCGGCAGACACCTATATTGCCAAACTCATTGAAAACGGCCGCAAGGTCGCAGTGTGCGAGCAGGTAGAGGATGCAGCCGCGGCCAAGGGCCTGGTGAAACGGGAGGTGGTCCGGGTGATCACCCCGGGCATGATCCTCAATGAATCCCTGCTGGACAAAACCTCCAACAATTATCTTCTGGCCTTAAATTCTGTCAGGGATACGGCGGGCCTGGCCTGCCTGGATATCTCCACGGGAAGCTTCAGAACCTGCCAGGTTCCCAAGAACTCTTCCCAGTTCCCCCCTTCCCTGCTGGACGAGGCGGTCAAGCTCGATCCCAAAGAGGTGCTTCTGCCCGCCCACTTTGAAGGCGATCCCCAGTACAGACAAGTGAGACAGGCCCTTTCCGGCCGTCAGATCACCTATCTTCCCAAGATGGAATTCCATGTGGAAGACGCCCGGGAAAGACTGGCCCAGAAATTCAAGACCCGGAGTCTTGAAGGCTTCGGCATTGAAGAGATGCCGGCCTCCATATCCGCGGCAGGGGCGGTTCTCTCCTATGTACGGGACACCCAGCTGACAGATACCCTCCATATTTTCCAGATCACCCCCTATGATCTCAGCTCCTATCTGAAAATCGACGACAGATCCTGCCGGAATCTGGAACTGCTGGCCAATATCCAGACTCTGGATAAAAAAGGGAGCCTGATATCGGTCCTGGACCGGACCGTCACGGCCATGGGCGGGCGGATGATCAAAAACTGGATCCGGCATCCCCTGGTGGACAGAAAAAAAATCGAGGAACGGCTTGACGCAGTGGAAGAACTCATGGGCGCCTCCCATATCCTTGCCCTTATCGTGAACCACCTCAAGTCTGTATACGACCTGGAACGGCTGGGTTCCAGGATATCCATGGGCCAGGGCAATGCCAGGGACCTGCTGGCCCTGAGGACCTCCCTGGAAAAGCTGCCCGGGATCTTTAAGGAACTGGCCCTGTTCAAAGCCCCCCTGCTCAACGGGACCGGACTGGAAGACCGGGACAGAATGACGGAGGAACTGACCGGCCTGGCCCGGCTCATCAAAGCCGCCATCCGGGAGGATGCCGTCCACGTGCTCAACGAGGGCAATATCATCAATGACGGGTACAGCCCGGAACTGGACGAGATCCTGGCCATATCCCGGGACGGCCGTTCCTGGATCGCAAAAACCGAAAGCCAGGAAAAGAAAAAGACCGGCCTCTCCTCCCTGAAGATAAAGTACAACAAGGTGTTCGGGTATTTTATCGAGGTATCCAAGGCCCAGTCTGCATCGGTTCCGGACCACTATATCCGCAAACAGACCCTGGTCAATGCCGAGCGCTTCATCACCCAGGACATGAAAGAGGTGGAATCCACCATCCTCAACGCCCAGGAAAAACGGAGCGCCCTGGAGTACCAGATCTTCTGCTCGGTCCGGGATGAGGTGGTGAAAAAGGCCGTGTTCATCCTGAAAATGGCCCGGTTCATCGCCCGCATCGACACCCTCCAGGGTCTTGCCGTGGCTGCGGCTGAAAACAACTACGTCAAACCCGAGATCAACGACTCCCAGGCCGTCTCCATTGAGGAGGGCAGGCATCCGGTGGTGGAAAAACTCATCAAGGGAGAGCGGTACGTGCCCAACTCCATTGAGATGGACAATGAAACCAACCAGCTCCTGATCATTACCGGACCCAACATGGCCGGCAAGTCAACGGTGCTCAGACAGGTGGCCCTGACCGTGCTCATGGCCCAGACCGGCTCCTTTGTCCCGGCAAAAAAAGCCTCTATCTGCCTCATCGACCGGATATTCACCCGGGTGGGGGCCCTGGACAACCTTTCCTCGGGCCAGTCCACCTTTATGGTGGAGATGGAGGAGACTGCCAATATCGTTAACAACGCCACGGAAAACAGCCTGGTGATTCTGGATGAAATCGGCCGGGGGACCTCCACCTACGATGGGATGAGCATTGCCTGGGCCGTGGCCGAATTCCTCCATGACCTTGACGATAAAGGGGTAAAAACCCTTTTTGCCACCCACTACCATGAACTGACCCGTCTGGAAGAGCTGAAACCCAGGATCAAGAACTTTAATATCGCGGTCAAGGAGTTCAACGACAATATCGTTTTCCTGAGAAGGCTGGTCAAGGGGGGAACCAATAAGAGCTACGGCATCCAGGTGGCCCGGCTGGCCGGGGTTCCGGACGCCATTGTCCGCTGCGCCAAACATGTTCTCTCCGGGATTGAAACCGGAAACACCCATCCGGCAGATCTTCCTGCCCCCCCTGAACCCTCCCCGCCTCCAAAACGGAAAACCCGTAAAAAAAGAGTGTCGGATCCCGGACAGATGGAGTTGTTCGAACATGGGAACCCGGATCTCAAAGAGATGCTGGCAGGGGCGGATATTTCCAATATGACCCCCCTCCAGGCCCTGAACTTTCTCAATGAAATGAAGCAAAAGGTCCTGAACTAAGCCATGGTACGGACTGAATCCTTTCCCCATCCAGACCTCTCCCCGGGCATGCCCACGACATCTTTGTTTGGGTTTGCATGCAGGAAAAGATCCTTCCCGGTAAAAATTCTGATCTTTGTCCTGGCCGTTCTGATTCTCTGGCAGGGAAGTGCCCCGGCGGCAACATCCAAGGCCAAAAGAAAATATCTGGAGGCAGATGACTGCTACAAGGCACTCCGCCACTCTGAAACCAAAAAACAAAAACTTTTGGAATGGCTGAAGTGTATCGGGAAATACGAAGACATCTACACGGATTTTCCCGGATCTTCCTGGGCGCCGGCAGGGATGTACAAGGCATCCCGGCTTTACCTGAAGCTGTCTGAACTCTCCGGTGACCCCATTTATAAAACAAGGGCCGTGGATCTGCTGGCCAGGATACAGAAAAAATATAGAAAAAGTGCCTATACCAGACGTTCCAAAACACTTCTCAAAACCGTCACCTCGGATCCGGTGACCCTGCCGATCAAGCACCTGAGGTCAAAAAAGGCCCAGACAAAAAATCTGGCCATTGCCCCCAAATCCTTGAAGACAAAAGAGAAGAGTCCGGAGAAGGCCGCCGGAAAAGTCCTGCCTGTGGATCCGCCGGAAGAGGCAGAGGTCTATCCGGACCCGCCCAAACCCCGGAAGACAAAGGGGGATATCCAGGTTACGGATCTGAGGTTCTGGTCCAATCCCGAGTATACCCGGATCGTGGTAAACGCCTCTGACGAGCGGCCCTATACCCACCGGCTTCTGAACAAGGATCCCAAGATCGACAAGCCCTTTCAAAGACTCTATGTGGATATTGACCAGGCAAGGCTCGGCTCGGGAATCGCCTCCCATACCCCCATCAACGACAACCTGCTCAATCAGGCCCGGGCCGGTCAGTACCTGCCCCATACGGTCCGGGTGGTGGTGGACATCAAGTCTTTTGAAAACTATAAGATCTTCTCCCTGAAAGACCCCTTCAGAATCGTCATAGACGTATGGGGAAAGGGCTCCAACGGGGCTCCCCCCCAGCTGGCCCACCAGATCCTGGAACCGGGGAAAAAACCGATAAAGATGTCCAGGATCACCACGGACAATCTAAGATCCTCGGACATCGCCCGGCAGCTGGCCCTGGGGGTGAATAAGATCGTCATTGATCCGGGCCATGGAGGTCCGGACCCGGGCGCACCCGGAGCCATCAAAGGGGTGTGGGAAAAGGACATCGTACTGAAGCTGGCCAAGGACCTGGCCGCCAAACTCAGGGACCGCCTAAAGTGCACCGTGGTCCTGACCCGGTCCAAGGACGTCAAACTGACCCTGGAGGAACGGACGGCCATTGCCAATACCGAACGGGCCGATCTTTTCATCTCCCTTCACTGCAATGCAGCCAAAAACAAAAGACTCTCCGGCATTGAGACCTATCTTCTCAACCTGGCCACCGATGATAAGGCCATTGCCGTGGCTGCCCGGGAAAACGCCACTTCCAGAAAAAACATTTCCGACCTGGAATTTATTCTAAGCGACCTGATGAAACATGCCAAAATAGAAGAGTCCACCCGCCTGGCCCACGATGTCCATAAATCCATGGTCCACGGGGTGAAAAAGAAATATTCCGCGGTCAAAGACCTGGGGGTGAAGCAAGCTCCCTTTTATGTGCTTCTGGGGGCCAGGATGCCCTCCATTCTCATTGAAACCTCATTTATCAGCAACAAAAAAGAGTGCAAGCGGCTTTTGACCGCATCCTACAGAAATGATATCTGCAACGCCATCACCGACGGGATACAAAAGTATATTGATGCAACAAATCCAAGAGAACTCTAAATAAAGGAGATGCCCCATGTCTTTTGAAAACATCATTCTTGAAATCAACGACGGGATTGCCACCCTCTTTTTCAACCGGCCCAAGGCCCTGAACGCCCTGAACAACGCCCTGTTTGACGAACTTGACCAGGCCCTGGACCAGGTGGAGGAAAACACCTCTATCCGGGTGCTGATCCTCACCGGCGCAGGCGACAAGGCCTTTGTTGCCGGGGCAGACATTGTGGAGCTCTCCAGGATGTCCCCCCTCCAGGGAAAATACTTTTCAAGAAAAGGCCAGAAGATCTTTGCCAAATTAGAGGCCCTGCCCATCCCCACCATCGCAGCCGTAAACGGCTATGCCCTGGGAGGCGGATCAGAGGCGGCCCTGGCCTGTGATTTCATCTATGCCTCTGAAAAGGCAGTGTTCGGTCTTCCTGAAATCAGTCTGGGCCTGATCCCCGGATTCGGCGGGACCCAGCGCCTGGCAAGGCTGGTGGGAAAAAACAGGGCCAAGGAACTGATTTTCACCGGCCAGAACATCAAGGCGGACCAGGCCCTTGAATACGGAATGGTCAACCGGGTCTGCTCCCATGAAAGCCTCATGGAAGAGGTCCTGAAGACCGCCGGTATGATGGCCTCCAGGGGGAAAGTCGCCCTGAGATCGGCCAAGGAGGTGATCCACCATGGCGCCAATGCCGACCTTGAAACCGGATGCAGGATTGAAAATGACGCCTTTGGCCTGACCATGGCAAGTGAAGATGCAGAGGAAGGGACATCGGCCTTCCTGGAGAAGAGGAAACCCGCATTCAAAGGAGAACTCAAATAGAGTTTGGGAAAAAACTTGCCCAAACATGAGTCTCGACCAGATAAATTGTGTTCAATAAGGATATAGAATTATGCCCATCTACGATATTGATTTTGAAACCATGCCCAGGGAAGGACTTGAATCCATCCAGCTTCGAAGACTGCAAACCACGATTGAACGGGTCTACGCCACGGTTCCCTTTTATAAGAAAAGCTTTGACAAGGCCGGGCTCAAACCCGAGGATATCCAGAGCCTGGATGACCTGCGGCGGATCCCCTTTACCGTAAAGCAGGACCTGAGGGACAACTATCCCTATGACATGTTTGCCGTTCCCATGGAACAGGTGGTCCGTATCCATGCTTCTTCCGGTACCACGGGCAAACCCACGGTGGTGGGCTATACCAAGCGGGACATCAACACCTGGGCCGAGCTCATGGCCCGAAGCCTGAGTGCGGCCGGGGCCACGCCCGGGGATATCATCCATAATGCCTTCGGCTACGGCCTGTTCACCGGGGGACTGGGGGCCCACTACGGAGCGGAAAAACTGGGGGCTTCGGTAATCCCGGTTTCCGGGGGAAATACCAAACGCCAGATCACCATCATGAAGGACTTCAAGCCCACCATTCTCTGCGGCACCCCGTCCTATATCCTTCACCTGGCAGAGGTGGCCGAAGAAATGGGAGTGGATTTCCATGATCTGGCATTTAAATCCGGCATCTTCGGGGCTGAGCCCTGGACGGAAAACATGAGGGCGGAACTGGAAGCCAAGCTGGACCTAAAGGCCATTGACATCTACGGCCTGAGCGAGGTCATCGGTCCGGGAGTCTCCATTGAATGCTATGAAGAACAGCGGGGGCTCCACGTATTTGAGGATCACTTCATCGTTGAGGTCATTGATCCGGATACCCTGGAACCCGTTCCCCACGGACAGAAAGGGGAGCTGGTCTTCACCTCCATCACCAAAGAGGCCTTTCCGGTGATCCGGTACCGGACCAAGGACATTACCTCCCTGAATCCGGCTCCCTGTACCTGCGGCCGGACCCATATCCGGATGGACAAACCCTCGGGCCGGACCGACGACATGCTCATCATCCGGGGCGTCAATGTATTCCCCTCCCAGATTGAAAGCGTACTCATGGAAACCAAGCAGATCCTCCCCCATTACCAGCTGGAGGTGGACCGCAAGGAAAACCTGGATACCCTGACCGTAAAGGTTGAAATTGATGAAGAACTGTTCAGCGACGACATCAAGGGACTCCAGGCCATGGAGACAAAGATATCAAAGGATATCAAGGAGTACCTGGGGGTTTCCGCCAGGGTCCTCCTTGTGGAACCCAAAACCATCCAGCGGAGCCAGGGCAAGGCCGTAAGGGTAATTGACAAAAGAGTAATCTAATCGTCAGGGAATTTATGAACCGGGATTTTTAATTTTAGATCCGGAGATCATCTCCAATCTAAAATCCACCATCTAAAATATAGGAGATTCCATGCTTTCCGAACAGATATCCGTATTCATCGAGAACAAGGAAGGAAGACTGGCAGAGGTCACGGCCATCCTCAGGGATGCCCGGGTGAACATCAGGGCCCTGTCCCTGGCCGACACCACTGACTTCGGGGTATTGCGCCTCATCGTCGATAACAATGACACGGCTGAAACGGCCCTGAAAAAAGAAGGTTTCACCGTAGGCAAAACCAAGGTCCTGGCCGTTGAGGTAAAAGATGAGCCCGGCGGTCTGAACCGGGTATTGGACCCCCTGTGTGCCCAGGAGGTCAATGTGGAGTATATGTACGCATTTGCCAATCCCAAGTGCCAGAACGCCATCATGATATTCCGGTTTGATGACCCCCAAAGGGCCCTTACCATTTTGGCCGAGAACAAAATCAAGGTTGTTGACGGAGAGGCCATCTGTAAGCTGTAAGCCCATCGCCACAGGGACGGTGTTATCTTCATGAAGAACCCAAACATCGTCTCTGTGAGGGAATTTACCCGGGAGAATCCACGGGCAGCTTGATGGTAAAGCAGGTGCCTTTGCCGGGACCGGATTCCACCTCTATGCTTCCGTTGTGGCTTTCCGTGATGATAAAATAGGACACGGCCAGTCCCAGGCCGGTTCCCTCCCCCACCTCTTTTGTGGTAAAAAACGGGTCAAATATCCTCTGGCGGATCTCCTTTTCCATGCCCGGCCCATTGTCCCGGATTTTAATGCAGACCAGATCCCGGGTTCTGTCCCGGTCCGGGAACACTGCAAGAAAAAAAAGCGGATTTTCAACGCCTGCACCCGTCATCATGGCCTGGGCTCCGTTGGAGAGGATATTGAAAAATACCTGCTGGATTTCACTGGCCTTGATCTTCGGCCTGGGCACCCCGGGATCATACTCTTTTGTGACGTTTATCTTTTTAAAATCAAATTTGGTCTTTAAATTATAATCACTGCTGGCAAGCTCCAATGTCTTGTCCAAGAGTTCACAGATATCCTCGGGCATAAATCCGGAGCCGCTTTTCCGGGAAAAGGAGAGCATATTGGAAACAATGCCCGCGGCCCGTTTTCCGGCGGCCATGATCGATTCCAGCATGGTGTAGACATTTCGCTTCTCCAGGTAGACGGCGAGTCTGTCCAGGTCGATCCCGGTCTCTTCGGCCGCCTTGATATTGGCGGGAAGAGGGGTTTTTAGGCGGTTTTCAATGACCTGGGCATTCTGGAGAATGCCGGCCAGGGGATTGTTGATCTCATGGGCCATGCCTGCGGCAAGCCCCCCCAAAGAGACCATTTTCTCCGACTGGACCATCATCTTTTCGAGCCTGGCTTTTTCATCCTCCTGCTGCCGTAAGTTCAAGGCCTCTCCCAGGGCCAGAGCCAGCATCAGGCCGGCTTCCCGATCTTCGGAATCATAACCGTTTTCCTTTCCGGCAAAGGCCAGAATTCCCTTGATTTCAGATCCCAGCCGGATGGGAACCCCCATGAAGGACTCCAGGGGCACATGATTCCGGGGCAGCTTGATAAAATCAGGATGGGAGGAAGGATCATTGGCAATCACCGGGATGTTTTCCTTGATTACCCGGCCCAGGGCGCCGGTCACTTGGATCTCCCAGGTTTCCATATCCGCGATTGCCCGCTCTTTTAATACATTCTCCGAAGTGGCCAGAATAACCATTCTCTTTGGGTCGTCTTTCCGGGTTTCCCCCACAAAACAGTACCTGGAGGGGACCACTTCCAGGGCAATGGGAATAAAAAGGCGGGCGATCTGGGTGTAGGTTTCCGCGAGCATGGATTTCTGGAAAAATGTGTTGACCGAAGAAATCACCTTGCTCTGGCGAAGGATCTTTTTCTCGTTGATTTCCTTTTGCCGGATTTCCTCTTCCAGGTCTTTGTTGGTCAGGGCCAGGTCTGTGATTTTTTCCTTGATGGCTCCCTGCATGGCGGCAAAATTCCTGGCCAGTTCCCCTACTTCCCCGACCCCGTCCTGGTCGATTTCCTTTTCAAGGTTTCCCGCGGCGATTTCCGACGCGGCATCGGTGAGCCGGATCACGGGCTGCATCAACCGGTTGATCAGAAAAACCAGGATAAAGACCAGAACCACGGTCACCGTAAAGGTAAATAAGAGCATCTGCATGCGGAACTGGGTCATTTTCTTTTCAATGAGACTGGTGGAATAGACCACCAGCATCTTGCCCAGTTTCAGCCCCTTATAGTAGATATAAAAACTCTTTTCAATGTCCATGCCGCCGGGTCCCAATTCCCGCTCAAGACGGATGTCGATTCCGATATCCGATTCCGCAACGGCAATGGATTTCATATTTTCATCATCAAAAAAAGTCTCCATGTTGAACTTAAGGGTTTCCTTGTCCACATTGTAGAGGGGTCTGGCATTGACCAGCTTCATCATATAGGCGGCTTTGTCGATTTTTGTCCTGAGGCTCTTGAGTTCCAGCTTGCTGATCTGTTCCGTGAAATAAAAACAGAGAAAGAGATTGATGACTGTGCAGGCGAAAACGACGACCGCGATGATGCGTGATCTTAAACCCATATTTTTACTTTCCGATGAAACCGCATGTCCGATTTTTTTTATCAGGCAAGGGCATTCTCATTGAGGCTGACCTTTCTCACCAGCTCCCTGTAATCGGCCGAAGCATTGGATCCCGGGGCAAATTCAAAGATGGACTTGCCAAAGGAAGGCGCCTCGGAAAGGCTTTCACTGTACCGGATGGGGGTGGTAACGTATTCAGGGTAAAGCCTTTTGAGCTGGGAATACAAAGACTCAGGCCCTTTTATCCGGGTGTCGAGAAAGGTGGGAACAATATATTTGAGTTCAATTTCCTTGCGATATTTCTGAATGGAGCCCAGACTTTTCATGAACTCGGACAGGCCGTGGAGGGGCATGACCTCCAGGGCTACCGGAACCAGGACTTCGGTGGCATAAAAAAGAACATTTACGATGAGCTGGTCCCAACCGGGCGAGGTGTCGATGATAATATAATCAAACCTGCGTTCCAGTGGTTTTAAGGCCTCTGCCAGGGTCCATTCCGCGCCAAAACTCTTCCGGTCTATGATCCGTTTGACACCGGCAAGGGATTTGCCCCCGCTCAAAAGCCAGAGGTTTTTCCGGGCGGAGACGATGCACTCCTCCGGAGTCAGTTCCTTTGTCAGAAGCTCTGTCAGTCCGGCCGAGGGCTTCTTGCCGAGGATATAGGAAGACTGTCCCTGGGTATCCGTATCCACCAGCAGAACCTTGTAGCCTGCCAAAGCAAGCCCCACACAGAGGTTGACAGATGTGGTCGTTTTTCCCACACCGCCCTTACTGAGAGTCACACAGATTTTCCGGGCAACGGGACGATGGTCTTCCCGGGTAGCCTCGGCCGTATCCATGACCTGATCCAATAAAATGGGAAACCTGTGGCTGCAGGAGCGGCAGGTGGCGCTGATTTTTTTTCCTGAACCCGTGTGGGATTTGATGATATCGGGATTTACCTTATGTTTTCTGGCACATTTGGGACAGACAATGATCATTTTTCCTGATCCTCCCTTTTCAATTCCTCAAGAATGGCATCCACAGCAATACTGGCAATTCGCTTCATGGACATGGTCTTGTACTTTCCGGTCCCCACCTTCAGCCTGATCTTGGCCTTGCCTTCCCATACCTCAACGGAAACATTCTCCTTTGATATCTTCCAGGATTTTTCCGTCATACCCTCGATTCCGATGTCCAGGTTTTCCTCCCCCTCTTCCTTGCCTCCTGTGCCGCTTCGATAGATCAGGCAGTCAAGTTCACGGGTTTTGGCGGCGAATTCCTTGTCATCGGCCCCAAGAATTTTACCCATTATATCTTTTTTTTCGTTCATGGTCTCCATGCCCTTATTTTGCACCCGTATCACGGTCATTCTTCTTAAGGGCCATGTCCTTCATCTGCCCCAGGATTCCTTCCATCTGCTCTTTTTCCCGGTCACTCATTTCAACCCATTTGATTCCGCACCTCCAGAACCCCTCTGCGTCAAAGGAGCAGTGAACAACTTTCCCGTTCAGGCCTGAAAATTTCATATTTCCAAGAATCAGGCGGCAGCCGTCCAGTTCTTCATCCTCATTAAAGGACATCCCTTCCCGGATACGGACACTGATCCCTTCCAGGCTGATTTCAACAACGGGGTACCGGGTATCCCCTGATACCAGGACAGCCTCATCCTCCACCAGCACAGGGACTCGAAACTGCCTGCGGACCCGGGCTTCCGAGTTTTCGGAGACCGGTTGAATTTTAATGGATTCATCTTTCATGGTTCACCTTCCAAATAAAGATATATGGCCGGATAATGCGCAGGCCCTTGGCCTGGCACACCAGAATGTGGAAAAATATAACAGCAATGTGGGTTTCAGGCAAGAGAAACATGGAGGGGACCCCTCCCCAAGGGGAAAGGAGACAGGAATGACGGATAAAAAAAGGGTGCAAGGCCCGAGGCCCTGCACCCTTTCATCATTTCAAACTTTCAGAATTAATGTCCGCCCATTGCAGCAATGGCGCCTTTGAGCGCGGGATGTGCATACATGAGGATCAGGGCGACAACCAGTGCATAGATACAGAGAGATTCGATCATGGCCAGACCGATGAGCATGTTGACCTGGATTTTACCGGCTGCTTCGGGGTTTCTTGAGATACCGCTCATTGCGCCGGAAAGGCCCAGACCCTGACCAATGCCGCAACCAAATGCGGCAATACCGATTGCAAGCCCTGCTGCCCATACACTACCAACTAGAAATTCCATGTTTTACTCCTTAAACATTAAAGTATTAATATAAAAAATAACGGGCTTCTTCCAGTTCCCGTAAAACGCCTGAATTAATGGGCCTCCTCAATGGCACCGGCAATATACATGGTGGAGAGGAGGTAGAACACAAAGGCCTGGACCAGGGCCACAAAGGCACCCAGGGCCATGACCGGGAGGGGGGCCAGAAACATGCCGCCCAGCCCCAGAAGGATGCCCACCACCAGCTCATGACCGGCCATGTTTCCGAAAAGACGGAAGGTCAGGGACAGAACCCGGGCGGAATGGCCGATGATTTCAATGGGCAGGAACAGGGGGATCATGGCCGGAACCGGCCCCAGAAAATGCTTGATATACTTAATCCCGTGCCGCTGGACACCGACCACATGGCTCCACAGAACCGCAATAAGGGCGATGGCCAGGGTGGTGTTGATGGATGCTGTGGGCGGGAAAAATGCCGGAACCAGCCCCATGAGATTGCCTACAAGGACGAATAAAAAGATGGTCAGAACCAGGGGAAAGGATTTTCTCCCCTCTTCGCCGGTGATGCTGACCGTGAACTCCTCAAGCCCGGAAATCAGAACCTCAAAGACATTCTGTCCCGCCTTGGGCACCAGGGAAACGCTCTTTCCTGCCAGCCACCCGAAAACAATAAGAAAGATCATGGCAAGCCACATGTAGGTCACATGGGAATAGTGGGCTGCCCACTCTTCCATACCAAACATTCCAAACAACGAAGTGAGAATTAAATACGGATGTTCCACCTTATACCGCCTCCTTGAATAAAATCTTAGTCAACACAAGCATGGTCGCCAGAAATATGCTTGCAACAACCACTGAAAGCCCAGCCAGAAGCCCCAGGGGATGAACAATATGGTTTGATATCAGCAGAAAAATCAGGATCCCGCTGATCACAAATCTGATATAGTACTTTACCAGTAAGTTTCCCAGAAGGGAGGATCCTTTTTCCGATACCCGTTCAGGGGAAAGACTGTTTTTAATGGTCCTTTTCAAAACATGGAAATTCACGGCCACGATGAGTCCCCCGGAGATCACCCCCAGGTAGACTTCGTGACTGGCCACGGCCAGGGACACACATGCCGCCATTGCCAGAATCAGCCAGTTCGACTTTGTGACAAAATCAACCAGTCGTGAAAGTTCCTGCATTAATATCTTTTCCCTTTTTTCCCGGCCCGGATGATATTGGTGAAACCTGCGGCAATTCCTAATGCCAGGCCCACGAACATCAGGACAGGGTCTGTACCGAATTTCTTGTCAAGCCAGAGCCCCAGGCCAAGGCCCATGAAAATCGAAAGGGCCACAGATAATCCCAGACTGGCAAAATACCCCAGTTCCCTGATTGTCTGACCGGTTTCTTTTTTCATTTCCCGCCTTTCTGCGCTCTTTTCGGCTTTCAAAGATCAAATCTCATTGAGCAAATATCATATGCTCCAGGCTAAGTCAATGTACAAAATGATTAAAATCCAGGGCAGAAACCCAGCCTTTTTTACGGAGCCATCCCCCTGACAATCCGGGGATTATCCCTTTTCATTCCCGGGGCTTAGATCAGTGCGGCAGCACAGGCAAAGCGCCCGGTGACCGGATGGGCCCGGTATGAAAAAAAACGGTCCGTACGGCACCGGGTACACAGAGCCATATTTTCTATCCGGGTTTCCAAAATCCCCTTTTCCATGAGCTGTTCCCGGGAAAGAGTCCAGAAATCAAAATAATTCCTGCCCGGGATTTTGTATTTCCACAGGGGTTTTGGGATCTCATCCTTATAGTGGATAAATTCGGCACAGCAGGGACCCAGGGAGGGGGAGATCCCGGCCAGGAGTTTTCCCGGGTCAGACCCGAACTCCCCTGCCATGAGGTCAACGCATCTGCCGATGATGTTTTGGATACTCCCCCGCCAGCCGGAATGGACATTGGCGATCACCCGGTTCTCAGGATCGTACAACAGGACTGCCTGGCAGTCGGCCACCTGGATCACCAGGGCCAGCCCCGGGATATCGGTCACCACCCCGTCGGCGGTCAGGCCGGTTTTAAGATCCTTATCTGCCGGATCCCCATTTTTCAATACCAGGATGTCGGATCCATGAACCTGGTTCAGATAAACGGCCTTTTTCATGCCAAGACTCTTGAGAATCCGCTGCCTATTCTCCCGGACCGCCAGGGGATCATCCCCGTTGTTTTTTCCCACATTCAGGGAATCATAGGGTTCCTTGCTGGCCCCTCCCCGCCGGGAGAAGACCCTGTGAACCACGCCCTTGGCCTCCCGGATATGGGAAAATTCATATCCTTCCGCCTCATTCATGGTAAAGCCTTACAATCCGTTCAATGATTTTGGTAGTGGAGATATCCGGTTCCAGCACCACCCGCTCCACCCGGCCGCCGTGCTGTTTGACAAAATCAGCCCCGATAATCTGATCTTCGGACCAGTCCGCCCCCTTGACCAGGATGTGGGGGCAGACCGCCTGGATCAAGTTCTCCGGGTCGGGCTCGTCAAACAGGACCACATGGGCTACGGCCCCAAGGCCTGCCACCACCCGGGCCCGGTGGTCCTGACCGATCACGGGCCGCTTCTCCCCTTTTATCTTTTTCACGGAGGAATCTGAATTGAGCCCCAGGACCAGGACATCCCCCAAAGCCGCAGCCAGGGTCAGATAGCTCACATGGCCGGCATGGAGGATATCAAAGCAGCCGTTGGTAAAGACAATGGTTTTCCCTGCCTTTCTATACTCCCGGGCCAGGGATCGGATCTCTTCCAGGGGGAGGATCTTATCCATAGATATCCCCCCTCCGGTCTTCTCTGCAGGGAATCAGACGCCCGGCCCTGTCCGCCTCTTCCATATTGATCACGGCAGTCATGGAGGATCGGGATTCCTCTGCCCGGGCCAGGACCTTTCCCATGGGATCTACGATCAAAGAGTTCCCGGAAAAATTCAATTCCCGGTCTGTTCCGGTCCGGTTGGAGCAGACCATAAAAAGCTGATTTTCCACGGCCCTTGCCCGGGCCAGGATCTCCCACTGGGCAATCCTGGGCGCCGGCCACTGGGCCGAGACCAGTATCATTTGGGCATCTTCCAAAAAGATCTTTCTGGCCTGCTCCGGGAATCTTAAATCATAGCAGATCATGAGCCCCACCCTTCCGATAGTTGTATCTACAATCATAACCTGGTCACCTGCGCCGTAATACTCGTGCTCCAGGGTCAAAGGAAAAAGATGAAGCTTGCGATAGGCGCCCTTGACCTTTCCGTCCCTGTCTATGAAATAAAGGGTATTGAAGATCTTCCCTTCATGGTCTTCGGGCAAAGATCCGGCAAGGGCCATGTTCTTTTCCAGGGCCACAGCCGAAAGCCGGTCCAGGATCTTCGGCGTATGCCGGGCATGCTCTTTGATATGCTCATTGTCAAATCCGGAGGCAAAAAGCTCCGGCAGAACGGCAAGGGAAACTTTTGACAATCCGCCCAGGATCTCCAAGGCCTTTCCCATGTTGGCCTCAATCTGCCCGTTGACAATGTCAAACTGGACCACTGCCGCCTTGAATTCTTTTTTTGGGTTCACTTTTTATCCGTTTTTAAGGGTATCTGTTTTTTGGGGAACACCATATCGATTTGACCCAGTTCAGTCAATTGTTTCGTTTGTTCAGGACAAACGCGCATATGTCCGGTGCAAAGGCTGCAGGGACTTCAGCGGAGACATCAGGGGGATTTTGCCCCACAACCCCCTGCCCTCTTCCTTGCGTGCACGGCTTTCCAGTCAACATCGCTGGGAGGCGAACCGTTTATTTCGGAAGTTTTGCCAAAACCTTTTCCGCAAGCTGCTTGTTAAGACTCAAAGCATCATCGACTGAAATATCAGGGCTTCCGCCGGTCAGAAGCAGCATATACGGTCCCTGAAAAATGGTCAGTTGTTTGGTTTCTTCGTCCCAGCCGGCCTTCTCCCCCACCCCGGCTACAGGTTCCATTCTGTAATTTTCCCCCAGATTCTTTTTCAATTCCGCCTCATGCCGGGTATAAACCTCGGCAGCGCTTCCTTTGCGGCCATGGGGGATGATCATGAGCCCGATGCTGATGTTTTTTTCCTTTGAAAAGTAATTGCAAGTGGACATCCAGTGCCTGGGATTCTTTTGCTCCTTAAAGGTTTTACGGGGGTCATCCACAGAGTCATTGATCAAGGACTCCACCTCTGACTTGGTTAACAGATCACAGGCCTGGACCGGATCCGGGAAGTCCGAACTTTTAGACGCCCCATTGCCGCAGCCGGCCGAAACGGCAGCCAGCAGGGTAAACAGAAAAAGCAAAGAGACTTTCTGGCAGGTATAGACCGGACAACGAAATTTCATGACGTTTTCCTTTCAAGCAAGAGTTCTATTTAAGATGTTGAGACGGATTAAAGATGTTTTTTGGATTTTCCCTTTCATCACGGCATAGTATCCTATTGCTGCACACTATACACCTTTATATAATAAACATACCAGCGAATTGTTAGCGAGATTCTGTGTCGCATAAATAATTCTGAAGGAAATTCAGGGAGTACCCTCTCTTCGCGGGAATAAACTTTAAGCCAAGGGCTATTACAGATAAAATTGTGGTGAGACGAACGGATTCATCCTGCGTTATGAGCAGGGTGCAGATTCACTGTGCAATGTGGTTTTCGGCAGAATGGGTGAAGAAGATATTGGTCTGATTGATAGAAAATAAGGGCAGGCCTGAAGGCCTGCCCTATTCCTTTTAATACCTATTTAAGCGCAGCTGAGGTTTTCCGGCTGACTCCCGCAAGACCCAAAAGGCCGATACCGAAAAGAAACATTGTGGCAGGCTCGGGCACCGGGGCATTCGCATCCGCCACGTTGAACTCTATGACATAGTCAGCGGTCCACCCATCTCCAGGGTAGTGAGTGGCTGCTTGGTACAATCTATAAAACCCGCCAGAAAGAGTCGTTGTATCGGTTAAGAACAGATTTTGGGGCGATGGATTGAGCAAATCTATCCAATTCCCTTCAATACCAGAGTAAGGAGAATACCATCGAGCCTTCGCGCCGATCCCGTTACCCGGATTATTATCCCAATACTGACCGGTGACGGTGATTGTCGCTGATGTGATTGTATACCCTGATAACAACTTAAAATTAAAATTATCATAATCTGAACTGGGGGAGGGATCCAGGTAGATGGATCCTGTCACCGTGTTCGTACCGATGTCGAAGGTACCGACACTATCAAACGGATGCCCGTTAAGGTCGCCTGAATCTGCTTCTGAATAATATGAAGCCCAGCCGACGCCTATATACCCGAACAATAAAAAGATCAACCCGTATGTGAATATTAATTTTTTCATCTCAAATTATTTCCTTAAAAGGTTCACATGAAAATACTATCTTCTTTCGTGCATTAGTAATCTCAAAAGCAATTAACATGCCGCGTTATGGAATAATCGAAATAAGAATTGTTTCTTGATACATAGAGGCATAAGATCAACGCCATATAAGCTTCTTGAAGCAAAATATGTTTTAGAATTTCTCTCAAAATGGAATTTTATTTGAGAAAACCCTGTAAAAGGAAAGTGTCACCGGGACACAAGTGCTTCGCTGGCATCGCCGAATGAGACATACCCCTGCCTGATATGAAAAGGATTGGATGCAACTCCGGATCAATCTTTACAGATATTGATTCTCCAAAGAGTTTGCATTATCCATGGTCAATCCAACGCCATTGAACTCCGGGGTATCATTTTACTGAACCTTCCCTTAAAATTTCATGTTTCTGCCTGAATAGAATTCCCATCGGATTTTTGTTTCAAAAATTGTTAGACCCTGAAAGATACCGGAAACTGGCCTTGAAAGAGATGAACGGATTTCCCTTGACTTCGGCTTTAACCTGCCTGAACCACATATTCTTCCCCGAACTTTACCCATGGAGAAAATTAGGTTATAGATGATCCATCGTTAAGTGATATCATCAGATTGCCGTCTTGAGCGGTTGTTTTTCCAAAAACATACGAGGAATGAATATCGGTGGAACGAATACAAAACTTTGGAAATAAAAGACAGATTGGGCTTGTCTTATTGTTCTCCATGCTTTTCATTTTCTGGGGCGGAGCTGTCTGGGCGGAAACCTTCCGCATGGGCATTCTCCAGGTCATCGACACCCTGCCCCTCCAGGTGGGAGTGGCGGAAGGGTATTTCAAGGCGGAAAATATCGATTTGGAACTGGTGCCTTTTACCAGTGCCATGGAAAGGAATACGGCAATGCAGAGCGGCCAGCTGGACGGTTTTTTCGGGGACATGCCGGCCACCCTTCTTTTGGCTAAAAATAAGATCCCCATCCGCTTTTTAACCATTTCCTACGCAACCGATAAAAAACAGAGGATGTTCGGTCTCATGCTCTCTCCTGAACTGCCCCTGGAAAGGGAAAAAGGCAGAATCCGGGTGGCGATCTCCAAGGCATCCATTATTGAATACCTGCTGGATCATATAAAAGAGCTTTCCCAGACCCATGAAATGGAATTGGAAGAAGTGGAAATCAAACGGATGTCCCTTCGGCTGCAGATGCTGTTGATGGGCGAGATTGATGCAGCACTCCTGCCCGAGCCCCTGGCCACTCTTGCCGAGCACAGGGGAGCCAGACCTGTTGTGACCGACCAGAGCCTGGAAATGCCTTTGACCGTCTTGAATATGCACATAAACAAACGCCATCTGGCAGAATCTTTTATCAAGGCCTATGCCAGATCGGTAAAGGCACTCAATAAAAAGCCGGATCACTACCGCGGCCTCATGCTGAAGACCTGCCGGATTCCCGGGGACCTGGCCGGAGATTTTCCCATGTACCGATATCCGGAACCCCGGATACCTACGGAATCAGAAGTAAAACAAGTCCAGGACTGGATGTTGAAAAAGGGGCTGCTCCTTGAGCCCATTCCCTATCAGGATCTGATTCTCTAGTGCAAAATTTTCATGCTCAAGGTTGATCACATATCCAAGACTTTTCATTCAAAAATTGTCTTACAGGACATCTCCTTTCATTTGGATGCCCGGGAAACAATCGTTATCCTCGGACCTTCCGGCTGCGGCAAGACCACCCTGCTCCATCTCATCAGCGGCCTTGAAAAAAGTGAAAGCGGCCGGATCCGGATCGACAACCGGACCGTATCCAGGCCCATGCCGGATGTGGCGCTGATCCTCCAGAATTTTGGTCTGCTGCCCTGGAAAACCAATCTGCAGAATGTGGCCCTGGGTTTAAAGATACAGGGGATTTCCAGGAAGGACAGGAATGCCCGGGCCCGGAAAATTCTGGCTGAACTCGGACTGGGAGGCCGGGAAAAGGATTATCCTTCCGTCATGAGCGGTGGAGAACAGCAGCGGGTTGCCATTGCCAGGGCCTATGCATCCCAACCCCGCCTGCTGCTCATGGATGAACCCTTCTCATCCCTGGATGCCATCACCAGGGAGAATCTCCAGGACACCCTGCTCACCACCTGGCTTGGCACATCCGTGCCCTATCTTCTGGTCACCCACAGCGTGGAAGAGGCGGTTTTTTTGGGAAAGCGCATCCTGATTCTTTCCGGCTCTCCGGCATCCATCCGGGAAATTTTCGATAACCCGGGGTTTGGGGATATTGAATACCGGCGGTCCGGTGCTTATTACGAATTGATCCGGTCCATCCGGGAAAAACTGGGGGAATACTGGTGAAATTCATCAAGCGCTTTGCCCTGCCCTATTCCATTACGATTCTGGTGGTCTGCCTGATCTGGAAGGTTCTGGCCATCCAGGTGTCCCAAAATGTCCTGCCGGCTCCGGAAACGGCTGTGCAGGCATTTTTGTCGGCCCTGATCACCCCTGAATTCTGGCATCATTTTTCCGCCAGTACGTTCCGGGCGGTGACGGCCATGATCATCGGCTGGGGAGTTGCCTTTCCCCTAGGGATATGGATGGGCAGCTCCCCTCAATTTGATAAGTTCCTCTCCCCTTTTGTCTCCATGACCTATCCCATCCCCAAGGTGGTCATGCTCCCGGTGGTCCTGCTGTTGTTTGGACTGGGGGATATCTCCAAGATCCTCATCATCAGTCTGATCCTCGGGTATCAGGTATTGGTGGCGACCCGGGACGGGGTCCGGGGGATTCAACCCCAGCACCTGGATTCGATCCGGTCCCTTGGGGCCGGTAAATGGCAGCTCTTCCGGGAGGGATATCTTCCTGCCGCCCTTCCCCACGGGTTTACGGCCCTCCGCTTAAATTCCGGGGTCAGTGTGGCCGTCCTCTTTTTTGTCGAGTCCTTTGCCACCACCAGAGGCCTGGGATATCTGATCATGGATGCCTGGGGTCAGATGGATTTCAATACCATGTTTGTGGGGATATTCGGCATGAGTCTTCTGGGGGTTCTCTTGAATGAAGGCAGCAATTTTTTAGAAAAGATAAGCTGCCCCTGGTATTGACAACAGCCGGGGAGGCGGACCGTTTCTTTGGGGTTTCACCCTTTCAAAAATAAACAATGGTCCTGATTCGCCCTTTTACAAGCCTTTTGAATATGTTATTTAAGAGGTTTACAAAAATCAGATTTTTAATCAAAGGATAAACAAAGGGAATGGAAGCAGACACTAAAAAGGGACATTTTATCGAATCCATCATCAGGGAGGACCTTGCCAAAAACAAGAATCACGGAAAGGTGATCACCCGATTCCCTCCGGAACCCAACGGATATCTTCACATCGGCCATGCCAAATCCATCTGCCTCAACTTTGGAATGGCCGGAAAGTTCAACGGTCAATGCAATTTAAGGTTTGACGACTCCAATCCGGCCAAGGAAAAACAGGTCTACATCGACTCCATTGAGTCTGCCGTCAAATGGCTGGGATTTGAATATGGCGAACCTCTGTTTGCTTCGGATTATTTTGACCGGCTCCATGAATTTGCCCTGGAGCTCATCCAAAAGGGAAAGGCCTATGTCTGCAGCCTGACGGCCGAAGAGATCCGGGAGTACCGGGGCACCCTGACCGAACCGGGGAAAGACAGTCCCTACAGGGAGAGGAGTGTTGAAGAAAACCTGGATCTGTTTGCCCGGATGAAAAACGGGGAATTTGACGAGGGAGAGCACACCCTGAGGGCCAAGATCGACATGAAATCCCCCAACATCAACATGAGGGATCCCATTATTTACCGGGTGAAAAACGCATCCCACCCCAGAACCGGGGATCGATGGTGCATCTATCCCATGTACGATTTCACCCACTGCCTGTCAGACGCCCTGGAGGGGATTACCCACTCCCTTTGCTCCCTGGAGTTTGAGGATCACCGTCCCCTTTACGACTGGATCATCGACCAGCTGTCCACCCCCTGCCATCCCCAGCAGATCGAATTTGCCCGGATGAACATCAACTATACGGTCTTGAGCAAACGGAAACTCCAGCAACTCGTGGACCAGGACCATGTAAACGGATGGGACGATCCCAGGCTCCCCACCCTGGAAGGCATGCGCAGGAGGGGGTATACCCCGGCATCCATCCGGAACTTCTGCGACATCATCGGGGTCTCCAAAAAAGACAGCCGCATTGACATGGGCCTGCTGGAATCCTGCCTCCGGGACGATCTCAATGAAACCTCGCCCCGGGTCATGGGAGTGATCCGCCCCTTGAAGGTCACCATTGAAAACTATCCCGAAGATCAGACCGAAACCCTGGAAGCCCTGAACCATCCCCAGAAGCCGGAGATGGGAAAGCGGAACATCAGTTTTTCAAAAGAGATCTATGTGGAGCAGGACGATTTCATGGAAGATCCCCCGAAAAAATTCTTCCGCCTGGGACCAGGACGGGAAGTCCGGTTAAGATATGCCTATTTCATCACCTGCAGGGATGTAATCAAGGATGAGACCGGAAAAGTGATTGAACTGATCTGCACCTATGACCCTGAGACCCGGGGAGGCAATGCCCCGGACGGAAGAAAGGTCAAGGGCACCATTCACTGGGTCAATGCACGGGACTGCATGGAGGCGGAAGTCCGCCTCTATGACCGGCTTTTCAAGGATGAAAATCCTGAAGAAGGCGGCCGGGATTTCATTGAGAACCTGAACCCGGACTCCCTTGAGATCCTTACAGGATGCAAGCTGGAGAAAAGCCTGGAACAGGCTGAGCCTGAAAAGGTCTTTCAGTTTGAGCGCCTGGGATATTTCTGCCTGGATTCAAAGGAAGGTTCAAAGGACGCCCCGGTGTTTAACCGGACGGTCACCTTGCGGGATGCCTGGGCCAAACTGGCCAAAAAGCATCCTCCCAGAAAAAATCAGCCGAAAAAGAAATAAGCGCTGCGTTATCAAAAAAGCGGGCGGAACTTGACGGAAGGCTTGCCGAATATAAAGCAGATGGCCTTAAAGGGCGTCTTGCCAATGATGTGATCGCAGATATTCGAAAGCGTCTGTGAGTTTTCCTGTTCATATTCGGACAGAAGCCGAGGCTGACCTTGAGGAAGCTTCTTTATGGTACGAAAAACAGTGCCCCAAATGAATACCACCAGTTCACTGGTGGTATTCATCAGTTGCCAAAACCACCTGGTTTCGTCCATTTTCTTTTGCTTCATACAATTTCTGGTCTGCTGTTTTCAGCAAATGTGAAAAGTCCTGATCTGTTTGATGTGAAATACCGATACTTACCGTAATTTGGAGTAATTGCCTACGTTCTCCATGAAAAAATTTTGTATTTTCTATGTCTGAACGGAGTTGGTTGAATCTTGCTTCAAGATCATCCAATACGCTTTCGGATTTATCGGATACGCCCTTTGGGTCCGCCGGAACCAGGATACAGAATTCTTCTCCACCTAATCTTGCCAGCAATTCGTTTTTTTTGACAAATGCTTTTAGAATTTTAGATAAAGCCTGTAGAACCTGATCCCCCACACCGTGTCCATAAGTATCATTCACCTGTTTAAAAAGATCTATATCAATCATGGCACAACCAAGAGGGAGAGAAGCTTTTTTGGCTTCACGGAACACGACTTCCCCCTGTTCAAAAAAATACCTTCGATTGTAAAGTCCCGTTAAAAAATCACTGATGGCTGCCAGTTTTGCCTGGCGTATAAGGTCAATGTTTTCAAGGCATTGATTGATCCTGCAATAAAATTCTTCTGTGATGAAAGATTGCTTAACAATGAAATCATTGGCGCCGCTTTTTAAAAATCGGGCCGCCATTGTCTTGTCTCCTTCAGCTGAAATCCCGATGATTGCAAGATCATCCTTTTTTTTTGTTTTTCGGATTACCTTACAAAGCTGACATCCATCCATCTCCGGCATGTTAAAATCCGTCAATACCAACTGGATATCGGGATAATTCTTTAGAGCTTTCAGGGCTTTGGCTGGGGTACTGGCTGTGATTAACTGATATTGCTGAACCTGCAAAAGATCTGAAAGCGCTTTTCTGAAAAACGAAGAATCATCCACTAATAATATTATTTTTTCCTGGTTCGTTATCAGTTTCCGAATTGAAGACACAAGATAATCCAGACAGTTGGGATCGTCCTTAAAAATATAGTCCACAACTTTTTTTGACCAGACATATTCACGGATACCGTCACCAATACTTGCTGTGAAAATGATTGATGGAATGCCCTCTTTTACGACAGCATCAATAATTTCTCCCTTCATTGCATCCGGCAAATCAAAATCCAACACTGCGGCGGTAAAATGATCGGTAGATTTTTCCAGCAAGGCGACTGTCTCAGACAGTGATTGGGTCCAAGTCACCGGCCAGGCGAATTCTTTTTCAAGTATTGTTCGAGTCATTTTCCCAAATATGGCGTGATCCTCTACCAAGAGTAATTTTTCCATCATTTCCACCTGGTTCTTCTTTTGAATTTTTTGTTCCATGGAGGGATTCAGTATTACCGAAATGAAACGGGTTGTCTATTATTATCCTCTGTTCTGAAAAAGTTGTCGAAAAACTGTACACCAATGGTATCAAAGTTCAGATTTTTGACCTCGCTTTGGCCACGATATCTTAAGGTTTTTCCTTTCTGCTGAAGGATAAGGAGTATAATACATTGGTGAATTGCTTTTCAGAATCCAACCCCATGGCAGACCGGGCCAGATCGGGCCGGGGGAGGCAAATGGTTGGAGCGGCTTAAAGGGCGGGGTTCCAGGACGGAATAAATCACGGATTTTTCAGCTTCATCAGCTCCCTGGGACGGGAGCTGATGATTGGATCGTCAATCTTTGTTACTCAAACCGCCAGGTCGTCCCGCCTGGCCCGTCCTCCAGAACAATATTCATGGCCTGGAGCTGGTCCCGGATCTCATCGGCCCGGGCGAAATCCTTTGATTTCCGGGCATCGGCCCGTTCCTGGATCAGTCCGTCCACTTCAGCCGGATCTATGGCCTTGTCCGACATGCCCTTGTCTTTTTTGGTCCGGAACCAGTCTTTGGGATCTTCCTGGAATATGCCCAGGACCCCGGACAGGGATTTCACGTCGGCGTAAACCCTTTCCAGATCTTTTTTCATGTCTGCATCGGGGGCATCATTGGTCTGATCCAGGAGTTTGTTCCCCTTTTTCACGGCTTCGAATACAGCGGCCAGGGCCCTGGCCGAGTTGAAATCATCGTTCATGGCCTGGGAAAAATCTTCCCAGAGGGGGCCCCGGTCTTTGGTTTCCCCTTGAATCCCGGCATTATCCAGTCTCTCCAGGAAGGCATAGACCCGGTCCAGCCCCTGGGAAACTTCTTTCATGGAGTCCTCGCTGTAGTCGATGGGGCTCCTGTACTGCTTTGACAAAAGAAAAAGCCGGATCACCTCCGGGGAATGGTCTGCCAGGACCTCCTTGATCATGGTGAAATTTCCCAGGGATTTGGACATCTTCTCATTATTGATGTCCACAAACCCGTTATGGATCCAGTATTTTACGAATCGCCCCCCGAACAGGGCCTCGCTCTGGGCAATCTCATTCTCATGGTGGGGAAAGATCAGGTCCTTGCCGCCGCCGTGGATGTCAAATCCCCGGCCCAGGTACTCGGCGCTCATGGCAGAGCATTCAATGTGCCACCCGGGACGGCCCTTTCCCCAGGGACTCTCCCAGGATGGCTCTCCGGGCTTGGCCGGTTTCCACAGGGTAAAATCCAGGGGACTGCGCTTTTTCTCGTCCACGGCAATCCTGGCCCCTGCCCTCATGTCGTCGGGGTTCCGGCCGGACAATTTCCCGTATTCCTTGAAGGAATCAATGGAAAAATAGACATCCCCGCCCTCCACGGGATAGGCCTTTCCCTTATCGATGAGTTTGCCGATGAAATCGATGATGTGGTTGATATGCTCGGTGGCCTTGGGCTCCATGGTGGGCCTGAGCACGTTGAGGGCATCCATTTCATTGTGGAACTCGTCAATGTACTTTTCCGTTATGGCGGTGCAGGATTCCCCGGTTTCATTGGATTTTTTAATGATCTTGTCATCCACATCCGTGAAATTCCTGACATAAGTGACCTCATACTCCAGCCGGGTCAGCCAGCGAAACACCATGTCAAAGACCACCACGGACCGGGCATGGCCGATGTGGCTGGTATCGTATACTGTGGGGCCGCACACGTACATGCTGACCTTTCCCTCTTCAATGGGAATAAAATCCTCTTTTTTTCCTGACAATGTATTGTATATCTTTAAACTCATTTTATCTTCATCCTGAAATAGATTTAATCAATACCGTGCACTGGGCGGCAATCCCCTCTCCCCTGCCGGCAAATCCAAGGCCCTCCGTGGTGGTTGCCTTGACATTCACCCGGTCCGGGTCCAGGGCCAGAACCCCGGCCATGTTCTCTTCCATCTTTTTCTTGTGGGGCCCCATCCGGGGCGCCTGGGCAAATATCACGCAGTCTGCATTAGAAATCTCATACCCTTTTTCCCGGATCAGGTCTGCACATTTTTTAAGGAGGATAAGACTTGAAATCCCCCTGTATCGGGGATCTGTATCCGGGAAATGTTCCCCGATATCCCCCAGACCGCCTGCCCCCAGAACCGCATCGCACAGGGCATGGATAAGCACATCGGCATCGGAATGGCCTTTCAGGCCACGATCATACTCGATCTTTTCCCCGCCCAGGATCAGCTCCCGCCCGGAAACCAGCTGGTGCACATCCGCTCCAAACCCGATCCTCATGTCCGTTTTCATCATATCTGTCCGCGCTGTCCATTTTTTTAGTTTAAGTGATCTTGATACCACATTCATCTTATCTTTGAAAGAATCTCTTTTGGTATTGCCTTGATCTGATTGAATATTATAATACAGGGTTAATAATTAAAGAGTTCTGCAATACAAGAGTCAAAAGAAAATGAAAAATTCTGAAATAAAAAGATGCGGATGGTGTTTGAACGACCCGCTCTATATGGAGTACCATGACAAAGAATGGGGGGTTCCGGTCCATGGGGATCAAAAGCTCTTTGAATTTCTTATCCTGGAAGGGGCCCAGGCCGGACTCTCCTGGCTGACCATCCTCAAGCGCCGCCGGGGATACGAAAAAGCCTTTGCCGGATTTGATCCTGAAAAAGTGGCCCGGTTCACTCCCAAAAAGATAGAGGGCCTGCTCCAGGATCCCGGGATCATCCGGAACAAACTGAAAATCAACGCCGCCGTGACCAATGCCCGGGCTTTTCTCGATATTCAGGAGGAGTTCGGTTCCTTTGACCGGTACGCATGGAGATTTGTGGAGGGCCGGCCGATCCAGAATGGTTGGCAGAGCCCTGACCAGGTCCCGGCCACATCCAAAGAATCGGATGCCTTTTCCAAGGACCTGAAACAGAGGGGATTCAAGTTTACCGGATCCACCATTATCTATGCCCATATGCAGGCCACGGGCATGGTCAACGATCACCTCACCTCCTGTTTCCGGCACAGGCAGGTCATGGAAGGTCAGGCATGAACATCCGAGGCAGAAGAATTCGCATCATCCTGCTGATAGCCGGCCTGGTCTTTTCCCTCTGTCCCCGGGTGTGGGCACAGCCACTGAGGATGTTTATTGTTCCCCCCCAGGGAGAGGTCAGGGCCGGACAAGGAACGGGTTTCACCCTCTTTATCCACAATCCCGGCAGGGATGTCCTGACCACCCGGGAGTTCAACCGGATAAAGATAAAACTGACCCGGCTGAAAAAAGACCTGACCCTGGAAGCCGTGATCCGGGATCATCCTCTGGAAGAGCCGGTCAGTATCCCGGCCAATGCCTATGCAAAATATGAGTATTCTTTTCTTCTGCCCCAGGATATGGACGGGAATATCACCCTGGCCCTGGAGGGGGCAGATGCAGGAAAAGTCTGGTTCCGGGCCCGGCCTTTGCCCCTGGAAGAATACGAGGGACAGATTGCCCTGGATGCCCGGGAATCGATATTCCAGCCCTTTATAAAACACCTGTCCTCCTATGAACCCACCTATTTCCTATTGGGAGCCGATCCGGGTATAGAAAAAAGCAAGTTCCAGCTCAGCTTCAAATACCGGCTTTTTGATTCATCCGATGAAAACAGGCTTTTTTCATGGCTGGATGATTTTTACCTGGCCTATACCCAGACCTCATACTGGGATCTGAATTCAAATTCAAAACCCTTTGACGACACCAGTTACAAGCCTGAATTGTTCTATCTCTTCCCTAAAATTGATCTGGGCCTGTCCCGGGTCAAAGGCTTTGGCATGAAGATCGGTGCCAGGCACGAATCCAACGGCCAGGGCGGGAGTATCTCCAGGAGCACCAATACAGTCTATATTGAGCCCGTCATGGCCCTCAGCCTTGGAAACCACCTTTACATGAAGTTTGCGCCACGGGTATGGACCTATATTGATAATGAAGAGAATAACCCGGATCTGGCCGATTACCGGGGATACGCAGGTCTCGGCCTGGCCCTGGGAAACCCGGACAGCTTTGTCCTGGATACCCGCACCTGCTGGGCGGAAAAAGGCCCCAGTTTCCAGGCAGACCTGAGCTATCCTTTGACAAAGATCCTGGGAGACCGGTTTAATTTTTTTCTTCATCTCCAGTATTTTAACGGATATGCAGAACGCCTGATCGATTATACGGAAAAAGAAGAGATTATCAGACTGGGGTTTTCCATCATACGATAGATACAGGCCATGAATCAAAACAGGAGAAACACATGCTTCTTGTAACAGCCAGCCAGATGCAGAACATGGACAGCTTCACCATCAACAGTCTTGGTCTTCCCGGCCAGGTGCTCATGGAAAATGCCGGAAAAGGGGCCTTTGACATGCTGGTCCGAAGGTTTGACCCGGATGAATCCACACGGGTCTGCGTGGTGGCGGGCCGGGGAAACAACGGGGGAGACGGATTTGTCATTGCCCGGTATCTCATGGACATGGGGATTCCGGTCACCCTGTTCCTGCTGTCCACCCGGGACAGGGTAAAGGGAGATGCCAGGGCCAACTGTCTTCTGGCAAAAGAATTCCTGAGCCATCACAAAAATTCAAAAATAATCGAAATCCCGGATTCAGATACCCTTGAAAAAAACAGGGCTCGATTCCTGCACCAGGATATCTTTGTCGACGCCATCTTCGGCACCGGCCTCAACTCCGAGGTCAGGGGATTTTTCAGGGATGTGATCCAGATGATCAACCATACGGGCCGGCCCGTGTTCAGTGTGGACATCCCTTCAGGTCTCAATTCAGATACGGGCCGGCCCCTGGGTATTGCTGTAAGAGCCTCTGCCACGGCCACCTTTGCCCATGCCAAGGCCGGCCACTTTCTCTATCCGGGCAATGAATACACAGGGGATCTTGAAATCATCGACATCGGTATCCCCGGATTTGTGGCGGCCAAGGAAGATATCCGCCTCAACCTGGTCCAGGCCGGGGATATAACCCCTCTGTTTCCCCCCCGGCCATTTGACAGCCACAAGGGCAGTTTCGGCCATGTACTGGTCCTGGCCGGTTCCCCGGGCAAAACCGGGGCTGCGGCCCTGTGCGCCAATGCCGCCATGAGAAGCGGGGCCGGCCTGGTCACCCTGGGCCTTCCCCAAAGCCTTAATTCGGTCCTGGAGCCCCAGGTCATTGAGCCCATGACCTTCCCCCTGGCCGAAACAAAAAAAGGCAGTTTGTCCCTGGCCGCGAAAAAAGCGGTCCTCGGCCTGGCGGACGGGCGCCAGGCCCTGGCCCTGGGACCTGGAATCGGAACCCATGAAGAGACAAAAAAACTGGTTTGTGAGCTCATAAAAGAGATTGAGATTCCCATGGTCATCGATGCGGACGGGCTCAACAGCATCGCAGACCGCCCGGACATCCTCAAGTCTGCCCGGGCCCCGGTGGTTCTCACCCCCCACCCGGGGGAGATGGCAAGGCTTGGCGCCACGACCCCGGCCCGGATCCAGGAAGACCGTCCGGGCATGGCCGGAAAGTTTGCAAAGGAGTATCAGGTCATCCTGGTTCTCAAGGGGGCCCAGACCCTCATCGCCCTGCCCGACGGCCGGGTCTTTATCAATCCCACGGGAAATCCGGGCATGGCCTCGGGGGGAATGGGAGACGTTCTCACCGGGATGATCGCCGGATTCGCAGCCCAGGGATTTTCCCTGGAAGATGCCGCCTTGGCCGGGGTCTATCTCCACGGTCTTGCCGGAGATATCCTTGCCAAAACCAGGGGGGAATTCGGATTCCTGGCCTCGGACCTGGTCCAAACCATCCCCTCGGCCATCCACGAAGAATTGCCATGCCAAGCCTGATCTCCAAAACCGATAAAGAGACCCGGGACCTGGGCCGGGCCCTGGCCAAGGCCGTGACCGAGCCTTTGGCCATTGCCCTGTCAGGAGATCTGGGGGCCGGGAAGACCACCCTGGTCCAGGGTATGGCAGCCGGGCTCGGGGTGGGAAAAGAGTACTACGTGACCAGCCCCAGCTACAATATCATCAATGAATATCCGGCGGATCCCTTCAGGCTCTGCCATCTGGATCTCTACCGCCTGGGCTCTCCCGATGAACTGGATTATCTGGGGTTTGAGGATATCCTGGACCAGGAGGCAGTCATTGCCGTGGAATGGCCGGGATTTCTGCAGGAAACCGATTTCCCCTTTGACCTTGAGATCCGGTTTGAATTTGACCCGGATTATAACCGGATCATTTCCCTGTTCGGGTCTGGACAGAGGGGAAGAAATCTGCTAAGCAGGTTGATTTTATGAATGAAACCCATTTCCGGAGTGACTATGCCTTTAAGAGTGCAAAAATACGGCGGCACCTCTGTTGCGGATATCCATCGCATCTCCAGGGTCGCCGACAGGGTTCAGAAAGCCCATGAAGCCGGTGATCAGGTGGTGGTCGTGCTCTCGGCCATGGCAGGAGTGACAGACAAGTTGATTTCCCTTGCCAGCCAGGCCGCGGACCGGCCGGACAAAAGAGAGCTGGATGTCCTGCTGGCCACGGGGGAACAGACCACGGCGGCCCTGCTGGCCATGATTCTCAAATCCAGGGGATTTTCAGCCAGATCCTTTCTCGGGTTCCAGGCCGGCATCCACACGGACAATACCCCGGGCAAGGCAAGAATTTTGGACATTGACTGCAAAAAGATAAAAGCGGCCCTGGAAAAGGGGAATATCTGCGTGGTTGCGGGATTCCAGGGCGCAGATGATGACGGAGACATCACCACCCTGGGCCGGGGGGGCTCGGACACCTCTGCCGTTGCCATTGCCTCCTCCCTGAACGCGGATGTCTGTGAAATCTTCACAGATGTTGACGGGGTCTATACCACAGATCCGAGGATCTGTTCCAGGGCCCAGAAAATCTCAAGGATATCCTATGAGGAGATGCTTGAAATGGCCGTCCTGGGGGCCAAGGTACTTCAGATACGATCCGTGGAATTTGCCAAAAAATTCAACGTGCCCGTACATGTCAGATCATCATTCAATGAGGAGGAAGGAACAATGGTAATCAATGAAAGCTCTGATATGGAAAGTGCGGTAGTATCAGGCATTACATGCGATATGAACGAAGCCCGGATCACCCTGAAGCGGGTGCCGGACCAGCCCGGAATCTCAGCCAAGGTATTCGGCCCCCTGGCCGATGCCGAGATCATGGTGGATATGATCATCCAGAACACCCGCTCCGGCGGGGAAACCGACCTGACCTTTACCGTGCCCAAGGATGATTTTGAAAGGGCCCGGGAAATATCCGAAAGAGTCGTAAGGGAGATCGGGGGGGAAGAGGTCCTGACCGCCATGGAAATCGCCAAGGTATCGGTGATCGGGCTGGGCATGAAGAGTCACTCGGGCGTGGCCGCGGTCATGTTCAAGGCCCTGGCCTCGGAAAACATCAATATCCGTCTGATCTCCACCTCGGAGATCCGGATCTCCTGCGTGATCCTGGAAAAATATGCTGAACTGGCCGTACGGACCCTGCACACGGCCTTCGGCCTGGACAAGAAGGAGGAAGCGGTTTCGGATTAGGCCTTTGACAAAGCCTCTTGGATCTCGGCAATCACCTTTTGGGCAGCCCCGGCAGGATCATCTGCATCCCGGATGGGCCTGCCGATGACCAGCAGGTCACTGCCCACGGACACGGCCCGGGCCGGGGTGGTCACCCGTTTCTGATCATCCTTTTCCAGCAGACTCCACTGGGGACGGATCCCGGGGGTGACGCAAAGGAAATCCTTTCCGAATTCCTGTTTGATCATCCGGGCTTCCCTTCCCGAGCAGACCACACCGGCACACCCTGCCCTGCGGGCCATCCGGGCCCGAAGTTCCACCAGTTTCCGGGGTTCCCGGATAAACTCTTCTTTAAAGCCCGCGGCCTCCACCGATTCTGAATCATTGTCCGTGAGCAGGGTCACGCCCAGAACCCCGGTTTTGCCCATGCCTCCCTGTACGGCCGCCTCCAGCATCTGGAAGGACCCCCCGGCATGGACCGTCACCAGGTCCACCCCCAGACCGGCCACCCTCTCCATGGCCCGGCCCACGGTGGCCGAGATGTCATGGAGCTTGAGATCCAGGAAGATCCCGGCCCGGCTCAGGTCCCTGACCATTCTTATCACCGAAGGCCCCTGGTCGATGAAGAGCTCCAACCCGATCTTGAACATCCCCACATGCCCGTCCAGGAGCCTGACCAGTTCTTCAGCCTCCCCGGCCGAAGCCACGTCCAGCGGAAATACAATATAATCCCTGGCTGTTTTATTCATGTTCACTCCTTTTCTTTATCTTTGCAGGGATTCATACCCCCGGTCCGGTTTGATGTCAATTCTTTGTTTGATCCAAAAAATTCAGCCCCTTCCCCCTGGAAACCTTGGATCCAATGAAATAGGATAAATATTGACAGGATACCATTAAAAAATTACAAATCATAAGAGGAAGCAGATTTATGATAATCCATAAAGAGTGACTGGGGGGATGACATGGCTGAGACCCGATCTTTTCTTAAAGGCAAGCACATACTGGCAGTGGATGATGAATGGGACGTCATCGAAACCATTGGTGAGATGCTCAGCGAGGCAGAGGTTGACGTGGCCCAGGATTATGAAACCGCCTCGGAAAAAATCCTCCAGACCCGGTATGACCTGGCCGTCCTCGATATCATGGGCGTAAACGGAATGACCCTGCTGGAGGAATGCGTCAAACGGGATATCCCGGCCATCATGCTCACGGCCAATTCCATGAACCCCGAATCCCTGATGACCTCCATACAAAAAGGGGCCATTTCCTATCTTTCCAAGGAACATTTAAGCGATCTGGACACCCTGATCAACGATCTTCTGGGAGCCCGGAACGACGGGAAGCCCACCTGGAAGATGCTCTTTGAAAAGCTCGGAGATCATTTCAATCTGAGATTCGGAAAGAACTGGAAAGAGGAAGACAAGGATTTCTGGGACGATTTTGAAAAAGACTGGAAAATCTCCAGGGGAATTCAGGAACGCCTGCTCCACAAAGAGGATATTATCAACAAGGGAATCTGATTTAATTTTAGCAAGGGGAGCGAACCATGACCAACAATGTCGTAATTGCACTATCCTGCGGAACAAATGATACCAACCGCGCCACCCGGGCCATCCACCTGGCCACCATCGCCCATAAGGAAGGGAAAAACACATGTCTTTTTCTGCTGGATGAAGGGGTTTATCTGGCCAAGGAGGGCATTATCACCCATGTCCGGGCCGCCACCGGTGATGTGGCAGATGATCTTCTGGCCTATCTCCAGGCTCATGAGGTCCCTATCCTGGTCTGCACCCCCTGCGCCAATGCCCGGCAGATAAAGGAAGAAGACCTGATTGAGGGAGCCCGCATGGCCACGGCAGCGGAGTTTATCAATCTTTCCTGCGATGCCGCCGTCATCAGCCTGTAAGAAACCGGTCGAAGTGAACCCGCCGGGTGGATCTTTAAATGATCCCAGGCATGGGACGGATATGCGGCTGGTTGAGAATGTATCAGAGACCAGGAAAAATCCGGCTATCTAATTTTTCGAAGGTCGTTGAATAAGATAGTTCCATTTTTCTTCAAGAAACAGAAGCCAATTTGCCTTTGCCTTGTATGGTTCTACAAATTCTTTGTATTTTTTAAACTCTTCCGCTCCAATTTTTTTTGAAAAATATGGAGATTGTTTCCTTTTTGAGATATCGGCCTTCCGTCTAATTTTAATCAATTGATCTTCGTCGGTATGGATGAATAGCGAAAATAAAATGTACGGCATCAGTATTCCATGCATTGAATGCAATCCTTCAAGGATGAGGCAATTGCAGGAGTCAATGACTTTTTCCTCTGGAACCCTTTCCCCTGTTGAATGACAATAAGGGGAAACGGTTATGGGCTGCCCTTTCTTGAATTTGATTATATCTTTTTCCGCAGCCAAAAGATCGTATGCCTCCGGCTGGTAACCACTGATGCCTTTTTTAATGCGGATTGATCTATTGATCAGATATGAATCAAGAGATAGATAATCCGCACTTACCCCCAATGTGCCAAGTATTTTCGCTATCTCTGCAGACAGATGCGATTTGCCGAGATCGGCAGCTCCGCATACGGCAAAAACAGAGAAATCTCTGCCGTATTGCAGTGATATTATCTTTTTTGCTATTTTCTCTTCTATATCCATCAATGGAGCCGAAACCAGGATTAATAAATGCCCCTAAACGAAATCCGGAAATCCGGTACAATCCATATCAAAATTTGATATGGACCGGGTGCTGGAATCAATTGCATTGGAGATTAGCCTTACTTTTGAGAATTTAGCAAGCCTGTTTTTCAAGGAAAATTCAAGCTGATATAAAAAACTTGAATTTTGGTTTTTTCGGACTGTCAGGAAAATAAAGTATAGACTTGAATTCTCATCGGGAAGTGGCAACCCCCAGATGTAGTGGTGGAGCTAAAATTGAAAATCTGAGCTTTGATAGACATAATGTGGGGTTTCCAATTCCTCAAAATTTGTAAGGATCAGGGATTTTAACGCGAACATCTGCGGCTTGTCCGTCAGCATGTTTTGGTTAGTTCCGGTCTAAACCCTCCACCTTTGGTGGAGGGTTTAGACCGGAACTAATAAATCTTTAATATGGAAGGAAAAAGATCCAACCGGTGGCACTCTTCGATAATTTCCAGGATGCCCATGCTGAAACCGAACCAGATCACATCAAAGATATGGTTTTTGAATATCACGGGATTGACCTGATAACTTGCAGGTTCCCTTAGCAGGGAAAGTTTAGGGAAAAATCTTGGCACCTGTTTCTCATATTGTTCAAAGCTTTCTTTATGGCGTCTTTTCAGGTCCTGCTCCTCATCCTTGATCACCAAAGGGTAATATACTGCAAATGCCGTTATAATCAGTACCGGAATCAAAAAAGTTTCCGTGGCAAGCCCCACGCCCACGGCGCCTAAGAAGCTGAAAAAATATAAGGGATTTCTGCACATGGAATAGGGGCCCTGGGTGACAAGGTGGTTTGTTTTGTATCCGGCAATATAAAGGGAACACCACAATCGGCCCACCGAGGCGGTGATCACCAGTACAATAGCCGTGATGATCATGGCCGAGGTCAACGGAGGAAACGAGGTGCTCCAATAACTTTCCGTCATACTGATCAAAGCAACTATCATGGCAACATAAACCCTGGATATACCGATTCTGATTCTTTCAATTCTGATTTTTTGCGTCATTATCATGTCGCCTCCTTTGGAGTCCTGTTTTTTGTATTGTTCAAAATGTTAAAATAACGCAGTTGTCCTGGCCGGGTCCGGACGATATTTCCAGATGCCAGCCAAAGCGTTCACAAAGCTGCTTGACAATGTTAAGGCCGAATCCATGGCCTTTAGGATGTTTTTCCCATTTGCCGGGCGTTGCCGGCCGGGCACCGGCGGCCCCGGAATTGCTCACCCGGATATGATCCTGGCCCACGGTCAGGCATATCCTGCCCCCGGGGGTGTAATAGAATGCATTTCGTAACAGATTATCAAGTACAATTCTGAACACCGCGGCAGGTGCATTGGCCCTGGGATGGGCATCTGCCTTATACCGGGTTTCAACAAGCGGGTTTTCAAACTGGTCCCGGTGTTCATTAAAGGCTGTTCTGGCAAGGGATTCAACGTCACAAGACTGCCCTGCCTGCAAGGCCGTATCCTCCCTGGCCAGCATAAGAAAGGTCTCAATGGTCACGGTCATTTTAGCAACAGATTTTTCGATCCGTTTCAAAGGCCTTTGAAGTGCGGCATTCCGGTATTCAGGCATTTGGGATATCAGTTCCACAGCCCCCTTTATGACGGTGAGCGGGTTTCTAAGTTCATGGCTGGCATCCCGGGTAAATGTCTTTTCCCGTTCTATAAATTCCCTGATTCGTTTCATGCTTTGCTCCAGGTTTTTGGCCAGAAAACCGATTTCATCCCGGGCAAAGGCGGAACCCAGTTCGACCGGCAGGTGGTCGGGATCACTTTGCGAAATAATCGTTGTCAGTTCTGTCACCGGTTCAATGATTTTTCCGGCCACAGCCGCCCCAAGGCCTGCACCAATGGCTGCCACAAGCAGGGAGCTGGCAAACAGGCCCAGGCTCACAATGGATTCGTATTTTTCTTCCACCTTCAGGGTTCCTACATCATAGAACAGATAAAGCTCCCCTTTTCCCGGGATTTTTTTTATCCCCAGGTGCAGATTCCCCGGCCCTTTGACAGCGCCCGGTCCGTCGGTCTCATAAAATCCTTCCGACAGCCCTGTCGCCATATTTTTATAGGCTTTGGGCATGCTGTCAAAATCAAGATAAGCGTTGATATACCGTGAAGATGGCAAAGGACATTCCGGGTCAGCCTTTGCCTGTTCAAGATAATAGCTGATTTCGTTTTTCAGCCGGTTTCTAAAGACCGCATCCTCCACAAGTCCCATGGAACTGTCTATAAAAAACCAGAATGTCATGGCCAGAAACAACCCGAACAGGCCAAAGGCAATGACAATTCTGTTGCGCAGGCTATACCTGTATTTCATCGGGTACCTCCAGCTTGTATCCAACCCCGTGCACCGTATGGATCAAGGCAAAGGAAAAGGGTTTATCGATTTTTTTTCTCAGCATATACATGTGGCTTCTCAGGGCATCGCTGCCAGGCGGCATATCTTTCCACAGGGCATATTCCATATCGTTGCGCAAGACAACATGGGGGCAGGCCTTTATGAGCATCTCCAGGATGGAAAAGCAGGCACGATTCAGTTCAATCTGTTTTCCCGAACGTCGGACTTTGCGGGTGGCCGTATCTACTTCCAGGTCTGCCACCTGGAAAACGGTTTTCTTTGCATTGGCATTCCGCCTGATCAGGGCATAACATCTAAGTTCCAGCTCCTCGAGCGCAAAAGGCTTTACCAGGTAGTCATCGGTCCCGGATTCAAAACCCTGGACCTTGTCGGACAGCGTATCCCGGGCCGTGAGCATGAGAATGGGGATTGCGTTTGTAGCGGTTGTCCTAAGTTCCCTGCAAAGGGTCAGCCCGTCCATTCCCGGGAGCATGATATCAAGAATCATTACATCATAACTTTCGGTCAGGGCCAGATGCAGCCCGGCAATGCCGTTCAACGCAAAGTCAAGCACATGGCCCCGGGCTTCAAAATAGTCTGAAATGTTTTCCACGATCCCCTGATCATCTTCCACAAGCAGGATACGAAGGGGCTGTTGCGATTTTGATGTTCTCATACACAGTTTCCTCCATACCCTGATATATATGTCATTTGTTCGTTAATATCCATGTTTGCCACAGACAGCCCCTGTCCAAAAGTCATTGTCACTATAAGGCCGCACTGTTGAAAAAAAAGTAAAAAAAGCGTGAAAAAAACGTGAAATATGTGATGAAAGAACCAAGGACATGCCGGGGATCGTCACAGGCTCCCGGGACCGGCATCAACGAACTCATTATTTCACGAAAATTTCATTTTTTTTTCAACATTTATTTCACACGGCACCTGGTAATCTCGTTTCAAAATTTCAAAAACGGATGAGTTGCAGCCGGTTTTCAGCCGGAATGCCCACAAGTCACCAATTATGATACCAACGGGAGAAAGATTATGAAATCAACACTACTTGTACTTTTTTGCAACAGCGTTTTTTTATGCTGATATCGGGTTCAGCGTTGTTTATGCCGGTGCCTGTCATTGCAGGATCACCCGGGGTGAATATTGACGATATCATTGAATCGGCTTATCCGGGTTCCCGGATCACGGAACAGCTTGAAGATACATGGCAGGGGCTGCCTGTAACAGAGATCGAGCTGGAAACAGCCGAAGGGAAAGATCTGGAAGTCATTGTATCAAAGCAGGGCGGAATTTTTGAGGTTGAAGAAGAATCCAGTTTGCCGCTCATACCTGCCAACCATTCGTCCACCCCTCCCGCCCGGACCAACGCACTATCTGATTGTTACGGATCGCGACTCCGCATCCGGGACGGGTCTCCCACGTTACCTAAAATACCTTCCTGACATGCTGTCCCCATTACCCCGGTGAATCAGAACAGGTGGATCGGTTACATCCCTGTTCTGCCTCGGCCTTCCCCAAATATAGGGTGGGTCGGCATCCACAACTTTCCTTTCGGGGCCTGCTCAGGGTTCACTCGCGTTACGGCCTGCCAGGTTGCTGCAGCCCTAAAGGCTTACATTTGTCCCCAGAGCTTCAGCAGGAAAGTCTCCCTGTCCCGCTGTCTGGGTAGCTACCGGGATGAACCGACAATTTCCCGGACGGAACTTTCATCCGCTGGTATCCTACGCCCTCGTGGCGCATCTACATATTATGCCTGCTTTGAAAAGCCAAGAATCAATTATAGAACATACTCCTTCCTTTAGGGGGGCCAAAATCGACTTTTGGTGATCTATAATCGCCTAAGCACTAATGATATAAGTCCATGGGCGCACTCTGATCCACATACGTGATCAATGATAGATAGGATGAGAAGGCTGGAGCCCACCGTGGTATAATTTCACGGTTAAGATAAATTTAGCAAAAAAAGGGGGGGGGGGCAGCCATGGAAAAGAATAACATTACAATTGGAATGGATCTGGGGGACCAGAGCCACATAGTTGTGGTTTTAGATAAAACCGGAGAAGAAATAGAAATGGGGAGTATCCGGAATACAGAAAATTCTCTTAGAAAATTTTTTTCCCGTTATAAAAGCCCCACCGTTGCTATAGAGGCTGGTACTCATTCCCCCTGGATAAGCAGACTGCTTAACGAAATCGGTTGCACTGTTTATGTTGGTAATCCCAGAAAACTAAGAATTATTTGGGATAGCTACGAGAAATCAGATAAACGGGATGCCAGAATACTGGCGATGGTATGCCGGGTTGAACCAAGGCTTTTATGACCGATTAAACATCGAGACAGACAGGCTTATGCAGATTTGGGTGTAATCAAAGCGAGGGATGCGTTGGTAAGAAATAGGGTTCGACTTATCACTCATATTAGAAGTGTTTCAAAAACTTGCGGTTACCGGATACCCAAATGCAGTACGGGCAGTTTTTCCAAAAGGGCACCGGAGCATATACCCAAGGAGCTAAAAGACTCTATTGAGCCGTTAATTTTAACTGTTGACCACCTGACTATAAAAATCAAAGAATTGAATCGTCAGATCAGGAAGTTGTGCGAAAAGTACCCAGAAACCCACAAGCTTCTTCAAGTTCCCGGCGTTGGCCCTGTTACTGCTTTGGCTTATGTTTTGACAATAGATGATCCCTATCGGTTCCCCAAAAGTAGACAGTTAGGAGCGTATATAGGGTTAACACCAAAGCGAGATCAGTCTGGGAAATGCGATAAACAATTGAGGATCAGCAAAGCCGGTAATTCCTACTTGAGAGCATTACTGGTTAGTTGTGGACATTATATCATTGGTCCTTTTGGTCCTGACAGTGATCTTAGGAAATATGGCGTATCAATTGCTGCAAGAGGTGGCAAAAATGCAAAAAAGCGTGCTGCTGTTGCTGTGGCAAGAAAAATAGCGGTACTACTCCACCAGTTATGGGTTGGTGAAAAGCCATACAACCCTTTTTATAAAAGTGCAGCCGTCTGCACGGCATAAATGAAAGACGACCCTGACGCCCTGTCCAGGAGACTGCGGCTTATGTCTTGCACCGGTTATCTGCCGATAACGAAAAACGAGTGCGCCTAATAGATTGCAGCTCCTGCCGGCGGATCTTAACATGCACCGAGGTAAAGGCAAACCTCAATAAGAGTGCGAATGGAAGCGTGGCGGTATGGGTTTATGAAAATGGGGAGTTAAATACCCGCTCCAGCGGAAGCCAATCCCTTCCGACGGGCAGTGTTTGTGGTGCCCATTCTCAGGGACTGGCTTCCACTTCCGCTAACCGGGAGTGGTTATCTGAACACCCAAAAAGATGAGGTTCGTGAATCGAACACTTGACTTGCCTTCTCATGGAAGACATAAAGCTCGCTTTTCCCCATCTCAAAAATGGCTGATTTTTTCTGCGTTTGCAAGATCGGGCCAAAGGTCAAGAATCTGGTGGTCTATTGTTTTGGCTTTCCCATGTTGATCCACAAATACATTGAATATCCTGGCATGGATAACGAGTTTCTCCGAGGATTTAAGAAATATATCCTGGTTCATCAGAAATTCGAAATCAGTACGACCGGTCACCTTTGTTTCAAAGCGCAAGGTGTCGTTAACCCTTGCAGGATGTCTGTAATCGATTTCAAGCCTTGAAACAACGTGAATTAATCCAATCTCATGGATGGGCTCAAACAGGTTCTTCTCTTCCAAGTAACACCAGCGAGCTTCTTCCAGCAGTTCAACATACCTGCCATGATTGACATGGCCAAATTGGTCTATATGGTATCCGCGGACGGTGATATTAATTATGGATTTCATGGACATCCTCCTTTGCTATTTTATTGGCTGTGAAATAGCCCCACAGCATGGCGGCAAATAACCCAGCAGTCTTAACAAGGACCCAGACGACCTTCCCGCCCTGCCCGTAAATATTGCCGATCAAAGAAACACAGAACAAACCTGTAATAACTGGAATGGCCGTAAAAAGCATGACTGCTCTCCGTTCAACAGGATTTTGGGCAGCCCAGGCCAGAAGTACAGTCCAGCCGGCCATCATGGATGCTGCAATCCCTGCAATCAGACGCACAGGCAGATCATCTGCCATGGCAGTGTTTCCTGTCAAAACGGTGAACAGTTTAGGCCATACCAGGGCCAAGACCCACAGGGCATCGACAGCAACCCCGATCCAGCAGAATATTTTCATTCTTTGTATTTTTTTTGAGCTATTCATGATTCTCTCCTTTGTAGTGGTTTGTATTGTTCGTCGAAACGATGCTTGAATATATCCGGATTGGACGGGACGGTCTTGTCGATCTGCGAAAAAGAGTTGATATTTTGCGCAAATTCGGTTCATGATGAAAAATCAATTTTTTGTGGGAGTCAGATATGCCAGTTTTTAAGGATTTCAAGGTGTCAGTCGGGTTAGTCAAAATGCTGCAGGCCTATGCTGAATCCAGGGGTGTGGTGTTTGATAAGGTGGCCCAAAAGCATGGGTTTGATTCCAAAGCACTAAACAATGGTGCAGCCAGCATTCTGGCAAGCAAATTTGCAAATGTTTGGTTTAAAATCGCTGAGACAAGCAAAGATAGCTGTCCCGGTTTAAATCTGGGTAAACAGTCTGTCCACTATTTTCCAAGCAACAGCATTCTGTTTTCTCTTATGCAGAATAGCCCAAATATTGGCATAGCCCTGGATCTTTTGGTTCGGCACCATCGGATCATGGCTGAAAAAATTCAGCCTGTATTTCTAAACAAGGAAGATTTTTTACTCCTGTCATGGGATTTTTCCGTACTTGGTTCTCACCACCTACCCTATCTATCAGAAGCATTTTTGTGTACCTGCTATTCTGTCTTGACCAGGCTTTCACAAGGTCGTATCCGTCCTGTCTCGGTCAATTTCATCCACCAGGGTCCCAAACGGGTAAATGACAAGGCCGGATATGAAAGTTACTTTAATGCACCAATCCACTTCCTGGCAGACAGGGACGAACTGGTGATTGAGAGCCGGGATTTGGACATTGTCATAGAACTTGCAGATCCTGCATTATTAAATCTGATGGAAAGGTATGCGGTACAGATGGGACAAGCCGTTTCTCAGGGAAATAAATGGTCAGGCCGGGTCGCCGGATTAATTAGCGAGGCTGTATTTAAAGGCTGCGCACCGCTGATTGATACCATCGCCCGTGAGCTTGCACTCAGCAAACGCTCTCTTCAGGAAAAGCTTAAAAACGAAAACACAAACTTCCGAGGACTTGTTCAAACTGTTCGAAAAAAAATTGCCATTGACCAGCTTGCCGATCCGGATGTTTCCGTATGCGAGGTGGCATTTATGCTTGGATATTCAGACCAGAGTGCGTTTAATCATGCTTTTAAAAAGTGGACGGGCAAAAGTCCCAAAGCATTTACAATGACTGGACGGTAAATTCGGACTAAGCAGGTTCTTCCTTGTATATGATTCTCCACAAGAATTGCTTGCCTGGGGTTGAACTTCATTTGCTGAAAGTCTGAATCTGAAAAGGTACCGGTATGATTGATCGTTTTTTCTGAAAGAAACTGTCCAATCACAAGATCTGGTGGCTGTGCAAACAACCAAGATTCAGGTTAATTGGAGATTAAGCGTATTTACCGATTTATTGCAAGATGTTTCCAAAGATAAAATTAAACAAATGGCCGTAAAGGTTTAAAGGATCGGTTTGACCGGGCGGATCAGGCAGCGGGCGGGGCGGGGCTGGAGCGGCGTAGATGGCCAGGGCGTCAGGACGACAAAGAGCCGGGCATCTTCGCTTCTCCTGATCCCAGGACGGGAGCAGGAGATTTAGCGGAACGCCCTGCCCCGTCCGCTGCCCGGTTTTGCCGAATTATTAAAAATCTCATTTTCACATGGTTTATATTCTGGAAACCAGAGCATGGTCCAGCTTTAACCACAGGCAACACCCCTGGTATTATTTAGGTGCGCGTATCGCAGACATAACTCGTAAGTGTGGCCGATTAAGAAAACGGCAAATCGGGCGAATCAGGCAGATGGAGGGAATGGGGCTTTCCCGGCGTAAATACCCGGGGTTTCGGGACGGAAAAATCAAGGGATTTTCCGATTTTCAACCGGTCAGGACTGGGGGTTGGGATGGGCGGAACGCCCCTTCCCTTCTCCTGCCGGGTCGGGTCTATTCATTCATAATCAGATCGGCATGGTAAAAAGGATGGCACCGCTCACGTCCGAGCCCTTGGCCTCAAATTCAAGAAGCATATCTTTTCTCATGGGCCGGCTGGCCGCAGCAGGCTTGCTTTTCTGCCATTGGATTTCTTCCTCACCGGCCTGGGCCGCCGCCGGTCGGATATAGCGCAGGACAAAATCAGCCATTCTCCCCAGGCGCTGGTCAAGGCCGGTAAGCCCTCCCCCTGCCATCTGATCCTGCAACAGGATCCCCAGATCTGTCTTTTGAAGGGAGCCGTCTGACTGGCTGCGGGCCATGGGAAGGTTCCTGCCCCTGGAAAGGCCATTGTATGAAATGGACATTTTCCCGGGATCCAGGGCTTCTAACAAAGGAAGAATACAGAAGTTAACCTTAAAATTAAAGGATCTGTCTATTTCTCCGGCAGCCCCGGGGCATGCCCACATGAAAACCACCGCTACCGTAATAAGAAGATTCAAGCCAATCCGCTGTAAAATCTGTGTATTCATCATATGTCCTCCTTTAGCCCATTCATCTTTTTCCTTTACAAGCATATTGAGCAAAAACCATGCTCACTTGAAAAATCGAGGGATCAAAATTGATTTTCTTTTTGTAACCCTTTGTGAATCAAAGGATTTTTAATGCAGATTTTTTTCTCCCCCCGGCTCAACCCTTTTCTTTTCAATACCGGAAAAAGATGATATTTCGATAGCACATGTTATATTTCGACACATCTTCTTTCCCCATTGCCGGTTTTCAAAAGGGGATGAAGGTGGTATTATGATTGTCTTTTTGGCCCGGGAATGATGCCCGGATCTATGTTTGTATATGCAATTATGATAGATAAATTACAACCCCCATTGTAAAAGAGGATGCAGCCGCTTGTGAAGGATTCCGAAGGCTCCCGCTTTTTCATATAAAGGCAGAAAATATGACCTATAAAATCGAACTCAAGGATGCCGGCAAAGGCTATACCTATGACCAGGATAAGATCATCTCTCCGGAAGAGACCGTGGAAAGATTCAGGGAAAGGCTGGCAAAACTGGATCTGGATATTCTCAGCCGGACCCGGCGGATAGACAACGGCCGCCTGGGTATTCCCGTGTTTTTCAGTGAATGCGGGGAAGATGCCAAAAGGATCACCCGGACCAGCAAGCAGATGGGCAAGGGCGGAACCCCGGCCCAGTCCGAAGCCAGCGCCGTCATGGAACTGGCCGAGAGATTCAGTTTTTTCTCCTTTGCCGACAAGGAAGAAAACTTTTTTTATGCCACACCCGAAGAACTGGGAGACCGAGCCCTGCCCTATGAGCAGATCATCCGATCCGTCCATGACACCCCCGAAGACGGGCTCAATGCCAAACCCATCTATGACAAACTGCGCCTCAAGTGGACCCAAGGCTATAACCTGACCACCCGGGAAGAGGTCCTCATTCCCTTTGACTGGTTCTACATGATCAATGAATTCAACGGGCCCTCTGCCGGAAACTGTACGGAAGAGGCCCTGATCCAGGGGATCTGCGAACTGGTGGAACGCCATACCTCTTCCCTTGTCAGCCATGGAAGTCTTGAGGTGCCGGGCATCCGTCTTTCCTCCTTTACCGATCCCCTGGTAAAGGAAATGCTGAAAAAATACAAGGACCAGGGCATCCAGGTCCATGCCAGTGATTTTTCCCTGGATACGGGCATTCCCACGGTGGGGGTCCTGGCCTGGGATCCTTCCACCTTTCCCAAGACCAGTGAAATCGTCTGGACCGCAGGAACGGCCCCGGATCCCCAGAAAGCCATGAGCCGGGCTCTCACGGAAACGGCCCAGCTGGCAGGGGATTTCAACACCGGATCCAATTACGTGGCTTCGGGCCTGCCCAAGTTCACGGATATCAAGGATGCAGAGTTTATCACGCGGCCAAAATCCATGGTCAATATCCAGGATCTGCCCGATCTTTCCTCGGACAATATCCGGATCGAGGTGGAAAACCTGGTCCAGACCCTTGAACAAAGGGAATTCCATATCCTGTCCATCTCCACCATGCACCAGGGGTTGCAGGTCCCGGCCTTCTACAATATCATGCCCGGAGCCCATTTCAGGGAGCGGGCCGTCAACGCCAGTGTGGGCATGTTCCTGGCCCGGCTCATCACCGAGACCCTGGATCCGGTCCAGGCCCTGGCCCGGCTGGATGAACTGGAGAACGCCCTTGGGGGCAGATACTATACCAGTTTTTACAAGGGACTCATGCACAATGCCTTATATGACGGAGAAAGCGCCCTGACCGAATTCCAGGCCGCCATGGACCGGGAACCGGCCCGGCTGAACCTGCCGGACATCTGCTCCCACATGGGTGCCTGCCTCAAGGACCTGGGCCAGTATAGCCGGGCCGTTAAGATCTGCGAGAAAGGCCTTGAAATCGATCCCCAGCGGCCGGATCTCCTCAATACCATGGGGGCCTGCCATTTCATGGACAAAGTATATGACAGGGCCATCATCTGCTTTGAAAAGGCCATCAAGGTGGATCCCTCCCTGGGCATCAACTATGCCAATATCGGATCCAGTTACCGGGAGCTGGGACAGATCGATACCGCCATCAAGTACTATGAGTCCGCCCTTGAACTTGATCCGACCCTTGATTTTGCCCGGGAGAACATCGAAAAACTGAGAAAAAAATAATGGATATTGTCCTGAATCTTTTTACCCGGGTTTACGATCCCCTCCATGGATTCTGGAAAAGGGAGGACACCCACAAGCTCGTGTCCGGTGCCCTGGTACTGATCTTTCTCCTGGCCCTGGGCATCATTGAACTCAACCGCCAGGGACTGGTGCCCGAACCCTTTAGCGCCAAACTGCCCCGGACCCATTACATGGCCATCAACCTGGCCTTTATGCTGGTTTTGATCCTGGAGGTCATCAGCCTTATCTTTACCCTGCCCAGTTCCATGTCCAAGGCCCTGGGCAAGCAGTTTGAAATCCTGGCCCTGATTTTTTTACGAAGCGCGTTCAAGGAACTGGTCTACCTGCCCGAGCCCATTTCCCTGTCCGGCCACCACGAGGTGCTCTGGCATATCCTGTCCTATGGATTCGGGGCCATTGTCATATTCGGTTTCCTGGGGCTCTATTCCCGGCTCCTGGGGAACCTGGACGAGACCCTGAAACCGGGCCCCTCCCTGACCCGTTTTATTGCGGCCAAGAAAAGCGTGGCCCTGGCCATGCTGACGGTCTTCCTGGGCATGGCCCTTTATAACGGATTTTTATTTTTGTCCGGCGGCCATGTATTCCCCTTTTTCAACTATTTTTACACGGTGCTGATTTTTTCGGATATCCTGCTGGTGCTGACGGCCCAGTGTTTTCTGCCCGAATTCCCGGCCGTGTTTCGGAATTCCGGATATGCCCTGGCCACCCTGCTCATCCGGATTTCCCTGACCGCAGCCCCCTATTACAACGTATTCATCGGTGTGGCATCCATTCTTCTGGCCCTGATGCTCACCCTGGTGTACAATCAATTTTTCATAAAGATAAAAGAGTAAAGGCCTTCCCATGTTCAAGAAAAAAAGTCCGGCCTGGAAGCAGAAAACCGTATCCACGGATGAGGTGCTGAAAAAAATCGAGCCCGGCATGCATATCTTTATCGGCACGGGTACGGCAGAGCCCAGGACCCTGGTCAAGGCCCTGATGACGGCCCAGGGACACCGTTTGGAAGACCTGACCCTGATCCAGCTCCTCAGCTTTGGAGACGCCATCTCCTTTGAGGCCCTGGAATCCCACCGGTACCGCCTTCGGACCTTTTTTTCCGGCTGGGTTTCAGCCCGGGCCATCACCCAGGGCCGGGCCGACATGATTCCCTCCCGGTTCTCCGCCATTCCCTTCCTGCTCAAAGAGGGGCAGATCCCGGTGGACGTGGCCTTTGTCCAGATCACCCCTCCCAACGAGTCGGGATACTGCAGCCTGGGGGTGGGCGTGGATGTGGCCCGGCGGGCCATGGCCCTGGCCGGCCTTGTGGTGGGGGAAATCAATGAGGAGATCCCCTTTACCCTGGGGGACACCTTTGTTCACATGGATGCCTTTGACATGATTGTGGAGGCCAAGGACCCTCCCTTTTACTATCCCCGGTATCCGGTGGCGCCCATATTCGACCGGCTGGCGGAAAATATCTCCTCCATTATCGACAACGGATCATGCCTGGCCTTTACCTTTGGTCCCGTATTTGAAGCCCTTCCCAAATACCTTTCCCGCAAACGGGATCTGGGGATCCACACCCCCTTTTTCACCGATGCCCTCATGGAGCTGGTCAAGAGCGGGGCCGTTACCAACCGGGAAAAGGGCATGTTCCGGGGCCGGTCCCTGACCTCTTACGCCCTGGGATCAAAGGAACTCATGCGGTGGCTGGATAAAAATCCCATGGTGGAATTCCAGACCGTGGAAAAGGTATTCAGCCCCATGGAAATCGGCCGGAACAAGAGATTTGTCATGATTCTTCCGGTCCGGCGCCTGGACCTGTCCGGCCGGGTGGCCCTCCACCGGCAGTCGGTGAGCGTGGCGGCCGGCCCCGGGCAAATCGCCGACTTTCTCAACGGAGCTGAAATCTCCAGGGGCGGATATACCATGGTGGTCCTTCCCAGCCGGAACCGGGACGGACATCCCAATGTCAGGCTCTCCCTGGCAGATTCCCCGGAACTGCTCAGCCTGCCCGAATCCGTGGACATGGTGGTCACGGAACAGGGGGTGGCCCATCTTCGGGGCAGGACCCTGCGGGAAAGGGCCCAGGCCCTCATCGAAATCGCCCATCCCGAGGACCGGGCGGATCTGGTGGAAGGGGGGAAAAAAGCCAACCTGCTTTACAAAGATCAGATATTCCTGGCCGGCAGCGCCAATCTCTACCCTTCGGATATCGCCACCCAGCAATCTTTTAAGAATGATCTCCTGGTCCACTTCAGGGCCATCCGCCCTTCGGACGAAGATCAGATGAGGCGGCTCTTTTACCGGTTTTCAGACAAGGCCATTTACTACCGCTACTTCAGCCCCATAAAGACCATGCCCCATGCCAAGATGCAGGCCTATGTCAATGTGGATTACAAGGATGTCCTCTCCGTGGTGGGGCTGGTGGGGGAACCGGAACACCGGACCATCATTGCCGAAGCCAGAATCGCAAAGTACCCGGACAAGCCTTTTGTGGATATCGCCTTTGTCGTGGATGAGGCATACCAGGGCCGGGGAATTGCCTCGTTTCTCTATCAGATGCTGGCCAGACTGGCCAAGGAAAGGGGCTGCATGACCATGACCGCCGATGTGCTGACCTCCAACCGGGCCATGCTCAAGGTCTTTGAAGGGGGGGGGTACCCGGTAACGGCCAAGCTGGAAGGCGGGGCCTATGCACTGAAGATCGACCTGACCCGGACGGTGGAATAGCTCTTAATTGACCCCTCTTAATTGACCAGGGCTTCCTGGGTAATAATCTTGTTTCTTCCGGTCTTTTTGGCCATGTAAAGGGCCTGGTCCGCCCTTTTGATCAGATCTTCCGGGGACTCGTTTCCGGCATATACGGCAATTCCCATGGAGGCCGTGACCACTCCCATGCTCTTGCCGGATTCCTTGACTTTCCATTCCTTGGAGGCCAGGCTTTTTTGAATCTTTCCGGCCACCACCTGTGCCCCGGCAAGCTCGGTCTCCGGCAGGATCACCAGGAACTCTTCTCCTCCGTACCGGGCCGCGATATCGCTGCCCCTCAGGTGAATTTTCATGATTTGGGAAATCCCCCTCAGCAGACTGTCCCCCACCAAATGGCCGTAGGTATCGTTGACTTTTTTAAAATGATCCAGATCCAGCATGATGACGGAAAATGCTTTCCGGCTCTGGCCGGCCCGGGTTCTCTCCACTTCAAAGGCCCGGGTCAGTCCCCTCCGGTTGATCAGCCCGGTCAGGGCATCGGTCTGGGCCTCCTTCTGGGCGTCTTCCAGCTCCCGGTTCAATTGATGCAGGTCTTCGGAAGAGATTTGCATACGGTTCTGGAGCCTGGAGCCGGACTGGATTAATTCTCTGGTTTCCAGTATCATCTGGTCGACGATGGCCTTGAGATCCTCATATCCGGTGACCTCTTTCACCTTTTCGCCCAATTGTTCCAGATTGGAGCCGTGGCCGGCCAGATCCCCTTCGGTTTCCACCAGATGGCGGCTGATATCCCTGAGCATGAAATTGATTTTTGTCAACAGCCGGCTGACCACCAGCCGGTCTCCGTCGGCGACGAATTTTGTATAGAACTTTTCCATGCGCTCCGGGTTCAGGGGGGCTGCGCTTTTAAATGCCGCCTCAACGGCGTTTCTCAGCTTAAGATTTTTCCCGGCTGCATACTCGTAAAATATCGTATAATTCACAGGAGTTGCCGGCAGATTATACTTTGCCATATGACCCAAGGCAAGCCTCAGGTACTCCCCGGCTCTGGTTCTGTTTTCCGTATAGTTCATTTCAGCCCTTGATTGATTCTGGTTTTAAGCACATTATGTTTCACAGATCTTTTTGTCTGTCAAGGAAAGATCATTCTCTGAATTTATGCCAAAGTTTCCAGTCCCTTTTGAGAAGGTTTTTTGCCTGTTCTGGGTTCTTGTGGTATCTGTTGGAGTATGGAAGATATCCGAGATCAGGCCCATTTATCCGCAGATGCGGTAAAGGGCCTCAACTTCATCAAAAATTCCGGCTTCTTTGAATTCCGGAAATACTATAGGTCCGGCCTGCGTTCCCATATCTTCGAGGTGGTTTTGACCGAGGATGTGAAAAGGGAAACCCGGGGCGAAATCCGGGACGGGGCGCGTATGTTTCCCAAGGCCCGGCCCCAGAAAATGTTTCGGATATTCAGGTCCCGGTTTGAGAGCAAGGACGATATCTTCAGGGAAATCAGAAAATATAAGCTTTTGCTGAATTTTCTGGGCAAAGAGTTTATTGCCCGGTCCGAAGAGTTTATCGTGGATTACCGGGGAACCGGTGTCTCCAGGATTGTCCTGTGCGGACTCCAGGAGTATGTTGAGGGACAGATCCTGGATCCCTGGAGATTATCCGGAAAGACACCCCTGGAGGATCTTTACCGGGACGGGGAAAAAAACCGGCCCGGAGATCCGGCCAAAAGGGCAAGAAAGCATGTGGCGGAATTTACCGGCCGGGTCAGGCAGCTGATCCGCCACACCGGATACATCCCGGATCTGGCCGGCATCGGCAATCTCATCCTCACCCCCATGGGAAGGCTCAAGCTGGTGGATATCAACAATATCGTTGAAATCCGGTTCGATCCGGTGATCCGCCTGGATGACCGGGGGTATCCCTCATGCGACAGTTCCGTGGAAGCTCTTTTCCTGCTTGAGTCCAGGCTGCTCGGCCGGGAAATTCAGTCCCGGGACCCCCTGTTCAGACATTTTCTCACGCCTGAAAGGCAAAAAAAGGTCCGGCTCCTTGAACGTGAATTCTATAAAGCCCTCTGATGCCGGGGATTTCCGGCCAAACCTCTTGAACAGACAAAGATAAATTAATTTAAAATTTTCCCTTCCATTCAAAATCAGCTTGACAGATAAAAATATAGTAGTTACTACAATAGTCACTATTATAAGATCAAGGAAGGAAAGATGAAACAAAAAGAGTTCCGGAATTCGGTTCGGGCCGGCATCCCCATATTTATCGGATATTTTCCGGCGGCCGTGGCCTTTGGAATCCTGGCCGAAACATCCGGGATTTCCCTTTTAGAGGCTTTTTTATTTTCCGCAGTGGTCTTTGCCGGAGCCAGCCAGTTCATTGCCCTGAACCTCCTGGTCACGGGCATGGGCCCCCTGGGAATCATTCTGACCACCCTGCTGGTCAACTTTCGCCATTTTCTCATGAGCACCTACCTGACCACCCGGATCAAGGAGAAATCCATCAGGTACTATTTTCCCATGGCCTTCGGTGTTACCGACGAGGTCTTCTCGGTCCTCTCCTTTACCCGGGGTCCCCTGACCAAAGGCATTGTCATGACCCTGGAGTTCTGTGCCTATTCAGGCTGGATCTCGGGGACCCTGTCCGGATTCCTGCTGGGCGGATTCATGCCCGAAATCCTGACCCAGAGCATGGGGGTGGCCCTCTATGCCCTGCTTCTGGCCATCCTGATCCCGGAATTGAAATCCTCCTTTAATTCCCTGGGCCTTACCCTGGCCTCGGGACTGCTCAACTGGATTCTGGTGACGGCAGACGTCCTGCCCAAGGGCTGGAGCATCATCGTCTGCATCCTGGTGGTGGCTTCTGTGGGGGCCATGCTTCCACCGGTACCCATAAAAAAGGAGAAGGCCCATGGATAAGAGTCTGATTCCCTTGATCCTGGGCATGGCCGCCGTAACCTACGGCCCCAGGCTGGCCCCGTTTCTTTTCTTTCGAAACGCCCGGATCCCCGGCCGGGTGGATGCTTTTTTAAAGTCCATTCCCGTGGCCGCCATCGGTGCCCTGATCATCCCCGGCGCCCTCACCGCCACCCCGGACCTGCCTGCGGCCGCCGTACTCGGCATGGGATTTACCCTGGTATACGGCTTTTTCCGGGGCGGCATCATCGTTCCGGTGCTGGGGGCTGTAGCCGTGGCCTATCTGGCCTTGAGTGTTTAGCTGTGAATCCTTCCCTGAAAATTACAGAAGACATGATGGCCCTTGGTTTTTCCGCCTATGAGTGTAAGGCCTACCTGGCCCTGCTGGAAGAATTTCCCATGAACGGCTATGGACTGAGCAAGGCATCTGGCATTCCCAGATCCAGGATATACGAGGTCCTGAAAAACCTTATCAGCAAACAGATGGTCTTTGAGCAGGCCGAGGGCAAAACCAAGGTTTACATCCCCATGGAACCGGCCGTCTTCATCAAAAAACTGAAAAGCCGGTATGAGAGGATATTCAACGACCTGACCCAATATGCCGGCACCCTCTACCGGGAGCCCAAACAGGATGACAGGCTGGTGGTCATCCAGGGCCGGGACAATATCATCTCCTTTTTAAAAGTTCTTATCAAAGGGGCTGAAAATAGGGTGGCCCTGTCCATCTGGGATGAGGAGCTAAGTGCCCTGACCCGGGAATTGGACGCTGCCCTGGACCGGGGCGTCATGCTCAGGGGCATCTATTTCGGCCGGGAAAAAACCTACAAAGACCTGGTCCCCCACCGGAGGATAAAGCGGTACATGGCCGAAAAAAAAGAGCGGTACATGTCGGTGATCATCGACCATGCCCATGCGGTTTCCGGTATTGTTTCCCGGGGGGAGGCTTCCAAGGCGACCTGGACCCGGGACGAGGGATTCATTGAGGTAAGCGAGGATTATATTGCCCACGACCTGGTGGTCAACCTCTATTCCGCATCCCTGGACAAAGAGGCCTATGCCCGGTTCGAGGAATTTGCCGACAATGTCCACGACCAGTTCTTCCACTACTCAAAAACCGATCTGGACACCTATAAAGGGCTTCTGGAATAAATTCCGGTATTGCATCTGCCATAAAATATCATATGTTTCTCTTTCTTTTCGGAAACTCTCTTCTGCATTGATGTGAATCGAAAGAACCAAGATATTATTTCCGGCTTTTCTGCTCCACGGGCAAGCGGATAATAAAATTGGTTCCCTTACCGGGTTCAGAGACCACATCCATGGTTCCCCCGTGATTTTCCTTGATGATGAAATAGGACACCGACAATCCCAATCCGGTTCCCACGCCGGCCGGCTTTGTTGTGAAAAACGGATCAAATATTTTTTTCCGGGTCTTTGCATCCATTCCGGTCCCGTTATCCTCAACCTCAATCTGCAGCATGCCCAAGCCGGTTTTGTGGGATAACCTTAAAATGAACTTCGGCGGCGGCATTTCCTCTTTTTCCCCCCTAGCAAACATGGCATGGGCGCCGTTGTTCAGAATATTCAAAAGTACCTGCTGGATCTTGCTTCCCTCACAGGAGATCATGGGAAGATCCGGTTCATACTCTTTTTGGATGAGGATGGATTTAAAATCGTATTGTTTTTTTAAATCATAATCCGCGCTGGCCAGTTCCAGGATCTTGTCCATTAACTCTGTTGGATGATGACTGGAAAAAGAAGTATTTTCCTTTCTTGAAAAATCGAGCATATTTTTTACGATGGAAGCCATCCTGAAGCCGGAATCCTTTATCCCGTGAATAATGCGGGGGATACCCCTGAGGTTCATGAATTCGGCAATGGATTCCATTGAAGTTCCAACAGAGGCAGCCGCACTTTGATTGGCCGGGATGGTCATACCGGTTAACCGGGTCTCCAGCACATCTATATTCTGAAGAACGCCGGCCAGGGGATTGTTGATTTCATGGGCCATACCGGCGGCCAGACCGCCAACGGAGAGGATCTTTTCATTCTGGATCAGGACCTCTTCCATTCGGACTTTTTCAGTGATGTCATCGATCCGGATCACTGCACCGCCCATATTGCCGTCAACCAATGGAAAAATCGTTATATCCTGATACCGGGTTTCCTCCCCTTCTGTCCAGGTAACCTTCAGGTCCTTGACAAGTTTATGATCATTGACCGCACTTTTGACGGCGTTCTTCACACGCTCAAGATCACTTGAAAATCCCGGAAAATTTTCTTCAAAGGGTTTTCCCTCTGCCGATTCCCTGGATATCTTTGTCACAGACCGGGCTTTCCGGTTCCATTGGGTTACCCGCCCCTCCTTGTCCACTCCGATAAGAACCGAGGGCATGGAGTCGATAATCTTGGAAAGATAGTTTCGAAGATTCTGAATTTCCTCCTCTGCCTGCCTCCGCTCGGTAATATCCAGCAGTATCCCGTGGTAGTTACGAATACTTCCTGTTGGATCTCTTTTGATATACACCCTGTGATCGACCCATCGGATATCTCCGGACTTGGTAAGTACCCGGTAGGGGGTATGGGCAAAAGTCTCTCTCTTTTTTTCCCGGCTGAACCGGACAGTCTCCCTTTGAACCCTTTCCAAATCATCCGGAAAAACGATCCCGGCCTGCCTGATCGTATTGCCCCGCAATTCATCAGGAGAATAGCCAAATACATTTTCTATATTTTCGGTTACAAATTCAATGGGCCATCCGGATTGATTGCTCCAGATAAAGCCGACCAAAGGACTGTTGTTAATAATTGTATAGGCTTCATCCCGGTCTTTTCCCTTTTGATATAGATCCAGAACCATATCGTCAAAGGCCCGGGACAGGATCTCCAGTTCCCCGGGAAGCTCTCCAATGGATTCCGGGATACTTAAATCCCCCTTCTGAACCAGCCGGGTTCTTTCCAGCAAGCGGTTAACCGGGTTCAGGATAAATTTTCCGCCGAAAAACCAGGCAATGATAAAAGAGGAAAAGGCAACCACGCAGAGCATGGCGATATTGATCAGCAGCATCTGTTTTACACCGGAAAAAAGGGCCTGCTTGGAGATCCCGATCAGCAGGCAGATCTCATTGGTTTCCTGTCCGACGGAAAGGCGTTCAAACCAGTATATCCGGTCTTTCCCGTCTGCATCCCTCACCTCGAGTTTTCCCTTCCGGGTATCAGGAAGTTTAAACCCTCTGCATTGTTCCAGCTTTTCCCCCAGGCAGTCCTGATTGCCGGAGGCCTGATGGCTCAGGGATTTATAAAGAAGATTGCCCGTCCGATCCGTCACCAGGATCACAGAATCCCGGGGAAGGGGAACACTCTCAAAAACATTTCGATAGTACTCTAAATTAAAAGCCGCCCCAACGGCCGCAACAAGGGTTTTCCCGTCGGAACTCAATATGGGATATGCAAAGGGAAGGGAGGCTTTTTTCGAAGACCGGCTGATGAGAAAATTGTCAATGACAAATTCCCGGCTCTTGCTGATTCTCCTGAACCAGCTTCTGTCGGCCACGTTGATGGGTTTTTTCAGGGGGATGGCGCAACAATTGATCATCCCCTCGCCATTGGCAACCACAAGGGTGGAATACTGGGGGTTTTCCCTATGAATCGCCTGTAAAAATTCATTGCACTCGGAAAGTTCAAGGCCTTTGACGGACGGAACCTTGGACAGGATTCTCAAAAATTGGTTTGTCTGTTTGACGATTTTCAATTGTTCATCGTAAAAGAGTTTACGCAATTGCCCGACATTGTCTTCTGTATCCTGTATGGTATATTGATACTGTTTGAAGCCGGTATACAAAAGGATTCCGAGAACAGGAATGAAAATCAAAAAAATCAGAATCAATAATTGTGTTCGCAGTTCCAACCTGGAAAGAGAAAAAGACCTCATCCTCGCTCCTTTATCAATTGAATCTTACCCTAACATTTTATGCGGCAGGAAAATTTAATATAGAACCATACCATTTTCGCCGGTAAAAAAAAATACAATTCCAATGGCGTTGGAAGGTTCCTATCCGTTTGTCTGACAGGTTAAACGCGTGTTACAATTCTCCGAAATTTTTCAAGGATTTGACTCATAACAGGTTCAAGCTCATCGGGTTGAATGACCAAGAGATCCCCTGGTTGTGCCCTTGAGAAAATAGTATCCACAGCCGTATCCGGTTCCGGGACAATTTCAATATTCTCTTTTTTAAAACCACCTTGAATCAATCCCTTATAAACCAGGCCCGGAGTTTCTCCGACGGGTCTGTTTCGCGGGTCAAAATCCGTCAGCAGGATATAATCGTATACCAAGGCCAGGGCTTTTCCATACTCAATGATCTGTTCAGTGGTTCGGTTTCCGGTCCCATGGCACAGGGCGACCTTTCTTCCGGGCGAAAGCCTCGGCAATAACCGGGACATGGCACGGGCGGATTCCGGATTATGTCCGTAATCCAACAGGACTTTGAATTGCTGGAAATCGAATAAATTCATGCGGCCGGGGTTTTGATTCGGTGTGGGATAAAATGTCATAATTCCATTTCGAATCTGATCAATGGGAATGTTCACACCATGCAGAGCAGCGATTGCCGCAAGGGTGTTTGAGATATTAAAATCTATCATTCCGTCGAAGGTAATGGGTATTTCTTCAAGCGTACAGATGATTACATCCAATTCACTCTCTCTGAGAATGACGTTCCGGTCGACCAGCGTGACAGCAGTTCCACCATTTTCTATATGCGCTTTCATCTTTTGATTATTTTCGTCCAAAGAAAATAAAATAAGATTTCCACGGGCACGATTCAGAATCGTCATGGTCGTTTCGTCATCTGCGTTTAAAACAGAAACTCCTGTTTTTTTGACAACCTCTACCACAGTGGATTTTATCATGCACAGATCCTCCCGGGACTCTATCCAGTCACTGCCCAGGTGATCCTTTCCAATATTCAGCACAACCCCCACATCAACCTCGCTGACACCAAGGCCGCGCCTGGCGATTCCCCCACGGGCCACTTCCAGGACAATGTGGTCCACGGATGGCTCCCGGAGAACAATACCGGCACCCTCCGGGCCGCTGTAGTCTCCGGTTAAAATCGGCTTCCCGTCAATGACAACACCGGTGGTGCAGGTCAGGCCGACGATTTTCCCTGAATACTTGAGTGTATGGGCAATGAGTTTGCAGGTGGTTGTTTTCCCATTTGTCCCGGTCACGGCCAAAACGGGAATTTGATCATACCCCATGGGGAAGAGCATATCCACAACTGGTTTTGCAACATTCCGGGACTGCCCTTTTGTCGGCTCAAGATGCATGCGAAATCCAGGGGCGGCATTCAATTCAACCACCTTAAGGCCGGAGGTCTCAAGGGGCTGTGATATGTCTTTTGCCAGTACATCAACACCGACACAATCCAGTCCGATAATCCGGGCGGCCCGTTCCGCCATGAAGCGGATATCCGGGCTGACCTCATCGGTGACATCCGTAGCCGTCCCCCCCTGGCTGAGATTGGCCGTGGCTTTGAGATAGACCACCTCCTGGTTTCCCGGGACAGAATCTATTGAAAGACCTTTTAAAGCCAAAAGCCTTTGGGTCATGTCATCGACTTCGATCTGTGTAAGCACCTTTTCATGCCCAAACCCGCGAAGGGGATCGGAATTGACGGCTTGAATCAGATCATGGATGGTGGATCTCCCATCACCTGTGACATGGGCCGGTTCTCTTTTTGCCGCGGCAATAAAATCGCCGTTAATAACGAGAAGACGGAAATCGCCTCCTTTAACATACTCTTCGACAATAACATCGGGGTGGTAGGCAAACGCCGCATGAAACGCCATCTTCAATTGCTCAGGATCGGTCACATTAATCGTGGACCCGTTGCCATGGTTCCCCACATCCGGCTTGACAACAACGGCGGTGCCAAGTTTGTTAAAAACACGGAGTGCCTCTTCATGGGAAGATACCACCTGCCCCTCGGGAACCGGAATTCCGGCTCTTTTTAAATAGGTCTTCACCCGGGTCTTTTCGTCGGCGGTTTCCACGGCAATGGCCGATGTATGACAGGTGATGGAGGCTTGAATTTGTTTTTGATGCACGCCATGGCCCAATTGGATATGGCTGTCTTGGTTCAGCCGGATAAAGGGGATCCCTCTGGACTGGGCCTCTTTAACAATACTCCAGGTTGTGGGCCCCAGCATATGGGCTTCCCGCAGAACCTTGAGATCGGACACTGCCTGGTCGACATCAAAATCTTTTTCCCGGGCAACGGCTTCAAACAGAGATACTGCAACTTCGGCCGCCTTTAACCCCGCAGATTCCACAAAGTACCTAAAGACCACAAGATAAATCCCCTTTTGTGATGTATCCAGGGTCTTGCCGTATCCGACGTTCATCCCGGCCAAACATTGAAGCTCAATGGCAATATGTTCAATAATATGACCGGCCCAGGTTCCTCTTTCAAGGCGCTGGATGAAGCCCCCGGGTTTTCCAATGGAGCAGCCGTGTTCCTGCAGGCTGGGTATCAGTGTCAATAGGCGGTCTGAAAACCCGTCTATTTTATCCGATGGCAGATCCTCATAGGCGTCAATATCCAGGACCATAAATATGGCGGTATGCCGGGTGTGCCGGTTTGGGCCGCGCAATGCTCTTAATTCTTTAATTTCAATCATGAATTCTCCTTCATTGACAGCGACGCTGGCGTAAGAAACCGTCTTTTTCTAAAATTGTACCCATATCCATCCACCAGAGAATGAATTCGAACGTTTTCCACGGCAATGGGCCCCCCCGGTTTGATGTCCATGATGTTGGACATGCCGATACCGCATCCATCAACGATAATCACCTGCCCTGTACCCACGACCTCGGCAACCCCGTCTCCCTTGAGAATGACGCCGCAGTCTTCACCAATACCAACGCCGATACAGGTTGGATTAGAGGTGACGATCTGAATCAACCGCCCGATCCGCCCCCTGGCCATAAAATGGGTGTCAAAAATAATTTTATCCACAAACCCGAATCCGGATGTTGAAAGGACACTGCCCTTGAATAGGCCGTCTTCACTCTTGCCTTCATAAATCATGGTGTCGGAAAACACGGCAGCCCCGGCACTGGTACCTGCGATAAGTGCGCCGTTTTCAAGATGCGCCTGAATGGCGTCAAATATCCTTGTCCCTCCCATGATGGTGGTCAGCCGCAATTGGTCTCCACCCGTAAAAAAGATCAAATCAAGTTCTGCGATGGTTTTGGCTGATTTTCTGTCATTGGCCTGACCTCTTTCTTTGATGTTAAAGATGTCTACCCTGGATGCACCAAGTATCGTAAATACGCTGTGATAGTCTTTGCCGCGCTGTTCCGGATCTTCACTTGCCGTGGTGATGACGCCGACCTTGAATTTGGTTTTTCCGATTTCCTGGACAACCCGTTTAAGGACGATCAATTCATCTGCCTTGTCTTCATTGCCGCCAATGGCGATCAGTCGACCTGAGAATATTGGATTTAATACCATTATTGCTGACTCTCCGTAATATGTGACCATGCCATGCCGTTGCGGGCATTGGATGCAAATCCGTTCCGGGTTAAAATGATGAGTCCGATATCAACACTCGGGTCAAATAAAGTGATGGCCTTTTGTGCGGCTTCATCCGGGCTCATGCTGTTTTCCAGCCAGGTGTAAACCTCTTTTGCCAGAAGCTTAAGGGCGATGAATTCACCGTCCCCGGTGCAGGCAACCGCCCCTGACGTACCACAAAACAGACCGCATCCCGGCAGGGGTACATCCCCCACCCGCCCCATGGCTGATTTTTCAAGCCCGCCTGAACTTAAGGCCGCTGCAAAGGTGGTTCCGTCAAAGGCAACTGCACCCACGGTGTCGCATGATGTGCCGGGAGTCTTTGTCTGGCCTAAAGCCTTTAAGCCTGTCATTGGAATATTAAATTCTTCTGCAAAAATTCTGGCCCCGTCCCCCACCAGAAGGATATGGGGAGAATGACGCAATACCCCATGGGCTATAGCAATGGGGTTTTTAATATTTTCCACACAGGCAACCGCTCCGAATTCATTGCCACTGGTCATACAGGAGGCATCCAGTTGCATGGTACAACCGTCAATTCTTAGCTTTGAGCCTGAACCGGCATTAAACCGAGGGTCATCTTCTAAAACCTTCACAGCATCAACCACAGCAGTCAAAGCTGTTCCTCCATTCACCATCAGATCCATTCCTCTTCTGGCGGCAGATTTGGGTCCATCAAAATCTTTTGGATCCGAGCCTGCTCCCCCATGGGTTAAAACCGCGCGTTGAAAGTTTCGCACCGATTGTCTCCAATTTTATTTTATTTTTAACAAGTTACACACAGAACCGGGTTCTATGATAAGCTTATCCCTATGTGTATGCAAGGTATTTAAATCAAAGTTAGCCTAGTCACGAATTGCATTTTCTGGTCTAGGATGGATCGTACGATGTTCATCACCAGAGGCCACTGGGCACTGGCAAGAGCATGCTGTGGTTTTCAGAAAATTCAAACCACGGGCAGGCATCAGGAAAGCCTTGTCCTCTCAAATCAAAAAAATGAGGCCCGGGACAAAGGAAAACCCTCCGGATCCAGGATAATTCTTGTTTTGATTTTCCATGAACCGGTGGCTGCCCTCGCATATCCAGGTTTTAACTTTTTGCCTTGTTTGCTTCACCGATACCCGAAAATCTCCGGCAGGATCAGGACCACCCTCGGGCAATAGGTCAAAAAGAAGAGCACCCCGATCTGGATGGCGAGAAAGGGGATAACCGACCGGGACACAAAGATGATATCCCGCTTGGCCAGGGCTCCGGTGATGAAGAGGCTTACCCCCATGGGCGGGGTGCAGTAGCCGATGGCCAGGTTCACGGTCATGATCAGGCCGAAGTGCATGGGGTCCACGTTAAAGGGGCCGAGCAGGGGAAGGAATACCGGTCCCAGGATCAGGGTGGCTGAGATGATATCCATGAACATCCCGATGATCAGCAAGAGTATATTCATGGCCAGCAAAAAGACAACCGGGGAATGGATACTGGCCACCACCACCTCTGCCACCCGGTTGGGGATGTTTTCAAAGGTCAGGTACCGGCCGAAACAGGTGGCCGCCGCCACGATGAGAAGCAGGGTGGCCGAAGTCACGGCCGAGGAGACCGTGACTTCCTTGATGTCCTTGAAGGTCATGGATTTGTAGATGAAAAATTCCACGAAAAAAGCGTAGACCGATGCCACCACGGCTGCCTCGTTGGCCGTGAACACCCCTGAAAAGATCCCGCCAAAGATGATCACGATGAGCATCAGGGCCCAGAACCCCTCCTTGAATATCCGGAAAAGCTGGATAAAATGGGGGGCGGGCAGCCGCTTGATATCGGTCCGGTTCCGGTAGATCACAAAGGTATAGATGCAGACGCAGATGATGATCAGGATCCCCGGGATAAACCCGGTGATGAACAGGCCCTCCAGGGACTGGTTGGAGATCATGGAATAAAAGATCATGGCGATGCTGGGAGGAATGATGACGCCCAGGTTGGGGGAGGTGGTCATGAGCCCCAGGGTATAGCTCTCGTCATACCCGTTTTTGATCAGGGCCGGGATCATGAATCCCCCCAGGGCAACCACCGTGGCCACGGTGGAGCCGGATATGGCCCCGAAGAGTCCGCAACCGATAACCCCGGCCATGCCCAGGCCCCCGGGAAGCCAGGAAACCAGGGAGTTGGCCAGGTTGATCAGTTTTTCAACGGTCTTTCCCTTGCTCATGATATTGCCGCAGAGGATGAAAAAGAGAACCACCACCAGGGCGAATTTGTCCAGGCTCCGGAACAGACTCTGGACCAGCAGGGCCAGGGGCATATCCAGGAAAAAGACAAACCCCACGGTGGCCGTGAAAAAAAGGCACAGGAATACGGGAATATAGGTGGTCATAAGACCCAGGAGGATGCCCAGGATAATCAAGTCACTGCTCTGCATACAAAAAGTCCTTCTTTATCTGTTCCGAAAATCTTGAATCATGACCTGAACGGTTCTGATGAACACCATCACGCCCATGACGGGCATGATGGTATAGATGATGACAAGGGGAATCTGCATGATAATGGTCTTCTGCTGGGTCATGAGCTGGAGATGGGCCATCTTATAACCGTAAAAGACCATCATACCGGCAAAGACCAGCATGAGAATATTGGAGTAAAAGGTCAGACCCGGTTTCAGCCTGGGAAAAATCTGGACAACGGCGTCGATGCGAATCATGGATCTTTGCTTCACCGCCACGCTGGCCCCGATAAAGGTGGAATATATGATCACGATCCGCACCAGTTCCTCGCTCCAGGCAAGGGTATAATTAAATCCATACCGCAGAACCACATTGGCAAACAGGGATATCAGGGCTGCAATGACAATGATAAAAAGGGTCCACTCTTCAATATGGGTGACCATCCGGTCCAGTTTCCTCAAGATTTTCCCGAGCATAAATCAGATCCCGACTATAATTTTTACCCTCACAAAGCCGCCGGAACAGAAAATGGTTCCTGACGCCTCTGTGAGAGCTGTTATGGTTCTTATTTCAGATAGTCCTGAACTTCCTTGAGAAAATTCTCCGGATGATAGGTGTCTCCGGGATAGATCTTATTGATCTCAGGGGCATACTTGTCATAGGTTTTCTGGCTCTGGGCTTTCAGGGTGGACATATCCCCAGGGGAAAGCCGGAAGAATTCAACCCCGGCAGCCTTTGCCTTTTCAATGTTGGCCTCTTCCTCGGCCTTGGTTTTCAGACGGCTCTTGGCGCAGATATCGTGGACGCTTTCCACAAAGGCCTGGCGGATGTCCGCAGGAAGCCCGGCCAGCCATCCCTTGTTGAAAATCCAGATAAACAGGCCCTGGGCATAGTTGATCTGGGTGAAGTACTTGGCCACCTCAAATTTCTTGGTCACATTGCATACGGTGAGGGTATGGTCAAGGCCGGTAATGACCCCCTGTTTCAGGGCAACCGGGACATCGGGCCAGGGCATGGAAACCGGGTTGAATCCCCAGTTCCGATAGCTGAGCTGGTTAACCGCGGCTTCCGCGATCCTGAATTTGACCTTTTTGGCGTCTTCAATATTTCTGACGGGCACGGTGGTTGCCCAGCCGTAATTGCCGTATCCGGTGATATCGAGCCCGGTAATGCCCTGGTGGTCCATGGCCTTGAGAAAATGGTTGAACATTTTCTCATTTGAGATGAACTTTTCAAGCTTGTCAAAGGAGTTCACCAGGAAAGGCAGGTTGACAATGCCGAACCTGGGCCCCAGATTGGTGGATGCCACGGAGGAGACCCCCATACCCTGAACCGCTCCCATCTGGAGCATGTTGAGGACCTCGACCTCTCCCCCCAGCATGGAGTAAGGCTTAAAGTCGATATAGACCTGCCCCTTGGTTCTTTTCCAGACTTCATCACGCATTTCAAATCCGGCAAGCACCCCCACAAGACCCGGTGTGGAGACATTGGAAACAATACATTTGTACTTGGCGCCCTTGGGATCAAAATCCGGTTTCCATTTGTCCAGGGAGGGTTTTTTCTTTGCCAGACCAGGAGAAGCGAACATAAATGTACCGACCATTAAAACAAGTAAACATACCCATAATGTCCTAATTTTCATTCTTTAGTTCCTTTCCTTAAGAATTAATATGTGGCAGCCCGTGAAACCACAGCCCCCACCGGTTATAACGCTGTTCAAAGGCTTAAGCTCTATCAGCAATACAGGTTCAGGTCAAGCTGCCGGGCCCCTGCATCACCCGACTTTTCAAAATAATATTAGGTTAAAATATGATTTAAGCTTTAAAATTAGGTATTGCTATAAAATTTATTATAAAATTCCGTCAAACCCGATCAAAAAATTAGATTGTGAAAAGCATGTCCCGGCCCTTTGGGGACATGGAAATCAGATCAGAATAGAACAGGACAGGACCGGCAATTCATGGCCGGAGGAGAATATCAGGACTGTATGAACACGTATCAAACCAAATTCTTGAACGCCTCTTTCCGGCCGGTATACTTCTGCCGGAGATGGGGTTTCATCAATTTGCCCGTGGGATTTCTGGGCACATCATCAAAGATGACCTTGCGCGGCACCTTGTAAAGGGAAAGCCTGGACTTTGCAAACTCTATGACCTCCTCTTCTTTCATCTGCCGGTCCTGCTTGACCTGGACCACGGCCAGCACGATTTCCACCAGCCGGTCGTCGGGATACCCGATGCAGGCGACATCATCGATATCCGGATGATCCATGAGGGCGTCTTCGATCTCCACGGGGTAGATATTCTCTCCCCCGCTGGTGATCATATCCTTCATCCGGTCCACAATATAGAAATAGCCGTCTTTGTCCTTTTTCAGCAGGTCCCCGGTATAGAGCCACCCGTTTTTCAGGGCTTCCCGGGTCTTTTCCGGATTTGAATAGTACTCCCGCATCATCCTCGGGGTCCTGAAGATGAGTTCCCCCACCTCTTCTTCCCCAAGTTCATTGCCCATGGGATCCACGATCTTGGCCTCCACCCCGAAGGTGGGCTTTCCAATGGACCCGGGCTGGGCCATGACCTCCCCGGGATAAAGATTAAAGGTCCCCCCTCCCCCGCCCTCGGTGATCCCGTAGATATTGGAGACGGCGCAGGGCAGTTTTTCCACCAGCATCTTCATGATGTCAAAGGGGACGGGCTGGGCACCGATCTCCATGTATTTCCAGGCGGAGAGATCGTACTCCGCCAGCTTGATCCGGCCCGCTTCCATGGCATTGAGCACGGCAATGGCAATGGGGACGACAAAGAGGGTATCCGTGCATTTTTCCGCAGCCACCGCCTCAATGATCCATTTGGGATCCCTGAAATCCCGGATAATGGTGCCTGCCGCCCCTGTGGCATAAAAGGGAGCCCATAGGAACATGGTTCCGGAATGGTACAGGGGAAGAAAGATCAGGTAATTGTCATCCTTTTGAACGAAATAGGACATGCCGTTGCCCATGGCCGTGGCATTCAGGGAAAAATGGGTATGAAGAACCGGCTTGGGTTTTCCCGTGGTTCCCGAGGTAAACATCATGGCAAGGTCGTGATCCCGGTCCACCTCAACCAGGGCATCCGAGGTATCCGGGTACTGAAGCACGGTTTTAAAGTCAATATACCCCTCCGGCACCCCGGCACCCACACAGACATAATGCTTGATAGTGGTAAGCTGCTTCCGGACCGGCTGAACCACCCCCAGGAACTCGGATCCCAGGATAAAGACGTCGGGATTGCAGACCCCGGCGGCATAGAGGATATCCGGACCTTCAAACCGGAAGTTCAGGGGGACCACCACGGCGCCGAGACGGATGATGGCGTAGTAGGTTACCAGCCATTCCAGGGAATTATTCTGAAGATGCATGACAAAATCTCCCTGGCCCACGCCCAGTTCCTTTGACAGAAAATTGGCGGCCCGGTTGATCTCATCATTGAACTCCTGCCAGGTAAAGGTCCGGCGGGAACCGGCAGCCGGTGTCCTCTCAATTAGGCAGACCTTGTCGGGAATGTGCCTCGCATGGATTGACGCATAACCTGAATAATTCAATGCTCCCCCTCCTCGTCTAATAATGGTTTATATTTTTAAATCAGACTCCTTCATTTAAATTGTAGCGGTAACTCTGTGGTTGGATAAAACTTGCCCATAACCAAGGTGCAAAGGATTTTAAGACCGGAGCGTACTTTTGTACGTGAGGATCTTAAAATTCTGCAGCAACGCCGCAGATGGGTGAGCCTTCATCCAAATCCCTAAAAGTTGACTTTCTCAATGCCCTTTAACCCCAGAATCTCCCGAGCCTCGTCACTGGTGGCCGCAGTCAGGCTCATCTCCCTGGCCACATTTTTGATCATGGTCACCTGTTCGGCGCTGGCCTTGGCCATGATCCCCTTGCCGGCATAGATGGAGTCTTCAAGCCCCACCCTTACATTCTGGGCTCCCATGGCAATGGCCGTGGAGGTGATGGGAATCTGGAACCGGCCCCCGGCAGCCACGGACCAGGTGAAATTTTCCTGGCCCAGCACTTCTTTGGCCTCGTCATGGATCAGAACCAGATGCTTGACCGAAGGGGTCATCCAACCCACCATGGGGCCGAAGACAAATTGGAGATGGACGGGCAGTTTGACCAGGTTCTCCTCCATGAGCCACTTGACATAGGAGACATGGCCCAGTTCATAGATCTCAAATTCCGGTTTGGTGTCGATCTCAAGAAAGGTTTTGGCATAGATCAGATCGTCACTGAAGGTGGGCCTGAAGGTCACGTTCTTGCACAGTTCCAGGTAATCCTTTTCCCATTCATGCTTGAACTTCTCGAATCGGCCGGCAATCTGGAAGATCCCGAAGTTAAAGGGGGCAGGATCAAAGGAGCACATTTCAGGCCTGAGTTTTTTAATGGGGATGAGTTTCTCTTCGGTGGTCTGATTCATGCCCCCGCCCGTGGTGGGCAGAAGCACCATATTGCACCGGGCTTTTATCTTTTCATGGACCTCAAGGAAAAGATCCGGATCCGATACGGGCAGGCCGTCTTTGGGATTTCTCACATGGATATGGGCAATGGCCGCGCCGGCCTCCCAGGCCTTGACGGCATCCTCCACGATTTCGTCGGGGGTGATGGGAAGAAAATCACTCATGGTCGGGATATGAACAGAACCGGTAATGGCCGCCGTGATAATAATTTTATTTTCCATCTTACACCTCCTGTTGATGAGATTATGGGACAAAATTATATAATCCGGTTAAAAACCCCGGGTTGAATCCGGTTCTGCCAGGGCCAAGCCCTGCCCGCCGTGTAGGTTCTTTAGCCTTCCCCCTCCTCCTCCTCAATTTCCAGAATAAACTTTTTTTTCTCCTTGATATTATCAAGGATAAAAGAGGACTGGACCGCCTGAATTCCCTCGATCCGGGTCAGCTTATCGTTCATGAACCGGGCATAGGCTTTAATGTCCTTTGCCACCACCTTTAGGATAAAATCGTTTGCCCCGGCAATCTGGTAACATTCAATGACCTCATCCAGGGCGGCAAACCTCTTTTTGATGGAAGGCACCGAGGACAGGTTGCTCAGGTTTAGACTGATGCTGACCATGGCCATGATGGTCAGCCCTATTTTTTCCGGATCCACCACCGCTGTAAAATGGGAGATCACTCCGGATAGTTCCAGCCGCTTGACCCGTTCCAGGGTGGCCGGAGCGGAAATCCCCACTATTTTTGATAATTTTGAATTGGTAATTTTGCCGTTTTCCTGAAGTGTATTTAAAATCTTTTTATCGATTCTGTCCAGAGCCATTTGTCTCCTCAAGGCCAAAAGTCTGAAGCCGGGCTCCGGACCATTGCCTATATTTTCATTGGGGTTATCAATAGTTCTATAGGAGTAAATGGTTATATTTTTCTTCAATCAATGGCAATAGTTCTTTTAAAGTTTCATCAATTTTATCCCCAAGGTCCAGGACCTCCTGTTCCGTAATCACGGTGGACAGGATGAACAGTCCCCTGGGAATGGTGAACACCCCCCTGTTCAGCAGGGACAAATGCATGAGCCCGTGGAGTTCCTCCACGGAGTTGAGCACCTGCTCCGCCGTGAAGATATCTTGGTTGACAAAATGAAGGTTTAAAATGGACCCGATCTGATTGGAACGGATGTTAAGGCCGTTGGCCCTGAAACTGTGAACCAGCCTCTCCTGGAACAGATCCCCCATCTTATTGATGGAGGCCACGGCAGGTCCGTCAAATTTTGACATGGCGGCAAACCCGGCCTGCATCACGGTTTCATACCCGTTAAAAGTGCCGGAGTGATACAGGGGTTTTTCCGTACTTTCATGGCAGAAGATGTCCATGATCTCTTTTCTGCCGCCGAACACCCCGATGGGAAGGCCGCCCCCCACCACCTTGCCCACGGTGGTGAGATCCGGGATGACCCCGTACAGGTTCTGGCACCCGCCCGTATCCACCCTGAAGGAGAAAATCTCGTCAAAGATCAGCAGGACCCCGTTATCCCGGGTGACCTGCCTCACCCTTTGGAGATAATCCTCCCGGGGCAGCACCACTCCCCCGGCCCCCAGAAAAGGCTCCATGATCACGGCGGCAAGATCGGATGCATTTTCCCGGACTGCCTTTTCCACGGCCTCCCCGTCGTTAAAGGGAACTTCCAGCATATCCCGGGTCATGCCCGTTGGTATCCCGGCCGTGATCACGTTTTTCTTGGTGGATGCGGCCACACAGTCGTGGGTGCCGTGGAACCCCCCGCTCATCTTGAGGATCTTATCCTTTCCTGTATAGGCCCGGGCCGTTCTCAAGGCAAAGAGGGTGGCCTCGGTCCCGGAGTTGAGGAACCGGACCCGGTCAAACCCGGGCACCCGGTCGCAGAGGAGTTTGGCCAGCCGGTACTGGCCGTCCGTGGGCGTGGAATACTGGGACCCCTTTTCAATCCCCTCCTGGACAGCCCTGACCACGTCCGGATCCCCGTGGCCGTGGACCAGGGCCCCGTAGGCATTGGTCACGTCCAGGAGTTTATGGCCTTCGTGGGTATAGACATGGGCCCCCTTTCCATGGGAGATATGGATGGGAAAGGGCTTAAAATAGCTCAGACTCCGGGTGGCCCCGCCCGGGATATACTGGATCAGCCGTTCATGGCGGGTCCTGGATTCCCTGAACTTTTCCTTGTACTCTTCGGCTATTTTCCGGGCAATATTCCTTGTCATGATCTGACCCTCCTATTCCTCCCTTTTATGGACAATCAGAAGTTCTCCCATCTCCTTTTCGATCTTTTGAACGAATTCCCCGGACTCGATCCTCGACTTAAGGGTCTCCATGTCGTCGATGTAGACCTTGTCATAGTCCAGGTAAGGCAGGGTTTCCCGGACCGCCTCGTACATGATCTTCCCGGCGGGGCTCAGCTTTTCAGGCCCCCTCAGGTCTGCGGCCTGGGCTGCGCAGAGAAGCTCAAAGGAGAGGATGTGGTTGGTATTTTCCACGATTCTCCTGGCCTTTCTCCCGGCAATGAGTCCGAAGCTGACAATATCCTGGAAATCCGCCGTGGAGGTGATGGACTGGATGGAGGCAGGCACGGCCAGGGTCCGGTTCTCAGCCACCAGGGAGGTGGTCATGAACTGCCCTCCCATCAGGCCCATGCGGACCCCGGTGTCCTCTTTGCAGAGAAAAGGCGGCAGGCCGACACTGTTGGACGCATCCAGGAACCGGTCGATGCGCCGGTCGCTGACCACGCCCAGGTTGACCATGGAAATTCCCAGGCAGTCCATGGCAAAGGAGATGGGCTGACCGTGGAAATGGCCGTTGTGGATAAAGGTGTCATATTCGGTAAAGATCAGGGGGTTGTCGTTGCTGGAGTTGAGTTCCCTGAGCAGGGTGTCGTGGGCCCGGGCCACGGCTTCCTTGGTGGGCCCCACAAACTGGGGGGTGCACCGGATGGAATAGGCGTCTTCCACGGGGATGTCGGCCACGGATATGCCCTGGTGCTTTTTGAGTACGGCCTGGAGTTCTATGGAGAGTTCCTGCTCGTCAATGGCGATGTCAGACCCGGTGAGCAGTTTGGTAAGGTTCATGGCCGTGGCATGCTGGCCCGGATGGTATTTTTGTTCATGGACCCGGGCATCAAAGGGATTGATCCTTCCCATGAGGGTCTCTATGGCCATGGCCGCGATGATGTCTGAATTTTTCAGGGTATTTTCCGCTTCATGGATCACGGTGCAGGCCAGACCCACCATGGCCGAAGTCCCGTTGATCAGAGAGAGGCCCTCCTTGGCATTGAGATACATAAGCTCCACGCCGGCTGCTTCCATGGCCTCTTTCCCGGGCAGAACCTGACCCTTATACCGGGCCTTCCATTCACCGAATGCGACGCTGGCGATACATCCCAGGGGGCCCAGGTCGCCGCTGGTGCCCAGGGATCCTTTCCTGGGGATCAGGGGAAACACCTGGCAATTGATCATATCCAGGTAGATCCTTAGGTTTTTTTCCTTGATCCCAGAGTATCCCCGGCACAGGGAGTTGGCCCGGGCTATCATGAATATCCTTACCAGGCTGTCCTCAAAGGGTTCTCCCACCTGGGTGGTAATGGACCGGACCAGGTTCTTCTGGAAGTCATTGTCCCTTTCCTTGGGCAGAAGGTGATCCACCAGCCCGCCGCAGCTGGTGTTGACCCCGTAAATGCAGCGCTCCTCACTGGCCCACTTGTCCACAAGCTTTCGGCACTCCCTTATCTTGGGCCAGTTTTCCTCGTTGACCTCGACCTTTATGGACAGGTCATTGCCCGCCTTGATCAACTCCTCAATGGTCAATGAATACCCGTCCATGACCAGTTTGTTGTTAATGATCGGCATGACTCCCTCCTTGATTAATTTGAATTCACCTGGAGGCCGGAGATGGAAAAAGAGTAAGGAATAAAACCAAATTCAGATCAGAATTGAGAATGTACCATATTTGAACCCTAATCAGATCCCTGTTTTCTTGTCAAGGATTATTTTAATTTTCTAAAGGAAAAATCTACCTTTTATAGGAAAGAAGGTTGTAAATATTTTAATATCCTAATTTTATGAAGTATTAAATAAAAAAACCTTATTTTATACATACCCCATCCATCCGGATCAAATCCCCCGATTTTGTATTATTAATGTAAAATCCAGAGAAGCGGAATTCCGCTTTTATTGGATCTCATATAGGATTCATTCATGGTGATGGATACTACATTTTTCAGGAGGGCCGCTTGCCTTCCCTGCTTTTAAGCAACCCCTTTTTAGCCCCGTTTTTTCACTGGTTCGCCAGATTCTGTCTTGGGGCCGTGGGCTGGCAGACAAAAGGGGAAATCCCGGACCTGAAAAAATACGTCCTCATCGCGGCTCCCCACTCCACCAACTGGGATTTTGTCTATTTCCTGCTCATCATATTCAAATTCAGGATACCGGTCCGCTGGATGGGCAAGGAGTCCATGTTCATCCCCCCCTTTAAAGGACTTTTAAAACGCCTGGGGGGCATCCCGGTCAACCGGACCGTACAGGGAAACCTGGTGGCGGACATGGCCCAAGAATTTGACAGGACAGACAGGATGATCCTGACCATTGCCCCCTCGGGCACCCGACAGAAGGTCAAAAGATGGAAAACCGGATTCTACCAGATTGCCCTCCAGGCAAAGATTCCCATTGTCTGCGGATTTATAGACTATGAAAAAAAGCAGGGAGGCATGGGCCCGGTCTTTTTCCCCACGGGAAACATGGAATCGGACCTGAAGGCCATTCAGGACTTTTACAAAGATAAATCAGGAAAATACCCGGAGTACGGGACTGCCGGATCTGCCTTGTGAATCCCTTCCGGATTGGCATGTTGAACCGGGCAGAATGCTTTCGTTTGAACGCCCCCATAAAGCAGGGCAAGGAAAAATCAAAAGATTCACCTATGTTTTAAGATATGCTCGGCAATCTGGGCAAATCCCACACCGCCTTCCCCTTTTGTAACAAAACCTGGTTTGACTTCAAGCTGATCTTCAAAATTGAGCACGTTGTTTACCCCGATGGAAATAGGGAAAAACTCGAACATGGGTTCATCATTGGGAGAGTCCCCGCAAAAAACATATCGATCCTTTTCATTATCCAGATCAATCTTCCAAAGATGAGACACCATTGTTTTGGTCATGTCTATTTTGCTGTAATCACCGAACCAGCCGTTCACATGGATGGATGATACCTTGTATGTTGCACCATGTTTTTCAAAAATTCTGCATATTTTATGAATCTGGTCTTTATCAAGAGGCGCAACATCTTCGCAAAAATCAACGGCAAGATCGGATTCCCTGTAATTTTGATCCGAGGCAATGCCGGCTCCGGGAATGGATTCCAATATTTCTTCTTTGATCAATTCCAGGCGCTCTCTTTTTTGTGTGCGGACCTGGGGCGGGTCATAAAAATAATTTTTTACCCCCCCGGTCTTTTGATCGCACCAGAAAAAAAATGCCCCGTTTTCCCCGACCACACCGTCCACCGGCCACATTCTGGCAATATGATCGCACCAGCCGGCCGGCCGGCCCGTAATCGGCACCAGCCGGATTCCGGCATCTTTTAAATTCCAAAGTGCGCCATATGCCTGGGGCAGAATCTTGCCCTGAAATGAAAAGGTATCATCAATATCGAAAAAAACGGCGTCGATCTTCTTAATCTGCCCGGGTTCAAGCTGTTCAAGGGGTTTCATGATAAATGCTTCCCTACTCCAATCTTTGAATGTCTATTCTCATCTTCCGGTAAAGGATCCTTTTTTAACACAATTTTGCTTGCCGGACAAAAAAGAAACAAGGATGACTCACTCTCTATTGATAATGTATCCGTTTTTCCACAGTGGTGAATTGAATGACGGTGATAACGGCCAGAATAAGTACCAGGACAGCCGTCAATGTCGCCGCATAACTGGAATCCCAGAAGCTGAAGGCGTTTTCATAGATATAATAGAGCAGTAGGGAACTGGCATTGTCCGGTCCGCCCTTGGTCATGATGACCAGGTGATCCACCAGCTTAAAGGAATTAACCACTGCATTGATTCCTATGAACAAGGTGGTGGGCATGAGCAAGGGAAAGGTCACCCTCCTGAAATAATACCAGCTGCCGGCCCCCTCGACCATGCCTGCTTCTCTGAGCTCAGGAGAAAGCTGCTGCAAGGCGGCAAGGTAGAAAACCATGAAAAATCCGGATTCTTTCCAGATGACCATGACGATTAGGCAGGACAATGCCGTGTCCGGATTGCCCAGCCAATTGTGACTGTCCCCGCCAAAGGCGGCAAAAATCTGATCAAAAAGGCCATACTCCGGGGTATAGAAAAAGAGCCAGATATTGGCCACTGCAATCATGGGCAGAACCGTGGGGGTAAAAAAAGACATCCGGATCAGGGAGCGGCCTTTGATCTTCCGGTTGACGAGTATGGCCATGCCCAAGGCCATGGCCATGCTTACGGGAACGGTACAAAGGGAATACACAAAATTGTTGAACAGCACTTTCCAGAAAATTTCGTCTTCCAGAAGATAGGCATAATTCTCGAGGCCGATAAACTCGGCAGGCCGGGATACCGTTCCCGTGGAGAAAAGACTGTGAAACAATGTCGAGGCAATGGGAAAATGTGTAAACAGGCTGATCATGAAAACGGCAGGCAGAACCAGGAGCCAGCCGTTAACATGATTCCAGAAGTCCAAACCAAACTTGAATTTCATCACAGATTGCCCCTTTCCATATTCTCCAGCCGTCTGCCATTTGAGGCATCAAAGAGATGGATATGATCTGCCTCCCAACGGAGTTTGAGAGGATCTCCGGCGGTAAGGCCGGTTTTTCCCTTGACGGTCAGTGTAATGTTCTGCTGACCAAACCGGCAGGCGATCAGGGTATCCGCCCCCAGGTATTCAACGGTTTCGACCCTGGCTTCCATGCCCTGGTCTTCTGAAATTTTAATGTTTTCCGGCCTGATTCCTATCTGACAAGATTCAGGATTGATTCCGCCGGGCAACCGGGAGGAGAGCATCTCCATGAGAACCGGTTCCGGGGTAAGGATATTCATTGGCGGGTTACCGATAAAGCTTCCGGCAAAGGCGGTTTCCGGCCGATTGTATAATGCTTCAGGCGTTCCGTGCTGCTCAATGTGCCCATCCTTCATCAGGATGATCTTATCGGCAATGGTCATTGCCTCTACCTGGTCATGGGTAACATAGATCATGGTCATTTTAAGCCGCTGCTGAAGAAACCGGATTTCCTGGCGCATCTCCTGCCTGAGTTTGGCATCCAGGTTGGACAGGGGTTCATCCATCAGACAGACGGAAACCTGGGCAACAATGGCCCGTCCCAGGGCAACCCGCTGGCGCTGGCCACCGGACAACTGAGCCGGTTTCCGGTCCAGAAAATCGGAAAGCCCAAGGAGACCCGCTGCGTTTTCAAGCCGCTTTTTTTGCTCAGGCAAAGACACTTTCCGGGCCTTGAGGCCAAAAAGGATATTTTCGGCCACATTCAGATGGGGAAACAGGGCATAATTTTGAAATACCATGGAGATGTTCCGCTTTACCGGCGGCAGATAAGATACATCTTTACCCCCGATCTCAATCCTTCCCGATGTCGGGGTCTCCAGCCCCGCAATCAAGCGCAGGGTCGTTGATTTTCCGCATCCGGAAGGTCCGAGCAGGACCAGGAGCTGCCCCTGTTCACATTTGAAATTGATTTGGGTCAGGGCCTGAAATCTGCCCCAGCTTTTATCGACATTTTTTAAAATAATTGCTGACATGCGAATCCAAATAAAAATTTTAGGTTCTGTTTCAAGAAGTTATTATTTAATGCCTGAATGCATAAAGGATTGCACAAACTGTCTCTGGAAAAGGATGAAGGCTACCAGAAGGGGGGCCATTGTCATCACGGTTGCAGCGGTAATGATGGACCAGTCAACCCCGGATTCGGGGGCACCGAAAATGGCCAGGCCAACCGTCAGAGGCCGGCTGGTCACAGATGAGGTGATGACCAGGGGCCACAAAAAATTATTCCAGTGATAACTGACGGAAACCAGACCGTAGGCGATATAGGTGGATTTGGCCAGGGGCACATAGACTTTCCACAGAATGCCCAGAGAAGAGATCCCCTCCACTTGAGCGGCTTCCACAAGCTCCCTGGGAATGGTTTTAAAAGCCTGGCGGAGAAGAAAAATACCAAATGCACTGGCCATATAGGGCATACCAATGGCCGGGATCGTATCCAAAAGCCCAAGATTGCTGATGGTCCGATAATTTTCCACCAAAAGCACCTCGGGCATGATCATGAGCTGCAGCAATACCGCAGCAAAGATGATATCCCGTCCGAAAAATTCAAAGCGTGCAAACCCGTAGGCCGCAAGGGTACAAAGAACGAATTGTACCCCAAGGATCAGGGTGACCAAAACAAAGGTATTCATCAGATACCGGGGAAAAGGGGCATAGGACCATGCCCGGACAAAATTTTCAGTGGTCAGAGGTGCAAACAACTCAAAACTCGTTGAAAATTCTGCAGGATGAAATGCACTCCAAAAGGCGAATACAACAGGCATGAGCCAGAGGATCCCCAGGATCCATGCTCCGAATGTCTCCAGGGTTTTCCGTGTTCCGGTCTCCCAGAATCTCATCAAATTAATTCCTTTTCCAATATGTCCCCGGACACCGGCGGATGCCCGGGGACAGGGATTTTAATATCGTTTCAATATACGGTCGGTCTGTTTTTGTGCGCCCTGCAATGCCTTTTCCGGTGTTTTCGAATCAGTAAGGGCTGCCTGGATCGCATCGTTGAGTATCTTATATACCCTGCCGTTTTCATGTACAGACAATTCTGCAGTGGCGTATTTGAGCTGATCCCTTGCAACGGCCGCAGCAGGAAATTCCTTTACATAGGTTTTGAGCTCATCGGTTTCATAAGCATCCGGCCGGGTGCCCAGGTATCCTGTCCCGATGCTCCACTGGGCTGTTCTGCGGGGCTGGGTCATCCATTTGACAAATTTAAGCGCAGCCGCCCTTTTCTCTGGGGATGATTCCTTGAAAATATAGAAATTTCCCCCGCCTGTGGGGGTTCCCCTTTCCTTTTTGGCCGGAAGCATGGCAACCCCGAAATCAAAGCTTGCATTTTTTTTGACCGCAGTAAGGTTTCCGGTGCTGTGCCACATGATGGCTGTTTTCTGCTCCAGAAAGTCCGTTCTCAGGGTTCCCCACTCAATGGTTCCCTTGGGCATGATCCCATGGGTCTGCCCCAGATCTTTCCAGAAATCAAGGGCCTGGACAACCCCTGGTTTTTTAAAATAGACCTCTGTCCCGGCACTGTTCATCAGAACTTCACCGTTCTGACGGCACAGGGCACCGAACATCCAATAGGGATACCCGGTGGAAGGGATTTCCAAGCCCCATTGGATGACCTTGCCGGATGAATCTTTGATAACCAGCTTTTTTCCCATCTCAACCAGTTCATCCCAGTTTGCCGGCGGCATATCCGGATTTAAACCGGCTTTTCGAAAAGCATCCTTATTGTAATACATGACAATGGTGGAGCGCTGAAAGGGGATACTCCAGGTTTTGCCCAGGGTGCGGCTGTTTTCCATCAAAGCGGGATAAAAACTGTCAAGCCATTTTTTTTCTTCAGCCGTTGTGACCAGATCGTCAAAGGGCACGATTGCGTCGTTGTCGATGAGGGTAAATATCTCCGTGGAAAGGATTACGGACAGATTGGGGGGATTTCCTCCCTTTAGAGCGGTCATGGCTTTGGTCATGGTATCGGAATAATTACCCGAATATATGGCCTTCACCTGAATGTCCGGATTCTCTGCCTGAAAATCGGAGACAAGGTTATCCACAATTTTGGTCAGTGGACCGCCGACAGCAACAGGGTAAAACATGGTTAATTCAGTTGCCATGGCCATGGTGGAAAACATTGAAAAGAGTAGCCCGATGATAAACGCTTTTAATACTCTTTTTCCTGGTACCAGTTTTTTCATTGATTTTCTCCTTTATTCAATTGTAAACAAGCGGTTAGGGCAATAGGGATACTTTCCCAAAAACAATTTTTTCATCCCCTCCTTTTCATTAAATTTGGTAATCCCGCTGGGATCAAATTTGTATTCAATCAAAGCGTCGCTGCTTTCTGGGTTGACTCCCTGATGACAAGGGATGATTCCAGCATCACCTGAACCGGCTTTGATTGTTTTTCCTCCATGAGCCGGAAGAGAAGCTTTGCCCCGAGCTGCCCCATCTCATATGCCGGCTGGTGGATTGTTGTCAGGCCGGGGATCACATAGGATGAAATCTGAATGTCATCGAACCCGACAATGGACAGATCTTCAGGCAGACTCAGCCCGCATTCTCTTGCCCCTTTCATGGCGCCCAGGGCCAAATAGTCGTTGGAACAGAAAACCGCTGTGGGAGATTTTTTAAGGGCAAGCATTTTTTTGACCGATACACTCCCCCCGGTGAGCGAATAATCGGTCTGGAACAAGAGGCTGTTATCATAGGCAATGCCGTAATTTTTAAGACACTGCCTGTACCCGTGCCAGCGGTGGAGGCTCCTGTCAGATATGGAAAATTTTCCTGCAACCATGCCGACCCGGCGATGGCCCAGTTGAACAAGATGCTCCGTTGCACGGTATCCGCCCTGATAATTATCGATCCCCACTGCAGAGATGGGACCCTTTTTTATGGTGCTGTAGAGCAGAACAAAAGGCACCTTTTCTTCCACCAATGATTTCAGAACATCTCCTTTGGGGTTGGTTGTGGTGATGATCAGGCCGTCCACCTGTTTTTCCCTCAAGGTTCTGATCAAATTTTCTTCCTGATCGTATTGGTAATATGTGTTTCCCAGAATGACCTGAACTTTATTCCGATCGGCGTGGTCCTGAACCCCCTGGGTGGATTCGGCAAAAACAGGGTTATTGATATTGGGAATGATCAGGCCGATGGTATTGGACTGCTTGGTAACAAATCCCCTTGCAAGGGCATTGTACTTATAGTTACAGACCTCCATGGCCCGCCGAACTTTTTTCCGGGTGGGTTCCCGGACCGCATCCGGAGAATTGATCACCCTGGAAACCGTAGCGGTGGACACACCGGCCAACTTTGCCACGTCAAGTATTGTGCTCATTCGCTCTCCTGCAAACGTTTACATTTATATGTTCATTTTATCATCTCCATGTCAACCTTTTTTTATTTTGCATAACTCTTTAATATTAAAAATAAAAAAACCCCACAACACAATTCAAATTAAAGGTTGCAGCCCTGATATTTTCCATATATAAAAATATCATGTAAACATTTACATCGTTATGAGAGATTCCAATTTATGGACACACGCCCGTTGATGAAATTAAACAGCCATGTGCAGCGCATTGCCCACTGCGGCCTGCATGTGGATCTTGTAAAGACGTCTCAAGGATGGGTACGACTGGGAAGCATGCCGGACATTGCCAAAATGATGAGCTTTCATGGGTTCAGAGAGGAGATTGTCATTGTTCCCCCCTGGGAAGGATCCATGGCAGGGGATAATTATACAGGGGAAGAGTTTGTTCTATGGCAGGCCCAGGTAAAAGGAAGCATAAAAAGACTCTATGCCGGGACACCGGAAGACTTACACCTCCTTTACCGGAACCTTGACGAAACCTTCTCCTTTTTCTTTGACCGTGACCGCATCGGTATTGTGAAAAAACGATGGCTGAAACAGTGGTTTGAGAAGAGCCCGGCTTCTCCTGTCTATGAAAAAAATTCCCTGAAGATCTTAATTGAAAACCGGAATATCATCCTGACAGATCAGGGCCGGATCCTTTACAATAGAAAAAAAATCAAAGCCTCCCACGATCCAGACACCCTGGTGGAAGAAGCTCTTGGAAAAGCGCCCAGGGATTCGAGCCCCAGGCCATCCCTTGAAATAACGGCCATTGGAACGGGAAACGGATTTGTGGGAACCACGGCAAGCTGTATTGTCCGTTTCGCCAAAGAGGTGGTCTGGATTGATCCATGCGGTTATCCCGCCCACACCCTTGCCCGGAGACGGGTTCACTGGGATGACATCACCCATATTCTCATTACCCACAACCATGAAGATCATGTTCAGGGATTTTCCGCATGTCTGAAACGGGCGGAGAAAACAGGGCGTCCCATAAATCTTATCACAGCCCCTAGCATCCACGAGGTCCTGAAAAAACAATTCACCCCCTTATGCCCGGATTTTGCCCGGCTAACCAAGCTGATTCCCCTCTTCCCCGGGAAAAAACTGGGCCTGGACTCCATGAAGGTGGAATGCCGCTGGAATCACCATTTCCTGCCCTATGGCACATTGGGCCTGAAATTTACAGCAGGGGGAAAATGCTTTGGTTTTTCAGGAGACACAAAATTCAATGATCACATCAACTCCATTGTCGCCAGGGAAGAACTTCTTCCCCAGTGGTTTGCTGACTGCGATCTCCTGTTCCATGAAGTCGACTTTGATAATCCTGACGGTGTCCACACTCACTGGAAAGCCCTTGAGGAACTTGCCCGGTCGATTCCAGGCCAGGTGCTTGGCTATCACACGCCCTATCTTGCCAATGCCCCCCTGCCCCTGGTGGAACAGGGAAAAACCTATTGCCTTTAAAAGGGAAGGGCCAGAATCAACTTTGCCCGGTGTAGGCTTAAAAGGATGGAAACCGTTCTATCAACCCGGGTATTTTTCATTCAAATAGGCGGTCAGACGGTTAGCCAAGTTTTCCAGGTATCCGGAATAAAAATGATCACACCCCTCCAGGATCTCAAACCGGGTCTCAAGACTCCATTGGCTGATTTTGGCCCGGATCAGGTCCGGGGGGGCAATCTCATCATTCTCGCCGGTGAGGATCAGACCCGTGGACGTCAGGGCCTCGATATCATCAAAGCTCATGAAGCCCATGGGCGGAGAGACCATGATATGATCTTCGACTTCAAGCCCCGAGGAGACCACGGCAGCATTTATCCTGGATCCGAAGGAATACCCGGCCAGCCAGACGCTCTTGCATCCCCTGTTTTTGAGAAAATCAACACAGGCCCTGACATCTTCCTGCTCCCCTTCCCCATTATCGAACATACCCGTGCTGTTGCCGGTTCCCCTGAAATTAAACCGAAGGGTGGTAAAGCCCTTTTGAGAAAAACATTGAACCGTCTGGATGACCACTGGATTGTCCATGTTTCCCCCGTACAGGGGATGGGGATGGGTCACCACCACGCCCCGGTCAGGAGAATTCTCTTCCAGCATGCCGGCCAGACGGATGTTGCTGCATTGGATTGTGACCTGTTCTTCCATGGGCTTACCTCATGTCTAAATATTTTTCCATATGAACATGGACGATCCCGGCCTCTTCAAATGAAGACCCATAGGTAAGGAAGCCGAGTTTTTCATAGAATCCAACAGCATGTTCCTGGGCCCCGAGAAAGACCCTGGAGATCCGCCGTTGGGACGCCTCCTTAATCAGGGCCAGAACCACCTGTTCTCCGATTCCCAGGCCCCTGGCTTCCCTGACCACGGCAATCCTTCCGAGATGGCCGTCATCCAGCATGCGGCCTGTACCGACAGCCGCTCCATCCTTGATTGCCAGGACGTGCACGGCGCCCGGATCCCGGCCGTCAAAATCTATGGCAGGATCCACATTCTGCTCCCCGGAAAAAACCCGGGACCGGATCATTTGAATGCTTTTTCCCCTATCCCCATCAAACCGGACCACCTGTATCCGCAACGGGTCCATGCCTTTTTTGTCTCTTTTTTCTACCCTGGAAAGACTCACTTAATCCCCTTGTTCAACTCCAGGGCGTATTGAATGGGAATGGCATAGGTGATTCCCGAAGGATGGCTCAGCACATTTTCTTTCAGCCCCCGGACAAAGACCTGGTTGATCACGCCGATGACCCGGCCGTCCGATGTTCGGTAAACCGGGCTCCCGCTGTTCCCGGGATAGGCCACGGCATCGATCTGATAGACATCATAGGGACGGTCCAGGTGGCGGATCAGGGTCCCGTCCATGATCCGGGAACTGGGACTGGGCTTGACCAGGGGAGCGATATTGGAGATGATTCCGCGATGGGTGGTGGGATTCAACCCCAGGACCAGGCCGATGGGATATCCGGTAAAGGCCACCTCAACCCCCTCCTGAACCCCGTTAAGATCGTGCTCAAGGGAAAGGGAGGACAGTTTAACGCTGTTCTGTTCCAGGACGGCCAGATCGTGGAACTCATCCTGGGCAGCAATGGTGACCCTGATCCCCTTTACGGGCAAATCCCTGTGAAAAATTCTCATCCTGGCCAGCTTGTCCGCCTTGACCAGGGGCGCAACCACATGGGAGTTGGTGATGATCCGGTCCCCCTCCCCGATGACAAATCCCGTACCCAGGTAGGAGGTCTTGGGCGTGTCATTGAAATAATAGGTCCCCACGGCCACCACTGAGGGTTTGAGATCACGGATCAGACGGGTAAGATCGGGCCCTTCCCCTCCCCCTTCACGGGCCGCACAGGTCAGGGAAAAAACGGTCAGAATTCCCAACCCCAGGGCAAGGGTCTTTATCCAGGCCATCATTCCCTGGCGTTTTTCAAGGAGGCCTTGATAAACTCCCTGAACAGAGGGTGGGGATCCCGGGGTTTGGACTTGAATTCAGGGTGGAACTGGCAGCCCAGAAACCAGGGATGATCCTTAAGTTCCACGATTTCGACCAGCTCATGGTCCGGAGAGCTTCCGCTGATGATCAGGCCGGCCTTTACCAACCGGTCCTTATACTCGTTGTTGAACTCATACCGATGGCGATGGCGCTCGGAAATGGCTTCGGTCTTATATGCCTTATGGGCAAAGGTATCGGGTTCCAGCATGCAGGGATAGGCTCCCAGGCGCATGGTCCCTCCCTTGTCAGAGGTCTCATCCCTTTTTTCGACCTGCTGGGTCTGCTCGTCAACCCATTCCTTCATCAGATAGATCACGGGATGGGGGGTATGGGGATTGAACTCTTCTCCGTTGGCATCCTCCAGGCCGGCCAGGTTCCGGGCGATCTCGATGACGGCCATCTGCATGCCCAGACAGATCCCGAAATAGGGGATCTTGTTCTCCCTGGCATATTTGGCAGCCAGAATTTTTCCTTCAATTCCCCTGGAGCCGAATCCCCCGGGCACCAGGATGCCGTTGCAGGTGGACATGACCTTATCCACATTTTCCCGGGTCAGGGTGGTTGAGTCGACAAACTGGAGATTGACCTTGGCCTCGTTGGAGATCCCGCCGTGGGTAAGGGCCTCGTTCAGGCTCTTATAGCTCTCGGTCAGGTCCACATATTTCCCTACGATGGCAATGGTAACTGAAAATCTCGGATTTTTGAACTTCTCCACCATTTCCCGCCATTCATCCAGACGGGGGGCCCGGGCCCAGATGTTCAGCTTCTTTAAAATCACATCCCCCAGCCCCTCCTTGTTGTAGACCAGGGGAACCTCGTAGATACAGTCCACATCCTTGGCCGTAAAAACAGCTTCAGGCTCTACATTACAGAACAGGGCGATCTTCTTTTTGATATCCTGGGAAAGAAAACTCTCGGTCCGGCACAGGAGGATATCCGGCTGGATGCCGATGCTTCGAAGCTCCTTGACACTGTGCTGGGTGGGTTTGGTTTTGACCTCACAGGCCGTTTTGATATAGGGAACCAGGGTCAGATGAATATAGATCACGTTTGAGGCGCCCACATCGGCCTTGAACTGGCGGATGGCTTCCAGGAACGGCAGGGATTCGATGTCTCCGATGGTGCCCCCGATTTCCACGATGACCACGTCCGTGGCATTGGCGACCAGGCAGATGGACTGTTTGATTTCATCGGTGATGTGAGGAATCACCTGGACCGTCCCCCCCAGGTATTCGCCTCTTCTCTCTTTTGTGATGACCTGGTGGTAGATCTTGCCCGTGGTGAAGTTGTTGTCTTTTCCCAGCTTGGCATTGGTAAAGCGTTCATAATGGCCCAGGTCCAGGTCGGTCTCGGTTCCGTCATCGGTGACATATACCTCGCCGTGCTGAAACGGATTCATGGTCCCGGGATCCACGTTGATATAGGGATCCAGTTTCTGAATGGTCACGCTCAACCCCCTGCTCTCCAGAAGCATGCCGATCGCAGCAGACGCCAGGCCCTTGCCCAGGGATGATAACACACCGCCGGTAACGAAAATGTACTTGGTATTCTCAGCCATCAATTCCTCACTTGTTCTTTTTCATTCATATAATTTTTTAAACTCTTCCAACTGCCTGTCCAGGTCCCGGATTTTATCCGGGCTCCGGGTGTCCGCCCCGGGATAGGTATTTTTCAGCCCCTCCACCTCAAACAGATCAGGAGAAAACCCGGATGCAAGCTCCACATGGCTGACCCTGATCTCGGCGATCTTCTGCCCGTCCATGAAGATATCCGTCTCCATGGGGTACCAGGTCCGGCTGACCTGCTGCCAGTTCTCATACCGGAACTCCAGGGCCCACCCCTTTTTGATAAGGATATATCTCACCGGGAAAAAACTCTCTTTTTCGATCCAGAGACCGGGAAAGGGCTTTCCCTTTTCCAGGGGCCGGCCCACCACATAGCAGATCCTGTCCCCGTATCTGCGGAAGGCAACCCTTTCCGTATCAATCCCCTCCGCAGCCAGCTTTAGTTCAAGGCTTTCATAGTCCCGGTAAAGGAGAACGTCCGTATAAAAATCAAGGGGAGACTTTTCAAGGGCAATCGTCTTGTCGTTTAAAACTTTGATAAACCCGGCGTCTGATTCCACATAAAAACCAATGGAATCAGGGGAGGAGACCTCGACCCTCAGTCTGTCCGGCGGGGCATAGATGAGTTTTTCATTCAGGGTAATGCTTCCGGGCACCGGGGTTCCGGGTCCGGGGATTTTGGATCCGGGAAGAACCGAAGCCTCTGGTTCGTCCATCTGAGGATCAGACCCCTGGGGAGCCCTGATGATTTTCCGGGTCTGGAGGGTGATCAGCCCTGCCGGCTGTTTGATCTTCTGAATCACCATGTAGAACAGGTGAGGCGCTCTGGGCACAAATGCCTCTGTCTTTTCCAGGGGAAGGAACAGGCAGAAAGCCGAAATCAAAATAAAGCAAATTACATTTCTCATGAAATTTAAAAAATCCCTATAGGCTTCCCCTGCTTGGACAAAGGCTTGCCCACATGCAAGGCGCAAGAAATTTTAAGACCGGAGTGTACTAGTGTACAGGAGAATCTTAACATTTTGCAGCAACGCCGCAGGTGGGTGAGATTTTGCCCAACCACTATACAAACAAGTTTTCAGGAAAGCAGGCACTTTCGCCCAGCCTCTCCTCAATCCGGATCAATTGATTGTACTTGGCCACCCGGTCACTCCTTGACATGGACCCGGTTTTGATCTGGCCCGAGTTCACTCCCACGGCAAGATCGGCGATAAATGAATCCTCGGTTTCTCCGGATCTGTGGGAGACCACGGTGGTATAGCCGGATTCCTTTGCCATCTGAATGGTTTCAAGGGTTTCGGTTACCGTCCCGATCTGATTGAGCTTAATAAGGATGGAGTTGGCGATTCCCCGTTCAATCCCCTTTTTAAATATATCCGGATTGGTCACAAAGATATCATCCCCCACGATCTGGATCTCGCTGCCCAGTCTCTGGGTCATGGTTTCCCAGGCGTCCCAGTCCCCTTCGGCCAGCCCGTCTTCAATGGAGTAGAGGGGATATTTTTCAATGAGCTTTTCATAGTAGTCAATGAGTTCCTCGGCAACCATTTCCCTGTCCTCGGACTGGAAAAGATATTTGCCGTCCTTATAGAACTCCGATGCCGCCGCGTCCAGGGCGATGCCGATATCCCTGCCCGGACGGTATCCGGCTGCCTCAATGGCGTTGATGATATACTCCAGGGCCTCTTCATTGGATTTCAGGTTCGGGGCAAACCCGCCCTCATCCCCCACGGCCGTGTTCAGGCCCTGGCCCTTTAATATCTTTTTCAGATGATGAAAGGTCTCGGATCCCATGCGCACGGCTTCGGTGAGAGATCCGGCCCCAAAGGGAAGGATCATGAACTCCTGGATATCCAGGTTGTTGGCCGCATGGGCCCCGCCGTTGATGATATTCATCATGGGCACGGGCAAAACCCTGGCATTGATACCCCCGATGTGCTGGTACAACGGAATCTCATTGGCATCTGCCACGGCCCGGGCCGCTGCCATGGATACGCCCAGGATGGCATTGGCTCCCAGCCTGGACTTGTTTTCCGTACCGTCTATATCCAGCATGGTCCGGTCCAGACCGGCCTGGTCCATGGCGTCATAGCCGATGATCTCCGGGGCAATGACCTCGTTGACATTGGCCACGGCGTTCTGAACCCCCTTGCCCATGAAGCGGTTTTCCATATTGTCCCGCAGTTCCAGAGCCTCCCTTGTCCCGGTGGAAGCCCCCGAGGGGACAGCCGCCCTGCCCTGGGCGCCGCAGGCCAGGACCACATCCACTTCAACCGTGGGATTCCCTCTGGAATCAATAATCTCTCTTGCCCTGACATCAATTAGTTCAGTCATTTTCACCCCCGTTAATATGCCCGTTGAAGATCTTATATCTGTACGGTTTTTACGGACTCCATTATTATCAATTACCACCCCTACATTCAAGGACTAATCGAAATTTATTTCCCCTGGGAATCCCTGTAAAATATTTTTGAAAAATCCCTTAAACTTGACAAATAAAAACCACTCTTATAATTAGGAGAGTTGTCCCGATTTTAACATAAATCTCATATTAAGGAGTGAAGATGAACATTCTCTTTTTCGGCCCCAACGGCAGCGGTAAGGGAACCCAGGGAAAAATCCTGAAAGATAAGTACAACATTGCCCATGTTGAATCCGGCGCGATTTTCCGTGACAATATCAAGGGCGGTACCGAACTTGGAAAAAAAGCCAAGGAGTACATTGACAAAGGCGACCTGGTGCCGGATGAAATCACAATCCCCATGATGATCGACCGTATCAAACAAGACGACTGCAAAGAAGGCTGGCTCCTGGACGGCTTCCCCAGGAACAAGGCTCAGGCTGAAAAACTTCACGCCTCCCTTGAAGCGGAAGGCATCAAGCTCAGCTATGTCATTGAAATGCTTCTGGACCGTGAAATTGCCAAAAACAGGATCATGGGCCGCAGGCTCTGTGAAAAAGACAATAACCATCCCAACAACATCTTCATCGACGCCATCAAACCCGACGGAGACAAATGCCGGGTATGCGGGGGTGCATTGAGCTCCCGGGCCGATGACCAGGATGAAAGTGCAATAGACAAGCGCCACTCCATTTACTATGACACGGACACCGGCACCCTGGCTTCTGCCTACTACTTCAAAGACCTGAAGGATGCCCCCTTCAAATACCTCACCCTCAACGGCGAACAGGCCCTGCCCGACGTAACCGCAGAGCTGATCTCCAAATTATAAATCCGTGACCGGGGATTTTCCCCGGGAACCGGTCCTGAAACAAAGCTGCCCGGCGGGTTCCCCTGCCGGGCACTTCTGTTTTGCACCAAGCTTCCATGCAGGTTCTGAACGGCCAATCAGATTTTCCGTTATCTTCTCCGGCTTCCTGCCCAAAGATCCCTGCCCGGAACAGATTCATCTTTTATTCAAAAATCAGACCCGGGGTTCTGGGGGTGCATGGCCGGCCTCAGACCGAACCCTGCTTACCAAACCTTTTTTTGGAGACTCAGAACCCGGGATAGTTTTCCGGAACGAATCCATCATTTGAATCGATCAGATGGGGAATATCAAGGGAGATATCCGGATGATCATCATCGTTGTTGTCAAATCCGCAAACAGAACAGATGTTTGTATCGGGAGATAACAACATGCCGCAGTCCATACAAAAGTCTTTAGACATTGTTTCCTCCTTATCCATGTTTGTGAGGTGGATTGGATTTGTACCGTTTTGTAGATCAAATCCATGGGTTTTAAAAAATAATAAATAAAAATTTCCGGGTGTCAAGGGGGACTATTCAAATCGATTTTAAATTCCTGTCCTAGAACATTTCTTTAATCCTGAAATGAATCGTCAGGGTTAGATTGTCCATGCCGGAGGGATTCAATGCCATTTGAATCCGATGATTATCCGGAACCCCCGGAGGCCAGCGGATCATGACAGGGGTTTCTCCCGGCAGGATGCCCATCCCATGACAATGCGGGCACTCCCCCATGGCAGCCCTTCCCGCGCCCGTGCAGGACGGGCATCTGAATTCTCCACGCAGAGCCACCCGGAGCTGTCCGCCGGAAAATGCCTGCTCCAGGGTCAAATCGACCTCAAGGTGGAGATTTTTTGCCTGATTTCTCCCCGGCCGGGCCATTGGATTCAAACGGCTGGGGGGCCTGCCAAAAAGCCGGTCCATTGAGGAACGATATGAATAAAACGATTCTGCAGAATTCACACCCCTCAAGTCTTGCGATAAACCCTGTCCCGGTATCAGCGGTTCCGCCATTCTCCGGGAGCCCGGCCAGACCCCTTTTCCACGCGGGAATTGCCCCGGCTTTTCTCCCCGGCCCAATACGGCCAGATCATGGTCCTGCCGCTTGATTGGATCTGATAATACGGAATATGCCTCCTGGATGGCCAGAAAGGGAGAATGATTTTCTCCATAATGATCCGGATGAAACTCTTTGGCAAGTCTCCGGTATGCTTCTTTGATATCCTCCGATGTGGCATCTGAAGCAACTCCCAAAACAAGGTAATGGTTTTTCGGCATGATATCCTCCCTGATAAAAACTTTCCAGAATATCAAGATGGAATCTCGAATCAATCATAAAATCAGATACCCGGCAGGGTGTCCCCGGGCAGATCCGAATCTTTGTTCTCCTTCCTGTGGCAATCGAGGCTAGTGAAAATCCTCCATGCATTTGCCCTTTTCAATCCTGTTTTTCAGTTCATCCATGTTTTTATCGTAAAGGGCAAAAACATATTCAAGTTTTTGATAAATTGAATCCTCCTCCCCCACGAGATACCGGGCTTTTTTCATGAATTGAGTACCTGATTCATTAAATTTCTCCATCTCCTGCAGCAGAGTTTTCCTTTTTTCATGCTTCTCTTTTTCCTGGACAATGAGGGGGTGCAATTGTTTGATGGAAAATTCCACCAGCACATCCCTTGGCAGTTTATGCTCTTTGGCAAAGGTATCCAGTCTGGTTAATGAATTTTTGCTTAGAACAAATGTCTTTTGTTTCCGTGGTTTTTGTTTGGGCTGATACTTCCGGGCCTTGTCGGCGATCTGATCCAGAATCCGCCTGTTTTCGACCAAATGGTCAAATATTGATTTCTGTTTTACACCCAATTGATTGGCAATTGCACTTAGCAGGTTAATGGTGTGTTTGGGAAGGGTAAAGGTTGCTCGAACCGATTGCATCCCCTTGAGTGAATCCAATGAAATATCCGGATTTTTTGATTTCGATTCGTTCATCATCTCAAGCCTCCTTTTAAAAAAAACTAATCTATGTTCATTACCTTGTCAATAAAAATGTTATTTGTAATGATAATAATATTGACATACTATTTTTTGTGATAGATTGCGTCCTGAACCGGGGGGACGGGAGTTCAGGATCTCCCAGGGGAGAACCCCAAAAAAGAGGGGATACCCGGGCACTAGGGTCTAATCGAGAAAAAAGCAGGGGCGATCCTGCCCTCCTTACACTTGGGACATTTACCCGGCTTTTTGAATTTTTTCCTGTTTCTGAATTTAAATCCGCAATCCAGACAGGAATAGGGTGCCACGTGGACCCTCTTGTTCAGGGCCCGGACTGTTTTTTCTATATATTCAAGATGATGGCAGACATCCTTTTCCATTATCCCCACGGCCTGGGAAAGGTCCCGGATTGTCATGGAATCGTTTTTAAGGCAGTCCATGATTTCCTGCCGGATGGTCCGTGTTCTTTGGTTTCCCATTCGTAAGACTCTAAAGCTTGCGGATCAAGCTTTGTGTTTTCCTCCGGATTCAGCAAGCCCCCCGGGTCATGAGACTATCTTTTTATTTTCCGATTTATAATGCCGAATAACAGACCTAACCCCATTAAACATACTCACATCACCACAGCAAATGAATTTTGCAAAATAATCTTCTTTCAGTTGTAAAGAAGTGAAGATCTGCTTTTCAGGGATCCCCTTTTCCCAGAGCAAGATAATATTGCCATAAAAATTCTGAAGAAAATCCAGTTTTCTTTTTATGCGTTCTTTGCCTTGTTCTCGTTTTGGAGCGTGGCTGCACAAAAGCATCTGAAAGTCCAACGATAGAATTTTCTTTAAAGATTCGAGTTGGTCTCCTATATTTTCATCGGATCGAAAATACTTGATTTGAGTACCCAGATATAGATCCCCGGAAAAAAGGATACCCTTGTCTTTTATTAAATAAGAGAGATGATCTTTCGAGTGTCCGGGAGTGTGGACAGGTATCATTTCTCCGAGGGCAGTCTCAATTTTTTTAGGGACTGGTTTGATATTTACGGGTGCGGCTTTCCCCCACATATATTTTTGATAGGGTAAAATTTTGCATTGGGCCTTCATTTTTTCCATGGTGATTTTATGACCATAGACCTCTGTGTCCAGGGTTTGTTTTATCGCATGGGCGTTGCCACTGTGATCTTCATGATAATGTGTCAAATATATGCGCCGGATATTGTGATGGGACGCAATTTCCAAAGCTTCTTCCTGCATGTGTGACTGGGCCGTGTCCATCATCACATCATCGAAAACATAGCAATAAACCGTCATCAAAGGGGAGCCGATTAATGACCAGCCCAGTTCATAGGCTTGAATCTGATCGAAAGTATCTGTTTTGAAGAGTCTCATATCCTAGAAAGTTTCTATATTAAATCTGTATCATACTGAATATTTAAATGATTGTATTATTTTTACCGAATTCAAAAAAATCCATTTCGCTGATCTACTGAATTAGTGATTTCCCTTGTCTTTTAAAATACAGCAGGATTTCCCATCGTCTGCCGAGGCCGATTTTATTCAAGCCGGCAGTGTCCGCATTCTGTCCCCATGTAATATTTGTACAGATCAATCGGCTTTGGAAAACGCCAGGTTCAAACCAAGCCCGATAAAAATGCAGCCTGAAATTTTGTTTATGGTGCGAATCCATAATGGATTTTCCTTAAAGGCTATGGCTATGGCTGACGAAAATCCAGCGAAAATCAAATACCATATGGTACAGATAAAAACATAGATAAGACCAAGAAAAATAAAAGAGGTTACGTTACCATGATTCGGATCTATAAACTGAGGAAGAAAGGATAAAAAAAACAGGGCGACTTTTGGGTTAAGAACGTTCGTTATAACACCCTGGCGGTATATTTTCCAAAAACTGCTTGCAGGTGAATTGTTTTTGCTTATAAGGTCGGTATCCTTTGATGCAAGGATCAGCGTTATTCCAAGGTAAATCAGATATGCGGCTCCAATCAACTTAATAATTTTAAATACCAGAGCCGAGGTGGCCAATATTGTGGAAAGCCCAATGGCAGCAGCAATGGTATGAATCAGAACCCCTGTACTGATACCGAGCACGGAAGCAATACCCGAATGGCGTCCCTGGGAAATGGCCCTTCCCAAAATATAAATAGTATCCGGTCCCGGCGTGATGCTCAGAAAAACAGCTGAAAGACAAAATAATTCAAAATTCTCAATTCCATACATTGAAAATCCCCCTTTTTTGTTGCTCCACTGATCTGGAAAACATTCAAAATTGGATATCCAACTGGAGAATATGAAGAATTGAAGCATTATCCAGATCCACCAGATATTGGATTTGTCTGGACAAAGCCTTACCAGTATTTTTTTATCCTGTAAAGCGATTTGAAAATCAAATTTATAGATAATCAGCCTGATTCCTTTTCCGCAGAGAAATCGTCAGGCAGGCTTGCTTTGCTAAAGTAATTTTCCGGCATTTCATAGGACTCCACACGATTTGAGAAGACCGGCATTTCAAAATTTATTTACCCTTTTGCCAGGTGTTCCGGGGAGAGGTGTCACTTTATCCTTGTATACGAATTTCATATTCATTATACACTTGCTGATACCATCGGATTTAAAGCAGAGGGGTTAGAAGATGTCATTGGAAGCGGTTATTGAATATTTTTCAAAATACGATATGGATCACCGGGTTATGGTTTTGGAGAATTCCACGGCAACTGTTGAAGAAGCGGCCCAGGCACACGGAGTCGATCCGGATCAGATCGGAAAGACATTATCGTTTAAAATTGACGGGGACCCCATTCTAATTGTCGTGGCCGGTAAGGCAAAGATCGATAATAAAAAGTATAAAGACTGCTTTGCCAAAAAAGCCAGGATGCTCAATAGAGAAGAGGCCCTGAAACATACCGGACATGCGATAGGCGGAGTCTGCCCCTTTGGATTAAAAAAACCAATTGACGTATACCTGGATGTGTCATTAAAGAAACACCCGGAAGTCATTCCAGCCGCCGGAGACCCTTATTCATCCATACGATTGACCCTGGAAGAACTTGAAAGATATTCAAAGTGTAAAGAATGGGTGGACGTCTGCAAATATGATTAAAATTGTTACAAAACTACCCCTTTAACAGATTAAACCTCAAATTGACGGATTCCAAAAAAGTCTTATCCTATTTATAGATGAAGTGTCAGACCCAATCCCCATTTTTCTTCTTGTTCCAGAGACACTTTTTAAACATACCCTTTGGCAGGAGGACACGATATGAAAGATCATAAACAGAGTGACGGCCGTGTTGGTGATATTCAAAAAAGACTTCTTGAATTTGATCTGGCCTATTGCGACGCCACATACGATTCACAGGAAGGCCGGGACAGATGTTATACAGAAGCAAAAGAGACCCGGGGCCGTGGAGCGGAAACCGGCAGGTAAGCGCATCCATATCGACATCAGCCCCGGATCTGTCAGGATCCGGGGCTTTTTATCCTGGGAGATCCCCCTTATGCCCGGGAAGTCGGTCACCGCAAGGCTTCTTTACGATTCGTCCAATACTTCCCGTATTTTCCGGCCTAGATCTTGCCTTGAAAAGGGCTTGTTGATAAATGCGATTCCCTTATCCAGAACACCGTGGTGGGCAATTACATTTGCCGTATATCCGGACATAAACAAGCATTTCAGGTCTGGATGCATGCGTAACAATTTCTTTGACAGATCCCTTCCGTTCATTTCAGGAAGGATCACATCGGTTATGAGCAGATCAATTTTCTTTTCATCATTTTTCCGGACGATTTCAATGGCTTCATTGGGTGTTGACGCCGCCAGGACTTTATACCCGAGCCCGGTGAGGATGGTTTGGGTCATCTGCAATATGGCCGACTCATCCTCAACCAGCAGGAGGGTCTCGTTCCCCCCTGAATATTCTTGCCTCAAGTCGGTTTTGACTTCCGGGGTCATTGATTCTGCATGGGATGGAAGATATATTTTAAAACTGGTTCCCTGGTCAGGTTCGCTGTAAACATTAATGAATCCATTGTTCTGCTTTACTATACCGTAAACCGTTGCCAGGCCGAGGCCGCTCCCCTGCCCCTTTTCCTTTGTCGTAAAAAACGGCTCAAAGAGATTGGCCTGGGTAGCCTTGTCCATTCCCGAGCCATTGTCGCTTACCCCGATCATTACAAAATGGCCGGGAACACACCCCCTGTGCTCCCGGCAATAATCCGTATCAAAAACCACATTGCCCGTCTCAATGGTTACCTTTCCGACGCCCCTGATGGAATCCCTTGCATTGATGCAGAGATTGGCCAATACCTGGTCAACCTGGGAGGGATCTATTTTTGCGAGCCCCAATGGTTTTTGCGGCAGCCAAACCAGATCGATATCTTCTCCGATGAGGCGGTTCAGCATCTTGAGCATATCATCTATGATCTCGTTCAAATCCAGCAATTGGGGATCTATGGTCTGTTTGCGGGCAAATGCCAATAATTGCTTTGTCAGATTGGTTGACCGTTCCGCAGCCTTTAATATTTCCTTTACATTGGACATCAGGGGGTTGGCCTTGTCCAATCCGTCCAGGACCATTTCCGCATTGCCCAGAATGATGCTGAGCATATTGTTGAAATCATGGGCAACGCCGCCGGCAAGTCTGCCGATGGATTCCATCTTCTGGGCCTGAATGAGCTGCTCTTCCATCCTTTTTTGTTCTTCTTCCGCCCTCTTTTTTTCCGTAATATCCTGAACCGTGCCTTTTATTGCCCTAAGATCGCCCTGATCATCATAGATGCCCTGGAAGGTGGAGTAATAAAATCCAATGCTTTTGTCCGGGAAAAGAAACTTCTGTTCATAAGCGCCGGGTTCCTTATTTTCCCTGGCCCTCCGGATTAACTCCGCATCCCTTTGATGATCTTCCGACCAGGGAGACAATGCCTGGATCGATTCAATTCGGGGGATAAATTCATCGGGATCAAGCCGGAAGATTTGATAAACCTCGTCGGACCATTCCACGGCTCCGGAATGAATATCCCAGGACCAGAATCCGAGCTTCGCCATTTTCTGGGCTTCCCGCAGTTTTCTTTCGGTCTCTTTTAAAGATTCTTCTGTGAGTTTACGCTTGGTAATATCCCGGGCAATTCCAAGTACACCGATGAGTTTCCCATCCGGGCTTTTCATCGGTGTTTTGACCGTTTCAAACAAACCATGGTACCCGTCATCGGAAAAGGTAAGCCATTCTTCGTTTAAGCAGGGCCGATCCAGTTCCATGGCCTTGCAATCGTTTTTGCGGAAAAAATCGGCAAGTTCCTTATCCACAAAATCATAATCGGTTTTGCCCACGATGGAAGATTCTTCTGCCCCGAATAACCTTTCAAATGTCGGATTACAGCGCAGATAAACACCATTCGGATCTTTGAGCCAGATCAGATCCGGGATGGAATCCACCAGGGTGCGAAGATGGGATTCCGATTGAATTAAAGCCTTTTCGGTTTTTTCCAATTCCTTGATCTGTCTTTCTAGTTCTTCATGGCTGAATTGCGCAGACAATTAGGCCCCCTTTTCTACGAACCCCCTGTTACGACAAACTTGGTTTCTTGACCGTTATGTAAAGATTTTGTTCCGTCCCGTGGAAACCCTTGGGACTATAATATACCAAAAAAAAGGAGGGTTGAAAATGAATAGATTATGGATTCAAAACCGGCACAGGGGAACAACAGGGAGGGAAAGATCCGGGTCCGGAAGAATTCTATATGGCCCGGCCCGGGCTTCTGATTTTTTACTTGCTTTATCGCCATGGTTTTGTTACAAATCCCGGTTATAAATATTTAATATTTAAATCCACTATGAAAGGGGCGATGTTTTTTGAAAGAGATTACAGTCACGGTTATTGACAATGATGTTGAAAAAGCCTTAAGAATTTTGAAGAAGAAAATCCAGAATGATGGCCTCTTCAAGCGTCTTAAAGTGAAAAAGCATTATGAAAAACCATGTCAGCTGAGAAGACGTAAGATGAGAGAGGCAATGAGAAGACAGAGAATTGCCGCATCCAGATCTCGCAGAAGACGCAGTTAACCAAGGAAACGACCCGGCAGATCTTGACTTCCCGAATTCATCGGGATGAAGAATGCCGGGTTTTTTATGCCTGAAATGAAAAAATCCCCTTACCAGGAATGCCTGGATAGAATCTACAGGCTCGGCCGGTTCGGCATCAAGCTGGAACTTGAGACCATTCAGAATATCTTACGGTTCCTGAACAATCCCCATAAAAATTATAATATTGTCCATGTGGCCGGCACCAACGGCAAGGGATCAACCGCCACATATATTTCCTCCATCCTGAAAGAGGCGGGATTCAAAACAGGGATCTACACCTCCCCCCACCTGGTCCGGTTCAACGAAAGGATCTGCGTGGACGGGCAGGAGATCACCGACGACGGGGTCGTGGCTGCCTTTGAGGCGGTCAAGGCCGTGGACATGGGCAAGAGAAAGGCCACGTTTTTTGAAATCGCCACCGCCATGGCCTTTTATCATTTCTCCCGGGAAAAGGTGGACTGGGCCGTCATTGAAACCGGAATGGGCGGGCGGTTCGACGCCACCAACATCGTTGTTCCCCGGGTCAGCGTGATCACCAACCTGTCCATTGAACACACAGATTATCTGGGCTCCACCATCCGGGATCTTGCCCGGGAAAAAGGCGGGATCATCAAACCGAACACACCGGTGGTCACGGCCGTGTCCCAGACTTCCGGAATGGAGGTTTTACAGACCCTGGCCCAAAAGCAGAAGGCCCCCTTTTACCTGTACAAAAAGGATTTTTCCACCCGGAAATACCCGGGCAGGTCAGCGGTCCAGTACAATGGGATCTTCCAAAAAATCAACGACCTTGCCATGCCTCTGCCCGGAGAACATCAAAAGGAAAACCTGGGTCTGGCTTTGGCCGCCTGTGAGCTGATCTTTGACAGACAACAAAAAAGGGATCCAAGATATGATCTGACCCCGGACCTTGTCAAACAGGGCCTTGCCAAGGCAAAGTGGCCGGGCCGCCTGGAAATCGCCTGTACAGATCCATTGGTGATCCTGGACGGGGCCCACAACCTCAAGGCAGCCCAGGTCCTGGGCAGATACCTCTCCACTGCCCTGGCAGACAAAAAACTCACCCTGGTGATCGGCATCCTCAACGACAAGCCCTATGAGGCCATGCTCAAACATCTGCTCCCCTGGGCCGAAGAACTCATCCTGACCCGGCCCAAAATAGACCGGAGCCTGGATACCAGGATTCTGAAAACATCTGCCCTGAAATTTTTTAAAGGTCCCATCCTGGAAATCGAAGATGTCAAAGAGGCCGCAGCCCATGCCCTGGCAAAGGGTTCCAGAGACAAAGCCGTCTGTATTGCCGGTTCTTTATACGTGGTGGGAGAGGCAAAAGAAAAAATAGATATGGATTTTATCTCATAACATGGTATAAGAGGGATTATTTTTTTGCGCCCGTAGTGCAGTGGATAGCACGTCAGCCTCCGAAGCTGAAGATCGCTGGTTCGATCCCAGCCGGGCGTACCACCTTTTCCCCCTCAGATTCGGCTTCCCATGAACCCGTCCCTTAGATCAGGCCTTAAAATCGGAATCATCTCTTACCGGAGCAATCCCCATTGCGGAGGCCAGGGCGTGTACGTCCGCCATCTGAGCCGGGCCCTTTCCGATCTGGGTCACCGGGTCGAGGTTATTGCCGGCCCTCCAGACCCCCAGCTGAACGGGAATGCCGCCCTGACCATGCTTCAAACCCTGGATCTCTACAACCCGGAAAATCCGTTCAGGACCCCGACTCTTGCCGAACTCAGGGATCCGGTCAATCTCATCGAATGGCTGGACGTATCTGCCATGGGCTATCCCGAGCCCCTGACCTTTGGCATGCGGGTGAAACGCCACCTGAAAGGAAAAGAGAACAGATACGATATCCTCCATGACAACCAATGCCTGTCCTACGGGATCCTATCCCTGGCCCGGCATCTTCCCGTGACGGCCACCATCCACCATCCCATGACCGTGGACCGGCGCCTGGCCGTAAAAAGCACCCGCTCCTTTTACAAGAAAGTCAAGGCCCTGCGCTGGTACTCTTTTATCAGCATGCAAAAGCGGGTGGCAAGAAAGCTGCCCAGGCTCATCACGGTCTCGGAAAGCTCCAAAAAAGATATATCCAGGGAATACAGAATAGAGGAATCCAGGTTTACCGCCATCCCCATTGGAATTGACACGGAGAATTTCTTTCCCCTGGACCATATCAAAAGGATTCCGGGTCGCATCATCGTGACCAACAGCGCAGACACCCCCCTAAAAGGGCTCTATCACCTGCTCCATGCCATAAAACAGGTCCTGAAGAAAAGAAAGGTCTTTTTAACGGTGATCGGCACTCCCAAAAAGGAGGGTGGGATCGAAAGACTGGTAAAAACCCTGGACCTGGGTTCCCATGTGGAATTTACCGGCCGCATCAGCCATGACCGGTTTGTCCGGGAATATGCCAGGGCCGGCATGGCCGTGGTTCCCTCCCTGTACGAGGGTTTCGGCCTGCCCGTGGGAGAGGCAATGGCCTGCAGGATTCCCGTGATCTCCACCACCGGGGGGGCCCTTGCCGAAGTGGCCGGGGATGCGGCCCTCATGGTGCCGCCCGGGGATGCAAAGGCCCTGGAAAATGCCATCATCCGGCTCATGGACGATCCCGTTCTCTGTGAAGAGCTGGCCCAAAAAGGGTATGACCGGGTCATGTCCGAGTTCACCTGGGAACAGACCGCCGTGAAAACCGCCCGGACCTACAGGGAGATCATCCGTGATCACCGTTGATTTCAACCGGATCAGAATCCATCCCCATGACCGGATCCTGGATATCGGGTGCGGAGAAGGCCGCCACATGGTCCGGGCCTGCCGGGAAAAATCGGTCCTGGGCTTTGGAGCGGATTATCTCTTTGACAACCTGGTTCAGACCCGGAACAAACTCAGGTTTCACCAGGCCCTTGACGATCTGTCCTGCGCGGCCTGGAACCTGTCCTCCATGGACGTGACCCGGCTCCCGTTCAAAAAGAATTCCTTTGACCTGGTCATCTGTTCCGAGGTCCTGGAACATATCCCGGATCATGAACTTGCCGCCTCGGAACTGATCAGAATTGTCAAACCCGGAAAAACCCTGGCCGTGAGCGTCCCCCGGTTTTTCCCGGAAAAGATCTGCTGGCTGCTGTCCGAGGAGTACACCCAGGCCGATATGGGCCATGTACGGATCTACAGGAAAAAGGAAATCCTGGACATGTTTTGCTCCCGGGGCATGAAATTCTTACGCTCCCATTTTGCCCATTCCATCCACACCCCCTACTGGTGGCTCAAGTGCATGGCAGGACCGAACCGGACGGACGTTGCCCTGGTCAACCTCTACCACCGGCTCCTGGTCTGGGATATGATGAAAAAACCAAAGACAACCACCCTCCTCGACCGGCTCTTCAATCCCCTCCTGGGCAAGAGCCTGGTCCTCTACTTTACAAAGCTTTAGGGAAATTCACACATCAGCCCGGCTCACGGCTTGAATGACCATGTCTGCCGGCCTTTTTCCGGGGAAGTCATGCTCTGGATTTATAAAAACCGATTGCATTCCCCTGCATTGCCATTATATTCTTTTTGTGATCCTGTGGAAAAATTGATTCTGCATCCCTTCCGTCCTTTTCCGGCGGCAGGTAAAATAAATTACGATCTGATTCAGCATTCCGGAGCCTTTTGCTTAAAATGACAACACCCGAATATGAACAAAATGAGGCCAACCCCGACCCGGAACTTTACCGTTCTCTAATCGACAACAGCCCGGACCTGTTTTACCGGACAGATATCCGGGGATTGATTACCTACGTTTCCGCTTCGGTTTATCCCCTTTCCGGATACACCGTTGAAGAGGCCGTGGGCATGAATATGGCCCGGGAGATTTACCTTTTTCCCGAAAAACGGGAAGCTTTTCTAAAAAAACTCCAGGAAGCCGGCCAGGTTAAAGGCTTTGAGGCCCAGCTCAAAAAAAAAGACGGAACCATCTGGTGGGCCTCCACAAATGCCCGTTTTTACAAAGACAAGCAGGGCAGGATCCTTGGCGTGGAAGGGATGACCCGGGATATCACCGATGTGAAAGAGGCCGGCCGTGCATTGTTCGAGAGCAAGGAGAAATTTCGCCTGGCGTTTCACACATCTCCGGATTCCATTAACCTGAACAGACTGGCTGACGGGATGTTCATCGATATCAACCAGGGATTTACGGATCTTACAGGGTATACCCGGGACGATGTCCAGGGAAAGACCTCCTCTGAAATCAATATCTGGAAAAATCCGGAGGACAGAAAAAAACTGATCCAAAACTTGCAAAAAACAGGGCATGTAAGAAATATGGAGGCCCAGTTTGTCCGGAAAAACGGGGAGATTGCTGTCTGCCTGATGTCCGCGGGGATCATGCGCATCAATGAAGAAGATGTCATCTTATCGATTACAAGGGATATTACCGAGCACAAACGCACCCAGGAGATGATGGTTCAGACGGAAAAGATGATTTCGGTGGGGGGCCTGGCCGCCGGAATGGCCCACGAATTGAACAATCCCCTGGCAGGGGTGATTCAAAATATCAATGTGTTGTCCAACCGGTTAACCAGTGACGCCATTCCGGCCAATGTAAGGGCTGCGGAATCGGCAGGAACCACAATGGAATCGATACAAAATTTCATGGAGGCCAGGGGCGTGCCCCGCATACTAAAGGCCATTACCGAGTCGGGTTCAAGAATGGCTTCCCTGATCACCAATATATTGAGTTTTGCCCGGAAAACAGAGGCCTCCTTTTCAAGCCATGACCCGGTTGAACTGATTGAAAAGGTACTTGACCTGGCCCATACAGACTATGATTTAAAAACAGACTATGATTTCAAATCCATTGTTATTCAGAAAGAATTTCAGGACAATCTGCCCATGATCCCCTGTGAGGGGAATAAGATTCAGCAGGTCCTGTTGAATATTCTGAACAACGGGGCCCATGCCATGTTCGAGCGGGATATGCCTGGGGATATTCCTGCGCCGAAGTTTATTATCAGGCTTTCCCAAAAGACCGGTACCCGCATGCTGCAGATTGAAATTGAGGACAACGGCGTGGGCATGGATAAGGCAACCAGCAAAAAGATCTTTGAACCCTTTTTCACGACAAAACCGCCGGGGGTGGGTACCGGCCTGGGCCTGTCTGTCTCTTATTTTATCATCACTGAAAACCATAAAGGAACCATGGATGTTATTTCCCAACCCGGCAGGGGGACGAACTTTATTATCTGCCTGCCCATACCATGAACAGGTATTTTAGAACCATGAACCGAACCCATACACTCCTATTTTTAATTTTACTGTTTCCCCTGCTCCACTCCTGTGCCACGGCCCCGAAAACCCTGATGCGGGAAGATCCCCTGATCGGGAAAATTGTGGAAGCCGGAACCCAAAGGTTTATCGATTTCAACTCCCTGGTGGACCGTCTCGCAGACCAGGATGTCATCTATCTTTCGGAAAAGCATGACAATCCCATGCACCATGCCGTCCAGCACCGGATCATCCAGGAACTCATTAACCGGGGCAAATCCCCGGTGATCGGATTTGAGTTTTTCTCCATGGAAGACACGCCCCACCTGCTCAACTTCCTGGACTCGGGCCAAGCCGCCCATTCAAAAAAGCAGGAAGCCGTAATTGAAAAGGACCTGAGAATCAAACTGGGCTGGGAAAATCAGTCCGACAGGATGTGGAAGTTCTACTTTGACCTGGTAAGCCTGGGACGGGACAATGGACTTACCATGGCCGGCCTGGACCTGTCCCAAGTCCTGAAGCGGCGGATCACCCGAAAGGGGATTTCCGGCCTCACCCGAATCGAGAAAGAACAGATCTTTTCCACGGAGTATGGGAACAAAGATTACCAGGACCACATGGAAACCCTGTTCAAAGAGGTTCACTGCGGTATGGGCCACGGGAAGATGACAAAAAAACTATATGACACCTGGCTGGCCAGGAACGATAAAATGGCCCTTTCCATTACCCAGCTTGTGGGCCAGGCTTCGGGCAGAGGCCCGGTTGTGGTGATCATGGGCAACGGCCACACCGAATACGGCCTTGGGGTTGTGGACCGGGTAAAATTCCTTGCTCCCGGCATCACCCAGAAAAATCTGTCCATGGTGGAAATCACCCGGGAGCCTTCAGGGCTTGAAGAATATTTTTTTCCCCTGGATCTACAGGGGTTTGCCCCGGCCCCCCCGGCCGATTTTCTCTGGTTTACCCAGCGGGTCTCCTACAAAGATCCCTGTGAGAAGTTCAGAAAGATCTTCAAAAAAATGAAATCCCGAAAAGAAATGAATCCCGGGGGAAAATCTGAATCCGAGACAGAGGATTCCCCGGGGACCTCCACCACCTAGTATCCGAGGGGAACTTTCTTAGAATAGATACTGTCAAAGACATACTATGTAATGCCTGCGATCAGGACCACTGCTGCGGCTGACGGAAGGCCGTTCACGATTATCCCGGCAGGAGGTCTTACAAAAACCTAGCCGTCTTTCCCCGTGTTTATGGTACCTTCCCCCATGAAAGACATATTGGGTATTTTTATGCCGGATCCTGTGGCTGCCGGAGGGTCAGAATGGATAGGCTTCAAAACCTGGCGGGGACTCCGCATTCGGATGGCATCCATGGGCCGGATATGGTATGATCCGGAAAAAGAAATCAGCAGGCTTTATTTACATATATAAAGGAAATATTTATGCAGGAACCCGTGTACGGCTGGGATGATACCATGGGTATCTCCCTCCATGATAAAATCAGACAGGATATGAAAACGGCCATGGTGAAAAAGGACACAGGCGTCCGGGACACCATGCGCCTGATCATCGGGTCATTTCCAGATCTCACCGTCAACATCACCCTGGAGAGCGGGAAAAAAACCACCCGGGTAAAAACCCCTGAGGAGATCACGGATGAGGATGTGCTGGGCATCATCCGGAAATTCGTCAAATCGGAAAAAACCGTCCTGGAACTCAAAAAAGAGACCGGCTCGGATTACCTGACCCTCCTGGAATCCTATCTCCCCCGGATGGCAGGCCCGGAGGAGATCCGGGAATGGATCCGGGAGAATGTGGACCTTTCCCAGTTCAAAAGCCCCATGCAGGCCATGGGCACGGTGATGAAACACTTTGGAAAACTTGCCGACGGCAATAGGGTCAAGGAGGTGTTAAAGGACATGGGATAGCCCTGTTCCGGTCATCCCTTTCACGGGATCAGTCGATGAGGTAAGTGGCTGTTCCCGTGGCGATCCGAATTTTTGTTTCACTGAACAGATCGACCTTTGCCACCACAATGCGGGAACCGGCCCGGATGATTCGGCTCTTGCAGACAAAGGAACGGCCCTTGCCCGGCCTTAGATAATCCACCCTCATGTCGATGGTGGCCGATGAAATCAGTTTCTTATAGAGGAGTTCCTCGGAAGCGCCTGCATTCAATTTAACGCAGGAGATCAGGGCGGAAAGCCCGCCGGTAAGGTCAATGACCGCGGCGGTCACCCCTCCGTGGAGAATACCGGCCACGGAGTTTCCGATGAGTTCCGGCTTCATGGGAAAGAGGGTGACAGCCTCCCCGGTGTCGTAATCCAGAACATCGATATCAATGCCCAGCACCTTGTTAAAGGGCAGCATCTCAAGATAGTAGTCTCTGATCTTGTCCAGCAGGGCCTGGTTCATTCCTCTCCTCTAAAATCTTAATTCCGTTTCAAAACCCCCAGAGTTTGGGTCATTTCAAGGGGAGTATAGTCGCCGGTTTCAAGGGCCTGTTCATAGACCTGTCTCGGGGCCTGTCCTCCCTTGGAGGGGTCCATGAAAATATCATGGATGACCAGAAGGCCTCCCGGAATCAGGTGGGGGGACCAGATCAGAAAATCATCCCGGGCCGCTTCATAGGAGTGGCCCCCGTCGATGAAGACCATGGCCAGCGGGGTCTTCCACATCCGGCCGGCAGTGGCCGAGCTGGATACCACAGGGATCACCACATCCTCAAGCCCTGTCCGGGCCAGGGTTTCCCTGAAAAAGGGAAAGGTATTGATCCTGTGGGTTCTCTCGTCGTAAAGATCCGGGTCAAAGTACTCCTGGCCCCTTTGCTGCTCTTCAGATCCCCGGTGGTGGTCAATGGAAAAAAGGATGGAGTTCTCTTCTTGGCAGGCGGTCCCCAGGATAACGGCCGACTTGCCGCAATAGCTTCCGATTTCAAGTATGGGGCCCAGCCGGGCGGATTTTTTGGCCTCCTGGTAAAGCCTTCCGGCCTCTTCATCATCCATGAACCCCTTGATGGTGCCCAGCATTTGAAAATCAATCATAATATATATTTTCGTCCTTGGGATGGGAAACAGGGTCCCTTAAAAGGGTCCCTTTCCTTAATTGTTTTCATCATAGGATTTCACCAGGATCTCCCTGGGTTTGGACCCGATCTGGGGTCCTACAATTCCCTCGTGCTCCATGATTTCAATGAGCCGGGCCGCCCGGTTATAGCCGATGCGCAGCCGCCGCTGGACATAGGAGATGGATGCCTGGCCCGACTGTGTCACCACGGCCACGGCCTCGTCATACTTCTCATCATAGTCTGCCTCATCAAATTCCTTGGTTTCCCCCTCTTCATCTCCCATGGTGATCTCTTCATTGTAATCGGGCTTTCTCTGTTCCTTTAAAAAGGAGGTAACCCTGGCGATCTCCGTCTCAGAGATATAGGCCCCCTGGATCCGCATGAGTTTTCCGGTCCCGGGCGGGCAGAACAGCATGTCCCCGTTGCCCAGAAGGCTTTCCGCCCCACCCTGGTCTATGATGATCCTGCCGTCGATCTTGGAAGAGACCTGAAAGGAAATCCGGGTGGGAAAATTGGCCTTGATGGTGCCGGTGAGCACATCGGCCGACGGACGCTGGGTGGCAAGGATCAAATGGATGCCCGCAGCCCTGGCCATCTGGGCCAGCCGGGTCAGGGCAAATTCCACATCCTTGGACGCCACCATCATGAGGTCGGACAGCTCATCCACGATCACCACGATATAGGGAAGAACTTCCATAGATTCCTGGAAAGCGGTTTCCCCGGATGGCTCCGGATTCCCGGCTTTTTTCTTGAGTTCTTCCCTGACCTTGTCATTGTACTGGACCAGGTTCCGCAGCCCGCTCATCTCCAGGAGCTCGTATCTTCGCTCCATTTCCCGGACCGCCCAGAACAGGGCATTGGTTGCCTTTTTCATATCCGTGACCACCGGGGATATGAGATGGGGGATATCATTGTATACCGAGAGTTCAATGCGCTTGGGATCGATCATGATCAGCTTGACCTGATCCGGGGTGGCCTTGTACAACAGGCTGATGATCATGGAGTTAAGGCCCACGCTCTTTCCGGTTCCGGTGGCGCCTGCAATGAGCAGATGGGGCATTTTGTCCATCTTGGTGGCCACGGGCCGGCCCATGAGATCCTTGCCCAGTCCCAGGGTCAGGAGGGAGTCACTGGTCACGAAATCCCTGGCAGAGACCATCTCCCTTAGATTAACCAGCTCACGCTCATCATTGGGGATCTCTATGCCCACCACATCCCGGCCCGGTATGGGAGCCACGATCCTTATACTGATGGCGCTCAGGGCCAGGGCCAGATCATCGGAGAGCCCGGTGATCTTGCTCAGTTTGACCCCGGGGGCCGGTTTGTATTCAAAGGTGGTAATCACGGGCCCCGGAAGGATTTCAACCACCTCTCCGGAGACGTTGAAATCCTTAAGTTTTTCCTCCAGGATCCTGGCTTTTTCCTGGAGTAACCGGGTGTCAATATCCTTTTTGACCTTGACCTTTTCATCCAGAAAAGAGATGGACGGCAGTTTAAAGTCCTCCTGCTCCCGGATGTCCTCAATAAGGGTTTCGGAAACATACTCCCGCTCATCCTCTTCCAGGGGAACAATGTGGGGTTCAAACAGATCCTTCTGCACCGCGTTCCCGGAAGGTTTGTCCTCTTTGTCAAAACTCAGGGCTCTTTCCGGAATCTGTACCGGAGGTTTTTCTTCCGGCTCATCTTCTGGTTCGGGCAGTCCCGGCGTGATCTGTATCTCTTCTCTTTCCTGCTTGGCCTCCTCTCTTTTTTCCTTCCAGTCTGCAAGGGCCTGGGCCAGGAACTCTTTGGCCTCCTGGAAATCCTCTTTAATGGTGGCGGCCAGCTCAAATGCTTTTTCCCGGATAAAACCGGCCAGGGCCACCATGGAAATCCCCGTGGCCAGAACAAAGCCGATGACCATAAAAAAGACAAGGATGATGATGCAGCCTGCGATGTTGGCATACTTCAATAGAAACGAGGTAAAATGGGTGCCCAGGATTCCCCCGGCCGGAACCAGGGTCCCGGAAAAGGAATAGGCATCCTTGAACAGGAAAAACATGGCCCCGGTACAGACCATGAGGATCAGGCCTCCCCCAAGGGTGAGCCAGATGATTTTAGGGGTCCGGGCCTTGAGATACCAGATACTGGAAAGGGCAAGGATCACCGGCATCCAAAAGGCCCCGATTCCGAAGAGATAGACGAAAAGACCGGCCACGTGGGCCCCGATCAATCCGAAATAATTATGGGTATTGTCCGGAACCTGGAAAAAACCGTTTCCCACACAGGGATCTGAGGCATCATAGGAAAAAAGGCTCAGAGCCGACAGGACAATGAGAAAAAAAAGGAGTATGCCGATGAGTTCTTTTTTCATACTTCAATGATAATGGGCACGATCAGGGGCCTTCTGTTGATGGCAAAGGCAAAGTACTGCTTTAAGGCCTTCTGGAGCCTCTTCCGGATCAGTTCCACCCTGGAGTCAATGCCGGGTTCAATTTCTTCAACGATTTCCAGGATCACGCATTGGGCGTCGTCCACCAGATACCCTGTGGCTGAATCAAAGACAAATCCCCGGGAGACCAGTTCCGGACCGTAGAGCACGACCCCGGTTTCCTCGTCAATAATCATGGTCACCACCACAAGCCCGCCTTCGGAAAGTTCTCGCCTCTCCTTTAAGACACTTCTGCCCACATCACCGATTCCCTTGCCATCCACAAGGATTCTGCCGGTGTGGACCTGGCTCTCCAGTCGGCCCCCGTCCCCGTCAAAGGCGATGACCTTTCCGTCTTCCGCCACCAGCACATTATCCCTGGACATGCCCAGCTTTTCGGCCAGACGGGCATGGACCACCAGGTGGCGGTACTCTCCGTGGACCGGTATGAAAAATTTGGGTTTGGTCAGGTTGAGCATGAGTTTGAGCTCCTCCTGGTGGGCATGGCCGGAAGTATGGATCTGGGCGATCTTTGAATAGACCACATCCGCCCCCCGGCGGTAAAGCCGGTTGATGATATTGGCAATGGCCTTTTCATTGCCCGGGATATACTTGGAGGAGAGGATCACCGAATCCCCTTTTTTTATGCTGATATGCTTGTGAATCCCCGTGGCCATTCTCACCAGGGCCGACATGGGCTCTCCCTGGCTGCCCGTTGTGATGATCACCACCTGGTTGTCCGGGACCTTGTTGATCTGTTTGATGTCCATGATGGTATTGGGGGGATAATTGATATAGCCCAGTTCATCGGCAATGGAAATGATCTGTTCCATGGACCGGCCGTTGAAAACCACCTTCCGGTTGTTGTTGACGGCAATATCCATGACCTGCTGGATCCTGAAGACATTGGAGGCAAACAGGGCCACAATCACCCTTCCTGTGGCGGCTGTAATCACCTTGCCAAGGTTCCGGGCCACCTCATGCTCGGACATGGTATACCCTTCCGATTCCACATTGGTGGAGTCGGAAAGCAGTGCCAGAACCCCTTGCTCGCCGAACCTTGCGAAACTGGAGATATCGGTGTTCTTCTTGGGATCGGCATCGTGGCTGATCCTGAAATCTCCGGTATGCACCACCACTCCCTCCGGAGTCTTGATGGCCAGTCCGACCCCGTCAATGGTGGAGTGGCTCACCCGGATAAATTCTATTTCAAAGGGCTCAATGGAAAGGGTCTCCCCGGGATTGACCAGGTTCAGATCAATGCGGGTATTGAGTTCAAATTCCACCAGCTTGTTCCGGACGATTCCCAGGGTGAACCGGGTGCCGTAAACCGGTATCCGGAACTCCCTCAACAGATAGGGAAGTGCGCCGATATGGTCTTCATGGGCATGGGTAATGATGATTCCCTGAACCTTGTCCCGGTTTTCCCGCAGATAATCCATGGCCGGGATGACATAGTCAACGCCCAGCATATAATCTTCGGGAAACATGAGACCGGCATCGATGATAAAGATGACGTCTTCATACTCCACCACCATCATGTTGAGACCGATTTCGCCAAGACCGCCAAGGGGGATGAGTTTAAGCATGATTTAAAAATCCTAGGAGTATTCTCAAATGTGGATGGAGAGCTTTTCAAGCAGCCCGTCGACCTGATCCATGAGCCAGTCCCGCTGCTCCCGGGTGGCATAGCCCATGCAGTCGCATTTGATATTTTTTTTGATTCTGACCAGAAACTCACAGGAAAGGAAGGTCTCCTCCAGCATGAGGGCAAATACATGGGGACCGCACTCTTTATGGTCCGTTTGGATCGGCGTCAATAACTTTCTTTCAATTTCCAGCCAGTAGATTCCACCGACCGGGGCCGAGTCCAGATGCTGATCCAGGTATTCCTTTAACCTGTGATAGTCCTCCAGCCGCAGCCCGTCTATTTGGTATTGTTTCATAGGGATTCTAATTAGCATATATCCCTTTGAATATGCAACCGGTATTGCGGCCGCACAGATTAGGTGGAAGTCGCCGCCGGCTTATGCATCGCCAGAAAATTTCCCCCCACCACCAGGAGCATGCCGGACAGGGCCGGGAGATTCCAGGAATAGCCTTCCATGAAAGAGGAGATGACCAGGGCCACCACCGGCACCACCATGATGGCATAGGAGGCCTTGTCCGCGCCCATGGAGCCGATCAGGGTCAGGTAGCAGCCAAAGGCGATGATGGAGCCGAACACGGCCAGATAAAAAAGAGAGCCCACATAGGACGGGGTCATGGCAAAGGTAAAATCCTTGCCCATGAAAAAAGCGGCCAGGATCAGAATCAGAGTACCGTATCCCATGCCCAGGGCATTGGCCTGGATCACCGGGATATTGTTTCTGGAATTCCGGGCAGAGGTGATATTGCCCAGGGAGGCCAGAAGCACGCTGATAAATCCCAGGCAGATTCCCAGTATGCCCTTGTCTGTAAAACCGAAGGATTCGATTTCCGGCATGAAGATCAGGACAATGCCGGCAATACCGATCACGGCTCCTGCAATCATCCTGGACTGAACCGGGGCTTTGAGAAAAATGGCGCCGTTGGCAATATTCATGAAAACGATGGAAGAGAACAGGACCGCCACCAGCCCCGAAGTCAGATAGACTTCGGCCAGATAGACCAGCCAGTAGTTCAGGGAAAAAAGCAGCAGGCCCAGCAGAAGCAGGTAGCCATGGTCTTTGGGTGAAAATTTGAGACTCAGGCCCCTGATCCTGCAGAAGAGGATGAGGATCATGGCGGCCAGCCCGAACCTGTAAATCACGGATACCATGGGGTCCACACTTCCCAGCTGATACTTTATCCCGATCCAGGTGGATCCCCAGATCAGGATGGTGACCATGTAAAGCGCCAAGTTCTTCATTTTCCTCTTTCCTTCCGGTTCCCGGCCGTCTTCGCCGGAACCTTTTTCAGCTTTCCTTGATGTCCCGCCCCAGTTCACAAATCCCTTGATTTTCAGGAGACTATATATTAATTCAGATAAAAAAACAGTTACAGAAGAATAAAAATTTGACCATAACAGAAGACGACCATGAAATCCACTCCCAACTTCAGATACGTGACCCTGGCCGATCAGATCCAGGACAATATCACCCAGGGCCTGTTCCGGCCCGGGGACAAACTGCCTTCTTTACGACGGCTCCATACCCGCTTGGGTCTGAGCGTGTCCACGGTCCACCATGCCTATATCGAGCTTGAAAAACGGGGACGGGTGGAGGCCAGGGAAAAATCCGGATTCTATGTCCGCCCCCTGGACAGGAGTCCCCTGGCCGTTCCCAGACAGGTTCATGCCGAGGCCAGGCCTAGCCGGGTTCACATCAACGACCTTCTCCGGACCATCATTGCTGAACTGGCCGATGAAGACATTCTCCAGCTCGGAACGGCGGTCTGTTCCAGAGAACTGATGCCCCTCAAGCAACTGACCCGGATCATGAAATCGATTCCCGGGGACAGCCTGGGAACCTTCCTGTCCAACTATGAAGACTGCGCAGGCAACATCAGCCTAAGACAGGCCGTTTCCCAGCAGATGCTCGGCCATGCCTGCAGCATCACCCCCGAAGAGGTCGTCACCACCAACGGATGCCTGGACGCGGTCAGCCTCTGCCTCAGGGCCGTGGCCGAACCCGGGGATACCATTCTGGTGGAATCCCCGGTTTTCCACTGTTTTCTGCAGCTCATCGAAGACCTGAATCTCTACGTCCTGGAACTGCCCTGCTGCCCGGAAGAGGGCATCAACCTAAAAAATCTTGAAAAGGCCCTGGATGCCAACCAGGTCAAAGCCTGTATTTTAAACTCCAATTTCCAGAATCCCCTGGGCTATGCCGTGTCAAAAGAAAAAAAGGCGGCCATCCTCGAAATCACCCAAAGCCGGGGTCTGCCCGTCATTGAAGATGATATATACGGAGATCTCTATTTCAGTGGCAGCCGGCCCCCGACCTTTAAAAGCATGGACAGGGAGGGCATGGTCCTCTATTGTTCCTCCTTTTCCAAAACCCTTGCCCCGGGCCTGAGAACCGGATGGACCCTTCCCGGCCGATTTCTTAAAAAGGTTCTGAGGATGAAATCAAGCACCACCATATCCAATGCCGGTATCAACCAGGCCGTGGCTGCGGAATTTATCAGTACCGGCGCCTATGACCGGCACTTAAGAAAACTGCGCAATCAGATCAAAAACCAGGCTTCGGCCCTGGCAATGGCCCTGTCCAAACATTTTCCCAGGGATACCCGGATTACCTTTCCCACGGGCGGCATGTGCATCTGGGTGGTATTGAATAAAAAAATCGATTCCATGGATATCTATCATAGGGCCCATGCAAAAAAAATTTCCATTCTTCCGGGAAAGATCTGCTCTTCATCGGACAGGTACAACCACTGCCTGAGGCTCAACTGCGGCATCAAAAGGGGACCCAGGATGGAACAGGGGATCATGGCCCTGGGAAAGATCATCAGACAGGAATACAGGGACCTGGACATTCCGGTGTAAGGCTTTTTTATTCAATCTCCGGCAGATTTCAAACTCCGGGATTGTTCCGGTGGCCGGGAAGGCACCTTTCTGTTGTTAGTTTTATCAAACTTTTTTAGCTCCCGCCTCTTGCCAGCCCGGGCCGGGATGTTTATGTTTTTTACAAAGAGCAGATCCGTTATTCCCCAGGAATAGGGACGTTCAAATATTGAATCTTTTATACAATTGTAAAGGAGCTGAAAATGAAAGACAGAGCCGTCAGAAGACACCACGAACGCAGAATCCAAAAAAAACTGGTCAAAGATTATGACAACTGTATTCAAGATCTGCCTGCTGACGAGCAGCGGGAACTGGAAGGCAAGGTTGAAAAACTAAAAAAAGTATGTGCCTCCCCCTATTCCGAAGAAAGCGACAGAAGGCTTGGCAAAAAGACGATCCAGGAACGAAAGCATGACATTACCATGAAGGAGGAACTGAGATAAGCTTTGCCAAACCCGTTTGTATTCCCCCGGAAGGACAATCACCCGTCTTTCCGGGGGTTTTTTTATCCGTTTAAGATCTCCCCCACCTTCTCAATCAATTGCTCATTGTCAAAGGGTTTGGCAAAATAGGCCTCAGCCTTGGGAATGGAGTATTTTCGTCCGGAAAGACCCGATACCACGATCACCGGGGTCTTATGTCCCTTTTTCGACAATCTTCTGAAGAATCGGGGTCCCCACTCCTCGGGCATCTCAAGGTCCAGGGTAATCAGATCCGGACTGTTTTTCTCAAACACATCCATGGCCTCTTTCCCGTCCTCGGCAATGCAGGTCTCATAGCCGTTATCCTTGAACAATGCATCCAGATATTTAACAATGGCGGGATCATCATCTACGATCATAATCTTCTTTGTCATCATGCCTCCTTATTCTTTCTTGTGGCATTGGCCGCAGAGCACAGGTCCCTTGCCGGCATCAAAGTGGCAGTCCCTGCAGCGTTTATGGAACGCATTTGCAAGGGAAATTTTATTTTCCGGGCCGGCAGACAGAGCGTGGCACTCTGAACAGGGACTGTCCTCACTGGATTCATCCTCCAGCAGCTTGCCGTCTTCATAGAGATGGTGGCAGACAGCGCAGTCATCAATTTCAGCGGCCTCATTATGGTCGTCATGGGCAAAAACCGCACCGGGTCTTCTCGGGTTCTCAAAGGAGTCAGGGCTAAGCCTTTCGACTTCTTGGACGCTAAAGGCCGTGCATACAATTGCCGCCAGCAGGATCAGGGTATACAGAATAATTTTGGGTTTCATATTACTCTCCCGGCTTATAGATTTTCTTTTCCATGGTTTCATAGATGATATCCCCCAGGAACTTGACTTCCATGCCAAGCTTATAATAGTGGATGATATCCTCCAGCCCGCTGTGACAATTATGGCAGGGAGCGATGAGGATTTCAGCTCCCGTAGCCTTGAGCTGTTCCGCTTTTACCCTGTTGTTGACCATCCTTTCAGTCTTGTACGGAGGGCCGCAGTTGACCACCCCGCCCCCGGCACCGCAGCAGTAGTTGTGTTCCCGGTTGGGGGTCATCTCCACCCAATCCTCACAGGTCATGGCAACCACTGCCCTGCCCATATCATGGAGGCCCCTGCCCCGGGATACGTTGCAGGGATCGTGAAAGGTGACTTTTTTCTTAAATTTTTCCTTGATCTTGATCCGGCCCGAAGTCAGAAGTTCGTGGTAGAACTGCAGGGCATGAACCAGTTCAAAGGGAGGCATGCCCCAGGAAATCCATCTATTGGCCACATCATAAACCGACCGGAAGGCATGACCGCACTCGCCCATGACAATCCGCTTGACCTTGAGTTTTGCCGCGGTTTCATAAAAGGCCCGGCCGATCCGGCCGGAAATTTCATTATCCCCGGTGAACATGGCCATGTTGGAGTTGTCCCAGCCCGGTGACGAGGGCATGGTCCAGTTGATCCCGGCCGCATGCATCATCACGGCAGCCTGGTAGATGAGCCCTGCCTGAAACTTGGGTTCCGGCGCGATCACCGAGTACATGATATCGGCGCCTTCCTTGTCCAGGGGAATTCTTAAATTTTCAAATTCTTCTCTGGCATCCTCTTCCTGCCATTGAAGGGTGTCGATCCATTCGTCTTCCTTGACCCACATCTGATTCATGGTAGCAGAGTGGGAATTCACCGTATCCTGGATGTAGAGCGGCGTGATTTCCAGTTTGTGACAGATCCTTCTGACCAGGAGCATCATATAGGCGATGTCTATACCAAAAGGGCAGTACATGGAACATCGTTTACAGGTATTGCACTCCAGATGGGCGATGTGGACGGCCCTTCTTAAAAAGTCCTTGGACACCCTGCCCTTTCTTTCCAGCATCTCCCAGATGGTCTGCTTGACCTTGGCTGCCGGGGAAAATTCGGGATCCCTGTCATTGGATAAAAAATAACTGCAGGCATCGGCACAGAGGCCGCATCGCATACAAGTCTCCACATAGGCCTTGAAACGCGGCCCGGTCTCTTTTTCAAGGACCTGATTGATGACAGATTCAATTCTCTCCGGGGTCAGCCTTTCCAGGCCGTTTTCAACGGCCTGGTCTGTATTTTTTTCAACTTTTGTGTCCTGCATCTTCATCTCCTTTTCTGTCTACCAGTCCCTTGCATGCCTGACATTGCCGAATTCAGATCCAGTGAATGCCCGGGTCAGGGGTGCCGTTAACATGTGAGAAAACCGTGAAAAGGGAATCGCAATGAGCATGAGTTCCCCGGACAGCACATGGACAATCACCATCCACTGGTATGAAAAAGCCTGGTGATAGGCGATGAACCCGGTCAGGAACGGCAACAGCACGATCACCAGCAGAATATAGTCCTTGATCGAAGTCAGAAATTTCACCTCCGGCACCACCATCCTTCTGACGGCCAGGAAAACAAGGGCCAGGATAACAGCCAGGGTCAGGATATCTGCCAGACCGTCATTCAAGGCCGGCCATGAGACCTGAAAGGCCTCGTCAAATAGAACGATATGGGCGGAAAGAAACAGGGGCACCAGAAACAGCAGAATGTGAAAACAATAGGTTATTCCCCAGAAAACCGGCTGAATCCGTGTACTCTGGGGAAAAAACGGGATCAGCCATGCCCCGATGGACCGAAGGCTGTGGGGCCAGGTCATGTAGGTAAAAACAAAGTTTTCCTTTTCCTTGATTCCCGTATAGATTTTAATGAATTTGAACACCAGTCCCAGCACAAAAATCAATGCCGATATCCAGACCATGGGTCCCATGATAAAACCGATAAAAGCATTCATCCGCGACTCCTCTTAGCTTTGTTATGTCGTTTTTCCATATGTTTCGTATCTTCCATGTCCTTACAAAGCAATGATCCGGCGTTTGTATACGCCGTTTTCTATCCCTTTGACCAATACTTTTGAATTATCCGGGCTGATTACGGGATCCGCCATACAATCATAGGGACCCGTGATCAGTTCATCGTTGGCAGCCACGAACCAACGACCCTGTTTCTCAACGGCGGCCGCCAGAATGGAGCCGTCCGCACTGATCACCGGGGCAAAAACCTTGTCACAGGACAGCTTCCACTTGGAGCCGTCCTTGATCAGGGTCCAGAAGTCCTTGTCCTTGACCACGGCCACCAGGCTGGATCCGTCCTCTGAATAGCGGATCTCCCGGATCATGGTATCAATGGTCAGGGGCCAGACCCTGTCATCCTGGGCCACACTCCACTTCCCGTAGGAAGGAGCAACGATTGCAGCAATTTTATCTTCCGACTGGGTCACATGCCAGAGCTGCTGATACCCGGTCTCCCAGAACACCTTGTCATCCTTGAACAATTTCCATTTTCCGCCGTGGCGGACCGGGGCCAGAACCGACTGCCCCTCACCTGCAAAAACCGGTTTCCACACGGATTGAAACTCATGGGTCCAGGGAGTGCCGTTGACGGCAATGGTATACCGCTCCCTGTCTATTCTGACCCCCCAGGCCAGACTCTGATTCTTCCTGTCAAAACTGATATCCCAGGCATTGAGAAATTTTTTATCAAAGGCTTTGCCGTTCAGGGCAACGGAAAAAATTCCCTTTTTAAAGGCGTCCACATCGGCCGCTCCCATGGATTCCACCTGAACCACTCCGGCGGTGGCACCGGTCTCTCCCATGACCGCACCCGAGAGATTCTCATACAGGGTTTCCCAGGGCTTGTCATTGACGGCCATGCCGTATTCCGAATCCCTCTGGATTGCCAGGCCGATGTGGGCTCCGTCTGAACTGACCTGAAGATCCCAGATAAAATCAAACCGATTTTCCCATTCTTCACCGTTTACGGCAAGGGTCCACTCCTCGTCCTGGCAGACACAGGCGATAAATTGGTTGTTCGGAAGGGCTTTCAGGCTCCAGGCCTTTTCATACTCCCCTTCCCAGACTTCTCCGTTCTCACAGATGCCGAATACCATCTCATCCACATTGACTATACTGGCAACCCGCTCTCCGTCAGGACTGATGCAGGGTTCTTCCACCCAGTTGAATCGGGTCTCCCACTCTTTAACCGGGATTTCCTTCAGATCTGTACTCCAATCCCATGATTCTTTTTCTTCCATATTTATCTCCGAATGTGTGTAGAAAAATTAATAATTTTCAATTCGTTAATAACCATATTCAAAGCGCCTGTGAAAAGCTTTTTTCCCTTTGATTCATCCCTTTTATATCCGGCCCGTCTCCTTAATTTGAGTTCCACCCTCCCGTTTGGGCAGTCAAATGCCCTTGTGACATCCGGCTTGCCTACGGATCATCAAAATATTAATTTTAAACCGTAAATACAGATACTTAGACCCTATTTCGATTTTTCCCACAATACCCTATCATTTTTTTTACAAACATTCAAATTCTAAAACTCATTCAGTGACCCATTCTATCCCGGGAAAAATGCTTATTCCGCCGGCCGGCCGGCGCCGTCAAACGGTCTTTTGATTCCCGTGATAAAATCTGTCCCCCATATTCGGATTTTCCCCCTGAAATTTACTAACAAAATTTCAATAAAGGAAGCAAAGAACATGCCGACACCCTCTTCCGGAAAAGCCGAAGAAGAGAAAGGACATCTCCAATTATTAGAGTTCCGGTTCGGATGTAAGACAGAGGGAAAGTTAACCAGAGGAATATATAGAATATTCTGAGGATTAAAATCTTCCAACAAAACTGTGATCAGGCCATAGGGAATGATCAAAAACGGCCTAGGAATTTTATTTCCGGCCCCTGCACAGGATATCCAGGGGCAGAATCGAGGAAAAAGCAGGAACGGGCGGACGCACAAATGCAACCCCCATGAAAATATTCATGGGGGGTCTTGTTTCATCCATCATTATAATGGATCACCCTTCCCTGATCTTGAAAAATTTGGTATCGGAATGGAGCATGATATGGGTTTCAGTGGAGGTGATATTTTCGATTTTGCTCAGGCCCCCGCTGAAGATGAAGTCGTTCAGGTCATTGATGGAATCGGCCAGGACCTCCACAAAGATATCGTACTTGCCCGTGGTGACCCAGACCGCGTTGACATTGGAGAGTTTTTTGATTTCCCGGACCGCTTCGTTGTGGGACCTTCTGTCCAGGTTGACCCCAAGGAGGGCCGCCACTTTATTGGTGAGGTTAAAGGGATTGATCCGGGCCTCAAGCCTGAGGATATCCTTTTGTATGAGGCGGTTTACCCGGTTACTGATGGTTCCTTCGGATACATCGAGATCTGCTGCAATGCTCTTAAAGGATTTTCTGGCATCCTTCTGCAGGGCCTGTACGATCTTTATCTCAAGATCATCCAGATTACCGTCCATGAGTGTCATAATATATTCCTAAATTTATTCAATGTTTCTTGTCCGAATCTCCCTTCCCATACGGACAGGACTATAGTTCAAGACCATCCAATTTGCAACAGGAGACATAAAAATCATCATTTTTAGTTCTGTAAAAATTTTATATATAAAATATCGTTAATACCTATTTTTTATCAGTAAATTATTGACACCCATAAAAATGCAGGATAATGCTCCATCGGGAAACTGATTTTATTTTACTTGCAAAAGGAAATCATCATGGGACAGGATTTGTCTGAAAAATCAAAGGTTGAAAAACTGATTCTTCTGGCCGAAAAGATTCTGGCAGAGGTGGGAATAAAGATCTTGAGTAAGGAGTATTTTGACCTGCTCTCGGACAGGGGACTGACAATCAAAGAGGGAAGGATCTTTTTCACAAAGGACGAGATCCAAAAGTACCTGGCCATGGCTCCGGGACCCTTTACCCTGTATGGAATCAACCCTGTCCACGATATGGCCGTGGGCAGGGGTCTCTCCCAGACAGCCCCGGGATACGGGTGTTCCTCTGTCATGGACCCCTGGGGTGAAACCCGGGATGCCCGGTTTCAGGATCATCTTGAACTGGTCAAACTGGTCCACCAGAGCCCCTGTTTTGCCATCAACGGAGGCATCCTGGCCCAGCCCTCGGATATCCCGGCTGAATTCAGCCACCTGGCCATGCATTATGCAAGCCTGGTCTACTCGGACAAGTGCATCATGGGAATGCCCGGCACCCGGGACCAGATGGAGGAGATCATGACCCTGACGGCCCTGCGCCTGGGCGGAGAGGAGATCCTAAAACAGTCCCCCCGCATCATCACCATGATCAGTCCCATCAGCCCCCTCCAGATGGACCGGATGGGACTGAACTCCATTGAAATTGCCGCCCGATATCACCAGCCAATCATGGCCTCCCCCGGGGTGGCCGCCGGCACCACCGGACCTGTGGACCTTGCCTCCAACCTGGCCATGGCCACGGCAGAGGCCCTTTGCATCATCATGATCGCCCAGGTGTTCAACCCGGGCACCCCGGCCATCTTCGGGCTTCAATGCTATGGATCAGACATGAAAACCGGCAATATCTCCACCGGGTCCCCGGCCTATGCCCTCCAGGCCAAATACTGCGCGGCCCTGGCACGGCATTTCAATCTGCCCAGCCGGGCAGGCGGTGCGGTCAACGATGCCAGGAGCCTGTCTGCCCAGGCCGGTTATGAGAGTATGCTCTCCATTTTCACGGCCATTCAGAACAATATCTCCATCATCGTCCACAGTGCCGGAATCATGAACAATTTTGCCGCCATGAGTTTTGAAAAATTCATCATGGACCTTGAAATGATCCGGATGGCCAGGTTTTATATGGATGATCTCGATGTGAACGACGAGGCCCTGAACTTTGAGCTGATCCGGGAGATCGGACCCGGCGGCCTCTTTCTGACATCCATGGACACCATGAAAAAATGCCGGACCCATGCCTGGAATCCGGATGTGGCCCTGAGGGGACCCTTGGGAGGCCTGTCCCCGGAGGACAAACTCCTGGACAACATTCAAAAGACCCGGGAGAAAATGCTGGCAGCCTATACTCCGCCAGAAATCGATCCTGAAATCCTGGACCAAATGAACAGGTTCATGAAGGAAAAGGGGATGGATCCCTCTGCCCTGCCCCTTGAAAATCTGTAAAAGCCGCCTGCAATTTATTTTCAAAGAATTGATCCGGATCAATTTAATTTCCAGGGAAAAGAACTATCTTATGGGGTAGAAACCTCAAAACAGGAGAATTTCCCATGACGGATCAAAAAAAAGACCCCAAAAAAAAACTGATTAAAAACATAGACTTTTCCCGGGCCATTGTTATCCGGGATCTGGTGGATTATGAGGAGGGCCGCGTGGTCAGCCGGACCCTGGCCAGCCATGCCCATGTCAATATCACCCTGTTCGCCTTTGAAAAGGGAGAGGAGATATCCGCCCACACCTCCCCCGGGGATGCCATGATTCTGGTCCTGGATGGAGAGGCAAGGGTCAATATTGACGGCAATGAACTCGGAGTGAAAGCCGGGCAGACCGTGGTCATGCCGGCCAATGTCCCCCACAGCGTATCCGCATCCACCCGGTTTAAGATGCTCCTCACCGTGGTCAAGCAGCCGGTGGGGATTGGCGGATTATAAATCCCGGCCCTCCTGCTAAATCATGGACCGGATAAAGTAGTAGACCAGGGGAATGAACACGGCCGGCAGCATATTGCCCACCTTGATCCGCTGTTTCAAAAGCATATTGACTCCCAGGCCCATGATCAGAAGACCGCCGACTCCGGACATCTGGCTGATCACCGCCGGTACCAGCAGGGGTTTGAGAACCCCGGCGGCCAGGGTGATGGCCCCCTGGTAGATCAGGACCGGCCCGGCTGAAAACATAACCCCGACTCCCAGGGAAGAGGTCAGAACCATACCGGTGATACCGTCCAGGCAGGATTTGGCAAAAAGGGTGTCGTGCTTGCCCAAAAGCCCGCTTTCCAGAGAGCCCACAATGGCCATGGAGCCCACGCAAAAGAGAAGGGAGGCCGTGACAAAACCGGTTGAAAAACCGGGACCCTGGCCTGAAAATTTCTTCTCCAGCAACTTGCCCAGCCTTTCCAGGAGGTCTTCGATCCCGATCAATTCACCGATTACAGAGCCCAGTGCCATGCTGATGATAACGATGATCAGGTCCTGGCACCCCAAGGCCATCCTAAGGCCCACCAGGATAACGCAGAGGCCGATGGCCTGTAAGATGGTCTGATTGTACCGCTCGGGTATCCCGTTTTTAAAGAGCAGGCCCACAAGACTGCCGGCAATGATGGCCAGGCAGTTGACAAAGGTTCCCAGCAATGTGATTTACCCCTTAGACAATTGATCGTTGAGATTGAAGAATGGATAATGCGGACGAAGCCCTGGTTTTCTTTTCTTGCTTTTCCAGCTTTACCGGGTCTTCTTCCAACCCTTATTCAGGAAAATTTTCTTGAATATAATCCACCCCGTTCTTGAAAAGCCGGATCCCCACGGTCATTCCCGGGCCAAGGGATTCTCCCCGGCGCTTGAGTTCTTCTTTGCGACGGGTCCAGTCCGGATGGTTGGTAAAGTGATTGTAGCCCTCGGGATGGGGCATGAGCCCGAATATCCGGCCGGAGGGATCACAGATTCCGGCAATGTCCTCCAGGGAGCCGTTTGGATTTTCGGGAAAAGCGCCCCTGGCCGGGGCACCGTTTTTATCTGCATATTGGAACACCACCTGGTTGGCCTTGATAAGGGTCGCAATCAGACCCGGGTCGGCAATGAACTTGCCCTCGCCGTGGCGGATCGGGTAGTCAGCCGTGTCAATGTTCTTTGTAAAGACACAGGGACTTTCTTCATTGGCCTTGAGACGGACCCACTGGTCCCTGAAATTGCCGCAGTCATTAAAGGTGATGGAAACGGACCGCCGGGTATAGTCCCCGTCGATTCCGGGCAGAAGTCCCAGGTTGACCAGGGCCTGGAACCCGTTGCAGATCCCGATGATCAGCTTTCCCTCATCCACAAAGGAGAGCAGGTCCTGTCCGATATGATTTTTCATCTTCAGGGCCTGGATCACGCCGGCACCGTGGTCATCCCCCCAGGAAAACCCTCCGCCGAATACCAGGATATGAAAATCAGACAGGGTGACATCCCCGGCAATCAGGGAATTAATATGAACCCTGGACGATTCTGCACCGGCCCGATCCAGGGCCAGGGCCGTCTCATTATCGCAGTTCAGACCAAAACCGGTCAGCACCAATGCCTTTACGCTCATATCATGTCTCCAAAGGGTTTGTTGAATGCGGTTTCAAGGGATTCAATGGAAAGATCGGCCAGCAGGGCGCCCTTTGCTCCGGTGATCTTCATCCGGGCATGTTCGTCGGTCACCCGGCCCACGCAGGCCACGGCCAGTCCCTTGCAAAGTTTTTCAAAAACAGCCTTGTTTTCCGGGGAAATTGTCAGGATAAACCGGCCGGCAGATTCGGAAAAGAGAAGGGCCTCATCGGAAAGGGCGGATTTTCCCTTTTCCGCGCTTCCGGGAACCCGGGACAAATCGATTTCCATGCCCAGACCGCCGGCCATGGCCATGAGGGAAAGATGGACCCCCAGTCCTCCCCTGGCTACGGCATGGCAGGATGCGGGCAATTGCTTTTCAATGGCCTTTTCAACGGCTTTATAGAGGGTATAGGATCCTTTAAAATCCACCTTCGGGACATTGAGCCCGGTTTTGCCGAAGAGATCGTAGTACTCGGAGGCCCCCAGTTCGTCCCGGGTCAGTCCGACCACATAGACCAGATCTCCGGAGACCTTTGGATCCAGGCTCAGGCAGGAAGCCACGTCTTCGACCACGGAGGTGGCGGAGAACTGAACCGTTTCCAGGGCAGAGACCTTGATTCTTTCGCCGAATTGGCCTTCCAGGTGGCCGTCCACGTACATGGAGTCCTTTCCCGAAAGCAGGGGGATCTGAAATCCCATGCAGGCATCTTTCAATGCCCGGCAGGCCCGGACCAGCTGGGCCGCCTTGAAACTGCCGTCGGGATTGGTCTTTTCATCCTGGCCAATATTGGGCCAGCAGAAGTTGTCCACCCCGCCGATATGGTCCAGGGACCCGCCCACGGCAATGAGCCGTCGAACCGCCTCGTCAATGGTGCAGGTCATCATGTGATAGGCGTCGATCCTTGAATACCAGGGCAGCAGGCTCTGGGAAAAGGCCAGTCCCTTTTCCGAGGTAAGCACGGGCCGGGTCACGGAGGCATCAGACGGAATGTTATGCTTCACCCCCACCAGGGGCTTGATCACGGATCCGCCCTGGACCTCGTGGTCGTACTGGCGGATGATCCACTCCTTGGAGCAGATATTGGGCCGTTCCATCATCTTTACCATCAGGGTGTTGAAATCCGAAGGCGTTGAAATCACGGGTTCAGTCAGCCCCCGGGTCTTTGGGGGCAGCCAGACCGCATCGAATTCCCAGGCCGGGAATCCCTTTTCCAGAAGGTCCATGTCCACATAGGCACAGGTCTCATCCTTATATTTGATATGGAGCTTGCCCGTATCTGTATACTCGCCGATCACCGTGCTTTCTACCTCGTGGAGCCGGGACAGCTCCATGAACCGGTCCAGATTCTCAGGTTTCACGGCAATGGTCATGCGCTCCTGGGATTCAGACACCCAGATCTCCCACATGTCCAGGCCCTCGTATTTCAGGGGCACCCGGTCCAGCCAGACCACGCAGCCGTTGGAGATCATGGCGGACTCCCCCACGGACGAGGAAAGGCCGCCTCCCCCGTTGTCCGTGATAAAGGGAATCAAGCCCTCGTCCCGGCAGACCAGAAGAAAATCGTGCATTTTTTTCTGGGTATAGGGGTCACCGATCTGAACGTGACCGGCCGGGGTATTTTCGGAATAGGATTCAGAAGATGCGGTCACCCCGTGGATGCCGTCCTTGCCCACTCTTCCCCCGCTCATGATGATCAGTTCGCCCGGCGAGGTCTTCTTTTCATGGCTCGGTTTTCCCTGTACCTGTCTCGGCATGATGCCCAGGGCCGTGACAAATACCAGACTCTTGCCCATGTATCCCGGATCAAACAGGGTCTGTCCGAAGGTCGTCGGGACCCCGCTCTTGTTTCCCCCGTCCTTGACCCCTTCGATGACCCCGTCCAGCAGACGTCTGGGGTGGAGGGGCGGTTTTAAGGGGCCGCTGTAGTTGATGTCGCCCACACAGAATCCGAAACTGCCCATGAAGAGCTTGGATCCGAGACCCGTTCCCATGGGATCCCGGTAGACCCCCACGATCCCGGTGATGGCTCCGCCGTAGGCCTCCATGTTGGAGGGCGAGTTGTGGGTCTCCCCGGTAATCACGTAGTTGTTGTCCGGATCAAACCGGCCCACCCCGGCATTGTCCCAGAGCACCGAAACCACCCACTCCTTTTTCTCTTTGAGTTCAAGGGTGGGCTTCTGGATATAGGTCTTGAACAGGGAGGTCTCAATCACCTCCTCGCCGGTGGAAAGGTCTTTGTACCGGAAAATCCCGTTGAAGGTATTGTGGTTGCAGTGATCGCTCCTGGCCTGGGAGATGTACTCCAGCTCCACGTCCGTGGGCTTGGACAGGCCGACCTCCTTCCTGGAGGCCAGGACCTGGTCATCCAGGAAATAGTCCCGGATAATGGGGATGTCCCTGGGATTGAGGGCCAGATTTCTTGCGTCGCTGATCCGGGCCAGGGTCTCGTTGGAGTCGATGTCAATGGGTTCACAGCAGGGGGTGTGGTTGAGGATCACCTTGGGAGGCTGTACATCCGCACCTTTGGCCGGATCCCACTCTTCCCGGGAAAAAATCTTGAACTGCTGGATAATGGGGTTGGACAAAAGCTGGCCTGCCAGGGTTTCCATGTCCCGGCGGCTGAGGTCCTCTCCCTGGATGCAGTACCGCTTGGAGGTATAAATTCCCTCTCCGGCCCCGAACTCCTTGCCCAGAACATCCTTCACCGCCTCCATGGCCGTGGCCCCCGGGTTGTCCCTCACCCCGGGCCGGAACCCGATCCAGATGCACCAGTGAAAATCCAGGTCCAGGGGAGTCAGGCCGGAAAACTGGGTCACTGGATTGGTCAGGATTTCCTGTCTTATCCGCTCCAGTTGTTCCGGTGTAAGATCGGATTCAATGGTTACGATATTCACGCACCGCACCGAATCCAGATTGATGCCGAAATAGGACCCGGCCTTTTTCTTCAGCGAAGATGCCTCTGCATCCCGCAGTTCCGATTTAAGAGCAATTTCCATGGATGAAATCATATTACCCACCATTGAAGTTCCTGAGGATATCGTTGTAAAAAACAAAAACCATTAGGGCCACAAGCACGGCCGCACCGAACTGCATGAGTTTTTCACGCAGTTTTTCACTGACCGACTTCCCGGTGACGGCCTCGATTGCGTAGAAAAGGAGGTGCCCCCCGTCCAGAACCGGAATGGGGAAGAAATTGATGATCCCCAGGTTGACGGAAACCAGGGCAATGAACCAGACAAAGTTCACCACCCCTGCCTTGGCCTGCTCGCCGGCCATCTGGGCGATCATGATGGGTCCGCCCAGATTTTTTGCGGACAATGACCCGTCGATCATCTTGACCACGGAGACAATGGTCAGTCTGACCATGGACCAGGTATCGGACAGGGACATTCCCAGGGCCTGGAAGGGATTAAGGGACTTGTGAAAGATCTCACCGGAGCCCAGGATACCGATGACGTACCGGTCCACACTCTCCCCGAATTCATTTTTATCCGGTCTTTTTTCCGGGATAAGGGCCATGCGCCTTGTCAGGCTTTCTCTTTCCACGACAATTTCAAGCCGGCTCCCGTCTCCTTTGGACACCATGTTTTTGATATCCTCAAAGGACTCGATCTCTTCCCCGTTGATCTCCCGGATAATATCCCCGGGCCTCAGCCCCGCGCTCTGGGCCGGTGAATTTTCCACCACCTCGCCGATGACGGGCCGGGCCAGGTATATCCCGGAAAACTGGTAAAGGATATAAAAGATAAATATGGCCAGAAAAAAATTAAAAAACGGACCGGCCGCCACGATCAGGCTTTTCTTTCCCAGGGATTTGTCGGTAAAGGATAGGTGGCGGTCTTCCGGGGCAAGTTCTGCCCCGGGTTCCTCTCCCATCATCTTCACATACCCGCCCAGGGGAATGGCCGACAGACAATACTCGGTCCGGCCGTAGACTTTTCTCAGGACCTTGGGACCGAATCCCAGGGAAAAGACCTGGACCCCGACCCCGCAGAGCCGGGCGACCAGAAAATGACCCAGCTCATGGATGAAAACAAGAACCCCAATCACTATAATAAATGCCACAAGAGAGTGACCCATATCATACCTCTCCAATTATCAGCTGTAAAACCAGCAGGTTGGATTTTAATACCGGGCAGGTTTACCGGCCTTGGATTTCCTTTAAATCAAAGACAGGGCCTTTTCCCTGGCCCAGGAATCGGCCTCAATAATACCTGAAAGATCAGGATTGTCAATGCAGGTATGAAGCCCCATACATGTGGATATTATATCAAATATACCCGTAAATCCTATCTTTTTTTCCAAAAAAGCCTGGACGGCAATTTCATTGGCCCCGTTCATCACCGCCGGAAGGGTTCCCTTCCTTCGGCAGGCTTCAAAGGCAAATTCAAGGGAGGGAAATTTTCCAAAATCGGGCCGTTCAAAGATCAGGCCGCCCAAGCCGGCAAAGTCCGGGAATGGGGTGTTCAGATCCAGGCGTTCCGGCAGGGAAAGGGCATAGGCGATGGCCTGCTTCATGTCCGGAACTCCCATCTGGGCCATGACGGCACCATCTTTAAACCCCACCATGGAATGGACAATGGACTGGGGATGGACCAGGACCTCTATTTTTTCCGGGGCCAGATCAAAGAGATGCATGGCCTCGATCACTTCCAGGCCCTTGTTCATAAGGCTTGCCGAATCTATGCTGATCTTGGGTCCCATGTTCCAGGTGGGATGATTCAGGGCATCTTCCGGTGTGATATCGCTGAATTCCGATCCGGGCCGTGTCCTGAAGGGACCTCCGGAAGCGGTCAGGAATACTCTTTGGACATCCCTGGCCCGGTTTCCCCGGATGCACTGGAAAATGGCGGAATGCTCACTGTCCACGGGCAGGATCTCCACCTTTTTTTCCCGGGCCCGGGCCATGACAGGTTCTCCTGCCATGACAAGGGTCTCCTTGTTGGCCAGGGCCACCTGTTTTCCGGCGTCTACTGCGGCCAGGGCCGGCAGAAGTCCGGCAGCCCCCACCATGGCCAGAACAACGGCATCGCTGGTGGGCCAGGATGCAGCTTCCACATATCCGGTCCGGCCGAACAGGATCTCAGGTTTGGAAATGCCTTTCAGCATCCGGCTGAGTGCCACGGCCTTTTCCTCATCCAGAACCGCCACCATCTCCGGTCGGAACTCTTCAATCAGATCCGCCATCCGGTCAAGGTTGTTGGCCCCGGTCAGGGTCCTGACCCTGAACCGGTCCGGGTGAAGCCGGACAATGTCCAGACAGGAAGAACCGATGGAGCCGGTGGCCCCGAGTATGGAAAGACCTTTCATATAACAAAGACCAGGTAGACGTAAAGCACGGGCACGGCCATGAGCAGGCCGTCAATCCGGTCCAGCATGCCCCCGTGGCCCGGAAGAATCCGTCCGGAATCCTTGATGGAGGAAACCCGTTTCATGGCCGATTCAAAGAGGTCTCCCACCTGTCCGGCCAGGGCCATGACCAATGAACAGGGCAGGGTTAAAAAGGCCAGGGCAGGATCCCGAAAAAAGATCAGACAAAAGATAAACCCGGCAGTTACCGCAGCCAGGATCCCGCCGAAAGAGCCTTCGATTGTTTTGTTGGGGCTGATATTGGGGGAAAGCTTGTGTCTGCCCTTATAGGTTCCCGCATAAAATGCACCGGTATCATTGGCAAAGATGACGATGAGAAGCCAGATAATCCAGAACACTCCTCCCTCAAGCTCCCGGATAAAAACCAGCAGGGAGAGGGAAACCGGGATATATACGATCCCCAGAACCTGTTTGGATATGATATCAAAGACCCGGGGCTGGGCGGCGAACCGGAAAAGTACGAAACCGGCCAGGGCGGCAAGGTTCAGGGAAAGAATCAGAAACATGACCTGCCAGGCGCCCAGGGTGGCTCCCACCACCAGAGCCATGGCAATGGTATAGGAGATGGTCTTTATGGTATTGGATATGGGCCCGTCGTCGTTTCCGAAGATAATGGTCAGATATTCACGAAGGGAAAAGATGGCCACCACCGATATCAGAGCGGCCAGGACCAGGGTACTGCCCCGGAGCAGAATCCAGACCACCAGAGGGGCAATAATCAGAGCGGTTATCCATCGCTTGACGTGCTGCATTTCACCTTACCGAAGCGTCGGTCCCTTTCTTGATAATTTTTAAGGATGTGAATAAACTCCTCCCGAGTGAAATCGGGCCACAGGGTATCTGTAATATAGATTTCAGCATAGGCTGCCTGCCACATGAGAAAATTGCTCAGCCTAAATTCCCCTGAAGTCCGGATAATCAGGTCCGGATCCGGCATGGAGGCCGTATAAAGATGGGCGGATATGGATTCTTCCGTGATGTCCCCGGGTTTGAGACTGCCCTGGGCCACCTGGTCCGCCAGGGACTGGACCGCCCGGGTGATCTCTTCCCGGCTTCCGTAGCTTAAGGCCAGGTTCAGCGTCATGGACCGGTTTTCCCGGGTAAGATCCATTGTCTTTTGGGCCTCTTCCTGGATATCTCCGGGAAGCTTGTCCAGCTGACCCAGGATATTCAGTCGGATATCCCGGGATTCCATTTCCTCTCTCTCGGAGATGATGAATTTTTTCAGAAGAACCATGAGGGCCTTGACTTCGGCTTGGGGGCGGCCCCAGTTTTCAGTGGAAAATGCGTAGAGGGTCAGGTATTGGATTCCCAGCTCCCGGCAGGCAGAGACAATGTCGCGGACGGTCCGGGTCCCTTTCTCATGCCCCCGGATCCGGTTCATGAGTCTTTTTTGGGCCCACCGGCCGTTTCCGTCCATGATCATGCCCACGTGGACGGGAAGGATGTCAGGATTCAGCCCTTTTGCATCTGCCCCGGATTCTGATGGATCAGACCTCAAGGATTTCCTTTTCTTTTGCTTCAAAGATCTCGTCCAGCTTCTGAATATACTTGTCTGTCAGATCCTGGATCTGTTTTTGTCCCTTAAAACTGTCGTCCTCTGAGATCTCTCCGTCTTTCTGGAGTTCCTTGAGCATTTCATTGGAATCCCGTCTGATGTTCCGGACCGCCACCTTATAGTCTTCACAGGTCTTGGCCACCACCTTGACGATTTCCTTTCTCCGCTCTTCGGTGAGGGGGGGGATGGATATCCGGATCAGCTTCCCGTCATTGGAGGGAGTGAGCCCCAGGTTTGCCTTGAGAATGGCCTTTTCAACCTCATTGATCACACTCACATCCCAGGGTTTCACCGTAATCAGCCGGCTTTCCGGGATGGATACAGTGGCCATCTGGGGCAAAGGAGTCTGTGTGCCGTAATAATCAACTCTCACGCCGTCAAGTATGGCCTGGGATGCCCTTCCGGTGCGAACCTTTCCCATCTCCTTTTCAAAGGAGTCCTGGGATTTCCCCATCCTGTCCCTGGTTTCTTCCAGCACTTCATTTATCATAACAACACATCCTCTAAAAACAGGTAACAGTTAACCGCGGAAGCTGACTATCCGGTACTGTCAGCTTTAGAGGCTAACTGTTAACCTACTTGTTGTATATACGGGTACCGATATCCTGTCCAGTAACCGCCTTGAAAATATTGTCAGTCTGATGAAGGTCAAATACCTGCAGGGGCAGATCATGTTCCATGGCCAGGGATATGGCTGTCATATCCATAACATGGAGCTGTTTTTCAATGACCCTCATATAGGAGAGTTCATCAAACATGACGGCATCCTCATGAACCATGGGATCCTTGTTATAGACTCCGTCCACCTGGGTCGCCTTGAAAAGGATGGCGGCACGGGTTTCATGGGCCCTGAGCACGGCAGCCGTATCCGTTGTAAAATACGGGTTGCCCGTACCAGCGGCAAAGATGACCACCCTGCCCTTTTCAAGATGGCGGATGGCCTTTCTCCGGATAAAGGGTTCCGCCACCCTGTCCATGGGGATGGCCGATTGAACCCGGGTGGGAATGTCACATTTTTCCAATGCGTCGCACAGGGCCAGGCTGTTGATCACCGTTGCCAGCATTCCCATGTTGTCCGCAGAGGTCCTGTCCATGCCGGCAGAACTTCCGGCAACCCCCCTGAAGATGTTTCCGCCGCCCACCACCACGCTGATCTCCACATTGAGCCGGGCCACCTTGGCAATTTCTTCTGCCACGTAATTGATCATTTCAGGGGTAATACCAAAGCCCTGATTTCCCATCAGGGCTTCCCCGCTCAGTTTAATCAGAATCCTTCCAAACTCAGGCTGGGCATCCAAGATTTTATTCTCCTATCTGGAAACGTGCAAATCTTCTAATCTGAATATTCTCACCGATCTTACCGATGGTTTCCTGAAGCAGTTCAGAAATGGTTACCTGGGGATCCTTAACATACTGCTGGCTCATGAGGCAGGATTCCTTATAGAATTTTTCCACCTTGCCGTCTACGATCTTGTCGATGATGTTCTCGGGCTTGCCCTCTTCCAGCATCTGGGCCCTGTAGATCTCCCTCTCTTTTTCAACAATGGCGGGATCCACATCTTCGGGATTCAGGCCGGCTGGATTGGCAGCGGCAACATGCATGGCAATGTTCTTGGCAAAGTCTGAAAAATCTTCTGTTTTTGCCACAAAGTCTGATTCGCAGTTGATCTCAACAAGCACGCCCAGCTTGGCGCCGGTGTGGATGTAAGAGTAGATGATTCCTTCTGATGTGGAACGGCCGGCCCGCTTGGCTGCCTTTGCCAGTCCCTTTTTCCGTAAAAGCTCAATTGCCTTGTCCAAATTCCCTTCAGCTTCGGCAAGAACCCGTTTGCAGTCCATAATCCCTGATCCGGTCGCTTCACGAAGCTCCTTCACCATTGCTGCAGTAACTTCAGCCATTGTATTTTGCTCCTTATTATCTTATTCAGTCTTTTCTTCAGCGGTTTCAACTGATGTTTCCGGCTCCTGGGTTTCAACCGGTGCAACTTTTCTCTTGATCTTTTCAACCACGGGTCCGTCTGTTCCGTCGGATACGGTCTCAATGGTCACTTTCTCATCTCCGTCAACAGGACCAGCACCCTCGTCCGGCGCCTTGTCAGATTCAGCCCTCTGTTTTTCCTCGTAGATCTGCCGGCCTTCAATTACGGCGTCTGCCATGCGGGAGGCAAAGAGCCGGATGGACCGGATGGCATCATCATTTCCCGGGATCACATAATCGATATCATCGGGGTCGCAATTGGTATCCACAACGGCAACGATGGGGATGCCAAGGCGTTTGCCTTCTTTGACCGCAATGGCCTCTTTTTTGGGATCAATGATAAAGATGACGCCGGGCAGTTTTTTCATACTGCTGATGCCGCCGATGGCAAACTCAAGTTTTGCCTTTTCCTTGAGCATCTGGGCCTGTTCTTTTTTGGGATAATTTTCAAGGGTCCCGTCATTTTCAATGGAGTTGAGAAAATGGAACCGGGAGATGTTGTTTTTGATGGTCTGGAAATTGGTCAGCATGCCGCCCAGCCACCTGTTTTCCACATAAAAGCTTTCTGCGCGGTTGGCCTCTTCATAGATGGCCTCGGACGCCTGTTTTTTGGTTCCCACAAAGAGGACATCCTTGCCCTGGGCCGCCACATCCCTGACAAAATCGTGGGCATCCCTGAAAAGTTTCACCGTCTGCTGGAGATCGATGATATAGATACCGTTTCTTGCTCCGAAGATATATCTCTTCATCTTCGGGTTCCAGCGTTTTGTCTGATGTCCGAAATGGACTCCGGATTCCAAAAGTTCTCTGATTGTAATGTAAGCCATTTGTTCTCCAAATTTAATTAATGGTTTTGTGCCTTCGCCCGCTTCATTCCCGGAAATCGACTCAGCCAGAACCGATCTGGTCAAAGCACCGGATCCCAGGTCCACGGACGTGCGTTTTTATGTCCACAAAAAATCCTATTGTATATATCAGAAACTTGAGGGGGAATCAATTTCTTTTTTTAATTAAAACCAGACGGTTGTGACCGGCCAGATCCCGGATGAATTCCACGGATTCGTAAGCCTTAATCCCCCCGGCAATGGCCTTGACCCCCTCTTTCTGATCAAAACCCATCTCCATGAGGACAAGGCCCCCGGGGCTCAGGTGATCATGGGCCGAATCCAAAATCTCACGGATGGAATCCAGGCCGTCGGCGCCTCCGTCCAGGGCGGGTCCGGGTTCGTGAAGCCGGATCTCAGGGGCAAGGTCTTCAATGTCCCGGGTGGGGATATAGGGGGGATTGGACAGGATCAAATCAAAGTGTGCCTTGGGAGACAGGGAAGAAAACCAGGAGCCCCGGAAAAAGTGAACCGGCCGGTCCAGGATCTCCCCGGCATTGTCAGTAGCCGAAGCAAGGGCTGCCGGAGAAACATCCCCGGCAAAGTAAGAATGGCCGGGACAGGCCCTGGCCAGGGAAATGACAACGGCCCCGGACCCCACGCCCAGCTCCAGGATTCTTTTTCCCTGCCCATTTGATGAGCCGAGTACCTCAATGGCTTTTTCCACCATGATCTCGGTGTCGGGCCTGGGGATCAGCACCCCGGGACCCACCCGGAAACGGGATTCGTAAAACCCCTTCTCCCCGGTAATATAGGCCACGGGTTCGTGTTGAATCCGCCTCTTGATCAGGGCCTTGAACCGGATCAGCTCATCCTCTTCCAGGGGCCTGTCGTACTGAAGATACAGATCGAGACGCTTGATACCCAAGCTGAACCCGAGCAGGATTTCCGCCGTGAGCCTGGGGCTGTCTATGGCATGCTTTTTAAAATAAGTTTCCGTCCAGGAGAGGAGCTTGAAAATGGTCCAGTCCATCAGAAGTGTATCAATGACTTTCTTTTAATGCCTGGGCCTGGTTATGGGTCTTGAGCTCATCAATGATCGACTGGATATCCCCCTCCATGATGGCGTCAAGTTTGTAGAGGGTCAGTCCGATCCTGTGATCGGTCATCCTGCCCTGGGGGAAATTATAGGTCCGGATCCGGCCGCTCCGGTCACCCGTACCCACCTGACCCTTCCGGTCGGCAGACCGCTTTTCCTCTTCCTCCCGGATCTTGGCGTCCAGAATTCTGGATTTGAGCACCCCCATGGCCTTGGCCTTGTTCTTATGCTGGGATTTCTCATCCTGACAGGTGGCCACCACCCCGGTGGGGACATGGGTGATCCTGACCGCGGAGTCCGTGGTGTTCACCGACTGTCCTCCCGGGCCCGAGGAGCGGAACACGTCTATTTTCAGGTCAGCAGGATTGATATCAATATCAATATCTTCGGCCTCGGGCAGAACCGCCACGGTAACGGCCGAAGTGTGGACCCGGCCCTGGGTCTCGGTCTCCGGCACCCGCTGGACCCTGTGGGTCCCGCTTTCATATTTAAAGCTTGAAAAGGCACCCTTGCCTTTGATCAGGGAGACCACTTCCTTGAACCCCCCGGAACTGGAATCGTTTTTTTCGATGAGCTCAATGGACCAGTTCCTGGATTCGGCATATCTCGTGTACATCCTGAACAGGTCCCCGGCAAAGATCCCGGCCTCTTCCCCGCCGGTTCCGGCCCGGATTTCAAGGAGGACATTTTTATCGTCCCTGGGATCCTTGGGCATTAAGAGCAGATTGAGCTGGGATTTGAGATCCTTGGCCTGGCCTTCCAGTTCCGGCAGTTCTTCCTTTGCCATGGTGCGGATATCCGGATCCTCGTCTTTGAGCAGATCCCGGGTTTCCCCCAGCTCTTCCAGGATTGCTTCATACTGCCTGAACACGGGAACGATCTTGTTCAGTTCCCCGTGCTCGATCAGATATTCCTGGTATTTTTTCTGGTCGCTGATGACCGCAGGATCACTTAAAAGCTGTTCAAGCTTTACAAATCTTTCCTCAATGCCTTTTAATTTTTCAATCATGGCCAGACTTTAGACACGGGTTAAAATTCAAAAAGGGCGCTTTTCTCAAGCCCCCTTTTCAGCTACACAAAACGCTTTAAACTAAACAAGCTTGCTTGCGTCAAACCCGGCATATTTCTTTTTAAACCGGTCAATCCGTCCTGCAGAGTCTACCAGTTTCTGTTTCCCCGTAAAAAAGGGATGGCACTGGGAGCAGATTTCCACCTTGATGTTCTCCCTTGTGGAACCCACTTCAAAGGTGGCGCCGCAGGCGCAGGAAGCGGTTGTTTTTGCGTATTTCGGATGTATTTCTTTTTTCATTTCCCCTTAACTCCTTAAGATGCCTCGTTAATAAAGGCTGCACAATAAAAAAGAATTCCCTTAAGAATTCATCAATTCAAGAAACTCTTTATTATCCTTTGTTCCTTGCATTTTTTCAAGTAAAAATTGCATACTATCAACAGAATTTAAACTTGACAACAATTTTCTCAGGATCCATACCCGGTTGAGAATCATGGGATCCATCAGCAATTCTTCCTTTCTTGTTCCGGACTTGTTCATATCAATGGCCGGAAACACCCGTTTATCTGCCAGCTTTCTGTCCAGGACCAGCTCCATGTTGCCTGTTCCCTTGAACTCTTCAAAAATCACCTCATCCATCCTGGAGCCCGTGTCGATCAGGGCTGTGGCGATGATGGTCAGGCTGCCCCCCTCTTCAATGTTCCGGGCCGCCCCGAAAAACCGTTTGGGCCGGTCCAGGGCATTGGAGTCCACGCCGCCGGACAGGATCTTGCCCGAAGGCGGCATGACGGCATTGTAGGCCCGGGCCAGACGGGTGATACTGTCCAGGAGAATGACCACGTCATACCCCTGTTCCACGATTCGCTTGGCCTTTTCAATGACCATCTCGGCCACCTGGACGTGGCGTTCCGCCGGCTCGTCAAAGGTGGAGCTGATCACTTCCGCATCCACGGACCGGGCCATGTCGGTTACTTCCTCGGGACGCTCGTCAATGAGCACCACCATGGGAACGATATTTTTATGAGCCTTGATCATGGAGTTGGCAATATTCTGGAGCAGCATGGTCTTACCGGCCTTGGGCGGAGAGACGATCAGCCCCCTCTGGCCGAATCCAATGGGGCACATGAGATCGAGCACCCGCATGGAAAAATTGTCAGGCTCGGCTTCCAGGTTCATTTTACGGTCCGGATACAGGGGCAGAAGATTGTCAAAAAGAATGGTTTCCGCTGCCAGTTCCGGGCTCTTGAAGTTGACGGCCTCCACCTTGAGCAGGGCAAAATAACGCTCGGAATCCTTGGGCTGGCGGACCTGGCCGGAGATGGTATCACCGGTTCTCAGGTTGAACCGCCGGATCTGGGAGGGAGACACGTAAATATCATCCGGCCCGGGAAGGTAGTTGTATCCCGGAGCCCTTAAAAAACCGAACCCGTCCGGGAGAATCTCCAGGGTGCCCTCTCCGTATACCTGGCCGCTCTCTTCAATATTGGCCTGGAGCAGAGCAAAGATGAGTTCCTGTTTCTTTAGCCCGCTGATCCCTTCAATATTGTATTCCTTTGCAAGCTTGGTCAGCTCACTGATTTTCATCTTATTGAGATCTACAAGATTCATTCATTCTCCCGAGTTTTAATTGATTATTTTTAGATTTGCTTGTTTTGAATTTGTAAAATTTAGGGGGCACCACCCCGACCTGGCAGTCTGTTTTTGACAGTTTGAAGGTCTAAATTACTGCGGAAATACAGACAGATAAGTGATCATCTATCATTAACGCCTGAAAAATAAGGTATTATTTGTTTTTTGTCAAGAATTCTTTTTTGATGGATTGATAAACCTTTTTTACTAAATTCTTAAGTTCCTCCGGGGTTCCCCGGTTCTCAACCACGTAATCGGATCGTCTGATCTTTTCCGACTGGGTCATCTGGAGCTCCAGGATCCCGGCGGCATCGGCCCGGGACACCCCGTCTCTTCGGGCAATTCTGGCCGTTAGATCCCCTTCATCCCCGGCCACGGTGACCACGGCGTCAAAGAGATGCTCCAGGCCCAGCTCAAACAAGAGGGGCACCTCGGCGGCACAGGCCGGTTCCCGGGGATATTGGGCCGCCTCCATTTGGGAAAAAAGTTCATCCAGGATAATGGGATGAAGCAGGGCCTCCAGACCCTTTCGCAGATCCGGCCGGGCCACCATGATATTTCGCAGCCTGGGCCGGTCCAGTCTTTTATCTTCAAGAACCATATCCCGGCCGAAGAGTTCAAGAATTTTAGTGTAGGCCTTCTGACCCGGTTCGGTCACCTGCCGGGCAATCTGATCGCAGTCCAGGGTCACCAGACCCAGATCTTTGAAGATCCCGCATACCAGGCTTTTTCCCGATCCTGCAGATCCGGTCACCCCTATTTTAATTATCTTCACGATATTTCCATCCCGGAGTCTCAATATCATTTTCCGATTCGACCTGCCGGCCTCCCCGGCGCTCATTGACTTATACCCCCCTGTTGTGCTACTTTGCAACCCCGTTTTTGACAAGCAATTTTAACCATATACAGCGGAAAGGAATACCAGCAATGGAAAGAACATTATCCATCATTAAACCCGACGGCGTCGGGAAGAACATCATCGGCGAGGTCATCAGACGTTTTGAAACCAACGGCATCAAAATCGCCGCCATGAAGATGATCCACCTGACCAAACCCCAGGCAGAAGGTTTTTATGCCGTTCACAAAGAACGCCCTTTTTTCGGCAGCCTTACGGATTTCATGACCTCCGGCCCCATCGTTGTCATGGTCCTTCAAGGGGAGGATGTCATCGCCAAAAACCGAAAACTCATGGGCGCCACCAATTTCAAGGAAGCTGAAGAAGGCACCATCAGAAAAGAATTTGCCACGGATATTGAAAAAAACGTGGTTCACGGATCCGATGCCCCTGAGACGGCTGCCTTTGAAATCGGCTACTTCTTTAACGACCTGGAGATCCAGAACCGGTAAGTCTTTCCGGCCTGCCTGAAAAATCCCGGATGAAATTTCAAGGCCCCGGCATTCCCTGCCGGGGCCTTTGTTTTGAATCAACCCTGGTTTGACCTTCCGGCAAATCCCCGTTTTCAAATTTCTTATGGCAGAACTCAGGGTTCCAGCAGCTTGAATCCGGAGTCCTGGTCCATTTTCCGTATCCCGGAGGAATCCACAAGCTCCTGGATGACCACTTCCATGTAAAGCCATACCTTAACCCCGTTCCGGATACATCCGACCCGGACATCGGGTCCCCGGCCGCAGGCCATGTGCATGTGGAGGATGGGGCTGCCCTCTTCATCCGGAAAAATGGTGCCCGTGCCCATGATTTCGTGAACATCGTCCAGGACCTGAAGCTGGGTAATGATGGGCCGCTGATCTCCCTTTTCCGGCCCGGCCACCAGCACGCTTTCCCGGTCTGCCCCGCCCAGAGCAATCACGGATGCCGTCTGAATTCCCTTTTCCCGGACAAAGGTCTCAATGGTTTCATGAACCGTTTCTCCCTGTTCCAGTCTCAGTACAAAAACCCTGCCCGGCCGGGCCTGTGAATATCTCAAATCTTTTTTCCCCTATCCCCCCTATTGGGCGGATTCATAAATTTCAAACTTTGTATTGGTATCGGTCAGGGCATCAATGCGCTCCTGAAAAGCCCGCCTGCCCTCGCTGACCAGCCATTTGGACCAGTCTTCCACATCACGCCACCGGCTGATGACCAGATACTCGTCCTTGATGTCCATGCGCCGGAAGGTTTCAGCCCCAAGATACCCCTCCTGCTTCACAGCCAGGGCAATGAGCTCTTGGTAGAGGTTTTCCAGAAGCTCCCCTTTTCCGTCAATGACCTTTCTCTTAATCAAAACCGTAACCGCCATTTCCACCTCCATATAAGTGATAGGCATTTATATAATGAAGGGATTGAAAGCCTTAACTCTTCAAAGTTCTTATTTACCACATTTGCCCGGCAAGGATCAAACTGAAGGCGACACGGACCTCTTGCTTCTTTTTTCATGCCCCGGCAGATACAGAGATATTTCTTGACTCTTCCTGCCATTTGGTGTATAAACCCCGGACATCAATTTTGATGGGTGATCGTCCAATGGCAGGACTACGGACTCTGACTCCGTCAATTAAGGTTCGAATCCTTATCACCCAGCCATAAAAGAAAGGTTTTCGGTGTTGCCACCGAAAACCTTTTCTATTTTCATTGACAATTATCCCTCATTTTCACGAGAACCTCTCTTTAAAACGATCAATAAAAAATTGACAATGCAGAAAAAATGTGTATATACACGTATATGGTTTGTTCATAATCATGACTATAGGAAGGATAGAAATAAAAACAATGAATCCTTTAATCGAAGAACAGCAAAAAAAAAACATAGCCGCCAAAAGCCCTTGTATCTGCGGCAATTTACGAAGAGCCGGCCGGTTGGTCACAAAAATTTATGATACCCATCTTCAGCCCATTGGAATTAAAGTGACTCAGTATACCCTGCTTCTGGCTGTCCAGCGGATCGGACCTGTGACAATCACAAAGCTTGCAGACGAGGTGATCCTCGAGCGCACCGCATGCACCCGGAATTTAAAAGTTCTCGAAGGTAAAAATCTTATCCGCTTCCAGCAAGGTCCGGATAAAAGGATGAAACACATCGCACTGACGGCAAAAGGAGTCGACAAAATTAAGGAGGCATCTCCATTATGGGGACAAGCCCAGAACTTTATATTCCGTGAGGTGGGAGAGGCGCAGTCCCTGGAACTCCTCGATGAGTTGACCCGGATTATTTCTTTGTTACGGCCGGAATAATTTTTTTATCAAAATAGGTGCATATACACTATTTTATTGCCCAGCAAATTCTGGATACAGGAGATCAAACATGCTTGAGAATAAATTTTTTCTATGGTTTGGAATGATGTGCCCTTTAATATTTTCGGCCGGCCCGGCAAATGTAACAATGGCTTCCCTGGGAGCCCGCTTTGGATTCCTTAAATCTTTGCCCTTCATATCCGGAATCAATCTCATTGTCCTGGCGCACGCATTGCTGATCGGTTTTGGCGCCGGCACATTTTTGGAAAACTATCCCGGTTTATTCCGATATTTACAATATGCCGGTTCCGCTTATTTACTCTATTTGGCATCTAAATTCTTCCGGTCGTCAAAACTGAAAGCCAGAGAGATATCAGATACCGTCCCCAATTTTGTAGACGGAATCATCCTACAGCTATTGAACATGAAGGTCGTCACCGTCACCATGGTCATGTTCTCCCAGTTTTTGGATGCAGGTCTTGAACAAGTTTCCCAGATCACGATGCTTTCAGTAGGATTGGCCTCTTTGACCACCGGTGCCACCATGACCTGGGCTGCCGGAGGGGCCGGGCTGACCCGCATCTTTGCCTCGAAAAAATCCGTCAGATTACAAGGATATATTTTCGGCAGCATGCTGATCTGTGTATCTGTCTGGATGCTTCTTTAGGCCCGAACCCCATTATCCACGGGAAAAGCCCCGTCAATGGGCAAGGCAAGAGTCCGGCTGCATCCCCCCGGGGGGTTATCCGGACGCACCCGAGGCCAGGATCACGTCCACCCGGGCCTTAAAGGAAACAGGCTCTTTCTTTTCCCTTTCATCCTCCCGGGCCCATGGCCTTAAAGCAAAGAATTTTTCTGTTTTCAACCTGAAGAAAAAAATTGAAAAAACCGGGAACATGGTTAAATTCTGGATATTATACTATGGTAAAACCCCATTGGCCCGGCTATATGCCCTTTGGACGGATCATACCCAGGTTACCCCGAAGAATATGAAACAAAACATTCTGATAAAATCGGTTTTCATCCTTTTACTGGCCTTGATTCTGACGGCCGGCGGCTCGATTCCTTATCTTTTTGAATCCCCCTCCATTTTGTATAAAACCGGTCTGGATAAATTTCTGCTCAGGACCGGGAAGATCGCGGGCATCGCTGTTGTGATCCTGATGGTTACCCAACTCTTTTTCATAGCCAATCTTCAATGGCTTACCCCTCTGTTCAAAACCAAGAACCTGTACCGGTACCACAGGATAAACGGACTGATTCTCCTGGCCGCAGCCATTGCCCATCCGATCCTGATCCTGGGAGCGGATCATTTTGTCTTTTTCCCTTTGGAATACAGATACTGGCCTGAAATCCTCGGGCTGTTTCTCCTGGTCTTTTTGGTCTCTTTTGTTCTGATCTCGGTCTGGCGGGGAAAAATGGGAATTTCCTATCCGGCATGGAAGCGGATTCACAGGATCGGGGCTGTTCTTCTTTTTTTTCTTGTCTTTGTCCATGTGCACAATGTAAGCGAAACCTTTGCAGCCGGAGTTCCCTTTTATTCTCTATGTGCCATGGCTGGAATTTTCGGCCTGTTGATACTCAAAAAATTTCTCCGCTGATCCCTCCCCGCCATGCACACCGGGTTTACATTCCAAAAGCCTGTCTTACTTTGAGTTTACCGCCCGGCCAAAAGACTCCGGACGGATTCCTTTACAACAATTCAAGGAGACAATTCATGAAAACTGTACATATTTTCCGAATAATGACACTCATATTTTTTCTGACGTCCGCGGCGTATGCAAACGAATGGAAATTGGATCCGGATCATTCCGAAGTAAGGTTTAAGATCCGGCATATCCACACCACCATTTCCGGTCAGTTTCCCGATTTCCAGGGGGAGATATTTTTCAATCCCGAGAAGCTCGATAAATCCAGGTTTGATTTTACCGTCAAGGTCGACAGCGTGAATACCGGCAATGGAAAACGGGACAATCATCTTCGTTCAAAGGATTTCTTTGATGCTGATTCATACCCAGTGATGACCTTTGCCTCATCCAAAATCATCCGTAAAAGCGAAAATATCTATGAGCTTCACGGCGACATGACCATCAGGGGGGTCACCCGGTCCATTCAGATCCCAGTCCTTTTTTTCCCGCCAAAGCCGCATCCGTTTGATAAGAAAAAACTGGTTGCCGGCTTTGAATCCGGTTTCAGCCTGGCCAGACTGGATTACAATGTGGGGAACGGTAAATTCCTGAAAATGGGAGTGGTGGGTGAAAATGTGGATGTTGAGCTTGCCATGGAGGTCTCACGGGAAAAATAGGAAAATGAAATCTCCGGCATGGGATCCTTGTCACAGGCATGGATAAAGACAAACAAAACTTTTATGTTCCCGTCCGGGTTTCTGCCAGGGAATGGGAAATCTGCGTGGCCAGTTCAACCTCTTCAAGGATGTTCTGCAGAAAAACCTGCATTTCTTTTGGATTGTGTTGATGAATCAGGGCCAGTTCTGCATTGCCGGATATGCCGCCCAGACGATTTCGAAGGTCATGCAGAATTTCCCCTTTGTTTTCCCTGACCGGTATTTCTTCCAAAGCTCCGGTCCCGCGGTTGACATCGATGTTGGGGATTTGTTTTTCGTATCCGGCAACAAGACCGGGCAAGCGGCGGCTCAGCATCAATTCCAGATCTGTTCCCCTGAACGGTTTGCCCATGTAGTCATCCATTCCGGCGGTAAAACATCTATTGCGGTCTTCAACGGTAATGTGTGCGGTCAGGGCGATAATGGGAATCTGTGCATTGGGACCGGTCATGCCACGGATTCTTCGAGTGGCCTCATATCCATCCATCCCGGGCATCTGGCAGTCCATCAATATCAAATCAAAGGGGTCCTCTCCGGCAAGGGTCACGGCTGACGCCCCGTTATTACAGGCAAATACCTCACAGCCGAAATGGCCGAGGAGATTCTCTGCGACCTCCCGGTTGATTTCATTATCCTCAACCAGAAGGATCCTTGGCGGGCGCTTCCAGGTAATGCAGGTATCCTTCCCGGCGATGGGAATACTTTGAACCGGATCGACCGGTTTGAGGTTCAGATAAAAATAAAACCGGGTTCCCTTGTCCGGGGTGCTCTCCACTTCAAGGGAACCGCCCATGAGTCTGACGATCCTGCTTGCTATGGCCAGGCCAAGGCCGGTTCCCCCCTGATTCTGTAAGCTTGACGATCCTGTCTGGTGAAAGGGCTCAAAAATTCTTTCAAGATCTTCCCGGGCCACACCTTTGCCCGTATCACTCACGGAGAAACAGATGGGAACAGTGCTGCCCGGGGTTTGCTTTCCGCAGAAAACCGAAAGGCATATCTCCCCCTGCCGGGTAAACTTGAACGCATTGCTCAAAAGATTGTTCAACACCTGGATCAGCCGGAAATGATCACATTCCACTGCTGCCGGGATGTTTTCATCCATCCGGCAGACAAAAGAGATGGGCCTGGAAGATGCGATTTCCGAGTAGACGTCGGACAGACCCTTAAGGGTGTGCTTTAAATCGGTGGGTGAAAAATCAACAATGAGTTCGTCAGCTTCAATTTTCGTAAAATCCAGACCGTCGGAAATAATCTGGAGCATCCATTCCGAACTTTTGTCGGCAAGGTCCATGTAATGTTTCTGTTGTTTATCCAGCCGGGTCTTCCTGAGAAGATCAAGGATTCCCATGATCCCGTTAAGGGGGGTCCGGATTTCATGGCTCATGGTGGCCAGAAAATTAGACTTGGCCCGGGTGGCGATTTGCGCCTGGTGTAAAGCCTTGGTGAGCCGCTTGAGCAATGACGCCACATAGGCGGGCAGCATAATCATCCCAGTCAGAAGTCCCAGACTGATGTATGAATTGGTCTGCCAGCTCTCGGATAGATACATGGCCAGGCAGAACCCGGTAATGCTCAGGATCATTGAAAAAAAAAGATAAGATCTTCCAAAGCGGAATCCATTGCCAAAGGTCACCCAGAGATAGATCACGAACAGGGGCGCAGCCAGGTTTCCATTCAGATATAAGGCAACGGAAGTGGCACCCGTATCTACACAGCATCCAATGATACGGCGCTTTATGTTTTTGCCGGGATCAATAACCAGCCAGACAAGAAGGGCTGCGGCCGCCACAAAAAAAAGAAATATGGTAATGGTTGTCGGAACCGCCTCGGCCAGAGGTTTCCGGGAAGCCAGCAGGGCCATGAAAAGATAAGAAGCGGCCAGCAATCCCACAAGAATCCGGATTGCGGCCTGCTCATGCTCTGAATCCTCCCGATTTTTCCACGCAGGCACCTGCTGTTCCAGAAACTTTAAAAACCAGCCATTCTCAGATATTTTGCCCTGTTTAACCATTTCATCCGTCATAGATCAAGACTCACTTTTTTCATCCCGGCAGAATCCCTGAACCGGTTTGAATCCCTCCCTGGGAACCCGGCACAGGGTTCTGCCATTTTATTCATTCCCCTGGATCCTTGTTTTAATAATTATTTCCTGGAAGCCCATCTGCAGTTTCGTCCTTTTTCCTAGGACCGGCCATGGCACTTTTTAAACTTTTTGCCGGACTTGCACCAGCAGGGTTCATTGCGGCCGATTTTCACGGGATCAAGGGTCTGTCCGTCCAGATAGTACCATAGTCCGGATTCCCGGATAAACCTTGAACGTTCATGGAGCTGCCCGGTTTCCGTGCTTTTGTAAAAGGCGGCAAATTCCACAACCCCCATGTTTTCGTCTGCCTCTTCGATTCCGGTTGTAATGATCTTCAGTCCCAGCCATTGGGTCTCCCGGATGGTCCGGGCCAGGGTTTCCCGGTCATCGGGACTCCGTTTGGAAGGATAGAGGGTGGAGATCAAATATTCGATATCCCCCCTGCAAAAGGCAGAATACCGGGACCGCATCAGATCTTCCGGGGTTTGGGGGATTGATGTTCCGGACAGAAACCGGCCGCAGCAGTCTTCATGGTTTTCCGGGTTTCCGCAGGGACAGACTATAGTTTTCATCATACTCTCCGTTGATTTATCCCTATACTTAATACTCAACTTTCGGGTTTAAAAATTGCTGACTAACTTTCGATTTTCTAACAAACCGGTGCCTTGCAAGGCTGCTTCTATGATTGCATCGAAAAATGCCGAAGCCGTTTTTTCACAATAACTGCCAAGAGTTTTCAAGCGATTACCGGCAAGTGTCATTATTCTGTAAAGCGCCTCGACAAATGAAATATCCGAGACTTCTTGGCAACAGGCATAAAACAATTCTCCAAAGGTTCTGTTATCCGTTTCGATTCGATTTTGGTAGGCCAAAAACATATACCGCATGAAAACAATAGTGGTGTGGGCCACCAGGGCATCATAGTCCCGGCATTGCATTTCCTTTGCCAATTTCAAATGCTGTTTGGCCATTTTGAAAAACACTTCGATATCCCAGCGCTTGCCGTAAATGCGAACAATATCTTCGTTTGACAGGTTAATGTCCGTGGAGATCAGTGCCAGCCAATCTTTTTTTCGCCTATCCCGAACAAACACGAGTTTAGCGGGAGGTCCGTCTTTTAACGTTACAACGGCAAATGCCAGGATTTTTGCCCGGCCACGGCTTTTTTTCAGCTTCCGATAGATAGCTTTCAAATCCATTGGGCGGCCGCTATATCCATAATGAATTTTTGATGTCTTTTTCACCATGCCGATAACATCAATATGCTTGCTCAAGGCCGTAACGGTTGCGGGCATCGCAAACCAACTGTCCATCAATAGATATTTGGCTTGGACACCAGCTGCCAATATCCGCTTGACCATGGTTTCCAGATTTTCAGGCGCTTTGACTACCGCTTCCTGCCGCCGCTGCCAGGCGCAGCATCTTTTATCCATTGATTTTCGATTCTCGCAAAGCCGCTTTTTAGCATCTGATGAGGATAACAGTGAAAAGTCCAGCGGCAGGCAACTGGCACCATCGGACCAACAAAGCGTGAGCATCCTGAAGCCTTTAACCAAACGGCCATTGCTATGATCCCATACTCTGGAAAGCAGTTCTACCGACTTGGATCGAGAACGGTCATATGGGCTGTCATCCACTATCAAGACAGATTCTCGGTCATCATCTGTCAAACGATTTAAAAAATGATAAAGCTTCATACCGATAGTCAGCAGCAATCGCCTCCAGTTGGACCTACTCCCTTTTAGGAGTTCATATGCGGCATCCTTACCGAAGGATATATTGTCATTGGTTACAATACCTCGGAAAAAATTCTTTTCCAGAAATGGAAGCGTAAATATCGCCATAATCAAGGAGCGAACACTATGTCCGTGACGTTTCTTAATGCCACATCGATGTAGAAATGTGGCGATGTTAAATTGATTGAAAAATTCATCAATCTTACCCAGAATCTGTATGTCTGCTTGTGTTTCGGCATCATTATTGGTATGAATCATTTGAGTCCTTACTGTTTGATTTTATTGTCTTTTTGGTCGAATTCAATATATATCAAACAGAAGGGCTCTTCAATATTTTATATTATAATTTCAATGTATTACGCCTGCATTCGGGGCCGCGATAGTGGATCCCGAAAGTTGAGTTAATATATTAAAGAGCCAAATCATAGATTAAATTAAGGCCCCGTAAAATGGTTGACCTGCTGGTTAAATTGTATGACCTGCCAAAAGCCGAGCCCCTTGTTAAAAAGATGAATGAAAAGGGAATCAGGATCCGTAGGGCCATGGCCCATGAAAAATTTGATGTGGTTGACTGGATTCTGAAAACCTTTGGCAGAAGCTGGGCCGGAGAGTGCGAAGCAGCCTTCAGCCGTCTGCCGGTGTCCTGTTTTATCGCCGAAGAGAAAGGGGCTCTATTGGGTTTTTCCTGTTATGAGGTCACATGCAGGGATTTTTTCGGCCCCATGGGGGTCGCCGAAAAACATCAAGGGAAAGGGATCGGCAAGGCCCTGCTGGTCTCCAGCCTTGAGGCCATGCGATCCAGGGGATATGCCTATGCCGTCATCGGCGGAGTCAAAACCCCGGATTTCTATGCAAAGGCAGTAAACGCCGTCCCCATAGAGGGGTCTTCCCCTGGGATTTATCCCCGCCCCCTGAATAAATGATTTCACCCGATTCGGCTGTTTTTTATTATTTCATATCGTAAAAAAATGGATCTCTTTTCATTCTATCCATGTTTTGATTGACAAAGATAGACCCCTATCCTAAGTCTATGGCCGGAAAAGTGTATGGATGAACTTGTCCGGACGCTTTTCCCCTTTCAGCAAGGCTTGGATCAATGGGGGTATGATGCTGTTTATTTTTCGGTTCTGTCTTTTCATAATATGCCTTTGGGGTCCGGCACCCTCCCATGCAGATCAAAAAAAACTCAACATCAGTTTTGTTTCGCCCAACAGGGATGACTCCCGGTTCTGGGGGACAGCCCATGATTTTGCCCGGGCAAGTGCAAACGATTTAAACATAGATTTTAAAATTTACTATAACCGGGACAACAATCGATTCACCTATCTGGAAGCCTTTCAGCGGGCGGTGAATGCAAAGGAAAAACCAGACGCTGTTCTGGGCGTCTTTTTCAGATTCATCGGAGATGAGATCCTGGAAATGGCAAGGTGCAAAGGCATTCCTGTTTTCATGCTGAACGCCAATATCCCCGATGGGGAAGAAAAGGATATCGGAAGTGTCCGGGGAAAATACAAAAACTTTATCGGACATATGGCGCCCGACGAAAAAGCGGCCGGACATATTCTGGCCAGCTATCTGATACAAACGGCAAAGAAGAAACATCCAGGCAAAAAAATTGAAATCGCCGGGCTGTCCGGCCACCGGGAGAGTCCGGTTTCCCTGAACAGAGGAGAAGGGCTGGCAAGGGCCGCAAAAGATGAGAAGGCAAAATTGCGTCAGGTCATCTATATTGATTGGACCCAACCCGAGGCACAGGTGAAGGAGGATGTGCAGATGCGGACAAAAGTGCTCCTGACACGATATAAGAAATTGGATGCATTCTGGTTCGTATCGGACGCCATGGCATTGGAGGGCAAAGCCGTTATGGAACGCCTCCACCGGGATGTAATAACCGGGGGAATCGACTGGAAAAAAGAGGCCATTCTCCAGATCAAAAATAGAGTTCTCCATGCATCGGTGGGCGGTCATTTCACGGAGATCGGTTTCAGCCTGGTTCTCCTCCATGATTATCTTCACGGAAAAGATTTTTATGACGAATTGGGCGGCAGGATCAAAACCCGGATGACATTGCTGACCATGGAGAACATAGACCGTTTCCATGGGCTGTTAACCGAACAAAACTGGGATGAAGTTGATTTCAGTCGATATTCAAAGATCTTACACCCGGAACTGAAAAGATATGACTTTTCATTTGAGACATTGCTGAATACCATTGAAAAGACAAGATAAAAAGTCCTTTTCCTGTGTACAAACAATCCCTGCAGGAGCCGGAAAGCCCAAGCCCGGATCATTTCAAAGGAGCTCTACCCGGTCAAATCCGGCTGGGGCTTTACCGAAGATCCGGGAAGTTTCCTGTCGCCGACCGCGGAAAAAATCCCCCGGGCCGTCACTGCAGCCAGGACAAGGCTTCCTCCGGCCAATGCGGCAGGACCGGGCACTTCCCCGGTGCCCAGGAAGACCCACAGGGGATTGATCAGGGGTTCCACGGAACAGATCAGGACCGCCTCCAGGGCGGTGACATGCCGGATGGCAACAGAGTATACTGCATATCCCAGGCCGATGGAGACAACCCCCAGTCCCAGGAGACCGGCACTGTCCCCCAGGGTGGGCACCTGGCTGAACATGAAGGGCAGGCAGAGGCCGGCCGCCATGAAACTGCCCAGGGCAAGGGGCCAGGCTGTGGACTGATTCCGTGTCTTTCTCAGGAAAATCACCAACCCGGCCCAGAAAACAGATCCAAGAATCCCCAGCAGGATCCCGTATATTCCCCCCAGGGACAGCTTGTCAAAAAAGAACAGGCCGATGCCCGTTACAACAAAAGCCAGAAACAGCCAGTCCCGGCGCTGGGTCGGCTCCCCAAGCATGCGGGGAGCGAGCACCGCCACATAGGCGGATGCGGAATACTGCAGGACAATGGCATTGGCAGCCGTGCCCAATTTGGTGGCCCCTACGAAACAGGTACTGAAAAGCCCCATGCAGGCTGCTGCCGCCAGGGTGTTCCTGTCCCAGGATATGACTATGGAGTTGCGGCACAGGGCCAGGATCGCCACACCGGCAATGAGGCTGCGCCATCCGGAAATGGCCAGGGGGGAAAGGTCCACCCATTTGATCATGACCCCGGAGGTGGACCAGAAAAATGCAGCAGCCAGCAGCATTAATACAGCGGTTCGGTTACGATCCATCTTCCCGGTCCTCCTTTTCCATATACGAATTGGGTATAAAAGGGTTTGATTCTGACAATAAACTGAATACAAAAAAAATAACAGCCACAAAGTTTTATTTTTGTAATGGATACAATTATGATATTTCTCAATCTGTACTGGTTAAATATCCATAAAATTGTACCGGTCCGGAATCCGGATCCAATTTCAGGGGGAAAAAGATGGGCAAAACACCCAAATACCAGCAGGTGGCGGACCGGCTGGCCCGGTTGATCCGGGAAGGGGTTTTCGGACCGGGTACGGCTGCCCCGTCCGTCCGGAAACTGAGCCGGCAGTGGAAGGTCAGCATCAGCACCGTTCTGAGGGCCTATTATCTTCTGGAGGCCCAGGGACTTCTGATCCCCAGGCCCCGGTCCGGTTTTTATGTGAGCAGCCACCTGCCCAACGCCCCTCCGGAACCGGCCCTGTCCGATCCGGAGCCCGATCCCATCCGTGTGGGCATGCGGGAACTCATCACCATGATCATCCTCAAGGATACGATCAACCCCAAACTGGTGCAGCTGGGAGCCGGCCATCCGGATCCGGCACTTTGCGCCACCCGTCACCTCAACCGGCTCATGGCCTCCGGGGCCCGCCGCCTTGGGGACAAATCCGGGCTTTATCTGCCCCCGGCCGGAAGCCAAACCCTGAGGCAGCAGATTGCCCGGCACGGGGTAAACGCCGGCCTCAGCCTGGATGCAGAAGAAATCATTGTCACGGCCGGATGCGGGGAGGCGGTTTATCTCTGCTTAAAGGCAGTCTGCCGTCCCGGAGATACCGTTGCCGTGGAATCCCCCATCTGCTTTGACGTATTTCAATACCTTGAAAACCTGGGGCTCAAAGCCCTGGAGATTCCCACACACCCCAGGGAAGGGATCAGCCTGGAGGCATTGAGCTTTGCCCTTGACAACCACCCGGTAGGGGCCTGCGTTGTCATTTCCAATTTCAACAACCCCTTGGGCAGCTGCATACCCGACCGCCGGAAGCAGGCCCTTGTCCGGATGCTCTCCCAAAATAAGATTCCCCTCATTGAGAATGACATCTTCGGGGACATTCATTTTCTGGACCGGCGCCCTCCATCGGCCAAAGCCTTTGATTCCGACGGAGGCGTTCTCTGGTGCGGTTCTTTTTCCAAAACCCTGTCACCGGGGCTGCGCATCGGATGGACTGCCCCGGGACGGTTTCGGTCCACCGTTGAATGGTTGAAATTCAGTGCCAGCCTGGCCACGGCTACCCTGCCCCAGCAGGCTGTGGCCTCGTTCATGGCCGAAGGCGGGTTCAGCCAGCACCTGCGCAAAATCTCCCGGATCTACCGCCAGAGGGTCAATGAACTCAGAAATGCCGTGATCCGGTATTTCCCCCCGGGGATAAAGGTCACAGACCCCATGGGCGGATACCTGCTATGGATCGAACTGCCCGAGACCGTGGACGCCCTTGCCCTGTATAAAACCGCCTTAGGGGAAGGCATTGCCATCACCCCGGGCCACCTCTTTTCAACGGGCCGCCGGTATCACCACTTTATCCGCCTGAACGCGGCCAACTGGTCGGAAAATGCCCGACCGGCCGTCCGCCGCCTGGGCCGCGTGATCGCCAGCATGTCCGGATAATCCCATACCAGGTTCATGGGCGATCTTTCTTCGCTCCCCTGCCCTGAAAAGATATATCAGGAAGGGATTTATTGTGTTCTCTTCTTAAATGAGATACAGATCAAAAAAAACAGGAAGGAATGATATATTTTATGAACATTGATTTACAGATCAGTCTTGAGGATAATTTTGAACCCGGCGAACTCATTGAACTCTACCGGGCGAACCACTGGTCTTCGGCCAGAAAACCGGAACAATTGATCCCTGCCCTGAAAAATTCCCATGCATTGGTAACGGCAAGAATTTCAGGGAAACTGGTGGGGCTTGCCAATGCCATCTCCGACGGATATCTGGTGGTTTACTATCCCCATATGCTGGTCCACCCGGAATATCAGGGCAAAGGAATCGGATCTGCCATGATAAAATGCCTGCAGGAGAAGTACGCCGGCTTTCACCAGCAGATGCTTGTGGCGGACGGCAAGGCCGTTGAGTTTTACAGGGCCAACGGGTTCTCAAGGGCCGGCAAAACCGAACCCATGTGGATCTATGACGGGAATGATCATTGATCCTTTCCGGACGCGATTCCCCCCGGGGCATTCCCTTTTTTGGGGACTATCCCTCTGATTTCATAATTGAATCAGGACCAGTCCCCTCCCCCCCAACCCGGTAAGCTCAAAATTACAGTTCTTGTATTTAATGCGCTGGCATTGTATTTACATCCAAGATACCAGACAAAATTTATTTTCCGATTGACGGCGATTCTTCTGCCTGTTCTTAGTCCGACAATGTGTTGCCGGCCCGATTTCATTACCCTCTCCCAGAATAGTCAGGAATTGGTTCTTTTGGAAATGTCTTTATCGTTAAGAGGAAATTGATGAGAAAAAACGAACTACTGATTTTAGACGACCAAAAGCAGGTTCTGTCAAGCCTGAAACGGATACTGAAACGGGAACCTTATCATTGCCATTTCGCCTTGAACGTTGACGATGCCCTTTCAATCATTCAAAAGAACTCCATTCATGTGGTGCTCTCAGACATTAAAATGCCGGGCAGAGACGGAATAGAATTTCTTACCGCAATTGCAAAAGATTATCCGGACATTATCCGGCTGGCCATATCTGCTGACTCGGCTTCGAAAACAGTGCTCAAAGCGATCAATGACGGTAATATTTTAAGATATATCACCAAACCCTGGAATGATATCGAACTGGTCAATTTTTTGAGACAAGCTTTTGATCTTTACAATCTTAAGCAGGACAAACGACATCTGCTCAGGAAGCTTCAGGAGTACAATATCGAGCTGGAAAACAAGGTTGAGCGCCGGACAAGGGAGTTGTTTTCCGTGCTAAATGCAGCTGAAATCGGCAAACACACCTCACAGATCGTCCATAACCTGAACAATCCCCTCAACAGTATTTTCGGTGCCCTGCAGATGATTGAAGTGCTTATAGAGAGCTCCCCCCAGGATCTTTCCGGTATTCGGCGTTTCGTCGACATGGCCAAAACAAAGTCCGGCGATATGGGCCAGATCATTTCCAGCATCCTTGTTCATATCAGGGATCACGGCACTTTATATAAGGAATCAATCGATCTGAATGAATTGATAAAAACCGAATTGAAATTGTACGAAATCGACCCTTTTTTCAAAAAAAAAATCGAAAAAAAAATAGATCTTGATCATGGACTCCCCGCAATTTCCGGAAACCAGGTCCAGCTCAAACAGATTTTTGACAACCTTATCAAAAATTCAATTGATGCCATGGAACACACACCGGAAAAAAAACTGAGCGTTCAAACAGCACACCGCAACGACTCGATCGTCGTCCGGGTCAAGGATACGGGGTGCGGCATCCCAAAGGAACAGATCCATCGAATATTTTCACCGGATTTTACCACGAAGCCCATCGGAAAGGGAACGGGCCTTGGTCTGGCAAGCGTCAAAGCAATGGTGGAAGGATATCACGGTGTCATACGTGTGGACTCTGAGCCGGATAAGGGGACGATTTTCACCATAGAGCTTCCCACCCGTTGACAATTCTTTTAACAAAGCATTGAAAGTTCACCACCAACAGAGTAGAATAGAGGGGAAAGAAATCAAGAGTCGATCATCAGACCGTATTGTTCATAATCGCAATCAGATCCATGTGAAAAAGAGAATCGTATTTTGAATTCCGGAACACAAAAGTTAAAAGCCTCTTCAACGGATGAAGAAAAAAAGAAGTTCCTGAAAAAATTCCAAAATATCAAAGATCTGCCTTCCCTACCGGTGATTGTCGCAAAAGTCAATCAGATGCTTGATAATCCCTATACCACCATTGATTCCCTGAGCGCTGTCATTGAAAAGGACCAGGCCATTGTTTTTAAAATGCTTCGATTGGTAAATTCGGCATTTTTCGGATTCAGGGAAAAAATCTCCAACACAAATGAAGCCGCCATCATTCTGGGATTGGACGCCATCCGGAACATTGTCATCTCCCTTTCAACATTTAACACGCTGAACCGTATCTCTTCTAAGAATCCCTGCGATATTTTCAAAATCAAGGATTTCTGGAACCATTCCGTTGGTGTGGCCGTCTTAAGCAAATACCTGGCCGATAAGAACCGAATCGGGGATCCTGAAAAATGTTTTGTTGCCGGCCTTCTCCACGACATGGGAAAACTGATCCTGGCCTATTATTTTACCGATGATTTTAAGAAGATCCTTGATCTGGCCAAAAAAGAAGACCTCCTTTTTCGTGAAGCCGAAGAGAAAGCAATGCCCGGCGGTCACCATGAAATCGGTTATTATATTTCCCAGAAATGGGATATCCCCACGCATCTGGCCAATACCATATATTCACATCACAGCATGCAGATCGGCTCTTCAACCTATGAAGACAGCCTGATTGTCAATACGGCGGACGGGATTATCAACAGCTATTATGTTGATTTTTTAAACAACAATACCCGGCCGGGAACAATTGCTTACCGATACTTTGATAAAAAAGCCCGGGAAAGAATGCAACCGTGGATAGAATCCTCTTCAAAATGGTTTCCAGAGGTAGAACAACTGATCAATGAGGCCCGGAAACTGTTTCTGGAAAAATAAGCACAGGTGAAAGCTTGGAGACCCAAAAACATTCTGTTCTATGTGTGGACGATGAAAAGCATATTCTCTCCTCCATTAAAAGACTTCTGAGAAGAGAAAATTATGAATTGCTGATCGCTTTAAGCGGAGAAGAAGGACTGGAAATATTAAAAACCCGCGACATCCATCTGGTCATTGCCGATCATCGCATGCCGGGGATGTCGGGCATAACCTTCCTGACCAAAGTCAAAATCACCTATCCGGATACGATTCGGATTCTATTGACCGGCTATACAGATATTGAGTCCATCAAAGAATCCGTCAACCAGGGCAATATATATAAATTTCTTTTAAAGCCCTGGAATGATGATAATCTTAAACTCGAGATAAAAAAATCCCTTGAACAACACGACCTCATCCAATCGAACCGTTCCTTGACGGCTACCGTTAGAAAAAAGAATCAGGAACTTGAGCAGATCAATCAAAACCTTGAAAAAATCATAGCAAAGCGGACAAGGGAACTTGAACTTCAGAATCAGGCCCTTGAGCTTACCCGGAATATTTTTGAAGGACTCCCGGTACCGGTGGTGGGCGTGAGTTCGGACCAGACCATTATTCTGATCAACCGTCTGGCCAAAGAACTGATGCTTAAGGATCAACCCCTGAAGGTCGGAAAATCCATGAAAGACTTTTTCTCCACGGATTTCCTCCAAAAGGTTTCTCCGGTCTTTGAATCAAGGACGGATCATATGAGGGTCCATCAAAAAATCAAAAACCATCCCTATTTCATCAGCCTCTCTTCCCTTACCGGCCGTTTTGCCAACCAGGGCTTTATTCTCTGTTTTCAAAAACAGGAAGTCTGATAATAAATTTGCTTCCTTTATCCATTTGACTTTCCACCCCAATGGACCCTTTGTGCTGCTCAATGATGTTATAGGCGATATTCATGCCAAGCCCGGTTCCTTTTCCCACCTCTTTTGTGGTGAAAAAAGGATCAAATATCTTATTGAGGTTCTCTTTGGGAATTCCGCACCCTGTGTCGGAAATTTCAATGACGACATCCTTGTTTACCTGACCGGTCTTTATGGTAATTTCGCCTTTCTTTTCTATGGACTGGGCCGCATTTACCAGGATATTTAAGAACACCTGGTTGATCTGCTGGGGCACGGCCATAATCAGGGGAACATCCGAATAATGTGTAAAAACCCTGGCCTTATACTTTAATTCGTTGTTGATGACATTTAGCGTCGACGCGATTCCGATATTGACATCCACAAGCTCGGGATCTTTTTTCCCGGGATGGGCAAAATCCTTGAGGTTCAGGACGATATTTTCTATGCGGCTTAATCCATCCTTGCAATCGGCCATCAACTCTTCAATGTCCTTTAAGAGAAAGTCCAGTTCTATGGTTTTGGAAAACTCTTTGATCTCATTTTTTAATTGGAGTGAAGCCTTGGAAATTTCATCATCCCCAATGGTATCATTCAATTTTTCGTTGCGTTCGATCAACTCTTTCAAATCGGATAAATAGGAATCCAGAGAGTTTAAATTACTGCCAACGAAGCCGACCGGATTGTTGATTTCATGGGCAACGCCTGCAGCCAGCTGGCCGATGGAGGCCAGCTTATCCGTTTGAATCAGTTGAATCAGAAGGTTGGCCTTTTCTTCCTCCATGTTTTTTCTTTCCGTAATATCCTGAATCGAGCTGAGATAATAAATCCCGTCCTCCCTGCTTTCCTGGAGTACGGAAGAAATGGAAACCCAGATGGGAGTTCCGTCTTTTTTTTGAAAGCGCACCTCCAAATTTTCTGCCCCCCCGGCGTCAATCTTCGCAAGAACCTTTTTCCGGTCTTCCTGATTATAATAAAAATTTTGAATCAAGGGTTCTGGAATATCTTCCAGGGAAAAAAGGCCGACAAGATTGAAAAATGCAGGATTGGCATCCATTATTCTGCCCCCGGGCGAGGTGAGCACAATGCCCACGGGAACGTGCTGGGTTAAGGATTTTAATCTTTCTCTCAGACTCTGTTGCCGTATTTCCAGCCTCCTGATTTTTTCAGCCTGGACATGCAACAGGGATGCTTGTTCTTCACCCCCTTTCTGCAGATGACTCAGATCAAGATACGTTCGCACCTTCACCCGGATCTCGTTGGCCTCCATGGGGGTGACCAAAAAATCAAGGCCACCGGAATCAAAAGCCTGTGCCTTTTTAGCGGCATCGGCAATATCAGACAAAAAGATAACGGGAATTTTTTTGATTCCATGATCCGCTTTCAGATCTTTGCAGATGGCAAATCCTTCTGTCCCGGAGGATTTCGCATTCCAAAAAATCAGGTCTAAGCGTTTTTGTTTGATAATTTGAAACAGATCATCACCGGCTGAAGCGGTATCAACCAGATACTCATTCTTTTCAAGGATTTTTTTTAAAAAATCAATGTCAGGTGCATCCGGATCAACAACCAGAATGCGGGCCTTGGTTTTATTTTCCATATGATCTCCCCTAAAAGAAACAACTCCTTTACATCAAAATCTGCCTCGGCGATGAATGATATTGACGAACCTGATTGGGAACTGTGCTGAAACGACTTTTCCTGATTTATACCCTCTACTATATGCAAATTCATATATAGATTCAATTCTTATTTTCTATTTTTAATCCACACTTTTATTTTGGTAAAACCCTTGAGAAAGTTCAAAGAATACAGTAGCCTTACCTATCTTGAATACAGGGGATATGCTTCGAAACTGAAATTGTTCCTATCCAGCCAAGGTATTTTCCACAGGAGACCCATGGTTGAAAAATACAATCATACCGTATTGATCGTCGATGATGAAGAACAAGTGGGACGCGCCATTGCCCGTTTGATCAAACGAATGGGTGCTGAGCCCGTTTATGTAAACTCGGGCAGGGCTGCGCTGGAAAGATTGGACAAAACCGGCCGGCCTTTCTCTTTGATCCTCTCTGATCAGAGAATGCCTGAAATGGAAGGCTCGGTCTTTCTGGAACAGGCAAAAGAGATCGCCCCTGAAACGGTCCGTTTTCTCATCACAGGCTATGCCGACATCCATGTGGTTGTCGATGCGGTAAATAAGGGTGCGGTTCACAGGTTTATCACAAAGCCATGGGACAATAACGCCCTGGAACAGATGATCAGATCAGGATTTGAATATCATGAACTGATTGTGGAAAGCCGGCAATTATTTGTCCTTGCCAAAAAACAGAATAAAAAACTCTACCATTTGAACATGGAATTGAAACAACGGGCTGACAACCATAAAAAAGACATCCACCAGAAGGACAGGAAGATTAAAGAGTTGAAAACGAAATTAACCCAGGGTGTTAAAAACGAAAATTTTATCAGTAAAATTGAAGCTTTTCTAACGAAGAACCAAATCCTGTCCAAAGAAAAGATCCAGTCTTTTCATGCGGAGCTGATGATCGAGCTTTACTCTCAATTTCAAGATCTTGCTGCCAAAAGCGGATTTGACATGCCTGAAAAATCCGGGGACGATCCCATGGCTCCTGATTCTTCTCAAGCGAATATATAACTTAAATTATTATGGCAAAGGACCCTATCAACATCGAACCGGGATATAAAGAACACAAAATTCTTGTTATCGACTCCGGGGACACCCTTAAACAAAAGATTAAATATCTGTGTGATCGGGGATATCGGGTCGATTGCGTCCATGAACCATCCCAGGCCTTTGAAAAACTTATCAAGTCCAAACAAACACCGTATTCCCTGATCATCGCCGTTTATATGCACCATCGGATGAAAGGGGATAAAACCCTTGAAAAGGCAAAAGAGATCGCCCCGGATACACAAAGAATCCTGATCGCCGGCCAATCGGATTTCCAGCTTTTTGTCCATGCCATTAACTCGGCGGACATTCATGCCTGCATGCCCCTGCCCTTTACCGATGAAGAACTCTTCTACCAAGTGAAGCTGAGATGCAGTCATTATGAAACCATCCGAAAATTGCAAAAATTACAGACAACCACCCAGCGTCAAAATGACCAGCTTCACCAGATCGCGGAGAGCTTTAAAAAAAAAGAGACCCTTTATTCAGCCCAATCAGATAAGCAGGAAAAAGAAATCAGGATATTAGAGTCCCGTTTCAAGTCGGCATTTGGCCTGGCTGCTTTTGATGAAAACATCGGCTTAAAAGATATTTTGCATAAAAAGAACGTCCATTTTAATCCCATGGGTTTTGACAAGGCCTTTTTGGACATCAAAGAACAGATAAACCAGGTTCTTAAAATCATCTTAACCAAACATGGTTTTTCCCTGCCTTCTCTCCCATGGGAAACCCTCCTTGCCGACGCACCCGATACCCGTGAGTATCAGCCCCTCCCCGGGCAGGCTCTCGCCCTTTTTTTAAAACTCATCGATTACAAAGAAGTTCAGAGTACTAAAATTTATGAAGACGTAAGATTACGCGATTTCAGTAAATATTTCAGCCTTCGGCTTTCAGACGACAAAATCAAGGCCCATATTAGCTTGGAATCGGATGCACCGGATACTCTGGCTCTTTTCCATGTCAAACGGTTTCTTGAAATCCATAGAATAATCTTCGGGGTAAAACCCGATCATCTGATTGAGGCCTGGCTATACGATGAGGACCGGAAAAAGGAGCCCTTTCTCATTGCCCACGGCAATGAGCCCAGGCCGCCCAAAAATGCCAGGATCGACTATTATTTCCCCATTGATTTTCTCCATGCCGGAAAAATAAACCCGGACGGCAGTATCGATTTCAGGGACAGGGGAGACACCCCCCATGTCGGAGAGGATGAACTGCTGGCGTCGAAAGTATATCCGGAAGAAGGAAGGGTCGGCATAAGCGTGGGAGGTGAAAAAATCCCCGTTGAAGAACCGGTTGACTGGGGGTTTTCATCCGGTGCCGGGACCCGGATTTCCGACGAGGGAGACAAGATTTATTCCTTGATCAGCGGACAGCCCCATCTGGATCCCATGGGTATTGTTTCGGTCTGCACCGAATATCAAATTCAAGGGGACATCGGATTTGAGACCGGAAACATAGAATTTGACGGAAACGTGGTTATCACCGGATCGGTCAAACAGGGCTTTAAGGTCAAATGCACCTCATTGACGGCCAAGGAAATCTCCGGGGGTGAAATCGATGTATCCGGGGATCTGAACGTTTCCATGGGCATTATTGATACCAGACTCGTAAACGTAAGGGGAAGCGTTCAGGCCAAATTCATCCGCAATTCAAAGATCTACGCCTTTGGAGACGTGATTGTACAAAAGGAAATTATTGATTCTGAAATCTATTTGAGCGGAGCCTGTGTTAACGAAAAAGGCCTGATTTTAAATTCCAGGATCTCTGCCAAAATGGGGATCCGGGGAGGAACCATCGGGAACAAATCCTCCCAGCCGTCAATCCTCACCGTTGGTGTGGATGAGCATACCAATCTTCTCGTGGAAAAAATTGAATCCAGGCTGGCTCTGGCCAAGGAAAAGATCAGGCAGTTGACCGATGAGATTTTGCAGCTGGAAAATGAAAATCAGGAGCTTCATGCACTTATTTCGAAAAACGCCCATATCCAGGACCGGTCCCAGCTTGAGATCATCGATCTCGAAGAAAAGAAAAAGGGCTTGAAAATCCGGGAAAACCGGTCTGCTTCCAAGGAAGTCACAGATCAGATTCAGGAATTATCCCAAAAGGCAAAAAAAGCAGAAGATAAAATAGACCTGGGATTTGAGCGCCAGGATGAAATCTCTTTAATCGTCTCCGAGAAACAGGTCTCCGTTGAAGAGATGGAGAGCCTGAATAAAAATCTCATGGAAGATAAGAAAAGATTGTTGGAAAGATCCTCTATAAAGGAACCTCTGCCGGAGGTTACGGTTTCAAGGCACATGGAATCCCGAACCAGAATTTTTACGGGGAAGACCTCTAAAACACTTTCCCAATCTCTTTCCAGATGCCGGATCAGAGAGATATCCAGATCTTTTGACAGAGGCAAAGGTCCCTCTTTTTATGAAATCAACATAGAAAACTGGTGACCGGAATCGAATCAATCCCAATGGAACCGAAACCCAGGTTCTCCGGCACCCCATATTCAATCCATACCCGTCTGCTTATTTCTCCTGGTCCCTGCCTTCGTCCTCCCCTTCGTTACAGGCATCCAGAACCGCCCGGCTGAAGTCATCCGGATCCTTTGACCGGGTGTCCACGAACATGGCAAATGCATCGGGATAGAGTTCTTTCATGGTTTTGCCCTTTTTTTCTTTTCTTCTGAAATCCACCGGAACCACATTGTCCGGGAACTTTTTTCTTTTAGACATGGCTTATTCCTTTTTCCCTGTTGGGTAGGGGCCTGATCTCCAATAATATCTGCATGAACAGGGAAAAAGCAAGCAGAGGCCCGGGTTTTTCCCTTGAAAATAAAAGCCGAGCCGCTATACTGGTCCCCATGAAAACGTTCACTTCAGCCGGATGGGCAAAGATCTTCATATTATGCGCGGGACTGGCGTTTGGGTCTTCCCGGGCCTGGGCCCAGCAGCAGGAGCCCAAAATGGAACTGGTCCGGGCCGTGATCTGTGAATCCATTGAAAATTTTCAGCCGGTTCATCCGGCTGTGGTCTTTTCCATATCCCAGGGAGAGGTGTTCTGCTTTTCGGAATTTGATCCGGTCCGTGAAAAAACCAATATCTTTCATAAATGGTTTAAACGGGACAAACTCATCTTTACCATGCGCCTGACCCTTTCCCCTCCCAAATGGTCCTCCTTTTCCAGGATACAGATCCGGGATGCGGATAAGGGTCCCTGGCGGGTGGAGATCCGGGACGAGGACGACAGGATATTGAAAACCCTGAGATTCGGCATGGCGGACTGATATGGCCATGGACCAGCTACTCACCTCCCTTCCCGGATTCCGCTGGCAGGATGCCTTTGATATCCTGTTGAACGCCTATATTCTGTTCAGGCTCTATGTGCTTTTCCGGGGAACCCATGTGTTCCGCGTACTCCTGGGCGTCTTTGTTCTCTGGGTCCTCAGCCGCAGTGCCCAGTCCATGGGGCTGGTCATCACCAACTGGGCCATGCAGGGGGTGATTACAGCCGCCTTTTTCATCATCATCATTGTCTTCAGAAATGAAATTTCCAGTGTGGTCCAGACCCGGGACATGAAATCTTTTTTATGGGGAATTCCCAGGCACCAGTTAAACACCCCCCTGGGCATGATCGTGGAAAGCGTCAATGAACTGGCTGAAAAAAAGATCGGGGCTTTGATCGTACTGCCCCTGAAACAGGGCCTGGAAAGCATTGTACAGGGGGGAATCTCCGTGAATGCCGCCCTGTCCCGGGAAATGCTGGTGAGCATTTTCTGGCCGGACAATCCCCTCCACGACGGTGCCGCCATTATCCAGGGGAACCGGATTACCCGGTCCGGGGTGATCCTTCCCCTTTCCCAGGAAAAGGATCTTTCCTCTTTCTTTGGAACCCGGCACCGGGCCGCCCTGGGCCTGAGCCAGCTCACCGATGCCCTGGTGATCGTTGTTTCAGAAGAACGGGGAAAGGTCTCCCTGGCCAAAGAGGGTGAAATCCACACCATTAATAAAAACGCAGATCTTGAAAAGGTTCTTCAGGAGCATGCCGGCGGGGACACGGGGAAAAAAGGGCTCCGCCACCAGACTCTGGAACTGATACTGGCGGCTGCTATCTGCCTCTCCTCCACCACGGGGCTCTGGTTCAGTTTTTCCAAAGGCATGGAAACCCTGGCCACCCACGAGGTGCCCATAGAGTTCATGAATCCTTACCCGGAAATGGACATCACTGCCGTATCGGTTTCCAATGTCAAGCTTCTGATCAGCGGGGCCAGGCCCCTGATCAATTCACTGAAGACGGAACAGATCAATGTCAAGCTCAGCCTGGCGGACGCTAAAATCGGCACAAACACCCTGTTTGTCTCCCAGGGAAACATCACCCTCCCCCCCGGGATTCAGCTGAAAAAAATCGACCCTCCCAAAGTGGATGTCACCCTGGATGCCCTCATGGAAAAAGAACTGCCGATCCAGCCCCAATGGACCGGAAAACTGCCGGAGGGGCTCATCATGAGGGAAACCCGGACGATTCCGCCCAGGGTAAAAGTCATCGGAAGGGAACTGGCCTTGAATGACATGGCCACGGTTTTCACGGAAAAAATTCCCCTGGACAACCTGGCTGAAACCGGGACCATCTCCGTAACCCTGATGTCAGATCCGGCCGTGTTCAAGACCGAAAAGAAAGACAAGATCCTGGTTCAATATTTTATTTCAAAAAAAGAGCCCTGAACCCCGAGTGGATTGATTTTCAGGCCAAAAAGCCTGGATTTCCTCCCATGAAGATCGCTTTTTCCGGACGCCCCCTGGGGTTGGGCGATTCCTTTTTCAAACAAAGGCCCAGGCAATCCTCCCGGGAACCCTCGCCCACTTAAAGCCGCCAGGCCTGTCATCGTCGCACGATCTTGATAATTTTAAGAACAAATCAATTCTTTCACCCGGGTAAAACTCAAGACGAAATTCATTACAACCCGCCATGATCATCCGGGTCATATATCTGGTAAAAAACCCAGACCATTTATTAAAACTTGCTTTCCACGACCCTGCCGCAAAAAAAAGTGAGGGATTCTATAAACAGAAAATATGGGAACTTATTGAAATAAATTTAGTTTTTTTATTGCATAGTGCTTTACTCTTTGATAAAATCGATTAGGAATTATTGCGAAATGAATAGTTCATTTCGATATGGCCAGACTCGAACCTGACCGGATGCTGTACGTTGACTGATTTTGAAATTGAAGGAGATTCTGAACATGAAAAAAGCAATTCTTATTATAGCGGGACTTTTCCTGATTACCCTTGTTTCACCGATATCCTGGGCAGCAGACCTGGGTGGTAAAAAAATCCTGTTTGTTGACTCTTATCATGAAGGATATGCATGGAGCGACGGTATTACCCAGGGGATTAAGGATGTGGTTTCCTCAACCGGGGCCAATCTGAAAATCTTCAGAATGGATACGAAAAGAAACGGAAGCGACGAATTCAAGACCCAGGCGGCATTAAAGGCAAAAGCCCTCATCGAAGAGTTCAAGCCGGATGTGGTCATTGCAGCCGATGACAATGCCTCCAAATTCCTTATCATGCCTTTCTATAAGAACGCGGACCTCCCCGTTGTTTTCTGCGGGGTCAACTGGGATGGAGGCGTTTACGGCTATCCCTATAAAAACGCAACCGGAATGGTTGAAGTCACCCCCATGCCCCAGTTGATTGAACAGCTAAAACCCTTTGCCGAAGGAGAGAAAATCGGCTTCCTTGGACCGGATATGCTCACCTCGAGAAAAGAGGTGGACAATCTTAAGAAAACGTTTGGATTACAGGTGGCCACCTATTTTGCAAAGGATTTTGAAGACTGGAAAAAGGGCTTCAAGCAGATGCAGGAACAGGCGGACATCGTATACCTCGACACCGACGGCGGACTTTACAAAGACCATGCCGATGAAATGAAATCCTTTGTTGAATCCAATACCATTAAACCCACCGGCGCATCCTATGACTTCATGGCTCCCTACGCCCTGATCACCTTTGCCAAGATTGCCCGGGAGCAGGGACAATGGGCAGGCGATGCCGCAGTGAAGATTCTTTCCGGCACCCCGGCCTCCACTATCCCCATTGCCCAGAACAAAGAGGGCGAGCTTATTATCAACGCAAGAATCGCCGGCGCACTGGACCTGGAAATTCCCTTTGAGATCCTGGAATCTGCAGGAAAAATAATCGAGTAGCCGGGGGAAAAATGGAATCATGAAATTATCCATAAAAAACAAGTTTATCATTCCCACCCTGATTATCGTCATCCTGGGGATGGGGCTGACCGTGATGGCAGCCTATTTCAAGGCAAAAGCAGCGCTTCAGGACTCGATCACCAGCCAGGTGGGCCAGTTTGCAGGCTCTGCGGCTAGCTCCCTTGACACATGGCTTACGGACCGGACCTTTGACATTCAGAACTGGAGCAAGCAGAAGATCTTTGTCTCCTCCCTGAAAAAAGGTTTTGTCGGCAAAGCAGCCCGAAACTCGGCCAATGCCATGCTGGAGGAACTGAAAAAGGACTATCAGCACTACGATGATATCTGCCTTGCAGACAGTTCGGGAAAGATCGTGGCCGCCTCCAATCCGGATCTGGTGGACAAGCTGGACATCTCCGGATGGAAAAGCTTCCAGGAGTCGCTGAGAGGAAGCCAGAGCGTGTCGGAGGTGATGAAAAATCCCGAAACCGGGGTTCCTTTTTTCGTCATATCCTCCCCTGTAAAAAAGAAGGACATTGTTTCAGGCGTTTTGATCGGCCTGTTTGACATCAGTAATTATGCCCAAAAATTCATTGCTCCCGTCAAAGTGGGCCAGGAAGGGTACTCCTTTCTGATAGACAAAAGGGGCATGACCATCTTCCACCCGGTGAAGTCGAACATACTGACCCTGGATCTTGGAAAAACAGAGTTCGGCAAGCAGATGATGACCCAAAAAAACGGACAACTCATGTACCGGTTTGAGGGAGAGGACAAGATGGTGGCCTTCCGGACAAACGAAAGGCTGGGCTGGACCATTGTCGTGGCTGCGCTGAACTCGGAGATCATGGCCCCGGTGAAAAGCCTGGGCCGGACCAGCCTGATCATCTCCGCCGTGGTGGTTGTGGTTGCGGCAGTGATTATTTTTATCATCGCCGGATTCATCTCCCGGCTGATCACCCTTGTTGTTGAAGGGCTCAAAGACGCGGCCCAGGGAGAGGGAGACCTGACCAAGCGGCTCGATATTAAAAGCCAAGACGAAGTGGGTCTCCTGGCCAAATGGTTCAACTCTTTTGTTGAAAAAATCCAGGGAATTATTTCCGATATTGCCGGGTGTTCCGAAAGGCTTGGGACCTCTTCCGGCGGACTTCTGGATATCTCCCGGAAAATGGCCGAGGAAACAGACAGGATGTCGGAGAAATCCAACTCCGTGGCGGCAGCTGCAGAGGAGATGAGTTCCAATATGTCCTCGGTGGCTGCGGCTGTCGAGCAATCTTCGTCAAATATAAACATGGTCTCCTCGGCTGCCGAGGAGATGACCTCAACCATCAATGAAATTGCCCAGAATACGGGAAAGACAAGGGAAACCAGTGGCCAAACCGTGGCCAGGGCCAAGAAGGCCTCTGAAAACATCATGCTTCTCAATTCCTCGGCCCAGGAAATCAGCCGGGTGATCGAGACCATAAATGATATCTCGGAGCAGACCAACCTTCTCGCCCTGAACGCAACCATTGAGGCGGCCCGGGCCGGAAGCGCCGGCAAGGGATTTGCCGTTGTTGCCGGCGAAATCAAGGAACTGGCCATGCAGACGGCCCGGGCCACACTGGAAATCAAGGGAAAAATTGAGAATATCCAGAGTTCAACGGGTCTGACCGTTTCCGAGATACAGGCCATCAGCAAGGATATCACCAGCGTAAATGAGATGATCGATACCGTTGCCGCAGCCGTGGAGGAGCAGTCTGTTACCACCAGGGAGATTTCGGCCAACGTGACCCAGGCAGCCCAGGGTCTTGGAGAGGTCACCCAGAACGTTACCCAGAGTTCAACCGTGGCCGATGAGATCGCCTCAGCCATTACCGAGGTGAACCAGGCCGCAAAGGAGATGACAAAGAACGGAGCCCAGATCAATACCAGTGCTTCAGGACTCAACAAACTGGCAGAGGAACTGAATCAGACAGTGGGCCAGTTTGTCTATTAACCCCGGGAAGAGGATTGGATTTTTTCCCTAAAGAAAAAAATCCGGGAACAGATACCCAGGGAAATTTAAACCCAAAAAGCCTCCGGCCATGCCGGAGGCTTTTTATTTGTGGAGCACCGGTCCCTTATTTAAGAAAAAATCCCCTCTCTTCCAGAAAGGATTTCATGTGGGGACGGATGACCCGGCTCATGAAATCGGCCATCTGACCCTGCCAGGTCTGGTCCTTGATATTGCTGTCCCGGCTCAGATAGTACTCCCGCATGGTCCGGTCGTACCGGGCAAGATCTTTTTCAACCCGGCTCTCTCCGGAGCCGTAAAACCGGTCCTCCCTGAGCACAAGGTCAAGGGGCAGCCGGGGTTTGATGTCGGGTTGGTGATCCGGGTATCCCAGGCACATCCCGAAAACCGGATAGGCAAGCCGGGGAATTTCCAAAAGCTCACAGATCCTGGCCGGATCATTCCGGATGCCCCCGATAAATACTCCGCCGAGCCCCTGGGATTCCGCGGCAATCATGAGGTTCTGGGCCAGGATAGCCGTATCCACGGTGGCCACGATGAACTGTTCTGCCCAGGCGGTTTCCGGTTCAAGGCCTTGGCCCAGACAGACGGATTCCAGCCGGGTCAGGTCGGCACAGAAAATCAGAAAAACAGGGGCCTGCTCCACCCAGGGCTGGGGACCGGCCAGATCTGCAATCTGCTTTCTTGTTTCCCCGTCCTTCACCCTGATAACGACATAGGCCTGGACATGGTGGGAAGTTGCGGCGCACTGGGCGGTTTTAACCAGTTCCCGGAACAGGGATTCTTCAACGGGCCTGTCCTTGAACTTACGGACAGACCTGTGGGATGACTGCAGATTCAATATCGAATTCATGGGGATTCCTTCTGATTTTCCATAATGGTCCATTCAACTTCCGCGGCCATGGGCGAAACCTCCCTCTTCCGGATTCAAGCCCTGGTCCAGCACCTGGCGGACCGATTGGATAATGGTACGGCCGCTGGCCGGTTTGGGAAGGTATTTCCTTATCCCCAGGGCCAGGGCCTGGTCTTCGGATACAAGGTCGCTGTAACCGGTACAGAGGATGATGGGCATGCTCTTCCGGATCTCCAGGATTTTTTTGGAAAGATCCACCCCGGTCATCCCGGGCATGGTCATGTCGGTAATGATCAGGTCAAAGGATCTAGGATCTTTTTCAAAAGCCTCCAGGGCCTGATCTCCTGCCTCAAATGTGAAGACCCGGTATCCGAAATCCTCCAGAAGCTCCCGGCAGGAATCCAGGATGGCGGTTTCATCATCCACAATCATGATCTGTTCGGTCCCGCCGGCCAGGATATCGGTTTGTATTGAATCCTCTCCCTCCGGGTCCGGCTCCATGATGGGGAAAAAAACCTTAAAGATTGAGCCCTTTCCCGGGTTGCTTTTTACCCGGATATATCCCTGGTGCTCTTCAATGATGCCGAACACCGTTGACAGGCCCAGACCGGTTCCTTCGCCGACCTCCTTGGTGGTGAAATAGGGATCAAATATCTTTTCAAGGGTTTTCCGGTCCATGCCGACGCCGGTATCGCCGACCTCAAGCACAAGGTATTTCCCGGACGGGATTCCCGGGTATGCCAGGGGAGTTTCCGGGGAAACCTGCACCTCGTTCAATCCGACCTTTAACTCCCCTCCGGTGTCACGCATGGCCTGGTAGGCATTGGTACAAAGGTTCATGATCACCTGGTGAATCTGGGTTGGATCTGCCAGGACTTCGGCCTTTGACACGACTTCCTGTTTGATTTCAATGGTGGCCGGGATAGTGGATCGAAGGAGCTTAAGGGATTCCTTGACCACCACAAACAGCTTTAGGCCGCGCTTTTCATATTCGGTCTGTCGGCTGTAGGTGAGAATCTGATGGACCAGCCCTGCCGCTCTCTGGGCACCTTTGACGATCTGGGCCAGATTTGCCTTGGCCTTTTCCGGCTGGTCAAGGTTCAGATCTGCCAGATGGGCATACCCGAAAATTCCGGAAAGGATATTATTAAAATCATGGGCGATTCCCCCGGCAAGGGTTCCGATGGCTTCCAGTTTCTGGGTCTGGATCAGGCGCTGCTCCAGTCGGCCCCTTTCCTCTTCCGCCATCTTATAATCCGTGATATCCATGAAGGTGATGATGACCTCTAATATTTCGCCCCGGTCATCAAATACCGGATTTCCGCTCGCCACAAACCACATGGTGCCGGTTCTGTCCGGGCGGGACACCCCAATTGTAAAGTCTTTGAGCGGTTGCCGGGTCTCAATTACCTGGTTGGCCGGATAAAGTTCAACCGGGAGGATTTCACCCTCTTCGTCCAGAAATCTCCAATGGGGATCAGAAGAGACTTTCCCCAGCAACTGGTCCTCGGTCAGCCCTAATACTTCCTGGACCTTGGGGTTACTGGCGATGACCCGGGTGTCTGTATCGTGAACGACAACGGCAGCCTGAATATTCCGGAGAAGTGTCCTGTACCGGCTTTCGTTTTCCTTTGGCGCGGTTGGGGTGTCAGGTTCTGCTTCTACCGGTTCTGGGCCCTGAAGATCTTTTTCCAATTTCCGGCGGTGAGGTTGTTCAGACATGTTCCTAGCCTTTTTACGGTTCGCAGTTAAGCTAAACTTAAAGCACGATTCCTACTGAAATGCATATGCGAAAAAATAGTACAATATTTCCCTGGCGAAAACAATTCAAATCTGGGAATAAAAGGGCTTTTTGAGCGACGAAATATAAATCCGCACACCCCGGCCGGGAACAGATCGCAAACCCGGCCGAAACTTTTATTTGGCCCGGGCATTTCGTGGGGAGTTAAGATCGGCAGATTTATCGTATATAATTACAACATCTTGGACGGAACATGAACCCGATTGACAGGTCGTGAAATATCCAAACCCGTGCCCTCCCTGTAAAAGAGATGCCGCTTCCCGGGCAGACCCTGACCGGAGAACGGCATCTGTTGAAGTTTTAATTTATTCTTAGATATCCGGTTCAGGTCCTGCCCACGGGGCAGGCGAGCTCGCAGTTTCTGCAGTACCGGATAATTTTAACGGGGGCATCAAACCCATCTGCCTTTTCCTCTTTTGCAGAGTCGATATTTTTTTGCATCTGCCGGCCGCAGACCGGGCGGGCGTAAGTACCGTCCCTTCCCGGCAGGATGGACTGACCATAAGCTTCCGGTGTATAAAGGGTCTCTTCATAGGCCTTCCTGGGACAGGCCCTCCGGCAGAGGTCATCGCAGATCCTGCAGGGGTCAAAGCCCATGGGCCCGGTGGAGGGCATGGGCACATCCAGGGCCATGGCCCTGAGCCGGACCCTGGGCCCGTACCGGGGCGTGATCAGCAGATTGTTCCGGCCGATACATCCTAAACCCGCCAGAACCGCTGCATCTTTCAGATAAATTCCCCCTTTTTCAATATGGTAGGGGAAGTGAAATACGTTAATCTCCAGGGTCTCCAGGGTCCACCGGCACAGCTCTCTGATTATCCCCATGAGAAGTTTATTGCCCGGGGGGGATATCCGGCCGAACCACCAGTCCATCTCCGGCTTTTCCTTTGGATGCTCCAGGCCAATAACAAGAACGGATCTGGCGTTTTCCGGCCATTGCACCCGGCCGGGTCCCATGCCGGTGGTGTTGTCCCGGGTACCGACCCCCTCGTCCACACCGGGCAGCTGAGGGGCCAGGGTAAAGCCGGGAGCCGATCGAAGATCCTCGACACCGGCAAATCCTGCCAGGGAGGCTCCCAGCTCTCCGGCTTTTTCAAGGATGGCGGACGAGGCCGACAGAAGTTTACGGTTTGACATACTCAATTCCCCTGCCTTATTTTACTTTTTCTTTTTTCAGCAGCACCAGCATGGAGGCAACCATGCCCAGCATGACAAAGGCAAAGGGAAGTGCCGCAACGATTGAGGCGGTCTGCAAAGCTTTGAGCCCCCCGGTGATCAGCAGGACAACGGTGATGGATCCGATAAGTCCACCGAAGATCAGCTTTATCGGGGTGGAAGGTTCCAGTTCGCCGCCGGAGATGATCATGGCCACGAAAAAGGAGGCGGAATCTGCCGAGGTCACCAGAAAGATGATCAGGTTGAAGAAGACTACAAAAGAAACCAGACTGCCCAGGGGATACTGGGTCAGCAGGGTGAAGATACCGGAACCGGCATCGGCGGAAATGGCCTTGTACATCTCAAGGATGCCGTGCATTTCCGCGTACAGAGCCGAACCGCCGATCACATTGAACCAGACAATGGTGATTACCAGGGGAACCAGGATCGTGCCGAAGACAAATTCAGCGATTGTCCTGCCCCGGGAAATCCGGGCCACAAAACCGCCCACAAAGGGCCCCCAGGCGATCCACCAGCACCAGTAGAATATGGTCCACCATCCCATCCATTTCCCGTCACTGGCCTGGGCCATGGGATCCGTCCAGAAGGACATGAAGACAATATTAGACAGATAGGCGCCCACGGAATCCACCATGAGATTCAGTAAAAACCTTGTGGGACCGGCAAAGAGAAAGAAGAGCAGGACACCAAATGCCAGGATCATGTTGATATTGCTTAAAATTTTAATACCTTTGTTCAGCCCGGACACCGCGGAAAGGGTGTATCCGGCGATGAGGAAGAGCATGACCACCACCAGTCCCGGGGTTCCGAGCTGGGCGCCGAACACGTGGTTGATGCCGAAGCGGATGGACATGAGTCCCATGCCCAGGGATGTGGAAATACCGGCTATGGTGGCAAATGCCGCCAGAAAATCCACGAGTTTTCCCCAGAGGGAGCCGGTCTTATCCCCGAGGATCCCCACCAGGGAGTTGGCCACGGAAAGGGGCATTTTCAACCGGTAGGTGGTGTAGGCAATGGCCAGACCGGCCACGGCGTAACAGACCCAGCCGTGGATTCCCCAGTGGAGCAGGCTGATCTGCATGGCCACGGGTGCCGCATCCGGTGTGGCGCCCGTGGCCATATAGGGCGGGGACATGTAATGGTAAAGGGGTTCGGCCACCCCCCAGAAGATGAAGCCGATGCCGATGCCGCAGGAAAAAAGCATGGCAATCCAGGATGAAAAAGAAAATTCCGGTGCCTCACCGTCCTGCCCCAGGGGAATGGCCCCGTATCGGCTCATCCCGGCCCAGGCCAGGAAGATAATAAAAACGGAGACGGTCAGCATGAAAAACCAGCCGAAGTTAAGGGAGATCCAGCTCTGGGAACCGCTCATGGCCTTGGAGAATCCGTCGGGCCAGATAATCCCCCACAGGGTAATGCCGGAGCATAAGATCAGTGTCCCCCAAAACAGACTGACATCGTACTTTCCCAAAAAACCGTTCTGACTGGAACGGGCTGCCGCAAAATCCACGTTGTCTTGAACCAAAGTACTCAATTTTTCTCTCCTTTTCATTAACTCTCTGTTGATCGTTGATGATGCCCTAACCATTCCCTGATCATAGAGCAATATGCATACCGGGAAACGCCCCTGTAGGATAAAACCCCAAGGCGCAGCTGCAAACATTGTTCAGACAGGGAAGCGACAGAAATCAGAAAAGGGAAAAGGAAAACAAAAACAGATAAAAAAGAGAGGGATTTTGTAAAAATAATTTTGCATGCAAAATTATTTTTACATTTTCGCAAAGAAAATTGCCTTGGGTCCTAGGAGGATCTTCTCATTTTAATGAGATTCAATTCAGCCCGCAGACCCAGTTTTTTGATCTTATACCCCAGAAGCTGCCGGGACATACCCAACAGCCGGGCGGCCATGGCAATATTGCCCATGCTGGTTTCCAGGGCCTTAAGAATACTGTTTTTTTCAAGTTCGATCCGGGTCTGCACCAGGCTGGTGAATGGTGGTGAAGAAGGCAGGCTCCTGCCAAAGGAAGAATCCGCCCCCCATTGGTCTGCCCTTTCCTTTTGGGATGGCCTCCGGAGCGGGGGGATGGAACCTGCCATGGGAAATTGGATATCCCCATGGGACAAAGCCCGGTCAGGTGCGGAAGAATCCCGAGTCTTCTGGGAAGAAGAGGCTTGGGTAATCCCCAGAAGGTTGGCAAGATAACAATGTTCCAGCTTGAGAAGGGTTTCTTCGGGTCCGGCCACATTCACGGCACTTTCAATGACGTGCTCAAGTTCCCTGACATTGCCGGGCCAGGAATATTTCCAGAAAAAATCAATCACCTCCGGCGAGATATTGCTGATCTTCCGGCCCAGGATCCCATTGTACCTCTGGAGAAAATGGCGGCCCAGTTCCTCAACGTCCAGAATGCGTTCCCTCAGGGCCGGAATCTTGATATAGATAACCCCCAGGCGGTAGAACAGGTCCATCCGGAACTCACCGGACCGGACCAGTTCCCGGGGGGAGCGGTTCAGGGAGCTGATGATCTTTACATCCAGACAGATGGTTTCCAGGGATCCCACCCTTCTCAGCTTTCTCTCCTGGAGGACCCTGAGCAGTTTTCCCTGGAGGGGCAGGGGCATGGAGTTGATCTCATCGAGAAAAATAGTGCCGCCATTGGCCTGCTCAAAGAGCCCGGCCCGGTCAACCGCCCCGGTATAGGCCCCCTTTGAGGTGCCGAACAAGAGGCCCTCAATGAGGTTCTCCGGGATGGCCGCGCAGTTGATATCCACATACTGGCCCTGCTTTGAATAGTAAAAATTGTGAATGGCCTGGGCAAACAACTCCTTTCCGGTTCCGGTCTCACCGTAGAGCATGACCGGAGAAGGGGAATTTCCGGCCATCCTGGCGGTCTTCACCGCATCCACGAACCCGGGATCCGAGCCGATGATGTTGGAAAAGGTGTACTGGGTGCCCTGGGCAAATTCCTCGTTGTTCTTGGGAGAGAGAAAGGAAAGGATGGTCCGTTCCAGGATATTGTAATCCTTGACAAAACAGATGGATCCCATGATCTTCTTTCCCTTGAACAAGGGGAAGACACTGTGGATGGTATTGCCCACATTGGTGTGTCTGGACCTGTAGGAAAGGGCATAGTTGATGATGGGCCGGCCGTGCTCCAGCACCCGCATGCAGGTGGAGGAATCGCTGTTGTACGCGTAGACGTCCGTGATCTTTTTTCCCAGCACATCTGCGGGATCCAGTTTGTCAATGGTGGCCTGGACCTTATTGTAAAAGACCATGATCCCCTTGTCATCGGTCATGAGCACACCCTGATCAAAACCGCAGAGAATGTCCATGAAGGGAAGCGCGGAAAAATCAAATCCCGGAAACATGAATTTTTCATTGGAATTATCTGAACCCATGCCCATCCTCCTGTTCTTCTATGGTTTACCCGGCACCTCAGAAACTAATGATTTCTTATTTCCGTTTCCTCTTTTTATAGAATTTTTATGCCCCCTGGCCTACTTGGCCCAGAACGGGGCTGTGGCGGCCCGGGTGATTTCGATTGTATCCCAGACCTTTCCCAGGACATAGGGTTCCCGGTCCAGCCATTCCTGTTCCAGGGCCTGCCTGGACTCAAACTCGCACACGATCATGGAGCCGCACATCTGCTCTTTGTCGTTGAGCATGGCTGCCGCATAAAGCCATTTTCCGGCTTCGTGCATTTCCTTGGCCATGGCCAGATGATCTTCCCTGGCAGCCATTCTCCTGTCCAGGGCCTTTTCGTCGGTTCCGTCGCGTCCGATAACAATAAACTGCATGATTTTCTCCTTCAGGTCTGTGTGATAAGTTCTTTTAAGGCGGTCTGCCGCCTGCTGATATCCTTGTTTGCCACGGCCATGCCCAGGGCCCGGCGGGTCCCCACGAACACGGCCAGTTTTCTGGCCCGGGTGATCCCCGTATAGATCAGGTTCCTGAAGAGCATCTTAAAGTGCTGGGTCAGGATGGGAATGATCACGGCCTCAAATTCGCTGCCCTGGGATTTGTGGATGGTCACGGCATAGGCCAGGTCCAGTTCCATGATATCCGACTGCTGGTAGACCACCTGGCGGCCGTAGGGGAAAAAGGAGACCGTGCAGGTCAGGTCCATGGCGCTGATCTCCGTGATAATGCCGATATCCCCGTTAAACACCCCCAGGTTATAGTTGTTCTTCCGGTGGATGACCCGGTCCCCCTTCCGGAAGATCCGATGGCCCGCCTGGATCTGGGCCTTGCCCTCCCCGGGCGGGTTGGCCGCCTCCTGGATGACCCGGTTCAGGTTTATCGTCCCGAGAGTCCCCCGGGTCATGGGGGAAAGGATCTGAATCTCCCGCTCCCGGCCCCGGTACTTGGGAATCCAGTCCAGATAGAGTTTTTTCACCGCATCCACGGCCGTAAGCCCGTAATGGAGGGATGACCAGGGATGGACCTTTTTGAGAACAGCCTTCAGCTCATCCACCCGGGTTTCAGAAGCCAGGAGCCGGTCCAGATCCACATGGGCGAATTTCCTGGGGATCTGGGCCTCGGTCTCATAGGGAGATCCCGGTTCCCCGACCCGGAACTCAAAGAGTTCCTTGGGGGCCTGGGAAGGCCCGGGGTCATTCCCGGCACTTTTCACCCGGGCCACGAACCGGAGCTGTTCCTGGGTGGCCTCGTCGGAATCGATGAACAGGCAGTCGATTTTCCCTTTCCAGATTTCCGGATCTTCAAACGGGGACTTGATCCAGGGCATCTTGCCCTCATTGATCTCATGGGCGTACTTGATGATCAGGGACTGGGCTGCCTGGCGGAAGATCTTTGTCAGCCTGAAACAGGCCACCTTTCCCGATGAGATCAGATCCTTGAGCACGTTGCCGGCCCCCACGGAAGGCAGCTGGTCATAATCCCCGATAAAGACCGCCTGGCTGTTCAAGGGCACGGCCCGGAGCAGGGAGGCCGTGAGGCTGATGTCGAGCATGGAGCATTCGTCCACCACCAGAAAATCCATGTCCAGGGGGGTCTTCTCGTCTCTCTTGAACCTTGTGCCCTGCCAGCCCAGGAGCCGGTGAATGGTCTTGGCCGGCTTGCCGATGACCTCGCCCATGCGCTGGGCGGCCCGGCCCGTGGGCGCAGCCAGGAGAACCTTGAGCCCCATGGCCTCGATGAGGCGAACCAGGACCCTTGTGGCAGTGGTTTTACCGCAGCCGGGCCCCCCGGTGAGGACGGAGAATCTTTGGCCCACGATTCCCTGGACCGCCTGGGCCTGCTCCGGACTCAGATCCAGGTTTTTTGTCTTGCAGAACAGGGAGACCCATCGCTGTACCCGGAGGAGATCAATGTCCGGTGTAGGACCCATGTCCCGGATCCTCCCGGCCACATAGGCCTCGTCAAAGTAAAGGCTCTTGGCGTAAAAGCAGGCCTGTTCACCGCCCTTCCCCAGGTCCAGAATCCGCTTCATGAGCAGCCGGTCCGTTTCCATGGACTCCAGGATCCCGGCCAGCCCTTCTCCCGGGTCCAGGTCCAGGATTTCCTTCACCTGGGTCCGGATCTGGGAAAGGGTCAGAAAGCAGTGGCCGAAATTCCGGGCCGCCGAGAGCACATGGCGGATTCCCGCCATGATCCGGCCGGGGCTGTCCTTGGCAAATCCGATGCTCAGGGCCACCTTGTCCGCGGAAAAAAAACCGATGCCGTAAAAATCATCGGCCAGGCAGTAAGGATCCCGGGTCACCCGGGCAATGGCCTCATCCCCGTACTCTTTGTAGATCCGAACGGCAAACAGGGTGGAGATCCCGTGGGACTGGAGAAACATCATCACATCCCGAATGGCCCGGTGCTCGGTCCAGGCCGATGAGATCATGGCCAGCTTTTTCCCGGCGATCCCGGCCACCTCGGTGAGACGCTGGATGTCCTGCTCAAACACCTCCAGGGTTTTGCCCTTAAAATGGCGGACGATCTTCTTGGCGGTCTTGGGCCCCACCCCCTTGATCAGGCCGGACCCGAGATACTTTTCCAGGGCCGAGGCCGAGGCCGGTTTTTTTTCCACGGCTTTAAAGGCCTTGAACTGCCTTCCGTATTTGGGATGGACGGTCCAGGTCCCTTCAAAGGCCATGGTGGCCCCGGCAAAGACCTTGGTCTGGTGGACCACCACGGTTGCCCGGCTCCCCCGGACATCCAGAGGAAGGACCCGCAGAATGGACCAGCCCGAGTCCGGATTGTGAAAGGTCACCCGGTCCACCACCCCGGTGAACTGCTCCCGGATCTTTCCGGTTTCTCCCTGGGGATCCCCCTCAGAAGGACCGGCCGGCTGGAATGTCTGATTCTTTTTCATACCTCGGCCACTTTAGCCCAAACCCGGGTTGAGGACAATCTTTTTTGCCATTCCCCTCCCGGGACAAGACAAACTTGACTGCATTCCTCGTTTTTTTTAAAAGTCATTGACCTGTCTACGGCTTCACACCCTGTCATCCTCCATTGCTTAGAAAAATGAACCCGAGGTTGCATCTCCTTCGTTATCAGGACCTCGCGGTAGATGACTAGAGCTTCAGGTGCCTCGGATATGAAACCTTTCTGATTTTTGCAAGGTTGGGGTGAATTCGAACCGCAAATTGGTGGAATCTTGAAGATGTAACTTGACTTGGGTAACCGTTTTTCAAGGAAGGATCGACATTTTCCTTGTTGAAAGACTCCCTCTAAACAGCGCCTTTTACCGCTTGTCCATCACTGAACCGGTTCTTTAAAAAGTTCCGGAATTTTCTCTGGGTAAGGGTTAAAACACTGTCTTTAAGAGCGACGATGGATATGGTGTTCACCAGCTTTTCAGGCTTGGGGAATATGGGGATGATTTCCTTTTTCTCGATTTCTTCTTTCCATAGGTGCTCGGAAGTCAGGCCGACACCCATACCGTTTCGAATACATTCCATCAGAGCTTGATGCGCTTCTATGGCCATAACAATATTAAAATCATTTATCCTTTTTTTATAATAATACCAGAACCAATGCCGCAGAATGATGGGCTCGTTTTCATCTGTCAGATACTCCAGAGATAACAGATCGTTTAAAGAGAGGTTTTTATTTATTCGTTTCTCATAATATGCCCTGGAACAGGCCAAAACAAAATATTCCAGCATCAACGGCTCTATTGCGTAAAGTTCAGGTTTGCCCGGGAGCTGGTCATAGGCTGAAAAAAAATCAATCAATGCGAAATCAAGCTCACCTTTATTGAGCAGGTCAATCAGCACATCAGATTCCTCAAACCTGACTGAAAAACGGACATCGGGATAAATTTTCCTGAACTCTGAACAAATTTGAGGTAGGTACGTTGTCCCGAAAATGATGGGTGAACCAATCATAAGGGAACCGTAAGGTTTGTCCATGGCTATGGAAAGATGCTCGATTTCACGGTCCAATTCTTTTAAAAAAGGCTGGACAGTTTTGAAAAGATGATGAGCAGCACTTGTGGGAACGATTCTTTTGTGGAGCCTTGAGAATAAAGGCGTCTTAATCTCTTCCTCCAGTTTTTTAATCTGCTGGCTTACCGCAGGCTGCGAAATATGAAGTTTTTCTGCAGCCTTACTGATGCTGTTTTCAGCATAGACACAATGGAAAACATGGACACGGTTCAGATCATATCTCATAAGTTTTTATTATCAAAAACATAAAAATGAATAATTTTACGTAATATTATATCAGGATTAAGATAAAGGCAAGATTATCCCGACACTCTTTAAAATTTAGGAGAAGCCATAATGCTTTCCATCCTCCTGTCCCTTGTGGCATGTGTTGGCTGGGGTGTTGCAGACTTTATCGGCGGATTGAAAAGCCGTACTTTACCTACCTTTACTCTGTTGCTGATTTCCAATATATCAGGAATTTCTTGTCTTCTTCTGATCGTGGCAGCTTTCAGCAGGAACCTGCCTGAAGATCCAAACCTGATTTGGTCTGTTCCCGCAGGATTTGTGGGGTTGACGGCCATGTATCTATTGTACAGAAGCCTTGCCATTGGGGTGATTTCGATTCTTGCTCCCGTAAGTGCCACCGGCACCATTCTTCCTGTTGTTTGGGGAATCATCTGCGGTGACACTCTGTCTGGTCTGCAGTTATCAGGCATGGCCATGGCATTTGCCGGAACCATACTGGCAGTGATGGAATCCGGGGGAGAAACCCACCGAGTGAAAGCGGCAAAAGGAATTCATCTGGCACTCGCTGCCGCAGTCTGTATCGGATTTTACTTCATCCTCATGGACAGAGCTGCCCAAAACCATCCACTCTGGGCATCCATGATTATGCGATGTTCTACCCTTGTTTTTTTAATACCGCTGATGCTGATTAACCGCACCCCGCTCACAGTAGGGAAACCTCATTTGCCCTGGGTTGTTATCATGGGTCTTGTGGACACAATCGCCGCCTTTGCCTTTGCTGCCGCAACAAGGGAGGGGATGTTAAGCGTTGTCTCTATTCTCAGCAGTCTTTACCCTGCAGTCACGGTCTTTCTCAGCGCCGTCATCGTTAAAGAGAAATTAAACAAGGCTCAGTCATTCGGGGTTCTTCTCGCTATTTCAGGTGTAGCGCTAATTTCTGGATTTTAAAAAAAGAACGATGCCTTTTAATCCAGTCATGGCCCTTTTTTCTTGCCGCCGGTTCGGGCCTGACATTCCCTGATAAAGTTACCCGCAGCAAAACCGATTCCCGCCGAACCTTGCGGCTGCAAGGCCGTTCCAGGATGAAATCGGATCCCTGGCCGGCGACGAGGTGCTCAAAAAAAGCAACCCTGCTCCAGGAATCCCTGCGCCAAAACATCTTGCCGGAAGATGGGGCGGGGAGGAGTTTCTCATTCTTCTGCCCCACCAGAAAATCGACCAGGTCCGGAGCGTGGCTGAAAAGCTCAGATCTGTTATTGAAACCACGGTTTTTGACGAGGTGAACTCCATCACCGCAAGTTTCGGAGTGGCCGAATACAATGCAGAAGAGACCGTGGCCGGCCTAAAAAATCTATTGACCTGTCTACGGCTTCACACTCTATCCTCCTCCATTGTTTAGAAGAATGAATTGAAAACCCAAATTGGAGGATGAACCATGAACACCCGTTTCAATGGTGAGGTAAAACGGGAAACCCGTCTCTATGTGGCCGATATCAGCCATCCGGCATCAAAAATATTCCCCCTTCTCTGCCCCACAAGGGAGTATGAGTGGATTGAAGGATGGGAATGCGATCTATTGTATTCCGAATCCGGACTCGCAGAGCAGGACTGTATTTTCCAATGCCGTATTTTAAATGGAAACCTGCCTGAAATGTGGATACTCGATCTTTACCAGCCCGATGAAAAGATCCAGTTTTCTATTCACATGGACGGCTGCATCATCCGGTATACAATCACCTTATTTGAAAAACCCGATAAAACCACGGTATCCACCTGGCATATGACCCTGACGGCTTTTAATGAAGCAGGGCATAGATTTCTTGCCGAAAACGATCCCGAGGTATTCAAGGCAAAGTTCTCGGTTTTCGAGGCCATGCTCAACCACTACCTGGAAACCGGTGAGAAGCTTACTTTTACAGATCTCAACAAGTAGTCAGGCATCCCGGGAAAGGAAATGACCTGCAGTGAACAAATACAGGGTACCTCTAATAATTAGGATTTTGGTTTGAGTTCAAGGCGCATGAAAATTTTAACCGGAGGAATATACGTAATATTTCGAGGATTAAAATTTTCATGCAACGAAGAAATCGGGCCAAAAGACAATTATTAGAGGTGGCCTACAATTTAACTGTCATCACTGGACAGGGGGCTTCCAGGATAACGTATTGAGCTGTTGATCCAAATATAGCCCCTACTTTGGACTGTTTCCTAACCCCAATGATAATCTGATCAACTGCCTTTTCCCGGGCATAGTCTACTATATCCTCACCCGGAGTCATTCCCCGGATCAGGATATGGGTTTCACAGTTTATCTGCTGTGCATCAAATACATTCATTTTGACATCTTCCAGGTGAGCCTCCAGGGCGGCTATCCCCTGCTGGGATGCCTCCTGGGGGCAGCTCCTGACAAGGTAGACAACCGCATCAAACGCCTTGGCCGTTTTAACCGCCTCCGGCAGAATCGCATCGGCAAACGCCGAATCATATGCAACCAGTATTTTCATTCTACACACCTCTTTAAATTTTATTTCCCGATATCTTCTGCCCTTGAATTTTGTCGGCTGTTCCTGGCAAAGAAGCGGCAAAACATCTGCCGTTCAATACCTTCTTTTACACACCTATCTTTTTCCCGATGATGCTGCAATTAAAAGTTGAAACCATATTAGACTGATTAAAATTAGTAAAATTATTTAAAACACGACTATATATTAGTTAGGATGATGCTGCCGGTCTTTAACCGAAACCCTTATCCACTCCTTTCCGCTATCTAAATATTTGCTTTCACAATATCTCTTTACACGATATTTTATTATTGATATGGCTTGATTCAGGTAAAATGGGCATGCGGATTCGGTGTCGCTCTTATTCTCATGGTACGTGTTTGGCTATTGAGTCGTGAATGATATGCGAACGCGTACAATTACTGTTAGCAATCACGGAGAATAGAGTGATAGGAAAGGTGAATGCACTATCTGTATTTATAGCCTGGATATTTCTTGATGCCTGCCGTTCAGCGGGGTGCCGGGTTTCAAAAAAGGAGTGATGAATGCAATTTAAAATTTCCGGCTTTTGGAAGAGAGTCGGCGCTTTTTTCATAGACGCTGTCATTTTAGGAATCTTCGGCCTTCTTCTCGGCCTATTTTTTTCTCAGCAATTTGTTGAATTGGGCGGTTGGGGACGAACTGTCGGATTTCCAATTGCGGCTATCTATTTTGTACTATTGAACAGCCGGATTGGCGGAGGACAAACAATCGGAAAAAGAGCCCTAAAAATCCAGGTTGTTGATAAGAACGGAGAACTCATCAGCTTGTGGAAAAGCGCTTTTCGGTATTCTATTATCGGTATTCCATATTTTCTTAATGGGGCCATGATTCCAGAATCAATTTTACAGCCTATCGGCTTTTTCCTTGTGTCTCTGCTGGTATTCGGGTTCGGCCTTTCAATCTTTTATTTGATCCTTTTCAACCGCAACACCCGCCAGTCGCTGCATGATATTATGGCGGGTACTTTCGTCATTCGCAAAGGCCTTGTGTCTGACAAAGCAGTTAAACCTATCTGGTCAGTACACTACGCCGTCTGTGGCCTCTTTCTGGTGCTTGCCTTACTCGTTCCAATATTTGTTGAAAATCTAAGTCAAAACGAATTTTTCTCAGAGCTCATCAAGACCCGAGAGCAGATACAAAAGATTCCCCAGGTCGTTTATGCAACCGTTCAGGATGGCCGATCAACTTTCAGCTCATCAGATGATAAATCCAAAACAACAACCTATCTGAGTACCCAGGCACTTATAAGCCACCCCAACATTGAAGATGAAAGACTTGCTTTACAAATCGCAAATATCATTTTAGAAACCCATGAAGAAGCAATTCAGAGAAATCTTGTCCAGGTTGTTCTAACCTATGGGTATGATATAGGGATTGCATCAAAATGGAACAGCCGTCGCTATTCTTTTTCTCCGGAAGATTGGCTGAAAAAAAAAGAATCCAACCATGAGAACTAACTCGGATGCAAAGTCCGCTATGCTCCAGGTGCTCCTGACCGATGTGGTGTCGTTGAAGGATTATTGATGAACACCCAATTGATCATAACCGTGTCAATTGTTCTTGGTCTGTTATTTCTTTTTTTCATCTCAGCCATGGTGTTTTCCAAAACCCGCAGGAATTTGGATAGAATTATTCAAGAAAGATTTAATAAAGAAGAGCTGATTGGAGCAACCACGAGATCAAATTTTTTTGGAATTAAATCCCGCGGTGGAGCGCAGATAAGGGGAAATGGTGCTCTTGTTCTTACAAAAGATGCCATTTATTCAATAAGATCATTTCCCAGAAATGAATTTAAGATACCGATTCATTCCATCCGAAGTGTATCCATGCCAAAGGCATTTAACGGCAAATCAGTATTTGTGCCACTATTATGTGTGAACTTTGATACCGGATATGGCGAAGATTCAATTGCATGGGCGCTGAAAGACGCAAGGAAGTGGAAAGAAGCCATAGAAAAGATGACAACTTGAAAGGATACCCACACGCTTTCTTCGGACAGGTGACAGGCTGCTGCGCCGCGCCTGCCCCTAAGCTTAGAACCTGGCGGAGCCTGGGATCAAGCAGTGATTCTTGCATTATAAAACAAGATACCGCCATCTCCAGACACAGATTTTAAAACAATGGAAAAGCAAAATGAATACTTCAAACATGGTGAACAGACCCAGGATTTTATTGACAAATGATGACGGAATCCATTCTCCAGGGCTGAAAGCGGCGGTGGAAGCGGTTATGGATTTAGCGGATCTTATTGTTGCCGCGCCAAGCGTTCAGCAGACAGGGATGGGAAGGAGTTTAACGGGAAACAGAAGCGCCGGGCTCATACCGATTGATTACAAAGTAAATGGGCAAAGGGTAACCGCATATCATTGTGAATGCTCGCCGGCGCTGGTTACCAAACATGCCTTGAAGGTTTTATATCCCCTTGAAAAACCGGATCTATTGGTTTCAGGAATCAATTACGGAGAAAATCTCGGGATAAACGTGACAACTTCAGGGACCATTGGCGCTGCTCTTGAAGCCTCAAGTTATGGGATTCCGGCAATAGCGATTTCAAAACAGACGGATATCGACTCACATCACGAATACACAAATCAGGACTGGAGTGCGTCAAGGCACTTTCTAAACAGCTTTGCAAAAATTTTAATGACCCGACCAATGCCCCGGGATGTTGATCTATTAAAAATTGATATTCCAACCGGCGCGACCTCTTCGACCCCCTGGAAATTATCAAAACTGGCTAAAAGCACGTATTACTCCAGCTACCTGGACTCACCATCGTTGCAGAGCAGAATCGGCGATGCAAAACTCAAAATTGAAATAGATCCAGAGACCCTTGATCCTGAATCAGACATATACGTATTTGCAGTTGAAGAACTCGTATCGGTCACTCCCATGAGTCTGGATTCAACTTCCAGGGTGAGTTTCCCGTCCCTTCAAGGAGTACTCAATGACCACCGGAAAAATATTGTCACCGCACGCCGGACACGCCGGTGACCCGGGCGTGATGCTGTACAGGGTTTAAGATGGAAAGCACTGAAAGCGGTCTTAAAAACCTTCGCAATTTTCGTACCCTTCGTCGTTTGAAAGCCATGGTACTCTTTCTGCCATGAAGAACGCGAAGAAAAACTTCCAGTAAACGGCAAACTTTGAACCTCCCCGGCGGCGCCGGGGGCTTATCCATAGCAGTTAAATGGACCGTCCGGCCGGGATCACCCTATTTTATACCGGGTTTGGGGACAATCCTTTTTGCCTGGCCGAAGTTCCCATGTCCCGAACCTGGATTGGGAACGAATGCTGCGGACACAGAGAGCTCAGAGGTTCAGCACTTTCGTGCTGATTTTTTTTTTGCGAGCCTGCACGGCCCATCAGAGAAGAATGCCTATGGCTGTCCTGCAGCGGGAAAACAGGAAAAGGGTTGCCGTGGATCGGACCTCCGGCCGGGGCGGGGCCGGCTGCGCAGGGTTAACGATTTCCACAGCCTCTATCATTCCGCTCCGCCAAGGGCCGAAACTCACTTCGTTCAGACAGTCGGCCCTTTTATGCCTCCGCTCCATGAAGAGTCTGTAGGAAATCGAACCCGATGTCTCCGCCCTGCCCCGCCCCGGCCTCCACGGCAGCAGACAAAGATCATGGGGCTTTCAAATGAGGGTGTCCGGCGCCTCAACCCTTATTCACTCCTTTCTGCTATGTAAGCATTTGATTTCACAATATCTCTTTACACGATATGGGAATGCTGATATGGCTTCAATTACGTGTAAGAATGATGTTATCCAGATATCATTTAATTTCTCATGTTCTGCGGTTGGCCATCTAATCATGAATGATATGCGGATCCGGTCAATTACTTGTTCACGGCGGCTGCACCGCGATTAACTTTCTAAAGGAACAACATGAATCTGTTAGATTTATTAAGAGATAAAGCTGAATATTTTTCTACATCTGAGGACGATATTGGCGTTTCAAGCGTGGTCACACATATCGAAATTGCTGAAAGACATTTTGAGAATGGTAAATCTGGTGATGACTATTTGTTCAATGATGTAATCTACAGAAGTAATCAAGCCTTTGAAGGTGCGCTTAAAGAGGCATATAGAATAATTTCCGGGAAAAACCCAAATAGAGTAACTCCACATAAGATTGAGAAACATTTTGAAGAAAATAATGTTCTGAAAGAGAGAGTATTACAGCTATTTACTAATTATCGAACCGAGTGGAGAAATAAGTCAACACATGATTACAAACTTTATTTTTCCGAGCAAGAAGCCTTTCTTGCAATCGTAAATATATCAGCTTTTATAAATATACTATTTGACCAAATGGTTGAAAAACGGGCTTATGACAAAAAGACCACGGATCTTAAAAAATCAAAACCTGCCAAAGATTTAACTAAGACAAATACACAATTGAAAGATAGAATAGTTGAGTTATTGATTTCCTATTCAAAAAGTTTCCCTGATAAGACCTCAGGAACAGTGCTGCCAAGGATAACGGAGGTGGAGTTATCAGGTTCATTGAAGGCTTATTTGAATAGCCTTGCTGAGGATATTGACGTTTATTCTGAGTTTTCAATACCGACAAATCAAGATCGTCGGTTTTACAGAGCTGATTTTTTTCTTCAAAAGGGAAAAGAAAAATTAATTATTGAAGTTAAAAATTCATTCCATGCCGGTTCCCAGATTCTTAAAGGAGGAACGGAGCAGCTGTTAAGTTATCTGACATTATCTGGCGTTTCCAATGGCATACTGTATATACCACCATTGAATAAAGATGAAGAAATGGAAGTAGTTAAAACAACTAGGGAACTTGGATCCAAGTTATTCAGCTTAATAAAAATATTTCCAAAAGAAAGATTTAACAGAGCCAACTCAGCCGAAGCTAAAAACGACACAACTGATTAGCACTGCATTCATGGCGGCGTTGTTGCCATGAATGCAATGCTGACTGAGTCCAGTCCCAAAATCTCAGTCAATTATTTTTGGGGATACAATTGTCAAACATAATCAAACTTATGGTGGTGATTTAAAATGAATATTTCAGAAGCTGCAAAATTTGGTGCAGATGGTTCCGTTTTGGATTTGTTGAGAAGCGGTGGGTTTAAGCAATATACATATGCTCAAGAAGAAGCCATTAAAGCAGGTTTATGTAATGGAAAAAGTCTTGTGATCGCGGCTCCTACATCGTCCGGAAAAACTACAATTGCTGAAATTGCTGCGGTTGATGGAGCAATGAAAGGAAAAAAAACCGTTTATTTAGTAACTCACAAGGCTTTAGCGGAAGAAAAGTACAACTCGTTTAAAGAAACTTATGAAACTGGCAACTGGTTCAGTGTATCAATTGCAACTGGAGACAGATCTGAGGGAGAATGGCGAGACGGTATTTTAGTGGCCACATATGAAAAATACCTCGCACTGATAAGTAGCTCTACAACATACTCTCTTAGAGATAAAATTGTTATAGCCGATGAACTACAAATCATTTCAGACGATGCCAGAGGATCAGATGTTGAAGTCCTATTATCAATTATCAGAAAACAAATTCCGGCCCAATTTATTGCCCTTTCTGCTACCGCCCCAAATGTAGGCCAAATTGCCGGGTGGTTTAAGTGTGATTTTATTAATGTGCATAACCGGGATGTTCCTTTAAGACAAGAATTTTGGTTTAATAATCAGCGATTTTATAATTATCTTGGGACAGAAGAGGTTTTTCAAGAATCAAACACTGAAATAGTAGCTGATAATGCTATTAATGCAGTAAATAATCTCCTTGAAAAGGATCTGGGGCCAGTCTTGGTTTTTACCATGACTAAACCTAGAGCAGTTGAATTAGCTGATAAGTTTTCAAAAAGTCGCGAGCAAGATGTAAAATCATACATGATTACGGAACAGCTTGATCTTTTCAGTGAACCCACTGGTGTCTCTGCCACCTTAAAAGGAACAACTGAAAGAAAAGTTGCTTTTCATTCAACTGATTTGAGTTTTTCTGAAAGAGCAGTTATCGAAGAAGCATTACGAAAACGGAATTTGGATGTTGTCTTTGCTACGCCCACTTTAGCAGCAGGGGTAAACTTCCCAATAAGAACTGTCCTTTTCGATTCATTCAACAGATTCTGGGTTTCAGGAGATCCTTGGATATCAAAAAGTGAATACCTAAACATGTCTGGAAGGGCTGGACGACTCGGTTTCGATGAAGAAGGCTTATCTATTCTATTAGTAACAAATAGAGCTGAAGCCATAAAAGCGAACGAATATCTTTCTCCGGAAGAATCGAATTTATATTCAAAATTATTTAACAAAAGCATTAGGAAGTCCGTTCTCTCTCTTATCTCAAGCCGGATATGTAAAAGCGAAGATGAAATAAACTCATTTTATTCGGAAACATTTTGGTGGCATCAACACCTTGAAATGAATCCTAAAAAACTCTCACAAGTCGCGCTGCTGGTTTCAGAGTCAATTGATTGGCTTCTTAAAAATAAATTGTTTTCAGGGAATAATCAAAACCTATACCCAACACCATTGGGTAGGTCCATTTCATCAACCGGTTTGCTACCATCAACAGCTATTTTTCTTCTTTCATTATTGAAAAACAATAGTTCTGTATTGGATGAAGATTTTGAAATTTCTCTAATTCATGCAATTTGTTCTAGTGATGAGTTTTCGGAAGAAAATGGGCAACGCTTTCTGCCGTATGCAAGAAGAAATCAACCCGAAGTTCGGGCTTGGCAAGAGATATCAACCAAAAATCTATTTATAGACCCTGATAGTGTTGAAAATTATGATCGTGTTACTAATGCAACGTATGGAGCGAGTCTATGGATACAAGGTGTTTCTGAAAAAAAGTTAAGGCGCAATATTCCTCCTATCTCCTATGGTCAATTGCATGCACTATCAGTTGACATTTCATGGATTGTTGATGGGTTGACAAAGATTGTGACTACACCAGGGGAATCTTTACCATCATCGATAGAGACAAAACTAAATATTTTGGCTGAAAAGATGCGTTACGGTGTCACGGAAGAAGCAATCGATATTTTAAAATCAGCCACTAAATTTGATGTTCCTGGTTTGGGAAGGCAAAGAGCTATGATGCTTGTTGATAAGGGAATATCAGAGCCAAATCAGATAATTAATGCAACTATTAATCAACTAAAAGCGATTCTTCAAAATTCAAAAAGAGCGCGGTTGTTCATTGAAGCAGTCGCGAAATTTTTTAATAGCAATTTTGATTACTGGAAAAATAGGCATTTAAGAGTGGCTAATGAGTTGGGATTAGATGAAAAATTAATCTCATCTTCATATGATTTAAAAGGTAATGAGTATGAAAATCCAATAAGTACTATTCTCCAAGAATTCTCATGGGAAACTTCAAAATTAGACATAAATATGAAGCAAGGAATGCCCGATTTCATGTTAACTCAAAATGAAGTTTCGATACTTTTGGAATGTAAAACAAAACAGAAAGAAAACGCTACAATTACTAAAAAAGATGCGTTTGCTGTTTTAACAAAAGGAGCAGATATAAATGCAAACCATAGCGTTACACTTGGAAAACCTGAATTCGATACCTTTTCCAAATATAAAGCAAGTGGGTCGAACAAAATTACACTTCTTTCTCATTTTGTTTTTATCGAAGCATATCTTCTGTTCAAAGAAGGTAAAGCTGATTCAGACCAGATATTCCTATGGCTCCAGATCCCTGGTGTAGCGTCTATGGAAGCGCTTAAAAATATAATTGAATATGGGAAGCAGTACAGATAAATTCTTATATATTGATAATCAAAAAGTAGGAGGCAAAATGTCAAAAGGGGCATTAACCGTAGGAGAACTGAGAGCTCGACTTCAAGGCCTAAAAGATAGTGACAAATTATTTTTTTCTGGAGGATTAACCTTCTACAAACTGAAGCATTGGGACGATGACGAATTCATCGTGGAGTTTAATGAAGCAGAAGATTTCATGTCAGAGGATTTCAAAAAGAGAAATCTTAATGTTCAAGTTGTATTTATGAAATATGAGAATGCAGATTGGAACGAAGATGGTAGTATTAAAGATTCCAGGGACACAATACCCAATTCCAACAATCAAAAGGAACTCGGACAAGCCGGTGATTTTAAAATATTATGTACCTTAAATCATAGGTTAAATGGTTATGAAGATTACTGATCCAAATGAACTCAGGGAGTTTCAAGTATTCCTTGATGAATACAATGATTGTTTTTATCAAAGAGATTTAAAGAGACTCAAAAATCTATATGCTTCTGATGGTGATATTATTTTCTTTGACAACCATGAAGATTGTGATTCACAGGATTTAGATGATCATCTGTTAAAAGTCTTAAAATTTTTTGAATCCGGTAAAATCGAAGAAATATTGTTGGAGGATAGGGTTATTTACCGGCACGGAGATGGTGCTTGTATCATAATGAGATGCAGATATCCCAGCAAACCCAAGCCGTGTGTAAGGACAACACTATATTTAGAAAAACATGATAATTTTTGGAAAATTAGACACATACATTATTCGTTTGATCCAAATGAACAATAGAATTATCACACAACGAGTTCAAGGGATACGATACTTCGGACAAGCCGGTGATTTTAAAATATTCCCGGCGGCTGCGCCGGTCAGCACCGCGATTATAAGCAAAACATGTGGGAAAATAGCAATATGCTTATGAAGTGGCTACCGTTGTATATAATTATCATATCATGCTGCCTCATAATTGATCATGCTGGACATTGTTCTGAAACCTACCACATCGGGAACAACCGTGTTCTTTTATATAAAATTATAAATTGGTGGTACGATTGTCTTCCGGAAGAATCAAATGCACTTTGCGGGCTCACCGTAAAATGCAGAAGCAGGGACGACACTCAGGTTGTATACAATGAAACGGAAATGATATTGAGGCTTCAAATAGATGGAGGCTTTGCAGGGCAGTTTTCCATATTCAAACAATGTGAACCCTGTTTAGGCCCGTCCCATTTGAAATGCACATGGTTAAACAAGAAGTACTTCGGCAAAGGCGAAGCAGCAATTATATCAAATGATTTTCAAGCTATACGTATTTTTACAATTAAAAACATTGATAAATATCATGGCCAAATTATTCAGAACCTCGAGAAAGATATCGAATTTGAGCTGGAGGGATCGATTGGCGGACTGCTGAACGGCCGGGTCGCCTTACATCGGGCTGGGGACTTTATCAAGACTTGCTCAACCCCTTCTCATGGTTTGGGCGACAGTTTGCCGATCTCCCTCAAAATCATCAACTCTAATACAAAAGAGATACTCGCAACATATTCTGCTATTATGGAAAAATAGAAACCATAACAAGGCTTTTGCAGCGGTGCGCAAAAAGAACCGCCGGTAAAAGAAGGCATTCCCGGCAATTCAGCTGCGGGAATTCTTTAAAGGTTAAACATGAAAACCACAGAAATCCAATGGTCCTGGTATAACCCGGTTATCCAGGAACTCCTTTTAAAATATTACCGGGACTGGCTTTTCAATACTCCTGAGATTTCCGGGAAAATGGTGGAAAGGGTTCTTTCGATTTCCGGCATCCAGCCCCCCGGCCAGGTATTGGATATCGGATGCGGCCTGGGCTACCATGCCTCGGCTTTTGCCCAAAAAGGCTTTCAGGTTCTGGCCTTTGATCCGGGGGACCGATATCTGGAAATTGCACGCGAGAATACGGAAGAGAACCGGGATTTTGTAAAACTCCGGCAGATGAAGTGTTCAGACCTGGATGAATCCGAAGATTTTGATCTGGCCTGGGCCGGCTCTTACTGCCCGGGGCAGCTTTCCCCTTCCGAGGCGGTTCAGGATTTTTCCAGGATTTTCAGGTCCCTGAAGCCGGGGGCATGGTTTGTGGCCAATGTGGCGGGAAAGCCCAAGGTTCCCCCTTCGGAAAAGGTAAGGAACTGGCGGCAGTTATCCGATTGTTTTGCCCTTACGGAAAAATGGGCGGATGAGATCTATTTCCATGAGCATTGCTGGTTTATCTATCCTGAAACCGATAAGATCATCAAATTTGCCGAAAAGGAGCGGATGTACGGCGTGAATGAGATCCCCCCTCTTCTGGCGGAAGCCGGATTTGAAGAGATCTCAACGGCGGGTCGTCTGAAAGGGGATGAACCGGCGCAAGAGGGGAAACATTTTGCGTTCTGGTGCAGAAAGCCCCAAAATTAACCCGGATTCAGAGATTGTGCCGTTCTCCGGCAGCCCCTGAATCTTGACGGACAACACAAATCAAAAAGGAGGATTACGTATGGAAGAGATGATTGCATATTGCGGCCTTGTCTGTTCAAGCTGCCCGACCTTCCTGGCCACTCTGAACGATGATGACAAAGCAAGAGAAGAGACGGCAAAGTTCCTGGCGGAAAAATACGGATTAAATTTAAAACCCGAAGAGATCAATTGTGACGGGTGTCTTTCTTCCGGGGAGAGGCTCATCGGCTATTGCAATACCTGTGAAGTCAGAAAGTGCGGCATGGCAAAATCAGTGGATAATTGTTCGGTCTGTGATGACGGGCCCTGTGAAAAGCTGAATCAATTCCATGAATTTTCCCCGGAAGCCAAAGCATCCTTTGAAGCCTTGGCAGGGAAAAACCATTGATCTTGAAGGGGATCAGGGGTACACATCTTAAGGAATCAAAGAATCTGGACGGATCTGAGCGGATGTTTCCATTGCCTTTGAGAAAATGATGCTGGTATAATCATCACCCAATGAACCTGAACCAGGAGGAAGAAGAAGATGCTGCTCACGAACACGGAAGAGATTCCAGGGAAAAAAATTACGGCCTTTTACGGTGTGGTTTCCGGGAGTACGGTCCGGGCCAAGCATGTGGGGAAAGATCTCATGGCCGGGATCAAGAATATTTTCGGCGGAGAATTGAAAGGATATACAGACCTTCTCCAGGAAACCCGGGATGAGGCCATTAACCGGATGAAATCCCAGGCAGAGCAGATGGGGGCCAATGCCATTGTGAATGTCCGTTTTTCAACTTCTTCCGTGGCTGCCGGTGCTGCAGAGATCTATGTCTACGGCACCGCCGTGACAGTGGAGTAAATCCATGGAACAACTCATTATATTTGTTGTTTTATTGTTCCTGGGCTATTCTTTCGGCCGATATGCGGAAAAAAGACATTACCGCTCCATTCTGGAGCGTGAAGAACTCTTATTGACCCTTCCCACGACTTCCAGAAAAAAGATTGGGGATGATTGCCGGAAAGTGGGTCAATGCGAGCTTGTCAACGGCAGTATGGTTGTATCGGTGGATTATTTTAAACGGATACTGGCCAAGCTTAGAAATTTCTTCGGGGGCAATGTCCAGTCCTATGAAACCCTGGTGGACCGGGCCAGACGCGAGGCGGTTCTGAGGATGAAGGAATCCTGTCCCGATGCGGACATGATCATCAACCTGCGCCTGGAGACCTCTTCCATCACCAAGGGGAAAAAGAACCAGGTGGGCTCGGTTGAAGTCCTGGCCTATGGGACGGCAATTTATTTTTTAGATTGATATGATGGAATATAAGCCCGCCCTGCCCCGGAAGAATGATAATGTCTCCCATGACCGGCCGGTCAGAGAATTTATCTTATTGTTTTCCGGGATCACTCTTTTTCTCCTGGCCCTGTTCTGGGTATCGGGTCTTCTGGTTGACCGGGCAGTGAATTATATCTCACCGGAGATGGAGGGGAAGATATTCTCGGCTTTCAGTCCCTCGGGAAAAGAGGCGGTCCGGGACTCGGATCCCCAACAGGCAGAACTCCAGTCCATGGTGAAGGCCTTAAGCCCATGCATTCATATTACCTATCCCTTAAGGGTTTATCTGATTGATTCCAGAACAGCCAATGCCATGGCCTTGCCCGGGGGCCGGATCCTCGTGTTTAAGGGGCTCCTGGATAAGGTAAAATCGGAAAACGGCCTTGCCTTTGTCCTTGCCCATGAACTGGCCCATTTTAAAAACAGGGATCATCTGCGGGGCATGGGCCGGGGAATCCTTATCACTGCCGCGGCTGCCCTGATCACGGGGGCCGGATCAGACCTTACCCGGTTCTTTACCCCGGCGGTGAACCTGAATACGGCTCACTATTCCCAGACCCGGGAGGGGCTGGCAGATGAGAAGGCATTGGAGGTGCTGGATTGTTTTTACGGCCATGTGGGCGGGGCTTCTGAATTTTTCAATGCCATGGCACCCGGAGATAAGGAAAAATATAATTTGATCGGACATTATTTCAGCAGCCATCCCGAAGCAGTGGAACGGATCAAAAATCTTCAGGAGCTTGCAGACGAATCAGGCTTTCCTGTCCAGGCGGTAAAGCCACTGCCCGGGGTTTTTAAAAAAAAATGAATCCTTTTGTTGAAGGTGTAAAATATGGATGTTTATGATTCAGAATTGACGGATTGGGAGGCGTGGCTGGCTCTGGCAAGGGAGGTGGAGCCTTTATTTGGTCCCATGGCCGATGAACCCGGCTTCCAAAAAGCATTACACCAGGCGATTTCCGAAAACAGGGCGTTTTGTATTGGATTGGATCGGGATGGAAATAATCAGGGGGTAAAAGGGGGGATTGTCATTTCAAAAGAGTCAAATGAAATCGCCTGGCTTGCCGTTTCACAAGCGTATCGCAAAATGGGATTCGGCCGGAAATTGATTGAGTTTGCCCTGGGCAGACTGGATCAGAAAAAAAGCATATTTGTACAGACCTTTGATAAATCCGTCCCCCAGGGAAATCCTGCAAGAAAGCTGTATATGGATTTTGGTTTTACTGATTTTAAGGACGGGGGATTCAATCCGGCAGGAGTATGGACTGTGATCATGAAATTGGCAGCCTCAAAGCCCGTCTGCAAATAGCCCGGGGGAGTATGTGCTGCGGTAGAGACCGATGCACCCTATGTCCGCCGCTGGACGGGGCCGAAGAAACAGAGTTTCGGGAAAAGGAAAAATGAAACGCGTAATCTATGTTATGGATAAAAAATTAAATGGTTCCGGATTAATCATATTCTTAATCCTTATATTGCTTTGGCTGCCTTTGTATAGTCAGGCCCAGAGTATCGCCCTCTCCTTTGATGACGGCTTTGATCCCCGGAAGCAGCCCCTGGCATCTTCGTGGTCCGCATCGATTTTGAAAGCCTTGTCAAAAGCCCGGATCAAGTCAATTCTGTTCCCTACAGGAAAACGGGTCGACAGTCCTGCCGGTCTCAGGCTGGTGAGAGACTGGGGAAAGGCAGGTCACGCAGTTGCCAACCATACCTATTCCCATCTCAATTTCTGCTCGGAAAAGACAACGCTGAAACAATTCATCATGGAAACCCAAAAAAGCGAAACCTTGTTAAAGGACATGCCCGGTTGGACCAAACGTCTGCGTTTCCCATACCTTAAAGAGGGAGAAACCCTGTCAAAACGGGATGGATTCAGAAACTGGCTGGCAGACCATGGATACCAATCAGGAGCGGTGAGCATTGATGCCAGTGACTGGTATTACAACAATCGCTATCTGGCCTGGAAAAAGAGGCATCCGGACGGGGATCCGTCACCCTTTTGCATTGCCTATCTAAACCATCTGTGGAACCGCGCCGTTTACTACGATTCTTTATCCCAACAGATCCACAACCGGAGCACAAATCACGTTCTTCTTCTGCATACCAACGCAATCAACGCTGCTTTTCTGCCTGACATCATCCTTATGTTCAAATCAAAGGGCTGGGTATTCATCTCTCCGGAAGAGGCATACGGGGACCCGGTTTACGCTATGCGGCCGGCGGGGCTGCCGGCAGGGGAAAGCATTCTCTGGGCTCTGGCAAAACAAAATGGCCTCAAGAACCTTCGCTACCCGGCAGAGAGCGATATCTATGAAAAACCCTTGTTGGACAGGTCGGGGCTGTAGCCGGGTGGCATAATATTTTAACTGGACCGATCAAAAAAGGGGCGGGAAAACCGCAGAGTTTGAACCGATACAACAAAAGGAGATTCTCGTGCAACAGAACAGCAGGGCAAGTGCTTTTATATTGGGGGCCTTTTTATTCATTGGATTATCATCACTGGGTTTTCTGCTGGGCAAGGCGGCCATAGAATATAAACGATATGACCGGAGCGTCACGGTAAAGGGATTGTCCGAACGGGAATATGATGCGGATATTGTCATATGGCCCATTCAGTTTACCGCAGCCGGCAATGATCTGGAGACGCTGTACGGATCCATGGAAAACAACACCTCAAAGATCAAGGCATTCCTCGGTAAAAATGCCATTCTCCCCGAAGAGATCAGTTTTGCAGCTCCGGCCATTACGGATAAATCCGCCCAGCAATACGGCAGCAACGCCCGGCCTGAATTCCGATACACCGCTTCCCAGACCGTGACCGTATATTCCAAAAACATTCCGGCGGTTCGGGCTGTGATGGGCTCCCTGTCCGAGCTTGGAAAGCAGGGCATTGTATTTACCGGGGGCAACTATCAGTCGCAGACGGAATATCTCTTTACCCGGCTCAATGAAATCAAGCCTGAAATGATTGAGGAAGCCACGAGAAAAGCCAGGGAGGTCGCCCAGAAGTTTGCCTCGGATTCCCAGAGCCGGCTGGGAAAGATAAAAAGGGCGTCCCAGGGCCAGTTCAGCATAAATGCCCGGGATAAAAACAATCCCCATATCAAAAAGGTCCGCGTGGTATCCACCATTGAATATTATCTGTCAGACTAGGATCTAAAGGGAACACCCTGATAATGCCTGACTTTATAACAAATTAATCGAAAAAGAGGATCATGCCGGAACGAAGGAAAACCCATGAAACCCCATAATCATCTTCGGATTTTCATCCTGGTCACAACGGCATGGCTCCTATTCTGGGCAGCCGGGCTTCCGGATTATTACCAGCAGTACTCCACCCGGACCATGATCTTCTTTGATCTCATTATTTTACCGCCGATCTGGTTCATCATCTATCTGAGTGTAAAAAAGGCAAGACCGGGCCGGGCCTTTACCGCTTCCCTGTGGTGGGCATTTTATATTTCCGTCCCTTTGTTTGTTTATGATCTCTTATATGCCGGGATCTTTCTCGGCCACGGCCTGAATTTCCTGGGAACATATTGGTATTTAACCGTCTACTATATTCTTCCCTGGATTATTTTTCCGCCCACGGGCCGGTTCATTGATAAAAAAAGGATTTCACCTTGACTTTCCATCTGATCCATTGAATAATCCTTTTCAAGGTGCTCATTTTGGGCTTAATAGGGAATCCCGTTGGAATCGGGAGCGGTCCCGCCGCTGTGATCGGGGACGAACTCTGCAAAAAGCCACTGTTCGATGAATCGAATCGGGAAGGCGCAGACATTAGAATGATCCGAAAGTCAGAAAACCTGCCTTAAAGAATTGCTGATGCCCTGCGGCGTTACAGGGATCCGGCGGTAAAGTGGAAAGGCCCAAGTAAACTGGGTGCAGCCTTTCAAGCAAAAACAGCTTGAAGGGCTTTTTTTATGCCGGCGTTCAGTCCTGGTGAAGGCAGGGAGGTGTTTAACAACAACCCAGAAGGAATACACATGATTGAACCGAATCAAAAAACCATTGAGGAAATGTTCATGATCCGGACCAAGGAGATCGAAGTGGTTGGATCTTTAATCAAAGAAACACCCGAAGAATTTTCATCCAAGGGAACGGTCAACTTCAGGGACGGAACCTTCTGGGCTTTCCAGTCCCCCCCGGGAGAACGGTGCGAAATCAAGAAAAAACTGGAAGATATGTTTGAAAAAACAGCGGCTTTTTACGACACCGAGATCATTTATCATTCTTTTAAAATGGATCTTTCCCAGGAAGGATCGGGAGACCCGTCCCATACAAAGCCGCGCTTTCTGAATTAGCCGAATTCCCTGGGTCCGTGTTCCCGCACTCGCAAAGCCTCTCTCCTAATTTTCGAGTGGCACGGGCCCGGGGATTTTTCCTGAATAGATCAAGGCTGTCCGGGGCCGGGGATATCCCGGACTGAGATATTCGGGGGAAAACGTTCCCAAGATAAAAAAGCCCGGCCGCATCTGACCGTTGACGGGCAGATGCAGCCGGGGGATAAAAAAAATGTGAGCCATGGGCCGGACCCGGAAAAAATCCCGGGTCCGGCCTTGGGTCTGCATTTTATTTTTTAAGGTATCTCCATCCCTGGGCGTCCATGCGGGTAACAAAATCCACAAGATAATCCACAAGGGCGGTTTTCATCTTCTCCCCCTTTTCCGGAGTGGCCTTTTCCGGGGCTCCGCTGGCCCCCAGGTCGGTGAGTTCGGAAAAATTCCAGACCAGCTTCACGTTGCTGTCCATCTCCGGGATCATGCCCCTGGCCCGGCTCATATCACAGAGTTCCGGGAACATGGCAAGTCCGATGGAGGTCTCCCCTTCCCCGCCGTGGCCCAGTCCGTCCCATACCTCAAAGGTATCTTCGGGCACCAGGTTTCCTGCGGTGACCCACCAGGCGTCCAGGACGGCCAGGTTAAAGTCCGGATACTTGACCTTGACCTTCCGGGCGGCAATTTCAATGGGGGCAATATTGCCGTCATGGCCGTTGATGATTAATACCTTGTTGATGCCCCAGTGGATAATGGATTCAAGCATCTCACCCACCACCTTGATCAGGGTTTCATCGGACAGGGTGATACACATGGGTTTGTGCCGGTAATGGGCGCTCATGCCGAACCATAAAGGGGGCGCCACCACGGTATGTTCCAGCCGGGAAGCAATGGAAAGGGCAAGATCGTAGCTGACCAGGGAGTCGCATCCAAAGGGCAGATGGGCCCCATGGCTTTCCGTGGATCCAATGGCCAGAATCACCTTGTCAACCCCTGCTTCCTGAAAAGAATGCTCGTTGAGTTCTTCAAGTTTAACCGTTTTCATCAAAATCTCCTTTTCCAGGGCTGTTCCTGTTTATTTTGACTCGGGAAACCAGACTTCTTCCACATTGTACTCCCCTTTTTTCACGCTGATGATGGAGACCCCTTTGACCGGGACTCCGCTGGGGCGGGTATAGGAGATTTCACCGGTGACGGCCTTGAAGCCCATGGTCTTGGCCAGGCTTTCCTTCAATGCCTTGGGATCGGCTGAACCGGCCCTTGTGATGGCGTCGGCAATCAGATCAATGGCATCGTAGCCCAGGGGGGCAAAGGCATTTTCCGGGGGAACCCCATACTCTTTTTTATAGTTTTCCACAAATTCGGTGACCTCGGGCCGGGAATCCGCCCGGTAGGTGTGGGTGGAAAAGTAGATGTCATTGGCCAGTTCCTTTCCAGGGACAGAGACGATGAGCTCGGTATCAAATCCGTCACCGCTGACAATGGGAAGGGTGAGTCCGTTTTCCCGGATCTGCTTGGTGGTCAGGCCGGCCTCGTTGGGAATGGAGGAAATGAAAATGGCGTCAGGCTTGGGAGAGGCGTTTTTGAGCCTTGCGATCTGGGCGGAAAAATCCTTGTCCCCCATCATGAAGAAATCTTCCAGAACCAGGTTCATGCCCAGCTCCTTGGCCCGCTGTTTGTAGAACCGGGAAAGGGTCTTGGTAAAGTCCATGGAATTGTCGGTCCACACGACAAAGTTCTTTACCCCCAGGGATTTAAAAGAGTAGTCGGCAATGGCAAAGGACTGGTCGTCATCCCCAAAGGGAACCATGAACATGCAGTCCCCGATCATCTTGGGAAGGGTGGGAAGGGTGGCGCCGGAGGTCACAAAGGGAATCCCCTTTTTCTGGAACCGGGGAGCAGAGGGCAGAACAAAGGCAGGGTCGGAGTGGCCGATGCCTGCGATGACCCCTTTGCTGAGAAGCTTTTTGGCGCCGATGGCTGCGGCTTTCTGGTCGGTTTTCGCATCCACGGAGATCAGTTCGATCATCCGGCCGTCCAGGAGTCCGCCCTTTTCATTGATGAGTTTTACGGCAAGCTGGGCGCCGCGAAGGGAGGGGGTGTCAATGGAGGACATGCCTCCGGTCAGGCTGTACAGGGCACCGATTTTAATGGGTTCGGCACCGAAACAGGGGGATACAAGAGCCATGGACATGAGGACCATAACAACAAGCTTTACACATTTTTTCATCTTACAATCTCCTTAATTACCGGTTTGGGGTTTATGTCTGCCCAGGATAAATCCGGGTTCGCTGCTGCCGAACATACCGCTGGGCCTAAAAATCAGAATTGAGATAAGAACCAGGGAGGTGACGATCTCACCCACCCCGTAAATACCGAAGTTTTCCTCCAGAGGACGGAAGGCTTCGTTGATCAGGGTAAAGAAAACCGCGGCCAGGGCAGATCCTGTAATGCTCCCGGTACCGCCCACCACCACCATGACCACAAGGTTGAAGGACATGATCAGGGAAAAGGAACCCGGGGTCACCGCGGTGATGAGATGGGCCCATAATCCCCCGGCGATCCCGGCAAAGAAAGCCCCCGATACCAGGGCGAAATTGCGCATGGCAAAGAGATCCACCCCCAGGGAATTGGCCGCCATTTCATCTTCCCGCATGGCCAGCATGGCCCTGCCCAGGGAAGAAAATTTGATTTTCCAGCAAAAATAAATGGTAAAGGCCACCCAGGCAGCCACCCAGTATAGATTGGTGAAGTCTTCCAGCCCGTTGAGTCCCAGGGGTCCCCGGGTGACGGATTCGGAATTGTTGAGCAGGACCTGGACGATGATGAGAAATCCCATGGTGGCCACGGCCAGGTAATGGCCCTTGAGGCGGAGGACCGAACTTCCGATCAAAAGAGCCACCAGGGAGGCCAGACATCCCCCGGCAACCAGGGCCGGAAAAAACGGGACATGGATCGGGACCATCCAAAGGGGAAGATCCGGCAGAAACAAGGGCTTTTTGTCCGGGGAAAAGGTTAACAGAGCCGTGGTATATCCGCCGATGGCCATGAAGGCGGGATGGCCCAGGGAAAAGAGGCCGGTGAATCCATTGGTCAGGTTGAGGCTCACGGCCAGAACGATATTGATGCCGGCAAAGCAGACAATGGCGATAAAATAATCATTGGTAAAGGAATCCACGCAAAAGGCACATAGGGCAAGGGCCGTAATAAAGATGCCGAGGCTGTAAAGGGGTCGCTTGGAGTTTATCATGCCCTTTCCTCCATATCTTTTCCCAGAAGCCCGTTGGGCAGGACAATGAGAATCAGGATCAGGGTGCCGAAGACAAATGCATCCCGGTATGAGGAATAGATTGGGGGCAAGAGCCCCACAAAGGCCACCTCGCTGATCCCCAGGACAAATCCGCCCAGGATGGCCCCGGGAATCGATCCCACACCGCCGATGACCGCTGCCACAAAAGATTTGAGCCCGGGGATATACCCCATGAGGGGATCGATCTGCCCGAATTTGCCCCCCCACATCAGCCCGGCGATCCCGGCCAGGCCGCTGCCAATGGCAAAGGTGGCCATGATGGTCCTGTTGATATTGATTCCCATGAGTCTTGCCACGTCCAGGTTTTCCGCCGTGGCCCTCATGGCGATCCCCAGCTTTGTCTTCCGTACCATGAAGATCAGGGCAGCCATGAGAAAAACCGCACCCAGAAAAATCACCAGGTCCACCACCCGGAAACTGGCCGGCCCCACCTGGATCAGGGTCTGCATGTATTTGGGAAAGGTGAAGTTCCTGGGCTGGGCGCTCATGGTGAGAATCCCGATGTTCTGGAGCATGACGGAAATGCCCAGGGAGGCGATGAATCCGGTCACCTGGGGGGCCCCCCGCATGGGCCGGAAAGAGATCCTTTCAATGAGGATTCCCGCGCCGCAGCCCACCAGGACCACGAACAGGGCCACCACGGGAAAGGGGATGATATTGGAGGCTTCCATGAGGGCCAGGGTGGTAAAGGCCCCGATCATCACGATATCCCCGTGGGCAAAATTGATGAGGCGGACAATGCCGTAAATCATGGAGAATCCAATGGCCACAAGGGCGTACATGCTGCCCAGTATCAATCCGTTGACCAGTTGCTGTATGAGATACCCTGAATCCATTATTTCCCTCCCAGAAAAGCTTTTTGGACCCCGGGGTCACAGGCAAGATCGCGGCTGGATCCCGAAAGCAGCACCCGGCCGGTCTCAATCACATAGGCCCGGCTGGACAGCTCAAGGGCCATTACGGCATTCTGTTCGACAATCAGGATGGTCACCCCCTGTGCGTTAATGGTCTGGATCATGTTAAAGATAATTTCAATGGCAAGGGGGGCCAGGCCCAGGGAAGGCTCATCCAGAATCAGAAGCCTGGGCCGGCTCATGAGGGCCCTTCCTAAGGCCAGCATCATCTGTTCGCCTCCGGACAGCACCCCGCCTGCCTGGTTTTCCCGTTTTTCCAGGATGGGAAACATGTCAAACACCATGTCCAGGTCTTTTTGAATCCCCTTATCCGACCGGAGATAGGCGCCGATGAGCAAATTCTCTTTCACCGAGAGCTGGGAAAAGATGCCCCTGCCCTCCGGACAATGGGAGATCCCGGCCTGAACGATCTGCTCCGGGGCCATTCCCGTGATCTCAAGGGGCTCTTTCCCCTTTTCCGGTGTGTAGTCTATCCTGCCCCGGGCGGGATGGAGCAGTCCGGATACGGTTCTCAGGGTGGTGGTCTTGCCGGCACCATTGGCCCCCACCAGGGCGACGATTTCCCCCTGGTCCACAGAGAGGCTCAGTTTTCTGAGCACATGGGTCTTTCCCCGGTACACGTCAATGTTTTCAACACTCAGCATCTGTTTTTTCCTTTGGGGCTCCCAGATAGGCCTTGATCACCTCGGGGGACTCCTGGATTTCTCCGGGGGTTCCCTGGGCAAGGAGCCGGCCCTGGTTTAAAACCTGGATTCTCCGGCAGAGGTTCATGACCATGTGCATGTCATGTTCCACCACCAGGATACTCATGGAATAATCTGAATGGATTTTCCGGATGATCTCCATGAGGTCGGCGGTCTCCTGGTGGTTCATGCCGGCGGCCGGTTCATCCAGTAGAAGTACCTTTGGCCGTGCGGCCAGGGCCCGGGCGATTTCCATTCTGCGCTGGTCTCCATAGGGAAGGTTTTTGGCCGGTTCATCCAGGAGGTCCCCAAGACCCATCATCTGCCCAAACCCCCTGGCCTCCCGGTCGATCTTTTCTTCCGTCCGGCAGAATTTCTTTGTATGGCAGAGGGTATGGAAAAGGTTTCGGCCCTGGTGCATGTGAAAGGCCACCTTGATATTGTCCAGCACACTTAGGTCCTTGAACAGCCGGATGTTCTGAAAGGTCCTGGCAATCCCGGCCTTGGCCGTCTGGGAAGGAGAAAAAGAGGTAATCTCTTCCCCATTGAGGAATATGCGGCCCCGGCTGGGCTTTAAAATCCCGGAAAGCATGTTGAACACCGTGGTTTTGCCGGCTCCATTGGGACCGATCAACCCCATTAGCTCGTTTTCCCCCAGGGAGAGGGTATAATCGGATACGGCCACAATCCCCCCAAATCGTTTTTCCAGGCCTTCCACCCGGAGCAATAGATCTTTTCGGGGCATGAACACCTCTCCTTATCCTTTATTTCTTTGTAAAATCCACAAAATCAACGGGAATTCACCCATCATTCCAGTCCATACGATAAAGGGCCGGGCCCCAGTCCATACGATAAAGGGCCGGGCCGTAAAAGTAAATACAGGGAAACCATAGAATATATACAGGTAAAAACTATAGGTGTGGACAAATCTGCAGAAAGGCAGATCTGTTTTCCAGGCGCCTATTTCAGGGTGATGTCATTGAGATAGACGGCCAGATTGATTTTTTTACCGATCAGCCCCAGTTTTTTTCTCAGGTTTTGTCGGTGAAAGGAAACCGCCGGCTCGGAAATATGAAGGACATCTGAAATTTCCACGTTGGTTTTTCCCATCTTGATCAGGGCGGCCACCTCCATCTCCCTGGGGGTGATGCCGGCTGCCTTTTGAAAAAGCCTGGAGGAAAACCCGGATGTGATTTCCTCCAGGTTGGAACCGATTACATCGGCCAGGGCCTTTTGCTGAAGGGTCAGACCGGTTTGATTCAGCCGTTTCAGGGTGGGCAGGATCAGGGAATTGATCTGGCTGACCACGTTTTCCTCAAGCTTTTCCCTTTCCGTGCGCCGGTGTTCCAGAAGGACCTTGAGGGCGGTATTGGACTCTTCCAGCTTGATGGTGCGCCGGTGAACCAGTTCTTCCAGGTTCTGCTTCATCCGGGTCAGGGCCAGGTGGAGTTTCACCCGGGCCAGGACCTCCAGGGCCTGGAAAGGCTTGGTAATATAGTCAATCCCCCCTGCCCTGAAAGCCTGGGTTTTTTCAATGGATCCGCCCAGGGCGCTGATGAAGATAATGGGAACCTCCCGGGTTTCAGGATTTTTTTTAAATTTCCGGCAGACCTCAAATCCGTCCATTTCCGGCATCCGGATATCGAGGATGATGAGATCGGGCAGCTTCTTTTCAACGGCCTTCAGGGCAAGGGATCCGCTCCGGGCCTGTCTGACGCCGAATCCCTGGTCCGCCAGGATACCGGTGAGCAGTTTCAGGCTTTCCAGGCTGTCATCGATAATCATAATGGTGTGGTCGCCGGGGACCAGGGTGTCTGAAATGCTTTGATCGATTTTCATTTTTCAGGTCCTTTTATCATGGCCAGGATCTCTTCAAACTTGAATTCATTGGCCAGACAGGCCAGGCCCTCTGCCGTTGACCGGTCTCTCTTTTTTATCCTTTCAATGCAGGCAAGGGTAAGTTGCTGGTTCAGCTCTGCAGAGGCGGTCTTTAATTCGGCCAGGATTCCCCGGGGCAGCAGGGCCACTTTGTCAGGATCAAAACTCCCCGGGGATTCATCCTGTTTTCCGGCAGAATCCTCTTCATAGGCAAAGGTGACCCCCAGGTGGCGGACCAGCTTGTCAAAGAGTTTGGTTTCGTCCAATGGTTTCCGGATAAAATCGTCAAACCCGGCCGAAAGGATCTGAACCCGTTCCCCTTCAAAGGCATGGGCAGTCAGGGCAATCACCGGGATATGCAGTCCGGCTGCGGCGGATTTTATCTTTTTTGCGGCGGCCAGGCCGTCCATCACAGGCATCCGGATATCCATGAGAACCAGGTCGGGGCTGAGGCTGAAAAATTTTTCAACGGCTTTTCGACCGTCTTCGGCCGTATGAATGGTAAATCCCAGGGAGGTGAGCAGCTTTTTCAAAATAATCCGGCTCTGTTCATGGTCTTCGGCCAGGAGGATCGAATAGGGTCCCTGGCCCGGGGCCAGTCCCACGGGCCAGGGACGGGTGTCCTGGACCGGAATCTCCCTGGGTTCGGCAATCCCCACGGGCAGGTCAAAGAAAAAGGTCGATCCCCTGCCCGGCTCGCTTTTTACCTTTAGATCCCCCCCCATGATCCGGACAAAATGGCGGCTGATGGTCAGTCCCAGGCCCGTTCCGGTCACCCCGGAGGCGCTGCGCTCTGCCCGGGCAAACCGGTTGAATATGAGATTCGCATCCCCGGGATCGATCCCCCTGCCCGTATCCCTGATTTCAAACCGGATCCATGCATCCGGAGTATGGTCCCGGATGCCGCCCCTGTCCCAGGGCAGGGGTTCCAGATGTGCCTCGACCCGGTATGCCCGGATGGTCACCTTTCCCTCATCCGTGTACTTGATGGCATTGCCCAGCAGATTGATCATCACCTGTCTTAATTTGACCTTATCCGTCTGGACGTATCGGGGGCCTTCCCCATCTTTTTCAAGGGTGAAGACCAGCTGTTTTTCAGCGGCCCGCTGTTGAAACATGGCGGCAATCTTTTCCAGAAAATCAAACAGATCAAAGTTTTCAGGGCTGAAATAGGCTTTTTGGTTTTCAATTTTCGACAGATCAAGGACATCGTTGATGAGAGCCAGGAGCTGGTCGCCGCTCTGCTGGATACATCTCAGGCTTTCACATTGATCCTTTGTAAGCGAGGCATCCCGTTCCATGAAACGGCTGAAGCCGAGGATGACGTTCAAGGGGGTTCTCAGTTCATGGGACATGTTTGCCAGAAACATGCTTTTATCCCGGTTGGCCGTTTCCGCGGCCTTTTTCGCCCGGACAAGGTCCCGCGTCCGGGAGGCCACCTGGTCTTCCAGGTTGAGCCTGGCATTTTCAAGGTCCTGGTAGTTTTTTTTCAATCGCCCCCCTGCCCTGATAAAGGTCCGGGTCAGGAGACCGAATTCATCGGACCGGGTCCCCAGGGACTCCAGATGGGCCAGGGCCCCGATCTCATGGCTTTTTTCCCTGGAAAGGGCATTAAAATTTTCCGCCGCCCGGGTCAGTACCCCCAGGGGACGGGAAATATTTTTCCGGACCACCAGGTATATGATGGACAGGGCCGCCATGAGAGAGCCCAGTCCAAGGGCCAGGGTAAAGAGGACATCGGTCATGATCTGATCCTGAAACATGGCCTTGTAATAGACCGAGGCAAGGTACCAGTCCGGCCCCTCTATCTTTGTCACGGCAATGAGTTCATCATTTTCATTGCTGTCGATGATGGCCGGGAAAGCAGACACGGATCTGATCTTTTCATAGAGGGAAGAAAGGCTGGCATCCTTTGCCAGGTCTACACTGTACTTGGGATTCCGGCTGGATATGGTCTCGGCGATCTTATAGGGATGAACAATGATGTATCCCTCCCGGTCCAGGATGATGCTGTAAGAGGATACGGCACTGTCGCTCAGGTTGCGGTTAAAAAAATCACCGCATTCGATGTCCGTGCCAATGGTCCCGATCTGTTTTCCTTGAACATCAATGGGCAATGCTGCAGATATCATCCATTGTCCGGCAAGGGAATCAAAATAGAGACCGGTCCATACGATGCGCCGGCCGGGGTTATTCTTTTTATCGGTCTTTGAGAACCAGTCGCTTTCCCTGCCTTTAAAATCGCCTGAAATCCGGGTTGCCGGCCGGATGTCCGGCCAATAACTTAAGGAGACACCCTTTGCCCCCACAAACCAGAGGTTTACGAATCGGGAGCGCCAGGCCGGCCCGTATTTCAGGATCAGACCGTGGAGGATGCCCATCTGCCGTTTGATTTCCCCGGTGATCTCCACGTGGGGTTCCGCGGACATAGCCATGCCGTGTTCAAAGATCCCCTCCCCGGTCCATACCCCGTCAAAATATTCCCGGGGAGACCCGAGGGCTCCGCTCTCCTGCTTCTCCATATGGGAATCAAACCAGGGGGCAAAGTCGGTTCTCGGATCATTTTCGTATTGAAAACAGAACTCGTTTTTCAGCCGGATCAGGTTGTCCTTGGCCAGGCGGAAGAGTTCACTCTCCCGGTTCCCGCGCTGGATAATATACTCGTGGAGCTGATCATGGAATTGAATCTCCATCTTCCGGGTCAGATACTTGTTGGTAATCAGGGTAATCCCCACGATTAAAGAGGCAAACAAAACAAAGAGATGGGTGATAATGGTGCGGGACAGGGGGACCAGCCGGACCCGGGATCGGGAAAGGCCCGGGGTGTTGTCTGCCCGGCTCTCTGCCGGCTCCACCGGGGGAAGGTTTTCCCCATATGTTTTTGTATTTTTTGTCACCCGGTATTTTTAAAGTATATTTCTTCCTGTGTCCAGCTTTTGGGGTGCCGGCTCAGGGGGAGGCGAAAAAAGGGGTACATTTTATTTTTCGGGACCGGGCGTGCGGAATGCGCACCTTTTTTAAATAAAATCCTTTGCTAAAAACCGGTCCCCGGCCCGGGAGAGGGCCAATATTCCTGTGTCCTCCCCGATAAAAAAGGTTTACCGGGAATGATAAACTTGCCATAAAGAAACGGCATTAGATTTGCAATACCAGATTAAAAAACCAGATACGGTCTGAAAGGGGGAATTGTTGAATTGTCCCAATAAGGAGATATCCAGTGCTTTTTTCAAGCATACGAACCAAGTTGATCTGCATCCTCATCATTCTCGGAGGGGTTCCCCTCCTGGTCGTTGGGACGATTTCATATCATAGTGCGGCCAATGCACTCATGGTCCAGACCCGGCAGCAGCTGGACAACGTGGCCGGGAAAACCGCCGAACAGGTGGATCATTTCTTTGATGTGGTCCTTAAAGACATCCAGCTTCTGTCCAATTCCCCCTTTGTCCAGCTGGCCTTTCTCCAGTACGAGTTCAACCAGCGGTTGAACACGGCCCAGAGGCTTTTGGAGAGTTACAGCAAAAAAAACAACTACTATAATAATATCTATCTACTGGACCTGAAAGGTCATTGTATTTTATCCATTGTCCCTGATCCCAAAGAGCCAAACCCTGATTTTTCCCGGACCAAATGGTTTTTGAAGACCCTTGAAACCGGGGTTTTTTTGTCTGACCTTGAATTTTCCTCGTCCCGCCCGGGCTCGGGCGTAATTCTGGGAAAAACCGTTTACGATTTTGAAGATCCCGCCAAAAAAGTGGGAATCCTGGCCTTTGATATCAAACAGGAGGCGTTTGTAAACTATGTGGCAAGCCTTCGCATCGGCAAAAAAGGATGTGCGTTTTTGATTCACAACAAGGGGCGTTTGATCTTTCATCCGGACTATCCTTCCGGATCGGTGTTGGAAATAGATCTGGTGCTCAAGGGGGATAAGCGGTTCAAGAGTCATATCTGCCGGATGATGGCCGGGCAGAAAGGGTATGGGGATTATACCTATGAAAATGCGGAAAAGTTTATTGTCTACCTTCCCTGCCAGCGGATGAACTGGAGCATCGGCGTCACCGTATTCAAATCTGAACTCATGGCCGACATCCACCGGTTCAGAAACCAGATCCTCACCTTTACCGGCATTGTCTTCGGTCTTTTCCTGCCGGTTTCTTTTTTGTTTATCAACGGCCTGACCCAGCCCATCCGCAAGCTGATCAAAGGGGCCAAAGAAATCGGAAAAGGTAGACTGGACCAGGAGATAACCATCAAATCCAGGGACGAGTTTTCAGACCTGGCCAAAGAGTTCAACCGCATGGCCCGGACCCTTAAGACCAGCATGAAAGAGATCCTCGACCTGAAAAATTTCAAGGAGGATATCTTCAGGAACCTGTCTTCGGGCATTATTACCGTGGATGAAACCGGCAGGATCTCCTCCATCAACAAAAGCGCCAAGGCCATGCTGGGATGCGGTGTCGATGAAGGGAACAAGGGCACCCCGCCGGTGAAAAAAATCCTTGAACTCGTGAATCAGTCCATGGCTTCGGGCAAGGATGTGCTCGACGTTGAACTGGAGCTGGTCCGGCCCGGCGGGGAAATGGCCCATGTGGAGGTCAACACCTCCAAGCTCACCGACCTGTCCGGCGGGTTGATCGGGGCCATTGCCGACATCCGGGATATTACCCGGCGGAAGCGGATGGAGGAGCTCATGGTAAGGGTGGACAAGCTGGCCTCACTGGGACAGCTTTCCGCAGGCATGGCCCATGAGATCAGAAACCCCCTGGCAGGGATGAAGACCAGCATCCAGGTACTGGCGGAAAAGGCCGGTTCTCCCGAAGAAGAGCTTCTCATCTCAGGGGTGCTGTCCGAAATCAACCGGCTCAATAAAATCGTATCTGATCTTCTCTCCTTTTCCCGGCCGTCACCGCCCCGCCCGGCTGCCATTGAGATTACCCGGGTGCTGGAAAGGGCCGTGGACATGCTCAAGGAAAAGATCGGCAAGCATCATATCCGGGTCTCCCGCAATTACGACCCGGACCTGTCAGAGGTCATGGCCGACAAAGAGCAGCTTTATCAGATTTTTCTCAACCTCATGCTCAACAGCATCACGTCCATGGAAAAGGGGGGCACCCTTGCCATTCAGGCTGAAAATTTCAAGGAGAACGAAAGTACGCTCAGACCGGATATGGATATTTCGGACAGGGAAGATCAAAAATTTATTGCCATCCGGTTCAAGGATACAGGGTACGGGATAACCAAAAAAGACCTAACCCAGGTCTTTAATCCCTTTTTTTCCACCTCTCCCAAAGGGACCGGACTCGGCCTTCCCATTGTCCATAAACTGCTGGAGAAAAACAAGGGGTATATATTCATCGACAGTGTGGTGGACCGGGGAACCCAGGTGCTTTTACTCCTTCCCATTGCCCTCAATAATGAAACCGGAGAAGAGAATGATGAATAAAGCCAGAATTCTGATCGTTGACGATGAAATCATCTTAAGCCGCTCCCTGGCCATGGCCTTTGAATCCAAAGGGTATGAAGTCTGTCATGCAGACTCCGGGGAAAAGGCCCTGGAACGGCTTGAAGATTTTTCACCGGAACTGGTTCTCCTGGATATCCGGCTGCCCGGGATGAACGGAATTACGGTCATGGAAAAAATTCTGGCCTGGAACCCTGAAATCCCCGTCATCGTCATGACCGCCTACGGAGACACACAGACCACGGTGGATGCCATAAAAAAAGGGGCGGCCAATTTTGTGGACAAACCCTTTGAACTGGATGATATCCGGCATCTGGTGGAAAAGGCCCTGGATGACCGGCATTTCAGAAAAGATTATGAATACCTCAAATACCAGCAGCGGAAATTTTACAGGTTCTGCGATCTTGTGGGCCAGAGCAAAGGGATGAAGGCGGTATACAAAAAAATAGACATGCTGGCCGGTACAGGGGATACAACCGTCCTGGTCCGCGGCCAGAGCGGAACGGGAAAGGAGCTTGTGGCTTCGGCCATTCACTATAAAAGCAGGAGGAACAAGGCCCCCTTCATTGAAATCAACTGTGCCTCTCTTCCGGAACAGATCATTGAAAGCGAATTGTTCGGCCACGAGAAAGGGGCCTTTACCGATGCCAAAAACACAAAAAAGGGATTGTTTGAGCTGGGGGACAAGGGAACAGTTTTCCTGGACGAGATCGGGGACATGCCCATGCCGGCCCAGGCAAAACTGCTGCGCTTTCTTGAAAAAAAACAGTTCCGGCGGCTGGGTTCCTGCCGGGACATCAAGGTGGATGTGAGGGTGATTGCCGCCACCAATAAGGATCTTGACCTGGCCATCCGGGAGGGCGGTTTCCGCCAGGACCTTTACTACAGGCTCAACGTCATCACCCTGAACCTGCCCCCCCTCAAAGAGAGAAAAGAGGATATCCTGCTGCTGGCCGATTATTTTCTTTCCCAGTTCTGCCACGAGATGAAACAGGCCCCCAAGAAACTCTCCCGGGAAGTAAAAGAGATTTTGGTCCGCCATCCCTGGGAAGGGAATGTCCGGGAATTGAGAAACCTGATTGAACGGGCCATCATTTTTACCAAAGCCGAGGTGATCGGACCGGATGTCCTTCCCCGGGAATTTTCCAGGAAGAGCGAAACCGGCCGAGATTTCCCGGCTTTGGAAAAGGAAGACCCGGAGCCGGGGGAGGATCTGAAAACCAGCCTGGACCGGTTTGAATCCCGATTGATCTGTTCTGCCCTGGAAAAGACAAAGGGCAACAAAACCAAGGCTGGCAGGCGGTTGGGCATCAGCCGGTTTTCCCTGAACCGCCGCCTGGAACGGCTCAAGATCAGGGATTAATCCAGGCCTTTCAAAACCGGTCCGGCAGGCTCATTGCCTTCAGGGACCCAGGATCAGGCGCTGAGGATCGCATTTTTCCCTTAGAATGGCAAGTTCGTCCCGGGTCGGGGGGGCCAGTTCCTCGGCCTTGGAGACATCCACCTCAAAGCCCATATGGTCCAGGATCTTTTGGGGGCTCATGCCCGGGTAGTACCGGTCCAGAAACATTTTTTTCGTGTCCGGGTCAAAGCCCATGAGGGCCATATTGGTGATCACGGCCGAGGGACCGGATCCGGGAAGACCGGCCTTTTTCCGGTCGTCCGGGCCAAAGAGCCAGCCCGGACTTGTCAGGTAATCGAGTTTTTTTACGAATTTACGGGGCTCATGCTGCATGAAGATCAGGCTTTTATCCACAAAGGAGGCCACGTCACAGGCCCCGCCGCTGCCGGAAAACCGCACCTTAGGCTCATGGTAGTCCCCGATCACGGTGGAGTTCAGATTCCCGAAGATATCAATCTGGGCCGCCCCCATGATCCCCACCACCCGCCTGCCGGTTTTCCGGTTCTGCATCACGGAAAAGGAATCCCCAAGGGTGCCGTTCATTGAGGTATGGTACATGACCCTGGGATCGGCCACGGCCAGGGGGACCTCCTCCAGCCGGGAATCAATGGCTCCGGTTTCAAAAAATATAACGCTTTTGGGGGCGCTGATATGTTTGGCGGCCATGGCGGCCAGCATGGAGATTCCCGTGCCGCAGAACAGGATCTCACCGTCCCTGATCTGCCGGGCCGCCACAATGGTCATCAACTCCCTGAGGGTATAATCTGTCATTTTATCTCCTTGATTCTTGCCGGTAACGGTTGTCCCGCCTCTTCTCACCCGGGCGTCAGGCCCTTTTCAGGTTCACGGCGTATCCGGTTTCAGGGTCTGCCCGGACCGCGTCCAGGCGCTCCCCTCCCATAAGTTCCAGGAATTGGGCATGATCTTTCACCCCAAAGACGAACTTATCCAGGTATTCACCAAAGAGCCGGTCATCCCCTGCGCTTTTCTTATAGGCGTTCAGATAGACAGGATCATAGTCGTAGCACCTGTAACAGGCCGTTGGATAGGCGCCCCATGGCTGGTGCACCACTGCGTCCACACAAAAATGGGGAATCCGGTTCATATCCGACTCTTTTTTCATTTCATCGGGCAGGACCAGTTCCTCGCAGGTTACGATGAGGGCGGCGGCAGACTTGGCCTGTTCCACATCTGCCATGGGCAGGCCGTTGATCTGGCAGGTGCCCTCCGTATCCGCCTTCTGCACATGGATGATGGTGACATCCGGGTTGATGGCCGGCACCAGGACAAGACTCCGGGCTCCGGCCCATCCGGGAAAGGGATTATCCACCACCTTGAGTTTGTCATCGGGAAGCCTGGGGTCCCGGGTCCTCATCTGCCGGGAGAATCCCCATTTTTCCACGATGTCCGTTCCCATGCCGGATCTCACCGGTAAAAAAGGCAGTCCCATGGCACCGGCCTGGAATCTCAGGGTCATCTGGTAATTGGAGTAATCTTCCACCAGAAGCCTGCCCTCCTGAACCGCTTTTTTGAACCGGATACAGGTGGGGGCGAACCGGCCGTTTCCGCCATAGGCAATTTCCAGCCGGGAAAGGCACCCGGCCCCGGCCAGCTCGTCCACACCCTGACCGTTGGAGTGGGCGTACATATGCAGATCCTTTTTCCCCTGCCGGATGATTTCGTACACGGCAGCCATGGGGTTCCGGTTCACAGTGAATCCGCCGATGGAGATATGGGATCCGTTTTTTACAAACCGGTCAACTGCCGTGGCAAGATCCATTACTTTTTCGTTTTCCATAGAGTATGCCTCGTTCGTCTTGGGGTTACACCATCAGGCTGGGCAACCAGGTTACAAGCTGGGGAAAGGCCATGATCAGCCCGATGGTGATGATATCCAGGACAATAAAGGGGACTGCGGCCCGGAACAATTGCCCCAGTTTCATCTTGTCCGGCATCAGGCCCTTCACAATATAGAGATTCAGGCCCATGGGCGGCGAAATATTGCCGGCGCACATGTTCACGGCCATGAGGATGCCGAACCAGAGGGTGTTGATTTCCAGGGCGTTGAGAATGGGCAGCACAATGGGGGTGGTCATCATGACAATGGCGGCCGGGTCCAGGAACATGCCCATGATAAGGAATCCGGCCATAAGGATGATGACCACAGCCGTAGTGGGCAGGGGCAGGGAAACCACCCAGTCGGTGAGTTCTGCCGCGCATCCCGAATAGATGATCACATACCCGAATGAGGTGGCCCCGATAATGATCCAGCCGATCATGGCCGTGGTCCGCACCGTATGCATCAGGGCCTTGCGGGTGGTTTTAAGATCCAGGCTCCTTTTGACAAGGGCAATGGCAAAAACCGCCATGCAGGCAATGGCGCTGGCTTCGGTGGGGGTGGCCACCCCCGTATAGATGGTGAACAAAAGAACAAGGATCACCAGAAGAAGGGACCAGACCTTCCACAGGGAGGAAAATTTCTCCTTCCATGTAAACCGGGTATCATCCCGGGGGGCTGCCTTGGGATCCAGGATCACCCGGATGAAAATATAGATCAGGGCAAGAAAGGTCATGAGAATGCCGGGGATGATGCCTCCGGCAAAGAGAGCCCCGATGGATTCATTGGCCAGAGTACCGTAGAGGATGAGGATGACACTTGGGGGAATCAGGATGGACAATGCCCCGGAAAAGGCCACAATGGCGCCGGACATGCCTGCCTGGTATTCCCGCTTGATCATCTCCGGCAAAGAAAGCAGGCCCACGGTGGCGGTCCCGGCCGTACTGGCCCCGCACACGGCCCCGAATACAGCCCCGAACACGGCAGAGGTCATGCCGAGACCTCCCGGCAGCCTCCGCAGGAACCTGTCCGCCACCTCATAGGAATCGGTTCCCATGCGGCTGTGCATGACCAGCTGGGCCATGAGGATAAAAAGCGGCACACAGACCAGGGTATAGTTCCCCATGTGGCCGTACCCGGCCAGGGCCACCCCGTACAATCCTGAAGTCCCCGGCCAGAACACCAGGGCAGCCAATACGCTCAAAAACCCCAGGGAGAACGCCACGGGAAGACCCAGGAATAAAAACAGGGTCAGGGATCCCACAAGAATCAATAGTACCAGATACCATTCCATAATTGATCTCCTCCTATCCGTTATCCGGTTGCGGGTCGGGTACCGCCCCAAAGAGGGCGGCGGCGTTTTTGACGATTCTCAGCAGATATTCCAGCAGGAGCAGCAGACCGCCGATCACCAGGAACGCCCTGACCGGCCACAGGGGCCAGGCCAGGTATTCAGTGCTTTTGACATTGTGTGCCACCGCGTCCCAGGTAAATACCGTCGATTCAACCAGGAAAACCAGGACATAGGCCGAGGCCATCACAGAGGTGATAAGGTCCAGGATCTGCCGTTTCTTCTCTGAACACCGCTCCACGGCAATGTCCACGCTGACATGTCCCCCGGCCGGAAGGGTCCAGGCCCCTCCGATAAAAACCACCATGATGAGCATATACCGGTTGATCTCAAAACTCCAGGTGGTGGGGGAATTGAATATATATCGCATGGCCACGTCATAACTGATGGTCAGCATCATGATCACCACGATCCATCCGGCGGCTTCGGCCAGTTTTTCATCCAGGGCGGATATCTTCTCCATGAGCCGAGCCAATGGCTTTTTATCCATTTCATTCTCCTCGTTAAGATTTTGGGATGATTACATTCCGGCAGACCATTTTTTCTGTTCTTCTTTTGCCAGTTCCACCAGCCTTTTGCAGCCCGGGCTTTCATTGGCATACCAGTCCCAGACCTCTTTGAGCATTTCCTTGGACTTTTTGATGTTTTCCGGATCCATGGTGACAAATTTCACCTTCCGCTCCTGGCACCATTTTTCATTTTCTTCTTCATACCGGGGCCAATAGGTTACACTGGCCCAGCGTCCCCACTCGTGTGCCGCCTCTTTGAGAGCAGTCTGAAGATGCTCGGGCAGGCGTTCAAAGGCCTGCTGGTTGATCCACAGATCATCGGCCCAGGTAAATACCGGGGGCTTTGAAAAAGTCTTGGCCACCTCAAAAAATTTATAGTCCTTAAGGCCGTATGCATAAAAGATCAGGGCATCCACGGTTCCCCGCTGAAGGGCCGGATAAATCTCCCCTGTGGCCATGGTCACGGGACAGGCCCCCCAGGCTTTGGCCACCCGGGTACTTACCCCGCCTGCGGCCCGCAGCTTGATATTTTTCAGGGAGGCCACCGTATCATAGGCGGTTTCCCCCCGGCCGATGATGCCGGAACTTCCACAGATCACATTGGTCAGCCATACGGCATTGGCCTTTTCAAGATAGGAATCGGCAATGATATCGTGGAACTCCCCTTCCTTTCCTTCCCCGGTTTTATTCATGTAATCCCAGAATTTTTCCCGGTTATCCAGGGAGATATAGGGAAGCCAGTCTACATCCCCCTCAGGTACCATGCCGTGGTAATAGGCGCCGCAGCTGGCCAGCATGTCAATGGTGCCGTTTTTAAGTCCGTCCAGAGCCTCGTTTCTGCCGATGAGCTGGCTGGCGGGGAAAACCGTGAATTTAAGCTGACCATCTGTCTTTTCCTTCACGATTTTGATGAATTCCTGGTAAGCCTTGTACTGGGGATGCTGGGTGTGCCAGGCCATCTGGAACTTCAGGCGATAGTTTTTCGCCTCTGCAGGCAATACCGTGGCCACTAGGGTAAAGATCATTACTGCCATGAGAACCCGGTGTAAACTTGTCCATCTTTCTGCTTTCATCATCCGCCTCCTTAAACAATGGTTAAAATGCAACGGTTAGAAATAGAGCACTGAAACTTCCCTGGATGGTCTAAGAGCAGATTTCATGCCGGAAGGGAAAAAATAAATATTGCCTATATTTCAATAGGTTAAACATGCCCCCCTTTTAACGGAGCGGAAGGCGCACGGACGGATGTGTGCGCCTTCCGCTCTTTTTGGCCGGTCAGGCGCCCGGCAGGGCAAGAAAAATTTCCGGGGCAATCACGGTTCCGGTGATTTCGGCCACATTCGGCCCCCTGGTATGGCAGGGTCCCCGGCCTTTGTAAAACTCCGGGCAAAGGACCCCTATCGGATGATTTTATCTGCCATGACCAGAACGGCCGTGGGAATGTGGATCCCGATGTTTTGGGCGGTTTTCAGATTGACCGTGATATTGAAATGGTCCGAGGTGACCGCTGGAATAGTCGAAGGATGATTCCCCCTGAAAACGGCATGGGCTTTTCTGGCCGCAAGCCTCCCCAACCGGTAATAATCCGGGACCAGCCCCATCATGGAGCTGTCGGTAAGGACCATCTCCTCCATGGCGGCCAGGGAGGGGATCTTATGGGCATTGACATGGGCCATGATCTGTTTTCCCAGTATTTTTACCATGGAATCCGAAGGAAGATAGACGGCATCCACAAGATCTTTTAAATTATTAAGAACCCGGGAAACCTCTTTTTTGCCGGTGATTTTAAATTCGATCAGCTCAAAGCCCTGGGAACGGGCAATCTCCCTTAAAATCTTTGTCTGGATCACAGAGTTCTGCTCCAGGGGGTTATAGATGATCCCGAGGCGGGAAAAGGAGACCACTTTTTCAAAGGTTTTGATCTGGTGCCGGATGGGGACCATGCTGGAAACACCGGTGGCGTTGTTGCCCGATGACTGCCAGTTAGCTATGATTCCCGATTCGACGGGCCTTGTGACAATATTAAAGACAATGGGGCAGACCGTGATCTTTTGGACCACCTGTTTGGTTGCCGTGGTTCCGAACACATAGATCAGGTCGGGCTTCTCTTTTTCCAGGGCCTTGAGCGCCTGATCCAGGCGGTCCAGATCCTGGCTGCAATGAAATTTGACAAACCTGGGCTCATATCCGTCTCCCCTAAGCCCGTCTGCAAAGCCTTCTTCGGCCCGGGTTTCTCCCCGCCAGGTGATCATGGCGATTTTGGGGCGGTTTTTGGATGGTAAATCCGAAGAAATCGCTGGATTTTGTCCCCATGCCCATGCCAGGACCAGAAAAATTGTCAAGAATCTCAATGTCAGGCTCCCTTTATCTTACTCTATCTGTAACCGGCCCGGAGGACAGCGGATGTTTTTGATCAGGGGACTTCCATTTTTTTGTCAGACTTGTTTGTCCCTGATATGGCAGGGGCGTGTCAAGGGAAAAACCATTTTCCTTTGACACGAATCTCTTTTTTTTGAAAAAGACGGACCACGGACTTAATTTTCTGCAGAAGTTCTGGTATTTAATTGGATACCCTTTTTTGCTTTGGTTTCTCTTTCCTTTTGCGGGCCGATTTGTTTATAAGAGGCGAAATATACTCCCGGCCTACGGGGAAACCAATGGAAAGATAGAGTATTGGAGCCGGCCATCACACCTAAAAAAATAGAGCGTGGACAGACAAAGGAAAAGATGAAGAATAAAAATATCCCGTTTCAAACAATTGACTGGAGCAAAATCCCCAGGAGTGAACACAAAGGGGAAACCGGAGTTGCATATTGGCAGACCCTTCAGTTTGACGGGCTGCGGATCCGAATCGTTGAGTATTCTCCCGGTTACAAGGCAGACCACTGGTGCGAAAAAGGCCATATCGTTCACTGCCTGGAGGGGGAAGTCCTTAATGAGCAAAAAGACGGAGCCAAATCGGTTTTAACCCAGGGAATGTCCTATGTGGTTTCCGACGAATTAAGTTCCCACCGGTCGGTTACAAAGAAGGGTGTCAAACTGATGATTATTGACGGAGATTTCCTGAAATTAAAAAAATAATTCATCTTTACTTTGGAGAAGATCATGAAGATTCCCAGGATCAGTATGCTGACACTCGGGGTCGCCGATTTAAAAAGGGCCGCAAAATTTTATGAATCCGTGCTCAAAACTCCTTTGAACCTGACCTATGAAGGGGTGGTCTTCATAGAACTGCCCGGCACCTGGCTTGCCCTTTATCCCCTGGAAAATTTAGCCGGGGACATCTCTGCTCAAATCCATCCGTCAAAGGAGGGGTTTAGCGGAATTACCCTTGCCCACAATGGCCGCAGCAGGGATGAGGTCCTTGCCGTAATCGAACGGGCCCGGTCGGCCGGAGCCCGGATTGTCAAGGAGCCCCGGGAAACATCCTGGGGAGGCTTTGGCGGATACTTTTCCGATTTGGACGGGTATCATTGGGAAGTGGCGTGGGGGCCCATGTTTGATTTCACAGAAAAGGGTGAATTGAAATTTAAAGACAAGACATAGACCACCTTTCCCGAGGGCACTGGAAAACAAGAATAATGCTTTTGGGTCCTGGTTTTAATTCGGGTTTTGAATGAAGGATCAAGGTCCGGTCCCAAAATCCAGGCAATTGACTCTATTTTGCAACAGGAGAAGCCATGAGCAAAAAAATGCAGTTAACCGTCCGTGTAACCTCCCAATACACCAGCGATCTGGAAGGGGATTATCCAAGGCTCGCCCGGGCCCTGAAGCTCCAGGACAAGGGGCTTGCAGACGCCAATCCCTCTTTTTACGAACTGGCCGGCCAGGTCGACGTGCTGCTCTACCGGTACGACGGCATGCAGTTCTCCCGGGTTCTGGCCCGGCATAAACAAGCCTTAAAGGATCTCTACGCCCGGACAGAGGAGCAGATTGCAAACCGTAACCTGGCCCGGGCAGACGAGTTCTTATACAAGATTGAAGATATCTTTGATCAGATCGAATCAGAACTGGATTAGACCGGATATTTCCTAGTAATAGGTGAATATCCGGGGCAACAATTTTTGGAGAGGAAAGCGAGTATCATGGACCGACCCAGATCAAACAACCTGAGCCGTTTTGTTAAAACCGTACACAGGAACGAGCCCGATTATGAAACCGAGCTGCTCCGGCTCAGTGACAAGGTTAAAAAAAGGATAAAAAAACACCTTGAACGGATCTACGGCCAAAAAATTGCCAAAGAATATTTTACTGAAATCGAAAGGATCCTGAAAGTTCACTGGGCCCATAAATCCAGGGAATTGATCGAAACGGAAAAAACACTCACCCCGGACCAGAGGTTTACTGAAAAAGACATTATCCTGATCACTTACGGTGACATCATCCACAGTGAGAAAAAATCCCCGCTCCAGGCTTTGGAAGAATTCTGCGACACTTACCTGGAAGGCACCATAAACACCATCCATATCCTGCCCTTTTTCCCCTATTCCTCTGACCGGGGCTTTGCCGTCACCGATTTTGAGGCCGTTGATCCCAGGCTGGGATCCTGGGCCGATATTGAAAAGCTGGAAGAAAAGTACCAGCTCATGTTTGACGGGGTTGTCAACCATGTCTCTTCCCACAGCCGATGGTTCAGGGAGTTTCTGAATTCAGACAAATACTATAAAAAATTTTTCATCACCTTTAACAGCCACGACGACCTGACCCCGGAACAGCGAAAGATGATATTCCGGCCGAGGACAAGCGACATCCTGACAAAATTTTACACCCTGGATGGTGTCAAATACGTCTGGACGACCTTTTCAAACGATCAGATCGACCTGAACTATCAAAACCCGGATGTGCTGGTCAGGGTACTTTCCATCCTCCTGAGGTACATCCGGCGGGGGGCCGACATTCTCCGCCTGGATGCGGTCACCTTTCTCTGGTCCCAGCCGGGAACCAGATGCGTGCATCTAGAACAGACCCATGAGATCATCCGGCTTTTCCGGGACCTTTTTGATATCGTGGCCCCGGGCGTCGCCCTGATCACGGAAACCAACGTTCCCCACCAGGAAAATATCTCCTATTTCGGGAACGGGTTTGATGAAGCCCACATGGTTTATAATTTTGCCCTGCCCCCCCTTGTCCTGCATACCTTCTACACCGGTGATACCAAAGCCATATCCGGGTGGGCCTCCAAGCTGAATCCCCCTTCGGATCAGACCCATTTTCTCAATTTTCTGGATTCCCATGACGGCATCGGACTGATGGCGGCCAAGGAGATCTTAACGGATAAACAGATCCGCAGCTTGGCTGACCGGGCCCTTGAACACGGGGGACTCATCTCTTTTAAGACAGGAGAAAACGGGACGGAAGAACCCTATGAGATCAACATCACATGGTACAGTGCCCTCAACCGGGAGGATGATAAAAATGAGGATACAGCATTCCAGGTCAAACGCTTTGTGGCCTCCAGGGTCATTCCCCTGCTCCTCAGAGGGGTGCCGGCAATCTACCTTCACAGCCTGATCGGCACCCAGAATGACATTGAAGCCGTGCTCCGGACAAAGAGCAACCGGGATATAAACCGGAGGGATATCTCCAGAAGCGCCATCACAGCCGCCCTTGCCGACCCTCTGTCCAAGATATCCAGGATCAACAGGGAACTGGGCCGCCTTCTCAAGCTCAGGACGGTACAGACCGCCTTTCATCCCAATGCATCCCAGAAGATACTTGATATATCTTCAAAGATATTCGGTGTGGAAAGGATATCGGTGGACGGCGGTCAGATCATCATCGCCCTTGTGAACGTCACACCCGACATCTGTAAGGTCTGTCTGGACCTGGGAGCCTATGAACAACAATACTGGCTCGATCTGGTAAGCGAAGAGAAGTTCTTTTCCGACAAGGGCCGCCTGCCCGTGACACTTCTGCCCTATGACACGGCATGGCTGTGCGCATCAGCCTAGAAAGGCGGCAATGGCCTCTTTCTCGTTCAACAGCTCCCCGGTGATTTCATCCATATCTTCCCTGCCCAGACCTGTATTTTCCAGGTCATAATCCCGGATCCGCAGGGATCCCGCATTCCCGTCGCTGCCGATATCTGCCTGACGGGCAATGGAGTTGCCCAGGCGCAGAATAGATATTTCCAGGCTGAAACAGGAATCAAACCTCTCTTTACTGTGATGGAGCTGGATCGGCATCTTGATATTATCGGGAAAATTCCACCGCTGGAACAGCATGGCCGCCACTTGGTTGTGATCCATTCCAATCCTTTTTTTCAGGCCGGTGTGAAGGGCCACAGAATCATCGGTCCTGGCCTGTTCAAGGGCAGCCGAAAACTCTTGGTTGAAAAACTGATCCAGGACCAGTTTTCCGATATCGTGGAGCAGGCCGATGACAAAAAGGGGGGAATCTTCTCTGATCCCCTTCACTTTCCCGGCGATTTTTTCCATGGCCCTTGCCGTCGCAATATTGTGCTGCCATAATTTGCCGGGATCAAAAAATGCCGATCCCCTGCCGCCGGGCAGACTGGTCATTACACCGATGGAAAGGGCAAGGGACTTGACCATGTTGAATCCCAAAAGGGCGGCGGCATACTCCAGGGAGGCGATCTGCTGGGAAAATCCATAGTATGCCGAGTTTGCCGTTTTCAGAATCTTGGATGTCAGGGAAGGGTCTGAAGAAATCAGCTCCGCCAGGCCGGCGGTGTTCAGATTTTTGTCGTCAAAGGCCCGCAGGAGCCTGGGGATGACAGCCGGAAGGGTGGGAAGTTCTTCGATTCCCGAATAGATCCTGGTATAGACTTCATTTTCTGCCATTTATTTCTCCGGATGGGGTTTTACAACTCATTATCCTCTCTGACAGCCTCCTTGAGCTGGTCAACAAAGTGGGGCAGAACCCCCCGGACGGTTACCCAGGACGAAAGCAGGGGTATCCCCAGGTGGTCTTTTATAAACCCGCAGGAGACCTCTTCCAATACCTCGGAAAAGATCTTGACCGCTTTTATCTCTTCCCCCCGATTATACTCAAGTCCGTTGATCAAAGAAAGGGCATTGTACTTTGTGATGATCTTAATGGCCCGGTTTACATAGGTTGAAATCACCGAATCAAAAGTGGCTTCACTGAAAACCACTCCCTGTTGATTGAGGATCCTGAAAACGGTCTGGGCGATATCCCCGGCCATTTTGGGAATGCCCTGATTCCTGTCTGAACCGGAAAGGATCTGGTGCTTGTGGGTGTAGTTGTCTGCGATCTCGGTCTGACAGATCCTGTGAATGGAGGTATTCTCATAGACCTCGCTCAGGGTGGAGACCTCAAGCCCCCATGTGGGTGAAATTCTCATGCTTCTGGCCAGGTTCCGGATCATGGCGAACTCCCCGGACAGGGCATACCTGAAACTGTCCAGGTACTCCAGGTAGCCATTGGTGCCCACCACATCCTGGAGGCTTCTGACAAGGGGGGTAAAAAAAAGCCGGGTCGCTCTTCCGGCAAGTCTTTTTTCCACCCGTGAATAATATCCCTTGTTAAACTCATAGTCCAATGCCGGATGGACCACCGGATAAAAAAGTTTGGCAAGCATGCTCTTTTCATAGTCAATAATATCGCAGTCATGTACGGCAATGGCATATGCTTCCGGGTCTGTCAGGATATAGCTTAAACACATCCATACATTTCTTCCCTTGCCCCGGATTTTGATGCTTGAGAATCCGGCATCCGCGATCTCTTCGTAGAGGGCGGACATGTTTTCCCCATCGTTGAACAGGATATCCACCTGTCCGGGGATATCTTCCATCTTGCGCTTAACGGTTTCAAACTGATCCCGGGTGGCGTTGTCCAGGCCCAGAACGATCTTATAGAGAAAGGAAACCTCTTTGAGTTCACTGATGATCCTCTCCATTGCCGGGGTTTCAAATTCAGAGTAAAGGGCCGGGAGGAGCAGGACCATATTTGTCTCCCCGGCCATTTCCTTCATCTCTTTTTCCAGATCTTCATAGGATCTGTTTTGAAAATCCTGAAGGGTGGTGATGGTTCCGTTCTGAAAAAAATCTCCCATTTCAGATTCCCCCTTTTTCCTTGTGATTTATCCTTCAAAAGGCGATATCAACCCGATTTTTCCCAGCCCTTAAAAATCTGAGTTATGATCCTGTTCCATCCCCTGGGGCCGGGACAGGTCGCCTTTATATGGTTTAGGATTTCAATGTTGTGAAACCTGCCCTCGGGTGTTGGAATCAATACCGGCAAATCGCTTTTTTCAAGCATTGAAAAATCGTTTTTCCCGTCCCCCAGGCCGATGGTCCCATACTGGATCCCCCGGATCTTTTCATAGATCTTTTTTGTCTTTACCAGCGCCCTTCCCTTATCCTGTCCCCGGGAAACCAGATGGAAAAACCTTCCCCCTTGGGTGATGTCCAGGCCATGGGATAAGGCGGTTCTTTTCAAATCATCTGCCAGATCCTCTCTTTCCATCAGAAAGGGTTCTGAAAATTCTCTTTCCAGGGCATCTGATACCTCTTTCCGGGAAAGTCCTGTCAGCTCCATGATCTTTTCGGGTCTCATCCGGGAGAACCCGGTTATCGGGTACCGCTCTTTTACCCTGTCAAAAAAATCCATGAGGCGGTCATGGGATCTGCCCAGTTCAAGCCGGTAAAAATCATCTTTCAACTCCAGATCACCCCCAACAGGCCCTTTTGGAATAAAAGATTTCGGGAAATATACCCCTCCCCCGTTTTCAACGATGAAAGGGCTTTGTTCAAGGCCCAGTTCCCTCCTGATTCCGAGAATCTCCGCCTTTGTCTTGCTGGTGTTGATAATCACCGGGATATGGTTTTTCTTTAAAAGACAAAGGGCCTGCCCGGCCTCTTCAAAGCCATAGGTAAAGTGATCAAGAAGAGTTCCGTCCAGATCCGTGAAAACCAGAATTGATTTTTCCCCTTCGGCCCTTTTCATACAGCCCCCGGCGGTTGAAACAGATCTATCGATTTTTTTCCTGCTGAAATTCTTGTTGAAAAAATAATGTTAGCTAAGTCTACGATTTTTCAGGCCAAAAGGCAAATCTTTTGATCCGGGGGAAAAAAGCGGAGCTACCTAAAAAAAGGGCGGTACAGGGGAAGAACGGTTCGGATGATTTTGCCCTGCAAAAGCGTTGAAACCTTTGAAAACCGGACATCCGGGTTCCCAAAATTTTGTATTCGGGAGTTGGAACTTCCGGTTTGGGAAAGGTGCGGACCCTCCATTCAGACAATGGCAAAACCTTCTTTATGGATAAATCCTTCAATTTAAAGCCTGTTTCTTTCATCTCCGGTCATGGGGTCTGCCTGGCACCTATTATGCAGAGTTAGGACGGTTTGTTAAAATAATGAAAAGGTATCCCATGCCATTTATCGATATCCCGGAAAGGATCCGTCTGAACCGGGAGGAATACTCAGACACTTACGACCGGATGAACTGGCTCTTCCCGGAAGCGGCGGACAAGGCCCTAGACAGACGGAAAGCCCTTCTCCAAGAGATCTTTGCCCCGGGACAGGCCGGGCCGGGATGGCTTTTTGACGGCACCAAACTCTATACCCATTCCATCTCTCCCGGATGTGCCCTGTGCGGACAGGGGGACTGGTCCTGTCTCTTTATCAACGGAATCTGCAATGCATCCTGTTTTTACTGCCCCTCTTCCCAGAAGGAAAAAGGGCTTCCCATGACCAGCAGCCTGACCTTTGATTCCCCCCGGGATTATGCCGATTATGTAAAGGCCTTCAATATCAAGGGAGTCAGCTTCAGCGGGGGAGAGCCCCTGATGACCTTTGAGCGGGTCCTGGCCTATTTAAAGGTGCTTCGCTCCCGGTTCTCCGATTCCCTGTACATCTGGATGTATACCAACGGACTCCTGGTAACGGAAAACAAGCTCAAGGCGTTGAAAGACAACGGTCTTGACGAAATCCGTTTTGACATCAGCGCCGACCATTACCATCTTGACGCCTTAAAAAAAGCCGTGGGCCTTATCCCCCGGGTGACCGTTGAAATCCCGGCCGTTCCCGAAGACCTGGAAACCATGAAAAAGGTCATGCCCCGGCTGGCTGACCTGGGTGTCAATCACCTCAACCTTCACCAGATCCGGTGCACCGCCTTTAACAGGGAGCGGCTGATCCAAAGGGGATACACCTTTCTCCACGGGCCCCGGGTCACGGTCCTGGAAACGGAACTGACTGCCCTGGAACTGATCCGAACCACCCTGGAACAGGACATTTCCCTGCCCGTCAATTACTGCTCCTTTACCTTCCGTCATCAGTTCCAGGGAGCCGGGGCCAGGAAACGGAACGCCGGCCTGGTCAAGTCCGGCCATGAAGATGCCACCCCCACAGGCCATATCCGGACCCTGAGCATCATGGGGGGCCCAAAAGATATCCAGGAGAATCTCCAGAACCTGCTGACCCGGAATATTGATAACAGCCTGTGGAAAATATCCAAGGCCGGAGACCAGCTCTTTTTCAATGCCTCCCTCTGGCCGCTGATGGATTTTTCCCGGGTGAGCCTGAAGGTATCCCACAGCAGTACGGCCCTCAAACCCGCTGTCTCCTTCCGCAATCCCTTTAAGGAGATCCGGATCAATTCCAACAAAAAGGTGATCATCGAACGGCAGACCCAGCTTCCGGGAATCCTCGTGGAAAAGGAGCAGATCCAGGCCTTTGGCAACCGGTTCATCCGGCCGGAAGGCCCGGGTGAGGTCCCCGGGGATCTATCCCAAAAAACAGCTCTGCTGCCTGAAACCGAAAACCGGGCCCTGCCTTTTGAATCTGCCCTTCCGGGGTTATATCCCTATTTTTAGAACCAGGAACGGAACCCAAGCTTCCAAGGCCGGGCCGCAAAGGAAGGGACAGCCCCAAACAGGAATACCGGCCCGGATTCATGGATCTCCAGCCCCTGCACCAAGTTTCTCCTTGCATTTCCGGCAGGGGAATGGTTATGCTTATCCGTGTTAGGGTTTCCCCTTTAAACCAAAAAGAGGTGCAAGATTCATGGATGAATCCAAACAAAAAATAGCCTTGTTCATCGATGCGGACAATGCGCCTGCGGGCAAATTTGAAGACGTTCTGAGCGAGGTTGCAAAATATGGTGTCGTCACCATCAGAAAAGCGTATGGGAACTGGAAAAACCCGACCCTTAAGCCCTGGGAAGAACTTCTGCACGAATATGCGATCCAGCCGATCCAGCAATATGACCTCACAAAGGGAAAAAACGCCTCAGATATTGCCCTTGTCATTGATGCCATGGATGTGATGTATACCAAAGATATCGATGTCATGTGTTTTGTATCCTCGGACTGCGATTTCACCCCCATGGTCACAAGGGCCCTGGCCGAGGGCAAGGTTGTCCTGGGATTCGGAGAACGCAAGGCGCCCTCGCCTTTCGTGAATGCCTGCTCCAAATTCCTCTTCCTGGACCAGGAGCCGGAACAGAACGGGAATGTTCAGAAAAAACCGAAAAACATCAAGTCAGATACCAAACTCATCAACCTGCTGCGCCAGGCCATTGAATCCACGGAAGAGGAAAACGGCTGGGCCGCCCTGGGTCCGGTGGGTTCCCACATATCCAATAAGACCTCTTTTGACAGCCGGAACTACGGCTATAGAAATTTAAGCTCCCTGTTCAAGGCCATTGATCTGTTTGAACTCAAACGCGGCCCCGGACACTCCTATCTGGTCAGGGATACGCGAAAGAAAAAGCAGGGGTAAATCTGCTGGAAGTAACCGGGTGCAGATCTTTCTTTCATCGGGAAGTTTCAAGAACAGGGTCTTCCGCTTACCGGTCTGTCGGGCAAAAAAACCCAGGCCCAAAAAAATGGGGCCCGGAATCTGCAAAAGACCCCGGCCCCCAACCCAGGAGAGAATGAGTAAAAAATCCCGGGAAATTTCAACACCGGCCGGGCAGAATCCCCTGCCCGGCCGCTGAATTTATCCATCAGTTTTCAGCAGGCACCTCCACGTTTTTGGAAATGCTCAGCCGGCTCTCCAAAAAGATATGAAGGACAACACCGACCCCGAGTCCCCAGGCAGCCCCGTGAACGGCAAGGACCACGGCCATGGTTCCGGCCACCCCCAATTGCAGGGGTTCCTTGATCTGCTTGAAGGCCGTGATGATGCACAGATAACCCGTGACCACCATGGTCAGGGAAAGACCGATGGGAAGAAAGGGTTTAAAAAAACTGACCAGGGGAAGGATGAACAGGGCAATGAAACCTGAAATCCAGAAGGTGCCTGCACCGCTGAACATCGAATCCATGGCGGTCCTGCCCTGGCGGTAGCGGTCTGCCACGGTAGCCGTGACCGCAGTCCATATGGGGCCGGCCAGGCCGGGGTAAGGGGCGAAAAAGGAATGAATCACGTTCCGGATACCCGTGACGATATGGATCCGGTCCGTATCAATATCCACATGCTCGTCAGGCCGGCTCTCTTCACAGCTGGCCTTGACCAATACCGTGCCTACGATTACGTCCCCAAAGGCGATGATATATGCGATGATGGCCGTGGGAATGGCTTTCATGAACATATTCGCATCCGGAAAACCTACACTGAAGGGAAGATAGTCCCACATCTCCCTGAACGCGGGCATGGTAATCCCCCATTGGATATCGGGAACAGGATACTCATTGACCAGCATCCCGATGACAATGGCCACGATCATGGCAGGCACCATCCCGTATTTTCCCAGAAGTTTTGCCAGACGGTTTTCGGTTTTCATCCTGGAGAAGGAAAGGGAAAAGAGCATGTAAAAACAGACCAGACTGCCCAGACCGATGGCAATGGGGGTTTTGGGAATTCTGCCCCCCATCTTGAGCTCACCCATGTAGGCGGCAACCCCGGCACCCAGGAGGATACCGGCCTTGATGGAATCCGGCACCTTGGCCACGACCTTGGAACTTAACCGGGTCAGTCCCAGGAAAAGGAAAATGGCGGCCACCAGAAGCTGGAGCGCCACCAGGGCCTTTATGGCCTCGGGTCCCGGGGTAAACTGCCCAAGGTAGAGCAGAACCACGGGAATGGCCGGGGTAATCCATCCCGGAACCATGGGGGTTCCCAGAAAGGCGGGCATCATAAAACCGATACCGCAGATAAAAACATAGGCCAGGGCAATCTCATAGGGCAGGCCAAGGTACTTCTCCAAAAGGGGAATCATGGCCAGGCTGACCACAAAAAGAATCAGGGCCTGGATAAACTCCACCCATTCCCACCGGTAATGAATAAAGGGCAGGCGGATCTTAAATGGGCCCAGGGGCCAGAAAGGTTGTTCTTCACCATCCACGCGTCTGTACAGGGACATAATGTTCTCCTTATTGATTTGTAGGTAACCAATTGATTATCGTTCTACCCGTCAATTCACCATCCTGTCGCGGCCTTCCCACTCCTTTTCCCGGAGCTTGAACTTCTGGATCTTTCCGGTGGCGGTCTTGGGTAAAGGGCCGAACTCAATATGTTTGGGCGCCTTGAATCTTGCCAGGTTCTCCTTGCAAAAGGAGATAATCTTATCCGGATCAGGCTCGCATCCGTTGTGGGGGACGATAAAGGCCTTGGGCACTTCTCCCCATTTGGGGTCCGGCACCGGAATCACGGCCACTTCCAGGACATCGGGATGGGTGTAGAGGACGTTTTCGATCTCAACGGTGGAGATGTTTTCCCCGCCGCTGATGATGATGTCCTTTTTCCGGTCCATGATCTGGGCATAGTTGTCCGGGTGCATGACGGCCAGATCCCCGGAGTGGAACCATCCCCCCTGGAAGGCCTCGGCAGTGGCTTTCTCATCTTTGTAATACCCCAGCATCACGTTGTTGCCCCGCATCACGATTTCCCCCATGGTGGCCCCGTCCCTGGGGACCGGCGTCATGGTCATGGGATCCACCACGTCCATATGCTCGGCCACAATATAGGGGATGCCCTGGCGGGCCTTGATCCCGGCCTTGGCCATGGGTTCCAGATCATCCCATTTTTCCTGCCACTGACAGACGCTGTGGGGACCGAACACCTCTGTAAGGCCGTAGGTCTGGGTGATATTCGCCCCGATGCTCTCCATGTTCAGAATCACCGTGGGAGCCGGCGGGGCCCCGGCCGTCATGATCTCCAGGCCGTGGGAAAGCTTGATCCCGGACTCCTTGGCATAGACGGACATGCCGATGAGGATGGTGGGTGCGGCGCAGAGATGGGTGATTTCCTCTTCCTCGATAATCCGGTAAATCTCCCTGGGTTCCACCTTTCTGAGGCAGACATGGGTGGCGCCCATGGCCGTGATCCCCCAGGTAAAGCACCAGCCATTGCAGTGGAACATGGGCAGGGTCCAGAGGTACCGGCTCTGGGAATGGGTCTTAAATTCAAGCTGTTCTCCGATGGCATTGAGATAGGCGCCCCTGTGGTGGTACATCACTCCCTTGGGACGGCCGGTGGTGCCGGATGTATAGTTGATGGAAAGGATTTCCCTTTCATCGGTGATGGCCAGTTCCACGGGGTCTGCCGAACTCTCCGCCAGGAAGCTTTCATAGTCCGGACCGTCCAGGGGGGTTGAATCGTCGATATCGCAGATATTGACAAAGGTCTCCACCTGGGTCAGCTCAGACACGATTTGAGCCACGACCTTTCCGAATTCATTGTCCGCCACAACCGCCTTGGCATCGGAATGGTTGATGATATAGGAGATTTCCCCGGCGGACAGGCGGATGTTGATGCTGACCAGGGCTGCCCCCAGCAGGGGGACGGCATAGTGGGCCTCCAGCATGGGAGGAATATTGGGACAGACAAAGGCGACCTTGTCTCCGGGCCCTATCCCCCGGGCTTTCAGGGCGTTGGCCAGGCGGAACACCCGCTCCTGGAACTGGGTCCAGGTATAGGATGTTCCGCCATAGACCACTGCGGTCTTGTCAGGGAAGACAGTGACGCTTCTGGCAAGAAAATTGGTGGGGCTGAGAAGATCGTAATTGACGAGTTTGTCCGGCATGGCTGGCTCCTCCTTTTGTTTGAATTAACGACGACAAATGGGAAGTACTTGACATCATTTATAAAACAAAAGAGGTAAGGGGCAATCGGCCCCAAGCTGATATTGATGTGGGCGATGGCCTGAGGCGGTATAGGCTTAGGACCTATACCGTCAGGAAGCAGATTATTTTTTCATCTCGTGGACACAGTCGACTGCGGCTTTCACCAGTTCGGTATAATGCTTAAGGCCGAGTTTTCCTTTGATGTTTTCCCGGTGGGTGCTGATGGTTTTCATGCTCAGGTTGAGCCGTCTTGCGATTTCCCTGGAATCCAGGCCTTCTCCGATAAGCCGGAAAACCTCAAGCTCCCGGTTGGTCAGATCATCCAGGCTGAAACCGGTTTTGGGGGATTTCCGGTTGATCATCCGGTTGATCATTTTTTCCTTGATCCTGTCGCTGGCATATACGTTTCCGGCCAGGACCTGGCGGATGGCCTCCACCACCTGGCTGATGGCCCGCTGTTTCATCACATATCCCCGGGCCCCGGCCAGCAAAGCCCGCTCTGCGTACATGGAATCATCGTACATGGAAAGCACCAGGACGGGCAGGTCCGGGTATTCCCGGCTGATATCCTCCACCAGGTCAATTCCGTTGCTCTCGGCAAGGGAAATGTCAACGATGATCAGATCGGGCAGGTCCTTTTGAACGGCTTCCCAGGCCTTGTCCGCCGTATCCAGGGTCCGGGCCACCAGGAGGTCCGGCTCCTTGTTGATCAGCTCGGTCATGCCCAGGCAGAAGATGGGATGGTCGTCCACGATGGTAATCCTGTGGGGTGTTGATTTTGCCGTCATGGAGCCCTCCCTTGTTATTCCCCGATTGCTATCCCCCGATGGCGGGGATGATTTCCTGAACTGCCTGATCCAGGCAGATATGTATCTTTGTGCCCCGGGCATCGGTATCCATGTTAAACTGGGCATCGATGATTTTGGCCCGGTATTCCATGATCCTGAGCCCGATGCCGTTGCCCTTTCTGTTCCAGTCAATGCCCTGTCCGTTGTCCTGAATCTTGAGATGAATCCGTTCCGATGCTGTCCCCTTGTTCTCCACCTGTAAAGAGATTCGGATCAGACCGGCTTTTGAGTGCTTAACCGCGTTATTCACCGCTTCCCTGGCAATGTGAAAGAGATGGGTGGCCCGGCTGTTGTCCAGGACATCCACGTCCGGGTCTGCCTTGCATTCAAACCGGACTCCCGGGTGATAGGCAAATCCCGTGACGATATCCTCCAGGGCGTTCTGGAGTCCGTGGGCCACCAGGTGGACCGGGCAGAGGCCCCGGGCCAGCTGCCGGGTCTTTTCCACGGCATCCTCCATGAGTTCCCCGATCTTTTCGGCCAGGCCGGCCGAAGGCTCCTGTCTGCCCTGCAGATCAGTCTTGAGCACGGCGGCCAGGCCGGCCACCCCGATCAGATGGGGGCAGAGGTCATCGTGGAGATCCTGGCCGATGTTGAGCCGTTCCCGGTCCCCGGCCTGCATGAGTTGCTTTTCCAGGTCCTTGGACCTTGTGATGTCCCTGAGGATAATGATGCTGCCGGCAGGGTCCCCCTGGCTGTCCTGGGCCGCAGCCCCTGAGATGCTCACATCCACCAGGGAACCCTGCTTGGAGTACCGCCGGGTCTCCACGTTGAAGATCCCGTCCCCGCAGCTGACCAGCCGGATCATCTCCCGGGTTTCGGCCCAGTGATTTTCCGGAACAAAATGATCCATTTTTCTTCCGGTCACCTCTTCCAGGTCCCATCCGAACACCCGGGTGAAGGCCGGATTGATATAGATCACCCGTCCCTCCACATCGTAGTTGACAATAGGATCCGGGGCCGCTTCCATGAGCAGGAAATACCGCTCCTGACTCTCCTTTCTTGCCTGTTCCACGATATGCCGGACCCGGATCTGGTCCTGGAGATTCTTATGGGTGTTTTCCAGCTGATCCATGAACCGGTTAAAGTACCGGGTCAACTGACCGACCTCGTCATCAAACCGGCTTTTCATCCGGGCGGAGTAGTCCCCTGCCGTCACCGTATTGAACCGGGCCATCAGTTCCCTTAAGGGTGTGGTAATGGTCCGGCTGATGCCAATGGTCGTAATCAGCATAATCCCGAAAAACAAAACAGAAATGCTCAGAATCATGTTCCGGATGGTGGAAAGGGGCTTGTAAAGTTCATCCAGGTAGGAAGATGAGGCCACGATCCACTGGTACTCGGGAATATAATCAAACATTACCAGTTTCTGCCGGATTTTCGGCTCTCCCGGATTTTTCCAATAATAGACCGCCTTGCCCCGTTTCCGGGCCAGAATGTCCGCCATCTGCTCGCTGGGCAGTTCCTCGGCTTCAAATATGTTGACCCCCTGGAGAACGGGATGGATGATGACATTGGCATCTTTATCGATCACATAGGCGTACCCGGATTCTCCGAACTTCAAAGACATGATACTCGACCTGAAATCTTCCACATTGACCAGGGTGATGAACTCGGACCGGTAGGCACTGGCCGAGATGATCCAGTCCCAGGGTTCAAAATAGGACATGTAAAGGGCCTTGGGACGGGCCAGGGTCTCTTCGGGATTTTTCCAATCATACTCCAGGTAGCCCTGGCGGACCGTGGTCATCTGTTTGACAAACTCGAAATCAGCCACATTGGTACCGCTCAGGGTGGTGCTGGGGTGGACCGTCACCTTGCCCTGGCTGTCCAGGCAGTAGAGATACCCGGAACTGCCGATGGTCTGGCTGAGGACCACGTCTGCGGCTCTTTTCTGGGCCTCTTCTTCGCTGATCTCTCCTGCCTTGGCCTTTTCGTAAAGGCGGCGGACAATGTCCAGGTTTTTTTCCGCCACTGCCCTCAGGTGGTTTTTGATGGAGACATTCACCGAGGTGTTGACCATGTTGTAGATCATCCGGGTGGTATTGGTCAGCTCGCTTTCGATCTGTTCCTCGATGTTATCCCGCACATAGACATAGATAAAAAAATTGCAGAACAGCATGGACAGAAAAAAGATAATGGCAAAGCTGATGAGAAACTTGAACCGGATCTCCAGGGAATTAAACCTGTGGTACATCCGATCAAAAAATCCTGGATTTCGTGAGGGTTTTAAACGTCCGGGTTCAGATATCTTCACCTGCTGATTCTCCCCTGTTGAAGAAAGTGATATCCCTCATGATTCTGTTTGCTGCTTTAGCATACCGATAGGACAGGTCCCCACACTTTGTCAACCCAAACCTTCATGTCTTTTGCCCTTCCGGGTTAATTCTTGACAGGTTTTCCCGGTAAATGATACTAATTTGAAACTTTTGCAAGGACTTAAGTAAAACCTTGATTCCCATATAAAGGGAGCAAACCATGACCAGTCTGAAACAGAAAAATCTGATCTCCCAGTGGGCCTTTGATACCCGTCCGATTCTCGGCAGGTTTCATCTATGGCTCGAGGATGTGAAAATTGAGTGGATACGGGGAAAAGCCGGGGACGATCTGGCCGGTTCCATTTCATTCGTAGACGATAGGACCGAAAAGATGCTGGCCATGACCTCGGCGGTCACAGCCCTGGGTACCCGGCTTTTCGGCCGCTACGGCCAGGGCGCCGGCATGGAGAAAAAAGACCTTAACCTGGTGAAAAAGGATGCCGACGCCATCTCTGCCTACTCCATGAGCGAAAGCCTCTGGTATCTTTCCCGAACCCTGCCGGAGAACCATGCCATCATGGTCTGCCTGGGGGAAGGGCTCATGCCCAAGGCCGGGGAGACCCCGGAAATGGGGGCCAATCCCCTTCTGGGGTTCGGCAGGGTCTACGCCAGGCCGGGGGTGGCCAAATTCCTTGAAGCCTGTGTCCTGAAGCTCATCAATGATCCGGGATACCGATGGAAGGACTTTAAGCGGGCCATCGCCAAAAAAGACGTCACGGTCTGGGGGGCGGCCATTGATACCCTGGAGAATACCTCCCGGTTCGCCAAAGGGGAAGAAACCGGTCCCATGACCGTATTCCACCTCTTTGACCAGCCCCTTTCCATCACCAACCAGTATGAAGGGTATATGGGCAGTCTGGTCCTGCCCAGGGAGGTGGTGGAAACCGCAGCCATGGATTCCGTCCTGGTCAACTATTTCACCCCCAGGGGGCTGGTGGTTGAGGCCATCAAAAAGACCTATCCCGGAATCCGGGAGGAAAACATCCATGTCTGGACCCTCAAGGGCAAGGGAAGGGGCCAGCGGATCCGCACGCTCTGGGAGCAGTGGGAAAATGCCGGGGCCCATCTGGTGGACGATGCCTGGGAGCTTCCCACGGGGTTTACCCCCTTTACCGATTCCGGAACCTATGCCCCCACCTATTCCATAAACACCTGGACAGACGAGAAGGACCAGATCCACCTCTTTCTGGTGGACGGGTATGCCGGCTCGGCCGAAGCCATCCAGACGGCCAGTCTGGGGCCGGTCCTGGACCTGGATGTATCCCTGGCCGTCCTCTCTTCAAAATTTCACCTGCCCTATGACAGGGATGCCGCCTCCATGAAGCTGGATCCCGAGGCCCCTGATTTTTCATCCCGGCTTGAAAAGGAGCTTTTCAACCGGGAAATTGATTCGGACCTGGTGGAAAGTTATAGAGAGAGTATCCTGCTGGCCAGGAACGCGGGCATCCCTTTGCGGAAACGGACCATCTGCGCAGATGACCTGATCTCGGAAAAAAAGTGGAAGGCCCTGGCCGCCACCGGGTATATGCTTCCCGATCCCTATACGGGGGCTCCGGGCGTCACCCGGATTTCAGAAGATACCTATGAGATCACCGTCCGCATGGCCACCCGGAAAGGGGACAAGCGGATCACCTTTGCCCTGCGGCTGCTGGAGAACCTTGAGGAAAGCAAGCTGGTGTTCTCCCCCCTGCTCAACCGGTTCTTTAAGGGAGAAGATTTTATGCACCGGGCCGTGAAGGTGTCCGACTCGGGAAGGATTCGAAACGAACTCCAGACCCTGTGTACAGAGGCGCTGGAGCACTACGGGGACAAGGTCGTCCTCAAATTTGAAAAAATACCCAAGGCCACCATCTCCGAAGAGGAGCAGGAGACCTTGAGAACAATTCTGGTCTGGTATAAGGAAAATTATCCCATCTGGTTTGAATGGCTGGAGCTAAATTAAGGAATGAAGAATGGAACCCTTTGAAATTATCTTTCCCGAAAACAAGAAAATTGACATTAAATTCAAAAATTTTTTGATTCAAACAGATCAATCCAAACAAAACGGAGGAGATGAAACCGCGCCTGAGCCTTTTGCCCTGTTTCTGGCCTCCCTTGGCTCCTGCGCCGGAATCTATGCCAAGGTCTTCTGTGACAGCAGGAAAATAGACACCTCAGACATGAAACTGATTCTGGAGGTCTTTTTCAAGGAAAAGCAGAAGCTCCTCCACAGGATTGAGATCACCCTTCATGTGGGTCAGGATTTCCCGGAAAAGTATATCAAACCCGTTATCAAGGCCATGGCTGGATGTGCCGTCAAGAACCAGCTTCATCCGGATATTGAGACCGAAACCCGGGTGGTCTATGCATAGCTTTCGCAAAACCATCCCCTTTTGACCGATTTCGGCGTTGGAGAAAAATTTTAATCCCCAGAATACGATTACGTATGCCTCCGGTTAAAATTTTTCTCCGCCTTGAACTTGAACAAAACTGAATGATTTTTCAGAAACGATGAAAGGCGGGAACCGCAATCCACCTGCCAGAAAAGGTTTGGATGAAAATTTACCCATATGCAAGGCGCAAGGAATTTTAAGACCGGAGCGTACTGAAGTAAGTGAGGATCTTAAAGTTCCGCAGCAACGCCGCAGATGGGTGAATTATCGTTCACGCATCAAATTGTTTTGATGTTTTTCTCCCTGTCCATCCGCTCAATACTCAGGATGGCGTGCTTTTTCACATTGGAAATATGATTGGCCAGGATCTTCTGGGCCCCTTGAACATTCTTTTCCGCGATATAATCGTAGAGTTTGATATGCTCGGAGTCCACGGTCTCCATGGGGGTGACAAATAGAATGTTTCCCCGGTATTTCAGATAGAGCAGATCAAATAAAAACTTGAGGGTATTGAACTGAATCCCGGCCCCGGAGAGTTCGGCCAGGAGCAGGTGAAACTCCATATCTTTTAAAAGACGGTCCTTGAGATAGATATCCCGCACCGCCTCCAAATGGGTATCCAGGGCTTTTTTCAATTTTTTCAGCCCCCGTTTTCCTATGGATGCAATGGTCCGGGGCAGCAGGGAGACCTCTATAAGTTCCCTGAACTCATAGATCTCGGTGATTTCCCCAAGGCTGATGTTTTCCGTATAGTATCCCCGGTTGGGTTCGTGCCTGACCAGCCCCTGGAACTCAAGGCGTTTGAGGGCCTGGATCACCGGGGTGGTGCTCATGTTGAGCCGCTTGGCCAGATCCCCGTAGGATATCTTCTGGCCCGGAATGATCTCATTGAGAAAAAACATCCGCCGGATACCCATATAGGCCTCCTGGGTGAAATCCTCCTTGGTTTTCCCGGCCATTTGTTTTTTTTGTGTTTTCATAGGATTATCCTTATACCAAGATTATTCCAAAATCAAATAAAATTTATGGATTTTCAACCTTTTTTCTTGGGGATTCCCGTTCACTTATTGCTTGACATAACCGGGTTCAGAGGATATGAGTTCATATATTTAATCATATTTATGATCAAATATTTAATTTGAAGTTAGGGAATTCAGCAAGGAGAGATACAAATGGCTTTAACATTTATGGAAGGCAATGAAGCCGTGGCCCGGGGAGCCGTGGCCGCAGGCTGCAATTTTTTTGCCGGCTACCCCATTACACCGGCCACCACCATATTCAGCAGCATGCTCAAAATGCTGCCCCCCAAGGGTGGAATCTGTATCCAGGGAGAAGACGAAATCGCCTCCATGGGATACTGCATCGGGGCATCCATGGCCGGGAAAAAGGCATTGACGGCCACATCCGCCCCCGGCATCAGTCTTTACAGCGAGCATATATCATTTGCCATCGGCAGTGAAATCCCCCTGGTCATCGCCGATGTCCAGCGCCTGGGACCTTCCACGGGATCGGCCACCCGGGCAGCGGATTCAGACATCCAGTTTCTCAGGTGGGGCTCCACCTCCGGGGTCCCGGTGATTGTTCTGGCCCCGAAAGATGTCCGGGACTGTTATGAACTCACCGTGCATGCATTCAACTATGCCGAGGAGTTCAGGTGCCCGGTCTTCATCGCATCCAATAAGGAAATCGGGATGACCAAGGAGAGTTTTGACCTGGACGGACTGACCCTTCCTCCCCTGAAGGAGAGAAAGATCTTTTCCGGGGAAAAATATCTCCCCTTTGAAGCAGAGCCGGACAAGGCCCCGGACTTTGCCCCCATGGGCGGTAAAATCCTGGTCAGGCAGACCTCTTCCACCCACGGGCCCGACGGCTATATCACCATTGATCCCGAAGTGATCACAGCCACCCAGCAGCGGCTGAGAACCAAGATCCACTCGGCCCGGGAAAGGATATCCCTGTACGAGGAAAATCTCATCCCCGGCACGGACACCCTGGTGATCTCCTACGGGATCACCTCCCGGGCGGTTGCCGACGCGGCCAAGGCCCTGGCCGAAAAGGCAAAACCCGTATCCTGGCTCTCTTTAAAGACCCTGTGGCCGGTTCCCGAACAGGTCCTTCTGGAAAAGGCGGCCAGGTTCAAACGCATCGTGGTCATCGAAATGAACCTGGGCCAGTACGTCAATGAAATACGGCGGGTTCTGTGCGGAAAAGAGATTGATTTTTACGGCCAGATGAACGGAATTCTGATTCCGCCGTCCCGGATTATGGAGGTGATTGAAAATGACTAGTTTTATAAATCAAGACCGGCCCCCTGTTTTCTGTCCCGGATGCACCCATGAACGGATCACCAAGGGTCTGGACAAGGCCTTTTCAAACATGGGGCTTGAGGCCGACAAAATCGCCATTGTCACCGACATCGGATGTTCCGGCCTGTTTGACACCTTTTTCAACGTCCACGCCCTCCACGGAGTTCACGGCCGGGCCCTGACCTATGCCGCCGGTCTGAAACTGGCCGATCCCAGCCTCAACGTGATTGTGACCATGGGAGACGGAGGCTTGGGCATAGGAGGCGCCCACGTGCTTTCCGCCTGCCGGAAAAACCTGGACCTTACCCTGATCGTTCTCAACAACTTCAACTTCGGCATGACCGGGGGCCAGTACTCGGCCACCACCCCCAATGACGCCGTGGTGGGATCGGAATTCCTGAACCGGGCCGAGATCCCCATTGACATCTGCTCCGTGGCAAAAAGCGCAGGGGCCACCTATATATCCAAGTGCTCGGGACATGACCCCAAACTGCCTGAAGAACTGGTAAAGGCCATGCAGCACAAGGGATTTTCCCTTGTGGAGACCCTGGGACTGTGTACGGGAAGGTATACCAAGAGAAACCAGCTCACCGTAAAATCCATTGACCAGATGATCGAAAAGAACCCTGTCCCGGGGGGCGTGGTTGAGGAAAACCAGCGTCCTGAATACGGAGAGCTCTACCGGGAACTGGCCAAAAAGGAATCCAGATTCCCCGAACCCCTGGTGATTGAATCCCAGTTTGATCTGCCCGATCCCGGACGCCAGGAAATCGTCATCCTGGGGTCTGCGGGCATGCGAATTGTTACGGCCGGGGATATTGTTTGCCATGCCGGCATTTCAGCAGGCATGAACGCATCCATAAAAAACGACTACAACATCACCGTTCTCCGGGGGCAGTCCGTATCCGAGATTCTGCTTACCCCCGAAGAAATCGGATACACCGGCATTGAATCCCCCACGGTTGTCCTGGCCCTGAGCGATGAAGGCGTGGCCCGGAGGAAAAAAATATTCCAGACCCTTGCGCCCTCTACCTTTGTGCTCAAGGAAAAATCCGTAACCATTCCCGAAACCCCGGCCCGGGTGGAGGAAATCGATTTCAAGGCACTTAAGATCAAAAAACAGGACTGGGCCCTGGCTTCCCTGGGTCTGATTGCTGCCAGGAATATCGCCGTCACCAAAGATATGCTGACCCTGGCCCTGAAATCCCGGTTCAATGACAAGGTATTCGGCCTGGCCATGGAAACCGTTGAAAAGATGTTTTAATTCAGTATAGAAACAAGGGCCCTTCCCGGATATAACGGGAAGGGCCTTTTTTTATGACGGATCCTGGATCCCGGGACCGGCTTTTGCTTTCTTCTCTTTCATCCTCGCATACCACGCCTGTCCTTCATAGAGTTCGTCGGAGCACCGGGGACAGAGACCGTGGCTGAAAGAGGCCTGGGAGTGTTTTTGGATATACCCTTCGATCTGCTTCCAATATCCCTCATCATCCCTGATCTTTTTGCATCTGGCGCAGATGGGCAGGATTCCCCTCAGGGATTTTATCTCTTTGTTTGCCTTTTTCAAATCCAGAATCAAGGCCTCTTTCTCTTTAAGGGTTTCCACGGATTCTGTAATATTGAAGGCGATCCAGATCACCATGCGGGGCAGGCCTTCCATCTTCTCCAGGGGAGAGATATGTGCCTCAAACCACTGGGGTCCCTCGGGTCCGGGTAAGGTTTCAGAACCTTTGATGTCCTTGGCTGACAATTGATAAACGTAATTTAAAACCTTTTCGGACCGGATGGCTTTTTGAATCTGGGACAGGTATAGATCGGCCAGTTCACTATCCATGACCTCATGTATCTGCCTGCCGGTCAGATGGGTTCCGTCATGGTACTTTTCCATGTCTGCCCCGCCAAAGACTTTGACATAGACCCCGTTTTCATCAAATATAAAAAACGGCTCGGGAATGGCGCTCAGAAAGGCCTTCCCGATTCTATTTTCCAATTTTTCCGACAAATTTTTCATCTCCGTTTTCAAATAGACTCTTACATACAATTTTACCCCCTCCCTGTCCAATTTAAATTTAGGAAAAAAGAGGGTACAATTATGTTCCACCCAGCCCGGATCAGGATGGGATCCCAGGATTCTTTGCTTGACTTAAATCGTCCAAAACGAGATATTGAAAGGAATACAAAGGCAATTTAACAAGCCGTTCGGGTTGAATGGCGATGACAAATCAGGCAAGTCCTGCCGCAACCGGGAATTTTTTTCGTTTGGACGAATTAAAAAATCTATTGATTTCCCATGAACAATGGCTCATGGAAAAGATCCTGGACTATGCCAAGCAACAGGGATATACCCGGTATTCTTCCCCCCTTATCAACGCCTGGCAACTTTCCATTTCAGGCCTGTCCCAAGCCGTTATCCAGGCCATTGATCTTCTGGGCGACCGGCTCCCCGAATTTTCCCCGGACGACACCTATACAGAAAATCCCATTGCCCGGTTCGGGATTATTGAAGCCGGCCGCCACCGGAAAAGGGGGATCCGCCTTGAGATGTTTCTGGGACTCTTAAAGTACTACCGCCAGACCTATCAGGACCTGATCCGGAAAAAAATCAAAGATCATGAAACCAGGTACCGGTGCGACCTCTTCATTGTCCGCTGCTTTGACCTTTTTGAACTGGCCCTGTGCGCCGAATGGAACAAAGTTCCCGAAGACCGGATCATTGACGAGCTCCAGAAGACCAACAGGGATCTGACCAATGACAAGAACAGATACCTGACCCTGTTTAAAAGCCTTTCCGATCCGGTCTTTCTGGTCGATGCCCAGGGGATGATCCAGAACATCAATCCGGCCGGTACGGACCTGATCAAAGCGGGAAAAATCCCCGGGCATGGAGATCCGGGAAGATTCAAGGGAACCGTCCTGGAGACTTTGCTGCCATGGCTCAGCCCGGTTTTTTCTCCGCCCGCCAGTCCAGGCCTCCGGCCTGAACCCCTTGAAATCAAAATCCGGATTGACAACCGACCCAAAGTCTTCCGGGTGATCCGTTCGGGCATGCTGGATCTATCCGGAAAATTTGAAGGCAGCGTGGTGGTGGTTACCGATATCACCGAACAGACCCGGGCACAGGAAGCCCTTAAATTAAATGAAGAAAGGCTGGCCCTGGCTTTGGAGGCCACCAGCGACGCCATATGGGACTGGAATATCAACAGGAAAAAATCCTTTTTCAGTCCCAGATACTACACCATGCTGGGATATGATCCGGGTGAATTCCCGCCCACCCGGGAGGCCTGGCAAAGCCTTGTCCACCCCGATGATCTGGAGCGGGTGGAAAGCCTGATTGACCGAAGCCACGATCTGGGCAAGTCCTTTCAGGTGGATTTCCGTCTCAAAACCAAAACCGGCCAGTGGAAATGGATTCTGAGCCGGGGCAAACTGGTTGCCAGGGACGGTTTTGGCAGGCCGGTGAGAATGGTGGGAACCCACATGGATCTTACGGACAGACGTCTTATGGAAAAGGCCCTGTCAAAAAGTGAGGCCCTGTTCAGGGGACTCTTTGACAATATGGGATGCGGAATTGCCCTGCTGGACAAAACCGGGATTGTCCGGAACGCCAATGCCTTTTTTACCCAGATGCTCGGATTCCAGGACTCGGATTCCCTGATCGGTCAGAACTATTTAAAGCTGCTGGCTCCGGAATTCATGGGTGATGCCAGGGCAGTGCTCCAGGAGTTCTCCGGGGGCGAGATCAAATCCAACCGGGCAGACCGTCTGATGCAGGGAAAGGATAAGATGAAGATATGGACGGACCAGGGCCTGTCTCCCATCTATAACCGGAAAAATGAAATTGATACCATTGCCCTGGTCTGTACCGACATATCAGACCGGGTAAGGACCCGGGAAACCCTTCAGGAGGTCTCGGACCGCCTCACCCTGGCCACGGCTGCCGGCGGAATCGGTGTGTGGGAGTGGGATGTCAAAAAGAATAAAATGGTCTGGGACAGCCGGATGATGGACATCTACAAGATCAAAGGCCGGGATTTCAGCGGATCTTTTCAGGACTGGAAAAGGAGGATCCATCCGGAGGATACTCAGGAAACAATCCAGGCCCTGGACCGGGCCGCCAGGGAAGGCGGCCGTTTTAACGGAGAGTTCAGGATCATCCGGCCCAACAAGACCGTACGGAACATCCGGGGGGCGGCCCTTCCCCAGTTCAATGACAACGGCCTCGTAATCAGAATGATCGGGGTCAACTGGGACATTACGGATCTCAAGCAGATGGAAGAGGAGATCCGGATCCTGGCCCTGACCGATCCCCTGACAGGGGCCAATAACCGGCGCAGCTTCATGGAACAGGCCGAAACCGAACTGGCCCGTTGCAAAAGGTACAACCATCCTCTTTCCACCCTGATGATCGACATTGATCATTTCAAGGACATCAACGATACCTTCGGCCACCACATGGGAGATCTGGCCCTGAAATTGCTGACCGAGATCTGTCTCACCGTTCTCAGGGAGAATGATCTTTTCGGAAGGGTCGGAGGGGAAGAATTCTCAGCCGTGCTTGTGGAAACAAAAGAGAAAAAAGGATTCCAGGTGGCGGAAAGGTTGAGGAAAAAATTGTCCCGGGCGGTTGTGAGCGAGGACGGACAATCCTTCCAGTTTACCGTGAGCATCGGCATCGCCGAACTCAATGAAGAAGATACCAAGATTGAAGATGCCCTGAAGAAGTCGGACAGAGCCCTTTACCGGGCCAAGCACCTGGGCCGGAACCGGGTTGTGGCGGCCTCCCAACTGGACCCGGAAAACAAGAACATTCATTCCTGATCCGAGACCGCCTGCACCCGGACCGGAATCCGGTCTTGATCAACAAACCATATTCATAAAAAATTTATGCATAGCACAAAAAACAATGCTATAAAATATATTAAACCCAAATACATCCTTGACATTTAAAAAAAACAAGGGCTATTACTTTCTAAGATCCGTTTAAAAACTTTCAATTTCAGGAGGGAACATGATCAACTCGGGATCCATCCAGGCAGGCCAGCCCTTTCTTAAAATCCTAACCCAGGACCAGATATACGAGATCCGACGGGCCGCCTTTGACCTCATGTACAGCACGGGGTTCAAGGTTCTCCATGCCGGGGCAAGAAAGATGCTCAAAAAGGCCGGAGCCGTTGTAAAGGGCGAGCGGGTAAGGGTTCCCGAGTTCATCGTCAAGCAGTGCCTGGCAACGGCCCCCAACGGATTTACCCTTTACGACCGCAACGGGAACCGGGCCCTGGAGGTGGAAGGCCGGAAAAGCTATTACGGAACCTCCACGGGAAGCCCCCGGACCAAGGATGCCCGGACCGGTGAAATCCATCCCACAACCGTGGAAGATATCGGCATCGGAGCCAGGGTGGCCGATGCCTGTGAGCACATCGACTGGGTCATGCCCATGGGCTCATCCCAGGATGTCCCCTCCATTGCCGCGGATCTCTATGAATTCGAAGCCGTGGTCACCAATACGATAAAACCCATCGTATTTATCGGGTACTCGGGCAGGGGAACGGAACTGGTTCTGGAAATGGCGGCCGAGGTTGCCGGCGGCATGGACAACTTAAGGCAAAAGCCCTTTTTGGCCCTCTATCCCGAGCCCATCTCCCCCCTGGTCCAGCCCGAAGAAACCATTGACCGGATCTTTGCCGCGGCCGATCATTTCATTCCCCAGGTCCCCGGACCCGCTGTCCAGATGGGGGCCACAGGCCCCATGACCATGGCCGGGGTGATCACTCTGATCACGGCGGAATCCCTCATGTGCCTGGTTCTGGCCCAGCTTCGGCAGCCGGGTTGCCCGGTCTGCCTCTCCGGAAATGTCCAGATCCTGAACATGTCCTCGGGGGTATTCGGGGTGGGATACCCGGAGATGAGCCTGGGGATATGCGCCCAGGCAGAAGTGGCCCAGTCCTTTGATCTTCCCACCTGGGGCTATGCCGGATGCAGCGATTCAAAAAGCGTGGATGCCCAGGCCGGCCTTGAAAGCGGGTTCTCCATCATCACCCAGGCCCTGTCCGGCCTTAACCTGATCCATGATGTGGGATACCTTGACCAGGCCATGGTCTGCTCCCCGGCCCAGCTGGTCCTGGGCAACGAAGCCATCGGAATGGCCCGGAAATTCATGGAGGGCATCCGGGTGGACCAGGAGACCATTGCCCGCCAGGTCATCGATGATATCGGACCGGGAGGCCATTTCCTGGCCCATGGACATACCCTGGCCCATTGCCGGAATGCAGTATGGAACTCCCGGCTCCTGACCCGGGAACCCTATGAAAAATGGCAGGCCAAGGGGGAAAAGGATATGGCCCAAAGGATCCAGGAGCGGCTGGCCCAGATTCTGGACAGCCATAAGGTCCCCCCCCTGGATGACAGGATACTGGCAAAAATCCGGGAAATCCGGGAAGCCGGGGCCAAAGAGCTCACTGCCTGAAAAATCCTGAACCCCTTTCTGTTCAGGCCGATTGACATTGAGTCTGATTCTTTGTAGAACCCTGGGACAAAAAAAAGACGGGATTGTTTATCCATCCGGAACAGCAGAAAATCAAGGAAGGGGCAGTGGGGAAAAAAAAGAGACCCGGGATCATCATCTGGATCTGGAAAATGCTTTTCAAGCTTGTCCTGGTTCTGGTACTTCTCTCTCTTTGTCAGGTCCTGTTCTTCGGGTATTTCAATCCCCCGGTCACCGTGAACATGATCTGGGAAAGGCTCTCCTTTGAAATCTGGGAAACCCGGTATGTAAAACCCGTCTATGTCTGGCAGGACATTGAAGAGATTTCCCCCTCTCTCAAAAGGGCCGTCATGGCCTCTGAAGACCAGAGGTTCCTGATCCATAACGGATTTGACTTCCAGGAAATAAAAATCGTCATCAGGGATATGGTGGAAAAGCAGACCTTCCGGGGGGCATCCACCATTACCATGCAGGCGGCCCGGTCCCTGTTTCTTCCGGCCTCGAGGAATCCCCTGCGAAAGATGGCCGAAGCCTGGTACACCCTTCTCATGGAATTATTCTGGGATAAAAAAAGGATCCTGGAGATCTATTTAAACACGGTGGACTGGGGCACCGGCGTGGTCGGAGCCCAGGCCGGGGCCAGGAAATATTTCTCAACCGATGCCGGAGGACTCAGCCGCAGCCAGGCCGCCCTGATGGCGGCGGTTCTTCCCAGCCCCCACAAATGGTCGGTTACCCATCCCAGCGCCCACGTAAAAGACCGCCAGCGAAGAATTCTCAGGGATATGGGGAAGATGCGCCTGCCCTGACCGAAACTATTGTAAGTCGACCAGCTCCACGTCAAAGATCAGAGTCGCCCTGGGCGGAATCACTCCGGGATATCCGGATTCTCCATAGGCCAGGGGATAGGGAATGATCAGCCGGCGCTGCTCTCCCTTTTTCATGCCGGCGATCCCCAGATCCCAGCCCCGGATCACCTCCCCTTTTCCCAGGTTGAACTGGAACGGGGTTCCCCGGTCCCGGGAGCTGTCGAATTTTTTCCCGTTTTCCAAAAGTCCGGTATAATGAACGCTGGCCCGGCCCCCCTTTTTCACCCCTGCACCGGTTCCCGGCTTAAGAACCACGTAAAGGAGCCCCGGATCCACGGACACGGCATCGGGGTATTTGGCCCTCATCTTTTCCTTGAATGCGGCAAGATCCTTTTCCCGGCGGGCCATCTTTTCCTGTTTCCGTTCCCGGATAATGGCGTCAAAAGAAGCCTGATCCGTCTTAAACGCTTCTGCTTCCTTTCCCTTCCTGAGAATGGTCAAATGGATGATCCTGTCCCTCTTTTGAATGGCATCCACCACGTTCTGCCCCTTGACCACCTTTCCGAATACCGCATGCTTAAAATCGAGCCACGGGGTGGCCTTATGGGTGATGAAGAACTGGCTTCCATTGGTATTGGGGCCGGAATTGGCCATGGACAGGATGCCCGGAGAGTCATGCTTCAATGAGGGATGAAATTCATCGGGGAATCGGTAGCCCGGCCCTCCCCTGCCCGTTCCTTCGGGATCTCCCCCCTGGATCATGAAATCGGGAATCACCCGGTGAAAGCTCAGACCGTCATAGAACTTTTTCCCGGGTGCCTGATTGGAGTCTTTGGTTCCTTCAGCCAGACCGGCAAAATTGATCACGGTCAAGGGAACCTCCTTATAAAAAAGCTTGGCCAGGATCATCCCCTTGGTGGTTTCAAACCGGGCGTAGAGCCCGTCCGGAAGTTCCTCCGCCTGGGCGGAAAACGAAAGAGCAAAAAGACAAAAGAGGAAAAGAAACAACGCCTTTCCCCCTTGCACTATACTTTTAATAACCTGAATCTTCATGATATATCCTTAGGATCAACTTCTTCATTCCATTTCAGGACCGCCGCCGGAAAAAAGGGAGAGCCCCTTCCATTTTTCCCAATGCCCTTACCCTTCAAGTGTGGAGGTCCTTTTTGTACAAATAACCTTAAGAAATATGGCATACCCTCGGCTGAAAGTAAACGACGGATGTCTCATGGTATCTCTTTTAAAAATAGGGAGAATATAAATTTGATTTTTGATATTCCCCGGCTGTCATGAGAATGGACTATATGGGTTTTTATGGCCTGGGATCAGTCATAACATATGGTGTGGGGATTTTATTCAAAGAGCTGAGTCTGTATACTAGGATTGCCCGCTTTATAGCTTCACGTTTTTTAACGAAAGTTGAGATTATCATTAAATTATAATATAATATACCCCACTCTTGTTTAAGAATGATCATTCTAATCTTACAGACTATTGAAATAGAAACCCATTGATATCGAAGGACTAATTATGGACGTTCAATATATCAACTTCTTTTCCGTAGTTTTTGTTACTTTTTTTCTATCCGCATTCATCGGGAAAAAAAACCCAATTATAGCTGCTGTAATGTGCACTCTTTTGGTTGCATTTATCGCTTATCGTATGAATGAATTTAATTTTGCTATTATTTATTATTTGGTTTTATGTTTCATATCCTGCTTTTTCTGGTCTGTTCTCTTTCGGTGGGTAACTCAAAAAAATCATATAGATCCCCATAGTGATACACTCAAATTTATTATTGGATTCAGCTCTGGAAGAGGAGATAGAAACACAACTATTATATCTTCCCAAAAAAGCAAAATAGTGACCGATGGAGACAAATCATGGGAACGCAACATATTAGACCGTCTGGGGCAGTTTCGCCGTTTTAGAAAGCGATAGCTGTGTCTATCATTAAAGGCTTTTTCCAACTCATCAGCTTTCTGATAAAAAATGTCTGCAAGCTGGAGATCAGGCTGCCAATCACGACGATGCCCCGGATCCCCTTCCCGGTCAGAACTCTTCCCTGTTCCCATTCAATTTTCATTTATTGCAAAGCCCCAGCGGAAACTATCGTTTGCCGCTCTATTGAATTTATGGTAGGTTTCGTCTCTCAAAAATATCTAACAAACTTCTGAACAAGGATCCTTGCCATGGCCTTTGCTCAAGTCAATAATGAATTTTCGAAAAACCGCAGACGTTCGCGTGTACCTGAAAAAATTAAGGAAAAATTCAGACAGCCTCGAGTCGCTGCCGCGTGGCGGTTCATCTGGCGACAGTCTCAGATTGTGGTGGGCAGCCTGGTGGCGGCCCTCGGATTCGTACTCTTTCAGGTTCCTTTTAATCTGGCGGCCGGCGGTATCTCCGGTGTGGGCATTATTCTCAACCATTTCACCGGATTCCCGGTAGGATTGACCGTTCTTGCCCTAAATATCCCGCTTGTGGTTCTCGGTTTTTTCTACCTGGGGAGATGGCGGTTTGTCTATTCCACTGTAATGTCGGTGATCTGCTTCTCACTGGGGACGGATCTTTTCAACCATTACCTGCCACAGCTCAACGCCACCTGGCCAATTACCGGGGATATGCTTCTGGCCTCCATCTATGCCGGGGTACTTTTCGGCATCGGTATAGGGATGGTCTACCGGGCCGGGGGTACGGCCGGTGGTTCTTCCATTCCGGCCCGGATCATCTATGAGCGTCTGGGATATCCCATGTCCCAATGCTATTTATTTACTGACGGCACCATTATCCTGATAGCCGGTATCATCTTCAACTGGGAAGTGGCGCTGCTGGCAACCCTGACCCTGGTGCTGTGCGGCGTGTTCTCCGATTTTATTCTGGAGGGGATTTCCCAGGTTCGAACCGCCACCATCGTAACTCAAAGGCCTGATGATGTCCGGTGGGCCATTCTTCATCAACTTCGACGGGGGGTTACCCTCTGGCCCATTGAGGGCGGCTATTCAAGAAATCCCAGGACCATGGTGTTCTGTACGGTACTCCGTTCCCGGGTGGCGGATTTGAAATATGCCATCGCCACGGTGGATCCGGATGCCTTTATGGTTATCGGGGTGGCTCAGCAGGTGGTCGGGGGATACGGCCAGCCCATGCCGGCGGCAAACAACGGCAGCAACGCTTCACCGGAAAGCGATGTGGCCAAGACGCCGGTATCAACTTCCTCTTCGGGTTAGGATAGCCGGCCCCGGACAAAATACGATCCATACATCATGGCTGTCAGGCCATTTGGATAAAATCTATAGTCATAATTTTAGTGAACGGCAGGACTATAATATTACTCCGGCAAATAAATACATGAACACTTTAACAAGGATAGCACTGAGAATAGCTATAAACAGTACATTTGTTAAAATAATCTCTGCTAAATAATCGGCTATTTAATTGCCATGTTAATATATTTAAACTGATAGTTGATTTTTTCGGCAAGGGATGTTTAACCTTCAATTCAGTTGAGTATTATAAAATATTCGGCTATTCATGATATTCGAACCCATTTAATTATTTATTCATCAATCCCTCAAAAAAAGGAGAACCAAAATGAAAAGAATTTCTGTACTTGTGGCGGCAGTCCTTTTAACCGGAATGCTGGTAATTGGCGTGATTAGTGAGGCACTAGCAGAATCGTATAGGGATGGAGTACTCCTTCATATCAGTCACGGCAAAGATGATCCCCACCGTTTATTGATGGCTCTGAATATGGCAAACATGATGGCCGTTGATCACGATGTTCTCGTTTACTTCGACATCAAAGCAGTTAATGCGGTTCTATCGGATTCAGAAAACATTACTTTTTCACATTTTCCTTCGTCAAAGGAATCTTTGACAGCTCTTAAAGCCAAAAAAGTGATCCTCATGGCTTGCCCCGGATGTCTAAAAGCGGCAGGAAAAAGCAAAGACGATTTAGCCGATGGCATCCAGATCGCAGATAAAAAGCTTTTCTTCTCTTTTACAAAGGGGCGGATATTGACCTTGGATTACTGATTGCTGGCAAATCAGATTTTATAACAAATTCAACCATGTATAAAATTGAATTTTTAGGATGGGCTTGTAATGAAACCCGAAGTAAGGTTAATCTCCAATTAAGTTGATTTTCGGGTTTAGCCCAAGCGGTCTTCACTTGGTTGGTTATCATTAAAATTTTCAGGATATGCGGTTAGCAGTCAGATAATAAACGGATAAACGGACAACCGCTCAATTACTTGTTAAATTAAGCCCTTCGGGCGGACGATGGAGAGAAAACTTACTTTTACCCAAGGGAAAATATCGTGCCAGATCGAACCGGAAATCGGGTTAATTTAACAATTAAGTTGAAGTCGGGCATCACCGTTGAAGATTTTTTTTTGGCTGTTCAGCAGCCGCTTAACTTAAATGTTGAGGCTGTAGAAAAAGCCTGAAAGCACTGGAGATTCTTATCAATTTGTGCTAGATTTTTCTTCAAAACAGATAGAAAAACCGCAGACCAGACAAGAGTAAAAAATGGCCAAATATAAAGACTATTCATACGATCAAGGTGTTTTCCTTCCGGTCTATTTTGACAGACAGATCCTGCCGGGCACATTCGAATATACCCTCAGTCATTTGATTGACAATGAACTGGATTTGAGTGTTTTCGACAAACGGTATAAAAACGATGATACCGGGGCTCCTGCCTATGATCCCAGGATCCTTTTAAAAATAATTCTTTATGCTTATTCAAGGGGGATCACATCCAGCCGGAAAATCTCCCAATGCTGCGAAGAAAACATTATCTTCATGGCCCTGTCCGCTCATACAAGACCTCATTTCACGACCATCGCTGATTTTGTTTCCAGCCAGGATGAAGAGGCTGTCGCTCTGTTTCAAGAAATCATCCTTATCTGCGATGAGATGAACCTGATCGGCAGGGAAATGTTTGCTGTGGACGGCTGTAAGCTGCCTTCCAATGCCTCAAAGGAATGGAGCGGCACCAAGGCCGATTTTAAGAAAAAAGCCCTTAAACTTGAAAAAGCCATAGAACATATCATTGAAAAGCACCGGCAAATCGATGACATTGAAGAGAAAAACAATATCATCGAGTCCGATGCAAAGTATATGGCAACGCTTCAAAAGCAGATTAAAAAGATCCGTGAATGGGTAAACGACAATGATGATAAACCGGGTGCCGGTGGCAAACCCATAAAGTCCAACATCACTGATAACGATTCTGCCAAAATGAAATCATCAAAGGGTTATATCCAGGGATACAACGGCCTGGCCATGGTGGACAGCAAACATCAAGTGATTGTGGGTGCCGAAGCCTATGGAAAAGGGCCAGAACAGGATTTGTTGAAACCGATGATTGAATCCACAAAGGGCAATCTGGAAGATAGTGTTTTTGAAAAGACCCTTTTGACAGCAGACAGCGGATTTCACACCAAGGACAATATGGATATGCTGGCTAAAGAAGGGATTGACGCCTATGTGGCCGATAACCGGTTCCGCAAACGAGATCCCCGGTTTAAAGATAATGACCGCTACAAAGAAAGGCATCGTAAAGAGATCGCAGGAAAACGGAAAAAATCCCAATTGTATTCAAAAGAAGACTTCTATTTTGATCCTGATTTTAAATTTTGCATGTGTCCGGCCGGAAAGCGGCTTTACCGAAGTGGCAGAGGTTTCGATACCCATGGCAATTTTGTAACGCGATTCAAGGCGCCTAAATCCGCTTGCGGCCCTTGTAAGCTCAGATCAAAATGCCTTCGTCATCCAGACAGATCTCCCAAGAGATCGGTGGCATATTTTCATAGCGGGACAAAGAACAAAGATGCCCCGGACACAGCCACGGAAAGGATGAAACAAAAAATCGACTCCGCCTTGGGTCGGATGATTTATTCCAAGCGGCTCGGGACAGTAGAACCGGTGTTTGGCCATATTCGGCATACGATAAAGTTGGACAGGTTCACTTTGAGAGGGAAAATCAAGGTTAATTGTCAATGGCTGCTGTTCTGCGCTTTGCATAATTTGAAAAAGATACATCGGTATGGTTCGATCCCAGCCACATAAAGGAAGGGCATGGGGGAACAGATCTCTCTTTATCAGAGGCTGATATTGCGGTCTTAAGAGACAGTTACAATAGCGTAATCGATTTTAACGACAGAATTAACATAGAATAATAAAAAACAAGAGGCTGAGAATAATTTCATAGCGGCAAATGACTACCGCCTAAAAATGACTTATTCTACAGACTCGTTCACGTGGACACACGGGGGCGGACAGAGAGGGTTTCATTGCTTTTACCCAAGGGACAGACATCGTGCAAGGCTCTCCCGATAAATCGGGTTCGCCAACAAATAAGATGAAGCTGGAGCTGGCATCGAGGGATTTTTTTTGCTGCGTGGTCGCATGCTTATCGTAACGTTCAGGGAGTGTCACTGGTATAACTCGATTGTCATGTAATGTAACAAAGGATTTCAAAATGAGAATTTTAATTATCCGACATTGTGAAACCAAAAAAAATATTGATAATAAATTTGATTCCATGGATTCAAATGACACTCTTACTGGAGAAGGGAAAAAACAATTATCACATCTATGTACGTTTTTAGATAAATATTGGAGAAGTGGTTCTGTTATTTATACTAAAGGGTGTTGAAACCGTTCAAATTTCTGTTTCGTTATAGGTGCCCCACGCGTTTGTAATTCTTTTTTCCAATGTCAGATTGTCCGGCTTTTACCGTAGCAATATCTGGTTTTGTTTTTTACCGCATAAAATCTATTTCAGACGGCGGCCTTTGTTGTATTCAGATATACCAATAGCGACCGATCAATCGGCTCAGAAAAAATCCCGCATTGAACGTTCAATTCATCCTGTGGCAGCAAACAACTCCTTTTGCCCATCTTCTTTTTTCATTGGTTTATGCCTTGTTCCGGCCATTTCAATCAACAATGTTACGATAGTCGTCAGAGTTGATCGGACAATCACACCATGCTGGCTTCTTACCCGTGTTTGTTCGAGGCCTTCTCTTTTTTTCATCAGATTAAAGGGCCTTTCACAGTTTTTCCGGATCTCGATTGCGTCTTGAGATCCGCTATGAAAAATCGGCATTGGTTGAAAATAGCCGCTGTCAAAATCAACGATCCTTGATTTTGAACAATTTGATTCAAACGCACACTCACCCGGAACGGCATCACATCCAAATTCGTGGCCTTCCGGTGTCGATCCCAAAAACTGCATTGGAATCTCACAAGAATCATTACAGGCAACCCTTAATGGCGATTCCAAAACGTTGTCAGGAAGTTTGGCTTTCTCCGATGCAGGGGTGACGACATAGACACCGGTTTCGTTGAGAACCGAACCATCACTATCGTGATAAGCCTGGTCGGCGGTTATCAATTTGATATCAATACCCAATGTTTGAGCAAGCTTGATCAACGGTTTTAAAAACAGGCTGTCATGATGATTTGCCGCCCCGATTAGGGATACCAATGGAAAACTATGGCCTGTCGATGGGTTGATGGCTGTTAGGGTGTGAAGCCGGTAGCCAATGACGTAATACGATTTATCCCTTTTATTCCGGCGTTTTCCACAATCACAGTCCGGATCGGAATACATTCGTATTTTTTTGCCTTTGACCTGAATTGTGCAAAGGGGGTAATTGATTTCAGACGGCAGTTCACTGGAATCAACACCATGGATAACGGCACTCTCCAGACAGCCTGATTTATAAAAATGATGGAGGAAATATACCAGGACATTCATCAATTGTTTGAAATTCAGGCCACGCCGGAAGTGACACAATTCAGTATGATCTGCCTGGTGTTTGGTATTTAAAGGCAGTCTCACAAAACGCCTGTTTTGCTTTCGTTCCCTGCCAAAATATTCATCGCTGCAAAATTTCCTGTAACTGATTTCAGGGTATTTGATTATTTTTAAAAGCTCCATCCGAAATAACTGGTAGGGTTGAATATCCCTGTGCACAGCGGAATATCCGTCAGGCGCAATCAAGCTGTTGATAATCTGGTTGTCTATAAGTTGGTCAACAAACTGCAATTCCGGGTCTACAATTTCAGGGTATGGCTTTTTCAGGGTGTCAAAATGAAACAGGTTGTCGGAATGAAAATTTTCAATGTAGGACGCCATCTCAGGAAGGCTACGAATCTCTGCTGAGGGGGCCTGATCTTCAACTCCTATGAGTTCTTCGATGGGGATGTCCAAGGTTTGAGAATAATCATAATTATCCAAAACTTCCATCATGATTTGCTTTGTCAGCTCTTTTTTGGACTTCCTTGTCATCTTTTTCCAGTTCGGAAAACTCTTTTTCAATTGCTTTGTGATGATTCGCCTGATATTTTTTGTATGCATAAAGCCTCTGTGGTGTTGTTTCCTTTTTGTTTAGGCGCTTGAAAGATACAACTAAACAGAGGCTTTTTCAATTACTAACATACTGAAAATTTGTCGGATAACGTTAAAATTGCGTCATCGATTTCAACACCCTTTACTAGCCCAAGAAAGAGATCCGAATTAACTGCTAAAAAAATAGCAGAGCACTTGGGATTAACTTATAGTGTTGTAGAGTCATTACCACCTATAAATCCGGGAGAATTAGCCGGGCTGAAAGAAAAAACGGCTTGGGAAAAATATCCATCATTGATGGAAACAAGAGTCCGATTTCGAGATAAGCAGTGCAACGGTTACAAAATATGTTTTCCAAAGGGTGACTCCCTTTACGATTACGAAAATGATATTTCAAACGGTTTTCATTCATTACTGTCTAAAGAAAAAAATTTTATTTTAATTACACACAGATCCGTTATGCTTGCCCTATTAAACATTTTTTCAAAAAAGCTTAAAGGGTATGCTCAAGATAAGTATTTCTATTTCGAGACCCCAAAAGGTTTAATTCTTAAACTAACTACCAATAAAATATGTTCATCAGGTAATATAGAGGTAATAGGAAGCTATGAAATTTGGAAAAAACTACTCTAATATTGAAGATTATCTTTTTAAAAATAAAAAAAGAGTAATCCCAATTGAGCATAGAGCAAAACATATAAAATACTATCATTCAAAAACTCAGCAAGATTTGAAAATTTTTATTCAAGCTTTTAAAACTGAAACTGATCCTGCCTTTAGGAAGCTTATTGCATTAAAAATACTCGAAATCGCAGAGGGATACTATCAAAGCGAACCTATAGATGGGTTGGAGAATGATAATAACATAGATTGCGATGAGATATATGGAGCATTGAAATGGCAACTACCCAAATAGGCAAATTTATTAAAGGTGTTTTTAGCATTCATAATCTCTTCAAGAATGTTTTTATGAAATTCTATTTTCAAAATATCGTTGGTAATATTAATAACCCATTTTCGATTCACCATAGTACCATTTTCAGAAATGAGAGGCAGATATCAATAGGTTCTAACGTATTTATTGGTAAAGATATTACTCTAAATGGAAGAAGTAAAAATCACCCTTATGGAATTGTTCTAGGAGAATCAACGTATCTTAAGGGGAACTCATATATAGATGCCTACGGAGGTATGATAGAATTTAAAGGGTCCTCTAACCTAAGTCAATTTAGCTTAATTGCGGGCCAAGGCAAAGTTACAATTGGTAAATATGTTATTTTTGGTTCCCATTGTATAGTTCTATCAAGCAACCATATTTTTAATTCCCTGGAAGTGCCTTATATGTTTCAGGGAGATATAGTTGCCCCAGTAGTCATTGAGGATAACGTCTGGATTGGGGCAGGAAGTATTATTCTATCTGGGACCAAAATTGGACGAAATTCCGTAATTGGCGCAGGAAGCATTGTTAATAAAACTGTTCCGCCTAATTGTCTCTATGTCAATAAATTAGGGAGAAGAATTGTCCGTGAATTGAATACGGGAGAAAGGAAAAATTATGCCCAATACAGAAATAAATTATTTAATGTACGTTAAGAAAATTCTAATATCGTTTGTTGCTTGCTTAAGTTTTCTTTGGTTAATCATATCTCTAATTGATTGGGTTTTTTCCTATAAAATATTATCCAACTCAAAATTTAATGGATTTTTATATATATTATTCTTTTCATTTCTGTTTGGTTTGGGGAATCTGCTTTTTGGTCTTATTGGGGAATTAAAACGAATTAAACTATTGGCTAAAAGAATTAGTACGGACTCGAAAATCCAAAAGGAAGAAGACGCACAGGTGGTCGATACTTTATTTTTAGACTTGAAATCTGCATTTGATAAAGAAAAATGGCAGGAAGTAATAAAAATAGGTAGCGTTCTTAGCCGCCCATTATGGGTAACCGGTAAATATAGTTTGCGAATTAATATTGGCAAACTGGTTGAATCAGCCTCAGCATACTCAAATAACCCTGAAAAACAAGCTGAAACATTAATAGATGATTTGGGTTGGACATATGTTGTTTTGAAAGAGTATGATGAGGCAAAGAAAAATATAGAGCATGGTTTAGAAATCGCAACCAAAATCAATAATCCTGTTATCGCATGCAAAGCCACAAGACATCTTTCAGGTATTTACCTAAGACAAAATAAGATGAAAATGGCAAAGGATTATTCTGAAAAGGCAAAAAAATATTTAATCTCAATATCTGATTTAAATAAAAAAAAGGAAATGGAAGCAGGACTATTATTTTTAGACGCTGTCATTCTTAAAGCCGAAAATAAATACAGTCAAAGCTTAATTCAGTTAGAAAAAGCGGCTGAAATATATAAAGCCGAAAAGGATAATGACAGACATTTGAAGTGCTTAGCTTTGCAAGGGAGTCTATTATTTAAAACAGATGATTATAATGCAGCAAAGGATATTTTTAGAAAATGCTTAGCCTTATCGAAAGAGATATCAAGAGAAGATCAAGTTATTGAAAGCTATTTAGGCTTAGGAAAAATATTTCAATTCGAGGGTGAGCTTGAAGAAGCTAAAAAATATTTTCAACTAGCATCTAATTCTGCCAAATCAATTGGTAACACCAAATTAGCACAAGAAATTAATCAAAAATATCTTAAAAAGGGAGAGTGATTATGTCTGAAATGTTAGATTATTTTGATGACAAGATGAACTATTTAGGTACTGCAAGTAGAAAAGAGGTCCACCAAAAAGGATACTGGCACCAAACATTTCATTGTTGGATAATCAGGAATACGGGGGAAGAACAATATATTTTGTTTCAGAGAAGAGGTCCCGAAAAAAAAACGTTTCCAAACACTTTAGATATAACTGCCGCTGGTCATTTGGCGGCAGGAGAGTCAAAAGAGGATGGTCTAAGAGAGCTTAATGAAGAACTTGGTATAAATGCAAAATATGAAAATTTAATTTATTTGGGTATCCGTATGAGTTCAGCTCGTGTTGGAGACAAACTCAACCAGGAGTTTGCTCACGTATACTTGCTTGAATCAAATATACCTTTGGAGCAATACAAGCTACAAGCGGATGAAGTCGGCGGCCTCGTCCAAATGAAACTCCAAGATGGACTTGATCTTTTTTCTGGCAGAATCGAAAAGGCGCGAATTACAGGTTATCAAATTGACGATGCTGGTATAACTAACACTGTTGATACTGAAATAACCATAGGGGAAGTTATTCCACGGATAGATCCTTATTATTATAAAGTATTTATTATGTCAGAAAGATATTTTGAAGGGAATAAATATCTTTCAATTTAACATATTGAAATACAGCAATAGTTTTAGACTTTCAATTATAGTCTTGCATGGATTTGAATTGATAATGAAGTATCATCTATAAAGATATGCCTAATACGTCAGTTTGCTTTTAATTTAAACAATAGGGAAAAGTTAGGGTTCAAGGTCGACAGTTTTCTTTAGACAAAGTTACACAGTTGATAAATTATCATTAACATTAAATCGACATAATGGATAGATCGATTATGAAAGAACGAGGAATAATTATAACAGCAGATGATTTTGGAATGAGCCCGATTTTTAACAAAGTTATTGACGAGCTCGTCGTTGACGGAATTATAAGTTCAGTATCTGTAATGGTCAAAAGAGAAGAAGGGAAAAGCAAAAAGAACTGATAACGTATAAATAATTTCGCACAATTAAAAATTGAAAAGATGGTCTCAACTTGGTTATTTGTTAAATCGACCAAGAAAAAACAATAATCAAGAAAGGAGACCATCTTGGAAAAAGAGTATACACAAAAGCTGGATAAAGTCATTAAAATTGATGAATCAAAGATTCAAGATCACCTTGGAGAAATGGTAAGAGGCACAGTTGAAGAGACGCTCAATAAAATGTTGGATGCAGAAGCTGACAAACTTTGCAATGCAGAGCGCTACCAACGCACCCAATCCAGAACTGATACCCGAGCCGGTTATTATCAAAGAAACCTCCATACAAAGGCAGGCGAGGTTAAACTGAACGTGCCTAAGCTGAGACAACAGAAATTCGAAACCGCTATCATCGAACGGTATAAACGCCGAGAATCTTCAGTTGAAGAAGCCATGATAGAGATGTATCTGGCGGGTGTGTCTGTAAGACGGGTTGAAGATATCACCCAGGCGCTTTGGGGAACTCGGGTCAGTCCCGGCACTGTGAGCAATCTGAACAAAAAGATTTATAAACATATAGAAGACTGGCGGAACCGGCCGATTGAAGGTAATCATCCATATGTATACTTGGACGGCATTGTTCTCAAAAGAACCTGGGCAAATGAAGTCCGTAATGTATCTGTCCTCGTGGCCGTCAGCGTTTCCCAGGAGGGATATCGCCAGGTAATAGGTGTCCAGGAAGGCCACAAAGAAGATAAAGCAGGCTGGAGTGGTTTCCTAAAGCATTTAAAGCAACGGGGTCTCAAAGGTGTTGAACTCGTAATTAGTGATGCCTGCCTTGGCCTGGTTGAATCCTTGGGTGACTTTTATCCTGATGCCAAATGGCAAAGGTGTACAGTTCATTTTTATAGAAATGTATTCAGTGTCGTCCCTCGCGGCAAAATGAATGAAGTATCCAGAATGCTCAAGGCTATTCACGCTTCTGAAGATAAACAGGCAGCAATTGAAAAGGCAAAGGCTGTGGTTTTGAAATTAAAAGAGAAAAAACTCAGATCTGCTGCCGAAAAAGTTGAAAAAAACATTTTAGAAACGCTCACATATTATGATTTTCCAAGTAAGCACTGGCGGAGGATCCGGACCAATAATCCTCTCGAGAGGATTATGAAAGAGATCCGTAGACGAACGCGAGTGGTGGGTGCTTTCCCTGATGGGAACTCTGCTATTATGCTGGTTGGAGCTCGACTCAGACATATTGCAGGCACCAAGTGGGGATCGAAAAAATACCTGAATATGGAATTATTAAAAGAAATGAAAATTAACAAAGAATATGCAGCTTAAATTATGAAACTGAGTTGAGACCAGAATCAAAAGTGCGAAAAATATTTGACACTACCACAAAAATACCAATTTTTCAATCAAGTTTTGAATCAGAACTAGAAGTAAAAGAAAAATTCAGATTTGATAAAATTGAAGATCATGCTTGGCAGATCACTGCAGATGAGAAGCATTTTGGCAGGAAAGGTCTTAGAATTACGATTGATAAAGGATACAAGCTTGCTAAGAATACAGAACGATCTGAAATTCAAGATCCCTTAAAAGTATCCTTAGATGATGAAGCTTGGTACAGAATTGATTTCAAAATCCCTAAAGACTTTCCCAAAATTGATAACAGACTTGTAATATGGCAGCTAAAACAAGCTGGTGATGGCAATCCTCTTATTGCAATGGAATATGAAAACGGCAAATTAAAACTGAAACAAAGATTTGATCGTACTAAAATAAATTACTACCAATCAAAAGAAGATTTCAAAGATAGATGGATTCGAATAGTTGTCCATGCTAAAGCATCACATTCCGAATCAGGCTTTATTAATGTATATCTGAATAACACCCAGATTATTCAATATAAAGGGCAAACCGCTCATCACAGTAAATGGAAACAAATTACATATTTTAAATTTGGATTATATCGAGATGTTATCGATGTTCCAATGTATATGTACTATGATGAATACAGAAGGGGTTCTTCATGGAATGAAGTTGTTCCCGAAAACAAAAATGCAATTCTGGTCAAGAATCTTTGGAGATTAAAGGTAAAAAAGAAAGTCAACTGGCTGGAATTAAATAGAAAAAATGGGGTGAGTGACGGGATTTGAACCCGCGGCAACCAGGGCCACAACCTAGTGCTCTACCAACTGAGCTACACCCACCGCAACAAAACTTGACTTGTATATCAGAGCCAGGGGGTTTTTTCAATACTTTTCTGATCCTTTTTCAGAAGGATATTCTAAATCCTCCCTATCCATCCAGGAGGATCATCTCCTCGCAATACTCTGAATACGGCCTTATTTTCTTATAATTCCGTGTAAACCGAAGGTTCTTGTCAATCTGCTTGACCAGCAGATCCGTTGATCTTTCATTATAGTATCTGCAGATATACCGGGTATCCAAATCGAGTATCCTGCATGCCTCCAGGGTCGGGCAGAAGTTTTTCGAATGAAACAGGATCTTTTTCCCGGTTCTTTCCACGATGGGGGCCTGGTCTTCTCTGATATTGAAGCGACTGAGCAACAACTGATACCCGGCTTTAATCTTGTCATCGGAAAAACCATGACAAGAAGAGACTTTAGCCTCAAACCATTCCAGCCTTTTCCGGGTGGATTCCTCGTTATACATCAGGAGCTGATCTTTTGTGGCATTTCTCAGCTTTTGGATTTCCTGCCGGACCGCACCATTATAGAGCAGTGCGCATTCATCCCCCAAGGGTCCCTTTTCAATCATCACCTTTGCCCCTGCTCTTGAAAATATCTCCCTGCAAGGGATACCGATTCTCCTGCGGCCCTGTTTCAGGGCATCTTCAATGGAAAATCCGAACACGATCTTTTTTATCCCGGACCAGACAATGGCGGCCGCGCACATGGGACAGGGCTCATGGGTAGTGATCAGGATGCAGCCGCTCAAATCCTTGGTTCCCAATTTTCTGGAAGCCTGGCGGATGACATTTATCTCTGCATGGGCAGTGGGGTCCTGCCGGGTCTCTTCGGTATCCCGGCCTTGGGCAATGATCCTATCCCCAAGGAGGATCACGGCGCCAAACCCGTTGTTGCCTTCACACAGGCTTTTTTTTGCCTGATCAACGGCAATCTGCATGGCTGCTTGAAGCCTCAATACAATTTCCTCCTCCGATTTTCCGGAAAATTCTCTTCATTCTCCCGGCCCGGGAACCGGAATCACCTCGTATTGACCAGCAGGATCTGGAGATCCATGACATTGGTCCGGGTGGGGCCGGTGATCAGAAGATCGTCCAGGGGTTTGAAAAAATGGTAGGAATCATTCTCCCCGAGGAAGCTTGGGGCTGACAATCCCAAGACTTCGGCCCGGGCCGTTGTGGATCCGTCGGCAAAGGCGCCGGCCGCATCTGTGGGGCCGTCGGTACCGTCGGTACCGGCGGAAAGCATCAGGATCCCGGATTCCCCGGCCAGTTCCATTCCCGCGGCCAGGGCCAGTTCCATGTTCCGTCCCCCTTTTCCCTCTCCCCGGATGGTAACCGTTGTCTCCCCGCCGGAAAGCAGGCAGGCCGGTGTAGAAACAGGCCGGTTGGAACGGCGGACCTCCTTGGCCACAGCACAGAGGACCCTGGCCACCTCACTTGCCTCCCCCTGGATCATGGAGGAAAGGACAAGGGGGGCAAACCCCTGGTTTGCGGCTTCTTTCTCAGCCGCTGATAGGGCGTCGGACAGACTCCCCACGATCAGATTGGTGACATTGGCAAATTCAGGAGACCCGGGCTTGGGGGTTTCCCGGATCTGCCCTTCTATCCCTGCATGAATCCGGTTCTGAACCGGTTTTGGAATCTGATCCCAGAGGCCGTACTTGACCAGGATATCCCTGCAGTCCTTAAAAGTGCCCCTGTCCGGGGCGGTCATACCCGACCCGATGATATCGAGATCATCCCCGATGACATCGGAAAGGATCAGGGAGATGATGGGCGCGCCGTTGGCCTTCCGGCACAACTGCCCGCCCTTGATCCGGGACAGATGCTTCCGGACGGTGTTGATCTCGTGGATGTTTGCCCCGCAGCCGAGAAGCTGCCGGGTGGTTTCCTGCTTGTCTTCCAGGGTAATTCCCTCTGCCGGGGCCGGGGTCAATGCCGAAGCTCCGCCGGAGATCATGCAGAGGATCAGGTCTTTGGGACCGGCCCCGGAGACCAGGTCCAGAAGAGCGTCGGCAGCATCTTGACCGTTGCGGTCGGGAACCGGATGACCGGCCTCCATGACCCGGCATTGTTCAAGATTCGCCCCGTGCCCGTACTTGGTGATCACCAGTCCGTCGTGAACCCGGGATCCCAGAAGGGCTTCGGCCCGGGCGGCCATGGCAGCGGAGGCCTTGCCCGCGCCGATGAGAAAGATCCGCTGGATATTTTCAAAGGGAATTTGAGTCGTTCCCAGTTTGAGCATATCCCCGGTTACCTGGATATACTTGTCAATACAGGCCTCCGGAGCCACTGCCCCGATTCCGGCATTGAATATGGCTTTTGCGGCTTTTCTCAACTCCTGTGCAGATTCTGTCCGGCTCACAATTGACCTCCTCCTGGTACCCCAATTTATAAAAAATCATTTTTCCATACCCCCCTTATCAACCCTGGTTTTTCTTGTCGAGCCCTAACCGATATTTTTCCGGCAAGAAAAGCATAAAAAGAGACCCCTTGACTTCATCTGCCGGACCGCCTACTACTCTATCCTAGAGAAAAACAGATTTAACCCCGTCATCAGGATGCAAAATGAAATTCGGTGCAATGAACTTTCCCATAAAGCCGGTGCCGGATGAGCTCCGGAAGATTGCCGATCTCGGGTTTGACTATTTTGAACTGAGCCTTGACCCGCCCTGTGCCCATTATGCAGAGATTAACAGGATCCGGACGGAATTGAGCAGAACCCTTGAGGATTGCGGCATGGAGCTGATCTGCCACCTTCCCACCTTTGTCTATACGGCGGATCTTGCGCCAAGGATCCGGAAAGCCTCCCTGGAAGAGATGATCTTTTCCCTAAAGACGGCTGCCCGGCTCCATGCAGTCAAGGCCGTGGTTCATCCCCCCATGCTCAGCGGTCTGGGCCCCTTTGTTCCGGAAAAGGCCGCAGGACTGGCCCGTGAAAGCCTCGCCACCGTTGTAACAGAGGCCGAAGGCTTAGGGATCCCCCTCTGCCTTGAAAACATGTTCCCCGGGTATCATACTTTTTTCAGTCCCGAACACTTTATTCACGTGTTCGAGGCATTTCCCGGGCTTCAACTGACCCTGGACACCGGGCATGCCAACATGGGCGACCCTGAAGGAACCCGGCTCTTTGAATTCATCCGAATGTTCCCGGACCGCATCGGCCATATCCACGTGAGCGACAACAACGGAAAACAGGATGAACATCTCAGGGTGGGAAGCGGGTCCATTGATTTTGAAAAATTTGCCGGGCAGATCAAGAAATCAGGATACAACCATACCATGACCCTGGAAATCTTCTCCCCGGACCCAAAGGATCTGATCCAGAGCCGGGATAGAATGGCCGAACTGTTTTCCTAAACTTCAACCTTGGGGTAAACTTTGTCAAACCCTTAAATAAGATTGACCTCGGCCGGGGGTTTGACTATTATTTATGAATTTGGATTTTATTAGACTCTGGGAACCTTAATTATGAACGCTTTATTGATATTTTTTGTCCGGCTGATCCTGGGCCTGGTCTTCGGGATTCTTCTGACACGACTGTTCCGGCCGGACTGGGGGATCTTTTACGGTGTGGGCACCGGGATAATCCTTACGGCCCTGGCCTATGCCATGGGCTATTTCAAAAAAACCAAAGAATAAATCTTTTGCCTGGAAGAGGATGCTTCATTGGACAATATCATCTTAGGAACCGCCGGCCACATTGATCACGGCAAAACCAGCCTGGTCAAAGCCCTGACCGGCATCGAGACCGACCGGCTCAAGGAAGAGAAGGAACGGGGGATCACCATAGAACTGGGCTTTGCCTCCCTGGACCTTGCCAGCGGAAAGCACATCGGCATTGTGGACATGCCCGGCCATGAGAAATTCGTTAAAAACATGGTGGCCGGTTCCAGCGGCATTGATGTGGTGGCCATGGTGATCGCAGCGGATGAAGGGGTTATGCCCCAGACCCGGGAGCACATGGAGATCTGCAACCTCATGGGCATTGAACACGGTATGATCGCCCTGACCAAGACCGATCTGGTGGATGAAGATCTCCTGGAACTGGCCATGGAGGATATCAACGATTTTGTCCAGGGAACCTTTTTAGAGGAAAAACCGGTTGTCCCGGTCTCTTCGACCACGGGCCAGGGCCTGGATCTGTTTTTATCCACCCTGGAAAATATCTGCGCAGAACTGCCCGAGCGAAAATTCTCCTCCATCTTCAGACTCCCCGTGGACCGGGTCTTTTCCATGAAAGGATTCGGGACCGTGATCACCGGGACCCTGACCTCGGGCAGCATACGGGTGGGAGAAGACATCATGGTCTATCCCAGGAAGATCGTATCCAAGGTCCGGGGAATCCAGGTCCATTCCAGCGGTGTGGATCAGGCCTCGGCCGGGACAAGGACGGCCATCAACTTCCAGGGCCTGGACAAGGAAGCGGTCCTGCGGGGGGATATTCTCTCCACCCCGGATACCCTCATTGAAAGCTATATGGTGGATGCCCACTTCCATTTTCTGAAGAGCAATGCCAAACCGGCCAAAAACCGGACCCGGATCCGGTTCCATTCGGGCACCAGCGAAATCCTGGGATATATGATCCTCCTGGACCGGGAGGAACTTTTGCCCGGAGACGAGGCCCCGGTACAGTTCAGGCTGGAATCCCCGGTCTGCTGCATCAAGGATGACCGGTATGTGGTCAGGAGCTACTCCCCGGTGAGAACCATCGGCGGCGGAGCCATTCTCAACCCGGTTTCCCAGAAGCATAAGCTCAACGATCAGAACGTGATCCAGGGCCTGGAGGCCCTGATCCTGGAAGAGCCGGAACAGACCCTTGAGTTTTTCCTGTCCCAGAAAGGATTCCAGGGTCTCTCCCTGACCGAACTCCGGGTCATGACCAATATCCCGGACAAAAAACTTGCCGCCACCCTCCAGAAGATGCTGGCCCGCCAGGACATCATCCAGACGGACAAGGACCGGCAGATTTACGTGTCCGGACCGGTTTTCGATGAGTTCAAGGGGAAGATCATCGAAAAGATCAAGGCTTTCCATGAAGTCAATCCCTTAAAAGAGGGAATGCCCACCCAGGAACTCAAATCCAAATTCCAGTACATTGAGGATGTCCGATTCTTTAATATTCTTTTCACCCGCCTGGCAAAGGAAAACCTCATTGTCCAGGACAAGAACCTGATCAAGATGGCAGATTTCACGGTCGCCCTGAAAGTGGACCAGCACGAGATCAAGGAGAAGATCATTAAAATCTACCAGGGCTCGGGTCTGACCCCGCCTTTTTTCCGGACCGTGTGCCAGGATCTGAACCTGGATCAGAAAACCGCCAAAGACGTCCTTCACGTCCTCATAGAAGAAAAGGCCATTGTCAAAACCAAGGACGACCTCTACTTTGACGCCGGGATTATTCAGGATCTTGAAAACAGGGTCATTGAATTTTTAAAGGCCAATGAACAGATGTCCACCCCCGAGTTCAAGGACCTGACCGGGATTTCCAGGAAATTTGTCATTCCCCTGATCGAATACTTTGACTCCACCCATCTGACCATTAGGGTGGGGGATGTGCGGCAGCTTCGGCGGAAAGTATGAGTTTCAATTGAGAGCAGATCATGCCACTTCCAGCCCAAGACTTTTTCCCAAAGCCTGTGCGTAGTTTACTAAGGTGGACAAACGGATATCTTCGGCATGGTTTTCGATCCGTGAAATTGCAGATTTCCCGGTGTTTAATTTAATTGCAACCTGCTCTTGGGTGAGCCCCGCCTCAAGACGGCCTGCTTAAGGAGAACACCAATTTTAAACTGCTCCTAGCCTTTCTCATAATTTTGAGCAAATTTCGGACTCTTTGTTTTTCTTTTCTCTATATATCTATCAAGGTCATCCATAGCTACCTCCTGCTCAGATATTCTTTTTTTCTTTGTTCCGCCAGTTTAATCTCTTTCTTTGGGGTCTTTTGACTTTTCTTTTGAAAAGAATTCGTCAAAATGATTAATTCCTGCCCCTGCATAAAACCAAGAAGACGGAAAATATTCTTTCCTATACTCACTCGTACTTCCCAGATATCATCTGTATTGACCAATTTCTTGAAATATTTGGCGGATATATTTTGAGTTTCACGTACCAATTTCAAAACCCAGGTAATTTTAGCAACTTGAGTATCAGAGAGAGAATCCAAGTGGTCTTCAACAGGTCACTTCCCTGGAATGGTCTTGTAAAATGATATTGACCTCGTGAATTCAAAGCATACAAATATGTGAACTTTGTCAAGATTTTAGAAGATCTCGATTCAGGAAGGAAATGGGCTTCCTCGATACCGGTCACAGAATCCTGTCGGCAAAGGTTTCGACAATACTGTCCAGGCGTGTCCAGCCGTCCCGGGTCAGCCTAAAGTGGAGGTTGCCGAATTTTTCCCCGGAAGGTTTTTGATCTGTAAACTTCCCCAAGCCCTGGTCTTCTAACCGGGGGATTATTTTTTCAAATTTTGTGCAAAAATCCTCTTTAAAATCCCGGTTAAAGCAGGGGATATCAATGCCTTCCCGGGTTCTTAAGCCCAGCATGATCCGCTCCAGCTTCTGCTGCGCAGGGGTCAGGATTTCCCGGTCCTCCAGGGGCAGGAGGCAGGCTTCCACCATCCGGATATAGGTATTTACCTCGGAAACGTTCCATGATCTTTGGGGATCCCCGTGATCCGGCCGTTCAAAGGAATGGGCGGACGGGCCCAGCCCCTGGTAGTCCGTCATGTTCCAATAATTGGAGTTATGCCTGGACCGGTTTCCAGGTCCCCGGGAAAAATTGGAGATCTCATAGTGGATATAGCCCTTCTGTTCAAGGAGTTCCGAAGTCTTGAGAAAAAGCCGGGCCCTGGCTTCCGGGCTGCAAGGAGTAAATTGTTTTTTTTCCGCCAGGCTGTACAGGGGGGTGCCGGGTTCAATGGTCAACATATAACAGGACAAGTGGGCCGGATCAAACCGGACCGCGGTTTCAAGGTCTTTTTCCCAGTCAGCCGGACTCTCCCCGGGAAGTCCGTAGATCAGGTCCAGGCCCATGTTTTCAAATCCGGCTTTTCGGGCCTGTTCAATTGCTTTCAAACTATCTTCCACGGTGTGAATCCGGGTCAGGAACTCAAGTTTTCCCCCATCAAAGGACTGGGCCCCCATGGAGAGGCGGTTGATGCCAAGACGCCTGAGATCGGCCAGATAAGAGGCATCCAGGGTGCCGGGATTGACCTCAAAGGTGATCTCAACTCCATCCCGGACCTGGTAGGCGGCATGAACGGTCTCAAGAATGGACTCCACGGCCCGGACAGGAAGAAGCGAAGGGGTCCCTCCTCCGAAATAGAGGGTGGAGATCTCCAAGGATTTTTCCGGATCAGAGCCCTCTTTTCCTGAGATCCCGGTCCTGAGCCGGATCTCCCCGGCCAAGGCCTTGACCAGGGCCGGGATCAGGTCCTGGTCTTCAATGGAATAAAAATCGCAGTACCCGCACTTTCTGATGCAGAAGGGAACATGGATATAAAGGGAACCCGTCTCAGACAAAGCGTTTCATCAGTTCATCAATCACCAGATCCACATTGTCCGGCGTCACCCCGTAATGGCGGCAGGCCATTTTCACCTGGTCCATGTGGGGGCTTCCCTCCATATCTTCAGGCCCCCGGAAGAATCCCATGCGCCGCCCCACCTGGTAAAGGGCCTGTTCTTCTGGGTCCAAATCGAAAAACCGGTCAATGACCCGGATCATCTTGTCCTTGTCCTCGGGCAACCTACCCTCAATGGTCTCAAACAGGTTCAGGATATGGTCGCTTTTGATGTAGGAATCAATGCCGTTGAGGCTTTCCAGAAACACGCGGATCTCCTTGGCCATCATCACATCCGTGGGTTTTTCAAATATTCCCCGGCGGGCTTCTTCGGCCAGTTTTGTGCCGTTGGTCACGGCCAGGGTCCGAAGACGGATAAAATCCGGGTTGATGCTGTTCAGGGCCGAGGCGGTTTCAAGGGCATGTTCAATGGAAAGCTCGATTCCGCCCAGACCCGGCATGACATACTCGGAAAGCTCCATGCCGGCCCTTTTCACCTTTAGCCCGGCCTTGATATGGGTCTGCTTGTCCACCCCCTTGTTGACCCGCTTCAGCACCCTGTCGGATCCCGATTCCATGCCCACATGGATGCGGTTGAGCCCGGCCCGTGCCATGAGCTCAAGGTTCTCATCCTTTATCCTTACAATGGTGTGACTCCTGGCATAGGAGGTGATCCGGCCGGCCGTTGGAAAGCAGTTGCGGATATGTTCCAGGATATAAATCAGATCCGTAGGCTTGAGGATCAGGGAGTTGGCGTCCTGGAGAAAGATGGATTTCATGCCCGATGCATACCAGTTCATGGCCGCGTTAAACGCCACCCTGTCCTTGGTTTCAAAGCTGTTGAACAGGTCGGAAATCCCGTTGTGGTCCGGGAGTTGCCCGGGCTTAAATTTTTGGGAGATCCCCTGGATATAGGTATGGATCAGATCAATGTCCATGATGATATGCTCAACCGGCCGTAAAGAAAACTTCTTATTGGTATAGACCCGGCAGAAGGAACACCGGTTCCAGGGGCAGTTCCGGGTCAGACGGAGCAGCAGGCTGTAGGCCTCGCTGGGAGGGCGGATCGGCCCCTGCTCAAAGCCCCTGTATTCCTCTTTTTTCTTTTTATCCATGGATGCTTTTCCTATTGGGTTTTATTTTCTTGCCTATTTCATTATATAGGCACGCCAGGAGGGAAAGTCAATTCCCGAGAAAATCCAGGGATCTTTTATTGTTTTCCATGGAAAAACAGGCTAAAATTCTGGAACTTAGAGGATACAGGAGAGTGAGAATGGACGATGAATCATATAAAAACTATCTTGATATTTTAAAGGAAGAACTGGTACCGGCCATGGGCTGTACCGAGCCCATTGCCATCGCCTATGCTGCGGCAAAGGCCAGGGATGTCCTGGGCCGGGAACCGGACCGGGTCCGGATCGAAGCCAGCGACAATATCATTAAAAATGTAAAGAGCGTGGTGGTGCCCAATACCGGGAATTTCAGGGGCATAGAGGCTGCGGCCGCGGCCGGGATCGTTGCCGGGGATGCGACCCAGGTCCTTGAGGTGATTTCATCTGTGGATGAGGAGGGCCGCAGGGGAATCAAGACCTTTCTGGAAAACAGGGAGATAAAGGTCTGTAAAACCCGGAGTGATCTGATCTTTGATCTGGTGGTCACCCTTTTCAGCGGGGAGTCAGAAGCCTCGGTCCGGATCTCCCACTTTCATACCCATATCGTTTTGATCACCAAAGACGGAGAGATCCTGTACCAGAACCGGGACTGCGACGAAATCGAGAAATCCGGGCTCATGGACCGTTCCTTTATGAATGTCATGGATATTCTGGAATTTGCCGAGGCGGTAGACCTTTCCCGGGTAAAGGATCTCCTGGACCGTCAGATTGAGTACAATACAAGGATCGCGGAGGAGGGGCTCAAGGGAAACTGGGGGGCCAATATCGGCTCGATTCTGCTGGAGACCTGGGGAAATGACATCAAGATCCGGGCAAAGGCCATGGCTGCGGCAGGATCCGACGCCCGGATGAGCGGGTGCGAACTGCCCGTGGTCATCGTCTCCGGAAGCGGGAACCAGGGAATCACGGCCTCGGTTCCGGTCATTGAATATGCCAAAGAGCTTGGAGCTGAAAGGGAAACCCTTCTCCGGGCCCTGGTGGTATCCAACCTTACGACCATCCACCAGAAAACAGGAATCGGAAGGCTGTCCGCCTATTGCGGGGCGGTCTGCGCCGGAGTCGGTGCCGGGGCCGGCATTACCTGGCTCCACGGAGGGAGGTTCAGGGAAGTGGCCCATACCATTGTCAATGCCCTGGCCACGGTCTCGGGCATCATCTGCGACGGAGCCAAGCCCTCCTGTGCAGCCAAGATCGCCTCATCCGTCGACGCGGGCATCCTGGGATTTCACATGTTTCAAAAGGGGTATCAGTTTTACGGCGGGGACGGCATCGTAAAAAAAGGGGTGGAGAACACCATTGCCAACATCGGCCGGCTGGGCCGGGACGGGATGCGGGAGACGGACAAAGAGATCATCCGCATGATGCTGGGAGAATGACTTTTTCCTGGCACCCCCTATTGAAATAGACTGAGTTGGAAAATACCATTGGATGGATAACCTTTGAACAGCAGATCGGAGAACAGACATGAAAAACATGATCAGTTTTATTGTTATTGCCTTGATGATGGGTGTTGTTGCAATCGTAATCGGTGAATTGTTCTTCAGATAGATTTATCCCTGATCTTCCGGGAAAAATTTGTTCAGTTCCCTTTGGCCTGCAGATCCCGGATCACCTCCACCAGGCGGGTGACCAGGTGGTTGTGGTAAATTTTACCCCCTTTTTCAGAGGCTTTTGTGGGCTCTCCTGCGGTTCCGCCGGAGGATTCGGCAAGGGCCTTCATCTCATCGGGGCTGGAGGGAACATAACAGAGGGTGTCCCCCTCAAAGGAGGGATCCACGCTGTATAGGTTCACGGCCCTGTGGGGATGATCCACGGCCCGGTCAATTTTAACCAGATCCGGATGACAGTGCATCATCTGGGAGGTTTCGATCTCCTCGGCATGGCCCACGCTGCCCCATCCCATGGACGCGGTCAGACTCTTGGACATATAGGCGGGATCAAAGATCACGGGATGGACGCCAAGTTCCCGCTTGGCCCTTTCCGCTGCGATCTGGAGCCAGGTGATGTTGACGATCCTATGTCCGTTGATCAGGACAAAATTTTCAAATCCGTGCCGGGACAGGGAGGATATGATGTCAAAGCAAAGCTCGGCCAGAAGTTCCGGACGGACGGTAATGGTCCCGGGCAGGACCATGTGATGGGGGCTCCAGCCGAACCACAGGGGCGGGGCCACGGGCACCCGGGCCTTTTTTGCCGCATCTTCGGCAACGGCGGCCGCCACCATGGTATCCGTGCCCAGGGGCAGGTGATACCCGTGCTGTTCCGTGCTTCCCACGGGAATGAGAATGGTTTTGCCGCTTTGTTCAATGATCTGCCCGGCCTCTTCCCAGGTCATGTCCTGGAGCCAAACGCTGCTCTCACTCATGGATGAATCCTCCTCATCTGCTTTTCCGGCTTTACCCGCTTTTCCCTCTTTCTTCCATATATCTTTCTATAAAATGGGTATCCATATCCCCGTTTCGGAAGGCCCGGGTTTGAAACACCTTCCTGAAAAAGGGGATGGTGGTGGCGATCCCTTTGATCTCAAATTCGTCCAGGGCCCGCTGCATGCGCCGGACTGCAGCATCCCGGCTTTCCCCGTGGACGATGAGCTTGCCGATCAGAGAATCGTAATAGGGGCCGACCATATACCGGTCATGGATATGGGTATCCATGCGGACCCCCGGCCCCCCCGGAAAGATCACGGATTCGATCTCCCCGGGAGAGGGCATGAAATCGTCCTCGGTGTCCGAGGCGTTGATCCGGCATTCCATGGACCAGCCCCGGGGCCTCATATCTTCCTGGCGGATTCCCAGTTTCTCTCCCCGGGCAATGCGGATCTGCTGCTCCACGATGTCCAGGCCCGTGATCATCTCGGTGACGGGATGCTCCACCTGGATCCTTGCATTGACCTCCATGAAGTAGAAGTTCCTGTCCTTATCCACCAGAAACTCCATGGTCCCGGCATTGACGTAGTCCATGGCCCGGGCGATTTTTATGGCGGTCTCCCCGAGAAGGCTCCGCAGATTCTCATCCACAAAAGGGGACGGGGCCTCTTCGATGAGCTTCTGATACCGCATCTGGATGCTACATTCCCGCTCGTTGAGATGGACATAGTTGCCGAATTGATCCCCCAGGATCTGAATCTCGATGTGCCTGGGCTTTTCCATGTACTTTTCAAGGTAGATGGCGGGATTACCGAAAGCGGCCCCGGCTTCCCCCGAGGCCATGTCAAAGGCCTTCACCAGCTCGTCCCGGTCCCGGGCAATTCTCATTCCCCGGCCGCCGCCACCGCCCGAAGCCTTTAAAATAACGGGAAATCCCGTCTTCTCTGCCGCCTCACAGGCCGCTTCAGATGAGGAGAGCACATCTTTGGATCCGGGAATCACGGGGATACCGGAGTCCATCAGAATCTGCCGGGCAGAGGACTTATCCCCGGCCTTTTCTATGGTCCGGGCCGGGGGACCGATGAAAATCAGACCCTTTTCTTCACAGGCCCGGGCAAATCCGGCGTTCTCCGATAAAAATCCGTATCCGGGATGGACGGCGTCGGCCTTGGCCCGGATTGCTGCCTCCAGGATATTTTCCATATTCAGATAGCTTTTATAGCTCAGGGCTGGCCCGATGTGAACGGCCTCATCTGCAGACCTGACGTGGAGACTTTCCCTGTCGACATCTGAATAGACCGCAATGGTGTGAATTCCCATTTCCTTGCAGGTACGGATCACCCTCAGGGCGATCTCCCCCCGGTTGGCGATCAGGATGCGCTTGATTTCCATTTTCCGGCTCCTCAATTTTAAATGGGATCAGCTTTTCTCGATGATCATGATGTCCTGGTTTTTCATCACAGGCTCCTCGTTTTCCACCAGGATCTGCTTAACGGTTCCGGAAACCTCGCTGCGCAGCTCGGTAAAAATCTTCATGGATTCGATCACACAGAGGACATCCGAATCTCTGATCTCCTGCCCCACTTCGGCCAGAGCCGGGCCGCCCGGGCTGGACGCCCGGTAAAAGGTTCCCATGACCGGCGATTTCAGCGTATATGTATTGTCACCCATCATTTTTCTCCTGCTTTTGTTTTGGGTTTTTGCTCCGGATATCCGGAGAAGAATAATTTTAAAATATACTTGACATATATTTTCGATCTATGTCAAGTATATTTTAAAAACGGAAAAGTTTTGGGCCTTCGTTTTTAAAATCACAAAAATGGAGTTTACCTTTGGTTAAATCGGCAACAAAAAAGCCCCTGGCAGTATCTGCCTATGAAAACATTGTCAAGAAGATCGTCAGCCTTGAGTATCAGCCCAGCCAGCATCTGGAGGAAACCCAGCTGGTGGAAGAGCTGAAGATCGGCCGGACCCCGGTCCGGGAGGCTCTGGTCAGGCTCCAGGGGGAAAAAATGGTGGAATCCCATCCCAACAAGGGGATGATCGTAAGACCCATCACCCTTCAGAATACCAAGGCCATGTTTGAGTCCATGATTATCATTGAGCAGGGCGTGGTGGATGTGGCCGTGAACAAGGACTGCTCCATCTATATAAAGGAGATGAGACTCTCCAACGAGGCGGCCAGGCAGGCAATTCTCTCCAACCGGGTATTCCGGCTGGTGGAGGCCAACCATGAGTTCCACATGAATTTTGCCGCATGCTCCAGAAATGAGTTTTTGATCCGGGCCGTGAACGACGTGAGAAACGAGGCCAAGCGTCTCTCTTACCTATCCTACGGCAACACCATCGACCCGGACCGTCCCTTGAAAATCCACTATGATTCGGTTGTGACCGAACATGACCAGATCATCCAAAGCCTGGAAGAAAAAAACAGTTCCCGGCTCAAGAAGCTGCTCCACAAGCATATTGAAACCTTCAGACAGAGGATCATCCTGTTCATGACCTCATGAGGGTTTACAACCCTAGAACAAAGGAGAAAAGAAATGAAAAAACTATTGATCGTTGTCACCGGCCTGATGTTTGCTTTGACGGCCTTTTCCACCTCATGGGCAAAGACCAAATGGGACCTGCACCTAAACTACCCTGCCGGGAATTTTCATTCCAAGGGGGCACAGGTCTTTGCAGACCGTGTGGCCAAAGCCACCAAAGGGGAACTGACCATTGTCCTTCATCCCGGTTCTTCCCTGGGATTCAAGGGACCTGAGCTGCTCAAGGCCGTGGCTGAGGGACAGCTGGCCATTGCTGAAATTCCCACTGGAATGGTGGAAGGGGATGCCCCGGTCCTGGCCCTGACCGCCCAGCCATTTATCTCCACCAATGCCTTTGAACAGCGCCTGCTCTATCAGCTGGCCAAGCCGGTCTATGCCAAACAGCTCAAAAAATTCAGGCAGATGACCCTTTATACCTCGGTCTGGCCCTTTTCCGGCATCTATACCCAGCGGGCCATCAAATCCGAATCTGATTTGGCCGGTCTCAAGATGAGAGTGTATGACGGTACAGGCCTGGCATTTGGCAAGGCCACGGGCATTGCGGCCCGGAAAATGCCCTTTTCCGAAGTGTATCCGGCCATGAAAGCGGGCTTACTGGATTCCATGTACACCTCCTCGGTATCCGGGGTGGACGCCAAAGCCTGGGAAGTCCTCAAGTACTTTACCCCCATCAATATCGTTGGGCCGGTGAACATGATCAACGTGAACATGGAAGCCTGGGACAAACTGGACAAGAAAACCCAGGGAATCGTTCTTGAGATCGCCGCACAGATGGAAGATGAGATGTGGAACCTGGCCGGGGACATGGACCGCAAGAGCCGGGCCACCCTCACGGAAAACGGGATGATCATTGATCCGGTTTCCAAGGAATTCCGGGCCCAGCTCAATGCCGTGGGCGAAAAGCTTAGGGCCGAGTGGGCAAAGAAAGCAGGCCAGGATGCCCAGGGGATTTTGAAGCAGTATTACACCATCACCGGCCGGTAAGGGGATTTGAACGGGAACTCACCCATCTACGGCGTTGCCGCAGGATTTTAAGGTCCTCACGTACAGCAGTACGCTCCGCCTTAAAATCCTTTGCGCCTTGTATCTGGGAAAGTTCCCGCCCAAATCCGGAAACCACGTTCACCCTATTTTAAACTTTTTTCTCTTAGACTTTTTGTTTGCCCTGGGATTATGTCAATGAACAAAATCGTAAAACTATCCGATACCCTGAGCGAGATCATGGCCGATATTTCCGCGGTCATCCTGGGTCTCATGACCCTGCTCATCCTGGTGGAGATCTTCATCTGGAACGCCTTTGAAAAAACAACCCTCATTGCCGACGAGTACAGTGCCTACGGTCTGGCTGCCATCATCTTCCTGGGGGCAGGCTTCTGCCTCAAAGAAAAGGGGCATATCAGGATCACACTGATTCTGGGGTTTCTGCCCGGAAAGATTGCCCGGATCATCACCTTTGCCGCCACCCTGGTGACCACGGCTTTCATGGGATATCTATGGGTTTATCTGTTTTTCATGGTCCGATCCTCCATCCGGTACGAATCCACCTCCGGCACCCTGACAAATACTCCTCTATGGATTCCCCAGGCTGTTATGCTGGTGGGCGCGGCCTGCTTTTTCATCCAGCTTGCCGCCACATGCATCCAGACATTCTCGGCCATTAAAACCGAAGAGGAGGTGGTCTAGTGGAAACCGAATTGCTGATCATGTCCGTCGTGGTTTTCGGGTCTCTTTTTCTAACCCTGGCTGCGGGGATCTGGGTGGGATTTTCCCTGTTCATCGTGGGATTCATCGGGATGACCTTTTTCTCATCCCTGCCCGCCGGGAACAACATGGCCTCCTCGGTATGGGCCATCATTGAAAAATGGGAGTACGTGGCCCTGCCCCTGTTCATCCTCATGGGAGAGATCCTATACCGGTCCGGGATATCGGAACGGTTGTTCAAGGCCCTGGTGCCCTGGCTCTACCGCCTGCCCGGCGGTCTTCTGCTCATGAACATTGTCTCCTGCACCCTGTTTGCCGCTGTATCCGGTTCCAGCGCCGCCACCACGGCCACGGTGGGCCGGATCACCCTGGCCGAATTCGACAAGCTGGGATATGACAGGAGTCTGTCCATGGGATCCCTGGCCGGGGCCGGGACCCTGGGCTTTCTCATCCCCCCTTCCCTGATCATGATTGTATATGCAATCCTGGCCGAAGTATCCATCGGCAAAATGTTCATGGCAGGCGTTCTACCGGGGCTTTTGCTGTCCGGGGTATACTCCGTCTATATCATTTTCCGGGGAATCCAGAACCCGGACATCGCCCCCCGGACCCAGGACACCTATTCCTGGAGAGACCGGATCCTGGGACTCAAGGATCTTGCTCCTACCCTGGCCCTCATCCTCATGGTTCTGGGCTCCATCTACGGAGGATATGCCACGCCCACGGAAGCGGCTGCCCTTGGGGTCTTCGGGGCTTTGGTCTTTGCCGTGCTCAACCGCCACATGACCTGGAAGATCTTTTTTCAATGCCTGAAAGGAGCGGTCAAAACCAATGCCATGATCATGATCATCGTTGTGGGAGCGGGATTTCTGTCCCGGGCCATGGGATTTTTAGGCATCCCGGCGGCCATTACCCAGGCCATCACGGGCATGGAACTGTCCCCCTATATGCTCATGCTCCTCCTGGGCCTGGTCTATATTGTCCTGGGCTGTCTTCTGGACGGGTTCTCCATCGTGGTCATGACCCTGCCCATTGCCCTTCCCATGGTCACGGCAGCCGGGTTTGATCCCATATGGTTCGGGATCTATCTGATTCTCATGGTGGAGGTCAGCCAGATCACCCCGCCCGTGGGATTCAATTTATTCGTGATCCAGGGACTCACCGGAGAGCCCATCATGAAGATCGCCCGCCACGCCCTGCCCTTTTTCTTTCTCATGCTGCTGACCACAACCATTTTAACCCTTTTTCCCAAAATCGCCCTGATCCTGCCGGAACTCATGGCAGCCAAGTAAAAAGGAGGAATCCATGAAAAAAATCGATTTAAACTGTGATATGGGGGAAAGCTTCGGCGCTTATAAAATAGGCATGGACCAAGAGGTCATGGAATTTATCTCATCGGCCAATATCGCCTGCGGATTCCATGCCGGGGATCCCCTGGTCATGGACAGAACCGTGAAGGCCGCCGTTAAAAACCATGTGGGTATCGGGGCCCATCCCGGATACCCGGACCTCATGGGATTCGGCCGGAGAAGCATGGCCTTAAGCCCGGAAGAAATCCGCCATTACCTGGTCTATCAGATCGGGGCCCTGGCCGGCTTCTGCAAGACAAACAACACCCGGCTCCAGCATGTCAAACCCCACGGGGCCCTTTACCTGGATGCCGTCGAAGACAAGGATGTGGCCCGGGCCGTGGCCGAGGCCATAATCGGTCTGGATCCCGGTCTGATCTTCGTGGCCCTTGCCGGACAAAAAGGGGAAACCATGCGGCAGATGGGCCGGGATCTGGGGCTGAAAGTGGCCTTTGAGGCCTTCCCGGACCGGGCCTATACCCCGGAAGGGACCCTGGTGTCCAGAAAAGAACCCGGGGCCGTGATCTCGGATCCGGAGCTTGTGGCCCAACGGGCCCTGGACATGGCCGCAGGCTTTGTCACGGCCGTGGACGGAACCCGCATCGACCTGGATGCCCAGACCCTGTGCGTCCACGGGGACAACAGGGCCGCCCTGGACCTGGTCCGGACCATTAAACTCAAGCTGGAAGACAACGGCTTCAATGTGATGCCCATGGGGGAATGAGAATGGATTTGAGCGAGAAAACCGGTCCCTATGACAGCCCGGTGTTCAGAATTGCCGGGGACCGGGGTTTTATCATTGAGTTGGGACAGGGCATTGACCCCAAGGTCAATATCCGGGTCAGGGCCATGGCCCGGTTCCTTGAAAAAGAAAGCCCGGAAGGTGTCCGGGAGATCATCCCCACCTACCGGTCCATCCTGGTCAACCATGATCCCGTAAAGATCCGGCCTGAACAACTCAGGGCCCTTGTGAAAGGATTTGACCCCGGCCGCTCCCCCGTGGATGAAGGATCCAGGAAAATAGTTGAAATTCCGGTCTGCTACGGTGGTGACCTGGGGCCGGATATGGAGAATGTGAGATTCTCTTCCGGTCTTTCCGAGGATGAGGTGATCCGGCTGCACACCGGCACCGAATACCTGATCTATATGGTGGGGTTTACCCCGGGATTTCCCTTTCTGGGAGGTCTGGACAAAAAACTGGCCACCCCCAGGCTCAAAACCCCGAGGATGAGCGTTCCCAGGGGCTCCGTGGGCATTGCCAACAACCAGACCGGCATCTATCCCATTGCCTCTCCCGGGGGATGGCAGATCATCGGCCGGACCCCCCTGAGACTTTTTGCCCCGGAAAGAAAAAATCCCTTTTTGTACCGGGCCGGGGACTGGATAAAGTTTGTTCCCGTTTCCCGGCAGGCGTTTGATCATCTGGAAAAGGCGGAGGAAAATTCATGAGTTCCATAAAAATTCTGGCCCCGGGCGGATACACCACGGTCCAGGACAGGGGCAGATTCGGATTTCAGCACATGGGAGTCCCCATGTCCGGGGCCCTGGATCAGTCGGCCTTTACCCTGGCCAATCTCCTGGTGGGCAATCCGGAAGATGCAGGAGTCCTGGAGCTGACGGTCATGGGCCCCTCCCTTGAAATCATGAAAGAAATGGACATGGCCCTTACCGGGGCAGATATGGGAATCCGGATCAATGACGAGCCAAAGAAAGGATGGCGGTCCATCCGGGTTTTTCCCGGAGACATAGTCACCATCGGCCAGGTCATTTCCGGTTGCCGGTCCTACCTGGCCTTTTCCGGAGGAATATCCGTTCCCCGGATCATGGGAAGCCTTTCCACCTATACGGGGGGACAATTGGGCGGATTCCAGGGCCGCCCCCTGAAAAAGGACGATGTTCTCCATACCGGAAATTTCCTTTTGACAACAAAACAGAGGAAGATCCCGGCCCGGTTGATCCCCGACTACCCCTCCCAGATCACGGCCAGGGTCATTCCCGGCCCCCAGGACGAATACTTTGACCAGGGCCTTGCGACTCTTTTTCGGGATCCTTACATGGTCACGGCCAAGGCAGACCGCATGGGATACCGGCTCCAGGGGGAAGCCATTCCCATAAAAGCCTCCATGCCGAAGAGTATAGTTTCCGAGCCCTCCATGCCGGGTTCCATCCAGATCCCGGCCGATGAACAGCCCATTATCCTCCTGGTGGAGCAGACCGTGGGGGGATATGCCAAAATCGCCACACTGGTTTCCACGGACATTTCAAGGGTGGCCCAGGCCACGCCCGGGGATTTCATCGGATTTGAAAAAATCGATCTTGCCACGGCCCACAGCCTGGTCATGGAAGAGATGAAAAAAATGGCAGTCCTAAAGGAGATGCTGGGCTGACCCTCGTCAGGATTCCGTATCCTTTTGTATTCGGGAACGATAACGGACCGCTCTTTCAGGATTATCTGAGATGATAAGATCTGCGCCGATGCGTATCGCCTTTTTAAAATCTTTTTCAGTATCAACGGTCCAGCAGTTTATCCGTCTTCCGGATAGTTCTGCATACTTTTCCCAAAGCGCCCGTCTATTTTCATTGACCAGCTTTATTTCCGGATGCAGGGTATCCGCACCCGCCAGGAGGGCTTTCATTCCCGATCGATTGATATACCCGTTTATCTTGTATTTAAAACTGCCTTTTTCCTTTAATTCCGTCACCCGATCTTCCATCCGGAACAGGTAAGCGGTCTCGATCCCGGGACAATACCGCCTGGCCGTAAGAAGTGTATTCATATCAAAAGAGGATATGACAACCTGATGACCGATTCCAAACCGGCGGATGCTCTTACCGGCCTGTTTCGCCGTACGGCACAAAAATCTGTCACTGGATTTGATTTCAACATTGAATACCGCCTCGGGATACCCTTTGATAAGTTGGCACACCTCATCAAAGGCGGGAATCTCTATTCCTTTTTCAAGGCCGCAGGCACGGATCATGTCCAGATCCCGCTCCCAGGGGAAAAACCCGAAGGTTTTATTGGCAAACCAACGGTTGATCACGACCAGGCTCCCGTCTGAGGCGGTTTCAACATCGATCTCTATTCCGTCGGCTCCCACATCGAACGCCTTCTGAAATGCCGGGAGGGTATTTTCAAAGACATCGCCTTTGCGACAACCCCGATGCCCCAATATCAGGATGCCTTTATCCTTTTTCAGGCTCCCGATAAAATCTGTTTTTGATGATCTCATATTTTGCTTTTAAAAAAGACAATTTCCAATATTTTATTGTGGCAGCCTAACCCTTTGACTTTAAATTTAACCAAATACCCTGCCAAAAGATCGGCCGGCCGATCTTTTTCCCAAATCATATTTGGGAACCGATGGTACCATAAGTATTCATTTTTAATACCATTTAAAAAATTTTGCTAAACTCAAATTTTTCATGTACCGTACTTTTAATTGTTTTACATTCAATTTGAATCCATGATCAATGGCCGATTTCTTTTGATATGAAATTGTAAAGCATTTTACAGTGAACGCTTTTATAGACTCTCCCGGAGCCCCATCATGAAGTACAGACTGGAAGAACTGATCAATATAAAACAATTACAGGACATACAGGACAGACTGAATGAACTCTACGCATTTCCCTCGTCCATCATTGATAATGACGGTAAAATTCTTACCGCCACGGCCTGGCAGGACATCTGCGCAGAATTTCACCGGAAGAACATCGCCAGTAGAGAAATCTGCATAAAAAGCGATCAATATATCAAAGAGCATATAAATGAGGCTAACCCGGCCCTAACCTATCATTGCCCCCATGGGCTGGTGGAAAATGCAATCCCTATTATCATCGAGGATATTCACTACGGTAATTTCTTTACCGGTCAGTTTTTTCTTGAAAAACCGGATCTGGCTTTCTTCAAGGAACAGGCAAGGAAATACGGGTTTAATGAAGATGCCTATATTAAAGCGGTAAAGCAGGTACCGATCTGGTCCCGGGAAAAACTGGAAAACTATCTTTTTTTTATCAAAGGTCTCATTAAAATTATTGCCGAGAGCGGTCTGAAAAAACTCAAGGAGATCGAGAACCGGAAAAATATAGAAAGGCGTGAAGAACAGCACCGGTCCATTCTTGAAACGGCAATGGACGGATTCTGGCTGACCGACGTCAATGGGCGACTTCTCGAAGTGAATGATTCCTATTGTTCCATGAGCGGCTATACAACAGATGAACTCCTATCCATGTCCATCCATGATCTGGAGGCGGATAAAAGCCACCGGTTCATGCCTGAGCGCCTGAAAAAGGCTGGAATGGAGGCGGATCGCTTTGAATCCAGACACCGGCGTAAGGATGGTACGGTATATGATATCGAAATCAGTGTGCAATACCGGCCTGGACAAGGCGGGCGATATATTTTTTTCCTGAGGGATATTTCAGAGCGGAAGCTGGCAGAAGCGTCTCTGAAGGAGAGTGAAAAAAGATACCGCCAAATCGCAGGTCAAATTCCTGGCATGCTTTATCAGTTTGTGATGCATAAAGACGGCACATACTCCGTCCCCTTTGTCAGTGAGAAAGTAAGGGAATTTTCAGGTTACCGGCCGGAGCAGATTAAGAAAGAGCCCCTATTGTTGTTCAAGCCGATTCATCCGGATGATTTAAATCATGTTCAAGAGGAGATAAACAATTCCGCAGAGACCCTGACAGAATTCAATGTCGAGCATCGGTTGATTCCCCCAAACGGGGAATTGAAATGGTTCCGGGTAAGCTCTACTCCCCATCGTCTGTCAAATGGGGATATCCTCTGGAATGGGATTTCAATGGATATCACCCGGCAGAAAAAGGCCGAAGAAGAGACCCAAACCAGGGAGGCCGTATTAAACAGTATACACAGCAGCGCTCCTGTGGGGATAGGGCTATTGGACCCGGACGGAACCTTTCACTGGCCAAACAAAAAATTATCGGAAATAACCGGTTACAGCCTAAAGGAACTGGAAGGCCTTCCAACCCGTGAACTTTACTTAACAGAGAAAGAGTACAATCGCGTTTTTGAGAAAAAAAAGAAAAATCTGGCGTCAAGGGGATATAGTTCCATTGAGACGATTTGGAAACAAAAAAAGGGAACCCCTGTAAATGTTGTACTGAACTCGAAATTCAAAGACCCCACGGATCCCAAACAGGGCATAATCGGAACCGCCCTGGACATAACAGATCAAAAAACAGCTGAAAAGAAATTACAGTCCCAGGCTGAAACCCTGGATATTATCTTTAACAGTGCTCCGAATATTATGATGCTGGTGGATGAAAACGGAAACACGGCAAGGATAAACCAGAAAGGGATTCGGTTCTCGGGACGGGATGAAAAAGAGTTGATCGGTCTTCTGGGGGGTGAAGTGATCAACTGCGTGAACGCCTTTAAAGGGGAAGGGTGTGGCCGCACCACCGAATGTTTGGATTGTCCGATAAGAACAAAGGTCGAAGCGACAATGGAAACAGGAGAGTCCCACACTGATGAAGAAGGCCGAATGACATTTTTTCAAGGCGGGAAAAAGAGATCCCTTGCTCTCCTCATCTCCACCAAGCGATTAGAATCGGACGGCATCCGGCAGGTGCTTGTTTCCATAACAGACGTTACCAAATTGAAACAGGCGGAAAAGGCCCTGCTCAAAACCCGGGAACAATATATTCTGGCGGTCAAAGGTTCCCAGGACGGCATCTGGGACTGGGATCTGCGGGATAATACTTTGTTTTTGTCTGCCAGATGGAAGCAGATCATCGGATACCGGGATCATGAACTTTCCAATACGGTTTCCAGCCTTGAAGACCGCCTTCACCCTGAGGACAAACCAAAGTTTATGGATTATGTGGACCAATATTTAAATGGACACAACCCTGTTTTTGCCATTGAGTTCCGGTTAAGACATAAGGACGGCAGCTATCGCTGGATATCCTCAAGGGGAGAGGCGTTGCGGGATGAAAAAAACCGGCCCTACCGTATGGCCGGATCCCACAGGGATATAACCGAACAAAAACAGAAGGAACAATACTATCGGATGATCTCGGAGATGCTCGATATCGCTCCGAATTCAATAACGATCCATGACTTTGGGGGCCGGTTTCTCTATGCCAACCAGAAGACCTTTGAGATTCACGGTTATGAGCCCCACGAATTCATGGCCGTAAATCTCCACGATCTGAATGCACCTGAAAGTGAAGCCCTGATTCAGGAGCGGATGATGATCATAGAGGATACAGGGGAAACCTCCTTTACCTCAACTCATTTCCGGAAGGACGGCACCCCGATCCCCATGGAGGTTTTTGTCAAAAAAGTCGCTTGGGAGAACAAACCGGCCCTATTGAGTGTTGCAACGGATATTACCGAACGTTTGAATGCCGATAAGGAGCTCAAAGAATCCCAGAGCAACCTGACCTCATTAATTGAAAACACGGATGACATCATGGTCTCCCGGGATAAAAACGGCCGGGCACTGGTTTATAATCAGGCCTTTGCCCGGGTCGTAAAACGAATTTTTAAGGTGGATCCAACACCTGGAATCCGGACACTGGATTACCTGCCCAAAGATCAAAAAGCACATTGGGAAGAAGTCCTTTTACAAGTGCTGTCCGGTGTCAGCCTCCAGGAGGAGTTCTGCTGGGAGATCGACGGCGAACAACACATTTACGAGACATCCCACAACCCGATGAAAGTCGGGGATCAAGTCATCGGAACAGTGGAGTTCACGCGGGATATCACCCGCCGCAAGCTGGCTGAAAAAAAATTCCAGGATATGGCGAAACGACTGGATCTGGCTACCCGGGGAACCGGTCTTGGCATCTGGGACTGGGATATAAAAGCCAGGAAGCTGACCTGGGATGAACGGATGTATCAGCTCTATGGGGTTAAAAAAGAGACCTTTTCAAATGCCTATGAAGTATGGCGGAATGGACTGCACCCGGAAGATCGAGAAGAAAATGACAGGATAACTGAGGCGGCAGGGCGTGGAGAAAGAGAATATGATACCGAATTTCGCATCATCTGGCCGGATGGCACGATCCGCTTTATCAGGGCATTGGGGCGGGTGATATGGGATTCAAAGGGGCAGCCCGCAAGAATGATCGGCATTAATTATGATATCACGGAAAAAAAGGAAATGGAGGCCCGGGTTCAACAATCCCAAAAAATGGAGGCCATAGGAAATCTTGCCGGCGGCATTGCCCATGACTTTAACAATATTCTGTTTCCCATCATCGGCATGTCTGAGATGTTATTGGAAGACTTTGCCCCGGAAACTATGGAACATGAAAACGCCCGGGAAATTTTCAAGGCAGGGAAAAGAGGCTCTGATCTGGTCAAACAGATTCTTGCCTTCAGCCGTCAGTCAGAGCACAAGATGATCCCGGTTCGAGTTCAGCAGATTTTAAGGGAAGTATTAAAGCTCACCCGGGCAACGATTCCCTCTGATATCGAAATCCATCAGGATATCCAATCCGATTGCGGCCTGATAATGGCAGATCCGACACAGATCCATCAGGTCGCGATGAATATCATCACCAATGCTTTCCACGCGGTTGAATCAAAAGGGGGAGCGATCTTCATAAAACTGAAAGAAACCGGAATGGACGGTAATGATTTACCCCAAAATTCTCATGAACCGGGTCGATATGCCAGATTATCGATTTCCGACACCGGTATGGGAATCCCCCCGGAAATTATCGGTAAAATTTTTGAACCTTACTTTACAACAAAGGAAAAAGGAAAGGGAACCGGGCTTGGTTTGGCAGTCGCCTACGGCATTGTCAAAGAACATAAAGGATATATCCAGGTGGATACCAATCCAGCAAAAGGCACAAAATTTCAGATATTTTTTCCATTGATGAGCAGACCGGCTGACAAAACATCAAAAAAGGAGCCTGAAAAATATCCAAGGGGAAGTGAAAAGATTCTGCTGGTCGATGATGAATCCTCAATCGCAAACCTCGAAAAACAAATGCTTGAAAAAATGGGATATACAGTAACAACCCGCATCAGCAGTCTGGATGCGCTGGATGCATTTAAGGCCAAGCCGGATGCCTATGATCTTGTCTTAACCGACATGAACATGCCGAACATGACGGGAGAGCAGCTTGCCAGGGAATTGAAAACCATCCGACATGACATTCCCGTCATCATCTGCACCGGTTTCAGTGAGAGAATCGATAAAGCAAAAGCAAAATCCATAGGGATAAACGGTTTTTTAATGAAACCTGTGGTTAAAACGAAGATGGCCAAAATGGTCAGAATAACATTGGATGAAGCCAAAACGGATTCCTAGAAAAGCATATCGGGATATAGGGTTGACCCGGTGCCTGGGAATACGGTTTAAACCCCACAGGAGACATAGATTCCGGTTTGATGTATCCCGGACACGAATTGCCGCCCAGGGGATAAAAGGGTCTGATTTTTTCCTTTTATTCCAATTGATTCTCAACCGCTTCAACCTTTCCTTGAAACTTTTACCAAAGGTGTGATATTTATACCCACTTTATTCTTTAACACCCCGAAAAAAGGAGCTTCCATGCCCGGTTTTGAAATATTTGGCGATGAGGAAAGAAAAGAGGTCAACGAGGTTCTTGAAACCGGCGTTCTTTTCAGATACGGATTTGAAGGGGCCAGAAAGGGGCGGTTCAAGGCCCTGGAGTTTGAAAAAAAACTGGCGGACATCACCGGAACCGGTTTTGCCCATCTTTGTTCTTCGGGCACGGCTGCCCTGTGCACGGCCCTGGCCGCCTGCGGCATCGGGGCCGGGGACGAGGTCATCATCCCCGGCTTCACCTTTGTGGCCACCTTCGAGGCCGTAATCCAGGCCGGGGCTGTCCCCGTATTCGGTGAAATCGACGAGACCCTCTGTCTGAACCCGGACCGGCTGGAGGATGTGGTAAGTTCCAGGACCCGGGCCGTGGTTCCGGTCCACATGTGCGGGTCCATGGCCAGAATCGATGAGATCAAGGACTTCTGCGATAAAAAAGAGCTCATCCTCCTGGAAGATGCCTGCCAGTCCCTGGGCGCCACGTACAAGGGCAAAGCCCTGGGCTCCTTTGGCCTGGCCGGATGTTTCTCCTTTGATGCGGTCAAGACCGTGACCTGCGGAGAAGGGGGCGGGATCATCACCTCGGACCCAAAGGTTTACCAACGCTGCGACCAGTTTGCCGACCACGGCCACGATCATCTGGGGGGCCCGGACCGGGGGGCTGATGATCATCCCATCATGGGAACCAACTACAGGATATCGGAACTCAACGCTGCCGTGGGGTTGGCCCAGCTCAAGAAGCTGGATAAAATCGTCGAGATCCAGAGAAAAAACAAGCTGGCCATCCGGGATGCCATGGCAGACCTGCCCGGGGTATCTTTCCGCTATGTGCCGGATCCCTTTGGAGACTCGGCCACCTTTTTAAGCTTTATGCTTCCCGATGAGAAAACCGCAAGGCAGACCGCCAGGAACCTGGCGGAAAACGGAGCGCCCTGCCCCTATTGGTATGACAATAACTGGCATTATTACAAGAAATGGCACCATCTTCTGGAAATGAAACGCTCGGCCAAACTGGCCTTTGAACTGGCAAAAGACCTGCCCGACTATAAGAATCTCGTACTTGAAGAATCGGACGAGGTAATGAAACGGACCCTGTCCATGCAGATCATGCTCAACTGGACCGAGGCAGACATTGAACAGCGGATCCGGGCCGTTCAAAAATCAATATGTTAAAAACAACCGACTTTAGACGTAAAGGATAACCATGTTTAGAAATTTCAAACTCGTCCCCAATATTATCTTCGGACGGGGCTGTTTTGCCCAATTGGATGAAATCATCGAACCCCGGCGGGAAAATTCCAATGCATGGGCGGTTTTTGTGGTGGATGAGGTATTCAAAGGGAAAGACCTGGAAGGACGGATTCCCCTCCACGACAAGGATATGCTCCTCTGGGTCAACGTGGATGACGAACCCAAGACAGCCTATGTGGACCGGCTCACCCTGGAAGTAAAAGATCATGCAGACGCCCTGCCCTGCGCCGTCATCGGTATCGGCGGGGGCTCTTCCATGGACCTTGCCAAATCAATCTCCCTGATGCTGACCAATGAAGGTTCTTCCACTCTCTACCAGGGCTGGGACCTGATCCAAAACCCGGCGGTTTACCACGCTGCCGTGCCCACCCTTTCCGGAACCGGGGCAGAGGTGTCCAGAACCGCCGTGCTCACCGGGCCTGAAAAAAAACTGGGGCTCAACTCGGACTATACCGTATTTGACCAGGTGGTCCTGGACCCGGAACTGACCGCGGACGTACCCAAAGAGCAACATTTTTACACGGGCATGGACTGCTATATCCACTGCATTGAATCCCTCCAGGGCACCTATCTTAACGAATTTTCCAAGGCCTACGGGGAAAAATCCCTGGACCTGTGCCGACAGGTTTTTCTGGACCAGCATCCGGACTCGGCAGACAAGCTCATGATGGCCTCCTTTTTCGGAGGCATGTCCATTGCCTATTCCCAGGTGGGGGCCTGCCATGCGCTCTCATACGGCCTTTCCTTTGTCCTGGGCACCCACCACGGGGTGGGATGCTGCATCACCTTTGACGTGCTGGAAGAGTATTATCCGGAAGGGGTCAAAGAGTTTCGAACCATGATGGATAAATGCGGGGTGGATATCCCCAGGGGACTGACAAAGGACCTTTCCCAAGGGGACATCGAAACCATGATCACCGTGGCTTTAGGACTGGATCCCCTGTGGGAGAACTGCCTGGGCAAAGACTGGAAATCCGTCATGACAAGGGACAAGGCCAGATCTTTGTTCCTGAGGATGTAGGGCAAGACCATGACCATTGCCGTAATTCCATCCAGATACGGGTCCAGCCGGCTTGAGGGAAAGCCCCTGGCCATGATCGCCGGAAAACCCATGATCCAGAGGGTCTATGAAAGGGCCATGGCCTCCCGGGCCGTGACCCAGGCTGTTGTGGCCACGGACGACCAGAGGATCGTGGATGCGGTTGAATCCTTCGGCGGTAAAGCCCTGATGACCTCGGACACCTGCCGGTCCGGTACGGACCGGGTGGCGGAAACCGCAGACATTCTCGGCCTGGGACCCGAGGACGTCATCGTCAACATCCAGGGGGACCAGCCCGTGTTCAACCCGGCAACCATAGATGAACTGATCTCCCCGTTTCAGCTTGATCCGGGCCTTGCCATGTCCACCCTGGCCTTTGAGATCGTGGATAAAAGGGAAATCACAGATCCCAAGGATGTAAAGGTCGTTTTTGACAACCAGGGGTTTGCCCTTTACTTTTCCCGGGCCCAGATCCCCTTTCCCAGGGACGGCCAGGAAAATGTGACCTATTACAAGCACCTGGGCTTTTACGCCTATAAAAAGGCTTTCCTGGAAAAAATCGTGAGTTTACCCACGGGAAGGTGGGAAAATGTGGAAAAACTGGAGCAATTGCGGGTTCTTGAATTCGGATTTCAGATCAAGGTGGTGGTCACCCCGTTTGATTCCCCGGAAATCGACCTGCCTGAAGATATTCAACGGATTGAGGATAAACTTCTGAATTCCTGACCCCATGCGATCCCTTTATAAAATAGTGCATACCGCCTGCCAGACCGGCTGGGGCGGAATTGAAAAACGGATCCTCAACGAATCCATGTGGATGGCGGAAAAAGGTCACCAGGTCATTATCGTTGCCCCGGAAAACACGCCCCTGTTTGACCGGGCAAAGGGATTCGGGTTCCGCCTCTATCCCATGTCTTTCAAGCGTCTGGGGACCCTGGCCAATTACCGGAGCCTTATCCGGATCTTTGAAAATGAACAGCCCCACATCCTCAACACCCACGGCCCTGCCGATTCAAAAATCGCCCTGCCCGCCGCCCAAAAAGCTGAGGTTCCCTGCAGGATCCTTTCCCGGCATATTGGCGACCCGATACGGAATTCCTGGTCCAGCCGAAGGCTTTTTAAGCATATAAGCCACTATGTCTTTACCCCGGCCGGCCATACCCGGAGTCACCTTCAAAAGGTATTCAACCTCAAGGATATGAAGATCTTTTCCATCCCCTCGGGAATCGTGGAACCGGAAAGCCTTGTCTTAAGGGATGAAGCAAGAAAAGCCCTGGCAGGGGAACTCGGTCTTGAGACCTCAACCCGCTTCATCGGAGCCGTGGTCACGGGCCGGGTCTCCGGCGGAAGAGGGCTGCCTCCCCTTTTAAAGGCATTCAAAAAAATCCGGGCTGACATTCCCCATCACATGGCCGTTCTTGGCACCGGAGGCTCAGTCTGCCCGGACAGACTCCGGGAACTTTCCCGGCGCCTGGGTATTGAAGACCGGGTCCATTTTTCAGAACTTTTTTCAGATATCGATGAAGACGGCTGGTCCTTTTTCCGGGCCCTGGACTGCAAGGTCCTGGCGGCCCGGGATGAAAAAGGCCTTCCCGTGGAGGAAACGTCCCAGACCCTTTTCCAGGCCATGTACTGCTCCTGCCCGGTCATCGCTCCAAAGACCGGAGTGGCTGCCGAGATCATTGACCACGAAAAGACCGGACTGCTCCATGAACCGGGCAGGGAATCTCAGATTTCAAAAGAGATCCTTAACACCCTGAATCACGAAGCAGCCGCCTTGGAGCGGATCCATGCCGCAAGGGAAAAGGTAAAAAAGCATCACACCATGGATGTCACGGGAAGGGATGTCACCCGGATCTACCGGCTCCACCAGGTCAGGCTTGAAAAAGAGCTGATGCCATACCCCTCCTCTTAAACTCCGGATCCGGAAAAGAGTTAAACGGGTTCTCTTTCCCCGGGCAAGGTCCTTGATATTCTATTGGATGCATATGGTTTTGATGTTAACAAACTCCTTGATCCCGTACTGGGAACATTCCCGGCCGTACCCCGATGACTTGGTGCCGCCAAAGGGCAGGCTGGGATTGGAAACGGTCATGCTATTGACAAACACCATTCCGGAATCGATTCTCCGGGCGATCCTTTCCCCCCGGGCCGCATCTTCTGTCCAGACACTGGCCCCGAGTCCAAAGGGGGTATCATTGGCGGTAAAGACGGCCTCTTCCTCATCTTTGACCTGAATAATGGCAGCCACCGGACCAAAGGTCTCTTCATCGTAAACCGGCATCCCCTTTTTTACATCGGCCAGAATGGTGGGGGCATAATAATTTCCAGGCCGGTCAAGCCTGTGCCCGCCGGTCACCAGACGGGCGCCCAGTTCAATGGACTTTTCCACCTGGGCGTGGAGTTCATCAACAAGATCCGGCCTGGCCATGGGCGCCATCTGGGTGGCATCCTCTGACGGGTCCCCGACGACCAGAGATTCAAAAAGCTCTTTCTGCTTTGCTTCAAAAGTCTTGGCCACTTTTTCATGCACGATAAAGCGCTTGGCGGAGATACATACCTGGCCGGCATTCATGGTCCTGGCCGTCAGGGAGACCCGGGCGCTCTGGTCCAGATCTGCGTCCTCCATCACCAGAAAGGGATCAGACCCGCCCAGCTCCAGTACGGATTTTTTCAGCATTTTCCCTGCTGTGCCGGCCACCTGCCGCCCGGCCCCTTCGCTGCCCGTCAGGGTGACGGCCTGGATGACGGGATTTTCTATGACCCTCTCCACCTGATCCGAAGGGATGATCAAAGACCGGAATAGATTTTTGGGAAACCCGGCCCTTTGTATGATCTCCTCTATCTTCAGGGCAGCGCCGAACACATTGGAGGCATGTTTCAAAACCGCGCCGTTCCCGGCCATCAATGCGGGGGCGATGAAGCGGAAAGCCTGCCAGAATGGAAAATTCCACGGCATGACAGCCAGGATTACCCCCATGGGCGCAAAGGTCACCAGACTTTTGGAATAATCCGTTGTAACGATCTCATCCTGGAGCAGGGTTTCGGCGGAATCGGCAAAATAATTGCAGACCAGGGCACATTTCTCCACTTCCGCCCGGGCCTCTTTTTTCAATTTGCCCATTTCACTGGTGATGATGGACGCGCATTCATCCCGCTCCCGGAGCAAAATATCAGCCGCGGTTCTCATGAACCTCGCCCGTTCCTTGAACGAAGTCTCTTTCCATAAAAGCCAGTCCCCGTGAACCTGTTCCAGAATCCGGGAGACTTCCTCCCGGGTGTGGCCCCGGTGTTCTTTAATACATTGATTGGTTGCCGGATTGATACTTTTCATCTTCTGTTTTCTCCATAGAATTCAATGATCTGTCTTTCAGGTTTTCAGGCTTGTCCTGTCCATGACCTTTCCTTACATTCATTATTGGAATGGCCGGAATAAATCAATTAAAAATCCAATCCCCTCCATGGACGGATATTTTTTATACCCCGGCTTCACCTTCAATCCAAGTCCTCATCAACCAAAAACATGATCAAAACAGATAACCCGGGAACAAACCCTTAAAAAACATATTTCCTGAAGGAGCAGGACCTTTTCCAAACATCTTTCTAATGCTTTCTTAACGATTTCTTAAAGTGCCGGGTATAAAAAATATGAAATTTTATTTGTTTTAAATTTAACCTACAGGATGATTCATGGGAAAGAACGCATTAAAACCGCCATTTCGGATAGAGGTCTACAACCGGCCCGGACGTCACCTTTCTGACAGGGAATTCAAAAGCCTTGTACAGAATCTTCAGAAAATTGCCTGTTCCTGTTTTAACGAACTCCCTGACTACCAGGCCATGAAGGGGACAAGGGAGGCATTGTCAGACAAACTCATCAGCCTTGCCTGGGATAAAGACAATCAACCGGCCGGATTCTGCTCCATGGTATTTCTTCCGGTCAAGGGGCTTGGAAAGGTTCTTCATCTGGGCCTGACCTGCGTGGATCCGATGGCCAGGGGAAATCGGCTGACCCATGCCCTGGTGAAAAAGGCCCTCACCGGCTATCTGCTCAAACAGAACCCCTTCGGAAGGATATGGGTAAGCAATTGCGCGGCCGTACTGAGCAGCCTGGGAAACGTTGCCATGCACTTTGAAAACGTTTATCCATCCCCCTTTACCCCGGGAAGTCCGGGCAGAACCCATATAAAAATAGCCCGGGCCATCAATGAACATTTCAGGGATAAGATGTATGTGCTGCCGGAGGCGGTTCTGGATGAGAATAGTTTTATATTCAAGGGAAGCGTCAAAGACACGGTGTTCCATAAGAACGAAGGGGATTTTAAATATTTTCACCGGAAAAAATATCTGAACCAGTATTATGCCGGCATGATGGATTTCAGCCAGGGAGACGAAGTGCTCCAGATCGGATACTTCAGGCTGGCTTCCATACTCAAATACTATCTGCGCCAGCACAAAATCAAAAAACTGACCCCCGTGGAAAGACCCGCTGTGGGGATCTATTAGGAATTTCACAATTTGACACCTTTTCTACCGCCACTGGGGCTGACATGTTACCGGCTTTTCCTTGTCCTGGTCCTCACGGTCTTTCGTATGGCGGGGGTCATCGCCGCATCCCTTGTAAGGGGCTGGAGCGGGACACGGGTCGCCGGGCAGGCCAGCCAATGGGCTGAAGCCCTTGTCAGCCGCCTTGACATCGACATCGTCCTGGAAGGCCGGCTCCCGAACCGGGGAGTTCTGGTGGTTTCCAACCACCGGTCCTACCTGGACATCGTGGTCATCCTTTCCCATATCGAATCCACGTTCCTGGCCAAGGCGGAGCTGAGGAAATGGCCGGTTTTCGGATATGCGGCCATGAAGGGAAACACGGTGTTTGTGGACCGGGCCGACCCAAAGAGCCGGGAGATATCCAGGCGGCAGCTCGCAGAAAGGCTGGACCAGGGCATTTCAGTGGTTGTTTTTCCGGAAGGAACCACCCACGAAGGCCCGGGACTTCTTGAATTCAAAAAGGGAATTTTCCACATGGCAGCAAAAAAAGGGATCCCTGTTGTCCCGGTGGCAATCCTTTATGAGAACAGGGCCGCGGCTTGGGTGGGAGAGGACAGTTTCATTCCCCATTTTTTAAAGATTTTCAAAAACAGACGGCTTAAAACCCACATGACCGTGGGACCGGTACTGAAGGAAGATAACGCCGAGGACCTGAAAGCCGCCTGCCATGGCTTCATTGATCAAGCCCTGGCTTCAAAAGAAGATAAAAAAGGTAAACCAGCTGATCCTACTAAGGCTTGCATTATCTCCGGACAAACATTGACCTCATAATCAATTTGACCGGAAAAGAGCCTTTTATTTCATTCACCCAAAAATTCAATCAGGAGAAATCATGAAAAAAACAAAAAGAATCATCAGTTTTACAATGGCCGTGCTCTTTTTTGCCCTGCCCGCTCTGGCCAGTCAGCCAAAGTACGTATTCTATTTTATCGGGGACGGCCTGGGCGCCTCCCAGCGGCAGTTCAGTGAGTTCTTTGTCCGGGAAAAAAATCACAACCCTGCCCAGCAGCTGCTGATGAACAGATTTGAAGTGGCCGGACTCAACACCACCTATGCCGCAGACACCTTGATCACAGACTCGGCCGCTGCGGGCACCGCCCTGGCCTCAGGTGTGAAGACCAATAAGGGAGTCATCGGTAAAGATCCCTCGGGCAAAGACGTCAAAACCCTGATCGAGGCGGCCGAAGACCGGGGCATTGCCACGGGAATCATCACAACTACCCGTCTGACCCATGCCACCCCGGCCGCCTTTGCCTCCCACAACATCTCAAGAAACAATGAAAACGAGATTGCCGAAGACTTTCTGACCAGTAATGTGGACTTCTTTGCCGGAGGCGGCATCCGCCATTTTATCCCCAAGGGCATGGTTGAAAAAAACGCCGATGCCGTGGGCAAAACCATTAAATCCAAGAGAAAGGACGATAAGAACCTGGTCAAGGGTTTTGAGAAAAAAGGATATAAGACCTTTATCGGCATGAAAGGGGCCAGGGATTTCAACACCACCGAATTCTCAGGTCTGGATAAGGTCTTTGCCGCATTCACCTATACCCACATGCCCTATGAAATTGAACGGACCAGCATCTACAAGGAGGTTCCCTCCCTTTCCAGGATGACGAGAGCGGCCATTGACGTCCTGTCCAAGGATCCGGAAGGATTCTTTCTCATGGTGGAAGGGGGAAGGATCGACCATGCGGCCCACGCCAATGATCCCACAGGAGTGATCCACGACACCATCGCCTTTGACCGGGCCCTGGAAGAGGCCTATGATTTCTACCAGAAACACAGGGAGGAGACCCTCATCGTAGTCGTCGGGGACCATGAAACCGGCGGTATGGGCCTGGGCATGGACTCCATGGGCTATAAACTGGATATGTCCTGTCTCATGGACACTAAAGTTTCCGTGGAAGATACCCTGGCCTACGGCAAAGGCCAGTACAAGGGTGACAAGGAAGCCTATCTTGCCTTTCTCAGGGAGAACTTCGGCCTTTCAGATCTGAACGAGACTGAAAAATCCGGACTGGCAAAGGCCATGGCATCGGCAGATGCCGGTGAAACCGCCGGGTATTATAAAGTCAACCCGGCCGCCCTCACCGCGGCACACATCCTGTCCAACCGGGCCAATATTAACTGGACCACCACCATCCATACGGCCACCATGATCCCCATGTCTGCCACGGGAAAAGGAGCGGAACGGTTTTCCGGCTACAAGGACAACACCCAGATCGCCCAGGCCATGGCCGGTCTCCTGGACTTTAATTTATAAAATCACTCTGATGGAATCCTCTTCAGAATAAAACAAAACGGCCTGCTCTCAGTCGAGCAGGCCGTTTTTAGAATAAGAACGCATCCATGATAAAAAAAACGGTCATTCATCTGGGTTTCCTAAGCCTGATCCTGGCCGGGATCACCGCCTATTACACGTTCCAGCCGGACCATGGGGCAGAACAGATGGACGTTATGGAGGTCAAGGCCCGGGTCCTTTCGTCGGACAACTCTGAAGTCCGGTCTTCGGGCCTGTCCCACATCGGGTTCCAGACCCTGGAGGTCGAAATTCTGGAAGGCCGGTTCAAGGGGCAAAAAAAGACCGCCGTCAACAACCTGGTGGGTCAGACCGACCTGGAGAATCTGTTTCAAAAGAATGACACCATCATTGCCGCCCTGATCCTGGAAGATGGTGCCATTGATTATGTCAAAGCCGTGGATCTTTTCCGTCAGGACACCCTCCTGCTCCTGTTCGGTCTGTTTGTAGCGGCGTTGCTCATCTACGCCGGAGTCATCGGCGTCAAGGCCCTGATGTCCTTTGTTCTGACCGTGTTCATCATCTGGGAAGTCCTGGTCCGGCTGATCCTCCGGGGATATCCTCCCCTGGCGGTAACCACCTGGACCCTGCTGCTCCTGTCCGCCATCATCATCTTCCTGGTGGCCGGGATCAACAAAAAAGGGCTGACCGCATTCACCGGAACTGCCTGCGGCCTGTTCACCACCCTGCTGGTCACCTCCCTCGTTGGCCGGGAAGCGGGACTTTTCGGGATGACCCAGCCCTATGTCAATGCCCTGATCTTCAGCGGCTACTATGACCTGGACATCCGCCAGATCTTTTACTCCGCCATCATTCTGGGGGCCTCGGGAGCGGCCATGGATATTGCCATGGACGTGGCCGCCTCCATGGACGAGATCAAAGCCAGAAAGCCGGACATCTCAACAACAGAGCTGATGCGGTCGGGTTTCAACGTGGGCCGCCAGGTCATCGGCACCATGACCACCACCCTTCTTCTGGCATACTCCGGGGGATATCTTACCCTGCTCATGATTTTCCGGGTCAAGGAACCCAGCATCATGCGGATGATCAACCTTAAAATCGTGGCCGCCGAGATCATGAGAACCCTGGTGGGCAGTATCGGCCTTGTCCTGGTGGCACCGATCACGGCCATTGTGGGCGGCATGGTCATTGCCGGAGCCTGGGACCGAATCTGGAGGAAGAACCGGCCTTTGCCGGGTAAAAGGGAAAGATCGACGTCCGGGGTAAGGGATGGCGCAATAATCCTTTACGGTCTTTTTAGATTAAAACACAGGGCTTCAAAATGATCGGTACAGATATCCCAGCTGTTTTCAAGGGCGGTTCTTCTGGCGTTTTCGCCGATTCGTTTCCTGAGGGAGGGATCTTTCAATCTCACAAGCAGCCGGGCGATATCATCTCTATTTTTACAGATAAACCCGTTTTCATTGTGACGGATCAAACAGGAGGCCCCCAAAGCCTGTCCGGCAATGACCGGAAGGCTGCAGGCCATCCCTTCCAGCACGGCCATACCAAAAGCCTCAGCCTTTGACGGAAGCACCACCACATCGGCCGCAGCAAACCAGTCCGGCATATTTTTCTGCAATCCCAGAAAGCTTACCCGGGATTGATTCCCGCACTGACTTACCCGTTTTCGATAAAAGGACATATTCTCTCCCCGCCCGGCCACGAGAAGCTGCATGCCTTGATCAATGGCCGGAATCAATAGATCCAGCCCCTTGCGCCGAAATTCAGATCCCACAAAGAGCACGGCCAGGTCTTTTTCCGGAATGCCCTCCCGGGCACGGATCTTCTTCCGCCGATCCTGAATTGCCCCTGGAGAAAACCCATTGGTATCAATTCCGGGTGTGATCACAGAAATATTTTTCGCCTTCGGATAGTGCCGAATGATATCTTTTTCAATGATCCGGGAGACCGGAACAAGAACCGGACGATTCATCTGCTGTTTTTCCATCCAGAGGTAAACCCAGGCCCTGGGGCTCATCCAGATTTGATCGATTTTCCGAAATCCCGGATACCTGTCCATACCGGTTTTATAGGAAAACGTATGAACAACGGAGATATCCTGGCACCCGGTCCGGTCATGGGAGAGAACGGCATCATATTTTTTTTTGGCCAATTGTTTTGAAACGTCCCGGCCAAAGGCCCAGAGTCTGGTACTGGATGAAATGTTTAAACGGCAGGGAATTTTGATGTGATTTATCCCGGCAAGCAGTCCTTCATCAGCTTCCCAGGAATAAAGATCCACCCGGTGACCCCGGGAGATCAGACGGCGGGTGGTCTCAACGGCATATTTTTCAGCCCCGCCCAGCAGATTGAAGTGCTTGACAATAACGGCCAGATTCAAGGATTCCGTTGCTTCCCCCTCCAACTTACACAACCCTATTCCTTTGGATTTGTGTCCAGATCGGTCCTGCCACAATTCTGCTCATAGAGCTTGGCATACTTGTAAAAGGTGCCTTCAAAATTGCCAAAGGCGATAATAAAACCCGGCCATCCGTCAAGAAATCCTAGTTTTAAAAAATAGTGCTGGATAAACGACCAAACCGCATGACCCACGGATTTCATCTTTCCGGGCCTTTCTCCGGCCTGGGCCAGTTTTTTGGCCCCCAGGGTGGAATACCGGTTGGCCTTGTAAAGAATCTCATCCAAAGATTTAAAGGGGATCTGGTGAATGGCATTTTTCAGGTATCCGCAGGGTCTGTCGCTTTTTACCTCATACCGTTCATGGACCGGATCATCCAGAAAATGCATCACCCCCTGCCTGAAAACCTGGGGCTGCCGATAATCCGGATAAAACCCGGAATGGCGGATCCACTTCCCCATGAAAAAATTTTTCCGGGGGATATAATAGGCATCCAGACTATCCTCTGCCTGGATGATTTTAAGAATCTCTCCCTTGACTTGTTCCGTGCATCGTTCATCAGAGTCCAGGCTAAAAATCCAGTCATTGGAGCATGCCTCAATGGCCCGGTTCCTCAAATCTCCAAACCCCCTGAAGGGGATCTGGATGACTCTGGCACCCAAGGATTCGGCAATCTTTGCGGTTTTATCCGTGCTAAAGGAATCTGCAACGATAATCTCGTCAGCCCATTGCACACTTTTTATTGCCGCCCTTATCTTATCCTGCTCGTTAAAGGCTATAATATATACAGAAATCATAGGCCCATATTCACAATATTTCTTTGGCTTTCTTTTTCATCATCTGCACAATGAACAATTCATATCTTCTAAAAATTCTTCACCATTGTTATTTCAATAATATTGCATTGTATATTAAACCGAACCCCATGAAAACAAAACTATGTACATTTTGTATTATTTTATGCAGATCGAGTCGGCGTGTTTTGATTGAGCTTCCAGACAATCGTAATCAAAGCTAAAATAATATAAAAAATGGTATCCAAAAAATGAACAAAAACAGGCTGCACCAACCCGTTCACCAAAAACATGGTTACCATAGCCAAACAGCATCTTGCCCCATTTTTTATAAACTCATCTTTCCCGTACAAAATAAGTTTCACGCAGGTGAACAATGATACTGCAAAGATACTGGCATATATGATAATTCCAAAGACACCGGTACGCACACCTATGTGGAGAAACATATTATGGGGCCAGAAAAAATTTTTATTTTTTCTGTATTCTTCCGGTATTCTATCCACATATTTTTCCCTATCAATGTACTTTGGATTCCTGAATGTATCAATGGAAAATCCGGTACCGGCAATGGGATAATCCTTTATGATCTCAAGGGAATAAAAAATCAAAGCTTTTCTTGCGTGATCTTTAAAAATCAGATTCGGTCTGATCCTATTTTTCATTGGTGTCTGTACAATGGAAATGATAATGACAAGAAACATCATTACCATTATTCTTTTATGCTTCCAGAAGAGTATGGGCGTGGTTAGGATTAGAGAAAAAAGCGCCCCCCTTGAATGGGTTAAAATGATAGAAAACAATAAAATAAACATCGCCCCGATCAAAAGAACTCTTTGAAAACCCTTTTTTTGAATGGGAATAAGCCATACAGACAAAATTACCCCCATAATCAAACCAAAGGGGATAATATCAACCGCTATGGATGAAAGTCTTAAAACAAAACGAGAAGAAATATCATAATTCAAAATACCATAATAATAAATCAAGGTTCCAATGGTAAAAACACACTCGGACAGAATGATACCGATTGTCAATAAAACAAGTCTTTTCCTGGTATCGGAAAAATTGATTAGCAGAACATAAAATATCAAGTATCTTACCAAATGGGAATATAGATCATGGAGGCTGTCTGCCCTGTCCAAAGCGAAAACAACACTGATTGCGGACCAGATAAAAAATAAGCTCAAAGGATACAGCAGAGGAGATTTGTAATAAAAGTTCTTTTTCCTACCCATTGCCAGAATAAGTACAGGTATGAGTGAAGCATAGAAAAACGCCTGTATAAAAAATGAAACATGGGGAAACGGATTTAAAAAGGCCACCCCCAAAAGCAGGAAATAAGCAGTTTCGTTTAAAAGAGTTGTGTTTCCCTCTTTTGGTACGGCGATTGATCGAATTGTCATGTTTTATCTTGTTTTAAAAATTTATAGTTTTTCTAAAATGCTTAAATAAACGTTTGATAGGGAGGGCTTTCAAGAAGGCCATGAAGGTGATGAACTTGAATGTTTTTGGAGCACTATCGAATAAATCCTTATCAATTAAAACGACATCATGCTGTTGCTTATTACGACCATGACCCAATAATACATACCCCATGCTCTCAGCCAATGCCAACACATCGGAACGCGTTTTCTGCCCTTTCCATACCATCTGTGTTTCCACTTCTGCGTGAATCAATTTAACTCTGTCACGGATACCCCTTATTCCTTCCAGCACTTCATAGGAGGCGCCTTCAACATCAATCCATAATGCAATATTTCCCAAAGCTCCTAATCCTGAAATTTTAGAGTCCAAGCGCACCCCTCTTAATTGGATACGGTTCTTTTCTGACTCAGCGTTTCGCAAAAAGACAGAACTCGTTCCACGAAGATGCTCATCAACTCCTTTTATGTCGGATGGTTTTACTATATAAAAAGATTTGTTACAGTTCTCATTCCATACAATTTCGTTAAATAGTAGAATGGATTTTTCTTTAATAACAGAATCCTGGCATATGGCTGCAAAATTATAGGGATTGGCCTCAAAAATAAGGCCTTGGGATGCAGGCAATATTCTCTTGAAACGAAGAGCATCTGCACCATCCATGGATCCTATATCACAGACTATTTCCGGTTTTACGATTCTAAGCAACAGATTAAAAAGAAATTTTGTTGTAAGCTCCATACTCACTTTTCCAAATCACCTTTCCTCCTAATATAATTCTTACTGTCAGTATTATTTTAACTCAACAATAATATCGACTTTCTTCTTGGCTTGCTCTCTATACTATATTTCATATTTTTCAACAATGCCGAACTTCGGGAACCTTTCTGGCAAAGCCGGAGGCTGGCTTATGATAGTTGTGCTGAAAATTGCAATCATAGTGTTTAGTGAAATTTCCCCTGCAGAATTTCCTTGAAGAAAAAGAGATCGAACTGTTTGGGGAGATCTGCACTTTTCCACCTAAGCATTGTGAGCCGTTCAGTTTGCTTTAGTGCGTCGCCAGATAGCTTTGAGACTCTTCATATGGCAATAACCGGAAAGGCTTAGTGCGTCCCAACCACTCAATTTCAATGGTTGGTGATCCTTGTTTATGACTCTTATAATTTGTTTTCTCAAGAATCCTTCTTCAAACACTTTTCTGGCATCACTTTCTAAAAATGCTATTATCCTATTCAGAATCCCATTGTATGTGCTTTGATCAATATTGCTTATATAATCATACACTTGATGAATATTTTTGAATTTAGAATAATCAATGTAGCAATGTTCCGGGATATAATCTGAAACATTTTCCGCACCGTAATATATTGGAATGATACCCGATCTAAAACAGTCAAATATTTTTTCCGAAATATAGCCTTTCACATTTTTCATATTTTCAAAACAGAGCGCGAATCTATAATTTGTATATATTTCAGCTTTGCTTTCACAGGAGCCTTTATAATTTTTATACCGATTCTTTTCCCACAGCATACCGTAAAAATCAAAATCATTGAAATCGTTGATTTCAAAATGAGAAATGACTTTTTTTCTTTCTCCATATAATTCGTCCGGATGACTGGAAGATTTATCCATTGAAATACTGACGAGGAGCTTTTTGTCCTTAATTGTTTTTAACCGTGTAAAGTCAACTCTGTCATCAAAATACTGCGGTATATTGATCTTAAAGTACTTTTCATTGTCAATGATCTCATCATTCCAGGTCATGATATAGTGAAAAAAATGCTCTATCCCTTTTAATTTCTTTGGTGAATTTTCCCTGGATACCACAGGCGGTTCCCACGCAAAGTATATCAATTTCCCATGAAAATCAGACTTCAAGATCTTGTACAATTCCTGAAAATCGAGCTTGAAAAAAAAGATGGCGTCCAATTCTTCGTAATTTTCATAAAAATCCAGTGTATTGAATTCTACCTTTTCTTTAATCAAGTTTTCCCTCAGCAGATAATACGGATAGATTATGTTATCTCGGTTGACCTTGCTATCATTGATATCAAACATCCGGTTTTTGTTGAAAACAGAATCCGAAGTGAATAGGCCGATCTTCATCATAAAACAGCGCCTTTTTCTTTAACTACAGCAGTATCCAATCGTCCGGTAACAAATCCATGACCGGTTTTTCCATAAGAATCTTCCTGGAAAACCATTTTCTCGGAGCGATTACAATTTTTTCTGGATTTTGATTCAACCATGCCCCCCACCAACTGAAAGAACTATTTGCAATGATGTTGTGATGACAATTTGCCATCAAATACATATCCTCATAGGGGAGGCAATCATTATCGCTTATAATGCATGAGGTATCTTCTAAAAACTTAAAGTTTTCCTCTACATAGTGAGGGTCATCGGTAAACAAAAAGAAAAAACTTTCTGGAAACATTTTTTCCATCAGTTTTATACTGTTAAGATAATAAGCCTCGTTTAGGGTTCCGTGTACTTCATTGATACCCTGATCAGAAATATAATCGCCTCTTCTGATGTGAACTGAGACACTTTCTTTTTTTGAACTTATCACCTTTAAGACTGTCTTAAGGCGGGATGTCAAGGGGATATCAAGTAAAATATCTTTTAACTGATCTGAATATTTCTCAAAATATTTATAGCTTTGGAAATACCCTTCAATCCTTACAGGCTCCCTAATATCAAAAAAGGCCGGATCAAAAAAAAAATGGCTCTCATGAAATTGTTTTATTTTTTCCTTAAAGTTCAGGAAAGGGATTCGAAGCCTGCTGAATACACCCGGATCATCATCTTTTATACAGGCAAATGAATTTTTAATTTTAGGAAACGTATAAAGCTCAAAGTTTCTTTTCTGACAGCTATCAAAGGTAGATATATTTAGGACAAGATCCAAATTTAACCTTTTAGACAATGCAAATCCGGCGGAGAATTGAAAAATCTGATTTCCCAACCCTCCATTAACAACTGTTTCAACATATTTTTTACCCAATGGCTCTTTCCTTTAAACAGAGATAGCCCCGGACAAAAGGCAAGTCATTTTATCTGTTTTTATCCAGTTTGTTGGTTTTAAGTTTAATCAAATCCTGTCCAAGCACCCTTAAAAACATTTTATCTTTGGTCAAGTGGATCTGAATGATTTTCCTTCGCATGAATGTATATCTCCACCAAACATCTTTTAATTTCAGAAAAAACAGCATTCTTTTCGGCAAAAGGCCTTTACTTGACAGAAGGCTGACTCCTTGAATAAATTCCAGACCCAATTTTAAATTATGATGAATCAAGATCTGATGAACTTCAATAACGAAGCGCAAAAGGCTTTTTTGATAGTGGTCCATCAGTTTGTTTTCCCTGTAGAATCTGCAGATATACTCTATGCCGGTTAAGTAATCCCTACACTCTTTTTGCGAAAAAGGTCTTTGTGTAATGCTCGACTGCCTTTGCCTGTATACAACGCCGGGAACGTCCAAAAAAAAGAGAGTTTCTGCTTTGGGCAGCAGGACATAATGTACGGGGACATCCTCGAAATATATATGGTCAATGAACCGGGTGTTTTCAAAAAGGCTTCTATGATAAAGCTTTCCCCAGCAGGCCATGTAGAATTTATTCATAACAGAATCATCAATGGGATAAAAGCCTGTTTTCAAACCCTTACCAGACCAAGTATCGATCTGATGATTCCAAGTCAAGACCTTATAAGGCATAATCAGATAAGGAACTGAATATTTTTCTGAACAATGAAAGGCGGATTCCAAAACCGTGTCGGAATATAGATAATCATCGCCGTCTATAAAGAATAGATACTTACCGCTGGAAGCATCTATACCAGAGTTTCGGCTTCCTCCGGGCCCCTTATTTATATTATGCCTGATCAGACGAATTCGCCTATCCTCACGGGCCAATTCTCTAACCATTTTTAGAGAATTATCTTCACCGCAGTCATCAACACAGACGATCTCAATCTCTTTAAGTGTCTGGGAAAGGACAGACCGAATGCATTGCGAAATATAACTTTCAACATTAAAAAACGGTATAATCACAGATATTTTAACAGGGGTCATTTTCCCTCTTATTCTTGAGCATCAACTTTATCTGTGCCAGTATGCCTGTCTATCCTTGAAAGAAGCCATAATAGCATCTGTGGCAGTGTTATGTCCGACAAGGCTCCAACGGGTATCATTGGGTGAAAATCTTGACTGGGTAAAAGCTTAAAAGAACCAACATCACCCCAATGCTCGGGGTTCACATCCGTGTTCCAAAAATCCTCATAATAAATGAAGAGAGCCCTGAATGGACTTCTGTACACCCTATGTTGTGGTATCATTTTCAATTTAGTTGTAAGGTCCAAGCGGTTTTATTGTTTTCTTTACCATTCCAGTAGGCCAATCTTTCTTTGCTGATTCCTTAAAAACCTTTTAAATCTTGCCAAATCATTCTTTTTCTTCTGTCTGAGGTTTGTCCAGTTGGATTGCATGACAATCCCCATATATTTTTTTGACAAAGAGTACTCAGACTCGCCTTTTTCCTGGGACTCACAAAATTGTTCAAAATAGTGAAAAACCTTAAAAAATGGTGCTGAAGGATCCACCTCAAACTTTCCGGTCGAAAGAAGATATTCCCCATAGATCTGCATTTCACACGGATATTTATATAATAGTTCGAAAATCGACATCTCTCTTTGGTTCAAATACCCATCCAGTGATTCAAGCACCTTGCGGCTCCAAAGCAAGGGGGCCTCCCAAAAGCAAAAACGATCTCCTTTTCTGCCGAAAATACCTTGGACCCCATCAGCCATCTTATCAATATCCTGACCAATTTTTGGATTATATTTTTGGGAGTATTTTTTCAATTGTTCGGCCTTGTGCATGACAAGTTTGGGGACACCCTTTTCATCTATAAAATCCGAATTAAAAAACGGTCTTATAAAATAGGCATCAGAGTCAACCCAAAGGTAGTGCTCACAAAAATTCATTCGCCAAAAAGATAGCTTCACCAATTGCTGCATTAGATGGTTTGGAAAAAGCCTTGGAGGTAGTCCATGCGCTTCATAGCAAGGGGTTAAAACCTCTTCATCGGTCAACCATATACAGGGGATCTTGCCGAATTGTTCCTGAAAGGACAGAAGATCTTCTTTCGGCACACATAGATAAAGAGGTATATTCTCTTTATTGAACCGTTGGACACTCTCTGCCATCCTTTTGGCCCGCCATAAATCTTTTGAATATGATTTGCAGAATATTACAAGATCTTTCATATAATTGTATCTCAATCCCCTGCTTTACACCAAAATCGATGTCACCTAGTGGCCATTTACAAACGAACGGAACCCGTCCATGGGAGGTTTTAAAAAAACATTCTGCGCTGCCCTTAAGAGACTGAAACACGGCCTGGCTTTCCAAACCAGACAAAAAGCCCTCTCTCAGGCCAGGGAAAAGCCCTTTGACACTGATTCTTATATCATATTTTATCCGGTGTCCAGCTCTTCAGGGGATACTTAAAAGGAGAGTGTCATATATCAATTTTTAGGATCGCTTATACGGGTTCTTCAATCGGTATGATTCTTATACTGTCATCCTTAACTTCAATCTCAGCAGCGGGGCTGTTTTCCTTTATAAATCCGCTCAGCTCTTCAATGCTCGGATAAGCAGGATCATCTCCGAAACATCTAGCATCATCAATGAGAATCACGCACCGCCCAAGGTCCGCATTGAATATGTGGGTTAATTCTTCGTATATGGGGGTGTCTTTGTCGCCTCTCGCTGTAACGCCGGCAGAGTAGTGGCCATCCAACCAGAACAAAACAGACTTCCCTTTAAGAACACAGGTCAATTTTTCAAGCTCAACCCCGCTGTCCCCATGGATGATCGTTACATTTTTTACATTATTAAATCTTTCCATTGCTTTTTGGAAAAGCTCTCTGCTCAATTCAATGGAATATATCTGAGTAAAATATGGCCTCATTGCTTCGACCATATCACCAAAATATGTTCCAGTTTCAACCAGGACTTCTAATTTAAACTTTTCAGCAAAATGTCTCAACGCCTGTTGCTTAATAAGATGAGGAGGAGGGGCTGGCCGGCCTTTTTTTTCCCAATTAATAAGCTCCTTTTTCTCTCTTCGCTTATACTTCCATTCTTTATACCTGAGGTACAAAGTTGATTTTCGGACAATGTCTTTTAGTTTATGAATCATATTTTTCCCTTTGAGACGATAAATCAGCCTATAATACACTTAGGCTTAAGGCCTGGTGATTAATTCAAAAAATAGTCGGGCCGCCGACAGGAGAACCTACCGCCAAAAATGTGCAACTGCTCCAGCAGTAAAACACGATCTTTATTCTTCTTTTTGCCGCAGCCCAAAAACCTTATACGCTTGTCTTTGATAAGTGCATCGATTTCCATTTAAATTATACGCCTGAAACTTCTATCAATTCTCTGACCGCATTTTCTACTGTAAAAACGCAAGTCCGCTCGATTTCTACTAACCGATCATTTTCCCAGTCATGAATTATATTTTCAACAGCGATCTCGACATCACTTAAATTGTTTGCAACTGCCAGATGGCCTGCAGAAATCAAAATCTGTCCCAACTCCGATTCAGGGGAGGCTATTCCCATAATAGGTCTTTTGGTCAGAAGATATTCATACATCTTTGAAGGAATGTATTCATCACAGATATCGGTATGACCATGAACAATAACAAGAACATCACACAGATGCATCTCTTTAAAGACCCTCTGCCGTCCGGATTTTCCGGTCGATGCGTCATATTCAAGACGTCCATGCTCACACACGATATCCTGCAAAGAAAAATCTTTAACGACATTATTTGATGCAGGATCCAGATCTGTGCCGTAGATATCGACTGATATTATCTCTCTTAACCGAGGTTGTTTTTCGATTAATCTTGAAACTGCCTTGAAAAATAGAGACAAATTGCGATCTTCATCCAGGGAACCAAAATGACCGAAATGAATTTTATCCTTTTTTTCATACTTTACACCGTTTATTTTTGGAGGATTTGCGCCGGGCCGAAGTACATGGGAATTATGGCTTATTTGGGTCCTTTTTCGGGCATTTCTGCAGGCAGTTTCCGTAAAATAGATAACAGCATCCGCTTTGGTGAAAATCGCCTTTTCCAACCATTTGTGAAATGCATATCTTTGGTACCGCTTCTTTTCATTTTCATGAATCAATGGGTCATGGATCTCTGCAATCCAGGGTGTTTGAAAAATCTTCTTTAAAACATACCCGGCCAGATGGGTGCTGCTTGGCCCGGCAGTAGAATAAATCACTATCGGCCTGTGTTTTTTGATCACAAAAATGCTATGCAGGCTTGCTGTGATAAACCAGGACCAGTGACTATCGAGATTAATAAAAATTTTTTCACAAATCAAAACCGGAAGACAACATAAAGTGATGAAGGCTTTTAGCAATTCCGAGATAAATCCATGCGGATACTTCTTTTCAATCATTTTCCTCAATTCAAAATTAATTCCCGATGGAGCCGGAGAGAGCACCTGATGATGAATAAAGTTTGTATCTTTTTTTCCTGTCGGGGCACTAATGACAATGGGCTCAATGCCCTTTCTCATCAAAAAAGGGATCTTGTCCGTGATGGTCTGACTTGCCGCCCTGCCGTCCATATTAAAACAATGGGCAAGAATGATCCATTTTTTATTTTGGCCTTTGGAATTCATTCTTTTTCAGGCTGTAAATCGCTTTTTGTCAAGGTATCCAGACCGTTCTTACAAAAATAATTAGCTGATTGAGCAGCTTGCGCCAGCATATAGTCATTTCTGTTCAGATCAGTCCTTGGATTTTCCCGATGCCATAGATGGAAACAAATGGCCCGAAACGGATTTTCGTTGCGTTTCAGTCCGTATCGAGTCAGCCGAATCACAAACTCGGAATCTTCTCTTCCCCATCCAGTAAAATCATGGTTGAATCCGTTAACGGCAACGGCGTCTTCTCGGAAAAGCCCCATGTTGCAGCTCCGAATCCCGGATTGTTTTTTTACCGTGTAACTGGGGAAAAAAGGAATCCTCAAAATGTGGTGGCTGTTGGAAATCCCATTGGTGAAAGTATGCTTGACGAGATTTAAAAAGGAGCGGATATCTTCCTGGGTAAAACTATCTGCCAATTTTTGGTTTACAATCACCCGTTTGCCCTGGAAAAAATGGCCGTGAAGGGCAAGGGCCTGGTGATCTGAGATAAAATGGGGGCTGGGCAGGCAGTCCCCGTCCAAAAGGATCAGGTATTCCCCCTTTGATTTTAATATTGCCTTGTTTCGGATTCTGGCGGCTCGGAAACCCTGGTCTTCCTGCCAGACATGGAAAAGAGGCAGGTCTGTCCTTCTGGTATAGGATTCCAGCATATCCCGGGTTTCATGGGTAGATCCGTCATCGGCAATGATAATCTCGTGGGGCAGGCAGGTCTGGCAATAAAGCCCGTCCACTACCCGTTTCAATGCATCGGGCCGATTATAGGTAGTTACGATTACCGAGATTTTCATTCCATGTTCTCCCGGACGATCTCAAACACTTCGTCAACGGACAGCTCTTCCATGCACCGGAAATGGAACCGGCTGCAGGGCTTTTGGGCGTAGCAGGGGGAACAGGGAAAGTCCTTCTGGATGACCGTGTGGACGGAGCCATAGGGGCCGGTGCGGATCGGGTTGGCCGGACCGAAAATGGCAAATACAGGAATCTTGAGGGCTGCAGCCATATGCATGGGGCCGGTGTCGTTACAGAAAAAATACCGGGCTCTGGCGATCACGGCCAGAAGATCTTTCAAACCCGTCTGTCCGGCAATGGAGACGGCCTTGCCCTTTGAATGATCGACAACCTCCCGGGCAATATGGGCTTCGGCTGCCGAGGCAATGACCACGACTGGCAGATCGAGCCTGGATGCCAGTTCGCCAAATTTTTCAGCATGCCACCGATTGGCCGGCTTGCCAGCAGAGGGGCTCATCACCACATATTGATCCGGCAGGCTTTTCACGATGTCCGGTTCAGGGTCATAGGGAGCAAAGGGGTATTCAATTTTGTCGGTGGGACATCCCATGAACCGGGCGATCTCAAGGTACCGGTCAATGGCGTGAATGTCCATGGAGCCGTGAATCTTATGGGTATAGAAAAAAGGACTTCCCTCGCCGGATTCCTTGAATCCGAGTTTAACCGGAGCCTTTGAGAACCAGGTAATCAGGCCGGATCTGAAAAGTCCGGACAGATCAATGGCCACATCATAGTTCGAGTTCCCAAGGCCTTTTCGAAGGTTATTGATCTCTCCAAGGGTCTTTCCCAGTCGGCCTGCCCTTTTCCACTGATCTTTCTTGATTACCCATAGTTTTCGAATATAGGGATGACCTTCCAGAAAGGTATGAAGCCCGTGGGCCACCACCCAGTCGATGTCCGCATGGGGAAACCCCCTTTTCAGTGCATTGAGAAAGGGCAGGGAATGGACGATATCTCCCAGGGCGCTGGGTTTGACAATAAGGATATTTTTTACGGATTCAAACAGGGATGATTCTCCTGATCATTGGGTTGGGTGATCTCATTTCCCGCCAGGATCGTCCGGCAGGTGTTTAATACCATTTCGACACTGATCCTGTCCATGCACCGGTGATCTATGGGACATTCATCTTTGAGGCAGGGACTGCAGTTCACGGGAACCCTTACCATGACAGCGTTTTCACTGGAAGGCGCCGTAGCAATATAATCCGTGGAGCCGATCACGGCAACCTGGGGAACGTTGAGGGCTGCAGCCGCATGCATAAGACCCGAATCATTGGTGATAAAGAGATCCAGATTGCCGATCAGGGCAAAAGCCTGGGAAAGACCGGTCTTCCCGGCCATGTTGATGCAGGCGCCCTTGCTCATAGAAAGGATCTCTTCCCCCAGTCCATGGTCTGCCGGTCCCCCGAAAATTACAATCTTTGTCTGATACAGATTTGAGAGTTTTTCGGCCAGCCCGGCATACCGTTCCGGAAACCAGCGTTTGGCCGTCCCTCCTGTGGCACCGGGATTGATGCCAATGACGGGCCGCCCCTTGCATAGGCCCAGGTTAGTAAGGGCTTCAAGGGCCCAGGCCTGGTCACTATCATTGATGGAAAGATCCATCCCCCGGCCGTCGTCTTCAAGCCCGACTCCCCTGAGGATGCCCAGATAATAGTCGATGAGATGTTTTTTTTTCAATTCCGGGTTGAGCTTCACGCTGGGATTGAGCAACAAACTTCTGGCATCGGTATTGTAACCCACCCGTTCCGGAATTCCGGCCAGAAATGCGAGAAGTGCCGCCTCAAATGCATTCTGCATCAGGATGGCAAGGTGGAATCCCCGCTCTTTTATGTCCCGGACAAGCCTCAATGTCCCCATGCCCGTTTTATGGCGTCCGCTGTTTTCATAGGTCATGATCTCATCCACATGGGGATTGCTTTCATAGACAGGGATCACCCATGGCTTGGCCAGAACCGTGATACAGGCCCGGGGAAAATTCTTTTTCATTGCCCGGATCACCGGGGTGGTCATGATGGCGTCCCCTACCCAATTGGCCGCCCGGATCATGATCCGCGTCTGGGGATCGTCCTGAGTCCTCAGCCCTTTATTTTTTGCCATAACCACCTTCAACCCTTTGGAAGTTCGCAGTAGGACTTGGTTTTCCATCGGTCATGGACCCAAAAGTACTGGTCCGGATGCTTCCTCACCATAAATTCAATGGCCGTCGTGAAATTCTGGGTGGTGTTCTCGATGTCCCTTATCCTGTCTCCGGTATTTTCAACAGGCACTTCCGGCAAGAACTCTATGAGATATCTCCTGTTTTTCCTCACGGTGTACATGGGAACCACCGGCGCCCCGGTTCTCATGGCCAGGGTGGCCAGCCCCTTATTGGTGCATGCCGGTCGGCCGAAAAAATCCACAAACACCCCCTTGTACCAGTCCACGTTCTGGTCCAGCAATGTCCCGACCACGCATCCCTGTCCCAATATTCTGTCAAGTTTCCTGGATGCCCCATGAATGGGCATCATGGTCACCCCAAACCGCTGGCGGATATCCAGGATCAGCCATTCCAGGGGCTGAAAATCCAAAGGCCGGTATAGGCCGTACCCCTTGAATCCGGTTTCATCTATGGCCGGGATCATCATCTCAAAATTCCCCATGTGACCTGTGACGACAATCACCCCCCTGCCTTTTGCATGGGCTTTTCTCACATGCTCCAGCCCCTTGATGGTAAAATGGGATAAAAATTCCTGTTTATCAAACTTGTACGCCCAGGCCACCTCAAAGAAAATGGAGGCAATATTCTTGAACACCTCTTTGGCCATGATTTCCACTTTATCCTTGCCCCACCGTTCCCCATACGCCTGGCCTATATTTTCCAGGACAATAACCCGGTGGCGCCGGTCAAGCCGGAACCAGATCAGTCCCAGGGCCCTGGAACAAAAATCGGCAAGAAAAACGGGCATGCGGCCCACAAGCCAGATGGAAAGCCTCAACATCCGATAGATAAACTCATCTATCACCGGGGCAGCCTCGAGCGGATAAAGGTTTCAAATCCTTTTGCATCTTTGAACTTGATCTGTATACCGATCACGGCCAGGTCCCGGGGCCATTTCAGACTAGGATCAAGCTTTACCCAGTCCTTTTCCGTGGTGACAAAAATATCGGCCTTGATCTGTTCCATCCTTTTTTTGATCATTAAAATATCAGGCCCCTTATACCTGTAATGGTCTGAAAATTCAAGATGGTCCAAGACCCTGCAACCCAGATCCTCCACTGTAGTCCTGAAACTTTTGTTGTCGGAGATGCCTGAGAATAAAAGGGCTTCCCGCCCTTTAAGGTCCTCAAGTCTATTTGAAATCCCATGGTCTTTGGCAGAAACCCATTTGGCCAGAAAAGGGACATGAAAGGTTGCAAAAAAAGGAAGGCTTCCAAGTTCCTGAATGATGTTTCCCGGTCCGGGTTCCACCTCAGACTGACTCCCTTGTTTTTCCGGACACCGGGTAAAGAGTATGGCATGGGCTCTTTTTCTGGCCGTGCCCAGGGTTTCCCTCAGCCTTCCCCCTGGCAGGAGCCGCCGGTTGCCCAGGGGACGCTCATGGTCAAGCAGAAGAATATCCAGGTCCCGTTCCAGCCGGATGTGCTGGAATCCGTCGTCCAGAAGTATGACATCCGGGTTCAGCTTCTCCAGGGCCATGAGCCCGGCCCCGTATCGGTCCCTCCCCACCACCACTGGAAAAGATCTTCTGGCCGCCATCATATAGGGCTCGTCCCCTGCGGTTTCGGCATCCAGGAGCAGGGAAGTCCCGTCCCCGACCACTTCGGCCCCTATCCTGATCTTCCCTTTATACCCCCGGCTGATCACAACGGGTTTTTTCCCCAGTCTTAAAAAGAGTTCGGCCAGATAAATGGCCATGGGAGTTTTCCCGGTTCCTCCGACCGAAATATTGCCGATGGAAACCACCAAACAGTCCAGGCGTTTCTTTTTGAGAAGACCTTTTTCATGGAGCTTAAGACGAATTTCAGCCCCGGCCCGGTAGATGTGGGAAGCCCCTGCCAGAAGCCCTTCCAGGGAGAAGAATCCAGGCTCATAATCCCGGCCCGATATTTGGATGATCTCCTGCTCAATCTTTTGAAAAAATCCTTTAAACAAGGGCGGCCTTCTCCATTATCTGAATTGTCCTGTCCACCGCGCCTGAGTTTTCCCTGAAAATCCTGAGATTGGATCGACCCATTTCCCCTGCCAGTTCCGGATGGGTGAGGATATTCTCAAGTGCGGCGGCCAAATCTTCTGCATCACAGACTTCCACAGCCCCCCTGCCCTGTTTGAGAAGAGCTGCCACCTCTAAAAAATCCGCCATATGGGGACCAAACAGGACGGGCTTTCCAAACATGGCCGGTTCAAGGGGATTGTGCCCCCCGAATTTCACAAGGGAGCCCCCGATAAAGGCAATATCGCAGATGGCATAGGAAGAGGCCAGAATCCCCATGACGTCCATGAGGATCAAATCATGGGAACAGGAGTCACTGGAGCCGGTCCCTGCCCCGTCCTGACAAGCCGACCAGAAAACCGGTTGGAACTCTTCCTTTTTCCGGATCTGATCGATCAGCTTTTTGCAGCGTCCGGGATCCCTGGGTGCCAGGATCAGCTTGAGCTTCGGGATTTTTTCCCTGAGCCGGCCAAAGGCGGTAAGGATCATTGTCTCTTCCCCTTCATGGGTGGAACCCGCGATAAAGATACTGTCCTCTTTTCCCATGCCCAGTCTCGACTTCAGCCGTGCTGTTTTTTCCTCCCCCATGTCCAGAGATCTCTGATCAAATTTGATATTTCCGACCACGGTAATCCGGTCTTCTGGAATGCCCAGACTCCTGAAGCGTTCCCTGTCCAGACTGGTCTGGGCCATGACATGGGAAAACGAGGAAAAAAACAGATCCGCCAAAGGACCCAGCCTGGCATATCCCTTTAAGGAAGATAAGGACATCCTGGCGTTGACCAGCAGGACCGGGATCTTTTTTCTCTTCATGGTATTAAGGAACCCGGGCCAATAATCCGTCTCCACCAGGCAGACCAGATCCGGTTCAATGATCCGGGCCACCCGTAAGATGGAAAACCATAGATCAAAGGGGAAGTATCCCATCCGGGATACCAGAGTTTTTTTTCCGGAACAAAACAGGGAGCAGGCCGTTTCAAACCCGGTTTTTGTGGAGGCGGTAAAGATAATTTCAGGCGGCAGGCTCCCTTTTCCGGGGACAGAATCTGCCAGGGCCTGGACCAGGGGAAGAGCCGATCTCACTTCCCCCACGGACAGGGCATGAATCCAGATCCGCCGGGTCCGGGCCGCCTTTTTCTTCAGACCGGTATTAAAGCCCAGCCTCTGGATAAGGTTGGCCCGCCGTTTTGTTGAAAACAGCCACACCAGGGGAAGGAAAGGCAGCACCAGAATAAACCCCAGGGTTAGAATCGTATGATAGACGAGATTCATTCTTTTATTCCGTGTGAATGAGATAAAGGCTGCCGGCACATAGGGAGACCAGGTTTGTGATCCAGGCCGCCACCACCGGGGGGAGTGCGCCGGCATACCCCATGGACAGACAAAAACCGAACATGACCCAATAGACAAAAGAAATGGCAACCCCCACTGCAATGGCCGCGGGCATACTGGTGCCGGCAAAGGACCGCATGCCCGTGGCAGCCCCTGCCAGGGCCATGATGATGCAGATAAAGGGAAAGGCGAGTTTGCCGTGCATATCCACCTGATATGACCTGGCATCGTATCCCTCGTTTTTCACCTTGGCTACATAATCCCTAAGTTCGAAAAAACTCATTTCATCGGATTTTTTAACCATCACCCCCAGATCTTCAGGCTTGATTTTCAGATCGATTTTTTTCGTCTCCACTGTCTTCACGTCATACTCATGGGAATCGGGATTATAGATCTGTTCCATGACATTTTCCAATATCCAGGTTCCCGCCTCATACACCCCTTTTTTGGCGTCTATCCGGTCCAGGATCTTAAAATCATCTCCCATTCTTGTGGCCGTGATATCGGATACTGTTCTGCTTGCCGGATCAAAATAATTGATGTGGATCAGGTTCTTTTCCGATTTAATCCAGATGTCTTTCCTGCCCATGGAGATTTTTTCATTTTTCCAGATCTCGAAATACCGGATATGATTCGCCTTTGCCATGGAAACCGGGATCAGGGTCTCTCCCAGGAGAAACATGAGGCATGCCAGAACAAAACCGGCCGCAAGGGCTGGTTTTACAAGAAAATATACGCTGATCCCGCTGGATCTTATGGTGGTCAGCTCATTGTTCTTATTCATCAGCCCGAATACGGCAATGGCCCCCAGCAGGATGCCGGCCGGGGTGAGCTGGACAAACATGAACGGGACCTTTAAGAGCACGTACCACAGCCCCCTTAAAAGAGAGATATCTGATTTGAGAAACTCATCCATCCGGGAAAGGTAATCAATGAAGATAAAAATGACCAGAATCAGCACCTGGATAATGCAGAAGAATTTACTGAATTCCTTGAGCCAGTATCGATGAAGACAGGTCATGACATCACTTTTCGGGTCATCTGTTTCCCGATGACGGCAAGGGTCTGCCGGATTGCCCTGGGCAGCCTTACCGGCTTTTCTTTTGCATTCCGCCACAGAAGAAAGAGACCGGCTCCGCCCATGATCAGATCGGGCAGCCACATCCCGATAAAAGGCGGATAATGTCCGGTTTCCCCGGCTGACCAGCCCGCGGCCAGCAGAAAATAATAGAGCAGGAAAAAGGAAATTCCCATGCTGAAGCCTGAGGAGCGCCTCAGGGACATGGACTGAACCCCCAGGGGGAAAGCCAGAAGTCCCAGGGAAAGACAGGCAAAGGGAATGGAAAACTTTTCATGAAAAACCATTAATGCCTCGCTCCTTCTGGCATTATTCTCTATCCCTTCCCGGATCAGGCCACGGAGCTCCCCCAGACTGAGCTCATCAAAATCCTTTTTTATTGTTCCCGGCCCTTTTTGCATGGCCGCCAGATCGATATTGATGTCATAATGGCCGAAGTTGATGGTGGAAACCGAATTATCATCCGAGTTGACCTGGTTGATCATGCCCTTGTAAAGCCGTATGGTGTAGATACTTTCATTTTCCCGTCGGATCAGCTTTCCCGAAGGGGCCGTGGATATACTGGTGATTCCCTGGGCTCTCTTGTCTTCGATAAATACATCCTTTAAAGCCTTTGTCTTCATATCCACATGGGAGACATAGATCATGATGTCCTTGAGCTGGGCGTTGAACTGACGTTCCTGAAGGGCCAGGTCAATGCTGGACCGGGCAAGCTCAACGCTTTTTTTCTTCAGGGAGAGTTTGCCCCAGGACACCCCGAATACAGTAACCCACAGGGTCAGCAAGGTTCCCATGAGGCAGAAAACCAGGACAGGCGGCAGCAGTTTATAAAGGGAAGCCCCGGCCCCTTTCAGGGCCACGATTTCATTCTCCCCGGACATGCGCATGAAGGTCAGGAGGATGGAGATCATCACGGACATGGGAAGGGTAAATTCAAGGAACCTGGGCAGGGTAAAGCCCACCATCAGGAGAATGGCAGACAAATCGGCATTGTAATTGACCACCATGTTTGTAATCTCGGGGATCCTTGTCATCAAAAAGACAAAGGTCAGAAAAAAAAGGCTGATGACAAAGGGAGAGATCATTTCCCCGAAAATATATCTGTTTATAATCTTAATCGAATTCATTTCCCCGGAAAAATAATGGTTACCCGCCCAATAGTCAACCTTTATGAATAAAGTCAAAAGTCTGAAGCCAAATCTTCGAAGCCGGCATTCAGCAGAAATTGATTTTTCCCATTGCTTTTGCCTTTGGGCTTTTGGCTTCTGCCTGCCTTGGAAAGCAGACAAAACCTTCTGTTTATTCTTGTTTGTGAACCCGGTTCCATGGTATGGCCTTGGCATGAAATGCATCATCATCGCAGGAGGTCTTTTTGAGCCGGACCCGACAAGGGGCGGAAAACTGGACCGGCTGGTAAAAAAAGCCGATCTGATCATTGCGGCCGACGGCGGGGCAAACCATTTAAGGAGCCTGGACATCACCCCCCATTTCATCATCGGAGATCTGGACTCCATTCATCCGGAAACCCGGAATTTTTATGAGAAAAAAAAAGTCGAATTTATCCGGTATCCAAGCAGAAAGGGGAACACGGACACGGATCTTTGCGTGGACTTTTCCCTGGAAAAAGGAGCCTCGGACATCACCCTGGCAGGCATGACCGGCCAGAGGCTGGACCACACCCTGGCCAACATCTTTTTACTGCGCAGAATGGCAGATTTAAAGGTCACCGCCAGGATCATTGACGGCCATAATGAGATTTACCTGTTCACCTGTTCGAATCCACGGGGGGACAGCCTTGAACTGGAGGGCAGACCCGGGGAATTTCTCTCTGTGATTCCCATATCGGAAAGGGTGGAAGGGGTTACCCTGAAAGGCCTTGAATATCCCCTGGACAACCATACCCTTGAATTCGGATCCACCCTGGGCATCAGCAATTGTTATAAAGACAGGAAGGCCGTGATATCCATCACAAACGGCAGTCTGATCATAACGAAATCCACAGATTAAATCAGCCGGCAGCCTTGTCCTTGCTGTCCGCTTCTTCCCCCTCGGCCGGGGCTCCCGAGGGGATGGTATGTTCTATGAGAAACTCCTCTACCTTTTCATGGGTGTCCGTTACAATGACATGCTCAATCTCAATATCCTTGATCGCCCCTTCCATATAGGGATTCAGGACCTTTAACAGCTTTGCCTTCTGGGCCTTGACCCGGTCAAAATCCTTGACGTCATTATAGATAAGGGAGCTTAAGAATACCATGGCCGCCTCCCTGGCCCTGGGGTGAAGCCGGGGCACTTTCTGACCCGGCATCAACTCCTGGAGGACCAGCCTCATCTTCAAACAAAGGTACCGGTCTTTGGTATTGGAACTGATCTTGTTGAGGTTGACGGCAATGGGCTCCATGGGAATCATCAAGGACGAACTTTCCTGTTCTTTACCGGATTTGCCTGTTGTGGTTTTCTTCCATTCAGCCAGGTTCCCGTTCTCTGCCCTCAACTTCATGACAGAGGCCCCCAGCTCCACGATCTCAAAAAAACTGGTGGTGTTTTTTTCCCAGACCTCTTCAATGCTGGAATCCATGACCGTAAAGATCAGCTGTTCCTCTTCCAGATGCCAGGTGCCCTTGGCATCTCCCTTGGACTTGACGATTTTTGAGGTGGCATCGGCAATCCTCACTGAAGACTGCCACTCTCCCTTGGGATTGAGGATAAGGAGGATATAGGTCCGGTTCCGGAAAAGAATCCAGTTCCCCTGGACCAGTTCCTCTTTTGACTGGGTCTTCTCACCGCAGCCTAGGGGGATAAGGGCCAGGAACAGCCAGAAGATCAGAAAACGTCTCATGGGAATCATCCTGATTTTTAATTTTTGATTTTCCTGAAGCTACCATGAAGAAAGGCCATGGTCAAGTCCGGGGGCAGATGAGAAATTGCAGGCACAGGCTTTTCAGGCAATAAAAAAGGTGCCGGAGAGACACCTTTTTAATCACCACAGAATTTGATATTGATCTGGTTTATGATGAACCGCAGCCGCCCCCGGATCCGCAGCTGGAGCATCCGGACTGTCCCAGATCGATATTGGAGTCCAGGCTGAAACCCATTCCGGTAAAGTCAATTTTAATGGTTTCGGCTTTTTCCATGAATTCTTTATCAACAACGAATTTAAGCCCTTTGATGTCAAATGTGTCGTCTGAATTTTTCGGCTCGTCCAGAGCCATAGCAAGGGAAGGTCCGCCTCAGCCGCCCGAGTTAAGAAAAATCCGGATAGGGCTGGGTTCTTTGCCCTGGAAGTAATCATCAATCTGCACTTTGGCAGGATCTGTCAATTCAATCATTGTAAATTCTCTCCTTATTCGTTAATTTTTATCCAGGTTTAACACGCCTGAATGTCCTAAGTTTAACCATGCACCGGGGACCTGTCAATGTTGTAAACCCCGGAGTTGTATAAAAAAATGGGTTTCACCGGGTAAAAACCTTCTTGCACTTGCGCTGAGAACAATCCATAATGGGAGAAGTTCCTGGAGGCCGGGACTGAAAATGGATCCCGCCACAGGTTTTTGACTTCTGATTAAAAAAAATGAAACTATCGATCCCCTATATTTCCAGCCCGGACTACTCAGACTATCTTCAGACAAAACTCCCCTTCCTGGAATCCATTTATTTCAGTCTGGGTTCAGGGCCGGTTCTCGATTCCAGGATACGGATTTCTTCCCTGGATATCCAGACCCTTGCCCGGGAGCTCTCCCCTTTTTCCCGGACAAAAAAATATTGTCTGCTCAACACCCGGTTTGTCCGGCCCGGTTTGTATATGGACAAGGGTTTTCTGACCCAGGCCCTGGACAAAATCGAAATCCTCCATGAAACCTGTGGTCTTGACGGCATCGTGTTTACGGATTTTTACCTCTTAAAAGGTCTGGACCGGACGGGCCATCCCATTGTTCCCAGGCTAGAGGCCCTGCCCGGAGTCAACTGCATGATCGACACATCCCAGAAAGCTTTTGCTTTTATGGAGATGATCGAAACCACCCGGTTTAAGCTCCCGGGGAAGATTATTCTGGACCGTTCCTTAAATCGGGAACCCAAAAAATTGGCGTCCACGGTCCGGGACATAAAAGCGGCCCGCCCCCATATAAAAATCGAACTTCTGGCCAATGAGGGCTGCATCTATCAATGCCCTTTCAAATTAGGCCACGACGCACAGATTTCCCTGTCCAATACCGGTCTTGTCAGGGAAACCACCTACAGGCTGAATCAGGAACTGGGATGCCATGCCTATTTCCATGATCACGGGCACAGATTTTTAAAATCCCCGTTTATCCGCCCCGAAGATCTCCCTCACTATTCAGATCTGGCAGACTCGGTAAAGCTCTGCGGCCGGACCCTGGGCAGGCGATTTCTCATCCGCTGCATTGAAGCCTATATTGACCGATCCTTTGACGGCAATCTCCTGGATCTCATGGATGCGGCCAATTTTCTCTCCGGCTTTTATCACATGGACAATAAAAAGCTGGATCCTGATTTTTTTAAAACCCTGACTTCCTGTACAAAGGACTGCAAATGCTGTAATCTATGTACCGAGCTATTTTCAGGCGCGACTGTAAAAAACAAACCAATCTTGCAGCCCTACGAGGATTATCGATGAAGATACTTGTTACCGGCGGGGCCGGATACATCGGCTCCCATACCTGCGTTGAACTTCTCAATGAAAACTATGATGTGGTGGTTCTGGACAATCTGTCAAACTCTTCTGAAGAGTCTTTGAACCGGGTCAGAAAAATCACGGGAAAAGATCTGGTGTTCCATAAGGCAGACCTGCTGGACAAACCGGCCGTGGAAAAGATCTTCAAAGATCATGAAATTGATGCGGTCATCCATTTTGCCGGTCTCAAGGCCGTGGGCGAATCCGTGGATATCCCCTTAAGATATTTCCACAACAACATCACGGGGACCCTGAACCTGCTGGAGGTCATGGGAGACGCCGGAGTCAGGACCATCGTATTCTCCTCTTCCGCAACGGTATACGGAGATCCCGCTTCCCTGCCCATCAAAGAGGATTTCCCCCTCAGCGTCACAAATCCCTACGGCAGGACCAAATTGATGATCGAAGAAATCTTAAGGGATCTTCATGTTTCGGACAATGAATGGGACATCGCCCTGCTCCGGTATTTCAACCCTGTGGGTGCCCATGAATCCGGCCTGATCGGGGAAGATCCCCAGGGGATTCCCAATAACCTGGTTCCCTATATCGCCCGGGTGGCCATCGGCTCCCTTGACCGGCTCAGCATATTCGGAAACGATTACGACACCCCGGACGGGACCGGGGTCAGGGATTTTATCCACGTGGTTGATCTGGCCCGGGGCCACATCAAAACCCTTCCCAAGCTCTTTGCCAAACCCGGAGTGGTGACCTACAACCTGGGAACGGGAAAGGGTTTTTCCGTTCTTGAAATGGTAAAGGGTTTTGAAAAAGCCTCAGGCCGCCGGGTGGCCTATGATATTGTGGACAGAAGACCCGGGGATATTGCAGCCTGCTATGCAGACCCTTCCCTGGCGGAAAAAGAGCTGGGATGGAAAGCGGCCAGGACCCTGGAAGACATGTGCAAAGATACCTGGAACTGGCAGAAAAACAACCCCGAAGGCTTTGACAACCCATAATTGAGAGACCGGAATGGACGACTATTTACCCAAACTGCAGGAGCTGATCAAAGAGGCAAAAATTGAAGCGGCAAAAGAAAACCTAAGCCGGTTCAGGTCCCGGCCGGCCCAGGACCGGCAGAAGATCATGGAGATGCTGGCCCTGGCTTCGGATAAGACAACCCTGGCCCTGCTTGATTTTCTTCTGGAAGACAAATCCCTTGACCCGGAAACATCCGGCCCCCTGTTCCAGCTCCTGATCGACCGGGCCCATCTCCATTTTCCCTTTGCCCTGGTTCTATTGAAACATGGAGACCCGGCAAGAATACTCAATGCCATCCCCCTTTTCAGGCATATCCTGGCCAGGGAAACCCGGGCAGAACTTCTGGGACAGATCATCCGCATGGCAGGAATACTCAGGCTGGAAAAACTCACGGACGATATTGCCGAATTCGTATTTTATGACGATCCCGGGTTGAAAGCCATGGCTGTCAGGGCCCTGGAAAGGATCGGCACAGACCGGGCATACCAGAGGCTGGAGCAGATCGCTGCCACGGAAAAAACAGACCCGGACATTGTGGATGCCCTGGAATTTCTGAAAACAAATCCAAAACACTTCCGGGCTGACGAGCCAGAGCCAAAATCTGACATTCTTCCTGATCCTCCTGTTAAATCGGATCCAATGGATGATGATCAAACCTTTGAATCCTTTGAGTCCCACATTGCCAGACTCTCCTCCGGGAATGTGGAAGAAAGATACCAGGCGCTTCAATACTTTTCGGAAAATGGGTCCTTAACTGCCCAGGCCCTTTCCCTCAACCTGGGGCCTGATGACCCCGACCTGCTGGTCTCCCTTCTCTGGCTGGTCTCCATGACCCTTCCCCCCGGGGCTGTCCAGGACATTTTCTCCCTTATTTCAGAAGATCCCGGCGACAATTTGGTGAAATTTTCAATTTATAATGCTCTGGAGGCCTATCCCGATCTGGATTCCCCGGCAATGATTTTAAAAGGAATTTCAGAACCGGCTTCATTTGTCAGGATGGCTGCGGTAAAGGCATTGGAAAAGCATTGCTCAGACTATGTCGTGGCTGAAATCAAACAGAAAATCGAATCCGGTTCCAAAACCGGAGAAGAACTGGTCCGGACCATCCTGGATGTCCGGGCGTCCCGGTTGATAGAATCCCTTTTGACATCGGATACCTTTTCCTATATCGCTTCCAATTACCTTGAAACAAAGGCATCCATTACGGTTCTTGATGCCTATATCCAGGTTCTTGAAAAGAGAAATCTTAAATCCACCCTGAAGCGATTTCAAAACCTGAGAGAAACAAAAGAAGTCGGCACCAGACCCGTGATCATGGTGGTCAGTCCATCAAAATCCTATCTGGAAGTCTATGCCAAACGCATCCATTTAAGCGGATTTGACGCAAGAACCTTCACAGGCACCCAGGATGCGTTCGAAGCCATGGTGGCTGAAAAGCCCTCCGCCCTGCTCTGCAGCCTGATTCTCAACAACATGACATCCACGGATTTTGCCGGGGAAACCAGGAAAATCTACGATAAAAAAGAACTGCCCCTCATGGTTTCCCCCCTGTTGAGAAACCTGGAATCCAAGGAATTGGAAAAAGCAATGCAAGCTGCCGGCATCTCCGGCCGGGTCGATTTTCCGGCCCGGACATCCCAGATCAAATCCTGGGTAAAGACCAATTGAAACCCGTGGCCATTGGCGCCCGGTTGAAAAAATGCCCCCAGATCCTTACCCTGGGATTCAAACCCAATTTTTCCGATTACACCTCCAAAGAACGGGAACTTCTATTGAATACGCCGAGGATTCTCTATCCCACGGCTTTTTATGCCGACCTGTTCAACGCCATGGGCAAGCCCACCTTCCCCAGCTATCACACCTATAAATTTGCCATGGACAAGATCAAACAGACCGCCATGTTCCAGATGATGAACATTCCCCACCCCCGGACCCGAATTTTTTACGGGAAACTTTCCCGGGAAAGAATCCTGGCAGAGTTCTGTTTTCCCTTTATTGCCAAGATTCCCAGGGGCTCGGCCCAGGGAAAAGGCGTTTTCCTCATCCAGACCCCGGAACACCTGGATGCCCATCTCAGCCTCAAAGGCCCGGCCTATATCCAGGAGTATCTTCCCTTTGACCGGGACATGAGGATCATCGTCATGGGCAGGGAAGCGGTTTTTTCATATTGGCGCGTGGCCCGGGGTTCCGACTTTAAGACCAATGTGTCCAGGGGAGGGGAAATCCGCTTTGATCCCCTGCCCCGGGAGGCCCTGGACCTGGCCCGGGCCACAGCCCAAACCTGCGGATGGGACGATGTGGGCATTGACATTGCCCTGGCAGAGGGGAAATTCTACGTCCTGGAAGGGAATATGAAATACGGAACCAAGGGGTTTAAAAAAGCGGGCATCGATTATAAGGATTTTCTCTGCCGGATGGTTCTGGAGGGAAAGGTATAAAGCAATTAATAATTGACAATTAAGAATGAACAATTGAGGACTGTCCTTGCTTTTGACTTTAGACTTTCAGCTTTTGACTTATATAATCCCGGCCTCTTTCTCATCCTCTTCCCACTCTTCCAGGTAATCCCGCACAGATGCAGATTTTGAATTTTTTAAAGGTTTTAAAAGCACATATCCCATGTCCTCCAGATCCTTCTCCAGAAGGGTGAAAAAACCGGCTTCAATTTTTATTGCTTCACTGGGTTTTTTATCCGGCCTGGCCTCTTTTTTTTCCATATCCTCGGCTTCATCCATAACAGAACGGGTCAGATGGCCTTCGGGAACAAAGGCCCGGCAATCCAAGTGATTCCACTCTTCAGGAAAATTCTTGATTTTCCACGGAATCATATTTTCCGGCCTTAAAATTCCTTTTTTCCGGGGATTGAAAGGCGCCTGGACAAAACCCATTTTCTTTTTATCAAACTGCATCAGTTCCTTGAGCACATCAACAATATCACTGCCGAATATCCACTCTTCCTCCTCCAGCAGCACAGGCGGAAATTCAGCACTGGTAAGGGCATACAAATAGGGCCCCTTATCCTTCCAAAATTGTTTAAAATCCTTAACATTGGGCAGGTTCTGCCTGATACACGACTCCGGCATCTTACCAATTCCTTTTCTCTAAATGATCCCTGTAGAACAAAAGCAATCATACCAGATTATAAAATCGCTGAGTATACAATTTTTACTTGACCTGCCCGCTGAATCTTGTTAACCATCCCGATCATTAAAGGTTAACCAAATATAAATAAAACAATGGACAACAGGCAAAGCATACTCAATAGTCTCTACCAGGCCGGGGGAGAAACCGTTTCCGGAAGTAAAATCTCTGAAATTACGGGGATTTCCAGGGTGGCGGTCTGGAAACACATTAAATCTTTAAAAGCCTCCGGTATTGATATCCTGTCCCAGCCCAGGGGATATGCGCTTGTGGATCCGGAAGACCTGCTGGAGCCCTTTTGTTTTCCCCGGGGACGTCAAGACCGGATTTTCCATTTCCAAAAGGTCGAATCCACCATGGACAAGGCCAGGGAGCTTGCCCGGGAAGGGGCGCCCCACTTCAGCTGCGTGGTTTCCGAACACCAGTCCAAGTCCCGGGGAAGGCTGGACCGGCAATGGGTATCCTCCAAAGGAGGACTCTGGTTTACCCTGATCCTGAAACCCGACCTGCCCCCGCCCCTGGCCTGGATTTTCAACTTTGCCGCCTCGTCCTGCCTGTCCCGGGTATTGAGCCGAATGTTTGATCTGGACGTCCGCGTGAAATGGCCCAATGATCTGCTGCTGAACGGGGAAAAACTGGTGGGGATGCTCTCGGAAATGGAGACCCGGGCCGACATGATCAATTTCCTGCTCCTGGGGATCGGGCTCAACGTGAACAATGAAACCCGGTCGGAATCGTTCCGGGCCGCCTCCCTGAAAACCGCCCTGGGCAGAGCCGTACCCAGGAAAAAGATCCTGGCCGAATTCCTGACCCGGTTTGAGGAATTGACCGGTTCCATGGATCCGGCCCAGATCATTGCCCAGTGGAAAACCCGGACCGCCACCATTGGAAGCCGGGTCAGGGTGGAAACCCAGAACCAGATCTACGAAGGCATTGCCAGGGACGTGGATGAATCCGGTGCCCTGATCATTGAAGATAAAAACAATCAGATCCAGAAAATCATCTATGGAGACTGTTTTCATTCCTGAAAGGATTCCCATGCAGAACCCGCTCAAACAAACCGTTTATTCCGCTCTGTTCGTTGCCCTGATCAGCGTCGGAGCCTTTATCTCCATTCCTGTGGGCCCGGTGCCCATCGTGCTCCAGAACATGTTTGTCCTCCTGGCCGGCCTGATCCTGGGCCCGGTTTGGGGGACGGGCTGTGTCGGGGTCTATCTTCTCATGGGCATTGCCGGCCTGCCCGTGTTTGCCGGGGGGACCTCGGGAATCGGCAAGATCTTCGGCCCCACAGGCGGTTACCTCATCGGATATATCCCGGCTGTTTTCATCACCGCTGCCATTTCCAAAGGGCTGAAAAAATCCCTGGTCGGCGATATCCTGGCCCTGACAACAGGCTCTTTGCTGGTATACGGCGTAGGCGTGCCCTGGCTGAAGATCGTTCTGTCCATGTCCTGGGACAAGGCCCTGGCTGCGGGCATGTTCCCCTTTCTGATCGGGGACGTTTTAAAGATCATTGCCGGGGCCTTTCTGGCCAAAAAACTCAGACCCTTAATCAGACACTAGTTTATCCATGACCTGCCCCATTCTGGAAATAGAGAATCTCAGCCACTCCTTTGAACAGGGTGAGGGAGGGATCTTTGATATTTCATTCAGCATATCCGGGAATGAGTTCATCCTTTTGGCCGGGAAAAACGGCTCCGGCAAGACCACTCTGATCCGCCATCTTAACGGTCTTCTCCGTCCCGATTCCGGCCAGGTTCTGTTCAAGGGGTGCAATATTCAAAAAAACCTGACCCGGACCCGGAAAAAAGTGGGCATGATCTTCCAGGACCCGGACACCCAGATCATCGGGGATACGGTATTTGATGAGACCGCATTCGGCCTGGAAAACCTGGGATTTGAGCGTCCAATGATCCGTGAAAAGGTGAGCCGAACCCTGGACCGGCTTGATCTTTCCCATCTGAAAGACAGGAACCCTTCCACCCTGTCCGGTGGGGAAAAAAGAAGGCTGGCCATTGCCGGTGTCCTGGTCATGGAGCCTGAGGTCATCCTGTTTGACGAGCCCTTTGCCAACCTGGATCATCCGTCCACCCAGGCCCTGGCCGGCCTTGCCCGGGAGCTGAACCGGGCCGGCCATGCCATTGTCATGGCCACCCACGATGTGGAACCGGTGATCCGGGACGCCACCCGGATACTGATCATGGAAAACGGCAGGGTGGCTGAGGACGGCCGTCCGGACGCCCTGGTGAAAAAACTGGAATCCCACGGGGTCAAGGAGCCCTGGTCTTCCAGGCCGGGACTCGATCTTGGAGGATCCCGGCCGTGACCCTGTTTTCCTTTCGCCCGGGATCGACCCTGGTTCATGAACTGGATGTCAGGGCCAAATGCGTCCTGGTCTGCCTGCTGAGCCTTGCCATATTGAACACTGGCCTCTCGGGAAACCTGATCTGCCTGTTTTTTTTACTCGTTTTCATCAAAAAGATGGGATTCAAACTGATCCGGATATTGAAACAACTCTCTTTTTTTCTGATTTTCCTGGTCCTGATTTTACTATCCAGGGGCCTGACCTTTCCGGGCGATCCCATGTTCACCTTTTGGGGAGTCACCCTGACCCGCCAGGGTATGGCCCTGGGAAGTCTCATTGCCCTCCGGTTTCTTTCCATCATGTTCCTGGGCCTGGTCTTCACCGCAACCACAAGACCGATGGAGATTAAAGCGGCAGCCCAGTGGTTCCTGAAACCCGTCCCCCTGATCCCGGAAAAAAAGGTCGCCATCATGATCAGCCTGGCCCTGCGCTTTCTGCCCCTGATTCTGAACCAGGCGGCCGAAGTCTCTCATGCCGTAAATGCCCGGTGCGGGAATTTAAGGAAAAACCCGGTCCAACGCATGATCCATCTGACCTGGCCCCTGCTGAAAAAAAACTTTAAATCCGCCGAAGACCTTACCCTTGCCATGGAAGCCCGCTGTTATTGCGAAAATCGCACAGATCCGGAGTTTCATCGAAGCGGGAAAGAAGGAACGGCAATGCTTTTTGCCCTTGTTTTCTGCGCCGTCCTTGTCTTTATATAAAAACAATTGCCGGTTCGTCGGCTCATACGTTAGATTGCAACATGATAATAATGGAAATCCGAAAGGTACTAATGTGATATTTTCGCACTCAATATTTCGGAGGGTTATATCTGGAATCCTGTGGATGACGTTAACCGTATTAGGGCTCTTTGGTTTATTAATTATCATCGGATTAGGTGGTTATCAGATCCCATTCTGGCCTTCAGATAAAGAAGTGTCCTTTGAAGAGCCTTTTTCAAACTATATAGGTCGAGAGCTCAGCGTAATTGGAGAGGTAACCGCCCTTACATGGAACGACTTTCCAGATAAGGAAAAAATACTGGTTGTTTCACTGACTTCTCTGCCGAGAGCAAAAAATCGTTTTGTCTCTCACAAAATTCCTTTGCAAAAGGGCCAAAGGGTGCTTATTCAAAGTGCGTGGAAATCGTTCAAATTAATAGAATTTAACTATTACTATCAAGTATCCGTGCCTGGTGCAGGGTTGCCCGAAGGGGTTCCGATCAAATTAGATATAGGGTCAGATGGTATTCCGGATCCATTTTTCTACGAGGTTGTCCAATCTAAAAATTCGTTCAAATTCACTCCATCATATGCGGGTCGTTCGTTGACGCTCACCACAACTGAATACGATCTTTAAAATCAATTTAATACACTGGTATCCTGATTTTCGGAGTTCAACCTCGTAAAGGAGGTTAATAATATATTGGCATTTGATTTTTTCGGCAGGGAATGTTTAATCTCCAATTAAGCTGATCTTCATTTTGGGTCAACCTGCCTTTAAAAAGGTTGGATAACATTAATTTTTACACATTATACGGATCTGTATAATTATTTGACAGCAGGGATGGATCATGGATAAACCTAAAGAAAGCAGTTACGTGAGCATGACAGCACCACAACTGGTCAAGGCACTTTGCGACCACAGTCAGGTGGGATCACCGAGACATTCGGAGATCACCGGCGCGCTCGCAGCCGTTCTCATCAAGAATCTCACCGACTCCATTGATCGACATGAGCGGGCTGCCACGCGGGAACGGCGCTGAGGCTGTCAACTGGAACCTGGAAACTGCCCAACCAAATCCGATTTCATCAATCCCCAATCCAAAATCTCATTTCATTATCGTTTAGTCATCTTTATCAAATCAGGTCCATTCCATATTGATTGTGATAAAATTTTAAGGTAAGATCTATTTATGCAAGTGTATTACTTTTCAGCATAATGTATTTTTAATAATTAAAATCTCCGGAAGAGGAGGTCCCATGCCCAAAAATGAAGATCCGTTTCCCGGTCCGTCCATGTTTGACCTGAGGGGAAAGCAGTCGGTCAGGGCAACCTTTAAATTATCCCAGAAGGCAATTGATGCCATCGGTCTGGTGGCCGTGCACATGGGAATCAAACAGAAATCCCTGTTTGACCATATTATCGAAGACATGGAAGCCCTGGATGACCTGGCCCAGACCATCCGGATCCGGCAGTTCAAAAAGATCCCCAGAAGGCAGAAAACATTTGTCCTGAGCCGGAAGACCATTGATGCCCTGGCCAGCATTTCAGAGACCTATGGGATGCCCCGGGATGCCCTGGTGGAATACTCCATTCAAAAACTGGAATCCGTGATCCAGACGGAAAAACTCAGGCACGGCGAGAGAAAAAAGCTTCAGTCTGCCCTGGATGACCATTTCCGGACCGGGGAAAAGCTCTATGCCACGGCCTCAAAGATCCTGGGCCGGGACGATCCCTTCTGCAGAAAAATGGAAAAGTCGATTCTCACTTCCAGGAAAACCCTGGAGGAGATCAACATTTTTCTGGAAAAAAGCAAGGTCCTTGAAGATTTTTGACCGCTGGGGCAGATTCGGATTTCACCGGGTCTGAAAAAAATAAAGACAGAACAAAAACCCCCGGTTTCGGGGGATGTAAAATACTTGTTTAGGAGGAAGCATTGATAGAAATTCAGAACCTGACAAAGTACTATAACGACTTCTGTGCGGTGGACAATATCAGTCTGTCCATCCCCCCGGGGGAAATCCTGGGACTCCTGGGCCCCAACGGTGCCGGAAAGACCACGACCCTGAGGATGCTTACAGGCTATTTCAAGCCCAGTTCCGGCAGTATCACGGTCAAGGATTATGAAATGCCCAAAGATACCCTGAAGATAAAAACCCTGATGGGATATCTCCCCGAATCCGCCCCCCTGTATCACAATATGCTGGTCTACGATTATCTGGACTATGTGGCCAGGATCAAGGGCATCAAGGACCCGGGGAAGAGACAGGAGCGGTTCAGGGAACTGGCCCGCCTCTGCGGCCTTTCCTCCATCATGGATAAGCCCATTGCCAACCTTTCAAAGGGGCTCAAGCAGCGGGTGGGCCTGGCCCATGCCATGATGACCGATCCGGAGATCCTGATCCTGGACGAGCCCACCTCGGGCCTGGACCCCAACCAGATTGCGGAAATCCGGGATATTATCCGGGCCATTGGAAAGGAAAAAACCATTATCTTTTCCACCCATATCCTGTCCGAGGCCGAGGCCACCTGCGACCGGATCGTCATCATCAACAAGGGAAAAGTGGTGGCCGACGATACCACGGCCAGTCTCAAACAGGGGGTGAACCAGAACGCCTTTATCCGGCTCTCCCTTCTGGGGCCGGACCGGGAAGAGGCCGTTGCCCTGCTCAACTCAGTGGAACCGGGACTTACGATTACGCCCATGGCCTGCCCGGACCCAAAAACCGTATCCCTTGAAATCCGCTCTCCCGGAGACCGGGACTTACGATCGGACATCTATCTTGCGGTCAAAAAGACCGAATGGATCCTCCTGGAACTTACCAGGGAATCCCAGGCCCTTGAGCGGGTATTCCAGGAACTGACACGGGAGGAGGCTTAAAAACCATGACACAGATAAAGACCATCGCCCTTAAGGAATTCAAAGATTATTTCATCTCTCCCATTGCCTATATCGTGATCGCCCTGTTTCTGGTGGTCACGGGCTGGTTTTTCTTCTCCACCTTTTTTATCTTCGGCCGGGCCGATCTCAGGGATTTTTTCTCCCTGCTGCCCATCACCTTTTCCTTTTTCATCCCGGCCATCACCATGCGCCTTTTTGCCGAGGAGAAAAACGTGGGTTCCTATGAGACCCTTTTAACCATGCCGGTATCCTTTACCCAGATCGCCCTGGGGAAATTCCTGGCCGCCTGTTTTTTTACCGGGGCCATGCTGATTCCCACCCTGTCCTATCCCCTGTTTATCTCTCTGATCGGAGAGGTGGATCCGGGACCGGTGATCGGGGGATATATAGGGGCCATGGGGCTGGCCGGGGCCTATTGCGCCGCAGGCCTGTTTGCATCGGCCCTGACCCGGAACCAGATCATTGCCTTTATCATCGGGTGCGCCCTCTGTTTCACCCTGACCATCATAGACAGGCTGTTGTTTTTTATGCCCGCGGCTGTAGTGGACCTGATCGAGTACGTGGGGGCCGGCTCCCACTTCATGAACATCTCCAAGGGGATCATCGATTCCCGGGATATCATCTACTTCATCAGCGTGGCATTTATCTTTTTGTTCTCCACCCACATGATCATGCATGAAAAGAATTAAGGAGACACCCAGTTTAGGAGACATCATGACACAGATCAAAGAACATTATATCAAGTTTATTCTGTATACCGCAGTGATTGTGCTGGTCAATCTCGCCGGCCTGACCCTGTTTTTCAGGGCAGATCTGACAAAGGCAAAAGTCTATTCTTTGTCCGAGGCCAGCAAGGAGGTCGTGGCCACCCTGTCCGAACCCCTGAGCATAAAAGTCTTTTTTTCAAAGGACCTGCCCGCCCCCCACAACAACACCGAGCGTTACCTGAGGGACCTCATGGAAGAATACGGGGCCAGGGCGGGAAAGTACTTTAATTATACTTTTTACAATGTCTCCCCGGAAGAGGGAGGTCTTACCGACCGGACCGATGCCAACCGGGAAATGGCCAAAAGCTACGGCATCTCCCCGGTCCAGATCCGGATCATGGAGAACGACGAGGTTAAATTCAAAAACGCCTACATGGGGCTTGTCATCATCCACGGGGATCTCATTGAAAAGATCGGGGCCATCACCTCCACCGACGGACTGGAGTACCAGCTTACCACGGCCATCCAGAAACTGAACGACAAGGTGTCTGCCCTGCTCCGTCTCAAGGACAAGATCAAGGTAAAGATGATTCTTTCCTCTTCCCTGAACCCCATTGCCCCCCTCCTGGGCCTGGAGGACCGGCTGCCCGGCCTGGCAAAGGGGGTTGAAAAAGTCATCCGGGACCTGAACACCCGAAGCATGGGCATTATCGACTTTGAACATCTTGACCTGACCACCAAAAAAGATCTGGATGCTATTGCCGGAAAGTACAATCTAATGGCCCTTTCCTGGCCGGCCATCCCGGAAAGGAACATCGGGGAAGGCCAGGGAGCGGCCGGACTGGTACTGGAGTACAAGGGCAAAACCGAAACCCTTCCGCTGATCTCTGCCGTTGAACTGCCCATCATCGGAACCACCTACCAAATGGCGGATCCCGAAGCCCTGGAAGAGGAGCTGACAACGATTATCGAAAAGATGATCGGCATCAACAAGGATATCGGATACCTGGCCGACCACGGCAGCCAGTCCCTGGGACCGGACCGCATGGCCATGATGCAGGGGCGGCCCGGAGGAGGCATGCAGGTGTTCAACTCCCTGCTCTCTTCCCGGTATGATATCAAGCCGGTTTCCCTGAAGGAAGATCCCATTCCGGAAGGCCTCAACTGCCTGATCATTGCCAAGCCCACGGAAAAATTCTCCGACTACGAACTCTTCCAGATCGACCAGGCCCTGATGAAAGGCACCAATATCGCCTTTTTTGGGGACGCCTTCAACGAGATCATGCCCCAGGGCGGCATGGGCATGCCCCAATATCCCCCCATTGACACGGGTCTTGAAAAACTGCTCAGCCATTACGGGATTGCCGTGGAAAAGGCCTTTGTCCTGGATAAGAGCGCCTATAAGCACCAGGCCTCCCCCAGCCAGGGAGGAGGAGAACAGGCCATTTACTTCGCCCCCATGATCAAGGAGAAATCCATCAACAACGAGCCGGAATTCATGAACAATATCAAGGGACTCATCGCCATGCAGATCTCCCCCCTGGAACTGAAGGAGGAGAATATCGACAAGGACCGGGTTACGGCCGTCCGTCTGCTCTCCTCTTCAGATGAATCCTGGCTCATGAAGGGGATGATCAACCTAAATCCCATGTTTATCTCTCCGCCCGAATCCAAGGAAAAGATGGAAAGCTATGACCTGGCCTATATCCTGGAAGGGGAATTTACCAGCTACTTCAAGGGCAAGCCGGTTCCGGAAAAGGAGACCGGGGAAAAAGAGATTCAAGACAAGGAGACCCCGGAAAAGGCAGAATCCGGACCGGCTGAGGCTTCCCCCGGTGCCAAAGAGCTTGTGGCCCGGAACCGGGTGATCGAATCCTCCAAACCGGCCAAAATCTTTGTTCTCGGATGTTCCCAGATGCTCCAGGACAATATGCTTGATCCCGAAGGACGATCCACCAACGCCACCTTTATCCTCAATGTCCTGGACCACCTTAACGGCCGGGACAAGATTGCGGCCATGAGAAGCAAGCAGCAGACTTTAAATCCCATTGTCCAGACCACCCCCTTTGTCAGGGGCATGATCAAGGGATTCAACATTGCCGGCCTGCCCGTATTGGTGATCCTGTTCGGAATGGGGGTCCTGGTCAGCCGGAACGCCAGGAAGAAAAAAATTGCCAGGATGTTTAAAGAAAACAAATAATGTCAAATGCCTCTTTTCAATTCAGGCTTTTGGCTTTGAACTTTTAAGATTTAGACTTTCATGAGGAAAAGACCATGAAAAAAGAATATCTCATACTCGCAGTGCTCATCCTGGGGCTGAGCCTCTATCTGGTTCTGAAAAAAGAAGACCAGACCCACTATACCCTGCCTGAGATCAAAGAAGTCGATACCACCCAGGTGGACAAAATCAGGATCGGCAAAAGGGATGCCCCCCTGGAGTTCAATAAAACCAATGACGGATGGGTCATCGGCAAAGAAAAGTTTCCCGCGGACAAACACGCCGTGGACAGCATGCTGGACGTGGTGAAAAACCTGAAAATATCGGCCCTGGTTTCGGATAAGGAGGACCGGTTCCGGTATGAACTGGACGACGCCCATGCCCTGGACGTTGAGGTATTCAAGGGAGACAACCTCTTGATGGCCTTTAAAATAGGCAAGACCGCCCCGAGCTTCAACCATACCTTTGTCATGCTGGACAAGGATACCCGGATCTTTCATGCCCGGGAAAACTTCAGGTCCAGTTTTGATAAACCCATGGACGATTTCCGGGACAAGACCGTCCTGAAATTTGAAGAAAAGTCCATTCGGAAGATCCAGCTGACCAAAGCCGGGAAATCCCGCACCTTGATCGCCTCGGAGACAAAGGACGATGAGGGAGAATCCCGGATTTCGTGGAAATATGAAGACGGCTCCTCTCCGGACAGGGAAGCAATCGACTCCCTTCTTTCCTCACTCTCATCCCTGGAATGCGAAAAATACCGGGTCCGGAAGAAAGAGGAGGAAAACCAGGGGCCCGCCTGTACGATAATCCTTGAAAATGATGAAGAAATGGTTTTAAATCTCTATGATGGGGAAGCAGAGGAACAGGTGGACGGAACCTCCTCGATGAATGCGTATCCCTTTACCCTCCAGTCATACACGGCCAAAGACATCCTCTCCCATGCGGACAAGATCCTGGGCCTGGAAGAAAAGAAAGCAGAGGATGCAGAATAGGCAGGAAAAAAACCGGAAAATGGGGCGAAAAACAAGGCCAAAGAATGAACCCCTATCTAAAAAAAGCATATCAGCCCTATAAATGGCTGGTGGTGGCTCCCTTTATATTTGTGAACACCGCGGCCATGGGGCTGTTGTGCATCCTGTCCGGACTGGTCCTTGGCCAGGACGCCGCCGATATCTTTGCCGTGATATGGTCAAGGGCCTGCTGCGGGGTTGCCCTTCTGAAAGTAAAACTAAAGGGAAGTAAAAACTACAACCGAAACAGCGCCTATGTGGTGGTGGCCAACCACCAGAGCATGGCGGATATTCCGATCATCCATGGATTCATGGGCCTGAAGATAAAATGGGTCATGAAAAAGGAATTGGATAAAATCCCCATTTTCGGCGCAGCCTGTCACAGGCTGGGGTGCATTTTTATTGACCGGTCCGACAGCCGGGCAGCCATCCGGTCCATCCGTGAAGGCAAAAGGACCCTGACGGAAAACAGCTCGGTTTTTTTCTTTGCCGAGGGTACCCGGAGCCGGAACGGAAGGCTTTTGCCCTTTAAAAAAGGCGCTTTTATCTTTGCCCTGGAAACCGGACTTCCCATTCTGCCGGTGACCATTAAAAACTCTTTCCGGGTCCTGCCGTCGGATTCCCTTGATCTCACCCCCGGAACCATTGACGTCTTTGTTCATGCCCCTGTCCGCCTGAAGCCTTCCGATGGAGACCAATTGGACCAGGTCATAACCGATATCCGCCGGACCATTGCCAGGCCCCTTTGATTTCGATTCCCGGACTTTTGACATTTTCCTTGTTTTTTTCTCCTTATCTCTCTATGATAATTTGGACAGATTCTGAATTCTCCAAGGAATACTTTTCATAAATGAATCCGCGAGGATGCAAATGAGTTCTTCTACATTTTCAGACCCGGATCATCGTCCTAGAATTCTGGTCATGGACGATGAGGAACAGATCCGAGACATCACCCGGGCAATGCTTGAAAAATTTGGCTTTGACACCACCCTTGCCGAAGACGGAGAAGAGGCCATTGAAAAATTCAGGAATGCCCAGGAGGAGGACAGACCCTTCCAGGGAGTACTCCTGGACCTGACCATCCCCGGAGGCATGGGCGGAAAAGAGACCTGTGAAAGAATTCTTGCCCTGGACCCCCATGCCAGTATCATTGTCTCCTCGGGGGACTCGGAAGGCTCCCTGAAGAACGAGTTTACAAAATACGGGTTTAAGGGAATTCTTCCCAAACCCTATAGAATTGCCGATTTAAAGAAAGCAGTGGAGGATCTGATCCATCCCGGTGACTGATCCCGGGTTACTCCACTTTTATCCCCTTCCCTCCTTTATCTTCCAATCTCTCTTTCCGATCCCATAGAAAAATCAGACGGCGAGCCGCGTCCACAAAGAGATTCCGTCTTTCACTCCTTCTTTTTCCGAGGTTCCTCTGCAGAAAAATATTCAAGATCCACTTTACTCCCCATTCTCAATGCCCAGTAAATAAGATGGTTTTCGGCTATCTTTTTAAGTAAAAATGAATTTTTTCCTTGACTTACCCGGGTTTTTTCGTAAAAGTGTGTCCTAAGGTGGTGGAAAGTGGATGTAAGTGTATTTTTTGCAGAGGCTTAAATAAGTGTTTCGATCAAGCTCCTTTCATACGATTGACCCCAAAGGCCGGGTGATCATTCCCGCAAGATTCAGGAATGTTCTCAAGGCCGATGATGAGTACGGGGTCGTGGTCTCCATTAAGGACGGGTGCCTCTATGCCTACACTTTCAGCGAATGGAAAAATCTTGAAACCAAGATCCTGGCGGCAAAAAGCGCTGCCATGGAAAAGTTCAAAAGATTCTTCCTGGGCAATGCGTGTCCGCTGAAATGTGACAAACAGGACAGGATTCTCATTCCCCAGAGTCTGAGAACCTATGCCGGCATAGAAAAGGACATCGTTCTTGTGGGGGTACTGGATCGGTTCGAAATCTGGTCCCGGGAAAAGTGGGATCAGGAAAAATTGAAAATGGAGCAGGAACTTGAAAAAGAGGAAGTCAGAGAGGAAATCGCTTCCCTAGGGTTGTAAAAATGGGATTTGAGCATCGGTCTGTCATGCCCTCCGAGGTGCATGAGTATCAAAACCTGAAACCCGGAAGCATCTGCGTGGACTGCACCCTTGGCGGCGCAGGGCATGCCCTGTCTACCCTCAAGGCCATTCTGCCCGATGGACTGCTCATCGGCATTGATCAGGACATGGATGCCCTGGCCCATGCGAAAAAGAAACTCGCTCCCTTCAAAGAAAATGTGAGGCTGTTTCACAATAATTTCAGCGATCTGCCCGAAATCCTTGAATCAAACGGGATAGAAGGGGCGGATTCAATCCTCCTGGATCTTGGCTTTTCACTCAACCAGATAAAACACGGCAAACGTGGATTTAGTTTTAAACTGGACGAACCATTGGACATGAGGATGGACATTCGAAACGAACTGACAGCCGGCCATATCATCAACTCCTATACGGAAAAGGAGCTGAGGGAGATTTTCTTCCGTTTCGGGGAAGAAAATTTTTCATCCCGCATTGCAAGAGCCATTGTCCGGGAACGGTCAAACCAGCCCATCCTTACCAGCAAGGCCCTTTCCGACATTATCGTTTCGGCTGTGCCGGCAAAGAACCGGTTCCGTCAGAAAATCCATCCTGCCACCCGGGTGTTCCAGGCATTGAGAATTGCCGTAAACAACGAACTGGAAAATCTTAAGACCTTTATGGAGGAGGTGCCGGACCTGCTGAAAAAAGGGGGCAGGATCTGTGTGATCTCCTTCCACTCCCTGGAAGACCGGATCGTGAAGCAGGCCTTTAAAAAACTTGAGTCCGGATGCACCTGTCCCAGGGACCTTCCCCAATGCGGTTGCGGTTTTGTACCCCAATTGACATCCATACTGAAAAAACCCCTGGCACCGACAAAAGAAGAGATCGACGCCAACCCCATGGCCAGAAGTTCCCGGCTCCGGGTGGCCCAGAAAATATGAGCCAAAGGATATAAATGAACCAGAGAAAAGAAACCATAAAATACCAGAAACCGGGATACCGGTGGCTTTTGGTGATCTTTATCCTCTTTTGCGAGCTCATGGTTCACATCTGGATCCGGACCGAGTCCACCCAGGCCATTATCCAGATCTCCAATGCCCAGGAAAAACTCACAAAGGCCCAGTCCTATACCAAGGCCCTCTCCCTGGAGCGGGACCGTCTCAAATCCGATGCCCGGATTACGGGGATCGCAAAAATCAGGCTGGGGTTGTCCGAAAATATATTTGACAGAATCGTCTACCTTGACGGAGGGGATCGTTGATGCCTGAAAAGCAGGAAAGATCCACGGGCCCGAGAATTATCTTCATCCAGATTCTTCTGGTGGGCTGCCTCGTTTTCCTGGGGGCCAGGTCCTTTGAGGTCCAGATCTTTCAGTCCGGGGACCTGAGCCGAAAGGCTGAAAACAACTACTCCAGACACCTGAGCATCCAGGGGGAGCGGGGACAGATCCTGGACCGGAATTTCAACAAACTGGGGGCCAGCATAGACGCCCTCACGGTCACGGCAGACCCCTCACAGATCCGGGCCCCCGAAAAAACGGCAAAAGCCCTGTCCGGGATCTTAAAGACCAACCCTGCGTCCCTGGCAAAGAGGCTGTCAACCGACCGCCGTTTTGCTATCATTGCAAGGGATGTCCCACCGGATCAGGCCGCCCGGATCCGGAAGCTTAAGATCCGGGGCATCTATTTTAAAAACGATTCCAAAAGATTTTATCCCAACCGGAACCTGGCTGCCCAGGTGATCGGATTTACGGGAGAGGATGATATGGGGCTCGAAGGTCTTGAGTTCAAGTACAATGCGGTTTTAACCGGGGCCAGGGCCAAAATAAAAATCAGGAGGGACGGAACCGGCCAGATCCTGGACATCGACAAACAGAAAAAAGCCGAACTCAAAGGCAACTCCCTTGTTCTGACCATTGACAAAAAAATACAATTCCTTTCGGAGCGGGCATTGGAGTCCGCCGTGAAAACCCATAAGGCCCGATCCGGAATGGCCCTGGTCATGCGTCCGGATACCGGAGAACTGCTCTCCATTGCCCATTATCCCGGATTCAACCCTAACAACTACCAGGAGTATACCCAGAAAATTTTCAGGAACCGGGCCGTGACCGATGCCTTTGAACCGGGCTCGGCCATGAAGGTGTTCACGGCTGCGGCAGCCCTGGAAAAAGGGTTCAGCCCCCGGTCCATTTTCTATTGTGAAAACGGTGAATACCGGATCGGAAAGTACATTGTCCATGACACCCATCCCCATGACTGGCTTTCCATCAACAAAATCATAAAATTTTCCTCCAATATCGGGGCGGCAAAAATTACGGAGACCATCGGAAAAGAGACCCTTTACCAATATCTGACCGGATTCGGTTTCGGCGCCAAGACCCGGCTGGGCTGCCCCGGAGAGAGTCCCGGCCTTCTGCTGCCCCCCGGGCAATGGTCGGATATGGATGCCGGGGCCATCTCCTTTGGCCAGGGCATCTCGGTTTCGGCTGTCCAGCTCATCTCCGGAATCTCCGCCATTGCCAACCAGGGCATACTGATGAAACCCATGCTCATCAAAAAAATAATCTCAAACACGGGCAAGGATATCCAGGTCTTTTCACCGGTAAAAATCCGGACCGTGGTCTCTAAAACCACGGCAGACCAGGTCGGAAAGATGCTGGAACATGCCGTAGAGAAAGAGGGAACCGGTTTCAAGGCGGCCATTGAAGGGTATTCGGTCTGCGGGAAAACCGGCACGGCCCAGAAGGCCAGAAAAGACAGGCCGGGATATGAAAAAAATAAATACATCTCTGTATTTGCCGGGTTTGCTCCCAGGGACAATCCCAGGCTGGCCGCCCTGGTGATCGTGGATGAACCAAAGGACGATTACTATGGCGGAGATGTGGCAGCCCCGGCATTCCGTGAAATCATGACACAGTCTTTCAGCTATTTGAATATTCCGCCGGAAAAAGAGATGGTGGCAATCCTGGCCAAGGGAGACCGGATGTGAAACTCTTGGAACTGATAAAACCCCTACACGGGCTTTCCCTTTCCGGGATTTCTGAGAATCCGGAGATCGTTTCCATCCGTTCGGATTCCAGGGATATCAAACCCAACAGCCTTTTTATCGCCGTCAAGGGACATGCGGCAGACGGACACGACTATATTGACCAGGCCCTTGAAAAGAAGGCCGCAGCCGTGATTGCCCAGGAAAATCCCCATAACCGGGAGCGGGTGATCCTTGTCAAAGATTCACGGCAAGCCCTGGCCGCTCTGGCGGCCCGTTTTTACGGGAATCCTTCAAAGGAGATGACCCTGGTGGGCATCACGGGCACCAACGGCAAGACCACCATCACCTGGATGCTGGAGAGCATTTTTAAGTCCTGTGGTTTCAACTGCGGGGTGATGGGAACCGTAAATATCCGGTACGGGGGTAAAATCCTGGACAACCCCGTCACCACCCCCGATCCCGTTGTGATCCAGCGTTCCCTGGCTGAGATGAAAGCTTCCGGCATCACCCATGTGATCATGGAGGTTTCCTCCCATGGCCTGGACCAGCGCAGGGTGGACGGCTGTGAGTTCAAGGTGGGCGTGTTCACCAACCTGACCCAGGATCACCTGGATTATCACTCCCATATGGATGATTATTTTCAATGCAAACGCCGCTTTTTCACCGATTTTATCCAGCCGGCAGGAGCAATCGCGGTCATCAACACGGACCATGAATACGGAAAAAAGCTCTTTGCCTCCCTGCCCGGGCCCGGGATTCCGGTGGGACAGAATCCCCATGCCCGGATCAGGCCAATGGAAATGAAAGACGACATCACCGGGCTGTCAGGCTTCATTGCCGTTGAAGATGAACGGTTTGCCGTAAAATCTCCCCTGACCGGCCGGTTCAACCTGGAAAACATCCTCTGTGCCGCAGGCGCGGCCCACGCCCTGGGAATCTCCCCTGGGGACATCCGGGCCGGACTTGAATCCTGTACACGGATCCCGGGCCGGCTTGAAAAAGTACCCAACGATATCCTCCGCCATTTGTTCGTGGATTATGCCCATACCCCGGATGCCCTGGAGTCCATTTTGAGCACCCTCAGGGAGAGGGCGCCCAAAAGGCTGATCACCGTATTCGGCTGCGGCGGAGACCGGGACCGGTCCAAGCGCCCCCTCATGGGGAAAATCGCCTGCCGGTACAGCGATCTTGCCATTGTCACTTCAGACAATCCCCGGACGGAAAATCCAAAGGCCATTGTTCAAGACATCGTTCAGGGCATCCGGGAAGAATCCGTGCCTGAAATCCGTCCGGATTCCCCTGCCCTGAAAAATCCAAAGGGAAGCAAAAAGGGATTTGCCATCCAGGCGGACCGGAAAAAGGCATTGAAAATGGCCGTAATGGTATCCCGGCCCGGGGATATCATCGTAGCCGCCGGCAAGGGGCATGAAACCTACCAGATCACCAACTCAGGAACCATCCACTTTGACGACAGGGAGGAACTGGCCTTGGCCTGCGATGAATTCAAATCGCTTTTCAAGCCCATTGAATGGAGTCTGGCCGACCTGGAGCAGGCATTGGGCCTTGCTCCCGCCATCGGGTCCCTGCCCCGGGGCCACAGATTCCAGGGCATCGGCACAGACTCCAGGTCCATTGAGTCCGGCCAGATTTTCCTGGCCCTGCAGGGAGAGAACTTTGACGCCCATAAATTCATTCCGGACCTGATCCGAAAGGGAATCCAGGGCTTTGTGGCCCGGGAGGATTCCATCTCAGCATCCCGGATCCGAGATCTTGCCGGGGAAAAAGGAATTGCCCTTTTCCAGGTTTCCGACACCCTGAAAGCGTTGGGCCAACTGGCCCGGTACCAGCGGATCCGGTCCGGGGTCAAAGTGTTGGGCATCACAGGTTCCAACGGCAAGACCAGCACCCGGAAAATCGCCCAGGAAATCTTTAAAAAAAGATTCCATATCCTGGCCACCCAGGGGAATTTAAACAATGAAATCGGAGTCCCCCTGACCCTTTTACGCCTGTCGGCACACCATGAGTGGGCCATTGTGGAAATGGGCATGAACCACGCCGGGGAGATATCCCGGCTATCGTCCATTTCCCGGCCCGACATCGCCCTTGTCACCAATACCGCCGGTGCCCACCTGGAAGGCCTGGAAACCCACGACAATATTGCCCGGGCCAAGGCTGAAATTTTTGAACATGCCGGAAAAGAATCCGTTGCCGTGATATTCGGGGATGATCCCCGGGCAGACATACTCATTGCCGGGGCCGAAAAGAACCCGGATATTTCAGGTATTCTCCTTTTCGGGACCCGTGACAGAGCCGGCATCCGGGCCGAGTCCGTTGAGATCAAGGAGGGTCAATGCCAATTCTCCATAGACTGGGACGGCGAGCCCCTTTGTCTCACCCTTCCCTCCCCTGCCCCTTTCATGGTCAACAACAGCCTGGCCGCCATTGGCGCGGCAAAGCTTGCCGGCATAGGGCCCGAAGATATCCGGGCAGGACTCATGGACTTTACCCCCGTATCCGGCCGCCTGGATATCATCCGCCTCACAAACGGCATCCACCTGATTGACGACTCCTATAACGCCAATCCGGCTTCCATGACCCAGGCCCTCAAAATCCTGGCCGACCAGGCCCGGGAAAAAACCGCCATTGCCGTTCTGGGCGACATGCTGGAACTGGGAGAAGACTCCGGGGCCCTGCACTATGAGATCGGCAAAACAGCAGCCGGCCTTTCCATTTCAAGACTCTTTCTTTTCGGCCCCCAGAGCCGGTTTATTCTCAAAGGCGCCCTGGAAAACGGATTTCCTGAGGAACATCTCTTTCACGGATCAAAGGAAGAGATCAGCCAAAAGGTTTTAACGCATGCAGCCAAGGACGACTGGATCCTGGTCAAGGGATCCAGGGGCATGGCCATGGAAACCGTCATCGCCCGGATGAAAAATCAGATAAAAAACCAGATAAATGGACAGGTAAAGCCTGAAAACCCAGGCAGACCGGGAAAGGAGTTCCTATGAGTCATCCCCCCATTTTCAAGGAAAGGCGCGCCTCAAACGACAGAAGACAATTTTCCTATGCCGCCCATTGTCCGGAACGGCGGTCAGGAAAGGACAGAAGGGCCATGCAGAACAAAGAAACAGATCAAAGGGTAGCCTGACACAAATGTTTTATGAATTCCTATATCCCCTCCACGAACAGTTCGGCTTCCTGAACATCTTCCGGTATATCACCTTCAGGACCATTTACGGGGGACTGACTGCATTTTTGATCTGCTTTATCCTGGGACCCTTTGTCATTAGAAAGCTTGCCACCATGCAGATCGGACAGATCATCCAGACAGACGGTCCCCAGAGCCATCTGGGAAAACAGGGAACTCCTACCATGGGAGGTATCCTCATCCTTGTTTCCATCCTGGCCACCACCCTTTTATGGGGGAACCTGTCCAACCACTACGTAAACATCCTGGTGCTGAACCTGGTGCTTTTCGGGTTTATCGGATTTATCGACGACTATCTCATGCAGGTAAAAAAACGGAACATGGGATTCACGGCCAAGGGAAAGTTCGCCATCCAGGTATTGTTTGCCCTGATCATCTCTTACCTGATTTACAAGTGCCCGGATTTTGATACCAGCCTGACCATCCCCTTCTTTAAAAACTTTTCCCCGGACCTGGGGATTTTCTATATTCCCTTTGCCTGCCTGGTCATTGTGGGTACCTCCAATGCCGTCAACCTCACGGACGGGCTGGACGGACTGGCCATCGGACCCTATATCGTGGCCTCGGTGACCTATATGTTTTTTGCCTATGTGGCCGGTCATACCCAGTTTGCCGAATACCTCCACGTCAGACATATCACATCGGCCGGTGAAATTTCAGTGATCTGCGGAATCCTGGCCGGGGCGGGAATGGGGTTTTTATGGTTCAATGCCCACCCTGCCCAGGTATTCATGGGCGACTCCGGCTCCATCCCCCTGGGGGCCATGCTGGGGGCCATTGCCATTGTCACCAAGCAGGAGATCCTGCTGCTCATCGTCGGGGGACTCTTCGTCATAGAGGCATTGTCCGTGATCCTCCAGGTCTCTTATTTTAAACTGACCAAGGGGAAACGAATCTTCAGGATGGCGCCCTTGCACCACCATTTTGAACTCAAGGGCTGGCACGAATCCAAGGTCATTGTCAGGTTCTGGATCATATCCATTACCCTGGCCCTGATCTCGCTGAGTACCCTTAAAATACGATAGGAAAACCATTGAGAATCACCTTTTACACATTTGGGATAGAATGAAGAAGAGATCAGATACATATTATCTTGTTGTGGGCATGGGCCGTTCAGGCATGTCCATGGCCAGATTTCTTCATTCAAAGGGATTCTGCGTAAAGGCCACGGACAAAGACCCGGAAAGGAAAGATGCGGCTCAGGAACTCAACGACCTGGGCATCGAGACCCAGATCGGGTTCCATGACCAGGAGACCTTTGACCGGGCCAATACCCTGGTGGTCAGCCCGGGCATCCCCCTGGACATCCCCTATATCCGCAGGGCAGTGGACTCAGGCACGGCCCTTACCGGGGATCTGGACATCTTTGCCCGATACAATACCACCCCAATTGTGGCCATTACCGGTACAAACGGCAAAACCACCACCACCACCCTGGTCCGGGACATGCTGGAAGCCTCGGGCATCCCTGTCTTCATGGGGGGCAATATCGGAACCCCGCTGGTGGAGTTTCTGATGCAGGATTCAACCGCCCGGGTGGTCGTGGCTGAAGTCTCCAGCTTCCAGCTCGATCTTGCCCGAAATTTCAGGCCCCATGTGGCCGCCCTCCTGAACCTGGCCCCGGACCACCTGGACCGGTACACGGATCTCAAGGCCTATGAAGATTCCAAATGGTCCATATTCAAAAACCAGACCCATCAGGACCATGCCGTGATCAACAGCAGGATAGAAAGCTTTTCTTCCCGCACCCGATCCATTGCCTCCACCCTGTATGAATTTTGTTCCGGTCCCCAAAAGAAGATCTCACGGGGGGCAGTCGTTGATGGGACATCGGTGGATCTGATCCTGCCGGACCTTTTAAAGAAGAATTCCGCAAAGATCTCCTGTAAGGATTTAAAAGAACTGCCCGGAGGACACAACCGGGAAAACCTGGCTGCGGCCGCCCTGGCAAGCCTCTGTGCCGGTGCATCCCTTGAAGGGATCTCTTCGGCCCTGGCCCGGTTCAAAAACCTGGCCCACAGGATCTCCTTTGTCCGGGAAATCAGCGGGATACAATTTTACAATGATTCCAAGGCCACCAACACGGATGCCGTGGTCCGGGCCCTTCAAACCTTTGATACGCCTTCCCCGGGAAAGAGAATCATCCTCATCCTGGGGGGCCGGGAAAAGGGAACAGACTTTTCCGCCCTGGTCCCGGTGATCAAAGAAAGGGTCAGACTGATCCTGGCCATTGGCGAGGCAGCCCCCCATATTCTGGAAACCTTTGGGTCTGTCTGTCCGGTACAGGTAAAGACCAGCATGGCCCAGGCCGTGAATGCGGCCCATGAAACCGGCAGATCCGGGGAAATCGTTCTTCTCTCCCCGGCCTGCGCCAGCTTTGACATGTATGACAACTATAAGGACCGGGGCAATGACTTCATTGCCCGGGTCAGGGACCTGGAGACAGATCATGGATAAGCCCAGGGCCATACACCCCTTTCTGAGCGAAAAGGGAATCCTGTTTCCGGTACTGGTTCTGTGCGGGATCGGGATCACCATGGTCTGCTCTGCATCTTCGGCCATCAGCATGGAAGAGCACAACACCCTCTATTATTACATGCAGAAACAGGCCATTTTCTTCTGCATCAGCCTGAGCGTCATGTTCGTGGCCGCATCCTTCCCCTTCCGGCTGTATAAGAGCCTGGCCTGGATCATCCTGTCCGCATCCATTGTCCTCCTGATCCTGGTCATGATCCCCTCCTTGAGGGTGAAAGCCGGGGGAGCCAGCCGGTGGATCAGTCTCTTCGGCTTCACTTTTCAGCCGGCGGAATTTGCCAAACTGGCCCTGATCCTTTTCATGGCCTATTCCCTGGCCAAGAAGCAGCCGGTCATTGAAAATTTTTCCATCGGGTTCATCCCCCATTTCATGATCTATCTCATCTTTGCCGGACTCATCATTGTCCAGCCGGATTTCGGCACCATCGTGGTCCTGGGCCTGATCTGCTGGGGCATGATGTTCGTGGCCGGGGTAAGGATTCTCCATCTGCTCAGCCCCCTGCCCCTGCTCATCCCCATGGCCTATTTCCTGGTCTATAAGGTGGAATACCGGCTGCTCAGGGTCATGACCTTCATGAATCCCTGGGATGATCCCTATAACACCGGCTACCAGATCACCCAATCCCTGAAGGCATTCGGCTCAGGGGGGCTCACGGGAAAGGGAATCGGGCTGGGCATGCATAAGATGCATTACCTGCCCGAACCCCATACGGATTTTATCTTTTCCATCATCGGGGAAGAACTGGGGCTTGCCGGGGTACTTTTTATCCTGGCGCTCTACGGGGTGATTCTGGTCAAAGGCGGCACCATTGCCAGGAAGTCCAAAAGCATGTTCGGTTCGGTGGCGGCAGCCGGGCTGACCATCTACATCGGGGTCCAGGTCATCATCAACGCGGGAGTGGCCTTAGGGGTTCTTCCCACCAAGGGACTCACCCTCCCCTTTATCTCCTACGGGGGAACCTCCCTGATCATCAATATGACGGCCATGGGAATTTTAATGAATATCGGAGCATCGGCCAGACATGGAAAATAGATCCAGGATCATCATAGCAGGCGGGAAAACCGGGGGGCACCTGTTCCCGGGCATTGCCGTGGCCCAGGCCCTGGAATCTGCAGATCCCGGATGCCGTATCCTTTTTGTGGGAACCAATGCCCCCTTTGAAATCAACACCCTGGAACGGTACGGGTATGACCACAGGATCATAGCCGCCAGACCGGTCAAGGGAGGCAGCCTTTTTGCCAAGGCCAAGGCCGTTGTTCTGATCCTGGTCTCCCTGGTCCAGTCGCTATTCATCATCATGATGTTCCGGCCCGGATTTGTCCTGGGCGTGGGGGGATTTTCCTCCTTTGCCCTGGTCCTGGCCGCCTGGATCCTGCGGATTCCCACGGCCATCCAGGAACAGAACACCATCCCCGGCATCACCAACCGGCTTTTGTCCCGGTTCAGCGGCACCATTTTTACCGCTTTTCAAGCCACCCGGCACATGCCTGAATCCAAAATCCAGTGGGTGGGAAATCCCATCCGCCGGACCGAAACCAATGAATCCGATGAAGACCTCCCCAAAGCCCGGCCCGGGGATTTCACCATCCTGGTTACCGGGGGAAGCCAGGGCGCGGCCAGCATCAACAGCGCCCTTATCAAGGCGGCCGAACTCCTGGAAGAGACCCAGGACATTTTCATCATCCACCAGACCGGAATCCGGGATGAGGAAGAGATCGGCAGAGCCTATCAGGACCTGAAGATCCGGGTCCACAGCGCTGCCTTTTTCCACGACATGGGAGCTGTCCAGGACATGGCCGACCTGGTCATTGCCCGGGCCGGCGCCGGCACCCTGTCGGAGCTCTGTATAAAGGGGCTGCCCGCCGTTCTCATCCCCTTTCCCCATGCTGCCGACGACCACCAGACCTCTAATGCCAGAACATTGGAGGAAAAAGGCGGAGCCGTTCTCATCCCGGATCATGAGCTTTCCGGAAAACGTCTTGCCCAGACCATACTTGAACTCAAATCAGACCCGGAAAGGCTTGCATCCATGTCCAGGGTCATGAAAGGCCTTGCCATGCCCCATGCGGCCGAACGCATCGCCGCCCATATTGTAAAGGAAATAAAAGGATAGCTTAATGTACCAGAACGACTATCATATTCATTTTGTCGGAATCGGAGGCATCGGCATGAGCGGAATTGCCGAGCTGCTCCTGAACCTGGGATACCGGGTGTCCGGCTCCGACCTCAAGCTTTCCCATATTACCCGGCGCCTGGAAGCAAAAGGGGCCGTTATCTTCCAGGGCCATGCCAAGGACCAGATACAGAACGCCGATGTGGTGGTCACCTCATCGGCCATTGCCTCCCAGAACCCGGAGGTGGTCCGGGCCAAAGAACTCTCTGTTCCCATCATCCCCCGGGCCGAGATGCTGGCCGAACTCATGCGGATTAAATACTCCATTGCCGTGTCCGGGGCCCACGGGAAGACCTCCACCACGGCCATGATATCCCAGATCCTCAACACGGCCGGCCTGGATCCCACGGTCATCATCGGCGGCCTGCTCCAGGGACTGGATACCAATGCCCTGCACGGGAAAGGGGATTTCATCGTTGCCGAGGCCGATGAGAGCGACGGATCCTTTTTAAAATACGCCCCGGCCATAGCCGCAGTTACCAATATCGACCTGGAGCACCTGGACTATTACAAGGATATTGAGGACATCAAGGATAAATTCGTTCAGTTCATCAATTCGGTTCCCTTTTACGGTCTGGCCATCCTCTGCCTGGACAACGAGCATATCCAGGATATCCTGCCCAGAATCCGGGTCAGGACCCTGACCTTCGGCATGACCGCCCAGTCCGACCTCAAGGCCCAGGACATCCGGTTTGAAAACGGGAAAAGCCGGTTCAAGGTCTTTCTCCATGAAGCCCTTCTCGGAGAAATCATCCTCAACATCGCCGGTCAGCACAATATCTCCAATGCCCTGGCCGGCATTGCCACGGCCCTGGAATTAAAGATCCCCTTTGACACCATTAAAAAGGCCCTGGAGCAGATCAAGGGGGTCAAACGCCGCCTGGAGATCAAGGGGAAGAAAAAAGAGATCCTGGTCATGGATGACTACGGCCACCACCCGACTGAAATCACGGCCACGCTCAATGCGGTCCGGGACAGCTATCCGGAAAAAAGACTCATCGTCCTGTTCCAGCCCCACAGGTACACAAGGACAAAGGCCCTGTTCCATGAGTTTACCCGCTCCTTTTACCAGTCCGACGTGCTCATTCTCCTGCCCATCTATGCGGCAAGCGAGGAAGAGATTGAAGGGGTCAACTCCGAGGAACTCTGCCAGGGCATCCGGGCCCACGGCCACAAGGACGTCTCCTTTGCCCCGGATTTTTCCCAGGCCCTGTCCATGGTCACCCACAAGGCCGGGAAAGGGGACCTGGTCCTGACCCTGGGAGCGGGTGATGTTTACACCCTCGGTGAAAAACTGGTGGAGATCTTATAGAGAATGACTCCGGCCAACACACATACCCGGCTGATCCAAAGATTCAGTCTCCTGCCCATGGAACCCATGAAAAAGCATACCAGCTTCAGGGTGGGCGGGCCGGCCGATCTCATGGCCCTGCCAAGAACCGGCCGGGAGCTCAGGGATCTGATCCAGTCGGCCCGGCAGCACCGGCTGCCCATCACCATCATCGGGGGGGGCTCCAATATTCTGGTTCCGGACCGGGGCATCCGGGGTCTTGTCATTGTTTTAAAAAACCTGAGGTCTTCCATTCAGCTCAAGGGAAATACCCTCCTGGAAGCTTCGGCCGGAGAGCCCCTTGCAAGAATAGTAAGTTCGGCCGTGGACCAGGGGCTGTCCGGGCTCGAATTTGCGGCCGGCATTCCGGGAACCCTGGGCGGAGCCGTAATGATGAACGCCGGAACGGCTGACAGATGGATCTCTCATGTTCTGGACTCGGTAGATGTCCTTGACCTCAATACCCTGGAATTAAAAATCCTGAAAAAAGAGGAAATGGACTTTTCCTACAGAAACCTGAGCCTACCGGACAAGGTGATTCTAAGTGTCAGGCTGAAACTTGAACCCGGTGATCCGGAATTGATCCGGGACCGGTTTGAAAAAAACCTGAAAGCCAAAAAAAAGACCCAGCCCGTGTCCCTGGCCAGCGGGGGGTGTTTTTTCAAAAATCCCGGGCCGGATCAGTCCGCCGGGAAACTCATCGACCAGGCCGGACTCAAGGGCATGAGGGTGAATGACGCCCAGGTTTCGGATTGCCATGCCAATTTTATTATCAACAGGGGCAATGCCTCCTGCAAGGACATCCTGGCCCTGGAAAAGATAATCCGGGAAAAGGTATGGGAGAAATTCAATATCAGACTCGAAACAGAAGTAAAGGTGGTGGATGATGGCAAAAAAGAGTAAAGAAAACAGGTACAAGCCGGATCCGGCACCTGAAAAAGGGGTCAGATCTGCCGAAAACGGAAATCAGGTCCAAAGGATCTTTGCTTTTCTCGCACTTCCGGCCCTCATCCTTTTTCTCAGCCTGGGAGCCATTCTGGCCCATGACCTGGTCACCCAGTCCCCCCTGTTTCTGGTTAAAAAAATCCTCATTTCAGGGGATCAGAGGGTGGTGAAAAATGAAATTCTGAAACTTGCCGCCCTGGAAGAACCCTGCAATATCTTCAAGGTCAATCTGAACATCATGGAAAAACAGATCGCATCCCACCCCTGGATTGCCCGGGCTTCTGTAAGGCGTTCCCTTTTTTCCACCCTGATCATCCGGGTGGATGAAGAGACGCCCCTGGCCATTGTCAATGTGGAAAACATGGCCAGGATTCTCATCAACACCCAGGGCCGGCCCTTTAAGGAATATGATCCGGAAACGGACCAGGTGGAGAGCCTGCCCGTGATCTCCGGAGTGGATCTGACCCTTTCGAACAATGTATACCGGTTTGAAGGAAAGCTGTTCAACTCCATTATGGATTTTCTCAAAACCTCTCCCCTGGCCGGCCATCCCGTGATCAACCTGGACGGAGATGAGAACACGGGAATTATTATCAATGCCCAGGATATTTACAATAAAAACCATCCTAGGCCGGATGGCGTGGTCCGCATCAAACTCGGATTTGACCGGTTCCGGGAAAAACTGATCAAGGCCAAGGAAATCAGCACATATATCGGTAAAAACTATCCGGATAAAACCATCTCTGCCATGGATCTTTTTGATATTGAAAAGGTTTTTATCAAAATTAAGGATGATGATGCTCTACACATTTCAATGGAAAAGGGGGTTTGAATTGCAGGGAAATGAAAAGATAATCGTAGGGCTGGATATCGGCACTACCAAGATCTGCGCCATCGTGGGAGAATTCCTGGATGACCAGGTCAATATCATCGGGGTGGGGTCTCATCCCTCCACGGGCCTTCGCAAGGGATCCGTGGTCAACATCGAATCCACGGTGGATTCCATTAAAAAGGCCATTGAAGAGGCCGAACTCATGGCCGGCTGTGACATCTCCTCGGTCTATGTGGGGATTGCAGGCAGCCATATCAAGGGATTCAACAGCCACGGCATCATTGCCATCAAGGGAAGGGAAATTGCCGAAGCAGATGTGGAAAGGGTCATTGACGCGGCCAAGGCCGTTGCCATTCCCACGGACAGGGAGATCCTCCATGTCATCCCCCAGGAGTTCATTGTGGATGAAATGGAATCCATCCAGAATCCCGTGGGCATGACCGCCATCCGCCTGGAGGCCAAGATTCACATTGTCACGGGTGCGGTCTCCTCGGCAAGAAACATTGTCAAATGCTGCAACAAGGCAGGGCTCGAGGTCTGCGATATCGTTCTGGAGTCCCTGGCCTCGGGCCAGGCCGTGCTCACGGACGAGGAAAAGGAACTGGGATGCGTCCTGGCAGACCTGGGGGGAGGCACCACTGACCTGGCCCTGTTCAAGGACAAGAACGCCAAGTTCATCTATGAACTCACCGTGGGAGGCCACAACCTGACCAATGATATTTCCATCGGCCTTCGAACCCCCCTGCCCGAAGCCGAGAAAATCAAACTGGAACACGGGACCTGCATTCCCAGAACCACCAGAAACGGGGACTCCATCGAAGTCCCGGCCGTGGGCGGAAGGGATCCCAAACGGCTTTCACGGGGCATCCTGGCCGAGATTCTGGAACCCCGGGTGGAGGAGATCTTCACCCTGCTCAAAAAGGAACTCTTTTCCAACGGGCTTGAAAATTCTTTCCCGGCCGGATTTGTCCTCACCGGGGGAAGCGTGGTCATGGACGGAATAACGGAGATTGCGGAATCGGTTTTCAACGTTCCCGTGAGGATCGGACAGCCCGACAAGGTCGGGGGATTAAAGGACATTGTAAAGAATCCGGCCTATGCCACGGGAGTCGGACTGGTGATCTTCGGTGCCGGTTCCGCCGAGTGCAGACCCGGTTTAAAAGAAGGGTCCCACCAGGGACTGAACACGATATTTATAAGAATGAAACAGTGGTTTAAGGATATTATTTAATCATAGGGAGGTGGATATGAGTTTTTCTTTTGTGGAAACCAACAATTCAGCTAAAATCAAGGTAATTGGAGTGGGCGGTGCCGGAGGCAATGCGGTCAACAATATGATTGACGCCAAGCTCCAGGGCGTCAAATTCATCGTGGCCAACACAGATGCCCAGGCCCTGGACCAGTCCAGGGCGGAAGTCAAAATCCAGCTGGGACGGGAACTGACCGAAGGCCTGGGCGCCGGAGCAGACCCGTCCATCGGCCGGGATGCAGCCCTGGAAAGCATGGACGAAATCAGGGAAGCCCTGGACGGAAGCCACATGGTGTTTATCACGGCTGGTTTCGGCGGCGGAACCGGTACCGGGGCCGCTCCCGTGATTGCAGAGATCTGCAGGGATCTCGGAGTGCTTACCGTGGCCGTGGCATCCAAACCCTTTTCCTTTGAAGGCAAGAAAAGGGAAAAACAGGCCCTGGAAGGATTGAACAATCTCCATGACATCACCGACACGGTCATCATCATCCCCAATGACCGCCTCCGGGGAATCGCCCCCAAGGGTGCAAGGATGGTGGATATGTTCATCAAGGCCGATGAAATCCTTCACCATTCCGTCAAAGGCATCACCGATCTGATCATGATGCCGGGCCTGGTCAACCTTGACTTTGCCGATGTGAAAACCACCATGCAGAAGGCCGGAAAAGCGCTCATGGGCATTGGTATCGCTTCGGGTGAAAACCGGGCCACGGAAGCCGCTGAAAAAGCCATCTCCCATCCCCTTCTGGAAGACATTTCCATTTCAGGGGCAAAAGGGGTGCTCATGAATATCACCTCCAGCTCAGACCTGACCCTGGATGAGATGACAGAGGCCTCGGACCGGATTCACCAGGAAGTCGGAGATGATGCAGAGATCATCTGGGGCCAGACCTTTGACGACGACCTGGGAGATGAGATGCGCATCACCGTCATTGCCACGGGCATCGGCGTCCAGGAACCCCAGCTGGCGGAAAATATGCACCGGTTTGAGCCCTCAGCCCCGGTTCAGGCCTGCCAGGAAGAGATCCCCCGGGCCCAGACAGGAGCATACGGTGCCCAGGCCGTTGCCCGCCATCCCATGCAGCGGCCGGTTTCCCAGGGCCGGGAAGCCGCGGCAGTGGCCAGGGGACAGGTCAGAAATCCCACCCCGGAAGAACTGGCCAATTGGAACGAGTATGAAAGCCCGGTCCGGGTCACCCAGAAACAGGTGGTTGGCGGAGAAGACCTGGGAGATTCCTATACCAACATGGCCTTTGACAACGACGATCTGGAGGTGCCCACTTTTCTGAGAAGAAAAGCAGACTGATCCATGAAAACAGGGCCGAAAAAAAAAAGGCCCGGACCGTCTAGGCAGGCAGGCCTCCAGGAACATGGCGCCGTGGTCAAACACGGCAAAGGCCTGATCAGGGCAGCCCTGGTCTACCCCAACACGTACAGGGCCGGCATGTCCAGTCTGGGATTCCAGACGGTCTACCGGCTGGCCAATGAGATTGAATTCCTGGCCTGCGAGCGGGTATTTCTGCCGGACACCTGGAAAAGCCAGGGACAGGGGCGCCACTCCCCTGTCAAAAGCCTGGAAACCGGTCTGCCCCTTAATCAGTTTGATATTATCTTGTTTTCAATCTCCTTTGAAAACGACTTTTTTCACCTTGCTCAAATCCTTGGTGAAACAGGCATCCCCCTGCGGTCATCCGATCGAAACCACATCCACCCCCTGGTGGCTGCGGGGGGAGTTGCCTGCCTGCTCAATCCGGAACCCATTGCCCCTTTCATCGACCTTTTCCTCCTGGGAGAGGCCGAGTGCCTGCTCACCCCCTTTTTTGACCTGTTTAAAGAAGACCGGGACAAGGCATCCCTGCTTGAAAAAGTGGAAACCAGGATGAAAGGGGCTTATGTTCCGGCCCTCCACGAGCCGGTTTTATATAAAGATAATGATGAAGCAGATCAAAAGTTTTCTAAAAAAATTGAGGTCCCATACCAGGAAAACCTGGAAGGAACACAGACCCATACTTCCGTCTTAACCTCGGACACGGCCTTTAAAAACATCTTTTTAATGGAGACCCTGAAAGGGTGCCCCCATGGCTGCCGGTTCTGCACGGCAGGATTCGCACTTCGTCCTCCAAGGATCTATCCCAAATCAGACCTTTTACAGGTCATGGGCAAGGCCCGGGGGAAAACAGACAAAATCGGACTGGTCAGTTCCGCTGTCCTGGATCATCCGGACATCGGCGATATCTGCCGGTACGGAGAGGAAAACGGATTCACCCTCTCCTTTTCCTCCCTGAGAGCGGACAGGCTGGACCAAGGTATCATCGAGCGTCTGGCCCGGTCAGGTGTAAAAACGGCAACGATTGCCCCGGAAGCCGGGTCTGAAAGGATGCGCAGGATCATTAATAAAAAGATCACAGCCAAAGAGATCCTGGATGCCGCCCGGAAACTGGTGGAACACCAAATCCTGAACCTGCGGCTCTATTTCATGATCGGCCTGCCCTTTGAAACCGATGAAGATGTTGAAGCCATTGTCGACCTGGCCCTGGAAATCAAATCCGTATTCCTGGAGGCCTCCAGAAAAAACAAGAGGATCGGCACGATTACCTTAAGCGTTAATCCCTTTATACCCAAACCCTGTACCCCTTTTCAATGGGCGGCAATGACACCCCAGAAGACCTTGAAACGCCGGGCAAACATCCTTCAAAACGGACTGAAAAGAACCCCTAATCTCACCCTTCAAATAGAATCCCTGAAAAACTCAAGAATCAATGCCCTGCTCTCCCTGGGGGACCGGCAAACCGCAGATATCATCGAATCGGCTCTTGAAGCCGGATGGACAAGGGCCATGAAAAGCCAACGGGAATATTGCGACGTCGTTATTGAAAAAGAAAAACCGGTTTCGGCCCCTCTTCCCTGGGACCGCCTCACCCATCATGTTTCCCGAAAATTTCTTGCCCGGGAATTTCAGCAGGCCAAAATAAAGAAACAATCTGCATCCTGTCCCATGAAAGACTGCATGGAATGTGGAATTTGCATCGACTCCTAGGTTTTAAAATTTAAAAACACATTTAGCCGGCCGGCAGGGGCATGGGGTGCCGGCTTTGGGGTGAACTTTTTACTCCTCCGCGTCCTGCGGCCGCAAAAAGTTGAACCCGGCTCTACCCCATCCCCCCACCAGCCTCACGCCCAGACAAATTTGAATCGGTTCCATGTTCCCGAAGAAATCTCATGTAAAAAATCCAAAATACCAGTTAACACCAACTGAAATCATGCTATCGTGGAGGCGATTGAGGGCCGTGGCGGAGACATCGGGTGGGATTCTTTTCAGGCTCTTGGCTGTGCTTCTCGGTTAAAAAGGGGAATTGTCTGAGCGCAGCGAGTTTTCCCCTTTCAGAGAAGTGCAGGTTAGAGCCTGTTAGAATCATTCACCCTGCGGAGCTGCGGTCTTCAATCGCCGGAGTTGGGAACGATGATTTTTTTCCTTAAACTTTGCTCTTGTATTTTTGTCCCTGGAGTGATTAGCTCCAATAATCCTTATTTCGGGCTCATTTCTGTATTCAGGTTTGTTATGTATAAAGTTGAATCAAGGATTATGCAAGTATCTGTACCTTTATGGTTTGGAAAAAAATGATGTGCTTTAAAAGTCGGACTTATAGACAAAGTGCTCAGTATTTTTTATCCGAATTCCCAGTGCACTTATACCATAAGTGCTCTCTTTTGCTCTTCTCAATACATTGTAAATTTTGTTAAAGTTCATCAACGATCCAGGAATCCAGATTGATGAAAAAAATATTAAGTTTTTGAAGTTCAATTAGGGGCTGTTTCTAAAAAAACATCAAAAAAATCTAGACATTTGAGAATACTAATGATTCCGTCTGTTTATGAACAGACATGCTATTTCAGACGAAAAATGGAAACATATAGAGCCTATCTTATCATCCCCTAAGATAGAAACACGAGGACGCAAGCCGAAGGATAACAGGTTAATGTTCAATGGAATTTTATGGATTCTAAAAACCGGTGCCCCTTGGCGAGATTTGCCAAAAGAGTTTGGACCATGGCAAACTGTTTATAAAAGGTTTGCCAGGTGGACGACTCTATCAGCTTGGAAAGATTTATTTAAGCAGGTCACAAAAGATATAGACACAGAATCAACGATGATAGATGGGTCTTATGTGAAACTGCATCAACACGGTTGCGGAGTTCAGGGAGGTCAATATTTTCAAGCAATAGGTAGAAGCAAAGGAGGTTTGACGACAAAGATCCATGCAGTGGTCGATGCCCTTGGAAATCCTTTCCGAATTAAGTTAACCGGTGGAAATGTGCATGATATGGTTCCTTCGTATGAATTGATTGCTGGCATAGAAAGCGATTATTTTTTTGCAGATAGAGCTTATGATACAGATAAACTCATTGAACTTGTTGAGGCAGTAGGTAGCAAGGTCGTCATTCCTTCGAAAGCAAACAGGAAACACCCGAGGGAGATTGACAAGCATACGTATAGAGAAAGACACCTGGTAGAATGCTTTTTTGCAAAGATAAAATCCAATCGGCGAATATCGACTCGGTATGAAAAACTATCAAGCAGATATGAAGCGATGGTTCTGATTGCTTCTTGCTTGGTCTGGTTGCAATGATTTATTTAGAAACAGCGCCTAGCTTTATAAATCCTCTGTGAATGTTTTGCGATTTCTCTCACAGTCAACCGTCCATAGTGAAAACCGTTGCCGTACCAAGCCACAACGTCAAGTGAGTCAAGTTCGCTCAATTTCTGCTGATATACCGGCAAATCCTTGGCAAGCTCAAGAACTTCATCCAGATGCCAGATCTTGGCTGGTTTCCCTTTCCTGGGAGGATTTGAAAATACTATAGACATTTTATTTTTCTGTACCAAGTGAACTATTTCTAAAATTAATTTCTTTTCAAGGTATTTCTGCCAAAGGGAATCTTCAGTTTTTTCATTTTATTGCGTAGAGTCGAGGGATTCACATTTAAAATTGCTGCTGCACCGTCTTTCCCATGAACTTTTCCGCGGGTTATCTTTAGGACATTGAGGATATGATCGACCATAACAGCATCCAAGTCAAGGGCACTCTCAAATGATGCCTTCGAATGCAGGGCATCATTCGGAGGATCTACTTTTCGGGGGGTTGAGCGGGGTGAGGTATCAAGGTCAGGGAAGGTAAGGGGGGCTCCTTTACACAGAATCAGGGCGCGCTCCACTGCATTCTCAAGCTCCCTGACGTTGCCCGGCCAGGAATAAGCCAGGAGCTGCTCATGAGATTCAACGGAAAGAGGGGGAATTTTGTCTATACCCATATCCAGTGTCTTCTTCGCGATAAAATGTTGAACCAGTAGTGGAATATCCAATTTGCGGTCCCTTAGGGGAGGTATGACAATGGGGAACACGTTGAGACGATAATAAAGGTCTTCCCTGAACTGACCGTCCTCAACTCTTTTTAGCAGGTTGCGATGAGTGGCAGCAATGATCCTGACATCAACCTTTATGGGGGTGTCACCACCAACTCTTTCAATCTCCTTTTCCTGGAGAACACGCAGAAGCCTGATTTGGGCGTCAGGCTTCAACTCGCCGACTTCGTCCAGGAAAAGCGTTCCTTTTTGGGCCCTTTCGAACCGCCCTTGTTTTCTAAAAAAAGCCCCTGTAAATGCTCCTTTCTCATGGCCGAACAGCTCACTGTCAATAAGGGTTTCAGGTATGGCTCCGCAATTGACTTTAATAAACGGCATGTCCTTTCTGTCAGATAGGTTGTGGATGGTGTTGGCCACAAGCTCTTTTCCCGTACCGGTCTCTCCGAGGAGCAAAACCGAGTTGGAAAGAGGTGCGACCTGGTAAACCTTTTCCATCACGCCCCACATTCCTCTGTCCTTGCCAACAATTTCTCCGCCGGAAGCCATGCGCAACTCATTTTGCAGGAGTTGATTATCTTCCTGTAAAGCCCCTTTGGCCTCAAGCAGTTCCTGATATACAATAACATTGGATACTGCAATGGAAAATGGCTCTTTTAATAGGGAAAGCATCTCGACATGCGCCTGGGTAAACTCATTTTTTCCCTTGGAGCAGAAGTTTACCGCCCCTATATAAGCCCCTTTTATCTCCAGCCTAAGTGAAATTTGGGCAGTATCATTTGTATATCCTTTGGCTACCCACAGACCGGCAACGGGGTGATCTTCCAGCGAATCGGTAATGACTGCATCCGCGGACCTATTGTCGCTGATGATATACTGATGTTTGTCTTTTGGTACGGCAACCGAATCATTCACAAGTACACTCCCGTCTTCATTGGCGACTGCCATAATGATCAAGCGGCGTATGTCAGCGCTGTAATAAATGATGGAGACATAATCGGCTGGCAGATCCAGAGCCTCTTTGATATAGACAAAACTTTTGTGAAGAAACGATTGGACATCAAGGCTTCCGCAGATTTGCATGGTCGCCTCACGGAAAAAAACATTTTGATAGATATCGGATTTTCTTTCAATTGCCATACCCCACACTATTTATTACCGCATATCACAATTGTCAAAACAAATCTGCATATATGACGATACACCCCTGGTGTCTCTCTATAATCTATTGAAATTTAATATTTTATTTTATGGCACTCTATATGCAGTAAACTGTGACAGGCAAATGCCGTCAATTCATAGCAGCCATATAAGGGAGAGGATAATGTTCTATCTGGAAGAGACTCTGACACCAATCATTGCCATGCCCAAAACCATTGAGGCCTTCATCCGCTTTGCAGAAGAAAAAATGGTTCCCTTGTATGAGGCCAACGGTGCCACCCTGATGGCCTCGTGGTACTGTAATTCAAAAACCTTGTTTCAGATTACACAAACCTGGGAATTGAATAGTTTTGACGTTTTCACGAATTTTTTTTCATGGGCTAAAAATGGGACTGACTGGCAAACCTTGAACCGGGAGCTAAGAACATTAATGCCTCAACGGCAAATCAGATTGCTGGAAACTGCCAATGACTTCTTCTCAAATGCCTTCCATACAGCTATTTATGAGAGTCGGACTCAGCCGATCAAAACCTATACAAAAGCTGTCTTGCAGATGAACACCGAGCTGATGGAAGGCTTTATTTCCCGCCAGGAAGAAGGTATCAGATCCGGACTTCCCATGATCTCTTTCATGTGTTCGGTAACAGGAAAAAGCAATGAGGTCATAGATATTTGGAAGGGGAACCTCCAAGAGCCCGGATATCAGAAACAGGAATTTTACGATACTGTGGGCATGACTGAAGATTGGTGGCATTGGATCCGGGCAAACGGTCCCCAAGAGAGGATGGTCCCGGTATTTACCCTGCCGTATTCACCTTTGCAGTAGGAAACAACGACCAGCTTCACTTGTTATACCTTTGAATCAATGGTAATAACAATCAAAAACGTAATTATGGAGGGCGTTATGATCATCTCCCCATGTTCGGATTAAGGAATAGTAGAGCGACAGATATGTCTATCAGTCAACCCTTTTATAAAAGTGAGCACTTCTGGCTAAAGTCTTTACGAAGGAGCAAAATGGAATCCACAAAATATTTTTCAGGCATTTCCCTTTTTATCTTTTTGGTATTTTTTCCGGCCCTTTTAGCGGCATCCGAAAGCTATATAGGCATCTGGAAACGGGACAGCCATTACCTGAACGAAAGACTCATGGGAAGGGAACCGGCGTCTCTTGTCATCACGACGGATGCGTTTAACAAGGTGGTCAAGGCCCCGCCGGAACAGGCATGCGGAATGAGCGCTTCCCTGTCGGTCCAGGGGGACAAACTCCATACCAGGGTGGTGGTCTCTTCCTGCCCTTCGACCATTCCCGCGGGAAAGGAAATTACATATACCTACCAGGTAAGTGCCGGGAAAATGACCCTGACCCATGCCTCTTCCCGGGGCCGGGTCAAGGAAATATTTTCCAAAGAGGTCCAGGCAGGCACCCCCGGAAGTACACAAGCCGAACCCTGCGCCCATCCTTATTGCGGCACCTGGCTCAGGACGGCCACCTATGTTGGCGGGAAACTGACTCACACAGAGCCGTCCACGGCCGTAATTACCGATAAAACCTATTGGGCCGTGGCTGCGGCCTGCTATAACCTCCTGGATATCATGTCCGTGGAAGAGACCCGTGTTCTCCTGAAGATGGTCCGCCACAATTGTCCGACCCCCGCCGGATTCATGCCCCCGGGGCACCTGGTGCCGGGAACCTGGAAACTGACCGAAAACGGTGAAAAACTCTCCATCATTGATACCAATTACGGGGTGGCCGTGACCACGGATTTCAAGAGATTGAAATAACCTCCCCGGGAGGATCTCCTGCCATATAAAGGACGAACCCGTTTAGGCTTCTTTCTGCCCAGGCAACAGCCAGGTGAAGTGGCTGGACAGATTCTGATCCGGTGAAATAATAGAGGGTTGAAAATTTTCCTTGTTTCTAGGGCCGATTAATTCTATAAGATACTCTGATTTTCAGGGGAAGATCTACGTTTAAATTTATGATGATTTCCGGGAAGGGAATCATCCAATTATATAACCATGATATAAAGAAATTTAGGAGGTTTTGTATGTCAACTTTGGTATTTGGTCACAAAAATCCGGATACGGATTCCGTTACTGCTGCTATCGCACTTGCTGATCTTAAAACAAAACTGGGGGAAGCCGCTTCACCTGCCGTACAGGGTGAACTCAACCCGGAATCCAAGTTTGTCCTTGATAAATACGGTGTTGCCGCTCCTGCAGTGGTCACTTCCTATGCCGGTAAGGACGTATACCTGGTGGACCATTCCGACCTGGCCCAGAGCCCGGACGACCTGGGCGATGCCAATATCCTCGGCATCGTGGACCATCACAAACTGGGGGATGTAACCACGGGACAACCCCTGGAATGCTGGATCTGGCCTGTCGGCTGCACCGGTACCGTGATCGCATCCATGTATGATTACTTTGGAATCGAAATCCCCAAGGATATCGCAGGCATCATGCTCTGCGCCATCCTTTCCGATACGGTCATCTTCAAATCCGCCACCTGTACGGACAAGGACAAGGAAGTCTGTACCAAACTGGCAAAGATCTGCGGCGAAAGCGATCTGGAAGCCCTTGGCATTGAGATGTTCAAGGTAAAATCCGCCGTTGAAGGAACTCCGGTCCGCGAACTGGTTCTCCGGGACTACAAAGATTTTAACATGAGCGGAAAGGGCGTGGGCTGTGGTCAGCTCGAGCTGGTTGATCTTTCCATCGTTGACGGCATCAAGGCGGATCTGGAAAAGGATATCCGGGATCTGAAAGCGGAAAAAGGGCACCACACCGTTCTGCTCATGCTCACCGATATCATGAAGGAAGGGACCGAACTTTTGGTGGCATCCGATGACGAATCCGTTGTGGAAAAAGCCTTCGGGGAAAAACCCGTGGACGGAAAATGCTGGCTGCCCGGCATCATGAGCCGTAAAAAACAGATCATCCCTGATCTGGAAAAAGTATTTGGATAAGCCTGTATCCAAGATCTGAAAGATAAGGGGGGGCTGGAACATATGTTCCAGCCCCTCTTTTAATTTAAACAGGAAAAAATTACTGAAGCGGACCAGGCGAAAATCGCCTTAAGCACTGGCTTTGGCCATGGAGTTGAACACCGAGTCGAGTTTCTCCGACAGCATGGCCACATCAAAGGGCTTCAGGATAAAGTCGTTACACCCCTTTTCCAGCATTTCGTTGATCTCCTCTTCCCGGCTGTAGCCCGAAGAAACCAGGACGCGGATCCCGGGCCGGATCTTTTTCATCATCTCATAGGTCTCATACCCGCTCATCTCGGGCATGACCATGTCCAGAATCACCAGGTCGATGTCTGCGCCGCTCTTTTCCACGATCCTGACCGCCTCCAGGCCGCTGCCGGCCGGGATGACCTTATATCCCAGGGTCTTGATCATCTCCGAACAGACTTCGATCACGCCCTTTTCATCATCTACCAGAAGAACCGATCCCTTGCCGCTGATAATTTTTTCATCTTCATCCGCTGCCCTGCCTCCGGTCTTGACGGCTGTCTCCTGGGCCGGGACATAGAACATGAAAGAAGAGCCCCTGCCCGGTTCGCTGCTCACTTGAAAGCAGCCTTCATGGCTTTTGATAATGCCGTAGGCAGTTGCCAGGCCCAGCCCGGTTCCCTGGCCCCGTTCCTTGGTCGTGAAAAAAGGATCAAATATCTGGAGCATGGTATCTTTATCCATGCCGATGCCGGTATCGGAAACGCTGATCTTCACATAGGGACCGGTCTTTTCAAGGCCGAATTCTCTCAGCTGGGAGGACTCAATATGGACGTTCTCCGAACTGATGATAATTTTCCCGCCCTTGGGCATGGCCTGCCATGCATTGACATAGAGATTGAGCAGAACCTGTTTGATCTGGCCTTCATTGACCACGCTTCCCCATAAATTCTTTTCCAGGCGCTGGTCAATGGTGATGTCCTTTTTGGTCCTGGAGAACATCTTGGCCGACATCTTGAGGAGATAATTCAAATTTATCAGATTTGCCTCACGGAAGCTTTTCTGGGCAAAGCCCAGAAGCTGTCTGGCCATCTCAGCACCCGAGGCCACATACTCATCAATATTGGACAGGCGCTTAAACTCCACACTGCTCTTTTCAAACCCGTGCTTTACCAGGGATGCATATCCCTGGATTCCCATGAGGATATTGTTGAAATCATGGGCAATCCCCCCGGCCAGGGTGCCGATGGCCTCCATTTTCTGGGACTGGCGGAGCTGTGCCTCCAGGTTGATCCTCTCGGTCATATCCCTGGCAACCGCGTAGACCCCCTTTTTTTCCTCCCGGCTCCCGCCGGCAGGCAGATGCATGGGAGAGGCCTTGAGTTCGATAAAGGCAAAATTAGAGGCATAGGGTGTGGCGGCAGACAACTCTTTTTTGGCCCGCTTGAACCTAAAATTAATCTCCTGACCTTCCTGGCTTGGGGGAATCAAGGCTTCTGTCTTGGGCCGGTCCTCCTTGTGGACCAGATCCTCGAAGGAAGTTCCCAGAAGGGTCTTTCTGGGAAATCCGAGAAGCCTTTCAAACTGATCATTGATAAAGGTGAACCGCCCCTTCTCGTCCAGGGTAAAGATCAGGTCCGGGGAATTGTTCACCATGTTCTCGTATTGTTTTTCCGACGCCTCCAGGCGGGCCGCCACAGCTTTTTTATCCGCCAGAAGCCTGGCCTGGGCAAGGGCGTTTTTGACTGTTTTTATGAGCTCGGCATATTCAAAGGGTTTTTTAAGATAATCCCAGGCCCCTTCCTTCAGGGCCTTTACCGCAGATTCAACCGAGGCAAACCCGGTCATGATGATGATGAGTGTCTCGCTGTTTTTCCGGAGGATGCGTTCCATGGTCTCATACCCGTTGAGTTCAGGCATGCTGATATCCAGGAGGACCAGGTCAAAATGCTGCTGCTCAAACAATGCCAGGGCCTGGGCCCCGTTTTGAGCCTCCACGGTATCATACCCCTCCCTTTTCAGACAACGGCTGATATTATCAACGATCCTTGATTCGTCATCAACAACGAGGATGTTTTCAGGTTTCATATATCTTAAAATACCATTAAAATTACGCCGGTTTTATGCCGGTAGAGTTGCAAGCGACACTCATCCAAAAGGCTGACTCAGCCACAAAAGCTCAGCCATTGATCAATCCGGATTTTTCATAGCAGACCAGTCCGCACCGAAGACACCTGTTGGCCTCTTCATGGGCCTGGTCAGTGGAAAAACCCGTTGAAAAATCATCTTTTGTCTCCTCCCTGTTTTCCGCAGGGACAAGGAGATTTTTGGGGGATGCCTCCACATGGTTTAAAAACCGGACATCCTGGAGGATTGTCTTTTCCGTGACCATGTCGGACCGGTCCTGGAACTCAATGCCGTAAACCAGATGATGCATGGCAGCGGCAGCCTTTCTTCCTCCGTTGATTGCGGTAACGGCCGAAGAGTACTCGGATATCACATCCTGGCTGGACAAAAGTCCGGATTCCCGGTTTGAATCCGGCTTCTTGGGCAGTTCCACGCCTTCCCAGACAAGGGCTTTGTCCGGATCCGGATCCGCCTCCTCTTCTTCCTGGGCCGCCGGGACAAAGACAAGCTCAGGGAATCTTCCTGAGCCGATGATCAGGGTGTCGGTATCAATCACCTGTTTTTCCCCTGTATCCAGCTCCAGATATTCAACACCAATAAGATTTTCATCTTGTCCCATCAATTTGGTAATGCCCGTATTGTAAAGGATGGTAACACCCTGTTCGGACAACCCCTCTAAGGTGGCCTTGTCAAAGGAAGAGTCTTCCGGTGCTTTTCTGGAAATCACCGTGATCTTGTCCGTCCCCTTTTCCTTCAGGAGTTTCACCGCATCGGGCAGCCGAACCCCGCCGCCGGCAATCACAACCTTTTTCCCGCAATTGATCTCCAGGCTCTTTTCCGAGGCGCTCCGCAAAAGGTCAATGAGAAGAAAGGTGGACGGAAACACATTGGCCGGCGTATATATATCGTTTCTGGCCAGCCTGGAGTCCCAGCCCCCGGTCGCCACGGCCACGGCCTCAAAACCCTCTTTTAAAAGACCGGGTATGGTGAAATCCACCCCTGCCTTTACTTCTGTTTTCACATTGACGCCCATATCCAGAATCCCCTGGATATCCCAGTCAAGGACATCCATGGAAAGTCGTTCCCTGGCAATGGCCATTCTCAGGATCCCCCCCAGCCGGTCCGTTGACTCAAAAACCGTGGGATCATGTCCCAGCCTGGCGGAAAAATAGGCAGCAGAAAGGCCTTCGACCCCGCCGCCGATCACGGCCAGTTTCTTTCCCGTTTCCGGGGCTTTATAGGGCTGGATCCGCTTGTCCTGGTTCATCTCAAAATCACAGACAAACCGCTTTAAATTATTGATGGCCACGGACTCATCCTGGAGCAGCCTTCGGCAGTTGAACTCGCAGGTGGCCGGGCATATCCTGGAAATCACGGTCGGGAAAGGCATTCTTTCCTTTATCACCTGCAGGGATCCGTGGTAATCCCCCTCCTTGATCAGGCGGACATACTCTTTGATATCGATGCCCGAGGGGCATGCCCTCTGGCAGGGGGTGATGCAGTCGCTCCGGGTATACTCCCGGATGATGCGCCGGGTCACAGAGGTCAGGCGGATGATGTTCTTGGGGCAGATCTTCTCACAGGCCCCGCATCCGGTGCATTTTTCCTGGTCCACCTTTGGAAGGCCGTCTTCCCCCATGCTCAAGGCCCCGAACTGGCAGGCAGTGACGCAGGTTCCAAGCCCCAGGCATCCGATCCTGCAGACCTTCATCCCGCCCATGAGCATGGCCGCGGCCCGGCAGTCCCGGATCCCGTGGTAGATATAGTTTAAATCGGCCTTGTCCTTGGAGTAATAGCATCCCGGACCGGCAAACTCGGGTTCCTTGTCAGACACGGAAACCCCCATGATAGCGGCAATGGCCAGGGCCACATCCTCTCCGGCCGCCACACAGGAATTGACGTCCTGCTCTCCCTTGGCAATGGCCTCGGCATTGGCCGAGCAGCCGGGAAAGCCGCACCCCCCGCAGTTGGCTCCGGGAAGTCCATCGTTTATGGCAACAACCTTTGGATCCTCATATACATAAAAAGCTTTTGAAGCAATCACCAGAACCGTGCCGATTGCTATTCCCAACCCGCCCATCATCAAAATTGACTGAACCATTTGTCCATCCTTATCCCTATGAATGTCCTGGCAAATTCCGCCCGAAATTTTTCCACTACTGTATAGTCATCCCAATTAAGAAAAGTCAATAATACCAATGAAATTTATTTTATTTCTCATATCCGCCTCCGGCCATGGAGGGTTAATCTTGACAACAAACAGGGGATGGGATAGGTATTATGCGTTGTCCAGGAAAAGCAGCGAAAATGTTATAAATTCAATCCAGGAAGAGATCTATGGAAACCAATATTATAACGATAAATGAGAATAAACTGGCCTTTGAACCTGGTGAAACCATTCTTGAAGTTGCCCAGCGCAATAAAATCGACATCCCCACCCTCTGCCATTTAAAGAATACCATTCCCACCAATACGTGCAAGATCTGTGTGGTGGAGATAAAGGGAGAGGACGGACTTGTGGAGTCATGCGTGGCCAAGGCCGAGCCGGGAATGGTAATTCTTTCCGAATCTCCCAGGGTGGTCCGGGACCGGCAGAAGACCATCGGCAGGATGCTGGCTTCGGGGAATCACAATTGCGCCATCCGGGATTTTGACACTTTGGACTGGACCTCATTCCAGCTCGGCGTTCTCAAGGACGACGGGAAAGAAGACCTGTGTCCGGTCTGGGGGGACTGTGAACTCCAGGACCTGGCCTATCGGTACCAGGTAAAGACAAGGGGCATGCCCCTGAATGCCTGTTCCCATGAGACCGAAAGGGCCAATCCGTTCATTATCAGGGACTTTTCAAGGTGCATCCTCTGCGGCCGGTGTATCAAGGCCTGCCGTGAGATCCAGGTAAATGACGCCATTGAATTCGGTCATATGGAAGAGATCCCCAAAATCATCACCAAGGACGATAAGCATCTCAAGGATTCCGACTGTGTCTTCTGCGGAGAATGCCTCCAGGTCTGCCCGGTGGGTGCCCTGATTCCGGACAGGGCGTTTAGGGATGACCGGTTCAAGCCGACCCAGAAAGTGAGGACCACCTGCTCTTTCTGCGGAGTGGGCTGCCAGATGGATCTCTTTGTCCAGGACAATACAATCGTTAAGATTGACGGTGCGGATCCGGATCTGCCCCCCAACAACGCCAGCCTCTGCGTCAAAGGACGGTTTGGATATGATTTTGTCAATGCTCCGGACCGCCTGACCCAGCCCCTGATCAAAAAGGACGGAAAGCTGGTCCAAGCCTCCTGGGACGAAGCCCTTGACCTGGTGGCCCAGAAATTCACGGCCATCCGGGATGAGGCAGGACCGGATGCCATGGGCGTGCTGACCTCTGCCCGGACCACCAATGAAGACAACTATATTGCCCAGAAATTTACCCGGGCCGTATTAAAGACAAACAATATCGATCATTGCGCCCGGCTGTGACACAGCTCCACCGTAGCCGGTCTGGCTGCAGCATTTGGAAGCGGTGCAATGACCAACACCATTGCAGACATTGAAGAATCAGATTTTATCCTGGTAACCGGATCCAATACCACGGAAAATCACCCGGTCCTGTCTGGCTTTGTCAAACGTGCCGTACTCAAGGGCAAAAAACTGACGGTCATCGATCCCAGAAAGGTAAAACTCACCGAGTATGCCGACAGATGGCTCCGGCCTTTCCCAGGCACCGATATCGCCTGGATCAACGGCCTCATCCACGTCATCATCAAAGAAGATCTCCAGGATAAGGCCTTTATCGAGGAACGGACCGAGAACTTTGAGGCCCTGAGGGAGATCGCTGAAAAATACACACCCGAACATGTGGAAAAGATCACCGGCATAAAAGCCGAAGATCTTGTGGAGACGGCCAGGGGTTTTGCCCGGGCCGGTGCGGCCTCCATCCTCTACTGCATGGGCATCACCCAGCATACCTGCGGCACGGATAATGTCAAGTCCCTGGCCAACCTGTCCATGCTCTGCGGACACCTGGGCAAACCCGGGGGCGGAGTCAATCCCCTGCGGGGGCAGAACAACGTCCAGGGGGCCTGCGACATGGGAGGCCTGCCCAATGTCTTCACGGCCTACCAGGCTGTAGCCAGCGATGAGGCCCGGATGAAATACGAGACGGCCTGGAAAGTTTCAGGCATGTCCCCCACTCCCGGGCTCACGGCCACGGAGATGTTCCAGGCCGCCCATGACGGCAGCCTGAAATCCCTGTTCGTCATCGGTGAAAATCCCATGGTGTCTGATCCGGACCTGAACCATGCCAAGAAAGCCCTGACCAACCTGGATTTCCTGGTGGTACAGGATATTTTCCTGACTGAAACCTCGGAACTGGCCGATGTGGTCCTGCCGGCCTTCTGCTTCGCGGAAAAGGACGGAACCTTTACCAATTCCGAACGCCGGGTCCAACGGGTCAGAAAGGCCGTGGAAGCTCCTGGAGAGGCCCGTCAGGACTGGGAGATCATCTGCGCCATAGCCGGCCGCATGGGATATGAACTCAAGTATGAGGACAGCCATGAGATCTTTAAGGAGATCTGTGCGGTGACCCCCTCCTACAAGGGCATTACCTGGGAGAGGATCGATAAGGTCGGGATCCACTGGCCCTGCCCGGATGAGAACCATCCCGGCACGCCCATCCTCCATACGGCCCAGTTCACCCGGGGCAAAGGTTTTTTCCACGCCATAGAACATGCACCGCCGGCGGAGCTGACCGATGACAAATACCCCTATGTCCTGACCACGGGCAGGGTCTTGTACCACTACCATACCGGGACCATGACCATGCGGACCCAGGGCCTGAACCAGTTGTCTCCCGAATGTTTCGTGGAGATCTCTGCCAACGATGCCAACGCTCTCGGCCTTGATACCGGGGCAAGGGTCAATGTCTGCTCCAGAAGGGGAAGGATCACGGCCAAACTCAAGGTTTCATCCAAGGCCGTGGACGGCACCATCTTCATCCCCTTCCACTTTGCCAAGGCCGCGGCCAACAAGCTGACCAACGCCCAGATGGACCCCACGGCCAAGATCCCCGAGTTCAAGGTCTGCGCCATCAATATCGAACCCAGCGCAGCCTAAGCTTATTCGTTTATAACACCCGCCCCTGATATCTGCATCTGCAGATATCAGGGGTTTTTTATTTAAACCCGATTTAAGTGAACCCGGCAGCGGACGGGGCGGGGCGTTCTGCTCAATTGCCTCCGGCCGTCCTGGCCTCCGGCAAAGCGAAGATGCCCGGTTCTTTTGATCCTGACACCCCGGCCATCAACGCCGCTCCACCCCGCCCCTCCCGCTTCCGGATCCCCTGGCATAACAACCGAGCCCTGATAGTCTTGAAGGTTGAACAACATCATTCCGTACGGATTTTAACATTTCGGTTTATATAATCCTGCTCCGAAAATCGGAGGCATGGTTACGATTTGCACATTTACATGTTTTTGAATCAAAAAAACGAGCTGTTCAATTCATTATCTATATTGGTTTCATTTGACATTCTTCTAATTTAGCAATATCATTATTGCAAAATAGCAACACAACAAGGGGTGTTATTATGTCATCGACAGACAGTGCATATGAAAATGATATTGATTATATCAATGTATTAAGGGATAAGAACGTAAGATCTGACGTTACAACGGCTCTTATGGCTTTTATTTCTTCAAGCGGGGCTCTTGCCCTGCTTACAGCAAACCAATTATTGATCCCGGACCAGGCCTTACTACAGAAACAATTTGAACAAATTGGGCAATCGCTCTCTAAACAATTGGGAAAGGACTTCATATCCCCCATAATGCCTCATCTATTGAGTGCTGCATCCAGTCCTTCTTTTCCAGAACTTTTTCCAACAAAAAGCCTGGTTAAGATTTTAGAAGGAGGTCTTGGCATTACGCTTTTTAAGAAAGTCTGTGCTTTGTTGAATATTCCGGAAAAGAAACTGGCAGAACTGATCAACCTATCAGTGAGCACTCTAGCCCAGCGCAAAAAGAGGGGGTATTTTTCTCAGACAGAGTCAGAACGATTATACCGGATTTTGAATTTATACAAATTTGCGATATGCGTCTTTGATGACAATCCTGAATATGCCCGGAAATGGTTAAAGGAAAAATCTTTTGGATTGGGAGGAGAGACCCCATTGGATTTTGCTAAAACGGAAATTGGCGCCAAAGAGGTTGAAAAACTTTTAACGCGTATTGACGAGGGAGTATTCTCCTGATGGAAATCGTTTCCTGGAGAATTGTCAAGGAAAGATATGTATCAGCGGCCTTCAATGGCATCGGGGCCAAAAAAGCCGGAGGCCGGTGGAATTCTCCAGGGACGTCAATGGTATATACTGCCCAGTCCTTAAGCTTGGCCACCTTGGAATTAACAGTTCATCTGCCATCGGTAGATTTGTTGAAAGGATATAAGTGTGTTTCTATCACTTTTAATGACTCGTGTATAACCGCGTCACCCACATTACCGGTTGGATGGGACATGCACCCGCCAGGACCTGCATCTCAACTTTACGGCGACCAATGGATACTGAATGGTAAATCTGCAGTTCTGGAAGTTCCCAGTGTGGTAATCCCCGGGGAAAGCAACTATCTGATAAATCCTATCCATTCTGATTTTGCAGATATGAATATCGGCTCGCCTGTTGATTATCCCTATGATCCCAGGCTGCACAAGACAATTTAAAGACAATTCTCGATAACTTGGGGTATAAAGCCCATATCTCCTGCCAAATGATCCGCATGGCCGATATCCTCCAGGCGGGAGCGGGGTTGAGGCGGCCTACAGAGGGCATGCGTTCACGGACAGAAAAGCAGCAGGCTGTCCGCTTTGAGACCGGACAGGACGTCCGGGCGAAATTAAGCCGATACCCTGCCCCGGCTCTCCACCGGGTTCAAAAATTAGGCGGGACAGTCTTACTTGAGCTTGAAACGGATCCTGAGGACCCCTTCTTCAAAACCGGTGGAAGTGATGGCAAACCGACCGATCTCCTGGGTTGAAGAGACATGCTCCCCGATGCAGGGACAGGCATCGTAGTCGCCCATGCGCACCACCCTGAAATGGGACATTTTCTCCATGTCCGGGACCCGGTCCAAGTTGAACTCTTCCAAGGCCTTATCTTTGGGCATCTCTTCCATGGTTACCGGAAGGTCCGCATCAATGGCCTGGTTTACATCCTCCTGGACAGCCTCGATTTCGCCGGGTGTGAGGGGCCGGTCAAAGTAATAGTCGCATTTTGATTTCTTGGGATTGATATGGGCTGAAAAGCATCGGCTGCAGGCAAACCTTCGGACCATGGCCTGGTTCAGCAGATGTTCGGCAGAGTGCATTTTATAGTTATAGGATTTGGCCATTTCATTCCCCTCGTTGTCAAATGAATTTTTTAGGTTTGCCTGAGTCTGTCCATTACAGATTTGAAATCAGGCGGCACAGGGGCCTGGAACTCCATTCTGCGTCCGGAATAGGGATGGCGGAACCCCAGTTTCCAGGAATGGAGCATCTGCCGTTCCGCCGCCAGGTTCTTCTTTCTAAAACGTTTGTACTGGTAGACCCGGTCCCCCACCAGGGGATGGTCCAGGGCATAGAAATGGACCCGGATCTGGTGGGTCCGGCCGGTATGGAGCCTGACTTCAACCAGGCAGGCCGTATCAAAGCGATGGGCCACCCTCCAGGATGTCCGGGCCGGTTTCCCGGTTTCATGGTTCACGGCCATGAGCTTGCGCCGGACCGGATGACGGCCGATGGGAAGATCAATCTCTCCTGAGTCTGGGAGGTCTTTTCCGGAGACCAGGGCGAGATACTCCTTTTTTACCCTGCGCTGCTGAAACTCTTTTTGGAGAAATTCAAGGGATCTGGTGGTTTTGGCCGTCAGGATCAGGCCGGAGGTATCCTTGTCCAGGCGGTGGACGATGCCGGGCCGCAGAGGGTCTTGCCCAACCCGCCGGATATCCGGGGCATGGCTCAACAGCCCGTTGACCAGGGTCCCGGAATAATTCCCCGGGCCCGGATGAACCACCAGGCCGGGGGGCTTGTTGACCAGGAGAATATACTCATCCTCGAACAGGACAGGCAGATCCATGGGCTCGGGAAGGGCCGCTGCAGGTTCACGGCTCTCCGATACAGTCCCTGAAACGTGATCTCCCCTCTTTACCCTGTACCCCGGGCGTTTGATCATCCCGTCCACGCAAATCTTTCCCCGGGAAACAATGGAAGCGGCCCGGCTCCTGGACCATCCGGGCGATAGTGAGACAAGGGCCTGATCCAGACGCTGACCCGCCAATTCTTCAGGGATAAAAAAATCAATTTCCATGGATAAGTATAGTAAAAAATGGGTGAGCAGGAAGTTTTCGCCGGTCTGATGGATGGCGCCGGGTGGTCGCTGTTTACCGGTGTTCCCTACCCCTTTAAAACACAAAACCGGCAGGCAAACGCCTGCCGGTGCAATTCATCAAGCTTCTCCGGATCTAACTGAACAGATCTTCGATCTCTGTCATCATGGCCTTTTCATCAATGTCCTTTGCCGTTGACAGCTCCTGGACCAGGAGGTTCTGGGCCGTGTCAAGAAGCTTGCGCTCCCCAAAAGAGAGATCTTTTTCAAGTTTGAGCTGAAAAAGATCCCTGAAAACTTCGGCGACATCGTAGATGGAACCGGTCTTGATCTTATCCATATATTCCCGGTATCTCCGGTTCCAGGTCTGATTGTCGATGGGCTGCGCTTTTTCCTGCATTACCTTGTAGACTTGAGGAATTTCAGTTTCCGGAATGACTTCCCTCAGGCCCACGGATTCTACATTGGAGGTTGGAATCATTATCACCATGCCGTTTTCCACGATTTTCATCATGTAGAAATTCATGGTATCCCCATTGATTTCCCTGCTTTCAATGGATTCGATACATCCAACTCCATGTGCCGGATAAACCGCTAGGTCCCCCTCTGCAAATTCTTTTTTGATTGATGATTTCGCTTCTACCGTCTCTTTTTTGGATTTCTCACCCATTAGATCTCCCGCCTTAATTTATGTAAAAACAATTTGCCCATTCTCGGGTAGGAAACCACATATTAACAACATTGTCAATGAAATTATCATCACCTTGCCCAAGGCGGCTTTGGGAACCTTGACCCATGACACAGAGTAGTACATGACTCCCTACGATATAAACCGGCGGCGAATAGTTGAAATAAAAGAGAAATCAGGACGGGTCTTTGGAATTAACAAGGTTCATGGCCCTTGTCACGCCTTTTTCAAGAATAAGGATACAGGCCTGAACCGCATCTTCAATGGTCGTATCCAGGATCTCCTTTTCGCGGGGGGAAAACTTGCCCAGAACATATCCGGTAACACCGGGCCTTCCCCCATCAGACCGGAGCGGCCGGCCCAGCCCCACCCGGACCCGGACAAAATCCCGGCTCCCAAAGGCTTCAATGATGGAACGGACCCCGTTATGCCCGCCGTGTCCCCTGGACTTTACAATTTTAATCTTGCCGAACTCAAGGTCCATATCGTCATGAATCACAATGATATCCTGCACAGGGATCTTAAAATAGGAGGCCAGTTTCTGGAGGGGGAATCCGCTTCGGTTCATGTAGGACATGGGACGGGTCAGGAACACGGTCTGCCCGGAAATCCGGGTTTTTGCATAGACCGCATCAAAACGCTTTTTATCGAGGTCTGCCCGGGCATTCCGGGCCAGGACCTCCACAACCTGGAAGCCGATATTATGACGGGTCTGGGAATATTCCCTGCCGGGATTTCCCAGACCCGCGATCAATTTAGGTGCCGAGCCTGACATTGCACCCGGCCTTTATTCTTCGTCGGCAGGTGCCTCAGCAGCCTCTTCCTCACCCAGCTCATCAAGGACCTCTTCTTCGGTCTCTTCTTCCTCAGAAGCTGTCGGCGGGATAATGGTGATGACGGTGAAGTTGACTTCATAGGGAATTTCCACGTCATCCCCCAGGTCGATATCCTCTACATGGATGGCATCACCGATATTGAGTTCGCTGATATCAAGTACAATTGCCTCCGGAGTGTTGGCAGGCTTGCAGAGCACATCCAGTTCGCGCCGGATCACCTGAAGGATTCCGCCCTCTTTGACGCCTGCGGAGACGCCCTCGGTTTCAACGGGCACGGTAACGGTCACCATGGTGTCCATATCGATCTCCTGAAGATCGGCATGGAGGTATTTCAAGCCAAAGGTATCCATCTGAAGATCCTTGAGCATGACGATCCTCTCGGACCCCCCTTCAATTCTCAGGCTGAAAAAGAGGCCTGAAGTTCCGTTCTCCCGGATAATTCTGTCCAATTCAACGGTTTCAAGGGAGAGCATGACAGGATCGGTTTTGGCCCCGTACATGATGGCAGGGATGCCATTTGTATTTCTGAGCTTCCTGGCTGCTCCCTTGCCCTTGTTTTCTCTTGTTTTTGCGCTTAATTCAATTAATTCCAAAATTCTTTCCTCCGTGTCTATATGCTACAGACAACTTTTATATTTATTATACAAATAGAGAATTCACAGAATCTCCCCTGTAACTGCGAATAATCGCTTCACCCACGAGCTTGGCAATGGAAAGCGTCTTGATCTTGTCGCATTTTTTAGCCTCGGCAGACAGGGGAATGGTGTCCGTAGCAACAAGGGAATTTAAAGACGAATCATTGATCCGTTCAATGGCCGGGCCTGAAAGCACCGGATGGGTGGTGTATGCATGAACTTCCCTGGCACCCTTTTCACGGATTACGCCGGCAGCTTCCGTCAGTGTCCCTGCGGTATCCACCATATCATCGATGACAAGGGCGACCTTGTCTTCCACGTCTCCGATGATGGCCATGGCTTTTGCCTGATTGGGAGCGCTTCTTCTCTTGTCAACGATGGCCAGGCTGCAGTTGAGGCGCTTGGCATAGGCCCTGGCCCTTTCAACCCCGCCGGCATCGGGAGACACAACCACCAGATCGCCGGAGAACCGGGTTTTGATATCATCGATGATAATGGGGGCGGAATAGAGATTGTCCACGGGGACATTGAAGAAGCCCTGGATCTGGCCGGCATGCAGATCCATTGTAATCACCCTGTCAACCCCGGTCTTGTCCAGGAGGTCCGCAATAAGCTTGGCGCTGATGGGGACCCTTGGAGAGACCTTCTTATCCTGGCGGGCATACCCGAAATAGGGAATGACGGCGGTGATGCGGCTGGCGGAAGACCGCCTGAAAGCATCAATGAGAAGCAGGAGCTCCACCAGATGATCGTTCACAGGGGCGCATGTGGATTGAATGACAAAAATCTCCTGTTTCCGGACATTCTCTTGGATCTCCACCTGGATCTCTCCGTCACTGAAACAGTCAACCTTCAGTCGTCCCAGGGGTTTTGAAAGATATTCCGAAATTTTTCCTGCCAGAATGGGATTTGAGTTTCCAGCGAAAATGGACAAACCGTTCATAGCAAATCTCTTTTACCTCGTATGTTTAGAGTACGGGCTAAAAAACCTGTCCGGAAATCCAGTTATTCCCGGGCCCGGACTCTCATCCCTGTCCTCTTGTTTGGCTGGGGCGAGAGGACTCGAACCTCTGAATGCAGGGATCAAAACCCTGTGTCTTACCACTTGACGACGCCCCAGTACCGCAAAACTTTATTCAATCTGAAACGAGGAAACAAACAATTTCCTGGACCCGCCCTGCCATTGCCTTTGCAGGGTTTCACCCCCCTGCTCAGCCTGTTCAGGCCCTGAAAAAAGAGCAAAAAGAGATGAGCCGCTTCCAGACATCAATACCCGCTGTCCCAACAGCATTTCCATCTCTTCCCTAGCTGATTTTATCTCCGGATAGAGCCTGCATGCCGTCTCTTCCAAATCATTATGCAGCCCCTGTTCCAAATCAATACCATTGCCTCTTATCAGCACATTCGAACCAGTATTTATAGTGTATTTTCCCTTTGATGTCAAACATAAATCAAGATTTTTGAACACCTTGGCCGTGGAGGCCTCCACCCCCGGATCACATAAAACAAGATGACGTTTGGGAAGATTTTCCGCCTTTTCAAGTTTTTCTCCCCTGCCCCGGGCAAAGGCCGCCCCCCCAAAAATAAAAAAAGGGACATCGGCCCCAAGGCTGAACCCCATATCCATGAGTTCATTCCGGGTGAATATATTTCCGCATTTTTTGTTCAGGGTCATGAGCACTGTAGCGGCATTGGAACTGCCGCCTCCCAGGCCTCCCCCCGGCGGAATTCTCTTGTCTATCCGGATATCCACCCCGGCAAGGGGTTCCTGTCCGGTTCTGTTCCGGTATTGATCAAAGAACAGGATTCCGGCCCGGTGGGCCAGGTTTGGGGAACCGTCGGGTACCCCGGGATGGTTGCAGCTCACGGAAATCCCTTTCCCTTTAAAGGAAAACTCCAGGTCATCCCCGAAATCAATGGGAACCATTAGGGAAAAGAGTTCATGAAACCCGTCGGGCAGCTCTCCCAGGACATGTAAAAAAAGATTGATCTTTGCAGGAGAAAAGACTCTCAAGCCCTTGCCTCGACAAAGGCCAGGCGAATCTCGCTCAACAGGGATTTCAAAAGGTTCTCTTCATCCTTGGTCAGGTTTCCCCGGGTTTTCTCCTCCAGCATGGCGATCATGTCAATGGTATGCTGGGCCAGGCTGAAATCCAGTTTTTTCTCCCCGGTGGAAGGGTCTTCCACCTTACCCAGCTGAACCAGGCCTGAAGAGTAAAGGGAGAGAATAAAGCTTGAAAAGTCAATTTTCGGCAAAGCTCTCGACTTTGCCGACGCCTCCTGGCCATTTTTCATTACAAATCCGTTTCCTTCTGCCATGTTCTATTTCTCCTAGGTCTGCGGTTCACCCTCCGGGCAAATGGTTATATCGGCCACCGGGGTCTGCTCATTCTTCTCTTTACATCAATAGTATTTTCTATACCACTTTTTAAAAGAATTAAAAACCGATATAAGCTGTTCTCAAATTCCTTTATTCTTATCTTAGACTTGGACTGAGCTCAGCCTCAGGGAGGAGCAGAGGTTTTCGCGGATTGAATTCCTTCGGGCGGCAGGAAGCCGCTGGAGAAGGGATCCCTCCTCGGAGAAAATCATGGATGATTTTCGAGAATGAGCGCAAAATCTTTGCTCCTCCCGGCACCAATCGGAATCTTATTTTGAGAACAGCTGTAAACCCGAAGCTTCCGGACAAAAAAAAGAGCCGGAAGGGATATCCCTTCCGGCTCCTGAAATTCTCGAATACAGAATTTACAGATCTATTTCATGGCTGCCTTTGCAGACTTGAGTGTGTTTTTCATGAGCATGGCAATGGTCATGGGGCCTACACCGCCCGGAACCGGAGTGATCTTGCCGGCAATTTCCTTGGCCGCGTCAAAGTCAACGTCTCCTTTGAGGATCGCCTTTCCGGTTTTTTCGTTCATGCCCACCCGGTTGACTCCCACGTCAATAACCGTTGACCCGGGTTTGATCCACTCGGGTTTTACGAGATCGGGAACTCCGGCGGCAACGATGAGGATATCGGCCCGTTTGCAGTGGGCGGCCAGATCCTTGGTCCGGGTATGAACGATGGTCACCGTGGCATTGGCACCCACGCCCTTCTGGGCCATCATCATGGCAATGGGCTTGCCCACGATATTGGATCTTCCCACAACCACCACCTCGGCACCCGAGGTCTCCGTGCCGGAGCGGACGATCATCTCCTGAATTCCGGCCGGGGTGCAGGGATGAAAAATGGCCTCTTCACCGCCGATCATGAGACGGCCCACGTTGACCGGATGGAATGCATCCACGTCTTTGTCAGGATTGATGGCATTGAGGACCTTTTTATCATCAATATGCTTGGGCAGGGGCAGCTGAACCAGGATGCCGTGGATGTCGGGATCGTTATTGTACTTGTCTATCAGGGCCAGAAGATCAGCTTCGGAAATATCGTCGGGCTGGTCGTCCTGGATCTCATGGAAGCCGAGGCTGATGGCGGTTTTCACCTTTAAGGTTACATAACTGATGGAAGCCGGACTGGATCCGACAAGGATGGTTACAAGTCCGGGGACCTTGCCGGTTTTTTCTTTCATCTCATCGACTTCCGCCTTGATCTCGGCAAGGATGTCTTTTCTTATCGCGGTTCCGCTAATGATTTCAGCAGTCATATTTTTTCTCCTGATAAATTCAGCATAACCGTTCTGCCTGGATTTCATGCAGAACGGTTATGATTATTGAACATTCTCAGAGCCGTGGGAGAATCCCACGACCCTTATCTCGTATCGATAACTCTAGAATACGCCCTGTACCTTGCCGGTTTCAACGTCCACATCAACCCTCTTGAATGCCGGGTTGGAGCCGGTACCCGGCATAAGACTGATGGCGCCCGCCACGGGCACGATGAATCCGGCACCGCCGTAGGTGAGGACTTCGCGGATGGTCAGTCTCCAGCCTGTGGGCACGCCCTTGAGGGCCGGGTTGTCGGACAGGGACAAATGGGTTTTTACCATGCACATGCCAAGGCCGGCCAGTTCCGGGTCAGCCTGAATCCTGTCAATCGCCACATTTGCTTCATTGGAATAATCCACACCGTCAGCACCATAGACTTCTTTGGCAATAAGCTCAATTCTCTGTTTAATCGGCATGTCAAGTTCATAGAGAAATTTGAAATCTGTTTTTTCTTCACACGCCTCAATAACTGTTTCAGCAAATTCAATGGCGCCATCCCCGCCTTTTTCCCAGTGACGGGAAAGGGCAACCCTTGCGCCTTCTGCCTCACTCAATTCACGGACTTTTGCAATCTCTGCGTCGGTATCCGTGTAGAATGCATTGATACATACAACAGGAGAAATTCCGGCTTTTCTGACGTTTCTGATGTGATGGATCAGGTTTTCACAGCCCTTTGCCACCCATTCGACATTTTCTGTACTATATTCTTCGGGCATGGGCTTGCCGGGTACGGGAACCGGAGCACCACCATGGCATTTCAGAGCCCGGATCGTGGCAACGACAACGGCACAGTCAGGGGTCAGGCCGGAGTAGCGGCATTTGAGGTTCCAGAATTTCTCAAAACCGATGTCCGCACCGAATCCGGATTCCGTAACATGGTAGTCGGCCAGCTTAAGGCCAACCTTGTCGGCAAGAATTGAACTCTGACCGATGGCGATATTGGCAAATGGGCCTGCATGAACAATAACCGGCTGTCCTTCAAGAGTCTGCATTAAAGACGGTTTCAATGCATCAACCATCCATGCGGTCATGGCGCCGGCAACCTGAAGGTCTTCCGTTGTAACAGGTTTGCCTTTCTTGGTATAGGCAACAACGATCTTGCCCATTCTTTCACGCATATCTTTCAGGTCGTTTGACATGGCAAGAATTGCCATAACTTCCGAAGATACGGCGATACCGAATTTTGATTTCATCATGAAACCGTCGGCCTTGCCGTTTACACCGTCAATACCGATGATGATGTTTCTCAATGCCTGGCAGCAGAAATCCATAATCCATCCCATTTCCACCTTTGTGGGATCGATATCGATTCTCTTCATTTTCGAAAGACGTTCGAGCTGCTCATCGGTGTAGTTTCTTTCATGCTGCATCCGGGAAGTCAAAGCAACCATTGCCAGGTTGTGGGCATTCATGATGGCGTTGATGTCGCCGGTGAATCCCAGGGAAAAAGGAGTCAGGGGGATACACTGGGCAAGACCACCGCCTGCGGCAGAACCTTTAATGTTCATGGTCGGTCCGCCGGAAGGCTGACGAATTGCAGCACAAACATTTTTTCCAAGTTTACCAAGGCCCTGAACAAGACCCATTGATGAAGTAGACTTTCCTTCACCAAGCGGTGTTGGGGTGATTGCCGTTACATCAATGTATTTACCATTGGGCTTGTCCTTAAGGCGCTCAAGTACTTTTTGAAAATCAATTTTTGCAATGTAATGACCCTGGGGAAGCAATTCCTCCTTGGTCAGTCCTAGTTTCTCACCGATTTCATAGATGGTGAGCATTGTTTTTTCTGCATCTTCTGCAATTTCCCAGTCTAAGTGTTTGGTTGGATCTAATGCCATGGTTCACTCCTTTAATGATTTTGGACTCCCGACAAGAGTCAGTGATAAAAAGTATTATGAAAACCAAGAAAGTCTGGTCTTAAAAGACTTATACCCTCCTATATAAATAAACCTAAAAAATCAACATTTTTTAACAATAAAATCCATCGCCCGGCCCGGTAGACAAACGGACACCCCAAGAGGTCTGGCTCCTCGTTCTTATATGTTTTCACAAATAATATCAATGATATTCTATGATAATGTAAATTTTTTTTCTAAAACCTAAGGAATATCTAAAATACCATACATTCCTATTCAAAAGACTTCAGAATCAAGCTTTCGCCTGTACGATTTGCATTTATAAACTAAATCGCATTCACCCCGAATTATCGTATCTGATATGAGGGGTAACTAACTGATATTATTCTTGTTTTAATAACCAACCGCACCCCTCTATTAAATTCACTCATCTATTGACAAAAAACCCTACAAATTATAAGTCATTACCTGTTATCATTTATCAATTTAGAAACTAGGGCAAATTGTATGGGAATAACTATCAAAGTTGCTAGGCATAAGTTTGATATTTTTATTCCCTCCCCTATTTTCTCTTCCGTGATAGCATCACATCTTTTTAATCCCCCCCAACTCATAACCATCTTTAATTTTTAGGAGGTAAAAGTGGGCTTTGAAATAACCAAAGAAACTTATGCCGGCAGTATCAAAGGAATCACCATTGGGAAAGGTGATTCCGCGCTTACCGTCGGCGGCCAAACCAGTTATCCTTTTTATCAGTTTGAAGGAGAAATGCCCAATAAACCCGTTATCGCAATGGAAATCTGGGATTTTGAACCTGAAGACTGGCCTGAATCCGCCCTGGCACCGTTCAAGGATGTTGCTTCCGATCCTGCGGCATGGGCAAAGAAATGCGTGGAAGAATACGGAGCCCAGGCCATTGTGCTCCAGCTTAAAAGCACGGATCCCAACGACAAGGACGCCAGCGCCGATGATGCTGCCGCAACCGTCAAAAAGGTTCTGGGAGCCGTTAATGTTCCCCTGATCGTGTGGGGTTGTGCCGTACCGGCCAAGGATGAAGAGGTCCTGAAGAAAGTGGCCGAGGTCTGCCAGGGCGAGAACCTGATCCTGGGACCGGTTGAAGAGAAGAACCACAAGGGCATCGGTGCCGCTGCCATGGGATACGGCCACACGGTCATCTCCTCGTCACCCATTGATGTCAACCTGGCAAAACAGGTAAACATTCTGCTGGAGAACCTGGGGGTTTCCCTGGACAACGTGATTGTGGATCCCACAACAGGCGGATTGGGATACGGCCTGGAATACTCCTACTCCGTAATGGAGCGTCTGACCCAGGCAGCCATGACCCAGGGAGACGACAAGCTTCAGAACCCCATGATCAATAACCTGGGCAATGAAGTCTGGAAATGCAAAGAAGCCAAGCAGACCGTTGAAGAAGCACCTGAACTGGGTGATCCCGAGCGCAGGGCCATTCTCATGGAAGCAGTGGGTGCCGTATCCTACCTCATGTCCGGATCCAGCATTCTGATCATGCGCCACCCGGAATCCATCAAACTGGCCAAGGCTTTCATCGGACTGATCTCCGAAGGCGGATCGGCCATGGATATTGCTCCCATCTCCAAACAGCTGGATGACGTTGAAATAGACTTTGCAGCAATGGCCCCGGAAGCCGACCTCACCATGGAAGAGGAAAAGAAGGCAGCTCCTGCCAAGAAGGCGGCCCCTGCCAAAAAAGAAGCTCCCAAGGCCGCGGCTCCGGCTCCCAAGGCGGAAGCAGCTCCGGCAGCAAAAGCAGCTAAGCCTGAGCCCAAAGAAGAAGCCCCTGCGGCTCCGGCTGCAGATCCGGAAGCCGAAGCCAAAGCAAAGGCTGCGGCTGAGGCCAAGGCAAAAGCCGATGCAGAAGCCAAGGCAAAGGCGGATGCGGAAGCCAAGGCAAAGGCAGAAGCCGATGCCAAGGCAAAAGCGGAGGCAGATGCCAAGGCCAAGGTTGAGGCTGAGAAACAGGCTGAAAAAGACGCGGCTGCCAAACGGGAAGCCGAAGAACAGGCCCTAAGAGATAAACGTGCCGCTGAAATGGCAAAACATGCCGTAGAAGCCAAATCCGGAAGTAAAACCGCTGTCCCCAAGACCGCGGCAAAAATCCAGAAGACCATGCTTGAAAAGATCATTGATCATCTGGACAAGGCTCACAAAAGAGCCAGCTGAAAGCAATAAGGTTACAGCAGTCTGTGTAACCCTTTATTCATATAATTAAGAGGAGGAACCTCTGATGGCAGAAAAAAAAGAAAAAGCTCCCAAACTTGCTGATCCAATCGCAGCATCCTATGAAATATCCACCCAGGAAATGATTGAAAGATCCCATAAGCTTGGGGTTGAGACCATTTTTGACAGGGCTGTAAGCATGAAACCCTGTAATATCGGTATCCAGGGAATCTGTTGTAAAAATTGTTCCATGGGTCCTTGCCGGCTTCCCCTTCCCAAGGCCGGTATTGTAGGCGAAGATACAAGAAAAGGTCTTTGCGGGGCCACCGCCAACACCATTGCGGCCAGGAACTTTGCCAGGATGGTGGCGGCCGGAGCCGCAGCCCATTCAGACCACGGCAGGTGTGTAGCTGAAGTTTTCATGTCAGCCGCTAAAAAAGAGACCGATGCCTATAAGATAAAAGACGTCCAGAAACTTCTCCAGGTAGCCCCCCATCTTGGGGTAGACGTCACCGTTGAAGAAGACGGGGAAGTAAAGGACAGGGATGTGGATGAAATCGCATTGGAAGTCGCTGAAGTCGCCCTCAACGAATGGGGCAAATCAGACGGCGAGCTTCTTTACCTGAAACGGGCTCCCCAGTCCAACTATGAAAAATGGGAAAAAGAAGGGGTCAAACCCCGGAATATCGACCGGGAGATCGTTGAAATCATGCACAGGACCCACATGGGGGTTGACCAGGATTACAAAAACCTGATCAAACAATGCACCCGCTGTTCCCTGGCAGACGGATGGGGCGGCTCCATGCTGGCCACCGATCTCCAGGATATCCTGTTCGGCACTCCCTACCCCCTCCAGTCCGAAGCCAATCTGGGGATCATGAAAGAAGACCATGTCAACATCATTATTCACGGCCATGAGCCCGTATTGTCCGAAATAATCGTTGCCGTGGCCCAGTCCCAGGAAATGCTGGACTATGCCAAGGGAAAGGGAGCCAAGGGAATTCAGTTGGGCGGCATCTGCTGTACGGCCAATGAAATGCTCCAGAGACACGGGGTTCCTACTGCAGGGAACTTTCTCCAGCAGGAACTGGCCATCATCACCGGGGCCTGCGACGCCATGGTCGTGGATATCCAATGCGTCATGCAGAACCTGGCCAACGTGGCCAAGTGCTTCCACACCAAGCTGATCACCACCCATCCCATTGCCAAGATGGAACAGGAAAACGTCATCCACATCGAGTTCAACGAACATTATGCCCTGGAAGATGCCACCCGCATCGTGAAAATGGCCATTGACAACTTTGAGAACCGCGGCTCCGATGTCCTGATTCCCCAGCACAAGGCCACCCAGATCGCCGGGTTCGGCGTGGAATCCATCCAGTATCACCTGGGCGGAACCTTCAGGGGCACCTATTACACCCTGAACGATAACATCATCAACGGCCGGATCCGGGGCGTGGCCGGGGTCGTGGGATGCAACAACGCCAGGTCCCGCCACAATGAAGTCCATATAAAAGTTCTTAAGGAGCTGATCAAAAACGATGTCCTGGTTCTCACCACGGGCTGCGACGGCATCACCGCCGCCATCCACGGACTCCTGACCCCGGAAGCCGCCCAGGTTCACTGCGGACCGGGTCTTGCCGAGGTCTGCGAGGTTGTGGGAATTCCGCCCATCCTCCACCTGGGTTCCTGTGTGGATAACTCCAGAATCCTTCTGGCAGCCACGGAAGTTGTGAAAGCCGGCGGTCTGGGCAATGACCTGGCCGATCTTCCCGTGGCCGGTTCCGCTCCCGAGTGGATGAGTGAAAAGGCCATCTCCATCGGCCATTACTTTGTCACCTCCGGTGTCTACACTGTTTTCGGCGGCAGCATCCCGACTTCAGGAGCACCGGTTTTCCACGACTACATCTCCAAGGAATTGGAAAACGTCTACGGCGGCAAATGGGATGTCGAGCCTGATCCCATCAAGCATGCCCAGCTCATGATCGCCCACATCGATAAAAAGAGAAAAGCGCTGGGCATTGACAAGGCCAGGGAAAGGGTCCTCATGGATATGGCATCCCGCCAGGCCCTGGAAGTGTAATCAGGCATGAAATTTAATCGGGACATGAAAAAACATTCACGATTAAAGGTGTCATTGTTTTAATATAGATAAATCCTCAACGAAGGAGGAAGATAATATGTCAAAATTGATCGCATTTGCTGCCATTCAGGGCGGGTACAAAGTAGTCGCACAGGTTGAAGGTGAACTTGATAAAGCACTCCAGACCTATGATGCCAGCACGAAAATCGGATTTCCCAATACCGCGTACTATCTGCCGGTTATTTACTCCCTGACCGGACTGAAATGTGAAACCCTGGAAGACCTGAAAAAACCCATGGAATTTGCCAGGGGTCTTCTGCCTCCCCACATCAAGCTCAAGAACTGGCTTCCCTACCTGGGGCCACTTCTGGATGCGGGCATGGCCGGCATTATCTCTTACGAGGTAAAAGAGGCCTTACGCTATCTGTATGAGCCTGACTTTTACATTGCCCAGGAAGATCCGGACATTGAAAACGGAAAAATCTGGGTGGGTGCGGCAGACGATACCATCCTGAGGAAAAGGGGTGTGGAATTTGTTGACGGTTCCGCTCCGGGATTCGCCGCCATGGTAGGGGCAGCCCCGAACAAGGAGATTGCCAAGATGATCGTGGAAGACTACCAGAAGAGATCTCTCTATATCTTCTGCGCGGCCAACCACAACGGCAAAACACTCATCGAACAGTGCCTGGAAGCCGACATGCAGATCGGCTGGAACACCCGTATCGTTCCCTTTGGGCCGGACATCTCCTCCGCTGTATTTGCCCTTGGGTTTGCCAACCGGGCAGCCATGGCATTTGGCGGTGTGAAACCGGGCGACTATAAAAAAATCCTCATGTACAACAAGGAAAGGGTATTTGCCTTTGTCAACGCCCTGGGCGATGTGGGTACCGAATGGGGTGTGGCAGCAGCCGGCTGCGTTAACTGGGGTTTCCCGACCCTGGCCGACACCGAGATTCCGGAGATCCTGCCCACGGGTATCTGTACCTACGAGCATGTTGTGGCTCCGGTATCCCACGATGAAATGGTTCAAAGATCCGTTGAAGTCCGCGGCCTGAAAGTTCAGGTGGCTGAAATCGACATTCCCTGCGCTTTTGGCCCGGCATATGAAGGTGAGCGTGTCCGTGGTGCAGACCTGTACGCCCAGTGCGGCGGCGGCAAGACCCAGTGTACAGAGCTGGTGAAAATGGCCGACATGGGTTCCATCGAAGACGGAAAGGTCATTGTCGACGGTCCGGATATTGACGGTATCAAAGAAGGCGGAACCTTCCCCTTGGGCATCAAGGTGGAAATCGCCGGCCGTGAGTTCCAGGAAGACTTTGAGCCCATCATGGAACGTCAGATCCATCATCTGATCAACTATATCCAGGGCATCATGCACATCGGACAGCGGGACATCTCCTGGGTCCGTATCTCCAAGGCTGCCATTGAAAAAGGCTTTACCCTCAAAGATATCGGTGTGGTCCTCCATGCCAAATTCCACCAGGATTTCCAGAAAATCGTGGACAAGGTCCAGGTAACGCTCTTCACCAAGCCCGAGGACGTGGACAAGATGACGGCCGTGGCCAGGGAAAATTACCTGGCCCGGGATGCCCGTGTGGACACCATGACGGATGAGGACGTGGAAATCTACTACTCCTGTACCCTGTGCCAGTCTTTTGCTCCCTCCCATGTATGCTCTGTATCCCCTGAAAGAACGGGACTCTGCGGTGCATACAACTGGATGGACTGCAAGGCGGCCTTTGAAATCAACCCCACCGGCCCCAACCAGCCCATTGAAAAGGGAGAATGCATTGATCCCAAACTGGGCCAGTGGAAAGGGGTAAATGAATTTGTATACAAGGCCTCCAGAGGGGCTGTTACCCATTACAACTTCTACTCCATGGTCCATGATCCCATGACCACCTGCGGCTGCTGCGAATGTATTGCCGCCATGCTTCCCGCCTGCAACGGCGTGATGACCGTGGGCCGGGATTACACAGGTGAGACGCCCTGCGGCATGAAGTTCACCACCCTTGCCGGTGTCATGGGCGGCGGTGCATCTTCTCCGGGTTTTGTGGGTCACTCCAAACACAATATCACCCAGGGAAAATTCATCCTGGGCGACGGCGGACTGCTCAGAATGGTCTGGATGCCCAAGATGCTCAAGGAAGAGCTCAAAGACCGCATCGATAAACGCGGCGCTGACATGGGGGTTCCCAATCTTTATGACATGATCGCCGATGAAACCGTGGGGATTACAGAAGAAGAGATTCTTCCCTTTCTCCAGGAAAAAGGCCATCCTGCCCTGACCATGGATCCTCTTGTGGGCTGATCACTTAAACTGAAAGGTGCGGCAGTATTCCACCAGATTTAAATCTGCCGCACCTTTTCCATACCGATATTAAGACGTAAGGAGAAAAAAATGGCATTAACCGGTATACAGATATTCAAACTCCTTCCCAAAACAAATTGCAAGGAGTGTGGAGTCCCCACCTGTCTGGCCTTTGCAATGAACCTTGCATCCGGCAAGGCTGAACTGGACTCCTGTCCCTATGTTTCCGACGAAGCCAGGGAAAAACTGGCCGAGGCATCCGCACCTCCCATCCGCCCGGTGGCTTTAGGTGCCGGGGTCCGGAAGACCACCGCCGGCGGGGAGACCGTTCTTTACAGGCATGAAAAAACATTTTTCAACCCCACGGTTCTTGCAGCAACGGTTTCTTCCGATATGGACCCGGCCGAACTGGATAAAACCCTTAAGGTTTACAACGCATTCCAGTATGAACGGGTTGGACTCAACCTGAGACCCGAACTCCTGGTTGTCAAGGATGCCGGGGCCGGGGCCGACGCCTTTGCAGGGGTTGCTGAAAAAATCGCCAAAGAGTCTGAATTCAACCTGGTGCTCATGACCGAAGACCTTGAGGTCATGAAAGCCGGGGTGGAAAAGGCAGGGTTCAAACGCCCCCTGCTCTATGCCGCCACCGAGGCCAACGCAGACGACATGGGGGCCCTTGCCAAAGAGAATGATCTGCCCCTGGCCGTCAAGGCCGATTCCGTGGATGCGCTCCAGCCCCTGACGGAGAAACTGACCGGCATGGGTTTAAAGGACCTGGTGATTGATCCGGGATCACGGGAAATCAAACAGGCCCTGGAAGATCAGGTCGCCATCCGGCGGGCCGCCCTCAAGGCCTCCAACAAGGCCCTGGGCTTCCCCACCATCACCTTCCCCTGTGAAATGGCATCCAACATGGACATGGAAACCCTGATCGCAGGCATGTTCGTTGCCAAATACGGCGGAATCGTTGTCATGTCCGACTTCAGCGCGGAATCTCTCTTCCCGCTTCTGCTGGAAAGACTCAATATATTTACCGATCCCCAGAGGCCCATGACCGTCACCGAAGGCATATTTGAGATCGGGAACCCGGATGAAAATTCACCGGTCCTGGTGACCACCAACTTTGCCTTGACTTATTTTATTGTTTCTGGTGAGATTGAGGCCAGCAAGGTTCCGGCCTGGCTGCTGATCAAGGATTCGGAAGGACTGTCTGTTCTTACGGCTTGGGCTGCCGGTAAATTCGGCGGTGATGATGTGGGCATGTTCGTTAAAAAGAGCGGCATCATGGATAAGGTTAAGCATACCGAATTGATCATCCCGGGTTATGCAGCTGCCATTGCCGGTGATATTGAGGAAGAACTTCCCGGATGGACCATCACGGTGGGACCCAGGGAAGCGGCCCATCTGCCGGCCTTCCTGAAATCAAAATAGTGAAAGCATCTGCCGCCGGAACCGGCATGGAATCCTGTTCCGGCGGCCCGAGTAAAACCCTTTAAACAGCAAAAGGATAAGACATGGAGAACATGATTCTATTTGGTGAAAGCCTGAACGTAATTTCCAGGATCATCGGAAAAGAGTTCAAGGAAGCCGATCCTGCCAAACGGAACCCGGAGCCCATCCAGGAAGAAGTGGTCCGCCAGAAAGAACTGGGCATGGATTATATTGATATCAACCTGGGACCGGCCAAAAAATTCGGTACCGAACTCATGCCCTGGGTCATCAATGTGGTCCAGGAAGCGGTTCCCGGAATGCCCCTGCTTCTGGATACGTCCAACATTGACGCCATTGAAGCCGGACTCAAAGTCTGCAAGCCTGCAGACCAGCCCCATATCATCAACTCTATCATGGCCAGGCCGGAGAGATATGAAAAAATGGTTCCCCTGGCAGCGGAATACGACGCAGACTTTGTCGCCCTGATGTGGGGGCCCGACGGCCTTCCCAGGGATGAGAACGAAAGGGCTGCCCTGGCCGTTGAGCTTCTTTACTTTGCCAATGAAGCCGGCATTCCCAATGAGAGAATCTGGGTGGACGGGATCGTCACCCCGGTCAACATCCAGCAGCAGCAGCTCATGAGCCTGCTCAACTTCCAGATGATGATCGAAGAGATCGCTCCGGGCGCCAAGTCCACCTGCGGTCTCTCCAATATCTCAAACGGACCTCCGGAACATCTTCGCGGCATCCTGAACCAGACCTATATGGTCATGCTCTGGAAATACGGAATGAAATCCGTGATTGCCGATCCCCTGGACAAACAGCAGACATCCATTGCCAAGGGTCAGCGCCAGGACATCGTGGACCTGATCTGGGGCATGATGGACGGGACCGAACCCGATATGGGCAGCCTGAGCAAAGAACTGCAGGATTATGCCAAGACCTATAAAGTCATCATGGGCGAGACGCTTTACTCAGACTCATGGCTTGAGATTTAATCGTCCCCCCTTTAACCATGAAAAGCCCCTGACCCGGGAACGGGGAAAGGGGCTTTTTTTGTTCAGACCTTTATTTTATGTGAATCTGTTTTATCTTTGAAGGATAAATTACTCGAATTTCATCCCCATTGGGGAGAAATTGTATGGAGACGCTTCGTTGAACGATAAAATAAAAGACATCTGGTACTACGTGATTGTCCAGAACCCGGAAACCCCTCGTTCAGAAATCCTGGGATACACGGATGAAAAGACCAAGGCCGTTTTTATCCCTGCATTCAAGTCCAAGGAAATCGCCCAGCAGTGCTTTATGGCCATGCCCAAGGACGTCATCAAGGAAAAATATGAAGCCCAGGCCATCATAGCCGAAGACCTCATAACCCATGCCCGAAAAACCGGCCATGAAGTGCTTCTTCTGGATGACCGGGGAAAGGTATTGGAAAAAATAGTATAAACCAACGGATAATTATGGAAGAATAGCTCTCTTTTTATCCCCATCTTAAGAAAAAGTACCGATCAAGAGGCCTTTGGGGCTTCTGATTCTCATATACCGGAGAAATATTTTGAGCCTAAAATTAGCATTCGGGGGCAAAGGCGGGGTGGGCAAGACCACCATCACCTCTCTTATCGCCAGGACCCTTGCCGCCCTGGATAAAGAAACCAGTGTAATCGCCATTGATGCCGATCCTGTATCCAATCTGGCCGCCGGCCTGGGCATTGACGAGACCCGGCCCATCACCCCGGTGGCCGAGCTTTCAGACCTGATCGCCGAACGAACCGGGGCCCAGCCCGGCACCATGGGCGGCTTTTTTACCCTCAACCCCAAGGTGGATGATATCCCAGACCGGTTTTCCATTGAAAAGGACGGAGTCAAACTCCTGGTCATGGGAACGGTCCAGCAGGGGGGATCGGGCTGCATCTGCCCGGAATCCACCATCCTGAAGGCCCTCATGAACCATCTGGTCCTGGCCCGCAACGAGGTGGTGGTCATGGACATGGAAGCCGGGGTCGAGCATTTGGGAAGGGCCACATCGGGTTCCGTGGATGCTCTGGTCGTGGTGGTGAACCCCGGCAAAAGGAGCCGGGTGGCAGCAGACAAAATCCGGAAACTGGGCCGGGACATCGGCATCAAGAACATCGTAATCCTGGGAAACCGGGTCAGGTCTGAAGAGGACCGGCAGTTGATCCGGGAGAGCATGCCCGATTACGAGATCCTTGGATTTCTTCCGGAAATGGAAGAAATTGTTCAGTCTGACCGGGAGGGTGAAAGGCCCTTTGATGATATCTCCACCATCCCGAAGGAATTGAAAGAGATCGCCCAAAAGCTTATGGAGATGTCAAAAAAATAAGTCAAAAGGCCAAACCCCAAAGCCTATATTATCGAGGTTTTTGACTTTGGCTTTTTGGCTTTCAGCTCAGAGACAAGGCCGCCAGGGTGGTGTCCAGCATCCGGTTGGAGTATCCCCATTCATTATCAAACCAGGCCTGGATCTTGACCAGGCGCCGGCCTGAAACCCGGGTCTGGGGAAGGTCAATGACAGCAGATCTTGGGTCATGGTTAAAATCGCAGGAGACCAGCTGCTCATCGCTCACCCCCAGGATTCCCCTGAGGCCGTTTTCAGCCCCCTGTTCCAGAAGAGCGTTCACCTCCCGGGCCGTGGTCTCTGTTTTCACCACAAGTCCGATGTCCATGAGGGAAACATTGGTGGTGGGCACCCGGATGGCCAGGGTTTCAAATTTTCCTTCCATGGCCGGAAAAATCCTTGAAATCCCCTTTTCCAGGGAGGTGGAAACCGGAATGATCGACTGCAGGGCCGACCTTGTCTTTCTCAGATCCTGATTGTATGCGTCAATCACGGGCTGGTCGTTCATGGCCGAATGAATGGTGGTAATGGAGCCGAGCTCAATACCCAGATGATTCTCAATAATATCCAGAATGGGAATCAGACAATTGGTGGTGCAGGAGGCATTGGATATAATGGTGTCGGATTTCTTCAGGGTATGATGGTTTACCCCGTAGACCACGGTGGCATCCATTTCATCCTTGGCCGGATGGGAAAAGATCACCTTGCCCGCCCCCGCCCTGATGTGTTTTAGGGCATCCTCTCTGTCATTGTAGATCCCGGTGCAGTCCAGTACGGCATCCACCCTAAGATCCCCCCAGGGCAGCCGCTCAAGTTTTTTTTCCTTGAACAGGGCAATTACATCCTTGCCAAAAACGATTCCTCCGTTTGTCTGTTTGATTTCAACCGGGAACCGGCCATGGGTGGAGTCAAACCGGGTCAGGTGATAAATGGTCCGGGTACAGGCGATCTCATTAATGGCCACAAGATTGAACCGGTCATAAAAGTACCGGGATTCATACAGGGCCCTTGCCACACAGCGCCCGATTCTTCCATACCCGTTGATGGCTATATTAAACTTCACTACCGCATCCCTCTCCTGCACCTGAAAATCGCCTTATAGCCTAAAATCTCCTTATGATGGAAAAATTCTATACCATAAAGCCGGAGACAATTAAATACAAAACCTGAGGATGGCCATCGATAAAAACCGGGAATATTGACAAAAATATCGCCGGGCTGGTAGAATGCCTCATTGCATTTAATCACGTCTTGGCATCGCCGGCGATCAGGCCGGCAGGATGTTCAACGGTCCAGCTTACAAATTATCTTTCCAGCGTCTTTGACGACGACTGAAACGGGGGAAAAGATGAAACGCTTCTTTGATTTACCACTTTTGGTCAAATTTCTTATCGTCGGTATCGGAACGACCGTTGTGCTGGTGGGTGTTTTGCTGATCCTCTACCGTCAAAGTGATAATGAACAATCCATCCAGGCCGTAGTGGAAAAGGCCAGGGCCATCTGTCTGATATCGGAATCCGTCAAGGATGAAATGGAAGAGAAATGGCGGCTTGGACTCTTCTCAACCGACCAGATAAAGACCCTGGCCCTGGCCGGTGAACGGGAAAAACTGTTGGCCGTCATCCCTGTAGTCTCTGCATGGCAAGCCTCCATGAGAAAAGCCCAAAAAGCCGGTTACACATTCAGGGTGCCCAAATTCAATCCCAGAAATCCGAAAAACCAGCCCGATTACGGCCTTTCTGAAAAAATAGAGGGGCCTGCTTTAAAGAAGATCAAACAGGAGAACCTGGACGAGTACTATGTAATCGATCCGGCAACCAATTCGGTCCGCTATTTTTTGCCGGTCCGTCTGTCAAAGGTATGCCTGGTCTGCCACGGGGATCCGGCCCAGTCCAAAACCCTGTGGGGAAGAGATGACGGGAAAGATCCCACGGGCGGGACCTTTGAAAACTGGAAGGCCGGGGAAATTCACGGGGCCTTTGAGGTGATCCAGTCCCTTGACGCGTCAGACGCCGCCCTGGCCGCCAGGGTGACCCGAGCCGGCCTCATCGTCCTGTTTGGAATCGGTCTGGCCGGGATCATATTTTTTACCCTCACCCGGTCCATCACCCGTCCCATTCAAAAGGGCCTTGATTTTGCCCAGAACATGTCCAAGGGAAATCTAAGCCAGGATCTTGAGATTGATCAAGGGGATGAAATCGGGAAGCTGGCCCAGGCCATGAACGAGATGAGCGGAAATCTGAGACAGATGATCGGAAAGATCAACCAGAGCGTATCCACCCTGTCCCTGTCCTCCAACGATCTTTCCGGTGCCTCGGAATCCATGTACAAATCCCTGGAAAACACATCTGAGACAGCCATTTCCGTGGCTGCGGCCGCCGAAGAGATGTCCAGCAATATGAACAATGTGGCTGCGGCCGTTGAAGAGACCTCAACCAATGTCAATTCCGTTTCCGCGGCAGCCGAGCAGATGAGTGCCACCATTACCGATATTGCCAAGAACTCGGAAAAATCAAAGGCCATCACCACCGATGCGGTGAACCAGGCCGACAATGCCTCAAAACAGGTCAAGGAACTGGGAGATGCCGCATCAGAGATCGGCAAGGTCACGGGAACCATCACGGACATATCCGAGCAGACCAACCTGCTGGCCCTGAACGCCACCATTGAGGCGGCCCGGGCCGGGGACGCCGGGAAGGGCTTTGCCGTTGTTGCAAATGAGATCAAGGAACTGGCCAACCAGACCGCGGAGGCCACTCAGGAGATAAAGGGAAAAATCGATAAAATGCAGATGACCACCAAGGACACGACAAGGGAGATTGCCGAAATCATCCGGGTCATCAACGATGTCAATCAAATTGTCTCCACCATTGCCCTTGCCGTGGATGAGCAATCCGCAGTGACCCGTGAGATTGCCGAAAACGTTTCCCAGGCCTCCCTGGGGATTTCCGAGGTCACTGAAAATGTCTCCCAAAGTTCCCTGGTGGCCGAAGAAGTCGCCCAGAACATCGCCTCGGTCAGCCAGTCCTCCTCGGAGATCTCCGGGGAAAGCAAGGCGGTCAAGGAAACGGCCGTGGAATTATCCCGGCTTGCCGATCAGCTCAAGGAGATGATGTCACACTTTAAGCTCAGTTAGGATTCCACCTCCGGAAGTTTTTCCCTTCCGTAGGCTCTTTTTCCCTCTGAAAATCGAATGGAATCAAGAACCGGGATCTGAAAAGGGAACCGTCTTTTTGGATTTCATGCTTTGTAAGTGGGAAATAATGATTATATTGATGAGAATCGTTTCCTTTCCCATGGAGAAGTTCATATGGCACCACCATTTGATATGCAGATCATCCTGGTTTCCTTGATTCTCTTTTCCGCCCTGCTCCTTTTGGTCACGGAAACAATCTCCGTGGACAAGACTTCCCTGGGCATCATGGTGACCCTTACCCTGACCGGGATTCTCACACCGGCCCAGGCCGTGGCCGGTTTCGGCAATCCTGCGGTAATCACCGTGGGGGCCATGTTTCTTTTGAGCCGGGGCCTGATCCGGACCGGGGCAGTGGGGTTCATCACCCGGATGGTGCTTAAATTTTCAAAGGGAAGTCAGGCCTACGCCCATATCCTGATTCTGGCCGCCGCAGCCCTGGCTTCGGCCTTTATCAACAACACCCCGGTGGTGGTTCTGTTCATCCCCATTGTCATGGGAATGAGCTGTGAATGCAATTTTTCTCCGTCAAAACTGCTCATTCCCCTCTCCTATGTATCCATCCTGGCCGGGACATGCACCCTGATCGGGACCTCCACCAACATCATCGTATCCGATCTGACAACCGCCTATGGATTTAAACCCCTGGCCATGTTTGAACTGGCCCGGCTCGGAGTGCCCATTGCAATCCTGGGACTGGGTTTCCTCCTGGTTGCGGCCCCCAGGCTCATGCCCGGGCGGGTGGGTCCGGTATGTGAACTGGATGAGGGAAAGGAGAAAAGATACCTGGCCGAACTGGCTGTGCCGGTTCAAAGCCCCCTGATCGGGCTGGAGAATATCGTTGAATACGGGGAGTCCAACCTGGGACTGAATGTGATTGAAATCTTCCGGGATAGCCGGATACTGGACCCCTCAAGAACCCGGGTTGCCTTAGAACCCGATGATATTCTTCTGGTCAAGGGATCGGCCGAAGATCTGGTCTCCTGCCTGAAAAAGCAGGTACTGGAGCTGGCCCATGGAGAAGAGGACATCTCCTTTGGATCAGGAATCAAGGACGATCTTATTGTCGAGCTCATTGTCCCGCCCCTGTCTGAAATGCTCCGGGAGCCCCTGCTGTCCACCCAGCTCAAAAATGATCCGGATATCCGGATCATTGCCATCCGCAGCCGGAGAAGCCATTATTCCTACCGAAAAATCCACAGGGTCAAACTGAAAATCGGGGACACCATCCTGGTCCGATGTCCCAGGAACAGATTGTCGAGAATACGCAACGATACAGACTTCATCATCGTTGAGGACATCCACCACGCCATCATAGATAAGGAAAAAGCAGGATTTGCCTCGGCCATATTTGCCGGGGTTGTGGTCTGCGCCACCCTGGGAGTGGCCGATATCATGGTCTGTGCCCTGGCCGGTGTACTGCTCATGACCCTGAGCCACTGCCTGAGCCTTAAGGATGCCTACCGCTCCCTGGAATCCGAGGTGCTCCTTCTGATCATCGGCACCATTGCCCTTGGGCTGGCCATGCAGAAAACCGGGGCTACCCAGGCCTATGCCGATCTTTTCCTGGGCCTGTTCAAGGGTATGGGACCGGGCTGGGTCCTGTCCGGAATCATCCTTTTGTCCAGCATCTCCACCCATATTTTAAGCAACAATGCCACGGCGGTTCTTCTTCTGCCCATAGCCGTTTCCACAGCGGTTTCCCTGGGAGTCGATCCCCGGCCCTTTGTCGTTGGCATCTGTTTCGGAGCCAGTGCCTGTTTTGCCACCCCCATCGGCTACCAGACCAATCTTCTGGTCTACGGACCGGGAGGATACCGGTTCTCTGATTTCATCAAACTGGGGCTGCCTTTGAACCTTCTCGTGGTTCTTTTATCCTCTCTGATGATTCCCTGGATCTGGCCGTTTCATGGATAGCGAGAACAGCGAGAACAGCGAGAACAGCCGGGCCTATCCTGTCGGGTGAGGAAAGGCAAGTTTTTCGAATAAAGGAATGGATCGTCCATCAGACCCGGAGATGTTGGATATTACATGAAATCTCCGGATCAGGGTTTATTGAACAGGCTGCCCCGGTAAAAGGCAAGTTTCCGGGCCATGGGGAAAAAGGGCTTCATGATTTCTTGACGCTCATCCGGTGACATGGCAGGTCCGGATTCCTGGCCCGCCCGGACCAGACTCCTGACCTCGTCGCCCGAACTGCAACCCACCAGGGCCACATCAATATCCTGGGACAGGGCAAACCGGACCAGTAGTTCCGGTGTAATTCCCAGATCCTCTGAAATATAATGTTTTCCCCCCAGGACCTTCATGCCGATAACGGCGATGCCCTTTTTCCGGGCTGCTGCAAGGGTCTGGGTTAGAAATCCGCCCAGGATCTCCTCCACCGGGTTCACAGGCATGAGAACTGCGTCCACGGGCCAGGCTTCCACGGCCCGGGTCAGGACAGCCGGGTCATGGTGACCGGTTACCCCGATATGCCGGACCAGGCCCATTTCCCGGGCCTCGGTAAAGGCCTCCAGGGCGCCTCCTTTTTGGGATACGGCCTCTATATCCCCGGGGTCCCGGATATCATGGATCTGCCACAGATCCAAATAATCGGTGTTGAGCCTGTCCAGGGTCTGGGAAAGCTCGGAAAAGGCACCCTCCCGGGTCCGTTGGGCCGATTTGGAGGTGTGAAAGACCTTTTCCCTTTTCCCGGGATGCTCTTTCCAGTATTGGCCGTAGTAGAGTTCACTGTCCATGTAGACCCGGGCCGAATCAAAATAGGCAATGCCCATGTCCACAGCCGTTTCAACGACCTCACGGGCCGGGCCGTTCTTCCCGGTTGTCCTCAGCACCCCCTCCCCGCCCAGTCCGACCCGGGAAATCTTCCCCTCATAATTTGGAAAAACATGATCAGCCAAAGTGATTAGACTCCTTTTTTCTCCTTGCCTTTGATTCAGGGAAGCGGAGTCTCGGTATAGGCGATCCCTGCCTCTTCAGAGCTGTAAACCTTCAGTTCCCTGGAGGCCTCAAGATCCGTCACCCAGTCCGGATTCAAAAGCATGGACTTTCCGGACAATACCAGATCCGCATGGTCCAGGGCCTGGTCCGCACTTTTCCTGTCATAAATTTTTCCGCAGATCATCAGGGGAAGGTCTGTGGCTTCCCGGGTAATGGCGGCCATGGTCTGATCCGTTCCAAAGGCCTTTTCACTGTAGTCGTAGGTGGAAACGGAAATGGCGTCAATGGGGGTTTGGGAAAAAAGACGGACCATTTCGAGCCATTCTTCTCTGTTTTCAAACAGGGAAACCTCCATGTCGGCAATGCCCCAATTGGATATCCGCACCACCAGGAGGCGGTCATCAGGAACCACGGGACGGACCGCATCTATCACCTCCCGGATAAAGCGGAACCGGTTCTCCATTGCCCCTCCGTATTCATCCCTTCTCTTGTTGGAATAGGATGACAAAAACTGATTGAGCAGGTACCCGTGGGCACAATGGATTTCCAGGCCGTCAAATCCTGCTGCCATGGCTCCTTTGGCTGTTTCCACGAACCCGTTGATCACATGGTCCATGTCAAAGCGGCTCATCTCTTCGGGCACCGGATATGGTTTGCCGGTCATGGGGTTGTCCTGGCTGGGGGCAACCGGGCTGGGGGCGATGGTCCGATTGGCCGGGTTGATCCCCTCATAGGCCATGCGGCCGCAGTGAAACACCTGGCAGATGGATACGGCTCCGTGCTTCCGGATCCGGTCGGTTATTCCTTTCCAGGTATCCACCTGGACCTGGTTGAGGATCCTTGCCTGGCCAGGATACCCCTGGGCGCTTTCATAATCCGTGACAATGGCCTCGGTATAGACCAGCCCGGCCCCGTTCCGGGCCCGGGTCACCAGGAACTCAAGCACATCCTTTCTCGGGATGCTGTCCCCTGCCCCGGACATCCGGGTCATGGGTGCCACGCCCATGCGGTTTTTAAATTGAATCTTCTTGATGGAAAAGGGGGAAAACAGAGAAGAGGTCATCGTGAATCTCCTTTAATCTTTATATTGGAATTTTATCATTCGCTAAGAACAGCCCTGCCACCCGATAAAGCCGCTGAGAAATGGTGAAACAGGATAGATTAAATTAAGGCCGGGCAAGGGGATTGTCAATGGCATGGGTTCAGGGGCATGGGTTCAGGGGCATGGGTTCAGGGGCATGCCATTCCCACGCTCCGCCAATTATAGTGATACAATTAAACTTTTAAACTTGACAAACAGCAACCCCGAATCAGTTTTTTTCTGAATGAAGAGGCAGACGGATAATAAAATTCGCTCCTTTGCCCGGTTCAGAAACCACGTCCAGGGTACCGCCATGATTTTCGGTAATGATAAAATAAGAAACCGAGAGTCCCAGACCCGTACCCACTCCCACCGATTTTGTTGTGAAAAAAGGATCAAAAACCATTGACCTGGTTTTTTCATCCATCCCGGGACCATTATCTTCCATCTCCATACAGACCATTTCAGAATCTTTTTCCACGTAGATTCGAAGGATGAACCGGGGAGATTGCGTTCCCGCCATCTGCATGGCCTGGGCACCATTCCGGAGAATGTTCAGAATAACCTGCTGAATTTTCGCCCCTTCACAAATCAGCAGGGGCAGATTCTCATCGTATTGTTTTATGATTTCAATGGTTTTAAAATCATATCGTTTTTTTAGATCGTAATCAGTAGATGCCAGTTCCAGGATTTGATCCATTAGCAGATCAGGAGGATAGGAGGAAACATCGGCCTCGGTTTTTCTTGCAAAACTGAGCATACTGTCGACTATTTCAGCAGCCCGTCTGCCGGACTCACTGATGGCATCCACCATACGGGGGATATCTCTTTTCTCCATAAAGGCCCGGACATCTTCCATTGAAATACCGATCTCTTGAGCAGCCCGTTGGTTTGCCGGTATGTCAAGGTCTTGAAGCCGTGATTTCATAACACTGGCGCTTTGGATCATGCCTGCCAGGGGATTGTTGATTTCGTGGGCCATGCCTGCTGCCAGTCCGCCCACGGAGAGCATCTTTTCGTTTTGGACCAGGACCTCTTCCATTTTAACTTTTTCCGTAACGTCATCGATCCGGATTACGGCATCTTCAATGTCATCCATAATCAGCGGATATATGGCTATATCGGAATAAAACATTTCATTGCCCGATTTATGGGGTACTTTAGGAAGATGCCTGGTTATCCGGTTGTCAATGCTTTGAACAATGGTTTTAGTATTTAAATTTGGATTTAAAAAAACATCGGTTATCATCCTCCCCTTGGCTTCAACCGCATGGACCCCGGTGGCTTCTGCCGCAGCCTTGTTCCATTGGGTTATCTTTAAATCATGGTCCACACCGATAAGAATGGAGGGCATTGAATCGATGATGCTGTTTATATATGTTTTGGCTTTTATCAAATCCTTTTCAGCCGCCTTCCGTTCGGTGATATCTAAAAAGGAAGCAATGACAAATCGGACCGATCTGTCGGGATTTCGGAAACAGGAAACATTGACATGGGTAAAAACGGCATGACCGTTCTTATGGTGGTATCGTTCTTCTGTTTCATAACTTTCGATCTCGCCGTCCAGCATCCTTTTATAGCTGACCAGGGTATCTGCCCGGTCTCCGGAGCCGCTTGTCCTGGGCCAGGTCTTTCCCATCAGCTCTTTTTGACTGCATCCCAGCATAGTGCACATGCGTTTATTGATGCGTATCCATTCATTGTTTTGTGCAATTGCGATCCCGATATTGCCGAATTCGAATTGAGATCGAAACAAAGCCTCACTTTCTTTTAACTGATCTATGAGGTTTTTCACCTCTTCCTTTTCATTTTTAAGACTGTCCACCATATCATTGAAGGATTTTGACAAAATCCCGATCTCATCATCGGACACAACCTCCAGGTGGGCTTCTTTGAAATTGCCTGCAGCAATTTGCTGGGTTCTGGCGGCAAGTCTTTGCAAAGGATCGGTCAGCCGGTACATAGCATAGAAAATTGCCGATCCGATCAGACACACAAAAGCGATTGTTATTATAATCAACAGCCTCATCATCTTGATCGCAGGCGCAAACAATTCAGCCTCCGGAAGAACCGTTGCAACAGACCAGTTTGTGATGGGTATGGGCTGATAAAATGCAACCATTTTCCGTTTATTTTGAGCGTACCGGTACATGCCGGAACCCCCTGAAATCATATTTTTTCCTAAATCCCTCTCTGATGGAGCTTTTAATTCAGTAATTTTTTTCTTCATGATATAAGAGGAATCCGGATGATAAATATATGTCCCATCCCGGGTAATAATAAAACCATAACCGGTTTTCCCGGCTTTCAACTCCTGTGCTATTTCTTGAATATACTTTAGAGAAATTCCAGCACCGACCAGGCCCTGGGGCCGGTTTTCATCATCCAGAATTGGCGCCACCATAAATATGGTCGGGATGCCGGTGGTTCTTGATATCAGCGGGGGAGTAATCTGTGTCGGGCCGCCGGCCATGATCGATTTAAAATAAGGACGATTTGCTATGTTTCCTACGAACAAGGAGAACTCGGTTCCCTTCTGCTGGACCGTGTGATACTCCCCTTTCCTGTTGGCAGCATATATATCCTGAAAAATATCTGGATATTTTTCATGGAGAAGCTTATGCCGGTTTATATTTTGAAGGTCAAAAACGCGAAAATTTTCATTGATCAATTTCGCCGCTGGAGTCGAGGCTATGGTCTCAGGCTCAAGCATGATCGTGGTGAGCCATCGATTAATACTTTCAGCACTCTTGCCCACCGACATCAACATGCTGTTTGAAAGTTCCCTTTCAATAACGATATCAATAGATTTATAGGCCACAAAACACAAAGAAAGCAAACCAAGGAGGATTATGGGCATTATCCATAACAGGATTCTGCCTTTTAACGGGAGATTGCCGGGAAAAGGATAAGAGGCATGTCCCTTTGATTTTTTTCTCTGGAAAGGGGCAATTTTCATCTTAACTTCATAGAATTCCCAAATAGTGTTGACCCAATTCCTCCCCAAAGCAAAAAGCATTGATAGAGGGCAAGAAAAATCGTCACTCTGGAGCCGTAAAGGTAAATTCCCCGGCTCGCCTTTCTATGGTTTCAGAGGGCAACAATCCAAAAATTGATCGTCCCCGTATCTAATCGGTCAAATTGTGATTATAGAGGTCCCAGGCATTAAGGGTACATCAAAAAGTCGGGCTTTGCAAAAAATATAAAAGATTTGTTTGGGCTGGAAATAGGCCGTATCATATATCTTGGATGGGATAAAAGTCACGGCAAAACAGAAGCGCCGGGATTGCCACAGACCAGGTAAAATTGAAACGAGGCCCAAGGCTCTCTCTTCTTTCAAGATTGTTCCTGGTCTATTTTTTTCTTCTACTGATTCCGGCAAGGCCCAGGAGACCGAAACCCAAAAGAAGCATTGTCGTCGGTTCCGGGTTTGAATAAATAGCAGGCGGATTATTCTCTGTGATTTTCCAGGTGGATAAGTGAGAAATTCCTTTGTCAGCGACGTCAGCAGTATCCCAAACACCTGACCTTGCGCCATCCTCTATCCAATAGAGAGCATACATATTACCCGCTTTGACACTAAACAGGTTTATGAGGTCCTCAGTGCTCCATGTACCGGACTTGCTTTCGCCGTCATCCATATTATATGAGAGAATAAGCCCTCCGGATCCATCAGTGGTTTCTGTCTCTTGAAATTCGACTTTTGCATAGAATTCAAGGTCAATGGTATCGGTGGTATATCCCAGAAATTGGGAAACGATATTTTCCAGCGCACTAAGATCAGCGCTTGGACTGGCGGGGTCATTTCCCGAATAAGTGCCGAGATAAATTGTTGAGGCGAAAAGATTTATAGGGGTAACGAAAACGAATAAAACAATCGTAAAAATATAGGTAAGCTTTTTCATTTTTATCCTGATTTATATTTTCAAGGTATTGCAGGCAAAATAAGAAACTTACTTAGCAAAAAACGTTCCAACTCTAATGTGAAATATCTTTAACGACACAACCCCTTGTCGACAGGGATTCTCCAGCTTTGTTTTTTTTATACGAAAAGAGGGATTTTAACCATTCACACATAAACTACACAATAAATGTAAAAAATTACCCATTTTTTGTGGAAAATGTGTTTCCAGGCAATCTTTCCCGAGAGGGTCAAGAAAATTTTATTATCCCATCCGGGGGCGGTCAGAAAGCCATGTTATAGACCCTATATCTGGATAAAGAAACCGCCTGAAAAAAGAATGTTGTTATTCCAAGAGCATGGAATCCGGCATGCGGACAGCTACCACATTGCCCTTTGCGCAGACTTTGCCGTCTGCCAGAACCCTTGCCTCGACCACCACTTTTTTTCCTTTAATCTCCAGGACTTTCCCCCGGATTTCCAGTTCCGTTCCCAGGGGTGTGGGGGCAAGATAATCCACTTTTAATGAGGCCGTGACAAAACGGAGGGGCGGCTGGGTGCCCATTTCCCGGTTTTCGGCCCGATAGGAGGCAGCCGCGGCCGTGCCGGTTCCGTGGCAGTCAATGAGGGAGGCCAGCAGGCCGCCGTATACGAAACCGGGGACCGCAATATGGTATTCCTTGGGAAGAAATTTTGCCACACTCTCTTCGCCGTCCCAATGGGATTTGATCTGATGGCCGTGGGGATTTAAGCTGCCGCATCCGTAGCAATGCTGAAATGTCTTCTCGTAATGGTCCTGGAACGCTTTTTCCGTCATGATCCGTTATCTCCTCCCTATGGGTCAGGGGTATTGGTTTTCAGAGCAAAGAGCCTCTCTCCACAATAGAAAATATAAAGGCCCGGGTCAAGCCTGGTCTTTATCCGGGGTAATGAAGTTTTTAGCCGGCTTGAACCAATGACAAAATCGAGGGGAGTGACCTTTTAAAACCGGAATAGATTCAGAGCAGTCCGGACAGATCAAAGCTTTCAGACTGATTGATGGTGAGGATGAACCTTCTGAGCAGGTCTTTATCAAAACAGTGGGCCATGCCCCTGTCCCTGAGTTTAACCCGGGCTTCCACCCTCTTCCGGGCCTCTTCCTCCATGATCTCCCTTTCCCGGAGGCGTTTGAGTTTTTTATCATAATCGTCCCGGACCGTTGCCGTTACCGGGGACCTTCGGATCTCTCTGGCTTCGGCCTCGAATTTTTTAAGAATTTCCAAATTGGGGTTCTCTCCGGTCATGATTGTCAATGCCTCAAAAGGGGTCTTGGCCTCCTTATAAGAACGCTTGGAGGTCAGGGCGTCAAACACATCGGCGATATGGCAGATTTTGGCAATGAGCGGAATCGCGTCCCTGGACAGGCCGCAGGGATAGCCGGATCCGTCCTCATTTTCATGGTGGTAGAGAATGGTCTGCATACAGGAATGGGGCAGATCGCTTTCAAAGAGAAGGCTGGCGGAATAGGCGGTATGGGCCTGGATCAGGGAATACTCCAGATTGTCCAGCCTTCCCTTTTTGTTGATCACGTTCCTGGGAATCTTGACCTTGCCGATATCATGGAGAAATCCGGCCACAGCCCCCTGGATCATGAGATCCCGCAGTTCACTCTTTGTTTCGACATGAAACAGATCCTGGTTGGCATTGATAAAGGTCGCGGTGAGCCACCCCACCTTGATGGAATGGGTATGGGTCTCATAATCATGGCCCACCAGCTCGGCAATTCCCTTTAAGGATTCAATGCCGGAGATAAAATCAACCGCCCTTGTAATCAGAATTTTTATATTCTCAACCACCCGGCCGATGTCTCCTGCCACGGCAAAATTGACTGAAAGGGTTTCCTTGACCACTTCGGCGGACAGGTTGATCAGGGTGAGACTCTTTTTCTTCTCATCAATATCTTCATGTTTGAGGATGAACTCCAGATTGTCCTCGGCATATTTGATATAGTTTGCCCGTTGTCTGCGGTGGACATAGACCACATCCCAGGACTGAAGAAGCCGGATCAGTCTTTCCTTGGGAACGTCTGCGGTGTCCTTCAGGAGGCAGCGGAACCGAAAGTTCCCCTTGTCCAGGTCAAACCTCTCATACAGCATGAAATCTGCCAGGGATTCCGGATTAATGGACAGGGGATCGATGGGAAAAAAAGAGCTGCCGTCATCAATGTAGTCTGGTGCCGCACCCATTAAATCATACTCCTTTGATGATGTATACTCGTGCTAAGAAAGTATAAATTAGCACCAAATTGGATCAATGTAAAGAATTGATCCTCCAAAACACTTGACCGTCAAGCTTTACAGCCCGTCCTTCCCAAAAGCCCAGACCGGTTCGGCCGGGCTCCCAAGAAAGGATTTCAGTCAGTTCTGGGAAACTATTTTCATACTTTATGCTAAAATACAACTCTTCGGGGAAGAAAAAGTTTGATGAAGCTGATTTCAATAAAGAGATGAGCTTTCCAAACAAAGGGGGGGGTGAAGCCGGCTTTTTTCCATGGGGATGGCCCAGGATTCCAAAAAAAACGGCCCGGAAAAATTCCGGGCCGCCTCTAAGTTCATTTTTTAAACGGGTCAGGCTTTTTCAATTCTCACTGCACAGACCTTGAATTCGGGAATCTTGGCAATGGGATCAAAGGCCGGATTGGTGAGTTTGTTCACATTGGCCTCCTCAAAATGAAAGGGCATGAATACCACGCCTTTTTCCACCCGCTCCGTAACCATGATCCGGGTGGTAATCTCCCCTCTTCTTGAGGCCACCTTTACCGGTTGGCCGTCACAGACATCCATGGCCGCCGCATCATCGGGATGAATTTCAAGGGATCCTTCGGAAATCTCGAAATCCAGGGCCGCCGAGTTCCGGGTCATGGTACCGGTATGGTAGTGGGCATAGACCCGTCCCGTGGTCATCCAGAAGGGATATTCTTCATCCACCTGTTCGGCCGGTCCCTTGTGGGAAACGGCATGGAAGAGTCCCTTGCCCCGGGTGAACTTCCCGTCCTTGTGCAGGAACGGGGTGCCCGGATGGCCCGGAGCCGGACAGGGCCATTGGATGCCCTCCCCCTCCAGGCGGTCATAGCGGATGCCGGCATAGGAGGGAGTCAGGGAAGCGATTTCATTGAAGATCTCTTCCGGGGATCCGTACTCCATGGCAAGGCCCAGGCGGTTGGAGATCTCCTGGATGATCACCCAGTCGGGCCGGGAATCCCCCACCGGCTCCACAGCCTTTCTCACCCGGGTCACCCGCCGCTCCGTATTCACGAAGGTTCCGTCCTTTTCCGCAAAGGATGCACCGGGCAGGACCACATCGGCCAGCCTGGCCGTGGGGGTGAGGAAGATATCCTGGACCACCAGGAAATCCACCTTTTCAAGGGCCTTGACCACATGGCCGGCATCGGGATCGGAAACCACGGGGTTTTCCCCCATGATCCACAGGGCCTTGAGCTTTTCCTCTTCTATGGCGGTCAGCATCTCCGGGATGGTCAGTCCGATGTTGGTGGGCAGTTCATCCACGCCCCAGGCCCGGGCAAACTTTTTGGATGCCTCCCCCAGGGTCACGGGCTGGTATCCGGTGAATACATTGGGCAGGCCGCCCATGTCGCAGGCGCCCTGGACATTGTTCTGACCCCGCAAAGGGTTCACACCGGACCCGGGCTTGCCCAGGTTGCCCGTGAGCATGGCCAGGTTGGCCAGAGATTTTACATTGTCCACCCCGTTGGTGTGCTGGGTGATACCCATGCAGTAGATGATGGATGCGGTTCCGGCCTGGCCGTAAATTTCAGCGACTCTTTCCATATCGGCAACAGATACCCCGGTGATGGCGGAGCATGCTTCCAGGTCAACGGATTGAATCAATTTCTGAAAATCACCGAATCCCTCGGTATTGGACTCAATAAAGGCCTTGTCTTCCAGTCCCTTGTCCAGGATCTTCTTCATGATCCCGTTGAGCAGGGCCACGTCGGTCCCGGGTTTGTGGCGGACATAGAGGTCTGCAAATCCGGCTATCTGATTTTTCCGGGGATCGGCCACCACAAGTTTCGCCCCGTTTTCCAGGGCCCGGAAGATCCGGGTGGCCACCAGGGGATGGGCCGTGGCCGTGTTGGATCCGATGATGAAGATGGCGTCGGTGTTTTCAAGCTCGGCCACGCCGTTTGTCATGGCACCGCTTCCAAATGCTGCGGCAAGACCTGCCACAGTGGAAGAATGTCACAGCCGGGCGCAGTGATCGACGTTGTTGGTTCCAAGCCCTGCCCGGGCCAGCTTCTGCATGAGAAAGTTCTCTTCGTTGGTCACCTTGGCAGAGGCGAAAAATCCAAAGGCGTCACCGCCCCCTTCCTTATGGATGGCCTTGAACCGGTCGGCCGTGTAGTTCAGGGCCTCTTCCCAGTCCACTTCCGTAAGTTCCCCGTCTTTTCGGATCATGGGACGTTTAAGGCGTTTTTCACTCTGGACAAATTGGTGGACGTTCCAGCCCTTGATACAGAGCCTGCCCTCGTTCACCGGACTGGTCTTGCAGGGGATGGTGCCTGTGAGTTTTCCGTCCAGGCTCTCCAGGAATAGATTACACCCGCAGCCGCAATAGGTGCAGGTGGTCAGGGTCGTTTGATATTCCATAATTCTCAATTATCCATTCTCAATTATCAATTATCGGGTCCCATGATGGACAGGGGAGATTTTTCACCTTTTTTCAGCCCCGAGGTAAACCCGAACTCGGCATTCATGATCCTGGCGGTTTTCTTGTACAGGAGCCGCAACGGGATATCCGAAGGACAGGCTTCATCGCAGAGGCCGCAATCCACACACCGGTCTGCCATGTGCATGGCCCGGGTCAGGTGGAATACCGGGATATCCACGGGCAGGTCCCCCTTGGATACCAGGTCCTCACATTCCAGGCTGCACTCTTTGCAGAAGCACATGGGGCAGACATCCCTGCACCCGTAGCACTTTATACATTTGCCAAACTGGGCGGTCCAGAAATCAAATCGTTTATCCAGATCCATGCCTTCCATCTCATCCAGTTTTGCAGGCTCAATGGCAGAGGTTTCACCGCCTGCCACCAGGACCTCGGGAAAGGGTTTTCTGCATTCACAGGCCTTGGCCAGATCCGGGGGGCATCCCAGGCCCACGGCCGTCACCTTGTCTTCCTCAAGCTGATTCAGACGAAAAAGCCCGAAAAGCCCCCGCTCGTCACACCCCCGGACCAGGACCCCGAACACTTCATCGGGATAGGCCCTGGCCAGGGTCACCAGAACCCGGTTCAGAGGGTAGCGGGCATCCCCGGCCTTTTCCCGGTCTCCCAGGCTGAAACCGGTAAGGTCGTCCGGATCCCGGAACAGATGGGGAGCCACATGGCCGTTCTTCTCGATCAGTCCCACAAAACCGGCAATCTTTTTTTCGCTCAAAAGCTGAGCCACACGCTCTTTTATGGTTTCCATCATGCTGTTCTCTCTGTCTTTGCCGCTCCTGATTTCAAAGGCGACGGACCCAATTTTTTCAAAGTATCGATAAAGGAGTTTACCTCTTCCACGAACTCCGGTGCTTCGGCCGAAGAGACCCACCGTGCCCTGAGGCGCTCTTTTTCAATTCCGGTAAAGTCCAGCATCTGGGACAGAACCTTGACCCGCTTTTCCGTAGAATAATTACCGTACAGGTAATTGCATTCGCTTAGATGTCAGCCACCCACAAACACCCCGTCGACCCCCTGCTGGAAGGCCCGGAGCACATGGTGGGGAGACACGCTTCCCGAACACATCACCCGGATGATGCGGATATTTGACGGGTACTGCATACGACTAACCCCAGCCAGGTCAGCAGCGGCGTACGCTCACCAGGTGCAAAGAAAGCAGATGATATTGGGTTCGAAATTTTCGTTACTCATTTATTTTATTCCTTTGTTAAAAAAGCAAAACAGCTATCCGCGGGAACGGCGGGAACAGTTTTTGTCCCGGCCTCTTTCATCATCCCTCTCTCCCTCAAATACTGTTCTCCTTACACTTTTCTTCAACTATATATCTGGTTCTCCCAGTTTGGATGAGAATTTGCCCGGGTGCAAGGCGCAAAGAATTTTAAGACCGGAGCTTACGAAAAGTACGTGAGGATCTTAAAATTCTGCAGCAACGCCGCAGATGGGTGTATTCTCGTCCAAACATCCTAGGCGGCCCCTATCTGTGCCAGCAGTTGCTCCGGCTTATACCCCCTCAGCTGGGCCGAGTGGGAGGGACAGGTGGCAGCACAGTTGCCGCAGCCCTTGCACAGGATCTCATTGACCTCACAGATCCGTTTTTCCCGGTTAAAGGAAATGGCCCCGTAGGGACACATGGGCAGGCAGGCAAGACAGCCGACACAGGAGTCCGGGTTGATCTGGGCCACGATGGCGCTTTTGACCAGTTTTTCCTTGAACAGGATGGCCGCCACCCTTGCCGCCACACCGATTCCCTGGGTCCGGGCCTCCGTGGACGTGGCCGGATACCGGCCCGAGCCGGCGACAAAGATGCCGTCTGCTGCAAAATCCAGGGGTCTGAGCTTGGCATGGGCTTCCAGAAAAAATCCGTTCTGGTCCGTGGGCACCCTAAGCATATTGGCCAGCTGCCCGGCATCTTTCCGGGGCACCAGCGGTGTGGACAAAACCACCAGATCCGTATCCAGCTCAAGGGTTTCCCCGGTCACAGCCTGGAAAAAAGAGACCTTCCCGTTTTCAACCCTGGGTGGATTCTCAGGGGAATAGACATCAAATCTCACTCCCTTTCCCCGGGCATCCCAGAGCATCTGCTCCTTATGGGTGCCGTACATCTGCATGTCCCGATAGAGCACCCGGACATCGGCCAGGGGATATTTCTCCTTGACGGCCATGGCGTTTTTCACGGCGGTCATGCAGCAGATCCTGGAGCAGTACTCCTTTTTCTCGGTCCTGGCCCCGGCGCACTGAATAAAGACCATGCGCCTTCCCTTGAATCCGGCCTGGTCCAGAGAGTTGTTCTTCAGGTTCTGTTCCAGTTCCATAAGAGAGATCACGCCGGGATCACCATACCCGAAAATCCCTTCCGGAATCAGGGGAACCGCCCCGGTTGCCACCACCATGGATCCGATTTTCTCGGTGATTTCGCCCTGGTCTGTCTCTAATTTCACCTCATAGTTGCCGATGTACCCTCCTGTGGATTTTACCCGGGCTCCGGTATGGCAGGTGATATTGGAACGGGATTTTACATCCTGAATGATCCTGTCCAGGAAGTCCCGGGCCGTTTCCCCGGTATCCAGGGTCCCCACGGATTGAAGCAGTCCCCCGAAGTTCCCGCTCTTTTCCACCAGAATGACATCCAGTTCCATATCTGCCAGGGCCTGGGCCGCGGAAAGCCCTGCCACGCCGCCTCCGATCACCAGAATCTTCCGGATCAGGGAGGATTCGATTTCCTCCTGGGGCTCCAGACCGGCGGCCTTGGCCACGCCCATGCGGATCAGGTATTTGGCCTTTTCAGTGGCATCCTCTCTTTTGCCCATGTGAACCCAGGAACACTGGTCCCGGATATTGACCATTTCAAACAGATAGGGATTAAGGCCGGCTTCTGCACAGGAACTGGAAAACAGGGGATGATGGGTTCTGGGAGAACAGGAGGCCACCAGAACCCGGTTCAGGTTCTGTTCCGTGATGGCTTTCTTGATCTCCACGATCCCGGATTCCGAACAGGTATACAGGTTTTCCTTGGCATAGACCACATGGGGCAGGGTTGAGGCATACTCGGTCACATCGGAGCAGTCCAGGTGGCCGGCGATATTGGATCCGCAGTCACAGACAAACACCCCGATGCGGGGTTCTTCATAGGATTTTAAATTCTCTTTGATCATTGCGGCGGTCCCCCTTATGACGCCTTCCGGGATTTATGTTTCATCACGGTCTGGGCGGCCCGGGCAGCGGCAGAGCTTGCCTGGGCCACGGATTCCGGGATATCCATGGGACTGTGGGCACAGCCGCAGACAAAGATTCCCTCCCGGGTGGTATCCAGGGGCTGGGCAGGATCGGTCTTGAAGAATCCGAATGCGTCCAGCTCAACCCCCAGGGTCTGGGCCACCCTGTCCGTATTTTTGACCGGAGCGCAGGCCGTGGCCAGAACCACCAGGTCATAGCTTTCCCTGACCACCTTCTGGAGATGGGTGTCCTCGTAGATCAGGACCGGAGACTCATTTTCCCCTTTTGTGATCTCAGCCACCCGGGACCGTTTATAGGCGATCCTTGAGGAATTGCCCCCCCGGATCTTGTACTCCTCAAACCCCTTGCCCACGGCCCGGATATCCATGCCGAAGATGACCGATTCCGTGTCGTTATCATGCTCATGGGCAATGATGGCCTCCTTGATGGAATGCATGCAGCAATACCCGGAGCAGAAAGGATAGAAGCGTAAGTCCCTGGATCCCACGCACTGGATAAAGGCCAGCTTCTTGGCCGTGGTTACGGCGCCCACCTTTTTCTCCAGGGCCTTGAACTGGTTGTCCATGGCCTGGTAATCCCGGGCTTTGGAAGCCCAGCTTTTCGAATCTTTGGCCAGGTCGTCCTTTTCAGCCAGGGATTTATCGGCCAGCCCCTGTAAAAAATCAGCAGAACTCATCCCGTGTTTTTTCTCAAACCGGTTCAGGGTCTTGGTCAGCTTGGCCATTTTCTTGTCCATATCCGCTTTTTCCGCTTTGAGCTTCCGGTCCGAAGGCCGGTAGATATGCCCTTCCGTGGGGCCCGAGGCAGAGAGAAACCGCTCAAATTCCATGGCCGTGATCACATTGTCCAGCTGGGCGTATCTGTACTCCGGCATCCGGACCGGGTCGAAAATATCATACCCCGTTGCCAGCACAACCGCTGCCACGTTCAGCTCCACCTGCTCTTCGGTCTGGTCAAAATTAATGGCCTTGGCCTCGCATTTCTTGGCACAGATCCCGCACTTCTTGCCTGTCAGGATCCGGCAGTGGTCCGGGTCAATGGCATGGGTGGAGGGGATGCCCTGGGCAAACCAGGAATAGATGGCCTTTCTTTCTGCATGGCCTTCATTGTAGAGGTCCGGCACAGGGGTGGGGCAGACCTCGGTGCAGGCACCACAGCCCGTGCACTTGTCCGCATCCACATATCTGGCCTTCTTCAGAACCTTTGCCGTAAAATCCCCGGCCTTACCGCTGAGCTCAACAAGCTCGCTGTAAGCCATCAACTCTATATTGGGATGTCGACCGACATCCAGCATCTTGGGCGACAGGATTCAGATGGCACAGTCATTGGTGGGAAAGGTCTTGTCCAACTGGGCCATTTTCCCGCCAATGGAGGGGAGCCGCTCCACCAGGTGAACCTTGAATCCCATTTCCGCCAGATCCAAAGAGGACTGGATCCCGGCAATACCGCCGCCGAGAACAAGGATATTTTCAGTCACAATCTACCTCCTATACTATGCTTGGACGACAACTCACCCATCTACTGGATCGCTTTAAAAATTTACCCAATCGTATGATCGGGCCCCACGCACAAGAGTACGCTCCGGGTTCACATTTTCTTGCGCCTTGTTGAGTAAGTTCTCGTTCAAGCTCAGATTCTCTCTTTATACTATTATTTAAGCAACTTGAGGGCTTGCCTTGATATTTGCCGGGCCCAGTTCTTTAATTTTTTGAGTAAACTCATTGGCCACATCGGCAAATTTATTGCCCTCTGCCGATGAGATCCATTCCAGCCTCACCCTCTGGGTGTCAATGCCCAGAAGCTCTATCAATTTCCGGGTCATCTCAAAGGTCTTGGTGGCTTTCACATTACCGTCCAGGTAATGGCAGTCTCCGATATGTCAGCCCGAGACCAGGATCCCGTCCGCTCCCTTCTCAAAGGCACTGAGAATATAGTTGGGGGTGATGCCGCCCGAGCACATGACCCGTATGATCCTCATATTGGGCGGGTACTGAAACCGGCTCACTCCGGCCAGATCTGCTGCCGAGTAGGAGCACCAATTGCAGGCAAAGGTGATGATCCGGGGTTCAAAATTATCGCTCATCAGAACTTCCTTACTTATTCATTATTAATTGGGCAGTGCCGCATCTATCATGGCCATGACTTCGCTGTTATAGTGGTACACACCGGCCGCTCCGGTGGGACAGGCTGAGGAACAGGCCGCACATCCCTTGCACAGGGCCTGCTGAACCCGGGCCAGCTTCACGCCCCTTTCATCTTCAAACACCTCAACGGCACCAAAGGGACAGGCCTCTTCACAGGCGCCGCATCCCCGGCACATGGCCTCATTGACCCTGGAGACCACCCCGTCCACGGTGACGCTCTGCTTGGACAGAACCACGGTGGCCCGGGAAGCGGCCGCCTTGGCCTGGGCCACGCTCTCTTCCACGGGTTTGGGATAGTGGGCCATGCCGCAGAGGAAGATCCCGTCCGTGGAAAAATCCACGGGCCGAAGCTTGGCATGGGCTTCCATGAAAAATCCCTCATCGTTGAGGGTCAGCTTGAACAGCCGGGCCAGATCCTCATTGCCCGGGGCCTCTATGGCCGAGGCCAGAACCAGGAAATCCGCCTCAATATTCAGATCCATTCCCAGGATCGGCTCCCTGACCCGGATGGAAAGTCCCTCTTCCCCGGCCGTGACCACGGGTTTTTCTGCCAAGTCAAACCGGATGAACAGAATCCCTTTGTCCCGGGCTTCCCGGTACAGGGTCTCCCGCTGGCCATATGTCCGGATGTCCCGGTAGAGGATATAGATGTCCATATCCGGGTTGGCATCTTTTAATTTGATGGCCGTCTTTATGGAATGGGTGCAGCAGACCTTGGAGCAATAGGGGCGGGAAGGTTCCCTGGATCCCACGCACTGGATGAACACGGCGGATCCCGTCTTTTCCGGAAGAACCTCCCTGCCGGCCAGGGCCCGGTCCAGGTCTGTGTGGGTATAGACCCGGGGGTCTGTTCCGTAGAGGTACTCATCGGGCCGGCTGGCCCTGGCGCCGGTGGCAATGATCACGGCACCGTGGTCCAGGACTTTTTCTCTGGAACCGCCGGGATCCTCTGTCTGGACTGTGGTTTTGAAGTTGCCCACGAATCCGCTGGTCTGGGTGATCATTGACCGGGTCAGCACCTCAATGGAGTCATGGGCCTCTATCTGGTCTGCCATTTGTTTTACGTTTTCGGCTATGGGCTCACCCTTCCAGGTATGATCCAGGTTCAGGGCATGGCCTCCCAGGTCCTGCCCCTGTTCCACCAGATAGGTGTGAAATCCCTGATCTGCCAGGCTCAGGGCTGCGGTCATTCCGGCCACGCCCCCGCCGATGACCAGGCCCTTCTGGGTGATCCCCACCTCGGGCTGGGCCAGGGGGCTCATGAGGGAGGCCTTGGCCGCGGCAATTCTGACCAGGTCCTTGGACTTTTGGGTGGCCAGCTCAGGCTCCTTGGAGTGAACCCAGGAACATTGGTTCCGGATATTGGCCATCTCAACCAGATACTTGTTCAGGCCCGCATCCTTCAGGGTCTCCTGGAACAGGGGTTCATGGGTCCTCGGGGTACAGGCGGCAATGACGATCCGGTTGAGGTTGTTGTCGGCGATCACCTGCTTGAGCTTGTCCTGGGTATCCTGGGAACAGGTAAACATGTTCTCTTCCACGTAGGCCACATGGGGCAGACCCTTTGCATATTCGGCCACGGCCGGTACGTCCACGACCCCGCCGATATTGGTGCCGCAATTGCAGACAAAGACCCCGATGCGGGGAAGCTCCTCCCCCACGGCCTTTTCATCGGGATAGGTCTTGGTCCGGGTCAGACTTCCCCGGGCCGGGGAAAGACTTGCGCCGGCATCACAGGCTGCGGCAGAGGCTTCCATGACCGAGAGGGGGATATCCTTGGGCTCCTGGAGGGCTCCGCATACGTAGATGCCTTTTCTGCTGGAGGCCACAGGCGAGAAACTGCTGGTCTCCACAAACCGGTTGGAATCCAGGGTGATGCCCATGTCTGCCACGGCCTTGGCCAGATCCTTTGGTGTTTCCATGCCCACGGACAGGACCACCATGTCAAAGACCTCTTCGATGTTCTGACCGTCTTCGGTCACATAGATACAGTTGAGGCTCTTGTCCTCGTTTTCCGTGATGGTATGGATCCGGGATCGCACAAACCTGACCCCTTCGCTCTTGGCCCGCTCATAGTACTTCTCAAAGTCCTTGCCATAGGTTCTCATGTCCATGAGAAAGACAGATGCCTGGAATTCCCCTTCCACATGGTCCCGGGTCATCATGGCTTCCTTGACCGCATACATGCAGCAGACCGATGAGCAGTATCCGTTTCCGCATTTGTTCTGGTCCCTGGATCCCACACACTGGAGCCAGGCGATTTTTTTGGGGGCTCTTTTATCCGGAGCACACTCGATATGGCCGCCCGTGGGACCGCCGGCCGAGAGGATCCGCTCGTACTCGATGCTGGTGACCACATTGGGAAAGGCTTTGTACTGGTAGTTGTCCAGGCCGGAGGGGTCATAGGGCTGGAACCCGGCAGCCATGATCACGGACCCTACATTCAGGGTGACTGTTTCTTCCCGGTCTTCGTAATTGATGGCTCCGGTGGGACAGACCCGGGCACAGGTGCCGCATTTGTCCTTGAGCAGCTTCAGGCAGCGTTCCGGATCAATGGCGTACTTTAAGGGAACGGCCTGGGGATAGTCCACATAGATGGCTTTGCGCTTGACCAGGCCCTCGTTAAAGGTATCCTCTGCCTTGCCCGGACACTTTTTGGTGCATTCCCCGCAGGCAATGCACTTGTCCATATCCACATATCTGGGGGATTGTTTGACAACAACGGTAAAATTTCCCGGGTCACCCTCTATGGATTCAACCTGGGAAAGGGTGTGCAAATGAATGTTCAGGTGCCGGCCGACCTCGACCAGTTTGGGTGAGATCACTCACATGGCACAGTCGTTGGTGGGAAAGGTCTTGTCCAGCTGGGCCATGACCCCGCCGATGGAAGCCTTTTTTTCCACCAGATGGACCTGGAATCCCGAATCCGCCAGGTCCAGGGCTGCCTGCATTCCGGCAATTCCCGAGCCGACCACCAGTACCGAACCCTGAATTGTTTTTTTATTTCCCATTCATAACCTCCTGATGGGTCTTCACTCCCTGCCCCTGGACCAGGTGGTCCGTTAAAAAGGAGGCAAGATCGATAATTTTTATGTCATGGTCTGTGTTTTTCCGGGCACAGGTCAGATGGATCTGGCATTTGGGACAGGCCGTGATTATGGCCTGGGCCCCAACGGTTTCCGCCTCTTTAAGACGCTGGATCTGCATGGCCTTGGAACAGGAAGAACATTGCATCCAGCCGGTGGTGCCGCAGCAGACGGCATTTTCTCTATTGTGTTCCATCTCGGCAAGTTCCACTCCGCTCACCTGCTGGATCGCCTGTCTCGGGGCTTCATAAATCCCGGATCTCCTGCCCAGACGGCAGGGATCCTGGAAGGTGACCCGGTCCAGGGCTCCGGCTTGGAACTCCAGGCCGGAGTCAGGCAGCCGGTCCGCTAAAAATTGGGTGATATGGACGATGTCAAAATCGAGGGGACCCAGGAAGTCAGGGTAAACCTCCCTGAACATGGCATACCCCTCGGGACATCCGAATATAACGGTTTTGGCCCCGGAAGCCCGGATGACTTCAAGGTTTTTCCGGGCCAGGGTTTCCAGGGTCTTTTCGTCTCCGTTCCAATAGGCATCGTGACCGCAGCAGCATTCGTCGTTGCTGACCACCGGTTCAATGCCCAGGGCGTTGAGCAGCCTCAAATTGTTCTTTGCCGTCTCGATCATGTTCAGATCAAGGTATTGAAAGGCAACGTCATAGTAGGCAATACAGCCCGCAAAATAAAAGTACTCCCCGGTCTGGCCTGTCTTTCCGGCCTCTTCAGCCCATTGAATCCGGTTCTGCCGGGTGGTGGCGGTCTGGAGCCGGGTAAGGGTCTGGAACATGCCGTGGTGACTCAAGACCGGGCGGTTGCCTCTTTTTTGGGCCCTGGCCCTTAGGCTCCGGATAAATCCGGGAAAATCGATTTCAACGGGACACCGGTCCGAACAGCGGGAGCAGCTGAGACAGGCCCATATGTCCGGGCTGTCCAGGATGTCTCCTTCCGGATCCTTCATGCTCCGCTTAATCATCTGCCTGGGGGAGAACCCCGGAAGATCCATGGCCACGGGACAGGACCCCGTACAGACCCCGCACTCCATACAATAATCAATCTGCTGTTGTGAAAGCTGCATTGTATACTTCCAAATTGTATCGTTCCAAATAAAATCTAATTTGTAAAAATAACTCCCCGCAAATCCACCCTTGGGGGTTTTGCGGATCTATTTTTACGGGTTTTGGTTTTTTGTCCGGAATGTCTAGGAATTGCAAAGCTCAAAACGTGGGCACTGATAAAATCCGTTACTTCCTTGGCAAAAGAATGACTTTAAAGATTTAAATTGGCTGTGTCAAGTTAAATTGGCATATTGAATCAGGGCCTTATCATATTCTCTGCCCATAATTTCCCAGGAGAACCGGCCGGCAGAATCGGATAACTCCCGGCCTTCCCGGGCAAGCCCTTCCGGATGTAAGAGTAACTCTTTTAATTTTTTAAAAAAATCGTCGCCGGATCTGTAAAAGACTTTCCCATGAAATTTCTCCGGGATAAGTTCCGGATAGGAGAGGCGTTTGGGAAGCAGGGGAAAACAGCCGAACCTCACGGCCTCCATAACCGATATGCCGAAATTTTCCTGGATGGCCGTGCTGACCACCACCCGTCCCTTTCCCAGCCAGGATTCATACTCCTTCCTGGAGTCAACATATCCCCAGGCCAGGATCTCATCTTTGAATTCCTGGCGGGCCTGTTCAAAGACCTTTGGGACAATTTCGTACTGCTCCCCCAGCACGGCCAGGGAAAAGGGGATCTCTGCCTGCTTGAGTTTTCCAATGGCTGCAAAAAATGTCTCGGGATCCTTATCGTACTCCCACCTATGGTTCCAGACGATCAAAGGCGGTTCAGAAGGAAGGGAGGCAGCCCCGCCGATGTGCGCCGGAAACCGGCATCCGGGATAAAGGATCCGGGCCTTTTGCTCAATTTTATCCAGAACCCGGACCGGCCTGAAGTCCGGCATCTGCTTGACCAGTTGCCGGGCGGCCTTCATAAAATCATTGAGGTGAAATTGGGAGTTAAAAAGCAGGCCGTCTGCGGCATGGGCGGAAATGATATTGGTAAACCCGAGATGAAAGTCCCGTTTTTCATGGGGGCCCAAGGGGTAGGAGAGCTGATTCTCATGGAAATAGAGCACCACAGGGGGTAGATTTTTCCCGCCCAGGGCCTTAAAGTCGGCCAGATCCAGCATATCTGTGGCAAAGATCAGATCGTAGTCGCCAGGGTTGCCGATCTGATCTAAAAGGGCGAGGGCGGCCCCCCGCATCCGCCATTTCCAGAACCGGGGAGGCAGGGTCAAAAGATCGACTTCATGAACGGAAGATTCCTTGAACCCCAGGGCGAAATCTTTGTGGGACCCTCCGAAAAACGGCTCAAGGAACAAAATTTTCAAAACAGGTTCCATCCTTTGCTTCGTTCAACGATTTCAGCATATTGTTTTACGGCAGCCCTATCCTTAGGATTGCTTGGCATAAAGTTCATGTAGTTCTTTTTCATATACCTTTAGATAGGGGTCGGAAAAGAGCACAAAAATAACCTGTTCAAGGGCTTCATTCTTTTCCAGAAAATCCCTGGTGGTCTCCAGGGCAATTTTACAGGCATCCCCGATGGGATATCCGTAGACCCCGCAGGAGATGGCTGGAAACGCAATTGTCTGGATCTCTTTTTCCAGGGCCAGCCTGAAGCTGTTTTCATAGCAGCCGGCCAGCAGAACAGGATCTTGGGCGGAGTTGCTGTAAATCGGGCCCACCGTGTGGATCACATACCTGGCCTTGAGATTGTGGCCGCTGGTGATCCGGGCTTCCCCGGCGGGGCATTCCCCCAGGCCCCTGCACTCTTCCAGGAGCCCGGGACCGGCGGCCCGGTGAATGGCCCCGTCCACGCCCCCGCCCCCCACAAGACTTGAATTGGCTGCATTGACAATGGCGTCCACCTCCATCAGGGTGATGTCTCCCTTATGGACCCCGATCCGGTCAAGATTTTTATCCTTCATCGCTCCCCCCTTTTGGCCTTTCCCGACAAAAACATTCTTTATCCTTCCTGGGAAAGAATATGTTTCTCCCTGTTTTTTGTCAACTTCAGGGAGGGTTCCCGGCTTCCCATCCAATGTTTCTTTGCATTATCTATTTTTTTCATGTATTTTTACGTAATTTATCTGGATGTGAAACTCATCCGGCATGCAGGGGGGTTGTGATTAAACGGTAGAAAGCAGGGGATATTCCATCTGTCTTAAACCGATTAAACAATAATTAAGGTAGTTTCTAAAGTATGACCGCCAGGATTGACATTAAAAAAGAGAATCAAAACCTCATTGGACTGGCTGTTAAATGCCGGCTGATCACTGTTGACCAGGAACAGGAAATTTTATCCCGTCTTATCGAGAAGTACCAGGAAAACCCCGATTACCCGGTTACCAACATCTTCACGGAAGAAAAGATCCTTTCTTTGGAAGAGATCGACTTCCTGTTTACCATCAAGGATCATCTCAGGATTAAAATGCTGGATAAACGATTCGGGGAGATCGGCGTAAACAACCGATTTGTAAATTCCGAAGCCGTTGAAAAAGCCCTTGATATTCAAAACAACTATTTCCAAAAAACCCGGGAAAGCAAAAAAATCGGGGATATCCTGCTGGAGAATGAAGAGATCAGCCTGGCCGACAAAACAGCGATACTGCTGACCCAGGACCGGGTCCAGGATCACCTTCTGGAACAGGCCATGAATGATATTGCGACTTCGGAAATGGAGAAGATGACCATCAAGATGAGGTTTGGTGCCATTGCCGTAAAAAAAGGACTGATCTCCGTGGACCAGTTGAACCAGGCCCTGAACGTCCAGAACCAGGATGAAAGATCCGGACAGAAAAAAAGGTATCTTGGTGAAATTTTTCAGGACCTTTTTAAAATTCCCAGGGATGAAGTTCTGGGCATCTTAAAAATACAAAGAGAACTTGAAACCAAAAGACTCTCCCTTGAGAAGGCCATTTCCCAGTACACCTCCGAGGTAAAAACAAATAAACGGCTCAACGAACTGTTCCGGCTCAACGTGTCTGAAAATAAAATGGAGGCTGTTTTACACCGGACAAAAGTCTCATTTGAAAAAATCGATCTCACCCTGTTTCATAATTGGTTGAAATTGAACGGAATCCAATTCGGCCTGTGTGATGACAAACTGATAGAGGGCTTTTTAAACGATTCAGAGCCCGGGGCAAGTCTTACGCTGGCCCGGGGAATCCTTCCCAGCCCGTCCAGGGATGAGGTTGTTGAATTTTTCTTTGATACCGGGGATGAAAGCATTCCCACTGTTAAAAAAGGCGAGGTTCTGGCCAGAATCACCCCCCATGAATTCGGAAAGCCGGGCAAGGATGTCCTGGGACACCCCATTGTCCCTGTGGAGCCCAAATTTCTTTCCCTGGGCTGTGGGGAAGGAGTGGTGCGCAAGGACCTGGAATTTCTGGCCGACAAGGACGGCAGACCGACCCTGTTTAAGAACAGAAGTCTTTTTGTCACCTCTGTGGGGCAAACCCGTCCCGTCAGAACCGTTTCAGGGCATATCACATCAGATACCAAGGACACCTATGACAATGCCAATCTGAACGTTGAGGGAAACATTGAAAACACCGGAACCATTACCTGCCATGACCTATTTGTTTCCGGGAATGTTCTCGGCAAAGTCACCACCACGGGACATGTGGAAGTCAAGGGATGCATCGGCATGGAAAGCAAAGGCAGGGGCGCCTCAGGATACCGGACCCAGGTCCAAAGCGGGGGCAATGTCCTTGTAAGCAAACACATCACCAACGCTAAAATAGCCACCGCCAAAGGGGTTACAGCACCCAAATCAGACCTGACCTCATGCGAGGTCTTTGCACTCCAGGACATTGTCATTAAGAACGTCTATTCCCATCCCGGAAATCCGTCCGTCCTGCAGATCGGGGTCATCCCGGATATCCGGAATGAGGCCCTGGAGAATCGGATCGATGAACAAAAGGCTTTGTTGAAAAAACTCCAATGTGAAGAGGAACTGGACGGGCTGAAAGCCAAACTCCAGGAAAAAATCCAGATCCAGGATGAATATCTAAATCAGCAGGAGGCAATCAACCATCTCCTCAAACTCTGGGATGACCAGGGGCCTGAACAGGTTGAAGAAAAAATCAAGGCCCTGGCCCTGCAGGCCCAAACCAAAACAGAGGATAAGGTCTCTTTCCCTACCCATGATGACCTGGAATATATGAAAATGATATTGAACCGGATCCGGGACCTGGGACCTGAAGATTCAAAGGCATACCTGGCCGGAGAATTGAAGGACATTTCCAAGATGTACAGGGCCGCCATCCATTCAACAGAAAGATTTTCCAGTGAACACAGGGCCAGATCAAAATTCCTCCTGAGAAAGATAAAGAAGAAACAGCCTGAAATTGACGAAGCCAGAAAAAAATTAGAGGCGCTCTTGATCCGGAAAGATTATTTTTCACTCAATGAGAGGAAAAAAGCCCCTTTTATTGAGCCGGTGATTAAAGTAAAAAACATGGTCGAGAAAAATACGGTGATTAAAGGGAAAAAGGCCTCCATGATCATCAGGCAGTCCATATTCGGTGTTAAGCTGAGGGAAATCAAAGATCCGTCAACAGATGAATATGAAATCACCATTGAAGGATATTATGATTGAGTCCCTGCCCGCCCATGACCCCAGACAAACTGCCCCAATACCCCCGCCAAAAATTTAAAAGCAATGATCTATCCATTGAGCTTTACTGCCGGGGAACCCGGGAGTACGCCAAACTCAGCTATCCGGTAAAATACGGCCTGTTTTCAAGGCTTCAAACCCCGGAGGTTGAGTTCGAGTTCAACCTGAACCACGAGATCACCCATGGTCGGTCCAGGCGGGACACCTGGCTCCACCCCTCTGAATGGCTCAAACGCACCATGGGAAACGACTGGATCTACTATTCCTCCGGGGGGTATGCCGGTGTGTTTGAAGCCATCGGGGAGTACTACCTGCCCAACCTAAGCTACCCGACCAATTCCCTGCTGGGGGGAAAACCCTTTGCCGAACCTGAAGTGGACCGGATATGCTCGGAATGGCCGGACATTCTGGAAAGGCTTCCCCATGGGCTGCCGGGAATGCCCGGCTGGGCCCGGGAATGGATGGCCGCAATAAAAAAAGTCACCCCGGAAGCTTTGGAGGCCAAGGCCGACAGCCTGTTCCGGATCCCGGGGGCCCGGGTCAGTGTGCTTCCGCCCGATGCCCGGCATTCCGATTATGACGTCATCCCCCTGACCATTGCCGACGGATGCCTGTATAAGTGCCGGTTCTGCCGGATCAAAAACAAGAAAAGCTTCTCCCCTCGAACCCCACAGGATATCCTGGACCAGATCCGGGATCTAAGAAACCTCTACAGCCGGGATATTCTTAACTTCAACAGTCTGTTCCTGGGGGAGCACGACGCCTTGAGCGCCCCGGCAGACCTTATCCTCTTTGCCGCCCAAAAGGCCTACAAAGAGTTTGATTTCAAGAATGCCTATATGAGCCGGCCCCGGCTCTATATGTTCGGCAGTGTGGACGGACTGCTCAACGCCTCCCCTGACCTCTTTGAGAAACTCAACGGCCTGCCCTTTGAAACCTGTATCAACCTCGGGTTTGAATCCGCAGACCAGAAAACCCTGGACCGGCTGGGCAAACCGATCTTGGTTCGCCAGGTAAAAGAAGCTTTTCACCGGGCCCGGGACATCAACCGGAAGTATCCGGATCTGGAAATCACCGGCAATTTTGTCACGGATCCCGGCCTGCCCCAATCCCATACCCGGGCCATGCTCGACCTGGTCAGGGAAAGCCTGCCCCGGACCACACCCAAGGGAAGCATCTATCTATCCCCCCTGAAATTCGGCAGCCCCTCCAGGGAGATGCTCTACGATTTTTACCGGATAAAGGCGGCCAGCCGGCTTCCCATGTTCCTCTACATTATCCAGAGACTCTGACTTCTTTCATTTGATTTCAGCCGGGGTTTGATGATAAAAACGATCCATGGAAAATACAAAGCTCATATCCCTCCACGGCGGGCACTCCGGAGAGTTCTGCAACCATGCCCGGGACCGCCTGGAAGAGATTGTCCAGGCGTACATAAAAAAAGGCTTCAAGCAGGTGGGGATCAGCGAGCATATCCCCCCCCTGGAAGATCATTTTCTCTTTCCCGAAGAAATCAAAGCCGGTCTCACGGCCCGGGATATCCGGCAGCGCTTTCTCCGGTATTTTGAAACCCTGGACCGCCTAAAGGAAAAGTACGGATCTGAAATCCGGATCTTCAGAGGAATGGAAACCGAGGTCTGGCACGGATATCCAGACCAGGTCAGGGACCTGATCCAGAGGTTCCGGCCCGATTATATTGTGGGATCGGTCCACCATCTCAAGGGCCGATGCATTGACTTTTCCCGGGAGATCTACAATGGTCTTGCAGAGGAATACGGCGGGATCGAGGCCATGTACAGGGATTACTTTGACTGCCAGTTTGAGATGATCCAGACCCTGAAGCCCTTTGTCGTCGGCCATTTTGATCTGATCCGGATCTTTGATCCCGATTATAAAAAAAGAATCCTTGATCCCTCCATCCAGGAAAAAATCAACCGGAACCTGAATTTGATCAAAAGCCTGGGACTGGTCATGGACCTGAATCTGCGGCCCCTTTCCCGGGGGGAAGACGAACCCTACCCCACCCGGTCCATAATGGAGCAGATCCGGGCGGCCGGCATTCCCATGGTGCCGGGGGACGACGCCCATTCTGCAGACCAGGCCGGAGGAAATGTGAAAAGGGCCGTTGATCTGCTGGAATCCATGGGATTTGATACGGACTGGCCCCTTGAAAGGATGAAGGTGGATGGATGAAGGATGACACAAGAGGAGCAGATCAGTGAAGGCGGTGGTACAGAGGGTAACCCGGGCCGGGGTTGATGTGGACGGGGAAAAGATCTCGGAAATCGGCAACGGTCTCCTTGTCCTCCTGGGCGCCCAGAAAGGAGATACCCAAAAGGATGCCGATTTCCTGGCAGATAAGATCGTCAACCTGAGGATCTTTGAGGATGACCGGGGAAAGATGAATCTCTCCCTCAAGGATGTGGGCGGTGAACTGCTGGTGGTGTCCCAGTTCACCCTTCTCGGCGACTGCAGAAAAGGCCGGCGCCCCTCCTTTACCCAGGCGGAAGCCCCGGACCGGGCAAAAGATCTATATGAGTACTTCATGGAGCAGACCCAAAAAACCGGCATACCGACATCCCCGGGAAAATTCCAGGCCCTGATGAGGGTTTCCCTGGTCAACCACGGCCCGGTTACCTTGATCCTCGACACAAGGGACAGATAATTTTTGAATTTAGATTTTAGAAGTAAGATTGCTGGATACGGTTTTTGGGGATTTCCATGAAGCTGTTTCTGATCCATATCTGCCTGCCCGGCATGCTGATTCTGGCCTTACCCCTGGCCGGAATGATCCTGGCCGGGAACTCCTGGGCCGGGTATCTGGCCTTTCCGCCCAAACCGGTGGTAATCTCTCATGCCCCTTTTTCCCCTTTGGTTTTCACCATCACGGCCCTGTTCATCCTGTCTGTTCTATATCCCTTTGTTAAAAAGGCCCTGGACTTTGAATCCCCGGGCCGAAAACGTTTGAACTATCCCTTTCCCGGATGGGGAACCGGGGCATCCGCCGGCCTGGTTCTGTTCTGGATACTGGCCTGGACCCGAAGGGACTGGTTTTCCCCTTTCCAGGCCCATACCTTTTTCCCCCTGTGGTTCTGCCTGATCCTGGTCATTAACGGAATGGTTTACAAAAGACAGGGGACCTGCCCCCTGGAAAATTTAAAATTCTTTGTCCTCTTTCCGGTTTCCGCGCTCTTCTGGTGGACCTTTGAATATTTAAACCGCTTTGTGGGCAATTGGTCTTATACGGGCAGCCAATACGCGGCTTTCCAATACTTTCTGCTGGCCACCCTGAGTTTTTCAACGGTGCTGCCGGCCGTGGAGAGCGTCAGGGCATATCTGTTGAGCTTTGACCTGTTCAAGAGGGGATTCAGGAAGGGCCTCCCCCTGAAAAGCCTGGATTCCCCGGCCATTGGTCTCTGTCTCCTGGTTCTGTCCGGCAGTGTCCTTATCTTTCTGGGCATTTTCCCGGATCTCCTGTTTCCCTTTGTCTGGATCAGCCCCCTGGGCATGATCCTGGGATTTTTGATTCTCGGGGGCCGAACCCATGTGCTGACTCCGGTGAGATCTGGCGATTTCACTCCTGTGGTGGCCTATGGTCTGGCCGCCCTTGTCTGCGGCGGATTCTGGGAGATGTTCAACATGTACAGCCTGGCCCGGTGGGAGTATAGCGTGCCCTTTGTCCAGGCCTTTCATCTATTTGAAATGCCCTTGCTGGGATATGCCGGGTACCTGCCCTTTGGGCTGGAATGCGGTGTAATCATCCATATCATACTGGAGAAAAATGAAACCTGAAAATTTAATTGTTATTCTGGTGAGACCCCAGGGGCCCATCAATATCGGAAGTTGTTGCCGGGCCATGATGAACTTCGGATTCAAAGAGCTGCGTCTTGTGGCCCCCTGCAAATCCTTTAAAGGACTCCAGGCCAAAAAAATGGCCCTGGGCGCCTTTCCCATCCTGGAAACCGCCGGGATTTTCCCGGACCTGGCATCGGCCCTCCACGATGTGAACTCGGCCTTCGGCACCACCCGGAGATTCGGCAAATACCGGAAAAATTTTTTCACCCCGGCCACGGCTGCCGCCCGTATTGCCGAAACAGAGGATCAGACCCGCTGCGCCCTGGTCATGGGCCCGGAAGACACGGGTCTGGAAACCAAAGATCTGGATCTTTGCCAGCATTTCATCACCATTCCCACCCATGACGATTATTCCTCCATGAACCTGAGCCATGCCCTGTCCGTGCTGCTCTACGAAATCTCCCTGAAAACCGATGCTGTGCGAAATTTTTCAGATCCGTCCCCGAAAAAAATCGCCACCGGGCAGGAGATGGAATCCATGTTCGCCCACATGAGAAAGACCCTGCTGGACATTGATTATCTGGATCCCCAGAACCCGGATCATTTGCTGCGGGCCTTCAGGCGGATCTTTGGTACGGCCGGCCTCACATCAAGGGACGTAAGGATTATCCGGGGTCTCATGAGCCGCATCGACTGGACCGAAGATGAGAGAAGGAAACATGACCCGGCGTTCGGCCATATCCGTGGGAACACCCCCTAGGATCATTCTTTCAGGAAGAAAAAGGTTATTCCTCACTTGAAAACCAGATCTCCCCGTAAAAGGCGGTTGCAGACTCTTTGGTATTGTCCGAGTCGGTCATGACGGCAATGCTGTTGATCATGGTGGGTTCCCGGCCGAAAGCCGCCTGGTAGTCCCTGAATACATTTCGTTTTTCCTCCACCCATTGCCCCAGGTTTTCCCGGCCCGAGGCCACCGGGATCATCATGGTCTGGGAGGTATAGGGATTGGGTGCGATTTTGCCCTTGGGCGCCTTGCTGGCCCAGATATAATTGATGCTGGTAAAAGGAGCATCTTCCCCGTATTTCTGTTTCACGAGGCCGTAGGCAAACCTGTCAAAAAAGGAGGCGTTTTCTTTGTCAAAGGCAAAGTTGATATAGATCCTGGCCGGATAATCATCCCCTTTTTTTTGGGTAAGATCTCCCTTTGCATAGATATTGTCCACCCGCCACCGCCAGTGTACGACAGGATGGGTTCTTGGATCGATACGGATGTGCCGGATCAGCCCGGAAGCGCTTCCCCGGCTCTCTGCCTTGAGAACCTGCCTGTTATCCTGGGAAACGACCCTGTATCGGGTATGCTCCGGGATGCCCGAAAAAACCAGTTCATCCCAGCCCCGGGGCAGCCCGCCCAGTTCTTCCATGGAAAATACAGCCACCGGGACAATTGGATTTTCAATCGCCCAAAGGCCGGGACCTGAAACGCCTGTCCATAAAAACAGCCATACCAGAATTCCCGGCGGTAAAAGTTTCAGGAGTCTTGATCCAAGGCATGGACTATTCTTCATCTGCTTCATATTCTCCCATGAGCAATCTGTTTTTGGGGGTGATCGTTTCCGGAATCTTTTTTGTCATGATCCGATATCCCCTTGACCGCAGTCTGACGGCCCGGACAACATCCACGGCAAGGGTCTTTTCCATCCACCCGTCCAAAGCCCCCGTGGAAGAAAGGTTCAGGTCGTGGCAGCAGGGCATGACCGCTACCCGGGCCCGGCTTTCAACGGCCCTGGACAGGACAAGGTCGGTTAGAGGGCCGCAGGCATGGGCCGAGACCACAAGGTCTCCGGGCAGGATCTCCACCTCCTGGATGGACATCCTAAGATAGGTGATCCTGTTTTCCAGCCCGGGCCAGGTCTCTGTAAGGCTTTTGGATAATTTCTCTGCGCTGGGCGGGATATGGGGATCCACGGCAAGGGCGGTTTCTGAACTTCTGTCCAGGAGCAGCATGACATGGGCCAGAAGCCCGTGACCGCAGGCCAGGTCCAGGATCCGGCCGCCCCTGAACTGTCTTCTCACCCTCCTGGCCATTTCCCAGGTCTCGTAAAGCTCTTTTCTGGGAAGTGTCCCGGCCCGGCACACGGCCCGGGCAATTCGGTCAAAGAGGCTCTCCCCGGGAAACAGGGACTGCTGGCCCGGGGTAAGCCGGTTCTTGGATGATTTTTTCATGACCGGAACCATACAGAATTCCCATGGACGGAACAAGAAAGAAAATGGGATTACCGGTTCCAGGCCCGGATCAATTTCTTTCCAGAATCAGGGCCATGCCCTGGCCCCCGCCGATGCAGAGGGTGGCCAGGCCGTATCTCACCTCCCGGGCCTTCATTTCGTAAAGAAGCTTGGTCAGGATCACCCCGCCCGAGGCAGAGACCGGATGACCCAGGGCAATGGCTCCGCCGTTGACATTGACCCGCTCCATGTCCATTTCAAGCTCCCGGATGCAGGCCAGGGACTGGGAGGCAAAGGCCTCATTCAATTCGATAAGACCCATATCCTCCATTCTCAGGCCGGCCTTTTCCAGGGCCATGCGGGTGGCCGGGATGGGTCCGATTCCCATGTGGGCGGGGTCCACCCCCACGGAGGAATAGGAGACGACCCCGGCCATGGGTTCTATGCCCAGTTCCCGGGCCTTTTCCCCGGACATGACCACCAGGGCAGAGGCTCCGTCGTTCATGCCGCTGGAATTGCCCGCTGTAACGCTGCCCCCTTTCTTAAAGGGAGGTTTTAGCTTTTCAAGGGTCTCCATGGTGGTGTTGGCCCGGGGATGCTCGTCCGTATCAAAAATCTTGGGATCGCCTTTTCGCTGGGGAATCTCAACAGGTACGATCTGCTCTCTGAACCGGCCGCTTTGGATGGCCTTTTCAGCCAGGGTCTGGCTCCTCAGGCCGAAACGGTCCTGGTCCTCCCTGGAAATATTGTAGCGTTCAGCCACATTCTCGGCGGTTTCGCCCATGGTATTGCCGCTCAAGGGATCGAACAAGATGAGCTGATCCAGAAGCTGCCCGTGGCCCAGGCGGTAGCCCCACCGGGCCTTTTTCAGCATAAATGCGGCATTGCTCATGCTCTCCATGCCCCCGGCAACCATGATCTCCCCATCCCCGGAACGGATCACCTGGGCGGCCAAAACAACGGCTTTCATGCTTCCGGCACAGGCCTTGCTGATGGTGAACTGGGGTTTTTCTTCCGGGATCCCGGCCCTGACCGCCACCACCCGGGCGGAATTGATGGGCAAATCCCCGGTCCGGTAGCCCGAGGCATAGATCACCTCGTCGACCTGGCCCCCGGCCAGTCCGGCCCTCTGAACCGCCTCCCGGATGGGAACCGGTCCAAAGTCAATATCGCTTAAAGGGGAAAGGGTCCCCCCGAACCGTCCGATGGCCGTTCTGCACGCACTTGCGATCACAACCTCTCTCATGGGCCCTCCTGATCCGTTTATGGCTTGTAAATAGCTTTTATATAGCCGTAATATAAATCCACCCCCCTGTCAATCTTTAACCGATCTTCCCTGGGAAGGTGTTCGTACCCGACCCCGGTCTTTTCAGGATTTTTATTGACAAACCCCGGAATCCTGCTTTATGGTAGTCAGGTATTTTAATCTACTCCATTTTACAATCTATCTTACGATAAGCGGTTCAGATCTTCTGCCAGATTCTTTGTTCTCTCTTTTTTCCCGTTCAGTTCCATGGGGAATCCTGCCTAAATGGAGAAAAAAACAAAGGAGGCAAACATGGCAAACGGAACAGGCGCCGCGGTCACCGAAGCGGCAAGACTGGATGAAATCGGATTTCCCGAATTCACCTGCAAACTGGTCACGGATGTATTCGACGCCCTGGTGTCGGCCAATATCCGGCAGACAGAGGCCTATGTGGAACTTCTCAAGGCCGTGTCCGAGTCCCTGAGCGATTACATCAACAATACAAAGGACGATATCGACGGCGGGCAGATCCTGCAATTCCTGGCCCAGGTTCTTCCCCCGGAAAATCCCGGAACCGCAGACACCCCCACCAAGGTGGTCACGGGAACCAATCTCACCAGTGACGATGCCGATGCCCTGAACGAGGCCCTGTCCGTTCCGGCCGAGGCAGGGGTCACCGGCAACAACGAAGTGGCCGGTGACGGGGCCCTGGACCAGAACGGGGTCACCGCCATCATGGATGCCGTGGCCATCCGGCTGGCCGCCAACAAGTACGACCTGCTCAAGGAGATGGTCAAGCAGGGGATCCTCCGCATCGTGGTGGAAAGCGGCTGCATTGAAACCCGGCTGACGTTCACCACCTACGGATCCAGCTTCTACCAGAAAAACTCCAGCAACTATCACCGGGATTCCTTCCGGTTCAAGGCAAAGGCAAGGACCGGGGGGCTGGTTTCATTATGGGCAAAGGCCTCGGCCTCCACTGCCTACTCCAGCATCAATATCCGGACCACCAAGGAAACCCAGAGGGACATTTCCGGCTCCCGGGTCCAGATCTTCGGAGGCGTCACCCTGAACATCAAAACCGATTATCTGCCGCTTAACCAATAGGGGGTAAGGTATGGCTGATCTGGAAACACCTGTTCAAGTCGGATTTGCCGAGTTCATTGCCAGGCTGATGTCCGAGGTTTTTGATTCGGTCATCACCACCCAGGTTGACCAGGAGGAGAGGTATGCCCGGATGGTGACCTCTGCGGCCCTGACCGAGGAGGAGTACGCAGACCTCCATATCGGGGATGATGAGGCAGCCGAGGAAACCGCCCTGCTCTTTCCTCCCCGGTCCGGGATCGACAAGGAGCAGGAGACGTGCCTTTATGCAGGGTCCCCCTATTTCCCGGCCAAGGGAGATCAGGAAGAGAATCCGCCGTTTCTCTCTGTTCTGGGAATGAGCCTGGAAAAAGCCGATTTGGAAAAAGGGGAGAAGGGCCCGATCCTCACCCAGACCGGGGCCGACCGGATCCTGGACCGGATCCGGCTGAACCTGGCATCCAGACATCTGGGAATCGTCCGGCAGATCATGGCCAGGGGCCTTCCCCGGGTCCTGGTGGACTCGGGAAGGATCAACGGAAAGCTGACCTTTCACCTGACCGAAACCACCCAGGAAACCGACTCCCAAACCCCCGGGGATCTGAGCGCCGCCCCGGCCCGAGACCTGAGTTCCCTGTCCAGGGCCTCCCTTGGGACAACGGGCATCAAGAGCGTATTCACCCTGCCCAAGGCCAGGATCCTGCCCAATGTCAAGCTCATGGTGAAACAGGCCGATGACACCTCTCCCCAGAGTACCCAGGTCAAGGCCAATGTATACGGAGAAGTGGAGATCACATTTAAAACCGTCACATGAATGAACCGGAACCCATAACCCAGTCCATGGGGGATTTTGTCACCCTCCTGGTCCGGGAAATTTCCCAGTCCCTGGCCCTGGCCCGGCATGAGGCCTCCCTGGTCCGGGTGGACCGGGTAAGGGTCCGTTTCGGCCAGGAAGAGGGAGCGGATTCGGTCATTTCCGAGCGCTACCCCTTCCTGGCCGACGGATGGGAGGTGGAGATGGACCTGGGACCGACCCTCCAGGCCCGCCTTTTGGGTGACCCCATTGAGCCTGTGGAACCCGGGCGGCCCCTTCTGGAACTTTTCGGCCCAGGCCCGGTATCGGACATCAAGGGGGTCGACCGGGACTGGGCCGATTTTTTCGCGGAACACGGGATTAAAACCATTGCCGGTCTGGCAGAACTTTCCCCGGAAGATCTTACGGACCTTGCCCGGGAAAGGGCCTCCATCAGGCTCTGGGAGATCCAGGGAAAGGCCAGGCTTCTGGGCTGTGAATCCCCGTTCTTTCCGCCATCCCCCCTGGATGATCATAACCTCTATGAAATCCTGAAAATGGGGTCTGCTGAAATCCTCAAAATAACCTCTGTAAAATCCGTTACCCGGGAAGAAGTCCGCCGGCTGCTGGAGATCCTGCAGCTTTTGACCGTCTCCCTGGATGCACGGGTTCTAAAATCCCTGTCCCTGGAAAAATTTCTGAATGGGTAGACGGTAAAAGGCATTCCTTCACTTCATTTGTATTGCTTTCGCGGAAGAGGCAGCAAGTCCCCTACCCCATCGCACTCATTTTCACAGTGAGGAAAATCATACAAAACTCCGTGGATCCAACATTGCTTCTTCCAGTCCTGCCATTTCAAAAATCGGTGGCGGTCAACAATGATACCATAATTGCTCACAAGTGGAAGATGGGGTATTAAGCAAATCTAAATTCCTGAGAATTTACTTTACAGGGTCTATCCATACTGATATGCAATTTGATAAATATCAGATGATAGCCGCTTCGATTGCCTATAGTTTCGACATGATATGCGTTTCAATATCGAATCGCTGAAGGTAACGGGATAGTTCAGCTACTTGTGCCTGTCGTATTGAGTGAAAGATAGAGTACCAAAAAAGATGGACAAAAATCAGGAGAATTATGCGCGATTGCAATAATTTCGAGCAGTGTTTCTTATCTAGCATACCATATCGTTTTCGTATGCTTACTGAAAATGCTCTTAAAGCGAGTCAAGAATCTGAGGTTATGCTCAATCTTTTCGGTAATGCATTGATTTCAGCCAAGGTTTCAACGTCTTTAGACTTACCAAATATTTTAATCGTGGCTATTGGGTCCTATGGACGTCTTGATGGAGCTTCAAAATTTTCAGATTATGATATTCTTTATCTCTATGAAGGAAATAAAGACAACGATGTTGTAAATATAATTCGGAAATTTATAAAAGAAATAGTAATCGGGAATAAAGCTCTTCTATTTGACCATAGAGAAGAAATTGAAAATGATACTTTTGACTTTGATATATCCCCCGCTTATCCAGTATTATCAACCAACGAACTTTTTAATGAAGATTATGAAATTAGGGCGTTACAACTCCTAACCGAAGGAAGGGCTTTGTGTCAACATGAAGTTGTCGATCAACTAAAAAAAGATTTAATAACGAAATATGGTTACACGCAAAACATCAACGAATTAGATTTTAGAAATTTAACAAATTCTTTAGAAAATTTAAAAAACGCGTTTTGTACAGAAATTATAGGTCGTTTGGCTAATTCTGGTCGAAAATTAAATAATAAAAAAATATTAAAACTTTTTGCATTACGAGAATTCTTTTATATCGCAACACTTTTTTCCATTTCTGAAATTGCAATTGGTGTTTCTGCAAATAATTTTACAATTAGTCAATCAATACGTAAAATGTCATCACCATCAACTTTAAAAATATCATCCTTTGGTGATCCAAATAATCCAATACATGCATTGATAAGGAATCAAATCCCAGAAGTTTTTGATGAGATAATAAAGATACTCGAGCCTAAAATTGATCAAATACCTCTCCCAGGGCGAATGGTATTCAAATCTTCCCATGATGACCCAAAAGAGATATCCTATCTTAGAGCCATATCCTTATCAGTTGTGCATAAGTTCAACTCATTATTAAAAAGACTGCATGATGAAAACTTTTTGAGTTCAATAGCGGAGTTTGAACCTGATTATACAACTTGGATAGGAAAACGGCAATTCAGCCATATTACAAAAAGCAGAGAAGAGCTAATTCAATCATCTAAGATTTTGGCCATCACTATCGTTGAAATTCTAACATTCATTTCAGAAGCGACTGACACTGGCACTTTTGAGGATGCAATACAAACACTTAATAAGATCAAAGATTATGAGATAGTGCTATGAATGAATATATAATCATCCATATATCAAACTTGCATTTTGGAGAGAGTGATAATCTTAATTACCATACCAATTTTAACGAATGGTATAAGTCATTGTGTCAAGATATTCGGATTTGTTCTAACGATGTACAAGAAGCGAATAAATTTCTTGTTATTTCAGGAGACATAAGTTTTTCAGCAAAGCCAAATGAATATTATATGGCATCTAAAATAATAAATACTATTAGGACTTCAACTAATATCAAATCAAATAACACTATCATAGTTCCTGGAAATCATGACAATAGTTGGTTAGATTTTGATTCTAATTGCATCCATAATAAAACGTTAAGTCAGTTCAAAGATTTTCTTTCGAACACGCTATCAAATTCTGCTTCTATACCGTACTTCAATATTGATAAAACTAATAAAGTCGTATTTATGGGCTTCAATTCTACTTCTAATACAAATAAAAAATCGAGTTACGGCTATATCGATAAAAAGCAAATTTCTTTTTTTTCACGACAATTATCTAAATACAATCTAGATAATTATATTTTGATTGCAGTTTCGCATCATGGATTGGATACAACTTTAGTTGGTGATCATTACCTTAGAAACAGTAATGCCTTTCAAGATTTTATGAATGAATGGTCTGTCAATTTACTTTTGCATGCCGGAGGTCATATCCCAGGGTTTAATTGGAGTCTATACCAAACTTCATACGGGAAACATATTAATGTCGCTGCGGGCACAATATCTCCAGAACGTTGGAGATCATCATTTCAAAATCGTGAATACCAGATAATAGAAATAAAAGAAAATAGTGTAATACAAATTTTGACTCGTCAATACGATTCGCAATCGGGTGAATGGACTAAAGGCCACGGTTCCAAAATTTCTTTAACAATAGAAAAAGATAATAAATTTAGACCAAAACTTTTCCCAAAATCATGGGCGCCTGGAAAAATAAAAAGCGACAAAAAAGATCATATTTTTAATGTTTTAAAAAATCTTTCTTTGTATGAGATAGAGGATTTGTGTGATTATTTAGAGCCTTCAATTAAATCATACAATTCTTTGAATGAGTCCAAATCTGATTTTGTTCATCGGTTATATAAATATTTTAAAGATGACAACTCGCTAAATATTCTTAATACAGCAGTCAAGAAAATACTTTCTATTGACGAATATGATAAAATAAGAATTTTCATATCATCTTCAAAGGATGATTTTGGCTATGTAAAAAAAATTTCAAACAATCTCGAAAAATATGGTTATGATGTTTGGCATTTTGAAGACCAAATCAAGCCAGGAGATTGTATATCTGATAAAATTAATTCTGGGTTAAAAAATTCTGATATATTGATGATACTTTTTTCGAAAGATTCTCTAAAATCCAATTGGATAATTAATGAAATAAACTTAGCATTTGAAAGATACTACTCTGGCAAATCGAATATGATTTTTTTAAAATTAGGTCATGTCAATTTGCCCCTTAACCTTAAAGACAATATCCCAGTAATAGAATTAGAGAATGATTTTGAAAATACCAATAAGAAAATTATTAATTGTATAAAAAATATTTATTTTAAATAGTCCCGGACATGACTTGCCCAAGTACAGGAAAGTAAAAGAAATACCCACATTCATGAGCCCGTTGACTATGTCTATCAAGGCTCTCTTTTTCAAGGACCTTCTTGGGCGTTGCTTAGATTTACCAGTAGTCGCTTTTAGGCAGGAACGAAGAGGTCACAGAAGAGTTTGCGTGCCAAACAGCTAATGGCCCGCGACAAAGGCAGTCAGAGACGGGCCGTTTTTTTTATGAGTTGGCCCTGGAGCCGTCCCGGGATCCCATTGGAAACCGGGACGGCTCTGTCAGGCAGGATCAGGCTCTGTCTTCCAATGTCTTCAAGACTTTTTCGCACATATCTGCGGCCCGGTCTTTTATGGATTCGGCCAGGGCCATGGTCTCTTTTTTATAGGTCTCGTCGGTGACGTCCTTCATGTTGATGACCACGTTTTTATAGGCTCCCCAGATTCCCATTTCCAGGGCCCGGGCCCCCACTTCCACATCAGACCTTGAGGCGAAATTGCCGTATTTGGCCACCTGAGCCATGGCCTCCCAGGCCTGGTCCCCGGTCTTCATGGTGGTCAGCGGAATTTCAATGGCCTTTTTCAGCCCCAGCTGAAGCTGTTCATTGCGGAAGGCCTTTTCCTCATCCGTGTTTTTGGGAAGCCCCAAAGCAGACACGTAATCGTTGAATGCATCGGTGTCTGCATCGATCATGGGGATCAGACTGTTGGCCGCATGGTGAAGGGGGGGCACAAGCTCTCTCATCTTGGCGTCCACATCCTCGAACTTCCTCACCCCCAGGGTCAGCTTGGCCACCATGGAGCCCAGTCCTGCGCCCATGGCGGCAATGGCGGCAGAGGCAGATCCCCCGCCCGGGGCTGAACTCCTCCTTGCCACCTCTTCAATGAACCCCCTCACCGACAGCCCTGCCAGGGGTTCGTTTTTTTCCTCTTCGATGATGTACTCGATGATCTTTTCCCTGGGATCAAAGGGGGCCACGGAGTTGAGACCGAGCCGTTCAACGGCCAGTCTCACCTTCTGGTCCTCATCCAGGACAAAGAGGTTTTCCTTTTCAATATAGTAATCCGCCGCCTGGAGAACCGCCTCCAGGGGGATGACCCCCACGATCTCGGAACCCGTGACCGCCACGTTCAGGAGGGCGGCTTCTTTTTTCACCTCCTCAAAGAGCACGTGGGGCGGGGTGACCAGGTAATTGTTCAGATTCACCGTGACCTGGGACAGATTGTAATCTTCCACGTACCAGCCCATGCCCTTGACCTCTTTGAACTTTCCGGGCTTATCCGGTCCCCTGCCCGCTTCCCTCAGGTTAAGGGCGATGCGGTGGGCCTGGTTGGGGGTGGACAGAAGATTCACGTTATAGGCAATGAGAAAAAACCGGGCCCCCGTGACCGTGGCCCCCCATTCCGGGATGAACCTGGCAGGTCCATAATCCGGCTTCCATTCAGGCATGACAATGCGGTCTTTTACCGCCTCATACTGGCCCTCCCGGATCTGGGGCAGTTTTTTCCGGTACTCCCGGGTGGAGGATTCTTCATAGAGGTAGATGGGGATGCCGATCTCTTCACCGGCCCGCCGGCCGAACTCCTTGGAAATTTCCACACATTCTTCCATGGTCACGTTGGCCACCGGGATAAAGGGGCAGACATCCATGGCGCCCATGCGGTGGTGCTCCCCGGTGTGGGTGGTCATATCGATTCTTTCCCGGGCCACCCGGGCTGAATTCAACGCCCCTTCCACCACGGCTTCGGGAGATCCCACAAAGGTGTACACGGTCCGGTTGGTAGATTTCCCCGGATCCACATCCAGAAGGCTGCATCCCGGGGTCTTTCTGATGGCCTCTGAAATGGCCTCAATGGTTTCTGCGTTTCTCCCTTCGGAAAAATTGGGAACACATTCGACTATTTTTCTCATATCTGTTTCCTTTATGTCGGGTTTATGGTTTTGATTTCTTTTAACATAAACCAGGGAACTTGTATAGACATGTATAAGGTTTTACACAAAAAAGAAAGCCAAGCCAAAGTAAAAACCGGCTTTTAAGTCAGGGATCAGATGGCCCGGATCTTCTATGGCGGTTCTCAAAAGCAGGTGCCTTTATTTTTACCTTAGATTTGGACTGAGCCCAGACTCAGGGAGGAGCAGAGGTTTTCGCGGATTGGATTCCTTCGGGCGGCAGGAAGCCGCTGGAGAAGGGATCCCTCCCCGGAGAAAATCATGGATGATTTTCGAGAATGAGCGCAAAATCTTTGCTCCTCCCGGCACGAATCGGAAGGTTGTTTTGAGAACAGCTATATAAAACCTTGGGAGATCCAGGCCCTTTATTTTTCTGTGGGTTTGTCAATTATTCTTTCCCGGGAAAACCAGAGAGGGAAATGCATCCGGCCGGGTTTCCCTGGTGGCGGCCGGGCAGTGGGAAAAGGGAAGACAGACTTCAAATGCCGTGCCGCGGCCCTCTGGGGATTCGACCCTTACCCGGCCCCCGTGGGCCTGGACAATATGTTTGACGTTGGCAAGGCCCAGGCCGGTTCCCACGGTCTTGGTGGTATAAAAAGGCTCAAAAATCCGGGGAAGGGCTTCCTTGGAGATGCCCATGCCGTCATCCTCCACCCGGATAACGGCATGGGAGATCTTATCCAGATCCCGGGAGCGGGTGGTGATCCGGATTTGGCCCTGCTCTTTCACTGAATCAATGGCGTTGAGCAAAAGGTTGATGACCAGTTGCTCCAGCTTGGCCCGGTCCGCTGTCAGGGAAGGCAGATGGGGATCTTCCCGGATGCTGCAATGGATATCCTGTTTGGAGATTTTCACTTCCAAAAGTTCAACACAGCCGTGGAGCAGGCGGCTGATGTCGACTTTTTCAGGATTCAGGGAAACCGGCTTGGCAAAATCGAGGAGCTGCTGGAGAATCCCCTCCAGACGCCGGATCTCCCGTTCACAAATGGCCAGGCGCCTTTCATCATTGCCTGTGAATCTCCTGTTTTTTGACAGGATCTGAAGGTTCATTTTAACCGATGACAGGGGATTCCTGATCTCGTGGGACAAGGAGGCGGTAAGATGTCCGATATAGGCCATCTGCTCCATTTTCCGGCTCTTTTTCTCCATTTCCACCCGTTTGGTGATATCCCTGACAATGCAAAGGTGATATTCCTGGCCCCTGAACCGGGAAGGCCTGAAATTGATTTCCGTGGGAAGACAGGCCCCCTGTCTTGTCTTTCTCAGGAATTCAAAGGCTTCGGGCTCTGTGCCCCGGATCATATCTCCGGTGATGATCTGCCTGACCTTTTCCCGGTCATCCTCCGCCACAAAGCAGAGAAAGGAGCGGCCCAGGGCCTCCCTGGAACTGACCCCGTGGAGGGTACAGAAGGCAGGATTGACAAATTCAATCCGCTCTTTACGGAGGATCAGGTATCCGTCCCGGATTTCCTCCACCAGGCGGCGGTAGCGCTGCTCAGACTCTTTTAATTCCACGGTCCTGGCGGCCACGTCCTGTTCCAGGCTCCGGGCGTGTTCCTTAAGATAGGTTTCATGCATCTTCTGAAAATGGCCGGAGAACCTGTGGATGGTATAGGCAAGCCCTGTATTGAGGGCTTCAATATTCCGGCAGAGCCGGTCCGGGGGGGAGTCCTTTACCAGGATGGGGATGAGGATCTGCCGGTAGAGCTCAAAGGCCTTCTGGACGTCGGCCAGGGGGAAACCGGCTTCCAGGCGGATCCGGGTAATCTCGCTGATGAACCGGTTTATCCTTGTGTAATCCCCATGGGTCAGCACCTGGCAGAATGCATCACAGGCCTTGCCCGTGGTCATGGTCAGTTCCCGGGCAGGTCTTCTTGCATAGAGTTCGGAAACCTCGGTGGCCAGCCGGGTCTGCCACTCCTCCACGATCCTGTCCCGGTATTGATCCAGAAAGACCTGCCAGGAAAAGGGCGTCATGGGGTGAACCGGTTCTCATGGACCTTGGGTGTTCTCCGGGGCGGGGCCTTGGCCGGCCCGGCAGGGGTGCCCATGAGCACGGCTCCGGCCACCTCCAGATCCCCGGGGATATCCAGGAGGATCTTAATCTCTTCGGGATCAAAAAAAGTAAACCAGAGGGAACCAAGGCCCAGGTCCTCGGCCATGAGCATCATATTCTGGATACAGGCAGATGCGGCCTGGAGGGCGCCGTGGGGCTGGTTAAAATAGGCTCCCAGCCCGCCCTGGGCCGGGTCGGATACCACCACCAGAATCAGGGGGCAGGATTCCAGAAAATCCATGCCGTACTTTTGGGCCCAGCCCGGACCGTCCTGATCCGCAACCGCCTGCCTTGCGGAAATGCCGGCCTGCCTGATACCGGCTTTTACCTCCGGGGCCGTCACTGCAATGAACTGGAAGGGCTGCTGATTCAGGGGGCTCGGGGCCCATTGCCCGGCCCGGACAATGGCCTCTATCTCTTCCTGGGATACCGGGGTATCTGTGAATGCCCGGCAGCTCCGTCTGGTTTCGACCAATATTTTGAATTCCATGGTTCAACTCCCTGTTTTTTTCATGAGTTTTCTCCGTTCGCTGTCCCTAACCTCGCGTCTGAGGAGCTTGCCCACTTTGGATTTGGGCAGCATATCCCTGAACTCCACATATCCGGGCACCTTATAGGGGGCCAGGCGTTCCCGGCACCATCGGATCAATTCCACTCCCCCCACACCCCGGGCATTTTCCTTGAGCACCACAATGGCCTTGATCCGCTCCCCTGTCCTTTCATCGGGAATGCCGATGACGCAGGCATTGATGACCGTGGGATGATCCTGGAGAACCGCCTCGATCTCCGAGGCCGATACCCGGTATCCCTTGTGCTTGATCACATCGGCGGACCGTTCCATATAGACCAGTTCGCCGTCGGGCCTGCAGGAGACATAATCCCCCATGCGGCAGTAGAGCTTGTCATTGACCTTCACATAGGTTCTCCGGGTTTCATCGGGCTTGCCGTGGTACTCTTTCAGGGCATAGGGAGAGGAGACAAAGAGCTCCCCGTTTTCACCGTCTTCCACACATTCCAGGGTGACGGGGTCCACCACGATGCATTCCCGGCTTTTCAGGGGATACCCGATGGATCCCGATGAAGGCTCTGTTCCGATCCGGCTGTAGGTGACGTGGCCGGCCTCGGTGGATCCGTATACCTGGTAGATGGGCAGGTCGTATTTTTCCCTGAACCGGTTCATGACCTTGCCGGGCAGCACATCTCCCCCGCAGAAGCAATAGCGGAGCGAGGACAGGTCATACTGGTCCAGCCGGTCGTTTTCCAGGATCATCCGGTAGAGGGCCGGCACCCCCAGGAACCACCGGGGCCGGTATCTTTGGATGGATTCCAGGATGGCGTCCACCTGGGGCTGGGGCATGAGTACCACCCTATTGCCCCGGTTCAGGCCGATGGCCATGAAAAAGCCCAGGGCCATGATATGGAAAAGGGGATTGATGGCGATATAGACATCCTCTCCTTCCCTGAGATGCTCCCCGGCCACGTCAAAGGTGACGTTGTTGATATAGGAGGTGGAGCCGATATGGTTGCCGGGCACCCCCTTGGGAAATCCCGTGGTTCCCCCGGTGTAGAGGATATAGGACAGGTCAGCCAGCGGATCGAGCGCGGGTTTTTGGGTCAGGGGTCTGTTTATTAAAAGGGTTTTAAAGGGAATCACCCGTTCATCCCGGGTGACCCGGCCCGAGGGCACCTTATCCAGGAGAAGACCCAGGGTCCGTTTCCATAGGGGCAGCAGGTCCGTGAGATTGGTGACAATGGCCCGTTCAAGCGGGGTGGATTCAAAGGTTTCCCTCACATATCCGAAATTGGTATCCATGCAGATAATGGTTTTGGCCCCGGAATCATTGAGCATATATTGAATTTCATGGGAGGTGTAGATGGGGGAGACCGGCACCAGGACGGCCCCGGCCTTTTGGATGCCCAAATAGGCGATCACCCACTGGATGCAGTTGGGGATGTAGAGCAGGACCTTGTCCCCCTTTTGGACTCCCAGGCCGGCCAGGCCTCCGGCAAAGCGTTCACTCAAGTTCCGCAGCCTTTCATAGGAAAAATGTTCTCCCAGGTATACCACGGCGGTCCTTTTGGGATACTTCTCACTCATCAGATCGAATCTGGAATAGGACAATTCTTTTTCAAGGGGGATGGAATCGGGCATATATTCTCCTTTTAGACTCCGAAATAGGCGGACTTCACGTCCGGGTTGTCCATGAGTTCATCCCGGGTGCCTTCCATGACGGCGGCTCCGTTTTCCAGGATATAGGCGTAATCCACAATGGGGAAAACCGGCCGGGCATATTGTTCGGACACGAGAATGGAGATCTTGCTTTCCTTCTGGATGGCCTTGACGGCCTTGACCAGGGTGGCCTGCATCAGGGGGCTCAGGCCCAGAAGGGGTTCGTCCAGGAGCAGGATCTCGGGCTGGGCCATGAGGGCCCGGCCAATGGCCACCATCTGCTGCTCTCCCCCGCTTAAGAAACCTCCCAGCCGGTTTTTAAGACGTTTCAGGGCCGGAAACAGCTCCATGACAAACTCCAGGGTCTGCCGGGCCTGGGTTTTGGTGGCCAGGTATCCGCCGATGCGCAGATTTTCCATGACCGTGCTCTCCTTGAACAACCGCCTCCGCTCCGGACAGAGGATGATACCGGCCCGGGCCCTGAGGCTCGGCTTTAAGTCCATGATGTCTTTGCCCTGGAAACTGAGCTTCCCGGTCAGGGTGATCCGTTCTCCTCCGGCCATTTTTTCCTTTTTCCGGATATCGAGCATGATCCCGGAAAGGGAGTACATGAGGGTGGATTTCCCGGCGGAATTGGCCCCGAACACCCCTGTGATGCTATTCTGTCCGCAGTGAATCTCAATATTGTTCAAGGCCAGCATGTTTTCGTAAAATACCATGAGGTCAACGGCTTTAAGCATAGGTCATGACCTCCTCTACTTTTTCCGATCCAAAATAGGCTTCCTTTACCCGTTCGTCGGCCATGACCTGGTCCGGGGTCCCCTCGATGAGCTTGCTGCCGAAATTGAGGACCATGACCCGGTTGGCCACCTGGAAGAGTTCCCGCAGCCGGTGCTCAATCATGACGATGGTGATCCCGTCGTCCTGGAGCCGCTGGATCAGGGGAACCATGGAGGCGATCTCGCTCATGGAGAGTCCGGAAAAGACCTCGTCGCAGATGATGATCTCGGGTTTCAGGGAAAGGCACCGGGCCAGTTCCAAACGCTTTAAATATCCCGTGGGTAGGGTGGAGGTAATTTTAAAGGGGATATGGGAGTCCCGTTCAAACCCGATCTCCTCCAGGATATCAATGGCAACGGTCTTCCGGTCTCCCAGGCGGCCGCCCCCCCGCCACCCGCCGGTGCGCCGGGCCCTGGGGGAGCACAGGGAGATTACCAGGTTTTTAAATGCCGGCAGGCTGTAATAGGGACGCATGACCTGAAAGGTCCGGGTGACTCCCATGTCGGCGATCCTGTGGGGCTTTTTTCCGGTGATCTCCCGGCCCCTGAAAAAAATTTGTCCGGAACTGGGCCGGATAAACCCGGTGATGGAGTTGACAATGGTGGTCTTTCCCGACCCGTTGGGGCCGATAATGCCCAGGACATCCCCTTCAAACACCTGGAGGGAAACATCATCCAGGGCCTGCACCCCGCCGAAGGCCTTGGAAACCCCTTTCATCTCCAGTATGGGCAGGGCCTGTTTTTTTTCTTCCGTCATATCTGGGTCCACCTTTCAATCTGTTCGTATTTGCGCTGGCCAAACACCATGAGGCCTTCGCTTTTAAAAAGGATAAAAGCCACCAGGAGGGTGGCATAGAACACGATGCGGAGGGTGCCGAAATCCCGGAGCAGCTCCGAGACCGGCACCAGGATCAGACATCCCAGGACCGGTCCCGCCAGGGTGCCGGCCCCGCCGATGACCGTGGCGGCAATGGGAAGGATGGAAAAGTCCAGGGCAAACTGGGAAATGCCCGACCACATGTAGATATGGGTGAGACAGGCCCCGGCCATGCATCCCATGGCCGATGCAATGAACACGGCCATGGCCTTGTAAAAGGTGATGTTGATGCCCGATGCCCTTACGGCCTGGTCGTTGTCCATGATGGCCGTGAAGATCAGGCCCGTGTCTGTGGTGACCAGGCGCCGCAGGCCGAATAAAAAGACCAGAAGCAGGCAGACCACCCCGTACTGCTCCACAAAGGCCGAGGGGAAACTGTCGATTCCCAGGATCCCGTCGGTGCCCCCGAAAAGATCAAAGGCCTCGATGATCCTTGCCATAAACAGGGGATACATGAGGGTGACAATGGCAAAGTAGACCCCTTTCAGGGGCAGGCAGGGCAGGATCATCAGGGTGCAGACCACCCCTCCTCCCAGGGCGGCCAGGGGGATGGTGAACAACGGGTCCACCCCGAACTGGGCATTGAGTACCCCGGCAATATAGCCCCCCGTTCCAATAAAAAAGGCGCCCCCCAGGCAGACCAGTCCCGCGTAATGGGCCAGAAAATCAAAACTCAGGGCCAGAATCGCATAGATACAGACAATGGAAATGACCCGCTGCCAGTACATTCCCGGCATGAGGATCGGCAGGGCCAGAAACCCGGCGATGAGGACAAACCTGGGCAGGATTAGATAGGCGGTCTCCCGCCAGGACATCAGGGCATAGAGCCCCTCTGACCGGACCTTGATCCCCCGGTCGATCCGTTCTTTTCTTAATGTTTCTGTGTTCATACTCTTTCTTCCAGTTCTTTTTGCTGGCCGAAGAGGCCGGACGGTTTCAGGATCAGGGTCAGGATAATGGCCAAAATGGCCACCACCATCTGAAAATGGGACCCGATAAAGACCACGGTGAGGATCTGGGCATACCCGATGATAAAGGCCGCGACAAAGGCCCCCATCCAGGATCCCAGGCCGCCGACAATGCAGACGGCAATGGACATGATCAGAACATGGTACCCGGATTCCACCACGATATTGCCCAGGGGCAGGATGGTCACGGCCGCCACCCCGGCCAGGACCGCCCCGAATCCCATGGACAGCATGGCCATGAAATCCGAATCAATGCCCAGCATCAGGGCGGCCCGTTCATCCTGGGCCATGCCCTGGAGGGCCAGGCCCAGCCGGGTATAGTGGGTGAAGAACCAGAGCCCGGCAATGAGGAGGAGGCCGATGACCATCATGAGAATCCGGTGAAAATCCACGGGCACTCCCCCTAAGGAGATACTCCCCTCCATGAATACGGGCAGGGTATAGGTCATGCCCCTGAATCCCCCGTACCGCAGGCCTTCCAGGATGGCAAGGCCCATGGCGTAGGAGGAGATGATTTCAGAGATATTCATGCCCCGGACCCGGATGAGGATGAACCGGTACATGAGCATGCCCAGGATGCCGTTGATCCCGAGGGAGAGGAAAACCGCCGGAATATAGGGCAGGCCTGCCTTCCGGAGCAGGATCCAGGTAACAAATCCGCAGATGATATACAGGGCGCCGTGGGCGAAATTGGGCACCCTGGAAATCCCGTAGACCATGGCAAACCCCAGCCCCATCAAGGCAAGGGATATGGAATTGATGGTGCCGTAAACCAGGATCTCCATGGGCTATTTCTCCATCCAGGGCGGGAGCTGGATTTCCCCCTTGGCAATGCTTTGGGGATAGACCACCACCCTTTTCCCTTTCTGCCACTGGAGAATGGAGCCCACGGCCCCGTCCTTGGGATCTTTGGCCGGAATGACCTGGTGGGTTTTGGGATCAAACCTGAGCCTGCCGTATACCCCCATGATATCGGTCTGTTCCAGGGCGGTTACCACCGGGTCCGGATCCAGGGTTCCGGCCCGTTCTATGGCGTCTTTCAGGGTATAAACCGCCATATAGGAAGAGGAAGAGCCCAGGCCTTCGGGCGCGACTCCCCATTTCCGGGCATAGGCATTGTAAAACTTCATGGTCCACTCGGTTGCATCGGACGGGGCATTTCCGGCATTGACCACATTGCACAGGGTATACTGGCCCTTGCCGTCCGTGGCCTTCCAGAATCCGGGCTGTTCTGCCGCGGCCAGGGTGGAGCCGAAGGGCAGAGCCGGAATCTTCAGATCATACCATTGCTTAAGCAGAATGGCGCTTTCCGGCATGTCCATCCAGATGTTGATGATCTGGGACCCGGAGGATTTGGCCTTGAGCAGGGCCATGGAAAAGTCTGTGGCGCCGGTGGGAAAGATCTCCGTTCCCGTGACTTCAAAACCCTTTTTTCCGGCCACCTTGCCCATGACCTTGGCCGCTCCCCTGGCGTGGGAGACATCCTGGGCAATGATAAAGACCTTGGAAAGACCGTATTTTTCCTTGAGATCTGCAAAATTGGCAATGATCTCCCCGATCAGGTTCACGGCCTCCCCGTGGATCCTGAAGCAGTACTTGAACTTGTCATACTTGGCCTCCACCATCTTATGGTACTTGGGGGTGAGCACCCCCGAGGTCACGATGGAGATTTTTTTATGCTTGGACAGAAGGGACATGGCAGCCAGGGCGGCTTCGGACCGGTTGGGACCGCCCAGGATGAAATCCGCATCCTTATTTAAAATCAGCCTCTCCACGGCCATGAGGGCTTCGCTGACCGGCACCCCGGGTTCCAGATCCCGGGTGTCGATGACCTCCACGGCAAAGGGGCGTTTTTCCCGGCCCACGGTCACCCCGCCGGCGGCATTGATTTCATCCACGGCCAGACGGATTCCCCGTTCGGCATCCCATCCGTATAGATAGGCCGTGGACAAAGGGGCACCTAAGACAATGGGTTTCCCGGCCAGGGCCGCCCCCGGATAAAGACTCAGGGACAAGAGGACTGAAAAACAAACAAGGGTGAGACGGATGCGCAACCTGATACCTTTCATACCTTTTTCTCCTTATGCTTATCCCCTGCCGTGATTGGCAGGAGTGATCTGTTTTGTAATCCTCTTGCTCCGATCCCCTGGTTTTGATCTTTGATTTTACCGGTTCCAGGGAGATCTTCACCCGCCGGGATTTCTTTTCAAGATCCCATTGGGTTTTATCCGGAAAAGCTGTCAGGAGATTCTTTTACCGTTCCTGAAGTGATTTTATTTTCATGTCCGGTTCCGGACATACCTGTGTTTTGATTCCAGGACGAAGAGGAGAGCGGGACAAGGAGATAAGGTACCAGAAAAAGAGCGTGGTCAAAGGAGAATGCACTAATCCGGATTACTGCAAAGGGTGTGCCCGAATCAATGAATTGAGAAAATTAAGTGAATCTCCTTCATACCAGAGGATCGGCAAAGGACTTCGGATGGGATGGTCCGGACTTTCCCGGTGAAAATCGGAAAATTATTTTCATGAACCGGAAAATTATTTTCTAGGGACCGGGTCTCAGCCGGGCTGGATATTGTATTTTTTGATCTTGCTCCTCAGGGTGGGCAGGCTGATGCCCAGAAGCCTGGCTGTTCTGGATTTATTCCAGGCCAGTTGGGAAAGGGCCTGGGAAATATGATTTTTTTCCACCCGGGAAAGGGAATAGGAGGCCAGGCCCGGAGCCGGTTCCGACCGGTGCTCATTCAATAGTTTGTGAATGTCATCCTTGAGAAGGACATTCCCCCGGCACCCCACCAAAGCCTGGACAATGATGTTTTCCAGTTCCCGGACATTTCCCTTCCAATTGTGGCAAGAGAGGCGTTCCATGACCCCGTCCTGGATCTTGGTGACATGGGTACCCAGTTCCCCATTGATTTTGTTTAAAAAATGCTCCACCAGAAAGGGAAGGTCGGAGATCCGTTCCTTCAGGGAGGGAAGGCGGATTGTAAAAACCTTGAGCCGGTAGTAGAGATCTTCTTTAAAAAGGCCTTTGTCCACCATTTGCGCCAGATCCTGGTTGCAGGCCGCCACAATGCGGCAATTGGATTCGATCATCCGGGTGCCGCCCACCCGGAGAAATTCCCTGCGCTGGATAAATCCCAAAAGTTTTCCCTGGGTTTTCAGGGGCAGCTGGGCAATCTCGTCCAGGAACAGGGTCCCGTTTCCGGCCAGTTCTATCTTTCCCCTCGTGGTCTGATCCGCCCCTGTAAATGCGCCCTTGGTGTGTCCGAACAGCTCGCTTTCAATGATATTTTCCACTACGGCCGAACAGTCAAATACAATAAAGGGATCCTTGGCATTGGGGGAATTTGAGTGAATCACCCTTGCCGTAAGTTCCTTGCCCGTGCCGGTATCCCCCTGTAACAATACGTTTACCTGCTTGGTGCAGACCAGTCCCATCATCTTGAATACCTGGCGCATCTTTTCGCTTCTGCCCACAATCACCTGGGAATTTAAAGGATCGCCTGCCCGGGCCAGGGAGGGGGTTTCCCGGTCAATGCGGAGGATGCGGGCGGCCCGGTCCACGGCCTGTTCCACCTGGTCAATGTCCAGGGGCTTGTGGATATAATCAAAGGCCCCCCGTTTCATGGCCTGGATGGTTGTCTCCATATCCTGGAACGCGGTGATCATGATAATCTTTGAGAAAAAAGGCCTTTCTCCCATGGATGTAAGAAGATCCAGGCCATTGGCATCGGGCAGCCGGATATCCAGGATCACGATCTGGGGCCTTTCCCGGTCAAACAGCTCCAGCCCCTTTTCCCCGGTACCGGCAGTAAATACGATCAGCCCTTTTTCCTCGAGAAACATGCAAAGGGTTTCAAGAATGGATTGTTCATCATCCACCACCAGTATCTTGACCAATTCCCCTCCTCACAAGTTTGGATTAAAGGATGTCAGGACCGTTCCGGAAAGAAGAACCCGGGAATGAAGAACCCGGGATGGAAAATAGAGCTTCAGGGCCGCTTTTATCAGTCCTATGAAATTTGATCTGTAAAGTCAAGCCGTTGTATCCCCCGAAGCAGAGCCTGCGCAGGGAACTTCTTTATGACTTGCCTGGTGGATACATCAAGCAAAAGAAAGATGAAACACTTGGATTAAGGAAAAGGAGGGGGGCAACCGGTGGGAAGCTTATTCCCCGAACCAGGCAGTCCTGATCTTTGCGAATTGTCCATTCAGGATGATCTTTCTTTTGCCCCGGTCAAATGCGTTTAACAGCGTGAATCCATGGGGATTTTTCTTGAGGGCAACCAGATATTCCATCGAAGAATCAAAGGCCGGCAGTTTTTTAAACCGGTGGTTTGCTTTTTCCTGTTTGAGAACATAATCCCAATTGTACTCATACCCCAGAAAGCCGTCGATCCGGCCGGCCCTGAGCATTTCAAAGCCCTGGGATATTTTCGCTACATCCTGTTTGATGATGCCGGTAACCGCTTCCCATCTGTCCCCGTAATTAAAGCCTCTTTTTACCCCGATGATCTGTCCGGCCAGACCGGCAAGTCCCCTCCATTGAATCCGGCTGTCCGCCCGGACATAAATCAGGAAATTGGCCTGGTTGGTGCAGTCTTCGGAGTAGTGAAAGATTTTGAGCCGTTCTGAATTTTTCCCGGTGGGGAAAAGAACATCCACCCTTCCGGATTTCACATACTTCATTGCCCTGGCCCAGGGCGCCACGGTAAGATGAATGGTATATCCCATTCCATGGTAACTCTCCCGGACAACATCCCAGCAGTAACCGCTAAAGCCTTTAACATCCTTCCCCGGAGGGATGATTGAGTTGCTGATGGTGTTCTGCCCGGTCTTTATGCAAAAAGGGGCGTAATCCTCCAGGGTGGCAATTCTCACCATTTTTTCCTGGGCTTTCCCCACACTGCCCAGAAGCAGAACAAAAAGGAAAATCAGAAAATATCGATACACCATTCAGGAACCCTGAGCTAAAAATTAAAATCTGAATCCGTCCAAATTTTTTAAGTAGCACTATTGAGTAAATCCTGTCCAGAGCCAGTTTGATAAAAGGGAGAGGGGTTCCGCCGGCATCATAAGACCCAGGGTCAGACAGGGCCATCATAGATTTCCGGCAGCACGAAACCAGACATTCGGTCCCGGCCCCAAAAGAACTGTTGCATACGCAACAGTTTCGGTATAGAATATCTTCCCAGATTCGAGGAGCAAACAAAAAGGAACCTCAAAGATGGCGGAACACCGGTCCATAGGCAAAAAAATCTCTTTTATCTCCAGGAGCATGGGAAGGTATATCGATGCCAAGACCCGGCATCTGGAACTGGGGAATTTCACCATCCCCTTTTTAACCTATCTTTTTGAAAACAACGGGGTGCACCAGGATGTCCTGGCCGAAGCCCTCCTGTTTGACAAGAGTTCGGCTGCCCGGGCCGTGGCTCTTCTGGAAAAAAGAGGATATGTCACCAAGACCCCTGACCCGGAAAACGGGCGGAAAAACATCATCCGGACCACGCCCAAAGCCGGAGCCGTCAGGGCCGAACTCCATGGGATCCTGAAAAAAACCACCCGGGAGCTGTTCGCGGGATTCTCCAAAACGGAGATAGAGACCTATTTTGATTTGAGCTTCAGGATCCATGAAAATGCCGTTAACATGGTAAAGGAGATAAAATGATCCAGCTGGCCGTTCTTTCCCTCTCCCTTTTGACCGTCATGTCCGGTGCGGCCGTGGCCCCTGCCCTGGCGGAAATCATCGCCTTTTTTCCGAATTCCCCGGCTCTCCTGGGCAAGATGATTCTGACCACCCCGGCCCTGACCATTATCCCGGTTTCATTGCTCACCGGATTCCTTAGCAGCCGGGTTTCCCGGAAAAAACTGCTCTATTCCGGGATCTTCTTCTATATTATCGGAGGAGCCGGCGGGGGAACGGTTGGATCCATTCCCCTTCTTCTGGCCATGCGGGCCGTTCTCGGCGTGGGGGTGGGAATTCTCATGCCCCTGGCCACGGGGATCATTGCCGATCTCTATTCCGGGACGGAAAAGACAAGAATCATGGGGTTTTCATCGGCCTCCACCAATCTGGGCGCCATCATCGCCACCCTGCTCTCCGGGATCCTGGCATCCCTCCACTGGCGGGCGGCCTTTTCCATCTATCTTCTGGGGCTCCCGGTCCTCTTCCTGGTCTTTGCCTTTATCCCGGAGCATCATCCCGTTACAAAAGAGAACGACAGCCCCCGGACAGACCAAGCTGCCGGAAATCTTGCCCGGTATGGACTCTGGGGCGCGGGCATGTTCTTTGTCATGGCGGCCTTTTATACCATCCCGGTGAACATCGCCCTATACATCGTTGACAACGGACTGGGGGACTCCCGCATGGCCGGTCTTGCCATGGCCCTCATGACGGCCTCTTCCTTTGTCACCGGCCTGGGGTTCGGCCGGATTTACACCTTTTTTGGGAGATGGCTTCCGGCCATGAGTCTTGCGGCCTTTTCCATCTCCTTTTTCTGTCTTTCAGCCTTTCCGAGCCGGGTCCCCATGATGGGATCCCTTGTCCTGAACGGGATCGGTTTCGGAATCCTGGTTCCCCTGATCATGAACGGGGTGACCCAGAAAACCGGCCGGGCATCGGGAACGGCCGGGACCTCGGTGGTCACCTGTTTTCTCTTTGCCGGGCAGTTTGCAAGCCCCGTGCTCACGGAAAAGGCGGCTGCCCTGACCATTGGATCCGGAATCCAGAATATCTTTCTCATGCTTTTTTTCTTTATCGGCGCGGCGGCTCTCCTGGCCGCCATATCCATCCCATTTACCCGCAAATCCCAAAGGAGGTCCCATGAAAAATGAAAATCCCCCCATCCCGGATATCTCAAGGCTTTTTATCGGAGCTGGAAATGAGTTTGAAGTGGAAACTGTTTTTGCCAAGAAAGGAGCGGTCTCCCCTGACGAGGCCCACGAATTTGACGAAGTGCTGGTGCTGCTGACCGGCCGGCTGGAACTTGAGCTGGGAGAGGATCGGCAAATGCTGGAAGGTCTGACCCTCAAAGAGATCCCCGCCGGCACAAGACATGTGATCCGGGTGAAGGAACCCCCCACCAAAGTGGTGATCATCCACCCGGACCGCGGATAAGGTCTGTTCTTTCCCGGCTGGATGGCGGGATATTGGATAAAAAAAACTTCCGGAACAGAGTCCCTGTGCAGGCGATTCTCAGCGGGGATAGGACATCGTTCCCGGGAAACCCATCCCGGTCAGACGCTTCTTGCCCTCATCGCTCAGCCCCAGACTCTCAATCTCCCGGAAGAGCTGTTTCCGTGTGCCCTCCCCTCCCAGATAGCCGTTGAGGCGGGCGGCCGCAGTTGAATCCACAAGATCCCGATGGCGCGGATAAAACCGATCCATCTCTTTTTTCAAAGGGTTCTGTTTTAAAAGGTACTTCTGATGGTAATCCTCCGCCAAGGTAAAGGAACGGATATCCAGAATCTGGGTTTTCACTCTTTTTCCTGTCCTCTTCTCCAGGGCGGACTTTGAATCCATGGCCTGCCTGCGCTGCTCTTCGTTATGAACAAAGACAGCGTTCCTGTACTGTTTTGACCAGGATTGTCCGGTGGGATCGTGGCTTTTCCAGAAAATCTCCAGCAATTTTCCATAGGTGATGCGGGAAGGGTCGTAATCCACTTGCACGGTTTCCGTGTGATCCCCCATGTGACGATAATCCGGCGCCTCTGTCCGGCCTCCGGCATATCCCACCCGGGTGCGGATCACCCCCTCTATAATCCCGAACCGGGATTCAGCGCCCCAGAATCAGCCCAGGCCGAAGGAGGCGGTTTCATAGACAGGGGAAGCGGCCGCGTCAATGGGAGGGAGGGCCAGGGGTCCGCGGACTCCCCCGGAGCCTGCGGTGTTCCTGGTTGAGTCAGGCTCTGTTCCCATGCCGGGGGAATAATCCCCCAGCAGGAGTGTTGAAACCAGCAGGATGAGAGTTCCCATCCTGTTCACCCAGATATTGTGCTTCATTTCATTGCTCCTTTCTCTGTAAAGGATTCCAGATAACTGCCGTATCCCTCCTTTTCCAGGTCGGATACGGGAATGAACCGCAGAGAAGCCGAATTGATGCAGTAGCGCAGCCCGGTGGGGGCAGGTCCGTCGTCAAACACGTGTCCCAGATGGGAGTCCCCGTGTTTGCTCCTGACCTCGGTTCGGACCATGAAAAACTTTGTATCCTTTTTTTCGACGATATTGTCCGGTTCCAGGGGACTTGTAAAACTGGGCCATCCGGTTCCGGAATCGAATTTTTCCATGGAGCTGAACAGGGGCTCCCCGGAAACGATGTCCACGTAAATGCCGGCCTCATGGTTATCCCAGTATGCATTGTTAAAGGGAGGTTCTGTACCGTTTTTCCGGGCAACCTTGTACTCCATGGGGGTCAATTGTTTCTTCAGTTCGGCATCCGAAGGACGGGAGTACATTTTTCCCGCCTCCTGATCCATAGGGCCCATCGACTTTTCTTCCATGTCCATAGACTTCTTTTCCATGGTCATGGAATCCATCTTCCCCTTGTCCATCGTCTTTTCTTCCATGGAAGTTGCATCCATCTTGTTCTTATCCATGCTTGAATCCATATGGGACGGGCTCTCCTTCCAGACCATCTTCAGGAACCTGTCCCTGCCTGAACCGGAGCGATACCAGTGATACCGGACAGGATTCTTTTTATAGTAGTCCTGGTGATACTCTTCCGCCGGGTAAAAGGGCCCCAGGGGAAGGATTTGGGTTACGATGGGTTTATCAAACCGTCCCGATGCTGCCAGTTCCTGCCTGGACTCTTCTGCCAGATGCTTTTCCCTGTCGTTTGCATAGAAAATGGCGCTCCGGTACTGGGCCCCCTTGTCCACAAACTGGCCCGACGGATCCGTGGGATCGATATGGCGCCAGAAAAGGTCAAGCAGGTCTTCATAGCTGACCCGGGACGGATCATAGATCACCTTTACGGACTCCAGATGACCGGTCTTCCCCATGGAGACCTGTTTGTATGTGGGGTTCATTTCATCTCCCCCGGTGTAACCGGAAACAGCCTCGATCACACCTTCTTTTTTTTCAAAATCAGATTCCACACACCAGAAACAGCCGCCGGCAAAAAAAGCGGTCCGGGTATTTTCAGGCATGGAGTCCATGGACGGTTCCGGGCTGTTCTCCACACTGTTCACCCGGTTGCACCCCCAAAAGACAAGAAGCATAAAAAGGATTATCATCATTGTTCGTTTCATCAGACACCTCCTGTTGGGTTTGATAATGGCCGGTCCCCGGATTCAGCACCATGGGAAAAAGAAAGCAGAGGCTTTAAGTGATGCTGCATGGACAGAGGCGCCAAAACCCGGGCACCGGCCCTTTACAGAATTCCATTATCAATATCTTAACTGAATATAATCATCCTATTTCCCGGGGCTAATCATTATCTTTGCCACTGGATTGCGCCAGTCAGCGGTTGCCGGGTCAAGATCGACCCCGCCGTGGATACCCCCGTGAATGTAAACATAGCCTTCCGCGCCATCGGTGTCCCGGACACCACCGCTTCCGCAGGGCGGTCCGGGAATATAACCGCAGTCTTCGGAGTTGAATTCACTGCCGGCGTCATAGGCCTCTGCCGTTGCAGATCTCACCCGAAAAAAATTAACCGGCACTCCCTGGACAGCGAAAAAAGCGTCATTGGTCGTTACCAGCATCCCGGCCAGGGATACGAACCGATACCGGCCCCTGGCGGTTAATTCAACGCTTACGGATTGTCCCGGAAGAACAGGTCCGGCAGCTACCTTATGGTCAAATACGCTTCCCATTTCATCAAAATCGCTGGTCAACGGGTCGGTCTGACCGTCTTCGGCCAGGGAAGCCAATGAGGGATCTGCAGGAGCCCCCAGTTCAAACAGCTTGAAACTGCTGTCGTGGACCACCGCCACAGGGGGACTGAAGATCTGCCCCCGGGTAAGATTGGTGATGGTAATTGTAATTGTTCTGCCCTTGTGCCAATCTTTGGCCCAGACAGTCTGAGCGGATGTAATAAAGAGCATTGCGGCCAATGCGATCAGGCCGGTTCTGAATTTTCCCATGGTATTCCTCCTATTGCTTTGAAAGTATAAATCATCTTCGCATGCATGCGGACTTACACTTAAGAATAGGCTCGATATGTCACGAAAGTTTCACAGGGCCGACACAATTAGATCACAAGTCAGAAACGTTTGTATCCCCGGTAAAAAGGGGAAAGGGATCATACGTCGCGGCTGCCGACAGAAAGAAACAAAGAAGACAGACGAAATTTACCCCGGGGAATGACAGGGCAGGTGAAAGGTGAATGTGGTGCCGGAATTGATTTTGCTCTCCACTTCAATGTCCCGGCCGTGGAGTTCCATGATCTTTTGAACAATGGAAAGGCCCAGTCCGGAATGGCCTGTGCTGTTCAAGCGGCTCTTGTCCGATTGAAAAAACCGGTTAAAGATCAAAGGCAGTTCATCTTCCGGGATCCCGCAGCCGGAATCCCGGACCTGGACCCGGATATTCCCCTGGTCAGGGGCAAGATTCAGCCGGACCTCTCCGCCTTCCGGGGTATAATGGACAGCGTTTTCAATCAAATTTTCCAGGGCGCGTTCAATGAGGCCGATATCCGCATTTACCAGGGGCAGGTCTCTTTCAATATTTGTTAAAATGGAGATCTTTTTTTCAGCGGCTTTGAGTTTGAATTTCTGAACCACATCCTGAACCAGTTCCCCCGGATGAAAGGGTTCACAAACCATCAGAGAATCATAGGATTCCAGCTTGGCCAGCTCAAAAAGTTCGCTCACCAGGACGCTCAGCCGCCCGCAATGTTTCAATGCGGTTTCCAGGTAGAGGCGCCGGTCAGCCTCGGGCAGGCTCTTGTCCTTTAAAAGCATGGTTTCGATATACCCCTGGAGGGTGGCCAAAGGGGTGCGCAGATCATGGGAAACATTGGCGATCATGTCCCGGCGTTCGGTGTCTGCCCGCTGGAGTTCATCCACCTGGCTTTCAATCCGCTGCCTCATCTCGGCAAAAACAGATTCCAGAAGGGTGATTTCATCGACACCTCCCCCGGGAATCTTTGTTCCTGGAGAGGCGTCCGAACTCCCCTTTTTAAAGGCCTGGATGGTGTTGGACAGCCGCCGCAGCCGCCCGGTCATGGTGGCAAAAAGGACCAGACCCACGATCAGGGAAAAAAGAAGACAGGCAAATATCAGCCATGCACTGACCTGCAGGATATAGCTGCCCTTGAGTTTTTGAACCACACTGTCGTAGCGTTCCCCCCCCAGGATCACGTAGAGATACCCCTGGAGTTCCCCCTTTTCCGGGATCCGGGCAACCGAGAACACCTTTTGCCGGGCCGGGTTCCTGGGATCGTCCCCCAGTACGGGCAGGCGGGGCGCCTTCTCCAGAAGGGCCCGGACAGGGACCAGACTCACCTCTTTCCGCTTCACCTTGCCCGGATCGGCAGAATAGGCCAGAATCCGCCCCTCGGGGTCGAGAAGATAGATCTCGATTCTGGGATTGATGACCATGAGCATGTGGAAGATATCTTTCATGCCCTCCTCATCGATCCGGTTGTCCCGGATCAGCAGACGTTCGGACACGATATGATCGGCAAGATCCAGGTTGAGGCGCTGGGCCGCCTCCTTCTGATACATTTCAGCCGAAAACCCGGCCACAAGAATAATGGCCATCCCCACAAGACAGAGCAGGCCGGTCAATACCAGCGCCAGTTTTGAATATAAGGTTCTAAACATGATTCCCCGTCAAAAATTGAATCAAATGGTTTCCCGGCCCATGATTTTACCCGTCTTCCAAGGCATCAAATTTGTATCCCACTCCCCAGACCGTGATGATGTGGTCGGGCTTGGCAGGGTTGATTTCGATTTTACCCCGCAGCCGGTTGATGTGGGAGTTGACCGTGTGCTCATATCCGTCATGTCCGTATCCCCAGACCTCGTCCAGGAGCTGGGAGCGGGTGTAGACCCGCCCCGGATGGGATGCAAAATGAAGCAGCAGATCAAACTCCTTGGCCGTAAGGTTGAGCATCTGATCCCCAAGCCGGGCGGTGCGGCTTTGGGGGTCTATACTGAATCCGCCGATGCGGACAATTGACGGCCTCTTGGCCGGATCATGCCCCTTTATCTCATCGACACGGCGAAAAATCGCCTTTACCCGGGCCATAAGCTCCCGGATGCTGAAGGGTTTGGTAACATAATCGTCCGCCCCCATCTCCAGCCCCAGAACCCGGTCAAGCTCGGTGGACTTCGAGGTTAAGATCAATATGGGCGTATAGGATTGTTTCCCCCGGATCCTCCGGCAGATCTCCATTCCGTCCATTCCCGGGAGCATGAGATCCAGGATAACCAGGTCATAGGGCTGGTCATTGAGTTTTTTGAATCCGGCTGAACCCTCAAAGGCCAGATCCACATCAAAGGAAAGGTCTCTCAGGTGAAGCTCCAGAAGTTTGGCAAGGTCCTGATTATCTTCGATGACCAGAATTTTTCTTGTCATGTCAACCCCCTGCTCCTTTTCCCTGGTTTTGCCTCAGCCGGTTGGATGGTTTTTTAAAAGTCCCTTTTCCACGGAGGGAAACCTGGCCCGGTCCGTGTGGGGAAAGAACTTGGCCCCGGAAAACATGTTCATGAACTCCTGGTTCACGTTGAGTTCGATATAGGTGATGGATTCCCGGATCTCCATGACCCGGTCAAAGGCCGTTGGCTCCCGGAGCAGCCGGGCAGCACCGCCCAGGGATGAGTTGCCCAGGACTTCGAATCCGGACCGGTCGATATCCGGGAGCATGCCGATGAAAATCGCCGATTCCGGATCAATAAAAGAGCCGAATGTCCCGGCCACGTAAAATTTTTCCAGATCCTCAAACTCCAGTCCGGCCGTGTTCCGGACGATCACCTCCAGAATGGTGTACATGGCGGCCTTGGAAGAGGTCAGGGAATTGAGGTCCACCTGGCTTAGGGAAATGGCCCGGCCCGTACCGGAATTTTCCGGATCCACCAGGATATAGGACAGGATCCCGTCCCTCTCCTCCAAACGGCCCGTGCATTTGTCCGGGTGGAATTTGCCCCGGATGTCGATCATCCCCCCGGCAAAAAGGGCCGCGGCCAGATCGATCATGCCGGACCCGCAGATCCCCACGGGCTTTTTATCTTCAATGGTATGAATGGTAAGCATCCCTGTCTCCGGATCAAGGGCCACCCGGTCGATGACCCCGGGTCCTGCGGTCATGCCCATCTTGGACATTCCCCCTTCCAGGGCGGGGCCGGCTGCTCCGGCACAGGCCATGAGCCAGTCCCGGCAGCCCACCACGATCTCGGCATTGGTGCCCACATCCACCATGATGCAGGGGGATTCCTTTTTATCCAAATCGGCAAAGAATATCCCGGACAGGAGATCCCCCCCGAAATAGGACCCGATATTGGGAAAGAGAAAAACCAGACCCCGGGGATGGATCCCAAGGCCTAATCTTTCGGCCCGGAGCGTATCCGGGATATTGACGCAGGGGATATAAGGTTCTTTGATGATCTCAAAGGCCTCCATGCCCAGGAACAGGTGGGTCATGGCCGTATTGCCGGCCCCGGCAATCAGGAAGACCTCTTCTTTTTTTCTCCCCTGTTCCCGGCAGAGCCGGTCTAGGTTCTCATTCACGGCCCGGATGACCAGATCCTGGAGCTGGTCAAGCCCCCCCTCCCGGCCGGAATGGTGGATCCGGGCCAGGACATCCGGACCGATGGAGGCCTGAGGATTGTCCAGGCCGGTCCGGCCCAGTTCCTGTCCGGTTTCAAGATCGAGAAGCTGAATCACGATCCGGGTGGTGCCGATGTCCAGGGCCGCCCCCAGGATGGAAGAACTGGATTCAGGATCCAGCAGATCCACCAGGCGCCAGGATCTCCTTTCTTTGAAAACAACGGCCTTTGCCCTGAAATCCCAGGCCCTGAGTCTTGAGGGAAGGTGACGGAGAACGGTATAGGGAATCTTGACCCGGGAAGCATTGAGTTCCCGCTTCAGGGCCTGCTCCAAGCGCTGGTCATCTCCGGTATTGTTGCCCAGCACCGGTTTTTCAACTTCTATGTATCGGACAACCCCGTTTTTTGTCTCTGTCATCTTCTGTCCGCCCTATTTTTTAAGGGCCTCCAGTCTGGCCTTGACCTTGGGGAAATAATTGAGTTCCGTATGGGGCATGAACAGGGCCCCCATATAATGATCCATGTAGGAGGAGATGGTGGCCAGTTCGAAATTGGTCATCATGTTGACCACCTCGGCCACGTTGCGGCGCAGGGAATTGGTCAGGGAGTTGATCTTGCATCCCAGAAGGGATCCATTGCCCAGATAGGTCACCCTGTCCGGCTCGATTTCCGGAAGCAGTCCGATGGTGATGGCGCTTTCCAGGTCCACATAGGAGCCGAATCCCCCGGCCAGGATGATCTTTTCCAGGTCCTGAATGCTCAGCCCGATCTCTTCCAGAAGGGTCAGGGCGGCGGAGTACATGGCCCCCTTGGCCCGGATCAGATTGTCGAGATCCGGCTCGGTAATGGTGATGTCCCTGTCGATATCGGTATTCTCCCTGTAGACCAGGACATATTCCCAGATGTCGTCGGTCTGGCGGATCCGGTCTGTAGGGGCTTCCCGGTTGAACTTTCCCCTGGAGTCAATGAGACCGGTCTCCAGGAGCCGGGCCGCCAGGGTGATCAGGCCGGACCCGCAGATCCCCTTGGCCTTTTTCCCGCCGATGGTGATGAGCATGGGTTCAAAGGTTTCAGGATTGATGGACACGTCTTCAATGGCACCCTTGATGGCCCGCATCCCAAAGGTGATGCCACCGCCCTCAAAGGCCGGACCGGCCGATGCGGCCGTGCAGACCATCCAGTCCTTGTGGCCGATGACGATCTCCGCATTGGTCCCGATGTCCATGTACAGGGTCAGTTCCTCGGACAGGTAAATCCCCGAGGCCATGATGCCGGCAATGATGTCCCCCCCCACATAGGAGGAGACCCCGGGATAGATCAGGGCCACGGTGTGGTCGGCCAACTCAATGCCCACCTGGGTGGCGTTAAAAGGCGGGTATACAACGGATGCCGGGACATAGGGGTCCTTCCGGATATAGGTGGGATTGATCTCCAGGAGCAGCTGGGTCATGGTGGAATTGCCGGCCAGGGTGATGGTGGAGACCTCTCCCTGTTCAATCCCGGCTTTCTTGATGATCTTTCTAATAATGGTGTTGATGGTTTCCACCACTTTTTGATGGAGGATCTTAAGACCGTCTCCCTTTTCCGCAAAGATAATCCGGGTGATCACATCCTCCCCGTAGGAGATCTGGCCGTTGAATTCTCCGTGCTCGGCCAGGACCTGGCCCGTAAGAAGATCCAGGAGCTGACCGTAGACCGTTGTGGTGCCGACATCCACGGCAATGGCAAAGTTCCGGTTCGTGGTATCAAAGGGCTCAATATTGACGATGCGGTTCTTGCCGTCCTTTCGCACCGGTCTTACAATGGTGGCCGTGACCTTGAAGTCGCCCTGCCGGATCAGGTCCGGGACCTTGCGGATCAGGTTCAGGCTCATGATCAGCCGGTGTTCGTCGTGGTGAAGCCTCAGATGATTGATGATCCTGGCCACATCTGCCTGGTTGTCCCCGGCGACTGCCGGATCAAGTTCCAGAAAGATCTTTTCCACAGGAGGAATAAACAGGCCGTGTTCTTTAAGTTCCTCCACGTTGACGTGCATGGCCTTGGCCGTGTGGCGGTTGACCGGCTGTCGGTTGAGACGGCTGGTTTCCATCTGGGATTCCACAGGAATTCTTACGGTGATGTCGGAAACCACCCGGGCCATGCAGGCCAGACGGTATCCCTTTTCCCGGTCTTCAGGATCAAGATGCTCTGAAATTCCGCCGGCCACTTCTCCCTCTTCAATGAGGACCCGGCACTTGCCGCAGGCCCCGGAACCGCCGCAGGACGCGTTGATATGGACTCCGGCTTCCATGGCCGCCCGGATCAGGCTTTCGTTCTCTTCTACTTTTATCTGGGTGTTATGGGGAAGGAATTTAATAGTATGTATCACGGTTTACCCTTTCTGGAATACACCATTTATATATGAGGGTCCGTAAACCCTAAATTCGGCCTCAGGATTCAAATCCGTGGAATTATAAACCGTGATCCCTGTTTTGCCAAGGCTGGAGATTTTTTTATTTTCCGGCATTGAAATTTTCCTAGGTTTATGAAAATAATAAGAGTCCATCACTAAAAATTGTTTGTTTTTTATCCATGAATAAGGGAGCCAAGATGAAATCAGTTGACGAGCCCAGATTAAGGGAAATTGTCGGGGAAAAGAATATTAAAACAGACCCCTCGGATCTATATATTTACGGATCTGACTCTTCTGTCCATCATGCCATACCCTGGGTGATTGTCAGACCTGACAACACCCTTCAGATCCAGAAGATCATGGAGTACGCCAACCAGGATAAAATCCCGGTGATCGCCCGGGGAGGCGGGTCCGGCATGTGCGGCCAGACCGTCCCGGTCCAGGGGGGCATTATCATGGACATGAAGGGTATGAACCGGATCCTGGAGATCAACATGCCCGATGTCTACTGCCGGGTGGAGCCCGGTGTTGTGGACGATGACCTCAATCTGGCTCTCAAACCCCATGGTGTATTTTTCCCGCCCACACCGGCCTCTTCCCGGATCGCCACCATTGGCGGGGAAATCGCCAACAATGCCAGTGGAGTGAGGTCGGTCAAGTACGGGGCCACCCGGGACGCGGTCCTGGGAATGAAGGTGGTTCTGCCCAGCGGTGAACTGGTGACCCTGGGGGCCTGTACAAGGGTGGAGGCTTCCGGATATCAGATGCACAAACTCATGGTCGGATCCGAAGGCACCCTGGGGATTGTGGTAGAGGCCACCTTAAGCTTTGTGCCCATCCCCGAGTTCCGGTGCATGGGAGTGGCCAATTTTGATTCCCTGGCCCACGCCGGGGAGGCCATCGGCGCCATCATGTCGTCGGGAGCCATCCCCTCCATGCTGGAGCTGGTGGATTCCGTGGCCATAAAGGCGGTGAATAAGACCATGAACCTGGGGCTCAAGGAGGTTGCCGCCTCCCTGATCTTTGAGGCCGACGGCATGGTCAAGGAGGCCGTGGACTATGAAATTCAAAAGATGAAAAAAATCTGTGAAAAACACAAGGGCGCGGATATCTGGGCCAGCTACGATCCCAAGGAAAGGGCCAAGATCTTCATGGGGCGCAAAAAGCTGTTCCCGGCCCTGTCTAAGTACGACGACAGCCTGGCATCCACCTCCCTGGCCGATGACATGGCCGTACCCTATTCCAAGATGGCGGAAATGGCCGGAAAGATCCATGAGGTGGCCGCCAAAAACAATATCATCATGACCGCCTACGGCCACTGCGGGTCCGGGTGCATGCACACCAAGATCCTCATGGACACCAAAAGAAAGGACCAGTGGCAATCGGCCAGAAAGGCCATCACCGAAATCTATGAATATGTCCGTTCGGTCAACGGCACCACCAGTGCCGAGCACGGCATCGGCCTGTCCAAGGCTGAATCCTTCAAGGCGGAAAAATCCGATTCCCTGAACCTGCTCAAAACCATCAAAAAGGCCCTGGATCCCAACAACATCCTGAATCCCGGAAAACTCATGCAGGCTCCGGACGACTGGGTCACCTCATCGGATTTAAGATATTCTGTAAACAGCTAATAAAAAGGGTATATAATGAAAACAATCACCAAAGAATTCAAAAATCTGGAAAAATGGGAAGGAACTCTGGCCAGCTGTATCCGATGCGGATACTGTTTTGAGCACTGCCCCATGTTTAAATATACGGGCTGGGAATCCGATGCGCCCCGGGCAAAGATCATCACGGCCTTTGGCCTTTTATCCGGCAATGTGGAGCTGACCAAGGCATCCTCGGACAAGCTGTTCAACTGCTTTTACTGCAAGCGCTGCGAAGCGGCCTGCTCTTCCGGGGTTCCCCTGACCGAGATATTCACCGACGCCAAAAAGGACCTGGCCAAAATGGGATTCAAGGGTCCGGGAACCACTTCGGTCACCCATATGAACTGTGCCCGATGCCTGATCTGCATCGGGGCCTGTCCCCATGATGCCCGGTCCTTTGACGGGAGCGAGGCGGTTGTGGTCGATCCGGTCAAATGCCAGGCCTGCGGCATCTGTGTAGAGGTCTGTCCGGCCGGAGCCGCCGTAATTGAAAACCACTTTGGCACGGCCCGGAAAGAACTGATCGAACGCTCCACTGCATTTTTAAAATCCCATGCATCGGCCAAGGCCATTGTATTTGCCTGCAACTGGTCCTATTATCCGGATCTCCAGGCCTCGGTCCTGCCCGAGTCCGAAACCCATGACAAGGACTACGAGATCCTGGTCAACATGTGCGGGGGAAGGATCGAGGCCCAGCTGCTCATGTCGCCCTTTCTCAACAACGCCTGGGGCGTCCTGGTGGCCTGCTGTCCCGACGGGGACTGCCAGCACGAGGGCAATAAAAAGGCCGTCAAACTGGTGGAGAACACCCAAAAGATCTTTCAGGAACTGAAAATGGATCCCGAAAGGATCCAATTGGTTGAAATTCCCCCCGGGGACAAGACCCTGTTCCAGGCCGAGATCGACACCTTTATCGACAAACTCAACAGCATGGGACCTCTCCGCTGAAAGGAGCGCCAATTGAAGATAGACCTTCCCTATGGAAAAGACGGCGTCATGGATGTCGTAATTCCCGAGCATGTTCCGGTCAAATTTCTGGAGGCCAATGATGTTGACATCGGAAATGAAGATGACAACATAAAGAACTCCATCCTCAACCCCATCAACTCCAAAGGCTTTGCCGAGTTCCTGGACAATGCCGGAAAGGTTCTGGTCATCGTCAATGACGCCACCCGGCCCACACCCACGGCCAGGGTTCTGGACGTGATCTTCGAGGACCTGAGCCGGACCGACTATAATTTCATCATTGCCACCGGGGTCCACCGGGGCCCCAGTGAAGAAGAGTTTGTCCAGATCTTCGGGGATTATTATTCCAGAATCCGGGAACGGATCATTGTCCATGATGCCAAAAAAGAAGAGGACATGGTTTTCCTGGGTAACTCCACCAACGGCACCCCCATGTACGTGAACAAAGCCGGGGTGGAGGCGGACAAGATCATCATCATCTCCTCGGTGGAGCCCCATTACTTTGCCGGGTATACCGGGGGCAGAAAGTCATTCCTGCCGGGTATTGCCGGGTATAAAACCGTGGAGGCCAATCACAAACTGGCCCTGGTTCCCGAAGCAAAGGCCCTGGCACTTACGGGAAATCCGGTCCACGAGGACATGATCGATGCCATCAAGACCGTTAAACAGGAGATCTTTTCCATCATGACGGTCCTGGACAAGCACCACAAGGTCTATGCCGCCTGTTCGGGACAGATCAACGACTCCTTTCACGCGGCCATTGACCGGGCCAACGAGGTCTTTGCCGCCCCCCTGAAAGAAAAGGCCGATATCGTGGTCTCTGTGGTGAAATTCCCCCAGGACATTGATCTGTACCAGGCCCAGAAGGGTATTGACAATGCAAAACTGGCCCTGAAACAGGACGGCATCATGATCCTGGTGGCCAAGTGCCGCTGCGGCATCGGCGGCAAGGCCTTTGCCGACCTCCTGGGATCCTGCGACACCCCAAAGGCGGCCCTGGACAAAATCGAACAGGGATATGTGCTGGGCTATCACAAGGCTGCCAAGATGGCCGAAATCGGTCTCTGGGCCCAGATGTGGGCTGTCACCGACGTGGAACCGGATGTGATCTCAAAACTCTTCATCACCCCCTTCCAGGATCTCCAGACCGCCCTTGACAGGGCATTTGAGGAAAAGGGGAAAGAGGCTTCCCTGCTTTTTCTCATGGACGGCGGGCTCACCGTTCCCATGGTTACCTAGAAAAGGACAAGGGATAGGACGTCATTTCAGGGCGGGGCAAAAATTTGCCCCGCCCTTTTTCATGGTGAATCCGGGTGTGGGGATTCTCAAGACTCAAGTCCGGGCATAAAAAGACCGATATGTTATGAAATTATAGAAAAAGGAGGGGTTCCCTATGATTTCCATCCAGAACAATCTATCCGTTTCAACCGCATTCCAATATCGCTCTTTCCAGGCTTCGGGCACAGCAAAGGGCAACAAGGGTGTTTCCACATATTCTGCCCAGGAAAAGCTCCTTAATTTTGGCCTCAGAATCAGAACAGAGGCCCGGCAGAACATCGGCGACCAGAACGCCCTTTATAATTTCAATCAGCTCAGCAACGAAGAAAAGTCCCAGTTGATGTATAATGGATCCCCCATTTCCGAACTCAATTCCCAGGAGGCGGCCGATCTTATCGGCGAGGACGGATATTTCGGAGTTGCCAAAACATCCCAGCGGATTTCCAATTTTGTGCTCACGGCCGTCGGTGACGACCTGGACATGCTGAAAGCCGGGAGAGAAGGTGTTTTACGCGGGTTTGCCCAGGCAGAAAAAGCCTGGGGAGGAAATCTTCCTGACATCTCATACCAGACCCTGGCCAACACCCTTGAGATCATTGATGCAAAGATACAGGAACTGGGCGGTTCGGTTGTTGATGTGACAAGTTAAGGTCTGTTGACTCCCTCTGGTATCCGGATCTGCCGGGCCCTTCATGTCCACCTGCCCGAAAAGGACGGATTTCCAGGTATGGAAGACAATTGAATGAAACCTCCAGGTCGAGTCCAACCGGGGACCGAACCCTTGTGCATGGTCTGCGGACAACCGGCCCATTTTTTCTCCCGGGATTCCGAGCCCTTATGCCTCAGGGCTGAGTGCAAGCACGTCCTGGGCAAAAAGCAGCACATGGGCAAAAAAGCCTATGACCTCTTTTTCCGGCTCCAGGCCGGGCAGGCAAAGAAGACCATTGAGTATGTGACGGTCATCCGGAAAAAGATGGAGGAGAAAAAGGCAAAAGAGACCCGGGAAAACCTTGCCTGCTGGACAAGGAGCGTAAAAGAAGAACTGGGTCTCAACCCGGAGGAATATCCCTTTTCGGTGATCCCCACCAATGCCAAAAAGATAGAGGACCTTCCCGCATTTCGAAGACAGGCCTTTCGAACCCATGTCTCAGAGTTGATCTGTGAAGTGGTTTCCGATCCGCTTTCTGTCCCCCCTGCAGAAGAACCGGACCATCCCGGAAATCCCCCTTCAAAGCTCGAACAGGCCTTTCAGATCAAGGCCTGCTCCATCTGCAGAGGAGGATGCTGCAAAGCCGGCGGGGACCACGCCTTTCTGAAACCGGAAACGATTTCCCGGGTTATGGAGAAGCATCCGGATGAAAGCCCTGAGAATGTTATGGATGCCTATACTGGCTTCCTGCCTGAAAAAAACTTCAAGGACTCCTGCGTGAACCACACGGCTTCAGGCTGCAGCCTGCCAAAGGAGATGCGGTCCCACATCTGCAACCGCTATCTGTGTGACGGTCTCATGGCCATCCAGGAGATGTTTGCAGCAAAACCCTATCCCAAAGGGGTCTTTTTCATCCGCCGGGCCCAGGACAACTGGAACAAGGATGACTGCAGCCTGGACAACCCCATCCTGGCCCATGAACTGGTATTGGCCTCCAGATATATAGATGAATGATCTGATTTGTCCTTCATCTGCCATGGAGTCAGCACGAATGTCCCGCCGAAAATCGAAAATGACCTATCAGCAATCCTGGTGTCCTGTTGAAATTAGATTGATATGATATCTATTCAATCACAAGAAAACCCCCTTGCCGACAGAGACAAGATTTTTCTCTTCCCTTTTGACAGCCCGGTTTTTTATGGAAGGAGACTTGGGATGATAGGGTAATAAACGGATGGTTATTGGGGTTTGCTCTTATTTTTCGATATAGGATTGTTCGATATCGACTATTTTTCCTGATAGATACGGTTTGGTCACATAATCGTTCATTTCAGTCATTTTATCTATCAAGTCAGAAATACGCTTTGTTTGCTTTTGAATTTCCATGATATTTTTGTGCCCTATATCTTTTTCGGAAAAATCCTCAATTAACATTTCAAGATACCCATTAATAACCATTAAAGGCTGATTTAACTCATGGCAAACTGCACCTGTTACTTCTCTAAGCGTTTCAAGTTTTGTATTCTCTTTTTCAATGGCCTCATTTTCCCACTTTGTTTTAAAATATTGTATTGATATTCCGGATACAAAACCAACGGCTACAGGGATAATGAATGATTTTGGTGTGTTCGGTATTTTTAAAACAAATGAATGATGAATCAAAGACATCAAACTGACCAAAAAAGACCCAATAAATCCCGAAATTACATATGGAGGAATATATTTCATACACGCTTTTTATATTTCATCATTTTTGAGGTAAAAATTTTACGAAAACCAAGTTTATTGGAGAGTACCCTTATTTTCGATTTCATTGCAAGCGGGGAACACTTGGTTCTGCCGGAACAGCTCGGTTCATGCTCTAGGACTAAGTGGTTGCAAGCGTTCTTCCATGTCACAGTTTTTCATTCCATTGAACCCGCTTAGGCCGAAGTGTATTGATACCTATTTTCGGCCATGATGAAGATTTTAGTATTATCTGACAATCGATTGAACTGAAGATTATCCTTTCTATTCCCCCAAAAATCAACAAAAAAAACCTGGGTGCGCCCACAAACTCCGGCAGCAGCACCATTGCTGGTAATTTCTCCTGTCTTTGATTTTTTATACAACGAATCCACCGGGAAAATGAAAACTATATTTCCTGTCCGGGCAGGTCATGTTCCGGTGCAGCCGAAGATCAAAAGAGCTTAAAATGTAAGTGTTTCCCCGTCTGCCGGAATCACCAGACGGGAGGAAGCAACCCCGGCCTTATCCCCTGCCCTGCGCAGATCCGCCCGCTTAACCGGGCAATGGTCCAGGGCTTCCATGTGGACGGCCACAACAACAGCCTTTTTGGCTACATTGAGCACCTCCAGGGTCTGGTCCGAATCCATGATGATGGGATCAAAACCAGGCAGGGTTGCGCCTCCGGAATGGGTGATGATGATGTCCGGACAATGGGTTTGAATCGCGGTTTCCGTTTCCCGGCACCAGATGGTGTCCCCTGCCCAGTAGATCGTAGGCTCTCCCGGGGCCTGGAAGACAAACCCGGACACCTCTCCCATGCGTTCCAGGATTTCACCTTTTCCATGTTTTCCCCCGGTCCGGGTCAGGGTGATCCCTTCCCAGATATGGGAGCCTGTAACCGGGAAGACCTTTGTAAATCCGACCTGATCAAACCGGGATCTGTCTCCGGGCTGGCAGAAAATGGGGATATTCCTGGGCAGAACCTCCTCGGCGGTCTCTTCATAATGATCCGGATGAAGATGGGAGACCATGACACTGTCGATCCCTTCCAGGATCTCTTCCATGTCCAGGGGAAGATCGACAATGGGATTCTCCTCGATGCCGGCAAAGGACCTTACCCCGTGCCTGGGACAGAGCATGGGGTCAGTGAGAATTGTCTGTCCTGCATAGGTGATTTTCATGGTTGCATTTCGGATCAGTTGAATTTTCATGGGTTCTCCTTCATTGAATCATGGGTAACCGGGTTACTCCATAAAGTGGAGCCGGTACTGGGAGGGGGTGATGCCGAAACGCCTTACAAAAGCCCTTCTAAGCCTTTCCTCCCGGCCGAATCCGCTGTCCACGGCAATGGTTTCCAGGGAATCTGGACAGGTGCCGATGATCTCCCGGGCCCGGTCCAGGCGCAGGCGCTCCAGGTATCTGCCCGGGGTCATCCCGGTGGAGGATTTAAAGACCCGGGCAAAGTTGCGCTGGCTCATGGCGGCATATCCGGCCATGTCCTCCACGGAAACGGGCTGATCCAGATTTGAAATCAGCCAGTTATGAAGTTTTGCGAACCGGGCTCCTGCCGCTTCCTGGGCCTTTAACGGCTGGCTGAACTGGGCCTGGGATCCCGGGCGCCGAAAATAGAGGACCAGGAGCCGGGCCACTTCCAGAGCAAGGTCCATGCCGAAATCCTCCTCCACCAGGGCCAGGGCCAGATCAATCCCTGCCGTGGCCCCGGCACTGGTATAGATCCGGCCCTCCCGGGTGAAGATCGCCTCTGAATCGACCTTTACATCGGGATAGGCCCTGGCCAGGTCTTCGGCCGATGCCCAGTGGGTGGTGGTTTTTTTTCCGTCCAGAATTCCGGCGGCCGCCAGGATAAAGGCGCCTTCGCAGACCGATACGATCCGCTTGGCCCGGTCTGCCCTTGCCCGGATATATGCCATGAATCCGGAATCATTGATTGGGCCTTCCCTGTCGCTGCCCCCGGGAATCAGCAAAGTATCCGAGGAAATGGGATCATTGAGATCCGAATCCGCCACAACCTCAAGGCCGGAACTCAAGGCAACCGGTCCTTTTTGGATACCGGTAAACCGGGTCTGGTATCCCGAATTTTTCTTTCCCCGTCTTTCAAGGACCTGGGACGCGGTGTGAAAGACCTCCAGGGGACCTGTGATATCCAGTCCCAACGCATCCGGGAATACAATGAATTCAATTTTATGGGTCACGGGTCAACGCCTCTGGAGTCAATTCTTCCTCATTGATTTGAAAAGAGTATGGAGGATTCAGTAAAAGGCTGCAATGACAAAAAAAATGCAATTTCTGCCAAAAAAAATCCATGCGGCTTTTGGAACTGGGCATGGGATCTGAAATTCAACAGCCTCGGCCCTAGTTGATTTTTTCGTATTGCTCCAGGATTTCCCGGTACCCGGGGGAGGCAATCACCTTTCCAATGGCCCGGTCTATCTCTTTTATTTTCCCGGCATAGGGGGATTTTTTGCTCAGGAGCAGATGAAAGACAATGGGACCGAATCTGGCCCGGGTGGGAAGGATCTTATCTGTCAGTCCGTAATTTTTAATCTGGAAACTGGCGGCATAGAGGGGTTCGATGGTGATGTCCGCCCGTTTAAGGGCCAGAAAACGAAAGGCGTTCTCCTCATTGGGAACATATATGGTTTTAACACCATACTTATCAATATTGTTTTTATGCCAGCCATTTCCAAAATTGGTCACGGGCGTCAGGTTTAATCGCTTGATATCCATGCCGGAAGAGATGGTCTGGATGGCATCCAGTCTGGGATGGTCTTTGTAGGTGTATACATAGAGGTAGAGCTGGAGAATGGGGTGCTCACTTTTTATGGCATATTCAAGGCGCTTGTCCGTGGGCACGGTGACCAGGAAATCCGCAATCCCGGTTTTTACTTTGAGCTGGGCCCTTTTCCATGGTGAAAACTGACAATGGAGTTCCCCGCCCAGTTCAACCTCAAAGACCTGTTTCAGGATATCAATGTATAACCCTTTTCTTTCGCCCCGGTCTTCATAGGAAAAAGGCTGCCATTCAGAACTGGCAAAGGAGATTTTTCCGATTTTATTGTTTTCAGCGGCGGACAGGGAATGGGCAAAACCCAGCATACAGACCAGAAGGGAAAGAATCCGGATGCACCTGAATCGGGGTAAATATTGTCTTATCAAAATTTGAAGCATTTTAATGGGTGTTACCGCCCCAAACCCTTTGTAAAAAATGGGGCAATGATTTGAAAATAGTATAAACGATTTCTCTTCCCTGAAGTCAAGGGAAATCATCTGCCCCAAAACGGAAAAAGGGCCCTGGAATCCAGGACCCTTTTGCTGATCGTGCTGGTTTAGACCGGTTTAGAGATCTTCAATGGCCTCGGTGAGTTCGGGCATGAACGCAAGGATATCCTCGACGATTCCCAGGTCAGCCACCTGGAAGATGGGGGCCTTGGGATTCTTGTTCACGGCCACGATAAAGGGATTGCCCTTGATCCCGCCCATGTGCTGGAAGGAGCCGGAAATCCCCATGGCCATGTAGACTTTGGGTTTGACGGTCTGACCCGAGGTCCCGACCTGGCGGGATTTTTCCAGCCATTTGGCATCCACGATGGGCCGGGAGCAGGAGACAACGGCCTTCATGGCATCGGCCAGTTCCTGGGCCACTTCGATGTTTTCCTCATCCTCAATTCCCCGTCCGATGGAGACCAGGACGTCGGACTTGGTGATATCCACATCCCCGGCTTCCGCCTCCACCACTTCCAGAAACTTCCGGCTGGAGGAAAGGTCTCCGGCTTCCCCGGATTTATCCACAACGGATCCGCCGGCATCGGCCCCGTCAACCGGAGCAAAAGAGCCCGGCCGAATGGTCATGACGGCGCCGGCTGAAATATCAATCGTCACATGGGTGGAAACCGCACCGCCCAGTTCCTGGCGGACCGCCTTGAGAACAGACCCGTCCACGCCCTGAAAATCAACGATATCTGCGGCATAGGCAGAGCCCATTTTCACGGACAGGCCTGGAGCCAGGTCCATGCCCAGGGTATCATGGCCGACCAGGACAACGGCATCAGCCGGGAGGACATGGGTCAGGGCTTTGCGGATAATCTCCCCGTTGGGATAGGCCAGATCGGCATGGTCGATCTTGATGACTTCACCATAGATCTTGGCCATTTCCCCGGCCACCTTGTCCAGATCGGCGCCGGAACCGGTGACCACTGCGGTCAGGGAAGCGGCTTCATCGATCTTCTTTGCAGCGGCAGGGAACTCCAGGGCCACATCTTCTGCACTGCCGTTCTTAAATGGAATATATGCATAGATCTGTGTCATGATTAGAGTCCTCCGTTGGCTTTCAGTTTTTCAATGAGCTTTTCAATGATCTCTTCGGTGGAGCCCTCGAGCATTTCAGCTCCGTCCCCGAGATCGGGTACAAAATAGTCCACGCGTTTGGTCTTGGCTCCTGCCTCCCCTATGCTGCCGGCGTCCAGCCCCAGGTCTGAGGCTGATTTTTCCGGAATTTCCACCTTGGCCACCTTTCGGATGCCCCGGATCCCGACATAGCGGGGTTCGTTGATACCGGTCTGGATGGAAAGAACCGCAGGCAGAGAGATCTCGTTCATCTCCTGGTTTCCGCCTTCGATTTCCCGGCCCACTTTCAGGGTCTTGTCGTCCACAACCTCAATCTTGTTGACCAGGGACGCATAGGGAAGGTCCAGCATGGCCGCCAGCATTCCCCCTACCTGGCCGGCTCCTTCATCGGCCTGGGCTCCGGTCAGGATCAGATCGTAGCTTCCCTTTTCGATTTCAGCCTTGAGAATGGCTGCGATGCCCATTCCGTCCGACCCTTCAAAGGCGTCATCGGTGAGCAGAATGCCGTTGTCGGCACCCATGGCCATTTCCCGGCGCAACACCTCTTCGGACTCATCATCCCCCACGGTGATCACGGTAACGCTGCCGCCTTTGTCGTCCACAATCTGGATTGCCTCTTCCACCGCGTAGTTATCCCATTCATTTACCGAATAAACCAAATCGTCACGGTCAAGGTCGTTGCCTGCGGAATTCAGCTCAAATTCGTTCTCAGCCGTATCCGGAACCCGCTTGACACATACTAAAATTTCCATTGTCGCCTCCTTTGATTTTACGGGCCGGCAAACTGGCCCGTTCTTTTTATCTATAAATGTTGTTCAATCAATTGTGTAAAGTCCATGGCCTCCATCTCCCCTTCCTTTCCCGCCACCTTGATGGCATCCTGGATATTCACCAGGCAGAAGGGGCAGGCCGTAACAATGACATCGGCCCCGGCCTCGGCAGCCATATTCACCCTCAGCACCCCCATCCGGGTCTCTTCTTCGGGCTCGTAAAAGAGCATGAGCCCTCCGCCGCCGCAGCAGAAGGACCGGTCCCGGCTCTTTTCCAATTCCACCCGGGTCAGGCCGTCAATGGCATCCAGGGCAGCCCTGGGATCTTCGTATACTCCGTTGTGACGTCCCAGGTAGCAGGGATCATGGTAGACATAGGTCTTGTCCGGGCTGGTACAGGGTTTAAGGGTGAGCTGGCCACTGGTGATCTTCTCGGCCACCACCTGGCTGATGTGTTTCACCTGCGGCAGGCCCTTGTAATCGTTTTTCAGGGCATTGTAGGCGTGGGGATCAGCCGTCACGATATTGGTCACCCCGGATTCCAGGATGGCCTCGGTATTCTGTTCCTTGAGGTCCTGGAACAGCATTTCCTCGCCGAACCGGAGCACCTCATGGCCGGAGTCCTTTTCCTCCTTGGCCAGAATTCCGAAATCCACTCCGGCCTTTTCCAGGATGATAGAGGTTCTTCTCGCGATTTCCTGGATATTGTCGTCATAGGAAGTGATGCTGTCCACGAAATATAGGGTGTCGGCCTTGTCCTTGGCCAGGTTCTTCACCGCATGCTTGGCCTTGAACTCTTTGTCACCGGCCCAGTCAGCCCGTTTCTTTTCCATCTTGCCATAGGGGTTGCCGCGTTTTTCCAGGGCCTTGAGGGGTTTCTGCAGGGACTGGGGCACCATGCCTTCGTCCACCATTCCCCTTCTCAGGTCCACCATCTTATCGATGTACTCGATCCCCAGGGGACACTCTTCTTCACAGGCCCCACAGGTGGTGCAGGACCAGATTTCGTCCTCGGTATAGATGTCCTCCACCAGGAGGTTGCTCTTATAAATTTCACCGGACAAAGGATAGTTCTTAAATATGAGATCCCTGGCCTTGATGGTGATGAACCGGGGGGACAGGGGTCTTCCCACGGCATTGGCCGGGCAATGGTCGCTGCAGCGTCCGCAGTCGGCGCAGGAATAAAAATCAAGCATGTGCTTCCAGGTAAAATCCTCCAGTTTCTTGACTCCGAAGGATTCCAGGTCATCCAGTTCCTCATCCTCTACCCCGTGGCGGACAGGCTTGATATTTCCCTTTTGCACCCGCATGAAAAATACGTTGAATATGGAGGTAATCACATGGAAATGTTTGCCCAAAGGCAGAAAGCAGAGAAAAAAGAAAAAAGCAAGATCATGGACATAGTACATGAAAATATGAAGCCCCTGCAGAAATTCAGGTGAAGAGGATGTCAAAAGCCGGCTGAAAATCCATACCAGGGACAGGGGAGCCAGAAAATGAATCTGGCCGGTGTGGTGAAACTCATAGGCGATTTCAGAGGCTTCAAACAGACTTTCCGAAATCATGAGGGTGGAGATGACCCCCAGGACAAAAACAGCCTCGGCCGTATGGTCTTTCCCGTATTTTGCCGGTACGTCGTACCGTTTGGGCTTGTAGATTCCCCTGCGGATTCCGGCAACGATACAGGCGATGAGAACAAGGGTGGCGGCATAGTCCTTGAAAAAATTATACACATGGCCCAGCACCCCTCCGAATCCGGGCAGGACAAACCCGTCGGACATCCCGATGATGACCAGGGAGGAAGACCGGATGGAGAGAACCAGAAACCCCGCAAAGATGATGATGTGAAGCACTCCGGCCAGCATATACCGGGGCTGGCGGATCTGACCCAGCCAGACAACCACCAGGTTTTTCACACGCTGGAAAATATGGTCGAACCGATGATCAGGGGCGGACCTGACCAGGGGCGCCACGCGCCGGGCCATGATATAGGCGAAGAGACCCACACCGGCTATGGGCAAAGCAACGGACAGGATAAAAGTCGGGAAAAAACCGAACAATTTATAACTTGCCGGACCAATGATTGAATCCATGGTTTTTATTCCTCCAAAATAATTTTTTAAAATTCATTAAATTTGAACTCAAATTGCTTTAGTAAACATGGAGATCGCCGTCAAGCAAAAAGCCTGATTCAGCAAATTTATCAAATTTATCTACTAACTGCCGTTTACCCGGCCCCGGACGCCGCTTAAGAAAAGGTCCACCAGGGGATCGGCCATGGCCACAAGATCATACCGTCCCTCGGCCGTGACCCAGGTGTTGATGACCCCTTCCACAGCCCCCAGGATAAACCGCTTGACCAGCCCCACAAAAAGGTCCTGGCGCATGGAGCCCTCGATCTGTCCCAGTTCGATGATATCCGACAACAGGTCCAGATACATTTTGGAGATATCCTTGATCTGGGATTCAATGTCCCTTAGGTACCTGACCTCGGACTGGAAGATGATGGCCATGTGTTTGTCGTTCTGGAATTCTGCCAAATGGCAGCGGATCAGGTTCCTCAATTTATCCTCGGCATTCCGGCCCGACTTCACGGCCTCATTCATCTTCTGAAAAACGATTTCCGTCTTAAAACTGATGAACTGGTAAAGAATGTCATCCTTGTTCTTAAAATAAAGGTAGAGGGTGCCGTCGGCCACACCGGCCTGGGCGGCAATCTGGGATATGGTTGCCTTGTGAAACCCGAATTCCGCAAATACAGCACCGGCACTATGAAGGATCTTATGATATTTTTCCGTTTTATTTTTCTGCAAGCTTTCAGCACCTTTCCTGGTTCGGCGGCGGGGATCGCTTGATCCGTGTACCCAGCCAGTTAAATGAATAATCATTCATTATCTAACATTAGTTTTTCATAAATGTCAAGCCAAATGAAATTATAATATCCACAAGGCTAAATGAGAATAAATCATTAATTTTCAATTGCTTATAAAATAGAAATCCTGCGGATAAATATTTTTTATCCAGATCTCTCCCGGAAAAACAGATCATGAATGACTATTCATTATCCAATTTTTCTTGATTTTACGCTGCTTTCGTGACAGAAAGAGGACAGGTTAACCCAAGTGTTCAGCACGCATCTTCGATCTTGATCCGGCGGTATCCGAAGCTCTTTAAGGGAGACATTGATAACCCCCCAAAAGATAAGGAGTAAACTAGTATGAATTCATCTATCCAATATTCGGAAGATTTTCTGTCTGCCCTTGATTACGGCAGGCCGCCCAACGTAAAAAAGATATTCCCCAACTCCAAGGCCCTGATCGTCAGCGGCAAATACGTAGACCAGGCCATGCTCAGGAAAGGCAGTTGCATGACCATTGCCGCCAACGGAAGAAGTTCCTTCGTGATCAGGGGCGCCCTGGCAGCGGCCCAAAAGGCCAATGCAGCCATCATCATAGAGATTGCACGATCTGAAGGCGGAACCCAGGCCTATTGTGCCGTAAATCTATGGAACATCGCCCGGATCACCGATGCGGCCATGAACGAACTGGGCATCACCGTCCCCGTGGCCATCCACGCCGACCATTTCGGTATAAAGACCCCGGCAGATATTGAACCGGCCAAACCCGAGATCCAGTCCCTGTTTGATGCGGGAATCACCTCCATTGCCATAGATGCCTCCCACATGCCGGATGACCAGAATCTACTGGCCAATATCGAGCTCAGCCCCTATATCCCGGACTGGGCAGGTCTTGAAACCGAGGTGGGGGAAATCAAGGGAAAACTGGGACTCTCCACCACCGAGGAAGCCCTGTTCCTCATCCAGGGACTCAATGCCCACAATATTTTCCCGGACTGGATCGCCCTGAACAACGGCACCACCCACGGAATTGAGCAGAATGATGCCGGTATCAATGTCGATCTTACGGCCCAGATCCATGAGGCGCTTTCCAAGTATCAGATTTCCGGGGCCCAGCACGGAACCTCGGGGAACAATTCAGACCGGCTCAGGGAAATCGCCTCCAAAACCCGGACCACCAAAGCCAATGTGGCCACGGCCCTTCAGATGATCTCCTGGGGACTTAAGGTAAACGATTACGGAAATGCCATCCTGGATGAGAACTCTCAGTTTATCAAGCAGGAGGAGATGGGGGTTTCCCCGGAGATGTGGACCCGGATGCTGGACCATGCCAAAACCAAAGGGCTTAAGGGCGGCGATTTCAAAAAACTGAACCTTCCCTTTGAATCCGGTCTCCTGGCCCAGTCTGCAGAGATCCGGGAGCGTATGGCCAAGGGAGTGGAAGACTTTGTTTACACCCTTCTCAAGGATGTATTCAATGCCGGGGATACCGCACCCATTGTTATAGAGGAGATTTTAAAAACCCAATCCCATAACCCGGGAAGCAAGGCAAAAAAAATAGAGTCAGACCAGGAATGGACCCGGGAAAAAATCCTGGAAAAGGCGGCGAAAATGGATTCAGACAAGGGTCCTGAGGGAGATTTTGACGATTAAAAAAAAATTTAAAGTTTTAATTTTCCCTTTCCGATAGGGAGTTCAAGGAGAAAATTAAATGCAGATACCCTCATATCAGATACAAAACGTTCTGAAGGTGTATTCCAGGCAGCTCAGCCAGGGAAAAATCCTGACCCGGAATAAATTTATCAGTTCCAACGAAGCATCTGCCGACAGCGTGAGCATCTCCTCGGAAGGCAAACGCCAGGCCATTATAGACAAGGTTGCCGCCAATATCGTTGATAAGATCATTACCGAGGGGCCAAAGGAAAAGAGTGAGGCCCAGATTACCGATCAGATCGAAAAAGAACTGGGGAAAAAAATAAATTTCACCCGGGATAAAAATCAATTTACCTATACGGCCGTTGACAAGGACAACAACAAGGTGTCCAAGACCCTGTCAGTGGAAGATTCAAAATTCGTATTGAAACGGATGACTGAACTGGCCCGCCAGGTCGCTGACAACAACATGGAGTCTTAGGGAGATTACATCATGAAAATATCAAATTCCTCTTTGGATTACATCAACCAAACCTATACCAACACGGCAGCCAAGGCCAATCCGGAGAAGGCTGCTGTTGAATCGGACGCCCTTGAAACCAAGACCGACAGCATCAATCTTTCCGAAAAAACCCGGGACCTCCAGAAGATAAGCCAGGCAATGGAAACCGAGCCGGAAGACCGGACTGAACGCCTCAAGGAAATCAAGGACCAGGTCCAGGCCAACCAGTACAATATCAATGCCGAACAGATCGCGGAAAAAATGATCGGTTCCATTACGGACGAACTGACCTAGAACAGCAATTTTTTCCCTATTTTCTCCGGCCCGGTCAGATCCTGACTTGCCCTATTTTTTTTAACAGACCCGTTTTACAGGCTTTTCAGCCAGTTTTCCTTAAAAGCTGCATCTTGGTATGGCCCTTGCATTTATTTTTGACATACTGGCAGCCAAGAGACAAGGAGATGACAATGGTGAACATCAATCAAATAAACGAATCTGCACAGACCTTGGGGGGAGCCGAAAAAAAGCCCTCAAAAGACCAGAATACTGATGCCTTTAAGGATGCGCTTTCCAAAGCCATTGACAAAACGGAGGCAAGTGAAATGGGGACGACATCTTCACCGGCCCTGGAGGAAATTGAATCTGCCTATGTCCAGATCCAGGGGCAATCCTCCATTGTAACGGGAGAAACAGACAAACTGCTGGGGCTTCTTGATACTCTTGCCGCCCAATTGGAAGACCCGGGGATCTCCCTGAAAAGCATGGCACCTGTGGTTGAGGAACTGAACGAAAATGCCTCCGCCCTTTTGAAAGAAACCGAATCCCTGGGTCAGGAGGAATCCGACTTAAAAGAGATTGCCACCCGGACAGCGGTGACGGCCCAGAATGAATACATTAAATTCCAGCGGGGAGATTATCTAAGCTAACTCCTTTTCTCTTTTTCTTTTGCCCGGTCCCAGTAAGCATCCTTGTCTTCCTGGGACAGGCTCTTGAGAGTCACTCCGTCTTTGGCCAGCATGGTTTCCATGAGTCTGAACCGGGTTTCGAATTTTGAGGTGGACTGCCCCAGGGCGGTTTCCGGATGAAACCCGGCAAATCTTGCCACATTGACCAGGGAAAAGAGGATATCTCCGAATTCCAGTGCGGTTTCATCCAGGTCTCCCTGTTTAAGGGCGGTTTCAAACTCCTGGATCTCTTCTTTGACCTGATCCAGGACTCCCTGGATATTTTCCCAGTCAAACCCCTCCTTTACCGCACACTTTGACACCTTCATGGCCCGTAAAAGCCCGGGCATTCCCTGGGGCACGGAATCCAGGGCCGACGGCCTGCCCTTTTCCGGCTTTGCAGAATTTTCCGCCTTTTCAAGGGTTTTTATCTCTTCCCACTGCCGGTGAAGCTCTTCTTCTGTATTCACCACGGCAGTATCGTAAACATGGGGATGGCGGCGGATCATCTTTTGGGCCACCCGGTCAACGACCTGGTCAATGGGAATCTCCCCGGCCTCGTGGAAGATCTCCATGATAAATACAACCTGGAACAGCACATCCCCCAGTTCTTCACAGATATTGAGCCTGTCCTTTTTCACCAGGCCCTCCTGGAGTTCATACACTTCTTCGGCCAGACATTTCCACATGGTCAGAGGCGTCTGGTTCCGGTCCCAGGCACACCCGTTTTCTCCCCTGAGGGTCCTGATGATTTCCAGAATCGGTGCTATTGTTTCCACTTTGTCTTCATTCCTTTCAACTGCCTGAAAAAATCAGATTTCATCCCCTTGGAAACAAAAACGATCATTGCATTTGAAACCTTGGCCAGATAGGGCGCTGTTCTGGAACCGGCCAGATAAGATCCGCTGCCCGGTATAAATACCGTGAACATGATAAAGATAACCGAGACGATCAGGATACCCTTGGCCGCTCCAAAAACAAACCCGAAGCTCCGGTCCACCCATCCCAGAAAGACAAGGTGGAGAAATTTTCGGATCAATGCGGCCAAAAGGCCGACAAGGGTCAGGATGACACAGAACAGGACAAAGAAACAGACCAGATTCCTTACCCAGGGCGCCTGAATAAAATCCTCAAGATAAGGGGTGAGATGGTTGAAATAGGTGTTGGCCCCGTAAAAGGCCGCAATCACCCCGATGATGCCCGAAACCTCACGGATCAATCCCTTAAAAGACCCCAGGACCAGGCAGACCGCAAGGATCACCAGGACAAGCACGTCAAATCCGTTCATTTGTCTCCTTTATTTCACCTGTCTTAAAAGATCCACAATTAGCAGGTAAGCATTTTTCCAGTCAAGATTTTTATTGACCTTTTTTCAAATAAAATGCACTTTATACCCCATGAAAAATCTTGAGTTTAAAAACCCGGCTCTTGCCAGGAAGCTGTTCGGTTTTCATAATATTCACCTGAAAAAACTATCCCAGCATTTTAACCTGGATATCAACTCCAGGGGGAGTGAACTGACCATTTCAGGCGCCCCAAAGGATGCGGATCTTGCCCGCAGGATACTGATCCAGCTCTATGAACTCCTGGAGGATAATTTTGATCTGACACCGGCAGACGTGGATGCGGCCGTCTCCACCCTGAAAAAGGACAAAGGGGCCTCTTTGAAGGCCATATTTTCAAATACGGTCTTTGTAACGGCCAGGAACCGGGCCATTGCCCCCAGAAACCCGGCCCAGAACGCCTATGTCAATGCCATTCAATCCAATGACATTCTCTTCTCCATCGGTCCTGCCGGAACCGGAAAAACCTATCTTGCCATGGCCATGGCCGTGGCGGCCTTTTCCCGGGGGGATGTGAGAAAAATCATCCTGACCCGGCCCGCGGTTGAGGCCGGAGAAGCCCTGGGGTTTCTTCCCGGTGATCTGGCCGATAAAATCAATCCCTATCTGAGGCCCCTTTATGATGCCCTCTACGACATGCTTGATTTTGAAAAGGCCAGGGCCTATATTGAACAGGAAACCATTGAAATTGCCCCCATTGCATTCATGAGGGGCAGAACTTTGAACAATGCTTTCATCATCCTGGACGAGGCCCAGAACACAACCTCCGAACAGATGAAGATGTTTTTAACCCGGATCGGATACGGGTCAAAGGCCATTATAACAGGAGATATCACCCAGATTGATCTCCCGGGCGGCAAACGCTCGGGGCTGGTTGAGGCCGGCAAGATCCTGACCCGCATAAAGGGAATAGATTTCCTCTATTTTACCAAGGATGATGTGGTAAGGCATCGTCTGGTCTCAGAGATTATAGACGCCTATGAAAAAAACAAAAAATGATACCGGGCTGAAACAGGCCGGGGATTTTCTTTTGACCACCCCCTATCTGCTCTGGTTCATGCTCCTCTCTGTCACAGCCCTTTTTACCCTGTTTCAGGTTCCCCCGGAACAGAAAAAGGTCTCCTTTTCCTATGAAATTGGAGACGTGGCAAAAAGAGATATCAAGGCCCACAAAGACTTTTTTATTGAAGATAAAGAGGTCACCCAGGAAAAAAAAGACCAGGTCAAGGACACAGTGAGGATTGTCTATGACTTTGATGCCGGGCTGCTCAAGGACATCTCATCCAATGTGGATGAGGCCATCCGGATCGGCCGGGCTTTGTTTGACGGGACCTCGGACAGCGAATCCCCCGATAATGCCCCGGACCCGACCTTTGCCATGGTGTTGGAAACCAAACCGGCCTTTGAAGAAAAGCTGGGAATCCAGATCAGCAAAGGGGCCTACAATGTTTTATACAAGTACAGATTTTCCCGGGATATCAGTGAAAAGATAAAAACCATCATGGACAAGGTCCTGTCCAACGGCATTGTGGGCAACAAGGAGATCCTGCTCAGGGAAGAGAACAAGGGCATCATCCTGAGAACCATCCAGACCCGGGAAGAAAAAATCGTAAACAACCTCAAGGTCTTTTACGGACCGGATCAGGCAAAGGCCATGGTCAGGATAGAGGGAGAACCCCTGCTGAAAAAGGTGAACTACAATCTGTCCAACCTGATCGTGGATATCTGCCAGCAGCTCCTCCAGCCCAATATCACCCTGAACAAAAGCGAAACCGAAAAAAGGATTTTAGAGACCCAGTCCGGAATCAAACCGGTCATGTACCAGATCAAAGCCGGAGAAATGATCCTCAGGGAGGGGGAGCTGGTGGATAAGATCCGGCTCATCAAACTCCACGCCCTGGAGGATCAGGTCGAAGAAAAAGATGTGACCATGTCCGTCACCGGCATTGCCATGATCACCCTCTCCCTGATCCTGATCTCCTATTTCCTGTTTTTTAAAGACCATAAAAAATTACAAAAAGATCACAACAAGCACATGATCTTTCTGGCCCTGGGCCTGGTTCTCTACCTCGCCTTTGTGCAGACGGCCATTTACCTGGCCCGTTCAGCCAATCCGGATGCGGCCTGGGAAATCGCGTCCACCTCCTTTTACATGATTATCCCGGTTCCCGGGGCAGCCATGATCGTCTGCCTTTTTCTGGGATTCGACATTGCCCTCTACTTCACCCTGGTCCTCTCCGTAATGGCCAGTCTCTCCTTTGGCGGCAGCTTCCAGGTTCTGCTCTTCTTTCTTTTAAGCAGCATCACCGCGGCCTATTGGATCCGGGAGAGGCAGGAGCGGAAAAATTTCATCATGGCCGGATTCAAGCTGGCCCTGTTCAACGTCACCCTGGCCATTGCCCTGGGGTTTTATTCCCTGGCCCAGCCCGATCCCATTGTCCTGGCAAGGGAAATTCTTCTGGCCTTTTGCGGAGGCCTCCTGGCCGCCACCCTGACCATCGGATTCACCCCCCTCATTGAGCTATTGTTCAATTACACCACCGAAACCAAGCTTCTTGAATTTTCCAACCTGGACCAGCCCCTGATTAAAAAGCTGATGATTGAGGCCCCGGGTACTTACAACCACAGTCTCATCGTTGCCACCCTGGCCGAGGCGGCCGCGTCCGCCATCAACGCCTCCGGACTCCGGGCCAAGGTCATGGGGTATTACCATGACATCGGCAAGCTGAACAAACCCATGTACTTCATTGAAAATCAGGCCGACGGCAAGAACCGGCATGACAAGCTCTCTCCGTCCATGTCCGCCCTGATCCTGATTCAGCATGTCAAAAAAGGGGTGGAACTGGCCAGAAAACACAAGCTGGGCAATGAGGTCATTGAAGGCATTATCCAGCACCACGGAACCTCCCTGATCAAATATTTTTACAATAAAAGCCTGAGTTCCGGCAAAGATAATGTCAATGAAGAAGATTTCAGATATCCGGGGCCCAAACCCCAGACCCGGGAGGCCGGCATCGTCATGCTGGCGGACGTGGTAGAGGCCGCGGTCAGGGCTCTTGAGCGTCCTACCCCGGCAAGGATCCAGGGCCGTGTCAAAGGGCTGATCAATGACATCTTTGCCGACGGTCAGCTGGAGGAATGCGAACTCACCCTCAAGGACCTCCACGAGATCGCCAAAAGCTTCAACAATATTCTGACCAGCATCTACCACAGCCGAATTGAATATACGGATAAACCCCAGGAAAAGAAAAAAGAAAAAAATGGAACCCCAAAAGATTCTGATCGACAACCGGCAAAAACCGAAGGTCCAAAGCCAGCCCCTGTCCAGAAAAACAGAACAGATCTTAAACGCCTTGGGCTGTAAGGCCTGCGAGATATCCCTGGTGATCATGGACGACAAGGGCATCAAAGAGCTGAACAAAACCTTTCGAAACGTTCCAAATCCCACCAATGTCCTGGCCTTTCCCATGCAGGAGGGAGAGTTCGGTAACATCTCCCCGGGGCTGCTGGGAGATGTGGTCATCTCCGCCCAGACCGCAGAAAGGGAAGCCGGAGAGGCCGGTATCGCTCTGGAAGAGAGGATGTCCCAGCTTCTCATCCATGGGATTCTCCACCTGGTGGGATTTGACCATGAAAAGGGAACGGAACAGGCCCGGGACATGGAAAAGAAAAGTCTGGAACTCCTCAGGTTGATTGAAGAGAACCAGAATCTATCCGCATTTTAGAAAAAGGAGACCTATAAAATGGCAGAATTAGCCGTAAATGTAGACCATGTAGCCACCCTGAGGCAGGCAAGGGGAGCCCGATATCCCGACCCTGTAGCGGCCGCCCTTGCAGCGGAAACCGCCGGAGCAGATGCCATTGTCGTCCATTTGAGAGAAGACCGGCGCCATATCCAGGAAAGGGATGTCAGGTTGCTGCGTCAGGTGGTCCAGTCCAGGCTTATCCTGGAAATGGCCGCCACCAGCGAGATGCTGGGGATCGCCCTGGATATCAAGCCGGATACCGTGACCCTGGTGCCTGAAAAGCGGGAGGAGCTGACCACCGAAGGAGGCCTGGATCTGATCACCCACCAGGATGTCATCCGTGAGGCCGTGTCCACCCTGAAAAACGCCCGGATCAAGGTCTGCATCTTTATCGATCCCGACCTGGATCAGATCAAGATCGCCCACAAAATCGATGCAGATTCAATCGAGATTCATACCGGGGCGTTCTGCGATGCCGAATCCCAGTCCCGGAAACAGAGGGAAATGGCCAGAATCGTAGATGCATCCAAGATAGGAGCAAAACTGAAGCTGGGTGTCCATGCCGGCCACGGGATCTGTTACAACACCATCAGCGCCTTTAAAGGCTTAGGCGAAATCACTGAATTCAGCATCGGACACAGCATCGTCTCAAGGGCGGTTCTTACGGGTATGGACCGGGCGGTCCGGGATATGAAGAAACAGGTCCAAGGGCTCTGATCCGAATGGAGTGCAAAGGGGAGCTCCCATCCCTAAAATTTTGATTTTCATTCAAAGCCCTGGAATATTTTATCCAAAGGGATCCCTGGAATATTTCAAGGATTAAATTTTCCTGCAACGCGATAATAGATCCCAATGGGATAATCAGAATCCGTCTGAAGGATTCGGGACGGGAGAACAATAAGATTCCAAAGGATTTTACTTTTCTCCAAATCGTGATATAGTTGGCGAAAATTTATTAACCCATTCAATCCGGTCACCATGCATCAAGAAACCATATTGATCATAGATGATGAACCCTCGGTCAGAGAGAGTCTTGCCTCTTTTTTTTCAGACGAGGGGTACCGGGTCCTACGGGCGGAAGACGGCCGTTCCGGGCTTGATCTCTTTTTCAAGGACCAGATTGACGTGGTGATCACAGATTTGAAAATGCCCCAGAAAAACGGTATCCAGGTCATGGACGAAATCAGCACCAGAAGTCCTGAAACCCCTATGATCGTCATCTCCGGATATGGAGAAAAAAAAGATATTATCGCGGCTCTCCGCATGGGTGCAAAAGACTATATCACCAAGCCCATTGAAGACCTGGACATGGTCCACCATGTGATCCGGAAAGTCCTGGAGAATAAATATTTAACCGAAGAAAACCGCCGGTACAGGATCCGACTCGAAAAAAGCGAAGCCAGGTATAGAACCATTACCGAGCAGGTGGCAGAGGGGGTGTTCACGGTGGATGAACATGAAAACATCACCTTTACCAACCCGGCCTTCTGCAGGATGCTCGGCTACTCCTCCAGGGCCCTGCTCAATAAAAACCTTGAAGAACTGACCCCCCAGAAGAGCTTCCGCATCGTCCGGGAACAGACCCTGGTCCGGCGGGAGGGCAAAACCAGCCGGTACGAAATTCAGATGATTGACTGCGGGAAGAATCCGGTCCATATCGAACTGGCCTGCAGCCCTCTGTTCGACGACAGAAACGGATACATAGGCGCCATTGCCGTTGTCAGGGACGTCACCAAGCTCATTGAACTGAGAAAAAAATATCAAAATTTTCTTAAGGAACAGCCCAGCAGGTCAACGGATATGAAGGTGATCTGTGCCAATTGCAAAAGCGTCAAGGACGGCAGTAAATGGGTTCAGGTGGAAGATTTTTTTGTGGATATGGTCTTTTCCCACGGGATCTGCCCGGTCTGCTGTGACAAACTCTATCCCGACCTGAATCTCAATCGGGTGGATGAGAATGATTTTGATGTATAATTCCTTGGAATTAAAAACGAAAGCAAGAATTTAACCCCCGCCCTCCCATATTGCTTTCATTCCAGGAAACCGGCCTGTTCTGCGGCCTGGCTCACCCCGCTTTCATTGTTGGAACCCACTATTGTAAAACAGGATTGAAGATCGCCTGCCCCGTTGGCGGTGAGAAATCCGCTGCCGGCCCAGGCCAGCAGGTCCTGGTCATTGTAATCATTCCCCACGGCAGCCACCCTTTCCCGTCTGATCCTCAACCGGTCGGTCAGTCTCTGGGCGGCAAGGCTTTTTGATACCTGTTTATCAAAGACCTCAATCCAGGAGGAAGAATGATCCAGGGGAGAGGTGGCATGGATCACACTGAATCCGGACAGATCGGACCGGATCCTGTCCAGGAATAGGGTATTCATTTTCCCGGGAACCACGGCCAGGACTTCTGTTGCCGATTCATACAGGGTAGCTTGACTGTTCAGAGGGGCTGCAAATTCCCGGTAGAGCCGGATCCTTGTCCTGAAATCCGGATTGTCCCGGCCATGGGATTTATATAAAAAATAAGGGGTGTCCGGAATGGCCCTGTGGACCATGTAGTCAAATCCGGCTTCATCAAAATAGGCACAGATCCTCTTTACATCAGAACCCTGGAGACTATGCTTTTCAATGACGGTTTCATCCGGGAGGGACATGAGGCCGGCACCGGTGGAGAAGATCAGATAATCCACCGGAAGATCTTTGATCTCAACCCGGATCTGATCCATTGCCCTGGAAAAGGAAAAAAAACTCCTGCCCGTTGCAATGGCCGTTACCACCCCCTTTTCCCGGAGGCGGGTCAGGGTCTGCCAATCTTTTCCGGACAGGGTCTTTTCATCGGTAAACAGGGTGCCGTCCAAATCTGTGACAAAGAGGCCGGTTTTCATTGAGCTATGGGGTTCCATGGTCCAGAACATCCCGGACCGTACCCAGAAGGTCTTCCATATCAAAGGGTTTGATCAATACCCGGGCCAGACTCACTTTATCCGTTATCTCAGGGGTCATGTTGGTCCCGGAGCACATGATGGCCAGGATCCCGGGCCGGATCCGCTGAATTTCCCCGATCAGACGATCCCCCGGGATTTCCGGCATGGAATAGTCGGTGATGACCAGGTCATATCTCAGGGGATCCGCCCTGAAAAACTCCAGGGCCTGTCTTGAGCTGGTCATGATATCCACCCGGTACCCGAAGTCCTCCAGCATCTCCTTTCCCACATCTGCGATATAGGATTCGTCATCTACAAACAAAATGGTCTCGCTTCCCCCCTTGGGGATGGTCTTTTCCATTTGTCATCCCCGCGGCTATTTATTTTTCTTCATGGCTTCCCGGAGAACGCTTTCCAGGGTTCCCATGGGCCTGGCCTTCTCCGTTTTTACAAATTGTTTCCAATTGTCCGGGTCTTTTTGATCCGGGGGAACCAGGGTCATTCTCCGTTTTTCCTCATCCACTTCCTGGACCAGGATCTGAACCGGATCCCCCGGCTTGAGCTTGTCATACTCCTTGGCAGAAGCTGAATTTTTTATGCTGGACAGGGGCATGAGGCCGGTAATTCCCGGCTCCAGGTTGATAAACAGACCGAACTGCTCCCTTTTTTCAATCTGTCCTTCCATGACCGTGCCCGGGACATATTTTACGCCGGCACCGGTCCAGGGATCCCCCAGGGCATCCTTGATGCTCAGGGAAACCCGCTTGGAGTCCATATCAATGGCCTTGATCACCACCTGGACCGTTTCTCCCTGTTCCACCGCATCCTCGGGCCTGAGCACCCTCCGGGTATGGCTCATCTCACTGATATGGACCAGACCGTCCACCCCCGGGGCGATCTCCACAAAAGCGCCAAAGGGTGCCAGCCGGACCACCTTCCCGGAGACCTGGTCTCCGACTGTAAAGCTTTCTTCCATTCTGTCCCAGGGATTGTCGGATGTCTGCTTGATGGACAGGGAGATTTTAGGCGCCCCCTTTTCCCGGGTTTCTATTTTCAGCAGTTTCACCATCACCGAATCTCCGGCCCGGAGAATCTCTTCGGGCTTCTCCACCCGGGACCAGCTCAGCTCAGATATATGGGCCATGCCCTCCAGCCCGGGAATCAGTTCAATGAATGCACCATAGGACATGAGCTTGGTCACGGTTCCCGGGACGGTATCTCCCTGGGAAACCTTTGCCAGAAAAGCTTCCTGGTCTTCCCTGATCTTCTCAAGGAGGAGTTCCTTCCTGGAAACCACGATGTTCCTGCCCCTTTCTTCGTACTTGGTGATGAGAAAATGGTGGGACTGGCCCAGGTAGGCTTCCCCCTCTTCCACGTAACGGACATCCATCTGACTCACCGGACAAAAGGCCCTTTTCCCCAGAAGATCCACGGAGAATCCCCCCTTGACAACACCAGTCACCTTTCCCTCCACAGGAGTTCCGGCCTGGAATGCATCCTGGATCATGGCGGCCTTTCCCGCACCGGATATGGCCTTGGAAAGGATGATTTCACTCTCGCTCATGGAAACCACGTAGAGCTTCACCTCATCCCCCGGCTGGTAGGGGAACTCACCATTTTCATCCAGAAGCTCCAGTTTGTCCACAACCCCGTCGCTCTTGGTACCGGTGTCCACATAAACCCGGGTTTTGCCCACGGATATGATCCGGCCTTCCACCATATCCCCCTCTTTCAGGTCCCGGTTTATCTTTTCATCATAGGATTCAAAAAGTTCTTCAAAGCTCATCCCATCCATATTTTCCGATTCGTCAAACTTGTCTGTCATACCTCTTCTCCGCGGAATTATTATTTACCAGTGTCTACTATACTGTAAACAAGCGGCTGTAAAGTGAAAAAGCTCAATTTCTGGGACTCCCTGGAAACCTGAAGCTGCTCTTCATTGGGAATTGAGATGGGTGATCAGGATTTGGGCGCTCTTCTTATTCATGCCGGGCAGGGCCGCAATCTCTTCCAGACCGGCTTTTTTCATCTTTTCAATCCCCTTGAAACGGGTCAAAAGACTTTTCCTCCGCATGGGGCCGATGCCGGGAATCGTATCCAGGACAGAGAGGCTCCCCCGCTTTTCCCGCCGCTTTCTCTGGAAGCTGATGGCAAACCTGTGGGCCTCGTCCCGGACCTGCTCCAGGAGAAAAAGTCCTTTTTTGGCCTGGCCGATATTCAGGGGATTGGACCGGCCCGGGATGTAGATTTTGTCCTCGGTCTCCCCTTTGGCCGCGTTTTTCTTGGCCAGGCCGGCCAGGGCAAATTCATTTTCAATGCCCAGGTCCCGCAGAACGGCCAGGGCCATGTTGAGTTGGCCCTTGCCCCCGTCCACCACCAGGAGATCAGGCCAGGTCATGGTCTTTCCGGAACCTGAAAACCTGCGCTCAAGGACCTGGAACATATAGGCATAATCGTCCTGGAACGGGATATCCTTTATAATATACTTGCGGTAGGCCCCCTTGTCCGGACGGCCATGGGTAAACACGGCCATGGAGGAAACCGGATCCTGGCCGGATATGTTGGAGTTATCAAAGCATTCGATGCGTTCCGGCGGTTTTTCCATGCCCAGCAGGGTCTGAAGCATGACCATGGAGGCCTGTTCCTCTTCTTCCCTTTTCAGAAGTTTTTCAAGTTCCCGGGAGGCGTTGCGCAGGGCCATGTCCATGAGTCTTTTTTTCTCCCCCCTTGCCGGGACATGGATCACAAGCGTCTTTCCCCGGCGCTCCTTCAGATTCTGTTCAAGGATGGTCTGATTTTCCATCTCCCGGCTCACCAGGATGTCCGAGGGGATAAACCCGCTTTTTTCATAGTACTGATCCAGGAAGGCAGACAGAATCTCATCCTCTTCCTTGAACCCCAGATGGGCCGGATAATGGGCCGTATCGATGAGGCGGCCGGACCTCACCATCATTACGGTGACCACGGCCCTGCCCCTGTCCGATGCCAGGGCAAAGATATCCCTGTCCTGCATGTCCGGGCAGACCACGGCCTGTTTTTCCATGACATTTTTTATGGCAAAGATGGTATCCCGGACCTGGGCGGCCTTTTCAAACTCATGGACCTTGGCATGGGCTTTCATTTCAGCTTCCAGTTTTTTCAAAACCCGGCCGGACTTTCCCCTGAGAAAGAGGATCGCATCCCTGACCCTCCGTTTGTAAACTCCGGGGGAGACCGTCATGGTGCAGAGACCCAGGCAGGCCTTGATCTGATAGTTGAGACAGGGACGGGACCGGTTCCTGAACTGGGAGTCCCGGCATCTCCTGAGCTTGAAGATCTTCTGGATCTGCTTTAAGGTCTGGTTCACGCTCCGGGAGGAGGAATAGGGGCCAAAATAAACGGCAGCATCCTCCTGAATCCTCCTGACCCGCTGGATGGAGGGATACTCCTCTTTCATATCCACCCGGAGCAGGGGATAATTTTTCCCGTCCTTTAAAATCACATTGTACTTGGGCCGGTGCTCCTTGATCAGATTGGATTCCAGGATAAAGGCCTCGTGATCCGAAGCGGTGATGACCAGGTCAAAATCCTTGATCATGGAGATGAGGACGGCGGTTTTGGGATCGTGGTTCCGGTTTTTTATGAAATAGGAGGAGAGGCGTTTTTTTAAATTTTTGGCCTTGCCCACATAGATGATCTTGTTTTTCCCGTTCTTCATCAGATAGACCCCCGGACCCGAAGGGGCCTGACGGTACTTTTCCATCAGGTGTTCCCTTGTTTTTTCCCCTGTCTTCCGGGTTTTTTCTTCAACCTGGCTCATGCATCATTCCGCCTTGATGGCCTGAAGTTCCCTGATTTTATCCCGGTACTGGGCAGCTGTTTCAAACTCCAGCTTTTCCGCGGCCAGGTTCATTTTGTCCTCGAAATCCCGGATCAGGACATCCAGGTCAAGTTCTTTTCCCTCATACTCCCGGATCTCTTCATCCACGGAAAGGGATTCCCGGTTGCCCGGCGATTCATTCATGGTATAGTCAAAGGAATTGATATTTTTCCGGATGGTGGCCGGAACGATTCCGTGGACCTCGTTGTACTCTCTCTGAATCTCCCGCCGGCGCCGGGTTTCGGCCATGGCCTTTTTCATGGATCCGGTTTCCTTTTCCGCGTACATGATGACCTTGCCGAAGACATTCCTGGCCGCCCTCCCGAAGATCTGGATAAAGGAACGGAAGGAACGCAAAAACCCCTCCTTATCCGCATCCAGGATGGCCACCAGGGAAACCTCGGGGATATCCAGACCCTCCCGGAGCAGATTGATACCGATGAGCACGTCGAACAGGCCCCGGCGCAGATCCTGGATGATATCGATGCGTTCCACGGTTCCGATGTCCGAATGGAGATACTTCACCTTGATGTCCAGATCTGCGTAGTATTCGGTCAAATCCTCTGCCATGCGTTTGGTCAGGGTGGTGACCAGGACCCGCTCTCCCGCCTCCACCCGTTTGATGATCTCCTCGTACAGATCATCCACCTGGTTCTTGGCACTCCTCACATCGAGAGCCGGGTCCAGAAGTCCTGTGGGCCGGACAATCTGCTCGGCCACCCGGGGACCGGCCTTTTCCATTTCATAGTCTGCCGGAGTGGCAGACACATAGATGATCCGGGGAACCCGTTTTTTGAACTCCTCAAATTTCAGGGGCCGGTTGTCCACGGCCGAGGGGAGCCTGAACCCGTGCTCCACCAGGGTTTCCTTCCTGGACCGGTCGGCCTTGTACATGGCTCCCAGCTGGGAAACGGAGATATGACTTTCATCAAAAAACAATAAAAAATCGTCGTCAATATAGTCCAGCAGAGTGGGCGGGGGCTGGCCCGGGGACCTGCCGGTCAGATGCCTGGAATAATTTTCAATCCCGTTGCAATAACCGATCTCGTTGAGCATCTCGATGTCGTACTGGGTCCGTTCCTCAAGGCGCTGGGCCTCCAGCAGCTTATTGTTCTCCCTGAAATATGCCAGCCTGGATTTGAGCTCCTTGATAATGCTCTCAACAGCTCTTTTCCGGGTCTGTTTTTTGGTCACATAGTGGGATGCCGGATAGATGGCCGTCTGGTCAAAGGATTTTAACACTTCCCCCTTAAGGGGATCGATCTCGGAAATCTCCTCAATGGTATCCCCGAAAAAATCGATGCGTACGGCCCGGTCCTCTTCATAGGCAGGAAAGACCTCCAGACGGTCCCCCCGGACCCGGAACACCCCCCGGTGAAAATCCGTATCGTTCCGGGTATACTGGATGTCCACCAGTTTGGCGATGACCGCGTCCCTGGAAATTTCCATGTCCCGGGACAGGGGCACCCTCAGGTCCAGGTAATCTTCCGGGGCTCCCAGGCCGTAGATACAGGAGACCGAGGCCACAACGATTACATCCTTTCTGGCCAGCACCGACCGGGTGGCGGAATGGCGCATCTTGTCAATGACCTCGTTTATGGAAGAATCTTTCTGGATATAGGTGTCGCTGGAGGGGATATAGGCTTCGGGCTGGTAATAATCGTAGTAGGAAACAAAATACTCCACACAATTGTCCGGGAAAAGAGTCTTGAATTCGTTGTAGAGCTGGGCAGCCAGGGTCTTGTTGGGGGCAATGATCAGGCTCGGCATTTCCACCCGGGCAATGATATTGGCCATGGTAAAGGTCTTGCCCGACCCGGTCACCCCCAGGAGAACCTGGTGGGGCTCATTGGCCAGAACCCCCTCTGACAGGTATTCAATGGCCTTTGGCTGATCCCCGGTGGGGGAAAAAGAAGATGTAAGATGAAACAATCCCATGTTTGCGTCCCCTGTTAAAGTGATTATCCTATCACATTAAGTCTCTATTTTCTATTAGCAACCGCTCAGAAAGACAGGAGGATCAAATGGAAAAGGTAGCTGTGGTCGGCGCAAGCCCCAAAGAAGAAAGATATTCGAACAAGGCCATGAAAATGCTGGCTGGACACGGGCACACGCCCATTCCCGTTGCACCCGCACATGAAACCATTGAAGGAAAAAAAGTTTTTTCCTCCCTGGGGGAGATCCAGGAAAAGATCGATACCGTATCCCTCTACCTGGGCCCGGCCCGGCAGGAAACCGTTGTGGAAGAGATCCTGAAGATCAAACCCGGCCGGGTGATATTCAACCCGGATACGGAAAACCGGGCCGCTGCCGAACGGCTTAAACAGGCCGGTATTGAAGTGGTGGAGGCCTGCACCCTGGTTCTGTTAAAGACAAACCAGTTTTAATCTCCCGCCATTGGGGGATCCTGCCTTCCGAGCTTGACATCAAAGGGATATCCATGGCAGTCTATATCGAACAGGAGATCAGGATGGGGTACGATGGGAAATTCTGCATTTTCAAAATCTGTCCGACGCAGGGCTTTCCAGACTGCCGCCTGACTCGGGTCAAAGTCCCATGATATAAACAGGCGACCAATGTTAGAAGATTTTTACAGAGAATCGGTGGAACAGTCCGGGAATGTCCTGCGAATGGTGCTTCAGCACATTGCAGGCCACAGGCTTCCCTATACCCCCATCACCTATGCCGTATGGTATGAACACGCCGCCGGAAGAAACCCTGAACTCTCCCGGGAATTGCAGGAACTGGGGCAGGGCGAAATCACCTATGACCAGATGATCAAACTTTTCCGGCGCCATATCGCCGAAAGCCAGCTCCTGAAGGCGGAAACCAATATCCGGCAATTCCAGAAGGTCCTGACCGAAATCGCCGAGCAATTCGGAAAATCCGGAGTCAGACTGGATGCCCATGACAATACCTTTAAAAATTATGCCGACGAACTGGGCCGGGCCACATCCATGGAGGCCATCTCCCGGATTGCCCGGAACATTCTGGCAGAAACAAAGGCCGTGATCCAATCCACCCGTTCCCTGAAAGACCAGATGGACGCCACAACCATGGAAATTCATTCCCTGAGAAAGGAAATAGAGGGGATCAAGCAGACGGCCATCACCGATATGCTGACCGGGCTGATCAACCGGCGGGGCCTGGATGAGATCTTTCCCAGGGTTCTGGACAAGGTCCGTCAGAGCCAGGCCCCCATATCCCTGGCCCTCATGGATATTGACCTTTTCAAGCGGGTGAACGACGAGCACGGCCATCTGATCGGGGACAATGTCCTTAAAATGCTGGCCCAGGTTCTCAAGGACCATATCAAGGGAAAGGATACGGCCGCCCGGTTCGGGGGAGAAGAATTTCTCCTGGTCCTGCCGGACACCCCCCTTGAAGGGGCCCGGATCCTCATTGAACAGATCCGGAAAACCCTGGGGAAAATGAAATGGGTGGCCAAGGACACCCGGAAATCCATCGGAATGATCACCGTTTCAACGGGAATTGCCCAGTACAGGGAGGGGGAAGGGATCGAGGATTTCATCAAGAGAGCCGATAACGGACTTTACTTTGCCAAGCAAACCGGCAGAAACCGGACGATAACCGAAGATGAAGTAGTGGAGGGATTCACCCGGGAGAATCCTGCTGCCCAATGAAATGCTCCCCCTATCCTGAAAAAGGAATTTTTACATCCGCCTTCCATGGAAACCGACAATAAAAAGGAGTGCCTCCCATGGGCAATCAGAAGTACACCCTGACCATGCTGGTTGAAAATGAACCCGGGGTAACGGCCCGGATTACCGGATTATTTGCCGGCCGGGGATATAATATCGAAACCATCTGCGGCGCGCCCACGGCCAACCCCAAGATGTCCAGGATCACCATCACCACCCAGACAAACCCCCACCTTCTGGAGCAGTGCAAAAAACAGATCAAAAGGCTTGTCAATGTAATCAAGCTCAGGGACATGACCGGAGAAAAGGCCGTAAAAAGGGAGATGGCCCTGGTCTGTGTAAAGGCAAGGCCTGAAAACCAGGATCAGATCAAGGAGATCATCCATTCCTTCCGGGGAAAGATCATGGACGAGGGAGGCCAGCACTATATCTTTGAGGTGACCGGAGACGAAGACTGTGTGGACCTGATGCTGGAGCAGATGGAGCCCTTTGGGATCAAAAAACTGGCCCGGTCCGGGATACTGGCCCTGTACAAGGAGTCTTAAAACCAGGCTCTTCGGGAAAAGCCTCTGCCGGCAAAGGAAGAGCCCGGATCCATCATCCGGTAGAATTGATGCCCCGGCCTGTTTCGTTTTCCCTGCCCCGGATTCAGAAGATCTTCCATTCCTTTTTTCAACTCCTGGATCTCTTTCAGGAGCTGCTCCAGGGGAGTGTCAACCTGTTCCGGCGCATTCACGAATGGAAAAAAGTCTGCAGGTCCAAACCGCCGGGCAATCATCGATGAAAGGCCTGCTTCCGAAGAAGAATCATCAACCGGATCTCCGGCTTCACCACCCAGGGTCCCCGGCTTAAAAAAAGACTGGGCCGGGCTTCCCTGATCCGATCCCTTTTCCAGCTTGGCAAGATCGATCTGCTGGACAGATCCCACATCCCCGTTTTCAAAGAGGAACATGCCTGAACTCTTTACCCGGCCTTTCAGGGTATCATTGGAATCCTTCAGATCAAATCCCGAGGATGCATTCTCCAGGTAGATGGCCCCTAGCCCGGCCTCTTTCAAGGTGATCAGCCTGTCTTCACCATTTTCATCCCGGGTCCAGACCTTGAGCTGCCCAAAGATGGCGTCGTTTTCGTCGATCCAGTTGTTGTTGTCCCCATCATAGGCGGCCAGCTCTTCAAACCCGTTTCCCGTGCCTGGTCCGAAAAGTTCGGATCCGTTGTTGATCTCCATGTCGTTGTTTTTATCAAGGGCCAGGAATCCGGAACCCGGAGAGGTGGAGTGAACCCTGTCCATCTCCCCGTCATTGTCCAGGTCAAATTCAAAGGTAAGGTCTGAGAGAGAAGGTAGACCATGATCCAGACTGATGACCAGGGGATCCACCACCTGCATTTGTTCCATCCTGATCCGGGTCTCCTCCCGGGTCTCGGATAAAGAGGCGCGGTCCAGGGCCAGATCCAGGGAAAAGGAAATGGTTCTTCCGTCTTCGGTGACCACGGAACCGGTGGAGGAAAAGGAAGCCTGTTCCTCTTCATAATGAATGGATGTCCGCTCCAGGAGGAACTCCCGGACCCGGGAACCGGAAAAGCCTGCCCCGGTTTTCCCCCCATCCATGGAAACCGCCCTGCCCTGCCGGATCCTCCTGACAACCGCTTTCTGATCGATCACCGCTCCCACAAGGGTCTCCATCAGATCCTGATGCTCAAACAGGCCGGTCTCCCCTGTTTTGGAATTTTCCACCTTGGATGACGACTCTATCCGGGCCGAATAATTGGATTGGAATTGATCTTGTCTGCTCCCGGAGATGCTTACCCGGTCCGTCAGGGCAATGGGGGATCCCGCTTCCAGGACCCCCTCCCTCCGGGAAAGGCTCCCGGCCAGTACCCGGGAACTGGATCTTTCCTCCAGGTTCAGGTTCATCTGCTCTGCTGAACCATTGGATGACAGGACAATGTCCGACCTGGAAATTTTCATAATTCACTCCCTCCCTGGAGTTTAAAAAGTTCCTGTGCAAGAAATCTCAATGGGCAGGCATCCCTTGCGCTCCTTTATCTCCTGAAAAAGGAAAGCAGGGCCCGGGCCCGGACAAACATGGGAAAAAGGAAATGGATGTTTTCCATCAAACGGCCAGGCCCTTTGTTCCTCGAAGAGACTCTCTTCTTTCCCATAGAAATAAGGATCGGCAATTTTTTGTACAGCTTGATTCAAACAAGAAAAAGATAAATGTTGAAACTTCCGGAAAATTAATGATATTTAAAAACGTTTGCCAGGTATACTAACCCATGGATCCGTACAAGCCGAACATGAGCTATCAAAAATTCGAACACATAGCGGCCGGACAGTTCAGAGCTGACACCAATTCATCCCACATTTTCCAGGCCTTTCTGGGGACCTGTCTCGGTGTGACCCTGTTTGACCATACCACCCGGACCGGAGGGCTGATTCATATTCTTCTGCCCGAACCTCCGGGGATGGGCCAGGGAAAGTTCCCTGAGAAATATGCGTCCACCGGGATTCCCCTTTTAATTGAGCAGTTGAAAAACCTCGGCTGCCGGACGGAAAATTTGAGGGCGACCCTGGCCGGCGGGGGGCTTGTGGGGCCGGTCAACCGGCAGGATATGGGCCTGGACATCGGGGGAAGGTCAGCGGAAATTGCTGCAAACATTCTCAAAAATGAAGGCATCCATATTATCTGTTCCGAGACCGGAGGATTTTTCAACTGTACCCTTGAACTGGACATGGCCACGGGGGAAGCAAGGATAAAGCCCCCCTGGGAAGAGGAATTCAAATCCGAAACCGAATGTGCAAGACCGACCATTGAAGATATCAAATCCACGGTAAATACCCTCAAACCCATCCCCCAGACCGCCCTGAAGATCCTGAGGATGTTTCAGAATGACCGGTCCGGTATCGCAGACATCACCCGGGAACTTTCCCAGGACCAGGTGTTGAGCGCCCAGACCTTGAAGATATGCAATTCCGCCCTGTTTGCGGGAACCATGTCCATTGAAACCCTTAAGGACGCAGTTATCCTCCTGGGGGAAGAGCTTCTGGTCAAATCCGTAATCACCGCAGCCGTCAATTCCTATTACGGCCAGGTCATTTCATCGGGATATTCCCTGTGCAAGGGCGGGCTCTTTTTCCATGCGGTGAACGTCGCCTCAACCGCGGAAAAGCTTGCCGAGAAGAGCGGAAAGGTTCCGGGTAAGCACGCCTATACCGCAGGGCTCCTCCACGACATCGGCAAGGTGGTCCTGGATCAGTTTGTGGCGGATTCCGTGCCCCTGCTGTTCCGCAATCTGAGCCGGGAGGGGGAGAGCTTTTTAAGCTCGGAAAAAAAGCTTCTGGGCATCACCCATTGCGAGGCCGGTGCTCTTCTGGCCAAAAACTGGCAGTTTTCCCCGACATTGTACCAGACCATTGCCCACCACCACCTTCCGGAAAAAGCCCCGGAAGAACATCGGGATATGGTCTCCCTGGTCTATCTGGCCGATCTGCTCATGGAGAGGTTTAACACCGGAGTTGACCTGGAAAAAATGCAGGTCGGCAGCATCGGCCCCGTTCTCGATCGCCTCGGGATCTCCATGTCCCAGGTCCCTGAAATCATAGATGGAATTCCCATCATCGGCATGAACAACAACAACCCCTTTGGATTTTAGAGGGCAAAATATGACAGACCCCCGTGACAGACTGAAACAGATCCCCGGCGTGGACCAGATCCTGGAAAAAACCAGGGAGGATTCCCGGTTCTCAGAAATTCCCAGATCCATTGTCCTGGAATCCATCCGCAGGGCACTGGAAGATTTCCGAAGGGAACTATTGGAAGGCAAAGAGACCGATCTCTCGGACAGCGCCGTGCTTGACCGTGCCGGATTCATTGCCTGTGAAAAGATGAAACCCAGGCTGGTCCCGCTGATCAATGCCACAGGCGTGGTTCTTCATACCAACCTGGGCCGGGCCCTTCTCTGTGAGCCGGCCCTGGACAATATCCGGACCATTGCCCGAAGCTATTCCAACCTGGAGCTGAACGTCTCCACGGGCAAGAGGGGGATCCGTTACTCGGCTGTGGAAGAACTCCTCTGCGAACTCACCGGCGCGGAAAAAGCCATGGCCGTGAACAACAATGCCGGTGCCGTATTCCTGGCCCTGAACACCATGGCCCAGAACACGGAGGTGGTGGTGTCCAGGGGAGAACTGGTTGAAATCGGCGGATCCTTCAGGGTGCCCGACGTCATGACCAAGAGCGGATGCATCCTGAAGGAGGTGGGGACCACCAACCGGACCCATTTGCGGGATTATGCCAATGCCGTGACAGATGCCACGGGACTCTTTCTCAAGGTCCATACCTCCAACTACAAAATAGAGGGATTCACGGCCAGCGTAGGACTCAAAGAACTGGTTGAACTGGGCCGGGATAAAAATATCCCGGTCATGGAAGACCTGGGATCAGGCACCCTGGTCGATTTCTCCAAGTACGGACTGCCCAGCGAACCCCTGGTTTCGGACCAGGTGGGGTCCGGGGCAGACATCGTCACCTTCAGCGGAGACAAGCTCCTGGGAGGCCCCCAGGCCGGTATTATTGCCGGGAAAGCAAAGTATATCGACCAGATCAAAGCCAACCCCCTGACCCGGGCCCTGAGAATAGACAAGCTCACCCTGGCCGCCCTGGAGGCCACACTCAGACTTTACCGGGATGAACCAGGGGCCATTCAGGCCATCCCCACCCTGAGGATGCTGACCATGTCCTTTGAAGAGACCTGTAAACGGGCGGAAACACTTCTCAAACTCATCCGGGAAAAGACCGGCTCCCTGGCAGAGGCGGAAACAGCCGACCTGGAATCCAGGCCCGGGGGAGGTTCTTTCCCTGAACTGAAACTGCCCACCCGGTGTGTGGCCATAAGACCCCTCACCCTGTCGGTGACCCGGCTGGAAAAGGGGATGCGCGCCTCTTCCCCCCCTGTCATCGCCAGGATAGAAGAGGACCGGTACATCCTGGATCCAAGGACCCTTCAGCCGGAACAGGAAAACAGCATTGCCCAAACCCTTGAAAGCGTATTGAAAAAAAAATGACCCCAAAATTCTCCTCCAAGGAAATCCATTTTCTAAAGACCGATTCCGACGAAACCCTTGCCGGACCACCGGAAACCTATTACTCAGACCTGGTTCATGCCCGGACCGGCCAGATTCAAAACTTTGAACAGCGCCTGGAAAAGGCGAAGATCCCCGGGAAAAATTTTTTCTGCTCGGTTGTCCGGATCTCCGGGGATCTGACCCAGGAACGACTGGAAAAGGCCCGGGATGTGTTCGAGGCCTGTTTTGAGTCCCTGCTGGGCAAAAAATCAGGACAAACCAAGGCAAAGACCTCGGGGAACCGGGGTCTCTGGGAAAGCCTGGACGAGAGATCCTTTATCCTTGCCTTCTGGGATTATACCCAGAAAAGAAAGGCTGAAAATCTCATCACTTCCCTGAAGGAAAAGATCTCATCCTCCCTTGAAACCCGGATTCTCATGGGCGCGGCCCTTTCCCCCTTCCATGACTTCAGCCGCAGTGAAACCATGGCCAATGCCCTTAAAGCCATTGATCATGCCGCCTTTTTCGGACCGGATCACCTGGTCTATTTTGACGCTGTTTCCCTGAACATCAGCGGAGACCGGCTGTACCAGCTCAAGATGTATGAGAAGGCGGTACAGGAATACCAGAAGGGCCTGGAACTGGAACCCAAAAACATCAACCTGATAAACAGTCTGGGGGTCTGCTACGGGGTCACCGGAGACCTGGACCGGGCCATGGAAGAATTTGAAAAGGCCAGGGACCTTTCCCCGGGTGAGATCATGGTCATCTATAATATGGGCCTGATTCACCAGATCCGGGAAAATGCCGACAAGGCCGTCATCTACATGAAAAAAGCCCATGCCCTGAATCCGGAAATTTTTGAGGTGGAACTCCTCCTGGGACAGCTTTTGCTGAAACAAAAGCAGCATGACAATGCCCGGACACACCTGGAAGCGGCCCTGGAACTTGATCCGGAATCCGGTCCGGCCACAAGGATGATGGGGGAACTCTTCCTGGAACTCAAGGATGCGGTCCGGGCAGGACAGGAATTCAATAAGGCGGTAAAGATCAATCCCTCGGACGGGGCCGCCCTGTCCGGATATGCCAAGGCCATGTACGACCAGGGGAAAAATCTGAAAATCGCCCTGACCTTTGCCAGAAAAAGCCTGGTCCTGGAACCGGACAACCTGATCTTTAAAGCCCGCCTGGAAGAGATCACCCGGTCATGGGAAAAAGCGGAGCAGAACAGGGAACCCGGTATTAAATCGGCTTGATCCACAAATATTTGAGACAAAAAAATAGCATGAATCCAATCATTGAAAGATCCGTGAAAGAAAGTATCCAGGCCAAACAGAACTTTTTTGAATCCCACGCCGGGACTGTTGAGGCCTGTGCCAAGACCATGGCCGACCGGCTGTCCCGGGGAAGGAAGCTGCTGCTGTTCGGAAACGGGGGCAGTGCCGCAGACTGCCAGCACATTGCCGCTGAATTCGTCAACCGCTTCCAGATGGAAAGGCGCCCCCTTCCGGCCCTGGCCCTGACCTGCGACACCTCGGTCATCACCAGCATCGGCAACGATTACTCCTATGATGATATTTTCCTTAAACAGGTCCAGGCCCTGGGGAATAAGGAGGATATGGCCCTGGCCATCTCCACCAGCGGCAACTCCCCCAATGTGATCAAGGCGGCAAAAGAGGCAAAGACCATGGGGCTTTTCATCATCGGATTCTCCGGTGCCAAGGGCAAATTAAGGGAAATCAGCGACATGGCATTCTGTGTGGATTCCCCGGTCACGGCCCGGATCCAGGAGGTTCATATTCTCCTGGCCCACATCCTCTGCGACCTCACGGAAAGGATGATCTTCCATGACCCGGCCTGAACTGGATTTTTCCCGTGTAAAAACCTATTCCGTCAAAGACAGGAAAAGCCTGGTCTCCAAGGATGATTTTACCCGGCCCTGGACAAAGGGGAATTCCCTGTCTTCATTTATCGAATCCCTGCCCGATATTCTGGCGGGCCGGGATATTAGGGAGGTGGTCTCAGCCGTGGTCGATGCGGCGAAAGCCAAGCGTCAGGTCTGTTTCGCCATGGGCGGCCATGTCATCAAGACCGGTATGAACCCGGTCATCATCGATCTGATGGAAAAAGAGATCCTGACCATGATCTCCATGAACGGATCCGGCATCATCCACGATCTGGAGGTGGCCATGACCGGCCGGACTTCGGAAGACGTGGCCCTTTCCATCAAAGACGGTTCTTTCGGCATGGCCCGGGAAACCTCGGCCTTTCTGAACCAGGCCATCCGGGACGCAAAAAAGAACTCCATAGGACTGGGCCGGGCCGTAGGCGAGATGATCCTGAAGGAGAACCTGGATTACAAAGACCTGAGCCTCAACGCAGCCGGCGCCCGTCTTGACATCCCCGTCACCGTCCATGTGGCCATGGGCACGGACATCATTCACATGCACCCGGACTTTGACGCGGCAGCCTGCGGAAAGGCCTCCCACGATGATTTCAAGATCTTTGCCGCCGTAATCTCCCAATTGGAGAGCGGGGTGTTCATCAATGCGGGATCCGCCGTGATCATGCCCGAAGTCTTTCTCAAGGCCCTTACCCTGGTCCGGAACCTGGGCCATATTGTGGATGACTTCACCACGGTCAACCTGGACTTTATCCGCCAATACCGGCCCATGACCAACGTGGTCAACCGCCCCACCCTGGGAAAGGGCAAAGGCTATGCCCTGGTGGGCCACCATGAGATTCTCATTCCCCTGATCGCCGCCGGGATTATCGAAGCCCTCTGACCCGGATTTCAGACCGGAGGGTTCTCTGCCGGGACAAATCATGCCCGGCTGCTGAATAAAGCCTCAAACATTTATTCAGCAGTTTGAAGGATACGGATTCGGCCTCTGCCGGGTGCCCCCCCCCTGCGAAGACATCATCTCCGTTAAAAAGGCCAGGCTGACTCTGGAAAGGGGAGAGCTGCCCCCTCCGCCCCTGGCCTGATGCCGGTATCGGGCATGGCCCAAGTAGTTGAAAAAGAAGTATGGAAGACCGGCCGGGGTGGAGCGGGGCTACGCAGGGTTAACGATTCTGACAGCCTCTAACATTCCATTCCGCGGAAGGGCGAAACTCGCTCCGCTCAGACAGCCGGCCCTTGCTGCGCTCCACTCCATGAAAAGGCTTAAGCAGAATCAAACCCGATGTCTCCGCCCCGCCCCACCCCGGCCTCCCAGCGAGATTGAAAATCATGTCACATTCAGATTGTTCCATATCTTATCCTGAAAAAACTATAGTTATTTATATATATAACTTTGCAGTTGCATTTCTATACTGGGAATGGTTTGCTGTTTATTAAGCCAGTTTCACCTTTTTCAGCATAATTGTTTTTCCACTCGTAGAAAGTTGTTCTTGCTATTCCAAAATAGCGACAGGTTTTTGAAACGTTACCGGAATCTTTTGCGTGGTTCAGGACTTTAAGTTTTCGATTGATGTCTCTTTGTGCTTGCTGATCCATCTTTGGGCCTCCTTTTTTCTAACAGTTAAGATTTATTAGCAAAACTGTTAGGCGAAGTCCAAAGATTCATACCCTCATGGATTCACCTAATACACCCCATCGTGATGCCCAACATTCACCAAAATGATTTCTTTGTTCACAAAAATAAACTCAAGGGTAATTCTATATGAGACATTAATGGAAACCGAATGTAACTCTTTCAATTTTCCTTTCAATGGATGAAGCCTCAATGAGGGATGAGTTGGATCAATTTCTAATAGTTTCAGTGTTTTTTCATATTGAGATATTAAATCAGGGTGCTTTTTGACAAATTTGGAAGCCCTTTTAATATAACTATCTGTATAGATGAGGGTATAAGTCATTTTGTAATTCTTTTGATATGAGCTTCAACATCTTCTGTTCTATAGTTTCCAGATTCGTAATCAGTTTTTGCCTGGTGCAGTGCAGTATCGAGTTCACATTCCCGTAGATAATTATAATGCTTCATATCCATTACAACAAATTTCTCTTTACCACGAACTGTAATAACCAGCTCCTGATTCTCCAAAAGGTTGTTTTGAATCACAGAAACTCCCTTTGTCTTTAGTTGATTGGCTGTGATAGTATTCATGACAAACTCCTATATTCATTCTAAAATAATTGTTCATAGTATTATATATAATACTTTTTATAGTATGTATCAAGTCGAAATCTCGGACAACAAAAGATACAATTATTTAAAATAACAAAAATGCTGACGGGTAAACCGCAGTTTCTCGCTTCTCTCCGGTTTTCTGACAAGTGAATTTCAGGGCCAGATCTTGGATTCTAAGTTTTCAATGGATTTGTCTGAATTGAACAGTATTATCCTAACCTTGATTTTCCGGATTTTGAAATATAACTGCCCCTCGGACTCTCCTGGAGGCCGAGGTGGGGTGCAGGCGGAGCCATCGGGTTCGATTGCGTAGAGACTCTTCATGGCGTGGAGCGAAAAAGAAGAATTGTTTGAGCGAATGCGAGTTTTCTTCTTTTGCGGAAGGGTATGTTAGAGGCTGTAGGAATCGGGAACCCTGCGGAGCTGCACCCTGCGCCGGCCGGACGTCGCTCCTCTGTCTTCCCTTTCCCCTTTTAAGCAGCCCGGAAAACTTTAAGGCAATTTTCAATGGCGCATTCAGCACGCAAGCGGGAAATCTCAGTGGTCTCTGTGGTGAAAAAAGGGAGCCGGCAGAGATCCGACTTTGAAAAGGCTATGGGTTCCGGCTCGGGCACTGCCTTGTGAAGCCGGACGTCACCTGAACGGAATGGAGTCAGGAAAAGTAATGATCCGGGTGCACATCCGCGTGGTGCAGTCCCGGTCATGGGAAATAAAGAGCAACGCCATACCCAGTTTTTTCCGGATGGATGTCAGATGTTCCATGATATCCACCTGTAAAGGCAGATCCAGGCCGGAAAGGGCTTCATCACAGATCAGCAGATCCGGCGAGACTGAAAGGGCTCTTGCAATGGCCGCCCGCTGGCATTGTCCGCCGGAAAGCATGCCCGGGCGGCAGCTTCCCAGGGCAGGATCAAGCCCCATGGCCTGCATCAGCTCATCTGCCCGGTTCTGCCGGTCCCGAACCGAATCAATACCAAAGGCAGCCATGGGTTCGATGATGGATGTGCGAACCGGCAGAAAGGGGTTCAGATACACAAAAGGATCCTGCCAGACCATCTGAACCCTGCGGTAAAACAGCCGCCCGGGCCGCTTTTTTGAGTCGGAAACCAGCCGGTCTTTAAAAAAGACCTGTCCGGAATCAGGCGGCTCAACCCCCAGAATAATTTTTGCAATGGTGCTTTTCCCGCTGCCGCTGGGGCCTGAAAGACCCAGGGCTTCCCCAGGGCGGAGACCAAGGCAGAACCCGGACAGGACAGGTGCGGTTTTAGTCCTTTGGCCTGCATAGGTCTTGCTGACACGATCCATATAGAGAAGATAAGAGTTCATCTGCCGCCGCCTTCCATGAACCTCATGGCCCTGACCAGTTCCCGGGTGTGGGCATGGCCGGGAGTTTGAATCATATCCCGGGCAGGTCCGGCCTCTATCTGCCTGCCCCTGTAAATGACCGCCAGGTTCCGGACCAGGCCCTGCAGCCCCCTTAAATCATGGGAAATAAGAATAACGGCCGTGCCCTCATTTTCCGCCAGTTCCCGGATACTTTTAATGACAAGGGATTTATGGATATCATCCTGGCCGGTGGCGGGTTCGTCGGCAATCAGGATGCGAGGTTTGACAGCCAGGGCCAGAGCCATCAAACAGCGCTGGCGCTGCCCCCCGCTGAGTTCAAAAGGATACCGGTCATAAACTTCCGCATCCAGCCCGGTCTTTTCCAGGGCACGGACAGCCACTTCCTTGGGTTTTTCATACCGGGTTATGCCGGAAGCCTTTCTGGCCGCCTTCACAGCGTCGGTGAGATGAACCCCGATCCTCACCCAGGGATCCAGGGCCCTGGACGGACTTTGAAACAGCATCAGAATGTCCCTGCCGGGGACAAGGAAATTCCCCCTCCCTTTTTCCGGCAGAACCGGAGATCCCTGAAACCAGATCTTTCCGCTGCGAACAGCCAATGGTCTGGGCAGGATGCCTGCCAGGGCCATGGCGGTCAGGGTTTTACCGGAACCGCTTTGGCCGGTTATCCCCAGGATTTCTCCTCTGTTCAGGCAAAAACCCACATTTTCCACCAGGGCGGGGCCGGCATCCTTGCCGGGGATGCCGATACAAAGATCCTGTACAGATAAAAGATCAGGATCAGACATCATGAAATTCCCTTTGAAATGTTTTTCCGGCAAGGTTCAAAGCCGCGACCGCCAGGGTAATGGAAATCCCGGGCCCAAAAACCAGCCAGGGGGCACGGGCCATGTAAATTCCTGCCTCCTGGAGCATCCGGCCCAGTTCCGGTACCGGAGGTGGGGGGCCTAGGCCCAGGTAACTCAGTCCGGCAAAGGCAAGGATGATTCTTCCGGTTTTCAGAGAGGCGCCGGCGAGCACGGGATTCTTAAACTGGGGCAGGATATAGGCCAAAACGATTCTTGACGATTTCAGTCCTGCGGCCCGTCCGGCAAGGACAAATTCCTTTTGCACAGAGGACAGGGCAAGCCCCCGTATCAGGCGGGCCCACCAGGGCCAGTTGGCCGCAGCCAGTCCAATGATCAGCCCCTGCATGGTCCCCGGGGCAAGGCCGGCAAAGACAATGGCCAGGATCAGGCCCGGTATGGCCAGGCCCATGTCAATGGCGGCTCTGAAAAGGATGCCGACCCAGCCTTTTGCCAGGGCCGCCCCGATACCCAGCAGGGTCCCTGCCCCCACGGCCAGCCCGGATGCGGCCAAAGCCCCTCCCAAAGAGAGGCGCAGCCCCCAGAGAATACGGGAGAGGACACATCTTCCCAGCTGATCAGTTCCCAGGGGGAACTCTGGACAGGGGGCGGCCAGCCGGCAGGAAAGATCCGCCGCCAGGGGATCTCTGGGCGAAAGCCATGGCGCCAGCAGGGCGGCAAGCCCGATCATCAGGCAGAAGAGGAGGCTTACACCCGCTCGGCTGAAGATGAAACGCGATATGTTTTTCACAGACCGGCTCCCATTTGAGGATCCAGGCGCCAGTGGATAAAATCCGCCAGTCGGTTGACAGACACGAAAATCAGGCAGATGAGCAGTACAAGTGCCTGGACCATGGGAATATCCCTGGCCATGACCGCCTGAACCATGAGCCTTCCTAAACCCGGCCGGGCAAAGACAGATTCCACGATCATGGCACCGCCCAGAAGCTGGCCCAGGCAAACGCCCCACAGGGAAATCATGGGCACCAGGGCATGGGGAAGGATGTGCCGGAAAAATATTTTCACGGCGCCAAGCCCCCGGGTCCGGGCGAAACCGATGAAATCGGCTTCCATGGTTCGGATCAGGGCCGAGCGCAGCATGCTGCCCTGGAGCAGACCAAGGCCCAGGGCCAGTGAAAAGGCAGGCAGGATCACATGGGCTACAGACCCCTGTCCGCCCACGGGCAAAAGCCCCCATTGAAGGGATACGATCCAGACAAGCATGATCCCGAGCCAGAAAGGGGGCATGGCAGATGAGACCACCGTTAGGACAGCAATCAGGTGATCCACAGACCGGTGACGGAATACAGCGGAAAGCATGCCGCCGGCCCCGGACAACAGAACAACCATCAAAAATGCAGCCAGGGCCAGTTCCAGGGTGGGTGTAAGACAGAGTGAGATCTCCTGAAACACCGGCCGCCCCGTCTGCCAGCTTTGCCCGAAATCGCCGGAGCAGATTCTGCCCATCCAGGACAGGTATTGAATTGTCCAGTGCCGGTCCAGGGCCAGGGAATGCCGCAAAGCCTCAATCTGTTCCCGGCCCGGGGCCTGGCTCTGGGCAGACAGAATAATTTCCGCCGGGTCTCCGGGACTCAGGGCAAACAGGATAAAGGTACAAAGGCTGACGCCCCAGAGTACAAAACCCGTATAGGCCAGGTGTTTTATCCAGTGGGGAAGGATAGTCACTTGATACCCCCGTTCGAAGAACCGGACGGAACCGCCCAGCAAACCATGGAAACCCCGGATTCCCCCTCAAGAAAAATGTGATCATTTTTTATATAATGGGCAAGCACCCCATCTATCGTCTTATCGAGATGGAGTCCTGAACAGCCGAACATGGCAAAATAGGCTCTGAAATATTCCCGGGCCCGGTGATATTCAATATCCAGGACTGCCGGGATCCTCAGTGTATACAGATCCGGATGCCTGCCGGTCTGCCTTAAAAAATTTTCAGCACAGGTCAGATGACCCCAGGATTGGGGACAGGGCAGATCCATGACCCGGGTCCATATTTCCCGGTACAGGGGAAAGGCCTGGGTTCCGTTTCCCAGTACCAGCACACAGGTCTGTTCTGCCAGTGTCTCCATGCGGGAAATCCCCTGGGGATGGCAGGCCTCAGGAAAAAAGGCGGCCATGACCAGGTCATGCCCCGGTGCGGAATCAAGGGTGTTCCAGTCGGCTGCCAGAGGCTGAATCCCGGTGATGCCCCGGGTCTGGATTTTATTTTCCAATGCCCGGATCATGCCATGGGAAAGATCAACGGCCGTGACCCGGCAGCCGTATCCGGCCAGGGCCATGGAAAGATTTCCCGGGCCGCACCCCAGCTCAAGGATGGAATTTTGGGCAGAAAGGACCCCCTGGCTGAACAGAACCCGGGCCATTTCCTGGCCTGAAGCCAAAGAGATTCCGGCCATCCGGTCCCAGACATCCGATACCCGGTCATAAAAATTTTGCCATTTTTCAGGATGTTCTGTCTGGCTTTTCTTTAAAAAAGAATTTTGCCCAAAATTTTCCCAGCGCCTTGCCCAGTCCACATCACCAGAGTCATGGGCGCAAGTCTCCGCAGTCATTGCACAGGGTTCCTGTCTGGTAAGAATCCAACCCGGAAGGTCTTGATTTTATCTGGGGACTGACCCAGGCTCTTTAATTCATTCGATTCTGCCGCCCGTTTCCGACTGCCGCCGGCAGACTTTGCCTGAACCAGCAGGGGTCTGAAATTATGGTCCATGCCAAAGAATCCCAGCCGGTCGGTATAGGCAAAAAATGAAATATCGTGGTACAGGGGTAGCAGGGGAAGATCCCGGGAAAACTGCCTGGACAATTGACGGTAAACTGGTTTCTGTTCCGCCCGGGTTGAGCTGTGCCGTCCCCGGGCAATGAGTTCATCGGTCCGGGCGCAGCCACACCCATAGCTTCTCGGGCCGTCGGAAGCCAGATAATAGGCGTAGAAAAAATCAGGTTCCCCGGTCATCAGCGTATTCGGCTGGAGGGCCAGGCTGAATCTGCCCTCTTTCATCTCCTTGTAATAGGCCCCCGGCTCCCGGATATGAATGGAGGCCTTAAATCCATACCGGCCCAGCTGCATCTGGATAAACTGGGCAATATCCAGGTAAGGCCAGCGCTCCAGGGTGGCGGCGTGAAGAAGGATGTCCACGGCCACGGGTAGAGGCATCTTCACCGGGTTCCAGCTGCCGTCAAGATATCCGAAACACCACTCTTTTGCCAGAGGGGTAAAGGGATCCTTTGCCACGCGGCCGCATCCGGCAACCAGGGCGTCCACGATGGCTTCCCGGTCAATGACCGAAGCCAGCCATTGGCGGTGGGAATTTTCCATAAAAGGGGGTTTGGCGCAGTTGATCACCAGGTAATGGGTGGTGGCCACTTCCACATGATCCAGAACCAGCCCGGATACATGTTTAAGGGTTTCCACCTGCTGGGGAAGAATCGCCCCCACATCAGCAACCGCATCCACCTCCCGGGCCATCAACGCCATGGCCCGGGTCTGGGCATCGGCCAAATTTCTGAAAACCACCCGGGTAAAATGGGGTTTGATGCCCCAGTATCCCTCAAAGGCTTCCAGAATGATCCGGTCTCCGGGAACGGCCTGTTTGAGATAAAAGGGACCGGTGCCGGTCACGCTTTTCAGCCGTCCGTCCGGTTCAAAATCCCTGGGATGGAGCACAGGGCTCTGGTAATAGGAAACCCGGTTGGCAAAGACAGGGCACGGCTTTTTAAGATGAAAAACAAGATCCAGCTCCCCCCGGGCTTCCAGGGTTTCAAGATCCTTGAAAACACCGGAAGGATCATACCTGGGGCTTGATGCAATGCGCAGAATCGACTGTTTGGCAAGGTCTGCGGTTAAAGGCGTGTTGTCATGGAACCGGACATTTTCCCTTAGATGAAAGATCCAGGTCCGGGCCTGGTCTTGAATCTCCCAGGACCGGGCCAGCCAGGGGCAGGCGTTCAGATTCTCATCCAGATAGGTCAAGGCCTCCCAGGTATGGGTGGACCCGTGCAGGTAGGTCCGGCTGGCCGGCCCGTCCAGGAAATCCCGGCCAACCCCGATAATCAGGGTATCTTCCGGGAGAGCCCCGGCACCGGAAAAATCCAATGCCAGGGCCATCCAGATCATGGCCGGTGCCAGAAAAATCAGGCACCGACTCCAGAGGGGTAAAGGGGATGCAGACCTCAAAACGCGTATCTGACCCCCATCATGCATTCCACATACCGGCCGGGATTGACATAGACAATCTCTGTGGCATACTCCTCGTCCAGAAGATTGACAGCGGAAACCTGGGTATGCAGGGTGGTTTTTTCAGACAGGGCCCAGTCCTTCCAGACTTTGATATCCAGTGTTTCATAGGCCTCCATGTGAAAATAGGGCAGATCTTCATTGTTATCATCGTAGTACCGGTCATCTGAAAATCGGAACAGAACCTCCCAGTTAAACAGCTCGGGATTCTGGTACCGCAGTCCCAGGCTGCCAAAATAATCCGGGGAGTTTCTCAATTCATTGCCCACATTGGCCGGGTTGGTGTCGTCCTTGGTGATCTCCGAATCGTTCAGGGTCAGTGATCCGGTAAAGGCCAAATGCCGTGTAATGGGCTGTTTCAGGTAAAGTTCAACTCCGTTGATTTCCGCCTCTCCGATATTCCGGGTTTTGATCAGGGTGGTGGAGAGAGGCATGTTATCCTCATAGGTATAGGCCATGATATTTTCAATAACGCCGTGGTATGCCGTGACCTTGATCAGGGTATTCCAGTCGGGAAGGGTGATGTCTGCCCCCAGATCCACCATCCAGGTTTCTTCAGGTTCCAGATCCGGATTGGCCTCCCGCCAGTCGGAGCCGGTGTTTTTATTCTGGAAAAGCCATTTTGGGTTGCCGGGCCAGAAGGCAGTACCGGCAGAGGTATGCAGTGCCAGCATGTTGTTGACCCTGAACTTGACACCGCCCCTGTAGGTAATTGTATCTTTTTCCACGTCATCCGGGGTGCTGTTGGAGGAACCGGAATCATAAATGTCCGTATATTCCCACTTGTCATACCGGACCCCGCCCAAAAGACTTAACCGGTCATCCATGAAAAACATCTGGTCCTGCAGATACACGGCAGACTGGTCTGTGGTCAGTTCATAGCGGTAGGTCCGGGTTCCGTCGGGATCATAGTCGTACAGGGTTTCTTCTTCACGGGCAAAATAGATACCGGCCGTGAGCACGTTGTTGGGCAGGACAGTGAAATCCCCCTGAAGTTCAAATGGAATCCGCTTGCGGTCCCAGTCTTCGATTTCAGTGATGGTATCATCCACCACAACCACCCCGCCCACAAGGCTTGCGCCCCCATTGGCCTGGGAGGGAATGGACTGGTACTGATACCCTGTGGTCGCGGTCAATTTCACCTGATCGGTGAATTTGTGGCTCAGTCTCAGGTTGGATACCACCGTATCCCCGTGATCATTGGTGATGGCATTGGTCTGGCCGCCGTAGAGATACCGGTCCATGTAGTTGACCGCCAGGGAGACGGTGGTGTCTCTATGATTATCCCAATCCATTTTTCCGCTGAGCCACTGGTAGCTGTAATCATTGTCCTCAACAGAGGCCCCGGCAACATAATTTTCTTTGCCCAAATTGTACAATTTTACCATTTCAGCCGGAGGTTTCATCTGGTACCCGTCGGATATCTCTCCGGAGTAGGAAAACCGGTAGGAGAAATTATCCTTTTTATCTCCCATGGAAAGGCTGGGCTTGAAGGTATTATTTTCTCCATAGGCCACCTGGGCGCTGATGCCTTCTTTTGCCTGTCCGCTGCGGGTGAGAATATTAACGGCCCCGCCTGCCGCACTGGGACCGTAAAGGGCGGAGGAAGGTCCCAGTACCACATCCACCTGCTCAATATCCTTGGGATTGATCGCCGGCGACAAAAAAGCATGAACCGGGATCCCGTCAATGAGGTAGGCGGTCCGCTGGAGAAAGTGACCGGTTCCCCTTAACTGAACCCAGGGAGGACCCCAGGGATAGTACTGGCCTACGCTCACACCGGGAAGATCCCGGATAAATTCACCAAAGTTATTCATATAATAGGAAGGCTGGCAATCCAGATCCTCACGGCTCACGCTGTAAGCTGTGACCGGAGACAACTCCTGGGCCACGCTTGTTTTTGTTGCGGTTACCGTAATTTCTTCCATATCCAGAACCTCGTTCCCGCTTTGTTCCGCCAATGCCGGGGGAACCAGACATAGAGAGCCAAGCAGCACAGCACCTACCCATCGCGGCCAATAACTTCTTTTCATTTTCCTCTTCTCCTTTTTCAATCTTCAACTCAACGTGGATGTAAAGGGGAAGGCATACAGAAAAAGCCATGAATGTCCATCCCCGGTTAAGGATTCTCTGGACCTTCATGGCCTTTATTGATCGTCTGTCCACCTTAAAGGGCGGCAGAACAGATAAATTATTTTTGCTGTACTCTAATACCAGTGCGGGTAACCCGCGACCCGTGTTCCCCTTCTCATCTTTAGAACAGAAACCGAGGAGTAAGGCACGAAACGGCTCCAGCCGTCTTTTTTGTTGTGTCCTATATAACAAAGCATCAAAAGTCAAGCCATTTCTCTCTTGAAAAACAGCCCGGATTATACCTGCCGAACGGATCGAATCAAACCCGCCAAAGGGGTTTCCCGTGAAAGTCAGCCACTGTGCAAAGGCGGGGTTGGTTTCTGTTTTCGCTTTGGTGGAAGCAGAATCAATCAAAGGATAGAGGATCAGCCCGAAAAAACCGCCCTTTCCCTTGAAAATCTCCGATAAAACCCTTATATTGTTTTGTTTCTTAATACAAAGCAAACGGAGAGAGCAAGATGCCGATTTACGAATATAAATGCAACAATTGCGGCAAGGATTTTGAGACCCTTGTCATGGGAAGTTTTACACCGGAATGCCCGGAATGCGACAGCCAGGACCTGTCCAGACTCATGTCCAAATGCGGATTTGTTACCAAATCTGCAGGACCAGGAGGGGAACCCCAGACAACGGCTTCGTCCGCTTCATCGGGCTGTGCAGGCTGTGCATCCACCAATTGTTCTTCCTGCGGCGTGGGATAGGCCATGGAAAAGATCCGCATCGGCACCCGGGGCAGCCAGTTGGCCCTGTGGCAGGCCAATTACATAAAAGACCGCATTGAAGACCTGTCTCCCGAAACCCGGGTGGAGATCATGATCATCAAGACTACCGGAGACCGGATCACGGACCGGCCCCTGGCCATGGTGGGCGGGAAGGGGCTCTTTGTCAAGGAAATCGAAGCCGCCCTCATGGAGAAGAAGATCGACCTGGCTGTCCACAGCATGAAAGACATGCCCGGGGATCTGCCCGAAGGCCTGATCATCGGTGCCATTCCGGAACGGGAAAATCCCTTTGATGTTCTGGTTTCTAAAGACAACACCGCGCTTGCCGACTATCCTGCCGGCGCCAGGGTGGGTACATCCAGCCTGAGACGGGCCTCCCAGCTCAAACATGTCCGGCCGGATCTTGAGATTGCCTCCATCCGGGGCAACCTGGACACCCGGCTCAAAAAACTGAAATCCGGGGAATACGACGCCATTGTCCTGGCTGCTGCAGGCCTGATCCGCCTGGGCCAGGCAGGTGAAATCACCGAGTACCTGGATGAGGTCACAATGGTTCCGGCCGTGGGCCAGGGGGCGCTCTGTATTGAAACCCGGGAGGATGACAGGAAAATTGGCGAGGTGATGGAGGGTCTGGACCATGGCCCCACCCGGACCTGTGTCACCGGGGAGAGGGCCTTTCTCAGACAGATCGAAGGATCCTGCCATATCCCGGTGGCCTGCTTCGGGAAAATAAAAGATGAGGAGGTCAGGCTCACGGCCGTGGTGGCCTCGGAAGACGGCACCACCCTGGTCCGGGAAGAGATCCTCTCCCCTGCCGGGGACGTGGAGGAATTCGGCCAACAACTGGCCAACCAGGTCCTTGACCGGGGCGGAAGAAAGATATTGGAGACATTGAATCTAAATGACAAATAAACCAGGCAAGGTATATCTCATCGGCGCCGGCCCAGGCGACCCAGGGCTCCTGACCATCAAGGCCAAGGAGTGCATCGAAGAAGCCGATGTGGTGGTCTATGACTATCTGGCATCCCCTTTTCTCTTGGAATATGCGGCCCGGGACGCCCAGGTCATCTATGTGGGAAAAAAGGGCGGGGACCATACCCTGACCCAGGACAAGATCAACCAGCTCCTGGTGGACAAGGCCAAACAGGGCCTTTCCGTGGCCCGGCTCAAGGGGGGGGACCCCTTTGTATTCGGCCGGGGAGGAGAAGAGGCCCAGGAACTCCTGTCCCACGGTGTCTCCTATGAAGTCGTTCCCGGGGTGACCTCGGCCATATCGGCCCCGGCCTATGCCGGGATTCCCGTGACCCACCGGGACCATACTTCTTTTGTATCCTTTATCACCGGCCACGAAGACCCGACAAAAGAGACCTCTTCCATGCAGTGGGACCTCTTTGCCAGATCCAATGCCACCCTGGTCTTTCTCATGGGGGTGAAAAATCTCGAAAACATCGCAAACCGGCTCATGGAAAACGGCAAGCCGGCAGACACACCCGTAGCCCTGGTCCGGTGGGGCACCACCTCCCGGCAGCAGACCGTTACCGGAACCCTTGAGACCATTGTGGACCGGGTCAGAAAAGCCGGACTCAAATCGCCTGCCATCATCGTGGTGGGCCATGTGGTCAGCCTCCGGGACGAACTGGCCTGGTTTGACAGAAAGCCCCTGTTCGGAAAAAGGATCGTCATCACAAGGGCCCGTGCCCAGGCATCGGACCTGGTCTCCCGGCTGAACCGCCTGGGTGCCCACTGCATTGAGATCCCCACCATCCAAATCCAGACCCCGGAAGATATCTCCCCCATGGAAGAGGCCATCGCCCGGATAAAGGACTATCAATGGCTGGTCTTTACCAGCGTCAACGGGGTAAAGTTCTTCTTTGACACCCTCTTTGCCATGGGAAAAGATGTCCGCACCCTGGGCCATCTCAAATTCGCCTGCATCGGACCGGTAACCAAGGAACGCCTGGCCGATTTCGGTATCATCAGCGATATCCTGCCGGAAACCTTTCGGGCCGAGTCTGTGGTGGAGGCCTTTACCGGCCAGGACATCAAAGGGAAAAAGGTCCTTCTGCCCCGGGCCAGGCTGGCCAGAACCGTTCTTCCCGAAGAACTGGCAAAAATGGGCGCACTGGTGGATGAGGTGACGGCCTATGAGACCCTCCTGGACGACAGCGGCAGGGAACCCCTGATCACCATGCTTAAAGATAAGGAGATTCATGCCGTGACCTTTACCAGCTCATCCACGGTATCCAATTTCATGTCCCTGCTTACAAAAGAAGACGGCCCCGGGCTGCTTAAGGATGTGAGTATTGCCAGCATCGGCCCCATTACATCGGACACGGCCAGATCCCTTGGCCTTGAACCGGATATAGAAGCAGATCCATATACCATCCCGGGGCTTGTGGACGCACTTCTGGATCATTACCGGGAAAAGCCATGATCGCCGGCGGCCGCCCCATCAACTACCTGAGGATATCGGTTACGGACCGGTGTAACTTCAGGTGTCTCTACTGTGTTCCCAGCAAAAAATTCTCCGTCATTGCCCATGACCGGATTGCCAGGTATGAGGAGATCCTGAGGATCGCCCGCCTGGCCAGTGACATGGGCATCACCAAGGTCAGGATCACCGGGGGGGAGCCCTTTGTAAGAAAGGGGATCTTCTCCTTCCTGGAACGGCTCTGCACCATTGATGGCCTCCGGGATATTTCCATCACCACCAACGGGTCCCAGCTCAACCCGCAAAGAATCCAGACCCTCAGGGAGATGGGAATCACCCGCCTCAACTTCAGCCTGGATACCCTGGATCCGGCCGGATTCAAACGGATCACCGGCCGGGACCGGTTTAACAATGTATGGAACGCTGTTCTGGCGGCCCATGAAGCGGGAATGGAGCCCATCAAGATCAATGCCGTGGCCCTCAGGGGAATCAACGATGGCGAAATTCCCAAACTGGCAGGCCTGACCCTGAAATACCCCTTTCATGTCCGTTTCATTGAATACATGCCCATGGGAAAGTCCGATGTGGAGAACGGGCACCAGATTCTCACCGATGAAATCCGGGAAAAGATAGAATCCGCACACGGCAGGCTCATGCCCGTGCCCCGGGATGCCGATGACGGACCGGCCAAAAAATTCCAGCTGGAAGGTGCACCCGGGGTGGTGGGATTCATCACCCCCATCTCTTCCCATTTCTGCAGTGAATGCAACCGGCTGCGTCTCACCTCCCGGGGGACCCTGAGACCCTGCCTGCTCAACGACTATGAAAAAGATATCCTGGGCCCCCTGCGGGCCGGCGCATCCGACACAGACCTGGCAGAGATCATCCGGGCAGCCCTGGTGAAAAAACCCAAGGACCATCATCTGGAGGCTGGAAAACCGGATGAGATTCCCGTCAGCCACATGACCTCCATCGGCGGATAATTTTTTTTATTTTTTTTTGAGCATTTTCATTTTTCCGGTGTCAACTATTTATAAAAGGGAAAACTCCTTTTATGAACCAGGACAGGATAGATGGAGGAAAAAATGAAAAAATTCACGATCATGACCATAGCATTGGTGATCATCTCCCTGGTATGGGGTTCTGCAGCCCATGCAGGAGCAGCAAGGCGACATACCATTGAGGGTTTTATGCTGGGAACCGGAGCCGCCATTCTGGGAACCATCATCTACAAGGGAATGAACCGGGAGCCCGAGAGGGCCGCCTGGAATTCCCGGCGTCATCACAGACACGCTCCCTATCGCAGCTGCCGCAAAGGTCCCGGCCATAACCGGGGACACTGGGAAACCGGAAGGATCTGGATTGAACCGGTATACCAAGTCAGATGGAACCCGGGCCATTATACCCCCAGGGGAAGATGGGTTTCCGGACGAAATGAAAAATTTATTGTACAAGAGGGATACTGGCAGGAAAAAAGAGTATGGGTAAGGCACTAATCGTTATTCGGATGAATACCCCGTGAAATCCGGGTCCCGGCCTCTCTCCGGTGGAACCGCCGGAGAGGATCAGGAAGGCCCGGCCCCCGGCCCCGGAAACCCAGAAACCGGCCTGGTGGAAGGGCTGAAAAAAGGCAGGCAAGCGGCCTGCAATCAACTGGTAAAGGAGTACCAGGGCCGGCTCTTGAAACTTGTCTACGGGATCACTCTGGACATGGAAGACAGCCGGGAAATCGTCCAGGACGTATTTGTAAAAGCCATCCGGAATATCCGGGGATTCAGGCAGGAATCCAGACTCTGGGGCTGGATACGAAAAATTGCCGTCAACGAATGCCTGAACTGGAAAAGGCGTTGGAAAAGGCGGTTCCGATGGCACCACAGATCCCTGGAACCGGACCAGGAATCCGGATTTCCGGATGAATCAGGAACCCGGCCCGATCCGGAATCCTCTCTCAGGGAAAAACAGGCCCAGGACCGGCTGATGAAAGCCGTGGCCCGACTTTCCCAACCCCTTAGAGTGGTCTTTGTTCTCAAGGCTTTTGAAGACCTGTCCTATGAGGAGATCGGCCGGAGCCTGAACATCAGCCGGGGAACCGTAAGCTCTAGATTATACCATGCCAGAAAACAGATTATGGAGGCCATGGAAAAATGACAGACCCAAAAGAAGGTGGCGGCATAAAAAAAACATGTTCGGCATATTCCCTTAAAACCCTGAGCCTTTTTGCGGACAATGAACTTTCAGAAGAAGAGACCCAGACCCTGTCGCTCCATATTCAGTCCTGCCCCCTGTGCGCGGACCGGGTAGACCGTTTCCGGGGCATGGACCGGGCCTTTGATCTTTACGCCCAGGACCGCACCGACCGAACCCGGCCCGTGCAGATCTCCATGGACAGATTGGCTCCCTCCTCTTTTAAAGACCGCTTCCAGACCCTGTTCGGAATATTGAAAAATCCCACGGCACTGAGACTGGCCTCGATTACGGCTGCGGCTCTGATTATCAGCCTGGCCCTCTTTCAAATGAACACAGACAAATCCCCGGGTCCGGACATGGGACCGATCGCCCTGCCAGGCATAGCTCCCAGTGCCGCACCAAGCGCTATCGTAAAAACAGTTGACACAGAATCATCATCGGTTATGATACTTGAAACCGAAATCGGAAAACATACCATTATCTGGTTCAGTGAGGCATAAAAGGGATTCCATGATCAGACCCGTAAAAATCATACTTTTAACAGCAGGACTGGGATTGTTTCTTCTGGGAACTGCCCAGGCCAAGCCCCTTTTCAAGACCCGGGTCAGGGTGATTCAGGCAGCTACAGGGCCGGCCCATGTGGATCCGGGCCTGGGGGACCTGATCCGTGAGCTGGAATCCGTTTTTAAATACACCTCCTACCGGCTGATCAAGACCCAGGACATGGATCTTAAGAAAAACCAGGACGGCCGGGTCAGACTCCCGGGAGACCGGAACCTGATTCTCACCCCTTCGGGCATGGAAGGTTCCCGGATCACCTACCGCATCCGGATCAACAAAAAAAACAAATCCGTCTTCCAGACCCGGGTGGCCCTGAAGAATAACAAGAGCATCACCATCGGCGGCCCGAAAAACAAGAACGGGGTCCTTTTACTCAACATCTCCGGATCAATGAGGTAGATAGAAACCGAAACCGGTTAGGCCTCCGTGACATATAAAGTAAAAGGAAGCGGTTTCCCTTCCATTTGAAAATTTTTTGAGATAAATTCAAGCTCCTTCAATAGGGTAAATTTATTAGCCTCCAAAATATCCAATATATACTGCCGACTGTGCCGGAAGGTGATTAGGCCATTTTTTCCAGGTGATTTTTCTACAATCGGGCCTCTGGACAAATCATTTTGTGACTCCACAATAAATGCCCAGATTCCCTTTTTTTTGATAATCCTTGATATCTCTTTAAAAAGATCCTCCAAATTTGAAATGAAATAGATAACGGCATTCGCACTAATATGATCAAAAAAATGATCTGGATATGGCAATGGCGACTCATTTATATCAAATTGCTTCAAATCAACTGCAATCTCTTTTCGTTCACAAACTTTCAACATTTCAAAAGAAAAATCGAGTCCAAACACCTCTAATCCGGACGTATGAAAAGCAGTTGCACTTAACCCCGTCCCGATTCCGACATCCAATATCTTCTCTCCGGAATTGATGTACTCAAAGATCATTCCAAATAGAATTTCAGGACCATACCAATTCTGATCCTGGATAAGATCATCATATCTTGATACAAATTGTCCATTCATGAAAAGGTTCTTTTCGTCCATAAGAGATACATCCGATTCATTTATTCTTTAAAGCTATTCAGATCCGGATTTCAGGAATTTTTCACAACAGCATCCGCCTCGGGATCAAAAGGGTTCACACGCATTGCCAAAGAAAAAAGGTATCCGTAGCTTTCTTTTAAATAACGGATGTACCGCAACCATTCAAAGATCAAGAGGCGGTATACCCGAACCATGTCTCCTTCGAGATGAATACGGTCGGAATCAGGCAATTTCGATATATCGGAACGATTCAGCAATTCATCCCGAAGATGAAATACGGCCAGGAGCAGCTCGGAAAAATTTTCATGCTCCTGGATGATCGGATTTTCAATGAGCCGCAAAAGCAAATCCGCCCTGTTCTGAAGGTATTCCGACAGTTCAGTAATATCTGCACCACGAGAATCTATCGTAAAACGACTTTTTTTTAATACCTTGTATGCCGTATCAAAATCTTTATCTTTCCATTCGTCCGAAACCCTGAGAACAGCATGCAAAGTCTCAGCTTCAGGGGTAATTCGTGTAAAACGTTTCAGGAGTTCACTACCCATTTCACTGAAAAACAGGCCGGTTACCATATCCAGCTTTTGTCGCCGGAGTGACTCTTCCCGCCGATTGACAAACAGATCTGTGATACTGGCTATCACACCCAGAAAAGTCCCAACCCCGCAGATAATAATAATCAGAGTCAGAATTTTTCCGATATCGGTTTGGGGATGAAGATCGCCGTAACCTACAGTGGCCATGGTTACAATCGAAAAATAGATCGCATCCGTCAGCGACATATTTTCGATGAACATAAAGCCGATGATGCCGACGGATAACAGAACAGCAATCGCTGCTGAATAAATTCTAAAGCGGATTTTATTTTTTTCTATCATTAATCAAATCTTTGTGAGTTTCTTGCTGGAATCCTTTTACCATCAAAAATTTGCCGTTTATGATTTCAACCATATAACATGGTTCAACCATAATGCAAGCGACTCAGAATATCCGGGTGGGAGAGAGTCCCTCTTCCCTCGTAGATACCGGCGTGGGGGGAATAAGTGTCCCCTCCAAACCCAGGCTGTTTTGGAGACCACCACCGCCGGGGCAGCTTCACCGGGGCAGGTTTCTACTCCTGCCTCTGATTTTCTGTAATGGACTTTCCAGAAGAATCCGGTCAGGGTTTCCTGTCCGGGCATGGAGCCAATGGGGGATGGGATAAAACCGGACTTTATTTCTTATTTAAATCTAAATTGATTTCCAGGCGCCTTGGTGTTACCCTGTTCCTCAGCTTTAATGCCTCATGGGCCGGTCTTCATTATCCATGGATCCCGTACCGGTGATTTTCCAGATGGACTCAGCCTGTGGTGGCAACCTGATTTTCAGGATAGATGTGTTGAATAGACTGGGGCAAAGGAAGTCATCATAGTGGATTCAATAACGACGTTGGTACTGCTCTTCGGCCTTGAACCGGGCATGGGCATCGAAAATATCCTGGTGGCCATAGTGGCGGAATCAAAATAGGAGTATCCCCCTGCATGAACCGTGACCTGATCCAGCCCTCCTTTTTGCTGGTGCTTGTGTTTTTTATCTCCGCGCTCTTTCTCATGATGATAAAAGCCTTTCTCATGGCCATTTTCCTGGCCGGTATTTTCTCGGCCCTGGCCCATCCTTTCTACCGGAGGGTGAACCGCTGGATGGGCGGCCGGAAGACATTGGCCTCGGCCGCCACCGTACTGGTCATCACCTTGATTGTTCTGCTTCCCCTGAGCGGGCTGTTGGGAATCGTCACGGCCCAGGCCGTAAAGGTCGGACAATCGGCAACCCCATGGGTGCAGGGACAATTGTCTTCTCCGGCCCTGTTTTCCAGTTGGCTGGAGCATCTGCCCTTTTATGAAACCATGGAGCCATTTCAGGAGACGATTTTCCAGAAAGCCGGGGAGCTGGCCGGGGCGGCAAGCACTTTTTTTGTGAACGGTCTCCAGGCGGCGACCATGGGTACCATGAACTTTATATTCACGGTTTCCATTCTTCTGTATACCATGTTCTTTTTTCTCATGGACGGACACGGACTGCTGGAAAAAATTCTGTTTTACATGCCCCTCAAAGATAATGACGAGCAGAGACTGCTGAAAAGATTCACATCTGTAGCAAGGGCCACGATTAAAGGGACTGCCATCATCGGGATCATCCAGGGCGGGGCCTCGGGAATTGCCTTTGCCGTGGCGGGTATTCCCAGTGCGGTCTTCTGGGGAGCCGTGATGACTGTTCTCTCCATTATTCCGGGTATCGGAACCGCCCTGATATGGGTGCCCGCCGCATTCTGGCTGGCATCCCAGGGAGCCTGGATCAAAGCCTTTCTCCTGGTCCTGTTCTGCGGCCTGATGGTGGGCAGTGTGGATAATTTCCTTCGGCCCAGGCTTGTGGGCAAAGATACCCAGATGCACGATCTGCTGATCCTGTTTTCCACCCTGGGCGGAATCTCCATGTTCGGCATCATCGGGTTTATCATCGGCCCCATTGTTGCGGCCCTGTTCGTAACAATCTGGGATATCTACGGTGTTGTTTTTAAAGATGTTCTTCCGAAAGTCGGACCGTTCTAACCCATCAGAGGATATATCAATGGATCTCCCCCAGCCCCTTCTGGAGCGGCTAAAACAAAACGAAAAAATCGCCAAAAAATTCTATGAAATTGAAGCCAGTATCCTGAGCATCCTCAATTTCCAGGATTTTCTTGAAAAACTCTTACGGGAGATCAGTGAAAAATTCAATGTCCCCCATACCTGGATTTCCATTATCCGGGAGAGCAGCATTGCCGATCAGCTCATTGATATTCAGAACTCAACACTTTTGAAATCGTCCACGGCTTTTGTTTCCAGGCAGAGCTTTTCCAGGATGACCCGAAACCGTGTTTCTCCCCTTCTGGCCAACACGGATCTTGAAAAATTCAAGGACCTGATACCTGAATCCTTTGGCAGGTCCATTGGCTCCATTTCCATTGCTCCCATCACCCTGGACGGAGAAATCGTGGGCAGCATCAACCAGGCGGATTCGGACAGACACCGGTTTGAACCGGGGATTGACACCTCTCTTCTGGAACAGCTCGCCCTGAAAGTATCCCTATGTCTTTCCAATGTCACGGCCCATGAGCAGTTAAAATTTCTGGCCTTTCATGATCCTTTAACCGGCCTGCTGAACAGAGGGGTCATGGAGAGGATCCTGGAAAGAGAATTCCAGAGGGCCAAACGGTACGGCATGGATCTAAGTCTCCTTTTTCTCGACCTGGATGATTTCAAATCCATCAATGACACCTACGGCCATGACACGGGAGACAGGGCCCTTTGCCACGTGGCCGACTGCCTGACCCGCCTGAAAAGAGACTCAGATATTGTGGCCCGGTTTGCCGGGGACGAATTTGTGGTGATTCTCCCGTCCACGACGGAGATCCAGGCAGAGTACTATATCAACAGGGTCAAACAGACCCTTGCCACCTCCCCCCTCTCCCGGGAATCAGCAGATCCTTCCCCGATTCATGTCAGGCTGAGCCACGGAATTTCCTCTGTACCGAACAAGAGTGTTCAATCATCAAAATCCCTTTTAAAGGAAGCCGATAAAAAACTCTACAACGCCAAAAAAAACAAGAGTCCCAAGAAGAGCGGAGTATAAGAAAAAGGCTTTAATATTCAACAAGGATATAGTATTCTCAAAGGACGGGTCTTCCTGTGAAGCCAGGATGACGGACTGGAAATGACCCCGGGCTGTAATCGTAACCGCATATATGATACTTAAAAAATTCAAATTCAGAAACAAACTTATCATCTCCTTTTTGATCGTGTTTGTCCCAATCATTGTCCTGGCGGGATCCATTGGTTTTTACCAGATCAAACAATTTCTTCAAGCCAACATAGAAAACGAACTCAATGCCACCATTTCTTCCCTTTACAGCATCATAAAAACCACGGCACACACCTCCATTAAAAACCGCTTGTCAGCCATAGCGGAAAAAAATTTTTCCATTGCCGAGTACTATTACAGCAAACACCGCTCCGGACTGATGACCCTGGAGGAGGCCGTGCAAACCATTGAGGAGATATTTTTAAACCAGCACATCGGCATCAGCGGCTATATCTATTGTCTTAACTCCAAAGGGGATGTCATCATCCACCCCAATGATAAGGTCAAAGGCACCAATGTCTCAGATTATGAATTTGTAAAAAGACAAATTGAAATCAAGGACGGATATATTGAATATGAATGGAAAAACCCGGATGAAAGCGATGAACGGCCTAAGGTTCTTTATATGATCTATTACAAGCCTCTGGACTGGATTATCTCGGTTTCCGCCTACAAAGAAGATTTTAAACACCTGGTGGACATTGAAGATTTCAGGGATATCGTCCTTTCCTTTAAAACCGGCGCATCCGGATATTCCTATTTCCTGGACGAGGAGGGAAACGCCCTGATCCATCCCGTTCCCCAGATCCAGGGCACCGATCTGCTGGCTTACGGCGGGCAGCCCTATGAGTTTGTTCAAAAGATCATTTCCCAGAAAAACGGAAAGCTGAAATATACATGGCAAAACCCGGGAGAAAGCTCCCCCCGGGAGAAAATCGTCTTTTTCAAGCATCTGCCCGAGTATCAGTGGATCATCTGCTCCTCCAGCTACATAGAAGAGATCTACTCCCCCCTGAACACGTTTACCATCCAGTTTTTTGCCGCTGTGGCCCTGGTGCTGGGGATCAGTATCTTTCTGACCTATTCTGTCAGCCGATCGGTAACCCGGCCCCTGGAAACCTTGATCAAAAAACTCGAAGGCGATTCCCAGGGAGACTTTTCCGTCCGCATGAACTATGATGCCCCGGATGAACTGGGCAAATTATCCACCCACTTTGACCGGTTCATGGACAGACTGCAGACCTACCATGACCGGCTCAACAACGAGATCAACAAAACCAGGAAAGCCCAGGAAGCCCTGGTGGAGAATGACCTGAAACTCAGGGGCCTGTTCAACCAGTCTTTCCAGTACACCGGAATCCTCTCTCCCAACGGCATCCTGGAGGAGATCAACCAAAGTGCCCTTGATTTTGCGGGGACCGAAAATACCGATGTCCTGTATAAACCGGCCTGGGAAACCCTGTGGTGGGCGGATCATGCCCAGGCCCGGGAAAAAATGAAAAAAGCCGTCCACAGGGCCATGGAAGGCAGCCTGGCCCGGCTGGAAATCTCCGTGCCCCTGGGGGAAGGAGAAGAAAGCCATTGCGATATTTCCATTAAACCCGTGTTTAATAACTCGGGGCAGATTGAATTCATGATCCTGGAAGGCCGGGACATCAGCGCCCTGAAACTGACCGAGCAGGAGAGAAGGCAGATGGCTGTCCAGCTGGAAAAGGCACAGAAGATGGAAGCCATCGGAACCCTGGCCGGCGGGATCGCCCACGATTTCAACAATATTCTTTCCAGCATTTTCGGCTATTCCCAACTGGCAGAAATGAATCTCTCCAACCCGGAAGCGGCAAAAAAGCATATCGCCCAGATCGTAAACGGAGCCCAGAGAGCCGCATCCCTGGTCCAGCAGATCCTGACCTTCAGCCGACAGACCGATTTCAAGAAACAGCCCCTTAAAATTCATCTCATCCTGAAGGAGGCCTTAAAACTGCTCCGGTCCTCCATTCCCACCACCATTGACATTGAGGTGGATATTTCATCCAAGGCCATGGTCCTGGCCGACGCCACCAAGATGCACCAGGTCATCATGAACCTGTGTACCAATGCCTACCAGTCAATGGTGGATACCGGAGGAATTTTGTCCGTGGCCTTGCAGGAGAAAAAGATAAGCCAGCCCGTATCCATCGGTGTGAAAACCCTTTTTCCCGGGGACTATCTGGAAATGTCAATCAAAGACACCGGCCACGGCATGGACAAGGCCACCCTGGAAAAAGCCTTTGACCCCTATTTTACGACCAAGGAGGTCGGCAAGGGTACCGGTTTCGGTCTGACCCTGGTCCAGGCAATTGTGGAAGAGCATGAAGGCCTGATCCATGCGGAAAGCGTTCCGGGAAAGGGATCCTGCTTCATAATTTTTCTCCCCACGGTCCAGGCCGAAGAACGCCCCAGCCTGCCCCGGAAAAACCCTTTACCCGAAAACGGGACGGAAACCGTCATGGTGGTGGATGATGAAGAGGCGATCCGGCAGTTGAGTCGGGAACTTCTTGAAGATTTCGGTTACCGGGTCTTTACCTTTACTAACGGAGAGGAGGCCCTGGCTGCCTTTGAAAAATCACCTGAACTCTTTGATCTGGTCATCACGGACATGACCATGCCCAGAATGACCGGAGATGATCTAGCCAGGGAACTGAACCGGATCAGAAAGGATATCCCCATCATTCTCTGTACGGGCTACAATGAGAGCATCTCAGAGGCCAAGGCCCTTGACATGGGCATCGATAAATTTCTCCTCAAACCCATTGAGAACAATGAACTGCTTTTTCAGATCAGAAAAATTCTGGACGATATCGGATCCGAAGACAAGGCCCAAATATAAAAATCCCCTGCAGAAAACCTCTCCTGCAGGGGATCTTATCTTCTTGAACAAAAAGATCTAGTCGGATATCAATTCAATTTGAACCATGGGGGCTACATCCCCTTTTCTGGGGCCCAGTTTGGTAATTCTTGTATATCCGCCCTGCCTGGAGTCATACTTCTCTGACACTTCATTAAAAAGAGTATGCACCACTTCTTTTTCCCGGATAAAGGACAAAGCCTGCCTTCTGGCATGCAGGTCTCCCCGCTTGGCCAGGGTAATCATCTTGTCTGCAATCTTTCTTAAGCCCTTTGCCTTGGCTTCCGTGGTTTTAATGCTGCTGTGCTTGAACAGAGACGTTACCATGTTTCTGAACATAGCCTTTCGATGACTGGATGTTCTGTTCAGTTTTATTACGGATTTTCTATGTTTCATGGAATTTACTCTCCTTCCTCAATAATCTCTTCTTCCGGCGGTTCAAATCCTTCCAGATCCATCCCCAGTGAAAGATCCATGGAAGAGAGGACTTCCTTGATCTCATTCAATGACTTTCTGCCGAAATTTTTGGTTTTCAGCATTTCACTGTCTGTTTTTTGAACCAGTTGATAAATGGTATGAATTCTGGCGTTTTTAAGACAATTGGAACTTCTTACCGACAGCTCCAATTCATCAACCGACCGGTATATGTTCTCGTTGAATCCCCTGTCAGCATCCTCTGAACCTTCCTCAAGATGGTCCGGCTCCATTTCCTCATCAAAGTTGATGAACGGATTCATCTGCTCTTTTAAGATTTTGGCTCCGTAGGCCACGGAATCCTCGGGTTTCACGCTTCCGTCGGTCCAGACTTCCAGGGTCAGTTTATCATAGTCGGTTTTCTGACCGATTCTGGAAGTTCCCACAACGTATTTCACCCGTTTGATGGGAGAAAAGACCGAATCAATGGGAATGGTGCCGATGGGCGCGTCATCGTCCTTATTGGAGGAAGCCAGGGCGTATCCTTTGCCGGTTTTCACCACCATCACCATGTTTAATGCCCCGTTTTTGGACAGGGTGGCGATATGCTGTTCCGGATTCAGAACTTCCACCTTGCCGTCCGGGCTGACAATGTCCGCCCCGGTGACTTCGGTTTCACCCTTGACGTTCAGGGTCAGGATCTTGTCATCGGCATTTTCAACCCTGAGTTTCAACTCTTTCAGATTAAGAATGATCTCGGAGACATCTTCCCTGACATCAGATATGACACTGTACTCATGAAGGGCATCTTCAAATTTCACAGATACGATGGCAGCACCGTATATGGATGAGAGAATAATCCTCCTCAATGAGTTGCCGATGGTGATGCCGTATCCCCTTTCAAGGGGTTCACAGACAAATTCACCATAGGTAGACGTCGTGGTAACTTCAAGCTTTTCCGGCTTGATCATCTCTCGCCAGTTTAAATATGCAAGTTTTTCAGATGACATTTAAATCTCCTGAATAAATATTTGGATCAGCCATAGACAAATTAGATCTTACTATTTTGAATACAGCTCTACGATCAATTGTTCCTGGATGGGCAGGGTAATATCCTCGCGTACCGGAGTTCCAACCACCTGGCCTTTGAACTTGTCCTTATCAATTTCAAGCCACTGGGGAATGCCTCTCCTGACAATTGCATCCAGGGATTCGGAGATGGCTTGAATCTTCCTGCTCTTTTCACGAAGTTCAACCACATCCCCTTTTTTAACCTGGTAGGAGGGAATGTTCACTTTTTTGCCGTTAACGACAAAATGATTATGACGAACAAAATGTCGTCCCTGGTTTCTGGAATTTACAAATCCCATTCTGAAAACCGCGTTGTCCAGTCGGGTCTCTAAAATACTGAGCAGATTTGTACCGGTAATTCCCTTTTGCCGGTCTGCCCTTTTAAAGGAAATCCTGAATTGTTTTTCAGAAATCCCGTAAATCCGGCGAACTTTCTGCTTTTCTCTGAGCTGGATCCCGTAGTCTGATTGTTTTCCTCGTTTCTGACCATGCTCTCCAGGGGGATAGCCTCTTCTGTCAAAACTGCATTTATCTGAAAAACACCGGTCGCCTTTCAGAAAAAGCTTCATATTTTCTCGCCTGCACTGACGGCAAACTGATCCTCTATATCGTGACAACGTTTTTCTCCTTTATCAATCCGATGAACTTATACTCTTCTTCTTTTGGGCGGACGGCATCCATTGTGGGGAACCGGGGTAACATCCTTAATCATGGAAATATTGAGTCCAAGGGCGTGGAGCGCCCGTAGGGCAGACTCCCGGCCGGGCCCAGGTCCTTTAACATAAACGCCTACATTCTTCATACCATGCTCCATTGCCTTTGTCCCGGCATCCTCTGCAACCAGTTTGGCGGCAAAGGGAGTGCTCTTTCTGGAGCCCTTGAATCCCTGCATTCCGGCGCTGGACCATGAGATGGTATTTCCGTTTTCATCGGCAATGGTGACAATGGTATTATTAAACGTGGATTGAATATGGACAATGCCCGTGGAAATATTCTTTCTGACCCGTTTTTTGGATATGGTCTTTTTAGCTTTTTTCGCCATAATATTAAAACCTTTTTAGTTTGTCCTATTTTTTCTTTTTGACTGCAGTTCTCTTGGGACCTTTTCGGGTCCTGGCATTGGTACTGGTCCTCTGACCGTGGCAAGGAAGGCCTTTTCTGTGGCGAAGCCCCCTGTAACAGCCGAGATCCATCAAACGTTTAATATTCATGGATACTTCTGATCTGAGTTCACCCTCAACCTTGTATTCGGCATCAATCACCTTTCTGATGTCGTTCACCTGCTCTTCTGTCAGATCATTCGCCTTTGTGGTCGGGTCGATTCCGGTTTTGTCGAGAATGTGTTGTGATCTGCTGCGCCCTATACCATAGATATAGGTCAAGGCGATCCATGCATGCTTATCTCTTGGTAGATCTACTCCTGCGATACGTGCCAATCTTCTTCCCCCTATCCCTGCCTCTGTTTATGGCGTTTATTAATACAAATAACTCTGATGACACCACGTCTTTTAATTACTTTGCAATCTCTGCATATTTTTTTAACAGATGCTCTAACTTTCATCTATTGCTACTCCTAAGCTTGAATTAAATCTTCTATTTATATCGGTATGTGATCCTGCCCCGGCTTAGATCATAGGGTGAAATTTCGACGGTCACCCTGTCTCCGGGCAGAATTTTAATAAAATGCATCCTCATTTTCCCGGAAATGTGAGCCAGAAGTACGTGTCCGTTTTCCAGCTCGACTCTGAACATGGCATTGGGCAGGGTTTCAAGTACTTTCCCGTCAACTTTGATGGGTTCTTCTTTTGCCATAATCGAATTGCTCTCCTTTAGAATTTGGAATGTTATACCTAGGATCTGCCTTTAATTCGCTTGGCTCCGCCCCTGCCCAGGAATCCGTCATAATTGCCCGTGATCAGATGGGACTCAATCTGGGATATGGTATCAATGGACACCCCCACGACGATGAGCAATGCCGTACCGCCGAAATAAAAGGGCACGTTGAACTTGTTCATGAGCATGGTAGGCAGCACGCAGACGGCAGAAACATAAAGCGCTCCTCCCAGGGTAATTCTTGTCAGCACCTTATCAATATACTCTGATGTTCTTTTCCCCGGTCGGATCCCCGGGATATACCCTCCGTTTTTCTTCATGTTGTCCGCCACGTCGTCGGGATTAAACTGCACCGCCGTGTAGAAGAAACAGAAGAAGATGATAAAACCCACGTACAGCAGGTAGTACCAGACCGTGCCCGGACTGAACATGGCGGCAATGGACTGCATCACCGGCAGGTTGATAAACTGGGCCAGGGTTGTGGGAAACATGATGATGGAAGATGCAAATATCGGCGGGATAACCCCGGCTGTATTGATCTTTAAGGGCAGATGCGAGGTCTGTCCGCCGTACATTTTCCGGCCCACCACCCGTTTGGCGTAATGGACGGGTATTCTCCTCTGGGCCTGTTCCATATAGACGATGCAGGCCACCACCCCAACCATGAGAACCAGGAGAATCAGGATGGCAAAAAGCCCCATCTCCCCCGTGCTCATGAGCCGGACAGTGTTGCCCACAGCCGAAGGCATATTGGCCACGATACCGGCAAAGATGATCAGGGAGATCCCGTTTCCGATTCCCCTTTCCGTGATCTGCTCACCCAGCCACATGATAAATGAGGTTCCCGCCGTCAGGGTGATGATGGTAACCAGTCTGAACCCCCAGCCCGTATAGGGCACAATGGGAACCCCGGCCGGAGAGGTCATGGCTTCAAGTCCCACGGAAATGCCCAGCCCCTGGATGATGCTGAGGACAACCGTACCGTACCGGGTGTACTGGGTCTTTTTCTTTCGCCCGGCATCCCCTTCTTTTTTCAACTGCTCAAGATGGGGGACCACCACCGTCATCAGCTCCAGAATAATGGAGGCGGAGATATAGGGCATGATCCCCAGTGCAAAGATGGAAAGTCTTTGCAGGGCCCCGCCCGAGAACATATTAAACATGGAAAACAGAGTTCCCGATGCAGAGTCGAAAAAGGAAGCCAGGGCCGCCCCGTTGATCCCCGGTGTAGGCACATGTATACCGATACGGTAGACAAATAAAAGGGCAAGGGTGACGATGATCTTCCGTTTAAGCTCGGGTAGCTTGAACAAATTCTGGTAACTGTTTTCTATCATTGATTATATCCTTAGATCACTCGGACCCGGTTGGGTTTGATCCTCCCGTATCCGTCTGTTCTATTCTTGGGTTGAGTCTGCCGGATCTTTGGTCTCTTCCAAGCTTTGTACATCTTCCTTGACCTGGACGCTTCCGCCGGCGGCTTCTATCTTTTCCCTGGCTGTCTTGGAAACCAGAACATTTTTCAGGGTAAGTTTTTTACTGGTTTCACCGTTGCCGAGGATCTTAACCCCGTCAACCTTTCCCTTTACCAGGCCGGCCTGTCTGAGCATTTCCAGATCAATCTCGGTTCCGTCATCAAACCGGTCAAGATCCTGGATGTTCAATACAGCATTGTTGGTTTTAAAGATATTGGTGAATCCCCTTTTGGGCAGCCGTCTGTAAATGGGCATCTGACCGCCTTCGAAACCGGGTCTGACGTTTCCGCCCGATCTTGCTTTCAATCCTTTATGGCCCCGGGTGGAGGTTTTCCCCATGCCTGATCCCGGACCCCGTCCTACTCTTTTTCTATTTTTTCTGCTGCCGGGAGCAGGTGCCAAATCGTGAAGCTGCATTAGACCTCCTCTACTTTCAACAGGTGTGAAATCTTTTTTATCTGTCCCAGGATCACGGGATCCTTCTTATGTTCAACGGTATGATGCATCCGTTTAATCCCCAGGGATCTGACAATCCGTCCATGTTTGGCCGGACGGCCGATGGTGCTTTTTATCTGTGTGATTTTCAAAGTATCTGCCATTGTAAGCCTCTTTATATGTCTTCAGGTCTCAGGCCCCGGCGTTTGGCCACTTCTTCCCTGGTGCACAGGGAGGTAAGTCCGGCCATTGTCGCCCTGACGATGTTCTGGGTGTTATGGGTGCCGATGCACTTTGTCAGGATATCGGTGACTCCGGCAGCCTCGAGGACCGCGCGGATGCCTCCGCCCGCAATCAGTCCGGTACCCGGAGAGGCGGGTTTCAGCAGCACCTGTCCGGCGCCGGCCCTGCCCACAACCTCAAAGGGGACCGTTCCGTTAAGGAGGGCTACTTTAACCATGTTCCGTTTTGCCTTTTCCATGCCTTTTCGAATGGCTTCAGGCACCTCAGTGGCTTTTCCCAGGCCGTACCCCACACTGCCTTCTCCATCCCCTACAACGACAAGGGCTGAAAAACTGAAATTCCTGCCGCCTTTGACCACCTTTGCGACCCGGTTGATCCTGACGACTTTATCGATTAAACCACTATCTTCCATCTGTTGTCTTGTCTGCTGTCTTGCCAAGGGTGTTCCTCCTTAATTAGAATTTCAGACCGGCCTCGCGGGCTCCGTCTGAAAGCGCTTTAACGCGACCATGATATAAAAAGCCATTCCTGTCCAGAACCACCTTTGTAATTCCTTTTTCAACCGCCCGTTTGCCCACAAGCTGGCCAACTGCCTTGGCAATTTCTCTTTTTTTGCCCTCCACCGGGTTTTCCTTGTATTCCCCGTCAAGGGTAGAGGCGGAAACCAGGGTCTGGCCTTTGGTGTCATCGATGATCTGGGCGTAGATGTGGTTTGAACTTCTGAACACACTCAGTCTTGGCCGGTCCTGACTGCCAAATATATTTTTTCTGATTCTTTTTTTTCTCTTAAGCCTGGATACAAATCTTGGTGATGTATTTCCCATGATCCTTACACTCCCGTTCTAGTCTTTACCAGCAGTCTTACCTGCTTTTCTAATGATTCTTTCATCCGCATACATGATGCCTTTGCCCTTATAGGGCTCGGGAGGCCTGATATCTCTGATATTTGCTGCTGCCTGTCCAAGGACTTCCTTGTCAATTCCGCTGAGGATGATCTTGGTATTGGCATCAACCGAAGCCTTAATTCCTTCGGGAAGGGAAAAATCAACCGGGTTGGAATATCCCACGTTCAAGACCAGGGTGTTGCCCTTGGTCTCTGCCCGGTATCCGATTCCTGAAAGGAGCAGTTGTTTTTCATAGCCGTCTGTTACTCCGGTTACCATGTTTGCGATCAAGGATCTGAACAATCCCTGGAGTGCTACTTTTTTCTTGTTTGATAAGTCGGTTTTCACTTCCAGCATATCGTCGGTAATCTCAAGCTCGACGGCTGGGTGAAGCTTTCGTTCAAGATTGCCCTTGGGTCCTTTGACCTTGATCATGTCCCCGTCAATCGTCACCTGGACCTTATCTGGAAGCTGAACCGGCTTTTTTCCTATTCTTGACATATTTTACTCCTGTCCTACCATACGTTACAAAGAATTTCACCGCCGACGTTCGCTTCCCTGGCCTGTTTATCCGTCATAAGCCCCTTTGAGGTGGATACGATGGAAATCCCCAGACCGTTCAGTACCGGCTTAATCTGTTTGGATTTGCTGTACACCCGGCATGAGGGTTTGCTTACCCTCTTGATACCGAAGATCGTGGGCTGGCCGTGTTTGACATATTTTATATAAACGCGAATCAGACCCTGGGTTTCATCTTCAAGGAATTTATAATCCTTGATATACCCTTGTTCTTTAAGCACCCGCACCATTTCCAACTTGATCTTTGATCCGGGGATATCCACTTTGGCAAACCCTGCTTTCCCACCATTTCTTATGATTGTCAGCATGTCTGCAATTGGATCACTAGCTGCCATTTTAATTCTCCTTAAACTCCGCTGATATTAAATTATTGCTCAAGTGTCTTGGATTACCAACTAGATTTGGTAACGCCGGGAAGCTTGCCTTCGGAAGCAAGGGTCCGGAAACAGATTCTGCAAATACCAGCCTTTCGTATAAATCCTCTTGGTCTACCGCATAAAGGGCACCTGTTGTACGAACGTACAGAAAACTTAGGTTTTCTATTGGCCTTCGCGATTAAAGCTTTTCTAGCCAAGCTTTCCTCCTTAAGATCCTTAGTTTTTGAAGGGCATTCCCATGTGTTTCAGGAAAGTTTTACCTTCTTCATCCGTTTTGGCTGTGGTCACAACCGTGATATTCAGACCTTTGATACTGTCGGTCTTGTCATAATCGATTTCAGGAAAAATAATATGCTCTGTAATGCCCATGGAGTAATTGCCACGGCCGTCAAAGCCCTTCCCGGAAACACCTCTGAAGTCCCTGACACGAGGCAGGGCAATGTTTACAAGCCGTTCAAAAAACTCATACATCTTTTCACGGCGCAGGGTAACCTTGCATCCTATGGGAAGGTCCTCGCGCAGTTTAAAATTTGCAATGGGTTTTTTGGCTCTTGTAACAACGGGTTTCTGTCCGGCGATAAGCGCCAGCTCCTGAGCGGCTGATTCGATTATTTTCGGATTCCTGACCGCTTCACCCAATCCCATGTTCAATACGATCTTTTCAAACTTGGGCACCTGAAACTCATTGGCATAGTTATAGGTTTCCTTAAGCTTGGGGACAACTTCGTTATTGTATTTTTCTTTAAGAGTGGTCATCTATTTTCTCCGCCTGAAGATCCTTAGGAATCAATCTGCTCGTTGCATTTTTTACAGACTCTGACTCGCTTTCCGCCTTCCAGCTGTTTCATGCCGACCCGGGTCGGCTTTACACAGGAGTTGCACATGATCATCAGATTGGAAATATCAATGGGCATTGATTTTTCAACGATTCCGCCCTGGGGATTTGCCTGGGTGGGTCTCTGATGAACCTTGACAACGTTAATATTTTCCACAACGACCCGGTTGGTCTTTTTAACGACCTTTAATACCTTACCGATCTTACCTTTATCCTTACCGGTGAGTACCTTTACCTTGTCATCTTTTTTGATTTTCAATTTTAAAGCTTGCATTTGAATTTTCTCCAATACCCCGGCTGTTATAATACGTCAGGGGCCAGAGAGATTATTTTCATGAATCTTTTCGCCCTTAACTCCCTGGCCACCGGACCGAAAATACGGGTCCCCACAGGTTCATTGTTTTTGGTCAAAACCACGGCTGAGTTGTCATCAAATCTGATGGACGATCCATCCGGTCTGGAAATCTCTTTTTTGGTCCGGACGATGACAGCAGGCACAATATCTCCTTTGCTGACCTTGGAATTGGGAATGGCTTCCTTTACGGATGTAATAATGATATCGCCGATACCTGCGTATCTTCTTTTGGAACCGCCCAAAACCTTGATACAATAAAGTTCCTTTGCCCCGGAGTTGTCTGCGACCGTCAGTCTCGTTTCGCTCTGAATCATTTGTAACTCCTTTAATTAAACGGCCTTTTTAAGGATTTGTGCCACTCTGAACCGTTTCAGCTTGCTCAAGGGTCTGGTTTCGATGATTTTAACCTCATCACCGAGCCGACACTCGTTGGTGGCATCATGGGCGTGGTATTTTTTGTACCGTTTGATAAATTTCTTATACACCTTGTGCTGCACAAATCTTTCAACCCGGACTACCACTGATTTATCCATTTTATCGGATACGATCAGTCCGATCAGCTCTCTTTTCTTTTTTCTAATAGTTTCCATATCTATAACTCTTAGCTAATGTTAAAATCCTTTTCTCGGGATATTGTATAGAGCCTGGCAATATCTTTTCTGACATTTGAAAGTGTTGAAGTATTCTCAAGCTGTCCAACATCATTCTGGAAACGAAGATTAAAAAGTTCTTTTTTCAGTTCAACCAGTTTTTCCTTGACCTGGTCTTCACCCATTTCCCTGATTTCGCTTGCCTTTAACATGACTTAACTCCTTTCCACAAAACGGGTTTTCACGGAAAGTTTTCTCGCGGCAAGTCGAAGCGCCTCTTTGGCTACTTCCCTTGGGATTCCTTCCATCTCGTAAAGAATTTTCCCAGGTTTAACCCGGGCTACCCAGGCATCGGTTGCACCTTTACCTTTACCCATCCTGACTTCCGCGGGTTTTTTGGTGACGGGCTTGTCCGGAAAAAAACGGATCCAGCTTTTTCCTGCCCTTTTTGCGTGTCTGGTCAGCGCGACCCTTGCTGCTTCAATCTGTCTTGCATTTATATAACCGCATTCAACCGCCTGGAGCCCAAAATCACCGAAACTCAGGGTGTTGCCCCTGGTCGGAGTTCCTTTGGTTCTTCCCCGGAACTGCTTGCGGAATTTTACATTTTTTGGACTAAGCATTTGCTTTTCTCCTCATTGCCTCTACTTTGACGACCTTATTTTGACGCCAGGGCCTGTTCACCCGGGCTTAATACCTCACCTTTGAAAATAAAGGTCTTAATGCCGATGGTTCCGTATGTTGTTTTCGCTTCGATAAAGCCGTAGTCCACATCCGCCCTCAGGGTATGCAGAGGGATCCTTCCCTCTTTATACCACTCGGTTCTGGCCATTTCAGCGCCGCCCAGACGACCGGAGCAGATAATCTTAATCCCCTTGGCCCCGAACCTCATGGCAGACGAGACGCTTCTTTTCATGGCCCGTCTAAAGGCGATTCTTCTTTCCAGCTGCTGGGCAATATTCTCAGCAACCAACTGCGCGTCAATTTCCGGACGTCTGACCTCTTTAATGTCGATGAGGACATCAGGGTTAAGCAGTTTTTCCAGTTCTTTTTTCAGCAGAGCAATTTCCGACCCTTTTTTCCCGATAATGATCCCGGGTCTGGCAGCAAAAACCCTGAGACGGATCTGCTTTGAAAACCGTTCGATCTCAATCTTTGAAATGCCTGCATGGTAGAGTTTCTTTTTCAAAAACTTCCGGACTTTAAAATCTTCTTCAACAAAACCGGCATAGTCTTTGTCTGCATACCATCTGGAGTCCCATGTCCTGATGATGCCTAATCTTAATCCAGTAGGATGTACTTTCTGGCCCAAGCTAGCTCCTCCTATTTAGTCGACTTGCTCGACTATTACTGTTAAATGACTGGTTCGTTTTATTATCCTGGTTGCCCTGCCCCTTGCCCTTGGCCGGAACCGCTTCATGGACGGGCCATGATCGACGATGATGTTTTTCACAATCAGCTTGTCCACATCCAGCTCGTTATTGTGCTCGGCATTGGCAACTGCTGACTGGAGGGCTTTATGAATTATCCCGGCAGCTTTGAGGGGCATGAACTTCAGCAGCGCCAGAGCCTGTTCCGCATTTTTCCCCTTTACTTCGCTGATGGGCAGCCTGAGCTTGAAAGGAGAAATCCTTGCATATCTTGTAGTTGCTTTAACTTCCATATCAAAATTTCCTTTTGCCTATGAGATTAGCGTTTGGCCCTTTTATCCCCGGCATGACCCCAAAAGGTTCTTGTGGGTGAAAATTCACCAAGCTTATGACCGACCATGTTTTCCGTTACAAAAACGGGAATGAACTTTTTACCGTTATGAACGGCAAGGGTGATTCCCACCATTTCAGGAAAGATGGTCGATCTTCTTGACCAGGTCTTGATAACCTTGTTGCTGCTGGACTGACTTGCCGCTAAAACTTTTTTCAAAAGCTCGGGCGCGATATATGGTCCCTTTTTTAATGATCTTGGCATGATTTAGTCACCTATTACCTTCTCTTAGCTCTTCTTTTTACGATATACTGATCTGTCCTGGCATTTTTCCGGGTTCTCTTCCCCTTGGTGGGAACCCCCCAGGGGGTACAGGGCTGGCGCCCGCCTGACGAACGACCTTCTCCACCACCCATGGGATGGTCTACCGGGTTCATGGCAACACCACGGACAGAGGGCCTTCTACCCATCCATCTTGTCCGGCCGGCCTTTCCGATACTGACATCACCGTGCTTCTCATTCCCGACCCTGCCCACGGTAGCCTTGCACTTCAAATGAATCATACGCACCTCCCCGGAAGGCAGAAGGATCTGGGCATAGTTGCCCTCCTTGGCCATGAGCCGGGCATAGGCGCCTGCGCTTCTGACGATCTGGCCGCCCTTGTTCTGCTTCAGTTCGATGTTATGAATTCGGGTACCCGTGGGAATGTTCTCAAGGGGCATGCAATTGCCCGGCTTGATATCTGCATCCGGACCGGTTTCAAGGATGTCACCCACCTTCACGTCCAATGGAGCCAAAATATATCTTTTTTCACCATCGGCATATACCAGGAGGGCGATCCTGGCGCTTCTGTTGGGATCGTATTCAATGGCGGAGACCTTGGCAGGAATCCCGTCCTTATCCCGTTTAAAATCAATGATCCGGTATTTCTTCTTTGCTCCGCCACCCCGGTGCATGCTGGTTATTCTTCCGTAGGAATTCCGGCCGGCCTTTTTATTCAATTTCTTGGTAAGGCGCCGTTCAGGCTTGGTCTTGGTAATTTCTTCAAAAGAAAGGTATTCCTGAGCTCGTCTTCCGGGAGATGTCGGTTTAGCCTTGATTATCGTTGACATATATATACCTCTTTAAACACCTTCAAAAAAATCGATTCGTTGTCCCGGCATCAGTGTGACAATGGCTTTTTTCCAGTCATTTCTTTTGCCGACAATTCTACCGCGCTGTTTGACCTTGCCCTTGACCTGGACAGTTCTGACCTCTTTGACTTTGGCGTTGAAAGCCTTTTCAACAGCATCCTTAATCTCAACCCGGTTGGCCCGTTTGTCCACCTTAAAGGTCACCTGGTTGTTTAATTCTTTTTGAAGGGTTGTTTTTTCTGTAACAACAGGTCCCCTGATGATATCGTACTCTCTCATTTAACTTAACCTCCCCTCGATACTCTTAATGGTCGATTCGACCAGCAGAAGGTTTTTGAACTTCAAAATATCGTAGACATTCAGGCCTGCGGTTTTGATCACTTTTACGTCCGGAATATTTCTTGAAGACAGTGCAAGGTTCATATCTTCAGCGTCGGACACGATCAGCAGATCGTTCAGATCCAGGGTCGTGAGAATCTGGGCAAGAACCTTTGTCTTGATTTCCTCCAGCTTCAAGTCGTCAATGACAAATAAGTTCTTGTCCTCGAACTTGCTGCTCAGGGCCATTTTCAATGCCAGCCGGCGCACCTTTTTGGGCACCTTATAGGCAAAAGACCTGGGAGAAGGCCCAAAGATGACCCCGCCTCCTTTTCGCAACGGAGATTTAACACTACCGGCACGTGCATTACCGGTTCCCTTTTGCCTGAACAGTTTTTTCGTACTACCTGTAACCATACCCCTTGTCTTAGACGCAGCAGTCCCACCTCGTTTGGACACGAGTTGGGATCGAACCACTTCATGAAGAACACTTGTCTTAACCGGTATGCTGAATATTTCTTCAGGCAGTTGTGCTTCAGATACTTTTTCACCTGCACTGTTTAATACATCGACAGCAGCCATATTCTTCCTCTTAATTTTGATCAGCTATGCATCACTGCGAACGCTGGTGCAATACCCATAGCCGCGTTTAATCTATTTTGCATCTTCGTTCCCTGGGAACGAAGCAGTTGTGATACTCTATTTACCCTTGGTCTTATATACCTCAAGAATTCCCGTCTTGGGTCCTGGAACGGCACCCTTTAAAAGAATCAGGTTTTCCTCGGGTTTTATATCCACAATGGTCAAATTTTTGGTTGTTTTTCGATCGGTTCCCATGTGCCCGGGAAGTTTTTTCCCCTTGATGACCTTTGCCGGCCAGGCGCTGTTCCCGATGGATCCAGGCTTTCTATGGTTCCTGTTACCATGGGTTTCTGGACCCCGGCTAAAACCGTGCCGTTTTATGGTTCCCTGGAAACCCCGTCCCTTGCTGATCCCGGATACGGTGACTTTTTCGCCCACGGTGAACATGTCGATATTGACTTCGGCGCCGGGCTCGATCTCTTCAACATTCTCTGTCCGGAACTCCCTTAAAACCCTGAACCCCTTGTCACCGGCCTTTTTCAGATGGCCTGCAATGGGCTTGTTCAGTTTTTCCATCGGGCGTTCGTCAAACCCGAGCTGGAGAGCTGTATATCCGTCGGTTTCCATGGTTTTCACCTGGGTGACCACACAGGGCCCTACCTGCACAACGGTAACAGGAACGAGTCTTCCGTCCGGGGAAAACACGTTGGTCATCCCGATTTTTTTTCCAAGTATTGCACTCATAATCTGTTCCTGTCGCAACCTATAATTTTATTTCCACATCAACGCCCGGTGAAAGATCCAGCTTCATCAGTGCATCAACCGTCTGCTGAGTCGGCTCCAGAATGTCCATCATTCTCTTATGGGTCCGGATCTCGAACTGTTCCCTTGATTTTTTATTCACATGGGGAGACCGCAGCACGGTAAATTTATTGATACGGGTGGGAAGGGGAACCGGCCCCACGATTCTGGCGCCGGTTTTCCTTGCCGTATCAACAATATCTACTGAAGACTGATCAAGCAGCTTGTGATCGTATGCCTTGAGCCTGATTCGAATTTTTGTTTTCAACATGATATTGTTCTTTCCTAAAAGACCTTATTCAACAATTTCACCGATAACACCGGCGCCAACGGTCCGTCCGCCTTCTCTGATGGCGAAGCGGAGTTCTTTTTCCATGGCAATGGGGTTGATCAGCTCAACATTGATGGTTGCGTTATCACCGGGCATGATCATCTCAACGCCCTCTTCAAGGGTAAGCACCCCTGTAATATCCGTAGTCCTGAAAAAGAACTGGGGCCGGTATCCGGAAAAGAACGGGGTATGACGTCCGCCTTCTTCCTTGCTCAGGGCGTACATTTCCGCCTTGAATTTGGTATGGGGGGTGATGGTGCCGGGCTTGGATACAACCTGCCCTCTTTCCACCTGATCCCTTTTGGTTCCCCTGAGCAGAAGACCTACGTTGTCTCCGGCCTGACCTTCGTCAAGAAGTTTTCTGAACATCTCCACTCCGGTACATACGGTCTTGGACGTCTCCCGGATCCCGACAATCTCGATCTCCTCGCCGGTTTTGATGATCCCCCTCTCAATCCTGCCGGTGACTACCGTGCCCCGGCCGGAAATGGAGAATACATCCTCTATGGGCATGAGGAAAGGCTTGGCCGTGTCCCTTTCAGGTTCCGGAACGTAGCTGTCCAGGATGTCCAGAAGCTCAAAAATCGGCTTGGCCTCATCGCTGTCTACGTCATCACTCTCAAGGGCCTTGAGGGCGGAACCCCGGATGATCGGTGTCTCGTCGCCGGGGAACTCATAGGTATCCAGAAGTTCCTGGAGCTCCATTTCCACCAGCTCGATGAGCTCTTCATCATCCACCATGTCACATTTGTTTAAAAACACGACGATCTTGGGCACACCCACCTGACGGGCAAGGAGAATATGCTCCCGGGTCTGGGGCATGGGACCGTCATCTGCACTGACCACCAGAACCGCTCCGTCCATCTGAGCCGCTCCCGTGATCATGTTCTTGATATAGTCGGCATGGCCCGGGCAGTCCACATGGGCGTAGTGACGGTTTTCCGTCTCGTACTCCACATGGGCCGTTGCAATGGTGATACCGCGCTCTCTTTCCTCAGGAGCCTTGTCAATCTCGTCAAAGGGAACAAACTCGGCATTCCCCTTCAGTCCGGCAAGCTTGGTGATTGCTGCGGTAAGCGTCGTCTTCCCATGGTCAATATGCCCAATCGTACCGATGTTTACATGCGGTTTGGTCCGCTCGAATTTCTCCTTAGCCATTTTCTATTATTCCTCCCGTGGAATCTTAATCTCAATATTGAAAAATTTTACCACCTGAAATGGGCAAATGCCTTGTTGGCCTCTGCCATTTTGTGTGTATCCTCTTTTTTCTTTATGGCTCCGCCCCGGTTGTTGTATGCGTCCATCAACTCTGCGGCAAGCTTGTTGGCATAGCCTTTTTCGGAACGACCCCGGCTGTAGCTGATCAACCACCTGAAGGCCAGGGCTGTCTGCCGGGCCGGCTTGATATCCGTCGGCACCTGGTAAGTGGACCCCCCGATTCTCCTGGACTTCACCTCCACCGAGGGTCGGATGTTGTCAACCGCCTTTTTAAAAACATCCAGAGCAGGCTCTCCGATTTTGCTTTCAGCCATCGACAAGGCATTGGTGACAACTTTACGGGCTGCGTTTTTCTTGCCGTCTTTCATTACACAGTTGATAAACTTTGCAGCCAACTTCTGCTGCGGGCTTGCGTCCTGCGTAAAATTTTCAATTACGATCTCTTTATCTGCCATCTGTCATGTCCACCAAATAGTATGAATTATATATCTTTACCTTATTTAGGTCTCTTGGCTCCGTATTTGGAACGTCCCTGCCTTCTGTCGTCAACGCCCAGCGTATCCAGAGCCCCTCTGACAATGTGATAGCGGACACCGGGAAGGTCCTTTACCCTTCCGCCCCTCACCAGAACAACAGAGTGCTCCTGAAGATTGTGTCCCATACCGGGGATATATGCAGCGACTTCCATACCGGTTGTCAAACGAACCCTTGCCACTTTTCTCAAAGCAGAGTTCGGTTTTTTCGGAGTTGATGTATACACCCGGGTACAGACTCCCCGTTTCTGGGGACCACCCTTCAAAGCAGGCGTACCAACCTTTTTTTCTGCTTTTTTTCTACCTTTTCGAACCAACTGATTTATGGTCGGCATAATCTTCCCAACGCTCCTTATCAAAATAAAACAATGTCATATACGACAAAATATTTAATTTTACGCTCGCTTTTTCGCAAAGTCAAGCTTTTTTTGATTTTATACCTCTGCCACCTCTCCGACAGCCACCTCAACATTATGGTATCCCGGGAATCCGGTTCCCGCCGGAATCAGCCTGCCCATAACCACATTCTCCTTTAATCCTTTGAGGCTGTCGTACTTGCCTTCAATGGCGGCCAGGGTCAGGACCTTGGTGGTCTCCTGGAAGGACGCGGCAGACAAAAAACTGTCCGTGGACAGGGAGGCCTTGGTGATTCCAAGAATCAGAGGCTCACCCTTGGCAGGCTCGCCGCCGCTCATGGCCACTTCCCGGTTTTTCTCTTCAAACATCACCCGGTCAACCTGTTCGTCCGGAATAAAATTGGTATCCCCGGGAGTGGTGACTTTAACCCGCCGCATCATCTGGCGGATCACCACTTCGATGTGCTTGTCATTGATACGGACCCCCTGGAGGCGGTAGACTTCCTGCACCTCATCCACCAGATACTTGGCCAGGGCCACCTCTCCCTTGATATTCATAATATCCTGGGGATTGGCACTGCCGGCAATAAGAGGATCTCCTGCCTTGACGTAATCTCCGTCGTACACGGTAACATGGGAGCCCTTTGGAACAGAGTACTCTTTTTTGTCCCCCACATCCGTGGGAGTCACCGTGACCTTCTGACGCCCCTTGGTCCCCTTTGCCACGGAAATATACCCGTCAATTTCAGTGAGCATGCCCGGGTCCTTGGGCTTTCTGACTTCAAAAAGCTCTGCAACCCTGGGCAGACCCCCGGTGATATCCTTGGTCTTGGTGGTGGCCCTGGGCAGCTTGGCAACGACATCCCCCGCCATGATGGCATCATCCTCCTCAACTGTGAGAATGGCATTCACGGGGAGAAAGTACTGGGCATTATTTTTGGATCCCGGAAGCTTGACGGCTTTTCCTTCTTTATCCCTCAATGTAACCCGGGGGCGGATTTCCGTATCTTTTCCTTCGATGATGGTACGGCTGACCTTGCCCGTAACCGGGTCAATCTTCTCCTGAACCGTGTTGCCCACCTCAATGTCGGCCAGTTTCACCCGGCCGGATACCTCCGTGATGATCGGGGTGGTAAAGGGATCCCAGGTGGCAATGGTGTCTCCGGGGTCTATATTCTGACCGTCACGCACATGGAGAGTGGCACCGTAGATAACGGTCTCCTTGGACCTTTCCCGGCCTTCTTCACCGACAATGGTGACGCCGCCGCCCTTACGGTTCATGACGATGACCTCATTTTCCGCGGAGGTAACGGTCTGGATATCTTGGTTGTACTTGAGAATCCCTCCAACCCGGGCTTTGATCTCGGCAACCTCTACTTTCCGGGAGGCAGTACCGCCGATATGGAAGGTTCTCATGGTCAGCTGGGTTCCCGGCTCACCAATGGACTGGGCCGCCACGATTCCGATGGCCTGGCCGATCTCCACGGTCACCCCGTGGGCCAGGTCGCGGCCGTAGCACCTGGAGCAGACCCCATGTTTTGAGTTGCAGGTCAACACGGACCGGATCTTCACCTTCTGAACACCGGCCCGTTCGATTTCGGCCACATGGCTTTCATTGAGTTCGGTGTCTGAGGCGACGATAAATTCGTCTGAATAGGGATCCCTGATATCTTCCTGGGTCACCCTGCCCAAAATTCTCTCTCCCAGGGTCTGGATGATTTCACCCCCTTCATACAGGGCTTCCACCTCTATCCCGTTAATGGTGCCGCAATCGTGCTCGATAATGGTGCAGTCCTGGCCCACATCGGCCAGACGCCGGGTCAGGTATCCTGAGTTGGCGGTCTTCAGGGCCGTATCGGCAAGACCTTTACGGGCGCCATGGGTGGAGATGAAGTACTGAAGAACCGACAATCCCTCACGAAAACAGGCGGTAATGGGATTCTCGATAATCTCCCCCGAGGGTTTGGCCATGAGTCCCCGCATACCGGCCAGCTGGCGCATCTGATCCTTGGATCCACGGGCACCGGAGTCGGCCATAACATAAACGGCATTCATCTGCTCGGCAGATTCAGCATCTTCCACACCCATGGGATTTTTCATGACTTCCATCATGGCATTGGCAATATCGTCGGTTGCCTGGGCCCAGATGTCCACCACCTTGTTGTACTTCTCACCCTGGGTGATCAGACCTTCGGAGTATTGGGTTTTAATATCCTCAATGTTTGTTTCCGCCTTGGCGATCAGATCCCATTTCTGGTCCGGAATGATCATGTCATCCACGCAAATGGAAAGCCCGCCCAGGGTGGAGTGCTTGTACCCGATATCCTTGAGCCGGTCGGACAGGATCACGGTCTCTTTGAGTCCGATGTTCCGATAGGCATAGTCAATGAGTTTGACCGTTGAGGATTTATCCATGAGTTTGTTGACCAGTGTGAACGGCAGAGTTGTCTTTCGTTCATCCACCTTGAAAATGGTAAACTTGTCTCCCACCGCCCTGACGTCGGTGAACTGGTCTTCTTTGAGGCTGAAGAGCTGTTCCACCACGACATCTGACAATTGAAAGATATTCTTAAACTCTTTCCGGGTCAGGATTCCGGTTTCTCCCCGGCTCTTCTTGATCTCCGAATCAGAGTATTTCTTCAAAACCGCCTCAAAGTCCTTGCCTGCCTTGAGTTCCTCCAGGGCCTCCTCGCACTCTTCAAGGGTTTCGGTCCGGATCCGGCTCAGGGAAAGAAGAGTGTCACCGGGGATGGATTCCCAGAGAAGGATCCGGCCCGTGGTGGTTTCATAGATCTCATCATCGATCCTGACCTTGATCCTGGCATGGAGGTCAAGCTCTCCTGCATCAAAGGCGTATCTGACCTCTTCAATGCTGGAAAAGGAAATTCCCTCCCCCCTCTGACCGGCTACCGCCCGGGTCATATAGTAGATCCCCAGGACAATGTCCTGGGTGGGAACAATAATGGGCTGACCATTGGCAGGGGAGAGGATATTGTTGGTGGACAGCATCATGATCCGGGCTTCCAGCTGGGACTCCAGGGAAAGGGGAACATGGACCGCCATCTGGTCACCGTCAAAATCGGCATTAAAGGCCGGACAGACCAGAGGATGAAGCTGGATGGCCTTTCCTTCGATGAGAACCGGCTCAAAGGCCTGGAACCCGAGACGATGAAGGGTGGGAGCCCGGTTAAGCATGACCGGATACTCCTTGACCACATACTCCAGTGCATCCCAGACCTCGGTCTCTTCCCGTTCCACCATCTTTTTGGCGGATTTTACCGTTGACACCAGGCCTTTCTGCTCAAGATAGTTGTAAATAAAGGGTTTGAACAATTCCAAGGCCATTTTCTTGGGGATCCCGCACTGGTGGAGTCTCAATTCCGATCCCACCGTAATAACCGTACGGCCGGAATAATCCACACGTTTTCCCAGAAGGTTCTGGCGGAATCTTCCCTGTTTTCCCTTGAGGGTGTCACTGAGGGATTTCAAAGGCCGTTTGTTGGTGCCTGTGACCACCCGGCCGTGACGGCCGTTATCGAAAAGGACGTCCACGGACTCCTGGAGCATCCTCTTTTCATTTCTGACGATGATGTCCGGGGCATCCAGATCCACCAGCCGTTTAAGGCGGTTGTTCCGGTTGAGCACCCTCCGGTAGAGGTCGTTAAGATCCGAGGTGGCAAACCGGCCTCCCTCCAGGGGCACCAGGGGTCTTAAATCCGGCGGCAGAATGGGGCAGGCCGTAAGAATCATCCGGGACGGTTCGATTCCAGAGTTAAGAAAGGCATCGATGACCTTGAGGCGCTTGGCCATTTTCTGCTGCTTGGCAACAGATTTGGTCATGCCGATTTCCTCTTTAAGCTCGTCGTGGACTTCCTGGAGTTTGATCTCATTGAGCAGGGTTAAGATGGCTTCGGCTCCGATGCCCACATCAAAGGCCTCCTCACCAAAGCTCTCCAATGCTTCATAGTATTGATCGTCGGACAGAAGCTGCATCTTTTTCAGCCCCGTGTCCTTGGGATCAATGACGATATAGGAATCAAAATAAAGAACTTTTTCAAGATTCTTCAGGGTCAGATCGAGAACGTTTCCGATCTTGGAGGGAAGACTCTTGAGAAACCAGATATGGGATACCGGAGAAGCCAGCTCGATATGGGCCATTCTCTCCCTTCTCACTTTAGACTGGATGACCTCAACCCCGCACTTTTCACACACCACACCCCGGTGCTTCATGCGCTTGTATTTCCCGCAGTTGCACTCATAATCTTTGGTGGGGCCGAACACCTTTGCGCAAAACAGGCCGTCCCGTTCCGGCTTAAAGGTTCTGTAATTTATGGTTTCAGGTTTTTTAATCTCGCCATGGGACCACTCCCGGATCTGGTCTGAAGATGCGAGGCTGATCTGAACCCCCTGATAAATCTTGGGATCTTTTGGTTTTGCGAAGAAATCGTAAATATTGTCCAATGTCTTCTCCTTATTTGCTGCCTTCAATAAGATTCATATCCAGGCCCAGACTGTTGAGCTCTTTCATCAGTACTCTGAATGACTCAGGCATCCCAGGTTCCAGAACATTCTGGCCTTTGACTATTTTTTCATACATCCGTGTTCTTCCGGTCATATCATCGGATTTTACGGTGAGAAACTCCTGGAGTGCATGGGCTGCGCCATAGGCCTCCATGGCCCAGACCTCCATCTCTCCCAGTCTCTGGCCGCCGAACTGGGCCTTACCGCCCAGGGGCTGCTGGGTGACCAGGGAATAGGGCCCGATGGAACGGGCATGGAGCTTGTCATCCACCAGGTGGTGAAGTTTAAGCATGTACATGGTTCCCACGGTCACGGGCATGTCAAAGGGCTCACCGGTTCTTCCGTCAAAAAGAACGGACTGTCCGGAGCGGTCATATCCCGACTCTTCAATCAGATCCTTGATCTCCTCTTCCGTGGCCCCGTCAAATACCGGGGTGGCCGTATGGACCCCCCTCTTGTAAAGGGAAGAAAAGTCAATAAGTTCCTCTTCGGTCATCTTGTCTATGGCCTGGCCAAGGGTGTCCTCGATGCCGTCTGCCTTCTGTTTTTGGGTCAGGGTGAAGATATTTTTCATTTTTTCCCTGAGTTTATCCGTCTTCATCTCCGAGAGCAGTTCATCGATCTGCTGACCCAGACCAAAGGCTGCAGAGCCCAGATGGATCTCCAGAATCTGCCCCACGTTCATACGGGAGGGAACTCCCAGGGGGTTGAGTACCATATCCACGGGCCGGCCGTCGGCAAAATAGGGCAGATCTTCCGTCCTAAGAATCCTTGATACAACACCCTTGTTACCATGGCGCCCGGCCATCTTATCCCCCACGGAAAGAACCCTTTCCATGGCCACGCTGATCTTGATTAATTTGAGAACACCGGGCGGAAGGTCGTCCCCCTTTTCAAAGCGGGATACCTGCCGGTTAAAATGTTCCCGGGCTTTTTTAATCTGATCCTGGGCCTGTTCCAGAATGATCTGGGCCTTTTCCGTGGCCATTGGATCTTTTACTGCAATGTCCACCAGTACAGAGACGGGAATATTTTCCAGGCCGGCCGGTTGGATCTTGGCCCCCTTCGTCAGAACGGCCTTACCATTTTTTTCCAGGTCGGCCACTACTTCCTGGCCGTCCAGAATACTCTCCACCTTTTCACGGGCCACCTGGGAGATGATTTTAATTTCATCGTCCCTGTCCTTTTCGAGGCGTTCAATTTCCTCGTCCTCGATCTGCCGGGTCCGGTCATCCTTGGTCAATCCCCTTCTGGAGAAGACTTTGGCATCAATCACCTTGCCTTTAACCCCCGGGGGTACGCACAGGGAGGTATCTTTTACATCACCGGCTTTTTCACCGAAAATGGCCCGGAGAAGCTTCTCTTCCGGAGAGAGCTGGGTTTCACCCTTGGGCGTAATCTTGCCCACCAGGATATCACCGGGATTGACCTCGGCGCCCAGGCGGATGATCCCGCTGTCATCCAGATTTTTCAGGGCCTCTTCCCCCACATTGGGAATGTCCCTGGTAATCTCTTCCTTGCCCAGCTTGGTATCCCGGGCCAGAACTTCGAACTCTTCCACGTGAACCGAGGTGTAGACCCCGTCCTTTACCAGCCGCTCGCTGACAAGGATGGAGTCCTCGTAGTTGTATCCGTCCCAGGGCATAAAGGCCACGGTGACATTTTTCCCCAATGCCAGTTCGCCCATTTCAGTGGACGGTCCGTCGGCAATCACCTCACCCTTTGTAACCCGGTCCCCCCTCTCAACAATGGGCCTGTGGTTAAAACAGGTGTTCTGGTTTGATCTGACGAATTTGGTGCAATTATAAATAGAGACCGCTTTTTCAAAAGTGCCGTCTTCCTTTTCATCGTTGCGGACAACAATACGCTTTGAATCCACATCCACCACGACTCCGTCATAGTCTGCAACGATGGTAACCCCGGAGTCCCTGGCCACCACACTTTCCATACCGGTTCCGACAAGGGGTGCTTCGCTCCTGATCAGGGGAACCGCCTGGCGCTGCATGTTGGAGCCCATGAGGGCCCGGTTGGCATCATCGTTCTCCAGAAAGGGAATCAGAGCCGCAGAAACCGAAACCAGCTGGTTGGGAGAGACGTCCATGAACTTGACATCTTTGTTCTCGATCATCTCAAATTCACCTTCCACCCGGGATGAAACCAGGGGGTTGATGAAGTTGCCGGAGGAATCCAGGGGCGCATTTGCCTGGGCAATGGGATGGGATTTCTCCTCAAAAGCACTCAGATGGATAATCTCCTTGGATGCATTCCCTTCATCTGCAATTCTGAAGGGCGTCTCGATAAACCCGAAATCATTGACCCGGGCATAGGTGCAAAGGGAGACGATAAGTCCGATATTGGGACCTTCAGGGGTTTCAATGGGACAGATCCTCCCGTAATGGGAGGGATGCACGTCCCTGACCTCAAACCCGGCTCTTTCCCGGGTCAGGCCGCCGGGACCCAATGCGGAAAGCCTTCTCTTGTGAGTGGTTTCCGACAACGGATTGGTCTGATCCATGAACTGGGAAAGCTGGGAAGTTCCGAAAAATTCCCTTACAACAGCAGAAACCGGCTTGGGATTGATCAGGTCGTGGGGCATCATGGCATCCACTTCCTGCATGCTCATCTTTTCCTTGATGGCACGCTCCATTCTGACCAGGCCGATCCGGTAATGGTTCTCCAAAAGTTCTCCAACCGCTCTTACTCTCCTGTTGCCCAGATGGTCGATGTCATCCACCTGACCCTGGGTATCTTTTAACTCAATGAGGGTGGAGGCCGTTAAAAGGACGTCTTCCTTGCGAAGGGTTTTTACGTCTATCTTGGTATTCACTCCCAGCCTGTGATTCATCTTCAGACGGCCCACCTTGGACAGATCGTAATAGGCCTGTCTAAAGAAAAGATGGTCGATGAAATCCTGGGCCACCTCAATGGTGGCGGGATTCCCCGGACGAAGACGCCGGTAGATATCCATCAGGGCCTCTTCCTTGGTTTCCGTCTTGTCCGATACCAGGGTCTTGCGCATGGAGTCGGAGCTCCTGGTATCTACATAGAGGATATGAAAATCATTCAGATTTTTTTCCTCCATCTGTTCAAAGCTGTCTTCGGCAATCAGATCACCGGCCTTATACAGAATTTCGCCGGTCTCTCTATCATAACAATTGTGGGAGAATGCCTTGCCGATGAGTTCAGTATCCGTGATGGGGATATAGTTCAGGCCTTCATCCTTGAGCTGTTTTAAAGCTCGTTTTGTAAAAATTCTTCCCTGCTTTACGACCACCTCCCCTGTTTCAGGAGATTTTACGTCAAAACCGGCCCTCTGCCGGATCAGATTTTCAGGAATAAACTCTTTAAAAAACGAGCCTTGTTTTTTAATGATGTGCTCTCTTCTATAGAAAAAATCCAGGATATCTTCGCTGTTATACCCAAAGGCCTTGAAAAGGATGGACACGGGAAATTTTCTTCTTCTGTCGATACGGATATTAACAATATCCTTGGCATCGATTTCCATGTCGATCCAGGAACCGCGTACCGGGATGATCCTGGCGTTGTAGATAATTTTCCCGGTGGAGTAGTTCTTTCCCTTGTCATGGTCGAAGAACACGCCCGAAGACCTGTGCAGCTGACTGACCACAGCCCGTTCGGTTCCGTTGATGATGAAAGTTCCCTGCCGGGTCATCAAGGGGATGGTCCCGAAATAAATCTCCTGTTCTTTGATGTCCCTGATTGTGGATGTCTCGGTTTCCTTATCCTGATCATAGACCACCAGGCGGACCCGGATATTCACCGGGATATCATAGGTCATCCCCCTACTGATGCATTCATTTACAGAATGCTTGGTCTCCCCGAAGGAATAGGAGACATACTCAAGGGAGGATGTATCGGTAAAATCCTTGATGGGAAAAACGGATTTAAAAACAGAATGCAGCCCCTTGTCTTCCCTGTGCTGGGGCTCCACATCCATCTGAAGAAAACTTTCAAAAGAATTCCGCTGCATCCCGATGAGGTCGGGAATATCAATAATTTTTCTTTTACTGCCAAACTCTTTTCTGAAACGCCTATTCGTCAAAAGACTTCCGGTCATGATATCTCCCAATGTGAGTTTTTCCAACCGTAAAAGCGGAGACATGGCCCATTGCCTTGCCCCCGCATAAAGTTTTATGCATCTGGCCGAAAACTATTTCAGCACTGCAAAACTATTTTACAGAAACCTGAGCGCCCGCTCCCTCAAGCTGTTCCTTGATCTTCTCGGCTTCTTCCTTGGGGATGCCTTCCTTGACCGCCTTGGGGGCTTCCTCAACCAGGGCTTTGGCTTCCTTGAGGCCAAGGCCGGTGATGGCTCTGACTTCCTTAATTACGTTGATCTTCTTGTCACCAATGGCTTCAAGAACAACATCAAACTCGGTTTTTTCCTCTTCGGCGGCTCCGCCTGCGTCACCGGCACCGGGCATGGGGCCTCCGGCAAAAGCAACCGGGGCAGCGGCGCTGACGCCAAATTTCTCTTCAAGTTCCTTAACCAGTTCAGAGAGCTCAAGAACGCTCATGCTCGATATGAATTCAATAACATCATCTTTTGTGATATCAGCCATTTTTTATCTCCTAAAGTACTAAATTTATTTTTTAAATTGGTATAATCTATTGTTTTAAGCTGCTTCTTTTTGATCTTTGACGGCGCTGAGCACGTTGACAAAAGATCTTGGCACACCTGAAAGAACATTGACCAAGGAAGTCGGAACCGCATTAAGGGTATAGACGAGCTTGGTAAGCAATTCTTCTTTTGAGGGCATTTTGGCCAGTTGCTTGATCTGTTCGGAATCAAGAAGATTTCCGCCGAGGGTGGCCGCCTTGATCTCCAGTTTTTCATTCTCTTTGGCAAAGTCAACCAGAACCTTTGCCGGAGACACCGGATCATCCACAGATGTAACAATGGCGGTGGGGCCTTTGAAAAAATCAGACATCAGGGCTGTGTCGGTTTCTTTTGAAGCCAGGTTCAAAAGGGTATTCTTAACAACCTCGATCTGAACTCCGACCTCGCGCAGCTTGCTGCGAAGCTCTGTCATCTTGGAAACGTCAAGTCCCATGTAATCGATGACGATTGAGATCTCTGCTTCACCAAGCTGTTTGGCCAGTCTTTCAACCAGTTCTTTTTTCTGGGAAATATTTAGCAATTTATTCACACCTCCTTTCATTATTGAATCTTGTACGAAGGTGCCAACTTAAACCAAAACAAAATTTTATATTTTTGTGTCTCGGCAGGCCGGCAAATCCGATTATGCACCCATGGGTGCACCTACTGTCTAGGACAGATTTTCTACCTATTTTATCAACAGGGGATCGACTTTAATGCCGGGCCCCATGGTAGACGAAATGCTGATGTTTTTCAGGTAAGTTCCCTTACTGGAGGCGGGTTTCAGGGCAACCAGCTTGTCAAGAAAGGCCTTGACATTCTCGGTCAGTTTTTCTGCCCCAAAGGAAACCTTGCCAACGGGAACGTGAACAATTCCCGCTTTCTCCACCCTGAAATCAATTTTACCCGCTTTCAGCTCGTTGATGGCCTTTCCCAGTTCAAAGGTGACGGTTCCGGTTTTGGCATTGGGCATGAGCCCCCGTGGTCCCAGGACTCTTCCCAGTTTCCCCACGGCACCCATCATATCGGGTGTGGCAATGGCCTTGTCAAATCCGAACCAGCCGTCCTTGATCTTTTCAATGATCTCATCATTGGCAATGAAGTCTGCCCCGGCGTCCAGGGCTTCCGTTTCCTTTTCGCCTTTGGCAAAAACCAGAATCTTGACTTCCTTGCCAAGCCCGTTGGGCAGAATAACCGTGCCGCGAACCATCTGATCGGCATGCCGCGGATCAACACCCAGCCTTACGGCCACATCAACGGTTTCATCGAATTTTACGTAACTTGAGGAAACTGTCAGATCCATAGCCTCCTTTGGATCGTATTGCACAGTCCTGTCTACCTTATTCAGTGCTTCTGTATGTTTTTTACTCCGCTTAGGCATTTTTCATCACTCTTCTACTTAAAGTTAAACAACTTCTATCCCCATACTTCTTGCGGTACCGGCGATTATTTTCACTGCCGCATCAATATCTGAGGCATTAAGATCTTCTTTTTTGGTTTCAGCAATCTGGACAAGCTGATCCCGGGTCACCTTACCGACCTTATCCCGGTTGGGCTCTCCGGAGCCCTTTGAGATTTTGGCTGCGGCCAGCAGCAGCCTGGATGCCGGGGGTGTCTTGGTAATAAAGCTGAAGGATCTGTCCTGGTAGACGGTGATGACAACTGGAATGATCGATCCTGCGTCGTTGGAGGTTTTAGCATTAAAAGCCTTGCAGAAATCCATGATATTGACCCCGTGCTGTCCCAGAGCCGGGCCAATGGGTGGCGAAGGGTTGGCTTTTCCTGCCTCAACCTGAAGCTTTATTTGCGTCATTACTTTTTTTGCCATTTTAAAATACTCCTGAAACTCTATATTAAACCGTTTTTTGGATTTAAATCTTGCTGACCTGAATAAAATTCAGCTCCACCGGGGTTGCACGTCCGAAAATACTGACCAGAACTTTGATCTTTTCCTTATCCGGGGATACCTCTTCTACCGTACCGTTAAAATTTGAAAAGGGCCCGTCAATTACCCTGACCTCGTCACCCGGCTCGAAAAAATACTTGGGCTGGGGTTTGTTTTTCCCTACCTGCATTTTATCTACAATGACCTGGGCTTCTCTGTCACTGATGGGCGCGGGCTTGTTCTTTCCCCCAAGGAATCCCGTTACCTTTGGGGTGGAACTGACAATATGCCATGTCTCGTTGTCCAGATACATTCTGACCAGGATATAACCTGGATAAAACTTTCTGGATGACTCACGCTTCTTTCCGCCCACCAGCTCGACGACATTTTCCGTGGGAATCAGGATCTCTCCGAATTTTTCCGGATGTTTTGATCCGCCTATCTTTTCTTCAAGCGCTGTTTTCACCTTCTGTTCATGGCCAGAATAAACGTGAACCACGTACCATTTTAGAGACATGTTACCATCCTTATTCTATGTAAGGACAACCTGAACAAGCTTTGAAAGGCTGTAATCAAAAAGCCCAAGAAAGGCTGCAACAACAAATACAAAAATAATTACAACGATTGTTGTACCGGTGGTCTGTTTGCGTGTGGGCCAGGTTACCTTTTTCAGCTCAACCTTTACTTCCCTTAAAAACTCCATTCCCCTTTGAAAAAAATTGGGTTCACCCGGTCTTGCCTCCACCGCTGCCTTATCCGTCCTTGGCGCGGAAGAAACCGAGGAAGCCGCCGGCTTTGGACCTGAAAGACCGGCATCCCCTACTTTTTCAGGATCAGCATTCCTTTTTTTCTTGTCTTTTACAGACTTTTTTTTCTGTATTCGTGACATATAACTCCCAGATTCGTTGTCGGTTTCGATCAAAAAACCGAAACCGACAACTAAAAATATGGCAGGTCAGGAGGGAGTCGAACCCCCAACAGCCGGATTTGGAGTCCGGAGCTCTACCAATTGGAGCTACTGACCTGCAGGGACTGAACTATTTTATCTTCGTCTCTTTATGAACTACATGTTTATTACAGAATTTGCAGTACTTCTTAAACTCGATTTTATCCGGAGTTTTCCGCTTGTTCTTCGTAGTTGTATAATTTCTTCTCTTGCACTCTGTGCAGGCAAGAGCAATAAGAACTCTATCCACTGTAAACTCCTTGGAGCCTATTCAACAATTTCACCGATAACACCGGCGCCAACGGTCCGTCCGCCTTCTCTGATGGCGAAGCGGAGTTCTTTTTCCATGGCAATGGGGTTGATCAGCTCAACATTGATGGTTGCGTTATCACCGGGCATGATCATCTCAACGCCCTCTTCAAGGGTAAGCACCCCTGTAATATCCGTAGTCCTGAAAAAGAACTGGGGCCGGTATCCGGAAAAGAACGGGGTATGACGTCCGCCTTCTTCCTTGCTCAGGGCGTACATTTCCGCCTTGAACTTGGTATGGGGGGTGATGGTGCCGGGCTTGGATACAACCTGCCCTCTTTCCACCTGATCCCTTTTGGTTCCCCTGAGCAGAAGACCTACGTTGTCTCCGGCCTGACCTTCGTCAAGAAGTTTTCTGAACATCTCCACTCCGGTACATACGGTCTTGGACGTCTCCCGGATCCCGACAATCTCGATCTCCTCGCCGGTTTTGATGATCCCCCTCTCAATCCTGCCGGTGACTACCGTGCCCCGGCCGGAAATGGAGAATACATCCTCTATGGGCATGAGGAAAGGCTTGGCCGTGTCCCTTTCAGGTTCCGGAACGTAGCTGTCCAGGATGTCCAGAAGCTCAAAAATCGGCTTGGCCTCATCGCTGTCCACGTCATCACTCTCAAGGGCCTTGAGGGCGGAACCCCGGATGATTGGTGTCTCGTCGCCGGGGAACTCATAGGTATCCAGAAGTTCCTGGAGCTCCATTTCCACCAGCTCGATGAGCTCTTCATCATCCACCATGTCACATTTGTTTAAAAACACGACGATCTTGGGCACACCCACCTGACGGGCAAGGAGAATATGCTCCCGGGTCTGGGGCATGGGACCGTCATCTGCACTGACCACCAGAACCGCTCCGTCCATCTGAGCCGCTCCCGTGATCATGTTCTTGATATAGTCGGCATGGCCCGGGCAGTCCACATGGGCGTAGTGACGGTTTTCCGTCTCGTACTCCACATGGGCCGTTGCAATGGTAATACCGCGCTCTCTTTCCTCAGGAGCCTTGTCAATCTCGTCAAAGGGAACAAACTCGGCATTCCCCTTCAGTCCGGCAAGCTTGGTGATTGCTGCGGTAAGCGTCGTCTTCCCATGATCAATATGACCAATCGTACCGATGTTTACATGCGGTTTGGTCCGCTCGAATTTCTCCTTAGCCATTTTCTTAATCCTCCTGCCGTTATTGTGGAGCCCATGACCAGAATCGAACTGGTGAACCTCTTCCTTACCAAGGAAGCGCTCTACCGGCTGAGCTACATGGGCTTCGAAAGGCAATCCAAATTAATGATAACTTAACTTCCAAAACTTATCTAGTATAGAAATCTTTTCGGCTGGAGCGGGAGACGAGGTTCGAACTCGCGACATTCAGCTTGGAAGGCTGAAGCTCTACCAACTGAGCTACTCCCGCATACACTTTCTTGCCGACCGATCAAAGCGGCCCTGTAGTACCGACCAGTGTTAAGATCTCCTACACATTTGGTGGTGGGGGGAGGATTTGAACCTCCGAAGGCTGAGCCGTCAGATTTACAGTCTGATCCCTTTGACCACTCGGGAACCCCACCAAAACTATCTCTTGGAGCCGATACCCCGAATCGAACGGAGGACATTCTCATTACAAGTGAGATGCTCTACCAACTGAGCTATATCGGCCCATCTTTCACCGCAACTTTTTTTCACGGCAAAAAGACCGGAAGATAATATCAGAAGAATCCATGTTTAGCAACCATTATTTTTGATCAGATTCGATCGCCACCGGTAATAGGCAGAATAAAACATCAAAAAACCTGGGGTTTCCTCTGATAATCTTAATTTCTTTCGGCTTTACCCGATACGGCCTTGGCCTCGGCCACCGCCTCCGAGCCAACCCGAACCCGCAAACCAAACCTTATATATATGATCTTGTTTCTCTTTACAAGCAATAAAGCAAATCTTGAAAAGGTCTTGGCCCTGAAAGACATGATTTATGATTTTCACCCCTGTAGTCACCAGAATTCAATACGGCGCAAAATCCATAATCAAAGCTCTCCATAGATCTCTTTTCCCATAAAATTTTCTTAATATCATTGACAATTTCAATCCAATTTACTAATTATGCCTAAAAATACGCTTATTTAGCTTTGAGGAGAAGCAATGATATCAAAGAATCTGGCCATTATTACACTCATACTATTACTAACCTCCAGTTGCCAGCAAACCCATACCCAAAATGCCCGCCCGGTGAAATGCACCCCTCCCCCTTTGAGCCAGACCGAGCCCGGGACTACCCAGACCTGCCTGGACAATACAGATTCAGGCCAACCCGGCGGGACATCTTCGTCAATATCCGACATGGAAGGCAATGAGAATGCTTCACCGGCCTTAACCGGAAACGGCAATACTCCCCCGACTGAGGACTCAGTCGCTTCCGTTTCAGAGGATCAAAGCAACCCGGACCAGGAAAAAATTGACCAGGCCCTGGACCTGTGCAACCATGCTCAAAAAATGTGGGAACAGGGGAAACTGGAAGAGGCCATTTCAAATCTGGACAATGCCTATTATCTGATTCTGGAGTTGGATTCGGAGGTTTCACCCGAGCTTTACCAGCAAAAAGAAGATATCCGATTTTTAATTTCCAAACGGATTCTGGAAATATATGCATCCCGTCAGATTGTGGCCACGGGACCCCATGACGAGATCCCGGTGACCATGAACTCCCATGTTCAACGGGAAATCAAGAGACTGACAGGGCCTGAAAGAAAATATTTTATCAGGGCCCTTGAGCGTTCTTCAAGGTATCGTCCCCTGATCGTCCAGGAATTAAAAAAATCAGGTCTCCCGGAAGAGATCTCATGGCTTCCTCTTATCGAAAGCGGATTCAAACTCAGGGCTCTCTCCTCTGCCCGGGCCCTGGGGCTGTGGCAGTTCATTCCCTCCACCGGATATAAATTCGGATTGACCCGCAATTATTACATCGATGAACGGATGGATCCGGAGAAAGCCACCCGGGCCGCCATCACCTATCTAAAAGAACTGCACAATCTTTTCGGGGACTGGACAACTGCCCTGGCCGCATACAACTGTGGAGAAGGAAGAGTGCTGAGAATTATCCGCGGCCAGAAAATCAACTATCTTGACAATTTCTGGGATCTTTATCAGAACCTGCCCAGGGAAACGGCCCGGTATGTCCCCCGGTTTCTGGCAACGGTCCACATCGTCAACAACCTTGAAAAATATAACATCTCCATTGACAATCCATTGTCTCCCATCCCGTACAAAAGCGTTGAAATCAATAAGCAGCTCCGGTTGAAAGATGTTGCCAGGGGTTCAGGCGTCAAGCTTTCGACATTAAAAGAGCTGAACCCCGAACTCAGATACTCTCTGCTGCCGCCGGAAACCTATGCCCTGAGAATTCCAGAGGATAAGGCGGCCCAGTTCATGGCAAAACTGGATACCATCAAATCCACCTATTCACCGCCTCCGGTTTTTGTCTACCATCGGGTCAGAAGAGGAGACACCCTTTCCGGCCTTGCCCGACGCTATAAGACATCGGTAAGGGCCATTTCCCTTGCAAACAATATCGGAAGAACCCACACCATTGTTGCCGGCAAGGTATTAAAAATTCCCAACAGAAGACGGGCCGGGGCAGTACCTGCTGCTCTCACAACTGCTAAGCCCGCAACCTACACGGTGAAACGGGGGGACAATCTGTGGATCATTGCCAGAAAATTCTCCACAAATACCAAACAGCTCATGGCGGCCAACAATTTAACAAACACCAACCTGAGGATCGGTCAGACCCTTTTGATTCATTCCAAGAGTCAAAGCATTGCACGGCAAGGCTCGGGAACATACCGGGTGAAATCAGGCGACAGCCCGTTTTTAATCGCCAAGAGGCACCATATGAGCCTGAACCGATTGCTGGCCCTGAACCGTCTTGACAAATGGAGCAAAATCTACCCGGGCCAGAAATTGATTATTGAGTAAAAGACCGACTCAACCTTGAATATCAAAACTTTATGCTTGTCTTCTCCGGGGGATTGGTGTATAAAAACTGGCCGTATTTGTTCAAGGATCTTGATTTCAGGGATGCTGGACAGCCTTTGTCAAAGGCCGGAAACCCTTTATTGACAAAATTCTGCCCCCGTAGCTCAGTGGATAGAGCATAGGATTCCTAATCCTTGTGCGCAGGTTCGATTCCTGCCGGGGGTACCAGATTATGATCAAAAAACCCGAACTCCTGGCACCTGCCGGTAATTTTGAAAAGCTGGAAATCGCCATCCACTATGGCGCCGATGCCGTCTACCTGGCAGGCAAGGATTTCAGTCTAAGAAATTTTTCGGGCAACTTCAGCGACGCAGAACTGGTCCAAGCCATAGAACTGGCCCACAAGAGTAATGTAAAGGTATATCTGGCCTGCAATATCTACTCGAGAAATCCAGAACAGGATCAGATAAAAGATTTTCTTAAAAAAGTCGGAAAGATAAGACCGGACGGGGTGATTATCTCGGATCCGGGCATAGTGATGCTGGCCCGGGAACTCATTCCCCAGATCGACATACACCTGAGCACCCAGGCCAATACCACCAATTTTAATTCTGTCAGATTCTGGAAGAGTATCGGGGTCAAGCGGGTCAACCTGGCCAGGGAGCTCTCCCTGGAAGAGATCCGGGAAATCATTGACCAGACCGGCATTGAAACAGAAACCTTTATCCACGGCGCCATGTGCATTTCCTACTCGGGCCGCTGCCTTCTCAGCAGTTTTCTGAGTCATCGGGACAGCAACCGGGGACTGTGCAGCCATCCATGCCGCTGGAAATACTCTGTGGTGGAAGAGCTAAGGCCCCATGAATTTCACCCCCTTGCCCAGGACGAGAGGGGGTCGTATATTTTCAACTCAAAAGACCTCTGCATGATAGAGCATATCCCCGAACTGGTACGGGCCAATATCTCTTCTTTGAAAATCGAAGGCAGGATGAAGGGCATCAACTACCTGGCTTCAGTGGTCAAAGCCTATCGAAGCGCCCTGGATGCCTACGCCAAAGATCCCCAGGCCTATGTTCTTAAAGAGGAATGGATCAAAGAACTGACCCAGACCTTTCACCGGCCCTTCTGCACCGGATTCTATTTTGGGGACCCCGGGGAAGTCTTACCCAACTATGACAACACCCACCAGGGGAAAATTCATAGTTTCATCGGAAAAATTCTGGAAACCCATGAAAACAGACGCTGCCTGGTAGAAATCAGAAACAAAATCGGAGTAAAAGACCGGGTGATGATTCTTTCGGCCAAAGGACCGGCCCGTGAGTCTGACATCCTGTCTTTGACGGATTCCGACATGAATCCAATAGATTATGGCCAGCCAAACACAAAAGCCCTAATGGAACTGGAACACCAATTTAATGCCAATGATATTATACGAAAAATTGGATAACCATTCTTAGTTTGACTTTCCATTTCCTTTTTTGTAAATTGTTCTATTATTAGGTATTTTTTCCTTTTCAAAGACAAACGCCTTCAGGAGATTTATGATGTTTGAAGATGATGAAACCCTACAGATGTATATTGAAGAATCCCTTGACCATCTTGGTGATATCGAAAGTGACCTATTGGCAATTGAAGAAGCTGGAGAAAACATTGATCTTGATCTGGTCAACAATGTATTCAGGGCTGCCCACTCCGTCAAAGGCGGGGCCGGTTTCATGGGGCTGACAACCATCAAAGATCTTGCCCACAACCTGGAAAATGTTCTGGGCCTGGTCAGAAACAGTGAACTGGTTCCGGATTCCAACAAAATCAGCGTCCTGCTAAAGGGTTTTGACAAGCTTGAAAACCTGCTGAACAACATTGAAGCCAGCAATGATGTGGACATCAGCGAACATGTTGAGGCATTGGAAAACATTACCAAGTCCTCCCTGCCCGAGGAAAAACAGGGCATGGTAAAGGAGATGGTGGATATCACCCTCAAGGACGGCAGGATTTTTGAAGAGATTTCCCATTATGAACTGGAACAACACCTCACCGATGGCAAGAACATCTTTCTGGTGGAATACGACCTGCTCCAGGACATTCACCGTAAGGGCAAAAAGCCCATGGATGTTCTGGCCAACCTCCAGAAGACCGGTATCATCGTCGACTCCAGAATTGATTTCAATTCCGTGGGAACCCTTGACGACGACACCGGCCCCACAAGGATCCCCTTCCAGGTTCTGTTTGCCTCCATTATTGAACATGATATGGCGGAAACCCTGTTTGATCTGAACGATCAATATATCCATCAAATAACCGAAGATATGGTCCGGCCTTCAACCGAAGGAGAGACCCGTGATCATCCCCGGACCATGCCGGTCCAGGAGGCTGTGTCCTCCCCGGTCCAATCCCCGGCTGCGCCTGCAGCCCCGGTCCAGGCGCCTGTGGAAGAAAAGGCCTCTGCCCCGGCTGCAAAGGCCTTTGAGACGGAAAGCGATGCCAAGACCGGGGAAAAAGACCTCCAGATCGGTTCAAAACTCCAGACCTCTCTTAGGGTCAGCGTAGGGCTTCTGGACACCCTCATGAACCTGGCAGGGGAACTTGTCTTAAGCAGAAATCAACTCCTGCAGGGAATAAACTCTTCCAATTCCAAGGCCACGGAACTATCCAGCCAGCGAATTGACATGATTACTTCCGAACTCCAGGAAGCCATTATGCGAACCCGGATGCAGCCTATCGCTAATATTTTCAATAAATTCACGCGGGTGGTCAGGGATCTTTCCCAGCAACTGGACAAGTCCATTGATCTGATCATTGAGGGCAAAGAGGTTGAACTGGATAAGACCATTCTGGAATCCATTAACGATCCCCTGACCCACCTGGTCCGGAACTCCATTGACCACGGCATTGAAACGCCCATGGAAAGGGAGCAGTTGGGAAAAAACGGCACAGGCAAGATATTTCTGAAAGCCTTTCATGATGCCGGCCAGGTTAACATCGTCATCTCAGACGACGGCCGGGGACTCGTGCCTGAAAAAATTGCAAAATCGGCTGTCAGCAAAGGACTGAAGACCGAGCAGCAGATAGCCGACATGTCGGACAAGGCCAAGATGGAACTGATCTTCCTGCCCGGATTTTCAACTGCAGAACAGGTCACCGACGTATCCGGCCGCGGGGTCGGCATGGATGTGGTGGTGACCAATATCGAAAGCCTGGGCGGTATCATTGAGATAGACTCAACTCCCGGAAAGGGAACGGATATTCAGATCAAACTGCCCTTGACCCTGGCCATCATTCCCAGCCAGATTACCTCGGTGGAAAACGAGAGATATGCCCTTCCCCAGGTTAACCTTAAAGAGTTGCTCAGGGTGCCGGCTGCCCATGTAAAGGAAAAAATTGAAAAGGTGGGGGATGCCAGTGTTGTCCGGTTAAGGGGAGAGCTTCTTCCCCTGCTGAACCTGGCCAAGGTGCTGGGCATTGAGAAGACCTATACGGATCCTGAGGACAATGAAACCCGAAAAGACCGGAGAGAGAACCTGGCCGACAGGCGGTCCAGGCAGCTTTCAACCGGAGAAGATGCCCCGGAAAACGAGACTCCGGAAAATGAAGAGCAGGCTGTTGAAAGGGACAAGGAAGACCGGCGTTACCACGCAGCCAGTGCCATCAACATCGCCGTGGTTTCCGCCGGTCCGTATAAGTACGGTCTGGTGGTTGACCAGCTCCACGATTCCGAGGAGATTGTCGTCAAACCGGTGGGCAGGCACCTGAAAAAATGCACGGCCTATGCCGGTGCCACCATCATGGGAGACGGCAAGGTAGCCCTGATCCTTGATATTTCCAACCTGGCCCAAATGGCGGAGCTGTCCACTGCGGCCGAGGTAAATCAAATGGCCAGGGCTGCTGAAGAGGCTGAAAAGGCAAACAAGGACAAGGCCGCTCTCCTGACCTTTCAAAACGGAGAGTCAGAGCACTTTGCCGCTCCCCTGAGCCTGGTGGAGAGAATAGAAAGGATACAGACCTCGGATATCGAAGAAATCGGGGACAAAAAAGTTGTTCAATACCGGGGCGGTGCCCTTCCCCTGTACGAGCTTTCCCAGGTCGCGGAGTTCAGCGACCTGCCTAAAAAGGAGCAGCAGGAAGTCATCGTCTTTAAAGTGAAGGATAAAGAAATCGGCCTCATGGTCACCCCGCCGGTGGATGCTCTTGAAGTGGTCCTTGATCTGGATGAGAACACTCTGAAGCAACCGGCCGTGAGCGGATCCATGATCATAAACAACCATACTACCCTCCTGGTGGACATCTTTGAAATGGTCAAAAAGCTGAATCCGGAATGGTTTAAAATCGAAGCCGATGCGGCAGCGGCCATGGCCGAAGACGGTGAAAAAATCATTCTGTTTGCAGAGGACTCCGCCTTTTTCAGAAACCAGGTCAGGACCTTCATGGAAGAAGACGGGTTTAAGGTGATCGAGGCGGAAGACGGACGTATCGCCTGGGAACTGCTCAAGGAGAGGGTGGATGAAATCGACCTTGTGGTCACCGACCTTGAAATGCCCAACATGGACGGTTTTGAGCTGACCAAACGGATAAAAAATGATCCGACGTACTCCCACCTGGGTGTGATTGCCCTGACCTCCCTGGCCAGCGATGCCCATGTTGAAAAGGGAAAAACCGCCGGGATTGATGAGTATGAAATCAAACTTGACAGGGAAAAGCTCATGGCGATCATCAGAAAATACCTGAACCTTTCCAGATAATTTTTTTTGTATAAGGATTAAGGAGATACAAATGACCGAGGCAAAAAAGAACAGCTCTTCCAAGGATCTGGAATTTTCCACTTTTTATGTGGGAGGAGCGCTTTGCGGGATCAATATTTTGAATATTCAGGAAATCAACAAGCATTTTGAAATTACCCAGGTTCCCCAGGCTCCCGAATACATTGAGGGAATATTAAATCTGAGGGGTAAAATCGTCACCATTGTGGATCTGGGAAAAAAGCTGGGACTGGATCCAGTGAACAAAGATAAGGACAATCGAAACATCATTGTCAACTCCGAAGATGAACCCATCGGACTCCTCGTGGACTCCATCAGCGATGTGGTTTTGGCCAGCCAGGAAAATATTGAGCCGGCCCCGTCCAACATCGGAGGAGTCAGGGGAAAGTATTTTCAAGGCGTATTAAAAACGGAAAAACAATTGATCGGCATCCTTGATATCGATGAGGTTCTTAAAGAATAATGAACAATCTCAGAGCCGTTGTCATAGACGATACCATTGTCTATAGAAAAATTGTAGGAGACGTTTTAAAAACAATTCCCGGGATTGAAGTGGTGGCAACCGCCAACAACGGGAAAATCGCCCTATCCAAGATCAAGACCCTCAAGCCCGATCTGATCACCCTTGACATTGAAATGCCTGAAATGAACGGGATCCAGGTTCTGGAGGAACTCCAGGGTCTTGAATCCCCTCCTGCGGTGATCATGCTGTCCACATTGACCCGGGAGGGGAGCGAGATGACCATCCGGGCTCTGGAACTGGGGGCCTTTGACTTTGTTCCCAAGCCCGAAGAGGGACGGATGGCCGACAACCTGGAAAAGGTCAAGGCGGCCATCGTCCCCATTGTCACCGCGTTAAAAAGACAAAAGGGGACTGTCCAGAGAATCCGCGGGAATCGAATGCCCCCTTCCCCGGCCCCTTCTCCGAGAGAAAAACCGCAAATTTCCCAGTCCCGGATTATTCGCAAAACAACAGGTGTCCTGAAATCAAGCTCCGAAATCGTAGGAATCGGTATTTCCACAGGGGGCCCCAATGCCCTGACCCAGATGATTCCCATGCTTCCTGCGGGCCTGAAAGCACCGGTCCTCATTGTCCAGCATATGCCCCCCATGTTCACGGCATCCCTTGCCAGCAGCCTGGACAAAAAAAGCCGGCTTGAGGTCAAAGAGGCCCAGGACGGCGATACCATCCAATCGGGAAAGGTATTTATCGCCCCCGGCGGAAAACAGATGAAAATCGTTGCGGCCGCCGACGGCGTTTCCAGAAAAATAAAGATCACAGACGACCCGCCCGAGAACAGCTGTAAACCTTCTGTGGACTATCTTTTCAGGTCCATTGCCCAACATTACGTGGGCCGTGCCACCGGGGTGATCATGACCGGAATGGGATCGGACGGATCCAAAGGCCTGGTCCAGATGAAAGAGAGCGGCAGTTTTGTCATTGCCCAGGATGAAGCCACATGTACGGTTTTCGGGATGCCCAAAGAGCCCATTGAATCCGGGATCGCAGATGTAATTGTTCCCTTGCCCCAAATTGCAGATGAAATCGTAAAGTCAATTGCAAAATAACCTCCAACTTACCGGCACAACATGAGCAAAATCAAAGTAACTCCTGAGGAATTTAAAAGCTTTTCAAAATACATTCTTGATATTTCAGGAATCGCCTTGACCGCCGGTAAGGAGTATCTTCTGGAGACACGATTAAGTCCCATGCTCAACCGCCTGGGGTGCAAGTCCTACGGAGAACTCTTAAAAAAAGCACAATTTGATTCTAAAAAGGAGCTGAAAAATGAAATCATTGACGCCATCTCCACCAATGAAACCTATTTTTTCAGGGATAAATCCCCGTTTCAGCTTCTTCAGCATAAGATCCTTCCCGACCTCATTGACAAAAGAAGCACCCGGACTCCGGGCATAAAACCGAGCATCCGCCTGTGGAGCGCGGCAAACTCAACGGGCCAGGAAATATACTCCATTGCCATGACCCTTCTTGAGATGGGCGTTACCCCCCAGGCGTATAACATCCGGCTCTTTGGCACGGATATTTCGGATGCGGCCATTGCCCAGGCCAGTTACGGGCTCTACAATAAATTTGAGGTGGCCCGGGGCCTTGAGCCTGCCAGGCTGGCCAAATACTTCACTCCCCATGAGGACCGGTATCGGATCAAGGATGAGATCAGAAGCATGGCCCAGTTTAAAAAGATGAACCTGATGGAACCCTTTACAGGGTTGGGAAAGTTTGACATCGTCCTGTGCCGGAATGTGATGATTTATTTTACCACCGAGGATCGGAGGCGAATTTACGAAAACATTGCAAAAACCCTGGAACCGGACGGTTATCTGCTGATCGGAGCCACTGAATCCCTTGTCAATGATACGGATCTGTTTGTTTCCCAGAAATACCTGAACTCGGTATTCTACCAGTTTAAAAATCAATAGGAAGACCATGGGATCTATTAGCGAAAAAGAATTCATCAATGAACTGACCTTCTGCCTGAAACAGGAGGATATCGTCAAGGCAAAGGCCCTGCTTCAGTTTGCCTCTGATTCGAATGTCGATGTAAATGTACAGAAAAAGGCCCTGTCGGAACTGGCCAAGGGACCTGAAAAAATTGTCTTCCCCCTGCTGGAGTATCTCACCCGCCTTGAAATTTCCAACCCGGAGGTCCAGGAGTCCCTTTACGAACTCATCCTGGACATGGCTTACGGCAACACAGATCTGGTTATCGAGTACATAAAAGAGAATACAAAAAAAACCCGGATTCTATTTTTACAGGCCGTCGGAGATCTCATGCTCACGGACACGGCCCAGGCCCTGGAGGATATCATCGCCTCGGATGGGGACAAGGATATCCTGGTGGAAGCCATCCAGTCCCTGGGCAGACTCAGGCTGCCGGAAGCCATATCCACCATATCTCTGATGGCGGTCCATCCTGACCGGGAGGTCAAACGGGCAGCCATTTTTGCCATTGCCGAGACCGGGGGTACGGATGCCGTAGACCTTCTCATCGGTTTTCTCGGAGATGACGAGGAAACCGATAAACTGGCCGTGGAATCCCTGGCTGAAATTCAGGATATCTATTCCCTGGAAAGACTGGCCTCCCTTTTAAGTTCCCCGGTCACAATTGTCCGCGACACGGCCATTGATCAACTCATGAAACTGGGAACCAAGGCCACCCCCATCCTGACCAAAGCCTTCAGGAATGCCGAGGCCGATTACCTGGTGCACCTGGTGACCACCCTTGGGTATATTGGTGATCCGGCTGCGGTTCCGGCTCTGCTCAATATCATCAACACCCATCCCAAGGATGCCAATATCCGCCAGGCCACCTTTGAAGCCATGGAAAGAATCCCCTCCCCCAGGACCGCCATCTGCCTGGCCCAGGGACTCCAGGACGAGGTTGAGGCCGTTCGGATGAGTGCGGCCCGGGCCATTGATATCAACCTTTCCAAACCATTGGTGGCCGGCCTGAAAAATATCATCCGGGATGAATCCCAGGATTCTGTGAAGGCAGTGGCCGCCCTGATCGATTCCGAGGCCGGCAATATCTTCAATTTCCTGGTGGAAGAGGAATCTTTTCAAAAAATCGCCCAGGAACATGTTCTCAATAACGCCTCCCCCAACGCCAGAAAGAGCTTTTTACAACAATTGACCAGCCTGGGAAAAAAGGAATTGGTCAAGAACCTGACATCAAAAATCAAAGAGACCCCGGAGCCGGAAAAGGCCGAAGCTGCCATTTTTATCATTGATGACTCCAAGATGATGCTCAAACTCTACCAGAATAAATTATCGGCCATGGGATTTGAACCCACCTGCTTCCACCGTCCCGAGGATGCGATCCCACAGATTATCAAAGACAGGCCCCAACTTGTGATCACTGACTTGAACATGCCCAATATCAGCGGTCTGGAACTGACCCGGGAGGTCAGAAAGGAGTTTACCCGCAAAGCCCTCCCCATTCTCATGATCACCACCCAGAGTGATTTTGTGGAAAGCAATGACGGCAATTTAAAAGTGGATGATTCAGCCCTTTCAAAATCCGGGATTAACCAGGTCCTTTATAAACCCTTTCGAGACAAGGATCTGAAAAACGCGGTAACCGCTCTTTTAAAAAAATAATGACAAAGGTTAAACCGGGGGTCATCGTTCTCCTCGTGGCCGGAGGCCTTCTTGCAGGCCTTCTGCTGGGTACCTTCTTTGGACTGGTTCATGACCTTCCCGAAATCAACCGACTCAAACAATTCAAGCCCCCATCGGTCACCACCCTTTATTCCAGGAACAACCAGGTGATTTCCCGCTTCTTCCTGGAGCAGCGTTTCCCCGTATCCCTGGAAGAAGTGAGCCCATTCCTGATCACGGCCCTGATCACAACCGAAGACAGGGGTTTTTACACCCATTCAGGCATAAACCTAAAGGCCATTTTAAGAGCTCTTATCCACGATCTCAAAGCCGGCGGATTCAAACAGGGGGCAAGTACCCTGACCCAGCAGCTGGCAAAGACCCTGTTTCTCTCTTCGGAGAAATCCCTGGTCCGGAAAATCAGGGAAGCGATTTTGGCCCTGCAGATAGAGAGAAGATATACCAAAGATGAGATCCTTGAACTCTATTTGAATCAAATCTACCTTGGATCAGGCTCCTATGGTGTCGAAGCTGCAGCCCGGACCTATTTCAACCGGTCTGCTGACAGCCTCACTCTGGGTCAGGCAGCCATGCTCGCCGGCCTTCCCAAAGCCCCTTCTGCCTACTCTCCCCTGAACAATCCAAAACTTGCCCGGAAAAGAAGAGCGGTTGTGCTCAAACAGATGCTTTTACTGGACAAGATCTCCAGGTCTGAATATGAAGCGGGGGACAAAGAGCCCGTCCTCAGCGGCGATTCCGATCCGGGTGCGGACAGGGCCCCTTATTTCACACAATTTGTCCGGAGTGAACTGGAAAATCAAATCGATCTTAAGGGCCTGTATTCCAGGGGCGCCGGGATCCGGACCACCCTTGACCTGAACCTCCAGAAGATTGCCGAAGGATCCGTGGACAAACACATGGCAGCCCTTGAGGCCCGCATGACCCGAAAAGGTCTTGACCCGTCCTTTCTTGAATGCGCCCTTGTCGCCCTTGATGTAAAAACCGGGGCCGTTCTCGCCATGATAGGGGGCAGAGACTTTAAGCGCAGCCGGTTCAACCGGGCGGTCCAGGCCAGAAGGCAGCCCGGGTCCGCCTTTAAACCCTTTGTGTTTGCTGCGGCCCTGGAACAGGGATTCTCCCAGGCGCATACCCTGGCCGATGCCCCCCTCTCCCTGGATTTGGACAACAACACCGCCTGGAAAGTCAAAAATTTTTCAGGTACTTTTTCCGGGGAAATGACCCTAAGAAAAGCCCTGGCCCTGTCCAAAAACACACCCGCAGTGAGACTCATCCGGGAAATCAGCCCCCGGTCCGTGGTCGATCTGGCCCTACGAGCCGGAATTGTCTCCCCCCTCAAACCTTATCCGTCCCTGGCTCTGGGTAGTTTTGAAGTGACCCTCCTGGAACTGACCCGGGCCTATATTCCCTTTGCCAACAAGGGGATCCGGGTACAATCCTTTGCCATCGACAGAATCGAGGATCTGGACGGAAGAATCCTTTTTCAGACCCAGGAGCAGAAACAGCCGGCCATGTCCAGAAAGGATGCCGCCGTGATGGCAGATATGCTCAAGGCGGTGATTACCGAAGGCACCGGAAAAAAGGCCTTGGAAATCAAAAAGGATATCGCCGGAAAAACAGGAACCACCGACGATTTTAGAGATGCCCTTTTCATCGGGTTCAGCCCGGGAACCGCCCTGGGGGTATGGGTGGGCAATGACGATTCATCCACCCTTGGCAGATATGAAACCGGAGCAAAGGCGGCACTTCCCATCTGGATCGATACGATGAAGGCCGTACTGGAAAATCAGCCTCTCCAATACTTTGATATACCGGACCGGACAAAAATGGTGTATATCAATCCCGGTAACGGAAAGATAACCGGGCCGGAAAAATCTGACTCGGTCAGGGCGCTGTTAAGGACAGAGGACTTACAATGATAAGAAAAGCCGTACTCAATGATGTGAACGCCATCCATGCATTGCTTCAATTTTATGCCAGAAAAGAAGAACTTCTGGCCCGCCCCTTGAGCATCCTCTATGATCATTTACGGGATTTCTGGGTATATGAAGATCCGGATACGGGTAAAGTGGTGGGATGCTGCGGACTTCAGTTCTGCTGGGAGGATCTCGCCGAAATCCGTTCCCTGGCGGTTGATCCGGACTTCAACGGCCAGGGCATCGGCTCGGCTCTGACGGAAAGGGCCATTCAGGAAGCCTTTTATTTCAAGGTAAAGCGTTTATTTACCCTCACCTATAAACCCGCCTTTTTTGAAAAATTCGGATTTTCCGTGATCCATAAAAACGAGCTTCCCATAAAAGTCTGGTCAGACTGCGTTAGCTGCGTCAATTTTCCCAACTGCAATGAGACGGCCATGATGAAGCAATTGAGAATTGAGGATGCCGCGCCAATTGGATAAACAAACATGATCGCGAAACCACAACAAAAAAGGTAAGAATCGCCTAATTTACTCGCTTTTCAAGCTTTTCTTTGCTTCTCTTGCTCGTTTCTAAACATAAATCATCTTGTAGGGGATGGGCGAATGGTGCATCACAGACGGCTTTGGCAGAATATGCTCCTGGGACACGGTCAGCCAGTTGGCATCGGCTTTCAGTTCCCTGAGCCGCCCCCCTTCCGAAGGCAGGGCATGGCTGGTGTGATCATACCGGACACTCAGAATACAGATATAGGATCTGCCCTGCCGGGCAATGACATAGTTTTTGGTAAAGGAGTTCTGGGTAATTCCTGCCAGTTCTGCCAGATCCTTGACCTTGTCCACGGACAGCTTGACCAGAACGGCCTTTGAAATCCCCCTTTCATCAATTTTCAAGAGATTTCTCGACTCACTGGAAGAGACATAGACCGTTGTGATTCCGTCAAGCTGTCTGAAGTACTGGGCCGCCACAATGGCCGCCGTTCTCCTGCCTCCGGACATCACGGGTATCCCGTAGTACTCAAACAATTTTTTCTGCAGATCTTCCGCGTATTTATCCCCTTTTTCATAGAGGTCCTTGGATATATAGCGCAGGGACTTGGCAAGATTCTCCGACGCATCTGCAATGGGCCAGTCCACCCGCACGTGGAAATGGGTCAAGGCATACTGAACCTTTGCCCGCTGGTTTCTCTGGATCAAGAGGGCGTAGTCAACGGCCAGGAGGGGCCGGAGCAGGGAAAAAAAATCTCCGGTGTCAAAGTACTTGAGGTTCCGGTCAAAATTCTCCACATTGGGAAAGTACTTGTGCCTTAATAAATTGGTTTTCGTGGTCTTGTTGGCATCAAAATACCGGATATACTTTTTATGTTTGGCCCCGATATAGTCTTCGGAAAAGATGATGAGAAAAGAATTCTGGGCGTCAAACTCCACCGAAGGGATTCGTGCCCGGGGTTTGAGTTCCCGCAGCTCCACAAAGGGGTAGGGGGTCCTCAGCCGTAAGAAATTATTATAGGACCCCACCAGGGAATAGCCCAGGACAAATTGATCCAGCTCATCCCGAAGCACTTCGTAATAGGAGCGTCTCAATTTCGCTTCCCTGCTCAGACATTCTCTTTGGGTACAAAAATCCATCCGTCCTCCCTTGCCCGATTGATTACTGACTATTCAAGTGCGACAGCCCCGGGAAGCTTTTTGCCTTCCATAAGGTGGAGAAAGGCCCCGCCTCCGGTTGAGATATAGCTGATCCGGTCCGTCACCCCGCAGACCTTTGCCGCCAGGCCCGTATCCCCGCCTCCTACGATTGAATAGGCCGGAGAGTCGGCAATGGCCTGGGCGACGGCCTTTGTACCGGCCAGGAAAGATTCCATTTCAAATACCCCCATGGGACCGTTCCAGACAATGGTACCGGCGTCCTTCAGGGCCTGGCCGAACCGCTCTGCCGTGCCGGGCCCGATATCCAGGGCCATCCAGTTTTCAGGAATCTCATCCAGCCCCACGGATCTGAAGGCGGCGGAGGGTTCAAATTTTTCCGCCGCGACCAGATCAAGGGGCAGGAGAAGTTCAATTCCCTTTTGTCCGGCCTGATCCACAATGGAAGCGGCCTTGCCCAGAAGATCCGCTTCAATCATGGATCCCTTGGTATCTACACCCTGGCTCTTGAGAAAGGTATTGGCCATGGCCCCGCCGATGATCAGTTTATCCACGAAATTGAGCATGTTTTCCAGGGCAGCCAGCTTGCTGGATACCTTGGCACCGCCGATGACGGCAACCAAAGGCCTTTTGGGATTTTCAACGGAATCGTAATATGAACCCAGTTCTTTTTCAAGCAAAAATCCGGCGCAGGCCTGGGGAACAAATTTTACCATGCCTGTTACCGATGCCTGATCCCTGTGGGATACGGAAAATGCGTTGTTCACATAGACATCACACAGGCCTGCCAGCTTCCGGGCAAAGTCGGGGTCATTCTTTTTTTCCCCTTCATGGAACCTCAGGTTCTCCAGCATCAGGATCTGTCCGTTTGCCAGGGTTGAAACCATGGCTTCAACCCCTTCACCCACACAGTCCCGGGCAAAAACCACCTCCTGGCCCACAAGTTCGGATAACCTTTTTGCCGCAGGGGCCAGGCTGAACTTTTTCTCCGGCCCCTGCTTGGGCCGTCCCAGGTGGGAGGCCAGTATGATTCTGGCCTGGGCTTGCCTCAGGAACTCAATCAAATCCAGGGTGGCCCGGATCCTATTGTCATCGGTGATATTGCCTTTCTCATCCATGGGCAGATTATAATCCACCCTCACAAAGACTCTCTTTCCCCTTATCTCAACATCTTTCACAGATTTCATATCTTTCTTCCTTTAGCCTTCAGTCTTCATCCTTCACCCTTTTTCGATGCACCTGTTTTTTCCGGGACCACCGCTCATAAAAATTGATCAGCCCGGCCTTGTCACTTCTCTCTATGACTTCCTCTTCCACCCGGGCCCCCTCTTTTCCTGCCATGGCCCTCTTCAGACACCGGGTCTTTACCGAACAGTGGAAAAAACAGTCATCCGGGGTCTGGCGCAGGCCGGAACCGGTCATGGGGAAAACTTTCTCAAGGTTGCCGAAACATTCCGGCAGATCTTCTTTTTCATTCATTGTTCTTTTGAAATTCCTCATTAAACCGGGAAATCAGATTTTCGGACGCAAAGCTGAAATAGTCATGATTGCCGACGATCATATGTTCATGAACCCTTATATCCGCATAGTTCAGAGCAAAACAGAGCCTGCGGGTGATCCGGATATCGCTCTCGGAGGGGCTCACATCCCCGGAAGGATGGTTATGGGCAAAAATCATGGCCGCGGCCCGGTGGTGAAGTGCCCGGGCAATGACTTCCCTGGGATAGACTGAGCTGGTTGTCAAAGACCCCTCAAAAAGGGTTTCACAGGCCAGGACCCTGTTCTTGGCGTCCAGGAAAACTCCGACAAAATACTCCCTGCCCTTGAACCCGATGGCATGATCCAGATAGTCCAGAAGATCCCGGGGCTGGCTGACCACGTCCCTGGACAGAATTTTCGCCTCAAGGTACCGGTCTGCGGCTGCCTTGACCAGACGGATGCCCATGGCATTCACCGGGCCCACTCCCGGGACCCGGCAGAGGGCCTCAAGGTCGGCCTCCACCACCCCCTGAAGGGTTTTAAAGGATTTGAGCAGGGCCTTGGCCGTATCTTTGCAGTCCCTCCTGGGTGTGTTCAGGGAGAGCAGCAGCTCAATGACCTCATAGTCATGAAAGCCCTCAAGTCCGCGGCTCAGGAATCTTTCCCTCAGACGCTTCCTATGGCCCTGGCCCTTATGGGGCCGGGTCTGTCTGCTCTCCTTCATCTTTGATGTCTTCATCCGGATCCATTGCCTCATCCGGGGTTTCTTCTTCCCCGTTTTCCTCTTCTTCCTCGGGCAGGCGGGCTATGCCGATAAGGGCTTCCCCCGGGGTCAGATTGATGAGCTTGACGCCCTGGGTATTCCTTGAAATCACGTTGATGCCTTCGATGGAGGTCCGGATGAGCTTGCCCCTGTCCGTGACCATCATGAGTTCATCGTGGTCATCCACCAGGGCCAGGGATACCATTTTCCCGTTCCGCTTGGAGGTCTTGATGGAAAAGACTCCTTTGCCGCCCCGGGCCTGGCTCCTGTACTCCTCTACGGAGGACCGCTTTCCATATCCGTTTTCCGTTACGGTCAGAAGGGTCTGCTCTTCTCCCAGGACTTCCATGCCGACCACCCTGGAATCCTCGTCGATTCTCATGCCCCGGACCCCCATGGAGCCCCTGCCCGTATCCCGGACATCGGCCTCATGGAACCGGATCACTTTGCCGCCGTCAGACCCCAGGAAAATATCCATGTTCCCGTCTGTGATCCTTGCGGCAATCAGTTCATCCTCTTCGGCCAGCCGGACGCCGATGAGTCCCCCGGATCTGGGTCGGGAATAAGCCATGAGATCGGTCTTTTTCACCCGTCCTTTTTTGGTGGCCATGACAACGAAACGATTCTCGGTGAACTCATCCACGCTCAGAACCGTGGCCAGTTTCTCCCCCTCGTCAAAGTTGAGCAGGTTGACAATGGCCTTGCCCAGACTGGATCTGCTGGCCATGGGGAGTTCATAGACCTTGGACTGGTATACCTTGCCGAAATTGGTGATGAAAAGGAAAGTGGCATGGGTGGAGGCCACAAAGAGATGCTCCACAAAATCATCCGATTTGGTGCCCATGGCGGTTTTGCCTTTCCCGCCCCGGTGCTGGCTGGCATAGAGGGTCACGGGATTCCGCTTGATGTATCCGCTCCGGGTCACGGTTACCACCATGTCTTCCTCGGCAATCAGATCTTCGATGCTGATGTCGGCCGTGCTCTCTACGATCCGGGTCCGCCTCTCATCCCCGTACTCTTCCTCCAGTTCGGTGAGTTCATCCTTGATCAATCCCCGGACCACGGTTTCACTGGAAAGGATCTCCTTGAACCAGGCAATGGCCTTGAGCAGCTCTTCATATTCGGAGTTGATTTTTTCCCTTTCAAGACCGGTGAGCCTCTGGAGCCTCATATCCAGAATGGCCTGGGCCTGGACCATGCTCAGGTCAAAGGTTTCCATCAATCCGGTCTTGGCTTCTTCCGGGGATTTGGATGCCCGGATCAGGGCCACCACCTCGTCCAGGTTGTCCAGGGCGATTTTCAGGCCTTCCAGGATATGGGCCCTTTCCTCCGCCTTGTTCAGATCAAACCGGGTCCTCCGGACGATCACGTTTTTCCGGTGTTCAATAAAATAATTCAGGATCTCCTTGAGGGTAAGCAGCTCGGGACGGTTATTGACCACGGCCAGAAAAATAATACCGAAGCTGGTCTGCATATTGGTATGCTTGTAGAGCTGATTGATAACCACCTCGGAGAACTGATCTCTTTTAAGGCCCACGGCGATCCTCATGCCGTCCCGGTCCGACTCATCCCTGACAAAGGAGGCCCCGGTAATGACCTTGTCCCGCATCAGTTCGGCAATTTTCTCCACCAGCTTGGCCTTGTTCACCTGGTAGGGCAGCTCGGTGACAACAATGGTTTCCCGGCCGGTCTTCTTGTTCTCCTCCACCTCGGCCTTTGCCCGGAGGGTGATGATGCCCCGGCCCGAGCTATAGGCCTCATAGATCCCCTTGGTCCCGTAAATATGTCCGTAGGTGGGAAAATCCGGCCCCGGGATATGGGTCATGAGCTCCGGGATATCCATTTCCGGATTGTCGATCAGGGCCTTTAATCCGTTGATGACCTCGTTGATATTGTGGGGGGGAATATTCGTGGTCATTCCCACGGCAATCCCCGAAGATCCGTTGACCAGCAGGGCCGGAAACTTTGTGGGCAGGACCGCAGGTTCATCCAGGGTTTCATCGTAGTTGGGAATAAAATCCACGGTCTCTTTTTCAAGGTCGGCCAGCATCTGATGGGCAATCTTGCACATCCGGATCTCGGTGTACCTCATGGCCGCCGGAGAATCCCCGTCCACAGACCCGAAGTTGCCCTGGCCGTCCACCAGGGTATATCTCAGGGAAAAGTCCTGGGCCATGCGGACAATTGTGTCGTAAATGGCAGAGTCCCCGTGGGGATGATACTTACCCATGACGTCACCCACAATACGGGCGGATTTTTTATAGGGCTTGTTATAATCATTCCGTGCCTGGTGCATGGCATACAGGGAGCGCCTGTGTACGGGCTTTAAGCCGTCCCTTACATCGGGAAGGGCCCGTCCGATGATAACGCTCATGGCATACTCGAGATAGGATTGTTTCATCTCCTTCTCGATGCTGGTTACATTGCTCTCTTTTTGAATCATCTAACTCTTTACTCCAAATTAATTTTTAAAACCTTTTCAGGCTCAATCAACTTTACCGGTCCATCCCAACGTTAAGGCGGTTTGCCTGTTTTGAAGGCTCCACCATGGATTGAAAGGTTGAAAAATAAATATCAGCCAAGGTTAAGAACAGGGTGGCGATCAAAGGACCGTAGATAATTCCGAGCAGTCCGTAGACCTTTAACCCGCCGATAATGGCAAAAAAAACAATCAAAGGGTGCATGGCCACCCGGTCCCCCACGACCTTTGGCTTAAAAAGATACTCCACCCCCCAGGAGAGAACTCCATAAAAGACGAATATGGACATACCCGTTGCTGCATGGCCTTTTAAAAAATAGAAAACAGCCGTGGGGATGAGCACCACGCCGATGCCCACAATGGGGAGAAAGGCCAGAAACCCCATGATGACCCCCCACAGGAAAGGGGAATTATGTCCCAGGAACCAGAACAGCATCCCGCCGGCAAAGCCCTGGATCACTCCGCCCAGCCCGTTTCCGATGAGGACGGCACCGGCCATGTCATTGAACTTGTCAAATAGCTTTTTATCATGTTCGTCCTGGAGCGGGGACAGGTCGTAAAGATAACGGATAAACCTTTCCCCGTCCATGAACATGTAAAAGACCACAATGAGCATGAGACAGAAATAGAATACCAGGCTGAGCAGGTTGGATGTGACGAATTTTGCCTGCTGGAACAGGGAAAACCCAACCAGTTTTCCCAATTCGGACACAGGATTGATCAGCTCGTTCCAGGAGACGGTCTTTTCTATCCCGGCCCGGGCCAGGAGATCATTGATCCGCTCCAGGGCCTGGGTATTCTCAAGTACGTGAATCAACTGGTTGGAAAAAACGGCATCCCTGGCCATGCTGTATAATCCCAGGGCTTCCCTGGACAGGATACCGACAAAAAAAAGCACGGGAATGAAAACCGTGAAAAAAATGATGATGCAGGTCAGTATCGAGGCGACCCTTGGGGATGTTCTTTTGGAAACCCTTCTGAAAAGCGGTTTAAATATCCCGGTGGTCACGACCCCCAGGATGATGGTGGCAAAAAAAGGTGCAATGAGGTTGCCCAGAAGGAAGATGGATATGCAAAACAGGGCAAGGAAAAAGAAAAACACTGCTCTTTTGATAATATTCTGTTCCAAAATGTCACCAATGGATGGGCCCGGAAAACAAGGATTAAAAAACCATGTAAAGCCGTAACATGCAATGGGCTTGCACGGATACGGCTTTACTCACATTGAAAAGAACCTCTGAATTAGCTGCTGATGATTCCCAGCGCAGCAAGGGCCAGAAGGATTTCAAAGACAATGACCTGAACAAAGCTTCCAAAAAAATGATAGACAATTCCGCCTCCGACAATGGCGGGAACAGCCGTGTAAATCAGTATACCCAATTTCCTAGGAATATCCATAATAAAACCACCTCTTTAGTCTTCTGTTTCCATCTCAATCACGTTCAAGATAAATCTTGGAAATTCTTACCATTTATATGGGCTCAAGTAAACCCAAATCCCCGGAAATTGAGAAAAAAAAACAGAACTTGGGAGGCGGCTCAGGCCGCAGGGAAAGCCAAAAAAGCGGGAAAAGGATGTTACAGCGCCTTTTTAATTTTCGTTTCGGCCCGAAAGCCTTGTCCAGACAGGCTTTCTTCACTGATCAGATTGTCTCATTTTAATCCGGAATCCAGAGCCGGTCCTGAAAAGGAGGGGATTTCGGGATGGCCCATATTTTTACTATCTCGTTTGTCTATCTCTGTTTAGATTTTCAGGCATTTTTCCGGATTTTTTTTGAGTCTTCCGTTCTTGCGGACTTTCTAATAATATTTTCTGTATCAAAATTCATTATCCGTGAATATTGCTCTTCATCTTATGGGATGGTTTACATCAACCTTTTCTCTTGTGCTGGGGCTTCTTCCGCTTTTTTTAGGGGTATACTCCTGTCAGCCTTTGCTGTTTTTGCTTATAGCAGATCGCATCCCGGCATCGAAAATCGGCTTTGGATCTTCTCTTTACATCCCAGGTCGTATCGAAGGAGGCAGTGTTTCAACGATCGTTCCCGGTCCTGTCGGGATCTTTACGGTTGGGCAGGCATTACAATTGCCTGCTCATTATCAATTGGGGCAACATTTGTGGCGAGCTTGTATGGGGCATTCACAGACCAACGAACCAAAGTTGAATGATATTTTTTTAATATAAAATTCTATATTTTCCGGGACTTTCTCTTTCCGGGGGTATATACTACCTCATTTTAAATTGATTCTAAGGAGCAAACCTATGAAAAAAATCGTAATGAGCATATTGATCAGCCTGATGTTTTTGCCGGCAGCCCATGCTAAGGTGGTGGCCAAAGTCGGGGATCTGGAAATCGACGACCAGGAAGTGACGGAGAGGATGCAGCAGCTTCCTCCCCAGTATAAAACCGCATTTGCCTCGGAAGAGGGGAAAAAACAATTTATTGACCAGCTTGTCCAGGAAAAACTCATCTATCTTAAGGCAAAAAAAGAGAAATATGATGCCAATACCCAAGTTTTAAAACAGCTGGACCGGGTGAAGCAGGGCCTCATGATCCGGCAATTCATGACCGATACCCTTGCAGGAATCAAGGCCTCTGAAGAGGAACTCAAAAAATATTACAATGAGAATTCAGCTGAATTCATGGGAAAGGCGCAGGTCAAGGCAAAACATATTCTGTGCAATACCGAGGAAGAGGCCAAGGCCGCCAAAGAACGTGTCCTCAAGGGAGAATCCTTTGAAGATGTGGCCATGGATGTTTCCACGGGACCCAGCGGTAAAAAAGGGGGAGACCTGGGGTGGTTTTCAAAGGAGCAAATGGTTCCTGAATTCGGAAACATGGCCTTCAGCCTGGAGAAAGATGGCCTCAGCGATCCTGTGAAGACCCAGTTCGGATACCATATTATCAAAGTCTATGACAAAAAATCCGCCGAAACAAAATCCTTTGAAGAGGCCAGGGCCGATCTGGAACGGAAGCTGAACAATACCCGGCAGAAACAATACGTGGATGAAATGATCCTGGAATTAAAAAAAGAGCACAGCGTAACCATCTATTAATCCCACCGGGCGTTCTTTCTTTAAAAGGGAAGGAGTCTCCGAATAGAATTCAGCAGAGATGGCCGGGTATTGACCTTCAGAAAAAGATTGCCCGGCCTGCCGCTGCCTTTCTCTCCCATCCCCGTAAGGCATATGTTCTGCCCATGCCGGATCCCGGCGAAAAGTACCGGAAAGACCAAGCCGCCCCAGGCAGTATTCTGCAACAACGGTTGGAACCCCCATAATACAATCATTTAAAGAGTCTTTCATATCCATCGTAAGGCACCAACTCTTTTACTATGAATCGAATGTATCCTTCAGTTACTAAAGGCAGATTGGCGAGTAATTCCTCCGCTTCCTGAACGCTCCCGGACTCCAGAAGGAGTACTGCCTCCTTTTTTTCTTTCGTGAAGAATATTTCACGCACTGCTCCATTCTTCTGAAGCTCCCAAATTCGTGCTGCTTCCTCCCTAAGTAGATCTTCAGGGATCTTATCGTGTTTTAATTCCTGTTCCAATGCGAGTATTTTCACTTTTCCCTCCAACGCAAACATCTGCGGCTTGTCTCCGTCAGTATATTTTTGTTAGAATACGGATTACCCTTAGAATTCCACCAGAACCGAATCCAGGTGTCAGGTTGAAAATCTACCCAGGTGCAGGGAGCAAAGGCGTTTGAAACCGGAGCGTACTCCTGTACGTGAGGATTTCAAACGCCTGGAGCAACGCCGCAGATGGGTAGATATTCGACCCGACACACTTTATTTTTCGATGATCATGGCCATCCCCATGCCACCGCCGATGCACATGGAGATCAGACCGGTGGAGTAATTTTTCCTCTTCATCTGATGGATGGCCGTAACCACCTGGCGGGCACCGGTACATCCAATGGGATGGCCGATGGAAATTCCCGAACCCAGTTCATTGGGTTTTTCCACATCAATGGAAAGCTCCCTCATGCAGCCGATGGCCTGGGCGGCAAAGGCTTCGTTCAGCTCAATGAGATCTATGTCCCCAACGGTCATGCCGGTCTGTTTCATCACATTTTTCACGGCAGGCACCGGTCCCAGCCCCATATAAGCAGGATCCACGCCGCCCGAGGCAAATCCCTTGATTTTGGCCAGTTTTTCAAGGCCCAGTTCATCTGCCTTTTCCTCGGACATGAGCAGGACGGCGGCGGCGGCATCGTTGATTCCCGATGCATTGCCCGCAGTCACGCTGCCCTCTTTCTTAAAGGCCGGACGAAGTCTGCCCAGCTTTTCCATGCTGGTCTCCATGGGGCGCTCATCCTTGTCCACGATGATGTCTCCCTTTCTGGAAGAGATAGTCACCGGAACGATTTCCTGGGCAAATGTGCCGTCCTGGACCGCTGCAAGGGCCCTTTCATGGCTCAGGCAGGCCAGCTGATCCTGTTCTTCCCGGGAAATCCCGTACTGGTCCACAATATTTTCAGCGGTCATGCCCATATGATATCCGTAGAAGATCTCATACAGCCCGTCAAAGACCATGAGGTCATGGACAGGTCCCTGGCCGGTAAGCTCCATGCGATGACCCCATCTCGCCTTCAACAGGGCCATGGGTGCGTTGCTCATGCTTTCCTGCCCCCCGGCAAGAATCACATCTGCCTGGCCGGCCATGATGGCCTGGGCCCCCAGGGCAATGGCTTTGAGTCCTGAACCGCAGATCTTGTTGACGGTCACGGCCGGTGTGAATCTTGTGATACCGGCATTGATCATGGCCTGCCTGGCCGTATTCTGTCCCTGGCCGGCCTGGAGAACATTGCCCATGATCACCTCGTCCAGGAATACCGGAGCCAGTGAATCATCGTAATCATACCCTCCGGACTCAAGATCAATCCTGCCCTGGTCCTTAAGGGTTTGAGGGGAAAAGTCTGCCTGTTCCCCAGAGGCTTCAGGCCGCAGGCCGGCCCGCTTGAGCACTTCCTTCATGACGAGCTTGCCCAGATCCACCACTGGAACGTTCTTCAGGGATCCACCGAACGAGCCCACCGGGGTTCTTACACCACTTACTATGACAGCGTTTTTCATATCATGCCTCCGTTTTAATATTCATTTTCCTATATATTGATTTTTACCGGACGAACCATTACATTTTAGCCGTCAACCTAGGGTTGATAGCAGACCAAAACGCAAAAAACAAGGAATTCTCCATGTGCCTTATTCTGTTCAGCTTTAAAGCCTCAAAATCCTGGCCCCTGGTCCTGGCAGCCAACCGGGACGAATTCTACTCCCGCCCCACGGCCCCCATGGATTTCTGGGATGAATCCCCGTCCATCCTGGCTGGCAGGGATCTGGAACAGGGAGGCACCTGGCTGGGGATTCACGCCCGGGGCAGGTTTGCGGCCCTGACCAATTACAGGGAGCCCACCCAGGTTAGAAAAAACGCACCCTCCCGGGGAAGTATCATTCCGGAATTCCTGGAATCCCGGGGCAAAATCCGGGATTTTCTCAAAATCCTGGACCGGGGCGCGGACCTATACAATGGATTCAACCTCCTGGCCGGGGAGATCCGAAACCGGGATATCATACTCTATTGGTACTCCAACCGGGCCCGGGAGACCGTCCTGGTCAGTCCCGGAATCCACGGCCTCAGCAATTGTTTTCTGGACACGGACTGGCCCAAGGTATCCAGGGGCAAAGCCATGCTGGAGCAGGCATTGAATCCGGACAAAGGGCATGAACGCAAAAAAGAACCGTCCCGGCTTGACAAAAAAAATCTTTTCACAATTTTGGAAGATTCTCAACAACCCGAAGATTCAAAACTTCCAAATACCGGGGTGGGAATCGAATGGGAACGGATTCTGTCGCCCCTGTTTGTCCAAAGCCCAACTTACGGCACCCGGTCTTCCACTCTCCTGACCATCAATCGGGATGGAGAGTTTGCCGTAACGGAAAGATCCCACTTTCCTGGAGTTCCCGCCAAAGATCCGGACCGGCAGTTCAGGTTCAGACCGGATTGATTCTCCCTGCCCCCGGGCTTGATTGTTTGAAGATGGTTAATTCAGATCCGTTTGCTTGACAGGGATCCTTTTGCTTTGTAAAGACTCCGGCATGGAAGCGATTCTGTTCACAGGGATTCAGGCAGCGGGCAAATCCACATTTTACAAAGAAAGATTTGCCGACACCCATATCCGGATCAACCTGGATATGCTCAAGACAAGACACCGGGAAAAAAAGCTCTTTGAATGCTGCCTGGAGATTCAGCAGTCCTTTGTCATTGACAACACCAATCTTACCCGTGGGGACCGGCAGAGATATATCCCAAAAATAATGGAACACGGTATTGTACTGCACGGATACTATTTTGCTTCTTCCCTGGAGGATGCCCTTGGCCGGAACAGGCTCCGGGGACACCGTGCAATACCGGAAAAGGGGGTGGCAGGGGCATATAAGTGCCTGGAGCCTCCATCCTTTGACGAGGGATTTTCCCATCTGTCCAGAGTTGAAATACGAAACGGTTTATTTGAGGTCACCCGATTGGAATCCGATCCAGCCGGGAGGAGTTGATTTTCACGCCTCTGATTCAACTTTTTGCCTGATCCCGGCCCCTTCCCAAGCATAAATCCGGTCGATACCCTGATTGCCCCATGAAAAGCCTCAATGAACGGGATTCATCTGTTTTATACTAATCGCCAAACAAACAGATAGTAAACGCAACATCTGATTCTAACAATCAGGGAGTATTCCTTTCCACAGCTTTACCGTTTGGATTGTCCGGTGATTCAACCCGGTGTATCGCTCCCCTTCTTAAAGAAGGTGCACAAACACTGAAGGCGGCCCCAAAAGGCTTTCAGAGTTTCAACCGCCCTTTTTTTAGATGAATAAGCAACACATTGGATTTTTTAAAATTCCTGGACAAAACATGGAAGTTTTCAGCAAAAGATTACTAATTTTAATTTTCGGAGGAGATCGATGAAAAAAACCATGGATAGGAGACAATTTTTAAAATACGGCGGTGCCGGACTGGCCGGCCTTGGGCTGTCCGCCCTCAATGTGCCCTTTTTCCGCATGGGAAAAGCCAGTGCAGCCATTTCCAGCAATGCCTGGCAGTTCGGGGTTATGTCCGACACCCAGTGGAAAAGCACTCCCGGAGGCGAGATGACTTGCGCCACAGGAATTATCGACGCCCTGAATGAACAGTTCATCCAGCAGGACGTTAAATTTGTCATTCAGGTAGGTGACCTTTGTAACAATGAATCGGTCAACGAGGTGCGCTCCATGCCCACAAGGGCAGAACATTCCCAGGCCCTTTACGATGCCGGCATCGGGTTTTTTCCCCTTAGGGGCAACCACGAATCCAGCTCAACCGCCGCCAATGAGCTTCCGGTTCTTTTCCCCCAGACACTGGGACAGGGCTCCAACCTATATGGCGCTACCAACTTCCAGCCGGCGGACATTTCAGGACTGGTAGGCCTGACCTACTCATTTGACTACAACAATGTCCGGTGCGTCATGCTCGACCAGTTTCACCGGAAAGACGGAACCGATTACAACGGCAGCAGCTACAACGACAACATGGTAGACCAGGTGGACTGGGTGGATGCCATGCTGTCCTCCAACCCTGAAGGAAACCATTCCTTTGTTTTTGCCCATAAAAACCTCATCGGCCAGAATCACAAGGACAACCTGTTCGGAGGCGGCCTAACCTCCAACCCGGGTCCCAGGGATCAGTTCCTGACCAGTCTTTATAACAACCGCGTGGGATACTACATGGGCGGCCACGACCACATGCATCACCGGTCCCTGGTTTACACCGCTGACGGATCTGCCAAGGTGTCCCAGATCATCACTTCCTCCAACAGCTATAAATTCTATACCCCCAGGAGTGGAGACGACGGACGGGAAACCCCCCTCCAGCATGAACTCTACACCGTCGGATACTATATTGTCACCGTGGACGGCCCCAGGGTTACCGTGGACTTTTATTCGTCCAGCCACGGCCAGGATTACGGTTCGGTCAGCCTCTCTGCTTGCCCCTCCTTTGCCTTTTACCTGAGGGAAAGATTCGGATACAGCCTCAACGGCCAGCAGTTTGAAATCGCCCAGGGTGACTCCTACACAGATGTGGTCGACAGCTATTCCGGAACCACCGCAAAAATTCTTGACGGGACAAACGGCAACAGCGAGACCGATTACGTGGGCCGGGATCTGACAAAAGCCGTCAACACAGGCTGGGCCCAATCCGATCAGGTGGATGATGCCGCAAGCCAAATCTTCACACTGTGGGGGATGGCGGATAACCTTAGCCTGTATAATGGTGATCTTACCGGCCAGCTGCCCAGTGAAGATGAAAGCCAGGAAACTGACACATACACCCTCTCTCTTACCTATAACCCCAGGAAAATACGCACCTCCCAGCTCATGAGGGGGAATTTTGCCATTGCCGCCAGGAATGAAGACGATGAATGGGTCAATGCTGTTGACCTGAACACCGGCGGGACCAAAACCTTTAAACGCGGCCCCTGGAAATCCGGATATGCAGTGGGGACCTACGGTGTTGATCCCAGCACCAAAACGGTCTGGGCCGTTCTCAACCATGAAGGCGATTTTGTTGCCAAATTGATCTAATATTTCAAATTCAAAATAATAGGAAAATAAAAAATGAAAAAAACAATTTTATTATTCGCTTTTCTGAGCTGTGTCATGATTCTGAGCCCCCTGGCAAACGCGACCACTTTAACATTTGACGACCTGTCCACTGATTCTGGTTCTGAGGTTGCTAACCCGTATATGGAAAGTGATTTTGTTCTCACGGCAGATGAGAACGGCATCTTCTACTCATGGGGGTCTTTGTCCGATGATTACACAGGATCTGCTGCTATTTACAACGATTCCTATACCGATACGATTCTGACAGCTGAGGATGGTTCCTTGTTCAATCTGACATCCATCGACCTTTCAGAATTATGGAACTATGAGTATGGAGATGATGACGTTTTCGATCTCATTGTCACAGGAACTTATACCGACGGGACGAATATCTCGGCTTACATTGCTCTGGATCTGGATTTTGGGTATGAGACCATTGCCTTTGACGAAACCTTTTCTTTTCTTACTTCTGTGACTTTCAGTTCAGGATATTACCAAATCGATAATATTGAAGCCTCCACGGTACCGGAACCCGCTTCCATGATGCTTCTTGGGTCGGGCCTTCTGGTCGCTGCCGCGATTTCAAGGCGAAGAACGTCATAATCTCCATTTTGAACAGAATCATTCAGTTGCAGGATACCGACCCTGCAACTGAATGAAACCTATATATAAAAAATCGCTTCCTTAATTCCATTTTCGGTTGCCTCCGCTGATTGGCCTGCAAAATAGTCTACCTTCCTGAAAAGCCGCTAACATTTCACTTCTTTTTTATTAAGTTTTTTCAGCTCCACCCAGGCCTCCAGACGCTGCTTCACCGCATTTTCATATCCCCGGTCAGTGGAAATGATAAAACCGGTTGTCTGAAAAAGGAATAGGGAAGGTTGGACCGGGGCACATACCCGCCCTTTTGGTCATTGGCATACTTATCCCTCCAGTTGTAGCCGGGATCATTAATTATTTCTTTTCCCGGCTGCCGGTTTATGGGATAATGGAAGATCCGAAAGGATCTATAATTAGAACTTTTTCATTTGGTTCCCATCAAAAGGATCGCCCATGATGACACCGGAATTTGAAAAAATCGTCTCCCAGGTGGGCAGTGTGGTTCTGGGAAAAGAGCCCCAGATTCGTCTGGCCCTGACCTGTTTATTCGCCCGGGGCCATTTGCTCATCGAGGATTTTCCCGGTATCGGCAAAACCACCCTGGCCAAGGTGCTGGCCAAGTGTATGGGGCTCAAATTCCAGCGTATGCAGTTCACCTCTGACCTGCTTCCCGGAGATATCTTAGGTCTGTCCGTATTTGACCAGCATTCGGCCAGTTTCAGTTTCCACCCGGGTCCCATCTTCACCCAGGTATTCCTGGCCGATGAGATCAACCGGGCCACCCCCAAAAGCCAGAGCGCCCTGCTGGAGGCCATGGAAGAAGAGCAGGTCACCATTGAGGGGGAGACCCGGCGCCTGGAATCCCCGTTTTTTGTCATTGCCACCCAGAATCCCCTGGAGCAGGCCGGCACTTTTCCCCTGCCCGAATCCCAGATGGACCGGTTTCTCATGCGGATCCGCCTGGGCTACCCGGACCGGAAAGCTGAAAAAAGCATATTAAAAGGCATCGGTGCTGACCGGGTCATGGCGGCCCTGGACTGCTGTATGGAAAAAAGGGATGTCCTGAAAATCCAGGACCGGGTGGACCGGATCCATGTATCAGATCTTTTCCTGGACTATCTCCAGGATATCCTGGATTTTACCCGGAACTCCGGGAATTTCCAGATCGGCCTCTCCCCCCGGGCCGGCCTGGCCCTGTCCCGGGCGGCCCGGGCCTGGGCCTGCCTTAACGGCCGGGATCATACCCTTCCCGAAGACCTCCAGGAAGTACTGCCCTGGGTGGCAGGCCACCGGCTCAGGGCCGGGGAAACCTATGAAGAGATTCCCGAAGACAGGCTTCTGGAACTGTTCACGGAACTGCCGGTTCCCATTTAGTCCCCCTGCCCTTCCCCGGGGACCCGGAAACCCTATCCATGAAAGTAACCCAAAAACATCTCTCAATCCTTCCCACCCAGCATGGAATTCTTTTCCTGGCCATCCTGGGGGCCATGCTGGCAGGCTCTGTCAACTACAACAACAATGCCGGTTTTATCCTGGTCTTTCTCCTGGGCGGCATGGCCCTGATCTCCCTGTTTTACTCGTTTAAAAATCTGATGGGCCTTGAAATCACCTTTGTGTCGGCACCGCCGGTGTTTGCCGGTCAAAAGGCCGTCTTCCACATCCGGATCCATTCAAAGGAAAGGGACCGGTTTTCCCTGGAATCTTATTTCCCCGGGAATCCGGGTATGGATGAGCCCCAAACCATAGAACGGCAGATGAATAGCCTCTTTCAAGTCGAGATCCCGGCCCCGGCCCGGGGTCGGGTCTCCCCCCGGGTCCTGGCCTTGAATTCGGTTTACCCCTTTGGACTTTTTTGCATCCGGGCGAGAATCCCCCTGAAGATGAGCTGCCTGGTCTATCCTTCCCCCCTGCCGGGCCGGATCCGGGCCTCGGGAGGCGGAAACGGTTTTGAAGGAGATATGGATACCCGCCGGCAGGGGCCCGACGATTTCCAGGGTCTGACGCCTTACCAGCCCGGACATGAAGTGGGGCGGATGGCTTGGAAAGCGGTTTCCCGGGGACAGGGATTGTTCATCAAAGATTTCACGACCAAGGCAGACCGGTTCCAGATCCTGGATTTCCATGCTGTCCCGGTAAAGGATATTGAGTTCAGGCTCTCCCTCCTCTGCCACATGGTTCTTACGTCTGACCGGAACCGGGAGATCTTTGGCCTGAAACTGCCGGGTAAATTCATCCGGCCTTCCGGGGGAAGCCCCCATACAAAAACCTGCCTCAGGGCCCTTGCCCTGTTCGGCCGGGAAGGGGAGAGGCCGTGAAAGAGGAGAACAGACATGTGGTTCCCATCATCCTGGCCCTGGTGATTGCCATCGCCCCCCATACCCCGGGGCTGCCCCTCTGGATCAATGCCTGGTGTCTGATCATGTGGGGATATATGCTGGTCCGGCTGAAAACCGGGTGGCCCCTGCCCGGGGGGATTTTCAGGCACTTCCTTGCCTTTGCCGGTCTGGCCGGCCTGATCCTCACCTATAAAACCCGCCTGGACTCGAACACCTTTGTGGGACTCATGGCAGTCATGGCTGCGGTCAAGCCCTTTGAGACCGCCACCCACCGCCATAGGATGATCACCATCCTGCTCACCTACTTCATCATCATCACCAGTCTGTTTCAATCCGACTCCCTCTGGATCCTGCTCTATATGTTCTTTTCCGTCCTGGTGACCACCATTTCCCTGATCCGGATCAACGATCTTACGGGCCGGTTCCGAGCAAGCCTTGCCCTGGCCTGCCGGATCATGGGCCAGGCCCTGCCCCTGGTGATTCTTCTCTTTTTCCTTTTTCCCCGACTCCAGGACGGAGTGTTCGGAATGAAGGATATCCGGAGGGGAAGGACCGGTTTTTCGGAGAGACTCACCCCCGGCAGTGTCTCCGGTCTGGCCAGGGACAATTCCACTGCATTCCGGGTCCAATTTAAAACCCTTCCGGCCGGGGGCCTTTACTGGCGGGGGATCGTATTTGAACAATTCAACGGAAAATCATGGCTACCTGCGGAGCAGCAGGGGGTTCCGGCAAAGGCCAGCCCCGGATCCAAGGAACTTTTTCCCCACACCATTATCCTGGAACCCCATCACAGCCGTTGGCTGTTCGGACTGGATGTTCCGGTTCAGGTCCAGGGAAATGCCCTTATCACCCAATCCCATACCCTGAGATCCCGGTGGAAAATCCGCAGAAAAACAACCTACCGGGTGATTTCCAGGCCGGGCCCTGTTCCGGACCCGGGCCGGGTCCCATTGATTTCCATCGACCCGGACAGCAATCCCGGAACCCGGCGCCTGGCCAGAGACCTTGCTATGGGCGCCCCGGGGGTTGAGGAAAAAATCCAGAGGATCCTGGACTTTTTCAAGACAAACGGTTTTATCTATACCCTGTCCCCGGGCAGGATCGATGCAGACTCCCTGGACCATTTTCTCCTGGAAAACAAAAAAGGATACTGCGAACATTATGCCTCGGCCTTTGCTTTTATGATGAATGTGCTCGGGGTTCCGGCCCGGGTGGTGGGCGGATACCTGGGGGGAGAACTCAACCCCTATGCCAATCATCTCATCGTCCGCCAGTCTTCCGCCCATGCATGGGCCGAGGTCTTTGTGCCGGACAGAGGATGGATCCGGATCGATCCCACCCTTTCCGTATCACCGGAACGGATCTTTCAGAACCCGGACGGCAGCCCGGCCCGAACTTCCCTGGATCGGATCTCAATTTTTAAAAAACTGGAATATTTGATGGAGAGTATCAACCTCAGGTGGGAGGCCTGGTTCACGGGATTTTCCCATGAGGCCCAGAAGGCCCTTCTCCAGCGGCTGGGGATCCTCACTCCCTTGAGTCCAGCCAAAACCATGGCCCTGTTTCTGGGGGGCACCGGTCTTGTCCTGGTTTTGTTTTTTCTCTTTCTAAGACGGATCCACGGTTCTTCTTTTTCTTCCCGGGATCCGGTGAAAAAGGCCTATCTTGAATTCTGCCGGCGCCTGGCCCGGGCAGGGCTGCCCCCCAAAGCTCAGGGCCAGGGGGCTGTGGATTATGCCTCCAGAATCTGCCGGGAACGGCCGGATCTGAAATTTGAGGTGGAAAGGATTTCAGATCTTTACGTCCGGATCCGGTTCCATCGGAACAGCCCGGAAGAGTTGAAATTCGTCCTGAAAAAAAGGATAAAAGAATTTAAGCCGAGGCCGGATGGATAAGAAGGGAAAACTCTTCTTTATTTTCCCGGCTTTCCTTTTTTTAATTCCAGCCAGGCTTCCAGCCTCTGTTTAACCGTATTTTCATATCCCCGGTCCGTGGGAAAATAAAACCGGGTTCCCTCCAGATTGTCGGGAAGATAGGACTGGGGGATAAAGCCGTCTTTATGGTCATGGGCGTAGCGGTACCCTTTACCATAGTTCATCTTCTTCATCAGACCTGTGGGGGCGTTACGGATATGGAGGGGAACCGGGGCATATCCTTTGTCTTCAACCGTCTGCCTCACCTGCTTCTGGGCGGCATATACGGAGTTGCTCTTGGGGGCCGTGGCCAGGTATACGGCGGCCTGGAACAGGGAACCGTCCCCTTCGGGCCGGCCCAGGATGCGGAAGGATTCCCCGGCATTCAAGGCCATGGTCAGGGCACCGGGATCGGCCAGGCCAATGTCTTCGGTGGCGAACCGGATCATGCGCCGGATCATGTAATAGGGATCTTCCCCGGCGGCCAGCATGCGTTCCATCCAGTACATGGCCGCGTCCGGATCAGAGCCCCGCATGCTCTTGATGAATGCGGAGATCAGATTATAATGTTCTTCCCCGGCCTTGTCATAGAGCAGGGATTTTTTCTCCACAGCCGTTTCAACGTCGGCGGAGGAGATGGTCTCCTGGCCCTGGAAGTGGATGGCCGCCGTTTCAAGATTGGTCAGGGCGGTCCTGGCATCTCCGTCCGACACCCGGGCAATGTGTTCCAGGGCCTCTTGGGAAAAAAACTCTTCCGAGATCCCCAGCCCTTTTTCCGGATCTGCTGCGGCTCTTTCCAGGATCTTTATGATATCATCGGATTCAAGGCTTTTCAGGGCAAAAACCCGGCACCGGGACACCAGGGCCGGGATCACCTCAAAGGAGGGATTTTCAGTGGTGGCGCCCACCAGGGTGATCAGGCCGGTTTCCACGTGATGGAGAAAGGCATCCTGCTGGGCCTTGTTGAACCTGTGGATCTCATCCACAAAAAGAAGGGTGCGGCGCTTGTAGAGCCGCCGGACCTCCCCGGCCTTTTCAATGATCCGGCGCACTTCCTTGACCCCGGACAGGACCGCAGAGATTCTGATAAAATCGCATTGGGTTTCATTGGCAATGATCCCGGCCAGGGTGGTCTTGCCGCATCCGGGAGGTCCCCAGAGAATCATGGAAAAGACCCGGTCATGGGCAATGGCCTGGTGCAGAAGACTTCCCTCCCGGGTAATATGCTCCTGGCCGATGAGTTGGGAAAGACTCTGGGGCCGCATCCGGTCCGCCAGGGGGCCGGATCCCTCCATATCTTCCCGGGTATTTGATTCAAAGAGATCCATTACCCTGCCTGGTTTTTATCCCTTTGTCTTTTTTTCCGGCTCTGTTCCTTGCGAAGCTTCTGCCGTTTGGACGTGATCCGGCTCTTTTTCTTTCGAATCCGCTCGGTTTCTTTTGTCTTGCCGGAAAAATCGATTTTTCCGGTTTTTTCCCTGAAATAGAGACGGATGGGTGTCAGACTCAAAGGGATCATCTGACGGAGCTGGTTCTTCAGATACCGTTGATAGGAAAAATGAACCGCATTGGGATAGTTGACAAAACAGACAAAACAGGGGGGCTTGGCAGCCACCTGGGTGGCGTAGAAAAATTTCAGCCGCCTGCCCTTGTGAAGGGAGGGCTCCTCCCGGTATACGGCATCCTCAATGATCCGGTTCAGGGTCCCGGTGTTGATCCTGTGGCAGTATTCTCCATAGACCTTTGCCGCCAATCCCAGGATCTTATGGCAGCGCTGGCCGGTCAGGGCCGAAACGGTCAGAGCCGGAGCATAGGATAAAAACTTGGACATGTACCGGAGGTCCTTTAAAAATTCTTTCTCGCTTTTTTCCTCCTTGTCCACCAGATCCCATTTGTTCAGGATAAAAACGGCACCGCACCCCCGCTTCTCCGCATACCCGGCAATGGTGATATCCTGGTCCGTGATCCCCTCTTCGCAGTCAATGAGGATGAGGGCCACATCACAGTCATCCAGGGATTTTAGGGATTTTAGGATGGAAAATTTTTCCAGCTTCTCCCTGACTTTTCCCTTTCTCCGGATCCCGGCCGTATCCACAAGGACAAACTCCTGATTTTTATGGACCACACTGAGTTCTATGGCATCCCGGGTGGTGCCGGCTTTCTCGTTGACCACCACCCGTTTTTCCCCGAACAGCCGATTGGCCAGGGAAGACTTGCCCACATTGGGCCGGCCCACAATGGCCACCCGGATGGGGGCGGTTTCATCCTCTTCAATTTCTCCGGGTTCGGGAAAATCCCTGACCAGATCATCCAGAAACTCCCCCACGCCGATGCCGTGCTCGGCGGACACCTGGTAAAAACGGTCAATCCCAAGGGCGTAAAATTCCCCCAGTTCATCCTCCTGACGGTGGCTTTCGATCTTGTTGATCAGGTAGAATACGGGCTTTTCTGTTTTCCGCAGGAGATCGGCCAGGTCCCGGTCATAGGGGGAAAGCCCTGCCCGGCCGTCCATGATAAAGACCAGGAAATCGGCCTGGTCCACGGCAGCGGTAAGCTGCTCCTTGATCTGGGAGGCAAAATAATCGTCATCCTCGCTCAGGAAGCCGCCCGTGTCGATAATGGTAAATTCCCTGTCCTCCCAGAGGGCATCCCCGTAGTGGCGGTCCCGGGTCACCCCGGGCAGATCGTCCACAAGGGCCTGCCGGGACCGGACGATCCTGTTGAACAGGGTTGATTTTCCCACGTTGGGCCGGCCGAGAAGGGCCACAACCGGTTTCATATTTTTCACCTCCGAAAGACTAGGAACAATTTAAATTTAAAGTGTGACAGTATACATCATTCCGCTGTTTTTATAAACATGGAGGTTACACATAAACAAACGATAGAAGTCTTGAAATCTTCCAAAACGCTTTACCGGGCTTATTTTGTCCAGGAAAACATCCAGGAACCCAGGCTTAAGAACACCAGACTCATGAGGATCATGAGAAAAAGTTCATGGGATACCTGGGAAAGATCTGCACCGTCGTTGATCACCCGTCTTGCAGCCTTTAGAAAATGGGTCAGGGGCAGGAAAGAAGAGATTGTTTTTATCCAGTCCGACGAGCCTTCAATGGAAAACCAGACTTCCGACAAAAACATCATGGGCCAGCAGATAAAGTTGATCACCCCGGAGGTCAGTTCCTCGTTGGTGCCCCGGGAGGCCAGGATCAGACCAAATGATACCAGGCAGAGGGTGCCGGCCAGAAACACCAAAAAAGCATCCAAATAGGATCCCCTGACCTGGAATGAAAAGATCAGGTCACAGCCGGCCCAGACCAGGGCCGACGATCCCATGAGAATCACCACCCGGGAAAGGAGCTGGGCGGTCAGATACTCGAACGATGTGACCGGGGTAGCCTTGAGGCGTTTGAGCACCCCGCTTCTCCGGTACCTGACAATCACATACCCCACCCCGAAAAAGGCGGAGAACATGATGTTCATGCCCAGGATTCCGGGGAACAGCCAGTCGATATACCGGACCTGATCTCCCTGGATCTCCTGCCGGATGACCTTTCCAGCAAATTGGGATTCCGGCACCATGGCCTCTTTGACCACCTTTTCCATGAGCCGTCCCCTGGGGGAGGAGTCGCTGATCCAGTATTGAACCGCCCTGCCCCCGTTTTTCAAAAGGATATCTACCTTATGATGGACAAGCCTGTCCATGGCCGTTTCCCGGGAATCAAAGGGGATGAGCTTTACAAAGGAATAGGTTTTGAGTTTTTCCGGGATATCAAGGGACTCCATCCAGGCCGGGGCGCTGTTGGCCGGGCCGGAAACCGGGAATACCCCGGCCTTGAACTCCTGGCCGGAGTCGGCCCCGAACAGAAGACCGAATCCGGCCACAATCAGAAAAGGAAACAGAATATTCCAGCCGAACCCGGCCCGGTCCCGGAAAAATTCATAGTTCCTGGCCAGAAAAAGGACCCACATTCTTTTCATTCCCATCTGCCTATTCCCTCAGGTTCTTTCCGGTCAGTTTCAAAAATACGCATTCCAGGTTCTGATCTTTGGCTTCCATTCCTGAGCAGTGACTATCAATCAACTCACGGGGAGATCCGGTTTCGATGATCTTCCCCCTGTCCATGATGGCCAGCATATCACACAGAACCTGGGCTTCTTCCATGTAATGGGTGGTCAGGACAATGGTCCTGCCCCGGGCTTTGATATCCTTGATGATCTGCCAGACATGCTGCCTGGCCTGGGGATCAAGGCCGGTGGAAGGTTCGTCCAGGAAAATCAGATCCGGATCGTTGATCAGGGCCAGTCCCAGGAGCAGGCGCTGGCGCTGGCCCCCGGAGATCCTGTTGTTCAGCTTTTTTTTGATATTTTCCAGCATGCACATGGACAGGATCCGGTCTATGGGCAGGTGGCGATTATAAAATGCGGCAAAGGTCTTCAGGGTTTCCTCAACGGTGAGATATGCCAGCAGTTCAGTGTGCTGGAACTGGATCCCGACTTCCTGGTTAAAAGAAGTTCCCCGGTCTCCTCCCCTGTAAAGGATCCGGCCCGAATCCGGATCCAGGATATTCTCCATGATTTCCACGGTGGTGGTCTTCCCGGCCCCGTTGGGTCCGAGAAGCCCGAAACAGGTTCCCTCTTCAATGGCCAGACAGAGATCGTCAACTGCTATTGTGCCGTTGTATGCCTTGTTCAGGTTCTCCACTTCAATGATATTTTTCATTTTGCCTGAGCCTTCCATAATTACCTGATACTGAAACGCAAATATCAAGTTTAATTTTTTATTACAAATGAATTTTTTGAAAAATAAAAAGCCTTTGAATTGCAGCCCCATAATGGGCCTGTTCAAAGGCAATAAAGTCCATATTGTTTCTGGGCAAGGGGAAGGAATGGATAAAAAAAGATCCCGGTCCAGTCTCAGGCGTAAAGGTCAATTCCTAGGGCCTGACTTTTTCTCCTGAACTCTTTCTCGATCCGGTCTTTCTCCTGGGCGTACTCCCTTTCAAGCTTCCGGGTTTCATTGTCGTAGGTCTGTTCCAGTTTTGATTTTTTCTGGGCGTAGGCCTGCTTGAGGGAGTCCTCTTTCTGGGAAACGGTTACTTTGTCATCAACAGGCTTTTGACTTTGGGAGGAATCATCGTTATTCAGCTGAACTTCAGGTAAAACAGCCGGCTGGACCCTGTATCCGGTAAAATTGCTTAAATTGGATATTGCGGTCAGCATTTTATTTACCTCTTTTTACCCGGACAGCTCCGGGCTGCTGTTCTTCCGGCCTCGGATCGGGTGCCACACCCTTCGGGCATGGTTTTGATCCGTCACCGGATCTGTGTATAAACTATACGTATGAATAGAGATTCTGTCAATTACTTTGATCAAAAAAGGCGGCCTGTCCGCTCGTTTTTTCCGGCTGGATTTTTCCTATTGACTCAGGTGCCGGACTCAAGATTATGCTCTATGACCAGGGCAGCCAGGGCAGTCCTTCCCGCAACCCCTGGCGCATGCGTTCAGCAGAGCCCTGCCGATACCCGTACACCCGCATGCCGAAGATATTGATCATGAGACTGGTTGCACGCTTCCGGCTCAAAGGCTGGCCGAATTCCTTTTCAAGATAACTCTCATAAAGAGCTTCGATCTCACCAAGCTTTTCAGATGCCAGAACATGGAGCCGGTTACCTGCGGCAGCCAGTTCCAACTGGGTTTTGACCAGAAAACAACTGCAGTAATCTTTTTTGGCAGATTCCTGAATATTTTTTTCCAGAATCATTAGAATACCTTCCCCAACACTAGGCGCCGCTTCCAGCGTGCTGGATATCAAGGCAAGACTTTTCCGGCCATAGGCCTCCAGGGCTTCCCGGAACAGGTCCTCTTTACTGCCAAAGGCATGATAAATGGATCCGGGATTGAGACCTGTGATTTTCACCACCTGCTGCATGGATGAAAAACTGAAGCCGTTCTTCCAGAAAAGCTGAATGGACTTATCAATGACCTCATTTCTATCAAATAGGGATTTTGCCATAACCGGTCCTCGTTTGTATTTGAATCCTTGGATTTTAAGATAGAGTATACATCATTTCCATGATTTACAAATTATTTTGAGCGATTGTTCAAAATATCATTGACAATATGCAAGGCGGTTTTATTTTGAACGTATATTCAAAATCATGTTTTCACCCATACCCATTTCAACCGGTTTCCATTTTAAGGAGAATAATATGTCACTTGAAGAACAACTGACTGCCATAAAGAAAAAGACCATTGCCACAAGACCGCCGGAGCTGGTCTCCATAATGCTTGAGGAGGCTGCAAACCTTGTAAAATCAGGTATCGCTGACAAAGTGATAAAAGCGGGTGAGCCCCTTCCTGAGTTTACCCTGCCCGATGAAAAAGGCAATCTGGTCCGCTCAGCGAACCTGCTGGCACAGGGGCCGCTGGCCATCAATTTTTACCGGGGTATCTGGTGACCTTATTGCAATATAGAGCTGGCAGCTCTGCAAGAAATTTCTGTACAGATCCGGGACATGGGCGGATTTTTAATCTCCATTTCCCCCCAACTGGGAAAATACACCAAACAGATAGTAAAGAAAAACAGCCTCACCTTTCCCGTACTTGCGGATAAAGACAACGCCTATGCAAAGAAATTGAATCTGGACTTTATCCTCCCGGAGAAATTGAAAGAAGTCTACAAAACCTTGGGTATTGATCTTGAGCGGTTCAACGGCAACGCTTCCTGGGAGCTTCCCATGGCCGCAAGATTCATTATTGACCGAAACGGGATTATCAGACACAGGAAAGTGAACCCGGACCACACGGTCAGGCCGGAACCGGGTGAGATCATTGACCTGATGAAACCCCTGATGTAACGAAGATTGATCTCACTTGACACGGCAGAGGCCAGATACGGCTGATACAATCAGATTTGACATCATTCCGAATGTGGTCACTCCCCTGTACATCATCGGACAAAGAGCTTTCATCTCCAAGCCACGGGGACCCTGCTGCGCCGGAACTGGTGCATAAAAGCAAAAAGGCTTTCAGCGAAACGCTGAAAGCCTTTGTCGTTTAAATGGCGTCCCCAAGGGGATTCGAACCCCTGTCGCCGGCGTGAAAGGCCGGTGTCCTGGACCGGGCTAGACGATGGGGACGCGTGGGTTTTTCAGATCTTCTGGCTGGTGGGCCGTGCTGGGCTCGAACCAGCGACTCTCTGCTTAAAAGGCAGATACTCTACCGACTGAGTTAACGGCCCGCAGATGGTTCCGAAAAACAGAGGCACTTTATAGGTTTGGGATGGTTTTGTCAACACCTTTTTATTTTTTACAGGCATTCCCATTCATGAACTCCTGAACAGGATGCAGGGCGAAACTATTGCCGGGTTCCCTGCCCTGTTATTGGGAAAATTATACCGGGCACGGGTCCGCCGATGTCCCTGAAACGCTAAATTTTCCTTAAAACATCCGCTATTCAGCTTGGTACGCTCCTTGCTATGTAAGGCATATATTATGGTTTTAAGTATCAAAAGCAATACGGGTGCGGAGACGGCTGTCCGCCATCTGGGTAAAAACGACGGGCGCCTTTCCGCCTCCCTGGAAAGGCTGTCCAGCGGCCTGAGGGTGAACAAGGCAGCCGATGACAGCTCCGGAATGCTGATAGCCGATTCCTTAAATTCCCAGGCCAGGGGACTGGGGCAGGCCATCCGGAATGCCAATGATGCCATCTCCATTGTCCAGATTGCCGACGCAGCCCTGGAAGAATCCGTCAATATTTTGAACACCATCAAGACCAAGAGCATCCAGGCGGCCCAGGACGGCCAGACTACAGAGTCCAGGGCAGCCATCCAGGCGGATATTGACAAGCTCATGGAAGAGCTGGATACCATTGCCAAGACCACCTCTTTTAATGGCCAAAAACTGCTTTCCGGCAACTTCACCAACAAGGCATTCCAGATCGGGGCCTACTCCAATGAGGTGGTCAATCTTTCCATAGATGGGTCATCTTCCGGAAAAATAGGCCATATCAACACTGGGGAACTGGAAATTACCGGAAATAAGGAAGGCCTTGCCGCTTTGAGTATCCAGAACAGATATACTGGGCAGCATTATGAGATCACGCCGGTTGAGATGCTCTTTGACAATGACCCGGAACACGGCCTGGGTGCCCTTGCCGATGCCGTCAACCAGATATCCGATTTGACCGGCATCCGGGTTTCGGCCCGTGTGGCTTCAGGCACAGACACGGGAGTCCAGGCAGGAACCACGGATGAAGCCTTTTCCATCAACAATGTAAAAATCGGCAAAATCACGGTCATGGAAAACGATGGGGACGGCGCCCTGGTCAAGGCCATCAACCAGAGGACGGCCCAGCACGGGGTGGTTGCTTCGGTGGACCCGGCAGGCAGGCTCTCCTTGACCGCAACCGACGGCAGGGGCATCCTCGTCGAGCCCGGCCCGGACCTGGAAATAGAGGGCAGAGATATCTTCGGAGGAAAAGACCTGAGTACTTTCGGGGTTCTGGACATCCAGGGCAGTGCCGCTTCTCCTTTGGATATCCGGGATCTGAGCAAGGGAGATCCCATCGGAGTGGCCGATGCCGGCCTGGAAATCAAAGGAGATACCCTGACCGGGCAGGACGCTCTTGTAAAGGCCGGTTCGATTCTGGCTGCCCAGTCCATTCTCGCCTCCTCCTGGACAATGAACCAGAACATCTCCGGGGACCAGCTTCAAGAAGATATTTTCATCGAGGAGACCACCCGTTTACTTCCGGGGACCATCCTCGGCAAGGACTCTGTTGTGCTGACCCCGGATGACCTGCCCGTTACCCTGAGTGTAAACTCTGAAGGAACGACCTTCACTGAGAGTCTGGTTAAAACAGGCTCCATCCTTGCCAAAGACAGCATCCTGGGCCCGGGCACCCAGATCCCTGCCGGCAATATCGTGAGCGCAGGCACCCTGTACAAAGGAGATGTACTGATTGACGCCACCCTGGCCACCACGGCGTCAAGCATGGTCAAACAGGACTCTGTTCTTGCGGCCGGATCCGTGATCGCCTCGGGCAGCACCCTGACCGGAACTGCCCAGATCAATGCAGTCGGCCCCCTGAACGGAAGCGCACTGATCTCCTCGAACTCTGTTCTCAGGGCCGGATCTGTCATTGCTTCCGGGACCACCCTGGGCGGAAATGCGGTTGTGGCAGGGATTGCCAACACCACTGGGGTCTATTCCCTGACCGCCGGCTCCACTCTGGCAGCCAACTCCGAGATTGCCTCGGGTACGATTCTGGGGGGAGATGCGTGGTGCAACCAGGTACCCAACATATCCAGTTCCTACGACCTTACGGCCAATTCCATTCTCCAGACCGGTTCTGTCCTGACCTCGGGAGCTGTCCTGAGCAGAACCGCTGTCATTGCCGACACCGGCCCTATCCCGGCCGGATTCAACCTGATTGCCGGATCGATTCTGAGAGCCGGGTCCTCCATAGGGGCCGGAACGACCCTCGCGGACACGGCCGTAATCTCCACTACCGGGCCGACCACTGGGAACTATATTGTGGAGAGCGGATCTACCCTGACTGCAGGCACTGTTTTCGGGGACGGCTCAATCCTCAACGGAACCGCAACAATCAACCAGATCACCGCGACCGGCAACCCCGGAGATGACATCACCCTGGCGGCAGGCACGGTTTTAGCTGCCGGGACCTATATCGAATCCGGCAATTCAATATCCACAACCAGCGGCGTGCTCAACGGCCCCCTTTTCCTTGCGGGGAGCAAAACCACGACCGGAGTCAACACCTTTTTTCTTACCTCCGGCTCAATTGCTGCGGGCTCTGTTCTGGCCAACGGCTCTGTTGCAGGAACCCCAGCCTTTTCTCTCCAAACGGCAATGAATCCCACGGCCCTGACCACCCTGAGGGCGGGAAGTGTTCTCGGTAACAACACCAGCCTTGTCGCAGGATCCGTGATCGGCCCAGACAGCGCATCCCTTTCCGCTGACCTGACCCTGACCAATCCCATGACCCTGACCATGGGATCGTCAATGGCCGACAACTCCAGGCTTTTCCAGGGCTCGACAGTCGGGCCCGGCGGGGTGTCGCTCTTCTCTTCTCTCACGCTGACCGGAGTGACCATGACCCTGCCTCCGGGCTGCACCATTGCGGCAGGCAGCCGTCTCAACCAGGGATCGATTGTCGGGGCCGAGGGGCTGCGCCTGTCAGCGGTCATGGGCCTGACCGCGGACATGGATCTTCAAGCAGGATCTCAGATCAACACCTCATCCTCCTTCAATACAGGCTCACTGATCGGACCTGAAGATGTGATTCTGATTGCAAACCTTACCGTCAATAGCCCCATGAACCTGGCCGCAGGATCTTCCATTGCCGGACTCAGCACCCTGGAACAGAGCAGCCTGGTTTCGAGCGATAAAATCACCCTGGCCTCGGCCATGACTCTGGATCAGGATATGACGCTTGCAGCAGGATCCAGTATGGGGAAAGGCACAGCCATCCAGTATGGCTCTTACCTGTGGGCCGACGCCACCCTGCTCTCAGACATGACCCTGAAAGAATCGGTCACCCTGGCCAGTGATATGGAACTCAATTCCGATCTGATCCTGGGGACGGGTTCCTCCCTTGGAGACAATTCCCTGATCTTCCAGGGATCCTCAATCTACTTGCCCCTGGAATTATTAGAGACCATAAGATTGGCGGATCCCCTTGTCCTGGATCCTGGATCAAAGTTCTCCAATGATTCAGAAACCCTTATTGTTTCAGGCACAACCGTAGGAGGAGAGGCTTCATTCGCTGAGGTTTTGGAGGTTCAAAATGATTTTATCCTGCCCGGTGAATCCATCTTAAAAAAGACTTCCATGCTCAAAAACGGATCTGATATCGGGGGAGACATCCGAACCCTCAACCGGGAAACCGTTCTCCTGCCCATGGCTATAGGTAAGGGTTCTGTACTGGCCGAGGGAAGCCTGCTCTCAAAAGGGACCCTCCTGGCCAATGATATTACCGGGACAGACGGCAGTTTCTACCCGGAGGGCTCGTCTCTGGATGAAGATATTTTTATTCAGGAGACGGAATTATCCAATACCATGATATTGATGACGGGCTCTGAAATCGCAGAAGGCAGCCTTCTAAAGGCCAACTCCATCCAGAGGCATACCAGTACCCGGGTAACAAACACCCAATTGTCAACCCTTGCCGATATCCAGGTCCTGTCCGGAGAAGAGGCTCAACTGGCCATCGGACTGGCAGATGAAGCACTCAAGGATATTGACAGGATCCGGGCAAGTCTTGGATCTGTCCAGAACCAGTTGACCTCCACCATCGCAGGAATCAGCACAACCCGGGTGAACGTCCGCGCCTCGGCTTCCGCCATCCGGGATGTTGATCTGTCCGAGGAGGTCCAGAACTTAAAAAAACTGGAGATCCTGGCCCAGGCCGGAAGATTTGCCCTGTCCGCCACCCCTTCCCGAACCTCTCACCTCCTGAGCCTGATTACCGAGCTTGATCAGAACGGATGATAAGGTCTGTTTTATGTTGATCATACCGCCAAATAAACCTATATTGAATCAGAATTACTTGCTGGTTTACCTGAAATTCCCGGAGGAGAGGCTGCCCGGATGAAAGCGACCAAAAAAATACTCTGGCTGATTCAATCCAACCAGCTAACCCCGACCATTATATCTTTCCTGGAAACATTCCAAATAAGAATCCAGCAGTATATTGACCTAATATTCATCGTTCCAGAGTCGTCTTCAGATATTCTTCCCAAATTAAAATCGTTAACCCCCCAATCGTTTAAGACAACAACAAAAACAGCTGCAAACCCACACCAGGCATTTTCAGTCAAACGGGAAGCTTTGAGTGAAGGATATTTTTCAGACGGTCTTTCCGTGGCAGACACCCTGCTCCTGGATGATCTGGGGGGAGGCAACGCCATGCAGACCACCCTTGAGCTAATCCCGCCGGAGCAGACCTGCGGACTCATCCTTCAGATACCAACCCCCCTGGGATCCTCTGATATGGAAGAGCGGGTATTTCATTCGGCAACTCTCTGGGCCAGGCAGCACGGAATTGTCTCGATTGGGTATGAGCTTTTACCCCTTGATATAAAATGGACCCTCTCCCCCTCCCTGCCGGATGGTGTCATCACAAGATGTCCCGAAAGCCGTGCGCATATGAAAAACCATCTTGGCCATAACCACATCTGGCAGATTCCATTATACGAGGCAGCCATCTTTTCTCCCGTGGCCACAGGCTTTCATCTTAACGGGGTAAAGGCAAGCTACCACTACCGGAACCAGCTTTCCATCCCGGCCGATCGGACCGTTCTATACCTCCCCCATAATGTGGCCATGATCTATGAATATAAAAAACTGCTTCAGACTCTCGTACCTTTCGGAAAAAGGCTCCATCTCATGTTCAGTGTGGGGAAAGATCAGGTAAGGGGCAGCTACACTCATAAGCAGACAATTGAATTAATCTATGAGGAAGATCTCAAACAGATTGCCTCCTATTCATTCCACGATTTAAACAATCCCTGGGAAATGATGATGGCTGACGCTGTTGTGGCCTGTTCCGCCTGCATCAGTACCCTGGTGGGAGAAAAAGAACTTTCCTGCATCATCTTTGACCCGGAACTCCCAGAGGCATCAAGGGGAAATAAAAAAAGAGTCCGCTGTTCCAAAAAGCTTTTGGATATGATTGAAGCACTGATAGACAGTCACAAACAAAAAATCGAACTAGCAGATATCATGATGCTGCTTGCCCGAACAGGAAAAACAAATGCCTGATTTCTGGAAAAACAGAAAAGCGCTGGTTTATATTGCACTATCCCATCATACCCGTTTTCTTTCCCCTGTTATGGACAGGCTCGCTAAACAAGGTGCTGACATCCAATATGTAGTTGGCCAGGCTGAACGATCCCAAGAAATCACAGCTATAAACCTGGGGCTGAATTATACACATGTATTTGATTGTGTATCAGATAAAGACCATACAGACGTTCAAGACAATTATCTTCGTCTTAAAAAAACATTTGTAAAAACGCTGAGTTCCGGCCATCTGTTTAACGCAGTGCCTGTTACCGTTATCGATAAAACCTTATACGCCACCGCCGTCGAATATATCGGATTTCGAAATTTGATTCAGAAAACAAAGCCTGACATCTGCTTTGCCCTTCACGAACTTAATCGCTGGGGAAAGATGTTTGCATTCTGGGCCAAAAAATTCAATATACCGGTGCTTACCTTTCAAGAGGGGCTTTACTACGGTCTTGATTTCGGGCTTAAAGGCCATGTACAGAACTCAACTCTCAACCTTGTCTGGGGAAATAGAATAAAAAAAAAATTGGTGGATTATGAGGCCCCTGAAGAGAAGATCCTGCCTGTCGGCAATACCCATCTGGCCAATGAAATCGCACATCAGAAAAAAAACAATATCCGAGACAAAAAAAGAGTGCAATACAATTGTACGGATTCTTTTGTCATACTTATTTTGCTTTCAGGGAGGCTGCCTATACCGCAGGAATTGATCCCTTTATTTGACTCCATGGTTAATACCGACCGAAACCGTCTTTTTCTAAAATTTCACCCAGTTGCAAGCCAGGCGCAAATCAACTCCTGGTTATCATCGATCCCCAAAGAACATCTCAAAAGGACAAATTGTTTTCACAATGACGAAAACACCTATGACCTGATATCCATGAGCGACCTGTGCGTTATGACTCGGCCAAGTACAACAGGGCTTGAAGCCCTCTCTTTTGGCAAGCCGCTTGTCCAGCTCGAATTAAACATGGAGTATAAATCCCCCTATTCTTTCTCAAATTTAAAGGTTGCCGTCCAAATGACGCCTTCGGAATTGGGAGATGCCATTTTAAAAAATATGGATTTTAATACACTCTCTAAAACAGAGGACATAGACAACTATCTGAATAATGAATTATCATGCCGCACGGATGCCGTTGATGCCGTGGCGGATGTTGCGCAAAAAGCGGTCTCTGCCAACCAGATCCAGGGTTCCCCGCCAATTAAAATCTTAACTAAAACAGATAAAGACTGGTCCATAATTGCAGCCTTGACAGACAATCCAGATCATTTGCTGATGCAGCTTGAGGCTATTGCAGTACATTCAAAAAATGCAGGTGCATATGAAGTCATTTTAATTGAACCAAAGAACATACCCAAAGCATGTTCGGATATTTTAAATACTTTAGAGGGGAATGTCACCTGCCTGAGAATTACAGATGACCAGCCCCTTCCGGAGATGATGAACACCGCCTCCAAAATTGCTGCCGGGAAAAGGCTTATTTTTATGGAAAAAGGAATCATTCCTCTATCGAACTGGCTTATCTCAATTAAAAAGAGTATGCAAAAATATGGGAACTCAAAAATTTTTGGAGCCAAAATCATTGACTCGAAGGGCAGTTTATTACACGCAGGACTCGTACTGGATAAGAACCACACGCCTGTATCCGCTTACAGGCATTTAGCAGCCACCTTCCCTGTTGCAAATAAAGAGCGCCCTTTCCAGATTCTTGATCATTTCCTATGTAGCGATAAAAAATTCTTTCATCAAAACGGAGGTTTTTCAGAAATATCGGGCCGTTTTTTCATGATGGATCTCTGCCTTAAAATAAATGAAAAATACCCGAGCAAAAGAAACTGTATTTATCTTCCCAATGTAGATATGGTATCCATAAATACAAAAAAAGAAAGATTCAACCCAGATGATTCAATTTATTTTTTCGGAAAATGGAACGGGGTGCTTTGGGAAAACCAGGATGCACTATACAAAACGGATAATATTTCACAGCCGGAGCTCAATGCCGCATATATTTCACACTCCATGTCAAGTGCGAACTTAATTGAGTAACTTCAACAAAATCAGGTGATAAAAATTATGCTAAACAACAAATCCATATTAATTACCGGCGGCACAGGCTCTTTTGGGCATAAATTTACTGAAACAATAATCAAAAACTACACACCCAGAAAAGTGGTTATCTTTTCCCGAGACGAACTCAAGCAATTTGAGATGCAGCAGCTTTTCAACCAGAAGTGCATGCGCTATTTCATCGGAGACGTCAGAGATAAAGACCGCTTATTAATGGCCATGAACGACATTGACTATGTCATCCATGCCGCTGCACTCAAGCAGGTTCCGGCAGCGGAATACAATCCCACGGAATGCATCAAAACCAATGTCCAGGGAGCAGAAAACGTTATCCACGCTGCCCTTTATAATCACGTTGAAAAAGTCATCGCCCTGTCCACGGACAAAGCTGCGAATCCGATCAATCTTTACGGTGCGACCAAGCTGTGCTCGGACAAACTCTTTGTGGCTGCCAATAACTTTGCCGGCACAAAAAAGACCATTTTCAGCGTTGTCAGATACGGCAATGTAGTGGGGTCAAGAGGGTCTGTGGTTCCGCTCTTCAAAAAGTTTATTGAAAAGAAAAAAGATTCCTTACCCATAACCGACCCCAAAATGACCCGGTTCTGGATCACCCTTCAGGAAGGTGTCGATTTTGTCATCAAGAACTTTTCACGCATGTCCGGGGGAGAAATTTATGTACCGAAGATTCCGTCCGTAAAGATCACTGATCTTGCCTCGGCCATGGCTCCGGCTCTCCCCCAGAAAATCATCGGTATAAGGCCTGGTGAGAAGCTTCATGAAGTCATGTGCCCCAGCGATGATTCCCACCTTACCGTTGAATTTGAAGATCACTATGTCATCTTCCCATCCATCCAGTTCCGTGGCACGACCAGAGATAAGACCATAAATAATGTGGGAGAAAAAGGAAGTCCTGTTAGGCAAGGATTTGAATATAATTCCGGAACAAATCCGCATTTTCTGTCAAGTAAAGAAATTATAGGATACAATAAGAAGTGATTGAGGCATCTAATGCGTATTCCCACCGAATCATCACACGGCTATTTAGGAACGAGTCAAAAAATTCATAATCACTCTTGGATATTAAAATTCAATGCTTGTCAAAAGAACCTGTTAATAGAGGAAGCCGCCAATCCAGAACTGACCACAACCTAAAATTTTAATAAGCAGCAACCGATACTTATTAGTACTATGGCTGCTTGAATCTCTTTTCAAGTTAAACTTAGAAGACGATGGTTATTTTTAAAATGATCTGTTTAGATTTAAAAAAGACTAAAAAAGGGGCATGATGTATGGCAAATCAACTGGAATCAGGCCAAGATAAGAAGCAAAGTTTAATGGATGTAATGTTGTCAGATTTAAAGGCAGCCCCTAAAATATATCAGCCCACAAATTTCTGGTCCTCATTACTCGCCCAGGTCATTACAAATATCAGACAATTTGGCATTGAATCCTTCAGAAAAGAGGATGTGAGAACCCATTTTGTCCCCCATTACAGAAAAGAAGAAGAACAGTACTTTGTTTCAGCCATGGACGACTACCGGATTTTTCTTGCTGCAGACCAGGATGTTGAACCTAGGTTGAGCCATATCAGTGAAAGCAAAGTGGGCAATCCCACGCAGCACTACTTATTCGGTAAAAACTGGTATAGCCGCTCAATGCTGAACTATTTGAGAGGATTGACCTTTCTGAAAAAAAACGTGGACACCTCATCCATCCGGAGAGTACTTGAAATCGGCGGAGGGTACGGGACTTTGGGAGAAGTTTTTTTAAAGAGCAATTTTGAGCGCTACTGCTATATCGATATTGATATCCCGCCAACCGCATATATTGCGACACGATATCTGCAGGAGGTGTTTGGAAAAAGGCATACCCTTGAATATTCACTAACCCGGGGAAATGAACGCATTGAAATAGATGAAATTGAGAAATCTTATAAAAGCGCAGTTCTTATGCCCTGGCAGATCCCTTGCCTAAGAGGAAAAGTTGATCTTTTTGTCAATTTTTTCTCTTTTCAGGAAATGGAACCGGCCGTTGTGGAAAACTATGCCAAGTTCGTGGATAAATGCAGACCGGATTATCTGCTTTTAAGAAACCAGAGAGGAGGACAAAAACTGGCAGAAAAACCGGGGAAGGTCGGTGTCATCAAACAGACAACCCGGGAAGATTACATCCGGTTCTTCCCCAACTATGAATGTCTTGCAATTGACTCAAAAATATTTGGCTGCATAAAAGAAGAATTTAAATCCGAGGTTATGGTATTCAAACGAAAGAGCAGATGAAAATGGCTGTTACATTTATTTCAGAAATATCCAGTAATCATCATCAGGATTTAAACCGCTGCTTTGAATTCATTGATACCTCTGCGGAAATTGGATGTTCAGCCGTAAAGTTCCAGTTATTTAAAATCGAGAAGCTCTTTTCCAAAGAAATCCTGGCAAAGAGTGAAACGCACCGGGCCAGAAAGGAATGGGAACTTCCGGTCTCCTTTCTTCCCCATCTTGCAAAACGATGCCATGACAGAAAGATCCAGTTCGGATGCACCCCTTTTTATCTGGAAGCTGTGGATGAACTTCTGCCGCACACAGATTTTTTTAAAATTGCCTCCTATGAACTTCTGTGGGAAGACCTGTTGAAAAAATGTGCAGAAACCGAAAAACCCATTATCTTATCAACCGGTATGGCAACAATGGACGAAATAAAATCCTCTGCAGATGTTCTCTGCCAGAATGGATGTAGCAACCTTACGGTTCTTCACTGCGTTTCCAGTTATCCGACTCCGAAATCAGACTGCAACCTTGCGGCCATTGAAACCCTCCGTTCGGCCCTTCAACCCGTACTTTCCACAATAAAATACTCTGTGGGATGGTCTGATCACAGTGTAAGCCCGGGGGTACTGTTCCGGGCCGTACACAGGTGGAAAGCCAGGACAATTGAGTTTCATTTGGATCTTGAAGGAAAAGGCGCCGAGTACAAATCACGGCATTGCTGGCTGCCGGATCAAATACGCTACGTAATTGATGAGACCAGGGGCGGTATTATTGCTGATGGGAATGGGCAAAAAGAGCCTGCCGCGTCAGAACTTTCCGATAGGGAATGGAGGGCTGATCCGGAAGACGGGCTGCGCCCGTTGAAACACATACGAAAGAATTTTTAGAAAATGAAACAAAAAGCAATCGCCATCATCCAGGCGAGAATGTCATCAAGCAGGCTTCCGGGGAAAGTGCTGAAGCCCCTGGCCGGAAAACCTGTAATCTGGCATATTTATAACAGGGCTTCACGATGTAAACTGGTCGACAAAGTAATTGTCGCCACTTCAGACGAACCTTCTGATACCCCCCTTGCAGATTTCTGCAATGCCAATGGCATGAATGTGTACAGGGGCAGTCTGGACAACGTGCTTTCCCGTTATACAGAAATTCTCAGCAACGAAGAATACCTTTACTATGTCAGAATCACGGGTGACTGCCCCTTAATCCATCCCCAGTTCATCGATAACCAGATCATGGCTCTCTTAAAATTCAACGGAGACCTGACCTGGTGCGAAAATCTGGGCACGGCATTCGGAGGCCAGGGAGTCCATTCCGCCAGATCCCTTTTTTACATCGCCGATAGGTCTAATAATCCTCTGGACCTTGAGCATGTGGGTTCTGTTTTCATGTCAGATCACCCTGAAATGCTCCGGATCGTTGAGATAACGCCGCCCCCTACACACTTTGTCTCAGATAAATTAAGGTTAACTGTTGATGAGGAAAATGATTTTTTGATGTTCTCTAAATTGTATGATCATCTGTGGCCGCAAAACAAGTGGATTGAACTGGATGATGCAATTGAATTTCTAAAAAAAAGAGAGGATATAGCCTCGATCAATCAGACCGTAGAACATAAACTGCTGAATATAGAACTCCAGGAAAAATTCAAAAAATGGCAGGCCATAAAAAAGGCAGGCCTGTGGGAATATAAACAAATCATACCTGACATTTTATCCCTTACCTGAACCCCATGAATAATAAAACAATCCTAATACGCTGTGATGCATCCCATGAAGTGGGGTTTGGACATATGATGAGATGCCTTGCCCTGGCCGAAGAACTCCGGGGCAATCAGGGATGCAAGGTCGTTTTTGCCATGAGATCGGCTGAAATCGGTTTCCAGGAAGTCCGTGAACATGGATATGCCGTCATGACTCCCGGGGCTGCAGAAAATTTTAACTACCACCAGTGGATGAAGGGTATCATTCAGGAAACCAAAGCGGATGCCGTTGTTCTCGATGTCAGGGACGATCTGCCCAGCGACGTATTAAAAGACTTAAGGTCCGGCAGGATCTTAATCGTCACCATCGATGATCCGAGCGACAGAAGGCTTGATGCTGATCTGGCTTTTTATCCTCCGGTTCCCCAGTTAAGGGAGATGAACTGGGACGGTTTTAAAGGGGTCCTGTACGCTGGCTGGGAATGGGTGATTTTGCGAAAAGAGTTCACCAAAACCAGCAAAAGAATAAAAAATAAAAGGCCTGTGATTCTGGTGACAATGGGAGGAAGTGATCCGGAGGGACTGACCCTGAAGGCGGTTGCCGCACTTGATATGGTCCAGCAGAATTTTGACGCCATTGTCATTTTAGGAAAGGGCTTTCAACATCACGAAGAACTCCATGAACTGCTGTTAAAGACCAAGCAATGCTTTCGGATTCAAAACGATGTCCAGAATATGGCTGAAATTATGGCCGGATCAGATCTGGCAGTGATTTCTTTTGGCACAACGGCATATGAACTCTCGGCAATGGGGGTTCCTGCAATTTATCTTTGCTTAACCGGCGATCATTCACAATCAGCATCCATTTTTGTGAACAAGGGAATAGCATTGAATATGGGAGTCCATGATTCGGTTTCAAAAATGGAACTCGCCAATACAATTTCCAGGTATTTGAGCGATGAGCACCGGCGTATAAAAATGGCAGAGCAGTTTAAAAAAATACCCAAAATGGATGGCGCGCGCCGGATCGCAGCATTGATTTCGGAAAGGATTTGAAATGTCTAAAAAAAAGCAATACCAGACGCATAAGGTTATTCTTCTGGATTCAATAGATACAAAAGCGGTGGATCATTATGGATACGTGTAAAACAATTTTATTTGCCGGTGCCTACGGAATCGAAAATGCAGGTGATGATCTGCCGCTGATTGTAATGTGCGAACAATTAAGGAAACAACATCCGCATATCTGTTTTAATTTTCATGTTCTTTCCCGTCATCCCAATTCATGGGAAGAAAAAACCTATGGCGTAAAGATGATAAAAAATATTGAATATGAGAATCGGGATCAGGCCATGGGAAAATGGTTCAACGGACTGAATCCGGATGATAATCATGAACCCATCTGCCGCATCAGACAGGAAATAAAAAAGGCCGACATCCTGATTCTGGGTGCCGGGAACTGGTTGATTGATCTATCCATTGATATTTTCAGGGGCCCTATCCCACTGCTTGCCCTATATGTCTTCCTGGCAAAAGTCTATCATAAACCTGTCATGCTTTACGGCATGAGTGCAGGTCCTCTCAGAACAGAATGGGGACGGGAACTAACCGGTTGGATTATTGACAACGCAGATATCGTGACTGTCAGAGACAAGGATTCAAAACATCTGCTTGAAGACATAAGTCATTCTCCCAAAACCACTCATCTTCTCCCGGATTCAACCATTGGGGCGCAGCCGTGTGATCCGGTCATTATTGAAAAGATTCTTGATAAAGAAGGCATCCGGTTTGACGGGGACAAAGACAAAATTGCCATCGGAATGAGGAATTTAGACGGACTCCTGCCATCTGAAGAGACCGGAAGTTTCATGGATGAGTTGGCGGGTTGCCTGAATGCTCACAAAGATCAGGCAAGCTATATATTTATCCCGCAGTCGACATATGAATTTGACGATGATCGCAAGACAGCCAAAAAATTTTCAGAACTGCTGGATGAAGATGTTCAGTTTTATATCATACAGAATCGTTATGATCCCCGGGAGTTGATCGGCCTCTACGGAATCTGTGATCTTACCTTGTCAATCCGCCTGCACTCGGCTGTATTTAGCGCCATCGCAGGAACCCCTGTCATCGCAGTCAATTACCTGCCCAAAGTAGCAGGCTTCATGGACAGCATCAAGCTCAGCGATTTTTGCGTTAACACGGATGAATTCCGGAAGGAAAGCATATTAAGACTGATTAAAAAAATCAGGGCGGAAAAAGATCTTTTATCTCGCCGCCTGAAAGTCCAAATCAAAGGCCAGAAGAAAAGAGTGACTCAGTACAGCGATTTGGTGTCAGACTATTTTTAAGTGAAAAACCTGTATGAGTATTAAAATGAAATGGGGGAAATTATTGGCGCTACAGATAAGATGAAACAAATTACTCTTGATTATGTTCAAAGGGGTATAAAAGGTGGTTGACAAGATTGCTTGTCATCGAAACCCGAAGATTGCATAAAGAGCTATGAGGATAAACCGTTTGTCTAAAATATCTGTCGGATGGAGGAATTAATGCAATCACTTTCTTTGTATGCTTTTTTTCATATCAATATTTGTTTTTCATCCATAGAAGTTGAACAAAGGAAAGAAGTCATAAGAAAGTGTTACTGGCCGCTTTTAAGATTAGCCCGGAAACTTGTTTTGCCCATTGGAATCGAACTGACAGGGTACACCTTGGAATCAATTGCAGAAATAGACTCTTCATGGGTGGATGAACTGCGAAATTTGATAAATGAAGGCGTTTGCGAGTTTATTGGCAGTGGGTACTCCCAAATCATTGGCCCTCTTGTGCCAGCTCAAGTCAATATAAAGAACTTAAGTATTGGCAATGACATATATAAAAAAATTTTAGGAACACACCCGACTGTAGCTCTTGTAAATGAACAAGCCTACTCTTCTGGTTTAATCCGACATTATCTGGACGCCGGATACAGAGCAATTGTTATGGAATGGGATAATCCTGCCCGTTCCAATCCTGAATGGGACCCTGACTGGCGATATTATCCCCAATATGCATGCGACCAACATGGAAACAGGATCGCGTTGATATGGAACAACTCCATCTCTTTCCAGAAATTTCAAAGATATTCTCACAATGAAATAGAATTGAATGAATATCTTAAATATCTTGCGACACATTTTTCAGATACCAGAAGAGTGTTTCCCTTATATGGGAATGATGTGGAAATCTTTGATTTCAGGCCCGGGCGTTTTCAGACCGAGGCGTTTCTGGGGGATATGAGTGAATGGGCAAGAATTGAAAATTTATTTAAAAAACTTGCTGACGACAGCCGGTTCGAATTGATATTCCCAAGCGATGTATTGAAAATGTTAAAACACGCAAACGGGGGGAACTCCCTTCATCTTGAATCATCAGAATGCCCGACCCCGGTAAAGAAGCAGGGAAAATACAATATCACCCGCTGGGCCGTGACCGGCAGGGATGACTTGAGAATCAATACAACATGCTGGCGGATTTACAACGCTCTGGGGAAAAAATCCCAGGCATCTATGAACGACTGGAAAGAGTTATGTTACCTGTGGAGCAGTGATTTTAGGACTCATATCACCCGGAAACGATGGGAAGCTTATTGTAAACGGTTGAAGGCTTTTGAAAAAAAATTCAAATCTAAAAAGACAGAACCGCCTCCAAGTGACTTCAGTCATTCCAACGAATTGCAATCCCCGAGCCTGAACACAGGAAAAATTGATCAACAGGGAAAATATTTAACCATTGAGACCGATTCCATCCGCATCCGTTTGAACTGCCGCCGGGGTCTGGCCATTGACAGTCTCTGGTTTAAAAATGTTTCCCAAAATCCCCTGATCGGGACCCTTCCGCACGGTTATTACGATGATATTTCCCTTGGGGCGGATTTTTATTCCGGCCACCTTATCTTTGAGACTCCTGGAAAACCCAAGGTAACGGACCTCAATCCTGTCAAGCCTTTGGTTTATGATACGGATGACGGCGCATCTATCGTCGTTTCCGTGAGAGTGCCGACGATAATGGGTGATGTCCATAAGCTTTACTCAATTTCAAAGAAAAAATCTGAGGTTAAATTGAGCTATCAGCTTGACTGGGATGACATCCCGATCGGTTCGTTGCGACTTGGACATATCACTCTGATTCCCTCTTCTTTTGATCGACATTCATTATTCTACAGGTCACATAACGGCGGGATGCAGCCAGAGACCTTTCCCCTAAAAGACCCTTTTGATCACGGATCAACCGTATCGTTCTTGGTTTCAGGGGCCAGTGCCGTGGGGATGACCGAAAAAAACATTGAAATTGGAGACAACGGACTTTTTCTATCGCTCAGGGTTGATAAAGCCGCAGAGGCCCCAATCGGGATGTTAACCTATCGTATCGCCAAAGATAACTATTTTTACCGGTTGGCTCTTTCCATTTCTGAGATGGATGATACAAGCCGACTCAAATCACCCTGTGAAATGATAAACCCGACTATCCTGAGTCTGACATTATTTTCAGAGGCTTTTAATGTTAAAAGAGGATAGGCACCATTTTTACGCAAATCAAAAGAGAGCTTTTAAGTCTGGCGAGAGATAAAATACATACAGGCTTTTTTCTTTTATAAGATCCTTATAAACGGAGCTATTTATGAAAATTTCTATTTTTACAGTAGGCTATAAAAGTGATGAAATCTGGAAACATCAATTCCCATTAGGTGTTGGTTATCTATCCGCCCATTTAAAAAAAGTGTTTCAAGATGAAGTCGACATCAGAATGATGGCAAAAGAAGAGGAGATTTATGAACACCATCCGGATCTGCTAATGCTAAGTTCCACAACCCAGGTAATAGATATTGCAGAAAGAATAGCACAGAAGGTAAAGGAAAAGCTGTCCATTCCGGTAATCCTCGGAGGGACTCATATCAGCGCCGCCCCTCAAACGCTTATGGATTCCGTTGATATCGGGGTTATGTGTGAGGGTGAATTTATCGCGGAAAATCTGGTAAGGATCTATATGAACGACGGGGAATACCGCCACGACAACCTGACCGGAGTTAAAGGGATCTGCTATCACCATATCAATCAAATCCTGGTAAATGAGAAGCAACCCTATATCAAGGATATTGACGCTCTGTCGTTCCCTGACAGAAATATTGGAAAGAAAGCAAGAAATGTATACCTGTATACCTCCCGGGGGTGCCCGTATAAATGCATATTTTGTGCATCCCAGAACATGTGGGGAAATGTCAGATTTCACTCTGCCGAAAGAGTGATCAGCGAAATCGAGTTTTTGGTAGATGAGTATCAGGCTCAAAGCATCCTCATTCTTGATGACCTCTTCTTTGCGAATAAAAAAAGGTTTTATGCAATTGCCGAAGCTGTTGTGAACAGGAAAATAAACGAAAAGATAAAATTTGAAGCCTTTATTCGATCGAACCTGGTAAGCGAAGAACTTATAAAAAAAGCCAAGGGAATGGGGATCAACACTCTAAAATTCGGTGCTGAAACCGGTTCCGACTCGTTGTTGAAAAAATTAAAAGGGGACCTGATTTCCGTGAAAGATCACCAGAAACTTATAGACCTGTGCAGCAAATATCATATAGAATGCTATGCGCCATTTATTTTCGGAACCCCGGGTGAAACAAAGGCCGATATTCTGATGACAAGAGATTTTATTTTAAAAAATAAAGGCCAGCTAACCGTTCATGGATTTTACCATATGACACCCTATCCCGGCACATCTTTATGGCAGTACGCTCAAGAACAAATGCTTTTACCCGATAAAATAGATTGGAAAGATATGACCATGGATTTTTTGAATGATAAATTTGATTGGGATAAGATCATATATTTAAATGAAAAATGCATCCCCCTATATGAATTTAAAGAAATGATTGACCAACTGAAAATTGATCTGGAGTTTCGATCCAAAGAATAGAGACTTTTATGGATAAAATGATTGAAGAATGTTGCATATGCGGGGGGCAGGATTTTAAACTAATTTTCCGGGAGACCAAAAAAATTTCCGGGGGAACCTATGTTTTCAATAATGTGATCTGCATGTACTGCGGTCTGATCTTTATCAATCCCCGGGTAGGAATATTTCATCATGCAGACTATTACAAACATAAAGGAATTTTTCATTTAGAGGGTGAAAAAGGAAGGTTTCATAAAATCAATTTGAATCGAATCGAGTTTATCAATAAATATAAAAATAGGTTTAAAAAACATACCTTGCTGGATGTCGGCTGTTCCTCCGGGGAGTTCTTAACCATCGCAAATCAGTTTGGATGGGAGGTTGAGGGCATTGAGGTAACCGATTTTTACAATTCCTCGCTACAGAGAAAAGGGTTTGTTGTTTATAATCAGCCGTTAAAATTTTTACCGAAACACAAGAGATACAGCCTGATTGCATATTGCGCTGTCTTAGAGCATCTGGAAAATCCGATTGAAGAAATGCAGTCTGCCTGTGATCATCTAACAGAAGACGGTCTGCTCTTTATTGAAGTACCGAATGCTGAATTTCCCACAGATTATTTCTATACGCCCGAGCATATCTTCAATTACACTATTCCCAGTATGGATAATCTGCTGGCCAAAGTGGGGATGGAGATTAAAGAAGTCAATGAGAACACCAGAGGCAAATATGTGCTCCAGGTATTGGCCAAAAAAAGCAGCCGTAAAAGACCCGTAAGCAAGATAAGTGCTCAATATCTGGAATCCCTGATAAAATCCTCAGAAAAAAATTCCGCTGACCAGAACCAAATGAAAGAAAAAATCATCTGCAGGCTGGAAACTATTTTTGAAAAAAATAAGGGGAAAAGTATTTTCCTCTACGGAGCCGGCCAGCATGCGAACGATTTACTGGGACTGCATCCCCGGACATTAGACCGGATTGAAGGCTTCTTTGATTCTGATCCTAAAAGTATCGATAAAACCCTGTTTGGAAAACCCATCTACCATAAAACAAACTTGAGAGAAATATCCCCTGATGTGATTATTATATCCTCTTTTGCGTTTGAAGATGAGATCTACAACAACTTAAAAGAAATATATGACATCGATAAGGTATTTAAATTATATGAAAATTGATCTTTTAAAAAAAAAGTCAGCACAGATCAGGAAGGATCTGCTACAGATGGTCTGTGCCGCCGGAACAGGCCATCCCGGCGGAAGCCTGTCCATTACCGATCTGCTTGTATATTTATACTACCATGAAATGAATTATGACCCCGGACAACCCCAGTGGGAAGAGCGTGACCGCCTGATTTTGTCAAAAGGCCACTCCGCCCCTGCCCTGTTTGCCATATTGATCGATCTGGGGGTTGTTTCTAAAAAAAAGTTTCATACATTGAGAAAAATAGGCTCCGACCTGCAGGGACATCCTGTTTTGGGAAAAACTCCTGGTGTGGACATGACGGCAGGCTCTCTTGGAATGGGGCTGTCTGCCGGAGTAGGGATGGCTTTGAGTGCCAGATACACGGGGATGAGTTATAAAACGTATACCATACTCGGTGACGGAGAGTTGAATGAGGGACAGGTATGGGAAGCGGCCATGTCAGCCGCACACCATAAGCTGGATAACCTGATTGCCATTGTAGACTATAATAAACTTCAGATTATGGGAAGCAACGACGAGGTTATGGGATTGAACAGTCTGGCCGCCAAATGGTCCTCTTTTAACTGGAATGTTGTTTCCTGTGATGGGCATAATTTTATTTCCATGGAGACTGCGTTTACTGAAATTAAAAATATAAAAAACAAGCCAAGCGTCATCATTGCGGACACCATAAAGGGAAAAGGCGTTTCATATATGGAAAATCAGGCGAATTGGCATGGAAGCAATGTGCCCAGCCAGGAAGAACTGCAAAGGGCAATAAAGGATATTGACGGCCAATGATGTCGACAAGAGAAAGCTTCGGAATCGAATTGGTAAACTGCGGCAAAAATGATAATAACTTTGTTGTTTTTGACGCGGATGTGGCCGGTGCAACCTGCACCGATCTTTTTGCTAAAAAATTTCCAAAAAGATTCTTCCAGTTTGGTGTTGCCGAACAGAACATGGTCGGAGCGGCTGCGGGTTTTGCATCCACAGGCATCCCTGTTGTTGCAGCGACCTTTGGAGTCTTCCTGAGCATGAGGGCGATTGAGCAGTACAGGACCCTTATCGCTTACAGCAATCTTCCCGTTGTTCTTATCGGGAGCCACTCCGGTGCGGACGCAGGACCTGACGGTGTTACCCATCAGGCCATTGAAGATATAGCCATTTTTAGATCCATACCCAATACAATTGTTTTGCAGCCTGCGGATGAAAGGGAGATGAAATATTTACTGGCAGAGGCCATTTCCTTAAAAAAACCTGTTTATATGAGAACGATCCGTTCAAAAACAGAAACCCTCTCCGGCAGGAACAGCAGAATCGGCCAGGGGCAAGTGCTGAAAAAAGGCAAAGATTTAACCATTGTTGCCAGTGGGATCATGGTCCAAAGAGCCATGGAGGCAGCCAATATTCTGGGCAAAAAAAATATCGATATTGAGGTGATTAATATCTCTACCATTAAACCCATTGACAAGGAATTAATTCTTGCTTCGATTAAAAAAACTAACCGGGTAATCACTGCGGAAGATCATAATGTAATCAATGGGCTTGGAGCCGCCGTTTCTGAAACTGTTACAAGCCAATACCCGGTTAAGCAATACAGGATCGGTATTAATGACAGATTTACGGAATCAGGGGATCCAAATGACCTGGCCGCCAAGTATGAACTGGATGTAAAGGCGATTGTTTCAATGATCAATCAAATGGTTAAGGAGTAATCATGGGCGTAAAAGAAAGAGTTGCATTAATTACAGGGGCATCAAGGGGTATTGGAAGAGGCCTTGCTGTTGGATTTGCCAGGGCAGGCGCCCAAGTTGTTGTCAATTATCGGAAATCCAGAGAAGAGGCAGACAAAACGGTTAATCAAATCATTGACCAGGGCGGTCGGGCGATGGCCATCCAGGCGGACGTGTCTGAACGCAAGGATGTCGTCAGGATGAAAAATGAGATTATGCATAATTTGGGTCGCCTGGATATTCTGGTCAACAATGCAGGGATGAACCGGCAGAATTTTTTCTGGGATATCACCGATGAGGAATGGGATCTTCTGATGAAGGTGAATTTAAAATCCGTATTCATCTGCGCCCAGGAGTTTATGCCTGTTATGGCGGAAAACAACTGGGGAAGAATCATTAATATTGCCTCTGTTTCAGGGCAGTACGGCGGCCCCAAGACATTGCACTATGCAACCTCAAAAGCCGGAATTATCTCTTTGACCCAAGGTCTTTCCAGATATGGAGCCAAAGATAATATCCTGGTCAATGCCATTGCCCCGGGGATCATTAAAACAGATATGACCAAAAAAGAACTTGAGGGGCCGATGGGGAAAACACTGGTGGAGGGGACCCTGGTTAAAAAACCAGGGGAAATCAATGATGTCCTCCAGGCTTGCCTTCACCTTGCATCAGATGAACAGAATTATATAACCGGGCACACATTGAACGTGAACGGGGGGATATATTTAGGATAATGGCTTGTGACGATAAATACCTGATCGTCTTAGGTGCAGGCCCGGACCAGGTTCCCGCCTATGTTGAGGCAAAAAAGCTGGGCATCAAAACGATTGCAGTGGATTACAACCCCAAGTCTGTGGCGTTCACGAATGCAGATATTTCCCTGATCGCCAGTGTAAAGGATAGGGAAGAGACCATAAAGGCCCTGAAAAATCTCAATCAGGAGTATTGCGGCGTACTCACCCTGGGAGTGGAAATATCCCCTGTTGTTGCCGCGATTGCAAAGGAATTCGGATTGAACGGCGTTTCAGAAAAAACCGCCTATCTAACCACAAATAAATGTGCCCGCTACGAGATGCTGGCAGATACCGGTGTATTGATTCCCAAATTTCAGATCGTGAAAGATATGGCTTCGATTGGCATGGACTACCCCTTTGTCATTAAGCCAAGCGATAATTCTGCTTCACGGGGCGTCCGGTTCATTGCAAATGAAAAGGATCTGAAATCATCCTTTGAAGATGCCAGGCGATTGTCAACAGACGGCATGGCCTTAATCGAAGAATATCTGGACGGGGCCCAGATCAGCATTGAAGGATTGATGGTCAACAACAAATTGCATTGCACCGCATATGGGGATAGAAATTATGACAGAAATCCTGATTTTTATCCTTTTTTTGTTGAAGACGGCGGAGACAGTCCTTCCAAGTATGATGAGTTCAAGGACCAGGCAATCCAAGCCTTTGAAAAAGCGGCTCAAATTCTCGGGATAGAAAACGGCCCCACCAAAGGAGATCTGATCCTTCATGACAATAAGGTCTATGTGATAGAGGTGACTTCCCGTCTCAGCGGAGGCGGGTTCTGTACGCGGATCGTCTATAACCAGACCGGTGTCAATCTCGTCATTCCCACGATCAAGCAGGCCTGCGGTCTGCCTGTTGAAGATAAAGACTTCCTTCCTGACAGGAAAAAATATGTATCCTGCCGTTTCTTCTTTCACGAACCCGGTAAGATCGTGTCCATTCAAGGACTTGATAAAATTGAAGAGATGCCCGGGATTGTGGATTTCGTGATGCAACGCCCCATCAAAATCGGGGATGTACTCGAGCCCGTGTCATATGCCAATCGTTTATTTTATGTAATTGCTGTTGCCGATGACAGAAAAACGGCAATAAAGTACAGTGAAGATGCCATTAACAGTGTAGAGATTACCGTTCAATAAAAGAATTTTAGATAATCTCTGTATCGTCACTCCCGAGGCTATCATGGCCTCAGAGCAAATAAAAGCAACTGCCAAGAAAGAGGGGGAAACTACAAGACATAGAATTCTCCATAACTGACAGGAAAAGCTCTATTGTCTGTCAAATGAAAGAGCCGTTGATTACAAAGCTTCCTCTACAGAATCTGAGTTCAATTTCATTACAATTGCATGTCCGTTTAGATTATGTATGACGTATCTGTCATCAAATCCTCTGAGCTCATTAACATATTTGGTAATTCCGGAACATCCGAAAAAACCATAATCATCAAAAACCAGCAACCCTCCTACAACTAATCTACTCCAAACCCAATCAACTATATCTCTTGCGGATTCATAAACATCGACATCTATATGACAGAAACAAAACACTTCGTTTTTGATCTTATGAGCAGTATCTTCCGGGAAAATACCCTCCAGGATCTCATAGTTATTGCAATGTAGATCTTCGGAAAGCAATTTTTTTACTATACCAACAGATGTATCTCTATGTTCCCCTCCTTTATATGAAGAATCTTTTGCCCCGGCTTTAACCACACCTTGAAATGTGTCGGCACAATATACTTTTTTATCCGGTGATAATTTTGAGGTTCTGCTGCAAAAAATTGCAGAGGTGCCTCCCCGCCATACCCCTATTTCTAAAACGTTTCCATTTAATCTTATACACTGAGAAATAAGCTGCCATAATTCATAGCATCTATATATATCAACAAGGGTGTTCCTTTTAATTTTTTCATAGAGTTCTTGAAACTCATTATCTATCAACCATGGTGAATAATGAGCCCTTGGAATCACATATCCGTATCCAGGAGTCTTTTTTCGTGGTCGTTTTAATAGGGTATGGCCAAGGCGTTTTGATACAAAATTAAGTACGTTATAGTCTATATTCAAAATCCCCCCCTCAAGTAACAAATAGTTTCTATTAGAACTTATCCCCGTAGCCTATAGGCAATTCGTCTCCCACAAATTTGTTTCTGCTCCGGTCAAAGAGTCCTCCGAAAAACCCTCAAAGATGCTCCTGGGTTTCGTATAGATCGTCGCCGGGATTTCCAAAGCTGATATCGTCGTCCTCATCATTGATCCCTGCAAAGCCCCCTGGTCCTAAGTATCTGCGTAGATATGCCTGGTGATGCCCGGATAATGCAGGCCAAAGGGTATGTCGCCGTCCCTGATGCAAACGGAGATCATTTCCTTTTCTACGGGGTTGTTCTTCCTGCAGATGACCTCTTCCGTATGCTTTTATCCAAAATTTCCCCAGGATCCTGCACTGCCTGGGAGAATCAAAAGGATTCCTGGCCAGATCATTGGCAGAACAATAACCTTATTTGCCTGTTTCCCAGACATACAGCCCTCCCTTATAGTGAGAGTCGTACTTTCATTCGCAGCCAAGAAATTCAAAAAACCAAAGGCCTAAATGAATTGAGAAACCGGGTTACCGGGTTTATCTCCGGACAATATCTTTCAGTTTGTTTCAAATTCAGAATCCGATCAGGAGGAATAGAAATGAGTTGTTTCGCTTTATCAACCGAGTAGGAACATCAAATCGACTCTGTAATAGAACGGTATGTATCACAGGTAGCAAGGGGATTCAATTAAAAGCCGTCCTCCAAATGCCTTGAGAGTATGATTGCACATTCGAGTTGTAACATGTTGAGAAGACATTCGGCATAATATTAATCCGGCAAGTGAATCTCGCTCCCGCATAGCAGGACGGCATCCCTTTTGAAATCCTGATCATACTTTCTTCTTGGTTGTGAACTCATGTTTTATCCTCCCTAATTTGCATTATAAGGGCTTAGCCGATTGTCTACAATATCGGGGGAGGATCACCTTCTCAGGGAAGATGAAAATCGAGGAAGAACACGTGGCTTAGTCAGTGGTAGAGTTGAGACCAAAAAGAAAAGTGCAAAAGATATTTAACACTGCCTTGACGCAACCTTTATACCGATTTGGGAAACCGGTACCTGTCAGATCGGATCTGAACTACTGCAATTTAATCTATCGGGGACAGCATTGATATAACATCTTCAATCAATATCACCAACGCTGGATCAACTCCCTGATTTTGAATAAGATAATTTTTTATTTCTTTTCCGTAATGAATTGAAGACACCAGTATTTTACCTGTATCCACCTGTGATATATCTGTTTCTTTCGGGTTGATGAGTTTTTTCCCAAAAATTTCTTTCCCTTGCTTATTGATGTCACTATCAAATATAAATCTGATTTCATCTTTGCTGAAATATGGTTTAATGAGTTGTTCAAAGTTGCCGCCCGCACCAAAAACAGAAAAACTTTTACCAAGTACGTTAAGGGTGCTTTTATACTCTTTAATACGAGTTGAAATATCTTTCTTTTTCATAGCAGTTAGCCTAATAGAATCTGTGTAAACCGGACTCTGATATACATTGGTTTCCAGTTTACTTATTTCAAATCCACAGGAATTAAGTAATAAACCGATACTGGTTGCAGAAAAAGAATGGATATGCTCGTCATTCATATCAACGGGAAAAAAAACCGAACCTGATAAAGAATTAGGCACCTCGATTATAATAGTACCCTTATCGTCCAGCCATTTAAATATTCTTTTCAATATTTCTCCTGGCTTTTGTATGTGTTCCAGAACATGAAATAACAGGACCAAATCGTAACAGGTATCCGGATTGTGTTCTTCTATGTAAGTGTTATATATTTTTGTCAGATTTTTTTTCGCATCTTTAAAATCAAGACTGGGCTCCAGTCCGATATATTTGACCTTATTTCTCTCAAGTACATAAGCCCCAAGATCACCTTCTGCACAACCTATATCAAGAATTCTAAATCCTTCTTTAATTACAGGTTTTATATAATTGTATCTATTGCCTATTTTTTCTAAATAATTAGATGCATTCCTGTTTCGACCTTCTTTAATGGAATATGAACTAGTTACATCGTAATCTAAGGAAAAATAGTGGTTACAAAAATCACAGAACAGCAAACGGCGAGATGTAAACTCTTCATATCCATTTGCGGGTGAATTACATATTGGGCATTTATCATTGTTCATAAAGTTTTCCTGCACAGATATTAAATTCGTTGCTGTAGAAAACCGCTCAATTTGTCCCAGGTTGGATACAAAATTCTTGAAGTGCCTCTGATTTGTAGAAAACCTTGGCTATCCTTTATTTAACAAATATTTATATTGCCGAAAGGATTCATGGGCGGCTTCAAGCTCACCAAGCTTCATATAACAATCTCCAATATCCTTTAAAACCTCAATTTTTTCAGGCAGGGCCATGAAATACTGTTCATAAGCAGCAATGGCTCCCCTGTAATCTTCAGCGGCCTTAAGATTGTTGCCTATGTTACACCAGTAAACCGCATAATTTCTATCCAGCTCCACGGCCTTTTTCAGAAAAGCCAACCCGGATTCGAAATTTTTTGCTTCAAAGCATAAATCTGCCATGGCTATATGAATATCCGGCGCATTGGGCCTTACAGAGCAGGCTGCCTGGTAATTCTCCAACGCGTTTTGGTAATCTCCCTGTATTGCCAAAACCTTTCCATAAAGAAGATGAAATCCACAAACAGTATTTTCTCCCAACACTCCTGCCAGAACAGGGTCTTCTGGCATGCGGATAGTCCAGTTTTTGATTATTTTTCTTTCAGGGGAGTCAATCTCTCCATTCGCTTTCTGGAATACCAGCTGAACTCTCTCAAAATCCGATTTTGCAATTCTTCGGACTTCTTCTGCCGCCTCATCGTTATCGGGACATGATTTGATTGCATCGAAAAGCAGCATTTCTCCAATATAGTTTCTATCCTTTGACTTTCCAGTTCTTTTCAGAATCGACATTGCCTGTTTTAAATAAAAAGTGCTCACCTCATGCATTTTTCCATGAAGCTGATCAGCATATTTTTTATCTGATTGTAAAATTTCCAGTCTCTTTTCCCAGGCTGCTGCATAATTATCCCGGTATAAATTAATCAGCCCGAGATAATAATGATAGTCAACGGTTTCACAAAACGCAGTCCTGCTTTGATCTAAAAGGGTCTCAAGCAGAATAATATTCCCAGCCTGCAAGTACAGCTCAGCCAGTTTCAAAAATATTTGTTTATCCGGAGAGTCTGCATCAAGCCGTTCCATAAACTGATTTTCTGCTTTATGATATCTGACGGTCTCATTGATCTTTTCTTTCAGCCAGGCCAGGTTCTCCATTCTGATCTTGTTGATTTTATCGACCCTCAGGACACTTCGTGAAAACCACTCAAAATACTTTTCAGGATCTCCTTCCAATGCATCAACGGCCTTTTTCTCCCTTTCATTCTGCCGAAGGCCTTCCAGGGTTATTTCGTCAAAAAGGGAAAACAGCTGCATATTATCTGCTCTCTTATGACAACGGTCCAGGTCGGAAACTTTGACTCGGAACGCCTCTGGAAACTCTGAAAAAGAGGATACTTTGGTCCCCTTTTTTTCCATTTGCATCAATTTTTTCTGGACCGGCCCGGATATCTTTTCCGCTTTTTGAACCACCCTCTCTGCTTTATTGATTTCAACCAGAACGGATTCCAGAGCTGCTGTCAAAACCGGAGGATTCATCAAATCTTCGATTTTGACGGAGAATTCCTCTTTGCAGTACTTGTCAATGGCCTTTACCAAGGGCATATGTTCAGCCCCCTCAATAAAAACGCCTCCCTCGGTGGCGTTGATCACACAATTTTCTGATTCCTGGATCATTTTTTCAAAGGTGCGTTGGTACCCATTCATTTGGCGGCTGGTTGGAACCTTGGCTTCCACGTTTCCCTTCACCCAGAATATGTCCTGGCCGGTTTCCAGCTGATTTTTGACCTTTTCATTACTGGAAAGCACAACATTGTTCGAATGCCCTTTCCGATTTGAAAAGGCAAGGTCCTGCCCTATAAAGATGATGGGATCACACCCCATCAGGTTGGCGGAAACAAAATTAAGATGGGCAACGGTTCCTGCACCTCCGATGCTGACCTTGCCTCCCATCATCCCGTTGATCCAATTCTCCAGAGCATTCCGGCTATAGGCCCAGAACACATTTTTTGCCGGGAATCGTTTGGGCACCCGATCCGTTACCCAGGTTGTACAAATCAGGTTGGTTTCTCTGCAGGCAGGATTGGCAGCAACCCCGGCAATTTTTTTCCATGTCATCCAATTATAATCAATGGAGGTAACAAAATGCGGAACAATTCCCTTGTCCAGCAATGCCGGCAAAGCCGAATCAACACTGATTATGACGGCCTTACCCTCTGCCTGACGGATCTGATCAATGTTTTTATCAAGGGACGGGCCGGCAGCGATGATGATTGCCGGCACATTCCTGAATCTGCCGTCCAGCTCCTCCAGTTTTCTGTCATGGTGCATGGAGGTCAAGTGCTTGAGCCGGTTCTCGATAAAGGTCCGACCATGAGTCAGTTTTGTGTTCCCTTCTGAATTAAAGGCAGATATATAGTCTGCCACGATAGGAGCCAGTTCTTCGTATTCCCTGTTAATCCTTGAACAACTGGTCAGGGTTAAGGTATGGATGTCTTCCAGCATCAGGGCCCTGTGGACCGGAGCCATGACTTCCGATAGATTTCCTGGCTTTTCCAGACAAATAATCAGGCGCCCGTCACTCAAGGTTTCTGCAAGATCCATAAGCTTCAGGGCATGGGCAAAGAACTCCACATTCAATTCAAATACGACCAGATACTGAATTTTCCTTCTTTTTCTCAGTAATTCCATAACCGAATACCCCAATCCCATGCCGAACATCAGGACAACACCGGTGGAATTTTCCGGGACCATGGACAGAAAAATACCGGCTTCCCGCCCAGGTTCTTTGGAGTCATGGATCAGGATGGGCTGGGCTTCCAAAAGAGTTGCCTTGAGATTCAGCCTCCCGTTTGGGGCCGTAACCACCTCTATTCCCTTACCCTCGCCATTTTCCAGGTGTCGGCATACAACCTCGAATGCCATGGGATGATTTTTTTCCAATAAAACCATGTTCTGATCAAAATAAGGGGACTTGGTTTCTAACATGGGTCTCTCCGTTCTGACTTGCATGATTGCTGTTCAACATTCTACTATATCCCACGGCTCTAAAAAAAGGCAAACCATAAATATTCTTTTAAAGAATCCCCTATTCAGACCGATACTACTTGTTAAGCAAGATTATTCCGTTGAAAGGAGGTGAAACAATAAAAACGGAGGAAACTCTTTAATTTTTTGACCCAATAAAAACAATTTAAAACGAAACAGATCCAAATGTCCGGGAAAGGATTCCCGGATACAATCTACATGGAGGAATAAACATGGCTCTTAGAATCAACACCAATGTGTCCGCATTAAATGCCCACAAAAACATGATTAAAACCGACAACGCACTTTCAACATCCCTTGAAAGGCTTTCGTCGGGTTTGAGAATCAACAAGGCGGCCGACGATGCGTCCGGCATGTCCATTGCCGATTCACTCCGCTCCCAGGGTATGGGCCTTGGCCAGGCGATCAAAAACGCAAACGACGGTATCAATATCGTTCAGACCGCGGATGCGGCCCTGGACGAGTCCATCAATATCGTCAACACCATTAAAACCAAATCCATCCAGGCAGCCCAGGACGGCCAGACCACCGAGTCCAGGGCCGCCATCCAGGCAGATATTGACAAGCTGATGGAAGAGCTGGACACCATTGCCAGAACCACCTCTTTCAACGGCCAGAAACTTCTGTCCGGTCAGTTCACCGACAAACGGTTCCAGATCGGGGCCTACTCCGGTGAAACCGTTAACATCTCCATTGCCTCATCCGAGTCCAACAAAATCGGTCATGTCACCACGGGAACCCTTTCCCTGGCAGGCAACAAGGCCGGAACGGTTGAGCTTGCCATTTACAGTATGCTCCAGGATGAGAACTACCAGATCGAAGCAACCGACGTGAAGTACAACAACTCACGGGAAAACTCCATGGCTGCCGTGGCAGACGCCATCAACAAACTGACCGATGTCCTGGGCATCACAGCCCAGGCAGATGTCAAGTCCACAACGGCTTCCACCGTTGGCGCGGGCACCCTGAGCGAATTTTCCATCAACGGCATTGTCATGAACGGCGTCAATGTCAAGGATAATGATTCGGACGGCTCCCTGGTCAAGGCCATCAACGCCAAAACCTCCCAGCACGGAGTGCTGGCCACAGTTGCCGGCGGTTTTCTGACACTGAAATCAAGTGACGGCAGGGCTATTGAGGTCAAAGCAGATGATGCGGGACTTGCTTCCGTATTCAAGGGCCAGGATATGTCCACCATCGGGGAAATCAAACTGAACCAGGCCGGTTCCAATGACATTATCATCACCAATGTGAACGGCGGGGATGTGGTCACCCTGACCAACAAAATGGACATCGGGGCATCCGAGGAGTTCACCTCTTCTTCCATGGCAGAAGTCGGCTCAAAGCTTGCCAGGAATTCAATCCTCGGCGGCGGCTGGAACACCAACCAGGACATCGTGGCCAGCGTCGCCTTTACGGATGACATTGTCACCACCCAGGATTCCACAGTGGCGGCCAATTCCGTTCTGGGCGCAGACTCCATCATTGAGTTCCAGGGCACCATTTTCGGGGATGTCACGGCCAAAGCCACCACCGGCAGCACAACCGCCGTAGGCTCTGCCGGGGTTTACTCAAGCCTGAAGACAAACTCAGTGCTGGGAGCCGGTTCCGTGATCGGAAACGGCACGGCCCTTGGAGGCGAAACCGTGGTCGAAGCCACAGGAACCACCACTGCCGAAGGTGATATCAAATCCGGATCAGCCCTGGCAGCAGGCACTGTCCTGGCCAAAGACACAATACTGGTTGGCACGGATGTGAGTATCGAACAGACCGATATCACTGTAAGCGACAGCGACATAAAGGCAGACTCCACCCTGGCGGCCGGATCCGTTCTCGGGAAATCCACCGATCTGGGCGGCAATAACGGCATTATCGTGGAAACCACCGAGGCCACCGAATCTGACAGCACACTCGGCGCCAGTGGAACCATCCTCAAGACCGGCACGATCCTGGGTAACGGCACGACAACGGCAGAAAACCAGGCAACCGAAATCCTGCAGACCGGGGAACTTACGGCCACCAGTTCACTGATTTCCGGCACGGTTATTGGCGCTGGAACGCTTCTGAAGGCAGGAACCTATCTTTCTTCAGGCCAGATTATCACAGACGTGGACGGTACCACCACCTTTGGAGTAGTGGGAAGCGGTGTATATCTGTCACAGGACGTGGTTCTTCTTAATTCTGTAACCACATCCGGGAATGGTATTGATGCAGCTGCAAACAGCACCTTGGCCAATGGAACTACCCTGGCTTCAGGCTCCACGGTTTATGCCGATATTACCCTGGCAGCGGATCAGACCCTGTCCGGGACCACTGATATCACGGCCAAGGTAGGCACCATCCTGGCCGGAGGCACCACACTGGGTTCCGGCTCCACCATCGGCATTGACATTACCCTGAGAAGTGCGGCCACGCTATCGGCAGACGTTACAGCCAAGCAAGGATCCATGCTGGCTGACGGGACCTCCCTGAAAGCGGACTCCCAAATCGCGGCAGACATCACCCTGAAAAACAACACGGTTACAAGCGGGGCCGGAATAGCCGCCAAGACCGGATCCAGTTATGCAGAAGGGACCATTTTTGCCGCAGGCTCGGATGTCAAGACAGAGCTGACCCTGGCCAAAGCGTCCACCCTGACGGCAGATATGGATAACATCCAAAAAGAGATCACACTGGGCACAGGCTCCATTCTGGCGGCCACCAGTATACTCCGAGAAGGTTCCGTCTTCCACGGCAACCTTCAGCTGACCGGAAATCTCAACGTCAAAAAAGACCAGGACTTTGGTGCAGGCTCCACAATTGAGCTGACCAGCACCTTTATCAAGGCCGGGTCCACCATTGGTGGAGATGCCCAGTTGAAACAGGATATGGACGTCATCAAGGACGCATTTACCCTGGGTATCGGCACCAGGCTGGCCAACCGATCCATGCTGAGCAACGGTTCCACCTTCGGCGGCACCGTCACCCTGAGCGATGATGAAAAGATTGCGGCAGGCACCCAGATGAAGCTTGAGAAAGGCTCCACCCTGGCGGCCGGATCCGTGATCGCGGCCGGCACCTACCTGACCACCGACATCACTGCCGATAACGGCATGGTGTATGAAGCGGGTCAGGAACTGGATGAGGCCATTACTACGGGCGGCTCCAATGTGCTGGCCGAGGCCATGACCCTGAAGGGCGGCTCCGTTATTGCCGACGGCAGTAAACTTACCGCCAATGCAGGCAGCAATTCAGCTGCTGCTGAGCTGACGGATTCCGAAACCAACCGGTTCTCCGATGTGGACGTACTGACCCAGGAAAGCGCCCAGATCGCCATCGCCGTGGCCGACGCCACCTTAAAGGATCTGGACAAGATCCGGGCGGATCTGGGTTCCGTACAAAACCAGCTCAGCTCCACCATCGCCAACATTTCAACCACACGGGTGAACGTGTTCTCCGCGGAATCAACCATCAGAGACGTTGACTTCGCCGAAGAATCATCCAACTTTACCAAGATGCAGATCCTGTCACAGGCCGGCACCTTTGCCATGAGCCAGGCCAATGCCAGCTCACAGAACGTTTTGAGCCTGCTCCAGTAATGCAACAGACGTAAAGATACACCCTTAAACCAAGGAGCGCCCCGGGAAATTTCCGGGGCGCTCTTTATTTTTCCCCATCCACTCCAGGATATAAAGATTTCCGGTAATCCGGCGGCCTTCCTCTTTTCTGATTTCTGTAGGTATGCAGGTCCTGGTTACAAAACCGCTCCGGGCAGCCTCTGACTGTACATAGAGGGGGCCGTGGCCGTACCGGCCGCTTGGGAGCAGGGAAAACCCCCGGACATCCGGGTTGTCTTCAGTGGAAAACAAAAAAAATCCCCCCTTGCCCACGGCTTCCGCCACCAGGGGGAAAAGATCCTCCAGCATGCCCAGGTATATCAGGACGTCGGCTGCCAGCACCAGATCATACCCTTGCTCCGCCCTGGCTCAGAAACTCCCGGATATCCGCCCGGAACAACCGGTAATAGACTCCTTTCTCCCGGGCCTTTTCCAGCATTTTCCCGGACAGATCCACCCCGGTCATACTGCCGGCAAGGTCCTGGAACGCCTCCCCCGCAAGTCCCGTGCCGCAGCCAAGATCCAGCAGGGCCTCAAATCTTTTTGTTTTTTCCAAAAACGAAACAAAAGCCTGCTTCAGTTTGGAAGGTACATGGCAATCCAATGTCCTGACCAGCTGATCTTCGAAATGATCCGCATAATCGTCAAACACCCCGGTCACAAATTCCCTGGGGGCCTTTTTCTGCCGGTCCATCCCTGAAAGCCCATCCAGCATGTACCGGGCATTGGCATCATTGGGATCCAGGGCCATCAATTGCCTGTAACAGTCTGCCGCCTCCTTGACACGGCCCACCCTTTTCAGGACGGCCCCGAGGTTCTCGTCCAGGCCTATTGCCTTTTGATAGAAAACTATGGCGCGACCCGCCTGATCCTGTTTATGAAGGCATCGTCCCATATTATAGTGGAGCTGGGCAATATTCGGATTGATGGCAACGGCATGTTTAAAACCCTCCATTGCCTCATCATATTGCTTGACCTCAAGAAAGGCCAGTCCCTGGTTGTTCAGGGCGACAATATCATCAGGAAGAATAGACAGTATTTTTCTGTAAATAGAGATGGCCTCGATATAGTTGCCCGAACTCAGGAGTTCGGACGCCATGCTATACCATTGGTTCATATCCTCTTTGAAAATCTCTTCCATCCGGAAGAATTAAGCAAGAATGTCCTTCTTGTCAATAAAGGAATCGGATCTCATTGGATTCATAATCTGCTGACAAAACACTTGTCTCAATTGATTGGCATGCTTGTTGCTCTTTTCTATACCACAAAGGCAAAACAGCATAGAAAAGCGGAAATTATTTCCATATTCAGCGTCAAAACCAGGAAATACTTTCCCCGAAAAAACAGAACATGGAGGAACCATTTACACGGAGGAAAAACTATGGCGCTTAGAATCAATACCAATGTGTCGTCATTGAATGCACACAAAAACATGGTAAAAACAGACAATCAGCTGACAACATCCCTTGAAAGGCTTGCTTCTGGCCTGAGAATCAACAAGGCTGCTGACGATGCATCCGGCATGTCCATTGCCGATTCACTCCGTTCCCAGGGAATGGGACTTGGCCAGGCGGTAAAAAACGCAAATGACGGAATCAACATCGTTCAAACGGCAGATGCGGCCCTGGAAGAATCCATCAATATTGTCAATACAATTAAAACCAAGGCCATCCAGGCAGCCCAGGACGGGCAGACCACAGAGTCCAGGGCCGCCATCCAGGCGGATATAGACAAGCTGATGGAAGAACTGGACATCATTGCAAAGACCACCTCTTTTAACGGCCAGAAACTCTTGTCCGGGCAGTTCACCGATAAAAAATTCCAGATCGGGGCCTATTCCGGGGAAACCGTAAATATTTCCATTGCCTCATCCGAATCCACCAAGATCGGGCATGTAACCACAGGACTCTTCTCCCTTAAAGATGATGAGCCCGGAATCGTGGAGATTGCCATTTACAGCACACTCCAGGATAAAAATTTCCAGCTCCAGGCAACAGAAATCGCCTACAGCAATTCCAGGGAAAACAGCATGGCCGCCGTGGCCGATTCCATTAACAAGCTTTCCGACGTTTTGGGCATTTCCGCCCAAGCCATCGTTAAATCCACCACTTCATCCACCATTGGGGAAGGAGAATTAGGCGAGTTCTACATCAACAAAGTAGCAATGAATGGGGTCAAAGTCGCCAAAAACGACACCACCGGCTCCCTGGTCAAGGCCATCAACAACAAGACTTCCCAGCACGGTGTCAGAGCCACCGTGGATGCAGCCGGGTATCTTACCCTCACTTCAACCGACGGCCGGGCCATTGAAGTCAAGACGGATGACGAAGGACTGGCATCTGTCTTCAAGGGCGATGATTTATCCACCGTTGGAAATATCCTGCTGACCCAGGCCGGCTCCAATGACATTGTCATCACCAATGTGGACGGGGGAGAGGTGGTTTCCCTGACCAATAAGATGGATATCCGGACATCTGAGGAGTTCTCCTTGCCGACGACAGCGGCCATCGGATCAAAAATTGCCAAGAATTCAATCATCGGCGCTGGTTGGAAGACCAGCCAGGATATCAGTACCAGTGCATCCTTCACCGATGATATCGTGACCACCCTGGACTCGTCTCTGACAAAAGGATCCACACTGGGATCCGGATCGGTCATCTCATTCCAGGGAACCATCTTCGGACAGGTCGTCATCTCCGGTGATACCGGCAGCAGCACCGTTGGCGGCACTACGGCAGCCTATTCCACCCTGACCAGCGGATCAGTCCTGGCAAAAGGCTCGGAAATCGGAACCGGGATTACCCTGGGAGGCGAATCGGTTATTGAAGAGACAGCCGCCACCACGGCCGACAGCACCATAAAGACGGGCTCAAACCTGGCTGCCGGATCTGTTCTTGCCTCCAATACCGTCCTCACCGCCAGCACCGTCACCATCGAACAGACCAAGGCCACGGTGGGAAGCAGCTTTCTGGCATCAGGCTCCACCCTGACCGCCGGGACAATCATCGGGAAATCAACCGACCTTGGCAACAGCAGATTTATTGTCGAGGCTTCCGAAGAAACCACATCCTCCAGCACCCTGGCCAACGGCTCCATACTCAAGGTCGGAACCGTGCTTGGAAACGGGACAACGGTAAACGATGAAACCACCATCTTCCAGACCGGAGAGGTAACGGCCAACAGCACATTTCCTTCGGGCAGTACCCTTGCCGGGCACTCCCTTCTCAAGGCAGGATCATATATTCCCGCAGGCCTCACGGTCGTGGACGTCAACGGAGATTCCTACGGAGCCTCCGGAGTATACCTGTCCAATGACGTGGTGCTTAAGAGTGCGACCAACGGAAGCGGAGTCGTTGTCACGGCTGGAAGCACCCTGGCCAACGGCACGATACTCGGTTCAGGAACCACCCTCCACGCGGAGGATATTACCCTAGCCGTTGAAAATGTTCTGTCCGGGGGAAATCTGGATGCCAAAGTCGGGACCTCTCTGGCCGGGGGGACCATTCTTGCTTCCGGTTCCCAGATGGGTGTGGAGATTACCCTGAGGAGTACGGCAACATTGTCAGAGAGCATAACCGCTGCCAAGGATAAATCTGTACTGGCCGCCGGGACCTCCTTAAGTTCAGGATCCCAGGTTTCTGCAGACCTTACATTGAAGACCGGATCCACCATTGGCGGAGATCTCATTGCCGAGACCGGATCCAGTTTTGCAGAGGGGAGTATTCTAAAACAAGGTTCGCTGATCCACACGGACCTGACCCTGAAAGAGTCCTCCACCCTTACCACGGATATGGCCAGCATTCCCAAGGAGATCAGACTGGGTGCCGGCACCATCCTGGGCTCGGGCAGCATCCTTCTGGAAGGCTCTGCCTTTGACGGGCTGTTACGGCTGGACGGCGACGTCAACCTCAAGAAGGACCAGGGAGTAAACGCCGACAGCACCATTGAAACAGATACCTCCTTTATAAAAGCAGGCTCTGAAATCGGTGGTTTTGCCACGGCCAAACAGGATATGGACGTCATCATGGGTGAATTTGTCATGGGGGCAGGGACCAAACTGGCCCTGGGCTCCATGCTGACCAACGGATCCACCATCGGGGGAACCATCACCCTGGATCAGGATGAGACCGTGGCGGCCGGCACACTGATGCTCCTGGAAAGAGGATCTATCCTTGCCCACGGCAGCCTCATCACCGCCGGGACATACCTGACCTCTGATATTACGGCGGACGACGGCAAGGTATACCCGGCCGGCAAAACCCTTGAAAGCGACATTACCACCGCCGGAATCAATGTCCTTAACGACCCGCTGACCCTGCAGGAGGGCTCGGTTATTGCGGCAGGGAGTACCATAGCGGCCAATGCAGGGGTAAACGGTGCTGAAACCGTACTCACCGATTCTTCAACGAGCCGGCTCTCAGACGTAAGCGTTCTGACCCAGGATGGTGCCCAGATTGCCATTGCCGTGGCTGACGCCACCCTGAAAGACCTGGACAAAGTCAGGGCGGACCTGGGATCTGTGCAGAACCAGCTCAACTCCACCATTGCCAATATTTCAACCACAAGGGTGAACGTTCTTTCCGCAGAATCCACCATCCGGGACGTTGACTTTGCCGATGAATCTGCCAATTTTACCAAACTGCAGATCCTTGCCCAGGCTGGAACTTTTGCTATGAGTCAGGCCAATGCCAGCTCGCAGAACGTCCTAAGTCTGCTTCAATAAGCCATTTACCTAAAGCCCCGGAATTAGTCCGGGGCTTTTTTTTCTCATGTTTTTTGGGATTCGGTCCGATAATAGATATAAATTGATGGACTATGCAATGAGTCCATAACAGAAAGACGGAGAAACAACATGGCAGGATCAATCACTACTTTGGGAATCGGGTCGGGACTTGATCTCCAGAATATCCTGGACCAGCTCAAAGAAGTAGAAAAAGCCCCCATCACCGCCAAGGAAACGGAAAAAAGCGAGCTTCAGAAAAAGACAAATGCATATAGCAGTGTAAATTCCAAACTCTTTTCCATGAAATCCAAGACCCTTTCCCTTTCCCTTGAGTCTGATTTCCTGAACAATAAAACTTCGGTATCCGACGAAGACATACTTACGGCAACGGCCAATAACGGTATTAAATCTTCTTCCCACTCCATTGAGGTAATTCAGAAAGCCCAGTACAGTTCCTGGCAGACGAAAGCCGGGGCAGCAAGCAGGGATTCGGCGTTCTTTCCCGGCCTTATAACCGGCATTGAATCAAAGGACGAGGCCTTCATCACCGAAGACGGAACCATGATCATGAAGTACGGGGCTCCGGATGAAGAGAAAGAAATCGGCATCCACCTGGAGCCGGGCATGAGCCTCACCGATATTGTCGGCGCCGTCAACGCCTCGTCAGCCAACAAAGATGAGGATGGGAACCCCCTTATCATGGCCTCCCTTGGAATCAGGGAAGACGGAGAAAAGGATCATTACTATATCCGTCTGGCATCGGCATCTGGCGGCGATTCCTTAGATTCCCAGATCAGCGTGACCGGAGCCGACTTTGCCATTGCCGATACCACGGTTGCCATGGGGCTGGCCGGCTCTGACAGTCTTATGTTCCTGAGCGTGGCCCCCGGCACTACCTATGAACAGTTTGCCACAGCCGTCAACAATGCAGAGGACAATCCGGGAATTACGGCAAGCGTCGTAGATACCGGAGACTCGGAAGCGCCTTTCCGGCTGACCCTTACGGCAAAAGAAACCGGAGAGGACAACAGAATCGGGCTTTCAGAGAACCTAACCAACGCCATGACCCAGACCACAGGGGTGGACGAGTCCCTGAACGCCGTCTTCAAGGTGAACGGTGTCGAATATCAGCGCCAGAAAAATGACGGTATTGATGACGTAATTTCCGGCGTCACGCTGAGCCTCAAGAAAGCTGGGGAAACCTCTTTGGGAATTCAAAAGGACCTGGACTCGGTAAAGGAAAACATCATCGCCCTGGTTGACGGATTCAACGATCTGATTTCCGAGATCAAGGGATCTGACGAGGATGACGAAGACACCGAATCTGATGAGTCTGAATCAATCCTGGCAGATTCCTATGAAATGAAAACCATTTTATCCCGGCTCCAGGCCCTGATCACCACCAATGTGACAACCGATTCTCCATACTCAAGCCTGATTGACCTGGGCCTGGAACTCAATAAAGACGGGACCATGAACCTGGATGAGACCGTTCTCGAACAGGCCATCCAGTCCGATCCGGAAGGAATCCAGGCCCTGTTCATCGGAGATGTAGACGCCGGTATCGCCGGCCTGGGAGATATCATCGACGACGGAATCACAGCCATGGTCAGTTCCACGGGTCTGGTTTCAACCGAAATCGATGAAGCCGAGACCCGGATGGACAACCTGGAAAGGGATATTGAGGCGGCTACGGAAAGACTTGACAAACGGTATGAAACACTGACCGCAGAGTTTGTGAGACTGGACTCTTTGATCAGTTCCCTTAACAGCCAGGCAGATGCAATGAACAGCATCATTGAGTCTTTTACAAGCGCGGCAGATAAATAAACAAAGGTTTTCGGAGGAAGATAAATGGCGGCAACAGCCGGAATCAATAAGTATCTGAACAATCATTATGAAGGCATGAGCCCGGAACAGCTTATTCTCCTGCTTTTCAAGGCAGCCCTGGACCGGATACAGAAGGCCAGGGAAGGGATTGAAGAAAAAGACCTCCGGAAAAGAGGGGAAAACCTGAGCAAAGCCATAGCCATCGTCTCCGAGTTGAACGCCTCGGTGGATTCTACCATGGACGATGAAAATACCCAGTTTTTAAGAGGGCTTTATGCCGCCATTCTGACGGAACTGCCCAAGGTATCCATCACAAACGACACAAAAATCCTGGACCGGGCCCATGGATATCTTTCAAAGCTCAAGGAAATCTGGGAAAATGAGGTGATGGGGAAAAACGGACCGCCCGCCCCCCGGAAAAATCTGGCAAAGGCATACCCGGGCGTTGCACCAACAACAAACTTTAGTTCAATCTCCGTTTGACTAATGAACCAAGGGGATTTATATATGAGCCAGGAATTTCATGAAGTAGAGAATGCCCTGAAGCGGCTGGAAAAAATTCAGGCGGAACATATTGAGTCATTCCAGATCCAGCTTCTGCCGGACCTTGAAGCCCAGACGGCAAAAAGAAGGGAGGCTTTTGACAACCTGATCTGTTGTCTGGAAAAATTTTTCACCCGGACCGGACAGGATGATGAAGAGCAGACAGCCTCCATGGTGCTGATCTTTAAAAAACAATTAAAAGGGCTGCAGCGTCAGAATCTCACGCTGAAAGAAAAAGTTGAGGCATACAGGGAGGATCTTAGGGCTCGGATGAAACACCTAGCAAAAGGCAGGAAGGTTATTGACTCCTATCGACCGCCGTCCTCCTTTTCAAACAGACCCAGGGCCATTAGTTTAACAAATTAATAAGGGGGTAAAATGGATATCAAGACCATCAACCCGGTCAGTGGTGCAGGAAAAATGGCAGACACTGCCCTGCCCCAGACGGCCATACCCAAAAATGATGCGGAAACCGACTATACGGCAAAAAAAGACCGTAAACCAAATGAGAGGGGTTTATCTTTTCAGGATGCAAAAGATATCGCTGAAGGGATGAATGGACTCATGGATGTGCTCAATCACACCAGCATCGGATTTTCGATCCGGGAAGAACTCAATCATCAGATTGTGGTGGAAATCAAGGACAGGGAAACCGACGAATTGATCCGGCAGATCCCTGCAGAAGAGCTGCTGGCAATCAAAGAAAAAATGGAAGAGGTCACCGGGCTTATCTTCGACCAGAAAGCGTAAAAAATCACTCTGATTTTTCCGGCTCCAGAATATCGTATTGACAGGGATAATCGGATTCTGAGATCACCACCTGGACCGCTTGGTTATTTTTGGAGTTAATGACCAGGGGTCCCATAAGATTTGCCGTGATCTGCCTATCTTCTTCCCGCTCTAAGATATTCACCACCACGTAAACAAGGATGTCTTTCTTTTTTATTCCCCCCCACCCAAGGTCCTGGATGATCTTTTCCAGGTCAATGGTGTAATCCGGTTTGAAAATTTTGGGATCCATGATCACAAGGGCAAGGTTGGGGGCTTCAACGGACTGGAACCAGCAGAACGGAGCTGTTTTCGGATCTTCGAGCATGACAAACTTTTCAAAACCGGGGAATCCCGGCAATCCCTCCGGCATGGACAGAATCTTATTTTCATCAATTTGAATCTCGCCAAATTTTCTGGTACCTATCTTCAACTTTTCTACTCCTTGAAAAATTTTTTCTTGATCAATGCGGCGGCCTGGGTGATATCGCCCAACTCTTTTTCAGCAGATTCAATATTCCCCTTCTGTATCTGTTCAAAGATTTCCATTCTCAGTATGGTGATCTCCCTGGGGGCTTCAATGCCAATTTTCACGCTATTGCCTTCAACGCTGAGAACACTGACGACAACTTCGTCTCCGATCTTGATTTTTTCGTTTTCTTTCCGGGTTAAAACAAGCATATCATCCCTATTCCTAGGTTAAATAATCGACAAGGCTTATGTTCATCACCTTTGTAGTGGATGCCAGGGCCGCCTGGTAGGCGGTTTGGATATTCATAAGGTTCATGATCGACTCAATCGCATCTGCATCCTCTATATTTGATCTGCGTTCCGTCAGATTTAAGCTGACCTCGCCTGCAATGGTTTCCCTCACCTGGAGGCGGCTGTATTTCATTCCCATGTCAACAATTTTTGAGGTCATGTTGTCAAAGCTGGTTTCCAACCGTCCAATACTTCTTTCAATACCATCCCTGTCATTTTCAGACAAGTACTCTTTCAGATCAATCAGGGTATTGAATATGCCCCAGTTCACCTCCCTGCTGCTTTCCATGGAAGTATACACATCATCTTCAAGGGAATCAAAGCCAAGAACGCTTCCAATGCTCTGCCCGGTCCCTCCCAGGGATGTGGGCCCATTGTCCCCGGAGTGCCACTGAAGCCGGAACTCTTCCAGTTCATGTCCGTTTTCCTTGATAGTGAATTTCCGGGTCACATCGTCCCAGGCCACAGTATAATCGATCCGGTTGCCCTTGGCAAGGGACTCCGCCTCCATGGCCTTCTCTATCTCCTTGGCCAGCTGCTCGTGGCTGGTATAGGTCTTCTGGGCAATGCTGGCCGTCAGATTGCTGCTCGTCAGATAAACATCATCGTTGGCAATTTCGACAAAATCAATCTTGTCGTTTGTCCCGTCAATGGTGATATTGACAATCTCCTGATCACTGATGGAAAATTTTGCCGTATCATCACTGGCCTTGGAAAATCCAAGCTGTTCCGCAGCATTGGACTGGGTATATCCTCCGCTGTACCAGAGCATTTTAAAGGAACTGATATCTGCGCTTCTCCCTTTTTTAAACACAAATTCCTGTTCTGTCGCATCATACTCCACCACGTAATCTACATTGTTAAAGGAAGCTTCCGTCATCTCGGTTTGAATGGCCAGAGCCACATGGTTCAGATCCGTGTAGTCCCCTTCTGGAATTTCAATACTGGCCGTGACCGTATTGCCGTCTGCATCGGTTTCGGCAAACTCGATCCACTTATTGCCGACATCGATGGTCATGACCACAGGATTTGTGCTGCTGTCATAGGAAAGGTTCTGGGTATAATCCGCATCCGGATTAAAGCCCAGGGACTTGGCAATGGTGTCACTTTCATTCCCCCCGCTTTCCCAGAGCAGGCTGAGATCCGAAATATTGCCGGAAACATCCTGGATATTGAAACGGTTGGTCCCGGCATTATACGTCACAGAGTAATCTGCCGGAGGCGCATTGGTGGATGCCGCATCCATGGCTGCCTCCACGGCAGCGGCAAAACTTGTGGCATTCCTATAGGTCCCCGGGGCAATTGTGGCTGTGACCGCAACTCCGGCCGTTGCCAGGAGGTCAAACTCCTCAAAACTGAAGGTATTGTTTGATGTGTCAAGGACAATGGTCCGATCCAGGGCCGTATCACTGGACGGGTAAACCGTGGAGTCATCCACTGAATTATACCCCAGGGTGGACGCCGCATTGCTCAGGCTCCACTGGAGATGGAACTCATCCAGTTTTCCTCCCTGCTCTTGGATCATAAACCGGCTCGTCACCGGGTCATAGGACACGTCGTACTCGACATTATTAGGCCCTGCGGTGCTGGCGGCTTCCATCTTGTTTTCAATGGCCTTGGCCAGGGCGTCCATATCCGTATAGGTAATGTCAGCACCTGTGGTATTCAAATCAATGGCAAGGGGGGTGGTTCCGCCGGTAGAGTTGACCTCCGTGAAAAAAATCTGGTCGTTTGTCCCGTCGACAAAGACAAGATCGGTAATATACACGGCCTGGTTATCAGACACGGCAGGCGCCTGGATGACGTTGTCGGCGTTGAAACCGATTTCGTGTCCCGTGCTCTGGTCCCCCTGGGCAGGGATAATCTCAAAGGAGATATAATCCCCCACATTATCCACGGGTGCGTCCAGTTTGATGGTGATATCCGGGAACCCGGATTCATCCAGGTCAATTTCAATTGAATCGGCAGTTCCGCTGATGATTTCCGGCGTGATGGTATATCCGGGATTGTTCACGATCTTCCAGGTATCATCTCCCTGCCAGACCAGGGTAAACGGCTCTGTTCCCGCAGGTTCGGGGGTGCCGATGGTCAGCACATCGATGTCGACACTAATGGATACATCATCGGGATCAATGGTGTCGCTGGTCTGGATGTAGTTGATATAGGCCTCTCCCCCTGTTTCCCACTGGAACTCGGTCCTCAGGTAGGACCCGTATGACCCGTCCTCCCGGATGGAGTACCTCTGGGTATCCATATCGTACTCCACCATATAAGTGGCGCCGTACCCCTCTTCTGCCGAAGCCTTGTTGAGTGCATTTCTCACGGCAATGCCAAGCGCTTCCCTGGTGTACAACCCGTCAGGGATGACTGCGGTCAGGACCTTTTCAGAAGCGGACCCGTGCCCGTTATCCTCGGTAAAGACAATGGTATTGTTGGTCGCGTTGATTTCCACCGCATCATCCCAGAAGGTTTCCTGTCCGTCCCGGCCCACCTGGACCTGGGAGTTCTTGTCCGTCCGGATTTCAAAGGGGGTGTTGTTGCCCAGATAGATCACCCGATCCGGATCACTTGCGGTATCATATTCAAAGGGAATGGTATTGGTCTCGGTTCCCCCAAATATATAGTTGCCGTTCACCTGGGTGTTGGCCAGGGAGACGATCTGCTCGACGATGCTGTCGATCCGCTCGACTGCGTCTTTTCGTTCATCATCTGTCACTGAATCATTGGCCAGGCGGATGGCTTCTGACTTGGCTTCCAGAATCAGGTTATTGAGACTGGTCAGGGCATTCTCCCCGCTCTTTAGCCAGGATTTTCCCATGATCACGTTCTTTTCGATCTGCTCCAGGTTGCCGATGGAATTTTTCAGGGACAAGACCTGGCTGAGACCCAGGGGATCATCAGAGATCTCGTTGATCTGCTTCTGGGTACTGACCACCTCGTTGGCATTCTTGAGACTTTCGGTCAAATTGCCGAGCCGGTAGGTGGCGGTGTAATAGGTGTTGATATTGGGCACCCTCATCTTGTCTTCTCCTCTTACCTCATGCTAATCAATGTGTTCAGCATCTCATCGGATACGGTGAGCAATTTGGAAGCTGCGGAAAACGCATGCTGGTATCTGATGAGCTTGATCATCTCTTCGTCCAGGGAAACCGCAGACACGGAATCCCTTTGCTCGGTTATGTTGTTGACCATGGTATCGGCAAATGATTTTGCGTTTTTGATACTCCTGGACTCGATCCCCAGGGAGCTGATAATGGTGTTGAAATAGTTGTCCAGGGAGGCTGTCGTGGTATTTGACTGGGCCTCCCGGCCCCGGGTGTAACTCCATATTTTCATGGTCTTGTCCTGGAACTGGACATCTGCGATACCCAATGCATTGGCATTATCCCCCTTGCTGATCTCTCCGGTGCTGCTGTCGATTGAGGCCGCTGCCACAAATTTGGTATCTGCCAGTATCTCATTGATGCCCATGGAGATGGCGTCGATCCCTGTAAAAAAGGTATTGATCCCGGCGGCCGCGGCCAGGCCTGAACAGGAAGAGGCATCATCTGAAAAAGCATACCCGATATCCGAGGTATTGCGCTGATTCAAATCAAATTCCACATAACCGTTGCCGGTAACCGCCTCTTCAAAATCGATGCGCATATCTGCCAGTCCGTCTCCGTTAAAGTCAATGGCAAACCCGTCATCATCCCCTCCTTCCGGTATGATCTGGAGCACTCCTCCGGTGGGGTCTTTCAAGACACCCCAGACTCCGGAACCGGACCGTTCAAACCTTAAATCCGATGCCGCAAAATCAATGGCACTCCAGTCCGTGACGGTCACGGTGACATTATCCTCGGAAAACCCTTCCGTTCCCGAATATTCCATATTCTGAACCGTATAATAATTTTCCGATGCTTCAAATTTCAGATGGTTGTCCTGGGTGACCGAGGCTTTCATGCCCCCGCCGACTCGATTGAACTGCTCCGCAAAGGAGTCCAGGGTCCAGTGCCAGTCGGCCATGGTCTCCCCCGTGGGCTCGCCGGCCTCGTTCTGGGAAATAGGAACCCCAGTGTCATCGGTGGTAATGGTGAACACATCTCCGTCGAACAGGGTCCCGTCATAAAAGTTCAGGCTCATGCCATCCACCTCCACTTCCACCGGTGCCAGGGGGGTATAGGGAGGATCATGCCCCTCAATGGTAAAGGTGCCTGTCGTTACACTATTGGACCATTGGATGACCAGGGGCTCGTCCCCTTCCTCCGGCACTGTCCCGACCTTTCCCCCCGAGATCACCTTGAACTGGTAAAGCTCGTTAATGCTGTTGGCCTGGCCCGTAATTCTGAAATCCAGGGGATCGGGGACACCGGATGTATCCGTATTCAGGGTCAGGGTGTTTCCGGCGACCAGGCTTCCCTTGCCGATATCAAAGGTCAGCATGGTCACCCCGTTTTCGACAATGGAGGCCTGGCCCTCATCTTCAATCTTGATCAGGCCGGAAACGCCGGTCCTGACCCCGTTGCTGTCCAGCCGTTCCCACATGATGATTCCCTCATCATCGTACAGGGAGGAGGTGGTGGAGTTTCTGTAGGTCTTTGTGGGATCTGCATCCAGGGTATCGTTTTCCGGCTGGTTGCTCCCGGTACCTGTTCCCGTCCTGATATTCAGCTTGGCGTTGTTTCCCCCGGAATCTGAAAAATTTTCGATCTTAATGGGGTCATCCAAGCCCGTATTCTTGATGACGGACACGGAACTGCCCGTTCGGACCACGTTATAGTTGGCATCAATACCGGCGGTGATCAGGTCGGCGGTGATTTCAGCTTCCAGTAAAGCTGCGAGCTGAAGATCCGAGGTGCCTGCACCGGCCGTGGTGTCAAATGAGATATTGGCCCCGTCCAGGTCAAAAGAAATGGTTTCTCCGCCGGCAGAGGAGAATCCGGAAAATCCCCCTTCCCCGCCCAGGGTCAGAATGGAACTGCCCAGGATGGCCTTGTTTGTGCTGAAAAGCCCGCCGGAACCGGCACCGGAAACATTGGACTGAATGATCATTCCCGCTTCCACCACCGTGGTTACCGTACCTGTGATCACGGAGCTTTTCAACCCGGCAGCAGCCGTACTCTCCTCAATGGTCACTCCGGTTCCGTTGCCGGAAAAATTCATATTGTCTACGGATAAAGCAATGCCGTCGTACCGGACCGTGTCCGAGGCATCCACCACATTGTTGAACCGCAGTTCGGTGTTTGCCGCGGCCGAGGTGGTAGTGCTGCCACCCAGAGCTGTGACATTGACTATGGCGTCATCTCCGGTGTCTCCGGAACCGCTTCTCAAACGGATGCCGGAACCGTCCAGGGTCCTCAGGAGAATCGAATTGGAGGAGGTATCCCGTTCAACTGTGAAAGTACTCGGTTCCAGGGTTGTGGACAGGGCGTCATAAAAAGCCTGGACCATGGTTTCCTGGTCAGTCACGTCCACACCGCTCAGGTCGATTTCGACCTGGGTTGTGCTGGCGGCAGCGGTACCGCTCCCTGCCAGGCTTGAATCCACCGTAAAGGTGACCGTATCCCCGGAATCAAAATTACTAAACCCGTCCAGGCGGATGCCGGTATTGTCCTGGACTTCAAAATCCTGAATTCCCAACGTCCTGCCGGCGCTGGAATGCAGGGTAAACCCGTCAAGGTAAAGGTCGTCGTCCTCATTGATCAGGTTAACGGATTCCACACCGGCGATCAGGGAATCTTCAAACTGCTCGTTTAGAGTACCGGCGGAAGAATCACGGATAAAACTCTGGTTTTGAATGATACCGTCCACATACAGTGAATACTTAACCTCATCCCCGTCCTGAATCCCACCGTTATCCACCAGTTGAAAGGTTGCAGAGGTCTCAGATGCATAGGCGCTGACCCCCTCTATCTTGTTTAGCTCTTCAGCAACAGATGCCGCTGACCTCCGGGCATCTCCGCCCGCATCTTTTACCTCAATCTTGCTGGTGCCGTCCGGGCCGTTGTAAATCATCAGGGTCTGGTCGGCAATGGCCCGGTCAAGGGTGGTTGCCACACCCGATGTCGATCCCCATACCGTGGCAAGTCCGTCCCCGTCAGACTCTGCCACCTCCATGTCTCCCAGAACCGCCTCATCCACCACGGTCAATTTGTATTTGGACTGTACCGCTCCCGGGGCGGTTCCCTGCCAATTGGTGATATTTGCCTGGGAGATGCCCATGTCCATCATGATTTTTCGGTATGCGGTTTCCGCGTCTGTCCGGTCCTCGGTCCACATGGTAAAGTCCTGGGTAAAATCGATCTTGTCCCCGAACTCAAAACTGGTCAGCCATCCGCTCTCATTGGTGGAATAGGTTCCTGTCATCGGTTCACCGAAGTACTCCAGGCCGGCTCCCCGGGAGTGCTGATAGTTGATGGCCCAGATCATCTCCCGGGCCAGTTCGTTTACCTCTGCCTGGTACTTTGGAATCACCTCGTCCCTCATCACAAGAAGTCCGCCGATCCGGCCGCTGCTTATCTTATCCGTGATAGCCTGGCCCGTGCCCGAGGAGCCCAGCCAGATAACATCTTCTCCGGACATTCCCAGTTCATAGGTATCCACCCCGTTGACCAGGGGAAATCCATTGGCCCCGTTGATGATCAATGATCCGTTGCCCTGCTCGATGATATCAATATCAATCAATTTCCCCAGCTCATCCACCAGGGCGTTTCTCTGGTCTCTCTGGTCATTGGCCGTGCGGAAGGCTTCCGCGGAAACCACTTCCCCGTTCAGGTCGGCGATCTTTTTGATAAGGGCATTAACCTGTCCCACAGAGGAATTGATATCGGCGTTGATATCTGTCAACAGGTCATCCATGTCCAGAACCGTGGATTCAAACCGGGAGGCAAGCTTGGCACCGCTTTCAAAAATCGTCACCCGCTCGGAAGATCCTTTGGCATTGTTTGAAAGCTTATGCCAGGAATTCCAGAATTCCGTTAAGACGGTGGTCAGGCTGGTTTGGGAGTTTTCATCAAAAAAACCCTCCAGAACCCGCATATAAGACTCCTGTTCTTCCAAAGAAGTCTGGGTGGACATCTCCTTGGTCAACCGCTCTTCCAGCAGCTTATCCACACTCTGCTCGACCTGGTTCATGTCGACCCCGGTACCGAAGAGGAATCCGGCATATTGTGAAGGTGTCCGGCTGATGTGGTCTGCATTCTGGACCGAATAATTGGGGTTGTTGACGTTGGCGATGTTCTGTCCGGTAATATTCAACCCGTACTGCTGGGCGGCCAGAGCTGTTTTGGCGATGCTGAGGGTAGAGGATAATCCTGACATGGCTACACCTTTGTTTGGATAAGCGGGGGCTGATCTTTGGGCCTTGAAATGGTGCCTTGGTTCCCGTATTGATCCTTGTTTTTCAGGTTCACCACAGTTGAAAAAATACCGTCAATCACGGACAGATACTCCGTAATATACTTTTTATTTTCCCTGGCCAGGCGGGTGATCTCTTTTTTACAGGTATCAACGGCAAGGCCCAGGGTTTTGAGTCTGGACTTTTCCGCTATTTTCAGGGGAAGATTCTTCACTATTTTAGACGTGGAAAGACCTTTTCCGCCGCCGGTATCCGGTGACAAGGACCGAATTCTCTCCCGGATCTTCTCAATGGCCTCCAGCAATTCCCTTTTCCGGTCAACAGATGCCCACAACCCGTCGATATCCATATCGATAACATAGGCTTTTTCCTGCTCGATTACGCTCTGTAAGGTTTGATATAACCCCAGTTCCTCCTCAAAAAGGTCTGAAATTGTCCCGGCAATTTTTTCCATGTCCTGCCTCCTAACCCAAATATGGTTTCAATCGGAACTCAGACCGGTTCTTACATCCGATCAATGGGGAAATTTTTTCCCCTATTCCGATTCCAACGCCCTTATTTAGCTATAGATAGCAACTAATATGCCATGGAAAAAACTTAAGACTGGAAAGAAGAAGAAAGCCTATATTGTGTTTTTAAGCTGGTTGTAAAGAAAGTTCTTCAGGCCGGTGGTCTGATTGGCCTTGGACAACTCGTCGGTGAGGTATTGATCGTACATGGAAGTATAAATGGATGAAGAATTGGATTCGCCGAACAGGGCATCCCCCTCAAGGGTATCCCGCATGGATTCCATGATTTTCTTCAGGAAAATGGCCTCAAACCCCTCGCAGGCCTCTTTCAGCTCCTGATCCTCTTTGGGATCAAGTTTTTTCCCCTGTATGGCCTCAGCATCCGAAGAAAACAGATTCTGCCGAACCAAATCAATCTTTCCGGTCATCTCCCCCCCCACGTATGGACGAAAGTTTGCCCAGATGCAAGACGCAAGAAATTTTGAAACCGGAGCGTACTGTGGTACGTGAGGATTTCAAAATTTTGAAGCAACGCCGCAGATGGGCAAAGTTTCGTTCATACATTATATAATCTCGATTTCGGCCTGCAGTGCCCCGGCCGCCTTAATGCTCTGAAGAATACTGATCAGATCCCTGGGCTCCACACCAAGGGAGTTCAAGCCCCTGACAAGCTCACCGATGGTGGATGTCCCCGGAAGATTCATGACCTTTTCTTTTTTCTCGGTTCCGTCTTCCTGGTTAATGGTCACGGCAAGGTCCCCGTGGGCAATGGCCACACTGGAAATGGTAACATCGCTGCCGATGACCACGGTACCGGTTTTTTCATTGATCACCACCTTGGCAATGGTGTCCGGGATCACGGACAGTCTCTCAATATCGGCGATGAATTCAGCCACGTTTTTCTTCCACATGGTTTCAGGGACCTTGAGGTGAATGGCGCTGGCATCAACGGTCTTGGCGATATCCTGTCCCAGGGCCGAATTAATGGTATCGGACATCCGGCGGGCCGTTGTAAAATCCGGCCGGAACAGGGAAAGCACGAGGTTTTTCTTGCCGTCCAGCTTGAAAGGAATCTCCCGTTCAATCGAGGCTCCGTTGATGCCCCTGGCCACCAGGAGATGACTGTCCCGGTCTCCGGTTCCTGCCGGAATAGCCAGAGTGACCGGGCCCTGGGCAAGGGCATAAACCTGGCCGTCCACTCCTTTGAGGGGAGTCAGCAGCAGGATTCCCCCTTTCAGGCTTTTGGCGTCTCCCAGGGAAGATACGGTGATATCGATATTATCCCCGATTCTGGCAAAGGGAGGGATGCTGGCCGTAACCATGGCCGCAGCCACATTCTTTACCTTGAGCGCGGACTGGTCAACATAGATATTCATCTTTTCCATCATATTGGCCAGGGCCTGGCGGGTAAAACTGACCTTGTCCTTATCCCCGGTACCGTTCAGCCCCACCACAAGTCCGTATCCGGAAAGCTGGTTGGACCGGATCCCCTTAATGGCGGCCAGGTCCTTGATCCGGGCGGCCGACGCCCCCTGAACACAGAACAGCAGCACCATGTACACCCAAAAAATTATAAACCCTGTCCGTCTTATGCCGTATTCATCCTTCATCCTTGATCCTTTATCCTTCAGCCTTTAGTCTTTACCCTTCAGCCCAATCTACCATGGCCAGAGATTATCGATCAACCGGCTTCCCCAGCCCGGGGTCTGCTTGTCGGCCAGAGCCCCCTTGCCGTAATATTCGATGCGGGAATCGGCAAGAAAGGTAGACTCCACCCGATTGGTGTTCGAGATATCCTGGGGACGGACAACCCCGGAAACCACGATATACTGGACCTCGTGATCCACCTTCATGGCCCGCCGGCCGAATATACTCAAATTGCCGTTGGGCAGGACTTCGATTACCCGGGCAGCAATGGACGCCGTGACCTGGCCGCTCCTGTCACTCTTTCCCTCTCCTTCAAATGTATTGGAGAAATCCGTACTGACCAGGTTGTCGGTCCCGCGCCCTCCCAGGTTGGTGGTCTTCCCGAGAAAATTCAGGGTGGGAACCCCGATGCCCATGGCCGTCTTTCTGCTGGACTCGGTATTCACATCCATCTGGGAGCTGGAATTTTCAACAATGTCCACGATCACCGTATCCCCCACATAATTGGCCTTTGTATCCTCAAACATGGAGGGCTTTGTCCCGCTCCACAGGGAGCCCTCGGAAGGATGATCAACTCCATAGTCCGGCAGAAGGGCAGGTTCTGCGCTTCCGCCGGGGGGAAGAACCAAAGGAGCCTGGTCGGTATCGGATCCCAGGATACATCCGGAGATGAGCATCATCGCCGGCATGAGCAGTCCCATTAAATATTTTTTTTTAAGATCCATGTCCACCTCTTCTAGTACACAACCTCAACGGTTGAGTCATTCCTGACAAATCCCCGGATCGTTTTTCCGGAGGTGACGTTCTCCACAAGGACCAGTTCGTCTGCATACCCGTCCTCCTGGGTCACTCCGGTTGTCATGATGCACAAATTGTCTTTTTGGGCCACAAGGGTCACGATATCCCCTTTTTCCACCAGAGGCGTTTTCCTGAGATCCGACGAATCAACGGGAGTGCCCTTCTGGATTGAGGTTTTCAATTTTTTCCCCACCACATTACCGGGAGATCTCAGGGCATTGCCTCTTATATTAAAAAGATTGATCCTCTCCAGGGACAGGTCCCCGCTGGAAAGGATACTCCCCTTTTCCAGATTTCTGGATGCGCAGACAATTCTTTCATATTCAGACACAATTCCGGTGACCCGAAGCCGGTCCTGCTGTCTGCCGTCCACCATGACATCCAATGACAGGGAAAGCCTGCCGTGCCTGTCAACGGGGTCATCGGCGGAAACCACGAGTTCTATCTCTCCGCAGGGATAGGGGGCAAGCCCCCTGATCTTTATCTTCTCAATTTCCAGATTCCGGTTCCCGAACCGGTCGGACAGATAGTTTTCAACCCGTTCTTTTACCAGATCCCGGCCGATGGACTGGCTCTCCCTTTTGATATAAACCCGCTCCGGACAGAGGATATTCATATCTTCATGGATCAGATTCCTGGACTGAATCATTGAAAAAATTCGCCTTTTTTCATAGGATTTCATTCTACCGGGTTTGGGAGCATCCCCCAGGCTGATGCCTTTCAAGGCCCCTTCCAAAAAACTTCCGGCCTCAATGTCAGCCACCTCTCCCAGGAGAATGGCCTCTCCTTTCACCAGACTGTTCTTCCGGACATGAATCCTGATCTGCCCGGAAGATTCATCCGCCGAATATGCCGAAAAAGAAGTTCCCAGGATTGTCAGTCCGAAAAACAGAAAAACAAGCTTTAAAAAATATCCGTATGGTCGGATTCGTTTCATGAAAAACTACCGTTTCAACCCGTTGGCCGTACTCAACATGCTGTCGGCGGTCTGGATGGACTTGGAGTTGGCCTCATAGGCCCTCTGGCTGACGATCAAGGAGACCATTTCCTCCACCACGCTGACATTGGATAATTCCAGATAGTTGTTCACCGTGGTACCGGCCCCCTCTTCCCCGGGAGTCAATTCCACGGCATCACCTGAGCCTTCCGTGGGCCGGAACAGATTGTTACCCACAGCAAAAAGGCCGGCCGGGTTAATGAATGTGGTCACCAATATGTTTTCCGTGGCCAGGATCTCCTCGTCCGCACTGAACACAGTCAGGGTACCGTCATCCTGGAGGGAGATGGTGGTTGCCTCGACGGGAATGGCTATTTCAGGCTGAAGCCGATCTCCGGTCGGTGTGGTGATGAACCCCTCACTGTCCAGGGTAAAGTCCCCTGCCCGGGTATACAGGTCTTCATCCCCGTGGGTCACCCTGAAAAACCCACCCCCCTGGATGGCGAAATCCAGTTGGTTCCCGGTTTCCACATAATCCCCCTGGGTGAATATCTTCTGGACCCCGGCGGGTTTTACTCCCATGCCGATCTGGATGCCCGTGGGCACCTGCCCGCCCCCGGGAGTGGTCTGGCCTGCAATCAAAAGGGTCCGGTACATGAGATCTTCAAAATTGGCCCTGGATCTTTTAAAACCCGTGGTGCTTGAATTGGCCAAATTGTTGGCCGTTACATCGGTCTGCGTCTGTTGGGCACTCATGCCCGTGGCCGCAGAATAAAGTGATCGCATCATAAGCTTATCCTCTCTTCCTTACCTGGGTCTTCCAACTTCGCTGACGGCCTTGCTGTCGATCTCATCAAAGGTCAGCATCGATTTTGTAAAGGTCTCAAACATTCTGTGAAAATCAATCATCTTCACCATTTCATCCACCACCTGGACATTGGACGTTTCAAGGGCCCGCTGTTTGACGGAAACGATCTCCGGAAGAATCTCATCCGTGGTTTCTCCCATGTACTCAAAAAGATTCTGGGCCTTTTTTTCCAGCTTTTTCAGATCCGCAAAGGTCACGATATCCAGGGTATCCACGATCTCCCCGTCAACCAGGATCTCGCCCGCCTCATTGATATAGGGTTCCTGACCCTGGACCAGGTCGATGACAATGGCCCCGCCCTGCCCCAGAACCGGGTTCCCGTTTCCATCCACCAGGGTCCCTATGCTGTCCAGGGTAAAGGTCCCGTTCCGGGTATATTGAATGCCCTGGTCTGTTTCGATTTTGAAAAACCCGGCCCCCCCCAGGGCCAGGTCAAGGGGATTGCCCGTTTCCGTGACATCCCCCTGGGAATAGTCCTTGTTCATCTCGGCCTTGAATTTTTTATCAAAACTGATCACGTCTTTTTTATAGCCGGAGGTGTCCACATTGGCCAGGTTGTTGGAAACGGCTTCCAGCTTCCTCTCCTGCCTCAATCCGCCCTGAACCGGCCGGGTCATTTCAAGAATCATTGTTCCTCCCTCATGGGTATGCCTTATCGCTTCCTTCACAGCAAATAAGAATTCACACCAAAGAAATGCAATATGAATGCCAGAACCGAGCATGGCCGACAAAGATTGCTCCGGGAAAACGACCCGGAAATGGCTGCCCCTACAAAAACAATGGAAAACACTTAAAAACAAGAGACTTAGCCCACTTCAACAAATCATCTCCTGCCCGGGTTTGTTCCTTTCCATTATCTAACCGAAAGGGAGGGCGCCAAAAATCCAACGATCCCCGGGGATGTAAATTGACGGCAGGGAGAAAAAATTTCCCCCTGTTCCCATGAAATTCATTTTTATCTGATCTGTAAGGGGATTACGGGCTTGATCATATTTGAATTCCGGTTCCAGACTTCAGAATTCCGGAAGGGTCAGACAGGGAAACCTGCCCATCCTTTTCGGTGGGTTTTCTCCCTTTTTAAAAAATATTTAACTTCCAATCCCTGATTTTCTTGTCAACTAAAAAAAAACAGGATAATCTCATTATAGGAACTGGTAGGACCGTCAGATGACTGGATTAAACAAAAGAGGATTGAATAATGGGTACTGAGGTATTTGCAAAAGACATCATGGTTTCGGATTTTGATACGATCAATTACAACGCCCCTGTTGAAACAGCGATAAAGATGATTTTTTCAGGTAAAATCAGGAATACCGGGGATAAAACCACGAGTCTGATGGTTATCAATGAACTGAATCATTTTGTCGGCATTGTCACCATGTTTGATATTCTCTATAATTTAAGGCCGGGATTTCTGAATTATGGTGTGGATGGGAGGGATATTTCCTGGATGGGTCTGATCCAGCAATGCAAAAAGGAATTGATCAAAAAACAGGTCCGGGATATCATGAGTTCCGAAATTGTGGGAGCTCTGCCGGATGAACATCTGATGATCATCCTTGACCGAATGGTAAAAAACAAATATCACAGGCTGCCGGTTTTAGGAAATAACGAACCCATCGGAATCGTGTACATCTCTGATATCTATTTCCATCTTTTTGCACGGGAAGGTCTGGTCAATCAAAGAAAAGCATAGTCTTTATTTTGGGGTACAAAAGGCGACCTGATCCATCAAAACTAATCATATAGCGGTTCTCAAAAATATGTTACTCTATTTCTACATTACATCTGGACTGTGCCCAGACTAAGGGAGGAGCAGAGGTTTTCGCGGATTGGATTCCTTCGGGCGGCAGGACGCCGCTGGAGAAGGGATCCCTCCTCGGAGAAAATCATGGATGATTTTCGAGAATGAGCGCAAAATCGTTGCTCCTCCCGGCATGAACCGGAATCTCATTTTGAGAACCGCGATGGAACCCCACAGGAAATCTTGGAGATCGGCGAATTACCTGAGATCATGAAGGCGCTTTGGCTTTGTTCATTGAATAGACAAAGGCCAGGAGTTCGGCCACGGCCGCATAGATTTCAGAGGGAATTTCTTCGTCAATGTCCAGGTTGGACAGCACCTCGATAAGATCGGGGTCATCCTTGATGGGGATATCGTGCTTTTGGGCGATTTCAATGATCTTTTCCGCAACCCTTCCCTTGCCCTTGGCAGTAACCTTGGGGGCATCATGTTTTTGCTTGTCATAGGTCAGGGCAACGGCTTTTTTAATCGGTTTTTTGGCCATGGTTTGTCTTTCCGGTTAAATGACGATGTTGACCACCTGGTCTGACCCCTGCCGTAACATGGATTCCATGAAGACCCTGGGTTCTATCTCGTCCAAGGCAGCAATTTCACATTCCATCTTTACCAGATGATACCCAATTTTTTCCAGCCTGGTTTTCAGCTCCGGGATCATGGACTGTACAAAGGAACGGATATCATCGTTCTCCAGCAGGAACCGACCGGTAATGGCCTTGTTCAGAATGGAAAAATCAGCCCGGACCGGGCCCAGATTCGTCATGTCCAGCAGAAACGAAACCTTGATATTCTTCTTCTCCCCCCCGGCTCTTTCTTCTTTTTCCCCGCCCAGGTCAAACAGGATCTGGCCAAAGTTAAATCCTGACGGCTCCATCACTGGAAACGGCAGAAGATACCGGCCGGATTCACTGGTCTGTGTGTTCAGAATCTGCATATTTTCAATGGTTTCCAGAAACCTTGTCCCCGGTCCCGTGGTCCCGGCCGGATCCGTTCCCCCGAAACCGGACAGCTTCAATGCCATGCCCTTGGCATCCTGGTTCAAAAGGTTTTCAAAATTCCGGTTTAAATGATCCGTTCCCAGGGTTTTGAAAAAAGTGGTCAGCTTTTTCTCCCAGAGCATTCCCCCGGTTGTCATGAGCCTGGGAAGAAATCCCTCATCCCTTTTGCCTGATTTCAGCGCCATCTCTTCTATAACCGAAGAAAGGGAGGATGGGCCTCCCTTGAACATTTCACTGAACCGGGTCCTGTTTGAAAAAAATTTCAGCAGGGGAGCCCGGGTGGCGGCAGTCTCCGGCTTTCCCGATCCTAGCAGTTTAAGAACCACGGAATCTTTTGCCTCGGCCACATTCAACCGGATCTCCTCCCCCGGAATGAGCGGAAGATGAGTTTTTACTACCAGCTCCTGCCCCTTGACAAGGAGTCTGGCATGGCCGGGGCCAAGCCTTGCCATTACCTTTGCGGTCAGATTTTGATTCTCTTTAAACTCAGGAAGGGAAAGGGAGTGGCTGCCCTGTCTTTGGACTACCATTTCGGATTTCGAACCACGGGTTCCGGAAATGACTTTTCCTGCTTCATCTCCCGGCTCCGCCAGTTTAAGAACCACGGCCCCCTTTGTCTTTACCACATTCAACCGGATCTCCTCCCCCGGAGTGAGCGGAAGATGGGTTTTCACCACCAGTTCCTGCCCCTTGACAAGAAGCTTGGCTTGATCGGGACCGAGCCTTGCCACCACCTTTGCGGTCAGAATCTGATTCTCTTTTAACTCAGGAAGGGAAAGGGAGTGGCTGCCCTGTCTTTGGACCACCATTTCAGATTTCGAAATATGGATTCCTAAAATCAATTATCCTGCTCCATTGCCAGGAACTTTTCCTTGAGATCAACCACGAGCTGTACCTCGCCTCTGGGGATGGAAAGAGTCTGTGCAATGGTATCAATATCCTTTTTCTGATAGTAGAGATCGATGATCTTGTTCTGCTGGTCCAGGACATTGGCCCCTGCCGGAAGCGGATCCGCCGGATTAAGATGAAAACCGGTATTGACTCTTTGAAATGAGGCCTGGTCAAGTATTTCTTTCTGCTGTTTTTCGAATCTTTTCTGGAGGGACTCTGCCCTGGACAATAGCAGATTGATGCTGATAATTCTTGAATCCAGGGCTTTGTTTAATTTTTTTGACAATGCCCTTTTTTCCCTGATCTGCTCTTCAAAACTGATAGCTGCGTCCTTGGACTCCCTGACCAGTGGGGTCAGAAGATCCAGGACTTCCCGTGCAGATCCTGAAACGGTCTGGATGTCTTCGGAACCTTGTTCAGATGATTCCTGTATTTCCCGGGCACCCGCATAAATCCGGCTTACCCTCCGGATGATCACGAAGAGAAGAAGTACCAGAAAGGCATTGAGGATGAATAAAGCCGTGACCAGAAATTCAAGGGAAAATACCTGTGTCATATGATGGTGTCCAGGAGTCTGCCCGGGGCATCGGGGTCCAGGGCAAGGTCCTCTTCCCGGGCGGCGTTCTTTTTCTTTTGCCGGGCTTTTCGCCTTTGTTCTTTTTTCTCTTTTTTCAACTTTTCCGCCTCTTCAGATCCCTGGACCGTAGAGTTCTGGATGACTTCCTGGGTTTGCTGGACCCCGGCAGCCTGTTCGGGTGAAGGCTTTGGAGAATGGGCCTGCTGACTGGCCTCCTGGGCGACACCTGAATTTTGCAGGACCTGGTTGTGTCCCGGGATCGTGGTCATGGTGCACCTCCTAGCTTGTTTTGAAGGTTTTAAAGCTGACCCTGTCAATATACTGGGGGGGCAGCACTTTTTTCAGGGTGTTTTCCACCTCCCAGATAAGATCCGACTTTGTTACCTTGTTCTCCTTTTCCGTGACAAGGTTCTTTTGAATCGATTCGAAGATAAGGTCCCTGTAAAAGGGCATATTATCATTTATCTCATGATAAGCCCTCTGATCGGAATAATCAATGGAGATGTCTGCCTGGACGTAGGCCATCCCGCTGGAATTCCCCGAGGTCAGAATGAGAAAATCCGTCAATACGATGGAACCGGATTTTTTAATGACAGAAAGTTGATTCACATCGATGGTCACACTGGCGACTTCCGGCTCCTTGACCGGATCATATACGGCAACAGGAACCGGCTGCTTGTTCGGAACCTGGGCCGGTCCTTTGGTAAAGAAGAGAAAATAGGCCGTGGGGACTGATATTCCCAGAACCAGGAGCGCGGAAACTCCGGCAATGACCAGTCTGGATTTAAACCACGGACTCTTTGTATTTTCGGGTTCTTCTTCACTCTCCCTTGTAATCTCCTCGGTCCCTTCCAACACCACCTGATCATTGTCTTCTTCTTCGCCGTCCAGAATATCTTCGGTGTCAAACTCATCCAGGGTCTCCCCGTCGTCCAGCAAATCACCCAGAACATCCTCATCTTCCTGATCTGCAGCCATGAGCAGGGTGTCTATATCATCCTGGGAAATTAAAATATCCTCTTCATCTTCAAGAAAATCGTCATCCTCATCGCTTCCCTGGAGCAGACTGTCAATATCTTCCTGGGTGACCTCATTCAAGTCCTGTTCGTCAAGCCCGGGTTCTTCTACGTCAGTCCGGCCGATTTCCGATAATTCTTCTGTCTCCTCTGCAGGGGCCGGTTCAGGTTCAATGGAATCCGGTTCCGGCTCATCATCCAGAACCACGGTTTCCGATGGTTCAGCTTCCGCTCCAAGGGCAACCGGTTCTTCTTCGGGTTCTTCTTCCGGATCCGGCTCAGGTCCCTTTCGGATCAACTCGTCAATGGTTTCCTGGGCAATCAGAGCCGCTGCCACATCCACGGCTTCTGATTCCTCAATGATGAAATCATCCTCAATATCAACCATCTCAATCCCGGATTCTTCTTGGGAATCGACGGGATCGGAGTCTGCCCCTGCATTATCTGTCATCAAATCATTGATATCTTCCTGGGAGATCAGCTCCAGATCATCGGCCTCATCCTCGGGATCCTGGGAATCTTCAGGCTCGGATTCCGAATCGGAATCCGAATCCTCGGTTGAAGAGTTCATCAGGCGCTGGATATCTTCCTGGGAGATCAGCTCCATCTCTTCATCCTCATCTTCACTTTCAGAAGAATCGGCATTCATCATCCGGTCGATGTCTTCCTGGGACAACTCACCGCCATCCCCTGCCGTGTCATCGGATTCATCCGGTTCCGGCTCATTCTGGGCGGTACCGGCATTCATCATCCGGTCGATATCTTCCTGGGACAGCTCACCCGGCTCATCTCCGGGGTCTTCCCCATCCGCCTCAGAAGACGCCTCTTCATCGGCCGTATCTGAAACGCCTCCGCTCATAAGGCTGTCGATATCATCCTGGGACAATTCACCCAGCTCATCCTCGACAGGTTCAGGCTCCTGTTTAAGATTTTCTTCCGCCTCTTCAATGGAGGATGCGTCCAGGAGTTTATCTATATCATCCTGGGAGATCAGACTTTCTTCTTCAAAATTTTCATCTGACATGGCCAACCTCACCTCTTTATCCCGGTTCTGACACGCCGGGGTTTACGTTCCATATCCCTGAAGCCTTGCCTTCAGCTTAACCAGTATTCCCGTATGAATCTGACATATGCGGGATTCGGTCAAAGAAAGAATGTCTCCGATCTCTTTTAGGGTCAGTTCATCATAATAATAAAGAGAGACCACCATCTGCTCTTTTTCGGTCAGGGTTTTTATGGTTTCCGCCAATACCTGTTTCAGCTCTTTCCTATCAAAATCATCGGCAGGATCCCCTTCTCCCTTGATCCCGGACTGAAACCGGGTCTGGGAAAAGGTATCGTTCTTTTTGGTTTTAATGAATTCATCCAGACTTAAAACTGCTGCCCCGTGGATATCCGTCAGCATGTTCTGGTAGGTTTCCAGATCCACGTCCAGGGCATGGGCCACTTCCAGGTCCGTTGCAGGCCCCCTTTTCTCGTCTTCAATCTGCTTGACCGCCTTGGTGATATCCTGGATCTTTTTTCTCATGGAACGGGAGTATGTATCCATGCTCCTGAGTTCGTCCAGAATCGCTCCCTTAATCCTGTACTTTGCATAGGTCTTAAGACTCACATGCCGGGAAGGATCAAATTTATCCACCGCATCGATCAGTCCGAGGGAGCCTGCCGATATGAGTTCGTCAAACATCACGCTGGTGGGCAGACGCATGGCAAACCTGGCAGCGATGTTCTTGACCAGGAAGGCATATTCGACAATACTCTTCTGGCGCCAGGCATGATCTTTTTTCAGGGATGTTTTTTGCGGTTTGCTCATTGTTTGGGTTCAATTTCCAATGATTATCTCAATTCCCGGTTTTCAATTGTTTATCCCGGCCTGGAATACCTTATTCATAAAAAAGGTCAGACTCCCCCCGTTCTGCCTGCGGCTCTTCTCCAGGGAAACACCGATCCTGTCCATGGCCAGGGCAGCGGCTGAATCCGGAGCATGATCCATTAGCAGACCTCTTTTCTGAACAGCTTTCTGGACCTGCCGGTCAAAGGGAATGCAGCCCAGGTATTCCAGCACTACATTTTTTAAAAATTTATCCAGGGCATTGCTCAGGGAGGCATATACCCGTTTGGCATCTTTTTGAGATTCCACCATATTCACAATGAGCTTGAAATACCGGGTCCCATATTCCTGGGACATGACCTTCATCAGGGCATAGGCATCTGTAATGGAAGTCGGTTCGGCTGTTGCCACCACCACGCATTCATCTGCAGCCGAGTTAAAATAGAGGACATTTGCCGAGATCCCGGCCCCCGTGTCCACCAGGATGATGTCTGCCTTGTCCGCCAGGGTTTCAAACTCGCTGAGCAGGTTGAGTTTTTCTCCCTCACTGAGGCGGGTAAGATCGGCAAAACCAGACCCCCCGGGAATAATATCGACCCCGTGTTTGGACCTGACCATGACCTGTTCCAGCCTCTTTTCCGAACTGACCACATGGCGGATATTGTACTCGGGTCTGAGATTGAAGAGGATATCAACATTGGCCAGCCCCACGTCTGCATCAATGATCACCACCCGCTTGCCCGTCCCGGCCATGGAAACGGCCAGGTTGCCCACGATATTGGTTTTTCCCACGCCGCCTTTGCCGCTGGTGACGGCAATGACCCTTGGAAGGCGGTTCGATGCCATGGATGTCCCACTCCTTGTCCTTCTATGGTTTTTGGCCAGATCCCTTAGGCCTTTTGCCTGATCCAATAGTTACCCCCCGGTATTGTGGACTCCCGGATGCACATCAATGTTGAATCCCGTAACCGGGTCCTTTTCCTAGAATGATCTTCAGCAGGGTCTGCCTGTCCGGGACAATCAGGTCCTCAGGGACTTTCTGCCCGTCGGTCAACAGGGAAACCGGCAGATGATAATCATTCAGCTGGTCCAAAATTTTGCCGCATCTTCTGGTTTCATCTATCTTGGTGAACACATAAGTATCCGGATCAAGAGCTGAAAAAGCCGATGCCGCTTCTTTCATATTAATCAATTCAGATGTAACACTCAAGGTTAAATGAACAGATATGGAAAAATCCGCCCGGATCAGTCCCACGATCTCGTCCAGTTTCTCCCTGTCATGGTGGCTGTGTCCTGCCGTATCTATGAGTACGGTATCCATGGACTTCATCCGGTTCATGGCATTTGACAGGTCCCGGGCATTATAGGCCTGGATGCAGGGCAGTCCCATGATGGATCCATAGGCTTTGAGCTGTTCAAAAGCCCCTATCCGAAAGTTGTCTATGGAAATCAATCCCACCCTCTTCTTCTTCTTAAAACTCAAAAAGGCCGCCAGTTTGGCGATGGTCGTTGTTTTTCCCACTCCTGTCGGGCCCACAAAAGCCGCAGCATGGGGATGCCGTGGCTCCTGATTCTCCTTAAAACCCTCTGTAACGGAAATCCGGTCCAGGCAGATTTCCATGACCTTTCTTTTCATCTGTCTGATTTTCTTTTCCGGGTCAGCAAGGGAGCCTGTTTTATTATTGACTCCCGGATCAATGGACCGGCCTGCCCTTTCAATGAGGGAACAGGCCAGCTTTTCACTGACCCCGGCCCGGAGAAAAGAGGCCAGAACCCCCATGTTCTCAAAATTTTCGGAAAAAATATTTTTAATGCCGGAACCAAATCCTGCAATGGAGATCATGTCCTTGATCTGAACGATATCCTCCCTTACCGAACTTAAAAGGTCCCTGGCCGGCTCCCGGATTTCAGGCTCATGCTCCGTTTCCCAGGGGGAAGGGTTTTTCAGACCCGCCTCTACCTCAATCATCTCCCCGGCGTAGGGGTCCTGGGGTTTCCGGGGAATTTTCCTTGTTGAAAGAATCATGGCATCAGGCCCCAGTTCCTGTTTGATACTGGCAATGGCATCCTGAATATTGGCCGCCTTGAATATCCTTTTATTCATCTTTTAGACTTACCTTTCCACTGGACTGTAAATTTATATCATCCACTATCTCTGCATGGGATACAACGAATACATTGGGTAGAGAAGGCTCTATGAGCTTTCTGAAATGGCGGCGCATGGCCGGAGAGGTCATGACAACCGGCTGGGTGTTGATGGCGATGAGTTTTTCCACCTCCCGGGAGACGGCCCCCACCACCTCCTGAACCATTGCCGGATCCAGGGCAAGATAGGCCCCGTGCTCTGTGCGCTTCACGTTCTTGGACAGGATCTCTTCAAGGTTCCGGTCAAGGGTGAGGACCTGGAGGGTTTTGCCTTCACCAAGATAGGGGGTCAGCATGCCCTTGGCAATCCTCTGCCGCACATACTCGGTCAAAAGATCCGGATCTTTTCCCATGGGCGCAAAGTCTGCCAGGGTTTCAACGATGGTGAGCAGATCCCGGATGGAAATCCGTTCCCTTAACAGGTTCTGGAGAACCTTTTGAACCGCCCCGATGCTCAGGAGGTTGGGCACCAGTTCTTCAACCGCCTTGGGACTTGTCTTTGCCAGGTTGTCCAGTAAGTGCTGGACCTCCTGCCGCCCCAGGAGCTCATGGGCATTGGCCCTGACGATTTCAGTCAGGTGGGTGGCAATGACAGTGGAGTTGTCCACAACCGTATAACCGGCGAATTTGGCCTCTTCTTCCCTGTCTAGGGGGATCCACAGGGCCGGCAGGTTAAAGGCCGGTTCAATGGTCTTGATGCCGTCGATCTCCTGGGCAGCACCGCCCGGATCCATGGCCAGAAGATGGTTGACCATGAGTTCCGTACCCGCAGCCTCAACTCCCTTGATCATGAGCCTGTACTGGGAAGGTCCCAGATTCAGATTATCCCGGATATGAATGGGGGGAATGATGATTCCCATTTCCGTTGCAAACTGACGCCGGATGGCCCGGATCCGTCCCAACAGAGTCCCGTCCTGCTGCTTATCCACCAGGGGGATCAGACCATACCCCACCTCAAGTTCAATGGTGTCCAAACTCAGCAGGTGGTCCACATCCTCGGGCTGGCCCGAAGCCTCTTCCTCGGCCCCGGCCTCGGCCGCAATCAGATCTTTTTCCTCCTGCTCTTCTTCCCCTTTAATAAAGTACCAGGCCAGGGTTCCCAGGGTCAGCCCCAGGGTCATGAAGGGAATGGACGGCAGCCCCGGAATCAGCCCCATGCAGAAAATGATTACCGAGCCGATAAAGACCGGGGTTGAGCTGGACAAAAGCTGCTTGGCAAATTCTTTTCCCATCTTGAGTTCCGATCCGGACCGGGACACCAAAAGACCGGCTGCCGCTGAAATCAACAAAGCCGGAATCTGGGAAACCAGACCATCTCCCACGGTCAGCAGGGTATAATTGGTCAGGGCCTCTCCCATTTCCATGCCCTGCTGGACCACCCCGATGATAAAGCCCCCGACGATATTGATCAGGGTGATGACGATACCGGCAATGGCATCTCCCCGGACAAATTTGGAGGCACCGTCCATGGCCCCGTGGAATTCCGACTCACGGGCAATGGCCTGGCGCCGCTCCCCGGCTTCGATTTCATCGATCATGCCGGCATTGAGATCGGCGTCAATGGCCATCTGCTTGCCCGGCATGGCGTCCAGAGTGAACCTTGCCGCCACCTCTGCAATCCTGCCCGCACCCTTGGTGATGACCAGAAAATTAATCAGCACCAGGATGATAAAGATGACCAGGCCCACCACATAATTTCCCCCCACCACAAAATTTCCGAAGGACATGATGATGGCCCCGGCCGCCATGGGTCCTTCACTGCCGTGAAGAAGGATCAGGCGGGTGGATGCCACATTCAAGGATAGCCGGAACAGGGTCAGAACCAGAAGCAGGGAGGGGAAAATGGCAAATTCCAGGGGCTTTGTGGTATACATGGTGGTGATGAGCACCACGATGGCAAAGGAGATGTTCAAGGCCAGAAAAAAATCGAGAATAATGGGATGAAGGGGCAGGATCATGGCCATTAGAATGCCGATAAAGGCCAGGACCATTACAATGTCCGAAGACTCTCTTTTTAGCCCTGCTATGAAACCGACTTGTTCCGCTGCCATTCACACTCCTGATAAACCCTTGACGGCCAGGCGCCAAGAAAATGTCATCTTTTCCCTTACTTGTTTTTCAAACCATACACATAGGCCAGCAATTCAGCCACGGCCTGGTAGTATTCCACGGGAACTTCCTTGCCGATATCTACATGACTATACAAATTCCGGGCCAGCTCCTTATCTTCCACCAGGGGAACATCATTTTCCCTGGCAATTTTCCGGATATTTGCCGCAATGGGCCCGGCACCCTTTGCCAGAACCCTGGGAGCATCCATTTCCTCCCTGTCGTATTTCAGGGCCACGGCAAGCCTTGTGGGGTTGGTGACCACCACGTCGGCTTCCGGCACATCGGCCATCATCCTCTTTCTGGCCGCCTCATGCTGGAGCTGGCGGATCCTGGATTTGACCATGGGATCCCCTTCCGTCTGTTTGGTCTCATCTTTGACCTCTTTTTTGGTCATCTTCTGATCTTCTAAAAATTTCCACTTCTGGTAGGCGTAATCAAGGAAGGCCAGGACGATCATGATCAGGCAGACCTTGATAAAGATCCAGAAAGACACCTTGAGGATGAACAGGAGAATGGCACCGGTGCTGTTGTCGTACAGCCTCGAAATCTCGGTCAGCTCTCCTTTAATGGCATAATAGCACACCAGGCAAACCACGCCCACCTTGATCAAGGTCTTGAGAAATTCCACCACAGCCCTGGAGGTAAATTTCTGTTTGAATCCGTTGATGGGATCCAGACGGGAGGGTTTGGGTTCAAGGGCTTTCCAGGACACCACAAACCCCACCTGGGCAAAATTGGCCAATAAGGCCGTCAGATAAACCGCCCCGAATACCGGCAGGCAGGTCATGAGAATTTTTTCCGTATGGACGTACAAGAGGCGAATGGCCTCCAGACGGGTGAAATCCGGCACTCCCTGGAAATTATAGTTAAATTGGAAAACACCCATCAGATTTTGGTAGAAATAAAAGGCAAAGGCATACATGGCGGCCACACCGGCCATGAGCACAAAGACAGAGGGAATTTCCACGCTCTTGGCGACCTGTCCTTCATCCCGGGCCTTGCCGAGCTTTCGCGACGACGCGTCCTCGGTTTTCTCTCCGCCGCTCTCAGGATCTTCAGCCATGGTTTATCCTCCGCCGATAAAAAACAGAAAATACATGAGTAATTTTCTAAATCCTTCAACATACCCCCGGGTCACGATGACGATGATCTCCAGGGAGAGCCCGAACAGAAGCAGTCCGCCGATGATCTTCAGGGGAAATGCAACAATCATGACGTTCATCTGGGGGGAAAACTTGGCTATCAATCCAAATCCAACGCTGACGAACAAGAGTGCGGCAATGACCGGGGCGCCGATTTTAACGGCCAGGACAAATAGATCTCCCATCAGTTCAAGCATTTTAACCATGACCACCTTCTGGGCCATGAAAAATCCCAGGGGGACCAGGTCGAAACTGTCCACCAGGGCCATGATCATGATATGGTGGCCGTTGAAAATAAGAAAGACAACAATGCAGACCCAGTATCCGAGCTGGTCCATGATGGATACGTTGGCCCCGGTCTGGGGGTCCACCACATTGATCATGGCAAATCCCATCTGAAATCCGATGACCTGGCCGGCCATCTGGACCGAACCGAAAAAGATCCTGAGGCTTAACCCCAGGGTCAGTCCGATCAGGGCCTCGGCCCCCATAAGCAGCCCTGTGGAGACCACATCCATGGGAAAGCGCTCCAAATCCACATGCACCACCGTATAGAGGAGAAGGGAAATCACCATGGCCAGTCCCGTTTTCAGCATGGCGGGAAAGACATTGCCGGAAAACACAGGCAATAAAAACAAAACAATGCTCACCCGGAGCAGAACCAGCATATAGGTTCTGAACTGGACCGGGTCTATGATGTTGAGGATCTCCATGGCTAACGGATATACATGGGGATATTCTCAAGCACATGCCGGGTAAAGGTGATCAGTTTTTCAAGCATCCAGGGGGCGGCGAACAGCAGCCCTAGAAACACTGCAATTATCTTGGGTACAAAGGTCAGGGTCATCTCCTGGACCTGGGTAACGGCCTGGAACACGCTGATCACAAGTCCGGCAAGAAGGCCCAGGCCCAGCATGGGCATGGAAAGGTAAATGGTCAATGTAATGGCCTGTTTGGCAAATTCCACAACAAATTCCGGGGTCATGTCTATACTCCAAAACTTTTCAGCAAAGACCCTGCAATCAAATGCCACCCGTCCACCAGGACAAAGAGCATGAGCTTAAAGGGCAGGGATATCATCACGGGAGGCAGCATCATCATGCCCATGGCCAGGAGAACCGATGCCACAACCATATCAATGACAAGAAAGGGGATGTACAGAACAAACCCGACAATAAATGCGGTTTTCAACTCGGAGATCACATAGGCCGGAATCAGTACCAGCAGGGATGCCTGGTCCCGGGTTTCCGGTTTTTTCATGTCCGCCCCTTTAACGAACAGGGCAATGTCGGCTTCCCGGGTATTGAGAAGCAAAAATTTACGGATCGGTTTCTGGGCCTCATCAAAGGCGGTTTCATATGTTATTTCCCGTTCCAGATAGGGATTGAGAGCCCGGTTATACACGTCCAGGGCAACCGGTTTGATAATGAAAAAGGTCATGAAAAGGGCCAGCCCGACAATGACCTGATTGGGCGGACTGGTCTGGGTTCCCATGGCCTGGCGAAGAAAATGGAATACCACCACCAGCCGGGTAAAGGGGGTCATGAGGATAAGGATGGCCGGTGCCAGGGCAATGATCGTCAAGAGGGCGATGATTTCCAGGACCACTGCCACCTCTTCCGGCTCGGTGGCTGTTTTCACGTTCAGCTCAAGGGAGGGGATGGGAAAGGTAACGGCCAGGGCGGTTCCCTGCAGGAGAAACAACAGTAACAGGCCCCATGCCATGATCCGGTATATGGAATCTTGCCTAAGTCTCATTTTCCCCGGCCTCTTTTAGATCATTTTCCTTTCCGGAAACAGGTCCGGGTGCCTTTCCAAGGGCCCGGCCCAGAAACCCGGAAAAACCGCCTTTTTCCTGCATCTTGTCTTCAGATATGGAAACGCTCTTATCCATGGTTGAAATTTTTGAAATCGCGGAAGGGGTCACCCCGATCAGGATAGTCTCTTCCATAACATTGACCAGGACCAGTTTTTCCTTTGGGGAAAGATGGTGGGTGGCCAGGACCCGGATGAGCTGTCCTGAACCTTTGAGCCCTTTCCGGGCTGAAAACCGCCGGAGCAGATAAAAAATGAGAAGAAGCAGGGCCAGAACCAGAAAAAGCATGGAAAAGGTTCTGAAAAAGGCGATCCATATTTCAGAGTCTGTGTTCATCCTTCCTCGGATGCCAGGGATTTTACCCGGTCTATGGGGGTGATGACATCGGTGAGCCTGACCCCGAATTTCTCATTGACCACCACCACTTCTCCCCTGGCAATGAGCTTCCGGTTGATGTAGACCTCCAAAGGTTCACCGGCCAGTTTGTTCAGCTCGATAATGGACCCCTGTCCCAGCTGGAGCAGATCATTGACCAGCATCTTGGTCTTTCCCAATTCCACGGAAAGCTCCAGGGGAATATCCAGGATAAAATCGAGTTCCCTTGAACTCTGTTCCTCGGATCTAACCTCGGTCTCCTGGGCTTCGTCTTCAACTTCGTTTTCTTCAGCCATGTTAATTCTCGCAATCTGTAATTATTTTGTCCTGTATCTGGAATGCCTGGAATCCCCTCTGGACCCCGATAAATCCCTTAAGCTTTTCCAGCCCGTCCACATAACAGCTCAACGGGTCTGTGGCATCGTTATCCAATTGGATCACGTCCCCCTTCTGCATATAGAGAAGCCTTTCCCCGGTGATTTCGGTTTTCCCCAGCTGGATCCTCAAATCCACCTCGGAATTGAGGATCACCTCTTTGATCATCTTGAGCCAGTTGGTGTCGATTTCCTCGATTTCCGCCTGAACCCCTGAGGAGAGTTTATTGCGCATGGGTTCGATCATTGAATAGGGATAGCAGACCACGAGATTTCCGGCCGACTGCTCCAGTTCAATTTCAAACCGGGTCACGATGACCAGGTCCGTGGGCAAAACAATGGCCGTAAACTGGGGGTTCATCTCGGACCGGATCAGAGAAGCCTTTACCGGCTCAATGGGGACCCATGAGGCTTCGATATTCTTCAAAACGGCCAGAACCGCCTTTTTAATCATGACCTCTTCTATGGTGGTGAACTCCCGTCCCTCCACCCTGGCTTTGCCCAAAGCCTCCCCGCCGAAAAAGGTATCGATGAGGTTATAGACCAGCTGACTCTCAAGAACGATCAGCCCGTGCCCCCTCAAGGGTTCCATCCTGAAAACATGGAGGCTGGTGGGAACGGGCAGGCTCCGGACAAACTCTGAAAACTTCAGGGTATCAAAGGGGTTGGCGCTCACATCCACGTTGAGGCTGTAGAAAAAGCCTGAAAGCACTGGAGATTCTTATCAATTTGTGCTAGATTTTTCTTCAAAACAGATAGAAAAACCGCAGACCAGACAAGAGTAAAAAATGGCCAAATATAAAGACTATTCATACGATCAAGGTGTTTTCCTTCCGGTCTATTTTGACAGACAGATCCTGCCGGGCACATTCGAATATACCCTCAGTCATTTGATTGACAATGAACTGGATTTGAGTGTTTTCGACAAACGGTATAAAAACGATGATACCGGGGCTCCTGCCTATGATCCCAGGATCCTTTTAAAAATAATTCTTTATGCTTATTCAAGGGGGATCACATCCAGCCGGAAAATCTCCCAATGCTGCGAAGAAAACATTATCTTCATGGCCCTGTCCGCTCATACAAGACCTCATTTCACGACCATCGCTGATTTTGTTTCCAGCCAGGATGAAGAGGCTGTCGCTCTGTTTCAAGAAATCATCCTTATCTGCGATGAGATGAACCTGATCGGCAGGGAAATGTTTGCTGTGGACGGCTGTAAGCTGCCTTCCAATGCCTCAAAGGAATGGAGCGGCACCAAGGCCGATTTTAAGAAAAAAGCCCTTAAACTTGAAAAAGCCATAGAACATATCATTGAAAAGCACCGGCAAATCGATGACATTGAAGAGAAAAACAATATCATCGAGTCCGATGCAAAGTATATGGCAACGCTTCAAAAGCAGATTAAAAAGATCCGTGAATGGGTAAACGACAATGATGATAAACCGGGTGCCGGTGGCAAACCCATAAAGTCCAACATCACTGATAACGATTCTGCCAAAATGAAATCATCAAAGGGTTATATCCAGGGATACAACGGCCTGGCCATGGTGGACAGCAAACATCAAGTGATTGTGGGTGCCGAAGCCTATGGAAAAGGGCCAGAACAGGATTTGTTGAAACCGATGATTGAATCCACAAAGGGCAATCTGGAAGATAGTGTTTTTGAAAAGACCCTTTTGACAGCAGACAGCGGATTTCACACCAAGGACAATATGGATATGCTGGCTAAAGAAGGGATTGACGCCTATGTGGCCGATAACCGGTTCCGCAAACGAGATCCCCGGTTTAAAGATAATGACCGCTACAAAGAAAGGCATCGTAAAGAGATCGCAGGAAAACGGAAAAAATCCCAATTGTATTCAAAAGAAGACTTCTATTTTGATCCTGATTTTAAATTTTGCATGTGTCCGGCCGGAAAGCGGCTTTACCGAAGTGGCAGAGGTTTCGATACCCATGGCAATTTTGTAACGCGATTCAAGGCGCCTAAATCCGCTTGCGGCCCTTGTAAGCTCAGATCAAAATGCCTTCGTCATCCAGACAGATCTCCCAAGAGATCGGTGGCATATTTTCATAGCGGGACAAAGAACAAAGATGCCCCGGACACAGCCACGGAAAGGATGAAACAAAAAATCGACTCCGCCTTGGGTCGGATGATTTATTCCAAGCGGCTCGGGACAGTAGAACCGGTGTTTGGCCATATTCGGCATACGATAAAGTTGGACAGGTTCACTTTGAGAGGGAAAATCAAGGTTAATTGTCAATGGCTGCTGTTCTGCGCTTTGCATAATTTGAAAAAGATACATCGGTATGGTTCGATCCCAGCCACATAAAGGAAGGGCATGGGGGAACAGATCTCTCTTTATCAGAGGCTGATATTGCGGTCTTAAGAGACAGTTACAATAGCGTAATCGATTTTAACGACAGAATTAACATAGAATAATAAAAAACAAGAGGCTGAGAATAATTTCATAGCGGCAAATGACTACCGCCTAAAAATGACTTATTCTACAGACTCGTTGGTCTGCAGCAGGGAGGACAGGGTTGCCCGGACCTCCCTGGACAACCGCTCGTTGATCACATCAAAGGTGGGCATCCTTGCCCGGACCACCTTGTCCTGGCTGGTGAAGTCATAGGCCAGAACCCCTTCTACAGTCTCGGCCGGTTTTTCTGCGTCCCCCTCGGTCTCGACCTCGCCTGAATCCAGGCCGTCCAATAGACTGTCAACTTCGTCCTGGGATAGAATTTCGCTCATGGGTTCATCACTGCATTATAAAATTTGTAAAATATAGATTCCTGACCATGGCCTTGGGAAATAAAGCGTTTATGCTTTTGAGCAGCTCATATTTCAGCCGGATCTTTCCTTCCGGACTTCTCAGTTCAAGCCATGCCAGTTCCCGGACCTGATTTTGAACGATTCTCCTGATCCTGTCCTCCATTGAATATACCTGCATTTGGTACCTGTAGTCCATGAGTTCAAGGGAGAGGGAAAGGCTGATCCGTTCCATTGTGGATCCGGATTTTAAGGGGAGCCTTTCAAAGGACTCAAATGTGACGATATCCTGAAAAACTTCTTCCTGTTCCGGCTTACCATCTTCCACCGTCCCGGACTTGCCCATGGTGCCGGTCTCTTCATTGGAAGGATCGGAAAAAAAGAAAAACCAGGCACCGGCGATTGCCCCGAAAATCACCAGAACCAGTACCAGAAATAGAACCATTCGTTTTCGGTTGCCCAGAATTTTTCCTAGGAGCCCCTTTTTTCCGGACGGATCCGGTTTCTCCTTACCGGAATCTTCCCCGGTGTGATCCCTCTCGGGTTCCTCGATCTCATCTAAAAGGTCTTCAGCCAAAGCATCCCCCGTTCAATTGACAGTCCGAACCAACCCGCCCGTCCGGGATTTTTGTCCCCTGGATATGGCCCACAATCATCTGTTAATTAAGCAATCCCTGTGCCAGGTGAATCATTCCCCTGGATTCTTCCCGGCTCAGCCCCTCAATTATATGAAGAATGGAGGGATTTTGCAAAGTTTTTAAATTCTGCTAAAGGTCAGGATCCTTTGTTCTCAACGGTGCCGCAGAGGTTGGGATGGGTTCAACCCACTGGGCCGGCGCCCGCGTTGTATGCTTTCAATAACCCGGCACAGGGCATGATTTTTTAAAATGGCAGGGGAAAAAATAAAGGAAGGATCTGTCAAATCTTTGACAATCACCGGGGGACAGACCGGTTGAAGACCTGCCCCGGTTATTGAAAGGGCTCTGCCCTGGATCAGGGCAGAGCCTAGGGAGGCATTAGGTCTATCGCTTCATCTGGATCACGGTCTGCATCATGTCATCCACAGTGGTAATGGTCTTTGAGTTGGCCTGGAACCCGCGCTGGTTGGTGATCATGGAAACAAACTCCTCTGAGATATCCACGTTGGACATCTCCAGGGAATTGGGCGCAAGAGTCCCAAGCCCGTTTTCACCGGGTCTGTTGGTAATTGCACCGCCGCTTTCCCTTGTCTCACTGAAAAGGTTCCCCCCCTCGCTGTTCAGGCCATAGTTGTTCAGAAATTTTGCCAGCCCGATCCGGAAAAGGGGAATCAACTCGCCATTGGAATAAATACCTGTCATGACGCCGTCGGAAGACACGTCCACTCCATCAAGGTCCCCGGCCGAATACCCGTCGGCATCCTGGAATCGGGTGTACGACGCTCTGGAGTATTGTGTGGTTGCCTGGGATCCGTTGACAAAATTGTTATCCTTGTAAACGCTTCCCATATCAAGCTCGAGTTTGGTCTCGGTGGACCCGTACTCGCCGCCCAGGAAATCCGCTGTAAAGGCGTAGTAACCGGTATCTGTAATCTCACTCTTGTCGATCTCGGTCCATGCCGTAGACCCCAGAATATCGAAATCAATTTCGTTTCTGTCCACCCAGGGCCGGGTGCCGCCTCCTAAATCCAGGGGGTCATCAAACACCCACCGGATGTCGTCATTGTCCGAGTCGTTGCCCGAACCGTCAAGGTCGATCACAGCCTCTTCCCGGTCCCCCTTGAGGGTGGCATTGGCATATTCGGCCGGGGGCACGTCCGGGTCCGTATCAAAGACAAAAGTGTACACATCCGGCGGAGTCATCGTTCCGCCTCCTGCCGTGGGACTGAAGGTGATGTCCTTGGATCCGTTCCCGTTAAAGTCTATGCCGAATCCCTGGGTCGGAATGGTACCGGCCGTACTCAGGACAGCAGCCGCGTATTCTTCGGGAGGAGTGGGATCCATGGTGAAAGCGATGGTCTCATTGTTCGCATTGGTCAATGCCGTTCCAAAGGTATATTTGACGGTTGAGGCATCCGCCGAACTCGCGTACCAGATATCAAATACCACATCTGTGGAGTTGCTGGCCGCAGGATCAATGGCAATAAAAGTATTTCCCACCTGGGCCGAGGTCACGGCAACGGCGGCTGTGGTCAATGACCACTCCTGTGTGGCTGCCAGCCAGTGAAGTTCCGGAGTATTGGGTAAGGCAGTATCGGTGGCAATGGCCCCTTCGGCTCCCTGGGTCACGATGGTCAGGTCCGGGGTATTTTGTGAGTTGCTTAATCCGCTGAAGTCATTGGTGAAATCATAGATTTTAATCGCGTCGTTCCAGTCCCAGGTGCCGCTGTCCCACCGGAGTTTTATATTTTCGGCATACATGGACAGGTCGGCCGGATTGTTGATCACCGTTGTTGAGGCTGTGGTGGCCAGGGTACCGGCCGTACCTGTAATGGAAATGCCTGATACCAGGGTGCCGGCGGAATAGGCAACTTCCGGGTTGCTCCAATACCATTGTCCTTCGCCCGTTCCGTTGACATTGGGATTCCAGACAATCCCCAGGCCGGAGGAATCTCTCGTCATCACAGAAGGATCGTTGATTTCCAGGGTTCTGTTGTCTGAATTCACTTTATCCCCAAAAAAAGACTTTACATTGACATCCTGTTTATGAAGGTCATTTTTGTTGTTGATGTCAAACCCGATGGTGTCCGTTGCCAGGGCCGGCTCATCCAGTTTAATGATAAGGTCCGGATCGGTTTGGGTGGGATCGGTCTGGTTCAGGACCAGGCGGATCTCCTGGTTATCGGAATATACAATGGTGGCATTGGCATAATTATCAGGTTTTTCATCCGCCGAAATGATGCCGTTGTTATCCACATCCACAAAATCCCAGGTGGCACCGTCAAATTCAAAAGCAAACCCGTATCCGTCAAGGGCCAGTTCCTCGTAGTTCAAGATATTGTACTCAACGTCATCCACGGTGTTGACGCCGATGGCTTGGAAATTGCCGAGCCGGCCCGTGAACTCACTCATGGTGATATCCAGGACTTCGCCGCTGCTCTGGCTGAAGGTGATGGTTCCCCGGGCCAGCAGGCCCTTGGCATCGGTACCCTGAACCAGGTTCCGGTTATCTTCTTCCGGGTCGCAGGTGATCACGTATTCCCATTCGGTGCCGGATTTTTTATCATAGTAGATGGTAATATCGTGGGTGCTTCCCAGTGCATCGTACGCTTTGATAACGCATTGATGTTCATATTGAGTGGAATTCATATAGATTTCAGAGCCGGCGTTCCAGCTGTTGGAAAGCACCGGTGCGTTGCTGTTGGAATCCGCATCCAGGTTGGTGATGGCCGTGACCCTGGTGCTCTTTTTTGGGGGACTTGAAAACGCACTCAAAACAAGATCGGTAATGGCACCGACATCCTCCCCGGTTTCTTCATCGAGATTCCAGCCCTGGACCACATATCCTTCCGGGTTGACCAGCTGGCCTTCTTTGTTAAAAAAGAAGTTACCGGCCCGGGTATAGAACGTATTCTCGGAATTGGCCTGGCGCATGATGAAAAACCCGCTACCGCCGATGGAAATGTCCGTGGCATTGCCCGTGGACTCAAAAGACCCGTCGGAAAAATTCTGGGAGACATCACCCACAGCCATGCCCCGGCCCATCTGGTCGCTCCCTCCCTGGGTGGCAACAGACTCGTAAAGGGTATCGGCAAAGGTGGCCCGTCCCCGCTTGAACCCGATGGTGTTCAGGTTGGAGATATTGTTACCCACCACCTGCAAGGCGTTTCCCATGTTTTTCAGGCCGCTGGTCCCTGTAAATAATGAACTCGATAATGACATTTTCCCTCTCCTGTACTTATATAAAACTCAAGATGCTGATTTCCCAGCTAATTGTTGATCTCCGAGATGTTGGAAACCGCCACCAGGCGGCCGCTGTCCTTGAGCACGAGATACTGGGTTCCGTTGGCATATTTGATGCCCGAAACCTCTTCTGTGACCGATGTCTTTGCCGTGCCGGACGAAGTGGACACCTTGTAATAGTACAATCCGTCATCCACATGGTATCCGTCTGACCCCACTCCATCCCAGTGTACGGCATTCTCTCCGCCGGCCACATCCTCCTCATCCAGGGTGATGGTCTGGACCAAATCATCAAAGACATCGTAGATCTTGATGGTTACTTCCTCGGTCTGCTCAAGGCTGAACTCCAGATCCGTTCCTTCCATGACCCCGTCTTCCACAGAGATAATGGGATATTCAGAGGTGACGGTCTTGCCCAGGTAGTCGAGAATGGAGGTATTGTCACTGGTTTCCGTCTCCGTATCCGCCACTGAGGTCAAGGATCCGGGACTCATCAGCAACCCCTGGACCACCAGATAGGGATTGCCGTTGCTGTAGGCAATGCCTTCCACAACGCCGGTGACCGTGGTGGGCAGTTCCTGGTACCCGGATCCGGTATTGGCAAGGACGGTATAGGTATAGCTACCGTCGTCCACGGCATCGCCGTTGGTATCTGTTCCGTCCCAGGAAATCAAATGGGCTCCGCGCTCATTGGTTCCCTGGTAAAGGGTTCTGACGGTTTGCCCGGACTCATCGGTGATATTGATGATCACATCGGCCGCGTCTGTCAGGTTGTAAAATCCGCTGGACACCGCCCCGTTTTCAACCTCCATGGTATCAATTTCCCCGGTCACCTGTTTGCCCATGTAGGATACCAGGTCTTTTTCCGATTCATTGGAAGAAGAGGTGGCCAGGTTCTCCATGGATTCATTCAGGTTCATCAATTGCTCCAATTGGGAAAACTGGGCCAGCTGGGATGAAAAATCCGTGCCGTCCATGGGATTCAAAGGGTCCTGGTTCTGGAGCTGGGCCACAAGCATGGTTAAAAAGGAATCCCTTCCCAGGGTATCTTCCTTCTCAGCCTTGTCGCTATCAGTGGTCTGGTAGGAAGCTCGTATGGTGTCAAGGGAAGAATTCCCTGATGTGGAAATACTCATGATATCTCTCCTCTATGCGACATAATGCAATGTCCCCTCCTGGGCCGAAACAGGACCCAGAGAATCGGTTTCAGCCGAAGACCCCTCAACCAGGGTCTTGTTCTTTCCCCTGTTTTTTCCTCCGGATCCCTGGGACGGGTTTCTGGCATCGGCCATGGACTGTCTGAAATTCGAACTCATATCCACATCAAACTGATCCAGACTGATGCCGCTGCTTGTGAGTACCGTTTTTAACTCGCCCGCATTGCCGACCAGAATATCTTTGGCAGACTGATTTTCGGTCAGGATGCTGACCTTCATGCTGTTCCCCGTATTATCAATGGTCATGACCAGCCTGCCCAGTTCCGGGGGGTTGAGTTGGATTTTCAGGCTGCTCTCTCCCTGATTGATGGCCTTCACCAGGCTTTTACTCACCTGCTGGGTCACATGGTTGGGCAGGTTCCTGATATTGGCTTTTGTCCGCAGGATACTCAGCTTTGAATCCTGGGTCTTTGTCTCTATCCCTGTTTCCAGGTTCTGGTCGATGTTCTTTTCTCCTTCTTTGGCCTGATCGGATACCAGCTTTTTTAAGGAGAAATTTTCAGGCCCGGTTTTCTTTTCCCCTTCATTGGTGAGGCTGGTTTTGAACAAGGACTCTAACTCCTTAAAATCCGGCTTACTCTCCGTGTTGGCTTGTCCCGTTGAAAAAGGATTTTTTGTCTTGTTTTCCTTTGATAAGATCAGATCGGTCTTGAACTGATCCCGGATCTGGGATTCAGAGAAGACCGGATCACTGCCTGCTTCTTTGGTCTGGACTTCCAGATGTTTAAACAGGGAATTGATCAGTTCAAATGGCTTGTCCTCTGCCGTTCCGGACTGGCCGGTTAGGGTTTGGGTCTCCCCGGCTCCGCTTTCTGACATCTTCTCTTTTAATGTTTCCAGGGATGAAATAAAATCTTTTAATGTCAGGGAAAAGGTCTCCCCTTGGGTTCCGGTTGTTTTCAGGCCCATCTGTTCAAGCAGCTTGACAAAGGAATCATCCCCGGCCTGGGTCTCAAATGAATACCCCCCATCCGAGGCTGCACTTTCAAGGGCTTTTAAGTCCTCAATGATCTGATTAAGATCAATTCCGCCCTCTCCCTTATCTGCCTGGCCGACAACGATGTCCACTTGTTCAGGCGTCAGCCCCAGCTCCTGTAAGATGGACTGAAGAAAGGGAAGGAAAGAACTTTCCACCAGGGTCTGATCCTCTTCTTCATCCCCTTCGTTCTCGCTGTCCAGTTCTGAGAGACCGGCCATCAGATCGGCAATCCCTATTTTTCCCCCGCCTGTGCCCTCTAGAAGTTCGGACATGACCTCGTCCACCTCATCTGAATCAAACCCGGCCTTAACCAGTATTTCTTTCAAGTCTTCAAGGCCCTGGGCATCAATGGAGATGCTATTGAGATCTCCGTTTGAAAGGGACAGAAAAAAATCTCTTAATTTGGAAAGTGTTTCTGTTCCGGATGGATTTTCCTGGGAAAGGGTCTCCACAAGTGCTTCCAGTTTTTTAGTGTGGTCTGTAACTCCGGACTGGGAAACAGTCCTGAACAGGGAACTTGAACCGGGTTGGCTGTCCAGGGCCTTAATCTCCTGGTCCAGGCGGTCGGAAAATTCTTGGACTTTGGAATCTCCTTTGCCGGCGGTTCCGGCCCGGGGGATATGCTGCTGGACCAGATCAACAAAATTCGCGCCTATGTCAGCAAATGCAAAACTCATAAAACACCTTTTAACCCCTTGCGGTAATTTTTGGACTTTTCTTTATCTGCTTTTGGAGCAATGATCATGCCATTCACGGCAACATGATTATTTTGTCTTTAAAATCAGATTATTAGGAAATAGAACCCCGGTTTTTTTACGAAAGACATAATCAATTTTGGAATATATTTCCCCATGAAGATGAATGGCCATGGGAAAAAATTACCCGATGCAAACGGGAAGGCCGGGGCCCAAAAACAAAACCAGGAACTTGGTACTCAAAATTCCTGGTTTGAATGGTTTATCGCTGTATTGAGGGATGGAACCCGGGTCTATTTTCTTTTATAGGCGAGTCTCTCACTGATTTTGGCGGCTTTCCCGGAATCCACAAAGGAGAGGATCTGGGATGCCGATGCTTCCCGCATCCTGAAGAAGATCTCCTGGGCCACCTCAAGATCCATTTTATCCACGATCTGGGCGGCACTCTTGGGTTTCATGGCCGCGTACATTTTAACCAGCCTGGCGAGTTTAGCTTCATAGGCGGCCTCGTTTTCCAGTTCTTTCTGGGATTTCTTTTGTTCGATCAGGGCCAGATCATCCTGGATCTGTTTCTTAACCGATTCCAGAGCCGTCAGTTTCTCATCGATCTGCTCTTCATACCTTTCCAGGTCTTTTCTTTCCTGTTCAAGGGTTTTCCGTGCCTTTTCAATGGTCTGTTTTTTTTCTTCAAGCCCCCTGAGAACCACCTTGGCAGGATCCGGACATTCAGGACACTCAGGACAGGGAGCCTGTTCTTCAGCCTTTTCCTCTTCTTCGTCCTGGGCCAGGGCATTTCCCGGAGAATTGAACCCTTTTTTCCAAACTCCGGTACTGCCCAGGGCCGACACCAGGATAAAAGCAGCAAGAAAAGAAAATACTTTTCTATTCAATTTCATCGGAAATCTCCCTTGCCGTTTTCAGGGATGATATTTCATCCAGGCTTTTCTGTTCCAGTTTCATCATATCCTGAACATACTCCTGCTTCCGCATCTCCCGCAGGCGTTCCATGGACTTTTTTTCTATGCTTTTATTCTTAAGGATTTCGACCTTTTGTTCAAGGACTATTTCAAGGGAGGCTTTATTCTGAATTTCATTTTCCATGTCAAAAGCCGCTCCGTCCATATAATTGGTAAACTGCTTTAAAAAGGATGCGGTTACCCCCTTTTCCACCAGTTCCTCCATCCTGCCCGCCGAAGCGGCAAGAATATTTTTAAGGGATTCAATCCTGTTTTTGCTGTCCATCACGTCCATCCGGGCCTTAGCCGTATCCTGCCGGGCAAGCTGTTCAAGATAGGTCCGGTAATTGAGCAGGGGCTGTAATCTGAAATCAAAGCGTTTCATGGTCCCTATTTATTCTTCCCCTTGTTGCCCAGGATGACTCTGAGCGCGTCAATACTTGACTTAAGGTCCATTTTCTTATCGATTCCCTGGCGCATGACCCGGTTGATTCCCGGCATCAGCTTCTTGGCCTTGTCGATACCGGGGTCTGATCCGTCCACATAGGCACCGATGCTGATCATGTCTTCGGCATTTTTATAGGTTGCCATGATTCTGGCGGCCTGTTCCCGGACGGAGAGGTGTTCCTTTGAGCTGACATCCCTCATGACCCTGGATACGCTGGAAAGCACGTCAATGGCCGGATAATGGCCCCGGTTGGCAAGATCCCGGGAAAGGACAATATGCCCGTCCACAATGGAACGGACCGTATCTCCCACCGGATCATTCAGGTCATCCCCCTCCACCAGAACCGTGTAAATCCCGGTTATGGAGCCGCCCATTTCAAGACTCCCGGCCCTTTCCAAAAGCATGGGGATCTGAACGAAAAAAGAAGGAGTATACCCCCGGGTGGTGGGAGGCTCTCCTGCCGCCAGGCCCACATCCCTGGAAGACATGGCAAAACGGGTAATGGAATCCACCATGAGCAGGACATTTTTTCCCTGATCCCTGAAATATTCTGCAATGGTTGTGGCAAGATATGCTCCCCTGATTCTGACCAGGGGAGGGGTATCTGAAGTGGCGGCCACCACGACGGCCCGTTTCATGCCCTCTTTTTCCAGGGTATCCTCCACGAAATCCTTGACCTCCCGGCCCCGCTCTCCAATGAGCCCGATCACAACCACATCCGCCGCAGTATGCTTGGTCATCATGCCCATGAGAACGCTCTTGCCCACCCCGGAACCTGCCATGATGGCCACCCGCTGCCCCTTTCCCAATGTGATCATGGTATTAATGGCGGAAATTCCCACATCCAGGGGCTCCTTGATGGGCTTTCTGTCCATGGGGCCCACGGCTTTTCCATAGAGATAATATTCTGCAGATGCCCGGATTTCCCCCTTGCCGTCTATGGGGTTGCCCATGCCGTCGATCACCCGTCCCAGAAGCTGGTCCGACACCCCCACCATGGGGGAGGATGCCACGGGGACAATGCGGCTTCCCAGGCTGACGCCCCGGATATCCCCATAGGGCATGAACAGGGCCTTCTCCTGTTTAAACCCGACAATCTCCGCCTTGACCTCTTCTCCCCGGTCATTGATAATGGAGCAGATACTGCCCACCCCCAGTCCCAGGCTGTCCCCCTGGGCGATCAGCCCCACCACCTGGGAAATCCGGCCCTCGGGCTTCAGGGTTGGAGCCCCTTCCACAGCCCCGATATATTTTTTAAAATCGATTTTATCCAGGGGATCCATTTTACATTGGCTTCCCCGATTGGATCAGGGCATCATAGACTGCCTTAAGTTTGGTTTCAGGGTCTGTGGACACGGATCCCGTTGAGGTTTCGATCCGGCATCCTCCCCGGGAGACCAGGGGGTCGGACTGAACCGCGACCTGGGTCAGAGACTCCACCTCTATGAAAAAACTGTCCTTGATCATCTCAACGTACTCATAATCCTCAGGAGAAATGCTCAGTACGATCTCCTCGGGCCGGGCAAGACTCTTCAACGCATCCAGGATGGTGAGTCTGACGACTTCATCATTGGAATCCACAGAGGCCAGCACGGCTTTTTCGGCAATCTTAAAAACCAGGCCCAGGATCTGCTCTTCATGCTTGTCCACAAGATTGTCAAGCAGATCATTCACACCCTTGAGGGATTCTTTCAAAGTGTCGAGGATTTTTTCGGCCTGTTCCCGGGTCTGCTGCTCTCCGGCCTCAATCCCCTGTTTTTCACCCTGGGCAAACCCTTCCGGCTCTCCTTTGGCAAAGCCTTCTGCCTCCCCCTTTTTAAACCCCTCTTCCTCTCCTTTGGCAAACCCCTGGGCCTCTCCTTTTTTAAATCCCTCTTCCTCGCCCTTGGCAAGGCCCTGCTGAAACCCATCTTGATAGCCCTGTTCAATGGCCAGCTCTTCGGGCGATCGCTCTTCGACGGCTTCCTCTTTCTGCCCTTCTGCCCCGGACTCATCCGCCGGTCCGGCCCCGGGAGGGTCCAGCCTGGTTTTCCGGGCCTTGACCAGAGGTTCAAAAGGCTCTTCCTTGGCCTGTTTCTCAAAGGAGAAGAGGGCCTGAAAGGATACGGGTTCATCCCCTGCCAGTTCGAAAGGGTCAAAAAGCAGCTTGAACCGGTCAAAATCAGGATCGCCCACCTTGCCCTCTATTTCACCGTCAAAGGTATCAAGGGAGGTAAGATCAATGGGTTTAAACCCCTCTTGTTCAATATCAGACAAGGACATCATCTTTTCCTTTTCCTAGGGTTATGGTTCCGTCGGCTTCCAGTTCCTTGGCTGCCCGGACAACCGCCTGCTGGGCCTCTTCCACCTCTGTCAGCCGAACCGGTCCCATGGCCTCAAGGTCATCCTTGAGCATTTCTCCGGCCCTCTGGGAAAGGTTGGAGAAAATCTTATCCTTCATCTCTTCCGTGGCTGTCTTCAGGGCATAGGTGAGCTGCTGACCCTCAACCTTTTTAAGGATCTCCCTCATGGCCATATCATCGATATTGGTCAGATCTTCAAATACAAACATGAGGTTCCGGATTTCAGCGGCCATTTCCGCATCATCCTCTTCCACAAACTCCATGACCGCATCCTCGGTGGACTTGTCCACCCCGTTGATGATATCCACCAGGACTTCGAGCCCGCCGGCCTTGCCTCCGGGTCCTACGGCCCCGCTCAGCTCCATCTTAAGGGCCTTGTCCACATCCCGGACAACATCCTCTGAAATCTGGCCCAGCCGGGCCACCCTCAGGGCGATATCCCCCTTTCTCTCTTCGGGGAGGCTCATTAAAATTTCAGAGGAGATCTCCGTGGGCATATGGGCCAGGATCATGGCAATGGTCTGGGGATGCTCCCCCTCCACATACCCGGCCAGGGTTCCCACATTGATGTTTCTGCTCCAGATAAAAGGCTTGTCCTGCTTTTTCTTCTCCAGATCCTCCAGGATGGCGTTGGCCTGCTTTTCCTGCAGGGTCTTTGACACAACGTTCTTGATAAAGGCATCCCCCTCTACGATCATCTTGGTCTCGCCTTCAAATTTTTCCACAAATTCAATGGATACGGCCTTCAGCATCTCAGGGGTGATGTGATCGACTTTAGACATTTCAAAGGCAATTTCAGCGATTTCCTCCTCGCTCATCTTCTCAAACACCTGGGTGGCGAAGTCCTCTCCCATGACCATGAGAAAGATGGCGGCCTTCATCCGTCCTTCCATGTTTTCAGGATTCAATGCATCTGCCATGTCTAGTCCTCTTCTTCCCTGGATTCACTTACCCAGCCTTTGATGATATTCACGGTTTTGAAAAGATCTTTCTTGGCATAATAACGGGCCTTTTCATTCACCGTCATGTTGGCGACATAGGCGGCCCGTTCAGTGGCGTTCATGGTCTGGAGGAAACTTTCTCTTTCAGATTCCGTCATCAGTTCCAGGTAGTCCCGCTGCTGCTGGGCATCCATCTCTTCAAATTTAAGCTCTTTTTCCCCTTCTTCAAGTAGTTCCATATCCTCGGGACCGGGCAGGGCCTCCTGCTCTATGGTCACCTTGATATCCCGTACTGTCTTGATAATGGGCCGGATGATAAAGAGAAAGAGCATCAGGACCAGGAGGAGGTTGGCAATGAGCCGGCCGTATTCTTTCTGGACCATTTTCCAGCCGGTCAGCTCAGGCTTGGCCTGGGCAAGGTCGCCAATGGATGCAAAGGGAAAGCACTCCATGGATACCTGGTCGCTTCTCTCCTCATTGTATCCCATGGCCCTGGCCACGATATTCTCAAATTGTTTCATTTCTCCATCGGACCGGGGCTGGTAAACCCGTTTCTGATTGCCGTTTTCATCCTCCTGGAATTCATAGGTCCCATCAATGACCGCGGCCACGGAAAGGCGCTTCAACACGGCCATGGGTTTGCTGGTGGCCATGACCTGCTTGGAAATTTCATAGTTCACCGTGTCGTCGCTTTTGCTGATCCGCTCGTTGCTCTTCTCCCCCTGGTTTTCATCGGTAATGGGATTGACACTGGAAGGGATACCTATGTCCTCGGTGACCTGGACCACTTTTTCGGCCCGGTTCTTCCGGCTTCTGATGAACTCTCCCCCCCGTTCAAGGGGATCATATATCTCTTCGTTCAGACTTTTCTGGGAAAAATCCATTTCAGAAGTCACCCGGACAATGGCCTTGTCTTTTCCCACGATCCTTTCCAGCATGGTCTGAACCCGGCGGGTAAGGTTTTCTTCAAACCTTACCTTATACTGATACTGGGCATCGGCAAGATTTTCCGCATCGATCCTTGCCTGCTCGTCTTCGGACTTTCCCTCGAAAAGGATTCTACCGGTGGTGTCCACGATGGTCACCAGCTTGGGGGTCAGATCCTGGATTGAGCTTGCCACCAGGTGGGCAATGGCCGTGACCTTGTCCTTGGCCAGATCCGAGTTGAGTTCCAGGAGAATGGATGCCGAGGGTTTTTTGATTTCCTCCACAAATACCGAATCCTTGGGCAGAACGATCATCACCCTTGCATTGTTAACCTCATCAAAGGCCTTTATGGTTCTGACCAGTTCCCCCTGAAGGGCCCTTTTCTTATTGATCTTCTGGACAAACTCGGTGGTGCCGAATTCGCTCTTGTCAAAGATCTCATACCCCACGCCCCCGCCTTTGGGGATGCCTTCCTTGGCCATGGTCAGCCTGACATCATAGACGATTTCCTCGGGCACCATGATGGTGGTCCCGTCTCCTGTCAGACGATAGGGGGTATTGGATTCCTTGAGCCTTTCCACCACAGCGGCGGCATCTTCCTTTGTCAGCCCGGAATAGGCGGCCCTGAACTTGGTCTTGTTGGCCCAGATAAACATGGTGGCAAACCCAGCAATAAGAATCAGTACCAGCAGTCCCAGGCTGATCTTTTTGTAAAGGGACATCTCTTTTAAATTGGTGAGGATTCTCTCTATGACGGGATTCATAAAATCTTTTTACTCCATTCTGACAAGATATTTACAACCGGCCGGAACCGGGCATTTGAACGAAAGCCCATATTCAAACACAGCGGCAACGCCCCCTATGGGTGAGTTTTCGTTAAATACCATTATATCTGCATTCTCATAATCTCATTATAGGCCGTCATCACCTTGTTCCTGACCTGGGCCAGGAGGCGCAGGCTTGTGTCGGCCTTGCCCATGGCCATCATTCCTTCATGGATGCCCATTTCCCCCTTGATCACCGCTTCGGCGGACTGGTCGGCAGTATGCTGTTTTGAATTGACGTCGAGCACGGCGGACTTAAGGCGCTGGGAAAACTCCGGGTTCCGCCTTTCCGCTCTGCTGGCAATGGACTCGGTTTTCAAATGGGTCCTGCCTTGGATTGCATTCATATCGGTCATGGGACCTCCTTAGACTTATTTCCCTATTTCAAGGGCCTTGGCGATCATATCCTTGGTGGCGGACAGGGCCGTTACACTGGCCTCATAGCTTCTCCGGGCCACCATCATATCTGCGATTTCGGTAAGATGATCCACATTGGGCATTTTCACATACCCGGTATCCGGATCTGCATCGGGATGGGCCGGATTGTACACCAGCCTGAAATCCTCCTGGGATCTGACCACCTGGTCCACCCTGACCCCGTCTCCCTTGTCTTCTTTTTCGTCCGAATCAAATTCAATGGGGGTGAATTCAATCCCGTAGCTCTCTTCTTTGGCCTGCTTCTTTTCTATGACACTCTTAAAGGAGTCTATATCATCTCCCTTGAATATCACCATTTTCCGCCGATAAGGCCCGCCCTCTTCCGTCCGGGTGGTGTCCACATTGGCCAGGTTTTCTGCAATGACGTTGAGCTTGTGGCGATGGGCTGCCAAGGCGGTTCCGCTGATTTTCGACGCATTGAGTAAATCCATATTCGGTTTATCCCCTTATTTGTCTGTCTGTATCATATCTGATTCTGATGTTTGGGTGAAAACTTGCCCGGATGCAAGACGCAAAGGATTTCAAGACCGGAGCGTACAAAAAGTACGTGGGGATCCTGGAATCCTGCAGCAACGCCGCAGATGGGTCAGTTTTTGTTCAAACATTATTTGCCGCCTTCATCTATGGAGTAGTTCAGTATCTTCATCTTCCTGAGAAGAAGTTCCGTGGTGGTCTTGTACTTGATATTGTTCTCCATGAGGTTCATCATCTCCGTATCGATATTCACGGAATCGAGGTGGTAAATATCCACTTCCTCGCTGTTTTTTCCCTCAAGGGAAAAGGGTTCATCATCGTTCATGGAGAGATGCTTCTCATGGGTCTTGGCAAGATAATCCGGCTCCTTTTCACCCATGGCCCGTTTCAGGGTCTTATTAAAATCCAGATCGCTGGGTTCGTACCCGATGGTATCCATGTTGGCGATATTGCCGGCCACCAGGTTATGGCGCTTGGCCGAAATATCCAGGGCCTTTCCCATGGTTTTAAGGGTGTGTCCGTAAATTCTTGAATCCGCCATGTTCCCCCCATTGAAGCTTGGGTTCTATTCAAATTGATTTTGTACCACCGGAATCTTTCCATCCGGTTTTGTTTGCCTGCCTCATCCGGGCCTTTTCCAGACCCTTTCAAAGGTTGAAATGCAAATTGTATGCCGATTTGAGAATCAGACGTTTTCTTTATATTCGTTGAGCTTGTTCCGGAGAGTTCTGACACTGATGCCGAGAATCTTGGCGGCATGGGTTCGATTGCCCTCGGTCTGGTCAAGGGTCTTGAAGATCATCTTCTGTTCCATCTCTCTGAGGGAGCCTGTACCCGGGAAGGAAACGGTCTGGGCACCGGCCTCAATATCCGCATCCGGCCTGGGCATGATATCATCCATCATCAAATCGCGGGTCTCTATCATGGGGGAATCGGCCAGGAGAACGGCCCGGTGGATAATATTTTCAAGTTCCCTGACATTGCCGGAAAAAGAATGGGAGGAAAGAGCAGACAGGGCCTGGTTTGTCATTCCCTTGACATCCATGCCGTCAATTTTACAATATTTTTTAATAAAAAAATCACACAGGGGCTCAAGATCTCCGGGCCTTTCCCTTAAGGGGGGAATCACCAGGGGAATGGTATTCAGCCGGTAAAAAAGGTCTTCCCGGAAATCTCCTTTTTCCACGGCTTCCTTTGCATTCCGGTTGGTGGTGGCAATCACCCTCACATCCACCTCCACAGGCTGGACGCCTCCCACCCGGTCCACGACTTTTTCCTGGAGTACCCTTAAAAGCTTGGCCTGGAGATGAAACTGCATCTCGGTGATTTCATCCAGGAAAAGGGTCCCCTTATCGGCCAATTCGAATTTTCCGATTTTCCGGCTTATGGCTCCGGTAAAGGCTCCTTTTTCATGGCCGAACAATTCGCTTTCCAGAAGGTTTTCAGGAAGGGCCGCGCAGTTTACCGCAATAAAGGGCAGGGGTTTTCTCCGACTTTTTTCATGGATAAACCGTGCAAACAACTCCTTGCCCGTGCCGCTTTCCCCCTGAATCAGCACGGAGGCGCTTGAGTCGGATACCCTCTGGGCCAGCTTGAGCAATGCTTTCATTCCGGAGCTTTCCGTAATGATAACCAGTTTTTTCCTTTTGCTGCCGGGCGTCTTTTTCCCCTGTTCTCCGGTGGTTTCCTCCCGCTTGCCCAGTACCAGGGCCCGCCGGACGCTCAATTCAATCTGCCGTCTGTCCACGGGTTTGATCAGGTAATCCAGGGCACCGGTTTTCATCAGATTTACGGCATGATCCACCTGGGGTTCGGGGGAAAGAATAATGGTTTTGCAGGAGGGAAGGATTTCAATATTCTTTTTCAAAAAATCTATGGATGAAAATTCCGGGGTGGCATCATCGGCAATGACCACATCCGGTTTTTTTTCAACCAGATATTCCGCCGCCCGGCTTCCTTCGGGGACTGCATCCACCAGAAAACCCAGGCCCTCAAACATTTCTACATACTCCATCCGTTCTTTTGGATTTTCCAGTATGATGAAGATTCGATGTCCGGGCACTATTACCTTATATCCCTTGGTCAGGAGTTTTGCACGGTTTGGGCCAGGTCCAGGGTTGTCAGCCTCTGCCTGGCCAGCCTGGCCCAGACCGAATCGTAGTTATCGGCCACCTGCTCAAAGGCCTGTTTGGCTTTATCCATGATATTGCCCTTCTGGTAAGCGTCTCCAAGGAGAAACCCCAGGTTTGCCTTGGCCCGCTCCCCTTCTGAAAAACTTAAGGCCTTGGAAAATGCGTCTGCTGCCCGGGCATAGGCGCCCAGCTGGATACGGGTTTCCCCCAAGATCTTATAGGCCTCTGTTAAAATTTCGTAATTTTTTCCGGGAGCCGCCGCAAAATCCTTGATTGCCTTTTCCCTGAAATTGACTGTGGTTTTTAGATCCTTGTTCCGCTCGTATACATTTGAATGGAGAAGCAGGATTTCACCCTTTTCAATATAATCCCTGGATGCGGCATAGGCTCTTTTAAAACTGTCACCGGACCGCTTGAAATCTGATTTTTCAAAATAGATGGTCCCCATTCTGGTCAATGCTTCCACCCGCTTCCTGTTTTTTGGAAACCGTTTTGAAAATCCCGAAAATAACTTGACCGCATCCTCGTCCCTGCCGGACTCATCCATGGCCAGTCCCAGGCCGAAAAGCAGTTCAGGGGATCTTTCTGATCTTTTATACTGTTTATAGGCATTAATCAAATGATTAAATGCCTGTTCATGGAGTCCGGCCGTCAGATAGGCCATGCCCACACTGAATTCAACCTTTCTGGATCCCATTTTGCCGATCTTGACCTGTTCGGCCTCATACCGATTCAAAACCCGGGTATATCCGTCCTCTTTCATCTGTTTTTCAAAAAGAGCCTCATAGGCCCTCTGCATGAGTTTGACCGCCTCATATCTCAATCCCCGGGGATGGGTGGATAAGAGATCCTCGATCTCCTTGATGCACTTGTTGTACTCTCCGTTTTTCTGATAAATCTCCGCCAGTCTCATCATGGCAATCCTGGCATAGGTGTTTTCCGGAAATTTGGTTTTGACCATTTCATAGATATCGATCTTTTCCTGGTCTGTCTCAAGGTACCGGGCAATTCCAATGGAAGAGTTGATAAACCCTTGGGTATCCGGGAATTTTTCCCTGACCAGCTCATAAAATTTAATGGCCTTTTCAGAGTTGTTTTCCAGGCCGTAGGTATCCCCCACCTTGCTCAGGATGACGTCCCGGTCCGGAATCTCCGGAAAAAGATTCAGACCCCGGATATAATTTTCCCTGGCAGCCTTGCTCAGCCCCAGTTCAAAATTGGCATCCCCCATCTGCAGGAGAAGGTCCGGGGATTTATACACCTGCTTGACATTCCGCTTGACCAGATAATTATACAGGGTCAGGGCGTTGTAAAACTGTTTTTGGGCAAAAAGGGCTCTTCCGTAGCCAAACCCCGCATCCGGGATATAGGAATTTTCAACGGTGGATTCAAACACCTCTTTATAATACCTGAGGGCCTTGTCCGTGTATCCCTGCCTGGTGTAGATCTCTGCCAGATGGAAAAGGACCTCGGGCATGCCCGGATAGCCTTGGTACCCCTGTTTGACAATATTGAAATACCCCTCTGCGGCATAGTGGTTGTTCAAAGCCGTATGAATCATTCCGATGGAGGCATAGGCAAAGGGGACAAGGGGGGATCTGGGATAGGATATCAATGTCTCCTGGAACATCCGCTCCGCTTTCAGCAGCCCCTCGGAATCTTTCTTTTCAAGGCTTTTATAATATGCAAAGGCCCTGAGGAAATGGACCTGTTCAATGCATCTGAGGTTTTCATTGAATACGTATTGGTCCAGGAGCTCAAAGGCCTTTTGATAGAGATCCTTTTTGATGAATATGATGGCGTTCTGAATTTCCCTGGAATCACACTCCATGCGGTTGATGACCCGGTAAAGGTCACTGATGTCTCCCCGGTACTCACTCTTTTCTCTTTTTGGCGGAACATAGGGGGGAGGTGTCGATATTTTGACGCTTTTCTCTTTTTGGACCCCAGAGGTTTTCAGGGAAGCTCCCTTGGCAGCCGGTTTTTGGACCTTGGGTTTTTCAACTTCCAGAGGCCGGGTCTGTTCAAGGGACCGGGTTTCCTGGACCCCGGACTCCATTTTTTCACCGACCTTTTCCGGGGCAGGTTGTGCAGGAGCCGGATTTGATACGGGTTTTTCCGCTTTTGGCGGGGATTTCGCCTCGTTCCCTGCTTCCTGGGGAAGCTTTTTGGATCCGGAAACGGATTTTTTATTCAGGTGAAGGATAAAATTTGAACCGGCCTTGTCAAACCCGGAGCTGATGGGACCGTAATCGGAAAAGGAAGAGACAACCACGGCCACCACATCCCCTTCCAGACTCTCTATACTGATATCCCTGATGGCCGGACCTTTCCTTCCTTTGATCTTCAGACCCCTTGGGACATCTACATTTTTCAAAGCCACCAGCACTTCTTTTTTCTCAATCTGAATCACTTTCACAGGCACCTTCCGGGTGACGGAAAACTCGATGGACAGGGGATCTTCCCGGATAAAAATGGTCTTTAAGGTGGCCCGGTCAGCCATGGCGGCCCGGGGGATGAAAATGAACCCATAGAAAATCAGGAGGATTATCACCCCTTTTTGGGACAGTCTGTAATGTAATTTTCTCATAATGCTTTTCTTCCCAATGGATTGAATAAAAAATCCGGTTCAAGGAACCATGTCAATAGCCCTTCCGGGGAAATTGACTCGGAAAAACAAATTTAGGAAAAAAACAAAGCAAATAATATGCCATTCCCATCATTACCTGGTACAGGTCCAAACTTAATAATAGCAAATCGGAAAAGAGAATCAAAGCTTAGAATTAAGCCTAGGGAAGAATTGCTTTTTCTAGAAAAGAGATTTAGCAGTTAGAAGACAGGCATCTCCGGTTCGGGCTCAAGATCGATTTTTTTAATTTTTTCAACCAGGGTGGTCCGGTTCATCTTGAGGAGCTGGGCTGCCCTCGCCTTTACCCACCCTGTTTCATTGAGGGCGTGGAAGATCAGGGCCCGCTGGTATTGTTCCACCGCCTCGTTAAAGCCCATTCCCCTGTCAAAAACAGAGGCCACGCCGGGCAGAATCTGATCCGAATCGGTATGGGTGATCCGTCCGGGCAGGTCTTTGATTTCAACCCTTTGTTTTTCCACAAGAACGGAAATCCGCTCAACCATATTTTCCAATTCCCGGATGTTGCCGGGCCAGTCGTAGTTTACCAGTGCCTGGGCAGCTTTACTTGAAAACTCTTTCACCTGAAAATTGCTGAGGCGTGACCTGAGATTGCCCTGGAAATGATCCACCAGGGTCAGTATGTCTTCCCTGCGTTCCCTAAGGGGGAGGATATGGATGGGGATAACGTTAAGCCTGTAATAAAGGTCCTCCCGGAAATCGCCCTTTTCAATGGCGTTTTCAAGATCTTTGTTGGTGGCTGAGATTACCCGGATGTCCACTTCAATGGTCTGGGTTCCCCCCACCCTTTCAAACCGCCTCTCCTGGAGAGCCCTGAGCAGTTTCACCTGGAGCTCTGGACTCATGTCTCCGATCTCGTCCAGGAAGATGGTTCCCCTGTCCGCGATTTCAAACCGGCCGATCCGGGAGCGGTGTGCGCCTGTAAACGCCCCTTTTTCATGGCCGAAGAGTTCACTTTCAAGGAGTTCGCTGGGGATGGCCCCGCAGTTGATAACCACCATGGGACCGTCGCGGCGGGAGCTGTTAAAATGAATGGCCCGGGCAATCAACTCTTTTCCGGTGCCGCTTTCACCGGTGATAAGAACTGAAGAATCGGATCTGGAAACCTTGCGGGCCGTATCCAGAACCCTGAGCAAGCCCTTGCTGGTTCCGGCGATGCCGGACCGGTCAAACCCCTCTTTGGCCAAGCCTTCCGGGTCAAGGGTTTGGGGCTGGGTCATGTTTGGGGTCATTATTTTAAAATCTTTGAAAGCTTGTCAGATATGGCCTCGGCAGTAAAGGGTTTCACCACATAATTGGAGACCCCTGCCTGAACCGCCTCAATGACATTCTGCTTCTGTGCTTCCGCAGTCACCATTAAAAAAGGGATTTTGGCAAATTGAGAACTGGCACGGACCTTCTTCAAAAGTTCCAGCCCTGTCATTTTAGGCATGTTCCAGTCGGAGATGATCAGATCTATTTCCTGACTTTCCAGGGCTTCCCAGGCAGTTGTACCATCATCAGCTTCCACAAGATTTTTAAAACCCAGTTGTTTTAAAATATTCTTCAGAATACGGCGCATGGTAGCAAAGTCGTCAACAATCAGAACCTTGATGGATGTGTCCATTGCCACATTTCCTCCTTCATATGCATTAACACCCTTTTTCTATCTTTCAAAACATACTTCAATTGTGAAGTCTCCGCCTTCTGTATTAAAGGGAATTGCTATTTTAGGCCCATCGGAATAATGGGTAATACTATGGTTGTGACCGGTAATCACAGAAGGGATGGCCGCCTTGAACACCTTGCCGATATCTTCCAGCTCCCTTCGGGCCTGGCCGGATATCATATTGGTCAGTTCCCCCACGGCATCGGCAATTTCATGGTTCAGGCTGTCCATGGTTTCACCAAACATTTTGGAAACAATGGTCAGAATGCAATTCTCTTCAAAGGTCACTGAAATGGTCCCATTGGCAACACCTGTAAGCCCGAGCACGCCGGATACGTCTCCTACGGCCTGGTTATCTGTTTTCACATAGGGTTTCCCGGCAGTTACTCTCACAAAGGCCATTGTCTCCAGAACATTGATGGTGGCATTGATGAATGGGTTGACAAGTTTTACATCCATTTTGAATCACTCTTAACACGGGTTGCTGTCAGGCCGAATCATCTGCACTGTTGTACATCACAATGTTTTTCAGGTGTGCGTACGTATCCACATCCATGGAATCAAAAACAACCCCAATCCCTTTCTCAGTCTGCCGGACCAGGGTTCCCTCAAGCAGCAGCTCAACCTCCTCAATGCCGCCGCTCAGGTATATCTTCACCGAGCATGGAGTTCCCTTGTCAAACTGCCTGTCCGTATTGACAAAAACCCCCCTCAGGCTTAAATCCTTTGAACTGCCTTCCAGCTCGACCTGCCGGCCTTCCTCACTGAGAACAACCAAGATCCGGGTGGAAAATCCAACCCTTGGGTGCCTCCGTTTTTCATCTGAAGCGGTCATGGCAAAATAACTCCGTATGCTCTTAAATTCCTGGAAATCAAGGTAGCATATTTTAAAATGCGACTCAACCCATTAAAAATCATGGAGAAGGCCCTTGTCTGCAATCTTTAAAAAAGCATCCACCACCTCGGGATCAAACTGGGACCCGGAATTTTCCCTCAGGATTTGAAATACCAGGTCGGTTTCCATTCTTTTTCGATAGGACCGGTCAGAGGCCATGGCATCATAGCAGTCGGCCACGGACATGATCCGGGCAAGCCTGGGGATCTCCTCTCCCCTCAGCCCTTCTGGATAGCCTTTTCCGTCAAACCTCTCGTGGTGGTAACGGATGATCTCCATTTCCCGGTCCCATACCCCCAGTTTCCCTACGATATCCGCTCCAATGGCGGGGTGTTCTTTGATTTTTTCATACTCTTCAGCGGTCAGTTTCCCCGGTTTCAAAAGAATATCATCGGGGATCCCGATTTTCCCGATGTCGTGGAGGCTGCCTGCAAAATCGATGATCTCAAGCTCTTCCTGGCTACACCCCATTTCCACGGCAATGAGATGGGCGCACTTGGCCACCCGGGTAGAATGCTTTTTGGTGTAAAGATCCCTGGCCTCAAGGGCCGTGACAAACGCCCGGAGGGTGGCGACCAGGTTCTCGATGATGTTCCCGTACAGGGCGATGTTTTCTATTCCGGATGCTGCCTTCTGGGTGATAAAGGTCATGTAGTAGATGTCTTTCTCACTAAAGGACCGGTCCGGCTCAAATATGAATGCACTGGCCACCCCGAAGATATTATCCTTTATCTTAAGGGGAACCACCATACAGGAATTGACCTGGTCGTCAATCCGGTCGTTGGCCCTGGACTCGGATATCAGAAAGGGTTTGTCATCGGACTGGACGGCATCAATGATATACTCCCGGGTCTTTTGGGGGATGTCTTCCTCAAACTCGCCAAATTCCCCGGGATCTTTTCCCTCTACCGGGGACTGGGCAATCAGAATAAGGGAATGATCCGTTTCCGAATAAAAATGGAAAAAGACCTTGTCAGCCTTGAGTTCTTCCACCCCCAGATCCACGACTTTATCATACACCCCGTGGGTGGAATCCAATGTGGAAAAATCTTCCATGACCCGGTTCAGGGTGTTGACGTCCTTTACCCTCTGAATGAGTTCATGGTTCAGCTGTTTAAGCCGCTCCTGGCGTTCCACCTCTTCCTTGAGGATCAGGTTCTCCACAAAGAGTTCCCGCTCCCGTAAGATCCGCCGGAGGGTGAGTTCCATCTGTTCCAGGTTCACCGGCTTGATCAGATAATCCACTACCCCGTTTTTCAGGGTCTGGATGGAGTTTTCCAGGGAAGGATACCCGGTCATCACCACCACGGGAAGGGTGCTTTCCAGATGCCTTACCCTTTCGGCCAGCTCAAGCCCGTCCATCACGGGCATATTGATATCCGTAAAAATGCAGCCGATCTTTACCCGCTTGATGATATCAAGGGCTTCAACACCGTTTCCTGCGGTATAAACCTCATACCCCTTTCTCTGGAAATAGCCTTCGGCCACATCGAGAATGCCCTCTTCATCATCCACCACCAGGATTTTAATTGTGTGGTTATCCATTGCAAAAAAAGTCTTAAGATTTTCAGGTTTAAGGTATAGACTTTCGTAAATGTATATGAAACCAGGGCTTTTATCAACAAAAATAAACCCGGGTTCATAACCGGGTTTTGATGAATATTATTCTAAACTGCGAACAAAAAACCAACTATTGTTCTTGACAATAACTTTTACAGTGAATATTATACTTTAAAATTTTAAAAAACAGACAGGAGTCACACCCCCGGATGGATAAAACAGACCTTGAGATCCTTAAGATCCTTCAGAAAAAGGCGAGAATACCCAATGTGGAAGTGGCCAGAACCGTTGGAATGGCCCCGTCCGCAGTACTTGAGCGAATCAAGAAGCTGGAGGCAAAGCAGGTCATCCAGGGGTACGAGGTCAGACTCAACCCCGAGATGTTCCACTGCTCCATGATCGCCTTTGTCCATGTCCGGGTGAAGGATCCGTCCAGGATACGGGAAACCGGACAGGAACTGGCCTCCGTTGACCAGGTCCAGGAAGTCCATTACCTGGCAGGCGAAGACTGCCTCATGGTAAAGCTCAGGGTATCGGACAACCAGGAGTTGGAAAGGATATTAAGAAAAAACATCACCTGCATGGAGGGTGTTACGGGCACCCAAACCTTTATCGTCCTTTCCTCTTTCAAGGAAAGTGCAAAAATCATGCTGCCCGACTCCCCCTGAGACAGAATGCAGAAAAAAACATAATATAAGGAAGACCGAACCATGCCCATGTCAGATGATTTTAAAAAACGATTGTCCCCTCTTCTGCCGGACATTGTCAACACCTTTGGCACCCCCTTTCACATTTACGATGAAGCAGGGATCAAGAACACCTGTGACACACTCAATACCGCCTTTAAAGCCATCCCGGGATTCAAGGAGTACTTTGCCGTAAAGGCCCTGCCCAATCCCACGGTCATGGCACTGGTCCGGGAAAAAGGATTCGGGTTCGACTGCAGCTCCGTGCCCGAACTGGTCCTGGCCAGACAGGTGGGGGCAAGGGCCGAAGAGATCATGTTTACCTCCAACAATACCAGCGAGGGCCAGTTCCGGGCGGCCATGGATCAGGGAGGCGCCATTCTCAACCTGGACGATATCTCACTGATCTCCAAACTGCCCCAGACACCCGATCTGATCTGTTTCAGGTATAACCCCGGTCCCAGCCGGACCGGCAATGCCATCATCGGCAATCCAGTGGAGGCCAAATACGGGGTCAGCAGCGGCCAGATCCGGGGTGCCTATGAACAGGCCCTGAAGCTGGGGGTGAAGCGGTTCGGCATTCATACCATGCTGGCCTCCAATGAACTCAACTACGCCTATATGGTGGAGACCGCGGACATGCTCCTGGAAACCGTTGAAAAGCTCCATGCCGACCTGGGAATCCAATTCGAGTTCATCAATATCGGCGGCGGACTGGGTATCCCCTACACCCCGGAGGCAAAGGCCTTTGACCTTGGCGCCATGGCCCGGGGCATTACCCGCTCCTTTGAAAAATTCAAGAACAGGAACGGCTGGGTGCCCAGGCTTTATATGGAAAGCGGGCGGTATATCACCGGGCCCCACGGGGTCCTGGTCACCACCGTGATCAACCATAAAAATATATACAGAGATTACGTGGGCGTGGACGCCTCCATGTCCGCCCTCATGCGGCCGGGCATGTACGACGCCTACCACCACATCCATATCCACGGAAAAGAAAGCGGGCCCATCAACGGCAAAGTGGACGTGGTGGGTGCCCTGTGCGAGAACAACGATAAATTTGCCGTTCAGAGAGATCTTCCCCGGACCGAACGGGGAGACATCCTGGTCATCCACGACACCGGAGCCCACGGACATGCCATGGGATTCAACTACAACGGCCAGTTGCGGCCCAAGGAACTGCTTTTAAGAAAGGATTCCAGTGTGGATCTCATCCGCAGGGCAGAAACCGCGGCTGATTATTTTGCCACCCTTGATTTTGAACCCAAGAGCATGAAGCCTTAAAGTCAAAAGCCCAAAGCGAAAAGCCATCGGTTTGGGACCATACATTTCAAGGAGGATAAATGAGCTGCTGCATGGTCATTGCCACCTGTTCGGGAGAAGACGAGGCCCGGGCCCTGGCATCCAAAATCATTGAAAACCGTCTGGCCGCCTGTGTCCAGCTCAGCACCGTCACCAGCATGTACACCTGGCAGGACAAGGTCTGCACGGAGCCGGAGATCCGGCTGGTCATGAAAACCCGGGACCGGCTCTATAAGACACTTGAAACCTTTATCCGGGACAACCATGCCTATGAGGTCCCCCAGATTGTGAAGGTTCCCATTGAGGACGGATATCCGCCCTATCTCGACTGGATTAGCGACACCACCGGTTAGGTTCGGCAACATTGTGTCCGGGAGCAGTGTTTTCCCAGCGGCTTTTGGATTTCGGCTTCAGGCTTTCAGCTTCAACCCCAGCTCCCCCACCCGCTGCCCGAGCTTGATCCCGTTCTCCAGGGTCTTCTCGTCGGGCTCCCCTGCACAGGCCGTCCCGTAGTGGCCCGTGGCAGACATGGGATCTCCGGTGATCACCATCCCGTAAATCATCAGGGCCTGGATGATAGAGAACATGGTGGTTTCCTTGCCTCCGGTGGGATCCCCCGAGGTGGCAAAAACCGCACCGACTTTCCCCTCCATTTTCCGCCGTGTGGAGATAAAATCGTCAAACACCTGCTTGAGCTGAGCGGCCATGGTCCCGAAATAGACCGGGGATCCGGCAATGATTCCCCCGGCTTCCAGAAAGTCCTCCTTGGTGACGGACCGGGTATCTTTTAATACCCCTTCAACTCCCGCCACGCTGTTCACCCCTTCTAAAACGGACTGGGCCAGCTTTTTCGTATTTCCTCCCTTGGAATAGTATAGAACCAGTATCTTCATGGGATCTCCTTTGCGGGGAAAAGTGAAAAACATCCATCGGGAAAAGCCGTAAAAACGGTCGGGTCGTCTCACTTTTCCATTGTCTGTGACGGCTTTCCAAGGCTCATCTTACCATTCCCGAATCTTCATGGCAAAGAATGAAATCTCTTCCAAAATTAAAGATCCGGGGACCGGCCCGGTCATCCTGGGAAAATCCCGGCAGGGTCATGGACTTTTGTACGGATCTTTTTTTTTGGGTTCAGGATTTGATTTTCCTGTTTGCCGGGCGTAGTATTCAGAGGTTTGGTCAGACAGATGGACCTGGAGATTTGACTGCCCCGGGCCCAAACCGCCTGAAAGGGGCCCTGAAACAGGGGAATGATTTGAATTTTTTCTTTTTTTGATTATTGTTTTGAAATGAGTATGGATTTTAAAAGAAAACCCCGGAGAAAAACCTGGGCCGCGAGCATCTCCCAATCACCGGGCCGGCTCTCCATACTGATGTATGGCCTGCTCATCTTCATGGGCACCTTTCTGCTGCTTTTACCCGTTTCAACGGTCTCCGGCCGCCTGCCCTTTATCGATGCCATGTTCACTGCCGCGTCCGCTGTCTGTGTAACCGGGCTGACCGTGGCGGACACCGCTTCCACGTTTACGCTTTTCGGGAAAAGCGTCATCCTGGGGCTGATCCAGATCGGCGGCATCGGAATCATGGTGCTCTCAACGGCCTTTTTGTTCTCCATGGGAAGGCGGGTCAGCATGACCGGAAGGCAGATGATCCGGGACACGTACAGCTATGGTGAGGGAAAAGGAATGAAATCCCTGGTAAAGGATGTTCTGCGGTTCACCTTTGCCATCGAATTCATCGGGGCTTTGTTCATGTTCTCAAGATTTTACGGCCTTCAGCCTTTGGACAAGGCCGTGGGATACGCGGTTTTTCATTCCGTGAGCGCATTCTGCAACGCCGGGTTTTCCCTTTTCCCGGACAGCTTCACCGGTTTCGGCCGGGACTGGGTCATGAACATCGACATCTGCATGCTCATCATTCTCGGCGGAATCGGTTTTGTGGTCCTGGCGGAGATCCGGCAGAAATTTTCCCTTTCCCGGCGGTTCTGGTCCGACTTCAGCCTCCATACCAAACTCACCCTCTCCGGCACCCTGCTGCTGCTTGTCGGCAGCACGGCAGCCATTCTGCTGCTGGAGTGGTCCAACACCCTTGGAGGGATGGCCCTGCCCCATAAGGCCCTGGCTGCATTTTTCCAGGCCGTGAACGCCCGGACCGCGGGATTCAATACCGTTGACATCGGAAACCTGGCCAACGAAACCCTGTTTATCACCATTCTGCTGATGTTCATCGGCACGGCGCCCGGATCCTGCGGCGGAGGAATCAAGGTGACCACCTTTTTCAGCATGGTCATCCTTGGGATTTCACGGTTTCGGGGACAGGAACATCCCCATGTCTTTTACCGGAGGATATCAGCAGAGAGCATCTCCAAGGCCGTCAGCCTGGTCATGATCAGCCTGACAATAATCATTGTCGGGATCATTCTGCTCCAGCAGGTGGCCATCGGGGACATTTCCCATCGGCTCAGCCGCGGCGCTTTCCTGGAGGTGATGTTTGAAGTGGTCAGCGCTTTCGGAACCGTGGGGCTGTCAACGGGAATCACCCCGGAGTTTTCCACCCCCGGCAAGCTGATTCTTATTCTGATGATGTTTATCGGACGTCTCGGTCCTCTGGTCGTGGCCATTTCCGCCAGCAAAAAAGCAACCCCAAAACCGTATTCCTATGCCCAGGAAAATATCATGATCGGATAAAGGAAAAAGTATGAAACAATTTTTAGTCGTCGGCCTTGGCAATTTCGGATACTATCTGGCCACCCATCTGTATCAGAAAGGCCATGAGGTCATGGCCATTGATAAAAATCCAACCCTGGTTCAAAACATCAAAGATCATGTGACCCGGGCCGTGGTGGCAGATGCCACAGATGCCGGCGTCATTGAGGAGCTGGGGGTCAAAGATGTGGACACGGCTGTGGTGGGCATCGGATCCGTTCTCGGGGATTCCATCCTGGCGGTTTTGAATCTCCAGGAAACCGGCGTCCGGAATATCGTGGCAAAGGCCATCAGCGATCCCCATAAGAAAATACTGGAAAAACTGGGAATCCAGGAGATCTCCTTTCCGGAAAAGGACAATGCCGTTTCCATGGCCGAACGCCTGGACAATCCCAACCTCATCGATTACCTGCCCTTTCTGGAGGGATATCGGATCATCGAACTGGCCGTACCCCAAAAATTTATCGGCAAAAATCTGAAGCAGATCAACATAACCAACCGATACGGGGTCCAGATTGTGGCCATCAAGGAATTGGTGCCTGAAAGAGTCAGATTCATTCCCGGTGCGGATTTCATCCTCAAGGACAGCGATATTCTGATTCTGCTGGGAACCGAATCCGGGCTGGAAAAACTCAAAAAAATTTAACGCCAAGGGCTTCATTCCTCCCGGACGGTTGACAATTCAGGTCCGGCCGGCCAATCTGCACGCGATTGCCCCGGGTCGATGCGAGGAGCCCTTGACAAACCAGGTTTTCTTTTCTACCGTTTTATCCTGTCGAACAAGGCGTCGGAATTTTAGCTCCCTGGTTTAAATCCTCAACCCCTGCAGGAGAATGTGATGAAAACCATCCGAAGCAGATTGATCATGATCTTTCTTGCCTGTTTTTCATTTACAGCCGGGCTCACCGCCCTGGACTACTACCACGTTTTCATCCTTGAAGAAAAAATCGGGATCATTCAGCAATTCAACGACTTTAAAGACGATGTCCTTGAACTGCGCCGGTATGAAAAAAACTATTTTCTTACGGGCAAACCCGTCCACTTCAAGCAGATACTCCATTACCTTTCCAAAACCGAGACCCTGTTTTCCGGGCTGGAAAAGGAGATGAAGATGGTCCTGCCCCTGAAGGAATACGAAGAGTGCGGCCTGGCTTTAAAAGAGTACCGCCGCATCCTGGAACAGGAAATCGCCGTTGAAGAAAAGGCAGAGATCCATACCCAGGCCCTCCAGTCCAGGGGGAAGATCCTCACCGGTTTCAGCGAAAGGCTGATCCGTGAAAAACGGAAGCGGCTCACCCGGGTCTTGAGGCAGATGCTGTTTCTGCCCTTTGTCTTCAGTACGGTATTCATCATTCTGATCCTGGTGGTCATGCAGATGTCCCGGACTGAGATCCTGGAGCCCCTCCGGAAGATGCATGAGGCTGTAGAAAAAGCAGGGAAAGGTGTGTTTGAAACCATATCCTACACCGGACGGGGGGAAAATGAAGTCTTCCAGTGCATCTTCGCCTTCAACAAAATGGTCAGAGAGATTGAGACCCGGCAGGAACAGCTGTTGCAGTCCAGAAAAATGGCCTCCATCGGCACATTCACCTCCGGGATTGCCCATGAACTCAATAACCCCATAAACAATACCTCCCTGCTGGTGGAATCCTTAATCGAAGATGAAGAGAATCTGACCCCGGAAGAGCGCAAAGCCCTGTACACAGATTTAATGGCCCAGGCAGATCGGGCCAGCGATATTGTAAAGAATTTGCTGGAGTTTTCAAGGACAGACCAGGGACATTTTAAAACCATTTCCATGTCTGAAATGATCGATAAAACAAAACAATTGCTTGGGAACGAACTCCGGCTCCAGCAAATTTCCTTCCATAAACAAATCTGCGATAATCTGCCAAAGGTATGGATCGATCAAAGCCGTCTCCAGCAGGCCCTGGTCAATCTGATGCTCAACAGCATCCAGGCCATGCCCCGGGGCGGAGACCTGACCCTTACCGTGGAGACAGACCCCTCACACAAAGGGTATATCCGAATCGATGTGGCAGATACCGGGGACGGTATCCCGGAGGAACAGCTTGACCTGGTCTTTGACCCGTTTTTCACGACCAAGAAGGAGGGAGAAGGAACAGGCCTGGGGCTCTCAGTGACCTACAATATCATCAAAAGCCATAACGGATGGATCACGGTAAAAAGTGAGCCCGGCAAGGGCACTTGTTTTTCCATTTTCCTTCCTGTAAAGAACTAGGCATGGAAATCCCGAAAAATCATTCCCCCATGAGGGTGGCCGTCGTTGACGACGAACCCATTGCCTGCCGGGAAATTAAAAAAGGGCTGCTCCGGAGAACCGACTTTGATATTGAAACCTTTCCAGACGGGGAATCCGCCCTTAAAAGAATGCAGGACCATTCCTTTGATCTGATCCTGTGCGACCTGAAGCTGCCCGGGATAGACGGGATGACCCTGTTGAGAACCGTCAAAAAAAGATTCCCGGAAACCCAGGTCATCATGATCACAGGCCACGGTTCCGTGGATGTGGCCGTACAGGCCATCCAGTCCGGTGCCTTCCATTTTGTGATCAAACCGGTAAAGACGGAGGAACTGACATCTCTTTCCCAAAGAGCCCTTGAAACTGTCCGGCTGATCCGGGAGACCAGCGCCCTGAAAAAAGCGCTTTTCACCCAGTCCCGGGAGCAGTACCTCATCGGCCACTCCCCGGCCATGCAGAAGGTGATGGCCCTGATTAAAAAGATCTGCTCTCTGAACTGCAACGTCCTGATCATGGGGGAGAGCGGCACCGGCAAGGAACTCACGGCCCGGGCCCTCCACTTTCTGGGAGAGAGGAGGGAAAACCCCTTTATTGGGTTTTCCTGCGTCGGTTTTACCGACGAACTGATCGCCAATGAACTGTTCGGGCATGAAAAAGGGGCCTTTACAGGGGCGGTGGACACAAAGATCGGACTGCTGGAATCTTCGGACAAAGGCACCATCTTCCTGGATGAAGTGGGGCTCATGCCCCTGACCATGCAGGTCAAGCTGCTCCGGTTCATCCAGGAAAGAAGTCTGATCCGGGTGGGCGGGGTGACGCCCATCCCCGTCGATGTGCGGCTGATCGCCGCCGGAAACAGCGATCTCAAACAGGAGGTCGAACAAAAAAAATTCCGGGAGGACCTCTATTTCCGGCTCAATGTCGTATCCATCACCCTGCCCCCCTTACGGGACAGAAAAGAAGATATCCCCCTGCTCATCCATCATTTTATCGAACGGTACAACCACAGGTTCAAAAAACAGATCACCGGGATCGCCCCCGACGCCCTGAAGACCCTGAAGAACTATCCATTTCCCGGCAATGTCCGGGAACTGGAAAATATCGTTGAGCGGGCCGTGGCCCTTTCGGAAAAAAAGGTGATCTCCTGCAAAGACCTTCCCGGAGATATTCTCGATCTGACATTTACCAGCCTGGAAGATGACGCCGGATGGAAATCCCTGGAGGAAGTGGAACGGGACTATATCCTAAAGGTCCTGGAAAAAACAGGATTTCAGAAAAACCGGGCGGCTGATATCCTGAAACTGCCGCGGACCACCCTGTGGCGCAAGATGAAATCCTTTCACCTGGATTGAACCTCTGTTTCAAATTGAAACCCTTCCCCTTTCCCTGTATCCCCCGTCCCTGGGCTAAAAATTTTGCCTTTCTCCCAAATTTCATGTTTCAACATGAAACATCCCCTGCCTGTCTTTCCGCCCCATAATTCAATAAAATCTTGTAATCATAGAGCTTTTGATCAATGGCATATCTTTTGTTTGGTAGGATTGTGGCAAGGCCCTGATGAAGAAAAGCAAAGGAACCCGATGAATACGGAAAACATCCTCGTCCCCGTTTGCAGGCACAGCTCGGATCTAAAGGCATTATACCACTCCTTTGCCCTGGCCGAGAGAGTCAGGGCAAAGATCTTTGTTCTCTTTTTTACAGAGGCCGGGACCGCCCCGGATCAGCCGGCACCCATTGAAAATGCCTGCCTCAGGATCGTTAAAAATGCATGCGAAGAGGGCATTCCCGTATCCTTCCACCTTGCCGAGGGTCAGTTGAAAACAGAACTGTCAAATTTTATTGCTGCCGAACACATCGGCCTGATCGTTATCAGTCCGGGAGACGAGCCCATGGAAAGCGTCTTGAGAAGCATGAAACCAAAAATTACGGCCCAGGTGATAAAGGTCGAAAAAAGGATAACATATTAACCCAAGGCAAAAAGGTGAAGCAACATGTCCATTGTATTGATCTCCAGTGCGCCCCACGGTTCAGGCCTAAAGCTGGCCCAGAACCTGTCAGAAAAGACAGACTGGCCGCTTTACAGCAGGGAACTGGTGGCCCAGAAGGCCCATGAAACCGGAATCCGGCTGAGCCGGCTTGAAACCTCCATTATCAAATCCCCTGTGATCAGTGAAAAACTGGCCCGGGAAAAGGGACTCTACCTTGCCCTGGTCACCAAGATCCTCTGCGAACAGTCAAAAGGCCAAAGCCTGATTTACCATGGCAGGGCTGCACATCTTCTCCTGCCCGGGATTCCCGGAGTGATCCGGGTCGGGCTGGAAACCCCTATAGACACACGGGTTGAAAATGTCATGAGAGATCTCAATCTTACAAGGGCAAAGGCAAGGGACTATCTGGACCAGCTGGACGAGGACATTGAAAAATGGGTCCATTATATCCACCAGGAGAGCCTGCAGAACCCGTCCAGCTACGACCTGTTTTTAAACCTCAGCCACCTGACCCTGGAGAATGCCGCTTCCATCCTAGATGAAACCGCTGCCCTGCCGGTCTTCAAACCCACCATGGAAAGCAGCAGGAAACTGGATGACCGGTGCCTGGCCGCCAACGCCAAAATCCACCTGGCCCGGAATCCGGCCACCTCTGGACTCGATCTCGGGGTCAGGGCCGTAAACGGGGTTGTAACCGTGACCTACATGCCCCGGCAGGTGGCTGCCGCAGACAATATTTCCCAGGCGCTCCGGGGACTGAAAGGCTGCCGGGAAAACATCTGCACCATGGCGGAGACCAACATCCTATGGATACAGGAGAATTTTGACCCCAGGGGAGAAAATTTTGATCAGGTCACCTCCCTGGCCAAAAGATGGGGGGCGGCCATAGAACTCCTGCAACTGGATTCCAGCGGCAGCCAGGTGGGCCAGCTGGCCCCCATGGAAAACAACGGCCTGGCCGAACCTGCAGCCTATACCGGGGGGGTGGAAGACGACGACCCCTATCCAGCGGTCAACGATCACGGCCTTTTGCAGACCGTGGACGAACTGGTGGCCATCGGGCGTTCCGCCGGGGGCTTTTCCGTCTCCGGCGGCGGCCGGGATGTGATCGATGCGGTCAAGGACAACAACAACTACTCTTTGATCATTCTGGGCGACATTTTCCTTTCAAAGGGCCATGAAACCTCCACCCGTGAGACAAGAGAGCTGGGCATGACCCTTAAGGAAAGGCTCAAGGCGCCGGTCATCACCTCAAAGGAACTCCACTCCAAGTTTCTTTTTGGCAAGGCCCAGGCGCTCAAGCTGCTGACATTTGCCCTGGCCTCCCTCCTGATCTACGGACTGGTTTTTACCTTTCAGAAGCCGATCCTGGACATCCTGGGCGGAGACCTTCACGCCAAGTTCAAATGGGCGGCGGCCATCGGGGTGGCCCTGTTTGTTCCCATCGTGGCCTATGTATACGGAACGGTAACCGGGCTGGTTCTCAAGCTCATTGATATTGACTAAGCAGATATAAAGAGGAAAACATGGAACATTTCATTGCAAATTTCATCCATATCAGTACCGGAACCGCCCTCCAGGTTGTCTTGCTGGGCTTTATCGGGGGGGTCTTGAGCGGATTCATCGGAAGCGGCGGCGCATTCTTCATGACCCCGGGTATGATGAACCTGGGGGTTGAAGGCGTCATTGCCGTTGCCAGCAACATCACCCACAAATTCGGAAAGGCCATGGTCGGCTCCCACAAGCACGGAGAAGCCGGGAATGTGGATAAAAAGCTGGCCCTTTTTGTCCTGGTTACGGCGGTTGTCGGCATCCAGCTGGCCGTTCTCATCAACAGTTTCCTGTTCAAGGGCGGAACCGGACACGGGGCCTCAAAAGGGGCGGGGGCCAACCTTTACATCAGCCTGGTATTTGCCTTGATCCTCTCCCTTGTGGCCGTGTCCATGCTGTGGGATGTCCTCAAGGGATCAAAGGGCGAAGAGGGCGATGCCGGTCCCTCCAGAAAAATCGCCGACGCCCTTTCCAAGTTGAACCTGCCGCCCATGATCTACTTCAAGGTTGCCGATACCAAGGTCAGTTTATGGGTTCTTCTGCCCGTGGGCATCGCCACCGGCTACCTTGCCGGAACCATCGGCGTAGGAGGTTTTATCGGCGTTCCGGCCATGATCTATGTTTTCGGTGTTCCCACGGCGGTTGCCGCAGGAACGGAACTCTATCTGGCCATGTTCATGGGGGCTTACGGAGCCTTGAGCTATGCATTCCAGGGATTTGTGGATCTCAGGCTGACCATGCTGATGTACCTGGGTTCCCTGGTCGGCATCTACCTGGGCGTATACGGGGTTAAAGTCGTAAACGAACGGTATATCCGGCTGGTCACCAGCCTGATCATCCTTCTCTGCGTAATCAGCCGGGCCATTGCCATCCCCATGTACCTGCGCCAACTGGGACTTGTCGATATGGATCCCGGCCTGGATGTGTACTTTAACAATACCAGCAAGTTCTTTTTATTTGCCAGCGGCATCACAGGAACCCTTCTCATCCTGTTCAACGTCATCCGGGCATACCGCCAGCGCAGAAAACTTCAACAAAGCATCCGGGTGGTCAAAACCCCATCACCTGTTTTATCCCCGGACCTGAAATAAAAAAAAGGAGATTGCCATGTCACTTAAAATACTGGTTCTGGATGATGAAAAAATTGTGGGGGAACGGTTGAAATCCTCCCTGGAAAAAAACGGTCACAACCTGGAAATATTTATCGACCCGGCCAGGGCCATGGACCGGATCCAGGAAGAAAAATTTGATGTGGTCATTTTAGATATCCGGATGGATAAGATAAACGGGATCCAGGTTCTGGAAACCGTAAGAAAAAAGAGTGAACGGACAAAGGTGATCATGATCACGGGATATGCCACCCTGGAAGTGGCCCGGGAATCCCTGACCAAGGGAGCCTTTGATTTTATTTCAAAGCCCTTTAAATTAAAGGAGATCCACCAGGCGGTTCAAAATGCTGAAGAGGCCTTACAGGCCGCTGGCCATTAATGCAATTTCGGGAAATGGAGGGCAAATGACATGATGCCGGACGTATTGATCGAGGTGCAGGATGACCTGGCTTCCAGGATCGCCCTGAGATATGCCTGCCAGCTGGAAAAATCCATCCCCTTCACCATGAGGGCTGTTCACATCCCGGACCTTAAGGAATACGGGCGGGCCCCGGGCAACGGATGGGTCCGGAACAAATGGGAAGATGTGGTGGTGGATAATTCCGCAAACAAAATCGCCAAAATGGTCCGAAGAGAATTTCTCTACTGCTACACGGACTCGGACCCTCTAATCATTTCCGGAGACAGGGACCAGGTGATCTTCAAAGAACTGAGCCGGGGAAATTACGGTTTTTTCATCCAGGGAATGCTTCATTCCTTTGAACCGGATCTCTTTTTGGAAAAACTCAATTCACGCCTCTACCGGCATCTGCCCTGCCCGGCCCTCCTGGTTAAAAATCTGGCGGCTCCGGGCTCCGGGACCCTGATCATCGGGACGCCGGAGACAATGCCCCTGGGGCTTTCCTGGCTTTCCAGTCTGTTAAACAAAATGCCGGGGGACCTGGATATCCTGGTCTGCCATTTCGAATCTTCAGCAGATGAACCCCTCATCCTTGAAAACGATGCTGACTTCCTCACCGAACTCGGCACCGGCATATCCAAGCCGGCCCAAAGGGCCGGCCGGGTACGCACCGTCAAGGGCTCCCCGGACGGTCTGACCGGTTTTGTCCGGGATTATGCCCTTGTGGTCTCTTTTGTACCGGAAATCCGTGATCCCATGGCCCGGCTGCTGGCCATGTCTCCCTGCCCCATGCTCTTCTGCCCGGACAGGAAATCCACATTATCATGAAGGGATGAACAATGAGAATTCTATTTGCCGCGGATGAACACCCATACAGCCTCACGGCCATGCCCCAGGTGGAACGGCTGGGCGAGAATACCTGGGCAGATATCACCATTCTGGGAGTGGAAAAAAAATCCGCCATTGACACGACATTAAAGGCATACCACAACAGCTTTATGGATCATTTTGATCCGGAGGCCCTTCCCTATTCTCCGGGCCGGAACAACAAAAATCTGCAGGGCGGAATCCGCAAACAGATCAAAACCCGGGTGAGACGGGGGGATCCGGCAAAGGAGATCCTTGAAGAAGCCCGGCAGATGGGAAGCGACCTCATCGTCATGGGATGCAGTGAAAAAAAATGCGACTGGCAGGGGGCCGGCGACATCCCGTTAAAAGTGGCAAGAAATGCCGATTGTTCGGTCCTGATCATCAAGGCGGAAAAAAAGATCAGAAGGGTTCTTTGCTGCCTGGATCACACCAATATCACCCAGGCCTCCCTTGAAATGATCAACCAGATGGTGACCCTGTTCCACTCCGGTCTGGAAATCGTGGTGCTGACGGACGGCAGAAAAATGGACAAAAAACTGGGGGCAAAACTCTCTGCCCTGCTCAAGTATTACGTTGCCCGGAACATCTATCCTTCCATAGAAACGGTAAAGCTCTCCTCCCTGGAACGCTTTGTTTCCCAGCAGGCCCGCTGGGGACTCATGGCCCTTTGGATGGGGAAGAAATCCATCTTTGAAAGTGTCTTCCCCAGCAGCAAAGTCTCCCGGCTTTTAAAAGTCAACAACTCCTCCGTGCTTCTGCTCCGATAGGAGGGGTTAAAAAAACATCCCCAGGGCAGCGGCCCGGAAAGATCTATCTGTACGGATCGGGCTCTTGAAAAAAGGCTTGCTTTTCATTCAAAAAACCGGCAGTATGCAGTCCGCTTTTTTACCACAGGACAGGTTCCTGTGGTTTTTTTATTGAATACAAGGAAAACAAAATATGATCAGTGCAGAAAACATCTCCCTGTCCTATGGGAAGCGGATCCTGTTCAAAGAGGTCAACATCATGTTCAAGCCCGGGAACTGCTACGGGCTCATCGGCGCCAACGGCGCAGGAAAATCCACGTTCCTCAAGATCCTTGCCGGGGAAATCGAAGCGGACGGGGGCAGCGTCAACCTGGGGCCCAGGGAGAGGATCGCGGTATTAAGGCAGGATCACTTTGCCTTTGATGCCCACACCGTGATGGATACCGTGATCATGGGGCATGAGAGGCTTTACCGGATCATGAAGGAGAGGGATGCCATCTATGCCAAGCCCGATTTCTCCGATGAAGACGGAATCCGGTCCGGAGAGCTTGAAATTGAATTCGAGGAGATGAACGGGTATGAGGCCGAATCCGAGGCGGCCGTTCTCCTGAAGAACCTGGGGATCCCGGAAGATCTCCATCCAAGGAAGATGAAGGAGCTTGAAGGGGGCGAAAAGGTCCGGGTATTACTGGCCCAGGCCCTGTTCGGGAATCCGGATGTGCTTTTGCTGGACGAGCCCACCAACAACCTGGACATCAGATCCATTGCCTGGCTGGAAGACTTTCTCTTCCGGTTCAAGAACACCGTCATCGTGGTCTCCCATGACCGCCATTTCATGAACCAGGTCTGCACCCATATTGCAGACATTGATTTCGGCCAGATTGCGGTCTACGTGGGCAACTATGATTTCTGGTACCAGGCCAGCCAGCTCAACCTGAAACAGAAACAGGCCGACAACAAGAGAATCACGGACCGGGCCGATGAACTCAAGGCCTTTATCCGGCGGTTCTCCTCCAATGCCTCCAAATCAAAACAGGCCACCTCCCGGAAAAAACTTCTGGAAAAACTCACCATCGAAGACATGCCCGTCTCCTCCAGAAAATATCCCTTTATCCGATTTACCCCGGAGCGGCCCTGCGGCAATATCATCCTGGAAGTGGAAGGACTTTCCAAGACCATTGACGGGGAAAAGATTCTGGACAATGTCAGCTTTACGGTGAACAAGGGGGATAAGATCGCCTTCATGGGAAAGAACAGCCCGGCCAAAACCGCCCTTTTCCAGATCATCGGAGGGGAGATGGAACCGGACAGGGGCAGCTTTCGGTGGGGGACCACCATCAGCCGTTCCTATTTTCCCAAGGAGCACAATGAGTTTTTCACCCAGGACCTGAATCTCATTGACTGGCTTCTGCAGTTTGCCCCGCCCAAGGAGGGGGAAAGCTTTGCCCGGACCTTTCTGGGAAGGATGCTCTTTTCCGGGGAAGAGGCCCTGAAAAAAACCCATGTCCTGTCCGGCGGGGAAAAGGTCCGCTGTATGCTCTCCTGCATGATGCTGGCCCAGTCCAATGTTTTGATCCTGGACGAACCCACCAACCATCTGGACCTGGAATCCATCACCGCCCTGAACAACAGCCTGGTTCAATTCCCGGAGGTGGTGCTCTTTACCTCCCATGACCATGAATTTGTCAATACCGTGGCCAACCGGATCATTGAGATCACTCCAAAAGGCCTTATCGACCGGTCCATGGCCTTTGATGAGTATATGGAGAATTCTGAGGTGGCAAAGACCCGGGAATCCCTGGGACAAAAAGCCGCTTAACCCGAAGATCCAAGGGGAGGCGGGCCGGGTTTCTCAGCGATCCAGACCCTGTGGAGGCTTCCTCTTCCCCCGGCCCGGGCCCGGACAGGAACCACCTCTGTGTGGAATCCGCAGGAGTCAAGTCTGCGGGTGAATGTTCTGTCATCCCCTGCAGACCAGACCCCGAGAATCCCTCCCGGAACCAGGGCCTGAAAACCCGCTCTAAGGCCCGCCCGGGTATAGAGCTTGTTGTTGGATTTCCGGGTCAGCCCGGCAGGGCCGTTGTCCACATCTAGGAGAATGGCATCCCAGGCAGCCTTGTCTCTTTGGATTTCTTTTGCCACATCCCCCTGCTTGACCCGGACCCGGGGATCTTCCAGGGGATGTCCGGCCTGATGACCCAGGTAAAGCCGGTTCCAGGAAACCACAGCCGGGATCAGCTCAGACACGAGGATTTCCGCATCCCTGGGGGCCCGTGCCAGGGCCGCGGCCAGGGTATAGCCCATGCCCAGCCCCCCCACCAGGATCTTCAGACCGGGCCTTTGAGGGAACCTGTCCAGGGCCAGCCCGGCCAGGGCCTCCTCAGATCCGTGAACCCGGCTGTTCATCAGTTCCGTCCCCCCGGTCCGGATGGACAATTCCTCCCCCCGCCGGCGGAGAACCAGGTCATTGTCCTGGCCCGGAACTTTGGCCCGGTCGATCTCTTCCCAGGGGATCATAAAATCCCTCCGGATCTGCGGGGGGTATGTAAAATCCTCATTTATCCCTTCCTTCCCCGAACGGGTATACAGGCCGGCCCTGAAAAACAGAACCTCTTTGAGCCCGGCCCGGTTTTTCCCGGGATTCTGCCCTGCCGGGTATTGTCAGATTCAAAATATTGATGCATTATATCCTTCAAAAGAATCAAAACCATGGAGCCGCCATTATGTCTGCAAAGGACAACAGCAAAAAAATACTTGAAGAGGTCCGCAGGACCCAGCAGGAACGGGAAAAAACCTACCGGGAACGCGCCCTTAAACTCTATCCCTGGATCTGCGCCCACTGCGGCCGTGAATTCGAGGGCAAACGTCTGAAGGAACTTACGGTTCACCATAAAGACCACAACCACGACAACAATCCGCCCGACGGCAGCAACTGGGAGCTGCTCTGCATTTACTGCCATGACAATGAACACTCCCGGGATCAGGTTGCCGATGCCTATGGTGACGCGGCTTCGGATTCCTCTTCAGACAAAGGAGGCACCACCAATCCCTTTGCCGGACTGGGGGAGATGTTAAAAGGGAAGCTGGAGTAAGGGATTTCCTTAAGAGCAAAAAGACTCAGGCCCGGGACATAAACTTCCGGGTTTCCGTATTGACCTTTACCTTTTCCCCGGGCCCAAGATACTCGGGCACCTGGATCTCCACCCCGTTGGAGAGAAGGGCCGGCTTGGTCCGGGCCGTGGCGCTGGCCCCCTTGATGCCCGGAGCGGTTTCCGTGATCTCAAAGACCAGGGAATTGGGAATCTCAATGGCCACCATGTTCTCATCAATGATCAGCCCCACGATATCCTCCATCCCGTCGGTGAGCCAGACGATCTCATCTTCAATGGCATCGGCTGCAATCATGTACTGGCCGTATTCCAGGCTGTCCATGAAAACGTGGAAATCCCCGTCCGGATAAAGGTATTGAATCGGCTTGCGCTGGAGATCGACCTCGCTGAGCAGGTCATTGCCCTTGTAACCGGCCTCGTACTTCTGTTTGGTCCTGATATTGCTGAATCTCACCTTGTAAAGGGTGACCGCCCCCCGGGCCGAAGGGGTCCTGACCTCAATATGTTTCACGATAAAGGCTTCATCGTTGATCTCCACCACGTGCCCTTTTTTCAAATCACAGGCCTTTGGCATATTTTTTAACTCCTGAAAGTGAATTGGTTTTAAATATAAAGGCTGTTCATACCATTCAGCAGAGGAATTGGAAAGCCGATAATGGTCCGAAGCAGGGGCAAGCCCTGAGAAGTTGAAAAGGCTGAGGATCAGTCCGTCCCGGCCTCCACCGGCTTATGGGCCAGAAACTCCCCCTTGCCCACGGGAACCAGGGAAGTTGAAAATCCTTTCAGTGACCGGATATGTTCCATGAATCCGGACAATTCAGATGCATGGGATACGGCATTGTCACACACGATAAGGCCGCCCGGTTTCAGCAGCCTGAGGATATCCTTTACCATGTCCATATATTTTGAACGATCCGCATCCAGGAAGATCAGATCATATTCTTCCTCCATTCCCTGAAGCAATGCCCGGGCATCCCCCTGCTTTAGAACGACTTTCTCAAAAAGCCCGGCCCTCTTCAAATTATGCCGGGCTTCCCTGGATTTTACTTCGGAATGCTCAATGGTCGTAACCCTTCCCCCGGCCGGAACCGATGAGGCCAGCCAGATCGTTGAGTAGCCGTTGGACGTGCCGATCTCCAGAATTTTTCCTGCGCCCGAGGCCCGGACAAGGACCCTTAAAAACTCACCGGTATCCCTTGTGATGTTCAGATATTTTTTTGATTTATCCATCTGGACCGCATCGTTCTGCAGTCCTTTTTCTTCCAGTTCCATGAGGATACTCACGATACCCATCTTATCCCCCTACGCCTGAAGCTATTCAGCCGGCACCCAAGAATCGGGCAGAACATTTGACCGGCAGGATAATGATTATTTTAATGAGTTGATATAATTAACAATATCCCAGATCTCCCTCTCCGGGATCTCATCTTTAAAAGAGGGCATATCCCCTTTCCCATGAATGATTTTCCAGTGAAAATCCCCGTCCGAATGCGTCTTTAACCGCTTTGGCAGATCAGGCGTATCTTTTGACAAGCCTGTTTCATTCTTACTGAGTCCTTTAGCTGATAGTCCATGACAATCCCGGCAGTTTAGCGTAAATAAATCCTGTCCCTTTTTAATGGACTCTTCAGAAGCCGGATTCGGATTTTTCCGATTCGCTTCACTTTCCGGAGCCATCCAGCTATGGGCCGAGGCAGAATCAATCATTGAAAATAAGAATATTAAGGCGATGAATACCTGGCGCATTTTATCACTCCTTTTGTTTTTCCCAGTGCAAAAACTATTTGTTTTCAGATTCGATATCAAGCTCCAGCACACCGTCAACAAATTCTTTGGAGTCTTTCAGGCCCCAGCCGGTCTCGCTCCGGATCCATTTGATTAACGAGATTTTATTGATCTTTCCCTCTTTTTTGATTTTCTCTTTTATTTCCCGGATCAATATATTTTCTCTTTCCTTTACAAGCCTGTCATATGTAGCCGCCCCGATCATTCCATCTGCCCGAAGACCTGATCTGGATTGAAAATCCTTGACTGCCGACCGGGTCTGGGGGCCGGCAAATCCATCCGCAGAATCAATGGAATACCCGAGAGCGATGAGTATCTTTTGGGCCTGGAGCACCTGCTCCCCTCTCTGGGAGGGAATCGGTTTTAAGGCCTCTTCCAGAACGGCGGCCTGCTTAACCAGATTTGCCCGGACCTCGGGTTTAAGTTTTTCATTGGATGCCAGCCTCTCTTCGATCTTCTGCTTTTTCTCCTGGGTGGCAAGAAACTCCTTTTCCACATCAGCATAATATTCCGACCACCTCTCCCGAAGCCGCTCAGACCGTGTGACCTTTGAAAAATAATGGGCAAATCTCTTTCTGACCCCCACGTCCTCCGTCAATGCATGATCAATGAACTTTCCCAGCTGCTCAATCTCTTTGAGCTCAATTTCCCTGTTCTGTATTTCATTATTTACAAATGTCGTCACAAGACCAAGAATAACCGTACCCAATAAAAATTTGACAAACCCGATCCAAATTTTAAGCCGTTCGTTATCCATGGTTGCCTCGCTTGATTTTGGTGCTGTGTGGAGTCCGGTCCAGCTCCTGGTTCCGGCGCAAGGCCACGGGACCAGGGGCACCGCATTCACGGCTGCGCAGCCTCCGTGAACTTTAGACATCTGCGGCTTGCCCGTCAGCATGTCCGTTGTTGAGATATTTTCGAGCAAGGGTCAAACGTTGGCTTGACCCCTTTGGATAAAAACATCGTCGTGATATTAACAAATGTCCTGTTCCATAGCTTTGGCCAAGAGTTTCCAGGCTCTTGCGTCCTCTTTGCAGGTTTCCTCGACCAGTTTTGCGGTATCTGATTCACTAATCTTTTTGTCCCCATAGTCAAGGAATAGACCCCTAAAATCCAGGTTTGAGATATTATCTGTTTCTGCAGTGATTTGATAAATAAACTGCGAATGTATAGCCGGCCCGTTAATGTGCGTATTTGTCCAGAATAGTATATCCGGATAAATCTGTACGAGCTTTTGCTTTTCAATTTGATTGTCAGCTCCGATGCTGAATGTATCGGTCAAAATGATTGTTCGGTCGGTGATGTGCTCGATTTTCCGGCCGGCGTCCTTCGCACCCATGAGGGCATGATCTCCGGGAGTATAGGTTGTACACCATTCAAATGCCTTGCGGGCGGGTACATTGAATCGCTGCTTAAAATGGTAATATATTGGTGTTGGCATCGGCTCGTCTCCTTTCATGATCTCATTTATTACTTTCAAAATTCAACAAGGAATTGTTCAGATCCGGATATCACTCATAATTTGTATAGCCAGCCACATATCATGAAAAATTGAAGAATATCCAACCAGAATGGGATTCAATTCTATTTAAAGTTCCATAACACCTTTTCTAACAGCCTGCAATTAAAATAAAAATTCAACCAAACCATAAAGAAACGACCCAAACTGAACTGAGCATGATCTGCCGGGATTATCAGTCCGCCAAACCCGGCGGACCCGGCAGCGGGATGGAAGGGGCGGGCAGCGGCGTTAATCCCCTGGGGTTCCAGGACGGAAAAACCCCCGGGGATTTCCGCTTCCCCAACGCCCAGGACGGGGGTTGGGGATTTAGCTGCACGCCCCTTCCATCCCGTTGCCGGGTTCAAACCGACTATTTTATAAGATTCAGCAGATTTTTGTGGTTCCGATTAAGTAACAGCAGGACTGTTATCTGGAGGCGAGATATTTCATTATTTTTCCCAACGCGGGGCATAGGGGAAGGCAGATTTTTACAGTCTCTCACTGTCGCTATCCGGCATCTTTCAATAGATCTTTGTTCATTCGAATGCACTCAAGTTTTGAGCCGTCCGGCAAATTGTGAAAGGTTAATTCTTGTTCTGCGTATCCGTGAGCCATATAAAAGCCTTTTGCGTTTAATGTGGAATGGACGGTGATTTTAAAAAGATTGCTGTTTCGAGCTATCTTCTCAAGTTCATTCAGGAGATTCGATCCAATCCCTTTTCCGGCAGCATCGGGATGAATATAAACTGCGCTGATTTCTGCGTTTCCGGCATCTAAAATCCCCAGTCCCAGTAAATCCTGTTGTGAATCATATGCAACCAAAAATATCTTTTCCTTCAAAGCTTGATCGTAAACAGAAGGCGTAAGGATACGGGTCCAGGCGTTTAACTGCTCACGGGTATAATGCTTGGCGCACAATTCCCTGATGGAAGCAATATGGAGCCTTGAAATATTTTCTTTATCTGCACTGGATGCTTTTCTTATCTTCATATGTTTCATCGCTTCCCAACAGGAATGAGATTCAATTCAACCCAAAAGCTCATAACACCTTTTTTAACAGCCTGCAAATAAAAATCTATCCAAAACACGAAACACAAAAACTGATTTCAGCATGATCCCCAAAGCCTATGCCCCTCGCAAACCCGGCGGATCAGGCAGCGGGAGGGAATGGGGCTGGCAGCGGCGCATGCTCCATCCATCCCGATGCCGGGTTCATTCCATGTTTTCAGAACTGGATGCTTTTCTTATCTTCATATGTTTCATCGCTTCCCAACAGGAATGAGATTCAATTCAACCCAAAAGCTCATAACACCTTTTTTAACAGCCTGCAAATAAAAATCTATCCAAAACACGAAACACAAAAACTGATTTCAGCATGATCCCCAAAGCCTATGCCCCTCGCAAACCCGGCGGATCAGGCAGCGGGAGGGAATGGGGCTGGCAGCGGCGCATGCTCCATCCATCCCGATGCCGGGTTCATTCCATGTTTTCAGAATTGAAGTTGGTATAGCCGAAAGATAAGGATAAAATGAACTGCAGCCCCACAGCCAAGCTAAAAAAATTTCCTAGGGTAATGACTCAAAACCGACTTGATTCCGTCCGTTTTCCTTGGCCCGGTAAAGGGCCTGGTCAGCCCTTTTCAGAAGGGTTTCCGCATCATCCCCATCCCGGTAGAGGCTTACGCCCACACTGACGGTAAACCGGGGCAGGCCCTTTTGGGTGAAGTGTTCAATCTTTGAGCGGATGGCGTCGGCAAGGGAAACCGCACCCTCCTCCCGGATATGGCGGAGCAGGACGGCAAATTCTTCTCCGCCCAGGCGGAAGACCTGATCCCCTGCCCTGAGCCGCTTCATCATCTGTCCGACCAGCTCCCTGAGCACTTTATCCCCCACATCGTGGCCGTACCTGTCATTCACCGCTTTAAAATGATCCACATCCAGCAAAAGCATTCCCAGCCTGCCTCCCCTGGCCGCCAGGTTGAGTTCGACCTGAAGCTGCTCATCCCACTTGTGCCGGTTCCAGGCCCCTGTCAGCTTGTCCCGGGTGGCCAGTTCCATGAGCTTTTGTTCCGCCTCATCCCTGTTGAGAAATTCTTTGGAGAGTTTCTCCGTCACTTCTTCCAGGGCCTTTTCCAGATCTGCCAGTTCATCTTTTTCCCTGGATTTCTTTTGCTTCTTCCTATCCGGGGTCTTCCGGCTGGTAATGGAATGCTGCAGGGACTGGATTTCTCCCTGGATCTGCCCGATCCGCCGGCGGAGGGTCTGGATGATGCAAATCGTCAGATACACCCCGATGAAAAGTGCGCTGACCCCAAGTGCGGCGTTGATGAACATAAACTCCCTTTCATGTTTCTCGGCATACTCTGCAATGCCCTGGGTCAGATGCTCCACATCCAGGAGCAATCCCCCTACCTGCTCATCCAAACGGTCCGCCAGATCCTCCAGATTAAGCCACTCCCGTGAATTTTTTCCCAGGGTATTGAATGGCGTTTCTTTTACCTGGTTTTCAAATTTGAGCCGCTGCTCATGGAGCTGCATAACCGAGTGGATCACGGAACGGTGTTTTTCAAATTTCAAACGGATACGCCCCGATGACAGGCCCGTCTGAATGATATGAACAATGCTGTCAAAATACTTGCCCAGATTCCGGGAATATGCATTGAACCGGCCCATGAAATCGGTTTTGTCCTTTTCCTCCAGGATCAGCCCGGAATTTTTCTCACGGATCTTCTCCATCCAGAGATGCTGCTCCAGCTGGAGCAGTTCAATCTCGTTCATCAATTCGGTCAGGGGGAGGTCAATCTCCGTGACTTCCCGCATCTCCATGTCAATCTGGTCCAGCTTGAAAACGGAATAAAGGATTACAACAAGAAGGAAGGAAAGCAGTATGGTGGAAAGTCCGCCAATTTTTTGGGTGATTGAATAGTTCAAGCGGTCAACCTTAAGGGAATCAAAATTAATTTTGGGATTGTCTCAGAATTTCATATTCGCAGGTCTTTTCCGGACGGTAAATCACCTGCCGGATCATAGTTTCTTACTGCTGTCCAGGCTATCAGGTCAGGAGATCTTCTGTCAAGGCGGAGAAAGGACTATCGGTATGTTCTTCAGACATACTGCCCGGCACAATACCCGGATGACCAGGCCCACTGGAGATTATAGCCTCCCAGCCAGCCGGTCACATCCAGGACCTCCCCGATAAAGAAGAGGCCCGGGACATCCCCGGCCTCCAGGGTCTTGGATGAGATATGGTTGCAGTCCACACCGCCTAGGGTGACTTCAGCGGTTCTATTTCCTTCGGTTCCCCCGGGCTTGATCTGCCATTCATGAAAGGCTGAGGCGATCTGGCGGATCTGGTCATGGGAGACGGAGCCGATGGCCCGGTCCGCCGGAAAGCCTTGCAGGCGGATATCCACCAGGCGTTTGGGAAGCCTCCCATAAAGAATTGATCTTACCTGTTTTTTGGGCCGGGTTCCCTGTTCCTTTTTAAAGGTCTCTTCCAGGCTGCCAAAGGGCAGAAGATCAATGAAAATGGTCTGCCCGGGCTGCCAATGGGAAGAGATCTGAAGGATCACCGGGCCGCTCAATCCCCTGTGGGTGAAGAGAAGCTTCTCCGTGAAAACCGCCGATGGACAGCTCACCTTTGCATCCACGGAGATCCCGGACAGAGGCTGGAGATTTTTTTTATCTTTTGGCTGCAGGGTAAAGGGAACCAGGCCCGGCCGGACCGGGACAATGGGAATGCCGAACTGCTCGGCCACCTTATAACCGAAGGGAGTGGCCCCCACCCCCGGGATGCTGACCCCGCCCGTGGCAATGACCAGGGATCGGGTATCAATTTTCCCGGATCCGGTATGGATCCGGAACCGGGGGGTATCCTCAGGATCTGTTTGAGATAACAGGCTTTTGATTTTTTCCACTGGGGTGTCCATCCGAATGTTCACCTTGGCCTGCCGGCATTCCGCCAGAAGCATATCCAGGAGCTGGGAAGCGCTTTCAACACAGAAAAGCTGGCCGTGACTCCGCTCTTCAAAGGAGATGCCGTATCTTGCAACAAGATCGATAAAATCCCGGGAAGTATACCTGGAAATGGCTGATTTACAAAAATGGGGATTGGAAGAGAGATAATGCCCGGAACTGACCTGGGTGTTGGTGAAATTGCTCCGCCCGCCCCCGGACATGAGGATCTTTCTTCCCGGGGCAGAGCCGTGATCCAGGACCAGGACCTTTTTTCCCCTAAATCCTGCCTGGGCAGCGCACATCAGTCCGGATGCACCGGCACCGATGATGAGAACATCAAAAGAATCTGCCATGTCCTATCCTTTATCCTTTGTTCCTGCAGAGCCTTCTTCCGAAAGGCCCTTAAAGTTGATCAGCTGCCTCCGCATCATGATGAGATCCCCGGGGGGAAGGAGCTTGTCCAGCAAAATCCCTGCAATCCCCCGGGGATATCTGACAAGAATTTTTACAAGGAGTCTGGAAACATCCTGCTTTTGCCGGAAAATCATATAAGTGATGATGGTGTCGCCGAACACCTTCCGCAATCTTTTGTCCAGGCGGAGGGTAAGGTGGACGTTCTGCTGAAAATCAATCAGATCAAAGATAAACATGATCTTCTGCCCAATTTCAAGCCGGTCCAGGCCCGGGATCAATCTCTGGGGGCTTTTCCGCCCCAGATTGTCGATCCAGTCGTAACTGTACGGGGCAACCCTCATCTGGCAGAGCCAAGGAAAAATCCTTTTGGGTTCCGCATGGATGGTGATCCCCCGGAAATAGGTATCGGAAAAATTTTTTCCGCATTGGTCGCAGGGAAATGCAAGATCATGTTCCCGGGGAATCATCCCCCAGTTTTTATATGATGATTTCATTTAAATTTCCTGTCATGATCCCTCTTTTTACAATCTTATGGGATCATTGTAAATCCTGGGCCGGAAAACCATGGGAGCCCGGAGGTTTTGACCGTCCTGTAAGGGAATCTCCTTGCCCCTCTTTCTTTTTGCTCTTATAGTATGGGAACGGATAAGGCCCATGATCTTAACAATGAATCCCCTTTGAGGACAGGATATGAAAAACAGCCCCGCCATCATCAAACTCGGAGAGATCGGAGAGACCATTGAAGCCCATCTGGGGCACCGGAAAAACATCAACTGCTATATCGGGTCCAATGCCGCCACGCCCACGGCCAGTATCGAAGCCCTGACCGAGGCCATCAAGGCCGAGTCCGGGAAGCTGCCCTTTATGAAGATGCTCCATATCCTGCTCCACGGGCCGATCCCTTACGTGGAAGAGGGCCTCCAGGATCGGGTCAAGGCCTATTCCATCTTTTCCGGGGGAGAGGTCAGAAAAGCCGCGGACGAGGGCCGGGCCTATTACCTGCCCTGCACCCTGGGAACCATGGACCGCCTCATCGGCAAAGAATGCGGCTATGCCGCAGATCTCGTCATCATGAAGGTGAGCCAAAACCCCGGGACCGGGGAATACTCCCTGGGGCTTTCCGTGGATGCCGTCCATGCGGCCCTGGAGAGCGCCTCCCTGGTCATTGCGGAGCTGGATCCGTCCATGCCCTTTACCCACGGGCAAAGCGTAATTGCGGAAACAGACATCGACTATATCATCAAAGACGGGATCAAGCCGGTCTACTCCTTTGACGCCCCGGATTTTGAAAATCTGGGCCATGAGGAAAAACGGATCGGGGAGCTGATCACCGAGCATTTTCTTGAGGACGGGATGACCCTCCAGACCGGGATCGGGAAGATCCCGGATGCCGTGGTCGGGGTGATTGCCGGATCCGGGTACAAGGACCTGGGGGCCCAGACCGAACTCTACGGGGACGGCCTCATGTATCTACAGAAAAAGGGTATCATCAACAATAAGAGAAAAAAGATCAATACCGGCTACTCCACCACCAGCCTGGTCATGGGCTCCAGGGAGCTCTACGACTATGTAAACGGAAGGTCCCAGGTCCAGATGAGGCCCTGCATGTATACCAATGCCGCCCACACCATCCAGGCCTGCGGAAGGTTTTTGTCGGTGAACACGGCCATCGGCGTGGATCTCACCGGCAATGTCTGGGCTGATTTCATTGATCCCAAGAAGTATTACGGCGGGGTCGGGGGGCAGCCCGATTTTGTCCGGGCCCTGGCATATAAGTCCTTTGGAACCCCCATCATTGCCATGAAGACCCGGGCCAGGAACGGCCAGGCCAAGATCGTTCCGGCCTGCCCATCGGGCATTACCCTGACCGCTTCGGCCTATGACGGAATCGTCCTGGTCACGGAGTACGGGATTGCCGATCTCAGGGATCTGACCATGGGGTTCAAGGGCCTGGCCATTGCGGCCATCTCCCATCCCGATCATCGGGAGGAATTGATGAAAAGCATCCATGAGGACCCCAGGATGACCAAGCCCAAGGGTTTTTCCCTGGACAAGATCCCGCCCGGGGTGACCCTGTACAATGGAAAGACCCCTTTACCCTGATCCGGCCGGAAAAACAAAATTTTAAATTGCCGTTTTTCCGGGACTTTGATAGAGATCTACTAAAATGGGTGCGCACTCTGTTTTGCCCCCGGCCCTGAATCGATTTCAAATGCATCGGTTTTTAAACATGCATCCGGGCCCGGGGATCGTTCCCTTGTCAGTCTACACAGGAGAGGAATTCATGGATCTCAGTCAGGAATGCCCGGACAAGCTTCTCACGCCGGCCAAGAGCGTCAAAAAAATCAAAAACGGCTCCAGGGTCTTTATCGGCACCGGATGCGGCGAGCCCCAATGCCTGATCAAGGCCATGGTGGAAGATCGCACCATCCAGGACATCGTGATCTACCAGATGCTCTCCTCCACCCTGGCGCAGTATATCAATGATTCCAATTTTCTGTCCCGGTTTTCCATCAAGCTTTTTTTCATCTCCGTTCTCATGCGCCAGTCTGCCTTTGAAGGAAAAATCGATTATATCCCGGTCTACCTCTCCCAGATTCCCAGGATCTTTGAAACCCAGGAGATCGGGCTGGATGTGGCCATGATCCAGATCTCCCCGCCCGATGAGCACGGATACTGCTCTCTGGGCATTTCCGTGGACATCACCCTTTCGGGCATGAAAAATGCCGAGATCGTCATTGCCCAGGTCAACCCCCAGATGCCCAGGACCTGGGGGGATTCAGTGGTCCACATCGATGAACTCGATTATATTGTGGAATATGAGGAGCCCCTGCTGGAGTCCCGGTCCGTTCTGAAAAATCAAACCATTGTGGAAAGAATCGCCCACTACGTGAATATGCTGGTGGACGACGGGTCTACCCTTCAGATCGGATTCGGCCACCTTCCCGACGCCGTGGTTCCCTATCTGTCGGAAAAAAAGGATCTGGGCCTACACACCCAGGTCATCACCGACGGGCTTCTGCCTTTGTTCAAGCAGAAGGTGATCACCAACCGGAAGAAAAACTATATCCAGGACCGGGTGGTGGCCTCTTTGTGCATGGGATCCAAGGCCTTGTACGATTACGTGGACAACAACCCCATGTTCTATTTCAAATCCTCGGAATTTGTGAATGATCCCAATGTCATTGCCAAAAACGACAATTTCATCTCCATCTCCTCGGCCCTGGAGGTGGACCTCACCGGCCAGGCCTGTACCGATTCCAAGGGATATCTCTTTTATTCGGGCATCGGCGACCAGGTGGATTTCATCCGGGGTTCGGCCCTGTCCAAGGGGGGATTTTCCATCATCATCATCCCCTCCACGGCCCAGGACGGAAAAGTCTCTAGAATCGTGCCCCATCTGAGTGAAGGGGCGGGCGTGGCCACCACCCGGGGGGACATCGACATCATTGTCACGGAATACGGCATCGCTGAAATGAGGCGGAAAAGCATTTACCAGCGGGTCATTGAACTGGCCCAAATCGCCCATCCCAAATTCCGCAAGGGATTGATTGAAGAGGCCAAGAAACGCCACTATATCTTCCCGGACCAACTCCCCCCCACCACCCAGGACCTGATTTTTCTGGATTCCTATACCTATTCCCTGAAACTTCCAAACGGGAAGAATGTGGAGTTCCGGCCCCTTTTTCCCTCGGATGAATTTGAATCCCGCCACTTTTACTACTCCCTTCAGGAGACCTCCATCTACTACCGGTTCTTTAACAAGCGCAAGGTCTTTTCCAGGGAGATGCTCCAGCGGCAGTGGGCCGAGGTGGACTACCAGAGGAACATGACCCTGATCGGCCTCATGCAGCTGGGCAAGCGCAAACAGATCGTGGCCATCGGCTCCTATGCCGAAATCGGGGAATACGAGGCGGAAGTGGCTTTCCTGGTCAAGGAAGACCTCCACGGCATGGGAATTGCCACCTTCCTGCTCCAGTCCCTTGAATCCATTGCCCGGGAAAACAACTATAAAAAATTCATAGCCACCACCCTGGCGGAAAACAAGAAAATGCTCAACGTGTTCCAGCGCCAGTACCCGGACGCCAAACTCATCCGGTCCGGCGGCGGGGAGGTGGATGTGGAAATGGATTTTGCATGAAATCAGGAGAGCGCATGGAGACCCGAATAGAAACCGACACCATGGGAGAGGTCAGGGTTCCGGCCGACCGTTACTGGGGGGCCCAGACCCAGAGATCCTTAAACAATTTCAGAATCGGTGACCAGACCATGCCCCTGGAGGTCATCCGGGCCCTGGGAATCATCAAAAAGGCCGCGGCCTTCACCAATTATGAACTGGGGGGGCTGGAGGAAGACAAAAAAACCGTGATCATCCGGGTCTGCGACGAGGTCCTGGAAGGAAAACTGGACAGCCACTTCCCCCTCAAGATCTGGCAGACCGGCTCCGGAACCCAGACCAATATGAACGTCAACGAGGTAATTGCCAACCGGGCCCATGTACTCCTGGGCAATGAACTGGGAAAAGGAAAACGGCGGATCCATCCCAACGATGACGTGAACCGGTCCCAGTCATCCAACGATGTATTCCCTTCGGCCATGAACATCGCAGCCCTCACCCTTCTCACCGGCCACACCCTGCCCTGCATCCGGCAGCTCAGGGACGGGCTTGCCGCCAAGGCCCGGGCCTGGAAAGACCTTGTCAAGATCGGACGGACCCATCTCATGGACGCCACCCCCCTTACCCTGGGGCAGGAATTTTCAGGCTATGTCTCCATGCTGGATCATGGGCTGGCCGCCCTGGAAGCGACCCTGGCCCATCTTAAGGAACTTGCCTTGGGAGGCACGGCCGTGGGAACGGGTCTGAATACCCCGGACGGATTTGCCAAAGACGTGGCCCGGCAGGTGGCCCGGCTCACCAAACTTGACTTTATCACGGCCCCCAACAAATTTGAATCCCTTGCCGCCCATGACGGACTGGTTTCAGCCCACGGTGGTCTGAAAACCCTGGCCGCCGGTCTCATGAAAATCGCCAACGACATACGCCTTCTCGGGTCGGGGCCCCGGTGCGGCCTGGGGGAACTGATGCTGCCGGCCAACGAGCCAGGCTCCTCTATCATGCCGGGCAAGGTCAACCCCACCCAGGCCGAGGCCCTGACCATGGTCTGCACCCAGGTCATGGGCAATGATGTGGCCGTCAATATCGGCGGGGCCTCGGGCCACTTTGAACTCAACGTATTCAAACCCGTGATCATTAAAAACTTTATCGAATCCGCCAGGCTCCTGGGAGATGCGGCCCTCTCCTTTCAGGAGCATTGTTTGGACGGGCTGGAGCCTGTCCCTGAAAAGATCAGGGCCCATCTCACCCACTCCCTCATGCTGGTCACGGCTTTAAATCCCCATATCGGATATGAAAATGCCGCCCGGATCGCCAAAAAGGCCCACCAGGAGAACAAGACTCTGGAACAGGCCGCTTTAGAGCTTAAGCTGGTTTCAAAAAAAGACTTTCATGAGTGGGTGGATCCTTCAAAGATGACGGGAAAATAAAAGACCCGGAAACATCCGTTTCCGGGCCTCAAATCTTGGGATAAAATTTTAAGGGTCAGGACAGATCGCAGGCCTTGCTTTCACGGCTGGTTTTGGTTTTTCTTGAGTAGCATTCATACTTGCTTTCAAGGATATCGGATGACTCATCACACTGGGTCATCTCATCGACCAGGTCTGTCTGTTCTTTTATCCGGCATCTATGTTCTGCGACTCTTCTTTCCGTCTCTTTCATATCGATCCTCCTTTTTAGTGATTTTGCCTGAACATAACCAACAAAATTAGGTTTGCCTTATTTGTTTAACCAAAGTTAAATCCGATTTGAGCTTTGTCAACATCCATCCCCGGGGTTTTCTTACGGGAATGGGATGCCCAGACCCAGGGAGGAGCAGAGGTTTTCGCGGATTGGATTCCTTCGGGCGGCAGGACGCCGCTGGAGAAGGGATCCCTCCTCGGAGAAAATCATGGATGATTTTCGAGAATAAGCGCAAAATCTTTGCTCCTCCCGGACCAGCCGGAATTATATTTTAAGAATGACTATAGCCCGGGGTTTTCCGGAAAGTTGCCATGCATTTTCAAAAGGGATATAAAGAGAGAACTCTCCATACCCAAAGGAATAAAGGAAAAAAAATGAAACTCATCCTCTTAATGGCAGCCACGGCAGACGGAATGATTGCCAAGGATTCCCTGCACCCGGTGGACTGGAGCGGCAAGGCAGATAAAAAATATTTTGTCCGGACCACCCGGCAGGCCGGGGTGGTGATCATGGGCTCCAACACCTGGGACACCATTGGAAAGCCCCTGCCCGGCCGGGAAAACATCGTCATGACCCGGGATAAAACCCGGAAAAGCAATGACAAGGATCTCATCTTCACGGACCGCTCTCCGGCCCGGATCCTGGAAGACCTTAACGCGCGGGGATTTGAATCCGCCGCCCTGATCGGCGGGGCCAAGATCAACAGCCTGTTCATGAAGGAAAACCTCATCGATGAAATCCATCTGACCCTGGTCCCCCGGCTCTTCGGCAGGGGCCTGACCCTGTTCAGCGAGGCTCTGGACCACCGGCTTGAGCTGCTGGATGTGGTGAAAATTGAGGGGGGGCATTTGTTGTTGAAGTACCGCGTACTTCACAATTAAGAATTAATAATTGACAATGAACAATTGTGGTGGCTTCGCGCCATTTTAAATAGTGCCCATTGGTGCGTGACCTTGATTTTTTTTGATTGTTGCACTGGGGAGTTTACTACAAGTATCAAAGTGTGTCCCTGCCAACCCGTCAAATTTTAGTCCGTGAAATATAAAAGCGCACGCTTTTCAAATATTGATTATATGTAAATACGCATAATCAATATCAGCAAGATTCCTTGACTTTTCAATAGGTTTTACATATGGGGTTTGGGAACAGGATCAAAAAAGGGAAATTGCGTAAATACATATAATCTATGTTACACAGGACATCGAAAAATGAACCAGCCTCATTGGCACTATTTCTTGTTGCTTGAAGATGAGCTTGTTGGAATATCTCGATTTGTAGAGTTGAGCGAAGATAACTACGAAGTTTATTCGATTGAGTTTGCGAAACTATTTTTGTCGATATGTTCAGAAGTCGATGTGGTTGCCAAGCTTCTCTGTAAAGAAGCTGATTCTCCCTTATTTGATAAGACTAAAGGTTCCCGCGATCCAAATATGAGCACTTATCGTTGCGTCATCAATTCTAAATTTCCGGACTTTCACAAGGCCCAAGTGAAAATTCCGTTGTATAACCTGTCATTTGAACCGTGGAATAATTTCAAAATTGACAAAAGTCTACCATGGTGGAACGAATACAATGACGTCAAACACGAGAGAAACATCAATTTCAAGAAGGCAAACCTTGGAAATGTATTATTTTCTATGTCTGGCCTAATGGTGCTTCTAGTCTATTTATACGGGTATCAATCTGTTGTTTCTTTAACTTCACCAAACAAACCAAAATTGTACGAAATCGAGAGTGCCTACTATAGGGCCCAAGGCATTGCCTGGGCAAGTTCCGAATTGTATGTGCCGAAAGGCTTTATAAAATAACCATCGTGTAACAAGCGATTCCTCCAGATCACAGGGACCGAGCCGATCTTAAACATTTTGGGTTAACGAAACATTTCAATATTTAGAAAAATATAGAACCCCCTGCGCCAGGTGAACCGCGGCGTTATGCTTTATATATTTTATCAAAATATCCACCAAACGGGCGATGTGTTTTTCTCAAATCTGCATTATGATCATATTTAAACTGAACAAAAATAAAGAGCACTAAACAATCGAGGATTAAAGATATGAGAAAATGTACAGGAAATAATACACAAGAATGGGGATCAGACGCAATTTTCGATGTAAAATGTAAGGATTGCGGAAATATGGTTGAATTCTTCAAGGATGACATCACACGAAACTGCTCCCATTGTAAAAAAACTGTATACAATAATCGAAAAGATTATGGGTGTGGACAATGGTGTTCATCTTCATCTCCACATAGGAGAAATTTGTGCCCTAAATTCAGACAATCCAAAAATCGATTTTATGGTGTTGTAATGCCCACTGTTTGGTATTGATCCCACTTGCAATGAGGAGATAATATGACAACAAAAATAAATGATGCTGCAATAAAGCGAAATAAAGATTGGATCAGTGGAGTCACCAACGCCTTAAATAGTGCAGGTAATGATGAGTTGTGTCGATGGGCCATGAAATCGGCAGGTAATAAATGTGCAGAGCAATTTCTCGCTGAAACCATTGAATATTTTGGTAAAACTCCAAAATCCATAAATGAAATGATTGAAGCGATAAATAAAAGAAAAAAGGAAGTCTTGAAACTTAGCGACTTTTGGAAAATGATGGGAGATAAAATATCAATTAATTTAGAGAAATGCAGTTGTCATTTAGTCAATTCAGGGTTGGCTGAACCTAATCCTACATTCTGCCTTTGCTCTGCAGGAATGTTTGAAAGTATTTTTACTCCATTTCATAAAGGAGTTGTACGAACAGAAATAATTAAAGCAATTGGAAGAGGAGATTCCTGTTGTGAATTCATTGTACACCTTGAGTGAACGCATTAGAAATTAAAGGGAAAAGCATAACCAAGCGTTTCATGTGGACGCGCGTGATCTTGCGCCAGTGAATTTGCCGTTCAATTTACAAAACCATCTCAAGTCATTAGAGGCAATGTAAAAAAATACTATGAAATCTGAATTATCACATAGTTTACTGACACTCCCGGTGCCGAATATAAAATGCGTAGGCCGGCAGGTTGCTTAAACGTCATTTCAACAAAAAACAAAATACTGGAAAAAATATGAAAGAGTATGGCTTTAATGTCTAATCTTTGCTGGAAAAAACAAACTATTCCGTTTTGAAAAACCCAAATCATAAAAGGAAGCCGCCTTGGAATATGACAAAAATAAAGACCAAGTCCGTTTTATGCACGGCGCGATAGATTTTTCAGGTAAGGACATCCTGGAAATCGGCTGTGGAAATGGCAGTGTTTCCACTTACCTGGCCAAGGGTTCCGGCTCCTATATTGCGGTTGACCCTGATCCGGCCGGCATTGCACAGGCAAAACAGCTGGACACTGAAATCAATTTCCAAACCGGCACAGGCCAGGCCCTGGATTTCCCGGACAACTGCTTTGACCTAGTCCTGTTTACCCTTTCCCTTCACCACCAGGAGAGCGCATCTGCTCTGGAAGAGGCCTTCCGGGTCCTGAAACCCGGCAATCACGTCCTGGTGGTGGAACCCAATGCCAGAGGGGAGTTCGAACTGTTTTTCAATTTATTCGACGATGAAACACAGGCACTGGAGGCAGCTGAGGCCGCAATCAGGAGCAGTCGATTCACATTAAAGAATGAGGATCACTTCCAGGTAACAGCATCCTTTGAAAGTATCCAGGACCTGTGTGAATATGACTTTAACCGAGAATTGCCCGGCCCTGCGGATAACCAGAAAATCCTGGATCTCCTTTGCCGCGTGAAAAGCTGGGCCTCGCCTGCCCATATCCCGGATGATCCCATTGATCTGGTTGACGAACTCAGGGTGTTTCTCCTGGAAAAACCCTTATCGTGAATCCTGGAAAGGGGGGGGGGACACTTTACCATATTTTCTGTCGTTTTATATTGTGTCTCCAAATTTGCAGCCGATTGCAAAAAGACTGAAGATCAGATACCGCTACCGGCCAAAGGGAGGATGGAGTGCCGGCAACTTGAAAGTCCACAATCTTACCGATCCTTTTTTTTATAAAAATCCGAAATCATCATCACAGCCCGAATCCCTGGAAGGCCGGGGCGGACTGCGGCGGAGACATCGAGTGGAATTTTGTAGAGCCTCTTAATGTAATTGTGCGGTTAAAAGGGGAAATTGTCTGAACGGAGTGAGTTTTTCCCCTTCAGCTCAATGGAATTTAGAGGCTCTCAAAATTTTTCACTCTGCGGAGACGTAGTCCGCCCCGGCCGATAATGAAGGCTTTTGCCCCTCCGAGTCAGACATTTCAGAATTGAGGAAAAATTTTGATAATTGCACAAAAAAGGGCTTGCAGAGCCAAGGTCAATCCGAACTGAAAACCAGGGAACGGGAAACCACCAACTTTTAAAATAAACCAAGGGGGATAACGAAAGTTCGCAATCCCCCCCTGTTAACTACACCCGTGTGGGTTTATTTCTTTGAGCTCAGTTCCGGGAAATCCCAGTAAAAGTACTCTTTAATACCGGACTCACCATCGGATTTGGCTGTTTCCATATCCCTGAGTTCCACCCGGCGGATCTTTCCGCTGATGGTCTTGGGCACCTCGGTCACAAATTCAATGATCCTGGGAATCTTGAACTTGGCCAGGATATTGATGGTATGCTTGAACAGATCCAGGGCCAGTTCCCGGGATCCCTCGTAGGTGGGGTTGAGGATGACATAGGCCTTGACCAGCTGGTAGCGGTTGGGATCCGGAGCCCCGACCACGGCGGCTTCGGCCACGGAAGGATGTTCCAGAAGTGCGCTTTCCACTTCAAAGGGGCCGATGCGATAGTCCGAGGACTTGATCACATCGTCGGCCCGTCCCACAAACCACCAGTATCCGTCTTTATCAAAGGATGCCCGGTCCCCGGTATAGTAGAAATTGTCCACAAATACGGAACTCATCTTCTCGGGGTTGCCGATGTACTCGGAAAAAAGGCCCAGGCCCCGCCATTTTTCCAGCTTGATCACGATATGCCCCACCTGATCAGGCTCTGTGATCTCATTGCCCTCGTCATCGGCCAGGGTCACGTCGTACATGGGGGAGGGCTGGCCGAAGGAGCCGGAGCGCATATTCCCCGCCATCCAGGGAGGATTGCCGATCATGGCCGTGGTCTCGGTCTGGCCGTAAAAATCCCGGATCTCCGTGCCCGTACTCTTTTTCCACCGGGTAATCACCTCGGGATTCAGGGGCTCCCCGGCGCTGATGGACTGCCGGAGGGAGGAAAGGTCAAAGGATTCCAGGTTCATGTTTACGAACAGGCGCCAGGCCGTGGGAGGGGCGCAGAAAGTGGTTACCCGGTTTGCGGCCACTGCGTCCAGGTACTGCTCCCCGTCCAGGGCGGTAAAATAGAATGCAGTAACCGTGGCGCCCACGTTAAAGGGGACAAAAAAACTGGACCAGGCCCATTTTGCCCATCCCGGAGCGCTCAGATTGTGATGGACGTCATCGGGCCGAACCCCGATCATGACCGTGGTGGACAGATGGCCCACGGGATAGGATGAAGCCGTATGTCCCACCCGCTTGGGAAGTCCTGTGGTGCCGGATGTAAAAAAGCAGAACAGGGTTTCATCGGACAGGGTTTCGGCAGCCTCGGCCTCATCCGATTCGGATTCGATCTCTTCAAAGGAGGTCCACCCCTCTTTTTCACCCAGGACCAGTTTGACCTTGGGATGGATGCCGGTCTCCTCTGCTGCCTGGTCAATGAGTTCGGCAGAGTCGGGATCGGCCAGGATTACATCGGGCTTATAGGTTTCGAACCGGAACTCCAGTTCCCTGGGGGTCATGGTGGTTGCCGTGGGCACGGTGACCATGCCGGCCTTGATGCAGGAAAGACTGGCCACCCAGATTTCCGGGGCCACCGGCGCCATGAGATACATATTGCTTTTATGGCCCAGCCCCCGGGCGGAAAGGAAGTTGATGAGCTTGTTGGTCTTTTGGAGCAGTTGAAGATAGGTAAAGGAGCAGGCCTCTCCGGTGTGAATGTCGTTCCATATCAATGCGGCTTTGTCAGGGGTCTCTTTGACGTGAAGATCCTCGAAGATCTCCTTGGCCCAGTTGAATTTTTCCGGCAGGGCCATTGTATTCAGCTTCTTGAAAAAGATCTCAGCTCTGGCGGCCTTGTCATGGTTGTCTTCCATCTGGTTGATCTTGATGACTTCCCTGTAAAGCTCTTTCATAATGGTAAATGCTCCTTGCAATCTTAAAGGATCTCGTATATAGGATCAGGCCAAAATATTTGACTCTATAGTGTATAGCCCCCGGCTTTGTCAAAGTTTTTTTACCCCTGGATTAAACCGGACAAAATAAGAAACCATGAAAAATAGAAGTTTCACCCTCATCCTGGCCCCGCTCCAGGGGTTCACGGACATGATATTCAGAAATACATTTGCCCGGCATTTTTCCGGCATGGACGAAGCTGTGGCTCCTTTCATATCCACCATGGGGCAGCAGCGGCTCAAGCCCGCCCGGATCAGGGATGTGGACCCAAAACTCAACCCAGGCCTGCCCGTGGTTCCCCAGATCCTGGGCAATGTGGCCGGGGACTTTATCTTCCTTGCCGATCGTCTGGCTGCCCTGGGCCATGACCGCATCAACTGGAACCTGGGCTGCCCCCATTCAAAAATCGCAAAAAAAAAACGGGGCTCGGGCCTGCTCCTCTTTCCCGAAGAGATTGACCGGCTTCTTTCCGTCATCATCCCCAATATTTCTACCTCCCTTTCCGTGAAGATCCGCCTGGGACGGAAATCCGGAGATGAGATCCACAATCTGATCGCCATGTTCGACAACCACGACCTGGAGGAGATCATCCTCCATCCCCGGACCGGGGTCCAGATGTACCAGGGGGATGCCGACCTGGATGCCTTTGGAAAGGCCATGGAAGGCAGCCGCCATGAATTCACCTACAACGGGGACATCACGGACAGGGACTCTTTCTTCCGGGTCAGGGACCGGTTTCCCAGGGTCAGACGGTTCATGATCGGCCGGGGAATCCTGGCCAATCCCTTTCTGGCCGAGGAACTCCGGGGAACGGCTCCGGAAAATCCGGATCGGCTGAACCGGCTGGCTCCATTCCACGAAGACCTCTTCAAGGAATATGAAAAGATCTTCTCGGGTCCGGGCCATCTCATCGGAAGGATGAAGGGCTTCTGGAATTTTCTGGGCCCCTCCTTTAAGGACAGCCGGAAACCCTTGAAAAAAATACTAAAATCCACATCGGTTACGGCATATACAGACCGGGTGGATGAATTTTTCAGGGCCTGCCCGGAATTCATGCCCTGAAGGCCTCTGGAATAATTTTCCCCTGCCCGTCAATCAAGATAAAGGATGATTCCCAGGCCCGGCCCTATATGTTCAAGGCTGCCTGATACCCCTGGTGAACCGCATCAAAGGCCGTGCCGACCTTGACGGCATCCCCGGCCACCTCACACTCAATTTCCATCTTTCTGACCAGGGATTCCAGGGGGTTGTGGGAGGCGGAGCCGGCTGCCACAACCACGGTATCGGCTGTAAGAGAAATGAGTTTCCCGTCCTGCTCATACTCCAGACCCTCCGGCGTGATTTGAGTCACCCGTGCCCGGGTGAGGGTCTCCACCCCGAAACGCCCCAGATCCTGCATCATGCCCCACTTGGTGGATTTTCCGATGCCGGCGCCGATTTTCTCCATCATCTCGATGAGAATGACTTCTTTGCTCCCCTTTACCGCCATGTCATGGAGAACTTCACAGGATTCGGCCCGGTTGACCAGTAGAAATTTGAGCACATCAGGGGGAAGAGTTCCCTTTTCCGCCAGGAAGAGTGCGGTTTCCACTCCCACGGCTCCCCCGCCGATGATCACCGTTTTCCGGCCGGTGATCCTTTTGTCCGTCAGCACATCCCAGGATTCGGCCACATGGGGAAGATCCATGCCCGGGATATCCGGGACCCGGGGCCGGGCTCCCGTGGCAAGGATGACGGCGTCGGGTTTTTCTTTTTCAATCAAGGCCTGATCAACCCGGGTATTCAGAACCACAGGAATTTTTTCAAGGGCCGTCTGAACCTCAAGGTCCCCGGCAAACTGGGCAAACTCTTCCCTGCCCGGAGGAGCCGCAGCCAGATGGAGCTGGCCGCCCAGGCGGCGGGACGCCTCGTAAAGGACCACATCATGCCCCCTGCGGCGGGCGGTCAGGGCCGCGGTCATGCCGGCCGGTCCCCCCCCGGCCACCAGGATCTTTTTGGGATGGGGGGTTTTTTCTTTTGCCTCCCCGCATTCGTGGCCGGCCAGGGGATTGCACAGGCATTCCACGTGCTTGAGGCTGAAAAGATTGTCAAAACAGCCCTGGGCGCAGGCAATGCAGTGGACGATTTCCCTTTCCTTTCCGGCTTTGGCTTTCAGGGGCAGCATGGGATCGGCAATGAGGCTCCGGCCCATGGCCACCATGTCGCAAAAGCCTTCCCGGATCATTTCCCGGGCCGTTTCCGGATCATTGATCCGATGGCTGGCAATCACCGGGACATCCACCTGTTCTTTTATCCCCCGGGCCAGGTAGGCAAAGGCCCCCCGGGGAACCTGGGCCACAATCTGGGGAACCCGGGCCTCGTGCCAGCCCACGTTGATGCAGAGGGCATCCGCAGGCCCAAGGGAGAGGGCCGAGGCATAGGCCTTAAGTTCCTCCCTGGAGTTGCCCCCCTCCATGAAGTCATTGCCGTTCATACGGACGACCAGGGGGAAGTCCTCTCCCACGGCCTCCCGGACCGCGGACATCACTTCAAGGCCGAACCGCATCCGGTTCTCCAGGCTGCCCCCGTACGCGTCGATTCTCTGGTTGGTCAGGGGGGATAAGAATTCGCTGATCAGGTATCCGGTGCCGCTCAGGACCTCCACGGCGTCAAATCCGGCCTTTTTTACCCGGAGGGCTGCCGAGGCAAAGGCCCTGATCGTCTCCTGGATCTCCTCCGGGGTCATTTCCCTAGGGATTTCCCGGGTCATCCGGGAGGCAACGGGGGAAGGGGCCACAGGCTGTTTTCCGTTGAGGAAAAATGAAAAATTATACCGGCCGGCATGGTTGATCTGGACGGCGGCCCTGGATCCGTTCTCCTGGATGGCCGAGGCCAGCCGTTCAAGTCCGGGCAGGAACCGGTCGTCATGGGCCCCGATGTTCTGGGTATTTCCGGAAAGATCGTCCACGGTGGCATACCCCACGCAGATCATTCCAGGTTGGCCCTTAGCCCGCCGGGCATAGAAGTCGACAATCTGGTCGGTAACCTCAAAATCCACGGCCATGCCCAGATGCATGGCCGGCAGGTAAATCCGGTTGTCCAGGGACAGTTGATTGATGGTAACGGGGGTGAACAGAGGATCGGTCATAGGACCTCCAAGAGTTAATTATTTTTCGGATTCTTGTTTTTTTTCAGACCTTTAAATTCAATCAGTTTTTTCTGCAGGGTCCGGTCGATGATATAGGACCTAAGCCCCCTGGCCAGCCGTGTCAGCTCCAGGGTGAGGGAGGCGTTCTCTTTAAAGTCCAGATCCCTTGTATACTTTTCCCTCATTTGGATCTCGGTGTCGGCGATTTTTTCTGCAAATTCAGGATAAAATTTCAGATCATGGAGATCCATCCCCATATCCAGCCCCTGTTTCACCAACAGGGCCACCCCCAGGTCATGTCCGTCAAAAACGTCCTCTTCAACGGGAATCAGCAGGTGTAAACGACAGAGCCTGTCCACGGCCCCGGGATCAAGCCCCGATGCAGAACAAAGGGCGGATTTATCCATTTTTTCCCCGGCAGAACCGAAAACCAGGGACTGGAGTTCCAGGAGGGGTGAGATATCCCGGCCCCGGTCCATTTCCCGGATCAATCCTTTAATGGCGGCCAGGGGAAGCCGGTGTTCGGCCTGGGCCTTTTTAATAAAACGGATTCTTTCAATACAGACAGGATCATACCAGGCCATGTTGGGACTGGTCTTTACCGGTTCCGGCAGAAGGCCTTTGCCGACATAGAGGAGGATGGTGGATTTGGGGACCTGGGCAGCTTCGACCAACTGCTTCATCTTGAGCATGGGCCGGTTAGATTTTGAGACAGGGGATGAATCTGCCATGGATTTTGAAATTCCAATCCTGAAAAGTGTTAAGTGTTGGTTTACACTTTTCACTATATCCCGGAGAGGTCAGTCTGTCAAACCCAAAACCCATCCCCGGATGGATGGCGGGGAAGTGCCTCTGCAGCACCCGATCTATCATTCATAGACCGCCAAACAGCCCTTAAAATGTTTCAATTTTTCTTTTTCCCGTTGAAAATATCTGCTGTTCCGGCCTTGTCTTTTTTTCCCGTCACCTGACAGGCATCCCGCATTCAGGTGGACACTCCCATTCTGGGAAGGATGACAATCTGAAGCAGCAGGTAGACGGCGATGAAAATGCCCACATATAAAAGTTCTTTCATGGTCTCCCCCTTATCTTTACATTTTCCAAAGAATGATCATCATTTATACTGATTTCAAGGAGGGGATAAAATAGAAAAGCGCAAACCATTATTTTCAGGGAGGGGAGATGCCGATTTTTGAATACCGCTGTCAGGCCTGTAAAAAAGAGTTTGAAAGGCTTGTATTTGCCGGTGAAAAGGACAAGATAGAGTGCCCGGACTGCCGCAGCAGGGACATTCAAAAAAAGATGAGTGCCACAAGTTTCATGGGAGCCGGCATCGGGACCTGTGCCTCGGATGGGCCCAAGGGATTTTCATGAGCCGGCTGAAGTTCCGGGCAGGTTGCCCGGTTGAATTGAATTGATCATTGGGAATTGATCCTGTAGGATATTAATTTTATAGTTCTATTTACGACAACCATCGGAGAAAATTAAAATGATCCAGAAACCCAAGAAAATACTTTTCGCATCGGATCTGTCAAAGGGGATGAAGCAGGTGTTTGATTATGCAGCATCCATGGCGGTTTACGCCGAAGCGGAGATCATCGTTCTCCACGTCATGGAGGAGGCCAGTTCCAGTTCGGAAAAAAGAGTCAGAATGGCCTTTGGCGAAGAATTGTACAAGAATATCAAAAACGAACACAAAACCGGTGCCCGGAACCTTCTCATCGGGAAAAACGTGGATGCCCTTAAGATACGCCAGGCCATTTCAGGATTCCTGGAAGATGAAACTCCCCTGGAAACCGAGTCTCCCATAGGCAAAATCCTGGTCTCCGAAAGCCGCTCCATTGCCGATGAGGTGGTATCCACTGCCGTGGACGAAGACTGCGACCTCATTGTCATGGGCTGCAAACAGAAGGGGCTCCTGGCAGAGGCCATGGGCTCGAAACTGGTCCGAAAGGTCTTGAAACGGACATCCGTACCGGTTTTTATTGTCCCCCTGGCCGGTGAGTAGTCAGGGACGGCAGATCCGTTTTACCGCCTCAAGATACGGGGTCATTCCTCTGATAAAGATATCATTGTGATTGGCCCCTTTGATTTCCAGAAGAGTTTTCTCCGGGGAGGGGCAGGCCTCGTACAGGGCCAGACCGTCGCTAAAGGGGATGATGTGATCAAACTCCGCATGGATGATCAGGCAGGGCTTTGAAAAATTCTTTATCTTATGGACATTCTCAGACCCGGGTTCCGGGTTCCGCCCCGGCAGCCGGATGCCAAGGGTTTCAAGCAGCGGGGAAACCCGAGCAAATCCGCTCTCAATGATCAGGCAGGATATGCCCTCCTGCCTTAGACGGGCCAGTTCCAGGGCCGGAGCGCTGCCCAGGGACCGGCCCATGACGCAGATCTTTCCCATAAAGTTTCTTTGCTTTTTCATTTGAATTAAAAAATCAAGAACCTTTAGGCTGTCTTCCATCATGGAGGACACCGTGGGCATTCCCGTGGACCTGCCATACCCCCGGTAATCCGCAACAAAAAAGTTCAGGCCCTGGCCCACAAAAAATCCGCCCAGATCATCGTAATCGGAAACGATTTCCCCGTTTCCGTGGAAAAACAGAAGGGTCGGGGCCTGGGCAGACGACAGATGAAGGGATGCCCCCACCTCGATTCCGTCTGCAACGGGAATTGAAAAATCCTCCCTGTCCGGTGCCTGGGGCCTGAATCCCGGTTCCGGTCTGGGATGAAAAAGAAATTGAACCACTTCCGGCTGATCCAGGATCTCATAGTTGAATAATTTTGGCGTCATATCCTTTCCCCCTTCTCTAACTTCCAAAAATTTGCAAGTCATTCTTACTTATCCATTCTTATTTTTTTCTCTTCCCCTCAAAAAACTCACCACCAGTCCCAGCCCTGCCATGGCAGTGCCGGCGGCCATTACCCTTCTGAAGCCCTCCATGAACCCGGGTATCATTGAGGGGGCAAAGCCTTCAAATCCTCCGGACTGGAAGGGAAAGGCCGATGAAAAAAGGGCCCCGGCCATGGCCACCCCGAATACCATGCCCAGGTTCCTGGCCGTGGCCACGGCCCCGGATGCCGTTCCCCTTCGGTCTGCGGGCACAGCCCCCATAATGGCCGTATTGTTGGGCGATATAAACAGGGCGGTTCCGATCCCGGCCAGGGCCATTCGCCAGAGCACGGGGATCACCCCGGATCCGGGATCAAGAAAACCCAAAAAGAACAGGGATAGGCCCAGGAGGCCCATTCCGGCGGTGCAGAGGAGCCTGGATCCGGCCCGGTTAAACATGGCCCCGGATACCGGAGAAACCACCAGGAGAAACAAAAAGGGGACGATCATGACCATCCCGGTTCTGGATGCGGAAAACCCGCAGGGATAGGCCAGGTAAAAGGGCATCATGAAGATCAGGACAAAGAGGGAGGCGAACAGGATGGCTGCGGAAGCCAGGGGCAGGGCAAAAAGCCGGATCTTTAACAGGCCCAGGTCAAACAGGGGAAAGGAGGACTGCCTCTCATTCAGGACAAATCCGGCAAACCCGGCAAGGGCCCCGAGCATGCACAATCCGACTTTAAAAGAAAAAAATCCCCAGTCCGAAGACCGGGCAAGTCCTGTGATCAGAAAACCGAGCATGCAGATCATCATAAGGCTTCCAACCTTGTCCAGGGGTTCTTGATTCCCCTTTGCCCGGGAGATCCGGTTTAAAATCCGCCATCCGGCCAGGACGGCAAAGATGCCGATGGGCAGGTTGAGAAAAAAGATAACCCGCCAGGAGAAATACTCCAGGATCAAACCGCCGGCCACGGGTCCCGTGGTCAGCCCGGCCGCCACCACCGCTCCCACCATTCCCAGGGCCCTGCCCCGTTCTTCTTTCTCAAATACATCCACGATCAGGGCCGGGGAACAGGCCATGAGCATGGATGCCCCCATCCCCTGAACCGCCCTTGCCAGGATAAGCAACCCGGGTCCCGGTGCGATTCCGCATAAAAGAGACCCCAGGGTAAAGACCATGAATCCGGCAATATAAACCGACTGTCGCCCCCGGATATCGGAAAGCCGGCCAAAGGTCAGAAGAAGGGAGGAGACCGTCAAAAGATAGATGATCACCACCCATTGGATGGTCTGGACATCCGAGGAAAGATCATCCATGATATAGGGAAGGGCCACATTGACGATGCTGGAATCCAGGGTGGACATGAAAATCGAAACCCCGACCAGACCAAACACCTGCCATTTTCTATTTCCCGGTTCAAACCTGTTTGACATATTTTAGGAACAGCTGCCTTTGAGTTAAGGTTTCCGTCCAGGAAAGATTATGTTATATCTGTCCCATTAACAAGAAAAAAACAACGAGGCCCCATGGCAAAACCCAATGATTTAGTGCTCATATACCTGGAAGATGCTCCTGTCTCCTTCGCCAGGATCGAAAGCATTCTCCCGGACCATAAGAAAGACTGGTTTCAGATCAAGCTGCTCATGCTCCAGATTCCCCTCCAGGTCGTGGTATGGATTCTAAAAGATGATTATATCAACGGTACGGAATTCCAGATGAACCAGAAGAGAATGAGACTGGAAAAAGTAGTCTGCCCGGTGGAGGAACTGCCCCTTTCCAGTAAAATGAATGATTCTCCGGCCCCGGAAAATTCTGAGACCCAGGACCCGGAACCTGAAAAAGACAGTCCTTCCCGGGACGCCTCCCCGGACGAGAACGGCCGGGTGATCTCCTTTTCAGACTTTCAAAAAAAACAGGAATAGCGTTTATCCTTCCATGGGCCGGACAGGGGATCAGATTATTTCAGCGTCCAGGCGGACCGATATTCCGGGAGGGTATACGGACTGGTTCATGGACCGGATCCAGAAAGGGGGCTTCAGGATTAAAAACCCCTATAACCAGAAAGAAAGATTCGTCAGCGTCACCCCGGACAATACCCATTCCATTGTATTCTGGTCAAAAAACTACGGACCTTTCCTGGACCGGGAGGCAGACCGGATACTGACGGACCTGGGCTATCCTCTTTTTTTTAACTTTACCATCAACTCTCAATCCACTGTGCTTGAACCGGGAATTCCTCCCCTTGGGGAGCGGCTGAGCCAGCTCGCCCGCCTCTCCGGGCGGTTCGGCCCGGACAGGATTGCCTGGCGATTTGACCCCATCTGCTTTTTTAAAAAAGACGACGGCAGGATGGAGAACAATCTTAAGGACTTCCCCATAATCGCAGATGCAGCAGCCGATCTGGGCATTCCAAAATGCGTCACCAGTTTTTATGACGCCTATGCCAAGGTTAAAAGACGGGTGAACCAGATGATTTCCCGGGGAAAACCCAAAATCACCTTTCATGATCCCGGGCAGGAAGAAAAAATCAAGATCCTTGAACGCATGGCCGCCTTTCTAGGCTCCAGAAAAATCAGGCTCTCCCTGTGCTGCGAATCCGGCCTGTTCCGGGAAATCAGCGAAAAGCAAGAAAACGTCCCGGACCAAAAGGAGAGTCCAGGTCCTTTTATGGAAGAAAACGCCTGCATTGACGGCCCTCTCCTGAAGAGGATCTACAAGGGAAACCCTTTGCTGGCCCGGGACTACGGCCAGAGATCCAAGCTGGGATGCCGCTGTACTAAATCCATTGACATCGGCTCATATGAAGACCATCCCTGCTTCCATGATTGTCTGTTCTGCTACGCGAACACGGGGATGGATACGCGAACGAAAAAAACAGGATCCAATGAAAATAAAAAATTTGAAAATTGAGGGAAAGACCTTTCTCGCCCCTTTGGCCGGGATTACCAATCTGCCCTTCCGCAGGCTGGTCAAGGGCTGCGGCTGCGGCGTGGTCTGTTCGGAGATGGTCAGCGCCAAGGGGATATTTTACGATTCTGAAAAAACCCTGACCCTCATGGCCTCCTGCGAGGAGGAAAAACCGTTGTCCGTCCAGATATTCGGGGCAGATCCCGAATCCATGGCCCATGCCGCCGGGGTCGTGGAGCAGACCGGCAGTGCGGATATCCTGGACATCAACTTTGGCTGCAGCGTCAAAAAGGTCATCAAACAGGGGGCAGGTGTGGCCTTGATGAAAGAGCCGGAACTCTCCCGGCGCATCATCCGCGCCGTCCGAAGGGCCACCTGCCTGCCCTTTACCATCAAGATCCGATCCGGGTGGGACCGGTCCGGTGGCCAGGCCCTGGACCTGGCCCGGATGGCAGAAGAAGAGGGGGTGGATGGTCTTGTCATCCATCCCCGGACCGCTTCCCAGGGATTCAAGGGCAGGTCAGACTGGGACCTGATCCGGCAGATCAAAGAGAAAATTTCCATCCCGGTGATCGGAAACGGCGATATCAACAGCGTTGAAGATGCCGCCCGGATGATATCCCAGACCGGGTGCGACGGTGTCATGATCGGACGGGCCGCCATGGCCGATCCCTTTCTCCCCTCCCGGGTGGACGAGTTTCTGGCCACCGGAACATATCCCCGGTCCGGGACAAAAGAGATCTTTGAAAAGATGGAAGAACTGACCCGGATGGTTGTGGAATATTTCGGAGAAGGTCCGGCCTGCAAAATGCTCCGGGGCAGACTCTCCTGGTTTGTCAAGGGACTGCCGGGGTCCTCCTCCTTCCGGAGGGAACTGTCCGGAATCCAATCCCAGGCCCATGCCCTGGAGCTGATCCTCTCCTTCAGGCAATCCCTGCCAAAAGAAGAGGACAGGCCTGCAGATCATTCCTTTTCATAAACCGCAGTGGCGACGGAACTGATCCCCCCCCTGGGCGTGAATTCGCCGGTGACCTTCATGCTCAGGGGCTTGATCACCCCTGCCAGATCATCCAGGATCTTATTGACCACATGTTCGTAAAACATGCCTACATTCCTGTACTGGAGCAGGTAATATTTCAGGGATTTCAACTCCACGATGTACTGGTCCGGCCGATACTCGATAATGATGCATCCATTGTCCGGAAGGCCGGTCATGGGGCAGACCGAGGTATATTCGGGCTGGCGGATCCGGATATCAATGCTCCGTTTCGATTTATACGCATATTCAATGGGTTCCAGCAGATCCGTTTTGATCACCTCGGGGTCATCGATGGTAAATGGGGTGGTATAATTTTTATTTTCAACCATGGTTTATCCTTAATTTTATTCTAGCAATTATCATTTTTCCGGGGAATTTATCACAAAGGCCGGGGTCTGACAACCTAAGTTCAGACCCTGTGGGATAGGGTTCCCGGGACGGAAAGCCCCTGCTGTCGCGGTTGACACATTACAAAAAAAGTCTTGACAAACTCTTAAAAACAAAGGATAAATACCAAAAATTTTTTTTATTATCACAGAGCGTCACCGTTTGAATCCTTTCGGATTCACCTGCAACAGACTCGAGCTTCACTTGCGAGCAGACATTGTCCGAACAATGGGCCCGGACCACCCACGATCAAAATCCCTAAGGAGGATAAATTTATCATGAATGATTTTCTACAGAGCCTTCGAAACGGCCAATCAGAAAAACAACGTACACCCAAAACCCGAAAAAGCTACGACAACCCCTATCATCATACCAGCAGCCCCAGATTCCATCCCTATGGAGGCAATTATACCCGGAACCAGCAGCAGCCGCCCATGAAAAGGCAGCCGACATCTCCGCCCCATCCGGGCGGCGGCAATCAGCTTCCCATGGAAGAGACCGCCATGCTTGCCGATTCCATAGAGAATCTGACCAGCCACATTGAAACCCTGGTCAAAACCCATGAATACATGGCCGGTGTCCAGGAGAGAACCTCTGAGATACTCGAGCGCCAGGCCATTGCCATTGAACGCATTGTCAATCACCTGAACATGCCTCCCCTGCCGGAAACCGAGCCTGTCCAGGAATTTGAAAATCATTATATCAGCTCCAGGGAAGAGGAAAATTATCCGGAACAGGGCTTTTCCGAAAATCCGTATGAAATGGAGGAAGATCCGGTTCAGGAGGTTATCCAGCCGCAGCCGCCGGTGGTTCCCACGCCCAGGAAGCGCAAACCTGCCAAGCAGGTGCTCAGAAGGCGAAAAAAAGCGGAAACCAAAAAGATTCTTGTCCAGCAGCCTGAAACAACTCCCAAAGAGACCAAACTGATGGGCCGGGAGGAGATCATGGAGATTATTAATTCCATGCGGGAACAGGGCGCCACATTTGATCAGGTAGCCAAACGTCTCATCGAACTGGGCCAGCCCACTTTCTCCGGACGCGGGGAATGGCATGCCCAGACCGTACACAGGCTTTGCAGCAAAAAATAATCTTTTCCATATCCTCCTTATCCTCCGGTTAAGATTCAGGGCGGAAGAAGATCTTCTTCCGCCCTATTTATTCAGGCTGTCCATATACTCTTTCCACTCCGCAGGAAGAAGCTGGCGCTTTTTGGTGTTGCACGCCTTACAGCAGGGAACCAGATTGTATTTCTCGGATTTTCCTCCCCGGGCCAGGGGAATGACATGATCCATGGTCAGATCCGCCGGGGCAAAGGATTTCCGGCAGTAATGGCAGATCCCGGCGGAGCGTTTCCGCTTCCACCACTGTCCGGCCCTCAGGGTTCTGGCCTTGGCCTTTTCTTTTTTTATGACGGCTTCGTCTATGAAACCGATGAAAGGATCCACACCTTGCTCTCTTTTCAATTTCTCTCGGTTTTTGGATGAAATCTTGCCCATATACAAGGCGCAAGAACTTTTGAAACCGGAGTGTACTTTAGTACATGAGGATTGCAAAAGTTTGAAGCAACGCCGCAGATGGGTGAGAGTTCGTCCAAAAACTATTTGTATCCGAATTCGTCCAGGGTTCTCCCCCTGCTATACCAATCCTTGGTCACCTTGACAAAAAGCTTGAGAAGGACCTTTGACCCCAGCATCTCTTCCATATCCTTCCTGGCTTTGGTGCCGATCCGGGTCAGCATGGCCCCTTTTTTGCCGATGATGATGCCCTTTTGCGAATCCCTGGCCACGTGGATACTGGCATGGATGAGAATGAGTTTTTTCTCCACATCAAAGGCGTCCACGGTCACTGCCGAAGAATAGGGGATTTCCATGCCCGTGAGCCGGAAGACCTTTTCCCGGATGATCTCTTTGACCATGAATTTTTCAGAGATATCGGTAAAAGTTTCCTCGGGATAGAGCCTGGGCCCCTCCGGCAAAGAGACTTCCACCTCTTCGATAAGATTCTCCACCTGGATATTCCCTTTGGCAGACACCGGGATCACGGCCCGGAACTGAAAAAGCCCCTGGAACTCCTCGGCCAGTTTGAACACGTCTGCTTTTTTGGCCAGATCAATCTTGTTCATGGCCAGGATTACAGGTTTGGAAACCTTGTGTAACTGGGAAATAATCAATTTTTCCGCAGAGTAATTCCTGGATACGACATCCACCATGAACAGGATCAGGTCCACATCCTCCAGGGCGAGCAGGGCCTGATCCACAATTCTCTTGTTCAGCAGGGTGGTGGACTTGTGAATCCCCGGGGTATCCACGAATATGATCTGGGATTCGGACCGGTTGACAATGCCCACGATTCTGTCCCGGGTGGTCTGGGGCTTTTTTGAAGTGATGGAGATCTTCTGACCCAGCACCTGGTTGAGCAGGGTGGACTTTCCTGCATTGGGTGCCCCGATAATGCCTACGAATCCGGATCGCATCTTTTTATCCCTCGTACCATTCCATTAGATTTACGATTTCATCCAGGACCGTCTCCCGGCCCAGGCCGGTCTTGGATGAAAAGAGAATCACCCCGTCCTTTTCCCGGTTCATCTGGGAGCATATGGCGGTCAGTCTTTTCTTCTGCTGGGTTTTTGAAAGTTTATCCGCCTTGGTCAGGACCACCAGAAAGGGCATGGAATGGGACTCCAGCCAATGGACCAGGTCAGACTCTTCTTTTCCCGGATCCCGCCGGATATCCACAAGCAGGATCAGGCCGTAGAGATTTTCCCTATGGGAGAGATACCTCTCCACCATGGGCTGCCACTGGTCCCTGATCTTTTTGGAAACCTTGGCATATCCGTACCCGGGCAGATCCACAAAACAAATTTCTTCTCCGGAATCCCGACCGGAATCCGCAAGAACCCGGAAAAAATTAATGAGCTGGGTACACCCGGGCTTGGAGCTGGTTTTCACCATATCCCTTCTTTGGATCAGGGTATTGATCAAAGAGGATTTGCCCACGTTGGAACGGCCGGCAAAGGCAATTTCCGGGAAAGCATGCTCCGGATACTGGGAGGGTTTGACAGCGCTCTTTATGAACTCGACGTTTTTAATCTTCATGTATGGTCTTTTAAATAGGCTTCCATGCGGTCCAGGCCAATGGTCAGGTTCTCCAGGGAGTTGGCATAGGAAAACCGCAGATACCCTTCCCCGTTGGCCCCGAAATCAACGCCCGGGGTGACCCCGATATGGGCCTTTTCCAGAATATCAAAGGCCAGGTGATAGGAATCCATTGAAATATGCTTTACATTGGCAAACACATAAAAGGCCCCGGTGGGTTCCACACTGATTCCCAGGCCCATATCCTTGAGCCGTTTGATCATATATTTTCTCCGGGTATTGTAAACTTCCTTCATCCTGGCCGTTTCTTCCCCGGCATGGGTCAGGGCGGCTGCCCCGGCCAGCTGGACAACGGAATTGGCGCAGATGAAAAAATTCTGCTGGAGCACCTGCAGGGCCCGGATGAACTCCTCCGGGGCGATCAGATACCCCAGGCGCAGCCCGGTCATGGCAAAAAGCTTTGAAAATCCGTTCAGGACAAAGGCCTTATCCGTAAATTCAAGGATAGAGTGTTCCCGGCCCTCGTAGACCAGCCCGTGATAAATTTCATCGGAGATAATGTAGAGATCGTGCTCCCGGGCCACCCCAACGATTTCTTCCATCCGCTCTTTTGGGATGACGTTGCCGGTCGGGTTGGACGGGGAGTTGATGAAGATGGCCTTTGTCCGGGAAGTGATCTTTTCCCGGATGGCCTCCGGGGTATAGACAAACCCCTCTTCCTCGAAAACCGGGACGGTGACCGGAACCCCCTGGGTGTAATGGACGAAATTTTCATAACAGGCATAGTGGGGATCTGAAATAATGATCTCGTCCCCGGGATTCACCAGGGCCGAAAACAAGAGCAGCATGGCAGGAGAGGTGCCCGAGGTCACCAGGATCCGGCCCGGGTCCACCCCGACCCCGTATGTGGTCTGATAGTAATCGGATATGGCCTGCCTGAGCCTCGGATCGCCCAGGCTGTGGGTATAGGAGGTTTCGTTACAGGAAAGCGCCTCAATACTGACCCGGTTCACGCATTCAGGCACATTGAAATCAGGTTCCCCGATTTCCATGTGGATCACGTCAATGCCCCGGGCCTCCATCTTCTGGATTTTTTCCAGGATATCCATGACGATAAAGGGGGTTATATTTTCGCACCGTTTGGCTGGTTTCATGCTCAATCCCCTATAAGACTTTGTTCAGGGGATACTCAATAATCCCTTCTGCCCCTTCCTTGAGCAGCCTGGGAATGAGATCCCGGACATATCCGGTATCAATAATACTCTCCACGGAAAACCAGTCCGACTGATACAGGGGAGCAACCGTCGGACCGTTGAGGCTGGGCAGGAGTCCCACGATCCTGGCGATCTTGTTTTCCGGCACATTCATCTTAATGCCCACCATCTTGTCTGCCACAAGGGCGCTCTGGAGCAGCATGGCGATCTGCTCGATCTTTTCTCTCTTTTTCGGGTCTTCCCAGGCTTTTTTATTGGCAATGAGCTGGGTATTGGTTTCCATTACCTCGTGGATTACCTTGAGGTTATGGGCCCGGATGGTGCTCTCGGTTTCCGTGATTTCCACAATGGCGTCTGCCAGGCCGGACACGATTTTGGCTTCGGTGGCTCCCCAGGAAAATTTCACGTTTACATTGATATTTCTCTTTTGGAAAAACCGCCGGGTGAACTGGACCAGTTCCGTTGAAATGGTCATCCCCGCCAGATCCTCAACCGTGTTCACCGGAGAATCTCCGGCAACGGCAATGACCCACCGGGCCGGGCGGGCAGAGACCTTTGAATAGATCAGATCAGCCACGACATGGACATCGGATTCATGCTCGGCCACCCAGTCCAGGCCGGTCAGGCCTGCGTCGATGATGCCGCTTTCAACATTGATGGACATCTCCTGTGCCCGGCACAGGGCGCATTCGATGCTGTCATCGTTGATGTCCGGAAAATAGCTTCTGCCCTCTACATTGATCTGCCAGCCGGACCGCTTGAACAGATTGATTGTCGCATTCTGAAGGCTCCCCTTTGGGATACCCAGTTTAAGAATTTTTTCCATTATCTATATACCTCTTCCGGATTAAACACCTTTGATTCTGTAATTTTCAATTCATTTCCGTCCACTTTGGAAAAAAAACAGGATTTATAGCCCTTATGGCAGGCAGCGCCTCCCTTTTGCTCGACCTTTAAAAGAAGGGTGTCCCGGTCACAGTCCACCCGGATTTCCCTGACCACCTGGACATGGCCCGAGGTCTCTCCCTTTTTCCAGAGACTCTGCCGGGAACGGCTGTAATAGGTGGCCTTTCCGGATTTCAGGGTTTCATTAAAGGAAGCCTCGTTCATATAGGCGAGCATCAGCACCTCACCGGTGTCGGCATCCTGGGCAATGGCCGGAATCAGGCCCCCGTTTTTTTCAAAATCAAGCGATATCATGACCAATCTCTTTCCTTAATTTCCATTCACCAAAACTGCTATAATTAGCCAATATCCTTTAAAAAGTCAACTCCTATCCTCCTGTTTTTCATCCCAAAATATAATCTTCAGCCTTATTCTATTGCCTTATGAAAGGCAATTTGATAAGAACCTATTTCAAATTATAAAATGACAAATAGCTTCTATGACAGATAAAAAAACCAGGTCCCAGGTTCTGAAAAGCCGGGGAAAGAAAAAAAAGACCAGCCTGTTCCTCTCTTTTATAAAGTGGGGCCTTCTGGGACTGGTCCTTCTGGCCATCCTCGGAAGCGGCGGCCTTGCCGGCCTTTACATCTACCTGAGCCGGGACCTTCCCAGGATCAACACCCTCAACGATTACCGCCCTGCCACGGTCACCAGTGTTTTTTCCGATGACGGCCGGAAAATCGGGGAATTTTACAAGGAACGACGCATCGTCATCCCCCTGTCGGACATGCCGAAAAATCTCATCAACGCATTTGTGGCCGCCGAGGACTCCAGGTTCATGGAGCACCCCGGAATCGACATCCAGTCCATTATCCGGGCCTCCATCAAAAACTTCAAGGCAGGCACCATTGTCCAGGGCGGCTCCACCATCACCCAGCAGGTCACCAAATCCTTTCTCCTGACCCCGGAGCGGACCTATAAGAGAAAACTCAAGGAAGCGGTCCTGGCCTACCGCATCGAAAAGCGATTCACCAAGGAAGAGATCCTGTTTCTCTACCTGAACCAGATCTACCTGGGACACGGAGCCTATGGGGTTGAAGCGGCATCGGAAAACTATTTCGGCAAACATGCCAAGGACCTGAACCTGGCTGAATGCGCCATGATGGCAGGCCTGCCCCAGGCGCCCAGCCGGTACTCGCCGTTTCGATTTCCGGACCGGGCCAAACAGCGTCAGATCTATACCCTCAACCGGATGAAGGAAGAAGGAATGATCTCCAACCTGGAGGTCACCGAAGCCATTGATCTCAAGCTGGACATCAAGCCCAGGAAAAACTGGTTCATAGAAAGGGTTCCCTGTTATACCGAGCATGTGAGGCGGTACGTGGAGAAAATATACGGTGAGGATGCCCTGTACAATCAGGGCCTGCAGATTCACACGGCCGTCAATATCGAACTCCAGAAAATCGCCCGGAAAGCCGTGAAAAAGGGTCTGATCGAGCTGGACCGGCGGATGGGATACCGGGGACCTTTCCGGAATATCCCCTCCCTCCAGGTGGAATCCTTTTCCCGGGACATCGCGGAAAAAATCGGTTCAAACCTTCTGGAAAAAGGCGGAATATACCCGGGGATTGTCCTGAACGTGGATGATGAAGAAAAAACCGTACTGGTCCGGGTGGGGAATTTTCACGGCAGAATCCGTCTGGAGACCATGGCCTGGGCCCGGGAGCCGAACCCCAGGGTTGCCTATTTTAATGCCAAGGTCAGAAAACCCTCCCAGGTCCTGAAACAAGGGGACGAGATCCGGGTACAGGTGGTCAATGAAATCGTCCAGGACAATGAGTATGAATTCACCCTGTTCCAGGAACCCGCAGCCCAGTCCGCCCTCTTGAGTATTGAGTCGGAAACCGGCCATGTCAAAACCATGATCGGAGGACGGGATTTCAGGGACAGCCAGTTCAACCGGGCCTACCAGTCCCGGCGCCAGCCCGGATCCGCATTTAAGCCGATCATCTATGCCGCTGCCCTGGACAAGGGATATACCGCAGCCACCGTGATCATCGACTCCCCTGTGGTCTACGAGGACAAGGAAAGGGATTTTGTATGGAAGCCCCGCAACTACAAGGAAAAATTTTTCGGCCCCACCCTTTTCCGGGACGCCCTGGTCAAATCCAGGAACGTGGTTACCATAAAAATCCTCCAGGATATCGGTATCGACTATGTTATCGATTATTCCAGGAAACTGGGAATCACCTCGGAGATTAACAGGGACCTGTCCATAGCCCTGGGTTCATCAGGGGTTTCCCTGCTGGAACTGGTCAATGCCTATTCGGTCTTCTCCAATCTGGGATATCTTATTGAGCCGGTGTTCATCACCAAAATCGTTGACCGGGACGGCAAGACACTGGAAACAGCCAAACTGGTCCGGAAAAAAGTCATTGACATGAGTTCTGCCTATATCATGACCAGTATCATGGAAAGTGTGGTAAAGTCGGGAACAGGATGGAGGATAAGGGCTCTGAAGCGGCCTGTGGCAGGAAAAACCGGCACCACAAACAATCTTTTTGATGCCTGGTTCATGGGATATACCCCACGGTACACCACCGGGGTCTGGGTAGGGCTGGACCAGGAAGCCTCCCTGGGGGAAGGGGAAACCGGTTCCAGGGCGGCAAGTCCCATCTGGCTGGACTATATGAGCCAGGCCCTGGAGGGGAAGCCGGCCCGGACATTTAACGTACCCGAAGGAATCGTATTTGCAAAAATCGATGCAGAAACAGGTCTCCTTCCCATTGAAGAATCAGAGAAAACCATCTTTGAATGCTTTAAGGAGGGTACCATCCCCCAGGAGCATACCCCCAAACCCAATACGGTCACAGGCTCGGAAGATCTTTTTAAAGAGGGGATATAGAACTCCGGACCCTCCATAAATCTATCCTGAAGGGTCCGGAGAATTGGGGTGTGAGTCCATGGGGTTTGGGAACCGGGATATAAAGATCCCCCCTTCTCATACCCCTTGCCCCATCTCTCACACCCAGGGCTTGCCGTTTGCTTATACGTGGCCGCCGTAAATGCCGGGCTGTTCGGTTCGGGAGCGGGTCCACTCCGGACTCGAAGAAGGGCTGCCGCTGTACTCATGATCCTTAAGTTCGTTCTGCCGTTCAACCTCGCCTTCCCTGACCAGGTTTCTACATTCACCTTCACATCTGCCGTTTATGTCTCTTGATGGTATATTGCTCATTTTTATTTCCTTCAATTTTTCGTTCTCATGTTAAAAAGCCTTCCCGGAGTTGATGTGTCAGAAAAAACAGGAACCGGTCTAAACTATTATCCGGAAAATATTGCGAATCTAAGCTGAATAAAATCCTGTATAACCGGGCACGGTATACAATAAACTAATCCTTGAATTTTGTTAGTCAAGGCTTAAGATTTCATTATTTACAAATTATGTTCTATGGTTATCTTATGGCTGCGCCCCCCTTGGTCCCTATTTAAGGGGGCGGTTCAAAGGAAAGCGCCGGAACTCCAATGACAACACCGGCGGATAAGGAGAAAACCCATGCCCATACAAGAAATTGAAAAGTTCACCATTCTTCACATGCAGATCCTGGATGAAAAGGGTAAAGTGGATCCGGAGCTTGAACCGGATCTGACCGACGAGGAACTGACAGGCCTTTACCGTCAGATGACCCTGTCCAGAATGGCAGATACAAGGATGCTCAATCTCCAGCGACAGGGAAGACTGGGCACCCTGCCGGCATGCACGGGACAGGAGGCCGCATTTTGCGCACCGGTTCTGGCCCTCAAGGAAACCGACTGGTTTGTGGGATCTTACAGGGAGATCGGAGCACGCCTCATGCGGGGAGAATCCCTTGTGAATCTTCTCCGCCTCTATAACGGATTTGAAGAGGGGGCAATCAACACCCAGAATGCCCGGACCCTGCCCATATCCATTATCCTGGCCTCCCAGCTTCCCCATGCAGTGGGCCTGGCCTACGGGTCCAGGCTCCAGGGGGAAAAGGATACGGTGGCCCTGACCATTTTCGGCGACGGAGCCACCTCCGAGGGAGATTTCCATGAGGCCCTCAACTTCGCCTCTGTGTGGAAGGCGCCGGTAATCTTTCTCTGCCAGAACAATCAATTTGCCATTTCCACGCCGACCCGGTTCCAGACCGGATCCCCCACCATTGCCCAGAAGGCCGCAGCTTACGGCATTCCGGGCATCCGGGTGGACGGAAACGATGCCTTGGCCGTTTACCGGGCCGTAAAAGAGGCGGCCGACCGGGCCCGGGACAACCAGGGTCCCACCCTGATCGAGGCCTTCACCTTCCGCATGCTCATGCACACCACGGCGGATGATCCCAAACGGTACCGGGACGATGAAATGGTGGAGTCCTGGAAGGAAAAGGATCCCCTGACCCGGTTCAGGATCTATTTGACCCGGAAAAAGCTCTGGGACGATGATCGCCAGAAGGCCATGGAAGATGAGTTGAAACAGGAAATTGACGACTCTGTAAAGGAATTCGAATCCCAGAAGGACTTCAGACCCGAAGCCCCCTTTGATTATGTATTTGAAAACCGGGACCCCGACCTTGAGGAGCAGCACCAGGCCTTTCTGGAAGATATGAAAAAGGAGGCGGAAAATGGCTGAGATAAACATGGTACAATCCCTGAACCAGACCCTGCACAGGGTCATGGAAGCCGATGAAAAGGTATTGATCATGGGAGAGGACGTGGGAGTCAACGGCGGAGTCTTCCGGGTCACCCAGGGACTTTATGAAAAATTCGGACGGAAAAGGGTCATTGACTCTCCCCTGGCGGAATCGGCCATCCTGGGGACGGCCATCGGCATGGCCATTTCCGGGCTCAAGCCGGTGATCGAAATGCAGTTCTCCGGGTTTTCCTATCTGATGATGCACCAGCTGGAGGGCAATGCCGGAAGGATGAGAACCCGGTCCCGGGGACAATTCACCGTTCCCCTGGTGATCCGAATGCCTTACGGAGGCGGTGTCAGGGCCCTGGAGCACCATTCCGAGAGCAAGGAAGCCTATTATGCCCATACGGCCGGGGTCAAGGTGGTGATCCCCTCCAGTCCGTCCAATGCCGGCCCCCTGCTTGCGGCGGCCATTGAGGACCCGGATCCCGTGGTCTTCATGGAGCCCAAACGCTCCTACCGCTCCTTCAGGGAAGAGGTGAACGAAACCACTGAGAAAAAACCCCTCGGCCGGGCAGAGATCCTGAAACCGGGAGATGACATCACCATCATCTCCTGGGGCGCCATGGTCCGGGATGTGTTAAGGGCCGTAAAGGACCTGGAGCAGGAAAAGGGGATTCACCCGGAGATCATCGATCTTTTGAGCATATTTCCCATGGATACCCAGACCATTGTGGAATCGGTGAAAAAAACCGGCCGGTGCGTTATCGTCCAGGAGGCCCAGCAGACCCTGGGTCCGGCCTCGGAAATCATTGCCCGGATCAACGACAAGGCCCTGATGTACCTTGAAGCCCCGGTCCGCCGGGTGACCGGGTACGACATCCCGGTTCCTCTTTTCGGCCGGGAAAACTTCTATATGCCCTCCAGAAACAGGATTGCCCGGGCCGTTCTGGATACCCTCAATGAATAGGAGATGACCATGTTTGAATTCAAGCTTCCCGACCTTGGCGAAGGCATCCACGAAGGAGAACTGATCAAATGGCATGTGAGCCAAGGACAGAGTGTAAAAGAAGATGACCCCCTCTGCGACATGGAAACGGACAAGGCCCTGGTCACCATTCCCTCTCCCCGGGCCGGAACCATTGCCGGTCTCACCGGCTCCCCCGGGGACATCATCCGGGTGGGCGAGGTCTTTGTGGTCATTGAGGAAGAGGCCGGATCGGCCCAAAAACCCAAAGAGTCCCGGGAGAGTTCACCCTCCCCGGAACCTGCGCCCAAGCAACCCCCGGAAAGCCCTGAAAAACCCGAAACTCCTTCTGAAAAAAAGAGGGCCGTGGCAGCCCCGGCGGTGAGGCGGGTTGCCCGGGAAATGGGAATCGACATCAACCGGGTAACCGGAACCGGTCCCGGAGGCAGGGTCACCCGGGAGGACCTGAAGGCCTTTGAACCGGGAAAAACCCGTGAACCGGAAACCAGTGACGGATCCCAGGATCAGGAAGAAAGATCACCCCGGGGAGTCACAACCGATCCGGGAGTTGGAATCCCCTTTCTTGAGATCCAGCCTTTGCCGGATTATGAAAATTCAGGCCCCGTGGAAAGAGAGCCCATCCGGTCCCTGAGGCGGAAAACAGCCGTAAAGACAACCACTTCCTCCCTTCTCATTCCCCATGTGGCCCATATGGATGAAATCGAAGTTACCGAGCTGGAATCCATCCGACAGACATGTAACCGGGATCGGGCAAAAGAGGAAAAGATCACCCTCATGGCCTTTGTCATCCGGGGTGTATCCGCTCTTCTCAAGGAATTTCCCGAATTCAACGCCAGCCTGGATCCCCATAAGATGGAGATCATTTACAAAAAATTCTATCACATCGGCTTTGCCGCTGACACGCCCCGGGGACTTATGGTTCCGGTGATCCGGCAGGCAGACCAAAAGAGCGTCGCCACCCTGGCCCGGGAAATCCGGGCTTTGGCGCAAAAGGGAAAAGAGGGGAGTATCAGCCCGGAAGAACTTTCCAAGGGAACCTTTTCCGTGACCAATGTGGGGGCCGTGGGCGGCACCCATGTTTTTCCGATCATCAATTATCCGGAATCCGCCATCCTGGGCCTGGGCCGGGTGAGGAAAATTCCCATGGTCAAGGATGAAGAGATCAGACCGGGCTTAAGTCTTCCCGTGACCTTAAGTTTTGACCACCGCCTGGCCGACGGTGTCCGCGCCGCCCTTTTTATTGGCAGACTCAAGGCCATGCTGGAAGACCCAAAAACATTTATGACGGAAATTTAAACAGAAGGATTTACCCCTTTTAAGGAGAGCAGCAGATGGTTGTCGGAGAACTGACCTATGATACGGACCTGGTGGTCCTGGGCGGAGGCCCGGGCGGATACACGGCAGCCATCCGGGCGGCCGATCTGGGAAAAGAAGTCATGCTGGTGGAAGCCCGGCCCGGCTTAGGCGGGGTCTGCCTCACCGAAGGATGCATCCCCTCCAAAACCCTGATCCATGCCGTGGGGCTCAAGGAAAACCTGAAGGATGCCCAATCCATGGGGGTGATCCATGATCCTGTCCGGTTTGATCCGGAACGGCTGGGCCAGTGGATAGGAGAAGCGGTAAAGGACCTGTCCCAGGGCATTTCCAGTCTCTTTAAAAACCGGCATATCCAGGTAGTCCAAGGCCATGGCCGGTTTATCGAAAATCACAAACTCTTTGTCCAGGGAACCAACACCAGCATCCGGTTCAGACAGGCCGTCATTGCCACGGGTTCCCGGATCAATACTCTTCCCGAGTCCCTGCTGTCCGAAAAAGACCTTGACCTGTGGACCTCTGCCCAGGCCCTGACCCTGCCGGAAATTCCCGAATCCCTGCTGGTGATCGGAGGAGGCTATATTGGTCTTGAAATCGGCCAGGCCTATGCCGGCCTGGGCAGTGAGGTCACCCTGGTGGAGTTCAACCCCCGGCTTCTGTCCGGAGCCGACCCGGACCTGGTCAAAGTGGTCCTTCATCAGTGCGAAAAAGACTTTAAGGATATTCATACCGGTTCAAAGATCACCCGCATCGTGGGAAAAGGGCCGGGATTTGAGGTCGAATTTGAAAAGGACGGAAAAACGATTTCCCAGATCTTTGACCGGGTCCTGGCCGCCACGGGCAGGCGGCCCAACACCGATGACATCGGTCTTGATCTCATCGGTCTGAACAGGGATGACAAAGGTCTGATCCACACCGATGACCAGTGCCGGACCTCTCTGGGCCATATCTTTGCCGTGGGGGACATCACCCCGGGGCCTGCCCTTGCCCACAAGGCCGCCCGGGAGGGAAAGGTGGCGGCCGAAGTCATTGCCGGCCAATCCTCGGCCTTTGACAATGTCGCCGTCCCGGCGGTTCTGTTCACCCGGCCTGAACTTGCCTGGACAGGGCTTACAGAAAGCCGGGCCAAAGAAAAGAAGATCCCCTTTACCCTGGGCCGGTTTCCCCTGACCGCCCTGGGCCGGGCAAAAAGCACGGGAAAGACCCAAGGCTTTGTCAAGATCCTGGCGGATCCGGAATCCTCACTGATTCTGGGGATGGGAATGGCCGGGGAGCACGCTTCAGAGCTCATCGGTCAGGGAACCCTTGCCATTGAAATGGGGGCCACCCTGGAAGATCTCATGGTCAGTATCCAGCCTCACCCCACATTTTCCGAGGCCCTGATGGAAGCGGCGGAGGCAGCCGCCACAGGCTCGGTCCATCTGGGACAGAGGAGGCGGTAATGGTAGACCGATCCATGCCCTTTCCCCTGGATGATCCCATGATCTCTTTTGTTGAATCCGGGCAGGGCCCCCGTCTGTTTTGCGCCCCTTTTTCCCACACGGCCCTGGTGGCCGGGAAAGGATCCGACCTTTCCCGGGAAATCAGACTGGACCGGGCAGCAAGGGACGAGGTCCCGGTATACCGGAGAAGAGGCGGGGGATGTACGGTCTTTCTTGACCCTGAAACCATTGTTGTATCCGTTGCCTTTCCGGTTTCCGGCTTCGGCGGGATACAGACCCTTTTCAACGCCTGTACAAACTGGCTGATCCGGGGATTGAACAGGACCACCGGACTTGTCCTGTACACGGACGGAGTTTCAGACCTTGTCCTGGAGAATCGGAAAATAGGCGGTTCCTGTTTCTACCGGTCTAAAGGCCTGGCCTTTTTCAGTGCCTCCATCCTGGGATCCACCAACCTTGACCTGATGGATGAATACCTGCCCATCCCCCCAAGGGAGCCTGTCTACCGGCGGGGCAGAAACCACAGGGATTTTCTGACCCGCCTGTCGGATCACCTGGGAGCCATAAATAGTCAAGAACTCTCGACCGGCTTAAAAAATAATTTATATCTTGAAAATCCGGTTCTCCGTGCCAGGGCGGCATAAATTCATTCCAGAACCACTGGACCAGATTTACAGCCTCAATAGTTACGGAATGGCCTCTCCCATAAGACCATTCCCCATTTTAAGTATTGGTAAGACCAGAGATCAATTTCTCCATGACCCTTTGTTTCCCCGACCTGGGTTCAAATCCGAACACACTGCCACTAAAGGTTTTTCAATTTTTGTTGCGTTTTTGCACAAAAAAGTATTTGACAAGAATCTCTTTATATGATTTTACTTGGTACCAGGTCGGACCAAGCGATGAATAAGGGTGTGACCCTGGTTTTTTACTGACAGACGAATGCACAACCAATATGTTCAGCCTAAGTTGTTGGAAACACAAACCCTTAATGTGAGGAGTGTATTTATGGAAGAGCACGATCGGAAAAAGGACCTGCCAGAAAAAAACGTCACTGAAAAAAAAGATCGCCGTAGTTTTCTGAAAAATGCCGCCGTTGCGGGGGCAGCACTTGCCGCCGGCAGTGCCGTCGGACCCTTTGTCAGAAATGCCAAAGCAGCCAAAACCACTGTCTGGAAGATCCAGTCTGTCTGGGATGCCGGCACCAGCGGGTATACGCTTTTTGAAAGCTGGTGCAACGGATTCCAGGAAAAATCCGACGGCGCCCTTGTGGTCAAACCCTTTCCGGCAAAATCGGTTGCAGCGGACAACAACGCTCTTTTCGAAGCGGTCAAGATGGGTGTACTCCAAGGCATGAACCCCTTTACCCTTTACTGGGCAGGCAAGATTCCCGCCTCGGTATTCCTGTCTTCCTATCCTGCAGGCCCGGACCAGCCGGCCCAGTGGGACACCATGTTTGACAGCCTCGGCATGCTTGGGCTGGCAAGGGAGATCTATGCGAAACACGGTCTTTTCTACGTCGGTCACATTCACCATGACGCCAATATCATTCACTCCAAAAAACCGGTCAGCACCCTTGAGGACTTCAAAGGTCTCAAACTGAGAGTCCCCGGCGGTATGGTTGCCGAAGTCTTTCAGTCATTCGGGGCCAGTACTGTCAGCCTGCCCGGTTCAGACATCTTCCCGGGTCTTGAAAAAGGCGTTATCGACGCTGCCGACTATGTGGGTCCGGCTGTTAACTGGGACCTTGGATTTGCCCAGGTCACCAAGTACATCCTGTTTGGCCCTCCAGGCCTGATGTCCGTTTACCAGCCCGTTGACCTCATGGACCTTACGGTAAACCTCGGTGCCTGGAAACGCCTGGATCCGAAACTGCAGACCCTGGTCGAAGAAGAGGTCCGCTCTTACTCTTACAAGCACTACACCGGCATCCAGAAGAGAAACGTCGAAGCCTTGAAAAAATTCAAGGAAGCCGGCAGCACAGTTAACCGGTTGAGCCAGGAAGATATGAAAAAATTCCGTAGAACATCCATACCCATCTGGTTCAACTGGGCAAAGAAAAGCCCCGGAGCAGCCAAGGTATTCAAACTCCAGCTCGATTTCATGATGAACGATATCATGGGATATGTCACTCCCGACGAAATCAAGGGCCTATCCATCTAAAAACAAAGCGTCCAGCCAGGGGAACCGGGGATTCATCCCCGGTTCCCCTCTTCATGAAACACCAAAGAGGAATTTTGATTAATGAACGAAACCATAGATTTTGGGTTTGTGCTCCCCCATTGGTTTTACTGGGGATGGCTGTGCTTGATGCCCATAGTATTTATTATTCTGTGCGCCCGCAAGCAGTCAGCTGCCCCGGTCCAGGACGAAAATACCGAGCCAGAACCAAGCAACAAGATCACCCGGATCATCGACTGGATATCCGAACATACCGGAATGTTCGTCGGATTTTGGACCATCAACGCCGTTTTTGCATACGGTTTTGAAGTCATTGCCCGCTATATTTTCAACAAACCCACCATCTGGGTTCACGAGTCCTGCTTTTTGCTCTTCGGCATGCAGTATCTGATTTCAGGGGCCTATGCCTATCTCCATGGTTCCCATGTTGCCGTGGACATCCTTTACAACAAACTTCCCAGGAGAGGGCAGCACGGCCTTGACATCTTCACCTCTGTGTTCTCCTTTATCTTTTTTATCACCCTCCTGGGGACCTCCTGGCGATTTGCCATGGACTCCCTCCTAATGAAAGAAAGATCCGTCGAAACCTGGCAGATTCACTACGGCCCGGTCAAGATGACCATGTTCATTGGAGCGGTCCTGCTGCTTCTGGCCCTCATATCCAAGCTTTACAAGGATATCAAACGATTTAACCAACTTGGCAGGGGTGAATAAGATGGAAACGGTAATAACTGAAAAAGAAAACAAGTTAGGAGCCGCAACCAAGTCCGGAGGAAAATTCTGGAATTTTGTGGTATACGGGGTCTCGATTCTAATCCTGTTTGTTGTGGCCGTGGAGATGATCAATATCATGTTCTACGACCCCTACGGAGATGAAAAATTCCTTTTCCGGACAGCCGGAATGCTGGCCGGGTATGACATTGCCAACCTGACCTGGTATATGTTCGGCAGCCTGCTCATCCTGCTGATGATGGGACTTCCCCTGGCATTTGTTACGGGCGGGCTTGGGGTTGTATTTATCTACCTGGTCGGCGACCAGGCCATGCTCAATATCCTGCCCAGCCGGATTTTTCCCATGATGACCAACTCGGACCTGGCCGCCATCCCGCTTTTTATATTCATGGCCTCCATGCTTGAACGGGCCGGCATCATCGAAGAGATGTTTTCCGTGGTTTACAAGTGGATGGGAGGCCTGCGGGGCGGACTGGCTGCTGCCACCATTGTGGCGTCAACCATCCTTGCAGCCATGGTCGGCGTAATCGGAGCCGCGGTCGTGACCATGGGCATCATTGCCCTTCCGGCCATGCTCCAGAGGGACTATGACGAACAGATCGCCCTTGGGTCCATCATGGCCGGCGGCACCCTGGGAATCCTGATCCCGCCCTCGATTCTGGCCATTCTCTATGCCGTGGTTGCCCAGCAGTCCGTGGGTGAGCTCTACATCGGTTCCCTGGCACCGGGCCTGCTTCTGTCCGGTATGTACGTCACCTATGTACTGGTCCGGTCTTATCTGAACAAAGATCTGTGTCCGGCCATTCCGCCGGAGGACTGCATCAGCCTTGGAGAAAAATTAAAGCTTCTCAAGAGCCTCATTGCCCCCATCATCCTCGTGTTTCTGGTCCTTGGCCTGCTGTTCGGCGGGATTGCCACTCCGGTTGAGGCGGCGGGAATCGGCTCCTGCGGAGCGGTTTTTGTGGCCCTGCTTTCCGGGAAGCTGTCCCTGATCGGCCTGAAGGAAGCTTCCATGCAGACCCTGCGGGCCTCGTCCATGGTTCTCTGGATCATGTTCGGCGCCTCGGTATTTGTAGGATTTTACATTCTCCAGGGCGGCCAGGCCTTTATTACTGAAATGCTCCTCGGCACCGGCCTGGGATCATACGGGATCCTGTTCTTTATGATGATCCTTCTGGTCATTCTGGGGATGTTCCTGGACTGGGTAGGAATTTTGCTTCTGGCAGTTCCCATTTTCGTGCCCATTATCAAGTCCCTTACCTTTCCGGGACTCTTTGGTCTGCCCGGACCAGACCCCAACCAGATCGCCCTGTGGTTCGGCGTTCTCTATCTGATCAACATGCAGATGTCTTTTTTGAGCCCGCCCTTTGGATACGCCCTCTTTTATATCCGGGGAGTCACCCCTCCCCATATTAAAATGGGTACCATCTTCAAGGCCTCCCTGGTATTTTTGGTGATGCAGTGTATCGGACTTGCGATCTGTGTCCTCTTTCCCATCGTCATCACCTACTTTCCGGATCTGGTCTACGGACATTAAAGGACTGCCGGCGGCAGTCGTTAACATGCAGGATTAGAACAGATAACAAAGCCTTGGTCAGATTAATCCTGCCAAGGCTTTGTTTTTAATTCTCCAGGAAGAGAAAGGAAGGTCAACATGAGAATCGTCTTTATCGGACAGGCCCCCTTTGGCAGAGATGTACTAAAAGCACTTATCAAACAGGGAGAAGAGATCGCCGGGGTGATCACAATCCCCGACTCCCCCAACCCGGCCCATAAAAACCCGGTCAAAGAGTGGGCCCTGGAAAATGACCTGCCCCTGTTTCAATCCCGGCTGCTCAAACCGCCTGAAGTCGTCTCCTGGGTGAAAGATCTTCAGCCGGATCTTCTGGTGCTGGCCTTTGTCACCGCCTTTGTTCCGGAAAAAATGCTTGACCTTGCCCCCCTGGGCGGCATTAACTACCACCCTTCCCTTCTGCCGAAATACCGGGGCGGCTCGGCCATCAACTGGGCCGTCATCAACGGTGAAGCCGAAACCGGGGTCAGTGTCCACTTTGTGGATCCGGGAGTGGATACCGGACCCATCATTCTCCAGGAAAAAGTAGAAATCGCCCCCGATGATACGGTAAAAAGCCTTTATTTTGAAAAACTCTACCCCATGGGGGTCAGGATGATGGCCCAGGCCGTGGAACAGATTCGGAAAGGAGAGGTAAAATCACTTGTCCAGGATGAAACCAAGGCCTCTTTCCAGCCTGTCATCAGCGATAAAGATACGGTCATCGACTGGACCTGCTCAACCCAGAAAATCTATGATCTCATCCGCGGTTCCGACCCGAGTCCCGGGGCAGTCACCCGGGTTAAAGGTGAGAAATGTAAGATATTTGACGCCCGAAAGGGGACAGGGACAGGAAATCCCGGGAAGGTGATCTTGATTTCGGACGACTCTTTCACCGTGGCCACCGGAGACGGATCTATCTGCGTTAGGGTTGTTCAGCCCCGGGGAAGCAAGAAGATACCGGCCCGGGAATTCATGGAAAACGCCGGACTCAGGCAGGGGGATGAGCTTGGAAAATAAGCCGGATCACGCCCCTTATTATTCATCTGGTAAGACCAGCCAATCGTAAGGCCCTCACCACCAAGGGAGGAGAAGACCCGGAAATCCAACCGTTCGTTTTTAAATAAAATATTGGTATTTATTGGCTTTTTTTTAAAAAGTATTTGACAATGATTTGGGAATATGCTTTTTTATTTGATCAGGTCAGACCAGATGAAAATCGATCCAAATTGCCAATGACAAAAACGGATGGTGCAAATTATTCATCAGCCACAAAGCAAACAAGGATAAAATCAATATTTTGGTTATGGAGGTTAAATGGCAAAGTTTCTAGAATATCAAGGAAAAGAATTTTTCAAGCAGTCGAAAATCCCCATCCCCGAGGGGATCGTTGCCAGCACTCCTGAAGAGGCAAAGGCAGCGGCAAAAAAACTGGCAAGACCTGTCATGGTCAAGGCCCAGGTGCATGCAGGAGGCAGGGGAAAGGCCGGCGGCGTCAAATTCGCCGACACCCCGGATGAGGCCGAAGCCAGAGCCCGGGAGATCCTGGGAATGGACATAAAGGGACTGGAAGTGAAACAGGTCCTGGTCGAAGAGCAGTTGGACATTGTCCAGGAATTCTATGTGGGCATCATCATCAACTCTGCCCAGGAAGTCCGCGGACCGGTATTGATGTTCAGCCCCGACGGCGGCATGGACATTGAATCCGTATCCAGCGACAGGATCTCCACACTGAACGTGGACGTGGTCAAGGGACTGATGCCCTACGACACCCTTAATATGGCCGCTTCCATGGGGGTTGCGGGCAAGCCCCTAAGGCAGGTTGCCGATATCATCTTTAAACTCTTCAAAATGTTCCAGAAACTGGACTGCCGGACCCTGGAAATCAATCCTCTGGTGCTGACGGCCGACGGCAGGGTCATTGCGGCGGACTGCCGCATGGCCGTGGATGACCAGGCCCTTTTCAGACACCCGGAAATGGGAATAAAAATCGGTCGAGAATTCCTGAAAGAACCCACGGAGTTCGATCTCATTGGATGGTCCTTTGAAGCCAGCGATTTCAGGGGAACCAGCTATGTAGCTGAAATGACGCCCCCTGAAGTGGTGGCCAAGGGCGGTTATGTGGGATACCACGGAATCGGCGGCGGTGCCGCCATGATCGGAATGGATGCCCTCAATAAAGTGGGACTGAAGATCGCCGACTATGCCGACACCTCAGGAAACCCCACGGCTTCCAAGGTCTACCGGACCACAAAGCTGATCCTGTCCCAGCCGGGCATTGATGCCTATTTTCTTGCCGGCTTTATGATGGCCAACCAGGAACAATGGCACCACGCCCACGGCCTTGTCAAGGCCCTGAGGGAAGAGCTGCCCAAGAAACCGGGCTTTCCGGCGGTACTGCTCCTGTGCGGCAACAAGGAAAAGGAATCCCAGGAAATCTTAAAAGAGGGGCTGGCCGATCTGGACGCCCGGATTGAAATCTACGACCGGGAGCGGGTCTATGACGCCACGTTCATTGCAGGCCGGGTCAAGGCCCTGGTGGATGAATACAAAAAGGACCAGTCTGTATCACAGGGGGATAATTAAATGGAATTTAACGAAAGAACAATAAAAATTATCATTGATGAATCCAAATGTGAGGGCTGCACCACCCATGCCTGTGTGGATGCCTGTAAAACCTTCAGCAGAGGGATTCTTGAATTAAAAGACGGCAAAGTCTGTGCAAACGGTTCCGCTGAAGAACTGGAACGCAAGGGAACGGAATGCCTGGCATGCGAATACGAATGCTGGTTCAGGGGCAACGGAGCCATCACCATTGAGGCTCCCATCGAAGGACTTGACGCTTACAGGCAGAGACACGGAACAAATTAAGAGGGATAAGATGTCTATACTATTGGATGAAAATACAAAGGTTGTCGTGCAGGGGCTGACCGGAAGGGAAGGCTCCCTGCGTTCTGAATTCATGAAGGCATACGGTACCCAGGTCGTGGCCGGGGTGACCCCGGGCCGCGGCGGAGCTGAGGTCCACGGAATCCCGGTGTTTGATACCATCAAGCAGGCCATCAAACAGGTGGGAGAAATTGATGCCGCTGTAACCTTTATTCCGGGCCCGGCCCTGAAAAGCGCCGTTTATGAGGCCATTGACGCCGGCATCAAATTTATCGTATCCCCGGTGGAACGGATTCCGGTCCAGGATGTTATTCAGATGGTCCAGTATGCCCTGGCCAATGATGTCAAACTTCTGGGCCCCGGCAGCCTGGGGCTGATCAGCCCGGGCAAGGCCGCCATCGGCTGGCTGGGCGGAAGCCTGGACTGGGCCCGGGCGTTGTTTGATCCCGGCCCCGTGGGGGTTATCTCCCGCAGCGGCGGACAATCCGGCACCGTGCCCTGGGCACTCAAGGTGGCCGGTCTCGGCATCAGCACGGCCATGCACATCGGCACGGAGCCTGTGCTGGGACTGACCATGGCCGATGTGCTCAAGATGTATGAAAAAGACGAGCAGACCCGGGCCGTGGCAATTTTCGGAGAAATCGGCGGCACCCTTGAAGAAGAGGCAGCCGAATGTGTGGCCAAGGGCGAGTTTACAAAACCCCTGGTTGTATTTATCGCAGGGGCCTGGGCCCCTGAGGGAATGCGGTTTTCCCATGCCAGCAGCATCGTTGAAAAAGGACGGGGAACGGCCCAGGGCAAGATGAAGGCATTGACCGAGGCCGGTGCCCACATTGTTGGAAGTCCTGAAGAGATTGCCCCCAAAATTAAAGAACTGATTAACGCATAATAAAAAGGAGACGCGTATCATGGCAGTTATGAGATCTGTAATGTATGTACCGAGCAATAATGAAAAAATGGTCGGTAAATCTGTGGAACTGGAAGCCGATATATTGACCCTGGATCTGGAAGATTCAGTACCCCCGGCGGAAAAAGCCAAAGGCCGGGCAAAGATCAAGGAGTATCTGGATTCCAGCCGGAGCTCAATGAAATCAAAATATCTCTATGTCCGGATCAACAACTGGGAAACCGAGATGACCAACGACGACCTTGAAGCCATTGTCTATCCGGGTCTTGACGGTGTATGCCTGGCAAAATGCGGCAGCGCGGAAAATGTTCAGCGCCTGGACTGGAAACTGGAAGAACTGGAACAGCGCAGGGGAATGCCCGTGGGTTCGGTTTCCATTCAGCTGCTCATTGAAACGGCCAAAGGGGTAATCAATGCCCATGCCGCCGCAACGGCAAGCCCCAGGGTCAATTCCCTGATTTTCGGTGCCGTGGACTACACCAAGGACATGCGGGTAACCCTGACCTCCGAGGGACAGGAGCAGCTCTATGCCCGTTTCTACACGGCCGTTGCCGCCCGGGCCGCCGGATGCGTTGCCATTGACTGCCCCTTTGTTGCCTTCCAGGATAAGGAAGCCTTTAAAGTGAGCACCGAAGAAGGCCACCAGATGGGATATGAAGGAAGAATGCTCATTCATCCCAGCCAGATCGTACCTTCCCACGAAATTTACACTCCTTCCGCCGATGCCATTGAATGGGCCGAAGGGGTCAAAAAAGTGTTTGAGGAAGAGGGAATTGCAAAGGGCTCCGCTGCTGTTACCTATCTTGGCAAAATGGTGGATACCCCTGTATATGAGAATGCCATGCAGATCCTGAACACCATGGCTGAAATCAAGGCGGCAGAATCCGCCTAAGCTCCGGACGGTTATGACCATGGCAGGGCCCCGAAATCCTGGGACCGGGGTCCTGCCACCGATTACTTAAACTTGAAACTATTCATCCGTATATGGATGAGCCAATAGGGAAACAAACCTTTTTTCTTTAATTCCAAAGCGAGGAATCATGATTTTATCACAAGTATCCGTATACCCGGTGGGAGAAGAGGGAACAAGCCTGGGAAGGTTTGTGAGAAAAGGGATCCAGGTCATTAAGGAGTCGGGCTATACTTACAGTGTGGGCGGACTCTCCACGGCCATTGAAACCCCTGATCTCGACTCCCTGTTTGATTTGATCAAAAAAGTGCGCCAGGCCCACCTTGATGAAGGGGCCAGGCGTATTGTGGTTGATCTGAAGATCGATGACAGGCATGACAAAAATGCCACCTTACAGAGTAAAATCACCTCAGTTACTTAAACACAGGTGCAGATCGGGTTCTGCGGCGATCTGAATCTGATGTGGAGAAACATCTGACCGAAATGACGGAAACAAAATCATTCGCACTCTTTGATTCATGGACAACCAAGTACGACGCCTGGTTTGAGACTCCTCCGGGCAGGTTGATCAAAAAATACGAATCAGAGCTGCTCCTGGAACTCCTTGATCCTCTTCCGGGGGAGACCATACTTGATGTGGGGTGCGGAACCGGCATATTCACCCGGGATGTCATGGCCAGGGGGCCCAGGGTTACGGGAGTCGATCTTTCCGAACCCATGCTGAGGATGGCGGTGGACCGATCCATGGAAAAAAACTTTAACGGAATTTGTGCAGACATGTGCGCCCTGCCCTTTGAAGATAAAATATTTGACAAGGTTCTCTCCATGACGGCCATTGAATTTGTCCTGGATGCAAAAAAGGCGGTTGATGAACTCAACCGGGTTACCCGGAAAGGCGGGTGCATCGTATTGACAACCCTTAACAGTCTCAGCCCATGGGCTGACCGCAGGCGCCAAAAAGCAAAAAACGGGCATACCCTGTTTCAGGAGATATTTTTCAGATCTCCCGATGAAATGCGCTCCCTTGTTCCAGCCGATCCTGTCGTAAAAACGGCAATTCATTTTCAAAAGGAGGATTCCATTTCTGATGCCCCTAAAATTGAAGAAAACGGAAATAGGAATCACCCGGACAAGGGTGCATTCCTGGCGGTTCAGTGGAATAAACTCTAAGAAAATCCAGGCAGGTGAAACCATCCTGTCCAGTTGAGGAAAAGCTATGGTCAATGAAAATTTTATACGTGAACTGGAATCCATCGTCGGGAAATCTCATGTTTCCCTGACCAGTACCGGTATTGAACTCTACTCCTATGACGCCTCCCTGGTAAAGGGGAATCCCGGGGTCGTGGTCTTTCCGGCCAATACAGAGGAAGTATCCCAGGCGGTCAAGGCAGCCATTAAAGCCGGGGTGGACTTTATCCCCAGGGGGTTCGGCACCAATCTGTCCGGGGGGACCATCTCCGTTACCGAGGGTCTTGTCATCTGTTTATCCCGTTTCAATAGAATCCTGGAAATTCATCCGGAAAGCCGGTATGCCGTTGTCCAGCCCGGGGTGACCAACCTGGAAGTCCAGCAGGCCCTGGCCAAGGTAGGGGCTTTTTACGCCCCGGATCCGGCCTCCCAGAAGGTATCCACCCTGGGGGGCAATGCAGGAGAAAATTCCGGGGGGCCCCTCTGCCTGAAATACGGGGTGACCTCCAACCATATCCTGGGCATGGAAGCGGTTCTGGCCGACGGAGAAATTGTAAGGATCGGCGGTCCGGCCCTGGATCCTCCGGGGTTTGACCTAAGAGGCCTGATGGTGGGCAGCGAAGGCGGGCTGGCCATTATCACCGAACTCACCCTGAGAACCCTGCCCAAGACAGAGTCCGTCATCACCATGCTGGCCGTCTACGACGATATCCAGTCTGCGGCCCAGTCCGTCTCCAAGATCATCTCCGCCGGCATTGTACCCAATACCCTTGAAATGATGGATGCCACGGTTATCGAGGCCGTCGAGGCCAATGCCCCCTGCGGGTATCCCACGGATGCCGCCGCGGTCCTGATCATTGAGGTGGAGGGCATGATCGTGGGACTCAAGGAACAGGCAGACCAGATCCAGGAGATCTGCATGGCCACCAATTGTAGAAGCATCAAAACCGCCAAGAACCAGGAAGAAAGGGATCGACTCTGGCAGGGAAGAAGGGGTGCATTCGGCGCCATTGCCCGGCTGGCCCCCAATTACCTGGTCAACGACGCCTGCGTGCCCAGGACCCGTCTGCCCGAGGCCCTGGAACAGGTCAAGGAAATCGCCGAACGATACGAATGCAGGGTGGGCAACGTGTTTCATGCCGGAGACGGCAACCTCCATCCCCTGCTCCTGTTTGATTCAAGAAACCCAAAGGAACTGGAACAGGTTCACAAGGCCGGATGGGAGATCATGAACGCCTGTGTTGAGCTGGGAGGAACCATCTCCGGCGAACACGGCATCGGCCGGGAAAAACAGCCTGCCATGCACATGATCTTTTCCGGGGACGATTTAAACACCCAGCGGGCGGTCAAATCCGCCTTTGATCCAAACAATATCCTCAATCCCAATAAGGTAATCCCCCTGGGAAAAACGCCCGGACAACCTTTACCGCCCGGTGAGCCCACTGTTTTAAAACGCCTGGGCGGGGCATCGGGAAAAGGCGTTCCGGAAGCCATGGCAGCCGTCAAGGCGGCTGCGGCATCGGGGAAATCCGTCATGGCCATGGGCGCCGGGCACTTCAATCATTACGGCAACCTTGAAAACAAGGACCTGACCCCGGTCTCCACCCTGGACATGAAAGATATCATCGAATATGACAAGGCCAACCAGTTCATCACCGTGGGTACGGGCATGAGTGTGAGCGAGCTCCAGGCTCTTCTGGCCAAAGAAAATCAGTGGCTGCCGGTCCGCCCGCCCGGTTTCCATGCCGATTCCACCATTGGGGCCCTTGCCGCCATGGGCGTTTCCGGCCCGGAACGGATGTTTTACGGCGCGCCCAGGGATTTTGCCCTGGGACTTCAATTTATTGACAGCCAGGGCAGGATCATCTCCGCCGGCGGCAAGGTGGTGAAAAATGTAGCCGGATACGATATGACCCGGCTGATGATCGGAAGCAATGGAACCCTGGGGTTGATCACCGAGGTAACCTGGAGAGTCTGTACCCGGCCCGAACTCTGCCGGTCAGCACTGGGAACCGGTAATTTGAATGCCTGTTCCAATGCCGCCCTTGAACTCATGAATGCCAACCTCTTCCCCGCCTTTATCGCTGCGGTGCCCAAGGAAGATCCTTCCGGCAAACTCCCGGACCAATGGGAACTTGTCGTTGGTTTTGAAGGCCTTTCCATGGTGGTCGAACACCAGGTTGAAAAATGCCAGAGCCTGCTTGGCCGGTCCGGGCTGACCCCGGGGGAATCACGGGATTATGATCTCGTTGACGGATACCTGAAAGAGGCTTTCAAGGACCTGGGAACCTCCCCCTATGGTTTAAAAGCCGCCGGCATCACCCAGAAGATGCCGGATATGATCAAGGAAATTGCCCCCCTGATGCCCTCAAGCTGGATCCTGGATTTTGGATGCGCCAGGGTCTTTGCCGGCCTGGATTCACTGGGGACAAGCGACTGGGCCTCAACCACCCAAAAGGCCATGGCCTGGGGCGGCCATATTCAGCTTGAAAAGGCGCCGGAGGGTTTCCGCCGGGAACAGGATATTTACGGAGAAGTCGCCCGGCCGGAATGGGGTGTGATGCACAAAATCAAAAACGCCATGGATCCTGAATCTCTTTTCTCACCCGGCCGTATGCCCAAGACCGGGGCAATGAACATTTAAAACCAACTGGAGGGGATGCCCTAATGGATATTACCAAAGAATACGACGCAATTTCACAATGTAACAAATGCGGTTTCTGCCAGGTGGCCTGTCCGGTATTCCGCTCAACAGGCCATGAGTCCGGCGTTGCCCGTGGACGACTGGCACTGATGAGGGGAATTATTGAGGATCGTGTCGAATGGAGCAAGGAACTGGAAGAGCCGCTGTTCAACTGCCTGGGATGCGGAGCCTGTACGGCAAACTGCTTCGGCGCCGTGCCCACGGCCGACCTCATCATAAAAGGCCGGGCAGAATATCTGGAAAAAGTGGGCAGAAAGCCCATTCACAAACTGCTGTTTGACCAGTTGCTTCCCTATCCCAACCGTCTGCACATGGCCGCACGGGCCGCAGCCTTTGGAAAGAACTCGGGCCTCTCCAAAGTGGCCAAGGCCGTCGGCCTTTTACGGGTTCTGGGCAGGGATCTGCACAAGGCCGAGAACATCGTTGAAAAACTTCCCACCAAACCCTTTCGGGGGCAGATTAAGCCCGGCGAGTATAAGGGCGAGGGAGCTTCCCTTAAAATCGGATATTTTGTGGGATGCGGGATCGATATCATCCAGCAGGAAGCCGGCCAAGAAAGTTTCAAACTTCTCAAGAGTATCGGCAAAAGCGTCACGGTTCTCAACAACTGCTGCTGCGGCCTGCCACCCTGGACATACGGAGACATTGATGCGGCACAGAAACTGGCCCTTAAAAATTTCGATGTCCTGGCGGACCAGTCTTTTGACGTCATTGTCACAGACTGTTCAAGTTGTGCCGGATTTTTAAAGCACTATGAAAAAGTTTTTGAGGGAGATGAGGCCAACCTGAACCGGATCAAAACCCAGATGCCCAAGGTTCAGGACATGGTGGAATTTCTCTTTACCAACCAATGCTCCTCCCCGGAACGCCAGACCCCGGTTGTGGTCACCTATCATGATCCCTGCCATGCGGTAAGGGGCCAGGGGATTTCCAAGGAAAACCGTGAAATCCTGAAAGGGATTCCCGGCATTGAATTCAGGGAAATGCCCGAAGCCGACTGGTGCTGCGGAGGAGCCGGGTCATACGCCTTGACCCATTATGAACTGTCCATGAAGGTGCTGGACCGGAAAATGGAAAATCTGGCTTCGACGGAAGCCGATTTTCTGGTGACTTCCTGTCCGGCCTGCATGATTCAGCTCTCCCACGGCGTGCGAAGAAAAGGACTGAGTACCCGGGTCTGCCATATCAGCGAGATCGTTACCGGTTCAAAGGCAATGGAAGGGGCTGGTCTGTAACGAGCAGCCGTTCTTTAAAACATGAATGGAATTTTCTCCCCTGCATTTAATGTAGATGCGGTACCACGGAGCGGAAACCCAAGTTGACATGTGACTATTGAAATTAAGTTCTTAAGAAGAGCTATAAGGAGAAAAATGAGTAATTTTGAATGTGATTCACTTAAGTATCACTCGGAACCTGTATGCGGAAAAATCAAGGTTGTGCCTACCAAGGCCTGCAAGACTGCGGCTGATCTGGCAAAGGCTTACTCCCCGGGGGTGGCCAATCCCGTACTGGCCATTGATGCCAATCCCGATGAAGCCTATAAGTACACCAGCCGGGCAAATCTTGTCGGCGTGGTTTCCAACGGATCGGCCATCCTGGGTCTCGGTAACCGGGGGGCTCTGGCCAGCAAGCCGGTCATGGAAGGAAAGGGGATCCTGTTTAAACGTTTTGCAGATATTGACGTGTTTGACATTGAACTGGATACCCAGGACCCTGAAAAAATCATTGACCTGGTAAAAACCATGGAACCCACCTTCGGCGGGATCAACCTGGAAGATATCAAGGCCCCGGAGTGCTTTGAAATAGAAGAACGACTCATCGAGATGTGTGATATCCCCATCTTCCATGATGACCAGCACGGAACGGCCATCATCTCTGCGGCAGGATTTATCAATGCCCTGGAGATCAACGGAAAAAAGATAGAAGAGGTCAAGGTAGTCTTCAACGGTGCCGGCGCCGCCGGAATTTCCTGTGCCAAACTCTTCATGGCCATGGGCGTTAAACAGGAAAATATCATCATGTGCGATTCCAAGGGGGTCATCTTCAAAGGCCGGACCCAGGGGATGAACAAGTATAAGGATCTCTTTGCCGCAGACACGGAAAAACGGACCCTGGCCGAAGCCATGGACGGGGCGGATGTTTTCATGGGCGTGTCCCAGAAAGATGCGGTCACACCGGAGATGCTCAAATCCATGACCCGGGATCCCATTGTGTTTGCCATGGCCAACCCGGATCCGGAAATTTCCTATGACGTGGCAAAAGCAACCCGGGATGACATCATCATGGGAACCGGCCGGTCTGATTTTCCCAACCAGGTCAACAATGTCCTGGGATTCCCCTTTATCTTCAGGGGTGCCCTGGACGTCCGGGCCTCCCGGATCTCGGAAGGGATGAAAATCGCCGCAGCCAGGGCCCTTGCCGCCCTTGCCAAAGAACCGGTTCCCCAGGTGGTCAATGATGCCTACGAAGGAAGACAGTTCACCTTCGGCAAAGAGTATATCGTGCCCACGCCCTTTGACCCCAGGGTAATCGAATGGGAAGCCGTGGCCGTGGCCAAGGCCGCCGTTGAAGAGGGACTGGCCAGAAAACCGATCCACGACTGGGATGCCTACCGGGAATCTCTGGCAAAGCGGATGATTGAATTCTGGGAACATAGTGTTTAACCCCTGTGAATCAGACTAGATGAAGTGCCGGCCGGGAACGGTTTTAAAAGACTCGTGCAGAACCTGCTGAAAATGTTGATACTGACTCCTGGCAGCAAGGGCGGTTGGACCCGAAGCTGCGGGTTCCCGGCCGGCACTCCAACATCAGTTCTTCGCGCAGTTAATCTATCTCAAAAGGTGGTTTGATGAATAAAAAGATGCAGACAATAGACGGAAATACGGCGGCGACCCATGTGGCCTACGGAATGAGCGAAGCTGCCACCATTTATCCCATCACCCCTTCAAGCCCTTTGGGTGAAATTGCAGACTCCTGGGCAGCCAAGGGAAGAAAAAATATATTCGGACAGGTCCTGAACATCAAGCAGATGCAGTCGGAGGCCGGCGCGGCCGGCGCGGTCCACGGGGCTCTCACGGCCGGAGCCGTGACGACCACATTTACCGCTTCCCAGGGCCTTTTGCTCAAAATCCCCAATATGTATAAAATTTCAGGAGAGCTGCTGCCCTGTGTCTTCCATGTCACGGCCAGGGCACTTTCCGCCCACGCCCTCTCCATATTCGGCGACCAGGCCGATGTCATGTCCGCCCGGCAGACCGGCTTTGCCATGCTGGCATCCAACTCGGTCCAGGAAACCATGGATCTCGCCCTGGTGGCCCACCTGGCGACCATGGAGGCCAGCGTTCCCTTTCTGCATTTCTATGACGGATTCAGGACCTCCCATGAGATCCAGAAAATCGAGGTCATTGATTATGAAGACATGGCCACCCTGGTCAACTGGGAAAAGATAAAAGAGTTTAAAAAACGGGCCATCAATCCGGAAAACCCCAATACCCGGGGAACGGCCCAGAACCCGGACATCTACTTTCAGTGCCGGGAGGCTGCCAATACCTACTATGAAAAAGTCCCGGGGATTGTAAAGATCTGTATGGAAAAGGTGGGCAAACTCACCGGCCGGTCCTACGGCTTATTTGATTACGTGGGAGATCCCAAGGCAGAGCATGTGATTGTAGCCATGGGATCCGGATGCGAAACCATCGAGGAAACCGTTAATAAGCTGGTTAAGGACGGGGAGTCCGTAGGGCTTGTCAAGGTCCGTCTCTACAGACCGTTTGACGACCAGGCTTTTCTGGACGCTCTTCCGGCCACGGTTTCTTCCATCTCCGTTCTGGACCGGACCAAGGAACCCGGGTCCCTGGGCGAACCTCTTTATATGGACGTCTGTGCCGCTTTTATCAAATCCGGGAAAACAATTCCCACCATCCTGGGCGGAAGATACGGTTTGAGTTCCAAGGAGTTCACTCCCCCCATGGTCAAAGCCGTGTATGACAATATAAAGGCGGCTGAACCCAAAAAACAATTTGTTGTGGGAATCACCGACGATGTGACCCATCTCTCCCTGGAAGTGGAAAAAGGATTTACTGCGGCCCCCCAGGGCACCATCAGTGCCAAATTCTGGGGTCTGGGTTCCGACGGAACCGTGGGCGCCAACCAGAGCGCCATCAGAATCATTGGAGACAATACAGATAAATACGCCCAGGGCTATTTTGCCTATGACTCCAAGAAATCCGGCGGGATCACCATCTCCCACCTAAGATTCGGGGATGCCCCCATTCAGTCGACCTACTCGGTGAACGAGGCGGATTTCATCGCCTGCCATAACTCCACCTACGTCAATATCTATGAGGTCCTGGAGGGAATCAAACCCGGGGGAACCTTTCTGCTTAACTCCCAGTGGAGTGCGGAAGAGATGAACACCCAGCTGCCCGGGGATATGAGAAAAATCCTCCACGACAAAGAATTGAAGTTCTACAATGTCGATGCCGTTAAACTGGCCGCTGAAGTGGGCCTGGGCAACCGCATCAACATGATCATGCAGACCTGTTTTTTCAAACTGGCCAATGTAATTCCCTTTGAACGGGCCATTGAGCTCCTTAAGAAGGATATTAAAAAGATCTACGGGAAAAAAGGAGACAAGGTGGTGGAGATGAACATCAACGCCGTGGACTCCACCCTGGGCGGTCTTGTGGAAATCCCGATCCCTAAGGAATGGGCCACGGCCTCGGGCCGGCCCGCCCCGCCGGAAAAGGCCACCGATTACGTGGATAATATCATGCGCCCGATCCAGGCCCTTAAAGGGGATGACCTGCCGGTTTCCGCCTTTTCCCCGGACGGATTTTTTCCCAACTCCACCAGCCAGTACGAAAAACGGGGCGTGGCCATCAACGTGCCGGAATGGATTGCCGAAAACTGCATCCAATGCAACCAATGCTCATTTGTCTGTCCCCATGCAGCCATTATTCCCGTTATTGCCAAAGAGGGGGAACTTGCTAACGCACCGGACAGTTTTGAGACAATCAAGGCCACGGGAAAGGCCTTTTCCGACGGATACCGGTTCAGGATCCAGGTCAACTCCCTGGACTGCCTGGGCTGCGGCAATTGTGCGGACATCTGTCCCTCAAAGAGCAAGGCACTGGTGATGAAACCTTTGCCCACCCAGAAGGAGAAACAGGTCCCCAACCATAAGTTTTCCCTGACGATTCCCTTTAAAACCGGGCTGATGAAACGTGAGTCCGTCCGGGGCAGCCAGCTTTACAAACCCATGCTCGAGTTTTCCGGTGCATGTGCAGGCTGTGGCGAGACCCCCTATGTCAAGGTATTGACCCAGTTGTTCGGGGAGAGAATGACCATTGCCAATGCAACGGGCTGCTCTTCCATCTGGGGCGGTTCCGCCCCGTCTTCACCCTATTGCGTGAACAGTGACGGGCACGGACCGGCATGGGCCAGCTCTCTTTTTGAGGATGCTGCCGAATACGGCTACGGCATGATGCTGGCCTATAATACCCGAAGAAACGCCCTGGCGGACAAGGTCAGAAAGGCCCTTGAAACAAAGATTTCTCCCCAGATCAAAACCGCGCTTGCAGGCTGGCTTGAGAATATGAACCATGCCGAAGAGTCCAAATTGTTCGGCGACCAGCTCAGAACCCTGCTCAAGGCGGAGAATTCAAACGATCTGCTCACAGATATTTTTGAAAATCAGGATCTCTTTGTCAAGAAATCCCATTGGATCCTGGGCGGAGACGGATGGGCCTACGATATCGGATACGGGGGGCTGGACCATGTCATGGCCTCCGGGGACGACATCAACATCCTGGTCATGGATACCGAGGTCTATTCCAACACCGGGGGCCAGTCGTCAAAGGCAACGCCCACCGGCGCCATTGCAAAATACTCGGCCACGGGAAAAAAGATCATTAAAAAAGATCTGGCCCGGATGATAATCACCTACGGACATGCCTATGTGGCCTCCATTTCCATGGGTGCGAGCAAGCAGCAGACCATAAATGCATTTGTGGAGGCGGAACGCCACCCCGGACCTTCCCTGATCATCTGCTATGCCCCCTGCATCAACCACGGCATCCGGAAGGGTATGGGAAAAACCCAGCTGGAGGCAAAGCTGGCCGTGGATTCAGGCTTCTGGTCCATGTTCAGGTACAATCCCGGGTTAAAGGCCAGGGGAGAAAACCCCTTTATCCTGGATTCCAAGGCTCCGGACGGAACCCTCCAGGGATTTTTGTCCGATGAAAACCGGTTCGCCTCCCTTGAAAAAAGCTTTCCCGAAGAGTCAGCAAGGCTGAGGGCAAAGATGGAAGAAGAGGTCAAGGAACGGTACCAGACATTGAAAAAAATGGCTGAACACGACAAGTAATATCCCGGCATCCGGGGTGGATCCCGTTTTTGCCCCGGATGCCTGTTTTTTATGAGCCCTGTTCGGATTCACCCGGACACGAAGAGAATGACGTAACCGATTATCAAACAAACTGGAATAATATGGTAGAACCGAATTATCAGCCAGTCAAACAGATCAAGATCTCAACCCTGATTGTGGACCAGATAAAATCCCACATCGTTGAGGGCAATTTAAAACCCGGAGATCCCCTTCCCTCGGAAAGGGATCTGATGAAGTCCTTTAACGTGAGCCGATCCTCCCTGCGGGAGGCATTAAAGATCCTTGATGCCACCGGATTTGTGGAAATCGCCCAGAGAAAGAGGACCCGGGTCAAATCCATTGTACCGGACAGTTTTGTCGAACCCCTGCGTCCCCTGCTCAAGGAAGATATTGATACGGTGGTGGAAGTCCTTGATGTGAGAAGATGTCTGGAGTCCTGGAATGCCTATAACGCGGCGGAAAGGGCAACCGATGGGGATATCGAAGGGTTGAGGCAGAACCTGAAATCCATGGAAAAAAAGATGGTCCGGGGCCAGAATCTCATCGGGGAGGACTCCGCGTTTCACCTGGCCATCTCAGCCGCCGCCCACAACAAGATCCAGACCCATCTGATGTACTCCATCTATGCCCTTATCCAGGATACCGTGGGCATCTGCTACGAGACCGACGAAAGCCGGGACATATTGGAGGAACATGAAAATATATTCCGGGCCATCACAGACAGGGATCAGAAACAGGCCCGGCGCGAGATGAACCTGCATCTGGATAAGATCCTGTCCCGGACCCACAACTTTTTTGAAGAGAAAAAATAGGGATAGATACCCAACAAGGAGGGGCCATGAAAACTGCCGATCTCATGGACGATTTCCAGGATCAACTGCAGAGCTGTGAAATCCAGTTCAGAAACTTTGGGGGCCGAAGGGCATTCTGGGGTCCCTGCCGAACCGTCCAATGCCATGGGGATAATGTCCTTTTAAGAAAAACCATTGAAGAACCGGCCCAGGGCCATGTGCTCGTTGTGGACGGAAACGGATCTCTTTTCTGTGCCCTCATGGGGGATATGATCGCTGCCCTGGGGATGAAAAACAACTGGTCCGGCGTGGTCATCAACGGGGCGGTCCGGGATACCCGGGACCTTGGGAAAATGGATTTCGGAATCAAGGCCCTGGGAAGCAACCCCAGAAAGAGTCAGAAAAAAGGCCGGGGAAAAATCGATGTCCCCGTCAATTTCGGCAAGATCACCATTGCACCGGGCAACTGGATCTATTGTGATGAAGACGGCGTGGTTGTGGCTGAAAAAGAACTGCCCGTGAATTTAGCCCTTTAATCCCAAGCTTTGGCAAATCAAATCGGCTTCCCGTTTTTGTTCCTGAAAGCCCTAGCGGGGATGTAAAATTTTTCTATCGTTAAAAAACCGGTGAACCCTTGCCTGGACCTTGTCCAGATGGGCATTCATCATCCGGCGGGCAAGCTCGGAATTTTTGTCTTTGATGGCTTTGAATATGTTTTGATGCTCCTCCAATATATCCCGGCTTTCGTCGGTCTCGTAGCAGATGCCCACGGTATCCCGGATAAGGGCATAGATGGAGTACATCAGATGGGTCTGAATTTTATTATGGGAGGCCGAGGATATGGCCAGGTGAAAGTCGGCATCCTCGTCCACAAGGCTTTGATTGTCCTTGATCTTCTTTTCCATGGATTCAATATTCCGCCTCAACCCCTCGATATCTTCCTCGGTGGCCCTTTCCGCCGCATAATAGGCATTCCAGGACTCCAGACATCTTCTGACATCGTGAACCTCAAGAACGGTTTCAAGATTTTCCTTTAACAGGGGGCGGATGGGCTCGATAAAGCTGTCCGGTACAATGGATTTGACCCGTGTCCGCTTCCTCTGGGCGATTTCGATGAATCCGGTGGCATCAAGGATCTTCAACGCCTCCCTCAAAGAAGACCGGCTCACGTTAAAGGACTTCATCAGATCCCTTTCCGAGGGCAGAACATCCCCCGGCTTTAAATTCCCTCCAACGATATGGGATTTGATCTGGTCGACAATCAATGTCGAAACCTTAACCTGTTTTATTGGTTCATAATCTGGCTGCACGCTTTCTTCCTCTTCTCTCCTCATACTCGGCCTGGTGAATTCTCCCTGAACCCGACAGGGTCATGGGCATGCCGCCTGTGAAATCCCTTTTCTGCATATCCGGACCCGGAGCGGTCCTCCCAAAGAAAAAACCGGCTCCGCTACCGCTGAATCACTATTTTTTTCACCTTTATCAGATACCGGTGAAATCAGCCCCCCTAATTCACCGTTTTAACACAAATATAACATTTTCCTTTTACAATCTTGGGCAGATATAATCAAGCCTGTATCCCCTTAAAATGAGAATATTATTAAAGAAATCTCAGTTTTTCCATCTTTTGAGGCGGATTTGTCCGATATCGTCCCCATGAAAGCCAGATCCGGGAAGCGACAGCAGCGAAAAGACCAGGGGCGGCGATCTATTCAATTACCTCTGACAGGCCAGGTTCGTATATCCGGACCGATTCTTTCCGCCCCTTTACCCTGACCCGGTCAACATACCGGAAGGAGAACCGGCCGGACAGCTTTTGGGTTACACTCTCCGAGACCAGTATGGTTGTTCCGTATTCCTTGTTGATTCCCTCCAGACGGGAGGCCAGGTTGACGTTGTCCCCCATGACCGTATAGTCGAACCGGTCCCTGGAACCGAAATTCCCCACACTTACCGGTCCGGTATTGATGCCGATCCCAATGGAGATGTCAGGGATACCCAGATCCTTGAGATCCCGGTTGATTTCCCGGAGATGCTCCTGCATCAAAAGGGCCGTGTGAACGGCCCCGGCAGAATGGTCCGGATCCTCACCCGGAGCTCCCCAGAAGGCCATGATGGCATCGCCGATAAATTTATCCACGGTTCCTTTGTTGGCCATGATGATCCGGCTCATCCGGGTCAGGTAGAGGTTCATGAATGTTCCGAGGACCTGGGGATCCATTTTCTCGGCCATACCGGTAAACCCCCGGATATCGGAGAACAATACGGTCAGCTCCTTGAGTTCACCGCTCAGGGAAAGCCGGTCCGGATTTTTCAACAGGCCTTTTACCACCCCCGGGGCCACATAATGGGAAAAGGCCCTCTGAATATACTGTTTGGCCCTTCCTTCCCTGACGTAGTTTAAAATGGAAACCGTGAACAGAATCACCAGGAAGATGAGAAAGGGAAAACTCATCCCGACCTGGTCGTTTTCAAGAAAATAATAATAATAATTCCCCGTAAACATGGAGATAAAGAAAACAAGTGCCCCCAGCCCGCTCAGCAGGGGAGTTGAAAAACAGAGCACCAGGTTCAGCAGAATGCCGCCCACCAGGATCAGGGTATAGGTCATGGCAATTTCGGTAAAGACATCATACTCAAAGGGATCCCCTTTTAACAGATTGTCAATGACGGTGGCATTGATCTCCACCCCGGGGATTGAACTGGAAAAGGGGGTGGCCTTGAGATCAAACAGTCCGGTGGCCGAAGAGCCCACCAGGACGAATTTATCCTTCAGTCCGGGGTGGATTTTTCCATCCAAAAGGTCCCAGGCCGGGATATACTCAAAGGTATTCACCGGCCCCCGGTGGTTGACCAGGACCTGGCCGCTGTTGCCGGTGGGAATAAAGGTGTTGCCCGCCCCCACCCCGAGGACCGGGGTCATGGATGTTTTTATGCGGCTGTCCGTATGGATGACGAGCTCTGAATTCCCGGTTCCCAGACGCCAGGTTTCCAGGGCCAGGGAAGGATAGGGGATGCCGTCCATCTTCATGAGCAAAGGAACCTTACGGACCGTTCCTGAATCGTCCGGAAGTACGTTGAGAAAGCCTTCTGTCTCCGCCGTGGCCAGGGCCTCTACGTTGACCAGGGCGCGGTAGGCCGGAATCAGGGCAAGCCTTTCAAATGAGGCACTTTCAGGAACCAGCCGGATCCGGGCCGAAGGAAACGGGACCTGGGAAACAGCCTTGAGATTGTCCTCCCTGAGCTGAAAGGCGTACCCCAGAACCACCCTGCCCCGGGACAGGGCATCCCCGAAGATAAGATCATGATCCAGGCCCGGATTTTCAAGGATCTGATTAAAAATCTTATTGGACAGATAGGGCCGTAATACAGGCTTCAGATCGAGAAGCTGACGTGAAGGCGATGTCCGGTCCGGTTCGGGAAAAACCATATCAAATCCAACCACCCTGGCCCCGCTGTCCTGGATGGACCGGATCAGATCCGCCATGATATCCCTGGGCCAGGGCCACTGGCCCGCCATTTTCAGACTTTTTTCGTCAATATCCACGATGATCACCTGGCCGGAGTGGGGAACAGGGCCCCGTATGCGGAACATGACATCCATGATCTTATTGTCCAGACCGGAAAGAAAAACCGGTTTTTGGCTGCCCAGAAGATAAAATACCAGGGCAAAGCCCAGGATCAGGATGCATCCTGCCGCAAAGGGAAGGGATAAAAGTCTGTTTTTTCGGATTTTCATGGTTTGAATTGAATCACAGTCGGATTATTGATTCCCGGCGAAAATTCCCTGATAGCTGTACCCGTCAGGCATATCCGCAGCGAAATTTCCCCCGATGGCCTGGGCGTCGCTTCCGAAAAAGGCGCCCCTCACCCTGGAGGATCCTGCTGTACTGACGGTTCCCTTGAACCCGCTTCCATCGGAGAACACATCCCCCGGGATGCTTTCAACAGCAAGATTTTTCTGGTCAAATTTGATAAACCCTGAAACCGGGTTACTCACACTGGTATCAAACTTGATGGTCAATTGGGTCTTGCCGTTGGTCAGCTGGCTCATCTGTGAGGATGAGTTGAACCGGACTCCCCGGGCTTTTCCCGTATACACCCCATCCGGGGTGGTGGAATCCGCGATGAGCTGGCTCACCTTTGAGACCGGGGTCTGTTCCCCGGCAATCCAGAAGGCTCCGGGCACATGGACATGGTAATCTTCATTGCTTCCCGGTTCTTCATAGGCAATCTCCCAATATCCCCAGGTGGTGTACTGGGACAGGGGAGCTTCAGCAGAGGAAACCATGAAGTTTCCGTGGGGCTTCAGTCCGGCAGTGGAGGCAGAGATGGATAGCGACCCTCCTATAACCGCGGCCATCTTGTCGTCGGAGATATAAACCGACTTGGTTTTGTCTCCTCCCAGACTGATATTGTCCATGTCGTTGGAGGGATTAAACCAGTCCTCACCGGCCATGGATCCGATAAGGGTTCCGGAGACCCTGTCAATGGTAATTTGAAAATCTGTTGCATCTGAATTCATGAAGGCGGTTCTCCCGGTATTCGGATCTGCCATGTCCTCTCCCACGCCCAGGAAAAAACCGTTTAAGGTGATCGTATCCGGAAGGCCGGGCCCCTCTGCTTTATCATAGACAACGGCAGCCAGGGTATCGGACCAGAAACGCTGTTTGGACGGGTCAGACTGGTCCTGGACGTTGATGTCATATCCTTCCAGAACCATCTGTATTGTTCCGTAATCCAACCCCTCTGCACTGCCCGTGCCTGACCCGGTCATGGCCTCCACCGTCCCCATGTCTTCCCAGACACCCGACCCCATGATACGGGAAATGGTGATCTTTCCGTCCTTTGAGATTTCTCCAATGGCAAATCCCTGGGAAGATCCATAACCGAGATCCGGGTCGTTTTCAATGATCATGACCCTCCGGTTCTCCCAGTTGATATAGACAGCAATCGTTTCATCGATGATCTCCCCGATATTGCTTGTCAGCTTCCCCTTATATATCCATATTCCCGATGCAGGCAGGGTGTCGGTCGTCAGGTCTATGTCTGTGGGAATGGGAGATTCAAGGGGATCCGGGCTGTCCGGAACAGAGGAGAGGAGGCCGGACTCCCCGGATTCCCCTTCATCGGCAGCCAGGGACTCTCCTTCCCCTTCTGATCCGGGGCTTTGTTCCCCCTCCTCACCGGTATCCAGCAAGGCCAGGTCTCCTTCGATTTCCTGGAGGCTCTCTTCATTAAATTTCTCAGGGGTTTCCGGAGCCTGCTGCGGATCTTCCACACGGGTGCCGAATCCCGGGATGTCGATATTCACCCGGCCCTGGCCGTTGGACACAAAGATTCCCCTCCCGCCCTGGAAGACCACGGACAGGGAATTTCCCCGGACCAGCCCCGCATACATGGACCCTCGGATGCCGATGGTTGCCGCCGGGGTTTGGGTGGTAAAATTTTCCGGAGCCTCCCGGGTGATGGCCCCGCCCATGATCCTGAAACTGCCGGCCTTTACCCGGGTATGCATGGCGGAATCCCGGGATCCGCTCTTCCAGAGATACTCCTGGATGACCATCTCCGAGTTCCGGCCCAGGGTGATCAGGGTATTGTCTTTGAACATCAATTGGAGTCGGGCCCGGCCCGTCTGAATGATGTCCCGGACAAAGACCGGAGACTTGAGGGAAAGGGGGCGCGGAGCAGATCCGGGCAGGGCTGCCGTTGCTTTTCCCCGAAGGGCCACGACACTGCCCGCGATATCCTCCGGCAGGCTCTTCCCCAGAACCTGGCTATACATCAGAATCAGACCCCCAAGGATCAGTCCCCCTGCCATATAGGAAAATCTGAGTTTCATATGCCCCCCATCAGAACCGGTACTCCATAAAAGAGTAAATATTGTTTTTCTCATAGTCATACAGATCCAGGTTGGAGTCTGCCTTGGTGTATCGATATCCCAATGTCAGATTCATACTGCGGGACATGTCCCGGGATTGCCATAGACTCTTTCTGATTCCCAGGCCGAGATAATGGGTATTGTCAACCCGGGCATGGGTAAAAAAAATAGATTCTTCTTCATAGTCGGTATGTTCGAAATCATAGGACCCGAAGAGAGTCAATCCCGCCCGGATTTCCCGGCTGACCCCCAGCTCAAAACGCCACCGGTCATAGGAGTATTCATCATCTGCCGCACTTTCATGTTCAAATCCCAGGGAGGGGCTCCACCAGAATCCCCTGAACCGGAAGGCTGAGCCAAGGGTCAGGTCCAGGTGGTCTGAGTTCCTGCCGGCATTCCGCTCAAAGGCCCTGCTCTGATATGCAATGCCGGGCATGAGAACCATTGAAGGGGAAACCGTGAATTGGTAATAGGCCCTGGCGCCCAGGGCGCTGGAGTACTTGGACCGGTCCAGATCCAGGTACTCGGCCGTTACCATGAAACCGGCCACTCCCTTTTCCTTTAAGACTTCAGGTCCGGTTTCAATGTCCAGGTAAAGGGTGTTCAGGCCCTTTTGCTCATGAAAAAGGGCCGAGTAAGCGTTTCCCCGGGTCTGCCAGGCTAACCTGGAATAGGGAAAGGAATAGGTATGGTTGAGTCCGGCCCGGGCCGAATAGATCATATCCTCTTTTTCCCCGGCCGCCACACCGTCCAGGGAGATCTCCGTGCCAAAGATTCTGATGGTTTCATAGGAAGGGCTTGACCATACATTGTCGTTCCAGTCAAATCCCAGGGCCAGGGAACCGGTGAAGAAATGGCGTTTTTCCGTACGGTCAATATAGGCCAGAAATCTTTCAATGTTTTCCTTCACCGCCCAGGGCGGATCCGCAAGCAATACCTCCCGGCAGTATCTCCGGGCCATGTCGTTCAGGCCCAGACGCTGGTAGGCCCTGGCCATTTCCAGCTTGATCCTGGGATCCCGGGGCCGAAGCATCATGGCCCGGTCAAAGACCATGACCGCCATTTCGTAGTGGCCTGCCTCAAAAGCGGCCCGGCCCAGATAGAAGTTGACCAGAAAATTGCCCGGTTCCGCTTCAAAAGCCCGTAAAAGAAGATCATAGGCCCGGTCATATTCTCTGGCCCGGAATGCGTCCAGCCCCGGGACCAGATCCGGGGAAAGGTTCAGGATCGGGGATAATTGAGGTTCGGACGAATTCGCCGGTGCAGGCCCCGGATACAGGACTCCCCCAAAAAAGAGAGACCACAGGAGACAGATTCCGATTTTCTTCATGATCGATCCTGATACCTAAACTGATTCGCGAAATGTAAATTTAAATGAGTTTAGCACATGGGGACGGCAGGGTGTCAAGGAAAAGAGGGAAAACCGGAAAAATCAAACCCATGGAGATGCCCCGGGGGATCAGGAAACCTCTATTTCGTCAAGGGCCAGATCCCTGTTTGTCTCTATGGAAAAGGAAATTTGGGGAAATGTTTTCTTCAGTTTTTCAAGGGTTTGATTCTTGTCCCCCCTGAGTCTGGATTCCGACCTGGGGTGGACCCTAAGGACCATGGCCCCCCTGTCCGGCCTGACATCCCGGATCCGGGAGACGGCCCTGTCAAAGAATAACGATGACAGGACCAGGTGGCCGAATGCCGGATGCCAGGGTCCTGCCAGGACCTGGGTTTTATCCTCCATCATCTCCGAGGCCTGGAGTCCCATGCGGATCACCTCAACCCCGGCCCGGGTAAATATCTGATGGAGTTGCTTTGCCTGGTCAACGGCCCGTTCCAGGGTCAGGGGAACATATGTTCCTGCGGCATGCCATTTTGCCACCCGGCTTCCCTTCAACACCAGAAGGGGATAAATCCTGGCCGTTTGGGGCTGAAAAGAGGCCAGTTCCCGGATTCCCCGGATCACTCCCTCTCCGGTTTCTCCCGGGAGGCCGATCATGACCTGGACCCCGGTCGGAATGGCGTAGGCCTTGAGAAGATCCAGGGCCTGCCGGGTATGATCGCTGGTGTGGCCCCGCCCGACCCGGGAAAGCACGGCATCATCCATGGACTGTACCCCCAGTTCAATCATAGAGACCCCGTGGGAGGCAATGATATCCAGGTTCCGGCGGGTAATGGTATCGGGCCGGGTGGAACACCGGATCCCCTGAATTCTCCCCTCCGAGATATAGGGCCTGACCCTCTCCAGGAACCAAAGAATCTCCCGGGGGGAAAGCCCCAGAAAATTTCCCCCGAAAAAGGCCAGTTCCACCCGGGAGCGGCTCCCTTTATATGCCAGGTACTCACGGATAATACGATCCATCTCCCCTGAATCGGGAAGATTTTTTCCCTGTCCCGTGATCATGGATTGGTTGCAGAAGGCGCAACAATGGGGGCATCCTGAATGGGGGATGAAAATGGGAATTATCAAAGGAGGTTTTTTTTCGTTCATAACGGCATTGGAAGCCTGAACCGAAAGAACCATTGGAACCGCCCCTCCGTTCCCGGTCTCAGACTTTGCCCGGGTCTTGTTCTTTCTCAGTTTCCCGGATCAGTTCCAGGGCATTTCTGGCAGAATCCTGTTCCGCCGCCTTTTTGGTTTTCCCCAGTCCGATTGTATTGAGTCCGGCCAGTTCCAGGCGGATCTCAAAAGTCTTGTCATGATCCGGCCCGATCTCCCTGGATACGATGTAAACCGGTGTGGTTGACCAGGTCTCCTGGGCATATTCCTGGAGTGTGCTCTTGTAATCCAGAATATCGTGGCAGGAGAGAACATCATCAACGGCAGGACCGAACAGGCCCTGGACCAGTTCAAAAACCCGGTCAAATCCGGCGTCCAGGTAAACGGCGGCAATGACCGCCTCCAGCGCATCCGAGAGTATGGAATTTTTATCTCCGCCCCCGGAGATGGCCTCGCCTTTTCCCAGCCGGAGGAATCTTCCCAGATCGATCTTCCGTGCCATGTCGGCCAGGGCCGGCTCTGAAACCAGACTTGATCTCAGCTTTGAAAGTTCCCCCTCTTTTTTCATGGGGTTGTTCTTCATCAAAATATGACCGACGCACAGGCCCAGAACCGCATCCCCCAGAAACTCCAGCCGTTCGTTGTCACCGGAGCAGGTGTTCTGGTTCTCATTTAAATAGGATCTGTGGCAGAGGGCATTGCCCAGCAGCTGCCGGTCAAGGAACTGATATTCCAGGTTGGATTCGAGTATATCCAGCCGGGTATGAAGGGCCCGCATGGATGCGACCCGGTCTGTGAGGCTCTTGAAAAGCCCGTATTCCACCCGGATGTTCTCTTTCCCGGAACCCAGGTGCACCCCAGCGTTAAAGGTGCCGTGGAAATCCGATCCTCCGGTGACCAGCAATTTTTTCCCCTTGGCAAGGGATTTTAACAGGGCAGTGGTTCTCTGGTCGTGGTCCGTATAATAGACCTCAATTCCCTGGAGACCGAACTCAACTAGGGTCTGGATAAAATTTTCCAGGGCCTCGTCAGAGCCCAGGTCAAGCAGCCCGGGATGGGCCAGGACCGGGATGCCCCCGGCACCCAGGATCACCTGGATGGCCTTTTCACAGGAGACTTTAAACTTATCCACATAGGCGGGTTTTCCCTTGCCCAGATAAAGATCAAAGGCCTGGCGGAAATCGGCCACAACCCCTTTTTCCTTGAGAAGTTCCGCGATATGGGGACGACCGGTCAAATCGGTACCGAACCGTTCCTGAACCTCGGCAAGGCTGATCTCAATTCCCAGATCGTTCAGGGCCTTGATGATTTTTGGATTGCGCTGTTCCCTTGAAATTTTGGCTCTTTCCAGGAGGCGGTTCAGCCCTTTATCGTAAACGGAAAATCCGTATCCCAGCAGATGAATGCTGCCGGCGGACTTGAATTGAACCGGGGGGTCGCAGGAGATCTCCACCCCTGTGATGAATTCCAGGGGAAAGTCCTGGATCTGATCCTGGATTTCCAGGATTCCGTCTATGGAGTCGTGATCGGTCAGGGAAATGGCCCTGATCCCGTTGTCCCGGGCAAGGGCCAGGATTTCCAGGGGGGTGAGGGAACCGTCTGAAGCAGTTGAATGTATATGAAGGTCAATCAATGGATCGCAAGCGCCTGTCAGATACCCAGGGCCTTTTCCATATCCTCTTCCCTGGTCTTGCAGTCAATGCATTGGGTGGTCACGGGCCTGGCCTTAAGCCGTTCGATGGTGATCTCTTCCTCACAGGCCTCGCACAGGCCGAAACTGCCGTTATCGATTCTTACCAGAGCTTTTTTTATCTTCTTGATCAATTTGTGCTCCCGGTCCCGGATGCGCAGTTCAAAACTTCTCTCTGCTTCATGGGAGGCCCGGTCCGTGGGATCGGCAAAATTCTCTTTGGGTTTTGTCATCCCACTTACTGTGCTGTCTGCATGTACCAGAAGTTCATTCAGCCTGTCCGTCAAAAGCGACTTAAAAAATTCCAGATCTTCTTTTTTCATGATCCTTGTCCTTCATTTAAAATCTAGCGGAACTTCCAAAAAGGTACTATACCAGATTGGCTCCTAAAGTAAAGCAAAACTTGGCTCATTCTTCCTTCATGTCCAGATTAAACAATTGTCTGGCCACGTTGAGATAGAGGGAATCGTCCCGGTGATCGCCGGTGTGGCGCAGGAATCGTATGGGGTCATGGATGGCCCGGGAGGCAATGGCCCGGGTCATGCGGCGGATGGCCTTGACATCCTCCGGGGATAAATGGTCCAGCCCGGCCAGGGTCTTTTCGCATTCCATGTTCACGATCCGGGTCATTTTATCGTTAATGGCCTTGATGGTGGGTACAACGGCCAGACTGTCCATCCATTTCCGAAAATTCAGGACCGCCTCTTCAACAAAACGTTCCGCCTTTACGGTCTCTTTTTCCCTTTGCTGGATATTGGACTCCACGATATTTTTCAGATCATCAATATCGTACACATAGGCATTGGAGACATCGTTGATCTTTGGATCGATATCCCTTGGCACGGCAATGTCAATGAAGAACAATGGCTGGTGATGCCTCTTTTTCATGGCCCTTTTCACCTGATCCCTGGACAGAACGTAGTCTGTTGCTCCGGTTGAACTGATAATGATGTCCACATCCTTGAGCACCTCCTCCCTTTCCTCAAACCGGATGGCTTCTCCCCTGAACTTCTGGGCCAGGATCATCCCCTTATCAAAGGTCCGGTTGGCCACCAATATCTTCTTCACCCGGTTGGAGATGAGATGCTCCACGGCCAGTTCAGCCATCTCACCGGCCCCCAGCAGCATAACGCTCTTGGAGGAGAGATCTGAAAAGATCTTTCCGGCAAGCTCAATGGCGGCATAGCTTATGGATACGGCGTTGTCCCCGATACCGGTTTCCTTTCTCACCCGTTTGGCAACGGAAAAGGACTTATGCATCATCCGGTTGAGCAGCACACCCGATGCCCCGGACTCCACTGCGGCACGATAGGCCTGCTTGACCTGGCCCAGGATCTGGGGTTCCCCCACCATCATGGAATCCAGGCTGGATGCCACCCTGAACAGATGGCGGACAGCATCATCTCCCCGGCGAACATAGAGGGCCGGTTTAAACTCTGATTTATCGATCTGTTTGGCGTCGGCAATGAAATCAATCATCTCTTCCACAGGGTCCCGGTCCGGGTCCGGATTCCCTCCGGGCACATAGAGGATCTCGGTCCGGTTGCAGGTGGAAAAGACAACCCCTTCCCTTAATTTACCGTCCTGCTTGAACCGGTCAAGGGCCTGCCGGATTTCTTCCTGGGAAAAGGAGAGTCTCTCCCTGAGCTCCACGGGTGCTGTCTGATGGCTGGCACCGATTAAAATGATATTTGATTTTGCGATCATAGATTTATGGCAGTATGGTTATTCTATTTGGTAAATCCCTGGTGGTGTCCCCCCAAAAAGATATTGACACCCAGAAAAGTAAAAACAATGACTAAAAATCCCGCCAGGGTCATGATGGCCGACCTCCGGCCCCTCCACCCCGAATAAAACCGGAAATGGAGAATGGCCGCGTAGAGCAGCCATGTGCCTACGGAAAAGAGTTCCTTGATATCCCAGCTCCAGAAAACCCCCCATACGGATTTTGCATAGATAAATCCTGTGACCAGACCAAATGTCAGCAGGGCAAACCCTGTTCCGATGCAGGCATAGCTGACGCTATCCAGAAAATCCAGGGAGGGCAGCCGGCTGAAGAAAAAACCCGGGTTCTTGCCCTTGATGCCCTTTTCCTGGATCAGGTAGAGGAGTCCGGCTCCGGCGGCCAGGGCCAGGGCAGCCTCCCCGGTAAAGACCAGGACAATGTGGGAGTATAGCCAGAACCCTTTCAGGAGTCTGTCCGGAGCCACCGGGGTATCCGGTATGACCATCACCCCCAGCATGGTCAGGGTCAGCACGGCCGAGGCAAACAGACCCAGGATTTTAAGGTTGAATCTATACTGAACGATTAAAAACATGATTCCCAGGGCCAGGGCAGCCATGGACAGACTCTGTACAAGGTTGTTTATGGGCAGAGCCTTGATGGCCGATGTCAGGGAGACCACTGCCCCGAGATGAATCAGGACTGCCAAGGCCAGCAGGAAAAAGGACACCTTCTGGATCCTGTCCTTTTGATTGAACAGATAGCACAAATACCCTGCTGTTGCCGTTATATACAGCACGAATGCCAGCTGCAGCATCATTTTTATTGATTCCAAATCCATTTAAGACTCCTGTGATGCCAGGCTCTGATAATCATATTCCCTGCCCAGCAAATCCTTTAAAATCAAATTGATCCCTTCCCGGTCTTTTGCAGCGATCAGGCCCGGCAGATCTTTTTCCACCAGGCTTCTGAATATCTTCTTGTGTTGGTCCGGGTCATGGCCCTCCGCCAGCAGCCGTTTCCGGATATTCCCCATGAGAACCAGAAAAACAGCGTATTCCGGCCCGAACATTCCGGCAAGATCTTTTTTGATCTTTTTGGCCAGGGCCGGGCTGGTCCCTGAAGTGGAAACCGCACAGACCAGGTCCCCCCGGGCCATGACCGCCGGCAGGATAAAATCACCCAGTTCCGGTGCATCGGCCAGACAGCAGAGTATCCCCATCTGCCTGGCATCCTCCAGGATCTGCCGGTTCAGGCCGGCATTGTCGGTGGCGGCAAAGACCAGGAAGGCGTTTTCCAGGTCCTTTTTCTCATAGGGCCGCTTCTCAAGCCGAAGAGAGGATCCCTCTCCAGGGAAGAACTTCTCTGAAAATTCACAGGATATCACTCTGACCCTGGCTCCGCAGCCTTCAAGACCCAGGGCTTTTCTGGCACCCACTTCGCCCCCTCCCACCACAACGCATTCCCGTTCTTTCAGGTCAAGGTACACCGGATAATATTTCATCGTTTTTCTTCCTTGTTCAAACAAAACAATTAATATATATTGATCCGGTATGATTTTCAATCATTATTGAGACTTGAGTCCAACTTGAACCCGGGAGATCCTCGTATGATCATCGATACCCATGTCCATTTATTCCCCGATAAAATCAAAAAAGACCGGTCCCAATTTTTTAAGGGCGAGCCTGAATTCAAACTCCTCTACGATTCGCCGAAAGCCTCCATTGCCGTTGCCGACGAGCTGGTGGAGACCATGGATGAGCAGGGAGTGGACATCTCAGTGGGGGGGGGGTTCCCCTGGCGGAACCCTGAGCTTGCCAGGCAGAACAACGATGTCATCATTGAGGCGGTCCGGAAATATCCGGACAGAATCCGGGGGCTTGCCTGTTTTGACACCGCCTGGACCGGAGCGGCCCGGGAAGCGGAACGATGCCTTGATGCCGGACTTTCCGGGGTCGGGGAACTGGCCTTTTATCTCTCCGGAATTGACCGGGCTGCCCTGAAAGCCCTTGATCCTGTCATGGAAGTGCTGAGGTCCAGGGGCAACCTGCCCTGCATGATTCACACCAATGAGCCCCTGGGGCATGCCTATCCCGGAAAAACCCCGGTCACCCTGGAGCAGATAAACGATCTGGCCCGGACTTTTCCGGACAACCGGATCATCCTGGCCCATTGGGGAGGGGGAATTTTTTTCTATCATGTCATGAAAAAACAATTAAAGGCCGACCTGAAAAATATCTGGTATGATACGGCCGCCTCGGTCTTTCTCTATGATTCCACCATCTATGACATGGCAGAAAGGGCCGGAGTCCTGGACAAGGTCCTGTTCGGAACGGACTATCCCCTGCTCAAGCCGGGCCGGTACTATGCCGACCTGGATCAGTCCGGCCTGACCCGGGAACAGAAAGAGATGGTCCTGGGAAAAAACGCAGAGATCTTTTACGGGAATTGATCAGGCCGGCAGGCTGATGGTAAAGGTGGTGCCCATTCCTTTTTTGCTCTGCACCTCGATCCGGCCGTTATGGTATTGGACGATGTGTTTGACAATGGCAAGACCAAGGCCGGTCCCCCCTTCATGGCGGCTCCTGGCCTTGTCCACCCGGTAAAACCGGTTGAATATCTTGGGCAGATGCTCCTTGTCCATGCCGGTCCCCGTATCCCGGACCCGGATCTCCACCATGTCTTCCCTTCCCTTTGCCTCAATATGAACATTTGTCTTTTCCGGACTGTACTTGACGGCATTGTCCACCAGGTTGATCAGGGCCTGTTCCATCAGAATGGGATCCACCATGGCCGTGAGATCCTCCGGGCAGGCATACTCCATGGCGATGTTTTTTTTGTCTGCTCCGGTCCGGCAGATATTCACCACCCCGTTGATCAGGGCGGACAGATGATGTTCCTCAAACTCGATCCCGGTCCCCTGGAGCCGTTCCAGCCTGGCCAGGGCCAGAAGATCGTTGATCAGTTCGATCATCCGGTTGACGTTTTTTTCCAGAATCTTTAAAAAACTTTGGGTCTCTTCATCCTTTTTGAGCATTTCCTGGAGGGTTTCAATAAACCCCTTGATGGTGGTCAGGGGAGTCTTCAGCTCATGGGAGACATTGGCGGCAAAGGCCTTGTGCATGGATTCAAGTCGCCGGATCCGGGTGATGTCATGGAAGATGATCAGGGTTCCCATGCGCTTTTCCTGGGTATCGTACAGGGCTGTGGAGTGAATGTTCAGGATATGATCCTTTTCCTGCTGAACCAGGATATCATCCTCCACGGGCTCGTGGGTGGCCAGGGCCTTCTGGATAAAGGTCTGGAGTTCAAAATTCCGGGCCACCTCCAGGATATTTCTTTTTTTCAACTGAGAGGCCGGAAAATCAAAGATCTTGGATGCCGCAGCATTGATGGTGATGATTCTCTCATCGTTGTCAATGGCAATCACCCCCTCCTGCATGCTTGTATGGACCGCCTCAAGCTCCCTCTGCCGGTTCATGGAATCCTCTATCCTCTCATCCAGGTTCCGGGCCATGGTATTCATTACCCTGGCAAGCTCGGACAACTCCTCGGTATCCGGCGCAGCCAGGCGCCCGGTCAGATTCCCCTTGGCAAATTCCTGGGCCCCTTTCTTCATCTCCTCCACGGGCCGGATAATCCTTCTTGCGACATACAGGCTGGCTGCAGCCGCGGCCATGACCGTGATCAGCATGGCAAACAGGATCTTGTTCCTGACGTCCTTTATGTTCTTGTCAATGGTGGAAACGGAAACCGCTGTCCGGACTACGGCCTTTGGTTTTCCGTTCTGGAGGATGGGAAGGGCAATATACATCATATTGTTGTCCAGGGTGGAGCTGTAGCGCATGGACATCCCCTTTTTCCCCTTGAGGGCCTCCCTGATCTCAGGGCGGCCGGAATGATTTTCCATGGTCTCCACGCGGCCCTGGGAATCTCCCAGCACCACTCCAGAGGGTGAAATTACGGTCAGACGGGTCTCGATATCGGCCCCGAGTTCCTTGCACAGCCGGTCAATATCTTCCTTGGGCAGGTTCTCCTGGATCAGAAAATGGGCGAATTTGCTCTGGATGAGCTTTGCCCGGACAGTCAGTTCCTTTTCGGAATTCTCCAGGAAAAAGGTTTTAAAATGATTCGTGGAATACCAGGTCTCCACAAAAAGGGAGACAAGGATGATAATCAAAAAGGACGGGAAAATCTGCCAGATCAATTTTTTTTTAGTATACATTATCTATTCTTTGAACCGGTACCCCACACCCCTTACGGTTTCAATGAGGGCTGCGTATTGTTTAAGTTTTTTACGCAGCCCCACGATGATAACATCGATGCTTCTCTCCGTCACTGCATAATTCTCACCGTGAATGGCGTCAACGATCTGGCCCCGGGTAAACACCCATCCTTTTTTATCCGCCAGAAAGGAGAGCAGTTCAAACTCAGACAGGGTCAGGTCAATGACCTCTCCCTCAATGGTGACAACATGCTTGGCCTGGTCAATGATCATCTCCCCTTCCTGCTTGACCCGGGTCCTGGATTCAACGACTTTCTGCTGGCGCCTTCTCAGGATGGCACGGATTCTGGCGGTCAGTTCCCTGGGGCTGAAGGGTTTGGATATATAGTCGTTGGCCCCCAGCTCAAGGCCGGTGACCACATCGGATTCCTCTCCCTTGGCCGTGAGCATGACAATGGGCATATCCTTGGTTTCCCCGTTGTTTCTCAGGTACCTTGTCACTTCCAGCCCGTCAATGCCCGGCAGCATGAGATCCAGGACCATGAGATCCGGCCGGGCCTGTTTGGATATTTTGATGGCCTCCTCACCGGTAATGGCCGTTAGGATATTGTACCCTTCACTTTTAAGGTTGTATTTTATCAATTCAATGATGTCTTCTTCATCGTCAACGATGAGTATGGTTTCTTTCAGCATTTTTTCCATCCTGTCATGGGAAAATCATACACCACAGCCCGTCTCAAACCAGGAGCCCCATGGCGATTGACTTTCAAATTGGCCTGTCTTTCAAAGCGGGATGATCCGCAGCAGGGATATCCTGTGGATATCTCAGGTATGGCGGATGATCTCCCCTTCAATCAGATAAATCACCTCTTCCGCAATATTGGTCGTATGGTCTCCGATCCTCTCGATATGTCTTGAAATCAGGTACATGTTTATGATCTCCGCCACCATGTCCGGGTTGTCCCGGATATTGGCCTTCATGGCATCATAGGCCTCATTTCTCATGGCATTGACCTCTTTGTCCATATTGCGGACATCATGGGCCATATCCACATCCATACTGACCAGGGCGTCCAGGCTTTTTTTCAGCATCTTGGATGCCTGTTCCGCCATGGCTGCGTAATCATACTTGAACTTGTTCGGGTTCTCCCAGGAGGTCCTGAAGCGTCTGGCAATATTGACGGCATAGTCTGCAATCCGCTCCAGATCGTTGTTGATTTTTATCACCGCCACAATCAATCTGAGGTCCGTGGCGACCGGCTGATACAGGGCCAGGGTTTTCAGGCATTCCTCTTCCACCTCAATTTCCCTCTCATCCACTTCAAAATCCGTATCAATGATGAACTGGGCCAGCTGAAGGTTTTCCGTCTGAACAGCTTCAATGGACTTTTTAAAGCGGTCTTCTACCATGGCACCCAAAGAAAGAATCTCTTTTTTTATATTGTGCATGGCTCTTTGCAGGTGGGCCGTCATGAAATCTCCTTTATTAATCCGTATCGAATGTCGGGCATTTGTATCATTTTATGATTAGAATTTTGTTAGATTATGGTTACGGAGAGGTTAAGATCAGGGGGTCACCTCTTTTTGGATGTACAGGATATTGCCTTTTTTATTATACCCGTACCAGGTGGCATAGCTCTGCATGATGGGAATTCCCCGGCCATGGTCCTCTGCCTCCTCCATCTGAGAAGTCTCCTGCTTTCCCCAGTCAAATCCTTTACCCTGATCCTCGATCTCCATATGGACAAGGGCCTTGTCAGTGACCTTGAGCAGAAACCCCACATCCTTGCCCGAGTCATTTCTATTGCCATGGCGGACCGCATTTGTCAATCCTTCCCGCATGAGCAGATTCAGGGCGAACATCTGGGATGAAATTTCAGGAATATTTGTCTTAAGATAGGTCTCGGCGATCCGGCACACTTCATCAATGCTCTCCATGCAGGAAGAAAACCCGATGAAAAGAGTGTTCCTTTTTTCAACCACCTTCATCTTTCTGGATTGATCTGCCATATCCATCACCCGGATATTTCACGGCTTTAATTTTTCCTCCCTTCCGGGAGAAATCGAATCTAGACCTCTATGCAAAGCAGTACGATATCATCCTCGGGCAGGCTGTCCGGGCCGAACAATTCCCGGATCAAGGCCTTTGGGGCCTGGTCCAGGGGAACACCCCTCAACCCGGGATAGAGGGAGACCAGGCTTTCCGCCCCGCTCACCCAGGTTACACGCTTTTCAGCCGACTCCACCAGCCCGTCGGAATAGACAAAAAACCGGTCCCCCGGCTTTACCCGGATCCTGTGGCTGGCAAACCTGGCGTCGGAGAACATGCCGAGAATATCCCCCTCGGTTTTGATGAGAAAGGGCTCTCCGGCCAGGGGTAGAAAGGCCACAGGCGGGTGGCCGGCATTGATGATGGTCAGGGTCATGGTGGACCGGTTCAGGTGAAGGTAGGTGGCGGTAAGGTATTTGCTTTCCGGCAGGATCTCCACCATGACGTCGTTGATCATCTTCATGCTTTCCATGGGAGAGTAAACCGGGGTGCAGTTCTGGGCGAGAAGCGCCTTTACAGATGCGGTGATATAGCTGGTCTCAATATCGTGCCCCGAAGAATCCGCCACAAAATATCCTGTAATATTCTCGGAAATGTTCAGGATATCGTAAAAGTCTCCCCCGGCCTCTTCCAGGGACTTGTAATAGACACCGAAACGGGCATTGGGGTATTCCCCGGGCAGGGGCAGCATGGCAGCCTGGGCCTGGGTGATCTGTCTGAGCCTTCCGGCCTGATCCTGGATCAGGGAATTGGTGGCAATGGAGAGCTTGAGATGAATCCTGACCCTGGCCAGGACCTCAAGGGGGTGAAAGGGTTTGGTAATATAATCCACAGCCCCCAGGTCAAATCCCTTTAGTTTGGCGTCCACCTCACTGATACCGGTCAGGAAGATAACCGGTACGGTACTGGTGGCCGTGTTGTCCTTCAGCTTCCTGATGACCTCAAATCCGTCCTCTTCAGGCATTTCAATATCCAAAAGGATCAGGTCCGGCCGCCTTTCCACGACCATGGTCCTGGCTTCCGGCCCGTTGTCTGCAATAATCACCTCATACCCTTCCTTGGAAAGGGATTTTTCAATGAGTTTTAAGTTCATGAGGTTATCGTCCACTGCCAGTATGGTATAGGCCTGCGACTTTCCCATGGTTCAATCTCCCTGCCTGGACGGCATCAGCCCTTTCCCAGGCCGGTTATCTGTTTTTCAAGATCTGAAATATAGGTCTTGAAATTTTCAAGGCTGCCAGCCCTGGCTTGAATTTCCATTTTTTGGGCCAGTCCTGCCATCTCTTCAAAGCCCAGGTTGCCGGCGGCCCCTTTTATGGAGTGGGCCGCTGCCGCCGCATCTGCCGGAACACCCAAAAGGATTCCCTGTCTGATTTTTTCAATATCGGCCCGGCAGGTCATTACATAGAGTTCGACCAGCTCCAGAAAATCCTCTTCTTCAATTCCCAGACGTGCTGCAAAACCTTTAAAATCCATGGAAACTCCCGGCCTATTCAGATTAGGATCATTTAAGAATTGATTTGTTGAGTATAAAAAAATATTTCCGGTTTGTAAATGGAATCCCCCTCTGCAACAATGGGGTTCCTTTGACAAAACAAAAAAAATCCCATATTGAAACTCTGTAAAAAAATCGGTATTAAATGGAAATCCGTTCCTGACCGAGATAAACACGGGTAAGAGGAATGCCGGAGACCGAATGGGAAAATGCAGGAAACATCCCCACAGGGAAACCAATTATCGATGTGCAAAATATGACACTTATCTGTGCCGGGAATGCCTCCACTGCAAGGATCCGAAAATTTACTGCAAATACCGGACCTCCTGTCCCATCTACTATATCACCGTCAAAGGATTGGATCCTGATGCCTGAAATTTCCCTGCAGTGAATGGCCCGGCTCAAGACAAAACCCGTAAACAGATTTTAATGAAGCCGCACCCCCGAGGCTGAAGATTTATCAAAATGAAAAAAGATACCCATAATTTTATCCAGGAGTACAAGGGACTCGGTGCCTTCGGCATGGATCGGAACACCGACGAAGAAACCGTGATGTTCTACCTCCAGAAATTTTCCGAGGACAGTTTCATGGCGGCGCTTCTGCCCAGGCTTTCCAACGGTGAACTGGAAGAGATCTATATGTTCGTCAACAAAATGCTGAAAAACCATCTCTCCGAAGACGAGTATCACGAACTTTTCCTCAAGGATCGATAGGAACTTCTGTTATTTTTGGTTGTTATCGGTAACCTTTTAAACCGCATACTCCTTTATTTACGATGTTCTTGACTAAACCCTTGGATTCGCATATTTCTTTTTGAAGGGACAAAATCATTTTCCATCAAAGGGAAAAATCACTTAATTCAAAGGAGAGAAAAATGAACGGAAAAAAACTGAAGTCGATCCTTGCCGCTGTCTTGTTTCTGATATTTGCCTCGGCAACCTCCCAGGCTGACAGCCTGATGATGGCCACCACCACGAGTACGGACAACACCGGGCTTCTGGATTATCTCATCCCCCATTTTGAAAAAGATACTGGGATTGAACTCAAATGGACGGCCACCGGAACGGGCAAGGCCCTGAAACTGGGGCAGAACTGTGACGTGGATGTGCTTCTGGTCCATGCCCCCCCGGCGGAAAAAAAATACATTGCCAACGGATACGGAAAAGACCGCAGGGAAGTCATGTACAATGATTTCGTCATCATCGGCCCTGAATCCGATCCCGCCGGCATCAAGGGAAAGGATATCTCCGGCGCCCTGGCCGCTGTCAAGGCGGGCAAGGCAATGTTCATGAGCCGGGGAGACGACTCAGGCACCAATAAAAAAGAAAAACTGCTGTGGAAGAATGCCGGAATCCAGCTTCCGGATAAAGAGTCCTGGTATGTCCAGACCGGCCAGGGCATGCTGGCCACCATCAACGTGGCCCAGGAAAGAAAAGGGTATACCATGACCGACCGGGGCACCTATATCAAGTACCAGTCCCAGCAGGGAGGCAATGCCCCCTTACAGGTCCTGGTGGAAGGGGACAAGATCCTTTTGAACCAGTACAGCGTCCTGACCCTGGATCCCAAAAACTGCCCCAAGGCCAAGTATGATCTGGCCCTGAAATTCTCCGACTGGATGGCCTCCAAGGCGGCCCAGGACCTGATCCGGGATTTCAGGCTTTTGGGGAAAAAACTCTTTATCCCCAATGCCAAATAACCCGGATCATCCATGGATTATATCGTTGCAGGCCTGATCAAGGCGGTCCAGCTTCTTTTTTCCGGGGATGCCTCCACCTGGACCGCCGTATCTGCAACCTTGAAGATCTCCACCTGCTCCATGCTGGTCAGCATCGGAGCAGGTCTTCCCTGCGGATTTGTCCTGGGGTACTTTAATTTTAAGTACAAAAAACCCTTAAGAACCGTTCTGGATACTCTCCTGGCCCTGCCCACGGTGTTCATCGGTCTTGTAATCTACGCCCTGATCTCCAGCCGGGGCCCCCTGGGGGAGTTCAACCTCTTGTTCACCCTTACCGGGATCGCCATGGGCCAGACCATCCTGGCCTTTCCCATTGTCACGGCCATCACCGCCTCCATCGTGGAAAACCTGGATCCGGATCTTAAGCTGACCCTGGTTTCCCTGGGCGCCGGGAAAAAAAACATCATTGCCACCTGCCTCTGGGAGGTGCGATACGGCATTTTGGCCGCCGCGGTCACGGCCTATGGACGGGTCCTCACCGAGGTGGGCATCTCCATGATGGTGGGGGGCAATATCAAGTATCATACCCGGACCATCACCACGGCCATTGCCCTTGAAACCAACAAGGGACTCTTTGCCGACGGGATTGCCCTGGGACTGGTTTTGATCACCATTGCCTTTGCCGTCAACCTTTCCCTTTCCTTCCTGAGAAGACAATGAGCCCGGCCCCTGTATTTGAAATAAAGGACCTTGTCCATTACTACGGGGAAAAAAAGGTTCTCGACATTGGGGCTCTTTCCATTTTCAAAGGCTCCATCACCGGGCTCCAGGGGCCCAACGGAAGCGGCAAATCCACTCTCTTGAAAATCCTGGCCTTTGCCATGAAGCCCAGGCAGGGAGCCGTTCATCTCAACGGGCAGCCCGAAGTCCCCTTTTCCCCCCGGGTCAGGGCCCGGGTGAGTCTCCTGACCCAGAAACCCTACCTGCTGAAACGGAGCGTTTTCGACAATGTGGCCTATGGACTGGCCATCCGGAAAGATACCCGGAATCTGGAAAACCGGGTGGGCCAGGCCCTGTCCATTGTCGGCCTGGATTATGAAAATTTCGCCCGGCGCAAATGGCATGAACTCTCCGGGGGGGAAGCCCAGAGGGTGGCCATGGCGGCCAGGCTCATCCTCAAGCCTGAAGTCCTGCTCCTGGACGAGCCTGTGGCCAGCGTGGACACCGAGAGTGCCGGCCTGATCCGCCAGGCCTCCCTCAACGCCAGAAAAGAGTGGGGCACCACCCTGATCATTGCCAGTCACGATCTCCAATGGCTTTACAAATGCTCGGACACCCAGATCTCCATTTTCCAGGGAAGACTGTTTTCCACGGGCCGGGAGATCATCATTCCCGGACCCTATGAAAACCGGACAGGAACCCGGACAATGGTCCGCCCCCTGGGGGATATCGGCCGGATCCGGCTGTCCCTGCCCGGGGGGCCGGATCAAACCGCCGTGATACAAAGGGACCGGATTCGGATATGCCTGTCCGGAGAACAGGCCCATGATCCGGATATGGACAATCAAATCCCGGGACAGGTGATCTCCATGCTCCTGGAAAAACAGACCGGAAACATCATGACCTTTATCCAGGTAAATGACCTGAGCTTTGCCCTCAGCCTTTCACCTGAAAACGGATCCCGCCTCGGCCTTGTTCCGGGAAAAATCGTGGAACTCAGGTTCAGATCCGGAGATATTCAATGGAGATAGAGTCCGGGAAGGGGATCTTTATCCCCCCTGCTTGAGCCTGAGAAGGGAATCCTTGAACTCATTAATCATGACAATGGTCTCATCAATCATCTCATTCTGTTGAACGGAAATTCCGGAAAAAGCCTCCAGGGTCTGGTTCAGATCCTCAATGGAGCCATTGATAATTCCCATATTCTTCTCAATGGTGAGGGCCGCCTCTTTTGTCGCCTTTGACATTTCCCGCATCTCCTGGGCTACAACGGCAAAGGCCCGGCCCTGTTCCCCGGCCCGGGAGGCTTCAATGGTGCCGTTGATACTCAGGATATTGCTCATGGAAGAAATATCCTGGATGGTCTTGAGGATATCGTCGGTGACCTTGACATTTTCAAGGACCTGACCGGCGGACTTCTCAATCTCCTGGAAAATGGTTTTTGTCCTTTCGGAAATATCCCTGTTCTTGTCCGTCATCACATCGGCACTGGAAAATACCCGCTGGGAGGTCTGGTCGATCTGTTCTTTCTGTTCCAGTTCATTCACCCAGGAGGTCATGACCAGGGAGGAAATCCTGGCCAGGGACTTGACCCGGTCCACGTCTCCGGCGAGACCGAAGGTTCCCACCCGCTTTTGGCCCGCCTGGATTACGCAGTTGTACCCCTCTTTGACAAGGGGATTTTCCAGGGCATCTTCTGCCGTAACCAATACCTCATCCACTTCCCCGGACATGATCTTCTGGGCTCCGGCATGGGTATCCCCAAGCCGGGTCCGGTCCGAGGCAATTCGAATCACTCCTGCTTCATCGCAGACGATGACCGGATAGCCGGATTCCTGTTTAACCTGGGACACAAACGCCTCTGCCATCTGCCAGAACCTATCCTCTATCCCCATTTACTCTTCCTTTCCCGATTTAATGAGTAAAAATAATTCCCAATCAGAGACATAACACAATTCAAGCCGCTATTGCATAAAAAAAATCAGATATCTGTTCAATATGTTTCAGGAAATCATTTTGATCAGAAATCGCCGGGAGAGTCAGGCTGGGCCAGGACCAGGAAAAAGAGACGGCCCGGGGTATTCATATTTCCTGCCGTAAATTCGGCAAGAGTCCCGCTGCCGCAGAAAAGATCTGCCCGGCCCGGTCCCCGTATGGCGCCGCCGGTGTCCTGGTTCATGACAAAAAAGGAAGCCGGCGCCCACTGGTCCCTGGGGGCAGGGAATTCAGGATCAGGAAGGGCAGCCATCATAAAGCCAAGCCCTCCCCAGGGGAAAAGCTTATGGTCTGTTGCGATGGACCGCAAAGGGGTGAGTTCCACCCCGATACTCCCGTAGGGTCCCCCCTCTTCCTGCTGGAAAAAGACAAAACTGGGGTTATGGTGAAGGACCTCATCCATACGCAGGGGGTTGGCTTCCAGCCAGTTCCGGATGGCCGCCATGGACATATCTTCTTTTAAAATTTCTTCCTGGTCAATAAGATACCGGCCCACGGACCGGTAGGGATTCCCGTTGGACCCGGCATAGTGGACCCGGATCTCTTCTCCGCCCGGAACCCGGATCCTGCCCGATCCCTGGACTTCCAGGAAAAACCGGTCCACCCGGTCCTTGAGCCAGATCACCGGCTCTGCCCTGGCGGAAAAATCCTTTAAAAGGTTGATCTCCTCCCGGGTGAAATAGGGAAGCACCCGGTTCCCGTCTACCCGTGCGGTCAGGCTCTTATGCCCCTTGTACCGGTCCGAAAACAGGGAGAGATCGATTTTAAGAAGATCCGAGGGCAGGGAAAACAAAGGCCACTCAAACTCCGGGCCGGGTGACAGGCTTCCCTCATAAACCGGCTCAAAGTATCCTGTGAACAGGACTTCATGATCCGGGTTTCCCACGCTTTCGTAGACGATGAATTTCTTTTTGATAAAAGAGTTGAGTTCTTTTACCGAAGGAGACCCGGCCAGAAAATCCCTAAACACCTCAATGGATCGGGCCATGTGTCCGGCCGGGTATACCTCTCTGCCCAGGGTATAGGTCCGGCCTTTTGGGACCCTTGAAAAATAGGTCAGGCTGTTTTCAAGGGAGGTGCAAAGGTCCTTAAAACCCAGGCTGTCCTCAAACCGGGGATATTGCCGGGGCTTCAGTTTTTTCAAAGGAAAGCCCTCTTCTCCGGGCCGCATCCCCTTTGAAGGGCCGCATCCGAGAAATCCGCCCAGGCAGATAAGAACAAGGACCAAAGCCCAGACGGCCGCTACCGGACCTCCACTTCCAGGCCGGAACAAAGCCATTACTCTATTCTCCATCATCCTCTCCTTTTCCGACCTTTCTCACCCCGGAAACCGAGGGATCCAGAAAAGAAAGCTCCGTGGTTTTCACGGAACCCAGCCCCAGGGTCGAAAGCTTTCTGGCCGGGGGCATGACCCGCTTTTCCATGGCGCCCACGGTCCGGTTAAAGCTGGCCGCAGTTTTTTCAATATCCTTGCCCAGACGGTTCATATGGTCGGCCATGGCAGAAAGGCGGGAGTGAAGCTGGACCCCTAAATCCCGGATCTCCTCTGCATTCTCATAGCTTTTCTTCTGGAGCCAGGAATAGGAAACCGCCTTTAACAGGGCAATCAGGGTGGTGGGGGTGGCAGGGATCACCCCTTTTTCAACGGCCCTTTCAATGAGGTCGGGCTTATGGGTCAGGGCGGCCGAGAAAAAATTCTCCCCAGGGATAAACAGGACCACGAACTCAGGAGAGGGGGAAAAATGGGACTGGTACTGCTTGGACCCCAGGGAAACGACATGGGCCATGACCTGGCGGGCATGGTCCGCCATCCTGGCCTGTCTTTCGTTTTCATCTCCTGCCTCCAGGGCGTCCAGGTAGGCCATGAGGGGAACCTTTGCATCCACAATGATCTTGCGATTGGACGGCAGGGTCACCACCATGTCCGGCCTCAGCCGGCCGTTCTCCCCTGTCCCGGTCTTCTGCTCCTCAAAATCGCAGTGGGATACCATACCGGCCAGCTCCGCCACCCGCCTGAGGGTAATCTCCCCCCACCGTCCCCGCACATGGGGCTGGCGCAGGGCCTTGACCAGATTCCCGGTCTCCATGTGGAGCAGGTGCTGGGTCTTTCCCATCTCAAGGAGCTTTTCCGTGATGGTTCCATAGGCCTTTTCCCTTTCCCTTTCCATCTCGCTGAGCCGGGATTCATACCGGTCCAGGGTCTGGCGGATGGGGTCTATGGTATGCCGGATCTCATCCCCCCGGATGGAAAAATCTTTCCTGGCCTCCTTCACATAGGTTGAAAAATAGGATTCGGCAATCTCCATGAACCGGGTGGAATTCTTGTACAAAGCCTTATCAGAAAGCTCTTCCAGCCGGCCCGAGAAGAAGGAGAGGCCCAGCCGGGTCAGGATAAAACAGACCAGGATTCCCAGACCAAACCCCAAAGCCAGCCATGCCAGGTTATCCGGGCTGATCTGGCTGAAATCAGGAAAGGTCATTGTCCCCTGACGGATCTGCCCGATAAACCCCGCTCTTGCCCCCGGATTTAGACTTGAGAAAAACCTTGGAGATGGACATGGCCCGGTCATAGGACTTGCACATATCGTAGATGGTCAGGCCGGCCACGGTCACGGCGGTCAAAGCCTCCATTTCCACCCCGGTTTTTCCGGTCAGGGAAACTTCAGCCTCAATACGGATCCGGTTTCCCGAGGGATCGGGAAAAAAATCCACCCGGGCATGGGTGATATTCAGGGGATGGCACATGGGAATGAGATCGGATGTTTTCTTGGCGGCCATGATCCCGGCGATCCTTGCCGTTTCCAGGACATTCCCCTTTTTCACCTTTTCATCCATGATCCGTTCAAGGGTTTCCGGAGCCATGACCACATGGGCTCCGGCCACGGCCGTCCTCGGGGTTTCGGCCTTGTCTCCCACATCGACCATCCTGACCCGGCCGTCTGCATCCAGGTGTGTAAAATCCTTCATATGAGTTCCATTTCCTCCCATGAAAGCCAAAATGCTTCCATGGGGTATTTACAAGGGTTTTATTCTTTGAAAAACTGCTTTTTCCGGGTCACCTGGGATTTGATGAGATTCAGGGTCTCTGCCAGGGTCTCTATAACATTTTCCCGGATATCCCCGGCAACGATGAGAACCATGACATCATCCCCCACCTGAAGAAGTTTGTCCTCTTCAATGTGCACCAGGATTTCAACGATTCCGGGCCTGGATTTCTGCTCTTGTACGATCCGGGAGAGAAGTTCATGGTCCACCTGGATGGTAAGGCCCGTAACCGGATCTCCTTCCCGGGTATTTTCCCGGACCACCCCGTTGTGGCACAGGACCATGCCGGCCTTTGAAAAATCCGGATGTGCCTTGACCTGTTCCAGCATTGATGCAATATCCATTCTATCCTCCCGGGATCGCTGTTCCGATCCCCGCTCCTCAATTATTAATTATCAATTCTTAATTTTTAATTGTCTTACCAATTGCCTGGCCCTGGCCAGATCCTCCGGGGTATTGACATTGAACTTAAAGTTAAGGTCAGGGTCCAGTTTTTTCAATTGTTCAAAGGGAATTTCCCTTACCCTTTTTTTATTAAAAAATTTTTTGATCATGAAGATCTCTTTTGCCAGGTTCTTCTCGATCAAAGGGATGCAGGTCTTGGCGTAAACCGCGGTAAGGGGTTCCAGCCCCTCCGGAGTCCTTGGGATGACAACCTGGGCCCCGGGCCCGGTCCGTTTGACCAGATATTCAATCACGGCCCGGCTGGCAAAGGGGAAGTCACAGGCCGTCACGTAGGCCCAGGGATAGGAGGCGTGGAACAGGCCGGAATGAAGGCCTGCCAAAGCGCACCCGGCCGGAATAATATCCGTCACCACCATGGCATCCAGCCCAATGAAATCCCCGGGGTCATTGACCACCAGGATGATCTCCCTGAACAAATCTGAAAACAGGTCGCAGGTCCTCTCCAGCATGGTGGTTTCCCCTACCCTGTGAAAGGATTTTTTCTTTCCCGGAAGCCTGCTGTTCCGGCCCCCGGCCAGAATCACGCCGGTACAGTCAAATTTCATACCCCTAACATCCCGCTCAAATTATTTTCCCCAAACCATAAAGCCCTGACCCTGCCCATTGAATTATAGGAACTGGGATTTAAAATCAATATTAACATTGGGCCCGGGGTATTGCCTGGCGAAAAAAAAAATGGTACAGGGGTGGAACCGGTAATAATGAAAAGGCCCGTGACGGGTCCGGAGGACTTGAAAGACTTTCCATGAAAAAATCAAAAACCATTCTCAATGACCAGGATTTCAAGCGGATCATCACACGAATTGCCCATGAGATCATTGAAACCCATAAAGGGGCCCAAAACCTGGCGCTTGTGGGAATTTTAACCCGGGGGGATTCCCTGGCCAAGCGGCTGGCCGATCAGATTTACACCATAGAGGGCATCCGTATCCCCGTGGGGTCCATGGATATCAACATGTACCGGGACGACTGGACAAAGATCAGCCACCAGCCCATTGTCAGGCCCTCCAATATTCCCTTTTCCGTTGACGACAAGGAGATCATCCTCGTGGACGATGTCCTTTACACAGGCAGAACCATAAGGGCGGCCATGGAGGCCCTCATGGATTTCGGACGGCCCTCCCGGATCGAACTGGCCATCCTCGTGGACAGGGGATACAGGGAACTGCCCATCCAGGCCGATTACAAGGGGATTTCCATTGACACGGAACAGGGGGACAACATCCAGGTCCTGGTCCGGGAACATGATGATCAGGACCTGGTATTCAAGGAGGCCCGATCCTAGGGAGGATTCCATGAGCACCCTTCTCCACAAAAAAGAGGCCCTCGGAAAACTGAGGATCGCCGTCATCTCCGTCTCCACCACCCGGACAAAGCTTTCCGAGGACAAAAGCGGAACCTGGATAAAAAAACAGGCCAAAAAGCAGGGAAATGAAGTGGTGATCCACCAGACCGTTACCGATGATATCCAGGCGGTCCAGGAACTGGTGGAACATGTGACCCGGAAAATCAGCCCCCATGCCGTGATCCTGTCCGGCGGGACAGGAATCAGTCCCAAGGACGTCACCATTGAGGCGGTCAGCCCGCTCTTTACAAAGGAACTCTCCGCCTTTGGCCCGGTATTTGCCCAGCTCAGCTTTGAAGAAATCGATTCGGCCGCCATCATGTCCAGGGCCACGGCCGGCATCATCGAAAACAGCGTGGTCTTCTGCATCCCTGGCAGCATTAAGGCCTGCAAACTGGCCTGCAACGGATTGATTTTCCCGGAACTCGGACATCTGGTCAAGCACATGAAGGAATAAAGAATGAATGAAATAGAAGAATTTGCATCCGCCTGGGAAGACAATGACTCCCAGACCCAGAAAGCCTTTACCGAACTTCTTGAACACCTGAAGACTCTTGAAATCACAGACCTGGAATTCAATGCCCGGCCCGGGGTGAGCTACTCCCTGCGGCCCCGGCGCAGGGACCAGAAATCAAGATCCCTTTTTGCCATGGTGGACGTCATCGACGACGATCCAGATGAAAGATGGCTTTCCGTCTGCTTCTACGGTGAGATGATCACAGACCCGGATGAAATGGGGGACCTGATCCCCGAGGGGCTCCTGGGAGAAGACGGCTACTGCTTTGATCTCTACGAATACGACAAAGATGAGATCGAATATCTGAAGCAGCGGCTGAGCCAGGCCCATGGCAACGCCGGGGAATAACCCCCGGAAACCCCATGGAGCCGCCCCCCGGGGAGCCCCATATCATTTAGTCTTATCCGTTTACGGCAGATCCCTTGGAAGCCAAAGAACATCCTTACGATTGATTAGGAATCCTGAGTATTGAAACTGACCGTATACAAAAAGATGATGCTTGGATTCGGCGCGATCATCGGGCTGGTGATCCTGTCCAGCGCCTATGTCATCTTTGAACTCAATGAAGTATCCACCGGGGTCAAAACCATCCTGAACTCAAATGTTCAGACCCAGAAGGCAGCCCGGCAGCTCAAGTCCATTGTTCGGGATGAAAACTCCTATGCGGAAAAATATCTTATCTCCAATGACCCGACCTATCTATCCCTCTTCTCCGAAACCGGCACACAGGTCAACCAGCAACTGACGCTTTTGCTCTCCCGGCAGACCTCCGCCCGGGACAGGGCCCTGGTCCAGGAGATGATCCAGAGCCATGAAACCCTTGTCCGGGCAGTGGAAAATCAGGAACCAGACCCCGGGAAAACCCAGGAGAACCTGGCCCGGCTCATGGCCTCCCTTGACAGCATGATCCAGAGGAATCAGTTCCGTATCGGGGAAGAAATGGGAGAAATCGAATCCATCATTGCCCAGTCGGTCCAGGTTGCCCTGGCTTTAATCGCCGGTTCCCTCCTGGCTGCCACGGCAGCAGCCCTGATCATCACCCGGACCCTCACAAAACCCATCGGTGAATTGATCCGGGGGACCCAGGAAATGGCCCGGGGCAACTTCGATGAAATCCGGGTCTCGTCCCGGGATGAAATTGCCCTTTTGGCAGAGGCGGTCAACGATATGGGTTCAAGGATCAGCGCAGTCAACCGTCAAAGAGCCCGGATGATGCAGCAGATTTCCCACGAGATCAAGACCCCGCTCCAGGCCATGCAGTCGGCCCATGATGTTTTAAAAGCCTCCCCGGATATCAATGAAGGCCAGGTCCGGATACTGGGAGTTGTCTCCAGGGCCGTTGACAAATTGAATCATCTGAGCCGGCAATACCTTGACCTGGCCAAAATCGAATCCGAAGCCATTGAATACAACCTGGAGCCGTCGAATCTGGTGAACATAGTGATGCCCGTTGTTGAAGAGACCCGATTCATTGCAGAATCAAAAAAAATCGACCTTGAACTGAAACACTCTGCTGTTCCGAAGATCATGGCGGACCGGGAAAAAATCGCCATCATCGTCTCCAATCTGATCACCAATGCCATCAAGTATACCCCGGAAAAGGGAAACATCCTTGTCCGCATCGATCCGGGAGAGCTTGGGGCCCGGATCCGGGTTCAGGATTCCGGTATCGGCATCTCCAGGGAGGAAATTCCCAATGTCTTTACCCGGTTCTACCAGGCCGGCAACGCCGGACAGATAACGCAGAACGGATCCGGTGTGGGCCTGGCCATTGTCAAAGCCTATACAGAAGGCCATGGGGGCCGGGTTCATGTCCAAAGCATGCCGGATCAAGGTTCTCTGTTCCAGGTTGAATTCCCGGCGCTGGATTCCCCGGAGCCGGAATCTGAAAATGCAGGGGCCTTCCCATGAGATCTTTTATGGGAATCTCCCTTTTTGGGTTCATCCTTTTGAGCCTTGTTCTGACCGGCTGCATCTCCGGTCTCCCGGTTTCAGAAAACCAGGCCCGGGTCCACATGGAGTCGGCCCGGGAAAAAGAAAAGGCCTTGCAATTTGAGGAAGCCATAAAAGAGTATGGCTTCATTGTACGGACCTATCCCAAAACCGGCCATTACAAAACCGCGGTCCTGAAAATGGCCCTGCTCCACCTTGATCCTGACAATCCAAAAGCCGATTTCATAAAAGGGGAATATTGGCTGGAACAATATCTATCTCTGGATCTTCTGCCGGAGGAAAAAGAAATGGCCGTCTTCTGCATTGCCCTTGCCGGACAGATCCGTTCTGTGCAAGAAGAGAAAGAAAATCTCCTGTCCCGGACCCGCAGTCAAAAGATCCAGATTGAATCCCTTGCCCGGCAACTGGAGAATACCGGATCAAAACTGGAACAAGCCGAATCAGAACTGGAACAGGCAAGGGCGAAAATAAAATCCCAAAAAAGCTTGGAAAAAGAACTGTCCGTCCTGAAAGACAAGCTGGAAAAAATCAAGGCCATTGATGTCCAGATGCACAAAGCCAAAAAAAAGCTGGAAAAATAAACAGGCCTATACGGAAAACCGGATGTTCAGGATATCCCCGTCCTGGACAAGATACTCCTTGCCTTCCACGTAAAACTTCCCGTTTTTCTTGAGTTCAGCCTCGGAACCCAGCGCCATGAGTTCATCGTACTTGAATACCTCGGCCCGGATAAATCCCCGTTCCAGGTCGGAATGGATCACCCCGGCGGCCCGGGGGGCCGGGGCATCTTTGCGGACCAGCCATTGACGGACTTCGTCCTTGCCCACGGTGAAAAAGGAGATAAGGTTCAGGCTTTTCAGGCAGAGGCCGGTGAGCATCTCCAATGCGGTCTCCTTTATACCCAGATCCTCTAAAAATTCCTTTTTCTCCTCTTCCGTGTCCAGCATGGCAATTTCCGATTCCACCTTGGCCGAAACAGTCATGGCCTCGATCATCTGCGCCCCGCAGCTCTCCTGGAACCGGGTCAGGATATCCCCGGAGCCCAGGTCTTCCTCGGACACGTTTACGGCAATGACCAGTTTTTTCCGGGTGATAAAGGGATAGCTCCGGATCATTTTTTCCTCGTCTTCGCTGAGTTCCAGGAGACGCAGGGGCTTTTCCTGTTCAAGATGGTCTTTCATCTTGTTCATGAGGACCAGCTCCTTTTCCTGGGCCTCGTCCTTGATCTTCTTGACCATGGCCTCCAAGCGCTCGATCCGCTTTTCCACAAAAATCTGGTCATGCATGATCAGCTCGGAGTTGACCATCTCAAAATCCCGGAACGCATCCACAGAGCCTTCCGCATGGTAGACGGCCTCGTCCTCAAAGGCCCGGACCACATGGCAGACCGCATCCATATCCGCAATATCCCTGAAGATCTCCCCCTTGGCTATGGTCTCGGCTTCCAGCTTGGGCAGAAGCACCAGGTCCAGCCGGGCCCGGACCTGTTTTTTGGGCTCATATAAGGCCACAAGAGAATTGAACCGGGAGTCCAGGATGTCGGCGGCTCCGGGAACGGGCTTGAATGCCTTTGCCGGCTCCGTGATCTCGTTGCCCGTTAAAATCCGGAACAATGTCTTTTTACCTGTCTGGGGCAGGCCGATGATTCCAACCTTCATGTATTCATCCTCTGTATTGTCATCTCATTTGCATTTTATTTAAAAGGGGATCTAATATATCAAATCCAAAAAAAATTAAACAGGGCAAAGGAGAAGTTCAGAACGGGAAATAATCGGGGCCGGAGAAATATCAGCCCGGAAGGTTTATCTTTTGCTTTTCAGGATCAGGATTCCGGCGGAACAAAACCACCACATGGCCCACCATGCCGGCGGCTGTTGATCCGGTCTGTTCACAGATCTCCTCAGTCAGCGCGGTTTTGGTCTCCTTATCCTTGTGATCGACAAATTTAATCTTGATGAGTTCGGCCGCATCAAGGGCCTGGCCGATCTCTTCGATCAAAGCCCGGGTCACCCCTTTCTGCCCCACAAGGGCCGAGGGGTTGAGTTTATGGGCAAGCCCACGCAAATATTTTCTCTGGGATCCTTTTAATTGAATCAAATCTCTATCCTTTTATCTGTCGTTTTAAAGGAATTATATTACCACAGAAAGGGAATGGAAAACAGGATTTTAGACCTTCGGAGCCGGTGCCGAGGGGAAGTGTCCTGCCGATATCCGGCAGAACCGGTCCTCCAGCCTGTTCCTCAGTGATTTCACAAGCTCCGGGATCTTGGCAAGGTCAGCATGGCAGGATGGGGTCCCGAGCATGGATCTCTGGGCCGGGCAGATATACCAGGTGCAGACAAAGGGACGCCGGCTCCTGGGCAGGGAGCAGCCGGTTTCCGTCAGCATGGAACAGCAGGGGGCTCTGCCCGGTCCTTTTATTTTCCGGATCTGTTCAGGAGGAAGATATCCAAAAGCAAAATAATGATAGGCCAGATCCTTGAAATCATACCAGATGGTGGCCCGTTCACAGCAGATATCCCGGCAGTCCGGGCAGGAGACCGCGCACAACTCATCCATCGGTTCCGACAGGCGTTCAAGGGACTGCCGGATGGACAGGGCAAGGGTGCGGACCGGATCCAGGGATTCCCGGCAGGCCCGGTCCATGGTCTGAAAATATTGGGCGACCTCCTGCCAGACCTGTTCTTTTTGCCAGGGAACCGGCATGGGCGCCGTGGCCGGTCTATTCCCTTGGATTTGGATGTTCAAGGCGGGCCTTCACCGCCGGGAGCGCTGCTGCATTTCACAATCCGCCAGAACAAGGGCGGCCATGCTTTCCACAATGGGAACCGCCCGGGCCACCACACAGGGATCATGGCGGCCCTTGGCCTCCAACACAGTGTCCCGGCCCTGGAAATCCACGGTTTTCTGGGGCAGACCAATGGTGGCCGGGGGCTTAAAGGCCACCCGGAACAGAATGGGCTCCCCGTTGGAAATGCCGCCCTGGATCCCGCCGCTGTTATTGGTCAGGGTGCCCAGCCGGTCTCCCCTGGAGACAAAGGGGTCGTTATGCTTGGATCCCCTCATTTTTGTCCCTGAAAATCCAGAGCCGATTTCAAAGCCCTTGGTCGCCGGGATGGAAAGCATGGCCCGGGCCAGCATGGCCTCCAGCTTGTCAAACACCGGTTCCCCCAGGCCGGCAGGGACATTCCGGCATACACAGGAGACAATCCCCCCCAGGGAATCCTGATCGGTTTTGGCCTCCAGGATCAGGGCTTCCATCTCCTTTGCCGCGGCCAGGTCCGGACAGCGGATCATGGTGGCATCCACCTCATCTCTTTGAAGTTTGAAAAGATCCGGCCCCTGGGAGGAGATGTCAGACACATCACTCACCCAGGCCACGATTTCGATCCCCAGGTCCCGGCGTAGAAATTTTTCCGCCACAGCCCCCCCGGCCACCCTGCCGATGGTCTCCCGGGCAGAGGACCGCCCCCCTCCGCTGGATGCCCGGGTCCCGTACTTCATCTCATAGGTATAATCTGCATGGGAGGGCCTCGGGATCCCACTCATATCCTCATAATCATGGGGCCGCTGGTCTTGATTGGGTACAAAAAGAGAGATGGGGGTTCCCAGGGTTTTTCCGTTTTCAGTTCCCGACTGGATGGTCACCCGGTCGGTTTCATCCCTGTCCGTGGTCAGGGTGCTCTGGCCGGGCCTTCTTCTGTCCAGCTGGGGCTGGATATCCGATTCGGTAAGATCCATGCCCGGCGGACACCCGTCCACAACAGCCCCCACCCCCCTGCAATGGGACTCCCCAAATGTGGAAACCCTGAATACACGCCCGAATGTACTTGACATGACACCCCCTTTGATCTTTTTTATCTGTTGGATACTATTTATTACCAGATCCGGAGGGGAGTTTCACTGGTTTTCTGATAAAGCAGGAGGGGCTGGGAAGGTCTTTACCTTGATAAAGAAAACGCCCGGGGGCTTCCCTTTTTGAACAATTTTTTGAACAATTGAAAAAAGTGTGCAAAAAAAATATATTTTGATCGATTATCACCATGGCAGCCGGATTTTAAATTCAACAATCCATCATCCCCTAGGATTAGGTACATATCTGTCAGGCCTTTGGGCGGATAAGGGGCCGAATGCGCCGGACCGGAAGATGAAAGGGACGGCACCCGGATTTAGCAGGGGGAACAGATTCTTAAAAAGGCGGCTATAAATGTGCCGGCTTTTCTTGACAAGCGGTCCCCTCATGGCTTACAGTCTCCGGACGTCTTTCTGGCAGCGGAGAAGATCTCCGCTTTTTTGCGTACCGGCGCTGAGTGAAATATATGAACGATGATCTGGAACACTTTTACAACAAGCTTCAGGATCTGGTAATCGACCAGGCAAGACACCTGATCAACCAGTCCCAGTATACCAAAACCCTTCTTTCATCCCTGCCGGTTGCCATCCTGGCCACGGATGCAGACGGCAGAATTCAGACCATGAATCAGATTGCAGAGAAGATTCTGGCAACCCATCTGGCAGACATCAAAGATCATCCCGTGGGCAGCCTCTTTCCCAACAGTCCCGAAGTTACAGCCCAAATTGAGAGCACCCTCCTTAAAGGACGGACGCACCATATGCGCTCGGAAAACCTGTCCCTCAACACCGGAGAAAAGATAGTGGGGAACCTCTACCTGCATCCCCTGAAAGATGATGAACAGCAGATCTGCGGCCTCCTGATGACCATTGAGGACAGGACGTATATTCATTTTCTCACCGATGCATTCCGCCGGTATGTTCCGCCGTCGGTGTCGGAAATCATTGCAAAAGAGCCGGCCCGCCTGCAGCTGGGAGGAGAGGAAAAGGAACTGAGCGTCCTGTTTTCCGATCTGGTGGGCTTTACCACCCATTCCGAACGGCTGCCTCCCCGACGGATTGTCGAGATTTTGAGCGATTATTTCAAAGAAATGACCGATGAAATATTCAAATATGAAGGGACCCTGAAAGAGTATGTCGGTGATGAGATGATGGCGATTTTCGGCGCACCCATCGAGCAGGCCGACCATGCCGGACGGGCATGTGCGGCTGCCCTGGCCATGTCGGAAAAAGCCCGGCAGCTCCGGAAGAACTGGGAAAAAAACGGCCGCCCTCCGCTTTACGCCAGGACAGGGATCAATACCGGCCCCATGCTGGTCGGAAACCTGGGCTCTCCCTACCGGTTTTCATACGGTGTCCTGGGGGATCAGGTGAATCTGGCCTCCCGTCTGGAAGGGCTCAACAAGATCTACGGGACCGAAATCATTATCGGAGAAAATACAGCCGGAATGCTGGATGAGGCATTTGTCCTCCGTGAACTCGATTATGTCCGGGTCAAGGGAAGGAAGCAGGCCATCAGCATCTATGAGCTTGTCAGCCATGGGGAACAGCCCCGCCTGGAAAAGCAGGATGAGGTGATCCTGTACTATGGGGCAGGTCTGGACAGCTACCGTCAAGAAAAATGGGAGACTGCCATTGAAAATTTTCAAAAGGTCCTGGCATATCGCCCGGATGACGGCCCGTCCAGGGAAATGGTGAAACGGATTCGTTCTTTTATGGAAGTACCGCCGGGACGGGACTGGGACGGTATATATGAACAGGTTAATAAATAAGTGCTTTTGTATAAAGGCATTATCAGTTTCTAAAATCAGATTCCGCACATCCGTTAATGATTCTTTATCAAAGAGGGTGCTGCAAAAGGAGAACTTCAGTTTGAAAAAGAGATTAAAAAGTCATTCAAAAAAGTTTGTTTTTATTTTTCTGATGCTGCCCTTGTGGGGGATGCTGTTTCATTCCACAGTCTACAGCCAAGAGATGACCGGCCGGCAGATCATGGAAGAACAGAAAAACCGCCAAAGCGTTGATACGGAATACGGCGAAGAAATAATGATGCTGGTTGACGGCAGAAGCGGGACAAAGGAAAAACGGGAAATCAAACGGTATGGAAAAAAGATGGACAACGACCTTAACCGGTATCTGCTTGTTTTCACAGGGCCGGCAGACATCAAGGGCACTGCACTTTTAACCCATGAGCAGGAAGCCGAGGATGACCAGTGGCTTTATATGCCGGCAACCCAGAAGATGCAGCGCATTGCCTCGGCAAGCAAGAAATCCTATTTCATGGGAACCGATTTTACCTATGAGGACATGGAACCGGAAAAAATCGAAAACTTCCAGTATACGATTTTAAAGGATGAAACCCTTGACCAGGTGGAACCGGCGGCTGAATGCTGGGTGATTGAAGCCCTGCCTTCACAGGATGGACAAAAACGCTCCAGCGGATATTCAAAGCGGATTCTCTGGGTGGATAAAGCCAATTTTACAAGTCTGAAGGTGGAATTCTACGACCGGAGAAAACGTCTGCTCAAAACCCAGAGAGCATATGAAATTCAAAATATATCCGGTACGGTGTTCCGTCCCAAAAAAGTGATCATGGACAATCACAAGAAAAATCATAAAACCCTCTGTCTTGTCAGGAAAAGATTGGTTGATTCCGACATCAAGGATCAGATTTTCACAGAGCGCTTCATTCTCAGCAACCAGCATGACAATTAAAAAAGCCTATTGCAGATAGAGACATCCTATGCAGAAATTAATCCTGTGGAGCCACCGTCACCCCAAAACCATTGTTATTTTTATCCTTGCCATAACCCTGTTTTTCAGTTTGGGTCTTAAAAAACTTAGGATTGATGCCTCTTCTTCCGGCATGATGCTCCAGCATGACCCCTCAATGGCTTACTACAACGATACCGTTGAAAAATTCGGAACAGAGAATATCACGGTTGTTTTTATCAAAGACAAGGATCTGTTCACCCCGGAGAAGCTTCTCCGCCTGGATGATATCCAGTATGCCCTCGAAAGCCTGCCGGCTGTCCAGAAGACGGAAAGCCTTTTTACGGTCACCAATTTCAAGGGGGAAAACGGATCGCTGAACGTCCTGCCCCTGATGGATTATCTGCCGGAGACCTTGGAAGAGGCGGCCCGGGTCAAGGCCGATGCCCTGAACAATCCCATCTGGGTCAACAATATCATCTCCCCCGACGGCAATGCAGTGGCACTGAACCTCTTTGTCACACCGGACCCGGACGATCCGGATTTTGTCCTTCATTTTACGGATAAGGTTGAAGAGATCATTGGCAAGGCCCGGCCGGATTTTGAAAAAGTGTTCCAGCTGGGCAATTCCTATACCCGCAAATCAATCACCGAATGCATCATTTCAGATCAGATGACCATGGCACCGCTCTCCGTCATTGTCCTGCTTCTCATGCTGCTGGTGACCATGCGGACTTCGGCCGGTGCTGTCCTGCCCATGCTGACAGCGGGCAGCAGTGTCGTCTGGTCGGCCGGGTTCATGGGATATATGGGGATTCCCCTTAATATCCTGACCGTCATTGTCCCCTCCCTGATCATCGTTATCGGGTCCACAGAAGACATTCATCTTCTGGCCAAATATTTTGAGGGACTCAAGGCAGAAGGGGGCAGCAAACTCAAAGCAGTGGATTTCATGGCGGCAAAGACCAGCACGGCCGTCATGCTGACCGCCCTGACCACCTTCCTGGGATTCTTATCCATTACCATCAACGACATCCTGATCCTGAAGCAGTTCGGTATCGTTTCCTCATTCGGGCTTTTTGTCAATCCCCTGATCACCTGCCTGGTCACGCCGGTTTACCTGAAGTTTTTCGGTCCCGGCCTGAAACACCCGGAAAAGGGGAAAGCAAATTTGAATTCCCGTCTGCTGGCAGCCCTTTCGAACCGAATTATCCTTCTGGTACAGACCCAGAAGAAACTGATCCTGGGATTTTCCCTGACCCTTTCCATTATCATGGGGCTTTTTATTTTCGACGTCAAAGTGGACAATGACCTTCTCGGGTATTTTAAACCCGATTCCCCCATACGGATGAGAAGTCAGATGCTCCATGAAGAGATCGCAGGCCCCCAGGCCTTCTACATCCGTGTGAGCAGCGGGGTCAAAGGATATTTTAAAGAGCCTGAAAATCTTGCCCAGGTTGCCGGCCTGGTCAGCTATATGCAGGAAAAGAACTGGTTTGACAAGGTGATTTCCCTCACTGAATTCCTCAAGCTCATCCACAAGGAAATGAACAACGGGGATCCGGTATTTTTTAAGCTGCCCACTTCAAAAAAACTGATCGCCCAGTATCTTTTAACCCTTCAGCGGGATGAAATTGAGCGGTATGTGTCGCCGGATTACAGCGAGGTCAATCTCATGGTACGGCATATCAAAGGCTCTTCCCACGAACTGAATGAGGCCGTGTCTGATGTGAAAACCTATATGGCGGCCCATTTGAATCCCCATTTGAAAACCGGCTTTACCGGAGAGAATATCCTGGTGAACAATGCTGCAGACAGCATTGCCTACGGCCAGGTCTGGTCCCTGACCCTGCTTTTGTTCATCATATTTGTCATCATGTCCGTCCTGTTCGTCAACATCAAGGCAGGACTTTTATCCCTTGTGCCCAATTTTTTCCCCATTATCCTTGTTTTCGGGGTCATGGGGATCTTCAAGATATCCCTGAACGTCGGGACCGCCATGGTTGCAGCCATTGCCATCGGCATTGCAGTGGACGATACGGTTCATCTCATGACCCACTACAACCGGGATATGAGAAAGCTCCAGGACCAGGATAAGGCCATGGAATCCTGTATCCGTTCGGAAATCACCCCGGTGATCTCCACATCCACTGCCCTGGCAATGGGATTTGCCGTGATCTGTTTTTCCAGTTTCAAGCCCATTGTCTCCTTTGGATTTCTCTCTGCCCTGGTCATGATTTTTGCCTGTTTCGGAGATCTGCTTCTCACGCCGGTCCTATTGTCTTCAACCCAGCTGATCACCATCTGGGATATGGTCAAACTGAACCTGCGGCAGGAGGTCATCGAAGGGTCCCGGCTGCTGCGGGGCCTGAAACCCTGGCAGATGAAGCGTGTGATCCTGCTGGGGAAGGTCTGGGAAACCCCCCAAGGGGAACGGATCATCCGTTATGGTGAGCATGGGAATACCATGTTCATGGTGCTGGAAGGCAGCGCTGAGGTTTTGACCCGGGATGCCAACGACGCCCCCTGTGTAATCGGCAGTGTCAGGCCCGGGGATATTTTCGGGGAAATGGCCCTGGTGAACCCCGGTCCCAGAACCGCAGATATCAAAGCAACCGAAGATATGAAATGCCTTGAGTTTGACTGGAAGGGGATGAGCCGGCTCAGGACGATCTATCCGAGAATCGCAGCTCACCTTTACCGCAATATTGCAAAAATTCTCGGACAGCGGCTCAATGAGAGAACCATTGACCTGATGAAAGTAACCAAATGACCCTTTCAGACATGCTTATCAGACTGACCGGATTTTTGTGTGCGGTTCTCTTTTCCTGCGACAGCACCTTTGCCTCTGATGATCTGGATCTGTTTGAAGACCTGGAAAGCAGCGAATCGGAAGTCCGGACGCCGGAGGCGGTTGAGAAAAGCGGGAATCCATGGGTAAACGGATTGCTGGACAATTTCGAGGGAAGCCTGAGATTGAGGTATCATCATTTTTTTGACAAAATGGACAGTTCCATTGAATGTGACAACAACAAAGATGTCGGAGAAGCCCTGCTCGAATTTTCAACCTCGACGGGAACATCATCCGTGAACCTCTTTACCTCCGGATGGGTGGAAACCGGAACCCAGGACGACACCTATAGGAATGTCTCAAACTGGATGCAGGACAAGGAATATTACCGGCGCCACCTGGAAATCAATGAGCTCTACGCAGTCTACAGCGGTGAAAACACCGATTTCACCATTGGCAAAAAGAAATTCACCAACGGGATCTGTACGCTCATTTCGCCCTCCGACCGCTTCCGCCCCATGGATATGACTGATCCCACAGATGCAAAACAATTCGGCATATGGCAGGCCCGGGCGGATTATTTTCAGGATACCACCCGGCTCGAATTTGCCGTACTCCCCGTAAACCAGCGCAATAAAGAACCCTCCCCCCTTTCAAGGTGGTGGGGGGAGAGAACCTATTCAACCCAGACCTCCCTCCCCTCGTCACTGCCCATGACAAAAGGATCGGTGACCCGGGAAGATCCGGATATCTCAGGAAAAAACATGGGATATTTTATCAAGGCAAAAACAACCCTCAGCGGATGGGACCTTTTTGCGAGCATGGATTCCGGTCCGAATCCATACACCGTCGTGAAAAAAGAAGGCGATTCTTATTTTGAAAAAATCGTGCGTGTCTACTCCCTTGCCGGCGGATTTTCAACCACTGTCAATAAATTTGAATTCCATGGGGAGGCACTCTATAACGTCAGTGAGAACAACAAGGATGACGACTATGTCAGCTGGGCCGCCGGAGTCACCTATACGCTGAATGACACCGCCGCCCTGATCCGGATGGACCAGATCGTACTCACAATGGAATATGCCAATGAGATCATCACAGACCGCCAGAGCGCGGAAAATTATACCCAGAGTTCCCAAAACGGCCGTCCGGGACAAAATGACATCCTGGCAAGACTCCAGCTGAAATACAATGAATCCCTAAAGTTTGAAAACCTCTTTCACAACCAATTGTCAGATAATGCCTGGATGAACCGGTTTAAAATCTCGTACCGGCTGAGGGAAGGACTGACGCTGGCCTGTGCCTTTGAAATCTTCGAGGGCGATACAGATGACATTGAGTCCTCGGACGAGTACTCCTTCGACAATATCAGTTATGGGCACTGGGATCAAAACGACCGGATCGTGACCAGTTTGAAGTATGAGTTTTAAAACCGGTTAAGGGGATTTCAATAAAAAGACCCATTCCCAGAGCAGGTCAATCCCTTTTTTCGTGGGAAGGCAAATCATCAATAGAAATACAAAATCGTAGCTGCAAGATTATCCTGCTAATTTTGCGTTCCAAGACGACATCTATTTTTCAAAAGCATCGCTTTGGGATAAGATGGGTTCTATGTTTGATTATTTTTGACCTCCCCTTCTATCCTGAAAAAGCCGTGATTGCGCAGTCTGCTTTTCCTTCTCCTCTGTCATAATGCTCATTGTGTCACAATATATGAATCAATATTACAGAGAATTTGACTTTTAAATAATCCCCATGCAATTATAATATATTATGATTCGGAGATGTTGTTAAAGCCCAAAAAAATTCGCCAGTCTTGTTCCCACCTGATGGATGGAAGGAAGTGGCCGCTTGAATCGTCACGATTACCTGGATGGTCTTGTGGCTCGGATGCGGGATTTGTAAGAAGGTATATGGAATTTTAAATTATGGAAGCGTAATTGTAAAAAAAGGAAGAATCATTCATATTAAGACAAAAACCGGGGAGTTCAAAATACACAGCCTGTTCCTGATTCGGTATGGTCGGCACAGTTTTATCCATACTATCGATTGACAATCAAGGAGGAGAAAATCCATGAAAAAACGACAAAAAGGCGCGGGTTCCACAATTTTGTTGCTGGTATGGGTTGTATGGGCTATTGCCGCCCCTCTTTGTAACGCGCGGAATACACCGCCCCGCTCCTCTGACAATATTCCTTTACAGTCCAAGGCAATTGGAGAAGAGGAAGAAATGCAGCATTTACTGGAAATTCTTGATAAACATACCGAAATCGCCACCAAATCAAAACTAAACGCAGATTACGTACCCGGCATGGTGACAGTGCTGGACGGTGAAGATTTGCTCTCCCGCGGCATGCAAACAGTATTGGAGGCCCTGGAACTGGTGCCGGGGATCGAAACCTCCATCAACTCTTATGGTCAAATTGACATCATCTCCAGGGGGATCGGAAAATCAGGGGTGATTGGACATATTTTAAAATATCAGGTCAACGGCATTGCCATGAATACTGCCCATCTTGGAGATGCATGGATGGTCTCCGCCATTCCGTTGGCCATAGTTGAACGCATCGAAGTGATAGCCGGCCCCGGTTCAGCCGTCCACGGTGAGTATGCCTATGGGGGGGTTGTCAATGTGATTACGAAAAAGCATGGCAACCAAATCTCCGGATCCATAGGCAGCCATAATTCCTACATCGGCACGGGGCTTCTATCGTTCAAAAAACCCAAGCATGATCTTTCATTAAGTCTCAATCTTGCATCAACGGGAACGGATGGAGCCGTTATCGATTCGGGAGAGGATCTTGCCTATGGCCTGGGCATGCCTGCAATATCCAACGCTCCGGGTCCGACCAACGAATCCCGGGAAATGTGCTCGGGAATTCTTAACATTGGGTTTAAAGATTTTTCCCTATCCGCCTACTATCTCCAAACCGGGTTCGGCGACCATTTCGGCCTCAGCAATTATCTTCCCCCGCCCGATGATGAAATCAAATTCCAATCTAAAAACTACGGGGCTCAGGCGAGGCAGCGACTCCATTTCACGCCCGACCTGGAAACGGTCTTCTCTTTGGGCTATTTGCGGTATGAGTATTCCACTTCGGAAATCATCACTGCACCTGCCGGCTATCTCGGCATTTTCCCCGATGGACTGATCGGCAACCCATACTATCTGGAGTCCAGGATCGATGGCGACATCGAAATGACTTGGGAGGGGTTTCGTCACCAAACCCTTAAATTGGTTTACTCGTTAGCATACATACAGGTGGATGATGCCTGGCATGAAACCAACTTCCAACCCTCCACGGGTGCGCCCCTTGCCGGGTTGACAAGATTTTCAGGAGAAGAGAATTTTATTGACGAGGATGTGGATCGCTGGCTCAACAGCCTAACCTTGCAGGATGAAATTGCCGTCGGCCCGGACATCAGCATAACCGCCGGGGTGCGATTTGACCACTACGACGATGCAGGTACGGATCTGAGCCCAAGGATGGCGTTGGTCTGGAGGGCCACGGACAATCATATTTTTAAAACCCAGTATGCCCATGCATTTCGTCCGCCCACGATTAATCAGATGTATACCAAAAACAATCCAATACTATCGGGTAATAAAGATTTGGAAAGCGAAACCATTGACACCATTGAGTTGGGCTATATCTATCGTACCAAACAGCTTGTGAGCCGCGTCACCCTGTTTTATTCGAAACTAAACGATTTCATTGTACGGGACCGGAGTGACGAGATTTATGCCAATTCAGATGGAACAACCGTCCATAGCGGTGTGGAAATGTCCTTTGAGCGACGCCTGGGAGACAGCCTGAAACTGGATGCGAATTTTTCCTATGTTGATATCAATGATGTCCCGGTCGGGTCGGCCACTACCGTGGCCAACTGGCTCGGCAATATCGGGATGCTGTATGAATATAACCCGGACCTGGTAGTCAACCTGCAAGGCCGGTATGTGGGAGAACGTTTGAGAGAAGCCCATGACACCCGGGAAAAAATGAATGACTATTTTACCCTGGATGTTACAGGCTCGATTTTCAATCTGTGGGTTACCGGCCTTACGATGCGAGCAGGGATAAAAAACATCTTCAATTCGGAGATCCGCGATCCTGCCCCGACCACGACTGACTCCTCGGGCAACTACGTGCCCACATACCGCGAAGACTATCCACGCCCGGGCAGACAGTGGTGGGTGAGTTTGAGCTATGTTTTTTAACAAGTATCCGGGCAGGGTTTTGAATATATGGCCGGGGGCAAACCTTACTGCCCGGCCTCCCATCTTTCTGATGGTGGGTCTGCTTTTGCTTTTATGTGCCCATGCCTGGACACTGGAAATAAAAGACGTGCGCCTTAATGCCGGTCTCGACGTCTTCCGCAGCGTGCTGGCCGCTGACCTGGATATTCGGGACAAACGGGGGACAGATGGTGCGCTGCTGCTGGTCCTGATTTACACGAACAACAAAAGACTCGCGGAAACCTTCGCCCGCAACCTGGAAGAGGTCCGGCATATCCAGAAAATTCCCATTCGCGTGGAACTGGCTGTCAGCAACGCCTTGATTCAATATCAAAATGAGCCCCCTGCCGGCATTTTTCTGGTCCAGAAGATTCGTGATGAACTGAACACAGTGGTCAATTTCGGCAAAAAACACCATATCATCGTTTTTTCGCCATTCAAAGGAGATGTGGAGGAGGGTATCGTGGGCGGCATCCACATTAGCGATAGACTGCTGCCCTACATCAATATTGAAGCCATGAAGGCATCCGACATTAAAATCAAACCGTTTTTTCTCAGGGTATCAAAGCATTATGACGACTAGATCGGGAATTGGATACCCCTCCTCTCTCAAAGGACGCATTACCATGATGTTCGTGGTGCTGGCGGTTCTAATGGAAGGCTTGCTTTTGTTTTACTGGATGAGGATTTTGGGGCCTCGACTGGAAGCGGGCGTCGAATCCAGTATCCGATCCCTGGCCCAGTCCCAATCCCTGGCCCTGGCAGCCCAGTTGTCCGGTTCCGATGTTGATCAAAACCAGATCGTCCGGTTCATGGACCATATGCTGCTGCTCAAGGATCCAGCGACCCAGACCCCCCTGGTTCTGGCTGTGAAGCTGGAGATGGACTATGATGCCGTGGATGCGGAGCCCGGATCCCTTGATCTGGTCCGCCGGGCAGCCGCAGGAACCGATTATCAGATCCGGGGCTATGCCGCGGAGGTACCGATCTTTTCCAGAGAAACCAGAGAACTTTTGGGCATTGCCACATTTTACGGGAGCAAGGCGTTTTTACAAAAGGTCAAGCGGGATGTGACCATCGGCTTTTTCTGGGGCATCGTCTGCATCCTGCTTTTGCTTTTTCTGAGCTGGTGGATTGTCATCTTGCTTCTGCGGCCCCTGAACACCCTGGCCAATACCCTGCGCCGCAGCGGAGGAGATGTCCAGGAGAGCCTGCCCCAGCTCAAAGGTGTGGTGAGCGAAGAGATTTGGCTGGTAAAAACAGCCCTGGATGAACTATTCTGCCGGATTGGCGATTATACATCCGATCTTGCATCATTGAATGTGATCCTCGCCACCCAGCAGGAAACCTCCCTGGATGCCATTCTCGTGCTGGATCGGAACGGAAGACGGCTTTTATGTAACCGGCGGTTTTCCGAGATGTGGTCGATGCCGAAAGATACCGAGGTATCAAAGGTGGATGGGCAGGACCTCGACCTGGTCTTGGAAAGGATCAAAAAACCTGATCCGTTCAAAGCCCAGATCCTGCATCTGCACGCCCATCCCGAGAAAAAAAGCCATGGAGAACTTGTCCTGGCCGATGGCCGCATCATTGACCACTACTCCTCTCCCATGCTGGATCCGGACAGGAATCATCTTGGGCGCGTCTGGTATTTCCGTGACATCACACAACGTAAGCAGATGCAAAAAGGCCTGGAAATGTTCCGGTTCACCATCGACAATGCACCGGATGCCGTGTTCTGGATGGACGGGGAGGGGCGATTTACTTATGTTAACGAACAGGCCTGCCGCAGTCTGGGGTATACCCGAAATGAACTGGAGAAATTGTATTTATGGGATATAGACCCGGTCTATCCCAGAGAAAAGCATTTCAATGACTGGGAACAATTTCGGAAAGGCATTCCGATAGAGAATAAGCAAATTGAAACCTTGCACAAACGCAAGGATAACTCCATTTTCCCCACTGATGTAGTAAGCCGGCAAATGTGGTTCGATGATACCCCTCTGCACGTCTCCTTTGTGCGTGACATCAGCGAACGAAAACAGGCTGAAGATGAACTCAGGCAATTGCGCAACTATCTTTCAAACATCATCGACTCCATGCCCTCGGTATTGGTGGGGGTGGACTCCCAGGGCCGGGTTACTCATTGGAACCGGCAGGCCGAGCAGGTGACTGGAATTTCTTCTGATCAGGCAGTTAAAAAGCCTCTTGATACGGTCTTTGCCCAGCTTAAGGGCAAAATGGAAGATCTTAGAACCTCTATCCGGGATCGCCGGGTAGTCAGTTCTTCAAAGGTTTCCCGTAAGGTGGATCAGGATATCCGTTATGAAGACATCACCATTTTTCCGCTGATGACAAACGGGGTGGAAGGTGCCGTGATTCGTGTGGATGACGTCACCGAACACGTGCATATGGAGGAAATGATGATCCAGAGCGAAAAGATGCTTTCCGTGGGGGGATTGGCTGCGGGCATGGCCCATGAAATAAATAACCCCCTGGCCGCAATGCTGCAAACCGCCAACGTATTAGGCAACCGACTCACCACCAGCTTCCATATACCGGCCAACCAGCGGGCCGCCGATGCAGCTGGGATCACCCTGGAAGGAATAGAGCACTTCATGGAAGCCCGGGGTATTCACCGCATGCTGAATGCCATCACCACCTCGGGTTTGCGGGTGGCGGAAATTGTGAATAATATGCTCAGTTTTGCCCGTAAAGGCGATGAGGACCCATCATCCACGTCCCATCATCTGAATGAGCTGTTGGATAAGACCCTGGAACTGGCCGCCACGGACTATGACTTGAAAAAGCAGTATGATTTCAAAAAAATAAAAATCATCAAACAGTATGCTGACAATCTGCCGGGGGTTCCCTGTCAAGCCACAAAGATCCAGCAGGTGTTCCTCAATATATTCGGCAACGGAGCCCAAGCCATGCAGTCTGAAGGAATCGAGTCTCCCCAATTTATCATCAGCACCTATGTGGATTCCACCGGCAACAAGGCTTGCGTGGAGATTGAGGACAACGGTCCGGGCATGGACGAGACCACCCGCAAGAAGATATTCGATCCTTTTTTTACCACCAAACCCCAGGGTGTGGGAACGGGATTGGGTCTGAGTGTTTCATACTTCATCATCACTGAAAATCATGGAGGCGAAATGATTGTGGAATCCCAGCCGGGAGCGGGAGCTAAATTCATCATTCGTTTGCCGATGTCCCCTGTGCAAAGTTAGATGCGTTCAACACTTTTTAAGTTGCCCAGACGAAACTCGGCTTTGCAACCAACTTTATGAAACATCAAAGGATAGTTTTAAAACATCCTTAGGAATCAATATTCCAGAACTATATCTATTATTGCGGGGCAAATGCCTTTCCAACCGAGGGCATCAATACTGTTTCGAGTCGATAGTATCCCGAATTTATTATTGCAGGTTCTTGCCGGATGTTGACGCCGGATCAAAAAATCAGACGCGGGACATTCGCCGGTAATCCGGAGCCGACCTTCCGTTAAAGTAGCCGCAGGCCCGGTAGTAGAGAAGATCCCGGGCCCAGGTTTTCACTCCCAAAGGGTCCCGGGCGGTTTTTTTGACCAGGCCCAAGGGAGAGGAAAAAAGGTCCAGGACCGGTCCTGCCAGTTCCGAAGGGTCGCGGAAACACTCCCAGTCGCAGAGCCGGCAGTCGGGCTGGAGATCCCGGGTCTTTCCGTTAAGATGCCAGTATTTCCCGAAATTCTCCCCTCCCCTGTATCCGCAGGGAAAGGTATTGCCGGTCTGGGAATCGATGAAATGGTAGTTGAGTCCGCCCTGGCAGGGAAAAGAGCTAGCGGTTTTGCCGCCGTATTCCCGGATCAGGGCGTCCAGGGATGCCAGGGGCGTGAATATCCGGATTTTTTCCCTGAAACTGGGGATGGTATCCTTCAGGGCCTTGAAAATCATCTTTTTTTCTTTTTGCGAGAATCGGACAATGTTCTCGGAGCAGGTGGCGGCATAAACCGCTTCCAGGTCTTCCTGGTCCGGGTCCACGCTCATGGGGTAACAGGCATTGGCAATGGTGAACCCCAGCTCAATGACCTTCTTGTAGAATTTTGAAAATCCTTTGGAATAGGCCTTGTATAAGGCCTGTTCGTAATCTTTCGGATCAGAATAATCTCTTGGGTCCAGATTCCGGGTCAGGTCTCCTCCCAGGTTCCTATTGATCCCCAGGTTGGCCGAAGGATAAAGGCCCTCATCGTGAAAAATGGGCAGGGCCTTTTCAATGCCCTCCACGATGCCTTTAAATCCCCGCATTCTTTCGTGGATTTTTGAATCACAGGAATCCAGGCTGATCCAGAAATTTCTCACCGGTGTGGCAGCAACCTGCCGGGCCAGCTTCCCTATCCTGTCCCGGAATCCTGGCTTGGGGCTGCCCCGGAATAAAAATCCGTTGGTGCCGGTACGGATAAAGGGAATCCCATTCTCTCCTGCCCGGTCCATATAGGCACACAGATCATCCAGCACAAGAAGGGGCTCTCCCCCGGTAAAGGAAATCGCCTTGACGCCCCGATCCCCGGCAGCATCAATGATTTTGAACACATCTTCCCTGGCCAGGCTCTTTCGGGTAAAATCAGAGGAGATCCGCATGCCGCACTGGGGACAGGCGGCATTGCACTTGTCCGTGACCTGGATCACCACCTGTCCGGGCAGGCTCCGGATGAGTTTCTGACGCCATTTTCTCTTGAGCCGTTCGGCTGCGGCCGGCAGAACATTCATCATGCGGACTTTGCGTACAGGGCTTCGCCCCGGATGCAGATGGAGCGGTTGGGCAGGTCAATCATATCGGTGAGGGCCTTTTCCCAGGAGAACTGGGTATGGACCTTCCGGCTGATCTTCTTTTTATAGGCCCTGTACTCTTCCGGGTTCTCGGCTTTCCGGCGGGCATGGGCCTGGATGGCAGAGACCCAGTCCTGCCTTCTGGCAAGGGAGAGAACGCTACCGGTAACCCCGTTCTCCACAATTTCCTGGGGGCCGCCGATGTCGGTGACCAGACCGGGGAGGCCGCAGGCCTGGGCCTCCAGGACCACCATGCCGAAGGTGTCCATGGTGGAGGGAAAGACAAAGAGGTCTCCGGCACTATAAAACCCGGGAAGCTTTTCATAGGGGACCCTGCCCTTCATTTCCACGTTTTTGATTCCTGCGGTGATCTCTTTAAAATAATCGTAATCCGGACCGTGACCGGCCATGACCAGCCGGATTCCGGGGATTTCCTTCCGGGCCAGTTCAAATACCTCTAGGAGATAGGCGATATTTTTATCGTGGCTCACCCGTCCGGCCCAGACCAGGGTGAATTCCGGCTCTTGGGAATCTGCTTTTTCATGGTTCCCCTGTTCCCGGTACCTGTAAAGCGAGGTATTGATTCCCCGCTCAAAGATCTTGAGCTTTTCCCCTGGATAACCGCGCTGGTTTAAAATGTCCACGTAGGCCATGGAAGGCACCCGGATCTCATCCATCATGGTAAAAAACATCCGGTCATACTGGAAGATGAGGGAAGAAAGGGTGTGATCCTTAATGGTCAGGTCCAGCTGGGTTTTAAAGTCCGTATGATAGACCCCGGTGCTGGGAATATTGAGCATCCGGGCCGCCATCAGCCCCAGCAGTCCCACGGGACCGGGGGTGGAGATGATCACCCTTTCCGGGTTGCAGGTGCTGATCCTGTCAATGGCCTTGAGAAGAGAGGGGAAGTACATGGTATAGGAGGTATAGAGTTCAGGCCTGTAGGAATAGACGCTGTCCAGGTTCATGACATTGGGGGGCAGTGCCTGGATTTTATCGCTGCCGGGATGGCAGGTGACCAGGGTGAGATTCCGGTCGGTCCTGTGGGCATGCCAGGCGATCTGACGGAGGCTGGCCGATACCCCGTTCAGATCGTGGATGGTATCGGTGAACCAGAGCACCCGCTTTCCCGAGGGGGCTTCGGGCTTGTCCATCTGTTCCCTGAGGCGGTTGATGATGATCCTGTCCCGGGTAAGGTGGCGAACACTGGTGACAAAGGGGGTGGACAAGAAGAAAAAGGGCAGAGAGGCAAAAAGATTTTTCAGAAAAGAGACCAGGGAAAGTTTATCAACGGCATCGGCCATGGAATCCATGACCATGACAAAGTAGTTGTCCACCAGGGAGGAGAGGCTGGCATAGATCCGGTTGAACTTGGTGTCCATATCTGAACCGCCGGTATCGGCAAGATCCCTGGCAATGGCCTCCATGAATTCGAGCATCAGGGATTCGGGGTTTTTCTCCCCGGCCGCCCCTTCCGATGGCGTATTCTGATCCTTGGGGATGAGGGCACTGGCAATCAATGCCCCGTTCTGATCAAAGAGGATGGAGCTGATCATATTGAAGAGATCATGGGAATCCGCGCTGGTCTTGTGTTTGGAAAAATCATAGGCGATCTTGTAAATGGAAAAGGCAAAGGTTTTAAAATCATGGCTTCTTCCCTCTGCCCGGGTCTGCCCGTTCCGGACGGCTGCCAGGAATGTTTTGGGATCTCTGCATTGGGGTCCCCGGGTAAAGGTCAGGGCCTGAAAAAGGCCGGCATGGTCGTCGGAACCTGCCGTGATTCCCTTGGACCAGGGGGCCGGGCCATGGGGCTTGATCCCGTGTTTGGCTGAAAGCCGATCCATATCCCCGGGGGTGAGTTCTTTCAGCAGCTTCATCCATTTTTTTGCATAATAAGGGCTTCTGGCGCCGTTAACCCCCTCGAATGTGTTGAACAGCAGCAGCAATTTTTCCACAAGATCTGCATTGAGGCGCTCATTTACACTATAGGTGGCGTGGGCCAGGGAATGGACGATCTCTTGTTCAAGCAGAAACTCCCGCAAATCGTAGATATTGGTCCGGACGGCCTCGATTTTTTTAAACTGATCTTCATCAATATCATATACCAGGACATGGACCTTGCATCCGTTCTCAGGGAAATAGGCGGTCACCTCCACACTGACAAAGGTATCTTCCGGATACCGTCGGTGGAGTTCAAGGGCGCCCTGGATGGTGTTGTGGTCTGTCAGCGTGACAAAGGACATGCCCCGTTCCTTGGCAGACCGGTATAGGAAATCAATGTCCGTATAGGACTCCTGGGTCCCCAGTCTCTTCAGAAACCACTCCGCAGGGTGTTTGGAGTAACATGAATGAAGATGCAGATCCGCACAGGTCATTATCTATCCTCTCGCTTGGTTTTCAGGTTTACGTTGGGCCTAAGACTAGCACTCCAAATATGAGATAAGATTTAGGTTTTCATGAGGGTTTGGTTTCTTATTGAGCCAAGAACCGTTTTAGTGGTTGACACGGATTCTGAATTGTGTTCTACCTGTTTTAAAACAAGGAGCCAGACCCGATGAATTTTTGCAAAACAGACAGATTTTATTTTTGGTATTATTTTTATACCCGATCTGCCTGTATTGCGCTGATTTAATCTTTAATTTAAGCCGCAGGCAGACACCGCCTGGGGCTTAAACTCTTCTTCTCTCCCCCCGGGCGGACCAAGCAAGCCTGACAAAAAAAGGAAACCGCCATGAAACAGACCTATGACGTCAATGTAAAGGAATTCAAACCCCTTACTTCCCCTTCCCGGATGAAAGAGGAACTCCCGGTGGACGATGATGCGGCCCAGACCGTTATCAAAGGCCGCAGGGACATTGAAAACATCCTCCAGGGAAAGGACAAACGGCTACTCGTCATTGCCGGCCCCTGCTCCATCCATGATATCGATGCCGCCCTTGAGTTTGCCGGGAAGATGAAGGACCTCAGGGAAGAGATCAAGGACAAGATCGAACTGGTAATGCGGGTCTACTTTGAAAAACCCCGGACCACGGTGGGATGGAAGGGCCTGATCAATGATCCCTTCCTGGATTCCACCTATAATGTGGATGCAGGATTGCGAAAGGCCAGATCCCTGCTCATTGATATCAATAAGATGGGCCTGCCCACGGCCACGGAAATCCTGGATACGATCACTCCCCAGTACATTGCCGGACTTCTCTCCTGGGTGGCCATCGGCGCCCGGACCACTGAATCCCAGACCCACAGGGAAATGGCCTCGGGCCTTTCCATGCCCGTGGGATTCAAAAACAGCACGGACGGCAGCCTCACGGTTGCGGTAAATGCCATGCAGGCGGCCTCGGCCCCCCAGCATTTTCTGGGAATTGACCCCAACGGAGTCTCATCCGTGGTCAGCACCACGGGCAATCAATACGGACACATCGTCCTCAGGGGAGGCCCTACCCCCAACTATGATCCCATTTCCGTGGGGAAAGCCCAGGACCAGCTCCGGGCGAAAGATCTTCTGGACGGGATCATGATCGACTGTTCCCACGACAACTCGGGCCAGAAATACACGGGCCAGTCCTTTGTTTTCAAAAGCTCCCTGGACCAGCGGCTCCAGGGCAATGACCGGATCATCGGACTGATGCTGGAAAGCAATCTCTTTGAGGGGCGGCAGGACGGCACCTGCGGAGCAGACCAGCTCAAGTACGGGGTTTCCATCACTGATGAATGCATCTCCTGGGAAAGCACCATTGACCTGATCCGCTGCGCCCACGGCAAATTATGATCCTTTGACCCTATCTGCCCCTGCCCATCGGGCAGGGGCAGATTCTCCTGCAATACCACGGGTCGCATTTATGCGTCTCTTTCTGTCCATGGAATGGGCACCCCCCTTTCTTCAATTAAATTAAATAATATAATTTCAATTACTTGAACCTGAAAAATCGTTCTAATATCCCCATGGCACAGGTCTTGCTATAGGGTATGGGTGCGATTGAATTTAACTTCATCAGAGGCTTGGCGCAGGCCCTGATAATTGGAGAACCTGAATATGAAACAAGCCGTAATCGCGGCCGGGAACCGGAAAAACTTTTCAGATATTGAACCGGTCCTGGAAAAAAATAATTTTGTGATTGAATGGGCCGACTCGGGCAAAGCCTGTCTTGCCATGTGCACGGATAAAAAAACAATAGATTTGTTAATTGTGGATGAACACCTGGTGGACATGACCCCTAAACAACTGGTGGAAAAGGCGATCATGACCAATCCCATGATCAACTGCGTTCCGGTCAGTTCCCTTGCCCCTGAGGAATTCCACGATTATTTCGAAGGGCTAGGGGTATTGATGCAGCTTCCCGGACACCCGGGAGAAAAGGACGCGCAAGAGTTAATCTCCTGTGTAAAAAAGATCCTTGACCTGACCGGCTGAAAATAAATTTTCTACAAAAAGGACATACCCAAGAGATGATCATCAGCATCGCCAGCGGGAAGGGGGGCACCGGAAAAACCCTTGTAAGCACCAACCTTGCCCAAACCATCGGATATCAGGCCCAGATCCTCGACTGTGACGTGGAAGAGCCCAATTCCCATCTGTTTTTAAAGCCTGAAATCTTTGAAACCAGAGAGGTGATTGCCCCGGTTCCTGAAATTGATACTGAAAAATGCACCCATTGCAAAAAATGCATGGACATCTGCCGGTTCGGGGCCATTGCCGTTGTGGCAAAGAGCGTTGTGACCTTTCCCGAACTCTGCCACTCCTGCGGCGGCTGTACCGCCGTCTGCCCAGAAAATGCCGTAAAAGAAAAGAAAAGGAGCCTGGGCGTCATCCAGGAAGGATGGATCAAGACCTCACGGGTAAATGGAACGGCCGATCCGGGCAAAGAAAAGAGAATCAAATTTGTCCACGGACTCATGGACATCGGCCAGGTCATGGCCCCTCCCATTATCAGACAGGTCAGGACCTATACGGATCCGGAAAAAATCAATATCATTGATGCCCCTCCGGGAACCTCCTGCCCGGTCATCACCTCCATGAAAGGGGCTGACCTTGTGGTCCTGGTCACAGAACCCACACCATTCGGCCTCCATGACCTTACCCTGGCAGTGGAGGCGGTCAAACTGCTGGGCATTCCCCACGGCATCATCATCAACAGGGCCGGCATGGGCAATGATGACGTAAAAGCCTATGCCCAAAGGGAAGATATCCCCATTCTCATGGAAATCCCTTTTGACAGGCGGATTGCAGAAGCCTATTCCCGGGGAGAACTCATCGTATCGGCTCTTCCGGAATACAGAGAAAAATTCTCAGGGCTCTTGGAGCGGATCAAAGAAATAGCTGAAAAAAGGAATTCTGTCCAATGAAAGAGCTTGTCATATTAAGCGGAAAAGGGGGAACCGGGAAAACAAGCCTGACCGGTGCGTTTGCAAATCTGGCAGACAATATGATGCTCTGTGACGCAGATGTGGACGCAGCCGACCTCCATCTTCTCATGGCCCCTGAAATCCTTAAAACGACCGATTTTGTAGGAGGGAACGAGGCCTTCATCCTTGCCGACAAATGCAGTCAATGCGGCCTGTGCATGGAACTCTGCCGGTTTAACGCCATTCAAGAGGACCGGACAGGACGGCCCGTGGTGGACCCCATTGACTGTGAGGGATGCGGAGTATGTGTAGACATGTGCCCGGAACAGGCCGTGGATTTTCCCCAAAAAACCTGCGGCCAGTGGTTTGTCTCCAAAACAAGATTCGGCCCCATGGTCCACGCCCGGTTAGGGATCGCCGAGGAAAACTCAGGCCGGCTGGTGGCCCTGGTCAGGGAAGAAGCGAAAAAAAGGGCAAGAAATCAGCACATTGACCTCATACTGACGGACGGCCCTCCGGGAATCGGCTGCCCTGTTATTGCCAGTATCGGACAGGCAAGTTCCGTGCTCATCGTAACGGAGCCCACGGTGTCCGGAGTCCATGACATGGAAAGGGTGACCCGGCTGGCCGCCCATTTCAAAATTCCGGCCATGGTCTGTATCAATAAGTTCGATCTCAATCCGGATCAGGGCCTGATCATTGAAAAAATTGCAAAAGAGAAAAACCTGGGGCTTGCCGGCAGGATCCCCTTTGATCCGGAATTTACCCGGGCCATGGTCCAGGGAAAAACCATCATGGAAACCAATGAGGATTCCATGGCAGCAAAGGCTGTCAAAGACATATGGCAGAAAGTAATGGAAAGTTCAGCCATGAAACTTGAAAGAATAATGTAAAAACCGTTTAAACACAGGAGTTGTACGAGATGAAAAATGGTAGAATTGCCATCCCTTCCAACGGGGAAGGCGGACTTAAAGGAACCCGGGCAGGACATTTTGGACATTGCGATGTTTTTACCCTGGTGGATGTGACAGACGGTGAAATCACCAAGATCTCCACCCTTGCCAACCAGGAACACGTCCAGGGCGGTTGCATGGTCCCGGTCAACCTCTTGTCCGAGAACAGGGTCAATGCCCTGGTCGTGGGCGGCATCGGCATGAGGCCCCTCATGGGCTTCCGCCAGGTCGGAATTGACGTATTCCACGATGCCGAAAGGGCCGAGATCGAACCTGTGGTCATGGACCTGATCCAGGGCAAGCTGCCGGAGATCCGCAATGACCAGGTGTGCGGCGGAGGCGGAGGCCAATAGGGAAAAGAACACCTACTCTATATACATGAGGACAGCAAGATGAAGATTGCCATAACATCCAAGGGCCGGGGCCTGGATGCCCAGGTGGATCCCAGGTTCGGCCGGGCTTCATATATCATTGTCGTGGATACCGACACAAAAGAATTTGAGGTCATTGACAACGAGAACAATAAAAATGCCTTCAAGGGCGCCGGCATCCAGGCGGCCTCCAGTATCAGCGAAAAAGGCGCCAAGGTTCTGTTGACGGGATTCTGCGGACCCAATGCCTTTAAAACCCTTGATGCCGCAGGGATCAAGGTCGCCAACGACGCCGACGGAACCGTCAGCGGGGTGATTGAACAATTCAACAAAGGAAAATTTACATATGCCGACGGAGCCAATGTAGACGGTCACTGGTAGATTCAGCCATCGGCTTCCCCTGGAGCCCCGTTGCCGCCCCCCTTTCTCTCCATACCTACCCTGTCCCCTGGGGGATGCGGCCGGGGCTCCAAACACCATAATAGGAGACATCTTATGCCCCTGTATGATTTTCAATGCAAGGCGTGTGGAAAAGAAAGTGAAGTTCTGGTGATCGACAGATCAGACCTGCCGACCTGCTCCCATTGCGGCAGCCAGAACCTAAAAAAACTCATGGCCGCCCACTCTTCCATGTCAGGTCCCTCAAAAAACAGCATGCCCGGCCTGAAGGACACGGCCTGCTGCGGCTCCACACCGGGACAGGCATCCGGGTGCGCCGGCCCGGGATCCTGCTGCGGAAAGTCCTTCTGATTTTCCTTTCGGGATTCTGCCGGACCCCGCCAAGGGGCAGAAAGCGGCCGATTTGGGTTCAAATCCTGCCAAAACATAAAATTCATTGACAAATCTTTGAAAACGCGTAGAATTTTGTCGTCTTAACTTTTAAAAGCCAAACTTGCCGCGAGGCAAGGACGGAAAGTCACGGGTCTTAAAAAAGATAGCCGGATTGCAGACAAAAAATAGTATGCCGTTGCAACCGGATTACCTTTTTTAGGGGGGATCCGGTTTTTTATTTTGAAATAATGGTTATACTGTGCCAGGGCAGTGCAACGTAAAAATCATTTAATATTCTGATCGATTGGGATGAATTAAAATGGAGATATTTGTTGCAAGACAGCCAATTTTTGATACCCAGCTAAAAGTTTTTGGCTATGAGCTTTTATTCAGGGACAGGCTGGAAAACGCATTCCCGGGCATTGAAGGAGATATTGCCACCTCAAACGTCCTGTCCAATGCCTTTTTCTCCTTTGAACTCATGGAGATCCTGAGAAACAGGCCCGGGTTTATCAATTTCACCGAAAAACTGATCACACAGAAGACCGCCCTGCTTTTCCCTGCCCGCCATATCATTATAGAAGTATTGGAAGATGTTGAACCCTCATCCGGGATCATACATGCACTTCATCAGATGAAAAAAAAGGGATATCGAATTGCCCTGGACGATTTTTCAGATCACAAAAAATACGCCCCCCTGGTGGAAATAAGTGATATCATCAAGGTGGATTTCAAGTATTCCAAAAGGGAAGATATTTACAAGATGGCAGAAAAGATTAAAACGGATCAAAAAACAACTCTTCTGGCAGAAAAAGTGGAGACCCATGAAGATTATGCCCGGGCCCGGGACATGGGCTTTCAATTGTTTCAGGGCTATTTTTTCTCCAGACCTGAAATGCTCTCCAAAAAAGACATTTCTCTCAACCAGGTGACCAAACTCCGTCTGATCAATGAACTTCAGTATGAGAACCTGGATATAAGAAAAGTCGAGTCCCTGATCAAAAATGATGTTTCCATTTCCTATAAACTGCTCAAATTTTTAAATTCAGCCTATTTTAAACGCCCCAACCCCATTCACACCATCAAAGATGGGATCACCTATCTGGGGGTGGATGAATTAAAAAAATTCATCAGCGTCATTGCCGTATCCGATCTGAACAAGGACAAACCCAATGAGCTGGCCAGGCGATCCGTGGTCAGAGCCATGATGTGTGAAAAACTCGGATCCATACTCCATACGGAGTTCTCCGACGATGAACTTTTTACCCTCGGGCTTTTTTCTTTCATGGATGCCATGCTGGATCATACAATGGAAGATATCATAAAGGTGCTCGGATTCTCACAGAAGATGAATGAGGCCCTTCTCGGCAGGGTAAAAAGTTTTAATACGATGTTGAAACTCATCACCTCTTTTGAAAAAGGGGAGTGGAGCAAGGATATTTTCAGGGCCATATCCGGGAAGGCCATAGAAACGAAACTGCCGGGTTATTATTTTGAGTCCATCCGGATGGCCAACAATGTCTTTGAGTAAAAATCCATCTGCCTTTGAAAAGAGGGTAAAGCGGCGGATCATTGCCAGACAGCATGAATTTTTTGCCGTATGCTCCCCCGGACTTGAGTCCCTCTGCAGATCTGAAATGGATGAACTGGGAGATCCAATCCTCAATCCCCGGGTGGTAAAGGGCGGGGTCGCCTTTGAAGGTAGGCTTGAGGCAGGATATCTGGCCAATCTCCATCTCCGGAGCCCATCCAGGCTGCTACTGAGACTGGCCTCTTTCAAGGCTGCGAATTTTCCGGCCCTGGAAAAAAGCATCTCCTCCGTTGACTGGGAGCTGTTCCTGCCTTCCGATGCAGACATCCGGATCCAGGTGAGCTGTAAAAAATCAAGGCTCTTTCATTCCGATGCCATTGCCCAGAGGTGCCGGCCCATTATTCAGTCCAGGCTGAGCACAGGGGCACCCCAGGAAAGCGGCAGTATCCAGACCCTGATGATCCGTGCTGAAAATGACCGTTTCCAGGTTTCCCTGGACATGTCCGGGGCCCTTCTGCACAGGCGGGGGATCAAAGGCCACGTGATCTCGGCCCCTTTACGGGAAACCCTTGCCTTTGCCCTTCTCAAGGAATCCGGCTTTCATGGGGGAGACATCCTGGTGGATCCCATGTGCGGGTCCGGGACATTTTCCATTGAAGCGGCCATGATCCGATCCCGGGTGCCGCCGGGGTTTTTCAGGTCGTTTGCCTTTGAGGCCTGGCCCGGTTTCCGGCCTGAAAATTTTAATCACCTAAAAAAAAAGGCCAAGGAAAAATTTATCCTGTCCCGGGAGCCGGAAATCTTTGCTTCGGATCTTGATCCCAGGGCGGTGGATGCGGTCAGGGCCAATATTTCCGCCCATGAATTTCTTAATTCCATCCGGGCTGAAAAAATTGATTTTTTTGATATCATGCCCCGTCCGTCTCTTCAAAAAGGTGTGATTCTCCTGAATCCACCCTATGGAAAACGGCTTGGCCAGGGGCAGAACGCGGATGATTTTTACCATGAGATCGGCCAAAAACTGACCCGGGATTTTAAGGGGTGGCGCCTGGGCATCCTTTGTCCGGATCACCGGACCCGGAAGGAATTAAGTCTGAAACAGCTTAGGTCCAGGATAATTTTTCACGGGGGCCTCAACCTGATTGCGGGATTCGGGGTGATATAATTGAGAATTGAGAATTGAGAATTGAGAATTGAGAATTGAGAATTGAGAATTATACGGACATGAAGTAATCTCTCTGTCAATCCTTAATTTTTCTAGAGAGGGATCCATGGGCAATCCAATTTCATTTTACAAAAAGGCCGGTGCGTCTGTCCTGTTTTTTATGGTCCTGTTCCTGGCTTTTCCGGGACCTTGCCCGGCAGGCGTGGACAACCGCATCTATGCCGGTCTGCTCAAAAAACATGTATTCAGGGGCCGGGTCGACTATGACGGGTTTAAACAGGATGAAAAACGTCTGGACGAGTACCTTGAGCTTCTGAGCCGGACCGACCTTGAATCTCTTTCCCGGAGCGGCAGGTTCGCTTTTTACATCAATCTGTACAATGCGGCCACCATTCAACTGGTATTGACCGAGTATCCGGGCATCAATTCCATCAAGGAAATCGGTTCATTTTTCTCCGGCCCCTGGAGCCGGAAGTTCATCTCCCTCAACGGCCGGAAACTCTCCCTGGATCAGGTGGAGCATGATATTTTAAGGCCTTTTTTCAAGGATCCCAGGGTTCACTTTGCGGTTAACTGCGCCTCTAAAAGCTGCCCTGCCCTGCTCAACGTCCCCTATGAGGGAAAAACCCTGGAAACCCAGCTTGACGACCAGGCAACTGCCTTTATCAACGATCCCAGGCGCAATACCCTCCGGGGCACCACCCTCTTTGCCAGCAGGATCTTTGACTGGTTCCGGGAAGACTTTAACGACAATCCCCTTGGTTTTATCCGGCAATATGCCCGGGGAGAACTCAAAGAAAACCTGGATGGGGGAAAAGAGATCAAACTTGATTTTCTCCCCTATGACTGGAGCCTGAACCGGTGAACCGGCCAGAGGGGTTCTCTCTCCCGGTGTCAGGCCAGGCAGAGGCGGCCGAATCTTTCCAGAATTTTCAATGCATGGGGAGTTTCTTCAATCCCGTCCAAAATCGGTTTTAGATCACGGCCTGAGGCCTCAATCTTGGCCTGCATATACTCAACATAGGCCTTCATGATGGGCCTGTCGTACTCGGGATGAAATTGCACGCCCCATGCTCTATCCCCAAGCCTGTATGCATGGTGGGGCTCAAAATCATTCCCGGCCATGTGAACGGCATGGGCCGGCAGACACACCACGGTCTGGGAATGGCAGACATGGGCCTTGAATATCTCAGGAAATCCATGAAAAAGAGGATCCTCTTCACGGGTCTGTTTGATGTCCACACAGCCGATCTCGATTCCCCGGGGATGATAATCCACCTGCCCTCCCATGGCCCGGGCCAGGACCTGATGGCCGTAGCAGATCCCCAGAATCGGAACCCCGGCCTCAACCATCTCCCGGAGCCAGTTTTCCAGGACAAGGCTCCAGTCCAGGTCATCGGTGACCATGGCATGGGATCCGGCAACCACGGCCCCCATACATTGCTTTTTTCCGGGCAAAGGCTCATGCCCGCTGGCATTGACCACCCGGATCATTTCCGGTTCCACCCCAAGGCCCCTGGAAATCCAGTCTTCAAAATCTCCGTACCTTGATTTCATGGACGCAAATGTATTTCCTGTTTTTACCACGATGATCTTTTTATCCATGTCCCGGCCACGGACCTCTTTTTCATTTGGTTTCAATCTGCCCTTTCCCCCTCCGGCCGGGGTACCCCTTCCCTGACTTCATTGAGGATGACATCCTCAATGGATTCAAGGGCCCCCAGATGCCGGGTGATAATGAAATCCACACCTGGATGGGTCTTTTGGGCCTTTTCAATGCATTCCGGCAGATCCTGAAGAACATGGGTGCCCACGGCAATGAAAAAAGGAAAAATGAAAATTTTTTTTGCCCCTCTTTGAACCAGGGTTTCCATGACCTCTTCCAGACCCGGCTCTGTAAACTGCAGAAAAGCATGTTCCACAAAATGGAACTCATCTGCTGCCTTTTTTGCCAGTCTTTCCACCAGGGCTTCAACCTCCAGGGCGGTTTCCTTTTTCCTGCTGCCGTGGGCGGCAATGACAAGGGCTTTCACTTTTGTACTCCTCTGATTCTTTATATAATCATAAAAACGGAAACAGACATTATTGAAACAGCCTTGTACCCGTTTTGCATGGCGGACGGGTCATAAATCCGGAGCATAAAAAACACCGGAATAAATCTCCAAAAGTTTACCATACCACTTCAGAGACTATATCAATTATGGTTCGGCCTAGGCAAGCTTTCCAATGCCTGTCCCGAACATTTTCGAAAAGGCCCCAGGCACCCTCTTTGCGGTTAAGTCTTCTTGTTGCTTTATCAAAACCCTTTGACTCTTTTAGGGGATTGGACTATACTTATTCCATCCTTATGAATGAGTTCCATCCTGTCTCATTTGCCTTTTCCCTGACCGGCTTGTCCTGATTTTCAGCCTCTCTTAAAAATTGTTTTCCGGATTGCCCATGGCCCGGAGCAGGCGTTTCTGCCCGGAGCCGGATCTTATAATTTCAACCAAAGGAGGCCCAGATGGACAAACACGCCATGTACTACGACACCCTTATCAAGGTCACCACAGCCATTTCCCAGTGCAAGGATCCGGAAGATGTTGCACTGATAACGGCGGAAAGCGTAAAAACAGCATTTAAGGCAAAAGGCTGTTCGATTTTCCTGGTCGACCGCGACACCCGGGAACTGGGACTTGTGGCATCATACGGGTTGAGCGAGGAGTATCTCAACAAGGGTCCCATTCACTTTATGCAGACCATCAAGGAAGCCAAGGATGCGGTACCCGTTGCCATTTACGATGTCATGGATGATCCCAGGATCCAATACCCTGACCAGGCCCGAAAAGAGGGAATCGTCTCCCTGCTCGGGGTTCCCATCATCAGCCACGATAAAGTCATCGGTGCCCTCCGGGTCTACACCAAGGAACACTGGGAATTCTCCTACAACGATATCACCCTGGTCCAGGCCGTGGCCCTGATCTGCGGCATGGCCATGGATATGTGCAGAATGTACAAGGGGTATAAAACCAGTATCGAGATTCTCAAGCACATGAGAGGGCAGGATGCATACCGATCCAATAAATGGACCCCTTATGAAGGGGTTCCCAGGAGTGTGGATCAGTCCATTTGCGATTATTGATAAAGGGGCGGCAATTGTCCGGGAAAACCGCGAGGGCCTGAGAAATTCCTCCTGCGGTTTTGTCCGAAAATCAAACGGGACTCGTCATAAACCAAGGTCTTGTTTAATGGTATCCAGGCCCAGACGGTCGACCATCCTTCCCATGCGCTCCCGCTTTGAGTTCTCCCGATAGTACTCAACCACCCGGGCCACCATGGATTTGGCATCTTCAAAGGAGAGATCTTCAACAAGAAGGTCGGCCAGCCGGGGACGGGCCGAGCCGTTCCCGCCGATGGTAAGGGTCCACCCATCCTGGGTTCCGTATAAAGCAATATCTTTGATGCAGTTTTCTGCGCACTGGATCTTGCACCCGCTGACCCCCATCTTCATCTTGCTGGGCAAAACCATTCCATGGTAGATCCTGTCCAGTTCCAGACCCATTGCCAGGCTGTCCTGCTTGCCCAGCCGGCAGAATTGAGTTCCCGGGCAGACCTTGATGCTCCTGACGCAGAGCCCTGTTGCCTGCCCCGGGTCCATGCCCAATTTTTTCCAGATCTCATCCACCTGGCCTTCTTCAATCCCGATCATGGCGATCCTGGCGGCGCTGGTGATTTTTAATGCAGGGACCCCGTATTGTTCCGCAGCATCTGCAATTCTGCGCAACTGATCCGGATTGACCAGTCCGCAGGGCAGGTGGGGGGCAATGGCGTATTTGGGTTCATCCTTGCCCCTCTGCCGGATCACTCCTTTTTCTCCGTCTTTTAACATGAAAGATTCTCCATATACCACTCTGCCGCCAGGTCGAGTCCCTGGCCGACAGAAAATTGAGGTTTGTATCCCAGAAGCTTGCCTGCCTTTGATATATCTGCCAGGGAGTGCCTGACATCTCCGGCCCTGAAGTCCCGGAAAACGGGATTGAGGCCTGCGCACCGGGGATATGCACGGACCACCCGGTCCTTGATCATGACAAAGAGCTCATTTAAGCTGGTCCTTTCCCCAAAGGCCACATTGTACACCTCATCGGCGGCCTCGTCCCCTGCCAGGGCGGAAAGCAAATTGGCCTGGACGCAATTGTCAATATAACAGAAATCCCGGCTGGTCTCGCCGTCTCCGTTGATATAGACCTCCTCTTCCCGGACCATGGAGGCGAACCAGAGGGGGATCACGGCGGCATAGGCCCCAAAAGGATCCTGGCGCCGGCCGAACACATTGAAGTACCTCAGGCCGATGGTCTTAAACCCATAGGTGGAGGAAAACACCTCTGCATAAAGCTCATTTACATACTTGGTCACGGCATAAGGCGAAAGGGGCTTGCCGATCTTATCCTCTTTCTTGGGAAGTCCGGGGTGGTCGCCGTAGGTGGAGCTGGAAGCGGCATAGACAAACCGCCTGACTTTGGCATCCCTTGCCGCCGTAAGTATGTTTAAAAAGCCCGTGATATTGTTCTCATTGGTGGTCAGGGGATCGGCAACAGATCTTGGGACCGATCCCAGGGCCGCCTGGTGCAGCACATAATCCTGGCCGGTGCAGGCTTTTTGGCAGATCTCGAACCGGGTGATGTCTCCCTGGATAAACCTGAAATTTTTCCATTTTTCCGGCCCGACAGCAGCCTTTACCTGATCCAGGTTATGCTGGAACCCGGTGGAGAAATTATCCACGCCGGTTACCTTCTGGCCGAGATTCAGCAGGGTTTCCAGGAGATTGGACCCGATAAACCCGGCACATCCGGTTATCAGCCAGGAAAAGGATTCTCCATTTAATCTGTCCTGCAATTTTTCAAAACTCATTTTTTTACTCTTTTAGTTTGTACGGCGTAACTTTTTCGCTTTCAGCTTTAGGCTGCTTTACAACCTCCAGAAACTCACACCATTCTGCCTGACCTCTTCCGGGTCGAGCATACACTTCACATCCACCAGGCATCCGTTTTCACCCAGGCGCCCGACAAAGTCTGACACGGATCTCTTCCTGTACCATTCATGGGGAACGGCAAGGATGACCGCCCCCAGGTCTTTTAACTCCTCCCAGGAACGCAGGTTCACCCCGTAATACTCCAGGGCCTCCTTGGGATCGGCCATGGGATCATGGACCAGGACCTCACACCCGTATGAATCCAGCTCCTGGATGATATCCACCACCCGGGTATTTCTTAAATCCGGACAATCTTCCTTAAAGGTCAGTCCCAGGACACCCACACGGGTCTCCTTGACATGACGTCCCTGCTGGATCATCATCTTCACGGTCTTTTCCACCACAAACCGCCCCATATTGTCGTTGATCCGCCGGCCGGCCAGGATAACCTCGGGATGATACCCCTCGGACTCGGCCTTAAAGGTCAGGTAATAGGGATCCACCCCGATGCAGTGCCCCCCCACCAGACCCGGGGTGAACTTTAAGAAGTTCCACTTGGACCCGGCCGCTTCCAATACGTTTTTCGTATCAATGCCCAGGCGGTCAAATATCAGGGAGAGCTCGTTCATCAGGGCGATATTCAGATCCCTCTGGGTATTTTCAATCACCTTGGCCGCCTCGGCCTCTTTAATGGTCTTTGTCCGGTGAACCCCGGCAGTGACAATGGCCTCGTAGAGACCGGCCACCTGCTCCAGAGTGGATTCATCGTCCCCGGATACCACCTTGACAATGGTGGTCAGGGTATGTTCCTTGTCCCCGGGATTGATCCGCTCCGGAGAGTATCCCACATGGAAGTCCTGCTTCCATTTCATCCCGGATTCTTCTTCAAGAATAGGCACACAGATATCCTCGGTGACCCCCGGGTATACCGTGGACTCAAAAATAACCACAGAGCCTTTTTTCATGACCTTACCCACGGTTCTGGATGCACTTTCCACGGGAAAAAGATCGGGTCTTCTGGCCTTGTCAATGGGGGTGGGCACGGCCACAACGATAAAATCCGCATCCGACATCATTGCCGGGTCTGTGGTGGGGGTGAAATGGACCGCCTGTTCAAACTCCTTCTTGGACACCTCCCCTGTGGGGTCTTCATGGATTTTGCAGTTTTCAACGATGCTCTGCTTCAGATCAAATCCGATGGTCTTATATTTTCTTGCGAAATTTACGGCAAGGGGCAGACCCACATACCCCAGTCCCACAACGGCTATTGTCTTTTCATCTGTCATTGCCCTACCCTTTAACTATAAATATTTAGAGTCCATCCTGTGCCCGTTGAGCACAATCGATATCGCCCGTTCAGGTATAACCGCAATTATTATTCCATGAAATGCTTTTTGTAAAGGGCTCCGGGGCGAAAAACCCCTGATTTTAATCATTTTTAAATACGGATAAAAATATTGAAGACCGGAAGGGCCAACCCCTTCCGGTCTTCTGGAGGAAAAGAACTATTTTATGGACCCGATTTGGCCCGGGGCCCCGATCTAGCCCCGGACCAAAACAGGTCCCGGCTCCTTACGGGCGCCGGGGCCAGGGTCTATTGTGTCAGTTCTTTGTGACACTCGATCAAATTACCGACCACTTCGGGATCGGCCAGGGTGGAAATATCGCCGAGCTGGTCAAATTCGTCCGTGGCTATTTTCCGCAAGATCCGGCGCATGATCTTGCCGGACCGGGTCTTTGGCAGGGCCGGTGCAAAATGGATGATGTCCGGGGTGGCAATGGGCCCGATCTCCTTTCTGACATGATTTTTCAATTCCGCCAGCAGGGAATCGGAAGGCTCGCTGGTGACATTCAGGGTGACATAGGCGTAGATGCCCTGGCCTTTGATGTCATGGGGGAATCCGATCACGGCGGCCTCGGCCACCTCCTTGTGGCTGACCAGGGCAGACTCCACTTCCGCGGTTCCCATCCGGTGTCCGGATACGTTGATGACATCGTCCACCCGGCCCGTGATCCAGTAGTAGCCATCCTCGTCCCGGCGGCAGCCGTCACCGGCAAAATAGTACCCGTCAAACATCTCAAAATAGACTTTTTCAAACCGTTCATGGTTGTTGTAAACCGTCCGCATCTGACCGGGCCAGGGTTCTTTGAGGGCCAGGATCCCGTCGCAGGCCCCTTCAAGGGCCTGGCCCTGTTCGTTGAGAATCACAGGGTTCACTGAAAAGAAGGGCAGAGTGGCAGAACCCGGCTTCTGGTCAATGGCATAGGGAAGGGGGGAAATCAGGATCCCCCCGGTCTCCGTCTGCCACCAGGTATCCACTATGGGGCATTTCTCTTTGCCCACGTGCTTGTGATACCACTTCCAGGCCTCGGGATTGATGGGCTCGCCCACGGATCCCAAAAGCCGCAGAGAGGAGAGGTTATACTTCTCCACCCATTCCTCTCCCTGGGCCATGAGGGCCCGGATGGCCGTGGGTGCGGTATAGAACTGGTTGACCTTCCACTTGTCCACCACGGCCCAGAACCGGCCCGGATCCGGATAATTGGGCACGCCCTCGAACATGAGGCTGGTGGCTCCCTGGGACAGGGGGCCGTAAACGATATAGGAATGGCCCGTGACCCAGCCGATATCGGCGGTGCACCAATAGATATCCCCGTCATGGTAGTCAAAGATGTACTTGAACGTGGTTCCGGTATAGACCATATAGCCGCCCACATTATGCTGAACCCCCTTGGGTTTGCCTGTGGACCCGGAGGTATAGAGAATGAATAAAGGATCCTCGGCATCCATCCATTCCACAGGGCAGTCGGCAGACTCGGCATTGGCTGCATCATGCCACCAGATATCCCGGCCTTCTCTCATTTCAATGTCCGACCCGGTCCGCTTGACCACGAAACAGGTTTCAACGGCATGGCCTTTGTCCTTGCAGAGTTCCAGGGCTGTGTCGGCATTGCCCTTGAGGGGTACGGCCTTGGCCCCCCGCATGACCCCGTCCGTGGTGACCAGGACCTTGCACAGGCTGTCCAGAATCCGGTCCGACAGGGCTTCTGCTGAAAATCCGCCGAACACGATGCTGTGAATGGCTCCGATCCTTGCACAGGCCAGCATGGTTACGGCCAGTTCCGGAATCATGGGCATGTAGATGGCCACCCGGTCTCCCTTGCCCACGCCCCTGGATTTCAGGGCATTGGCAAACTGGCAGACCTTTTCATGGAGCTGATTATAGGAGATCTCCAGATCTTCTCCCACTGCATTGCCTTCCCAGATCAATGCGGTCTGATCCCCCCGGGTTGCAAGATGCCGGTCAATGCAATTGTATGTGATATTGGTCTTTGCGTTTTTAAACCATTCAATAAGAATGGGTCCCTTGGACATATGAAAATTATGGTTCCTGACCTTGTCCCACTTCTTTTCCCAGTAAAAATCTTCGGCAATCTCCGCCCAGAACCCTTCGGGGTCTTCGATGGACCTTTTATACAAGGCCTTGTACTCTTCCATGCTCTTTACCCAGGCGTTTTTCCGGTACTCTTCCTCAGGTGCGTGAAATTTAAATTCGCTCATCATCATCTCCTTTTCAAGTCAGTTTACAAAGTTAATCACAGATTCAGGATTCAAGAAAAGATCAGTTTTTCTCAATAACAGTTGCTGCCGCAGGGGCAGGTGTTCCCAATAAAGGTTCGGTCTCCTCTTCCGCTCCCGGAGCCTTGGTCACAACGGCCAGGATGGCACCGACCACAAGCAGGCCGGCAGCCATGAGATAGGCCATCTTGGGACTATTGGTATAGGCCACGATCATCTGGGATACCCTCGGGAAGATAAAGCCGCCCACACCCCAGGCGGAAAAGACCAGGCCGTAGTTGACCCCGAAGTTCTTGAGTCCGAAGAAATCCTTTGTGGCCGAGGGGAACAGGGAGAGGTTGGTGCCGTAGTTGAACCCGATCAGGGCGGCGGCCAGGACCAGGTAGAAGACCTGATCCGGGGAGATGAACATGAGGGACGAGATCACGGCAGCCTGGAAGGTCAGCATGATAAAAAGGGTGTTTGCCCGGCCGATGCGGTCGGAAAGAATGCCTGCGACCACCCGGCCAGAAGCATTGCCAACGGCCATGAGGGCCACAACCACCCAGGCCAGCTGACCCATGCCCTGTTTGGCCATCCCGGCCACGCTGCCGATGATCATGAGTCCGGCTCCCGAGCCCACGCAGAACATGATCCAGAGTTTATAGAAGGCACTGGTTTTCATCATTTCGCCCGGTGAAAAATCCACGAGTTTGGGAGCAGAGGCAGAAGCGGACTTAGCCTTTCCCTCGGGAACATACCCTTCCGGGGGATTGACCAGGAGCTGGGCCAAAAGAGATACGATGATCATGAATGCCACGCCGAAGATGAGCATGGACTGGCTCAGGCCGAATCTTTCAATGAGATAAATGGCCAGGGGAGCAATATATACCGAGGCCAGGCCGAATCCGGCCACGACCAGCCCTGCGATCATTCCGGTTTTTGCCGGGGGGAACCATTTGATGGCCGGCGGAGTGGCAGAGGCATAGCCGAATCCCAGGCCCAGGCCCATGAGAATTCCAAAACCCAGTATCCAGACAATCCAGGAGGTGGAAAAAGCAATGAGGATCAGGCCCGACCCGGTCAGGATACCGCCGATCACCGCGGTAATTCTCGGGCTGATCCGGTCCTGGATCCTTCCGGCGAAAATCATGGCAAAGGCAAACACCAGGCAGCAGACTGCGTAGGGGTCGTTGAGAGAGGCCAGGCTCCAGTTGAAGAGCCCGTCCTTTGCGACAATGGAATCCTTGATGGCCATTTTAAATATGGACCAGGTATAAAGAATCCCCAGAGCCAGGTTAATTCCCAGTCCTGCAAAGGTTACCCGCCAGCCTAAATTTTTCTGATTTTGCATGATAATGATCCCCTCATATTAAATGATTGTGGTTCACATCTTTTAAAAGCAATCATTATGCCAGGGGATTATGATTTATATATCTACTTGATTTTAAAAGATTTTATATGAATTTTTCAGATACGCTCCCCTGCAGATTTTTACAACTAAAGTTGTATTCCACGGCGATTCGTAAAAAAAACACATGGGGAACAGGAGGATCGGCCGCGTTCACAACAAAAGTTGTGAATACAACTTTTGTTGTACGCTTATTTTTGCTGGGATTTCATCTTTAAAAGCCGCTTGCTCAGGGCCTGCTGGGAGATTCCCAGGATCTTTGCCGCGGCAGACTGGTTTCCCCCGGTCTGCTCCATGGCCCTTTCCACCAGCTCCATGGAAGCCTGTTTCAGGGTGGGCAAATCGCCCTCTGGGTCGTCCTCTCTAACCGACGGGGATGCTGAATCCGACAGTCCCTTAAAAAGATCCGCCGTGATGGGGCCGGTTTTATAGCGGGACAGGGCATCATGAACCATGGATTTGAGCTCCCGGATATTCCCCTTGAACGGATACTTCTCCATCTGTTCAATCAGAGTTTTGGGGATATCCGGAACCGGTTTGTCCAGTTCATCTGCTGCCTGGCAGACAAACCGGTCCAGGAGCAGGGGCAGGTCCAGGAGGCGTTCCCGCAAGGGGGGAAGGGTCAGGGTATGGGTGGACAGCCTGTAGATAAGGTCTTTTCTGAAAACCCCTTTTTTTTCAAGGGCCCAGAGATCCAGGTTGGTGGAGGCGATGATCCTCACGTCTGAACGCCGGGTCTGGTCAGATCCCAGGGGCAGGTATTCCCCCTCCTGGAGAAGGCGGAGCAGTTTGACCTGGGAGCCCAGGGCCAGGTCCCCGATCTCGTCCAGGAACAGGGTACCGGCGGCTGCCTGCTCGATGAGGCCGGGCCTGGATTTTTCCGCTCCGGTAAATGCGCCCTTGAGGTGGCCGAACAGGGTATCGGAAAACACGTTGTCGTCCAGGCCGGCCACATTGACCACCACCAGTTTCCCCTTTCTCTGGCTCAGGGTGTGGATGGACCGGCCCACTAGCTCCTTTCCCACCCCGGTTTCCCCGAAGATCAGCACCGGCTGGGAAGAGGGGGAAATGGCCTCGATATAGTGAAAGATGGAATGCATCTTCTCATCCTGGGTGATAATATGGCGGAAGGCCTTTGGATTCTTGACCTGGTCAAACAGATCCCTGGGCAGGGATCCGCTGCCGCCCTCCATGTTCTCATCCATGGCTTTTTTGACCACGGCCAGGAGTTTTTCCTCTTCCACGGGCTTGACCAGGTAGTCCATGGCCCCCATTTTCATGCAGTTGACCGCCGTATCCACATCAATGGTCCCGGTGAGCACAATCACCGGTATTCTGGGCCAGGTTTTCCGGATAATTTTTAAGAGCCGCCCGCCGTTGATGTGGGGCATGTTCAGATCCAGGAGAATCAGGCCGGGGATCTGACGTTCCATCCGGCGGATCACGTCCCGGGAATCGCCGATGGTGACGATATTGTCCAGTCCCGCCATTCTGAGAGTCGTATCCACGGCCATCAGGATTTCAGGCTCATCGTCCACAACAAAAATGGGGCGGTCCATGGCTAGGGCTTTTTCTGTCATATACCTGTTCCGGTGTTAATATATGGGAGATGGAGTTTGAGCGGGGAGATCCGGGATTCTGGTGCAATCATTTTCATCTCATGACTCATATCCTTTATCTCATAACTCATTTAAGGTCCAAGGGCAAGAGGATCCTGGCAGTCAGTCCCTGCCCCGGGACAGAGGAGAACTCGAGCATTCCCCCGTGGTCGGAAATAATTTTTTCCGAAATGGAAAGCCCCAGGCCCGTGCCCCCCTCATCCCTCCGGGTGGTAAAAAAGGGATCCTTCATCCGCTTCAGATCCCCGGGGGAGACCCCGGGGCCGGTATCGGCGATCTCAATGACCAGGAAACCCCCTTCCCGGTCTGCAAAGGTGGCTGCCCGGATGGCCTGATCCGGATTCTCCAGGGCCTGGGCGGCATTGACAATCAGATTGATCACCACCTGCTGGAGTTTTTGAAAATTGCCCCGCACCCCGGGCAGGTTTTCTTTACACTCCACAGAAAGATTTCGGGTGGCCTTTTTAACAATGGAGGCGGTCAGGTCCAGGGATTTTTCAACCAGCTGGCTCACATCGATATCATGGTCCATATCCCCGGAAACGGGCCGAGAAAAGTCCTTGAGCTCCGAAATGATTCTCTTGATCCGGATGGAGCCGTCCTCAATGGCGGCCAGCATCAGGTCGATGCGCTTCCTCAGATCAGAATAGGCCATGTTGCAGACCCTGGCCCCGGGGTCCTGCTCAAAGTGATTGTCCAGAACCGGCAAAAAAGACTTCCAGGCCTTTTTCAAATTGGGCGCGTTGAGCATGAGGGAGGTGGCCGGATTGTTGATTTCATGGGCCACCCCGGCCACCAGAATTCCGAGGGAACTCATCTTATCCGCCTGGAGGAGCTGTTTTTCCCTCAAAAGAGACTGGGCCGTGGCACGCACCCTTTCCTGTTTTTCCTTGGCCGCCTCCCGGATAATATAAAAGGAAAGACAGAGGGCCAGGGCCATGATCCCCAGACAAGTCCAGGTCAGATGCCGGGTGATTTTGGAAATCTGGGCCCTCACATCCTCCACGTAAATGCCCGTGCCGATGATCCAGCCCCAGGGCTGGAAACCTTTGACATAGGAGATCTTGGGGACAATTCTGTCCGAATCCTCTTTCCACTGCCATAGATAATCCACAAACCCGGCATCCCTTTCTTTCACAAGCTCCACCATCTCCCTGAACAGATACTTGCCTGCCAGATCCTGGAATCCGGCAATATCCTTGCCCACCAGATCCGGACGGTAGGGGTGCATGACCATTACCGGTCCCATGTCGTTTATCCAGAAATAGTCCTTGAGGTCCGCTCCGTAGCGCAGATGCCTCAGATGTCTGATGGCCTCTGCCCTGGCCTCTGCCGGGGAGATCATTCCCTGGCCGGCCCTGTCGTGATACAGGGATAGAATGGACCAGGCACTCTCGGTCAAATGCATAATATTCTCCCGTTTGCCCTCCATCATATTCTCTTCCAGCATGGGGATGACCAGCAAAAATATGGTCATGCTGAAGAGAACAATGGTCAGTCCCACGGGTATGATGATCCGAACAGGAAGAGTGTGGGACCCTGTGTTCTGGTGTTCCGGCAAAAACGACCTCCGATGATCTTAAATTGGAAATAATTTTTTTTGACTTTCTGCAGCCATACTGGATTTGAATAGTCAATGAAAAGAATATAGTCAAGGAATTATAGGGGATAGAAAACCCGGGGCATTTTAAAAACTTCCTGGATTTCAAATGAATTCCCTTTTTTTTATTGCTTGATCTGATTTCATCCTTCTGGTACAAAAAGTCAGGGATTTTCGGGGATGGAGTCCCCCACAGGGCCTGCGTCCCTGCAAACCGCTTTTGGCTGATGACTCCTGTCGGCACTAGTCGCGGTGGGAGTTATTTGGTAATATTAACCCGCGAGCAGGCGGGTTTTTTTTATTGCCTTTTCCGGGCCGCATGTTTCAATCCGATGGTATAACAGTTTTAAGGGCTGGGAAATGATGTTTAAAATTTTGCTCGTCATGATCGGTGGCAGCTTGGGCGCGATCAGTCGCTATGGAATAAGTTTGCTCGGCGTAAAATTGGGCGGGAGTCATTTCCCCTGGGGGACCATGGCCGCCAATCTCTTGGGCTGTTTTCTGGTTGGTTTGATTTTTTCCCTTGCTGACAGGAGCCGCATTTTAAGCCCGGACGTTCGACTGTTCATCATCACCGGGTATCTGGGCGCTTTGACCACCTTCTCTTCTTTTGCGCTGGAATCGGTCAACATCGCCCGTGACGGAACAAATTTCCTGTTCATTGCAAATATCCTTGTCAATAATATCGGCGGCTTGTTCCTGGCATTTCTGGGGATCTGGCTGGGACGGCTGATCTGATCCACGGAGGAGATGATGCTGAATTATAAATCGATTGATATTTTTACCAACGAAGAAGCCCGGTATCAGTCGCAACCTGTCTCAGACGCGGTCATCGAATTTGTTCAGAATCTCAAAATCGCGGCAAGATGCCACGTAACCAAAGGGACAGACGGATGTTATGAAAACGGAGAGGTGGTCACCCGGCGCCTGGAGATTTTGTCGTTTAACATGCCGGTGCGCATTTACATCATTCTGCCCGAGGCGGAAGTTGAGCGTGTATTGCCGACGATCACTGAAATGATCACCGACGGTATCGTTGCAATTCACGATTTAAAGGTTGTCAGCCACCGTGCACGAAACTCTTTTTTCCCACGTCAGGTCCGGGTCCGGGATGCCATGACACGTGATCCGAAATCGGTTTCGTCTGCCAGCTTTCTGGATGAAGCTGCCCAGCTGCTCCTTTCTTCGATATTCACGGGCTTGCCGGTTGTGGATGAATCGGCCAAACCCATTGGCATGATCACCCAGGGAGATCTTATCAAACGGGGTGGAATGCCGATTCGCCTCGGTTTCCTGGCTGAATCAGACCCGAAAGAACAGGACAGCATATTGACCGCCCTGGGCCGAAAACAGGCCGCGGATGTGATGACCCGGCCGGTGATTACCATTGAAGAAGATTGCCGGCTCATTGAAGCCGTCGACCTGATGCTGAAAAAAGGAACCAAACGACTGCCGGTGGTGGACAAGGCAGGCCGTTTGACCGGCATATTGTCCCGGCTAGATGTATTCAAGACAGTGATGAAGGAAGCCCCGGACTGGAACACTTTCCGGGCGCAGCAGGTACGGGTGGAAAACCTAAGGTATGTTAAGGATGTTTTGCGACGGGATTTACAGACGGTTTCCCCTGAGACTGCCGTATGGGAGGTAATTCGGACCATTGATTCAAACGATATCCAGCGGGTGGCCGTGATTGATGATAAAAAGAAGCTCCTGGGTATCATCTCGGATTGGGACCTGCTTCGTTTTTTCAAGCGGGATCAGAACGGCGTCTGGGGTCTGATTAAAAAATCATTCTTTTTTATCCATACCAACACCTGCGATGATGAACTTCGAGAGTGCTTAAGCGGTATCACCGCAGCAACTGCCATGAATACCGATCTGGTCACGGTCCGTGAAGACGCCTTGCTCGAAGAGGCCATCGGGATCATGACGGAAAAAGCGCTCAAGCGCCTTCCGGTAGTCGATGAACAGGGTCGGTTTGCAGGAATGATCAGCCGGGATTCCCTGCTGCGTACCGGATTTGCAGGTGAAGCGTGAAAGCGGATATCCATCGGTGTCAAAGGGCCGCACCCGGTTTCAGAGATTTACAGGGGCGTCCATTTCATGGGCCGGCAGATTCAGGAAACGGCGACCGAAGTCTCAATGACCGAACAATATTATGAAATTCAAGAGGATTGACTGATCAATGAATTCTTTTGGGGATAACCGTTGAAACCCTTGGTTCACCACTTCACGGCCCAGATCTACTACGAAGACACGGACCATTCCGGGGTCGTCTACCATGCCAATTACCTGAAATTCTTTGAACGGGCCAGGGAGGACGTCATCGGGGTGGACGCCCTTTCAAGGATGTGGCACAAGGACGGCATCGGATTCGCCGTTTACAAGGCCTCCCTTTCCTATCATGACGGAGCCGTTTTCGGCGATGTTCTGGACATCCGGACCACCTGGGAGAAACAGGGCGAATACAGGGTTATTTTTTTTCATGAAGCCTGGCGCCCGGAAGGAAAAAAACCCGCCGTAACCTGCGAACTTGAGCTGGTCTGCCTGGGTCCGGGGAAAAAACTCATCCCCATTCCCACCCTTGAATTTCTCAACTGATTCCCTGCTCCCATATTCAATGAAACCATCCGGTTTCCCAGGATTTTCTCTTCCTGAAGACAGGTTTAACTTATTGTTTTTATAGTCTTTTTTAAAAACCCACTATACTGCCTTGAAAATCATTAAAATTTTCTATACAAACCGTTGACAGTCATAGATTCCCTTTATATACTGGCTTTTCTACTGAATTCAAACCTGTGCGGGAATGGTTTCCCGGCGGGATAAGCGGAGTTAGACTTTAACAGCATCAAGGAGGTGCCCGTGAAAGACGAACAAACGAAAAAAACAGGGGTTTCCAGGAGGAGCTTTCTGAAAACCGTGACTGGAACAGCTGCCGGGATCGGAATTTCTCAGATGTTCAATCCTGCACTCATCCAGGCCCTTGAAAAAGGACTGAAGAGACATCCCGTCCTCTGGGTCCAGGGACAGGGATGTACCGGCTGTTCAGTATCCCTGCTGAACAGTGTTGAGCCCACCATTGCAGATATTCTTCTCAAGGTGATCAGTCTGCAGTTCAATCCCACTGTCATGGCCAGCGAGGGGGAGATCGCCATGGAAAATCTTTATGCCATTGCCAAAGAGTACAAGGGCAGGTTCTCCCTTGCCGTTGAAGGAGCCATCCCCACGGCTGCCGACGGCAGATACTGCATTGTAGGCGAAATGAGACACAAGGAAATCACCATGATGGACCTGGTGCAGGAACTGGCCGCAGACGCCGGTTCGGTTCTGGCCATCGGAACCTGTGCCGCCTACGGCGGAATTCCGGCGGCTGAAGGCAACGTCACCGGCGCCACCGGGACCATGGATTTCCTCAAATCCAAGGGAATCACCACTCCCACGGTCAACATTCCGGGCTGTCCGCCCCATCCGGACTGGATTGTCGGCTCCCTGGTCCATCTTCTGACCAAGGGTGTTCCCGAGCTGGACGATGCCGGCCGTCCCACACTTTTCTATGGTGAGAACATCCATGACAACTGCCCCAGGCTTGACATGTACGATGAAGGAGAAATGGCTGAAATCCTGTCAGATCCCAAAGGCTGCCGCATGGATCTGGGCTGTAAAGGTCCGGACACCTATGCCGACTGCTATAAGAGGAAATGGAACAGCGGCATGAACTGGTGCGTGGATAATTCCGTCTGCATCGGTTGTGTTGAACCGGGTTTTCCCGACGGATCATCCCCTTTCTATGAACCCGCTTAATATCCAGAACTCAATGAAACCAAGGAGGTTTTACTATGGCAGGCTGTAAACCACAGGCTGAACCGGCCCAGGCCGGGAAAAAGATAAAGATCGGCATTGATCCCGTCACCCGGATCGAGGGCCATCTCAAGGCAGAAGTAGAGGTAAAGGGAGGCAAGGTCGTTGATGCCAGGCTCTCCGGCGGTATGTACCGCGGTTTTGAACAGATCCTGGTGGGCAGGGATCCCAGGGATGCCACCCAGATCACCCAGAGGATCTGCGGGGTATGCCCCACGGCCCATGCCACGGCATCGGCCCTGGCCCTGGATGATGCATTCGGCGTGGAACTGACGGAAAACGGAAGAATTGCCAGGAACCTGATCCTGGGCGCCAATTTTCTCCAGTCCCATATCCTGCATTTCTACCACCTGGCCGCACTCGACTATGTCAACGGTCCGGATACCGCGCCTTTTATCCCCAGATACGCTAAAAATGACGTCCGGGTCCCCAAAGATATCAACGACGTGGCCGTGGGCCAATACCTTGAGGCCCTTGAAATGAGGAAGATCTGTCACGAGATGGTCGCTCTTCTGGGCGGAAAGATGCCCCATGTCCAGGGTATCGTTGTGGGCGGCGCCACCGAGATCCCCACCCGGGAAGCTCTCAACGCCTATGCCGAGCGTTTCAAAAAAGTAAAAGAATTTATCATGAAAAAATATATCCCCATCGTCTATCTGCTGGCCGGTCCCTACGGAGACCTGCTCAAGACCGGTGTGGGACACAAGAACCTGGTTTCCTGGGGTGTTTTCCAATTGGATGCCCAAGGCAATACCCTTCTCAAACCCGGTGTTTACACCGACGGCAAGGACTACCCCGTGGATCCGGCCCTGATCAAGGAGTATGTGAAGTACTCCTGGTTTGAGGATTCCACCACAGGCCTTAACCCCACCAGGGGAAAAACCCTGCCCAATATCGACAAACCCGGCGCCTACAGCTTTATCAAGGCCCCGAGATATAACGGAAAGCCCCATGAAGGCGGTCCCCTTGCCAGAATGTGGGCCACCAACCCCGAGCTGTCCAAGACCGGCCAGGATGCCCTGGGCGTTAAAAAGCTGCGCGACATCGGCGATGCCTGTTTCTCCATCCTGGGCCGCCATGTGGCAAGGGCTGAAGAGACCGGCCTGGTGGCCATGGCCGTGGAAGAATGGCTGGCCGCTGCCCAGCCCGGCAAGGAAACCTTTGTTCCGGCCGAGATTCCCCAGTCTGCGGAAGGCCTCGGCATGACAGAGGCTCCCCGGGGCGCCCTGCTCCACTACGTGGACATCAAAGACCAGAAGATCTCCAACTACCAGGTAACCTCGGCCACCATCTGGAACGCCAACCCCAGGGACGACATGGGCGTAAGAGGCCCCATTGAGGAAGCCCTGATCGGCGTCCCGGTCCCGGATGCGGAGAATCCTGTGAATGTGGGGCGGCTTATCCGCTCCTACGACCCCTGACTGGGCTGTGCCGTCCACGTGCTGGACGCAGATACTGGTCGGGAAATCAAAGTGGAAGTACCGCTCTGATTTAAATTTTCAATTATGATAGGAACAAGGGGATGCCCAGGGCATCCCCTTGCTCTTTTTACAATCCCGGGATAAAAGAGCAGAAACAGAGAAGACATCTTTCGGCTTTAGACCTGGACAGAGAAAAAAGAGATGAAAAAATTATTGGTGCTGGGTGTGGGCAATATCCTTCTCATGGACGAAGGCATGGGCGTTTACGCTGTCCAGGAATTCTGGAAGGAAAAAGAGGACTGGGACGGATCCCTTGTGGACTTCATTGACGGAGGAACCTTTACCCAGGACATTTTTTATCTCTTTGAAGAGTATGAAAACATCCTGGTCCTGGACATTGTCCGGGCCGGTCATGAACCCGGGACCATATACAGCCTGGATGAAGAGGATTTAAGACAGAACGAGAAACAGGTCCTCTCCCTCCACGACATTGATCTTCTCGATTCCCTGGGCATGGCCGAGATGAGGGGAAACCGTCCCCGGCTGAAAGTCATCGGGATTGAGCCTGAAAAAATCAACTGGGGAACCGAACCCACCCCAGCCCTGGCCAAAGCCCTTCCCGATTTTATGGAAGTCGCCAGAAAGCATATCCGGGCCATTCTGGCAGAAAAAAACGGATAAGAAACAACCTTTTTCCCTGCCCTTTCTTATTGGACAAAACCCTCTTACAAATCTTTTTCCAACCCTGCAGTTTTTTCTTTTCCTTCCTCTCCCCTTGGGAAATTTTTTCTCCTTTTTTGGTTCCGTCCCGTGGTTCATGATGATGCCCCGGGCTCTGGTAAAGACGGTTCCCGGGATTCTGTTCAACCGGCATCAAAATTGCTTTTCCCATGAACAGGATACCCCAAACTTCAACAAAAAGGAGGAAAAATGACTTCCATTACGGATACGCTCTCTAGCAACTTCTACTCATATTCCAACACGAGTCTTTTGGAATCAATCAAAACTTCCGCCAATACCAATTCTGAAGATGAAACCCTTTCATCTTCCACGGCCCGGGACACCGTGACCCTTTCCAGCCAGGTGGCCACAGCCAGGACAAGGGAAGCCCTGGGACTGAGCCCGACGGGCCGGCTCACCCTTGCGGATTTTGAAGCCGCCTCCGCCGCACAGGAAGAAGCCGTAAACTCGATGCTTGAAACAGCCGTGCAGGCCCTGGGGATTGACTCGGAGCAGCAGGTCAGCCTGGGCCTGGATAACAACGGAGACATCTCCATCCAGGAAGATTTTTCCGGGAAAGAGGAACTGGAAGCGATTTTAAACGAAGAGGAAGCCTTTAAATCGGCGTTCACGGGGTTGACTGCCAACAGTGAAATCATCAACTTCAAGGATTCTCTGCTGACACGCTCCGACAACCTTGCAAACTATGTGAACGGGGATACCAGTGATGATGACTTGATGTCCCTGGCATTGAAGTATTCAGCGACAAAATCCGCCGGCAGTTCCCTGGAAGCCCTCTTGAGCACCAGCCGAAGCCAGACGCCCTACACCCATGTATACAATCCTGCGGAATAGAAACCGGCCGGCCAAAAACCGAAAAGAACCATTCATTGAGATGGAGCGGTCTTCCCTGGGAATTTCAAAAACCGCTCCCCCTCAAGATAAAAAAATCCGGAATCAGACCGGGATCACCCGGCTCAATGCCTTTTCAAGGTTTTCCACGGTACGATCGACGTTCTGAAATTTATCCAGGCCAAACAGCCCGACCCGGAAGGTCTGGAAATCATCGGGCTCATCACATTGCATGGGAACGCCCGCTGCGATCTGCAGGCCGGCGGATGAAAATTTCCTGCCGCTCTGGATCTCCTTGTCCTCGGTATAGCAGACCACAACACCCGGGGCTTCAAATCCTTTTGCGGCAACGCTTTTAAATCCCTTTGAAGCCAGAAGGGCCCGGACCCGGTCCCCAAGCTCCTGCTGGGCCTTCATGAGTTTATCAAACCCGAACGCCTCGCTCTCCTTCATGGTATCCCGGAACCCTCTCAGGGCATCCGTGGGCAGGGTGGCGTGATAGGCATGGCTCCCGTTTTCATAGGCCTCCATGATCTGGAGCCATTTGAGAAGATCACAGGCATAGGAGCTGCTGACCGTGGATTCGATTTTTTTCCGGGCAAGGGGGCCCAGCATGACCAGGCCGGAACAGGGAGAACTGCTCCATCCTTTTTGGGGGGCCGTAATCAGCACATCCACTCCGCTTTCCTCCATGTCCACCCAGATGGTGCCCGAGGCCACGCAGTCCAGGACAAAAAGTCCGCCGACGGAATGCACGGCATCTGCCATCCGGCGGATATAATCCCTGGGCAGGATCATGCCCGATGAGGTTTCCACATGGGGGGCAAAGACCAGATCGGGTTTTTCCGCCTTTATGGTGGCCTCCACCTCTTCAATGGGGGCCGGAACAAAGGCAGCCCATTTTTCCCCGCTTTCCGGGCGGGCCTTTAATACGATGGTCTCGGAAGGGATCCTGCCCATGTCAAAGATCTGGCTCCATCGAAAACTGAACCAGCCATTCCGGATCACCAGGCATTTTTTGCCTCCGGCAAACTGCCTGGCCACGGACTCCATGGCAAAGGTCCCCCCTCCGGGGACAACCACGACGGATTCGGCGTTATATACTTTTTTCAGGGTGGTTGATATATCGATCATCACCTCCTGAAAAGACTGTGACATATGATTCAGGGACCGGTCCGTAAATACCACTGAGTATTCCAGAAGTCCGTCAGGGTCAATATTGGGAAGTAAACCCGGCATATTCATATCCTTCTAATTGTTTGGGTTAAAAATTGAGTTGGAGTATAGCCAATGCCATTTTGAAGGGCAAGGACAAAACAATTTTATCGATTCAATCTTTTTTACATTGTTTTTGGATGGAATCAAATAAAATGGCGTTCTCAATGGCAATGGCCGCCTGGTGGGAAAAAATACTCAACAGCAGGGCGTCATCTTCGGAAAAACCGGCATCGTCGTTCTTGTTGATCACTTCCAGAACACCGATAATCTTACGTTTGGACCGCATGGGAACACAGAGAAGAGACCGGGTCTCAGCCCCGGTCATATCATCCACCCCGGAGTAGAACCTTGAATCTTCCCGGGCATCCTTCACCAGAACATGCTGCTGGTTCTGGGCTACCCAGCCGGCCACCCCGGCACCCGGGGGGATCCGGATATCCTTGAGCTCTTCGGCATTGGGGCCCGTGGGGACGCTGAAGACCAGCTCGCCTGTTTTTTCATCCAGAAGCATCAGAGTGCTTGCCCCGGCATCGGTCACGATATTGGCATATTTCATGATCAATGAGAGAACATCCACCAGGTCCACGGTGGAATTGATGATAAATCCGATCTGAATCACAAGGGCCAACTTTTCGCTGCTCAGCATCCTAAGTTCCCGGACCTGCCGGTTCTGAAGGGCAAGAACCGGTGCCAGCATATCTTCCGTGATAAACTCCTTGTCCAGAAGGATCTGCCCCAGCATGGGAACATCCCTGTTCTTTTCCCTGCTTTTGGAGATCAGTTCCACACGGTCAATCTCCGGTTCGGGCAGAGATTCGGATGCCAGATCTTTTTGAAATTGAAGAGCCTCTTCAAGCTGTTTGCCTGTAATGATCCCCAGGCTTTTGAGATGATCCCCCAAAAGATGTGAATTGATATTCATAATCATGCCCCTGATTATATTTATTATTTCATCGAATTTTGATAGGTTATCAACATACAGTAAATATTTTCCCTTGACAAATGATATTTCTAAAAAACGGAGGTTGAGCAGCCATGAAATCTTTCTTTTGGATGGTTCCGGTTCTGGCAGCCTTAATTTTAATGAGCACCCTGTCCATGGCCGGTGAAAATATATTTCATACCGGACAGACCAGTGCATCCATGCTCATTAAATATGCCAAGAATGAAATGGATATGGCCCCGCCAGAAAAACAAGATGAAGCCAGAAAAAAATATGCCCTGCTCTATGATATCTATATTAAAGCCAACAGCTATGCCTGGCTCAACAAGATTTTTTTCTGGTTTTCCGTGGTCTTTGCCCTGGCTGTTCTCCTATGGCCTTCCCTAAGCGTTATCCTCAAATCGAGACCGGATCAATGGAAATGGCTCAAGTCCTCCATCGTACAGACCACGGTAACGGCCATCGCCGCCCTCATGTTCACTTTTTACAGCCAGTACAAGGACAAGCAGACCTATGCGGAAACATTGATGCGCTATGTGATCTTTTCGGAACAGACCCCAGGCCAGCTCTCCGGCAGGATTGCCGATGAATTGTCCAGAATCGACCGGGGATTCAGTTTTAGCAGCATCCTGGGCCGGGAGTCTGACAAGAAAGCAGGCAATGGGAAACTCCAGGTCAATGGGACCGATTGAATCCTTTTTCCTACCCTTCACGGAAACTGATTTTTCCCGGGGATCTCTTATTGACAGGGGAGACTCCAGCCGATATTTGTATAGAGATTGAATCCATGAAAATAAAAGGAGTTTTATCCAGAACAAATGCTGAAAACAAAAGAGTGGGCCATTCTGACAATACTGGGAATTTTCATTTACAGCCCCATCCGGGCATCAGAGCCGGAAAAGTTGGAACTCAACCGGTTCATCCGGCCGGCCGTCTGCAGGGACTGCCACGGAAGCATATTTGATCAATGGGAAAACTCCATGCACAACCTCTCCCACAAGGATCCGGTCTATTCAAGGGTGGCCAAATTCCTCCGCAGGGGCCTGGTCCATGAAGGGGAAGTCAGGGAGGCTGAATCCTGTGTCAAGTGCCATACCCCGATAGGATATATGACCGGATTCCCAAAGAGGGTGTCCGACGACCTGTCCAAAACCCCTGAAATCGCAGTCCAGGGCATTCAATGCGATTTCTGCCATTCCGCCGTAAAGGTCCGTCAGATGTACAATAACGGTCTGGAACTGGAACCCGGCCATGGAGAGGACGATCCCGGGATCAAACAGGGCCCCTTTGATGATGCAGAACCGGATTTCCATGAAGCCCGGTTCTCCCCTCTTCATACGGATGCCACCATCTGCGGGACCTGCCACGACGTCAAGCATGTGGCCTTTGGAACGAATCTGGAAACCACCTACACGGAATGGGCAAACAGTCCCTATAATTCAAAAGACCCTGGGAAAAGGGTGGTCTGCCAGGGCTGCCATATGTTCCAGAGGCCCGGGATCCCGGCCACCGGTTCCACCCCCCGGCCGGAAAACCCGGGATCGGCATCCGACTATTCCGATGAACGCCCCCATATCTTTACCCATTATTTTGTCGGGGCCAATGCGGGACTGCCAAGGATGTTCCAGTCGGAACAAAAGGCGAAAATGGCCGAGGAAAGACTTAGACATGCGGCAGATCTCTCCCTTGACACCTCCGGGATCAAAGAAAAAAAACTGAAGATCGCCATCACCAACTCCGGTGCGGGCCATTCCATTCCCACGGGGGTGGGAGACCTTCGCCAGGTCTGGCTTGAGATCAGGATCCAGGATCAAAACAATCAGATAAAATTCCAGTCCGGGGTCCTGAACGAAAAGCATGAGCTTCCGGAAGAGACCCTTCTCTTCCGGACAATCTTCGGGGATGGAAAGGGGAACCCGGTCATCAACCTGGCCAAGGCCAGAGAGGTCCTGACAGACAACCGGATCAAGGCAAAAGAGACCCGTAATCTTGTCGTTGACCTGCCCGGGGTCCCGGACAAGGGAAGTAGGATCCGCATCCGCCTCCTGTACCGGTCCATGCCCCGAAAACTGCTCAACATGATCCCGGGCGAGCCCTTTGAGCTTCTGCCGGTGATTGAGATGGCCCGGGTGGAAAAACAGCTTTAATTTTAAATCATGCCCAAGGTTTGGACGAAAATTTGCCCATATACAAGGCGCAAAAGCTTTTGAAACCGGAGTGTACTGGAGTACATGAGGATTTCAAAAGGTTGCAGCAACGCCGTAGATGGGTGAAGTTTCGTTCAAACAAAGCTACATAGGCCAGAAATTATTATCCTCCCATACCCGCTCCATCAGGGATTCTTCCAATGCCATGAGTTTCTTTAAATGGGTTTTCTCCCAGGTGGAAAGCCAGGTATAGATCCTTTTTTCTTCCGGATCATCGGTCTTTTCAGCCTGTTCCGCATAGGTTTTAACGGCCTTTTCCTCAAATCCGATGGCAGCGGTAATGGCAACGGCCTCAAATCCGGCCGCACTGATCTTTCCCTTTACGGCCTCGTCAAGGATCTGGGGTGCATCCACGGCTCTTGCATTGTTCTCAAAGTCGCCGGCCATGAATTTCCCGTCCGTCATGAATGCCTTAAACTGTTTTTCAAGGATGTTGATATGTTCCTGTTCATCATCGGCCAGGTCCTTGAAAAAAGATTTCACCGCTTCGTCCCGGGTGTGTTCCATTGCTTTTAAATAAAGACTTCTGCCCTTTCTCTCCATGAGGATGGCATGTTTCAATATGGTCAGTGTATTGGATTTCCCCATGTCCTATTCTCCTGTACAAAGGTTTCTGGTTTCGCCGAAAACATAAGATTACACGATGCCGGCCGGAATTACAAGAAAACTCATTTCCTTAAAAAAGGAAGGTTTTCCGGCCTTTTTGCCGCGATGATTTCATTCTTGAAAAGGGTCTGAAGAATCTGTTATAGATCTATTTAAGATCTATAAGAATCAAACGCGAGTGAAATTTATGGTTCCTGCTGCAGGCCTGTCCGCCTGCCTAACTGATTTAACCGAACAGGAGGTTTAGATGAAGGTAACGATTACGAAACAATGCATGGGAGACCGGAACTGCAATGATCTTTGTCCCGAAGTGTTTGCCTATGATGAAGATGATCTGCTTTCCAAAGTAAAGGTGGATCCCATCCCCGGACACCTTGAAAACATTGTCCGCCAGGCAGCCGACGAATGCGGGGCAGACGCCATTATCATCGAGGAGTAGACTCCAGGAGGAATCATCATGGGAAAATTCAGGGAGAGCCAGACAGCCAAAAACCTGCTCATATCCTTTTCCCTGGAGGCCCAGGCCCGGACAAGGTATAATTTTTTTGCCCAGAAGGCCAGGGACGAAGGATATATGCAGATCGCCGGGATCTTTGACGAAACCGCAGCCCAGGAGTATGAACATGCGCTCCGGTTTTTCAAATTTTTCAACGGCGGCGACCTGGAGACCACCTGGTCCTTTCCCGCCGGTGTGATCCGGGATACCCGGGCCAACCTGATCTCGGCTGCCGAACTTGAGTTGTCGGTTCACTCCAGGATCTATCCCGGTTTTGCCAGGATCGCCGAAAAGGAAGGGTTCCAGCGGGCCGCCGATACCCTGAACGCCATCAGCGTATCCGAAGTTCAGCACGAAAAAATGTACCGGCAGCTGGCTGCCAACATTGCCTCGGACCGGGCCTTTGCCAGGGAAGAGGAAAAATCCTGGAGATGTTTGAGCTGCGGGTATATCCACAAGGGCAAAGAGGCCCCGGACAAATGCCCGGCCTGTGTCAAGCCTGCCAATTATTTTGAACTGCTCTGCGAAAACTGGTAAATTCAGACCAACCGGCTCCAGCCCCTGGCCAGAATCTTCTGCTCACAGGGACCGGAGCCGGTTTTCCTTTTTTTAGCGGGCCGCTGATTTATCCCAAAATACCAGGGTCTGCCTTTATCTGCCCTATTCAGAATTAAACGGCCATCAGGTTCCCTGCCATTTCTTTGAAGTCAAAGGGACTGGTCTTTGACAGGGTACGGATCCAGGCCGGATCGATTTTCCGGGCGCCGCCAAAGGCACCGCAGAGATTCCCCACAATGGCGCCGTTGGTGTCTGCGTCATCTCCCAGGTTTATGGCGGCGACAAGCCCCTGGTTATAATCGCCTTTGGCGGCGTAAAATACCCCCAGGGACAGGGGAATGGATTCATAGCTTTTCATGCTTGCCCCGATATGCTGATAGAGGATAAAGCAGATCTCCTCAAGGGGCTTGTCCCGGTTCCTGTCCACAAGCTCCATGGCCAGAAGGATCCTTGCCTTTACCGAGGGAGCCGGGATATCGTGTCCCTGCTCTTCCCCGGCCTCGGCGCCCCGGACCGCCACCTCCATAACCTCCCGGGCCGTGCACCCGCCTTCAACAGCGGTGGAGACGGCAGCGGCAACCGCAGCGGCGGAAGCCATTCCCGGCCGGCTTCCGTGGGAAGGACGGGCCGAGTCGATTGCGGCCTGGATGGTCCGGTCCAGGTCCCCGTGAAAAAAGATTCCCACCGGAGCGACGCGCATGGCCCCCCCGTTGGTATTCCCGGTTTTTCCCGCCTCCATAAAATCGGTATGGTTGACCAGGGCCTCCAGAAATCTACGGGTGGACGGACCGATTACCGTACTTTCCAGCATACGGTTTTCCACGGCCCATTTCCTCATCTTTTCTGCAAACAGGTCCGGGTCAAATCCACGGGCCTCGGTCAGGACCGAAGCCAGAATGAGGCTTTCCTCGGTATCGTCGGTGACCTGACCCGCTGCAAGGCCGCCGTGGGCTTTCTGCTGCTCCTTATCCGGAGGCAGAAAATCAATAATCCGGCCGTAAACCTGTTTGATTTGTTCCGGAGACATAAATGAAGCGGGCATGCCCATTGCATCCCCGATGGCGCCGCCCAAAAGGCAGCCGTATGCACGATCGATCATATTTCATTGTCCTTTACAACCAGTTGATTAACATCCTCTAAGGAAAAACGTCCGTGGGGCCCTTGAAAAGAGGTGGTCAACGCTCCGCAGGCACAGGCGAATTTCACGGAATCCCCCGGGGACCGGCCCCTGGAAAGGGCGTGGATCAGCCCCCCTGCAAAACTGTCCCCTGCGCCCGTGGTATCCCGGGACTCCACTGTAAAACCCGTAACTCTAAAATGGAGATCATCCGTATAAACTTCGGCCCCGCTCCTGCCCTTCTTGACCACGAGATTACGGCAGCCCAGGTCTTGAAACCAGTTCACCGGTGACTTATCAAACCCGACCCGGTCCCGGATCATGAAGGTTTCTTCCAGATTGGGAACGCTCCAGTCCGAGAGGCTGACCATGTCCCGGATAATACCCGGCTCGATCCCTTGGACAAGGGGGCCCGGATCAAAAAGAACAGAACATCCCGTGGATTTCATCCCGGAGATGAGTTCCACTACCTGTCCGGCCGAATCCGGATCGAGAAGATAATAACCGGTCACATAGACCCAGGAAACTTTCCGGGCCAGGTCCGGCAGAAGCATGGACTTGGAAAACCTTCCCTCACATCCCCTGGAAGTAAAAAAGGTCCTTTCACCGGAAGGATCAATCATGTTGAGACAGAATCCCGTGGGTTCACCGTGACAGGAGACAATCCCGTCCAGGGGCAGCTCAAGCCCTCCGATGTATTCCCGGATCTTTTGTCCCCCCGGATCTTCTCCGATCATGGACACCAGATAAGGCCGGTCTCCCAGGTTATCCAGGGTCACGGCCATATTCAGGGCGCATCCGCCGATTTTATTATAGGAATCTGTAATGCCGGCATCCTGGCCGGCCAGAGGATAGCGGTCCACCTCAAAACATCGGTCGATGATGACCCCGCCCAGGAGAAGGACCCTGACGGGTCTGCTCTCTGTATAATTCTTATCCATAATCCACCTTGGAAAGGGTTTTATTTCCTTGATCCCGCCCAAAATGGAGGGCCGGGCCGGCTTTTTTTTTAAGATTTTTCAACATCAAGGACAAGGCAATTCTCTTTTTCCCAGCCGATCCACACGGGGTCTCCCACCGAGAAGAGGCCGCTGCTGACCCGGGCATTCTGGGTCTGGACAATCCAGTTTTTTCCCAGCGCATCGATATTGTACTGGGTGGTCCCCCCGGCATAGGTGACCAGACTGACAACGCCCTGCACCGGCCGGGCCGGGGAAGGCTCAGGGGATATGGACATCTTTTCGGGCCGAACCGCCAATAAACATCGGGACTGGGGAGGAAGACAAGCAGCGCATCCGAAACGGAACCGGTTTCCGTTTTTAAGCTCCATTTCGTAAAGCTCTTCCCGGCCGGGAAAGACAATTCCCTCCAGAAAATTGGCCTGGCCGAGGAAACCGGCCACAAATCGGTTCCTGGGCTGCTCGTAAATCCTGTCCGGTGTATCGTATTGAACCACTTTCCCCTTGTCAAGAAGGGCGACCCGGTCGGACAGGGTCAGGGCCTCTTCCTGGTCATGGGTGACAAAAAGAGTGGTAATGCCCACGGTCTGCTGTATCTTTCTTAATTCCACCTGCATTTCCACCCTCAGTTTTCTATCCAGGGCGCTCAGGCTTTCGTCCAGGAGAAGGAGCCCGGGCCGGATCACAATGGCCCTTGCCAGGGCAACCCGCTGCTGCTGCCCCCCGGACAGCTGATCCGGGCGGCGGTCGGCAAACCCGCTGAGCCGGACAAGTTCCAAAGCCTCTCCTGCTGAGGCCCTGGCCTGTTTCCTGCCCATTTTCCGCTGGCGGAGCCCGTACGCCACATTGTCAATCAGAGACATGTGGGGAAAGAGGGCATAACTTTGAAACACCATTCCCATATTCCTTTTATGGGAAGGCACTTTATTGAGAACCGTCCCATTGATCTCAATGGTGCCGGATTCAGGGGTTTCAAACCCTGCAATGAGTTTCAGGATAGTGGTCTTGCCGCATCCGGACGGACCCAGCAGGGAGATGAATTCTCCCTGGTCCGCGTCCAGGGAAAAATCATCCAGGACGAGTTTTCGGCCATACCGGTGGCAAAGGCCGCGAATTTTCAAATAGCTCATGATGCTCTTTCTCCCTTTTCAATTTTGCCCGCCGGATTCTGATTTTTCCGTACCAGGGCCAGCAGACCGATCAGGCATGCGCTGGCGGCCAGCAGCAGGGTGGACAGGGCCGCGGCTGACGGGTCAAGGGAATCCCTCAGCTGGTTGAAAATCTGTACCGGCACCGTACTCACCCGGGAGGTTGACAGAAAAGATGCGATGACCACCTCGTCCCAGGAGGCAATAAAGGCAAAGATAAGGCCCGACAACACCCCGGGCATGATCAAAGGAAGGGTGATGGTTCTGAACGCTTTCAGGGGATGGGCCCCGAGGTTTCGGGCAGCAAGTTCCAGCAGGGGATCCACATTGTTCAGGCTGGTCCGGACCGTGATAAACGGATAGGGAATGGCAATCACGGTGTGGGCCATGACAAGGCCGCTCACCGTTCCCACAAGCCGGCCCCCAAAGCTGAACGGGCCCAGGGACCATCCCCGGGCCCATACGAAAAAATCCCCTGAGCCAAGGACCACAATGGGAACAATCAGGGGGGCGATGAACAGCGCCGAAATCAGTCCCTTTCCCCGGATATTGCTCCTGACAAGCGAAAAGGCAGCCAGGGTACTCAGGGCCGTAGCCAGCAGGGATGAAACAACCGCCACCTCGAGGCTGACCGGTACCCGCTCCTGCCATTTGGGCTCATTCACCACAGCCTCATACCATTGGAAGCTGAATCCCTTGGGAGGAAACCGTAAGGAGTCGGAAGCGGTAAAACTCATGATCACGGCAATGGCAATGGGAGCCACAAGCAAAAGGGCAATGCACAGGGTGATGCCCCGGTTAATCCATTGAATCTTTGAACCTTGCATTACTCTCCTTTGGTGGACTGGACAATGGCCTTGTCAATCCCTATAAACCGGGAGGCCACCAGAAGCGTGCCCAGGGTCAGTACCAGCAGGATGGCTCCCATGGCCGATCCGTACCCGAACTGCCCCCTGCCCCGAACCCAGAAAAAAACAAGCTCGCTTAAAAACTGGTCATTGCCGGAGCCCAGAAGGGCCGGAACCACATAGAATCCAAGGGAGGAGACAAACACGATCAGGCTCCCGGCCAGCACCCCGGGAAGGGACAGGGGAAAATAGATGTCAAAAAATACCCGGGCCGGGGTCGCTCCAAGGCCTTTCCCGGCCAGAAGCAGGTTCTGGTCGATCTTAACCATGGTCGAAAATACGGGCAGAACCATGAAGGGAAGCTGCATGCTGACAATGCCCACGGCCACGGCAAACTGGTTGCGGATCAAAGGCAGGGGTTCCGTTATCAGGCCGATCCCCATGAGGGCCTGGTTAATCACCCCGGTATCCCTTAAAATGGCCTGGAGAGCAAAGGTCCTGACCAGAAGGTTGATGCCCATGGGCAGGACAATGGCGGCCATGAGCAGGCGCCGGACCGCGGTGGATGCCCCGGCCATGGTATAGGCGTATATATAACCGATCACCGCGCAGATCAGCGTGGCTGCCAGGGATACCTTCATGGTGGTCAACAGGGAACGGACAGCGGATGAGGTGGTAAAAAACCGCTGGTAATTGCCCAGGCCCAGTTCCGGATCCGTAAAACTCCGGATGATCATCTGGGAAAGGGGCCAGAGAAAGAGGAAGAACAGGACCAGGAGCCCAGGGAGGATCAGCCAGGCAGGAGAAGGGGCCGGCAGGGCCAGCCCCCTGTCTTTGTTCTTGGTCACCATGGGCAGCTTATTTCTCTGCCTTCCAATTGTTGAAACGGTTGGTGATTTCCTCCAGATGCTGCTCAATATAGCCGGCAATCTCGGGACTGCTGGAGATGACGTGAAGCTTATCCAGATGGCTGGTGGGCAGATCCTTGGCCATGGCCGGATTGACTTCCGACTTGGTGTTGGAAGGGGCGCCCGGCTGGCAAAAGGAAAATTTCCCGTTGATTTCCTTGCTGGTCATGTGGGCGATGAGCTGCTGGGCCGCCGTCACATTGGGACTTCCCTTGGGAATCCCCAGGTAATCGGCCTGGATGATCTGTCCGTCCCAGATAATATCCACGGGCTCTCCCTTGTCCCTGGAAGTGGTGATCCGGTTGGCGTAAAGCTGGATATAGGAAACTTCTCCGGTATTCAGCAGGTTCTGGCCGTCGCTTCCGGTACCGAACCAGACAATGTCCTTTTTAATGGTGTCCAGCTTGGCCAGGGCCCGGTCAATATCCAGGGGAACCAGCTTGTCGGGACTGACCCCGTCTGCTATCAGGGCGCCGATCATTACCGTTGCAAAATCCCAGCTCACCAGCCCTCTTTTACCGGGAAACTTTTTTGCATCGAAGAAATCCGCCCATTGGGTCGGAACGGCTTTGGCATCTGTCCGAAATCCAAACGCCCAGGCAAAAAGATCCAGGGCCACGGCATATTTGGTATAGGTGCCCGGCAGAAGTTCTTCCTTGTTGACCCGGGAAAAATCAATGGGCTCCAGGTATTTTTTCCCGGAAGCTTCCAGGGCCAGGCTGGGAGTGGGAAAAACCACATCCACATCATAGACGCTTGTTTCAACGGCCGCCTTGATCTGGCCGTCGTCCAGAAAAGGACCGTCTATGATTTTGATCCCGGTTTTTTTTTCAAAGGTGTCGGCAAAGGTAACTCTCTGACACTTTCCCCAGTCTCCCCCGGTATTGATCAGCACAAGGGATTGGGTACTGCCCGCCATTGCTGAACCGGGCAGAACCAGACATATAAATAAAATTAATGAAACCAGCCGGTTTTTTGCCATAATTTCCATTCTCCGTTTAATTTGTATTAAAAAATTCAAGCCCCTCACCCCATCCAAATTTTTTCCAATGACTTTTGGATCAGGGGGACGGGTCAACTTTTGTCACCAGTTTAAAATCCACCTTGGGCCCGTATACGACTTCCAGCTCTTCGATAAACCGGTTATCCCGAGTGCAAACCCTTCCCCCGGCCATGATCAAAGGATGGTCTTTTTCTACCTGGAACAGATCACCCATCACCTCATCCGCCCGGCAGGGAGTAACGGACAGCTCGGCCCGGTCCGGAACGATATGGTATGCCTCGCGCATGATCTGGTAGAGGGACCGGATTTCAAAATCATATTCGGCAATTCCAGGAAAAATTGTCAGGGAGATCAGAGAGGTATCCACGGTCAGATAGTGGACCTGGCCGTCAACTTCGATCCCCCGGGCTCTTTTCAGCTTGAACCGGGGTTCATCCCCTGTATTGACGGTTCCGGCTTCCAGGATTTTGGATACGGGCTTTTTATCTTTTTTTTTGGCATATTCGGTAAAACTGCCAAAATTGGTCATGGAATAGGCAACCGGTTTAAGGCAGACAAAAGTCCCCTTGCCGTGTTCCTTTCTCAAAATATTCTCGTTGACCAGTTCGTTGATGGCCGCCCGCACCGTCGTCCGGGTGATTTCATATTTATCCGCCAGCTGGGATTCCGAGGGAATGGCCTCCCCGTCCTGAAATTGACCCGAAAAAATTGCGTTTTTCAATTTTTTTTTCAGCTGAAGATATATCGGTGTGCTGCTGTTTTTTTCTATTCCCATGAAAGTATCCGTATCATAATTTCCATTTGGAATTTGTATACACGTGTATACAAGTTCCTATTCCAAACCCTTTTTTTTGTCAAGATTTATTTTAAGGTCTTAATTTGATGCTGAAATGGGCTTTCCGCCCAGGTATAGGGCCATGGAAGAAGATACCGAAACTAGGGCTGTCGGCCCCGGATCCACAGATGACTGTACCAGAAGTACCGGGAACCGTCTCTGTGCCGGGCCGTGATGTTGTACCGGCTGCGTCCTTCAGGCAGGGGCCGGGAAGACTTCACCTCGAGAACCTGGTTTTTCCGGTCCACCCAGGACAGATCAATGGGCCCGTGGCCGCTGAGAAAACAGGCAAGGCTTTCCCTGTCGTACTCCCCTTCCCCAAGGGTCAGGCGGAGGACAGGCTTCAGATTTTCCTCCGATACCACGGGATCCTCCGGAGTGACTGCTGTTACCGGCAGGGGCAGGGAGTTCACCTTGGTCGTGAAACTTTCCATGTCTGCATACCCCGCAGCCATTGCAAACCGGGGAACCGCCCCGAAATCGCTGCCCGTCCATACCGGACCGGACTGCTGCCCCAGCCCTGTCAGCCTCATGGCTGTAACCATTCCCTTGATTGCCGGATTGTACTCACCAAAGGGATAGGCAAACAGGGGAACCACCCGGCCAACCTCCTCCTGGATCCGAGTAACGGACCGGGTGATGTCCGCTTTAATGCGCGTGGCCCACTGGGCTTCAGACTCCCTGTCCAGCCTTTTCAGCAGATAGAGATGGGTGTGGGTATGGGGCCCAAAGTCAGCACCATGGCCGGCCATCTCGCGCATCTGATCCCAGGAAAGCATGTTCTTGTAATTTTTGTCCACGGCCTGGGTCGCCACAAACACGGTAAAAGGCCAGCCTTTCTCCTTAAGGATGGGAAAGGCCTTTTCATAAATGGAGACATAGGCATCGTCTATGGTAATGGCTGCACACTTTTCCGGTAGAGGGCTTCCGGCTTTCAGGTTTTGAATCATCTTTTCCAGGGGCCAGATTATAAACCCGTTTTTTTCCAGGTAAGCCGCATGCTGACGGAACTGATCCAGAGTAACACTGGTGGAAGGCGGCGTGTCTTTGCCGAAATGATGGTATTGCAGGATCACTCCGTGACCGGCAGCCGCGGCAGAGCTGCAGCCGACAAAGAATACCAAGAGAATCGCCGGAAGCCGGGTTCTCATTTCAATATCTCCTCCTGGTTGGCCTGGATCATGGCCTGGACATCCCTGACATATTCATGTCCCCGTTCCGAGTAATCCTCCAGGGCCCGGGCCAGCAGAACACCATCCGGTGTTTTCCCTTTATTCCGCATTTCTGCCCGCATCTTGCGAAGCCGGGTATAGGCATCATGGGTGTTAAGATTATGCAGATAACTGCGAACGGATCCAGCCGGGGAGGCAAACACCGCCACCTCCCACTTCTGCTCCAGAGGCCGCGCCTCCGGGATCATGCCGCAGCCCGGAGCCGTGCAGTGCTCCCCGAAAAAATTATTCCCTTCCCGGGCAAACCGGGAGGTGCCCCATGCCGATTCAATGGCGGCCTGAACCAGCACCAGTTCCCTGGGAACGGTATCCACCCGGCGCAGCAGAATATCCCAGTCCGCTGCTGACGGGACTTTTCCGTCCAAAACCACGCCGTAGGATTCGGCCAGATCTTCCAGCCACCCCCTGTCCAGGAAAGACATTTCATTCTCCTTTCCTAGGGTTTCATAAACCTTCAGCAACCGGTCCCGCCGGGCGTTAATCCGTTTGTTTTCAGCCCGGACAATGGGAGACAGAAAGGCGAAGAAAACCTGCTTTTTCTGGTCAGTGTCCTTGATCGCCCCGAAATCCGGAGGCAAGGGGGTCTTTTTCTCACAGGAAGAAAAGGCAGCCAGGGAAACCAGAACCCCCAGTGCAAGGAAAGCAAGGGGTCGAAAGTTCAGCTGTCTGTTTTCTATTTTTTTACCATTGTTCATGACGATAAATTAACTTCCAAAATAGATTATGCAAGCCCGGCCCCCCAAAAGCCCTTCCCCAGTTCAGCTGCTCTGAAAGCGGAGCCGCCCCTCTGCATGGGAATTTGAAAGATTCGGATTCCGCCGAATCATAAAAACAAACGACTGCCCAATACATTGATTTAAAAACAAAATATCCAATAATTTCTACCGCGCCCAATTTGTCGGAACCCTTTAAAAAACCTGCTTGACAATCCCTTGTGTTTCTTTATATAGAAACACACTATTACTCCATTCTAATTGAAAAAAGGGGAAAACATGAAAAAGAAAATCAGCGCACTGTTTCTTATGCTCATGATCGCTTTTGGGTTTTCAGGAGTTCACGCCGATCCCAACAACCATTACGTCAACGGAGTGGAGGGGGTCAAAGGGGGTTCGGTTCCGCCCCCGGGTTTTTATTATAAGATGTACAATGTGTTCTATTCCGCCGACGAAACCATGGACCAGGATGGGAATGAGGCTCCCATCGGCTTTGACCTCAATATCTTTGCCATTGCCAACCGCTTCATCTGGGTGACCGACAAGAAATTCCTGGGAGCGGATTTTTTCATGGACACCACCATCCCCCTCATGAAGACAGACCTTGAGATCACTGCCCTTGGCGTGAACTCCGATGACTCGGGTATCGGGGACATCTGCCTGGAACCGGCCGGCCTGGCCTGGCACGGGCCCCGGTATGACGCGGCACTGGCCTTGGCCGTCTATCTGCCCACCGGGGATTTCGACATCACCAACCCGGCATCCAACGGCAAGGGATTTTACACCTTCATGACCACCTTTGGCGGCACCTATTACTTTGACGCTCAGAAGACCTGGTCTGCTTCCTTCCTGGGGCGGTACGAAATCCATACGGACCAGGAAGACAGGGATTATACCCCCGGGGATGATCTTCATTTTGAATGGGGCATCGGTAAATCCTTTGCCAAGGTCTGGGAGGCCGGGATCGCAGGCTACTGCCAGTGGCAGGTCAGTGATGATTCCGGAAGCAATGCCACGGACGTCGGTGTCCACGACCAGGTCTATGCCATCGGACCCGAAATCTCGGTCTTTATTCCCCGATTCAAGCTCTTTGCCAATTTCAGGGCCGAATTTGAATTTGAAGCCGAGGACCGGCCCCAAGGCAATGTCTTTGTCCTGACCCTGACCAAGATATTTTAATTTATCCGGATCCCCTGAAGAGTGTCAGCCGGCGGCCTTGATTTCAGAGGCCGCCGGCAAAAGCCCCTTCAACCGTTGTGGAAATCTTCAATCCTGTAGCCGATATCAAAGACCTCATGGCATGACGGGCAGATAAACATCCATTTTACCTTGCCCCCTTCCTTTTTCAGCATGGAGTGGAACCCGTCTTTATACCCGCATGAGGGGCAGATTTTAAACTCCTCTCCCATTTCCAGGGAATTGATTTGAACTTCCATCCTTCCTCCATCCTTTTTTAGGGTATCTCTTTAAAATACTGGTTTGAGTTTAAAGCCCAGGGAAATCCGGCCAAAAGTCCATTCTCAGAGGTGGTCTTTCTCCATGGATACTCCCGCCCTTTATCCGGCGGTACCGGCGGCAATGGATATCATCTTTTTCGATGTATACTCCCCCACATCGGCCAGACCGTCCACAGGCAAAAAGAGCCGGGCATTGCTGGAGTAGAGGCAGGTCGCCGATGCCGGGAAATCCTCGTCCGCCTCGTAAAAAATATAGCAGAGAACGATCTTGGGCAGGGCATGGACCATGAACGAAAAGTCACCTCCCACCCCGTCGGGGGAAGCTTTTCCATCCAGGGTTTCCAGGATAATATCCATGGATGCCGCTATCTTTTCCACATGGGGTGCCAGTACCTGCTCGGTATGGGTGATAAAGGCTCCTGTATAGGGCATGGAATCGGGAAATTCCTTGAACGCTTTGAACGGCAGGATTTCACACGGGTCGGGATGGGCATTCAGGGCATAGAGGGAGATCAGGATTCCCAGCACCCCGTCGGCCTCTTTCCCGTCCAGCAGGATTTTATCGGGGCGGATCAAGCACTCCCCGCCGAATGCCTTGAAGACAAAGCCGTCCCCATCCTGCTCCGCACCCATATTCCGGGCAAGATCCGGCGGCAGGTCAAGGTACAAATTCGAAAGATTGCCCTGAACGATTTTCTGATAATTATCAATCATAAATGATTTCCAGTTGACGGTTAAGGGTTCCGGTTAGACTACCTTGTCTGGGCCTTTTTTTTCAAGACTTGTTTTTATCGGGATATCCGGCATCTGCTATTTTGCTTTTATCCAAATCCGGAGCCACCTTCCCGATTTTATAAGGTAGAAACTTTGGCCTTGGGATTCCAGAACAGGGATGATTATTTCCAATACACCTGAATCTTGGTTGTTTGCACAGCCACCAGATCTTGTGATTGGACAATTTCAGGAAAAACGATCGATCATACCACTATTGCGCAGTATGATTTCAAAATGAATCGCGCCCTTTTTTTCTCTTGACAGACAATAATACAACAGACTATTGTCATAGTTATATATAACAATATTAAACTAAATGAATCAGACGAGCAATGCTATGATCATATTCAAACTAGACCCCAAAAGTGGCGTTCCTTTTTACCGCCAAATTATCGATCAAATCCGTTACGGAATAGTTGCCGGCAGCCTGACCGTTGGTGAGCAACTGCCTACGGTCAGAGCCTTAGCCGTAGAACTCAAGGTTAATCTAAACACGGTCAGCAAGGCATACAAGGAACTTGAAATTCAGAAAGTGCTTGAGACTCACCAAGGTACCGGGACCTTCATCGGTCCGGTTGCAGTTGATATCGAGCCCCGTGAGCGGTCTGCTAAACTCAAGTCAATCTGCACCGAGTTTTATACGATTGCTGCCAGCTACGGGTTTAAAGCAGACGAAATGATCACTGAACTTAAAAAAATTGAAGGAGGTGTCCGATGATAACAAATAGAGAGGCCAAGGTTTTTTCTAACCCAGTCGCCACGACGATTTTTTTTGTCATTCTTGCGGGCACTGGATATCTTGACTACCTGGTATATCCCCACATCAAACATCTGGTTTTACTAAGTTTGTTCGGTGTGGCGTTTGCTCTTTTGGGGGCCGCGGCAATCCGTATTGCCGACCAATGGGAGAAAGCGGTGGTCCTTCGAATGGGAAAGTTTAAGGAATTAAAAGGCCCCGGTTTTTTTCTAATCATTCCGATCATTGATCAAATCGATAATTACGTTGATCAGCGTTTGCGTGTAACTGATATTAGTGCAGAGAAGACCTTGACCAAAGATACCGTTCCCGTAACCGTAGATGCAGTTGTATACTGGACAGTCTGGGACGTGGAGAAAGCGGCTCTGGAAGTCCAGCAATACACTGATGCCGTTTCATATGTCTCTTTGACAGGGCTTCGGGATGTTATCGGGAAGCATGATCTGGCAGATCTTCTTCAGCATCGCGACCAAATTGCCGAGGGCTTGCAACAATACCTGGATGAGTCAACCAATCCTTGGGGCATCACCTGTAATAATGTTGGAATCAAAGATATTATTATCCCTGCCGGCTTGTCGAATGCCATGAGTAAGCAGGCCCAGGCAGAGCGGGAACGTCAGGCCCGTGTTATATTAGGAACTGCAGAAACAGAGATCGCTGAAAAATTTGCTAAGGCTAGTGAGCGCTATATAAACAACCCAGTTGCGCTTCAGTTACGGGGTATGAACATGTTGTTTGAAGGGCTAAAGGACAAAGGTTCACTGATGATCGTGCCGAGTTCTGCCCTGGAATCGATGAACATCGGTGCATTGGGTGGTCTTACTGCATTGGCTGAGTTGCAGCAAAATGCCAAGATGAAGGCAACAGAAAATCAGAGTGATACTACCCCGACTAAATTTTGAGAACGCAGCAGAGTGATCCTTCACAAGGATTGTACACTTGAGGTTGAGCTAATTTAAACGAATTTTGATAACTCGAAAAAGCTTCATTTGAAAAGAAGGAGAAATATTATGAATATTAGTGCACTTCTTGCAGATAAGCCTTGGATAGCCTTGATCGTCGTTGCCGTGGTTTATGTGATTGCGTTTGTTTATAGCCTTTACAAAGGGAAATATAATTAGGGTCTCCTGAATTAGATATAACAACTTGAATTTTAAAGATAAAATTGCTATAAAAGGGTTGAAAAATGAAAGTAAAAATGGACATATCCCCCAAAACCCTTGCACTTTTTTTCAGGATATCATGTATCGACACGATCAAAATCAGTTAGAGTTTGAAAATTTTGGATTGCCTTTTTCAGGAAAGCTGCGTTCGGATCACCCCGCAATATGTCTATCAAAGCTCAGATTTTCGATTTCACTTTAACCACTACATTTTGAAGTTGCCGGTTCCCGATGAGAATTCAACTCTATACATTATCCTGCCAATCCGGAAATTCCAAAATTCAGGTGAACCATCCTGATTTAGTAAAACTCGGTTATTGGTTTTCCTTCCTCAAAAACTCAATGGCCTGATCCTTTTCCTCCATGGGGAAACCCTTCATCTGAAAGCTCGTAAACAGGCGTCCTTCGAGGTCTGCGATCTGCTTCACCCATTTCTCTTGAGTCACCAGGGCCACCCGTGAAAAATGGGACAGACCGGCCTTGTTGAAAAATTTCATCTTTTCCAGAAGGGCTCCCGGTTCAATCTTCCCGAATCCCGCAATCTCCTGGTAAACAATGAGCTTCTCCCCTTTGTCGATCTTTTCCTGAAACAGGGAAAGCACCTCGTTCATCTCATCCTTGGTGAACTTTGCACCTACCCGGTAGGCAATGGCATCTTCAACGCCGATATCGACGATCTCAAGCATATGCAGCTCCCACTTTATATCTCACCTCCTGCACTCTCCCGGGTTGGATGAAGATTTGCATAGGTGCAAGGCGCAAGCATTTTTGGAACCGGAGCGTACTGCAGTACGTGAGGCCAATCTTAATATAATCGGGCAAACGTGTGAAGCAACGCCGCAGATGGGTGAAACTTCATCCCAACCCTAGCAAATGCGGGGAAGCTGCTCCCCTGTGAGCATATCCACCATGCGCATCCCCCCGATCCCGGTTTCCAGAAAAACCTTGCCAGGGTCCTGGTCCGTGACCCGGCCGATGATTTTTGCATCATGCCCGAACTCATCCTGTTTGATGATCTCCAAGGCTTTGTCCGCATCCTGTTCCGGTACAAAGGCAATGAGTTTGCCCTCATTGGCGATGTACAGGGGGTCAAACCCCAGAAGTTCGCAGATTCCCTGGACCGCCCCCCGGATCGGCAGAGCTGATTCCTTGATGAGGATGCCTGCCCCGGACTGGGCCGCGATCTCGTTCAGTGTGGTTCCCAGACCTCCCCGGGTGGGATCCCGGAGCACATGGATGTCGCAGTCCGAATGGATGAGGGATTGAACCATTTTATTTAAAGGGGCCGAGTCGGTCCGGATGTCTGAATCGAACTTCAATCCCTCCCGGGTGGACAGGATGGTGATCCCGTGATCGGCAATAAAGCCGGAGACGATGATACAATCCCCGGGCCTGGCGCCTGAGCCTCCCACATCCTTCCCGGCCGGGATCACCCCGATACCCGAGGTGTTGATGAAGATCTTGTCCGCCTTTCCCCTGGGCACCACCTTGGTATCCCCGGTCACGATTTTCACCCCGGCCTTTTTTGCGGCACCGGCCATGCTCTCCAGGATCAACTTAAGATCCTTTTGGGCCAGCCCCTCTTCAATGATCAGGCCCACACTGATACAGAGGGGAACGGCCCCGCACATGGACACGTCGTTCACGGTTCCGTTCACGGCCAGATCCCCGATATTGCCCCCGGGGAAAAAAATGGGATCCACCACATAGGAGTCTGTGGAAAAGGCCAGCCGCCCCCCTTTAAGATCCAGATCCATGACCGCCCCGTCATCCTGTTTGGCCAGCTCTGGATTGTTAAACAGGGGGAGAATTAAATCCGAAAACATGGCATGGGAGACCTTGCCCCCGGATCCGTGGTCCAGTAAAACTTTATCTTCACTCATCCGTATTTCCTAAAGTTATATCCATTCAAATATTGTATTTATAAAATGCTGCGCATGCCCCTTCACTGGACACCATACATGGCCCCACCGGAGTCATGGGCGTACATTTTTTCTTGTACAGGCTGCAGGCTTCAGGGGTCTTCAGGCCCATGAGGATCTGGCCACAGGCACACCCTTTGGGCTCGGGCACCTCTTCCAGATCCATGCCGAACTTTTCGGCTGCGTTAAATTCTCTGAACTCTGGTTTCAGACCCATGCCCGAACCCGGGATCTCCCCGATCCCCCGCCAGGATGCATCGCAGAGTTCAAACACCTGATCCATGACTTCCCTGGCCTTGACATTGCCTTCATGGGCCACGGCTCTTGGATAGGCGTTTTCCAGGGCATGGACCCCCGATTCATTCTGCCGGACCAGCATATGCACGGCCCTTAATATGTCCACGGGTTCAAACCCGGTGATCACCGATGGGATATCGTACTTCTCAAAAACCGGGGTATAAGCCCGGGTGCCCGTGATCACGGAGACATGGCCGGGCAGGATGAAGCCGTCAATCTCCACCCCGGGAGTCTCCATGAGGGCGGCCAGGGCCGGTGGGGTCAACTTATTGGCCGAGTAGATTGAAAAATTCTCTATCCCCTGTGCCCGGGCCATCAGAATACCTGCGGCAATGGTGGGGATGGTGGTTTCAAAACCCACAGCACAGAAGACCACTTCCTTGTCCGGATTGTCCTTGGCAATGTTTACGGCGTCAAAGGTGGAATAGACGATCCGGACATCAGCTCCGGCCGCCTTTTCCCGGGCCAGGGTGGATCCGGACCCCGGCACCTTCATCAGATCTCCGAAGGTGGTGACGATGAGGTTGTCAAGCCTGGAGAATTCCACAAAAGCATCAATATCCTTCTGGGCCGTCACGCAGACCGGGCAGCCGGGTCCGGACAGCAGGGTGATTTCGGTCGGCAGAACACTCCGGATCCCGTGGCGGAAAATGGACATGGTATGGGTGCCGCAGACCTCCATGAGACGAAGCTTTCGGGTGCATTCCGATTGGATGGCCCGGATCAGTTTTCCGGCGATCTTTGAATCCCGAAACTCTTCAATATATTTGATTCCCATTGTACTCCTCTCTTTACTTCATCCTTGCCCCGGCCGAAACCACCTGTCCAAGACTGATGCCTCCGTCCCCGCAGGGCACCTTGGACTGGGTATAAACCCTGAGCCCGATTTCTTCAAGTGACCGGATCATTTGGGTGAGGATAATATTGTTGTTGAACACCCCTCCGGAAAGCACCACCCGGTCCAGTCCGGTCTGTTCTGCGGTTTTCCCGGCGGCACGGACAAAGGCTTTGACCAGGGTCCCATGGAATTTCCGGCTGATCCGGGCCAATGGAACTCCCCTGGCCAGATCCCCTGTGATCTGGCGGAGGCAGGGAATAAGATTAATTTCCAGCAGGGTTTCAGACGCTGCGGATTCAAGGGTAAAATCATAGGCCCTGCCGGTTCCAGATTCATCCCCGGCAGCCACGGCTTCCAATTCCATGGCAGCCTGGCTTTCATGGGAGATCTGATGCCGGATGCAGAGCAGGGAGGATACCGCGTCAAAGATCCGTCCCGCGCTGGAGGTCAGGGGGGAGTTCAAATTCTTTTCCATCATCTGACAGATAAATTCCAGTTTTCCCCGGTCCATTTCCCGGATATACTCCAGATCCATATCCAGAAAATCCCGGCCATACGCCTGAAAAAGCATGGATGCGGTCATGCGCCAGGGCTCCAGCACGGCTGCATCCCCGCCGGGCATGGGGACATAGGAAAGGTGTGCTTTTCTCTGAAAATCTCCGTGGGTACAGGTTAAAACCTCCCCTCCCCAGATATGACCGTCAATCCCGTACCCGGTACCGTCCAGGACAAGGGCGATGACCTCCCCGTCCATATGGTTCTCGGCCATGCAGGAAACGGCATGGGCATGGTGATGCTGGACCCCACAGAGTTCCAGACCCTTTTCGGCCAGATTTTCGGCGTATTGGGTGGAGAAATACCCGGGATGGAGATCATGGGCCGCCAGGACCGGTTCAATGTCCAGGATCTTCTTGAGATGATCCATGCTCCGGACAAAATAATCAGTGATCTTCCGGTTTTCCAGATCCCCGATGTGCTGGCTTAAAAAGGCTGATCTTCCCCGGGTCAGGCAGATGATACTCTTGAGGCCGGCCCCGCAACCCAGGATGGGCGGAAGATCCATGGCAAGTTCCACGGGCAGGGGGGAAAATCCCCTGGATCTCCGGATAAACCGCTGCTTTCCTGCCTGGATCCTTGTAATGGAATCGTCGGCCCGAAAATAGATGTCCCGGTCATGGAGCAAAAAATAATCGGCAATATGGGAAAAGGCATCCAGGGCATCGTCATTGTCAATGGACAGGGGTTCCCCGGACCGGTTCCCCGAGGTCATGACCAGGATGGAAGGTCCCTTTTCCAGAAGAAGAAAATGGAGGGGGGTATAGGGAAGCATCACCCCAAGACAGGTGTTCATCGGGGCCAGGGCCTGTGACAGCCCGGCATTTGAGGAGGGATCCTTTTTCTCCAGCAGAACAATGGGCCGGTGAAAAGAGAAAAGGAGTTCCTTTTCCTGCCCAGACAGGTGAACATGATCAGACAGGGAAGAGGCAGACCGGGCCATGAGGGCAAAGGGCTTGTGGGGACGGTTTTTCAATTTCCGAAGTCTTTGGACCGCCCCGTCGTCGGCCGCATTAACAGCCAGGTGAAATCCGCCCAGGCCCTTGATGCCCAGGATATGCCCCTGTCGGAGCAAGTTTCCTGCCTCGGCAATGATCTCCCCATCCCGGGAACCTTGATTCACCGGAAGTTCTTTTCCCTGATTGTCCGTTAAAAATACCCGGGGACCGCATTGGGGACAGGCATTGGGCTGGGCATGGAATCTCCGGTCCAGGGGATTTTCATACTCTTTCTGACATTGACTGCACATTTGAAATGAGTGCATGGAGGTTTTGGGCCGGTCATAGGGGATGTCCCGGATAATGGTGAACCGGGGACCGCAGTTGGTGCAGTTGATAAAGGGATATTCAAATCGCCGGTCATCGGGGTTCCTCATCTCGGCCAGGCAGTCGGCGCAGGTGCAGACATCCGGGGAGATCAGGGTGGACCGTGCATTTGAGGCCCGGCTTTTGACAATGGAAAAGCCGGAAAAGCCCCGGACCGGGGTATCCTTTGATACCACCCGGTCCACCCGGGCCAGGAGGGGGGGCTTTTCCCGGATATCCCGGATAAAATCTTCAATGGCCTCCAGGGGACCTTCTATAACAGCATCCACTCCGGCCGCAGTATTGGAAACCTGGCCGACCAGTCCGTGGTCCATGGCAAGGCCGTATAAAAAGGGCCTGAAACCGACCCCCTGGACCACGCCGCTGATTTCAAGCCGGCGCCCGGCGATTTTTTTTCCCATATCCGCCCGCCCCAAGGCAGATCAATTCTCCCCGGAATCGGCTGCCAGGATATTGCGCATATCCTCAAGGGTCTGGAGGGCAGCTTCCTCATCCACCTTGGAGATGGCAAATCCGGCATGGACGATCACATAATCTCCGATCTTTGCATCTTCCATGAGCATGAGACTGGTCTCCCGGACCACGCCGTCCACGTCCACCCTGGCAATGGTATCGTTAATTTCAATTATCTTTGAGGGTACGGCCAAACACATAAGCTTTCTTTCCCGTTAAATTTCACGATTTAATCTGCAACAAGGCTTTAGTATAACACAAGATAATGATTGGGCAATCTTTAAATATAAAATGCTGATTTCCGGGATCAGCAATCTTGCATTTGAACTTTTCCGCGGGAGTATGATAAAACCAGGCCCGTTATGAAGGAAGTTTTTACAAAAATTCTCGGGCTTTACCATGCCGGGGCAGATGCGGTGACGGCCGTCCCGTTCTTTGAACCGGCCGTCCGGTTCATCACCTTTCCGGGACCGGTTCAGATGCTCCTGCTCTTTTTCCTCTCCTCCATGGTCATGATCTGGCGGCTCAATGCCGTGGAGAAAAAAGGATTTCAAGGCACCATGGTGGGGACCCTGGTCATGCCCTACTGCTCGGGCTTTGCCAACCTGGCCTTTGCCTTTGTCATGGGGCGGTCCGGAAACGGCGGGGGCCTGGTCATTGAAAACTGCATCGTGAACAATTTGACCAACCTGACCCTGATCCTGGGAATCCCGGCCCTGTTCCGGGGGCTTAATTTGAAACAAAAGACCAATGACCCGGAGGAGAGAATCGGATACATCTCCCTGCTGCTGAGTCTGACCGCCCTGCTCTTCTTCACCGGGGCTGCCTGGACCCTTGCCAGGGACGGGCGCCTTGATTTCTCGGACGGGATCATGCTCTGCGGCCTGTTCGGATTCTGGCAGATCATCCATGTATTTGAAGTCAAGAAAAACAACCTCAGAAAAAGCCAGTCCTTCCGGATGAGCGTGCTGTTTGACCTGGGTCTGGCCGGACTCTGCGCCTGGGCCACCCTCCATAGTATTGAGGGCCTGGTGGAATGGGTGGCCGTGAACGGGAAAGGGATCCTGTCCATGAAGTATATAGGGATCTTGAGCGGTCTTTTAATGGTGGTGCCCAACGGGGTGCTTGCCCTGTACTATTCCGCCTCGGGCAGGCCGGACATTGCCTATTCATCCCAGATCGGGGACAGCCATATCTGTATCCCGCTCTGCATCGGGCTCTATGCCATGTTCAGCCCCATTGTCCTGCCCCCTGTTTTTCTTCCCGGCATCATGGCCATTGCCGGGGCGGGAATGATCCATCTTTTTTTCACAGCCCTGTTCGGCCGGCTTCCCAGTCTGGCAGGCGCTGGCCTAAGCATCGGGTACATGATGTTCATCTTCCGGGGATTTCATTTCTAGCTCCCCGGCCCAGACCGTGGTCCGGTTCCTTCCGGTCTCCTTGGATCGGTAAAGGGCCCGATCTGCCCGGCTGATCCACTCCTCCCGGGTCAAGGCCTCCGGGATGGCCCGGTTTTCCGCAATCCCCATGGAAACCGTTATTGAAATGTGCCGGTCCTTGTCCGGGAGACCGGCTGGGTCAATGGCAGTGAACCTGTGATCGGCGATCTTTTCCCGGATCCTCTCCACAATGGAAAAAGCCGTATCCATATCCGAAGCCTCAAAAAGCATGAGGAACTCCTCCCCCCCGTACCTTCCGGCCACATCAAAGTTCTCCCTCATGGAGGACTTGAGCAGGTCGCCCACTTCCCGTAGAATCACATCCCCCTGGAGATGGCCCCAGGTATCGTTTATTTTCTTGAAATGGTCGATGTCGCAGAGGACCGCCGCGGCCCTTGTTCCTGATTTTCTCCTGAACCGGTTGCAAATCCTCTGGGCCTCCTCCTTGATCTTCCTTGAATTGAACAATCCGGTCAGGCTGTCATTGATGGCCAGTTCCTCAAACTGGCTCTTGATGAGGATGGTGCTCAGGTAATTGCAGATAATCTCGCAGACACTGGCCTCATAATCCTTGACCCGGGACTCCTTGCCGCAGAAATCCCCCCCGAAAAGATACCCGCCCCCGAATGTTTCGGGCAGGTAGACAAACCCCATGATATCGCATCCGTCACCGGGCACGTTGATGCAGGAGACCTTCCGGGTCTGAAAGGCTTTCACCTCGTTGACAAACCTGGGGTGGGGATTCTTCAGGTCCAGCTGGAAACGCCTGCCCGGATAAAGGTCTTTTCTCAGATGATCGGGATCAGACACCTGGACGATCTTGAGAAGCAGGGCCTCTTCCACGGCATTGGTCACCTTGTAGAGGACGCTCACATCAAAGGACATGGTCTTCTGCATGATCTGAATCGGTTTTTCAAAACACCGGTCAATATCCCGGGTCACCTCGGCCGAGGCCAGGAAGGAGCTGAGTTCCCCCAGCTGGTTCAGCACATGCTTTGCATCGGTTTCTATCTTATCCATGTCCTTTGTCCTGCTCTTTACAATTCATATTTATCCGGGGCCCGGCCGGCCATTTGGATTCCCTGATATTTCTCTATATCAGATTCAGCCAGACAAAGGAAAAAATTTCCTTGTTCAAGCATGCCCGGGTTTGTCCTGGATATTTTTTTATTTGATTTAAGTAATTTTTCATGTTGTCACATCCAAAATTCAGACTGATCACATCGCTCTATATGCTCCTGCCCATGGCCGTTATCCCCCTTTTTCCTGATGGAGACTCCCCTGTTCCTTGATCGGGGCTTCCAGGGAGCCTTGAGCCTGAGCCCGGTGATCTGGATCATTCTGACCCTGTAAAGCCGGTCCTCCTGGGGCTGAGATGGCTCTTCCTGAACCAGCTCAAATTGATCTCCTCGGTCTGTTCAGATATTCAGAATGGGAAATACGTCTATTTTAACCCTCCCAATGAGCCCAACGGCGACCACGAGAAAAACGAGTGGATTATAAAGCCGGTGAACCCCTTGGTTACCCTGGCAAGGATAAAATCCCAGCTGGAATTGAAATGCTACAGGGACCAGGTGGCCGGCATGGTGAAGGAAAAGACCTCCCAGGTGAAGATTTCCCAAAAACTGCTCAGGGAAAGGGAGCAAAACCTTTCAAAGGCGGAAGATCACCTCAAGGAAAGTGAGGCCTCTGCCCAATCGGCTTTACCCGGCTGGGAAAACAGGATATGGTTCCCCCGGTAAACCCCAGGAAAATCGATATTGATGATGGAGTAATATGATAGAAAAAGCCCGACCCCAGGCCTTATTTTTTGATTTTGACGGAGTACTCGTGGATTCCGCCCTTACCAAAACCCAGGGATTTATCTCATTGTTCAAGGATTACAATGGGGGAATTATCGATGAAATCGTCCGCCACCACCGTCGCAACGGCGGTATCAGCCGGGTGGAAAAGATCAGATACGCCCATGATCAGATCATCGGGAAACCCTTAACAAAAAAAGAGCTCGGCCTTTGGGCCGGGCAGTACTCCGAGCTTGTGGTTGAAAAGGTGATAAAGGCTCCCTGGATAAAGGGGGCAAGGGAATTTCTGGATTCGTGCCCAAAGGATATCAAGATCTTTGTCATTTCCGGCACCCCGGAGCCCGAGCTCAAGCATGTCCTTCAAAAAAGAGAGATGGCCCTTTATTTTGATGAAATTCTCGGATCCCCCGTGGGGAAACCCGATCATATCCGGATGCTGCTCGAGAAGTACCGTTTAGACCCCGGGGAGTGCATCTTCATCGGAGATGCCTTGACCGATTATCATGCGGCCCTGGAAACCGGCCTTCACTTTATCGGGATCCAGGGGGAAGTGGACTTTCCTGAAGGCACCCTGACCCTGCCCGACTGCCGGGATCTTTCATCTGCCATGGAGACGATCTTTGCCGGGTAAGGGAGTCGGGTTAACAAGAGTCCCCCCGGATCAATCAGGCAGATTCCGTACTCAGAGGGAGTTCATCCTTTTTTGCCGATGTTGAAAAGCCGGGGAAAGAACATGGGGGTTTTCTTCCTGTATGCCGCATACTCTGATCCGAAATCTTTTTCAAGCCGTTTTTCTTCCTTGAGAACGACAAGTCTGACCACGGTAAGAAAAAAGAGGATCAACACCAGCAGACAGCCCAGTGAATTGAGGTATAGGGAGAGAGCCGCATAGATGGAATGCACCCCGAATACCATGGGATTCCTCGTATATCGATAGGGTCCCTCCATCACCAGTTTTTTTGTCCGGGGGCTGATGGAAAGCCCTGCGATATCCGTGGGTCCTCCCTTTCCCCTGGAAAAAAGGAAAAGATTGGACCAGAGGACAAAGACGGCCCCCGGGATGAAGAAAAGAGCCGACAGGATCACCCGGGCAGGCAAATAGGGAAGGATCGGGATGGAAAAGATCCTGTATTCACTTGAGGCCAGGGAGACTATCCCCAGGGGGATCAATATTAAAAACAGACCTATGCCGATAAAATACCCGGCTGCATGCCGGAGGATACCCGATTTTTGTCTTGATTGAATCATCGGCTTCTGTCCCGGGTCAATGAATTGCCATGGCCAGATCCCGGGGGAAGCCGATGCAATAACCGGCTCCTGCCGCTTCCAGGTCCTGCCGGCTGCCGTATCCCCACAACACCCCGATCCCGGATATCCCGTTGTTTTCCGCTCCTTCCATATCATATGCCGTATCCCCGACCATGACCGTGGAAGAGGCAGAAAGGGATTCCTCCTTGAGCACATGGGAGATCAAAGAGGTCTTGTCCCCCCTTGTCCCGTCCAGTTCACAGCCGTAGATGGTTTTGAAAAAGGGATGAAGCTCGAAATGGCGGATGATCTTTTCTGCATAAACCCAGGGTTTGGAGGTGGCCACAAAAAGGGTATGCCCCCTTTTTTCCAGATCCCGGAGAGCTTGAGGGATGCCTTCATATACACTGTTCTCAAACATCCCTGTCCGGGTGAATCTTTCCCGGTAAAGCGTCAGGGCCTTCTCGGCCAGGGCCTTATCCGGTCCCAGCAGTTCGATGAAGCTGTCCCGCAAGGGAGGGCCGATGCACCAGGCCAGGTCTTTGGGGGACGGAGACTTCCGCCCCAGGGTTTCCAATGCATATGAGATACACCGGGAGATGCCCGTGAAGGGATCTGTCAGGGTGCCGTCCAGATCAAACAGAATATTCATCTTTTATTCCAACTCCATCAGATTTATAGTTCCAGTTCCCAGAATTCCCGATCAAATTTCCGGCCGTATTTTTCCATTTCCTCCAGGGGCTCTGATATGTGAAACCCGAGGTCTGCATAGATTTTTCTGGCGGTTTTCAGGCAGGAGTAAGTCTCCAGCCTCAGCTTTTTATATCCGTTGCGTCCGGCATGGTCCATGGCACGGGCCATGAGTTCCCCGGCAATCCCCCTGCCCCTGAACTCTTCTGATACAAGGAGAAAATTGATAAATGCAATGCCTTTTTTCTTTTCAGATATGGCGATTGACCCGGCATTCCGCCCATTGATCTCCTTGATCCAGATTTTTGTGAAGTCTTCATCCTTTTGGCATAGAGCAACCGCTTTTTGGGCGATATCCACTTCAAAACCGGAATCAAAACCAAACTCCCCGGCGTAAACAGATCCATGTTCGGATATGATCCATCCCAGATCCCCGGGTCCTTTTTCCCTGATCATTCTTCTCTCCTGTTTCTACCTGAAAACCTCCGGGGGATCATCAGATCTGCCCAAGGATTTCGACAACACTCTGTACACAGGTTTTACAGATCTTTGTCAGATAATCGTTTTCCCTGAAAATACCTTGTCCCTCTTCCGTAGTCAGATCACACCCCTTAAGCAGATCCCGGCAAATGCAGCTGCCGTGTTTTGCCTTAAACTGATCCATGAGTTCCTGGGTTTTGGCATAGGTTGTTTCCATTGCCTCTTTCCCATCGTTCACCCCCCTGCCATGCCTCATGCCCAGAACCAAAATCCCACCGGTCAGAGCGCCACAGGTCTTTTGTCTACGGCCCATACCGGCACCAAATCCACAAGAAATTTTCAGGGCCGTCTCTTTTGACAGGCCCAATTCTTCACTGAACGCGTAAAGGACAGACTGGGCGCAGTTATATCCCTTTAAAAACATATCTACGGCAACAACAGAGCTTTTCTTCAAGATTTCCACCTCCCCGATGAAGAACCGGATCTTTTTTTATTTGAACCTATCCAATACCATTTATTTTTATCGGTATAACAGGATTTATACAAGGGGGTGAACCGTGGATAATCCGCTGCAGGCGGTTTGGATCCGGGAATCCCATTTTAATCGGTCTGTTTTAATTTGCTGTCCAATTCCATTCTTGGTCTTTTGGCAATTTCTTTTCGTGCCCCGATCCCAAACACAACACCGGCAACCAATTCATCCTTACTCCCCAAAAGCGCACTGATCTCTGCCTCGGCAAACAATATATCACATATCCACAGGGTCTGAACTTTTTTGGCATGGGCGGTCAGAAGCATGTTCTGAATACAGGCCCCAATGGACAGGATGTCGGCTTTCCACCGGTTTTTGTTGTAATCAGGCTCTTTGTTTGAATATTGATTATAGACCAAAAGCAGTTCAGAGCCCTGTTCAATCGATTTCGTACTGATGGGAAGACTCCCGATATTTTCTGATTGAAGAGTCATCTCTTCCATCTTTGTTTTTAATAAATCAAGAATCCGGCTTTTATTGCGTTTACCGCAGGAGATGAAATACCATGGCTGCCGGTTCTTGGGAGAAGGAGCCAGCACCCCCGCCTCCAATATCTCCTTCATATCTTTTGGGGAGATATTCTGATCCATGTACTGCCGATGACTTCTTCTTTCTGAAATTGCTTTTTGTACGTCCATTTTTCAATTTAATTCTCTGTGAATCCTATAATTGAAACAAGAGGGGGGCGGTGAAACCCCCGTCACCGGAAAGCCCTGTCCGTCCGCTTTACAATCTTGCCTTTTCATTATTGATATTCAATGGCCTGTGCTTCTCTGGTGATCGTATGCAGATCTTTGCCTTCAATATCCAGTTCGATCCCGTAGTTGCGCTGGATCATCTTCTTGATCCGTCTGGGTCCCAATCTATAGATACCAAAGTCAAGCCCATGCTCAATGCAGTATTTCATCTTTCCGGCATACTTTGCCTTGTTGAATCCGCAGCCCAAAAAATCCACTTCTTCCCGTATCATATTTCCCCCTGGTTCGGGCACGGCCGGTATCGGTCAGGCCCATTATCCATAAACCGTCTTTCCATTATTATTTTTTTATACCCTTTGTCAAAAATATTAGTTAGCTTGGATTTTGGTGCAAAACATCACCCGTTTGGGGGATAATGAATTATAGCGGTTCTCAAAAGTATGTTCCTTTATTTTTACTTTAGATTTGGACTGAGCCCGGACCCAGGGAGGAGCCAAGATTTTCGAGGATTGGATTCCTTCGGGCGGCGGGACGCCGCTGGAGAAGGGAGCCCTCCTCGGAGAAAATCATGGATGATTTTCGAGAATGAGCGCAAAATCGTTGCTCCTCCCGGCATGAATCGGAATGGTATTTTGAGAACAGCTATAAAACCGGATGCCCGCCATCATTGGCGGGAAAGAAGCCCGGCGGCATTCCCGTCCGTATTGATGCTATTGTCCGGCATCCCGGCAGTTTTGTACTCGGTGATCCAGAAATACGGAAGACGCCTCACTTTAATATCGGTTGCGCAGCCGGACAGGGATGCATGCAGATCCGAATCCGAGGGGAAGTTCTTTAAGACTTCGTGCCCAGAGCCGTCATCCAGTCTCCGGAGCTGATAAGTATTGCCTTCGGGATCCCGTCTTAAAACGGGCGTGCTGCTTCCCTCCACACAGACATTGTCAATCATCACGACTTTGGCGCCCGGGGAGAGCCGGGAATGAAATACTGAAAGGAATTGACTTCTTCTGGCCACGGGCACATGGGACCACCAGAAACCGTGGAATCCGGCCCAATGGCCGCCGGCTGTATTCTCGAGTGAATAGGCATCTGCCCTGGTAAACTCCACCCGGCAATTCCCAAAATCCTTGGGCTTTGCAAGAGCAAGGACTTCTGGATTGTAATCCGTGGATAGAATAGCCGCCGCTGTTCTGGCGATGAATTGGGTCCAATACCCGGTGCCGCAGGCAAGCTCCAACACCTGAAGCCCGGAAAAAGCACGGCTCAAAAACTGAGCGAGAACCTGCAAGTCCGCTTGACGCTCAGGCCTGGCATAAATTCGTTCATACTCGGCAGCACGCCGGGCATAGTAATCGATCATTGCGTCTTCTGTATTGGTCATCATTTTTATGTCAACTGACTATATGAGTATGAATCAAATGTTCAGCCCGGCTATTCTTAATGATCATGAAAATTATCCTATCAACCTGCTCAATTCAGCTTATGCCCGAAGCCCTTCAATTATAAAAATATTTTCTTTTGTGGCTATGGTCCGGGAAAACGTAAACCCTGATGATTCCAGCAATGTTTGAAATTCTTTTTCTGTGCGTTCACGCCCACCTGTGGTGACAAGCATTTCAAGATCCAAGAGCTTGGCAATGGAGGGTTCATTTCCAGGAGGAACAATCATCTCTACAATCAAAAGCCTTGATTCTGTTTTCATGGCTCGATGACAATTTGCCAGGATTATCCGGCACTGCTCATCCGACCAGTCATGAAGGACATGTGACATCAGATATGCATCACTTCCTGCCGGGATTTCTTTGAAAAAATCACATTCTAATGCCTGACAGCGATCTTCAATTCCCCGGGTTTGGATCATTTTTTGGGTTTCCTGAATTACAAAAAAAGTATCTGCCACAACCCCCTTAAGCAAAGGATTTGCAGTCAGAATCTCAGCCATCAAAGTTCCGAGTCCCCCGCCAACATCTGTCAGCCTATGGATACCTGAAAAATCATAGACATCCACAATTGCACGGTGTGAGTTGGCCGCTTTTACGGCATTGGCTTCGCTAAAGACTTGTGCGGCCTGGGGATTTTCTCCAAGCCAGTCCATAAGGGGCTTCCCATGGGCTTTTTCAAATGCCGTTTCCCCTGTTTTGATGCTATCCATAAAGTATCCCCACGATTTGTCACTCCAGTCAGAGTTAAACAAAATGGCGATAGATCTCATTGCATCTGTTTTCAAATATCCAGCCATAGGTGTAAGTTCAAACCGCCTGCCATCTGTTTCAGAAAAAATGCCGACACTTGCCAGGGCTCTCATCATCCTATAAAGAGAAGGGGCATGGGACCGGCTTACTTGAGCCATTTCTTCAATATCTTTGGGGCCTTCGGCCAGTATATCCGCGATCCCCAGCTCCGCTGCAACGTAAATCGGTTTGCTTATCCACCTTCCCACGATAAATTTCATTAACTGTGCAGGTGCTGATAACTCGGTCGGCTTCATTTTTATCTCCTTTTTTTGAAAGAATTCAGTAAAATATACAGATGTCCATAATCTTCCCAAAACATTCGTATAGCACTTCATAACTCGGCTTTGGGTAATATAATTTTGAAATTGCCTGTCTGCTGGAATCGCAACAATAAAAATTTTCCACAAATATTATTTCAGGGATTATGAATCAGAAAGGGAGATGATCTCATGAATAAAACACGGCGTGGTTTGTAGAACTACGGGAAAACAGGGAGGGGGAAATGATATTATTGTGTGACGGAATAAACAGGCTGATCTTATATATGCATCAATTGAATGTCAACATATTTATGATCCAGATTCAGGGGCTTCCTGGCCATTGACCGACATATGGGCTCCTTTCGAGCGCAGGGCCTGGATCCCGAGCCAGATAGGATAGGCAGCCCCGATCCATTTAACGATGGAAAACGCCATTGCAGAGGTGGCCAGAACAGCAGATAAACCAAGAGCCGCAAAAATGACATGAAAGAATGCACCTGACCAAATACCAAACATGGCTGAAAAACCGGACCGCACCCCTCTTTTGGCTGGTTGCCCGAGGATGAAAGCCATGTCCGGTCCTGGAGACAGATTTAACAAAATAGCCGCCGTAAAAAAGGTTGCCCAATGAGCAAGAGAATAATCAAAAATACTTATAAAATCCTTTTTGTGATGAAAATTAGCTTCATCTTTAAACGTATAATGATGCTATTCCTCTGCTCGGGTTTTTGCGTCGGCTGAACTAGCGTCGTTATGCTTCCCCTGTTGGAATGATACCTGCTGTTTCTATCATTAAGACTATGGTTTTTTCCGGAGCCCTTGTTTTATGAACAACCCCTTTAGGAACCACATACCCCTGATGGGGGTTCAGTTCAATTGATTCCTTCCCTTCTATATCAAGGAGCAGCTTTCCGCTAAGGGTGAAAAAAAACTCATCCTCGTTGTCATGCTTGTGCCAATGATACTCCCCTTCCATTATTCCGAGCCGCACCACCGATTCATTTACCTGACACAGCGTTTGGTTGTACCATTTGTCAGTACACTTCTTTACCAATGACTCAATATCGATGAGTTCCAAGGGATCATGAAGTATGTTCATGTGATTTACGTATGGGTATTTTTCATCACTCATAACCGGTTTCCTTTCAGATTTTTTTTTAAATTTATACCCTATTGTAAAATTTAGCCGCCGGCGGAGCCGGTTGGCCGGGGTGATTTGCCGGGTGCTGTTTCTTCCTGGAACAGCGGCGCTACAATGATATTGTTGATATGCCCCCAGGATGTTTTCCTCTCGCGGGTATTGAATGCCTTTACATTATGTGCATGTGATATTACCACGCCGTTTATCGCATATATCAAGGTATTCCCGGCATGACTGATTTTGGACTTCCCTTTCGATATGACAAGGCTTCCCTTGCCCATGCTTCCGTCATGGCTGATATATACGTCGCTGCCGCATACAATAATGTTATTGCTGCTGTGTGAGATATGCAGGATCCCGGTTGAAATAATGATCGAATCTGTTGCAAATGAAATATTGGTACTTGCCCCGGCAACCACAAGCTGGTGGTCGACACGGGTCATTGTGAGGGGTTCGCTGTCGTGAATGATCTCCTTCGGAGTAATTTTGTCGAAAACAGTTTTCCTTTCCTCTGGAACGCCAAAACGATCAAGTATGTCTGACACACCCCTCTTGGCCTTTGAAATGATTTTGCTCTGATCGTAGGAGCTCCTTTGCTCGGGGAATTTCAATAGGTTATCCCCAGTGTATGTCGAACATGCGGACAATACCGCAAGAACAAGAATTGCCGCTATAATTCCCAATGTATGATTCATTTTTCTCCCTCTTTCTGACATCCAACTTCAGGGCTCACAGACGGCAACCTCGTCGTGCCGTGCAGAGGTCGGCATCCATGTGCAGCCGCTTGTCAGATAATTCTTTCTCTTTAAAAGCAGCCCGGAGGCAGCTCCCACTAGTCTTATTGATTGACCCCGGCCATCCCTTCAGGGGGATATCTCTCCCCGAGCACCTGATCGGCCAGTTCATTGAGGATGGCTTTGTCCTCCTCTGTGAGACGACAATCAAGTGCCCCCAGATTGGTCTGGAGATTGGCAAGTTTGGTCGTGCCGGGAATGGCTAGAACATGATCCCCCTGGTCCAGCACCCAGGCCAAAGAAACCTGTGCTGCCGCGCATCCCTTTTGGGCGGCTATCTCCTTGATCGCCTCCACCAGTTTGAGGTTGGACTCCATATTTTCCGGCTGAAACCGGGGCTGCATCTGGGCCCGGAAATCAGACTCGCCGGTGGGCCGATCACTGGTTGAGGAGTAGCGGCCGGTGAGCATTCCCCTTCCCAGAGGTGAGTAGGCCACCAGGCTGATGCCAAGCTCCACACAGGCGGGAAGTATGTCCTGCTCAATATCACGGCTGAATATCGAGTACTCGGTCTGAAGGGCGGCAATGGGATGAACCGCATATGCCCGCTTAATCGTCTTGGCTGAAGCCTCTGACAAACCAACCGCCCCGATCTTGCCCTCTTGAACCAGCTTTTCCAGCTCACCCATTGTGTCCTCGATCTGCGTGGCCGGAGCCACACGGTGGAGATAATACAGGTCAATTTTTTCGGCACCCATACGCTTAAGACTCTTTTCGAAAGAGCTCCGGACATTGGCCGGGGAGCCGTCCACCCCCAGAAAGGCCCCCGTGGCCGGGTCCCGCTGGGGACCGAACTTGGTCGCCAGCACAATTTGATCCCAACGTCCGGCAAAGGCCTTACCCAGAAGCTGCTCATTCTGCCCTTGACCGTAGATTTCCGCAGTATCAAAATGAGTGATACCCAGATCTACAGCCCGGTGGAGTAGATGGATGGCCTCCGACTCCTGCATGGATTCTCCGTAAAATTCGGAAAGCCCCATACACCCAAGGCCAATGGCCGATACTGAAATCCCTGATTGCCCAAGATTCCGTGATAACATAACGCCTCCTTTATCCTTTTGCCTAAACCGGAGCCCTTGTCTCCTGTTTGCCGCCTGAAGCCTTACATCAACCGCAGCAAAAATCAGAGCGGAGAAGGAGCGGTGCTTCCTGCCGGTCGAGCCGATTTGCCTTGTCAGGCATTTCTATTCTCCAATCACCCTGAAATGAAAGGTTTCCAACAGCAAATCATTAATATAAACCCGAATAACATAGTCACCAAGGGGGTCACCCGGCGCCACACTCCAAAAGTTCTGAATATAGCCATCTTCAACGGCAACCTCTTTTTCTATAATGGAAACCTTTCTATCTTCGGATATTTTATTCCCTCCGCTTGCCTCTCCAGCCCCCCACGTATCGGGGCTTGCCGGCAACTCAAAGACTTCTTTCCATTTTACTTTGGTGAATTCCGGGCTAAGTTTAATGATCCATCCATAAGACTGGCCTTCTATGAATGGGACCGTATTGGTGGGCTGGAATTTTTCCTTGCCCTGTTGATCTTGTACAATGATTCCGAAAACACCGGTGGAAAGCTGTTCTTCCTTTTTGTCAGGGATCGCAGCAAATGCCAAATTGAAAACCAAGACGATTAAAAAGCACGGAATCCACAATAGATGTCTGTTATTCATGATTTCCTTCGGGTTTGTTGTTTAACGGTTGAATTTTGCCGCCTGGGCTTTTGGGTCGGCGCCGGTGATTGGTTATGTGATTTTTATATCTCTATGGTAGTTCTAAATATAACAACTGCTTCACCAGCGATTTTTACCCGTTTGGGTTCATCATTTTGTATTGAGACTAAAACCTCGACAACACCCTGCCTCTCGATTGCTTCACCCTGTGCTCCTAAGAATGAGAACGACTCACCCCCTCCCTTTACAAGTTTATTTTTTACAAGATATGCTCCAAGGGGGCCATTGGCATTTCCTGTTACAGGGTCCTCGTTTATTCCAATTGCGGGGGCAAACATTCTACCATAGCTTAAAATTGATGAATCATGGGAGTTGAGAGTATATACGAAAAAGCCATTACATTTTATAATTTCACTTACCTTCTTTAACCCATCCATGCTTGGATTAAGTTTGTTCAGTGTATCCCTGCCAGATATGCCTACCATAACCTTGGAATGACCAGTTGATACGATTTGAATTGGGCATTTTTTATCCAAGTCCTCAAATGACAACCCTAAATGATTTACTATTTGTTGTTGAATATCAATTGGTAAAGGAGGTTCAAACTCGATATCTCCTTGAGTCATCCAAATTTTAATTCTGTCATTGGACCGAATAATTTCAAAGGGGAGAACGCCGATTTTTGTTTTGGTTTGTATGACACACGATTCTAGATTTTCTTCCAGTGCCTTTGCATGCATAGCTGCAATTGTCGCATGCCCACAGGTGGGAACTTCTGTAGTGGGAGTGAAAAACCTTATTCGAGCATCACAACTATTATCATCCGGTGAGAATAAGAATGCAGTTTCTGAATTATTTAGTTCTCTTGCAATCTTTTGCATTTGATTCTCAGATAAACCGTCAGCATTTACGACCACGCCTGCAGGATTTCCTTTAAATTTTGACTGTGTAAAAGAATCAATTTGATAAATTATATATTTTTTCATTTTCTATACTTTCCGCACGCCGCTAATCAGCCGCGCGGCTTTTTGCGTCGGCTGCATTAGCCTTGTTCGACAGATTTGATTTCTTATCAGCGGGTTTTAATGCATCATCAAAATAGGATGCTTTAGGTAAACCATTGTCAATTACTTCCTGAGGCAATTTACCATAGAACTGATCCATAAGGCCTTTTGGTTTGTATTTGCCAGAGATCAATGCCTTAATTCGATTTGTACGATCTTTATTCCACTCAGGGTGGTCAATAATATGAAAAGTTTTAGGCATAACAATCATTGCGATTAGCGAAATATACTGCTCTTCTGTCAATTTGATCGCTGATTGACCATAGTAGGCGTTTGCTGCGGATTCAAGACCGACTATTGGCCTGCCATTAACGTTTCCAAAATACATTGTATTAACAAAAATGGTTAGTTGATCGTCTTTTAGTATCATATCGTTTACAACGAAGCGTTCGATCAGGGTTTGTTTGATTTTCGCCACACCTGATTTAAAATTATCAAAATACAACTTTTTTACGATGGCTTGTGTGATTGTCGTTAACCCGGCTCCCGGTGTAGAAAGGTCTATGCCATTATGGGCATAAAATTTAGGGTCCTGTACTTTTAACAGTATTTCCCTTTGTTTTTTGCTTAAATCATTATTGAACATTTCAAATTTCTTTAAAGTACCACTTGGATGCCGCCATTGAGCCTTTTCGAAGTCTGGAGAGACTACTCTTTGTGTATACTCTCGGGCCTCATGAATGGAATATGCATAGTAAGCGGAGACTCCAATAAAAAATAACAATAAAAATTTTCCGGTATATTTAAGAAACTTCTTCATTGGTTTACCCTTCAACTGCCGAACGCCTGAGCTGAGAGATGCGCCAGTTATGGCGCATCCTTTCCAGCGATTTGTTGTACATATTTTTTATTAATCAGTTCTTTTGCCTCTAACCAATCGTTTTCAGAATCAAACATATAGTCTGCAAATCCAAGAAAATCAGTATCCTTTACAATTGCTATGGCTTTCTCACCTACTATGGCTTTGTCAAAGAATGTCCAATCAAGCTCTGTTTTGGTCTTTTCAAAATCTAAAACAATATTGTCGTTCGAAAAAATTCCATGTCGTTTTATGCAATTTGCATCATAACTCTTTCTCTGAGCATTGGCGTTTGATTTACGGATAAACCATGCACCAAAGATCATTATTGCGCTTAGAAAGAAAAGCATAAATATAAAAAAAACAATATTGCCACTGATAGATGAGATGGTTACGCCGATAGCTACAACGAGCAAAATAGACACAATTCCCGAAGAACTGAAAAATTTTTTTTTTTCTATTTGACGCATGACCTTTGTGCTGTCTTCAAAGCTAGGGTAGTCGTGAAATTTTATTTTTTGGCTCATTTTTTTCATCTACAACGGCACTTTTTAGCGGGCGCGTTCTTTTTGCGATCCGCTGAAAAAGCATTGTTAGCCATCATTTTTCTAATTTCAAAGTCATTGCTTTTGATTCAAAACCATTAAAATTACCAATGAATTTCTTTTCGATCCTAAATCCAAGGCTTTCGTATAAATTATTTGCAGCTGTATTATTTTGTGCAACGTTAAGAACAATAGAACCTTTCAACGTGCTCAATATTTTATTAAGTAACTCTCTTGCAACTTTTTTCCTGCGATGATTAGGATGGACAAAAAGCCAAGAGATATAATTCCCTTTATTACCTGCGAAACCAATGATCTTATCATTTTCTTCCATGACGATTATTTCTGAATCTTGAAATAATTTTATAGCATTCGAATCTTCATTAAAAGGGATTAGTGCCTGTAAGTTAACAGATCCTCTCATTTCATCTGGTTTGGAAAGATTATATATTTTTTCAACTTCTTTCCAATCTGTATCTGAGTATTGTCGAATATTCATTTTATTCTATAGGCTAATGACCGCTGTTAAGCCGCTCGACCAAATGCGGTCTGAAATTTTGATTTAAAGTCCGCTTGGTCGAGTCGGCTCCAACGCCATTGATAGGCGGAGCGTGAGCGGAGCCTGTCAATGGCGTTGAAAATTCCGGGGACAAAAATCCCGGGGACATGATACCGTTTTATAGCATAATTTTTCAATAAGGGTATAATTCCCCTCATGGCACGGATGAAAAGAATAGTAGTCCCGGGTTATCCTCATCATATTGTTCAAAGGGGTGTCCGATCCCTGGATATCTTTTTCAAGGGTCAAGACAAGATCGAATATTTCAATTTTTTAAACGAACAAAGCGGCAGGTTCAGGCTGACCATTCTCGCCTATTGCCTGATGACAAACCATGTTCATCTTCTTGCTGTTCCTGAAAAAGAGGACAGCCCTGCCAAAGCCGTTGGCGAGGCGCACCGGCAATATACAAGAATGATAAATTTCAGGGAAAACCTACGCGGATTTTTATTTCAGGGCCGTTTTTCATCCTGTCCGGTTTATACCGATCAATATTTATTCACAGCCCTGCGCTACATTGAACAAAATCCCGTCAAAGCAAAGATTGTTAAATATCCCTGGCAATACAAATGGTCCAGTGCCAGCTTTCATTGCGGTGAAACAAGTCATGATCCTTTAGTGAGAGAAAACCGATTGTTTTCAGAAATTACCGATTGGAAAGCCTTTTTATCCTCAACAGATCAGAATGAACCTATATTGGAAGAAAGAATCAGAACCGGGCGGCCTTTTGGCCCGGGTAATTTTTATTCTATTATTGAAAAGTTTACCGGACGGAATTTTCGACCGGGGCTACCGGGCAGACCTAAGAAAAAATTGTATTATGTCCCCGGAATTCCCCGGCGCCTCCGCCTATCCCAAAGAAAAAAAGGATGAGGGAAGACTTTTCCCCCATGGCCCTGGTTCAGGCCATTTTCTGAATTTTATGCCTTAACGGCTTTGAAAACACATAGAAATTCCAGAAGCTTTTCACCCAACGTATTCATATTTTGAAATTGATTACCCGGAACTCCGGTCTTATTTTAAATAATAAGATACCGGGATCATTGGACCCGGTTCCGCAATTTCGCATCTTAATTTCTTAATTTTGAGGAGAACCCATGAAAAAACAAATCCTATGGTTTTTTGTTCTCTCACTGTTTTTTACAGGCATCTGCGAAGCAGGGCAGCCGGATGGGCAGTTAACATTTACCATTACCCCCGCTGTCGGACAAGACACAAAACAGGTGAATCTGTGGCTGCCCTACCCAGTGAGCGATGAATTTCAAACCATCTCAGATATGAGAATAACCGGCAATTTCGATTCCAGGGCGGTGTACCGGGATCCTTCTTCAGAAGTGATTTATCTTCGTGCCACCTGGAGCACCCCCCCAGAACCGCCCCAGTGCGTCATGCAATTTCACATCAGCCAGAAAGACAGGCGCAATCCCGGGATAGAGCAGTCAGATGACGGATATCCCGAAATCATTGCACCATACCTGCGGGCAACCCGGTTTGTCCCGGCCGATGATCCTGAAATAAAAAAAATTGCCCTGAACGCGATCCAGGGCAAAAAGGGTACTCTCGAAAAAGCCAAGGCCATCTATGACTGGGTGGTTGAAAACACCTTCCGGGATCCTGATGTGCAAGCATGCGGACTCGGCTTTCCTGCCAGGACTCTTCAGCAGCACAATGGGGGCGGCAAATGTGCAGACCTATCCGCAGTTTTTGTCACATTGGCAAGGGCAGCAGGCGTTCCAGCCAGAGATGTTTATGGTCTCCGTCTGGCCTCTCCAGAAGATGGCGATGTAACAAGCGGGTTCCACTGCTGGGCGGAATTTTATCTGCCGGGTACCGGCTGGGTCATGGTTGACCCGGCAGATGTCAGAAAAATGATGTTGGTGCATACCCTTGAACTCAAAGATAAAGATACAGACGCCTGGAGGAGCTTCTTCTGGGGCGGTGACAATCTTTTCCGGCTGGTGCTTGAAAAAAATTCCAGGGGCGTCCGTCTCAACGGCGCCAAAAAGCCTCTGCCTTATTTCATGTATCCTGCAGCCCAAGTGGACGGCAGGATGCTTGATTACTTTGACTCTACCGCCTTTCAATACAAGGTTTCCTTTAAGGCGGACTGAGCCAAGACAAGATACCACTCAAGTTTCGACAGAACAACACGGTCCGGGATCCGATTCCCGGGCCGTGTTTTTGCTTCCTGCAAAACCGAGATGAACCACATGGTAATCCGGGGACATCCTTACCTATTTTTCTTTCGACCTGGCTTTTTCGGCCTGAGCTGTCTGCCTAAAATATTCTCCAATTGCTTTACAAAAGTCGTTTTTCCCAATGGTGAATTCCGGGGACAAAGGAAATTCCCTCTTTTCTTATTTTCATATACTCTTGCGACGAACGTTCACCTACAAATGTGAGCAGGGAAATCAAGCTGTGGTTAAAAAGGCGTTAACGCTACACCATAATAGAACTGCGGCCGCCGATCCTGGGAATCCTGTGCAAGGTTTTGTTCGAGGCAGTTAATCTTTTTGATACCCCTCAACAATAATGGCCTGTGCATCTGCACCTCCTTCACGTAGTGGGGCAACGGCAGTATATTCCGGTGATTTTAGCCAATTCTGTATTTGATCTTCAGATTGGAACTCAATAACTATGACTCTTTCAGGATTCCAGCTTCCCAATGATCGTATGTTCTCTCCACGAACATGATAATAACCGCCATACTTTTCGACAATTGGAGAGACCTGGTCAATATATTGATTATATTTCTCTTCATCCTTAACTGTTGATTGAATAATCATGTAGACTGACATATTTTTCTCCATTGTGATGCCGAATGGTATGCTAACTTGCCGCGGAGCTGTTCCCGTGGTCAATGTTGAGCGTCTGGTTAACTTTTTCTAATGTAGTTGCGGTTTAATATTTTTTTTGTGTTTTCTGTAAATCCAACTCAAAGAATAGGATTTAATGATATAAAAGGCCATGTGAAATGCCTTATGTTTTTGGTTTTTCAAGAAGTAAGTGAATCTTCCCGTTCTTTTTCAAAGGGTAAAGCATACGCCCTAACAGTTGCTGTTTCTCAGCGTCATAGGAATAGAGGAGCAAGGCGACAGGAGGTGTTTCCGGATAGGTAAACCATTGCTTTTGTGATATGTACATCTGATTGTTCGGCAGGTCATCAATCAGTGTAATGAAGATTTTTGGATTCTCTCGCTTGCATTTGAGAAGATGTTCGGTCATGCCAGTTGCCCATTGCTCTAAAATATTTGCCTCACCATCAGCGGTATACAAATCAACGGTACTTTGAGTGAGAAGACTTTTCAAACGTGCCGAATCTTTTTTGACCCAAATGTCCAGCAACTCTTGTGAAAAGTCATAGTATTCCCCACTGGTTATTATGGAGCCTTGAATAGGATTCCCACTTACTGGGGCCCCAATAAATTTTAGTGCATCCCTGGTGTCGGAGGAACTAGAAAAAACCAAGTTGTTGCCTGTATTGCCATTAGCAGACCAAAGCACTACTGCTACAAACACAAATGCTATTCTTCGTATCATACCACGCCTCTTCCTTTCTTATTTAAGGTTATTTTCTCAGAAAATATCTGTTTTGAATTCTTTTGAAGTTAATGCGGTGCTGATCAGCGGTGCGGCTTTTTGCGTCCGCTGAATTAGCTTTGTTAAACGTAACACTGCTATATAGTTTCTTTATTCCGTTGGGCGCATTTATATAAGCTATCATATATGGGACTTCATTTTTTGGTAAAGTGTTTACCTTGACAAGATCTGATGCGCCAACAGACGATAGCGCAGATTGCAGCCACCGTGGATAAGAATGATAAATTTCCAAACTGTAAAAACTACAGCCGAGATCCGCCATATTTACTGATGGATGCTTGTCTGTCTGCCATTCAATCGCATAGGGCAGCATTCCCCCGGCCAAGAGTCTGCCATCATCAGGAAGCCCAAAATACCAACTTAAATTCCCTCGACTGATTAACTCTGCTTTCCCAAATGAAAAAGCTGATTGCCGCATCAGATTCTTAATATTTCGGGTATTGACGACCCATGTTAACAAGGACGGCTGTATCTTTATCTGCTGCCGAATAAAGGGATCATCTAAACCAAACCATCTTGGGCGATTCGGCGGTGCAATATCATGATTTATAGCAATTATTTCAAGAAAGGCATCGTTTCCAATCCGCATCAGGTGATTATGGGTTCCCATTTTGGTATGCACACCACCATAGGGCATATCAACACCCAAATGGTCTCTCACATAGTTAACTCCCTGTGTGAGGGTCGCCGCTCCTATAACGAGATGATCAATTTTGGTTTGCATATTTTTCTCATTTTAATAAAGTGCATAGGTTCGTTTAACAGTGATAATACACGGAAAATTTTCATAATATCAAGCTATATGGGTGTGTCATTTTTCCATATATTATGATATTATGCCAAAAACATGGAAAAAGCAGGCCATTTTTTCCACTTATTGATTTTTGACTGTCAATTTTCCACTTATCAGCATACTACAAACTAAAAAATGGAAAGTAAACCCAAATTCCATCCGGATCCAAGCTTGAAATTAATGGATCAGGTCCGTGAAGTCCTGAGGTATCATGATTATGCCTACAGAACCGAACAAACCTATTGCCAGTGGATACGGCGGTATATATATTTCTTTGGGAAAAAGGCGCATCCCCGTGATTTGGGGCCCTCGGATATTGAACGGTTTTTATCAGACCTTGCCGCAAAAAAACAGGTGGCCGCATCCACCCAGAGACAGGCCTTAAACGCTTTGATGTTTCTTTACCGGGATGTGCTCGATATACAAATCGGCAGCCGGACCCAGCCTGTCCGGAGCAGGAGAAAACCCATTGTACCGACCGTTCTCGGCCGGGATGAAATAAAGAATTTATTTCGTCATATTCACGGAACTCACTCGCTCATGGCCGGATTATTATATGGTTCAGGCCTGCGGCTCATGGAATGCGTCCGCCTTCGGATTAAGGATATTGATTTTGACCGGAAAAGGATACATGTACTCGGCAAAGGAGACAAATGGCGAAGCACCATCCTGGCAGAGCCGGTCATCCCCCTTTTGCAGAATCATGTTTCCCGGGTTACGGATCTTCACCGGACAGATCTCCAGAAGGGGTATGGTCAGGTCTTCATGCCTCCTGCCCTTGCCCGGAAATATCCCGAAGCTTCCCGGGAAACCGGCTGGCAATATGTGTTCCCGGCCAAAAAAATATCTGCCGATCCCCGATCCGGTGTTGAAAGGCGCCATCATGTACTGGAATCCGGTCTCCAGAAAGCCGTTAAAACAGCCGCGAGAAAGGCGGGGATCTCAAAACGGGTCACCTGCCATACCCTGAGGCATTCCTTTGCCACCACCATGCTGGAAGATGGGATCAACATCAGAACCCTCCAGGAAATCATGGGGCATGCGGATGTAAAGACAACAAAGCGGTATACCCATGTCATGGACAATGACATATCCCGGCTGAAAAGTCCCCTTGACAGCATGGATATTTAAAATAAGAGGTATCAATTATCACATATATAAACAAAAAATACATCACCGCAGTGGTGGCTGCTGAAAACGGGGAGATCTTCGAGCTGGAAGGCTATGGAGCGGCCGGCATGTCCGGGGATGAGTTCGTGGCCCTGACAAAGGATAAAACCCTTGATATGCCCCACGGCAGCGAGCTCATGATGCTGCCGGGAAGATCTCCGGTGGTCTATAATATCTATGAAGACCGGTTCGAGGTCATGGACCGTAATCCCTATGCCTCGGATGAAAAGATATTTCCCGTGGCCGTGTTCAACTCCCCGGGGTTCGTGAACCGCCATTTCTGCGCCTATGATGATGAGGGAGCGGAAGGGCCTTTGCCCCTGTTCTCTTACGGGGCCGTGGGATTCGGGAAAAAGGATTTCCGGTCGGCAGCCATCCGGGTGGATGAGGAACCCCGCCAGGATCTGCGGCTCATGCCCCAAAAAGGGGTGGCAAAAGGGGTGGACCGCATGCGCAAAGCCTATCCTGAAAACCGGCTCATGAGGCATCTGGAAACCTGCGCTTTAGAGTACGGGTGTCCGGCAGGAAAGAACTTCTTTCTTGAGCGGTATGAAGCGCCCCTGCCCACATCCACGGTGTGCAACGCCCGGTGCCTGGGCTGTATCTCCCTGCAGACGGAAAACAACCTCTGCGCCTGCCAGGAAAGAATCGCCTTTACCCCGACGCCCGAGGAGATCGCCCAGGTGAGTCTGGAACATATCAAAAAAGTAGAGAAAGCCGTGGTCAGCTTTGGCCAGGGCTGCGAAGGCGAGCCCCTGACCGCGGCAAAGGCCATTGAACCTGCCGTCCGTATGATCCGGGAAAAAACAGACCAGGGCACCATCAATCTGAACACCAACGCAAGCCTCCCCCTTGAGGTGGAAAACCTCTGCCGGGCAGGGCTGGACAGTATGCGGGTCAGCATGAATTCGGTGCGGGAGTCAACCTATACCGCCTATTTTAGGCCCCGGTCCTATGGGTTCAAGGATGTTCTGGACAGCATTGACCGGGCCAGAAGCCAGGGGAAGTTCGTGGCCATCAACTATCTTAACTGCCCGGGATTCACGGATTCCCAGAAAGAGGCAGATGCCCTGGTCAAATTCATCCGGGCCCATGATATCAGCATGATCCAGTGGCGGAATCTTAACTTTGATCCCAGGGTCTACCGGCGGACCATGGAAAGGGTGGAACCCGGAGGGCCGGCCCTGGGCATGGACCGCCTGATCCGAAATATAAGCCGGGAATTTCCCAACCTCATCCACGGATACTTTAATCCCCCCAAGGAAAACCATGGAAAGCCAAAATAAACCCAAAAAAATAACCATCATCGACCAGACCCTGAGGGAGGGCATGCAGTTCCGGGGCCTGGTCTTTTCCCGGGAGCAGAGGATCCGAATCCTGGAGTTCCAGGAAGCCCTGGGGGTTGACATCTGCCAGGCAGGCTATCCTGCGGCCCATCCCAAAGAGGCCGAAATCGTCCGGAAGATTACGGCCTATGGGCGGGAAAAGGGGTTCCGAATCCGGACGGCGGCCCTGGGCAGAGCCGGCAAAGAGGATGCCGACACCATGCTTGGGACCGGGGTGGACGATCTCCACTTCCATTTCCATGTAAAGCCCTCGGCAGACCAGGGGGAAATCAACCGGATCCTTGAAAACCTGAAGGCCCTGGTCTCCCATATCCGGGCCCGGAAGCCGGAAGCCCGGATCAGCCTGGCCCTGCTCGACCTGGGCCGGACCCGGCCCCAATTCCTAAGGTCATGTGTGGCCTTCCTGACCCGGGACCTGGAACTGGAGATGGTTTCCCTGCCCGACACCTCGGGGATCATGGCTCCCAATCAGGTGTTTGACGCCATCCACGGCCTGGCCTCCCAGACATCCGCATCTGCCCTGTCTGTCCACTGCCACAACGACATGGGCATGGCCTCGGCCAATGCATTCATGGGCGTTCTGGCCGGAGCCTCGGTCCTGGAAGCCTCGGCCTTAGGGATCGGGGAGAGGAACGGCATCGCCGATCTCTTTACCACGGCCCGGCAGATCCGGGACCAGGGGATTTCCATGAACCTGGATCTTACCAATACAGACCTGTTCCGGGAGTACTACGGATATGTGGATGGCATTGTCCGGGAACAGACCGGAGAGGCCCTTCTTCAATATAATTTCCCTTTTTTCGGTGCCGGGGTCCGGACCCATGTGGCCGGGACCCATGCCGGTCAAGACTTCGGAACCGTGAAAGAGGAAGAGTTTTATCTTAATCTTCTCTGCAGCCGGGGGCTGGTGGCCCGCTACCTGGCCCGGGAAAACCTGGCCCGGGATCTTTCCCCCGGGATCCTGGATCAGATCACCTCAACCGTTAAAGACCGGAGCATTGAGCTTGGCCGGCGCTTGAAACGGAATGAGGTCGCTGCCATCCTCAAACAACATGATCCGGGGTAAATGAAAAATCTCCGGAAAATCAAAGAAATCATTTGCAAATCAATTTCTTATCTGTTTTAATTTTATGTTTGGGTTGTTATTGAAATCTTCTAGTATAAGGAAATATATTTGGACCCTGATCTGAACGGTATTGTGATCATTGCAGGCAATTACGGCTCGGGAAAGACAGAGACCGCCATCAACCTGGCGGCCCGGGCGGCCATGGCCGGGAAAAAGGTAAAGATAGCCGACCTTGACCTGGTCAATCCCTATTTCAGGACCCGGGAGGCCAGGATCAGCCTGGAAAAACTGGGGGTTGAAGTGGTCCTGCCCGACAAGAAATATATGCACGCGGATCTGCCCATCCTGAGCCCGGCCGTGGCCGATATGATCCGGAACCCGGCCCAGCTCACCCTCCTGGACGCCGGGGGAGATGATGTGGGGGCAACGGTGCTGGCCGCACTGGCCGATTTTTTTAAAAACCGGGAGGTTTCCATGCTCCAGGTCATCAACCCATTCCGGCCGTCCACGGAAGATACGGCGGGCTGCATCAAGATCGGAAAAGAAATTGAAGAATCTTCCAAGCTGAAGATCACCGGCCTGGTCTCCAATGCCAATCTCATCGACGAGACCGAGCCTGAACACATACTCACAGGATATGAACTGGCAAAGGATGTTTCCCGGAAAACCGGTCTGAAACTTGAATTTATAACTGCTTCCACCCAGGTGTTGCCAGAGCTGGATCTGGATCGTTTTGACTGTCCCGTGTTACCCATTGACAGAAAACTTTTACCCCCCTGGAAAAGCATTTGAGCAAAAAGGAGTAACCAATATGGCGTACAAACATGTGATTGATTCCGAACGCTGCAAGGGGTGCGGACTCTGCGTCAACTTCTGCCCCAAAAACGTGCTGGAGATCTCGGACACGGTCAATGCCAAAGGACATTTCCCGGCATTCCAGGCCAGACCCGAGGACTGCATCCACTGCACCATCTGCTGTATCATGTGCCCGGATGTGGCCATCACCATCAAAGAAACCCAAGAAGCCGAAATCAAGGAATAAAGGAAAATAACATGGCAAAAGTGTTGATGAAAGGGAATGAGGCAATTGCTGAGGCCGCGATCCGGGCCGGATGCAAGAACTATTTTGCATATCCCATCACCCCCCAGTCCGAAGTGGCCGAATACCTGGCCAAGCGGCTTCCCGAGGTGGACGGAGTCTTTCTCCAGGGAGAAAGCGAAGTGGCGGTGGGCTATATGATTTTCGGGGCAGCCGGTGCAGGGGAGCGGGTCATGACCACCTCTTCCTCTCCGGGCATCAGCCTCATGAGCGAAGCCCTGTCCTATATTGCGGCGGCCCAGGTCCCGGCCGTATTTGTGAACATCGTCCGGGGCGGTCCGGGCTTAGGGGGAATCCTGCCCTCCCAGGGAGACTATTTCCAGGCCACCAAAGGCGGAGGCCACGGGGATTACCACCTTCTGGTCATGGCGCCGGACAGCGTCCAGGAGGCCGTAGAAATGACCATGAAGGCCTTTGTCCTGGCGGAAAAATACCGGGGACCGGTCATGATCATGGGAGACGGCCTCATCGGACAGATGATGGAACCGGTGGAGTTCAATCAGGATCTGGACACCACCCCGACCAACAAGGACGACTGGGCCACCAATGGCATGTCCACCCGGAAGAGCAAGAAAAGAAACCTGGTGAAATCCTTATTTCTCGATCCCACGGAACTGAACAACAACAACCTGGAACTCAAGGCCAAATACGACCAGATGAAAAAAGAAGAGGTCATGTTTGAGCTGTACAATGCAGAGACCGACTACCAGGTTCTCATCACCAGTTACGGTACCATGAGCCGGGTCTGCCGCACCTCCATTGACATGCTCAAACAGGAGGGCATTGAAGTGGCCCTGCTCCGGCCGAAAACCCTGTTCCCCTTCCCGGAAAAGGCCGTACATGAAGCCGCCGGCAAAGAAAGCTGCAAATTCGTAATCAGCATTGAGATGAGCATGGGACAGATGGTGGAAGATGTGGATCGCTGTGTCCGGGGGCAGAAGCCCGTTGAATTTTACGGAGAGTGCGGAGGAGACATCCCCTCACCGGAAAAGATAATCGATATTATAAAAGGAATGATATAGGAGAGACCATGGGCAAGACATTTTCCAGGCCAAAGGCCATGAGCGACAACCATACCCATTACTGCCCGGGCTGCACCCACGGCATTGTTCACCGCCTGGTGGCCGAGGTCATCGACGAACTGGACATCCGGGACAGAACCGTGGGCATCGCCCCGGTGGGATGCGCAGTCCTTGCATATAATTATTTCAACTGTGACTTCCAGGAGGCTGCCCACGGAAGAGCCCCGGCCATGGCCACGGGCATCAAAAGGGTCAGACCCGACCTCATGGTCTTTACCTACCAGGGCGACGGCGACCTGGCCAGTATCGGCATGGGCGAGATCATGCATGCGGCCAACCGGGGGGAGAAGTTCACCGTCATCTTCATCAACAACGCCATTTACGGCATGACCGGCGGACAGATGGCCCCCACCACCATGCCTGACCAATGGGCCACCACCTCCCCCAAGGGGCGGGACACGGCCAAGACCGGCATGCCCCTGCGCATGGCCAACATCTTAAGCCAGCTGGTCACCCCGGCCTATATCACCCGGCAGACCGTGCTCAAGCCCCAGCAGGTCAACAAGACCAAAAAGGCCATTAAACAGGCCTTTCAATATCAGCTGGAAGACAAATGCTTCAGCCTGGTGGAAGTGATCTCCACCTGTCCGACAAACTGGGGCATGACCCCCCTGGATGCCCTGAAATGGGCCGAGGAAAAACTGCTTCCCTACTATGAACTGGGAGATTACAAGGTCCCTGAATAGGCACCCTTTAACGAATATTGGAGTAAAACCCATGCAGACAGAAATAAAATTCGCAGGATTTGGCGGCCAGGGTATCCTGCTCAGCGCAAAGCTTCTGGCCTATGCGGCAATGAAACAGGGTTCCTTTGTGGCCTGGATTCCTTCCTATGGTCCTGAAATGAGGGGAGGCACAGCCTATTGTACCGTGGTCATCAGTGACAAGCTCATCGGATCTCCCATCATCAAGAACCCCACCCACCTGGTGGCCATGAACCGGCCTTCCCTGGAGAAATTCGCAAATGACGTCAAGCCGGGGGGGATCGTGTTCATCAACTCCTCCCTGATCCCGGTGCGCAGCAATAGGACCGATGTGGACGAGCTGGCCGTACCGGTGAATGAAGTGGCCATCAAGGCAGGCTCTGTCCGGGCGGCCAATATCGTTGCCTTAAGCGCCTTTGCCGCCCGGAGTAAACTGGTGGATCTCGATCTTCTAAAGCAATGCGTCAAAGACGAATTTGCCGCCAAGGCAAAGATCATTCCCCTGAACATGGAGGCCTTTGACCAGGGGGTGAAACTGGCCGCCAATTGACATCAGACCCGGTTTGGACGATAATGAGATCCTGACCCGTAAACCTGAGGTTTAATCTGAACCCAAAAGAGGAGGGCAGCCCCATGATCAGAATGGAAATATCTCTTTTCCTGAAAAACGTACCCGGCGAGCTTGGAAACCTGACCGCCCTGTTCGGGGAGGCCGGCATCAACATCGATGCCATCACCATCCAGGATGCCTCGGCCTATGTCCAGAAGCTGTTTGAGGCCCGGGGCAAATCCCTGAAACGCCTGGCCTCTTCGGCCAGTTACTCTTCCATGCGCCGGGACTCTGCCCAGTTCGCCCTGATCCGTCTGCTCACGGACAAGGTCGACGAATCCGTGGCCCTGTTAAAGAAAAACGACTACCTCTTTGACACCAAGGAGGTGGTGGCCATTGACATCACCAACAAACCCGGGGAATTCGCCAAGATTACCCGAAAATTCGGCGAAGAAGAGATCAACATCAACTACGTATACGGGTCGGTTTCCGATGACGGGGCCAAATGCCTGTTCGTGTTCTGTCCCGAGGATGTCAAAACCGCGGACGCCATATTCAAGGACGGAAAATACTAGAAAAACTCATTAAAGAAAAGGACAGCCCCGGGTCCGGGGCTGTCCTTTCTTCTTAAAGCCCGCCGGCTCAACTCATCTTCAGAAATCCATAGCTGTTCTTGAACCCAATAATTGGCTTGATCTATTGACAAAAGCCGCGTTCCTGTCTACCCTTAAACATTCGTTTTCAACTGAACAATACACAGTGTTTCATCATAATAACCTGGAAGGGTGTTAAACCGACAGGGGATTTTATAATCTGAAAGGTATTGGCCGTCTGCCCTGGGACCTGAATTCCCCCAGGAGCCCCGTGCCAGAAGCCGGCCTTTCCTGTGAGGTGTCATGTTAAAAGATTACCCCCTCCAATTACAGGTCAAGCAGATCGCCGCATCCCTGGAAACCAATATCCGGCGATTTCATGCTGCCCTCTACGAACTCAGGCGACTCTCACAGGTTTTATTCCTGGAAACCCGGGCAACGGAATCTGACATTGACGCCTGGTTTAAACAAGAGGGATTCGGAATCGATGAGGACGGTTTCTGGCTCAGTCTCCCCAATTTAAAGGCCTTCCGGGAGAACCGGGCCCCCGGAAACATCCTTTCCCATTCCTGGCATCCGGACCTGGTCCGCAACCGGGACGCCTGTTTCCGCATGTATGCCCTGAGAAATTTGGGTCCGTTTCTGGAAGAAATCCGGTCCGGGCTGTCCGACGCGGCATGGATCTATTACCAGGACATCACCAACACCTCCATCCAGTTTCCCTATATTGATCAGATTACGGCCATTACCCCGGACTTTGACTGGAGCAGCTACCACACCTATCAATCCGTGGCCCCGGAAAACAATCCAGAGGGGAAAATACAATGGACCCCTCCCAGCATTGACTATGCCGGAGAAGGGCTGATCCTTTCGGTTTCCATTCCCGTTGATCTGAAAGGAAACTTCATCGGGCTCTGGAGCATTGATCTTCCCATGAAAAGCCTCTATCCGGAATTCGTATTCGACACCCTTCTCAAGGGTCAGGTCAACTTCATCGCGGATCAAATGGGCCTTCTTGTGGCCCATCCCTCCATTGAAACCCGGATCGACCGGGAAAAAGGAAGTATTTTCCAACACCATTTCCATGAGCTCGGCCCCGGGTTCAATACCCTGAAGCCTGAAAAACTCCTGGACCGGAAAAGCGGACAATTCGCCCTTTCCCCGCCCGATGGCGAGGAAGTGGTGGGCTATTTTGAAGTCATTCCCGGCATTCAATGGATATTTTTCTCTGCCTTTCCCCGCCAATCCATGGAGGATGTCGTGAACCAGAGAATCCGGAATGCCCTTGACCGGGTCGGATCCGGAGATTTTTCCTACCGGCTCGAAACCGTCTCCGGAATTGAACAGGCCCGGCTCATTGCCGAAGGATTCAACAAGATGGCATCGGCCCTTGAAAATCAGGAAAATTTGAGAAAAAAGAACCAGGAGGAAAAAGAAAAACTAGAGGAAAGGCTCCGCCACTATCAGAAGATGGAGGCCATCGGCACCCTGGCCGGAGGGATCGCCCACGATTTCAACAATATCCTTTTCCCCATCATCGGGTATGCAGAACTCCTAACCGAAGACCTGCCCCGGGGAAGTCCCCACCATGACATGGTTCGCGAAATCTACCAGGCCGCCTCCAGGGCCAGGGACCTGACCCGCCAGATCCTGACCTTCAGCCGCCAGTCTGAACTCAAAAATCAGGCCGTATCCTTTCAGAGCATCATCAAGGAGGCGCTCAAGCTGCTGCGGTCCTCCATCCCCAGCGACATCGAGATCCTGCAGAATATCCAGCCCGACTGCAGCCCGGTTTTTGCCGATCCCACCAAGCTCCACCAGATCATCATGAACCTTTGCACCAATGCCTTTCATGCGGTCCAGGAAAAAAGCGGAAGGTTCGAGGTCTGCCTGGAAGAGATCAAGATCGACTCTGAATACCAGACCGGCACAGAGAGACTTGTTCCGGGGACCTATGCCCGGTTGACGGTTGCGGATACGGGCTGCGGCATGGACAAACAGACCCTGATGCAGATCTTTGACCCCTATTTTACCACGAAAAAAAAGGGCAAGGGAACCGGTCTGGGCCTTTCGGTCTGCTACGGGATCGTTAAAAAACTCAACGGAGACATCAAGGTTTACTCGGAACCCGGTCAGGGAACCAGCTTCCATATCTACCTTCCGGCAGCCGACTCCTCGGCCGAGGAAGATCAGGTGCCGGAAGCCCGGATTCCCGGGGGTACCGAAAAGATCCTGCTGGTTGACGATGAACAGAGCATCGCCGAGATGTGCCGGAACATCCTCCAGAAATACGGGTACCGGGTTTCAGCCTTTGTTGACAGCAGCCTGGCCTTAGAAGCCTTTGAAAAATCCCCGGCCGATTTTGACCTGGTGATCACGGACATGACCATGCCGGGCATGACCGGAGACGTCCTGGCCGGCCGGATTAAAAAAATCAGAAAAGAGATTCCCGTAATCCTCTGCACGGGGTTCAGCGAGAAAATCTCCCGGAAAGATTACCAGGGCAAGGCCATTGATGAATTTCTGATGAAACCCATCACCGTCCATAAATTTGCCGGCGCCGTCAGGAACCTTCTGGAAAACCGGAAAAAGGAAGCCGGCTAGGATGAACATCATTGTCACACGCCCCCGGGGAGAGGAAGACAAGACCGGCCTGTTTCGTTTCCTCTACCGGATCTGGGCCCGGGAAATCAAACAGGACCTTCCCGGAACCGACCATGGGAGGAAGGAAATCAGGGACCGCCTGGATCCCCTGGCCGACCACTTCATGGCCATGGACGAAGAAGGCCGCATTGTGGGCTGCGTCAGGGTCAATCATCTTTCCCGGGGGATCCCGGATCCATCCCTGTTTCAAAATATGGAATTTGACAGACTGGCCGGCCTGTTCGGTCCGGACCGGGTGGCCTTTATTTCCCGCCTGGCCATTGATCCGGCCCATCGGGGCGGGACGGTGATCTCCCTGCTTCTGGCCGATCTTTTCTGCCACCTCTTCGGATCCCGTATCACCACAGCCACATGTTATTGCCGGATCAATCTGGTCCACCTCTACCATCGCATCGGTATGCGCCCCTACCTGAAACATTTCAGGCTGGATACAGGTATCCGGGTTCCCCTGATCGGCTGTATCCAAGACGGTCCCTACCTGGAAAAGGTTAAGAGCCCCTTAAAACACCTGCTTCCCCATGACTGCAACGACCAGGGCCGGTCTGCGGCAATGCTCAAGGATGCTTTTCCGGGATTTGGAGAACCGGAACTCCCTTCCATGGGATCCAGATCCCTCTGGGCTCAGCTGGCCTTTGCCTCCCCGGCGGAGGATTCCAAACAAAATTTAAAATTTTTCAATGGTCTGTCTCAAGCCAAGGCGGATCAGATCATGGGCCGTCTTCCCAGGCTCAGCCTGGGCCCCAATGAGGTGATCCAGGCCGGCCCCAAAGACGATGTGTTCATGGGGGTGGTTCTGAAAGGAAGCCTGGGGGTCGGGGTGGGAGATCTGTCCGATCCCCATTTTGTCTATATCATCTCCCCGGGGGAACCCTTTGGGGAACTGCCCGCCCTCACCCAGACCCGGCAGCCGGCCCTTCTTTTGTCCATGGAAGAGAGTGAAATTCTCCTGATCCCCGAAAACCTGTTCTCCCGGCTGGGCAAAAAAAATCCGGGTCTGGCCATGGACCTGTATCAGAATATCCTGGGGATCCTGGCCCATAGGATGGGCCGGCTCCATGAGGAACTGGCCCGGAGCATCAGCACATTCCGGGATCTGTCCCCGGGACGGATCCGGCGGCCGGCCCTCCATGAAACCCAGGTCCTCAAGGCCGGACCCGCCCGGGTGGAATCCTACCACTTTGACACCCTTTCCGACAAAAAAGGAGAGTATCAAAGGCTGACCACCCAGGCCCAGATTTCGGAAAAACTGGAATTCACCGTATTAAAAAAAATCGGATTAAAAAACGGGGACACGATTCTGGATCTGGGATCCGGACCGGGGGTAACATCCATGCTCCTGGCCCGCTATTTTCCCCAAAGCCGGATCATCGGGATTGAACCGGACCGGGAGCTGAGAGAAGAAGCCGAAAAAAGGACCCGGGACCTTCCCCTTTGCCGATTTCTGGAGGGAACCGGCCAGGCCATCCCATTGAAAAATCATGATGTTGATTTTTCCTATGCCAGGCTCCTGTTCCAGCACATTCCCGACCCCATGGACACGATCCGGGAAATGATCCGGGTGACCCGGCCCGGTGGGATTCTGTGCATTATGGATGTGGACGACGGAACCATCTTTATCCACCCGGAATCAAGAGAATGGCATCAGATCGAAGAACGGGTTGCCAGGGCCCAAGCCCAATTCGGCGGAGACCGTCACGTGGGAAGAAAACTGCTGTCCTATCTCATGGAGGCCGGCCTGGAACAGGTTCAGGTAGACCTTGTTCCCGTGACCACCCAGATGCTGGGACCGGAGATGTTTTTCAATATTGTATTCGGATTCAAGCAGCAGCATTTAAAACGGGCCGGGGACTGGGATTCCGAAACCCGGGATGCCTTTGCCCGGCTCCGTATCCGTCTTGGTGAAAGAGGGGCCTTTGCATCGGAAAATATTTTTGCCGCCCATGCCATGGTGCCCCATCCCTCCTGAGCTTTTACAATCTGATTTCCTTCCCTTTCTTTGCCTTTTGCGATAAAATTTCGGGCTCCGCCTTGAAATCCAAGGTTCAACAATTAGAGTATACCCAGACAAAAACAGATAAGAGAGATGAATCATGCTGAAAGTATATGCTGCCAAATGGTGCCCCCATTGTGTGGAAACCGTGGATTACCTGAAAAAAAACGAGATTGAATTCCAATATCTTGACATTGAAGCCCAACCCAAAGAGATCGTTCAAAAAGTCATAGAGGTCAACGGAGGGGACGACTGGGTGATCCCCACCCTGGAATATAACGGGAAATGGAGGGAGGGCAAGATCTTCAATGAAAAGGAATTGGAAACGGATCTGCAGAACCTGGGAATAGGATAAGATATTTTAAACCATTCTCTAGGGTGTGAAGATGGTGACATCTCCGGGATCTTCGAGATGGCGGCGGACCTTTTCGAGTCTTTTCTGCTCTTCCTGGACGATACTCTTAGACTTCATGGAGGCAATCCGTTTTAAAAAGACATCGCCCGTGTCCGTGTGAAAGTATATTTTTCGGGTGTCATTTCCTCCGAAATCCTGGCTGGTGATTTTAATTTTCTCCTCGTGCAGGAACTCCTTGACAAAGGCAACGATTTTCTGGCCGATGGCCCTGTCTTCGGAAATGTAGGGAAGAACATTGGCCCCGCCAAAGGTTTTGGCAATGATTTTTTTCCGGTTCCCCCCCAGCTTCATGACGCCGTTGATCAAAAGCTCCATGGCGTTGATCCCGTAGCGGGCGGAGGCATCATACCTGCCCAGGTCGGGCTGCCCCGGCATGAGGATATGGTTCATGCCCCCGATCCTGTTTTCAGGATCAAACAGGCAGACGGCCACACAGGAACCCAGGATAGTACTGATAATACTCTTTTCCTTGCTGGCATAGTACTCTCCGATTCTGATATTGATCAATTCTTTCATGATCGTTTAGCTGCCCTGACACATTCTAAGGACGCTTCCCGCGATCTTCTCAAGTGCGACCACCTTGTCCACGGCATTTCTCTTGATTGCCTCCTTGGGCATGCCAAAAACCACACAGCTCTCCTCATCCTGGGCAATGGTAAATGCCCCGGCCTCCTTCATCTCCAGCATTCCCCGGGCCCCGTCATCCCCCATGCCGGTCATGATTACGGCCAAAGCATTTTTCCCCGCATACCGGGCCGCTGACCGGAAAAGAACATCCACCGAAGGGCGGTGACGGGAAACCAGGGGGCCCTCTTTTGTTTCCACGTAGTACCGGGCACCGCTGCGCTTGAGCAACATATGCTTATTCCCCGGTGCAATCAGGACCTGGCCCCGCAGGACCGTGTCATTGTTTTCAGCCTCTTTGATGGAAACCCGGCACAGCCCGTCCAGCCGTTTGGCAAAGGCCTTTGTAAAATTTTCAGGCATGTGCTGGACCACCACCATGCCCGGAGCATCGTGGGGAAGGGCCTCAAACAGGGTCCTGAGGGCTTCTGTCCCCCCGGTTGACGCCCCCACGGCAATGATCTTTTCCGTGGTTTCAACCATGGCCCTGCTGCCGGGCTGGGGCAGGATGGCATCTGCGGTCAATTTGGGAGTGACCTTCATGGGCCGTGAAATTTTCTTGGCCTTTGACATGGCAGCCGCCTTGATGGCATCGCATATCCTGATTTTTGATTCTTCAAAGAACTTCTTTGTCCCCAGGTTGGGCTTCTGAAGAATTTCCAGGGCCCCGTACTCCAATGCCTTGATCGCGGTCTGGGTTCCGGTTCCCGCCAGGGTGGAACAGATGACCACGGGTACGGGGTGCTGACTCATAATCTTCCGCAAAAAGGTGATCCCGTCCATGCGGGGCATCTCCACATCCAGGGTGATCACATCCGGGACCTCATCCCGCATCTTGGCCGCAGCGATAAAGGGGTCTGAGGCCGTTGCCATGATTTCAATATCCGGATCCGACGAAAGGACCTCGGAAAGTGCATTCCGAACCAAAGCGGAATCGTCTACGATGAGAACTCTGATTTTTTTTCCCATTTATATTGCCTTTATTTTAACAGTCCGGTTTCCATCCGGTCGGGCCATATTTTTAATTGCGAATTTTTTACTGCATTTGCGTCCATCGTCTGCAGGCTTCCGGAAAAAAATTCGGGAGATCCTCTTCTCAGTCCCGGAGTTTTCTGTAAATGGAGGCTCCCCGGCTGACCAGGGGAAGTTTGCTGCACTGGAGGACTTCTGAATGGCCCACAAATAGGTAACCGCCTGGTTTCAGGTGCCTGCACAGGTGAAGCAGCAGGGTCTCCTGTGTCTCTCTTTCAAAATAGATCATCACATTTCTGCAGAAGATGATATCCATCTGATCCACCATGGGATAGGCATTATCCATAAGGTTGAGCCGGCATAATCTCACCCTGGACCGGAGCCCGGGGACGATCCGTACGAGTTTTTTTTCCCGGTCCTTGCTCCGCAAAAGGTATCTTTTTCTCAAGGCCATGGGCACCGGCTCGATCTCTTCATGATCGTAGACCGCTTTCTGGGCGATATCCAGAACCCGGGTGGAAATATCCGTACCCAGGATCTTAAAGGAAAGCCTTGGATTTTCCAGGGTTCTGGCAAATTCGGCCAGAACCATTGCAAGGGTGTAAGGCTCGTGCCCCCTGGAGCAGGCCGTGCTCCAGATGGAAAGTGTTTTTGTTCCCCGGATGGTTCCGGATCCGACCAGTTCAGGCAGGGCCTCTTGTGTAAGATAGGTAAACTGGTGACTCTCCCTGAAAAAATCGGTCTTATTTGTCGTGATTACATTGATAAATTCAACCAGCTCATTTTCCATGCCCTCGGAACTGAACAGGTAGGTGCAATAATCGGAATAGGATTCCATCTTGAGCCGGGTCAGGCGCCTTCGCAGGCGGGATTCCACCATGCCCCTTTTGGCATCCGGCATCTTGATTCCGAGTTCGGAGTTGATGAAAGCACCCAGCTTTCTAAAGTCCCTCATGGAGAGGGTATCAAGCCTGGGGGGGCTATGGGCGGAACTCTCCTTCACAGCTCACTTCCTGGCCCAGCAACAGCATGCCCGAAGAATACCGGCCTGAACGTATGATTATAGATCCCCGTCATTTTCCTCGTCCTCCCCGTCCTGCACAGGGTGATCGGTTTCAAGCAGCTGGGCTTCGCTTTCCGAAACCTGGACAACGGCAAGTTCTTCGGCAGAAAAAACCTTTCTGCTTTCAAGGATAATGATAAAATCATTGTCCTTTTTTCCCATTCCCTTGATGAATTCCGTCTTGAGACGGGTGCCGATTCTGGGCGCAGGCTCGATCTGGTCCGGCTCCAGGCTCATCACCTCCTGCACCGAGTCCACCATGATGCCCAGGAGGGTTTCCTCACTGTCAAAGGAGACCTCTATGATGATGATGCAGGTATCCACATTGATTTCAGTCTTCTCCATACCGAATTTCAGCCTAAGATCAACAACGGGGACAACTCCTCCCCTGAGGTTGATTACCCCCCGCATGAAATCCGGCATACGGGGCACCTTTGTCATTTGAGTGAAATCAAGCACCTCCCGGACATTGTTAATGTCCATGGCATAGATCTCTTCATCCAGCTTAAAGGAAAGATACTGGCTTGTCTTGGTTATGCCGGGCACACTCATTGGCATTCCTCCTCTTTGGGGCTTGCGGCCAGATGTTGAACTCTGATCAGCCCGGGTTATTTTATACTTTTTCCACCAAAGCGTTGGTGTCCAGAATCAGGGCCACGGTTCCATCCCCGAGGATGGTGGCTCCGGATATGTCCCTGACGGTTTTAAAGGCGGGTCCCAAGGGCTTGATTACGGTCTGGTGGCCGCCGATGACATGATCTACAACAAATCCGATCCGATTGGCATTGACATCGGTAATGACAATATGTTCCACCTCTGGCCTCTTTCCGGGGACCTTGAAATGCTCCCGAAGGCGGATATAGGGAACCATTTCTCCCCGCACGTTGAGAATGTTTCTGCCCCGGTTTTTTTCCGTCTCTTCCCGGCCGATCTCGACACACTCTTCCACGGTCATCAGGGGCAGAACAAAAAAGTCATCTTCGATGCGTACCAGAAGGCCGTTGATAATGGCCAGGGTCAGGGGAAGTTTCAGGGTAATCCGGCTGCCTTCCCCCATTTTGCTTTCAATATCGATCATCCCCCTGAGGGATTCAATGGTTTTCTTGACAACGTCCATGCCGACTCCGCGGCCGGAAACACTTGTCACCTCCTTTGAGGTGGAAAATCCGGGAGCAAAAATCTGGGCAAAGATCTCTTTTTCCGAAAGATCGGCGTTTTCAGGTATCAGGCCCTTTTCCAGGGCTTTTTTCCGGATGACCTCAGGATCCAGGCCGGCACCGTCGTCCTGGATGGTAATCACCACATTGGTGCCCCTGTGGGCAGCGGTCAGAAGGATCGTGCCCTTTTCAGGCTTTCCGGCTTCTTTCCTGAGATCCGGCGGTTCAACCCCGTGATCGATACTGTTTCGGATCAGGTGAACCAGGGGATCGTCAAGTCTTTCCAGGACGGTTTTATCCATCTCCGTCTCAGCCCCCTGTGTGACCAGATCAATTTTTTTATTCAACTGAGAGGAGAGGTCCCGGACCAGTCTTCTGAACTTGTTAAAGGTCGTCCCTATGGGCATCATGCGGATATTGAGTACGCTGTCCCTGAGTTCTCCGGTCAGCCGCTCCACCTCCTCCACCGGCTCTCCAAGCTCTATATCATCCCTTTGGGAGGCCACCTGGGTGAGGCGGGCCTGGGTAATCACCAGTTCTCCTACCAGATTGATCAATTTGTCCAGCCTGTCCGACGGAACACGGACCGTGGAGGCAGCCGCTGTTTTTTTAATCGTGCTGACGATCTTCTGTTCATTTAAGGCGGATTTCACCTTTTCCTGGGAAACCGCTCCGGATTCCACCAGCAGCTCCCCGATTTTTTTCTGTCCGGTAACGCTTTGATCAACAATTTCCCGGGTAACGTCTCCCCGCTCAATCAGGATATCTCCCACCCGGGGCACCGGCTTTTCCACATCCACTCCGGCTCTCTCTTCAAGAACATCAATGGAGATCTTGCAGTCGTCCTCCACAAAGATGAACACGTCTTTGATGGCATTGATTCCGCCCGAGGTTGCCAGGGTGATATCCCAGAAAACATAGCAGGACTCAGGATCAAGGTTCCCGAGTTCGGGGATCTCATCGGTCTGGGCCACGACGTTGCATTCACCCAGTTCGCGGAGATCGTCCAGAAGAAGGACCGGGTCCATGCCCGAGGTGAATATGGCCGGATCCGGCTTCATCCGGATCCGGTAAAGGGTTTCCGAACCCTGGTCGGCCTCTTCGTCCGGAGATTCAGCCTCTGTCTGGGCTAAAACCGCCCCCTGGACCGCCTCTTCGGTGGAGAGAAGTGCCTTGAGAGAGGCAATGATCTCTTCTCCTTCCTGCGCATCCACGGGGGGGCCGCCTTCGGCCGCTGCCAGAAGGGCCGTAATCCGGTCCCGGGAAATCAGGATCAGATCGATGAGGGTCTTGGTTACGGGAACGATGCCTTCTCTGACCTTATCCAGGACCGTCTCCACATGATGGGTGAAATCGGCTATATCGTCAAACCCGAACATGGATCCGGAGCCTTTAATGGTATGCATGGCACGAAACAGCCTGTTGACAGCCTCCTTGTCATCGGGATCGTCTTCGATATCCAGGACGGCTTCTTCAATACCGGTAAGAAGTTCTTCCGCCTCCTGGCGATATTCTTCAATGAATCTGTTTGATTCATTCATAAGATCATTCCTTTGATAATCGGGAACAAGGGAGGAGGGGTCCTCCCTTATCTATAATTTACCGGAGTACTTTCTTAATTACGGCAAGAAGCTGTTCCGGTTTAAACGGCTTGACAATCCATCCTGTGGCGCCTGCTGCCTTGCCTTTCTGTTTCATATCGGCCTGGGACTCCGTGGTCAGCATGATGATGGGAATAAATTTGAACTGGGGCATTGCCCGCACCTGTGTGATCAGTTCGAACCCGTCCATGTTGGGCATGTTCAGATCGGTGATCAGCATATCAATACTGGTCCCGGCCAGCTTATTTACGGCATCCTGACCGTCCACAGCCTCAATGACCTCATACCCGGCCTGTTTCAGGGTGAAGTTTACCATCTGCCGGATGCTGGTTGAATCATCCGCCGTCATGATTACCTTTGACATTTTATGCCTCCTCCAGAGAATTCAGATAATCTTCCGGTTCCAGCCCGATCCCCATTGCCGCTTCCCGGCAGACCTTGGAAGTGCCGGAGAGTAAGAAAGTCTTATTTAAATCTTTAGCGGTTTTGCCGGCAGAGTAGAGAAGCTGAATGCCCAGTGTATCGCAGTCGGTTATTCCGTTAATATCCAGTATCAATCCATTTTCATTTTCAAGCCCAAGCAGCATCTGATCTTTAAGAGCACCAACTTCATAAGCGGACAGGGAACCTTTGATCTTGATCACCAGGTTACCGTCCTTGTCTTTTTCCGGGGAAGTCATACATTCTCCTTTTCAGGTATCTGTCTCTGTTTCATTGTCCGGTTCAAGAGGCTGTATGGCAGCCTGATCGCCATGCAGCAGAAGAAGACCATTATCCTTTCCTATAAGCTGTTCGGGAAGCCGTCCTCTGTCCCGGGTTCCTGTTCCGGCCATTCTTTCCCACATCTGATTTCTTTAAAAAATTCAAAAGTATGGAAAGGAGCTACAAGTTCTTGCATGTCATTAAGGTTCACGCATTATTTCACTTGTTCATGGAAATATATCCCAATATCGAATCCATGTCAAAAATTTAACCGCCCTGGGCAGTTCTATGCCTTGGTATTTACGGGAAGCCGTATGGTGAACCGGCTACCCTTATCCGATTTTGAATCCACCAGAATCCTTCCCCCGTAGGACTCGATTATCTCCTTGCAGTATGCCAAGCCCAGCCCCGTACCCGTGGGGGTGTCTCCCTCGGCCACGAGTGGTTTTGTAGAAAAAAACGGATCAAAGAGTTTTTTATGGTCTTCCTCTGAAATTCCAGTGCCGGTGTCTGATATGGATATGGTAATTCCATGGCTCTCCTGCCTGCTTGAAATGGACAGCCTCCGGGTAGTGCTGGCATACATGGCTTCGGCACCGTTCTTTAGAAGGTTGCCCATGCACTGGCTGAAATGAACGTAAATCCCCTGGAACGGGGGAAGGGGTTCCAGATCCATGTCCACCTGAATCTTGTGCTTGAAAAACTGATTTGACTTGAACAGTTCCACCTGCTCGCACACCACCTGATTCAGGTCTATGTCCACCATATGTTCATGACTCTGTTTACGGCTGGCCGTCAGGATGGTAGTGATGATATCTCTCATCTGTATGGCAGCCGTCTCCAGGGAAAGGATATCCTTGCTCCTGGGATGTTTCACGGCCAAAACCTGGGTGACCCCCAAAATGGCCTGGAGGGGATTGTTCAGGTTGTGGACAATACCGGCGGCATGTCTGCCCAGGGCAGCCATCTTCTCCGCATCAAGCAACTGGGCTGTGCGCAGCTTTACCTGGTCATTGAGTTTGGCATTGAGTTCATGGAGCTGGTCTTCCACGGTTTTCAATCTTAAAAAAACCTTTACCTTGGCCAAAAGCTCTTCCGCTTCAAAGGGTTTGCCCAGGTGATCGTCTATGCCCGCCTCATACCCCCTGAGGCGTTCCTCAAGGGTTTTTCTGCTTGAAATCATGATTATCTTCATGAAGCCGAAGGAACCGCTCTCCCGGATCCTTTTGCATACCTCATAGCCGTCTATTCCGGTCATAACCGTATCCAGAAGAACGAGATCAGGCATGAAGGAAGGCAGAATTTCAAGGGCTTCCTCGCCGCTGTACACGGCCTTGGCCGTATACCGGGGTATCAATAGGCCTTTGATATGGCCGGCAACCGATTTGGCGTCATCGACCACAAGTATTTTGTTCTTTGAAATCATATACTCATCCGGAGAAGCCGGGAATCATAAAGGATACAAAACCGCTTTTTCCCTTTTGTTCGGGCGGAATGGATTTTTCCAAAAAGGAACGGCAGAACCGGGCACCCTCGGCTTTATATTATCAGAAACAGGTTTCTCCTATTCACAAAGGGGATTGCCGGCATTCCCAGTCCGGTTTCTAAAACAGTTCAATATTATCATCCAGCCCATCCTCTTCTTCTTCCGATCCCTCTTTCGGCTCCGGGACCTCAACCGATTTATCCCGGTCCTCTCCGGTCATTTCTTTTCCGTCTGCGGCAATTAATTCTTCATGGATCTTTCTTTCACTTTCCATTGTATATCTCTGGGCCAGGTCATCCTCTCCGTTGATGGACAGATCATCTCCCAGCCCTTTCCACGGGGCAAGAACCTCCAGCAAATCCTCCATCTCCCTGAGCACACCGGCGGAGCTTTCTATCCATTCCGGGAAGAAATCAAGCTCTTTTCTTGTCCTGTCAATGGATTCCATGAGTTTCCTGGATCTTTCCTCCGCCTGGAAAGAACTTTCCCGATATTCCTCATAGGCATTTGATATCCGGCCAATCCCCTCTTCCAAAGAGATCCCTGATACACCGGCCTCCCCTGTTGAGCGGTTTAAGGAACCCGAATCCGATGAAACGGCCAGGTCCGTGATGGATGTGATGATATTGAGGACTTCCTTGACCAGGGTGTTTGATTCATTGGAAAGATCTCTCACACTCCGGGCAAGGACTTCAAGTGTGGCGCCTTTGTCACCCAGCTTGTTTGTCATGATAATGGCATTGATCGCCTTGTATTGCAGATCGATATTGATGCTGGTTACCTGATCGGTATGAAGGGAAAGTGTGGATACGGCCCTGGATGATTGATCCATGGTTTTTTTAATCTGTTCTTCCAGCTCATTTCCCCGGTTAAGTAGCTGGCCCAGGTCTTCCAGTTTTGCCCTGAAATTTTTAAACCCCTGTTCAAGTCCGGAGGCCTCCCCCTCTTCTGAACAGGAGGCGGAAACATTTTCCATGAGCTGATCCACCTCATCGCCGATGCTCTCAAAGGAGGCCTGCATTTTTTCGTAAACGCCTTTGGTCTCTGCTATCACCTGTTTCAGATGGGCTGCCTGGAGAGCCAGAATGGACTGGGCCCGTCCCTTTCTTGCAGATCCGTCATCGTCGGCAGGTTCATCTTCGGGGTCAAGGCTGTCCGGACCTTTGCCTAACAGATCTGAAATATCTCCCAGGGCCGAAATAATGTGCTCGATCTGCTGCCGGGCAATATCGTGGAACTGAATCGACATGACGATTTCCCCGACGATATTTGATATTTTCTGGGAGTGGCTGCCCGCTTTTTCAAGGGTTGAGGATGCCAGACCGCCGATGGTCTCAATCTCCTCCATGGCTTGCTGAACGGCAGTCTCTGCGGATTGGGAAAGTTCATCAAAGGTTTTCATACCGTCGGTAATATCATTATGCACCTCAAGCTGATCCTTTCTTACCGTTTCAGAATTTCCATAAATCGTGGCGGAGATTTCACCTATGTTTCCGGCAAGGGCCTTGATCTCTTCGCCGAAGTTTTCAAACATTGCCGTGGCCTCACTTGTACGGCAACTCTCCACTCCGATGTTGAGACCGATAATATTCAAAAACCGGGAACTTTTTCGAATCGTTTCACAGATCGAACACAGCTCGCTTAAATGACCGGTACTGGCGGTTATGTTCTGCAGGCTGCCCGTTATCATTTCCCGGCAGCCGGAAAGGGTTGTCAGCGAATCATCGACTATTTCCCCGATGTGGTGCAAAAGGCCGGTCTCGGATCTGTCTGTCATACCGTCAGCAGAATTCATTATTCCCTTTGCCAGATCGCCTGATTCGGCATAGACCATCTGAAGGTCCTGACCAAGCTGTGCAAACTGCGGTTCAATTTTTTGCAAGGTGTCCCCAAGGGACTCGGAAAGCTCTGGGAGCCGGGATAAGATCCCGGCCGTCGTGTGTTCTGGCGTCTTATTGCTGTCGTTCATATTACTCATTCTCCCCGGGTAATACCAAATCTAACCGTCATTGGGACCTGTGATGTTCCCAATATACCTAAATCTTTAAAACATCTTTTCATGGAAGAAACATCCCGTCTGGAAGTATTCAGTCCATGGCGCCTAATTCAAACGGGTCAAGAGGAAATTGGGTCGTCTGCCCGAATTCCTCTGATATTTTAACTATAGCATTAGTCATCTGTTCATGTCAAAACCTGACTTCAGCCCACAGGGGTAAATAACCGGCCTTTCAGGAGATATGGGGGAGGGCCGAAGCCGGCTTTTTCTCCATTTCCGGGACAGATCCATGAACGATGGGGCGCCATACCTCGGAAAGGCTTGGCAGATGTGTGAATCGCCTGATTCTACCTTGACATTGCTAGCTGACAGGAATATACTGGCAGGAAAATTATTAGATAATGATTTGGTTTAAATCGACCTCAACGAATTCAAATTGTTGGAGTAAAAAAACTGCAAATTTTAAACTGTTTTGCTTACCATTTCCGGCTTCGGAGTATTTTAGGACTTACCTTTGCAATGTTCCGGGCAAATTGATTCGCTTAAAATTATAATAATCCGGCAATATCGGGATGCTATCTGTAAAAAAGGAGGGGGAGAATGCGTTTCAGGAATTTAAAAATCAAGGTGAAGATAATCGTGATCGTCATTCTGGCGATCCTCATTTCCGTGGGGATTGTCGGAGGCTATTCCCTTTACAGCACGATCGAACGGGCCGATCAGGATATCACCGCCTATAAAAAAGAATTGATGGATGAGACAAAGCAAAAATTAAAGGATCTGGTGGATTCGGCATATACGGTTGTGGAAAAGGTATATAACCAGACGGCCACGGTGGACGCCATTAAAAAACAGTATGGCGGTGAACTCAAATCCCTTGTGGATATCCCCTACACCATGATGGTAAAGGCCCATGCCAAGGCAGATACAGGTTCTGCCCTGTCTGCCGAATCCGGAAACGCCTTGATGAGAGGGGCCCAAAACAGCGTAAAAGATGCCATCGGCGGAATACGGTATTCGAATGACAACTACTTCTGGATCAACGATACGCATCCGCGTATGGTGATGCATCCTGTGGCCAAGTCACTGGTGGGTCAGGATCTCTCCCGGTACGCCAAGAACGGAAAAATCGTCGCCGCAGAAGGTACGGACACGCCCATGTTTGTGGAAATGGCCCGGGCCTGCCGGGAATCGGGTGAAGGATTTGTCAGTTATCTGTGGCCTGCCCCCGACGATTCCTCAAAATGGGTTCGCAAACTTTCCTATGTCCGCCTTTTCAAACCCTGGGACTGGATCGTGGGAACCGGTATCTACGTGGACAAGGCTGAGGCTGAGGCACAAAACTCTGCCATCGATATCATAACCGAAATGAAATACGGCAAAAACGATTACTTCTTTATCATGGACTTTAAGGGTATGCTCGTTGCCCATCCCAACCCGGAACTGATAGGCAAGAGCATGTACGATGAGAAAGATTCCACGGGCAGATATGTCTGGAGGGAAATGATCGAGATGGCCAAGACCAAAGGGACGGGACATATCGAGTATATGTTCCCCAAAATAGGATCTGACAAGCCGGAACCCAAACTTGCCTACTTAAGACTTTTCAAGCAGTGGAACTGGATCGTTTCAACCGGTGTCTATGTGGACGATCTTCAATCAAAAATCGTAAGCAAAGAACAGGAACTGGATGCCGCGGTCCGCCATCAGATCATATTCATGATCGTCACCATCACCCTATTGATGGTCGGTGCTTTTCTATGGGTATGGTTCATGAGCCGGGTCTTTATTGAGCGCCCCCTGGCCATGGGAGTGGACGTGGCAAACAGACTGGCCGAGGGGGATCTTAGGGTGAAGATCGACGTTTCCGGCAAGGATGAGATCGGGCAGCTCCAGAGCGCCATGAAACATATGGTGGAATCCCTTATCGATATTGTGGAGGAGGTTCAGAATGCCGTGAGCAATGTGGCCGCGGGAAGTGAAGAGCTGAGTTCAACCTCGGAACAGATGTCCCAGGGAGCCACTGAGCAGGCCTCATCGGCAGAGGAAGCTTCCTCATCCATGGAAGAGATGTCCGGGAACATCAAACAGAATGCAGACAATGCCCAGCAGACCGAACGTCTGGCGGTCCAGGCGGCAGGGGATGCGGAAAAAGGCGGCGAGGCCGTGGGCAAGACCGTTGATGCCATGAAGGAAATCGCGGACAAGATCCTGATCATTGAGGAGATCGCAAGACAGACCAACATGCTGGCGCTGAATGCAGCCATTGAAGCGGCCCGGGCCGGTGATCACGGCAAAGGGTTCGCCGTTGTGGCCGATGCCGTGCGAAAACTGGCTGAAAGGAGCCAGGCAGCCGCCGGTGAGATCAGCAATCTTTCCACATCCAGTGTAGAAATCGCTGAAAATGCCGGAGAGATGCTCAATAAAATTGTTCCGGATATCCGCAAGACATCGGAATTGGTCCAGGAGATCAACGCGGCCTCGTCTGAGCAGAGTTCCGGTGCGGAACAGATCAATACCGCGCTTCAGCAGCTGGACCAGGTGATTCAGCAGAACGCAAGCTCCTCCGAAGAGATGTCCTCCACGGCAGAGGAGCTCTCTGCCCAGGCAGAACAGCTCCAGCAGTCCATCTCCTTCTTCAAGGTTGAAACGAACCGGGCAAGAAAGGCATTGCCGGAAAGGGATGCCAGACCGGGGGCGAGACCGGTTGATCCTTCCCCGGGGGCCGGAACAGGCCGCCCCGCAAGGCCGACAGTGGTAACCAATAGGCCGGAGCCCGAGACTAACTCCCAGGGGGTGGCCCTTGAGATGGGCGACGATTCCCTGGACGATGACTTTGAAAAATATTAATGGGAGCGATCCCTGTTGACGATAGAAAAAGGCGGCAGAATCTGCCGCCTTTTTCTATAACTTTCTTTTATCCCGCAAAATATTGTTTGAAATCACGATGCGCTGGATCTCGCTGGTGCCCTCGTAAATGGTAAACACCCGGGCATCCCTATAGAACCGCTCCACATCGTAATCCTTGGTAAATCCGTAGCCGCCGTGGATCTGGATGGCCCTGGCCGTTACCTGGTTCACCATTTCCGAGGCAAAGAGCTTGGCCATGGAGGCCTCCCGGGTATACGCTTCCCCCCGGTCCTTCATGGAGGCTGCGGAAAAGACCAGCTGCCGGGCCGCTTCGATCTGGGTGGCCATGTCTGCGATCTGGAAACGGATGGCCTGGTGCTTGGCAATGGGCACACCGAACTGGCGCCGCTTTTTGGCATATTTCACGGCCGCATCAAAGGCGGCCTGGGCCACCCCCAGGGACTGGGCCGCGATACCGATCCGGCCGCTGTCCAGACCGGACATGGCAATCTTGAACCCGTCCCCCTCTTTTCCCAGCCTATTGGATGCCGGGACCCGGCAGTCCTCAAATATCAGGTCTGTGGTGTCCGAAGCCCTGAGTCCCATCTTATCTTCGGTCCGGCCCACGATAAGGCCCGGGGTCCCCTTGGGCACGATAAAACAGGAGATGCCCCGATGGGCCGTCCCCTCATCGGTCTTTGCCGTGACCAGGACCAGCCCCGAGTTCTGCCCGGAGGTGATAAAGCGCTTGGTGCCGTTGATCACATAGGTATCCTTGTCCCGGACAGCTGTGGCCGTCTGGCTCACCGGATCAGACCCGGCTTCGGGCTCGGTCAGGCCGAAGGCACCGATCATCTCCCCGGAAGCCAGGGGAACCAGGAACTCCTGCTTCTGGTCCTCGGTCCCGAATCTGTACAGACTTTCGCAGACAATGGAATTCTGGACAGACATGACCACGGATGTGGAGGCGCAGGAATAGGCGATCTCGGACAGGGCCAGGACATAGGAGACCGCATCAGCCTCCTCCCCGCCGTAATCCACGGGGATCATCATGCCCATGAGGCCCAGTTCCCCCATCTGCTTAAAATTTTCCGCCGGGAATTCCTTGGTTTTGTCCCGCTCGGCTGCCGTGGCCCCGACCACTTTTCTGGAAAACTCACGGACCATGTTCTGGATCATCAACTGCTCATCGGTAAGCTTGAATAACATGACTGACTCCTCTATTTCTAGGGTGCGTAGACGACCACGATCAAGAGGGCGTCAACATCCGAGACATTGCGTAGATCATGCTTGATCCCTGAATTAAAGTGGAGGGAGTCCCCCGGTTTCAGGGCATTGACATGCTCTCCCACCTGAACTTCGACCCGGCCTTCCAGCACATAGACAAATTCCTCTCCTTCGTGCTGGAACCCCACTCCGTCGTGGCTTGTCCCCGCTTCCACCACAATGCGGAAGGCCTTTAAATGCTTGTTTTCCGCGCCCGGAGTCAGGGGCGTATAGGCATAGTTGTCCGTTCGTTTGGTATAGGCGTCAGATCTCTTTTCCAGGTTCTCTTCCTGGTCCTTGAGCAAAAAGGAGGAGTCCAGTTGAAGGGTTCGGGAAATCTGCAGCAGGGTGCCCACAGAGGGTCTTTTCTTTCCCCCTTCAATCTGTTTGATGAATTCCTTTGACATTCCCGTTTCATTGGCCATGGCGTCCAGGCTCATCTTCTTGTCCAGCCTGGCCTTCCTGATCCGTTTTCCGATGGGGGTAATGCCTTTCTTTTTAACCATTTTATCTCCAATAGTCTGGAGGTCATCCAGACATCATCTTTGATTGAGCGCTCGTTCAGCTCTCTGTTGCTAAAAAAATCCCCGGTTCCTAGTTGATGACTTCAATCCAGCTTTCCGTGTCTTCGGCTCTTCCGTACTGAATGGCGGTCAATGCATCATAAAATTTCATGGCAGTCTCTCCGGGTGTTCCGTCTCCGATATGGATCATCCGGTCACCGTACCGGATCTCTCCCACAGGGGAGATCACAGCAGCGGTGCCTGACCCGAATACCTCCTTGAGCCGGCCCTGTTCATGGGCAGAGAACACTTCGTCGATACCGATTTTGCTCTCTTTTACCTTGATGCCCCATTTTCTGGCCAGGTCGATTACGGAGTACCTTGTGATGCCCGGCAGGATGCTTCCGGTCAAATTGGGGGTGACAAGAGTATCATCAATCATGAAAAAGATATTCATGGCCCCGACCTCTTCGATATACTTCTGTTCCAGGGCATCCAGCCACATCACCTGGGCATACCCCTCTTTCTTGGCCATTTCACCGGCAAAGAGGCTGGCCGCGTAATTCCCCGCAGTCTTGAACTCACCCACACCGCCCCGGACGGCCCGGACATGACTTTTGGACACCCATATCTTCACCGGGTTGAACCCTTCTGCATAATAGGCGCCAACCGGGGACAGGATGATGAAGAACTTGAAAGTAAAGGAAGACCGCACCCCCAGGAAGGGATCGGTTGCTATGATAAAAGGCCGGACATAGAGGGAGGTGCCCAGGGTCTCGGGGATCCATTTCTCTTCCAGGCGGATGAGCTCTTTCATGGCTTCCATGGCAAAATCAATATCCAGCTCCGGAATGCACAGTCCCCGGGCCGACCGGTTCATGCGCTTGTAATTATCCCTGGCCCTGAACAGCTGAATCTTGCCCTCGGGAGTTTTATAGGCCTTGAGGCCCTCGAAAATGGCCTGGCCGTAGTGAAAAACCATGGCTGCCGGGGACAGGGAGAACTCTGAAAAAGGTTCGATCCTGGGGTCATGCCACCCCTTTTCCATGTCATAATCCATCACAAACATGTGGTCGGTAAACACCGTCCCAAAGCCAAGGTCTTCATCCTTTGGCCGCGTGCCTGTTTCAGGGGTTCGGGTCACTTTGATCTTCATTATTTCCTCCATAACACTCAATTTAAATTCAAAATAATATATTAGGATATTCATTTGTGTAAAGCAAAGGAATTTTCCCGCCCCGACACTTTCTTCTGGTCAAGGAAAATTTTAGAGGGTATGATCATTATCAGAACCACAATAAAAAAGACAAAACCAGTCCAGGCTTTGGGCTTTTGACTTCATAAGGAGGCAAACATGGCTGAAAAAAAATTCAAACAAGTCTGCACCTGCGAAAACTGCGGCAATGAAGCGGAGATGGTCGTTACATGCGAATGGATTGAGGTTGAAGAAGAAAAAGAGGCCAAGACGCCCGAAAAAAAAGGGCACAAGGTCAAGGGGACCGGAACCTGTACCAACTGCGGGACGGAGGCCGACATCTGGGTAGACATGTAGCAGGAACAGCTCTCAGCGAGAACAAGTCGACAGCCTTTCATACTTTTTTAATATCTGAAAATTACCATCCCAGGCCTGGTTGCACCGCTGAACATAGCCGGTAAATGGAGCGCCCGTCATCCTCTGGCGTCCAGAAAAAATTCCCTTTGCTGTTCTTTCTGTCAACTGCTCTCGCTGTTCTTGCTTTTTCCTGTAACGCCTCGCCCCGTCATCATCACTGTCCCATTATCTTATCCACAAGGTCCGAATCAACCGTAAAGGGAATGGTGATCTGGTCGCAGTTGGGGTTTTCTTTGTTGTAGCCGATGGCCACATCCATGGCGTTTTCATTTCTGGCCCAGTTCCGCCGGGCCACCCCGCCCATGACATCCCAGAGCATGGAAGAGCGGATAATATCGTCTACCCGGCTGCTGCCGTCCAGAACCAGGCCGAATCCGCCGTTGATGGCCTTGCCGATCCCGGTTCCCCCGCCGTTGTGCAGGGCCACCATGGTCATGCCCCGGGCTGCATTCCCGGCAAAGCAATGGGTGGCCATGTCCGCACAGACATTGGATCCGTCCAGGATATTGGCGGTTTCCCTGAACGGGGAATCGGTTCCTCCGGGATCATGGTGGTCCCGGCCCAGCATGATGGGGCCTGAAAGTTCTCCCTTCCTGACCATTTCATTGAATTTCAGGGCAATGGCCACCCTGCCCCCGGCATCCTGGTAAAGGATCCTGGCCTGGGATCCCACCACCAGCTTGTTCTTTCCGGCATCCCGTATCCACACGTAATTGTCCCGGTCTTCGGCTCTTCTGTCCGGATCAATGCAGGCCATGGCCGCCTGATCCGTCTTTTCCAGGTCTTCGGGCCTTCCGCTGAGGCAGACCCAGCGGAACGGACCGTACCCATAGTCGAAAATCGGCCCCATGATATCCTCAAAATAGGATGGGAAGACAAACCCGTCCTTGGCATCCACACCGTTTTTGGCCACCTCGGTCACCCCGGCGTCAAACACGGCCTTGAGAAAAGCATTTCCGTAATCGAAAAAATAGGTGCCAAGGCCTGAGATCTCCTTGATCAGGCCATAATGTTTTTTCAGGCTGGCATCGACCAAATCCCTGAATTTCTCCCGGTCCTCTGCCAGGAGCCGGGTTCTTTCCCCAAAGGAAATGCCGGCCGGGCAGTAGCCTCCGTCATAGACCACATGGCAGGAAGTCTGATCCGAAAGAAGGTCGACCCTGATCCTGTTTTTTACCAGGAATTCAAGAAGATCCACCACGTTCCCGGAATAGGCAATGGAGGTATTCTCCCCTGCCCCGGCTGCCTTTTGGGCAATGGATGCAACTTCGGCAAGATCCGAAGAGACCACATCCACCCATCCCTGGCTGCGGCGGGTTTCAATCCTGGAGGGATCCACCTCCGCCGTGATGGAAACGGCCCCGGCAATCTTGGCTGCCTTGGGCTGGGCTCCGCTCATACCACCCAGGCCCGAAGAGACAAAGATCAGGCCGGTTAAATCCCCGTCGGCAGGCACATTGCACATCTTCCTGCCGGCATTGAGCAGGGTATTGTAGGTCCCGTGGACAATGCCCTGGGGGCCGATGTACATCCACCCTCCGGCCGTCATCTGGCCGTAGGAGGAAACCCCCATCTGGGCCGCGATCTCCCAGTCATCCGGATTGTCGTAGAGCCCCACCATGAGGCCGTTGGTAATGATCACCCGGGGATTGTCCGGGGAGGATTTGAAAAGCCCCAGGGGATGGCCCGACTGCATGACCAGGGTCTGGTCCCGGGTCATGGTCTCTAAATATTTTTTGATCAGACGATACTGCATCCAGTTCTGGCAGACCGAACCGGTTTCCCCGTAGGTCACCAGTTCATAGGGATAGAGAGCCACTTCAAAATCCAGGTTGTTGTCGATCATCACCTGGATGGCCCGGGCCTCTCTGCACCGGCCCTGATACTCCTCAATGGGCCTGGCCTTGATCCCTCCTTCGGGCCGGAACCGGTACCCGTAAATCCGCCCCCGGGTCTTGAGCTCTTCCAGAAACTCGGGAATCAGGGTTTCGTGGAGATGTTCCGGCACGTATCTCAAGGCGTTCTTCAGTGCGGTTGCGGTCTGGGACCGGCTCAGGCGGAACCCCCGGTCCGGAGCCCTGCGGATGCCGGGTCTGAAGGACTTTTGGGAGGGCAGTTCATCCCCCAGGCGGATTCTCATGGATTCTTTGGCAAGGCTGTTGGATATCATGGCGATTCTCCTTAAAGGGTCAAAAGCTAACTTGTATATACAGGCTTATACCACTCAGACTCCCGCGATGTCAAGGGGTTTGTATGTAAGCGCCATGGCAGTTTATGGGAGGGGGATGCAGACACTAAAAATTGTCAAGAATGTTTCTAACCATGCAAAGCAAATCCGACTTAATCACCGGTTTCATAAGGATTCCCTTGATGCCTTTGGGGAGGTACCCCTCTGGATCAATTTTGCTTGAGAATCCGGTCATCAATACGATGGGCAAATCCGGTCTGATCCGGAGCAAATTGCTGGCCAGTGTATCACCGGTCATATTGGGCATGGTCATATCCGTAATCACCATGTCATAATCTTGAGGAGACCGCTTGAAAATTTCAAGGGCCTTCTCAGAGTTTGTCACACCGTCAACCGCATACCCCATTCTGTTGAGATTTATTTTTGTAATCTCTATGATCGGTTTTTCGTCATCCACAATTAAAATTTTCTCATTTCCCCCTGGAAGCTTTTCCACATGATTTTCAAAATCCATGGACTCGGAACCTGAATCCAGGATTGGCAGATAAACATCAAAAGAGGAGCCCTGCCCAGGGTCACTTTCCACCGAAATCTGCCCCCTGTGATTTTTGATAATTCCATGGACAAGGGAAAGTCCCAATCCCGTGCCCTTTCCCTCGGGTTTGGTCGTATAAAAGGGTTCAAATATCCGCTCCAGGTCACCTTCTCCGATGCCGTGCCCTGTATCGCTTATCCTCAGATGAAGATAGTTGCCGGTCCTCATATTGATAAACTTAGACACAAAATCTTGGTCAACGGCAATATCATTCAGTTCAACGGTTAACAAACCTCCGGTTTCTTCCATGGCATGGGCTCCGTTGGTGCATAAATTCATGATGATCTGGTGGATCTGGGTGGGGTCTCCCATGATTTGGGAATTGGAGGAGAGATTGTCTCTGATTTCAATAGTAGACGGCAGAGAAGCCTTTAAGAGCTTTAGCGCCTCTTTTATGATCAGCCGAATGCGGATGGGTTTCATTTCCTGTTCAGTTTGACGGCTGAAGGTCAGGATCTGCTTTACAAGATCTTTGGCCCTATGAGCTGATTTTAATATGCCCTGCAAAGCCTTATGCACACTTTCCTGCTCGTTGACCGAGGCCAAGGAAATTTCAGCAAACCCCATGATGGCGAATAAAATATTGTTAAAATCATGTGCGATCCCACCGGCCAGTGTTCCAATTGCCTCCAGTTTCTGAACATGGCGCAGCTGCTTTTCCAAATTCAAAGTTTCTGTAATATCCCGGAAAATGGTGAATTTGGACACAGAGCCATCCGCGTTTAGGATGGGTGAATTGGAGACATTATAGTGACGCCTGTCTTTGGGATTCAAAACAGTATATTTTTGATGCTCAAATTTTTTAATTTTTTCGAAAGTACACCAGGGACATTTTAACTCTCTAAGATAAATAGAGGAATGACAGGTCCTGCCGATAAAATCCCCCCCCAGCCATCTGATCATCGCCGGGTTCATATATGAGATGATATAATCCGGAGAGCAGATATAGGCCGGATCATCCATTGCCTCCATCATGCTTCTGTGTTTTGCTTCGCTTGCTTCCAATGCTTCCCTGGCTTTTTTGGTTTCTGTAATGTCGTCAAATACAGTATAGACTGAACTCGGAGTTTTTTCATCTTGAAGAAACTGGGGAACCGCATCAACCTTGATCCATCTATGGTGATTCTTTTTAGGATTAAATACACCCAGGATGACATTATTCACCGGTCTGCCGGTTCTTAACGCCATCATGGACGGATGGTCATCCGGTTTCAAGGGGGTACCATCTTCTCCAACAGGATGCCGTTCAGATTTTTTCTCCGGCTGTTTCAACAAAATTTCTCCGGGCACACCCAGAATCTTTTCAGCCGCCTGATTCACAGATATGATTCGTCCGGCTCTATCCTGGTAGACCACGCCCTGCCCCATGGTTTCGAAGAGAGTTCGATACCTGTTTTCACTGACAAACAGATCCTGTTCAACTTTTTTTTTGGCAATCACCCGCCAGGTTTCCGTCATCAATAAAGTCAGCTGTTCAGCATCTGATTCATCATAGGGAGAGGCTTTATTGCCGACGCCGGCAATGGCAATAATACGGTTACCGCTGTATACAGGGATGCTCATATGCCGGGTAACATGGAAGTGTCCTTCCGGATATCCCTGCTTTTCAGAAATACTCTGGTAATCGTTGTGAAAGACCGGTTTTTTGAATCGAATGCAGTCTGCCCAGATCCCGGCGCTGTCCAGGGGATAATGGGTACCCTTGGCAGATTCGCAGATGTTCAAGACCTCTTGGGACCATGAGGTGAGCAGGATGCTTCCTCTTTCTTCATCGTAGAAATGAAAATATCCCCCCTGGCTCTGTGTAAGCTTGACACCCTGCTCAAGTGCGAAATTGGCAAGTTCTTGTTCAGATTTTTCCTCCATCTTGCTCAATTCCACAAGGGCTCTTAATCTGTCCCGATTGAGCTGGATCGATTTTTCATCTTTTTTTCTCTGGGTAATATCACTGACGATTCCGAAACTGCCGTTGAAAGACTCGGTTTCATCCCTTATGATGGCAGGGGATACTAGGGTTTGAATCTGTCTTTTTTTACGGGTGTTCCAGGCGATTTCGTAGGGTTCGGCAACACCGGAGATTCTTTTTTTCCATTCATTTTTAAAAATCTCAACCTCTGTTTTGTTAAAAAATATGGTATATTTTTTCCCGATGATATCCTCGGGACGATACTCAGTCATCCGAAGCAACTGGTCATTGACATAGGTGACAACACCCTCCCGGTCAAGCACCAACAGCCCCTCCGGCATGGTTTCAACCAGCATCCGGTATTTCTTTTCACTGACCTGTAAATCAAGCTGTATCTCTTTTCTGGACACCACCTCGTCCAAGAGTCTGGCATTGATATCTTCCAATTCCCGGGTCCTCTCCACCACCCGGTATTCAAGTTCTTTTTTCGATTTGAGAAGTTGTTTTTCGTTATCCTCCTTGATAACGGACAGCCAGGCCAGTTTCCAAGAAACGCCTCCGATCACAAAGAATGAAATCAAGCAAAAAAAAGTATTATAGAACTTCCACACCCTCTGTTGGGCATACAAAACGCTCCGGGGTATGAAAGATACGATTTTCCAATAATATCCGGAACTATCAGAGTGATTGATCATGACTTTAGTTTCCGGGTTGAGGACTTCAACCGCCTCGGCCAACGGTGATACGGTTGAAAAGGTAAACAGCCCGGCCATGGTTTCGACTTGACCCTTTTGGGAGCCATTGAGCCTTGTCCAGACAGCGGGGAATTTTTCTTTAAAATTCAACTGGGGATTTTTTTGCATAAACCCCCATTCATCTTCCTTTTTCACTCCTTTGAGCCAGAAACCGTCCTTATTTAAAAGCATCAGTTCCGTTTGATTTTGCCGGGAGGTCTTTTCAAATTTTGTAATTAAATGTTTGCCAAGATAATTTAAAATCACAATGCCCATGACGTTTCCGGTTTTATCGCGAACCGGTTCTGCGACGCGGATCGTCGGCTTGTAGGGGATTTCAATTTTTCCGTTTTCAATGTTCAGATCAAAAGGAGAAAAATAAATCCGTCCTTTTTTCACACCCAGGGCCTCCTTTAAATAGTACCGGTTGCCTTTGAACTGAAGATCCCGGGGCTGAACGATTTGGGGGCCGGTTTCCGTGTTGTTGATACGAATTTTTTCCCAGCCGGTGTTGTCTACATACCGGATCTGATCATATTTTTTATGGGTCTTTGCAAAGAGAATCAGATCCGGTATCATCAGGACCGGATCTATTGGTTTTCCTGTTTCCGAAGTGATCAAATCCACCTTTGCCCTCTCGGCTAACCCGGCGACGAACTCAATATCCTCAATGATCGGAATCAGTTCACTGGAGAGATTGGTTTTCCCATTGGAGACGGTTTGGATTTCATGGCCTTTTTTCAACAATAGATCCGACGTACTTTGTACTTTGTAGATGTAACCAGAAATAGCCACCAGAACAATATAAACCGGGACAAAAATAATAAGTCCTTTTTTCAGAACCGTGGAATTTTTGTACGAAATGGTGGATCGGTTATTCTCTTTCATTTTAACTTTTCTCAGTGCGCAAGAATTAAAAAGGAGAAATAGATTCCCGGCAGGGCGACAGCACTGGAAAAACCGGACCGATTCCGATGAGGCGCGATGTGAATGATATCTGAAATTTGGGAAATCTGGGTACTAGATATTTATATCATCTGTTTAACCGTTTTTCAACAAATTAGAAATTCAGATGGATCGGATCCCTTTGCGTTTAAAGGAAAAACATCACACCCTCTTTTGTTGGATCATTGCTTCGGGGATCTGTAAGAATCAAGTACACGCCTGCCAAACATATCTGAAACCGACGAAAATCTCATCGATTACGATTCGTTGTTGTAGCAGGCCGGGAAGAGAAAACAGAGCAGAATAGCCGTGGGCAAGGTCAGAAAACCTCAGGTTTTCCATTTTTGGGCAGGCCGCTTGATCTTTTTATCCCGCCCGGCAGCAAGGCGTTACCAGGTGCCGGACGGGGTTCCAGGAACAGGTCCCCGCAGGGAGCCTTTTTTAATTGGCCATGTTTTATTTATCAGGCAGGCGGATCACCAGCACGGGAATTTTGCTCTGGCGGACCACTCTTCTGGCTGTGCCGCCGATGAGACCGTCTTTGAGGATATTGTAACCCCGATTGCCCATGACGATCATATCGGCCTCGGCTTTTTTTGCCCCGTGAAGGATCTCTTCCGTGGGATTGCCTTTTTCGATGATGATATCATCTACAAGCAAAGGGCAGGATTCAATCACCGAACCCATTTCTTGGCAAAAATCCTCAATCCGAGTTTTGATTTTCTCGGTAACGTACTCATATTTTTCAGCAATGAGCTTTTTCCACCTGTCTTCTCCCACGACGTCGTGAACCAGGTTTTCCATGGATGGAAGCATGTCTTCCATGACATGGAGGATGGTGATTTTGGCATTGTAGCGCCGGGCCATATCCGCTGCATAACCAAAGGCGAATCTGGCGTTCTCGGAAAGATCGGTTGCATAAAAAATTTTTTTAATTTCAGGAACCATACTGCCCTCCTTTTGTTATCTGTCCAACGACAAACCGGAGCTGCAGAAATCCTCCTACCCAGCCTTTCCGGCTGTGTTCACCGGATGGGGACCACTTCCAGCCAGTACCCGTCCGGATCATTGATAAAATAGATTCCCATTTCCGGGTTTTCATAGCAGATACAGCCCATCTCCTTATGGAGTTCATGGGCTGCATCATAGTCATCGGTTTTAAATGCGACATGGAATTCTTCGTCGCCCAGGTCATAGGGCTGTTTCTGGGACGCAAGCCAGGTCAGTTCCAGTTTATTGGCACTGGAACCGTCCCCCAGGAAAACGATGATATAACTGCCGTCGTCTGCTTCCTTTCTTCTGATTTCCTTTAAACCCAGGGCCTTTTCATAAAAGACCAGGCTCTTATCAAGGTCCAGTACATTGATGTTGAAATGGTCAATGGTAAAATTCATGATTTTTCCTCTTTTGAGAGTTATCCGGTTTCTTTTGATTGAAAATAATCACTATTTTACTTTATTCAATTTTAAAAACGGGATTCATTCCGGTATTTTCCTCAAAAATCCAGGGTTTTGCCGGGCCGCTTTCCCGAAATCGAATCAAAAGGTTAAAAAATAAATTTAATATATTTTTATTATTAATTTTTGCTTTAAAATGAAAATAAATATTATTTTTTTCATAATATTTATTTTTAACCCATAAAAAGGCTTGGCGTTTATTCCGGCTTTATGATATGATTTTTTTAATATGAGAAGAAAGGGAGCCCAGACACTTCCGGCACCTTCTTCCTGCTGCCGGAAACAAGGGCATATAATTCTCTTACCCCCTTCCGCCGGCAATCCCCCTCTTCTTCAGATTAACCTTAATAGGAGGTTAAAACAAGATGAACCAAACAATGAAAGCCCTGGTCAAGTCCAGGCCTGAACCGGGTCTCTGGATGGAGCAGGTCCCTGTCCCTGCCATCGGGCACAACGAAGTCCTGATAAAAATCATAAAAACAGCCATCTGCGGCACCGATGTCCACATATACAACTGGGATAAATGGTCCCGGGAAACCATTCCCGTGCCCATGCACATCGGCCATGAGTTTGTGGGAAGGATTGAAAAGACCGGATCCCATGTCCATGATTTTAAAAAAGGGGACCTGGTCTCGGGGGAAGGCCACCTGGTCTGCGGTCTTTGCCGGAACTGCCTGGCCGGCCGCCGCCACCTGTGCAAGGATACCCGGGGAGTGGGGGTGAACCGGCCCGGGGCCTTTGCCGAGTACCTGGCCATCCCCGTGACCAATGTCTGGTACTGCGATACCAGCATTCCCCTGGATATCCTGGCCTGTTTCGATCCCCTGGGCAATGCTACCCACACGGCCCTCTCCTTTGATCTCCTGGGAGAGGATGTCCTCATCACCGGAGCAGGTCCCATCGGCTGCATGGCCGCTGCCATTGCCAGACATTGCGGCGCCCGGCATGTGGTCGTCACAGACGTCAACCCCTTCCGCCTGGAACTGGCCGCCAGGGCCGGTGCCACCCGGACCCTGGACGTAACCCGGGAAGAGATCAAGGATGTCCAGAAAGAACTGGGTATGAAAGAGGGGTTTGACGTGGCCATGGAGATGTCAGGCAATCCCGCGGCCCTGGCCTCCATCCTGGACAACATGTGCCACGGCGGGAAAATCGCCCTCCTGGGCATCATGCCCGAGGAGACAAAGATCGATTGGAACAAGGTGGTCTTCAACATGCTGACCATCAAAGGCATTTACGGCAGGGAAATGTATGAAACCTGGTATAAGATGACCTCCATGATCCAGACCGGACTGGACATCTCGACCCTGATCACCCATAACTTTCATTATACCGAGTTTGAAAAGGGGTTTGAGGTGATGCGGTCGGGGAAATCGGGGAAGGTTGTTTTGGAATGGGAGTGAAAAAAGCGAAAAGGCCAAAGCCAAAAGTCTAAAGCCTTATAAGGAAAAGACATGAGTTCTTCATTTGAAGGATTGGAAGTTTGGAAAAAATCGTGCCGGTTGGCTGTTAAAGTTTATAAGATTTTAGCCGGCTGTAAGGACTTTGGCTTGAAAGACCAGATGCAGAGGGCTGCCGTTTCCATTCCCTCTAACATTGCCGAAGGAAAGGAACGGAATTCTGATGCAGAATTCAAACGCTTTCTAAAGATTGCCAAAGGCTCTGCCGCAGAATTACGAACGCAGCTTTATATTTCCAAAGAAATTAACATCATCTCAGAAACCGTCTCAAAAGAACTCTTAAGGGAAGTCAAAGAGATCTCAAAAATGCTCCAAGGATTGATATCATCTGTATAGATAGTCGCGGCATGCCTTTAGACTTTTGCCTTTTGACTAATAAACACGGAGAAAATTAATGGCAACAGACAAATTAGATGCAAGCCTGGAAAAAGAAATAGGTGAGTTGAAGGATGAAGGCCGGGCCAAATCCCGGGAAAGGATCATTGAAGCCTATATCCCGCCAAGAGGAGAGTTCGGTCCCAGGTACAGGCTTGCCGGAAGTGACAAAGAATTTATCCGGCTCAACTCCAACTCTTATCTCTCCCTTTCCAATCATCCGGACCTGATCCGGGCGGCGGATGAGGCCACCCGTGATTTCGGCGTGGGGCCCGGGGCGGTCCGGTTCATTGACGGGACCTTTGCCCATCATGCAGCCCTGGAAAAACGGGTGGCCCGATTTGTGGACAAGCCGGCCGCCAAGATCTTTAATTCCGCATATACCTCCAACTGCGGTCTGGCCCTGGCCATTTCAAACAAAGCCACCCACTGGATCGGGGATCAGCTCAATCACAACTCCATTATCCGGGCCATGCGGATCTCCAACATTCCCAGCCCCAACAAGGGCATCTTCAAACACAACGACATGGATGACCTGAAGCGCTGCCTGGACGAGGTTGGGGAGGATATGGAGCGGGTGGTGGTGATCTTTGACGGCATCTTCAGCATGAGGGGGGATTATGCTCCCATTGACAAAATTGTCGATATCTGCCGGGACTATGAGGGCAGATTCAGGGACGGGGTGGTAACGGTGGTGGACGATTCCCACGGCATCGGAGCCTACGGGGACCGGGGCCGGGGCACGGCCGATTATTGCGGGACAACGCCTGACATCATCGTGGGGACATTCGGCAAGGCCTTTGGGGTCAACGGCGGATTTATCGCGGCCAGCAATGCCGTTGTTGAGGCTGTCCGGCAAAAGGCAGATACCTATATCTATACCAACCCCTTGAGTGTGGCCGACTGTGCCGCGGCGGTCAAGGCCCTGGACATCTGCGACAGCGATGCCGGACTGGACCGCCTGGCCCGGCTCAAACAGCGGACCCGGCAGTTCAGGCAGGGGCTTGCCGGCCTGGGCCTTGAATCCATTGCCGGCCCCCATCCCGTGGTCCCCCTCATGGTCCGGGAAACAGCCAAAACCCATGAACTGGTAAAATATCTGTTTGACAACGGGGTTCTGGTGGTGGGGCTGACCTTTCCCGTTGTACCCAAAGGGGATGAGACCATCCGGTTCCAGATCAATGCGGCCCATACCGAGGCAGACATCCATTCCGTCATTGAATTGTTAAAGAAATTCAAATAGAATAGGTGAAAAGGAAATAGACATTCAATGTTTGAAGCCCTGGCGGCTTTCCATGACGTTCGGCTTTAGACTTTTGGCTTTGGACTTTAATTCTTCAGGCTGATGCTTCCATGGATGATCAAGATATTCTAAAAGGCAAAAGGATCCTGGTGGTGGATGATGAGCCGGACATCCTGGAAACCATTGAAGAGCTGCTCTTCTTGTGTGAAGTGGTTCCGGCAGCCAGTTTCAGCGAGGCCGTAGCCTGTTTAAAGACCGGCCAATACGATGCCGCCATCCTCGACATCATGGGAGTTCAGGGATATTCCCTGCTAAAGATCACCAACCGGCTGGACATTCCCTCCCTCATGCTCACCGCCCACGCCCTGACCCCGGACAATCTAAAGGAATCCCTTGAAAAAGGGGCGGATGCCTATGTGCCCAAGGACAAACTGGTGGATATTTCACTTTTCCTGGCCGATATTCTAACGGCAAGAAAACAGGGGAAACAGGCCAATTTTACCTGGTTTTCCCTGCTTGACCCTGTGTTTGACAGGTTGTTCGGAACAGATTGGAGAAAAAACGATCCGGATTTCTGGGATGAGTTTGACGAAAAACAGCTGGATGCCAGGGATGATATCCAGAAAATGGAATGAGGTGGATACGGAGAAGGGGACTCTCCACTCCCGGATCTGACTTTAAACGGGAATTTTAACGATAAATTCGGCCCCTTTGCCCCGGTCAGACTCCAGGGCCATGTCCCCGCCCATATCCTTTAAAAGCACCATGACCCCGGCCAGGCCCAGCCCGTGGCTGCAGATGGCATTTTCAATGGAACCTCCCGTGGTAAAATAGGTTTTAAAGATCTTCTGATGGTCCGAAGGCGCTATTCCCCTGCCGTCATCCCTTACCCTGAGCACCAGGCGCCTCTCCTTGAGATTCCCCTGGATTTCTATTTGTTCGACCCTGTGCTTTAGGGCGTTGGTCGCCAAATTTCTCAGGATCTGCCTGACCTTTGCCGCATCCTGGCGGACAACCGATTCCCAGGTGGCCTTGGTAAATTTGAGTTTCACCCCCACCTGCCTGACCGCCCCGAGGAGTTCATCATAATCCTGAACCTTGCGGATGATTTCAGCGGCATTGGGGTCGGCCAGATCAAAGACCTCCACCAGCACCGCCCTTACCAGGGAGGACACGGTGAAATCCGAATAGTTCATCACCCCCTCCCTGGACCGGCCCAGTTCCAGGACATCATTGACCAGACGCTGGGAGGTCAGGGTATTTCGGATGATCCGTTTCAAAACCTTGATCTGTTTGTCCGTAAGCGGCCCATAGGCATCCTGCCGGTTGAGAAGGGACTTGGCCCCGGCGTCAATGACGGAAATGGGCACCTTTAGATCGTGAATCAGGATCTCGGTCTTGATGGGGGTGTCTGGCATTTTGAATCCCTTAAAATCCTTGCTTTTTCGATCAATGATTTTATATAGTAATCTCAATTGCCGCAACCGGTTCCATGGTGCAGGCGATCTTACTTTTAACAGCGGAGCGGTTCAAAATTTATCATCATTTATACGGGGATCAACCGGGCTTGTAAAGTCTTTTGGGGTTTTTATGAAGAAGGACGGGGATGAAGCGGCCTCACTGAAAAAACGGATCAGAGAACTGGAAGAAGAAAACCAGTCCCTGAATAAAATCATCCAAACGGCCCCCATCCCCATCTTTGTTCTGGACCGGGATCACAGGATCACCCATTTCAACCGGGCCCTGGAAGAGCTGTCCGGATTTTCCTCCCGGGAGATGATCGGGACAGATACCCAGTGGAAAGCCTTTTATGCCAAGAAGAGACCGGTCATGGCCGACCTGATCCTTAACCGGTCCTCGGATGATGAAATCCTGGCCCATTACGGGCTCAAGTACAATAAAAGCATGGCTGGCAAGGGACTGTTTGCTGCCACGGATTTTTTCCCGGATCTAGGACCGGAGGGCCGGTGGCTCTATTTTACGGCCGCCGCCGTTACCAATTCCAGGGGGGAGATTGCCGGCGCCGTGGAAACCCTCCAGGACGTGACCGAGGAAAAGATCAAGGAGAAGCAGGTCACCGAACTCTACCGCATCTACCGGCAGATCCTGGAGTTTGTCCCCTATCCCATCGTCGTATATGATGACCATGGACTGGTCTCATACGTGAACCCGGCCTTTTCCAAGACATTTGGCTGGGCTCTGGACGAACTTTCAGGCAAACCCCTTCCCTTTGTCCCCGAAGATCTGATGCAGGAAACCTATGATATGCTGAACCGGTTCAGGGAGAACCGGAAACTGACCCGGTATGAAACCCGTCGCCTGACAAAGGAAGGAGGAATCCTGGATGTGGTGATCTGGGCGGTTTCCCATTCAGGAGACAAAGAAAGTTCGGCCCAGAACTTTGTCATCCTCAGGGACATCACCGAAGAGAAAAGACTCCAGGCCAATAACCGGACCATCATGAGGATCAGCGCCGCCCTTCCCGAATACCCTGAACTGGAAGATCTCATGGACTATATCACCCGGGAGGTCAAGGAACTGGTGACCGCGGAAGGGGCCGTGGTCCTTCTCCATGACGAGATCAAGGGAGATCTTTTCTTTCTGGGAGCCTCCTACGATGACGCAGGCACGGAAAAAAGGGCAAGAAAAATCCGCTTTGCTCCGGATGAGGTCCTGGCGGGCAAGGTTCTGAAAACCGGAGAACCGGCCATGGTCAACAATGCCGACGCCACATTAAAGGTCTATCCCGAGCGGGACCGGAAACTGGGGTATGAGACCCGGTCCATCCTCTGTGTCCCCATCAAAAGCGACTCCCGCATCATCGGCGTGCTCTGCGCCATCAACAAAAAGCTGAGCCTTTTCAACGACAAGGACCGGGAGCTCATGACCATGATTGCCGGGACCGTGGCCATCTCCATTGAGAATGCATGGTTCTCCGACGCACTCAAAGATGCCTACCGGGATGTGGCATCCATGAACCGGGCCAAGGGCAAGGCCATCAACCACCTTTCCCATGAACTGAAGACCCCGGTGGCCGTCCTGACCGGCTCCCTCCAGATCCTGAGGAAAAAAATCTCGGCCCTGCCCGGGGCCGCCCTGGAATCCACCCTGAACCGGATCGAGAGAAACCTGGGCCGCATCGTGGAAATCCAGGAAGAAACCTCGGACATCATGGAGAACAAGGGATATTCGGCCCGGGCCATGCTGGTAAAGATGCTGGAAACCTGCCAGGATGAGCTGGAAACCCTGATCGAACACCATCTGGTTTCGGCCTGCCATGACCCGAAAGCGGCAAACCCGGCCCCCGGCCTACCCCTTGACCAGGTCCTTGACCGGATCAGAAAAATCATTGATCAAGAGTTCGGCCCCAGGGCCATGACCTACAAGAACATTGATTTCAAAAAGACCCTGGATGAGCTCCTGGAAATCATGGGCCGGGAATTCCATTTCAGAAATTTAGAGATCCGGATTCACACGGATGCCCCCCTTCCCGAACTGGTATTCCCAAAAGACGTCTTAAAAAAGATCATGGCCGGGCTCATCAAAAACAGTGTGGAAAACACTCCTGACCTGGGCCGCATCGAGATCCGGGCCGAGAACCGGAAGAACGGGATCCTGTTCCGGATCCATGACTTTGGTGTGGGCATTGAAGAGGAGGACCAGAAAAGGATCTTTGAAGGCTTTTTTTCCACCCAGGAGACCCTGTTTTATTCCACCAAGACCCCCTATGAGTTCAATGCCGGAGGAAAGGGAATGGAGCTGCTGCGCATGAAGCTATTTTCCGAACGCCTGGGATTTACCTTGAACATGGAATCCAAGAGGTGTATCTATCTGATGGAAAATCCCGATGAAGAGTGTCCCGGGGACATCTCCAGATGCCGGTTCTGCAAGAGCCAGAAAGACTGTCTTGATTCGGGCCACTCCATATTTTCCGTTTTCTTTCCCATGGAAGACTCCGGGGAGAGAAAAGGGTGAAAAATAAAAAAAACTTTGACAAACCAGGGGATTTTCCTCTATTAGAGGAATTAAGACTGAGCGCTCGTTCTGATTTTTGTATGTTGTGCTGACCTAAGAAAATGAAGATATAAGATTATATACCAGCGATTTGTAAAGACAAACCGATAATTTTATTAATCTATGTGCCGGGAGTACAAGGGGTCCATGAGTCGTCTGCATGATCTGACATTTTTTGACATCTATGAAAAAAACGGGCGGATTTTCAAAGACAGATGCGCGATTCACTGGGAGGGACAGGACATCTCCCACAAAGCCCTGCTTACAAAAACCCGGCAGCTGGCATCGGGTCTTGGCAGCCTCAACCTTGAGCCCGGGACCCGAATCGCGGTGCTGGCCAAGAATCATCCCCTTTTTTTCCATCTTTTCGGTGCCGCATCCGCACTCAACCTCTGCCTGGTTATGATCAACCGGCGCCTGAGTAAGGATGAAATCAGGCATATCATCCAGGACACCACCCCTGAGCTGATCATCTGCGACAGCGGGATGGCCGGCCTGGCCGCTGATCTGGGTTCGGAGTCCTCCTGGATAAAGCATCAATTTATCATTGACGGCCCGGATGAAAACCTGTCCGGCCTCTATACAGACCTCCCGGATTTCTCCTCCGGAAATGCTTTTCCCAAGGACCCCTTTGTCATCATCCATACGGCAGCGGTCCAGGGGAAACCCCGGGGAGCCGTCCTGAGCCAGGAGAACATTCTCCTGTCCAACCTGCAGGTAATCCGATATTTTAATATCACCGCAGATACAAATCATTTAAATATCCTGCCCCTCTTTCACATCATGGGGATCAACCTGGGCCTTGCAACTCTTCAGGCCGGGGGCAATAATGTCATTCTTGAAAAGTTTGATTCCCAAAAAACCATTGATCTTATCCAGGAGCAAAAAGTCAATCTTTTCGGCTCCTTCCCACCCATACTGGCCAACCTTTTAGACGTCATTGACAAGGGTGCCGGCGACCTTTCCAGCCTGGAAAAAGTCGCGGGTCTGGACTCCCCCGAAACCATTACCCAATGGGAATCCAAAACAGATTCCAGGTTCTGGACCATGTACGGCCAGACCGAGACTTCGGGGCTGATCACCTTTGCTCCATACTTTAGACGACCGGGTTCGGCAGGGGAAATTTCTCCCCTTGCCGATATTCAAATTGCCGATGACTTTGACAATCTTCTGCCCGTAAATGAAACCGGGGAAATTCTTGTCAAAGGCCCGCTGGTCTTCCAGGGATACTGGAATGCCGCTGAACTGAACGCATTTACATTCAGGGAAGGCTGGCACCATACCGGAGACCTGGGCATGATCGATTCAGACGGTTTCCTGTTCTTCAAAGGCAGGAAAGCGGAAAAAGAACTGATCAAGCCCGGGGGCGAGAATGTCTTTCCCGCAGAGGTGGAGAAAGCTGTTCTCCGGCACGAGGCTGTGAAAGAAGTCTGCGTCTTCGGCGTGCCTGATCCCAGGTTCGGAGAGGGCATCAAGGCCGTTGTGAGCCTTCACCCCGGAAAAGATGTGGCCAAAGAGGACCTGATCCAGTTTACAGGGACTCTGATTGCCGGCTATAAAAAGCCAAGATACCTTGAGTTTACAGAAGAACTTCCCAAATCAGATGACGGGACCATTGACCGGGCAGCCGTAAAGAAAGCGTTCTCCTGAACCCTTTTGTTTTACAGCTCTCCTTTTGTCCTTGACACTGAAAATCTGATTTATTATGGGTAGAACTGCCACAGCGTGCTGATTTTTCCAAATTCAGCCCGGGCGGATTTACCCCACAGGACAGGGTCTTCAATTGTTGAACATTTAACACAGGATTGGATTCCATATGGCTTCGTTAAAGATCTCAGACGTCACCCTCTCCTTTGGCGGGCTCAAAGCCCTGTCCAATGTGGACATGGATATTGAGCCCGGCCTGATCACCTCCATCATCGGCCCCAACGGTGCGGGAAAAACCAGCATGCTCAACTGCATATCCGGATTTTACCACCCCACCCGGGGGGAGATCTTCTACAAGGATAAAAAGCTGACCCATGCCTCTCCCCACCAGGTATCCAACATGGGTATTGCCCGGGCTTTCCAGAACCTGGAACTCTTTTCCGGCCTGTCGGTCCTGGACAACCTGCTCCTGGCCCGGCATCAGAACCTGAAGTACTCCTTTCTCCATGCGGTTTTTTTCTACGGAAAGGCCTCCCGGGTGGAAGCGGAAAACCGGACCTATGTGGAAGACATCATCGACTTCATGGAATTGGAGCCCTTCCGGAAAAGCCATGTGGGAAACCTGAGCTACGGGATCCAGAAAAAAGTGGAAGTGGCAAGGGCACTGACCCTGGCGCCGGACATCCTCCTCCTGGACGAACCCATGGCCGGCATGAACATCGAGGAAAAAGAAGACATCGTCCGGTTTGTCATGGATATCCAGAAGGAAAGAAATATCACCGTGATCCTGGTGGAGCACGATCTGGGCGTGGTCATGGATATTTCCGACAGGATCTATGTGCTGGACTTCGGTGAAGTCATCGGGTCAGGAACCCCGGAAGAGGTGGCCCAGAACCCAAAGGTCATTGAAGCCTATATCGGGGAGGAAGGATAAATGAGCCATAATGATCATCTCCTGGACTTTTCCATTCCCCAACTGCTCCGGTGGCGGGTGAACAAGTCACCGAAACGCCCGGCCCTCAGGGAAAAGGACTTTGGCATCTGGAACACCTATACCTGGGAAGACTACTATGACCATGTGAGGAAAACCGCCCTGGGCCTCAGGGCCATGGGCCTTAACAAAGGCGACACCATCGCCGTTATCTCGGACAATATCCCCGAGCTTCTCTTTGTGGCCATCGGCGCCCATTCCATCGGCGCCATTTCCGCCGGGATTTACCAGACCAGTATGCCCGATGAGATCGCCCAGATCCTTCAATACCTTAAGGTGTCTGCCGTATTCTGCGACAACCAGGAGCAGGTGGACAAGGTTTTGGAGGTCAGGACCAAGGTCCCCAACGTCAGGAAGGTGATCTTTGAAGATCCCCGGGGCATGAGGGATTACATGAAAGATGACTGGTTCATCGACATCCGGGACCTCTACGAACTCGGACAGAAGGAACAGGAAAAAAATCCCGGCCTGTTTGAATCCCTGGTGGACGAGGGAAAACCCGACGATGTCTGCCATCTCTGCCTGACCTCAGGCACCACAGGTCTTCCCAAGGGCACCATGATGACCCACAGGAACTATATCAACATGGGGGTCAGGATCACCCAGGTGGATCCCCTGGAATCCACGGACGAGTACGTTTCCTTTCTGCCCTTTGCCTGGATCGGAGAACAGATGAACTCCTTTGGGGTGGCCATGGCCACGGGAATCACCATCAATTTTCCGGAATCCGTTGAAACCAATATGGCCGATCTCAAGGAAATCGGCCCCCATTTCATGTTCGGGGCCCCCAGGATCTATGAGACCATCCGGTCGGAGATCTGGCTGAAAATCGACCAGTCCTACTGGCTCAATAAGCTGATGTACAATTATTTCATAGGGATCGGGCTTGAGGCGGCCAAGTTCCGCATGTCGGGCAACCCCATGCCCCTGGGGCTGAAGATCAAATCCTGGCTGGGCAAACAGATCATCTTCCGCCCCCTGGTCAACCAGATCGGCCTGCTTCGGTTAAGAAGAGCATATACGGGCGGGGCTGCCCTGGGTCCCGAGCTGTTTACCTTTTACCAGGCCATCGGCATCAATCTAAAACAGATCTACGGACAGACCGAGATCACAGGGATCGCCTACATGCACCGGGACGGGGACGTGAGGCCGGACACCGTGGGAAAACCCTTGCCCGGAACCGAATGCAAAATCGCCGAAGACGGGGAGATCCTGTCCCGATCCGCTTCGGTTTCTCCGGGATATTACGAGTTGCCGGAAAAGACCGAAGAACTGCTGGAAGGCGGATGGCTCCACTCCGGGGATGCGGGATTCATTGACGAACAGGGCCATCTGGTGGTCATTGACCGGTTGAGTGACGTCATGCACAACAATAGGGGAGAGATGTTCTCCCCCATGTTCCTGGAAAATGCCTTAAAATTCTCCCCCTATATCAAAGAGGCCGTGATCTACGGCAATAATGAGGATTTTGTAGCCTGTCTGATCAATATCGATCCCATCGTGGTGGGCAAGTGGGCCGAGGACAGGGGGATCTCCTATACGACCTACATGGACCTGTCCGGGAAAAAAGAGGTGGCAGAGCTGATCATGGAACAGGTAAAGGACGTGAATTCCCGGGCGGAAAAAGAGCACTTCAAGATACACAGGTTTGCCCTTCTCTATAAGCTTCTGGATGTGGATGACGGAGAACTGACCAAGACCGGTAAGATCCGCCGCAAGTTTGTCCGGGAAAGATACCAGAATCTCTACGAGGCGCTTTACGACGAATCTGTGGAGACAAAGGAAGTGGAAGCCTCCTTCCAGTACCAGGACGGCCAGTCCACTTCCGTAAAAACCAGCATTGCTTTTTACACGGTGAAAGGAAGTTGAGATGAGCTATTTTTTCCAAATTGTGGTGTCGGGCATTGTGGTCGGGTCGATCTATGCCCTGGCCGCCCTGGGACTGGTCCTGGTATACAAATCCAGCCGGGTGGCCAATTTTGCCCACGGCCAGATCATCGCGGCCGGCGCCTTTATCACTTTTTTCCTTACGGTGGACTTAGGTGTTCCCATTTTCTTTTCCTTCCTGGCCTCCATGATCATCACCTTTTTTCTGGCCATGAGTGTGGAAAGGATTTTCCTGCGCCGTCTCATCGGGGAACCCATTATCTCGGTGATCATGGTGACCATCGGGCTTGCTTCCATCATTGACGGGCTCATCTATCTTACCCCCTTTGGCACGGAAAACTTTTCCTTCCCGCCTTTTTTGCCCACGACTCCCCTGTCCCTGGGAGGCGTATCCATCTCCTGGACCCAGCTTCTGGGTGTGGTCATCACCTTTATTCTCATCGGCGGATTTTCATGGTTTTTCAAAAAATCCACCGTGGGAATTTCCATGCGGGCCGTATCCGACGACCAGATGGGGTCCATGTCCGTGGGGATATCCGTTCCCAGGGTATTCGGCCTTGCCTGGGCAACGGCCGGACTGTCCGGGGCTGCTGCCGGGTGCATCATCGGCAATATCACGGGACTCAATTTTGACACCCTCCACGCTTTCGGAATCGTTGTATTTCCCGTTGTCATCCTGGGGGGACTTGACTCCATCCTGGGAGCTGTGGTGGCCGGGATCATCATGGGGCTGATCCAGCAGTTTGCCTCGGGCTACCTGGACGGTAACTGGGGGCTGAACGGCACCGGGGACGTCATGCCCTATGTAGTCCTTGTCATCATCCTCTTGTTCAAGCCCCACGGTTTATTTGGCATTCACGAAATTGAAAGGGTCTAGCCCATGTCGACAAATTCATGGTTAGCAACAGGAAATTTTAATACGAGTTATAAACAGGAGCAGAAGACCTTCATCACCAGCCTGGACAGGTCTGTTTTCACCCTGTTTCTGGTGGTGCTGTTTGCCTGGCCCCTCCTCTTCCCCCTGAGCAATAAATCCATGTTCGTCATTGATAATATACTCATCGCCATTGTGGCGGTCATGGGGCTGAATCTGGTCACCGGTTTTGCCGGACTGATATCCATCGGACATGCCGCCTTTGTGGGAATCGGTGCCTATACCGTGGCCTCCTTTTGCACGGTGATGGGCCAGAATCATCTCCTGGTCACCCATTTCTGGCCGGTGCTGATCATCATCAGCGGACTGGTGGGTGCGGTTTTCGGGGGGATCGTCGGGCTACCCGCCTTCCGGCTCAAACATCTCTACCTGGCCATCGCCACACTGTCCTTCCAGATGATCTTCCAATGGGTGATCAACTTCATGACCTTTTTCAACCAGGGACAGACCATCAGTGTGGGCCGGGTCTTCTGGCTTACCGGAAAGGTGGGCCGGAAGGATCATTATCTGTTCTGGTACTTTGCCACCTTGACCATTGTGGTACTTTTGGGATTCGGCATCCGGAATCTTTTGAAGACAAAGTACGGCCGTTGTCTGGTGGCGGTCAGGGACAATGACCGGGCCGCAGATGCCATGGGCATGAACCCGGGTCTCACCAAGGTCTACGCCTTTGCCCTGGCCGGCTTTTTTGCCGGGGTGGCCGGTGCCCTGCACGCCTATGTATACCGGGGCGTCGGGTTTGAATCCTTTACCCTGCATGAGTCTGTGGGCTATCTGGCCATGGCCATTGTAGGGGGACTGGGGACCCTGAACGGATCCTTCTGGGGCCCGGTGGCCATTAAATTCCTGGACCTCCAGGTGGAAACCCTGTCCGAGCTTGCCGGACAGTATCTTCCCTCCAGCATGAGCCTTGCAACTGCGTTGAAACCCTTTACTTTCGGTCTTGTGATCGTGCTCTTTCTGATGTTCGAACCCAGAGGAATTGCAAATTGGTGGAGGATCACCAAATCCTATACCAAGCTGTGGCCGTTCAGATACTGACCGATCCCTGGGATCGGCCCCGGCTTTAAAAATATTTTGCGTCATAAACTCAAATCAAGGAGGAGCAGAACCATGAAAACCAAACAATTTTTAAATGCCCTAGTTTTTCTTTTTGTTCTCTGCGCATTCACGATACCGGTCCATGCAGGAGAAGTCTATAAGATCGGCTTTTCCGGCGCCATCACCGGACCCACATCCGATGCGGGCAATCCCCTTTCCAAAGGGGTTGAAGACTGGTTCAAGTATGTGAACGACAACAAGGTCCTGGGGGATGACAAGATCGACTGCACCATCCGGGACGACCAGTACAAGACCGATGTGACCAAGAGAAATTTTGAGGAGTACCTGGATGACGGTATTGTCTTTTACCTGAACTACTCCACAGGCTCCACCCTCGGGCTAAAAAACGACTTTGAAGAGGAACAGATGCCGGTGGCCCCCTCCTCCTACCATGAGGGGAACCTGGTGGATTCAAATTATATCTTTATTCCTGTGGCCACCTATTCGGAAAATGTGGTTGCCCTTGCCGAATATGTCGTCAAGAACCACAAGGGCTCAGACATGCCCAAGGTGGCCATGTTCATCCATCCTTCGGCCTTTGGCCGGGGCCCCCTGGAAGACACCAAGAAAGCCATTGCCTCGGGCCTGAAAATCGAAATTGTGGAAGTGGTTGAACACGGCAAGGATCTTGACAACTCTGCCATGCTCAAGCGCCTCTTAAGCAAGGGCGTTCAATACGTGATCTGCCATACGGTCCAGTCCCCCGTGGCCACCATGCTCAAGGATGCCATGCGGCTGGGAGTCCAGGCCAAATCCTTTGGTGAAAACGGCAAACTGACCTTTCTGGGTGCCCATTACACGGGCGGTTCCGACCTGGTCGCCCTGGCCGGGGAAGCCGCAGAAGGCTTCCTGTGGACCTGCTCCTACAACCTGACCTCCGAGAACAACGAAAAATCCAAAAAACAGCTGGCCCTGGCCAAAACCTACGGCCGGGATGAAAAGGCAGCCAACTCCCACAACTACGCGGCAGGCATCCTCCAGGCCCAGATCCCGACCCAGGCCATTAAAATGGCAAAGGCCGAAGGTCTTGAAGTGACCCCGGCCAACCTGTATAAAATGCTCCAGAAGATGAACGGGAAAAACGCCTGGGATTCCTTTGCGGCGGTGGGTCCGGTGACTTACTCCAACATGGAGCGCATCGGTGTGGATGTGGTCAATATCTACAAGGTTGACGGCGGACAGTTTAAGGCCATCAGCTCCATTCAGTCGGAATTTATGAAAAAGGTCCGGGCAAAGATGTAGGTTCGTCCCGGAAAAAGAATAACACCAAAATCCAAACCCGGCCGGCCGGAACCAAAATTTTCCGGCCGGTCCAACCCATTAGTAAAGAAAGAGCCTATGGAAGATCATCTGCTGGAAGTCAACAATATTGAAGTGGTGTACAATGATATCATCCAGGTGCTGAGGGGGGTCAGCCTCACCGTGCCCAGGGGTTCCATTGTCTCCCTGCTCGGGACCAACGGGGCCGGTAAGACCACCACCCTTCGGGCCATCTCCGGACTGCTCAAGCCGGAGAACGGAGCCATTAAAGAAGGGTATATCAAATTTGACGGCTCAGACACCACCCAGCTCATGGGAACGGATATCGTGAAACTGGGGGCGGTCATGGTCCCGGAAGGCAGAAGGGTATTCAAGCACCTGACCGTGAATGAAAACATCATTGTGGGCTCCATCACCCGGAAGGACGGCTCGGCCAAGATACGGGAAGACAACGAGCTGATGTACAAACATTTCCCCAGGCTCTCCAAGGTCACCAACCGGATGGCCGGATACAGCTCCGGCGGGGAACAGCAGATGATCGCCATTGCCAGGGCCCTCATGGCCGCGCCCAAGATGCTCATGCTGGACGAACCCTCCCTGGGCCTTGCCCCCCTGCTGGTCAAGGAGATCTTCGACAATATCAAGCGGATCAACCGGGAACTTTCCACCACCATCCTGGTGGTGGAGCAGAACGCAAAGGTGGCCCTGGGAATTTCTGACTACGCCTATATCATGGAGTCCGGAAAGATCGTTCTGGAAGGCCCGTCCAAGGAGCTCCAGGACAACCCGGATGTCAAGGAGTTCTACATGGGCATTACCAAGGGCGGGGGCAGGAAATCCTTTAAGGATGTTAAGTCGTATAAAAGAAGAAAACGCTGGATGTAAAGATGTTTGGTCTAAAATTCACCCATCTGCGGCGTTGCCGCAGATGGGCAAAGTTTAGACCAAACAGAGAAAACCGATCAATGAACGGGAAAACTATATTCTGGAGTAAGCTATGAAAATTTTGGTTGGATATGACGGCGGAGAAGAGGGCAGGATGGCCTTGTCCCTGGCAAGGGATATTGCGGGATTTCATCTCGCCTTTGTCTATGTGGTCACCTCCATGCAGGGGGGATCCTCTGAAAAGCAGGCCGACATTGAAAAGGCTGAGAAAGGTCTGGACTTTGCCCGGCGGCTCATGGAGAACTCCGGGATTCAATGTGAATGCCTCCAAAGCGTCCGGGGGCTTTCCGCCGGAGAAGACCTGGTCAAATTTGCCCGGGAAAACGATATTGACCATATTTTCCTGGGGATCCGGAAAAAATCCCGCGCCCAGAAAGCCCTCCTGGGCTCCACGGCCCGGTACGTGATCCTCAAGGCTCACTGCCCGGTGACCTCGGTAAAATTTGATGTGGATGCCGTGCCTTCCGACAAGCTCTTGAGGGATCGCAGGATCCTGGTGGTGGATGACGAACCCGACATCCTGGAAACCATTGAAGAGCTTCTGGACATGTGCACCCTGGAAATGGCCTCATCCTTTGAAGAGGCCAGAAAGCTTCTTGAGAAAAACATCTACGACACGGCCATCCTGGACATCATGGGGGTCAGCGGATATGACATCCTCACCCTGGCCCGGGAAAAAGAGGTTCCGGCCCTCATGCTCACGGCCCATGCCCTGACCCCGGAAAATTTAAAAGAATCCATTTCCAAGGGGGCGGACGCCTATATTCCCAAGGATGAACTGGCCAATCTCTCCGACCATGTGGCCGACGTCATCCGGACAAGGATCCAGGGCAAACAGGGATACGGAGCCTGGTTTTCCAAGCTCAAGCCCTTTTTTGACAAGTCCTTTGGCAAGGGATGGCAGGACAAGGACCGGCAGTTCTGGAACAGCTTCAACGATAAATACGGGAAATAGGGCAGAAAAACTTCACCTAAACCCGGGACTTCGATGGTTCGACGGCATTTTGGGCAGGCTAAGCTGTCGATTTTGTAATTGGGCTTGTCCACTACAAAAGAAATCAACACAATTCCGGTTGATCCCTAAAAGTCAACAAAATAGACGGAATCAAGACCAAGCATGCGCTTTTTTTTCAGCAACCTTTCTGAAATAAGATCTATCCTTTAATCACTCTTTTCTTCACGGTTTCTTCATAATAGTGGTGCTATTTTGTCCACTAATGTCCACTAAAATGTGTACCCATATGAAGAGAAGGCTTGAGAGTGAAGTATTATATGACCGGCCAACATCCGGCAAAGGGATTTTATCCAAAAACAGATCCCTCTTTATCCATGCGATTCCGATTTTTTCCATCCACAGGTCTATGGATGACGGTGCTCCCTGTATCTATTCTTGCTGTTGCAATTATTCTTGAATACAGCGGACTGGATATCTGGTGGGAGTCAATCTTTTTTGATGCCTCAAGCAGTTCCTGGCCCTATCGTGATCAATGGCTCTTTGAGAAGGTGATTCATGAAGGGGGAAGGTTTTTCAATATCCTTACCGCCGGGATCTGGGTCATGGGTTTTGTTGCTGCTTTTCTGCATAAGCCTTCCAAAAAATATCGAAGACCCTTACTCTATTTTCTGATCGCCGCTGCCGCAGGTCCGGTTATCGTCGGCATCATCAAACAGACAACCCATATTTACACCCCATGGGATATCATCCCTTTTTCCGGTTCTCTTCCCTATATCCGTTTGTTTGACCCTGTCCCAAACGGTCTTCCTGTGGGACAGGCTTTCCCCGCAGGGCATGCCTCCGGCGGGTATGCTTTTTTCAGCCTTTATTTTTTATTTTATCACCTAGGATTTCCCCCTAAAAAATACGGTCTTGCTGTCGGATTGTTCCTGGGGACCATTTACGGATTCGGCCAGCAGGCCAGAGGTGCCCATTTTCCCAGTCACGACCTGTTTTCCTTGGTCATCTGCTGGTATTCCGCATTTTTTATCTATTATTTGTTTTATCCCAAACAATGGAGAGGATTGTTCAATGATTCCTGCAATTTTTAAAACTCCCAAGACACGGTTTACCCTAATATTCATGCTGTCCGCGATCACCCTTATCGGTTTTGCCTTGATGAGGGGTGTTCTGCTGATTCGGGCCCGGCCTTTTATCGATGACCTGACATCCGACTGGGTTTATATTTTCGGCCAGGGATTGATCTATGACATCTCCTTTATCAGTTATTTTTTTATCCCTTTTGTCCTTTTCTTTCTGATCCTGCCCAATAAATGGCTGAGCAGTAAAATAATCAAGTATCTGGTCCAGGCCGGATCCTTCCTGGTTCTCTACGGGCTTGGATTCTGCATGGTTGCTGAATGGTGCTTCTGGAGCGAATTTGGTGTCAGGTTCAATTTTATCTCCGTGGACTACCTGGTCTACAGGAGAGAAGTCACAGACAATATATTGCAATCCTACCCGGTGTTTTTTATCCTGCCGTGTCTTCTCATTCTCACGGGCTTTGTATTCTATCTTATCCGTCCTGCAATCTTAGGGTCTCTTACCCTAGAGGAGTCCTTTAAAAAACGAACGATAATTGCCGGATTGCTCCTGACGCTTCCGTTGATCTCCTTTTTCGGAATCAATCAGTCCCAGAGACGCTTTTCCGACAACAACTATGTGAATGAACTGGCATCCAACGGCCCTTACCAGCTCTTTGCCGCTTTCCGGAACAATCGGCTGGATTACCGGCAATTCTACGCAACTGAGAACGATTATGACCTTTCAAAATGCCTAAAAAAACAGGTCCAAGAGGAAGGCAGAATGTCCGGCGAGGATACCTATAATATCGGCAGATACATCAAGGCTCCAGGCCCCGCCAAAAAACTGAATGTGATGCTGATTTCCGTGGAAAGTTTGAGCGCAAAATTTTTGACCCGGTTCGGACAACAAGAAGACATCACCCCGTTCATGGATCGATGGTTCAGGCAGGGACTACTTTTTACCAATTTTTATGCCACCGGGACCCGGACCACCAGAGGCCTTGAAGCTATCACCCTGTCCATCCCGCCCACACCGGGCCGATCCATTGTCAAGCGCCCGGACAACAATCGGATGTACAGCCTGGGCAAAGTATTCAAAGACTTGGGATACGACACGGCCTTCCTATACGGGGGAAGAGGTTTTTTCGACAACATGAATGCTTTTTTCTCGGGAAACGGCTATCGGATTGTGGATCAGTCCCGCTTGAGCAGCAGGGAGACCACATTTAAGAATGCATGGGGCGTGTGCGACGAGGATATATATAACCGGGCCATCCGTGAGGCCAACCGTGCACACAGGACCCAAAAACCCTTTTTCTTTCACATCATGACGACCAGCAACCACCAGCCTTTTACCTTTCCTGGGGGCAAAATAGATCTGGCACCCGGAGAAGGCAAGGGAGGCAGCGGACGTTCCGGCGGGGTAAAATATACCGATTATGCCCTAAAGCAGTTGATAAAGCAGGCAAAGAAGCAACCCTGGTTTGAGGATACGGTATTTGTGGTCGTGGCGGATCATTGCGCTGGCAGCGCCGGGAAATTAGGCCTGCCGGTTGAAAAATACCATATCCCGCTGTTTATCTATTCGCCAAAACATATACTTCCCAAAGAGGCACAGGCCCTTTCCAGCCAAATTGACCTTGCCCCCACTCTGCTGGCCTTGTTGAACTTCTCCTATGAAAGCTTCTTTTTCGGTAAGGATATTCTCTCTCCTGACTTTAAAGGCCGGGCCCTGATCGCCAACTACCAGAAGCTGGGACTGTTAAAAAAAAAGGAGCTGCTCTTTTTATCTCCTGGAAAGGAAATTACCCGGATGGTGCTGGGTGATCCGGTCCTTGAAAGGGTATCCGGGGATTATCCCGGAGTCAGGGAACTGATGGCATATTACCAGGGGGCGGACTATGTATTCACCCATCGGTTAAACCGGTGGGCCGAGTCTTCAGGCCATTTGGTTCAAAACAAGGCTTCTTCCCCGAACCGATATATGAAAAAGAAGACCGGTATAGAGAACATTCTCAAGGCGGCCGGATATTTTATTTTATTCTCTGACAGGACTTAAGGGCGCTTGAATTCCAGAATCGGCCTTCCGGCAGGAGATGATGGGTTTTCTATTGTAATGGTATGGCCCCTTATTCTTATATAAAATTTGTTATTTGGCCGATATCCGGGTATTCTCAAACCAGAATACCGCATATGGAAAAATCTTGAGATGAACATATTAATCGTTGATGATGATACAGGGCTGCTGGATCAATTGAGAACTGCCCTGAAAAGAAAGCATTATGGGGTGGACACTGCTGAAAACGGAGAGCAGGCCCTGGACAAGATATTTGACCTGCCCTATGACCTGATCCTCTTGGATATCATGCTTCCCCGCATGGACGGGTTGACTGTCCTCAAAGAGGTCCGTGACGCCGGGATGGATATGCCCATACTCATGCTCACGGCAAGAAGTGATGTCCAGGATAGGGTCAAAGGCCTGGACCATGGTGCGGACGACTATCTTGCCAAGCCCTTTTCCATGGCCGAGCTGATGGCTCGAATCCGGGCGATGCTGAGAAGAAAAGGGAACCGGAATCCAATTCTCGAAGCCGGGCCGGTCTGTCTGGATACGGTTAAGCGAAAAGTAACCCTGAATGGAGAGGAAGTCCATCTGACAGCGAAAGAATTTTCAATCCTTGAATTTCTTTTACATAACAGGGGCAGTGCCGTATCACGGTTCAACCTGGCCGAACATATATGGGGAGAGGAGTTCGACCCTTTTTCAATGTCCAACTATGTGGATGTTCATATCAAAAACCTGAGAAAAAAAATGACACCCCATGGAGATGCCCCCATTATTAAAACCATCCGGGGCATTGGGTTTATCATTGAAGAATAGGCATGAAAATCCGTAAAAAAATAACCCTCTGGATTTCCGGAACAGCCCTTTTGTCAACCATTGTATTCTCATCCATTATTTTCTGGGAATTGACGGAAGAGCCTTTCAAACTGATCGACAAGGAAATCCAGCATATGGCACTTGTTCTGGCTGGCAGGATAAAGGATGCCGGGAGTTTGGGAGATACTTTTGACTTGAACGGCATGCCCTATGACCCGGACGATTACTGGATCAGGGTCAAAAATGATCAGGGTCAGGTGCTCTACCAATCCAAACTTACGGAGTTTGCCGATCTTTTTGTCCCCAATGGTAAATCCAGGTACCTGATCGAAAAACATATTCCAAGATCCAGAATTTGGTTAAGACAGGACAGCAAGGATGACGTATTGTTTAGAGTCATGGTCGTACGTGAGCAGGTCAGCGGCCGTCCTGTAGAAATCCGTATTGCAAAACCCATTGAAGACCTTGAAGAAGAATTGATAGATCTTGCTGTTTATATTGGGATCAGCCTTTCTTTTTGTGCGCTGACCATTTTTATTCTGAGCTATGCTCTGGCCGGACGGATATTAAGGCCGATTTCATCCATTATCAATCAATCAAAGGAAATCAGCGAAAAATCCCTGGATAAACGAATCCCCCTGGAAAAAACCCAGGATGAACTCTATGATCTCTCTGTTGCTTTGAACAGGATGTTTGACAGAATCCAGCATTCCTTTAATCAACAGAAAGAATTTATCGGGAATGCATCCCATGAATTAAAAAGCCCGATCACCCTCTTAATGCTGGCCCAGGAAGATATGTTGATGAGTGAAAATTTATCCTCTTCCGCAGAAGACAGTTTGATGAAGCAGCTCGAGACAAGCCGCCGTATGAGCCATTTGGTGAAAAACCTGCTGGATCTTTCAAGGCTGGAACAGCGGGATGTTTTATACACAGATCGGGTGGACCTGGCCGCACTGGCTGAAAGGGTTCTCAAGGATTATAGCGATGTGATGGCCGAAAAACAGATTTCCGTCCAAAATCAGATGAATGAGCCCTGTCCTGTTATCGGTGATCCGGAAAAACTATTTCGCCTCTTTGTCAATCTCATTGATAATGCCATCCGGTACAACCTTCCCACCCAGGGGACTATAAAAATCATGGCAATGAAATCCGAAACAGAGGTCTGTGTTGAAATTTTAAATTCAGGTCATGAAATTCCGGAGCAAGACCTCTCCCGTTTGTTCGAGCAGTTTTACCGGGTTGAGAAATCCAGGGCCCAAGCTTTTGGAGGATCAGGGCTGGGTCTGGCGATTGCTCAAAAAATCGTCCGTCTTCATCATGGCAGAATCGCCATTACCAATGGGCCGGGTCAGATGATACAAACAACGGTTTGGCTTCCGGTAAAGGGCTGATCAACTTCAAAAAGCACTCAATAAACCGCCCATGAAGCAGTGAAAAATCCTGTTTCTCTCAGGCCTTCTATGACTTCAAGAATTCCCACGATCCATACAAACCACAGCGCGCTGAATATGTGAATCCGATACACAACCGGGTTTACCTGATAGGTTTCAGGTTCTTCAAATATTGAAATATCAGGGAAAAAAGCAGGGACCTTTTGAGTATATTTTTCAAATACCGATCCAAAAATCGATCGGAGTCTTTTTTCTTCACTTTTTATCACAAATGGATAATAACTTGAGAATAATGCGACAAAGAGAATGGGGAAGGTTAGGGTTTCTGTACAAAAACCAATCCCCAGAACCCCTACCATACTGAAAAGATAAAGGGGATTTCTGCACAGAGAATACGGGCCTTTGGTAATCAATTGTTCATCTTTGTACCCGGCGACGTAAAGAGAACACCACATCCGTCCCAAAGAGGCAATCCCAACCAAGACGATGCCGGTAACAAACAAAATGAAGGTGAATATTTCATTTTCATTTTCCCAGTGACTTTTGCATTCGCAGATAAAGAACAAAACCATGACAGCCACCATTCTTGAGATCATTATCCTGTGTTTTTCAACGTTAAAAGGCATTTTATAATTTATTCCGAATACAGCCATGTGAAATTATCCTATGTGCTTGGAAGCATTTTCCCTTTTTGGTATTTTTCAACGAGATCCTATCGCACATAATATGAAGAAACCATGAAGAGGATAAAACAATCAAAACTTGACTAAACTGAGTTATATAAAAATAAGGGATTGGGACGAATTGCTCATGAGAGGTATTATCGATCATAAGAGTCTGCTTGGAAATAAACTTCAATCACAAAACCAAGCTTGGGAGATCAGATTTTAAAAATTCTCCGGTATTCGCGAAGGAAATGGGACCAAGCCTTGATTTTATACTTTCTATATCCGGGGAAAAATTATTCTATAACTCAAAAATTAAGGATCCCCGTCCTTCACTCGAAATAATTCATGCCGGCCATGGGATGCTTCCAGGCCTTCAGGCAATGGTCCGATATTAAATTAATCCATCCCGGCAATTGATTATTTCAGCCGAAATTTTCTGCTTTCCAATGGTCTTGTTTTGGGCAGGGCGACAAGGATCACAGATCATAAAAAAGTTGTGAAACCCATTAAAATATTGTAGTTAACCTTCTCATGAAAAATTCTCCCAAAAAACAGCCGGAATCCGTTTTCGTGTTTAAATGGTTTCTGGTCGCGGCTTTTTTTATTTCAGGAGCCACCTCTTTATCACTCGAAGTGGCATGGTCCAAAGAGCTTTCTTATCTTCTGGGTGTGGATATTTTTTCCACGACAACCGTGGTAACGGTTTATATGCTGGGGCTGGGATTGGGGGCCTTGTGTGCCGCCCGGATAAAATGGGAAGCAGGCCTTTCCATAAAGGTATACGGATATCTCCAATTGGGCATCGGCTTTCTCGGGTTGATTTCCATTCCCTTGTTCAGGAGCACAACCCCGCTGTTTACCTTTCTTCACACCCAATTGGCCTATGACAGCGGATGGTTTCTGGCCGCCCGTTTTTTCATTGTCTTTTTAATGATGCTTCTGCCGGTATTTCTCATGGGGATGACCCTGCCGGTGGTCGTGGGGGCATCCTATGACAAAATCAAGGACAGGTATGCCTATCTGACAGGCCTGCTTTATGGCGCCAATACCCTGGGGGCCCTTTTCGGTACGCTTGCTGCAGGCTTCTATTTTGTTCCCCTGCTGGGAATTCTTAAAACCTGTCTCTATACCGGTGCAGCAGATCTCATGGTGGGTATCGCCGTATGCCTTTTTCCCAAATGGAAGCCGGCTCTCTTTTTATCCCCTCCGGTAAAATCCCTGAAAAAAAAGAAAAAAGAACCTGCTGTTACAGAGTCTTCCCGTAAAGATTCTTTTTTTACCCCGAATAAAATTGCATGGGTATTTTTTTTCTCAGGCATCAGTGCCCTGGCATATGAGATAATCTGGTTCAGGCTTCTGGCCAGGATTATCGGCCCCTCTGTCCACTCCTTTTCCATCATGCTGGCGACCTACCTTGCCGGCATCGGCCTGGGGAGCACTTTCGGATCACGTTTGATCCGGCGTTTCGGGGACAGAAAAATGCTCATCACCGTCCTGCTGGGGTTCATTGGCTTTGGCGGCCTTTTTTCGCTGTTTTTCATAAATGAACTGCCCCTGTGGTACGGGAAAATGTTCATCCAATATACCAGTGATGTCTTTACCTATCGCAACCTTCTGGTGCAGGCGGGCCTGGCATCCCTGCTCATTCTTCCCGTTACGATTCCTTTGGGCATTTTCTTTCCCACCATTGTCCACTTTTATCGAAAGGAGCAATTGCCCCAAAGATCTCAGCAAAATACCGAAGTGGGCCATTTATATTTTTTCAACACTATAGGAGGGGTTATCGGCAGTCTTGCGGCAGGCTTCTGGATGCTGCCGGTTTTGGGGATACAAACTTCATTGATGCTTTCCGCCGGCTTAAGTATTTTCCTGTCCCTGCTTTGGTATCTGAAGAATTCCGATGCCGGCCGGACATCTAAAACCGGTGTCGCCGCCGGTGTGATTCTCCTGTTCCTGATCGGATGTTTTGCGCACCCGGGAGCGGATCAGGCCGTTCTCAACTCCGGGGTGTATATTGAGATGATCCAAAAGGAATCCTTTAAAAAAGACATGGACAAAGGACGCCTGGAGCAAGGCCGCTTATTGTACTTTGAGGAAGGCATTAACAACAGCGTTGCTGTTGTGGGGAACAAATTCAACGACGGAAACCTGACCCTTCACCTGAGCGGCGGGTGGGTTTCATCAACAGAATTTCATGGCCGGATGCATCTGGAATTTCTGGGCCACCTCCCCATGCTGTTTGCCAAAAAAACAGAAACCGTCGGTATTATCGGATTCGGTACCGGCGTGACCGCAGGGAATGTACTATTGTATCCTGATGTTAAACAGGTCAATATTTTCGAGCTGGAACAGGGTGTGGTTAATGCCAGCAGATATTTTAATCACATCAACGATCACCCCATGAAAGACCCCCGGGCCAATGTGATGATGATTGACGGCAGGAGCCATATCACCTACAGCGGCATAAAATACGATATTATAACCACGGATCCGATCCACCCCTTTGTTGCCGGAGCGGCAAATCTGTACACAAGAGATTTCTACCAAACGGTTTCAGCCCATTTGAATCCCGGCGGTGTTTTCTGTCAATGGATCCCTTTATCCGGTATTTCGGAAGACTCCTATAATGTTATCTTAAACACGGTACATGATGTGTTTCCCCATCTTGCCCTGTTTACCTTTTTCGGGGAGTCTGTGGTCATCGGTTCCGCGACCCCGTTTCAAACACCGTGGTCAACCGTGGAAAAACGGTTCTATTCAAAACGCGTACATGAAGATTTTAAAAAAATGGATTTTCTCACGCCCTACAATCTGGCGGCATTCTTCCTGGGCGCTGAAAAAGAACTCAATGACTATCTCTCTCCATTTGCCAAGCTCAGCACAGATGATAATGTTTGGCTTGAACATCAAATTCCCATGGATATGATGAATCCGTCCCGGGCCAACCTCTATTTCAAGCTCAGTAAAACCTTCCAAAAGAACAACACAACCGGTTTTATATCTCTTTTCCCGGGAATATCTCCGGAAAAACTGTCCAAAGAGATGGCCGGGGTTGCAAGGAACGGGGCCCTGGATTATCAAATTGCGATGAAGGAAAAAGCAGATAATAAATTTGAGCAAATGGAAACCCATTTAAAGAGTGCCATTTCCGACCGGAACAACATCCATGCTTACGGGGCAGGAATCGAACTGGTCAATTTCCTGGCCAAATCCGGGCGCGACAGGGAAGTATTGCCAGTCACCGCTTTTCTCCAGAGGAACTTTCCGACTTACCCCGAGGCGTATCAGGCACGGATAGAGGCGTTACATGCCCTTGGAGAAAAAAAAGAGGCCGAGGACACCCTTACCCAGGCCCTGCTCTACCTTCCGGATAATCCGGATTTACTTAAAATGAAGTCCATAAAAGAGTAAATGGGCGATACGGATGAAAATGGATCCCGGAATGAAATTGCCTTTAAACCTCCGTCCATGGACTGTCAAACCCCGTTGGACCTTGGAAACGGGAAAAGAACGCCATATATCCGAAAAACAGGCAACACTGTTGAATATACCCGTTAAAAAGTGTATATATCAGCGTTAAAAGATCCGCCTGAAGATCGGGCAGGTCTTTGGTCATTTTGGCAGTTTGGGTCTGAATGAACCGAAAAAATTGGACGGATTTACAAATGCGGCCAATTATCATCCCCAACTCAATTTCCCGGGTTAAAATGGTTTTATTCCGGGGTTTATTTAATCGACACAAGAGGAGGCAGTTTAAATGAAAAAAATCGCATTGATCATTTCCACCCTATTTCTGGCAGCAGGTCTGTTCTCAGGCCAGGCCCTGGCCGCCGACAGAATCTTTTTCGGTATTGCCACCGGCGGTACCGGTGGTACTTACTATCCCCTGGGCGGAATGCTGGCCCAGATGATCTCCAACAAGGTGGTCATTGACGGAAAAAAACTATCCGCAACAGCAGAAACCGGGAATGCCTCGGTTGCCAACGCCACCCTCCTGAGCCGGGGGGGGATTGAGTCTGCCTTTGTGGCAGCCGATATCCTGGATGCCGCCTATAAGGGAATCAAGCAGTTTAAGGGCAAGAACCTGAAAAACATCAGGGCCCTGGGCGCCCTCTATCCGGAAACCGTTCAGCTGGTGGTCCGGGCCAATGCCGGGGTGAAAACCTTTACCGATCTCAAGGGCAAATCCATTTCCTCCGGTTCCCCGGGATCCGGCCAGTGGCAGCTGCTGGGCGATCTTCTGGCCTCCTATGGAATGGACCGGAAAACCGATATTTCAGAAGACTACTCTTCCTTTTCCCAGTCTGTTGAAAAAATCAAGGACGGCAACCTGGACGCCTCTCTGATCACCGCCGGTACTCCCACGGCCTCCGTGCTTGAGCTGGCCAACCACCATGACATCCTGATCCTTCCTTTGACCGGCGCTCCCATTAAAGCTCTCCAGAAGGTTCAGCCTTACTATGCCAATGCCGTACTGCCGGCAAACACCTACAAGGGTCAGACCAGCGATGTGAATACCATTGCCGTCAGGGCCATCTGGGCCACCCATGATAAACTGGACGACGAGACTGCCTACAATGTGGTCAAGGCCCTGTATGAAAATACCGATACCCTGGCCAAGGTCCATGTAAAAGGAAAGGAGATTTCCCTTGAAAAGGCCCTTGAGTCTGTTTCCATTCCCCTCCATCCCGGTGCGGAACGCTACTATCGTGAAAAAGGCCTCATAAAATAGGATGAGACCCCTGGTTTCAGGCGTGCTGGTATGCCTATTGGGCATACTGGCCGCCTGCAGTTCCCTGGTATCCTTTGGGACAGCCGGGCAGATCGTTATTTCACGGTTTCCGGAAAAAGGGGAACTCTTCAGGATCCCCCTGGGGCCGGAAAAGCAATTCTCCCTCTCATTCATCCACTCCGTATCCAAAACAGAGGTGATTGATGTCTATGAGATCCGGGGCCGGGAGATTATCCAGACCCGGGAAATCTTTTCCGCCCATGGGGCAGGACTGCCCTCCAGCCCGGAAGAGCCGGGCGGGCTTTTCTGGGAACAGAAGGACCAGCACTTTGTTCTTCATATGGAAAGGCCCATGCCGCGGCTGGTGGTCCGGACGGATAAAAACTACAAAAACCGTCTCACGGTTCAGGGCCGGACCGTCAACCTGAACCAGTGGGAAGACCAGGCCCTGTTATTGACCACAGAGTAACCTTAAGAAGGATGTAAAATGAGCGTTGAGGAAATCAAAAACAACCCAGAGCCGCCGGGAAGCGGACTTTCCCAGGGAGAAGTGGACGAATCCCAGATCGAGGCCATTGTAAAAAAATATGATGCAGAGTCCAATTTCAGAAATCTGGGCGGAATTACCGCCAAGATCACTGCTCTTCTCTGTATTGTTCTAAGTCTTTTCCATGTCTATACGGCCGGGTTCGGCCTTCTCAACGAGGTCATGCACAGGACCGTCCATCTGACCCTGGTGCTGGGTCTGGTCTTTCTTGTCTTCCCCAGGCGAAAACCCAAAAAGATCGTCTCGGACTGGATTTTCAGCCTCTGTTTTGCCGGGTTTTATCTTTTCCTGGCATGGCAGTTGAGTTCCCGTTTTGCAGACGAGCTTCCCCTCATCGGCGAGATCGGGCTCATTGCATTTATCTTTTTCGTTGCCCTGACCGCCCTGCCCATCCGGCAGTTCAAGGGAGAGGGGGATGAACTCTCCTTTACAGACTGGCCCCTGGCCATTGCCGCAGGGGGCATCTCCCTCTACCTGATTGTTTTCTTCAAGAAAATCTTCATCGTCAACATTGGTTTCCCGGGGCTGCCCGACTATCTCATGGGGCTTCTGGCCGTTATCATGGTCACGGAGGCCTGCAGGCGGGTCATGGGCAACACCCTGCCTTCCATCGGCGCCCTCTCCCTTTTATATGCGGTGTTGGGTCCCCATCTTCCCGGGGTCCTGGCCCACAGGGGATATGATATCATCCGCATTGTGGAGCACCTCTATCTGGGTACGGAAGGCATTTACGGTGTGGCCGTGGGGGTTGTGGCCACCTATGTTTTCCACTTTGTTCTCTTCGGCGTCATGGCCCAGGCATCCGGACTAGGGCAGCTCTTCATTGACCTTGCCATGATTCTGGCCGGGAAATACTCCGGCGGGCCGGCCAAGGTTTCAGTGGTCTCTTCCGGATTTTTCGGGATGATCTCCGGTTCTCCCATTGCCAATACCGCCACCACGGGATCCTTCACCATTCCCATGATGAAAAAAAACGGGTTCACGCCAAGATTTGCCTCTGCTGTTGAGGCCTCGGCCTCCTGCGGCGGACAGGTCACCCCGCCCATCATGGGGGCATCGGCCTTTGTGATGACGGAGATGCTCGGGGTTCCCTACAACGAGATCATCCTCATCGCCATCATCCCGGCTCTGTTCCACTACCTGGCCATTTTTTCCATGGTCCACCTGGAAGCCAAACGCCTGGGCCTTAAGGGCATGGCCAAAGAACAGATCCCCCAGATCATGCAGGTGCTCAAGACATCCTGGCACCTGGTGATTCCCCTCACCGTCATGGTCACCCTGCTGCTCATGCAGTTTACCCCCTATCTGGCCGCCTTCTGGGGCATCATCCTCACCGTGGTCTGTTCCTATATTCCCCCCATTACCAAAAAACTGGGGCTCGGTGAGCTGGACGACACCAAGACCCTGACCCCCAGACGGATTGCAAAGGGCCTGGATGAAGGGGCCAAGTATGCCCTGGCCATCGGAGCTGCCTGCGCCTGCGTGGGATTTATCCTGGGCGTCCTGACCCTTACGGGCATGGGATTTAAATTTTCCGGGGCGGTTCTGGAGCTTTCGTCCGCAGCCGGTCAGTTCATCTCCGGGATCATTCCATTCGGACTGGTTTCCCTAGGCGGATCCACCCTTTTCTTTGGTCTGATCATGGTGGCCGTTGCCTGCATCATCATGGGAGCCGGAATTCCCACCACCCCCTGCTATATCATTCTGGCCTCCATTGCCGGGCCCGCCCTGAACAACCTGGGGGTCCCCCTGATCGCCACCCATTTTTTCGTATTTTATTACGGGGTCCTGGCGGATGTAACACCGCCCGTTGCCCTGGCCGCCTATGCCGGTGCAGGCATTGGCGGGGCAGATCCCATGCGGACCGGTACCACGGCATTCCGGCTCTCCATGGGCAAGGCCCTGGTGCCTTTTATGTTTGTCTATGCCCCCAGCATGCTCTTCATTAATTTTACGATCACTGAATTTTCCCTGGCCATTGTCAGCGGCATCCTGGGAGTCATTGCCCTGTCTGCGGCCTATATCGGCTATTTTCGATTCCCGGTCCGCCCCCTGGGCAAGGTCCTTTTAACCATCGGGGGACTCTTTCTGGTATCCAGCGAACTCACCGTGATCCTGGTGGGTGCGGCCCTTGTCTTTGCCGTACTTTTGCCCCAGTTTTTCAAAACACCGGCACAGGCCCCGGCCAATGCCTGACCCAAACCGACCGGATTGAATCAGCCCCCTGCCCAGGGCATCTGCCCTGGGCAGGGATGTTGTTCCCGGATTCCATTCACTATACCGTGATCACGCCATCTTTCTCGGTGATTTTTTCAATCATGACGGCGAAGCCGGCGCAAAGCGTCAACACTGAATCAATGGACAGGTTGGCAACAATGGATCGATCTAAAAATAAATTCAATGTGGACGGCAGACCCTCTTCCGCTTCCATAATATAGCAGATCACTGGTACTTTGGGCAGTGGGCTGAGTACAACGGAAATGTCCGCCTGGAACCTCTTATCCGGCGATAAAGAATTGACCCGATTTTCACTTGAACAAAGCGGCTATTTGGATTTTTCCTTCTGGAAAAACCAGTTTTGGATCGGATTTGGAATGATTCGGGACAAACCCGGCAGCCCGGTGGTTCCGATTGAAGATTCCGGCTGGTTTTTTATTTAAAGATAGAGGAGGGACTCAGACCGAACATCTGCTTAAAGGTACGGCTCAAATGGGCAGAGTCTGAAAAACCGGCCATAGGGCTGCTTCCGTCAGGTTGCTGTCGGCAATACAGGCATATTTTACCGCTTCCATTGTTTGAGCCATTTGAGGTATCGTTTGAAAGAGAGGCCTGTCTCTTCTTTAAAAAGGTGACGGACCCGGCTCTTTTGATTTGGGTCACTATACCGCACAAGGGCTGTCATTTTAAGTGCGGGCCGGATAAAGGCAGAATCAGACGGGCCTGTCCGGTCCCTTTTGCAAAGCCCCGTTGAGAAAAGTCGTTACAGACTCGATCACGCTCTCGCTGAAATCGGGTTCAAATATGTCGATTTGAGCTTCCTGAAGCAGCTTCTTTACCTGCCTGGGGCTGTAAAACATCTGCCACAGACCGAATATAAGGGCATAGATCCTCAGATGGACTTTTACCCACTGGTCCGCGCTCAGACCCGGGAAAAGTCTGCAGGTCATCTGGCTGCGGGCATCCAATAACCCGGCAAGCTGAATCTTGAATTTCAGAAACATCCCCTCGTCATCATCTCCTTCGAAAAGGCTGTTGGCAATGCTTCCCATTTTCAAGACCAGGGTATTTTCAATGATGTACTGACTTGACAGCCTGGCATACCCGGATACACTTATCTTCCCGGGATGGTTTTCCAAAGTCTCGGCAACGGAGTCATGCCACAATTTGAGCTGATGCATGTAAAGAGAAAGAAAAATCTCATTCTTTGTTTTAAAGTAAAGATAGACACTTCCCTTGGACAGTCCGGCCTTCCGGGCGATCTCGGAAACCGTGGGGAGGGTCCCTTCACTTTTTTCATAAAGCAGCCAGGCGGTTTTTAAAATTTTTTCCCTGCGTCTGAGTTTGTCTTTTTCATTGATGGCTCGTTTCCGGACTGCCATGGCCGAGGCTTCCTTTTCTGTTGCGGATCAGTATCATTTTCCGGACAGTATCAAATACCCGTTTTTAAAACAATAAAAATAATTGACTATCGGTCATTTGTTCCTTGACAACTGACCATCGGTCAATTATATTTTAAACAAATGACCACGGGTCAGTTATGCCGGCTGTTGATCCGTATGTCATGATTCTATCCATGTTTTTTAAAAAAGAAAAAGGAGAAACAGATAATGAAAAAAAAACTTATCACCTTTATCGCCATACTCAACCTGATATTTTTTAGTTCAATATCTTCGGCCCAGGCGTTTATTGATCCCGCATCTTTGACCCTGATCTTTGGTGCGGCCTTTGTCACAGTGGTGACCGGGTCTGAACTGATCAGAGATTCCCAGGCAGAGCCTGCCCAGGCGCAAATCCAAAAGGAGGACCCGGTCAAAGGCCAGGCCCGGGAAAAAACGGACAAGATCACGGAAACTCAAATTGGGACCGACCCGTCCCCTTCCGGGTCCTGATGCAGCACAAAGATCCATCCAGGGGTTTGGTCCGGCTTCCGGACCGAACCCCTGCCAAAGGTATTTTTGAGAATGCCGAGTTGCAAATATGTGGAAAAGACAACAAGAATAGTTACATTTTCGCACATTCCACCGTGCCGAATATCCATCTCGTCCCCGGAACCCATTGTTATTTCAATTCATTTTTCACCCAGACATCCTGGCACAAAAATTGCTTTTCTCTACCCCGTTATGAATTTTAATTTTGTGAACCGGGCAGTGAGCTTTTAGAAAAAAGAATCAAATGAAATCAGACATCCGTTTAGACCTGCCGTTTATCCGGGAATGGGCCGTCAAAAAGAGACCCTACCTGACCGGACAGATGAATGGTCTTGACCTGTATACAGCGCTGCAGCCCATTTTCAGCCTTGCCCACAAACGGGTGGTCGGGCATGAAGCCCTGGTAAGGGTCAAAGACACGGTAAAGGATCGCTGGGTGAGCCCTGTCTCCCTGTTTGACACCAACAAAGGTTCTGCTGAACTGATTCATCTGGACCGGCTCTGCCGCTATATTCACATCAACAACTTCAAAAGCCTGGACAATCCGGTCAACTGGCTGTTTTTAAATGTTTCCCCGACAACCATCATCAACGGCATGGAATATGGCTCCTATTTCAGAGAACTGCTTGAATTGTTTGATTTTCCGCCCCACAGGATCGTCATTGAAGTTGTGGAGCACCCCATTTCAGACAATTATCTCTTGATGGAAAATATAGAGTTTTACAAAAGCCTTGGGTGTCTGGTGGCCATTGACGACTTCGGGGCAGGCCATTCAAATTTCAACCGCATCTGGAACCTGAAACCCGACATCGTAAAGCTGGACCGGTCATTTCTGGTAAAGGCTTCCCAGCAGAAAAACATCCGGGCTCTGCTGCCGGGGATCATTGCCCTCCTTCACCAGGCAGGCTCCCTGGTTCTGGTTGAGGGAATTGAGACCCGGGACCAGGCCATCATCGCCATTGAAAGCGATGCAGATTTTGTCCAGGGATTTTATTTTGGAAGACCTTTCACAAACCTGTCAGATCCCCCCAGGGGGTTTGATCAGTTTGGGGACCTCTTTAAGCAGTATAAGGACTTTTCCAACAGGGATGATTTACGATTTCAAAAAAGAATCGATAAGTACTCCTGCCTGTTCACCCGATCGGTGGAGGGATTAAAAAGCGGCTTGACCACGGAAGAGGCGGTAACGGGCCTGATGTCCGATCCCTCGGTTGCCAGGTGTTATCTGATCGGAACCGACGGCATCCAGATCGGCAGAACCCTGTTTTCAAAGTCCTGTGCCCTGGACAAGGATCAGCGGTTTAAGCCCATAGAAGATGCCAGAAATGCCGACTGGTTCAGGCGCCATTATTTAAAACGGGCCATTCTCCATCCGGATCAGCTCCAAATCACAAGGCCCTATCTCTCCATTACCGGTGCCCATATGTGCATTACCCTTTCCATGAAATTCAAAGGGCCGGAAAAAGACAGTGTGTTGTGCTGCGATCTTGTCCTGTAAGCAGGAGAAAAGAACAACTCATCCGTTTTTATGAGCAATGGAAGCAAATGACAGCATATCAAAGGACAAGGTACCTGTCGCACTCGACGGCCATCTCTGCATTCCTGGCCTGGGTGGCAAAATCCTTGAACCCGACTCCGGGAACCTCGTCTTCCCTGCCATGGAATCCACTGGCCCGGAAACTCACGTCACATACGGAGAGCCTTGCCTTGCCGACGAGTTTTTTAAAGTCAGGTTCAAAACCCAGGCTTACCGAGTTACCCGTAAAAAAAATCTGGATCTTTTTCCCCTTGGCGTATGCCGCCTCGGTCAGGTTGACCACGTATTCAAGATGCCGGTTGGATGTAACAAGGATTCCCAATGAATCAGACATATTATCTCCTTAAATCAATCTTTTCTAATCACTTTTTCTAGTTTTTTAAACAGTTTTTCCCTGACATCTTTGTCAGATGCGTGCTCCAGAATCAGAAGATAGACCGCCTCCCTGAGAAGCTCGGATTCACTTTTGGACGCATTACATCGGCTCTGATTCACTGTCTGAAACAATTCAAATACATCCTGGCTCACAGAGGTCTTGAGGTCCATGCTATTGGGCCCCAGGTTATGAAATGCCTCCATTTCCTCTTTGCCGGGGCATTCTTCCTGTGGGAAGGCTGCTTCTGTAAGAAGCTGGTAACACTCCATGGCCCTGTCCATAAACCGTTGTTTCAGAAACTCCTCGCCCAGTGACTTTACAATTTTCCTTGCCCAGAACGCATCGTCAGAGGCGGGTTCGTTCTTGGCAAGAACACGTTTGGCAGCTTCAAGGGATCTGTCATAGCAGCTGCATCTTTCAAGCATGATGGCTGAGGCAAGATCTTTATCCATAAATAGTCCTCCTGTAAACCATTACCACCAAGAGATCACCTTATCTGCCGAAAAGATGTCCTCAACCAGGGCTTCCCAGTCGAGGTCCGGCTCATACAGGGCAACCTCTTTGTCTTCCCGGTCGGCAGTTGCCGGCAACAGGGTCTTAACGGTTTCATCCGGCTCTGTTCGATAGATATGAAGCGTTTTCATGGAATCCTCCTTAAAACGGAATAACGACCGAGGCCTCTTTTAACAAGGCTCCGATCTCGCTGAAAGAAACAAATTTAAATCCGTATTTTTCTGCATTTTCCTCGTTGTTTGTGAAACGCTCACCCTCCATTTCATCTAAAAATTCCATATTTTCACTATAGGCTTCATCCATATTCGCAATTTCATGGTTTAGAACAAACATCTGGACTTCGGCCATCTCCAGCAGCAGGCCCAGACTCGTCCGAAGTGCCTCATACTGCTGTTCCACATCCTTAACCACAACCGCTATTTTTTGAGCCATGTTTTACCCCTTTTTCACGAAATATCGGGTATAGCCTTCCGCCGAATCCTCCATGCCGAGGAACTCATTGCCTCCTTTGCCGGACCAGCCAGGGATGTCGTTCTTTGATCCCGGGTCATCTCCCAGGATCTCAAGGACCTGGCCGGAGTCCATCCCTTTCAGAGTTTTTTTTGTTTTCAAGAGGGGCATGGGGCAGGCCAGCCCCCTTGTGTCAAGCTGCAGATCCGCTGTTATTTCATTAAGCTCCATTTCATAATCTCCTTGGTTACAGGTTAAAATATGACAAATTTCTCTGATTCTTCATTCCAGATGGCAAGAAAGGCCCAGAAAACGAAAAACAGGAGAAATAAGGGAATGGTGAGTTGCCAGGAAAAGACATCCGGCATAAATACCCCCTTTCCCAATATCTCGTTAAGATTAAGCCGGGTTATCATCTTTGATACCAGGGCATTGGAAAGGGAAAATCCCACAAGGGCCATTGCCAGTTTGAGATGCCCTTCACCGACTCGCCACAGGGTGGAACTGGCGCATCCTCCGGCCAGGATCATACCCACGCCGAAAATAAGCCCGCCCACAAGACTGCCCAGGAAAAAGGGATGGTAAACCCCCATCATGGGCTCCTTGACCCAGGACCATTTGATTACGGCACTGCCCATGCCGTAAATCATGAGGCTCATGGCGACCACCTTGACCATCTCGGATTCGCCGGTCATAAAGGGACACCTGAAGGCACGCACAAAACAGAACCTTGATCGGTGCATCACAAGACCAATGAGGAATCCGAAAAAAAGGAGGCCTCCAAGAACGGCCTCATCAACGGCTGAAAAAAGATAGAATGCTCCCACGATAAAAATCAGCAAACCGCTTCCCACATAGGGCTGAACTTTGTCCCAGCCGGCTCCGAAAATCTTGCCTCCGGATTTCTTTGCCGCCATGGGCCTGACCGGAATGTTCTCCATCTCCCAGAGAAGATATTTGAGACCTATCCATGCCCCGGCGCCAAGGCCCACCATCATGGCAATGCCTCCCATGGAGAGCATGCCGGCGGCAGTATAGAATCCCCCCACATTACATCCCTTTGAAAATGCGGCTCCTGTTCCCATGAGCAGACCGCCGATGATTCCTTTTGCGTACTCCAGCGGGGGAGCCTTTCGTATCATAAACTGGCGGCTCATGAGAGCCGAAAAAAAAGCACCGGCAAATATCCCGAAATTGGATAGAGACATGGGATGAAGCCAGGGAACAAAAGGTTTTTTATCGGTAAGGCCTGCACCATATAAGATCCAGTTTCCCCAATTTTTATACCCTCCGGCTATTCCCCAGGGCGTGTCCCAAAGAAAGAGCAACAGGGCAATGACAGCGATAAAAATGCCGGCCAACCAGGAGGGCCAGTCCTGCTCAAAGACAGCAATATAATTTTTGCGGATTTCTTCTTTAATGCTTGAATAAAAGGTTCCAGAGATCATGTTACACCCCTTATCTATAAATCCATAATCCAGGTCGGTGTGAAGATTGAAATTTAATTTGCAAACTTGATACCACTTTAAAAATCTCTATAAAATCGGTAGTTTAATTATTCACGTGCTGGTTTTTGTGTTAATTATTCGCTAACCGATTAACATATGATTAACATGTGTTAATCATATACAGAACCGGAGAAGGGGTCAGAGCGGTATCAAGAATTTTATCGGGATCGATTTAGAATTTAATCAGACAGAGACGTGAACATATGGATGTCTTTTTCAAAAGAAGAAGTTCAGACCATATTATTCATTTTTTCCCGCTTAATCAACTCTATTTTATGGAAGGTCGTTTTTAAATCACACCATCGCTGCCGGGGAAGAATGGAACCGGGACTGGATAATTGACAACCTGGTAAACAGAATATCAAAAAAATTAAAACCTGGTAAAACAAAATCCTACCATTTCAAAACGCCAGGAAAGGGATCCAAAAATATCTTATTCTGGATGTAAAGAGAATCCGGTTTAACCCGATTTTTTTTCCCTGAGGGGCCCCTGGCCGCCAAGAAAGCGCAGAATCCAGTCAAAGCCCAGCAGCATCAGGGCCGAGTCGTCATTTTTCACCTCATCCGCACGATCCGGCGAAACATCAAATCTCTGCAAAAAGCTGCTCTCAAAAACAAATCTGCGAAAGGTGTCCACGTTGTAACTTGCCATGTAGGCCATGTTCATGGCAGGGTTGTCCCCTCCTTTTTCACCAAAGGAATTTTTTAAGGAGAGAAGTGCGGCAACCCTTGCCCAGGAGCTGTTGTATTGATTATAAACCTCCATGCCCTGATCTTTCATCCACTGGCCGGATGTCCATTTTTTTCCATGGTCATGGCCGAGGCAGTGGCCGTGGCGGACCCGGTAGGCGGTGATGGCAAATCCCCCCTGGGGATCCCCGTGCATGGCAGGTTCCAGGGGATATGCCCGGCATGAATAGGGTCTGTCTTCATATACCCCGCAGCCCTTTTCAGATAAAAAGGGACAGGGATGGCCCTTGGCATCCCCCATTTTCAGCATCACACTGGGAAAATACGGATTGTCCCGGAAGGCGGTGAAGGTGTGTTTGACGAGAAACTCTTCCGAAGTCATGCCAAGGAAGTGTTTCAAACGGATGATGTCGTAAGGGTAAAGCAGCATGTCCGCATCCCGGCAGCACCGGGTAAAACAGGGAACGGTCTCATTGCAGGCAAATTGGAATGTGCCGCTGCCCAGAAGGTCTCTATGGGTTTCATTGTTCTTCATTTGTCTTCTCCCACCCTTGATAGTCTCTTTTCTCTTCCAGACGAAAAATCCCCCTTCATTCCGTTTGGACCCTATCAAAATCAAATCTTTTATTTACCTCTCATCAATTCAAATGTCCATTTGAAAATTTCCCCATATGATTCTCAATTGAATTTTTCCCCATGGAAAACATATTTTTTTACATTTGAAGACTTATCTGGTATAGGCTTTTCCAGCATCCTTGATATCGACCCGGCAGTTTTCGACCACGCGAATGATGAACGGAGAAGGGAAGGCCAGTGGAAAATGAAAAAAAAATCGTCACCATCGGCGGAGGCAGCGGACAATTTGTCCTGTTGTCCGGTGTAAGGGACCTGGAGGACACCCAAACCACTGCCATTGTCTCCATGATGGACTCGGGCGGGAGTACGGGCAGATTAAGGGATGAACTGGGTATTCTTCCCCCAGGCGATATTTTAAAATGCATTCTGGCATTATCCCCTTACCAGAACACCTGCCGGTCCATTCTGCTCAAGCGGTTCCGGAAAGACCGGAGGCTGGCCGGCCACAGCGCCGGAAACATGCTTCTGACCATGCTGTCAAGGTATACGGGCAATTTCCCGGCCGGTGTGGCCGCCCTTGGCGAAATCCTGGAAGTGGACGGAACCATTCTGCCGGTGACCATTGACCGGGCCACCCTGGTGGCCGAACTCACCGACGGCAGCAGGATCTACGGAGAAGAGGCCATTGACCTGCCCAGGGGAACCCAGAGGGAGAGAATAAAAGATGTCTTTCTGGTGCCCCATCACCATGACTCGGTTTCGGTTTATCCCCCGGTTCTGGAGGCCATTGAAAAGGCTGACTTTGTTTTTATCGGGCCCGGGGATTTATTCACCAGCATCATTCCCAACCTCATTGTTCCCGGGGTAAAAGAAGCCCTGCAGAAAACCCGGGCCAAAATCTATTATATCATCAACATCATGACCAAATTCGGAGAGACCCAGAACTTTTCAGGAAAAGACTTTGTTCTCAAACTGGAGAGCCGTTTGGGGCGGCAGGTGGACGGCATCATCGGGAATCAGACCCTGCCCTCCCAAAAAGCCCTGGACACCTATCGTGAACAGAAATCCGATTTCGTTGACATGGAACGGGAGGATCCCTTCTGGGAAAACCGGGATGTCCACCTGACCGATCTTCTGGACAGCAACGCCCTTATCGTCCGCCACGAGGCCGGGAAACTGACCCGGGTCATCCGGGACATCCTCGGTTAACATCAAATGAATCCATGATCTGTATTGTCAGCCCGACCACAGACCCCGCTGTCAACCTGGCCACGGAAGAACATCTTCTGATCAACCGGACCCAATCGATGTTCATGCTCTGGAGAAGCCGGCCGGTTGTGGTGGTCGGCCGGAACCAAAACGCCCTGTCCCAAATCAACCATGATCTTATCCTAGATCAAAAGCTTACCGTGATCCGGCGTATCAGCGGCGGCGGAGCCGTGTACCAGGATTTGGGAAACCTTAATTTCTCTTTTATCGGCCCCCGCAATCTGTCCGTTTCCACAGACTACCTGCCCTATCTTACTCCCATTATGGAGGCCTTGGCAGGTTTGGGTGTAAATGCCTGCCCGGACGGGCAAAGCGATATCTCAGTGGACGGATTCAAGGTATCGGGCAATGCCCAGCATATACACAGAAACCGGGTGCTTCACCACGGCACCCTTTTGTTTGACTCGGACCTTCCGGCGCTGACAGACGCCCTTACAGCCCCTTTAAACCGCTACAGGGACAACTCCGTGGATTCGGTCCGGAAAACCGTTTCCAACTTGAAGCCCCGGCTAAAAACAGATATGGGGGTGGAATCCTTTGTGGAAAAAATGGCTGCAGCCATGACGGCCCGGCTCAATGCCGTGCGGACCGCCCTGACTATGGCGGATCACATGGCCATCCAGCAGCTGGCCCAAAAAAGGTATCGGACATGGGAATGGAATTTCGCAAGATCTCCGAAATACGATTTTGCCCGTCACATCCAGACGCCGGCCGGTCCGGTTTCCGTGAAATTCCATGTAGCAAAGGGGATCATCGGCCAGGTCCGGATAGAAGCAAATTTCCTTAAAAAACCGGGCCGGGCCGGGCTGGAAAAAGCAGTCCGGGGAAACCGGCACCGGTACAAAGATCTTTTGGAAATTTTCCATGACCATCCCGGTTTTAAAGGTTTTGCACAGGCCTTTGTCCGGAAGCTGTTCTAAATTTTAACATCCCTTCAAAACCTGCTCGATTTTTGAACACCTCTCGGATTAAATTCCTATGTTCCCCTGATCCATCTGTTGAATTTAAAGGCTTTTTTACCTTTATTTTCGGCACAGGACTTGCAGAAAAAAATTAAAGAATTAAGAACACTGACGGCAGGGAACCAAGTTGGGCAGGGGAAAAGCAGGCACCAAATTTACACATTGCCTGCCCGTTATCAATCTTTGGATATGGATAAGGAGAACTGAATGAGCACAGCACCGGAAAAAGCAGCCCAGGCCATGGCCTATTTACAAGAATACGCTCCCGAGGAATACGAGAAATACCTTGAATTCACGGCCAGATTAGGGACAAGCGGGGGATTGTCTCCCATGACCCAGGAGTTGATCCTCATCGGCTGTGCAGTCATGTCCCAATGTGAAATGTGCATCACCATTCATGTGGAAAATGCGGCTTCCATGGGCGCCTCCCGGGAAGACATCCTCCAGGCCGCCCTGATGTCAGTTGCCATGGGCGGTTCCCCCAAACTCATGTACATGTCCTATGTATTTGAAGCACTGGAGGATCTGTTTGATTAAAGGATATCTCTCAACTGCCGGGCCATGTTGGCCGGAGAAGAGTTAAGCCGGCATAACCGGCAGTTTAGAAATGAAGAGGCCGGCACCCGGATAAGGTGCCGGCCTCTTGGTTTTGTTGTGCCCGATTAGGCGAACAGGCCGTCCCCCGAAGCATTGCCCAGTCCAGGGTGGATGTCGAAGCGGACAACCCCTACGGGAATCTTTCCTTCCACCGCGTCGGTGACCACTGCCGCGCCCCGGTTACCGAACCCGCCGCACAGTTCAATGGCCGCGACTCCTTCAGCCAGAAGCTGTTTTGCAATTTCTGCAGCCTGGGCGTAATCTTTCACCCCCACGGCCAGCAGTTTCACTTTCGGAGTTTCGATCCACTGCCGGTGGGTTTTTGGATCCGCTTCCGGGGCCACAAATATGAAGGCTGCTTTCAGAACGTCTGACATTTCTTCCTCCTTTTTTTAAAAAAAATCGATACAGGGTAAAATTCTTTCTTTTATATTCAACAGAACCAGCCAAACCGGATCAATCCTCTTGGGATACCATGATCCGGTTTTTCCGGGCCCAGGACATGGTCCTGTGAACGTCAATGACCAGCGGTCCTTTGCCGGAGAGACGCACCATGGCTGTCTGCCCCTGCTTTAGGCTTGTCTCCCGCTCGCCGTCCAGGGCCAGGACACACCGGGGGGATTCTACCGCCACTAAAATATCCTCCTCCAGAAAATCCCATTGCCGCACCCGGACCTCCCTGAGCAGCCCCGGCGCGATGGCCGCCGTGACCTTTTGTTTTCCGCCCCTCCCAAGGCGCAGATGCAGGCCCCGGTGCTCTTCGGGTAAAACCTCGGCCAGCTGCCCGCCCACGGCGGACAGGCCGATGGAATCCGGTCGGCACCGGGTCAAAAAAAGTTGAGACACCTTTTCCATATCCCAGATTGCCCGGGATGCGATGAACCGGTCATTGTATACGGCCACATCCACCAGCGCCATATCCACCGGGATTCCATCCACCAGCACATCCAGCTGGCACGATCGGTAGACCCCGCCGGATTGGGGAACCTTCCCGGTGGCGATGAGCCCGGCTGCAATTCCGCCGATGGTCGCTTCGATCATGTAGGGGAACACATTGTTGGTTCCCGTGGAAATCGGCAGCATGGGCGTTTTTCCATTGTTCTTTTTGGCCACGGCCCGGCAGGTGCCGTCACCGCCGAGGACGATCACGGCATCGGCTCCGTTCTGACCGACCCATTGGCCTGCGGCAACGGAATCGTTCTGGTTCCCCTTGGGCTGAATGGGGATTTCCGCCAGGTCCATGGAAATGTCCAGTCCCTGGACCGCCCGGGGAACAATGGCGTACTCATCCGGCATATACCTGACCCGTGTGACCCCGACAGCCTCCAGGCCCGTCAGCAACCGCCGGACAATACGAACCTTTTCCTGATTGTCAAAAACACTGCCGTGGGCCACCAGCCGGCGGATATCTTTTCCGGATACGGGATTGGCTATGATACCAACCGTTGACAAAGCAATTCCCCCTTCCGCGAATGCCGATCTGCCCGGATGTAAAACCGGGCAGATCGGGCTGAAAATTCGCATGCATGTGTTCTGATTTATTCCCTCATCTTTTTGGCTGCTGCCACAATATCATCCACCCCCGGAATAAAGGCCTGCTCCAGGGGAGGAGAAAAGGGGACCGGTGTGAACGGCGCGCCGACCCGGACAATGGGAGCATCCAGCAGGTCAAAGCCGTCTTCAGCCACCTGGGCGGCGATTTCAGCCCCGGCTCCTGCGGTCCTTACGGCTTCATGGGCAATAAGAAGCCCATGGGTTTTGCCTACGGAATTCAAAATGGTGTCCATATCCAGGGGGGAAAGGGTCCGGGGATCCACCACTTCGGCCTTGAGTCCCTCTTCGGCCAGTTTATCCGCGGCTTCAAAGGCGGTGAGCAGCATGTTAGAGAAGGCCACAATGGTCAGATCCTCCCCTTCCCTGACGACGTTGGCCTTGCCGAAATCAATGGTATAAGATTCCTCGGGAACCTCTCCCTCTGTTCCGTAAAGCATTTTATGCTCCAGAAAGACCACGGGGTTGTCATCCCTGATCGCGGAGATGAGAAGCCCCTTGGCGTCATACGGGGTAGCCGGGATGACCACCTTCAGACCCGGCACATGCATGAACCAGGCCTCCAGGGACTGGGAATGCTGGGCCGCGGCACCGAGCCCCGCTCCCTGGGGCATTCTGAGCACCATGGGGATTTTGGCCTTTCCCCCAAACATATACCGCATTTTGGCGGCCTGGTTGAAAAGCTGATCCAGGGCCACGCCGATGAAATCCACAAACATGAGTTCCGCGACCGGGCGAAGCCCTGCGGCTGCCGCACCGGTGGCTGCACCGACAATGGCGCTCTCGGTGATGGGGGTGTCTTTGACCCGGTCTTCCCCGAACTGATCAAGAAGACCCTGGGTCACCCCGAAACAGCCGCCGAACTGCCCCACGTCCTCTCCGAAAATCAATACATTGGAGTCCCTTTCCATTTCCTGCCTGAGCGCTTCATTTATGGCCTCTAAATATGTTTTGGTTGCCATGATTCCTCCTTTGGTATCTTTTTTGACATTTTGCAAAAGCATAAAATTAATTATTCAAAGTCACTCAGGCATAGACATCGTGGGTGAGATCGGACGCATCAGGCAGGGGGCTTTCCAAAGCGAAAGCAACCGCTGCCTCAAGATCGGCTTCCACTTTCTTGCTGAGTTCCGCCACCTGTTCAGCGGTCATGATTTCTTCTTCAACCAGCTTTTTCTCATACAGGGCGACCGGATCTTTTTCTTTCCAGGCTTCCAGTTCTTTGTCGTCCCGGTATACGCAGGCGTCCCCTTCAAAGTGTCCCCGCCACCGGTAGGTCTTGCATTCGATCAAAGAGGGTCCCTGCCCGCTGCGGGCCCGCTTCACGCCCTCGGAAACCGCTTCATACACGGCCAGGACATCGTTTCCATCCACCACCACACCAGGCATGTCATAGGCCGAGGCCCGGTCGGCAATATCGGTAATGGCCATGGACTTGCTGGTGGGACATGAAATTCCGTATCCGTTGTTTTCATTGACAAACACAACCGGAAGCTTCCAGGCGCTGGCCAGATTGAGGGCTTCCTGGGTGGTACCCTGGTTGGAGGCGCCGTCTCCGAAAAAACAGACCGCCACATGATCTTCCCCCCGGTATTTAATGGCCAGGGCCGCGCCGTTGGCCAATGGTCCGCCCCCGCCCACGATACCGTTGGCACCCAGGATGCCGAGATCCACATCGGCAATGTGCATGGAACCGCCCTTGCCCTTGCAATATCCCGTGGTCCGGCCGAAAATTTCCGACATCATCTGGTTCAGGTTTCCCCCCTTGGCAATCACGTGGCCGTGGCCCCGGTGGGTGCTGGTGATGTAGTCCTTGTCCCGCAGGCTGGCGCAGGCTCCTGCGGCAATGGCTTCTTCCCCAAGGTAGAGATGAACGAATCCGGGGATCTTTCCGTCTGCGAAAAATCCCTGGACCCGGTTTTCAAAATGCCGGATTTTGAGCATGGTGTGAAGCATCTCAACCATTTGTTCATTGGAAAGACTCATTTGGATACCTCCTTGACTTTTCCTGTCTTACTGCCCCGTTCAAACGAAGCACAGCAGGATGATGTTAATGTTTTTAGATCTTTATCCCCGATACTCGGAATCAATATCGATCCAGACGGTTACCGCCGTATTGGCCACCATTATGGTGTCACAGCCTTCCGCGAACGTGCTCACGCAGATTCCCCGGGCACACATCCCACCGGCGGTGGTTGACACCGATGGGGTGCCGATGGGAATCTGTGCCTTTACCGCCTCGACGTCCACCTGATCGGGCCGGGGGCAGGCCACCAGGACCTCCACATGAACCCCCTGGAACTGCTTTCGATTCAAAATCTCAAGGATCCCGCACAGGCAGCTCCTGGAAACCGCGTCTTTCACCGCCCGGCAGGCCGCTTTCGTGACATCGTTTCCATGAAGATCCGCCCCGGTTCCCAATTCCACAATAAAGCGTTTTTTGGCCATGTTATCTCCCCCTGTTGTATTTCAAACTCTCGAGCCAGCCGGGGCGTTCCGTTTCCCTGTTTGACGCAGGCGGATCAGGGACGGGCATCCCCGGGGCCGTCCGTACCGGTTACCCCAGAAGCGTGAGAGGGTCTTCCAGGTAATTGGCCAGTGTCCTGAGGAATGTCATGGCCGGCACCCCGTCCACGACCCGGTGGTCAAAGGTCAGACTCAGGGTCATATGGGTCCTGGCGCAGATTTCCCCCTTGTATACGGCGGCCGTTTCTTTGGCCCGGCCCACGCCGAGGATCCCGGTTTCCGGCGGATTGAGGATAGGGGTAAACCCATCCACCCCGATCATGGATACATTGGTGATGGTAAAGGTGCCGCCCTGGATTTCATCCATGGTCAATTCGTTGTTCCTGGCCTTTTTGGCCAGTTCCCGGATCCGGACCGCCATCTCTATCAGGCCTAAGGTGTCGGCCATCTTGACATTGGGCACCACCAGGCCTTCTTCCAGGGCCACGGCAATGCCCAGGTTCACGTTTCTGCCCAGCTCGATCCCCTGGTCTGTGAGGCAGGAATTCATGATGGGATGGTCCTTCAATGCCCGGCACACTGCATAGGCCACGATGTCGTTAAAAGATACCCTGGGGAGATCCGTATTTTCGTATTTTTTCCTTAGTTTATTCTTCAACTCGACCATGGGGGTCACATCTGCGTCCACGAACACGGAAAGCTGGGCAGCATTGTGCAGGCTGGCCATCATATTGTCGGCAATGACCTGGCGCAGTCCCTCCATGGGAATGACGGTACCTGGAACCGGCCCGGCCGCCTTTAACTGGGATGCCGAGGGCTTGACGGCCCGGAGGACGTCTGCCTTGGTGATTTTCCCGCCCGCTCCGGTTCCTGGTACCAGGCGGATGTCGATACCTGCCATTTTGGCGGCTGCCACGGCGCTCTCGCTGGCATAAACGGATGCCGGCTCCGGCGCAGGGGGAGCCGCGTCCAGTTTTTCCTTAAAGTCCTTCACATCCTGCTCCACCACCCGCCCCTTGGGGCCTGAACCTGGGACCTCTGCCAGATCAATCCCCCAGTCCTTGGCCTGGCGCCTGGCCAGGGGAGAGGCAGGGATAAATCCGGATTTTTTTGGTTTCCCTTCATCTGCCGCCGGTGATTCCTCCCGGGGTTCGCCGTCTTTTTCCTCTTTTACAACGGCCTCCCTTGGTTCCGGAGTTTCACCTTCCCGGGCCAGGACCGCCAGCACCGTCATGACCGGAACGGTCTCCCCCTCGGGCACCACGATTTGAAATAAAATGCCGTCATCGGGAGATTCCACAGTATTGGTAATTTTGCTGGTTTCCACCTCAAGCAAATTCTCGCCTTTTGATACCGTGTCCCCTTGGGCTTTCAGCCATTTGGACACCTTTCCCTCTTTCATGGTCAGCCCCCATTTGGGCATCAGAACTTCAACAGCCACAATTTCCCTCCTTTCAAAACCCAATCTCGGATCGAATTCGACTGGAAAATCCACTTTCCCGGACAATTTAAGGAAAACAATAAGCAAGACAAGTGCCAGCCAATATTTGCTTATAAATCCAGAAGGATAAAAAACAATCGATTTCCAGTGTCCTGAATTCGAACAGGAGAAAAATAAAATTTGATTCAGAAACTCAATTATTATAGGATGCCTTAATTATTTCCACTGATACCAGACAGGGTTCTGCCATGTATGAATTCATCAGAAGGGAAAACGGCTACCGGATTGTCAAGATAGACCCGCCTGAAAACCGGGGAACTTCATTGCCTCCCCAATTGCCGGACATTAGGAATCCTTCACCGGTGGATTTCAAATCCTGGCGGAATTTTGTGGATAAAGGAACCGTAGACACGGGCCGGATCCATACACCCATTTTAAATTCATGGCAGAGATGCCGCAGCATGGGGGTGGACCCGACCCTGGGCAAATGCGAAGACATCCGCTCCATGGGAGAGCTGTCCTCGGAACTGTTCAGTTTAAAGGATATTGTATCCGATACCATCGGGTTTATCTATGAAACGGTCAAGGACCGGGGGTTACTGGTAACCATTTCCGATGCCGGCGGGTACCTGATCTCCATGTTCGGGGACCACCGGACCCTTCTGGGGGCAGATCACCTCAACTTCGGTCCCGGAGCCAACTGGTCCGAAGGCAGCGTCGGCACCAATGCCATTGGCACGGCCCTGGCTGAAGGGCAGATGCTGCAGGTTTCCGGCAGGGAGCACTTTTGTGAAAGCCACCACTCCTGGATCTGCTCTGCAGCACCGATATTCAACCTGGACAGCCGGGTCATGGGATGCGTCGACATCTCCGGCCCCATGACTTCCGACCACAGCGACGCCTTAACCCTGGCCGTTAAAGGGGCAAGGATTCTGGAAAGCCGGCTCATCCGGTGCCAAAGCATGGAACTGCGCCGTCAGTCCTCCCGGATCATCTCCTCGGCCTTCAACACGGTCATGACCGGTCTGATTTTCCTGGACCTTGCCGGCAGGATCCAGGTGGCCAACCCCATTGCCGCATCCCTGCTCGGGAAACAAAGCCATGAACTCATCGGATGTCCCATGGACACCTGGTGCCGGACGGCATCGGCCCTGGAAAAGATAAAGGCCGCGCCCCGTCTCTATGCGGAAAAAGGATTTTCCCTGAAATGGCGTCTGTCCAACCCCATGGATGTCCGCCTGTACCCGGTCACCACATCAAACGACGTGGTCATGGGCTTTATCCTGGTGCTCAAGGAACTTCAAGGGATCCGCCGGGCTCCCCCATTCCCGGCAAAGCCCGACCTGAACCGGGATCCCTTCCAAAGCATCATCGGCCAGAGCAGCGCCATAAACAAGGCCCTGGAAACGGCCAGGCGTGTGGCCGACACCTCCACCACGGTTCTGATCACCGGAGACAGCGGCACGGGAAAGGAAATTCTGGCTCAGTCCCTTCACTGTTCCAGCTCCCGGTCCAAGGGCCCCTTTGTGGCGGTGAACTGCGGGGCCATCCCCCGGGAACTCATCCAGAGCGAGCTTTTCGGCTATGCCACTGGGGCCTTTACCGGCGCTAAAAAAGGGGGCAGTCCCGGCAAATTCGAGCAGGCATCCAAGGGCACCCTGTTTCTGGATGAAATCGCGGAAATGCCCTTGTTTTTACAGGTGAATCTGCTCCGGATCCTTGAAGAGGGACAGGTGACAAGGGTGGGAGGAACCCAACCCATCCCCATTGATGTCCGTATCATTGCGGCCACCAACAAGGATCTAAAGCCCCTGGTAGAAAAAAAGAAACTCCGCCAGGACCTTTTTTACCGGCTCAACGTGGTGAAAATCCATCTCCCGCCCCTGCGGGACAGGGGCAACGACCTCACCCTTCTGGCCACCTATTTCATCGGGGAAATGGCCGAAAAACTGGGGCGGAAAGTCCGGTCCGTGGATCCGCTCTTTTACGCGGCTCTTAAAAATTATGAGTGGCCGGGAAATGTTCGCGAGTTAAAGTATGCCATAGAAGGAGCCATTGCACTCATGTCCGAAAACCGCCGCCTGTCAGCCGAATGCCTCCCGACGGATATCAGAAAGCAGTCTGGCGTACCTGTTTTGCCGAAACCCGGCAAAAATCCGGACACCAATTTCAGCCTCAAGGCCATGGAAGAGGAAACCATCCAAAAAGCCCAACAGCACTTTTCAGGAAATGTCTCTCAGATGGCCAAGGCCCTCGGCATCGGCCGGAACACCCTGTATGCAAAACTGAAGAAACACCGGATATCCAAGGGCTGAAGCCGGGTCTGAAGGAACTTTCACCGGTACTGTGGACGATACCCGTGCCGGCAGAGGCCTGAACGGCACTGGGAAACAGGCCTTGGCCCCATCCGGGACATCATCGGTCAATTTCACAGATCCGGTCCGGAAACCGGGTCAGGGATTCAAGCCCCTCTTCCTTAACCAGGAAGGTGTTTTCAATTCCCACCACCCCTTTGCCCGGGATCACCGCCTTGGGTTCCAGGGCGATTACCATGCCCGGCTCCAGGGTCAGCGACTGGCCCTGGGCGATAAAGGGAAACTCATCCAGTTCAATTCCCAGGCCATGTCCGGCAAACCGGATCCGGGGCTCTGCCCCGCCCATGAAGGTGTCTCCATGGCCCAGATCCGTTGCCGTCTGAACCATGTACTCATAAAGGTCACCGGTAAGGCTTCCCGGTAACGCCTTTTTCATCACTGCCTCCTGGATGGAGAGCATGTCTGAATGGGCCTGTTCCAAATCAGGGGACAGTCGGCCCAGGGAAAAAATCCGGGCATGGTCACTCAGGTATCCGTCCAGGGCAAATACATAATCCACCAGAACCGGCTCTCCGGATTGAATGGGAACAAATCCGGCACCCTGGCCGACAAAGGGGTTAAGACCGGCTCCGCTGGTGGGGGACGAAATCGCCCCGGGCAGAGCTGCCCCGGCACCGGACAGGATATGGCCGTAAAAGAGGTCATTGTTCCAGAGCCTCATGGACACCAGGCCCTGGTGGCCCAGTATCCGGGCATGGGCCTCCAGCTCGGAGGCCAGCTCAATTTCCGTGATTCCTTCGCAGATGACCTCTGCCGCCTTCCGGGCCACCTGATCGGCCAGGGCGGATGCCCGGCGGATGCAGTTGATCTCAAACTCCGACTTTACCGCCCTCTGAAGACGGACCTGGAGAGAGATATCCCGGATCTCGGAACCGCCGAAGATCTCCTTGAACATGAGAAACTGAGCCGCGGGAAGCACATCCAGCTCAAGCCCCAGGACTCCGGGCAGGCGGTATCCCTGTTCTTCCAGGGCGGCGGGGATCTTCTTGGGACTGAGCAGGGGGATGATCCGGTCCAGACCGGATTCGTTCCCGGCCCGGTTGATATCCTTGAAGACCATGAACAGGGGCCGGCCATCGGCCGGGATATAAAGCCAGCCGGACTGGGTGGTTCCGCTGTAGTAGAAAAGGTCTGCTCTCTGGATGATCAACGCCCCCTCAATCCCTTGCCTGCTGAGGCGATCTTGAAACCCTTTGATCCGGTTTTCCAGTTCCGTTACCGGGGTGATCTTGGGTTGAAATTTCATCCGTTCTCCTCCGTTTCATCTGAAGGTCAGGGAGTATACCGGTATCCGATCCCGTGAACCGTGCTGATAATTTCCCTGTCCTGGCCCCCTGCCTTGAGTTTCTTGCGGAGCTTGGCAATATGCTGGTCCAGGGTGCGGGTGGTGCCCAGATAGGTTATGCCCCATGCCTTATCCAGCAGTTCGTTCCGACTTAAGACTTCATTGGGACGGCCGTGAAACATCCGGATGAGGGTCAGCTCCCTTTCGGTCAGGTCCTGGGACTCTCCAATCCCGGAAAGCTTGAATGTCCGGGGATTGACTTCAAATCCGCCAAAGGGGAACAGGGAACGGTCAGGCTCTTCACTTTTTCTCAGTCCCCGGCCGGACCGGCGCAGTACCGCATCGATCCTGGCCAGCAGCTCATGGATGCCGAAGGGCTTGGTAATGTAGTCATCGGCCCCAAGGGTCAGGCCGACCACCTTGTCGATCTCCTCGCCCTTGGCCGTGAGCATGATGACGGGGATCTCTTTATCCTTTGCCCGGAGTTCCCGGCAGACATCATACCCGCTTTTTTCCGGCATCATTACATCCAGAATCACCATGTCAAAGTGTCCATTAAAAAACAGATCCAGGGCTTCCCGGCCGTTTCCCGCCTGGGTCACTTCATAGTTTTCGCTTTCAAGTGTGTCCACAAGACCCATCCGGATATGGGCATCGTCTTCCGCCACCAGGATTTTAATCTGCATGATTGATCTCCATGGAAAAACAGGCGCCTTTCCCGTCTCCAGGTTCCAGAACAAGGTCTCCCCCAAGATCCCGCAGGATTCTCCGGGAGATGCTGAGCCCCAGGCCGGATCCGGGCTGGGCAGAGGTCAGGGAATTGTCCGCCCGAAAAAATTTTTCAAAGATCTTTTCCTGATCTTCCCTTTGGATGCCCGGGCCGTCGTCCTGGATTTTCAGGAGAGCTCCGGCATCTGAGGGCTCCAGGACAAATTTAAGAAACCTGCCGCTGCCTGCATATTTCAACGCATTGTCCACAAGGTTCAGGACCACCTGCTCCAGGGCGTCCCGGTCGCTCCTCACCCGGTAGTTCCCGGGGGCGATTTCCTTTACAATTTCAAGGCCAGCCTCCCGGATGCGGATCCCGTGGGCATGGATCAGCCCTTCCAGGAACTCGTCCATTTCAAAATCGGTCACCCGGTAGGTCTTGGTTTTCTGCTCCAGTTTGCCAAAATCGAGGACATTGTTGATCAGCCGGGTCAGACGGGCACTTTCATTGACAATCACCCTCAGATAGGTGGTTTTCTTTTCTCCATCCCCTACCCGGCCGGAAAGCAGAAGTTCGGCATACATGCGGATACTGGTCAGGGGGGTTTTCAGTTCATGGGAAACCGAGGAGACAAAGGAGGTCTTCTGCCGGGCATCCCGGATCTTCTGGGAGGCAAGCCGGGTCAAAAGGACTCCGGCTGCCACCATGGCCGTGATCAAAACGCCCAGGAGCATCATGGATACATAGAAAAATAATTTTCCCGTGCCGGTCATATTCTCATCCAGGTAAATCCCGATCCTCCAATGGGGAAGCAGGCTGGATACCGGGACCTCCATGACCGGTTTATGGGAAGATTCCACGGCCAGGGGGCCGGTCCGGTGAACCACCTCCCCGGAACCGTCCAAAAGAACCAGGGCCGTCCCTTTTCTTGTCAGTTTGGGAAAGTCCACCACCATGCGGGAAAGGATGGTCATCCACTCCAGTTCCACCCCGTACACCGGCCCCCGGGACCGGGGCCGGACCCATCCCAGGATATAGAGCCGGTTTTCGCTGAACCAGGGAATCCATCCAAAGCTCCCCCCGTCCCGGTCTTCCTTTCCCTCTACTTTTCCCGCATGGGTTTCAATGGATTGGGACAGGGAGACCAGAGCCCTCTGGGACGGAGCCTCCTGTTTTTCTTTCAGGGATCCGTAAGAGCCGGAACCCCGGGTCGCCGTGGCCGGTCCTTCCGTCCCCTTTTCCGTTCCAATCCCGGTCTTATTAAAATCAAAGGGTATCCTCCCGGAAAAAAGGGCATCATACCGGTTCTTGAACTGCTGTTCCTCAGGGGTCGATGCCTTTCCGGGAGGCGGATAATCCAGTCCCCTGCCCTTGAGAAAGATAAACACGTTCCGGACCAGGGGATTGGTCTTCTCCCATTTTGCCAGGACCTGTTGTTCATGACCCGGCTCAATATCCAGAAGGGACCGGGTCATCCTGTCCTGTACGGTTTCCATGGTCAAATGGAGGGTCTCGCAGACGGCCCGGGCCCGGTCCGCCATGGCATTCACCGTGGCCCGGCTGATCCGGTCCTGTTCATGGGACAGAAGCTGAAAGGCCACCAGAGCCAGGATCAGGGCAGGCACAAGGAACAGGGCCCAGAACAGGAGTATGATCCGTCTGCTTTTCATATCCCTATTGACTCACCTGCTGGTTTTTCATCTGATAAGATTTTGTCCGGAGCAGTTTCCGGCTTTTCTTGTCCATGCCCCGGGACTCAATGGCCTCGGCCTGGTCCTGAATCTCTTCTGCCTCCTGGAGCAATTCTTCGTCCTGGTACATTCCGCCGATCTCCTTGAGCTTCGTGGCAGACTTCTTCAGGTACTCGGCGGCTTCCCTGGTTTTCCCCTTGTCGGAAAGTTCAATGGCCTTTTCCTGGGCCAGGGCATTGAGGTTGAGCTGGTACTCCCGGACCACTTCCACATTGGCCGATCGGGCCACCTTTTCAGAATCACTGCTGAAGGATGCCCAGGATATTCCCTCTGTCATCTCCTCTTTATGGCTGACAGGATTTTCATACCGGACCTCTGCCCGGGCCAGCTTCCTCTTTGAACCGGCAGGAGACGGAGGCAGGTTCACCTCGATCAGGGCATATTTCTGCTGGCTGCCATAAAGCTGGTTCATATAAATTTCCACCTGGTTTCCCCGGATCCGGCCTTCCCGGCCGATGATTTCAATGGGTTCAACCCCATCTTCCAGGGTCACCACGACACGGACCTGTTTGGCCACCACATTGAGAACATCCCCCAGCTCCTGGGCAAAGATCCTGGGCAGGTCCAGGCTGGATTCCACAAAATAGGTATTTCCGTCGCTTTTCTGGGCCAGCTGGGCCATGAGGTCTTCGTTGTAATCGGTTCCCACGCCCACCGTGGATACGGAGATGTTTTCCTTGACCAGGCCGGCCCCCAGACGCCCCAGGTCACTGGGCATTTTAGGTCCGACATTGGCCAGTCCGTCGGAAAGAAGAATCATCCGGTGAACATATCCCCGGCCCAGGGATTTGCGGATCTCCGCCGCTCCCTGGCTTACCCCGCCGAAAAGAGCCGTATTCCCTCCGGGCTGGATCTGTCGGATGGTCTGGATGATATTCTGAACATTCCGGGCTTTCTGTGCCGGCACGATGGTCTGCACATTGGAGTCATAGACCACCAGGGAAAAGACATCTTCCCTGCCCAGCCTCTTCAGGGCTTCTATGGCGGCGGCCCTGGCCTTTTCCATTTTGGTTCCGCCCATGGAGCCGGACCGGTCCAGAACCAGTCCCAGGTTCACGGGGGGGCGGGTATTCTGCTCGAGAGAAGACGGTGCATCCAGGCTGACCTTCAAAACAAGTTTCTGGGCCCGGCCCGCCTCAAGAACACTCTTTTCCGTTTCCACCCGGCAGACCACCTTGTCAGGCAAAGCCGGTGCAGCAAAAAGACTTGCAGCCGAAACCATGGACCAGGCGATCAGTCCGGTAAAAACCTTCCAGGCCCTACTTTTCTCAAAGATACTTCTGCTCATTTTCCTTCTCCTTTACAATTGAGTTAATCAATTTTAAAAAAAACTGCAATATAAAGATCCTGATCTTTATATCCTGGACTCAACTCTACCGGATGGAATCGGCCCATGTGTCATTCAGTGGTAAAGCATTTGTAAAAAAGATGTAAAAAAGGAAAAGGCCCCCTAAAAAAAAGCAGCCGCCAGGGGGAAGTCCCTGGCGGCTGCAGTGAAATCAAATATCGATAAGATATTTAGGTATACTGATAGAATCCCCGGCCGGATTTTCTTCCCAGCCAGCCCGCTTCCACATATTTTCTGAGCAGGGGACAGGGCCTGTACTTGGAATCCTTGAATCCGTCGTACAGGGTCTCCATGATGGCCAGGCAGGTGTCCAGGCCGATGAGGTCGGCCAGGGCCAGGGGCCCCATGGGATGATTCATGCCCAATTTCATGACCGTATCGATGTCCTCTGCCTTGCCCACACTCTGGTAGAGACAGAACACGGCCTCGTTGATCATGGGCATGAGGATGCGGTTGGCAATGAACCCGGGATAATCATTGGCCTCGGCCGGGGTCTTGCCGAATTTCTCGCACAGATCCCAGGTCAGTTGAAAGGTCTCCTCCGAGGTGGCAATCCCTTTGATGACCTCCACCAGCTTCATCACGGGCACGGGATTCATAAAGTGCATGCCGATGACCTTATCCGACCTTGACGTCTGCGCCGCGATTCTCCCGATGGGAATGGAGGAGGTATTGGTGGAAAGGATCACCCCGGGAGGGCAGATCCGGTCCAGGTCTTCAAAGATCTTGAATTTGAGGTCTTCCCGCTCAACAGCGGCTTCCACCACAAAATCCACACCCTTCATATCTTCCAGGCTGGTGGTGGTCCGGATCCGTCCCAGAATGGCAGTCTTGTCGCCTTCAGAAATCTTTTCCTTTTTCACCATCCGGTCCAGGTTTCTGGAAATGTTGCCTATACCCTTTTCACAGAACTCCTCCTTGATATCGCTCATGAGAACTTCCATGCCGGAGGCTGCCGCCACCTGGGCAATCCCGTTTCCCATCTGTCCCGCACCGATCACACCGAATTTTTCAATACTCATTTTGTCTCCTTATTCAATCAGAAGCCTGAAAGCCAAAAGTCCAAAGCCTTTTGACTTTTGGCTGTTCGCTTTTAGCTCTTCTACCGGTTGACGATCAGGGCCACAGCCTCTCCCCCGCCCAGGCAGAGGGATGCCAGTCCCCGTTTAACGTCCCGCTTTTCCATCTCATGGAGCAGGGTGGTCAACACCCTTGTCCCCGAGGCGCCGATGGGATGGCCCAGGGCAACGGAACCGCCGTTGACGTTGACTTTTTCCGGGTCCAGCTCCAGGACCTTGTTGATCCCGACTGAAGTGCCGGAAAAGGCCTCGTTGATCTCGAACAGGTCAATGTCGGAGATGGTCAGGCCCTCTTTTTTCAACACCTTGGGAATGGCGTAGATAGGGGCCATGAGAACATATTTCATGTCAATGCCAAAGGATGCCTGGGACCCGATCTCGGCCATGATCTTGCAGCCCAGGGCCTTGGCTTTTTCCTTTTCCATGACCACCACGGCCGAGGCCCCGTCGGAAATAATGGAGGCATTTCCGGCCGTGCCCACCCCGTCCTTTTTAAAGGCCGGTCTCATTTTAGACAATAGTTCCAGGCTTGTCTCCTGGGGGCATTCGTCCGTATCAAAAACCTTGGGATCCCCTTTTCTCTGGGGCACCTCAACGGGAACGATCTCATCCTTGAACCGGCCCGAAGCCACGGCTGCATTGGCCCGTTTATAGGATTCCGCTGCATACCGGTCCTGGTCCTCCCGGGACATTCCCCATTTTTCCGAGCAGAGTTCATTGGACATGCCCATGTGAAAATCATTGACCACATCCCAGAGACCGTCATGGATCATGTGATCCTCGATCCTGCCCGGGCCCATGCGAAGTCCCCACCGGGCCTTGTCCATATAATAGGGAGCCATGCTCATGGTTTCCATGCCCCCGGCCACCACCACATCCGCATCCCCGCATTGGATGGCCTGGGCCGCCAGCATCACGGCCTTAAGGGAAGATCCGCAGACCTTGTTCACGGTGATGGCCTCCACCTCCCAGGGAAGACCGGCCTTGACCACAGCCTGCTTTCCCGGGTTCTGTCCGTACCCGCAGGGCAGGACCTGGCCCATGATGCACTCGCTGACCTCTTTATCTTCTATCCCGGCCCTTTTAACGGCCTCCCGGATCACATGGCCGCCCAGATCCGTGGCCCCCATGGTGCTCAGGGTCCCGCCGAAACTGCCCAGGGGGGTTCTTACCGCACTGACTATGACCGCTTTTTTCATATTCCGATTCCCTTTGCTTTAAAATAACTATTTGATTGAAATTATTTTTTTGGCTCCACTGCCAGTACAACCAGCAAGTAAAGCCAAAAGCAAGGAAAGCGGGAAAAGCATTTGATAGGTTTATCCGGCCTCTTTCATCCGTTGGTGTTCTTCCTTTTTCTTTTACAGCTTTTCCTGCTGCTTTACTCGCTTTCTTCGCTCTTATTACATATTTCTGCGATATTTTCCACCCACTTCATACAGGGCCTGGGTAATAGTCCCCAAAGAACAGGACCGCACCGTCTCCATGAGCTGCTCAAACATATTTTCCCCGTTCAGGGCAGCCTGCTGGAGTTTTTCAAGGGCCGGGGCAGAATCTTTTCCATGGACGGTTTTAAATTCATCCAGGCGCCTGAGCTGCTCGTCTTTTTGTTCTTTGGTGGCCCGGGCCAGTTCCAGATGTTCGGCCATTTCCGCGTAGTCGGCATCCGGATCCTGGAAGGTATTGACCCCCACGATGGGATATTTGCCCGTATGCTTGAGATACTCGTAATACATGGACTCTTCCTGGATCTTGCCCCGCTGGTATCCGGTTTCCATGGCCCCCAGGACCCCGCCTCTTTCCGTGATCCTCTCAAACTCGATGAGCACGGCCTCTTCCACCAGGTCGGTGAGTTCGTCCACGATGAAACTTCCCTGCATCGGATTCTCGTTCTTAGCCAGGCCCCATTCCCGGTTGATGATGAGCTGAACGGCCAGGGCCCTTCTCACCGATTCCGTGGACGGGGTGGTAATGGCCTCGTCAAAGGCGTTGGTATGGAGGCTGTTGCAATTGTCATAGATGGCGCACAGCCCCTGGAGGGTGGTCCTTATATCGTTGAACTGGATGTCCTGGGCATGGAGGGACCGGCCCGAGGTCTGGATATGGTATTTGAGCTGCTGGGATTTTGCATTGGCCTTGTACTTGTACCGCATGGCCACGGCCCAGATCCTCCGGGCCACACGGCCGATGACCGTGTATTCGGGGTCCATGCCGTTGGAGAAGAAAAAAGAAAGGGACGGGGCGAACGAGTCAATGTCCATGCCCCGGGACAGATAATACTCCACATAGGTGAACCCGTTGGCCAGGGTAAAGGCGAGCTGGGAAATGGGATTGGCCCCGGCCTCGGCAATATGGTACCCGGAGATGGAGACCGAATAGAAATTTCTCACCTGGTGGTTGATGAAGTACTGCTGGATATCCCCCATCATCTTGAGGGCAAATTCAATGGAAAAAATACAGGAATTCTGGCCCTGGTCCTCCTTGAGGATATCGGCCTGGACCGTGCCCCGGACATTGGACAGGGCAAACTGCCGGACCTGGGCCGCCTCTTCTTCATCGGGCTCCCTGCCCTTTTCTTTTCTGAACTCTTCCATCTGCTGATCAACGGCCGTGTTCATGAACATGGCCAGCATGATGGGGGCCGGACCGTTGATGGTCATGGATACCGAGGTATTGGGGGCGCACAGGTCAAACCCGTTATATAAGAGTTTTACATCGTCCAGGTTGCAGATGGAGACACCGGAGGTGCCGACCTTGCCGTAGATATCCGGCCTTACATCCGGATCACATCCGAACAGGGTCACGGCGTCAAAGGCCGTGGAAAGGCGCTTGGCCTCGTACCCCGAGGAGAGCAGTTTGAACCTCCTGTTGGTATCGGCCGGCCCGCCCTCGCCGGCAAACATCCGGGTGGGATCTTCGTCGGACCGCTTCAGGGGGAAGACCCCGGCCGTATAGGGGAAATTGCCGGCAAAGTTCTCTTTTCTCATCCACGTGTACTGCTCCCCCGGATCCTTGAATCCGGGCAGGGCGATCTTGGGAATTTTTGAATGGGACAGGGACCGGGTGTACAAAGGCACCCTGAACTCTTTATCCCGTACTTTATAGACCAGTTCATCCTTTTCAAATCTTGAGGAACACTCTTCAAAATCCGAAATCAACTGATCGGTGTCTTCCTCCACAAGGGTCCCGGCATCCTTTACGGCCTGTTTCAGGCTCTTGATAACCTGATCCGGATTTTCCAGATCCTGCCCCTCTCCCATGGTTTTCAGGGTCTCGGCAAGATGCCAGCGGTTCCTGGCCGCATCGGCCTGCTTTTCCGTATTTTCATGGTAATCCCGGATGGTATCGGCGATCTCCGCCAGGTACCGGATCCTTTCCCCGGGGATGATAATGGTCTTTGAGGAGGATTCCTTGATCCCGGTCCTGGGGATGGAGGATTCATACCGGATCTGTTTTTTCTCTTCAATCTGGTCCAGAAGTTCGTGGTAGAATGCCGTGATTCCGTCGTCATTGAACTTGGAGGCAATGGTTCCGAACACGGGCATGTCCTTGGGATCCGTATCCCAGGCCTTGCGGTTCCTCTGGACCTGTTTTCTCACGTCCCGGATGGCATCTTCAGATCCTTTTTTCTCGTACTTGTTCACCACCACGATATCGGCATAATCGAGCATATCGATCTTTTCCAGCTGGGACGGGGCCCCGAAATCCGCGGTCATCACGTAAACGGAAAGATCCACCAGATCCACCACCCGGGAATCCCCCTGGCCGATGCCGGCGGTTTCCACCAGGATCATATCGTATCCCGAAGCCTTTGCCACGGCCACGGCATCGGGAAGGGCCTCGGGCAGTTCGGTCTGGGACCTCCGGGTGGCCAGGGACCGCATATAGACCCGGTCCGTATCAATGGCGTTCATCCTTATCCGGTCCCCGAGAAGGGCTCCCCCGGTCTTTCTCCGGGAGGGATCACAGGAGATGATGGCGATGTTCACATCATCCAGATCCCTTAAAATCCGGCTGATCAGTTCATCGGTGAGGGAAGATTTTCCGGCCCCGCCCGTACCGGTAAGGCCGATGACCGGGACATCCCTTTTCCCGGCCAGTTCAGAGACCTTGCCCATGATTTTATCCCGGAGTTCCGGATCTCCGGCCCGGGCTTCCTGGACCGCGGAGATGAAATTGGCGGTCAGGTATTTATTCTCAACACCCAGTCCTCCATAGTCCAGGTTTTCAAAGTCCACACCGGGCTGGTCCATGATCTCCATCATATCGTTGATCATGCCCTGGAGTCCCATGGAAGTTCCGTGCTCCGGAGAGTAGATCCGGGCCACTCCATAGGCCTGGAGTTCTTCGATCTCCGAGGGGATGATCACCCCCCCGCCGCCGCCGAATACCTTGATCCGGGAAGCGCCTTTTTCCTTTAAAAGGTCGACCATGTACTTGAAGTACTCCACATGTCCGCCCTGGTAACTGGAGACGGCGATTCCCTGGGCATCCTCTTCAACAGCGGCATCCACCACCTCTTCTGCCGAACGGTTGTGCCCGATGTGGATCACCTCGGCGCCGGTATCCTGGAGGATCCTGCGCATGATATTGATGGAGGCGTCATGGCCGTCAAAAAGGGAAGTGGCCGTGACGATCTTCACTGAGTTGGCAGGTTTATAGACTTGGCTTTCCGGACTCATCTCATCTCCTTTACCTGGATCCGGTTCCGGCGCCCGTTTGAAACCCGGGCTCAGAACCCTGGAGTTTGATTAAACTAAACTAAGTTTAGACATATCTTTTAGTGGCACATATAAGCAAAAAAATAAACCATAATCTGATTTTTTATTTATATTCCAGACGGGAATCCAATGAAAAAAAGAGAAGAAAAAAGCGTTAGAAGATCAAGCCCAATATGAAATCCGTCTGAACCTCAATATACTGATCAATGGTAAAGTTCTTTTTCAGGTGCCAGCGCCGGAAGGCCCACATCTGGCCGAGAACCGATATATTGTGACCCACCAGGTTGAGGCGGGCCTTGTCCAGCTCGGGAAATTTGTTTTTCCCGGCAAGACCGGCCAGGGCATGGATAAAGATATTGGTGATATTGATCTCATTTTCCAGCACCTGTTTTTTCCACTTCTCCGGAAGGAACTGGGTCACCTGGTACATGAGAAGGATATGGTCGGCCATCCTGTCGCAGACCAGAAAGTACTGCCGGATGATGCCGGCCAGCCTTTCCTTTTCCCGGGCATTGTCTGACAGGGCATTTTCTACGGCTTTCCCGACCTCTTCATGGATGGTCTTGCAGACCAGGTAGAGCAGGTCCTCCTTTGAACTGACATACTCGTACAGGGAACCGATGGAAAAATCAGCGGCCCTGGCAATCATCCGGGTGGTGGTCTTATGGTAGCCGTGCTCAATGAACAACTTCACCGTGGAATCTATGATGTGACGGCGTCTCTCCCGGACCAGATCAGGATTTTTGATCTGGGTGGGCACCTCGCCGTGGGCCGTCTGAACCCTTTTTTTAATGCTTTTGGCCAAAGCATTTCTCCTGTAATCTTATGAAAAAGCGGGAGAAGCCCGGGCAACCTTTTACACGGATATGAGCCGCCATACCGCTGACCGAGCGCTCGTTCATATATAAATGACATGTAATCAAACCCTTGTCAAGATGATTGAACCAGGCCATCGCAAGGGACTTCTTTACGGATTGCTTAAACCGGGCGCATCCGGCTCGCAAGCGCAGAAACTCTGTGTCCTCTGCGCTCTCTGTGGTAAAAAATGCTGTAAGTGAGAACTCTCAAGTTCGAATAAAAAAATGATTCAACGGCCATATGGTAAATTCCTTTGGAATTAGAATTTTGTTAAACCACAGAGGACACAGAGATTTTAGTTTGGCACGGCCAAACCATTAGGTTAAAACAGGATCGGGTTTTCCTCTTTTACATGCGTTGGCCCTGGCCTTATTTTTCCCCTATATTGACTTTATCTGCTGTTAACTGATAACTGATACCCGTTAACTCTTTTACGAAAGGAAACCCCCATGGAACTCAAAACCATATCCATTGAAAACCCGGATGAACTCAATTTCATCCTGGGCCACTCCCATTTTATCAAAACCGTGGAAGACATCCATGAAGCCATTGTCTGCACAGTGCCCGATGCCAAGTTCGGCGTGGCCTTCTGCGAGGCTTCCATGGAATGCCTGGTCCGGTACAGCGGAACCGATGAGGCTTTGATTGAACTGGCCAAGAAAAATGCCTATGAACTTTCCGCAGGCCACTCTTTTATCGTGTTCATGAAGGACATGTTTCCCATCAACATCCTCAACACCATCAAGAACGTCCCGGAAGTGGCCCGGATCCACTGCGCCACGGCCAACCCGGTCCAGGTCATCCTGGCCGAGACCGAACAGGGACGCGGAGTCCTCGGGGTGATCGACGGATTTTCATCCAAGGGGATCGAAACCGGGGAAGATATTGAAAAGCGCAAGGGGTTTTTGCGGATGATCGGGTATAAGCAGTAAAAGCAGCGGGAACAGCTCGATCAGCGAGAACGGCGGGAACAGCCATGGAGGGGCTCGCCACCATTATTTATGCGAACCATAAAACGGCTTTCTTCCTCTGCTGTTCCCGCTGATCGAGCTATTCTAACTGTTCTCGCTCAATTCGCGAAAACCCCGCCCCTGGATCATTGTAAGAAATCCGTTAAAATATAATGAAAGGTTCGCTGAGCCCGGGCCCTCCTATTGACTTTCTTTTTCCAGTCAGATATTGCCATATCCATTGGTTGTGAATTGATCTTGTGACCCATTATTTCACCGTATTATCCGGAGGGCCCATGCAATCCTGCTCATCATCCCAGAATCCTACCGGAAACAACCCCAATTTTCTTAATCATATCAGGACCTTCCTGGTCTGCTTCAGCGCACTTTTCTGGATTGTCTTTTTCAATACCCCGGCCTGGTCATCGGAAGTGGCCGATACAGACTCGTCAACTATCCTGCAAAGCCAAGAGATGGACAGCACAGAGCTCTTTGTGGAAGAAGTCCCCGAACCTTTGGTTTCGGATCAGGAAGAAACCGAATCCGACAGCCCGGACCTGGAAGAAGAGTCAGTTTCAGCCAAGGCCATGAGCCTGAGTACCGCCTCAACAGACACTGAGCTGGGAGACTCCTCATCAGGCCTTTCCCTTCCCACGGTCAATACCATGCAGTATACAGGTGCAGCCACCGTATCCGTTCCCATTCTCGTTCCCCCGGGCCGGGCCGGCATACAGCCGAAGATCAACCTGGTCTACAACAGCTACAAAAAGAACGGCTGGATCGGCATGGGATGGGATATCGACATGGGGGCGATCCAGCGGTCCACCAGACACGGGCTTGATTATTCGGCCGATGATTATGTCGTGGCCATGGGTGGGAATTCCGACCTGGTTCCTAGGCCGGACTGGGGAACTGATTTTTACGGGGCCAAGATTGAAGGAGGCTTTACCAAATATTATTTCAACACATCCACCAATGGATGGGAGGCCACGGACAAAAGCGGCCTGAGATATTATTTTGGCACTACGGAAGCTTCCCGGCAGGATGATCCTGATGACAGTTCGCGGATTTTTAAGTGGTGTTTGGATAAGGTTGTGGATACCAATGGCAATTATATGACAATTGCTTATGTCAAAGACCAAGGTCAGATTTATCTTTCAAGGATTGATTATACGGGAAACCAAGGAACATCATCTGCTAACCTTTCTAATTCTGTGATTTTTCATTTGGAAGATGGGCGACCTGATCAGGCAAAAATGTACAATATTAACTTTGAAGTTATTACTGGAAAAAGAATAAAAGCTATTGAGATAAAAACATATGACAGGTTAGCGCGAGCTTACAAATTTTCATATATAGAAAGTATAAATAGTCATAGGTCTCTCTTGGAGAAAATTCAGGAATATGGGAATGATGTAACAATAGAAACGGATGGTAATATTATCGGCGATAGTGATTTGTATTCAAAACAATTGTATTATTTTGGCCACGAGCTTTCGTCATTCGATAATATTAACTTGGATATGTGGGGGGCAGTATATCAAAATCCAAAAATTATTGCTGGAGATTACAATGGTGACGGTAAAACCGATATCCTTTATATCATAGAGCGAACAGATGGCTACTATGACTGGCGATTGCGCCTTTCGAATGGTTCGTCATTCGATAATATTAACTTGGATATGTGGGGGGCAGTATATCAAAATCCAAAAATTATTGCTGGAGATTACAATGGTGACGGTAAAACCGATATCCTTTATATCATAGAGCGAACAGATGGCTACTATGACTGGCGATTGCGCCTTTCGAATGGTTCGTCATTCGATAATATTAACTTGGATATGTGGGGGGCAGTATATCAAAATCCAAAAATTATTGCTGGAGATTACAATGGTGACGGTAAAACCGATATCCTTTATATCATAGAGCGAACAGATGGCTACTATGACTGGCGATTGCGCCTTTCGAATGGTTCGTCATTCGATAATATTAACTTGGATATGTGGGGGGCAGTATATCAAAATCCAAAAATTAATACTGGAGATTACAATGGTGACGGTAAAACCGACATCCTTTATATCATAGAACGAACAGATGGCTACTATGACTGGCGATTGCGCCTTTCGAATGGTTCGTCATTCGATAATATTAACTTGGATATGTGGGGGGCAGTATATCAAAATCCAAAAATTAATACTGGAGATTACAATGGTGACGGTAAAACCGATATCCTTTATATCATAGAGCGAACAGATGGCTACTATGACTGGCGATTGCGCCTTTCGAATGGTTCGTCATTCGATAATATTAACTTGGATATGTGGGGGGCAGTATATCAAAATCCAAAAATTAATACTGGAGATTACAATGGTGACGGTAAAACCGATATCCTTTATATCATAGAGCGAACAGATGGCTACTATGACTGGCGATTGCGCCTTTCGAATGGTTCGTCATTCGATAATATTAACTTGGATATGTGGGGGGCAATAAATCAAAATCCAAAAATTAATACTGGAGATTACAATGGTGACGGTAAAACCGATATCCTTTATATCATAGAGCGAACAGATGGCTACTATGATTGGCGATTAAAGTTAGCAGCACCACACGAATCTCCAGATCTTCTAAAAAGTATTAATTCCTCCTTTGGCAGCACTAGCCAATTTACCTATAAACCTTCATCAGAATACAACAACACCCTTCTCGCTTATATCATCCATCCGGTTGAAACGCTGACCATTGATGATGGAAACGGAGTGTCATCAACCACACAGTATTCCTATGCACAAGGATTCTTTGATCTTGCGTCCAGAGACTTTCGTGGCTTCGGCAACGTAACCCAAACCAATCCCGACGGGACCCAGACCATAACCAAATTCCATCAGGACGAGTTCAACAAGGGACGGCAGTGCCAGGTTGATTTTAAAGATCCTTCCGGAACATTGCTGTCCAGGCAGACCCTGACCTGGGAAACCCAATATCTGGATGATCCGGACAATACCTTTGCCTTTGTGAAGCTTGCCCGAAAACGAACGGAAAATTATGATGATGAAACCACATTTGTCCAGGAAGATTATGTCCATGACGATGCCAACGGGAATCTCCTGAGCACCATCTCCTCCGGCACAGGGGCGGAAAGCCTGACCACGACCCTTACCTATGAAAACTTCGGGGACTGGGTATGGAGAAAGACCTCGGAGACCCTTGCCGGCAGCACCAGCGGCCTGGTCCGGCAGACCGGTTTCGACTATGAATCCGGCACAGGCAATCTGCTGGGCAGATCCTATTCCCTTGACGGGGTGAATGATCCCTATATTTCATTTGCCTATGACACCTACGGCAATCTGACGGCTTCGACCGATGCCCGGGGCAACACCACCATTACCACCTATGATACGGAAACCCGGACCTATCCGGTTTTTATTGAATATCCTGTGACCGGCGGCGTCTCCCATATAGAACAGACCCTGGAGATCGACTACCGGTTCGGCAAACCCCTCCTGACCCAGGATGAAAACGGAAACCGGACCTCCTATACCTATGATGAATTCGGCCGCCTGGTTCAGACCGATCTGCCCAACGGCGGCCAGGCTGTCACCCAGTACTTTGATGATGCCTCTCCCCGGTATGTGATCTCCAGTGTCAAGGAAGACGACAGCGGGAACTGGATCGATGCCGTTACCTATCTGGACGGTTTTAACCGGAAAATCCAGAACGTTACCCTGGGCGAGGACGGAAAATTCATCACCTCCAGAATTTATTACGATGAAATGGGCCGGGCCTATCTGACCGAAGGGCCGTTCTTCGCATCGGACAGCGCCTATCCCCAGACAGCTCCCACTGACAGTCCCTGGAGCCAGACCCTCTTTGACTACCGGGGCAGACCCGTCTCCATTGACAGTCCGGACAGCGTCCATGACACGATCACCGCGACCTTCTCCTATTCCGGTCTTTCAACCACCATTACGGACCCGGACGGCGCCGGCCGGACGGAAACCAAGGATTATCTGGGGCGTCTGATCCGGGTAACCGAACATGCCGATGATCAGACAGACTATGTGACAACCTACCAATACAATGCCGCTTCCGACCTCCTGAACGTGACGGACCATTGCGGCAATGAAACCTCCATGACCTATGATGCCCTGGGACGCAAGACCGGCATGGTCGATCCGGACATGGGCACCTGGTCCTATACCTATGACGCCAACGGCAATCTTTTGACCCAGACCGACGCCAAAAACCAGACCATCACCTTTGCCTATGATGAGCTGAACCGACTGATCTCCAAGGACTATGACACCACAGATCCGGATGTTGCCTACACCTATGACAATCTGTCCATTGCCAATGGCCGGGGAAGACTCTATCAGACCTCCAACGGCCGGGTGACCACCACCATTGACGGATACGACTCCCTGGGCAATGTGCTGTCGGAAACCAGGACACTGACAGGAGCGCCCCAAACCTATACCACCTCCTTTACCTATGACCTTGCCGGCAAAGTCCTGACCACCACAACTCCGGATGCTTTCACGGTGACCAATACCTATATCCCGGGCACCGGACTTCTGGAAAGCGTCACAGGGTCCGACGGACTTACCTATGCCTCCCTGAGCGGCTATACGCCCGGCGGTAAAATCGGCCTTGTGGAGCACGGCAACTACACCTATACCCAGTACGCCTACGACAGCTTGTCCGGGCGGCTGGCTTCGCTCCTGACCTCCCGCACCGGCCCCACGGAAACCATGCAGCAAAGATCCTATTCCTATACACCGGCCGGGGATCTCTCCGGGATCACGGACAGCCTGAACGCGGTCTCCTACACCTATACCTATGACGGTCTCCACCGGCTGACCAGTGAAACCGGGTCCGGGACCCCGCTTTCCTATACCTATGACGCCATCGGCAACATTGCCTCCAAAACCGCGGGAACCGGCACCATGACCTACAGCCACGGAGGGACAAGGCCCCACGCCGTGGACAGCATCACCCTCAACGGCACAAATTTTGACTATGTCTACGACGCCAACGGGAACATGACCCAGGGGCCGGATCTTTCCGATCCCCTCCTGCCGGGGACCCGGACCGTTACCTATAATGCCGACAACATGCCCGTCACCGTCACCCACGTCCGGAACGGAACGACCCAGGCCATGGAACTTACCTATGACGGCTCCGGGGCCCGGGCCATCAAAACGGTCCAGGGCGGCGGGACCACCTATTATGTCAACGGCCTTTTCCAGGTCAAAGAGACCGGAACCGGCACGGAAACCACCCGGTTCATCTTTGCCGGGAACCTGCGCATCGCCCAGATCCAGGACAGCGTCCCCAGCTTTTTCCACAAGGATCACCTGGGCAGTTCCACCATCATGAGCGATGCTGCCGGCACCCCCCTGGAATCCAGCGAGTACCTCCCCTATGGCGGCCTGAGATCCCACACCGGCACCGATACCTCCAACTACAAGTTCACGGACCAGGAACTGGACCCGGAATCCGGCCTCTACAATTACAACGCCAGGCTCTACGACCCGGTGATCGGGAAATTCGTCACCGCAGATACGGTTGTTCCCGATCCGGCCAATCCCCAGACCTTGAACCGGTATAGTTATTGTTATAATAATCCGCTTGTTTATGTTGATCCTTCCGGGCACTTCGGATTCATAATTGGAGCCATCATCGGAGCTGTTATCTCAGGAGTCCAAAGTGATTGGGACCCTGAAGCAATGATTGCCGGAGCAGTGATTGGTGGTATTTCTGGCGGAGTTTTTTCTGGCGTTGAGAGTGCCGTCACAAGCGGACTTGCGGGCATAGCTGGAGGTCCAGCAATGAGTTTTACCACTGCAAGTGTAATATCTAACATTGCGGGCGGTGCTGCTGCAGGGGCAGTAGCAGGAGGCCTCAATGCTCACTATTATGGTGGTGATATTGGTCAAGGAGTTCTCAAAGGTGCCTTTGGTGGTGCTGTGTTCGGAGGAATTGGTGGTTATTATGGTAATAGTTGGGGGTGGGGGCGTGTAGGAATAACTACTTTCGCTGGTGGTGTGGTTTCTGAAGTAAACGGCGGTGACTTTATGACAGGAGCTGCGCTGTCTGGAGGGATATCTCTTTTAGCGTATTCTGCTACAACAATGAGAAGCAAAATGATTGAGCAATCAAAATTAGATCGCAGGAATGCGTCAGGGATAAGCGCTGGCCACAAGGGCGATGGATTTAAGCTGGCTGGTGGACGGTTCAATGCAAAGTCTCCGTCTGCAGAAAGTTACCTTGGAGGAAGACAGGGAGGTCCTGGATCTATATTTGGCCGTTCTTACAAGCCGGGATCATTTGCTGATCTATTGTGTGAAGCATATGCCGGTCCTCACGATTATCTTAATAGTCCAATATGGTATAACGCAATGGGCAACATCAACACAAACATGAGTAGCCTATCGGTGGCTTTGGGTGAAGTTATGAACTGGGCTAATGTGGCTGTTGCTACCCCTTTTGTCGCTGCTGATATGATGCCTTCTTATCTTATGCCATCTTTGATAGATGAACGATAAAAAAAGGTTAAATGAAATATTAATGAAAAGATTATATGTTATGAAGACTGTATTGATCACGTTCATCATATTATTTCTCACCTCAATTATTGGCTGTGTATCTATTGAAAAAAGAAGACTTATTTTTATTGACGAAAGAAATTTCGATATCGGAAGAGTTGTGTTTGATGTTCCGCTTCCTGAGCCAATAGATATTATCAAAATTGATGAAGCGAAAAGTAAATATCTATATAAATTTGAGGATTCAGGATGCCAATGGATATATATTGTTGATAATAAGAGTAAAAGAATTATTTCTTGGGAATTCATTAGTGACCCTGATTTCTGTTATATAGAGTTCAAAGGGCCATGGTAGCTTAAAGCTACGAATAAAGGGGCGGCGGGCGGGAACAGATTATCAAGCTGGGGTCAGGTCTTGAAAAATAAGATTTATCATGTTATAGAAACGAAACCATGGCCCGTCCCCTCAGAATAGAATATCCCGGAGCGGTTTACCACATCACTGCCCGCGGGAACGCCCGGGATCGCATCTTCCTGGAAGACGAAGACAGAGACCGTTTTCTGGAAATATTATCTGACACTCTCCAACGATATAACTGGCTGTGCCATGGGTTATGCCTGATGGACAACCATTACCACCTTCTTATTGAAACCATTGACCCTACACTTTCCCGCGGTATGAGACAGCTCAACGGGGTCTACACCCAGTCGTTCAACCGCAGGCATCACCGGGTGGGGCATGTTTTCCAGGGCCGGTACAAAGCCATCCTGGTTCAAAAAGAGACCCATCTGCTGGAGCTCTGTCGGTATGTTGTCCTGAATCCGGTCAGGGCGAAAATGGTGGAAAAGCCCGGGGATTGGAAATGGAGCAGTTTTCATGCAACCGCTTCCAAAGGCTCTATCCCTAACTGGCTGACAACAGACTGGATATTGGGGCAGTTTGCACAGAATAGAAAAGCCGCCCGGAAAAGCTATCTAAAATTTGTTGAGAGCGGTATTTCAGAAAAAACTTCTCCTTGGGACAGATTGAAAGGGCAAATATTTTTCGGCAGCAAAGGCTTTATACAATCCATAAAATCAAAAAATGAAGATATTAAAGAGGTTCCGAAAGTTCAAAGATATGCTACCCGGATCAGGCTTGAAAACCTGTTTCGGGATATAAAGAATAAACAACACCGGAATGAAAAAGTATGGATGGCTTATGCTCGATACGGTTATACAATGAAAGAGATCGCCGACTATCTATCCATACACTATACAACGGTGAGTAAAATCATTAACCAAAGAAAAAAATGATATTTCAAGACCTGACCCCAAATTTTGACCCCAAATTTCATTTCAAATTTACAGAAGGGAAACTTGTGTTTGGCTTTAATAAAAAGCTTACAGGACATTTTTGGAAAGATTTCTTTACCCAAGGTGGGCCTTTAAGTAAGTCTATGAATTATATCCCCGGGATGAATGCTATGGCTCATCTTCATGACTTCTGGATGAACAGCTTATTTGACAATATGTTGGTAAATTTTGGAACCATGCCGTTAGCCGCCGCAATCACTTATGGCAGCGTATTAGGCGGGGCTCACGCTCCAATGACCGTTCCGATATACACGGGACTACGACAGAGAAACTAATTTTTGAAACTGGAAAATCCCTATGTCGAAAGGAACAATCATAAGATTTGGATATTTCATTGTAACAATAGTTTCATTGGCAGGATGTAGTAACATATCTCCGCATGATAATTTTAAAGAGCATATATACGGGCAAATTGGTAAAATTTTAAATGAAATCCCACCATATCAAGCCCCTAACGAGAAAAATTTAATTAGTTCAAAACTCTTACCAAATGGGAATATTGAAAATAAATATAAGTATAAAGGAACTTGCAGATATATGTTTGAAATTGATCCTAAAACTCAAAAAATTATTGCAGCGCGTTTTGAGGGCGAGAAGACTGATTGCGTGATCAATCCATGATAACCGCAAGCCGGGGTCAGGTCTTGAAAAATAAGATTTATCATGTTATAGAAACGAAACCATGGCCCGTCCCCTCAGAATAGAATATCCCGGAGCGGTTTACCACATCACTGCCCGCGGGAACGCCCGGGATCGCATCTTCCTGGAAGACGAAGACAGAGACCGTTTTCTGGAAATATTATCTGACACTCTCCAACGATATAACTGGCTGTGCCATGGGTTATGCCTGATGGACAACCATTACCACCTTCTTATTGAAACCATTGACCCTACACTTTCCCGCGGTATGAGACAGCTAATTCCATGGAGGGTCTGCGCCCGCTATTATTTATGCGAACCATAAAACGGCTTTCTTCCCCTGCTGTTCCCGCTGATCGAGCTGTTCTATCTGTTCTCACTCTCTAAATCCCACCCCTTGAAAAATAAGTCCCTGGTTTTTCTTGACCGATTCGCCCCAAAAAGGCTAAACTGGCGTCGATTCACAGCAAAAACACAATCCATAGATTTTTTAAGTTTTTCATAATGCTAAAGTCTTTCAGGGCATCCATTGCGAAAAAGCTGTTTGCATTCATATGCATATCCATACTGGTTTCAGTTCTTCCCCTGTTTTACATTACCCAGAATGCCTTAAAACGATTTGCCGGCCATTCCTTTTCAGCCAATGAAGACCAGATCATCCGCATGTCCAATTATTACCTGTCCAGAATCGCCCGGGAGCAGGCTGAAAAATATGATGAAATTTTAAAATCCGTTAAAGAAGAATCTTCCATCCTTGCCAGGCAGGCGTCTAGTATTTACTCCGACATGGATCGATATGCCTCTTTCCACATGTATAAGCCCTCTTTGAAACGGCATAGGATGCATCCCTGGACGGTTCCGTTTTTCATAACACCGGAATCGAATGAAATCATCACAGCCTTCTGGGGAACGGATACGCTAAGCAAGGAAACCAGAAAAGAGATCCAAGCCATTTCCCACATCAAGCCCCTGCTGATAAAATCCAAAGAAAAGATCATTGCAAGTACGGCAGCCCGGATTATCACCACCTCAGATCTTCTGGTCTGCTACACCCAGGACCCTGGGGTCAAAAAACAGATTTTCCATTTGCCTCCCCCCGGGACATCACGGTTACGGGAAATAGAGTATCCCCGGTTATTTTTGGAATCCGCCTCCCGATACCGGGACATTACCTGTCCGTATCCGCCTGAATCCGGATTGATTTTAAAGGGGATTTCCTCCATCTATGACCGCTGGGGAAGATTTAAAGGACATGCCTGTGTTGATGTATCCGTAGACCGTATTCTCAATGAAATCAATGAGGAAGCCTTTGTAACGGATGACACCAGCGACATGATTTTGTTCGCCTTTTTCACCAACCAGGCCGGCGAACTCATCGCACTTCCCGGCAATCTGTCTGATCTCTTTGGAATTAAAATCGACCTGGCCCATTTTGCCCGGTCCTATAAGATATTGAAACAGGGTCTGAAAACATCACCCGGAAACAAAGCCGAACCTGCCACAAAAGATCTGAAGAAACTCCATGAATTAACCATCAATGATGAAAATTATATCTTATCCTCCTCTGCCCTGGACGAAATCCCCTGGCGGATCGTTCTGGTTTCCCGGAAAAAAGACCTGATGGCTTCCATCGAAGAGACCCGAAAGGCGCTGAGAAGCAGTCTTGAGTCGGTATCTGCCGATTTCATGAAGCATTCATCCGTGATTCTTGCCCTGTCATGCCTCTTTATTTTTCTGGCCATAAAAAAAATTATCCAGCCGATCCGGGAACTCACCCTGGCCGCTCAAAAAATAACCGAGGGTGACGATATGGCGCTTTCCCCGCCGCCCTTTATCCGCAGGACAGATGAAATCGGATCTTTGACCCGGTCCCTGGATATCATGTTAAAACGGCTCAAAGCCTCTGATGTCAGGAAAAGAGAATATGCCCAGACCCTTGAGGGCCAGGTCCGGGCCAGGACCCTGGAGCTGGAAAAAGCCAATACCAGACTGAGTTCGCTTTTAAAAAACCGGGAGAAAGAGGTGCTGGAAAGGACTGAGGATCTCAAGCGCCTGAACGATTATCTATTCTTTTCCGAGGAAGAGGCAAGGAGGGATATCGCTTCGGACCTTCACGACGGGATTGCACAAACTCTCTCATTCTGTATTTCCAAACTAAAGAGCATGACTGACGCCAACCATTATGTAGACTCATCCAAACTCAGGGAAATTCAAGAGGTTCTGGAACAGGGCACAAAGGAAATCCGTTCCCTTGTCTATGAACTCTCCCCTCCGATTCTTGACCACTTCGACCTGACCACGGCCCTGGCGTTTCTGGTTGAAGAAAGCAATTCAAGTTATGGATGCAGGATGGAGTATTTCGTTTCAGGCCGCCCCTGCCCTCCGGTCGAGGATGCTTTGAAAATCACACTCTACCGGGCCGTGGGCGAATTGATCATCAATATTTTAAAGCATTCCGGGGAAAAAAAAGGACAGATCAAGCTGAGAACCGACCGTAAAAACATTATGATCCGGGTGGAGGATCAAGGCTCCGGGTTTGATGTGGAAAAAATTAGTAAAATCAAGGCGGGAATCCATGGTTTCGGCCTGTATAATCTTTCGGAACGCTTGAAATACTTTGGTGCCGGCATTGAAATCGATTCAGCGCCCGGTTCAGGAACAAGTGTCAGAATTCAGATTCCTTTAGACCGGAAACCATCCATTGAGCAGGGAGCCCCATGAAAAAAATCAGGATGTTATTGGCGGATGACCATAAAATTGTGCGCCATGGCCTTGTCTCCACCCTTGAGGCTGACCCGCGGCTGAAAATTGCGGCCCAGGCAGGTTCAGGACTGGAGGCGGTCCGACTTGCCAGGAAACACTGCCCGGATATCGTACTCATGGATATATCCATGCCCGATCTGAACGGCATGGAAGCGTCACGCCAGATCCTGTGCCAAAATCCGGACATAAAAATCATTGCCCTTTCCATGCACGCGGAAAAGGTTTATGTCATGGGCATGCTGGATGCAGGAGTATCCGGATATCTTTTGAAATCCTGTTCTTTCAATGAACTCAAAGAGGCCATTGATATTGTTCTGGAGGGGAAAATTTATTTAAGCCATGAGGTCACCTCCCTTGTGGTGGAGAGTGCCGTGGCCACAGGCCATGAAAAAAAGGCCTCCCGGTATTCCCTCTTGTCAAAAAGGGAAAGGGAAGTGCTCCAGCTCATCTCCGAAGGACATTCAAACAAAAAGATTGGCGTGAAACTCAATATCAGTATCAAAACCGTTCAGATTCACCGGACCAATTTGAAAAAAAAATTAAACCTGTTTACTACGGCGGCCTTGACCAAATATGCCGTTGCCAAGGGCCTGACTTCCATTCTTCCAGACCGGGACACGGCCTTTCCTGAAGATTATAAATATTAACCCCTGAAATTCAGAACTTTTTTATGAAAAACTAGGGTGAGGCCTTATTGTCTTTTTCTTTTTTTTATTGTCTTCTAGGCCATGTTGGCCAAGGAATTGTGATCAGAGTCCGTAAAGGGTACGGGCACCTCCGCTGATCGCATTTTCAACGGGGTCAGGCAGAGAGGGTGAACCTGCCTGACCCCATCCAAATTAATAAACTGCAAGAAATATCGTAATATCGCCAAGGCTCCAGTGGTTTTGTATACCGCCGTTCAACAGGCCATCTCAAATGATCTCTGACACACAGAAACATCGGCTTCTCATTCTTGCACCATACAAGAGGAGATGGTACCCATGAAACATTTTATCTGTTTTATCCTTTTTTTTATAATTCTCGGGATTGCCGGAGTATCGTCCGGGGGCAGCAGCAGTTCCTCCATGGCAACAAAAGAGGCCTACTTTGATATCGCAACCGGCCACAAGTATATTAAAAATACAGACAATACATACATGGAGTATTCCCGCAAAGGGAAACTGCTCAGGAATGATGTCCCCAATACCCTGCCGCTTCTCACCCGGGGCCGGTATATCCGGGAAATCCGTGGGGATGCATACCTGGTATATGAAAAAAGCGGGAACCCAAGAAAACAGCAGCAGATCCTGCCGGCCTCAAGCCGTCACCCCCGGGGCTGGCAATGCAAGGACATGCTGGTCACCGTCAAAAAATCTGCCGAACCGGAAGAAATGGGACTTGCCTACACAAAAGATCCCGGAACCGTCAGGTATGACGGACAAACCGCCTTTGCAACGGGAAAGGCATATTTTGACCTGGCCACCGGTCATAAATACCTGAAAAATTCTGACCATACCTATGCCGAATACTCAAAAAAAGGAAAGCTTCTGAAAACCGATGTCCCGGACAGCCTCCCTCTCCTGACCTCAGGCAGATATATTATCGATCTGGACCAGGGCTGTTATATGATTTATGAAAAGAAGCGGGCAGCCCAGACCGTCTCACAAATCCTGCCGGCCTTAAGCGGCCATCCCAAGGGCTGGCGATGCGGAAAGATCTTATCCACAATAAACTGATCCTTTCGGATACCGGCACGATAGATGGTGTCAACGGTTTTCCCCCTGACGGAGGAAGGGGGAAAACCGTAACATTCAAATCCCAGGGATATCCGTGGGGATCTTGGAGTTCTGAAGCATTGCCGCAGAAGGCCGGATTCTCATCCAAACAAACTATTTCACGATAAATACCGGACAGTCGGCCTTATGCAGCACCTGGTGGGCCACTGACCCCAGGAAAAGCCCTTCAAAGTCACTGACCCCCCGGGATCCCATGACGATGAGATCTACTTTTTCGATCCTTGCCACATTGGCGATATTGGTTCCGGGCGCCCCCTCCAGAATCCGGACCTCGTAATCCACGTCCCCCTTCTCCAGGAGGGTTTCAAAGGGACTGACCAATTCCTCTGAATCTTTCATGATCTCATTGATGGCATTCTGGAAATAAGGTTCGGACAGAACAACCGGAAACCTAGCATGGCAGTGCAGCAGGAGAATCTTTGAATTGAACTGCTTGGCCAGTTCAACGCCATACCGGGTGGATCTCATGGAATGGTCTGATCCGTCCACAGGATTTAAGATCTTTTTAAACTCCATGTTACCTCCTTTTCGGCCTGGACCCGGAAACGGCGACGAAAAGACCGGCCAGGGCCGATGTTTTGGGGTTCCCTCCAAAAAGGGGTTCATGACAGCACAGAAAAAACCGTAACTAAAGAACAGAAGAAAACTGAAATCCCTGGATCAATTATACGATATTTTATCCGGAATTTAAAATGAATTGTAACTAGGCAGGAAATCCCAACCATCTGAACAGAGTGCTCCAGCAGGCAAACAGATACACAGCCGTATACCCGCCACCTTCCATCTCCAGGCAAAAAAGGCCGGCATATCCCGGGAAAAAATCATTGATTTTTGCATTTTACAGGCGCATAACGCTTTTGAAAAGGAGCTGACAGATGCCTGGAAATGCGGAGTTTCAAAGCTGATATGGACACGGAAAAAGTGGATACCCTCATCATTGGAGGCGGCCTCAGCGGAATTTATGCGGCTTCTTTGCTGGCGGCCGGGAAAAAATCCCTGGCTTTGCTGGAGGCCCGGCCCCGGGTGGGGGGCAGAATTTTAAGTCCGGAGTATCAGGGCTTTTTTACCGATCTGGGACCCTCCTGGTATTGGCCCATGATCAATCCGAAGATTGAAAATCTTATACAAGTCCTCGGGCTTAAAGGATATCCCCAGTTTGAAACAGGGCTGGGCCGGTTCCAGGCCAAGGACGGCCATGCCGAAACCATTGCCGGCTATCCAATGGATCCGCCCGGATGGAGGCTTTCCGGAGGGATGATTTCCATTGTCAGAAGGCTCTGCGAACAGATTCCCAGGGATGTCATACGGCTGAATCATCCGGTCTGTGAAATCCAGCGGCTGGACAAGGGGATTCAGGTCATTGTGGGGCGGCATGACCAGGAACCCAAGTGCCGGCTCAAGGCCTCCAACATTATTCTCGCCCTGCCGCCCCGGCTTGCTGCCGGCTCCATTTTGTTTACACCGGATCTCTCCTACGATCTCACCCAGGCCATGTTAAGGGCAAGCACATGGATGGCCGGACAGGCCAAGTTCTTTGCCCTGTATGACAAGGCAAATTGGCGGACGACCGGCCTTTCCGGCCAGGGATTCAGCCTGTGCGGTCCCCTGGGGGAGATTCATGACGGATCCAATGGGGAAAACATGCCCTATGGGCTGACCGGATTTGTCGGGATCCCGGCATTGCGGCGCAAGAAAAGGGAAATCATGATCCAGGCCATCCTTGCCCAGCTTCCCCTCCTTTTCGGTCAGGAGGCCGGGCAACCGGTGGGTATCTATTACCAGGACTGGGCAAAAGAAGAATTTACCGCTACTGAATATGACCAGCGGGCCGCCCACAATCATCCCGAGTTCCAGCCGCCCTCGGGAAAGACAAGCATCTGGGACAACACCTTTCATTTTGCGGGCACAGAAACCGCAGATGATTTCGGCGGTTATCTTGAAGGCGCATTATCCAGTGCGGAACGGGCGGTTTCAGCGTCGATCCAATCCTGTTGACGGCAGCCCCAGAGGACGCCGGTTCTTAATCCTTGCCCGCAAAATTACGGAATATCCCTTAGCTGAAAAGTTCTTTTTTCTCCAAAATAAAAGGATACGCCAAAGACATCCCCTGCTTGGGAAACCTTTTTTCCCAAAACCGGATGGATCCCATCCTGACCTTCCTCCCCCGGATCCCGGGCGAAACCACCCCGAAATCGAATTCTTGAAAGCCATCCGAAAAAAACATTTGACAAGCGAATTCCTTTAAATATAGTATGTTAAAAATAGACCGAGCGCTCGTTCAGTTTTTTTGTTTTCCTTGAGAGGTGCCCGGCTGGATTCGCTGGGAAGAACCGGAGAAAATAGAGACTCAAATAAAAAACAACCCATAAAAATCAAGGAGGCCCGGGGTGGATTTTGACCTTACCAAAGAGCAGGAGATGATCCGTAAGGAAGTCAGAAAGTTTGCCCGGAAGGAAATTGCCCCCATAGCGGCGGAGCTTGACGAAAAAGAAGAGTTTTCCCAAGAGCTGACCCGGAAAATGGGAGAAATTGGTCTTTTCGGCATGTTTGTTTCAGAGGAGTATGAAGGCCAGGCAATGGATTATATATCCTATATCATTGCCGTGGAGGAAATCGCCAGGATAGACGGATCCCAGGCCGCCACCATTGCCGCGGGAAACTCCCTGGGGATCGGTCCCATCTTTTATTTCGGAACAGAGGAGCAGAAGCTAAAATATCTGCCCAGGCTCTGTTCCGGGGAAGGACTGTGGGGATTCGGCCTGACCGAGCCCACGGCCGGCTCCGATGCCGGGGGGTCCAAGACAACGGCGGTTCTGGAGGGGGACGAATGGGTGATCAACGGGTCCAAGATATTCATCACCAATGCCGCCTCGGAGATGACCATGGGGGTAACGGTCCAGGCCATCACCGGGACCCGGGAAAGCGGAAAGCCTGAATATTCCTGCATTCTTGTGGAATCGGGCACCCCGGGCTTCAAGGCCGTTCCCATGCATAAGAAGATGATGTGGCGGGCCTCCAACACGGCCGAGCTCTATTTTGACAATGTCCGGGTTCCCAAGGAAAATATCCTGGGAAACAAAGGGGACGGATTCCACCAGATGCTGGCCACCCTGGACGGGGGACGCCTATCCATCGGTGCCATGGGACTGGGAGGCGCCCAGGGCGCCTATGATCTGGCCCTGAAATATGCAAGGGAAAGGGAGCAGTTCGGTCAGCCCATCTCCAAATTCCAGGCCGTGGCCTTTAAGCTGGCCGACTGCGCCATGGAAATCGAATGCGCCCGGAACCTGCTCTACAAGGCCTGCTGGCTCAAGTCCCATCACAGGCCCTATGAAAAGGAAGCAGCCATGGGCAAACTCTATGCTTCCGAGGTCATGGGACGGGTGGCCGACCATGCCGTCCAGATCCACGGGGGATACGGGCTTATGAAGGAGTATAACGTGGAGCGGTTCTACAGGGACCATAAACTCCTTGAAATCGGGGAGGGCACCTCGGAAGTCCAGAGAATCGTCATATCCAGATACATCGGCTGTTAATCCGGCCCGGGAGATTCACCATGAGCAATGAAGATCTTTTATTAAAACAAGAAAAAAACCAGGCCCTGATCCTCACCCTGAACCGGCCCCGGGTGATGAATAGTCTCAACTTTGACCTGCTCTTCGCCCTCAGGGACGAGATTGATACTCTTCAATACCGGTCTGAAATCCGCTGTATCATCCTCACGGGTGCCGGGGAAAAGGCATTCTGCGCCGGCGCCGATCTCAAGGAGAGGGCCGGGCTTTCCCCCAATGAGGTGAAAAAGTTCATCCTCACCATCCGCAACCTTTTGACCTCCATCCAGAACCTGCCCATGCCGGTGATCTCGGCTGTCAACGGGATTGCCCTGGGAGGCGGAACCGAACTGGCCCTGGCCTCGGACATAAGGATCGCATCGAAAAAGGCCTCCATGGGTCTGACCGAGACCCGGCTGGCCATCATCCCGGGCGGGGGCGGCACCCAGAGGCTGCCCAGAGTCGTGGGAGTGGCCAAGGCCAAGGAGCTGATCTTCACGGGCCGGAGGGTGGACGCCGGGGAGGCTCTGGATATCGGCCTGGTCAATAAGACCGTGCCCGGAGACCAACTCATGGACGCCTGCCTTGACATGGCGGAAATGATCTCCCAAACCGGCCCCATTGCCGTGGAGATGGCAAAATACGCCATTGACAGAGGCATAGAAACCGACCTGGCCACGGGCCTGGCCATTGAATCCAATGCTTACCGGGTGACCATCCCGACGGAGGACAGGACCGAAGGCCTGACCGCATTCAGGGAAAAGCGAAAACCCGTTTACAAGGGGAAATAAATGGAAGACTTCACCAGCTTCTGGAAAAAGGAAGAAGAAAAACTGGAACAAAGAAGGTCCCAGGCCATCTGGCCCGGAGGCCAGAAAGCCGTGGATACCCTGGCCAAAAGGAATAAGCGCCCGGTCAGGGACTTGATCACCGACCTCATCGATCCGGGAACCCCATTTTTTGAACTCTCCATGCTGGCCGGATTCGGCATGGGATACCCGGGGGTGGAGGATGTGCCCTGCGCCGGGATCGTCACCGGGATCGGCAAAATCCACGGCAACTGGACCATGATCATGGCCAATGACTCCCGGGTCAAGGCCGGAACCTATTTCCCCATCACCCTGAAAAAACATATGCGGGCCCAGGCCATTGCCGAGAAATGCGGGCTCAACTGCATCTATATTGCCGATTCAGGCGGGGTATTTCTGCCCATGCAGGCGGAAGTTTTCCCCGATGACCAGCACTTCGGATCCATATTCTACAACATGGCCCGGATGTCGGCCAAGGGACTGCGCCAGGTGACCCTGAGCACCGGGGGCAATACGGCCGGCGGAGCCTATATCGTGTTCATGGCCTGCGAATCCATCATGATCGACAGGCAGTCCTTTTCCTTTTTGGGCGGCCCTCCCCTGGTGAAAATGGCCACGGGAGAGGAGATCTCTGCAGAAGACTTAGGGGGCGCCCGGGTCCACACCCAGGTATCCGGAGGAGCGGACCATCTCTGCAATGATCAGACCGACGCCATTGCCAAGGTCAGGGAACTTCTCTCCCTGACCCGGCCCCAGGAAATCCATCTGCACAGATACCAGCCCGTGGAACCGGCCACCGGGCCGGAGGTCATCTACGATATCCTGCCCGCCTCCCCCCACCAGGGAATCTCCGGCCTCGACTTTATCCGCTCCATTGCAGACGGCTCCCATTTCATCGAGGTAAAAAAGAACTTTGCCCCGGGCCGGGGCTCCAATATCCTGACCGGCAAAATCAGGATCCAGGGCCTTCCCATGGGCGTGGTCTGCTCCAACGGGGCCGGTATCATCTTCCATGAGGCCGCCAAAAAGGTGGCCGAATGGGTGGTCAGATGCTCCTATGAAAAGATCCCCATCCTCTTTATCCAGAGTTCCCCGGGTTATATGGTGGGGTCGGAATCAGAGCATGCGGGCATCGGCAAATTCGGAGCCGATATGGTCCGGGCCGTGTCCTGCGCCCAGGTGCCCCGGATCCAGCTGGTCATCGGCCCGGACAACGGGGCGGCCAACTACGGCATGTGCGGAAGGGCCTACCGGCCCCATTTCCTGTTCTCCACCATGCGGGCCAGAACCAGCGTCATGAGCGGCAAAAGCGCCGGAGGGGTTCTGCTTTCCATTGAACAGGCCAAGAAAAAGGCCAAGGGGGAAACCATGACCCCGGAGGAAATCGAGGCCTTTCAGCAGAAGATGATCGCAAAATACGACGGAGAGGCCCATCCCTTTTTCTGTGCCTCAAGGCTGCTCAATGACCGGGTCCTGAAATTCTCGGAAATCCGGGAATGGCTGGCCATGGCGGTTGAGGTCAGCATGATAAAACCCGTGGGAGAAGCGTCCTTTGGAAATTTTAGATTTTAAAAATAAGGAGAGAAGATAATGACAGAATACGATTATTGGAAAATTTTCCCGAGAATGCCGAAAAAGGTCACCATCGGAGATATCACCGTCCGGGACGGATTCCAGCACCTGGAGAAGTTCATCTCCACCCCGGCCAAGATCACCTATCTTGAGGAACTCATCTTTGCCGGATGCCGGAACATCGAAGTCACCAACCTAGGCAATCCCCGGAACATGCCCCAATTCTCCGATGCAGAGGAGCTTCTGGCCCATCTGCGGTCGGATAATTTTGTATCCCGGGCCGCCAGAAAAGGCATTGACATGAAGGATGTGGTCCTGACGGCCATCACCATTAGGGAACCCTCCGTGGACCGGGCCATTGAACTCAAAAACCGGGGGGTGGGTCCGGACCGGGTCCTGATGATGGTCTCCACCGAAGAACAGCACCACTTTGCCAATTCCGGCACCACCCTTCCCAACTATTGGAAAGAGGCGGAACGCTGCATTAAAAAGTGCTCGGATGCAGGAATCAAAATGTGCGGCACCGTATCCACCATCTGGGGAAGCCCCATCGGCGGGGCCACCCGGCTGGAGGATGCCGTGGAGTTCACCAAGTACTGGCTCTCCATCGGGGCCTCGGACATTGAACATGCCGACCATGACGGTTCGGCTTCCGCGGCAGACGTATACCGGTATTTTTCCATGATCCTGGATGAGATCCCGGATACCAGCCTCCACATCGCCCATTTCCATGAAACCAAACGGGTGGCTGCGGCTTCGGTTCTGGCCGCACTCCAGGCCGGCATCACCCATTTTGAGGCCACCCTGGGAGGCCTTGGAGGGCAGCCGGCAAACTTCATGGATGACCGGCCCATCAAAGGAACCGGCGACTATTACTATGACGACGAACGCTACGTGGGCCTGGTCTGCCTGGAAGATACCCTTGTACAAATCGATGAAATGGGTATAGAACATGGATATGATATTGACCGGATCCTCTGGCTGGGCAGGCAGCTGGAGAAGACCGTGGGCACCCGCCTCAGGAGCGAAGCCATGATCAACGGCAGGACCCTGAAAGAGGGGCACATGGAATACGCCAGACCCGGACTTGCCAAACTCAAGGAAAAACTGGGAGAGACACCGGATCAAAACTTTCCGAAATAGAAACCATGCCCTTGGGCACAACAATCCAAGAAAGAGATGCCCTGTGCTGAAGTTTGCCTTTTCATCCTTTATCCTTCAGCCTTCATCCTTTCATCTATAAGGAGATGCCATGGAAAAAAAGGACAAGATACCCCATATCAATGTGGATTATTTTGAAGACCTTACCGGAAATATCCAGAACGGGGATTCCGGACAGGTGGATGAGGTGGGGACCCGTATCCGGCTGCTCCGGGAGGAGAGAGGATTTTCCCTGGAAGACCTTTCCGACCTGACCGGATTTGAAGTATCCCGGCTGGAGGAAATTGAAAGCGGCCGTTTCAAACCCCAGCTGGGCATGGTCATGAAGCTTTCCAAGGCCCTGGATTCAGCCGTGGGCAAACTGGTGTCCGGCATGGGCACAAAGCTGTACTCCATTACCCGGAAAAACGAGAGAAAATCCATTGCCAGGTCTGCCTCCAAGACCAGCAAGAAAAAGGAATACTCCTATATGAGCCTGGCCCCGGAAGTCCAGGGCAGGCATATGGAAGCCCTGATTGTTCAGTTGGAAAAAAATGATGACAAAGAGATCTCCGTTCACAGCGGAGAGGAATTCGTCTATGTTCTGGAAGGAACGGCCAATCTGACCATTGCCAAGGAATCCTACGATCTGGAACCCGGGGACAGCGCCTATTATCTGTCCACCACTCCCCACTATATCACCGCCAAGACGGAAAAGGCCACTTTACTTGCCGTTCTATATGAATAAGGAGAGGATCCATGCACAAACTCTTGTGGGAACCCAGCCAAGAGCGCATAGAAAGCACCAACATGTACCGGTTCATGAACCGGGTCAATGAAAAATTTCAAAAAGACTTTCAGGAATATCCTTCCCTCTGGGAATGGTCCGTAAATCATCTGGAAGATTTCTGGGACACGGCCTGGGACTTCCTGGACATACAGCACTCTGTACCCTACGAACAGGTCATCCAGGACAAGAACAAGATGCCCGGAGCAAAGTTTTTCACCGGGGCAAGGCTCAACTTTGCCGAAAACCTGCTCCGGTTCAGGAATGACCGGACAGCCCTGGTGTTCAGGGGGGAAGATTCAATCCGGCGCTCCCTGACCTATAACCAGCTCTACCATGAAGTGGCCCAGACCGCGGCAGCCCTGAAATCCATGGGCATCCAAAAAGGAGACCGGGTGGTGGGGTTCGTGCCCAATATGCCCGAATCCATCATTGCCATGCTGGCCACTGCCAGCCTGGGAGCGGTCTGGTCCTCCTGCTCCCCGGATTTCGGCATCAAGGGGGTTCTGGACCGGTTCGGCCAGACCCGGCCCAGGGTACTTTTCACGGCAGACGGCTACTTTTTCAAGGGCAAACCCCTGGACAGCCTGGAACGCATCGCCGGAATTGTCAAAGAACTGCCCTCCATAGAGAAAATCGTGGTTATCCCCTATGTGAAAGAAACACCGGACATCTCCATGCTGGACAAGGCCGTTCATTATTCAGACTTTAAGGACCCTGCAGCAGAGGAAATCCGATTCGAACAGGTGGAATTCGACCATCCCCTTTACATCATGTACTCCTCGGGCACCACAGGTCTGCCCAAATGTATGGTCCAGAGCCAGGGAGGGGTCCTGCTCCACCAGAAAAAGGAACTGGTCCTCCATACGGACCTAAAGGAAGAGGACACCATCTTCTATTTCACCACCTGCGGCTGGATGATGTGGAACTGGCTGACCTGCTCTTTGAGTGTGGGTGCCACCCTGGTGCTCTACGACGGCAATCCCTTCCATCCCGGGCCCGAGGCTCTGTGGAAGATGGCCCAGGACGAAAAAATCAATGTTTTCGGAACCAGTGCCGGCTATATCGAAGCCCTGAAAAATGCCGGGGTGCGCCCCAAAGAGCTGTTTGACCTTTCTGCCCTGAAATCGGTTTTATCCACGGGATCCCCCCTGTCCGACGAAAACTTTGAATTCATCTACGAACATGTCAAGACAGACCTCCAGCTGGCATCCATTTCCGGCGGGTCCGACCTGAACGGATGCTTTGCCCTGGGCAATCCCATGGGACCGGTCTATACCGGGGAACTCCAGTGCAGGGGCCTTGGCATGAAGGTCTTTGCCTATGATGAAACCGGCACTCCGGTGGTGGGACAGCAGGCCGAACTGGTCTGCACGGCGCCCTTTCCCTCCATGCCCGTCTGTTTCTGGGGAGATGATGACGGCTCCAAGTACCATTCCGCCTATTTCGACCAGTTTCCGGGTATCTGGACCCACGGAGATTTTATCATGGTCACGGAACGGGGCGGAGTCATCATGTTCGGCCGGTCCGATGCCACCCTGAACCCGGGCGGGGTCAGGATCGGGACCGCCGAGATCTACCGCCGCCTGGATGCCATGGAAGAACTGGAAGACTCTGTGGTGGTGGGCCAGTCCTGGAACAACGATGTCCGGGTGATCCTGTTCGTGAAGATGGCCCAGGGGTTTGAACTGACCCGGTACCTGGAAAACAAAATCCGGGCCGATATCCGGGCCAATGCCTCCCCCCGGCATGTACCGGCCAAGATCATTGCCTGCCCGGACGTTCCCTATACCCTGAACATGAAAAAAGTGGAACTGGCCGTCAAAAAGATGATCGAAGGCAAGGAAGTGAGAAACAAGGATGCCCTGAAAAACCCGGAAGCCCTGGATTTCTTCGGCAGCATCGACGAATTGAAAAGCTGAGAATTTTTCAGCTTTCCAGATAGACTGAAGGCTGAAGACTGAAGGCTGAAGACTGAAGGCTGAAGACTGAAGGTATAGTTGAAATCAATCCTTCAGTCTTCAGCCTTATCGCTTCAGCCTTAAAAGGAAACTACTTTTCAATGGAACCCTTAGTAAAAGACCATTATGCCTCCAATGATCTGATCTTGAAAATAAAGACGGGTCTGGCAAAGGCCGGGAAAGATATGGACAGCCTCAAGGTGAAAGACCTGGCTCCGGTGGACCAGCTCCACACCTGCGGTGCCCCGGCCACGGTCTCTCTTCTGGAAAAAGCCAATGTCACAGAAAACCACCGGATCCTGGATGCCGGCTGCGGCATCGGAGGTTCCTCCAGGCTCATGGCCGGGACATTCGGCTGCCAGGTGACGGGCATTGACCTGTCTCCTTCATTCATCGAAGCTGCAGAGATCCTGACCCGGCACATTGGACTGGACCGGCTGGCCTCCTTCCGGACAGGATCGATCCTGGACCTGCCCTTTGAGAACGACTCCTTTGACGGGGTGCTTTGCCAGCATGTAATTTTGAACATCAAAGACAAGGCCGGGGCGATACAGGAATTTTCCAGGGTCTTGAAACCCGGAGGGAAGCTCATTCTCCATGAAGTCACCCGGGGGCAAGGCCCTTCCCCTGCCCTGCCGGTCCCCTGGGCCGCCACCCCGGACACCTCGTTTCTCGAACCCTGGGAAACCTGTGAGGCCCTGATGAAAGGGGCTGGATTCTCGACAGAGTATTTCAGGGACGACACCCGGGCCGGCCTGGCCTGGTGGGAAAAGATCAAAGCTGCGGCTGAAAAAAATCGGGGAAAAACCTATCCCCTGGGCGTTCACCTCATATTCGGAAAAAATGCCTCCCTTTTCAGGGAGACCATGCCCCGAAATTTCAGAAACAACTCCATCTGCCTGGTTGAAGCTGTTTTAAAAAAGCTTTAGAAAAACTTTAAAAGTCGCAATTCATAGTTACCTTTTGACAATTGAGGCTGTTCCGAATCTAATTTTTTAAAAAGCACAAAAGGAGAACACCATGATATCAAAAAAAATCCAGGATGCCATCAACACCCAGATCAACCGGGAATTATTTTCAGAATATTACTATCTTTCCATGGCTTCCTATTTCAATTCAGCCGGATTAAACGGATTTGAAAACTTTTTCCTGGTCCAGGTGGAGGAAGAAAGATTCCATGCAATGAAGATGTACAGGTTTTTGAATGAACGGGGGGGACGGGTATTTTTAAAGGAAATCGAAGCCCCGAAGACCGAATTCAAATCTCCCCTGGAGGTCTTTGAGCTGGCCTATGAGCATGAGAAACTGGTCTCTTCCCTGATCAACAATCTCGTGGACCTGGCCATCCAGGAAAACGACCATGCCGCCAGAAACTTTCTGAACTGGTTTGTGGAAGAACAGGTGGAAGAAGAGGCATCCATGGACGCCATTTTGAACAAACTCAAGCTGATCAAGGGAGAGGGCCACGGCCTGCTCATGCTGGACAATGAACTGGCCCAGCGGGTATTTACCCCGCCGGCAAAATAGATTTAAATCCATGGCCGGCCACGGAATTTCCCGGGGCCGGCCATGACTGATCCGAATTATAAAACCTGATCCAGAGTAGAGTCAAAGGCGCCGTCCAACATATCGGCGATCATCTGGTCCAGGCGCTGCCTTACCTTATCCAGGAAGGCATATTCAGAGGTCCGGGTCGGATCCTCTTCTTCATTTCCCTCGTTTTTCTCCACCCCGTTAAGATAATGCTGGAACAGAGAGTCCAGGGGCTGCCGGGATTTTTCCAGGAGTTTCTCTTCCTGGTCTTCCAGGAGCCGGGCCATTTTTTCAAACAAGTTGTCCAGGGTTCCCTGGGACCTGTCCGATCCGGTGAGTTGATCTGCCCTATCTGTATTATCGAGCCAGGCACCCGCAGATGTGGTCTCCTCGGTCATGGAATACCCCCTGGCATAGCTGATGTCCGCCGAGTACATGGAAACGGAATCATAGGATCCCATGGACAGGGCCTTTGCGATGGCATCATCCATATCCCCCTCGGCCACTTCGGCGATAATCCCGTCAATTCCCTTGATGATATTCTCGATGTCTGCCAGTTCTTCCTCACTCAGATCCCCCTGCACGGAAAAGGAAAAAGACTCCCCCGATGTCAGGGTGATCTCCCTGGAATGCTGGCTGACCATTGCCTTGCCGCTGTCTGATTCAATAACCCCTTGGCTGGTGTAAGAGGAAGAGCTGTACCCGGAAAAGGAATTTGCGGAGAGGGTCACCACATCTCCTTCGCGGGTCTGGATGGTTACACCGGCGTTGAGTTCTTCATAGGCGCTCATCTGCGTTGAGCGACTGGCAACGGAAGCCTTCTGGAGTCCCTGGTAGTTGCTGGGCCTCATGCCCTGGGATGAATTTCCCTGTATGCTGCTCATTTTATTCTCCCTTGGTTTGGATCTGAAAATAGAACTGCTTGGAATAATCATCGGCAAATCCGCCCAAAAATTGAGAATTATTTCCTTCTCTTTTTCTTTCCAAACGGAAATGATAGTTTGACAGAAAAAACTCTCCCCAAGAGGAAACTGTGGACACCTTTGGATTTACCCAAAAAAAATTTTTATCACTTCCCCATAAGAGCCGGCATGGCCACATCATTGCCTGGCTTTCACAATATTACCAGAAACTGTTGACCGGCAGGATATCCCAGGAGTCCTTTAATGATTTCTGCTTCAAATACGAATCCGTTCTCACCTGGATGGACTCTCCCCTGCCTCCAAGGCCTGAAAATTCCGGGGCCCAATCCCGCATGGAGTACGTTTCCGATGCAGTTCACACCCACAGGCAGGCCGCAGGGATGGTCTGCCGGGATGAACTTCTGCTTCCCCGGGCCTCTTTTTCGGATAAACTCCACGGAGACGCCGTTGACACGACCCTGTCTACGGAGATCATCCTTGCCCTGGACGGACTAAGAAGCCTTTTCAACGTGGGATCCATTTTCCGGACCTGTGACGGTGCCGGAGTAAGGGAGGTCATCCTGGGCAATACGCCCGGAAAAGAGAATCCAAGGGTTCAGAAGACGGCCATGGGAAGCCAGAAATGGATAGCCCAGGAAAAAACCCGGGATCTGGGCCGTGCCCTGTTGGATAAAAAAAAGGAAGGATACAAAATCATCGGCGTTGAGACTGCGGAAGGTTCCATCCCCTGCCATTGCTTTGCCTGGCCTGAAAAAATGGTGCTGGTTTTCGGGAACGAGGAGTATGGAATCTCTTCCCATGTGATGTCGGTGTGTGACGAGTTTATCCACATCCCCATGTTCGGAAGGAAAAACTCCCTGAATGTTGCCAATGCCGTTTCCGTGGTGCTGTTCCAGGCCCGCCTCAACATGGATATTTCATGAAATGAATCCTGTTTACCGAGCAAAAAGCCCGGGCTGGGCAATATCCGGCTGAATTCCCGGGATCAGGCCTTATCCCCGAAACTGATCTTGAGATGATAGACCCCGGCGTCCAGACTGGCCTCCATGGGCAGCCCGATCTTTTCAAAGACCTTGATCATGGGCTGGTTGTCGGACATGACCTCTGCCATAATCCCTTTGAGGCCCTTTTTCCGGGCAAAGCCTACCAGGAGATCCATCATGTACGACCCCAGGCCCTTGCCCTGGAAAGCTTCGTCAATGAGAAAGGCGACCTCTCCGTAATAGGATCTTTCATCCCGGATCAGTCTGGCTTCGGCAATGATTTTGTCCTGGTCCCCCTCTGTGCTCAGCCCCACAATGGAGACTTCCCTGCTGTAGTCCACGTTGACGTATTCCTGCATCTTATCGTGGGCCATGGTCTTGATGGAGTAGAAAAACCGGTAATAGATCATCTCCTTGGAGCAGCGGTAAAAGAACCTGCGCATGGCCTCCTCGTCAGAGGGCTTGATGGCCCTGAACCTGACCTCCTCTCCCCCCTTAAAAGTTTTTCTATAGTCCAGGTGGGAGGGGTAGAGATGGGCGGCCCGGGAGATGAAAATCTGGTTGGGATAGATGAGTTTCTTTTCCCTGGCCTGCTCCACCAGGGCTTCCCGGTCATCGGGATGGGCAATGTCGATGATGGCCTGGGCCCGCTCCCGCAAGGTCCTCCACTTGAGGTTGGCAATGCCGTATTCCGTGGCGATCATGTGAACGGACTCCCTCAGGCGAAGCTGGTTGGCAAAATTCTGGACGCTCAGAAGGATATTGGATTCCCCCTTCTCATTTCTGGACGGAAGGCCGATGATGGTGGCCCCGTCTGCAGATCCTTCCGCGCCCTTGTAAAAATCGATTCCTTCACCGGGCCCCGTGATCACGGCTCCTTTCAGGGGAAAGGAGGCCCCGCCCAACAGATCCACCTTCCTGACCTCGTAAATGGCCACAAACTGGGGATTCTGGGCAATGAGCCGGGAGTTGCACACCCAGTCAATTCCCTGGAATTCCACCAAAGGATTCCGGTTCAGCCATTTCATCAGATTTTTACTCCCCAGGGCATAGGATGCCAGGGACTTTCCCCGGAACGGGGACTTGAATTTATTGGTTACCGCGCCTGAATTGACCAGCTCGGCCAGGGCATCGGTAAAATAGAGGGAATGAATCCCCAGATCTTTTTTATCGGACAGATGGGGCACCAGGGCTTCAAACAGAGGGCCCAGGGAATAGTTGATGCAGTCCCCGTTCTTGATCACCGAGGCCACATTTGCCGCCACCCGGTTCATCTCTTCAGGCACCTCCGGAAGGGCATAGGTTACGGGTCCCCGGTCCGACCGGACCAGAAGGTTAAAATCCTCAATGGAAACAAAGGTATCCCCGTAGGTAAAGGGGAGCTCAGTATTGACCTCCCCCACCACCAGGGAAGCCTGGTCCATGGCTTCCCTGGCCACGTCAACAGCCCCTCCCAGGCTGCAGTATCCGGCATCGTCGGGCGGGGTGATCTGGATAAAGGCAACGTCAATATCCACCTTCCTCGATTTAATCACCTTGGGAATTTCAGAATAATAGGCCGGGATCAGGTCCACCTGCCCGGAAGCAATGGTGCCCCAGGCCACAAAACCCGAAAAAAAGGTTTTCAACCGGTAATTGGGCGCGTTGAGCTTGTCCACGGAAAGGATGGTATCCCCCTGGACAGCCAGCTGAACCAGTTCAAGATCCCGGATATTATGGGAATCCACGTCCAGCAGGGTTCTCATCAGGGTCCGGGGGGTGGCCGGGCCCGATCCCAGGAACACCGTCATGCCCGGTTTGATATGGTTGAGAACCCTTTCAGGCGGTACCAGGCTGTCTTCCCAATTGGATAAATCAAACTCAGGCATTCATGACTCCTTGATCGGATTGGTAAGGAAAATACTGTTCATTCATACCAGCAAATCCCCAGTTATTCAAGGTTCCGGCCCTTTTCCCGGGGTGCCGTTGCAACCCTAACCGACTCGGCACCTTCCGATCCTTATACAGAAACCTCAGACAGAAAAAGATGCACTTGCCCAGTGACAGTCAGAACAGAGAATATTACAAACCTGGAAAAACGCATAAGATATTCAATTATTTTAAAAAAAACTTTATAATTCAGTCATTATGGATTACTTATGATCAACCTTTTCCAAAAGGTCGGTTATGAAAACCATGTAACCGACAGGGCGGAGCTGTGTGCTAACAAAAGGAGATCCTCGTAAGTTTAATTTTTATAGCATGAGTACTCATAATGGATAGTTATAATCGAGAAAAACTAATTAACAAAGCAAATCGCAGGGATTTTAAGGTCTTGGAAATTGGCGCTGGCCACAACCCTGACAGTAGAACAGAGTTAATCATTGATAAATCTACTGATAATACAGAAAGGGGGGGGGATCTGTATGAGGGCATCCCGTCAATAATCGCGAATGCAGAAGACTTATCTTTTTTCAACGATAAAATTTTTGATTTTGTGATAGCAAGACATGTATTGGAACACGCTGATGATCCCAATAAAATGTTACAGGAGATGCAAAGGGTTTCTAAAGCTGGTTATATAGAATGTCCGTCTGAACTAAATGAAAGATTGAACAGTAGAAAAGATTACCATAAATGGCTTGTGAATTTGATAGATGGTATGCTCATTTTAAAACCCAAAAGGCTTGAAGATTATGCAGGCTTGGGCAACCTTGTGGACTATCTATTTAATTATAATTCAGATTTTCGCCGTTTTTATATGGGAGCTGAACGCCTATGGTTTGTAAAATATCACTGGAAGGATTCTATTGACTACAAGCTTATAGAACCAAGTGATGATTTTACGTTGAATTTTTTTGATCCTGAAATACTTAAAGAAATCACACGAATAAATTTTAAAAACAGGTTGAAGGGTTTTATTTCCCCCCAATATTATGGATCCCTTAAACGAGTAATGCTCTTTTTAAAAAGGAAATAAAAAAGTCTGTGAGAATTCTGTAGTTAGTTATTAAATAAATTCAATGAGTTGAGCAATTTTAACAAAAAATATATGACTCGATTGATGAAAAAATTTGATACCGGTAGCAGGCCGGACGGAAAAAATCAATATAGTCGTGCAAAGGTCTCAATGAGTCATCATAGAATTGATTTTTTAGATTTTGCAAAAGGATTTGCAATATTATCAATAATCATTTTCCATTATTCTCAACCTTATGCAACCGGTCTTTGGTCAAAAACCATAATGCTTGGCGGAACAGGAATTCATGTATTTTTCATCATATCAGGATTTGGGCTGGGATTATCGTCAACAAAAATGAAATTTACTGTTTTCTATAAAAAGAGATTTACTAAAATTTTTATTCCATATTATGCTGCAATTCTGTTAATTTTTTTTATAAATGAAATATTCCCAATCTATACCGAAAATAGACTGTATGCGCTTGGTGGACATTTATTTTTGTATAAAATGTTTGATGAAAGTATAATAGAAAGCTTTGGGGACCACTTCTGGTTTATCTCCACAATTATACAATTTTATATCGTCTTCCCATTAATAATAACAATAAAAAATAAAATATTAGTTAAAAGGTTCCTGGTATTTTCACTGTTACTTTCTTTGGCTTATTGGGTAACTATATCCCTATTAAAGATATCGCATTTAAGAGTCTATAACAGCTTTTTTCTTCAATATTTATGGGAATTTAACTTAGGCCTTGTTTTTGCCGAAGTGTATATTCAGAAAGGTAAATGTTTTTGGGATACAAACATAGTTCTTCTATTCTCGACTTCCATAGCAGGGCTTTCTCTAATGGCCTTGTTGGCGCTCAAAGGAGGGCAAGCAGGGCAAACATTTAATGATGTGCCGGCTTCAATTGGCTATCTAAGTACTGTCGCTGTAATGTATTTACTCGTTTCAAATTGTCGCAAAATCAGATCTTTTATCAATTATATGGGTAAAATTTCCTATGAGCTATACCTACTGCACAAGCTCTTGTTTCTTCTATCAAATAAAATTCTACAGGAGTATGCAGGAGTAAACACAGGCGTATTGACATCGCTTTTTATTGCTTTCCCTATATCAATAGTCATTGCAAAATATTTTTCATCACTAACAAATATTTTTGCCGATGGTAGGTTCAAATACGCTTCTCAATCTTGAAATTTAAGCACAATACCCAATTGAAATTTTTAAGAAAATCAGGTCGTTTAATACGCTCAAATCTAAAATTTAAATCAATTTTCAATAAGCATTTAAATTATCCGTCACAAAAAAACAACTGACAAATGTTTAGAAAATGGTTGCTTATTTAGTTGCCAGGATAATATTTAAATACTTTCATCTTTTCCGGATCAGCCATGGCGGGACAAAACACTACCCTAAAAATATTCTATGACATATCGTTTATCGGGGATGGGAGGATCTCTGGCATAGAAAGATTTTCCCTTGAAATTTATCATCATCTGAAAAACAGCAGGGGAATGAATTTTTTTTGTGCCTTGCCAAAAGGATTTGAAGCAATCAATACAGATGTTGAGAATATTCTTTTGCCATCTACATTAAAATCCTTGAACCATTTTTTACATGTGCCATGGATTTTAAAAAAGATCGCCCCGGATGTAGCTCTTTTCCCAGCTTTCCCACCGGCACCTTATGTCGCATTGTTTCGAGGAGTAAAAATATTTCGTGTTCTCCATGATATCGTTTACTGGCAGCGCCCTGAAACCTTATCAGAAAACGCTGTATGGTACCTTAAACCTTTGGAAAAATTCTGGTTGAGTCGATACCAAAACCTATTTACAGTTTCTAATTATTCCAAAAATAAAATTGTTGAAGCGTTGGGATTTCCTGAGGAAAAAATCTGGGTTGTGCCGAATGGTGTCAGTGACACATTTCAAAAAATGCATCCTACCAGACACAAAACAGAAGGAAACTATCTGCTTTGTGTCGGCACAATTGAGCCGAGGAAAAACTTCAACTTTGCGGTCGATGTGTTTGACCAGCTTGTTAAAACTCGCTCTGATTTAAAATTGTTCATTTGCGGCAGAAAAGGATGGGGCTATAAAGCGCTTATTAACAGAATTTCCCACAGCCCGAATGCTTCCAAAATTCGCTTATTCCATGATGCAGATGACAAAACACTGGCGGATCTCTATCATGGCTGCTGGCTCTTTTTATTTCCATCTATAGAGGAAGGGTTTGGCATCCCACTTGTGGAAGCCATGGCACAGGGGAAGGCTGTGATTGCTTCTGATAATTCAGCTATCTCAGAAGTTGTTGGAGACGCAGGCATTTTAATCTCAGAATATGATCCGGCCCATTGGTGTAAAAAAATAACACAACTCATAGATAATAAGCCAAGATTAAAAAAGATAAAACAAATGGCAAAAGATAGGGCTGCCCAATTCACCTGGCCAAAAGCGGTAGATAGATTGGAGGATGCCATTCACAATGCCCAAAAGCAGAACATTTCCTATTAAATTTGATGCGCTTGATCTTGAGGAAGTTGTTTCATACTGTCTTCAAAAAGGGCCGTATCGATATATTGTCACACCGAATGTGGATCATATGTGCCGCCTTTACAAGGATTCCCGTATGTTAAAGCTGTATTCCGACGCCGACTTGTGTGTGTGCGACAGCAAAATTCTGCAGTATATCAGCAGAATTTTTATGGGAACGCCTGTCAAAAAAGTTGTACGAGGAAGTGATTTAGTCGTTCATCTGCTTAAATCGATGCCAAAAAATCTGAAAATATCGATTATCGGGAATTCTGATCAGCTAAAAACCGAAATAAAAAATCTATATGGACTGTCATCCGTTGATGTTTACACTCCGCCCATGGGATTTTCCGGCCAACCTGAAGAAATTGAAAAAACTTTGACTCAGATTATTGCTGCAGGAGCCGATGTTATCTTTTTAGCTGTGGGTTCTCCTAGGCAGGAAGTTCTTGCTATAAAATTACGAGATCGAATCCAGCATGGCGTCGCAATCTGCTGCGGCAATGCCGTTAACTTTGCGGCAGGCAATGTAAAGCGATCGCCTAAATGGATGTCGAATATTGGCCTGGAATGGTTTCATAGAATTCTTACAGAACCCGAACGAATGGTAAAAAGATATATTAAAAATTTAGAAATATTCCTATGGGTGTTTCGAAATAGCAAAAAAATTGGCTAAAAACAGTGTCAAACCAACTTTGCTTTTAATCTGGCATGAAGCCGGAAACCCGTTGTACTGGGACCGCTTTTATGCTCTTTCTGAACAATTTGAATTAACTGTTTTTGGATTTGACCGCTTCCAGGGGATTGGCTTTAAAGAAATACGTACAAATGAAAAATTTCGTGCTTTTTTGTTTAAATCATACCTGTCGTTCCACTGGCTGACTGTTTTTTCGACAACTTTAGTTAAAAAATTAATCTCAAACCGTTTTGACTATATTTATATCCATGAAGAACCACACTCATTGCTGGCCTTTTTAACAGCCATTTTTTCCAAAAATGCAAAAGTCGTTATCGATGCTGCTGTTATAAACAGACGGCTTAACTTCAACAGACTTAATATTTTTGAAAGATTTGTATACCACCGCCTGATTGGAATCTTTTATAGAAATGATGACGTAAGAAAAATCCTTCTCAAGAGAGGTGCTTCTGATCGGAAAATGAGATGCCGGCTGGGCAATGGCGTGTCAAAAAAGACATTTCGAAAAATTGATACCATCCGTCTGGCCGGCAAACTTAAACGTCTTCCAGCCAAAAAACAGGGCCGAATGATTGTTGGATATGCTGGACGGATCTGGCAATGGAAGGGTGTGGAAAACCTTATTGATATAGCAAATTTACCCAATATTGATGTCGTGGCCTGCGGTCCCGTATGGGAAAAAGACCTGGCAACGAAACTAGAAGATAATGAAGTAACCATTCTGCCCAAGCTGGGTCGTGATGATCTGACCAAGTTTTACTCTTATATAGACCTGTTCGTGCTGCCCAGTCTTCCTTCCCCGAACTGGACTGAACAATTTGGAAGAGTCATCGTAGAAAGTGTATTTTGCGGGACACCTGCCATAGGGAGTGACACAGGATTTATCCCTAACCTGGTTGGAGAAAAGGCTGTTTTTAAAGCTGGAGACAAGGTGGCCATACAAAAGCTTGTCACAAAATATAGTTCATCTCAAGCCCGTTTAGACTTGCTGGCAAAGCAGTCACAGAGACTCCAGAGAGACTATTCCTGGGAAGCCATTGCAAAAAAAGTTAAAACAAATCTTGAAAAAATTTAAAACAAGGCTTGGAAAACCAAATCTGAGTATTTGCAGCCCTCCTTCTTTCAATAAGAAAAAGTCATGAGAATTAAAAACATTGATCCAGATAAAATGGCGATCTTTATTGTCCTTTCCGCTATGGTAATGAATTTTGTACTTTCAATTCTCAACAACAATGGCTTGCCTATGAATCAAACTAAAGTAATCATAGTTCAATTATTGATTACTGCAGGCGCCTTAATCGTTTTCCTGCAAAGCAAGCCTAAAATTCCTGACAAATTTTATCTAAGTTGCGCCTCTATATTAGTTTTTGCGATAATTGCAATGATTTATAAGGAAAATTCTAATTTCCAATTTTTGTACAAGCTATTTGTCATCCAAACATTTATTCTACTTGGAGCAAGCGTTAAAACTATAAATATTAGATATTTAAAATGGTTTTTATATTTCATACTCATCGTTGCTATTTTTGAAGCGATTTTTCCCACAATTTATCAGAGAATTGTGAATCCTTTCGACTATTACGTCTCAACCAGGGATTGGGTCAACCGATTTGCTTCAAGGCACCATCTGAGAATATCTCATGGTCTTTATGTCGGTGTAAATCGATCGTTTGGAAGCATCTTCGGGTTTGCCGGGCACAGAGTGAGTTCCATCTTTCTCGAACCACTTTCTCTTGGATATTTCAGTGTAATTTATTCAATGGTTATTTGTCATGCATACTGGGGCAAAATGAAAAAGCTCATTCCCCAGTTGATAGTTTGTTTTCTGCTTGCACTTTTCTCAGACACACGTAGTGCAGTTTTACTTCTTGTTATCTTAATTCCAACAATGTATTTTATGAAAGAACTTCCAAAGGAAATGTTCTATTTTTTCCCAATACTTTTCATAGTGCTCCTGTTAATAATTTATAAATTTGGTTTTTTAAACCGATGGTCTGAGTATAAATTCAGAATAGGGATAACAACAAACACCCTTATAAAAGCATCGATTCCCGATTTATTATTTGGAAAAGCTCATACCGTATATTCCGGTGACAGCGGTATTTTAGAATTGATTGACGGTGCCGGCGTTATCGGTGCCTTCCTGTTTTATATAACAAGCTCCGGGTTGATCAGTGGAAAATCTATGAACCAACCCCTTGTTTTCTTTTCAATGCTATTTTTAATGGTCGCTTCTCTTTTCGGGGGGGCTTGTTTTTCAATAAAAACGGCATCTCTATTAGGTTTCTTCATCGGCGCTATGAGCTCAGGTGCACAAATTTCAGAAACTGCGGGTCAGCCAGTTCAATAATTTTCAAGGATTATTAAATGCAGCACAACAAATCGATCTCCGTTGTGATTCCAACAACAGGAGACCCATCCTCACGTCCGCGCCTAAAACAAATTATTGAAAAAATCCAGAGCCAATCCTATAAAATTTTAGAAGTCATCATTGTCTGGCAAGGAGAAAGGGCACCCCAATTCACTGCATCACTTCCTGATATCGTGAATATTCAGTATGAACAAATTCGTGCTGTATCTAGGGCTCGCAATGTTGGTGCTAGTTTAGCAAATGGAGACCTAATCTGGTTTATAGACGATGATACTATCCCAGAATCCGAAGAGACCCTTGAAAAAGCTATGTCAGTTTTAGAGGATCAGCACTTGGATTTCATAATTGCCAATATTGTATGCCATGGAGAAAACAAAGCTTCTGAGTCAATTGCTCAAGATGTTGCAATAAACAAAAACACTTTAAGAGGTCGTTTTTCAGAGCCTGGATTGCTCATCTACAAAAAACTCTATGACATCCATAGTTTTGATGATTCTTTAGGGGTGGGATGCATCCACGGTTCCAGTGAAGGATTTGACCTTGGGGCCCGCCTTATTGGCGACGGGCGTCTTGGAATTAAGAGGCATAACTATATACTGTACCACCCTGATCTGGCAGATGACGATCAAACTAACATCAACAGAATTTTTTATTATTCATTGGGCAATGGCTATGTTCTGGTAAAAAATGGTTATTATTATTGGTATCTATATGAATTTTTAAGAGTTGGCTTTTGGCTGTTCCAGGGTATAATCCGATGGGACAAACAAAAAATCAAAAGTTCTATCGTTAGATGCCTCTGCCTGATTTTAGGCCCTTTAATCCCACCGCGCTCCCCAAGTTAAGTAAGCCGTTTTTGAGCATGTAACTCCATCGAAATAAATTAGAATTTTTTCAGAAAACTTCCCTATCTTTTATCCAATTTTAATCACAACAACTTTATGAAATCCTATATTGCAGACCTAATAGGTCATCGAAAAACTGCAGACTTCAAACGTTTAATGGCAAAAAAACTTCCTTCTCCGGTACTTGGCTTCTTAAACCGCCGTTTCATAAGTTTTGTACCAGATGAATTTTATAGTCAATCCCTAATATTTGTCCATGTCCCAAAGGCAGCAGGCACTTCCGTTTCCCGTTCTCTTTTCAACAGATCTGTCGGTCATTTACCAGCCCATTACCTTAAAAAAGTAGATCCAAACCTATGGAATTCTGCATATTCTTTTGCAGTTGTAAGAGAACCTTTGGACCGTCTTATCTCAGCTTATCTTTTTTTGAAAAACGGTGGGACAACAGATGTTCAAGTGACGGAAAAAAATTATTATAGAAGCAAAGCGTTTGAAACATTTCCTACCTTTGTGACGTATTGGTTGACTAAACATTTCTTTGAGATTCAAAAATACGATTATGTCCTATGGCCCCAGCATCAATTTGTCTGCGATAAATTCGGGGATATCCTGGTTGACAAAATTTTCCGGATAGAAAACTTTACTGAATTTGAAAAAGTTATGATGAAAAAAAAAAAAATCAAAGGACCGCTTCCAATAACTAATCGAATAGATAATCGGAGGGGAATTAATAAGGAAGAGCTGGCTGACGAAATTAAAAAAACTGTTTATAATTTATATGCTGATGATTACCGAATTTTCGGATACAGGACTGACTAACCGCCGCCTTTTACAGAGTTGAAAAACTGATCGTCACTTTAAAAGCATCCTGGATATAATGCAAATAAATTTCCATATAATCCCATGAACATAAAACGAGCTTTTCTATCAGGTTCTTTGTGGACGTTAACTGGGAATACAGGGCACCAACTAATCAACTTTGCTATTTTTGTTTACCTTGCCAGGGAATTATCTCCCCGGACCTTTGGGATTATGGCCATGGCAATCGCTTTCACAGAAATAGCCACAATTATTTGTCGGTTCGGCCAAACCAACGCGATTGTCAGGCTTGAAAAGACGCATGAAAGAGTTCTCAGCACAGCGTTCTGGATTATATGCGGATGGGGAGTCGCACTAACCTTATTAATAAGTGCACTTTCCGGTATCATCTCAAACTTTTACGGTGAACCCGACTTAAAACGGGTTTTACTCTGGTTAGCCCCCTTACCGGCTCTCAGTACTATAGGAGCGGTACACGAAGCGATACTCAGGCGGCATATGAAATTTCACTTTATCGCAACTAAAAATATCACGGCTATGATTGTCAGCGGGACCCTCTCGATCATTCTAGTCCACTTGGATTATGGAATAGAGGCACTTATCGGGCAAAGGTTGAGCTTTGCGATTATATCATCGGTATCAATCCTTCTTTTTGCCAGATGGCGGCCACGAATGATCTTCGATAAAAAAGAAAGTGTATATCTTATATCCCACGGGAAATCAGTTGTATATAATGTTCTTTCAAATAGGCTCTCCCCTCGACTGACTGATATGATTGTCGGGTATTTTTTAGGCGTTTATGCATTGGGTTTATTAAGAATTGCCAATCAAATGTTTGAGTTTATATCAATAACAATTATTCATCCCGTTTCGGACGTTCTCCCGGCTGTTTTTCGTCACTACCAAAATGATAAAAAAAAACTTGGGGTTTGGTATTTAAAGTTGTCTCAAATTGCTGCGATAGTTATTTTTCCAGCATTTACTGGCATGGCAGTATTATCTGACGAACTGATTTTTATTGCATTTGGTGATCAATGGGCAGGGAGTGCCATAATTCTACAAGTACTTTGTATTATGTTTTTTTTAGTACCGATGATACAGTTCGCGCCACCTACTATGATGGCAATTGGTGACATGATTCCGGTTACCCGACTCGCTTTTGCAAAAATAATTCTTATAGGAGCTGTGGTAACCATTCTCTCCCATTATGAAATAGTCCATGTAGTGATAGGATTGGTTATCGTGCAGTATTTAATTACCATAGGATACTTTCGCGTACTAACTGAAAGGATCCCTGGATTATGGCCGAACTTACTTATAGAAGCTTTACCACCTTTGTTAAGTGCTGGCGCTATGTGCATTACAGTCCTTTGGTTTCACCATATTGGCCCTTTTTCAGAAATCAACAATATTTACTTAAAACTGATCTGTTCCATTTTGGCTGGGGTACTATCTTATTCTTTCTTTTTACTGATAGGTGATGTCAGTGGTCTATGGAGAGGCACTGTTCGCCGAATTTATAGATTAGCTGAAGAGCTTTTAAACAGATAGCCTAGTCTATTAAAGCAGAGAATAAAATAATCTCCATTGGGTAAATGGGATCTCAACAAAAATAATGGCTCTAACAATTAGAAAATTTTATGCTGACAGCAACCCAGGTGGGAAAAACCAACATAGTCATTCAAAGTCCTTGCCTAAACTGGCTCCTGAAATTCAATTTATGCTGCTTTGCTCCTGCATTGATCCGGATGAGAAAAGATGTGCCCAGATACGGCAAGGCTTTTGCCCCTCTCTGGACTGGGAAACATTCTTTTCATTTTCCCTTCACCAGAGAATGCTTCCCATTGTATATCTCAGCATAAAAAAAGCCATACCAGACTTAATTCCTAAAGATACTCTTTCAAAATTCAAATCAGCATACGTATCCAATACCCGCAGGAATCTATCCCTTACGGCATTCTTGCTCTCCATCCTGTCAATTTTAAGCACCCATAAAATAAAAGTGCTGCCGTTTAAAGGCCCGGTGCTGGCCCAGGATATATATGGGGATCCCGGGCTCCGAATTTTTTCCGACCTGGATATTCTTGTCCACCTCAAAGATGCGGTAAAGGCCTGGAACCTTTTTACGGATAAAGGGTTGATACCTGAACTCTCTTTGGATGACAAAAAAAAGGATAAATATATCCAAACCGAAGACCATATGATTTTTTCCCACAAAAACAATGGAATCATCGTTGAACTTCACTGGGAAATGTCAGGCCGATATATTTCCCCTTTTCTGGGCCTGGAAAAGATAGCTGGTCATCTGCATCCATTGCCCATTCTCAACAGGGAGGTATTGAACCTTTCTCCGGAAATCCTGTTGCTCTACCTTTGCATCCACGGGGCAAAAGAAAACTGGTGGTACCTGGAACAGATCTTTTCCCTTTCCCGGCTGATCAGCCGAAAAAAAGATCTTGACTGGCAGATTGTAAAAAACCTGTCCCGTAGATGGCGCTGCCGGAAAATGCTTGACTTGGGATTATTGCTCGCAAAACAGATTTTTTCAACCCCCGTTCCGGAGCCCCTTGTCCACAAGAGACGGAATGACAGGGACATTCAAAGGAATTTGGAAACGATACTTGACCGTTTCTTTGGGGAAACTTCAGCTGCGCCGGAAACACCTGCCCCGGGAAGATTCTCCCCATTGCATCTGGCTGTAAGGGACTCATTCATGGAAAAACTTTCCTATGCTGCCAGATTGATTTTCCAGCCCACATCAAAGGAATGGATCCATTTCCCCCTGCCGGCCCGGCTCTCTTTTCTCCACTACGGATTAAGGCCCATCAGGCTCTTGAAGGAAGGATTCATACAAAAAAATGCTTAAGGAACACAGTCCCCTTATCCTCGATTTTCAAAAAGGGATTGATATTGCCCTTACCGGGATATCTTTTATCCTGGCCTACCACATTAAATTATTTTTACTACCCTCCTCATTAAGGGGCCTTACAACCGATCCCAATTATTATATCGTCCTGCTCCTGATCATCATTGCCTGGTATATCGCCTTCAAATGGACGGGCATGTACATGTCCTACAGGCAGAAGCCTTTCTGGCAGTTTTTTACAGCCATACTAAAATCCTGTTTTCTTGGAATCGTCCTGGTCAGCGTCGCCATGTACCTGATGCACATCCAGGGGATCAGCCGCCTATTGATGGGAATTTTCCTACTTTTAAACATTTGTCTCCTGAGTCTGTCAAAATTCCTTGTTTTCAAAACTTTGAAAAAGATGCGGGAAAGCGGGCTCAATACCCGGAATATACTCATCATCGGCAGCAAGGCCCGGGCCAGGGATCTCATTGAAGTAGTGGAACAAAACAGGCAGACCGGATACCGGATCTTGGGCTGTTTTGATATTCAGGAAGAAACCCTTGGGCGGGAAGTGGCAAACGGCCATAGGGTCATCGGCCTGATTCAGGATCTTGAATCATTTCTGAGAAATCATACTGTGGACGAGCTGATATTTGCCATGCCACTGAAGATGATTGAGAAAGGGGATCGGCATATTGCCCTGGCCGAGAGCATGGGTATCCGAGTCCGGATTATCCCGGACTGGGAGATTCACTATCTCATGTACAGTCCGGATATTGCCACCATCCGGTTTGAGGAGTTCCTGGGGACTTACAATATGGTTCTCCAGTCCACACCCCAGAACGAGGGGGAACTCTTCATTAAAAATATATTTGATTATGCCGGTGCCGGGATAATATCGATTGTATCCATCCCGATTTTCCTGGCAATCGGAATGGCCATCAAGATCTTTTCAAAGGGCCCGATCCTCTATACCCAGGAGAGACTGGGACTCAACGGCAGGCGGTTTAAAGTTTACAAGTTCCGGACAATGGTGGATAATGCAGATGAATTATTAAAAGAGCTGGAGGAAATGAACGAGGCGGACGGTCCTGTATTTAAAATCAAAAATGACCCCAGGATCATCCCCCATATCGGCGGATTTTTGAGAAAAACAAGCCTGGACGAGTTGCCTCAGCTCATCAACGTTCTCAAGGGGGAAATGAGCCTGGTGGGGCCCAGACCTCCCATCCCCAAAGAGGTGGATGAATACTCGGTCTGGCAGAGGCGGCGCCTGTCCATGAAGCCGGGCATGACCTGCCTGTGGCAGATCGCACCCAATAGAAACGAACTCACCTTCCAACAGTGGATGAAACTGGATTTAATGTATATTGACACCTGGTCCCTGTTAATGGATTTCAAAATATTGTTTTTAACGGCCAAGGCGGTTTTGACCGGGGCGGGACGATAGATTCGGAGTGGAAATCAATACCCGATATTTTAAAGTCGCTGGCTTGACCTTTCAAATCAACTCTGATCTGCCTATTTTTGAAGATACATTTGCACCTAAATTTAAAGTATTTGAAACAAATGAACCGGGAACAGGTGGTGATATGGTCATCATCAACCATTGTTTCAAAACACAACCCCCCCCCAACAAAAAAGGTTTTGAAAAAATTTATCACAAAATTCCCTGGACTATTTACCGACATAAAAACGGATGGATATATCAAAGGATACATATCCACAGCGGTGTTCTGAAAACATATTGTACAGCTTTTCTAAACCACGCCCACACTCGCGTCGACATTTACCATAACGACATGAATCAGAATCGATATAAAAAGGGTCATGTTGAATCCTTAACGCTTTTCCCGACGGATCAGGTTCTTCTTGCCAGGCTTCTTGCAGATCGCAAGGGCTGCTTTTTCCATTCCAACGGTATAGTTTTTAACAATAAAGGGATGCTTTTTCTGGGACATTCCGGTTTCGGGAAATCCACCCTTGCAAAAATGCTTAAATCAGATGGCGGTAAAATCCTCTGTGATGATCGGATGATAGCCAGAGAATATCCAGCGGGAATAAAGATATACGGGAATTGGTGCCACGGAAAGGAACAAATATTCTCTGCAGATTCATCTTCCCTAAATGCTTTATTTTTTATTACTAAATCGAAGGACAATCGTATCGTTCCGGTTGATGATATAAAAAGCATTGTTCATAACCTGTTTTCATATATTGTCAGGCCGATAGTGACAAAGGATTGGTGGATCAGCTCTTTGCTTTTGATGGAGAATATGGCCCGGCAAATTCCCTGTTATAACCTTATGTTCGATAAAAGCGGTCGGATTGTTCCCTTAATCGATAAGTTGTTAAAATAAAAAAGATGGTTATGTTTGATCAAGTGAGGATGCCATGACAAATAAAAAAATAAATATGGACTCTGTTTATCTGCCTTCTGACAAAATCGTTGCAAGGGAGATTGAGGATGAATTGATTATTGTTCCAATTGAAAGCGGATTTGCCGACTTCAACGACACTCTATACTCGCTGAATGAAACAGGACGGGCAGTATGGAATCTGCTGGATAAAAAAAAAACGGTAAAATACATCTGCGAAAAACTGTCGGAGTCGTACAAAGCCCCGGCAGACACAATTGAAAAGGATGTAGTTCAACTACTTGAAGAGCTCTTGGGAATGGGGATTGTTGAAGATTTAAACGCCTGACAAATGAGAGATCTCTGCCTTACGGGATATCAATTACACGAGTTAATGGACGCGGTTCTGGCAGCAGACCCTTCCAACAGGGTTAAGGTCAAAGGACATGGACTAAGTATGAGTCCTTTTATCCGTGACCACAATGTTATTGTACTTAAACCCAATACCAGTGATACACAAATTAAATTTGGAGATATTGTGGCCATTTTTAATAAGGATCAGACCAGAATACTGATTCACAGGGTCATAGGAAAAAATAAGAACCGAATTCTGATCAAAGGAGATAATAATATCCGTCCGGACGGATGGTATTCGAAACAGGATGTTTTAGGTATTGTCGATGGGATAATAGGAAAAGGATTAATTTTCAAGTACACCCCCTTGGTGAATATTCCGGCAGCCATTGGGTCCAGAACCGGTTTGTTTAATCGGATCTTGTTTCCTGTCCTGAAACACTTGAAAAAAATTATTCTGCCCCATGGATAGGTCAACAATTAAAACACCCGTTTCACTTTCAGAGTACGGGTTATGGGAAAAAGCAGCTAAAAAAAGAACCCTTTTGTCTATGGTTCTGGAACTGACTGCAAGGTGCAACAATGCCTGTTCCCACTGCTACATCAATCTGCCTGAAGATGATGTTGAAGCCATGAAATCGGAACTATCCTTTGAAGAGATCAAAAAGATTGTTGATGAAGCGGTCTCACTTGGAGCTCTCTGGTTTCTGATCAGCGGTGGTGAGCCTCTTTTAAGGAAAGATTTTTCGGATATTTATATGTATTTGAAAAAAAAAGGAGCATTAATCACCATATATACCAATGCGGCCCTGATTACGAATGAACACATCAAATTGTTCAAAAAGTATCCTCCCAGGGGAATTGAGGTGTCGGTGTATGGAGTCTCAAAAAAAGTTCACGCCCTTGTGACGCGCCGCAATCATTTCGACAAAACCTGTGAAGGTATTGAGAAACTACTAACCGCCGGGCTCCCCGTTAGGCTAAAGGCCACTATCCTTAGATCCAACCACAAGGAACTTCAAAAAATTGCACGTTGGTGCCAAGAAAAGTCAAAATCATCTTTCAGATTCAGTCCATTTCTACATTTACGGTTGGACCGCAACCCCCAAAAAAACAGGCAAATCATCTCGGAACGGCTTACTTTTAAAGAAATTATTGACCTTGAAAAAAATGATCCTGTCAGACTCAAAGCTCTTGAAAAAAAATGCCAGCGCCTGGATGGTGCAACCCAAGAGAACAAGGATAGAATATTCAAATGCAATGCAGGAGTCAATGAATGCTGTGTCGGTTATGACGGCACGTTCAAACTGTGCACTTCTCTTGTAAACGGGGGGTGCACATATGACCTGAGAAAGGGAACACTTTCAGAAGCCTGGAATATATTCACCCCTAAAGTGATTTCCATGAAGACGGACAAACAGGAGTTCAAAGAAACCTGCGGGAAATGCAGTTTCACCTCGCTTTGCATGTGGTGCCCTGCCCATGCAGACCTTGAAACAGGAAAACTGGACGGTCATATAAACTATTTCTGCGACATGACCCTGAAACGATACCATGAATACAGAAAAGACCCTCCTCAAAAATAGTGGCATGTTTATTGCTTTAAAAATTATTGAATTTATAGAAAAAATGTTTTAAATATGATCTAAATTATAAAAGGAACTCGTTAAAGGAGACCGCAATGAAAGAAAAGAAAGAGTGGGAAACACCAAAAATCATTGTAATTTCGAAGAGCAACCCGGAAGAGAGCGTCCTGTTTGCGTGTGATGCCAGTATGGCCTCATGCAGCAGTGAAACCGGAGCCCCCCTTCAGAATATCGGAAGTTAACAGGAGGATGAAAATGAAAAAATTAGCACTTGTTCTATTTTTAGGTATATCCGTTTTTGCGACTCATCTCCATGCTTCCACGGTTAACGGAATCTCTTCATTTACAGTGGGCGGGGATGATATGACCGGGATGGGGATAGGAGTACAGCTTGCAGATGGGACCTGGCAAACAGCAACTTGGACGACCACATCCGGGAATGCAGGAGGCGCTTACTACGGAACAGATTGGTCCCTGAGCTACACCGGAGACGATACCTTCAGCGGCTCCTGGACTTTCAACTCAACACAGGCGGTTTCAGCCATTTATATTGATGCATACAATGCTTCATATGACACTACCGGGGCATTGATCTTTTTCGATATATTTGACTGGTTTGACGGCAACGATTCTACCGGCTTTGCTGATACAGAGGGATCTTTCAGAGGCTGGTGGGACGGTAATAAGGATCCAGACCCGGATACAGCCCTTTCCGAAGGAGATTCAGACGGGTATTCCTGGAAATTCTCAAATGCAATTTCAGTAACCCCGGATGATCCGGTGGGGGATCTATGGGGTCGGCTGGATATTAACTTTGATGAGCTAATAACTTCCTTCAGATTCCGCCTGGATACAGATAGAAGTAGCGATCTTGATCCGTCTCCTGTCCCGGAACCAACAACCATGGTTCTTTTCGGTCTTGGATTGCTGGGCCTGGGAGCCTTGGGACGGAAAAAAACTGTTTAGCATTTTAACCTGAATTTATTTTAGCGGTTCTTCTGAAGACAGAGAGTGCATAGCACTCTCTGTCTTTTTTCCTTCCTTTTTTTTACCTCAAATGGGCATCAACTCTTTACAGACCAAGCTTAAAAATGCCGTCCGGATTGACAGGGCTTTAAGGTTCGTCTGGCAGGCATCTCCCCGGCATGCCCTGCTTTCCGGCTGTACGGTCATTGTCCTGGGCTTTCTGCCCCTGGCATCCCTTTACCTGGTCAAGTTGATCATTGATTCGGTGACCGGGCTGATTTCATCTCCCCCGGCAGGCCTGTTCGATCCGGCTTTTGCAAAGGTGCTCGGTTATGTCGGGCTTGCCTGCGGCATCGGCCTTTTGACGGCCCTGTTCAACTTCACGGCCGATTACCTGAAAAAGGCCCAGAGCCTCACCGTTGCCGATCATATGTACTCCGTCATTCACAGACAGTCCATCCGGGTGGATCTTGACTTTTACGAATCTCCCCAGTACCGGGACACCCTGTTCAGGGCCCAGCAGGAGGGGCCTTTTCGGCCCACAAACATTGTCAACGGATTGTTTGCCGCAGGTCAGAGCGGAGCTTCCTTTGCCGCTGTTTTCTGGCTCCTCTTCCTGTTCAACCCTGTTCTTCCTGTTATCCTGGTCCTGGCCTCCATCCCCGGCATTCTCCTGAGGCTGAAATACTCTAAAAAAATCTATGCCTGGCAGGAAAAACGGACCGAAGAGGAGAGGCGGGCAAGCTATTTTAACTGGATGCTCACCGGGGATGCCCATGCCAAGGAATTCAGGCTCTTCAACCTGGGCCCCCATTTCATTGACCGCTTCAGGGCCATACGGAAAATTCTGAAAAAGGAAAAACTCCGGCTGGAAAAAAGACGGGCCATGGGAGACTTCATTGCCCAGGCCAGCTCGGTTATCTGTGTCTTTGGCTCCTTTGCCTATATTGCATTGCAGACCGCCCGGGCGGAAATCACGTTGGGTGATATGGTCATGTATTTTCAGGCCTTTCAGCGGGGACTTGGATTTTTGAAAACCCTTCTGGAAACCGGGGCACAGATGTATGAGGACAATCTTTTCCTGTCCCATCTTTATGAGTTTCTCAGACTGGAACCGGCCATCAAATCTCCGCTGTCTCCCGCTGCGATTCCGGGAAAAGTTAAAACCGGAATTGAATTTCGAAATGTGAACTTTTTTTACCAAAACTATGGAAAAAATATCCTAGATTGTGTAAACTTTTTCTTAAAGCCTGGGGAAATAATTGCTCTGGTCGGCGAAAACGGTTCAGGAAAATCTACAATTGTAAAACTTTTTACCCGGCTTTATGATCCCTGCCATGGAAAAATTTTTCTTGACGGGGAGGACATCAAAAATTTCGATCCGGCTGAGTACAGAAAAAAGATCAGTGTGGTTTTCCAGGATCATATCCATTACTATCTGAGCGCCAAAGAGAATATCGGACTTGGGGATATCAGTCAGGGGAAAAACCCGGACCGGATAGAGTCTGCGGCAAGGCAGACCAATATCCATGAAAAGATCTGCGGATTGCCCCGGGGATATGAAACCCTCCTGGGCCGCTGGTTTTCATCCGGAGAAGAACTCAGCATGGGCCAGTGGCAGATGATGGCCATTTCAAGGGCTTTTTTCAGGGATGCCGAGATCGTGATTCTGGATGAACCCTCCAGCGCCCTGGATCCGGAAACGGAAATGGCCATATTTTCCACTCTCAGGGCCCTGATCCGGGACCGGTCCGCCCTGATCATCAGCCATAGGTATTCCACGGTAAAGATGGCCGACCGGATACTGGTCATGGACCAGGGCCGGATTGTTGAACAGGGAAGCCACGAGGACCTGATCCGGATGGAAGGAAAATACGCCCGGCTTTACAATACCCAGGCAAAGGGATACAGATAATGGAAAATTATGGAATAGTTGAGAGGTCATGAATTGAAAAAAAGAGACTGCAAGCGGTTCAGCATTCCCGGAACCACGCTTTTTTACAGGGAAAGATCATTTTTCTCATTTAAGGAAAAATACTCTGACGACTACTTTCCGGTTGTTGACCTGAGCAAAGGAGGGGCAAAGTTCCTTTGCCATGAGCGCCTCACCCCGGGCAAGGCCGTGATTGTCAAATTGAACATTCCCGGCAATGACAAAACCTGGGAAATCAATGCCAGCATTAGATGGATCTCGAAAAACCCCGAACAGAGCTACCGCTACCAGACCGGGATTTCCTTTAACCCATTCGGCACCCGAAAAGACAATAACCCCATGGAGATATTGTCTTTCCTGGAGAATCTGGAAGGGGATGCTGAAAAAAAATCTTAAAATGCTCTGGCACCGATGTTGCATTGCTACTTCACATAAGCTATTAACAGCAAAACGGATACACTATCGTTCATTGGAGGATAAAATGAAGCATTTACTACCGGTTCTGGCAATCTTTGTGGTCTTGACGGTTTTCTGTTCTTCAGGCCTGGCCCAGGAAGAAAAAAACAGCTGGGAAGAATCTTTTATAAAGGATCTGACGGCCATCCGATCCCCCCAAAAAACCGATGCCTACGGCTACACCCTCAGTGAAGAAGAGGCACTGGAAACCGCCATAAAAAAAGCCATGGACCAGAAAGCCCCTGCCTGCGAAATTTTGAAGACCGCAGCAGGCCCCGGTTTTAACTTCAATCCCTATTCCGTACTTTCCGGAATTTTCAGTTCAAAAGCCAAAATAGACCTGGAGCTCTTATGCCAGTGTGCCACAGAGACCGGAGACAGCCCCATCCCCAAAAGCCTCATGAATCAGGCCGCCAATGCCGCGGTTGAAGGCAATCTTCTGACCCGGGATGAGGTTACCCAGGCTCAATGCCTCCAGCAGGGACTGGGTTTTACCCTTGCCGAGCCCCTTGAACGGGGTGACGAAAAGGAAAAGCAGCCCAAATATTCAGCAGGCGGATAGCCTTTGCCCGCTGTACCGATTCTTTGATTAAGAAAAACCCTGCTTTCTGAATTCCTAAATTCATGCAGGGTTTTTCTATTGACACCCCCGGACATTTGAATTAAGTAATTATCAAAACTTGGCTCATTTGCCCTTTGTTTTAAATAAGATACTCCCATTGCTATAATCATTTACCTGTCAGGAAACTCTATGATGAAAAAAAGAATCTATCCAAAGCTAATGGCCCTGCTTTTCTTGGCGCTCTTTTTTCCGGTTGCGGCAAGCCAGGCAGCATCAGAGACGGTTCCGGTCGGCCAGTCAGATTCCTCCGCATCCATCCCTACGGGGCAGTCGGAAGGAACTCCGGTCACCGATGAAAAAGGAATTACCGCAGATATTTTCGGCCGGGAAGGCGGAACCTTTCATCCGTTTTTAACCGTCGAAGAAAGATGGACAGACAACCTGTTTATCACTGAGTCCAATGAAAAAGACGACTTTATTACCACGATCACACCGGGGCTCTGGGTGGCTGTTCCGGCCAACCGGGAAAAACTTTTATCCATTGACACCCGGACCACATCTCCGGGCGGGCTTCAGCTCAGCCGGGTGAAGCCCAAGGCGGCCAGAAGATACCAGGCATACGCCCTCTACTCTCCGGAAGTGGTCCTCTATGGAAATAATTCCGAACACGACCACTTCAACCACAAGGCAGAGGCCATGTACCAGTACAATTTAAACAACGGCCTTTCCTTTGATCTGATCGATTTGTTCAAAGACAAGGAGGATATCAGCGGAGACGGCCTCACCGACACATTGTACAGATACCAGAGCAATTTGCTCGATTTTATCACCACCTATGATCCGTCTGAAAAGCTTACCTTAAGGTTTGACTATTCCAATTACTACCTGGACTATAAAGAAGATGTCAACCGGTACAGGGACAGGATGGACAACTCCTTCAACCTCTATGCCTTTTACAAATTCTGGCCCAAGACCTCCCTCTTTGTCCAATATGCCCATGCCCTGATCGATTTTGACCAGGACGATCTCCTTGACAGTTCAGAGAACCGGTACTATGCCGGCGTCAACTGGGCCATGACGGCCAAGACCCGGGGCCGCCTCAAACTGGGATATATCAATAAGGATTTCGACAACGGAGGCTTAACGGACCAGGACGGGTTTTCCTTTGAACTCCAGGCCCAGCACAATTTAAGCGCCAAAAGAAGTATCCAGGTCAATGCCTTCAGAAAGTTCAACGAATCGGATACATCCGGAGCCACCAGTTTTTATGCCACCGGCGTGGATATCGGGATTGTTCAGAGGTTCAATGAAAAATGGACAGGAACCCTGAACGCCAGCCTGGAAAGGGATGAGTACAACGGCATTGACCGGGAAGACAACTATTTGACCATTGGCCCCGTTCTCCGCTATAAACCCAGGGAATGGATGTTCTTTGATTTTGCCTACTATTGGACGACCAATGACTCCAATATCCAGTTCAATGACTATACCAGCCATACCCTGATTCTGAGAGCCAGCCTCTCCCTATAGTTAGAAATGATGATGAGATTCATATTCAAGGTCTTCATATTCATCTCTTTTTTCCTGGTTCCCCTGGATGCCCATGCCCAGGACTACCAGGTGGGCGAAGGGGATATTCTGGAGATCAAGGTCTATGAAAACGAAGACCTGTCCACAACGGTGAGGGTCTCCTCGGACGGGACCATACGGGTTCCCCTGATCGGGGAGATCAATGTCCGGGACATGAGCGTGTCCCGGATTTCAATGAGAATCGAAGAACTTCTGGCCGACGGCTACCTGGTGGCCCCCCAGGTGGATGTATTTATCAAAGAACACAGGAGCAGACAGGCCGTTATCCTCGGCCAGATCAGGAATCCGGGCCAGTACGAGCTGAGGGGAAAAGTCACCTTCCTGGAATTCATCTCAAAAGCCGGGGGCCTGACCCCGGATGCAGGCTCCTCAGCCATTATCAAGAGGACCCGAAAGGGAAGCTCCCAAAAGGATGAAATCCTGGTGGATCTGGAAAAACTCATTAAAAAGGGGGACACCTCTTTGAATCTCCAGATCCAGGGCGACGACTCTATTTATATTTCCAAGGCAAGAACCTACTATGTCTCCGGAGAGGTCAATAAACCCGACTCATACAAGTACGAATCCGATGTCACGGTAATCAAGGCCATTACCAAGGCCGGGGGATTTTCAAAGATAGCGGCTAAGGGAAAGGTGAAAATCATCAGAACCGTAAACAATGAAAAACGAATCTTTGAGCAGGTGAAAATGGACGAGCCGGTTCTCCCGGATGACGTTATCGTTGTCCCTGAAAGCCTGTGGTAGCCATGGTTGAAAAAGAGATCCACCTACGGGATTATTTTCGGATTGTCAAAAAAAGAAAGGCCACCATCCTGACCTTTTTCATTTTAACCCTGGTGGTGGTTGTGATTGCCACGTTCACGGCAACTCCCATGTACCGGGCATCCACCAAGGTCTTGATCGAAAAAGACACCTCCAGTTCCCTGACCAGTTCCTACCGGTATTCCCCCTATGATCCGGAATTTCTGGAAACCCAGTACCAGCTGATCAAGAGCGCGGCCGTGGTGAAAAAAGTGGTCAAATCCCTGAACCCGGAATCCTTTTACGGACTCATATTCAAAACAGAGGAAAAACCCTCATATACGGCCATGTTCAAGACATGGGTCAAGGAAAAGATCTCCTCCTTAAAGGAGATGGCCGGCCTGGAAAAGATATTTGACCAGCCCGGTCAGGGGGCGCCGGTTGAAGGAAGGGTTCCCCTGACCAAGGCCCAGCAGCTGGAGCAGGTGATCCAGGCGGGGATCTCTGCCGAGCCTGTGGCCAATTCAAGGGTGGTGGAGATCGGTTTCATGTCTGCCAATCCCGCCGTTGCCACCAAGGTGATCAACTCCGTTGCCCAGGCCTATATTGACGAGCTTGTGGAAATGCAGATGGAGGTGTCCGGATACAGCATCGGCTGGATGAAGAAAAAGGCCGAGATTCAGCGGGAAAATCTCGAAGAATCCGAAAGAAATCTCAACGATTACAAGAGAAAACATGATATTATCACCGTTGAAGACCGGCTCACGGTTCTGCCGGAAAGGCTCTCTGATCTCTCAAAAAATCTGACCCAGGCAGAGACCCGGAGAAAAGAACTCTCCGCCGTTTACAGCCAGATCCGGAACATCTCCAGAGAAAAACTGGAAACCATACCGCTCATTGTTGAAAATACCTCTGTGGAATCCATCAACAAGGCCATCCTGGCAGCGGAACAAAAGATATCCGAACTTTCAAAGAAATACGGTCCCAAACATCCCAGGATGATCACGGCCAGAAACGAGTTTTCCAGCCTGGAAAAGAAAAAATCAAAGGAATTGGAAAAGGCGGTCCAGACCATTAAAAACGAATATCAGCTGGCCGTCTCCAATGAAAGGGATTTAAAGGAACTCCTGGACCAGACCAAGTTCCAGGCATCTCAACTGGGAGAAAAATCCATCCAGCTGGAGATTCTGAAAAGAAAGGTGGAAACCAACCGGTTCCTCTACGATGCCCTGGTCAAAAAGATGAAGGAAAAGGGGATTACCGAGCAGAGCCAGCCCGTCAATGTCTGGGTCATTGAAGAGGCCGAGATCCCGGAATTTCCCGCCACCCCCAGGAAAAAGAGAAACATCCTGCTGGGGCTGATTCTGGGACTCTTCGGCGGCATCGGACTGGCCTTTTTCCTGGAGTACCTGGACAACACCATTAAAACCCCCGAAGATGTGGAGGAAAACTTTGATCTCCCGGTCATTGCCACCATTGATCTGTTCGAACACAAAAAACAGAGTCTTGTGGAAAATATTCTCAATGATTCCTCTTCCATGGCAGCGGAGAATTTCAAGGGATTGAGGACATCCATCCTTCTCTCCTCTGCAGACAAGCCTCCCAAGATCATCCTTGTCACCAGCATGACCCCGTCCGAGGGAAAATCCTCTGTCTGTTCCTGTCTGGGGGCCACCATTGCCCAGGCCGGCAAAAAGGTTCTCATCATTGACGCGGACATGAGACGCCCCACCCAGCACAAGAACTTTGGTCTGGAAAACAGCACGGGACTCAGTTCCCTTTTGGCCGGAATCGACGGGGAAGATGAAAAGATCGCTGTTCCGTACAAGGAAACCCAGTTGAACATCATCCCCTCAGGTCCGATTCCGCCCAACCCGTCCGAGCTTTTAAGCTCTTCCAGGGTAAAAACCCTTCTGGATAAAGCCTGCGCCCGGTATGACATGGTTATTATCGATACCCCGCCCGTGGCCAGTGTTACAGACCCGGTGCTTCTGAGCCAATACGTGGATGGTGTCATCATCGTGACCTGGGCCGGCCAGACCACCCATGAGATACTCGGAAAGGGCCTAAAACAACTTACGGATATCTCAGCCCCGATCACCGGTTTGGTCCTGAACCGGTTCAGCGCAAAGAAGAGCGGATATTATTACAACTACGGGGATTATTATTACTCTTCCGAGGGTTAAACCGTGAAACGCCCCTTGCTTCCAATCCACATGGCTGTGAGCCCAGGGAAATGATTTTTTTGATCCGTACCATTCCCAGACTTCCCAGATTTCTACTCTTTTTCCTTGTCATCTTTACCCCCCTGGCCTTTGGATCCAGGGAACCCTGGTCCTATGCCGTCATGGAAATCCTGACCGCCATTGGTCTTTTATTCTTTTTCCTCCCGGTTCTATGGAAACAGGAGGACCTTTACAGGGTACCGGGGTTTATTCCCCTTCTGATTTTCCTTTTTTTCATTCTTTTCCAGCTTGTCCCCCTCCCCCCGAGTCTATTGAAAATGCTCTCCCCCCATGCCTTTTCCATTCACTCCCAAGCTGCCGGCCTCATGGAGGCCCAGACCTGGATGAGTCTTTCCGTTCATCCCAAGGCCACCCTCTTCCAATTTTTCCGATACGCCACCTATGCGGCCTTTTATGTTCTTACCGTCCAGGTACTCAAGGAAAAGGAAAACCTCCAGGCCATGACATTTTCCATGGCCGTTTTCGGCGGGCTCCTGGCCTTTTCTTCCATCCTCCAGTTCTACCTTACCCAGGACATGGCCCTCTGGTTCCGATACACGCCTGACAACTCCATTGTCATGGGGCCGTATATCAACCACAACCACTATGCCGGGCTCATGGAGATGATCTTTCCCGTGGTCCTGGCCCTGTTTTTCTTTTACCGGCCCAGGATCGGCAAGACCTCTTTTTTCCGGGGAATCGTCGAAATCCTGAGCCAGGAAAAGGCAAACATCCATATTCTTATCGGAACTTCCGCCCTTTTGATCGTGGTATCCATCTTTGTAAGCCTGTCCCGGGGGGGGATGATCTCCACCTTTCTTGCCCTGGGAGTATTTGCCTGCCTGATGATCAAGCGGAAAATCAGCCGGAAAAACAGCCTTCTCCTTATCCTGGTCATCATGATTGCGGCCCTGTCAGTGGGATGGTTTGGATGGGACCAGATCCTGGAGCGTTTTGCCGTCCTGAAAAAATCAAGCGGCGTCATCCATGAGGGACGTCTTGATTTCTGGAAAGACAGCAGCCGCATCATCAGGGACTTTAAACTGACCGGCTCGGGCATGGGCAGTTTCATCCATATCTATCCCCCGTACAAAACCCTGGTGGACAGGATGTCATTGAGCCATGCCCATAACGACTATATTGAACTGCTGGTGGAGGGAGGGATCCTGGGCTTCGGCCTGGCCGCAGCTTTCCTGATCACCCTTTTCACGACAACCTACAGGGCTTTTTTAAAACGAAGGGATGCATTTTCCATTTACCTTTACATGGGAAGCCTGACAGGAATGGTCTCCATTCTATTTCACAGCTTCACGGATTTCAACCTCCAGGTGGGAGCCAACGGCCTCTGGTTTTTCTTCATGGCCGGCCTGGCCGTGTCTGCGGCCCACACCAATATCAGGCAGAGAAACGCACTGACCCGCCTTCCCGTTGTCGGCCCCGGTTTTGGAAAAAACCTGTTTATCTTTACGGGGAGTCTGTTTGCCCTGGCCGTAATTGTCTTCCAGATCTGCCATCTCCTGGGACTGGTTTATCTTTATCCCATCCGGGGCATGGACATGGACAAGAAACCCAATCCTAGGGTCCTGGAAAAAATCGAGAATCTTGCCCGGTCCGCATCCAGGTACGATCCTCTGCGGGCAGAGCCCAGGTTCATCTTGGCCAATACGGCCTGGCTGAAAAAGGACATTCCGGCTGCCCGGGAAAACTTTAGGGCCGCAGTCCGCCTTGATCCCTTAAATTCCTGGTATTTGAAACGACTGGGCCTGTTCTATAATGAACAGGGCCTGGCCCAAAAGGCGGGGACCGCATTCCGCCTGAGTGCAGAATACACCCCCACCCTTCCTGAGTTTTCCTTTCAATACGGTACATGGCTGTTGAAGAACGGCCAGGCCGGCAGGGGAATCCAGGCCATGAGAACCACCCTGGAACTGGATAAAAAATACGTGGACAAGGTATTGAGCGCCATGATCCTGTCCGGCATTGATTTGGACAGGATGAGAGAAGCCATTCCCGACCGGCCCGGCCCCATGATTTCCTTTGCCCAGTTCTTATATACCATCGGCAAAAAACAGGAGGCCGCCAGGATCCATCTGGATATCCTCGATCTTCTGGGAAAGGGGGATGAAGGTCCCTGGGCCTACTATAAAATCCTTCAGTTCTTTATGCGCCAGAACAATATGAAAAATGCCATGGCCGTCATGGAAAAGGCGGAAACGGCCATGCCGGAAAATCCGGGTATAAAAATCACCCTAGGCGATCTGTATCAACGCCAGGGAATCCTGTACAAGGCCCGTGAAAAATATGAACAGGCCCTTTATGTTGATCCGGGTAATAAAAAGGCCCGGCAGAGAATCCGGAAATTAGAAAAAACAAATTGATGACCATTTTAACGAAAACTTGCCCAGGTGCAAGGCCCAAAGGATTCTATGACCGGAACGTGCTATTGTACGTGAAGATCTTATAGCTGTTCTCAAAAATATGTCCTTTATTTTTTTCGTATATTTGGACTCTGCGCAGTTCCAGGGAAGAGCGAAGGTTTTCGCGGATTGGATCGGGCGGCAGGACAACCCAGGAGAAGGGATCCCTCCTCGGAGAAAATCATGGATGATTTTCGAGAATGAGCGCAAAATTTTTGCTCCTCCCGGCGGTAATCGGAATTTTATTTTAAAAACAGTTATAGAATCCTGCTGCAACCCCGCAGATGGGTGAAGATTCGTTCAAAGACCTAGTCGTTGATATGCTTCTCCACATACTGGGCCATAACTTCATGAATTTTCTGGGGAGGAGAAATCTTGAAATAATTCTCCACCACCACATGGCCGATCTCGTGGCAGGTAACCCGTAAACGGCCGTTATTGGCCGAGTAAAACACCCGGTTCAAATGGGGGGAATAAAAGGCAATATAATCCACCTCCACATTGTAAATCTCCTTAAAGGCCTTTTTCACGGCCCGGGTATGGGGAAGGATCACGATGGAAAATTTCAGGGGGGCAGGATACATATCCAGGACCGCCATGGCCTTTTCAACGATGACATTGAACTTGGCCGCCACCTCCTGTTCAACGGTTTCGCTTCCCTGACGCTTGACCAGGCTTCTCAGCTCTCCGCCCATGTAAAGTTCATCGTTGAACCGTCTCAAGTCAGCCGGATCATCGTAGGTAATGACGGCATACCTGGAGTGAAGCTCAAATGCAAAGCCCTGGGATGCCCAGGCCAGCACCAGGAACAGAACCATCCTGCAGAGCTTTAAGACAGATCGGCCTCCGGGGGCAGGACCCGTTTCAGAGTCTGGGGCTGGTGTTGAATGAATACTCATTTACCGTGACTTCAATATTTTTCTGGCTTTCCCTTATGGTTTCAAGGAGTTGGGCGAATTTTTCCCTGTCATCCTCCCCCAGTTCATTTTCAATCTGCCGGGATGAAATGGCGATCTTTGAATTGAGTTCCTCGATAAAAAAGAGGTTTTCCGAAAGCCTTGAATTAAAGGCATTGATCTTTTCCGCCAGGTCTTTTCCCGCATCCTTTTCCCTGAGAACCACTGTTCTTGAAATATCTCCCCCGATCATCTCATCCAGGGCCCTTTCAAACCGGTAAAAGGGACCGGCAATCCTGTGGGTCAAACGCAGGGTGATAAAACAGATCAGAACCCCGCCGATGACAATGAAAAGCCATTGGGTGCTCAGGATTTTTTTGAACAGGATCCCCGGGGTTGTCCCCAGGTGGAGATGATAGTTCTCATAGACAATGGAAAGGGTATTTGAGGAAAAAAAACTGAATATCCCCACAAAAAGAATACTTCCCAGGGTCAGGAGTATGAAGTAATTAAAGATGAACTTTCCCTGGAGGTCCTTGTTGATAAAATAAATTTTGCGTTTTTGCTGGCCGTTCATTTTTCCCTCCAGATTTCGGCGTTCTCTTTTAATTTCCGGGTCCATTTTTCCATGAGAGCCTCCCTTTTCTTATCCCGGATAAAGTCAGAGATGTGCTTCTCATCCGTCTCCCGGATCCCGGAGGAAACCTCTTCCAGGGCAATAATCTCGTCAAGCCGGTAAACCATGACGCCCATACCCGACACCACGGGTTTTGACGACTCCCCCTTGTCCAGCCCCAAAACAATATATTTCAGTTCATCTGAAATATCGACAAAATCGGATTCTATTTTCTGGGGGGTTTGATCCTTGCCGGCCTCTGCATCCTCAACAGATTTATACCCGAATTTAGAGATGACCACCCGGCTGCCGGCCAGTTTCTGATATTTTTCGATTTCCCCTTGCCCGACCTCCACCTCAAGGGAGTTCAGCTTTCTATCCAGAAGAATTTTGATCAGGGACTGCTCATAATAATTTTCCACGGATCTGCGGAAGGGCTCCTCCTTATTGATCTCCTCCTTGACCGCCTCCTGGATCAAAAGCTGCCGGGTGATGACCGAGTCAATGAACTCATCCCGGGTCATGTAATAGGGTTTGGTTTTCATCAGTCCCTCAAGTTCCGACTCGGTAATGATCCTGTCATTGATCACAACGGCCGGCTTGGAAATCTCTACCCGGGGGGTGATGAGACCATAGACGGCCAGCCCGGAAAAGATGACGATGATCCCGGCAATATAGTAAATATACCTCATCCTGGTTGTTCTCCCTGAAAAATTATATTTTTCGGCATAAATTAAATATCTCCGATTCTTTTTTCCGGACAGGCCAATCTATTCCTGCCCGGTGTCGGTAATGAGGCGTCCGGTGTTTTTCTCCACCTGGACAGCCCTGTCATCATAAAGCTTGAGCATATGATAGTCCTTGATATTGGTAATCTCAAGCTCAGGCAGTTGATGGGTTTTCAGCCATTTGCGGATAATGGGCAACTGCTCGGGATCAACGGCCCGGGCCGTAAAGATCTTTACCCGGATCCCGTTGTTGATCATCTTTCTGACCAGGGCCACCATGGCCGGAACAGGCTCTCCCACCGTATCAAGGGATGAGCTGTTGTCATAGACGGCCAGGGTGCCGTCCAGGTCCACACCGATCCAGGGCCCGGACAGGCTGTCATCGGATTCCCCCTTTGAGGGATCCGGTCCGGACCGGGCTCCACGGATAACATACTCTTTTGATGCCTCTTCTTTGGCCTTTTCCAAATACTTCTTTATCGAGTCAAACATGGCCCGATTATACAATGGATAGGTTTGAAATCAATTAAAATATAAAATCTGTGTCCCAACTTCTTTTGGATCAGGCTCCGGGCTTGTCCCGGCAGGACCGGATGGCATGGGCCCTCAGCCGGCCCTGGATATGAAGAGACAGGGCGGCCACGGCCCTGTCGCAGGTCGTGAATACAGGCACCCCCCGGGCCATGACTCCATCCCTTAGGGGATCGTAGAGGCGGCCCCCGTCCACCACCGTGACAATGGGGATCAAACTCCTTTGGGCAAGGTCTGTGATCAGGTTCAGAATCCCGTTTTCATGGTTCATGTCATACCCCCGGCTTTTTTCCAGGGTCTTCATGGCAGGCGACATGGGATCCAGACTCAGAACCACGGCATCCACATTGGGATCCCGGACCAGTATCCCGGTAATTTCGGCATGGGTGAGATCGTCGGCACCGGGATTGATATCCAGGGGATTGGCCAGGGTCACCAGATCTTCCAGGCCTTTGGCTTCAAGGACCTTGGCGATTCTCTCCCGGGTCTTGCCCCCGAATTCAGCCAATTCCATCTGGAAATCATCGGACTGGATGGAATCTGCCATACCCACAGCCTCAAATCCTGCCCCGGACACGGCGGCCAGACGCCTTCCCCGGATCTGTTTTCGGCCCAGGGTTTCGGCCAGGAGCATGAGGTCCTGGAATTCCGTGAAGTTCCTGGCCACCACGGCCCCGGCCTGGGACACGCAGCTTTCGCAGACCATATAGTCCCCGGCAAGGGATGCGGTATGGCTCCCCGTTGCCGCCTTTCCCTCCGGGGTACGCCCCGCCTTATAGAAAACCACTTCTTTTCCCGCCAGCACGGCCTGCCGAACCCCCCGGCAGAATTCAAGACCGTCCAGGTCCTTGAACCCCTCGGCATAAACAGCAATCACATCCACCTGGTCGGAATCTTTAAAATAATGGATCATATCCCCCAGGGTCAGGTCGGTCTGGTTGCCCATGGAGATCATATAGGCCGGGGCAAGCTCGGGTCTCTGGTGGGTGCGAAGGAGCATGAACGCCCCGCTCTGGCTGATCAGGGCGGCCCGGCAAGCCGGATTCCCCCTCTGCTTGGGCAATTTCTCCTCCGGAATAAACCAGGTATCGTATCTGCCCGGTTTGGAAATCACCCCCATGGAATTGGCCCCCAGAAATACAGGCCCCCCCTTGTCCCGGGAATGACTCTTCTCAATTTTCAGCCCCACCTGTTCGGCCCTGCCCCGGGTTTCTTCAGTCTCCCCCATGCCCCCAGGGATGAGCATCACCGACCTTGCCGCATCCAGCCGGAGAATCTCTTCCACCAGGTTTGGAACCTTTTTGGCCCCCACAGCCACAATCAATAAGTCCAATTTCCGGTCCAGATCCGAAAGCCGGGGCAGGCAGGAAATCCCCTTGATTTCTTCTGTCCCCTCCCGGAAAATGACCAGGTCTTCTTTGGGGAACCCCTCGGCCAGAACATTGTCCAGGATAATCCGGCCGAAGTTCCTTCGCCTGACAGATACCCCGATGATTCCCATGGTCCGGGGATGGAGCAGGCTGTGAATCCCGGCCACGGGCCTTCCTGCCGGCCGGGAACCCGGGTCTGAGAACCGGCACAGTCCGTCCAGGGGAACCATGAGATAATCTGTAAAAGCAAAGGGATTGATCTCCAACTCATCAATCACAAAAGGGGCCTTGGGGTTCAGGGGGGAATAGAACCTGCCGATGCGGATAAAGGACTCAAAACATTCAATGAGCTGGCCGTCGGTGACAATCCGCCTCTGTCCCCGGGTCAGCCCGGCAAGCTTCCGGTATGAGATGGTCTGCTTGAAGATTTCGAAAAACCTCCTGCCGTCGTTCATATGAATGGAACAGGCCACAATGGCCTGCCCCTTTCTGAACCGCCGGGCATAGAGTTCGGTATCGGTCCCTCCCAGGCCCGCGCTCAGAATGGTGCCGAATTCCCGGGTATGGCGAAGCCCAACGATGAGTTCATTGCCGAAAGCCTCGGAATCCGGGGGCATGAACTGGACCTGGAGGATTCCCTTGATGTCCCGGTCCACGGCCCGGACCAGTCCGTCATGGTCCAGACCCTTGTAGGAATCCGGAATTTCCCGGGGCTGATCCCGGATCCATCGGGCGTAATTTTCCGGGACTTCATGGAACATCCGCCGGACCGCGGAACGGATCTTATGGGCATCCTTTTCCACGATGGAGACCCCACCCACCTCTGTCTTGTGGACAATCATGGGGGAAACGATTTTAAGCACGGTCCGGGAGCCGGGAATGGCCGTCAGATCCTCGTCGGAAAGGCGGTCCCCCTTTTGAATCATCCGGCTCCCGGGCGGAGTCTCCGCTCCGGACCGGGCCAGGAGGCGATATACCTCATCTTCGTACAGGAAATACCGTCCCTGCCGGGCCGACCCTTCCAAAAGCCGGGTAATGGAATCAAAATCTATGGGGATATCCATTCTTTTCCCTTTAATTTAAGGATTCATCGAACCGGGCAAAGGCATCTGCCAGACGGCGCACCCCCTTTGCCAGATCCTTTTCAGGATAATAGGCAAAACAAAGCCGGATATAATTGTGCAGTCCGTTTCGGCTTGAGAACAATTTTCCGGCAAAATAATCCACCCGGCATTCCAGACCAATTTTTCGCAATGCAGAAGCATCCACATGATCGGGCAGCCGCACCCAGACAAAGTATCCGCCTCCGGGAACATAAAACCGGATCCGGCCCTTTAGATATTGCTCCAGCTGCCCGCATAAAAAATCCCGTCTTTGGGAATATATCTGTTTCAATTTTTCAATGTTGGCAGCCAGGAATCCCTTCTCCATAAATGCGTTGACGATCCGGGAAGTAAAGGGATTCAGGCCTCCTCCGCTGAGAACCAGCCCGGACCGGTCCAGTTTTTCCACCAGATCGGCCCGGGCATGAATCCACCCCAGCCTCAGCCCGGGTGCCAGTACCTTGGAAAAGGAACCCAGGGAAATCAGGGGGCAGTCACCACAGAGGCTTCCCATGGGAAGGATCTCTTCTCCGGTATAATTTAAAAAATGGTATACCTCGTCCGCCACAATTAAAACCTGGTGTTCCGAACAGATCCTAGCCAGTTCCCTTCGCCTCTGATTGGACAGGGTCACGCCGGCCGGGTTGTGATAGGTGGGAATGGTATAGAGAAAGGCCGGATTTGATGTCTTGAGTTTTTCCCTGACCTCATGGATGACCAGTCCGTTTTCATCCACTGGGATGCTGACCAGGTTCAGCCCGTGGTCTCCAAATATCTTAAAGGCCAGGAAAAAACTGGGCTCTTCCACCAGAACGGTGTCTCCGGGCCGGGTGAACAGGGTGCAGATCAGATCCAGGGCCTGGGAATTTCCATTGGTGACAAAGAGCTGGTCCGGCTGAACCGGATCCGGATACTGATGGGTGAGGAACCGGGCCAGAAGTTCCAGAAAATCCTCATTCCCTTTTCCGGAGCCGTAGTTGAGAAAGGACCGGTCATCCGTTTTCAGGCCCAAAGATGCCGCCTCTTCCAGTTCAGTCAAAGGTAGCAGATCCGGGTCCGGCTGCCCGATCCCCAGGTGAATCACTCTTTTTGAAATCACTGGATTTGAAAACCTGCCGTTTTCGGCCATCTTAGATCCCCCTGGCTGATAGCTTGTGTATAGATACGGGAGAATCCATCTTCTATCCCCTGCATAAAAAATGGAGGTTAAACCCGTCATTGGGGATGTCCAGGACTTCCACCCGGTCAAACCCGGCCCGGGCCAGAAGCGCCAGGGCCTTTTCCTTTCCCCACATCATGCCCAAGCCCCTGCCCCGGTCATTGAGGCCCACGGGCATGCAGTGCATCAGGCTGACCGTATAAAGAAAAGGCCCCATGGGATGATCCAGGTTGTCCCGGTGCCGGGACCCGGCCTTGATATCCACCATGGAAAAAAGCCCCCCGGGCGACAGCATATGGCGGATGGATTCCAGGGCCTGCAGGGGATGGGACTGGTCGTGGATCGCATCAAAGGCCGTGATATACTCAAATTGATGCCGGAATTCTTGATCCTCTTTTAGCCGGGCCGCGTCCAGAACCCGGTAGTTTACGTTTGAAAGATCCTGTGCCGAGGACCGGGCCCGCTGAATCGCCTCTCCATGGTTGTCCATGCCCATGAACTCGGACCGGGGAAAAGCCCGGGCCATGAGGTTGAGAGCCACTCCCTGGCCGCAGCCCAGATCGCAGACCCGGATGCCCTTTTCCAGGCGGGAAATCAGCTTCCCCCCATCCACAGAGGGAAGAAAATTCTGAATCAGGGTCTGCTCATGCTTGGCATCGGCCAGTTCAGACATAAAGGCCTGGAAATCCGGATAGGCGGAGAACGGGACTCCCTCTCCCGTGATAAATCCCTGCTCCACCCCTTGAAGGGCCGAAAGTGTGAGCAAAGGAATTTCCTGGGTGTATACCCCCAGGTTGTTGCTCCCGGCCTTCCGGGTCAGAACTCCGGCATGGGACGGGGGAAGAAAATAGTGATCTTCCCCGGAAGAATCAGCGGACAATTCAATAATCCCTCCGGTCACCACGATCCCCAGCCATTCCCTCAGATACCGTTCATCCAAACCGGATTTTCCGGCCAGATCCGGAATCGTCATTGGCCGGTTCAGATCTTCCATGACATCGAAGATCCGGTGTTTATATCCGATCCCCAGGGCCAGGTTCAACGCTCCATAGTTCAGGATGGTGACCAGCTTATCTTCAAATTTTTCCATTTTCATGAAATATCGGGGTTCAGGGTCCATTTGATAAACCAGCCTTTTTCATCCTGATCCATGCAGACGATCCCCGAGTTTTGAAACTTGAGGACCCGGGGCTCCTCCCGGTCCGCCGTCAGATAGGAGACCAGTTTTTCCATGAAGGGCAGATGGCCGACGATCATGTGGCCGGAACCCGGGTCAAGATCATTTCCAAACGGTTTGACATCGTCCATGGGCATGATCCCGGCCAGAGTCTCTACCGAATTTTCAGGTTTGAGAATTTCATGAAAGATCTCTGCGGTCTGCCCGGCTCTTTTCTTTCCCGAATGCAGGATCTTTGTGGGCCGGATCTTATAATTTTCCGCCACCCGGGCGATTCTCAGGGTCTCTTCCCGGCCCGGGACCGATACCCCCTTTTCAGGATCTTCGGCCTTGGGCAGGCTCAGGCCGTGCTGGACAAGAAATATGGACATGACGCCTCCTCTCATTCAAGGTTTTCTTCTGCATACCATTTTTACCGACGATTTCCAATGATTTGAACCTTCCGGCCAGGGAAGGCATCCATGAAAATTTTAATTTTCCCGGGCTTGATTAAAATATTTTTTAAATTCTGCCTATATTTTTTTACAATTTTTCGTATATTTAAAAATATTTTTAAATTTTTATCCCCCAAAACAGGCCGCCACACATGATACACAAAACAAAATTTACAGAAATTCAGCAACTTAGAACCAGATCAAAAGTGTTGGGGACCCCTGGCGCACTTGTTGCAATTTGCCATATAAAGATGACGACCAGATCGCTAAAACATTAACATTTAGAACCCGCCGGCCTGTTTTAAGATTCAGACCGGCCCAAAAGGGAGAAAACAGATGGGCATGTACACGGACGAACTCTATTTCAAACCCCGGCTCCAGGTCATTGATGACAGACAGATCCGGCAGATCCACATGGCAACCCTGGATGTTCTGGAACGGACCGGAATCAAGCTGACCCATCCCAAGGCCCTGGAACTCATGTCCGGGGCCGGGGCAAGGGTGGACGGCGACCGGGTCCGCATCCCCTCCTGGATGGTGGAAGAGGCCATCCAGAAGGCGCCCAAACGAATTGTCCTGGGCAAGCGGACCGGGGAAAGGAGCGTCACCCTGGAGGGGGACAAATCCTATTTCGGCCCCAGCCTGGACTGTATCGACTACATGGACCCGGCCACCCATGAAAGAACCCGGTTTCAAAGCCGTCACGTGGAAACCACGGCCGCCCTGTGCGACGCCCTGCCCGGATTTGACTGGTGCATGACCATCGGCATGGCCGATGACATGCCCCCGGACATTGCCGACCGGGTGGTGGCCAGATATACCATGCAGTTCTGCGAAAAACCCCTGGTTTTCTGCTGCAAGGACGCCAACTCGGTCAACGACATTTACGAAATGGCCCTTCTTTTGTGCGGGGGAAAAGAAAACTTTGACAAGACCCCCTATGTGGTCCAGTACTCCGAGCCCATCTCTCCCCTGGTCTACTATGATCCTGCCGTGGACAAGGTCCTGTTCTGTGCGGAAAAAGGGATTCCCCTGATCAACTTCCCGGCGCCCCAGGCCTGCGGATCTTCTCCGGCCACCTTTGCCGGAACCATTGTCCAGGCCAGCGCCGAATCCTTGAGCGGCCTGGTCATGCACCAGCTGGCCGGCCCGGGCGCCCCTTTTATCTACGGGGCCTTTGCCACCATCATGGACATGAAAACCTCCATCTTCTCCTACGGCGCAGTGGAAATGAGTCTCATGACCGGGGCCCTGGGGCAGATGGCCCAGCATTATCAGCTTCCCTTTTTCGGGACAGCCGGGGCCACGGACGCCAAGTTCTGCGATGCCCAGGCCGGTGCCGAGGCAGCCCTCCAATGCCTGAGCTCCGCAGCCATCGGATCCGGCCTGGTCCATGACTGCAGCTCATGGATGGACCACGGCAACCTGGTCTCCCCGGAGTTCATGGTATTGGTCAACGATATTGTGGAATCAATCAAGCATTATATGGAAGGCATTCCCGTAACCCGGGAAACCCTGGCCCTGGATCTCATCGACAAGGTCGGCCCCGGGGGACACTATCTCCAGGAAAAACATACCATGGATCACTTCAGGAAAATCAGGTATTCGGATCTCTTTGAACGCCAGGTCCACGACATATGGGTAAAGGGAGGATCAAAAAAACTGGAGCAGCGCCTCCAGGACCTGACCCTGGAAAAGATGAAGCATAGACCTGAACCCCTGGCCGATGATATCATCCGGGAGCTGGACAGGATGCAGGCTTCCTGGAAATAATGATGTTTGGACGAAATCTTACCCATCTGCCAGGTTGCTGCAAAAATTTTAAATCCTCATGTACTAGAGTACACTCCGGTTTAAAATTTTCTTGCGCCTTGCATATGAAAAAGCCTTCGCCCAAACATAAACCACAACCCGGCCATGTGTAACCCGCAATGAAAAAAATTGAAAATAAGATGTCCAGGCTCTTTCCCGGCCTGGACATGAACAGACTCTCTTTTCTGCCCCTCCTGGAAGAGTTCTTTGAAGGGATTCTTCTCACCGACCACCGGGGAAGGGTTCTCTTCGTCAATGAAGAGCAGGCCAGAATCGACGACACCTCCCCGGACAAACTGGTGGGGAAAAAAGTCACCGAGATCTACCATGTGGACGATGGTGAAAGCCCAACCATGCAGTGCATCCAGACCGGGAAGCCCGTCAAGGGTCTGGCCTGTTTTTACCGGACATCCTCGGGAAAAATCGTCAACTCCATCCACAATATCTTCCCCCTGTATGAGGGCAGGAAACTGAAGGGCACCATCTGCTTTATCCAGGATTTTTCCATCATCGAGCAGCGGTTTGAGGCGGTATTCAAACCGGGAAAGATAAAAGACCTCCAGAAAAGGCCGACCGCACCGGACCGAAGTCCCCGCCGGGACAACGGGACAAGGTTTCGGTTCCGGGATATTATCGGAGAATCCAGGGAATTCCTGGAAACCCTGGAAACGGCCAGGCTTGCTGCCCGGTCTGCATCGCCGGTCATGCTCTTCGGTGAAACCGGTACGGGAAAGGAACTCATTGCCCAGTCCATTCATAATGCCGGCGCCCGGAGCCGGCAGCAGTACGTGGCCGTGAATTGTGCGGCCATTCCGGAGAACCTTTTGGAGGGCATTCTCTTCGGCACCTCCAGGGGAGCTTTTACCGGGGCTGTTGACAAGGCCGGTCTATTTGAAAGGGCCAACGGAGGGACCCTGTTTCTGGATGAAATCAACTCCATGACCGTGGGGCTCCAGGCCAAGCTTCTCAGGTTCATCCAGGAACGGAAGATCCGGCGGGTGGGCTCGGTCAGGGAAATCAGCATCGATCTCAAGCTTATCTCTTCGGTAAATGAGAACCCCCATACCTCCATTGCCCGGGGCAGCCTTAGGGCAGACCTGTTCTACAGACTTGCCGTGGTTTTTATCCGGATCCCGCCCCTGAAAGAGCGCCAGGAAGATCTGCCGGGGCTCATCACCCATTTTCTGGGAAAGATCAACACCCTGCTGGATAAGAACGTCAACTCCATTTCAGGGGATGTGATGAACTTATTTGAAAGGTATCCCTGGCCGGGCAATGTCCGGGAACTGGAACATGTCATTGAAGGGGCCATGAATATAATGGGCAGGGAGGCCACCATCAGGGTCAGCCATCTTCCCGCCCATCTGACCCTGTTTTTTGCCGGCAACGAGGATGAAAAGAATCCGGGCTCAAATTCGTCTTTCGCAGGCGCGGGAAGGATCAACTATTATTTCCCCCTTTCCTCTTCCCCGGGGCTCCAGGCCCCGGGACCTGAAATCGCTGCCACCCTCCCGGAAAAAAGCAGGGAAAACGAAATCCTCCTCATCCGAACCGCCCTGGAAAAACATTTCGGAAGGCCGTCCGCCGCCGCCCGGACCCTGGGCATCTCTCCCCAGCTTCTCCACTACAAACTGAAAAAATACAGGATCAACCGCCGGGATTATTTTCTCTGATTTTTTTGTTTACTTTTTACGATTTTTTCTTAATAATACGAATTCTATACTTTTTAGCTATACATTTTTGTAATTTTAACCTTGTACCGCGATAAGAGCTGCACGATATGGACAACGATTTCCTCCTGAGCCACAAAGAGAAATTCCTGGGGTTCGCCCCGAAAATTTCAAACTACATTGACCTGTTCCGCCAGATCAACCGGCGGTGGAGAGGGGCCATCACCTCCGGAATGATTGAGACCGGCCGGATGAAAAAGGAAGCGGCCAGACTTTTTGAACCCCTTATCCAGGATATGCGATCCACCATTACCAACTATGAACAGATCCAGACCCGCCTGGTAAATGCCATTTTAATTGAAATGGTCAAAAAAGTGGTGTTTGAAGTATCCGATGCTGCCGGATTTACCATCAATATCCTGAAACGAAATCTTTTTGAGCGCACAGCCGATGTGGGCTACCTGGCAACGGACGGAGAGATTGTCCGCTTTCTTAAGGCAGCCAAAGAAAGGGGGGATGATGAGGCCATGGCCGGCCGGGTGGAAGAGATCCGGAGCAGGCTGGGCGAATACCAGCATGAGTATACGGTGTACAATGAGATCATCATACTTGACCTCAAGGGCCGGGTCCTGGCCAATCTCGACCCGGAAAACCCGATCCGAGAATCCAGCGACCCCCTGCTGGCCGACACCCAGGCCGTCGACCTTCACAGTGATACGGAAGAAGATCAATACATTGAAACCTTCAGGCCCACGGACCTGATGCCCGGCCACGGGAATGTACTGGTCTACTCCCAGAAGATCGAGGATCCTGAAACCGGGACGCCCCTGGGCACCCTTTGCCTCTGCTTTGACTTTGAAGATGAAATGGAGCGCATATTCAAGGACCTGAACCAGGGCAATGAAAACATCATCGCCGCCATCCTGGACCATGAAGGCAGGGTTGTCAGCACCAGCCAGCCCCGGATCCTTGGCCTGTCCACAAAAATCCCCCTGGATCCAAAAGCGGATTTCACTTTCCTTTCCCTGGACAACCGGGAATATCTGATCAGCACCGTTCCCACAGACGGATACCAGGGATTTTACGGGCTTACCTGGTACGGCATGGCCATGATCGAAACCGGGCAGGCTTTTGCCGAGGAACAGGGGGGACCCCGCTTTGACATGGAGGTGATCCGGCAGGTCCAGAATTTTTCAAAAGAACTTTCCGCCATTAAAAAGGAATCCGACAATCTGCTCAGCGACATGAAAATCGACGGTTTAAACGGAATCGTCCAGGCGGGAAAATTCAGGGACAAGACCTTTATCGAAATCCTCCATTTTGTGGAAGAAATCGGCAGGGATATTGACACCCTTTTCAACTCCGCCATTGGAAATCTCCAGCAGACCGTTGTCACTGCATTGTTCAACGACGTACAATTCCGCGCCTTTCAGGGCAACAACATTGCCGACCGAAATCTTTACGAACGGGCCAATGATGTCTGCTGGTGGGCCCTGACCCCCTTATTCCGCAAATCGCTGGCCCGGCACCGGGACAAAGGCCTGGAGGAAAAAGACAAAACCGCCCTGAAGGAAAATCTCCAGTATATCAACGACCTTTACACCCCCTACCTGAGGCTCGTTCTCGTGGATCCCGCAGGTTTGGTGATCGCGGCATCCGATCCCCCGGATGAACTGGAAGAGCGGTTTATCCGAGACGGGATGCCCAAAGGACAGGAATTTATCGGCATGTCCCTGGACGCCGGCCTGGTGGATTCTGCCGTCTCACTGGTCTCCAGCCAGGACTATGTGGTATCTGAATTCGCCCCCACGCCCCTTTACGGGGGAAGACATACCTATATCTATGCCACGGCGGTCCGGGACCCGGAAAACATGAAAAAAGTTGTCGGCGCCATCCTCATCGTTTTTGATTCCGACCCCCAGTTCAGGGCAATGCTCTCGGACATCCTGCCCAAAGATGAAAACAAAAAAATTATTTCCGGCAGCTTTGGCATCTTTGCTGACAAGCAGAAGACCATCCTTTCCAGCACCCACCCCGGCTATCACATCGGGAGCAAAATTCCCCTGGGAGACGAATATTTCAACCATGAAAAAGGGGAAAGAGACGCTGCAATCGTAACCCTGGGAGAGCAGTCCTATGCCATGGGATTCCAGGTTTCCGAGGGCTATCGCGAATACAAACTCAGGGACGGATACGCCAACGATGTGATCTGCATGATCTTTATCCCGATTTAAGAATATTTTTAAAATCAGGATATGGGCTCTGGTTCAAGGAATAAAAATAGAGGCAAAAGACAATTTTTACAGCCGGCCTTGATTGATATTTTCTGAAGGTTGTATACAATACCCGGGATGATTGAAATCCGTAATATAAGGAATGCATCCATGAGGATAAAGTTTTTGCTGCCGGTTCTCTTCCTGATCTTTTTCTTCCCTTTTTCAGACCCGGCCCGGGCATCGGGACACCTGACCGTTCTCAGCGGCAGGACCATGGGAACCTTTTACACGGTCAAATTCATCTCCCGGAAAAAAGAATCCCCGGATCTATGGAAACGAAAAATCGATATCTGCCTCAAGGAAGTCAACGCCAGGTTATCCATGTATGACCCCAAAAGCGAAATTTCCCGGTTCAACCGCCACCCGGCCCATGAGCCGTTTAAAATCTCCAGGGACTTTTCCGAGGTCCTGACGCGTTCCCGGCAAATTTACGATTTAAGCTCCGGAGCATGGGACGGCACGGTCAAACCCCTGGTGGATCTCTGGGGTTTCGGCACCCGGGACCGGGCCGATGATCTCCCCACCCCCGAAGCCGTTTCAAAGGCCCTGGAACAGACCGGATTCAACAAGCTCATATTAAAAAACCAGACCCTTACGGCCACGGCTCCCCATATCACCCTGGACCTGGGCTCCATTGCCAAGGGGTACGGGGTGGATATCCTTGCCCGTCTTCTTAAATCATCCGGCATTGAAAATTTTCTGGTGGAAGTCGGGGGAGAGCTGTCCGGGTCCGGAAAGAATAAAAAAGGGAAACCCTGGGCCGTGGGCATCAGCCGGCCGGAGAAAAAAGGACCGGCCCAGGGACTTTATGAAATCATCTCTCTGGACAACATGGCCATTGCCACCAGCGGCAACTATAGAAATTTTTTCGTTAAAGACGGAAAATCCTATTCCCACATCATTGACCCCAAGACCGGGTATCCGGTTGAAAACCGGGTGGTCTCCGCCTCGGTCATCGCACCGGACTGCACCTTTGCCGACGGTCTGGCCACGGCCCTCATGGTCATGGAGGTTGACAGGGGGATCGAGATGATCAACCACATCGATCAAGTGGAATGTCTGATCATCAAAAAACAGGGGGAAGCATTCGTCAATCTCCGGTCTGACGGATTCCGGAATTTTGAACAATAGGACCCCGGGTTCCCAGAAGACCGGACAATTGGTTAAAAAATAAAGGGCAAACGTCATGACAGATATCATCATCTCCTCCTGGAGCCAGCTCCAGGAGGAATTGTTCAGGGGCTCATGGAATGAAACCCTCTGCCGCTACCGATCTCCCTATGTATTCCGGGGACTGTCCGACAGCCATTACCGTTTAGAGACTTCCCTGATGCGGCTGGGCGGTCCCTATTGGCAGCTGGAAAGGCATATTTTAAGGAATTTCAGAAAATACATGCAGGCCGAGCCCGGGGAAATAGAGTCCTTCTGGCATCTTCTGGCCGTGGCCCAGCATCACGGCCTTCCCACGCGGCTGATGGACTGGACCTACTCCCCCTATGTGGCCCTGCACTTTACAACGGCCAATATTGAAAAGTTCAATATTGACGGAGTCATCTGGGTGGTGGATTATGAAAAAGCCCATGACCGCCTGCCCCATACCTTGGGGGAACTTCTCCGGGAAGAGGGAGCCCAGGCATTTACCCTGGAACTTCTTGCCCGCCTGCGCTCCAGGGAATGCGAACCTCCTTCCAGGGAAAAGGCCTTCCGGAATTTTGTGGAAACCCTGACCCAATTTGACGAACTGGCCGAAAATGAAGAATTCCTGCTTTTTCTGGAGCCCCCTTCCATCAATGACCGGATTGTCAACCAGTTTGCCCTCTTTTCCGTCATGCCCAATTCCCAACGGGTCATGGATGACTGGCTGTCCAAAAACCAGGATCTGTTCCGCCGCCTGGTCATACCGGCGGATCTGAAATGGGAATGCCGGGATAAGCTGGATCAATGCAACATCACCGAACGGGTTCTTTTCCCGGGGCTGGACGGGCTTGGTTCCTGGCTCAAACGGCAGTACAGCCCCAAATCCTGACCCCTTCCCGGGTTAAGGCTTGAATTTTTTCCCCTGAAAGGAATCCCGTTCTTCCATGGCATGCTGGATCATGTTAAAGGTTTGCCTATACCGGGCCGCCCAGTCCGGGGCCCGGAGTTCGTCCGAATGGGGGTCTCCGGTGATACGCTGGATGATCATATCCTTTGGCAGCCGCTCTATAAAATCACATACCAGGTTTACGTACTCTTCCTGCTCCAGGCAGGTATACTCCCCGTTGAGATAGATCTCATCCAGGGGGGTCCCCCGGATCACATAGAGCAGATGGAGCTTGATCCCGTTGATCCCGGCCCGGGCCAGTCGATCAGCCGTTTCCATCATCATGGCCCTGTCCTCGCCCGGCAGTCCCAGGATCACATGGGTGCATATATGGATCCCCCGCCCCTTTGTCATGTCCACGGCATCGAGAAAATCCTGAAAGGTATGGCCCCGGTTGATTCTCTTTAAAGTCTCATCGTGGATCGACTGAAGCCCGTATTCCAGCCAGACAAGGAAATCCCTTGCATAGGCCTCCAGCAGGTCCAGCTTTTCCGGATCAATGCAGTCGGGCCGGGTGCCGATGGCCATGCCCACAACCCCATCGCAGGAGAGCGCCTCATCAAAGATCTCTTTCATGTGGGCACAACTGGTATAGGTATTGGTATAGGATTGAAAATAGGCCAGAAATTTCTTGGCCTTGTACTTGATCCGGGCCCCGATCTTCCCGGCCTCGATCTGCTCTTTTATGGAAAGGCCCCGGGCAGAGGCATTGGTCCCCGACCCCTTGGAATTGCAGTAAATGCATCCGGTCCCGGACAATTTCCCGTCCCGGTTGGGGCAGGTCAGTCCCGCATCCACGCTGATCTTCTGGACCCGCTCTTTAAACATGGATCTTAAATGGGAATTATAGTCTGTGTATCTCTTTTTCACGGTGTATACCTTTATTTCAGGTGTGCCGACAATCTAGTGCAAACCTTGGGGAGAGTCAATGCTCCAGGATCAAAAAACCGCCTGAACCATCCCCTCTTCCCGATTTACCACATCATAGATTTAAGAAAAGCCGATCATGAACTCGCCGTGGCCCAACTCAAAAAATTCTCCCCCTGGAAGATGCGGCCATAAATCTGACATGAATATTTCCCATGGGACCGCCCTAAAATTCAGCTTCCCCGATCTTGACCAAAACCCTCTGTCATCGTATATTAAGCGGTTATGAATTTTACCGAAAACAGATACGAGGTCATTGTCATCGGGGCCGGCCATGCCGGGTGCGAGGCCGCCCTGGCCGCAGCCCGCATGGGCTGTTCCACCCTGCTTTTGACCATTGATATGGACAAGATCGCCTCCATGCCCTGCAGCCCCTCCATCGGAGGCATGGCCAAGGGACAGCTGGTCAAGGAGATCGACGCCCTGGGGGGATGGATGGCAAGGATCACCGACTCTTCCGCCATCCAGTACCGGACCCTGAACACAAGGAAAGGCCCTGCTGTCCATTCCACCCGGACCCAGAACGACAAGGCCCTCTACTCCAGAAACATGAAGGCAATCCTGGAAAAGGAACCCAACCTGGACCTGAAGCAGGCCATGGCAAGGGAGATCCTCATGGAGGACGATCAGGTCAGGGGCGTCCTGGACCATACCGGGTTTGAGTACTTTGCCCCGTCCCTGGTCATTGCCACGGGAACCTTTTTAAAGGGAACCGTCCATATCGGATCATCCAGAATCCAGGCCGGAAGGGCCGGCGAGTTTGCCTCTGTGAGCCTGGCCCAATGCCTTTCCGATCTCGGCCTGGACATGGGGCGGATGAAGACCGGGACCCCTCCCCGGCTCCACGCGGACTCCATTGACTTTCAGCAGTTCAGGCTCCACGGCTCGGAAACCGAGCCCAAGCCCTTTTCCTTTTTGACCCGGGAGATCACCACCCCCATGCTCCCCAGCTTCATGGGGGAGACCAATACCGCCACCCATGACATCGTCCGGGAAAACCTGAAATTTTCCGCCCTTTACGGAGGCCATATCAAGGGGCAGTCGGCCCGGTACTGCCCCTCCTTTGAGGACAAAATCGTCAAATTTCCGGACCGGGACAGCCACCACGTCATCCTGGAGTACGAGGGGATCGACTCCAAGGAGATCTATGCCTCGGGCCTGGGCAACAGCCTGCCCCTGGAAGTCCAGTACCAGGTGGTCAGATCGGTGAAAGGCCTGGAGCAGGCCAAGATCGTGCGGCCGGCCTATGCCATTGAATACGACTATGTCAGCCCCCTGGAACTGACCCCGGCCCTGGAAACCAAGCGCCTGAAAGGACTCTTTCTGGCCGGCCAGATCAACGGCACCTCCGGGTATGAAGAGGCAGGAGCCCAGGGGCTCTGGGCCGGAGCCAACGCAGCCTGCCGGGTCCAGAAAAGGGAGCCCTTTGTCCTGGACCGGTCCGAAGCATACATGGGGGTGATGATCGACGACCTGGTGACCCGGGGAACCCGGGAACCCTATCGCATGTTCACCTCCAGGGCCGAGTACCGCCTCCTGCTCAGGGAAGACAACGCCGACCTGAGGCTGGCCCAGAAAGGATATGAATACGGACTGATCCCCAGGGAGAGGCTGGACTTCTGCCGGGAGATCCAAAAGCAGACAAAAAAAGAGATTCAGAGGGTAAAAACAGCCGTGGTCAAACCCAGCCCGGAGACAAATGCATTCCTTGAACAACACCGGACCAATCCCATTTCCACCGGGGTGAAACTGGAACAGCTTTTAAAACGGGCCGAACTTTCCTATGAGCTCCTCAAGCAGATAAGCCCGCCGCCTGGGCTTCTCAATGCCCGGACCGAGCAGCAGGTTGAAATTGAAGTCAAGTATGAGGGCTATATCCAGCGCCAGCTCAATGAGATCAAAAAATTCAAGGATCTGGAAAAAATCCGCATCCCGGACCTCTTTGACTACTCAAAGGCCCATGGGCTGTCCAACGAGATCCGGGAAAAGCTTTCAAAAATACAGCCAAAATCCCTGGGACAGGCCTCCAGAACCGACGGCATGACCCCGGCGGCCATCTCGGTGCTCATGGTGGCCATTGCCGCCCTTGGGAAACAGGGAGGATCTTGACTAACCCCTGTTGACACTTATCATTGTACTATACAAAATCTTGGAATGATTGAATAAAGGGAATAAAACATGGCCGATGACTATTACAGGATACTTGGGATTGAAAAAAACGCCAGCGCGGCGGAAATCAAAAAAGCCTATAGAAAACTGGCTTTAAAATACCACCCTGACAAGACCCAGGGGGACAAGGCCCTGGAAGACAAATTCAAAAAAATCAGCGAAGCCTATGCCGTACTGAGCGATTCTGAAAAAAGGAACCAGTACGATACCTATGGATCCGCCGACTTTCAGCAGCGGTTTTCCCAGGAGGACATCTTCAGGAACTTTGACCTGGGAGATATCCTCAAGGAATTTGGATTCAGCGGAGGCAGGGGCGGCGGATTTTCCGGCTCATTCGGACAGAGGGGCCGGTCAGGAGGTTTTTCAGGCGGAAACCCCTTTTTCCAGAACATGGGAGGAGGAGGCTTCGGGCAGCAGCAGGCCGCCATGAAGGGCAAGGATATCGAGTATGAGATCCCCCTCACCGTGGACGAACTCATCAACGGCACCCAGAAGACCATCACCATCAGTCAGGGCAACACCACCAAGGCCATTGAAGTCAAGATCCCCAAGGGGCTGACCCAGGGAAAGAAGATCCGCCTTCCGGGCAAGGGAGAGCCGAGTCCCCACGGCGGTCCGGCCGGGAATCTCTATATCCGGTCAGCCCCCTTGGGCTCTGCCGGGTGCACTGTCGAGGGAAACGATATCCTTATGAACCAGTCGGTAAAACTCTCCCAGGCCCTGCTGGGAGGCAAGATAGAGGTCAAAACCCCGGCCGGGAAAACCGTCAGCCTCAACCTTCCGGCGGGCACCAACAACAAGGCCAAAATGAGGCTTCCCGGCTTTGGGATCCCCCATATGAAAGGAAATGGTTGCGGAGATCTCTTTGTTGTGGTTAATATAGACATGCCCAAGAGACTGACAGACAGGCAAAAGGAGCTCGTTCAGGAACTGGAAAAAACAGGATTATAAGCATGCCTGAATTCATCCCCCTTATCTCGGAACAGGAAATCCAGACCCGGATCAAAGAAATCGGAAACGAGATTGCCATGGACTATAAGGAAAAAGATCTGGTCCTTGTGGGTATCTTAAAAGGATCTTTTATCTTTCTTTCCGACCTGACCCGCCATATCTCCATTGACCATGAAATTGACTTCATGGGGGCCTCATCCTACGAAGGCACCAGCACCACCGGCCAGATCGTGTTTACCAAACAGCCGGACCTGGAGCTGAAGAACAGAGACATCCTCCTGGTGGAGGATATTGTGGATACCGGAAGAACCCTCTTGAAGATCATAGAGTTCGTAAACCTGCTCAACCCGAGGTCGGTAAAAATCTGCAGTCTCATCAATAAAAAAGAACGCAGACAGGTCCACATCGATGTTGCCTACTCCTGTTTTTCACTTGAAAAAGGCTTTATTGTAGGTTATGGACTGGATTACGATGAAAGATACAGGAATCTGCCTGCGATCTATGATCTGAAATTGTAACCGAAGAGGGGAAGACCAATGATAATTACCTGTGAGGAATGTTCAACAAGCTTTCATCTTGATGACTCCCTTTTGAAGCCGGAAGGTTCCAAGGTTCGGTGCAGCAAGTGCCGGAGCATCTTCACGGCCTTCCCCCCCGGGGAAGAGGCCCCGGCGGAACCGGAACAGGAGTCTGTTGTTCCCATGGTCGACCCCGGCATTGAAGCGGACATGGAGACCGGACCGGATGCGGATCTGGACGGGGACATGGGTGCAGACATGGACTTTGACCTGGATGAAGATTCCCAGGATATGTCTTTACAAGGGGATGAACTCGATTTTTCCGACGGGGAGTTTGACGAGGAATTTGATGAATCCGACCTGGAAATAGACTCAGGCGAAACCGACCTGGAAACCGGGGATCTCCCGGAGGAAGAAGCAGATATCGAGATCAGCTTTGGTGACTCGGACGGCGGCCTGGAAATTGATACCGGCGGCCTGACCCTTGAAATGGACGATGATTCCTCCCTGACAATGGATTTTGATCCGGGTATGGATGAGGACGAGGCAGAAAGGGATGGGGCCGGGGGTGACCCGGATGAACTGGAATTTGATACCGAAGATATTGACTTCGAGGATTCCCTTTCTCTGGAAGAGACTCCCCCTTCAGCAGATCTCGGCCTGGAAATGGAATCCCCCATGGAAGATCCGGAAGAAGAACCAGACATCATTTCCGAAGATCCGGATACCGGATCCGGAGAAATCGAATCCCTTGTTCCGGACATTCCCGATTCCGATGAAGAGGGCGGCCTGTTCCTGGAAGAGGAGGAACCGGAATTCGACCTGGACTTTGAGGAAGACCAGGACCTGGATCTGGAACCGGACACCGGCTTCCCCGAGCCGGATGAGAGCTCCCTGGAATTTGACCCCTCCCGGGAGATGACCCTGGACACGGATTCCGAAGAGCCGGAAGAATTGGAACAGGCTGAAGAGGAAGAACCTGACTTCTCCGCCTATGACCAGGTCCTGGATCAGGAGATAGAACCGGAACCGGAACTCGAAGACATGGAAGAACCCTTTGAGCCTGAAGTCGTCCAGGAGGATGCTTCCCCGGAGCCCGATGCAGATCCGGCCCTGAAAGAGGAAACAGAAACCGTGGAGCCCGGCCTGACCCTTGAACCGCCCAGAAGGACCCGGAGAAAAAAATCAGCCATGGGTGCACCGGTTATCCTGCTTCTCCTGATCTTTCTGATCACGGCCTGTGCCTACATCGCCAGCATATTCATGGGATACAAGATCCCCTATCTCTCGGAAATAAAAATACCCTTTATCGAACAGTTCATGGGCACGGACAAAGCCCAGACACCTCCACCCAAGCCCGTGCCCAGCCAGAAGAACATCAACGGAAGATTCATCTCCAACGATACGGCCGGGGAATTGTTCATCATCACCGGCAAGGTGGATAATCCGGCCCAAATTACCTATCAGCATATCCAGGTCAGGGGAACCCTGCTCACCAAGGGCAAGGTCAAGGCCAAGACCCAGACGGCCTTCTGCGGCAATATCATCTCCGAAGAGATCTTAAAGACCGGAAACATCGCCGACATCAGCAAACAGCTTTCCGTCAGGGACGGCATGAACAACGCCAACCTCAATATCAAACCCGGGGGATCCGTTCCGTTCATGCTCGTATTTTCCGATCTGCCGGAGAACCTCCAGAACTTTACCGTGGAAGTGGAAGGATTTTCAAAGGCCGGGCAGACGAAAAAATAACATTTGACAGAAAGATCGTGCCTATGCTATCTTGCTTGGGTTTTTTGGCGACGTAGCTCAGTTGGTCAGAGCATGCGGCTCATATCCGCAGAGTCCGGGGTTCAAGTCCCTGCGTCGCTACCAGATAATAATCCAGGGAGATACAACCTGGTTATAAAACCCCCGAAGAATAAGACTTCGGGGGTTTTTTGTTTTCATCCTTTGGGAGGAAGAGATCTTGCCTCTATTGCATCCTTAGACCTGCTTCCGGTACTTCGCCGGGTAGAGAACCGGGAGGCCGTGGAAACAGCCCACCGGCTCCGGCAAACTTGCGGTCAAATTTTCCGGCATGCAATACCGGCAGGGCTGAAAATGATGCAAGGGTGGGCTGATTATTTGGATAACCTTAAATATGAATGGTTACGGCCTGGCTCCCATATCGTTTCTGCAATAAAATAATTCAATGCGATGATCTTTAAAAACACCGGACCGAACTGTCAGTCTATTCCGCAAGCGTTTTTAATAGTTTTGTAAATGTCATTCCGATCATAATAAGGGATTCTGGATCAAGATATTCCCCGGCATGCCGCTGATATAGAATTGAAGTGGATGCGGGGAATTCTTCATCACCATCATTAAATAACAAAAGAATTTTGATTTTCGGCAGTGCATTAATTTCCATCGAAACATCATATATAGTGTCCATCTTAGATGGTTTGCACCCTAATTTTCCCGCTGCCTCAATCAAAGCATTAACCTTGCCGGTAAAACTTTGAATGATGGGACGTTCCGCATCACTTTTAAAAACATTTACATTTGTAAACTGCGAGTTTAAATCTGTGAGAGTTGACCACTCCTCGTTCACAGAAGGTGCCTGAGGGCATAACAATAGATATTTTGCAAGCACAACACAAATCAGATATCCAGGTCGATTGCCCGATTTATCCGTTATTCCTTTCCCAGAAACCAAATATTCCTCACCGAACAGGGGAACAATGGCACTCTCGTCCTGTAATTCTATGCCCAGGGTATCTTTAATGGATGAAAGATCATGCTCTGAAATTTGACGGCAGTAGTCTTTATAATGGTCTTCATGAAAAACAATGCCCATGTATCCCTCTCTTTATTATCTCTTTTATGCGTTTCAGCTATTATTACCCAACGATTTTTCAAAGAAAACAGCCCATTTGAGTATCGCCAAGATTAAATTTTTTCCTAACCTTGTTGATTTATAAAGTCAATTTTTTTATAAATCAATCACCCTTTTGGGGGATGAAAAGCTATCATAAAACAATTATAATAATATAATAAAAAATAATTACTTACCATGTATCTAAAACGGAGGTGCCGGATTTGAGTATCACAAAAGCGATTGAGATTCTGGGGGAAAAATATGGGTTTTCAGCTGTAGATATCGATAAAGTGATCAAAGAATTGCAATTATCGAAAGATGCAAAAATTTTAGAAGTCGGAACGGGCATGGGCAGTTTGTCAATAACACTTGCACTAAATGGATATAAAGTGCTAACCGGAGAACCGAGTGATGATGACACCATTTATGCAAATCAGAACTGGCTTCAAAATGCAAAAAAGGTTGAAGTCGATCATTTAATTGAGTTCCAGCCTTTTAATGCGAATGACATACCACATGCAGACGGTACTTTTGATGCCATATTTTGCCATGGTACATTTCACCATATTGCTGAGTCCGAGCGGATAAAAGTTTTTCAGGAGTTTATCCGAACAACCAAAGCGAATGCGATTCTTTGTTTTTTTGAACCGAATCAAGGGGCAATTAACATGATACGGAAAACTGATCCCTCACATCCTGACGCAGCGGATCCGAACAAATATATCCATGCTTTCAGTTTGATTTCTAAAAAGATTGAAGGATTAAATTTTGATGCATTTATCTTTCAGAAACACTGAGCGTGGTTGAATGCATGCCTTTCAGCCTACTCAAAATTACAAAGGATCAATTCAATAGTTTGGAGCGGGAGTCCGTGGATAGAAAACTTTAGCTTTTGCTGCATACAATAATTAAGGAGGCGTAAAGGAAACCCCCTGATCATGCAATCAGTCCCGTATCCTCCCCGGCGCCCATCATGATGTTGAGATTCTGAACCGCAGCCCCGGATGCGCCTTTGCCCAGGTTGTCCAGGCGGGATGTCAGAAGGATCTGGTCTTCATGGCCAAAGACAAAGATCTCCACCCGGTTGGTGGCGTTGCATCCCAGGGGGGAGAGGAAAGGTCCTTCCAGATGGTCCTCGTCCGGCCCTTCCATGACCCTTACAAAGGGTTCGTTTTCATAGTACCGGATCAGGGCGTCCCGGATCTGATCCGGTGTGGATTTCCGGTTCAGCAGATGGGGGAAGAGCGGGATATTCACCAGCATGCCGTTGTAGAAATGGCCCACCTGGGGTGAAAAAACCGGGGCATGGGTGAGTCCTGCGTATTTCTGCATTTCAGGGATATGCTTGTGTTTCAGGCTGAATCCGTAGGGCCGGGAGGCGATCCTGTCCACTTCTTCAAGGGGCCGGCTCCCATGGGCGGCAATCAGTTTTTTCCCGCCTCCGCTGTATCCGCTCAGGGCGTGGACCGTTGCCGGATAATCCTTTGGCATGATCCCGAGACGGATCAGGGGCCTGACGGCCAGGATAAACCCGGTGGGATAGCATCCCGGGTTGGCCACGAACCTTGCTTCGGCAATTTTCCTGCGGTGATCCGGCTCCATCTCGGGCAGGCCGTAAACCCAGTCTTCATGGGTCCGGTGGGCGGTTGAGGCATCGATAAACCGGGGGGTTTCATTTTCCGCCAGGCTCACAGACTCCCGGGCCGCGGCATCGGGAAGACAGAGGATAACCAGATCGGAATGGTTGATGATCTCCCGCTTGACCTCTATATCCTTTCGTTTGTCCCCGGGGATCTCGATGAGTTCAATATCCTCCCTTGCCTCCAAACGCTCTTTTATTTGGAGTCCCGTGGTTCCTTCCTGCCCGTCAATGAATATTTTGTACATGCTTCACCTGTTTATTTTTAATCCCTTCCCACTAGCAAAGGAATATATTACCCCCTTGTTCCCCGATTTTCCAAGTATAATTTTATAATTCTGCTATTTTCAAATTTCCTTGACAGGAGCCGGAGAATCGAATAGACCGAAACCAACCCTTGCCAGAAGGCAGGATATAGTAAGACCTTTTTTATTATCAAAACAGACGAGCCACGAAGGCCTAGGACTCCTTTTTACGGGAGCGGTTTTCGTGGCTTTTTTTATTTTGGGAGGACCCATGGCAAGATCCCTGTTCAGACTAACCGTCTGCCTGACCCTGATCTTTGGAATCTTTGGAGCGGCAGCAGTCCACGCCGGCACCAGGCAGATAACCGATTCCGCAGGCAGGCCCCTTACCATCCCGGAAAATATCAAACACATCATCTGCTCGGGCCCGGGCTGCCTCCGGCTGATCACCTATCTTGGGGCCCAGGATCTGGTGGTCGGGGTGGATGATATGGAAAAGAGAAGGTGGGATTTTGATGCCAGACCTTATTTCCTGGCCAATCCCCAGTTCCGGGATCTCCCGGTTTTCGGGGAATTCAGGGGAAGGGACAATCCGGAAAAAATCATCAGTCTTTCTCCCCTGCCCCAGGTGATCTTCAAGACCTACAGCGGTTCCGGAACCGATCCGGTCAAGCTGCAGAAAAAGACCGGAATCCCGGTGATCATTCTGGAGTACGGAGATCTGGGAAAAAGCATCGGGCAGTATTTTCACACCCTGACCCTCCTGGGAAAGGTCCTGGACCGCCGGGAAAGGGCGGAACAGGTAATCTCCTTTTTTAAGGAAGAGATCCGTCAGCTCAAAGACCGGACCCGGGATCCTGCCGGGGGAAAAACCTGTTTTGTGGGCGGGATAGCCTTTCGCGGTCCCCACGGATTCCAGTCCACCGAGCCCGGGTATCCCCCCTTTCTATTTGTCGGGGCCCAAAACATCGCCTGTCCCGGTGACACCGGCCCTGCCCTGCGCCACTCCATCTTTTCCAAGGAAAAGCTTCTGGTGGCAGATCCCGAGGTTCTGTTCCTGGACCTGTCAACCCTCCAGATGGGCCGGGACCAGGGAGGTCTCTTTGAACTGAGAACCGATCCGGTTTACCGGGAAATGACCGCCGTAAAAAAGGGGCAGGTCTTTGGCCTTCTTCCCTATAACTGGTATACCCAGAACCATGGATCTGTTCTGGCAAATGCCTGGTATATCGGCAAAGTGCTTTACCCGGAACAATTTGCAGACATTGATCCGGAAACAAAGGCGGATGAAATCTATGAATTCCTGGTTTCCAAGCCTGTATTCGGGCAGTTGAACGCATCCTTTCAAAACATGGCCTTTCAGCCCGTGGAACTCAACTAGGAGTCAAGTCATGCATTTTGACAACGGAAGGGTGCCGGGAAACTACACCCGCTATATCCGGAGAAAAACCGCTTTTAACTGCCTGATGCTGGGCGCCCTGGGTCTGGCCGTAATAACCGGAATTTCCCTGGGAGCCGTACACATCCCGTTTCCCGACGTATTCTCGACACTCTTCCAGTCCGGTTCCGTCCGGCAGTTTGAGCTGATCATCTGGAATATCCGCCTGCCCCAGACCCTGACGGCCGTGGTGGCCGGGGCAGGTCTGGCCGGAGCCGGCACGGTGATGCAGTCGGTACTCAGAAACCCCCTGGCCTCCCCCCTTACCCTGGGCATTTCCCATGCCGCCGCATTTGGCGCCGCCTTTGCCATCATGATCCTGGGAACCGGGGTCATGTCCTCCAGTATGGGGGATGCCGTATCCATTTCCAATCCCGTACTCACCCTGGGATCCGCCTTTTTCTTTGCCATGGCAACGGCCTTTGTGGTTACAGGGGTCGCAAAGATACGGAATGCATCTCCGGAGGCCATGATCCTTACCGGAGTGGCCCTGAACGCGTTGTTCCTGGCAGGAACCATGCTGCTCCAGTTCTTTGCCGATGATGTGCAGCTGGCTGCCATGGTCTTCTGGACCTTTGGAGACGTGGCCCGGGCGGACTGGCAGGACCTGGCCGTTTTATCCGGGGTTACGGCATTCATCCTGATCTATTTTCTGGGGAACGCCTGGAATTACAATACCATGGATATGGGAGACGAAACCGCCAAAGGCCTGGGTGTCCGGGTGGAGCGGGTCAGGATTTTCGGCATGATGGCCGCTTCCCTGGCCATCTCTGTGGTGACCTCCTTTGTTGGCGTTATCGGCTTTATCGGTCTTGTGGCTCCCCACATCGTCCGGAAGATCATCGGAGACGATCACCGCTTCCTGCTGCCCGGGTCCATCCTGGCCGGAGGCCTGATCCTGCTGGCGGCAGACATTGGGGCCCGGCTCATCCTGCTGCCCCATGTCCTGCCCGTGTCCATCCTGACTGCTTTTCTCGGGGCGCCGGTATTCATCTTTCTGATCATTCAAAGGAAATAAAAATGATTCTTCATGTCAATAATCTCTGTTTCAGTTACAAGGGCCAGCCTGCCCTGGAAAGGATCCGATTCTCCATCGGTGAAGGAGAGACCGTGGCGATTCTGGGCCCCAACGGGGTGGGGAAAACCACCCTGCTAAAATGCCTGAACCGGATTCTCTTTCCCACAAAAGGGGAAATCCTGGTAAAGGGAGACGAAATCCGGACCATGACGCCCAGTCAGATTGCGAGAAAAATATCCTATGTGGCCCAGAGCAGCGCCACCGCCAGAATCACCGCCTTTGACGCCATCCTCATGGGCAGAAAACCCCACATGGGGTACCGGGTCGGAAAAGAGGATCTCACCAAAGTGGATGCGGTGATCCGGCAGCTGGACCTGTCGGATCTCAGTCTCAAAACCCTGGACTGCATGAGCGGGGGAGAACTCCAGAAAGTCTGCATTGCCCGGGCCCTGGTCCAGGAAACCGACGTCATTCTCATGGACGAGCCCACGGCCAGCCTGGACCTGAAAAACCAGACCCAGATCCTGGGACTCATCCGGCACATTGTAAGAGGGCACGGGATGTCGGCCATCATGACCATGCACGATCTGAGTGCGGCCATGCGGTATGCGGACAAGTATATATTTTTAAAAGACCGGGCCATATACTCTGCCGGCCGTATTCAAGACATCACCCCGGAAATGGTGGAAGATGTCTACGGGGTCAGGGTGGACATCATGGAGCACAGGGGGCTTCCCCTGGTGGTTCCCATTGAAGAGGAGGCAAGAAAGGAACAAGCCGCCTGATCCGGATACGGAATGAAAAATTGAACTGCGAGGAAATATAATGGAAGAACTCCGGCCTGAAATGATACTGGAACCTGTGGGGAGAGTGGAAAGCCCCCTTGCAAATCCGACCCTGAAAACAGATAAAAACGGACTCAAGTCAGACCTTTCCCGGGATACGGTTAAAAAAGAGTGTGAAAAGGTCAAGAACACTGTCAGCCGGATTCGCATATTTGAGCCCTGGACCCCTCTGCTCAAGGGGATCGAAGATTTTTCCCACATCCTGGTATTGTACTGGCCCCATCTCATTGATCCTGAAAAAAGGCAGTTGAAACAGGTCCATCCCATGGGAAGAAAGGATATCCCAAAGCAGGGAATCTTTGCCACCTGCAGCCCGGCCCGGCCCAATCCGATTCTGGTTTCGGCGGTAAGGCTGCTGGAACGCAGGGAAAATATTTTACAGGTTCAGGGACTTGAGGCCGTAAACCAAAGCCCGGTGATCGACATCAAACCCTATTCCCCCCATTACCTGACCGTGAAGGATCTGAAGCTCCCGGAATGGATGGCAAATATCTGACCGGGATATCCGGCAAACCTTTCCGGCCGGCTATTTCTTTTTCTTATGGGATTTCTTTTTCTTATGTCTGCCCTTCTTTTTGTACTCTTTCAGGGAATAGGGCACTTCATTTCCGGCGGCAATCCGCCAGCCGCCTTCCAGGTCTGCGGAAACAAACCATTCACCGTCGGAAGAAACCCGGATGTAGAGATCGTCGTAAAACCAGGTTTCCGGTACATTCAACACGATATAAGCCCCGGCCTTGTCTCGGTATTCAAGATCATATCCCTGGTGCTTGTGCCGGTATCCGTGGGCCGGAGCATGGGGAGGCGGACCCTTCCCCTTTTCCTTTTTCTCATACCGGTGCGAAACCGGATCACCGGCGCCCATATAAAAAGTATTGCACCCGGCCGATAAAACCATTGCCAGAAATAGTATGACCCATCTCACCCCCTGCATAGTTCCCCCTTTTTTCGTCCGAATTTTCAAATAAGATCCTTTATGGTACCCCATTTCTCCCCAAAGTTCCAATTTAAAAGCTATATTTAAGGAATTGACAAGGGCCTAGCTTGACTTTTTGGATTCAGACCCAAATTTATGATACACTTAAAGGAGTCGGTTCAGGACGCATTTATGATACAAGGGGATTTATTATGCCAGGCGTGTATGAAATCTGTGTAACAGATCATTTTGCAGCGGCCCATGCCCTTAAGGGATATGACGGCAACTGCTCCAACCTCCACGGCCATAACTGGATCGTGGAGGCCCATATCCAATGCTTCAAACTCAACAAACTGGGTATTGGAATTGATTTCCGGGATGTAAAGGGAGTGGTCAAGGATGTTCTAAGCAAACTTGACCACACCAATCTCAACGAGGTGGTGGAGTTTTCAAGCATCAATCCCACCTCTGAGAATCTGGCGAAGTTTCTCTACAAAGAGCTTTCCAGAAGGCTGAATACCGAACATATCAAGGTATCCAAGATCATGGTCTTTGAAAGCCCGGGATGCGGGTCTTCCTACAGGGAGGAGTGATTGTCCCTGAACGTCTGTGAAATCTTTTTCAGCCTCCAGGGGGAATCCACATTTGCCGGACTGCCCTGTGTTTTTGTCCGGTTGTCCGGCTGCAACCTCAACTGCTCCTGGTGTGACACCCTTTATTCCAAAACCGAGTCAAGGCCCATGTCCCTGGATAAAATCCTGGAAAGGGTTGAATCCTATGCCTGCCCCCTGGTTGAAATCACCGGGGGAGAACCCCTGATCCAGGACCAGACCCCGGATCTTGTATCAAAACTGCTCAAAAAAGGATTCCAGGTCCTCCTGGAGACCAACGGAAGCCGGGATATCGGCCTGGTTGATCCCGCATGCATCCGGATCCTGGATGTCAAATGCCCCTCCTCCGGAGAGCCTGGCTCTTTCTTAGCTGAAAACATAGACCGCCTGACCCGGCAGGATGAAATCAAATTTGTCGTGGGCTCCCGCCGGGACTATGAATATGCCCGAAAATTCATACAGGACTCTTTGGACCGGGTATCCGGGGAGAAAATCCATATATCCCCGGTGTTCGGCCGGATCCGGCCCTCAGACCTGGCCGTCTGGATCCTGGAAGACCGGCTCAAAGCCAGGCTGTCCATCCAGCAGCATAAGATCATCTGGGACCCGGACCAAAGAGGGGTCTGAATATAAAAAGAATAACTGAATTATCCGGGTCATGGCTTCTGGGTTTGAGCTTTTGACTTCCGGCTTATAAAAATTAAGGAATCAACCATGAGCAAAAAAAAATCCGTGGTCCTTTCCAGCGGAGGCATCGACTCCACCACGGCCATGGCCATGGCAAAGGAGAGGGGAAATGAAATTTACAGCTTAAGTTTCAGCTACGGCCAGCGCCACTCGGCCGAGCTGGAATCGGCCCGAAAAGTGGCCAAGGCCCTGGGGGTCAAAGCCCATAAGATCATCGACATTGACCTGAGGCAGTTCGGAGGCTCCGCCCTCACCGATGACATCCATGTGCCCAAGCATGAAAACGCAGACCAGCTTAAAGAAGATGAAATCCCCATTACCTATGTCCCGGCCCGGAATACCATTTTCCTCTCCTATGCCATGGCCTGGGCAGAGGTGTTAAAGGCATCTTCCATATATATCGGGGTAACGGCCGTGGATTATTCGGGATATCCCGACTGCCGGCCCGAGTTTATCCGGGCCTTTGAAACCATGGCAAACCTGGCCACCAAAACCGGGGTCACCGGTGAAGTCTCCCTGAAAATAGAAACCCCCTTGATCCAAATGTCAAAGGCTCAGATCATTCAGACCGGATACAGCCTCGGTGTGGATTACAGCCTGACCATCTCCTGCTATGATCCGGATGAAACAGGGCGCTCCTGCGGCCATTGCGACTCCTGCCTCCACCGGAAAAAAGGATTTGAGGAGGCAGGGATTATTGATCCTACACCGTATCAATGATTTTGATTTCCCGCTCATGGATCCCGATCAGATAAAGCAGACCGTCCAGGCCCATGGTTGAAATGGCGTTGCTGGCCTTTTCCCGGACCACGGGTTTGGCATTGAACGCCACGCCCAGGCCTGCGATGGAGATCATGGGAAGATCATTGGCCCCATCCCCCACGGCAATGGTCTGCTCAATGGACAGGTTCTCTTTCTGGGCCAGTTCCCTGAGCAGGCTGGCTTTTTTCTCCCCGTCCACAATCTCGCCCCGGACCTTGCCCGTGACCACGCCCTCTTCCATGTCCAGTTCATTGGCATAGACATAGTCAAATCCGAGCTTCTCCTTTAAGTACTCTCCCACAAAGGTGAATCCCCCGGACAGAATGCCCAGTTTATACCCCAGCTGCTTCAGGGTCTTGGTTACCAGATGGGCCCCCTCGGTAAGGGGAAGGCTCCGGGTAATGCCTTCGAGCTCTTCCTGACGAAGCCCCTTGAGCAGGGCCACCCGCTGCCTGAAGCTCTCCTTGAAATCAATTTCCCCGGCCATGGCCGATTCCGTGATCCGGTCCACCTGGTCCCCCACCCCGGCCAGTTTGGCCAGTTCCACAATGACCTCGGCCTGGATCAGGGTGGAGTCCATGTCAAAGACCACCAGTTTCCGGTTCTTTCTATAGATATTGTCCACATGAAAGGAGATATCCACCCCCCGTTTCTGGGAGATCTCCATGAAACTGCCCCGCATTTTAAGGATGTCCCCGGGGGTGCCGGATACGGAAAACTGGATACTGGCCCGGGGCCGGGGCTGGGGGTTTACAAAGGAAATCCGGCCGGTGAGCCGGGTGATGGCATCGATGTTCAGGCCCTGTTCGGCAATTACCGAGGCCACGGAAGAGATCTGCCCGGCGGTTATGGTCTGCCCCAGGATGGTGATGATCCGCCGTTCCTTGCCCTGGGCCAGGACCCATTTTTCGTAGCTGTCATGGTCCACGGGTTTGATATCCACGGAAAGCCCCAGTTTGTGCCCCTCAAAGAGCATATCCTTGAAGATCAGGGAAAAATCACTGGAACAGGGGATCTCCGCCAGAATCCCCAGGGAGATGTGCTCATGGATCACGGCCTGGCCGATATCCAGGATGGTTACCCTGTAGTTGCCCAGGATTTCGGTAAACCGGGCGTCCAGCCCTTTTCTGTCTTTGCCGGAGATGTTGATGAGAACGATGTCACCCATGATGGAATCCTTGAATTTAGCCTTGTTGCCGGCCTGCCCCTTGGGGCAGACCCCATTCAAAAGTGTATTTTATACCCATGGCCGGCAGCAATTTGCAAGAAGTTAATCCCGGGGGGACAGGTCTCCCGAGGTCCGGATCACCACATCCCCGGGTTCGCATCCGGCATGGGTAGCCACGATGGGGCATTTGGCCTTGAACAGGAAAAAGATTCTCTTGTCCCGGTGATCCAGGGTTTCAAAATTGCCCTGGCCCTTGGAGATGATCAGGTCTGCCCTTTCATAGGCCCTTTGAAACTCCTTTGAGCAGATGGAAACAAGGGTCCCGGGGATGGCGGCTCCGGAATCCATGACCCTGACCAGTTCCGTGATTCCCGTATACTGGGCATCTTCCATGGTGGCGTCGTTCTGGGCGTTTCCGCCCCGGACCACATATATGATTTTGTCCCTGTCCATTTCCTCCAGCAGCAGCTTGTCAAATACGATCTCTCCGGTGTTGTCGGCCAGCCAGAGGATATTCTCAGCCTTTTGTACGGCCTGCTCCAGAAGCCGGATCTCTCCGTTGACCCTTGTGGAAAGGGCGTGGGAAATGGTATCCAAAACCTTTTGCCGCCCCACCTGGGAGGTTGCCCCGAAATCGATGATATTACCGGCAATGGCCAGGCGGACCCCGGTTTCAAACCGGCCGGACCGGGTTCCGGCCCTGTCTTTTTCGGCCTTAAGTTCAGGATAGAGATCCAGGGCCAGGTCATTGTACTCTTTTTTAAGTCTTTTAAAGGGATCGTCCACACCGGCCAGCTCTTTTACGCTTTCCTGGATGAACCGGGCCATGAGGGGCGGGGGGCAGTCCATTTCAACCTGGGAGAGCCTGGCCAATACGGTTTTTACGATTTTCTGCTGGATGAGTTCATCATCCGTGGAAAGCCGGGCTGCATCCAGGGCCCCCCTGGCAATGCAGGGAAGGCAGTCATTGTGCATTCTCATGTTCAGTCATCTTTCTTTGTCAAGGTTGTCAGCAGGTGTACCAGATACTTTTTGCTGTTCAGGGCCGGATTTTCCAGGACTTTTTCAAAGAGAAGCTCTTTGATCCGGCCCACTTCAGGCCCCGGTTCAATCTCCAATACCTCGATGATGTCCTCCCCGTCAACGGCCAGGTCATTGAGGTTAAAGGCCGCCCGGGTGGTGATCTCATCCCTGATTTTCTGAAGGCGGAGCCGGATCTGGGAGAGGGTATAGGGGGATTTGGACAGGTTGCCCTTTTTATCGGCAATTCTCATGCGCAGAAAATCCCGGTAGGAGATGCCGGATTCCTCCAGCAGAACCAGGAGTTTCCGGACAGACTTCGGGGTTGTCTTTTCAACCAGGGGCCTCATGTGGACCTTGACCAGGGAGAGGATATATTCCTTTTCCTGCCTGGAAAACCGCAATGCCTCCAGATCTTTTTCCAGGGCCGTACAATGGGTCTCATGGCCGTGAAAGGTGATCCTGCCCTCCTTGATCCCGATGGCGTCAAATTTACCCGTGTCATGGACATAGCCGGCAAACCGGAGCAGGGGGGACCGGGCCGGCAGGTCGTCCCCCACCAGCATGCAGTGGTCAAACACGGTCTCCGAATGAAATGGCCCCCCGTCAAGGCCGGCGCACCGGTTAAGGCTGGGCAGCATCCCCCTGAGAAGACCCAGGGAATGGAGGAGAAAGAAAAACCCGGAAGGTTTTTCCATGGCCATGGCCTTGATGATCTCGGCCCGGATCCTCTCCCCCGGGATCCTGGAATCCATGAGACCGGCATGGGCTGAAATTGCCTCCCGGGAAGAGGGATCCAGGGCCGCCTTGAACCGGGCCGCAAACCGGCAGGCCCGGATCATGCGGACCGGATCTTCCAGGATCCGGTCCCCGGGGTTCCGGGTAAACCGGATAATGCCCCGGTCCAGATCAGATTTCCCGCCAAAGGGATCCATCAGGGTGTTGGTCCCGGGATCAAAGGCCATGGCATTGATGGTAAAATCCCTTCTGCCCAGGTCGTTCTCCGGGAAGACCGCCCCTGATTCGGCAGGGGGTTGGCCGGAGCAGACCTCGATGCCCTTGACCAGACAGACGGGAAAGGCCTTGCCCGCGAGTTTGGAATTTTCACCGGCAAACAGGGATAAAACCTGTTCAGGGGAGGCATCGGTCAGGATATCCAGGTCCTGGGGGGGCATATGAAGGAGCATGTCCCGGACCGCCCCGCCCACCAGAAGGGCCCTGTGCCCGTTTTCACGAAGTTTGGCCAGAATGGGGCCGGCCTTTCCCAGGCTCTCTGTCAGATTATCCATCCGGTGATCTGGGAATTTCAGGATTCCCACCTTGGACCCAGTTCATGTTCGGCCCCCAGGTGATCCATGGTCCGGGCGACCACGGTATCCACCAGGGCTTCGACATTCCTCGGGAATGTATAAAAAGAGGGATTGGGGGGAAGAATCACAGCCCCTGCCCTGGCCGCCCGGGTCATATTTTCCAGATGGATGATGCCCATGGGGCTTTCCCGGGGCCCCAGGATCAGGGTCCGTTTTTCCTTGAGGCAGACATCGCAGGACCGGGTGATTAGATTGTCCGCATATCCCGAGGCCACGGCGGCCAGGGTCTTCATGGAGCAGGGCATCACGGCCATGCCGCTGTGAACAAAGGAACCCGAGGCCGGGGCCGATGCAATATCATCCTGGGTAAAAACCTCCAGCCTGGATCCCTTGCTGAAATTCACCCCGTATTGCTCCAGAAAATCATAAAAAGAATCCTTGGGGTCATACCCCATCTCATGGACCAGGACCTGGAGTCCGGCATGGGAAACGATGGCCAGAACCTGGTATCCCTGTTCAATCAGCGCCTTGATCAGGCGGATCCCGTAAATGGAACCGGAGGCGCCTGTGATGGCCACCACATAGGTTTTATCGCTGTTGGTTGCTCCGGGTTTATCCTGATTCATGATTTCACCTCATTGTTTGAATTCATCTGAAGAAAGACTCTGCCAATACCCCGGCGAACAAAAGCAGGGATACAATAGAATTAATATGAAAAAACGCCATGTTGATCCGGCTCAGGTCATCGGGCCGGACCAGCCGGTGCTCAACCACCAGAAGGATGCCGATGGCGGCCAGAAAGCCTAAAAAAACGGGATGCATGCCAAAATTAATGTACATGGCCCCCAAAAACCCCATGGTCAGGATGTGGAGGAAGGTGGATATCTGCATGGCCTTTCGAGGTCCCAGCCGGGCCGGCAGGGAATGAAGGCCCTGTTTCCGGTCAAAATCAATATCCTGGCAGGCATAGAGGATATCAAAACCGGCAATATAGGTCATCAGGCTCAGGCTCAGGAAGACGACGCCCCAGGCCAGTCCTCCGGTCAAAGCGACCCAGGCTCCTACGGGCGCAAGGGATATGGCTGCGCCCAGGTAGACATGGCAGTACGGGGTAAACCGCTTGGTATAGGAGTAAAAGAGCAGAAAGAGCAGAACCGGAAAAGAGAGGAACAGGCAGAGCCTGGAGAGCATGGCCGCCGAAAAGATGAACACCAGGGAGGATATCCCCACAAAAAAGACAGCCTCTTTTCTGGATAGGATCCCGGCCGGGATTTCCCGGATGGCGGTCCTGGGATTTTTCAGATCAATGTCGGCATCCACGATCCGGTTAAACCCCATGGCTGCGGACCTGGCCCCCACCATGGCCGCCAGAATCCAGACCAGATCGACCATTGACGGGGCATGGGTCTGCCAGGCCAGGACCACGGCGGACAGGGCAAAGGGAAGGGCAAAAATCGTATGGGAAAACTTGATCATCTTCCCGTATTCCAGGGTTTTCTTTTTTATGCTGAAATCCATATACACTTTCATTTTTTCTAGTTCCGTATTCCTGACAATGCCCCGCAGGTCCGGCACGATCCGTCCGGGGCCAGGAGGTTCCGGATCCGATAGCCCCTCCGTTCCACCAGAATGCTTCCGCATTGAGGGCAGCAGGTATGTTCGTATTCGGATCCGGGAACATTTCCCATATATACGTAATCTAAGCCCGCCTTCTTCCCGATATTGCAGGCCTTTTCAAGGGAAGTCACCGGAGTGGCTCCCCTGTCAACCATCTGATAGCACGGATGAAACCGGGAAATATGCCAGGGGGTATCCGTCCCCAGATCCTCTGCAATAAATCCGGCCAGGGCCTTTAATTCCTCCCCGTCGTCGTTGAGCCCGGGAATCAGCAGGGTGGTCACCTCCACAAGGATCCCGGCCTTTTTCATCCGGATCAGGTTCTTTTGTACCGGTTCCAGCCTTGCCCCGCAGTATTTTTCATAAAACTCATTCCTGAAAGCCTTGAGGTCCACGTTGGCCGCATCCAGGAACGAGGCGGCCTCATCAACGGCTTCCTCACCCATGAATCCGTTGGTGACAAAGATATTGAGCAGGCCCTCCTGCCGGGCCTGCCGGGCCGTATCCCGGGCCAGTTCAAAAAACACCGTGGGCTCGGTATAGGTATAGGAGATGCTCGCACATCCGGCTGCCAGGGCCTGGTCCACAATGTCCCGGGGCTCCATGTCCCGGCCCGGGGTAAGGCCCCTGGAATCATGGTGGGAAGAATCCGACAGGGAGTGGGCAATCTGGGAATTCTGGCAGAACCGGCATTTTAGATTGCACCCCACCGCAGCAATGGAATAGGACAAGGATCCCGGTTTCAGATGAAAGATGGGCTTTTTCTCGATGGGGTCTACATTCTCGGCAATGACCCTCCCGTAAACCAGGGAGACCAGGGTTCCTTCCCGGTTTTCCCTGACCCGGCAGATCCCCTTCCTTCCCGGCTTTATCCTGCAGAAATGGCTGCAGAGCCGGCATTGGACCGCCTTTTCCTCCAGTTTGTCATAAAACGCTGCTTCCTTCATCTCCGTGGATCCCAAAAAATGCTGCCAAGCATCCTTAATTGTTCATTATCAATTCTTAATTATAAATTGCCTAGTTGCCATCCCCGGAGTCGGTTTATAGGCCTTTCTCTTCTGGATCTTCAGGGCCAGGGGCCGGGTCCGGAACTTGGGCACCGGCTTGATGCGCATGCCGATCATCGTGCCGTAGTAAGATTTCTGCACCAGGCGGATATTCTCTATATAAGAGACCACCCGGCCGGTCAGAAAGGGGAATTGGAGGGTGGTCCGCCACAGCACAGGCACATTCCCCAGGATACTGAAGAGCATCTGTTTGACCTCACCGATGCTGAAAAAATGGGCCTTTGAATAGACATCAGGTGAAAAAAATCCCCGGATCCTCCTGGCCATGTTCAGGGGGGCGTACCGGTTGAGTACGCCGATGACCACCCTGTCCTTGGCCACCCTGCAGGCCTCTTCAATGGCCTTGGCAGGCCGGTCCGTAAACTCCAGGCTGGTGAAAAGCAAGGCCGTATCAAAGGCATTGTCCTCAAAGGGCAGATCCTCTGCGATTCCCCGGTGCAGATCCACCCTGTCGCCCAGGCGGTCATGGGCCTTGTCCAGCATATAGGGGGAAGCATCAATCCCGGTGAGGTTCAAGCCCCTGTCCAGAAGAGGCACAAGACTGATCCCGGTACCGCAACCGATATCCAGGATTCTCTCTCCCTTTTTGGGGTCCATGAGACCCAGGATCAATCTGATTTCAAGCTCGAGCCGGTATTGACTGCCCGGTTTATCAAAACCGGCATCGTATAAATCGGCATCCTTGAAATCAAATACATATCCCATTCCTTACCCGATCATCTCTTTGACCCTTGCCATCATCCCGTCCACGGCCTTAACCGCATCTGAGTCGTCGGGCAGGTCCAGCAGAGAGCGCTGCTCCATGTCAAATTCAAGCAGGTTATTGTCATCGGGGATGGTGCACAGGATGGGAACCCCGATTTTCTCCACCTCTTCCAGGAACCTGGGGCTTAAGGTCTCCGGGGCACGGTTCACGACAAGTCCCTTGTTCCTGACCTCGAGCTTGAGGTCGTCCAGCATGGAATTGATCCGGCCCACGGCACGGAGCCCCCTCAGGGCATAGTCGCTGACCATGACCAGGATATCCACCTTGCCCGAAGTACGGCGGCTTAAATGCTCCATTCCGGCCTCATTGTCCACCAGCAGATAGGCATAATTTTTTTCCAGTTCATCGGAGAACCGGTTCAGGATATTGTTGACCATGCAATAGCAGCCCTGGCCCTCCTGGCGGCCCATGACCAGGAGATCAAAGGCCTGCTGCTCAATGAGCACCTGATTCATGAGCATCTCAAGGTAGAGGACCTTGTCCATTCCCGAAGGAACCCCCTGGGGATCTTTCATAAAATCTTCCCGGATATCTCCCACGGTCTTTTCTATTTCCAACCCCAGGGTCTCCCCCAGGTTGCTGTTCGGGTCTGCGTCAACTGCCAGAAGCGGATTTTTCGAATTTTTCGCAAAATGCCTGGCCACCAGGGCGGAAACCGTTGTCTTGCCCACCCCGCCCTTGCCTGCCATGGCGATTACTTTACTCATATTCACTCCAGTCTTGAGGTTCAATTCATGTTTTCTTAACATAACGCAATCTTCTAAAAAAGCAATGTAAACAATTGAAAATGAGGGATTGACCGTGGACAATTGGAGATGGTCCACGCCATTTTTTTATGTCAAAGCCTGAAACCTTTCCCCGGGGAAGAAAAAGAGATTTGCCCTTGTTTTTTCCCGGCCGGTGTTTAGAATAAGGTTATCCCAATTTTGAACCTCAGAAAAAGGCATTATTATGGAACTGGTTAAAATTATCATAGCTATTATTCTTCCGCCGGTGGGGGTTTTTTTACAGGTGGGAATCGGAAAACATTTCTGGCTCAATATCCTGCTGACCCTGCTGGGATATATTCCGGGAATCGTTCATGCGATATGGGTGATCGCCAAAAACAAATAGGGTTTGATACTATTTAAAGAGTTTCCGGAGCAATTCCGTGGTCCGTTTGACCGGATCCTGCCGGATGGCCTTCTCCTCTTCGGCCATATAATAGAAGATGCCCTCCATGCCCTTGTCAATGACATGGCCGGTAAGATCGGCCTTTACGTCCGGCACAAAGGGCAGGCTCTTATAGTTTTCCATCATGGTATCATAGGCCTGGACCGCCTGGACCTGGGACAGGGCATCTTCAATCACCGGCTCCATGGCCTGGGCCAGGTCCGGGGACATCTTTTCCTTAAAATATTGGGTGGCGGCATCGTCCGCCCCCTTGTAAATGGACCTGGCATCCTCAAAACTCATCTGGGATATGGCGTTCAGGAAGAGTTGTTTTGCCTTGGGAGTTGCTGCCTCGGCCGCCCGGTTGAGTTTCAGTTCCAGATCCCGGGTCAGGGATGAGAATCCGGCCTTGTCCAGCAGATTCTTGGCCATGGAAAGATTTTCCGGCAAAGGGATGTGGATGAGTTCGTCCTTGTTGAATCCGTCCACGGTTCCCAGCTGTTTGACCACGTTTTCAGATCCGATTTTCAGGGCCTGTTTCAGGCCGGCCACAATCTCTTCCAGGGAAAGCCCGGAACTGAGCCCGGATGATGTTTCTGCCTGATCGTTTCCGCCCCCCAGGGACTTGAGAAGGTCAGACCCCTTGTCCAGCCAGGAAGTTCCGGCCCGGGAAATGCCGGCAGTCCAGGAAAGGGCCAGGACCATGCAGGCCCCGGCCACTATATTTCTAGCGTATCTCTTTGCCTGTTTCATACTCAGTTCCCCAGAAGTCCTTTCAGAAGGCCCTTGGCCTCCTCTTCAATGGATTTGCCATCCTGGCCGGAGCCATCGCCCTGGATGAGCTGCTGCAGTTTCTTGGGATCCGTGATGTCCTTGCCCAGCATACCCTTCAGATCCGGCCGGATCTTGGGCTCGGCAAAGGTTCCGGTCACCAGAACCGGGACCATGAGGCCGGAGCGTTCCTTGGTATCTCCCTGTCCCTTCAGGGTAGCCACAAACTTGGGGTCCACCCTGAAATCCAGGGTCTCTTTGATAAGGTGGGCGCTGCCCTTTACCAGGACCCTGAGCAGGGGGGATACCAGGCTGGCATCCTGGACATTTGCCAGGCCGTTTCCCGCGGAAAAGGGGATCTTCAGTTCGCTGAAGTCTGTCCGGGGTTTCTGGTCCGGGGTTTGGGAAACCCCCAGTTTGCTGCCCACATTCCTGACCATATTGGCCAGGTCCACACCGATGACCGCCCCGTCGGTAAAGGAGACTTCGCCCTTGCCCGTAAGGCTCTTTTTGACCATCTCCGGGGTATCCCCGGTCATGGCCAGATTCATTCCGGCGGCCAGGGTGCCTTCAATGACCTCCATGGAAGCCCCGTCTTTGATCAAGGGACCTGCCTGGATTCCCTTGGCATCCAGGCTGAGACGAGTTGCGGGCCTGTTTTTCCTCACATCCAGGCCGGCTTTTGCAGCCACACTTCCCTGGTAGAGATTCAGGGAGAGGGGATCCAGGTTAAACACCCCGTTTTTGCCCGTTACATGGGCGGTAAAATCCTGGATGGTGATATTGGACGCCTTGAGGCGGCCCACCTTGACCTGGCCGTCCACCACCATTTTTCTCAGGGCCGTATAATCCGGAGAAGAGCTTTTTCCGGCCTTGGCCGGTTTGGATTCTGCTTTTTTCTTCTCTCCCGGCTTTGCCTTTTCCCCTTCTCCTGCCTTTGCCCCAGGCAGATACCGGTCCAGATCAATCTGATCCAGGTTCAGGTCAAATGAGATATTGGGCTTTTCAAACTCTTTAATTCCGGCCGCAAAAGAAAGGGTGGAATCGTCCAGTGTAAAAGTTCCGTCGGACAGGGATATGGCCGACGGGCTTGCCTGAAGTTTTGTTTTAAGGGCAAAGAGCTTCTCATCCAGTTTGGCGGACAATTCCATTAAAAACGGCTTATCCAGACTGATCTCCGTGAGATCCAGATTAAAGTCCGTAAGCTTTTTTGTCAGGCCTGCGCCGGGATCCGAGTAAACCACCAGGCCGTTGATGATGGAGAACCGGTCCACCATCAGGGATTTGATGGGCAGTTCCCCGGAAGCGTTCCGGTCCTCCCCTGATTCTTCAGTTTTCTTTTCAGCGGATTTATCCCTGCCGGCGGTTCCCAGACCTTCCCAGTTACCGGTTCCGGCTTTGTTCTTTTCCAGATAAATTTCAGGTGAATCCACCACAAAGGTCTTGACCTGCACCTGCCGGCTCAGCAGGGGCATCACCTTGAGCCTGACCTCAAACCCCTTGACCTTTACCATGTCCGGGGAGGTAAATCCCTTTGGGCTGCCCAGACGGATGTCTGAAAGCCTGACGCCGACCCAGGGGAAAACGGAAATATCGATCTCATCTCCCATGGAAAAGGACCGTCCGGTCTGCTCGGAGACCAGCTCTTCAATTTTGGGTTTATACTGTTTCACATCCACAAACCTGGGGACCAGAACAATGGCCCCCACAATGAGCAGGACGACAACGACGCCTGCAATCAGTCCCCATTTCATCAAAGTCTTCATTGGGTTATCTCCTTGTAAATCGATACTTCCCCTGTCATCTGTTCAGTCCGTGAAACCGAACAATCTATTGTGACAAATTGATTTTTACATGCTATGAATTTCGTCTTACATAATACCTGTTGCGGTATCACATATTAAGATGGGTCCTGAACAGAGCCGATGCAAGATGAAATTGTCTCGGATCAGGAACGATACCATGAATACTCTACCATGATATCTTTTTTTTTCAACGAATTTTTCTTTGATCTTTCATGGAAAGGGAGATCCGCTTGCGCTGAATATCCACCTCCAGGATGCGGACCCGGACCTGCTGCCTCACCTTGACGATCTCATTGGGATCCTTGACGAACCGGTCGGCCAGCTGGCTGATGTGGACCAGACCGTCCTGGTGAACCCCGATGTCCACAAAGGCGCCAAAGGCCGTGACATTGGTGACGATACCCGGGACTTCCATGCCCGGGATCAGGTCTTTCATCTCATGGATGCTTTTATCAAAGGAAAAGACCTGGAAAGGCTTTCTGGGATCTCTTCCAGGACTGGCAAGCTCCGAGACGATATCTTTCAGGGTGGGCAATCCCGTGGTATCCGTTACATAATTTTCAAGATCGATGTTCCGGATCCCGGCCGGATTCATCATGATCTGATCTATCCCGCACCCCAGGTCCCCGGCCATCTGCTTTACAATGGGGTAGGACTCGGGATGGATTCCGCTTTTATCCAGGGGATTTTTCCCGTTTTGAATCCGCAGGAACCCGGCTGCCTGTTCAAAGGCCTTGGGACCCAGCCGGGGAACCTTTAAAAATTCCTTTCTCGATGAAAAGGATCCTTTTTCGTCCCTGTACTGAACCATGTTGGCGGCAATGGTCTTGTTCAGCCCCGACACCCGGGCCAGAAGCTCCTTTGAAGCGGTATTGGCCTCCACCCCGACCCGGTTGACGCAGGAGACCACCACATCGTCCAGGGCGGTCTGGAGAAGATTCTGATCCACATCGTGCTGGTACTGCCCCACGCCAATGGATTTGGGCTCCACCTTGACCAGTTCCGCCAGGGGGTCCATGAGACGACGGCCGATGGAAACCGCCCCCCGCACGGTGATATCATGATCGGGAAATTCCTGCCGGGCCGTTTCCGAGGCCGAATAAACAGATGCCCCGCTTTCATCCACCATAACCACATCCACATCTTCGGGCAGATCCAGTTCCCGGACAAAATCTTCGGTTTCCCGGCCGGCAGTGCCGTTTCCCACGGCCACGGCCCGGATCCCGTATTGGGTGACCAGTTTTTGGATCAGCTGTCCGCCCCGCCCACGGCCTTTTTCCGTATGGGGAAAAATCACATCGTGGTGGAGAAGCTTTCCCGTGGCATCCAGGCAGGCCACCTTGCATCCGGTCCGGAACCCGGGATCTATTGCCAGGGTCGGCTTTTCCCCCATGGGCGGGGATAAAAGCACCTGTCTTAAATTATCGGAGAAAACCGCAACCGCCTTTTCATCGGCCTTGAGCTTGAGAAGTCCCAGGCTCTCCTTTTCAATGGATTTGGACAGCAGGCGCTTATAGGCATCCCGGGCCGCCTCCCTCACCTGGTCCCGGGCTTTGGGGCAGACCTGTTTTTTCCCCGGATAAGAGGCATGGATAATCTCCATGGCCCTGTCCCCATCGGGCAGCACATGGACCCGGAGAATCTTTTCCCTTGATCCCCTCAGCATGGCCAGGATCCTGTGGGAGGGGGCCTTGAATGCCGGTTCGTTCCAGTCAAAATAATCCCTGAACTTGGCACCCTCCTCTTCTTTCCCCTTGATCATCTCCGACCGGATCTGAGCGGATTTTATGAAAAGGTCTCTTATTCCGGCCCGGACCCGGGCATCTTCGTTGATCATCTCGGCGATGATGTCCCGGGCTCCGGCCCAGGCCTCTTCCCCGGTGGGAACATCCGGTCCGATTCTCCTTTTCGCCTCTTTTTCAAGATCCCCGGGAGGGCCCGGTTCCAGGAGCATCCGGGCCAGGGGTTCCAGGCCCTTTTCCCGGGCGGCCATGGCACGGGTTCTTTTCTTGGGCCGATATTTTTCATAGACATCCTCAAGAGCTGCCATGGTCGGGGCCTGCCGGATCTGACGGTCCAGGTCCTCCGTATAAAGCTGCCTTTCCCTAAGCGACTTGAGAATGGACTCTTTGCGTTCCCCCAGTTCCTTTAAGGCCTTTGCCCTGTCCCGGATATCGGATATGGCCACCTCATCCATGGACCCTGTCTGCTCTTTTCTGTATCTGGCAATAAAAGGAATCGTTCCTCCCTTTTCCAGCAGATCCAGAACCGCCCCTATCTGTTTTTCCCTGAGTCCGGTTTCCCGGCGGATGGTATTGATGATGTTCATGCCCCTTATTACCCGGGCAGGCATATAAAGTCAATTCATCCATGGATTGGGTCAGGGGCAAAACATGCAAACTATATATAAACTTAATTTTTTCAGGGGGAATGAATGTTTAATTTTAAATTTGGGGATGGCTTTTCAGGCCGTTTTTTATAGCTTGCCGCCCTTGGATGATATGAACCCGGCGTTGGAAACGGAACGGGCCGCTTTGAGGAGAAGCGTGGATTACTGCCGGAATGTTCCAGGAATCTGAAACCGGCAGGAACAATTTCCCGATAATTGTTTGGATTGACTTCAGGAGAAAAAAGTGTGAAGGCCAAAGCCTTTTTTTCCGCCGCCTTTCCCTGTTTCCCTTTCTATTTCTTCTTTATAGGACTGGATAAGAAATTGGAAATCGCTTTTTTTTGCATCCGGTTTCCGGGAGAGCCTCTTGAGCAGATTATTGAACCTGACCGTGTCGATAATCTCGGGCAGGCTCAGCCACAGATTGACCAGTCCCACTATGTTTTCGCTGGTGATGGGCTTATCCCCGAAAAAAACAGATTCTTTTAAAAAGGTGTTCATTACCTGGGCGTGCTGCTGTTTCATCTGACGGGCTTTGGGAAGAAGGGCTATGGCCGTTTTCGTGGGGATGTCCGGTATCCGGCTGCAGATATTATAAAAGACATTGACTTGATCGGAAGTCATCATCTTTTCCCGGACTTCTTCCTCATAGGCTTCCTGATCTAAATCGTCCGGTCTGAGTTGGGGGATACTGATCATGAAAAACTGATGAAGGGAGCCGGGTGTCACCCCCTCCAAATCGATAAACGCGCGAAGCGTCAGGATCCGGCTGGTTCCAAATCTTTTTAAGGATTCAGCAAATTTTAAAATATCATTGGCGGTAAAATCTTCCGAGGTGCAGATCAATTCAAGAACTTTTAGCTGCTCGTTGCTCCAGTTTTCTATTCTGTGCATCAGCACATTTACGTCGACCACCTTGGCTCTTTTTTCTTCACAATATAATTTTAAAATCCGGTACTGGATCGAACCGGGGTCGGCGTTCATGCTTTTTGCGATATCTTCGAAATCGGCTTTTAAGGATCTTGACGCGGGGATTACAAGAATTTTTTTTTCAGTTATTGATTTTGAATCAGGGCCCAAAACAGCATTGATCACTTCTTCCCGGGTTTTCCGGTCCACAAAAGCCTGTGGGGGAGAGCTGACGGAATTTGATTTTTTACTCATTCCCTTACCCTAAATCAATTTATTGAGAAACTCTATTATAATAGAATAAGAACTTGGTCTGAGTCAAGAGAATATAAAAATAGGTACGAATTAAAAAGATTTCATAAATTCATTTTATATACAATCAGGGGAGATGCGGAACCCATTATTTATCTAGGAGTTTTACTATACTCTTGAAGGGCAAAGCCATTATAGAATGAATTTCTTCTAGCAAACATTCAAGTAAAGAGGAAAAGGATGGCAAGGGGGATCCCCCCAGGTAAAAAACCGGCAAAAAAGCGGAAATCTTTCGTTTTTTGCAGCATCCCGGCAAACATGGATTTTAAAAAACCGGATTCAATGGGATTCACCGCCCGGGGCCTGGACGTCAGGCGTTTTCCGGGATACGCTGAATATCAAAAAAACGGAGCGCATTTTTGTACAGGATCTTTTCCAGATCTTCTGATGATACTTTGGAATCCCTCAGCCAAATCAATTCCCGGTCCCAGGCATAGGGAATGTTGGGAAAGTCGGAGCCATACATGATCCGGTCTTTTCGATAGGTCGACAGGTCCGGTTTTTCCGGCAGGGGAAAATAATCGGTCAGAACCATGGCCGTATCCAGCCACAGGTTGTCGTATCTCTCTGCCAGGTGTTTATACTCGGTGATTTCACCGAAACCCAGGTGGGGAACGCAGATCTTAAGCCCTGGAAAATTTTTCAGAATCCGTTCGACCTTGTCCGCCCGGCAGAGTTCGTAAGGATCGCAGCGGTACTGCTCGCTTTTGGGCTCTGTTCCGGCATGGATGACCAGGGGCTTGCCCTGGTCCCGACAGATATCGCAGACTTCATCCATTTCAAAAGAGTCCATGTCAAAACATTGGACATGGACGTGGAGCTTGACTCCGCCCAGACCCTTTTCAAAAGCCCGGTCCAGAATTTCCCGGGCCCGGTCCTCCCCCGGGAATATCGTGGCCATTCCCGTCACCCTGCCCGGGAAACGGTTCTGGATATCGATCATATACTCGTTGAGAAAATCGGCAATCCCGGGTTTGTGGGCGTATTGAAGGGCCACCACATGGCCGACCCCGTGATCCAGGAGAAAGGCGATCAAATCCTGACTCTTTTCCCGGTACCGGGTCTTCCAGGCATGCTCATCAAACCAGTCCCTCACCGCCTGAAAGATCAGATCCGGAAAAACATGAACATGGGCGTCAATGACTCTGGAAAACCCCTTGGGAAGAGAATCTCCTTCAAGGTCGTCATAACAGGGCAGATCCGGTTTGAGCATGGCGCATCTCCTCCAAAAAGTAAAACAGGAGCCACTATACCAGAAAAATTCTGACAACAAAAATCATTCCTTATCCCTGATCCGGGGCAAACGCTTGTAAAAAATTTGGCAGGGGATTAGGGACAAAACCGGCAACGGCTATCTCAAATCCGTTGACCATGGGGGAAAAGCTGGAAAGCGTCTGCCTATTACATAACAGCGCTGGGGAACGAAACAGCGGGCCAAGGGAATTCATCGTGATGATTTGCCCAGAATTTTCTTTCGTGACTGTTGATCCGGGTACGCTGTTGTCAAAAATAGACCTATGTGTGAATTAGCAGGGAATGTGAGGTTTTTGGATAGAGGGCGGGATTAGGTGGGATTTGACGGGAAGCCGTGGGACTGACAAGGGTTCTGAATGTGGAGAAGGCAAAAAACAACGCTCGATTTCAATCTCAGGGAAATTGGCTGAATGTATTTGATATTGCACATAATGTCAGATTTTTAAAAACTGGTTAAAGAGTTATTACAATATGTTAAGTTAATATCCGTTTCCAAGTTTATTTTTAATGCTCGGTTTTTATGGGAATTTTTAAGGCGATTCCATGTTTTTTATATCGAAACTGACTATCCTCTGACATTCATTTGGTATGAAAAAAGAGAAGCTATAAATTCTTTTTCGGTTGTGAATGCTCTTTTGAATTTTATAGTTTTTCCTAATGAGCCCTGCCCTCCTTGGATATTTACGGTATCTACAATCTTTCCATAATTTATCAGGAATAGTGTAAAATTAGCTTGTTTGAACGCCTCCCATGTAGCAGATCCTATATATGTAACTGTTCCATCGATTATAAATTCATTCTTTCCTTCTAATCTGCTGATCCTGGCAGAGATTTTGAAGTTATTATCTTCCCACTCACATGTTTTTGGAAGTTTGTAACATGGGCAGACGGCAGAATCTGCCATATTGACACGTGATCCAATATAACTGGAAGTACATGACTGAAGAATGGCTATGGATAAAATTAATATAAACTTTTTCATAATATTGTACTTCTCAAAAAGAATTAATCGAACTGAACTTGGCCTATATATATTAATGATGGAACCAGATTGATTCAAATTATCCTGAATAAAGATGGGATGCAATGTCTAATTTGTATGTAATTTCAGACATTCGGGCGGCCTTGGTATATGCAGGGTGTTTTCCGGGGGGAGGGAAAGTTTATTATTTTTCTTTCGGTCCGGCAACCACCTATGAAATAGAGGGGGCCGAAGTGGAAAACCTTGCAGCAGTAACCGCTTTTGTGTTTATGGATGCGGGCCGTGAGTTCTACCGTGTTCGGGATGCTTTCAACGCTGGTTTCCATTGCGAGAGCCAGGGCCTGTCGATCCCATCTGTAAGGAAGGCAGTCAAAAACATTTTGCTGCAGGAGACGAGGAGTTTTAGGATCCGTTGTCATATCCGGGATCACATACTATGTATAAACCTGAATTTTGGTTGTTTGGTCCTGCCACCAGATCTTGTGGTTGGACAATTTCAGGAAAAGCGATCGCTCTTCCATTAATGTTCTGTCTCAAAACTACCACCTTGACAAAGCGTACGCCATGCCGTACAATTATGTTGATTCAAGACACAAGGAGGTAATATGACAATCTTATCTGCAACAGAAGCCCGTTCCAATCTCTACAGGCTTATTGATCAGACATCATCATCCCATGAGCCAATTATAATCACAGGAAAGAGAGGGAATGCGGTCCTTCTTTCTGAAGAAGACTGGAAATCAATTCAAGAAACAATGTTTTTACTCAACATCCCTGGAATGCGTGAATCCATACAGGATGGAATGTCAACTCCAGTCGAAGATTGCAGTGAGGATCTTGACTGGTGATTTGGAAAGTTGTCTATACAAAACAAGCTCAGAAGGATGCAAAGAAACTATCAAAATCGGGGTTAAAATCAAAAGCAGAGGAAATCATAGATATTTTAAAAACAGACCCATTCCAAACTCCTCCTTCCTATGAAAAACTTGCAGGTGACTTATCTGGTGCATATTCTAGAAGATTAAATATTCAACATAGAATCGTATACCAAGTCATAAATCCTGATAAAACTGTTAAAGTCCTCCGCATGTGGACACATTATGGATGAATGACAGAGCAAAACTCTCGAGCTGGACCAGGCCTACTGAGCGGCCTTTTCGGAGGTTTCTGGTCTAGGAAAATTTATCTTTTTATCGGAGTTTGGGGTTAAAAAGCCTGGCCTCTCAGCTCCCCGTCATAAATTACATTTTATACTTTATCAGCTCTTTTCGATCGCCTAACAGGAACCCGGCAAATTAAGGTCTATAGAATCAAAAATTGACTGAGGATCTCCAATTTTCAGGCCAAAACGATCCGGATCCCGATCCCCACAAGAACCAGTCCCCCGACAATCTCCATGGATTTGCCGAAAAGATCTCCCAGCCGCCTTCCGATCATGATGGCCAGCCAGGAAACTGCCGAAGTCACCAGGCCGATGACCAGGACCGGCATCCAGATCCTGACCTCCATCATGGCAAAGCTTACGCCCACGGCCATGGCATCCAGGCTGACGGCAATGCTCAGGACCACCATGGTCATCCCCTTTGAAGGATCTTTTTTCAGGGTTTCTCCGGTTTTGTCCATGCCGGAAATCAGCATCCTCCCCCCCACAAAGAGCAGCAGGGCAAAGGCGATCCAATGGGCAAAGGCCTGGACATAGGAGACAAAGGAAATCCCCAGAAAATATCCCAGCAGGGGCATGAGGGCCTGGAACAGGCCAAAGTGAAAGGCCAGCCGGAAGACCGCCCTTTTATTCCCGGCATATCCGGCTGAGGCCGCGCCCAGAGACACGGCGGCCGCGTCCATGGCCAGGGCCAGGGCTATGATCAGAATGTCTATTGTATCCATGGATTTGTTCTACGTGTTTCATGTTTGGAGAAAGGCGTAAGCATATACGAGGCGCAAGAAATTTTAAGGCCGGAGCGTACTGCAGTACGTGGGGACCTTGAAATTTTGAAGCAACGCCGCAGATGGGTGAATTCTCATTCAAACCCTATTTAATGAGGCCGGATGGAAACTCCCTGGTCTCCCCCTCCAGGGTCAGCAGGGTCCAGTTACCGTTTTCCTCCTGGGCGGCCACCAGGCAGTCCAGCCGGGTCCCGTCATTCAGGGTGACAAAGCATTCCCCGGTCTCATTCAGGGTGTTGACCCGGATAAATTTTTTATCCCTGGCCAGGAGTTTAAAATTTTCAGCGGCCCGTTCAATGGCAATGATCCGGTTATACTCGGTCTCATCAATGGCCCGGATTTCCTGGCGCAGTTCATGGATCTGGTTCTTCATGCCGGCAATGACGGCCACTGTCTTTTCAATTTCCTCTTTCTGATCCGAGGGGATGGAAACCAGGATCTGTTTGTGCAGTTCCATATCGGTTTCAATAAAATTGATCTTCTGTAAAATCCCTTTGACTCTATTGTTCATAGGTTCTTAACCATCATCCATTTTTCTTTGTTGATTTTTAATTGTGTCAGCCGGACCGGCTACCCTTTCCTGGCTCAGGACCGGCATTGACTGCCGTCTTTTTCAGCCCTTTGAGCTCCCCTGGATATCCAGGCCAGCAGTCGGAGAAGAAAATTCTTCTTTTTCTTCTCCCGGCTGCCGGTATTTTCCCCCAAAGGGCTGCCTCCGGTGTTCATATCCTCTTGTCAATCCCCCTGTTCACACCTGATTTAAATATCCAACTGGGTTCCCCATACGGGTCTGAAAGGGATGCCGGACCCGAAATTCATTCCGGCCCGGCATTCTATTAGGATCTTGCCAGGCAAAAACCTTACAGAAGGTCCGCGTAAAAATCATTGCCCTTGTCATCCACGATGATAAAGGCCGGGAAATTTTCAACGGTGATCATGTAGACGGCTTCCATGCCCAGTTCTTCGTACTCCACCAGCTCTACCTTTTTGATGAAATCCTTGCCCAGCCGGGCCGCAGGACCGCCCGGAGAGCCCAGGTAAAATCCGCCAAAGGTTTTGCAGGCGTCGGTGACCTGGCGGGTTCTGTTGCCCTTGGCCAGCATGATCATGGAGGCCCCCTCTTTCTGGAACACAGGAACATAGGGATCCATTCTTCCGGCCGTGGTGGGGCCGAAGGAACCCGAGGCTTCTCCCTCCGGGGTCTTGGCAGGCCCTGCATAGTAGATAATATGGTTCTTGAGATAATCGGGCAGGCCTTTACCGTCCTCGAACCGCTCCATGAACTTGGCATGGGCAATGTCCCGGGCCACGATGATCTTTCCGGTCAGAGAGAGGCGGGTGGAAACGGGATACCGGGACAATTCCGCCCGGATCTCGTCCATGGGCCGGTTAAGATCAATGTCCACAGCCGGCTTCATCTCAGGCTCGGTTTTCGGCAGATACCTTGCCGGATCTTCTTCCAGCTGTTCCAGGAAGATCCCGTCCCGGGTGATCTTGCCCTTTATCTGACGGTCCGCGGAACAGGATACCCCGATACCGATGGGGCAGGAGGCCCCGTGGCGGGGCAGGCGGATGACCCGGATATCCAGGGCAAAATGCTTACCCCCGAACTGGGCGCCCAGGCCCAGTTCCTGGGACCGGACCAGGACTTTTTCTTCCAGATCCCTGTCCCGGAAGGCATGGGCCGTCTCACTGCCCGTTTCAGGAAGGGAGTCCAGATACCGGGCAGATGCCAGTTTTACCGCCTTTAAATTGAGTTCGGCAGAGGTCCCTCCGATGACAAAGGCGATGTGGTAGGGGGGACAGGCAGCCGTACCTAAGGCCTTCATCTTGTCCGTCATGAAATCCAGAAGACTTTCTTCGGAGTTGAGCACAGCCTTGGTCATCTGGAACAGGGCGGTCTTATTGGCAGAGCCCCCGCCCTTGGCCATGAAGAGGAACTTGTACTCCTCCCCCCGGATGGCGGCAATATCGATCTGGGCCGGCATATTGGTCTTTGTGTTGGCCTCTTTGTACATGGTCAGGGGCGCATTCTGGGAATACCGCAGATAATTTTGGGTATAGGCCTCAAAGGCCCCCCTGGAAAGCTCTTCTTCATCATCGGACCAGGTCCAGACCTGCTGACCCTTCTTGGCCATGACAATGGCCGTGCCCGTATCCTGGCACATGGGATAGACCTTGCCCGCTGCAATGGCGGCATTCTTCAGGAGTTCCAGGGCCACGTACCGGTCATTGTCCGAACTCTCCGGATCATCTATGATCATTTTGAGTTTTTCCAGATGCTCCGGCCGGTAAAGATGGGCCGCATCCTTAAAGGCCTGGGAGGCCAGCAGACTCAAAGCCTGGGGTTCCACCATGAGAACCTCCTGCCCCTCAAATTCCCTGACCCGTACATGCTCCTTTGTTAAAAGACGATACTCGGTTTCGTCTTTCCCCAGGGGGAACATGGATTCATATTTAAATTCACTCATTTTTCCACCTTTTTATGCAAACAGGCAGCAAGGCAGTAATCCGCCTGCTGCCCGTTGATATTGTCTTATTTTCCGACTATTAAATAGTATTGCCACTCAGGCTTGAGCGAGAATTTGCCCATATGCAAGGCGCAAGAAATTTTAAGACCAGAGCGTACTGAAGTACGTGGGGATCTTGAAATTTTGCAGCAACGCCGCAAATGGGGGAATATTCGTTCAAGCATCACCTGGTTAATGCCATCTTCCTTCTGAGATAGGCGATTTGTGTCTGATGGGGCAGATCCTTGGGGCAATAGTCCTCACACCCCAGCAGGGTCATGCAGCCGAACACGCCGTCGTCATTGCCCATGATCTCATAGAACTCCTGATCGGACCGTTTGTCCCTGGGATCCAGGGCATACCGGGCCAGTCTCATGAAGCCCACGGCAGAAAGGAAATCCGGGCGCATGCGCTTGGTGGCGCAGGCAGACACACAGGCCCCGCATTCCACGCACCGTTCCAGTTCGTAGATCTCGTCTGCCACATCCGGGTCCATGCGCTCTTCCAGCTTGTCAAAGTTGACATCGTCTGCATTCTGGTCATGGATCCAGGATTCCACCCGTTCGCTCATGGCCCGCATGAATTTGCCCGTGTTCACGGACAGGTCCCCGATGAGTTCAAACCCGGGCAGGGGCAGAAGCTTGATCTGACCATCTTCAAACTTTGAGGTCAGAGTCCGACAGGCCAGATCGGGCTGGCCGTTGATCACCATGGCGCAGGATCCGCAGATCCCGGCCCGGCAGACAAAGTCAAACTGGAGGGAGGGGTCCTGGTGCTCACGGATCTCGTTCAATGCAATGAATATGGTCATCCCAGGTGCTTCGGTGACCTCGTAGGTTACCATGCGGGGCTTGTCCCCCGCCTTCTGGGGATTGTATCTGAATACCTGAATCTTTAATACTCTTTCCTGGTCGCTCATTATTTAAACCCCCTGCCTATACGCTCATTTTTACCTTTAAACTTCTCCGGAATGGGAGTCGGATTCAATAGTTCCTGCATCTCAAACCGGTCTGCGGTTGGGTTGGCTCTTTGTATCTCTTCAATTTCGGCCACCCGTTTTTCCGTGTCCGGATGATGAATGGTGTTGTCCACCCCGTACCCGCGGGATCCCGGAGGCATTTCCATCTTCATGACATCCAGGTCCTCATAGGAAATTTCAGGTAGATCGGCATGGTCGTCCTTCCAGGTGGTCAGGGTCCTCTTGAGCCAGTCGCGGTCGTTCCGCTCGGGAAAATCCTCCCGGGCATGGGCCCCCCGGCTCTCGGTCCGGAGCATGGCACCATAGGCCACACACTGGGCCAGTTTGATCATCTTGGGCACCCTGAGGGCTTCCACCAGTTCCGGATTGGATGAAGAAATCCGGTTGCGCAGGGCAATGCTCCTGGCCCTCTGGTTCAGGACCTTGAGTTCCTCAACGGCCTGCTCCAGGTCTTCGCCATTCCTGAAGATCCCTACCTTATCCATCATGATCTTCTGCATCTCGGCCTTGAGTTCAAAGGGATTTTCTCCGAAATCCCGGAGCAGAAGGTCTGTGATCTTCTTTTCTTCCTTTTTCATGAAATGCTCAATGGTGGAGGTGGACACGTTCAGGGAGTTGGCCCCGCAGTAATCCGCCACAAACTCACCCACGATCATGCCGGCCACCACGGTTTCGGCAACGGAATTGCCGCCCAGGCGGTTGAACCCGTGCATATCCCAGCAGGCTGCCTCGCCGGCGGAAAACAGGCCTTTCAGGGTCGGGCTTTCCCCCGTGGCCTTGGTTCTGACCCCGCCCATGGAGTAGTGCTGGGTGGGCCGGACCGGGATATACTCCTTGACCGGGTCAATGCCAAGAAAGTACTCACAGATCTCCTTGACTTCCCTCAGGTTCTTTTCAATATGCTCCCGTCCCAGCAGGGTGATATCCAGCCAGAGGTGATCTCCGTACCGGGAAGGCACGCCCTTGCCCTTTCTCATGTGTTCGGTCATGCGCCGGGACACCACGTCCCTGGAGGCCAGTTCTTTCTTGCCCGGTTCATAATCGGGCATGAACCGGTACCCGTCCTTGTCCAGAAGAAGCCCGCCGTCTCCCCGGCAGCCTTCCGTGGTCAGGATCCCCACGGGCACGATGGCAGTGGGGTGAAACTGAACCGCCTCCATATTGCCCAGGGTGGCCTTCCCGGTCTCCATGGCAATGGCCGCACCCATGCCCTCGCAGATGACCGCGTTGGTGGAAACCGAATAAAGTCTTCCGTAACCGCCGGTGGCAATGGTGGTGGCCTTGGCCACATAGGCGATGAGTTCTCCTGTGATCAGGTCCCGGACAATGGCGCCGTAGCAGGTATCATCCTCGTGGATCAGGGCAATGGCCTCTTTTCTCTCGTGGACCGGAATACCCATCTGGATGGCCTTGTTGTCCATGGCATAGAGCATGGTATGGCCGGTGCCGTCCGAGGTGTAGCAGGTCCGCCATTTCTTGGTGCCCCCGAAATCCCGGGCCGTGATCAGGCCCTGGGCCTCATGTTTTTCCGAAATGGTGACCTTTTCACCGTTGATGATGACCTCCCGGTCTCCGCCCCTGACCCTGGACCAGGGCACGCCCCAGGCAGAGAGCTGACGGATGGCCTTGGGGGATGTATTGACAAACATCCGGGCCACATCCTGGTCGCATCCCCAGTCGCTTCCCTTTACCGTGTCCCCAAAGTGGACATCTTCGTCGTCTCCGTCCCCTTTGATACAGGCGCCGAGACTTGCCTGCATGCCCCCCTGGGCCGCGGCCGAATGGGACCTCTTGGCCGGGATCAGCGAAAGGACGATGGTATCATACCCCCTCTGCATGGAAGCAATGGCCACCCTCAGTCCTGCCAGGCCGCCACCGATAACAAGTGAATCCGTATATATGACTTTCATTGAATTTTCCCTTCTTAATGTACTGTTTCTTCGGCAGCATGACCGGTGTCATGGGCTTCGGGTTCAGAATGGTCCGCTTCCCCGTGGGCATCCTCTGATTCATGGACTTCGGGAGCCATATGGGATTCTTCGGTTTCGAGGACCTCCACCGGAATAACCTCTTCTTCATGGACCTCTTCCACCGGGAGGGCTTCATGGGTTTCAGTCCCATGCTCTTCCTGGACCGCGTCCTCTTCAACAGCGGGTTCCTCATCTGCGGCAGGTTCTTCATGCAGGGCAGACTCCCCGGTCAGGGAAGCAGCCTGGTAAGGTTCCCCGACCCTGTCCCTGTGCCCGATGCCGATGACGATAAAAATCAGCAGGGCCAGTACACCAATGGATAAAAAGAAAATGGCCAGCCGGTTCTTCAGCTGTTTGAGTTTTTTACGGTTTTCCCGTGCACTCTTGAAATTTTTTCCCTGGAACCATCCCCATTTCATGCAGAGCCGGTACAGCCCGATGGTGCCGTGGAGCTCCACGCAGACCAGGAGGATGAGATAGAGAAACCAGAAGTTGGACGAGACCACCCGGTCTGCGGACAGATAAGGGTCAATGGAGCCGGGGTGGGTGAGCATGGTATAAAGATGGACAGAGCCTGCAAAGAACATGATAAATCCGGTCACCACCTGGATATACCAGAGATTGGTATCCTGGTGCTTCATCATGCCCATCTGGTCCCGGATGATCCTGTGCTGCTGCCAGGAAATGGGAAATTTTCTCATGCCCAGGAGGGCATGGAGAATAAACAGGGTAAACACGCCGGAAACGGCAAAGAAGACGGCAATGGGATACCCGTGTCCCGTGTCCGACAAAAAGGACAGCTCCATGGTCTTTGCCACGAAATTAAAAGAGCCTTTTCCCAGGATAATGCTGGCCACCAGGAGCATGTGCACCCACATGAACAGCCCCAGAATCAGACCTGTACCGCTCTGGGTCAGGTCCAGCCACGCAGGAATCCTGGAGCTCTTTTTCTGGTTTGATTCAATGATATAACTTTCCAATTTAGTAATCTCCTTAAACATTTAAAAGACATCCCTGCAAATCCGGCCGATTTCCCCCAGGTTTTCACAGACATGGATTCCATTGTCCCTGAAAGCTGCGAGCTTTGCTTCGCCTGTACCGCTGGAACCTGAAATGATTGCGCCGGCATGCCCCATTCTTCTGCCGGGCGGTGCTGTCAGTCCCGCGATAAAGCCGACCACCGGTTTGGTGATGTTTGCTTTGATATATGCTGCTGCTTCTTCTTCGGCACTGCCCCCGATCTCCCCGACCATGACAATGGCTTGTGTCTCGTCATCGGCCTGGAAAGCGGACAGCACATCTATAAAATTGGTTCCGTTCACAGGGTCGCCTCCGATACCGATGCAGGTGGACTGGCCCATGCCAAGCTTGGTGAGCTGGTCCACCACCTCATAGGTAAGGGTTCCTGATCTGGATACCACTCCTATATTTCCTTTTTTATGAATATTTCCCGGCATGATCCCGATCTTGGTCTCTTCCGGGGTAATGATTCCCGGGCAGTTGGGCCCGATGAGCCGGCATTCTCTGGATTCAAGAAAATTTTTCACCCGGACCATGTCCAGGATGGGAATCCCCTCTGTAATGGCCACGATCAGCTTTACGCCGGCATCGGCCGCCTCCATGACGGCATCGGCCCCAAAGGGCGGGGGAACAAAGATCAGGGAGGCATCGGCCCCGGTTTCCGAGACTGCCTCGGCCACGGTGTTGAATACCGGGACATCATCCATTTTCTGTCCCCCCTTGCCCGGGGTCACCCCGGCCACCACGGAGGTGCCGTATTCAATACAATTCCTGGCATGGAAACTGCCCTCGTTGCCGGTAATTCCCTGGACCAGGACCTTGGTGTTCTTATCTACAAATATACTCAAAACAATAGTCTCCTATAATGACTGGAATTCCCGGTTTTATTTGACGGCTTCGGCAATTTTCTGGGCGGCATCGGAAAGATCGACTGCACTGGTCAGGTTGAGCCCGGCATCGGCCAGGATCTTTTTGCCCGTATCCACATTGGTCCCTTCCATGCGGACCACCACAGGGATGTTGATCCCGGTTTTCTTGGCCGCATCCACCACGCCCTGGGCAAAGATGTCGCACCGCAGGATCCCGCCGAAGATGTTGATCAGGACCGCCTTTACCTTTTCATCGGCCAGGATGATCCGAAAGGCGTTTTCCACCTGCTCTGAACTGGCCCCGCCGCCCACGTCCATGAAGTTGGCCGGGGTGGCCCCGGCGTTTTTGATGATGTCCATGGTGGCCATGGCCAGGCCCGCCCCGTTGACGATATTGCCCACATTCCCGTCCAGGTTGATATAGTTGAGATTGTATTTCGAGGCTTCCACCTCCAGGGGGTTTTCCTCGTCAAGATCCCGCAGCTCCAGGAGATCCTTGTGCCGAAAAAGGGCATTGGAATCAAAATCGACCTTGGCGTCCAGGGCCAGGACATCATCGTCGGCCGTGAGGATAAGGGGATTGATCTCCACCAGGGAGCAGTCATTGGCCACAAAGAATTTATATAGATTGGATAGAAGACCGGAAAATTTCTTCATGGCCGCCGACGGCAGTTTCAGGCCGAACCCCACCTGGCGGATCTGATATCCCGAAAGCCCCATGAGCGGGTTCACATGGACCTTGATGATCCGTTCCGGGGTCTTTTCAGCCACCTCTTCGATGTCCATGCCTCCGTCCCGGCTGGCCATGATCACCACAGTGGCCGTTGCCCGGTCCACCAGCAGGGAAAGGTAGAGTTCTTTTTCAATCTTCTGGCCCGCCTCGATGAGAAGCTTTTGAACCAGTCTGCCTTCAGGACCGGTCTGGTGGGTGACCAGGGTCATTCCCAGAATCTCATCGGCCAGACTCTTTACCTCTTCCATGGAATGGGCCAGCTTGACGCCGCCTCCCTTGCCCCTGCCCCCGGCATGGATCTGGGCCTTGACCACCACGGGAAATCCTCCCAGGCCCGATGCGACCTGTCCGGCCTCTTCAACGGAAAAGGCAGCCTTGCCCTCAGGTACGGGGACATTGTACTGCCGGAACAACGTCTTTGCCTGATATTCGTGTATCTTCATTATTTTTCCTTTGCTTATAAATAGGATAACAGGGTTTCAGCCCCGGCCGAAGGAGAGATCTTATCGTTCTCCACCTGCCGGGACACCACTGGAATCTGTTCCTTTATCTTTGCATTGTCTTTAAATCGCTGTTTGAGACCCTCGTTGACCAGGGTCCACATCCATTCCAGGGCCTGGCGTTTTCTTCTCTGATCAAACTCGCCGGTCTCCTTGAATTTTGACCTGTGGTCCAGGACCGTCTCCCATACGGGAAGGGTTCCCCGGTCCATGACCGAAGAACAGGTCATGACCGGTGTGCGCCAGGTGGGGGTCTCCGAGCAGATCATCTTCATGGCGATTTCAAGGTCGAGCCGGGCCCGCTCCACTTTGGGAAGATTGTCGCCGTCGGCCTTGTTGATGGCGATCCCGTCGGCCAGTTCCAGAACCCCTTTTTTAATGCCCTGGAGTTCGTCCCCGGCCCCGGCGATCATGAGCACCAGAAAAAAATCGACCATGGAGGCCACACTGGTTTCAGACTGTCCCACACCCACGGTTTCCACCAGGATCACGTCAAAGCCGGCCGCTTCACAGACCAGCATGATCTCCCGGGTTTTGGCGGCCACACCTCCCAGGGTCTCACCTGCCGGGGAGGGACGGATAAAGGCATTTTCATGGGCGGACAGATTTTCCATCCGGGTCTTATCCCCCAGAATGGAGCCTCCGCTTCTCTGGCTGGTGGGGTCTACGGCCAGAACCGCAACCCTGTGGCCGGCACGGATAAGCTCAACCCCCAGGTTCTCGATGAAGGTGCTTTTTCCCACCCCGGGAACCCCGGTGATGCCCAGGCGGATGCTCTTTCCGGTCCTGGGAAGAATCTGTTCCATGATCTTGAAGGCAACCTGCTTATGTTCGGGCAGATTGCTCTCGATCAGGGTCATGGTCTTTGCAATCATCCGCCTGTTTTGATCCAAAATCCCCTGGATCAGACTGTCCGGGTCATTAACGACCATATCTTTTACGCTTCCATGATCTTGAGCGTTCGATTGGCAGCCTCCGTGATCACGGTCCCGGGTCCGAAGATCCCTGCCGCACCTGCCTTTTCTAAAAATTCATAATCCCCCGGCGGAATGATTCCCCCGACCACGACTTTAATATCAGATGCCCCCTGCTTTTTCAACTCTTCAATAATCCTGGGAACCAATGTCTTATGGCCGGCGGCCAGGCTGGAAACCCCCACAACATGAACGTCGTTTTCAACGGCCATTTTGGCGGCTTCCTCCGGGGTCTGGAACATGGGTCCCAGGTCCACGTCAAATCCGAAATCGGCATAGGCCGTGGCAATGACCTTGACCCCCCGGTCATGGCCGTCCTGGCCCATTTTAACCAGAAGGATCCTGGGTCTTCGCCCGGTCTTTTCCTTGAAATCATTTGTCCGCTTTCTCAGGGACTCCATGATGACAGGATCCGCGCTCTCCGCATATACACCGGAGATGCACTGGGTGGTGGCCACGTACCGGGAAAAGACCTTTTCCATGGCATCGGAGATCTCTCCCACGGTGGCCCGGGCCCGGACGGCAGGCAGACAGACCTCCAAAAGATTGTCCCCGGTCTCACAGGCCTTGGTAATCTCATCCAGGGCTTTTTGAACCGCCTGGCTGTCCCGATCCTGCCGGATCTGCTTCAGTCTTGCCACCTGCTCTTCCCGGACCGTCTCAGACACTTCCCGCACGGGAATAGGGGTCTCTTCATCAACCCGGTACTTGTTGACCCCGACGATAACATCTTCTCCCCGGTCAATCCGGGCCTGGCGCCGGGCCGCCACCTCTTCGATTCTCATCTTGGGCATGCCCGACTCAATGGCCTTGGCCATGCCGCCAAGGTCCTCGATCTCCTTTAAAATCTCCCTTACCCTGTCCACAATGCTCTGGGTCAGGCTTTCCACATAATAGGATCCGCCCAGGGGATCGATGGCATCGCAGATATGGGATTCTTCCTGGACAACGATCTGGGTGTTCCGTGAAATCCGGGCGGAGAGTTCCGTGGGCAGGCCCACGGCCTCGTCAAAGGAATTGGTGTGCAGGCTCTGGGTGCCGCCAAGCACTGCGGACAGACATTCCAGGGTGGTCCGGATGACGTTGTTGTAAGGGTCCTGCTGGGTCAGGCTCCAGCCCGAGGTCTGGCAATGGGTCCTCAGCATCTTGGATTTGGGGTTTTTGGGATTGAACTGGTCCATGAGTTCCGCCCAGAGAAACCGGGCCGCCCTGAGCATGGCGATCTCCATAAAAAAGTTCATGCCGATGCCAAAGAAAAAGGAGAGTCTGGGGGCAAACTTGTCAATGTCCAGGCCGGCCGCCAGGGCCGCCCGAACGTACTCCAATCCGTCGGCCAGGGTAAAGGCGGCCTGGAGGACCGAATCGGCTCCGGCCTCCATCATATGATAGCCGGATATGGAGATGGTGTTGAACTTGGGCATGTGGTTGGAACAGAACCCGATGATGTCGGAAACGATCCGCATGGACGGTCCTGGGGGGTAGATATAGGTGTTCCGGGTCAGATACTCTTTGAGGATGTCGTTCTGGATGGTTCCCATGAGCTGCTCATGTTTCACTCCCTGCTCCTCGGCGGCCACGATAAACCCGGCCAGGATGGGCAGGACCGCACCGTTCATGGTCATGGACACAGACATCTGATCCAGGGGAATCTGGTCAAAGAGGATCTTCATATCCTCAACCGAGTCGATGGCCACACCGGCCTTGCCCACGTCCCCGGTCACCCGGGGATGGTCTGAGTCGTATCCCCGGTGGGTGGCCAGGTCAAAGGCCACGGACAATCCCTTTTGACCCGCGGCCAGATTCTTGCGGTAAAAATCGTTGGACTCCTTGGCCGTGGAAAACCCGGCATACTGGCGGATGGTCCAGGGCCGGCCCGCATACATGGTGGCCATGGGCCCCCTCACATAGGGTTCGAATCCGGGCAGCGTGTCCGTGAACTCCACTTTTTCCAGATCCTTTGCCGTATACAGGGGCTTGATATCAATGCCCTCGGCCGTTTTTTTCGTCAACGCCTCCAGGGGCTTTCCCCTGAGTTGTTTGGCAGCCAGTTCTTCCCAGTTTTGAATATCAGACATTTGAGACATGGTTATCCTCCGGTCTATCTATTTATAATTATAAAGTCTTTCGTTATCGGCGAGAACGGTTATCAGCGGGAACAGCAGCTTTGCTTTTTTTCAATTGCTTGGTCCAAAGTCAAACAGGCCTGGAATCTAAAACCTTATTTTCGTTCACACAATTCCACCAGCACTCCGGATGTGGCCTTGGGATGCAGAAAGGCGATCCTGGCGCCGCCGGCTCCCTGGCGGGGGGTCTGATCAATGAGCTGAATCCCCTTGGCCTTGAGCTCTTCCAGGGCCTCATCAATATTTTCCACCCGAAAGGCCACATGCTGGATGCCCTCTCCCTTTTTTTCGATATACTTGGCCACGGGCCCGTCGTCGGCCGTGGATTCCAGCAGTTCCACTTCGCTTTCCCCCACTGGCAGAAAGGCCGTGGTCACCTTCTGGGCCTCCACGGTTTCCGTTCCTTCAAAGGTGAGCCCCAGGGCATCGGTCCAGAAATTCTTCTTTTCGTCTATGCTTGATACAGCAATTCCCAAATGATCGATCTTGAGTATCTTCATTTCAGCCTCCCCCCCAATTTTATCCTAAGAAATCACAATCTTTAATCTATAGAGGGTTAGAGCAAAAAAAGTCAACCTTAAAACTCATAAAACCACCATTTTGGGCCTCTGATTTTAAGGCCTTTCCCATGGCCGGGCCTGCCTGTGCAGGAAGAATCATAGCCTATTTTTTCCGGGTTCTCTTCCTCCTTGACATCCCCGGAGGAATCTCCTACTATTCTGTCTCTCATTAAAAAACTGTGTACTTGTATGTGTGACAATTGTATTGAGGAGAGTCATGGCCGAGAAAAAGTACTATAAAATAGCCTCCCTGGAAAAGGGCATCCGCATCCTGGAACTTCTGGCCCAGCACGGGGAGTTGAGCGTCAGCGAAGCGGCCCGGCTCATGGAGACCAACCGGGCCGGAAGCCACCGGTTCATTTCCACCCTCAAGGACCTGGGATATGTGGAAAAAAATTCCAGCAACAAATACCAGCCCACCCTCAAAATCATGACCCTGGCCACAAAGGTGGCCAACCGGTTTGAAATCCGAAGAATCGCAAAACCCTATATGCACCGGTTGTCCATGATGTTCAAGGAAACCATCAACCTGGGTCTTTTCAAAGGCGGGGAGATCGTTCACATTGATAAAATCGACAGCCTTGAGGTATTGAGGATGGATTCCGCCCTGGGGGACAAGGCGCCTGCCTATTGTACAGGCCTTGGCAAGGCCGTCCTGGCCTTTCTGCCCGGACACGAGCTGGATCACTATTTAGAGAACACGGACCTGGCTGAGATGGCCCCCAATACCATCACGGACAAAGAGGAACTCCTGGCGGAACTCACCCGGATCAGAAAAAACCGGTATGCCGTTGACGACGAGGAAATGGCCATGGGCCTTCGCTGTATCGCCGTCCCCATTTTCGACCACAACTCCTATCCCGCCTATGCCCTGAGCATATCAGGTCCATCCATGCGCCTGACCCACCGGGCCCTGGAAGAGATAAAAGACACCATTTTAACCGCCTCGGACGAGCTGTCCAAGATGCTGGGAACCCCCTGAAACGATTTTCCCTCCCCTCCTTTAAAAAAAATCAAAAAACCCTTGACAATATCCGGGTAATTCTTTTATTCAAAATAGTGTCACACATAAACAACATATGTCACGCTATTTGTGACAATCCGATTCAACACTGATTTACTCCAGAAGGAGGCAAGATGGATAAGAAAAAATTGACCCGGTGGGATCTTCAGCAGATGAAGGATTCCGGAGAAAAAGCCGTATGGATCACGGCCTATGATTATTGGAACGCATCCTTTGCCGAAAAAGCCGGAATGGACATGATCCTGGTGGGAGATTCCCTGGGCATGTGTGTATATGGGTACGAGGGCACGGTTCCCGTGACCATGGACCAGTGCATCTGTCATTGTGAAGCCGTTCGCAGGGGGGCAAAATCCACCTTTATCATTGGGGACATGCCTTTTCTTTCCTACCAGGTCAGTGTTGAAAACGCGGTATTGAACGCCGGCCGGTTCCACAAAGAAGCCGGTGTGGATGCCATCAAGCTGGAGGGTGGAAAAAGGGTCTGCCCCCAGATCCGCGCCATTTGCGACGGCGGCATGCTGGTTATGGGACATATCGGGCTCACCCCCCAGAGTTCCGGCCAGCTCGGCGGTTTCAAGGCCCAGGGCAGAACCGCCCGGGCCGCTTACGAGCTCATCGAAGATGCCAAAGCCATCCAGGAGGCAGGCGCCTTTGCCCTCCTGGTGGAAGCAGTCCCTCCGGAAGTATGTGATATCATCAGGACAACGCTGACCATACCGGTTTACAGTATCGGTGCCGGCATTGACGCCGACGGCCAGTTGATGATCTCTTCCGACGTAGCAGGGGTTTTTCAGGCCTTTACCCCTAAGTTTGTTAAAAAATATGAAAACCTTGCGGAAAAAACCATTCAGGCATTTTCAGCCTATAAAGAGGATGTGAAACAAGGCCGGTTCCCGGCCCCGGAGCATACCTATAAAATGGTTGAAGGTGAATTGGAAAAACTACAAACCAAACTAAATTAAAGGACACTCAAATGAGCGACAGACTTACATCCATCAGAGACTTCATGGAAAAACAGGGCATCCCGGGACGGGACGGATATGATCTGGCTCCTTCGGGCAAGGCATTTCCCGACGGCGCCAATTTCAGGATCGAGATTGCCGGGGTGGAGCGGGCCTCCACCATGGAAGCCATGATCAAGGAAGCGGAAAAACGGCAGATCTCCATCCACCGGGCCATTGCCACGGTGGGCGGCTGCACCTATTGCGATTTCGAAGAACTGCGGTCAATGGCCCAGATGGCCAGGGATGCAAAGATCGAAACCATCATCACCGTGGGACACCGCAAGGGCTGGGACACCGCAGCCAAGGAAATGAACACCCGCGAGGGCAGCATGCAGGGATTCCGCCTCAGGGGATCGGACAATATCTCCTATCACATCGCCGACATCATGAGGGCCATTGACGCCGGTTTCAGGGGATTTCTGGTCTATGACGAAGGGGTTCTCTTCATCCTGAACAAGATGAGAGAACAAGGATTGATCCCGGCGGAGACCATCTTTAAATTCTCCGTATTCGGCGGCTACTGCTCTGCAGCCGGGGCCAAGGTGGTTGAAAGTTTAGGGGCCAACTCCCTGAATCCCATTTCAGACGTTTCCCGGCCCATCCTTGCCTCCATCCGCAAGGCCATCAATATCCCGCTGGATGTCTACACCATCGTAGTCAACTCCTTTGGGGGAAACTTCAGGGCCTGGGAAGCACCGGAAATTGCAAAAGTGGCTTCACCCTGCTATTTTAAATTTGAACCGGGCACGGCCGAGGACGAAATCTACATGCCCTGGATCAGCGAAGAATGGCATGAGGGATTTATCGCAGAAAAAGTCAAAATCGCCTCCATTGTCATGGAAATCATGGATAAGCATGCACCTGAACTGAAAACCTCACCCCAAGGGCCGGCAGACCTGGTACTGGCCAAACCCTAAAGCGAGTGTGATACTATGAGCATTGAGTCATTATTTGCAGAAAGGAATGCCGGCGTGGAATGGTCCGGCATCCGCATCATGTTCGCCATGGCCGACCAGATCGACGGCATCGTGAACTTAGGAATAGGCCAGCCGGATTTCGACACCCCGGTTCATATCCGGGATGCAGCCAAAAAAGGGCTTGACCAGGGATACACCCGGTATCCGCCGGCAGCCGGCTTCCAGGATTTACGGGATGCCGTGGCCGAAAAACTTGCACGGGAAAACAAGATCAAGGCCGATCCTGAATCGGAGATATTTATCGCCGTGGGCGCCATGCAGGGAATTTTCAACGTCATGCTCCACCTGGTCAACCCCGGAGACGAGGTCATGGTGGTGGATCCCGGCTATGATTACTACTCCCAGATCCGGCTTTTCGGCGGTGTTCCCGTCCGGATTCCGGCAAGGGAGGAGAATAAATTCAAGCTGGACCCGGCCGATGTAAAGGCGGCCATCACCCCCAAAACCAAGGCCATCATCCTCAACACCCCTTCCAATCCCACGGGTGCGGTATTTGACCGGGATATCCTGGAACAGGTGGCCGGGCTTTGCCGGGAACACGAGATCGTGGTAATCTCGGACGAACCCTACGAACATATTCTGTTTGACGGAAATGAACATGTATCCATGGGATCCCTTGAGGGGATGAAAGATCTGACCGTCTCCATCTATACCCTGTCCAAATCCTATGCCATGACCGGCTGGCGGGTAGGGTACGTGGCCGGACACCGGGCCATTATCTCTGAGATGGAAAAACTCATGGAGCACATGGTCTCGGGCGTGACCGCTGTGGCCCAGCGGGCGGCCCTGGCCGCCATCACAGGCTCCCAGGACTGTGTAGAGCAGATGGTCCAACGGTATGCCCGGCGCCGGGAACTGGTCTATGAAGGCTTGAACAGCATTCCGGGGATCTCCTGCATCAAACCGGAATCCACCTTTTACGCCTTTCCCAATATCTCGTCCCTGGGGATGAGTTCCTGGGATTTTGCCAAGTATATGGCCAGGGAACACAAGGTGGCCGTGGTGCCGGGATCCATATTCGGAGAAAACGGAGAAGGGTATGTCCGCATCTCCTTTGCCACCTCTTCGGAAAACCTGGAAAAAGCACTTAAACGCCTTGCCAGGGGTGTGGCAGGTCTTTGAATTGAGAATGAGTAATTGAGGGTGGCCTCCGGGCCGGCATTGGTAACGGGTGCCAAGCAACCTCAATTATCAATTAATATAGCCCGTGCCGGGCCGTGGAAAAAACCTCTTACGGCCCGGCTTACCTGAAATTTTTGGAGGGAAAATGGCACTTTTTTCCAGAGCAGAATATCTTGAGCGGATCGCCGATACCAAAGTCGCCATGGCAGATAAAGGCATTGAACTCCTGGTGGTATGCGATCCCGCCAACATGAACTATCTTACCGGATACGACGGATGGTCCTTTTACGTGCCCCAGGCGGTCCTGGTTGTCGACGATCAGGAAGAACCGGTATGGATCGGCCGGCAAATGGATGTCAACGGCGCACGCCATACCGCTTTTTTAAGCCCGGACAACATGAAGGGCTATCCTGAAGACTATATCCAGACCACAGTCAAGCATCCCATGAATTACATGGGAGACCTGATCAAGGAAAGGGGATGGGGGCAAAAAGCCGTGGGTGTTGAAACGGATGCCTACTATTACACGGCCAGAAGCGACGGTGCACTCAAGCAGACCCTGGGGCGGTCCGAGTTTATCGATGCAAACCTCCTGGTCAACTGGGTCAGGCTGGTCAAATCCGATGCCGAGATCGGAATGATGGAGCAGGCCGGTAAAATCGCAGAAAAGGTCATGGCCACGGCCCTGTCCAACCTGGCACCGGGACGCAGGGAATGCGACGCCGTGGCTGCGGTCTACCAGGCCCAGATGACAGGGACCCCGGAATTCGGCGGAGATTACCCGGCCATCGTGCCCATGATGCCCACAGGGGAAAAGACAAGCGCTCCCCATCTCACCTGGACCGACGATCCCTATAAGCCCGACCAGGCCGTTAATCTGGAGCTTGCCGCCTGCCGCAACCGGTACCACTGCCCCATTGCCAGGACCGCCTATATCGGCACCACCCCGCCCGAAAAACTCAACACCCTGGCAGCCATCACCGTGGACGGCCTCAACCTCACCCTGGACGCCATTACACCCGGAATGACCGGAGAGGATGTGGAAAAGATCTGGAGAAAGCACATCGCCAGACACGGATTTGAAAAGGAATCCCGCATCGGCTATTCCATGGGTCTCAACTATCCGCCGGACTGGGGAGAACATACAGCCTCCTTAAGGCCCGGGGACAAGACCGTGCTGGCTCCCAACATGACCTTTCACATGATCTTAGGGATGTGGATGGATGATTTCGGATTTGAATGTTCGGAATCCTTCCGGGTGACGGATACCGGAGCCCGGACCTTTGCCGATTTTGAACGCAAGCTGTTTATCATTGAATAGGGAAAAGCTTACATTTTATGGACCATATTCAAAAAAGAATTCTGGAACTTAAAAATGAAACCCTGGAACTCCGACGGCATTTTCATATGAACCCGGAACTGGGGTTCCAGGAGTTTCAGACCGCAGACAAAATTGAAAATTTCCTTCAGGATATCGGGCTGAAAACGACGCGGATGACCCAGACAGGGGTGGTCGCCGTCCTGGACAGCGGCAGGCCCGGACCCTGCCTGATGCTTCGCGCCGATATGGATGGACTGCCCGTCACCGAAGAAACGGATCTGCCGTACAAGTCCAGAAATAAAGGGGTCATGCATGCATGCGGTCATGATGCCCACATGGCCATGCTTCTGACGGCTGCCAAGGTACTTAAAGAGAATAAAGCACCTGTAACCGGTAAAATCAAATTCGTATTTCAACCCAACGAGGAGATCGCCGGTGCCATCCATATGATCGAAGACGGGGTCCTGGAAAACCCCAAAGTCGATGCCGCAATGGGACTCCATGTCTGGACACCCGTTGATTCGGGTAAAATAGCCATCACCCCGGGTCCGGTTATGGGGGGACTGGATGTTTTTAAGATCACCATCCACGGCAAAGGGGGTCATACCGGGGTCCCCGAAGACGCCGTTGATCCGGTTATTGCCGCGGCCAATCTCATACAGACCGCACAGATCATCCAGACCCGGGAGATCAGCAACCTGAAAGCCACGGTTATCATGTTCGGAAAAATCAAAGGGGGCACCAAAAGCAATATTATCCCGGATAAAGTGGAACTGGAAGGCTCCATCCGTTTTCTCTACCCGGGCGGTCCGGAGAGTGAGGAAAAGCCGACCCAGCGCTTCATCCGTATTGCCGAGCAGGTATGCTTAACCCACAGATGCACCTGTGACATCGACATCATCCATGAAAACATACCCTTGATCAATCATGCAGAAATGACGGCCCTGGCCAGGGAAACCGCCCTTGATGTCTTCCCTTCTGAAAAAGATCTCATCGACAATCAGACCATTGCCAGTGAAGATTTTTCAGAGTTCAGCAGACAGGTGCCGGGGGTGTTTGTTTTCCTTGGTGCGGGGAATGACGCCCTTGGGGCGAACCTGTCCCACCACCATCCCAAATTCAATATCGATGAGACGATCCTCCCCAAGGGAGTGGAGATGCTGGTCCGGAGCGCCTTCCATTTCTTTGAAAAGGCAGACCAATTGTCATTTTTAAAACAGAACCAAAAAGAGCGGGTAAAATAAACTATTGTAAACCGATGCAATTATAAAACCATATGTTAACCCAAGAGAAAAGGAGTTGGACAATGAAAAAACGGATGAATTTAAAAGCGTTAAAATCATTGACTGCAGCAGTCCTGCTGATTGCGGCAACAAGTATCAGCCTCTATGCGGCAGAGTGGAAATATGCCATGGGAGAGGGCGAGAGTGATCCCCAGGGGATCTATGCTATGGCCTTTAAAAATTTTATTGAGGAAAATTCCAGGCATACAATCAAAATTTATCCCGTGGGAAGCCTTGGCGAAGAGACCGATATGATGGAACAGACCAAAGCCGGCATCCTGCAGTTTCTAGGACAATCCACCGGATATATGGGGGGGACGATTCCTGAGATGGACCTGTTTACCCTGCCCTATGTGATGCCGACGGATACCAAACAACTGGATTATTTTTTCAAACATTCAAAAGCCATAAACGAAATGCTTCCTCCGATTTTCAACGAACACGGGCTGGAGCTGCTCTCCATCTTCCCGGAAGGCGAGATGGCCGTGACCACCTTTGAAGAGTTTCATTCCCCGGCCGACCTGAAGGGCAAAAAAATGCGGGTTATGCCCGGTTCCCCCATCCTGGTTGAAACCTATAAGGCCTTTGGCGCCTCTCCGGTTCCCATGACCTGGGGCGATCTGATCGGTGCACTGAAAACCAATATGGTGGACGGCCAGGAAAACCCGACGGTCTGGATCGAAGCCTATGATCTGGACAACCTGACAAAAGTATTGACCTATACCGGCCATGGACACTTCAACGCCTCGGCATCTGCCAATAAAAAGTTTTTTGACGAACTTGGCGAAAGGGATAAAAAGTTAATCCGTTCCGCTGCTGAGCATGCACACAAGATTATCCTGGAAGAAGCTGAAAAACTGGATGCATACGGCATCGGCCGTATTGTCAGAACCAACCCGGACTATAAAATTGTGACCCTCACTGAAAAAGAACGTGCCCCCTTCAAGGAAGCGGCCAAGGCGGTACAAAAGTCTTTTGCATCCAAGAGCGCTTCAAACAAAAAAATACTGGATCAAATGATGGCAGACCTGAAAGAAGCTGAAGCAAAAACAAAATAATCCCCAAAAAACCTGAGAACAGCAGAATAGATTGAGCCTTTTGCAGGCGATCTATTTTGCTGTTCGGGAGAAAAAATGGAGGAAGCAGAAATAAAAAGCGGCAATCCTTTACTCAAAGCCCTTGATTTTATTGATATGCAGATCAGCCGAATTGAAGGGTTTATGCTGGCTGTCGGGGTGATCGCCATGACGGTCAACACCATTGCCGCAGTGGTCAGCCGGTTCGTTTTTAACAGCGCGATTGTTTTCACCGATGAACTGAACGTGATATTTATCGTCCTGGTGACCTATGCGGGCCTGAGCTATGCCGCTCGAAACGGCCGTCATATCCGGATGTCCGCCATTTATGACGCCATGCCTGAAAAGGCGCGCAAATTTCTAATGGTGTTGATGACATCGGTGACCTCAGCCTTTATGTTCTTTCTCTCCTTTTACGCCTGCCGCTATATTGCTGAGGTGTACGAGAGCGGACGGATTCTGCCGGCCCTGGGGCTGCCGGTATTTTATATCTATCTGTGGGTGCCTGTGGGCTTTATCATGACAGGACTGCAGTATGGGTTTACGGCTGTCAAGAACCTGACACAACCCGATGTCTATCTTTCCACCCATGTTAAAGACGGATACGCTGACGCGGCAATCGAGATCCAGGAACAATGAAACGATTAAATAAAATACAGGTGTTATGTATTCTCTGCTGTATATGGGCATCTTCTGTTTTTGCTTCAGAGAATGCCAGAGTCGTGATTGAAGAGACGGTCATTGACCAGGAGCTGCGTCTATCCGTATACGGATTTGCAGAAGATGTGGAGCCATGGGAAAGGGTCACCCTCACCCTGGCCGATGGGAAGGGTAAAATTATTGAGCGGGCCCCCAGGATCAATAAACTCGGCAATTGGGAGGTTGAGGGCCTTGACATCAGCACCCTTGCAGACGGTCAGATCAAGATTACGGCAGAGGTAAAAGATGACCGGGGAAACATCCAGGCGCAAACCGCTTCCTCTGTGGTCCTGGATACCAGCTTCAGTCTCAGGGACTTTATAAACAATCATTTTGCCCTTTCCATCTTCCTGCTGATGATCGTGCTGCTGCTGCTCGGATTTCCCATGAAAATACCCCTGATTGCCGGCGCAACCCTTGGGGTCTACCTTCTCTACGAGGGGGATCTGTCCCAGACACAGTTTATGATCCAGCAGATGATGGCCGGAATTCGCCCGGCCGCACTCATTGCCGTCCCCATGTTTATCCTCTCCGCCGATATCATGACCCGGGGCAAATCAGCTGAAAAACTGATCGATCTGGTCATGGCCTTTGTCCGGCATATCAAAGGCGGGCTAGCCGTGAGTACGGCTGCTGCGTGTACGGTATTCGGTGCCGTTTCCGGTTCAACCCAGGCCACGGTTGTGGCCATTGGATCCCCCCTTCGCCCCGAGCTTCTCAAAGGAGGGTATAAGGATTCATTTATTTTGGCACTCATTGTCAACTCCAGTGATATCGCTTTTCTGATTCCCCCCAGCATCGGGATGATTATCTATGGAATTGTCGCAAAAACATCCATACCTGAACTCTTTATCGCAGGGATCGGCCCGGGGCTGTTGATCCTGTTGTTGTTTTCCATCTACAGCGTGATCCATGCGTCCCTGAACAAGATCCCCACCGAACCGAAAGCCTCATGGGCCGAACGGGGACTGGCAGTCTATCACGCACTCTGGCCCTTGGGATTTCCGGTCATTATCATCGGCGGGATCTTTGGCGGGATCTTCAGCCCCACGGAAGCCGCAGCCGTCAGCGTGGCATATGCCATCCTGCTGGAGGGCTTTGTCTTTAAGACAATGAAACTCGGCGACTTTTATGCCACGGCTTTATCCACCGGACTGGTCACCGCCGTTGTCTTTATTCTGGTCGGTGCCGGGGCCGCATTTGCCTGGGTGTTGTCCTATGCCCAGGTCCCCCAGCAAATCTTAGGGATGATCGGTATTGACGAGATGGGCCAATACGGCGTTCTCTTTGTGATCTCCATTGCCTTTTTCATCGGATGTATGTTTGTTGATCCCATTGTGGTGATTCTGATCCTGGTACCGATTTTCGCACCGGTGGTGAGAAATGTGGGACTCGATCCTGTGCTGGTGGGGACGATTATCACACTTCAGGTTGCCATCGGGTCTGCAACACCGCCCTTTGGCTGTGACATTTTCACCGCGATTGCCATATTTAAGCGTCCCTACCTTGAAGTGATCAAAGGGACGCCGCCATTTATTTTTATCCTTTTAAGCGTAGGTGTGGCATTGATATTTTTCCCGGAAATTGCTCTCTATTTAAGAGATGTGGCTTTCAGATAGATGAATAAAACAGACATCACCCTGAAATCCGTATACCTGGCCCGGAAGCGCATTGCCCCTGTCATTCGGAAGACACCGTTGATCCCCTTCCCGGACCAAAAACAGGAGAATCCGGTCTACCTGAAACTGGAAAATCTCCAGGAAACCGGTTCCTTTAAACTGAGGGGGGCTGCCAATGCCCTGCTGGGCCTGCCCCCTGACCGGAAAGAAAAAGGGGTTCTGGCTTTTTCCACGGGCAACCACGGCCGGGCCGTGGCCTGGATGGCCGGAAGAATGGGTATCTCCTGCACAATCTGCCTGTCCCGGCGGGTGCCTTCCTACCGAGTGAAGGTGATGGAACAATTCGGGGCAAAGGTGGTCCAGGAGGGTGTCAGCCAGGACCAGGCTTACGAGGTCGCCCTGAAGCTTGAACGGGATCAGGGACTGACCCTGATCAAGCCCTTTGATGATCCGAAGATCATTTCCGGCCAGGGCACCATGGGTCTGGAAATCCTGGAGGAGATTCCGCAAATCGATACCCTGGTGGTGCCGGTGTCCGGGGGCGGGCTTGCCGCAGGAGTCGCCCGGGTCTTGAAGGCGGCCGACCCGGCCATCCGGGTCATCGGGGTTTCCATGGAAGTGGCTCCGGCCATGTACCATTCCATAAAGGCCGGCAAACCCGTGGAAATCGAAGAAAAGGACAGCCTGGCCGACGCCCTTCTGGGCGGCATCGGCCTGGATAACCAATACACCTATCCCATGGTGGAAAGATATCTGGACCGCATTGACCTGGTTTCTGAAAATGAGATTGAAGAGGGCATGATCTTTGCCCATGACACCCTGGGCATCCTCATTGAAGGGGCCGCCGCCGTAACCCTGGCCTGGCTGCTGAAAAATCCGGATGCAGGGAAGAGTGTTGTCGGCATCCTTTCCGGAGGCAACGTGGATACGGACCTGCTCTTTGATATCCTGTCCCGCCATAAAAAATAGGGCCGTACTTTTTTAGGAGGAATTCCCCTTGCTGTTCAAATTATCCGAATATTGCCGGCGCATGGAAAAAACCCGTGCAGCCATGGCAGAAAAAGGGCTGGATATCCTCATTGTCACAGATCCGGCCAATATGAACTATTTGACCGGCTACGACGGATGGTCCTTTTATGTCCACCAGGGCCTGGTCCTTTTTCAGGACCGGGACCAGCCCATCTGGTTCGGCCGGCAGCAGGACAGCAACGGGGCCAGGATCACCACCTGGCTGGACGAGGACCATATCCTGGGCTACGAGGATCATTATGTCCAGTCCCGGACCGTCCACCCCTATGACGTGGTGGCGGATCTCATTCAACAAAAAGGCTTTGGCAGCAAAAAAATCGGTGTGGAAAAGGACAATTACTATTTTACGGCCCGATGCCTTGAGCACCTTAAAAAAGGTCTCCCCAACGCAGGGTTCCTGGACGGAGAACTCATTGTAAACTGGGTCAGGTGTGTAAAAAGCCCATCGGAATTAAATTATATGAAAATGGCAGGGCAGATCCTGGAGCGGGTTATGGACACGGCGGTCCGCCTCATTGAACCCGGGGTAAGAGAAGGGGATGTGGCCGCCGAGGTCTACCGTGCAATGATTTCCGGCACCCCGGAATTTACCGGGGATTATTCGGCCATCATTCCCATCATGCCCTCGGGGAAACGGACCACCACGGCCCATCTCTCCTGGACCGACAGAAGATATAAAAAAAACGAAATCATACTCCTGGAATTGTCCGGGTGCAAACACCGGTACCATGCGCCCCTGTCCCGGACCGTGATCACCGGGCGTCCCGACCCGGAACTGGACGGAATCTCCAAAACCGTTATCCAGGGCTTGAACCGGGTGGTGGATTTTATCCGGCCCGGGATCCAGGCCCGGGAGATTGAGGAAGAGTGGCGCAGATCCATTGCCGGCTCCCGGGTGGTCAAGGAATCCCGCATCGGGTACGCATTCGGCCTCAACTATCCCCCGGACTGGGGGGAGCATACCATCAGCCTGAGGCCCGGGGACCTCACCGTGCTGGAGCCGGGCATGACCATTCACGTCATGCCGGGGATCTGGACCGACACCCTGGGGTTTGAATGCAGCGAAGCCGTTTATGTCACGGAGACCGGGTGCGAGACCTTTTCCCGGGTCCCGAGACAGCTCTTTATCAAATAACCCAAGGAGGCCCCCATGATCTATCACCGGAGAAACAGCCAGGTTTCCTACGGGGAAGCCATCGGCATCCTTCTCCTGGATTCTCCCATTCCCTTTATCCCCGGGGATGTGGCCAATGCAACCTCCTACGATTTCCCGGTGCGGTTCAAAAAGGTGGAGGGATTCACCGTTGAAAAGGCCCTGGCCAAGGATCCGGGGATCTATCCCTTTTTGCTGGCCGCGGCCCTTGACCTTGAGGCCAACGGGGTCAGGGCCGTGACCGGAGACTGCGGGTTCATGGCCCTGCACCAGGAAAAGCTCAAACAGGAACTTACCATCCCCGTATTTTTATCCTCCCTGCTCCAGATCCCTTTTATGCGCCTTCTGCTGCCCGAATCGGCCAAGATAGGAATTCTCACGGCCAGCGCCCAGAGCCTGACCCCTGATTTTTTAGAAGAGATCTCCATTGCCCCGGGGGAAGATCTGAAGATCCGGGGCCTTGAAACCTGTCCGGAATTCAGCTCGGCCGTCCTGGAGGAAAAAGGCAGCCTGGATCCCGGAAAAATTCAAAAAGAGGTGACCGCCGCGGCCCTTGACCTTGCCCGGGACAGGCAGGTAAAGGCCATCCTTCTGGAATGCAGCGTCCTGCCCCCCTATGCGGCTACCGTGCATGAAGCCACCGGCCTGCCTGTATTCGACTATGCCACCATGATCAACACGATGTTTTCTGCCCTGGTCCCCCGGACCTATGACGGGTATATGTAAGGAGGAATTATGGGTGTACTCATTCTCACGGAAAAAGATTTGCGGACCATTTTGGACATCGACATTCCCTCAATTGATGCCGTTGAAAAGGCCTTTGCATGGCTTTCGGCGGGACAGGTTTCCATGCCCCCCATCATGCATATTGAAATCCCGGAGCATGGGGGGGATGTGGACATCAAAAGCGCCTACGTAAAGGGTCTGGACCGGTTTGCCGTGAAGATCGGAGCCGGGTTCTTTAAGAATGCCCGGCTGGGACTTCCCTCTTCCCCGGCCATGATGGTGGTGATCAGCGCAAAAACCGGAATGGCCGAGGCCGTGCTCCTGGACAATGCCTATCTTACCGATGTGAGGACGGCGGCGGCAGGGGCGGTGGCCGCCCGGTACCTGGCCCCTGAAACCGTGACCTGTGCCGGCGTTGTGGGTGCCGGGGCCCAGGGAAGATACCAGATCACGGCCCTGGCACAGGTCAGGCAGTTTGACCGGGTCCTGGTCTATGACCGGGAAAGGTCCCTGGCGGATCAATACGCCGAAGACATGACCCGGATGCTGAAGGTCCCGGTTGCTGTGGCCGGAGATGTCGGGGAACTGGTGGCCCAGAGCCAGGCAGTCATCACCTGCACCCCCTCAAAAATTCCCTATATGGATCCCGACTTTCTCCACCCGGGTCTTCATATCACGGCCATGGGAGGCGACCTGCCTGAAAAGCAGGAAATCATGCCGAAGGTTTTCTTGAAAGCCGACATCATCGCCTGCGATGTCAGGGCCCAGAGCTTTTCCGTGGGAGAGCTGTACAATACCCGGAAGGCCGGCATTGACCTTGACGCCACCCGGGTCCTGGAACTGGGAGAGATTGTTTCGGGCAAGGCCGAGGGGAGGCAGGCCGAGGACCAGATCAGCATCTGCGATCTGTCCGGCACCGGTGTCCAGGATACGGCCATTGCCGATTTTGCCCTGACCCGGGCCCAGGGGCTGGGCACCCGGATCCAAGAATAGGCAAAATAAAAACCGATTGAAAAACAAGGATGTTTTCCGCTATGTCAATATTGACATAGCGGATCTGCCATGATATCCATCTCCTATTTTGGATGATTCGACTTTCTAATGAGGAGACAGATATGGCGTCCATTAAAATTGATACCCGTACCCTTGAATTCCAGACCGGCCAGACCCTTCTTGAAGTCTGCCAGGCCCATTCCATACACATTCCCACCCTCTGCTTTCTTAAGGGAACCAGCCCCACCGGCACCTGCAACGTCTGCCTGGTGGAGGACGAGGCCGACGGCAGTCTGGTCCCGGCCTGCTCCACCCCGGCCCAGGACAATATGAAGATCCGGACCGATTCCCCCGGGGTCATCCAGGGCCGGCAAAAATCCATTGAGGCCCTGGTGGCCTCGGGAAACCACAATTGCGGAGTGGCCGGAAAGATGAAAACCAGCTTTTCCGATTTCCAGATGGATGCCGGAAAAGTGGAAACTTCCTTTGATCTCTGCCCTTCCTGGGGGGATTGCCGGCTCCAGGATCTGGCCTATGAATACCAGGCCCGGGTGGAGATCTTTGATACGGCCTGGAAGGATGAGATGCCCCGTATGGCCAATCCCATGATCATCCGGGATTTTTCCCGGTGCATCCGGTGCGGCCGGTGCGTCAAGGCCTGCACCGAAATCCAGGTAAACAACGCCATTGCCATGGAAACCCAAAACGGAAAGGAAACCGTGGTCACCACCCGGGGAAATACCTTGGAAGAATCGGAGTGCGTTTTCTGCGGGGAATGCATCCAGGCCTGCCCGGTGGGGGCTCTCACGGAAAAAAAGCCGGGCAAAGAATGGCGGCCCTGGGATGCGGAAACCATTCGGACCACCTGCCCCTACTGCGGGGTGGGGTGCCAGCAGATCCTCCATGTCAAGGAGGGGAAAATCCTCAAGGTCACCGGTGCCGAGGACGGGGCGCCCAATTACGGCCGGCTCTGCGTCAAGGGCAGGTTCGGATATGATTTCATCTATTCCGGGGAGAGGATCAAACGACCGGTCATCCGGGAAAAGGACGGGTTCCGGGAGGTCTCCTGGGACGAAGCCCTGGACTATACGGCCGACCGCCTGAAAAAGATCATCCGGGAATCCGGGCCCGATGCCCTGGCCGGGGTCAGCTGCGCCAGGTCCATCAACGAGGATTCCTATCAAATGCAGAAATTGTTCCGGGCCGTGTTCAAGACCAACAATATCGACCATTGTGCCCGCACTTGACATGCGCCGACTGTCGCAGGTCTTGCGGCTTCTTTCGGTTCCGGCGCCATGACAAACTCCTTTGGGGAATTCTCAAAGGCCAAGCTCTTTTTCGTGATCGGATCAAACATGACCGAGGCCCATCCCGTGGCCGCCACCTACCTGAAAAATGCGGTGCAGAACGGGGCCAGGCTCATTGTTGTAGATCCCAGACGCCATAAACTGGCGGATTTTGCCGATATCCACCTGGGTCTCAAGGTGGGATCGGACATTGCCCTGCTCAACGGGCTCATGCATGTGATCATCAAAGAGGGTTTATACGATAAAGACTTCATCGAAAACCATACCGAGGACTTTCAAAAACTCAAGGCCGTAACCGATACCTATCCTCCGGAACGGGCCGCTGAGATCTCCGGGGTCCCGGAAGAAAAGATTATTGAAACGGCAAGGTTCCTGGCCGGCATCAAACCGGCCATGGCCTGTTATACCCTGGGGATCACCGAGCATACCTGCGGCCGGAACAACGTGGTTTCCGTGGCCAATCTCCAGATGCTCCTGGGCAATATGGGCGTGGAATGCGGGGGGGTCAATCCCCTGCGGGGGCAGAACAATGTCCAGGGAGCCTGCGACATGGGGGCTCTGCCCAATGTCTTTCCCGGATACCAGGCCGTGATCGATCCCAAGGCAAGGGAAAAATTCGAGGCTGCCTGGGGGGTTACGGATCTGGCCGATAAAAACGGACTCATGATCCCCCAGATGATGGAGGGGCTGATAGACAAAAAGGTCCGGGCCTTTTACATCTTCGGCGAAAACATGGCCAATACCGAGCCGGACATCCGTAAGGTGGAGCACGAACTGGCCTCGGCTGAGTTCCTGATCTGCCAGGACATCTTTTTCAATGAAACCACGAAATTCGCCCATGTGGTCTTCCCGGCCGCGGCCTGGAGCGAGAATGACGGCACCTTTACCAACAGCGAACGCCGGGTCAGCCGGGTCAGGACGGCCAGCCCCCCGCCCGGGGAGGCCAAGCCCAATTGGTGGATCTTCAGGGAGCTTGCCAAGCGCTTTGGAGCGGAATGGGAGTCTGACAGCGCCCGGGAAATCTGGGACAATGAGATCTCGGTCCTGGCCCCCAGCCTGGGCGGCATAAAATACAATAGAATCGAGCAGGACGGCCTCCAATGGCCCTGCCCCAGCGAAACCCATCCGGGAACGGGATTCCTGCATACCAACGGCCAGTTCACAAGGGGCAAAGGCCAGTTCCTCCCTGCCGAATGGACCCCGCCTGCAGAGGTGGCAGACGAACAATATCCCCTGGTCCTGAGCACGGGAAGGCGCCTCTACCACTACCACACCCGGACCCAGACCGGCCGGTGCAAAGGGCTCAACGACCTGCTGGGAGAGGAGACCGCCGACATCTCCCCTGTGGATGCAAAAGATCTTGATATTGTACATGGAGAAACCGTCCGGGTCCTTTCCCGGCGGGGAGAGGTCCTGGTCAAGGCCAATGTATCGGAACGGATTCCCAGGGGCATGGTCTGGATGGCTTTCCATTTCCGGGAGAACAACTCCAACTGGCTGACCAATCCGGCCTTTGATCCCATCACCCTGACCGCCGAGTACAAGGCCTGCGCCGTCAGAATCGAAAAACAGGCCTGACAGGATTTCCCAACAAAAAGGGCTTTCCAGGGATCATCCCTGGAAAGCCCTATTCCTGAAAAGATATATCTTAAGGCTTAGTGCGCTGAAAGATCTATTTCACACTGGTCATTGAGATGGACGCCGAAAAAATAGAGTGAAAGGGCCGATACCGGCAGGGCCAGGACCAGGCCGAAACCCGGAACAATGGTAAAGCCGGATACGGCAAAGCCGATGGTGGCGATCAGCATCAAAACGGCCAGCATGTTTTTGGATACCTTTTGGAGAACACATCGATTGAATTTCATGATTCCTCCTTTTATCGTCTGGCATTTTCAAAACAGCCGTAGGGATCATACATTACGTGCTGTGATATGTATAAAATAAGGACGATCCTGAAAATTACAAGATAGTGCCGGATGAAGAAGGGGAGAATCCTGCCGCAGAGGGACCTCTGATCTGAAAAAGAAAAAACGACCATTGACTTTTCATTGTGTACTGGCCAGTTTCTAATATAAATGGACTTTTTATGCCGGGCATGAAATTTTTAAATCCCAGGATTTTTTTACCTCAAATCAGGGAGAGAACCCATGCAATGTGACCGCTGCCAAGAGAATATAAAAAACAACGAAGAAAGAGACTTCCACGGCCAGACATTGTGCGAAGACTGCTATATGGTGGCCCTTTCACCTGCCAAAGCCTGTGATCCCTGGGCTGTGCACAGTGCGAAATCCTTTTCAGAGAAAAGCAAGCGCAAAATTGACCTTACCCAAACCCAGGCAAAGATACTCAAATTTTTAAAGGAAAGCAAAGGGGCGGAACCGGAAGTCATCTCGGACAGGATTCAGATCAGTCTGCCTGACCTTGAAAGGGAAATCGCCACCCTTCGGCATATGGAAAAGGTGAGGGCAAAACTTCAAGAAGGGAAAAAAATCATCTGCTTATGGTAGAGCACTCCATGGGTTGTCCGCGGTCTTGTAAACGACAAAGGCAGGTCCTGAACCATGGCCTTATGGGTGATTTCAGGACCTGCCTTGTTTATCTCTTTCTCCCTTCGGTTGATACCTTGGGGAGACGGAACTTCAGCCGTTCGGCTTTGGGACCGCCCTGGCCAGGTGACTTGAGACCCCGTTCGATCAGGGCCTCTTCCTTGTGTTTCAATTGCTCTCCTTCTCAGGATTGAGTCGTTCCGAACAGAACTTGCAGAACACGGCGTTTGCATCATGTCCATGGGCCATACAGGCCGGACAGGCCTGGGTGGAGATTTTTTTGTGACCGGCACGGCTCAATTCAGCCGTGACAATCCCTGTGGGAACCGCAATGATGGCATACCCCAGGATCATGATGAGCGATGCCAGGGCCTGGCCCAGGTTTGTTTTGGGGGAAATGTCCCCGTATCCCACGGTTGTCATGGTCACAATGGCCCAGTAGATACTCCTGGGAATGCTGGTAAATCCATTCCCGGCACCCTCAATCAGATACATGAGAGAGCCGAAGATAACCACCAGAGTGAGAATGGTCAGTAGAAAAATGGCGACCTTTCGCCGGCTTGCCAGAAGCGCCTGGATCAGTATGGAGGCCTCCCCCACATAGGGGGCCAGTTTCAGCACCCTGAACACCCTGAGCACCCGAAGGATTCTGATCACAATCATATACTGGCTGCCGGGAAGCATCAGGCTCAGATAGGTGGGCAATATGGCCAGAAGATCCACAATCCCAAGGAAGCTGATGGCGTATCGGCCCGGTTTCCTGACGCAGGAAAGGCGCAGAAGATACTCCAGGGTGAACAATAGGGTAAAGGTCCATTCCATCCAATGCAAAAAAATCCCGTACCGGACCTTAACCGCTGCCACACTGTCCAGCATGACCACCAGGACGCTGGAGAGAATGGACAGGATCAGGATTACATCAAACCATTTGCCGGCCCGGGTATCGGCCTCAAAGATGATCTCATGGAGCCTGTGCTGCATCCGGCGGAAATCAGTCTGTTTTTTGGGGTTAAGGATCATTTTAGAATATACCCATCCGCCAGTGACCGGTATTGGGTGAGCTGGGACCGTATCCACCCTTCATCCCGTTTGAGTTCCCGGGCCATGATCCGGGCCACCTCCGGGGCCATGGCCACGCTGGCCCTGGCATCCAGCAGGAGCATCCGGATTCGCCGGGACAGGACATCCTCTAAAGTTCTGGCCATCTCGTGGTGAACCGCCCAGACCACCTGGGCCCTTGTATACTCGTAATCCGGGTGGAGCCGTTTACCCAGGTCCGGATCCTCCTGAATAAGATCGTTGATGGATACCCGGTCGGCCCCGTAAAAATAATCCGGCAGATCAAAATTGATATTTTTAACATACCCATGGATGGGCATGGTCTGGGTGACACATTTTTTTTCAGGAAACCCTCCCACCATCCAGGCCTTGTTCACGGTATCCTCGGCCATTTTCCGGTATGTGGTCCACTTGCCTCCGGTAATGGTGATCAGGCCGGACAGGGAAACCGTGAGCCGGTGGCTTCTGGATATTTCCTTGGTTTCATGGCTCTGACCGTCCAGTTGGGCTGCCAGGGGTCTGAGTCCGGCGAACACACTGAGCACATCCTCTTTTTTGGGATCCTTTTTAAGGTATTGGGCTGCGGTTTTGAGAATAAAATTAATCTCCTCGTCCAGAGGCCTGGGCTCCAGGCTGATCTTATCCGGTCCCAGGGGAGTGTCTGTGGTGCCCACCACCACTTTTCCATGCCAGGGCACCGCAAACAGGACCCGGCCGTCCGATGTCTTGGGGATCATGATGGCAGCGTCACCCTGGAGAAAGGACTTGTCCAGAACAAAATGAATGCCCTGGCTGGGCCTGACCAGGACAGGAGTATTTGGATCATCCATGGACAGAACATTATCCACAAAAACCCCTGTGGCATTGATAACCACCTTGGAGAGCAAGGTGTGGCACTCTCTGGACTCTGCATCCACGGTCTCAACTCCGCAGACCATATTGTTTTTATCCTTGACCAGGCCTGTGACCGGCATATAGTTAAGGACCACAGCCCCGTTTTCAATTGCGGTCTGGGCCAGGTTGACCGCCAGTCTGGAGTCGTCAAACTGGCCGTCATAATAGATGACCCCTCCGTTCAGATGCGCCTCATCCAGATTCGGGATGGCCTTCAATACCGCTTCCCTGGAAATTTTCTCCGACGGCCCCAGGCCCAGCCGGCCTGCCATCATGTCATAGACCTTCATTCCGATATTGTAAAAAGGCCCTTCCCACCAGTCATAATTGGGAATGATAAAGGCCTGATTTTTCACAAGATGGGGGGCGTTCCTGCGCAGCAATCCCCTTTCGTGCAGGGCTTCCAGCACCAGGGAGACGTCTCCCTGGGCAAGGTATCGAACTCCGCCATGGACCAATTTGGTGCTTCGGCTGGAGGTGCCTTTGGCAAAATCCGATTGCTCCAGAAGAAGGGTTTCATACCCCCTGGATGATGCATCCAGAGCAATCCCAAGACCGGTTGCCCCTCCTCCGATGACAATGATGTCCCATTGCCTGCCCGGATCCTGCCTGATCTGGTTCAGCTGGAAATCGCGCTGCATGCCACTCTCCTTGCTGCTTTATTTTCGGGTTAAGGTGTTATCCATAGGCTGAGACAGCTGAAAATAACGGCAGTAATTTTGATAATATCAATAGAGCCTTAAATAGTTGAAAACATATGCCAATATACGTTGGTAAAAAATTCCGGTCAAGTATGCTCTTTTTATGAATTGCGCATCCCGGTTATGGCCGGCCAGTTATTTTTTTGAACCAAAATTTTGTATTGACCTTCCAAGAGAAGCCCGGAGATGTATTTGAGCCTGTCCGGGAGAGAATCAAAAATCTCGAATTCGCGGTTATGGTCCGGATTATCTTGCATATGCGCTGATCGATACGTGGGATCACCAGGATCTTATAACACTGGCAACAGAATCCATTGAAACATACAGAGAACTTCTGAATGCTCAGGTTCATATTTATATAATTGTGTCCCCTATTTCTGTTTCCAGGTTCCCTCTAAGCTGGGTCAAGCCGCTGGGCATCCTCCGCGTTGATAAGTCAATTCACCTTCCGGGACAAAACCCTTTTTTCCAGGGTCCTGGTCCAGGATATTTTTGGCCGCGTTTATACATTCTCGCTGGAGTACTCAATGAGCCGGATATAATCATCAATAACAGCCCGGGTTTCATCGGAATCCTCCCTGTACATGAATTCAACACCCACGGCCACCTCATCGGTTTTTTGCTGGGTGTTTTTCACCTGCCCCATGAACCGGACTTCTTTTTGGGTTCCCGGAAACCGGCACCGGAAGGGGATGGTTTCCTGCAAAAGGGTTCTTGCCGGTTCCTGATCCGAGGAAAAGGATTCAATGGCGCAACGGCATCCGCCCATGCTGATGTTTTCAATCACCCCTCCCCTTTCGGATTCATCCACCCGGGCCTGGGCCACAATGCTGCATCTGAACCGTTTATGGGCCCGGAGTTCATGATGCTCGATTCTTTCCGGATATTGGATAAACATCAGCCTGGAAGGCTCTGAGATCAGGGCCATGAGCCTGGAGCGGAATGCGTAGATGGTTCCCTTGTACAGGGATTTGATGATCAGCTCTCCTCCCTGGATCCCGTCCCTTTCAAGGGATTCAAAAGGGACCGGGGCCTTTAAAAGCAGGTATTTTCCATGTTCGATCCCCACGAGGGTGCTGCGCAGGCAAAGGTCAAGATCTTCAAAATCAACCAGGAGTTTGATGCCGATCTCCAGGCAGAACTCTTTGGATGACATTGTTTTTAAGGGGATGTTTTTTGCCGTCAGGGTTTCGGCCTGATCGGCATCTGCCTGGCCGTTCTCATCTTCCCGGCGCGCACTTTCCATGATGATATGCATCAGGGGCAGGTTGACGACATTATGTTTTCTGTCCCGGTTCTCTTCCACCTCCAGGATGAAATTCTTCCAGGAAAGGATATCGTAGAGGGCGTCGACCTGCTTCAGGTTCCTTGTGGAGGCATCTACAATGACACCATTGTGGAAAAAGATCTGCCCCATATTTTTTTTTATAAACACATTAACGGTGCAGGTTTGCTGCTCCATTTCGATCATCTGCAAAAAGGAGGAGATATTTACCCCTGCTATCCGTCCGCTGATCTTGCTGCTGTTCTCCGATTCCATATCTGCCTGCCCCCTGGATTTTTCCGTCTGATCACCGAGTCTGTATGGCCGCTCCTAGGATTTTGCATCTGAGGATTTATGTAGAATGTGTCCGTAAAAAAGTAAATCCTTTTCAGGAAAGATCTTTATGAAGATGTTTAAAAAAATGGGTTTTTTTCCATATCCGCCGGTTCAAAAAACGGTTTACCCCGGCGGCCAGGAATTCCGGAAGTTCGGTATTCCCGGCTTTTTTTTCGATTGTAAGATCCAGATCTCCATGGATCATGGGCTGACCGACAACGCTCTCTGTATATAACCTGCAGTCATCTTCTCCATTCCAGTCGATGCCCCATGGAACATTTTCAGGGGCAAAAAAGACCTCATATGTGGTTTTATCAAGGACCGGGTCCAGAATCGTCCACCGTTCATTTAAAAAAGCATGGACAATGCAATGATTATAGGGTGAATTTGCCAGATGATAAAAATTCCCTATCAGGGGTTTGATAAACTTTTTGTGAACCGGTATTGTACCGAACTGGGCTTCAATCTGGTTGCACCGGAGCAATGCAACCAGAAGAGTCGATTTTCCCCAGCAGATGCCGTAGCCCTTTTTCAATATATCCGATGCTTTCATTCTGTACAGATCATATCCGGTCACGATACTGTCCCGGACATGATAAAAGGTTCTTTTTGCAATCTTTACCGGATCATCGGCCTGTTCGGACAGTTTCCCGGCAAGATTCTGAATTTCCGGGTGGGAATAATCACAATAATAGGTTTCTTTCAAGGTTGATTTCATAGTTTCTCCTTTCAAATGGTCGTGGGTTTTGATCACCCGTAAAAAGGAAGGGGTTGTTTTTCCCATTCCCTGACATCTACTTATCACTTGACAAAAATGGGGAAAGCGGCAAAAACGACTAAGTATGAGTCGATTGCGTCAATTTGGAGTGACACGATGATAAAAGTGACCCTGCTTGCACTGGATCATGTTTTGGCCTCTTCAGTAATGGGAACCATGGATATTTTGGGCCAGACCGGTGCGACATGGAATTGTATAGCCGGCCAGGAGGAAGTCTCTTATTTTGATATTTCCATAGCGACCCAGGACGGGAAGCCTGTCCGAACCAAACATCAGACAGCCCTATATCCAAAGGGCTCCATCCGGGATATTGACTCCACAGACCTGATTGTTGTCTCTTCATTTTCTGATTTCCGCACATTGGAGACCAGCGGACAGGCCATTGAATGGTTAAAAGAACAATACAGGCAAGGAACAACCCTGGCCGGTGTGTGTGCAGGGACCTATATCCTGGCAGAAACAGGGCTGCTCAATGGGAAAACCGCCACAACCCACTGGGGGTTTGCACAGGATTTTAAACAAAGATATCCGAAAATTCATTTGAAGCCTGAAAAGATAATCGTCGATGAAGGGAATTTATTATGCTCGGGAGGCTGTAATTCCTATATTGACCTTTCCATTTATCTGGTTGAAAGATATTGCGGCAGGCACATTGCCCTTGAGACTTCAAAGGCCGTACTTCACGATATCGGCCGGAACTCTCAAAAACCCTATTGTGCGTTTCCGTTTGCAAAAGATCATGCTGACTCTAAAATCAAATCAATTCAGCAATGGTTCGAAAAAAATTACAATCGCCGGGTGGATCTCCGGGAGCTGTCCGAAAAATTCGGACTGAGCCGCAGGGTTTTCGAACGCAGATTTAAAAAGGCAACAGGGATTACGCCTCTTGTTTATCTCCAGCGTTCGCGGGTTGAAATCGCGAAAACCCTGCTTGAACAAACGTCTAAGACATTCAATGAGATCGCTTATATGGCCGGATATGAAGACACCCGGTTTTTTAGAAAAATATTTAAAAAACATACCCATCTTCTGCCCAAAGAATACAGAAAAAAATTTTGCCGGGATTCTCATGCAAAAGAGAGGGCACCGTCCTTCTTGTAAGAAAAAGGAGTTCCTGGAAACTGCATATCATCACGGTGACCGGGTCTCTTGGGGGTCCAAGGACAAGAGAAAGACAGATGAGCGGGTAGAATACGGCACACCGAGCCAAGGGGATGCCGAAAATATAACATCCGGAGGATTTAATGGGGGATAGAAGGATATGGGTTGATGCGGATGCATGCCCTGTGGTTATAAAAAATATTTTGTTCAAAGCGGCCCAACGGCTTAAAATTTGTCTCACCCTTGTGGCAAATCAGCAGTTGCATATCCCCCGTTCAAAATGGATTCATCTGATTCGGGTGGCCCCCGGTTTTGATGAAGCCGACAATGAAATCGTAAAAAGGGTCTGCCCTGGCGACATTGTCATTACAGGGGATATCCCCTTGGCGGCCCAGGTGCTGGAAAAAAAAGGGCATGCACTGAATCCAAGGGGAGACCTCTATTCCATGGACACCATTCGCGGCGTCCTTTTGATGAGGGATTTTAAGGAGACCCTTCGGTCCAGCGGCATTGAAACGGGAGGGCCTCCACCCCTCAGCCGGAAAAATTCAAATTTATTTGCGGCAAACCTGGATAAATTACTGCTGAAAAAAGCCTAGTTCCCAGACCCGGATCCCCCTTTACATTCCCATGGGACGACTCAAAAAAGCGGTTTCAGGATCCGGCCCTGGTTTCTTTTATTGCCCCGGACGTATTTTGTATTACCTTATCCATAAGATCGGTAAGACCGGTTTGAATTTGCATCATACAAACAATTTATCCGGAGAAAAAATGACACTGATACTCAATATTCTATGGTTCATCCTTGGCGGCGGATTTCTGGCCTTCCTGCTCTGGGTCCTGCTGGGCTCCCTTCTCTTTATCACTGTGATCGGGATTCCTTTTGGCTATGCCGCCTTCAGGATTGCCGGCTTTGCGGCTTTTCCCTTTGGCAAAGAACTCGTGGATGCACGGGTCCTGGGTGAGAAAAGAATTACCGGCACCTCTCTGGCCAATTTTCTGTGGATTATTTTGGCCGGAATCTGGCTGGCCGTATCCCATGTCATTGCCGGGATAAGCCTTTGCCTGACCATTATCGGCATCCCCTTTGGATTTGCCCACTTCAGGCTGGCCGGGGTCTGTTTTGCACCCTTGGGCAAAAAAAGCGTTCCCAAATAGTATTCAGACTTTGAGGGGTCACTGCCGGAACGGTGAAGGGAAAGGGATCAGCCTGCGGATTGACACATCTCCTGGACCATAAACGGAGGAAAAATCCTGTCCCTTCCGGATTTTTTGGCTTTGTAGAGTCGTTTATCCGCTTCAACCAGGATCTCATCAAAGGATTTGGAGGGTTCAAAGGAGGCAACGCCGCCGCTGATGGTTACATTGGTTTCCGATTTAATGGCCTTGCGGATTCTCTCTCCGATGGCATAGGTTTCATGAATCCCTGCCAGGGGGAGAATGGATAAGAATTCCTCTCCCCCGTACCGGACGGCAAAATCCTCTTCCCGGATGGTTCTCTGAATCAATCCTGATATTTTTTGCAATAGGGCATCTCCTGCCGCATGCCCTTTGGAATCATTGTATTTCTTAAAATAATCAACATCCATGAGTAAAATCGAAAAGGATTCATTATGTCTTATGCTACGGGATATTAATTTTTCAACGGCACTGTACAAGAGCCTGCGGTTCCATAGTCCGGTGAGACTGTCTTTTTTGGACAGCTCGTCATTTTCTATTTTCAAACGGATGATCTTAATGAACTTCTGGTTGTGGAGTTTTACCGCACGGATGAGGATAATAAAAAAAATAATGCCGATAATCCCGACGACGATCAAAGGCCTCTCTCCCGTCATAAAGATCTTTAAATCGGTTGGAATGAGGGTAATTGCCAGATAAAGGAAGACCATATTTTTTGAAGAAGAATACATGGTCACCACCACGGCGTTGATTCCCACCTGTACGACCACCACAAAAAAGAGGCACAGGACAATATCTCCGGAATAGGGGAGAAAAGCGGTGACGACCCAGGCAACACCGGAAATGCAGAACCCCAAAATAAAATAATGTTCCCAGCGCTTTATATTTTGGGGTGTAATGGTCTTGTCGGCCAGGCCCCGGTAAAAGGAGCGCATAAGAAAGAACCTGGGGATATTAACCCCGAGGATCATAAGGGTCCATATTGTCAGGATGGTATGATCCACCCGGTTGATCATGAAAAAAGGGAAGCAGGAAATGATTAAAATACCGCTGATCAGACCGTGCCGGCCGGCCTGGTATAAGAGTTTTATCCGTTCATAGTCGACTTCATTCCTGTATGGAAAACAAGATGATTCATCTGCCCTTTTTTTGTCTTCTCCGGGATGGGTTTCCATGCGTTTTCCCTTAAAAATCCATATAGGCTTTCACCCGTTCGATTCAACATGATATCTTCCCTGTAACTACTGCTTATATCGAATGTTTCGCAATTTGTGAAATAATATTATTTTTTTTGGAAAGGGTCCTTTTGCAAGGCCAAGAAGGAGACCGGAGCCATGAAATCCCGGCCGGCCGCCGCCCATCCCCGGCCCTTGTTTTCAGCCCATACTTGTGTTAACCATAATCCTAGGGACAAAGCTCAAAGGGGACCTCTGCCCTGTCCATTCGCACCCATGCCGGGCAAAGGGAATTTAAATGAAGGGAAATGGAAAATCCCGCTCTCCATCTCCCTTCATCGGCCGTATATCAAAGGAAATACCAATATGCCCATAAAGATAAGCAAGCCCACAATTGTTGAAGCCGCGGGCAGCAAGCCCAAAAAGATTGAGGAGTATATCGGACGGGTCAATTCCCGGACTTCCGACCTGAGTATCGCTCGAATGGTAAGCCCCTCCGGCTGGGTAGAACCGGGGCAGAAACCTGAATTCACCGAGTATACCCTTGTTTTAAAAGGAATGTTGAGGGTGAACACCGAATCGGGCGAATTTAATGTACATTCAGGTGAAGCGATTATTGTAAAAGAAAAGGAATGGGTGCAATACAGCACACCAACAGAAGAGGGCGCCGAATACATTGCTGTTTGTCTGCCGGCATTTTCTCCTGATATGGTTCACCGGGATGATGAATAAAAAACCGAATGGGCCGGACCGAATCAGGGAAAAGTAACCCATTACAAGGGATCCCGGATCATGAGGAGCTATTGGAACCTGTCTTTTAAAAGGGCCCGTTCCTAAAAAGCCATTCAAACCAAACCATAAAGCTGGAGGAAACATGAATTCCGAAAAAATATTTATAACTGCGTTACACTATGAAGAAAAAATCAGAGATCTCTATCTCTCAGCCGTAAAAAGCATTGATGATGAAAGGGGAAAAGCAATTTTCAAAGCATTGGCAGAGGATGAACAAAGCCATGTCGATTTTTTGAAACACAGCCTTGAGGTATTAAAATCAGATGGCCGAATTAAAAGGGTGGACCTTGAATCCTCCATTCCGCCAAAGGATCTGTACAAGGACCGGATTGAAAAGATGCAAAAGACAATCCCCGACCAAATGTTTGGGGATGTCAAACGTGTATTGAGCAGTGCCTTGAAGCTTGAAATTGAAACCAGTGAGTTCTATGAGGATGCCTGTAATAAGACGGAAGGCACCATCAGGGAAATCTTTGAGAGACTCCTGGAAATCGAAAGAAGACACGAGGATCTTGTTCAGATCGAACTGGATCATGTATCAAACTACGGATACTGGTTTAATTTTATGGAAATCGATATGGAGCACGGATAAGACCTGAATTTGCGAAGCCCGGTAGCCGGCACAGTCCATGAAGTCCTTATGGGGTAAAAGATGAACGAACAGAACCTTTGCGCCTAAAGGAGGAGACCTGAAGTCCGGCGGGTGCGGTTCGATTTTTTTTGAGACCGGAACTTCCAGAAAATTTACCCCATCATGCTCTGGAAATCCATGCCCCCGTCTATTTCTGCCAGCAGCAGCCTCTTCTGAATTGAATTCGTTTCTTTGTCTTCTTCCATTGCAGATTGGGCTGACATGCGTTTGCTGATCTCCTTAGCAATAATTTTCTCAATGGCGGCCCTTTGTTCCGGAGGCATTTTGGCCAGATCCTCTTCCGTAAGCCCCATTTCTTTCAGGATCTTTTCTCTGAGTTCTTCCATTTTTTCTTCTTGAATTTTCTTAAAGAACCCGATGAAGCCTTCTTCTTTCAAGGTATTTACATGATCTGTAAGGGTATCCTCCGATGAATTCCCCGGCCCTGCCTGACTGGATGCCTCTCCCATTTGCTCTGACAGACAGGCGGCAAAGTGACCGGACAAGTCCAATGATTGGGCCTCAAACGCCATTGGATCAAGTTTGATCCTGTCAATGGATACGGTTTCAATCGACATCTGTTGTTCCTCCCAAAGAATGGTTCCCAATTTCAATAAAAACAAGCAATTTCCGCACCCGAATTTTCAAGATCCAAATGATATTTTGATTATATGATTCAGGGAGAATTCGTTTTCGGCCGAAACGCTGCATTATTAATGATTCTGGGCCAAATCTATACTGAAATCCTTTTTCTCCCGGAATATTTATTTTTCCATCAAAGGGGAATGTTCAGTATTTGTCCATGGGATAGGAAAGGGTAAAATTTTCCGGCTTCGGTTTTGGAAAACCGGAAATCTCTACCGGTGATACCGCCTGTTGAAGCTGTAGAAAAAGGTTGAAAACACTGGAGATTCTTATCGTTTTGTGCTAGATTTTTCTTTAAAACAAATAGAAAAACCGCAGACCAGACAAGAGTAAAAAATGGCCAAATATAAAGACTATTCATACGATCAAGGTGTTTTCCTTCCGGTCTATTTTGACAGACAGATCCTTCCGGGCACATTCGAATATACCCTCAGTCATTTGATTGACAATGAACTGGATTTGAGTGTTTTCGACAAACGGTATAAAAACGATGATACCGGGGCTCCTGCCTATGATCCCAGGATCCTTTTAAAAATAATTCTTTATGCTTATTCAAGGGGGATCACATCCAGCCGGAAAATCTCCCAATGCTGCGAAGAAAACATTATCTTCATGGCCCTGTCCGCTCATACAAGACCTCATTTCACGACCATCGCTGATTTTGTTTCCAGCCAGGATGAAGAGGCTGTCGCTCTGTTTCAAGAAATCATCCTTATCTGCGATGAGATGAACCTGATCGGCAGGGAAATGTTTGCTGTGGACGGCTGTAAGCTGCCTTCCAATGCCTCAAAGGAATGGAGCGGCACCAAGGCCGATTTTAAGAAAAAAGCCCTTAAATTTGAAAAAGCCATAGAACATATCATTGAAAAGCACCGGCAAATCGATGACATTGAAGAGAAAAACAATATCATTGAGTCCGATGCAAAGTATATGGCAACGCTTCAAAAGCAGATTAAAAAGATCCGTGAATGGGTAAACGACAATGATGATAAACCGGGTGCCGGCGGCAAACCCATAAAGTCCAACATCACTGATAACGATTCTGCCAAAATGAAATCATCGAAAGGTTATATCCAGGGATATAACGGCCTGGCCATGGTGGACAGCAAACATCAAGTGATTGTGGGTGCCGAAGCCTATGGAAAAGGGCCAGAACAGGATTTGTTGAAACCGATGATTGAATCCACAAAGGGCAATCTGGAAGATAGTGTTTTTGAAAAGACCCTTTTGACAGCAGACAGCGGATTTCACACCAAGGACAATATGGATATGCTGGCTAAAGAAGGGATTGACGCCTATGTGGCCGATAACCGGTTCCGCAAATGAGATCCCCGGTTTAAAGATAATGACCGCTACAAAGAAAGGCATCGTAAAGAGATCGCAGGAAAACGGAAAAAATCCCAATTGTATTCAAAAGAAGACTTCTATTTTGATCCTGATTTTAAATTTTGCATGTGTCCGGCCGGAAAGCGGCTTTACCGAAGTGGCAGAGGTTTCGATACCCAGGGCAATTTTGTAACGCGATTCAAGGCGCCTAAATCCGCTTGCGGCCCTTGTAAGCTCAGATCAAAATGCCTTCGTCATCCAGACAGATCTCCCAAGAGATCGGTGGCATATTTTCATAGCGGGACAAAGAACAAAGATGCCCCGGACACAGCCACGGAAAGGATGAAACAAAAAATCGACTCCGCCTTGGGTCGGATGATTTATTCCAAGCGGCTCGGGACAGTAGAACCGGTGTTTGGCCATATTCGGCATACGATAAAGTTGGACAGGTTCACTTTGAGAGGGAAAATCAAGGTTAATTGTCAATGGCTGCTGTTCTGCGCTTTGCATAATTTGAAAAAGATACATCGGTATGGTTCGATCCCAGCCACATAAAGGAAGGGCATGGGGGAACAGATCTCTCTTTATCAGAGGCTGATATTGCGGTCTTAAGAGACAGTTACAATAGCGTAATCGATTTTAACGACAGAATTAACATAGAATAATAAAAAACAAGAGGCTGAGAATAATTCCATAGCGGCAAATGACTACCGCCTAAAAATGACTTATTCTACAGACTCGTTGACGTGAAATCAAGAAGAGCCGGTAAGAGATGCCCCCCAGGGTTTCCCTTTGATCCGGCCTGAAATGCCCGTTAATTGTCCTTTTATTGATGATTCAATTCTGTTAGTCCCATGAAATAATCCAATTGGAAAGGAGTGAAGATGAATTTTAAAAAACACGATCAAAAATGCGCCCTGCTTGTTGTTGATGCCCAGGAATCCTTTAAGGCGATGGGAGAAGCCCTCTGGAAGAGCCGGGGACCTGCCGATTTTGAGGTTCACATAAAATCTTTGGTAACCGGGTTCAGAGATGCCAATCAGCCGGTCTATTTTATCCTTCACAAGGATGATGATCCGGGATTCTCAACGGATTCTCCCCTTTTCCGGGTCATGGATTTCCTGGAACATCGTCCCGATGAACCCGTCATCCTGAAACAGGTCCACAATGCCTTTACCGGAAGCCCTCTTTTGCCCATGCTGATTCAAAACCGGATTTCCCGGGTGGTGATCTGCGGTATCCGAACGGAGCAATGCTGTGAAACCACGGCCAGGGTGGCATCGGATCTTGGATTTGACGTGAGTTTTGTTACCCAGGCGACCCTGACCTTTCCTTTGCACCATCCCCATCGGGATGAAAAGATGACAGTGGACCAGATCCAGGCCCGGACGGAAATGGTCTTGCACAACCGGTTTGCCCGGATTGTTACGGTTCAGGATGTATTATCCCTGCTCAGGGAAGAAGGATAAATGACATGGCCCTGTTCCAACCCCGACAGGCCCGGCTCCGCTTAAGAATCAGGAGCCCGGGTCCCTGTTAATCCGGGAACCGGATCATTCATAGGGGCAGTCCACATCGCCCAGTTCAACGTAAACGCTTTTGAGGCGGGTATAGTGTTCAACGGCTGTCGGGCCGTTCTCCAGCCCGATTCCCGATTGTTTGAATCCGCCAAGGGGCAACTCAATTGGGGTGATATTGTAGTTGTTGATCCAGCAGGTGCCGGCCTCAATTTGGGCGACCACCCGGTGGGCCCGGGTCAAGTCCCGGGTAAACACCCCGGCGGCCAAGCCGTATTCCGTATCATTGGCCCGGCGGACCACTTCTTTTTCGTCTTCAAAGGTCAGAACGGACATGACCGGGCCGAAGATCTCTTCTTTGACGATGACCATGTCATCGGTGCACCCGTCAAATATGGCAGGCTCCACAAAGCAGCCCCTGGACAGGGTCGGATCTTCAGAGCGCTTTCCCCCGCACACCAGCGTTGCCCCTTCCCGGACCCCTTTTTCAATATAATCAAGGACCGTTTCCATATGGTCCCGGGATATCAGGGCGCCCACCTGGGTCTCAGGATCCATGGGGTCCCCGATTTTCATCCTGAGGGTGCGCTCCTTTAATCGGGTTATGAAGTCGTCGTGGATGGACTTTTCCACAAATACCCGGGTGCCGTTAGTGCAGATCTCTCCCTGGGTATAGAAATTGGCCAGCATGGCCGCTGATACGGCATTGTCCAGGTCGGCATCCCCAAAGATAATCAGGGGGGATTTGCCCCCCAGTTCCATGGTGACCTTTTTGAGGGTGGTGGCGGCGTCGGCCATGACCTTTTTGCCTGTACCGGTGGAGCCGGTCAGGGATACCTTGTCGATTCCCGGATGCAGGGACAGGCCCCGGCCGATTTCAGAATTGCCGCAGAGAACATTGAACACACCGTCGGGCAGACCGGCTTCGGTGAAAATCTCTCCCAGCTTCAGGGCCGTCAGGGGGGTCAGGCTGGCAGGCTTGTAAATCATGGCGTTCCCGCAGGAAAGGGACATGCCGGCTTTCCAGCAGGCAATCTGTATGGGGTAATTCCAGGCCCCGATACCGGCGCAGACCCCCAGGGGCTCCCGCCGGGTATACCCAAAGGCATCCTTGAGCTGTACATGATGACCCGTAAGGGTCGGGGCCATGCCGGCAAAATATTCGATGCAGTCCGCACCCGATGACACATCAACACTCTGGGCTTCCTGTATGGGCTTGCCCGTGTCCATTACCTCCAGTTCGGCCAGTTCCTGGTTCCGTTGGCGCAGCAAACCCACGGCCTTCATGAGAATGCGGCTGCGTTCGGTTCCGGTCATCCGGGACCAGATCATGAAGCCGGCCCGGGCCGATTCCACTGCCAGATCAAGATCCTTAAGACTGGCCATCTGCACCCGGCATATGGATTCTCCCGTGGCCGGATTGGTGGTGGTAAAGGTCTTGCCCGAGGTGGCCTCCACATGACTGCCGTTGATATACAATTTTTGTTCTGAAAGTTTCATGGGTCCGATCCTATGCGTGTTTGGATTCATATCGATACAATATCTGATAAAATACCTTTGAAGAACTGCTTTTATCGCCGTTTGATATCTTTTGGTATCTATAATAAAAAATATCAAAATACAAGTAAAAACCCATTTTTATTCACTAAAATTGATTTTATCTGCAGATATAGTGTCCTTTTTTGCCATATTTTTCTCTTTTGGAGAAACCTGTCTAGTACTGCCTGCCGGGCCTGAAACTTGGAAAAATTGAAATTCCGTGGTAAGAGTCAAGAATTGATATCAGATGATGTGAACCTGAATTCATGATCCGAAAAAAATTAAAAAGCTTTCTCTATCGCTATCTTTTCCCCTATGGCGGACTTTTCGGGGTCAGGCTCCTATCGGCAACCTATCGGATAAAAATCCTGGATCCGGAAAATGAAAAAAAGGTGCTGGACAGCCGGCGGCAACTGGTTTACGCCTCCTGGCACCAGCGTTTTTTTCCGGGCATCACCTTTTTTTCCACCCGCAAACCCATTGCCATCATGATTTCCCAAAGCCGGGATGGAGAGATGGCGGCCCGGGCCGTTGACCTGCTGGGGTGGCATCCTGTCCGGGGATCTTCGTCCAAAGGAGGAAGGCAGGCCCTGGAAGAGATCAAAACCCTGGCCCGGGCCTCCTACAAAATCGGCCATATTGTGGACGGCCCCCAGGGACCCTTTGGCAAGGTCAAGCCGGGACTGATCCGGATTGCCCAGTATGCAGGCCTTCCCATTCTGCCCACCATCACCTCGGCTGAGAACCCCTGGATATTCAACTCCTGGGACCGGTTCATGGTTCCCAAACCCTTTTCCAGGGTCATTCTCCGATTTGGCCAGGCCATAGAGGTTCCCGGAAAATTGGATGAAAAAGAATTCTGCGCCATGCAGAAAAAGGTGGAAAAAAGGCTAAAAGACCTGTATGAGGACACGGACCGGATCTGGTCATCCCCTGACCGCATCAAAGCGGTCTACGGATAAGTGGAGCCTTGATCTATCCATATGGTCGACAGATCCAAGATGAAAGAGGATTTTCATGGAAGACAGACATACTCCAATCCCTTTCTCATTCCCGTTTTCTCCCGGATCCACGGCCGGCCCCCCTCCGGAGAGAAGATAAAACACTATTATGTACTTGAATCCGTGGAGATCTCCGCGGGCATGCTCATCTCCGGCCTTCACCATGCCGGCCTGGCAATCCTGACCTATACCCCGGCCAATATGAAATTTTTAAACAGGATCCTGGAAAGGTTCTCCAATGAAAAACCCTTTATGATCCTTGTGGTGGGATATCCCTCTGAAACGGCTCTTGTGCCTGACCTGAAAAAAACCTTTGGATGAAATCTCCGGGTTTATCTAAGGCCGCATCAACGCCCGGGATTTCCTGGGATTTTTTTATCTCCCCTTTTTGATTTTTTTTTCGATATTGCTGGACTCTCTTTGCAAGGAACCGGCTTTGGGCGGGTTAAACCGCTGGAGAATATTATCTTTCTTCCATTTTTCTCTTTTACGGAATAAAAAATCGTGTGTAGGGGAAGTCTTTTTATGCCGATTCTGTTGAGGATCTCATTTTGGATTTCTTCTATTGTAAACAAAGCCTTTTCCGGGATAACGGATTCATAGAGCATTTCCCCCCAGGAGTTCAGATAAACCATGGTAAAATCCGCCACAGCCTTCTGCTGCTTTGGAACGTAAAAATTAATGGAAACAAAAAGAGAGACCACCTCACTATGGATCAATAATTGATCAAAACCGATCTCTTCTTTAAGGATCGGACTGAAAAAATCATACATGGCTTCATAGAGTTTCTGGATATCATCAAAGGTGACGTAGGAGGGATTGGGAACCAGATTGATGACATTCCCCGGGTAGTAAACACGGTTGTGGATTAACCATGCGCCGATTTCTTCAACCTTATCTGCCCGGGTCAAGATGTCTTCTCTAAAATGAAGCTCTTTTGTACTCCTGTTGAACAGCTCCCACATCCCCTTTTCCTGGTCCTCAATATACCTGAGGTGCAGGCGCTGATAATCCTGATCCCTTTTTGATACGATAAAAGCCTTATCGATTCTCCCGGATTTTTCTAAAAACTCAATATATACTTTTCTTCCGAGTACGGTCAGGTCTTCAGGACTGATTTTGGCCTGACCGGCAAATCTTTTATTCACCAGTTTACATTTCTTGATCATGTACTCTTTGATCCTGTCTGAAACGCTGGCAATCTCCCCGTATTTCCAGGTTTGAAACCGGCCGATTCTAAATAATTCAATCTTGGTCCATCCCCACCGGTGCAGACAATGTTCAAGAAGGATTTTCCGAAGGCCAAAAACCGTATCATTTATCTGGGAATTTTTAGAAATACCGAGCTTTAGAAAGAAACAGGTCAGCAGAAGCGCCACCGACTCATCGTCTTTAACGGCGGTAAAATGGGCCAGAAGATTTTCCACCAGAATATAATATGAATCATTCTGGGTCAGTTTCAATTGGGCCCCTGAATTGAGCCACTCATCTTTATACTTATTGCACAGCAAAAGTTCTTTCCCATACTCATGGAGGAATTTTTCAAGAAGAGCCATTTTGATGACGGATTTAAAAGGGCTTTTCAGGCATTTGAACATCTGCCAGAGAGAACCGCCAAAATATTCACTTGTGGATATGGCATTGATATCTCCCAGATCCATATATCTGGAATTCCCCTGGGAAAGAAAAACACTGTTTTTGATGATGTCATAGTAATTGAGACTGATCGCGCTGGGCAATACCGCCCAAAGGGGTATTTTCCCGGCAATATAAACCATTGTCCTGTAGAACTCTTCTTTTAAAAGCCTGGATTGTGCTGAACCTGAACTTTCACTGGTGAAGCTGCCGAAATCATTATGCCTTGCCCTGGGAATGTCCACGATAAAAAAGGTTACCTTTGTGTCAAACCGATCCATGGCCATGGCTTCCAGGATTTTCAATTTATTTTTAAGCCGTTCAATATCCTGGGAATTAAATTTTTTTTCGCGAATGCAGACCCAATAGTCGATATCTGAATCGGATGTCTGGGCGAGGGAACCCACGCTTCCCATGGTAAAAAGCCCTTCAAACGAAGGATTCAGGCTTCTCCTGGAAAGGATCTTTTCCCCGGGCAGATAAAGACCCAGAACCTCCAATGTTTCAAGGCTTGGCAGATAATTCCAGATGCCGCAGGGGGTCTCGGGGTGAATCGACTCAATCCCCGGCAGGACAATATTTTCGTGGAGCAAAAGGGGGATGAGCTGGAACAGATCGGTCTGCTTCTCTTTGAAAATATCAAAGGCCGTCAGCAGGGAAAGTTGATTTTGTTCTAGAAATTTTCTCTCCCCATAATGGATAAACTCACAGAAAATCTGTTTGTTGACTTCCGCCACAGTGGATTCTTCCAAAGGAGGCATATCTTTGAAGGAAAGTTGAAACTCCCTTGCGTTGAAATCCAGGTTTTGTTTTCTTACATCCAGGTCTTCACTCAGTTGAAATTTACAAAACCGCGCCTTCACATCGGAAAAATCCGCCTGATGAAGGATTGAATTTGAAAAGGATACACCGGAAATCTTTGAATAGGCAAAACAGGAGCCGGAAAGATCGGTTCCGTCAAACAGGGTTTTTGAAACCGTGGAATTTAAAAACAAGGCATCTCTTAAGTCGGCCCCGCTGAAATTGCAATTATAAACAGAGACATTGTCAAAGCTGCAGTTTTTAAATCTGGCCCCGGCTGCATTTACGTCGATGAAAACGGCATTGTCAAAATTTACATTCTCAAACTCCGCCTCTTCCATATCAACCTTGCAAAAAATGCTTTTCCTGAAAAAAGTATCGGAAATAAAGGCCTTGGAAAGATTACTCTTGCAGATAATGCTTTTATTAAAAAAAAGAGGGGATGGATGGAACCGGCCGGATGGGAATCTTGTATTTAGTATTACATCCCCTTCAAAATGAGTCTCCGGCTTTGAATCCCCCTTCTTGTTGAGCTCTTCTATCCTTTTCCTATTTAAGGCCAGAAGCGATTTTTTTGATCCGTTGACTTTTTTGTTTATCCATCCGGGGATGAAATCAAATTCCGTTTCAATACTTTTTGTTTCCTTTGCCAGCAGCTTTTTTGTCTTTTCAATGAAGGGCTTTACATTCACCGATGTTGAATGGTCACTGAGAATCCTAACGATCCGTTCCGGTCTTTTTTTGATCATTCCCAGCACACAGGCAAGGTTGGCATCAAAATTCGAGTTTAAATATTTTTCCTTGTTCAGGGCAATATCCTGGATGATCAGAAAAGAAAACCGGGACAGCACCGATATTTCCCTGTGGATCGCCGGCAAAAGGGAGGGATATTTCGCTTCGATTATTTTCAGCAATTGATGGGGTGAAAATTTCCCCGATACAACCATGGCCTTAAAGGCATGGAGCGCCTCTTTTTCTTCCCTCCCGTAAAAGAATTGGAGGATCGGATAGCAAAGTTCCAGGTAAAGGCCCACAGGGGAAGCTTCAATCACATTATAGATGGCGATTCGAACCTCTTGGTCCTTCTCATCGGCCAGAAGATCCTTCAGCAAATCGGTTGAAATTTTTGTAACCATCATGGAAAGTGCTTTGAGTCCGGCAATCCGTTGCTCCGGACGGGACGACCGTATCATCCCGGAGATAATTTGATCGGGATCTCTCAAATCGGCACGGATATTGTTTAAAAACGGGTCCGCATCCCTTGCCCCGTCGAAAAGGCCGGCAAAGAATTGAACAACGGATTCCCTTTCTTGAATGGATTGTAAAATATCCTTGAATAAACCCCCAAATTTCAACCGGACAGCAGGGCCGGTATGGAGATATTGATCCACGATGGCCAGGCGCTCAGACTCTGGAACCGTGAATATAACCTCTTCCATGGCATCCACAGGAACGAGTCCCCTATAAACGGCCTTGAACGCAAAATAAGGACCTTTGCCGTCAAAGGCCAGCAATGTAGTGAAAAAGAACTTGAGCTCGTCAAAAGGCATATCCGGATGGATATGGGCATATATCTTTGCGCAAACAGATGCGGCGCTTTTCATGCCGTTTCTGTATTGATCTTTGTCGGTGGGATCTGCCAACCGGTTAAGGATATTTAATTTAACGCTTGCAAGGCTCTTTTCCGCCTTGTTTCTTAGAGAGGGGATACCTGAGGTTAGCCCGGCCAGGATCGGCAGGATAGCGGACTCCGGGGCCAAGGTGACTGCATCATCAATGGAAAGGGCCTTTTTTTCAAATGATAATTTTTCCCATTGGGATTCAAACAAATATAAATCATCTATTGCTAAATTCATAATGCTCACGCCCTTCCCTTTTCCAGATTATCACACGCGGTGCTGCCTGGCGTTATCCGCTATCCTATTAAAATCTCATTGGTCCTCCCGTAGAAGAATTATTTACCGGTGTCCAGCACAATCCAATATTACACCATTCCGGGTTACCTCGGCCGGGATGCAGCAGGCATCGGCCTAAGCCTCTATACTGACGTTAAATTTATATTTTGTCAATATATAGAGAAAAAATTTCCCAATTTTTCCTTTTTTAAAGGCACCCCATATTTCCCTGAATCCCATCTGCCTGGATCAAAGATTTTTTTGGGTGCCCAAAACGGAACGATCCGGCAAAACCCTTATAAATCGCCGAAACAAGGTGTCTGTTGTCCGGAATTTGAGCAACGGAAGATGCCTCGGGATGATGAAATCCGATTCCCCCGGGGTTGATGGGTAAGAGGATTTTGTGGTATATTTATTTTCTATTTCTCTGAACGTTCTTTTTCTAAAAATGGGAATCCTCTGCCCCCAGGGAGCCGGGAAATCGGTTTATCATGGGGTTGGCGCCGGAAAACCCAAATGGATGGAGGAAAGGATTCCATCTGCTTGGGCCTTGGGAAGAAAGCGAACAATTCGGACAGAAAGACAAGATATGAAAACCGAAAAAAAAATAATTCTGGGATCTGTTCTTCTCGGGCTGTTCCTTTGGACGGCAGATGCCCTGCTGGACTATCTCATATTTTATGAAGGCAGTTTTACGGAACTGCTTATTACCCGTGTACCCGGCCATGAATTGTATATCCGGACCTTGATATTTGTCTGTGTGGTCTGCTTCGGTGTTTTCTGCTCCCGGATCATGAAGCGGCAGGCAAAGACTCAAGAGCAGCTCATGGCCACGGCAAATTTCCAGGATCAGCTTATCAATGCCATTCCCATCCCGGTGTTTTACAAAGACAAACACCTGATTTTCACAGGCTGTAATAAAAGCTTTGAAACCTTTATGAATTTAGATAGAAAAAATATCATCGGAAAGTCGATTCATGATTTTACCCCCAAAGAACTGGCCGATGTCTATGAAAAAAAGGATAGGGAACTGATCAATGCCCCCGGGATCCAGAACTATGAGTTTGAAGTCCAAAGCCCGACCCTTGGCAGCCGGAAGGTGATCTTTCACAAGGCCACCTTTGAAGATGATCAGGGAAGCGTGGAAGGCATGATCGGCGTCATTCTCGATATCACCGAAAGGCAAATGGCGGAAGCCGAAAAGGAAAAACTCATCGCTAAGCTCAAAAAGGCCCTTGACAAGGTAAAGGTGCTCAGCGGTTTTATACCCATCTGCGCCTCGTGCAAGAAAATCCGGGATGACAAGGGATATTGGAACCAGATCGAAGCGTATATCAGCCGGCACTCCAACGCAGAGTTCAGTCACGGCATCTGCCCGGACTGCATTAAAAAACTCTACCCGGGATACGGTACCAAGGCGTCGGGCACTTGTCCCGGAGAGGGCCAGTAAACAAGAGCAAGTCTGAATTTTATTTTCCTATAAAAATTCAGCGGAAAAAAGGATAGGCCGCCGAAACAACCGGCCCCGCATAGGTTCTCCCTCCTTCCCATGGGTAAAAAAGCAGATGTATTGTCACCGCCCAGGTTTTGGATCAGTCGCCCAGTTCAAGGCGGATCAGATCAAGACCCAAGCCCCCGGAGAAAGAAAGGGATGTGCTGCCGCAGGAGCAGCCCCGGGAAAGATACCGGCCCAGGGCCGGCCTGACCGGTTGATCCAGGGGGATATCCAGGGTGAGGACAGCCGAGCAGGTCTTGCAGGTAAGGGTGACAGGAACGGTCTCAAAGACCAGGATGGCCCCCTGGGCCGGGGTGCCCCGGCTCAAGTGAGAGAAAAAGAGTTCAAGGGATTCAGGTTCAATGGCACTGAACCGTCCCAGGCCCAGGATGACTTTTTTTATGGGCCGGGAACCGGCCTTCTCAAGGGCCATGTCCAGTATACTCTGGGCATAGGGTTCTTCGTGCATGGGCTGTCCTATTCCCTGGTTTGCCCGCTGCAGGTGCAAACCCATTGAAACCAGTCCGCCAGACCGGTCCCGGTCGTACAGCTTACATTGAAAACCGTCAGGGAGGGATTGACCTGAAGGGCGTTGCCGGACAGGTTTTCCGATGACTTGGGCAGATAGGGTTTTAAATCGATTTTGTTGACCACCAGAGCCTGGGAGCGGATAAAGGCCTCCGGGTATTTTAAGGGTTTGTCCTCCCCCTCGGTGAGGCTGGCCACCACCACGGTATGATTCTGGCCCAGATCCCAGGCTGCAGGGCAGAGAAGGTTCCCCACATTTTCAATGATGATCATATCTGTGGTATCCAGATCGGTTTTTTCCAGGACCTGGCCGATCATCCGGGCATCCAGGTGGCACCCGCCCCGGGTGTTGATCTGAATTCCCCGGACCCCCATGGCATTGATCCGGTCGCTGTCCAGACGGGTGTGGGGATCTCCTTCAATCACCAGGATGGAACAGGAAGACTTGAACGCCTCCAGGGTTCTTTCGATCAAAGAGGTTTTGCCGGCCCCCGGAGAGGATACCAGGTTCAGCACCCAGATTCCGCGGTCATGAAAATCCTTTCTAAGCTTGTCAGCTGTGCGGTCATTGGCGCGGGTGACCGATTGTCTTACCTGGATGATATTCCTGTCCGGCTTTGTGTCCATGGCTTCAGGACTCCGCAAGGGGAATCATGGTGATACACCCCTTTGGGCAGGCGGTCCGGCAGAGACCGCAACCGTAACACCGGGAAGGATCAAAGACCACTTTTTTTCTTTTTTTCCCTTTGAGGGTTACATGCTCTCCATCATGGAAAAAGGCCTGGTACTGGCAGCGCTTGATGCAGATGCCGCAGTGGGTGCAGCTTTCTTCCTCCCTCTGGGCCGTGTAATGGACCCGGGGATAGACCCGGTCGCTGTCCAGGAGTCCGGATGCCCTCACCGGAAAACAGCAGCAGGTGCAGCAGTTGCAGAAACCGAAAAGTCCCCGGTCTCCATCGTCCAGGGTGCCGATATGCATCAGGCCATCCCGGTCCGTCTGAATCACAACGGACTTGCATTCATCCTTGGTCAGCTTCCGGCCCAGGCCCCTGTCAAGGGTATACCTGGCACCGTCATCCAGACGGATGCAGGCCTCGATCATGCGGCTGCAGCCCTGGGTGGAACTGCGGCAGTCGCAGTTGACCACGGCATGGACCTCGGCCCGGTCCACCTGTTCCAGGGCCTGTTCCAGAAGAAGGAAATCCTTTTGCTTGATCTGCTGGTAGGCCTGGGGATCTTTTTTGATATTTTCGACCACAGGGGCTATTTTTTCGGCATAATCCTTGAGCCACCAGTCTGCGACCTCTTTTCGAATCTCTTCCGGGATCTGGTCCCAGTTCCCGTACATGGAAAGCTCGTCCAGCCGGTCGTAAAACCGGGCCGGAATATACCTTACCGGCCTGTCTCCGACCTCCCGGTGGTCAAAGATATACCCCACCTTTTTCCCGTCGACTTCCCGGTGCACAAAATGGCGGCGATAGGATCTTTCCAGAAAAATCCGGGCCGGGTCCTCGGCCATGCCAAGCCTTTCCCCCACCTGGGCCGGGTCCATGGTACGGCCGTCCATGGCCAGGATCAGATCGATTTCCCGGGGCTCGGCAAACAGGTCTACATAGGGTGCGATGGCAGGGGGCACCTCAAACATTTCTATGAATTTTTGTATCTTGTCCATGCCTGTATATACAGGCATGGATATATTTAGGCAAGATCCCCTGGAAAAATTATCCCCGCCTGCCCGGAATCTGAAGGATCAGGCCCGGCATTTCCTTCCGGGATTTCTTCGTCACAGGGCGGGCAGGCCCGTCAAAAAGCAGCCGGAACGCCTTGTTCCGGCTGCTTTTCCAGGGAATAAAAACAGGGACTTGATCTTATTTGAAAAACGCTTCAAGACCTTCCTGGGTGGGAGTCATGGATCTGTCCCCCTGGTTCCAGTTGGCCGGGCAGACCTCCCCATGTTTTTCAGTAAACTGAAGGGCATCCACCATGCGAATGGTCTCCGACACATTCCTGCCCAGGGGAAGATCGTTGACCACCTGGTGGCGGACCACGTGGTCTTTGTCAAGGAGGAAAAGACCGCGGTAGGCAATGCCGGCTCCGTCCACCAGCACATCGTAATCCCTGGAAATGGTCTTGTTCAGGTCCGATACAATGGGATAGCCCACCCCCTGGATTCCCCCTTTGGATTTCGGGGTATTGAGCCAGGCCAGGTGGGAAAAATGAGAATCAATGGAAACCCCGATCACCTTTACGTTCCGCTTTTCAAACTCGGCAAGATTATCACTGAAGGCATGGAGTTCAGTGGGGCACACAAAGGTAAAATCCAGGGGATAGAAAAAAAGGACCACATACTGACCCTTGAACTGGGAAAGGGTAAAATTTTCAAGGACCTGATCTTTTTCCACTGCAGTTGCCGTAAAATCCGGGGCATTCTTTCCAACCAGTACACTCATGGGAAACTCCTTATTCTTTTGAATCTTTGTCTAATATTCCAGTATATAACCGTCCTACACACAGGATCCTCTATACAAGACCTGTGCCGGAAACAGGGGTTTCCATTCAGAAAATCGCAACCGCTTGTAATTTAAACTTAAATAAAAGGACAGGGCCCACCGGACAAAAGCCTTATCCATCCGGACACCTGAGACAGATTTGTATATTTCAAATGAGACAGATCAAAGATTATGTCCACGCTCCCTGTTTAAAAAAACAAAGACCCGGCCATTGCCATGGCCGGGTCCTGGGATCCTGGAAGATTCCCCCCGGAATTATTTGATTTTAAGGCGGATGTTATGGGTTTCCATGATGCGGGTCACGGCATCATTCAATTCATCGCGGCTGAGATTGGATCTGAATTTATTCCCGTTGGTGGATATTTCAACCCCTTCGAGATTTTTCTTGGTCAATTTTAACAACACCCCGAGTCCAAAGGTCTTTTCCACTTCAAAGGGTTTATCCTGTCTGCCCATGTCATCCTCCTTTACTTCATCTCAAAGCAGAGACTCTATATTATGAATCGGTCTTTTTCATCTGTATCTTTACATAAAAGGTAAGGATAAAAGAAAATTAATCCAGACCTTTTTCTAAAAATATTGAAAATAGTTATGGTTGGCTAATATTTTCAAACCTCTTGACATGATAAAAACCTCGCCCATGGAATAATCACTTTTTATGAAACCTCAGGCCGGGTTCGTATAAAACGATATCAATGACTGAAAGCATCATTTTTTTCTCATCAAATCTCCTAGTTCCCTTATTGTTTGACTTAAAAAGGTCCATTCTAACTCTTATCCAATCATCAAGATTGGACCTTTTGTCCGGAAAAATAGTCCATTGGACTATTTTCTTCTTAAACGCTTATTGGTAAAGTGTTTGACTGATTTTCATGCTCAAGGAGAGTAAATGGTGTTGGTTGACTTATTTACGAAAAAGGAGAAACAGATGAAGAAAAAATTAACGATTGCAGTACTTGTTTCACTCTTCATGTTTTGCTTTACAGGACTGGTTCCGGCCCAGGAAAAAGCCACCAAGGAAGAATGCATAGAAAAATGCAAAGAGGCTGCCCAGATGGTCCAAGAAAAGGGGCTGGATGCAACACTGGCCGTTATCATGGATAAAAACGGCCCCTTTGTATGGAAGGACACCTATATCTTCTGCATTGATATCGAAAAAAAGGCCAATATAGCCCACCCCATCAAGCCCAAACTCATCGGTAAAAACCTTATGCACGTAAAGGATACCGGCGGAAAACTGTTCTTTGCTGAATTCATCAACACGGCCAAGGGAAAAGGCGCCGGATGGGTGGAGTATATGTGGCCGAAACCGGGGGAGAAAAAGCCGTCCAAGAAAATGACCTATGTATATAAAGTTCCTGGCGAATCCGTATTCATGGCAGCGGGAATATATGAGTAAGACAAATTAGGAAAGCATAATGCCGGCCAGCCTTGCCCTATCGTGGCAAGGCTGGCGTTTTCTTTTCGCTCAGGAGGCCTGATCATGGTTCATTCAAAACTGCAAATGTTTTTTACCATTAAGTCCAAGCTGATTATTTTCGCCTTTGTGGGAGTTTTGGGGGTATCCTCGATCTCGGGAATCAATAAATATTTTGAACATTCAAAGAATCAGGATATTGTCCTGGGGCGGCTGAGCCAGGAGATTGCCACGGCCATATCAAATATCATGTTCATGGAAGAGCAGATGATCAGCTCCTCCGATGACGACCTTTCCGCCTATACCCAAGAGCGCAAATCCCTGGAAAAGATCATGACCCGGGTAAGGGAAACCGCAGACCAGGACGAGATAAAAAAGGCAGCCGATGATATTTTTAAACTGGAGGCCCGCCACGCGCAGATTTTCAAGGACATCTCGGAGACATTGCTGAGAATAGACAAGACAAAGGAGGCCTACAACACCAGCAACGAGACCATTACCTCCCTTTTAAAAACCGTTGTCAAATCCATTGATTACGAAGATACGGAGTTGATGATGGAGGGGGAACTGCTCTCCTCGGAAAAAATATCCGCCAGAAAAGAAACCATTGATTTTTTATTCTTCGGGAATGAAAGGCTCATCAACCTTCTGAGCAATCTCTTTATCTACAACGATCTTGAGAAGTATCTTGCCAAAAGGGATGAGATTGAAAAGGCCATGGACCAGGCCGTAAAAAACCTTACCGTTATCTATACATCGGCCCAGTCCAAAGAGTTTGATGAAAAACTGGCAGAGGTCAAGAAGATCCTGGCCACGGCAAAAGACCAGGAAATCAGTCTGTTGGAGGAGTGGAAAAAGGCCAGGGAACTGATGCCCCAGCTCAATTCAACGGGCAACCAGGTCAACAAAACCGCCGTGAAGATCGCTGAGACCGCCCAGATCACACTCAACAAAAGCATTAAAAAGGCCAATTTCAACAACATCCTTGTTTCCGTCCTGGTGATTTTTATCCTGATCGTTCTCAGCACATTAACCGCCAGGGGAATTCTCAAGCCCATCGGGCAGACCGTGGAAATGCTCAAGGACATTGCCCAGGGAGAAGGTGACCTTACCAAACGCCTCTCCGTAAAAAACAAGGATGAAATCGGGGAACTTTCCGAATGGTTCAATGTCTTTATTGAAAAGATACACACCATCATCAACAGCATATCCCTGAATTCAAATCGTCTGAATACCGAGGCCCTGGACCTGTCAAATATCTCCCGGGAGATGAGCACCGGGGCGGAAGAGACCTCATCCAAGGCAACCAGCGTATCTGCGGCGGCCGAAGAGATGAGCACCAATATGTCCAATGTGGCTGCCGCTGCCGAAGAAACCTCGGTCAACGTAAATACCGTCACTATTGCCGCAGAGAATATGACCTCCACCATCAATGAGATAAAGGGAAATACCGGGGAGACCATGGCCGTCACCAAAGATGCGGTGACCCAGACAAGGGAAACCTCAAAAAAGGTGACCATCTTCGGTGAGATCGTCAAAGAGGTGGGCAAAATTACGGAAACCATTGCAGACATATCGGCCCAGACCAATCTTCTGGCCTTGAACGCAACCATTGAAGCGGCACGGGCCGGAGAAGCCGGAAAAGGATTTACCGTGGTGGCCAATGAGATAAAGGAGCTGGCCACCCAGACGGAAAAGGCCACCACCGAAATAAAATCGAAAATCGGTAATATTCAGAACTCCTCGGGAGAGACCATTCGTGATATTGAAAAAATCTCATTGGTCATAAACGACGTCAACGATAAGGTCGTCAATATCACCCAGGCCATTGAAGAACAGTCAAAGATCACCAACCAGATTGCAGACAATGTATCCAATGCTTCCCAGGGAATCCAGGAGGTCACGGAAAACATTACCCAGAGCTCCACGGTTGCAACGGAAATTGCAGAAGACATAGCCGATGTCAACAGCGCCTCCACCCAGATCTCAGGCAGCAGTTCCCGGGTGCAGGAGAGTGCGGATGCCCTGAACAAGCTCTCCGGGGAACTTGGGGATATGGTCAGTCAGTTTAAGCTGTAGCCGGTCTTTTTCCGGTCCTTTTGTTTTTGATTCAGGACCCCATCCGTGGTATAGGTGGATTCAAAACCAATCCTGATAAACAAAGGACCCGATGACGACCGATAGCCCGTTTCATATCCGCTCAAAGGTCTGGATCGAGGATCCGGACGGTAAGGTTATCTTCGGCCTGGGCCGGTTCCGGATTCTCTCCGCCATAGATAAATGCGGTTCCATCAATGCCGCGGCCAGGGAATTGAAAATGGGATACCGGGCCATCTGGGGAAAGATCAAGGCCACGGAAGAGGGTCTGGGCCGGCCCCTCCTGGTCCGGAACGCCGGAGGCACTGCCGGAGGCGGCTCCCAGTTGACGCCCCTGGCCCGCCGCCTGCTCAAGGAATTTACAAAAGTCCACTCCCATGTACTCTCCGAATCCGACCAGTTCTTCAACACCGTTTTTGAAAAAAAGATCCAGAAGGAGATCCGGTCCGCCCGGGAGGATCCCCCGGCCTAAGTTTTTCATCAAAGGGCCCCTCCTGATCTTATACCCCTCCGGTCATCGTGCAAATCCGGTAAATCCATTCCAGCGAGGGCCACACAACACAAAAGCGCACACGAACAACAGGTTCTGAAGGATCGAAAGACTGGTTGCAGGAAGCTGCGGTTTCGCAAAGGGAAAAATTCCCGCAGCCTCGCCTGATCTTAAACTTGGCCGCTCCAGGAAAAAATAAAACCCGCCAAAGCTCAAACCATTCATCCTTTTGCCCTTCTGCTCCAAAAGGCCTGTAAGGAATCCACCACATCTCCCAAAGCCTCTGCACCGGGAAAATGGACGAAGTCAGCTGTTTTGGGGTGCAGAATAGACATTTGAATATACAATTTTGCTTTCCCTAAAATAAAAATATGCCTATACTCACACGAGATCAGGTAGTTGATAAAATTTGTCTTTAGGAGAAAAAAATGTTTCAAAAAGTCTCAATCCTTATAATAGCCATCTTCATTCTTTTTAATATTGGAATTGCGTTTTCGGGTATTCGTTGCAGAAATGACATTATTTCTGTAGGAGATGCTAAAATATTGGTAGCCAGTAAAATTCAGTCTTGTGGTCAGATTATAGATAAAGATTCTTATACCAAGAAAATAGAAATTTCCTCTGGTAAAGATGATATCTACATTGATAAAAGGATTGATATCTGGTCTGTCCGTATTCAAGAGAGGGGTGAAAACTATTGCTATCCTTTGACTTTTGAAAACGGTATTTTGACCGATATCGGATCTTGGAATAGATGTGATTGATATAACAAAGGCTATCAAGTTAATAGAGTTGACCGAGCTTTAATGGTATCAAGCATGGCTTTGAAAAAGACAGGACTGGAAAAAAAGCATCGTTGGGGCTTCAAAAATTAAAAACGCCCCTTGACCTTGCCCTTTCGAACCTTTAATATGTTCCCCGTTTGTGCATTCGTTGTTACTGAAGTTGATTTTCTTTTTGTTGCTGTAGTTGTTAATTCTGGTGTTCTGACTGTTGTTGATCCTGATGCTCTGAATGATACTGACAAATTTGGGCTGGGCAGCTTGTAGCTGCCTGGCCCTTTCTTTTTTGTTATTGTTGACTGGAAAATTGGATTACCTTCGTCCAGTATTATCTTATCCTAAATTACAAATATGCCGGAACTGACCCTACTCCCCCGGGGGCCTGGGTGGGGTGCGGCGGAGACACCGGGTTCGATCGCGTACAGACGCTTCATGGCGTGGAGCAGAAAAGGAGGACTGTTTGAGCGGATGCGAGTTTTCTCCTTTTGCGGAACGGCATGAAAGAGGCTGTAGGAATCGGGAGCCCTGCGGAGCCGCATCCTGCCCAGGCAGGCTCTCCGTTCATCTTCTATTCTTCCGCCAAACCCTTTCAGAAAACATCCGTTTAAAAGGGAAATTCCGGGAGGAAATCAGGGATGGGGAATGATATCAGATCGTTTCGTTACCATGAAGAATTGAACAATCCGGTCTCAAATGCCTTGGTCAGGCAGGCCTTTCCGGTTTAGGAAGAGGCCTGCCCGGCCAGAAAATTCCATCATTCCGTAAATTCTGAGGATAGGAGACTTTACACCCGGAACAGGGAGAGGGGCGAAGGACAGATCCCGTCCATAATCGCCAGGTCCCTGGCGCTGCAATACCCCTTGGAAAGCCAGCCCTGGTCAATCCCCTTTTGGGTGATGACCTGGAGATGGGTGTGGTAAAACCAGTTCCCGTTCTCATGGAAATCCCCGATCCAGGCAAAGGGTTCTCCTGCTTTGAAGATCTTTCCCGGCGCGGGCAGTTTTTCCCGGTTCAAATGGCCGTACAGGCTGTAAAAGGTTTCAAAATGGGGGCTTTCATGACGGAGCAGGACGTTTCCACCGTAGTTGCCCTCCCCCTCTTCGTAGGCGCTCTCCTGGACCACGGAATCCAGGGGGGCATGCAAAGGGGTGCCAAGATCCACGATGATATCCAGGCCCAGGTGAAAATAGCGCTGTTCCTCTTTCATCTGGGGATAGTGCTTCAATATGGTCTCCCGGTCTTCCAGGTAGGAGGCCAGTCCCCAGGAAAACCGGTTCTTCATGGTCTTGTCCAGCCAGGCCTGGAATGCCTTCTGGTTAAGGATATCCACCTGGTCGAACAGAGGAGAGCCCACGGACATGTCCACCACCAGGGGGTCCCCGGCCAACCCCTTGAACAGAGGTTGAATTTCAACTTTATCGCTATAAGCCACATAGGGGTATTTCATTTTTTACCTCAGGAAACGGGAAAATCATTGGTTTTTATCAGACCCGGAACCCGGACCACAGGGCATCCGTCCCCGGAAATCTCTATTCCTTCCGGGAAGACAAAGTTCTCATCCATGGCCTTATAATAGGATTCATGATAACAATTGAGTTTTATTTCGGCCTCCTTGCCGGTTTTACCAAATCTTGAGGTCAGGCCGTAATCCACCTCGCCCAGTTCCGTGGCAATGATATACCTGGGGATCTCCCGGCCCGAACCTTCCCGTCTGACTTTTGTGGCAATATCGGTTACATCAAAGGAGTCCACAGGATGATCCGCGTTCCATTGGATCTGGACAGGCAGGCCCGCCACGTAGAGATGGTGGAATTCAATACCGGCCCTTCGCAGGGCGTGGGCCAGATCATGGACGGCTTCATCATTGTCGTTGACGCCTCCCAGCAAGGGAACGTTGGCGTATACGGTGATCCCCCTGTTGTTCAGCCGCCGGGCCAGTTGGGTGTGTTCTTCCCGGACATCCCCGGCCAGGAGGAACCATGTCTCGATTTCCAGGCGCAGGGGATTGACCACGGCCAGGCCGTTTATTTCCCCCAGGGCATTGACCGCGGCCCGGGTATATGCTTCCGGATCCGTGGCCAGCTTCACAGAGCGAAGCCGGACAGAGGTCACATGGGGGATCTTTCCCAGTTCCCCCACAATCCTGCGGATATGGGAGAGGCAGTCCACCCCGTCCCGGTCCCCGCCGATAATGACATCGGTGATCCGGTAATCTCCCCGGATATAATCCATCTCCGCCCGGCCGGCCCGGGCATGGATCACCACCCGGGTCCCGTGGAGGCGGGACAGGCCGTCAAGGCCGGTGGGAACAATGGAAGGCTGCCAGGTGCGGGCCAGCTCTTTTCTGAGCCCTTTGATTTCCGATTGGGATGCCGGCGGATTTTTGGGGGCTGTTCTTTCAGGACGGTTCCCGATGAGATACTCATCCTTCCCGATCCGGGCCATGTACTGGATATCCATGGTGCCTTCCCCATTGATCCGGATGTTGTCCAGTTCATTGGCCAGGGGGGCAAATGCCTTGAAATAGTCCGGGGTATAGGGGGTGCGGATCCAGATAAAATTTTCATTGTCCTCCACTCTTTCCACGGCCCAGCCGCTGGAGAACCAGTCCATCTTCCCGATGGGCGTGGCCGTGCATATCCTGGGGATGGCCCGGTCGGACAGATGGGCCCGAAGATGAGAGGCCGTATCGATCCCGCCGGAAAGGGGTTTCCAATAGATGGAATTGCCGTGGATGGGACTGCAGGGAATGTAGATATAGTGCATCTCGGCTCCGGCCCCCCGCAGAAGGGAGAACAACCGGACCAGTTCGGGGCCTTCATCGTTGCACCCGCTCAAAAACGGGGTCTGGATGTAGACGGCGATTCCGCTTTTCACCAGGTCGGAGATAATCTCCAGGCTTTCCGGGGAGACTTCGTCGGGATGGATAAAATGGGTGGCCACCTCCATGCGTTTGCCGTTGCGCTGGAGTTCCAGGCTCTTCTGCTTGAGATATTTCAAGTATTCGGATTCATTTTCCAGAAACATGGCCGGATAATAGGCAATGGACCGGGTGGCCAGGCGCAGGGTCTGGACATGATCCACCTCCATGATGCCGTCAATGGTGGCGGCCATGTTTTTCCGGTTCATGAAGGGATCTCCGCCGGTGACCACGATTTCCTTGATCCCGGGGGAATTGCGTACATGCGCAACCGCCTTCATGACATCTTCCGGCGTCGGGTTTTTCTCGTTCCGGGAGTCCTTGTGTTTTCTGAAGCAGAACCGGCAGTAGACCGGGCAGCTCATGTTGAGCAGGAAGATCACCCGGTTCTGGTACATCTGTTCCAGAAGGCCATCGTGGAACTGGCCGATCCAGGTATTGGTAAAGCCGACGGATTCCAGCTCCTCCACAAAGGGAAGGTATTGATAGGCCACATCCCTTGAAACCATCATCTGCCGGACCGTATGGCGGGAAAGGCGTACCGGATATTTTTCGATCACCTTCTGGAGGGCGGTCTCGTCATTTTCCGGGATGTCCAGGTTGGTCAGGCTGACCAGCTGTTCCGTGTCCTTGATGGATTTAAATCCATGGCCGGGAATCACCTGTTCCAGCAGGGCCGTCAGGAGCAGCCCGGGCAGCCGGATTCCGTTGACGGTCATGTCCCAGCCCCTTCCCTGGGCAATGGTTCCCAGCACAAACTCAAAAAAGCCCCTGGGATCATTCCCATACCCGCAGGACTTGAGAAGATTGGAGAACCTGGTTTCCCCGTCTCCGTCTCCGACAAGGGCTGAAAAATCCCTGCCGCAGAACTGGTCATTGCCGTAAATATCCAGGAAAAAAATCAGCCCGTTTCTCAACCCGGACAGGGGAATGTCTGCCTCTTTTCCGGAATGCTCAAATTTTATCCTAAGAACCTGCTCTTTTGTTGTGTTCACTTTCATACCTCTTCTGCCTTATAAACGGTGTAAATGGTTTTCTCGGGAATCCCGCATCCCATGATCTTTCCCAGAATCCGGTCTTCGCGGCCCGGCCGGACCTTCACCACCAGGTACTCCCGGGACAGATCCATATCAATGACCTGCTGCCACCCGATCTTTTCTTGCTCCAGGAACTCGTAGATCCTGGGGGCCAGGGCCGATCCATGGGGGCGGGCCGTTTCATTCTCAAAAACAATATAGCTGACCCCGGGATCCAGGCCCTTCTTGATCCAGTCCAAACTCTGCTTCTCTGGCCCTGAGCGGGGGATATCAGCCAAGCCTTAATGCCTTTTCAAGCGCACCCCTCCTTGGGAATCGGGCCGCCATGACCCGATCCAGGGGTGCTGAATCTGTTTTTATGTTTTGGTTTACTCTTTTAACAGTCTGCAGTGAAAGGGATCTGCCTTTACATAGACCTCATCTCCCCGTCGGTAGGGAGCCCTCTTTACAAAATTAATCACGTGCAGCACCTGACCCGGAGAGAGTTCGACAAAATAGCTGACCTCTCCCCCCATGTAACTGCGGTCCACGATCCTGCCGAAAAAATAGTTCATGTCCTCCTGCCGGGCAAAATCGGAATTGTATCCCAGTGTCATCTTCTGGGCACGGATGACGATTTCGGCCCGGTCCCCTCTGGAGAATTCCCCGGCCGGATTGACCAGGCAGAGGCTGTCGTCATCGAGCCTGGCCTTCAGATATCCGTCCTGTTCTCCCTCCACGGCCGCTTTCAGAAAATTGGAGTGTCCCAGAAAATCGGCTACAAAATGATTGGCCGAATCGTTGTACACCTCTTCGGGAGTTCCCTCCTGCTGGATAAATCCGTCCTTCATCACCACGACCTTGTCCGACATGGACAGGGCCTCTCTCTGGTCATGGGTGACAAAAATGGTGGTCACCCCAAGGTCCTGCTGGAGATTGTCGATCTCCCGCCGCATATCCTCCCGAAGGTTCTCATCCAGGGCAGACAGGGGCTCATCCATGAGCAGGACATCCGGTTCAATGACAATGGCACGGGCCAGGGCGATCCGCTGCTGCTGCCCCCCGGAAAGCTGGGAGGGCATCCGGTTTCCGACCCCGGGCAGCCGGACCGTTTCCAGGGCCTTCTCAACCTTTTCCTTCATGATTGATTTGGAAACATCCCTGTACTTGAGACCGAATGCCACATTGTCGAAAATGGTCTTGTGGGGAAACAGGGCATAGTTCTGGAAGATCATTCCCAGGTTCCGCCGATGAATGGGAAGGTCGTTGATCCGTTTGCCTTTTATGAAAATATCTCCCCGGGTGGGGGTTTCCAGGCCGGCCAGCATTCTCAGCAATGTGGTCTTGCCGCACCCGGAAGGGCCCAGAAGGGTTACCAGGGCCCCCTCGGGAACATCCAGGTCCATTTCCTTTACCGCCACCACTTTTCCAAACCGTTTCTCCACCCCTTGGAACCGGACAAATGACGGATTCTTTTCTTGACTCAAAATAATTGTCTCCCAAACGATTCGAGAATTTTTTCAGCAGGCCCCGGTCCTGTTCCGGGTCCGGGGCCTGCCCATGGTTTTCGCCAGGTTATTTGCCGGCCATGATCCTGTCCCATTTCTCGGCCCATTCAATCTGTTTTCCGTTCCAATACCCCGGATTGGCGAACTTATAGCCCTTTAGTGTGCCTGTGGCGTCAAAGCCGGGCAGACTGGAGACTTCCGCTGGAATCTTGACCTTTCTCGGGTCAAGGCTGGGCGGATAGCTCTGGCCTGAGGCAATGGCAAATGCGCATTCCGGGGCCAGCATATAGTTGAGCAGTTTATGGGCGTCATCCAGGTTGGTTCCCTTCATGACAAAGATGCATTCCTGCCAGGAAAAGGCCCCGTCGGGAACCAGGAGTTTGAGATGGGTATGTCCCTGGTTCTGGAGGGTCTTTACCCTTCCGGACCATACAATGGAGGCGTAGACCTCCTCGTTGGCCAAAAGGCTCATCTGTTCCGCTCCCGAGGCCCAGTATTTCTTGATCAGGCCGCGCTGCTCTTTCAGGGCCGCCCATACGGCCTTGATATCTTTGATATCATTGGGATCCTGTCCGGTTTTGAGTGCCGCATACCAGATATTGGTTCTCCAGTCGGTCCAGGAACCCAGCTTGCCCTTCAGATCCTTGTCCCATAAAAGGGCGGCACCCAGCTTCTCGGCTTTCTCGTCGGAGACATGTTTGGAGTTGTAGGCAATGGTGGTCAATCCGTAATCATAGGGCACGGCGGACAATTTACCGTTGGTAATGGCCCGGTAGGGCTCCATGATGGCCGGCATGACCGTTTCCAGGTTCGGGATCTTGGTCTCGTCCAGGACCACGTCAAATCCCAGGTCCACGTAGCGTTTATAGTCAAACACCCCGGAAAGATGGGCCAGGTTGTACTCCCCCCCCGGAGGATAGGAAGCCTTCACCCGGGTCAGGTAGGAGTCTGCATTCCCGAATTCCCCGTCGATCACCTTGATGCCCGTGGCATCGGTAAAGGGTTTGAAGGCATATTTCCTGAAGGCTTCGGAGACCGTGCCCCCCCATCCGTCAAACCGGATGGACTTGGCGGCCATGGCATTCCGGATCATCCCGAAGGGGCCGCCCACAAGTCCCAGGGCCGCGCCGGAAAGTCCCAGGTATTTTACAAAGTCACGCCTTGAAACACTGCCTTCCATAAACTTTTCATAGACATCATCCAATCTCTGGCCCAGTTTTTCTCCCATGTTTTTTCTCCTTTTGGGTTGATCCGGATATGTATCGAAAATTTTCCGGAATATTATTCTTGTTTACCATTCAATGATCCCTGGGACAGCCATCTTTAAAACAGGTTCCATCCCGTTTATCTCTTTCTCCTTTATTTGCCCATGCCCTTTGCAAACTTTCTTGAAATATATCCTGCAAGAAGAGGGGTGGATACGGTAAGAACGATCATGACCGCCCCCAAGGCGTTGATCTCCGGGCTGATGGAGTTTCTGAGCATACCGAATATCTTCACCGGCACGGTCTGATTCTGGGCCGTGGCCCAGAACAAAGTTGCCGTAACATCATCAAATGAAATGGTAAAGGAGAAGAGCATACCGGCAAAAACCGCCGGGGCCAGCAGGGGAAATGTGATTGACCAGAATGTCTGGAAGGGACTGGCTCCCAGGGACATGGCTGCCTCTTCGTACTCTTTTTTAATCCCCACAAGCCTGGCCTGGACAATGAGCAGAACATAGGGAAGGGTCAGGACCACATGGCCGATGAGCAGCATGGCAAAGCTCTTGGGCTGCTGAAGCCAGCGGATGAACAGCAGAAGGGCCACCCCCAGCACCACCTCGGGAATCATGATGGGTGCGATGAGCAGGGTGTTAAAAAAATCCTTGCCCTTAAAATCGTACCGGATAAAGGCCATGGCCGCAGGAACCCCTATGGCGGTGGAAAAGACAGCGGTCAGGGATCCCAGAACAAGGGAGTTTTTAAATGCATCCAGAATGGAGGAATTATGGGAGAGCTTGACAAACCATTTAAAGCTGAACCCTTCCATGGGAAAGGAGCCGAACTGATGGGGGTTAAAAGCCAGGATGACCACCGCCACAATGGGGGCAAACATCCAGACATAGACCAGGAGGGTATAGAGTTTAATGAGTGTCCATCCTGAAATCAATCTTTTCATATCCATCCCCGGGATCTGTTTGGGTTAAGGTTCATTGCTCAGGGTCTTGAAGATCTGGCTGATCCCCATGTACCGGTTATAGGTGTAAACGATGATGACCAGAAGAATGAGCAGAATCGTGCTGATGGCCGAACCAAAGGGCCAGTCCAGGGTTCCGATCACCCGCTTGAAAATCAGATTGGCGATCATCTCATTGCCCGGACCGCCAAGGATCATGGGCGGCAGATAGGTGCCGCAGGTCAGGACAAAAACCAGGAGGCAGCCGGCACTGACCCCGGGAAGGCTCAGGGGCAGGGTCACCTCCCTGAAGGCCTGCCATTCGGTACATCCCAGGCTCTTGGCTGCTTCGGCCAGACTCTTGTCGATGCCGTCCAGACTGACGTAGATATTGAGAATCATGAAAGGGAGCAGGTATTGCAGCAGACCCATGATCACGGCGCCTTCGTTGTAAAGCATGGCCAGGGGTTCCTGGAGAAGCCCTGTTTTCATGAGCAGGTGATTAATGAGGCCTGAATCTCCCAGGATATTGATCCAGCTCAAAGTCCGGATGATAAAGCTGATCCAGAAGGGCAGCATGACCAGGATCATTAAAAAGGGCTTGAGTTTTGATTCGGTCTTATAAAAAAAATAGGCCGGGATATACCCCATGACCAGGCAGAGAAAAACAGTTTCCAGGGCCACCCGCAGGGTTTTGAGAAGAATGGAGGGATAAAAGAAATCAGCAAAGAACTTGGCGTAATTGCCCAGTTGAAAAGCCGGGATATCCTGGCCGCTGGGAGCCCTGAGCCAGAAGCTGTAGACCACCACAAAACAGACCGGGACCACCAATAACAGGAAAACCGCTGTCAGCGAGGGGGACAAAAGCAGCCAGGGTTTCCACTTTTTTTCTTCCATAGACCTTTCCGGAAATCAAAGATTTTTACAAAAGGGCGGACCGTCTGGAGGCTCTACCGCCTTTTGCTGTTCATGATGCCTGCCCGTAACCGGCAGACACCTGCCCGCGCACATGACTAAGATAACATGATTAAGGTAAAACAATACAAAACCCGTGCCTTGGGGAATATTTTATTCCAAGTATTTGAAAAATAAGAAATATTCTATCTGAAACTTAAAGAAAATTCGGAAAAGGGCAAGAATTGAACCATTTTTGAATCAATTCCGAAAGATAACTATCTGAAATAAAATACTATTTTTGATGATCCATTTTTGAATCAATATATTTCTATCCAACGCCCTGATATCAAAGAGAATACAGCATGCTTGATTTAATTTAGAATCAAAGCAAAGACCTTTTCATAGCAATCCCGTGCTTTTTCATCTTGCGGACCAGGGTGGGCTGGCTGATGCCCAGGAAACCGGCTGCCTCACGGGTGGTCCGGCATCTCATGGCAGCCTGGGCCAGCATCTCGTATTCCACGGACAAGAGGCGCCGGCCAAGATCGGTCTCTTCTTTAACGGCCCGGGCCGGGGCCTCGGTTCTGGCTGGCTCAATGGCCCGGAGGATGTAATCGTCCAGGAATCTTCTGTCGCACATGACCACGGCCTGTTTGATGATATTGATCAACTCCCTGACGTTTCCGGGGAAGGAGTGGGATTTCAGGGCATCATAGGCCTTGTATCCGATATAGGTCCGGCGGTTGTAGCGTTTGTTGTACCGTTTCAGGCAGATACCGGTGAGTTCCAGGATGTCCTCGGGCCTCTCCCGCAGGGGAGGGATGGTCAGGGTAAAGGTGTTGAGGCGGTGGAACAGGTCCAGGCGGAACTTCTTTTTCAAGGTTCTCCGGTCCAGGTTCCGATTGGTTGCCGCGATGATGGCGCAGTCGATCTTTTTCGGGACAAGCCCCCCCACGGGCATGATCTCGTGATCGTCCAGGTATTTGAGCAGTTTGGCCTGGACCCCCTGGGAGAGCTCGCCGATTTCATCCAGGAACAGAGTTCCTTTGGAGGCCAGCTCAAAAAGACCGGCCTTGCCGGTTTCCCTGGCCCCGGTAAAGGCCCCTTTCTCATACCCGAACAATTCCGCTTCCAGAAGATTTTCAGGCAGGGCCGCACAGTTGATCTGGATAAAGGGATGCCGGGCCCGGGGGCTGTTTTTATGGATGAACTTGGCCAGCAGGCCCTTGCCCGTGCCCGATTCCCCCTGGATCAGGATATCCGAAGCATCGATTCCGGCCAGCTTCATGGCCAGGCCAAGGGTCTGCTCCATGGACTGGCTCCGGGCCACAATGGTATTTTCCGTAAGTTCCATGAGGGAGAGTTCAGCCAGTTTGTCCCTCATCTTTTCAGATTCCTGGCGGGCCCGGACCAGCTCCCTTCGCATATCCTCTATCAAGGAGATGTCCCGCTCATTCACCACCACGAACTCAAGCCCGCCGTCCCGGTCAAACACCGGCGTACCCGTCACCAGGAGGGTATATCCCGACCGGGGGGTGGTCTGAATCAGGCTGACCCGGCGCCGGGTTTCAAGCACCTCCTGGGTGGCGGACCGGTTGATCTGGCCTTCCTCTAAAAGGGTTTTCACATCCTTTCCCACCACCTCCTGGGCCCGGATCCCGTTGAGCCGCTCGGCTGCCTGGTTCATCCGAAGGATTCTGCCTGTGTTGTCGCAGATCAAAAGGCCGTCTGCGGACCGGTTAAAGATGACATCCAGGTATTCTTTGCTTTCAGGACTCATATACCACTTCCCCGTTGAACAGGGTGAGGGCCGGTTTTGTACCGGCGATTTCATCGGCCTCGATATCAAAGATGTTCCGGTCCGTGATTACCAGGTCTGCCAGTTTGCCCACGGATATGGACCCCAGATCATGGCCTGTGCCTGAAGCCAGGGCCGGGGTCAGGGTATAGGCCTTAACCGCATCGCCGATATCCAGGCATTGTTCCGGATACCACCCCCCCTCCGGGGTTTTGTTCATCCGTTTCCGGGTAACCGCCGAATAGATGCCGGCAAAGGGATTGGGATCGGCCACCGGGGCATCGGAACTGAGCATCATGGGAATCCCGGTGTTCAATATGCTTTTCAATGCATAGGCATACTTTCCCCTGGGGCCGGCGCACTGGTCGATCATGGAGATATCCAGGCTCAGATTGTTGGGCTGGCAGGATACGGCCAGGTTCTTCAGGCGTCCCAGACGGTCCAGGTCCCGGGGCAGAATCATCTGGACATGCTCGATCCTGTGGGGAACCCTGCACCGGCTTTCCCCTGCCTGTTCCACCCCCTCGAATATGGAAATCACCTCCTGGCAGGCCCGGTCCCCGATGGCATGGACCATGCACGAAAGCCCGGCCCGGTCCGCCCGGGTCACGCCATCCTTAATCTCCTCAATGGGGGTCAGGGGCATGCCGAATTCCGCATCCAGATACTTTTCCGTCATCCATCCGGTCCGGGCCCCCATGCCGCCGTCGGCAAAAAATTTAAGATGGCCGATTTTCAAAAGATCATCTCCGAATCCCGTACACAGCCCCAGGGCGATGGCCTGGTCTGTCATCTCCCCGGGCAGGGCCACATGGCAGCGCATCCTGAGCCGCCCCCGGGCATGGAGGGACTGCCAGGTCTTAAGGGCATCGGCTCCGTCCATCCCTCCCATGAGCCGGACATCATGGACACAGGTGAGCCCCAGGCTGTGGGCATGGGCCATGGCCTTTTCCATATTGTCCATGAGCCTGGATTCAGGCAGGGCCGGTATGGCTTCCCGGATCAGATTGGGGGCCAGTTCCTTGAGGACTCCGTTGGGCTTTCCGGCCTCATCCCTTTCGATCACCCCTCCCTCGGGATCCGGATAATTTTCATTGATACCGGCCAGGGCCAGGGCAGAGGAATTGGCCACGGCCAGGTGGCAGTCGCACCTCCAGATACAGACAGGGTTGTCCGGGGCGATCCGGTCCAGGTCAACGCGGTTCGGCATCCGGTTTTCCGGCCACTCCGACTCGTTAAACCCCTGGCCCAGAACCCACTGCCCCGGCCCGAGATCCCGGGCCTTTTCCTGAATGGCTTTTTCCATGCCCCCAAAATTCCGGGTATCTGCAAAATTGATGCTGTCGTAGTTGACCGCCCATTCGTAAAAATGAAAATGGCTGTCACAGAACCCGGGCAGCACCAGTCTCCCCCCAAGATCCAATCGTCTTGTGGAGGAACCGGCCAGGGCCAGGAGTTCCCTGTCCCCTCCCAGGGCGGTTATTCTCCTGCCGGTAACGGCCAGGGCCGTGGGCTCTTTACCGGGGTTGTCCGGGGGCTGAAAGGTTCCATTGTAGAAAATAAGATCGGGTGGGGTGTCCATTAAATCATATATCCTTGCTGAAAGGGATCTGTGCGGTCCATTGTAAAATGATGGATTCCCGTTACCCAGGCCCGTCCCTTGATCCGGACCGTCACGGCATCCATGTTTCCGATTTTTGTCTTTTTCTTGAGCCGGGCCTCAAACCGGGTGCCCAGGGGACTTGAATTGACATAGGGTTCATCCATGCCGATCTTTCCGTAATGGTGGAGCAGGGCCAGTTTGGCCGCCGTGCCCGTACCGCAGGGGGAACGGTCCATATGGGATTCCCCGTAGGCCACCATTCCCCTGCCCGATTGCGGTCCGGAGCCCGGATCCACATCATAGAATTCGGTCACATCCACGGTATTTACTTCGGGCCGGGCCGGATGCCAGACTTCCAGCTGCTCATTGGCCGCTGCAATGATCTTCATGCCCAGATCGACCAGAATCTCTCTGTTCTCCAGCACCGGTTCAAGACCCAGGGGAGCCGTATCCACCATGGCAAAAAAGCCGCCCGTGCACACCAGATCCACCTTGACCTTGCCGAAACCCTCCACCCGGATCTCCCTCTGGGTGTCAAATACAAAGGAGGGCACCATGTCCAGCTCAACGGACATCACCTCTCCTTTTTCGACATGGGCGCGTGTCTCCATGGTCCCCGAGGGAGTGTCGATGAGAACCCGGTTCTCCCCCGGACCCAGTTCCAGAAACCCGGTCCGGGCAAGGGTGACCACGGCCCCCATGGTGGCATGGCCGCAAAGATAGGGATACCGTTTCGCATCCATGTAGATCAGGCCAAAGGAGGCTTCCGGAGAGACCGGCTCCGTCACCGCGGCTGCCAGGACCTCCCTGGACCCCCTGGGCTCCCGGGTCACCCGGCAGCGCAGATGATCACAGTGGGACTTGAAAAATGCAAGCTTCTCCATCATGGAGGCCCCGGGGATATTTCCCGTGCCGTCCAGGATCAGCCGGGTGATTTCCCCCTCGGTATGGGAATCAACGGTGGTAATCAGGGGCGTTAACGTTTTGAGCAGCCGGGTTGAATCATGGAAAGGGGGCATGGACGGGATCCTTTAAAAAAACCATTGATTTGAATTCCTGCTCCAGTGTTAGCACCGATCCGGCCTTTGAATCAAGATTTATATCTTTGCCGGGACAGACCGGTTCTTTCTCCCGGATTGCCCTGTTTTTATCCTCAACGGAGGCAATCGAATCCGGAAAAATCGACTTTTTTGGGTAAACCTGAAGCAAATTCACTGCCGTTATTCTCTTTCATGGGTCAGCGTCTTGAACCTGTTCGTTTTTAGTTTTTATCTAATAAGGCAAATTCGGCTTGAATAAATTCAATATAGTCATCTGATGTGAATTCCAATTCTTTGATGGCAATATCATATTGACGGGCGAGCTTTTTCCCTTTTTCATTCTTGCAGAACACGGAATAAAACGGATGGGGAGGTTCGGGAAGCAGCAGGACTTTTATTTTTGCATCCATACCCAGCCTTTTGGCTTCAAAGGAAAGTGAAAATTCATCCAGGGTGTGGACGGCGTCAATTCTCCCCAGGATTAATTTATTCAAATGCTGCTCAACCAGACATTTTCCAGGTGAGATGATATCAAATTTGAACAATGCTTTATTTTCAATTACAAATTTCGAATATGCCGCCCTGCTGAACTGGCCTACCACATAGCCGCCAACATCTTTGGCAGAGTCTATTCGTATCAGAGGATTGTTTTTCCGGACAACAAAGTTGGGCTTGGCAAGATAAAAATGATTTTTCGGGTAATGGAGAAATTTCTCTCTCTCAAAAGTCCTGGCGATGATTGGAGCGCCGTCGATCTCTTTGCCATCCTTCAGATATTCAATCAAGCGGGCAGGAGGAAGGGGATCTAACCAGACGATATCCCAACCCATTTTTTTGGCCACAATTTTAAAAAAATTGACGGCCGCTCCAGCAGGAAGGCCGGTTGAGGATGAGTATATGTGGGGTGGGATTTCAAAGCATCCCATCCGAATGCTTTCTGCCTGTGCTCTCTGAACTCCGGTCAAAAAAATTACACCCACCAGTAGTCCCGTCAAACAAAAATTTCTATCAGACATTTATTTCATTTCCCTGAATTTCTTCAAATCAATCTTTACACATGGAATAGTTTACCATTCCTTATTATAGCAATTCTAACACGGATTTAGGAAATTCACACACCGGTTTCGTTGATTTATGGGGTTCTATTAAATTTGACGATTCCAAATATAATGAGCCATATTGGCAAATATTATCAATATCAGAATTGCCGGGACAGAGCTCGCGCCTCTGGAAGGAAAAAACGGGCTTCATGCCCTTTTCCCCGCGGACTCAAATTCCAGAAATTTTTCCGGCACCCTTGCTGATATTCCCTGGATACTTTTATTTATTTTTACTGTATAGATTTTTAATGATTAAAAAAGAATATGCACTGGGCCTGCTCACGGTATTGTTCTGGTCGACTTCGGCCACGGCCTTTAAAATCACCCTCCGCCATCTGGATGTCCTCCAGCTTCTGCTCTGCTCCATTGTCACGGCCGTTGTGATCCTGGGCATTTTTCTTCTGGCCACCAAACGGTTCAGGAAAGTCCTCCGGCTCAAACCCAGGGAGTATGGATTCTACCTGGTCCTGGGAACTTTAAACCCCTTTGTCTATTACTGGATGGCGGTCAAGGCCTATGATCTTCTGCCGGCCCAGATTGTCCAGCCCATCAACTATACCTGGGTGATCACCCTCTCCCTGCTCTCGGTTCCTCTTTTGAAACAGCGCCTGGGAAAGATCCAGCTTTTGGCCACCCTGGTCTGTTATGCCGGCGTGGTGGTTTTGTCCATGGGGGACGGCGGGGTTTCAGGGGTCAGAATCAACTACCTGGGGGTATTCCTGGCCGTGTCCTGCACCCTCATCTGGGCCCTTTACTGGATCTATAATGTCCGGTCCCGGCAGGATCCCTTTGTGGCCATTTTTCTCAATTTTCTTTTCAGTCTCCCCTTTGCCGCCCTGGCCTGCTTTTTATTTTCATCCTTTACGATCCAGGATGGGGCCGGGCTCCTGGGGGCGGTCTGGATCGGATGCTTTGAATTCGGATTTGCCTTCATTGCCTGGATCACCGCCCTGAAATCGGCTGAAAAGACGAATCATGTCACCAATCTGATCTTCCTGACCCCGTTTATTTCATTGATCTTTATCCATTTCGTCCTGGGAGAGGCGATCCGGGTCCATACCTGGGCCGGCCTGGGACTGATCTTTACGGGGATCGGCCTGCAGAAATCAGGAGAGGTAAGATCCGGGTAAAACCGCCTGAAAGCATCCCAAAGTCTGCAGGCCGAATGGCGAAACAATGCGGGTTTCAACAAATTGAATCCAATTGCCACTGCCCTGGAACTATGGTATGGAAAAGTCCTATGAAATCAATCCCGTTACTCACATCCGGATACCGGATCAAAGGTGAAAGATGATCAGAATCGGACTTGGACAGGCAGAGGGCATCAACACCCGCTCCCTTGTCAGCAGAGTGATTCTGGCCTGCAGATCCCAAATCAACGGAGATCCGCCCCAGGCCGGAATCCTGCTGGCCGGAAGCCAGTTCGACCACCCGCTCATGCTGGAGATGATCAATGACGCCTTCCCGGGCATCCAGCTGATCGGATGCACAACTGCGGGTAATTTTTCCTCTGATTTTGGTTTCAGTGAAGACGGGATTACCCTGGCAGTGCTTTCTTCCGATGATATCGAAATCGGGACCGGGATCGGTTCAGGCCTTTCCATGGATCCTGAAACCAGCGTTCAGGAAGCCGTGGAATCGGCCCGGGACAAAATCCAGGGAAAGCCTGCCCTCTGCCTTACCTTTCCGGCAAGATATAATATCCGGCTTAAGCCCGTATTGAACATGCTGAATGCGAAACTGGGAAAAGAGTGCCCGGTCTTTGGAGGGGCATCCGCCACCCTCCGGGCGGATGGGGTCAGACCTTTACAATTCTTTGGCCGAAAAATTCTGACAGACGCCCTTCCGATTCTTCTGATGGCCGGCCCAGTGAGATATGCCTTTTCCATTGCAAACTCCTGGAGGCCCCTGGGGAAAAAGAGTGAAGTTACAAAAGCCTGCGGCCGGAGTGTTGAAAAAATCGGCGATCTGACCGCCGTGGATTTTTATCGCCATTACCTGGGATTTCATGAAGAACCGGCCATGGAATTTCTCCTGGCCGTTTATGAAAAGGACCAGGAGGAATTCTATCTGCGTGTCCCTGTAAAATACCAGGATGACGGCAGTGTCACTTTCTCGGAGACCCTTCCCCAGGGAGCTTTTGTACAGCTCACCGAAGCGGTGCCGGAGGATTTAACCCAGGATCTCCTTGCCACCGCCGACTCTTTGAAAGGGGGAGCCCGGGATTGGGAACCCGCCTTTGCCCTGGCCTTCTCCTGTGCGTTTCGGAAACTGGTTCTGGGAACTCAAGCCCAAAAAGAGCTGGACATATTCAAGAAAAGATTGTCCCCCGGACTTCCCATCCTGGGATTTTACGCCTTTGGAGAAATATCCCCCCTGGTGCCCGGGGGGAAAAGCCTTTCCCATGTGGCCACCCTGGTCAGTCTCCTCATCGGATCCGAATCCAATGCACCGGTCAGGGCCGGGAGAAAGACCGTTCATGGGGATGACTCCCCGTTGATGGAAAATCTGAAGGAGCAGAATGCGTTTTTGACAAGAAAACTCAACCGCTCTGAAGAGTCTCGGCAGCGCCTTGAATTCACCAAGGGACTCAACTCAAGGATGCTTCGGAGGATCATCGCCGAGGTTGATGAAGCCCGCCGGAAGATACAGCATAAAGAAAACCAGTTAAGGCACAGCGAGGAAAAATTCAGGCGGATCGTCCAGACCACGGGGGAAGGATTTATTCTCCTGGATGAAACCTTTAGATGCATTGAGGTCAATGATTCCCTATGCCGGATGATGGAGTGTTCACGATCCGATATTATCGGCAGATCCCATTTGGATTTTGCCACAAAAGAATTCCGTGAATTCCTGGTTTCAAACCGGGAAGAGATGGTGAAAAAGGAGTCCCGTAAAGTTGAAGGAACCTTTGTGGCCCGGAAGAGCGGGCGCCATGTCCCCGCTCTGGTCCACGGCAATACCCTGAGGGACGACCAGGGAGAGATTATCGGCCATATGGCCTTTATCACGGATATGACCGAGCAGAAAAAAGCCCTGGCCCTGGCCGGGGAAGTCCAGCGAAGCCTGATGCCCCGGGAGATCCCCAGGATCAAGGGACTGGACATTGCCGGCAGAAGCCTTCCCTGTGATGAAGTGGGCGGGGATTACTATGATTTTTTCTGGGATAAAGAGGCCGTTAAAACTTCATTCAGTGTAGCCGTGGGGGATATTTCCGGCCACGGCGTAGATGCGGCCCTTTTAATGACCTCGGCAAGGGCTTTTCTCCGGTTGAACACCCCGGAAAAAAATTCACTTCCGGAAACAATAAATGCGGCCAATCAGCACCTGGCAGATGATGTATTCCGGTCGGGCCGGTTCATGACCCTGTTCTATCTGACCATTGACGAGAATCTGAGCACCATAGAATGGGTCCGGGCCGGCCATGACCCGGCCATGATCTACGATCCAAAATCCGATACCTTTGAAGAGTTAAAAGGCCCGGGCATGGCCCTGGGGGTGGATGAAAGATTTTCCTACCAGTCCAACCTCAGAACCGGCCTGGAAGAGGGGCAAATCATTGCCGTCGGAACGGACGGCATCTGGGAGATCTCCAATACAAACCGGGAGATGTTGGGCAAAAAAAGATTCCAGGACCTGATCCGAAGATATGCCCGTTGTTCTGCCCAGGATATTCTCAGCGGGGTTTTCAAAGAACTTGAGGCCTTCAGTAAAGGGAAAAAACCGGATGACGACCTTACCCTGGTGATCATCAAAATTCAAAAAAGCTGAAATTGTAACGGGACAAAAAATGGATAAACTCACACACACCTCCCCGGGAATTGGTGAACTGGCCATGGTTCCGGCCCTCCTCTCTGCCGGGATCTTCACCCTCCATCCGGATGGTTTCCAATGATGAACCCGGAAACCCTGGCCCTTTCATACGGAATCGGCAGCGCCATTGCCTGGGGAGCCGGAGATTTCAGCGGGGGCCTGGCCTCCAAAAAAGGGAATCTTTTAGGAGTGGTGCTGATCTCCCAGTCTATCGGGGGATTGCTTTTGGCCGTGGCAGCCCTTGTCTTTTCCGAACCCTTTCCCCCCATGGAGCATATCGGGTTCGGTGCCCTTGCCGGGATGTTCGGTATCCTCGGACTGCTCGCCCTCTACCACGGGCTGGCCCAGGGACGCATGGGCATTGTCGCTCCCCTGTCCGCCGTACTCACGGCCCTGGTTCCCATCGGGTATACGGCATTTTATACGGGCCTTCCCACCCATGTTCAACTGGCCGGATTTTTCTTTTTCATGGCTGCGGTCTGGCTCCTCTCTTCCGGGGATGCGGCTTTCAGGATGACCCTGGACGAACTTTTTCTCTCCGTCTCGGCAGGCCTGGGGTTCGGACTCTTTTTCATCTTCATTGACAAGGCCAATGACCTGGCCGTTTTCTGGCCCCTGGTGGGGGCCAGGATCGCCTCGGTTTCTTTTCTGCTCATGATCATTTTATTTTCCGGTAAAAGAGGGGTGCCTGTCAGGGGGCAATGGTCCTTTATCTTGATCACGGGGATTTTAGATGCGACGGGGAACTGCCTTTTCTCCCTGGCCGCCCAATTGGGGCGCCTGGATATTGCCGCCGTGCTCGGATCCCTCTACCCGGCCTCCACGGTGATGCTGGCCTGGTTTTTTCTCAGGGAAAAGCTGAGACGCCAGCAGTGGATCGGGGTGGCTTCGGCCTTCATTGCCCTGGTGCTGATATCTGTATAGATTCTGCCCGGTTTCCGGTCAGACCTTTAAAAACGGAATCAGAATAAAGTAGATGCCCAGGGCCCCGATGGCTGTCCCGGAGATCTTCCTGAACCAGACGCCTGCACCGTTCCATGTACTGTTTTCAAGCAATTTTTTCACCACGGCCGTGGAGGAACCGGCGACCACGATGGGCAGGCAATGGCCCAGGGCAAACAGAAAAATATAGAGAACGCCCACAGCCACTTTTTCCTGGACCGTGATGATGGCCAGAATCGGGGCAATAAACCCGAATGTACAGGATCCTGACAAAACCCCGTAGGCCAGACCCAGCACAAAGGCCCCGGCCCTGCCCCTCAGGTTCAATCGGTAAAGAAGGCTGCCGGATATGGAGCATTTTTCAATTCCCAGCATGCCCAGGGCAACCCAGATCAGGATGATGCCGATCAGAACCTGCCAATAGCTTCCCACATCCCCCATCATCCTGCCGAGCCATGCGCAGAGGATCCCGATGAAGGCGATGGTCAAAAAAAGACCCGAGGTAAAGAGGATGGAATATCCCCCGGCCTGGCCGGGACGGACCATTTTTTCCTGTCCGCCCACATATCCGATAATCAGGGGAATGGAAGCCAGGTGACAGGGGCTGAACAGGACGCTGACCATGCCCCAGAAAAAACATCCCATGGCGGCGAAACCCGTCTCTCCGGTCATCCACTGGTTGATTGTTAAGAACAGGGATTCTGTCACCGGGCTATCCCTTATCATCCGGGGCTGGTTCTTTTACACCCATTTTGGTCATCTGCCGGATGATGGATTTTTCATCCATAAACCCCACATGGCGAAAGACCTCTTCCCCCTGTTCATTAAAAAAAATCTGGGTGGGAATGGCTCTGATCTTGAATTTTTTCACCTGGTCCCGGTTTTCCCAGACATCTATGAAAACGATGTCAGCCTTTCCCTGGTAGCTTTTCTCAAGTTTGACAAGAATCGGCGCCATCATCTTGCAGGGGATACATTTTTTTGCTCCCAGATCGATCAGGGTCACCCTGCCGTTGACAGGCAGGGTGGAAAGGTCTTCTGCAAAAACAGTGGCCGCCGCCAGAAGGAGCAAAAGGATTCCCGGTACGTTCAGTTTTTTCAAGATCTGCATTCTCATTTATTTTCCTCAGCTGGTTTTTAGACTTTTCAAATATTTTGAGTTCATTGGATCCGTTTTTTATACCCGGATTCAGTCTTTATCCCTTTTTGATCCAGGCCAGGACATCCTCCTTTTTGGGTACTTTTCCCGTGCACTTGACTTCACCGTCAACAATCACGGAAGGGGTGCCGAACACCCCGTAGGATGCGATCTGCATCAAATCCGAGACTTTTTCCACATTTGCGTCCACCCCGGTCTCCTGGAGCACTTCCTGGACCAGCTTTTCAGTCTTTGCACATTTGGCGCATCCGGGCCCGAGAACTTTAATTTCCATGATACTCTCCTTTATAAAATAATGTTGAATAGATATCCCACAAACAGAATGCCGAAGGCCACCACCCCCACAAAAACGGCAATGAGCCTGGGTTTTAACACCTTTCTTAGAATCACCATTTCGGGCAGGGACAGGGCGATCACACTCATCATAAAGGCCAGGACCGACCCCAAAGCCGCACCCTTGCCCAGAAGGGCCTCGACCACGGGGATGACCCCGGCGGCATTGGAGTACATGGGAACGCCGATGAGCACGGACAGGGGCACGGACCACCAGGAGCCCTTGCCCATGATGGAGGCCATGACCCCCTGGGGAACAAACCCGTGAATCCCCGCGCCCACGGCGATACCGAGAATCACATAGATCCAGACCCGGCCGATGATTTCCTTTACAGCTTCCCATCCGTAAAGAAGCCGGTCATTCCAGGTCATCTTCTCTTCTTCCAGGGTCACGGCGACCCCGGTGTTCTGGGTCACCCAGTCTTCAATATGGGATTCCAGGTGTAGCCGGCCGATGACCCAGCCCGCGGCAATTGCGACAAACAGACCGGTTCCCATATAAATGGCCGCCACCTTCCATCCCAGAAGGCCGTAAAGCAGCCCCAGTGCAATTTCATTGACCATGGGGGCGGAGATCAAAAAGGAAAAGGTCACACCCAGGGGCACGCCTGCAGTGACAAACCCGATGAACAGGGGCACGGCCGAACAGGAGCAGAAAGGGGTGACGATTCCCAGAAGGGCTGCCAGGATATTTCCGGCGAATTCACTTTTCCCGGAGAGAAAGGCCCGGGTCTTTTCCGGGGTAAAAAAACTTCTGATGATCCCGACCCCGAAGACAACCAGGAACAAAAGCATCATGACCTTGGGGGTGTCATAGAGAAAAAACTCAATGGAATCTCCCAGGTGGGAGCCCTGTTTAAGGGGCAGAAGACTGTATGTCAGCCATTTTGACAGGCCCGGCAGTTGCCTGTAGATCATCCACCACAGGACCACCCCGGCTGCTCCCATCATCAGGTGTAAACCGATTTTTTCTTTCCGCCCCATGGATTCGGATGGGGTTGCTTGGGGATTCATATTTCCTCCTTTTTACATATGGCCACGTAGCGATATGAAGGCTAAATTTTTTTGTCTGGATTATCTTCCCACAATATCGTGGCGGTCAATTCCCGGAAGGATCCGGTTCAGATCCCGGATCCCGGGCTCATCCTCCAGCCAATGCTTCAGGTTCCCGATCATGCTGGCCGAATAGGGAGATCCTTTTCCGTCGGAAAGGGAATAGTTGACCCAGAGACCGTCCTTAAAACTCCTTACCAGTTCTGCATCTTCCAGGATTTTCAAATGTTTGGAGGCCGTGGACTGGGCAATCCCCAGGGCCTCTTTTATTTCGCATACGCAAAGGGGACGGGCCTGGAGCATTTTCATCATCTTCACCCGATTGGGATCTGACAGGGCCTTCATGACTTTAATGAATTCTTTCATATTCCTCTCTCTATTAAATCGTTAAAATAGAATATAGTCCTTTGATCGTCCCTTGTCAACCCATCAATTGATGCGGATCTATATTTTAAAACAGGGTTCCCCGGGAGCCCAACATAAAAACATGGACAAGGGATCTGAAAAAGGGGATAGTAAGTTAAAAAAAATCATTCAAGGACCCAATTCGTGTCATTTGGTATCGCACTCGCTTACGCCGGCATCACAGGATTTGCCGCCATGATCCACGGCGCCATGGGAATCGGTTTTCCCATGGTTGCCACCCCTCTTTTGGCAATCATCACCGATATGAGGACCGCCATCCTGATCCTGGTGCTGCCGACCATGGTCATCAACCTTGCCAGCATATTCAAAGGCGGAAACTGGCAGAAGAGTATTGGCCTGTACTGGCCCCTTGCCCTCTACGGCATGGTGGGCAGTCTTGCAGGAACACGGCTGCTCATCATCTTTCCTGCCGAGATTTTCCGGCCCCTTCTGGCCGTGATGCTGCTGGTCTATCTGAATGCCGAAAAACTGGGGCTGGGATTTTCCCGGATCAGACGCTATCCCAGACTTGCCATGGCCTTTTCCGGACTAGGAGCCGGCATACTGGGGGGGACGGTGAATGTCATGCTGCCGGTCCTGGTCATCTATGCCCTGGAAGTCAAGATGCCGAAAACCGCCATGATCCATGTATTTAATCTCTGTTTTTTATCCGGGAAACTGATCCAGGGCATTGTCTTCTTCCATGCGGGATTCTTCACTGCCGACATTTTCCGGATTTCACTGCCCCTGACCCTCCTGGCACTTGGCCTCATGTTCACGGGCCTGGGCCTGCGGGACCGCATCCAGGCGAAGACATATCGTCTCTGGCTGCGCCGCCTCCTGGGATTCATGGCTGCCATCCTCCTGGTGCAATCCGTGAAGTATTTTCTCTGAGCCCGGTTCCTGCGCCTCCATACTTTCATCCAAACAATCCATGGTAAATCCTCCCCTTTTTCTATATACTGAAATCCTCTTGTAAATGATCCGGAGATCATGAATGGACGAAGATCAGATCAACTTGAAATTTTCGAATCCGCCTGAAATCCCGGTGGAGGACGATTCAGAACAAATCCGGAAAAAGGGGCATGGCAGACCGGGACTGCACGTACTGACGGCCGGCTGCGGCATCCGGGCCCTGGATGGCTGGATCAGGAAAAGCTTGACATTTCCCGGATCTTTGACAAATTAAGGGGCTGGGAGGAGACATGGGACACCCGCCGGTCCGGCCGGCGTAAAATCCCGGCGTACAATGGATTTCCATGTCCTCAAAAACAATACAGGAATCAGGGGATGCCCCTTATCCGGAAACCCAGTGACCCCAAAAAGAGGTCACGGTCTTTAAGCAGATCTATTCTCTATGAAGCTCATTCTCCCTTATTTTAAAAAAAATTTTTATAAGATACTGGTGGGAGTCCTGTGCATGATCCTGGTGGACGGGTTCCAGCTCATCATTCCCCAGATCATCCGGTCTGCTGTTGACACCCTGGCGGAATCCTCCATTGACCGGCCCGTCCTCATTGTCCAATGCCTGTCCATCCTGGGACTGGGCCTTGCCATGGCCGGGCTCAGATGCCTGTGGCGGATCCTGCTCATGGGAAGCGCCAGGGAAGTGGAAAAGGGAATCCGGAACCATCTGTTCAGCCATGTCCTGGCACTGGATCCCAGCTTTTACGACCGGACCAAGACCGGGGACATCATGGCCCATGCCACCTCGGACATCAACCATGTCCGCATGGCCTTCGGATTCGGTATCATCGTCCTGGTGGACATCCTCCTGCTGGGCGGAGCCACCCTGGGGATCATGCTCTGGACCCATCCCAGACTCACGGCCCTGTCCATGATCCCCATCCCCTTTCTTATTTATTTTACCAAATCCCTGGGCCAGAAAATGCACGATTACCACAAAACCGCCCAGGAATCCTTTTCCATTCTCACGGAGATGGTCAGGGAAAACTTTTTCGGCATCCGGGTGATCAAGGTGTTCAACTTTGAGCCGGCCGCAGACAAAAAAGTCAGGGCCGCGGCCGGAGATTATTTTAAAAAAAATCTGAAGAGGGCCGTGGTCACGGCCCTTTTAAAACCGCTGCTTGGCTTTTTCTTCAACCTCTCCACCCTGATCATCATCTTTTACGGCGGATTCCTGGTCATGGAAAACCGTCTCTCCCCCGGGGAGCTGGTGGCCTTTCTTGAATACCTGGGACTGCTGGCCTGGCCGGCCATTGCCGTGGGATGGATGGTCAATCTATTTCAGCGGGGCACGGCTTCCCTGCACCGGATCAGCACCCTGCTGGACGCCAGGCCCCGGGTGAAAGCTCCTGCCTCTCCTGCCGCACCGGCAGGCCTCAAAGGAAGAATCGAGTTTAGGGACGCCTCTTTTTTCTACAATCCTGACACCCCGGTTCTGTCCAACCTTTCCATGGATATCCGGCCGGGCACCTCCATCGGAATCACCGGTCCTCCCGGAAGCGGAAAGACCAGCCTGGTCCAGCTCATTCCCAGGCTCTATGATCTTACATCCGGAAAGCTGCTCCTGGACGGCAGGGACATCGCCCTTTTCCACCCGGACGACCTGAGACGGGAAATCGGGTTCATGGCCCAGGAACCTTTTCTATTTTCCGGCACCATCCGGGAAAACATCCTCATGGGAAGAGAAATGGATGATACCGTTCTTGACCGAATCATCCGGGTCTGCGACCTGGAACAGACCCTTGAACGAATGCCCGAAGGGATGGATACCCTTGTGGGAGAACGCGGAGTCACCCTGTCCGGGGGACAGAAGCAGAGGGTGGCCCTGGCCAGGACCCTGGCCTTTCCCGCACCGGTCATCATCCTGGATGACCCCGTATCCCAGCTCGACACCCATACCGCAGAAAAAATCATGTCAAGACTCGCCCTTGAGCAGAAAGAGATGGACCGGCCCTACAGCCTGATCATCATCTCCCACCGGCTGTCGGCCCTGGCCGGGTGCGACCGGGTCTACGTCCTGAAAGAGGGCAGGATCCAGAACCGGGGAACCCATGAAGACCTGATCCAAAGGGACAGTTTTTACCGGGAATCCTTCCGGATTCAGCAATTTGAGGAGGGGATCCGTGAATAGCACCGTCCATGAAGAAAGGGTAATCCGCCTGGCCGACACGGCCCTGGCCAGGGCTGTCTGGCCCTTTATCCGGCCCTTTGCATGGATGCTGGCCCTTTCCACCCTCCTGGCCCTGGCCGCTGTATCCCTTGAACTGGCCATCCCCGCCATGATCCAGAAGGCCCTGGACGGATTTATCCTCTCCCCGGGCCCGGGAACGGGAACCGACCTTGCCGGAATTAAGATCCCCTCCTTTCAAACCTTTGCCTTGATTTTTTCAGGCATTGTAGTGGCCGGATTTGCCATCAGCTTTGTCCAGACCCTGTTCATGGAGTATACAGGCCAGAAAATCATCCTCAATCTCAGATGCGCCCTGTTCTCCCACATGACCCGGCTGCCCGTATCCTATTTTGACGAAAATGCCAGCGGAAGGCTGGTTTCCCGGGTGGCCGGGGACATTGAAAATATGAATGAGATGTTCACCACGGTCCTGGTCTTCATGGTCAAGGACCTGGTCCTCATGGCCGGGGTCCTGGTGATGCTTTTCCTTCTTGATCCCGGGCTTACCCTGTTTCTCTCCTGGATTCTGCCGGTTCTTCTGGTCACGGTCATCTTATTTTCCCGGACTGCCCGCCGGGCCTTCAGGAACATCCGCCAGAAAATCGGTGAAATCAACCACCAGTTTTCCGAGGGCATCAACGGCATCAAGGTGATCCAGACCATCCCGGCCGTGGAAACCTTTGTCCGGCGGTTTGAGCGCCTGAACCTTGCCCATTTCAGGGCCGCCATGTTTCAGATCCGGATCTTTGCCCTTTTCATGCCCTTGATCGGATTCCTGGGAACGGCCCTCACCGCCGCCATCCTCTGGAAGGGCAGTTTCTTTACGGCGGACCAATCCATGAGCCTGGGGGAGCTGGTGGCTTTTCTGACCTATGTAAAACTCTTTTTCCGGCCCCTGCGGGATCTGTCTGAAAAATTCAACCTGCTCCAGAACGCCCTGGCCTCTGCGGAACGCATCGTCACGGTGCTGAACCGTCCAAAGACCGGAGCCCCGGCCGGATCTTCCAAACCGATCCAGGAGATAGAAAGCCTTGAGTTCAAGGGGATCGATTTTTCCTATAAACCCGGAACCCCCGTTCTCAAAGATATTTCATTCTCTCTGGCCCCGGGACAGGCCCTGGGTATTGCCGGACAGACCGGATCCGGCAAGACTTCCATCATCAATTTGATCACCGGATTCTACGGACCCGGCGCCGGAGAGATCCTCTTTAACGGGACAGACCTGGCCCGCCTGGACATCACAGAGATCCGGGCCAGAACCGCCCTGGTCATGCAGGATCCCATCCTCTTCTCAGGCACTATCCGGGAAAACATCTGCCCCTGGGGAGCGGATTTACAGGATTCAGACCTTGAATCCGCCCTGGAAAAGGCCGGGTGCCGGTTTCTGTTCGAAAAATTCCAGGGACTTGACACCCGCCTCATGGAAGGGGGGCGACCCCTGTCCAGTGGAGAAAAGCAGCTGGTCTGCATTGCCAGGGCCTTTGCCTTTGACCCGGACCTGATCATCTTTGACGAGGCCACATCCTATATGGATTCCCAGTCTGAGCAGGCCATCCACAATGCCATGGAAAAACTGCTCCAGGGGAGGCTTTCCATTCTCATCGCCCACCGCCTGTCCACCATCCGGAACTGCGACAAAATCATCCTGCTCAGGAACGGCCGCATCCGGGAGCAGGGTTCCCATAAGGAACTGACCGATCTTGGAGGGGAATACTTTCATCTGCTCCAGGGAGAAAAAATCTAAGGTCTGACTTCCCCCACGGATACCGGCCGGTTTCATCAACCCCGATTTAAACCGTTGAATCTTAAGACCCTTTACTGTAAAGTCATTTATTCAACGCCCTGCCCGGAACCTAAAAACTTTCAGGCAAACACGATCTTTCTCTTTAACCTGCTGACAAAGCACAGAAGGGATTATTTAATGGATTTTTTTTTCCGGGACCTTGTCGATCTTGATAAGATCAAACCCTTGACAGACAATTTCTGTGAGGCCCTGGGACTGGCCTCTTCCATCGGGGAGCTTGACGGGACCCGGCTGCTTTCCTCGGGCGACAAAAAACTCTGCACCCGGTTTCACCGGGCATATCCGGAAAGCAGAAAAGCCTGTCAATTAAGCCGGACCACTTTGATAGAGAGCATGGCAAAGGGACAGGCTCATGTCCTTTATCGATGTAAAAACGGATTAAATGACGCGGTGACCCCCATAAAAGTGAGGGACCAACATGTGGCCAATTTTTATATCGGCCAGTTCCTGTACGGTCCGCCGGATATCCCCTATTTCCGAAACCAGGCCCAAAAATACGATTTCGATGAAACCGCCTACCTTAAAGCCCTGGAAGAAATCCCCGTCATAAAGGAAAAACGGATCATCAGACTCCTTGAATTTGTATCCTCTTTTGCCGGCATGCTGGGAGAACTCGGACTGAGGAACCTGGAACAGACGGAAGAATCGGCCAGGGAAATCAAACTGCTCAGCGGCCTGCTGCCCATCTGTTCTTCATGCAAAAAGATACGGGATGACAAAGGATATTGGAACCAAATCGAAACCTATATCCAGGAACACTCCCAGGCCCAGTTCAGCCACGGCATCTGCCCGGAATGCGCCGGCAGGATCTATGGGGATGAAGCCTGGTACAATCAAATTAAGAATCTAAAGGACAAATAAGTCCCTTTGTTCAATATCCAAATATTTTCCCTGTTTCATTCCCTGACCTGTCTTTTTTAAAGCCCCCTTGCCATCATTCCAGAATTTCAATATATTTGATATTATTTGTATTCATTCTATTTTCGCACAAAGAGGGCAGATATGGAAATCCAGACCCGGAAAATCGCAATTCCGTCTGAAATTGAAAAAACATGGCAGCGCATCGTAAATGTTATATCTGACCTGATCTGCGTCCCCAGTGTGATGATCAACAGATTAAATCCCCCTGAGCTTGAGGTGTTCAGCGCCAACCTAAGTCCTGGAAATCCCTTTCCCGCCAGGACCAGAATGGAGATGGCCGGGGTATACTGCGAAACAACTGCAAGGCTGAAACAAAGGCTAAAAATCTCCGATGCCAGAAAAGATCCGGAATGGGCAGGATCTCCCACGGCAAGGGCCGGTATTTTTGCATATCTGGGGTTTCCCTTATGCTGGCCGGACGGAAAAATCTTCGGGACCCTGTGTGCCGTTGACACAAAAGAGAACAAATGGGGAGAACAGTATGAAAGCCTTCTTCTCTCTTTTAAAGAAGGGGTTGAGGCCCATCTGGCACTTTTAAACAAAACAAAAGAGTTGGAACGAAAAAACAAGGTCCTTGAGAAGACCCTGGGCGAAGTAAAAACACTTCGCCGGCTCATGCCCATCTGTGCCTCATGCAAAAAAATAAGGGATGACAAAGGGTATTGGAACCAGATTGAAGAGTATCTTGGCAAACACGCCGATGTATGGTTCAGCCATGGAATCTGCCCGGACTGTGCCAGAAGATTATATCCGGGATTGGAAGGGTTATAGCAATATTCGATCAAACCGGTATGAGGGGTTATGAAACGGGCCGGATCCGAAATTCATCCTGCGGCTCAGGAGGGAGAAAGGGGCAGACATGCTTTGCATGGAAATCCAAGACAACGGGCCCGGAATGGACCCGGCAATCCGTAAAAAAAAATCTTTGAGCCCTTTTTTACCACAAAACCCGTGGGGATCGGAACCGGTCTGGGCCTCTCCGTTTCTTATTTTATCATCACTGAAAATCCTGGGGGAACCATGGACCTTGTTTCCCAGCCGGGCAGGGGAACCAATTTTATTATTGGTCTTCCCCTGGAAAAAGCAAACTCTAAGGATGTTTTTCCTGGATAACCGGTTACATCAAAGATAAAAAACCACTCCTTGGATCTCTGTTTGAGTCTGTTCCAATCAAAACCGGCCAAGCCCCGCTCAAACGGTCCGCAGTCCCCGCCCGGACAGACCCTCTGCCGGAAACACAAGCTGTTCCCGATTTTCAGGAAAATCCAGAATTGTTTGGAGATAATTTTTAAAATCATCATAGGGCATGGGACGGGCGAAATAAAAACCCTGAAGCATTTCACACCCTTCCTTGACAAGAAAATCCCTTTGTCCTCTGGTTTCCACACCCTCGGCAATCGCCATCAGGGACATGGCTTTTGCCATGGCCAGGGCGGCGCGGACGATGGCCGTGCTTGAGCCTTCGTTTTCAATGCCCTGGATAAGTGAACGGTCTAATTTCAACGCATTTAAAGGGAGGTTGTTGATGGAATTGAGAGAAGAGTATCCGGTCCCGAAATCATCGAGTTCCACGCGCAGTCCCAATCCCCGCAACTCGTTGAGTATGAGTCTGCCCCGGTTCATGTCCTGGATGAGGCAGGTTTCAGTGAGTTCAAACTTCAGGCGGCGGGGATCCACACCGGTTCGCTTAAAAATCGAAACGATTTTTCCGACAAAGTCCTCGTCGACAAATTGCCTTGCACTGATATTCACCGCAATGGCGAAATCTTCCGGCAGATCCTGATTTTTTAGGTCGGTAAGATAACCGCAGGCTTTTTCGATAGCCCATTCACCCAGGGGAAGAATCAGGCCGGTATTCTCTGCAACTGGAATGAACGACCCCGGTGGAATCGGTTCTTTGCCCGGAGGTAGCCAGCGAAGAAGGGCCTCTGCTCCACAGATTCTACCCGAGCCCCAGAACTGTGGCTGAAGGTATAGGAAAAATTCTTCATTTTCCAATCCGATCTGCATATCATGGGCCAGGGCACTCCGGTTATTCACAAGGGTCTGCCGAACCTCATTGTAGAAGCAGCAACGATTCCGGCCCAGATCTTTGGCTTCATACATGGCCACATCGGCCCGCTTGAGCACCTCACCCTCGTTTATATCGGTATTCTGGAAAAGAGATACTCCGATGGAGGCGCTGCTGTGATGGGCATGTCCCTGTTTGCCGAGGATATAAACCCGATTCAAAGCCAGCCTGATTTTTTCAGCGATCTTCATTGCTTTTTTGCGCCCGGGTTTCTCCTCCTCTCCCAGCCACTCCAGAACAATGACAAATTCGTCTCCCCCCAGTCGGCCCACAGTGTCTGTCTCTCTTACACAGTTTCGAAGACGCTTGGCGACCTCGACAAGCAGGGCATCTCCGACATTGTGGCCCTTGGTATCATTCAGGCTTTTAAAATTATCCAGGTCAAGCATCAGCACGGCACCAAAATTTTGCTTCCTGCGGGATACGGCGATGGCGTGGGCCAGCCGGTCATTAATCAGCCGCCTGTTTGCCAGCCCGGTCAGGGAATCGTAAAGGGCCAGTTTCCGAATCTGTTCCTCCGAGTGTTTTCGTTCGGTAATGTCCCAGATATATCCGTACCACAATGTACCGCCGTCCATCAACAGCTCCGGTGTTGCCTGCCCTTCCAGCCAGACAATTCCTTTTTCCGGATGATGGATCCGATACTGATCCTGCCAGGTTTTCAGGTTTTTACTGGACTCCCGGATCTTGTCTTTTACCCGCCCGATATCCTCTTCATGGAAGAGTTGAAACAGGGCCTGGGAATCATTTTTTAATTTTTCAGGTCGGATCCCGCAGGTATCGATGATTCCTGTACTGGCATAGGGAAGCCATGAACGGCCTTCCGGGTCAAGGTGAAACTGAAAGATGAACCCGGGAATGTGCTGGGATAATTTTTCGAGACGGGTGGACAACTCTTTTCGCTCGGTAATATCCTGGATGCTTCCCACTATTTTTTTTACCCGGCCGTCATTTCCTTTTATGGACGCCGCATGCTGATAAACCAGACACTCTTTTCCGTCGGGACGGGTTATCCTGTATTCCATATTCAAAGAGGCTTCTTCCCTGGCCAATGAACTCAGATCTTTTTCCACCATTGCCCGATCTTGCGGATGAACCAGTTTGAGGGAACTCTGCCGGGTGACTGAAAATTCTTCCACCGACACCCCGTAGATTTCATATATTTGATCCGACCAGGTGATTTCTCCGGTTCTGATATCCAGCTCCCAGTCGCCCACCGATGCAAGCTTCTGGGCAGCCACAAGGCGCTTCCGGGTGTCTGTCAATTCCGAAACCGAGGATTTCAAAGAATCCAATGTATTCCTGACCTGCCGCTCCAGAGGCCGGAATATGAATCCCACTTCCATCAGAAGGGTGGCAATGGCGGCCAGCCATATGATCAGCTCGAGCCTTTCAATTTTCAGGATGGCTTCCCGGCCGATTTTTCCATACTCATCCACAGCAGCATCCAGGAGGGGTTCCAGTACATGGGGGCCATACGTCGTCAGAAAAAGGTACGCAGCCGACCCCGTATTCAGGTTTTCCATATCACTGTCATAGACCTGCTGGGCCCGCTCCAGAAACCGGGTTAAAGCCCGTTCAAGCCCGACCATGGGGTCCTCATAAATTGTCAGCAGAGAATCATTGACTACCTTTGGGATATTATCTTCCGGGCTCCCCTTCCGAAGGGCTTCATGTGCGGATTTGATCTTATAAATGGTTCGCCCCACCTGGGCACGGGCCATGCTGAATTCAGCCTCATCCTCGGTTACTGCCATCAGGCTGGCAAAGTATGCAATTCGATTGGTTAAGCCGGCCTGATGGCTGGCCAGATTGATAAGGCCTGAATAGTCCCGCTGTTTAGACACAACATGCTGCATGGTTATATAAGAGGACGTGACGAGAAGGGCAATGGCACTCAGGCCGATAAGATATCGAAACCGCAGGTTTTGAATCGTACTGAGGTGGATCATGTCATCCCTCTTTACAAAATGGATAATACCGAACCGCCTCCCCCATGACCGGTAGCAGGTCAATGTCAATTGCGGTTAAGCTGTAAGCCTCTGTGAGCGGCAAACTTATACCATCAGAATATTAGAATTTGATTAATTTTTAGAGAATAAACCCGATATGGGTTGAATGTTCACGGATTGCCCTGTATCTTCCGATTTTCCTGATTTATCGCCTGAACCGCTTTACTTCCCGTGCCGGCCCGAATATGCCGAAGGTCGGGGTGAAGACCATCCTTCCAGAGTTTCGGGGTCGGTCTCAAAGATTTCAATCTTCAGGGGGAAACAGGGGGCAGTGTCGCTGGAATGCTCGGAACCGCAGTCTCCACCGGGGCAGGCCGACAAGGCTCCCAAAAGATCGATCTCGGCAAAGAACTCAAGAAAATCCCCCGGACGGACCGGACTGGCCTTCATGAAATACTGGTGGGTGTCCCGGGTGAATCCCGTGCACATGAAGACATTCAGGACATCGTGGACATGGGGCTCTGCCCGGTCAAAGCTCAGGCCGGTTTCTTGGGCCAGGGCCCGGATCAGGTTGGAATGGCAGCAATGATCATAGTCCTGGCCGCTGAGCAACCGTCCGGTATAGGGATCGCACCGGGTGCCGATGACGTCGTGGACTCCCCCGCCGAACCCGTCAAACCCGTACCAGTCCAGGGTATCATGGGTAATGGTGGCCATGGGCCGCAGATGGGGAAAACTGCTCCACATCCGGTCTCCGGTGCCCAGGTGGGTCCCGTGGAGAGCCCGGGTTTTGCCGCTGTAAAAATGTTCAAAAAGATCTGTCCCGCACCAGAGGTTGAGGTCCCCCACCTGGGGCCCTTCCATGCTGAGGATCCGGAAAAAATTCCCGGCCTTCACCCGGAAGGTCTTTGCCTCCCGGGGCGGAACAATCACCTCTTCAATCCGGTTCATTCTCTTTCTTGCGGCGGAATAAAGGGCCATGTCCGGCCGGGGAAGTGTATCCACAGGATAGCAGACCACGGGTTTTACGGCTTTTCTGGCCTTTTCATCCGAGGGCGGCCGGTTTTCAGGTCTGGGTTTCATATTGTTCTTTCTCCGGGATCCTAAAAGAGTTATGGGGACAGGAGGAGAATCCTGTTGAATGGCCGTCATTTCCGAATTTCATGAAAGATCTTCTCCGACCTGTAATTTGCGGCGTTTTCCATATAGCTTTGGGCCATCATTCCGGTCTTTTTCCGAATCTGATCTTTCTCCCCGTAGGTCTTTTTGACGGACCCGGGAGATCCCGTTACAAGGGAATAGGGAGGAATAACCGTATTTTCAAGGACAAGTGCATTGGCCGCAACCACAGAGCCCTGACCGATGACCGCCCGGTTCATGACAACGGCTCCCATGCCGATCAGGCACCCGTCCTCAATGGTGCATCCGTGGATGACACACCTGTGCCCCACGGTCACCCCGTCCCCGATTTTTAAGGGGACATTCTCATCGGCATGACATACGCAAAGATCCTGGATATTTGTTCCTTCACCGATATGGATCTGATCCAGGTCCCCCCGGATAACAGATTGAAACCATACGGATGAATCCCGGCCGATTCTCACATCTCCGATGATCTGCGCACCCGGGGCAATGAAAACCGATGGGTGAACCAGGGGACAATTTTGTTTATAGGAATAAAGGGGCATTATCCTGTCCATATTTTATCATCTTGGCATAATCCGCCCAAGCCATACCAGAAATTTGACTTCACCACAATTTAAAAATCCGGGCCCGGCCGGAGGCAGGCCCGGCAGCCGCTTTTTTACTTTTGTTCGTCAAAAATATGGCAGTTCCCGGAATAAATTTGTCATTGATTACTAATTTTTTATTTGACTTTTCTTCAACCTTTTGAAATGTAATAATAATTTTTAGCTTTTTCCTCATGGTATCATAATTGCTAACTAATTACTAACTGACCTTAAGGATGGTTATAATGGGTTTTGACATGGACCGGAAAAAAACAGGAAAGGAGGCTAAAATGTTGATGAGAGCAAGGGACCCGCGTGTAAACAAACAGATTTTGGCAGTATTGGATCAAGGCGAGGCCATTGTCGAAAATATTTCAACTTCAGGCGGTTTTTTAAAAACAGAGGCACGGTTTCCCAGGGGAGAATCCTTTAACCTCAACCTAAAGGTGATGGGACGGAAGACAATCAGAATGGTCTGCGAGTCCCAGAGATGCAACGATTCCGGGGTGGGATTCAAAATACTCCAATTTAAAAATTCAAAGGAAGATCTCTTTAACCAATATGTGGAGCAGCAGTTTGAATCCCTGAAACAATTCGGGGATTCAAGGGTATTCACCACGGAAATCATGATCACCTTAAAAGACACCAATGTATTTGGAAATGTCTATTTCAGCAATTTCATTGAATTCCAGGGTGTGATCCGGGAAAAATTCCTGCTGGCAACGGTTCCGGACCTGCACGACCTGCTTACCCGGACCAGCATCCGCCTGGTGACCGTTGACACCTATAACAAATTCATCTCCAATGCCTTTTTCGGGGATGTCATCCAGGTGGAGTTGACCACTTCCGCCATCAAGGCGGCTTCATGCAAATTGAACATTGTCTTTAAGAATAAAAATACCGGGGAATTGATCGGAAAAGGATATCAGACTTTTTGTGTTGTCAAAGCCAACGGGAAAGTGATAAGACTTCCGGATGAATTGCTGGGGCCATTGGATTTTTATCAGGAGGTAGCAAGCTAAAGCTGAATGCAGTACCTAAGCGCAGTTCTTCCCCTATTCTCTTCCCTGCTCTTTTTGTGCTTGGGTATCACCATATACTTTCTTTCCAGGGGCACACTCCGCAAGGTCTTCTTAAGATTCTGTATTATCACCTTCCACTGGCAGTTTTCATGGTTTATTCTTTTTTTGCTCCACAGTAATGAATATTCCGGCCTGATCTGCAGGATAGGGTATACGGGAATCATCTTTTTACCGGTAAGCATATATGAATCCGTTGTCCATTACCTGAGACTGCCCAAACATCATATCCGCTGGGTCTATGGTCTTTGCCTGGGATTCCTGGCCAGCCTGTGGACAACAGACTATTTTATCAAGGGCGCCTATCTTCAGTCCTTTGGATATTATCCCGAGGCCGGCCCCCTGCATCCGGCATATATGGCCATGGTGTTTATCCTGATGATCCGTCTCTTTTCCCTTTTGTACGGGGTTTTTAAAAAAGAAACCGACACCATCAAAAAAAACCAGTTAAAGTATTTCTTTATTGCCAGCATTGTATTCTGTTTTGCCTCCATTGATTATATTCTCAATTATCCGGCCCTGGCAAAAGAACTGGGATTTCAGATCTATCCCATTGGTGTTTTTTTTATCTCTTTCAGTGTGCTGGTCTTTATCCTTTCCCATTTCCTCATGCTCAACTCAACCCTTGAAAAAAGGGTAGCCATGAAAACGGCTCAATTGGAGGAGTCCGTGATTGCCCTTGAAGAGGCGGCCCGTTCCAAAAAAGATTTCATCGCCAATGTCACCCATGAACTGAGAACTCCCCTGACGGTGATTCGGGGGTGGACAGACTACATTCTTGACGGGGAATCCGGGCAAATTCCGGATCATCTGTTAACCATCATCAATAAAGTCGGTCTTCAGACCCTGAACCTGACCGAAAAGATAAATGAGCTGCTCAAGGTATCCAAATTTGACGCCGGCATGAGAAAACTGGTGCTGACAAACGAAGATCTGAATGCCGTCATCTCCCAGATCGTCAACAGTTTCAAAGGACTCACAGACCAGCGGGGAATCGATCTGAACTTTTTCGGGACCCCGGACCTGGAACTGGTCTTTATCGACAGGGAAAAATTAAAGGATATTTTGAACAATTTGATCCGGAATGCATATAAATTTACGGAAAACGGAGAGATCAAGGTGGTTCTGTCCCGGGAGCAAGACAGGATCAGGATTAAGGTGAAAGATACCGGCATCGGCATGTCCCGGGAAGTCCTTGGAAAAATATTTCAAAGATTCCAGCAGGGCGACGGCTCCCGAACCCGGAAATATGAAGGTACCGGACTGGGACTCGCCATTGTAAAAGATTCCGTGGAATTGATGCATGGTGAGATCTCCGTCAAGAGCCAGGTGGGACAGGGTACGCTTTTTTCAATTTTACTGCCCATGGATCTTGAGAAAACAGAACCCGATGCCGTTATCGAGAGAAGGATAAAGGAACGCCGGAAAAAAAGAAAAAGCTACGGAACAGATGACAGGCGCAATATTGACAGAAGATTGACCGACCTTGCCAAGATAGACCATGAGGATATTACCCGGATCCTTAAATCGGAAAGAACATCCGACCCTAAAACCACTGTGAAGAGAATCCGGCCGGAAAATTCCAAGGGCGACATTGTCATTGCCGAAGACAACAAGAGTATACAGGAATTTTTAAGTGCTGCCCTAAAGGAGTACACCCTTCATATTGCATCCAACGGCCGGGCTGCATGGCAGGCAATAAATGAGCACATGCCGGGGCTGGTGATTTCCGATATCATGATGCCCATTATGGATGGATACACGTTGCTCGAAAAGATCAGGACCGCCCCGAATACCGAAACCCTTCCGGTCATCATCATCACCTCCCTGACCGACCAGGAAGACAGGATCAAATCCCTTCAGTACGGCGCAGATGACTACCTGACAAAACCCTTTCACCACCTTGAACTCCAGGCAAGAGTTAAAAATGTACTCAGTGTTCACAGGCTGGAAAGAGAAAAAACAAAATCCGAACAACTCGAGGTATTTTTAATGGTTCTTGCTTCTGTCATTGAATCTAAAGACAAGTATACGGGCGGCCATGTTGAACGGGTGGCCGGATATGCCAGAGACCTTGCCCGGAAAACCGGCTTAAACGAGACCCTGGTGAATGAGATCTATATGGGCACCATTGTCCATGATGTGGGTAAAATCGGAATTAAAGACGAGGTGTTAAACAAACCCGGCCGCCTGACAGACCAGGAGTTTGAACATATCAAAGAGCACCCGGCCATTGGAAAAAATCTCCTGTCAAAACTGGAGATCGCCCCTGTTGCCGTAAATATCGCCTATTCCCACCAGGAGAAATGGGACGGCACCGGCTATCCCCAGGGCCTGAGCGGAATGGAAATTCCCATTGAAGCCCGGATCGCCACCATTGCCGATGTCTGGGACGCCATCACCTCAGACCGGCCCTATCGGGTCGCCATGCCCCTGGAAAAGGCCATCAGCATCATGCATGAAGAACGTGGCAAATCCTTTGACCCGGATCTCTTTGATCTGTTCATGGATGACAATGAAAAATTATATCTAAAATATATTGACCGGGAAAAGAAGGTCCTGGCCTTTTAATCCGGGATTTGCCCTTTGACTGCGGCATGGGTGGATCCGATTCAATCCGACATTCTTTGTTTCAGAGGGTCATCTTTTGGTTAATGACGATATTATGGGACTTGCCGAACACCACGATCTTTCCGGGGTCAAATCCTCCCCCCATGTAGGTGTCGAGAAACCCAGGCGCATCCAGCATGTGAAGGATATAGGAAATATGGCCCAAGTATCCTGTGGAATCAATTTCCTGGAGGCGTTTAATCTCTTCTTCGCCCTTGTCCATGACCTTCCGGTTCACCCGGGGCGGATTCTCTTTTGTGCAGGTATGGAGGGAGTAGATCCTCCGGCAGGAAAAGGGGCGGATCTCGTAGATCATGCAGACATTGTTCTTCATTAAAAAGGGGCAGGGAACCACCAGGTTCTTTTCCCGGTGCCTGACTTCCCGAAAAAGGCTCTTTTCCAAAGATTTCTGCCGGGAACGGGAAAATTTTTGGATCAGGCCCCTGATTCTCAGGCCTTCAAGGGTGGTCACATCAATGGATCCGGCATGGGAGCAGCAGAAGGCGCACCCACTCTTGCAGGCCTGTCCGGTCCGGAATCCCCGGACCTCTTCCTCAAAAGAGGAATAGACCTCATCCACGGCCCGAAATCCGGCTTTAATGGATAATTTTCCCGTCATGACAAACCCTAAAGCCGGATCATCTGGCCGGGCCTGTCCGGAGAGGCCACGTAAAGGGCGGTTTCAGAACCGTTCAGCCCCTTTGTTACCTCTAGTAGCGCTTTCTGGGGATGGTTGTTCTCCTCGCTCAGATGGGCCAGGATGATGTGCTTCAGATCCTGGTGAAGGAGTTCGGAAACCAGGTTTCTGGCATCCACATTGGAAAGGTGGCCCGTTCTGGACCGGATCCTCTGCTTCAGATGCCAGGGATAGGGTCCGTTGATGAGCATGTCCGGATCATGGTTGGACTCCAGATAAAGGGCGATGCTGTTTTTCAGATGCTCCCGGACCAGGCCGGTGACAATGCCCAGATCCGTGGCCACCCCGATCTTTTTTTCCTGAAAGGTCAGGGTAAGTCCGGCAGGGTCCCGGGCATCGTGGGAAATGGAAAAGGGGTTGATCCGGATGCTGCCCACCTCAAAGGGCCGGCCGCACTCGAAGTGGTTCAGGTGATCGATTTTTCCAAGGCCCTGGCAGGCGGAATAGGTATGGGGGGTGACATAGACCGGGATTTTAAAGCGCCGGCTTAATATCCCGGCTCCCCGGATATGGTCTGAATGTTCGTGGGTGATGATGATGGCGGAAAGGTCCTGGGGGTTCTCCCCGACCTGGTCCATGCGGCGCTGGATTTCCTTGCCGGACAGGCCCGCGTCAATGAGCAGGGCCGTGTCCGGGGTGGAAATAAAAAGACTGTTCCCCCTGGACCCTGAGGCCAGGGGGCAGATGCAAAAAGGATTATTCATCCTCTTCTTTGACAGCTTTATAACTCAGTTTGATCTTGCCGTCCCGGGTGATGTCCAGGACCTTGACGCGGATCATCTCTCCTTCTTTGACCACATCGGTAACCTTTTTGACCCGGTAGTCGGCAAGTTCGGAGATGTGCACCAGGCCGTCTGTTCCGGACTTGATATTGACAAAGGCGCCGAAATCGGTGATCTTCACCACCTTCCCTTCGTAAATGGTGCCGATCTCCGGATCCAGGGCAATATCGGAAACCATGGCCAGGGCCCGGTCCGCATCATCCTGGTTTTCCGCTGCGATCTTGACCAGGCCGGAGTCATCCACTTCAATCACCGTGTTGGTGTCGGCCTGTAGGGCTCGGATGATCTTGCCTCCGGGACCGATGATGTCCCTGATCTTGTCGGGATTGATGGTGATGGAGACAATCTTGGGAGCGTGGGGAGAGATCTCGTCCCTTGATTTATCGATGGTTTCAAGCATCTTGTCCAGGATATGGATCCTGCCCCTGTTGGCCTGGGCCAGGGCGGTTTCCATGATCTCCTTGGAGAGTTCCTTGATTTTAATGTCCATCTGAAGAGCGGTAATCCCCTCTTTGGTTCCGGCCACTTTAAAATCCATGTCCCCGAAATGATCTTCATCCCCGAGGATATCGGAAAGTACCACGGTTTTCTCCCCGTCTTTGACAAGACCCATGGCAATACCGGAAACCGGTGCCTTGATGGGAACCCCGCCGTCCATGAGGGCCAGGATACCGGAGCATACCGTTCCCATGGAGGAACTGCCGTTGGATTCCAGAACCTCGCCCACCAGGCGGACCGTATATTCAAAATCCTCTTTCTCGGGCATGACCCGGGCAATGGCCCTGTGGGCCAGGTTACCGTGTCCGACATCTCTCCGGCTGGGACCGCCCGGCCGTTTAACCTCACCCACTGAATAGGGAGGAAAATTATAATGGAGCATGAAGGCCCGGGTCATATTCCCGTCGTCCAGGGTCTCAATCCGCTGTTCATCCATACCCGATCCCAGGGTCAGAACACCGAGGACCTGGGTTTCACCCCGGGTAAAAAGGGCAGAACCATGGGGCCGGGGCAGACAGCCCGCCTCACATGTGATCTGACGGACTTCATCAAAGGCCCGGCCGTCGATGCGCTGGTTTTCTTCAAGAACGATCTGCCGGCTCACCGATTTTACGGTTTTACTGAATACCTCTTTGATCTCCTTGACCTGTTCCGGATATTCATCACAGAATTGGGCCACGGTCTCTTCCTTTAAAAGGCTCAATGCGTTCTGCCGCTCGATCTTGGTTTTGATCTGGACCGTTTCATGGATCTTGTCTTTGGCAAAATCCTTGACCTTTTCCGCCAGGGCCTCGTCTCTGGCAGGCGGAACAAAAGCCCGTTTTTCCTTGCCGCAGGCCTCCTTGAGTTCAACCTGAAGATCGATGATGGGCTGCATGGTCTCATGCCCGAAGAAGATGGCATCCAGCATGTCCTTTTCAGACACGATGTCGGCACCCCCCTCCACCATGACCACTCCGGTTCTGGAACCGGCCACGGTCAGGTCAATATCGCTTTCTTCCATCTGTTCCGGCGTGGGGTTGGCGATGAACTCGCCGTTGACCCGTCCCACTTTGATGCCGGCAATGGGGCCGGCAAAGGGGATATCGGATATTTCCAGGGCGGCCGATGCCCCGACCATGGCCAGAATCCCGGGATCACAGAGCTTGTCCGTTGAAAGAACCGTGGCAATGACCTGGGTTTCAAAGTTATAATCATCCTCGAAAAGGGGCCGGATGGGCCGGTCAATGAGCCGGGCCCTCAGGGTTTCGTTTTCCGAAGGACGACCGATTTCCCGCCTGAAATAGTTGCCCGGGATCCTGCCGGCGGCATAAATGCGCTCCTGGTATTCCACAGACAGGGGCAAAAAGCTGATGTCCGCCTTGGGTTCCTTGGAAGCCACTGCCGTTACCAGGACCTCTGCTTCTCCATACTTAACCACGACAGCGCCGGAGGCCTGTTTGGCCATTTTCCCGGTGCGGATGGAAAATTCTTTTCCGCCAATGGTTGTTTGTACAATCTTTTCCATAATTTCTCCTAAAATTAAAATAAAAAAAGACGGAAATTTCAGGAGGCCTTAAAAATATAAACCCGCATCTTTGCCATCAAACCTGGGATTTGATGGCAAAGATGCGACTATATTTAAAAGGATTCCCAAAATCTGCCGCCTGAATAATAATAAAAACCGGTTTTTGACATGGAATCGCCAAAAACCGGTTCGTCATCAATTTATCTTCTCAATCCGAGTCTTTCAATTAAAGAACGGTACCGGTTCACATCTTTTTTCTTTACATAGTCAAGAAGGCTTCTGCGCCGGCCAACCAAGATGAGCAGTCCGCGTCTTGAATGATGGTCTTTTGTATGTGTCTTCAGATGTTCGGTAAGATAGCTGATCCGGTGGGTTAAAATCGCCACCTGGACTTCTGGTGAGCCTGTGTCAGACTCGTGGAGCTTGAATTGCTCAATCATCTCCTCTTTGCTTTCTGCAAGTAAAACCACTTTAAACTCCTTTATTTGGAATAAATAATATAATGGTGAAAAATCCGATCGTCTCCTGGCGCAGCCTTTTATCCAATATTCCACTCAGATAAAAAGGAATGGGAGCTGATACAACACCATAAGTAAATATACAACCTGCTGTAAATATCAGTTATCCGGCAAAAACGCAAGAATAATTATAGGTTGAATCCTTTTCCCCGGATGAAATCACGGCCAGCAGATCGCCGGACTCATCAATGACTCTTACATACCCGGGAGTCTTCCCCCCTGCCTGCCCCTTTTCAATCCGGTCCGGATCAATGTCCGTATCCCCGAGCTTTTGCCCGTAGCGGATCTTCCGGGCAAGGGCCGAATCTGCCCGGACAAAGTCCATGAAGGCCAGGCAGTCGGACATGGAAACCACCCTTTGGGAAATACGGCTGTTGTCCATTCCGTCAATCTCTTCCAGAGAAACGGCATTTTCGAGCCGGAACTGGCTGGACCCGGTGCGGATCAGCCCGGACAAGTGGGCGCCGCAGCCCAGGGTCCTGCCCATATCATGGGCCAGGCTCCGGATATAGGTTCCCGAAGAGCAGACCACACGGATTTCAAATTGGGGAAGATCCATCCGGGTGATCCCGATATCAAATATCTCGATCCGTCTGGGGGGTTTTAGGATCATCTTTCCCTGGCGCGCCAGTTTATACAGGGGGGTGCCTTCATGTTTCAGGGCGGAAAAACTCGGGGCCACCTGGTCCTGAACTCCCTTGAATTCCAGAACCGTCTTTTCGACCCGGGAAGGGGTTATCTCGGACAGGACAGACGGATCTGCCTCTGAGGTCCGGGTGCCGGTCCTGTCATAGGTATCGGTTTCAATCCCAAGGGTTACCTGGGCGGTATAGGATTTTCGGCCTTCCAGGAAAAACTTTGATATCCGGGTGGCCTTGCCCAGGGCAACCAGCACCAGGCCCGTGGCAAAGGGGTCCAGGGTTCCGGTGTGGCCGGCTTTTTTTGCCTGGAGCGCCCTTTTTACCCGGGCCACTACCTGGGCCGAGGATATATTCTCCGGCTTGCCGACCGGAAGGATACCGTCAATCATTGACTTCCTTTATTTGTCTGATGGATTCCCTCCTGGTCAAAATCAGGTTTGCCATGAAAAGCAATCCTTAACAATGGCCACGAAGGGTCTGAAGGTTTTCCGAGGTGAATCTCAATCTAAATTCTGCGGATCTTCTGTACCTGATATTCCCGGGCCCTGTATTTCCGGGTCATTGGAGGAATCTTCATCCCGGGGCTTGACCGAATCGATGAGGGCATCCATCCTGGCCGCCCTGTCAAAGGTGTCATCGTAGACAAACCTCAGGTCAGGCATGTATTTGAGGCCCAGTTTCGGGGCAATTCTCTTTTTGATAAACCCCTTGGATTTTTTAAAACCCTCCAGGACCTCATCGATCCTGTCCCTGCCTCCGAATACGGTGACGTAGATATGGGCCACCCTTAAATCCGGGGTCATTTTCACCCCGGAAATGGTGGCCATTTCGATCCTGGGATCCTGCATCTTTTTGTTCAAAAGCTCGGTAATGGCCTTCTGGATCTTGATGCCGATCCTCTCTCCTCTGGCGTAGGGTTTCATCTATTCAGCCTTGTACTTTCTCTCTTCGACCTCATAGCACTCAATGGCATCTCCCACCTTGATATCGTTGAATTTTTCAAGGCCGATACCGCATTCATATCCCTGTTCCACTTCCTTGACATCGTCTTTGAACCGACGCAGGGAAGACAGCTCGGTATCACACTTGATGATACCGTCCCTGAGAAGTCTGACTTTCTTGCCCCGGATCACCTTGCCCTCGGCAATATGGCACCCGGCAATGGTTCCGATCTTGGGAACCACAAAGGTATCCCGAACATCGGCCCGGCCGATGATGATCTCATGGAAGGTGGAGGGCATCATTCCGTCCAGGGCCGCCTTGATATCGTTGATGACGTCGTAGATGATGTCATAGAAGCGCATGTCCACGTTTTCATCCTTGGCCATCTTCCGGATCTGGGGCGTGGGCCGGACATTAAAGCCGATGATAATGGCGTCGGACACACCGGCCAGGGCAACGTCTGATTCGTTGATGGTCCCTGTACCCGAATGTACGATTTTAACATCCACCTCTTCCTTGGCCAGATCCTTGAGAGAATCGTTAAGGGCCTCGATGGAGCCCTGAACATCTGCCTTGACAATGAGCTTGAGTTCCTTGATCTCTGCGGAACCCAGGTTTTCAAACATCTTTTCAAGGTTGGCCCGGCTCTTCTTGGCCAGTTCCTTGGCCCGCTGTTTCTGCATCCTGTGACCGGCAATCTGCTTGGCATCCTTGTCCGAAGCCACAGCGATAAACTCATCTCCGGCATCGGGCACACCGTTGAGGCCGACGATTTCCGCGGGCGTACTCGGTCCGGCATCCTCGATTCTGTTTCCCTCGTCATCGATCATGGCCCGGATTCTACCGGAATGAAGACCGCAGACCACGGGATCCCCGTCCCGCAAGGTCCCCTGTTTCACCAGGACGGTTGCAACGGCCCCCCGGCCCGTATCCAGTCGGGATTCCACAACATAGCCCGAGGCATTCCGGTCCGGGTTGGCCTTGAGTTCCAGGACTTCGGACTGGAGAAGAACCATTTCAAGGAGTTCATCAATGCCCTGGCCTGTTTTGGCCGAAACCTTCACAAAGATCACGCTCCCGCCCCATTCTTCGGACAGGAGGTCATACTCGGACAGCTCCCGCATGATCCGATCCGGGTCGGCCCCGGCTTTGTCCATCTTGTTCACGGCCACCACCACGGGCACACCCGCGGCCTTGGAATGGTTGATGGCCTCTACGGTCTGGGGCATGACTCCGTCGTCGGCCGCCACCACCAGGATAACGATATCTGTCACCTGGGCCCCCCTGGACCTCATGGCCGTAAAAGCGGCATGGCCCGGGGTGTCCAGAAAGGTGATTCTCCCGCCGGCAGAGGTCTGGACATTATAGGCCCCGATATGCTGGGTAATGCCCCCTGCTTCTCCGCTGGTGATCTTGGATTCCCGGATCACATCCAGAAGCGAGGTTTTCCCGTGGTCGACATGGCCCATGATGGTCACCACAGGGGCCCTTTCGATCATATTGCCCTCATCATCTTCAACCGTGGGCATATTGATCAGGGTATCTTCCTCAAAACTGGCCTTTTCCACTTCAAAATCGAACTCTGCCGCCACCAGGGAAGCGGTCTCAAAATCAATGGTCTGGTTTACCGTTGCCATGACTCCCATGCCCATGAGCTTGGCAATCATCTCATTGGCCTTGATTCCCATGCGTTTGGCAAGTTCTGCCAGTTCAACGGCCTCGTCAATCTTAACCCTTCTCTTGATGGCCTTGGGAGTGGTAATCTGGGTCTTCTGGAAACCGCCTTTCTTGCCGCGGCTCTCTTTTTTACCCCGTTTTTTCCTGCCCCGGTCGTAGAGGGCATCCCCTTCAACCACGGATTTTTTCTTCCGCCGTTTCCGTTTCCCGGGGAACTCTGATCCGGGCGCTTCCCTGCGCCGGTCTTTTTTTCTGCCAGCCGGATCTGGATCTCCCGGCATGGGCGGCACGCCCAGATTACCGGGCACAGGCCCTCCGGCATCTTTTCTCGGGGATGTTCTGCGGGGCTCTGTCTGACGCTCCCGGTTGACCTGGCCCCGTTTCCTGTCCTCAGAGGGTTTCATCTTCTGAAGATTTTCAAGCACAACGGGATCTGCGACTTTTACAATCTTGGCCGGGGTGGTTTTCTTCTTTTTCTTTTTCTTTTTCTGGGCAGCCTGGGCCGCTTCTTCCGTATCTTCTTTCCCCTGGTTTTCCTTTTCCTCTTCAGCAGCCGGTTCATCGGAAGCGGGCAGGACTTCCTCCTCCTTGCCTGCAGATTCGGCGGTTTTCCGGGCCGGGCTTTTTTCTTTGGCTTCCTCGACTTCCTCAGCCTCTGGGGCGGGTCTTTCTTCCTCTTCCGGTTCAGGCTCAGGGAGGTCGGGTTCTGAAGGCTCATCCTTTTTGGCGGGCTTGACAATCTTGGCAGGCTCTGATTTCCGGGTCTTGGATTTGGTCACTTTTTTGGGAGCCTTACCCTGATCTTCAGATTCTTCTGGGTCAGAGGATTCTTTTGACTCTGCAACCGGTTCATCGGCCGAATCTTGCTCACCCGAGTCCTGGGCCGGCAAAGCTTGCTCTGTCTCCACTTCAGGGGCGGTTACCTCTTCCTCTGCAACCTCGGATTCATCGACTTCCGTATCGGAAACAGGTTCGGATTCGGTCGTGGTTTTTCGTCTGCGGATAACCGAAGGTTTCACCTTAACGTCCTGTTTTCTTTTTTTCTTACCAAACAGACTCTGACGGATTGCCCTGACAGAACTGTCTTCCAGAGAGCTCATATGGCTTTTCACTTCAATCTTTAATTCTTTCATCTTATTCAGAAGCGCTCTGTTTGTCATGTTCAGATCTTTAGCTAACTCATATACTCTGACTTTGGCCATTGGCTGCCCCCAGTAATCCTCTTTAAATTATCTTTTTACCATGCTTCTAATTCACTCGTATACGACTTACCTAGACGCCCTCTTCCGTATCCTTGTCCGGGATTTCTTGTTCCGGCTCCTGTTCGGCTTCCGGGTCTGCCTGACCCGGATCTGGAGATTCTTCTTCCTGCACGGTTTCTTCTTCCTGTGCAATTTCTTCTTCCGGGGGTTCAAGGCCGCCCTCTTCAGGTTCTAACTCTTCCGGGTCTTCTGATTCTGCCAGGGCCTCCTGCTCGGCGGCTTCCCGTTCAGCAGCCTCTTCTTCAAGGGTCAGCTGCCGGGCTTCTTCAATTGTGGCCTCGGCCTCTTCTTCGGAAAGATCCATGATGGATACAATATCTTCCACGGCGGCTTCGGATATCTCCATGAAAGAGGCAAATCCCGCCTTGAACAGGACCTCTGCCATGGCCATGCCCACATTGCTCAATTTCATGAGGCTGTCATACCCCTGCTTCACCTCCCGGCTGTACTCCTCCTCACTGGTCACCTCCAGGTGCCAGCCGGTGATCTCGCAGGCCAGGGAGACGTTCTGCCCGCCTTTTCCAATGGCAATGGAAAGGTATTCATCATTGACAATCACCTCCATGGATCGATTGTCCTCATCAATGATCACCCTGGCAATCTCTGCCGGGGAAAGGGCATTACAGACAAACCGGGCCACATCCGGACTCCACTGCACAATATCGATCTTTTCCCCCCGGAGTTCCTGGACAATGTTCTGAACCCGGTTGCCTTTCATTCCCACGCAGGCCCCCACAGGATCCACGTCCGAATCAATGGAAGCCACGGCAATTTTTGCCCTGACCCCCGGGACCCGGGCCGCACCCTTGAGGTTGACAATGCCTTCTGCCACTTCAGGCACCTCGGTTTTAAACAATTCAATGAGAAATTCCGGATGGGTTCTGGAAAGAATAATCTGCGCCCCTTTGGATTCCTCAAGAACATCCAGGACATATGCCCGGATCCTGTCCCCGCGTTTGTAGTTCTCCTTGGGCATCTGCTCCCTGGGTCTGAGCACGGCCTCAGCCTGTCCCAGGTTGACAATGATGGCCCCCCGGTCAAACCGCTGGACAATGCCGTTGATAATCTTTCCCTTTTTGTGGATAAAATTTTCATAGACCGCGTTTCTCTCGGCTTCCCGCATCTTCTGGATAATCACCTGCTTGGCAGATTGGGCGGCGATCCGTCCGAAATCCTCGGTATCCACGAGAATCCCCAGGCTGTCCCCTATCTCACATTCAGGATCGTATTCATACCCCTCTTCAAGGGTGAGCTCGGAATCCGGATATTCAACTTCTTCAACTACTTCCTTAAAATGGAAAACTTCGACGTCACCGGTCTTTTCATCATAGTGGACCTCAATATCCGCCCTGGGACCGATCTTTTTCCTGGCAGCGGAGACAATGGCCTCTTTGAGCGTATTTATCAATACTTCCGGATCAATCCCCTTTTCACGGCTTACCTGGTCGATAACTCTTTTTATATCTGTGATAAACATCTTAAAAGTTCTCCATTCTAATCTCCTGCAAGTATGGCCTTGCTGATCTGCAGGTCTGATATCTCCACTTTTTTGCCATCAACGCCGACTAAAACGGAATCCTCATTTACCTTCTCAAGAACTCCGGTAAATTTCCTTTGCCCGTCAATGGCTTCTCGGGTTTCTATTTTAACTCTTCTGCCGGCAAATCGATAAAAATCTTCCTTTTTGTTGAGGGGGCGGTTGGGTCCGGGAGAGGAGACCTCAAGCCTGTACGACCCCATATTTTCAATATGGACATCGATCAGATCCCCCAGCTGCCGGCTGATATAAACGCAGTCTTCCAGGGTGATGCCCCCGGGTTTGTCCGCAAACACACGGACAATGACCTCCCGGTCACGGCCGAAACACTCCACATGGACCAGCTCATAGTTCTCTGCCTGGCACAGGGGCAGGGCTACCTGGGCAACCCTCCCTGCCAATCCATCCGGTGCATCTCCAATCAAACCTGTTCCCAAATCTCTCATTCCCTATTAAATACAAAAACGGGCAGACGCCCGTTCCTAGTACAACCCACATTAAAATCTTCACCCCCGGTTCACCGGATCAGATCATGTTTAAACTCCAAATCAATGGAACATATCTGCCATCTCCAAAAAAAAGATGGAGCGGGCAACGAGGCTCGAACTCGCGACATCAAGCTTGGGAAGCTTGCACTCTACCAGCTGAGTTATGCCCGCATCAGCAGCACAATATATCAGGGCATTCCGCCTTTGTCAACACCCCCGTTACTCCGGCAGATCTGCATGGAAGGTATCCATGATCTGCCGGGTCATGTTGGCATGAAGCTTTTTTATGTTCTTCTCGGTCAGGGTTCTGGTATCTGACCGATAAACCACCCTGAAGGAGAGAGATTTTTTTCCCTCTGCAATGGGATGGCCCTCAAACAGATCAAAAAGAAAGATCTCCTCGATCAATTTCTCCCGGGCGGCCATTTCCTTCATCCGACCCAGAACAGAACCGACCTCGAGACCTGAGTCCACGATAAAGGTCATGTCCCTGGAAATGGATGGAAACTTGGGCAGGGAAGAGGCCTGGATCTTCTCGGGCATCATCTCCATCAGAACCGACAACTGAAGGTCAAAGACAAAGGCCTCCTGTTTGAGGCCGTAGGTCTTCATTACCTTGGGGGCAATCTTTCCCATGAATCCGGCAATCTGCTGACCCTTTTTCACCACAGCTCCCATTCCTTTTTCATAATAGGGGCAGGCATCATCCTCGATCCGGGCATAGTCGACGTTCTGGATGGAGAGTTCTTTTAAAAGGGCTTCCACCCCCCCTTTCATGTCATAGAAATCCAAGGGAGCTTTCTTTGAAAACCAGGAAGGATCCCGCCGGTTCCCGGTTAAAAGCCCTGCCACCATTTCGACTTCCCGGGGCTGTTGGCCAGGCTCTGTGGCAAAAAAGACCTTGCCCATCTCAAATATCCTGACCGTGTCGGTCTGCTGGGCATTGTTCTTTTTCATGGTTTCCAGGAGCCCCGGCACAAGGGAGGTTCTCAGAACAGACATCTGGTCTGAAATGGGGTTGAGTATAAACTCCATCCGGCGCCTGGGATCTGCATCGGAAAGGGCCAGCCGGTCACAGGAGTCCTGGTGAACAAAATTGTAGTTGATGGCCTCGTGAAAAGAGAACCCGTTCATGGCTTGCCGGATTTTTTCCCGGGTCAGGATGACCGGAGACAATGCCTTTCCCCGGGCCGGAACCGGAGGATAGCTGGTCTCGATATTGTTGTATCCCCACAGCCTGGCCACTTCCTCGGACAGGTCTTCGGGCCGGGTCACATCCACCCTGAAGGAGGGAACAGCCACTTTTAAAAGATTTTCCCCTGCCTTGTCTGCCTTAAAATCCACGGATTCAAGGATATCGGCGATGGCATCACAGGAGAGGTCGATTCCCAGGCGGACGTTGAGGGCATCCGTGCTCAGACTGAGACTGACTGGCTCGACCCTTGCCGGGTACTCGTCAATGATATCCCTTGCAATCACTGCGGAATCACAGACCAGCGCGATCAGGGAAACCGCCCTTTTCATGGCAAACAGGGTGCCTTCCGGGTCCACCCCCCGCTCAAATCTGTGGGAGGCATCTGTGGCAATGCCGGTCCTCTTGGCCGTCCTCCGGATGGAGACATGATTGAAATGGGCACTTTCAATCAGCACCCGGGTGGTGTCATCGGATATCTCCGAGTTCTCCCCACCCATTATCCCGGCTAGGCCCACGGCCCGTTCCCCGTCACAGATCATGAGCATCTCAGGCTCAAGCTTGTGGGTCTTGGAGTCCAGGGTGGTGAAATCGATGGGTGCATCCCCGGGAGAACCTGCCGTCTTAACGATGATCTCGCCCCTGGCCAGGTTGTCGTAATCAAAAGCATGGAGGGGTTGTCCGGTTTCCAGCATGACAAAATTGGTAATATCCACCACATTGTTGATGGGGGTTAACCCCACGGATTCCAGCTTCTGGCGCAGCCAGAAAGGAGAGGGGCCCACCTTGACGTCAAAGAGCATGCCCGCCGTATACCGGGGACAAAGATCCGGATCTTCAATCCTGACCTTTGCCCAGTCGTGGATGGATTCTTTCCCCATTCTCTCTTGGGGCAGGGTCACATCGGGCAGGGTTACCTTTGCTTTGGGCTCGCTGAAGGCACCGATTTCCCGGGCCACGCCGATGAGACTCAGACAGTCGGGCCGGTTGGGGGTAAGGTCGATTTCCAGCCGGGTATCATCAAGGCCCATGGCCTTTTCCAGAGGGGTTCCGGCCGGATGGGCAGGGTCAAGATCCATGATTCCGGAAGCATCGGAGTCGAGGCGAAGCTCGGCTGAACTGCAGAGCATACCCTGGGAGACTTCCCCCCTGAGTTTGCTCTTTTTAATTTTCAGATCACCGGGCAATACGGCTCCGGGAAGGGCGCAGGGGACAAACATATTCTCCCGGACATTGGGAGCCCCGCAGACAATCTGAACCGGTTCGCCATTCCCGGTATCCACCTTGCAGCAGGAAAGTTTGTCTGCATTGGGGTGCTGGCGCACCTCCAGGACCTTTGCCACCACGACATTATCCAGATAATCGTAGAGAGGTTCAACCGAATCCACCTCAAGCCCGGCCATGGTCAGCCTGTCTGAAAGCTCTTCGGGTTGAAAACCAATGGGGATATACTCTTTTAACCAGCTAAGACTGACTTTCATAACTAAAACTGCCCCAGGAAACGCACATCATTTTCGAAAAATTTTCTGATATCATCAATACCGTACTTGAGCATGGCTACCCGTTCCATACCCATACCAAAGGCAAATCCGGTATATTTGTCCGTGTCATAGCCGACATTTTCAAACACGGCCGGATGGACCATACCCGATCCCAGGATTTCGATCCAGCCGGTCTTTGAACAGACCCGGCAGCCCTTGCCCCGGCACATGACGCATTGGATATCCACCTCTGCACTGGGCTCGGTAAAAGGGAAAAAACTGGGTCTGAACCGCAGGGAAGTCCCGCTGTCAAAGAATTGATGGACAAAGGTTGTCAGCACCCCCTTAAGATCGCCAAAAGAGATACCCTCATCTACCATGAGCCCTTCCACCTGATGGAACATGGGGGTATGGGTCAGGTCTGAATCACAGCGGAACACCTTGCCCGGTGAGATGATCCGGACCGGCGGATCGTTCTTTTCCATGACCCGGGGCTGGGACCCGGATGTATGGGTCCGCAATACGATATTCTCAGACAGGTAAAAAGTATCCTGCATATCCCTGGCCGGATGATATTTGGGAATGTTCAGGGCCTCAAAGTTGTAGTAATCGGTCTCCACTTCCGGGCCTTCGACAATGTCAAATCCCAGACGCGAAAAGATCCCACAGATCTCGTTGAGCACCTGGGTGACGGGATGGGACGCGCCCCGTGCGGGAACCCGTCCGGGCAGGGTTACGTCAATCCCCCGGGCTTCCCCGTCCCGGTCCGCTTCAAGACGGGACTCAACCTGCCGGATCTCTTTCTCAAGCCTGACCTTAAGCAGATTGGCATTCTTGCCGGCCTGGGGACGTTCCCCGGGCGGCAGGGATGAAATATTCCTTAAAAACCCGGTGAGAACCCCTTTTCTGCCGAGATACCGGGTGGCAACCTGTTCAAGACTTTCCCGGGAATCTGCCTTCTCGATACTGTCCAGAGCCTCTTTCTCAATATCGGCAATATAGTTCAAAATATCCCCACTCGCGTGTAATGTCTAATTTAGGCGGGATGCTGCCTGTGCCGCCAGCTGGGAAAAACCGGCAGGATCGGAAACCGCCAGATCAGCCAGAACTTTCCTGTCCAGTTCACTGCCGGCCAGTTTCAGGCCGTGCATGAATTTTGAATAGGACAGGTCATTCATTCTTGCCCCTGCATTGATCCTGACAATCCAGAGCTTTCTGAAGTCTCTTTTCCGGGCACGTCTGTCCCGGTATGCATACATCAATGCTTTGTCCACGGAATCAGCCGCAGTTCTGTACAATTTGCTTCTGCCGCCTCTAAATCCCTTTGCAAGTGCAAGAACCTTGTTCCTTCTTCTTCTTGCCTTAAACCCTCTTTTTACTCTCATTTTGCTTCACTCCTTATAAACCTTCCGGCTTCCGAGGCCTTGGCCCGTGACCGGGAATGATTCAAGTTAATACTGCAGCACAACAGGAACACCGCCCCAAACCCTAGCCGTTTGGCAGCAGCCTTCTCACTTCTTTCATATTGGCAGGCTCAATGATCTGATCCTGGCGGAAAGAGCGTTTCCGTTTTGTGGTTTTTTTGGTCAGAATATGGCTGGCATGGGATTTTCTGAATTTGTATTTCCCGGACCCGGTCTTGGTAAACCGCTTTGCCGCCGCTCTGCTTGTTTTAATCTTAGGCATGATAAACCTCTCTTTGTCTATTACATTTACTAAAAAGAGAAGGTGGTATACCTTATTTAACCACAATATACCACCACTCTTTGTCTATTTTTTAAAACCTGGGCTGTTTCAGCCAAGTCTGTTCAGGGCTTTATTTTGGCCCCAGAAGCATTGTGATCACCCGGCCTTCAAACTTGGGCGGCTGCTCAACAACGGCAAAATCATCGGTCATTTGGACAATTTTCTCCAAAACCACACCGGCCTGTTCCTTGAGCATAATTTCCCTGCCCCGGAAGACCATGGTGACCTTGACCTTATCGTTTTTACTGATAAATTTTTCAGCATGCCGGACCTTGGTTTCCAGATCATGGTCATCGGTTTTGGGCCGGACCTTTATCTCCTTGATCTGAACGTTTTTCTGCTTCCGTTTGGCCTCCTGCTTTTTCTTGGTCAGTTCGTACTTATACTTTCCATGATCCATTATCTTACAGACAGGAGGCCTTGCGCTGGGCGACACCTCCACGAGGTCAAGATTCTCTTCACCAGCTATTCTTAAAGCCTCTTCAGTGGGCATAATTCCTATCTGTTCGCCGTCAGAACCGACCACCCTCACTTCACTGGCCCTGATCCCCTTATTCACATTTGTCTGATCCTGCCTTCCTCGCTTAGATATTTTCACACCTCCCGTTTAGTACGCCCGCTTGATAGTTCGGCCCCTCTGGCCGGTCCACACATTCACAGACCAAGTATAACCTTTTGATTATAATTACGTGTTTTGAAAAAAGCAAGCACTATTTAATTTAAACCCGGCGGAGCAAGAGCCTTCTTTGATTCCTGGTTCTGTTTCTGCTCCAGGGTATAGGACTCCAGAAAACTGCCTTTCCAGTATTGATTGCCTTCTTTATTAAAAAACTGATAAAAAAGGTCAAGACTTTTTTCCCGGCAAACCCCTTTAATCACTTCCACGCCCCTGTCCCGGTAAAGGGGGGTCAGGGAATTAAGGTCACATCCGGTCCCGCCGCCCATGGCATCTTCATAGGCATATACAATGGTCTTTATCCCGGAAAGGAGAATGGCACCATAGCACATCAGACAGGGCTCCATGGTAGAAAACAATATGGATTCTTCCGGGTCAAACCCTCCTTTGAATTTTTCCAGATTTTTCAGGGCCCGAACTTCGGCATGGTCCACCTCACTGAAAAATGTCTGGCCGGGCCCTGTTCCGGCCCTGCTGCCGCTGGCGATCACATGGCCGCTCTGAACGATCACGCACCCCACAGGAAACTCCTCCCGGTCAAATGCCTGCCGGGCCTGCTCCAGGGCCATCTCCATATATTTTTCCAAATCCCGTATCTCTTTGATTCCCATATGGTTTAAAATCACACTCTCATCCATAAATTTAGGTCAACCTGTTGCTTTTTCCGGTAATTATAGTATTTTATTGAACCCAAGTGAAAGAAAAAATTATATGACATTACCAAACAGAATACCAGATGCCCGGGAAAAAGATCTTTCCATTCGGGAGATCTTTCAGAAAAGGGAACTGAGCTTTCTCTCGTCCCACGGCACCCCCAGTCAACAAGCCACCCGGAGAAAACAGGAGAAAACAGACTGCAATATACGGACCCCGTTTCAGATGGACCGGGACAGAATCGTATACTCCAATGCCTTCCGGCGGCTCAAATACAAGACCCAGGTATTTCTCTCCCCCTTGGGCGACCACTACAGAACCCGCCTGACCCATACCCTAGAAGTATCTGAAATCGCAAGAAATATTGCCCGTGCCATGCGGCTGAACGAAGACCTTGCCGAGGCAATTGCCCTGGGCCACGACCTGGGACACACCCCCTTTGGCCATGGCGGAGAAATCGCATTGATCGAAGCCTATTCATCCTATTTTTCCCATTCCGATCAGAGCCTGAGGGTGGTGGACAGCCTTGAAAACCGGGGCAATGGTCTAAACCTGACCCTGGAGGTAAGGGACGGGATCCTGAAACACTCCAAGGGATTCGGCAATATCATTCCCTCCACCCCGGGGGAGACGGCCATCACGGCTGAGGGAAGAATCGTAAGGGTGGCGGACATCATTGCCTATTTAAACCATGACCTGGACGATGCCCTCAGGGGCAAGGTCATCCAGCCCAAGGATGTCCCGGAGATCTGTATAAAAAAACTGGGAAAAACCCATTCGGCAAGGGCCAGTACCATGATCGCCAACCTGGTGTACAACAGCGGCCCAAAGGATGATAAATTTGTCCTGGACATGGGTGAGGACATCTTCCACGCCATGACCATCCTGAGAAAATTCTTATATGATAAGGTTTACCGCTCTCCCATGGTCCACAATGAATTTGTAAAGGTAAAAAAAATCATCACCGGACTCTATAGGTATTTTCTGGATCACCCCGAGGTCATGCAGTCGGAACTTGAAAAAATGGAAATGGCGCCCTGGGATTCCTCAAAGAACTCTTTAAAGCGGTCGGCATGCGACATCATCGCCAGTATGACGGATCGATATGCCCTCCAGCTTTACCAGAAGCTGTTTTTCCCCAACCCCCTGGTATAAGGCCGGCCCTGTATTCACCATCCACTAACGATTAACCTGGATTAAAAAAACAATGACCCCGGACATTTTCAAGCCCCTGGAGGCCCTTTACCGGGCCATGGACAAGGCCTATGATGAAACCGCATCCCAATACGAATTTCTTTGCCGGGGATGTGAAGACACCTGCTGCAGGTCCCTGTTTTTCCACCACACCTTTGTTGAAAAAGCCTATCTTATCCATGGATTTGAGCAGATGGACCCCGCTACTAGGGAAAATTTAACTCAAAAAGCAAAAACCTATGTCTCCCGGACATTTTCCCGGAGCCATGGAGAACCCCAGTCCAATGAAACCGTCTCCCTGAAACTGATCTGCCCTTTGAACAAAGAAGGCCTGTGTGCATTGTATCCTTACCGGCCCATGATCTGCAGGCTCCACGGTCTTCCCCATGAACTCCACCGGCCGGATGGCGCCCTGATTAAGGGACCGGGATGTGCAGCCGGAAATTTTGAAGATCAACCCTATGTCCCGTTTGACCGGACTCCCTTTTACCGGGAAATGGCCCGGGTGGAAGCCCTGTTCCGGCAGCAAAGCAGCAACACCGGGAAAATCAGACTGACCATCGCCCAGATGCTCTGGGACAATCCTCCAAATGGGTCCTCGGAAACCCCTTGATAATTAAGGAATTTTTATGTCAAACGGACTATACATAACCGCCACCGAATCCGGAAGCGGAAAATCTGCCATTGCCCTGGGGGTGATGGAAATGCTTTTCAGAAAAATTGACCGGGTCGGATTTTTCCGCCCCATCATCGACAAGGGAAACGGCAAAGATCCGGATATCAGACTCATGGCCACTCAGTTCGACCTGGATATCCCCTATGAAAGCATGTACGGGATTACCCAGGAAGAGGCCGACCACCTGCTGTCCAAGGGTAAAAAAGAAGAGATTTTTGAACGGATCATTGAAAAGTACAACGAGGCCAAAAAACATTCAGACTTTATCCTCTGCGAAGGCACTGACTTCAAGTCGTCCACAACCGGCCTGGAATTTGATATCAATGCCATGATCATCAAGGATCTGTCCTGCCCGGTCCTGCTGGTGGCCAATGCCTTTGAAAAGAACGTGGAAGATGCCATCCTGCTCATCAACCTGACCATGGAATCTCTGATGCTCAAGGGCTGCGACATCATCGGCATCATCATCAACCGGGTCCAGGCCGGGGACGGAAAGCGCATCATCGACCAGATCAGAAAAAGAAATCTTTTCAAGGGGAAGCTGGTTTTTGCCGTTCCCGACGAGGCCGTGATCGGGAAACCAACGGTATCGGAAGTGGTCAAGGCCTTAAAGGCAGAAGTTTTATTCGGTCAGGACCAGCTTTACCGCCATGTAAGAAGCTTTGCCGTGGCCGCCATGCAGTTGAGGAATTTTCTGTCCCGGATCCACCACGGCACCCTGATCATCACCCCCGGAGACCGGGCTGATGTCATTGTCGCCTGCCTGGCCACCATCTCCTCGACCTCCATGGAAAAGATCTCGGGCATCGTACTCACCGGCGGGCTCAAACCTGAAAAGTCCGTCATTGAGGTCATCAAAGGATTCAGGAGCATGGTGCCGGTTCTCAGTGTCCCAAAAGATACCTTTGAAACCGCAGTGGCCGTGGAAAAAATCCAGTCTGATATCTCCCCGGATGATCACCGGAAGATTACCCGTGCCCTGGCCCTTTTTGAACAAAACATCGATATTGAACGCCTGGGAGAAAAGGTCATTACCTCGAAAAGCAGTATTGTCACACCCAAGATGTTTGAATTTGAGGTTCTCCAAAAGGCAAGGGCCCATAAGAAAAGAATCGTTCTTCCCGAGGGAGAGGAGGAAAGAATTCTCCATGCAGCGGAAATTCTTCTGCGAAGGGAAATCGTGGAACTTATCCTCCTGGGCAATAAGGAGAGGATAGTAAAAAAGATCAAACGCATGGGCCTGCGCCTGGGAGAACTGGAGATCATTGAACCCCTGACCTCCCAATACCTGGATCTCTTCACCCAGTCCTATTTTGAACTCAGAAGCAAAAAAGGCATCACCCGGGAAAATGCCGCGGACAGGATCATGGACCTGAACTTCTTTGGTACCATGATGGTTCATCACGGCCTTGTGGACGGCATGGTATCCGGATCGGTTCACAGTACGGCCGCCACCATCAAGCCGGCCTTTGAGATCATCAGGGCCAAGCCCGGATCCGGATCCGTATCCAGTGTCATTTTCATGTGCCTGGCCGACAAGGTCCTGGCCTATGGAGACTGTGCGGTCAATCCCGAACCCGACGCGGAAACTCTGGCGGAAATCGCCGTCACCTCTGCCGAAACGGCCAGGATGTTCGGGATAAACCCCAGGATCGCCATGCTTTCATACTCAACGGGAAGTTCCGGCAAGGGAAAGGATGTGGACAAGGTCAGGCAAGCCACCCACCGGGTCCAGGAAAAACGGCCCGACCTCCTGGTCGAGGGCCCCATCCAGTATGACGCGGCGGTGGAACCCGATGTGGCCCGGACCAAACTGCCCGGGTCCAGGGTGGCCGGCCGGGCAACGGTACTCATCTTTCCCGATCTGAATACGGGAAACAACACCTATAAAGCGGTCCAGAGATCTTCAGGGGCCATTGCCGTGGGACCGATCCTCCAGGGTCTGAACAAGCCGGTCAACGATCTGAGCCGGGGCTGCCTGGTTACGGATATTGTCAATACCGTTGCCATCACGGCTGTCCAGGCCCAGGAAGCAGAAAAAGAAACCCCCTGATCTTCCCTCCCTTGACAAATTTTTGATCCTGATTTATCTTTTATTATACCCTACAGGGGTATGGTATAATAAACCTGTTCTTAGGAGAACCCCATGGTCAATGAAGAGGTCAAAAAAGCGTCCCTGAGCCGGCTGAAAAAAATTGAAGGCCAGATCAGGGGCATCGCCCGGATGATTGAGAATGAAAAATACTGCATTGACATTGTCAATCAGATTACCGCTGCGGAAAAGGCCCTCCACGGCGTGGCCAAGATCATCATGAAACGCCATGTGGAATCCTGTGTTACCGATGCCATTCAAAAGGGCCAGGGTCAGGCAAAGATCGATGAACTCATTGAAACCCTGTTTAAATACTCAAATAAATAAAGGAAAAAAACCATGGAAGTCACATTAAGCATTGAAGGCATGACCTGCCACCATTGTTCGGGACGGGTTCAAAAATTTCTCGAATCCAGACCGGAAATTTCAAAGGTCGTTGTCGACCTGGAAGGGAAAAAGGCTGAATTCAACTGCAAAGAAGGCAGTGAGATCAAGGACATTGTCCAGGGCATCAACGAACTTGGGTATAAAACCGTTCAAAAATAGAAAATCATAGAAGAGCCATGATCCAGCAAGAAGAGATAAAGGTATACGGGATGATGTGTTCCCATTGTGAAGGGGCGGTAACCAAGGCCCTGACCGAAAGCCGCGGGGTTGAAGAGGCCTCGGCTTCCCATGGGGACAACCGGGTGGAAGTCGTTTTTGACAGCCGGCTGACTGATCTGAAGACCCTTGGCTCCATTATCCTGGATGAGGGATACTCCCTTGTCCCCGTTGAAGAGGAGAAAACCGAGCCTGAAGATTCAGGGGAAAAAGATTCACCAGGGGGGAAGAACCTGTCCGAGGTCTCCTTTGGAATCCAGGGAATGAGCTGCGCCAACTGCGCCCTGGCCATAGAAAAGGCCTTTAGGGGGGTGGAGGGGGTTGAGAGCTCAACCATCAACCTGCCCCTTGAAAAAGGATTTGTCTCCTATAACCCGGATCTGCTGGATGAAAAAGAAATATTCGGTATTGTCAATGGGGCCGGGTACAAGGCCATAGAAGAAACCGGAGAAGACTCTTTGCCCCAGGGAAAGGAAAGCTTTAGATTTTACTTTGCCCTGGGGATCACCATTCCCATGATGGTGATCATGCAGGCCGGATTCTTTTCCATGACCGTGACCAACTCCATCCTCTTTGTCCTGGCCAGCCTGGTCCAGGGGGTTTCAGGAATTGCCTTTTACCAGGGGGCCTATTATTCCCTGAAAAACAGAACCGCCAACATGGATGTCCTCATCTCCCTGGGGATATCTGCAGCCTATTTTTATTCGGTCTACTCCCTCTTCTTTCTCGATCCTTCGGCCATGGCCTATTTTGACAGTTCCGCCATGATCATCACCTTTATTTTATTGGGAAAAATGCTGGAGAACCGGGCCAAGGGAAAAACCGGGCAGGCATTGAAAGAGCTTCTGGCCCTGAACCCGGATAAGGCCAGGATCATCCGGGAAAAAGGCGTGGAAGAGGAAATTTCCCCTGCCCTGGTCCGGGTCGGGGACCGGATAAAGGTTTTGGCCGGAGAAAAGATCCCGGTGGACGGGCTCATCCTCCAAGGCCAGACCTTTGTGGATGAATCCATGATCACCGGGGAGTCCCTGCCCGTGGAAAAATCTAAGGGAGAACCTGTCACCGGGGGCACCATCAACCAGTCCGGCACCCTTGTCCTTGAGACCCTGAAAACCGGGAAGGACACCCTGCTGGCCGGAATCGTTAAAATGGTGGAAGATGCCCAGGCCGACAAGGCCCCCATCCAGAGGCTGGCCGACCGGGTCTCCAATGTGTTTGTCCCTGCAGTGGTTCTGGCGGCCCTGGCCAGTTTCGGCTATTGGTATTTTTACTCCGATCTTGCCCAGGCAGACCGGTTTCTCTTTTCCTTTGAGCGGATGATCGCCGTCCTGGTCATTGCCTGCCCCTGCGCCCTGGGCCTTGCCACGCCCACGGCCATCATGGTGGGCTCGGGAGTCGGCCTCAAAAGGGGAATCCTTTTTAAAAGGGGGTCTGTGCTGGAAAACATCTCCAAACTGGATATGGTATTGTTTGACAAGACCGGGACCCTGACCCGGGGCAGACCCCAGGTCACCGGAATCTATCCGCTCCCGGACGGAACCGGTGACGAACTCTTGTCCCTGGCGGCAAGTGCCGAGATCAACTCATCCCATCCCCTGGCCGGATCTGTCCTGAAAAAAGCCAAAGAAACAGGGGCCAAGATTCAAGAAACCCGGGACAGCCGGGAAATCAGCGGCCAGGGGGTTGTCTGCCTCCTGGACGGCCTTCCCCTGAAAGCGGGAAAGCGGTTTGCCGAAGACAGAATCGACCCGGCCCTTGAGCAAAAGGCCGCTGAACTGGCCGACCAGGGGCAGTCCCTGGTATTTGTCTCCCTGGACAAAGTTGTCAGGGGGCTCATTGCCCTTTCAGATCCCCTCAGGCCCGAGGCCGGGCAGGCCGTATCCCGGCTCCACAAAGCCGGCATAAGGACCGCCCTGATCTCCGGCGACACCCTTTCCTCTGCCCGGTTTGCCGCAGACCAGGCCGGTATTGAACAGGTGGAGGCCCAGGTCCTGCCGGAAGACAAGATCAACCAAGTAAAAAAATATCAACAAAAGGGATATAGGGTCGGCATGGTGGGAGACGGGATCAACGACGCTCCTGCCCTGGCCCAGGCAGATATCGGCATTGCCATCGGATCCGGAACCGACGTGGCCAAAGAGACCGGAGAGGTGGTCCTGGTGAAGAACAATCCCCTGGACGTGGACACGGCCATCCGTCTGGGGAAAAAGACCCTGACCGTGATCAAGCAGAATTTCTTCTGGGCTTTTTTCTACAATGTACTGATGATCCCGGTTGCCGCAGGCCTGCTCTATCCGGCATTCGGCCTGACCCTGAAACCAGAACTGGCCTCCATCGCCATGTGGCTTTCCTCTTTGACCGTGGTGGGGAACTCGCTGAGGATCAAGGGCTTCAAAGGGTAGAAAACCGGCGGATACAGCCTCTGACCTCAATGGATATGTGACTGGCGTTCATATACGGTTTCATACCGCTCTTTTGTATAGTAAAGAAACTTCTTGAGCACTGAGCTGAAATATTTATTCTTATGCCAGATGGTATAAAAGGAACGGGTAAACTTGAAATCCTTTATCCTGAGACGGAACAACTGGCCGGCATTGAGTTCGTTCATTACCGATATTCTGGAAAGGCAGCTGACCGCCCCCTTGTTCTGCAGCACTGATTTTACCGCTTCTGTGTGTCCGACTTCCAAAAAAGGTTTGAACCTCTTTTTATACTTTTCCATGTAATAGAGAAATACCTCCCGGGTCCCGGATCCTTCCTCCCTGAAAATCCACCGTTTTGACAGCAGCTCTTCCATATTGTACTCGGCTTCTCTGACGAGATCCTTATCCCCGGTCACCACGTAAAGTTCATCCAGCCCAAGAACCTCACGCTCAATCTCGCTGCTGTTGTAATCCGCTTCCACAAAACCGATATCCACATCCCCAACCTCAATGAGTTTTGCGATTTCTTCTGTATTTCCGGTGATTTTTTCCAGTCTCACCCCTCCGTATTTCTCCGCAAACTCATAGATGATCTGGGGCAGGATATAGTTGGCAATGGAAGAAGAGGCGCCGACTTTGATATCCCCCAGCAGGTCCTGATCCCTGAACATCATTTCACTTTCCCGGAGGCTGAAAACGAGGGGATCCACCATCCTGTAAAAATACCGGCCATTCTCGTTGACCACCAGCCGTTTATGAATCCGGTCAAACAGAGGCTTGCCCAGGGTTTCCTCAAGGGCCTTGATGGACATGGAAACAGCAGATTGGGTCAATCCGTGATCTTTTGCAACCTGGCTTAGATGGGGCGTTTTTACCAGGGAAAGAAACAATTCAAGCTGTCTTAGGGTTACCAAATGACCTACCTCCTTTTCTATCCGGATGAATGGGGCATCTCCCATGTCCGGGACAAATAGGCGGTACCGGGCGGGAGGCTGAATTCTATATCCTTCAAAAAAATTGATCTTCCTGTTTTTTTCAATTTTCCGCCGGCAGATTCAGGGTGTTCATCCCCTTGCCCGCCTTGACAAAAATTCAGGGGCAGACAAAAGCCCGGGGGACGATCCGGCTGACAAAAAAACATCCGTCAGCCTTTGACTCAGACAATCCCCTTGGGCATGGGCGGAACCCTTTCTCCGGCCAGGATAAAGCCGCCATCCAGGCGGAGAACCGTCCCGGTCATATAGGGGGCGTCCTTAATGATAAAGTTGACTGCTTTGACCACATCTGAAATGCGGCCGGTCCGGCCGGCCAGGGTATGATCAACAAGAGATTTTTTCTCAATGTCCGTGAGGACCTCTTGCCATCCCCTTGTCCCTTGGCCGTGGCGGGTTTCAAAAATCCCGAGCATGAGTTCGTTTACCCGTATCCCGGGAGCTCCCATCCTGGCCCAGGTTTCCGTAAGCGTCTGAATCCCCCGGTTGGCGGCTGCATACCCGTCATTGAAAACCAGGGCAGCCGGTCCGGTCCTTCCCACCAATCCGGCAATGGATGAAATATTGATGACAACGGCCTCATCAGAGCACCTGAGCAAGGGCAGCATCTCATCAAAAACCCAGCGTTTGGCCTTGAGGGTGGTTTCAATTTCCAGGTCCCACTGGTCTTCGGTATAGGCCCCGTGAACCGTGGGCCATCCGCCGCGTTCAATATTGTTGATCAGAATATCCAGGCGTCCGTACCTCTCCCGGATAAACCGGGCCAGGGAACGGATCTCCTCCGGATTCCTCAGGTCGGCCTTCAGAATATGGTGGGTCGCTCCCGAGGCCTGAAACACCCGGTCCATTTCATTGAAAGAATCTTCCCAGTCATGGCGGGTGAGGACCAGGCAGGCACCCTGCCCTGCCAGGGCCAGTCCGATCCCCCTGCCAATCCCCTTGACCGCCCCCAGCACCAGGGCGATTTTTCCCTGAATATCCATGATCAGAATCTAAGCTCCCGGCCGAAGAGCCGGTGTTTTACCCAGGCAATGCCGAAGTCCAGGAGCGCGGTATCATCGGCCGCTATCTTTTCCGCAAAATCCCGGGGCAGGACCAGGTCTTTCAGAAGACCCTGATTTTGGATTTTATCCCTGAACTCATCCAGGTTGTAGAGGGCCAGGTAGAAAATGTCGGATTCCGCCCCTTCCAGCCTTCCCGGCATGATCTGATTTTTGAGGCTGATCAATTCCATGAGCTTGTCGTTCTGCCGGTTGTGGTCTCCCACATGCTGACCCTCAAGCCACTTCCCCACGGTCCTGCCCTCTTTTTTGCCGAACCCTTTACAATGGTCTTCCTTGATCAGAGCAAAATACTCACGGATTTCACCCGTGGCCCTGTCTCTGGCAATGGCCCGGGCCAGGGGATAAAGCCGACAGGATCCGGGCCGGTCTTCATAGACGGAACAGCCCTTCTCAGTGACAAAGGGGCAGGCATGACCCGTGGCCGGATTGGGTTTGAATTCCACCACGGGCAGACCTGTTTCCGGACCGATGTGCATTGAAGTGTATTCCCTTAAAAAAGAGTGGGAACTGATTTTCAAAGCCTTCTTCATCCTCAGGATATCATAGGGGGTCAGGGCCTGGTTCAAATCCCTGCAGCATTCGTTAAAGCAGGGATTTTCCGCCCCGCAGCCAAACTCCATGGGATCATTGATTCCCAAGGGGATCATATCTTCACTCATCAATCACTTTCCTTTTTTATATCTGCCATTCCAAATTATACTATCCGGATCAAACAAATTGCCCCTTAAATTACCAGCAAACCACCCATTTTACCAGATGATTTTCCCGGCTCCGGCCTCACCATATCTGGTGGCGAATTTAGATTAATTTAGTATATATTGTGGAGGGAAAGTTCATCAATATAATTGAATGAATTGATAAATCTTTTTTTTCAAATTTTCTTGACAAAAACCTTGGGAGGGTGCTATTTCCATAACATTTATGCGGAGCCTGTACCGTTTGTTCATTCATTGCACCATGAGTGAATTTTTAATTATGGTACATAAATTTGCTTAAAAGAACACACAGTCTGGAAAGTGTCAGATCCAGACAGATTTATAAAGAAGATAACAGCACAACGGTATTGTGCAATTTGATTAACTTAATTTATGGAGGTATTTTAAATGCCATCTTTTGTAATTGCAGAAAAATGTGACGGCTGCAAAGGTGGGGACAAAACAGCATGTATGTACATCTGCCCCAATGACCTGATGGTTCTTGATCCCAACGAAATGAAAGCATACAACCAGGAACCCGATCAGTGCTGGGAATGCTATTCTTGCGTAAAAATTTGTCCTTCCCAGGCCATTGAAGTCAGAGGATACTCCGACTTTGTACCCATGGGAGCTTCTGTTGTGCCCATGATGGGTACCGAGGATGTGATGTGGACCTGTAAGTTTAGAAACGGCGTTGTAAAACGCTTTAAGTTCCCCATCAGAACCACTCCCGAAGGTGAGGCCAACTCTTATGATGACCTCAAAGGTAAAGATCTTAACAGCGGCCTGCTCTCCACTGAAGAGGCAGACGGTTATGAACTGAAGGCTCCCACCGAGCTGGCATAAGTTTATACGTAAATCTTTATTTGATACTTTATTTTAAAAATTTTGGAGGTATATAATGGCATTACCTAACAAACCTGTCGGAGAACTCAAAGCTGTTAGAGATCCTGAGGTTGAGAAAAGAGACGTTGATGTTCTGATCATCGGTGGCGGTATGGCTGCCTGCGGAACTGCATTTGAGATCAAAAAATGGGCAGATGACGACACAAAGATCCTGCTCTGCGACAAAGCCGCCCTGGAAAGGTCCGGCGCAGTCGCCCAGGGTCTGTCTGCAATCAACACCTATATCGGTGAAAACAAACCCGAAGATTATGTCCGTATGGTCAGAAACGACCTTATGGGTATCGTTCGTGAAGACCTGATCTTTGACCTGGGCCGTCACGTTGACGATTCAGTTCATCTTTTCGAAGAATGGGGACTTCCCGTATGGAAAAAAACCGATGACGGTAAAAACCTCAACGGTAAACAGGGAATGAAAGCCGGTACCCTTAAAGGCGGCGCCACTCCGGTCCGTACCGGTAAATGGCAGATCATGATCAACGGTGAGTCTTACAAGAGAATCGTCGCCGAAGCCGGTAAAAAAGCCCTTGGCGAAGAAAACATCCTTGAAAGATGCTTCATCGTTGAACTTCTCAACGACAAGGACGATCCTTCAAGAGTTGCCGGCGCAGTCGGTTTCTCCGTACGTGAAAACAAGGTTTACATCATCAACGCAAAGGTGATGATGGTTGCCTGCGGTGGCGCGGTTAATATTTACCAGCCCCGTTCCGTTGCTGAAGGTAAAGGCCGTGCATGGTATCCCGTATGGAACGCTGGTTCCACTTATACCATGGCTCTTAGAGCAGGTGCCGAACTTTCCATGATGGAAAACCGTTTCACCCCGGCTCGTTTTAAAGATGGTTACGGACCTGTTGGTGCATGGTTCCTTCTCTTTAAAGCCAAAACCGTTAACGGCATCGGTGAAAACTATGCCGGTTCCGATGATGCCAAAGCAGAGCTTGAAAAATATGCTCCTTACGGAACAGCTGCTGTTACTCCCACCTGCCTGAGAAACCATCTCATGATGAAAGAGTACAAAGAAGGCCGCGGTCCCATCATCATGGAAACCTCAAAAGCCCTGGCCGCTCTGGGTGAAACCATGAGCAAGAAAGAGCTCAAGCATCTTGAATCAGAAGCCTGGGAAGATTTCCTTGACATGTCCGTTGGCCAGGCCGGCCTCTGGTGCGCCACCAACACAGAGCCTGAGAAAAAAGACTCTGAAATCATGCCCACCGAGCCCTACCTGCTGGGTTCCCACTCCGGCTGCTGCGGTCTCTGGTGCTCCGGTCCCGAAGAAGACTGGGTCCCTGACAGCTACAAATGGGGTTACAACAGAATGACCACTGTCAAGGGTCTGTTTACTGCCGGTGACGGCGTTGGCTGCTCCGGTCATAAGTTCTCTTCCGGCTCCCATGCTGAAGGCCGTATCATTGCCAAGTCCATGCTTCAGTACCTGAAAGCCGAAGGCGACAAGGTTAGCGGTTTCAAAGAAACCGATCAGGAACTGGTTGACATGGTTTACAAACCGGTCAGAAACTACCTTGACCATTGTGATTACACAACGGCCACTGACGTTAACCCGAATTACTGCAAACCTGCCGGCATGGCCATGCGTCTTATGAAGATGACCAATGAGTACGGTGCAGGTACCGGAACCTTCTACATGACTTCCGGTAAAAACCTTGAGATCCTCATGGAACTGTTTGAAATGTTCCGTGAAGACCTTGAGAAAATTGCCGCCGGTGACCTGCATGAACTGATGAGAGCATGGGAAATCACCCATCGTCTCTACACGGTTCAGGCCCATACCCGTCACATCCAGTTCCGTGAAGAATCAAGATACCCTGGTTTCTACTACAGAGGCGACTTCATGGGTCAGAATGACGACGAGTGGTTCTGCTTTACCAACTCATCATACAACAAAGAGACCAACGAATGGACTCTGAAAAAAGAACCGTATGTCAAGATTATCTCCGACTAGCGTTGAAGATCGACCTTAAAGTACGATTCTGAGCGTTATTAACCTCCAGGTGCTGGCCTACCAGCACCTGGGGGTTTTTTCAGATTATAGGTCTTTTTTTGGGACTTCTTCCTGTCTCCTCTTTTGTAAGGATATGAACCGGGCCTGTCAGAAGGGCTTTTCAAGTGGTTGATGTCATTAGAAAATAGGAGAGAGGGTGCCTGGAAAAAGGCATGTTACCAATAACATAATAACGATTACATATAACTCAAATGCACGGAGGGACAGCATGACAACAGATAATTCAGCCCCGATGACAGGAAGCATTATGGTGGTTGGTGGTGGAATCAGCGGCCTTACAACTGCCCTGGAAGCTGCCGAAGTGGGGTATGAGGTCTTCCTTGTGGAAAAGGAAGCATCCCTTGGCGGAAGAGTCACCCAGCTCAAACACTACTTCCCCAAACTCTGCCCGCCCACATGCGGACTGGAGATCAACTACAGAAGAATCAAGGACAACAAGAACATCAAGGTATTCACCCTGTCTGAAGTACAGAAGGTGGAAGGCGCTCCCGGGGATTACACGGTAAGTGTCAGGACCGCTCCAAGGTATGTCAATGAAAATTGTACGGCCTGCGGAGAATGTGCTGCGGTCTGTGAAACTGAAATTTCCAATGAGTTCAATTTTGGCATGGACAGAAGAAAGGCCGCCTACCTGCCCCATAACATGGCATTCCCCCAGAGGTATGTTATGGATCCGGCCATGAGCACCGATGACCGTGAAAAAGTTAAAGAGGCCTGTAAATACGATGCCGTTGATTTTGACATGGAAGAAAAGACCTTTGATCTCAAGGTCGGAGCCATTGTCTGGAACACCGGCTGGCAGCCCTATGACGCCACAAAGATCGACAACCTGGGATTTGGCCGCTATCAGAACGTCGTCACCAATATGATGCTGGAAAGGCTGGCCTCCCTTAACGGTCCCACCGGAGGCAAGATCCTTCGTCCCTCGGATGACAAGGAACCTGAAACCATCGCCTTTGCCCAATGTGCTGGTTCCCGGGATGAAAACCATCTGTCCTACTGCTCCTATATCTGCTGCATGGCTTCCCTGAAGCATGCCACATATCTGAGGGCCCAGTACCCGGATGCCAAGATCTATATCTACTATATCGACCTGAGATCCCCGGGCAGAAAGTATGAAAACTTTTATGCCAAACTCAAAGAAGACGAAAACATCTTTTTTATTAAGGGGAAGGTGGCCGAAGTCAGCGAAGAAGCCGGTACCGGGAACATCAACCTGGTCGCCGAAGACACCATTACCGGTGACAAGGTCAGACAGACCGTGGACATGCTTGTGCTGGCCACGGGCATGCAGCCCACGGCCGCGGTGGATAAACCTGCCGCAGACCTGACCTATAACGAAGAAGGCTTTATCGTGAATGACTTTTCCAAAGGCGGCATGTTCGCAGCAGGCTGTGCCAACAAGCCGGCCGATGTTGTTACATCTAACCAGAATGCCACCGGCATGGCTCTCAAAGCCATTCAGACCCTTGTAAGGAGGTAGCGAAAACCATGGATAAAAAATACGGCGTATATATCTGCACAGGCTGTGGAATCGGAGATACCCTCGACATGGAAGCCCTGGTGGATGTTCCGGATGAAGAGGGAGTTAACTGCACCACCCATCCCTTCCTGTGCTCCAAAGAAGGTGTGGATCTGATCCAGAAGGACATCGATGACGGCAAGGTCAATACCATGGTCATCGGAGCCTGTTCCAGAAGGGTCAACTTTGATACTTTCAATTTCCCCGGCTGCATTGTCGAGAGGACAAACCTGAGGGAAGGCGTGGTATGGCCCCACTCAAGGGAAACCTACCCGGCCCTTACCGAAGAACAAAAGGAAGACGAAGAACATTTTGATGTCGTCCAGATGAAGGCGGAAGACTATATCAAAATGAGCATGATCCGGGTTGAAAAAGTAAAGCTGCCCGAGGCCTACAAGACAGAGTCCTTTTCCAAAAAGATCCTGGTTCTGGGCGGAGGCGTCACCGGTATGGCAGCGGCTTTGGACGCAGCCAAAACCGGCTATGAGGTCACCATCGTCGAAAAGACCGAAGCCCTGGGCGGTTATGCTGCCAAGCTCAGAAGCCAGATGCCTGTGGCAGAACCGTTTGAGTCTCTCCAGGCCCCTGTGGTGGATTCCATGATCCAGGAAATCGGGACCTTTTCCAATATCGAGGTGAGGACCAACTGCGAAGTGGCCCGTATCGCCGGTCAGCCCGGAGAGTTCACCGTGACCTTCAAAAAACCGGGTGAAAAGATTCCCTTTGACGTACCCTTCCCCCTTCCAGAAGAGATGCTTGTGGATGAAAGCGGCAAGGAACTGGATGCGGAAACCGCCCATGCAAAGTATCTTGAATACAACGAGGGCCGGGAAGACATCCTCCAGCTGGATCCCAAGGGCGAACTTTACGGAGCCGTTGTCCTGGCTGCCGGATGGCGCCCCGCCACCCTGGAAGGGGAGGCCTTTGAACACCTGGGAATTGATCTGCCCGACGTGATTACCAACCACGAATTTGAGGAGATTGCAGCCAGGGGCAAAATCGTCCGCCCGTCCGACGGGAAAGAGGCCAAGAACGTGGTCTTTATCCAGTCCCCCGGCAAGGACGAAGATGATGCGGATTTCGAGTATGCCGGTTCGGTTACCAGCCAGGTGGCCCTGAAGCAGGCCAAATACGTCCGGGAAGATTATGCGGATGGAAAAGCCTATGTGATCTACCAGCACATGAGAACCCCGGGACTCCAGGAAAACTTTTACAAGAGCATGCAGCAGGACGACGGGATTTTCATGACCAAAGGGGCGGTGACCGAAGTTGCCAGCCAGGGAAACGGACTGGCGGTAAATGCAACCAATACCCTCCTGGGCGAGAATCTGGCCATTCAGGCCGACCTGGTGGTTGTGGCCGGAGGCATGGTGCCTGCCACCAAGGATGATCCCATTGTTAACCTGGCCTACCGCCAGGGCCCCGGTTTCAGGGACAATGATATCTTTGGCCAGTATGCCGACTCCAACTATATCTGCTTCCCCTATGAAACCCAGAGAACCGGTATTTACGCGGCCGGTGCCGTCCGGCGGGCCATGACCATTGAAGAGTCCGTTGAAGATGCTTCCGGAGCTGCACTCAAGGCCATCCAGTGCATTGAAAGCGCCAACCGGGGCATGGCGGTTCATCCGCGCTCCGGGGACATGACTTACCCGGAATTCTTTTTCCAGAGATGCACCCAGTGCAAGAGATGTACGGTTGAATGTCCATTCGGCGCCCTGGATGACGATGAAAAGGGAACTCCCAAGGCCAATCCCACACGATGCCGCCGCTGCGGTACCTGCATGGGTGCCTGCCCTGAAAGAATCATCTCCTTTGCCGATTACTCCATTGACAGTATCGGTTCCCAGGTAAAGGCCGTGGGCGTCCCCTCCGAGGACGACTTTGACGAGCCGCCTTTACGGTTCCTGGCCCTGATCTGCGAAAACGATGCCTTTCCTGCCCTGGATATGGTGGGAATGAACCGGATTGACTATTCTCCCAATGTCAGGTTCATTCCGGTACGCTGCCTGGGTTCGGTAAATACCATCTGGATCAAGGATGCTCTGGCCCAGGGTATGGACGGTGTTATCCTCATCGGATGCAAGCACGGCGACGACTACCAGTGCCACTTTGTCAAAGGATCTGAACTCGCTGAAGTCCGGGTAAAGAAAATCGGGGATGCCCTGGCAAGTCTGGCCCTTGAAGAAGAGCGCGTGGCCTTTGCAGAAATTGCCATTGACGAATATGATAAACTCCCTGAAATTATCAATGCCTTTGTTGAAGAAGTCGAAGACCTGGGTCCGAACCCGTTCAAAGGATTTTAATCATCGTATACCGAAACAACCATATGGAGGTATGTAAATATGTCTGAAAAATATATTGCTCAACCGGATCTGGGGTTTATTGCCCAGGTAAGGGGCCTGGGTGGAGAAACATTGAAAAAATGTTTTCAATGCGCCACCTGTTCCGTTGCCTGTCCCATTGCACCCGAAGACAGTCCTTTCCCGAGAAAGGAAATGATCGCCGCATCCTGGGGCCTGAAAGATAAACTCATCGGCAACGGGGATATCTGGCTTTGCCATCAATGCGGCGACTGTACCGATCTGTGCCCCAGAGGCGCGGCTCCCGGTGACGTATTGTCCGCGGTCAGATCTGCAGCCATTACCGAATATGCCACTCCCAAGGCCCTGGCCAAGGCTGTAAACGATCCCAAAAAACTGCCCTTTCTCATCGGGATTCCCGCCGTCTGGTTTGCCATCCTGGCCTTTATCACCATGAACTTCGGCGACACCATGACCAAGATCTTCAACGCCCTTTTCGGGGGCGGTCTTGGGGGCCGGCTTAACTGGTCCCACGCCCATGAAGGTGTAGAACATGTCATCGCCCATGCCAACTTCGTATCCACCTGGTTTGTGGATATGACTTTCATACCCACGGCAGGACTCGTTACCATTGTTTTCCTGCTGGCCCTGAAACGGTTCATTGACGATATTCACAACAATGCCGTGCTGGAAGGTAAAACAGACAAGACATCCGTGGATTACAAGGCATTGGTTCAGGCCTTTTTCCGGGTCATTCCCACGGTACTCAAGCATGAAAAATTCAATGAATGTGAAGCCAACAAGGAAAGGGCCACCCCGCACATGATGGTGCTTTATTCTTTTATCGGGCTTTTCATTGTTACCGCTGTTTGCGGAATGATGCTTTACCTGGGCAATTATCCCGGGCCCTATCCCCAGCTCAACCCCATCAAGTGGCTGGCCAACATCGCCGGTGTGGCTCTGGTGATCGGGTCGGGGATCATGATCAAAAACAGGCTGGACAACAAAGACCAGGTCACGGCGTATAAAGACTGGTTTATCCTGGGAGTGGTCTTTATCCTGGGACTCACCGGTCTGCTGACTGAAATGGCCCGTCTGGCCCATTTGGAGTATGTCTCATATTTCATCTACTGGGTGCATCTGATCGCCATTTTCAATCTGTTTGCATTCCTGCCCTTTTCAAAAATGGCTCACCTGGTCTACAGACTGGTGGCCATGTCCTATGCAGAATATGGAAATAGAAGATAAGCTAAAGTAAAACCGGTTTCAAACCCACAAAAAGGAGGCTGAGTTGTCAGCCTCCTTTTTTTTCTTGCTTTTTTTAAAATTCGATAATAAGGCAATTAGATATTATCCGGAGAAAATATTTACTCCGATTTAAAAGGCAGATCTCATGAGGAGAACTAAAAACTTCAGAGGGAGGGCTGGTTTTGATGCAAGGAAAGATCAAATGGTTCAATTCGAAAAAAGGCTTTGGGTTTATTGAACAGGAAGATGGTGAAGATGTATTTGTCCACTATTCAGCCATTGAAATGACCGGTTTCAAGACCCTTTCCGAGGGAGAGACCGTGGAGTTTGAAATTCAGGAAAATGATAAAGGGCTATCCGCTACCCGGGTGATGAGGGTCTGACCCTTTCTTTACACCCCATTTACCAAGGCAGAAAACCGCCTTGGTTTTTTATTTTTAATTCCTTTTCGCTCGCCTTTTCCCCGCCAGTATAAGGAATGACAGGTTTGTCTTGCCTCTCCATTACATCCGGGATTTTCATCCCATCCCTGGCATATGGGAAGACTCTTTTACATAAAAATGAATCCAGTATAGTTAAACTTAATTAATGATAACTTAAAAAATGATTGCATAATTATTCATTTACTATAGAATAACGGCCAACCATAATAAACAAGGAGATCGACTTGAACAAGATAGCTGTACTGCCGGGTGACGGAATCGGACCCGAGGTCATGGCCCAGGCCGTGAATATCCTTGAAACCGCCGGAACCCTTTTCGATTTTAGGATGGAATACCAGTTTGCCGATGTGGGCGGAGCTGCCATTGACAGTCACGGAAAAGCCCTTCCCGATGCCACCCTGGATCTATGCCGGGAAAGCGATGCCATTTTATTCGGTTCTGTGGGCGGACCCAAATGGGAAAATCTGCCGCCGGAACAACAGCCCGAAAGAGGCGCCCTGCTGCCCCTGAGAAAGACATTTAACCTATACTGCAACCTCAGACCGGCCAAGGTCTTCCCCAGCCTGGCCTCGGCATCCCCCCTGAAACCCGAGATCGTCCGGGACGGATTTGATATCCTCTGTATCCGTGAACTGACCGGGGGAATCTACTTTGGGGAGCCCAAGGGAAGGGAAGGGTCGGGAAAAGAAGAAAAGGCCTTTGACACCATGGTCTATACCCGGTTTGAAATCGAACGGATTGCCAGGATGGCCTTTGAGGCGGCCCGATTGAGAAAAAAGAAGGTCACCTCGGTGGACAAGGCCAATGTTCTCTTCTCCATGGTGCTCTGGAGGGAAGTGGTCACTGAAATTGCCAAAAAGTACCCGGACGTGGAACTGAACCATATCTACGTCGACAATGCCACCATGCAGCTGGTGAGAAACCCCAGACAATTTGATGTGCTCCTCTGCGGCAATATGTTCGGGGACATCATTTCAGATGAATGCGCCATGATCACGGGCTCAATGGGACTTCTCGCCTCGGCCAGCCTCAACGAGGATAAATTCGGCCTATATGAACCCGCCGGAGGATCTGCTCCGGATATTGCCGGAAAGGGCATTGCCAACCCCATCGCCCAGATCCTGTCCGGAGCCATGATGCTCAGGTACACCTTTGGATACGCAGAGGCGGCCGATGCTATTGAAAAAGCCATTTCCAGAGTTCTGGAAAATGGGATCCTCACAGCGGACCTTGCCGGACCTTCCGCAAAGCCTGTCAACACAAAGGAAATGGGGCAGGCCATAATAGAGGAACTGAGAGCGAAAAGATAAGAATTTGATCCGGCGGGATCGGAATCGATGAATTTACCTGATGTCTTCATCACAAAGATTCCCCGTACCGCCCCCTGCTTCACCCGCCTGGATTAGATCCATAAAGCAAAAGGCTTTTCAGAATCATCTGAAAAGCCTTTTGCTTTATGGTGGCGGGAGTGACGAGACTCGAACTCGCGGCCTCTTGCGTGACAGGCAAGCGTTCTAACCAACTGAACTACACCCCCGTATCCTGCTGCTTTCTGGTGGGCGATGCAGGGCTTGAACCTGCGACTTCAACCTTGTAAGGGTTGCACTCTCCCAACTGAGTTAATCGCCCGAAAAACAGAAGCCTTTATACCAGCAATCATTTTGGGTGTCAAGCAAATTTTAAGAGAAATTCCGGTTTTAAAAATTAATCCGAATAAGGCGCAAAAAGCTTGTCCCGAAACCAGGGACCCTTTGAATCCGACCGGAGGATTTGCCGGATCCGATTTGAAAAAAGAAGGGGCTGAATCATCGATTCTTCCGCACCGGCTTGCAAGAATCAGATTTACATGTTATATTCTTAAAGATCATAATATCCGATAAAATTTGAAACAGGACTATCTTTTCTTTTCTTCCGAGACACTCAGTCCCTGGAAAAAACAGCTAATCCTTAAGTCGTTTTTATCGTTAAAAATTTTATTTTGATAGGAGTTGACATGGAACCGATTCAGGGATACCTGGAGATAATGGACAAAGGGTTTGGATTTTTACGGGATATTGAAGATAATTTTCAACCCCGGCCTGAAAACCCCTATGTTTCAAACACACTTATCCGAAAGCTGAATCTGCGTGAAGGAAGCTTTATTCAAGGGTATGGGGAGAAAAAAGGCCCCAGCAACCCGAATCTGGCCCTGAACGTCGTTGAGACCATCAATCATCTCTCTCCTGAAGATTTTAACGCCATTCCCATGCTCCAGGAACAGACCAGCATCAACCCCCATGAACGGTATTACCTGACCCAGAATGAGGATGATCTCACCGGCAGGGCCCTGGATATGATTGTTCCCATCGGCATGGGCCAGAGGGGCCTGATCATTTCTCCCCCCAAATCCGGCAAGACAACCCTTTTGAGCCACATGGCCAATTCCATCGTATTAAACCATCCCGATGCCAAGGTATTTATCCTTCTTGTGGATGAACGTCCCGAAGAGGTGACCGACTTCCAGAGAGCCCTTACCCAGGCCAATGTTCTATATTCTTCGGCGGACCAGCAGATCGGCCAGCACATGAGGATGACCCGGCTTGCCATGCATACGGCCATCCGATGCGCGGAGATCGGGCAGGACGCCGTTGTTTTCATTGACTCCCTTACCCGGATGACCCGGGCCTTTAACGCGGATACGGACAGTCACGGCAAAACCATGACCGGAGGCCTGGGCGCCAATGCCATGGAATTTCCCAGAAAGATATTCGGGGCAGCCAGGAAACTGGAAAACGGAGGCTCCCTGACCATTGTCGCCACCATTCTCGTGGACACGGGCTCCAGGATGGACGATATCATCTTCCAGGAGTTCAAGGGAACCGGCAATATGGACCTTTTTCTTTCCAGGGAATGTGCCGAACAGAGGATCTGGCCGGCCATCAATATCAACAAATCCGGAACCCGGAAGGAAGACCTGCTCATGGACAGGGAAGAACATGAAAGGGTGGTTCAGATCAGAAGAAAGATTGCGGTAAAGGATGAGATTTCGGCCATGTCGGAGTTTCTCTCCATGCTCGAGGGATAAGAATCATCCCTTTCCGGCCGGATCCGGTTCTACTCCACCAGGGCGTTTTCCAGGACCTGGGCCATATCGTCGACAAATACAATTTCAAGCTGCTTCTGGATGGCATTGGGGATCTCATGGATATCCTTTTTGTTCTCCCCTGAAACCAGGACCTTTTTAATCCCGTTGGCGTGGGCTGCCAGGAGTTTTTCCTTAACCCCGCCGATGGGCAACACCCTTCCCCTGAGGGTGATCTCTCCGGTCATGGCCACGTTCCGGTCCACGGGTTTTCCCGTGAGAATGGAAACCACGGCCGTGCACATGGCAATGCCGGCAGACGGCCCGTCCTTGGGGATGGCCCCTTCGGGCACATGGATATGGATATCCAGATCCTTGTAAAAGTCTTCCTTGATCCCCAGGATTTTGCTTCTGGACCTGACATAGGACACGGCGGCCTGGGAAGACTCTTTCATGACATCTCCCAGCTTTCCCGTAACCATGACATTTCCCTTGCCCGGCATGGTCACCGCCTCAATGGTCAGCAGTTCGCCTCCGGCCTGGGTCCAGGCAAGACCGGTCACAATACCGGTTTTATTGTCCTTTTCAAGGGCACTGTCCCGAAAACGGACCTGTCCCAGATATTTATGCAGGTTTACGGCGGTGATATGGCAAAGCTTGCGCTTGTCCGTCCTGACGATTTTTGTGGCTATTTTTCTTAAAACCGACGATATCTCCCTTTCCAGGTTCCTGACCCCGGCCTCTTTTGTATAGCCCTTGATAATGCCGTGCACGGCATTCTTGGAGAACAGGACATCGGATTCGTCCAGACCGTTTTCTTTGAGCTGCTTGGGGATGAGATACCCGGTGGCGATTTTTACTTTTTCATACTCTGTATACCCCGGGATCTGTATGATCTCCATCCGGTCCCGCAGGGGGGCCGGAATATCGTACAGGGTATTGGCCGTGGTGATGAATAGAATCTCGGACAGATCGTAATCCACTTCCACGTAGTGGTCGTTAAAGTTCCTGTTCTGCTCGGGGTCCAGCGCCTCCAGAAGGGCAGAGGAAGGATCTCCCCTGAAATCCGAGGTCATCTTATCGATTTCGTCCAGACAGAATACAGGATTATTGTACCCCACTTTTTTCAGGGTCTGGATCAGCTTACCGGGCATGGCGCCCACATAGGTTCTTCTGTGGCCCCGGATTTCCGCCTCATCCCGGACCCCCCCCAGGGATATCCGGGTAAAGGAGCGTCCCGTGGCCGATGCCACGGACCGGACCAAAGAGGTCTTGCCCACACCCGGAGGCCCCACCAGACAGAGGATAGGGCCCTTGATCCTTTTCACCAGTTTTTGAACGGCCAGGTACTCAAGGATTCTTTCCTTGGGTTTTTCCAGCCCGTAATGATCCCTTTCCAGGATGGCCTCGGCCATTTTCAAATCGATCTTGGACCGGCTTTTTCTGAACCAGGGAAGGGCAATGAGCCAGTCAATGTAGTTCCTGACCACCGTGGCTTCCGAGGACATGGGGGACATCATTTTGAGCTTTTCCAGCTCTTTTCTGACCACCCCGGCCGCCTCTTTGGACATCCGCTTTTTTCTTATCTTCTTCTCCAGGTCCTGAAATTCACCGGACCCCGGATCCTCGCCCATCTCCTTTTTAATGGCCCTCATCTGCTCATTGAGGTAATGGCGTTTCTGGAGCTTTTCCATCTGCTCCTTAACCCGGCCCTTGATCTTCTGGGACATGGAAAAAACCTGGGTCTCTTTTTGGATCAGCTTGAGTAAAAGAAAGTACCGCTCCTCAATATCGCCGCATTCCAGGAGGCGCTGCTTGTCCGCCACCTTAAAGGGCAATTGGGAGGCAATGGTATCGGAGTATCTTGATTCATGGGGTTCCAGGGCTTCCAGGCTTTTGAAAAAACTCTTGGATACGGCACCGGACATGGTGGAATACTGCTGAAAAGCCTCTTCCACGGTCCGCTTGGCCGCCTCTGCCACATCCTGGGGCAGGGGCTTTTCCGGAACCGGGATATACTCCACCATCAGCAGATTATTTTCATCGCTCAGTTTAACGATTTTTCCCCGTTCGCACCCCTCAACCAGGGCCTTGACCGTGCCGTCGGGCAACCTGAGAAGCTGGGTGATCTTGGCTTCGGTTCCGACCTGGAAGATGTCCTGGATATTGGGTTTAAGAACTTCAGGATCTTTCTGGGTGGTGAGAAATATCTTTTTGTCCTGGGCCATGGCCTCTGACAGGGCGTTGATGGACTTTTCCCTGCCCACAAACACCGATGTGGTGGTGTGGGGGAAGAGCACCATATCTCTCAGGGGCACCAGGGGCAGTGTTTTTTTAATACTCTCGGTGCCGTCCTGGTGAAAAAATTTGGAGATATTGATCATTCGTACCTGTTATCAGGCTTGTTTCTTGGGTTGTTCATAGAGAAGAATGGGGGGTTCGTTCTTGAGCACGACTTCTTCACCCACCACGCATTCCCGGACATTTTCCATGGAAGGAATCTCATACATGATATCCAGCATGGTCTCTTCCATGATGGCCCGAAGTCCCCTGGCCCCGGATTTCCTTGCCACAGCTTCCTTGGCCATGGCCTCACAGGCTTCATCGGTAAACTGGAGGTCCACTCCCTCTACCTTGAAAAGCTGATGGTATTGCTTCACCAATGCATTTTTAGGCTGGGTCAGGATCTTCACCAGGGAGGATTCGTTGAGCTCGCCGATGGAGGTGATTATGGGCAGTCTTCCCAAAAATTCAGGAATCAGCCCGAACTTGATCAGGTCCTCGGGTTTGAGCTTTTCCAGGAGTTCCCCGATCTTGACATCTTTTTTATCGGCGATCTTGGCCCCGAATCCCATGCTTTTTTTGGTGATCCGTCTTTCCACCACCTTTTCAAGGCCGGTAAAGGTTCCCCCGCAGATAAAGAGGATATTGGAGGTATCCACCTTTACGTAGTCCTGCTGGGGATGTTTTCTTCCGCCCTTGGGGGGAATGGAGGCAACGGTTCCTTCAATGATCTTGAGCAGGGCCTGCTGGACCCCCTCGCCCGAGACATCCCGGGTGATGGAGGGATTATCGCCCCGCTGGGAAATTTTATCGATTTCATCGATATAGATGATTCCCTTCTGGGCCTTTTCAATATCATAGTCCGCGTTCTGAACCAGGGAGAGCACGATATTTTCAACATCCTCCCCCACATACCCGGCTTCGGTCAGGGCCGTGGCATCGGCTATGGCAAAGGGAACGTCCAGGAACCGGGCAAGGGTCTGGGCCAGAAGGGTCTTCCCGCACCCCGTGGGCCCGATGATCAGGATATTGCTCTTCTGGATTTCAACATCGTCATCCCGTTTTTCAATATGGGAGGCCAGGCGCTTATAATGGTTGTAAACGGCCACGGACAGGACCTTTTTGGCCCGGTCCTGTTCGATCACATAGGAATCAAGCTGCTCCTTGATCTTCTTGGGCACCGGGAAATCCTGGGGCCCGATCTTATCATCTGTCTTTTCTTTTTCCTCATCCTCGATGATCTCGCCGCACAGCTTTATACATTCGTTGCAGATATAGACACTGGGACCGGCAATGAGCTTCTTGACTTCCTTTTGATTCTTTCCGCAAAAAGAGCAGAAAAACTGATCATTGGGTTCATCTTTCTTTGCCATAGACGACTAATCCTCCGCTGGCTCCTGGGTTTCTTTCTCCAACTCGCTTCTATCGGCAACCACCCTGTCAATCAGCCCGTATTCCTTGGCTTCGGGCCCGGACATGAAAAAATCCCGTTCCGTATCCTCAGCCACTCTTTCGAGTTTCTGTCCGGTATGGGAAGACAGGATCTCGTTCAGGTTGTCTTTCATTCTCAGGATCTCAGTGGCCTGGATCTTGATGTCAGTGGCCTGGCCCTGGGCTCCTCCCAACGGCTGATGGATCATGATCCTGGAATTGGGCAGGGCGATCCGCTTGCCGTTTGCACCGGCTGCCATGAGAAGGGCTCCCATGCTCGCGGCCTGGCCGATGCAGACCGTTGTCACGTCGGGCTTGATATACTGCATGGTATCATAGATGGCCAGGCCGGCGGTGACCACCCCGCCCGGTGAGTTGATATAAAAACTGATATCTTTTTCAGGGTCTTCCGATTCCAGGAAGAGCATCTGGGCCACAATCAGGTTGGCAATTTCATTATCTATGGCAGATCCCAGGAAAATAATCCGGTCTTTTAAAAGACGGGAGTAAATATCGTATGCACGCTCACCCCTGTTGCTCTGTTCAACAACCATTGGAATTAGAGGCACGGTTTTGGCTCCTTTTTCATTATCGTTTTTTTAATCCGGTTACATTCAGATTAAAATCAGGTCAGGTTAGGCCTTTTCCCCGGACGGAGCTTCCTCGGGTTCTTCCTTGGAATCCTCCTCGGCAGCCTTGGGGTCGACCTCGGTTACGCTGCCTTTTTCTATTATAAGGTCAACTGCTTTTTTTTCAAGCTGGGTATGCTTATAATATTCAAGCTGTCTCGGGTCCATCTGAAAGAAGTTCTTTATGGCGTCCACGCTGGCATTCATGCCCTGGGCCATCTCCTCAAAGCTCTTGTTCAGTTCTTCTTCGTCAAGATCCAGATTTTCCTGGGAAATCACCTTTTCCAGGATTACATGGCGCCGGGCCTGTTTTTCGGCCACATCCCTGTACTGGGTCTTTAAAAGATCCCGGCTCAGGCCCGCCTCTTCCAGACTGGTATTGTTCTGGGCATAGGCCTGTTCCGCCTCGGAGATAATGCCGTTGAGCTCGCCCTCAATCAAGGCCTCGGGGATTTCGAATTCCACTTTTTTGAGCAAATGCTGAAAGACCTGTTCACTCATCTCATGCTTGATCCGCTGGGCATATCCCTTTTCAAGGTTTTCCCGGATGGAATCCTTTACCTCTTCAAGGGTTTCAAATTTACCCAGATCCTTGACCAGATCATCGTTGATTTCGGGCAGAATCTCTTCCTGGATTTCCTTGAGGGTCACCTTGTAAAGGATGGTTTTTCCCTTGAGATTTTCATCATGGAAATCCTCTGCATAGGAGACCTCGACCTCAAGGTCCTGCACGGGAATGGTCCCGATCAGTTTTTCGGAGAATTCTTCCGGCAGCACTCCCTGCCCGATACCCATAACATAATTTTCAATTTTCGGGGTCTTATCATAGGCTTCCCCGTCCAGGAATCCTTCATAGTCGATGAGAACAAAATCCGTCTCTTTGACAGGACGTTCTTCTTTTACCGGCTCTTTTTTGGCCATGGTCTTTTGAATCATGCTGATCTGGGCCTGGATCTCATCATCGGAAACCTGATATTTGTTCTTCTCAAGTTCAATTCCCTGGAAATCAATATCCTCAAGCTCAGGCTTAATCTCGACAACCACGTCAAAGGTATAGGCCTGGTCCGGAGTCAGATCCGGGGGATCCATCTGGGGGGCTCCGACCACATTCAATTCATGTTCCCGGACCGCCTCCACAAATGAATCCTGGATGAGCCGGGGAGTCACATCGGCATGGACATCCTTGGAAAACCTGTTCTCCAGAACCTTTCTCGGAATCTTGCCTTTTCTGAACCCCTTGACATCGGCCTTTTTCTTCAGTTCATTATAGGCCTTGTTCAGTTCCTTGGTCACTTTTTCCTTGGGAATTTCAAAAGAGAGCTTTTTTTTCACACTGCTCTGATCTTCGATTTTTACCTGCATGTTTCCGTCCTGTCCAATTGCGTAAAAAACAATTCTTTAAAAATAAAAAAATTTATGACATAAATATCACAAAAAACTAATACAAACATTTTTAATAAAGTTTATTAAGATAACGCTTCAATATAAAGGTGTCAAGAAAATTGACCAAACTCGCCCTCCGAATCCTGATGGCCCTCTTGTTTTTGGCGGCCCCGGGAATTTCATCCGATTCTCTGCGGGCGGCCCAGTCCATCAGAACCACCCAGAAAACCCTTGTCATTGACCCGGGACACGGGGGCTCGGATACCGGCATTGCCGCCTCTTCCGGACCCAATGAAAAAGAAGCGACCCTGGCCCTGGCCAAACAGATTGCCAGACTCCTGGACAACCGGTACAATGTCCGGCTCACAAGAACCGAGGATATCCAGATTCCCCCGGCCGAACGGGCCGCCCATGCCAACCAGAACCGGGCAGATTTCTTTCTCAGCCTCCACCTCCACGGGAGAAAGATTGGGCCCGGGATGATCTTTTATTTTGATAACCCCGGGGGCAGCCGTTCAAGCCAGCCGGATTCCTGGCGGGATCAGCCCCTCATTCTCCAGGCAGAAAGCAGAAAGGCGGCAGCCGTTTTGTCAAACGCCTTAAGCGGACAGGCAATAAAAGTCTCTGTTGTCCCTGCCCCTGCCCCTGTCCTGGAAGGCACCCTCATGCCCGCCCTTGTCATGGAACCCTTTTCCCTTTCAATACTTGCAGCCCCGGAAAACCGGGAAGCTGTATTGACCCGGTTTTCCGAAGCCATTTCCCGGGGAATCGATCGAATATTAAAAACTCTGCCCTCCAACCCGTAAAATCAACTCAAATCCACTGCATAATTTTTATGGTCCTAGAAATCCCATGAGTATAGCGCTCTTGCCTGGCCTTCCAGCAAGGTGCCGGATGTAAGGCGCCAAGGAGCGACGACTGAGTCGTATAAACCATACTCCGCAGGGAGGAATGACCAAAGGCAACGAAGCAGGCGGTACCTTGATGGAGGATCAGGGCCAATAAATGTTCTTGCGGCAAAGGTCTAAAAATGATATTTATTCTGATTGTGTTTATTGATTCGGGGCGTAGCGCAGTCTGGTAGCGCGCCTGCTTTGGGAGCAGGATGTCGGGAGTTCGAATCTCTCCGCCCCGACCATTTTCCATGGAATGTTTTTATCCCTGCACCATTTCCGTTTCTATTTAAGCCAATTGTGTCCGCTTGATTGTATTAAATTTATTTTGCCAGAAAAAAAATAACGCCCAGAACGACAATTGCAAAAACCGAAGGAATGATCATTCCGCCCCAGGTAAAATGGTAATGGGGAGTACGGTTTTCCTTTCTTTCAAGATCGGCGGAATCGTATAGTTTTTTCATTTTCAGCCTCCTTAGATATAGAAAATTTTAACCCCTTCATATCATCCGATGAAGCGGTTTGATATGCATATGGCAGATGGGAACCTAATCTTAAATTTTTCTTCCTTCTTTCCCTTGCTCTCCATCCGTTGCATACCCGTCTCTTTTCCACCAGTCCAAACCGCCTAGCAGCTCTCTGGTTTGAAAGCCCAATCTGGCCAATTTAAGGGCGCCTTTTGTAGAGGCATTGCATCCGATACCGTCACAATAGGTAATGTATATTTTTGATTTGTCCAAATGCCCTGTAGTCAGTTCAGACATTGTTTTATGGGGAATGCTGACGGCCGTGGGAATATGTTCAAGCCTAAAAGCTTCTTCAGATCGTGCGTCCACAACCACCCAGGGCGCTCCTGTTTTAATTGCCTCGAACAGATCCCAGGAATCCGTTTCAAATAACAGCTTGGCCTCATAGAATTCGATTGGATTCATTTGTGTTCCTCTTTAGGATATGCATGCCACTCTGCCCAGGAGCTCTGCCTGGACTGCCACGGAACCATTAAATATTTAATGGCTTTCAGCCCGGAAAAGTTATTCAAACCTGCCCGCCCATGCCGCCCACCCGCACTGGGTTTTAAGCGCCTTTCCCTATGATGTCATGGCCATAGGAATTATCGATTGAACACAGCCAATCCCCATTGGGGGCTTTATTAAAAACGTAGGTTGCCTTTCGTTCCGTATCGGGCAGGTTGGGGGCTGAAATAATTGTATTGGCCAGAACCAAAGCCGTATTCTCTGTTTCAAGAATCTCCATACCGTTTTGTCTGACCCGCAGTCCATTCTTAAAATAAAGGGCTATTGCTTCAAATGCCCTGCGTATGGATTCTTTCCCTTTCGCATTTCTGCCTGGCTCGACGACCAAAACTGCATCATCCGTATAAATATCAAGTAAAGTGTCAAAGTCTTCAGCAACGATGGCCTTGTCTGCTCTTTCAATTTGTATTTCTATGGGGTGTCTGTCCATTGGATTTCTCTTTGCGTGGATTTCTCTTTGCGCTTAACATGGATTGAATGTATGTACGGATAATCGATATCGATACTGGTTAAACATAATTGGCTCTGATTGCCTGCCAACTATGTTAGACACTATCTTGACTCCACCCTAAAAATCAACAGAAAAGAGTCTGCCTTAATTAACAGTTGCAATTTCCTCCAAGGTCAGGATATGGTCCGATTATCCCTACTGGGTTCAAAAAGATTTAAGGCTGTTTTGCTATTGTCAGGCGTTACCACTGCTGAGCGTCTTCAAGGGGGAAAAAATGAACCTATATCTCAGATTGATCTGGACAATCTTCCGATCATTTTTCAAACCCAAGATCGATTTTTTTGACGGGATCATTTTACCGCTCCGTATCTTACCCAATGATCTGGATATCAATCGCCATTTAAATAACGGCCGGTATTTAACCCTCCTTGACCTGGGAAGCATTGATTTCTTTTTGAGAACCGGTGTTTTGTACAAAGCCATCCGCAATGGCATGAGGCCGATGATAGGAGGCGTCCTCATCACCTATCGAAAAGGATTGTCATTGTTTGAAAAATGCACGCTGACCCTGCAGCTAAAGGCCTGGGATGACCGGTGGAATTATTTCCATTTCGAGTTTCGGAAAGCAGACGGGAAGCTGGCCGCTGCCGGTTATCTTAAAGGCGCCTTTGTATCGAAATCCGGTTGGGTCTCCAATGATGCGGCGGATGAGGTATTCGGATATCAACGGGGCGCTTGTGAATTGCCGCCAGCCGTTGAAAACTGGATAAGGGCGGAAACCCACCTGTTTTGAATTATAATCCAGTAAAAAAAAATTGTAAGTTCCCCGGAGTTGATCTATGATGCATCAATAAACTTAAGAACCGGGTAGATCAAACTGTAAAATGATATTTTTTATCTCCATCATAATCGTTGCCATTCTGTACTTTTTGCAGGCCGACGGGCTGGTCTATGTCACCATCATCGCCCTGATCGGAGAACTGGTCAACATCCTGATGATCCATACCATGACCAAGGCCATCGAAAAAAAGGCCGCAAACAGAACCCAGCAGGTGGTTGAAAAATTCCAGAAACGGATTAAGGAAAACAATAAAACCATTAAAGAGCTGGAAAAAGTCAGGGATGAGTCTGTCAGAAAGCTTTTCGCTGCCAATAAAAAAATACAGGATTATGAAGAACAGCTTGGTGAAAACGGGCAGGAAGAGGTTCTGACCGGGAACGGGGTTCCTGTGGAAAAGATGGCCGGGGAACCTGAAGCCGGGAAGCCGGATCAGAAAACCGAGCCGGAAAAGCTTGACCCGAAACCGGAGGCTGAACCTGAACCTGAACCGGACAAGCCCAATGGGGAAGGCTCAAAAAAAGAAGAGTTTACCGATCTTCCGTCGGGCTCCAATAGAAGAAAACGGCCGGTGTAAATTCATATCCGGACCAAAGGTCTTACTCTTTTATTATCTTGATTTTTACGATATCCCCCTCTTTGGTCAGATAGGCCATTCCCCTGGCAAGGGGTGTCCCGGTAGAAGGATCAATAATCTCAACCCTTTTACTATAAAGGGTCTTGGAGGAAAGATCCTCCTGTTTTTTCGTTCCCGAGTCCTCTTTTTCCGTTTGTATGCCCGGTTTTGAACTTACCGAATCTGAGGACTTGCCCGACAAGGCCTTCCGGGCCTTCTGCCGCTGGGCCACCAATTCCGTCAGCCCGGAATAATCCTCTTTTTTATCATCACATGAAGAACATGACAAAAACAGGAGCACACAACTCAACAGCGCTATTATCCTCATATCCCTTACCCCTGTATTCTCCTGCCGCGGGATTTATTCGGCCGATTCCACATCAAACCTGCGATTCAGGCGCATGGTGGTAAAGAGGCCCAGCACATCCTTATGCACGTTTATCACTTTCAATTTCCGGGCAGACTGACTCAGGGTATTGTGGGCGGCAATAATAACACCGATCCCTACAGAATCAACGATCTCCACTCCCTGCAAATCAATGATCAGGTCCCCCTGGGACTCATTCACGGCAGACAATAGATCTTCCTTGAGTTCCTCTGCCATGGAAGCGACCACATCCGCACCCGGTCTGACAATCGTTTTTTGGCCCTCATTCAATATCTCACTCATACCACTCTCCTGTAATAATAAAGAAGTAGATCGGCCTTGAATCCCAATATTCAAACCATGGAAAAAAGATTCAAGTCGTTACGGCCCTATACTATCTTAAAACCCGGTTTTCTTCAAACAATAATTTACCCGGGTTCCCGACCGGAGAAATTTATCCCAACCCCTTTTCCGCCGCATCATACAGGGGGATGACAGGGCCCGGCCCATCATGGATGAGTTAAAATAGAGGGGCCCCCGGATCAAGATTAAACTTGAAAAACAAAGAAATACCGACTATATATATTGATTCCGGCTGGCAGCCGGATTCGGTATTATTCTGATCGGTCGCCTCGTAACAGAAGGCCATGAACCTCGTCAGGTCCGGAAGGAAGCAGCGATAAGTGATCTCTTCTGTGTCGTGGATCGATCCCGGTCATGCAATTTTACTGATCTTCTGCCAGCCGGTTCTTTTCTTTTAAACCCTTCCCCTTTTTATTCTTGACATGCCTTTAAACAGACTTATTTTTCAGCCATAATTTATTGTTTTTAATCATTTACTCTTAAAATCTAAGGAAATATTGGAGCAGGAGACAACATTGGTACTCAAAAGCAAAACCAAGCCAAAAGATAAAAAAGAAGAAAAAGATTCTGCCAAAAAAGAAGCCGCCCCAAAAGATTCCGAAAAAGAACAGGTAAAAAACGGTCAAGAGGAAGAAAACGGAATCGAATCGCTCAAAGAGCAGCTCTCCGCTGAAAAAGATCGCGCCCTGAGGCTTTCTGCTGAATTTGAAAACTACAAAAAGAGAAAGCAAAGGGAAATTGACGACTTCAAAAAGTTTGCCAATGAGACCGTTTTCAGACAATTCCTCTCGGTGGTGGACAACCTGGAAAGGGCCATTACCTCTGCAGAGGAGAACCCGGATCAGGAAAGTCTTTTGGAAGGCGTCAAACTGACGCTCAAGGAAATCATGAAGCTTTTTGAGACCTATAATGTAAAGCCTGTGGAAGCGGAAAACCAGCCCTTTGATCCCAATTTTCACCAGGCCGTCACCCAGGAGGAAACCGATAAGGTTCCTGACAACACGGTGATCAACGTGCTGCAGAAAGGCTACCTTCTCCATGACAGGCTGATCAGACCGGCCATGGTTGTTGTCTCAAAAAGAGTTGAAGAAAAAGAAACCAAAGAAAATTAAAAATATCTTGGAGGAATTACTATGGGTAAGATAATCGGAATTGACCTGGGAACAACCAACTCCTGTGTGGCCGTGATGGAAACGGGTGGAGAAGTCAAAATCATCACCAATGCAGAAGGCGGACGGACCACCCCGTCCATTGTCGCTGTTTCGGAAAGCGGGGAGCGGCTGGTGGGCCAGACCGCCAAGCGCCAGGCCGTAACCAATCCCGAAAATACGGTATTCGGGGTCAAGCGCCTCATCGGGAGAAAATTCAAGTCAAAGGAAGTCCAGAACGACCTGCCCATCCTTCCCTATAAGATCGAAGCCGCCCCCAACGGCGACACCCGGATCAATCTGAGGGGCAAGCAGCACAGCCCGGCGGAGATATCCTCTTTTATCCTGGCCAATATCAAGAAAACCGCCGAGGATTACCTGGGCGAGGAAGTCAAGGAAGCTGTAATCACGGTTCCGGCGTACTTCAACGACAGCCAGAGACAGGCCACCAAAGATGCCGGCAAGATTGCAGGCCTTGAGGTCAAACGAATCATCAACGAACCCACGGCTGCCTCCCTGGCCTACGGCCTGGACAAAAAAGGCGAAGAAAAAATAGCCGTATTCGATCTGGGCGGAGGTACCTTTGACGTGTCTGTCCTTGAAATCGGAGACGGGGTATTTGAAGTAAAATCCACCTCCGGCGATACCCATCTGGGCGGAGAGGACTTTGACCTGAGAATCATCGATTATATTGCCGATGAATTTAAAAAAGGACAGGGCATTGATGTCCGGGGGGACAAAATGGCACTCCAGCGTCTCAAGGAAGCCGCGGAAAAGGCCAAGATGGAACTCTCCACTGCCACGGAAACCACCATCAACCTGCCCTTTATCACGGCCGACGCCTCAGGGCCCAAACATCTGGACGTCAAACTGACCCGGGCCAAACTGGAATCCCTGGTGGCCGATCTTCTGGACAACCTTGAAAAACCCTGTAAAACCGCATTAAAAGAAGCCAATCTAGGGGCCGGCGGCGTGGATGAAGTCGTGCTTGTGGGCGGAATGACCCGGATGCCGGCGGTTCAGGAACGGGTGGAAAAAATCTTTGGTAAAAAGCCCCACAAAGGGGTGAACCCGGACGAGGTGGTGGCCATGGGCGCAGCTGTTCAGGCCGGCGTGCTCCAGGGGGATGTCAACGATGTCCTGCTCCTGGATGTCACCCCGCTTTCCCTGGGCATTGAGACCCTGGGCGGTGTCATGACCAAACTCATTGAAAAGAACACCACCATCCCCACCAAGAAGAGCCAGGTTTTCTCAACAGCGGCAGACAACCAGCCCGCGGTTTCCATCCATGTGCTCCAGGGGGAAAGGGAAATGGCCGCAGGCAACAAGACCCTGGGCCAGTTTGAACTCTCCGACATCCCGCCGGCTCCCAGGGGCGTTCCCCAGATCGAGGTCTCCTTTGATATTGATGCCAACGGCATTGTCCACGTTGCAGCCAAGGACAAGGCAACGGGCAAGGAACAGTCCATCCAGATCACTGCTGCATCCGGCCTTTCAGACGAAGAAATTGAAAACATGGTCAAGGATGCTGAGATGCATGCAGAGGAAGACAAGCAGAAACGGGAACTGGTGGATACCAAAAACCAGGCCGAGGCCCTTGTGGACCAGACCGAGAAGACCCTTAAGGAACACGGCGACAAGGTGGATGAAGCCACAAGACAGGGGATTGAATCTGCTGTGGAGGCCCTGAAGCAGGCCAAGGATTCAGACAATGTGGAAGAGATCAAGTCCAAGGTCGAAGCACTGTCCCAGGCCTCCCACAAACTGGCCGAGGTCATGTACCAGCAGGCGGCCCAGAGCGGAGATCAGGCCGGCAATGACGGAGCAGCCCCCCAGGAAGATGATGATGTGGTGGATGCTGACTTTGAAGAGGTCAAAAAGGACAAATAGGGTCTTAACAAATCGGTAAGCCCGTAATAAGAAGAAAACAATAATGTTGAAGAAAATCCTGCCGTGGGCTACTATAGCCCGCGGCAGGATTTTCTGTATATGGGCTTTAGAATTTTTTACAAGGGCGTTCAATGATCATCACTGAAATACTGGAGAAGAACAAGAGGCTTTACGGAGAGGACATCGCACTGGTGGAGAGGATTCCCGCCAGCGGCAGCAGGAGTGAGATGACCTGGAATGAATTTTACCAAACCTCCTGCCGCCTGGCCAAGGCCCTTGAGAAAAACGGGATAAAAAAGTCGGATAAGGTAGTCCAGCTCATGAGCAACTCCATGGAGTGGCTTCCCATCTATTTCGGCATCCTCTACACCGGAGCCTGGGCCGTACCCCTGAACTTTCGGTTTGAGTCCGACAAGATCCTGCTCTGTACCCGGACGGCAGAAGCCCGGGCCTTTATCTTCGGCGAGGAATTCATCCAGCGTATTGAAGCGATCAAACCCCAACTGGACCCCATGGTGGAGACCTGGATCTTCACGGGCCCTGCCCCTCTCTGCCCGGAATGGGCCTGTCCCTTTGATGAATTTATCCGAGAGGAAGACGGCCTTGTCCGGCCGAAGGTGGATCTGGCCCCGGAGGATGACGCCGCCCTCTACTTCACCTCGGGAACCACGGGAACCCCCAAGGCGGTTCTCCTGACCCACAAGAACCTTGCCCATGCCTGTGAGGTGGAAAACGCCCACCACGGACAGACCCGGGAGGACATCTTTTTATGCATCCCCCCCCTCTACCATACCGGGGCCAAGATGCACTGGATGGGCAGTTTCCTGGTGGGAGGCAAATGCGTCCTGCTCAGGGGGGTAAAACCGGAATGGATCATCGAGGCCGTGTCCGAGGAAAAATGCACCATTGCCTGGCTCCTGGTGCCCTGGGCCCATGACATCATCATTGCCATAGAAAACGGGGACATTGACCTGAAAAAATACAGGCTTGACCAGTGGCGCCTCATGCATGCCGGTGCCCAGCCCGTGCCGCCAAGCCTTATCCAGACCTGGCATGAGTATTTCCCGGGCCAGGAGTATGACACCAATTACGGGCTTACCGAATCCACGGGCCCGGGATGCGTTCACCTGGGAGTGGAAAACTCGGGTCGTGTCGGCCCCATCGGGCTTCCCGGCCACGGATGGGAGGTCAAGGTGGTGGACAAACTGGGGGAGGAACTCTTTGGGGGCGAATCCGGTGAACTCATCATCAAGGGACCCGGGGTCATGAAAGAGTACTATAAAAACCCCGAGGCCACAAAGAAAACCCTTAAAGACGGATGGCTTCATACCGGGGACATCGCCAGAACCGACAAAGACGGTTTTATCTGGCTGGTGGACCGGAAAAAGGATATGATCATCTATGGGGGAGAAAACATCTTTCCCGTTGAAATCGAGGATTTCTTTATCCGGCACGAAAAGATCAAGGACATTGCCGTCATCGGGGTGCCCGACGACCGTCTGGGGGAGATCCCGGCCGGGATTATATCGGTCAAACCCGGGGCATTCATGTGTGAATCCGATATTGTCCAGTTCCAGGCCCAACTTCCCCGGTACAAGCAATTGAAACAAATATTTTTCGGGGAGGTGCCCCGGAACCCCACGGGTAAGATCGAGAAGCCCAAACTGCGGCGGATATATGCCGAAGACAAACGCAAGGATATCAAAAAGCTCTTAAAATAATGAAAAGATACAGATCCTTATTTTCACCTGCGGCCTTAAGCCTGGTCTTATGGTTTTTCCTGGCGTCAGTGCCGGGATTTGCCAAAGACCTGGGACTCAGGGACGCTACCCTGGACAACCTGGAAAAAAAATACGCCGGCAAAAGCTTTTCTGCCGATTTCTCCCAGATCTCCACCCTCAAGGTGCTGGATATCACGGAAACCGCTTCCGGAAAGGCCTGGTTTTCCCATCCCGGGAAAATGCGCTGGCTCTATACGGCTCCGGACCGGCATGAGATCATCACCAACGGGAAGTCGGTCTGGATTTACAGGCCGGAACAGAACCAGGTCATGGAGGGAAACGCTTCCCGCTTTTTCAAGTCCGGGGCCGGCGGGGCTTTTTTGTCGGACATCGGACTGATCCGGAAGAACTTCCGGATCTCGGTCCGGGGGACGGATCCGGCCTGGGTGGAGCTTGCCCTGGATACCAAGGCCGGGGCCCCGGCAGACAGTGATTCCGGGGAAGTCTCCTCCATTATCCTCCGGGTATCCCGGGACAGCCATGAGATCCGCCGGATCACCACGCTCAATGCCCATGGAGACGCCACCCTGTTTGAATTCAGCAACATCCTCTTTGCCCCCCTGGAGGCCGGTTTTTTCGATTTTAAAATCCCGGAAGGGGCCAGTATCATAGAAATGGAATAAAACATGGGAGGTCAGATGAAAGAGCCCATTGAAAATCAGATCAAAAGAACGGCAAAAGAAAAGAACGCCATTATCCTGGCCCACAATTACGAGCCCCCGGAGATCCAGGATATCGCGGATCTTTGCGGGGATTCCCTTGAACTGAGCATAAAGGCCTCCCGGACTTCGGCCCGGATCATCGTATTCTGCGGGGTTCATTTCATGGCCGAGACCGCTTCCATTCTCTGTCCGGACAAACAGGTGGTCCTGCCGGTAAAGGATGCGGGCTGCCCCATGGCCGACATGGTGGAGCCGGAAGAGCTGGCAGCCCGGAAAAAAGAACTGGGAAACATTCCCGTTATCACCTATGTCAATTCATCCGCCGCAGTCAAGGCGGTTTCCGATGTCTGCTGCACCTCGGCCAATGTGATCCGGGTGGTCAATTCCCTTGAGGCCGATGAGGTGCTCATGTGCCCGGACAAAAACCTGGCCCGATACGCGGCCGCCCATACGGACAAAAAGATCCATCTATGGGAGGGGTTCTGCCCTTTTCACAACCGCCTGACCCCTGAAGAGGTTGACGCGGCCAGAAAGAACCATCCCCATGCCCTGTTCATTGCCCATCCTGAATGCCCCCCGGAGATCCTGGAAAAAGCCGATAGCATCGAGTCCACATCGGGCATGATCAAATTCGCCGGGAAATCCCATGCCAAAGAGTTTATCCTGGGAACGGAAACCGGGCTGATCCATCCCATTTCCAGGGCCAATCCCGGCAAGAAATTCTTTCCGGTCTCGGACAGAATGCTCTGTGAAGACATGAAAAAAATCAGGCTGGAACATGTCCTGGCCTCCCTTGAGCGCCCCCATGACCATGAAGTCAGGGTGGATGAAAATATCCGGGTCAAGGCCCTGGGAGCCGTACAGAAGATGATCGGACTGGGATAGGCGGTTCAACCGCCTTTGGCTCAGGGAGGTCTGTCCCCTTTGAGAGGATCCCATGGGCTCATCTTAGCTATAAAAGCAGGGAAACGGCCATGGCAGCGACACCCAGCTCCAGGGTATCATGCAGAAGCCGGTCTCCCAGAATCTCACAGCCCTTTGCCGGAACTCCCAGGGGAACCCCGGGCGCGGCCACAAGCATTTGATCGGATATCGATTCAAGCGGAAGGCTCTCTTCTGCGGGGGTGGCTTCCAGAATATGGGAATAGCCTAAAAGTGCCCGGTCCAGATTTTCCTCAACCATGGAGGTTCCTCTCCCTGCCCCATCTGAAAGCCTTTGCCTTGATGCATGGGCGGCAGAAGGGTCAAGATCGTACAGGCCCACCCTTGCCCCCAAGGATAAAAGGGTTTTTGCAGCTGCCTCCCCCACGGGGCCGCACCCCATCACCAGCACCTCTTTGTCCTTGATCCCCCGGGCCATGAGATCAAGGCCTCCGGCAAAGACCCGGCCGGTTGCCCGGGAATTATCCGACACGGTCCGGGTCTGTAAGTTGATGCCCACAAACCTGTGATCATCGGCCGTCATGACGGCGTCTGCCCCCTGCTCAAAGGCGGCGGCAATTCCGGAGATATCCGGCCTGTCAGAAACCCGGGCCTTAAATCCCATAAAGTGTAAAATGGCGGCAACGGTTTGACTGAAATCCCCGATAATGCCCTGACCGGCCGTGACCGGAACCACCTGGATGGAAAAGGTCCCGGCCTGCTCTCTGATCTTCATCTCATCGGCACGGCAGGCATGGCAGGCAATCCCCAATAATGTTTTTCCTGTTTTGGCTGAAAGCTCCCGGTCATAGGCCGGCAGATTGGATGAGATATGGCTGATATCGCTTTCTTTTAAACGGGTCACTTGGATTTCTCCCCAGGATTAAACCTTTTGATGTTCCCGGATACGGCCATGGCAGTCCTGCTGCCGGGCTTCCACCTCTTCCCGGGACCGGCCGCTAAAAATCAGGGTGGCCACCCATTCAGGGTCTCCGGGCTTGTAACTGGTAATGGCTTCGTCACAGCCGAAAAACCCGGTTTCAAGTCTCAACGGCCCCTGCCGGGACATGATATGCTCCCCTGCCACCTCCAAATGGGCCCTGGAGACCCGGACATGCTCCACAAGGGCAAACCGCTCCTTATTTTGTCCGGGCCGGGCAGGTTCCCCCCCCAGGAACAGACGGCCCAGCAGTTCAACCATGTTGATCCCCGTGGACCCAAAAACCGTCATGGGGGTCTGGCTGGGAAGCCGGGCATCGATTTCCAGGAGTTTGAGCTCATCCCTGGAAAGAATCACTTCAACATCCATGATCCCGGTCAGTTTTATCTCTGCGGCAAGGGCAAGGGCCATCTTTTCGAACTTCTTTATCTGATGGGGCAAAAGCCGGGTCGGGGCCGTGACCCGCTTGCAGTCATAGACCTTGTCCATACTCAGGTCCGTTACCTGCAGAGCCCGGTAGGATCCGGGACATCCCAGAACCTCCAGGGAAAAGGAGGGACCATCCATGTACTCCTGAATCACCCGGCCCTCCTGTTCGGGATGACTTGAAAGCCATCGGGAGTATTCCTTGGGATCCCTGAGCACTTCAACACCCCGGCTGCCGCTGTCCTGGTCCGGTTTCACCACCACGGGGAAAGGGCAGTCCGGCCACGGCAGGGGGGCCGGAAGATTCATTTTTTTAAAGAGCAGATCCGATGCCAGCTTGGAGCTGGAAAGCCTGAATGCCGCCATATCAAAGGCCAGGGGAATCTTTTTGATCCTGGACCAGGTCTCCAGGGCCCCCAGGGCCCGTTCATTCTCAAATGCCGGAAGGATAAGATCCACCCTGGGACAATCCCGGGGAACGGGATGTTCAGGGCTGAACTCAAACTCCATAAACCGGTCGCAGAGTCCTGTTGCCGGCGCCTTTATATTCCTGTCCAGAACCAGGGTTTCCCAGCCTGCCTTTTTTGCCAGATAAACAGCCTCCACTCCCTGGAGTTTTCCCCCCACCACGGCGATCCGCATATCAGGCTCCCTTTTGCTGGAAAGATGGACCGGTCCTGTCCATCCTGGCGGCTGTCCAGGCCCTGTACTCTTCCGGCAGGGCAGGTTCCAGGCCGCAGGTTTTCAGGACAGGAAGGAGTTGATCCACTGTCCTGCGGGAGTCCTCAATATCCAGGGAATGATGGGCCACTCCGGCCAGGCCCTTCTGGGGAGGAACAATGGATGTCACCACATTGGCGCCGGCATCCAGTCTTGCCTGTAACCCGGAAAGCCCGTCCACGTCCAGGGAGGCCGGAATGAGAATCTCCGGCATGACCAGCCGCATCACCGCGATGATAATGCATTCTTTTACATGATCCTGGGCAACGGTATGGGCCATGGGGGTGTTGGCCTGGGGAACAAAGGTCATCACCCGTGCCTGATCCACTCCGAACTCTTTCATCCAGACAATGGAATCGGCCAGGTCTTCCAGACTCTCTCCCACACCGGTCAGAATGCCCTCTTCAATAAGCATCCCAAGATCTTTGGCCTTCTGCTTGGCTGCCAGCCGTTTTTCAAATTCCTGTCCCGGCCGAAGGGTCTTGTACAAAGAAAAATTATGGGTCTCCTGGTAGCAGGCATACCAGGTGATCCTTTCCCTGGCCAGCTCTTCAAGAACAGTATCCGGGAGCACGCCCGGGGAGATCATCAATGGGAGCCGGATTTCATTTTCAAGGGATTGGATCATGCGGACCAGGGGGCCGAACCCGGACTCTCCTGGGGAGTAAACCCCGGGGTCTTCCCCCATGGTCAGGTCCACCAGGTGGACCCCGGCCCCGGCCATCTCTTTTGCCGCATTTATAATTTCAGACTCTGTTTTCCTATACCGGGGAAGGGCCTGGTTGGATTTCCTGTACTGACAGAAGGCGCAGTCATTCCGGCAGTATGTGGAAAAATATAAAAACCCGTACAAAAAGATCTTTGGGCCGAAATATCCGGACCTGGCCCTCCGGGCGGCCCTGAAAAGCAGATCCATCTCCCGGGGATCAGAAAGCCCCAGAAGATACTCGATCTCTTCTTTTTTTACCGGATGATTCTTCTCCAACCTGTTTACAATCCCGGTCAAATCATGAAAGGCCTGGCTCATTTTCTCTTGTCAGGACCCCTTCCCTTCACCGGCTTTGGGGCCGGCCAAAGGATCTTTTTTGTCATTGGTTTCTTTTATGTGGGTTTCTTTTGTATGGTCTTTTATCAGCATAGAGCCCTGGTTCCGCTTAAATATGGTTGAGGAGTACTTCTCCAGCTTCCAGTCCGGAACCCCGCAGGCCGGACATACACTGACAAACCATTTGTTCCTGAGCCACCGACCCGCCCTGGAGTTCATGGAATTGGCAATCATAAACTCCTTGTTGCAATGGGTGGTCAGCCGGGCGGTTTCCCCCATGATGTCGATGGACCGGATCCCGTGAAGCTGACCTGTCCTGGACGGCCAGAGCTTGATCTTATCGATGAGGTTAAAGAGCCGTACCCGTTTTCTATAAAATCTCTTTTTAACCGGGGCTTTTTTTTTCTCGTCCATTGCTGCTCATCATTCAATTAAGCAAAGGGTTTGTCAATCTTTTAAACGCATTGTTTAAAGGATCAACAAACCCTTTGGATGGCGGAGAGCCCGGGAGTCGCACCCGGCTGCATGGATTTAGAGTCCATGTGATCCCATCCGATCCACCCTCCTTTAGGAAAATTCAGGATTTCCTACAATTTTTCAGTCAATGCAGGAATCACATCAAAGATATCCCCCACGATCCCATAGTCGCATTTGGAAAAAATCGGGGCATCCTTGTCTTCATTGACGGCCACGATCACCTTGGATGTCTTCATTCCGGCAAAATGCTGGACCGCTCCGGACACGCCGCAGGCAATATAAAGCTTGGGGCTGACGGTCTTGCCGGTCTGGCCCACCTGCATGGTGTGGGGAGCAAAGCCTGCGTCCACGGCCGCCCTTGAAGCGCCGACAGCGGCCCCCAGTTTCCGGGCACACTCATCCAGCATGGAGTAGTTCTCAGCCGCCTTAATGGCACGGCCGCCGGTGATGACCACCGGGGCTTCGGTGAGATCCGGGCCGCCCTCTTTGGCCTGCCGGGTTTCCACGATCCTGACCCGGCCCGGGCCGGTCACATCGGCTGCGAACTCCAGGACATCGCAGGAACAGGGTGCCGGAGAAGGATCGATGGTATTGGGCCTAAGCGTGCACAGGAAGACAGATGCATCCACTTTCAGGGTGGCAAAGGTCTTGCCTGAAAAATGGGATTTTTTCGCTGTCTTATCCGATATATTGACGGCCACGCAGTCGGAGACCAGGGGCTCATCCAGAATCACGGCAAGCCTTGCAAACAGGTCTCTGCCCGTTGCGCCGGCCGTCCCCAGAAGGGCATCAAGCTGATACTCCTTTACAGCCCCGGCAAGGGCCTGGGCCGTCAGATCCGGGCTGGCACCAATATCACCTATAATGCTGACCACATGGGCGGCCCCGTATTCAGCCAGGGCATCTTTTACGGCCGGTCCGTCCTTGCCCAGTACCAGGGCATAGATCTCCTGGCCCGCAGCCGCAGTCATCACTCCCAGACTGGTCTCTTTCACTTTGGTATTTTCAATCTCTATTAAAACGCCTGTTTTGGCCATATCCTGTTCTCCTTATAAAACCTTTTCATCCTCTTTAAGGATTCTGACCAATTCGGTCACCTGATCCTCTATGGATCCTTCAATCATTTTTGCACCGGTTCTTTCCGGGGCAGGCTCCAGTTTTTCAATGCTCACCCGGCCCCCGGAAGGGTCGATGCCGAGGCCGGACAGATCCATTTCCGTGATCTGTTTTTTCTTGGCCTTCATGATATCGGGGAACTTGGGATACCGGGGTTCGTTCAGACCCTTGGCCGCCCCGATCACACAGGGAAGTCCCAGTTCAATGACCTGTTTTTCTCCGGAGCCGATTTCTATTTCGGCAATTGCCTTATCCGTTTCAACGGTCAGGGCAGAGACTTCGTTGACCACCGGCATGTCCAGGTATCCGGCCAGACGGTACTGGGTCTGGAAGCTTTCCGTATCCACAGATCCTTTTCCCGTGAAGATCAGATCCGGGAGCCCGTCCTGATCCATGGCCCCTTTTAAGGCCTTTGCCGTGGTTTCACTGTCCAGGAGCTGGGAATCGGTTTTCACCAGGATGGCCCGGTGGGCTCCCATGGCCATGGCTCCCCGGATGGTGGATACCGCATCTGCGGGGCCCACCGTAAGGATCACCACTTCCCCCCCCTGTTTTTCGGCAAGGGTGACGGCTTCTTCGATGCCGTATTCATCATAGGGGTTGGCGATAAACTTGATATCTCCGGCTTCAAACCCTGCCTCTCCGGCCACCTTTATGGTGGCGGCGGTGTCAGGGACATGTTTTACACATACACAGATTTTCATATTCTTATCTTTCCTTACTATCTCTTTATTTTCTCGTCATACCATCCTCTTGGCGGATGTTTCAGGCCTTAATCCTCTTCATCCCGGGATCGTACATGGGTTTGAGAGAGACCTCGGCCGGATAGGTTTTTCCGGCAATGTTGATCTCCCATTTGCCCTGGTCAATGAAGTCCTGGTCCACCACATCCCCGGTTTCGATCATGAACAGGCCCACGGCCCCGCCCAGGGTGTAGCAATAGGATCCGGACCGCACATACCCTGCATTTTCACCGTTCCGGGTGATGATCTCTGCATGGAAGAGCAGGGGCTCGGGATCTTTTACCAATACCTGGGCCAGCCGTCTCTTCAAGGGACCCTGGGCCTTCTTTTCCACACAGGCCTCCCGGCCGATGAAGCCGCCGGGCTTATCCAGTTTAACGGCAAACCCCAGTCCGACCTCATAGGGATCATCGGTATTGTCCATGTCATGGCCGTAGTCCCGGTAGCCTTTTTCCATTCTCAGACTGCCCAGGGCCTTGAGGCCTGCATGCTTGAGGCCGAAGGTTTTGCCGGCCTCCACCAGGGTGTCGTAGATATGAAGGGCGTGTTCACAGGGGATGTAAAGTTCGTATCCCAGCTCGCCCAGATAGGTCAGTCTGACGCAGATGGCCCGGCCGTAGCCGATGGAGATTTCCTGAACATGACGGTAGGGAAAGGCCCCATTGGACATGTCCGCATCTGTAACGGCCTGCATCAGCTCCCGGGATCTGGGACCCTGGATATTGATCTGGGCATAGGCAGAGGTCATGTCCGTGGCAAAAGCATGGGCGTCTTCGGGGATATTCCGTTCCAGCCAGGTCTGGGCATGGCGGTGCATGGTGTCTGTCACCACAACCATGAACTTTTCTTGGGTGAGCTTGGCCACGGTAAGATCGGCTTCCAGCTTTCCCTTTTGGTTGAGCCAGGGGGTATAGGTGATCCGGCCCACGGAACCGTTTACATCGTTGGCTGAGATATAATCGAGTACCTTGCCGGCATCCCGTCCCTGGACCATGAACTTGGACATGAAAGACATGTCCATGAGGATGACGTTTTCCCTGGCTGCCTCGTGCTCGGCTTTCCAGAAGTCAAACCACTCTTCCTTGACCCAGGAATGTTTTTCGATCTTCGCTTTTCTGCCCTCAGGGGCAAACCAGTCCGCCCCTTCCCAGCCGCTGACATCCTTGAAATAAGCGCCCTGGTCCTTGAGCCGGTCATAGATCACGCTCTTTTTGGCGCCCCTTGCCGTTTCCATGGACTGGAAGGGATAGTGGCATTTGTAGACCTTGCCCAGGGATTCCACGGTTCTGTGTTTTCTGTACTCGACGTTGTTCTGGTAGGTGTGGAGCCGGTCGATGTTGAAACCGGTGATGTCCACGCCGGGATCGCCGTCCATGATCCAGTGGGCCATCATCCTCCCCAGGCCCGGGCCCATGATGATTCCGATGGAGTTTAGGCCCGCACAGACAAAGTAGTTCTTGAGTTCAGGGGCTTCCCCGATGATGGGGCCCAGATCCGCGGTAAAGCTTTCCGGTCCGCAGAAAAACTTTTTAATGCCCAGTTCCTGGGTGATGGGAACCCGGGCCATGGCCTTTTCCAGGAAGGGACCCATGCGGTCCCAGTCAGGTTCGATCTCGCCGAAGGAAAAGGTTTCAGGCACCTTTTTCAGGTTCCAGGGGGCGCACTTGGGTTCAAACAGGCCGATCATGAGACCGCCCACTTCTTCCCGGTAGTAGCCGTAGTGGGAAGGATCTTCCAGTACGGGCATGTTCTTGGGGATGTTGTCGATCTCCTCGGTGATCAGGTAATAATGCTCGGTGGACTGGTTGGGGATGTTGACGCCTGCGGCGTCTCCCAGCTGCCGGGCCCACATGCCGGCGCAGTTGACCACCACATCGGCGGTGATATCGCCCTGGGCGGTCCTGACCCCGGTGACCTTCCCGTTCTTTTTGATGATGCCTGTGCAGGGGGTCTTTTCAAAGATGCTCACCCCCTGGTTCCTTGCGCCTTTGGCCAGGGCCATGGTGCCGTCCACGGGATTGACCCGGCCGTCTTCCTTTACATAGAATCCCGCCAGCAGATCCTCTGTTTTGGCCAGGGGAAAGAGATCCTTGATCTCGCTAGGGCCGATTTCATGGACATCCACTCCGCAGTACCGGTTAAAGGTGGCCACCCTGCGGTACTCTTCCAGCCGGTCCCGGTTGGAGGCGGCTTCGATAAAACCGATGGGAGTAAATCCGCTGGTGAGACCGGTTTCCGCTTCAAGCTTTGAATAGAGATCCCGGCCGTAGATCCTCATCTCCGTAGAGGTTTCCGACAGGGAACCGAATGTGACCATGAGACCGGCGGCATGCCAGGTGGTTCCCGAGGTCAGTTCATCCCGTTCCAGAAGTACAACATCCTTGCACCCCATGTGTCCCAGGTGATAGGCAATGGAGCAGCCGATGATACCGCCTCCGATGATAACCACATTGGCGTTTTTGGGAAGGGTGATATTCTTATTTTCCATTGAAGTTCCTTTTTTTTCAAATCGATTGTTCTGTTTACGAGATAATCCCCATCTCCTTTTCCGTTTCCACTACAATGGACCGGATCTTTGCCAGTACTTCCGGGGGAAGGGGGGCGGGCTCGTGGTTTTCCAGGATATGCCGGACCTTTTCCATGGCCCTGTCATAGGCGGTTGTGGCCCCGGCCTTTTCCCAGGAACCCCGCATCTTCCGGTCAATCAGCTCAGGAGCCGACTGATCCCTCATATGGCTGAAGGTGTGTTTGTGCATGAGATAATCTCCGCCCGGTCCTGTCTCCTTGATAGGATCGATGGCAAGGGTCTCATCATTCACGGGGATCCCGAGAATCGTATGCTTGATCATACGCGCAAACTCACAATCCAGAACCAGCTGGCCGTAATCAAAGGTGATGCCGCTTTCCAGCATCCCCGAACCGTAAATCATATTGGCACCTGCCAATGCGGGAATCAGTCCGGTGAGTGTCTTTTCATGGCCCGTCTGGGTATCTGATATTTTGCTGTCGCCCTACTGCCCGGCCACATAGCTGGGCAATGCATAGTACCGGGCAAGTCTTGCCACGGCTCCGCTGATCACGGCACATTCAGGGGTGCCCACGCTGGCGGAGGCAAGTTTTAAGTCCATTGCCGTGGTGGAACTGCCGTAAATCACAGGTGTCCCTTTCCGGGTCAGCTGTGCCAGGGTAATCCCGGAAAGGACTTCGGCGTTGTGATTCACAAGGGTACCGGCCAGGGTGACCGGTGAGGTGCCGCCGGCCATGGCCATGGACAGGATATTACAGACCACGTTGTTCCTGGCGGACTCCATGATGATCTCGCAGCAGTCGGAAATCAGTTTCAAGGGGCTCACCGGGCAGGTGGTAAAAGAGACCAGGGGCCGTTTTTTAAATTCCTTGACCCCGCCGGCAATGGCCTGGCCCATTTCAATGATTTTTTTCAGGAATCTGCCGTTTCCCGGGCCAAAGGCACAATGCTTTGAGGTGTTTGTGAGATAGGCTTCCGCATTGTGAAGGGGTACGGTTTCCTGGTTGACATCATGGGCGCCCAGGGCCTTTTCACAAAAATCGATCTCAGGCAGATAATCAATGACCCTTGCGGAATCCACAAGGTCCTTCTTTACGGGCGGCCGGTTCTCCCCGGTAAAGGGGTCATTCACCATCACCCCTTCGGAGAAATTGGTAAAATGAACCCGGGTGGTCTCCAGAACGATATCATGTCTGGGGTCGCGGCCGTGGAGAACCACCTTGGGAGGCGCGGAACGGATGGCATCTTCCACCATGTAAGGCGGAATCTTGACGTTCTTTGTCTCCCGGTCAACAATGGCGCCCCCCTCTTCAAAACAGTCCAGTGCATTTTCATCTTCTACGAAAACGCCCGTTTCATTGAGGACTTCAAGGGTTCCGTAGTGGATCTCATCCAGCTCATCATCGGTGAGGATGTTGAGACTCAATCCGGAGCCCAGTTGCCGTCCTGCATGAACATTACGTTTCATCAGATTTTCACCTCGCAACTAATTAAGATTGTCAATTTGGATCCCCCTGGTATCATTATTTTAAGTGAGATCGCCTTACGGACTTGCCAAAAACAAAAATTACGCATAGTTTAACAATATTTCGGCTTGACATTTTTATGAAACCTTCATAGGTTTGTCAATCAAAAATTGTTCAACAATCTATGCTTGTCAAAAAAGGATGACATAAATACCGGCAGCATTTTGCTGCAGGACAATAACAATAGAAGATGAACAGGAGGCTCAACCATGAAAAAAATGTTTTTGATCTTTTCTCTAATTCTATCTGCATCCCTGATTTTGGCAGGAAGCTCAATGGCTGGAAAATCAGCACTCGAAGAAATCATGGCCGCCAAGACCATTGTGGTTTCAACGGATGCCAATTATGCCCCCCAGAGCTTTCTCAATGACAAGGGAGAACTGGAAGGCTTTGATGTCAGCGTGGCCAAGGAAGTGGCCAAACGGATGGGCGTCAAGGTAAAGTTCATTACCCCGGACTGGGACCTTATCACCGCAGGAAAATGGGGCAAAAGATGGGACATCTCCATCGGATCCATGACCCCCACCAAGGAAAGAAAAAACGCCCTTTTGTTCACCCTCCCCTATTACAGCTCACCGGCTCAGTTTGCCGTGCACAAAGACAACAAGACCATCAAAACCATCGCTGATCTTGCCGGCAAGACCATCGGCATCGCCGGAGAGACCACCAACGAAAGATACCTTCAAAAGGACCTCTCCATTGAGGATGTAAAGATCGTCTATCAGGACTGGGAAGCGGGCGAGCTGAAAACCTATCCCACAGATGCCAACCACATCGAAGACCTCTCCCTGGGAGACGGGCTGAGACTGGATGCCATTTTCACATCCAGACAGACCGTTGCCGAAGCCATCCGCTCGGGATGCGGCAAAGGCTGCCCCATCAAGATGATCGGGGAACCCCCTTATTACGAACCCCTAAGCTTTGCCCTGGATAAGAGCCGGCCCAACAGCCAGACCCTGGTTGACAAACTCAACGAGGTGATCAAATCCATGAACGAGGACGGCACCCTGGTTAAATTGTCTGAAAAATTCTACCATACCAATTTGATCCCCAAATTATAGTATCTGAACCCAAGGGCGGTTTTGGCAGGAGAATCCTTCAAAACCGCCTCTTATTTCCCGGTTTCACATGTCCATATGATGCATAAGGAGCTATGAATGGAGGCCAAAACAATTCCCCCGGGGCAGTCCGACATCCCCCCGGAGGCCCAGAGCGTTCTCGATCGAATCGATACAAGAAAAACGACCTACCGTAGGAACCTGATTATCGCCTTTGCTGTTCTGGCAGTTCTGATGGCGGCAACCCTCGTTATCATCGGGCTTGACTTCAGGTTTATGCTCAAATGGCTTCCATTCATTCTTCTTGGAAGCGGATATACTTTTCTGGTTGCCTTTCTGGCCATTTCCCTGGCCTGTTTCCTGGCCGTGGTCGGGGCCCTGGGACGGCTTTCCAAAAACCCCATACTCAACAGCATTGCCACCTCCTATGTATCCCTTATCCGGGGGACCCCTCTTTTGGTTCAGGTCTACATGTGGTACCTGGCCCTGCCCCAGATCGGCAAAGCCCTGGAAGATCTCGGCCTTACCGGGGCGCAGTCCCTGCTTACCCTTCCCGCCGTACCCGCGGGCATCCTGGCCCTGGGGGTCTGCTACGGGGCCTATATGACGGAAACCGTCCGTGCCGGTATCCAGTCCATTAAACTCGGCCAGACAGAGGCGGCCAAGGCCCTGGGAATGACCGAGAGCCAGACCATGAAAAGGGTGATCTTTCCCCAGGCCCTGCGGGTCATCATCCCACCGGTTTCCAATGAATTCATCGCCATGATCAAAGACTCTTCCCTGGTCTCCCTCATGGGCGTATGGGAACTCAGCTACAGGGCCATAAAAATCGGACGACGCCATTTCCAGTCCCTGGAAATGCTGATCATGGTGGCATTGATATACTGGGCCATGTGCATTCTGCTCCAATATGTCCAGGAGAGAATTGAACGGCACATGGCCCGGGGCGACAGGAGAACCTAAAAGATGAAAAATTCTACACCCATGGTAAAGGCCGCCAATATTCATAAATTTTTCGGCCGGAAAAATCATGTCCTCAAGGGCATTGATCTTGAAGTCTCCAAAGGAGAAACCGTTGTCATCCTCGGGGCGTCCGGATCCGGCAAGAGTACGCTTCTGCGGTGCATCAACTTTTTGGAAGAACCCACGGCCGGGACCGTTGAAGTGGACAATATCGTGATCCAGGCCGGAGAAAAACATAGAGACAGGGATAAAAAGATTCTGGAGCTGAGAAAAAGAACCGGCATGTGCTTCCAGGCCTTTAATCTTTTCCCCCACATGACCGCCCTGGAAAACGTCATTGAGGGCCCAATAACCGTCCTGGGGCAGAAAAAACGGGAAGCGGTGCAATATGCGGAAGAACTTCTCGAATGGGTCGGCCTGACCGAAAAACGGGATGAGTACCCGTCCTGTCTCTCCGGCGGACAGCAGCAGAGGGTGGCCATTGCCAGAAGCCTGGCCATGAAACCCACGGTCATGCTCTTTGACGAGCCCACCTCGGCCCTGGACCCGGAGCTTGTGGGAGAGGTGGTGGAGGTTATGGAGCGGTTGGCAAAGGAGGGCATGACCATTATTGCCGTCACCCACGAACTCCATTTTGCCCGGGATGTGGCCGACCGCGTCATGATCATGGACCAGGGAACCTGGGTTGAAGAAGGGACTCCGGAAAAGATCTTCAACAACCCCGATGAGATGCGGACCCGGCAGTTTCTCGCCCATATCCTATAGACCGCTGCTTGAAATCATGCTCTCCTTTTCTGCCATGGTCTTTATTCTCCCCTTTGAAATACAGGAGGTATGAATGGCCGTCAGCTTAGAAGATAAGGCCTATGATAAGATAAAACTTGCCATCAGCAAGGGATATATCAAGAAGGGAAGCAAACTCAAAGAAGTCTCCCTGGCCGAAAGCCTTTCCATGAGCCGCGCCACGGTCAAAGGGGCGATCAAGCGCCTGGTATTTGAAGGCCTGGCTGAATTTTCCCCGAACAAAGGTGCCTCGGTGGTCGATCCGACCCTGGAAGAGATCAAGGAATCTTTCCAGGTACGGGCCCAGCTTGAAAAAATGGCGACCTTGCTGGCAGCACCGGTGCTGGACACCAAAGACTTTAAAGAACTCCACCGGCTGGTCAAAAAGGAAGAAGAGGTTTTCAGAGCCCACGAACAGGACCAGGAATATGAAATCAACACTGCCTTTCACCTGAAAATTGTCGAAAAATCCGGTAACCGGGTTCTGGTGCACTATGTAAAGGAACTGATTCAGAAAACAACGATTTATCTAATCCTGTTTGATCCGTTTTACCAGCTGGCAGGGATTAACAATACCTCCCCTGCCGAGCACCAGAAAATCGTTCAATGGCTGGAAGAAAAAAACGGGGAGCAGGCAGGAATTGCCATGGAGCACCACCTGAAGACCGTCATGAGCGGGATTGATGTGAACAGACTGCTTCCCAATGATTATCTAGTCGTTTAAACCCAATGAAGCGGCCTTTGTTGAAAAAGGAAAAGATGTACCATGTTTGATCTGAAACCGAAAATCAGGGTCATGACCCGGGAACAAATCAACAAGGTCCACACGGATGCACTTTTGATCCTGGAACAGACCGGGATCCTTGTGGATGATAAAACCGCCAGAACTCTCTTCCAGAAAGCCGTGGGAGCCTCGTCAGAAGACCCGCGCATAAGAATTCCCAGGGATCTTGTTCAATGGGCAATTGAGGCGGCACCCTCTGACATACAGATCTATGACCGCCTGGGAGCCCCCTGTTTTGAACTCACGGGGAGCCGGGAGCAGGATGCGAAGTTTGGGATCGGCGTAACCAACCTTCATTATCAGGATCCCTTTACCAGCAAGATCCAGCCTTTTTTCCGCGGCCACATGAAGGCCGCCGTGGGCCTGGGCCATGCTCTGGATGGTTTTGATTTTATTTCGACTCCCGGGATCATTCAGGATCTTCCCCCTGAAACCGCAGATCTCTTCGGTGTTCTGGAGATGATGGCCAATACCACCAAACCCCTTGTCATGCTGATCTCGGACTGGGATTCCTTTGATCCGGCCCTGGATCTATGCGAACACCTTTACCCGGATCTGTCCGGCCGCCCCTTTGTTCTGCCCTATGTCAACCCCATTACCCCGCTGGTTCTCAATTCCGAAACCGCCATGAAAATGGCCTCCGCCATTGAAAGGGGGCTGCCCTTTATCTTTTCCAATTACGGAATGTCCGGCGCCACCTGTCCCATCACCCCGGCCGGGACTCTGGCCCTGCTCACGGCCGAGCTCCTGGCAGGACTGGTCTACAGCCAGCTTCTCAGGGAAGGGGCTCCCATTATCCTGGGAAGCCTTCCCGCGGCCTTTGACATGAAGAATGCCGGCAGTTTTTACTCCCCCGGGACCCTGCTGCTGAACCTGGCCTGTGCCGAGATGATGACATTTTACAATATCCCCCACTGCGGAACTTCGGGCTCCGGAAACGGCTGGGGCGCGGATCTTCTTGCCTCCACCACCCTGTGCATCAACCACCTCACCAGCTGCCTGGGCAATGTGGGCATGGTTCCCTTTGTGGGCGGATGTTTTGATTCCCTGGTCTTTTCCCCCGAGCTTGTGGTCTTTTCAGATGATCTTATCCGCCAGTCCAGAACCTTTACCTCGGGCTTTTCCCTGGACGACGGGAACGTGGGGTTTGAAGACATCTCCACAATCGGCCCGGGGGGAAATTTCCTCATGTCAGGCCTTACGGCCCGGCACTTCAGGGAATCCCAGTTTTCAAGCACGGTATGGCCCTTTTTATCCCTTGATAAATGGCGGGGCAAGGGAGAGCCTCCAGCCGGAAAAATTCTAAAGGAGCGGACCTGCGAACTCCTGGAGACCCCAAAGGCTCCGGAAGATCAAAAAGAGATTCTGTCCAGGGGTGAGGCTCATCTCGCCTCCCGGACTTCCGGTTAAAAGAAGACCGGCCCCGGTTCAACAACTCCGACTTCCACTTATTCTTTGAACAATCCCCTGAAACCATGTTATCCTCATGGCACGGGCCCCTAAATTTCCACACATTCTTTAGAATAAGAAAGCCCCCCATTTAAACGGAGCAACCCATGAAGTTTGAAAAGTACCATATCAGCCGGGAGATCAAAGAAAACCTGGACCAGGCCGGGTTTAAGCGGCCCACAGACATCCAGTTCAAAGCCATTCCCTCCATCATGAAAAGGGAGGATGTCATGGCCATTGCCCAGACCGGGACCGGAAAAACCGCGGCCTTTGCCATCCCCGTCATCGACCGGATCCACCGGATGAAATCCTCCAAACGCTCCCGGGGCATCCAGTGCATTGTCATGGTTCCCACCCGGGAACTGGCCGGCCAGATCGGAGAGGTCTTCAATACCCTGGGCCGCCATACAAAGGTAAAGACCTTTGCCCTGTTCGGCGGAGTGGAGCAGGATGCTCAGATCAAGCGGCTCAAAGGGGGGATCGATGTCCTGGTAGCCACCCCGGGAAGGATGTTTGATCTCATCCACCAGGGGTTTGTCACCCTCTCTTCCGTGGATACCCTGGTCCTGGACGAAGCCGACCAGATGCTGGACAGGGGATTTATCAACGACATCAAGTCCATCAAAAAAAAGCTGACCCGCCGGCACCAGACCCTGTTCTTTTCCGCCACCATTAACCGGGAGATCAAAAAACTGGCCTTTTCCCAGGTCAGGACCAATGCCATCCGGATTCAGATCTCTCCGGAGGATCCGGTTTCAAAGAACGTTTCCCACCAGGTGGTCTTTGTGAAAATGGATGACAAGCGGTTTTTCCTCCGCTCCTTTATCCGGGACAATGAAGATGCCAGGATCATGGTCTTTGTCCGGACCCGGGTCCGGGCGGAACGGGTGGCAAAGGCCCTGGAAAGGGGAGGGATCAAATCCCTGACCATCCACGGGGAAAAAGATCAGAAAGAAAGAAATGAAGTCATGGAGCAGTACAAGAACGGATGGGCCAAAATCCTCATTGCCACGGATGTCAGCGCCCGGGGCATTGATATCCCGGACGTTCAGTTTGTGATCAACTATGACCTGCCCGATAAAAAGGAAAACTATGTCCACCGGGTGGGAAGAACCGGCCGGGGGACCCAGAAGGGAAATGCCCTCTCCTTTTGCAGTCAGGAGGAACGCCCCCTGCTGGATGAGATTCAAACTTTTCTGAACAAGGAGATCGAGGTGATCCGGGTCAGCAAAAAGGCCTATGCCCTGACGGTCAAGGAAGGGGGAGAGCCGGAAGATGTCATGGACCTGATCCGGGAGCACGAGGCCTGGGAAAAGAAAAAGAGAAAAAAGAAATAGACCCCTCCCCGGGAAAAAGGGCTTCTTCCTGAAAAGACAAAGCACCTGTCCGCCGGACAGGTGCTTTGTCTTTTCGTGCAGAAAAAACCGGGCAGGAGGTTCTCAAGACCAGGGACCCTTACATGGCCTCATAGACCTCATCCGGGATGTCGGCATTGGTATAGAACTTCTGGACATCATCGCAGTCGTCCAGGGCATCCATGAATCTGACTGCCTGCTCAGCCTCCTTGCCTTCCAGCTGGGTCATGTTCTGGGGAAGCATGGTGATCTCGGCCATTTGGCAGGGAATTTCAGCGGCATCCACCGCATCCTTGACCGCATCGAAATCCCCGGGTTCGGTGATGACTTCAAATACATCCCCCTCATCCCGGATATCTTCGGCTCCTGCATCCAGGGCCACTTCCATGATCCTGTCCTCGTCAGCATCCTCCTTGCTTACGGAGATCAGCCCCTTTTTATCGAACATCCAGGCCACACAGCCGTCGGTTCCCACGTTCCCGCCGGCCTTGCCGAAAATATAACGGATATCGGCAATGGTCCGGTTCCGGTTGTCGGTGAGGCACTCCACCAGGACGGCCACGCCGCCGGGTCCGTATCCTTCGTACAGGATCTCCTCGTAGTTGACCCCTTCCAGTTCTCCGGTTCCCTTTTTAATGGCCCGTTCAAAATTATCCTTGGGCATGTTCTGGGCCTTGGCCGCATTAACGGCATGGCGCAGCCTTGGATTTGCCTCTATATCTCCTCCGCCCATCCTGGCGGCCACGGTGATCTCCTTGATCAGCTTGGTGAAGATCTTGCCCCTTTTCTTGTCCGCGGCGCCTTTCTTATGCTTGATGGTCGACCACTTACTGTGTCCTGACATGGATTCCTCCTTATTTTTTACCCTTTGCTATAATATATATTTCTTTACTCTGTTTTCTGCAACTTTCCGGCTTAAAAATCCGGCACTCCCTGAAACTTTTTTTTACCTCTTTTTCAAATGCCTTGAACTCATTGCCCTGGAATATCTTGCAGACAAAATTTCCCTTTGGCCCCAGGATCTTTTGGGCGGTCTCCAGAGCCATGCGGCAGAGCTCAGAGGACCGGAGGGCATCCACGTCTTTCCGGCCCGTGGTGGCCGGGGCCATGTCCGAAAGAACCACCCGGCAGCCTGAAATCTCTTCCAAAAACCCGGGATCCTCCAGGCTGAGGATATTGTCCTGCACTGCGGTCACATTTTCCGGAAGGGGAATCTGAATTTCCTTTAAATCGATGCCGAATACCCGGCCCTGTTTTCCCACCTGCCTGGATGCATAGATCAGCCAGGACCCGGGAGCGCAGCCCAGGTCCAGTACCTTGTCCCCGGCCCCCATGACCTTGAATTTTTTCTGGATCTCCTCCAGCTTGTATACTGATCTTGCCGGATAATTTTCCGCCTTGGCCCGCTGGGTCAGGTGATCGGCCCACTGCCCGCCCTTTGCGCCCTTTGAAGAGCCCTGCCGCTTTTTAGCCATCAAACAATACCTCCATGGCGTCCTTGAGAAAACTGATGCTTTCGATGGTCATGCCCTTTACCCGGGAAAGCTGCTTGATGGCGGCGCTGGGCACCAGGCAGGTGGTGAACCCCATCTTGGCCGCCTCCTTGATCCTTGCCTGGGCATGGCTGACGGCCCGGATCTCCCCGGTCAGTCCGATTTCCCCGATCAGGGTGGTTTCCTTGTGCACGGGTCTGTCCAGGAAAGAAGAGGCCAGGGCAGCGGCAATGGCCAGATCTACGGCCGGCTCCAGGATCCTTACCCCGCCGGTGACGTTCATGAAGATGTCCAGGCCGGACAGGTTCATGCCCAGCCTCTTTTCCATGACCGCCATGATCAGGGCCACCCGGTTGGCATCCAGGCCCAGGACGGTCCGCCGGGGCGTGCCCAGGCCGGAGCTGGAGACCAGACCCTGGATCTCCACCAGAATGGGCCGGGTTCCTTCCATACATGAGGTGACCACGGACCCGGGGGCCACGGTGGAGCGTTCCGATAAAAAGACCGCCGAAGGATTGGGCACCTCGACCAGGCCCTTTTCCCTCATCTCAAAAACCCCGATCTCGTTGGTGGAGCCGAACCGATTCTTGACCGCCCTCAGGATCCGGAAGATATGACTCTTGTCCCCCTCAAAGTAGAGCACCGTATCCACCATGTGCTCCATGATCCGAGGTCCGGCAATGGCCCCCACCTTGGTCACATGGCCCACCAGGAAAATGGGGATGCCCGTGGACTTGGCCAGGCGCATGAACTGCATGGAAGCCTCCCGGATCTGGGTCACGCTTCCCGGGGTGGAGGCAATCTCGGGGTGGAAAACGGTCTGGATGGAGTCAATGACCACGGCATCGTAAGTTTTTGTCTCCACCAGGGAGAGGATGGCGTCCAGATCGGTCTCGGACACGATGAACAGGGAGGAGGAATCTGCATCCAGCCGCTTTCCCCGCAGGGAAATCTGGCGGATGGATTCTTCTCCGGACACATAGAGGCATTTTTTGCCTGACCGGCTTAAGAAAGAGACCACCTGGAGCATGAGGGTGGATTTGCCGATGCCGGGATCCCCTCCGATGAGGATCAAGGAGCCGTCCACCATGCCCCCGCCCAGGACCCGGTCAAATTCGGTTATCCCGGTCATAATCCTCTGGGCCTCTCCGGCATCCACGGAATCAATGGGCACGGGCCTGGCCGCAAAGCTTTTTCTGGATTTCCCGGTGCTGATACTTCTTTCCTCAGTCAGGGAATCCCAGTCCCCGCAGTCCGGGCAACGCCCCATCCACTTGGGGCTCTGAGCCCCGCAGGACTGGCATCTGAATATGAGTTTGTCTTTTTTCTTCAACAAATATCTGTCAACTTATCTGCGTTGGAGTTTAAATCGAAACAATATACCATGAATTGCCATTTTCTATCAAGTTCCGGAAAATTGCCACCCAGACCCATCCCATGTAAATGCCCAGGCCCGGCCGCAGGGACTTCAGCTCCGCAGTGGGAAGGATTTTTGCGGGGTTTGATCTAACAAGGCGCGAGGCCATTGGCATGGGTCCAACGGGATATGCCCGAGAAAGAGGCCCCAGGGACGGGGCCGGACGCCGGCATCCTAGGAGCCGGCCGGGACAGGCCGGCGAGAATGGAGTGGAAGATCCATGCCAATGGCCGGCAAATCTTATTGCGAATCCCCTGACTGGCAAGCCTGATTTTCCTTGCAATTTCACGCCAGGTGATTTAGCTAGAATTCTTTATTTTACAGGATACCCTTATCATGCCCCTGACCGGAGAACTCATAGCCCTTACCACCGTACTCTGCTGGACCGTCAGCGTCCAGTTTTTTGAAGCCGCATCCATCCGGGTGGGGGCCGTGCCCGTGAATATCATCCGGATCTTTACGGCCCTGGTGCTTTTCAGTGCCTGGCTCTTCATCAGAACCGGCCATCCCGTTCCCCTTGACTTCCCGGCCCATGCCTGGATCTATCTCTCCCTTTCCGGCATGATCGGATTTTTCCTGGGGGACATTTTTCTATTCAAGGCCCTGGTGGAACTCGGTCCCAGGCTCTCCCTGCTGATCTTCAGCCTGTCCGCCCCCACGGCCGCAGTGGTCGGCTGGGTCTTTCTGGCGGAAATCTACACCCCGGTCCAGTGGATCGGCATGCTCATCACCCTGTCCGGGGTCTGCCTGGTCATCCTGGAAAAACCCTCTGCCCTGCCCGGGGGACGGACCCGAAGATCCGCCAGCCTCAAAGGGGTGATCTTCGGCATCGGCGCCATGCTGGGCCAGGCCCTGGGGTATGTTCTCAGCAAGGTGGGGATGCAGACGGACCAGGGATTCCTGGATGCCTTTGCCGCCACCCAGATCCGGGCCATTGCCGCCTTTGCCTGCTTTATCCTCTTTTTTACCCTGACCGGGAAATGGGGCCGGGTGATGACTGCCGTCCGGGATAAAAAAGCCGTCGGACTCACGGCCACGGGAGCCGTGATCGGCCCTTTTATCGGGGTTTCCCTCTCGCTTCTGACCCTTCATTATCTGACCACGGGGGTGGCATCCACATTTCTCTCCCTTACCCCGGTCTGCATCATTCCCTTTTCCATTTTTATCCACAAGGAAAGCGTATCCATCCGGGCCGTGGCCGGAGCCGTCATTGCCGTTGGCGGGATCTGGCTGCTCATGGTGTTTTAGGGAAGCTGGAAAAACGAGCCCAACTCAAAAGCAAAGAAACAGATACAAATCCTTTTTTCAATCCCTGTTGTTAATCCGGCCTGCCCTTTTTTTGGCAATCAAGGGTTTACCCGGCATAAGAAACCAGGCTACAATGGATGAAATTTGAAATTGATTAAGGAAAAATAAATGCTGGAATGGCCCAGTGACAGATCTGCCCCGGAAACCCGGATGCCGGCATGGAAAAGTTCCGGCTCCAACATCTGCCTTGATTTCCACGGGGACCCCGGGAAAGCCGACCTGGTCATCTTTTCCGACGGCAATCACCACATGGCCTTACAGGAGAGCATTGAGGCTTTCTGCCGGGCAAACCCCGGGGCAAAGGTCTTCTTTACCACCACGCCGCCGGGACCTCTCCTGGAAATGATGGAACAGGGGGGCATATCCCTGGGAAACCTTGTGATCCGGGCTTGTCCCCATGTTTTTATCAGCCCGCCCCATATCCTGGACCGCCTGAAAGACCAGGGCAGGATGAAAAGCCACAGAAGACTTGCCTCCGGCAGGGGCTGCGTCCTGCTGGTTCAAAAAGGAAACCCAAAAAAAATCCTGACGGTACATGATTTGAAAACAAAAAAACGGACTCTCTTCATCTCAAATCCGGATCAGGAAAAGGTCAGTTTCGCAGGATATGCCCGGACCGTCAATGCACTGGCCGATGAAAAACTGATTCCCGAAGAACCGAGCCCGGGAAAGACCCTTTCCGGAGGCATCCCCCTTCTGTCGGGAGGGAGCATCCACCACAGGGAAGGCCCTTGGGCCGTGGCAGAGGGGCGGGCAGACGCCGCCGTCCTTTATTATCACCTGGCCCTGTATTGTAAGCGGATCTTCCCGGAACTCTTTGATATGGTTGCCCTGGGCGGAACCCTGGAAAACCCCTGCCCCCTTCCCGGGAACCGGATCAACCACATTCACGCAGGAATCGTGGATGAGGGAGGAAACTGGGGCAGCCGGTTTCTTGAGCACCTCTTCAGCCGGGAAACAAGAAAAATATATCAAAACCACGGGCTGGACACGGCCCAGGGGGATTTTCAATGACCGATGAGATCCAGGTTGTCCTGAAAAAGGAGCCGGCCGAACTGTGCAAGATCCTTAAATTTGAAAATCTTGTCATGAGCGGGGGCGAGGCCAAACAGGTGATTGCCGCCGGTCTGGTCCGGGTGAACCATGAAATCGAAACCCGGAAACGGAAAAAAATCTATTCCGGGGACCTGATTGAATTCCAGGAATACCGGCTCAAAATCACAACAGATTCCTGAAACCGCCGGAGTATGACAGAGAGCCGAAGATATGGATAAAATGATTGAATTTGCCCTGAACCTGGGTGTGGGCGACGCCAGGATCATCTCCCCGGACCTCATCCCCGTGGATGATAAATTCCCGGGATTCTGCCGGGAGCCGGGCTGCCCCGGATTCAACCGCTCCATGAGCTGTCCCCCCAATGTGGAGGGGCCGGAGTGGTTCCGGGCTGAAATCAAAAAGTATGAAAGCGTCCTGGTGTTCAAGTACGATGTGCCGTCCACATCCCTCCTGGGGAATGAACGGATGGATCTCATGGGCCTGATCCATGAAACCGCAGCCGCCATTGAGACCTTTGCCAGGAAAAACGGATGTGAAAAGGCCCGGGGATTTGCCGGGGGATCCTGCAAGGAGTCCCTTTGCAGGGATCATCTGGAATGCCGGGTTCTCCATGGGAACAGGGACTGCCGGAATCCGGGAAAAGCCCGGCAGTCCATGTCGGGCATGGGGGTGAACTTCCTGGAACTGACCCGGGCCATGGGATGGGAAATGGAGGTCATTGCCAAAGAGACCGACCCCGGGGCCGTGCCCATGGGCATGGTGGCCGGGATGGTTCTACTGAAGTAAAAAGGCGGGAGATCTATGTAATCTCCGTTTTTTTTGATATTTGCAGTGCTCTATGATCCTGGATGAAAACCTTCCCCTGGAATCTTTTAAAATCAATAACAAACCCATTAAGGGAACAGAATGAAATACCATATTGTATCCACCTCAAAAACCGGCCACGGTGCCGTCTTCACCAATTTGAAAGAGGCCCTGGAGTATCAGAAGGCCCACCCCGGAAGTATCTATCATCCCTTTGACAGGATGCCGGCAAAAATTCCCCCCATTGGAAAAGAGGCTGCCGAGCCAATCAGGACTCCCGGGGGTTCATCCGGGGAGATCACCGTTTATACGGACGGATCCGCCCTGGGCAATCCAGGACCCGGCGGCTGGGGCGCTGTCATCATTCAAGGGGAGAATGAAGTTGAAGAGTATTCCCAGGGATACAGGCATACCACCAACAACCGTATGGAGATGATGGCGGTCATCAACACCCTGGAGATTCTCAAGGACTTGAGGGAGAGCAGCGTCACGATTCATTCGGACTCCCAGTACACAATCAACGGGATCACCAAGGGATGGGCAAAGGGATGGCGGAAAAGAGGCTGGAAAAAAGCCGACGGCAAACCCGCCCTCAACCCGGATCTCTGGGCCAGGATGCTTGATCTTGTTGAACTCTTCCCCAAATTAAAGTTTCACTGGGTCAGGGGACATGCCGGCAATGCATTAAACGAGCGGGCTGACGATCTTGCCAATGGTGCTGCCGGTCAGGGCAGGGACATGTTGATTGATGAGGGATATGTGAAGTAAGGGTTCGGTCCGTCCAGGACCCGCCCTATTCTTTTTCGATAAATCAGAACGCCCGTTATCAATAAGATGACGGGCGTTCTGATTTAAAATCCTGGCCTTAGATCTTGGGAACCGGGTGTCCCTCAAGGCTGATCTTCCTGGATTCCTCCACGTCCTGGGGGGAGAGGGCAATGTTCTCAAGCTCTCCGGCCATGTACTTTTCATATCCTGCCAGATCCAGCATGCCGTGGCCGCTTAAATTGAAGATAATGGTCTTTTCCTTTCCCTCTTCCTTGGCCTGGTTGGCGCTTCTAATGGCGGCGGCAACGGCGTGACAGGTTTCCGGGGCCACCAGCAGACCTTCGGTCCGGGCAAATAAAAGGCCTGCCTCATAGCATTCCAGCTGTTTGACGGCAATGGGGCTCATGAGTCCGGCTTCCACGGCATGGGAGACCAGGGGCGCCATCCCGTGGTACCGCAGACCCCCGGCATGGATGGGGGCCGGGATGAACCTGTGTCCCAGGGAGTGCATGGGCAGCATGGGGGTCATTTTGGCCACATCCCCGTGGTCATAGGAAAAGGGGGTGGCCGTCAGGGTGGGGCAGGAGGCAGGTTCCACCGGGATGATCTCAATATCGGCCCCGTTGATCTTATCATAGGTAAAAGGAAAGGCAAGGCCTGCGAAGTTGCTGCCACCGCCGGCGCAGCCGATGACCGTATCCACCTTTTCGATCCCGGCTTTTTTGAGCTGTTTTTTGGCTTCCAGCCCGATAATGGTCTGGTGGAGCATGACATGGTTGAGCACCGACCCCAGGGAGTACCTTGTCTGGCCGGACTCATCCCCCACGGCCTGCTCAATGGCCTCGCTGATGGCGATGCCGAGACTGCCCGGGGTATCCGGCATCTGGGCCAGGATCTCCCGTCCCACGGCGGTTTCATTGCTGGGGCTGGGCACGCAGTTCCCTCCCCAGGTCTGCATGAGGACTTTTCTGAAGGGCTTCTGGTCAAAACTGATCCTCACCATGAAGACCTTGCACTCCAGTCCCAGCAGGGAGCAGGCAAAGGAGAGGGCAGAGCCCCACTGGCCGGCCCCGGTTTCCGTTGTCAGGCGTTTGATGCCGAATTCCTTATTGTACCAGGCCTGGGCCACGGCGGTATTGGGCTTGTGGCTGCCGGCCGGGGATACACTCTCGTTCTTGTAGAAGATCCTGGCCGGGGTGTTCAGGGCCTTTTCCAGGTGGAGAGCCCTGTGCAGGGGAGAGGGGCGCCACCGGTAGAGCATGTCCAGGATGCCCTCGGGGATGTCGATCCATCTTTCCTGGCTGACTTCCTGCTCAATGAGGTTCATGGGAAATACCGCAGACAGCATGTCCGGGCTGATGGGATTCCCGTCCTGGCCCAGGGGCGGGTTGATGGTGCCGGGAAGGTCGGCGGCAAGGTTATACCATTGACGGGGAATGTCCTGTTCATCGAGAAAAATTTTTGTCTGCATGAAGCTCTCCTCTGATTCCTGGGTTGGGGTTGGTAAATCGCTCCTTGTTTCTATCTGTAGAAACAAATTTTGTCAAGCTCCGGATGATTCCTATCCGGAAAAATCCATGGAATTTTCAAAGGCCTCTTTCCGGTTTCATTCTTTGGATTGACTTTCCCTGACGACCCTGTATATACAACTTGCTGGATTTTACCGGAGCCGGAGCGTACCTCCTGCCCCATGAGCATGAAAACAAGGCCGAACCCAAACAAGGAAAAACCCATGATAGACCGCTTCCAGACCCTGACCCGGGAAGAGCTTTCCCTGATCCATGACGCCTCAATGGATATCCTGGCCAACACCGGGATCTGCTTTAATCATGATTCCGCCCTGAAGTTATTTAAAGACCGGGGATTTAAAACCGAGGGGAACCGGGTATTCATGACCGAAGAACAGATTTACAGGGCCCTGAAATCCACCCGGTCAAGATTCACCATTCATGCCAGGAACCCGGAAAAAAGCGTCTCCGTGGGAGAGGATGATTATGTCTGCCTGCCCACGGGGGGAGCCCCCAATATCGCCTGCCCCGACGGCACCCAGCGTCCGGGCACCCTGAAGGATTTCATTGACTGCTGCAAGCTGATCCAGACCTCGGATCAGGTGGATATGGGGGGCTACTTGATGGTCCAGCCCACGGATATTCCTTGTGAAACCGCTCACCTGGATATGATGGCCGGCTATATGACCCTCTGCGACAAACCCATATTCGGGGCCTCTGCATCGGGCCGGGCAGCCTCGGACACCCTGGAGCTGGCCGCACGGATCTTCGGGGGCAGGGAAAAACTCAAGGAAAGGCCCGTGGTCGCGGCGGTGGTCGATGCCATGTCTCCGCTGCAGTACACCGGAGAACAGACCGAAGTGATCATGGAGATGGCCCGGTACAACCAGGCCGTGGTCGTCACCGACATGATCCTGGCCGGGGCCAGCGGACCGGTCTCCCTGCCCTCCCTGCTGGCATTGGGAAATGCAGAGATCCTGGCCGGCGTTCTCCTGACCCAGCTGGTCAACCCGGGAACCCCCGTGGTATACGGCTCCACCTCGTCCCAGATGGACATGAAGACTTCCACCGGACCCGTGGGAACCCCTGAAACCGTTATCATTGCCTCGGCCACCATCCAGATGGCCCGGTTTTACAATCTCCCCTCCCGGACCGGAGGGGGACTCACCGACTCCCATTTCCCTGATGCCCAGGCCATGGCAGAAGCCTCCCTCATGCTGTCCACGGTGATCCGGAACGGGGCCAATTTTATCTACCACGCCTTCGGGCATATGGGATCCTATATCTCAATGAGCTTTGAAAAATGGCTTTTGGATGAAGAGGTGACCGCCAATATCCGAAACATCCTCAAACCCTTGATCATCACGCCGGAGAGCATTGACGCGGACACGATCAAGGAGGTGGGAATCGGGGGGCAGTACTTAAGTCACCCGACAACCTTCAAGGGGTTCCGGGCCCTTTCCCAGCCCAGGCTGTTCAACAGAAAAGAATTCCGTCAATGGGAGAAACAGGGAGGAAGGCGGATTGACCAGGTCGCCTCGGACAACCTTCAGCAACGCCTGGATACCTGGACAAAACCGGACCTGGATCCTGAAATCGAGGCTTCCATCATGGATTATATAGAGAAAAGAAAAAACGGAGAATTGTAAACCGGGCAGGACCCGCCCGGTTATCAACCGGGGATAACGGTCATCTGGCTGGCCGGAACGATCCGGATTTTCCCTTTCAGCCGGGGCAATTCTTTTTCAAGGGCCTGGAGGGTGGCCTTATAGGGATGGCCGATGCCGATGGCAGCGCCGTGTTTTTCAGCCAGCTTGATCAGCTTCCTGAACTGCCCGGTGATATAGGTCACATCCTGGTTGTTGTCCAGGAACACATCCCGCTGGGCATAGGGGAGTCTCAACAGCCTGGCGGATGCCCGGCACTGGGAATCCTTGGACGTTCTTGAATCCACAAAAAACAGGTTCTCTTTTTTCAGGATGGTGAAGATCTGGTTCATCTGATCTGCCTGGGCGGTCAGCCTGGATCCCATGTGATTGTTCACCCCGGCCGCACCCGGCACCTCTGCCAGGTCTTTCCTCAACTGGTCCAGGAGTACGTCCGGGGACATGGAGGCCAGCAGGGCTCCGGGCCCCGGGTTGATCCGGGGGTATTCCCTGGGCTCCATGGGCAGATGAAGCATGATTTCGGCCCCCTTGCCCTTTAATCTCCCGGCCAGGGAGCGGCCAAAGGGGGACCCGGGCAGGACGGAAAAGGTGATATTGGGTTCCAGGTCGAACAGGGCCATGGCCAGCCGCCGGTCATAACCGATATCGTCAATGATCAGGGAGATACTGGGGATATGGTCCTGGGGCCGGGGCCTGTCCTTGCTGACATGGGTCTCATCCACCCCCTTGAAAACCTCGTAGACAATGGCACCGTCCGGTTTTTCCTTGAGCCCGGCAAGCTTTGTCTTGTTTTCCACTTTTACTTTTAGGGGCCCGTCTTTTTCCGGCTCAGGTTTTTGGGGACTCTCCCGGGTGATTGTTTTTACAGGGGTCTGCTTTTCAGGCTCTTTCCCGGATTTAAACCGGTCTGTTCCGGGCCTGAAAAAGATATCCGCCACCATGGCCGTTGTCAGGCAGATGGCGGCCAGGATGGCTATGCCCAGGAAGATCTTTTTGAATTCACCGGAAATATCCGGCTTTTTCCCCCCCCTGGATTTCCCCGGCCCTTTTTTACCGGATCCGGCGTTTGCCCTGACCTTCTTTTTTGCGGGGGGAGTCTTCCGGGTCCCCCCTTTTTTACTAGTTGCCATTTAACCGACTGAAGACTCCGTAGCTCACAAGAATGTCAAGGGCCCTTTTGATCTGTGAATCCCGGCCCAGCTGTCCGGTGTCCAGAAGCCGGTCCTCTTTTTTTGCCTCTTTTTCAGAATCTTGTGTATTTTCAGGTTCGAGGCTGTTTTTCAGGTCCTTTTCCTTGATCATCCGGTCAAAGACCGAGGGCTTTTCTTTCTTTTTCTCAAGGATTTCATGGACGGCCCGGATATCGGGTTCAATCCCCTTGGCCTGGATGGACCGGCCGGAAGGGGTGTAATACCGGGCAATGGTATATTTGAGCCCGAACCCGTCCTTGAGGGGACGGACGGTCTGGACCGATCCCTTCCCAAAGGAGGGAGTGCCGAGAAGCAGAGCCCTGGAGTGGTCCTGGAGGGCCCCGGCCACGATCTCCGAGGCAGAGGCAGACCCGCCGTTGATCAGGACCACGATGGGATATTTCCTGTCCCGGTCTCCCGGATAGGCATTGTAGACCTGGGTGTTTTTCTCCTGCCTTCCCTTGATGGATACGATGATCCCCTGGTCCAGGAAAAGGTCGGAAATCTTGATGGCCTGGTCCAGGAGTCCCCCGGGGTTGTCCCTCAGATCGATGATCAGCCCTTTGAGGCCCTCCGGATCAGACTCCAGCTGGATGAGCTGGTCTTCCACCTCATCCACGGTGTTCATTCGAAAATTGGTAATTCTCAGGTATCCGTATCCGGGTTTGAGAACCACGGACCGGACAGAGGTCATGGGAATCATGTCCCGCTTGATATTGAACTCCAGGGGAGCCGGTTCCCTGTCCCGGATAATGGTGATCAAAACCTCCTCAAACCGAGGGCCCCGCATCTTGTTCACCGCCTCCCACAGGGCCATGCCCTTTGTGGAATCCCCGTCAATCTTGATGATGATGTCCCCGGCCGTGATGCCGGCCCGGTAGGCCGGTGTGCCTTCAATGGGAGAGACCACCGTGAGGATCCCGTCTTTCGTGGTAATCACGATGCCGATGCCGGAAAATTCCCCCTTGGTATCGTCCTGGAGGTCGTCAAAGGCCTCGGGGGGCATGAAACTGGAATGGGGATCCAGGTTTTCCACCATTCCCTTGATGGAGTTGTGAATCAGGTCTTCTGCATCCACCCCGTCCACGTAATTTTTTTCCAGTTCTTCCAGGACATCGACGAACAACTTCAGAGAGTGGTAGGTGGTATCCTCTTCAGCGCTGGAGGCAGGAAGGCCTGCCCAAAGGGTCAGAATCAGAACCGTTGCCATGACAGGCGCCCAGGTTCCAAATATTTTCGACCATACGATTTTCATCCGTGTTATGCTCCTTTTCTTAACCACTTCATGGGGTTGACCGGCTTGCCGTGGTGCCTGATTTCAAAATGAAGGCAGAGTCCCTTGATGGAGCCTGTATCACCGGCCGTGGCAATGACTTCTCCCGCATCCACCCTTTCCCCCCTTTTCTTGAACACCTCTTCCACATGGGCGTAAAGGGTATAATAATTGTCGCCATGATTGATGATCAGAAGGTTGCCGTAGCCTTTGAGCCATTCGGCAAACATGACCTCCCCCCTGAAGACAGACCTGACAGGCTCGCCCCGCTCCACCCTTATATCAATTCCTTTTTGAAAAGTGAAGGCCTTGTAATCCCCGGTCTTTGAAGGGCCGAACCGGGAAATGATCTCTCCCTTTGCAGGGATGGGCAGCCTGCCCTTCTGATCCGGAAAGGCGGCACTGGCCATCCTGGCCATCTCTGTACTGAGAAAGCCGGCCATTTTTTCATCCAGGGCCCGGGCCGATTCCTTCAGGGATGCCAGGGCGGCCAGGGAGAGCTGTTTTTTCCTGCGGATTTCCCCGAGGATGGCCTGTTTTTTTTCGGTCTCTTTTTCCTTTATCCGGATCTGGAGCCGCAGGTCCTTCTCCTTCTTTGCCTTGGCCTCTGTCTGCCGGGCCATGTCTTCCCTGGCTTTTTCCAGGGCAGCCAGGGTCCGGGTCTGATCTTCGAGGATCTGAAAGTCCGAACGGACCATGCGTTTCATGGCGTTCTGCTTCACGAAAAAGTCAAACAGAGAACCGGATATATCGGTCATATCGAACCGGCCGATCATGCCCAGGCGGTAGAGGGCATTAAGCCTCTGGCCGGCATAGGCCCGGCTCTGCTCCAGCTGCCCGGTCAGCCGCTCAAGGGAATCTGCCGTCTGGGTCATCTGTTCGGCCAGGTTGCGGATCTCGGCCGAGAGCTGATCCGCATTGATCCTGGAACGGTTCAAGGCCCGGTCGATCTGGTCCAGGCCCTCGATGATCTCCATTTCCTCCTGAGAAATGGCGTCCACTTTTTCCTCCTCGGTGGCGATCCTGGAGACCACGGCCTCCTTTTCCTCACGGATTTTACCGGGAACGGCCGCCTCCGGCTCCAATCCGGCAGACTCTGTTTCCGGGGCAGCCTCCGGGGATTCAGGGACCGGATCTTTTTTGGGCCGGGTAACCGGCGTCAGCCGGATGTATTTGGGCCGGTTCCGGATGTATCCCTTTTCGCCCCGGAAGATGACAACCAGCCATCCGCCGTCCCCCCCCTGTTTTCCGACGACATCCACCTGGTCTCCCTTTTTCATGACAAGGAGAACCAGGGCCCGGCGGTTGGGCTTCTGCCGCAGGTTCAGCCGGTAGGTCTGGATGACACCGGTGTACAGGACCTTGTCTTCCGAACAGAAACCCGGCCCGGGCAGAAAGATCACTGCCGTTAGAATCAGACAGGATACAAGGAAGGCCGACTGCCTTTGAAGAAATACTTTCCCCCTGTCTCCAGACCGCTGTCTGAGGAGAACAATGCCCAGAGCCAAAAAAATTTTAAAACCGGTGCGGACTGAAATACGTGAGCCCAGTCCCATACAATCCGGTAAACTTCTGCAGCAGGGCCGCAGATGGGTGAGGTTTTCTTTACACACTATTTTAAGATCTGTTTCAGGGATATATAACATCCAAACCAACCTAAAAACGTGCTGCTTGATATCAGAACGGCCACGGCTTCCAGGGAAAGAAAGCGGATGTCGATCAGTCCCTGAACCGCAGGCGTCCGGGCAATACCCGATGAAATACTCAGATAGGCGGCCAGCAGGATCCCCAGTCCGAACACCCCTCCCAGAAACCCCTGGATGGCCCCTTCCACGTAAAAAGGAGTTTTGATGAAGCTCTCCGTGGCCCCGACCAGGCGCATGATCTCCACCTCAATCTCCCGGGAGTGGAAGGCCAGCCGGACCGTATTGGCCGTGATAAAGAGGGCAATGAGGAGAAAAAGGCTGCACATGGCATAACCCGTGGTCTTAAAGAGATTAAAGATCTTGAGAAACCGGCCCAGCCATCCCTGTCCGTATTCCACGCTTTCCACCATGGGAAGGGCTTCGATGCCCCGGGCAAAGGCCGTGACCTGCTCATAGTTGTCGAGCCGGTTCATCCGGATTTCCAGGGCATGGGGCAGTGGATTGTCTTTGAGGGTGTCAAAAAAACCGGTGCGGTCGGACATCTCTTTTTTGAGATTTTCAAGGGCCTGGGATCTCGGAATAAAGATCAGCTCATCCACATTGCCCAGGGCCCTGATCCTGGCTTCGAGCCCTGGCAGATCCTTGATTGAAAATTCCGGTTCAAGGTAGGCCATGGCCCGGCCGCTCTGGTTCCAGGCCTGGATCATCCGGCTGGCATTTTCAAAGAAAAGGGCAAACACGGAAACCACGAGGATGGACAGGGAAATGGTGACAATGGTGATAAAGTTCAGGAACCGGTTGGACCGGATATCTGCCAGGGCCTTTTTGATGGATCGGGTCATGGGAATCCTCTATAGCATGGTCGCTGTTTTCACCAGTTCCCCCTGCTCAAGGGCGATGTTTCTTCCCCTGATCATGGTTTCCAGCAGAAAAATATTGTGGCTGGCCATGAGTACGGTGGCCCCTTTTTTGTGGTACTCCATCAGGGCGTCCAGGACCAGCTGGGCAGACTTGTCGTCCAGGCTTCCCGTGGGCTCGTCCGCCAGAATGATCTCCGGCTCTCCCACCACGGCCCGGGCCACGGCCACCCGCTGCTGCTCTCCGCCGGACAGGGTGGGCGGCAGGGCCTTTGATTTTTTTTCCATTCCCGTGCTTTCCAGGACCCGCATCACCTGTTTTTTAATGAAAGAGGGTTTTTGCCCGGCCGCTTCCAGGACCAGGGCCACATTTTCAAATACCGTCCTCTGGGGAATGAGCTTGAAATCCTGGAACACCATGCCGAAACGACGCCGAAGAAAGGGCAGCCTGGACGGAGAGATCCGCTCCAGGTTCATGCCGTCGATGATGATCTGACCCCGGGAGGCCTTTTCAGCCAGGTAGAGGACCTTGAGCAGGGTGGATTTGCCTGCGCCCGAGGGACCGGAGACAAAGATAAACTCCCCTTCCTGGATTTCCAGAGAGATATCCTTTAAGGCCAGTTTAACGCCGTACTGCTTGCTGACGTTAAACATTCTGATAATCGGCTTTTTCTTGTTTTCCAGGTTCATATCCATCCGCCGTTCCAGGGTCTGTAATTGACTGAAAATGAATTTACTGATATAACCGGCCTGTGTCAAGGAGTGCTGACAACAGTTTTTCTTACACCGAGCCTTCACTGAAACCCGTAAGACGGCTTCTTCCAAACAGTGAAGGCTCTGACATGTCCGGCAACGGATCTTTAAAAAGGCCGAACGGCCGGGCCGGGGCTTTTGACTTTAGACTTTGGACTTGAACCTATGATCCTATTCGACTCCCACTGCCATATTGACGATAAATCCTATGACAAAGACCTGGATGAGGTCCTGGGCCGGGCAGACCGGGAAGGTGTCAAGGCTCTCATGGTCGTGGGCATTGATCTTGAGACCACCCAAAAAGCCATTGCCATTGCCCGGGGCCGGAACCATATCATCACCTCGACGGGAATCCATCCCCACGATGCCTCCCATTGTTCCCCCGGCCTCCTGGACGAGCTGACCGGCCTGGCCCGGGACAACGACTGTGTCCGGGCCTGGGGAGAGACCGGCCTGGACTTCAACCGGATGTACTCCCCCCAAAAAGACCAGGAGACCTGTTTTTCCGCCCAGATCGGCATTGCCGCGGACCTTGGCCTGCCCCTGATCTTCCACGAACGGGATTCCAGGGGACGGTTTTACGAGATCCTCAAGTCAGAAGGAAACGGAAACGGTGTGGTCCACTGCTTTTCCGGAACAAAGGAAGAATTGTTCAACTACCTGGATCTGGGGTATTCCATCGGGATCACGGGAATCCTGACCATCCAGAAAAGAGGGGCGGAACTCCGGGAGATGGCCCCCCTGATCCCCGAGGACCGGATCCTCATCGAAACCGACGCCCCCTACCTGACCCCGGCCCCCATAAAGAACAAGGTCCGCCGCAACGAGCCCGCCTTTGTGAAATCCGTACTCCTCAGACTGGCCGAAATCAGAAACACCGATCCGGAACGCCTGTCTGAAATCATCTTCGAAAACACCCAGAAACTTTACGGAACAGATTTTACAGTCTGAAAGTCAAGGGGCCAAAGCCGAAAGCCCTTCCCGCTTTTGACTTTAGGCTTTTGGCTCTTTCTGAAGAAACGCCGCAGGCAAGACAACCGCAAACCGTCTGCCCGCTGTTCGGACGAAAGTATGCTCAGACAGCTATTTCCGGCGGCTCCCTGTCGGGTTATTTTTCCATGAGGCGGGTGACCGCCTTTTCCAACCCATCCAGGGACAGCTCAAACATGGGAAAAATAGAAGAAATGGTCATGATGGTATGGGTATATCCCCACATCCGCTCCGCCACCGGGTTGAGCCAGACCGAATGGGAAAAGGTGTCCGCCAGGAAGCGGAGCTGCTCAATGGAGGGTCTTCCGCTGCGCTCGGTGATGTGAATGGAGCCGTCATGGGCCATGAGTTCATAGGGTGCCATGCTGGCATCCCCGACAATGACCAGGCGGGTTTCCGGGTCCAGCCTGCTAAACTCCATGATCTTCCTGGGTTTTTTATACCGGGCCGGATCTTCCCAGAGATAATCGTAGACGGTGTTGTGGAAGAAATAGGTCTTCACTTCCTTGAACTGGGATCTTGCATAGTCAAACAGGGTCTGGACCACCTGGATGTACGGATCCATGGACCAGCCGCCGTTGTCTATGGCCAGGATAACTTTCAGCCGGTCTTTCATGGCCCGGTCAAAGATCAGCTCGATCTCGCCGGCATTGCGCATGGTCTCTTTTATGGTTTCATCCACATTAATCTGATCCCTGGGGCCGGTCGGGACCAGATTTCTCAGCCGTTTCAGGGCCTCTCCGATCCGGGCCTGGGTCAGGGGGCCCGAGGTGGAATAATCCTTGTACCGCCGTTCATTGGCCACCTTGACTGCGGACTTGTTCCGGGACTGCCCCCCCACCCGCATGCCGCCGGGGTGGTATCCGGAATGGCCCACCGGGGAATACCCGCCGGTGCCGATCCACTTTCCGCCCCCGTCATGGCGCCCGTCCTGGTCTTTGAGCCTCTCCTTGAAATAGTCGATGAGCTCTTCCGGGGACATCCGGTTGAGCTTTTCCGGGTCAATCCCTAAGGCATCGGCCATCTGCCTGGGATTTTTCAGCCATTCATCCAGCATGGCCCGGGCCATCTCATCCATCTCAAACCCCTCGTCCTCGGGCAGGGGGATCCCTTCAAAGTAATGGGCAAAGACCTGGTCATAGAGGTCAAAATAGCGTTCGCTCTTGACCAGGATGGACCGGGCACAGGTATAAAACTCGTCCAGGGTGTTGATGATGCCCTGGTTCAGGGCTTTCTGGAGTATGAGAAAGGAGGTGGGGGACACGGGAATGCCCGATTCCCTCAGGATATAGAAAAACCGGATAAACATCTTAAAAGAGCTTCCGCCGGGCCGTCAGGGTCTTGGCCCGCTCATAGTCCGGGCTCTTTTTAAAGAGCACCCCCAGAAAGGGCAGCTTTCCGTTGATCAGGTCCTTGGCCCGGAAATCCGGGTCTGCGTTCAGGGCCCGGATCCAGTTGATCAGTTCCCGGGTGGCCGGTTTTTTTTCCACGGCCTCGATGTCCCGCATGGCGTAAAAGGAACGAATGGCGTTGTCCGCCAGTTTCTCGTCAATGTTTTCAAAGTGAACCCCGATAATCCTGCGCATCATCTTGGGATCGGGAAAGGCGATGTGGTGGAAGTTACACCGGCCCAGAAAGGGATCGGAAAGGTCTTTTTTGGCGTTGGAGGTGATGATGATCACGGGCCTGTGCTTTGCCGGAACCGTCCGGTCCGTCTCAATGATATCGAACTGCATCTGGTCCAGGACATCGAGCATGTCATCCTGGAAATCCGTGTCTGCCTTGTCGATCTCGTCGATGAGAAGCACGGTTCTTTCATCGGCGCAGAAGGCCTGGCCGATCTTTCCCATTTTAATGTACTCGTCGATGCTGCTCACGTCCCGTTTGGAATCCCCGAACCTGGAATCGTTGAGCCGGGTCAGGGTGTCGTACTGGTAAAGGGCCTCTACCAGTTTCATGGAGGATTTCACGTTGAGGACGATCAGGGGCATGGAAAGGCTTTCGGCTATGGCATGGGCCAGCATGGTCTTTCCCGTCCCCGGCTCCCCCTTGAGCAGCAGGGGCATTTCAAGTTTCATGGATATATTGACAATTGAGGCCAGCTCCGCGTCCAGAACATATTTTCTGGCACCCTGAAATTCTGTTTCACCCATTCTCGGCATCTCCGTAATCTATTATTATATTATAGAATCGCCATTGGCATTCCACTTTAAAAACCGCGTTCACTTGAAAAAATATAATAACCAGTTTCCATTTTTTCACAAGGATAAATTTAAAAGGTTCATTTTTTCGCCCAGTATAAATATATTACATAAATGTAATTTGAATTTTCCAAACCTGGATTCTAAAAGATTGACACTGACAGAACTTAATGGTAATAGTTTTCAGGTTAACTTTAAGCCATGCAAACTTAGGAGAGGACAATGATTGGTGGAATTGGAATGCCGGAGCTGATAATCATTCTTGTGATTATACTTATTATTTTCGGTGCAGGAAAGCTCCCTGAAATCGGTGCCGGTCTGGGCAAAGGCATTAAAAACTTTAAGAAAGCGACAAAAGAACCCATTGAAAATAAAAAAGACGAGACCGAACCCGGAAAAATCGATCAGGACTAGGACTTCCTGCACCCATACTATTAACGGCCAGGCCCCTGCTTGCCTGGCTGTTCTGTTTAGGCGGATTTTCCCTGGCCCCCTCACCATATTCCTTTGTCTTTAAAAAACCAACACGATTTTAATTAATTGCATTTTTGAAACTATTGTTGCCATAATATAGACATTTTTGTTACTTATTTTCCGCTTTTTCCCATTCGGCAGACCGAATTTTTATGAAGCGCGCTCAAACCCTTGTCCCCCAAAGGCTGGCACACCCATTGCTTATCCATTGCCCGGAGAAAGCAATTTTAATCAACCTGCCGGAACAGATTCCGGCTCAAATACGGAAGAGATCATTTTAGCAGAAATGGAAAACACCCAGGCCGACAGACTCATTCAGAAAAAAGAAGATCTGATCCAGGATTTTCTCAAGGGAGAACAGATCAATCTCCTGGAGACCCTGACCTCTTTTCTGGACGAGTACTTTTACTCCCTGTTTGAGAAAAGCATCGCAGCCAGAAAGATGGTGGTCTCGGGCAATCCCTTTGCCATCATTGCCCTGGGCGGATACGGCCGCCAGGAGCAGTGCATCCATTCCGACATTGACCTGCTCATCCTGTTTGAGAAAAAGATTCCTCCCGAGGTGGAAGCCTTTGTCCAGGAACTGCTCTACCCCCTGTGGGACGCCCGGTTTGAAGTGGGATACGCGGTCCGGTCCATTGACGAATGTATTGATATGTCCTTTGAACGGTTCGACATCCTGACGACGGTCCTGGATGCCCGGTTTCTCTGCGGGGCCTCCCTGATCTACTTTGATTTCCTGGAAAAATTCAGGGCCCAGCTGACCTCAAAGCACATGAAAAAAACCATGACCTATCTCATGGACCAGGGGCGGAAACGGCTTGAGGATTTCGGGGACTCCACCTACCTGGTGGCCCCGGACCTGAAATCCGGATTCGGGGGCCTGAGGGATTACCACACCCTGCTCTGGTATGCCAAGATCAAGTCCAATATCAAGACCCGGCGGGACCTGGAGTACTACGGGTTCTTATCCAATTTTGAATATGCGGCCCTGGAACAGTCCCTGGGCTATCTCTGGGATATCCGGAACCGGCTCCACTATATCACCAACCGGAAATGCGACACCCTCCACTTTGAGTACCAGCAAGAGGTGGCCGGTCTTCTGCCCCGGAAAAACCGCACCGGCCACTCGGACGTGGAGGTCTTTCTGGGCGAACTCCATGCCAGGATGGAGTTCATCAAGCAGATGAACCAGATCACGGTGGAGGACATCATGTCCTCGGCCCGGCCCCAGAAAGAGGCCGAGGCCTCCCGTCCGGCCAGAACCGAGGGACTGATCATCCGCAAGCGCAGGCTCTACTTTGCCAATACCGTGGTCATCCTCCAGAAACCGGAACTTCTGCTCAAGATCTTTCTTGAGTCCGGCCAGACCCGGGTCCCCCTCTCCATTGAAGCCCGCCGGGTGGTGTCGGAATTCCTCCATCTGGTGGACGATGAGATCCGGTCTGATCCGGCCTGTGTCAAGATCTTCAAACGGATCCTGGCCCTCTCCTTCTGGGAGTTCAACGTCCTTAACGTCATGCTTTCCACGGGCATCCTGGAGCATTTCATCCCCGAGTTTTCCGCGGTCAAGGACAAGATCCAGTACAACCATTACCACCTCTTTCCCGTGGACAAGCACTCCATCCGCTGCGTTCAGGTGGTCAACTCATTCAAGGAACCCGGCACCTCCATGATCCACAACCTCTACTCCGGGGTGTTCCGGGAGGTCAGAAACAAGAATGTGCTCCTGGTGGCGGCCCTGCTCCACGATATCGGGAAGTCAGACCCGGCCAAGGAGCATTCAAAAAGAGGGGCAAAGATTGCCGCTCCCATCCTGGACCGGCTGGGATTCAATGAATCGGAAAAAAACGACGTACTCTTCCTCATTGAGCACCACCTGCTCATGGCCAAGATCGCCACCCGCCGGGATATCTCCGACGAGGAAACCGCGATTTTCCTGGCCAATCAGGTGGGGAAGATCCGGCTGCTGCGCATGCTCTTCCTTCTCACGGTGGCCGATTCCAAGGCCACGGGCCCCAAGGCCTGGAACGACTGGACCGAAAACCTGCTCAAGGATCTTTTCCTGAAAACCATGGGCATCATCAAGACCGGGGAGCTGGCCTCCAAAAAGACCCAGCGGATCATTGACCGGAAAAAACGGGATGTCTTAAGCCTTCTCCGGGAAAGCTGGCGGGAGGATGAGGTCAAACAGCTTCTGGACGCCATGTCCAGAAGGTATCTGCTCTACGTGGAGCCCCGGAATATCGTGGACCACGTCAACCTGCACCGGAACCTGGGGGACAGAAATTTTTCCTGGCAGATCTCATCGGAAGACAACTCGGACATCCGGACGGTCTCCATCTGCGGCAGGGACAAGCCCGGATTCTACTCCAAGATCGCCGGGGTGTTTTTCCGGAACCACATCGATATCATCGCCTCCCAGGCCTACTCCCTGGGGGACAGCCATATTCTGGACGTCTTCAAGGTCAAACCGCCCAAGGACAGAATATTTGAACGGGAAAAATGGGAAAAAACCGAAAAAGATCTGATCCGGGCCCTGGAAGACGACCACTACCTGGACAGGGTGCTCGGCAAACTGCCCGAATCCATCACCGTTGCCGCCGGCATTGCCCCGAAACCCAACCTGGTCCGGATCGACAATGAAACCTCCAGTTTTTTTACCATCGTGGAGGTGCTGACCTATGACTTTCCCGGCCTGCTCTTCTCCGTGACCAATGCCCTCTACCGCAGCGGCGCCAATGTCAACGTGGCCATGGTGGCCACCAAGGTGGATCAGGTCATTGATATCTTTTATGTGAGGAACCTGGGCGGGGACCAGAAAATAGAAGACCGGGAAGAACTGGAAAAGATTAAGACGGCCATCATGAACAGCCTACCAGATATACATGCAAAGGAGGTAAAAAATGAAAAAAATTGAAGCCATTATCAAGCCCTTTAAGCTGGATGATGTCAAGGAGGCCCTGAGCGAGATCGGCATCTACGGCATGACCGTTACCGAAGTCAACGGATACGGCCGGCAAAAGGGACACAAAGAGATCTACCGGGGTGCGGAATACGTGGTTGATTTTGTACCCAAGATCAAACTGGAGATCGTTGTCAGCGACGAACGGGCCGATGAGACCATTGAAACGGTCAGAAATGCGGCCAACAGCGGCAAGATCGGAGACGGTAAAATATTTATTGTTCCTGTTGAGCAGGTCGTCCGGGTCAGAACCGGTGAAACAGGAACCGAAGCACTTTAAAACAAAACCCAATTACTATTTAAGAAAGGAATGACAATGACACCTGCAGACGTAATTGCAATGGCAAAGGAAAACAACGTAAAAGTTGTGGATATCCGCTACATGGACTTCATCGGAACCTGGCAGCACTTCTCCGTACCCGTGGGCGAACTGACCGAATCTATCTTCGAAGACGGCTTAGGCTTTGACGGATCTTCCATGAGGGCATGGCAGAACATCGACAACTCCGACATGATCGTTGTCCCGGAAGCCGGCACCGCCAAGATCGATCCCTTTTTCAAGGTTCCCACCCTGGCCGTCATCGGCAACATCCACGATCCCATTACCCAGGAAGCCTACACCAGGGATCCCCGGGGCATTGCCAAGAAGGTGGAAGCCTATCTCAAGAGCACAGGCCTTGGTGACACCATCTATGTCGGACCCGAGCCCGAGTTTTTCATCTTCTCCAATATCCGGTATTCTTCCGAAGCCCATGCCTCCTTCTTCGAGATTGACTCCCCCGAAGGCCACTGGAACAGCGGAGACGGTGAAATGCCCAACCTGGGTTACAAGATCCGCCCCAAACACGGATACTTTCCCCTGCCTCCGTCCGATCAGTACCAGGACATGAGAACCGAGATGATGCTGACCCTGGAAGACTTAGGCATTGCCATGGAGTGCCAGCACCACGAAGTCGCCTCTGCCGGCCAGTCTGAAATCGACCTTCGGTTTGATTCCCTGCTCAACATGGGAGACAATCTGGCCTGGTTTAAATATGCCCTGAAAAACGTGGCGGCAAAATATGACCACACCGTGACCTTCATGCCCAAGCCCCTTTACGGAGACAACGGGACCGGCATGCACACCCATTTGAGTTTCTGGAAAGACGGGAATCCCCTGTTCGCCGGCAGCAAATACGCCGGCATGTCCCAGGACGCCCTCTACGCCATCGGCGGTATCATGAAGCATTGCAAGGCCCTGTGCGCCATCACCAACCCCACCACCAACTCTTACAAGAGACTGGTCCCGGGTTTTGAGGCCCCCATCAAGCTGGCTTACTCCAGCCGGAACAGGTCTGCCGCCATCCGCCTGCCCATGTACTCGGGATCTCCCAAGGCCAAACGGATCGAGTTCAGAACCCCGGATCCCTCTGCCAACGGCTACATGGCCTTCTCCGCCATGACCATGGCCATGATCGACGGCATCCAGAACAAGATTGATCCCGGCGATCCCATGGACAAAAACATCTATGATCTGCCCCCGGAAGAACTGGCTGAAATCCCGTCCGCTCCGGGTTCCCTTGAAGAAGCACTGGAAGCGCTCAAAGATGACCACGAGTTCCTGCTCAAAGGGGATGTATTCACCAAGGATGTTGTTGACTACTGGATTGACTATAAGATGGAAAATGAAGTCAAACCGGTTATCAGCCGTCCCCATCCCCATGAATTCTACCTGTACTACGACATCTAGGACCTGCTGAAAAGCGTCTAGTGCCTCCATAGCCGGGCCCGGGGTTCTCTCTCCCCCGGGCCCGGCTTTTTTTCGTATAAAAGGAACAATTCTTTTTCCCCTGCCGGAAAATCATGTTGTTCTTTGTTCTTCTTTTCCATTGGAAAAATTTGGCAAAAAATTTAATGCAATCAAAAAAAAAATAGGCTATAAGGAGTCTGTTGGAAAAAACAGTTGAGTGAAACCGCAACAGGAGCGCATAACATATTCATGGGATTTTCATTCCTAAAACCTCTGTTACATCCCCTTGTCATTCTTGCTTTTTTATGGTTCGTTCTCCCGGCCGGCGCTGCAGATCCGGATCCCTCAAAAACTCCCGGAGGAAACGAACTCAATGCCCTGGCCAACCGCCTGGTCAAGGATGGATTTGATCCGGAAAAGATCAAGGCCCTTTTCAGCAGCGAATCGGTTTTTTTCAACCCTTCCGGGGTTTCCCTCTTCTTTATCCACACCGAATCCAGCCTGGACTATGACCAGTTCCTGTCCAAAAAATCGATCGCCCGGGCCGAAGAGTACATGAAAACCCATAAACAGGCCCTGGACCTGGCCGAAAAAGAATTCGGCGTGGACAAAACCGCCATCACGGCCATCCTCCTGGTGGAGACAAGGCTGGGCTCCTACCTGGGCAAGCGCACCGTGCTCAACACCCTGGCCACCATGGCCTCCCTCACCGACGATACCCTGCGGGAAAAAATCTGGAATTCCATCCCGGACAATAAAAAACCCAAACGGGAAGTTTTTTTAAAAAAGGTGGAGAAACGCTCCCAATGGGGATATGAAGAACTCAAAGCCCTGATCCGGTACACGGACCGGGAAGCCCTGCCCCCGGAGGAGATCAAGGGCTCCTATGCCGGAGCCATGGGCATCCCCCAGTTCATGCCCTCCAATGCCCTGAGCCTGGCCCGGGACGGCAATGCCGACGGGAAAATAGATCTCTTTGACCACAACGACGCCATCTTTTCCGTGGCCAACTACCTCAAGCACCACGGCTGGAAACCGGGCATCCCCCGCCAGCGCCAGCATGAGGTCCTGTTCCGGTACAACCACTCCAACTACTACGTGGACACCCTGCTCAAGATCTCGGACAGACTCAAGGAAGGATAGCCCCATGGACAAACTCCTTTTGTACATCCTGCTGGCCGTGGGCCTCTCCCTCGTGCTGACCATGCTGGCCCTCATCGACATCATCAAAAAAGACTTCGGCTCCACCCGGGCCAAGGTGGCCTGGCACTTCGTGGTCCTGGTCCCCTTGATCGGCTGGCTGATTTATCTTGTCTTCGGCTTCCGCAAAGGAACCAGGAAGACCTTTTCCTGATTTTCCACCGGTTTATAACGGCTCTCAAAAGTTGGGGTAAAGTGGGAGCAAGCCCTGCCAGGAAAGCTGATTTTTTTGACTTTCACCTGCAATACGCAGCAGGGAGGAGCGAACAAAGTCAACCCGGCAGATGGTTCTTTGATGACGGACCGGACAGCTTTTTCATTGACTTTTCCAAAGAGATGCTGTAAATATTGCGTTTGTTTACATGTGGTCCCATCGTCTAGCGGTCAGGACGCTGGCCTCTCACGCCGGAAACCCGGGTTCGATTCCCGGTGGGATCACCACCCAACGATAGAGGATTTCAGTTATTGGCTGAAATCCTTTTGTCTTTTCCGGTCCCCGGATAAAAGTGTGAATAAACCGTCTGAACTCCATACGCCCAATCCTATTTCCCAATACCCGATATGGACCCAGCAGCCCATATCCCGCTTTGAGATCCCAAGCCAGAGATGCAATGGCCATGTAAGCCCAATTGGATATCAGCGAATGGGGCGGATGGTATTTTTAACCTCCATAAAGTCGATGACATCTTGTTCACAGAAACGTCGAAGAACGTCACCGGCGGTTTATTGTCTGGGCTCCTAAAGCAGTAAGCCAGGCATTGCCGTTTCTCTGCAAATCGATATCCTGCAAACAGGTCCCGCCGGCAAGTATGTTGTATGCCACGTTGGCGATATGATCGGACTCGTGATAAGGCAGATGAGGTTTGAGAAGTTCAATGTGTTCGTCAATTTCTTTGAGCAGACCGGTCTTTCGTGCAAGGAGATGAATCAAACCAATACCTCCATGGGAAATGCCTTGATGGCGGCCGTCAAATTCATAATGAATGCTGGATGCTTTGCGCATTGGTTGAAGCTGTTGGGTCCGGTTTCTCTTTTTAAACTTTTTGCTGATTTTTTTACTTGAATCCCGCTTTTTCTGGGTTTAGCTCAGTTCGAAGCTGTTGGTTGTGCCTTCACATTTTTTCGCTCCTTGTAAGCATCTCGTCAACTTATAAATGAAAGTGAACCAGTCGGTCTCCAAGATCGACGTATTTTCAAAGATTGACAATGTTTGTATTTTTGTTATTCTACTTTCGTATTCAAATATGTAAGGAGGTTCGTATGCATGTTTCACTAACACCTGAGCTTGAAACCAGGATTAAGCAAAAAGTAGCATCCGGCTATTACAACAATGCCAGTGAAGTAATTCGGGATGCTTTGCGGTTCTGGGAAAAAAATGAAGAACTGGTACAGCTCATGAAACTTGAAATGTTAAAAGAACGCCTATTGCCGGGTGCCGAACAGGCGAAACAGGGAAAATTTGTTGCTCAAACCGTGAGCGAAGTTATGACTGAGCTCAGGAATGCATAAATACCGTCTCACTCCTTCAGCAAAATCGGATTTAACAGATATCTGGAATTATACTGTTGAAACATGGGGTGAAGTGCGAGCTGAAAAATATCTTCAGGATATTGGGGACAAGCTTAATCAACTTGCAGCCAATCCGGGACTTGGAAAACAACGGCCTGAAATTGCAACTGGATATTATTCCTTTCCTGTGCGGAAACACATCATTTTTTATCTCATCTCAGACAGCTATATTGATATCATTGGTATTTTGCATGGGAAAATGGATATAGACAAAAATTTAATGTGATTTATGCCTGAAACTGCTGGGCACTGGTGGGATGAATGTCGAAGAATAAATTGAAATGCTACATTATTGCAGGCCCAAATGGTGCAGGGAAAACAACTTTTGCTGAAAATTTTCTGCCGGAAGAAGCCGAGTGCTTGAATTTTCTGAATGCAGATTTAATCGCCAGGGGAATTGCGCCCTTTAACCCTGAAAGTGTTGCAATAGAAGCCGGAAAGCTTTTTTTAAAACGGATGGATGCTATTGTTTCCAATAAAGAATCTTTTGCGTTCGAAACAACGCTGAGCGGATTAAACTATATCGATCGCATTAAAAGCTGGAAAAAAATCGGTTATGAAACAATTCTGTATTTTCTCAAACTTCAGAACGAGGAGATGGCCATTCAGCGTGTCCAGCTTAGAGTTGCTGAAGGTGGACATAATGTTCCGGAAGATGTTATTATACGAAGGTATCATCGGGGATGGGAGAATTTCCAAAAATATTACAAGCATCTGGTTGACGCTTGGGTTGTTTTTGACAATTCCAAAGAAGTTCCCGAAGTTTTGGAGGAAAAGAATGGATAAAAAATCATACTCAGCATTGGCATTGGATGCAATGCACCGTGCATCAAAGAAAGCAGCAGAAAAAGCAGCTGCCTTGGATCTATCGATTCCAGTATGGAAAGATGGTAAAATCATTTTATTAAAAGCCAAAGATAAACTTCAAAAATTGCGCACAGCATGACCGACAGTTGAAGTTATCAGGGCAGATATCAGCATTGGAGCCTGAAAACTTCCGGTCCCCCTCCGGTCCTTTGAAACGTCTGGAATAGTCTCCTAAAAAGCTGTATTGAATAAAAATAGCTGGCCTTTTGCCTACCCCCAGAATCGCCATCGAAAAACTTCTATTCCAACTACCCTTTCTGAATTTTAAAAATTTTTATTGCTTTCCCTTGTTGTATTTCGGCTTAAATGAGTGGTAATTGTATTTAGATCTCTATCCTAAATCTTTCTTCTTGTTGAAACTATCTTTGTTACTCAAATATCACTAGAGTCTTTTCCTTAAATTCAGAGCTTGTTTTAAAAAATGTTGGAAACCGTTCGTGGGGGGAAAAATATTATATGGAAATTAATTGAAAGGGGGAAAATGGTTGACACTAACAAAATACAACTGCTTATTAATTGCTTAGGTGATGGAGATACTCTCCTTGATAGGATTGATCCATACGGACAATATAAAGCGAAAATAATATTGCATCAACGCAGAGCGAACGCTAAAACAGACCAGACAATCGGTCTCCATTACTCTGGTGCTCATTGGTATGCCAGAATGCCTAATGGTGATCTAAAAGATTCTTACACTGAAAAATATCAAATTGATGGCACCGCACATTTTTGCCAATCCTTTGCTGCTATGATTTTTTTAAAAGATGATAGGCTAAAACCAAACGAATATGCCGACAACATTAAAAAAGCTGTTGAATTCTGGATTGAATACATAGATGGGGTGATTAAGCAAGGCAGTGCCATGAAAAATTGGTTATTAAGAAGACTTCAAGTGTCAGATAAAGACCTAACTCTTGATAAATTCAGAGAGTTGTTGGATTATGCAAGTGACAATGCAGATAGTATTAAAAGCTGGCATTGATTCGATTGTAACTTAGAGGATACTCTCAAAAAAGGTCCCCTCCCTGGATGTTGATGCCTTAGTCGAGGACAAAGTTATTCAAACCGACTTCCGAGATATAAGCGCCAGCAGAATCTATATCAATGTTTCCGGAGATTTCAAATCTGATGAAGGGGGTAAGGATTGTCTTTTCGATTCCCGGTCAAAAAATGCCGTTCAAATTGGCCGGGAAAATCGTTCGGATGGATCCAACAGGTATGACCATTCGCTCTGAAGATTTAAGCCCCGACTTGAAAGAAATACTGGATGATATGATCTGGAAATAAAAAAGCAGGACCATTTCTGACCCTGCTTCTTTCTTCTATTCCGAGAGTTCTGAGTGATCCAGTTGAATCAGCTCTTTGCTATTCTTTCGGACTTGATCCAGGTGCCCACCTGATCGCGCCCTTTTGTGTTGTTGGTTATGCCCTCGCCGTCCCCCTGGCCCTTTATCCTCGGCACTCCACCAGGATTTGAGTTTTTCCAGCCTATTTGCCATGCTCACATCCAGCTTCTGTCTTTCTGCACCCTGAAAGATAAATTCGTGTATAATAAAATTGAATTTTAAATTACACGGAATTTATCCCATGTATATCAAAAGACACCTTGAAAAGGTTGTCAAGAAAATGAGCCTGGCATTTCCGGTCATTCTGGTCACCGGGCCAAGGCAGGGCGGATTTCCCAGGGAGACCAAGGGTTCCTGTTCTTCTTCGAAAATCATTTTTGCTTCAGTTTAAAATAAATCATAGTTTGTATTATATGGATTTGCTTTAGGCAATTGGGATTCCGGCAAAATTTTTAGTTTCATCATAGGAAGTCTTTAGCTTCAATTAAGTATCTTATCCCAGAATTGCAGAATTCGTGTCATAAATTTTATAGAGCTTCCCTGATTCTTTTGGGATCGTGTCTTAAATCGAGCACCCGCCATACTATGGCGACGGATTTTTCCCTTAGTTTGTAGTATACGGCGTATGGAAATCTTTTTGAAAGCATCCGGTGATAACCATAGAATATTGGATGAATACCAGCGTAGAGAGTCAGAGAATCGATATCTGAGAACAAAGAATCAAAAAAGTATTCTCCCAGCCCTTCGCTTTGTTCCTCGTAGAACTGTCGGCCCTCTGCCAAGTCTGACATGGCTGAAGAGAGAATCTCAATTTTCATTCAAAGTGTTTCCGTAGCTCTTTTTTGGCAGTATGCCAATCCACAATTCTCTCTTTACCTTCTGCAAAGCGTTTTTCTGTTTCCTGAAGGGCCTTTTTATGCCAGGTCGGTGATTCGAGCAGTTCTTCCTCTGATAATAAATCCGCCCACAAGGCATCCACCATTCTGAGTTTCTCTTCTCTGCTAAGGTGTTTTATTTCTATTGCATTTTGCATAATTCAATCCTTCTATATTTAAGGAAAAATTAACACTAATGGCTTTTATTGTCAATTTCATCAAATAGTTTTGCCAGAGAAATGACCAGCCACAACACCGACATTAGAACAAAATTCTTCCGGTCCCCCTCCGGTACTTTGAAACGTCTGGAATAGTCTCCTAAAAAGCTGTATTGACTTGAAACTGCTGGTCTTTTGACGGATCTCGAAATCGTTATTGGAAAACTGTTATTTCAATAGCCCATTCTGAATTATTAAAATTTTCACGACTGTTTATTGATTTGATTTTCGTGGGAAATATGGTGAATCGTCCGGGGCTTTCCGATTTCATACTATCGCCTGAAAACCGCATTCCCAGGGTCTCTCACGCCGGAAACCCGGGTTCGATTCCCGGTGGGATCACCATTTAAACGATAAAGGATTTCAATTGTTGGCTGAAATCCTTTTTTGTTTCTCCGGTCCGGCTTTGGTCCTCTGAAATTTTTTGCTTTGCGTAATTTAGTTTTAACATGTTTCAAAAATCTTTCTTGAAATTGAATGGTCGATTGTATATGCCTTATTAAAAAGACAATTCACATCTTTTTTCAATCGGAATTTCATCTAATTTTTGCTTTTGAAAAGGAATATTAATGACTATCAAAGAAGCAATCCGAAAAGTAATGAAATTAAAAGGCTCCCCAATGACAGCTCAAGAAGCTTATGAAGCGATTATATCAAACAACCTTTATAATTTTAAAGCGGCGGTACCTTCCGGCATAGTAAGGGGTGAAATTAGACGTCATTGCATAGGTGTGGATTTCCCGTCTGCTTCAAAGACAAAATACTTTGAATTAATAGGAGATAATACTTATTTCTATTTGGACTCACCTCAAAAGATATCATCAAGATCAAAAAAAGCCATTAAACAAACACCAAAAATCAACACGGGTATTAATGAAATAAAAAAAGCTCAAAAAAGACACTTTTCTACTTTTAGACAAAAAATATTAAAAGAAATCAAGAAGATAACCCCTGAAAACTTTGAAAACTTCACAAAAAACCTATTGGAGGCATATGGTTTTATTGATGTGGAAGTTACACGCAAAACAAAAGACGGAGGGATTGATGGTTTCGGTCAGTTAAAAATAGGGCTTGGATTAATTACAGTTGCATTTCAATGTAAACGTTACACTTCCAAATCGGTTAACACAAAAGAAATCCAAGCTTTCAGAGGAGCAATTCAAGGAAAATGTGAGCAAGGACTTTTCTTTACGACATCGACCTATACAAAAGATTGCACAAAGCTTATGTTCCAGCCTGGTGCTGTTCCAATTATTATGATCAATGGTGATGGAATCGTAGAGATCATGATTGAAAAAGAATTCGGCGTCCAAACAGAGTATATTCCCATTTTTATTAATGCTCTTGATTTGGCATTAATTGAGAAATAAATAAATTTTCATCTATAACTTATGTTATTTGCATTTTTCCTGAATTTTGATATCGTTTTAGGCTTAAATTTTAGCTTTAATTTTCATATTAACTGGAGGCAGCACTATGGCTGTCAGTGAAAAACTCGAATATTTTAGAATAGATGATCTTTTTCTCGACCCTTTGAACCCAAGGTTGGGAAGGCACAGACGAAGCGATGACACGCCCGTTGAAAAACTTCTTGAATATATGTCTGAACAAGTTCTTGATGAACTTGCCCTGTCCTATATCGAGAGTGGGGGGTTCTGGTCTCAAGAACCACTTTTGGCTGTTCATGAGCCGCTTTATGGAGAGATGCGTATAGTTGTTGTTGAGGGGAATAGACGTTTAGCAACTCTGAAGACTCTCCAAGCTGCAGTCGAAGGGAAACCATTTAGCGGAAAATGGAAAAAAATATCTGAATCGGCTCAAGAGAAGGGAACCGCTTTTTTAAGTAAACTGTTCTCTACTGTGCCTGTACTGATAGTTGAATCCCGTAGTGATATAGACGAATTTTTGGGATTTAGGCATGTAACTGGCATAAAGCAATGGGCTCCTGCCGAAAAAGCACAATTCATAGACATGTTGCTTACCGAAAGAAAGTATTCTTACATTGAAGTAATGAAAAAAATTGGGAGCAAAACACCAACTGTTAGGCAATATTTTATTGCCTATAGATTACTTTTACAAATAGAGGATTCTCTTGCTGAGGAAGAATTGCCCAAAGAGCAACTCGAGTACAGGTTTAGTTTGCTTTATTCTTCTTTGAGCAACCCTTCGGTACAAAACTATCTTGGTATTGATTTAAATCTAACTATCGATGAAGCTAAGGTACCTGTAAAAAAAGAGCACCTTGACAATTTGAAATTTATAGTTCGTTGCTTTTATGGAGATGGCAAAGAGAAAAAACCATTAGTTACAGATACTCGACAGCTACCCGAATTTGGCGAAATTTTAGACAGTGAAGATGCTATAGATTACATTAATACCGATAAAAAACCTGATTTTACTACTGCCTATGAATTTGCCGGTGGAGCAGAAAAGGAAATTGAACGGTCTCTCCATCAAGCATCCGTTGCAATACGGTCTGTTTTAAATAGAATTCATTATTATAAGAAATCCCCCTTAATAAGGCAGACTATAAAAAAACTCAAATTAGATTCAGAAGCTCTATTAATCAACTTTTCAGACATCGACACAGAGGAAGATTGAGATGCTTGATAAACCGAGTAAAGGTTTCTCTCCATCTGTAACAAAACACAACTCAGATGATGACATCGTTTGTGATTGGATAGAAGCGTCCATTCTTTTTGATGATATACGTTTGTCAAAAGCAGAAATAGTTGATGCCTTGATAGATTTGCAAATCTATATTGATTCTGACTTTGCATTTACCTATGTAGACACTCTCTATAATAAATTAGATAAAAGAGCATCCTGTATGGGGTCGTCTTACCCTTTTAATAGACGGGAACATATAATAGAAACAAAGGGGAGCTGGTCTGATTTTGTAGATTATACCTTTTGTTTACTTGCTAGTGTTTTACCGCACTATAAAAATTGGAGAGAAGAATTTGGGCTTGATTATGGCAAACAAGGGGATTTATTTGAGGCCATAACAGCTCTTCATTTAGAACTTATACTACCTGAGTGGGATGTGATGAAATGTGGGTGGTCTAGAGATCATTCTACACCTCTTAACGAATTGCTCCCGGATATATCTCGACATTTATGTGAAAGGGTCGGAGATTTCGACTATTGGGCTGGCAAACGAGCAAATGACGCAGGGTTAGATGTTTTGTGTGTCCGAAAGTTTCCTGATCAACGCCCAGGTTTCTTTTCTTTGCTGGTTCAGTGTGCTAGTGGTGCTGATTGGGTCCATAAACTCCGAGACCCTAATCTAAGTAGATGGAAAAAATATATTGATTTCGCTTGTACACCCTCTAAAGCGGTCTCTATGCGGTGGTCCCCAGAATCCGAACAATGTGCTAAGCTCTGATTCACTAACATGAAAGGAGTTGGCAATGACCACCAGGAAACGGAAACAGTATTCACCTGAGTTCAAAGCGAAGGTTGCGTTGGCTGCCCTGAAAAATGGGCAAACAGTAGCCGAGTTGGCAGCGCGGTATGAAATCCACCCGACAATGATCAACACCTGGAAACGGAATCTGCTTAACGGCGCCGCAGATGTGTTCGATAAAAATCGGAATCAAAAAAAACATATGGATACCAAAGTAGATGAGCTTTACCGCCAAATTGGCAAATTAAAGGTGGAAAACGATTTTTTGTCGAAAAAGCTCAACTTTTAAGTCGAACAGAACGTAAAAAAATGGTCGATTTCAATAATCCTCGGATCAGCATTGTTCAACAATGTAAGTTGCTTAAGGTAAGCCGAACCTCGGTATATTACCGCCCCAAAAAAGTTCGTCGTCTGGATCTTGAGCAGATGAGACTGATTGATGAGCAATATTTAAAAACCCCGAATTATGGAAGCCGATCAATGCGTACTTTTCTGCAAAGGTTGGGCTATAAAATAAGTCGTAAGCGTGTCCGGAGACTGATGAGCATAATGGGATTACGGGCCATATATCCAAAGCCGAAAACAAGTAAGAAGCACCCGAGGCACAAGGTCTATCCCTATTTGCTTCGTAAACTGACAATAAACCGTCCCAATCAGGTTTGGTGTGCGGATATCACATACATTCCTCTTGCCAAAGGTTTTATGTATCTTGTGGCAATTATGGACTGGTATAGTCGGAAAGTATTATCCTGGCGGCTTTCCAATACCCTTGAAACGGCATTCTGTATTGACACTCTTGAAGATGCGATACATCAATATGGTTGTCCCGAAATATTCAATTCAGACCAGGGGAGCCAGTTCACCAGTGAGGCCTTCACTGGAGTCTTGAAGGAGAACGCCATCCGTATCAGCATGGATGGCCGTGGCCGTTTTCGTGATAATATTTTCATTGAACGGCTATGGTGGACTCTGAAGTATCACTATTTGTATTTAAGGGCGTTTGAAGGAGGTTTGAAGCTCCGCCAAGGACTGACACAATGGTTCCTGTACTACAACGGGGAACGCTTTCATCAGTCACTGGACAACTGGACACCAGATGAAATTTACTATAAAAACCAAGAACGAAAGGCGGTCGCATAGGGTTACTGCTGCCTGTTTTTTACACGCCCTCCGGGCGCATAAAAACCAGTCACCCGTGCGATGTTTTTCTATTTTTTAATTTTTTTAAAAAACAGATTCAGAGCTTATCTCAGGCCCCAGGCTGTTCATTCATTAGGGTCCAGCGCACTATTCCATATGCAATTGAGAGCGAAAAGTATAGACTTAAAGTTAATGAGTCAGAAGGCTTACTTTTTGATCGCTTGAGGTTATTCTCACATGGGAATATCAATATCTCACCTGAACTTAACGAAGATCTAAGGGCTTGGATTCAACCCGCACTCGACTGCTGCCCAATTATGTAGGATTCAATGAACTTCATTTTCTTCTTTTTTGTTGTACATAACGTGGTCAATTTATTGCAACGAAATTCAAGAATGTAACAAGATTTGAAATATCCTTTGAATTATCAAGATATGTAATTCCCCTATGCAAATGCAGTCTAAAATACTTGGCCAAATTATCTTTTGTTAGCTCAATTCCATCACCATGGCAGCGTTCCTTCATCAAGGCTTCAAACAAGTCACTATATTCCCCCCCAAATACTTTCCAAGTCATTTCAACGGCGCTGTTAGACTGGAAAGCAGTATCACTTGGAATCTTTGGATCTGATAAAGATAGACATAGAGCCCAACGACACAGGACATTCCAATTCTCAATTTTAGTTTTTCTTTTTAGCTTTATAAGTTGGCCTTTAGCCTGATCAGATAATCGAACCGTTTCAATAAACATTATGAAACCTTTTTAAAATATCCAGATTCAAGAGTAGTTGATTCATTTTCATCATTGTATTTTAATATATAAGAATGACTAATTTTGGATTTCAACTGATTCAAGTATTTATCAGAAATTTCTTCGTCTGTAGAAAGAAGGATCACCTGATGACTTGCCTGTGGGAAATATCCCTTAATTATTTTCTGTCGATGTTTACTGTCTAACCTTCCCAGTGGTGTATCAATGATAGACGGAAGTGGAAAATTAGATGATTTAGCCAACCCCCATAATATAGAAGTTACGACAAGTTGTTTTTCACCCGCAGAAAGTTGCTGCAATTGGATAATTTCATCTTTTTTGTCATAAAGGGTGAAACTGAAGTCTTCAGGATTGATAACAAAATTTTTAATAAAATTTCTTTTGCGAAACAATTCACTGATACTTTCCATAATTTGATTCTGGATTCGATCGACATGACATCGAACCATCGCCTTTTTATATTTTAGGATAGTATCTTGAACTTTTGATGAATACTGAACGATCCTTCTATTAGATTCATTTTTAAATTTTTCCTCAATAGCTTTGCTTATGGCTCGTTCTAATTGATTTAGTTCAGATTCATGATTGTTAACAGCCATTTTGTATCGTTCTTCAGCAATTCGGTACTCGTTTCGTTTTTTTTCTAAATCAGCTCGTGTCCTTTCTATATCCAGAATGAATTTGACTATACTTTCCTGTTCAGGAACCATTTGAAGTTGCCTATCAACATCAGACAATCTTGTCTGTAAATCATCATGTTCCTGGGCCAGTCGTTGCCTTCTATCAGTTAAATCAGGAAGAATGTAATCAAGCAACTGATTAAGATTAATACGGGCTGTTTCTGACATATTGAGATAACTCTCTGCTTCCGAATCTTTTTGAATCTCATTTCTTTCTTGCTGTAAAAAATCATTTACAGCGGATACAGTCATATCAGATGAATCTTGTTCCTTTAGGTACTTAATGAGTTTTGAATTCTGTTTTTCTAAAATATCCAATACCAGTTTGTTTCTGTGACTTTCAAACTCTTTATCCCCTTGTTTTTGAACTTGTTTCAGTAAAGGGCTTACCAAGGATAGTGGGAGAGCAGTAGCTGCAAGCTCTCTTAATCTAAGACCATTTTCTTCAAGTTTGCTTAGTATGAAAGCTTTTTCCTTTTCAAGCTCACTTCTCTCAGTGTAGAAATTCCCCCCAGCTTTCTTAAATTGGCGCTCTTGTTTCTGGAGACTTTTTTCCAAATCCTTAAGCTCGTTTCCAACAACTGTCATAATTGTTTTTGTTTTGCTTCTTTGGCCTTCATATTTATTAACTGCCTCCTGAATTTCATTTATTTTACTTTTTTCTATATTTGCCTTCATCGGAATTGATTTTCTTTTTTTCAGCACCCCAAGATCCGTATGAAGTTTATCAATTAGGTTAAGCCCTAAAAGAGAATATATTCCTGTTGAAATAATTTGAGCGGTTTTTTGCTTTTCAGCTAGCTCTTTTATTTTTTCTCCATCGAAAAAAAATAACTTCGAAATTTCGATGGGAATAAAATCCTCTACAATTTCACCCCAAGTTTCTGAAAGGACCTTATCCAACTCACCATTAAGACGAACTTCAACCTTCTCCCGAACGCCTTTCCCGTTAGAATTCCAAAATCGACTAACCTTATATTTATTCTCAGAACCGTTTGAACTATGCCTAAATATCAATGATATTCTAGCACCTTCACGGTGAGGTGTTTGCTTATTGATAGATTGTTTCAGGTAGGTGTCATATGGCAAGTTTTCCCTTGATGAACCATTGGCTTGTTTCCCAAAAAGAACAAGTTGAAAGGCATCAAATAAAGTTGTTTTTCCAGCGCCATTATACCCACCAATTAAAACGATAGGTTTTTTAGAAGATTGAGGGGTCAACTTGATTGCGTGTTCCCCTCGGTAAGCACGAAAATTATGTAAGACAATTTCATCAAATATCATCTATGAACCTTTAATCACTCTACAAAATCAGCGTTGACAGTTCCAGTATCCGTAGATTCATCCAGTGTTTCAATGAAACTAAAACTTTCAAAAGCCCCTTTTTTTGCATTTGCCTTCGCCTCTTGAAGCTTAATTGCTAATTTTTCAGCATCAATTTCATTTTCATAGAAGCTTTTCTTCACCGCTTTTTCTAAATCCTCATACAATCCAGCTCTTTTGACTTTAAAACTGAACTTCTTTTCAATGCTTAACAGATCTCTTATCATTTCAAATTGTAACCTGTCGTCCCCACAAATTTCACTTAGGATTTCCATTTCTTCTTTGCCGAAGAACCAGTACGTGTTCGACTCTTGAGGATATGCTCTACCAAATACAGACTTATAAATTCTTGGTAAATTATCCTCAATCTCGTTTTTCTCTGTAACCCAAATACGTTGGATTTCCTGTAGTTCATCCATGGAAATCAACTCGAAATTAGGTATATTTAAAGATTTTTTGGACTGGATTGTCTTCTGAATTTTAAGCAACTTCTTCAGTAATTCTTCCCTGTAATACTGCATATAAGGGCCATGAACTAACCTATCATTATGAACTAGAAGGTTACCATCCATTCGCCTAAAGTCTCTATGTTCACGATCATTTTTTACATCTAATTGATCTCTAAACGATAACATCTCAGACATCCATTGCTTTTCATCATCGTTTTGGATCATAGCCTGCATTGAACTGTCTTTGCTGACAAGTGTACACACCCAACACCCAAACCGACTATTTCCACAACTTTGTGTTCCGGTATCTACCACCAATGGGCACTCATTATCTGGAGATGCTCCTTTGTACATGTCGAGGATTTCATTGTTGTTAAAATCCCATGGAGTCTTGTCATGATTAAGCAAGTAGGCCCATACATCATCATTAGTCCAATTTTCAATTGGAGTGAAAACATAGCTGTTTGGTAATTGCATGTTTGGAGATAGCAGTTCTCTGATGCGTTTGTTCTCAATCCGCTTCATAACCCCTGCTCTGGCAGAACTTTCTGCTTTTCTCATTCCTAAGGCCAGAATGGCCTCACCATTTTCGTTAACAATTTCCGATATAAATTTGTTTGAGGGATTGATCTTTAACCTTGATGTACACCATCTGAACATAGGACGAGGCGCTGGGTAACCTTTCCCAATTAAGTTAACCCAAAAGCTATCTTTTAAAGTAGGGGTTAGCCTATGCGGCGTTATGGGAAGACCTGATTTTTCGGCCGCTTTCCTCATTTTTTCAAGGTTCACAGCTACCCAGGCGGCAACTACAGGGTTCTCAACTAAAGTATCCGTACTGATAATATGGACGGGATTGATTCGTTCCTTTTCGTCAAGACGGGATAAAGCAGTCCAAATTAGTTGTGTTACGGTTGATGAATCCTTACCACCGCTGTAACCAATAATCCAAGGAGCTTTAACTGATGTATATAAATCCTGTATGGTTTTGATAAGCGTTTCAACAGTCTCTGTAAATCCAAACTCATCAAAAGCTGATGAAATAGTGGGTTTATTTTTTACCATTATCTCCCCTTAAAAAAGCATCCTCCACCCGTTGTTCTTCGGGACCCAACTCTATCTTTAAATGATTCTTAATCGCATTCGTAGTCAGAATAACATTGTTATGAGACTTAGTAACTCTTCCACCAGACATTGCTCTACCCTCCCATAACGCTGAGTTAGTACGAGACCAGTCTATCGTCTTCAAACCTTTAAGGCATTTTTTCCAGCTTCTAACCTTTCCAAGAAAAAGTGTATTGCCGATATTTCCAACCGACTGGAGAACGACGGAGTGAGAATGTATAAAATCTCTTCTAATATCTCCCGCAGTTATTTTTTGTTCTCTAACCAAATCCCATTCTGGTATCAGCTTTGCTACTTCATCCCAAAACGAAAGAGCGAGTTTTTGGTTACCTTCTAAATCTTCTTCATCTCGGCAACCTTTAATAAGTGCCACTGTAGCAGAATAAATGGAACTTAAGGTAAACAGTCGTCTTGACCTTGGTGAAAGGGTGGTTTTTTCCATTTCTACCAATCCAACAAATGCCTTAGATTGAAATGCAACACTGCGGGCTATCTCGGCGTTAATATCCCGATGGTCATATAAAACCCCTATAGATTTGGACGGTCTAATCGCATATCGATTCAGATCTGCGAACATCTGTTGACATCGTTTCAGCCCCTTATCCATAAAAAAAACGACAGATATTGTTTCATCTGCAATATCAGAATTTTCTCTTAAAGCCATTTCAATCGCTGCTCGTCGATGCTGGCCATCATTTATGATAAACTGTGCAGACATAGGAATATGAAGTAATCCCATTCTCTGGCTCTCTTTATCCGATTCAATAGGCTCAAATTTCACATCCGCATCAATTGACGCTGTGATAGCTGAAAAGACATAATTATCTCTGTTAGTTACAATATACCGAGACATTTCTGGCAACCTTGCCTTATTCAAGGTTCTTTGAGCTCTTAATTCTGGAACGAGCTCCTCTTCATTGAACAAAAAAATCTTAGGTATAAGCCGCATTGGGCACATTGTAATATAATACTCTCTATTTGCCTGTACCCCGCGTATTGCGGGAAACACGTATTCAAAAGGGTCACCCATAAAACCGCCATATAGTTTGTCTATTTATATACAAACGTTTGTATATCATGCCGCATATGGTTGTCAATAGACGCAAACGCAAGTATCTACACAACCTAAACGATTATGTTAATTCTGACACACGTTATAATAGAAGAAGTAACAAAGCTCAGATAGGTCGTTTCAAAATTTTACTAAAAATTATTCTTTTATAAAAGAATGCCTTTCTTAATTGTAATTTAACGCTTGTCGTTATATGAATTCTAAATAATTAATTTTATATAATGATTGATTTCATTTGATAAAATTTAACAAAAAACGTATTGCTGGGCATTGATCGAAAATTGTTTTTTAGGAGAATTAATGCTTGAAAGAACAATAAAAAGCTATAAATATGAGAGATCTACCCCCATTCGCTTTAAAATCCCTCCCCAAGGTCTATTAGATAAAAAATTTTGTGAAAGAATTAATGAAGAAATACTTGAATATAGCACTGGCGGATGGGAAAAAAAGAAAGCTACTGAATCCTTAGGATCGTCACTACCAGAAACAAGCGGCATATATATTTTCACCTGGGCTCCATATTTCCAATTATCAATGGATGAGGGAGAAAAAATTGAATCAATTCGGATGGTATTATATATCGGGAAAGCTGGAGGAGACAATAATAGTAATCTTAGCAAAAGATATAACTCAGAATATTCAAAAATTGTACAAAAATATCCTGATTTTCATTGGTCAAATAGCGAATTAAAAACAAGAGAAGAAAAAATTCAGCAAGTTTTGAACCTGTGGGATCTAGAATATTGGTTTGCTGTTTTTAAAAATGACAAGCATATCCTAAGAATAGAAAAAGCTCTTATTAAATTATATAATCCACCTGCAAATAAAATATATACTACTTATAAAGTTGGAAAACCTACTAACGCATTTTAGGAGGATAAATGGCAAATAAAACATTAATACCTGCACTTAAGGCTAAAGTTGGGACTTGGGATTATTATGTTTGTATGATGAAATATGCTGCCGTATCACGAGAAATTAATTTCGCTCATGAGCTTGGTGGGAATACAGATCTTAGCACTCTAATACAACGAGGAATCACAAGCAGAACAAGAGATATTGTTGAATATTTGACGGCCTCCAAGCACCGTTTTTTAGGTGCACTCATAGTTGCGGCTTGGGGTGGAAATCCGATCTATTCTCCTGTTCAAATGGAAGAAAATGAAGAATTATTGAACGGATTAGATAATCAATTTGGTGTGTTAACTTTTGATGGAACTCAACAATACTTTGCATTAGACGGTCAACATAGACTTCGGGCCATTAAAGATGCCATAAAAATCAATCCAGAATTAGGATCAGAAGAAATTGCAGTAATCTTGGTTAGCCATTATGAAACCGAAGAGGGTAGAACCAAAACTAGACGATTGTTCTCAAACATCAACAAAAATGCTAAATCAACCACAAAAGCAGAAAATATCGCTTTAGATGAAGATGATGGTTTTGCAATAATAGCAAGAAGAATAATAACAGAGCATCCATTTTTAAAAGAGAATGGCAGAGTTGTCGTTTTCAGTAAACAAGGCGACGAAGGTGATATAAAGTTAGCTGGGGAAGCAATTAGTAAAACACATAAAAAAGCCCTAACAACGCTATCATGCTTGTATAATACAATTAAGGAATTAGGATTTGATTTGGATAGCACTATGACCAATCCAAACAAAAGGCCAACAGCGAAAGTCGTTGATGATAGCTATGATATTCTAATAGATCGTCTTAATGATTTATATAAAAATTGTGGCAATATCCAAGAAGAGATGGAGAAAATAGGTAATGCAAGAGAGCTTCGGGCTCCAAAAGATAATGAAATAATGGGCCATGCCTATATGAGACCTGTTATTCAAAGGAGCATTGCAAGAGTTCTTAAAGAAGTGGTTACTCAAGGACAGCTAACCTGGGATGAGGCAATAGCAAAGTTACAAACTCTTGATTGGAAAATCTCTTCTCCACCTTGGTGTTCAATTGTTAGGGTAGACGGCAGCAAGGTCAAAATGACCGGACAAAGAGATTTTGTTAAATTATTAGATAGTACATTGCATATTCATCTCGCACCGCCATCAAAACAAGCAATAAAAAGGGCTATCCAAGAATATAAAAATTTAAAAGCTGAAAAATATCCTGTTCTTGTGGAAGAATTGGAGAAAAATATCAAAGCAAATTGATCGTCAGCCCATCACCGATCCAGATGCTTATACCAGACGTTCATGCTTTCAATTTTTCCCGAGATATTGGTATTGTTTTTCAGCCTTCCCGAATAATGATACCCGGATTGGCGGAAGACCATATTGATCCCGGGGGACAATGCCCTGGCAATGGTATAAACGGTTTTGATCTTTTTCTCTTTTAAGCTGCTTTCCATTTCGGCAAGCAGATGCCGGGCAAAATTTCTGGATCGATATGCCGGGGCCGTGGCAAAATCCGTCATTTCGGCATTGGAGTTTTTGTTATCGATTTCCGCCGAGGAAACTGCTGCGATCTCACCCCCTGAATCCATGCAGAAATACTCGATCTCATCGCTCTGCATCATTTTAAGAAGATATTCAGGATCATGAATGGGGAAGGGGTAGGAGTCAAAGATCTGCCGGTATAATTGAATCATATCATCCAGATCCTCTTCTCTGCATCTTCTGACCGCAAACCTGCTATCAAGGCCGGGCAATGATTCTTTGACCCTCTTTTTCAAAGTCATGGAAAGGATCTTTTCAATTTCCATAGCATCCTTTTCTTCTTTCCGGGCGGCATCCAGATACCAGGCCATAAACAGGGCGGATTCATCTGTCCGGTAAAACCCCGGGATCCGGGCCTCCTGGATAAAACCGGACATGGAAAAGAGATCTGAAACGCTTTGGGGCACCTTTGCAAATATTTTTGAATATCCTTTTTCCCGGGCCAGGCGGATCAGACCGCCGGGGAGATCTCTGTCCGGAAGGGCGGAACACTGCATAAGATATATGCGGTTGTTGTTTCTGCCGTGCTGGATAAGGCTGCCTTTAAAATCTTCAATTTCATCCTGGGGCTGTGCCGGTTTCATTCGCTGCTCTTTCAGGCCACCTTTAATCATTGCCTTTGGGTCCGATTTCTGCGTTGCAGGAGAATTTTAGTCCTCGGAATATTCAATATATTCCTCCGGTAAAAATTTTCCTGCGCCTTGAACTCAAACCAAAATCCTGATTATTAGAGATACCCTTTATTGTTATTATGCTTTGATGCAGATTCTTAAATCCGCCATGATAAAATGGCTTTCACCCATGGTTTAATCATCTAAACGGTTTAAAGGCAAGGATGGTGATCCCCTTCTGATATTCCGGATGCTCCGTCAGCGACCTCCGGCAGAGCCGGGGGCCTATCCATGGCAGTTAAAAGTAGGAAATCAAAAGATAATATTGTAGACTGTCGGCAGAGCAAAAATCCCGACATTCCAAAACAGGCCTTTCAGGGGGATATGATGAATAATGAACAGCTTAAAACCTATCGGTCCTTTCTCAAGGACAGTATCCGGAAAAAAATTGCCTTCAAATATACCGATCAGAACCAGGGAGTTCCGGTCCCTCCGATTCAAAAACCCTGTCCGGAGGACTCTGTTTTACTTGATCTTCCCAGCCCTGATGAATGGAAGAATATTCCGCCGGCAGATATCACACAGGCCATCGGCAATAGAAAAAGCCGCCGGGTTTATCTGAGGCAAAGCCTTTCCCTGGAAGAACTGGCATATCTGTTGTGGTGCACCCAGGGCCTGCGGGGGAAAGAATTCAACGGTCATGCATACCGGAATGTTCCCTCTGCCGGCTGCCGCCATGCCCTTGAAACCTATATTGCCGTTTTTCATGTGAAGGGTCTTGCCCCCGGAGTTTACAGATATCTGCCCCTTTCCCATGGGCTGATTTTTGAATTCAAGGATGAGATGCTGCCGGAGAAAATGATCACTGCCTCCCTTGGCCAGTCTTATCCGGGGAAATCCGCCGTCACTTTTATCTGGAGCGCCGTCCCTTACCGGATGGAATGGCGGTATGGACTGGCCGCCCATAAGGTCATTGCCCTGGATGCGGGTCATGTCTGCCAGAATCTTTATCTTGCCTGCGAGGCCATTGATGCCGGAACCTGTGCCATTGCCGCCTATGATCAGGAAGAATTGGATGAACTCCTGGGGCTTGATGGAGAAGAGGAGTTTGCTGTATACCTTGCCCCAGTGGGAAAGGTAAAAAAACAACCCTGATCCACCAGCAAGGCACCACCTGGTTCGTTGCCTTCGGTCGCTCCTCCCTGCGGAGTATGAGTTATACACCTCACTCGTCACTCCCTTGGCGCCTTCCATCTGATACCCTGCTGAAGGCCAGGGAAGGCGTTTTACAAATTCAAACCATTACAAACAACCTCTCAGGAAACAAAGGGATTGCATTGAAAAACTCAGACACCAACAGCAGACTTGTCTATTCCACAGAATCGGGCCGGATTTGTCCGTCCTGCGGAAAGCCGTCCGATAAATGTATCTGCAAGAAGAAGAAAACAGATATGATTCCCAAAGGAGACGGGAAGATCCGCGTGGAAAGATCCACAAAGGGAAGAAAAGGAAAAGGGGTGACTCTCATCACCGGCCTTCCCCTGGAAGCCTCCTCCTTAAAGGCTCTTGCCAAAGAACTGAAGCAGAAATGCGGCACCGGCGGTACGGTGAAAAAGGGGGTGATCGAAATCCAGGGAGATCACAGGGACCTGCTGACGGAGCATCTGAAATCCCTTGGATATCAAGCGATCAGAGCCGGAGGATGAAATGAAGATATGGGTGGACGCAGATGCATGGCCTGGGGGGATTAAAAATATTTTGTTTAAAGCGGACCGGCGGACAAAGCGGGAGCTTGACCCTGTCGGCCAACCAGCCCATGAAGATCCCGCGGAGAACTTTACTCTTCAGACAATATCAGGGGACGCCTGTGCAATGACTGTTATTACGGCCGCAGCTATTCTCCCAAAGGGGAAACAAGAGGGGGCCGGAGAGTTTGCACGGCATTTATACTAAAGCCCTTTTTTTCAGCTCCCCTGTTTTTCCCTTACACTTTGAATTGCGGCCTCAAGCTGATCCCGCCGGGGGGATGGGGTTTGGCAGGTCTTTAAAACGTAATAGGCGGTCTGCAGAACTTGGGAGATGCGGGATCTTTTGGGCAGGGTATGAATATCCAGATATTTATCCAGGGTCTGGGTCCGCCGCCATCCATTGGGGTCGGGATAAACGCTCCAGATTTTGGAATCCTCTGCCAGGTCCGCCTTTGTAAGGCCGGTGGATTCCACCCAATAATGAATGGTCCGGTTCATCAGATCAACAATACGTTCAGGCAGCGATGCCGGATTTTTTTTGTGGACAACCTGGTTCCGGGCAGGATCTGAATCAAGACATACATCTTTGATTAAAGCTGCGGCATCGTTGATATCCGCAGCCTGGAGTCTGCTGAAAATTTTTATGCGATACTGGTCCGCCGTTTTCTCACTGATGCCCAGCGCGGCGGCAATCTGCCCGGTGTCCTCTCCCTTTGATATCCGCTTTAACACATCGATTTCCTGCCCGGACAATATTTTTTTGAGAAGGTTTTCTTTGACCTGCTCCACCGTCAATATGGCTTCCCCGGAGACGGCGTCGATACATGAGATATTGCCAAGGGTTTCCATATTCTGGTCCGGGGCGAGTTCAAAGAGCATCATGCTGAGCCAGACGTCGCCCGTATCCGTCAATTCAAGCGTAATGTTCTGGTAGTGGACGCGGATCATTTTATCATAGTCGTTTTGCATCCGGTATTCCGCGATCACCTTGTAATTTTTGCGCTGATCAACCGGGAGGCCGGACACGTAATCCCAGACAAAGGCGGATCCGTTGATCATGATCATGGCATCAACAGGGATCAGCCGGTTTAAGGGATAGGCCAGTTTTTCCCGGTAAACCTTTTCAGGATCGAATCCAAAATAACTGAAAAATTTGTCGGAAAGATAGAGAAAGTCATTTTTGATATAGTCCCAGACGATGGTGATCAAATTTCCCGTTGATTCCATTTGTTCCCAAAAGGGCCGCAGGCCGTCCGCTTTTGAGTAATCAGGCGCTGATGCAAAAGAGGGGTTCCCGCGTCTGTCCAGCACCATTTCCCTGATTGCTTTTTCTACCGCTTTAGACATGCATTCCTCTCTAAAAAAGCCCTCTTTGTGGAGAATATTTCATAAAAATGGGTCTTAATCGGGTGTATTTAACCCTAGGGCAGCCCCCGATGTCAAGCCAATGCCGCGGGGGGATTCATTTTTCTGCAGAAAATAGTTCTATCATTACAATATCTTTGGTCTACTTTCACGGTTTTTAACAGTGAATTTTTCTTGAAAGCCCCCTCTTCTATGAAATACGCTTGCATGGCTTTGAGGAACCCTCTTCCCTCGCAGCCAACGGGCAGACTTGAAAAGCGGTGCAGGGCAGGGGGAGTACAGGTGCAGGCATGTTTAAAAAAAGAGGTTCTATGAAACAATTCCTGATACGTATCCGGGGCATCGTCGGAGCATTCATTGCCTCACTGGCCGCCATGGCCGTACTGGTCGCCGTGGTGATTGCCGTTCTTGCGGTCGGGCCCGACATGGCCAGGGCCGCAACCTACACCGTCACCAACCTCAACGACTCCGGCCCGGGCTCCCTGCGCGAGGCCATCACCAACGCCTCGGACGGAGACACCATCGAGTTCGACTCGGGCCTGTCCGGCACCATCACCCTGGCCTCGGACCTTCCGGACCTGAACTCCGTGACCCTTTCCGGCGGCGAGGATGTCACCCTGGTCCGTACCGGCGCCTCCGACATTTCCACCCTTCTCTGGGGCTGGAACAAAACCCTTTCCGGCGAGCTGGCCGGCACGGTCTCGGCCAGCTCGGGCGGCAAAATTGTCCATGGGCTTTACAGCTACAGTCCCCTGACCGTGGGCACCCTTTCCGGCTCGGTTACGGCCAGCGCGGGCACCAGAGACGCCTATGGACTCCGCAGCCATAATGGCGACCTGACCGTGAACACCCTGTCCGGATCGGTCTCGGCCAGCGCGGGCAACCAATACGCCTACGGGCTTTTTGGCTACAAGACCCTGACCGTGAACACCCTGTCCGGCAAGGTCTCGGCCACAGCGGACAGCGGGAATGGAGCCTTCGGGCTCTACGCCGCCGGTGTCAGCGGCGACCTGACCGTGGACACCCTTTCCGGCTCGGTTACGGCCAGCGCGGGCTCGTACGGCGCGTTCGGCGTGTATTCCGCCGGTACCCTGCAGAACAGCTCGGGCGGGGCTGCGGAAATCAGCGGCGAGGTCACGGCCAAGGCGAACGGGCTGGCCGTGGCCGTAAGCGCCAACAATGGCATGAAGCTGAACGTCACCGGCACCCTGAAGGCCACGGACACTTCGGGTGGAGGAAAGGCCTATGCCATCGCCGCAGGAGTCGAAGATGGCAGCGGCGGCTGGACCGTGGGCGGCGCGTACGACGACACCGTGACCCTGGGCAGCGGTGCCTCCGTTACCGGAAACATCGAACTGGGCGGCGGCACTAACCTGCTGACCCTGGAAGACCTGGGGACATTCATCGGCGACATAAGCAACATCACCACACTGACCAAGACCGGTTCGGGAACCTGGTCCACCACCGGGTCCATCTCTACCGACACCCTGACCGTGAGCGACGGCACCCTGCAGGTCAAGATCAGCCAGACCGCCACGCCCACGATCAAGGCCACTGGCACGGTGACCAACAACAGCACCGTGCTCTTTTCCCTGAACACTCCCATCGCGACGGGTACCACCTTCACGGCCCTGACCGGCGCTGGCGGCCTTGGAGGCACGGGAACCTATACCACCACCCCCTTCCTCACCGCCGCGGTCAACGCCAACAGCGTGGACCTGACCAAAAACAGCTTCACGGACGTGTTCCGCGGCACCGACCAGACCTGGGAGCAGGTGGCCGAAGCCCTGGACGACAATTATGGCACGGCTACCGGCGATCTGGCCGACCTGATCTCCGCCATAGAGCAGTCCGACAGCCAGGCCGAGGCTGAATCGGCCATGGCCCAGCTCACCTCACCGCTCCTGGGCCAGGGCATGGACCTGACCCTCGGTGCGGCGCATCTCCAGTCCCTGTTCACCCAGTCGCGCATGGCCGGGAGGCGGACCTACCTGGCCTACCTGGGCCGCAGGGCCACCGCCCCCGACCCGGACGATCCCGGGTCCTGGCCGTTAACCGCGGCCATCGGCGATCTTTCCGGCCTGCTCGGCCGCTCCCCCGAAGACAATCCACAAAGCCTGTATCTGCGGACCGCCGGCCGCACCGGCAGCATGGACAGCCACGGCGGCCAGAGCGGCTACGACCACCAAACCTTCATCCTCTCCGGCGGCTACGACCATGTGCTCGGCAACAGCGTACTGGCCGGAATCAGCGCGGGGTACGGAACCACCCAGGCGGACTACGACGACCAGGGCGGGAGCCGCTCCGCCATGGACAGCTACGCCCTGGGGGTCTACGGCTCCTGGTTCCGGAACGACTGGTACGTGGACACCGTCCTCGCGGCCATATACAACCGCCATGACCTGCACCGCGAACTGCCCGCCCTGGACGCCACGGCCACGGCCGATCCGGACGGACACACCCTCTCGGCCAAGACCGAGGGCGGGTATCGCTTCGAGACCGGAACCTGGGGCCTGACCCCGCGCGCCTCCCTGGAGTACACCCGCCTCCACCAGGACGGCTACACCGAAACCGGTGCGGGCGCGGCCAACCTGGTCATGGGAGATACGGACGCGAACTTCCTGGAGAGCGGCCTGGGCCTGACCGTGGACCGCACCTGGGAAACGGGCTGGGGCATGATCATCCCCGAGCTTTCGGCCATGTGGCTGCACCAGTGGCTGACCCAGGACCGGGCCATCACCTACGCCATGACCGGCCTGCCCGGCACGGTCTTCTCGGACACCCTGGCCGAGGCTTCCGAGGACACCCTGCGCCTGGGCGCAGGCGTCCGTTTCCTGCTGGACGAAAAGAATCTGATCCTGACCGCCCGCTACCAGGGCGACCTGGAGGAGCACGCCAGAAGCCACAGCCTCCTGGCCGAGGTCCAGTTCGTTTTCTGACCTGAGCCCTCGAGGCACAGCACCACAGACGGGGTCACACACAGACGGGGTCACACACAGACGGGGTCACACACAGACGGGGTCACACACAGACGGGGTCAGGTCTTGAAAAATAAGAAAGTGATTATTCAAGACCTGACCCTAAGTATTTTTCTAAGTATTTTTCTAAGTATTTTTGACCCTAAGTATTCTAAGTATTTGACTAAGTATTCGACATTGCAGAACACCTTAACACTCCTGATGATATCCGCATTTTTTTGCAGGAGGTCGCAGATACTGGAGATGAATCCGATTTTATCCATGCGTTGAACATTGCCGCCAGAGCAATGGGCATGACCGAGGTGGCTAAAAAAGCAGGGGTTACCCGTGCGAGCCTTTACAAATCACTTGCCGACGGTGCGAACCCGAAATTTACCACTATCAGCAAGGTTACCAAGGCTCTTGGATGTAAATTGGCTGTTGCATAATTGATTTCAGCACCGGGCCACAAATCCCAAGCCCGGCAATCACAGTTCAACAAAAAGTATTTGACCTTTTTGTTTTCCATTAGTAAACAGAGGGATATGACACAAAGTGAGAAAAACGGGCAGGACCTGGAAAAAGAGATTGCCAGGCGCATCCGGGCCAAAAGGCTTGAGCGCAACTGGACCCTTGATCAGCTAGCCAAGGCCGCAGGGCTGTCCAAAGGGTATCTGTCCCAGATCGAAAACGATGAAAAGACGCCGACCCTGGGAACCCTGACCAAGATCGCTTTTGGCCTGGGCCTGGATGCGGTTTCCCTTATCACCGGAGAGAACCCCAGGCCCAAGGAGAAAAAATTCGCCCTGGTCAGGGCAGATGAGCGCCAGCCCATATCCCACACAGGGGCGGCTCCCGGTTCCATTTACGAATCCTTTCCCTTTAACAGATCCAATAGGTTCATGGATTCCTATGTGGTTACCATCGGCAGAGAGTATCCGCCCAAGCCGCTTCTGCATGGAGGCCAGGAACTGGCCGTTACCCTGGAAGGGGAGAGTGAATTCTACTATGACGGGCAGACCTATACGCTCGGGCCCGGGGATGCGATCTACTTTGATTCCGACCGGCCTCATATGACCCGGAGCATCGGGCCCAAACCGGCCAGGGTGCTGGTGGTTTTCTGCAATCCGGTACACGGGGAGTGATTTTTTTTATCTGTCAGGTTTGCCCATAGCAAACAAAGGAGTCTGTGAAATATGAAAAAGACCCGTCTGCTCAAAAAATATATACTTGAAGACGAGATCCTGGTCATGCCCGGTGCCCATGATGCACTGACCGCAAAAATTGTGAAGCAGGCCGGTTTCAAGGCCCTGACCATAGGGGGATACGCGGCCTCCGCCTCGATCCTGGGCAAGCCGGATCTATCCTTTCTGACCCTGACGGAAATGGCGGACTGCGTCCGCCGGGTCGTTGATGCCGCCGATATTCCGGTCTTCACGGACGGGGACACCGGACACGGGGGCGTCCTGAATGTCCAGCGCACGGTCAGGGAAATGGAAAGAACCGGAGCCGCGGGAATGTTCATTGAAGATCAGGTCTTTCCCAAGCGATGCGGCCATATGGCGGATAAACAGGTCATTGAAAAAGAGGAGATGGTTGCCAAAATCAAGGCGGCAGTGGATGCCAGGGTTGATGATGATTTCGTGATCATGGCCCGTACGGACGCCCTTGCCGTCAACGGCCTGGAAGATGCCGTTGAAAGGGGGAATCTATTTGCCCGGGCCGGTGCGGACCTGATTTTTGTGGAAGCGCCCACCACAATCGAACAGATGCAGGAAATCACTTCCCGGATAAACGCCCCTTTACTGGCCAATAATATTGAAGGGGGGAAATCCCCTTTGCTGCCGGCTGCCCGGCTGGAAAAAATCGGTTACAGCACGGTTGTCTTTCCGGTTGCCGCAACATATGCAATTGCAAAGGTCATTGGAGATCTCATGGCTGAATTATCCGCCACGGGAACCACCGAGGGGTTCACGGACCGGATGGTCTCCTTTGACCAATTTAACAGCCTGATGGAGCTTGATGTCCTGCGCTCCCTGGAGCGTACTTATTTTCACTCATAATACAACAGATCCCAGGGCTTTTCTGTTGAAGGAGAAATAAAATGAAACAATTCATTTTTGCCGCATTTTTCTTATTTGCCTCCCTGTGTCCGGTTATGACGGCTTCAGGCGATGCGGTTGCCGGGCAGATTTCACTGACTCTGGCCACAACCACCCCGCCAAAAAGCAACCATGAAATCGCCGCCGGAAAATTTGTCGAGGCCATTGCCCAAAAAACCGGGGGCAGAATCCAGATTAAACATTACGGGGCCGGCTCCCTGTACAATGCCAAGTCCATCATGCCGGCCATTTCCAACAACCAGATCGATATCGGCCTCCTGCATGTGGCACTTGTGGGGCGGCGTTCTCCGGTACTCGAATTTGTAGGATCCTTTGGCGCCATGGGATGCTGGGAAAGCTATGACCACTATTACAGGTTTCTGGATACCCCCAGAATCCGGGAAATCGCCTCTGCTGAATTTGAAAAATACTTCAACTCCAGGCTGCTCTCTGCCTGGTCTTTTGGAACCAGTCTGCTCGGGCGCAGGGACAAGGCCATTGAAAGGGTGGATGACTTTAAAGGATTGAAGATGCGGACATCCGGAACCGCCATGGCCACCCTCTACCAGGCTCTGGGAGTGATTCCCATCAGCCTGAGTTCCAAAGAAATCTATACGGGGCTGCAGCGCGGCACCATCCAGGGGGCCGGCTCCGGCGTTTCCAGATGGCGGCGCAGTAAACTCTATGAGGTGGCTCCGTATCTGACCGTTGACCCGACCATTCCCTATTTCAGTATGTGGCTGGTCATCAACAAAAAAGCCTGGGCCAAGCTCTCCGGGGAGGATCAAAAGATTATTTCCGAAACCGCCAGGGAATACGAAAGCTGGACAAGAGAGTTTGCCGCAAAGGAAAGAAAAGAGGATATTGCCTTCCTGAAAACAGAGGCAAAGGCCCTTGTGGAACTTCCCGGTGAAGAGAAAGCCAGACTGATCCGGACGGTCAAACCGGTCATGAAAAAATTTGCAAAAGAACAGCTTGGCGGGCAATTTCAGGAGCTCTGGAGTCTGCTGGAAAAATCAAAATAAAGGGTCTGGTTTGTCCCGGCCCTTTTGAAAAAACAGAATGGATACAATGGAACACATGGATGAACAAAAGCCAGGGGGGCTGATCGGCCGCATCTCCTTTATTTTTTCCCTGACGGCAGGTCTGTTGATGCTGTCCGTGGCTTTGTTCATGTCTTTTGAGGCATTTTCCCGCCATTTTCTGGACCAGCCGACCTCATGGGTTCTGGCGGTTTCCACCCTGATATTTATCTGGTTCACCTTTCTGTCCGTTCCCTACGGCATAAAACTGGACAAACACGTTGCCTGTGATATCTTTGTTACCCGCCTGCCGGATCCAAGCAGGCAGGCCGTCGGGATTGCCACGGATACGGCATCCCTGATTTTTATCGCGGCCCTGGGGATTTTCGGTTTTATCCATTTCATGGAGGCTGTTGAATACAGATCCATGAGTGACGGCCTGTTCCGCTATCCCATGTGGCTTGTTCTCCTTTCCATTCCCTTTGGAATGGCCCTGAGTGCCATTCAGACCCTAGGAAAAATCAGGACCCGGCTTTTCCGGATGAAAAACAGCCCTGAAAAATCTTCTAAACATTCTGTTTTTTCCCCGGGGATAATGGTCTCCTGCTTTTTCCTATCCGCAGGGGCCGGCATTTGTGTATACTTTTTCAGCCAGCCCCTGGGCATCCTGATCTTTGCCCTGGCACTCCTGTTCTGGGGGGTGCCCATTGCCTTTGCCCTGGGGCTGGTGGGCCTCACCGGCCTGTTATTCTTTCACCAGAGCATCGGGGGACTAAATACCCTGCCCATCGTGGCGGAGAATACGGCCACAAACTTTATTTTACTGGCCATTCCTCTCTTTACCCTGGGCGGATTAATCCTGTCGCGCAGCGGCCTGGGGGAGCAGATATATGAGTTGAGCAGCAAATGGCTCGGCTGGATGCCGGGGGGCTTAGGGGTAGGCACATGTATCACCGGGGGAATCCTGGCCGCCATGATCGGATCGAGCACGGCGGTGACCGCCATTATCACCCTTGTTGCCATGAAACCCCTGCTGGACCGGGGTTATGACAAGAAACTGGTCATCGGCACCGTGACCGGAAGCAGCCTTGGACTGATCATCCCTCCCAGTATCGGTTTTATTGTCTACGGGTTTCTGACCGATACATCGGTTGGGGATCTTTTCATGGCCGGTGTGGTTCCGGGAATCATGCTGGTGGTCCTGTTCAGCGCCTATATCGTGATCAGCTGCAGGGCCAGCGGAAAATACGAGGTCGTTTCCTTTTCCTGGAAGGAGCGGCTGGTCTCATTGAAGAAATCTCTTATCATCATTCTCGGCCCTGTTTTTGTCCTGGGCAGTATATACACCGGTGTTGCCACCCCCACGGAAGCCGGTGCAATCCTTGTGATTTACAGCCTTTTCTGTGCCTTGATCTACCGCACCATCAACTGGAAGGGATTTGTCCAGTGCCTGATCGACAGCAGCGTCCTGTCCACCATGGTCATAATGATCATGGTCGGGGCACTGGTGATGTCCAACGTGATCACCCTTCTCCAGGTTCCGGCAGATCTGACGGAATTCATTCTCTCTTCCGGGCTGCCCGTCTGGGGAGTCATCCTTTTGATTGTGATGCTGTACCTCTGCCTGGGAATGTTTCTGGACGGCGGATCCATCACGGTTTTAACGGTTCCCGTCATCGCCCCCATGCTTCCGGCCTTGGGGATCGACACCATTGCCTTCGGGGTCATCCTCATGATGCTCATTGAAACCGCCCTGCTCACACCTCCGGTGGGACTGAATATATTCACGGTCAAGGGGATTGTGGACGAACCCCTCTTGTTTATCATAAAGAGTGTGGTTCCCTTTGTAGGGATCCTTATGATCGGGATTGTTCTTGTTTTTGCATTTCAGGATATCGCCCTGTGGCTGCCTTCACAGATGAGATGATCCAGCAGGGACTGTTCCGAAAGAATCAGACCGCTGATGAAACTCATTTCTCTTTAATGAATGTCCCGTCCCGGTATTCCTGAAAGGCAGTGGCCAGTTCTTCCTGGGTGTTCATCACGATGGGGCCCTGCCAGGCCACGGGCTGGTTCAGGGGCTTGCCAATGAGCAGAAGAAATTGCAGGGGTTCATCCCCGGCTTTCAGGGAGAGATGGTCCCCGGTATCGTAAAGGACCAGGGTCCCGTTTTCAATGGACCTGCCGTCTGTGGTTCCATGCCCTCCGATCACATATATGAAGGCCGTATATGAAGGATCCACCCCGTGGACAAAGGTTCTGCCTGCCGCGAGGGTGCAGTCTAAAAACTCCGGATCAATCATGATATCGTCCATGGGGCCTTTTGTGCCATGGACATTCCCGGCAATCACCTTGATGCTCACCCCATCCTGGACCCGGATTTCCGGGACCTGGTCCGCTTTAATATCCCGGTATTTGGGAGGCATCATCTTCTGGGATGCCGGCAGGTTGGTCCAGAGTTGAAAACCGTGCATGGAGCCCTCAGCATCTCCCTTGGGCATCTCCTGATGGATAATCCCGCTTCCGGCCGTCATCCACTGCACATCCCCGGAAGAGATGATCCCCTTATTGCCCAGGCTGTCTCCATGCTCCACATCTCCTTTCAGAACATAGGTGATGGTCTCAATGCCCCGGTGGGGATGCCATGGAAATCCCTTGAGATAATGTTCAGGCGTGTCTGACCTGAAATCGTCCAGCATGAGAAACGGGTCCAGGGCCGGGGCTTCACTGTGGCCAAATACCCGGTTCAGATGAACCCCTGCCCCTTCCATGACGGGCTGGCGGGTGAATACTCGTTTTATTTTTCGGGCATTCTTCATATCTTTCCTCCATTTTGCACATTAGATGGGATTGGATCTTTAATTATACACAGGAAGCCGGGTCACAGCAAACAGGATAAGATCTTGAATTATAAATTCTCAACCAAATTACAGATAATGGGAGGCCCTGGAAGCCCAAAATCTCCCGGCCCCTCCTTTTGGGTGCATGGCCATGGAATAATTTCGCCTTCTCTTAAAAAGTGTGGGACAGAAAACATGGGACAGATCGAAAAGGTAGGGAGAGCATCCGGGAATGGGCCGTCCTGGTAGAGTTCCTGTTAAAAGAGAGCTTTATACCCGATTTGCCTTTCAATCTTCCATATATTGAACCTGAAGGGCCTTTTTATGCCAGGTCGGAGATTCGAGTAATTCTTCCTCTGATAATAAATCCGCCCACAAGGCATCCACCATCCTGAATTTCTCTTTTCTAGAAAGGTGCTTTATTTCTATCGCATTTTGGGTGATTTCTTCAGCCATTCTCCTGACCTCATAACTGCCCTAAGATACACGATGGGCTTCCAGTACAACAGGAATCAAATTTTCATTTTCTTTCTGGTGTTTGGATTTTCCATTATTTCTCCAGGCATAATAGCCACCTCTGCTGACTTTCATTGTTTTGCATAGCAGGCCTATTAGGATACGCCTTCTTCTCGACATCAATGAATTGATATCTTAGCTTGATTCCTTTGCGAAGAAGGCGGCCGCCTTTTTTAAGATTTCACGTTCCATCTTAAGGCGTTTATTTTCTTTGCCAAGTTCTTTGAGTTCCGCCCGGAGGGCTGCCATTTGTCCCGTGCTCATTTATAGGTCTCCCCCCCATCAACCTCTCTTTTCCAGCGACTGATTATTAAATTGGGTTTACCCCCAGATTCCTGCCCGCCTCTGCAAAAGAATACCCCTCATCCGTTTTCAGCTTCACAGCCTCTTCTTTGAATGACTTCGTATAATTTTTTCATTTTTTGCTTTTCATAAACACTCTCCTGACTGAATTATTATTTCACTCTAGGGAAAGTGTCCAGATTTACTCTACCAGGTCAATGGAATGTGCAAAGCTTAAATGAGTCATGGTCTGCCCTTCAGCTTGATGGAAACAAAACCCCATGTTCATTGCCCATCCGGCTCATTTTTTCAACCAGCTTTCTTTCCAGGGGAATGCCTTCTTTTATGCGGCGGACCTGGGTCTGATGTTCAAAAAATCCGGGATAAGCCACCTTTTCAACCCCCTTGGCAGGCTTTAGAGCCATGATCCTGTCCAATTCCTCGTCCATGCGGGCTTTGAACTCGTCCATGGGCATCAGCGAGGCCACCTTGATGGCCAGCATAAAGTTCCCATTGCCGGATTCCCGCTCCTGGTTGGTAAACACGCTTAAGACCCGGCCCCCGAAATTGGCTCCTGACAGGACCCCGGAAAGGATGTCGGTTAAAATGGTAATCCCAGACCCCTTGACCCCTCCAAATGGCAGCATCACGCCCTTGAGTGCGGCTTCAGGATCTATGGTTTTCCTGCCGTTTTCATCCAGGGCCCAGCCGGGTGGAATGGACTTTCCCTCTTCCAGGGCCTTACGCACCTTTTTCATGGCCCCTTCGCTTGTGGCCATATCAATCACAAAAGCTGGGTTCTTTCCCGCCGGAACGGCAACGGACAAAGGATTTGTGCCCAAAAGCCGTTCCGCCGCCCCGAACGGGGCCGTAACTGCAGAAGCGTTGGAAGTGACAATGCCGATACAATCATGTTCCAAGGCCATCAGGGAATAGGCACTGGCCGCACCAAAATGGTTGCTCCGCCGGACAACGGCACAACCGATGCCAAAAGTATCTGCTGATTTAAGGCAGGCTTCCATGGCAGTGGTGCCTGCCACCTGGCCAAGCCCATTGTCTCCGTCCACCCGGGTGAGCCAGGGGCTGAGAGTTTCTGCATTAAGTGCAGGAGCAGATTTAATCCGGCCTTTGTCAAGAGCATCCACATATCCTATCAGACAGGGGATCCCGTGGGTATCAAATCCCCTCATATGGGCCGCAACCAATCGTTTGGCCGTCATTGTACCATGGTCTTCCGGCACGCCAAGTTTTGATAGAATGCCTTTTATAAAGGTTTCAAGCGTCTGGGACATGACATGAATCATTTTCGATCTCTCCCAATCTGTTTTAAGTTTTTAACCGAGGCCGGTCCCGTGTCTGGACGAATACTTCGTTCAGACATTATATTACCGGACCGGTGACGTAAATATCCATGGCCTGGACATACCCGGACAGTTCAGCCTTTGTGAGGGCACCCGAAGCAACCTCTTCAACGGCCCGATAAATGAGCTCGCCGGCCTGGCCCAGGGTCTGGCTGCCGTCCATGACCCCGTGGACCGACAGATCCATATGATCACGCAAATGATGCCAGGTCTTTTCGTTTCCCGTCACCTTGATGACCGGGACAAAGGGGAACCCCTGGGGTGCGCCCCGTCCGGTGGTGAATACAATGACATTACAGCCGGCCGCGGCCAGCCCGGTTAAAAGTTCGGGTTCGCGGCCCGGGGAATCCATCACCACAAGGCCTTTTACTTTTGGCCGCTCTCCGTACTCATACACCTCCTGGACCACGGCGTTTCCAGCCTTTGCAATGGCGCCCAGGGACTTTTCTTCGATGGTGGTAAGGCCGCCTGCAATATTGCCCGGTGTGGGCTGTCCTCCCCGCATATCCACCCCGGCCATCTTGGCCCGGTTTTCCATACGTTCCACAAGATCAAGGATTTTTCTGCCGGTGGCCTCGTCCTTTGCATGATCTGCCATGATATGCTCGGCTCCTATGAATTCGGTGACCTCCCCCATGACCACACTGGCATTCTCATCCACCATTTTTTCCACCGTCACGCCCAGGGAGGGATTGGAAGCCAGGCCGGAGGTAGTGTCTGAACTACCGCATTTCAATCCAAGCACCAGGTCTTCCGGGCCGCAGTCCACCGGCTTGAGCCGGGAGGCCTCCCCGGCCATCTCCTGGGTCAGGAGCACGCCTTTGGCCGTGGTTTTTGCCGCTCCCCCTTCTTCCTGGATCATCAGGGTCTCAACCCGTTTTCCACAAGCCCTGACAGCTTCTTCGATCTCGGGCATCCGTGTTCCCTCGCATCCAAGCCCGATGAGCAGTACAGAGGCCAGGTTGGGGTTGCAGGCAAGTCCGCACAGAGCCTGGGTCACCCGCGTCAGATCCGGCGGGGTCTGGCAGCACCCCTGCTGATGTGAAAACGCCACACTGCCCGCCACCTTGTCTGCTATGCCCCTGGCAACTTCATTGGCGCAGACAACCGTTGAAAGCACACCCACATAATTTCTGGTACCTACCCGGCCGTCGGGCCTTCTATATCCTGAAAATTTCATCAACTCACCTCTTTTTTGAAATGTTACAAATCACCCCGGCCTCTCAGGCTCTCCATATTGTGAACGTGGGCATGCTCTCCCTTTTTAATATCCCGGGTGGCCCGGCCGATCACGCAATTGTACTTAAAAACATCCGCACCGACTTCTATGTCGGTGACGGCAAACTTATGCCCAAGGGCGATATTTTCAGACACCCGGACAGTCACGGCGTCCTCGCCGATACCTACGACAGCGTCCGCACCGGCCTGGATATCCGTTATGGCAGTAGCTATGTTGTCCCTGTCCTTGATTACCAATGCATCTCTTTTCATATTCACCTCTTATTCTGCTGTGATTTGATTTGTTTTTTGCTTTGACTCAAAAGTCTTTTTTGTCCAAAGGCTGAAATCATCGCATTCCTGGAGGCTGCGGACCGATTCATAAACATCTTGTCCTGTTTCACGGCCCCATACATCCTTGACCAACCCAATGAATTTGGCTTTGAGTTCATTCCCTGTCATGGGATTTTCCGGGTCTCCTTTGCGGCAGGCCTTGGTTTCCGACAGGATCGTTCCGTCTGCCAGGGTTAGGCAGACCCGGGCCGGCCGGAATCCTTCAGGATGGACAAGGACGTCATCGCTGATAACTGTGGTTTTTGCCATCAGCCTGGTCACATCCTCATTTTCAAGGGCGGCCGGGGAGAATTCATCCAGAGTGATCCTGTGCCGGAGCAGAGCGGCAACTACGCAATAGGCGATGGAAAATCGTGCCTCAAGCCCGTTTCCTGGGTTTGGATTCCCTGCGATGCCAAAGGAAACCGGATGGGCTCTGACTTCGATTTTTTTAATATCCTTTGGGGATCTGATCTGTCCGGCCAATTTCAGGGCCGACTCAATGGCGGTCATGGCATGGCCGCAGACCGGATATGCCTTGATTGTTGTTTTAGGCATCCAAAAATCCTGTCCAAGCCCCTGGCGGCAGGTATCCATATCCACACCCTCCCTGGCCGCCGCACTAAAAAACCCCCTGTTGCCTTCAAAAATAGTCGAAGGGCCGAACAGGTCTTGTCGGGCAAGCCGGGCGGCCAGCAATCCGCTGGCGGCCGCCTTGCCTGCGTGAAGCCCCTTGGCCTGGGGAGAATCCGGGAGGATCTCCCACAGTCCCGCGGCCTGGGTGCCGGCAAGCCCCAAGGCCCCGGTATGCTGGTCCGCGCTGGCTCCCATGCAGTGGGCCGCACTGACGGCCGCCCCGAAAGATCCAATTGTCCCCGTGGTGTGCCAGACGGTATTGTGCCCGGGATTGACGGCCTCAGCCAGACGCATGGACACTTCATATCCTGCCACAACAGCAGTTAAAAACCGCCGGCCGCTTATCCTGTTCTGGCATGCCGCAGCCCAGGCTGCTGAAATCACAGGCGCCCCGGGATGATAAAGGCCGGCCCTGAACGCATCGTCAAACTCCAGTGCATGGCTGGCTCCGCCGTTGACCAGGGCCGCACAAAAAGGATCGACCCGCTCCAGGCTGCCGAGAAGGAGAGCCCTGCCACCCCGGATCAATCCGGCCTTGTACAATGCCTTTCCTATTTTTGAAGAAAACCCGGCTGCCGCATTGGCGATCCAGTCGGCCACCAGGTCAAGGGCGGTTTCCCGGACAGACCCGGGCAGATCCGTCCATCCAAGATTTTGGGAAAACTGCCCGTAAAGAACAGCCAGGGGTTTGCCGTCTGAATTTTTCATTAATCCACCGGCTCGATCTGGCCCTTAACTTTTTCCAGGACCCCTAAGGCAATGCTTGAAGACAATCCCACATAGCCTGCCGGATCCAGTTCCTTTTCCAACTCTTCCCGGGTGAAACAGCCGGAGATCTCAATGTCCGAAAGCAGTTCGTCAATAAGGTATGTATTATTTTCCACAGCACTGACCGACGCATTGTAGACTTTTGTATGAGCTTCGGGCAGGGGAAATTTCTTTTCCAAAAGAAACATGATTTTCTCGGACGAAAGCATCCCCTTGAGGATGCCAGTGTTTTTGAGCATCTGCTCCTTTTTCACAGTGAGTCCGCCAAGGATGATACCAAGATGGTTGAGGATTCCGGACAGCATGACAAAGGTCTCGGGGATAGCGATCCATTCATTTTTCCAACGGGCGGCCTCACGTTCATCCTCCTGGCCCATGACCTCCAGGCAGATGGAGGAATTGGCGCGGATAGTCCGTTCCAGGATCATAATCCATTCGCTGTGAACCGGATTTTTTTTGTGAGGCATGGTGCTGGAACCGATCTTTCCCTTGGACGGCTCTTCTAACTCCCTGAACTCCGTCCGACTCAAATGATAGACATTCCGGCCAATCCGGCAGGAAGACCCGGCAAGCTGGGCGCACAGGGACATCAGCTCTGCAATCCTGTCCCTGGAGGAATGCCAGACAATATCAGGTGCGTTGAGCCCCAGTATTTTAAGGGCCTTTGCCTGGATGTCCACGCCTTTCCCCCCCCAGGAAGCAAAGGTGCCCACAGCACCGGTCAGATTGCCTGCCAGAATCCTGGACCGGGCCTGGGTTAGCCGTTCCTTCTGCCGGCCGAGTTCTGACAGCCATGAGGCCGCCTTAAAGCCGAAGGTGATGGGCATGCCGTGGTTGCCGTGGGTCCGGCCCACCATCACGGTATCCGCATGTGAGGCCACGATATCTGACAAGGATTTCATGCACCGGGTCAGTTGGGCCAGGACAATATCGTACCCGTCCTTGACCATCAGCATCATTCCGGTATCCAGGATGTCCTGGGTAGTGGCCCCGAAGTGTACGTAACGGGCACACTCATGGTCGATAATCTTTCTGAATTCGCCTAAAAGCCCCATCAGGCTGTGTCCTGTCACTCTGCCTGACTCCTTGACCGCATCCAGGTCTATACGGGAAATGTCAGCCCCGGCGGCAATAATATCACCGGCATCGGCAGGGATCACCCCCAGAGCGGACTGTGCCTTTGCCAGTGCCACCTCCACGTTCAGCCAGCTTTGAAGCATGTTGTTCTCATCAAACACATCCCGCATTTCCCGTGTTCCCACGGAATCTGCAAAAAGGGTGGTATCTGTCATATGAACGCTCATAATGTCTCCTTGTATCTAAAGCGTTTTGTTCGCAATTTAATCCTTGAGAAGCCTGCAGGCGTCAGCGATTTTGCGGCACCCGGACTCCAGCAGTTCCATTTTGGTTGCAAAAGAAATCCTGAAATAGGGAGAAAGGCCGAATGCTTCCCCGTGGACTACCGCGACCCCGCACTCTTCCAGCAAAAAGGTGGAAAAATCCAGGTCCGAGGCAATGGTTTTTCCTTTGGGTGTTTTTTTGCCGATCACGCCCTTGCAGGAAATATAGCAGTAAAAGGCGCCCTCAGGAGATTCGCAGGACAGTCCTTCAACCTGGTTGAGAAGGGAAACCACCACATCACGACGGCGTTTGAGTTCATGAATATTTTTTTCGATAAAGGAATGGTCGCCGTCCAGGGCTTCGATGGAAGCCCACTGGGAGATGGAACTGGTGCCGGAGGTGGACTGGGACTGTATTTTAAACATGGTTTTGATCAGTTCCTTGGGTCCTGCACCGTATCCTACACGCCAGCCGGTCATTGCGTAAGCCTTTGATACGCCGTTGACCACCAGTGTCCTGGATTTTAGATCCGGCGCAATCTGGGGCAAGGTCAGGAACCGGGCCTGGTCATATACAAGGAATTCGTAGATATCATCGCATAATATCCAGACATGTGGATGTTTTCGCAGCACTTCGGCCAGGGCTATAAGCTCTTTTTCGCTGTAAACCGCACCGGAAGGATTGCCCGGGTTGTTAATGAAAAGCCACCTGGTACGTGGGGTTATAGCCTGTTCCAGGTCCTCACAAGTCAGCTTGAACCGGTTTTCCTGGCAAGTGGCTGCAAACACAGGCAGACCCCGGTTAATGCCTACCATATTAGGGTAGCTGATCCAGTAAGGTGTGGGAAGAATCACCTCGTCCCCGGGATTCAGGGTAGCGGCCATGGCATTGAACAATACCTGCTTGCACCCGCACCCGATAACGATCTCTTCAGGTGTGTATGAAAGGCTGTTGTCCCGTTTAAGTTTACGGCAGACAGCCTCCCTGAGTTCAAAAACTCCCTGGACCGCAGGATACCCGGTCTTGCCCTCGGCAAGAGCCTTGATCCCGGCCATTTTAATATGGTCAGGGGTGCCAAAATCAGGCTCTCCTGCGGAAAGCCGTATAATTGTTTGGCCTTCCCGTTCCAATTGATTTGATTTTTCGGTTATCACCGAAACAGCCGAGGGCTTTACCTGGCTTAAATGACTGGCTGTAATAGACATGAGTTTCCTCCGGGAAATTTTAACAACAAAAAATAAGTTTTTTTCTATTCGTATAAATGACAGGCAACCATATGGTCCGGGACAATCTCCTTTAACTTTGGCGCCTCTTTAGTGCAGACCTTCTTTTTATGGGGGCATCTTGTATGAAAATGGCATCCCGGGGGTGGGTTGATGGGGGAGGGCACATCCCCTTCAAGCATGGTCCTTTTGTGCTCCTGGGCCGGATCAGGCTCGTACACGGATGACAGCAGGGCCCGGGTATAGGGATGAAGGGGATTTTTAACCATCTCCTTATCTGCGGCGGTCTCAACAAACCGGCCAAGATACATGACGCAGATCCAGTCACACATATGTTCCACAACGGCCAGATCGTGGGAGATAATCAGATAGGAGAGGGAAAATTCCCTTTGAAGTTTTTTCATGAGGTTGATCACCTGGGCCTGGATGGACACGTCCAGTGCAGATACGGGCTCATCCCCGATGATGACTTTGGGATTTAAGGCCAATGCCCTGGCAATGCATATCCGCTGCCGCTGGCCTCCGCTGAATTCATGGGGGTACCGGTCGGCAAATTCGGGCCGAAGCCCCACCTTTTCCAAAAGACTTCCGATGCGTTCCCTGCGCTCCTCTCTGCTTGCACAGGTCTTGAACACATCCATGGGTTCGCCGACAGACCGGCTGATTTTAAGCCTTGGATTCAGGGAAGAGTACGGATCCTGGAAAATAATCTGCAGGTCCTGGCGAAGCTGTCTTAAGCTGTCCAGGGACTGGTGGGTGACATCAACACCGTTAAAAATTATTTTCCCGCCGCTGGGTTCTATAAGACGCAGTAATGATTTTACAGCCGTACTTTTTCCGCACCCTGACTCGCCGACAAGCCCCAGGCTTTGCCCGGGTTTTATTTCAAAACTGATTCCGTCAACCGCGTGGACATGGCCCACGGTCTTGCGGAAAAGGCCTTTTTTAATGGGAAACCGTTTTTCCAGAGCCTCAACTTTTAATATGGGGTCAGTCATATCCCTATTCCTTTTTATATAACCAGCAGCGGCAGCTGCGTTCCGGTGAAACAGGTATCAATTCAGGTTCCTTTTGGGCACAGATATCCATTTTTTCCGGGCACCGTTCACAGAACTTGCATCCTTGCGGCAGATCCAGAAGAGAGGGAACCACTCCCTTGATTTCCTGTAAGTCGCCTTGTTTGCCGGTAAGTTTTGCCCCTGTCTTTGGGATGGACTCCATAAGACCCCGGGTATAGGGATGCAGGGGCTCGGCAAACAGATCCGCAGCCGATGCCTGTTCAAAAATGCGTCCCACATACATGACAATGACGCGCTTGGCAGTGTGTGCGATAACCCCCAGATCATGGGTGATAAAAAGTACCGACATGCCCATTTCTTGCTGTAACGCCTTCATCTGGTCAATGACCTGGGCCTGGATGGTCACATCCAGGGCGGTTGTCGGTTCGTCGGCAATGAGAATATCCGGTTTACAGGCCAGGGCCATGGCAATCATTACTCTCTGACGCATGCCCCCGCTCATCTGGTGGGGGTAATACCCTGCAGCCTTTGCAGGATCGGGAATATTCACCCGTTCAAGCATTTCTATGCTTTTGCGCACCGCCTCTTTCCTTGAGAGATTCTGATGCAGCCTGAACACTTCTGCGATCTGCTCTTTTACAGTAAAGACAGGGCTGAGCGAAGTCATGGGTTCCTGGAAAATCATGGAGATCCGATTTCCCCTGACCTTTCTCATCTGTGCCGGTGAATAGGAGAGCAGTTCTTTGCCGTCAAGCAGTATCTTACCTTGTTCGACCTTCCCGGGAGGATCGGGAATCAGGCGCATTATGCTAAGCGAAGTCACGCTTTTTCCGCACCCGGACTCGCCGACAATACCGAGGGTCTCTCCGGGAAACAGATCAAAGCTGACCTGGTCAAGCGCCTGTACTTTCCCCTCAAAGGTCTGAAACGTCACACTTAAATCTTTTACTTCCAATATCGGTTTCATCTGGTTTCCTTCGATCATTTCAGCAGTTTGGGGTCAAGAAGATCGCGAAGGCCGTCCCCGAGAAGATTAAAGGCCAGCACTGCGAATGAAATGGCAAGCCCCGGGAAAATGGCAAGCCAGGGGGCCATCTGAATCTCCTCTACACCGGCCTTGATCATCATGCCCCATGAGGGAGTAGGCGGCTGTACACCAAGGCCCAGGAAACTTAAGCTGGCCTCTATGATAATGGCCGTAGAGACCCAGAGGCTGCCCATCACCACGACTTCACCCACCAGGTTGGGCAGAATGTGAACAAAGAGCACCCTGAAATCGGTTGCCCCGCAGGCACGGGATGCCATGATAAATTCATTTTCCCTCAATACAATGGAAGGTCCCCTTGCCACCCTGGCAAACCTGGGAACAAAGGCAATGGCAATGGCGATAACCGCGTTCCTTTCTCCTGGCCCCAAGGCCGATACCACCAGAATGCCCAGGATCAGGGAGGGAAAGGTCATCAGGGCGTCAATAACCTTGGTCAGGACCTGATCGATCCATCCGCCCTTGAATCCCGCATAGGCGCCAAGGAGGACGCCCGCCACCATTGCCAGGGAAATGGATATGATTCCCACCATCATTGATATGCGGGATCCCACGACCACCCGGGAAAATACATCCCGGCCAAACTCGTCCGTTCCCATGAAATGTTCCATGCTCGGGGGTTGGTACCGGTCCTTGACGTGCTGATCCCGCACGTCAAAAGGAGCGATAAAATCTGCAAACAGCGCCGTTCCCACAATTATCACCAGCATGCCCAGGCCGACGAGCGCGATTTTATTCTGCCTGAATGCGGCAAGGGCTTTTTTGTCAAATAGCAGCATTGTTTTCTCCGTTTATTCGTATTTCACCCGCGGATCAATAAACCCGTAGACGAGATCCACTGCCAGGTTCACCAGCACGATGACGATTCCGTAAAAAACCAGCCCGGACTGGATAGCATTGTAGTCCCTCTGGCTGATGGCTTCCACCAGGAACTTTCCCAGCCCGGGGCGGTTGAAGATACTCTCTGTAAGGATTGCTCCGCCCAGAAGGACCCCGACATAAACCCCGCTGACCGTGACAATGGGAATCATGCAGTCTTTGAGTGCATGCTTGAAGATCACCATGTATTCGCTCAGTCCCTTTGCTCTCGCCGTTCTGACATAGTCGGAGCCCATCCTCTCCAGCATGTTTGAACGTGCCACCCTGGACACAAAGGCAGCTTTGTTCAGCCCAAGGCTCAAGGCCGGCAGAAACAGGTAGTGGAGCCGTTCCAAAAAGCTGTCGCTCCGGGTGAACCCGATAATGGGGAACCAGTCAAGCTGCACGGCAAAGACCAGTAAAAGAAGAATCCCCAGGTAAAATGAGGGCATGGACAGACCTGCAAGGCTGCATACCCTTAGGATGTAGTCTGTGGGCTTGTTCCGTTTCAGGGCGGCGGCCACGCCCGACGGAATGCCTATCACAAGGCCGATGATAATGGCCGCTACCGTCAGCTCAATGGTATACGGCAGCACTCTCATGATCTGGGGGGCAATGGGCCGGTCATTGATCAACGAGTTGCCAAGGTCTCCTTTAATCAGATTCTTCAGGGCGGTCATGTACTGGACACTGACAGGATCATCCAGTCCCAGTTTCAGCCGTAGTTGCACGATGGCTTCCTCACTGGCATGATCCCCTAGAATCGCGTATGTGGGATCCCCTCCCGCCATCCGCATGACAAAAAAGATGATGGTAAAAACAAAAAACAGCATGGGGATGGTAAAAATTATCCGCCTTATCGCGTATGCGAACATCTTAGGCCTCCGGAAAAACCAAAATTATCCCCTGCGCAACATATTCCCGGGCGGCAGCCCGGGAATATGTTGCGCAGGGCTAAAAAGGTTGGACAGGGAACTGCCAATAAATCAGCAGCCCCCTGTTTTTCTGCTAATGCTTTAACAACCTTGTCTTTTCACTTATCTCAATGGTGTAGTACAGGGTCTGATAATTTTCAACATCATACCCCAAATCGACCCAGGGCTGATAACAGAGGGCAACCCGGTTCAGATAGAGCGGATAGACCGGAAGATCTTCAATGATCTTGTACTGGGCCTGTTCATAATAATGTTTTTTCTGTTCCAGGTCATTGGTATTTTGCGCCTTTTCCAGGAATTGGTCGATCCCGGAAGCAGCCTCTCCATAGTGGCTGAAGTTGGTAATGGCGGTTTTGGTACCGACAATGGACTTTTTCGCATAAAACTGGGTTAACAGGGTTTCTGCAATGGGCAGGCGGACACCGCCGTAAATGACAAGAGCGTTTTTATCCTGGCGGATCAGTTTATGGTAGGTTGAGTGGTCGACCACCTTGATATCATATTTTATACCGATCTGCCGCAGCTGCTCCTGGACGATCTTCATGGGGCGAAGGTAATTGTCCGACTCGGAGCAGAACTGGGAGCCCAGGTCAAATCCGTCTGCATAACCGGCTTCCGCCAAAAGGGCCTTGGCCTTTTCAAGGTCAAAGTCATAGGGTTCCATTCCTTTTTCAGTGTGCCCGAAATAGCCTGGGGGGATCGGGCTGATCTGGGGACCGCCGAGAACCGGGCCGATGATGTCCACAAAGGTATCCCTGTCAACGGCATAGGCGATTGCCTTTCTCACGCGGAGATCGTCCAGGGGCTTGCGGGTCATGTTCATGATCAGAAGCTGCTGCTGGGGCGGGTTGGGCGGGGCCAGTCGGATTCCTTTTTTAATGGTCGCTTCAGCCCACTCCCTTTTGCGCTTGCCGCGGCTGATATCTACCTCCCCCTTTTCAATGGCCAGAAGACGGCTGCTGTTGTCCGGCATGAAAAGATAGTCTACGGACTTGAGAATAGGCGCGCCCCTGTAAAAGTCAGGGTTTCGTTTCAGGTAAACGCTTTGGCCCTTGTCATAGGCCTCAAACATGAAGGGGCCTGATCCGATGGGGCTGAATCCATATTCTTTTCCCATTTTTTCCGCGGCTTTTCTACATACGATTTGTCCACCATGGTAGGGAACCAGGCTCAGTCCGAAAAAGGGATTCGGTTTTTTTAAATGGAGTTTCAGATTGTACTTGTCAACGATTTCGACCCGGTCCAGGTTGTCGTATTTTTTAGCCCAGGGGGAGGCCAGTTCAGGATCCTTAACCCTTTCAAAGGTATATTTCACATCCTCAGATGTGACCTCTCCATATCCTCTATGCCACTTGACCCCCTTGCGGAGGGTAAACTTCCAGACCAGTCCATCCGGGCTTATATCGTATTTCTCAGCCAGGTCTCCCTGGATCAGCTCAATATCCACCTTGCCGTAGGGCATGCGAAGCAGTCCACTGAAGATTTCGCCCACAATGGATTTTTCCCCTGTAAGGGTTGAAAAGGCGGGATCCAATGTTCGGATATCCCTGATGGGAAGCCCAAGTTTTAAATTCTGATTCTTCGCCTGTTCGACAGCCTGCCCCACGCCTGGCAGCAGAAAACCCGCAGCCAGGATCAAAAGCAATAAAATTCTGCTTGTCTTTTTCATTTTTTTCCCTCCTCCTTTGGATGTAAAAGATTTTGAGTTTCCGCGGCCGGTTCCGATGGAAACTTGTTCTCATCATTATAGCCTCCTATAGCACAGCCCTTCAGTAAAATTAAAACTAATATTTTTAATAAACTTTATTAAAAAATGTGATAATAACTAGGACCTTCTTGTAACAAACTTAATGGAGACGGGAATGGACCTTGATAAGTTAAAATCATTTATTGCCGTTGCAGAACTCAACAGCTTCACGGCGGCCTCAAAGTCCGTGAATTTGACACAGTCGGCTGTAAGCCAGCAGTTAAGGGAACTTGAAAGGGAAACCGGTTTTCCCCTTTTGGACCGCAGCCGGCGCCCTGTCAGCCTGACCAAGGAAGGCGCCAACCTGCTGAAATCTGCCAGGACCATGATCAGCATTTGGGAAGATTTCAAGGAGCAGCATCGAAAAAAGGAGATTTCTGGAGAATTGCTGGTGGGATATATCAGGAGCGCAGTCAACAGCATCTTTGCCCAGGCCATCCGTCACTTGAGGGAGAAATATCCCCAGATGAACATTAAACTGGTCAATACAGGAGGCGTATCCAAACACCTGGCCCAAATGGTGGGGGACGGGGAAATTGACGTCAGCCTTGGTGTCGGTCCTTTACAAATGCCAAAAGGTGTTCTCTGGCGGCCCATCTCCCTGGAACGGTATTACGTTATTGCCCCTCCGGAATATACCGGGGGTACAGATGAAGAGCTTCTTCTTGAAGGCCCGTATTTACGGTTCAAACCATTCAAGCTCCAGGAAACCATAATTGATAAAGCTATGAAAAGACGGGGACTTCAACTGCCCGCGTTCATGGAACTGGACGCCTATGACAGCATTATCATGATGGTCAACCATAACCTGGGGGTGGGAATCGTTCCGGAGCCGTATATTGACACCCGTGTCTTATATGAGTTCCGTTGCCATCCTTTTTGCACCCCTCAACTGACGCGGGAAAGCGGATTGATGGTCCGGTATGATAATGAAAACATGCACCTTGCAACCCTGCTCTGGGAAACCTTGCAATTGCTGTACAATAAAAAAAAATCGGAATTCAAGACTTCCAGGTAAAAACGGGTTTGAGATCAAACCTTTGGCCCGTCATTCAACAGGGTATGAGGCTGCTTTCGATTCTATGCCTGATAAAAGCAAAGATGCGGCTGCCGGCGAACAGGGAATCCTCAATTCCCTGGGGCGGGACTGTATTCATGTCTCCGTGAACTTCAAACAGCCCCCACTATCCGATTTTATGGAATTCTCCATGACTCTGGAAAAGGAATCGGGGAAGAACTCACCTACCGACTCAGTGCCCTCTATGGCGCCGTTCAATCCGCATGGGATCTGGACCGATCTCAGGAAGAAACCCCGGTGGCAGAAGGACTAAAGCGCCAACCCCTACAATCCGAAGTAAGGCAAGGGCTGATGAACTGTCCGGAAAAGGCCAGCCGAGCGGCAATAGGAGGGCATCTCCCAAAGTGCAGAAGAGATCCTCTATTTTTTTCGATCCATCCCGTGCGAACAGAGGATTCGCCCCTCCCGTCAAGTGGGCTTGAAAGGCGGTGCTCAAATAAAACCAGGAAAGGAAATGGCAAAACAGGAAAAAGTATGGTATTAGGAGTCCTTTTTTTGATCAGGTTAGGATCATGGCATCGAAATTATCCAATTCCCCGTCTCCTGTCTTGTGGAAGAAGACATTGTGGATCATGTTTTTCTCTCAATTGACCAATATGATCGGTTTTTCAAGTATTTTCCCCTTTCTGCCCTTTTATATTGAATCTATCGGAAAGGTATCCTCCCTTAAAATGGAGTTTCTCGTGGGGCTTGTATTTTCCGTTCCGGCCTTTACCATGATGATCATCTCTCCGGTGTGGGGGACGCTCTCGGACCGGTACGGCAGAAAACCCATGGTGGTGAGGGCCACCTTTGGGGGCTCCCTTATTCTGACCCTCATGGCCTTTGCCAGGTCTGCCGAGGAACTGGTCCTTCTCAGGGCGGTCCAGGGGCTTGTCACCGGTACGGTGGGTGCAGCCAATGCCCTGGTTGCCGCCTCTGTTCCTAAAAAAAAGATCGGCTATGCCATGGGGGTCCTCCAGATGGGCACCGGCCTGGGGCTTGCCGTAGGCCCTCTCATCGGCGGGGTGGTGGCAGATCTGTTCGGGTACAGATCCGCCTTTTATATCACCGGGGCCATGCTCCTTATCTCGGGCATACTGGTCCTTTACGGGGTCAATGAAAATTTTGCCCTCTCCAACAAAAAAGCCCCGATCAATTTCATCTCCGACTGGCGCCATGTGCTCAATGAGAAAGGGGTGGTCACAATCTTCTTTTTTAGATTTTCAAATCAATTGGGCCGGATGCTCTTTCTACCCATACTTCCCCTTTTCGTTAAGACGCTTATCGGCCCGGGCACTGCGGTCAACAGCTTTACCGGCCTTGTGGTCGGGGTGACCTCCGCCACCATGACAGCCAGCACCATATATCTGGGGAGGCTGGGAGACCGGATCGGTTATCGGAAAATAGTCATCTTCACCTCCCTTTTCTGCTGCATCACACTGGCCTTTCAGGGCTTTGTCTCAACAGGATGGCAGCTTTTAACGCTCCAGGCGCTTTTCGGGCTGGGATTCGGGGGCCTTGTCCCCGGGATCAGCGCCCTGCTTTCGGCCCACACCGGCCGAGGGGAGGAAGGGGCAGTATACGGGCTGGACAACTCCATCTCCTCGGCTGCCAGGACCCTTTCCCCCCTCCTGGGTGCCGGGCTTGCCGTCTGGTTCGGTCTCCGAAGCGTGTTTGCATCTGCCGCCCTGCTCTATCTCATTCTGGCCCTTATGGCCGTTAAAAAACTGCCCCGGGCCGATGCCTGACGGTAAACCGACCTGAATGCCTTGAACCTGTCAACTCCTGTATGGAAAGATGGAAAAATCCTCTTTGTAAAAGCCAAGGATACACTTCAAAAACTGAGCGTATCTTCCTAAAATCATACCGCCGAAAGCATTATTCTAAAAAATTGAGGGCGTCTTCCTTCGGGCTGCAGGAGGCCCCAGGAAAAGGTTTCCCCACCCAAAGAAAATCATGGATGATTTTCTTTGGGTGGGAGTAAAATTTTGCCCCTCCCGGGGTCAATGGAACTTGTGTCTTGAGAACCGAATTTTTTCAAATCCCGCCTTGACAAAGGGATATATTAGATTATTCTAAATTAGAAAAGACTAATATAAAAACCGGAAAGAATTTATGGAACAGATTGATCCACAAAAACTGGAACAAAACGCGGAAAAGGCCTCACAACTGCTCAAAAGCATGAGCCATCCCAGCCGCCTGATGGTGCTGTGCCACCTCATGAGGGGGGAGTGCCCGGTCAGTGTACTCAATCAGGCCATCCCCCTGAGCCAGTCGGCCCTGTCCCAGCATCTGGCCGGCCTGCGCCGGGCAGGTCTTGTGGAGACCCGGCGGGAAGGCCAGGTGATCCATTACCGCCTCAAAAGCCGGGCCGCATCCGGAATCCTTGAGGCCCTTTACCGCATCTACTGCACCACCAAAAACGAGGAGTAAGAATTATGAACGGACAATTAAACTGGTTTAAAGGAGGTCTCTTACTGGGGGCAGCCTTTCTTCTGGCCGTGGCTTTTGTAAAGCCCATCGGGGTATCCACCCAGTTTGTCATCGCCGACGGCATGGTCTGGAACCTGGTCTCAGACAAGGTGATCCAAAAAGAACCTGAAAGCAAATCAGGCTATGCAAGCCCCAACGCCTATCTGAATAAGAGCGGGGGAAAATATGCCAAAAACGTGGCCAACCCGGTCAACTACAGTTTTATCTTTGTGATCGCCATGGTCGCGGGAGCCTTTTTGTCCTCCCGCCTGGGGGGGCCCAAGCCCACAGGCCCGGACCGGAGAGCCCCGGAAGTCTGGCGGCAGCGCTTTGGGGAGAGTCCCCTGCTGCGGTACGCAACGGTCTTTTTTGCCGGGGTGCTCGTCCTTTTCGGCGCCCGCCTGGCCGGCGGCTGCACCAGCGGCCACATGATGAGCGGGATGATGCAGACTTCCCTGAGCGGGTATCTGTTCGCCGCCGGAGCTTTTGCCGCAGCGGTTCCCGCTGCCGTACTGGTCTACAAGAGAAAATAGGAGGTGTTTCATGACCATCGTTCTTGCCATCATACTTGGAATTTTCTTCGGCTTTGCCCTGCAGCGGGTCGGGGCCACCAATCCCCAGAATATCATCAACATGCTGCGTCTGAAGGACCTGCACCTGATGAAGGCGATTTTCTTCGCCATCGGCCTCAGCAGCACCCTTTTATTCCTGCTCATGACCATGGGCCTCATTGACGCCGGCCACCTCTCCGTAAAGAGCAGCTACATCGGAGTGATTGTGGGCGGGGCCATCCTGGGCCTGGGCTTTGCCCTGGCCGGCTACTGCCCGGGAACCGGCCTGACTGCCCTGGCAGACGGGAGGAAGGACGCCCTGTTCTTTGTGGGCGGCGGCCTGCTGGGTGCCCTGATCTACACCCTGGTCTACGGCTCCATCCAAGGAACCTGGCTCTTTGACAAAATCGCCGGAGGCAAGGTCATGCTGGCCACGGGATCAGACAAATTCCAGGCCCTGCTGCCCATGATACCGGGGGCTTTCCTGGCTGCGGGTATCGGGATTCTTTTCATGCTCATTGCCTGGAAACTGCCTGACAAGACCTGATTCCAGATTGTTCACCCAAAGGCCCTGCTCCCGGCGGGGCCTTTTTTCACCCATTTAAACCCGAAGGAATTAACGGGAAAGAATAAAAATGAAACTCAGAAAAATAACATCCTTGACGGCAGGCCTCGCCTTTCTCGTGATGGTTCTCACCAGCATCGTTCTCTACATCGTTCCCCAGGGAAGGATCGCTTACTGGGCTGACTGGCGGCTCTGGGGCCTGAGCAAAGAGCAATGGGGCAATATCCACATCAATACGGGAATCCTGTTTTTACTGGCCCTGGGACTCCACATCTATTACAACTGGACTCCCATCATGAACTACCTTAAAAACAGATCAAAAGACCTGAAGATCTTTACCCGGGAGTTCAATGGTGCCCTGGCCCTGACCCTGGTCTGCGTCCTGGGAACATATTTTGAAATCCCTCCCTTTTCAAGCATCCTGACCGTGAGCGAATCCATTAAAGACCGGGCCGCTGAAAAATACGGAGAACCGCCCTACGGTCATGCTGAATTGTCCTCATTAAAAACCTTTGCCCGGAAAACGGGACTCGACCTGGACCAGAGTCTGGCGCAGATCAGGGAGGCCGGATTTGCCGTTGAGGATACAGGCCAGACCCTGGCCGACATCGCTGAAAAGAACCATGTACCTCCCCAGCAGATCTATCTGACCATGAAGCCCAAGGCCGGAGAATCAGAGACCCGGATTATCCCGGCCGGAAAGGCGGTTAAACTTCCCGGGGATCCCCCTCCCGGAACCGGGAACATGACCCTGGCCGATCTGAGCGCCCAATTCAACCTGAACATCAAAACCCTGATCCGGGACCTGTCCAAAGCCGGAATCCAGGCCGGGGAAAGCCTGACCCTTAAAAAAATCGCCGAAAACAACCAGACCGGCCCCATGGACATTTATGAGCAGATCAAAGCCGCCGGGCAGAATCAAGTGACGGAATAGCTCTATTCCAGATGGCGCAGCAGCCCTTCCTGGGCCACATTGGCCACCAGCATTCCGTCCCGGGTATAGATGGCGCCGATACTCAGTCCCCGGCCGCTGGAAGCACTGGGGCTGCGCATGACATGGAGCAGCCAGTCATCCATCCGAAAATCCCGGTGGAACCAGATGGCATGGTCCAGACTGGCCACCTGCATATCCGGGCTCCAGAAGGTCTTGCCGTGGGGGTAGAGGGCCGTTGTGACCAGTTGAAAATCCGAGGCATAGGCCAGCATGTAGCGGTGGATGGCTGCATCATCCGGGATCTTGTCAATGGCCCGGAACCAGATGTATTTTTCCGGGGGCTTGGGTTTGGGGTCAAAGGGATTGACCGGGTTCACCAGCCGGATCTCAATGGGCTTTTTGCACAGCAGTTTTTCACGGATTTTGGCCGGGATGTATTCGGACAGCCGCTTGACCATGTCCAGTTCCGATTCAAGGCCTTCCGGCCCCTGGATATCGGGCATGGGATCCTGGTGGGAAAAGCCCTCTTCCCCCTTGTGAAAGGAGGCGGACATGGAAAAGATGGCCCGCCCCTTCTGCACGGCCTTGACCCTGCGGGTGGCAAAGGACCGGCCGTCCCGGATGCGGTCCACCTCATAGACAATGGGGCGGGTGGCGTCGCCGGGCCGCATGAAATACCCGTGCAGACTGTGGGCGGCCATCTCCTTGGACAGGGTGCGGGAAGCCGCAGACAGAGACTGCCCCAGCACCTGGCCTCCGAACACATTCCCGTAGCCCAGATCCTGACTCTGTCCCCTGTAAATATTCTCTTCTATCTTTTCCAGGCTCAACAGGCCCAGCAGTTCTTTTAATACATTTCCTTCCACACAGACATTCATGCCCTGTCCTTTCCATTGATTGATTCAGATCCGGTAAAGTGTAAACCAAGATGGAAGGAAAGGCAATCGGGCCGGAGGTTCGGGTCAGGTCAATCGCATGCAGATCTGCCGGCCGTTGACAGATCAAATCTTCAGCAACTGATTCCCTTTTAAAAGGCTTGCCGGACCGGTGCAAAGGCCGCAGGGACTTCAGAGGAGATATAAGGGGAATTTTGTACGGGCTCTTGACGGCTTGGAACGGCAAAAGGGTGGCCTGTTTGAGTGAAACGAGCTGCCACCCTTTCTTGGAATATTCATCATGCCTGGTTCACAGCAGGCCGGCGGGGTTTTGAAATTATCCTGCCCGGGGAAAAGCTGCGCATAAGGGTCTCCAGGGGACCGTTCCCATGGGTTTTCAGCCAGGCCGACATGATCCTGACATAGATGATGAAAAAGAGGACTGAGCCGGATATCAAAGGGATCAGATTCTGGGTTCCCTTGAAGACCTGGACCAGAGCCACCAGGAAAAGAATATGTCCGATATAGAGGGTGAGAGAACTCCGGCCGCTGATCACCAGGGCGCTGGTGATTCCTGTCCGGGGGCGGAGGGGCAGGGACAACCCGGCCATGATGACAAGAACGGCGAAACCCACGCCGGAGATGACGGAAAAAGGAGTCGGCTGACTTAAATCCATGGAGGAGAGATCTCCAAGGAGAAAAATGATTTTTCCGGCCCATCCCGGATATTGGCCGGCGGCTCCGGAAACGGCAAGGGAAAGGTTTTCCAGCCCTCTTGAGGCAAGTTCCGAAGAAACAAACAGGACAGCTCCGGCGGCTGCCATCTTCTGTCTTTTTCTTTTATCCGAAAAATCCTGCCTGCCCAGGAGCATGCCCAGGATAAAAATTGCGGCCCACGGGAAAAAGGGATAATACCCGGAAAAAAAGATATCGGTCACCTGAGCTGCGAAGAAGCCTGCCTGATTTTCGGTGCGCAGGAGATCAAAGATCTCAAAGAACTGGATAAAACCGGCCAGCCAGATGATCATGGCTGTGAGGATCAGGAAACGGCGCGACCTGGAGGAAAGGAAGATCCCCGTGAAGATGAAGACCGCGTAAAAATGGAGGATATCCCCGGACCAGATCAGAGTCAAAAGATATCCGCAGATGAACAGGAATGCGGCCCTGTCCATCAATGTCCTGCGGCGGGTGGTACGGAGGTCTCCCTTTTCCAGGGCGGAAGGCCCCAGAAACAGAGACAATCCGATTCCCGATACCATGACCAGGATCACGGCGGCCCGCCGGTTCAGGAAATCCATCAGCTCCAAAAGCCATTCCGGACCGGCTCCGCCCAAGGAGAGGGTGCCGTTGAAATTGATCATCAGCATGATCAAAACAGCTGTGCCCCTGGCAATATCATAGCCTGTGATCCGGTTCCCGGACCGGCTGGCCGATTCCTTATTCATCTGGGCTCATCCCCCTGATCCAAAGTCTGCTTCTGGGTTCACCCCTGGTTTGTTTTTCTACAGAATCCAACCGCCCTTTCTTCAACAAATCCGAAGGAGAAGATCCGGCGGGACTCCATAGGTATTGCAAAGGGGGTGCCAGGGATAATTTAAAAAGAAATTTATTGGGAATAAATAGAATTTATTGTATTTTTAATAGGTTATAAAAATATTTGAATTTTATGACCGCGCCCGAATCGAAAATTTTCCATGAAAATCCCATATTTTTGGTGACCCGGATGCTTTGCGAAAAAAAATCAGCAAATCAATACCCATTCATAACTCCTTATGATTGAGGGAGAATCACACAAAATTGAACCAACGGACAGGAAAACACTTGCCGATTCTGCCGGAAACAAGAGTTCATGGCAGATAATCGGCCTTTTTTTACCGTTTATCTGCTAAAAACGAACCTGACCGGTTTTGGCTGACCGGTTTTTCTGTTTTAGCGATCATTGGAAAGTGCCGGAGCCGGCAGCAGGACAAAGGTGTCAAAGGAGAAAAAATGGGAGCCTAAGAAAAATCTCCTCCGGCTCCCCAAAAAAAGGACGTTACAATCTCATGAAATATCCGGGCTTTTCATCTTTGCAAAATAGCCGATGGAGGCCGAGAGCCCCACCACAAGGATGGATCCGATGTTGTGTGTGACGGCCCCCAGGATCGGTGTGAGCCATCCCATGGATCCGGCAAATACGGAAAACAGATTGATGAGAAAGCTGATCCAGATGCTGATCCGGATGACCCGGCACATGGTCCGGCTCAGGGAAAAGAGAAAGCCGAGTTTATCCAGGCGGTCGTTCATGAGGACGATATCAGCGGTTTCAAGGGCGGCGTCGGATCCGTTCAGGCCCATGGCGATCCCGGTGTCAGCGGCTTTTAAGGCAGGGGCATCGTTGATCCCGTCCCCCACATAGACCAGGCAGCCTTTTTTATATCCGGATATCCGGTCCAGCTTATCCGCCGGGGACTGCCGGGCATGGGCCGTTTCAATGCAGATCTTGTCACAGACCGCCTTTACCGGTTCATCCTGATCTCCGGAGATCACGGCGATATCTTCCACACCCAGGGATCTGAGTTCCCGGATGGTTGCCGCGGCAGCGGGCCTGGCCTGGTCCTGCATGCAGATATATCCTCTGATCCCATGATTCACTTTGACTTCCACACAGGTGTAGCACGGGTCTGAATGCTTTTCCGTTGTGATGATTTCAACGGGGAGTCCCTCCACGAGCCCCTTGATCCCGAGGCCCGGGATATTGACGACATCCGAGGCCCGGGAAGGCGTCAGGGAAAGTTCCTCTGCCTTCCGGACAATGGCCCGGGCCAGGGGATGATTCATCTTCTGCTCAATGGAAGCTGCCGTCTGAATCAGAAAATCTTCATCTGTACCGGGAAGGGGGATGACCTTTTTCACCTCGGGAACCCCTTGGGTCAAGGTACCGGTTTTATCAAAAAACACCCCTGTGGCTTTGGCGATATTTTCCAGATAGATTCCCCCCTTGACCAGGATTCCCTCCCTGGCCGCCCGTCCTATGGCAGAAACCGTGGCCACGGGCCCGGCCAGGAGAAAGGAGCAGGGGCAGCCCACGATCAAAACCGTGACGGCCCTTTCCATGTCCCGGGTGACCAGAAAGGTCAAAACGGCTGCGGAAAGGATCACCGGTGTGAACCATCCCGCATATTTATCCACGATCTTGGCGGTTTCCACTTTGGACTGTTCCGCTGCCGTGACCATGGAGACGATCTTTCCCATGGTGGAATTCTCCCCCACCCGTTCGGCCCGGACCCGGATAAATCCATCGGTGCTCACAGTCCCGGCCCAGACCTGGTCTCCATGATTTTTCTGTTTGGGAATGGGTTCACCGGTGACTGCGGATTCATCCACGGCCGTGATCCCCTCGATCACGATTCCGTCCACCGGAATAACGCTTCCCGGCTTGACAATCATGATGTCGCCCCTGGCGATCCGGGAAACCGTAACCTCTTCTTCTTTTCCTTCTTTTTCACGGATGGCTGTATCCGGAGTCATCTGGATCAACCCCTCAATGGCATTTCTGGCCGAATCGCTGACCGCCTCTTCAATGAGGGCACCGGTGACCATGATGGCCGAAACAATGGCGGCCTCCAGAAAGTTGCCGTTGAGCAGGCAGGCGACAATGGCAATGGAGACCAGCTCATCCACGTTGACCTGTCTTTTCATGATGCCTTTGACCGCCTCGATGATAATGGGAAATCCATTGATCACCACCGACAGAATCAGGATAAGATCCATGGGAGTGACAAGGGGAATACTCTGGATCCGAACGGATTTCAACACAAAGGCAGCAGGGATCAATGCCGCCCCGGCCGCTGTTTTTATAAAATCCTCGGATGAAAAGATCTCTTTATAAACATTCAGTTTTCCATGTCTTCCAATCATAAAACCCTCTTTGTTTGACAATCAAATATATTGCACCTCAATATATAAGAAGAGCTAAATACACAAAATCATATGGGTCGTCAAGTATTTTGATAATCAAACAATTCTTATTGTCATGGGACATGACTTATGATAGATAAAAGAAAATTTATTTTAATCAGGATCAGGAAAGAGTATGGACCTTACCCAATTATCGAAGATCATTGTCGAATTTTATGAAAGGCTCTCTTCCTGGGAAGATTCCGTTGTCCGGGATTCCGGATTGACCACGGCCCAGGCGCACACCATCGAAATCGTAGGCCATGCCGGCCCCATCAAGATGAAAGACCTTGCCCAGAAAATCGGGGTCACCACAGGAACTTTGACCGTTGCCGTGGACCGGCTGGAGGAAAAAAAGCTGCTGGTCCGCAACCCCTGTAAAACCGACCGAAGAGCCTTTCTCATCGAATTAACCGAATCCGGCCGGGCCTATTTTAAGCAGCACCACCATTTTCATATTCAAATGACCCGGGAGATTGTCGCTGATTTAACCGATGAGGAACAGCAGATTTTCGGGACCATCGTTGAAAAGATGCTTAAAAAAATATAGTTTTATAGCAGTTCTGAAAATAACATTCCGATTCATTCCGGGAGGAGCAAAGATTTTGCGCTCATTCTCGAAAATCATCCATGATTTTCTCCGAGGGGGATCCCTTCTCCCGCGACGTCCTGCCGCCCGAAGGAATCCAATCCGCGAAAACCTCTGCTCCTCCCTGAGTCTGCGCAGAGTCCAAATGTAATGAATTGATTATCCACAGCCTTTGGGTGATCAATATACCCTGCCATAAAGCGCATAGAGTTTTTCCGGTTCGATTTCACGGGTATCTTTTATTTCCTGATATTTATGTTTTAGATAGACATCCTGAAAATTTCCGGGAAACCATTCTTTTATTATCGATTCATTTTCAAAAAGCTCAAGTGCCTGGTCAAGGGATTGCGGGAGCCTTGTGACCCCCATTTTCTCTAACTCCTCCTTGGACATCAGACTTAAATCGCCTTGAGTCGCTTCAGGTATGGGAAGTTGATCCTTGATCCCCTGCAATCCGGCCCTTACCAGGGCTGCAATTTGAAGGTAGGGGCTGGCAGATGCGTCAGCCGCACGGTATTCCAGATTATACTGATCCGCTGTTTTCCCTGCTTTCCCTTTGATTTCTATGACCGGACAGATCCTGAGTCCGGCTTCCCTGTCCTGGACAGCCAGATTATTGAATGCGGCACTCCATTTATGGGGGGTCAATCTTTGATAGGAGAGAACGCCCGGGGCCATTAATGCGGTAATGGCCGGCATGTATTTTAAAACACCGGCACAGAACATGCCGGCTTTCTCACCGAGCCCCTGCTTATTGGATCGATCATAGGTCACAGCTTTATTCTCCCTGTCCAGCAGACTGAAATGGATATGAACCCCGTTTCCAACACTGTCGGATTTGACCATTGGTGAGAAACTGACCCGTTCATTGAATCTATCTGCGGTTGCCCGGGCAACCTCCCTTAGGATAAGGCTCTGGTCTGCAGATCGGATTCCCACGCAGGGAGAAGTGGTCACCTCAAACTGTCCCGGACCGAACTCAGGCAGAAAAGTGTCTGTATCCACCCCTGCTTTTTCAAGGGCAGATACAAAGGTCTGGGCAAATAGAGAATTTTTCCGGTAGCTCTCCAGACCGAACCCGTTCCAACCGGTCTGATCGGCTCCTGTATAAAAGAACTCATGCTCAAACGTGGAGTTGAAAAACAATCCGGTTTCTTCTTCAAGATCTGCCAGGGCTTTTTGGGCAAGGCCCCGGGTGCAGCATTCCCATGGAGATCCGTCCAAATGAAGGATATCACCGATGAAAAAATGCTCAACCGCCCCGTTATCCTCAAAATCCACTTTTACTTCGGTTTTTTCGTCAGGCACAAGGATGAGATCCCCCACCGAGCCATAGGGGCTTTCCGCGATACTGTTTAAACAGGTAATCTGAACATTTGTCGGGACCCATCCCATTCCCCGTTTGAGTCTTTTTTCGAGGTTTGAAACAGGAAACCCCTTGCCCCGGACCTGTCCTGATATATCGCTGGTCACTATCATTACCAAATCGGTTCTGATCATTGTTTTTTCTCCTGCTCTATATGGGTATGGATCTCATGAACCAGATCATCCGTACTGACCTGCCTGCAGTATCCTTTAATTGCATTCAAAGAATTGATGTGGCGTTCCGGGGTGATGGTGGCACATGCATCCGGCACCAGGGTGACCAGATAATTTAAATCGCATGCATCCCTGACCGCGCTTTCTACGCATTGGTCTGTGACAACACCGCAGACCACCAGATGCCGGCAGTTTAAATTGCGCAGCACATAATCTATATTGGTGGAATTAAATACACTGGATGAGGTCTTGGGAATGATGATTTCATCATGGAAAGGCTCGATTTCCTTGACAACCTTTGCATCCGGAGAGCCTTTCGGGACATTAAAACCGGTTATCTTATAGTCAAGCCCCCTGTCACGCCCGTCCTCAGTAAGGCTTTCAATAACAGTGAACATGACTTCCATATCCGCATTCCTGAAAGCGGTCTGGATCTTTTTTATATTGGGGAGCACTTCATTTTGAAGTCTCTTGAAAAAATAGTCGTGTTTCTCAAATTCCTCCGGGGTCAGGCCCTGATATTCCCCCCCTTCTCTTGTGCAGCAAAAATTCTGAACATCCACAATCAACAGGACACTTTTATTCTTCCTGAGAGGAACGTTGCGCGATAGCTTTCCCATTTGCTTTTTTGTCTCTCCTAAAAATAATTTTCCAGATCCCTGAACGCTTTTAAAAAAAGATTGATCCATTTTTCGCGTTTGGCTCTCTCATCAATCAGATCCTGCCTGATTTCAACAAGGACATGGTAAAACCCCATGGTCTCTCCAAATATCGGAATTGTATAATCCTCTTCGTCGGAAACGGAATAGGGTTGATTCATTCCGATGTTCACACCGGGCGCATTGACCCGCAGCCGTTCTTTTAATACGGCCGCCGTTTCCGGACACCGGTTGTACAGCAGGCCGACCTCCCAGGGTCGTTTTTCACCCCTGAAAACCGGCGTGAAACTATGCATGGTGATAACGAACGGTTTGGGTGGTTTCTTTTTTTCCAGATAGTTTCGAACCGCCTGCTGGTATGGATTCCATATTTCATCGATCCGCTGTATCCGTTCTGATTCTGAAACCTCTTTATTGCCCGGGATGAGGGTTGATTCACTTTTTTGGGGAATCAGCCCCCCACTCTCCAGGGGACGGTTGCAGTCGATGACAAGCCTGGAATACCTTTGAAAAAACAGCGGAGCATTTAATCTTTTTGCAAGCGCCTTTGCCGTTTCCAATGCACCGATATCCCATCCGATGTGTCGGTTGATTTCCGACCGGGGCAGGCCCAGCATGTCCAAAGCAGCCGGGATACGGTTTTCCGCATGTTCACAAAGAAAAAGAAAGGATGCATTTTCCACCGGGTTATATATACCCACAGGGTCTGGCTCTTCTGGCAGCAGCATTTTTTCTTCCGGCCGGATGGGCGTGATCATTTGTCAATCCCCATCTTTACTGCGGGAATGAGACCATTTGGTTTCCAGACCAGAATCAATATCACCAGAAAAAGCCCCAGGGGCTCCTTGTAAGCCTGAAGAGCATGGGGAAGAAATGCCGAAAGGTAAATTTCGATAAAACCAAGGGAAAAGCCCCCGGCAACTGCGCCGGTCAGGCTTCCGAGTCCTCCCAGAATCGCTGCGATAAAGGCTTTGACCACCGGCACAAATCCCATTAAAGGGTCAACGGAAGCCCGCTGGGCCACCCACAGAATTCCGGCGATTGCCGCCAACAGTCCTGAAATGGCAAATGCTCCGGAGACCACGGCATTGGCCGGTATACCCATGAGCCTGGTCACCGGAAAATCTTCAGCGGCAGACCGCATTGCCATCCCGATAAAGGTCTTTTTAAAAAAGAAAATCAAAAAAGCAAGGGTGCAAATGGTGGCAAAAATGGATAATGTCTGGTTTATTCCGATACTCAGCGGCCCAATGGCGATGGAGTTGCTCAGGAACTCGGGAAGCGGGACCGCTTTGGGCCGGGTGGATATCAGATTCTGAAACAGGACCTGAAGGATTCCGCTGACGGCAAAGCTCGTCACAAGAAGAGTGGCTCCATTTGCGCCCCGGACAGGACGAAATGCGATGGCCTCCATTGCCGTTGCCGCAAGTATCCCGGCCAGGAGTCCCAAAGGAACCGCAAAGTACCATGGGATTCCTGATGTTATGGAGAAAAACAACGCATATCCCGTAATGGTCATCAACTCGCCATGGGCAAAATTGATCATTCCCATTATCGAAAAAATCACCGCCATTCCAAGTGCCAGCAAGGCATAGGTCCCCCCCAGGGAAACGGCGTTGATTGTCTGTTGAAAAAAATAATCCATCTATGGCTTTCCTCCCAAGTATGCTCTTTTTATGGCCTCGGTTTCTCCCAGCTCATCCACGGTTCCCTGGGAGCGAATCTCTCCGTTGGCCATAACATAGACATAGTCTGCCACATCAAGAATCATCCCGACATTCTGCTCTACCACAAGAAGGGTGTTTCCATCCTCCTTCAGCTTGACCAGGAGATCAAAAATCGTTTCAACGATCTTTGGGGCAAGGCCAAGGGAGGGCTCGTCAAACATGATGATTTCCGGGCGGCTCATCAGGGCCCTTGCAATGGCAAGCTGCTGCTGCTGTCCGCCGGAAAGTGTTGCGGCAAGCTGGGTGTTCCGTTCCGCAAGGATGGGAAAAAGCGCGTACATTTTTTCCAGGGTGGTTTCCAGCTCGGCCTTATTTGATTTTAAAAGATATCCGCCCAATAAAAGGTTTTCCTTTACGCTGAGGGAGGGAAAAACCCTCCGTCCCTCGGGAATCATGGTAATTCCCTGCTTTATCCTCTGTTCCGTTCCCAGGGCCAGGATACTTTTTTCCTTGAAGCTTATTCGGTCTGCATGATGGGCAACAAGTCCGGATATTGCATTGACCGTTGAAGATTTTCCGGCGCCGTTTGCACCGAGAATGGCGATGATCTTTCCTTGTGCCACGGAAAGATCAATCCCCTTCACGGCCGCCACCGGTCCATAGTTTACAGATAGATTTTTTATGTTTAATATCGCCATGACAGACTTAATTCATTCGGGCTTCCGGAACAAGAGCTGCGTCGGGTGATTTCAATTCCACCAGTTCCCGGCCGCCTTTTTTAACTTTTATCAACGCCACCTGGCGCAGAGGCATTCCATTGGTTCCTTTATATGTGATTTTTCCGGTTGCACCCTGGACATTTTCGAGTTCGGCCACGGCATCCCTGATCTTTTTTCCCTCTGTTGATCCGCATTTCATAACAGCCGCTTCAATTACTTTTGCAAGATCATACCCGATGGCATTGAAAACCGTTTCCGATTTTTTTCCATATACTTTTTCATACTTTTGGTTAAACTTGTCCAGGGCATTTCCCGGCAGGGCATGACCTGCCGTTGTAAATACCAGGCCTTCCACGGCATCACCCAAGGAAAAGGTTGTCGGGGAATCAATCCCGTCACTTCCGATGACCTGGGATTTGATTCCGGCGGCCCGCAGCTGACGGATAAACGCCGGAAAATCAGGTTCATATGCAGAGGTCATGATCACATCCGGCTGGGGGTTTAACCGCTTGATCTTTGCCACCTCGGATGAAAAGTTCTGCTGGCTCATTTTATATTCATCCTTGCCGACGATTTTACCGCCCAATTTTGTAAAGACATCCCCGAAATATAGAGGCATTGTGGTATATTGGGTATCAGGAGAATAGAGCAGATATACGGTCTTGAACCCCTGTTCGATTGCCCAAGAGGCAGAAACCGTCGCCTGCACATTATCCCCTGGAAAATTTGCAAACATATAATCGCCGCCCATGAGTGGAAGCGTGGGAGAAGAAGCACATGTTGAAAATGCCGGAACACCGGCTTCCTGGGCAATCTGTGATGCGGCAAAGGAGGGGTCTGCATCACAGGGGGTAACCAGGATGTCCACTTTTGCATCCATCAATTCCTGTGCTGCGACCGCTGTCTGGGCAACATCGGAACGGACATCCCGCATCACCAGTTCTATTTTTATATTTCCGTTGATGCCCCCTTTTTGATTTATTTCATCAATTGCAATTTTAAAACCTTCCATTACCGGCGCATCATAGGGAGCCAGTCCCCCGGTCTGGGCGGTGGCCAGCCCTACCCGGAGCGTTTGGGCATCTGCCGCACTGAAAGCCATAAGAAAAATAGCGGTCACAATAACAATCCGTTGATGCAGTCTTTTTACATTCCCCATTTGTCTCTCCTTCATTTGATTTAGAGTTTCAGTCAAACCTGTAATAGAGGTTGTTTTCCGTTGTTTAATTTTTCCTTTTCCTTCCCATGTAGGCCTCAATGACCCCGGGATGATTTTTGATCACCCGGGGTGTCCCCTGGGCAAGCAAACGACCTTCGTTTAAGACAATCAACCGGTCGCACAGGTCCATCATCATGTCCATATCATGGTCAATGATCAGCACCCCTATCCCCATATCATCCCTGAGCTTCAATAGTTCCTTCATCAATTGCCGGGATTCGTCCGAGTTCATTCCCGCAGCCGGCTCATCAAGGAGTAAAAACTTTGGCTTAAGAGCCAGAGCTCTTGCGATCTCAACTTTTCTCTGCAGTCCGTAGGGAAGCTCAACGGCAAGCCGGGAAGCCTCTTTTTCAAGTCCCATGAACCTGAGAAGCGCAGAGATAAGATCCCCGGCTGACGAATCATCTCCCCCCCCTGAACTCACGGCTGCCACCTCAATATGCTCCCTGACGGTCAGTCCCGAAAACAACTTAATATTTTGAAAGGTCCTGGAGACATTGAGGCGGGCAATCTCATATGATTTCATCCCGGTAACATCCGTTTTGTCTATGGAAACAGAGCCGGCAGTACTCTCGAGGACTCCGGACAAGATATTCAACAAAGTGGTCTTCCCGGACCCGTTGGGGCCGATAAGACCGACGATCTCATTTGGAAAAAGCTTCATACTGACCTGGTCAACGGCCTTCAGGCCTGAAAAGTTCATCACGACATTCTCCGCCTGGAGACATCCTTCACTGCTTTGGCGGCCAACGATCTGTTCAAAATCAACAGAGTTTTCTCTATTCGGCGCAAAGGATTTTTTCCTTCTGAACAGGTGATCGATTTCAAACCGGCCCAGCAGACCGTCGGATCTAAAGTACATTACAAAAAGTATCACAAGCCCTATTCCCACCTGTGTTGTGCCGAAAATTTCCGGTATCTGGACGCCGAACACCACAAACCCGGTTTCAAGGCGACGCAGAAATTCAGATGCGATGGTAATCAGAACCGTACCAAAGATTGCACCGCTGACACTTTCCATGCCCCCTATGATGAGCATGGCAAGAAGGGCGAATGTATCTACAAAATAGAATTTCTTAGGGGAGAATGTGCCTAGAAAATGACCCAGGAGAACCCCGGCAACCGCCACCATCACAGCACTGATGATCCAGGCCTGAAGTCTTCGCTTCTTTGCGTTGATACCGATGGATTCTGCTGCGGCGAGATCATCCCTGGATGCCCTGAGCTGCAGGCCGGGAAGACAGTCCCGAAACAGACGGGCAATGATAATGATCAGGGCTGATATGACGATGCAAAGAGCCAGGTTCGTGTCCCTGGGAACTCCGAAAAAAGATTGACTGCCCCTTGTAAATTCCCTGGCGGCAATGACCAGACCATGGACGATTACCAATAAACCAAGTGTTGCTATACTGGCGGCGGAACCTTCAAGCCTGGACAATATTTTTCCGGAAATCCAGGCAAAGGCGATTGTAATACCGATGACGACCAGGATGGAAGGCACAAGCCCGATCTCAATCCCTTTTAAAAAATCCGGCAGCAGGGGAAGAGACACCTTTTTCAAATTTGTAGAAATCGTTAAGATTCCTGATATATAGGCACCTACGGCCATAAAAGACAGATGGCCAAAACTCATGATCCCTGAATTGCCGCTGTAAACGCCCATCCCGATAACAACCATTAAGCTGATCAAAAATACGATATAAATCCGCTCAAACGCGGGCCCGAAAAACAGAGCCACGATGACACCGGCCAGAATAATGGGAACGGCCAATGCGGTTCCTCCGTTCAAAGCATTTAAAAATCGTTGGTTGATCCTGTTTTTCATCTGGCTTCCCTATAAATTTTGTATTTTTTCGTATAGATCGATATCGAGAAAACCTTTGTTGCAGACACGGATGATGGCATTCCTAAACGCAGAGCGCCAAAGGGCGTGGTTTGGCTGGATGACCGGGACTCCGTTTTTTGAAGACAGGTTTTTCAGATCTATTTCAGCTTGGCTATTGGCCAGATCAGAACAATAAATCCCGGCGGCCCCGGCGGAATCAACCAAAACCTTTTGTATGGAGGGTCCCAGTTTTGAGTACTCTTTTTCACTCATGGCAATGATCAGATTCGCAGTGTATCCATATCTGAGTAAAGTTGCATACTTGGCCACCCGATGAAGCTTCAGGGAATCAAAATAGGAAGACGGACATAAAAAAACATCGATATCTCCTCTTTCAAAGCTGTGGAACACGTCTTCCCATTCCACCGTGACCGGTTCCGCGCCCAGTTCATTTCTCAGGGCAATGGCTGCTTCGGAATTATATGTCCTCATTTTTTTCCCCTTCAGGTCTTCGGGAGAGAAGATAGGTTCTTTTGAAAATAAGAGTTCATAATCTCCGCACTCCCAATGGGACTGCGGATTTAGAATCCGGATGCCTTTTTTCAACAAGGGAAGATATATTTCATCATTGAAAACCGGACTTCGGATGAACCTGTAGTAATGGGCCCGGTCATTGAAAAAATAAGGCAAAAAGATAGGGCCCGATATTCTGGAATAATATTCAAAGCTGATGGGGGTATCGGAAAATAGTTGAATTCCTCCCTGGGAAAGACTTGTCAGTTGATCCTTGGTAGATCCCAAAGAGGCCTGATGATATATATGGAGATTGACTTCTCCTTTGGACTTTTCCTTTACCAAATCGGCAAATTTCAGGACCGCTCTGCCCGCAAGAGAAGTTTCATGGAAGACCATGCCCAGAGAACGCGGGAGGTCGTTGCTCTCCTGAAAAAAATACTCCAACGGTCTGTCCAGAGCCTTCCCGATTTTATACAAGGTAGGAATGGTGGGGATTGAAGATCCTCTTTCTATATCGGATAAATGACTTGCAGGCAAATTTGCCATCTTTGCAAGATCGACCTGTCTTAATCCGAGTGACTTTCTTTCAACTTTGACCTGTTCGCCAATCTTGTATTTTGAAAGGACTTCTTCTTTTGTCATAATAATCCCGTCTTTTTGAGCCGAATGAATCAAATGATTTTCCTATTCTATTATAATAATATGAATCATTGTCAATAAAAAAATTTAGAAATCTTATATTTATATCTGATTAAAAAATACATTGTGTGAGAATATTTGATAAAAAAATATAGAAATATAGAAATAATTATTCTATCCCGTGAAAAGGATTGTGTAAAAATTCCAAATTATAGGATTCGAAGACTTTATCCGGGCCGGGACAGGATTTTGAACCGGCAAAGGATTGCACACCCCGGGGTAAGGATCTATAATACACTCCAGCCTTGCATAAAAATCACAGGCCGTCCGCCGGCGGTACTGACCGGCATACAGGAGTTTTAATGAAAAAATTTGAGCCATTTATCCAGGATCTTTTTGACCATTCCAAAGCCATTCCCTTTTCACAGGTGACCTTCAGCCAGGAAGTCCGAAAACTCTGCGAACAGAACATGTGCGGTAATTTCAGGAAAAGCTGGACCTGTCCCCCGGCTGTTGACTCCATTGAGGATCTTCAAGGGCAGCTTTCTTTGTTCCACCGCTTCCTTCTTCTGGATAAGGTCTATCCGCTCCAGGACAGTTTTGACTGGGAAGGCATGCAGAAAGGCGGCAGGGATTTTCAGTCAAGGATACTCAAATTAAAAAAGAGAATAAAAAAGGCCGATCCCGGATTTGAATTCCTCGCCCTTGGCGCCGGGGCCTGCAAGCTGTGCGACACATGCACCTACGGGCAGCAGGAACCCTGCAGAAACCCGGAGGATGCCATTGTCTCGGTGGAGGCCTACGGCATTGAGGTGATGAAGCTGATGAAGGAGGCCGGATTAAGCTATAACAACGGCCCGGATACCGTCACCTATATCGGCGGGATTTTTTATGAATAAAAGGGCTGGGCAAAGCCCAGGAAAGAGTTGAAGCCGGGAATCCGCCGGAGGCGGATTCCCGGAAGATCACCCGGTTCCAGGCCGGGTGGTGCGGGTTCAATTCTTTTGTCAGAAGGTTGTACAACCCAGGGCCTGGATGCCTGCCGTCAAAGCCGGTATTCCAGACCCAGATAAAAAGAACGGCCCGGCATCCAATTGTCCTCGTTGGTGGAATAGTACTCGTCAAACAGGTTGTGGATGGAGGCCTTTACCCGGACTTCCCCATGTCTTTCAAGCTTGAAAAGACGCTGGGTACAGGAGAGATCCAGAACCCAGGCATCTCCGACATCCGCAAGCTTTTCCTGGGATTCGACAGTACTGCTTCCGGTTTCCCGGTCAACCGTAAACTGGGTTCCGTAATAGGTGGCATCCAGGCTGAGGGTCAGGCCGACCTCCTGGGACCCAAAGACCAGGCCGGTACCGATGCTGTCCCGGGACCGGTCCGGCAGCTTCCAGCCATTGCCGTCTTCAAACACCAGCAGATGGGTCCAGTTGATATAGGGTTCCAGCTGGAATGTGTATCCCAGGGTCCGGGCCAGATCAAATTTCACACCCAGTTCAATGCCCTGGATCTCGGCTGAATCCACATTATAATACCAGTAATGCTTGGCATTGTAATGCTCATCTGCGCTGCTGTGGGTCTCGTATCCGATCATGTCCTGATAATCGCTGTAAAACCAGGTGGCAGAGACAAACCAGGACTTCCAGTCCAGATCAAATCCCAGATCATAGTTGTCGCTTTTTTCCGGCTCCAGATCCGGATTTCCCACAAAGGGGGTGGTCTTCATGATGGTGTATCCGGTCATCTGCCGGGGCAGAGGCATTTTAAACGCCCGGGCGTAATTGGCCCGCAGTTTGAGAATATCAATGGGGCTGAAGGCAATCCCAAAGGACGGGTTCCAGCTGTCTTTTTCGATATCCCTGGATACGGTCACATCCTCTCTGATTTTCCGGGCATTCACCGAAACATCAAAATCATCGTACCGGATCCCGGCGGACAGGGTCAGGTTTTCTTTTTCCAGCAGATGGACCTCCCCCAGCAGGAAACCGCCGATATTGTCAAAATCGCTCCGGGCCGTGTTCTGCCTGGCTGCACTGGCCGCCTCCCCGTCCTGGCGCTGGTCAAACTCATAGGACATCCAGTCCATGCCGGCAATGGTGCGGAACAGGCCGAAATCATGGCTGACCTGGGCCTGGGATCCCCGGAACTGGTTGGCGTTTTCCGACAACGGCACCTGGGTGGTGCTGGAACTGGTGAACCGCTTCAAATCGTAGTTGACCTCTCCCTGAAAATAGCGGGTCAGCCAGGTGGTGGAACCGGATTCGCTCCCCCCCTCGTAGGAGAGGTCAATGGAGTGGTTGTCCCGGTCCTGACGGGTATAGTAATAATAGGTTCTGGCCTCATCCTCTCCCTTGCCGGCATCGTTGGTATCGGTTCCCTGGACAGTCAGGCCCAGGCGGTTGGTATCGTTAAAATTCCAGCCGGTATTAAAATTGTAGCGGATCCGGTCTTCCACATCGCTGTTCTCGAAATCTTCACCATTTCCCAGTTCATAGTCATCCCTTGAAGAATAAGCCGCAGAGACTGCGAAATCCAGCTTCCCCTTTTTCCCGGACGCACCGGCCTTATACCGCTCTTCCCCCCAGGATCCGAAACCGACTTCAATAAATCCTTCCGGCTTTTCTTTTCCCCGTTTGGTAATGACATTGATGACCCCGCCCATGGCGGACGCCCCGTACTGGACTGCGCCGGGCCCCCGGATCACCTCAATCCGTTCTGCATTTTCCAGGCCGATATTTCCCAGAAAATCCGAACCGGTGCGGTGGCCGTCCACCAGCACCAGGATATCTCCGGCAATATCAAACCCGTGCATGGAACTGCGGCCGCCGCGAATAACCACGCCTTCGTTACCGTAGCTCGCCCCCCCGTCACTGTAAACCTGGATTCCGGCTTTTTTCAGCAGGTCTGTCACTGAAACCGCTCCGGACTGCCGGATCTCCTTTTCCGTGAAAATGGTTATGTTCTGACTGACATCCCTCAATCTTTCCTTGGTTCTGTTGGCCGTTACCACCACGGTATCCATTTCATAAGACTCTTCAGACGGCAGATCCCGGGCAAAACCTGTTGTAGAGAGCAGCAGCACGATCAACAACCCCATCCATTTCAGATTGGTCCTTTTCATCTTTTCATCCCTTTTGTTCCTGCGGTAGTAACAAAAAAAAAGATCCCGGGGCCAATCCCCGAGATCTTCCGTTTTTAAAATCTCTGTCATGCCTCTGCACAGTACCGCGCTGTTCAGAAACCAATATTCACAAGCAGGTCTTCCGGCTTAGGGTCATCCCCGTTTCTGCGCCTTCCCATGATTACACAGTGGCATACGGCAGAACAGGTCACCATTCACGGCGGCGGGACCGCAACAGGATTTCACTGTTTTCCCTTGTAAGGCTCCGGAACCATGCTCCGGAACCGCTTGCAAATGATATTTCCCTATTTATACCGGGTCACTTGCCTTGTCAAGCGCAACCCACGAGAATGAAAAACCGTTCAATATCTTTTTTTTAAATTTGATAACCATTTAGGATTCCAGGAATTTTTTCCGTCTTCCCTTTCGAAAAAAACGGGATATCCCGGTTCCCGGATGCCGAAAATCTCTGATTGCGAAGCCCTGTTCTTTTGATTTGAAATGATTTTCCGGGAGAACAGGAGGCATCAAGATTTTTTTTGCAAAAACAAAATTATTTTAATATCATTTTACCATGAAGGATAGGCACACATTCGATGAAATCCACGAAGAGTATCACGATAAAATCGTTCATTATCTGATCAGAATCGTCGGGGCCAATGATGCCGAGGATGTGGCCCAGGAGGTGTTCAACAAAGCAAATGAGCATATTGGAAACCTGAAAGAAGATTCCAAGCTTTCAACCTGGCTGTATCGCATAGCAACCAATACCGCCATCGATAAACTGCGGTCGGCGGCGTATCAGCATTCATTAAAACACATCCCCATTGAAGTAAAATCCGATATTGAAAGCCGGAATATCTGGACGATGCAGGCATCCAATACGACCGAACAAAATCTGATCCGCAAAGAGATGAGTGAATGTGTCCAGGAATTTGTGGACAAACTGCCCCCGGACTACAGAATCATCATCGCCCTCAGTGAGCTGGAAGGCCTGACGAACAAGGAAATATCACAGATCCTCGACATTTCTCTGGAAAATGCAAAGATCCGTCTTCACCGCGCCAGGAAAAAGCTTAAAAAATTACTTGACCAGGGATGCGATTTTTACATCAATGAACAAAACACCCTGGTCTGCGACCGGAAACAATCCCAAATCCTGCCCAAGCCTCCCAAATAATTTTTTAAGTCCGGGCTTTTCTGCCTGGGATCCGATGTTCACACCCCGATTTTTTCAGGAAAACCAAATTAGAGCGTATCCTTTTCCCTTCCTCCTGCGTCAATGGAAATAGCAGGCGTAAAAACACGGTAAACAAATCCAAGGTCTGCGCCATTCAAACCCTTTAGGAGAGGAGAAGACAGATGCCATTGCACTTTAATGATCTGGATATCATTTCAGAAACCGCAGGAATCCGTTCCGCCCTGATCGTTCCCTGCAATATGTGCCCGGCCATTACGGTGGCGGTCAGAGAGAAAAAACCGTTTATGCAAATGTTCAAAAACCCGTTCAAATCCGCGCCCTTTGAAAATTACCTGGGGAAACTGCAAACCCGGTTAAAGAAAAATGGGGTGAAAACCAAGGTGTTCAAAAGCCGGCTCTATCACCAATGGTTCATGTGCATGTGGACTGCAGGCCGGCAAAAAGAATTGAAACGGCAGGCAGAACCCTATGAAGCCGTCATTGTTCTGGGATGTGACTCTGCCACCGAAACCGTCCATGGGGCTGTTAATCCCAATGGCTGCAAAGTCATTGAGGGCATGGAGTTCACAGGCATTATGAATGCCAAGCTGAAATTTAAACTGCCGGGGAATATCTCCTTTGCCGACTGCAGGGTTATTCCCAGCCCCCAAAAAGAAAAAAGGAAATTGAGACTCGTTGACAGGGCCGTGGCCTAGTTGGAGGTCAAAACATGGAAATCCGAACAGGCAACAGGAGATAAATATGGGACTGCAAAGCGCAAAATTATTCGTGAAAAAAATGAAAGAAAATCCGGAATTTAGAGACCGGGTCAAAAATGTCAGGAACAGGGAGGCTTTCCAGCACCTGGTACGTGAAGAAAAATTCGATTTTGATGAGACGCATTTGGCCGGCGCAATGGCCTCATGCATGGCCGAAGGTGAGAAAGAGGTATAAAAGGAATGAATCAAATGATGGAGGAAAAAGTATGTATTCAGATGTATCTGTAAAGTTCGAAAACACGGGCAGTGTCTGCCCGATCGGTGAAATCACAGGAAAACAAATGATCCAGGAACAGCAGATCCCGGTGATCTCCTGTGAGGGATCATGTATCCGGGGAGAAATCGCCCGGCTGGCCGCCAATATGCTGGCCAAACAAGAAGGGTACGGACGCGGATGCCACGGTGAAATCATTTCAGTCCCCCAGTCTGCAATGGCCAAATGGGCACAGCAGTCGGATAAAGTAATTGTGATTGACGGCTGCTTTCTGCACTGCCATGGACGGATTCTGGAGGGTCTTTTCAGCCGGGAGCAGTTGCTCATCTTTGACGCCCTTTCCTATTACAGGAAATATACGGATATCATGGACATGGATGATGTCCCGGAAGCGGAACGGCGAGAAACCGCCCAACTGGTTCTGGAGAATGTCCTTGGGGCCATTGAAAACGGTCTCACACCGGGTTGCAATGATCAGGACCAAAGTTCATGCTGCACCTGCGCCGAAGAAAGTCCGGCCGGATGCTGCGGCGATTAAACGGGCTCGGCCTGAATCAGATCAAAGGCCGGCGGTAAAGATAAAAACAGGGAATTAATAAAAAGATCTGTCACTGGAAATAAAGGGGGCAGACCCGCCCTTTTGAATGGACCGGGTCTGCCCCCTTTATCCCTGCCTGTAAAATGGACCTGTTTCCGGGGATTCTTTCGGTCTGAATCCTGGTGACGCCTACCGGCGGACCGGGGCATCTTCCTGATTCATCAAAATCCTGCTTTAAAATACACAATTAAAATTTTAAAAAACTTGACAAGGAATAATAAATGCCAAATAATAAAGATTATCATTTAAGATACGGGAACTCATTTTGTCTGATCATCAAAAAAGATTTGAAGCCATCACCCAAAAGCTGAGGGATCATCACCATAAGATAACCCCCCAGCGCCTGGCCATTGCCAAGATCCTGTCCAAGAGCATCGGGCATCCCAGCGTGGAAGATATCCATGCTGAAATTAAAATAGATTTTCCGACCATGAGTCTTGCCACGGTATACAGAAATATTGTATTAATTAAATCACTTGGTGAAGTTCTTGAAATAGGCTTCCCGGATGGGAGGAACCGGTACGACGGGAAAAGGCCCTATCCCCATCCCCACGTGATTTGTATAAAATGCAAAAAAATTGTCGATCCGGATCTTGACAGCCTGGATGATATGAAGAGCGAGGTCGAATCAGAGACCCATTTTAAAATTCTGAATCACCGATTGGACTTTTTCGGCATATGCACGGATTGCATGTCTGAAAAAGAATAATATATTTTTTTGTCAGTAGTTGATATTTATTATCATATAATATCTTGTTTCTTTAACCCGATAGATGAGGAGGTCAATATGTTTGAGAAGAAAAAACTGATCCATGATGTTGGCGCCTCTGTGGCTGAGCATCAAAACCATTGATAGACGGCCCCGGATCTTGCGCCCAAAAAATGGGGTGTTTCTTTAACAGGCTTTCACGTTGCCCATTGTCACCGGGATCAAATGACAAATCCACAGCCGAAAAAGACAAAACCCATTGAATCACTTTATTCAAAAGAATTGGGTAGATCATTTCAAATCCCAAAAGGAGGAAACATTATGAGCGAAAACGGCAAATGCCCGGTAACGGGAAAAACCAGCAACCCCACTGCCGGTGGCGGCACAGCCAACCGGGACTGGTGGCCGAACCAGTTAAAACTCAATCTTCTGCACCAGCATTCCACCCTGTCCAATCCAATGGACAAGGATTTCAACTACGCTGAAGAGTTCAAGAAACTCGACCTGCAGGCAATAAAAAAAGATCTTTATGCCCTGATGACCGACTCCCAGGAGTGGTGGCCGGCCGATTACGGTCACTATGGCGGGCTTTTCATCCGAATGGCCTGGCACAGTGCAGGCACATACCGCATGGGCGACGGCCGGGGAGGCGCAGGGTCCGGCTCCCAGCGTTTTGCTCCCCTGAACAGCTGGCCCGACAACGTGAACCTTGACAAGGCCCGTCGTCTGCTCTGGCCCATCAAGAAAAAATACGGCAGAAAGATCTCCTGGGCCGACCTCATGATCCTCGCCGGAAACTGCGCATTGGAGTCCATGGGATTCAAGACTTTCGGATTTGCCGGAGGACGAGAGGATATCTGGGAGCCGGAAGAGGATGTCTACTGGGGTTCCGAAGAAGAATGGCTGGCCACCAGCGACAAGCCCAAGAGCCGTTACTCCGGCGACCGGGACCTTGAAAATCCCCTGGCGGCCGTTCAGATGGGCCTGATCTATGTAAACCCGGAAGGACCGGACGGCAACCCGGATCCCGTGGCTTCGGGCCGGGATGTCCGGGAGACCTTTGCGCGTATGGCAATGAATGATGAGGAAACCGTGGCCTTGGTCGCCGGAGGACATACCTTTGGCAAGTGTCATGGAGCCGGAGATGCCGCCCTGGTCGGGCCGGAGCCCGAGGCTGCTCCCCTTGAGGAGATGGGTCTGGGCTGGAAGAGCAGTTTCGGCAGCGGTAAGGGCGGAGATACCATCGGCTCCGGCATTGAAGGCGCCTGGAAGCCCAACCCGACCCAGTGGGACATGGGCTATCTGAAGGTTCTGTTCAAATACGACTGGGAGCTGGTTAAAAGCCCGGCCGGTGCGAATCAGTGGCTGGCCAAGGACGTGGACGAAGAGGACATGGTGGTTGATGCCCATGATCCGTCTAAAAAGCATCGGCCCATGATGACCACGGCCGACCTTTCCCTCAAATTTGACCCCATCTACGAGCCCATTGCACGGCGCTATCAGCAGAACCCCGAGGAATTTGCAGACGCCTTTGCCCGGGCCTGGTTCAAGCTGACCCACCGGGACATGGGCCCCCGTTCCCGCTATCTCGGGGAAGAAGTCCCGGCCGAGGAACTGATCTGGCAGGATCCCATGCCTGAAGTCGATCATGGGCTCATCGACGAGAAAGACATTGCAGATCTCAAGGCCAAGGTTCTTGCTTCGGGCCTGTCCATTCCCCAGCTGGTCTCCACGGCATGGGCGTCGGCATCCACCTTCCGCGGTTCTGACAAGCGCGGCGGGGCGAACGGAGCCCGCATCCGTCTGGCACCCCAAAAAGAGTGGGAAGTAAACCAGCCGGCCCAATTGATGAATGTACTGCAGTCTCTCGAGGGGATCCAGAAGGAGTTCAACGATGCACAGTCGGGCGGGAAAAAGGTCTCCCTTGCCGACCTGATTGTCCTGGGCGGCTGCGCAGCCATTGAAAAGGCAGCCAAAAACGCCGGTGAGGATGTGGTTGTCCCCTTTGCGCCGGGACGGACAGATGCCTCCCCGGAACAGACCGACGTGGAGGCCTTTGCCGTGCTTGAACCGGCTGCGGACGGATTCCGCAACTATCTCAAAACCAAATACCGTGTATCGGCAGAGGAACTTCTGGTTGACCGTGCCCAGCAGCTCACCCTGACCGCCCCTGAAATGACGGTTCTCGTCGGCGGCATGCGTGTCCTGAATACCAACTTCGGACAGTCCAAGCACGGCGTCTTTACCCAGCGGCCCGAGGCACTCACCAATGATTTCTTTATCAATCTGCTCGACATGGGAACCGTCTGGAAACCGGCCTCGGAAGATGGAGACGTCTTCGAAGGGCGTGACCGGGCAAGCGGCGATCTCAAGTGGACCGGCACCCGTGTCGACCTCATCTTCGGGTCCAACTCCCAGCTCCGGGCCCTGGCCGAGGTTTACGGAAGTGAGGATGCCCAGGGCAAGTTCCTCTGCGACTTTGTAGGGGTGTGGAACAAGGTGATGAACCTTGACCGTTTTGATCTTGCCTGAACCCGGTAAAAAGACCTTCAAGGTCTTCTGAAACGGTTTCAGAACCCCGGACAGATGACCGGGAAGCCATTGGCCGTATAAAAACGCGGTGTTTCAAATCCTTTTGAAACGCCGCGCTTTCTTTTTGCCGAAATTCCCGCGGCAGGAAAGGACCGAAACGGACTGCCGGACGGAAAGAATAAACCATGATCCCCTTGGGGCATTTCCCTTTTTTTTGCATTTGATCCTTTTTTATCGTATGCTTTTCTTCTATCCAACAATCCACATTTGAGGGCGGTATGATCAGCACGGAAAGCAGTACATTATTCAAGTCAGCCAGAACCAAAGTGATCAGTATCGGATTCATCCTGGGTTCGGCTTTTATTGTTCTTTCCGTTTATCTGGCCCATCAGCACATGGAAGAAACAAAAAACCAGAGGCTGGATCAGCTGAAGCAAACCGTTAATATTGCCAGGAATGCCATTGAACCGATACTGGTTGAATACCGTTCCCAGGACATCTCCATGGAGGACACCCTGGAACAGGTCCGTGACCTTGTCCGGAGAATGGTCTACCATGACCATGAAGGCAAGAACTATATCTTCATGAGTGCCTATGACGGAATCATGCTTGTTCAGCCCTTTGAACCCCAAAAAGAGATGACGGATATGTGGGACCTGAAAGACGCCAGGGGGACCTATATTATAAGGGAACTGGTAAAAACGGCAAAATCAGAAAAAGGCCGGGGCTATGTTTCGTATTATTACCAGCGGCCGGGGCAGCCGGCTCCCGAAGAAAAGATATCCTTTGTCATGGGCATCCCGGAACTGGGCTGCTATATCGGCACCGGCCAGTACATGTCAGATCTGCGCAGAAGCCAGCTCATATATATCGGCAAAACCGCCGGCTCCGTCCTGATCCTGCTGATTCTTATCTTTTTTCAGATCCGGGCTTCGGTCAAGGAAATTCACCGGCAGAACAGGATGCTCCACCGGGAAAATGAATCCCTGAAACTAACGGAAAAAGCGCTCCAGGGCAGCGAAGCCAAGTACAGGGAACTGGTGGAACAATCCCCCATCGGACTCGCACTGACAAGGATGGACGGCCGATTTGTATCGGTCAACTCTGCCTATGCAAAGATCATGGGATACAGCATCGATGAAATTTTAGACTCCACCTTCTGGGATCTCACCCCCTCCAAATGCGTCCAAAAGGACCGGGAGCAGATGGAACGAATCGAATTGACGGGAAAATACGGGCCCTATGAAAAAGAGTATTTCCATAAAGACGGACATCTGGTGCCGGTGAGAATAAACGGGATGATCGTGGTCAGGGAGGATGAGAGATTTATCTGGTCCAGTGTGGAAGATATTACGGCCCTGAAAAACGCTGAAAAGGAAAAAGAAAAACTGGCAGAAAGATTGCAGCAGTCCTATAAGATGGAGGCCATCGGGACCCTTGCCGGGGGCATCGCCCACGATTTCAACAATATCCTGTCCCCTATTCTGGGCTATACCGAGATGCTGCTGGGGGAAATCGGCAAAGAGAACACCCCCCTCAAATACAGATTAAATAAAATTTATACCAGTTCCCTGAGGGCAAAGGATCTGGTCAATCAGATCCTGACCTTTTCCAGGCAGGAAAAAACCGAGTTTAAACTCCTGAAAGTTCAAACCGTAATCAAAGAGGCATTAAAATTAATCCGGTCTACTCTGCCGGCAACCGTGGACATCGAAAAAGATATCGAGGACGACTGCAGTCCGGTTAAGGCAGATCCGACCCAGATCCATCAGATCATAATGAACCTGTCCACCAATGCCTACCATGCCATGGAAAATGAGGGAGGTGTGATGAAGATCAGCCTCAGGGAAATTGAGATCAAAGAAAAGGGATTTGAAAATTCGGAATTGGAACCCGGCTGTTATGCCCTGTTAAGTATTGCCGATCAGGGCATTGGGATGGACCCGGATACGATCAAAAAGATATTCAACCCTTTTTTCACGACAAAAGGATTGGGCAAGGGCACGGGAATGGGGCTTTCCGTGGTGCACGGCATCGTTAAAAACATGAAGGGAGAGATCCTGGTAAAAAGCGAACCCGGCAAGGGGACTGAATTCAATATCTTTTTTCCGGCGGAGAAAGTTTCCCTTAGAGAACAGGATCAAATGGTTCCGGAAATGGTTCCGGGAAAAGGGGAAACCATTCTGCTGGTGGACGATGAAGAGTACGTGATTGAAATGGAAGAGCAGATACTGGAAAGCCTGGGCTATCGAGTGACTTCCCGGGTCAGCAGCATAGAGGCCCTTGAGGCATTCCGGGCCAACTCCGGAAAATTTGATCTGGTCATCACGGATATGGCCATGCCCAAATTGCCCGGGGACAAATTCGCAGCTGAGCTCTTAAAAATACGCCCGGATATACCGATCCTTTTGTACACGGGCTACAGCGAAACCATGTCCGAGGAAAAGGCGGCATCCTATGGAATCAAAGGCTTTTTATACAAGCCCGTGGGCATCCAGGATCTTTCCCTGAAAATCCGTCAGATACTGGATAAAGGATGAACCGGCCCGCGCCCGGGAAGCAGAATTTTCCTGCAAAAGAGTTTTCCCGGTTTCCCCGGCCTATCCTCCGGGTGTTTTCCCGATAACGGCATAGACCGGATCCGACAATCTCATCCTTGGGTAGTATCTGTCCTGGTAAGGCCTGGGACAGCCTCTCCGGGACTGGGTTGAAACGGATTCATATTTCCCGGATCCCAGGAAATACTCCTTTACCATTCCCATCCTCTCAAAATCATGGAGATCCTCCCAGATGCGGACCGCTTTTTCCGGGAACCAGCGGTTGGAAAAGGTGACCGCAAAGACTCCCCCGGGTTTCAGTATCCGGGCCGCTTCCTTGAAGATGGGAAAGGGATGAACCAGATATTCAACGGACAAGGAACAGATCACTGCATCAAAGGTTTGATCCTCGAAATCCAGATCTCTGTTTTCATTGAGATCCTGCAAATGATGGGAGGAAAGGCAGGGATTGCTTTCCAGTTCATTTTTATTGAGCCCGATGCCGTGAACCGAAGAAAGATCAAGATCCCGGGGAAGGTGGGATTCCCATCCGGCCATTAAATCAAGGACCCTTGCCCCGGGGCAAAGCAGCTCCGCATATATTTCAGACAGATTCCGGCTGGCCCTTGCATCAATATGAGGGACGAAGCGGTGGATCCGGTAAAAATCCGGATCCGGATCCGGGTTTCTCCGGTCCAGGCTGTTCCCGGAAAAAAAATCCGTGGGAATGCCGCTGCACCGGGCCTGCATGCCCGGCCCGGACAGGGCAAGCTCCATCCAGTCCGTACAGGCGCCGCCGCGTTCCTCCAGCTTGCTGGACCGGCTCAGAACCTCCATATTCAATGTCAGGGGAATTTTCGCCATGGGATGATTCAGATCCGCTCTAATGCCCTTTGAATCCTTTTCGACACAGCGGAAGGGGTTCCGGTTTTCCCTGAATATGCCCGGCTGCCCCGATATCAACCCCTGGGGATAGAAGCGTCCCGGCCGGAACAGATCCGGTTCGGCCCGGTTCAGCCGGGACCAGGGGATAAAAAGGACTTTATTGGGATCATGGGCAGGAACAAGTTCTCCGGGTTTGATTTCGACGGAGAGGCTTGGGGCATTTTTGTTTTTGAGAAGACTTTCCATTGGGGAACCGGGAAAAACATCCCGCCAGCAGTTCAACCCGTCGGCGAAATACCGTTCCTGATGCTTGATCCCGTCCTGCTCCCACGAGATGTCAATGAAAAGGTCGACCCGGTCAGAAGAAGACAATGGTTTCATTGGAAACTCCTTTTGGCCCAGGACGATTTGATTAAGGTTCCCAGGACAGGTTGTCAGGATCCATGTCTTTTCATCAACCATGGATCTCCTGTCCTGATACGGATTAATTTAAGTCTTGAATGCGGATTTTCAACCCTTGGCAGAACCGGTAATCTGATTATTGTATTGTAAAGCTTTTAGGTTATCTCTAATAATTAAAAGTTTCCTGCACCGCAGAAATCGGGCCAAAAGGCCCCTATTGGAGATAGGCTTTAATCCCGGCAGTGATGAGAACATGATTGCCCATTGGAATGCACAGGAGTCCATGGAACCCCTTTTATACTCACTTGAATCCACTCTGTCCCTCGTTCTCCGCATGGGCTCAATCATGTTCATCAGTCTTTTCGGGATCGAATTGTTCATGCAGATGGGGTTGATGAAATACCTTAAGCCCATTGGAACACCGGTGGCAAGACTTGCAAACCTTCCCTCTGAAAGCGCCTTAAGTTTTCTGGCCGCCATCGGCTCCATGATCGCCGCCCACACCATGGCTGCCCAATTCCGCGCCGACCATAAGATGTCCGACCAGGAGCTTTTGCTGACCGGGGTCTTGAATACCGTTCCTTTCCACTTTAAGGAGACCCTCACATTTCAACTCCCCGTTGTCCTTCCTCTTCTGGGGTTTCAACTCTGCATGATTTATATTGCGGTTTTCTGGCTGACCGGCATTCTTAAAATTGGCTTTGTCATTTTATGGGGCCGCATCCGTCTTAAGCCCCGGACAGAATCTGAAAATGCCTTTGACAACCTGGAATGCAGCCCGATGGATAGAAATTGTCTTCCCAGGTCTTTCAAACAGCTGATAAAAGACACATGGCTGAGCCGGAAAAAGATGTATCTGCGCATGGTGAGTCTTCTGGCAGGCGTCACTTTTTTTATTCAGCTTCTTATGAACTCTGGACTGCTGGGCTGGCTCGAGGCCCTGATTGCCCCTTTGACATCGATCTTTGATCTGCCGGCAGCCGTAATCGGGCCGGTAAGCACCTATATGTTCAGCCCCACCGTGGGGATCACCTATATGTCGAATTTGATGAATCAGGATGCGGTGACCTCATATCAGGCCATTGTTTCCCTGCTCATCGGAGGTCTTTTGATGATACCGGTTACCCGGGTCAGACGGACCCTGCCCAGATATACGGCGATATACGGGCTGAAGAGCGGGTTTGCCATCTGCGGACTGACCACGGGATTCAGTATTCTGGCGAGAATTGTAATTCTCTTCTGGGTCCTGATCTTTTTTTAAATTTTTATGCAAGGTTGCGGTTAAGACTGAATCTCCCGGTTTGGATTCAACCCAGTCGACTTCAACTCTGTCCGGCCTTTGGCAGGGACTGATCCCTCAGGTTCCTGCAGCAGGGGGCTATCCGGATATAAAGGTCATCAGATAGTTATACTCACCGATATCCGCACTCTGATCCCTGACAAATCCTTGTCTGGAGGCCATGGCCTCTACTTCGTCCTGGCCCAGCCGGATCTGGATGGGCGGACCCGGCGGACCCTCTATCTTCTTAAACTCAATCACCCCAAGGCAGCCTCCGGGTTTAAGAAGATTTTTCACCTTTTCCAGAACCGCATCTGCGGTACCGGCTTCCTCAAAATCATGGAGTACCGTGGCCATGAGGCAGAGATCCGCACTGAAATCATCAATATCGATATGCCGGCTTGCATCGGCCTGCATGGGAAGGATATTGGATATCCCCCTTTGCCGGATCTGCTCATCCAATAAGACCAGCCCTTCTTCCCAGAGATCCACCGCATATATCAGTCCGGCTTCCCCGACAATTTCCGACAGGAACAGGGAATATAGACCTTTACCACAGGCCAGGTCGATGACCGCAGATCCCGGTTTTACCGGCAGAAGAGTCTTTAACTTATGGGAATCGATCAGTTCAAAACTGCTTTTCCCGGCGCCTTTGGGTTTTTTATGGGAATTATCCATATGAAATCTCCTTGGATTTTAATTGTTTTCCTCCCAAACCATATTCTATAGCATGGACGTCTCTTCTTTAAAAGGAGCGGTTCAGGATGCCGGACAGACAGAAAAACCCCAGCAAAACCAAGGTAAAACCGGATATGAAACCGTTCTGATTTCTGCAACTTTGGGGTGGAGATTGCCGGGGATTTATTTTGACAGGAAGCCAAAAAAAACCGGGCCGTCCTAGGACGGCCCGGCACAAAAGGAAGAGAAAGAAAAAACTCCTGGTTCAAAAGGCCAAAAGGTCTTTTCCATATTTTCATATTTAGCATGTCGCCCTTACCCGGACATGATCCATAGATTACAAAACGGTAATGAACAACAAGTGAAGAATCTCTATCCTGGCCCAGCGGCACCGGAAGCTGAACCCGGGCCCGGGATATGTTCTTGCCATGAAATTAAGGGTCTGATAAATACTTGTCCCATGTTGTTTTTCGGCCGCGGATAAGATGATAACCTCAGAACAGAGATTGAAAAATGGAAATTTCTTTGGATTACGGGAAAACCGGGTTAAAACTCAGCCTGGATGACGAATGGCAGATCCAGCTCATCGAAAAAAAGAACATGCCGATTCTTACAGACCCTGGACAAGCGGTGTCCAAGGCCCTTTCCGGCGGACAATCCTCCGGCTCCCTTGAGGATGCCGCCCAGGGAAAATCCTCGGCCTGCATCCTGATCTGCGACATCACAAGGCCGGTTCCCAACGGATTGATCCTGCCCCGGATGATCGAGCGCCTGACCCGGGCCGGGATTAAAGAGGAAAAGATCACCGTGCTGGTGGCCACGGGTCTGCACCGGCCCAACCTGGGAGAGGAACTTCTGGAGGTGGTGGGCAGCTCCGAGGTCCTGGAACGGGTGAAGGTCAAAAACCATTATGCCCGGAAGGATGAGGATCACATTACCCTGGGCACCTCACCCTCGGGGCTTCCCGTCAGGATCGACAAGCGGTTTGCCGGGGCAGACCTGAAAATCGTCATCGGACTGGTGGAGCCCCATTTCATGGCAGGCTATTCCGGGGGAAGAAAACTGATCATTCCGGGGGTGGCCCATCATGAAACCATTACCGGGTTCCATACAGCCGAATATCTGGAGCATCCCGGATCCAGAAACTGCAATCTTGAAGGGAACGTGTTCCATGAATTCCAGATGGAGGGGATCCGGAATCTGTCCAATCTCTTTGCCGTTAACGTGGTCATCGATGAAAAGAGAAATCTCTCTTATGTGAATTTCGGCGACATTGAGAAAAGCCACGCCCAGGCCATTGAATATCTGAAAAAACATGCCCAGATTGATGTTCCGGAAAGGTTTTCCACTGTCATCACCGGGGCCGGGGGATATCCCCTGGACAAGACCTATTACCAAACCGTCAAGTCCATGGTCTCGCCCATGGACATCCTGGAACCGGGCGGGGACCTCATCGTGGCCTCGGAATGCTCCGAAGGCATGGGGTCCGCCGAGTATTACGAGGCCCAGCGGCTTCTGGCCCGCCTGGGGGAAGAGGCCTTTTTAGAAGAACTGAAAACCAGGAAGTATGCAAAGATCGATGAATGGCAGACGGAAATGCAGCTCAAGCCCATGCGGGTCGGGAATATCCATCTCTACGCCCCCAGGCTGTCCGACCCGGACAAAAAATTCACCTGTGTGAGGGATGTGAGGGACCTGAATCAGACCATCCAAGAGTCTGTGGAGCGGTCAGGCAATCCCAGAATCGCCGTCATCCCGGAAGGCCCCTATGTTGTACCCGTGTACAGAGGATAAAACAGGAGTGCCATGAAAACAAAACAATCCCTCTCCTTCCAGGCCCAGGCCGGAATCGGGAAAGGCCTGATAGAGACCTTTTACAGGAGAACCGGCAGGCGCCTGGGAGCCGAGGTCAAAAAGTTCAAAGGAGAGGTGGACCTGGAGTGGTCTGCCATTGAAACCGGGAAAAAGGAGACCCTGGTCATGCTCCACGGGTTTTCCGACCGAAGGGAAAGTTTTTATTTCGCTGCCGGGTCCCTGAAGAAAAGGTTCAACCTCATCCTGCCGGATCTGCCCGGATTCGGAAAAAGCACCCTTGACCAGAGCCTTGAGTACAGCCTGGAAAACTACGGCAGATGGCTGGGGGAGTTTATTGAAAAGGCCTGCCCGGAATCCTTTCACCTGGCCGGATCCTCCATGGGAGGGGCGGTTGCCGCGACCCTGGCCGCCGGATTTCCCGACAGAATCAAATCCCTCTGCCTGGAAAACTCTGCCGGATTTTATCTTCCCGGGCGGGTGTCCATCCATGAAGAGGCCCTGGACGGGATCAATATCTTCCAGATCGATTCCGCAGAAGAGTACGAACGCCTCCGGGACCGGATATTCAAAAAAAAACCGGCCCTGCCCCGTTTTGTCCGGGAGTATATGATCAAACAGGCCATGGACAATAAGGAGTGGTACGGGAAAATCTTCAACGATCTGATGGACATGGAATCGGTCCATAAGGGCCTTGCCTCCATGGAGGAGATCTCCCTGAATTCCCTCTGCCTGGAGATTCAAATGCCCACCCTGTTGATCTGGGGCCGGCATGACACCCTTTTCCCCTGGGAAACCGCCTCTTTTCTGGAAAACCGGATCCCGGATGCCCGGGTTCATATCTTTGAAAACCTGGGGCATGCCCCCCACCTGGAAGACCCGTCCGGCTTTGCCGGTGTGGTATCGGATTTTATTTCAGGCCTGGAGTAAAAGGTCTTTTTCAGCCTCTTTTGATTTCAGTTTAAAGAAGATCCCCCACCCGCTTGACCGCACAAAAATCTCCGCACATGGTGCAGACATCCTTTTCATCGGGCCGGGAAGATTCCTTGTAAGCCCGGGCCTTTTGAGGGTCGAGGGCGCATTCAAACTGCCCCTCCCAGTCCAGGCGTCCCCTGGCCCGGCTCATGGAATCGTCCATGATCTGTGCCCCCCTGATTCCCTTGGCCAGGTCTCCGGCATGGGCTGCAATTCTGGAGGCCATGATTCCCTCTTTTACATCTTCGGCAGAGGGCAGGCGCAGATGTTCCGCCGGGGTCACATAGCAGAGGAAATCGGCCCCGTGCATGGCGGCCAGGGCTCCGCCGATGGCTGAAGTGATATGATCGTATCCGGGAGCAATGTCCGTAACCAGGGGGCCCAGGACATAAAAAGGGGCGTTGTGGCAGAGTTTTTTCTGGAGCTTCATATTCATTTCAACCTCATGGAGGGGCACATGGCCGGGGCCTTCGATCATGACCTGAACCTTTTTTTCCCATGCCCGTCTGGTCAGTTCGCCCAGGGTGATGAGTTCTTCGATCTGGGGAGCGTCGGTGGCGTCCTTGATGGCACCGGGCCTGAGCCCGTCTCCCAGGCTGATGCAGACATCATGGGCTTGGCAGATCTCCAGAAGCCGGTCAAAATGTTCGTAAAAAGGATTTTCCTGCCCGGTTTTTTCCATCCACTCAAAAAGGATGGCCCCGCCCCGGCTGACAATGCCGCAAAGCCGGGGATTGGTGCGGATGCTCCGGGTGCACTTTTTCGTAAGGCCTGCATGAATGGTGATAAAATCAATGCCGTTCCGGGCATGGATTTCAACGGTTTCAAACCAGTCATCAAGGGTGATGTCCGGTACAGGCTTCCCGGTCCGGGTAAGGGTGTCATAGATGGGCACCGTCCCGATCATGATGGGAATATTTTGGACCAGGCGTTTTCTGAATCCTTCGGTGTCGCCGGATACGCTCAGATCCATGAGGGCGTCTGCTTTAAGATCCACGGCCAGTGCCGCTTTGTTCATCTCTGCGTCAAAGGAGCAGACATCTTTGGATACCCCCAGGTTGACGTTGATCTTGGTTTTTAGCCCCTGGCCGACTCCGGCGGCCTTCAGGTTCATATGATTCCGGTTCGCCGGAATGGCAATATGCCCTTTTGCAACCCCCTCCATCAAGTCCTGTCTAGAAATCGATTCATTTTCAAGCACCTGTTCCATCTGGGGGGTAAGGATTCCTTTTCCAGCGGCATCCATTTGAGTAGTATACAATTGATTCATGGGAATTCTCCCTGCCTTTTGATCGTTATTTATGATTCGTATGAACGGCAGGGAAAGAAATCGAAAAAAAATTACCACCTTCCCTACGCCGATCCGAATCGGTTCAGGTTCTAAGGGTTGAAGTCTTCAACTTCTCTCAGCTTTTGATCAAAGCACCCCCAGTGAAAAACTCAGGGTTACTTACTCAATCACGAATGGATTTGTCAAGGTGTTTGTCAAAGGACTTGGGTATTCCTGCCCAGGGACTGCTCCCGGTACCGGGACATATCCATGCCAAGCCTCTTGACGATCTTCTGGATGGACGCCCTTTCAAGCCCGCTGATCCTGGAGGTTTCGGAGATATTGCCCCGGGTGATCTTGAAGATCTGGTCAAGATAATTCCTGGAGAAGTGGTCCAGGGCTTCTTTCTTGGCCTCCTTATAAGAGGCCCGCCCCTTTGAATCCGTTTCCGGCACCGGACCTTCCTCCCCCTCGATGAGCCTGATCAGGGAAAGATCAATGGGATTTCCATTGGAAAAGACCACCAGGCGCCTGACGTAGTTGAGCAGCTGCCGGACGTTCCCGGGCCAGGACTGTCTCGTGATAAAGCCCAGGGCTGCGGGATCGATCTCCATGGGCTCCATGTTCAGTTCCCTGCAGCTTTGAAGGATAAAATCCCGGACCAGAACCGGGATGTCTTCCCTGCGTTTCCGCAGGGGGGGAACCCTGACGGAAAGGACATTGAGGCGGTAATAAAGATCCTCTCGAAAGCTGCCCTCACGGATCTTCTGCTCAAGGTTCTGGTTGGTCAGGGCAATGATTCTGACATCGGCCGTCTTAGAAATGCTGGAGCCCACTGGCTTGACCTCCCTGTCCTGGAGGAACTTGAGCAGCTTTGCCTGGATGGCCGGGCTGATATCTCCGATTTCATCCAGGATCAGCGTTCCCTTGTCCGCATACATGAAAAACCCGTCCCGGTCCCGGTCTGCGCCGGTAAACGCGCCCTTTACATGGCCGAACAGCTCACTTTCCAGGAGGAGTTCCGGAATGGCCGGGCAGTTCAGGGCATGGCAGGAGGCCTGTTTCCGCCGGGATGTTCCGTGGATGTTCCGGGCAATGTACTCCTTGCCGCTTCCGGATTCGCCGGTGACAAGAACCGTATAATCCGTTGCTGCAATGGCTGTGATTTTCTTCTGGAGCTGCTGCATGACCTGGCTTTCACTGAGAAAACCCTTTTCATGCTTCAGGCTCTCAATCACTTCCTGGAGCCGGCGGTTCTCATAGGACAGATCATAGTGCTCCACCGCCCTTTCCACGGTATGGTAGAGGGTCTCCCTTTCCACCGGCTTGGTCAAAAAATCCCAGGCTCCCCGCTTCAGAGCCTTGACCGCTGTCTCTACGGTTCCGTGGCCGGTGATCATGATGACGCAGACAAGGGGGTTGATCTCTATTCCCGCCTGGAGCAGTTCCTGCCCTGAAATTCCCGGCATCCTGAGGTCGGACAGCATGACCCCGACGTTCTTTTTCCTAAAGACCTTTAATCCCTCCTCACCGGAAGAGGCCCCCAAAATTTCCATGGTTGGAAATTTCTTTTGCAGGTTCCGGATGATTCCCTTTAAAAAATCTTTGTTGTCATCCACAACAAGAATGGAGAATTCATTCATGGCGCATCAGCTCCTTTCAAGGGGAAAATAAATTTCAAAGCAGGTTTCCCCGTCACTGAAAACCTCGATCCGTCCGCCCATTTCGTTGACAAAACCGTAGACCACGGCAAGTCCCAGCCCGGTTCCCTTGCCCACCTTTTTGGTGGTGAAAAAAGGATCAAAAATATTGCCGAGAACCGAACCGGGGATCCCCGGGCCGTTGTCCCGGATGGAAAGGACCACCTCTTTTTTGTTTTTTGAAAGACCCGTCTCTATCCAGACCTGTCCGCCGGTCTCCTGCAGGGCGTCAAATGCGTTGAGCCACAGATTTGTCAGGATCTGTTCAAGGATGCCTGGATCGCATTTTATCCGGGGCAGCCCTTTTTTGAGCCGGGAGTCTACCCGGATCCCCTTTGACGCCGCCTGGGTCTGAAATACCTTGACTGCATCAAAAACCACCTTATTGATGGTGCATTTGCCGGAGACCGCCTGCTTGGGCCTGGATAATTTCAGCAGTTCCTGGACGATTTTCTGGACATTTTTGGTATGCTTTTCAATCATCCCGATGTCTTCAAGGGCAGAGGGCTCTGACACGGCATCCTTGACCAGGTCCGTGTAACAGGAGATCACCCCCAGGGGATTGTTGATCTCGTGGGCCACCCCTGCCGCCATCTTGCCGATGGCGCTCAACCGTTCCGCCTGCTGCATTCTCGACATCATCTGTTTTTCCAGGGTGATTTCCCGGGCATAGAGCACGATCTTGAGGCCGGCCTGCTCCCTTGTGGGCAGGGGATAGAGATCCACCCTGAAGGATTTGCCCTGGGCTGTTCCGATTTCCCGGCTCACAGGCTCTTGTTTTTCCAGCATCTGCTCAAGGATATTTTTTTCCCCCGTATCCCTGTCCTTTAAAAATTCCTTTAATTCCTTTTCCCGGTCCTGTTTTCTTTTTTTGGAAAAGATCTCCCGGCTGCCGGTATTGGCCATGAGGATGCGGTAATTTTCATCAATCAGGAGAAGTGGATCCGAGATCCCCTCAAACACAGACTGGAGCATGTCATTTTGAAACCTTACATTGGAAAACGCCATTACATTTTCAATCAGAATGGCCAGCTGCTGGCCCAGGGCCAGGAGCATGGAAGCGTCAGCCTCCCCTCTCTGGGATACCGTGGGCCAGGAAATGGAGAGAATCCCCCAATGGCTTTCTTTGGATTTCACGGGTACGTGAATGGTATGATCCACGGAAAGTGCCTCATCGTTCCACAGGATCTCTTTGACTTCATCGCCCAGGCCCTGTATGGGACCGTGATCATGCCATGCATATGAATTTTCCGAGGCCACGGTGCAATGGTAAATTACCTGGCGGGCGGAAAACCTCTCTCCAATGCACTCCAGGGCCCCGGAAATGATCTGACCGGCCGTGGAAAACCCGCCGAACCGGGACAGAATTTCCACAAAGAGGCGCACGTCGGCCCGGTGTTTCTCGGCCTTCTCCTTTATCTCCCGGGTTCTGTGATCCACCATGATTTCAAGGTTCTGGGTATAGTCTTCCAATTCGTTCCTGGCGTTGGACAGGCAGAGGGCCAGTTCATCCACCCCTTCGATCAGTCCTTCGATTTCATCCTTTTCCCCCAGCCGCCGGATGATCCCCTGTTCCTGTTCTCCGGAAAAACGGGTCTTGAAAATGGTGCTCAGGTTCTGGAGGTTTTTCATGACCAGGCGGTCAAAGAAAAGACTGATCAAAAGGGCAAAGATCAGGATCCCGAACAGGTAGAACATGAGATACTGGAGGGTGACCTCTTTGGCAGGGTTTTTGATCATGTCAACGGGAAAACCCGCCACAACCACGCCTCCCACCTCCCCCGGCGAATAGTGAAACCCGTTTTCATTCCCGTAGATTTCAATGAGCTCTTCAGGTGCAGCCCCTGGATCTCCATGGCAGTTCATGCAGGAGTCTGTAAAGACAACCGGCCGGGCCACGATATGGTACTCGGTATTCCCGACCATGGCCTCATCTTCCCAGATGGACAGGGACCTGTCCCTGGCGAAAATCGAAATCAGACGGGATTCCAGGGCATCCGGGGCTGAATCCGGATTCCTCGGTTTTTTGGATACCCGCCTGTAGTGGTAGGTGAGATCATCCCTGGCATTGAGCCGGGTCATGATCTCCCTTGAAATATATGAAGAGGACATGGCCTTTAAGACGAACCGTCCCTGGGGAAGGGTATCAAACATCTCGGGCCGCAGCACCGTCTTCACATAATCCTGAACCGCATTGGACTGGGCCAGAACCATCCTTGACCGCTGTCTGATTTCCGATTCCATGATGGAATTAAAATGAAAGTATAGAATAATGCTGATGCAGATCCCCAGGGCCAGGGCAAAGAGCACCAGCCCAAAAATAAATTTCAGCCTCAGGTTTAAACTGCTTGAAAGCATAAATCATTCTCCTGTCCTGTGATTCCCATAGAAAATAAAGGTTCCATGGAAGAAAAGCAAGGCCGGCCTTTCACCCGGCAGGCAAGGCCGTACAGAATCGAATTTTCCCGGCAGGGCATGAACCCCTTGTTTTTTGTGCCTGCCAAAAATATAAAAAATAATCCTTGACATAATTTAATACCCCTTTTATTGTTAGCCGAAACTAATTTTTGAAGAAAAATAAAACATCTTATAAAAAACCAAGGCAGGAGGAAAAAATAAGCCCCCCCATGAAGAAAGCCAGGATCATAAATACACAGACTCATGCAAAAACTGCCGGTGCCGCCGGTGAAAACAGGGAATCCCGGTCCCTAGAAATCCGTTGAAAGGAGGTTGGTATGTCTGACATCTTGTCCAAATTTATGAATATCTGGGATGTGGAAACCCATTTCAAATGCCCGGTGGTCGGTGCGGTTCTCAGTGTTGAAAAACACAAAACCATCCTGAAAAAGTGCGGGTACAAGGTTTCTGAAATGAAACCCTATGAGTTTCACCAGAATATCATGGCAAAACTCCATGAGGAAAATCCCGTGTCCGTAAAGGTCAACAATTTTATCCGGAGCCGGGCCCGGAAGTGGATGACCCGGGTGGCCGGGAAATCAAACAGGGAAATCCGGGATCTCTGGAAGCAGAACCTGGAATCGGGAAATGTCGGTCCCCTGATGTATGCGATTATCTCCTATGAAGAGACAGCCGTTGATCTGCTCCATGATGTCTACGGCGAGGTCCATATGAAGGCCCATGCCAACATGACCGGGATTTTTGATGTCCGCCAGAAACTGACAAAAGCCGAAGCAGCCGTGGAGCGGGAGAAAAAAAAGGTGGCATCAAAGAGTCTTGAAAATAAAAAACTGGCCGGCTTGAGAAAAACCGATGCCAAACGGATCTCCGGGATGGAAGCTGAAAACGGGCAGCTGAAAAAGCAGGTGGTCCGGCTTGAAGGACTCGTATCGCCGGAAGAGTCCGGAAAAACCATCATCTCCCAATTGGAAGAGCAGGTGGCCGCCCTGACCGCAAAACTTGAATCCCGGACCCGGGCCCTGCTTGCCAAAGAAAGGGAAAACCAGTCCCTCCAGATAAAATACCTTGCCGCCCGAAAGGAAAAGAAAAATATCCGCCGGGAAGTCGACACCCTCGTGGGAGCCCTGGGTGAAATGGCATTGCCCCCCTGCCAGACAGAGTCCTGTGCAAAGGAATCCTGCGAACAATACCAATTATGTGCCCGCCGGATTTTCATGATCGGAGGCATTACCAAAATGAAGGCCTATTATAAAGATATCGTTGAAAAAGCCGGCGGGGAATTTGACTACCATGACGGCTATATGAAAAATGCCAATACCGACCTGGAAGCCAAGGTAAAAAAGTCAGACCTGGTTCTCTGTCCGGTCAACTGCAACAGCCACACGGCCTGTACCCAGGTGAAAAAGCTGTGCAATCTTCATAACACCCCTCTTAAAATCCTGAGCAGTTCCAGCCTTTCCGCCGTCAGCCAGGCGGTCTTCTCTTCGGAAGGAAGCATCACGCTCAATTAACGGCCTGCCTCATCCCTCCCGGGGGCGGAACCTCCGCCCCTTTTTCATACTCCTGAATATGGAAGGCAGGAGCACCTCACATGTCGCCCTGGGGCCACACACCTGCCAACTCAAGTTTACACCTCCTGTTCCGGATTCCGTTCAAAACCCTTGCCGGAAAGGGGTTTTGGAATCCATGGCCTGGTGGCATATGTCTTGCTATTATTCAGTAAAATGGATGTTTTTTAAAAACCCATAATCAAAGAGAGGAAAATTATGGCAGAAGGAAATTCAATTGTAGTTGACCAGGGCAGGTGGGAATGGTCGGAAATGTGGAAAAAGGAAGACTGGTGGGCCATCTGGATCGGTTTTTTCATTTTGGCTGCCGCCATGTTTGTTTATTTTCCCCACAGCGGGGAGATGAAGAAGATCATCAACAAGGCCCAGGCCGAATACGGGGAAGCGGCCAACCGGACCACGGCCATTAAAACCATTGCCTGGTACAAACTATACGACGGCAAGAAAAAAGCCGAAGCAAGGAAGATTTCCGCCGGCAAATGGCTGTCAAGCTTTACCCATAAGACCCATGGATGGACAAACAATCCCATGGACGCCTTTTTCATGGGCAAGGAAAAGGCAGCGGCCAAGGCAGAGGCGGCCAAGGCCAAGTATGCCAAGAAAAAGGCGGTTGAAGACGCTGCCTATGCTGCTGCCGTGGCAGCCGAAGAACTGGCCGAAGCCCAGGGGTTCAAAAACGAAGCCCTGAACGCCCAGGCCTCAAAAGCAATTGCCGACTGGCGGGATGCCAAACTCCTGGCCGGAAAGGCCAAAAAGAAAACCAAGGTCTCTCCCTACAACCAAATCGGGAGCCTCATCGGACTGGGTGTTTTCTTCTGCATCCTTTTCGGGATTCCCATGAAGATCATGGGAACCTCCTTCAGGAAGTTTGCCCTGGCCTTTGTACTGGTTTACGCCGTTACCGTCCTGGCCTGGTTCTTCAGCTATCAGACCACCATGAAGCACTATGGAATCGGATATGCGGCCTGGGCCATTTTCCTGGGCATGCTCATCTCCAACACCGTGGGAACGCCCAAATGGGCAATGCCCGCCGTCCAGACCGAATATTACATCAAGACCGGTCTGGTGCTGCTGGGTGCCAAAATTCTGTTTGAAAAGATCATCTCCATTGGTACGGCCGGTATCTTTGTGGCCTGGGTGGTAACCCCCACCGTGTGGCTGGTCACTTACTGGTTCGGCCAGAAACTGGTCAAGATGCCGTCCAAGAGGCTGAATGCGGTGATCTGCTCCGACATGTCGGTCTGCGGGGTGTCCGCAGCCATTGCCGCTGCATCGGCCTGTAGGGCCAAAAAAGAGGAACTGACTTTGGCCGTGGGGCTCTCCCTGGTGTTCACGGCCATCATGATGATCGCCATGCCTGCGGTGATCAAGGCCTCATTCCCGGTTGACAAGCAGATGATCCTGGGCGGTGCCTGGATGGGAGGAACCATTGATGCCTCGGGTGCGGTTGCCGCTGCCGGCGCATTCCTGGGTGAAAAGGCCCTTTATGTGGCCGCCACCATCAAGATGATCCAGAACGTGCTCATCGGCGTGATCGCATTCTTTATCGCCCTTTACTTCACCACCCGGGTTGAAGTGGCGGAAACCGGGGCCAAAGTCGGACTCAATGAGATCTGGTTCAGGTTCCCCAAATTCGTCATCGGGTTCATCATCGCATCCCTGGTCTTTTCCATGATCTATTCCGGGTTCAACGACCGCCTGGACGGCCTGGGACAGGCCATGATCGACAAGGGAACCATCAAGGGGGGATCAGACCTTTTCAGATCCTGGTTCTTTACCCTTTCCTTTGTCAGTATCGGTCTGGCCACCAACTTCCGTGAACTGAAAGAACATTTCAAAGGGGGAAAACCCCTTATCCTCTATGTGTTCGGCCAGTCCCTGAACCTGGTGCTGACCCTGCTCATGGCCTATATCATGTTCTACGTGGTATTCCCGGAGCTGACCGCAACCATTTAAACTGAACCTCTCCTGCATCCGGAATTCCCCGGGGATTTTCCGGATGCAGGATATTATAATTTCAAAAACAGGAGGAAAAAATGTCCATGGCAATTGCAGATCATCCAAAGGCCGGAGCCTGGGGAAGGCTTCTGTTTTACTCCTTCCTGATCTGGGTGTTCGGCTGGATTGTCGGCCCCTATATTGAAAACAACATCTCCACCTACCGGCAGATCGCCCAGGTGGTTGAAGAAAGAGACATTGATTCCGCCGCATATATGTATATGGACACCGTGGGATCATATGACGGGGAATATTATCTGACCGATTCATTCAAACATTCCCAAAGGGATGATTACGGGCTGACCAAGGCCTTTTTTGCAGGAGTTTTGAGCTGCTTTGCCATCCTCTGGCTGGGCTGGCGGTACATTTTATGATAAAGTATCACGAGGAAAAAATGACCCTGACCAAATTTCAAGGAAAACCATGACAAGCGGCAATGACAATAAAGAACTCATCCTGGCCCATGAGAGAGAATTTGCAGCCAGGCTTGCCAGCCAGATCATCCCAAAGCCCAAGTTAAATGCATGGATGATCTTTATTCCGTTTATCTTTATCTTCTATTTTCAGGACCTGTCAAAATATAAAAAACAAAGAAAAGAGTTCATTGACAATTATCTTCTCAGCAGGGAAAAAGCCCTGAATGAAGCCCATGATGCCCTGGCCGGCAGCCGGAAACCGGATACGGCATCCCTGGCAAAACAGGCAGATCTCAAGGAGAGGGAAACCCGGAAGTACGGACAATTCCTGGCCGTGCTCGCAGACCATTACTCCAGCCTTCTCCCGGTCCAGGCAGATACTTATCCGGATCTGATCAAAAAGGGATACGGCAATAAAAAGGAGAATTATCTTCTCTTTATCCATCAGCTGAACACCGTTGAGAAAGAATTAAACAAAGCCCTGAAGGCATCCATGAAAAAATCCGGACAAGGCATCGGAGAAACCATCCGGAAAATGGAAAACAGCTCGGACATGCTCAGACGGATGGAGATCGAAGAATTTTACGCCTGAACGACTCAGGGCTGGGGCCTGATCCGCAGCCAGGGCAAGCCGGATGCGAATCAGGCACGACAACACTCTTTATTTTTCCTCCACGGGAAACTTACCCCGGAACCACTTCTGCCAGCCGCCCTTGAGGGCATATACCTTGGTATATCCTTTTTCCATGAGTTGTCGCGCCAACCTGGCGCTGGTGGCTTCATTGTGTCAGGCGCAGTAGAGCACCAGGGTGCTGTCCCTGGGATATTTATTCACCCAGGTTGTAAAGTCGCCGGGCCCGGCCCGTTCCGCACCCCGGATCTTATACTCCGATGACAGCCAGTCCCGCCCTGCCCGGACATCCAGCACAATCACCTTGTCATGACCCAGGATGTCTTTGAGTTCCTCCACACTCATCCGGGGCACGTCTGCGGACAGGGCCGGGGAAGCAACAAACAGGCATGCGCCAAAGGCAGCCAGAAAGATCAGTACCATTGATTTTATTTTCATGTTTCTCTCCTTGATTTCATTTGTTTTAAAAGGACGGATTGCAAATAAACCCCTGCGGCCAGACAAAGGGCAATCCCTCCGGCCGGGCCGGGCCGGCCGGACAGGACCAGAAAATCCAGATTCACAGCCAAAGCCATTGCCATGGCAAATGAAACGATAAACCTTGCCGCCCTTTTCTTTTCGCGGTTGAAATGGTCCACGGGCACCTCAGCGATGAAATTCGTAAATCTATATTATCAACCTAAGCATCCGCTCTTAGGAGATCAATGGCAGGGCAGAGGGAGAATGTTTCGGGTGTGGGCAAAGACGGATTCTGTTCGTTGTTCCGGCCTGGAGGTTTTCCGGACTATAATATTCACTATCCATTCGCCCGATTCGATAATAACTTGCGGCAGATAGAGTTTTACGATAATAGTTAAAAAACAATACAGGAAGTACCTGGCAATGCCCCATGCCGCTTTTGTCCGAGGTCTTATCCTGAAACCGATTTTTCCCCTTTCCTTCACCGCTGCCGTCCTGCACGGCAGCAATTGCCAAGAACCCATCCGGATCGGATTTCTCGCAGACATAACCGGCAGCATGGCGAATTTGAGCATGGCGGGCCTGAATGCGGCCGGTTATGGACCCGTGCAAGGAACCCCGTGCAATGAACCAGGATACATCAAAGGCCGCCGGGATGCTGGTCAAGGCCATGCAGGGAACACCTGTTGATTGGATTCCCATTGCAGTCAACAACTGCGGCAAACCGTATATCAACGCCATCTTGATAAAAAAACGGGCATTGAGCCCAAACCGATTAATCTGCAAGGCGTACACCTTGTGCGCAGACAGGAGTGACCATGAAAATAAAAAATATAGAAAGCCTCATTCTTGGCCTGGCCCTTCTGCTTTTTCCGGGGGGGCTTGCCACGGCAGCCGACAATGCCATGTATAAGGTGCTGGTGGTGATGAGCTACGGGCCGGATTATCAATTTGTTGAGGAAGTTCAGCAGGGGATTGAGTCGGTGCTGTCCGAAACCTGCCGGATCGAGACTGTATACATGAACACCAGAAAGAATTTTCCAGGCGGCCCGCAAAAAGCGAAAGAAGCGTATGAATTGTATAAAAAACTCCGTCCCGACGGTGTGATTGCCTCCGATGACAATGCCCAGTCCATGTTTGTGGTGCCCTATCTGAAAGACAAGGTAAAAACGCCGGTGATGTTTTGCGGGGTAAATGCCACATCCGAAAAATACGGGTACCCGGCCTCCAATGTGTCCGGTATTCTGGAACGTCATCACATCAGCCAAACCCTGGCCTTTACCAAACAATTGATCCCCTCCATCAAAACCTTCGGGCTCATGGCCTATGAAAGCCCCACGGGCCGGGCCATCCTGAAAAATTTTCAGCAGGAGGAAAAGACCTTTCCCATGGAACTTGTGGCTGCCCGGTTTCCCAAGACCCTTGATGAAGCCGAAGCCATGGCAAGAGAACTAAGACCCCTGTGTGATGTTCTGTATATGCCGACCATGCAGGGCCTCAAAGACGAAAAGGGCAATGTCCTGTCAGAGAGGGACTCTGTTCCCGCAATGGGCCGGGCCTTTGTCAAGCCGATTGTCACCGGCAACAACTACAGCATCAAATACGGGGTACTCTGTGGAATCGTTAAAACCGGCCAGGAGCAGGGCAGCACTGCAGCGAAAATGCTGCTCAAGGCCATGGAAGGGACCCCGGTTTCCCAGATCCCCATCACCCGAAACCGTCTGGGCAAGGCAATCATCAATGTAACGGTGATGAAAGCCTTGGGCATCAAGCCCAAACCCATTCTCTTGAAAGGCACCGAGCTGGTCAGGACAGACCCCTAGGAGTCCGCGATTCATGAGCCGTTCAACAACCGAAAAATCCGACATGCGGTTTCCCTTCAGGTTTTCCGATATGCGTATCCGCACCAAACTCCTGGCCGTTACCGCCCTGATCATTTCCGTTTTTTTAATGATTGTCTTGGCGGTGATCCTCTCTTTCCACCGGATTGAAAACGTACTGGGCGGTGTGATCCGCAACGATATGAACAATGTCATGACAAACGCGTTGACCGAACGGGAGCTGTCATCCATTGTTGCCGATCTCAATCTTTTGCTGGGTACCTTTTTCGAAGACGAGGCCCATCTTGACAGTGAAGGTGAGCGGTTGATCCAGGTTACCCGAGTTTTAGCCCGCCGGATCAAGGGCAGTGACCTGGAAGCGCCGCTTGGGTTGTCTGTCCGGCGGATGGAGTTTCTGGTGGAGCAGTGCCGGCTGGTCAACGCCGATCTGCGCCTTGTGCGTGCTGCTGAACGGCATATGGTATCCGGATTCGACCGTCTGGATGAAATTATCAGCGGCAAACTGATCAATGCGGTTCTTATCGGCGACGACACCACCATCCTGCAGCAGCTTTCAGTACTGGTCGTCGGATACCGGCAGAGTCTGCTTGAAATCGGCAAGCTGCACGCAGAGCGATGGCCGGAGACCTATTATGCCCCCCTTGACCAGGATGGTGACCCGCTGATTGCCGCCATTGATGAACTGGATCTTCGCCTGCGCCCCCTGATTGCCGGTGACCCCCAGATCGCTGATCTGGGCCGCGCCGTCATCAGAGACCTTCAGACATATAAAAACGGGCTTCTGGCCCTGAATGCGGTCATGATTGAACTGAAAAAGCGCATGCTCGATGTCGAAAGCGCCGGAATCCAGGCAAAGGCCATACTGAAAAAACTTGACCGGGATGTTGTCCAGGCCGTCAACGCGGCCAATACCAAGGTCCTGCAAACCTTCCGGGTTACCCAAGCGTCGCTGATGGGGATCTCCCTGGCGCTTATCGCCTCCCTGATTGTGCTGACCACATTCTTTTTTAAAAGCATTATCAAAAAACCCATGGACGATATTCGTGACGGCATCAAGGCATTTCGTCGCGGCAATCTTACCGCACGCATTGATCTTAATCGAAGGGACGAGTGGTGCCTTATCGAGGACGCCCTGAATGTCATGGCTGCGGATCTTTCCACCTCCTACGCTGACCTCAAAACAGCCCAACGCCTCGTTTCCAACATCATCGACTCCATGCCCTCGGTCCTGGTGGGAGTGAACAGCAAGGGGATGGTGACCCAGTGGAACAGCCGGGCCGAGCAGGTCACGGGCATCCCTTCAGAAAAGGCGTATTCCCAGCCCCTGGAAAAAGTGTTTCCCGTCCTGACCCGTGAAATGGACCGTATGAAAACGGCCATACGGGAGCGCCGGGTGCTCCGGGATTCAAAGGTGCTTCGCGAAGGTCGGGAGGGGGCCTGCCGGTACGAGGATATCACCATTTTTCCCCTGGTGGCCAACGGTGTGGAAGGCGCCGTGATCCGGGTGGATGACGTCACAGAACAGGTGCGCCTGGAAGAGATGATGATCCAGAGTGAAAAAATGCTTTCTGCCGGGGGGCTTGCCGCAGGCATGGCCCATGAAATCAACAATCCCCTGGCCGGGATGATACAGTCGGCCGATGTGATGAAATCGAGGCTGATGGACCTTAATATGCCCGCAAATCTTAAAGCTGCCCGGGAAGTGAGTGTCTCCATCGAGCAAATCCGGGCCTTCATGGACAAAAGAAGCATTTTCAGGATGATCAATACTATAAATGAATCCGGTCTGCGGGTCGCGGAAATCGTTGATAATATGCTCAGCTTTGCCAGAAAATCAGATGATGCTTTTTCTCCCCACCATCCGGCCCATCTAATGGAACGGATTATAGAACTTGCGGCCACAGACTATGATCTGAAAAAAGAGTACGATTTTAAAACCATCAAAATTGTAAAAGAATATGAAGAGGATCTGCCCATGCTTCCCTGTGAGAGGACAAAAATTCAGCAGGTGCTGTTGAATATTTTCCGTAACGGAGCCCAGGCCATGCAGTCTCGGGGTATGGAGAACCAAGCTCATCCCTGTTTTATTGTCAGGCTTGCAAAAGAAGACAAAATGCTGCGAATCGAAATCGAAGACAACGGTCCGGGAATGGATCAAACCATTCAATCAAAAATTTTTGAACCGTTCTTTACCACGAAACCTGTGGGTGTGGGAACGGGGCTCGGGCTATCTGTCTCTTATTTCATTATTACCCAGAACCACGGCGGAACCATGGATGTGGTGTCATCCCCGGGGAAGGGATCCAATTTCATAATCCGGTTGCCCCTTGAAACCGAAGAAAACAATGCATGATCCGTCAATCTTGATCTAGAACAAAAACAAGAAGAAGAATGGTATGATGATCCAAAAATTTTTAATGTTTTTGGGCGCCCAAATCAATGGTTCTTTGGCACGGGTCTTTTTTGGGCCGTTATTGTCAAATCATGAGACAACCATTTTCAGAACCGAATGAACCGCCTTGGAAACCTGGGCAAGGGCCTTTGTATCATCCCGGATTCCCCTGGAGATCTCCAGCTGGACCCCTTTTTTTCCCCGGCCCCGGTTGCAGATATTGTCCGGGTGGGTCCCCGGAAAACTCTCTTTTTCTGAACTTGCAATATTGATATCCATAAGGCCCGTCTCAATCCGAAGGGCAAGGTCTTTGAACCGACCTCCGACATAGACGATCTTTTGTCTCTCTTTGCAGGCATGGATGGTGACGATGATCTCTGAACGGGAGATCAGATCCAGGGCCGAAGGTTCGTCAAACCGGTGGCTGGTGATGTGAAGATCCCGGTTGCCGGTTTCCTTGATTCCCTCAAAACAATAAAGATTGAAGAGATCACCGGCGATCTTTTCGGCGATCAGGGAGGTCCTGGGTTCGATTCTTCCGCCGTGGGGGGCCATGATTGTAATCCCGGTGCCAAGATCCCGGACCCGGATTCGATAATCCCGGTTCAGGGTCTCATGGGCAGCCAAAGCGGCAAAATCCGGATATCTATCCATCTGTGGTCCGGATCATTCCAGTGAAATTCCCACCTCAAGCCCCTGCTTCAGGGTATTGGCAACGATGCATCCCCTTTCGGCAATGATCACCAGTTTTTCCATCAGGGCCCTGTCTTCAAGTTCTGAGCGGATCTTCATATTTACCCGCTCAAACCGGGCAGGAGAAGCGCCAAGCTCCCCCGTGATCTCCAGGACCACACCATTGAGTTCGGTCTCCCGGGCCTGGCCGGCCGCCAGAAGGTTGCTCATGAAGCAGCCGCCCAGGGACATGAGCAGATTTTCCCCGCCCATGGCCCCCCGGTTTTCCCCTCCCTTGGCCCCGGGCCGGTCCATGACCACGATATGACCCCGGGCGTTTCCCTCGGATGCGGTTGCCGAGATCTGTCTGACCTTTACCTGGACATTGACACTTTGATCCATGGGAATATCCTTTCCAAAAATAGACTATTTATCCAATACTTCATTTAAGAAAGCGGTAAACCGCTCCCAGGACTTTTTATCTGCCACGGCCTGGTACCGGTCTGAACCAAAAACCGTAAAAGCATGACGGGCACCGCCATAGGCAATCATCTCATGGTCCACACCGGCCGATTCCAGATCCCGGGCCAGGCCGGCAAACTGATCCATGGGCACGGCCTTGTCTGCCGTACCGTGGAGGATCAGGACCCGGCCCCGGGTCTTTGAATAATCCTGCCCCTCGGGGGTCTTCAATCCGCCGTGAAAGGCGACAAATCCCTTGAGGCTCTCCCCGGATCTTGCCCATTCAAGCACGCCTGCGCCCCCAAAGCAATATCCTGCGGCCACGGCGTTGCCCGTATGGGCGCCCAGTTTTTCAGCCTGGGCCAGGGCACCCTTCATCAAAGCCCTCATCTTTGCCCGGTCCTTGTAAAGTTCTTTGGTAAGCCTCCGTTTATCCTCTGTCCGGGTGGGGCGTACACCGGCTCCGAACAGATCCGCGGCAAATACGGCATATCCCAGGTCGGCCAGCATACGGGCCCGCCGGATCTCATATCCGGTTACCCCGTCCCAGTCATGGATCAGCAGGACCAAAGGGGCCTGATCCGACGGACTGATATAATATCCCTCATAGGACCGGCCGTCAATCCGGTACTCGACTGCCCTGCCGTCAAAGGCAAATACCGGGGCCGAGGCAAGGCATATGATCAAAAATGTTATAATTTTTTTCATGATAAGCTTCCTTTAATAAAGTGAGGTAAAACTTATTGTTAAACTAATACCTGATCGGGCCGTCGTCGAGGGGCGTATTTTTTTTATTCTCTTTCCCTGCTTCTTTTCCCCCGTGAAAGAACAGGAAAATAAGCCACGAATCCCTGTTCACCCGACGTAAAGGAGTTTCCGAATCAGGCATGCCCGCAGTGGGCATGTTTTTGTCATATTTTTTATGGCATCGCCCCCGGAAGTGATTATATTTCCCCATTGCCATGGGTGGAGCTGAAAAAAAATGATAAAATTGACGGACGAACAAAACCAGATCATCAAAACCGACCTGGCCCCGGGAGAGATTTTAAAGGTTATCGCCTTTGCCGGTGCCGGCAAGACCAGTACGCTGGTGGAATACACCCGGCGAAGACCGGACATGAGGTTTTTATATATCGCCTTTAACAAGGGGGTGCAGAAGGAGGCCCAAAGGAAATTCCCATCCCATGTCTTCTGCCGGACATCCCATGCCCTTGGATTCCGGGCCAAGGGGGTCCAACATAAAAACCGGCTGGTTCCCGGATTCAAGGCAAATATTGTAAAAGAGGTCCTGGAACTCGACACCTACGAAGAAGCCCGGTTCACCATTGACACCCTCAATCGTTATCTTGTTTCCCCGGATGCAAAAGTATCCGGGGATCATATCCCCTTTGCCGCCAAAACCTTCTTCAGGGAGAAGAAAAGAAACCTGCCTGACCTTGTATCCCATGCAAACCGGCTCGGCCGCCTCATGTGCAAAGGGAGCGATGAACGCATCGGCATGCTCCATGACGGATATCTCAAGCTTTACCAGCTCTCCAGTCCGGTTCTGGATTACGACTGCATCCTCCTGGACGAGGCCCAGGACATCAACCCGGTGACCCGGGATATCATCTTCCGTCAATCCGGGTCTTTGAACAGGCCCGGACATCCGGCGTCCATCATTCTGGTGGGCGACTCCCACCAGCAGATCTACAGTTTCCGGGGAGCCAATGACACCCTGAAAAATATCCGGGCCGCAAAAACCCTCTTTCTTACCCAGAGCTTCCGGTTCGACAGCAATATTGCCAGAATCGCAAACATGGTTCTTGAGGTTTTTAAAGGGGAAGACAAAAAACTGAGAGGCACACCCTATAAAAAGGCAAAAAAACCAAAGTGGAATCCCAAAAAACATACCATCATCGCAAGGACCAATGCCACGCTCTTTAAAAAAGCGGCCCGGCTCTGCACCCGGAACCGGATCGGGTTTGTCGGAGGCATACAGGGATATAAATTCGATTCCATCAAAGATGTCCACAATCTGTACTCGGAAAAACCGGTATTCAACGGCTATATCCGTTCCTTTGGAAGCTACGCCAATCTGAAATCCTATGCCCTGGATGTGGAAGACCTTGAGCTGTTGAGCATCTGTGCCGTGGTGGAAGAATATGAAAAAAGCATCCCGGGCCTGATCCGAAAGATCATGGAAAAGGCCGTTGACGCTCCTGGGGCAGATATTCTCCTCACCACGGCACACAAGGCCAAGGGTCTTGAATGGGACGACGTTCTCATGATGGATGATTTTCAAAACCTTGTCCACAAGGGCGGGTTTACCAACCCCTCCCTTGCGGATCCGGACGAATACAATCTGATCTATGTGGCCATGACCCGGGCCATGAAGAACCTCAGGTTCGACTCAAACAACGATGTCCCGGAATTTATCCGGCTCTACCGGGGGCTGCCCGGGAAATAATGCGGGCCCGGTTCCCGGCCCGGCCCCCAGCGGATGCGTTTTGCCCCATCAAAAAGACCTGGATTGACTTGGAAAAGACTTTTTCAAGCCGGGTTTGAATAGAAATATCGATAGTATTCCCCGGGTTTCCAGCCCCATATCGGATAGGGTGTTGAAAACCGGGCCATTTTCCGGCTATAACAGATCAGTGAATTGAGAATGGTTAAAGTATCGAGATGTTTTCACCGCCAATTTTCAATGACCGGGTTTTAGATGAATTCAGGGTCCAAAAGGGCCGGGGAAAATCATGGGCAAAACGCAGAAACCAGACATCCGGGAAGACCGGCAGGCCCCCAGACGGCTCCAGAGCCTTTTGGAATTTCTGCCCGATCCCGTGTTTGCCTTTACCCTGGACTCCCGGGTGGATTATATCAATCCGGCCTTTGAGCGGGTCTTTGGCTGGACCCTGAAAGAGGTCCGGGGCAAAAAGATAAAATTTATCCCGGACCATCTCCTGGACGAGGCCAGAAAGGGGATGCAGGACCTGCTGGAACACAGGTCCGTTCATGACTTTGAAACCCAGAGATATACCCGGGACGGCCGGATCCTGGATATCCTGATCAACGGTTCCACCATCTTTGATGAAGACGATTCCCCCCTGGGCCATGTGCTTATCCTACGGGACATAACCGCCCAGAAACGGATCGAGCAAAGCCGGCAGATCATGTTCAGGATCTCCCGGGCTTTGCACAGCTACCGGGATTTAAGGGCGCTTATCGCCTATATCAACCGGGAGATCAAGCTTTTGGTCGGGGTGGAGGGCAGCTTTATCCTGCTGGCAGATCAAAACCGGGATCAGCTTTTCTTTTACGCGGCCCGGTTCCGGGAGGACGCCTCGGATTCGAAATTTAAAACGATCCGGTTCCCGGCCGACCAGGGCGTTTCCGGCAGGGCCTTTACCTCGGGGGCCCCGGTTCTTGTCCCGGATGTCTCCAAGTGTGATTTCTATTACCAGCGGGTCAGTGACGAAACCGATCTTGTCACCCGGAACATGCTGTCCGTCCCGATCAAGCTCAAGGACAGGACCATCGGGGTGATTTCCGTGGTGAACAAGTCCAGCGGAGACTTTGACGGAACCGATGCGGAACTGCTGGCCACGGTGGGCTCCACCATTGCCCTGCCCATTGAAAATGCCAGGATTCACGAAGAGCTGAAAAAATCCCACCGGGAGCTCAAGGCACTCAACCATGCAAAGGACAAGGTCATCAATCACCTGGCCCATGAGATGAAAACCCCGGTGGCGGTCCTGGGGGCATCCATGAAACTTTTGGAAAAGAAGCTCACATCCATGGATATCCCCGGCACAGAGATCCAAACTGTTCTGGAGAGAAGTCAAAGAAACCTTGGCCGGATCCTGGACATCCAGTACGAGACCGAAGATCTTTTAAAGGAAAAAGACTATAAAGCCTATCACCTGCTGACCCGCATGGCCGACGCCTGCAGGGATGAAATGGAGGTTCTGCTGGATACCTTTGGAAAGGACAAAGATCCAATCTCCCGGCTCCGGAAGGTCGTGGATGAATTTTTCGGGCCCAGAAAGACGCCTGCCCGAACCATCCGCCTGCACCACTATCTCAAGGACAGAATCGGGCACCTGGGCCATCAACTCCGGGAAAGAAAATGCCGGCTGACCACGGAACTTAAAGAGACCGCCCCGGTCGTCATCCCGGTCGAGGTTCTGGATATGGTCGTTGACGGATTGATCCGGAACGCCGTTGAATACACCCCGGACCCGGGCAGGATAAAGGTCCTGCTCCAGACCCGGGACAATTGTCCGGAAATGATCGTCCAAGATACCGGGGTGGGGTTTACCCGTGAAAAGATCCATCTGATATTTGAAAATTATTTTACCCCGCCGGAATCCGGGGATTACGGGACGAAAAAACCTTTTGCCTTTAATGCCGGCGGCAACGGGTTTGACCTGCTCCGCATGCAGATCTTTTCCGAACGCTACAACTTCAGACTCCGGATCGATTCCCGGCGGTGCCGGGTTATCCCGACGGACCAGGATATCTGCCCCGGGGACATCTCCAGATGCAAGGCCTGCCAGACCCCTGAAGACTGCTTCAATTCCGGGGGAACCTCGGTTCATGTCCGGTTTATGGAGAGGGTTCAATAGTGGATATCCGGGCCCTGAAGCTGTTCAGACATCTGGCAGGCTCCCTCCATTTCGCCCGGACCAGCATGGCCTGTAATATGACCCCTTCCGCCCTGACCCGGATGATCCAGCGGTTGGAGGCCGATGTGGGGGAAAGGCTCTTTGTCCGGGACAACCGGTCCGTTGAATTGACCCATGCCGGGCTGGCCTTTAAAAAATATGCCGACGATGTGATCCGGAGGTGGGAAACCCTCCAGGAGGAACTCTCCGAAGATGAGGTTCTCCAGGGGGAACTTTCCTTGTTCTGTTCGGTCACGGCTGCCTATGCCATTCTGCCCAATATCATCAATACCTACCGGCAGGCCCATCCAAAGGTCCAGATCCACCTGGAAACCGGGGATCCTGCCAGGGCCCTGGACAAGCTCAGGAACCGGGATGCCGATGTCGTCATTGCCGCCATGCCCCGCCATCTGGACAAGGGGATCGAATTCATGGAGCTGACGGCCAGCCCCCTGGTATTCATCGGCCCCAGGCGCTTCCCGGGCACCATTCTCTACAGGGAAGACAAGAAAATCGACTGGGAAAAGACCCCGTTTATCATCCCGGATACAGGTTTGAGCCGGGAACGCCTGGACATCTGGTTTGCCGAAAATCAGATTCTTCCCAATGTCTACTCCCAGGTCTCGGGTCATGAAGCCATCATCGCCCTGGTCAGCCTGGGATGCGGGATCGGCCTGATCCCCAGGCTTGTCCTGGAAAAAAGCCCGGTTCCCAAGGATGTGATCGTCCTGGAAAAGGCCCCGGAACTGCCGGCCTTTATCCTGGGGCTGTGCACCCTGCGCAAGAACCTTTCCAATGCCCGGATCAAGGCCCTGTGGACCCTGGCCGGAGGACAGGGAAAAGACTCTTCCTGATCCCGGGGTTCGGACTTGTACAGAAACTGGATTTCCTGTATGGATACGGAAAGAAAATTATTGGGGGAGGAAAGGAAAACCTGGGAAATATAAATGAGCATAAAATTCTGTAATATCTGCGGGGCAGAGGTTGAAAAGGCAATCCCAAGGGATGACGACCATGTGCGGGCCGTGTGCACCCGATGCGGGAACATCCAGTATGAAAATCCCAAAATGGTGGTGGGGTGCCTCCCGGTCCTGGAAGACAGGATTCTCATGTGCCGGCGGAATATTGAACCCAGAAAAGGAATGTGGACCCTGCCGGCAGGATATCTTGAAAACGGTGAATCCGTCCAGGACGGGGCTGTGCGGGAGAGCTTCGAAGAGACCGGATCCCGGGTGAGGCTCATCGCCCCCTACCGGATGTTTAATATTGTCTTTGTCCGCCAGATCTATCTCATTTTCAGGGCAGATCTTCTGGATGAGAATTTCGGCCCCACCACGGAAAGCCTGGAAGTCAAATTGTTTGATCCGGACCGGATCCCCTGGGATGAGATGGCCTTTGAAGTGATCCGCCAGACCCTGAAGGACTATCTTTCGGACCGAAAAAACCAGGCCTTTGATTTCAGGATAAAAGACCTGGCGCCGCCGCCGGCAGGTTTCAAACTCGGTTAAACTCCAGGATCAGTCCCCCCGGCACTATCCGGAATTCTTACCTGATCAGGCAGGATGTAAACTGTTTGAAAATCTTTTTGGAAAATTTCCCTCCAAGAGTCTCATCCTTGATCAAACTCAGGGAGTCAAAGGGTTTTTTCCGTTTCCTGAACTCCTTGGTCCAATAGGTCAGGGATTCGTAGGAGTCAATAAGCCCGATGACCTGGCTTTCATAGGCGATATCCCGGGTCTGATGGGGGTAACCGCTGCCGTCTATTCTCTCGTGGTGCTCCAGGGCGATCCGGGAAACCAGTTCATTAAAATTCGTGGTCTGGACGATAATTTCATGGCCGAAAAGCGTATGGCCGGAATAGATTTTAAACTCTTTTTCCGTGAGCCGCTCTTTTTTTTCTATAATGGCTTTGTCGATTTCCACGGTTCCCACATCATGGATAAGCGCGCCCAGACCCATCCACTTTGTCCGGCTTCTGTCCATGCCGTGGAAGAGACAGAACTGAAGGACCAGCGCCGTAACATTGACCGAGTGCTCCACCATGACCCTGGACTTTGCCGCAATCCGGGTCAAATAATCCAGGGCCCGGCGATCTTCCTCGTATGCATCCAGCAGAATTTCAATGGTCTCGGGCAGGGCGTCCATGACCTTTTCCTGGCCCGGGGTCAGGGCCTCATCCACAATCCGGCAGAGGGTGTCCTTAACCTGATTCAGCCCTCCGGCCGCGATACTTTCCCGGATTCCCCCATTCATGGAGGCGGTCATCTCTTCCAGGGCACTGTCCCTGTCCCCGGCCCGGATAAAAAGATCGGGAAGCCCGGGATCCTTGGCCCAGAATTGATCCAGCACACTGCCTTCCCTTTTATAGAGGACAAACTCCCCGTCCGTTGGCTGGTGGAACAGGGAAACATCCTTTAACAATAAAACATGGGAAGATCTTACAGGCAGATATTCGCTCATAATGTCAGTATGATCGCCTTTTTTTATTTTAAAAATGTTCCGGAAGCCTGTGCGGCTTAATTTCAGGGAATCGTAAGATAAAAATTAAAACAATTGAATGGAGATGTCAACCAGGGGGGCTGAACCGGAACCGGATCACCGGGCCAGGATCCGCCGGGCATGGGTGAACACGGCGAAATTGGTTCTCCGGACAAAGCCGGCGATGGTGATGCCCATCTCCTCTGCCAGCAGGACGCTCTGGTGGGTGGGGGCCCCCCTGGAGGCCAGAATGGGGATATCCAGCCGCCGGGCCTTGTGAAGGATCTCAGAGGAAATCCGGCCCGTGGTGGCCAGGACGATATTGCTGCAGTCTGTCCCCTCCATGAGCAGGGTGCCGATGATCTTGTCCACGGCATTGTGACGGCCGATATCGTCGATGTGAAACCCGGGAAGGGCCCCGTTGACGCTCACGGCAGCCGAATGGACCCCGCCCGTGGTATTGTGGAGAGTGGAGCATTTCTGGAGCCAGCCCATGGTGCGGATGATATCCTCTCCCGGGATCCGGACGGAACTCTCAATGGGATGGCGGCCGGAAAGCTCCATCATGGAGGTGTACATCACCCCTTTGCCGCATCCCGAGGTATAGACTCTTTTCCCCAGCAGATCCGGATCCATGAGATCCCTTACCCGGATCTCCATGCGCCACTTTTTCCGGTCCAGGTCCATGCCGAGGATATCGTCTGCAGCCTTGATAAAGCCGGATGTAAACAAAAAACCGCAGGCAAAGGCCTTGAGATGGGAAGGGGTGCACATGAGTGTGGCGATTTCCCGGTCATTGACCTCAAAGGTCAGGGGGACTTCCGCCGCCACATGGGTCTGCTCCTCTTTCAAAGAATGATTCCGGTACCGGGTAATGGTGTGGGGGATCATCTCCCCCAGTTCATTGTCATGATCCATTTCCACATCCCCTTTTCATTGCCGACGGGAATCCAGGTTTGGCAGACGGGTGAGTTTTCGTCCAAACACTAGTCTGCTCCGTAGGTGTCGAGGTATAGATCTATTTTATCCATCATGGGCTTATCCAAAACCACTTTACCGCTCACCTCCCGGTTGAACAGATATTCCTTGATATCCGTGAGGGTGACAATGGAAAAAATGGGAATTCCCAGGATCTCCTCCACCTCTTTAAGGGCGTTTTTCTCGGTCTTGCCCTTTTCCTGGCGGTTTACGCTGATGACGATGCCCTTGACCCGGGGATTTTCACAGGTCTTCAGGATATCCAGGGACTCCCGGATGGCCTTGCCCGAGGTGATGACATCGTCCACCAGGATGAGCCGGGTCTGACCGGTCAGTGTCATACCCACCACCTGGCTCTTGTCGGCATAGGTTTTGGCCTCTTTTCTGTTGAACACGTAGCCCTTGTCCAGGCCTGCCTCGGACAGGGCCATGGCCGCAGAGATGCAGAGGGGAATTCCCTTGTAGGCCGGACCGTAGATCCCGTCGAAATCCGAGCCGAAATGCTCCTGAACCGCCCTGGCATAGTAAGTTCCCAGTTTTTTGATTTTTCCACCGGTGTCAAACATGCCCGTATTGATAAAATAGGGGGCGATTCTCCCGCTCTTCAACTCAAACTCCCCGAACTTCAAGGCACCGCATTCCACCAGAAACTCGATAAACTCTTCCTTATAGGTCATGAAACTTCCTTTCTCTGCTCTTGCTGTTCTCGCTGATAACTGTTCTCGCTTTCAGGAACATCTCCAGGTTGCATACTCCTCTAACCTCACCGGCTTCCCCGATTTAAGCAGGGCCGTCCGGTTAAAATCCTCCAGGGTGCGGAGAATTTCGGATCCAAAAACCGGGCCGTCGCTGCAGACCACCTGCCCTCCGCAGACACAGGCTCCGCAGACCCCGAATCCGCACCGCATATACCGTTCCAGGGAAACCTGGCAGGGAAGGCCATGGTCTTCACAGATTTCAAACACCCGGTGCATCATGATCTCAGGGCCGCAGGCATAGACCATGTCCAAGGGTTTTTGCCCGGATTGGGTCCGGGTATGAATCTCCTCTTCCAGGAGATCGGTGACAAAGCCTTTATGGCCCAGGCTGCCGTCGTCTGTGCAGATCCTCCGGTCAAGTTCAAACCGGTCCGGATAGAGAATAAACTCTTTGGACCGGGCTCCGTGGATCAGGCAGACCTTGGGATCCAGTTGCTCCACCAGACAGGCCAGGGGGGCCATGCCGCATCCCCCGGCCACCACAGCCACATCCGGGGATGAAATAATCTCAAATCCCTTCCCAAAGGGGCCTCTGAATCCCACAAGATCCCCGGGAGAAAGGCTGACCGCCTTCTTTGAAAAAAGGCCCTTGGCCTCCACGGTGATGCCGAAGCGGTCCGGGGAATGATAGGAAATAGTATAGGGCTTTTCATCGACTCCCGGAATCCAGACCATGACAAACTGGCCGGGGCTAAAATCCATGGGAGCATCGAAAAACAGGGTGGCAAAGGTGGGGCCGTGAACCTGAACTTCCGCTACCCGGATCATGACGGGTTTCTGTTCTTCTCTGTGTTTTGTGTCCGGGTTCATTTTGACCCTTCCTTTCCATGGGCCGCGCCGATGATATCCTTGATGTCTGTATCATGATCCCCAAGCCAGGATGAAAGTTCCGAGTTCACCTCATCAAACACCTTCATGCCCCGGTAGAGAACGGCGGATCCCATGCCCACCAGACTGGCCCCGGCCATGATCATCTCCACGGCATCCTTTCCCGTGGTGATGCCTCCCAGGCCGATGATGGGGATGGATACGGCCCGGAATATGTCATAGACGCATCTGACGGCAATGGGGCGGATCATGGGGCCGGACAATCCCCCCTTTTTAAAAGCCAGCACCGGCATTCTGGATTCAATGTCAATGACCATTCCCGGTCCTGCCGTATTCACGGCGCAGATGGCGTCGGCACCGGCATCCTCACAGGCTTTGGCGATTTTCCCGATATCCGGGGCCTGGGGGGTGAGCTTGGCGATCAGGGGAACGTCGATGACCTTTTTCACGGCCGACACCACCTCAAAGGAAGAGGTCTCGTCAATGCCGAAGATCATGCCGTGCTGCTCGGAGTTGGGACAGGAGATATTGATCTCTAGGAAATCGGGATTTCTTTTGGACACCGATTCCGCCACCATCTGATATTCCTTTACCGATCCCCCGTAGATACTGGCGTTCAGGGGAAAGGTTCTCTTTTCCAGGGCTGCCCATTCCTCATCCATATTGTCAAACCCGGGAGAGGGCAGGCCCACGGCATTGATCATCCCGTGGCCCAGATTGATGACCGTGGGATTTTTATGCCCGTCCCGGGGCCCGGGCCCGATGGACTTCATGGTCACCAGGCCGCAGCCGCTGTCAAAGACCCGCTGGAGGCTGTCAAAACTGGAGCCCAGCACCCCTGAGGCCAGCACGGTCGGATTTTTCAATTTTTTTCCCAGGAAAAGAACTTCCATGGCAGATATTTTATCCCCTCTTTGTTAATCTTTATCCGGTCCTTTTACCATAAACCAGGATCCTTTTTCCATGATTTTTGTCTCCATCCCCCCGGCTGGAAAAAAAAAGGCGGGGAAGGAATAGACACTTCTAAAACCCTTTCCAAATGCCACAATTATCATCACCGGTTCTCCTATCGGGGGAGGCCGGGGCGGACTGCGGCGGAGACATCGAGTGGGATTTTGTAGAGCCTCTTGCTTGGATCACACGGTTAAAAAGGGAAACTGTCTGAACGAAGTGAGTTTTTCCCTTTCCGTGTGGTTCAAGTTAGAGGCTCTCAAAATTCTTCACTCTTCGGAGGCGCAGTCTGTTCCGGCCGGGGATGAAGATTCTTGCCACTTCAAACCGGACTGCTCAGGAATTACCACCACCTTTGAAACACGGACCACACTCTCCTCGAATATTGATTATATGTAAAACCGCATAATCAATATCAGTGGAATCCCTTGACTTTTCAATGGGTTTTACATATGGGGTTTGGGGAAAGAGTAAAAAATCGGAAATTACGTAAATACATATAATCTATGTTATGTTTCCTAACTTACAATTCATATGAATACAAAACAAATTAAAAAACCGCGTTTTTATTTCAATTCTCAAAAATCTGCGAGAGCAAGCATTTATTTGTTATTCATCGTTGGCTTCATTTTAATGATCATGGCTTTTACAAGCTACCTCTCTTATGAGAACAAAGGTTATATTACTGTACCCCAAAAATCTGGGTCAATTGAGATTCATGGGACAGATGCCATGACCACTATTTATTTCTATGCAGGATGCTCGGTTTTACTATTTGGTTTGGGCTTATATTTTACCTTCATGTATATTCGTATCCAAAATGCCCAAAAGTGGTCATCAGATAAAATAGTGCCCGAAGAATGTACCCCTCTAAAAATAATTTGCCCGGCATGTTTGAAAAAACAAACCGTATGTGCTTCATCAGAAAATTTATGCCCAAAATGTAGTACCCAAATGGAAGATCAAAAAACGTATTTTGCCAAACCTGAGAACACACCTCTGGAAACAGTTATAGTTAATAAGGCTTCTAAAGCTATATCCGGGTACGAAAAATTTTATAGCTCGCTATACCCTGATTTCAGTGAATTATCTGTTTTCTTAATTGGTTATACACTCATTCTCTTGTTCATATTTAATCTTGAATGTAGAAGGGAAACTATAGAACTTCTTTTACCAAGCACTAAACACGCAGGTACACCTTCGGTACTGCATATCTGCATATCCTTAACAGCCTCGATAGTAATAGTTTTTGGGATAATTACCTCTTTTACACATCTTTTGATTGCGTCTAAAAAAGATGCCTTTTCTGTATTCTGTATGAAAATATTTGGACTTACAATTTTAGGTTTTATTGGATTTAAGAGTGGCTTTTATGTTTTTGAAAATCAAAACTACTTATATATAATTTCTCCTGCTTGGAATTTAATTATGGGAGCAATCTGTTATACAGGTCTTGCCATGATAGATGAAGTACCTTTCAATCAAGACGATTCAAAATATTTGCAGACTTTTTTAAGTTTAGTTTTAGTCTCAATAGTTTTTTATTTTTTGAACAATGTTTTAAAATTATATTGGCCTATTATTTTTTCGATATGTATCAATTATGTAGTCTGTATTAATAAAGGAGCTGTTAATTCAAAATTCTTAAAATTGTACAGCATTCAACGGTAAACATAACCCATTCACTGGACGGGACCGCGAGCAGCTCAGGCACCTTTTTGAAGCGCCTTGGCGCAGCCCGTCAGTTCACCGTTCACCGATCAATCAGACTGCGTCTGCTTGATCGGTGAACGGCGCCGGTCAGCACCGCATTATATTTCGAAAGATAGTAAATGGAACTGATCATAATAATAGCCACATTAACAAGCGGACTCGCAGCGGTTTGGTATTTTTGGGACAAGATAAAAGAAATAGCGAATAATCTTTTCCACTCTAAAGGTAATATACTGTCAGATAATTTTGAAATGTTTGAAGGATGGCTGACTTATCGAGATGGGAATGTATTGCATAGCGATGAGATTGCTCATACAGGAAAATTTTGTCTTAAAAAGACCGGTTTTAATGATCCTAATGGCGGGATTAAAGAATTCAAAAAAGTAGGAAGAGGCCTTTTGTTTTCTGGATGGCTACATCGACCTTCAAGTAGTGATGGTGGGCCTGCTGATCGATTATCGATAGAGGATCGTGACGGAAATGGCTATGGGTTTGCAATTCGTCACGAAGAAGAAAATTTTCAGATTGTAATTGAAACCAGAATTGAAGGTGCATTTGAAAAGAATATAGCAAGAGCCACGATTGAATCTCATTTTAAGTCTCTTAGGGATGTGTGGTACCAGTTTAATTTCCAAATTACCAAAGCAAATACAATCACTTTAACAATAGATTGTGAAGGGCAAAGGGTCGGTAATATATCTGCCGATGATTTAAGGTATAATAAATTTCACAGAGTGGCTGTTCATGGTGGTTATTCTTACTTTGTGGATGAAATAAAAATTAGAAGAATATAACCTCTGCTTTAAGAGGGATTTTTGCTCCGTTGCCGCTACGCAAAAACCCCTCAAGCATATGTTATGCCTCTCCATAACCACCTTGACTTATCTTATTTAATAAGGTATTAATATTAATAATGTGGCGCATCCGAGAACATCACAAATTAAATAAGGTTGTTGAAAAACTACCATTGCAGATCGTAAAAAAATACGAACTTTGGAAAAGTATCGTTTTTCGACATGGTCCAGATAAATTAAAAGAATTTCCTGGTTTTCATGATGAAAAATTAAAGGGAGACCGTGAAGGGCAACGATCATCCCGGCTCAACGTTCAATATCGGGTTATTTATTCTATCGGAAAAGAGGGTGCTACGATTTATGTAATTGATATAACACCACATAAATATTAGTGGGGGCTAAAATGATGAAAACCAATAAATCGAATTATATACCGGCAAAACAGCATACTGTCTTAACTACTGGGGAAGTGATTAAAATGCTGCGCGAATTGAAAGGATGGACTCAGGAGGAATTAGCTAAATATTGCTCAATCAATGCAAAAAATATCAGTATGCTTGAAAATGATAAGATAGAAATTGGGAAAAAGAGAGCCCTGCAACTTGCAACTGCATTTGATGTGCATCCTGCTATTATTATGTTTCCCGAATACGAATCAAAAGAAATCCAAAAGGTGGCATAGCCTGTCGCTGGTACGGACGCAAAACAACCGCGCCGCAGAGTTCAACAGCTGTGTGGTAAAAACGATCTATAAAATTTTTAGCTAACGAAATCGAGTGCTATGAAAAATTTAACCCGGACTTCAGTCACATTGATTCTGACTTCTCTATTTTGTTTATTCTTTTTACCAGCGTATTCCAAAGACGCAGGGTCTCTTATTGAAGTAACGCCAGCAGTTAAAGAGTACGCGTTCAATCTAATAAAACCCATTCTTGATTCATATGATAAGAAAGATGAATTCTCTCAGTTGTTGAAAGTATTAGAAATAATAGCAGATCCTGAACTTGGTGTTCAAACAAACGCGATCGAACCGAGCAAATTCATAATTTACGATAAATTAGAAATACTAAAACTTGGGATACTCTGCACATTAAATCTTACATCTCGACAAAAACAACTTCTAAAAAATTGGCGTTCAAAATTTATGCAGTCGAATCCGGCAGATGTCTTTTTTGCCCCCTCTGCAGATGACATTATCAAAACAAGAGCGGCTTTTGGTTGTTCACATTATGCCAGATCGTTCATTGCAGTAGTAAAAGCGCTTCATTTGGTAACTAATCCCAAAGATATCCGTTACACGATTAGCAGTGAGTCAGATACTTATAATCAGGCCCTGACTAGACAAGATAAAGAAATGACAATCAATGGTCATCAATTCGTAATCATTAAGATTTCTAATAGATGGATAGCACTAAATACTTCCAAAAGTGAATGGGTACAACTCCCTGATGGCTTTACACCGGAATCTGTTGCTCCTCCTAGAAATATTTCCATTCGCTTTCCCTCCTATCCCGAAATTACGTTCTTGTTTAGGAAAATCGGAGTGGACATCAATGACGATTGTGGTGATAATTCATTGATTGCTTTAATGAACATCTATCGGTCAGGAGATAAAAATAATCCAAACTTTAAATGGAATACATATACAAAGACTATCAGCAAATCACACACGACAAATGCATTGAGAGGGGCTTTACCCGCCGCTTCGCAGGGTGCAAAGCCCCTCATGCCCGCATTATACGTTTCTATGATTAAATGAATTGAACAATGGGAATCAAATGAAAGCAAATGGGAGATTGATTTTTTTCTGCGGAAAAATGGGTGCCGGGAAAACGACAAAATCTAAAAAAGTGGCACACGATCAGAATGCTGTGCTTATTTCCGAAGATGAATGGTTAGGATCTCTGTTTCCAGGACAAATTACAAAATTTGATGACTATCTTAAATTTTCTCGTCAATTAAAGCCACTGGTAACATCACATGTCCAAAATATTTTACGCACAGGGACTGATGTGGTTATGGACTTTCCGGCTAATACTGTTTCTCAGCGACGATGGTTTAAAACATTATATTCTGAAATCGATGCTCCTCATGAACTGATTTATATGAATATCAGTGACGAAATCTGCCTTAAACAGATCGCACAAAGGCGGCTTGAGCAACCAGAAAGAGCATCATTTGACACAGAAGAAGTCTTTCATCATGTAACCAGTTTTTTTGAAGAGCCAAATGCAGATGAAGGTTTTAATATCAAGAGAATTGAGGGGAGCGTATAACTTCTGCTGTAGCGGCGACGGCAAAAAGCCGCCGCGGGTTAAGCAACCACTGTAGAAAACTTAAGGATAATGGACAAAACAAAACAAAACCAAATCATCCTATTTCTAAGGGCTCCGGAAAAAGGAAAGGTAAAAACCCGGCTGGCCCGGGACCTGGGGGAAACCAGGGCCCTTGAACTCTATAAAAAATTTGCCGGATCCGTGCTCACGGCGGCCCGGAGTTCGGGAGCCCGGACAGACATCGCTTTCTGCCCTTCAGACAAATTATCCCTGATGGAGTCCTGGCTTGGAAAGGAGCATTCTTTTTTCCCCCAGGCCGGGAAAGACCTGGGAGAGCGGATGGCCCATGCCCTGGCCCATGCCTTTGAAACCGGTGCCCAAAAGGCGGTTCTGGCCGGATCCGATATCCCTGAAATCAGATCCGACCACTTTGTCCGGGCCTTTAATTTTCTTGACCGGCACGGCATGGTTATCGGCCCCAGTGTTGACGGCGGGTACTGGCTCATCGGATTCAGGCGGGAAAGCTTTACCCCCCGGATTTTCCAGGGCATAGAATGGAGCACGGACAGGGTTTTCCCTGCCACCCTGACCCTTGCCGCAGAATCCGGTCTGTCCCTGGGATGCCTGCCTCTTCTCAGGGACGTTGATACCGCAGAAGATCTTGAAAAACTCGGAGGAGATTTTTAGTCATTACATTCAATAGTACCGGACAAGGCGTTTGGGACTGACCCCCAGGGAGTATAAACAGATCAGCACCCAGTTTCTCAGGGTGGTATAGACGATCCCCTGTTTTTCCCACCTCCGGGCAGAGGTTGAGACGGCATGGTCAAGGAAAACAGGCCGGACTCCCCGTGTCCGGATCTTTTTCATGAGGCCCACATCCTCCATGATGGGTTCCCGGGGGAATCCTCCAAGCCGCTCAAAGAACGGCCCGGATATGAAAATACCCTGATCTCCGTAGGGGATCCGGGTCAGCCGGGACCGGGTTGAAGCGGTTTTCTCAATGATCCGGAAGATCTTTTTCCGGGAGTTGATATGCAGGTCAAATGCCCCGCAGAATGTGCTTGGTCTGCTCTTCTGCCAAAAACTCTGGAGCATCGCTTCCATGCCGGTCCGGTCCGGGAAGGTGTCGGCATGGAGAAAAAAGAGAAGATCCCCCCTGGCCCTGGCGGCTCCTGCGTTCATCTGAATCCCCCTCCCTTTGCCGGATTCAACCAGGACAAGATCCCGTGACCCGGGCAGGTTCCTCCTGACATGGGCCAGGGTGGAAGCCCGGGACTCCCCGTCGCAGAGGATGATCTCGAATCTGCAGGGCAGATCCAGTTCCCGGATCCGGGCGATGGTCCCGCAGATGACCTTGTTTTCCCGGTAAACCGGAATAATGATGGACAGATCCATGGGGGTTTTCTATCATACTCTGCGGGCGAAGGACAAGGCCGTCCGGACAGGGTTTTCCCTTATAATGAATCCGGCTGCCGGAGTTTGGGGCTTGATTTTCCCAGGCAGGTTAGATAAATAGAAAATCTAAGGGTAAAAAAAAATCTCAAACTTAGGAAGGAAAATGACGGATCAACTCCTATTGGAAAATGTTTTTTCACAGGAATCCCTTGACAGGCTCATGCCCCCGGAAAAAAGCGATGCATTCTTCGAGGCCCTGTACGGCGATGCCTCGGAAGGGGCTTACGATATACGGTTGGAGTGTATTTCCCGGGGAGCCAACCGGGTGGTTCTGGCCTTCAATCTGACCCAGCGGCCCGGCAAATGCCTGGTATGCAGCCTGACCTACGGTCTGCCCAATGTCTTTTTGCGCCATCCCCTGATCAATATCAAGGGGATGATTCAGAAGATCGAAGAGGCCGGTGTTCCGGTCAAAAAATGGCAGCTGGGCAATACCGAAGAAGACAGCAAGACCCTCCATGTGATTCCCCTGTATCTTGATATTGAATAACCCCAAACGCTACATAAAACTTTGAGAAAAGAGAAAAAGGCCGGGAAACCCTGTTTCCCGGCCTTTTTTTATCGTCCTGATTCTGCTCTGTTTTATTTCGGCAGTTTGGGGAAGGCCTTGCTCAGTTTTTTATTCCACTCATCCACCTTGGCCTTTACCTTTTTCAGCAATGAGCCGGTATTGCCCTTGATGGTAATGCTGTCTATGGTATCTCCCTGGGCGATGCTGTCCACGACCTTCTGATCTTCCTCCCCCTGGACCACGCCGAATACGGTGTGCATCCCGTCCAGGTGGGGTGTGGGACCGTGGGTGATGAAGAACTGGCTTCCATTGGTTCCGGGGCCGGCATTGGCCATGGAAAGGATTCCCGGCCGGTCATGTTTGAGATCTTTTTTGAACTCATCTTCAAATTCATATCCAGGCCCGCCCATGCCGTTGCCGTAAGGACATCCGCCCTGGATCATGAAGTCGGCAATGACCCGGTGGAATTTGAGGCCGTTGTAATACTCCCTTTGGGCAAGGTTGATAAAGTTGCCGCAGGTAGTCGGGGTTTTGTCTGCAAAGAGTGTCAGGTTGATGGTGCCTTTGCTGGTTTCCATGATGGCTGTGAGATCTGCCATGTTCATCTCCTTCTTAAAGTCAAAAGCTTCGAGTCAAAAGCCCGGAGCCGGAGGTCTTAGGCCGGACACTGGGACTTTTTTGCTAACCGAAAATAAAAATTTCTCTGAAAATAAGACCTGGTTTTAAATTGTCAAATTCCCTAAAAGAAATTACCATGGGTCCAGGACTTGTATCGCTTTTGCCTTTGGACTTTCGGCTTTTGACCCATAAGGAGGAACAAATGGAAATTACCTGGCTGGGCACCGCAGGGTTCAGGATTCAGACCCGGAACCTTGATTTTCTCATTGATCCCTATATCAGCCGGAATGCCCGGGCCAGGCCAATCCAGCCCCTCACCCCGGAAAACCTGAGACCGGTCTCACATGTCTTCCTGTCCCACGGCCATTTTGACCATGCTGCCGACCTGCCCCGGATCCGGCCCGGAAACCTTTACTGCTCCAAATCCCTTGGGCCGGGTCTGATCCGGCAGGGTCTTTCCCCGGACAGCCTGACCCTGGTGGACCGGGACGGCTGGGAAAAGGATGTGGACGGGGTAAAGGCCCGGGCTTTTTTCAGCCGGCATATCCGGTTTGACCCGCGCCTGGTGCTCAGCCGGATCAAGGGTATACTTCCTGAATTTTTACCCTGTTTCAAGCTCTTTCTGGCCTGGCCCTGCGGCCGGGTATTGAGCTGGCGCTTTGTCCTGGAGAATAAAACCATCCACTTTTTCGGCAGCGGGGGATCCAAAAGGCAGGAACTGGAACGGATTGCCCGGGAAGGCCCCTTGGATCTTCTCATGATCCCCCTCCAGGGCCACTCCAACATTCACAAAATCGCCCTGGAATATGTGAGGATTCTTAAACCCGGAGCCGTGATTCCCCATCACTTTGATAATTTTTTCCCCCCGGTTTCGCGGCAGGAGGATCTTTCCTCCTTTGTGGAGGAACTGGGCCGAGAATTCCCGGAAACCCGGCTGTTCCTGCCCCGGATGAACCGGCCCATTCCCTTTTAGAACCGGCCTTTACCGTTCAAGGACTTCACAGGTTTCCATGGCGATCTGAAGCTCTTCATTGGTGGGGACCACCCAGATCTGAACCCGGCTTATATCCTTGTGGATGGCCCGGGCCTGACCGGAACGGATTTTATTTTTTTCTTCATCCAAATCAATTCCCAGAAAATCCAACTCCTCCAGGATCCTGGCCCTGACAATATCGTCATTCTCCCCGATTCCGGCCGTAAAGACCAGGCCGTCCACCCGGCCCAGGGCCGCAGCACTGGAACCGATATACTTTTTGATCTGGTAGGCAAACATATCCACGGCAAGGATCGCCAAGCGGTCTCCCTTTTGGGCAAGGGCATGGATATCCCTTAAGTCGTTGTGGCCGCAGATTCCCTTGAGCCCGCTCTTCTTGTTGAGGACCTCGTCCATCTCTTTCTGGCTCATCCCGGTATGATCCATGAGATACCCGAAAATGGCCGGATCCAGATCGCCGGTCCGGGTTCCCATCATGACTCCGGCCAGGGGCGTCATGCCCATGGAGGTATCCACACATCTCCCGCCTTTTACGGCGGATATGGAACATCCGTTCCCAAGATGAAGGGTGATCAGATTGATTTCCCGGGCCGGTTTTTCCATGAGTTCGGCTGCCCGGCCCGCCACATATTTATGGGAGGTGCCGTGGAACCCGTATTTCCGGATCTTGTACTTCTGATAATACTCATAGGGAAGTCCATAGAGAAAAGCCTTTTCCGGCAGGGTCTGGTGGAAATTGGTATCGAATACAGCCACCTGGGGCTTGCCCGGAAACAGGTCTTCAGCCACCTCAATGCCGATGAGATTGGGGGGATTGTGCAAAGGGGCCAGGCTGTTGTTTTCCCGGACGGCTTCCTTTACGGCCTGGTCAATGATAACGGCCTCCTTGAAGGCCTCTCCCCCCTGGACCACCCGGTGGCCAACGGCATCGATATTATGGGTGATCAGGGAGGCTGCCAGGTGCATGGCCTCCCTATGGTCCTCTATTTTCTGCTCAAGCCGGGTTTTCTCCTCCCGGCCTTTGGAAAAATCCTTATGATTCAACACCCCCTGTTCCTCACCAATCCGCTCCACCACTCCGCCTGCCATGGAAACGGTGGTATCCATATCGAACAATTGGTATTTTAAAGAAGATGATCCGGTATTTACCACGAGTATATTCATTGTTTTTCCTCTGTACCCTATTTCTATTCCCAGGCCTTTTCCCTGCCGCTCCGGCCCAAAAAGATTGTCAAAAAGGCGCATCATACATCATGGGCCTAAAACGGATCAAGTTAAAATCATTTGAAGAAAAGAGAAAAGCCCCTTATCCCGTCTTTCCGGCTTTGCCTGCTTTGGGCTTTTTTTCGCGGACCCTGCTATTTCAATTGAATTCACCGGTCAAACCCTATATATGAGACCATCATGCTCATATTAAATACCATTTTCCCCCTGTTTGCCCTTCTCATCCTGGGCAGCCTGCTCAAGGGCTGGGGTCTGACCAGCGAGGCGTTCTTAAAAACCTCCGACCGCCTGGTCTACTATATCTTTTTTCCGGCCATGCTCTTCTGGAAACTGGGTTCGGGTTCCGGAGGCGAAGAGGCCAGCCCGGGCCTCTGCGCGGCGGGCGTCCTTGGAGTGGGACTTGTATTCCTTTTAAGCCTGCGGACCCTGAAATCCTTTAAAATTCCCTCTTTTAAGGCCGGGTCCTTTGTCCAGGCCGGGATCCGGTTCAACACCTATATCGGCATGGCCATTGTCCTCAATACCCTGGGAGAGGCCGGGGTCAGACACTTTGGAATCCTGGTGGGAATCGTGATTCCCATGATCAACGTCATGGTGGTTTCCGTTCTGATCTGGCATTCCAGCCAGGACCTGACCCCTTCCAAGAAAACTCTTTTTTTCATCCGGGCCCTGGTTTCCAATCCCCTGATCATCGCCTGTGTCCTGGGTCTGCTCTACTCCCGGACAGATCTCGGATTTCCCGTGTTCATGGACAATACCTTCTCCCTCATGACCGCCGTCACCTTGCCCTTGGCCCTGATTTCCATCGGAGGGACCTTACGCTTCAAGGGGCTGGCAGAACATGCCCGGCTCTCTTTTACAGCGGCCGTTCTCAAACTTGTCATCCTGCCTTTGACCGGATTTATCCTGCTCAAGATCTTTCATGTCACGGGCATTCCCTTTAAAACCGGCATGATCTTTTTCTGTCTTCCCACCTCAACGGCCATTTATGTCCTTTCCGCCCAGCTCAATTCCGACACGGACCTGGCCTCGGCCGCCATCATGCTGTCCACCCTGCTCTCCTTTGTATCCCTGTCCGTTGCCCTGATGCTAGGATGAAATCATTGCCGTCAACCGGGCCTCCAGCCCTTTTTCTCCGATTCCCTTACAATTTTCAAGAATGGATTTCAATACCTCCCGGACAATGGAGGTCTTTGGGCTGGGGGAAAGCAGCTGGACCTCAATGGTCTTCAAATCCATGACCATCTCTTCCAGCCCGGCATAGGAAGAGGTTGATCCTGAAATTCCCTCTTTCAGGTCTGTAAGGATCCTGTTCAGGGATTCTCTTCCCCGTTCCTCCAGAACCCGGCCTTTTCCAAGGGAGAGTTCAGAAGATTCCGGTCCGGATTCCGGTTTCATGTCCAGGGCCTCAAGGCCCTGGATGGTAATCCCGATGCCGCCGGAAAGGGTTTTCAGCTCGGCATATCCCTGGATAAAAAGGGCTTCGGCCATCCTGCCGGCCGGATCTTTTTCCAGCCCTAAGGCCTCCCCGATCTCGTACATGGAGACCTGGGCATCTATATCTCCCCGGGTCCGGGTGTGCAGTTCCAGCAAATAGGCCTTTTCTTGGCGCCCGTTAAAATCCATATTCACTCCTCTTTCTTACTCGCCGCAGTAAAAGTCCATGTACTCGGTAAAATCCCTTCGATACCCCTGATCAAAGCCTTTTAAGAACAGCTCGGAGCGCCGGTCCTCCATGGATCTCATATGGCGGCCGAGGTTCCTCAGCAGTGGAGCCGTAAACTTTCGAAACCTCCAGGGACAGATTTCCTTTATGGCATCCTGCTTGGCCATTTTTTCCGCATAGGCCTCACCTGCACGGTACTCTGCCAGTTCAGCCTTGGAAAGGGAGGCCATGCAGCCGGAAAGAAGCATCACCATACAGGCCAAAACCGCTAAATATCTATTGAGATATAAAATTTTCATCGCAAACCTCCAGATGCATCTGAAAATTTCCTTTTAACGATTTTCTTCCCTGCAGGGAAATTTTCAATTCTTTTTATACATTAACCCTTTTCCCTAAAAATTCAAACACAACCCGGAAAAAACCAGAGGCCGGGCCGGAAAAGTCCGACCCGGCCTCTGGGGAGAATCATATGAAGGGGAAAGATCAGACGATCTTAAAGAATCTGTTTCAGGAAAAGCTTGGTCCGGTCATGGGTGGGAGCGGTAAAAAAGTGCGCCGGCGTTCCCTCCTCAATCACCTGCCCCTCGTCCATGAAGATGACCCGGTCCGCGACTTCACGGGCGAATCCCATTTCATGGGTCACGCAGACCATGGTCATGCCCTCCTTGGCCAGGGTTTTCATGACATCCAGAACCTCGCCGATCATCTCGGGATCCAGGGCGGATGTGGGCTCGTCAAAGAGCATGATCTTGGGGTCCATGGCCAGGGCCCTTGCAATGGCCACCCGCTGCTGCTGGCCGCCGGACAGATTGGAAGGCCAGGCATGGGCTTTATCGGCGATACCGACCTTTTCCAGCAGCATCATGGCCTTTTCTTCCCTCTCCCTTTTGGACCGCTTCCGGACCAGCTTCTGGGCCAGGGTCACATTTCCCAACACGGTCTGGTGGGGAAACAGGTTAAAGGACTGAAACACCATTCCCATCTCCGCCCGGACCGTATTGATATTGGTCTTGGGATCAAAGATGTCCACCCCGTCCACCAGGATCTTTCCGTGATCCGCGGTTTCCAGACGGTTAAGGCATCTTAAAAAGGTGCTTTTCCCGGAGCCGGAGGGACCGATGACCACCACTACCTCCCCGGCTTCAACTGTATTGGAGACATCCACCAGGGCCTTGACCTCGTGGGGGACGTAAAATGTCTTGTAGATATTTTTTACTTCTATCATTTTGTGGCGGTCCTCCTCTCCAGATACTGAACACACATGGAAAGCGTAAAGGTCATGAGCAGGTAGAGTATGGCACATAAAAACCAGAGTTCAAAGGTCTGAAGACTGGTGGTGATCCCCTCCCTTGTCGCCTTGGTCAATTCCCTGATGGAAATCAGGCCCAGCAGGGAGGAGTCCTTGATCAGGTTGATGAACTGGCCGGCCAGGGGCGGCAGAATGGTTTTCAGGGCCTGGGGAAGAACAATATAAAACATGCACTGGAAATAGGTCATTCCCGCAGACCTTGCCGCCTCTATCTGCCCGGGATGGATGGCCTCTATACCGGCCCTGACGATCTCCACTACATAGGCCCCGGTAAAGATGGACAGGGCCATGATCCCGTACCATTCGGGATTGATTTTGGGAAGCCCGTTCATCATTAAGATCTTGTTGATGGTGGTTCCCAGAACAAAGTAAAAAATCATGATCTGGACCAGAAGGGGCGATCCCCGGATAATCTCCACATAGGTCATGGCCGACCATTTCAGTACCGGGGTGTCCGAAACCCGGGCCACCCCGCCGATGATCCCCAGAAAAATGCCGAAGATGGTGGCCAGAAAACTGATCTTCAGGGTGGTCCACAGCCCCTTGGCCAGAATTCCGGGCTTCCAGTTTCCCTCGTACTCGGTGATCTTGTCGCCCGGGGAAATCATATCCCCCTCATCCAGGTCAAAACTGCCCTTGGGGACCGTATAGGTCTGACTCTCTCCGTCCGTTTCTATGACCAGATCAAATTTGTCTCCATTGGCCCGGATAGCAGCAACCTCGCCGGAGTCCTCCGCATAAACGGAAATGGCCTCCTGGTATATAAAATACTTGGGGATCTTGAACCAGCGCCACTGATACTCAACGGCCACGGTTGCATAGTAGACCGAACCTAAAACAATAAACAGCAGAGCAATGAAACCGGCCACAGAGAGCCAATAGGTCATGGGGTTGCTCAGCCGCTTGATATTGGAAATGTTGGATTCCATAAATTTTTACGCCTTAAAAAAACGGGCCGGCAGAAAATTGCCGGCCCTGTTAAACGAAATCAATTGAATTAATTTTTCATGTCTTTGGTCCATTCGTTGGATTTGATCCATTTATCATAGGACCTCTGCCATCTGCCGTCGTTTTTGTACTGGCGGATGAAGTTGTTCAGGAAGTTGAGGAAATCAGGATCTCCCTTTCTGACGGCTATGGCCAGGGGCTCAAAGGTAAAGGGCTTGTTCAGGGCGATGGTCTTTCCTGCTCCGTGCTCGGCCTGGAAGAACTCAATCAGGGGCAGATCGTAGACGGTTGCATCGGCGTTGCCCTGGAGAACTTCCATGCAGGCTTCGGTTTCAACCTCAAAGGATTTGTAGGTGGCCTTGGGGATCATTCTTTTTACAGCCTGTTCCCCGGTGGTTCCGAGCTTGGAGCATACGACGAACTTGGGGTCGTTAAGATCTTTGTAGGACAATACTTTGCCCTCGTGTTTTTTGTTGAGAAGAATGGCCTGGCCTACTACGATGTAGGGAACAGTGAAGTTGATGGCCAGGTTTCTCTCCTGGGTACAGGTCATGCCGGAGATGAGAACGTCGAACTTGTCGGTGATCAGGGCCGGGATAATTCCGTCCCATGCCGTGTTGACGGGCTCGTATTTTACCTTCATGGCCTTTGCAAGGGCCTTGCCCAGGTCAATGTCAAAGCCCATGTAATTTCCCTTGGTATTGGTCATCTCAAAGGGAAGATAACCCGATTCAAAACCCACACGGATCTTTCCGGCCTTAACAATGGACTCAATGGTGGATGTCTTGGCAAGATTGATGTCTGCACCAAATGCCGGAGCGGAAACAAAAATAAATGCCAGTGCAAACAGAGATACTAAAATTTTTTTCATCTTTTCCTCCTAGAAAATTGTTTTTCGGTTTTACAACGTATTGTAATCGCCGTATTCAAATAAAGTCTTAGCATGGATTGAATTTATACTTAACATAATCTTATCAAATGGCAAGCAATATTTCCCCCATCCCCGGAAAACATGGCGGATTTCCGACCGGCCTTTACAGGAAAGCATTGTTATTTTTTTAATTTCCACTCTCCTGCCTGTTCCCACAAAATTCAGGGCCGATTTTTTAGGAACCCTGTCTACCCGGACTTCCATCCCCGGCGCCATAGCGGTTCTCAAAAGAACATGCCGATTCATGCCGGGAGGAGCAAAGATTTTGCGCTCATTCTCGAGAATCATCCATGATTTTCTCCGGGGAGGGATCCCTTCTCCAGGGTTGTCCTGCCGCCCGAAGGAATCCAATCCGCAAAAACCTCTGCTCCTCCCTGGGTCTGGCTCAGTCCAAATGCAGGATGAAAATAAAGGAACATAGTTTTGAGAACCGCGATATCGGCTTGGGCCGTATTGACTTGACACCCTTGATCATCGTATGATTGCCCGGTTTGATCGGGCCCTGCCGGGGCCCGATCAAACCCGAGTCGCAGACAGTTTTATAAACAGATGATGACAAATCAAGCCCGGAAGATGATTAAAAAAAATCCAAAACAGAATGTAAGGATACTCACGGTATCCGACTTTATTGACAAGGACCTGACCCGGATGGTGGAGGAAAAGAGCCTTGGCCCGGTGGACCTGGTCATCTCCTGCGGAGATATGGAGCCAGAATATCTCTCCTTTCTCAAGGACAGGCTTGACACCCCCCTTTTCTACGTCAAGGGGAACCACGATATCCGGTATACAGGAACCAATCCCATGGGCTGTGAAAATATCCACGCCAAGGTGGTCTCCTTTAAAGGCCTCAATATCCTGGGACTTGAGGGCTCCATGTGGTACAATGGGGGGGCAAATCAGTACACCGAAGCCATGATGAAAAGAATCATTTTCGGCATGTGGTTCTCCATTTGGAGAAAAGGCAGGATTCACATGGTGGTGGCCCATGCCTCGCCCAGACATATCCATGACAGGGAGGACCGGTGCCACATCGGGTTTGAAAGCTTTGTCACCCTGATCCGGAAACGGCGTCCCCACTATTTTATCCACGGCCACGTCCATCAGGCATTCGAAAGCCTGGAACAAAGGACCACCCGGGTGGGCGGCACCCGGGTGATCAATACCTGCGGGTTTACCCTATTAGAGGTTTAGCCATGAAAAATTTTTTTAGGAATCTCTTCTCCCCGGAAGACCCTGACAAAGATCAGACCCTTTCCTCTTTTAATGAACAGCAGGCCCAGGAAGAGGATGTGCAGTTCATCGATCATGGTGTAAAGACCGTTCCCCTGGAAAACATCATCGGCAGCGTGGGCAAGTACCATGACTTTGACTCCCAGTTCCGGCCCAAGAGGCATGTGGACTCCAGGAGATTCAGTGAGATCCGCCAGGCCATGAGGGAAGGAACCCGGCTGCCCCCGGTAAAACTCTACCAGATCCGGAAGGACTTTTATGTCCTGGACGGAAACCACCGTGTGTCGGCGGCCAAGGAGCTGGGATGGACCGATATTTCAGCGGATGTGGTGGAGCTGCTCTCCGCCCAGAACACCATGGACAACCTCCTCTACCTGGAAAGGAGAAAATTCTATAAAGAAACAGGACTGCCTGAAACCGTTGATCTCACCGAGGTGGGCAAGTACAATTACCTGGAAACCCAGATCAAAAAGCACCAGGTCTATCTGACCGATCAGTCCGGAAGGGACTGCGACTTAAACAAGGCCGCCAGGGACTGGTACAACACCATCTACCTTCCCCTGACCACCATCATTGAATCCGGCAACCTGCTAAAATACTTTCCCGGACGGACCGTGGGGGATCTGTATACCTATATCTCCTTTCACCACTGGGAAAGAAGCTCCAACAGACGATACGGCATTGGAATCGACCAGTTGATCGCCAAGAGCATGGAAGGCTTCAGAAAAAGCATGCTGGAGAAAAAAACCCCGGATTATCCTGAAATGAAGAGGACCATCACCGCCTTTGTCCTGGTAAACACGGACACCAAGACAGAGTACAAGGTCATTGATCTTCTCTTTGCCATAGAGGAAGTCCGGGAGGTTCATTCGGTTCACGGGACCATTGATATTCTGGTCAAGGTGGTTCTCAAGCGCGATCTTCTGGCCTCGGACGCCGAGGTCATTTCCGAATTCGTGGAGTTTAACATCCGGAAAATTGAGGGAATCAATCGGACCCAGACCATGATTCCGGGAATTTCCAAGGTTAAGGAAGGCTTTGTCTGCTAGTACAAAGTCTCAATCATCCCTTTGTACTTATCGATGATGATATTCTTCTTGAGTTTGAATGTCGGCGTAATCATCTTGTTTTCAATGGTGAATTCCGGGACGATGGCCACCTTCTTAATGGTTTCAAAGGAGGCCAGATCCTGATTTTTCTTTTCAATCTCCCGGTCGATCAGGGATTTTACCTCCGGGCTTTCAAGAAGATCTTCATAGGAATCATGGGTGATCTTGTTTTCTTCGGCCCAGGCCCGGATATTTTCCTCGTCCAGGGTGACCACGGCGGACAGGTATTTTCTCCCTTCCCCCACCACACAGACCTGATTGATATATTTTGAGGTGGCCATGATGCCCTCGATACGGGCCGGGGCGATATTTTTGCCCCCGGCCGTGATAATCAGCTCCTTTTTCCGGCCCGTGATCTTCAGGACGTTGTTTTCATCGATCTCCCCCAGATCACCGGTTTTAAGCCATCCGTCTTCGGTAAAGGTCTCTGCGGTCTGATCCGGCATTTTATAGTACTCTTTCATTACGTTCCGACCCTTGTACAGGACTTCACCGTCATCACCGATCTTATGCTCAATGCCCGGCCCGGGAGGGCCGACCACTCCGAAATCATAGGAATCAGGCCGGTTCACGTTGGAAAAAGAGGTGTTTTCCGTCATTCCGATGCCCTCCAGGATGAGCAGGCCGGCGGCATGGAAGAACCGGGCAATATCAGGATTTAAGGGGGCGGCCCCGCTGATGCACCATTTTACATTCCCCCCCAGGGCCTTGTGGATCTTGGAGAATATCAGCTTAAAGGCCAGCTTGTATTGTAAGCCCAGGACAAGGGGGATGGGCTTTTGGGCCACTTTGTGCTCGCTGACCCGGGACCCGACGTCAACGGCCCAGTTAAACAGTTTCAGGGCCAGCCCCCCCTTGGCTTCCACCCCTGAAATAATCTTGGTATGAATCTTCTCAAAAACCCTGGGAACGCTGACAAACCAGTGGGGGGCGGCCAGCTGGAAATCCTCCAGCAGACTTGTGATGCTTCTGGCAAAGGTGGTCCGGTTGCCGGTCATCACAGCCGAGTTGCAACAGGTCCGGGCAAAAACATGGGCCAGGGGAAGGAAAACAAACATCTCTTCCCTTTCCTCAAATTTAGCGCACTGGTTCACGGACTGGGCCGTAAAGGTGATATTGTCATGGGTCAGCACCACCCCCTTGGGCACCCCGGTGGTTCCGGAGGTATAGACGATGCCGGCCGGGTCCTGGGCCGAAACCTGTTTCATCCTCTCTGTCAATTGAGAATCATCGATATTCTTCCCCAGGTCGAGAAACCGGTCATAGGAGAGGATCCAGTCATCTCCTTCAACATCCCCTTCAAAGAGGATCACCTTTCTGATATTTTGAAGGCTTTCCCTTATCTCAAGGAGCTTATCCAGCTGTTCCCGGTTCTCGGCAAAGACCAGCACCCCGTCCGAGTGGTTGATAATGTACTCGCAGTCCCTGGGCAGATTGGATTGATAGATACCCACGGTTGCCGCGCCAATCATCATGTTTGCATAATCGGTCAATACCCACTGAAAGCAGGTATAGCTCAGGATGTCGACCTTGTCACCAGGTTCTACCCCCATTGCCATGAGGCTTTTGGACACGGCCCTAACCCGGGTGTAAAATTCCTGCCAGGTAATGGATGTGGCCTTGCCCCGGGCATCAAACCATCTATAGGCCTGTTCCCGGGAATACCTGTCAACGGTTTCTTTGAGCATTTCATGAAAATTGGCATACTCTTTCATACATCCTCCTGGTCTCAATTCATCCTATGGCTTTCCTGTGGTTCCAGTCCTGCCCCCTAATGATAGTCGTAATAGTAAACATCATTATTGCAAGAAAACAAGTTTTATTTTCAGAGGGCTGCTTCCCGGGTTTACACAGAGATAAGGGCTTGGAAAAGGGAGCCCTGACCGGAAAACAGGGCCCAAAAAATGAGGCCCTGTCGGGGAGTAGCTAAAAGGTGGCTTATGGTTCTACACCTTGAATTTATCCATCATTCCGGACAGCTTGCCTGCCAGCCCGGACAGATCACTGGCCTTGTTTTTTACCTCTGAACTGGAATCGGCCATCTGGGAAGAGGCCTGGGTGACCTGGGCGATCTCTTCGGATACGCCTTTGGCGGCTATGGATCCCTGGGCCACATTCTCGTTGACCTCTCCCATGCCCTGGGAGGCCTGGGACACATTCTCGGCGATTTCTCCGGTGGTGGCGGACTGCTGGGTCACGGCCGCGGCAATGGTGGATACAATATCGTTCACCTCGTTGACCACCCGGGTGATATTGGTGATCTCCTTGATGGTTCCGTCCGTTGAGGTCTGAATTTCAGTGACCCGTTCCTTGATCTCATTGGATGCATCGGCGGTCTGACCGGCAAGGTCCTTGATCTCATTGGCCACCACGGCGAATCCCTTTCCGGCTTCTCCGGCCCGGGCCGCTTCTATGGTTGCGTTCAGGGCCAGAAGATTCACCTGGGATGAAATATCGGTGATGGTCTCCACCACCTTAAAGATCTCTTTGGCGGCCTTGCCCAGTTCATCCACCTGCCTGGATGCATCCCCTGCCTGGGCAACCGCATCGCCGGTGATGCCCCGGGCCGTTTCCGTGTTCTTGGCGATCTCGTCAATGGTGGCCCGCATTTCCTCTGCAGCCGAGGCAATCATATTGATATTGGTGGCGGCCTCTTCCATGGCCGCAGCCATGGAGTCCATATTGGCGCTCATCTCTTCAGAAGCCGCGGCAACGGTGCCCGCCCGCTGGGAAGTATCTTCCGAGGCCGATCCCATCTGTTCCGAGATGGAGGCCAGGCTTGAGGAAGAATCCGTAAGCAGAATTGTATCCGATTTGATCCCGGCGATCATCTTCTGGATATTTTCGATAAAGGTGTTGAACGATTCGGCCAGTTCCTGGGTTTCATCCCCTGAATTGTCGATAATTCGTTGGGTCAGATCCCCCTCGCCCCGGGCAATGTCCTTTAGCATGTCGATGATGGACCGGATGGGGGCCACGATCCCCCTTGCCACCATGAAATAGGAAATCACCAGGGAGAGCAGGATAATCCCACCGGTGACCGAAACCAATTTGACGATGGCTTTGTTGATCTCACTGCGGATGGCCTTTGCCTGGGCCCCGATTTTGGCATCCACGTCATCGGTATATACACCGGTCCCGATATACCAGTCCCAGTCCTTCAATTTCCGGATATAGGACATCTTGGGCAGGGGAACATCTGAGCCTGGCCTGGGGAAATAATATGTTGTATATCCCCCTTCAGGGCCGCTGTCTCCGGCCTTGATAAAATCCTGTAGGATGAAATTTCCTTTTTTATCCTTTAAATCAATATAGTTCTTTCCCTGTCTCTCCGGCTTTGGCGGCAGCAGGATACAGGTTCCCTTGGAATCATAGATAAAAAAATACCCGGATCCTTTTTCGCCGTATCTCACCGAGCCGATACTGGTCAGGGCATCCTTTTTTAATTCCTCTTCCGTGGATTCCAGGTAAACCCCGCCCCCGATGATCCAGTTCCATGGTTGAAAGAGCTTGACATAGGAGATTTTATCCACAGGCTCATCAAAGCCCGGTTTGGGCCATTTATAATCCACGAATCCGGCCCCCTCCCTTTTGGCCACATCGTCAAATTCCTTAAAGAGATATTTCCCGTCCGGATCCGTGATTCCCCAAAGAGGTTTTCCGTTCAAATCGGGTTTGATGGGATGAAGAACCATGATGCCGTCTGTATCCTGGATCCAGAAATAGCCTTTCCCGTCCGACCCCCAGCGCATCTTTTCGATGATCTTCAAGGCCTCCTGTTTTGAGGCCTCCTCATCCCAGGCATCTGCATTTTCATGGCCCGCCTCAAATACGGAAATCGCCTGGTTTACCACGGCCTTGACCTGGTTCCCGAACTCCTTTCGGACGGCTTCTTTATTTCGCGATGCATCCAGGCGCTCCCGGGCCATGGCATGGGCCGAGTCAATGAGGTCTTTGAGACTCTGTTTTTTCTCCTGCATTACTTGTTTTCGGAATTCCTCAAGGGTGAGTTTCTCTTCGCGTTTAAGCGAAGAAACCGACAGGGCAAGGGACGCGCCCCCTACCAGCAGAAGGCCTGCGATGATCAATATATTCACCTTCACACCAATGTTAAGCTTCATATTACCCTCTCCTTTACCCCAAAACACTGCAGAAATTTTGATTTTTCCCGGAACAGAAACAATTTACTAACAAGGCGATTCAGTTTTTCAGTAGTAACATGTCCCTGACCCCAAGTAAATTTAAAATTTAGGGTTTCCGGGAAAAATTTCATCCTGTTTTCTCCCTATTTCTGCTCCCTACTTACCCACTCCTTGCAATTGACCATTCAGGCCTTATCATATAGTCAAATTTGGTGTATCATCCCCGTAAGGACAGGGGCTTAAGAATAGAACAATCGTGGAGAAAAAAAATGAAAGTTGCATTTCCGGTAAAGGAAAACAAAGGGCTGGAAAGCCGGGTAAGCGAGCATTTCGGGGTAGCCGAGCAATTTCTGGTCGTGGACCTGGAAACCAGAACCTGTGAACTCAGCGAAAACCAGAAAACAAAAGGGGAAAGCGTCAAATGCAAAACCGGGGTTTTTGCCGAAGAGGCCGGCGTGGATGCCGTTATTACGAAATGCCTGGGCGACGGCTCCCAGAGAAGCCTTAACGATTCCAATATCAAGGTATTTGCCGCCCTGAAAGAAACGATCTCGGAGAACCTGGAACTCCTGGAAAAGGGAGAACTCAAGCTATTCCATATGTTTGACCTGTGCCAGGGCAAAAAAAACAAAAAAGAAGGCGGGTGCGGTCATCACCATTAATGGTGAAAGGGCTCCGGCCCGGAGGAAACCATAAGCCGGAGCCCCGGGGATACCTAAAATTGTCCGATCAACTCAATTATCCCCACCATCCCCAGCCAAAAGAGGCTGTGAATAGAATGCAGAAGATTATCGTTGCGATTAGATACTTGTCTTCTAAAGCCATGATCTTTCCCTCCCTGGGATAAAATTCATATTAGAGCCGGAATGCAAAAACCCGCTCCGGTCTTGTTGAGACCGGAGATCCCGCCTGTTTTGCCGGCTATATCGCATCCGCCTCCTTGGTCACATCCAGGGTTTCAATATCGGCCCGCCGGATCTGCTCCTCGGAAGTGGTGGCCATTTCCGCCTTAAAACAAAGGGCCCACATCATGACGATCCCGATGATCCACCAGAGGATCTGCCAGGACCAGATGGCCGGGAATCCGCAGAAGGTAAACCCGGTGTTGCCGATGAGCACTCCGGGTCCCAGGGCGAAGAAAAACCAGACCGGAACCAGGATCTTCATCCTGGAGCGCCATTTTCTGCCCTTCTCGCTGGGAGCGTCCACGCTGTCCAGCCAGTCCCGGACTTCCTGCTGGCGGTGCAGGGTTTTCTCCGAGTCCTTGAAGCCCAGCGCCCGGCAAAGATACGCCACGGCCAGGGCCGTGAAAATTCCCCAGCCCGCCGTATGGATGGACAGGGGATATTGGTAGATATAATAGGTGATAAAACAGACCACGATGGCCGAGATCAGCCCCAGGACCACGCCGATTGAAGGGAATTTAAACCCCCAGTGCACCCCCATGAGGGCCAGGTACATGATGGTGCCGAAGGCCGTGGCAAAGCCGCCGATCATGACAATGGCGTCGGTGGAAGTAAGGCTGACCACCACGGCGGCACAGGCAAGGATGGTGGCAAAGATCCGGTTGGTCCAGATCTGTTCGGCATGGGATCCCCCCTGTTTCCTGACGTACCGCCACCAGAAATCCCGCTGGATGATTGTGCCTCCGGTACCGATATAGGGGGCGGCCGTGGAGTGGATGGCCGCAATGGCCCCCAGGAATACAATTCCCAGGACCGGGCCGGGAAGGAATTTCACCATGAGCATGGGCACCACGTCACCGTCCACCTTGGGCGCGATTTCCCCGGCCATCTGAAGGATCCGGGCCCCCATGCCCTGGAAGGCCGTAAAAAAGAACAGGCAGATCCCCACCACAAAGGTGGACATGAAGACCTGCTGCCATGCCAGGGCCTTGGGATTGACCATGCCGAAGTTCCACAGGGTAAAGGCCGGAGAGGACTGGATGCCCATGAGGGCAAACGTATAGGTCAGGATCATGACCGCAGTCCACCCTCCGGATCCCAGCCCGAAGTGGATCAGCCCCGGAACGCTGGTATACTTGCTGTCCAGGGTCTGGATGGATTGGGTGAGCCCGGACCATCCCCCGATGAGATCGGATTTAAGCACAAAGAATCCCAGGAGAACGATCCCTGAGACCAGGAGGCAGAACTGAACCACCCCGACCCAGGTGGAGGCTTTTAAGCCTCCTGTGACCACGTAGAACCAGACGATAAAGGCGATAAAAACCAGGCCGTAGTTCTCGGGGATGCCGGCCACCCAGTAAAAGAGTTTGGCCGCAGTAATGAGCTGGAGACCCGAGTAAAAAATGGAATAGAGAAAAGCAGCCACCACGGTGAGCCATCGAACCGCTTCGTTGTTATAGTAATAGGCAAACATATCGCCGGGGGTGATAAATCCGTATCGTTTCCCCAAAAGCCAGTTCCGCTTGGCAAAAAAGGTTCCGGTAATGGGAATGGTCAAAACGTACATGGAAGCAAAGGCATAGACCAGTCCGGCACTCCAGATGAGGCCGGGATGCCCCACAAAGGTCCAGCCGGAAAAGGATGCTGCCGTGGCTGCCATCAAAAATGCGATAAACGGGATGGAACGCCCGGCAACGCTGTAGCCGGAGGCGGTTTTTTCCGTAAAAAAACCCCTCAGCCCCCACCAGAAGCAATACACGATGTAGAGCCCCAGTAAAAGAAAAACCCAGGTTCTTGGTTCCATAACAAAGCCCCTCCTTTTTTTCGATTGATCGTTAAATTGATCGGTTTCAACCCACTTGGGACAAATTTCACCTCCTTTCTTTTTTGGTTACCTGAAATCAGAGTCTTTCTTGGGAAAACACTCCTGATTGAAGAACCCATTGGGCTTACATAAAACCGGGCAACTAAACCCGGCCTAGACCAGTCCTAAACCAGACTAAATTTTTAACTAAATTATTGGTTTTTAAATATTTTTTCTTGCAACCCGTCTCTTTTTACGCATATATTTATCTTCAAAGATCTCCTTTTCTTTTTTCTGCGCTGGATTCTTAAAGCCGTTCAATTTACTGATGTTCACTTTTCCAAGGAACAAAAGGCCCATGGATTCCATTGAACCCAAATTGATATCAAAACTGACCCGGCCCCGGCCCACGGGGATCATCCACAGACAGGGCCTGGATTCCCTGGTACGGGACATCCCTGAGAGAAAGCTGACCCTTGTCACGGCCGGACCGGGTTTCGGGAAGACCGTGTTTGTTGCCCAGGCCGTCTCAAGCCTCGGCATGGAGAGCCTCTGGTTCCGGTCCGATGATTCAGATACGGACCTGGAAATTTTCCTGGGTTATCTTGCCGAGGGGATCCGGTCCCATTATCCCGGTTTTTTTGACACCGGATCAAAATCTTCAGAGATCGATTCCCTGATCAACCGCTTTATTTTTGAGCTTGAAAAAAACATTAAAAATGACTTTCTCATGGTCCTGGACGATTATGATTTCATCCAGAAACAGCCGGATATGGTTCTGTTTTTCCAGACCCTTCTGGACCGGGTGATTCCCTATATCCATATCATCTTGATCAGCCGGACCGATCCGGGGCCTGCCCTTGGGGACCCGGATTTCAACCCGGGACCCGGTCTCAGGTACTCCAAGCTCATGGCCGGCCGGCAGGGTTTGATCATAACCGAGAAGGACCTGGTATTTTCCCCCCGGGAGATCAGCAGATTCTTTGAGGACATCCTGGACCTGCCCCTGGACCCCAGATCCGTTGACCTGCTGCATGGAAAAACAGGGGGCTGGATATCGGGCCTGATCCTGTTTCACCAGATCCTGAGGAACGGCATTGATCCCCTGGAAACCGCCGCCGGATTCAAAGGCTCCCAGAGAATGATCTCAAATTACTTTGACGAAAATGTTTTTCTTTTCCTGCCAAAAGCCGTCCAGGACTTTCTGCCCAAAACGGCCATTCTTGACCAGCTTCGGGTGGACTTCTGCAATGCCCTCCTGGGCATTGGAAATGCCCGGCAGATCCTGACCTATCTTGAGGATTCTCATTTTTTCACCTTTGCCGCAGACCCGGACCGGGCCTGTTTTTTCTTTCACCCCCTTTTCCGGGAATTTTTACAGGCAAAACTGGAGATGACGGTTCCCGGGGATGAGATACTGGAACTCCACAACCGGGCTGCCCGGCTCTATGAAAAAAATGAACAGGGGCAGGAGGCCCTGAAAAGCCACATTCTGGCCGGGAACATTGAAGATGCCTCCCGTCTTCTGAACATCCTGGCAAGGCCCATGATCAAACAGGGGCGCCCCCAGATCATAAAATCCCTGCTGTCCAGCATCCCCGAACATTACATGGATGACGAACCCTGGTTCCAGTATCTTCAGGCCGGGTATTACGGACTGTGCAACCAGCTCAACCTGGCTGTCCAGGGATATGAAAAAGTACTCAAGGTATTCCGGAAAAACAAGGATGAACAGGGGGAGTGCCTCTGCAGGATGGAACTGGCCGAGTACTACATGTCCACAGGAGATTTAAAGCGCTCGGAGCTTGCCTATAAAAAGATCCTGGGAAAAAACCGGCTGGACCCCTACCTGACCATCATCGTCATGGGCTACCTCATCCGGGTGCTCACCCTTTCCAGAAGGACCGGGGAGGCGGACAAATTTGCCAGACAGGCCATTTCACTCCTGCCGGAACTTAACGATCCGGTTTCGCTCAACATGGGAAGGGGATGGATAACCGTGGCCCAGGGCTTCAGGCATGCCTTTTCCGGAAACTACCACAGGGCCATGGAGCTGGCTGAAAGCTCCATCTCCCTTTTTAATGGCGCCGGCCAGTACCGGTTCATGTTTTCCAGCTATTTTCTCATCTCCTATTCCTGTTTTTACCTGGGACTTTTCCCAAAGGGCATGGCCGCAGCCCGGCAGGGGGCGGATCTTGACCTGGAAAAAAGGGGGTTTGATGAATTTTCCATTTTTTTAACCCTGCTTTTTGCCAGGAACCATCTGGAAACCAAAGATATTTCACAGGATCAGGTTCTGGGGGCCATTAAAGCGTGTAAAAAAAGCCTGGAGTCCTTTCAGATCAACCGGTTTCCCGAAGGGGAGGCCCAGGCCTTTCTGGTTCTCCACAAGGCCTATACCAAGGCAGGAAACCTGGCAGAGGCCGAACAGAGCCTGAGGAGGGGAATCAAGGTCCTGGACCGCCATGACATGCCCCTGATTAAAAACGAGCTGAAAGTGGCCCTGTCCCAGCTTTTGTTTTTTGACCGGAACCCGGGCTCCAACCGGGAAGCCATGGCCCTGTTAAAGGATGCAGAGCAGAAACTGCTCTATTCGGGCTGGCACATCTCCTGGATTTCCAGGATCTATGCCCGGTATTACTGGGAGCGCGGCCACAGGGAAACCGCATTCAAGTATATCGTCTACAGCCTTAAAATCAGCGAGGAAGAGGGGTTTGACACCTGGATCATATCCGAAGCCTCCTGGATCCTTCCCCTGATGGCCGAACTTCTTGCGGTCAATGCCATGGAAAAGTATATCAAACGGCTGATCCCGAAAATGGGCAGGAAGGCCCGGGAGCAACTGGAGCTTTTAAAACAGCAGGGCCCCGGGAGAATTCAAAGGGCCGCCACAGAAATGCTCTCCCTGGTCCCGCAAAAACCGGTTCCCCCGATCCGGGCCCATTTTTTCGGCCGGTTCAAAGCCTTTCTGGGAGAGGAGCCGATTCCTGAAATTCGATGGAAAAGCAAAAAGGCCAGAACCCTGTTTAAATATCTTTTGTGCATGCGCCGCAAGGGCTACCTGGACAAGGAGATCCTCATGGAGCTTCTCTGGCCGGATGAAGATCCCCAGAAAAGCGCCCAGCGGTTCCACGTGGCCCTGGCCGCCCTGAGAAAGGCCCTGGAGCCCGGAATTTCAAAGGGGGTGAAATCCTCCTATATTAAAAGATCCGGTCCTTGCTACCGGATTGACCCGGGAGAAGAGGGTAGGATTGATATTGAAGCCTTTTCCTCGGCTTTTCAAAGGGCAAAAACCGAAAAAGAGCCGGAAAGGGCCGCAGCCCTTTTTAAAGAGGCCGAAGCCCTTTACCAGGGTCCTTTTCTGGAAGAGGACCTCTATGAAGACTGGTGCGCCCGGGAACGGGAACAATACCGGCAGGCCTATTTATCCGCCCTTAAAAACATTATTGCCTTCCATGACGGGAAAAAAGAGTATCAGGAGTGTATCCGGTTTGCGGAGAAATACCTGAAGACAGACCACTACTCCGAGACCCTTGTCCGTTCCCTGATGAGATACTATGCCCTGGACGGGAACCGGACCATGGTCAGCCGGGTATATGAAAACTTTAAAACCAGGGTGCAAAGAGAACTCAACTGCAGCCTGAGTGATGAAACTCTGTCCCTGTACCGGAAGCTGGCAGCCGTTTAAACGGTTTGGAATCCCTTTGGTTTTACACAATACTATTTAATTAAATTTAATAATACTGAATTATTCCAAGGCTGGATCTTCAGGTTTCCCAAGAGATCCCGCCTTTTTCCCACCTTGTAACTGCCTGAAAAAAATAATTAAAATCATTGACAGCTTTTTCATTAACCTTTAAATTGAAACTTTTGAAAAATCGGTTTTGCCCATTTGCAAAGAACAAGGAGAGTATATATGTGTCGTTTATTCGCACTCACCAGCAAGGACCCGGTTTCTCCCATGCTCGCCATCAAGGCCCTGGATGTCATGAAAGAGGGACATGACGGATCCGGCGTGGGTCTGTTGCTCCAGGATCTTGGCGGACCCTTTGAAGAGATCAAGGACTGCCCCATTTTATCGGGCATTTTCAGTGAAGAGGGCATCCGCCGCCTGGACCTTTTCATGATGGACCAGGGGTTCCTGACCAAATACAAGATCTCCTTGAAAGTTCCTAAAAAAGCTGTGGAAGGAATCCCCAGAAGGGGTCTATACCTGATCCGGGCCTATGAACTGCCCGAGCACTGGGACGGACTGGAGCCGGAGGAAATTGCCGCCCGGCTGTCAGACATTCGGCTGAAAATCCGCGAAATGGGGGAAGAGAAAAAGGACATGATCGTGTTCTCTTTCTGGCCCGACACCATCATGATCAAGGAAATCGGGGATCCCATGCAGCTGGCCCAATACCTGGGCCTGGACAGGAAAGAACTCCATGCCCGGGTGATCATGGCCCAGGGCCGGCAGAACACCAATTACGCCATCAATCTCTATGCCTGCCACCCCTTTTTCCTCAAAGGGTATTGCACCATGACCAACGGAGAGAACACCGCCTTTATCCCCATCAAGGATTTTCTCACCTCCAGGGGAATCCCCGAATACACCGGATATCAGTCCGACTCCGAGGTGTTTGCCCATATTCTCCACTACTCCATGGTGGAACTGGACCTGGGAATAGACGGTTACAAACATGTGATCACCCCTCTCCAGAGGGAGGATCTGGAAAGCCATCCCAATGCGGAATTCCTATTTCATCTCAAACGAACCTGCCGTCCCCTGACCATTGACGGGCCCAACTGCGTCATCGGCACCCTGCCCGACCATTCTATTTTCATGGTCCAGGACCGTAAAAAGCTCCGGCCCGGCGTCGTGGGAGGCAAACCGGGAATGTACGGTTTTTCCTCGGAGATCTGCGGCCTGGACGCCGTAATCCCGGACCGGGACAAATCAAAAGATATTCAACCCATGCACTTGGACACTGCCATTGTCAGCCCTGAACGCCAGGAGGTAAATATATGTCGTCAAACAGAAGCCTTGAGCCTTCCTCTTTAAGCCTTAACGATCTGCCCTGGCAGATCCAATATAACAACGAACGGTGTACGCTCTGCGGACAATGCACAGCGGTCTGTCCGGTCAAAGCCATAGAACTGGGGGTCTTTCGGAAAAGACATCTGCGGACATCGGTGAACCAGGCCCATGACCCATCCAATGAATATGCCGTATTTTACGGCATCCAGCAGAAGACCCGGGTGGAAAACGCCTGTATCGGATGCGCCATGTGCACCATGGCCTGCCCCAACGATGCCATCCATCCCGTCAAAAACCCGGGGCTGGACCGGATGAAATTTCATATCAACCAGAAAGGGGTTCCCAGAAGAAGGGGAGGCCGGAGAAACGCCTCTTTTTCCGTTCTCGACCGGATCAAGTTCACCCGGATCTCCATGCTCACGGACCCAGCCCTGGATGCCGGCCGCCACGAGTTTGAAATGCGGACCCTTCTGGGCAGGGTGCTTTCCCCCCGGGAGAACATGAAGCGGCTCAAGGAAAAGGGCTGGATTCCCCCGGTCCGGGAGATCTATCCTTTGATCATCGGCGGCATGTCCTTTGGCGCCCTCTCCCCCACCATGTGGGAAGGACTCCAGATGGGGGTGGCCTACCTGAACGAGGAACTGAACATGCCCGTGCGCATGTGTACGGGAGAGGGCGGATGCCCGCCCCGGCTCTTAAGGTCCAGGTTCCTCAAATACGTCATCCTCCAAATCGCGTCCGGGTATTTTGGCTGGGACGAGATCATCCATGCCATCCCCCATATGAAGGAAGACCCCTGCGCCATTGAAATCAAGTACGGCCAGGGCGCCAAACCCGGGGACGGCGGGCTTCTGATGTGGCATAAGGTCAATAAACTCATTGCCGCCATCCGCGGGGTGCCCCAGGGCGTGAGCCTGCCCAGCCCCCCCACCCATCAGACCCAGTACTCCATTGAAGAGTCCGTGGCCAAGATGATCCTGTCCATGTCCATGGCCTGGGGATTCCGGGTGCCGGTCTATCCCAAGATCTCGGCATCCTCCACCTCCCTTGCCGTGCTCAACAACCTGACCCGGAACGACTATGCATCCGGACTGGCCATTGACGGCGAGGACGGAGGGACAGGGGCTGCCTATTCCGTGTCCATGGATCACATGGGCCATCCCATTGCCTCCTGTATCCGGGACAACTATTTGAACCTGACCAAGATCGGCAAGCAGAATGAAGTGCCCATATTTGCCGGGGGCGGGATCGGGAAAAACGGGAATATCGCGGCCAATGCCGCGGCCCTGATCATGCTGGGGGCCTCCGGGGTCCAGATCGGGAAATACGTGATGCAGGCCGCGGCCGGGTGCGTGGGCACCGAAGAAGACCGGTGCAATGTCTGCAACGTGGGGGTCTGCCCCAAGGGCATCACCTCCCAAGACCCCAGGCTTTACCGGCGCCTGGATCCCGAAGATGTGGCCCAGAGGGTCGTGGATCTTTTTATCTCCTTTGACACGGAACTCAAGAAGATCGTAGCCCCCCTGGGAAGATCCACTTCTCTTCCCATCGGCATGTCCGATGCCCTTGGAATTGATGATCATGCTGTAGCGGAACGCCTCAGTATCAAGTATGTGGTTTAAAAGGAGGCTGATATGAAAACCGATAACTATATCTATATATCCGGCAAGAGAGAAGACAAAAGAGTCCCGTCCAGGGTGCTGGAGGAAATCATCCACCAGCATATCCAGTCCGGACAGAAAAAGCTGGAAATCGAAGCATTCGGCCAGCACGGCATCGGCGGAAGGCTCTGGGACGCCGGCAAAAAAACCACCCATATTCGGATTCTCGGCCATTCAGGCCAGCGCACCGGCTCCCTGGGAAACACCAATACCAAAATAGAGGTCATGGGACCGGCCTCGGATGATATCGGCTGGCTCAATGCCGGGGCGGAAATCGTGGTCCACGGCAATGCCTCCAACGGCGCCATGAACGGCGCGGCCCAGGGAAAGGTCTACATCGGCGGCTCCATCGGGGCCCGGGGCATGACCATGACCAAGCACAACCCCAGGTTTGAACCTCCTGAACTCTGGATTCTGGGAGCGGCCGGGGATTACTTCGGTGAATTCATGGCCGGCGGCATTGCCGTGATCTGCGGCCATGGATTTGACGCAAAGGACCCTGTAATGGGCTACCGTCCCCTGGTGGGCATGGTGGGCGGCAAGGCCTTTGTCCGGGGCAGCGTGAAAGGATACAGTGAAAAGGATGCCAAGCTCGTTCCCATGTCGGATAAGGACTGGGACTGGCTGCTGGAGAACCTGAAGGTCTTTTTAAAGAAAATCGACCGGGCCGATCTTTTCAATGCCCTGTCCCACCGGCCTGACTGGCAGGTCCTTGTGTCCAAATCCCCCCAGGAAAAATCCCTGGGAAATGAACTGCTTTCCATGGCGGCCTTCAGAACCGAAGTCTGGGACAGGGAACTGGGACGGGGCGGACTCATCGGAGATCTCCAGGAAACCCAGAGGGGAACCATCCCCCTCATTGCCAAGGGGGATTTGAGAAGATACATACCGGTCTGGGAGCAGGGAAGATATCTCTCCCCCTGCCAGGCCGCCTGCCCCACCGGGATTCCCGTCCAGGACCGCTGGGCCATGGTAAGGGCCGACAACATCGACGAAGCCATCTCCATGGGCCTGGAGCATTCCCCTTTGCCGGCCACGGTCTGCGGCTATCTCTGCCCCAGTCCCTGCATGGCATCCTGCACCCGGAACATGGAATCCATGAATCCCATTGACGTCAGACTCCTGGGAAAGGCCGGGGAAAGCATAAAGCCCCCCAAACCGGCCAAAAAGACCCATAAAAAGGTGGCCGTCATCGGTACCGGCCCCGGCGGTCTGGCCGCGGCCTGGCACCTGACCCTCCAGGGTCACACCGCGGTTATGTTTGACACGGGCAGCGACATCGGCGGAAAGATCTCCAAGGTGATTCCGGAATCCCGGATTCCCAAAAAAACCCTGGAGGCAGAGCTGAACCGGATCAAAAAACTGATTCCGGATATCCGGCTGGACCAGACCATTGATCCCGAGGAGTTCTCCAGGATCAAATCCGAATACGATTTTACCGTTGTGGCGGCCGGGGCCGGAAGACCCAGGACCCTGCCCTTGCCCGGCATTGAAAATGCCCGGTTTGCCAATGACTTTCTGGAAAAAGCCAAAACCGCTTCCTTTGATCCGGGCAAGAAGATCCTCATCATCGGAGCCGGGAATGTGGGATGCGACGTGGCCACGGAAGCCCACCGCCTGGGGGCCAGAGACATCACCCTCATCGATGTCCAGAAGCCTGCCGCATTTGGCAAGGAAAAAGAGGATGCAAAAAAATGCGGCGCCAAATTCAAATGGCCCCTGTTTACCAAAGAGATCACCAAAGAAGGGGTGGTTCTTGAGGACGGCAAGCTGCTCCGGGCCGACACCGTGGTTGTCTCCATCGGAGACGTGCCTGACCTGGATTTCATGGGGGAGGAAATTGAACTCAAGAACGGGTTTGTCTCCGTGGATCCACTGGGAGCGACCTCGGATCCCAAGGTCTTTGCCATCGGGGATATCGTGGCCCCGGGCCTGATCACCGACGCCATCGGCATGGGAAAAAGAGCGGCCCAGGCCATTGATCAGATGCTTTCCGGAAAAGATCCCGGGCTGGGAGAGATCCTCCCCATGATTCCCAAGGAAAGGGTCAACCTGGCATATTACGATCCCAGGAAAAACGCCAATACCATGGCAGACTGCGGGGCGGACTGCGCCTCCTGCGGCAACTGCCGGGACTGCGGCATCTGCGTGGCCGTATGTCCGGAAGCCGCCATCTCCCGGGCCGATCTGGGCAAAGGCGGATTTGAGTACCAGGTGGACGAAAACAAATGCATTGGATGCGGATTCTGCGCCGGGGCCTGCCCCTGCGGCATCTGGGACCTGGTGCCCAATACGCCCATGTAAGGCAATGAATATTTAAGAATTAAAAATTAAAAATTGAGGTTGCTTCGCAGCCCTTTGTTGAATATGCATGAGGCCGGGTACCCGGCCTCATCCTTTTAAAGAACCTGGGTAGGAACCTCGTATCCGGCTTTATTCCTCTCCACCAATATCTTTACCCCCCCCCCCGGGGGGGGAGCTGTTCCCCGGAATTCACCGGCATCATGAAAACCCACCATTCTGGTGGTTATCTTGAGTCTTGACACAAAAACGACCCTTAACAATTCAAAGCAATTCTTTTACAATCTTTGATGGACCTACTGCATAATGGACATATTGTGGGGCCTCCTATTTCTCAAAATTTCGAAAAAAAGGCGATTTTAACGAGTCTGTAGAATAAGTCATTTTTAGGCGGTAGTCATTTGCCGCTATGAAATTATTCTCAGCCTCTTGTTTTTTATTATTCTATGTTAATTCTGTCGTTAAAATCGATTACGCTATTGTAACTGTTTCTTAAGACCGCAATATCAGCCTCTGATAAAGAGAGATCTGTTCCCCCATGCCCTTCCTTTATGTGGCTGGGATCGAACCATACCGATGTATCTTTTTCAAATTATGCAAAGCGCAGAACAGCAGCCATTGACAATTAACCTTGATTTTCCCTCTCAAAGTGAACCTGTCCAACTTTATCGTATGCCGAATATGGCCAAACACCGGTTCTACTGTCCCGAGCCGCTTGGAATAAATCATCCGACCCAAGGCGGAGTCGATTTTTTGTTTCATCCTTTCCGTGGCTGTGTCCGGGGCATCTTTGTTCTTTGTCCCGCTATGAAAATATGCCACCGATCTCTTGGGAGATCTGTCTGGATGACGAAGGCATTTTGATCTGAGCTTACAAGGGCCGCAAGCGGATTTAGGCGCCTTGAATCGCGTTACAAAATTGCCCTGGGTATCGAAACCTCTGCCACTTCGGTAAAGCCGCTTTCCGGCCGGACACATGCAAAATTTAAAATCAGGATCAAAATAGAAGTCTTCTTTTGAATACAATTGGGATTTTTTCCGTTTTCCTGCGATCTCTTTACGATGCCTTTCTTTGTAGCGGTCATTATCTTTAAACCGGGGATCTCGTTTGCGGAACCGGTTATCGGCCACATAGGCGTCAATCCCTTCTTTAGCCAGCATATCCATATTGTCCTTGGTGTGAAATCCGCTGTCTGCTGTCAAAAGGGTCTTTTCAAAAACACTATCTTCCAGATTGCCCTTTGTGGATTCAATCATCGGTTTCAACAAATCCTGTTCTGGCCCTTTTCCATAGGCTTCGGCACCCACAATCACTTGATGTTTGCTGTCCACCATGGCCAGGCCGTTGTATCCCTGGATATAACCCTTTGATGATTTCATTTTGGCAGAATCGTTATCAGTGATGTTGGACTTTATGGGTTTGCCACCGGCACCCGGTTTATCATCATTGTCGTTTACCCATTCACGGATCTTTTTAATCTGCTTTTGAAGCGTTGCCATATACTTTGCATCGGACTCGATGATATTGTTTTTCTCTTCAATGTCATCGATTTGCCGGTGCTTTTCAATGATATGTTCTATGGCTTTTTCAAGTTTAAGGGCTTTTTTCTTAAAATCGGCCTTGGTGCCGCTCCATTCCTTTGAGGCATTGGAAGGCAGCTTACAGCCGTCCACAGCAAACATTTCCCTGCCGATCAGGTTCATCTCATCGCAGATAAGGATGATTTCTTGAAACAGAGCGACAGCCTCTTCATCCTGGCTGGAAACAAAATCAGCGATGGTCGTGAAATGAGGTCTTGTATGAGCGGACAGGGCCATGAAGATAATGTTTTCTTCGCAGCATTGGGAGATTTTCCGGCTGGATGTGATGCCCCTTGAGTAAGCATAAAGAATTATTTTTAAAAGAATCCTGGGATCATAGGCAGGAGCCCCGGTATCATCGTTTCTATACCGTTTGTCAAAAACACTTAAATCCAGTTCATTGTCAATCAAATGACTGAGGGTATATTCAAAAGTGCCTGGGAGGATCTGTTTGTCAAAATAAACCGGAAGGAAAACACCCTGATCGTATGAATAGTCTTTGTATTTGGCCATTTTTTACTCTTATTTCGTCTGCGGTTTTTCTATTTGTTTTAAAGAAAAATCTAGCACAAATTGATAAGAATCTCCAGTGTTTTCAACCTTTTTCTACAGCCTCAACGTTGCTCTTCAGCGGTCGCGGCTTTTGCGATCCCTTGCAAGAGCATTGTTGAAACCCGTATTATATTCTTAAAATGCTGTTTTTGGGGTCAAAAATCTTAACCCAAGGCTAGAATAAATCATGTATTTTGAACAAAAGCAATACAATATTAAATAGTTACGCGAGCCCGACCCAAGACTATCGAAGTCACTCTCCATAGGCCGGCGGTGCCACGAACCCTCCGACAAGTTTGGACAACTCCTTTGCAAAAGCGATGGTTTTTCGGTCCTCTAACCTGGCGCCGATAATCTGGATTCCCACCGGCAGGCCTGAATCGCTCAATCCAACCGGCGCTGTGGTGGCCGGCAGGCCGGCCACCACAGCCATCAGGGTCCAGGCAAAGTTACTGGCCATGTAGGAACGGCGTTTTCCGTTTATAACCAGTTCGCGCGCCTCCTTGGGTTGGGTCTGATCATGTAGAAACGCCACGGTGGGTGTGACCGGAGCCAACAGGACATCATAGGTTTCAAAGAATCTGGCCCACTTGGCCTGCATCTTTTCCTGCCTGTCAACAAGCTCTCCGGCCAGGGGCAAGTGTCCCTTCTGATAATAGATATCCAGGAACATCAGGAGGCTTTCCCTCAGATCAATACCGGGACGGGCCGTTTCATTGACCTGAACACCGGCGTTAAGCAGCTTGTTAACTGATTTTAGAAGAACCGGCATGACCTGAGCATCAACTTCGGCTTCGGAATAGGGATCTGTAAACCATACAGCGACCCGATACTCCTGGAGTGGCTTTTGGGGCGCAGGTAAAAGATCCGGACGGATGACATCCTTATCTGATTTGCCCGAGGTCGTCAAAATGTCCATGGCCAGCTCCAAATCTTCTGCACTCCGGGCCATGGGCCCGGCAACAGAAAGCGGTCTTTGCGGCATTGTGTGGGGAGTGGCCCTGCTGGGCAGCGGTGGGAGATGCCCGAATCTTGGAATGATTCCAAATGTCGGCTTGTGTGCGTAAATCCCTGTGAAATGAGCCGGAATCCGAAGTGAGCCTGCGATGTCGCTGCCCAGTTCAAGGGACGTAAAACCCATGGCCAGCGCCGCTGCCGAACCGCCGGATGAACCGCCGGGCGTTCGGGCTAAATCCCATGGATTATTCGTCGTCCCATAGACTTTATTGAAGGTTTGGAAATCCTTGGCATGGAACGGCATATTTGTTTTGCCAAAGACGATGGCACCCGCGTCGATGAGGCGTTGAACCGCAATGGCATTTTGCTTTGGCATGTGGTTCTTAAATTCAGGATCTCCTGCGGTGGCAGGCATGCCGACCACTTCGTAGGCCTCTTTTACCGTCATGGGCAAGCCATGAAGCGGTCCCCATATCTCACCCCTGGCGAGTGCTTTGTCAGCCTGGGCCGCTCTCGCCCTGGCCTTGTTTACATCCATGGCCACCACCGCATTGACGGCACCGTTATAGCGCTTTATGCGCGAAAGGTAGTGGTCGAGCAGTTCACTTGCGCTTATCTCACCTTGCCGAATGGCGCCTGCCAGCTCAAGGGCGGATCTGTAATAAACAGGAGCAACGGTGGGGAGGGGGTGGGTCGCAGGTTTCCCACAGCAGAAAAAAGCGCCAATGAAAATGAGGGCTGCACATCGTTGAAGACATTGCCTGAAATGCGTCATGAACCGTCCTCCTTTTTCAAGGGTTTAAATTCTGCAGCCGTTCTGAACTTTTTGCCAAGGATGCATATTCTTGAAATGTCAAAAGCCTTTGAAACAAAAAAACAGCGGCAGGGGGCTTTGTGACCGGTATCGATTCAGGAATAAGTCCCGGTCTTAGGGATTGATTTTATTCAAATATTCCTGCCCCAAGGAAGACTTGTTCTTCGGGCACATGCAGTACATAGCTTGTTTTCGGCTGGGGGTTCGGGTCACTTGATTTCCGGTTCACATACATATAGTTGACCCATCCATCGCCTTTGGCGGTGGCAAGATCTATCATTTCTTTCATATAGAGCAAACCATTGCTGTCTCTGATGGTTGATGTACTCATGCCGACAATAAGGCTTACCGGATGTGCCAGTATTTTTGTGTCGTTAAAACAGAAGACATATGAATCTTTCCAGACAAATTCTCCGTCCTTGTCTGACAGCTTTTTCAGAACCGCGTCAAGGCCGATTTCTTTGATTTGTTTTGCAGCTTCCCTGCACTTTTCAATACATTCGGCTTTTACCGCCTTTTCTTCTGCCATGGCAATGCCTGAAAAGGAAAACACGAATAGTAAGATCATGATAAATCCGGAAACCGATAATACGTTTTTCATACCCTCCTCCTTGTTTAAAAGGTGACTTGATCGATAAAAATTTCCGCTGTGGAAAAACCTTTTGTCAAATTTTACAATGAGTTATTGTATAGACTTATTATATAATGAGTCTATATTATTCATCCGCCCGGAAAGTCAAGCGCTTTTTTAATTTATCCCGGCGTTGCAGAAATCATGGAAGTTCCCAGAAGGCAACAAGGTTGCAGTGCAATGCGCTTACCGCAACCCCCTGCGAACACAGATGGGTAAAAAGTATACCGGATAATGACTATCGAGTGTGGTAGGATTCAAGCCTTTTAAGCTTTAATTTTTTTTCATTGACTGAAATCAAGCGGAATCTATTATTTCCCAATCTGATCCCTTTATTCATGTCTTTTTTCAAAAAAGTAAGAGAATACGGTACGTCTGGATCTAATTCAAGCAGATACAGATCGATTTCAACCATATCTTTTTTTAAATTTTTAAAAACAATGCAGGTCCTATCAATAATAATCTTGTTGTCTTTTGCAAGCAGGACACGCTCTTTTGAAACTATTGGAAGGTCTGGCGCGTACTCGTATTTCGTGCCCTGGTCACCCATCATATTGTGTCCAAATCTTCGGGCACGTTCTTGAACGAATTCTTTAAAATATTCCTGATGGTATGGCGTTGATACATAATAGGCAAGGACAGACGGTATTGCCAGCACGATGAAAAGAAAAAAAAGACCAAATCGTCTGTTGTTACGATTTTGAGAGTGCATATAAATCCTTAATGGAAATGGCGTGTTGTGCACAATTTGAGGCGAATCGCCTGATTTTATGGTTTCTTAGTTTTTTCCTTGGTGAATTCCGCCTTTTTCTGGATTAAATGTTTTATTTGTTTGTCAATAAAGGCAATACTCTTGTCCGCACAGTTGTAAGTTGTTTTATATCCTTCTAATATGGCCTGGCTAGCTGCCGTTACATTATGTTCCAGCATCCCTTCTGTTTTTAATGGTGTACCCCAATCGGCGATGGCAGAAGTAGCAAGCCCGTGAGTAAACATGACTCTTGTATGGCGTATTAAGAGGACCTCTTCTAATTTCAGCCCTTTGAATCCCTCATAGCCGCTGAGCAATCCACCTAGATAATCCCAGTGTGCCTTACGCATTTGAGTCTGAAGATCAATATTCTTTGCATCGAACATGCAAAAAAATAATTTTTTTTCTGCCATTGCAAAACTGACATACCCGATGGCCTGGTCAACCCAGGGATCTCCGGTATATTCTTTTGTTTCATATTCCAAAAGCAGCTCCCACCCCTTTGATGCCACAGCTTTTTTAAGGTTGTCCAAGCTATTGAAATAGGAATATACGGGCATGGTGGAACTCCCGATTTTTTTAGCAACAGCCGTTACAGACAGTGCCTCCCAACCCCCTTTTCTAACAAGACTAAAGGCTGCTTTAACAATCTCTTCGGCTGTAAATTGCGTTTTTCTTGGCATGGCATTCCCTGCTTATATAGGATCATTATATAATGAGTCTATATAATGAGTTTGCCTGGAAAGTCAATCGTTTTTAAGATTGGGACAACCTTTCAAAGACAGTCATTTTTATCCCCAAATAAGGTTTGCGTATCCCAATAGTATGGCACCAGCCAGGGAAAAAGATACATACAGGATAAAAATGCGATGGTTAACCAGTGTCCAAACGACAGCCATGGCCGGTAAAGTTGTCGTGGAACCCGCAACAAGGAAAGACAGTCCGGCTGCAGGCGTCATGCCTTGAGCAAGCAAAAAAAACGCGGTGCTGATCGGTGCACGGTGTCCGGTCCAGTTTCTTGTTCTGGCGCGGAGCGCCGGAGCAAGGGGCTGGACGAAGTCAGCACCGCGTTCACGGCGGAGCAGCCGCCGTGAACACCAGGATCAACCGTTTTAACCGCCGCTTTTGGCGGGTAAAAACGGCTGCATCCACTTGTTAAATGATTTTTACCTCAGTTTCAGAATAAGTCTCAACATGTCTTTTAGTTGGATTCCATTTTCAAAAATTGGTTCATCATAGTTGTTGATGAAATGGTCTTTGATTATTGAGTCCACTCGAAAGTCAAAACGTTGATAAAATGTCAATTGATAACCAAATGTACCAGTTCCTAATTCCACTGATCCAAAATTCTTCTCTTTAACTTTGTCTATAACAAATTTGAGTAATTGTGACCCAATACCTGATTTCTGGTTTTCTGGTAAGACAGCGATATTGAATAACTCAATTTTGTTTTTATCTATGGGTTTTAAAACACAGACTCCAACAATTTCTTTTTGGAATACAGCCACGTAGCATAATGAATCTTTTAAATATTGATTTACGCGTTCAATTGATGGGTCCGCTTCTAGTAATAGTTTTTTGGGGACCAAGTCTGAAGATATCTCTTTAATTTTTATCATTATTTCCATTTGTTAAATATTTCTTACGCTCTGAAGTTGTTTATTTTCAAATAATTGAAATGACATCTGGTTTTTAACTACTCCCAAAATATTGAAAAATGCATTTTTATCTTTCTGGTACTGAAGTCAATTAAATCGCTCCAAGGACGAACTGAAACAATGTTCTATCCATTTTTGACATTTTTTGAATTAGGGGCTTTTTTTTATTCCGTCCTGAAGTCATTTTAATCGTTGAATTACTCTATTGATTTTTTTATTAACCTTGTATTCAATTTTTCCATTTAACCTTTCCAAATAAGCGGTTTATCCGTCTTCATTTGGCTTGTTTAACTATTCGTTCTGGTTTTCCTATAATGCTCGTTTTGACCCCGAAAAATGGAATATAGCCCCCAAATCGGGGTATTTTTAAAGATTATTCCTTGTTATTTCAATCGGTTGGTGTGGGCCGACCCCATTATGAATTATGGATTATGGGTAAACCTATAGTTGCACTGATTTTCCAGGCTATATGGCAACTCTTTTCTGGCTAACGCCAGCTCCCTTTGAAAATTGGTCGAGAAAATTAAAGTATCGTCAGTGCCAATTACAATTGGAGAATCTTTATCAGAATAAACCTGTTGGACAGGATGCCCTTCACTTTTATTCCAAGCACCAAGATAGCGATGGCAGGAAGGGCAAATTTCAATGGGCAATCGATGTTTACGAATTATTCTTTTGTGATCTTCTTCCAAGAAAAGAGCATGACCAAGCCTGATTTTCCCAAAACAGTCTATTTGATTTTGGTCAAGCCATTGATCTATTGCATTTAAGGCAATGGTACTATCAATGCTATCCTTTTCTAAATTTAACTCTCCAATGTGTATAGCCAATCCCAATGAACTATTTAAAATAGTCTCAACAATTTGTTTGAGATCGTCTCCCTGCAATATTCGAATGCCTTCTGGGTTTATACCGGATATATCAATCCCAACAATATGATCAGGAAATTCCAAAGCGATCTCTATGATTTTTTGTGCGCTTTTTACATCATGCATGTATCTATTAATAGAAAGTAAGCCTTTTGCCTTTTTTGGATGTTTTTTCAGGCCTGCCACAAAAGCCCCCACACTGTGTCGTAAAGGTGTTGTGGAAGAGAAATATCGAGGCGTTGTGCGAATTTCTAAATAATCAGCAGTGCTTGTGTTGATAACATTTTCTGTAGACGCTTCAATTCGTTCTGGTGAATTTGTAAGGTCGTGAATAATCTTAAACATTTTTAGGACATCTGCTGTTTCAATGTCGTCAATGGCTTTTTTATTATCATCTGATTTGGCAAATTCAATTAATAATTCTTTTGAAATGCTTCCACTTAAATGAAGGTGTAAATCACAATGTTTATTCATCCGTCTCCTATTAAAAAACTAACCTCATTATGAAAATCTGCGGTTCATCTTCCTTCATGTATGAACCTGTCATCACTTTCAAAGAATTTTCCAGAAATAATTTGGAGCATGATTGTTCCATTTTAAAGAGTTAATATTGAGCTCACGGGCCTTTGGCCGTGTGTAGCGGGTTTGTTCAACGGCCCGGGGTTGTGGGGTGGTAAATTCACCTTTGACTACGGCTGAAGCTTTAGCTTCGAGCCGTACCATATAATCAAGTGATTTTCCAGCCCGCCCACGTATGTCCGAGTGAACAATATAATGTGTGGTTCTGTATATCCTTCAAGATTTAATAGATTGACTGTTGTTGCAAAGTCAAGTATTGCTTTGTCCAACTGGATAACATCAGATTTTTAACGTTATCAAAATTTGATACCATGCTTAAAGTCCCCCCACCACCAATTGAAAAATATGACCGGCTGTTGGTGAATAGCGAGACCCAGCCCAAAGAATACCCGGCCCATCGTAAATGGCTCAGGTACTACCTTGATTTTTGTAAAAAATATCAACATGGGTATGCTGACATTAAAGCCTGCCGTTGTTTATTGAAAAGCGGGCATTCAAAAATCTGGACTGTAAGCGATTTATTATGACATCCGCACCCAGATGCACCGACCGGCTTTCATAAAACAGGCGGCCCGTCAGGGCCATCCGCAATTCTTAATTATTCATTCTTAATTCTCAATTAAAAAAATGAACCGCCTCAGGATGGAACCCAAAAGAGACGGTCTTGCCGGGGGCTATCCCGTAATCCCGGAGATGGCTCCTGGGCCAGACAGCTTCAAATCCCATTTCTCCTGCCTTCAGGTGAACATTTAAAAAGACGTTGTGGCTGGAGATCCGGGTGATTTCCCCTGAAAAACTGTTTTGGAACTCCATGGATCCGTTGGCCTTAAGCTGGATATCCTCGGGCCGGATTCCCATGTGCCCGATCCCCGGGTCCGGAACCCGGGCCGCCTGAATTTCAAGACGATTCTCCCGGATCCGGATCCTGCCCCGGCCCGGGTCCACGGCATGGATATTCTTCATGCCAACAAAAGAGGCTGTGAACCGGGAGTTGGGCCGTTCAAACAGATCCAGGGTATCCCCCTGCTGGACGATCCGGCCCCTGCGGATAATGGCTCCCCGGTTGGCCAGGTAGAGCACGTCGGAAAAATCGTGGGAAACCATGACGATGGTCATGTCCATTTCATCATGGATGGTCTTTACCATTTCCTTGGCGCCTTCATGGAAGACCGGGTCCAAAGCGGACAGGGGTTCGTCCAAAAGAAGGACCCCGGGATTCAGGATCAGGGCCCTTGCCAGGGCCACCCTCTGCTTTTCTCCCCCGCTTAAATGATAGGGCCTTCTTTTAAGGATTCCTGAAAGCCCCAGGGTAGAGACCAGAAAATCGAACCGCTGCCCGGCCTCTTTATCCGGTATCCCTTGATAGGGAACCCCGTAAAAGATATTCTGCTTCACCGTAAGATGGGGAAACAGGGCGAAATCCTGGTACACGATGGCCAGGTTCCTCTTTTCGGGCGGCAGGTCCGTGATGTTGCGGTCCCGAAGCATCAGGCTTCCGCTGGTAAAGGGCATCAGTCCCATGATCCCTTCCAGGAGAAGGGACTTTCCCGAGCCTGTGGGGCCGATCAGGGCAAAAAAATCATTTTCCCGGATGGTCAGGTTGATCTCCTCAAGGGAAAAATCCGGCAGGACCAGGCCGATGTCTTTCAAATCGATCATGTTTTATCCCTGTTGATCCGCGGAGCGGGAGAGCATGCGAAGGGTGACAAAGAGAAGAAAGGAAATCAGGATCAGCCAGACCGCAATGGGCTGGGAGTACTTGAGTCCGTATGCGGTAAAACGCTCGTAGATGATCACCGGCGCGGTCATGGGATGGTAGGCCACGATGACCACGGCTCCGAATTCGCTGATGGCCCGGGCCGTGCACATGATCACCCCCAGAATCATGTGGCGCCAGGTCAAAGGAAAGGTCACCCTGAAGAAGGTTGACATGGCCCCGGCTCCCAGGGTGCGGGAGGCATTTTCCAGCCGGATGGGAATACTCTCGAACCCGGCCTTGACCGTGTTTACGTAAAAGGGCAGGCCCACAAAGAGGAGGACGCTGACCAGCCCGGTTTGGGTCCCCATGATTTCAATGCCCACATCGGCCAGAAACCGGCCGATGGGATGGTTCCTGCCGGCCAACCCCAGGATGGCTATGCCGATCACGGGATGGGGGATCATGATGGGAAGATCAATGATTCCCTCAACCAGTTTTTTACCCGGCAGCCGCTTCCTGGCAAGGAGATAGGCCAGAGGAGTCCCCATGACAAAGGCAAGAAAGCCGGCAAACAGGGACAGGCCGACGGACCGGGCAATGGCATTGACCACATCCGGGTCCATAAGGGTCTCCTTCATCATGCCCAGGGAAGGGTCAAAGGTCATCTTGACCAGGGGCAGGGTCAGCAGAAGAATCAGGGGCAGGCTGATGAGCATGAACAGCCAGTTTATGGGCTCCATTTGTTTCATGGATCAGTTTTTCACTTCCACCAGTTCCTTGATCTCAGCGGGAAGTTTTCCCGCCATGGCCTCATCCGGCACCCGGCAGGGGATGAACGGGGGCTGTCCCATCTCTTCCAGAACCTTTAATCCCTGTTCCGGGGAAAGCAGATAGCCCAGAAAGGCCTTGGCCGCTTCCGGGTTGGGCCCGTCCTTGATCAGGGTGATCCCGTAGGTGCAGGATTTGCCTGTCCGGATCTTCCAGGTATTGGGTTTTTTCCCGGTTACCTTGACCCGGGCCTGTTTGTAAAAACCATCGTACTTGTAATTGCCCAGGTTGATGTGGTCGTTCAATTTCACGAATTTAAGTTCATGCTGGATAGCCACGGAAAGATATTCCCAGGCATAATCCATGTTCCCGGTTTTAAGAAGATTTACCAGTTCCACGGACTTGGGCCGGACGTTCTTCTTTGGGCGGTTGGCAATGAGGCGGTCGGAAAGGCCCTCCATGCCGTAAAATTTCTCAGCCAGTTGGAGCACCATGAGGCTCCTGTAGCCGCAGGGATCCAGATTGGGATCGGAATGGCCCCAGACCACGTCTTTTTTAAGAAGGATCTCATACCAGTTTTTATCGTTGATCTCCTTTGCATACCGGCTCTGGTCCGTATAACAGAGGACCAGCTGGTTGGAGGCAAACCTGACGTTCCAGCCAGCGAATTTGGGGATCAGGTTATTGTCAATGACCTTGTAATCGGCCGATGCCATGATATCGGCCTTCTTTCCGACCTCTGAAATCATCCGGGCCATCTTGGTACTGCCCCCGGCCTCCCGGAGTACGTCCACTCCGGGGTATTGGGCTTCAAAGGCCTTTTCAATCTTGGCAAAGGGAACGGTCAGGCTCCCGGCATGAAAGATGATCAGTTTGCCCTTGGGGGCTGCCTGGGCAGACAGGGGAACCAGGGCAACCCAAACCAGAGCAAAGGCCAGGGCAAAGATTTTTTTCAACAGATTTGTCATAATCACTCCTTTTTAAGTCGATTTTTGTAAGATTCCCATCTCCACGAATGGATCATTAGACCGAATACAAATAATGCAAATTACACACCAAATATCCCGGGCAGCCTGCAAAAAAAAATTTCATTTTATTTCAAAGACTTACTCCGAATTCATTGCCAAGGATTTGAGGAGGTGCTTGGGGAAAGGCAGGAATGCAACAGATCTGGGGGGAAGAGGAGCAGGAATGCAAAACCGATTCAGACCCGCAGGGTCGTGCTTTGGGCATCCTTCAAATAATATGACATTACTTTTTTTATTTTTTTTGACAAAGTAATGAAATGATTTATTTTTTAGAAAAGACAAGAAAAGGAGGTTCCTGAAATGAACCCTGCATACCTGAAAAAAAATAAAATCAATATTCTGGTGCACACCGGGTTGATGCTGGTATCCATGGCCGGAATCCTGGGCCTTCTCGGATGGATGATTGCGGGAGCGGCCGGATTTAAAACCGCCCTCATATTAACGGTTCTGGGCCTGGTCCTGACCCCGAACCTTCCCTCTTACCTGATCATGAGGGCAGCCAGGGCAAGGCCTCTCCACCCCCAGGCCGGCCCCGCACTTTACCGGCTCACCCGGACCCTTGCCCAGCGGGCCGGCCTCAAACAGATGCCTGCCCTCTATGTTCTGCCCACGGCCAAACTCAATGCTTTTGCTGCGGGAACCCCTGAAGATCCGGCCATAGGCATCTCCCAAGGTCTGTTAAGGCTCCTTGACCCGGATGAGGTGGCCGGCATCCTCGGCCATGAAATCGCCCATATCCGCAACAATGATATGCGGGTCATGGCAGCCTCGGCCCTGTTTGGCAGGCTGATCTATTATCTCTCCCTGGCCGGTCAGTTTCTGATGCTGGTGTCTCTTCCCATGATCCTGCTCGGACGTCTCCATCTTCCCCTGGGACCTTTTCTCTTCCTGGTTTTTGCGCCGGGCCTGAGCCTCTTCCTTCACCTGGCCCTGTCCCGGACCCGCGAATACAATGCAGACCTGGACAGTGCCGCCCTGACCGGAAATCCCCGGGCATTGGCGTCGGCATTGTCCCGGATTGAGGCATACCAGAAAAGAGTCCATCCCCTCCGTCTTTTTCACAGCCCTTCCGGTCAGATCATGAACACCCATCCCCCGACCGGCCAAAGGATCCGCCGGCTGATGTCCTTGTCTGTACCAGACCCTGAAACGGATCATTCATGGAATTTCGTTTAAAATCGAGTCTTTTTTCCTGCCCCCCTTTTCCGGATAAAAAAGGGGGGCAGGAAGGGTCAGGGGGTTTTCACAATTCACGAAACTTCGTCTCCAGGCCCGATCAGGGGCAGCTCTTTTTCAATTTTAAAAAACACCAGAAACAGAGGATCGCCGGGGAAGGGGTCTTTTTCAGGATAGGTCCGCTGGCGGAGCCTGAACAACAGATCACTGTTTTTTTCTTCCCTGACCCGGGTCAGGAAAAGGCGCTTGCCCTGGTATCCTTTTCCCTCCTGAACAAATAAAAATGCTGCCTGGGGATTGTCCTGGAGGTTGGCGTGGGAAAGCCTGTCCCTCATGATAAGGGCCATGGAACCGTCCTCCATGAAGTGGGGCCGAGAATACACGGCTGCATCCACTTTTCCGTCTCTGTCCGAAGTTGCCAGGATTCCGGTTCCCGCGGTGGTTTCAAAATATTCTTCCAAGCTCATGGGAGCCTCCTTTTCATTTGATTTTCATGGTTCCGGACCATGTGCATATCTTTTTTTCCGGATTGTTGATGGGTTAAATCGATCAAAAGATCTTGATACCAAAGGTAACCACAGGATTTCCAATGGCAAGTTCGGCCTGAAGGATCAAAAGTGAAACTTTCTCCCTGATATTGCAATCCCCATGCATTTTTGCTAACGCTTAAGGTCATAGCAAGAAGCATTGCAGATCTACAGGATCTTGAATTTAAGATTCCCGGGACCGGGAGACAGCCGAAAGACATAGGAAGTTCAACCATTATCTTAAGGAGTTTGCCCATGGCATATGATTTTAATGCCCAGGAAGTGTTTGACATGGCCATCCGGATTGAAGAAAACGGGGCTGCATTTTACCGGAAAGCAGCAGAGTTTCAGGACGGGCCGGATAAAAACTTTTTAATTACCCTGGCCCGGATGGAGGACCGGCACAAAGAGCGGTTTGAAAAAATGAAGAATAAGGTGTCTGACCTGGAAAAATCACAGACCGTTTTCGATCCGGATGAAGAACTGGTCCTTTACCTCAGGGCCATGGCAGACGGCCACGGGGGGGAAGGGGACCCGGAGATCGCCGAGCGCTTTACCGGAGAGGAGACCATGGAGGAGATCATCACCACGGCCATCGGCCTGGAAAAGGAATCCATCCTCTTTTACCTGGGGATCAAAGACCTGGTCCCCCCTAAACTCGGCCGGGAAAAGATCGACCAGATCATTGAAGAGGAAAAACAGCACGTGGCCCAGCTCAAGGGCTTTTTGAAAAAATCCAGGCCCTAACCGGAAGAATCAAAGGGAATCATCCTTTAGAAGCGGCAATATGAAAATTCTCCATATCTTAAGCCAGATGCCGGATTTTACCGGGTCGGGAAAGACCATCCAGGCCATCATAAAACAGGCCGGGGACAGGGGACATGAAAATTTCCTGATCGCTGGAATCCAGGACGGGTTTGAACTGGATCCCTCCCTGATTCCCCCGGATCATGCCTGCTTTGTCCGGTTCAACGGCATTGACCTTGAGTTTCCCCTGCCGGGCATGAGCGATGTCATGCCCTACCCGTCCACGGTTTTTTCCTCCATGGGGTTGGACCGCCTGAAAGCGTATGAGGCTGCCTTTAAAAGGGTCATTCAAGAGGCCCGGGACAGGTTTGCACCGGACATCATCCATTCCCACCACCTCTGGATCGTCTCCAAAATCGCCAGAAAGGTTTTTGGGGACCGCCCCATGGTAACCTCCTGCCACGGAACCTGCCTGCGCCAGTTCTCTCTGTGTCCGGAAACGGATCCCAGGATGGGGGACGCCATCCGGGAAATCGACGCCATTTTCTGCCTGAGCCGCCACCAGAAAGATCAGATCCGGGCCGTTCACAGGGTTGCCCCGGAGAAACTCCACCTGGTTGGCGGAGGATTTGACAATGAACTCTTTTTTTCAGCTCCCAAACCGGATAAAGGGCCCGTTGAAATCGTCTATGCCGGAAAACTGAGCCGGGCAAAAGGGGTTCCCTGGCTGCTTGCCTCCCTTAAAAAAATCTTCGCCCAAAACTTTCGTCTCCACCTGGCCGGGTCGGGCTCCGGCCGGGAAGAAAAGGAGTGCCTGGACCTGGCCCGGTCCCTGGGAGAGCGGGTCATTGTCCACGGCCCCCTGCCTCACCATGAACTGGCCCGACTCATGAGAAAATCCCATATCTTTGTCCTTCCTTCTTTTTTTGAAGGCCTGCCCCTGGTACTCATGGAGGCCCTGTCATCGGGCTGCCGGATCCTGACCACGGCCCTCCCGGGAACCCGGGAGATCCTGGGATCGGTCCGGTCCGACATGGTGGACCTTCTGGAACTCCCTCCCCTTGAAACCGTTGACACCCCTTTTCAAAAGGATATTCCCCTTCTGGAACAGGCCCTGGCAGAGGCCCTGGAAAATAGCATACAAAAGACATTGAAAAAAAGGCAGCCGGACATGGCCCGGGCCCGGGAAATCACAAAAGCCTATACCTGGGAAAAGGTTTTTTCAAGAATGGAGAGCGTGTACGAAAAGGTCAAAAGGTGATGGCAATGGCGGCGATATCGTCGTGACATTTGAACCGGGGAAAAGCAAGACAAAAGGGGTCTTTTTTCTCTTTTTCCCGGATCTTGGTTTTGAGTCCCTCAAGGCCCAGTAAAAGATAATCCTTTACCAGAGAGGTGAAATCCCTCTTTTTTTCCGGAGTTTCCCTGGGAAGGGACAGGCCGTCGGTAAACAAAAGCACGTCCCTGACCCGGTCCAGGGACTCGGTTCCCTGGTATAGAAAAGGCTCGGCTTCTTTTTCACCGTTGAGGACCCCGTAGGTGATGTTCATGCCCGAACGGACCTTTTGAATCTGGCCGGCCAGGGCCTGGTGGATAGGGGGCAGAGCCCTGTCCCGATCCCCTGTTCCGGACCCGGTCCTCCCGGGGCCGGCAGGATCCGTTCCAATCCGGTCCTCAACCATATCCTTCCACAGGGTCAGGGTTTCATGGTCATGGTCTTCCCGGTCCGCCAGGACCCGGTGGGAGCCGTCTTCATAGACCAGCAGGATCACTGCATCCCCTGTCCGGACCCATTCCAAAACCCTCTCCTTTACCCGGACCACGGCGGCACTGGTACTCCAGAGGCTTTCCTTTCTGGAGATATCCACCCCGTGCCGGATCATCTGATTCATGATCTCCTGATTGGCCTTCCGGGCCAGTTGCCCCAGGGGATAATGGTTCTTCCTGAACACGGACCGGGCCGTTTGGGATGCGATCATTCCCCCGGTCTTTCCCTGTTCAAATGTCTGTCTGTCCAGGCTGGTAGCCCCGTCAAAGACTCCGAAGATATTGTCCTCAATTACCAGACAGTCCTCGTTTATCCGGGCCGTTCCCCTTTCCAGTATATGATGGATTTTCATATTTCCCCTTTTCCCGCGTATCCATGGGAAATATAAAAACCCGGGCTCCCTTGTCAAAACGAAAATACTGATATGTTTTTCAATACGTATCAATATTCTGAATACATCGGTTCTCAAAACTATGTTCCTTTGTTTTAACCTTATATTTGGACTGAGCCCGGACTCAGGGAGGAGTAGAGGTTTTCGCGGATTGGATTTCTTCGGACGGCAGGACGCCGCTGGAGAAGGGATTCCTCCTCGGAGAAAATCATGGATGATTTTCGAGAATGAGCGCAAAATCTTTGCTCCTGACGGCATGAATCGGAATCTTATTTTAAGAACCGCTAGAGATCCCAACAATCCAACCGCTCAGGCCGTTTTCTCGAGACGGATCACCACTTTTCCCGATTCGGGCAGACCCAGTTTCAAAAACCTGTTCTCTGCCGGCCGGGAAGGCTCTTTTTCGACCGCTCCAAAGATCTTCATCACCCCGGGCCCTGGTTTTTTGACCGCAAAAAAAATCTCGTCTCCCAGGGCAGACTTTGGCACCCTTTGGATCCAGTCCATGTGGATGATATAATCCCTTCCCTCCTGCCGAATCCCGGACTGGGTCGCGTTCAGGTACTGGGTCAGGCAGGAAGCAATGTCCCGGACCAGTACCCGCCCCTTTTCCCGGGCTCCGGTCCGGATGAACTCGGCCCAGGCATGGATCCCATCCAGGTTTTTTGCCGGATCTTCGTTGAGGAGATTGGCCCAGTGCAGGGGGAGGATGGGATGGTCAAATCCGAATTCCGGCCGGGGGGATGTCCGGTTCCACGGGACAGCCGATGCCCCCCGCTCCAGAAGAACGACATTGTTTTCCCATGCCGCCCCCGGGAACTGGGGCCGGGCATGGCATCTTGCCCGCTCAAATACCAGGAAGACATATTGGATCCCGTAAGAAGCGGCGATTTTCTGGAATCTTTCGTCTCCGAAACTATGGTTCAGGGCCGGGGGGATAAAGAGTCTTACCCCTGTGTCCAGGCCGGTTTGTTCCATGAGTCTGAAGAAATATTCCAGATGTTTATCCACTTCATCGGGAGGCCGCATCTTCCCGGATGGGGTATGAAACTCGCTTCTGTCCATTTTCCCCTTGATCCAGAATTCATGGCCGATGCCGTGGAGGGCAGGCTCAAGAAAAGATTTAGCCTCTTTAATAATCCAGGCGGCCTTTTCCTTTTCCGCCCTGTTTTGGGAAAACCCTTGCCATTGATCCCCCATCCAGGTGGCAGAGGGCAGGCTCTTCAACAGACCGGTTTTGTCCCACTCACACAGGACAAAGCCTGCGGGGATCTTCATGTCCAGGGCCTTGCCCAGGGCGGCCAGGGCCTGGTAATCTTCCGGGACATGGGACCTTTTCATACCGGTGCGAAAGGGCTGATTTACGGAAGACCCGTCCTGCCCCGACCACCAGCCCACATCGTCAACGCTGACCAGAACCGGCATGGGAATTTGAATCTCGATCATATTTCCTTTTCGACCTTCACAGGGAGATATACTTCCGGACCACAGGGCCGGCCAGATTGGCCCCCCACAGGGGAAGGGTTTTCCAGGGGGAGATGGAAAGGGTCTCCCTGATGGATTTCTCTCTGCCCAAGGTCCATGTATACCAGGAAAGGGGAGTTTCCTCAGGGCCCCACTGCTCTTTGAACCGGTGGGTGGAGGCCCCCCTGGAAGAACGGCCCATGTCAAACACGTCCAGCCCCAGGTTGCAGGCAAACCGGATCATCTGCCAATAGAGCACCATATTGGCATTCAAATGCCTGAACTCCCGGACAGAGGAGGCCCAGGGATTGGCAATGCGGTTTTTGAACCGGAACATAAAGGATGCGGCCACGGGCATGCCTTTGAAATAGACCACACAGATAAAGGCCTGGCCCGGAAAACAGGCCAATACGCCTTTAAAAAACTTTTTTGAATGAACCGGAGAGCCCAGGTCCCTCATATTCCGGCTCAATACCCGGTAAAAGGGATTCAGGAGGCGATGTTTTCCGATATCCCAGGTCAAACCGTTCTTCAGACCTTTTCGAACCTGGCTCCGGAGTTTGGACCGGAACAGGGCCTCCATTTTCTGCGGGCCCGGCCCCAGCCGGATGCTGAGGCCGATTTTCCCGCGAAAGATCTCCGGCCGCCGGCCGTCCATTGCCAGAGCCGAAGCATCAAATCCCCGGTCCTGCCTCAGGGAGAGGCGTCCCTCTCCTTTTCCGGCCAGAATGGCCCCGGCCTTTTCCAGAAGGAATCTTCCCGCCTCTTCATCCCGGGCCAGAATCCCGGCCTGGTCAAAAAAAGGGATGGAGATCCATTCCGGGCGGCAAAAGGGGCGTTTGAACCGGAAAAGGGGAAGGACCGCCCGGATCTTTTCCGATCCCCTGTCTTCCGCCGCGGCCAGGTAGAGGGGTTTATGGCCGTAAGCGGCTTCAATCACCCGGCGCCATCCGAAAAGATGGCCGTAAGCCGCTCCCGGATCTTCCCTGACAAACCGGTCCCATTCCCGGGAATGGGTATGGATCTTTACCCGCATGGATTGCTGATGCCTTTATCCCGCTGCCGTGAATTTAAAATTTCGTCAATTTCGACCGTCAATTTTGAATAAATCGCAGGGTCCAAGATACATGAAAAATGCGGAACAGGCAAAAAAAATCAATTCACCAGGGCCTGTCCGGATTTATGAATCAAAAAGATCCCTGCCTCTGCCCCGGCGCCCCGGGCAAAGGCTCATGGTTTCCGGATCAGGATCAGAAAACAAAGGGTTCCCAGGGCCATGCACAGGGTGCCGCAGGGAAAGGCAAGCTCAAGCCTGAAAAAGTCCATGGCAAGCCCGGCAAGAATGGAGCCGGTGAACATTCCCAGACTGTGGGCCATGGTCATGACGGACATGACCGATCCCATGGCTTTGACCTCGTCTCCCTTGATCACGGCAAGGGCGGTAATGGCCGGCATGGAAATCCCCCCCCCTGCCCCGAACAGGGAAACCGCTCCGAGAAGATCGACAAAAGAGTTTGAAAAAAAGACCAGAAGCATTCCCAGGGCAGACAACACCCCCCCGGAGATGATCATGAAATTCTTATGGCTCCGGTCGGCCACATAGCCCATGGGCAGCTGGAGAACACCGGATACAAAAACCCCGAGCATGACCAGCAGGCCGATTTGGGATCCGGAAAGATGAAAGGCCTTGTCGGCGAACAGGGGAAGAAAGCACCAGATGATCCCGATACAGGCTGTATAGGCATATCTGAAGACAAAAAGGGCCCCAAGGGCCCGGTCCCTGGCGAGCACGGGCCAGGGAAGGGGATCCTGCCGCCTCAGGCTCAGATTCTCCTCAGACAGGGGGGGCAGAAAAATAAAGCAGAAGGCCAGTCCGGCACCCGAGAGCAGCCCCATGCAGGCAAAGGCGGCGTCCATGGACCAGACATCACGGATCACCCCTCCCATGAGGGGGCCCAGGCTCAGGCTCAAAAACATGGAGAGATTGAAGAGTCCCATGGAATAGCCTTCGGAGCCTTCAGGGGTAATCTCTCCCACATAGGCCTGGACCACGGGCATGACCATGGCGGATCCGGCCCCCTGGACAAACCGGATCAGGATCAGTTCTTCCACGGTGGAGGAAAATAAAAAGGCAATGGATACCAAAACATAGGCAAAAAGTCCTGCCAGGATAAAGGGTTTTCTTCCCTTCTGGTCGGAGAGCCGGCCGAAAAAAGGCAGGAAAAAGGTCCTTGAAATGGAAAAAGAGCCGAAAATCATGGCCACGTAAATGCCGGCAGCCCCCAGATCGTGGGCATAGATGGGCAGCAGGGGGACCACAATTCCCACACCGGTCACCGTGGAAAAGATACTGAAAAACAGGGTCAGAAATATGGTCTTGTGGTCCGAGGGAATGATCTTAAGACCGTTCCGCAGAATTTTTCCTGAAAGCTGGGAAATCGGCTCTTTAATGGCATAAAACAGGTCCATGAACCCCCTTAGTAAACTCCTGGTGTTTCCAAATTACCTGTAACCTCTGTAATCAGCCGGACCTCCCCTTTCCCGGATTTTGGCTTTGGACTTTTGCCTTTAAGGCTTCTATCTCAGATACTCTTCAATCTGATCGACAAACCGGCTCCTGACGGCAAACTCCCCTTTCCTGTAATTGGCATGGGTCAGGTAGAGAAAGCGTTCGGCCCGGGTCATGGCCACGTACATGAGGCGCCGCTCCTCGAACAGGGCCTGGTCCCCGTCGTCAATGGACCGCCAATGGGGAAAGAGCCGTTCCTCGCATCCGGCGATAAATACCGTGTCAAACTCCAGGCCCTTGGCTGAATGAATGGTTAAAAGCCCCACCCCTCCGGAGTCATCCTCTTCCTTGTCATCTTTGTCCTCACGGATCAGGGCCGCCTCTTCAAGGTACTCCATGAGGTTGTCCTTGGGCCGGGCCGTGTGGACAAGCTGCTCGAGATTCTCTTTTTTGGAAATAAATTCCGCCCGGGTCTTTGCCTTTTTCTCCAGAAATTCATAGTAGCCGGTCCGGTCCAGGACGGTCTCAATGGCCATGGCCGGAGCCATGTCGTGGATGGCATCCAGAATCTCCAGGACCTCAATAAGATTTTCATGGATCTTGGGGGTCAGCACCCTGTCCCGGACCATGCCCCGGGCACTTTCCTGGAGTCCCATGCCCGGCTGACGGGCCTCTGCGATTTTCTTGACCATGGCCGGCCCAATGCCCCGTTTGGGGGTATTCACGATCCGTTCAAAGGAAAGATCATCCTGGGGAAAACAGGCCGCACTTAAATAGGAGTTGATGTCCAGGATCTCCATGCGTTCGAAAAAGCCCTGGGCCCCCATGAGCTGGTAGGGAATCCGGTACTGCCTGAAGATCTTTTCAAAGGGCAGGGAACAGAACTTTGTCCGGTAGACCACGGCCATCTTGTCATAGGGAATGCCCTGGCCCTGGCGGTGGAGGGCCATGATCCTCCTGGCCGTCCATTCGGCCTCATGGGCGTCGGATAAGAAATCGTAGACCTCCACCACCCCTCCCTTTTTCTGGGAAAAACAGCGCTTGTCCATCTTGTCCGGGTTGTGGTCGATCATGTCGTTGGCGGCCTGGACAATTTCATCGGCAGACCGGTAATTCTCCTCCAGCCGGAACACCTTTGAATCTTTGTACTTTTCAGGAAAGCTTAAAAAATGGGTCACATTGCTTCCCCGGAATCCGTATACGGCCTGCCAGTCATCTCCCACGCAGAAAAGATTCCTGTGGGCTCCCAGCAGCAGATTGGTCAGATCTTCCTGGAGGTTGTTGGTATCCTGGTATTCGTCCACCAGGATATAGGAAAAATAGTTCTGATATTTTTTCCGGATATCTCTATGGTCCCGGAGAAGATCCCTTGTTTTTAAAAGGATATTATCAAAATCCACGCAGTTCATTTCCCGGAGACGGTCTTCATACTGGACAAAAAACTCCTCGATCCTGAAACCCATGATCCTGGGCTTGCGGTCAAAGTACTTTTCCGGGTTCCCGGAGTTCTTGGCCCGGGAAATCGCAGTCAGAATTCTTCCGGCGTATTTTTTATCCACGTTGTTCTTCACGCAGAGTTCCTTGACCAGCTTGTCCTGCTGATAGACCGTAAACACCTGGACAGGCGGGGTATACCCGAGAAGCTCACAATGCTTTTTCAATATCATGAGGCAGGCGGAATGATAGGTGCGGACCCATTGAAAACTGCCGTAGGAAAGTCCTGTCATTTCAATGAGCCTGGATTTCATCTCATCGGCGGCCTTGTTGGTGAAGGTTATGGCCAGTATCCTTTTTGGATCATGGCCCAGGTTAATGAGATGGGAGAATTTTGCCGTAAGGGTCCGGGTCTTTCCCGAACCGGCTCCGGCAACGACGAGTGCCGGGGAGCCGGTGTGATCGACTGCGTCCTTCTGGGGTGGGGATAATTGCATATAAATCAAACATGGCCCCGGGCCGAACCCGGGGTCTGAATCTGTCTCCTCTAAATCAGGTTCGCTGCCAGGGCCAGGGTCCCGGCCAGCCAGCAGTAAGGGGCAAACAGATGAAATTTGCCCCTGTGAACCAGTTTCAATAATAGGGTCAGGGCTCCAAGGCCGGTTAAAAAGGATGCGATGGTCCCGCAGACGGTGACGGGATCGATGCTCAATCCGGTGGTGTTCAGGGTCTCTTTTATACTTAGAATCTGGGCCCCTAAAATGGCCGGAATGGACAGGAGAAAAGAAAATTTGGCTGCCATGGACCGGTCAAAGCCGGCAAACATGCCCGCGGCAATGGTGCTCCCGGAACGGGATATCCCCGGAATCACGGCCAGCCCCTGGATGATCCCGATGAAAAGGGCCCGTTTGGCGTCAAATCTGGAGTCATGGGCTCCGGGGTCATGATAAAAATGTCTGGACACCCAGAGAACGGTCCCGGTCAGGATAAGCATGAAGCCTACGATGAGGGAGGATGTAAAAAGGATATGTTCGACTTTTTTCAGGGCAAGGCCGATCAGGGCTGTGGGCACGGACCCGATGATGATGAGCCAGGCCATTTTGAGGTTGGGATCTTCCTTTAACAGATGAAAAGCGGGTTGTCTGCGCAAAAGCCTGACTGTAAAACCTGCCATAGAACGGACCATGGTCCGTATATCCGAAAAATAAACCACCAGAACGGCGGCAAGGGTGCCCATGTGGACGCTGATATCAAAGGAAAGCATGGATTCCTTGATCCCCAGATAAAGCTGGCCCAGGACCAGGTGGCCTGAACTGCTCACCGGCAGGAATTCAGTAAGTCCCTGTAAAATGCCGAGTATGATTCCCTGGTATATTTCCATTCATTCTTTCCTGCCCTTTTATAATCCATGGGAAAGGACCTGTCTTTCCTTCCCCCTAACTCCAGCGACCAGCCCCTCGTATATAATTTGTGCCTGCAAAATGCAATAAGTAAAAAAAGACTTGAACTGAATCCGGTGAGGGGATATTAAAATCATGAATTCATAATGAGCCGTTAAAGAGTTCCACGGAAACAATAACCGGGAAAATCGCCATGGATCCTAAAGCCGTCCAGCTTACCCAGCTCTTTCACATGCTGGGAACGGACTGCAAAAAGAATATTGACAAAATTACGGAACAGGCGTGCTCTCTCCTTGGAACCTGTTTTTCCTTTTGCCTGAGGGTGGACAATGATTCCTTTAAAGTCTCGGTTCTTGCCGGCCGGAATCTTCCCGAAGGTTTTGAGGAAGGCCTGAAGCATTGCAGCAGTTTCTTCGGGAAAAATGATATAGAGGCTGTTGATCCTGTCTATCTCATTCCCGATATGACCCGGGCCAGAATCATCGGGGCGGACACCCTTGTTGAAAACTTCGGACTCAGGGCATGGCTGGCCGTGCCCCTTCCCGGTACCGTCACCGATCTTTTGTGTACGGCAGACACCCAACCCCGGGAGTTCTCCCGGGATGATATCGAGATACTCAAATCCCTTGCCGCTGCCCTGGCCAGGGAAACCCGCCAGCTTGAGGCCGGCCGGGCAGCCCCGCCGGATCCGGGGCAGAGGCTTGATTCCGGCATCAAAGGCCCTGTGGGTCCGGCTGAAAAATACAGGGTTTTGATTGAAAACATCAACGACTGCATCTATCTCATCCAGGACGGATTCATCAAATTCGCCAATCCCAAAACCGCTGACCTGTCCGGGTATCCCATGGAAGAACTCTTGAAGATCCCTTTTATGGATATCGTTCACCCGGGTGACAGCCGGAAAGTAATGGAAAAACATAAGCAGAGGCTGAAGGGGGAGGACTTTGGGTCCACATACTCCTTCAGGGCATTGAACCGGCAGGGAAAGACCATCTGGGTCCAGGTCAACTCCGTGAGGGTGATCTGGGAAGGCCAGCCCGCCATACTCGGCTGCCTCAGGGATATTTCCCGGGTAAAGGAACTGGAGGAGAAACTCAACCGGGCGGAAAAAATGGAACTCATCGGCATCATGGCCGGCGGGGTTGCCCATGACCTGAACAATATTCTTTCCGGACTGGTATCCTACCCTGAAGTTCTCCTCCTCCAGATCGACAAAAACAGCCCCCTGAGGGAGCCCATCATGTTTATGCATGATGCCGGTAAAAAAGCAGCCGAGATCGTACAGGATCTTTTAACCCTGACCCGGCGGAGGGTGGTCAATGAGAATATCATCAACCTGAACAACGTGGTCCATGAATACTTTAACAGCCCGGCCCACCGGCAGCTTGAACTCCACTATTCGGGAGTGACCTTCAGCTCCGATTCAGAGCCTGAACTCATGAATATCAAAGGGTCTGAAACCCATATTTCAAAAGTGATCATGAACCTTGTCATGAATGCAGCCGAAGCTGTCGAACCGGGGGGACAGGTGAGTATCCAGACCTGTAACCGGTATGTGGACATGCCCATCTCCGGGTACGATGAGATCAATGAAGGGGAGTACGCCGTTCTGCGGGTAAGTGACGACGGCCAGGGAATATCAAAGCCGGATCTGGAAAAGATATTTGAGCCTTTTTATACAAAAAAACAGATGGGGAGAAGCGGTTCGGGGCTTGGACTCTCCGTGGTCTGGAACACGGTAAAAGACCATGAAGGGTATATAGAAGTCAGAAGCCGAAAAAACCGGGGTACGATTTTTGAACTTTTTTTCCCGGCCACCCGGAATATCTCCAATGCGGTTCCCCAGGACATGGCCATCGAAGACTTCAGGGGAAACAAGGAAAAGATCCTGGTGGTTGACGACATCAAAGAGCAGCGTAGAATTGCCAAAGGCTGCCTTGAGATGCTGGGATACACCCCGTTTTCAGCAGGCAGCGGAGAAGAGGCCCTGGAATTTTTAAAAGACAACCCCGTGGACCTGCTGATCCTTGATATGAAAATGGATCCGGGCATTGACGGATTTGAGACCTATAAGAAAACCCTAGAGATCAATCCCCTTCAAAGGGCCATCATCGCCAGCGGCTATTCGGAAAATCCGAGAATTCGCAAGACCCTGAAACTCGGAGCCGGACAATACATAAAAAAACCCTTTACCATCCGGAATCTGGCCGTGGCGATCAAAAAAGAACTCCACTGCGACAAAAGCCCAAAAAAAACATAACGACCTGTTTTAACGATCTATTTTCCGATCCAAAGCCCTGCATCTTCCGGCAAAAAACATCCATGAAATGGAAAAGAACGGTTGATTTCATCTTTATTCTCCTGTAAAAGTAGAGGGTATTTACCACGTTCATTCCAGGTATACGTTCTTTTTTTTACATACCAATAATCTTAAACCGAAGAGGTGAAAAAAATGAAAAAGAAATTTTTAGTTCAAAGCCTTATGTCTGTTCTTACCCTGTTTTTTCTTTTTGGCTGCGCAACAAAAATGCCTGCTGATCTGTCCTCCTTTTCCGCGAAACAATTTGATCCAAACATGTATACCTCCAAGGTGGATAATTTCCTGATCATCCTGGATGCATCCAGCTCTGTGGACCAATTAAAAATGAATGGAGAACCCACCAACTTTGTCATTGCCAAGGCCATTGCCGAACGGATGAACATGACCATACCGGAACTGGGCCAGACCGCCGGGTTGAGAACCTTTGGCCATCATCCATCCATAACCAAGGATCCGACCAAACTCTTCTACGGAATGGTTCCCTATTCCACGGCAGACCTGGATAAAAGCCTGGCAAAGGTGACAAAACCGGGTGGAACAAGTCCCCTGGGCCTGGCCTTTGACGCTGCGGCAATGGATTTTGAAAACCTAGGCGGAGTCCATAATGCCGTGATCGTTATTGCCGACGGCCTGCAAATGCCCCGTGCAATCGCAAGCGCCCAGAACCTGAAGGACAAGTACGGATCATCCATCTGCATCTACCCCATCCAGGTGGGAGATTCCGCTGAAGGGGAAGCCCTGCTCCAGGAAATCGCCCGCATCGGTGACTGTGGATTTTTCTCCAAAGCCAAAGATCTCATGAGCGGCGAAGGCATGGCCTCATTTGTTGAAAAAGTATTTCTCAACGCCAAGGCCAAGAAAATGGAAGCGGCCCCTGCTGCTCCGGCTCCCGCGCCTAAGGTCCCCGGAAAAAAGGACAGTGATCAGGACGGTGTAATCGACGACGAAGACCAGTGTCCGCAAACCCCCATGGGAGCCAAGGTCAATGCCCAGGGCTGCTGGATCCTTGACAATGTGCTCTTTGATTTTAACAAGGCCGTGATCAAACCCCAGGCCTATTCCCTGCTGGATGAAGTGGTGAAAATCCTGGAAAAGAACCCGGCCATGAGTGTCGAACTCCAGGGGCATACCGACAATGTGGGGAGCCAAGAGTATAATATGGATCTTTCCATGAGACGATCAAACGCCGTGGCCAAGTACCTTGTGGACAAGGGAATCCTCAGAAACCGTCTGGCCACCACCGGCTTTGGTTTCAAGCGGCCCGTGGCCCTGAACGGAACCGAATTCGGACGGTCTTTGAACAGAAGGGTGGAGATCCATCCCTATTAATATTTGAACAAAACCCCACCCGTCTGCGGCCTTGCTAGGAAAGTTTGAGGTCTTCATGCACAATAGTAGACTTCCGGCCTCAAACTTTCTCGGGCCTTGTATATGGGCAGGTTTTCATCCGAGTTTAAAAACAGGGAAACTGGGCAGGTCTCTGTTTCCCATGGGCTTTATAAGAACAAAAAAAGGACAGCTTTGACAGCTGTCCTTTTCTTTTTCCCAATGTCCGGGATCAGATTCTTCTGTTTCAGGTTCAGGCTCAGGAAGGGCGGAGGATCTCCTGGCCGGATTCCAGCAGTTCCATGGCTTTGATGGACATGGTGGCAAAGGGCATGGCCTCCAGGCGGCGCAGCCCGATTTCACTGCCGGTCAGTTCGCAATAGCCGAAATTTCCCGTATCGATCCGGTCAAGGGCTTTTTCAATCTGCTTGACCTGTTCAATATACCGGTCAAAGGCCATGACTTCCGATTCAAGGTTCATCATGGAATTGCTTCGATCCAGGATATCCGCATCAACGGATTTCAGGGATTTCATTTTATTCAGGGTGGATTCAATCTTGTCGGTCAGTTCAATTTTCCGGACGGCCAGTTTGTCCCTGAAATAAGCGACCTGCCTTTCATTCATGTAGGGTTCGTCCTGGGACGGGGTATACATTGTTTTTACTGCCATGGGTTTCCTCCCTCCAATTCTTTTTCTCTTCTTGCTTTTGTTTTGAACTTATCCTCTTTCGTTCTTTTGAATTGAATTGACGAAACCTTTTATACTCTGCTCCCGTTACCTCGGGATTAAAAATAAATTAGAAAAATATTAAAACAAAGAGGTTGGAATTCAGACCTTCCGGTTTTCCCCTTATCAGGAAGAGGAATATATGACCTTTCCGGTTTTTTCCACTCCGTAGCCGCCAAGGGAGGAGACCCGGTTCTTGAAGTCGGCGGATCGGATGGTTTCCAGGACAGCCCGGATCTTGGCGGATTCAAAGAACCGCTCCGGAATCACCAGGTCGTACTCCTCCGTAACCACGGGGATAAAATCAAGATCCAGGGCTTTTGCCGCAGCCATGATGCCCAGGCCCGCATCGGCCCGGCCGGACAGGACGGCCACGGACACGGACATGTGGGTGTACTCATCATTCTCATATCCCGTGATATCGTCGGGATCGATCCCCAGGGTCGCAAGCTTGTAATCCAGAAGGATCCGGGTTCCGGAACCTGGCTGGCGGTTGATGAACCGCAACCCCTTGTCTTTGAGATCTTCAATGGACTCCACCCGGTTCGGGTTTCCCTTTGGCAGGATCAGGCCCTGCTCCCTCATGACCAGGTTGACCATTCTCACCTTTTCATCGGGCAGATGCTTCTCGATATAGGAGATATTATAACTGCCGTCCGCAGGATCCAGGAGGTGGGCTCCGGCCATGTGACAGGCCCTGTTTCTTATGGCCATGAGCCCCCCCATACTCCCCACGTGACTGGACGAGATGCTGACCCCGGCGTCTGTCCGCCGGATCTGATCGGCCAGAAGATCCAGGGTGTTGTCATGGGACCCGATGATGACCACGGTATTCTCAATGGCCGATACCGGCCGGAGAAGCTGGGCCGTGACCCTTTCCCTTTCATTGATGCCCTCAAGGTTTTTCGGGATCCGGATAATGCCGTCGGCCTCGGTAATGGTGGTGATGCTCCCCGATCCCCTGGGAAGCTGGGAGGAGATCAGATTCCCGTCCACGGAACCGATTTTCACCCGCAAAAACTCTTCCTGGCCCAGTTTGGATGCGATTTTTCTTGCCGGAGCCACCTCTGCCGTACGGATCTCCATGGGCGGCAGTCCCTGCATATTCAGAAGAAGGGGGCCGGCAAACTGCTCAAAGGCCACGATGGCGGACACGGGATATCCGGGGATGCCGAATACGGGGATCTGGTTGATCCGGCCGAACAGCACCGGTTTTCCGGGCATCATGGTCACCCCGTGGACAAAGACCTCGCCCAGGGATGCAATCACGGGCCTGGCAAAATCCTCGGATCCGGCCGAAGATCCCCCGATGATGCAGACCATGTCGAATTCGCCGGCGGCAGCCTCTTTAACTGCCTTTTGAATGAAGGAAAGATCGTCCCGGAGCATGGAGTGACAGGTAAATTCGGCCCCGTGATCCCGGGCCAGCCCCCCCAGGACCGCTGAATTGGATTCCACCACATCCCCGGGTTTAAGCGGGACCGATTGGACCTCCTGCCAGGTTTTAAGCTCGGAGCCCGTGGGGATGATGAGGACCCTCGGTTTTTTATAGACCTGAATCCTGAATATCCCGCCGGAGAGCAGGGCTCCCAGGGAATAGGAATTGATCTGATGGCCCCGGGGAAACAGAAGCTGGGTGGCCACAATATCCTCTCCCATTTTCCTGACGTTCTGCCAGGGAAAAACAGGGGCTTCGATTTCCACCTGAAGCTCGCCAATGATGTTGAGGTGTTCGATCATGATCACCCCGTTGGTGCCCGGGGGCATGGGATGACCGGTATTGACCCAGAAGGCGTTTTCTCCCGGGATAAGGATTTTGGGGGCTTCTTCGCTGGCTCCGAAGGTCAGGGCCGCGTCCACGGCAATCCCGTCCATGGCCGCAGCATGGAAATTGGGGGATGAAATGGCGGCAACAGCAGGCTTTGCCAGCACCCTGCCCCGGGCCTGGGCCGAATCAATGGTTTCGATCCCGGTCTTTATCAGACCGAATTCCCGGAACAGGATTTCCCTTGCCTCTTCAATGCTTTTCATATCCAGGTATACGTTTCGTTTTGAACTCATCCATCCATCCTTTACAAGAGAATAATATCCACCATCCTGTCCTTTTCCATGCCCTCTACATGCTCCCCGATTTCAAGGAGTCCGTCCGCATGGACCATGGTCCGGATCAGACCGGACTTTCCCAGCACCGGACGGGCCAGAAGTTCGTCTCCCCTGTCCTCCAGCATGATCCGGGCAAACTCCCTCCGTCCCTGGGCCGAGGCCAGGTTCCGGGCCAGCCTGGCCTTTACCCTTACCAGGCCGTCTGTCCCGGCAGCCCCCATGAGCCGCCGCAGAAAGGGAAGGACCACGATCTTCAGGACCACCATGGCCGAGGTCACCTGACCCGGCAGTCCCCATACCGGCTTATTGCCGCTGTGGGCAAGAATGGTGGGTTTTCCGGGACTGATGGACATGCCGTGAACCCGGATCCGGGTATCCGGAAGATTGGAAAGGACCTCCACGGTATAATCCCGGGTGCCCACGGAACTTCCCCCGGAGATCAGGACCATGTCGGTCTCTGCCAGGGCTTTTTCGCAGGCAAGCCGCAGGTCTGAAGGATCATCCCGGACAATCCCGTACCTTACCGGCAGGCCGTGGGCCTCTTCCACAAAACCGGCCAGAGTATAGGAGTTGATGTCCCTGATTCTGCCCGGTCCGGGCTCTTCTTCAATGGGAATGATCTCGTCGCCGGTGGAGATGATCCCCACCTTTGGCGTCTTAAATACCTCAAGGCTTGAAAATCCCAGTCCGGCGGCGAGTCCGGCTTCCTGGGGACGGATCCGGGTTCCCCGGGGAATGGCCACCTGGTCCTTTGGAAAGTCTTCCGACCGGTCGATCACATGCTGGAGCGGGGCCACGCTCTTGTAGATCTCAACGGATGTCTCGTCCACGGTCTGGGAATGCTCCACCATGACCACGCTGTCGGCCCCCCTGGGCAGCATGCCCCCTGTGGAGATCCGGGCGGCCTCCCCGGGCTTTAAGGCAAATCCGGGCTCATCCCCCATTAAGATGGTGCCCGTAATCTTGAGCCAGGCCGGGCTGGATTCCGTCGCCCCGAAGGTGGAGGAGGCCTTTACCGCATACCCGTCCATGGTGGCCCGTCTGAACCCGGGCATATCCCGGGGCGCCCTGAGATCCTCTGCAAGCACCCGTGAACAGGATCGGGCCACATCAACCCTCTCGGTTCCCAGGCAGGGGAAATCTTCTCTCAGGGCCAGTACTTCTTCAAGGGATTTAACCTTGAAAAAATGATTCATCTCAAGGCCTCTTTCACCCTTTCCATGGCTGTGGTGACGTTCTCAAGGCTGTTAAAGGCGGAGATCCGGATATAGGGGTTTCCGCATTTTCCAAATCCCCCCCCGGGGGTGCAGACCACGGAGGCCTTATTGAGGAGCAGGTCAAAAAAGTCCCAGGAGTCCCTGCCCTGTCCGTCCACCCAGATATAGGGAGAATTCTCCCCGCCCACGGTGTCAAATCCCAGAGTATTCATGGTCCTGCGGACAATATCCGCATTCTCCATATATGCGTCGATGAGTTTTTTGACCTCGGCCTGGCCCTCCTTTGAGTAAACCGCCTCGGCCGCCTTCTGGACCGGATAGGAAACCCCGTTGAACTTGGTGGACTGGCGCCGGTTCCACATGGCGTGAAGGGATATCTTTTCCCCTGAGCCTGAAAAGATCATGCACTCTTTGGGCACCACGGTAAATCCGCACCGGGTTCCTGTAAATCCGGCGGTTTTAGAAAAGCTGCGGAACTCCACGGCCACTTCCCGGGCCCCTTTGATTTCATAGATGCTCCTGGGCAGGGACTCATCCCGGATAAAAGACTCATAGGCCGCGTCAAAAAGGATCAGGGCCTTATTCTCCCGGGCGTACTCCACCCATTTTTCCAGTTCCGCTTTGGTGGCCGTGGACCCGGTGGGATTATTGGGGAAGCAAAGATAGATCAGGTCAACCTCTTGTTCGGGCAGCTCCGGAAGAAATCCGTTTTCCTTTAGGCAGTCCATGTAGACCACAGACTCGTACCGGCCGTCCTTGAACTCCCCGGTCCGGCCGGCCATGACATTGGTGTCCAGGTAGACCGGATAAACCGGATCGGGAATGGCGATCCGGATGTCATCGGCAAACAGCTCCTGGAAGTTGCCGCTGTCGCATTTTGCCCCGTCGCTGACAAAGATTTCGTCGGCGGACACCTCGGCGCCCCTGGCCTGGAAATCATGGGCCGCGATTTTTTCCCTTAAAAAGGCATATCCCTGCTCAGGTCCGTATCCCCTGAAGGTGGCGTCCCGGGCCATCTCATCCACCCCGGTCTGAAATCCCCGGATCACGGCCTTGGGAAGGGCATGGGTTACATCCCCGATCCCCAGGCGGATGACCGGGCGATCGGGATGATTGTTCTGAAATGCCTCCACCCTTTTGGCAATATCAGAAAAAAGGTATGAGGCCTTCAGCTTATTGTAATTTTCATTGGCTCGAATCATCTATTTTCCTCTTCTGCTTATTTATTTAATTGTGGTTTAAACTTATATTAATATCATGAATAAAGAGAAGGATTCAATAGCCCGGACCAGATTCGCGGGCAATCGTATCTAAATGCCCTATCGGTACAAAGGCCGCCGGGGCTTCAGCAAAGACATAAGAGGGATTTTGTACGGGCTCCTGACGGCTTGGAGCGACAAAAGGGTGGACGGTTTGAGTGAAACGAGCTGCCACCCTTTCGTGGAAAGACGGTTAGAGCCCGTAAAAATCCTTCCCTCTGCGGAGCGGAAGCCCCTGTGGCCGGACTTGGGTATTTAACTGCGATTCCCCTGCCAGATTCGTTTCGGTCCTATCCAAACCGTCAGGCCGTGGCGATTGTTTTCAGATAAGAGGGCAGAAGGGAATAGACGTCCACGGGCCTTTTCACCCCCCGGGTGGTGTCCGGGACCGCTTCGGAATCCCTTCCCGGGCCGGCCAGTCTGACAGGATCCGCTTTTTGCTTCAGGGTATTGCCCTGCCTGTCGGTAAAGGGCAGGACCAGGGGGCCTTTCCCCCCGAGGACATAGGCCATCTGACCGGTTTTCAGATAGAGGATGCTGCCCGGGGGATAGATTCCCATGGTCTTGACAAAGGCCTTGAGGATATACTGGATCATGGTATCCTTTTGCCTGTACTTCCGGACCATCTCCGTGACGGCCCAGGCCTGGTCCAGGGCATGGGTATAGGGGGTACGGGATGTCATGGCATCGTAGATATCGGTCAGCTTGGCAATCTTTACATAGAGGGGAATATCAGAGACGTCCTTATCCAGGGGATAGGCATTGGGTTCGTCCGGGTAAAGGGGGCCGTGGTGGTAGGCCACGATATTTTTCACCATGGAATGGTGGATCCGGTTCTTTTCAAGAAGTTTCACACCATGGTCAAAGGAGTGGCGCCGGACAATATCGAATTCATCCCGGGTCAGCCTGCCCGGCTTATCCAGCAGTTTTTTTGGAACCAGGCTCTTTCCCAGGTCGTAGAGAAACATTCCCAGGGAAATGGCATTGAGATCCTCTTGAAAATAACAGGTAAAGCAAGGAGCGGCCCGGGAGGCGGCATCGGTCCCGGTCAGGGCCCGGTCAACGGTTTGGGAAAAATCACGGTTGAACCGGCGGACCACCAGGGTTCCCAGGACACAGGTGTTGACCGCATGGGTGTAAAAGTACTCTTCATGGAAGAAGATCTCCCGGTTCAGGCCGGAAAGGGGGTGGCCGGTCCGGTCCAGAAAATCGTTCAAATCCCCTACACAGGATTCAATTTTTTGGACATCAAACTCGCCCCGGCTCAGCCGGATCTGCTCAACGGCTTTTTTAATGCAGGTCCTGGACCGGACATAGAGTTTTTCCGCCTGTTTTTTTATCTCGTTGATCCGGGACACCTGTTTTTCAATATCCCCTTCACCCCCGGGAAGATCCCCGCCGCCCTCTTTTCCCGGGAACGGTTCCCCATTGCCTGCCTCAAGATCGATAAATCCGCCGGGACTGACCTTGATCAGACGCCCGTTTCCGTCCCAGAGTCCCCCCTTCTTGGCGTAGTTCACGGGCAGGGATTTGAGGCCCCGGGATTTGAGTTCCTCCAGGGCAGACACCCGGTCCACCAGGGTGGCCTTTGAAAGCAGGAGCCTGCCCTGGGGATTGTAGACATCCACCCCGGTTTTTACTTTTCCTCCGGTTTTGAGAATCTCAATGAGATTCTCCATGGAAATCATGACATCGATCATGGCTGGGGTTCCTGAATTTCCTCCATTTCATGGACTGCCCTGGCAAGGCAGACAAACTCCTCCACGGACAGGGTCTCGGCCCGTCTTTCAGGAACAATGGCCGCCCGGTCCAGGGCCTGTCTGACCCGGGCCTTGTCCAGGCCGAGTTCCTTTGTCACAAGGGAATTTTTCAAAGATTTTCTCCGCTTGGAAAATGCGGCTTTGATCACATCGAACAGGAGGTCTTCCATGGCGTCATCCAGACCGGTCTCTTCCTTAAACTCAAATTCAAGAACCGTGGAATCCACGTCGGGCCGGGGGAAAAACGCGGCCGGTTTGACATGGGTGACGGAACAGACCCGGGCCGCGTACTGGACAACGGCCGAGAGTCTGGAGTACTCCTTTCCCCCGGGGCCGGCCTTGATCCTTGCGGCCAGTTCTTTTTGAAACATCAGAAATGCCCGGTCCACCCGTCGTCTCTCCTTGACCAGCCTGAAGAGGATCTGGGAAGAGATATTATAGGGAAGGTTCCCGATAACCATCAGTTTTTTGTCCCCGGCGATTTCCCTGAAATCGGTTTTAAGGATATCCTGGTTTAAAATTTTAACATGGTACCCCCCCTGATTCTCAAGCTCTTCCGTCAACAGGGGCACCAGGCGCCTGTCCTTTTCCACCACTGTCACATGATCGGATTTTCCGGCGATATGTACCGTAAGGGCGCCCAGGCCCGGGCCGATTTCCAGGACCCGGGTATCCCGGGCAATCCCGGTCCGGTCTACGATCATCTTTGCTATGCCCGGATCCGAAAGAAAGTTCTGCCCCATTTCCTTTCCGGCATAGAGTTTTTCCCGTTTGAGCAATACTCCCGGATGTGTCATCTTATCTGCCTGATTTGCCTGTGATTTATGATTAAGACCCGCCTGTGTCCCCTCTGGGGAATTTACTTTCTTTCCCCGGCAAAATTACTACTTGACTTTCATCTGTTTCAGAAGTAATTTCTTAATCATAATACTTCAAACATAAGCAGTATTCAACACAAATAGGTCATATGGAACCGATTTCGGTCCCTGTACAGAACCCGGACAGCGCCTTTATTCGGATCAGTGGACAGTCCGGGACATTTTCATGCACGGGATCGCCGGAATCGCGTGACCGGCAAAATGAACCGTTTTAAGGAGACCCGACATGCAAGAGAACACTGAACTTGGAGCCAATTGGGAGGGATTTGTCAAAATGCTTCTTCACCGTCTGGACATTCCCACAAGAGGGGATATTCACGACCTGCACGCCAGGCTTGACAAGCTGGAACAATTAATTTATCAAAAACAGCCCGGAGTAAGGAAAGAAACGGTGCAGAAAACCGCCAAGAGAAAAAGCGCCTCTTCGGTGGTATTGGAGATCATTGCCAATTACCCCGAAGGCACCAATTTCAAGACCATTAAGGCCGCCACCGGGTATGACGACAAAAAACTGAGAAATATTATTTTCAGACTGGATAAAATAGGAAAAATAGAAAAGGTCAAGCGGGGAATATACAAGAAAATCTAACCCGAAACCTGTTAGGAATGAGGATATGGGAAGTCAAACAGCCCCCCAGTTACTAGAGAAAAACCAGGAGATAGAAGGCTACCGAGTGCTTCGGGTGGTCCCCCTCCCCAGTATCGATTCAAAACTGATCCACCTGGTCCATGAAAAGACAAAAGCAGTCCACATCCACATTGCCAACCAGGATAAGGAAAACACCTTTGGGGTCTTCTTCAGAACCGTGCCCAAGGACTCCACCGGAGTGGCCCACATCCTTGAGCATACGGTGCTCTGCGGTTCTGAAAAGTTCAAGGTGAGGGATCCTTTCTTCTCCATGATCAAGCGAAGCCTTTCCACGTTCATGAATGCGTTTACGGCTTCGGACTGGACCATGTATCCTTTTTCCACCCAGAATCAAAAAGATTATTACAACCTCATGGACGTCTATCTGGATGCGGCCTTTTTTCCCGATATCGACGAGTTGAGCTTTAAACAGGAAGGCCACAGGCTCAATATCCTGGACAGGGAAGATAAGGAAGTGGAACTGGAGTACAAGGGTGTGGTCTACAACGAGATGAAAGGGGCCATGTCCTCTCCCAGCCAGGTAATGGGCCGGGCCCTGTTTCAATGCCTCTATCCGGACACCACCTATTGCAACAACTCCGGGGGAGAACCCGGCGACATCCCCAAACTGACCTGGGAAGGACTGAAGGCCTTCCATGCCAGATACTATCACCCGTCCAATTCTTTTTTCTATACCTACGGCAACCTTCCCCTGGAAGAAAGCCTTGCCTTTATCTCCCAAAAGGTGCTGAACCGGTTTGACTATCTGGATGTGGATTCAAAGGTCCCCTCCCAGCCCAGGTGGGACAAACCGAGGCAGGAGAAAAAAGCCTTTCCCTTTTCCGATTCAGGGGAGGCCGCCAAAAAGTTTCAGGGCTGTGTGGCATGGCTTACCTGCGATGCCAGGGATTCCTTTGAGATCCTGGTTCTCACGGTATTGGAGCAGGTTCTTCTGGGCAATTCCGCCTCTCCCCTGCGAAAGGCCCTCATCGATTCCAAACTGGGATCGGCCCTGTCCGACTCCTCGGGGTTTGACCCGGACAACCGGGATGCCATGTTTGTCTGCGGGCTCAAGGACATATCCGGAGAATCCGTTGAAAAGGTGGAGGAGATCATTTTTTCAACATTACAGGAACTCGTGGACAAAGGGATTGACCGGAGCCTCATTGACTCGGCCATCCACCAGATTGAATTCCATAGAAAGGAAATCACCAATACCCCTTATCCCTTTGGTATCAAGCTCCTGCTCTCCTTTGCCGGCACCCTGATCCACGACGGCGACCCCGTGGCCTGCATCAATATAGACGAAGACATTGAGCGGCTCAACAGGGAGCTTGACCAGGGCCGGTTCCTGGAAGGCAAGATCCAAGAGTACTTCATTGAGAATCCCCACAGGATGCGGTTCACCCTTGAACCGAACCCGGATCTTGAACAGAACCAGGTAAAGGAAATCCGGGAGGAGCTCAAGGCAAGGCTCAAAACCCTAAGCCCGGAGGAGCTGGACCGGATCCGGGAAGATGCCAGGGCCCTTGAAGCGCTCCAGGAAAAGGAAGAGGATGTCACGGTCCTTCCCACCCTGGAACTGGAGGATGTGCCCCCGGAGATCGAAATGATCCGGCCGGACAGCCTGGAAGAGGTATCCTTTGCCACGGTCTATGACAAGGCTACCTCCGGGATCCTCTACTTTACCTGTCCTGTGGGTGCCGGCAGTATTGACCCGGGCATGTTTCCCCTGGTTCCGTTTTTCTGCAAGGCCTTTACCAACGCAGGCACCCGGGAAAGTTCCTATGTCAGCATGGCCGAAAAAATGGACCTGTACACCGGCGGTGTTTCCATGTCCCCTTTTTCCGGCTCCTATTTTTCAAAACAGGGAGGGTATCATTCCTTCCTGGCCCTACAGGGAAAGGCCCTGGACCGGAACGTGGAAAAACTCTTTGAACTGATCCGGGAGTTTGTTCTCGAATACGGGTTCCATGACCACGACCGGCTCAAAAGCCTGCTTCTTCAGTACCAGGCCTCCATGGAAGCCTCCATCGTATCCGCGGGACACAGGTATGCCATTTCCCTGTCCGCCCGCCATCTGTCCAAATCCTCTTACATCAATGAACTCTGGCACGGCATTGCCCAGTACCAGCACGTCCAGTCCATTGTTGAAAAGCTGGAGCTCCCGAAATCCGGGGAAAAAGTTCTCCAGGATATGGACTCGGATTTCCGGCGGATTGCAGGGGCGCTCTTTCGGAAAAACAATTTTAAACCGGCCGTGATCGGGTCCAGGGATTCCATCCTGGTTTCGGACAAGAATATCGGCCGGATCTACCAGGGCCTGCCCGACGGTTCCCAGAAGGCCTTTCACACCCCAAAAATTGAATTTGACGAGGGCCTGCCCCGCGACGGATGGTATACCAACACGGCAGTATCCTTTGTGGGCCAGTCCTTTAGAACCGTGAGAATCACCCATGAGGATTCCCCGGGCCTGGCCGTGATCAGCAAACTTTTGCGCTCCCTTTACCTGCACAGGGAGATCCGGGAAAAAGGCGGGGCCTACGGCGGATTTGCCATGTACAACACCGAAGAGGGTATCTTCTCCTTTGGATCCTACCGGGATCCCCACATCAAACAGACCCTGGATGTATATAAAAATGCCTGCGATTTCATCATGAAGGGGGAGTATACCCAGACCGACGTCAAGGAGGCCATCCTCCAGGTCTGTTCGGACATTGACAAGCCCGAGACACCGGGGCCCGCCGCCATGAAGGCCTTTTACCGGGACATCACCAAATTGTCCGATGAGATCCGCCGGAATTTCAAGGATGCCCTGCTGGGACTGGACAAGGAAAGGATCCTGAAGATCGCCGAGAAATACTTCAGCGTGGATGACAGCCTCAAAGGCGTTTCCGTGATCTCCTCCAAGGCCCTTCTTGAGTCGGCCAACCAGACCCTTGAATCGGAGAACCAAAAGCCCCTGAAGCTGAATAAAATATAGAGCTTCCTTTATAAGGTCATGAAAAAAAGATTGGATTTAATTTGAATCTTTTGGGCGAAAGAGCCGGACAAGTCTGTCCCGGCTCTCCCCGGAGATCTCCCCCCGCTGGATAGCGATGTCCAGGGTGTGCCTGCCCAACAGCCTGTAAAATTCTGAAAACCCGGGCATTTTCCCGTCAATATCGGCAAGATGGCCTGCAATGACTTCATGGTCTCCCCGGGCCACGGGCCCGGTCAGGGCCTGGACACTTCCCCGGGCCTTGATGTTCTTCAGGGTCCCCTGGATCAGGGGCTCCAGAATCGAATAGGCTTTTTTCTCATCCAGGCCGGCCTCGCCCAGCAGGCTGAGGGCGGCATGTTCCAGGGTGACCAGATAGTTGGAGGCCACCACGGCGGCGGCATGGTAGAGGACCTTGGCCCGGGTGGGGATGGTAAAGGATCCGGCCCCGAGGGCGGAGACGATCTTCTGCCCCAGGGCCACGGCCCGGTCGTCGCCTTCAAGGGAGATATTGATTCCCGTAAAGGGAGAGGCCTGTCCCGCCTCATAGGGGGCAAAGGCCTGGAGGGGATGGATGGAGCCGATGGCGGCCCCGGTCTGCTTAGCCGAATCCAGAATAGAGGAAGACAGGGCTCCGGACAGATGGAAGACCACGGACCCGGAACTGAACCCGCCGGCCTCTGCCACGGCCCTGCACACCGGTTCAATCACCGTGTCCGGGGTGGTGATAAAGACCAGGTCTGCGGCCTTTGCCGCCTCCACCGGATCCCGGCCCTCCCGCCCTGCTCCGGCCGCCTTTACGGCTCTTTGGGCGGAGGCCCGGCTTTTGCTGCACAGAACAGCGGGCATAAATCCCTGTTGGGCCAGGAACACGGACAGGTTTATGCCCAGCCGGCCGCAGCCGATAATGGAAAATCTTTGTCCCTTATTTGTACTCATACTCGTCCGAGGGAAATTTCCCCTGCTTGACCTCTTCGATATAGGAGGCCAGGCCTTTTCTGGCTTCTCCGGCCAGATCGGCATATTTTTTTACAAACTTGGGCAAAAACCGGTCATTGATTCCCAGCATATCGTGGAGAACCAGGATCTGGCCGTCGCAGGCAGGCCCGGCCCCGATACCGATGGTGGGGATCTTCAGGGTCTTTGTAATCTTTTCGGCAATGGGGGAGGGAATCCCTTCCAGAACCACGGAAAAGGCCCCGGCATTTTCCACATCTTTGGCATCCTTGAGCAGCCGCTCCTCATCCCTCTGGACCTTGAACCCGCCCATCTGGTGGACCGACTGGGGGGTCAGGCCGATATGGGCCTGAACCGGGATACCGGCCCGGGCCATGGCGTTTATGGCCGGGCAGACATCTGCCCCTCCTTCTAGTTTGACGGCGGAAGCCCCGGCCTCCTTGAGGAAACGGCCCGCATTTTCAACGGCACGGTCCAAAGAGCCCTGGTAGGACATGAAAGGCATGTCCCCCACCACCATGGCGGACTGGCAGGCTCTTGCCACCATGGAGGTGTGGTAAAGAATCTCATCCATGGTCACTGCCAGGGTATTTTTCTTTCCCTGGACCACCATGCCCAGGGAATCCCCCACCAGGATGATCTCAATCCCCTCCTGGTCCAGCATGCATGCAAAGGCATAGTCATAGGCGGTCAGAGCGGTGATTTTCCGCCCTTCCTGCTTCATTTTCATCAAGCTCGAAGTGGTCGTCTGCATTTACGCCCTCCTGAAGTTACGGATTCACCCCCCGGGAGGGGGGACACAGCCACACTCTAAAGTAAAACCGGACAGGTTTCAACCTTTGTTTAACTTGAAATTCCCGGGATAACGGGCAGGATCCGGACCTGTGAAAAAAAAGATTTTTCCCCTCCCCGGAACTAGTTTGAACAGACCATCCCCCGGGGGTTTCTGGCGGTTCTGGGAACCTGCCTGGGGATCTTGATCAGGAACTTGGTCCCCTTGTCCTGGGTGGATTTCACCTTGATCTCCCCCCGGTGCTGCTGGACCACCTTATTGGCGATATAGAGCCCCAGGCCCGTGCCCTTGTTCCCCTTGGAGGAAAAGAAAATGGTAAATATGTTTTTCAGGGTGGCATCGCCCATGCCCAGGCCGTTGTCCTGGATGGTAAACAGGGCCTTTTCCTTGTCCACCCTGGCATGGAAAGAGATCCAGTGTTGTTTTTCTCCGCCCTGGTCGATGCAGGCCTCAATCCCGTTTTCAATGATATTGACCATGGCGGACTGGAGACTTTCCTCATCGATTTCAAAGATATCGTCCCGGGTCAGCACCTCCAGTTTGTGATCGATGCGGATATTGTTCTTCCGGGCGCTGCCCGACACGATCTTGAGGGTATCTTCAAGAAACCGGCCCACAGAGACCTGCTGCCATGCCATTTTCCGGGTCTTGGTATAATAGAGGATATCCAGGACCAGTTTCTTGATCCGGGCCGTCATCTGCCTGGACTGGTCAAAGCCCTCCCGGATCTTTTCCCGGCTGTTGGCTTCAAATCCCCTTTCCATGAGATACATGCCCCCGTCCAGACTGGTCAGCAGGCCCTTGATGCCGTGGGATATGGAGCCGATCATAAAACCCAGGGAGGTCAGGTGATCCTCAAGGCGCCGGACTTCCGTGATGTCCGTGAGCATGACCATGGCATTCTTGATCTTTCCCCGGCTGTCCCGTAAGGGCGTGGTCCAGCACAGGACCGTATGCTTGACCCCGTCCGAGGAAATGATCTCCATCTCCGATGCATGGCTGGTCCCGTCCCGGAAGGTCTTTTCCAGGGAGCACTTGGTGCAGGGTTCATCCCTGTTCTTGAGTATGCCGAAGCAGTATTCCCCCTGGTGATCGCCGAAATACTCCTTGAACTTTTTATTGCAGTCCGTGATCTGGTAGTCCCTGTCCCGGACATAGATGAAACAGGGCACGGCATTGAAAAGCTGCTCATAATTTTTTTCGGACCGGGCAAACCGGCTCTGGTAGCAGGTATCGTTAAAGCAGATATGTTTGTGAAGATAGTTTCTCTCCAGGGCCCGGTTGATGTAAAAGTCAAAGGTCCGGGCCTTGGCAGGAAGGGTAAAGAAATCCGAAGCCCCGTATTGCAGGGTTTTCACTCCCGTATCCAGCATATCCTCGGGAACGGCGGCAATGATCTCCTTATCAATATCCGTCTTTGTGATCCATTCGATCCGTTCAAGGCAGTCCTGCTTTTCCTTTCGGATAAAAACCACGACCACATCCGGGTCCCGCCGGGACTCGGGAAAGGCAAGCTCCCCTGCCGTTTCAATGGACTTGAACTCCAGCTCCCTGTAGAATCTGGACTGCTCAAGGTCGGGAATGGCCTCTTCGGCATAGTTGATCAACTCAATAACTCTTTCCATCTACCCTCTCTAGACGTTTCCCCAAGCCGGGAAAACGTTTTTTTCTATCCTTATTTAAATACGACTACGTTTTTTTATTTTTCAATGCAATAATAGACAATAAGCCATGAATGGCATTTTACAAATATTTACCGGAAAAAAAATGAACCCGAAATCGATCCGTGCCTTGCTTGAAAATTATTTTGCCCTTGTCAGGCGGGTGGATGAGCATGTCCGAAACCTTGAAACCCGGTACCGGGAAAACATCGCCTGCAAAAAGGGATGTGATGACTGCTGCCGGTTTCTGACCCTCTTTCCCGTGGAGGCCTTTGCCCTGGCCGCAGCCTTTGCCGAACTGGCCCGGGAGGAGAGAGAGGCCGTCCGGGAGGCCTGTATTGATGAAGAGCGCTGCCCCCTGCTCCTGGATCATCAATGCCTGTTATACCCTGCAAGACCTATTATCTGCCGGACCCACGGCTTTCCCATTTACATGGAAGAAAAGGGCACCCCCCGGGTGGACTTCTGCCCGGAAAACTTCAAAGGGATCACGGATCTTCCCAAAGAGGCCCTCATGGACCTGGATCAGCTCAACGCCGTCCTCACGGCCGTGAACAGCCATTTTATCCAATCCATTGAAGGGGATCTTCCGGAAAGGATTCCTGTTTCCCAGGTTCTGTTTCTGCTGTGTGATTGAAGGGTTCTGCCCCGAAAAAAAACCGGGCCGTCTGATGACGGCCCGGCCTTAAGAGAGAGTTGGAGCATGAAAAAGAGAAATTGGTATTGTTTTGCTTGCTTTCTCTTTCTACGATTATAGTTTTTAGCACACCTTTCTTCCCTGGACATGACACCAGGATTATCAAATGATTAACTTCCAAATTCGTGTTGCGGTCTGTAAATTCATTCTGAAAAGGCGGCAAAGGGTCTGCCGAACAACTTGCCCGTTGGCGATAATAGTGCTTTCTGAAATCTTTAAAAGTCTCCCCTGTCTATATGTTCCGGATAATTTTGTTTGTTCCGGATTCTGAAAACCGAAAACAATTGGCTGAGTATAGCTGCCGGCCGGAGAGGGGATGGGGTGCCGCCTAATCCAAAGCCGGACGGAAAGTCCGGCTTTGGGGTGAACTTTTCGCTCCTCCGCGTCCTGCGGCCGCAAAAAGTTGAACCCGGCTCTACCCCATCCCCCCTCCGGCCTCTGGCACAGGAGATTTGAAAATCCATGATCTATTCGAAAAATTATTTTTAATAAGCCAGGATTATCATCAACGGTTCTCCTATCGGGGAGGCCGGGGTGGGCTGCGGCGGAGACATGGAGTGGGATTCTGTAGAGCCTCTTAGTGGAATTGCGCGGTTAAAAGGGGGAATTGTTTGAGCACCGCGAGTTTTTCCCCTTCAGCGCAATGGAATTTAGAGGCTCTGGGAATTCTTCACTCTGCGGAGCTGCAGCCTGCCCCGGCCGCTGATAAAAAGTCTGCCACCTTTTTCATATCTGACCATCCCCAAATTGCACCTCATGAAAGATAGGAATGCTCCTTCTCAAATATTGATTATATGCAAAACCGCACAATCAATATCAACAGAATTCCTTGACTTTTCAATGGGTTTTACATATGGCTTCTGGAAAAAAGGTTTAAATAATTGGAATTGCGTAAATACATGTAATTCATGTTAGCTAAAGAAAGGAAAAATGAAATCACAGAAATATCCATATATCACAATAGCAATATCGATTGTTACAATAGTATACTCATTATACGTGAATGTTCAGATAAGTGGATCATTCTTTGGCAAAATCAAGTATGTGGAATTGGAACCGTACGGTGGAGTCACTTTTAGCCATCTTTGGAATCTGGAATTGTGGCGAATATTTGTTTCACAAATAATCCACTTTAAACAACCTCATATGTTATTCAACGTTTTATCATTCGCTTTATTGGGTTTGATCCTTGAAAAATATATTGGTTCTATACGTTTTTTTATTCTTTGGTTGCTATCTGGTACATTTGGTACCCTGATAAGCACGTTGACCGTTGAACCACCATGGAATATTGGAACTGGAGCCTCTCAAGCAGTATTCGGTGTCTCGGCGTTAGGTATCCTGGTAATTTGGAAGAAAATTGATACTTCATTTTTATTTAAATTCATTGTTGGCTTCGCATTGATACCAGCTTTGCTATTAGACTTGGTTTATGCTCATCATCCAAAATTAGGGCATATAGTGGGATTTATAACAGGCTTGGCTATAGGTTTGTATTATTTGAATAAACACAAGATAACGCATGGCTCAAATTAAGTTAACAAAAGCTTCAACCTGATTTTATGTGATAAAAATCACTTCATTAAGAGGGCAAATTCATGAAATTTAATGAACTATTAGAAAAACGCCGGTCTGTACGTAAATATCAAGAGGCATCTGTTTCTATAGAGGTCATTCAAGAAATTCTAAATGAAAGCACCCTTGCACCAAACGCAGGGAACGAGCAACCTTGGAAGTTTATTATTGTAAATAACAAAGCAATGCTTAAAAAAATTTCAGACGAGGGCAAGAAAAATATTCTTGCTCGTATTGCTGCCAATCCAAATGATTATGCAAAAAAATACCAAAGTATGTTGCAAAACGAGTCGTTCAATGTCTTTTACAATGCACCGTGTTTGGTTTTGATTCTTGGATTTTCTCATCTAAAAAATTTATATGTTGATTGTGCATTGGCAGCCAGCTATTTCATGATGGGAGCAGCTTCCAGAGGTTTAGGAACGTGCTGGGTGAATTTTGGAACAGAAATACATGACCCGAAGATTAGAAATGAATTAAGCATACCGGACAATTGTACAATTGTAGCTCCAATCATTTTGGGCTATCCCGAAAAAATTCCTACGGCCCCAAAACGAAAAAAAGCGGAGGTATTAAAAATAATCATATAACCTGACGCCGAACCTGACCAGAGAATCCGCTTAACGATCTCTCCGCATTGAAATCGCTGTTGTGGACGATCAAAGACGGGGAAGCCCGCACTCCCGGGGAATGGATGGCCAAAACCGCATAACCAGCTGTTGGTAAGGATCCATGAATCAGCCGCTTGCCCTACAGCAGCACGTCAGAAGGGATCGGCAATCAAAAAATGCCAAACAGAAAATTATTGAAAGAAAGCTTGAACTCAAATGGATAATTGGTTCACAATAGATCAAATTGACAAGGGAACGTATATCATAAGCGAATACCGCCATTGGGAAGAAACACATTGCTATCTCTTGAATGGCTCTGAACGCAGTCTGATAATTGATACCGGGCTAGGAATCTGTAATATCCATCATGAAGTCATGGGGCTGACGGACAAGCCGGTTACCGCAATCGCCACCCACATTCATTGGGATCATGTTGGCGGTCATGAATATTTTCCGGACTTTTACGCCCATGGGGATGAGCTAAACTGGCTCAGCGGAGAGTTTCCTCTAACAAGGGAACAAATTAAAGGCATGGTCGTTGATCGATGTGACCTGCCGGAAGGTTATGATGTAAACAGGTATGAATTCTTTCAGGGTAAGCCGACAAAAGTGCTGAAGGATAATGATATTATCGATATTGGAGACCGTTTTGTTCAAGTCGTGCATACACCCGGACATTCGCCGGGGCATATGTGTTTTTGGGAAGAGGAGCGCGGGAATCTCTTTACCGGTGACCTGGTTTATAAAGACACTCTTTTTGCCTATTTCCCGTCCACCGATCCGGGGGCGTACCTCAACTCTTTGGAGCGGGTATCGGCCTTGCCGGTGAAACATGTGTACCCGGCACATCACACCCTGGATATTCAACCCGAGATTCTCGGTAGAATGCGTGATGCATTTCGGCAGTTAAAGGCTGAAGGCAAATTGCATCATGGCAGCGGAACATTTGACTACGGCGACTGGGCGGTATGGCTATAGAACCCAAAAAACCTAACAAGAGCATTGCAAGGAGCTTTTAAAAAGATGAAAATAGAGAACTTTGAAATAAAATCAACCTGGAGAGAGGTCGCTGACGCTGCCAGGACAACGGTCAGCATGGAGAAGGGGACAAAAGAACCTACAGATTCATGGAAGAAAAATATTCTTTTGTCTGAACACTCACCGATTCGTCAGTTGATCCTAAAATGGAAATGGATAGATCTCAAATATTGGGTCAGTGTTCATTTTGTCAGACACAAGATCGGGATTGAGCATTTCGTGAGTACCCAAAGGACGGACAGGACAGGAGAAGACAGGGAGATCAAATCTCAATCCTCCCCTGTCTCCCATGAATGTATAGCCAACGCTCAAGCGATTATAAATATATCCAGAAAGAGACTCTGCAGCAGCGCCTCCAAAGAGTCCCGCCAGGCTTGGCAGGCTGTATTGGATAAGATAAAAGAAAAAGAACCGATAATTGCCAATGTCTGTGTGCCGGAGTGCGTGTACAGAGGATTCTGTCCTGAAATAAAATCATGCGGCTTTGTGGACTCAGAGAAGTACCAGGATCTGTTGGAAGATTATCAAAATACGGATTTATAAAAAATGCATGCACCGGAGATGTAAATGCTCCAAAAAATTGATTGTATAATGTTAAAAGTCAAAGATGTCGATGAGGCAGCCAAGTATTATTCGGATGTCTTTGGCCTCATTCCTGAATGGAAGCATGGGGGAAATGTAGGCTTAAAATTTCCTGAATCAGATTCCGAGATCGTTCTTCATAACATTAAAAAAATCTCCAACAAAATTGATGTAAATTACTTGGTTGAAAATGTGGACAAATCAATTCAATGTTTCCTGAAATCCGGGTGTGAAGTTCTGGTCGAACCGTTCGACATTCAAATCGGTAAATGCGCAGTCATAAAAGATCCTTTTGGTATCGAAATATCCATCTTGGATATGACAAAAGGGCCTGTCAAAAACAACCTGGAGCCTGGGGTATAATCTGCTGTTAGAAGTGCGCAAACTGCCGGTGCCCTTACATCGATTTGTTAACGACAAAGTAATATGGCAGCAATTATTCTTATTTTAGGCAATACAAATGCAAAAAAACAGACTCATTGACAAGTACCTGCCCCAATACACATTCAATGAATACCATGAAACAATGGTAAATTGCCCAATTGGAAATGTGTATCATCTTGCAAAAGACTTTGACCTGTCCAAATCAAAAATCATTGAATTTTTATTCAAAATCCGGGGATTACCAACAAAAAGATTAAATTTGCAAAATTTTATTCATGATATCGGTTTTACAAACCTTGAAGAGACTTTCCCAAATGAAAATTTAATTGGTTTTTGGGCAAGGGCTAAGATTGCAAAGATTCCAAATTATGAAGATTTTATAAATAATTCCATTTCCCCATGGATAAAAGTCGTCTGGAATTTCCAATTCGAAGACATGGAGGAAAACAGAACAAAAGTAAGCACTGAAACCAGAGTATTGTGTGTTGCTCCAATTACCAAGTTTACATTTGGGTTATACTGGTTAATGATAAAACCATTTAGTGGATTGATTCGAAGGAAAATGCTAAAAATCATAAAAGATGATTCTGAATCGCTTAACCAGGTAAAAACGTGAACTGTCAATACACACAGCAGCATTTGCCCTGTCTCCTGAAGCCTGAGCCTCGGTATGAAACCAAGGGTTATCGCGCCGGAGAGCACCACCTTATGCAGCAGTTGAAACCCTAAACGATTCAAGGAGTGACTATGAACAAATTTCATATTTCCTTTATGGAACAAAATGAGATTCAGGAATCGGCAAAGGTCCTCAGCATCGCTATGCTCAACAATCCACACCACCTTGGCGTTTTTCTGGGGAATGGGGAAAAGGAGCGTCTGGAAATCGAAAAAATGTTTTTTGAGCTCTTCAATACCCTGCCCGGCATTGTCTTTCTGGCAAAGGAAAATGACAAAATCATCGGGGTCATGAGGATGAAGTCCTGCATCGGCAAATCCATTGATGACCCGGAGATGTTCGAAGATGAAAATGATATTCATTGGAGAAAATCCGTCTGGTTCAGGGAATGGGCAGAGCATGATCCGGTTGAACAGCACTGGCACCTGGGTCCCATCGGCGTTCTGCCGTCTCACAGGGGACTGGGGGTCGGCACGGAACTCATGAAGCGTTTTTGCAAAGAAGTGGACAATTGTTCCGCAAAGGCATACCTGGAAACAGATCTGGATGAAAATGTCCGTTTTTATAAAAAATTCGGATTTAAACTGATTTCCGAATCAGCCATCTTCAATGTTGCCAATCGATACATGTTAAGAGATTCACAAAAATAACCCCTTACACAAAATGGCAGCTGGCAAAATGGTCGGAATGAATCTCTTTCCAGGGCGGGGCTGTCCGGGTGCAGATGGACTCAACCTGGGGGCACCTTGTTGAGAATACGCATCCCCTGGGCGGGTCTGCCGGGCTCGGAACCTCGTCCTTGAGCAGGATCCTTGTCCGCTGCCGTTCCTTGATCGGGTCCGGGATGGGAACCGCTGAGATCAGGGAGCGGGTATAGGGATGGAGGGGATTTTCAAACAGGTTCTCCCGGGAGGTCAGCTCCATGATTTTGCCCAGGTACATGATGGCCACCCGGTCGGAGATATGCTGGACCATGCTCAGGTCGTGGGCAATGAAAAGATAGGTCAGGCCCAAATCCTTTTGAAGATCCTCGAACAGATTGATGACCTGGGCCTGGATGGATACGTCCAGGGCCGATATGGGCTCGTCGCAGACCACGAACTTGGGATTGAGGGAGAGGGCCCTTGCAATGTTGATCCGCTGGCGCTGCCCCCCGGAAAATTCATGGGGAAAGCGCTGATAATGGTTGGGATTGAGGCCTACCATCTCCAGGAGATCCATGACCCGTTGACGCATCTTATCCGGGGCCATATCCGTATGGATCACCATGGGCTCAGCAATGATGCTGCCCACGGAATGCCTGGGATTCAGGGAGGCATAGGAGTCCTGGAAGATCATCTGGGCCCGGGGCCTGAATTTTCTTCTCTCCACCGTGGTCATCCGGCTTAGGTCCTTCCCGTCGATGAGGACCTCTCCGGCCGTGGGAGGGTCCAGGTGGAGGATGGCCCGGCCCGTGGTGGATTTTCCGCATCCGGACTCCCCGACCACCCCCAGGGTTTCCCCTTTTCGAATATCAAAGGACACATCATCCACGGCCTTGACCGCACCGACCTGCCGGTTGATCAGCCATCCCTCTTGAATGGGGAAGTATTTTTTCAGGTTTCTTACCCTGACCAGAATCTGGGAATCATCTTTCATGGACATCCTCTTTCTTGTGAAAATCAAAAAAACAGGCCGCCTGGTGGCAGGAAGAGATCTCCCGTTCTTTGGGAATCTCTTTCATGCATTTTTTTTCGGCATGATCGCACCGCCAGGCAAACTGGCAGTGGGCCGGCTTGAAGAGCATATCCGGCGGGGCGCCGTCAATGCTTTCCAGCCGGTGGCGCCCGGTGCTGTCCATCCTTGGCAGGGCCCCCAGAAGCTTTTGGGTATAGGGATGGGAAGGCCTGTAGTAGAGATCCTCCACCCTGGCGGTTTCCACCACGGTTCCCGCATACATGACCAGGACCCGGTCGGCCATGCCGGCCACCACCCCCAGGTCGTGGGTGATCCAGATCACGGACATGTTCATCTCTTTCTGGAGCCGCTGGACCAGTTCGATGATCTGGGCCTGGACCGTGACATCCAGGGCTGTGGTGGGCTCGTCTGCGATGATGATCTTGGGCTCGCAGGCAACGGCCAGGGCGATCATGGCCCGCTGGCGCATGCCCCCGGAAAACTGATGGGGATAGCAGGAAAACCGCTGTTCCGGCTCCGGGATTCCCACGTACTCCAAAAGCTGGATGGATCGCTTTTTTGCCTGGGAAGCGGTATGGCCCAGATGCTGGATCAGGGTTTCGGAGATCTGCTTTCCGATGGTCATGACCGGATTCAGGGCACTCAGGGCATCCTGGAAGATAAACCCGATCTTCCCCCCCCGGATCCTGCTGATCTCGGCCTTGGACAATTGAAGCAGGTCCACGGGCTCCCCGTCCCCGTGGTAGAGGGCACGCCCCCCTTCGATCCGGGCCGGGGGTGAGGGCAGAAGATGGAGCAGGGACATCATGGTCACGCTTTTGCCGGACCCGGATTCCCCGACCACACCCAGGATTTCCCCTTCCTCAAGGTCAAAGGAGACCCCGGACAGGGCATGGACCACCCCGTCAAAGGTATGGAACCGGGTGATCAGGTCTTTTACTTCCAGAATTTTTCCCATGGTCCCTCCCCTACTTTTTAATTCGCCGCATTTTCGGGTCCAGGACATCCCTGAGCCAGTCGCCCAGAAGATTCATGCCCAGACCCGTGAAGATAATGGCCAGCCCCGGAAAGGTGGCGATCCAGGGGTAGATGACCAGGTATTTCCGGCCGGCCGCCAGCATATTGCCCCAGGAGGGGATGCTCGGGGGCACGGAAAGTCCCAGGAATCCCAGGCCGGCCTCGTAAAAGATCATGGCCGACATCTCAAAGGTGGCAATGGTGATGATGGGGCCGATGAGGTTGGGCAGGATATGCCGGAAGATGATCCGTTTGTCGCTGGCCCCGATACTCCTGGCCGATTCCACAAACCCGGATTCCCTCATCTTGATGACCTCCCCCCGGGTGATCCTCACAAAGATGGGGATATCGGTGAGGCCGAAGATCAGAATCACGTTGATGAGGCTGGACCCCAGGATGGCGGCAATAAAGACCACGAACACAAGATAGGGCAAGGCCAGGATTAGATTGACCCCGCCCATGATTATGTTGTCTGCGGTGCCTCCGACATAGCCGGAGATGAGGCCGATGAAGATCCCCAGGGAGCTTGCGATGAGAACACCGAAAAAGCCCACGGTCAGGGAAACCCGGGTGCCGTAGATGATCCGGCTTAAAATATCCCGGCCCAGGTTGTCCGTGCCCAGGGGATGATCAATGGATCCGCCCTCCATCCAGGCCGGTGGATCCTTGGCAAAACGCAGATGCTGTTTTAAGGGGTCATAGGGAGAGAGCCAGGGGGCGAATACAGCGGAAAAGACGACAATGATAAACATGATCAGACCCACCATTCCCAGGCGGTCCCGGATCAGAAGTTTTCCCAGGTACTTTAAAAATGGCCAGACCCCTGTTTCCTTTTCCTGGTCAATGACCAGCCCGGTTGAATTCATATCCGTATTCATGACTTAGTACCTTATCCTTGGATCTGCCAGGCCGTAGGCAATGTCCGTTAAAAGATTCAGGGCCACCACCACAAAGCTGGAAAAAAATGCAATGGCCTGGACCAGGGCAAAATCCCGGTTCCCGATGGATTCAGCCAGAAGATTGCCAAGCCCCGGCCAGGAAAAGATGGTTTCAATATAGATGGACCCGCTCAAAAGATAGCCGAACTGGACCCCCACGATGCTGATCAGGGGGATGGAGGCGTTTCTCAGGATATGGCCGATATAGACCTTCCGGTCGGCAATGCCCTTGGAGTAGGCCGTCCTCACGTAGTCCTCCCCCCGGATTTCCAGGACGGCGGATCTTGTGAACCTCACCAGCTGGCCCATGGTAAAGAGGGAGAGGGAAAAGGCCGGCAGGATCACCGATCTTGTGGGCAGGGTAAACCCCAAAATGGTCCAGGTATCCCGGCCGAATGAGGGGAACCAGCCCAGGTGGACGGAAAAGACCAGGATCAGGATCAATGCCAGCCAGAAATTGGGGATGGTCTGCCCCAGCAGCCCGGTCCCCCGGGACAGCACATCCCAGAAGCTGCCCGGATTGGATCCGGATATCAGCCCCAGGGGAATTCCCAGGATCAATGAAATCAACAGGGCCGTGACCGCCAGTTCTATGGTGGCCGGCAGCCGGTCCAGGATCAGGTCCATGGCCGGCTGATGGTGGCGCAGGGATTTACCGAAGTCCCCGACCACAGCGCCGGAGACAAATTCAAAAAACTGGACCGGCAGGGGCCGGTTAAATCCCAGTTCCTCTTTCATGGCCTCCACCTCCTCGGGGGAAGCATGGCGGGAAATGAGCAGGGAAACCGGATCGCCGGTCATCTGAAGCATAAAAAACACGATGAAGAGCACACCGAACAGAATACAGACGGACTGGATCAGACGGGAAAGAATATATCTTTGCATGATCTTCCTTAAAAGTCTCCTTCTGAATTATCTAATCTCAAGATCAGGGTATCTCTAATAGTTTCGGATTTTGGTTCGAGTTCAAGGCACATGAAAATTTTAACCGGAGGAGTATACGTAATATCTTGAGGATTAAAATTTCCACGCAACAAAGAAATCGGGCCAAAAGACAATTATTAGAGGTGGCCATCATTGAATCCGGACCCCTTGTTTTTTAAGGGCCTCCTGAACCCGCTGGATATTTACCCGGGCCGAGGATACCTTCTCCTTGACTGAAACCGCTGCTGCCGTTCCGGCGCCCTGGCCGGTCACGGTGCAGCACATCATCTGGCGCAGGGCCGCATGGGAGATCTTATCCCCGGACACGCACCGGCCGGCCACCAGGAGATTGTCCACGGATTCCGGCACCAGGGCCCCGTAGGGAATCTGGAAAAACCGTCCCGTGGTGGGAATGACCACCACCCCGTAGGCATCCAGAAATTCAGGAAAGATGCCGATGGAATCGGAAAAAGCAGCCTGGTTTTTCACCTCATCCCCGGTCATGATGTGGCGGCCCTTGATCTTCCGGGACTCCCTTGTGCCCAGGGAGGAACCAAAGGTCCTCAGACGGGCGTTTTCAAACCCGGGGGTATATTTTCTCAGGGCATCAATGGCCATCATGGCCTGTTTCCTGCCTTCGATCTCGGCATGGGTGAGATCGGCCAGGTCGGTGGGGTCCAGGCCCAGCATATAGACCATGTTGAGATAGGTGGCCTCGCCCGTGTCGGTGAGGCTGCTCCAGTATCCCCCGGTGAGAACCCCGTCCGGGATCTCCCCCTTTTCCCTGGCCCGGGCAAAGGGCTCGCTCAGATAGGGACTGAACATCTCATTTTCCTTACCGCTGGTCTCCGTGGCCCACTGCCCCAGGCTGCCGGGGTTTTTCTGAACGTAGTCTAAAAATCTTTCCCGGTTCACGCCGGAGCATCCAAAACTGACCGATACCCCTTCCAATTGGCTTTTTGGCGCCTTGGTGCAGGCCGCCCCGGCCCGAAAGGCAATGTCGGCGTCCCCGGTGCAGTCGATGACCCGCTTGGCCAGGATGGCATTCCTGCCCTGCTTGCTTTCCGTGACCACCCCGATGACTTGGTTTTCCCGGACCAGGGCCTCAACCCCCAGGCAATGGAGGAACCTGTCGATCCCCTCCTTTTCCACCATTTGATCGGCCACGCATTTGAAAATATCCGCCTCCACCACCTGGCTGACGGACTGGGGTTCTTTTCTTTCCCCCCCGAACTCCCGGGCCCGGATCTCAAATTCCCGGCCGATGCCGTCGGACTCCACCGTGCCCTCATGGCGGTACCAGCCGATGGACTCCACCATGGCCTGGGTGATGTTTCCCCCGAAACATCCGTACCGCTCCACCAGCATGGTGTCCACGCCCTGACGGGCCGATGCGATGGCTGCGGCCAGGCCCGAGGGACCGGAGCCCACCACCAGGACATCGGTTTCGGCCAGGACCGGGGTTTTTCTTGCAGGTTCTTCAATATAGTTCATCTTTGCACTTCCTCAATCACGGAGGTCTTCACCTTAAGCCGGGCCGCCGGGAGGGCCGCCACATGACCGGCGGTTCCGTCGCCGGCCACCACCTCATCCACTGTTTCAGATATCTTTTTCATTCTTTTCATAAAAAAGGGCTGCCGGAATTCTCCCGACAGCCCTTGATCCGGCGTTAATCCTCGAGGGACACGTTTTTCAGATAATAATCCTCTGCTGCCCTGGGCCGGTAATTCTTCACCTTGGTGGAGATGGCCTCAAAGGTCATGGGCTGGTAGAGGTAGATAAAGGGAGGGTTGTCCTGCATGTACTTCTGCAGTTCTTTATAGAGCTCGGCCCTCTCTTTTTCATCGGGCATGATTGCCACCTTGCCCAGGACCTCGTCAATTTTGGGATCACTCCAGGCGGAGTAGCTCTGCTTGAATCCGCCCAGGGTGCCTTCCAGGCGTTCAAGGGGCTCGCCCTCCCGGCAGGACCAGGAATCACCGAACATGGGGGGCAGTTCCTTTTTGGCTTCAAGCTCCCAGTACTTACCGGATTCCATGAGGGTGAGCTTCATGTCGATGCCCACATCGGCGAGATATCCCTGGATGGCCTCACAGACCTGCTCGAACTGGGAATAGGCCCCTGTGGGAGCGGCCATCTCGATCTTAAATCCATCCGGGTATCCGGCTTCCTTGAGCAGGGCTTTGGCTTTTTCAGGATAGTAGCCAAAGGGTTTCAACTGGGTATTGTAGCCCAGGTTGGAGGAAACGAAAAAACCGGTAAGGGGCTTTCCGTTCCCGTTGAACAGGGCATCGATGATGGCGTCGATGTCCACGGCATAGTTCATGGCCTGGCGGACCAGGGGATTTTCCGTGGGCAGGCCCTTGCCTGAAGTCAGGTTGTTGAAGGTGATATAAAAGACCCGGTCCACGGGATATGCAACCACCTTGACATTGGGAACCCCGTTGAGCATGGCGGCCTCTTCGGAGCTTAACCGGGACACGATGTCCATTTCACCGGTTTTCACCGCTGCCATCCGGGTGGCGGACTCGCCGATGGGCCTGAAGATGACCTTGGCAACCTTGGGTTTTCCCGGTTCCCAATAGTCGGGGTTGGCCTCATAGACCAGGCGGTCCCCTTTTTTCCATTCCACGAACCGGAAAGGACCGGTCCCCACGGGATGATTGACAAATCCGTCTTCTCCCACCTCTTTCAGGTACCCCTGGGGCACGATATTCCAGAAGTAGCTGATCTGCCTCAGGAGCAGGGGGGAGGGAGCGTCCAGTTTGAGTTTAATGGTGAAATCATCTATCTTTTCAATCTCTTTGACAATGTCCCATTTTTTCCGCCAGGTAACGTCCTTGCCCTTGCCCCGGTTCCAGGAGAAGATCACCTGGTCTGCGTTGAAGTCTTCCCCATTATGGAACTTCACCCCATGACGGAGCTTCATGGTATAGACCTTCCCGTCCTGGGAAACGGTCCAGCTCTCGGCCAGGGCCGGTTCGATCATGCCGTCGTCATTGACCACCACCAGGGAGTTGTACAACCGCCATCCTGCATTGGATGCATTTCTGTCCGCGCCGTAACACAGGTCAAGGGAGTTGGGGGAACTGGTCAGGGCCACCCGGAGGGTTCCTTTGGGCTGGGCCATGGCAGTCCCGGCCATGAAAAACACCAGAGAGAAAACCGCCAAAATCCGAATCATCTGCTTCATCATCTACCTTTCCTTTCCATTAAAATTAATCTTGCCAAACAACCAAAAGGTACTTTATCTTTTCACCGGCCGAATCCTATACGTCTTCCCGGGACGCCTTCCCGGTCATGGTCATGAATCCGGCCAGAAGATCCTCAATCTCCATTTCCCCGTCCCGGAGCAGGGCCTGGAGAGCCACGCCCTGGAGTCCGGCAATAAAGCAGACCGCCTCTGCCCGGTTGGTCTTTTTCTTGTGAAGTTGATTGAGCGCCGCCTCAAAGGCATCCACGAACCGATCATAGATGGCCTGACATTTTGTGATGACCGGCCCCCGGATACCGCTGAACTCGGCGGTCAGGGAAGACAGGCCGATGATGGAACTGGGCTCGTGGTTGAACCGGTCCAGGAAGATATCGGTGATTCCCCGGAGCAGCTCTTCATGGCTGGGATGCTCTTTTTCCAGAAATTCAATATACGGGTCAAAACTCCGGTTCAGAACGTCTATCACCTCGTCCAGGATGTCGGGTTTGGAGTTGTAATGATGGAATACCGCGCCCGTGGTCATACCGATGTGATAGGCAATATCCTGGATGGTGGTCTTATGATAGCCGAGCCGGGCAAACAGATAGATAGCGGTTTCCAGAATCCGCTCCCGGGTGGCGATCCGCTTGGCTTCTTTTTTGTTTTTTGCCTCTGCCATGTCTTCCGGTCCCCAAGAATTAATAGTTGAGTCTCACTATCACATAGTATGTGATATGCGTAATGGCCATACCATGGACCCATAAAAAAATCAACGAAGAAGTTTTCGAAAATGAAGAAGTTTTCGAAAATGAAGATCCATGTAATTTTTTTCATTCCGATGGTATAAGGTTCCACAAAAGCAGCTTGCCAGAATGCTGTTCTTCTGTAAAATTAGAATTGTGCTAGACGATTTAAAATTCAGTGTTAACCTCCCATTGAAAAGGAAACCAGATCATGACAAACGTGGAAATTTTCGGCGGTATCTGCGGATTCACCACCCGGGTAAGTTCTGAAAAGCATAAAGGGTACAAGGCCTCTTTCCAATTGGAAAGCCAGTGCCCCAACTGGAAAAAAGTCAACGAGATCCTCGGCGGCAAGGAACTGGACATCATGGCCGAACTGTTCAAGGACAAAGAGACCGGCACCGTCAATTCCCAGGTCATTGACCTGGCTTTGAGAACCATTCCCCATGTATCCTGTCCGGTGATCTCGGGCATTTTAAAGTCCCTGGAGGTCTGTGTGGGCCTGGCCCTTCCCAAGGATGCCAGCATCACCTTTGTGGAGTAAAACCTTCATTTTTCGAACCGGTGCGAAGGCCGTTGAACAGACCGGCCTTCCTCTGCTGACTTGGACGGGGGATATGGAAACGGGGACACCGGCCTGGAACTGGGCCACTCCCCCCGGAATCCATCGGAATTTTATTTTAAGGGCAGCTTTAGATCATCCAACTGAATTGAAAATCATTGCCCATGACAGCTGTTTGGATGTAAAGATGTTAAAGAGACCCTTGAAGAAGGCCGAAGCTGGCTGAAGTAAAACGTAATGCATTGAAAAAAAAAAGCCCGGGCTCTCACATTAAGGAGAATTGAGCACATGCCACGTGCCATACTGTATACCTGCATACTGATAATACTTGCCTCTCCTCTCTTTGCGAAAACCATTCTGGTTCCGGTTGACAGCTATCCGCCGTTTCATATTTTCCCGGAAGACGGAGGGCCTCCTTATGGTGAAGTAATATCTATTCTGAAAGCGGTTGTTGATCATGTGAACCAAAAACATGGGTATGATTTCAAACTGAGGTTTACCAGGAACACTCCCTTTAAACGCTGCCTGGGCATGATGAGGAAAGGGAAAGCCGATTTAATAGGCGGCCTCCTGAATAAGGAAGACAGGTGTAGCTACATGCATCTTTTAAAATACAAACCCAACTCCAACAAAATATTTCTCCTCCGTAAAAACGAATCAAATGATATTTTGAAGTTTGAAGATTTAAAAGGACAAAAGGTAGGTACAATTATCGGCTATGTCTATTTTAACCCATTTGACTCAGATGCTGAAATACGTAAAGACCCGGTTCCCAACCTTATCCTGTCCCTGGAAAAATTAAAACACCACCGATACAATGTTGCCATCTGTGCGGAAATGGAATGGAAGGCACTCCGGGAAAGCGACCCGGCATTTGCTTCAAATTTTAAAGAGGCAACTTATAAATACAGCAAACCCAATCCGGTCTATATCGGTATTTCAAAAAAATCCTGGCTGGGAAGAACCAAATACCTTGAAGCATTCAAAGAAATCGTTGAAGATATGTATAAAAAAAATCAATTTATTGAAATTATACAAAATTTTTATAAAACCCTCGACGAAAAATGAAATTCAAAGACAAGACCTGGACTGATGGAATACTGGAAATATAGCGTAAAGATGTGCAGGCAAATCCCACAATTCTCAACGGTTTGAAGACAAAAGCCTTCACAGTTTCTTGTGAAGGCTTTTGTCTTTTCAGGCCCGGTTGAAAAGCCGGATAAGGAACAAGGGCTTTCAGCCGGACCGGTTTTTCAAAAAAAGATCCGGATTATGTCCAGGACCAGTCCTGGATGTTCCATGTCACGTCAGTCACATAGGGATTGACCTCATACCCCTTGAGACTGGCTTTTTTCCCGTAGATGAATACATAGGCAAAAATCGGAGCAAAGGGAACATCCTCGTGGAGGATCTCCTGGATCCGGTCATAGACCTGTTTCCGTTTTTTCATGTCGGAAATCAGTACCCCCTCTTCCAGAAGCTTGTCCAGTTCGGGATTTTCATACTGCACGTAATTGGATCCCACCCCGTCCTTTACCGGAATCTGCTTGGAGTGGCACCTTGCCGTATAGTCCGGATCCATTCCAACGGTGGGCTCCCAGCCCACCATGAGGGTGTCGAACTGGGATTTGGTGCAGAACTCGCCCCAGACCACGGATGCGGGCATGTTCTTGATTTCCATGTCCACGCCGATTTCCTTCCAGTTTGCCTGGACCATGGCCTGGGCCTGTTCCCTTGCCTTGGCTCCGGCAGTGGTGGACATGGTGAATTTAAGCTTGACCCCGTTTTTCTCCCGGATACCGTCGGAACCGATTTTCCATCCTGCCCCTTCCAGCATCTCGGCGGCCTTCTGCAGGTTGAATCCCGGATCCTTGAGGTTGCTGTTATAGGCCCAGTGGCTGGGATGCAGATAGGACAAAGTTCTGGGCGGAAGTCCGTATTGGACGTCCTGGATCCACTTTTCCTTGTCACAGGCAAGATACAGGGCCTGACGGACGATTTTTTCCTTGAACTGGGGCTTGCCGCAGTTAAAGTAGATGAACTCCACCCAGGGCTGGGGGGTCTTCAAAGGGACCAGGTTGGCCAGGGTCTTGGACTCCTCATATCTTTCGGGTGGGATGCCGTGAAGGCCGAAAACGTCGATTTCACCGGTTTTAAACTGGGTGTAGGCCACGGTCTGGTCCGGAATGAACTTGTGGACCACGGTTTCGATGGCCGGGGTCCCCCGGTGGTATGCATCATTTCTCTTGTAGATCATATGGCTGCCGGCCACCCGTTTGGTCAGCTTATAGGGTCCGGTGCCCACGGGTTTCATGTTAAAGGCGGCCGTATTGATGTCCGGGACCTTGGACAGGATATGATGGGGAACGATGTGCATCTTCTGCCAGGCCCAGGCAAAGGGGACAAAGGGCTTGGCCAGGCGGATTTCCACATTGGAGTCGTCTATGATTTTAAAATCGGAAATCAGGTCAAACCCGGACCGGGACCGGATGGCCACCTTGGGATTGATGATGGTCTGAAAGGTGAACTCCACGTCCTTGGCCGTGAACGGAGCCCCGTCATGCCATTTCACCCCTTTTTTCAATTCGATCTTCCAGAGTTTCCCGTCCTTGGAAATGCCCCCGTTTTCCAGTGTGGGAACCCGGACCGCCAGGTTGGGGATAAACTCTCCCTTGTGGTTCATGTCCCAGAGAGCATCAAACATGCATGCCTCGGGAACTTCCTCGGTTCCGGAGTTTACATAGAGGAGCGGGTTAAAGTTGACAGGCTCCTGGGTCATCCCCACGATCACGCTTTTCTTGGCCGCCCATGCCGGGTCGGTGATTCCCAGCACACTGCCGGCGATCACAGCGGAAAAGCCGATATAACCCGTTGTCTTCATAAATTCCCTGCGTGTCAGACCGGATGGTATAGAATCCTTCATGTTCAAAACCCCCTTACAATAATTATGGTTGATGTCCGCCCCTCTGGAGCCGGGACAAACGGTTAATTGGACATTCTTAAACGCGGGTCCAGGGCGTCCCGTAAGCCGTCGCCCAGGAAATTAAAGCTCATCACCGTCAGGGTGATCATGATCCCGGGCAGGATGGCCAGCCAGGGCGAAAGGTCAAAATAGGCCTGGGCATTGGTCAGCATATTCCCCCAGCTGGCCAGGGGAGGCTGGATCCCGTACCCCAGAAAACTGATATAGGATTCCATGAGAACGGCATTGGCCACGTTCAGGGTGGCCGAGACCAGAACCGGGGCCATGGCATTGGGCAAAAGTTCCCGGAACATGATCCGTCCCCCGGAAGCGCCCAGGGCAAAGCTGGCCTCGATAAAATCCTGTTTTTTGATATACAGGATCTGGGCCCGGATGATGCGGGCCACCTCCATCCATGAGGTAAAGCCGATGATCAGGGCAATGGAAAGGACCGTGGGTGTGATGAATGCGGCCAGGATCAGGAGGAGGAAAACCTGGGGAAAGCAGAGGATGATGTCGGTGAACCGCATGAGGATATTGTCGATTTTTCCTCCGTAGTACCCGGAGATCAATCCCACCAGCAGACCGGTGACAACGGTGGCAAACATGGCCGCGATTCCCACGATCAGACTGATCCTCCCCCCGTGGAGCAGCCTGGCCAGGGTGTCCCGTCCCATTTCATCGGTACCCAGGATAAAGTTGAAATCCGTGAAGGGCTGGATAAACCGCCGGGAAGTGTCGAGGTCCAGGGGATCATGGGAGGCGATCAAATCGGCAAAGACCGCGCTGATCAGCAGGGCCAGAACAATGCCTCCGCCGATCACGGCCAGCCTGTGGCCGGAAAACCTCCGCCACAGACGGTGGGTCTGGGATTCGTAGAATTCGGCAGAACCTTCTGCCCCGGATTCTGAAAGTTGTGGAAGATCGGTTCTCATTTTCTTATCTGCATTCCTGTTTATTCCTCATCATTACTCCAGGGCGATTCTCGGATCGAGAAAAGCGTTGATCAGATCGGCCGCAAGATTCCCGAGGATGACCGCAATGGCCGTAAACATCACCATGCCCATTAAAACGGGGTACTCCTTCATGGTCAGGGAATCCACAAAAAGCCGGCCCATCCCGGGCCAGCCGAAAATGGTCTCCGTGACCAGGGCTCCGCTGAAAAGCCAGGGCAGCTGGACCCCGGCAAGGGCGATCAAAGGGGCCAGGGCATTGGGAAGGGCGTGCCGGAACAGGATCCTGGATCCCTTGATCCCCTTGGAACGGGCCGTCCGGATATAGTCCTGGTGAATGACCTCAAGAAAACTGGACCGGGTATACCGGCTCCACTGGGCCACCAATACCAGGGAGAGCACCACCGTGGGAAGCACCAGATGGCGCAGAAGATCGAGGATATCCTCGTCTCCGCCCAGGGTGAACATTCCGCCGGAAGGAAACCAGCCCAGCTTGAGGCTGAAGATGTATATGGCCATGAGCCCGAACCAGAATGTGGGAAAGGAGAGGGCCACCATGGCTCCGGTGGTGGCGAGATAATCAAATACGGAATACCGTTTAAAGGCCCCCAGCATGCCGATACACATGCCGATGAGTATGGCGATACCCATGCCCGACCCCATGAGAAGAAAGGTGGCCGGAATTCTTTCCACGATCACGTCAAACACGGGCCTGCCCCCGAAAAAAGTGGTTCCCCAGTTTCCGGTAAACATTCCCCCGGCCCATTTGAAGTATTGGATATGCACGGGCTGATCCAGGCCCAGGATGACCTTTATCTTTTCGATATCCTGGGCCGTGATGGAGGGATTTAAGGTATAGACGCTCAAGGGCCCCCCGGGAGCCAGGTGCATGATGGCAAAGGCGATGACCGATACCCCCAGGAGAAGGGGGATGGCCTGCAGACATCTTTTAATGATATAGTTGAACAAAAGCCGCTCCTAAAAACATAAAATCAATAAATTCCTTTATACTTACAATTTCAAATGGCATGCCACCAGCCGGTTCTCCTTCCCGATGGATCGTAGGAAGGGTTCTTCCTTGTCACAGGGCTCAAACCGGTGGGGGCAGCGGGGGTGGAACCTGCATCCTGCAGGAGGGGTAATGGGTGAGGGCACGTCCCCTTTCAGGATCATCCGCTTTTTCTTAAATTCAGGATCGGGAACCGGGACCGCCGAAATAAGGGCCCTGCTGTAAGGGTGAAGGGGCTCGGCATAGAGGTCGGCGCTGGAGGCCTTTTCCACGATCTTTCCCAGGTACATCACCGCGATCTCATCGGAGATATGGCTGATGATGCTCAGGTCATGGGCGATGATGATATAGGCCAGACCCAGCTCCTCCTGGAGATCTTTCATTAAATTGATGATCTGGGCCTGGATGGATACGTCCAGGGCGGACACGGGTTCATCGGCAATGATGAGCTCCGGATAGAGAGCCAGGGCCCGGGCAATTCCGATGCGCTGGCGCTGACCCCCGCTGAATTCATGGGGGTACCGCCGCATGGCCTCGGATGACAGCCCGACCTTGTTTAAAAGCCCTGAGATGATCTCCTCCATGTTTTTCTCATCGGCCAGTCCGTGGATCTCCAGGGGGGAGGCCAGAATCGACCCGATGGTATGCCGGGGGTTGAGTGAGGAAAAAGGATCCTGGAAGATCATCTGCATCTGGCGCCTCACCCTTTTCATCTCCGGCCGGGTCAGATCCGTGATGTTTTCCCCTTTAAAGAAGATCTGCCCCCCGGTGGGTTCGGTCAGCTTGAGAATGGTCTTGCCCGTGGTGGTTTTCCCGCACCCGGATTCTCCCACCAGGCCCAGGGTCCGGCCGGGCTTCACGCTCAGGCTGACTCCGTCAACGGCATGGACATGATCCCCGGACTTGAACAGGAACCCTGATTTTACGGGAAAATATTTCTTCAGCTCCCTGACTTCCAGGAGGGTTTCGGTCATGTGATTTCCCTTTTCATAATTACTCCCTTGTCTGGTGCAGCCAGCACCGGACATAATGGCCGTTTTCAACGCAATAGAGTCCAGGCTTTTCCGATCGGCACCTTTCTTCTCTGAGATCGCACCGGTTATAGAATGCACACCCCCGGGGAAGGCGGCAGAGATTGGGCACCATTCCGGATATCTCCTGGAGCCGGGCCGAAGGGTCGATCCTGTTGATATTGGGAACCGACCGGAGCAGCCCCCGGGTATAGGGGTGGAGGGGATTTTTAAAAAGGGTTTTCACATCCGCCTCTTCAACGATCCTGCCGGCGTACATGACGGCCACCCGGTGTGCGGTTTCCGCAATCACCCCCAGGTCATGGGTGATCAAGAGGATGCTCGTATTAAACCGTTCCTGGAGGCTGAGCATGATATCAAGGATCTGGGCCTGGATGGTCACATCCAGGGCCGTTGTGGGTTCGTCTGCGATCAGCAGTTCCGGATCACAGGCCAGGGCCAGGGCAATCATGATTCTCTGGCGCATTCCGCCGGAAAGCTGGTGGGGATACTCCTTTGCCCGTTTCCGGGGCAGGGGAATCCCCACCATGTCCAGGAGTTCAACGGTCCGCTCCCGGGCCTGTTTCGGACTGAGCCCCAAATGGTTGACCATGACCTCATCGATCTGGAACCCGATGGAGAGCAGGGGATTGAGGGAGGTCATGGGCTCCTGGAAGATCATGGAGATGGACCGTCCCCGGATGGCGTTCATCTGATCTTCGGTCATCTTCAGCAGATCCTGATCCCTGAACAGGATCTGCCCGGAATGATACTCGGCAGGGGGGACATCCAGCAGTTTTAAAATGGACAGGGCGGAAACGGTTTTCCCGCATCCGGATTCCCCCACCAGCCCCAGGGTCTCCCCATGGCCGATATCGTAGGAAACGCCGTCAACCGCCTTGGCCAGTCCCTCTTTTACATGGAAATAGGTCTTCAGATTCCGAATGGAGAGAAGGCTCTCCCCGGGCGGCTCCGTTTTTTCAGTGGGGATCTCCATCCTAGCCGATCACTGAAAAACTGGAGTTGGGGTTGATTTCCCGGAGCCGGCTGAAAAAACCGATATCGCACTCCCGCTTAGTATAGTGCATCTTAAATTTGATTGGATCCTTGTCATGATCCTGGCCGCCCTCACAGCCCTCAATCAGCTCGGCCATGAGGACCCCGACCACGGGCGCATTTTTATACTGGTTGCCCGAGGTTCCCACGGCCATATAAAAACCGGGCAGGTCAGACTTGTCATAGATGGGGATCCAGTCATCGGAGGCATCGTAGAGATCCACGATTCCCTGGGCTTTTCCCGGGCCTGGGATGGGCAGGCCTTTCAAGCGCTGGGCCTCCCGCATGACCTGGGTGGTCCATTGTTCGGTGAAATTGGTGTCATAGGTGTCCGGATCATCTACATAGTCCAGGGTATCGCACTCGGGGTCCTCGGACCCGATGAGCACATGGTTTCCGATTTCCGGCCGGGAATAGCAGCCCACATCTCCGTCGGAGATGATGGTACCCAGATTGTTGTAGTCAAACCCTTCCGGAGAGGGAACGTGGCAGACCTCCTGCTTCAGGGGGCGGGTCTTGATCTTCATCCCCTGGGTCACCCCGGCCATCTCGTTGATCTGATAGGAGTGGGGGCCGGCCACATTGACCACCACCGGGGCATGGATTTCAGTCCCGTCTTCCAGTTTGATTCCTGCACATCTCCCCTCTTTTTTCAGAATCTCAACCACCTTTGCCTTGAACAGGTACTCCCCTCCGACGTTTTCACCGGCCTTCTGAACGTTGTGCACGGACTGTTTGGGATCACTGATCAGGCCCGATTCCGGGACATAGATGGCCCCGGCCACAGCGTCTGCCGTGGGCTCGCCGAAACGGGGATCCTTCTGGGTCACCGGGGGCCCGAACTGCCGGGTATCTGCGATGGTCATCAGCTTTTTTATCCCTTCGGGATCCAGTTCTTCGTAACAGACGTTCAGTTCGTCCAAGGAGGCCATGACATTTTTCAGATAATGGTTCTTCTCGGTTTTAATGACCAGGCAACCGGTGTTGATATACTTGACCAGGCCCGTGGGATCCACCACACCCAGATACCTGACCCAGTCCAGCCAGTAATAATAGCCTTCCCGGGCCATGGCCACCCCGTCGGGGGTGGAATAATGGAGCCGGATAATGGCACATGATCCTGAAGTCGATCCGAATCCCGATCCGGACAGCTTGTCCACGTTGAGAACTTTTTTCCCTTGCTTTGCCAGTTCAAATCCCACGCAGGCACCGATGATTCCGGCACCGATGACAATGGCGTCATATTGCTTTGCCATATACTCTCTACTCCTCTTTATCCTATTTTGAATCGTTAATGGGAAAAGGGATCAGGCCTGGGCGCCTGTCAATTCCTTTTCCCCCTCATCCCTTATCCGTTCCAGTTCAGTCCTCACACGGTCGGTCAGGCCTTCCGGCTGATGGGTCTGCGTAATTCTTTTGATCTCTTCCCTGACCCGGTCTTCCGTTGTTTGGGAACCTGCTTTCTCCCACTGGTCAAAGGGCAGCCTTGTAAACACCCTGGGCCGCCAGAGCTGATCCTTGAAATGCTTCATGGTATGGGGCTGCTGAAGAAAATGTCCCCCGGGCCCCACCCCGGCCATGACATCCAGGGCCAGGTGCTCCTCACTGACTTCCATCCCCCTTAAAAACCTCTTTGCCATTCCAATGACCTCGTTGCTCATCACCAGTTGTTCCACGCTGCAGGCCATGGACATGTCCATATATCCCACGTCATGGATCAGGTTGAGGCCGGACAGGCCCTGGGCCAGGATGTGATAGGCGGCTTCCGCCCCGGACTGGGCATCCAGGCATTTTGAGTCCGTGGCTCCGGCCAGTCCCCAGGTGGGCAGCCCCAGGGACTGGGCCACCTCGGCCTGGGCCGCCAGGGCCAGGCTCATCTCCGGTGCGGCAATGCTCATCAATGCCCGGGACATATCCAGGATGCCGAAGTTGCATCCCAGACCCACGGGACAGCCGGGCCGGCGAAGCTGGGCCACGGTGACACAGAACATGGACTCTGCCACGCCCTGGGCCACGGCCCCGGCCATGGTCACGGGACCGGTGGCCCCGGGCTGAATGGCCGGTCCCATCATCTGGGGCATGAACCGGTCCGCCGCAATAAAAATCCGGTCCGCCACCTCCTGGGGCATGACCAGGGGCGAGATGGGTTCCGGATAAAGGACCAGAAAGGGCTTTTCCCTGAGGGCCTCTGCACCGCCGGCCACTTCAGCGGCCATGTCATAGATCAGTTCCGTACCCCGGGGAGAATAGGCCAGAAAAACAATCGGTTTTGTCGTATGGGTAACCGCGGCAAAAAACTCATGGAGCTCAGCCGCCACTGCCGGGACGTCCTGGGCCGATCCCATGGGCATGATCCAGTCGATATTCTCCAGGGCATCGGCAATCAGGGCGGCACGGGACAGGTCTTCCACCCTTGTCTCGTGAAACTCACCGGTAAAGGCATCCTTGGTATTGGGGCTGGCCGTGGCTGTGCCGTAATAGCTGTTTCTGCCGGAAACATCCATGGCCCGGTTCCCCAGGCGGTCATAGAGAGACCAGCCCCTGGGAGCCGTATCCAGGCAGCCCTGAACAATATACTCCGGCACCTTTACCGACTCGCCCCGGACCCGGGCGCCTGCGGATTTCATCATCTCCCGGACACCCGGGTGGAGTACCTTGAACCCGACTTTTTCCAATATTTCAAAGGAGGCCCGCTTTATTCTTTCCACCTGATCCGAATTGAGCATCCGGAACCGGGGGCTCGCATCCCAGGTGGTATTTGTCTGAATCATAATATTCAACTCCTTCCGGGAATTTACAGGTCTGCAATATTGGCCGACAATTTTATCCTGTTTGGTCGAGGAGCCTGCTGCCTGTCAAAGGAGGGAAACTGGTCTGAAAGCCGTTCCAGTCGGTCCTTCTCTATCTTCTCGACGCTTTAATCGTTAGTTTAACGAACCGGTAAAGTCAACCCAAAACAAAAATTTGAGCCTTTTGGGGATATTTTTTTTCTTTGCAACTAAATAACAAAAAAGTAATCGCAGACCCGGCCCCACAAAACCTGTCAGAGGACAGAGATCTCTTCAAGGGAGAGGAAAAGAGCAAATATCTTCTTTGTTTTCGGGAAAGCATTTCAATTTTAGCAATTTAAAATTGCAAATGATTCATTTGACGCAATAAAAAAATTCCGGCATGGTGGTGTTTAACTGATAAAGCCACGGAACCCGGACCTTTGTTGAGAACCGGATGGCAAAAATACAAAAAAGAGATAAAAGGAGAGCAACATGGGCCGAAATTATTTCAACAGCCTGCCCCTGAGGCTGCAGCTGGAAGAATTATCCCAGTGCCGTTTGATGGATCAATCTGAATTCAATGGTGTGGAAGCCCTGAAGGGCAAAAAAATCGTTATCGTGGGATGCGGGGCCCAGGGACTTCACCAGGGCCTCAACTTAAGGGACTCGGGCCTGGACGTCTCATACACCCTGAGGAAAGCGGCCATTGAAGAAAAACGGCAATCCTGGAAAAATGCCACGGAAAACGGATTCCAGGTGGGACCTTACGAAACCATGCTGCCCCAGGCAGACCTGGTCATCAACCTGACCCCGGACAAACAGCATTCCAACGTCATTGAGAGTGTCATGCCCCTGATGAAGCAGGGGGCCTGTCTTTCCTACTCCCACGGATTCAACATCGTTGAAGAGGGCATGGAGATCCGCAAGGACTTGACCGTCATCATGGTGGCCCCAAAATCCCCGGGCACGGAAGTCCGGGAAGAGTATAAAAGGGGATTCGGCGTCCCCACCCTTATCGCGGTCCACCGGGAAAACGATCCGGAAGCAAAGGGCTGGGAAATGGCCAAGGCATATGCCGCCGGAACCGGGGGGCATCGGGCCGGGGTTCTCCAGTCTTCCTTTGTCGCCGAGGTGAAATCCGATCTCATGGGGGAACAGACCATTCTCTGCGGGGTTCTGCAGATGGGCTCTCTGCTCTGCTACGACAAGATGATCGAAAAAAACGTGGATCCGGGATATGCTTCCAAGCTGGTCCAGTACGGATGGGAAACCGTTACCGAAGCCCTGAAACACGGGGGCATCACCAATATGATGGACCGGCTTTCCAACCCGGCCAAGATCCGGGCCTTTGATTTAAGCGAACAGCTCAAGGAGATCCTGACCCCCCTTTTCAACAAGCATATGGACGACATCATGACCGGTCATTTTTCAAAGACCATGATGGAGGACTGGGCAGACAACGACGCTGACCTGCTTAAATGGCGGGCCCAGACTGCGGACACTCCCTTTGAGACCTCGACCTCCACGGATGAAGATATTCCGGAACAAGAGTACTTTGACAGGGGAATCCTCATGGTGGCCATGGTCAAGGCCGGGGTCGAACTGGCCTACGACACTATGGTCTCCGCCGGCATCATTGAAGAGTCTGCCTATTACGAATCCCTCCACGAGGTGCCTCTGATCGCCAACCTCATCGCCCGGAAAAAACTCTACGAAATGAACGTGGTGATTTCGGACACGGCGGAATACGGCTGTTATCTCTTCTCCCACAAGGCCGTGCCCCTGCTTGAGGATTTCATGAAGGGCCTGGATGCCGACGTGATCGGCAAAGGCCTTGACCTTGGGGACAGCGGGGTGGACAATGTCCGGCTCATCCAGGTCAACGAGGCCATCCGCTCCACCAGCGTGGAGGTTACGGGCAAAAGACTGCGGACCCATATGGGCGCCATGAAGCAATTGTAATCCCCTGCCGAAAACCTTGGGGATTTCCTGATACTCCCAAGCCCCGGGAAGAGGCTTTCTCCTCTGCCCGGGGCTCAATTCTCTCCTTTACATTAAATCGCTTTTTAACTAAGATTGTTTCCATATTGAAAAGCCGTCCAGAGGGGGACGTTTTCTTGTTTTATAAATTCATCGGGGGCAATTGCATGGGAATAAAATCCATTGTCCGTCTGTTCATTTTCATTCTTTTACCCGTCCTCATGATCCTTTCCCAAGCCCATTCCGGGGAAAAGCTGATCAAAGATATCCGTCTTCCTGAAATCAGCAGCAAAAAAATTATTTTAAGGGTCGGCACCGGTTCCGCAGAAAGGGAGTACACCCATGCAGACATTGAGTCCCTGGGATTAAAGCAGATCCGGACGTCCACATACTGGAAAGAAGATGACGGCGTCTACCAGGGAGTCCTCCTGAGAGATCTTCTCCGGAATGCCGGCATCGAAGCCAGCAAAGGAATTTCCATCTCTGCCCTGGATGGTTTTACAACGAAAATCCCCAGGGAAGACTGGGAAAACTGGCCCGTGCTCCTGGCCACCCGGCGGGACGGCAAGATCATGTCCATCCGGAAAAAAGGACCTTTAAGAATCATCTATCCCAAGGACCTGGGCGGCCCCGTGGCAAAAATTGAAATGAGAATCCGGTGGATCTGGGCAATCAAAAGCATCCGTCCTGAAAACTAAGGCAAAGAAAAAAGCCGGCAACCCCTAAAATTTACGGAAGATCATGACAAACAAAAAGGGCCTGTACCTGTCCATTTCAGCTGTGATCCTCATCTGCCTTGGCATCAGCGTATCCACCTATAAAACAGCGTCCCACATGGAAGGCAGCCTGACCAATGAGTTCCATGAAGCCTCCCGCCATTCGGGCAAGCTGCAACTGGATGTTTTAAAATTTCAGCTCTGTCTGGAGATTTTCTCAAACCATCCGGACAGGGCCTCATTTGAGAACCTGGCAGAAGGACTTGACCTCATGTTTCTGCGCCTGGATGTGGTAAACGGGCTGATCAGCAGGCTGGATCCCGAGGAGCAGGACAATATCCAGGCGCTTTCCAAGACCTTTGAAAGAATCGACGCCATCGTCCTTCAGGGAGAAAAAGAAACTTTCAACGGCCTGGACCGGATCCGATCCGAAATTCAATCCATCCAGGGACAATTGCAGAATCTCAACTTCATGTTTGAGACCATTGCACAGACAAGCATTTCAGACACCAGCCACGCCCTCTATACCCAGGCGGAGAAGACCATTGTTTTTCTCCTGGTCATCGGGCTGACCCTGGTGGGCGTGATTGCTCTATATTATAAACAGAAAACCACCTCCGTTGAAATGAAGCAGCTGCGAAACTACCTTTCCAATATCATCAACTCCATGCCTTCCATGCTCATCGGGGTGGACCGCAGGGGCAGGGTCACCCAGTGGAACCTTGAAGCCCAAAAAATCACGGGACTCTCCCGGGAAAAGGCCCTGGGCAGACTCCTTCCCGAGGCGGCGCCCATGCTGGCAAAGGAAATGGACCGGGTCTTCCTTGCCATTGAAACCGGACAAAAGCAGATTAATCTTAAATCCTCCCGCACGGTAAAAGACCGGACCCTTTTTGAAGATGTCACCATCTTTCCCCTGATTTCAAGGGGAGTGACCGGGGCGGTCATCCGGGTGGATGACATCACTGAAAAGGTAAGAATGGAAGAGCTCGTGGTCCAGAGCGAAAAAATGCTTTCCGTGGGAGGCCTGGCTGCAGGCATGGCCCATGAGATCAACAATCCCCTGGCCGGCATGATCCAGAGTGCCAATGTCCTTGCCAGACGCCTGTCCGACAATTTTAATATCCCGGCCAACCAGGAGGCGGCCCAGGAGGCAGGCACGGATATGGAAGCCATCTCCAGGTTTATGGAAGCCCGGGGAATTCCCCCTATGATAAGGGCAATCACCACCTCCGGGTCCAGAATGGCGAAAATCATTAAAAACATGCTCAGCTTTGCCCGCCAGGGTGAGGAACGGATTTCGTTTTACTCCCTTTCGGAACTCATGGAAAAAACCCTTGAACTGGCCGCCACAGACTATGACCTGAAAAAAAAATATGATTTTAAACAGATCCGCATCATCAAGAAGTTTCAGACCGACCTTCCCCGGATCCCCTGCGAGGGAGCCAAAATCCAGCAGGTCCTCCTGAACCTCCTCATAAACGGGGCCCAGGCCATGCAGGAGGCAAAAACAAACGGGCCTCAATTCATCCTGCGCATCCGCCTGGACAAAACCGGCGAAACCGTGTCCATGGAGATCGAGGACAATGGACCGGGTATGGATGAAAAGACAAGGAAACGGGTATTTGAGCCCTTCTTCACCACCAAACCCGTGGGGGTGGGTACGGGTCTGGGGCTGAGCGTATCCTACTTCATTATCCGGGAAAACCACCAAGGAGAAATGAGAGTTGAATCCAAGCCCGGAGCCGGGACAAAATTCATCGTCCGCCTGCCCAAGGGAGGAAAAAGCAGATGAAAAAAATCCATGGAAAAACCATTCCCCGGCCATTCCCGAGACCAGGCAACCGGCCTTGTCTTTTCCCTTGGGACTGACCAGACAGGATGTTTTGATCCCTTCTTTCCAGGATAGAGGACCCTAGAATGAAATTTCATTCCATTACATTCAAACTCCTTTTTTTCATCGGCTGTGCCTTTGCCCTGACCACGGTATCCGTCCTGGCGCTGGCAGACATCCAGCTCAAGCAGATTCTGGACAAAAGCCAGGAGTCCGTTTATCAGAAAAAAATAGACGGCATCCTGGGATTACTCACCGACCAGGTGGAGAGGCTGAAAAAAACCGGGCTGGTGGAAGCCTATGAAGATGATTTTAAAGCTTCAGCCGTCAAAAACCTGACCCGGTATTCCCAGGACTCAAACCAGAACTCTTTCTCAACCCTGGTGGTTCTCGACGGAAAGGGCAGAATTGTCATGAGCCGGCAACGGGCCGCCGGGAGCCAGGCCCCCATAGTGATCCATTCCCAGGGTGAGATTCTTTCCTCGTCCCGGGGAAATTTCAACTATACCTTTAAGGGGAAAAAACATTGGTGCATTTTCAAACGCTTTGCCCCCTGGGACTGGATCATTGCCTATACCCTTCCCCTGGAAATCAAATATGCCAATGCCAGGACTTTTTCCACCCTATTGTTTTTCATCATGGCCGGCATATCCTTGTTCGCCACCTTTCTGCTCTCCCTTGTGGTGACCCGGTTCACCAAGCCCATCACCCGGCTGACCCGCATCTCCACCCGGATGGCCGCCGGTAATCTTGACCAGGAAATCGATTTGGCAGGCAAGGATGAAATCGGCGTCCTGGCCAATTCCTTTTCCCTGATGAGGGACTCCATCAAGGAGAAGATCTCCGGCCTCAGCCGCCTGGGGCTCATCATGGAGTCCACCTCGGATCTGGTCTCCATGGCCACCCCGGAAGCCGGAATACTCTACATCAACCATGCCGGGAAAAAACTTTTGGGATGGCCGGAGGACACGGATGTCCGTACAAAGCAGATCCCGGACCTCCACCCGGCCCGGGCCATGGAGATCATCCAGACCCATGGGATCCCCACTGCCATGGAAAAAGGCATCTGGAAGGGGGAAACCGCCATCACAGGGCCGGACGGCCGGGAGATTCCGGTTTCCCAGGTCATCATGGCCCACAGATCCGACACCGGGGAACTTGAATACCTCTCAACCATCATGAGGGATATCACCGAAAGAAAAGCTTACGAAACCGAACTCAACAAGCTGCGGAATTATCTGTCCAATATCATTGATTCCATGCCTTCGGTACTCATCGGCGTGGATGCAGGGGGCAGGGTCACCCAGTGGAACAAGACCGCGGAAAAGGCTACGGGAATCAAGGCTGCCACTGCCCATGGAAAGGCCCTGTCAGAGGTGTTCCCCAGGATGAGTCCCCAGATGGAGCAGGTGGCCGAGAGCATCCAAACCCGGGAGGTCCGCCATGGGCGGAAGAATCCCCGGCAATCTAAAGGCGGAACCCATTACGAAGATGTCACCATTTATCCCCTTGTGACCAACGGGGTGGAAGGGGCTGTGATCCGTCTGGACGACGTTACGGAAAAGGTCCGCCTGGAAGAGATGATGGTCCAGTCCGAAAAGATGCTGTCCGTGGGCGGGCTTGCCGCAGGTATGGCCCATGAGATCAACAACCCCCTGGCCGGCATGCTCCAGACGGCCAGCGTCATGGAGAGAAGGCTCTCCTGTGAAAAGAAGATCCCGGCCAATATCCAGGCGGCCCGGGAAGCCGGTACCTCCATGGAGGCCATCCAGTCCTTTATGAAAGCCCGGGAAATCCCCAGGATGCTGGAAACCATCCACCAGTCAGGACTCAGGGTGGCGGATATCGTGGACAACATGCTCAGTTTTGCCCGCAAGGGAGATGCCATGGTCTCGCCAACCTCCCTGGAGGATCTTCTGGACAAAACCCTGGGACTGGCCGCCACAGACTATGACCTGAAAAAAGAGTATGATTTCAAGTTGATTCAGATTATCCGGGAATACCAGAACAATACCCCCATGGTTCCCTGCGAGAAAGGCAAGATCCAGCAGGTCCTGCTCAATATCCTGAGAAACGGAGCCCAGGCCATGCAGGAGGCAGGGATTGAACAGCCCAGATTCATCGTCCGCACAAGGTTTCACAAGGAAAACGACCGGGTCTGCATGGAGATCGAGGACAATGGGCCGGGCATGGACGAAAAGACCCGCAAAAGGATATTTGAACCCTTTTTCACCACCAAGCCCGTGGGGGTGGGAACCGGTCTGGGCCTGAGCGTATCCTATTTCATTATCAAGGAAAACCACGGCGGGGATATGCAGGTTCAATCCCGGCCCGGAGCCGGCTCAAAATTTATCATCTGCCTTCCCCTGGAGAGGAGACTCCGGTCATGATGAAGATGACTGCCGTTTCAATTTTACTGGGAATCAGTCTGTTTTCCCCCCTGTGCCGCGCCCAAAAACCGGCGGAAGACCCCGGATCTCAACAAAAGGTCCTCTATATCGACTCCTACCACCAGGGCTATAAATGGAGCGATGATATTGAAAAAGGCCTTTTTAAATCCCTGGGCATCCCCCTGAACCCGGATAAAAGTCCATATTCCCCGCCCCGGATACAGATCAAAATTTTCCACATGAATACAAAAATAAATACAGGAGAAGACTTCAAGAAAAAGTCGGCCCTCAAGGCAAAGAATCTCATTGAAACCTGGCAGCCGGATCTCGTGGTGGCCAGCGACGACAACGCCGCAAAATATCTCATTGCCCCCTTTTACAAAAATTCAGCCCTTCCCTTTGTTTTCTGCGGGCTCAACTGGGGGGCCTCCGAATACGGATTTCCCACGCCCAACATCACCGGGATGGTTGAAATATCGCCGTATATAGAGACGATCGGCTTGCTGAGAAAATTTTCCAGGGGACCCCGAATGGGAATCATCGGCGCAGACGGTTTCTCCAACCGGAAGGAACTCGTTCATCTGAAAAAAATAGCGGATATTCACAATTCAGACATCCGGCTCATATCGGATTTTAAGTCATGGAAAGCCGCCTATCTTGAATTTCAGGACAGGGTGGATATGCTGATCTGGATCAGCCCCATCGGTATTTCCGGCTGGAACAAAAAAGAGGCGGAAGAGTTTATCCTGAAAAATACCAAAATTGTCACCGGCGGTGTGGCGGACAATAATATTTCCTATGCCCTGCTGGGCCGGACCAAGATCGCCGAGGAGCAGGGATGGTGGGCCGGGAAAACCGCCCTGAAAATTTTAAACGGAACCCCGCCTTCTGCCATCCCCCTGGCAACCAACCAACACTCGAAACTCTATCTCAACATGGAGCTTGCCAAACGCCTGGGAATACTTTTTCCCGTTGAACTGATCCAGAAGGCAATACTGATCGGGGAAGAGATTGACTGAACCCCGGCCCTTCATAGAGATTCCCAACACCGGGGGGATTCCATGCCCTCTTCCGGCACCAGGAAATTGATTTGGAAATCTTTTCCCATTACGGGCTGGGGGGAATGTTTGCATCGGCCTTTCTGGCCGCCACTGTCCTGCCTTTAAGCTCCGAAGTGGTCCTGGGGGTTCTCCTGGCCCACGGATTGGATCCTTTAGGGGTCATTGGGGCCGCGACCCTGGGAAATGTCCTGGGAGCGGCAGTCAACTACGGCCTGGGCCTGGCCGGAAGTTCATTCTTATTAAAAAAAATTTTCAGGCTCTCCCCCAAGGAGATCGACCCGGCCCTGGACCGGTTTAAAAAATATGGGGCTGCCTGCCTGATCTTTTCCTGGGTTCCCTTCATCGGCGATCCCCTGACCTTTGCCGCCGGGATGCTGAAGATCCGTTTCCGGCTGTTTCTGGTTCTGGTCTTCCTGGGAAAACTGGGGCGGTATCTTGTCCTGTCCTGGGCGGTCCTATCCTTCTAACCTTGCCGGCCCGAAAACATCTTCTTTGTTGAACCAGCGGGCGATCAGGGTCTCATCCCGGAACAGGAGTTCCAGGGCCTTGACCAGGCCCACCTGGAATGAAGCCAGTCCTTTCCGGGCCATGGTCCGGATAAACACGGTGGAGTGCATATCGGTAAAGGCCCTGTAAAGGGGAAAACAGGGGATGCCCATCTCTTTTCCGGCCTCAAACCCCTCCAGGCAGGCGGCAACATCTGTGGAATGATAGGCCCGGCAGGAAAAGGGCCTGAGATCGTAGATCAGGCAGCGGTTCTGCGGGTCCAGAAAGGGACAGGCCGTTTTTCGGCTCCGCCACCAGGTCTCGTCCAGGACATCTCCCCGGCCGGAGGTCCGGATCACCCTGTTCCTGAAATATTCCAGGCCCTGGGAAGTGGCCTGGGCCCGGAGTCCGCTGAAAATGACCAGGACCTCGGGAATGGACACCCCCACCCTGAGGTGGCAGCAATGGGCACACCCGGTTTTACATGCCGCCTCATTGGGCAGCTCAATCAGGGTTCGGATGAGCTGATCCATGGCCATGCCCAGGGCCGGCAGGCCGAGTTCCCGGGTTTCGAAAAAGAGAAACAGATTTTCCATGAGCCGGTCCATCTGCCTTTGAAGCATTTCCCGGGCCTCTTCTCCGGTTGGAGTCGTCCGGGGGGGATCACTCATCAGAACCTCCGCTATACCCCGGATAATACTTCTTCATACAATCCGGACAGATCCCATGGCTGAACCTCACGTCGGCATGATGATCCAGATAGGATTCAAGCTGGGTCCAATAGCCTTTATCATCCCGGATATTCTTGCAGTGGGCACAGATGGGAAGCAGTCCGCTCAGGGTTTTTACGTCGATAAGGGCCTTTTGCAGCTTGACGATGAGCTTCTCCCGCTCCTTCTCGCTTTTAACCCGGGCTTCAATTTCCCGGCTCAAATTTATATTGGTGGTGTCCAGTTCTTTGAAAACCAGATCATAGGGCCGCCGGATGCCGCTTTCAATGATGGCCTTGTAGATCAGGTAAAAGGAAAACAGCTTAAAATAGTGGCCCACCAGATTGGAAAATCCATAGTTGCTGACATAAAAGGTAAAGGCCAGCTCTGAAATAATCGTGCAGATCATGGACAAGACCAGAAATTGGAAAATATTGGGTTCAAACCTGGCTTTGTTTTTGCTCAAAAGAAAGAGCCCCAGAACCAGAATCAGGCAGATGATATATTCACTGATCTTCTTAAAGGGGGTCAGTCCCGTCCCCTCCACAAAACAGACCGGGAAAATCTTCCAATAAAAAATGCTGGCCACCACCAGGCCGGTCAGGAACAGATATCCCATGAAAAGGACTTCAGGCGGATACTCCTTATTCTGTTTAAGGAAATAAAAGGCCGCCACCAGGGTGATGCTTTCCATGTATCTTGCACCGATCCAGAGCTGGTTGGCATAATAATCATAGTCCGTGAAAACGGGCATCCCCTTGTAGGACAGGGTGTGGAGCAGATCCAGAAAGGCGATGAACAGATAGGCGATCCCGATAAACAGAAGATATTGATTCTTGATGTACTGCTTTGAATTCCATGTGATCATGAAAAATGCCGCAGCCACAACAATGCTGAAAAACTCGGAAAGGGTATGGAAGAGAAGGTAATTGACGTGGGTTGTCAGATAAAGCCCGGCAAGCAGGGATAAAAGCAACAGGTATTCAAACTTTTTAAACGGATCAAGGCTTTTTGCCGCGGAATTTCCCATATTCAGAAAGTTTATATTCTTTTCAGATGCAAATCAATTGTATTTTCATAAATAATCAGGATTGAAATGTTCTGCTGAAAATTCAAATTCAGGGGAACAGCACCGACTTGAATTCTTCATTGTACGTTTATTTTTTGCGGGGTTTGGCCCGGTGGGTGGGCGCGGCCTTCAGGGGATCGTCGGGCCAGTAATGCTTGGGATATCTGCCCATTAAATCCTTTTTTACCTCTTTGTAGGTGGTTTCCCAGAAATTCTCAAGGTCCCGGGTGATCTGGACCGGCCGTCCCGCCGGGGAAAGCAGATGGACCGTGACGGGAAATCCCCCGGCTGCCGGGGTATGGACCAGGCCGAACATCTCCTGGAGCCGGACCGCCAGGACAGGCGACTCCAGAATCCTGTCCCCTTCAGAATATTTGAGGGGGATCCTGGAACCGGAAGGCACAAGGATATGGGTGGGAGCGTTTTTTTCGATGACCTGCTGCTGTTCCCAGGTCATTTGGCCGGAAAGGGCAGAAAAAAGATCCACCTGCTTCAGGTCCCTGGCAGACCGGATCCCGTCCAGAAAGGGTGCCAGCCATTTTTCCAGCCCGGATTCCAGGGCCCCATCAGAGAGATCCGGCAGATCCTGCCTTCCGGCGACGCTTTTCAGGAACATGGCCCGCTGGCGGAGGCTCTCCGATTTCTTGCTCCAGGGAAGCCTGTCCAGGCCCATGAGCCGGATGCCCTGGATCAGGGCCGTCTTGACAGCTTCCGGATCGGCATGGGCCATGGGGCTTTCCCGGAGAAGCAGCTCCCCGTATGACACCTGGCTGACAGCCCGCACCCGCAAGTTTACACCATCCCAGTCCACCCGGTCCCGGGTCCTGATCCGGTCTTTGAAATCCTGTTCCAGATCCCGGGCCGAATAGGGTGCACCCAGAAAAACCGAAGCATTCCTGGGGTTGCCGTCCACCTGGGCCGCCACGATAAACTCTGATGAAGAAAGGCTGTTATGGGACTTGAAACAGGCCCCCGAACCCGATGCCATGGCATAGGAGAGGCTATCCCTCTTTTTTGCCACCCGCTCGGGAAAGGCATGGGCCAGAAGGGATCCGGCCCCGTTCATCTTTGGTTTCCCAGGGGGCAGACCCATTTTCTTTTGAAGATGAGCCGCGGTTTTCAGAACATTCCGGGCGGCTCCCGCCCTCACCCCCGGCCCCTGGAAACGATCGGGTTCCCGGGCCATTTTTTCCAGAACCTCCAGGCGGAGCCTGACATCCGGATCAAATCCTCTCCCGTCAAAATCAAGGATATCCCGGGCCTCCAGCAGAGCGGCCAGGCGGCATGCCAGTTGCCCCAGGCCCTGGTTTTTCCCCATCAGGATCATGTGGGCCAGCCTGGGATGGATCCCGGCCCGGACAATTTTCCGGCCATGGTCCGTGATCCGGCCCTCCTGATCCAGGGCCCCCAGTTGCCGGAGCAGATCCCGGGCCTGGTTCACCCCGGATTCCGGGGGAAGGTCCATCCAGGGCAGATCCGCCGGATCCCTCACCCCCCACAGGGCCAGGTCCAGGACCAGGGAGGCCAGATCCTCGCACAAAATCTCGGGCCGGGTAAAGGGTACCAGGCCCTTGTGAACATGGGCGGACCAGATCCTGTAACAGGTTCCCGGAGCGGTCCGGCCGGCCCTTCCCCGGCGCTGGTCTGCCGAGGCCTTTGACACGGGAACGGTTTCAAGACGGCCCATTCCGGTTCCCGGGGAAAACCTGGATACCCTCATGAGACCGGAATCCACCACCACCCGGATGCCTTCAATGGTCAGAGAGGTCTCCGCAATGGAGGTGGCCAGAACGATCTTCCGCTGGCCCGGCAAAGCGGGTTCAATGGCCCGGGTCTGCTCCTTGAGGGAAAGATTTCCAAACAGGGGGACCAGGATTGTATCCGATCCCAGGTCCCCGGAGAGCAGGGCCTGCATCTTCCGGATCTCCCCCATTCCCGGTAAAAAGACCAGGATATCCCCGGGATCATGGTCCAGGGCCTTTTTAACGGCAATTCTGCAGGCGGCAAGAACCGGGGAAAACCGCCCCCTGAAGCGTGCCTGCTGCCCGGCTCCCTGTTCCGGGGGAAGATGAACGCAGGATACGGGAAAGGCCCTTCCCCGGGAACGGATCACCGGAGCCCTGTCCAGGAGGACGGATACGGCGTCCACATCCATGGTGGCGGACATGACCAGGAGCTTCAAATCTTCCCGGAAGGCATGGGCTGCGTCCAGGCAGAGGGCCAGCCCCAGGTCGGAATGGATATGGCGCTCATGGAACTCGTCAAAGATCACCAGTCCTGTATTTTCCAGGGAGGGATCGTCCTGGATCATCCGGGTCAGGATTCCTTCGGTGATGATGAAGATCCGGGTATGGGAACTGATTTTCCGCTCCATGCGGATCTGATAGCCCACGGTTTTCCCCACAGGCTCTCCCAGAAGCCCGGCCATGTAATGGGCGCAGGTCCGGGCCGCCAGCCTCCTGGGCTCCAGCATGAGAATCTTCTTTTTCCCCAGCCAGGGCTCGTCCATCAGGGCCAGGGGAACCCGGGTGGTTTTCCCGGCCCCGGGACTTGCCTGGAGCACGGCCTTTCCTTGGGATGCCAGGGCCTGTTTCAGTTCCGGGATTACCTCTTCCACGGGCAGGTGGGTCATTGAATCCTTCTCTTTTTACTTACCGGGTTCATCACATTTCTTTCATGGGTGAGCATAAACTTCCAAATCTCAAGGGTCAAGCAAAGAGGGCAACTCCAGGGCCAGGTCCTGCCAGGGCTATATATAGATTTACCGGCCCGGTGCCAAGGCCGCCGGGGCTTCAGCGGAGACATCATGGGGATTTTGTACGGGCTCTTAACGGCTTGGAACAGCAAAAGGGTGGCCTGTTTGAGCACTGCGAGTTGCCGCCCTTTCGTGGAAATCCGTTTAGAGCCCGTAAAAATTCTTCCATCTGCGGAGATGAAGCCCCTGCGGCCGGACCTGCGTATTTGCCAGCGATTATAAACGGTTGATTATGGATAGCACTTGATTCCTGATATTATTTCCAAAGAAATTTTCGATTTATGCCGGAAGGAGCAAAAATTTAGCGCTCATTCTCTAAAATCATCCATGATTTTCTCCGAGGAGGGATCCCTTCTCCTGGGTTGTCCCGCCGCCCGAAGGGATCCAATCCGCGAAAACCTTCACACCTCCCTGGGCTGCCGCAGAATCCAAACTATTGAATGATAATCAGTTGGTATTGATTCCTATAATTTTTCTCTAAAATTGTCAGCGATTCAAAAATATCTTTGACAATTTTTGCCCTAAAAACTTTCTTGGTCGGATAATTGTTGAATCTTTCATCGGGCCAATTTCCTATGCATTGGCAGATTCCTAGGAATCAATTTTAACGGGTATTGAGTTGCTTTTTGAAACAAAAAAATAACCGTAATATGATGTTTGAAGCTCTCATTGAGGGGGCATACGGAAGACAGAAAATCATGATCTTACTTTCTAAGCGCAACAATTAAAATTTAATTCCCTTGACATACTCACCCATTACTGTATGCTCTACAGCCATTGCACGACTTTAACGTGCTTGAGTTTCTTCCTTAGGTATTTTCCCCGAGTAATCAGTGACTATTCTTTAAGATCGAGACGATTTATTTTTATTTTTATTTAGGAGAACGACTATATGTCAAACGGTATCGTAAAATGGTTTAGCGAGTCAAAAGGTTTTGGATTTATTGAACATGCAGGTGGTGGCAAAGATGTGTTTGTCCATCATTCAGGCATCAATGCAGCAGGTTTTAAAACTCTCAATGAAGGGGATCAAGTATCATTCGACATTGAAGAGGGTGCCAAAGGGCCATCAGCTGCAAATGTGACCGTGATTTAAAATACCATTTTATCTCTGTGACATTTTAGCCCCTGAGTAAATTATTACTCAGGGGCTTTTTCATTTTTCACTTATTATCAAATACAACCGCATGGAAGAGAAGTCCTCAAATTTACAGGCCGGAATGCCAATGAAAAGAATCGGGTGTGGCCATCGGCTACACCGGGTGTAGCTATTTTTTACGGTCTTTTCCTCTTAGAGGATCAAGGGTTTGCCGGTTTTTCCCTCAAAAGGCGGGGAACCCATGTAGCCAATTTAATCAGTCTCTGCCGGAACCGATCTTTCCCTCCATTGCTCCCGGGTTTGCGCTTGGATCAAATTACTCGTTATTTCAGCAACTTCCCCATACCCCCCTTTCATCCTCCAGCCCCTGGCACCGGTGTTGCACTATCCTGCGGATACAGGGACTCATTATAAAAGGAGGGGGTAAAATGAAACTTTCAAAAGCAAAAAAAAGCGTCAAGGGATTCCGGGTGGTGGAAGACCAGTGCATCTGGATGAAGGCCGGCATTGTCAATTTCAGGCTCTGCGACAATGTCTATGACTGCCAGAACTGCCCCTTTGACAAGGGTATGCAGAAAAGCATGTCCCGGGTCAGCCCCGGGGTCCGGGAAAAGGAACCATCCAAATGGGCGGACCAGCTGAGGAAAAATTACCGGGGATCTTCCCGACCCTGCCGTCACGCCCTGACCGGCCGTGTGGATGCACCCAAGATCTGCACCCTGAACTATGAATGCTTTCACTGCTCTTTTGATCAGATGCTGGATGAAATGGATACGGCAGAGCTGAGTTCCCCCCCCGGCTATGACCGGGCTTCGGGTTTTCGTCTGGCCCGGGGCTATTATTATCACATGGGACACAGTTGGGCCCGGTTTGAGCACGGGGGAAGGATCCGGGCCGGATTTGACGATTTCATGGTCAGGCTTTTCGGGGCCATTACCTATCTTTCCCTCCCGCCCCTCGGGGCTTCATTGAAAAAAGACCAGATCTGCCTGACATTCGGCCGGGGAGACAAAAGAGCCGCGGTTCTCTCCCCCATCACCGGAACCGTTCTGGCGGTGAATCACAAGGCCCGGGAGCATCCTGAAATCACCCATGAAGATCCTTTTCACCAGGGCTGGCTCTATATCATTGAACCGGAGATGCCCAAAAGAAATCTCAAGGGACTTTTCTACGGCAGAAAAAGCCTCCAGTGGACGGATCAGGAGAGCCAGAAATTATTGAAGCTCATGGGACCGGAGTATGAAAACCTGGCCGCCACCGGTGGCGAGCCGGTCAGGGACGTGGCCGGAGCTTTCCCTGAAATCGGATGGGATGTGCTGACCCGGACCTTTCTGGGCACGGAAAAGTCAGAGATGGAACCGAAGACCGACAGAACAATGCCGGCAAAAGGAAAAAGAACTCCGATCAAGGTCTTCTAGATCCCCGGAAAAGTGCATCAGGCAGGTGCTCTCGTTGCAGTGAAAGAGGTCGAAAAGATGGCCGAGTTCATGGAGGGCGATTTTAGCGGCCCGTTCATAAAAAAGCGAAGATGCGGGAGTCGAGCCGTCCGGATTTTTGTCCAGCCGGAACAGGGATACCAGGGCCATATTCCCTCCCTGTCTTGCCTCTCCATAGACATGGGTGAAAACCGGGACAAAAAGGTCCTGGTCCATCACGGCGACTACTTTTGTGCACCCCTTGATTCCTCTGGACTCCAGCATCTTTAATATCCCCCCGGCATCGTATTGAAGCCGTCTTTTATCCAGGGCAAAATGGGGAGTCTCCAGGGAAGGAAGGATCTTTGCCGGCAGATCCGCATAGGCAAGGATATGGGCGGCCATGATCTTCAGCACGAGCCCGGGAACCTCACCCAGGGGCAGAATTCCAACAGATCTTTGGGTCATTTCCATGGATAGGCTTTCCCCGGTACGTTTAGCCGCTTTTCTTCAGATTTTCCCGCTTGATCATCTTATGCAATGTGACCCGGTTGACGCCCAGGACCTTGGCGGCCCGGGTGATATTCCAGTCCTGGTCTTCCAGGACCCGGAGGGTATGGGCATTCTGGATCTCCTTCAGGGACATGGGTTTTGAAGCCGGGTTCCGGGAAGGCCGTAAGAAAGAAAAATCCTCTGTTCCCAGGGACCTGGACCGGCTCAGAACAACGGCTCTTTCCATGGCATTTTCCAGTTCCCGCACATTCCCGGGCCAGTCATATTCCTTTAAAAGGGGGATGACCCCGGACTTGACCCGGTCCACATATTTGGTGGTTTCATGGCTGTATTTTTCCAGAAAATGCTCCACGAGCAGGGGGATATCCTCTTTTCTCTCCCGCAGGGGAGGAATCCGGATCCGGATGATATTGATACGGTAAAAAAAGTCCTCCCTGAATACCCCTTCCTCGATTCTCTTTTCCAGATCCCGGCGGGTGGCCGAAATCAGACGGAAATCCACATCCACCGGCTCCCGGCTGCCCACCTTGGTCACTTTTTTCTCTTCCAGCACCCGGAGCAGGTCCACCTGCATCCTGGGACTGATTTCTCCGATTTCATCCAGAAACAGGGTTCCGCCGGAAACCGCCTCCAGAAAGCCTTTCCGGGTATGGGCGGCACCGGTGAAGGCTCCCTTCTGATGCCCGAAGAGTTCGCTCTCCAGAAGGGCGTCGGACAGGGCTCCGCAGTTGATGGCGATAAAGGGCAGATGGGCCCGGGGGCTTTTGGCGTGGATGGCCTTTGCCACCAGCTCTTTGCCGGTTCCGGTTTCCCCGGTGAGCAGGACAGAGGAATCACTGACGGCAATTTCGGGAATCAGCTCAAACACCGCCTCCATGGGGGGAGACTGCCCGATGATATTGTCAAACCGGGTCATCTTTTCCACCCGGCCCTTCAGATATTGATAGTCAAAGGTCAGCTGCTGCTGATAAAGGATCCTTTCCATGGCCAGGGAGAGCTGGTCCGGTTTAAAGGGTTTGAGCAGATAATCGCTGGCGCCCATGCGCATGGCCTTTACTGCCGACTCAATGGAGCCGAAGGCCGTTATGATGACCACCAGGGTCTCGGGATACTCCTCCTTGACCCTCTCCAGCAGTTCCAGGCCGTCCATTCCCGGCATTTTTATATCCACGAACAAAAGCTGGAACGGATTCTGCTCGAGCCTTTCAAGGGCCTCTTCCCCGGAACCGGCCGTTTCAACCCCATGGCCGGTTTTTTTGAACCAGTGTAAAAGGGATTCCCTGACGATGAGTTCATCGTCTACGACCATGATCTTCAGTTTTTTATCCATGATCTGCTCCATCACAGGTGCGAAGAGACTCAGGACAAGGGAAATTTTAAAATAAATGCCGTACCCTCTCCCACCCTGGTGTCGACTTTTATGGTTCCTTTATGATTTTTTACCACACCGTAAACTATGGACAATCCCAGACCGGTTCCCTGGCCCTGGGATTTGGTTGTAAAAAAGGGATCAAACAGGTTGTTCCGGCTCTCTTCGGGAATCCCGTATCCCGTATCCCTGATTTCTATAATGGCCTGGTTCCGGTCAAGGTCGGGTTTGGAAACCACGGTCAGGTGGCCCTGTTCGGGCATGGCCTCAAGGGCATTAAAGATCAGATTGAGGAAACACTGCTGGAGCTGGTTGATGTCGCCTTCCAGCATCAGGGGCTCGGGAAAGAGATCGATGATCAGGCCGATGTTTCCAAGGGCCAGCTTATGGCGGGTCAGGGAGAGGACGGAATTGATGATCTCATTCAGATCGGCCTGCTTATACTCCACGCTGGATTCCCGGGAAAAGGAAAGGAGTCCGGAAACGATGTTGCCGCAGCGCTCCAGCTCCCTGGCCATCAGGGAAAGATGATCCTTAAACTCTTCCAAAGATTCAGCGCTTAGGTCCCCCTCGCTGAGGATATCCATCATGAGATGGCTGAAGGTCAGCAGCCCCTGGATGGGATTGTTGATCTCATGGGCACAGCTTGCAGCAAGCTTGCCCAGGGAAATCATCCGGTCCTCCTGGACCAGCTTCTGGATATTGGAGTTGATTTTTTTGACCTGTTTATCCCACCGGTTGGAAAATTCGTCGGTGATATCCCGCCAGAATTCAATGACCTCCACCACCTCCCCGGCCTCATCTTTTATGGGGTAGGTGTTCAGGTTGCAGTAGACGGGTTTGCCGTCGGGCCCCTTGTGATCATGGATCACATGAACATTCTCCCCGGTCCGGAGCGTCTCCACCATGGGACATTTCACCCCGGGAAAGGCGCTGGAACAGGGCACGCTTACCCCGTGGGAAATCTCATGGCAACTGGCGCCGATGACCTCTTCCCTGGATTTGTTGACGGTTTTCAGATAGGCCTCATTGGCATGGATGATCGTGAAATCCGTATCCAGGATCACGATGGCCGCCGTGCTTTCCTGAATCAGGAAGTTGGAAAAGGTCTTTTCTGCAGTCAGTTTTTTTTCAGTTGATTCCAGGCGCCGGGTCATCTCAACCAGGTTCTGGGAAGCTTTTTTATTATCCGGGATCTGGTTTTTTTCTTCCATGTTAATATCCCCTGATTTATCCCAAGATCGGAATCAGAATATCACTTAAGATTTTGAAATGAAAGGGAAAACCAAAATCAAATCCCGGCCGGTGTAAAAAGAGATTGTTCACAGCACGATTTTACGATAGATAAAGGTTCCTATGAAGGATAAAGACGAAAATACCGGGCCCATGGAATCAGAAGAAAAAGTCATTATCATTCCAAAGGAAGATGCTGTTTTCTGGATGGATAAAAATGGACTCTGGCATAATGAGCACGGAAAATTCGAGCATCCCAAGATCATCCGCTATTTCCACGAATCCATTCAAAAGGATGAAAGGGGATACCATCTTCGCCAGACCCGGGACGGGTTCCTGGAAAAGGTCTATTTCCCCCATGAGGACACGGCCCTGTTTGTCTTTGATATCCGGGAGGATGCGAAAAACCTGACCCTGATTCTGAACACGGGCAAAACCATGATCCTGGATCCGGGGCAACTCGTTACCCGGGACGACAGCCTCTATGTCCAGGGGCCGGACCATCGTATCAAGTTTGCCCAGAACGCCCTGGTCAAGATCTCCCGGTTCCTGGCCCCGGACCGGGAAAGCCTCTGCCTGATCCTGGGAGGGGTATCCTACCCCATTCCCGAAGAACCCGAATAGACCCGGTTTCTTTTTGCCTTCTCCCTGTCGGCTATCATTTTTTCCGCTCCAGTATCCCGGTCATACATCCCATGGCGCCGTTGGCCTTTCGCAGTTCATCCACGGACAGAGCCGTACATTCAATTCCCAGAGCCTCGTATCCGGCAATGCTTTTTGGATTTTTATCCCCCAGCATGATCCGGCCCGGTCCCAGGACCACAAAGTTGAAGGCCATGTTGGCCACGGCTTCTCCAAGATCAGGCAGGGGCAGAACCTCAACCCCCCTCTCCCTGAGGGCCAGGACCAGGCCGTGGGGGGTTCTTCTCGGCCAGACAAAGGCCAGGTCTTTTTTCACCATCCTGAGCATGCCCATGAAGTGCATGGTCCCGTAGGGCAGATCAAAGGCCAGGGTCGTGATGCCCAGCTCATTCAAAAGCGAGGAGATCTGGTCAATTCCTGCCGAATTGGTCCTCAGGCCCCGGCCGATGACGGCGGTTTCAGGATCCAGCCACATGAGATCGGCCCCTTCGAATGTGGCGGTCCCGGTCAGGGTTTTAAGGATGGGAATCCCCAGGTTGGCCAGGGTCTGGGCCACCCACCGCTCCTCCCCGGCCCTTACCGTGGAGGCGGGCCGGGCCAGGATGGCCCCTTCCGGGGTCATGGCAAAGAGATCGGCGCAGAAGATCTGGTTGGGGGTCATGGAGGGATTGGGCTCCAGGAAATGGACCTTTACCCCGTTCTTCTGATAGGCGTTTACCATGCCTTCATGTTCTTCCCGGGCTTTTCCCAGGTCCAGGGCCTCTGCGAACTGGAGTTCATTGACCTGCTGTTTTGGAATTTCCATTTCTTTTCCCGGCCGGTGAACCAGCACACTTTTCAGGTTCTGCCATTCGGTATCCATGCCGCAGTCCGCCCACAGCCCCCCGATCTCCTGCCCATGGGTCAAAGTCCTCCCTGACCATCCCTGTCCGCCAAAGGCAGCCGTGCCGAAGGAGTCGGCCAGGGGTCTGGCCGATATTTGCCTGTCTGTTTTTCCGGATATCTCTTTTCCCATGAAATCTCCTAGACCATGAAAGATTATTTTTTTCTTACGCTTTTATCCGGCGGCATTGAATATTGCAAGGGGAAACCCATGGTTCAGCATAAACGGCGGTCCGGATTGCCCGGAGAAACGGTCATGGGAATCCAAATGCGTTCCCGGCTGGCCTTTTTCCAATGAAATTGTTATGAAAGAAATTCTGGAAAGAACCCCTAACGGACGGGAGCGAATAGTGGAAAATGATTTAAAGGTGTTTTCCGGGGGGGCCAATCCAGGCCTTGCCCGGGAAATCTGTGAACATATCGGCATTCCCCTGAGCCGGCTTGCGGCCTCCCGGTTTTCAAACGACAACCTTTTTGTCCAGATCCAGGAAAGCGTAAGGGAAAAAGATGTTTTTGTGGTCCAGTCCTTTACCCAGCCGGCCAGCGACCACATCATGGAACTCATGATCACCCTGGATGCCCTTCGAAGCGCTTCGGCCAGGCGGATCACCGCTGTCATCCCCTACTATTCCTATGCCAGATCGGATAAAAAGGATGCTCCCAGGATCTCCATTGCCGGAAGGCTCATTGCCGACCTGCTGAAAACCGCCGGGGCAAACCGGGTATTGACCATGGACCTTCATGCCGACTCGGTCCACGGCTTTTTCAGCATGCCCGTGGACCACCTCACGGCAATGCCCCTTATCTGCGATTATTTCCGGGACACCCTTGATCTTTCCAATACAGTGGTGGTGGCCACGGATGCCGGAGGGGCCAAAAGAGTGGGAAGGTTTGCCCAGCACCTCAATGTCTCCATGGCCATCATTGACAAACGGCGGATCAGCGATACGGCCGTGAGACAGGGGCTGGTCGTGGGAGAGGTCAGCGGGCGGGACGCTGTCATCTTTGACGATGAGATCTCCACGGGATCCACCCTTGTCTCCACCGTGGAAACCCTTGAAAAAGCCGGAGTGAAAAGAATCTTTGTGGGCGCCACCCACCCGGTCCTCTGCGGCCGGGCCGTCCAGAACCTGAAAGAGGCATCCATCACCGAAATCGTGGTCTCCAACACGGTCCATATTCCAGAGGAAAAACAATTTCCAAACCTCAAGGTGGTTTCAACGGCAAAATTGTTTGCCCGGGCCATCCAGCGAATCCACACCGGGGAAAGCGTCAGCGCCCTTTTCAGGGAAGAGCCGGCCCAGTCTGCCGGTGCAAATTGATGAGAGGCCAGCATCAGCCTGTCCCAGCCGGTTTTTCTGGCAAATTTTGACTGGGAGTACTTTTCAAACAGATCTTTCCTCCTGACCTTTGAAACCTTGGAAAAATCCTTGAAGAATAGAATCGAAAGCCCGGACGCCTTCTTTACATAGTTATTGATGTAAGTTTGAATCATCCCGGATTCAGGCCGGGAGGATAAAATTTTTGCCTTCCCTTTTCTTTTTATGTATACTTCAAAATGAATCCCTTTGAAAAACGTTTCGCCGATAATCGTTTCAATCAAATCAAATCTAAAGACTCCCTCTAAAAATTAAAATTTTGATTTGATTGCAGGACACGGGAAAAGTTTAATCGTAGGAATACAGTGGGGATTCAAATTATCCGGCAACCCATAAATGGAGCCGAAAGACCATTTGCCGGTCTGAAACAACCCTTTAAAAGGGGACGATATGAAACTGCTGAAAGAGATTCTGGAAACCTATTACAATGCCGTGTTTGATTCGAACCGGGACAAGGCCGTTGAAATTGTCAAAACCGCTGTGGACAACGGCATCAAACCCGAAGAAATCGTATTTAAAATCGTGGTGCCTACCATTGAACGGCTGTTGACGGATCTGACCGAGAAACAGGATGCCACACTGGCCCAGCATTTTATCTGTTCCAAGGTTTCCGCAGAAGTCACCGATGCCATGATTCCCCTGTTTGCAAAAAAACAGGCCAAAAAAGGAAGGATTCTCCTGGGTACGGCCATGGGGGATTTCCACGGTCTGGGAAAAAAGATCGTCGCCGGATGCCTCAAGGCCCACATGTTTGAAGTTCATGATCTGGGCATCAACGTGGCCCCGGAAAAATTTGTTGATGAAGCGGTCCGGCTGGATGCCGATGTCATCGGGGTTTCTTCCATGATGGTCCACTCGGCAAGGGGAGAAAAAGGGGCCGCAGGGGTGAGGAAACTTTTACGGGAAAGAGATCTTGAGGGCCGGATCAAGCTGGTCGTGGGAGGGGCTCCCTACCAGTTTGATCATAAATTGTATGAGATCGTGGGGGCCGATGCCTTTGCAGAGAACGGAATTGAGGCCGTGAAGATCATTGAAAACCTGGTCCCATGAGGAGATTATGCTGACACCCAAACAAAGATTCGGTGCATTGATGGAAGGACGGCAGCCGGACCGGGTTCCCGTGGTCTGCAATCTTTTCGAACAGGGCGCTAAAGAGCTGGGAATGCCCATAAAAGAGTATTATTCCCGGGGAGAATATGTGGCCGAAGGCCAGATCCGGCTCTACGAAAAATACGGCTACGATCACATATGGGGGGCCCATTATACGGCCAGGGACTCGGAGATGCTGGGGTCCAGGAGAACCGTTTTTGTGGAGGACGGCCCGCCCAATGTGGGGCATCTCATCATAAAGACCGAAAAAGATATAGAAAACCTGGTCATTGACCCAGGCCTGCTGGATACAAAACCCTTTGCAGAGCAGGTGAAAACCATTGAAATCGTCAAGCGGGAAAAAGGAGACGAGTGTCCGGTGCTGTCAACGGTGATCGGCTCTTTTTCCATGCCTCCCATTTTAATGGGCATGGACGGCTGGCTGGACCTGATGCTGACGGGTCCGGAAAAAACAAGAAAGCTTCTTCTAAAAAAATGTTCTGATTTCTGCATCATGAAGATGAAGGCACTGTTCCAGGCAGGAGTCGATATGATCGCCTATTCAAACCCAGTTGCAACGGCCAGTTTTATCAGCCTCGCCCAGTTTGAAGCCATGGCCCTGGAATGGATCAAGAGGGACATCAATGCCCTGGGGCCCCGGGGCATTGTCTATTTCAACGGAGGGGGACTCTTAAATCCCATGATCAAACCCATACTTGAGCACACCGGGGCAGGTGTATTCTATATTCATCCCATGGATGACATTGTTCAGGCCAAGGAAATCGTTGCGGGCCGGGCCCTGGTTGCGGCGGCCATCAATGATGTCAGACTCATTGACTGGCCGGAGGAAAGGATTGAGGCCCAGGTCAGACAGATGATGGATCAAGGGGCCCAAGGAGGCGGATTTGTCTTTGGAACGCTGGTCATGCCCTTTGCCATTCCGGACAAAAAGATAAAAACCATGATTGAGGCGGCCCATCGATTTGGAACCTATTAAAATAAAAAGACGGGAAAATAAAATGATCCCCCTGGTGGGCTGCGGGATCCTTAAACAGGAAATTGAATATCTGATCCAAAAGAACAAATGGCCCCTCAAATCCCATTTCCTATGCTCATCCCTGCATATCGATTTTGAAAAATTGGAGAAGAGCCTGGTCAGGGCCCTGAGCCACTTCGGGCCTTCACCCAAGGGGGTGTTTTACGGGACCTGCCACCCCAGGATGGATTCTTTCATGGAAAAGGGGAAGGCCGTCCGGACGGCCGGACAGAATTGTGTTGAGATCCTCCTGGGCAAAGAGGTATTTGAACGCCACTTATCCTCGGGCGCCTTTTTTATCATGGAAGACTGGTCAAGGCGCTGGGGTCTCATCACCGGCCTGGCCTTTGGCCGGAATCCGGAGATCATCAAAGAAATTTTCACCATGGAGCATACCCGCCTCCTCGGCATTAAAACCCCCTGTTCCAAAGATTTTACCGCCGAAGCAGAAGACATCAGCCGGCAATTGGGGCTCCCCCTTGGATGGTTGAACATCTCCTTGGAACACCTGGAGAAAAAACTGTCACAGATGCTTTCAGATATACGGAAAATGTAAATGAACGATTCAGATGAAAACGGCGCCGGCCAGATCAAAGAACTCCGCGAACGCCTCAAGATCCTTGCAAGCCAGAAATCACGACTTCAGATCGTCTCTGATATCCTGACCGAGCTTGCCTCGGTCAGGGGGCTGGAGAACATGGTCAAAAAAGCGATCCTGACGATTATGGAGGCCATCGGCGGAGCCAATGTCATCATCTATTATCTTCTCAACGATGATTGGTATTATTCCGACATCAACACTTCCCCCACAAAGATCTCGGCCATGGACGACCCCCTCGTGAGCCAGGCCTTGTCATCACGCAGCCTGGTTGAATCCGATGAATTAACAGACCGGTTTGATGTAAAGATCAAGGGATTTGCCGGACCCATCCATTCATGGGTCTTTCCTTTATCGGCCGGGGAGAATCTGATCGGCGCCCTGAAACTGGACGGAATCTTCATCAAATATACGGACGAGATCAAGAAGGAGTTGCAGATCATTGCCGGCTATATCGGGCTGGCCCTGGGAAATCAGATCGTCACGGATTCTAAACTGAAAACCGCCTATGACGCCCTGAAGACCGAAAGCCGGAAGCTGGAAAAGGAGATTGCGGAAAGAAAGCAGGCCGAGGAGACCCTCCGGCTTTCCCATGAAAGGTTTGTCACGGTCCTGGACAGCATTGACGCCACCATATATGTGGCGGACATGGAAACCTTTGAGGTTCTTTTCATGAATCAGCATATGATCAAAAACTTTGGCCGGGATCTGACCGGTGAAAAATGCTGGGAGGCTTTCCGGGGGGAAACCGGCAAGTGCTCTTGCTGTACCAATGATGAGTTGATCGATGAAACCGGGAATCCCAAAGGAGTTTGTGTCTGGCATGACAAAAATCCCATCACGGGAAAATTCTACATCAACCATGACCGTGCCATCAAATGGACCGACGGCCGCCTGGTCCGGCTCCAGATCGCAACGGATATCACCGAGTTCAGGAAAATGGAGGAACAGCTTCGCCAGGCCCAGAAGATGGAGGCCGTGGGAAGGCTTGCCGGAGGGGTGGCCCATGATTTCAACAATATGCTGAGCATTATCCTGGGGAACACGGAGATGATTCTGGAGGATGCCGCTCCGGGCTCCCCTTCCATTGAGAATCTTAGGGAGATAAAAAAAGCGGCCGAGCGTTCAAGCAACCTGACCCGGCAGCTTCTGGCCTTTGCCCGCAAACAGACCATTGCCCCCAAAGTACTTGACCTCAACGATGCCATAGAGGGAATGCTGAATATGCTCCGGCGGCTCATCGGCGAAGACATCCTCCTTGCCTGGCTGCCCGGGATGAATCTATGGACCGTAAAGGTGGATCCTTCCCAGATCGACCAAATCCTGGCCAACCTCTGCGTCAACTCCAGGGACTCAATCGCCGATGTGGGCAAAATCATCATCGAGACGGCCAATATAACCCTGGATGAAGACTATTGCCGGGAGCACGAGGGGTTCAGACCCGGTGAGTACGTAATGATCTGTGTCAGCGACACCGGTCACGGCATGGAAAAAGAAACACAAAAAGACATCTTCGAACCCTTTTTCACCACAAAGGGTGACGGCAGAGGCACGGGCCTCGGACTGGCCACGGTATACGGAATCGTCAAACAGAATGAGGGTTTTATCAATGTTTACAGCAAAACCGGACAGGGAACCACTTTCAAGATCTACCTTCCCAGACATGGCGAAAAACCTTTCCAGGCAGCAGAGACCTCCCGGGAAGAAAGCCATGAAATGGGGGAGGCCGCCATTCTCCTGGTGGAAGATGAAAAAGCCATACTGACAATGACAAAGATGATGCTGGAACGCCAGGGATATACGGTACTCGGCTTTTCGGATCCCCAAGAAGCCGTTGAAATCGGAAGATCCCATGACCGCCGGATTGATCTGCTCATCACCGATGTGGTCATGCCCAAAATGAACGGCCGGGATCTGGCCCGGCAGCTTCAGCACCTGTTCCCGGATCTGAAATGCCTGTTCATGTCCGGCTACACCGCCGACGTCATCGCCCACCACGGGGTTCTGGATGAGGGGATGGAGTTTATTCAAAAACCCTTTTCAAAGAAGGCTCTCATCGAAAAGGTCAGGGATGTGCTGGATAAAGAGAGTCCGCTGTTGAATGGCCCTTGAACGATACCAGGATACCCTGGGCCTTGGAAACAAGACCATTCCGGGCTCTGTATCTTCCATTCCGCCGTTATACCTGACAAAGAGGCGTTCATCTCATTGACAGATAAAATTTCATTGTCATTTTAATTAGATTGGATCCGGATCTCAAACGGGATTCTGTTTCAGGCGGTTCCGGCAGGGGAAACACCCATGGCAAAAACGGATTTTTTCAACAATGAAGATACTCATTCTCAAGTACCTGGTTCGCAGCGTCCTGATCCTGCGGTATCATTTCCATAAACTCACCCGTACCGGGACCTTTGGAAGCGACGGAGCCATACCAATGGAGGCTTGCTGCAAAAAAACGGACAATCCCATTAAAGAGGGACTCTTCCGCCACCATGTCAAGCAGTTCCACGAATCTTCCTGCTCCGTGGCCAGTGTGGTCTGCGTGGTCAACACCCTGCTGGAAAGGAACGGGTCCCTGCCCGATCCCCCCCTTACCCAGCAGGACATCCTTGAAAGGGTGAGAACCGCCCACTGGAAAGAGAGGATGGGACCCAACGGATACAGGGGCAAGCGGGGTCTTCCCCTTGATATCCTCGGCAATATCACCCGTTCAGCCCTGGAGACCTACAGGATTCCCTATGCCTCCATTGAAACGGTGGGTGCCGGATCAGAAAATTCAAAACACTTTGAAAAAACCCTCAGAAAAAGACTGGAAGAGTTTGAAACCCTGGGCAACTCCATCATCATTGCCCATTTTGACCAGGGATCTTTTCTCCGGGAGCTGAACATCCCCCATATTTCCCCGGTGGGGGGATTTGATCTCCAGACCGGCAGGGTGACCCTGCTGGATGTGGACCCTTCCCAGATTGAGCCCTATGAGATCTCTTTTGCCAGGTTCTGCAAAGGAATTTCCACCCACTATTATCACATGTTCCGCCTCTTTGGATACGGCCGGGGAGGATATATCCATATCCGGCTCCAATAAACCCCGGCCCTGCCCGGGGAATAAAAATTGGACAAAACAGATTTTACTCTTATCTTATTCCTAATTTACGCCATCCCCCCTGCCAGGGGGATGTTTTTTTAAATCACCTGACCCGTTCCCTCAGGGGCAGGGGCCAGGATATCAGAATCAGCCGGACCAAAAAGATTCTGAAAGGAAGCCATTATGACGGAAGCGATTAAATCAGGGGACACCATAGCAGTGGATTATACCGGGAAACTGGAAAACGGGGATATCTTTGACTCTTCAGAAGGCAGAGAGCCCCTGACATTTACCGTGGGGGCCGGCATGCTGATCCCGGGATTTGACACGGCCGTGGTGGGTATGAAAAAAGGGGAATCCAAAACCGTGACCATTCCCCCGGAACAGGGATACGGCCCCAAGAGCGAGGAAGCTTTTGTGGATATTCCCAGGGTTCATATTCCCGATGAGATCCCCCTGGAAGTCGGTCTTGAACTCCAGCTCCAGGATCCCAACGGCAGGCCTGTGCCGGCCCGGGTCATGGAGATCAGTGAAGAATCCGTTAAAATGGATATCAATCATTTCCTGGCCGGACAGACCCTGGAATTTGACATCACCATTGCCCAGACCGGCCTGGAGCCCCCGGCCCAGGACTGCGGCTGCGGCTGCGGTACCGATGCCAAAGACTGCGGTACCGGCTGCGAGGGCGGCTGCGATCACTAAAAAAATTTCTTAAAATTCCCTGTCCCGGGCAGATCGCCCGGGACTTTTATTTTTTCCGGACCCTTTTTTAAAAATCAATGATCCCGGGCTGCGGCAGCCCGGATCTTTTCTTCCTGCTTCAGATCAAATTTCGTCTTGTTGATGATGAAACGTTCGTGCCTCCCCTTTGAAATGAGGTCCAGGCTGTCATGGGCCTCCACTTCGAAGACCAGACGGCGCCCCTCCTTTTCCACAAGCCGGACCTTGACAAGAACCTCCAGCCCGGGCGGTGTTGCCGCCAGGTGACTGACGTCGATACGGGTTCCCACGCTCTGCTCTTCGGGCCAGTCCAGATGGGGGTTCAGGGCCTGGATACAGACCCATTCAATCAGCCCCACCATGTAGCCCGTGGCAAAGACATCGGGCATGACCCTGAACTCTTCGGCCTCCGGATAGAGTGCCGGCACCAGCTTGGATTCGGTGATTGTGAATGAAAACTCATGTTCAATGCCCGGCTTTAAGGTCTCTTTCATCTTCCTCCTCCTTTGGGACTCTGCCGCATCCACCGGGAAAGTGGCGCTTTGGCAGATGTTGAGAATTTCAAACGAAAATGCTTCCATGCCAAACATCCCGGCTCCATCATTTCAGAGGGGGTCATGATCTGTCAAGCCGGTTTTCCACGGAGCAACAGGATCCGGACTTCCAATTCCCCAGGGTCCTAGGCTGCCGGTATGGGTCTGGAACGGTATATGCCGGCCGGCCCCATGGACGGGGATTACCGCCGGCTTCCTCGGAACCCGGCCAGGACAGGCCGGGGAGAATGGAGTGGAAGACCCATGCCGGCAGCCGGCGAAACATCCATAGCTGCTCTAAAAAAACATACCGATTCATGCCGGGAGGAGCAAAGCTTTTGCGCTCATTCTCGAAAATCGTCCATGATTTTCTCCGAGGAGGGATCCCTTCTCCAGCGGCGTCATGCCGCCCGAAGGAATCCAATCCGCGAAAACCTCTGCTCCTCCCTGGGCCTGGGCTCAGTCCAAATCCAAGGCAAAGATAAAGGAACATACTTTTAAGAACCGCCATATATTCTTGGATGCGGTTCCTTGAGTTTTCAGCCCCGGAAACATTTCTCGTTTTTGGACTATAGGCCAGTCATCTGATCATGAAAAATTGCCCTTCTTCGCGGCCTTCGAGGCCTTCGTGGTGTGAGAAAATAGGAGAAAACCACGAAGGATTCGAAGTTCCCGAAGTTCCCGGACCCAGGCCCTGTTTAGAGCTTGAAATCAGACTCAGGGTATGGGATACCCTTACCCTGGACATAACGACACTCACTGGAAGGTGCAGATGACAGCAGAAAAAGTTTTTAAGGTACTCTCCCCCACGGCCATACTGGGATATGGATTCCCAAAAGACTCCTTTGACAGGGGCATGGCTGAATCCCCGGATCTCATTGCCGTGGACGGCGGGTCCACAGACCCCGGCCCCCACTACCTGGGATGCGGCAAGTCCTTTACCGACAAAGAAGGGGTAAAACGGGATCTTTCCATTATGATCCGGGCGGGACTTACGGCAAAAATCCCGGTAGCCGTGGGAACTTCCGGCGGATCCGGCGCCGCTCCCCACCTGGCATGGTGTGCCGGGATCGTCCGGGAGATCGCCCGGGAAAACAATCTCACCCTGAAACTGGGACTCGTCCCCGGGGACATCCCCAAAGAAACCCTGAAAAAGGCTCTGGCCGAAAACCGGATCACCCCCCTGGATCACAAAGAGCCCCTGACCCCGGATATCATTGAGAGTGCCTCCCATATCGTGGCCCAGATGGGCATTGAACCTTTCATGGCCGCCCATGACCAGGAATGTGACGTCATCCTGGCCGGCCGGGCCTATGATCCGGCCCCCTTTGCCGCCCTGGCCGTGATAAAGGGCTTTGACAAGGGACTGGCCCTTCACATGGGAAAGATCCTGGAATGCGCGGCCATTGCCGCCACCCCCGGATCGGGTTCCGACTGCGCCCTGGGCATTCTTGAGCCGAACGCCTTTGTGCTCAAGCCCTTAAACCCGGAACGAAAGTTCACCCGGATGTCCGTGGCAGCCCATTCCCTGTACGAGAAATCCGATCCTTATCATCTCCACGGCCCGGGCGGCTCCCTGGATCTGACCCAATCCCGTTTTGAAGAGCTGGACCAGGGAATGGTCCGGGTCTCCGGGACCCGGTTTGAATCTTCGGAAAAAGAGACTGTGAAACTGGAAGGTGCGACCCTGGCAGGTTTCCGCACTGTTTCCGTGGCCGGGATCCGGGATCCCCTTCTCATTGACTCCATTGACCCGGTGCTTGCAGCAGTGAAACATCAGGTCGAGTCCTTTTTCCCGGACATGGAACTGGACAATAGGATCCACGTCAGCCTCTACGGAGCCCGGGGGGTCATGGGGAACCTGGAGCCGTTGCAGACAAAGGCCCATGAGCTGGGACTTCTCATCGAAGCCCTGGGAGACACCCAGGAGCAGGCCGACACCCTGTGCAGCCTGTTCCGCTCCACCCTGCTCCATTACGGCTATGAAGGCAGGGTGGCCACGGCCGGGAACCTGGCCTTTCCCTTTTCCCCTTCCGACATCCCGGCCGGGCAGGTCTTTCGTTTTTCCATCTATCACCTGATGGAGACGGCCGGGGAAAATCTCTTTCCCCTGGCCTGTGAAATGATTCAAGGAGGCGGACAATGAAACTGAAAGACATGGCCCGGGTGATCCGGAGCAAGAACGCAGGTCCTTTTCTCCTGACCCTGGATATTCTGTTCAAGGAGAGGACACTTTACGAAGAATTCAAGGAATCCGGGCTCGTGACCCGGGAAACCGCAGCCCGTCTTTACGGAGTTCCCGTGGACGAGATTGAGTCGGTGATCTTTTTTGAACCGGCCCATGCCCTGAAGATCACCCTCCGGCGGCCCGTGGTTTCCGGAGGCCACGGCGACACCGACATCTACGGGGCCCAGCAGCATATTCCCCTGATGAACTGGGAATTTGACCTCTAATCATTGTCTTTTGGCCCGATTTCTTCATTGCAGTAAAATTTTAATCCTCAAAATATTACCTATATTCTTCCGGTTAAAATTTTCCTGCACCTTGAACTCGAACCAAAATCCTAATGATTAAAAATACCCTATGAATGTTCCAGCTTCATCTCTTCCTTTTTAATCCTGAAAAACAGGGAGTAGAGCACCGGGACCACCACCAGGGTCAACCCTGTGGCCACCAGAAGCCCCCCCATGATGGTGGCGGCCATGGAGGCGAAAAAGGGATGGAACAACAAAGGCGCCATGCCCAGGATGGTGGTGCCGGCAGACATGGTCACCGGCCTCAGACGGCTGACTGCGGCGTCCATGACCGCCTGGTACCGGGTTTTTCCTTTTTCCACATCTTCGGAAACCTGGTCCAGGAGAACAATGGCGTTCTTGACCAGCATGCCCGTCAGCCCCAGAAAACCCAGGATGGACATGAACCCGAAGGCCAGGGAAAAGGAGAGCAGCCCCAGGGTAACTCCCACAAAGGAAAAGGGGATGCATAAAAAGATGATCACCGCTTCTTTCAGCCCGTTGAACAGGCAGACCACCAGGATGAACATTCCCAGGAGGCAGGCCGGGAAATAGGCGTTAATGGCCGCCTGTCCCTTGGCGCTTTCCTCGGACTCGCCTCCCCACTCCAGGGACACCCCGGGGGGCAGTTCCAGGGCCTGGATCAGGGGACGGACCTTTTTTTCAAGATCCGCAGCCTGGCCCCAGGCCGGGTCGCATTGAACCGTGATGGTGGGCATGCGGTTCCGCCGCTGGATCAGGGGCAGTTCCTCGGCAAGTTCCAGACGGTCCACCACCTGCTCCACGGGCAGGTATTGGTTCAGGGCGGGGCTGTAAACCTGGATCCTGTTGAAGTTGGATACCGAAGCCCTTTCATCGGGCAGGGGGCGGGAGACAATGGGCAGGAGTTCATCCTTTTCCCGGTAAATTCCAACGGTCATGCCGGAAAAATTCCATAAAAAAGTCTTGCTGATGTCCGAGCGGGAAATTCCGGCCCACCGGGCCCGGGTTTCCGTGAATACGGGTTTGAAAACCTTGACGGGCTGACGCCAGTCGTCCCGGACATTCACGGCCTGGGGAATGTCATGGAGAATCTGCTTGGCCTGGTCGGCGATCTCCTGAATCACCCCGGCATCGGGTCCCCTGAACCGGGCCTCCACGGCATACTCTACAGGAGGCCCCTCCTTGAATCTCACCGCCTTGAACTCGGAATCCGGAAAATGTTCCGATATATAGGCCCGGATTTTGGGCAGCATGTCCGTGACATGATGATAATCATCCACCTGGACCAGAAGCTGGGCATAGCTGGTATTGGCTGTATGGTAGTTATAGGGCAGGACAAACCGCAATGAACCCTCTCCCACAAAGGCGGTCACCGAATCCACCCCTTTAAGGGAGCGGATATAGTCGTTGATCTGTTTTACATCCCTTTCCACCTCGTTGATATGGGTTCCCTGGGCCCGCCAATAATCCACGGTAAACTGGTTCCGGGTGGATTCCGGGAAAAAGAACTTGGGGACCCTTTGAAACCCCATGACAGCGCAGACCAGAACCACCATAAGGACGGCCAGAGTGATCCAGCGTTTCCGGATACAGGCGTGGAGAACCCCGCGAAAAACCCGGTAAAACCGGGTATCATAGGGGTCATTGGATTTTGTGGACGGTTTTTTGAGGAATCTTACACAGAGAACCGGGGTAACGGTGATGGCAAAAATCCAGGAAAAGAGCAGGGAAATGGCCATAACATCAAAGAGAGAACGGCAGAACTCCCCGGTATTGCTGGGGTTGAGCCCGATGGGCACAAAGGCCAGGATGGCCACAAGGGTGGCGCCCAGCAGGGGCCACATGGTGGTTTTCACGGCGGTCATGGCCGCCTCTTTCCGGTCCAGACCCCGGGCCAGGCCGATGAGGAATACATCGGTGACCACAATGGCGTTGTCCACCAGCATGCCCAGAGCCAGAACCAGGGCGCCCAGGGAAATCAACTGAAGGGTGATATCCAAAAGCCACATACCCACGAAAGTGGACAGGATGCTCAAAAGCAATACCCCTCCGATGAGAAGCCCGGACCGCAGCCCCATGAAGATCAGAAGCAGGAGAATCACAATGGCCACGGCTTCCACCAGATTAACCATGAACTCGTTCAGGGACTGGGTCACCCGGGCAGCCTGGAAATTGATCAGATCCACATTCATCCCGGGCGGCTTCATGGACTCAAGACTTTTGATCTTCTCCATGACCGCGGCTCCCATGCGCACTACATTTCCTCCCTTTTCCGTGGAAACCCCGAGACCTACGGCTTCCCTGCCGTTGAAGAGCATTTTCTGGACTGTGGGCTCCTTATATCCCCGATAGACCCGGGCAATGTCTCCCAGGCGGAAAAGCCTGCCGTCCCCGCCCGTGATATAGAGGTCGGCAATGGCCTGTTCACCGGAGAACTCCCCGGTGGGACTGAACCGGATATAATTGGGGCCGTGCTTGACCTTGCCCGCCGGAGAGACAAGATTCTGGGAGGCCAGCGTGGCAAAGATCAGATCAGGAGATATGCCGAGTTCAGACAGTCTGGATCTGGCAAACTCCACATAGACCACCTCGGTCTGCTCTCCCCAGAAATCGATTTTGGCCACCTCATCCACCAGGAGAAGCTCCTTTTTCAGATACTTGGCATACTCCTTGAGTTCCCGGCTGGAATAGCTTTCCCCGGAGATGGCAAAATAGACCCCGAACACATCCCCGAAATCATCCCTGACCATGGAGGGCCCGGCCCCGGGGGGCAGGGCTGCGGCCATGTCCCCGACCTTCTTTCTCAGTTCGTCCCAGACCTGGGGAATCTGGGAGCCCTTGACCTGATCTTTTATTTCCACATAGACAATGGAGAGACTCTCCTGGGATATGGAGGTGACATAGTCCAGCTGCCCCATGCTCTGGACGGCCTGCTCGATCTTGTCGGTCACCTCTTTTTCAACCTCCCGGGGAGAGGCCCCCGGATAGGAAGTCACCACCAGGGCGGTCTTAATGGTAAAATCCGGATAGGCCAGCCGGCCCAGTTTCTGGTAGGCAATGATCCCGAATCCGGCCAGGAGAACGGACAATAAAATGCTGATGACCCGGGTTTTGAGTACGGCAGAGGCAAATTTCATCTTGGATGGATTTCCTTTAATTTGGCAGTTTGAATTCCAGGGCCTGCCCCGGCCGGATAAACGAACTCCCCCCGGTCACAATGAGATCTTCCGGGGCCAGCCCCTCAAGGACCACCACATTTTCGCTGTCGTCCAGGCCCTGAAAAACGATCCCTCTTTTTTGGGCGGTTCGGGTTTCCCGGTCCACGAGAAATACCTGGGCTGAATTTCCCGAAACCCCGGTAAGGCTCAGAAGGGGAATGACCAGCTTTTCTTTTTTTTCATCTCCTGCGGCACCGTAGACACTGATCTCCGATGTCATCCCGGGAAAAATGACCCCCTGGCTGTCCGGGGTAACGGAAAAGACAAATTCATAGGTGCCCGTGGTCTGATCTGCCCGGGCAGCGTACTCCGCCAGTTTTGCCTCAAAGGGGCGAGGCCCCGTGGTCAGGAACCGGGCCTTATAGGTCCTGGGCTTCTCTTTTTCCAGAAACAGATGAATCTGGTTTTCAGGGACATCCACGGGAATTTCAAGGGTGGCGATATTATCCAGGGTCAGGACCGGCTGTCCCTGGGTCACCATTTCAAATGCATCGGGAATCAGGCGGGTCACCACCCCGTCAAAGGGGGCGACAAGACGGGTGTCGTTGAGCTGGTCCCTGGCAATATCCAGCTCCACCTCAAGCTCTTCGATTCCAGCCCGGGCTGCCAGGAGATCCTCTTTCCTGGCCCCTGTTCTGTCCCTTGCCAGCTGCTGTTCCAGGGAGACGGTCTTGGCCTGAAGAAGCTTGACATTGTTCCTGGCCCGGTCAAGATTCTGCTCGGAAACCGCTGCATTCCTATACAGGGTTTCATACCGCTTCAGCTCTTTTTCAGCCAGGTCCAGATCGGCCCGGGCCGCTTCCAGGGAGGCTTCAATGATCCGGATATCCTCGGCCCTTGCTCCGTTCTCCATCTTCAGCAGATTGGCCCGGGCCGATTTCAGCCGGCTTTGTACGGCCCGGACCCGGCGCAGGTAGTCCCGGTCATCCAGCCGGAGCATGAGATCCCCTTTTTTCACTTTATCCCCGGGCTTGACCCGGACCTGGTGAAGGGGGCCGGAAACCCTGAAAAACAGGGTGGCCTGGCGGCTGGCCCGGGCCCTTCCCGGCAGGGTGATCAAAAGTCCGTCCTCCACGGGCCAGGGATGGACCACATCCACCCTTTTGCCCGGACCGGATCCGGATCTGTTGTCCCGGTCTTCCAGGACGTTTCCCGAGGTATTGGCCCAGACCGATCCTTTGGTGTCTTCAGATACTTTGTAGTGCCAGATCAATATGCAGAGAACACAGATTCCGATCCCGGCGGCCAGGCCCAGCCATATTTTTTTCTTCATTTCCATTATTCCTTATGCTGTTTGATCCAATCCAGAGCCCGGGTCGTGCCCAGACCTGAGAGACAGGTACCAAGGACCAGTCCGGGTGCGGCATTGGGGGCGATATCCCCGGACTCTATTTTTTCCCAGGCGGCAAACACCAGACTTTCCAGACTGGCCATGATCCAGGCCTGGGGAATGTCCTGGTGAACCGCGTCCTGGGATTTTAATTCCGTTTCCAGCTGCCGCATCTGCTCCAGATGCTTTTCATAGATCTCCATGACCCGGGGATCATCTTCCTTGCAGACCAGGTTAAAATAGGAGATCACATGGAGACTGGCTCCCAGGGGAATACATTTTTCCACGATGGAGGCCAGCTTTTCCAGGGCCGAAAGTCCGCTTTCAAGGATCGGGGCGACGGTGTCCGTAAGCCTTTTGCCGGCTGTGATCTTTAATTCCACACTCAGATCATTTCTGGAATTAAAATGACGGTAGATGGTGGCCCGTCCCACTCCGGCTGCCTCGGCAATGTCTTCCAGGGAGGCGTTGGGATTCTGTGCAATGCAGGCAATGGCCTGCCGGATAATTTTTTCCCTGGTATTTTGTGCCATACTTCCCCTCATTCGTATCCTGTGTCCCAATCGGACAGGGGATTCCCGGAATTCCCTGTTTTTCAAAAAACACTATCATTTTAAATGAGACATTTTTATCTCATTTGAGATAAAATAATACGGAATCTTTTTGAATTGTCAAGAACAATCCATAAATCTTTCTTGATAAATTCCCGACAATGATCTATCAATATCTTTTTCGCAAACCCTTAACACCACAGGTTGTTTTTATGAGAATCGTAACCCGGCCGGATTTTGACGGCATTGTCTGCGCCGTTCTATTGTTTGAGGCCCTGGAAAAGGATCTGAGTTCCAAAATTTTATGGATCGAGCCCGGTGAAATCCAGGGGGAAAAGGCCGATATAAGGGAGGGAGACATCCTGGCCAATCTGCCCTGGCACCCGAAATCCTCCCTCTGGTTTGACCACCATGTATCCAACAAGCCGGACCAGGAGTTCAAGGGCGCCTTTGATATCGCCCCTTCTGCCGCAGGGGTTGTGTATGAATATTACAAGGCCCTTGGAAAACTGACCTCCCGTTTTGATGAGCTGGTGGAAAACACGGATATGATCGATTCCGCCGATCTGACCCTGGACCAGGTCAAAACACCGGAAAATTACCCCTGGGTTCTTTTGTCCATGACCATCAAAAACGAGGGATATAAGGATATCGACTATTGGAACCGCCTGGTCTCCCTGCTCAGAACCCGGCCCGATGAACCCCCTGTTCAGGATCCTGAGGTCCGGAGGCGCTGCGAAGGGGTGATCCGGGAAAATGCCGAATTCACCGGCCACCTCAAGACCCATACCCGGATCCACGGACAGATCTCCGTGACAGACTTCAGGCCCCTTGAAGTTGTCCCCTCGGGCAATCGGTTCCTGACCTATTCCCTGTTTCCCGACACCATTGCCAGCCTGAAGATCCGGTATAAAGACAAGAACAAATCCCAGGTTCTGATCAGCATCGGCCGCAGCATCTTCAACCGGAACTGCCGGGTCAACGTGGGCAGGCTTCTTGCCCGTTACGGAGGAGGCGGACACGCCGGGGCAGGCGGATGCACCCTGGATGCCAAAGGCGCCCAGGAAAAAATCGATGAAATTCTGCAGGTCCTAATGGAGAATCAAGAGGGGTAAGCGGACAAGGGCAAGGATCTTTACCGGAGCTTCTCCTCCACGCTTGAGATCTTATCCGTCATGGTCTGGTCCCGGTCGGTCCGGGTCCCGGCCTTGATGGTGGTGGTGATCCTGGGAGCCCCCATTTCATGGACTTTTTCATGACAGGCCTTTACCGCGGCAAAGACCTGATCCCACTCTCCCTCGATATTGGTTCCATAGGCATGGAGCTGGGATTCCAGCCCGGCCGCCTCAATGACTTTGTGACAGGCCGCCACATACTTTGATACGGACAGTCCCACACCTAAGGGGACCACACATAGATCAATAATCACCTTCATCTTCATTTCCTTTATTTTGGCCAGCGAGGGCAGTTTTTAAATAGTCCGGGTTCCCCGATTCCCAGGTGGCGGCAGAGCCTCTCCACAACCCGGGGATTGCAGTCTTCCCCCTGTCTGATGTTTTCATAGTTCTGAAAGGAGATATCAAGGGAATTCAGGATGCCGGGGAGAGCATCCCTGTCCTTCTCCATGACCGAGACCAGTTTCATGGTAGTGGAACAGATATGGCACTCTCTTTGGTAGAGTTGCTGAAACTCCTTTGATGCCATCCTGTGGTCAAAGATCTGTTTCAGAAACAGCACGACCGGCCTTTTCCAGGGTCTGAAAGGGAATCCTGTCCAGAAAATTTTCCCGGTATTCAATGACTTTTCTGATAAATTTCTCCGGGACCTTTCGAGTATTCTTTAAAAATACATAGTAGAGAACAATAAACTTCCGGTAACAGAAAAAATAGAGAACCCTCACCCGCTCCCGGGACAGGGTAAACCTGAGTTCATGGATCCCGTCATGGAGGGTATCGGCATAGGGCCTGGGCAGCGTGGGGCCGTGCTCTTCCAGGAGGGACAGGATCCTGAGAACCTTTACCTGGTTTTTCGGTGTGCACTGATTGATGAAATCGGTTATTGGACAGGCCCGGGCCATTTCATCACAAAACAGGATCTGCCATTTCCGCTCCATATTCCCCTTTTCTTCTTTGTACTCCGGCCCTGCATAAAAAATTTGCAATTTCCGGGTTGATTCTGCCCCGGGCATTACTCTTACCAGAATTCCCGGCAGGGGAAAAGGTTTTATCCAGGAAAATCAGGGTCTGCAAAAAATTGGCTTGAACTTTTTAAGTTATGCCTTATATTTTTACATAAGGCATAAGTTGCCTAAACAAAAAAAAACAAGGAGGCCACCATGAGATCAAATAATTGTGTTTCCCAGAGGATCTCAAAATATTTTATCGGATTTCTCGCACTGGGTGCTGCACTCGGCCTGCTGGTTATCGGAGTTACCATTCTCCCCGTATTCGGATTTATCATGGCATTGCCTGTATTGGCCCTGGCCGTCATCATCTTCAGGCTCCATCTCAATGACCAGTGTGAAATAGATTTTCCCTCATAACCCCCTGCCCTTCGTGGACGGCAAGGCTTTTTGACCGGGTCAAAAAGCCTTGCTGTTTCATACAAACAGATTCCCCTCGGTCCGGAAAACACCCTCTATGCCCTTTCTGGAGAACACGATCTGCCAGAGTTGATTCCGCCTTGACCGGAAACTGGCCGCACAGGTCAGGAGATAATAGGTCCACATACGGAAAAAGCGGCCGTCGTATCCATCCTTGATCCGGTTCCAGTTCCGGGTAAAATTCTGATACCAGGCCATGAGGGTCTGATCGTAGTAATGGCCCAGGCTGTGCCAGTCCTCAAGGACGAACAGGCCTTCGGCAGCCTGGGAGATCTGGCTGGCCGAGGGCAGCATTGAATTGGGGAAAATATAGGTGTTGATCCAGGGATCCGTTGATTTGGAGGGGGTGTTTCCCGCAATGGTGTGGAGCAGGAAGAGTCCTTCATCATGGAGGCACCTTTGGACGACTTTCATGAATGTGGGATAATTTTTCCAGCCCACATGCTCAAACATTCCAATGGAGACAATCCTATCGAATTTCTCACTCATTGTCCGGTAATCGGTCAAAGAGATCTCCACGTCAAGATCCTTGCACGCCTCTCTTGCATATTGTGCCTGTTCTTTTGAGACGGTGATGCCCTTTACCCTGGCCCCGTAGTTTTCGGCTGCAAATTTTGCGAACCCGCCCCAGCCGCATCCGATATCCAAAACCGTCATTCCCGGCTTCAGCCCAATTTTCCGGCAGATAAGATCCAGTTTCCGGGTCTGGGCCTCGTCCAGGGTCTTTGCTTTGTGCCAATAGGCACAGGAGTAATTCAAGCCCCTGTCCAGCATGGCGGCAAAAAGCCGGTTGCCGATATCGTAATGGCGTCTGCCGATGATAAAGGCCCGGGTCCTGTTCTGAACATTGATCAGTCTTGACCGGATCTCGCCCCATATGGCTCCCGGGCTCACGGGTCTGACCGCTTTATCGATGCGTCGCTGAAGAAGCCTGTTAAAGAACTCATCCAGGGAAATGCAGTCCCACCATCCGTCCATGTAGCTTTCTCCAAGGGCCAGGGACCCGCCGGCCATCACCCGTTTATAGAACCTGGGATTGTTGACCTGGATATCCCAGGGCCGGTCTCCGTTTATTTGGATGTCCATTGGATTTAAAATGTTTTCTACAGTTTTTTTTGCTTTCATGGCTCACCTTCCTTTCCAGTCTTTTTATCGCTTCTGTAAAAGAAGTTTAAGATCAAGGCTTGTGACCGCCTTGAAAAACAATGCCGTCGCCGTTGGAATGAGGTTTGCTGAAGTTCCGGCGAAATCGGCCCTTATATTTTGCCATAAAAAAAAGAGGATTTCAATTGTTTCTCAATGACAAATTAGATAGTTGTCCCTGAAAAGCAGGAGAGAATATTCATTTCATCCGGTACGAGAAAATCAGATTAGCCAAGCATATCCAGTGTGAACCTGACAAAGGTTTCCACACCGGTGAGCAGCACGGATTCCCTAAAGTCAAACTTTGGACTGTGCAGGGGAGCGCAGCCTTCAAATCCGGAACCGAGAAAAAAATAACATCCCTTGATTCTTTCCAGAACAAAGGCCATGTCTTCCGCGCCCATGGTGGGCTCGGGTTCATGGATCCGGTCCCGGGGAACCACCTTTGCCGCGGTTTTCTTCAAGAGGTTTACCATTTCAGGATCATTTTCCAGGGGAGGGTACCCCGGGTCAAAAGAAAACTCATAGGAAGCCCCCATGGAATCACAGACCCCCTTGATTACCGGCTCCAGGAGTTCCGGATAATTTTGCCAGACCTGCCGGTCAAAGGTCCGGGTGGTGCCTTTGAGAACAGCCTCCTGGGGAATGGTATTGGGCGCGGAACCGGCGTGGAAGGAGCCCACCGTGACCACGGAGGGGGTCAGGGGGTTGAGCTTGCGGCTGACCACCCTCTGGAGGGCATTGACCACCTGGCCGGCCGTGTCCAGGGCATCCACACAGAGGTGGGGCATGGCCCCGTGGCCTCCTTGGCCTGTGATTTTAATGGTAAACATGCTGGCCGCAGACATGAGGATTCCGGGCTTGATTCCCAGGGTGCCCTGGGGCAGACTGGGCCAGAGATGACCGGCCACGGCATAGTCCGGCTTTGGGTTTTCCAGCAGGCCCTGGTCGATCATGGGTTTTGCCCCGCCCGGCCATTCCTCTGCCGGCTGGAACATGAACTTGACAGCCCCGGTGAACCTCTCCTTTATCCGGGACAGGATCCGGGCCGTGGCCAGGACCATGGTCATATGCCCGTCATGGCCGCAGGCGTGCATCATGTCCCCATGCTCCGAGGCAAAGGAAAGTCCGGTATCCTCCCGGACAGGCAGGGCATCCATATCCGCCCGGATCAGCAGGGTTTTGCCGGGAGTTCCGGTTTTAAGCAGTCCGATCACCCCGGTGCCGGCCACCCCGGTGGTCACCTCCATGCCCGGGATCTTTTCCAGGTATTGAGCCACCCATTGGGAGGTTTTTTCTTCCTTGAGCCCGATTTCGGGAATTTGATGCAGGGCCCTTCTGATTTCGATAATTTCTTTTTCCAGATCCTGGATCATTTTTCTCAATTCTGTCATGGTCTGATCTCCTAAAGGTGTTTTCTACAGCCTTTGATCCGGGCCCAAAGGCCGTTTCTATAGGCAAACTGAAATTCTATTCCACCAGATGGCAGGCCACCCAATGGCCGGGCGCGACCTGCCTGTACTCGGGTCTTGTCCTGCATTTTTCGGTTGCCACAGGGCACCGGGGATGAAAACTGCACCCCTGGGGCGGGTCCAGGGGGCTGGGCACATCTCCGGACAATTCAAACTCCTGGTCCGGCTGAAAAAGGGGATCCGGCATGGGAACCGATGAAAGAAGGGCCTTTGTATAGGGGTGCAGGGGCTCTTTGTAAAGCTTCCGGCCCGGGGCCAGTTCCATGATCCTGCCCAGGTACATGACCGCGATTCTCTGGGAGATATGGGCCACCACGCTCAGGTCGTGGGCAATGAACAGGTAGGACAGGTTCATCTCGGCCTGGAGGTCCTTGAGCAGATTGATGATCTGGGCCTGAATGGACACATCCAGGGCGGAAACCGCCTCATCGCAGATGATCACATCCGGATTCAGGGCCAGGGCCCGGGCAATTCCGATGCGCTGGCGCTGTCCCCCGGAAAACTCATGGGGATACCGCCCCATCTGACCCGTCCGGAGTCCTACCCGGTCCATGAGCCCGGCCACCCGTTCCCGGATCTCTTTTGGGGAGAGGGTTTCAAAATTCCGGATGGGCTCGGCAATAATCCGGCCCACGGTCATCCTGGGATTCAGGGAAGAAAAGGGATCCTGGAAGATAACCTGGAGGGAGGTCCTGGCCCTCCTTAGCTCTTCCTTATTCATATCTCCCAAATCCCGGCCCCTGAACCTCACCGTTCCGTCCGTGGGAGGAGTCAGTCTCAGTATGGACCTTCCCACGGTGGTCTTCCCGCACCCGCTTTCCCCCACAAGCCCCAGGGTCTCCCCGGACTCCAGGCTAAAGCTGATTCCGTCCACAGCTTTGATTTGATTCACGGTTTTCCCGAAAAACCCCTTTTGAACCGGATAGTACTTCTTTAGATTCTCAACTTCCAGAACAGGCATGGACTTAATTTCCTTATATTTTCGAATCCGCCAGCCAGCAGGCCACCCGCCGGTTATCCCCGAAAGCCGTCATGGACGGGGACTCTTTTCTGCAGATATCCTCCGCCCTGGGACACCTGGGATGAAAGCTGCACCCCCCGGGCATGCGCAGAAGATTGGGGACAATTCCCGGAATTTCGCTGAGCCGGTTCCGGCTTTCATCGTTCAATACGGGCACGGAGTTTAAAAGTCCCCGGGTATAGGGATGCCTGGCGTCGTGGAACAGTGGGACCACCGGGGCTTCCTCCACGATCCTTCCCGCATACATGACCACCACCCTTGAGGCCATCTGGGCCACCACCCCCAGATCGTGGGTGATGAGCACAATGGATGTGGCCGACCCTTTTTTCAGTCGGTTCAAAAGCTTGAGGATCTGGGCCTGGATGGTCACGTCCAGGGCTGTGGTCGGCTCGTCGGCAAAGATCAGTCTGGGGCTGCAGCACAGGGCCATGGCGATCATGACCCGCTGGCGCATGCCCCCGGACAATTTATGGGGATACTGGTCCACCCGTACCCCGGGGGAGGGAATCTGGACCATCTCCAGCATCTGGACGGCTTTTTCCCGGGCTGCTCTCCGGTCCAGGTTTTCATGGAGGCGAAGGCTTTCGCTGATCTGTTCTCCCACGGTGAGGATGGGGTTAAGGGAGGTCATGGGCTCCTGGAATATCATGGAAATGGTGCCTCCCCGGATCATGCGCATCTGGTCAGGGGAAAGATCCAGAAGGTTGTTCCCGTCAAACATCACCTGGCCCTGGATGCGGGTCATGGCCGGGTTCAGCAGCCTGAGCACGGAAAGGGAGGTCACGCTTTTCCCGCATCCGCTTTCCCCCACAAGCCCCAGGGTCTCTCCGGGAAACACCTCGAAATCGACCCCGTCAATGGCCCGGACAACCCCGTCATGGGTATTAAAACTGGTACTAAGCCCTTTGACCGAAAGAAGCGCATCTTTTTTCATATCTTGCTCCTTGGATCAAAGGCGTCCCTGAGTCCGTCCCCCAACAGGTTGAAACTTAAAACCGCCAGGAAAATCGCAATGCCCGGGAAAGTTGCCACGTGGGGCTTGGCCATCATATATCCCCGGGCCGACCCCAGCATGGAGCCCCACTCGGGCATGGGGGGCTGAACGCCGATGCCCAGAAATCCCAAACCGGCGGCGTAGAGGATGGCCGTGCCCATGCAGAGGCTGGTCTGGACCGTAATGGGTGCCATGACATTGGGCAGGATATGCCTTAGGATAATATTCCTGTCCCGGGTTCCCACGGCCCGGGCCGCCTCCACAAAGACTTCCTCCCTTACGGTCAGGACACAGCCCCGGACCAACCGGATATAGAGGGGCACCATGCTGATGCCTATGGAGATCACTGTATTCTTCAGCCCCACCCCCATGACGGCCACCAGGGCCAGGGCCAGCAGGAACCCGGGAAATGCCAGGAGCATGTCTGTGAAGCGCTGGATGATGAAATCGATTTTTCCCCCGTAATATCCCGAGATCAGGCCCACGGGCACCCCCACCAGGAGGCCCACCCCGACCACACCCAGGGCGATCATCAAAGAGACCCTGGAACCGTAGAGAATCCGGCCCAAAATGGACCGGCCCAGCTCGTCGGTTCCCAGGATGTTTTCCATGCTGGGAGGAGAAAGAGAGGAGATCAGGTTGGGGGCGGAGGGATCCCCCGGGAACAGGATTGGGGCCCCCAGGGCGCAGATCAGGTAAATCAGGAGAAAAATGCCCCCCATGAGGGCGGCCCTGTTCCGCTTGAGTTTGGCCCAGGTCCGGCTGGAATTGGACTCCCTCCTTTTCTTTTCAGGGTCTTTCACGGTTTTGTCGGTAGAATCAGGCTTATTCATATCTTATTCTGGGGTCTACAAGGGCGTAAATCAAATCCACTGCCAGGTTGACCAGGGTGTAAAGCAGGCCGAAGACCAGGATGCTTCCCTGGATCATGGCATAGTCCCTGGCCAGGATGGAGTCCACGATGAGCCGGCCCAGGCCGGGCCAGGCAAACACGGTCTCCGTGAGCACGGCCCCGCCCAGGAGCAGGCCGAACTGAAGCCCCACCACGGTAATAATGGGGATCAGGGCGTTTTTAAGGGCATGCTTGACAATGATCACCTTTTCCATCAGCCCCTTGGACCGGGCCGTGGTCACATAATCCTGGGACAGGACCTCCAGCATGGAGGACCGGGTCATCCGGGCGATAAACGCCACCACAAAGGCAGCCAGGGTGACGGAAGGAAGAACCAAATGCTTCCAGGTCCCGATCCCCCCGGCCGGAAGCCATTGAAGGGTGATGGAAAAAACGATCATGAGCATCATCCCCAGCCAAAAGACAGGCATGGAGATCCCGAACAAAGAGGCCAGGGTCACCAGGTAATCTATCCAGGTATAGGGACGCACCGCAGCCACGACCCCGGCGGGAATTCCGAACACACAGGCCAGGGTGATGGCGCACACGGCCAGGAGCATGGTGTTGGGCAGCCTGGCCCAGATCTCCTCGATCACCGGGTTCTGGGTCCGGGCCGACCGGCCCAGGTCCAGGTGGACCAGCCGGTTTAAAAACGCCCCGTACTGGACATAGACCGGTTCATCCAGCCCCAGCTGGGTCCGGATCATGGCGATATCTTCCGGGGAGGCCATCTGACCGGCCAGGACCTGGGCCGGATCCCCCGGGAGCATCCTGAGCATGAAAAAGAGCATCAGGGATATCCCCAGGAGAACCGGGATAATGGATAAAATCCGTTTAAACAGAAAATTGATCACAGGTAATGACTAGTCCATGGTGATATAGGTGGGATAAAATTTCTCCGTGGGGGTGACCACCATGCCCTTGATCTTGCTGGAATAGGCCAGGACGAACTTTTCCACGTGGAGCCAGATCCAGGGGCAGTCTTCCCAGACCATGCCGGAAGCCTTCTTGAGCAGGGCAAACCGCTTGTCCGTATCCTGTTCCTTTCTGGTCTCCTTCATGAGGGCGTCAAAGGCCGGGTTGCTGTAAAAGGCAGATCCCAGCCCCTTGGGCGGGTTCACCTCGGTGGTGAACTGGCCGTAAAGGCCCATGTCCGCATCCAGGAAAAGCGGGCCCCAGCCCAGAAGGAAAATTTCAAGCTCGGTTTCTTCAATGGGCTTTAACAGCCCTGCAATATAGGTAGGCCAGTCATAGGTTCTGAGTTCAACCTTCACCCCGATGGCCTGGAGATAAGCCTGGACCACTTCCGCCACCTGCTTGTCAAAAAGATACCGGCCGTTGGGGGTCCTCATGCTGATGGTTTTGGAAAAATCAAAATTGGCCTCTTTTAAAAGCTGTTTGGCCTTGTCCGGGTTATAGTCGTACTGAAGGTCCATCTTGGAGTAGCCAAATACCTTGGGGGATACCGGACCGTCCATGGGCTGGGCCGTGTTAAACAGAATCCGGTCCACGATGGCTTTTTTATCAACGGCATAGTTAAAAGCCTGGCGGACTTTTTTGTCCATGGTGACCCCTTTCTGGCAGTTCAGGCCCATGAAAATGGTCCGGGTGTCCAGGGGCATGTCCACGGTGATGGCGGCCTGGGACTTCAGGGAGGCTACGTTGGAAGGCAGGGGCTTGTAACAGACATCGATCTCGCCGGTCCGGAGCATGGCCTCCCGGGTGGTGGCTTCGGGAATCACCTTAAAGGAGATCTTATCCACACTCGGTTTTTTTCCCCAGTAGTTCTCATTCCGGGTAAGAACGATGCGGTCCCCTTTTACCCATTCACTGAGCACATAGGGTCCGGCTCCCACGGGGTGCTGGCGTACGTCTTCTCCGTATTTTTCCAATGCTGCCGGGCTGATGGGAACACAGAGGGCCATGGACAGGGTTGCATCCAGGGGGGCAAAGGGATATTTCAGATTCAGCTGAACCGTTACATCATCGATTTTCACACACTCTTTTACCATGGACACGGCAAAGCGCAGGGGGACCCGAAGATCCGGATTCAGGATCCGGTCCCAGGTCATCTTGATAACATCTGCATTCAGGGCAGACCCGTCACTGAACTTGATCCCCTTCTGAATGTGGAGGGTCCAGGTCAGCCCGTCCTCCGATACCTCGTGCCCGGCCAGAAGCCTGGGATGAAGCCCGCCTTCGGGATCCTGAAAGTACATGTTGTCATAGATCAGGTCGCAGATATTCTGAAACAGGGTGGTGGTCTGTTCCTGGGGGTTCAGGGTGTCGGCATCCACGCCGATACCAATTTTCAGCTCCTTGATCTGGTTGGCCCCGGCTGAAAAGCTCAACAGGAAAAGTACAGACAGCAAAGCAATGATACCGCTTAGAAACGAACGTCTCAATCTCATTTTTCTTTTCTCCTTTTTTTCAAATATCTTTATTCATGACCCACTTCCAAAGGGGCAAATGGGGATAAGCAAATGATTTGCCCGGATTGCTTTTGTCCCGGCCCGGCAGGATTACTCCCCCAGGAATTTTCCCTGTTTCATCACCCGGGTGACCGCATCGGCCCGGTTCAGGATATCGATATCCTCCAGGGGATTTCCCCTGACCATGACCAGGTCGGCGGCCTTGCCCGGCTCAATGGTGCCGATTTCATGTTCAAGCCCCAGAAGCCTTGCTGCCGTTCCCGTTGCCGCCACCAGGGCCTGGTTGGGGCTCAGTCCCCTGGATACCAGCAAAGGAATTTCCATGAGATTTTTTCCATGGAAGTTAAAGGGGGTGCCGGCATCGGTTCCCATGGCAATGTCCACCCCTGCTTCAAGGGCTTTTTTCACGCTCTCCCGGTGATGGGGAATCACGGTATTGTTCTTTTTCACGGCCCAGTCCGGGATCCCTGCCTCCACCCCCATTCTCCCGATATGGTAAAGGGCGGCAACGGTGGGCACAAAAAAGACCTGGTTTTCCTTCATCAGGGAGATGATCTCATCATTGAGATAGACACCGTGCTCAATGGAATCGATTCCGGCCCTAAGGGCATTTAATATTCCTTCACTTCCCATGGCATGGGTGGCTGTTTTTTTCTCGGCCTTGTGGGCCTCTTCAATGCCGGCCTTCATCTCTTCCCGGGTGAGCTGGGCACTGCCCGGGCTCACGGCTGAGGTCAGCACCCCGCCCGTGGCCATGAGCTTGATCTGGTCTGCCCCGGCCTTGACCTGCTCCCTGACAGCCCTTCTTACATCATCGGGGCCGTCCGCCTCCCTGCCGATGGGCCATCCATGGCCTCCGGTCATACAGACCAGGCTTCCCGATGCCAGCACCCTGGGTCCGTTGATCAGTCCCGAGGCTGCAGCCTGCCTGACCGTAAAATCGACTCCGCCGACCCCGCCCATATCCCGGATCGTGGTTACCCCTGCGGCCAGGGTTTTTCTGGCGTTTTCAGCAGCCTTGATTGCCGTAAGGGCGATGGGTTCTTGGGCCAGGGAATGGAGGGGATCCGGGCTGGCATCCATGACCAGGTGGACGTGGCAGTCGATAAACCCGGGAAAGAGGGTATGATCTTTCAGGGAAATCCTCTGGATATCCCCGGGGAGGTCTTCCCGGGAGGAATGGACGCTGATGATCCGGTCTTTATCAACCACCACACTGCCCTGTTCCAATACCTTGCCGTTGCCTAAAAACAGCCTGCCGTCAACAAATGCCGTTGCCATATGATTTGGTTCCTTTGAATTGCCGTTTATTTCTTTTGGATCGATTCCCTGTCCAGGTCTTCCTGGCGGAACTGCCGGGTCAGGTCAAAATGGGCGATCATCAATTTTTCCGCCTCTTTTTCGTCCCGATCCAAAATGCATTGATAAAATTTATGGTTGTAATCAATATCCTGACGCATCCTCTCCCGGTTGTCCTGCCAGGGAGCGGCAATACTTTCGAAGATCTCGGCCATTGCCTCCATAACCGCCACGAACAGGCTGTTCCGGCAGGCCCTGGCAATGAGAATATGAAACTCGATATGTTTTTTGGCCTGGGTTTTCCCCTGGGCCAGGTCCTGTTCGCAGGCCTGGATATTGGCCTTCATGGCCTCAAGGTCCTTTTGGGTCCTGAGCCGGACGGCCTTCTGGATCAGAACCGGCTCCAGGGACTGCCTGAAGTCGATCATCTCCTCCTCGGTCAATGTCCCGAACCGGAAACAGGAAACCATGGAATCTCCCACCAGCTTCACATCCGGGGCAGAGATAAAATTCCCCCCGTACATGCCCCGGGCTTTCCGGACCAGCCCCTGGGCCTCAAGGTCTCTGAGGGCCTCCCGCACGGCAACCTTGCTGACCTGGAACTGGGACGCGATCTTTTCTTCCGTGGGAAGTTTGTCCCCGGGCTTCAAAGTGCCGTCCAGAAACGCCTGTTTGAGCACGGCCGTGATCCGGTCCGACACCCGGTCCTTCTGGATGGTATATTTTTCAAATAAAGGTTCCATATCTGTCCATTTTTCCATCTTTAAAAACTATAGTTAGTTTTTTATACTAATAGTTTTTTGTCAAGGAAAAAATAGCCCGGACCTGGGGAAAAATTTCCTTCCATGAATTTTTCTTGCCCTTTTCATCTCTTTGCTTTACAAAACCGGGATGGGACCCCATAAGATCAGGCAGATGCTCAAGTCCGAGCGGGAAATGGCCAGAAGACGCTTCCGCAGACAGAAGAACAGGAACCTCCTGGCCGAGCCCGGAATCCATGACTGCATCATCGTGCTTGACCACCTCAAGCCCACCTATAACATCGGAAAGATATTCAGGAGCGCCGAGGCCTTCGGCGCCAGGGAAATTCATCTGGTGGGAATCGATTTTTTTGATCCGGCCCCGGGCATGGGAGCCTTTAAACACGTACCGGCAAGGTTCCACAGGGATTTTTACCCCTGCTACACCGGCCTTGCGGACAGGGGATACACTCTATTCACCCTGGAGCCTGGAACCGGGACCCCGGTGACGGAGGCGGAACTGCCCGAAAAAAGCGCCTTTGTCTTCGGCCACGAGGAATACGGGATCAGCTTTGAACCGGATCTTTTCCCCCGGGTCCAACGCCTGACCATCCCCCAGTTCGGGAAGTCCCAGAGCCTGAACGTCAGCGTGGCCGCCTCCATTATCCTTTACGAATATGTCCGGCAGCATGCCTGAAGAAAATCAATGGGAAATCTATTTTTAAAAAAAATTGCGCGTATACCCGATATCTGCCCTGTCAAAATCCTCATACAACAGGGCTAAGCGCTCATTGGCCGTATGAACGGCCAATGGTTTTTCCCGGTCTTCCAAAGCCGTGGGAAAACAGGAGAGGCACCTTTGAAACCGGCTTTTTCTTCCCAGGGTAATAATGCTGAAATCGGCCATGAGGAATGATTGTTCATTTTTCTGATGGGCAAAGTGCTCCACGGCAGGGATGGTTTCAAGGGAAACCTCTACACGGACCTTATTGCCCTCTTCAGCGATATGGATATAATCGTGGATGGTCAGCATCCCCCCGGTGACCGGGTCTTTGCCAAGGTCGAGTTCATCATATTTCACCAGCATCTCTTCCAGGCTGAAAAAAGACTCTTCAAGGTTTATTCCGGCAAGGGCCAGCCTCTGGTAGTCTCTTTTCAAATACCGGTTGGCAATCATCACGGCCTGGGAAACATGGGGACACAGGTTATCGGGACACCCTTTGGCGTAACATTTTCTGAAGCGGTACTCTTTGGTTCCGCACTTCCCTGAGAAGTGGCAGAGAAACACATAAGCCTGGAATTTTGCCGCTCCCTGGGCAAAGTTGACCGGCACGATTTCAAAGGATGTCCGGCAGGTAACGGCTTCACCCTGTTGCTTCAGGGCAATGAGATCGGTCACCCTGTTGAGAGCCGGATGGGTTGAGGAATTCTGCATTTTTCCTCCTTTGTCAGGTTTGGATCAATTTAAAGGTCACCTGAAATGAAAACGCGGAAGCTACAGCCTCCCCCGTGACCCAAGCCGCCGCGTTTTCATTTTTCAGGATCTTAAGTTGCGCTTTAGTAGACCAGTTGGGCATCGGCTTCCAGGGCAAGAACGTTCAAGGTTCCGCCGGCCGTGATCTGGGCACCTTCAATCAAATCGGTTTCCTGGATTTTTCTTTCGTCAATGCAGGGTTTGCACACCAAGATTTTGCCGCCAAGCTCCATGAAATCGCCCATGAGCTTGGTCAGGGGGGCAAAGCCGCCCGTGGCCGGGACATGATCGATAAATCCTTTCTGGGCAAGGTAAACCCCGTTGCCCTGGAGGGCAACGGTGATATCTATATCCATTGCCACGCCCGCATTGGCCATGGCAAAGCAGATGGAGGCCTTTTCTGCCCCCTCTCCGCCGTGGGTGCAGAAATAGATGATTTTTTCAGACATGTTTTTCTCCTTTACGATACGCGTTAAAAGTTAAAAGGCTTTGGTTATCTAAATGGTTCTGTTTATATATGTTCCACCAGCAGACTGGACAGATCCCGGACATCTGCCCCGGATTTTTTCAGGTTGCCCAGACATATGGGACAATAGGCCACAATGGGTTTGCCCGGTTCCTGAAGTTCCCTGGCCCGGGTCTCCATGATTTGATTGGACAAGGCCGGGGAAATGGACTCTGCCGGACCGCCGCAGCAGCTGGTAAATTCTTTTGTGTTCCGGATCCGGGTTTCCCGGATCCCGAGGCCTGCCAGAACCTTTCTGGGGATGTCTGACACACCCAGGTATCGGCCGAAAAAGCAGGGATCGTGAAGGGTGACTTCAAGATCCGCGTCTACAGCTTTAAGGTCAAGCAGTTCAAAATAGGGGGTCACTTCAAATTGGGCTCCCGTATATTTTGGAAAGAGTTCCTTTAGTGCATAGGTGGTGTGGGGATCAATGGTGATGATTTTTCGGATTCCGGCATTCTCAAGGTTCTGGGCGACTTTCCTGGCGTGGGCCACAAAGGCGTCCTGGTCGCCCATGTCGTAGAGCAGGATGCCTGAATAATGGTCCAGGTCCGGGCGGTATCCGAAATCAATGCAGGACTCTTTTAACAGCCGGACAATGTTTTTCAGGGGCTGTCCCGCCTCTTTCTTTTCTTTTCCTCCGGTCATCAGGGCAAGTCCGATGCCGGAAACATAGCCGGGAACGTACCGGGCATATTTAAGGTATTCGGCCGTGGGCGTGTCCTCGTACTTTTCCAGATATTGGGTGGAGGTTTCGATAAAAGGAGTGAACTGGTACATCAGCCCGGTATAGAGCAGATACTCTCCCTTTTTCGGAAGATCCTGATCTTTGTGCCAGGCATTGACCATGAACCTGGGTATTCCGAAGGGGCTCTGGGTCTGCCTTACGTTCCGGGCAAGAATTTCGATGATATCCTGTGGGGTAAACATGATTTAAACCTTTCGAAAATTGGCAATTACAAAACGTTTCAGACCGAGGATAAGTTCCCCCGGATCGGCCTGCCTGGGGCAGGTATGGGTGCAAAGGCCGCAGTGAAGGCATTTCCAGAGCTCATTGGCGTTTTCAAGGATAGACTCCCTGGCGCCCACCTGGACATACCGGATCATTCTCCTTGGAAAATTATCGCTGACCAAATCCTGGCCCAGGGGACAGATCGCCGTACAGGTCCCGCAGTTGAAACATTCCAGGGCCGTATCCTGGCTAAAGGCTTTCAACTCTTCAGCAAAATCCAAATTGACCGTACTCATATGGCACCTTCCGCTTTTTCCTTGTTGACGGTTTTTTCACTGCCGGATGAGGGGACCAGGCCGTACTTGAAAAAGGCGCCGTCTTTAGGGCCTTCAGCGATGCAGCCGTATTTTTTTAAGGTGGCCATGTACCACAGGGCCTTGTCCGCCGGCATGTCTGTCCCTCTGGCAATATCCGGGATGGTGGCCTCCCCGGCTTCCAGAAACCGGGTAATGGCATTGATATCTTTTTTCTGTGCTTTCATCCGTGACAAGGCCCGGGCGATACTTTCCTTTCTCTGGGCCCGAAGGACTTTTAAGGCCTCTTTTCCGGATGTTTTGTCTTGTTTTTCCATGATGAAGTTTCCCGCGATTTAAAGGTTTTTTAAGCGGCATGGCCGTCTGCGACAATGGCATCAACCATGCTCTCGTACTGCTGGAGCGCCCACCCGTTGACATCAATGGCTTTCTCCGGGCAGACCGCGGCACAGGCCCCGCATCCCATACACATGGCAGGGGTGACCCGGGCCTTTTTGACTTTCTTTCCCTCTTCCATGACCTCCACAAGGGCGAGCGCCCCTTCCTTGATGCAGGCGTCCACACAGGCGCCGTGGCCCTTGCATTTGTCCGGATCGACTTCCGCCACAAAAGGATCCAGCTCGATATAGCCTTTTTCCAGCAGGGCGAGAGTTTTCACCGCGGCAGCACCTGCAGCGTTGCAGGTTTCTCCCGAATCCATGGGGGCCTGGCAGGTACCGGCAAGGAAGATACCGGATACGGGAAATTCAACGGGCCTGAGTTTGGGGTGGACTTCCAGGAGGAACCGGTCGGTTCCCACGGGCAGCTTCATGGCCGAGGCCAGATCAGACACATCGTTGGGTTCAAGTCCCGTGGCCAGGACCACGAGATCGGCCGGGACTTCCATCTCCTCGTTAAAGGTCAGGCTGTCCCTGATCTTTACGGACAGGGGAAAATCAGGATTTGAACTTTTTTCGACTTCAGGCATGGCATCGGCCTCGTACCTCATGAATACCACCTTATTGGCAGAGGCCCTGTTGTAAAGTTCTTCCTGGCCCCTGCCATAGGTCCGGATGTCCCGGTACATTTCAAAGATACGGGTCCGGGGGAAATTTTCCCGGATCTGAACCGAAGCATTGAGCATGGCAGTGCAGCAGGTCCGGGAGCAGTATTCGTTAAGGAATCCGTTTTCCTTGGGCTCGTGAATCCCGGGGATCTGGCGGGAGCCCACACAATGGATCATGGCAATGTTCCGGACGGGCCTGCCGTTGAATTTGAGCTGGGTGTCCCCTGGATTCTGACCCTTTATGAGTTGGATCAGTTCTTTTAAGGGGATGACTTCCGGGTACCGGTCATAGCCGAATTCTCCCTCCCGGGGCCGGTAGGACTTTGCACCGGTGGCCATGACAATGGCGCCGGTTTCTATCTTCAGTATTTTTTGAGCTTTCATGACGGAAAGGTCGAAATTGCCCACATAGCCTGCAACTTCCTTTACCTGACTGCCGGTATGGACGGTAATGGACGGATTGGCAAGGACCTGTTCCAGCAGTTCGCTGAGGATATCCGATGCTTTCTCCCCGAACGGGGCCAGCCGGTCCAGATGGTTGAGCTGTCCGCCCAAGGTATCGGTCTTTTCGATAATAGCGGTTTTGATTCCCTTCTGGGCGATACCCAGGGCCGTCTTGATCCCGGCGATGCCCCCGCCGATCACCACGGCATGTTTTCTGGCATCCACATGAATGGGATCCAGGGGTTTGAGCCGTTCTGCCTTGGCCGCGGCCGAGGCCACCAGGACCGTGGCCTTGTCCGTGGCCGGATCCCCGTGGTGGACCCAGGAGACCTGTTCCCGGATATTGGCATGTTCGTAGATAAAGGGGTTGGCACCGGCCCGTTCAATGGCCCCCCGGAACGTAGTTTCATGAAGGCTGGGAGCACAGGAGGCCACCACCACCCGGTCGATTTTATTGGCCTTTACATCTTGGATGATCATTTCCTGGCCGGGATCGGAACACATGAACATATTGGTCCGGGCCACGGAAACACCGGGCATTTTTTCCGCACGGCTCCTTACCTCTTCCACGTCCACATGATCCGAGATATTCCCCCCGCAATAGCAGATATAGACCCCGACTTTTTTATCTTTCTCTTCCATTATAGGCTCTCCTTTGTCCGGGAATTGGACATGAACTTGGCCGCTTCCACGGCAGCGGAACCCGATTCGGTAATGGTATCCACGATGTCCTTGGGACCGGCTGCGGCACCGGCGGTAAAAATGCAGTCCATATCCGTCAGCACCGGGGAAGTCTTCGGCTTAATAGAGGTGATGAAACGGTCCGTGTCTTTGGATACCGGGCAGATCCCCGCAGGATCCCATCCGGGCACCATGCCCATGGAAAGAACCACCAGATCGTGACCGGCCGTATCAATGCCTGATCCGTCCTGGCGTTCGAACCGAACAAGTGCCTGACCCTTTTCCCCGGCATCGATCCTTCCCACCTTGGCCTTGACAAATTCGATGCCCATGGCCTTGGCGTTCTGGTAAAATTGTTCATACCCTTTGCCGAATGCCCGGATGTCCATGTAGTAAATGGTGATATCTGCCAGGGGCAGGGAGCCTGAAAGCAGCATGGCCTGTTTGATGGCATACATGCAGCAGACCCTGGAGCAATAGGAAACCCCCATCTGCCTGTCCCTGGAACCGGCGCACTGGACATAGGCAATGGAGTCCGGTTCCATGCCGTCGGAAGGCCGTAACACCCGGTTGTAAGGACCGTGGGGCGCCAGAAGCCGTTCCATCTGGAGAGAGTCGATCACATTGGGAATCCTGCCCTTTCCAAAGGGGACATTTTCTTCTTTGGGCAGGAGCTCGAAACCGGTGGTGACAACGGCGGTTTTTGCCTGAATTTCAAATTCCCCGGGTTCCTGGAGATAATCAATGGCATCTGTGGGGCAGACCTTTTCGCACCGCCCGCAGAGCATGCAGTGGTCCGTGTCCAGGACGGGAAGCTGGGGAATGGCATTGGAAAAGGGAATGGAAATGGCCTTTTTCCCGGAGAATCCCCCCTGTTCCTTATCTTCCACATAGACCGGACAGGCGTACTCGCATTTCCGGCACCCAATGCATTTTTCCGTGTCCACGTAACGGGCATTCTGAACCACACTGGCTTTGACGCCCCGGCCGTCCCGGTTCAGGGCCCTAAGACTGCAATAGGTAAAAAGCGTGATATTCTTATGGTGGGCCGCAGAAGACATCTTGGGGGTGGTGATGCAGCTGGCGCAGTCCAAAGTAGGGAATACTTTTGAAAGCCGGATCATCTTGCCGCCGATGGAAGGATCTTTTTCCAGAACGGCGACCTTGTACCCCTGGTCGCCAAGATCCAGGGCCGTTTGCAGCCCGGCGATCCCTGCCCCCACAACAAGGGTGTCAAAGGTTTTAATGGAGATCATGGTTCCTCCTAAAAGAATTCTTAAGATGGGGTCTGCTGCTCCGGGAATCCGGGCAGCAGACCCTGTGTGGTTGCAGGCTCAGGATTCCAGTTGGGGCGGCCCAAGCTCCCCGACCAGCTGGTTCATCTGGTTGACTTCGTTTAAAAAGGCCCGGTTGCAGACCGTACAGATGGCTGTCAGGCGAAGGCGCTTCAGGTCCAGTTTCAGCTCCTTCATTTTCCGGTAAACCGAATTGAGCCGGGTGGCCAGAGCCTTGTATGCGCCTTCATAGGGACATTCTTCACCGCAGGACATGATAATGATGCCGCTGATCCCTTTTCTGAAGCAATCAATGTAAAAGGATTCCGGGAAAAGAACCGGCGCCCTGACCCGCAGGATATAGGTATTGGCCGGATAGCTTGTGTGGGCCTGACCCACTGAATCCGCACCCGGATAGGCACAGGTTTCCGTGGCCAGGATCAGTATCTTATTTGCCGGTTTGTCTGCCACATCATCACCTGTTTATTTGTTGCGGGTTATAAAATGTCTGTCATACCCATCTGCTTCAAGAAATCCCAGGTATTCATGGCCGACTTTTCCTGCCCATGCAGGGATATCGACACGGGTACCCGTGTCATTGGAAAGAATTTCAAGGGTCTGGCCCACCTGGACTTTGCCGATGCCTTTTTTGGCTTCAAGAAGGGGTCCCGGGCATGCACTTCCTCTGGCGTCCACCTGATCTGCGGCTTCCATTCTATTAAGATCTGTCATTTTACGGTTCCTTTCTGTTTAGATTTGAGTTGTAGCCTTTTTTTCAAGGCGCTCCATTTACAACCCTGTTGAGCAAGGAGAGTGCCAGAACGGCAAAACAGGGAAGATAAAACCACGGGGTAAATCCCGTGGACCTTTATTAAACGCAGGTTTCATTTATTTATCCGGCCGGGATCCTCTTCCAAACCCGTTGCGGAAAAACGTTACCCCGACGGATCGGTAACGTTCCGGTTGCGTTACCGAAGGGTCTATTGAAACAGGTCCTAAAAAACCGCATATATATAAAAATGGGAAGAATCGGCTGAATTCCAGCCGATTCTCAGGGTTGGCACCAAAGATGCAGTGGTTCTTTTCAGTTATTCAAAAAGAGTAAAAGATTTACTTGCCTCCATAAATTTGGATAACCACCTCACCGAGATCCGGGGCAGCTTGAATACCGCCAGTGGCTGCCCCGGATTCTTTTTTGCGGTTCCGAATGTATGTTCGTTTATTTAACCTTAGATATGGACTGAGCCCAGGCCCAGGGAGGAGCAGAGGTTTTCGCGGATTGGATTCCTTCGGGCGGCAGGACGCCGCTGGAGAAGGGATCCCTCCTCGGAGAAAATCATGGATGATTTTCGAGAATGAGCGCAAAAGCTTTGCTCCTCCCGGCATGAATCGGTACGTTTTTGAGAACAGCTATGGAGGTCTTTTGCAAAAGACAAAATAGGCCCAATCCTTTTCCCGGGGAAGAAAGGTTTTTTGGGGACCCTGATTTTTTTTACACAAGAGAGGGCAGGAAGAATAGAGAGGGTTTGGCTTGGCCGGGCCAAACCACAGACTTGCCATAAGATCTTGAAAAGAAGATGGATTTTCCCTTATCCATGGTTCTGTTTTGCTGGGAAGGCTATTGTTCGTCAGCCGCTCCCATTTCAATGTCCCTGCAGTCGGGGTTGCTTATGCAGGGGGCCTCTTCCAAGCTAAAGGATTTAAATCCCTGGATCTTGCGCTCAACGATGAATTTTTTTTTGCATGAATCGCAATGAACATACACCGGGGCATAATCCCCAGGCAATTCAACAAAAGTCTCAAGCCTGCAGTATGGACATAGGGTTTTCTGGATGGTCTGATTCATGATTTTCTCCTTATTTTAAAGGTCCGGGTGTAAGGCTTTGCAGCCTGAAATTTCCCCTGACCAGACAAAAAGCATTTTTTGTACCAGAGAACAGGGCCTGATTTCCATATCCGCGAATTCATCAAAAAATGAAAAGAGGTTCCGGAAGGGAATCCGTCACGAAATCAATATCTTCTTCAGATCTATCCCGTATTTTTTCATCCGGTTCCAGACGGTGACCCGGTTGATGTTCAGCAGTTGAGCCGCCCGGGTCTGGTTTCCGTTTGTCTGCCTGAGGGCATCAATCAATTCTTTTTTTTCATCTGGAGACCGGTCCTGGCGCGGCAGGGAGAAGCTCCTTTCGGATTCTTTGGAACGGATAATATTTTTCGGCAGGTGAAGGGGCTGGATGATCGAATCGTCTGTGGTGACAAAGGCATACTCCATGGCATTTTTCAATTCCCGGACATTTCCGGGCCAGGGGTATTTCATAAACAGGTCCATGGCATCATTGCTCACCCCGGTGACCCTTTTCTTGCCACTCTGGTTCAGGCTGTCCATGAAGGCGTTGACCAGCAAAGGGATATCTTCTTTTCTTTCCCGTAAGGGGGGAATCAGGATGGGGATGACGTTGATGCGGAAAAACAGATCCTGGCGGAACTCCTTTTTCCGGATCAACTCTTCCAGGTTCTTGTTTGTTGCCGTTATGATTCTCACATCCGCCCGGATGGGAGAGATATCCCCCACCCGCTCAAACCGGCCGGACTCCAGCACCCTGAGCAGTTTGGTCTGGAGGGACAGGGGCATGTCACCAATCTCATCCAGGAAAAAATCGCCCTTGTTGGCCGCCTCAAACCGGCCGATCCGGCTGTTGTATGCCCCGGTGAACGCCCCCTTGGCATGGCCGAACATCTCGCTTTCCAGGACAGAGGCATTCAGTGCGGCGCAGTTGAGCTGGATAAAGGGGCCCTCCTTTCTTGCACCGCAAAGATGGACGGCATTTGCCACCAGTTCCTTGCCTGTTCCGCTTTCCCCCAGGATAATGACCGGAGCACTTGAATCCGCGGTTTTCCGGACCATATCAAAGACAGATTCCATTTCCCTTGATTCCCCTACCATGCCGAAGAAATCACTCTCCAGGTGGCAGTGCCTGGACAGGATATGGACTTTTTCATCCAGGCGCTCGATCTCGGATATATCGGTAAGGGTTTCCACAACCCCCAGCACATTCTGATCTTCATCCTTTAATACGGATGCATTTTTCAGTACCGGAAGAAAACTGCCGTCCTTTCGCTTGAGCAGGCACCGGCATTTTTTCATGTCTTCCTGGCCCGGCTCAAACAGCTTGCACCAGACCGATTTGATTCCGGTGTCCAGGGTCTGTTCACAGGCATCACAGCCCAAAAGCTGGCAGGACATGCCGATGGCCTCTTTGGAGGAATATCCGGTCAGGGATACAAAGGCCTTGTTCACCATTAAGATGGTGCCTTCGGGCCCAATGAACATCAAGCCGTCATTGATGGTGTTGACGATCTTTTTCCAGAAAATATTGATCTCTCGCTCTTCCATGGTCTTTGCTCCGAGTCAATTGTTTAAACACATGTTTAAATATAGTTTAACTTAAACATATGTTTAAATACAATGTAACAATCCTCTTGTCAATCTCTGCCTGCCATCCCAAAATCCTCTTTAAAACCGTACTCTTATAAATTTAAAAAATTCCATTTCCCGGGGCACGCCCATTGCAACTCCATCCATTTAAACCTTTTTTGGGAGGCAGAATGACGGCAAAAATTGCATTGGACCTGCGGGGGGTCATTTTCCCCCTGGACCTTCTCAAGTGCAAAAGCCGCCTTCAATCCATGAAAGAAGGGGAGGTTCTTGATCTCATTTTGGGAGATGAAGATGTGGCCCGGGATTTGATCACCATTGTCCAGAGATCAAAGGACCGGATCATTTACAACCATAAAAAAACAAACCATATCTGCCTGGGCATTCAAAAGGGAAAACGGTCCGGGCAATAGAAATGAAACGGAATGGAAAAATTTCACAAATATTTAACCTGAATTGGGAGGACCAATGCAACTCAGTAGACGGAGTTTTTTTAAATTCATGGGTGCTGCCGGCGCATCTGCTGCGGCCCGGCCCTCAACTGCTCTGGCATGGGAGTCCAAGGCGCCCCCGGATCCATATGGGTGCCTTGTGGACCTGACCCGGTGTGTGGGCTGTAGAAAATGCGAAGAGGCCTGCGCAGGAGTCAACAAGCTGCCGCCGCCGGAAAGACCGGATTGCCAATGTACGATTTTTGAAAAAAAACGGAGGCCCGATGCCAAGGCCTATACCGTGGTCAACCGGTATTTCACAGGAAAGATAGACGGCTTTCACAACCCCTCCCCCACCTTTGCCAAGGTCCAGTGCATGCACTGCCAGGACCCGGCCTGCGTATCCGCCTGCATTGTGGGGGCGCTGACCAAGGATGAAACCGGGGCGGTCCGGTACGATGTGAATAAATGCATCGGATGCCGGTACTGCATGGTGGCCTGTCCCTTTGAGATTCCGGCCTATGAGTACTTTGATCCCATTACCCCCAGGGTGATGAAATGCACCTTTTGTTACGAAAGGATATCCAAGGAGGGGGGCCTTCCCGGATGTGCCGCCATCTGCCCCACGGAAGCCCTGACCTTTGGCAAGCGAAAGACCCTGCTCAAGGTGGCAAAAAAAAGGCTCAAGGAAAACCCCGGCAGATATATCAACCATATATACGGAGAAACAGAGGTGGGCGGAACGTCCTGGATCTACCTTTCTGAAGTTCCCTTTGACAAGGTCAACCTTCCGGTCCTGCCGGATAAACCGTCTCCCAAGCTGTCGGAAACCATCCAGCATTCCCTGTTCAGCTATCTGTGGTCTCCCCTCGCCCTTTTCGGCGTCCTGGGCATATTCATGTACGGATCGAACAAAAGCGCTGAAAAGAAAAAGGAAACCGCCAAGGAAAAAGGAGGTCCGGATGCATAAACCAAGTCCCCTGCGAAAAAAATTCTGGACCCCGGGCGTTCTGGTCATGCTGGTATTCATGATGGCCGGAGCCGCGGCCATTATTGCCCGGTTTACCGGAGGCATCGGTTACGTTACCAATTTGACCAATGCCAGACCCTGGGGCCTCTGGGTCGGGGTGGACGTTGCCACGGGCGTGGCCCTGGCTGCCGGCGGATTTATCACTGCGGCCCTGGCCCATATCTTCGGCCGCCGTTTTTACGAACCCATTACCCGCCCTGCCCTGCTCACAGCCGTTCTGGGCTACACATTTGTGGTCCTGGGCCTTCTGGTGGACATCGGCCGGTCCTGGGCCATATGGAAACCCATGTTCAACTGGAATACCAATTCGGTCCTCTTTGAAGTGGCCATGTGCGTGATGGTATACCTGAACGTGCTCTACATTGAATTTTTCCCCATCCTTGCCGAGCAGTTCAAGGGAAGAGTGAGTCTGCCGGGTCCCCTGGCCGGGCTCAACGGAATGGTGGAGGGGATCCTTGCCATTGGTGACGCCGTCCTGGACAAGATCATGTGGATCTTCATCATCCTGGGCGTGGTCCTGTCCTGCATGCACCAGTCCAGCCTGGGCTCTCTCATGCTGGTGGCCCCCACCAAGCTCCACCCCCTCTGGTATACCCCCATGCTCCCGCTCTTTTTCCTGACTTCGGCCTTTGCCGTGGGATACCCCATGGTGGTGTTTGAAACCACCCTGGCCACCTCTTCCTTTAAACTCGATTCCGAGATGAACATCCTGGCCCCCCTGACCCGGATCACCATTTTTCTTCTGGGAATCTATATGCTGCTTAAAATCAGCGATCTTTTTGTCCGGGGAACCTGGGTTTACCTGCTGGACGGAACCCACCAGACCAATTCATTTATCGTGGAAATGGGTTTGGGAGTGATCCTGCCCTGGTTCATGCTCCTCTTTGAAAAGGTGCGGACTTCCAGAAGAGGAATTTTCACGGCGGCCGCCCTTATCGTCGGCGGTGTGGTCCTGAATCGGATCAACGTATTTATCGTCGGATATAAACCGCCCCTGAGCGACAACGGATATTTCCCGGCAATGGGTGAAATGCTGGTTACTTTCGGGCTCATCGCAACTTTAATGTTTATCTACAGGATCGCCGTAACCTATCTGCCGGTCCTTCAGGGATCCGAGGAGTTGTCTTCATGATCAAAAAAATAATTTTCCTGGCCGGACTGGTTCTGTTTGGGGCATCGCCATGTCTGGGAGCCCGGGCCTGGAAGGCTCCGGACCAGGAAAAGGCCAGGGAAAGGGCCAAGGAGATCGTCCCCTTTATCAAAGAGTACAAGGATGACTGCCGGATCACCCGGAGAATCTGCCTCATGGATGCAGGCATCTCCCTGGATGACGCCACGGACAACTATTTTCTCCTGGACAGCCCCATCATCAAAAAACGGGAAGACCATTACGAACCGGTAAGGTTTGCCCACAAACGGCATGCGGCACTGATCCAGGACTGTACCAAATGCCATCATTTCAGACCAAAAGATGAAAACGCCCTGGAAACCACCCGGTGTTCGGCCTGTCACCAGGATGCATTCAATCCGGACCACCCGGAGAGAATCGGTCTTAAGGCGGCCTACCACCAGCAGTGTATGGAGTGCCACATAGAGGAAGCCAAAGGTCCGTCAGACTGCAAAGGGTGCCATTTGAAAAATGTTCCGGATCACAGGGAGCTGGTTAGACTGCCGGACAATGCCGATCCCTTCCAGGTAACCGCAGAGTGCCTGCGGTGCCACGAAACCCAGGGAGAGGATATGCTCAAGACGGCCCACTGGCTCTGGAGGGGCCCCTCCCCATATACCACGGGCCATAGAAAGGACATCCTCCACGGCAAGGGCACCACAGCCGTGAACAACTATTGCATCGCCTTGCCCAGCAACGAACCCCGGTGCACAAGCTGTCACGCAGGATACGGATGGAAGGACAAAAACTTTGATTTCACGGACAAGACAAAAATTGACTGCCTGGTCTGTCACGACACCACGGGCACTTACAAAAAAGACCCGCCCGGCGCCGGTATGCCCAAAAAAGAGGTTAACCTGAAAAAGGTGGCTGAAAATATCGGCCATTCCAGCCGGGCCACCTGCGGATCCTGTCACTTCAACGGCGGAGGCGGAGATGCCATCAAGCATGCGGACATGTCCCGCCAGCTGCTCCAGCCGGACAGGAGCTGTGACATTCACATGGGAGGATACGATTTCACCTGTACCGAGTGCCACAAAACCCGGAACCATAGGATCAAGGGCAGAAGCAGCTCCGTGCCCGCTGCGGAAGGAACGGTCTCCTGCCAGGGCTGCCATGGGGAAACCCCCCATTACTGCGGCAGCCTTCTGGACCACCATCTGAACGACCACGCCAAAACCCTGGACTGCAATGTCTGTCATTCCCCGGTGTTTGCCAAGTGCAAGCCCACCAAGACCTTCTGGGACTGGTCCAAGGCCGGAGATAAAAAACGGAAGGTCAAGAAAGACAAGTACGGCAAGCCCGACTACAATTGGAAAAAGGGAGAGTTCAAATGGGAAGAGTCGGCCCTGCCCGATTATCAATGGTATTCCGGCTTCATGAACCGGGTCCTCATGGGGGAAAAGGTGGATCTCAATGCCGATGTCATCAACCTGACCCGCCCGGTGGGCTCCATCAACGACCCCGGTTCCAAGATCACTCCCTTTAAGATCATGAAAGGAATCCAGGCCATTGATGCGGACCATGAGTATGTCCTGGTCCCCCATCTCTTTCCCCGCAACAAGGAAGACAAAACCGCATACTGGAAACACCTGGACTGGGAAAAAGCCTTTGCTGACGGCATGGATGCCGCGGGTCTTGAGTACAGCGGTTCCTATAAGTGGAAGGAGACCTGGATGTACTGGCGGCTGGAACACGAGGTCATGCCGTCTGAGATGGCCCTGTCCTGTGTCCAATGCCATGAAAGTCTCAAGGGTGAACAGACCTGCAACAGATGTCACCAGGACAAACGGAATGTGGATTTCAAAAAAATCGCCCACAAGGGCACTGATTTTTCCTATATGAAATCCAAGGGAAGGGATGTGGGACACCTGATTGATAAAACCGATTATATCAACTTTAAGGCCCTGGGTTACAAGGGAGATCCCATTATCCACGGCGGCCGGTTCAAAAAGCTGCCCATGGGATATGCCGGGCCCAGTGAATAATTACACCCCAGGCCCGGCCCCGGACCTTCCGGGATGCCGGGCCATTCCAATTGAGGATGTTTGTACCCATTTTAAAAATACGGAGGAGAACACCGAATGAAGACTTTGATCGTCTATTCCACCCAGAGCGGCAATACCCTGAAACTTGCCGAAACGATATTTGAGACCCTTGACGGGGAAAAGGATATGCTTCCCGTTGATCAGGCCCAGGAAACAGAAGGATATGACATGGTGGCCGTGGGTTTCTGGTTCATGGCCGGAAAGCCCGATCCCAAATCCCAGGAGTTCTTGTCCGGGCTGAAAAGCGGCACCCGTCTCTTTTTATTTGCCACCCACGGGGCGGCCAGGGATTCCGACCATGTTAAAACCTGCATTCAGTATGCTGCCGGCCTGACAGACAATGCAGACATTGCAGGTGTATTCACCTGCCAGGGAGAGGTCAATCCCAACGTCCTTGAAAAAGTGAGTCAAAAAGCCGAACCCCCGGCATGGCTCAAAGATGCATCGGATGCCGTGGGCCACCCGGATGAAGCCGATCTCAGAGACCTTGCCGGGATGATCAAAAAACTCTGAAACCGATATTGCCGGTCCGGTTGCCAAACCTCACCCCTGTCACGCCGGGGTTTGATCATGGAAGGAAGTTTCCAGGGGCAGTCGGATGACGAAATTGGCCCCTTTTCCCGGCTGGGAGTAAACCGCCAGGGTGCCCCCATGGTTTTCGGTGATGATGAAATAGGAGATAGAGAGGCCCAAACCGGTTCCCAGGCCGATGGGCTTGGTGGTAAAAAAAGGTTCAAAGATCCGTTTGGCAGTCTCCTTGTCCATGCCCGGCCCATTGTCCTGGATTTCGATTCTCAACATTTGGGCAGCAGGTTCATGGCAGATCCGTATCACAAATTCAGGCGGATTTTTACCGGCCTGTTCAAACATGGCCTGGGCTCCGTTCTTCAGGATATTCAGCAGAACCTGCTGGATTTTGCCGGCCTCGCAGAGGATCTGGGGCAGGTCCCGGCCGTATTCTTTTTGAATGGTGATATTTTTAAAATCATAATGTTTTTTCAGGTCAAAATCCGTGGCCGCAAGGGTCAGCACATTTTCCATCAATTCCACTGGATTATGGGTGGAAAAGGAAGAGTCCCCTTTTCTGGCAAAACTGAGCATATTTTCCACAATGGCGGCTATTCTGGCGCCTGAGGTTTTAATGGCCTCAAGTATCTTCGGGACTTGTCTGCGGGCCATGAAAGCGGCAATCGCTTCCATGGTGGTGCCGGATTCCAGGGCCGCCTCAATATTGACAGGCATGTCCGGCCGGGTCAGACGATTGGTCAGCACAGTGGCACTCTGGAGCATTCCGGCCAGGGGATTGTTGATTTCATGGGCCATGCCGGCGGCAAGCCCGCCGACAGACATCATTTTTTCCGACTGGATCAGCATTTCCTGGGCTCTTTTTTGATCTGAGATGTCCCGGACAGTGGCCTGGACAAAATTTTTCCCCCCGATATTCATCCGGGACAGCAGCACACTGGCATCAAATTCCTGGCCGGTGGATTTACAATGGCGCCACTCAAAATAGCGAGCCTTGCTTTCCATGACCATATTCACCAGCTTGACCGCTTTTTCAAAGGAGGGTTTCCCGTCCGGCTGAAACTCAGGGGAAATGTCTGCGGGATTCAACAGCAGGAAATCCTCCTTGGTATCGATGCAGAAAAGGGTTAAGGCGGCAGGGTTGCAGTCCAGGATCTCCAGATCCATATTGATCAGGAAGATGGCATCCATGGAAAGTTCAAACAAATTTCTGTACTTTTGCTCACTTTCCCTGCGCCTGACAATATTACCCGCCAGGGTGACGACCAGGAGGATCAGCACGAGTATAAAGACGCAGGCAGACCAGATCAGCAGTTTGTGGCTCTGGTAAAAGGAGGGGGGCTGGTTGATGACAACCGCCTGGGCCGGGAGATCAGAGGATTTGAATCCATGGTGTCTCAAAGCCTGGTAATCCACCAGGATGGTGTTGGGGCTTTGTTCGTGGATGGCGGAAATCCGGCCGGTGTTTAACAGGTCAAGGCATTGTCTGGCAACGGTTCTGCCCTGATCCCGGGCATTGACCATGTTGCCGCCCACAACACCGGTGTTCAGGTAATGGTCCCACAACCCGTAAACCGGTGCCCGGGACCGGCTGGAGATGAGCCTGGCTCCCATCTGGTAGGAGTAAAAGGTCCCGTCGCTGTCCTGGTTAAAGGCAATCAGCAGGACAGCATCCTTTCTACCCAGGGTTTCCAGAAAGGGGAACAACTCCCGGCTGGAGAGGCGGTCCTTCCAGATCACCTCCTGCTGGAAGCCTGACAGGATCGGTTCGGTTTCTTTTTTGATCTCCCTTGCGGTTGCCGACATACCGGTGACAACAATCAACCGCTCCAGGTCCGGCTGCAGGTGGAGGATCAGCCGGATGGTGCCGGCAGGGTCGGTCTTCTCCACTACACCGGTGACCCTAGGGCCCAGCTTCTCCAGCATCTGGGGATGAAAATTGTTGATGCCGCAGAAAAATAAGGGCACATTTCCGAACAGGTCCCTGTGAACGCTCTGCATAAAGATCAGGGCGTTGTTGTCCGAGACGATAATGGCATCCGGAGGATCATGACTGTATTTTTCTTCCAGAAAACGATGGAAAATGGGGGCCATGACTTCCAGGGGCCGTCTTTTTGTGTCCAGGAATTCGGACATCACCTGGACATCCTGGCCCCTGGAGAATTCATCCCGGATGGCAGCGTCAACCCCGTCCGTCCAGATAAATCCCTTGTGGTAGGAATGAATGACCAGAACCCGGGACAGATCTTCTGCCGCGGCACGGGAAAAAAATAGACTGCCTAGGAGAAGGGGGATGCACAAGGTTTGATATACTAGCTTTTTCATTGACAGATTTTTCCCTTTGGGCATTACTAGTAATAATACAATTGTCTGTTTACCATAAAGATATATATGATATCCGGCTGCCAGAGCAATTAAAAATTACTATCTTCCAGAAAATGAAAGGACAAACTCCCTATCATTCAATTGAAAGAATTGATGGATGAATCTTCCCCATCCTTTTGCGGTCCTGATAATCTTGATTCAAAAGGATTATAGACAGATCGCCATTCTGAAATCAATTTTACTGGTTAGGCCGGGTGCAAAGATCCGGCTTTCAATTCAAAGGCTTCCCGGCTCCGGCCGCTTCCGATAATGGCCACCAGATCTTCGGCCATCAAAACAAGGCCGGCATCGGGATTGGGAATCAATGTGCCGTCCCGGACAACACCCACAACCGATGCCCCGGTGGTCTTCCGGATTTGGCTTTCGCCAATTGACCGGTTGACCAGAGAACTGTCCCGGCTCAACCGGATCCATTGCAGATCAAATTGCTGTTCAGCGCCCCGAAGCTGGCTCAGGGTTCGATAGTTTTCATTTGAATTGAAAAATGCCGCATAGAGCTCCTGCCGGATGGCATCCGTATGCCTTTGAACATCCGCCGGCGGAATCATCAAATGAATCAGGGACTGGCGGGTCATTTCAAGACTGGCTTCAAACTCGGGCAGGACAACCTCTGACACTCCGAGATTGCGCATCACATCGAAATAATCCGGACCGGCTGCCTGCACCACGATATTGAGTTCTTCATTCTGGCCTTTGGACTGAACAATGGCCAGCCGGGCAGTGACCAGATCCGGCAGGGTCACTATGAGAAGGGATGCTTTTTTCACCCCTGCTGCTTCAAGGACAATGCTCTGGCTCGCATCCCCGTAAACCACGGCCATGCCGCTGGTCCTGGCAATTTCAAACCGCCTGTGATCCAGTTCGATAATGACAAAGGATATGTTCAAGCCTTTTAATATCTGCCCGATCTGGGAACCGATCCTCCCGCCTCCGATGATCACCACATGCCCCTTGAAGCCCTGATCCGGGATGTTGGAGGTTTCCAGCTTTTCATGGCGGAACCATTGTTTTTTGAGCGCATATATTTTGCCTGTCTGTCCTGAAATCAAAGGGGTGAGAACCATGGATAAAATGGCTGCGGTCAGAACCAGGGTGTAAAGGTCATTTCCGATGGAACCGGTGGATACCCCCACCCTGGCCAGGACAAAGGAAAACTCCCCGATCTGGAAAAGGCCCAGCCCTACGGCCAGGGGGATGACGTTCCGGTAATGGAAAATGTATGAGACAAGTGCAAAGATAAGTCCCTTGCCAAGGCACACGGTAAGAACCAGGAAAAGGACTTCTCCGACATGGTCCAAGAGAAAAGCCGGATCAAAGAGCATCCCGACGGAAGAAAAGAACAGCAGGCCGAAAAGATCCCGCAGGGGGATCACATCGCTTAAGGCCTGGTGTCCGTAATCGGATTCGCTCAATACCATTCCGGCAACAAAGGCGCCAAAGGCGAAAGAGAGCCCGGCCAGATGGGTGATGTACCCGATGCCCAGGCCGATGGCGGTAATGGCCAGTAAAAAAAGCTCCCTTGAACCGAGTCTGGCGATATAAGACATCAGCCGGGGAAGATACCGGGTTCCGAGCAAAACCATGGCCACCAGGAATCCAACGGCTTTCAAGGCGGCAAAGCCGAGGGCGGGCAGGCCTACGGCCGGATCATTTAACCGGGGAAGGATGATCATCATCGGAACCACCGCCAGATCCTGGACAATGAGCATTCCGATCATGACTTTGCTGGACAGGGTTCCCAGCCAGCCCTGATTCATTAAGGTCTTGAGGATGACCATGGTACTGGACAGGGAAACCAGGGCCCCCAGCCACAGAGAAGACTTCCAGTCCAATCCGATCCAATGACCGATGCCGAATCCCAGCCCCAGGGTCAACGCCATTTGAACGGGGGTTCCGATCAGGGCAATCCGTCTGACCGGCTTCAGGTCTTTCAGGGAAAATTCCAGTCCCAGGGCAAACAATAGAAGTGCAATCCCGATTTCGGCAAGGAGTTCAATTTCATGGATGCCGGATACGGTCAACCCTCCGGTATGGGGGCCGAGAACAATCCCGGCCGCGATATATCCAAGGATAAGGGGCTGACCCAGCCGCTGCATGGCCAGACCGCAGAAAAATGCAGCCACAACGATGAGGATGATGTCCGTGGCTATGCCCAATTGTCCTCCTGATTCCCCGGGGAATCCATTTTCAAATTTGCCCGAACAGGACCAAAGCCGTTGAATCGTTTTTTACACGGCACTCCCTCTCTTATAGTAAAGTTTTGCGGATTTAAAAAGTTCTCTTTTCAGGACTGACCTTCATGAACCATCCGGTTGCCGGGAATATCGGACATCCATTTTTCAATTCCCGCCCCCACCATCAATATCCAGGGCAACCATGACATGCTCACTGAAACCGGGGGTGCCGGTGCCCCGGATATACTTTATCCGTGTCTCTATCTTTACCGGCGGAATGGTTTTGTCCGGATAATAAAAGGTCATGGGGACCAGGGAGCCTTCCTTGAGACGGGAAAGGGCTTTGGAATTTTTCTGGACCAGTGCAAACAGCGGTTCTGCCTCTGTACGCCTCAGTTTAAACTGGAAGAAAATCCCGGGGGTTTCCAGCCTGAACGCGGCACTGGCGTATCGGTTTGGCGGGTCTGTTGCTGTCATCTAAAAAAGGACCTCCTTTGTAATGGTATTTTGTCTATCCCTGGCAGATAGCAAACAGCATGCCATTTCTTCAATGCCTTAAAATCATTTGCCTATCCTGGAAACAGGGCCTGCCTTCCATTGATCCGGGTTACGAAAACAGCAGGTCGGGTTACGATTTTTGCACACGGACCGGCCGGCTTTTTAAAGTTGAAAAAAACGAAACCCGGATGAAAATCTTGTAACTATTCCGGCCGGAAAAAAAGGCCTCTATTTGGATAATATTTTTAAATACAGACACTTATAACCATGGCACACCCCTTGCTCTTTAGGGAGGCACTGGAGTCAAAGCCCCAGAAAACATCTTAGGAAAGGAGTTAGAACCATGAATAAAAAAACCGTATCCATTGCCATTCTCCTGGCCGGTCTTGTCGGGATGCTGACCTTTGCCTGTGAGGAGAAAAACTCAGTCTCCTCCGGGGACAGGGTCCAAAATCCCGGGGAGGATACACCGGAGGCCGTAGTCGGTCTGGAGATGTACGGGATGCTGGAACGATCCGATTCAGGAGAACTGGTTCTGGTCGATGGCCAGGACCGGTATGACCTGAAATGCGATTCAGATGTAACCGACCTCATCGGAAGACAGGTCAAGGTGATCGGCACCTTGAAGACAGATGGCTCAGACCGTTTTATCCAGATTGTTCAGGCAATTGAAAACCCTGGCAATTTAACAGAGTAAATCAATATAGAGGAGACAAAACATGAACTCTAAAAAAACCCTTACCATTTTAATCACTTCAGCCATGATCGCCATGGGATCCCTGGCATCTGCCCAGGACACAAACACAGGAACCGTGCCCAAGCCCGCAGGAGAACAATCCGTTTCCCGGGTTCAGGTGAAAGGCGTTATCGAAAAAACGGCCAAGGGCGTCACCCTGCTGGACGGCGAAAACACCTATTTGCTCGAATGTGAAGAGGATCTTGGTTCCTTTGCCGGCAAGACGGTTATGGTGACAGGGGACGGCTATACCTCTGATGCCGGAATGGTAATACTTGTCCGGCAGATCTCGGAATTCAAGTAAACCCGATTCTGCATACTGACTCCATATGAGAAAGGGCGGTCCGTAAAGGGCCGCCCTTTTTTTATGCCTCCCGGCTCCTATCGATAGAGACCCGGGTCGATCTTGTACTTTTTGACCTTGTAATGGATGGCCCGTTTGCTGATGTTCAACAGGTCGGCGGCTTTTTTCTGAACCCCCCGGGTCTCTTTCAATGCCCGGATAATGGTGTTTTTTTCGCTCTCTTCAATGGAAAAGGCCGTGCCCGGTGCTTCTGCCCCTCCCCTTTCAAGGGTTTCAATCTGGAGGTCCCGGGGTTCTATGGTTTGGTTTTGGCAGAGAATGGCACCCACCTCCACCACGTTTTTCAGTTCACGGATATTGCCGGGCCATGAATGGGTGCACAGCAGGTCCATGGCATCTGCAGAGAACCGGATTTCCCCATCTTTTGCGGCACTGCCGGCAAAGAAGGCGGCCAGTTCGGGGATGTCTTCCCTGCGTTCCCTCAGGGGCGGAATGGTCAGGGAAATGCCCTTTAACCGGTAGTAAAGGTCCTGGCGAAAGGTTCCGGCCTGGATATCCTCCATGAGATCGGCATTGGTGGCCGAAATCACCCGGCAGTCCACCGGTGTCTCGCAGACCGAACCCACCTGCCGGATCTGCCGGTCCTCAAGGAACCGTAAGAGCCGGCACTGCATGTCATGGGAGATGTTGCCGATCTCATCCAGGAAAAGGGTGCCCTTGTCTGCCGCCTCGATAAGACCGGTCTTGTCCTTCACCGCATGGGTAAACGCGCCTTTGACATGGCCGAAGAGTTCGCTTTCCAGAATGCCGGCAGGGGTGGAACCACAGTCCACGACCACGCAGGCCTGGTTTTTCCGGGCGGAATGTTCATGGATGTACCGGGCAATGCGCTCTTTTCCCACACCGCTTTCCCCGAGAAGCAGAACATTGACCTGGGTCGGGGCCACTTTCTTTACCATGTCAAACAGGGCTTTCATGGCCGGGCTTTCTCCCCAATAATAATCCCCTTCAAACCCCTCGGGACGGGCCGTGGCTGCCTCTTTTTTGCAGAGGGCAAGGATCTGGTTAATTTTTTCGATGAGTTCCCTGCCGTCAAAGGGTTTTGAAATATAATCCACGGCGCCCAGCTTGATGGCATCCACGGCATCGGGGATGGTGCCGTAAGCGGTCAGGAAGATGACCGGAAGATCAGGAAGGGTTTCCCGGATCTCTTTGAACAGCTCCATGCCGCTTTTCCGGGGCATTTTTACGTCAGAGACCAGAAGATCGACAGGGGTCTGTTTAAGGATGCGGGAGGCGGATGCGGCATCCCCGGCCTGGAGAACCCTGAACCCTGCTGCCGAGAGCCTTGTCTCCAGCACTGCCAGAATATTGGGGTCATCGTCCACGACCAGGATCTTTTGGGGGGTCTTCATGATGGATTCCTCTTTTCCTGAAGTTCCTGGTCAATGCGCTCAAGCACCTGGATCTGGTGTTTCAGGCGTTTGATGGCCTGTTCAAGGGTCTTGATTGTCTCAACGGAACTCTTTTTCTCCAGACCGAGCCGGAGGAGCTGATCTGCCTGGTCTTTTTGTTTTTTTTCCATGAGCCGGAACCCGTGATCTGCCGCAAGAATCAAGAGTTCAGGATCCTGGCTCCTGAACCGGTCCCCGGATTCACGGGAAAGGGTTTTCAGGGCCTCTAAAAATGAAGGGACGTCTTCTGCCGCTGCCATGTCGACACAGGCCAGACCGTAAATCCCTGCGTTTACGGCCTTGGGGTTTTGGGTCTGGGCGGCCAGGGCGAAAAACCTCTTTTTTGCCCGGGGCCAGTCCCGGGCAAAAAAAGCCTGGGTGGCCAGATTCAAATGCCGGTCTCTTTGACCGTAAAGTCCGGTGACAGTGCATCCGGTCAGCATCACTCCCAAGACCGGGGCAAACAGGCAGGCCCAAAGGCCCATGGTCCAAAATCCCTTTAAACTATATTGAAAGTGCATGATAAAAAGCTCCTTGGTGTCAGGCGTTTTTTACACAGGGCAGGGAAAAGGAAAAGGTACATCCCCGGTCTCTGTTGTTCTTGACAAAAATGGTTCCCCCGTGGGCCTGGACAATACGCCTGGCAATGTTCAGGCCGAGTCCCACGCCGTCTGCGTGGTCCCGGACCTCCTGGGTCCGGTAATATTTTTTAAAAACCAGGCGCTGTTTTTCCCGGGGAATCCCCGGACCTGCGTCTGAGATGTTAAACATGAGGTGTTGGGCCTCCAGGGTTAGAAACAGGGTGATCCGACTGTTTTCAGCGGAAAATTTGATGGCGTTGTCCAGGAGATTGATCAATACCTGGAGGATTTCCTCGGGATCTCCCATCACCTTGGGGGCCTCTTCCATGGGGGTGAAAGAGACATTGACCCGGGCAAGTTCAGCCCGGCCGGCAAGGCGTTGCACCGTTTCCCGGATGAGATGGTTGGGCTCCAGGGGCAGGATCTCCCCCGGCCCGGTGTCCAGGCTGGCCGTGTCCAGAAGGCGGTTCAGAAGATTGGTGATCCGGGCGGTTTCCTTACCGGCAATGGATAAAAATTTCTGCTGCTGCTCATTTACCGGGCCCAGCACCTCTTCAGACACCAGGTTCACAGACTCCCGGACGGATGAGAGCGGGGTCCGGATCTCATGGCTCAGGGTGGCGATGAAGTCGGAACGGATCTCCTCATCCGCCTTAAGCTGGCGGCTCATGTCGTTAAAGGCCTGGGTAAGCTCTCCGAACTCATCCCTGGACCGAACCGGAATCAGGTGATTGTAATTGTCATTGGAAACCTGTGAAAGCCCTGTTTTTAACCGGTTCAGGGGAGCCAGCATGGACCGGGTGATAAAGAGGACCCCCAGGAGGCCGACCATGATGGAGATGCCGAAACCGACCATCCCGTTGCGGACGATCAGCCGGCTTAAGGTGTTGATCCGGATCAGGGCCTGGTCGATCCGGGTCTGGTTCTCCTTTCTGGCCGTTTCAATGTCAGCCGTCCACTGGGGAACCCGGCCCGCTCCCTCCCACCCGTCTCCGGCGGCGAGCATCTCCTTTTTCGGCCCGGGCCGGATATACTGGCCGTATGCGGTATTCAAGTCCGGCCAGGGCGGTTCGGGATTCAGGCTCAGGATGTCGGCAATGGCCTCAATATACCCCTTTCGTGCCCTTTCAAATCCGGTAAAATAGAGGTCTTTTTTCAATAATCTGAGTTTTTTTCCATTGACGTCCATGTCCACCAGGTTGTCCTGCATTTTTTTGGATAATGCGGCAATCCGGTTGTTCACGCCTACGATGCGGGCCGACCGGGCCGACATCTCCCTGACCTTGAAAAACAGGTCAAATACGGTACCGTAAAAGATCAGGATGAACAGAAAAAATAGTATGAACAGTTTTTTTGCAATTCCCAGTTTCATGGCCTGGCCGTTGTATTGGTTGGGCAGAGCCTGATAGGCCTTCTCCCGGCAGGCGGGCGTGGGCTGTCAGGGGCTGCCGAAAACCCGTAGCTTTCTATCATTTACCCCGGGCAAAGTCAAACTTTGCCGGGTTGATTCGCCCGGAACCTTGCTAACGGCCGCACAATTTTATCCCACAGATACGGCTTCCGGGTTCTGTAGAAAACGGCCGATATTCTTCTTCCTTGGGAGAGGGGGGACGGGATGGCAATCAATTAATTTTACTCATTTCGCATTTTAGGTTGTAGAAGTTTTTCATTTTGTGATATCCAATCAACCGGATATCAATCGTTCAAAAATCAAAAAGTGGAAGCGGGCCTGTGATCTATACATATAGTTTCTTCCTTTCTCTGGCGGTTTTTCTTTTGGGATTATCCCATCGGTTCATTCAATTTTTCCGGGTCTTCATCGGGCCCAAGGAAGAGGCTTTTTCTTTCCTGAAAAGGATTTCAGGCTTTTTCATCGGGGGGTTGGGAATCCTGATCTCCCCTGTCCGCCTCTTCCGTTTGTTCAGATCCCTGATTCTCGACGTCATTCTGCAGGTCCAGCTGCTTCGCCAGGATTTTCTCAAATGGATCATGCATATGTTTATTTTTTACGGATTCACAGGACTTGTTCTCTTCCATGCCCTTGAAGGCTTTATCAGCGAGCCCCTGTTTTCCGACTATGCATCCACCCTGAATCCCTTTATGACGATGAGAAATGTTCTGGGTGTCATGGTCATCATCGGGATTGCCATTGCCATGGGACGCCGGCGAAAAATATCAGGATTGCGCCTGATCAGTAAAAAACCGGATTATATCGCCATTGCTCTTCTCGGGATCATTATCTTTTCCGGATTCCTCCTTGAGGCAAGTAAAATCGTTTCTTCTGCCGTGTTTGACGAAATGATGGTGGATTGGGGAGACATGATCTATGAGGAAGAACTTCCGGCCTTAAAGGTCTTCTGGCAGGAAGAGTTTAACGTGGTTTTCCCGGGGGAGGTCCTCCAGGTAACTCCTGGGGCACTGGAAGAGGGGGAAACCCTCCATGACGACAATTGCATGGGCTGTCACTCCAGACCCCAGTGGGCCTTTGCCTCCTATGGACTCTCTATGGGCCTAAGGCCCTGGGCCAGGTTCTTCAATGAACACCGCCTGGATACTCTGATATGGGTTGTTCATTTTATCAGCTGTTTTGCGGGACTTGCCTACCTGCCCTTTAGTAAATTCCTCCATATCCTGACCAGCCCCGTCAGCATTCTGACAAACGGAATTTCAGGCCAGCTCATAAAACGGCCTGAAAACAAGGCAACCCGGAGGGCCTTTGATATCCAGGCCTGTACCCGGTGCGGCACCTGTACCCTTAACTGCTCGGTGGGGCCGGTTTACCGCATTATCTCCAACCCCTATATTTTCCCCTCGGAACGGGTGGAAAAAATTCGGGAGACGGCCACAGGCGATCCTTTTGATCCGGAATCCGGGCGCTCATTTACCGAAGGTTCCTTTATCTGCACCGAATGCAACCGGTGTTCCCAGCTTTGCCCGGCCGGTATGGATCTCCAGGATATCTGGATTCAAACCCGGAATCAGCTCGCCCGGGAGCCCTCACCAGATCCCATGGCCGGACTCAGGACGGACAGGGTCCGAAAAGGCCTTCTGAGCCCCCGGGACAAGGTCATCCCCATCGCCTCCGGCCAAAAGAATCCGGATCTGGACCTTCTGAAAAAATCCCTTCCGGCCCAGACCTTTTCCTATTGCTATAAATGCCGGTCCTGTACCAATTCCTGCCCGGTTGTTTCCCTGTCAAAGGATCCCCAGGCCTTTGGCACGGCCCCCCACCAGATCATCCACAGTCTCTCCCTGGGATTGATGGATAAAGCTTTGAACGCCCCCATGATATGGGATTGCCTGACCTGTTATCAATGCCAGGAAAGCTGTCCCCAGGGAGTCCGGGTCACGGATATCTTCTATGAAATGAGAAACATCGCCTACAAACAGGAATATCAATCATGAAATACGCATTGTTCCCAGGATGCAAAAGCGGGTTTTACCTTCCCCGGTACAAGACTTCCTCCAGCGCGGTTCTGTCCGCCCTTGGTATCGAATTGAAAGAGCTGGAGTTTAACTGCTGCGGCTATCCCATGAGGGATAAAGACCTGATGTCCTTTCTGCTGCTGTCCATTAGAAACCTGGCCATTGCCGAAGAAAAGGGGTTGCCCATCCTGACCCTGTGCAAATGCTGTTTCGGGGCCTTGAAACATGCCGACCATTTTTTCAAGAACGATCCGGACAAGAAAAAGATGATCACCGCTCTCCTGAAAGAAGAAGGCCTTTCCTATGGAGGAACCACTCAAATCCGGCACATATTAACGGTATTGGACATGGAAGGCGAAACCCTGAAAAAGCAGATCAAAAAACCCTTGAAACACCTGAAAATCGCCCCCCATTACGGATGCCATGCCCTGAGACCCTCCAATATCACCCAATTTGACGCCCCCCACGCCCCCCATATCTTTGAACGGATCATCCGCCTGACCGGAGCCGAGCCCCTGGAATGGTCCAGGCGCCTTGAATGTTGCGGAGATCCCCTTCACCAAAAGAACAGACCCATGTCCCATACCATTCTCCGGCAGAAAATGGAGAGTGCAAGGCAGGCCGGCGCAGACATGATCTGCTCAGCCTGCAATTATTGCCAGCTTCAATTTGACAATCCCCCCGGCCCGGCCGCCCAGGAGGAACTGGAAAGCCCCATCCCATCCATCCTGGTTTCCGAATTGCTGGGCCTTGCCATGGGAATGCCTGGAAAAAACCTGGAAATTCCTGCCCCGCTCCGGGCAGTCCGGGGGCATGGATACTCTTTTTAAGTCCTGCTCCATTCCAATACGGCGTCTTCCAGTCCTGCCTTTTTGGAAATCAATGTTGGTCAGCTTTTATAAGTCCTTGGTCAGCTATGTGACAAATTGAATAAAAAAATTTGCATACCATTTCAGATGATGTTAATGATTTCATCATTGATAATATAAATATTTATGCAGATCTGGTTATTCTTACCTTTTGGATGTTATCCCGTTAGATGAGTGAATATGAAAGATAACGGAAATCACGGATCAATTTATGTCCTTGGAATTTGAATATGAAAGCTTTCGATATGCCTGAAATTTTATTCCATGAAACAGACAATGCTTGTGCATTATGTGGCGCAAGAGGAAGCGAAATATTAACAATTCATCATATTGATGAAAATCGAGAGCACAATCACTATGATAATTTGATTGTGCTATGCCATAATTGCCACAATCCTTATCATGACCCGAATAAGAACATTCCAACAAAAGAGCAAGTTTTTGGGAGAAAAAGAAGCTTAATCCATAAGACAGTTACAACGTTTGGAATAAATGCTCTAAAAATTGCAAAACGAAATAACTTTGGGGTTATTGCATTCCCGTATATGCTGTATCATTTATGTGAACTGGGCTATATGAAAAAAGAAGAGACTCAGATGGGATACGGGAAAATTGAAGATGCCACTTCTAGATTCTCAATTACAGAAGGTGGCATTAACCTTCTGAATAAATGGTTTTTGCCATAACCATTTGCTCCACCAGATTCGGGCCAAAAAGCGGCCATCTCTGGTGAGCAATACGTTCTGCAACGAAGAGAAATGATCACTATATACAAAATATTTGAAATATACGGTATCAATCCAGCCACGATAAAGCTGGTTCGTCATGGGAATAAAGAAATTCCAATTTATGAGACGTTTCTAAACAATATCAAGCGGCTCGAAGTGTATCAGAGCTTCCAGAATCCAAATAAATTTGGTAAATCCAAAGCGATCGCTGTCTTTGCCCCATATTATAAAACGACCGGTATTTTTCTTGGCCTGTGGGACATTCAAGGGTGCATAGCAAATTCAAGTTTTACCAAAGAAACTATGGTTCTCTTGAAAGAGCACAATTTGCCGGCTGACTGGTTCAACCATGCCGTAAGATATGATTTAAGAAGAAACAATATTCTCGATGATTTATCGGAACGATTAATCATTGAATGGGGAGCAGCAACTGTCGCATGGGTTCAAGCAAAAGATAAAGAAGTTGTAGAAATAAAAGGGAAAAAATCAATCGGAAATTTTCAATCCTTCAGCTTAGTGGACTTGAATTATCAAGACCTGAAAAATTTAATACAATTCCCAGACACAAATCTTACTTGGTTGAAGGCATTATCTTCCGTTAATGGCGTTTATCTGATCAAAGACAAGACATCTGGGAAGCTATACGTCGGCTCTGCATATGGTGACCAAGGTATTTATGGTAGGTGGTCAACCTATGCTAAAAGTGGTCATGGAGGTAACTCGGAATTAAAGAGTTTAGATCCATCTGCATTCCAGTTTTCAATCCTTGAGATAGTCCCAGCCACCACAACAGTTGATGGGGTAATAGAATGTGAAAATAGGTGGAAAGAAAAACTTGGTACCCGACAATTTGGACTAAATAAAAACTGATGCATGGCGTTAAAATTACACTTAACAACATAAAAACCTTCCCGAAACAAAATGTCATAGTGGGCAGCCAGGTCCTGGCCGTCAGCAGCAGTTGGTTTTGTATCGATTAACGGGAAAAAAAGATGACTATCATTGAAAATTCTTTGGACAGCCCGGAATCAGCCCTGAAACGGATTCTGGATGACAGGCGAAAGGATTCGGGCAACGGACTGCAGATTCCTGAATCTGAGTTCCTCCATTTTTCCCGTGGATTCGTCCGTCGCCGCTATCCGGCAAAACAAACTCTGATCAGGGCCGGAGAGATTTGGGATAAAGTATTTTTCATCCACCGGGGTATCATCCGGCTCTTTTATGTGGGTGCTTCCGGCCGGGAGTTCAACAAGGGACTTTTTCTTGAAGGGCAATTTCTCTGGCCTGTGGCTCCGTCCGCCCGGGTGGAGAATAGCCTGTTTACCATCGCAACCCTGGAAGCGGTCGAGGCCTCTGTCTGGGGATTTGAGCCGTTTTGCCGTTGGCTCAATCGCCAGGGCATTTGGGAACACTTTGCACTGCCCCATGCTGAGGCCCTGGCCGAGGAGAAGTTCACAAGGGAATACGAGTTCCTCATGCATACGCCACAGGAGCGGTATCTTACATTTTGTAAGGAAAATCCTGTCCTTGCCGAAAGGCTCCCTGCCTATCACCTGGCCTCCTATCTCGGAATGACCGACGTATCCCTGTCCAGAATCAAATCAAGGATAAAAAATACCTCAAATTAACCCGTGTTAATGACGACCGGAAGATTTCAGGTAGACTCCTGTGCATCGATAACCCGTAATTAGTACAGGAGATGTTATGATTACATTCAAAGGAAAAACCGCCGTTATTACAGGAGGGAGTGACGGCATCGGATTCGCCATTGCCGAGACCTTCGCCGCCCATGGTGCGGATCTTGTCATCGTAGGAAGAAACCCGGACAAGTTGGTGGAAAAGGCCCACGGCCTTACCCTGAACGGCACCCATGTTCTGCCCGTGGCGACGGACATGGCACAGGAGGGAGCTGTGGAAAAAATTTTTCATGCCGTCGAAAAACAGGGCATCCGGGTGGATATCCTGATCAACAACGCCGGGATCGCCCGGTTCATTCCCTTTTCCAAAACGTCGGAGGCTGATTTCGACCGGCATTTTTCCTTGAACGTCCGGGTACCATACCTTTTGACTCAGGTATTTCTGGGCCATCTGACCGCGACCCGGGGCAATGTTATTAACCTGTCGTCCTACTTTGCAAAACGCATGCTTAAGGACCGGCCGTCCACGGTCTACTCCGCCACAAAAGGGGCGGTGGAATCCTTCACAAGAGCTTTGGCCTTCGAACTAGGACCTTTGGGCGTCCGAATCAACGCCATTGCTCCGGGAACCGTTGCCACACCACAGGTGGCATACAATTATGGCCGGCTGGATGATGGGGCAAAAAATCGGTTCGATGCCATGATCCGTTCGATCTATCCCTTGCAGCGTATAGGTGCGGGAGCGGACGTCGCGAAAATGGCCCTGTTCCTGGCCTCGAAAAATGCTGCATGGATCACCGGCGGCATCTTTCCGGTAGACGGAGGTCTGACCACGAACTGAGCTTTCTTCGTTCGTGGCGGTACAGTCCAGCAAATTGAGGCCAGTGGCACCGAAGTGGTCCCCCAGCTTGGCTACGAAATTCCGAGGACATCCATGATAAGTATTGTCAAGCGTTATCGTGTTCACAACCCCACATAAGTCTATTATTGACCATTTTCAAACCAGGCCCGGGCAGAACAGAATATTAACACCATTGTTTCTTATTCCACCATCAAAAGAACATAGCGATCCATGGATTGTGTCGGTTCTGTTCTGACAGCGATCGGATAACCCAATTTTTTGAAGGTGGCGTAAACATCGACCGCAAAGGCTTCGGGCGCGGGGCGGGCCCTTTCCGGCTGATTGCACAGGGACCGCTCCATCTTTTACACTCCTTGCACAGAAGGCAGCCCCCGAACAAGAGGAAAAAAGCCTTTTCAAAGCCGGATAGAAAAACTTTTTGTTCGAGTCTGCTTAATTTCAAGGTCATTTTTTTGTACCATGCAAACCGATTTTCCGGAATGTCGAATTGTACCTGGATATGAAAGAGAACCGCATGTTTGTACTCTTTAAAAAATCGTTCGCATTCAGGCACGGACAGGGTGTTGGGTGGACACGCCGCCTTCCGGCCGTAATTGGGGCACCCGAATTTGCATTTCACCCGGACCCATTGGGCCACGACAATCTCTTTCGGGTCAATCCATTTGTAATCCGTAAGACCATGCTCTTCAAACAATGTTTCAACATCAGAGAAATTCTGTTTGCTCTCAATCATTATCCTTTTGCCTCCTGGATCCAGCGGTGAAAGATGCCCCCACCTCTGGTCTGAAAAAGTAAACATCCGTCCATTTTCCACAAAGCGGATCATTATAGGGGTTTTTTTTGATTTCCCCGGTAATGATAAAAACTAAAATCAACATACATCAGAAATAAATTGAGATCCCTAGCACAGACTACAACCATACAAATTTTTGAAAAAAAGACCCCCTGCCGAGTCGCTCCCAATTCCCTACCCAGGTACATGGCATAAAGATTGCTGTTCATTATTGACAGCGTAAAGGAGAGGAAGGACAATTCAATCGGAGGGTATTTGTGAAATCACTGACTCCATACTCCAGCCAATCCGGCAATACGCTGAAACCGGCCAAAGCGCTCCAGGATAATCAATGGAGAAGGGAATATCTATCCTGGATCAAGGATGCTGACCATGCGGTGGGGCATCCGGGCACCTCGGATATGAAAGAATTTCCGGGCCTGGTGAAGCAATGGCGTTACCCGTAACGCAACCCGTTTCCGTAACGGGAAGGAGTTGAACATGTCGATTTTGATTGATCAGCAAAAAAACCATGAGGTCTGCAAATGAAACATTTATCTTTCAGTAACACGGCCATCGTTGCCTGCGGCACCATGAGCCCGGAACTTAATTTTCTCCGGGAGCAGGGATTCCTGGATACCAGCCACCTATTTTATACGACACCGGGGCTCCACCAGGACATCGGGGAGCTGGAAAACCAGCTGGTGAAGTTCATTGAAAAAGCAAAGATGCAACTAGAAGATGTCATTGTTGTTTATGGTGGAAAATATTGCTACGTCAACCCGGACAACCCGACAAGGCTGATGCAAACCATTATTGAGGATCAGGGCCTTCATGTCCGGCGCATTGAGGCCACCCACTGCATGGGGATGCTGGCCAGCGATGAGGAAATGCAGCGAATCGCCCAGGAGGTGGCAGGAGGAGAACCAGTCTGGTTTATGACCCCGGGATGGGTAAAATACAGAACCCAGGTTTTTAAGGGATGGGATAAGGGGACTGCCAATGAAAATTTTCCAAGACATACCGGCGGAGCCGTGGTTCTGGACGGCATCGGATATTTGGATAAGTACATGGAGGAAAAACCGGAAGACTTCCTTGAGTATTGTGACTGGATGGGCATTCCCATGCAGGGGTACCCCATCAGCCTTGATCGTTTTAAGGGGCTTTTAACGGATCAATTAAAAAAATTGAAATAGGGTTCCACTGCGGTGCCATGGACCATGGCACCGCAGTGAATATTTCTATCCGGTCGGCCGGGCCACCAGAACCGGAACCTTTGAATGCTTGATCACGCCCTGGGCTGTAGAGCCCAGGAGGATGTCCTCGATCTCATCCTGGCCGTGGGTGCCCATGATGATCAGGTCGAATCCGCCCTGCTCGGCCTGAGCAATGATCTGCTCCACCGGGTCCCCGGATTTGATGATGATGTTCTCTTCGGCCAGGGGGCAATGGGGAATCTCCTCCAGCACCTTCTGGGATGTTTCGTGGATCCGGTTCCGGACCTGCTCATGGGCCAGCTCCTCGGCCTGCCGGTTCAGCCTTTTTTTCTCGTCCTGATCCATTTGCCCGGAAAGGTCGATCCCGGCTTCGGATGAATAGGCCTCCATGATCTCGGGAACCACATGCATGACCCAGACCTTGGCATTAAACCGGTGGCCGATGCTGCAGGCATACCGGGCGGCAAATTTGGCTGTGACGGAGATATCCGTGGCAAACAGGATTTTTTGGATGTCCGCCACCATGGAGACCGGAGCCCGGACCTCGGTTCCGGCCGAAGAAGGAGCCTGTTCCGCAACGGCCTCTTTCTCTTTATCGGGTTCAAGGGGGACAGGGCCGAAGATCCTGTCGGTAAATTTGACGTACCAGGCCGCGGACTGCACCTGGATGATATAGGCGATGGCCACCACCAGGGCTGCGCTGGTTCCTTCCTTTCCAAAGGCATTGATGGCAATGGCCAGGGCAATGGAGAGATTGCGCATGACCGATCCGTATACCAGGGCAATGGCATCTCCCCGGGGCAGAAAATATTTGCCCACCAGGCTGCTCAGCACATAGTTAAAGGTGTAAATGATGACCAGGGGAATGAGAATATAGAGGATCATGGTCGGGGAAGACGCAATCCCCCGGGCTTTCAGGGCCATGGCAATGAAGACGATGCCGATGACCCCCAGGGTGGACAGGGCCGGGAACTTGGGGCCGATGGTCTTCTGGAAGGTCTTGAACCCGTACTTCTTTACCAGATGCCTCCGGGTGAGAAAACCGGCCCCCATGGGCAGGAACACGATGATCAGGATCTGCTGCATGACCCTGGCAAAGTTGATTTCAATGGAAGCCCCCATGAGCATCTGCACGTAAAAGGGGGTGGCAATGGATCCCAGGGTCAGGCCGATCACGGTCATCTTCACGGCAGCCGCGATATTTCCTTTGGCAAATCCGGTCCAGGAGATGGTCATGCCCGAGGTGGGAACCAGTCCGGCCAGCAGGAGGCCCAGGGCCATATAAGGCTGATTCCTGAAAAATATCAGCCCGGTGAAATAGGCCACAAAGGGGACGATCCCGAAGTTGATGGCCTGGGTCAGGACCTGGGCCTTGGTGTCCCCCCCTTCAAATACCTTCTGGATGTTCAGGGTGACCATCATGGGATAGACCATGAGAAAGGTGAAGGGAATGATCAGGCCTTTGAGAAACTGGGATTCAAAAACAATTCCAAAGACAAATCCCGATACCATCATCACTGGAATGGCAAGGATCAGATTTTTTGTAATTTTCTGCAAGAACTTCCACATATTCATCTCCAATATTAGTGTTGAGGCTGTAAAATTTTTACACTGGGAAAGAGTCTGGAATCCGTATGGGGCAGGAACTGGGCCTTGGTAAACTCATCCATGAACCGGGTGCTGCTGGAAAAATCCACATAGGTCATCCGATTGGATATGTCGATGGCCTCCTGCCGAAATTTTCCCGACAGCAATGCCATGTAGGCCCCGGCAATGGAGCTGTTGCCCATGTATTTGAATTTTTTCCGGTCAATGTCCGGGAGAAGGCCGATGGAAACGGCCTTCTCAATATCCAGGAACTGGCCGAATCCACCGGTGATGATCATCTGGCGGACCATGGAAAAATCCATGCCGATCTTCTCAATCAGAACGGTGAATCCGGCGTAAACGGCTGCCTTACTCAGGGTCAGGCTCCGGATGTCCGATTCCGTGAAGATGATATCCTCTTTCATATCGGTATTTTCGGCAAACTCCAGGATAAAGGCAGGCTCATCGTTGAACACCGTCATCCTGGGGTGGCGGCTGTCCAAACGGAACTTGCCGTCCTGTCCCACCACTCCTTTGACCATCATCTCGGACATGAGATCGATCATCCCCGAACCGCAGATACCCCGGGCCGGTTTGCTGTCAACGGTCTCATATTCAGGATCAAATCTGGCAGGGTCCAGGAAGATTTTTTCCATGGCACCGGTTTCCGCCCGCATGCCCCATCGGATCCCGCCCCCTTCAAAGGCCGGACCGGCGGAACAGGCCGCGGTCATCATGAACTCGTCGTTTCCCAGTACGATTTCCCCGTTGGTTCCCACGTCGATAAAAAGGGTAAGATTATTGGAACGGTGCATCCCGGTATAGAGGATGCCCGAAACAATATCCCCGCCCACATAGCCGGCCGGGCCGGGCATGACAAAGACCCCGGCGTAGCGGGCAGCCTTGAGCCCCACATGGGCGGCCTGGATGACGGGAAACTCCGATACCGTCGGGATATAGGGTTCTCTTCTGATATACTTTGCCTCGATTCCCAGAAGAAGATGGACCATGGTCGTATTTCCGGACACCACGATGTTTTCGATCTGCCTGTGGGTCTCTTCCAGGGGGATCAGGGCTCTTTCGGTGAGGTTGTTGATGGTGGACAGGGCCATTTTCTTTAATTTTTTTATCCCCTCTTTTTCAGAGCAGACAATGCGGTTGATCACATCATCCCCGCAGGCGGCCTGGCGGTTATGCCCCGATGCCGCACTTAGAATTTCACCGGTCTCCATATCCACGATATAGACGACAATGGAGGTGGTCCCCAGATCCACGGCCATTCCCAGAGACCGGAGGGCCTGGTTGGCCGGCCGGACATCCACAATCTGGGTGGAACATTTTTTCTGGAGCACCGAGGCAATGACCTGCCAATTGTCCTCTCTTACGGACCGGGTCAGCTGGCGCATCACCCCAAGGTCCGTACTCATGGAGAAGATATCGCACCCGTTTCGTTTCAGGCTCCGCTTGAGCCGGTCCAGATCGCTGACCGTATCGTCCAGGCTGGGGACATCAAGGGTCAGGATATATTTTTTAACAATGGGATCCATCTCCCTGACCAAGCCCATGAGCTTTTGGGTGGCCTCATTCCCCATTCCCTCCGCCCTCAGCTTTTTCTCAAGGGTCTCTTCGGGAATCCGGACCGCAAGATCATTCTTCACCTCGACCTGGCAGGCCAGGACAACTCCCCTCTCCTTTTCCACGGGACTCAGCAGGCCGGTATCCCCGGTTTCAAAGGATCCTGATTCGATGATCAGTTTGCATTTGCCGCAGGATCCGCTGCCGTTGCAGGAGGCATTGACATAGACATCCGCCTTTTGGGCGGCTTCCAGCAGATTGCCCCCCTTGGGGAGGGTTACGCTGTTTCCCCCGGGTTGGAAAACAACAGAAACCGTTTCAGACTCTTTTTCTTCCGGTTTTTCATCAAACCCTTTCAGGGAGATAAAATGAATGGGGCAGGAGGATCTGAACTTGCAGTAAAGATCCGGGTCCCGGCACTCCAGGCAGTCTTCGCAGAGATGGATCTGGTGCTTCATGCACAGGTAGTTGGTTTCAATATCGGGATGGTTGATGCATCTTCCCATGGCGGACCTCCCCTGATTTTTTTTGTATGAAGGCAATGGGTTATAATACCGCATCCAGGCTGTTTTCAATAGTCGATTTTGACTGAAGACCGACAAACCGCTTGATTTCCACACCGTCTTTAAAGAGGATGAGCGTGGGAATACTCTGAACCATATAATCTGTGGCAAGGACCTTCTGGGAGTCAATATCAATTTCCAGGATTGATGTCCTGCCCGCATATTCATCCCTGAGTTCCCGGATCACAGGCGCCATTGCCCGGCAGGGACCGCACCAGGAAGCTCCGAAATCCGCAAGCACGGTCTTTCCTTTAAGCTCAGACTGGAATTCTTCTTTGTTCATCTTTCTATCCTTTATATCGGGTTTCAAAATGATCTCAATTTTTTTAGATCAAGTTCTATGCCAAATCAGAGAATTTTTAAAAACACCTTTTAAGCCTTTAAAATTAAAAGAAATAATTTTAAAGGCTTTTGCCGCCTGACCCATATCCGCCCCTGGGATGGATATGGACCCGGGAAAGGTAACGCCGGTAACGTTCCAGGACCCTGGAAATCCCTGTTCCGCCTTTGAAAAGCCTTCCGGGACAGCCCGGCAATGCTGTTCCACCAGCCTGGCATATGGTTTGCTTATTTTAAAGATGGAAAACACGTATACACCGGAGGCAAACCTTGGACGACATGGGCTATATCCTAATTTTTCTCGGCATCTATTTCCTGGCGCAGATCTGGATTCTTCCCAGGATGGGCATATCCACATGAATGCGGGATTCCTGCCGGACGGCAGGCAAAAAGAAAAAAATTCCCTTTCAGGAGAAAATCCCAAAAGAATAGGCTCCAAAAAAAATTTTCTTGTAAAATGCGAGTGGTAACGGTAACGTTACCATATCCTTTACATTAAAGGGTATCTCTAATAATTAGAATTTTGGTTTGAGTTCAAGGCGCGGGGAAATTCTAACCGGAGGAATATATGGAATATTTCGAGGATTAAAATTATCCTGCAACGCAGAAATCGGGCCAAAAGGCAATGATTAGAGGTGGCCTAAGATCATCTTTCCATGGAGACAGGACGGGCAATGAAAACACATGAAATCTGGAATGTACACTTTTTAAATCAAATCCTGGATACCATGGCCGAGGGGCTTTTTACCCTGGATTCCCAGGGAATCATCACTTCCTGGAACAAGTCCATGGAAAAGATCAGCGGCTATTCCGCAGGCGAGGCCATCGGAAAAACCTGCTCCCTGATTGAATGCAGCCGGTGTTTCGGTAAAAAATGCCCGGCCAATATCCATAAATGCGGGGTGATCGAACATGGCAGAACCGAGGCAAAAGAGTGCTTTATCCGTCACAGGGACGGCCATGACATCCCGGTTATCAAAAACGCAAGGCTGGCAAAGGATGAGGACGGCCACATGCTCGGCATTGTGGAAACCATCACCGACCTGACAGAATTAAAAAAAATAAAACAGACCGCGGAAGAGGCCCAGAGAAAACTGAAAAAGGCATACCGGCTCGGCAATATCATCGGGAAAAGTACGGCCATGCAGAATGTTTTTGATGCAATCCGGGCCGCGGCAAACAGCCGGGCCAATATCCTCATCCAGGGGGAAAGCGGCACGGGCAAAGAACTGGTGGCCGGGGCCATCCATTACAACGGCGTCAACGATAAAAAACCCATGATAACGGTCAATTGCTCGGCCCTGTCCGAAACCCTGCTGGAAAGCGAATTGTTCGGTCATGTCAAGGGAGCGTTTACAGGGGCCCACAGGGACCGGAAGGGACGGTTTGAAGAGGCGGATCAGGGGACGATATTTCTCGACGAGATCGGGGAGCTCACCCCTTATATGCAGGTAAAATTATTAAGGGTTCTCCAGGAGAGAGAGATCGAAAGGGTGGGCGATTCAAAAAAGATTAAAATTGATATCCGGATCATCGCTGCGACCCACAAAGATCTTTTTCTTCTCACAAGGGAAGGGCTGTTTCGGGAAGATCTGTTTTACCGGCTCAAGGTCTTCCCCATCCCTGTGCCGCCGTTGCGGGAAAGAAGGGATGATATTCCATTGCTGGTAAATCATTTCCTGCGAAAGGGGAATAAGAGAGAGGGGAAAAACATATCAAAGATCAGTACAGGGGCCATGAAAAAGATCATGGAACATCCCTGGCCCGGGAATGTCAGGGAACTGGAAAATGCTGTTGAGCACGCCTTTGTTCTCTGTGAAACCGACCGGATCGAATCAAAGGACCTGCCCGTTGAAGTCCGGGAAACCAAGACCCGGCCCCTCCCCACAATGGATCCGGATCCGACTGCCAAAACCGGATTCTCCACTCAAAAGATAACCCGGGAAGACCTGGTCCGGCTCCTTGAAGAGTGCCACTGGAATAAGGCGGAAGTGGGACGGCGCATCCATAAAAGCAGAACCGCGGTCTGGAAATACATGAAAAAATGGGATATTCCCCTGCAGAGATAAGCCACAAAAAAGGTTGATTTTCTGAAAGTTCAAAGATACTCTGCTGAAAGCACTGAATTCTAACTTATGTTCATCGGGCTGGAAGGCGATTTTAGGGACAGGGACTTTAGAGATCCTCTGTACATTAAAGTCTAATTCCCTTCTTCGCCAATTTAAAAACGGCAACTCATCAGGCTTTTTTGGGGAAAAATGGATACGCTTATATCCTTGCTTCCGTACATCGAATCTGACAGGGAGGGGTTTGTTCTGGATCTTCCTGTCCCGGAGAGGGGACCGGAATCAAGTCCGGGCGATTCATCTCCTTTTCAGATCGCAGACAGCGGGGGGAATTTTTCAATATTAGTAAAAGCCGGTATAAAAACAGGGCCTTCCCAAATCGTTACGCCCTTTTTCCTGCTGACCCAGAGAGACCATTATCCCATCCCGCCGGACGATTTACATCCCCTTACCAATGCAGATATGGACCGGATCTGGATTGAGACCCTTCGATTTTATACCGGCGACGAAATCGCCTTTACTCTCCCGGGGCCCCCTGGCCGGGAAAAAGAGCCCCTTGCCTTCCATTCCCTGTTTTTCTGCAAAAAAAAGAAAAAATTTTTCCAGCCCCCCTGTCCCGAATGCGGAGAGCCCCTGGTCCTGTGCAAGGATGACCAGGCCTTAAAGGGGGCCGGGCTCTTCCCCTATTATACCTCCCTGCACCGGTATCTTTACTGCCCACGGTGCCACGGAGCCAAGGCAGACCCCGCCTTTTACCAGTTTTCCCGGTCTTCGGAAGACCGGGTGTTTGTAAAAGACCGGTTTGATCTGATCCGGGATTTCAACCGGCTCAGAAGCAGGGCTTCCGGAAATTTTCCCTGCCTTGAATGTCCTGGCCATGCCGAATGCTATATCACCGGCGAAAAAGCAGGATCCCGTATCGCCTTTTTTTCCTTTTACCCCTTTTACATGCTTTTTTTCCATGCCGCATCCATAAAAGCCGTTGATTTCCTCCCCCTCATCTCAGGGGCGTCCCCTGAACAGATTCCCTCCCTGTCCATGACCGTCCGGGGGGCTGATTTTACGGAATGCCTCGGCCGGAAAGGAACTCCCCGGTTCTTCTTTGAACAGGACGAAAGGTTTTTCCTGGAGGTCCTTTATTTAAAGCTCTCTTTTCTGGAAAGCTTTGTCCGATGTTTTAGCCGGAAAGGGGATATCCCATCCCTGCCCGGTTTTTCCGCCCACAGCATCTGGATCCGCCCCGGACCGGACAAGGGGATACTTCCGGTTTTCTGGGATTTCAGCCTGAATGTCATTGACCTTGTGTCCGATGTTCACCTGAACCGGGACCAACATGTCCTGACCCAGAACCGGGATCTTGTTTTTATGGTCCGCCTCTGGTTCCATACCTTTCTGGCAAACAGCAACCAGGGCCCCGGTGCGGTTTATGACCTGGCAGGGAGCCTGGCCGGACACCAGACGGCCGGGCACTCCTTTGACTCCCAGGCCCTGGTCCGGGAATTTCCCGGTCTTGCCCCGGAAAATATCTTCTGGGAGCCCCGGCCCCAGGCCATTCCCGGGGAGTGGGAGCCGTTCTGGTTCAAAACCCTGTTTACCGGCCTTTCCCTGCTGAAACAGGAACCTGGCCGGGATCTGAAATCCTGCCTGGCCGGACTGCTCGCGGACATGAAATCCCTGAAGCAGGAGATTCAAACCGAATTGTTTTCAACCCGGCCCCCGGCCCCGGCGGCTCCCCTTTGGGAAGCCCGGCCCATGGAGGAAAATAATGCGGCTGAACAAAAAAAAGCCCCGGAAGAGTCTTTGCCGGAAAAAGAGGCCATCGCCGGAATGCTGAAATCCTTACGGACCCGATGGGCCCAGGCATCCCCTGCTCCTTTGGCGGACATGGAAGAGGATGTCCTTGAAACCATTGTCCTGTCTTCCCCGGATGAAGCCCCGGAGCCTCCGGAGGAAAACCGGCAGGAGCCTGCAGAGAAGCCGCCCGAGCCCGATGATTTTTTTGAAGAGACCGTGGTGCTGCAGGGGCCTGTTCCCCCGGATTCAGATGATGGTGCAGGTGATGACACCCATGATTTCGAAGAGATGGAGGAAACCGTGGTGCTGTCCCCGGGTCAATCACCGACACCGGCAGAACCGGACACCGGTTTCTTCGGCGAAGAGGACGATCTGGATAAGACAATCATAATCCCTCCGAAAAAATAAGGGTGAATGGATGACAAAAGACCTTCAAAACATGGAAGAAAGGATTCGTCAGATTTTCCGGAAACACGGGGACCGGAGCGAGTACCGGATGGACGATTTCCTGGGCAGCGAACTGGCCTCCCTGGAACCGGCCGATAAGATCAGGACCCTGGACAGGCTGATCGAGCGGTTTGAGGGTCCCGGACCGAATTCTGGAGAACATGCAGGGGGTTCCCCAGGAGTATCCATTGACGACCATGTCCTGGGAAGGGTGATCAAGCTGCTCCTGGGAAGGGACATCTCCCAGGTGGACCTAAGCTCGGAGGAGCTTCTGGAGAGTCTTGCCGATTCCATTAATACGGTTTTTGAATCCCTGAACCAGGTGATATCCGTGATCAACACCACCCTGGTAGGAAAACAGGATTCAGACCAGACCATCCGCCAGGTCATCGGATTCCACCTGGAAGGCAGCGACCGGGCCAGACCCCTGGAAAGCTACATCGGCCAGATCGGCAAGGCCTTTTTCGAAGCCCAGGAAGCGGCCAAAAAAGCGGCCCATGCCAAGGTCATGCAGATTCTGGAGGAACTTTCCCCTGAAAAAATCGAAAAAGAGGCCGGGGTTTCCAAACTGACCCCCATGCGCAAATCCAGATACTATGAAGAGTATGAGCTCAAATTTGGAAAATTTGAAAAATGGTTTGAATCCGGCCGGTTCATGGAGTCTTTTTTACGGGAATTTGAAAAGAACTGCCAAAAAATATCAATTTAAGGGAGGAGGAAAAATTGAAAAAAAGTATTGTTCTGTTGGTTTCTGTGCTTTTCATGCTGGTCCTGTTTTCATGCGCAAAAAAAGTGTTGCCCCCGCCCCGGTGGACCTATGAAAAGGAGGCCATTAAAATTCAGGTCAAGGCCGACCCCATGCTGAACCTGGACAACGGAAAGGCCCATACCCTCTTTGTCTGTGTTTACCAGCTAAAGGACCCCAACGGCTTCAACCAGCTGTCCGGTGATCAGAGCGGCCTTTACAAACTCCTGGAATGCCGGCTGTTTGACCCGGGCGTTGCCACGTCCAAACGGCTCATCGTGAATCCCGGGGAGCAGACCACCCTGATGATGGACCGGGCGGAACATGCCAAGTATTTAGGCATCATTGCCGGATATTACGGTATTGTAAAGGAGCGCATCACCCGGCTCATTGAAATTCCCGTTGTCGTGGAAGAAAAGGGATTTATCGCCAGGGAAAAAACACAGAAACCCGGACTCCTGGACATCACTCTTCTGCTGGGTCCGGAGCAGATTGAAAAAATAGAAGGGCAGGAATAATGGTTAAACCTCTTTTCTGGCATCAGGGGCTCTTTCTTCAGCCCCATCACTTCCAGCTCAGCGATTTATACAATAAATCCCTGGTGGAACCCTGGTACAGGTTCATGGCTCCCCATTTCTGGGGGGCGGGCAGCCTTGAAATCGACGAGGCCGTGCTGGCCAATTCCGTCTTTGACATCCGGGGCGGAGAATTTCTTTTTCCGGACAACTCCCATGTGATCCTGGGGGAGAACGGAGTGATCCAGGCCCGGTCCTTTGAATCGGCCTGGGAAGAGGGCGGAAAATCCTTTTCCGTCTTTCTGGGGCTGAAAAAATGGGATGCCGGCGGAGAAAACGTCAGTGTTCTGCCGGATTTCAAGGATCTGTCCCCGGCATCCAACCGGTTCGTCTCCCTGGGCGCCCCGGAAGAGATCGAAGATCTCCACGGAAACGGCCCAAAGGCGGAAGTCCGGCGGATGCTGTTTCTCGTCAGGATCTTCTGGGAAACGGAAATCGAGCACCAGGGAGAGTATCAGCTCATCCCCATTGCCAGACTCAAACGCCGCCTTGAGGAAACCGTGGTGGATCAAGACTTTATCCCCCCCTGCCTGACCATTGAAGGCTCCCCTGTCCTGGCCGGCATCATCAAGGAGATCAAGGACCAGCTCTTTTCCAAAACCCGCCAGCTTGAGGCTGTAAAACGGGCCAAGGGCGTTCATACGGCGGAGTTCGGCGCAAGGGACATGGTCTATATGATGGCCCTGCGCTCCCTGAACCGGTACCTGCCCCTGCTGGCCCATCTGACGGGAACGGTCCAGGGTCAACCCTGGGGGATTTACGGGGTCCTGCGGCAGATCATCGGAGAACTCTCCTCTTTTTCCGCCGAGGTATCGGCCGGGGGAGAACTGGAAGACGGCACAGCCCTGGTAAAGGAGTATGACCACAAAAACCTGTGGGAATGCTTTACCGGCGCCCAGAAGCTGATTACCCGGCTTTTGGACGAAATCACCTCAGGTCCCGAGTACATCATTCCCCTGCACTTTGACGGAACCTATTATGCCGCAGATCTTTCCCCCAATCTCTTTGAAGGAAGCAACCAATTTTACCTGGTTCTTGAAAGCCGGCAGAACCCGGAGGAGATCATCGAATCCATGAAGCATATTGCCAAATTCAGTTCCAGGGAATCATTGCCCATTCTCATTGCCCAGTCTCTGCCGGGGATCAAGCTGACCCATCTTGAAACCGTTCCCCAGGAACTGCCCCGCAAGGCAGATGCCCTTTATTTTCAGGCAGACCATCACGGTAAGCAGTGGGAGTCGGTGACCGGGGGAAACAACATGGCCCTTTACTGGGATACGGCTCCCGAAGACCTGGGGGTTGAGCTCATGATCGTAAGGAGGAATTAAGGAATGAGACTGGCCGATTGTTTCACGGATATGATGGCGTACACCCTCCTGCTCAAGAAAAAAACAGGGCCGGAAAGCATCCCCTTTGACCAGGCCCATGCCCACATGGACCGGCTGATCCGGGAGAGTGAGGTCCTGTCCGAGCAGGCCAGGGCCACCCGGGAGGATTATGATCTGGCCCGGTTTGCCGTATTTGCCTGGATTGATGAGGCCGTCATGGGCAGCGCCTGGGAGGGCCGGGGATACTGGCAGGGGGAACAGCTCCAGCGCAGATACTATCAGACCTCGGACGCCGGGGAACTCTTTTTCCAAAAACTCAACACCATCGGCCCCCACCAGAACCCGGTCAGGGAAGTCTATTATCTCTGCCTTGCCCTGGGCTTTACCGGCCAGTATCACAACCAGGGGGACGATATGCTCATTGACCAGCTCAAGACATCCAATTTAAAGCTGCTCACCGGCAGTTCCATGGACCTGCCGGCCATTGACCGGATGCAGCTCTTTCCCGACGCCTATAGAAAGGACCCGCATTCAGTCGATGCCGGGGGAAAGGGGGGATTTTCCCTGCTCACGGCCGCAGCCTTCCTGGTGCCGGTGGGCCTGTACGGGATCTTGTTCTTTATTTACAGATTTGTCTTGAGCAATGTGGGGGAAACCTTAATCAGCAGGATACCTTAAATGAAAAATCGGCTTGCTTTTTTCTTTAAAATTTTTTTGGTTCTCGTGCTGCTGGTATTTATCGGCATTGCCGTATTTGCCGGTGTTGTCTGGGCCAGATGGCCCCTGTGGGTCTGCTTTTTCATCGTTGCGGGGATCGTCGGTGTTTTCCTCGGCCTCCTGCTGGTCCAGAAACTGCTCTCCAGGAAGCGGGAGCAGAAATTTGTCAGCCAGATCATTGAGCAGGACAATGCGGCCCTGAAATCCCGTGACAAAAAAAGCCGGGAAGTCTCCAGGGAGATGCAGGCCAAGTGGAAAGAGGCCGTGGAATCCCTGAAAAAATCCCATTTAAAAAAACAGGGCAACCCGCTCTATGTGCTGCCCTGGTACATGATCATCGGCGAGAGCGGTACCGGAAAAACCACGGCCATCAAGAGTGCCGACCTCTCCTCCTCCTTTGCCGAAGTCAGCAGCGTGTCCGGCATCTCAGGCACACGGAACTGCGACTGGTGGTTTTTCGAGCAGGCCATCCTCATTGACACGGCCGGACGGTACGCCGTCCGGGTGGATGAGGAACGGGACAAGGACGAGTGGCAGAAGTTCTTAAGTATTCTGGCAAAGTACCGGAAAAAAGAACCCTTAAACGGGCTGATCGTCACGGTGGCTGCGGATTCTTTGAACAATTCGACACCCGACAGCCTGGAGCGGTACGGACGGGATATCCGCAAAAGGGTGGATGAACTCATGCGGGTCCTGGACGCCAAGTTCCCGATTTACATCATGGTGACCAAATGTGACCTCATCCAGGGCATGACCCAGTTTTGCGACGGCTTTGACGACGAGGCCCTGGGCCAGGCCATGGGAATGGTCAACCACAAGCTTGAAAAAGACGCTGCAGGGCTTGTGTCCGGCTGTTTCAAGACCATGGGAGAGAGGATCCGGGATCTCCGCCTGCTCATCCTCCAGAAGCAGAGACCGGAAAACGTGGACCCGGGTCTCATCCTTTTTCCCAGTGAGCTGGACAAGATCAAGCCCGGACTCCAGGCCTTTATCAAAGGGTTGTTCCAGGAAAATCCCTACCAGGAAACCCCGTTTTTCCGGGGGGTGTTTTTCAGCTCCGGCCGCCAGGAGGGGACGCCCTTTTCCCATTTTCTCAAGGACATGGGCCTGATCGGGGAGCAGGAAGTCCTGCCCGGAACCAGCCGGGGGCTTTTTCTCCATGATTTTTTCTCCCGGCTGCTGCCCTCGGACCGGGGCCTCTTTACCAAGACCCAGAGGGGGGCAGCCTGGGCCAGGCTGACCCGGAATATCGGGTTTGCCGCTTGGACAACCCTCATCCTTGCCGTTTGCGGAATTTTAAGTTTTTCCTTTGTCAAGAATCTCCACACCATCAAGACGGCCACCACCCAATTTGCCGGTCCCCAGATCCTGAAAGGAGAGCTGATCTCGGATGTCTCCACCCTGGAGCAGTTCCGGGCCACCATCCAAAAAATCGAAGAGAGCAACAACAATTGGTGGATTCCCCGGCTGGGACTCCACGAGAGCATTGAAGTGGAAGCGGCATTGAAGAAAAAATACTGCGCCCTTCTGGAAAAGCGGTTTCTTTCCCCCTTTGATGAAAAAATGGCCGACAACATGACCGGCTTTTCCCTTTCCACGCCCGTGGAGATTTCCATCAGCCATATCGAACATCTGGTGAGAAGGATCAACATCATCAAGGCCAAGCTCACGAACCTGCCGCCTGAAGAGCTTACGGCCATGGCACAGCCAAAGTTCAACACCGTGGACATCGGAGCTCAGAAAGATATCCTGGAAGATGTCCAGATGAAAATGAATGACCTCTACCTTTTTTACCTGCTCTGGCAGGAAGATACCGGGGCCATGAACCTGAAGATGAACGAGCTGCAGAAATGGCTGGCCCGGATCCTGACCCTGGAGGGGACGGACCTGAAATGGCTGGTGATCCGGGCAAACCAGGATCCAAAGATCAGTCCCTATACCCTGGCCGACTTCTGGGGAAAATCAGTCCGGGCCGCCGAGGCAAAAGCGGTTGCACCCGGTTTCACCCGCAAGGGCAAGGACTCCATTGACCGGTTTATCCTGGAGATCGAGTCGGCCCTGACCGACTCACTGATCCCGGCCGGGCGCAAGCGGGAATTCCATAAATGGTACAGAACCGCCTACATCAATGCCTGGATGGACTTTCTTGCCGAATTCGGTACCGGGATGACATACCTGACCACCCGGGAGCAGTGGCAGGCCCTTTCCACCAGCGTGGCCCATAAAAAAGGTCCCTATTTTTCCCTGTTGGACACCATCCCCAAGGAACTGGCTCCCTTTTCTGAAAAAGGGGATCAGCCCGACTGGGTGAGCCTGGTAAGGGACATCAACCAGCTCCACGGCCAGGCCGCGACCCTGAGGGCCCAGAAATCCGGATCCACCGGGGTCCTGGGAACAGCCGTTTCCAAGGTGAAATCCAAACTGGCCCCGGGCCTGGCAAGCACCCGGCTGGATGCCCAGGCCATGCTCAAGGCCGGGAAGAGTTTCATGATCTTTCAGGACTCCCTGGCTGCACTCGGGCCGGCAATCTCCTCCCAGAGAGCCGCCTTTGACCTTGCCACCCAGATCTACACCCAGGATCCGGCCACCAGCGATGCCCCGTTTTTTGTGGCCCGAAGGGAAATCAAAAAGCTTTCCCGGCTCATCGTCTATCCCGGGAAAGAGCCTGCTCTTGTCTGGGGAATTCTCCGGGGCCCCCTGGTCTTCATCCATGAGTTTGCCCTGAAAGAGGCTGCCTGCCAGATTCAGAAAAAATGGGAAAACGAGGTGCTCCTGGAGATGAGGGACGTGTCCGACGACCAGAACCTGAACACCCTGCTTATGGGACCGGAAGGGTTTGTAACCCGGTTTGTCAAGGGGCCGTGCCAGCCCTTTATCAAAAGGGGAATCAAAAAAGGCTTCTACGCCGCCAAGGTGGACGGAAAAGGACTGCCCCTTTCCCCCTACTTCTTTAAGTTTCTGACCCGGGGGGTTGCGGCGTCTAAACCGGCCAAGTCAAACTACAGCGTCAAAATCGGCGGAAAGCCCACCAGCGCCAATGACGAGGCCCAGGTCCAGCCCCACGCCACCCTGCTGGAACTGGTCTGCGCCGACAAGACAACCACCCTGGAAAACCTGAATTTCCCGGTTCAAAAGGTTTTTTCCTGGTCTCCCCAGTCCGAATGCGAGGTGATTTTCACCATCAAGATCGGCAGCCTGGACCTGATCAAAAAATACCCGGGCCGGCTCTCCTTTCCCAAGTTTCTAAAGGATTTTTCCAACGGGGAACACCGGTTTTATCCCAAGGATTTTCCAGACCATGAAGACAGCATGATCCGGATGGGGGTCAAATATATCAAGGCAAAATACAGACTCAGGGGGCATGAGCCTGTTGCCAAACTCCTGAGTGCCGGGCCGGGAAAAACGCCCATGGAAATCGTTACATGCTGGGAATAAAAAAACAAACCGGAGGTTTTCAGGTCTCCGCCTCGGGCAAGCATCCGGCATTCAACGATTATTTCAGTGTGAACGTTGAATCTCCCCTGGCCATTGCCCTGGCCTCCTGGGTGGAAAACGGGATGGCCGCCAAAGGAAAAACCGACCGGACAAGGATACCCCGGTCCTTCCGGTTCTGGGTGCGGGGCATCAGAAAGGGGGAGCTCTCCCTGGGAATCCTCCGGGAGAGCAGCGACCGCATGGGACGGATCTATCCCCTGATGATCATGGGAAGCCTGGTCATGAACGGGAGGGACCGGGAATGGCAGTCCATATTTGACGGATTTGAGATGGTTTTCAGGAACTTTGAGAACATGACCACCACTGTCTATGACCGGTTTAACGACTTTGAAGACGGGCTTTTGGAAATGACCGGACGCGGCTCCCCCCCCTTTGAGGAAAACGGGAAAGAGACAGACCTTTCCAGGGCCATGGGAGCCTGGTTCCATCGGGACAGGGACCAGGAGATGATGACCCTGCCCGTGGACCAGCTCAAAAAGATTTTTTCCGGCCTTCCCCCCAAAAAGGAAAGCCGGGGATTTTTCCGGCCCGGGCCGGACCCGCCCGGGGCCGCTTTCCTGGGAGGTCTGCCCGGAGAGCCGGTGATAACGATCTATTCCCGGGCCCTGAGAACCCGGGACTTTTTAACATTGTTCAATCTGACCGGTAGGGATGAAACGGAAAACCGACAACACCCATAAAGGAGAAAACGGATGGATATGGATCCCATTCTTGAGCCTTTGGCCGGGGACAACCCCTCGGGTGAAAACCTGAGGTATACATCGGTGTATGATGAAATCCAGGAGGCCAGAAGGGCCGACGATCTCCTGGACCAGGGGGAGTGGCAGCACGAGGTCAAGACATCGGACTGGAATGCGGTATTGACCCTTTCCATTGATGCCCTGACCACCCGGACCAAGGACCTGCAGATCGCAGCCTGGCTTTTTGAGGCCCTGACCCATACCAGCGGCTTCCAGGGAGTTGCCCAGGGACTTGAGATCCTGATCCGGCTTTTGGAGCGGTTCTGGGACAGCCTCTACCCGGAAATCGAAGATGATGACCTGGATTATAGGGTGGGTCCCCTGGAGTTCATCAATGACAAGCTATGGTTTCCCATCAAGGAAATTCCCATGACAGATCCCGGTGTCACCCCGGGTTTCTCCTGGATAAAATGGCAGGAATCCAGGGACGTGGGATATGAAAAAGATACGATGAACCAGTACGGCGACACCATTGAGGACAAGAAAAAGGCCAGGGACGAGAAGATCGCGGAAGGCAAGCTGACCGCTGAGGATTTTGACGGGGCTGCGGCCTCATGCTCCAGGGCCTATTATGAGGAGCTCTTTGAGGTTGTGAATCGCTGCGGGGAGCTGTTTAAGGATTTTGACGCGGCGGTTGACGAAAGATTCGGCCGGGAAGCACCCAGGCTGGCGGAACTGAAATCCTCTTTGGAAGACTGCCTCACCCTTGCCACCCGGCTGGTCAAGGAAAAAAGGCTGGCCGAACCCGATGCAGAACCCGAAGAGGTGGAGGTAGACCTGGAGATTCAGGAGGAGGCTCTTCCAGAAGAAGGTCCGGCAGATGCACCTCTTCCCGGCGGGCCGGTCCAGGCCCCACCGGTCAAGCCTCCCGGGGGCAATGTGGGAACCTATCATGTCAACCGCATCCTGGGCAGCGCCGGCATTGAAGAGGCGGTCTGGCAGGATGCATTGAAAAAACTGGGAACCCAAGGGGTGAAACCGGCCCTGGAACAGCTTTTAGGGGCATCCTGCAGTGCCCAGTCCGTAAGGGAAAAGACAAATTTCAAACTGCTCATGGCCAGACTCTGCCTCAAAGCCCAGCGGCCCGACCTGGCCAGGCCCATTGTGGAGGAACTCAACACCCTGATCGAAGAGCTTGCCCTGGAACGGTGGGAATCCCCCATATGGATCGCCGAGGCCCTGGGCACCCTTTACCAGTGCCTCACGGCAGAGGGCAGCTCCGACGACGATCAATACCGGGCCCAGGATATATTGACACGGATGTGCACCCTGGACGTGACCAAGGCCATGGAGTTTTCAAGCCGCGGGACAGAATAAAAAGATAGAATCCATAATGATTAATCAAAGGAGGGTAAGATGGCCAAGGAAAGTTTACAGCATACCCTGGACAGGGTGAGATCCCCCAGGGTCCAGATCACCTATGATGTGGAAGTGGGTGATGCAATTGAAATGAAGGAAATTCCTTTTACCGTGGGGGTTCTGGCAGACCTGTCCGGAAAGCCGGAAAAGCCCCTTCCCAAGCTCAAGGAAAGGAAATTTGTGGAGATCGACCGGGACAATTTCAACAATGTCCTGGAGGGGATGGAGCCGAGGCTGGCCTTCCGGGCGGACAACAAGCTCACGGAAGACGATACGGCCATGGCCGTGGAACTCAAGTTCAAATCCCTGGAAGACTTTCACCCGGAAAAGGTGGCCCGCCAGATCGATCCCATCCGGAAACTGGTGGAGGCCAGGGAAAAGCTCAAGGGCCTGCTCAACAAACTGGACGGCAATGACAAGCTGGACGAGCTGCTCCAGGACGTGATCTCAAGTACGGATTCCCTGGAAAAACTGGGCAAGGAAGCCGGTGTAAAAAAGGATTAACCATCAACGAGGAGGAAAGACCCAATGGCTGACAAGGAACAGCAGGCCCAGCCCGATGGGGCACAGGCAGAGGAAACCACCCAGGAGCCGGGGCTCCTGGATCAGATCATACAGGACGGACGGCTGGCCCGGGACGAGAGTCAGAAACCCTGGGCCAAGGATCTTTTGGGCGAATTCGTATCCCAGATCATGGAGGGAGAAATCACGGTTTCCAAGGATACCGAAGCCATGATCAACGCCCGGATCTCCGCCATCGACAAACTCATCTCAGACCAGCTCAACGAAGTCATGCACAAGGAGGAGTTCCAGAGACTGGAGGCCTCCTGGCGAGGCCTGGCCTACCTGGTGGACAAGACCGAAACCGGGGAGAGAATGAAACTGCGGGTCATGAACGTATCCAAGAAAGACCTGCTCAAGGACATGGAAAAGGCCGCTGAATTTGACCAGTCCGCCCTCTTTAAAAAGGTGTATGAAGAGGAGTTCGGCATGTTCGGAGGGGCATCCTACGGCGCCCTGATCGGGGATTATGAGTTTACCAGCCACCCCCAGGACATGGCCCTTTTAAGCAAGATCTCCGAGGTGGCTGCGGCGGCCCATGCCCCGTTTCTGTCGGCGGCCGGTCCTGAACTCTTTAACATGGACAGCTTTACCGAACTGGGCGAGCCCCGGGATATGGCCAAGATCTTTTCCAGTGTGGAATACGCCAAATGGAAGTCCTTCCGGGAGTCTGAAGATTCCCGTTATGTGGCCCTGGCCATGCCCCACATCCTCATGCGCCTTCCCTACGGCAAGGCCAATGTGCCCGTGGAGGCCTTTGACTTTGAGGAAAAGGTGGACGGCACCTCTCACAACCAATACCTCTGGGGAAATGCCGCCTATGCCCTGGGCACCCGGCTCACCGAAGCCTTTGCCAAGCACTCCTGGTGCGCGGCCATCCGGGGGGTTGAGGGCGGGGGACTTGTGGAAGGACTCCCGGTCCACACCTTTAAGACCGATGAGGGGGATGTGGCCCTGAAATGCCCCACGGAAATCGCCATCACCGACCGGAGGGAAAAAGAACTGGCCGATCTCGGGTTCATTCCCCTGGTCCATTGCAAGGGAACCGACTATGCCGCCTTTTTCAGCACCCAGAGTGCCAACAAACCCAAGGTCTACGATTCAGATGCGGCCAATGCCAATGCCCGGCTCTCCTCCCAGCTCCAGTACATCATGGCCACCTCCAGGTTTGCCCACTACCTCAAATCCATGATGCGGGATAAGATCGGCAGTTTCATGACCCGGCAGAACGCAGAGGATTATCTCAACCGGTGGATCAGCAACTACGTGCTCCTGGACGACAACGCCACCCAGGAGATGAAGGCCAAGTATCCTTTGAGGGAGGCCCGGATCGATGTCAGCGAGATCCCGGGAAAACCCGGGGCTTACCGGGCGGTCAGCTTTTTAAAACCCCATTTCCAGCTGGACGAGCTTTCCGTCTCCCTGCGGCTTGTGGCTGAACTGCCGCCGCCGGCAAACGGGTAGCAGACCCTTGACAGAAAAGGGACGGGAACACAATGGATGATTCAATAAATCTGAACGCCTCCATACTGGACCGGCTCCTGGATGATGACCCCAAAACCATCCAGGAGCCTTCCCTGTACCGGGTTCTGTCGGAAAAACAGATCCTGGACAACGTGATCCGGGATATTGAAAACCTCTTGAACACCCGGTGCAGCCCCATTGATATCCCGGCCCCTTTCAAAAATCTGAAGCGGTCCCTGATCCGGTACGGGATCAGTGATTTTTCCGTTGAAAATCCCGGGACCAGCACGGTGAGACAGAAATTGTGCAAGGAAATCGAAACCGCCATCTCCGTGTTTGAACCCCGGCTGAAAAAACCGGTGGTGAGGATTGAAAGGGAGAACCATGACAAGAGAAAGCTCTTTTTCAGGATATCCGGGATCCTTGTGATGGAACCCCTTTCCGAACCGGTCTCCTTTGATACTTTTTTTGACCTGAACCGGGGCCGGTATGTAATTTCAAAATAAAACAACTTGAATGCGCTCTTTCCTATGGATGATAAATTACTCAACTACTATGAACGGGAACTGACCTTTGTCAGGGAGATGGGGGCAGAATTTGCGGCAAAATACCCCAAAATCGCCGGACGGCTCCAGCTGGAACCGGATAAATGTGAAGATCCCCATACGGAAAGACTCATTGAAGCCTTTGCCTATATCAGCGGGAGAATCCATAAAAAGATCGACGATGATTTCCCCCAGATCACCGAATCTTTGATGGGGATCACCTATCCCCACTACACCAACCCCATCCCCTCCATGACCCTGGTTCGGTTCGACCCCAACCCGAAAAGCATCACGGAAAAAGGATATGAGATTCAAAAGGGCGCTGCTCTCTTCTCCAAACCGGTCAAGGGGGTGCCCTGCACCTTTACCCTCTGCGCACCGGTTTCCCTGTGGCCGGTCAGGGTCAAGGCGGTTTCCCTTGAAGAGCCGGGGCCCGGGGCAAAGGGAGCGGTCCAGGCCATTCATATCCAATTGGAAACCGTCAATGATATTGATTTCAGCGATTTGGAATGTGAATCTCTGCGGTTTTTCCTCAACGGCCAGCACCAGCATGTCTTTCCCCTGTACGAGAAGATCTTCAACAATGTCTCGGCCCTGGAATTCCGGTTTGCCAATTCCAGCGGACGGACCGAGACCATCGCCTTAGAACCGGAATCGATCCGTCCGGTGGGGTTTGATCCCAATGAGAAGATGCTGCCCTATTCAAAGCGGTCCTTCCCGGGATATCTGCTCTTGTTTGAGTATTTTACCTTCCCGGAAAAATTTTTATTCTTTGATCTCACCGGTTTCAAGGCCCTTAAGAAGAGATCTGCAGGCACCTCTCTGTCCGTTATCCTCTATCTTTCCCAAAGCATCAAACGGGATATCGTGGTCAACAAAGATACCTTCCAGCTCCATTCCGCCCCGGCCGTGAACCTGTTCAAAAAAATAGCCGAGCCCATGAGGGTGGAGCATCGGAAAACCGAGTACCGGGTGGTTCCGGATCTGAGAAGGGCCGGGGCAACCGAGGTCTATACCGTGGACCGGGTCAAGCCGGCCTCTGTCTCCGCAGGCCAGGCCAAGGAGTACAGGCCCTTTTATTCCATCCGCCACCATCTCTCCCATGAAGAGGCCGGAAACAGCCATGTTTTCTGGCATATCCAGCGGAGACCGTCGGGACGGCAGGGGGACAAGGGAACCGAGGTCTATCTTTCCTTTTCCGACCTGAACATGACCCCGGCAGATCCCGGGGCGGATATTTTGACCATTCACCAGACCTGTACAAACCGGGACCTGCCCTCAAGGCTTCCCTTCGGGGACGAGCGGGGGGACTTTACCATGGAGCTTGCCGCACCCGTGGACAGAATCGTCAGCATGATCAAACCCACTCCCACCCGGCGCCCCTTTCTGGGCGGGGCACTTCAGTGGAGGATGATCTCCCATCTCTCCCTCAACTATATCTCCATGGTGGAGGGCGGAGAGGACGCCTTAAAAGAGATCCTGAAACTCTATGATTTTGAAAATTCCACCTCCACCAAACAGCAGATCAGCGGCATTGTCTCGGTCCAGTCCCGTCATGTGACCAAGCGGATCCGGACCTCTTTTGCCCGGGGCGTGGAGATCACCCTCACCCTGGATGAGGACAAGTTCGTGGGATCCGGACTTTTTCTGTTCGCCTCCATCCTGGAAAGGTTTCTGGCCCAGTACGTATCGGTCAACTCCTTTTCCCAGCTGGTATTGAAAACCCTTCAGAAAAAAGAGGAAATGAAACGGTGGCCCCCCAGAAGCGGCAATCAGATACTGGTTTAGAAGACCAACTCTACGACTCTTTCTATGAGTTCTCCTTTTTCAGGGCGGTTGACCTGCTGGAGCAGTTTGCCCGGGACAAGAAAAAAATAGGGGATACCCTGGAGCCGGGAAAAGAGGTGGTGCGCTTCTCGGTCAAACCCGGGTTTTCATTTCCCCCAAGCGATATCTCAGGCCTTGGACAGGACCCGGAAAACGGACCCTCCCGGATGGAGGTGGCCTTCATGGGGCTCATCGGGCCCTCGGGCCTGCTTCCCAACTGGTACAATGAACTGGCCCTGGAACGGCGGAAAAATAAAGATCATGCTTTTATCGATTTTCTGAACATCTTCCACCACCGGCTGATCTCCTTATTTTATCTGGCCTGGAAAAAACAGCGGTTCCCGGAGAACTATGCGCCCGGGGCCGGGGACCGCCTGTCCCGGTATATCCTGAGCCTGGCCGGACTCGGGACCTCCGGCATGGTCGGGCTTCTGGGACTGCCCCGGGAATCCCTGACCTTTTACGCCGGACTTCTCTCCCTGCCCGTGGCCTCGGCCGCCGGGATTGAGGCGGCCATTGAATATTTTTCCGGGGCCCCCACCCGGGTGGACCAGTTTGTGGAAAGAGATGTTCCCCTGGAACCCCAGGACTGTACAAAACTGGGTTCGGCCAATGCCTCCCTGGGTATTGATGCGGTCTGCGGAACCCGTGTCCGGGAGTGCCAGACCAAATTCAGGGTTAACCTGGGCCCAATAGACTACACTGCCTATACACGGTTCATCCCCATGGGAGACCTTCTTCTGCCGGTTTTCTCCCTGATCCGGTACATGGTGGGGATCGAATTTGAATTTGAAATCCGGGTCTTCCTCAAAAAAGAGGAGGTCCCCTCCTGCGTCCTGGGGGAAAAGGGCCCGGGCCGGGTCTTTCTGGGCTGGACCACCTGGGCGGCCTCGCCCGGACATGAGTTTACGGAAAACCCGTATATCACCTTTGAGGAAAATGATCTAAAGCGGATGAAGGTGGGTAGGCTGAAGACCGAAGGGGTTTAGCAGCCTATCCCCCTTCGGTCTTCAGCCCAATACCCTTAGCCTAAAAACCGAAACAAAAGGAGAGTCCAATGTCCGTATCAAATCTCAAGTCATTGATCGGCAAGCTGAACACTGCCTGCCGGAAAAGCCTGGAATCGGCTGCAGGCCTGTGCCTGTCCCATACCCACTACGATGTGGAACTGGAACACTTCTTTCTCAAGCTTTTGGACATCCAGAATACGGACTTTCACAAGATCCTTTCCTATTTTGAAATCAACGAATCCCATCTGATCCGGGATCTCACCGATGTCATGGAAAAATTCAAGACCGGAAATGCCAGGACCCCGGCCCTCTCCCCCCGGATTCCGGAGATGATCAAACAGGCCTGGCTTCTGGCATCCGTCGATTTCGGAGTCTCTTCGGTCCGGTCCGGCCATATCCTGCTTGCCCTGCTGTCCAATTCGGAATCGGCCCGGACCCTGGTTTCCTCCTCCTCCCTGTTTGAGAGGATCTCCGCTGAAACCCTGGGCGACTCTTTTTCAGACCTGACTTCAGGATCGGTTGAAGAACAGGAAGAGGGGGCTTTGGCCGCCCCAGGGACCCGTGGAGACGGCCCTGCCCCGCCGGCCGGGGGGGGCGGGAAAGCCCAGGCCCTGGCCCAGTACACCATCAATCTCACGGAAAAGGCCAAAAACGGGGAGATCGATCCGGTCCTGGGCCGGGATTTTGAAATCCGGCAGATGGTGGATATCCTGATCCGGCGAAGGCAGAACAACCCCATCCTCACCGGTGAAGCCGGGGTGGGCAAGACCGCAGTGGTGGAAGGCTTTGCCCTGAGAATCTCCGAAGGAGACGTGCCCCCGGTTCTCCAGGGGGTGGCCGTCCACACCCTGGATCTGGGACTTCTCCAGGCCGGGGCCGGGATCAAAGGCGAATTTGAGGAACGGTTAAAATCCGTGATCAACGAAGTCAAGGCCTCCCCCATCCCCATTATTCTCTTCATCGACGAGGCCCACACCCTGATCGGGGCCGGAGGCGCAGCCGGATCCGGGGATGCGGCCAATCTTCTCAAACCGGCCCTGGCCCGGGGGGAGCTCAGAACCATTGCCGCCACCACCTGGGCCGAGTACAAAAAGTACTTTGAAAAGGATGCAGCCATGGCCCGGCGTTTCCAGGTGGTCAAGATAGAGGAGCCGGACGAGGAAAAGGCCATGGTCATGATGCGGGCCATTGCGCCCTTTCTGGAAAAACATCACAATGTCATGATCACGGACGAGGCCCTCCAGGAGACGGTTCGGCTGTCTTCCCGGTATATCTCGGGCCGCCAGCTCCCGGACAAGGCCGTCAGCGTCCTGGATACGGCCTGCGCCAGGGTTGCCATCGGCCTGACCACGGATCCCCCTGCCATTGAAGATGGACGGCGCCACCTGGATCAGCTGGGCCGGGAACAGGCCATTCTGGAAAAAGAGGTTGCCCTGGGCAGGGATCATTCCGAACGGATCACCCGGATCCTGGAGGAAAAAACCGAAAAGGAAGAACAATTGTCCGCTCTCACGGCCCGGTTTGAAAAAGAGATGGGCGTGGCCGAAAAGATCCGGGAGCTTCATCAAGAGATCCGGGGACTCTTTGACAGTGAAGAAGAGGAAAAGGAGGGCCTTGAATCGAGACAGGCCGAACTGGCCGGGCTGGAGGCCGAGCTTCAAAGCCTCCAGGAAGAGGAGGCCCTGGTTCATATTGCCGTGGACTGCGACACCGTGTCCGACGTGATTTCGGGCTGGACCGGTATCCCCACAGGCTCCATGCTCACCGATGAGATCGATACGGTCCTCTCCCTTTCCGGCCGGCTCAAGGAGAGGATCATCGGCCAGGACCATGCCCTTGACGCCGTTGAACAGGTGATCCAGACCGCCCATGTCGGGATCGAGGATCCCTCCAAACCCACGGGGGTGTTCATGCTCGTGGGACCTTCCGGCGTGGGCAAGACCGAGACGGCCCTGGCCCTGTCCGATCTTCTTTATGGGGGGGAGCAGAACATGATCACCATCAATATGTCCGAGTACCAGGAGGCCCATACCGTGTCCGGCCTCAAGGGATCTCCCCCGGGATACGTGGGATACGGCGAGGGCGGGGTCCTCACCGAGGCGGTGAGACGGCGTCCCTACAGCGTGGTTCTCCTGGATGAGGTGGAAAAGGCCCATCCCGACGTCACAGAGATGTTCTACCAGGTCTTTGACAAGGGGTATATGGAGGACGGCGAGGGCAGGGTCATCGATTTCAAGAACACCCTGATCATCCTGACCTCCAACCTGGGCACCGACCGGATCATGAAGATCTGCGCCGACCCTGAGACCATCCCCGAGCCCACGATTTTAGGAGAGATGCTCACCCCGGATCTCCAGGCCCATTTCAAGCCGGCCTTCCTAGGCCGGATGAAGGTCGTGCCCTACTTTCCTATCACCGACGACAATATGAAGCTGATCATCAGACTGAAACTCAATCGCATCGTCAGCCGCATGGCCGACAACCGCCAGATCGAATTCGCTTACGACGATGCCGTCATCGACGCTGTTGCCGAGCGCTGCACCGAGGTGGATTCCGGCGCCCGGAACGTGGATCATATCCTGACCAACACCCTGCTGCCCGAGATGAGCCGGGAGCTTTTATCCCGCATGGCCGCAGGAGAACCGGTCCAGAAGATCAAAGTCACCATGGGGGAGGAGGGATTCAATTATTCGCTGGTTTGAATTTCTACGGACGGCCAGGCTTCCTGGAATTTAAAAAGCCAGTTTAAAGGACCATGGGTTCAGATTTTAAGACTTTCGGCTTTACCCGGCAGGGGCGGGGCAAGGGGGTTTACGCTAAATCTCAACCGGCCGTCCTGGCCGGTTGAGAAGCGGAAACGGCCGTCTCTTTCTGTCCTGACGAGCCTGGCCGTTAACGCCGCGACACCCCCTTGCCCCACCCCTGCCTGATTCCCCTGGTTTGCGGAATCTTTTCGGGAGGCTGAGGTTGAGGATCATGCAAGCAGTCACAACTTTACATGTAAAAGTCAAATACCTCCCGTACACTCAGCCTTCTCGGCGCCTATTTTTTATTAGGCGGATTCCTTTTCCATTCTTCCTTTAATTTCTATACCCATTTGAAACGTTTCAAATGGGCGTCGTCCCTGGTTGCGGTATCCCCGGTGAGGCCGTTCATAGTTGTAATAGTGCAGCCACTTGTCGAGATCTTCCTGTAAAGCGGAAACGGACTCATATAGCTTTTTCCGGAAAGCCGTACGGAAAAATTCGTCCAAAATTGTCCTGTTGAATCTTTCCACAAATCCGTTCGTCCTTGGACTGGCCACCTTTGTTTTCCGGTGATTGATATCATTGAGTTCAAGGAAGATCTCGTACAAATGGATCGTTGGCCGCCCTTTGAATTCCGTACCGTTGTCTGTAAGGATATTCTCAATACAGATATCGTTCTCTTCGTAAAAAGGAAGAACCCTGTCATACAGGACATCCGCCGCTGTTTCCGGGCGCTTACTGGTGTATAACTTACCAAAAGCAAAGCTGCCATATGTATCAACAACGGCTTGTAGGTATACCCTGCCAACGCCTTTGAGTCGCCCGACATAAAACGTATCCTGGCATAGCAGGTAACCAGAGTAATGGCTTTCCACATTCCGTTCTTTGAACTCAGGATTGGCCTTTTCCAGCAAGCGGATCTGGGTCTCTGTTAATTCAAAATCTTCAGACAACGACTCTTCAAGCTTTAAGAGGCGTTTGTATTTTGTCTCCATTCCAGCCTTTTTCCAGATATTGCGGATCGTGGTTGCACAGACAGCAAGGCCTTCAAGAGCGAGCTGATCAGCAATCCGTTGCTGGCCGAAAGCAGGGTTTTCCAATGAAAGTGCAATGATGCGATTTTTGGTGTCTTCAGAAATTTCGTTAGGATGTGGTCCTGGGATTGGTGGTCTGTCAATCAAGCCTTCAAATCCATACTCCTGGAAAGATCTTTTGTACTCGTAGAACTGGCTTCGAGATACCTTGTGCATCTGGCAGGCTTTGGATACGTTCCCCAATTTTTCAGCAAGCTGTAGCAAAGTCAGTCTTTTCTGTGCTAATTTCTTTTTGGCGGTCATAATGCTCTTCTCCTTTTGGACATATTTTTGATTGGCGTTAAAAATATATCCGAGAAGGCTTATCACCGCCACCTCTCACTGGGGATTATTGGAAGGTCCCCAGTGAGAGGTGGCTATGCCTATGGCAATTTCAAACTGTCCGGTAGGATCTTAACTTTTCCACTTTACAACATTTTTTCTTTACCGTTATGTATAAACCTTATTTTTCAATTTGGCTTTACACGATCCAGCGATCCTGATATGCGTTGAACATATAAAGGAATTAGCAAGATCTGGATATCCTCCACATCTGCGTGTTTTCCAGTTAGCTATTTAGTCATATAAGTTATCCAGATCTACACATCACATTGTCTCTGAGGTTAAAATTGAAACCACAACTATATCTTCCTAAAATGACCAAACAATATTTGAAGAAACAAATTAGAAACTTTGTTGATGTATATAATCTTAAGCTTAAAACAGTTTTTGAAAACATTGATAGTGAAGCAGATGAACATGCTAATGATTATTTTCAAGAGGTGTTTGATAATTCATATTCTCCTGAATCTATTGATCCTGCAGATGTTGCAGACTATGCCATGGATAAGGCTATTGAACATTGGGACTTGTTAAATCATGGTAGATATGCCCTCTTATCATCCTGGCATATTGCATTGTATGAAGCGTTTGAACAACAAATGCGGCACTTTTTGTATAACGAGCTTTTGCGTAATTTTAAAATCACAATGAATCATATTTTTTCAAAATTCGGAGATTTAAAAAAAATACTAATTCATTATGGTGTTGATTTAGGTTCTGTTGAGGGATTGAAGGAAATTGATCAATTGAGATTGGTCTGTAATGTTGTAAAACATGGAGAGGGTTCATCTGCTGCCGAACTCAGAAAAAAGCGTCCAGATATTATAAAGAAACATGAAGACATAGAACTTTTAGAGCTCTATGGAACAAGTTTGCTTGATGAAGTACTCAATATAAATGAGGAAACATTAATAGAATTTGGAACAGCAATTGAACGTTTTTGGGATAGTTTGCCTGAAAGAAGTTATTGCAAGGAACCTGAGAAGCTCTTATTACAAATTGACAAGTATGTAAAAAAATAGACATAACAATAGTGCTGGACACCGACTGGGGTTTCGTTGGCACTCAACCCCAGCAGGGTCAGAACCGCGTTGGACGAATGCTGACTCCGTCAGCAGGAGAATGATTTTAATGACTTACAGATTTTTTGGCAATCGTATTCAAAGCCTGGATTTGATGAGATCGGATAATTTTATAGCTTACAATTGCTTACGAATTTTGTTTGGTATGTCAAACTTCATGAGTTTAGAGCTATTTTTTTAGAAAAATCCATATATATAGGGTATAACTCATCCACCGCATCGTCCAACAAAATAGGATGCTACGGTCAACATCTTGGTTGAGTTAATTTTTTTTACTTGTTTAAGCTGGAGATCCCAAACATTCAGGCGGATCCGCCGCTATAAAGATTATTTTAATTAGGATAGAATGAAATGGCATACCCAATTGGAATAGGTCGTGACATCAAAGCATGGATAGAAATATTTGAACGTTTTAAGCATGGGGAAAAAAAAGCGGGTATAAAGCATTTTTATGATAAAAGAAGTTCACTAAGCGGTGAGTGGTGGGAAAAATTCTATACAAAAAGAAAGCCTCCTAAGGAAGTAATTATTATGGGGCAATCACTATCAAAAACGTTTTCGAATAGAGCTCAAACCGAAGCTTTTATTAATTGGTGTAACAGTAACACAAAAATGCGTATATTATTATTATCACCCGATTCTCCAGAAGTTACCCAGATCCAAGCTGTTAGTAAAGAAATTTCATATAATAACTTGGATGACCCTAATCAAATCCTAAAGCAGAAGATTTTAGACACCATCGACACTCTTTACGAAAAAGTTATTGCTAAAATAAACAACCTTTCTTTGAGACCAATGCTAAGAGTATCGACGACTAATATGCCATTTTCACTAATTTCAATAGATGATGATATGATCGTAACTCTATATGGTTTAAACCCAGAAGCTGATGAACAACCAACTTTCATTATAAAAGGCAAACAAAGAAGTTCTTATTTGAGTTTCCTAAATGAATTTGAACAATTATGGAAACATAATTCTAAAATAGCTTTATTTGAAGACCCGATATTAAAATCATACCGCAAAGACTGGAAGACTTATATCGACTTATACGACTTTGAACGAAGACCCAAACCGCCTCGTCAAGCAATTATTTTCCCTACATATAATTGCAAACAAAATTGTTCGTATTGTATGTATAAGCCTCTCAGGACGAATGCCAGTTCTGAAAATTCTAAAGATAAAAATGAAGAAATTGAAATTGATATCTTAAATAAACTTATTCATAATCTAATCTCTTTTGGCGTCAAACGGATTGAATTATCCGGTGGAGGAGAGCCACTTGAACATAGTAATTTTAAACAAATTTTAAAAATAATTGAGGATGTAAGATCAACTAATAATGGTATTAAATTTGGTTTGCTTACAAACGGGCTAAATCTCCATCAATATTGTCCCGAAAGAACGCTTGGTGCTTTTAATGATTATATAAGGGTTAGTCGGTGCCAAGAAGTAAACCATAGCTCTCTACAAGATCAAAATGATACTTTTATTCTATGGAAAAAAAATATAAAAACATTGTTAAGTACAAAGCGAGCGAGTCTTGATTATGATACTAAAATAGGAATCAAGTATTTACTTACAAATTCAAACTGTAAAAAATTCGTAGAATATATCCGTAATGATTTGAAAGATAATGAACTCCAGGAATTAGATCATTTTAGATTTCGTTCTACTAGGGACACTGAATTAAAATCTTTAGATAAGATTGAACAAGAAGTATTTTATACATTAGAAGAGTCTAAATTAATAACGAATCATCCAGAACGAGTTTCATTATCTATAGCTAAGATACCATACCATAAAAATTTTAAATGCTGGATTTCTCCAATGAATGTAGTCATAGACCCAAAAGGTGATGTTTATATTTGTTGTAACTATATAAATGATAAAAACTCAAAAGGCATTGGGAATATAAAAAAGGATGATTTTCAAACCATTTGGCATAGTGAAAAGCATAAAAGAAAGCGAAAAAGTATTCGCAAAGAGAACTGTGATCAAGACAGTTACTGTAATTGTAGATTTGCAGAACTTCAGAAACAGTTTGATATTCTGGCACCATTTATAAAAAATTAGTAAGAGTCGGGCTCGTACAAAACGACATTACACCCCCGATCAGGTTTAGCATATCACTCATCGATGCCAAAACGAAAAAATCAAATAAATTCCAACAACGGACATGCTGACGGACAAGCCGCAGATTCCAACGTTGAAGCTGTAGAAAAAGGTTGAAAACACTGGAGATTCTTATCAATTTGTGCTAGATTTTTCTTTAAAACAAATAGAAAAACCGCAGACCAGACAAGAGTAAAAAATGGCCAAATATAAAGACTATTCATACGATCAAGGTGTTTTCCTTCCGGTCTATTTTGACAGACAGATCCTGCCGGGTACATTCGAATATACCCTCAGTCATTTGATTGACAATGAACTGGATTTGAGTGTTTTCGACAAACGGTATAAAAACGATGATACCGGGGCTCCTGCCTATGATCCCAGGATCCTTTTAAAAATAATTCTTTATGCTTATTCAAGGGGGATCACATCCAGCCGGAAAATCTCCCAATGCTGCGAAGAAAACATTATCTTCATGGCCCTGTCCGCTCATACGAGACCCCATTTCACGACCATCGCTGATTTTGTTTCCAGCCAGGATGAAGAGGCTGTCGCTCTGTTTCAAGAAATCATCCTTATCTGCGATGAGATGAACCTGATCGGCAGGGAAATGTTTGCTGTGGACGGCTGTAAGCTGCCTTCCAATGCCTCAAAGGAATGGAGCGGCACCAAGGCCGATTTTAAGAAAAAAGCCCTTAAACTTGAAAAAGCCATAGAACATATCATTGAAAAGCACCGGCAAATCGATGACATTGAAGAGAAAAACAATATCATCGAGTCCGATGCAAAGTATATGGCAACGCTTCAAAAGCAGATTAAAAAGATCCGTGAATGGGTAAACGACAATGATGATAAACCGGGTGCCGGTGGCAAACCCATAAAGTCCAACATCACTGATAACGATTCTGCCAAAATGAAATCATCAAAGGGTTATATCCAGGGATACAACGGCCTGGCCATGGTGGACAGCAAACATCAAGTGATTGTGGGTGCCGAAGCCTATGGAAAAGGGCCAGAACAGGATTTGTTGAAACCGATGATTGAATCCACAAAGGGCAATCTGGAAGATAGTGTTTTTGAAAAGACCCTTTTGACAGCAGACAGCGGATTTCACACCAAGGACAATATGGATATGCTGGCTAAAGAAGGGATTGACGCCTATGTGGCCGATAACCGGTTCCGCAAACGAGATCCCCGGTTTAAAGATAATGACCGCTACAAAGAAAGGCATCGTAAAGAGATCGCAGGAAAACGGAAAAAATCCCAATTGTATTCAAAAGAAGACTTCTATTTTGATCCTGATTTTAAATTTTGCATGTGTCCGGCCGGAAAGCGGCTTTACCGAAGTGGCAGAGGTTTCGATACCCAGGGCAATTTTGTAACGCGATTCAAGGCGCCTAAATCCGCTTGCGGCCCTTGTAAGCTCAGATCAAAATGCCTTCGTCATCCAGACAGATCTCCCAAGAGATCGGTGGCATATTTTCATAGCGGGACAAAGAACAAAGATGCCCCGGACACAGCCACGGAAAGGATGAAACAAAAAATCGACTCCGCCTTGGGTCGGATGATTTATTCCAAGCGGCTCGGGACAGTAGAACCGGTGTTTGGCCATATTCGGCATACGATAAAGTTGGACAGGTTCACTTTGAGAGGGAAAATCAAGGTTAATTGTCAATGGCTGCTGTTCTGCGCTTTGCATAATTTGAAAAAGATACATCGGTATGGTTCGATCCCAGCCACATAAAGGAAGGGCATGGGGGAACAGATCTCTCTTTATCAGAGGCTGATATTGCGGTCTTAAGAAACAGTTACAATAGCGTAATCGATTTTAACGACAGAATTAACATAGAATAATAAAAAACAAGAGGCTGAGAATAATTTCATAGCGGCAAATGACTACCGCCTAAAAATGACTTATTCTACAGACTCGTTAAAATCATCAATTTTCAGGAATTTTGAGGACTCGAAGACCCCACATTATGTCTATGATTGGAGACCGCCACTATCACCGAAAACGCCATGAATAACAAAAGCAATGCCGGGTTTTACCTGAGTTGCAAATAATTATCCTAACCTGGATTTTTAAATATACCGGAACGACCCCTAGCCTGGGATGCAGTGGAGACAACCACAATCTATCAAGGAGACACCAAAATGAAAACCACCATGATGATGTTTACCGCAGTCGTCTTTCTGCTTGCCGGCTGCCAATACGAATCCCCTTTGACAAAAGAGCACCATATTGCGGTGGATCCCGCAGTTCTTGGTGTGTGGAAGGTGGTCCAGAACAAAGAGGGTCAGCCTCCGCAGCAAGAAGAGCGGATGATCATTCTTAAATACTCAGACACGGAATATCTGATTCATTATCCTCCGGGAGGGAATGATGAGATCTACTACCGGGGGTATCCCATTAAAATCGGCGGTTTGTCCTGCGTTCAGCTTCAGGTTATCGGAACTGACGACGGCCCCCCTAAAGAAGATGAGAAAAATCTTTTCTTTGTTGCCTCCTATGGATTGAAGGACGGCCGTTTGGCGATCAGAACACTGAATACTGAAGTGGTGGATGACAGCCTGAAGACCACGGACGAACTGAGAAAAGCATTTTTAGCCAACAGGGACAATAGGGAACTGTTCAAAGACGCCGGAGTCTTCAGGAAGATAAAAAAATAAGACCGGGCCATTATTTTATAGACGCTTATAGTACAATTCCATTGGCTAAAATCTTTTTTTCTCCAAATGAACGCCGACTAAGGAAAACATAAAATAGGCTCCACATTGAAACAGGATGGGTATGATATCTTTTGAATAGTATTGAAGTTCAATTCCATAAGACAGCCAGTTTTCAAACATTTCGGCAGAAAAAGTGGCTGGGAAAAATTTAGATATTGCATTGATAAGGAAACTATCAGGATGAATCGGAAAGATGATGCCTGTTAACAATATCAAGCACAGCAAATAAATCGCAGACATCAAGTAGCCATCCTGACTGTTTCTCAAAAATGTGGAAAGCCCAAAACCCAAAAAGGCGGATGAAAGCATGGTTAACACCTGCACGAGCATAATTTCCATAAACCCGGTTTTCATCCCGAAATTAAACCAGTATTGTGAAAAAATTAATAAAAGAGAGACACTCACCACCGTCAGAATAATAGAAAGGATAATTTTCCCCCAATAGATGTGCTGCCAAGAACCTCCGGGAGAGGCCAGCAGGATTTCAAGGGTTCCGCCTTCTCTTTCTCGAATATAGCTGCTTGAAGCAAAAACAAAGGGGTAAAGGCATATGACAAGAGTAATGAATATGGGCACATTGAATAGATCTTTGCCAAATCTCGCAGGTGAGAAAACATATAGATTTGGCGGATTATCCACTTCTTGGTTCAGAACGACAGATGAAAAGGAAAATATCTCCTGGGAAAATGATTGAGCAATCATAGAAAGCAATTGACTCCCTGAACGATCCAGTGTGTATACAGACCACTTTTCTTTTTGCCGGTCCCAGACAAGGGCACCATCTGCCTGATTGGCCATGAGGCAATGACGGATATCGTTGCACTCGATTTTATTTCCCACAATGTTAACATTGGATAATTCAGTTACATAATCTTCTATCTTTTCCGGGGCGGGATAAGCATCATCACCTGAAATTAAAATTAGATTTAAGGGGCTGTCCTTCAGACCGATATCTCCGGTTAACATCAGCAATAATATCGGAAAAAGAAATAACCAAAAAAGCATCCCCTTTGAATTGCCGTAAATGATCAGATCCTTGACAATGATTTTCCAAAGATCAGTCATTGGAGATGCTCCCCCTTGAAAGGCGGATCTGTTTATTCATGGAAATGCTGTCGGCCGGTCGGTGCCCCGTGAGAACAAAAAATTCAAGATTGCCTTGAAGATCTTCAAATGCGGAATGCAGACGATCCCTGTTTTTTTCGTCCACTCCGCTGAAGGGTTCATCCAGCATCAATGCCTGGGGATTAACGCTGATTCCACAGGCAATGGCAACCAGTTTGAATAATCCGCCTGAAAGCTCCCTGACTTTTGTTTCCAAATATTTTTCCATACCCAATTTTTGAACAACCCATTGTTTTTCAATATCATTTCCAAATGTTTGTTTGTATAAATGTGCCCAGATTTGAAAATTTTCTTTGACTGTCATTTGTCTGTAAAGTCCCCCATTCTGGGGGATAAATACGGTATTAAATTTCCGGCTTTCTTTTGATCTGGTGACGCTTCCTTTTGAAACCGTGATTGTCCCTGCCAGTATCCGTATCAAAGTGGTTTTCCCTCCCCCGTTCCGGCCATATAAGAATATTGCATCTCCGGAATCGATATCGAGCCTGTCAATTTCAAGTATGGTCTTTGGACCATACCGTTTTATGACATTTCTCAATGAGATATGCTGAAGCTTATTTTCTGATGACGGCGGATACGGAGATTTCATTCTTACTATCCTTTGTAGAGAATAATAGCAAAAGATGGCGATACTTTCCCAGATCGATCAAATTCTGACGGATCATGGATTGCAGGTCCTTGTCCGGATTCAGCAGCCCCTGGTCAATGATCCATTTGGGACTGCAATAAACGGAAGCCTTGAACCGGCCGTGCCCGCTCAGTCTGTAGATTGCCGGTAAATCCGGTTTATTGATTTCACCATAATTTTCATTTATGAGCTTTTTCAATGTCTCAGCATCCGTCCCGATCAGCAGTTGATCCTTATAATAAACACTGCAAAGCCGGTATCCATCGTTCAATAAGGCTTTGGTGTCTATCTGATCCATGTCATACTCTTCAGATAAATAGGTAAAGTCATCCCGGGTCATGGGCGGGTAAAGAAAAGCAAAAGAGTAACCCGATTCCTGAAATTGATAGGTCTGGCCATTAAAGTCAGATTTTTCAAATTGCCCCGCTATCATTTTTCCAGAGTCCATCCTATAACGATGCCATAAAGGTTGTTTTTTTTCTGAAAGCCTGCCTGCGGAAATAAGATCTGATATATCGGCATCATTTCCGGTTTGGTAGCTCTTAATCGCTGCAGTGAGAATCTTTTTATCCCGCACAATTCTGAATCGCTTTTGAAGTTCGAAAACAAAATTTTCCGCATCTGTTTCTGATATTTTCAATACCATTCCCATATCCGGAATCAATCCACGTGTTCCAACGGCAAATAATCCCATTTCTTCAATGGAATGGATCTCTTTGGTATCGTTTAAAATGCCATGAAAAAAATTTCTAATTGTGTCTCTAACGGATCGATCTCCATATTTCATTAACAGGTCTTTGTAATAGAGCAGATTGCTGTCACTGATATTTACGCTGAATCCGCTTTTTACCGGGATCCGGGATTCTAACCTCTTGAACAACCCTTTACTGCTGGTCAATCGATTTACAGCCTTCACCTTGCAGGGATCAATGCCGAAATCTGCGTTCAAAAGAATATGGTTTCGATGAAACTTCAGTGTCGCCATGACTCTACTGATAAAAGGGATTGCAGCGGAATGGGCATAAATTCTTACCCATCCATCACTTTTTACTCTTGCCGGAACTTGAGAATTCAACGATCTCACCAAGGCATCGTTATTGGTGAAAAAATCAAAGTTTTCTTTTGGATTATCAAGTATGCGCCCCATCAACTCCATGCGGTTGGAGACAACGGCAATACCGGATTCCGGGTAAACAATAAAAAAATCTTCTGAAATCTGAGTGGCCGTAAAGGGGTTTTTCAGATCCGGGACCCTTTTTACGCTGGGTTTGTCTGTCTCAAGGATTTCAAGTTTTTTTAACAGGTCTTCGAATTTTAAAGGGTTTGAAACCGGTAAAACGATTGATACCGCCGGAACTTCTTCCAAGTTTGATAAAAACTCTTCCAAAGGTCCGGATATTGAAAATAAAAAGCCTTGGGCTGGGTTCAAGCCAAAGTCGGCTAAATCCTGTGGCGAATTGATTTTGATTCCTTTATCTTTCAGCATGGAATGCAGTTCTAGTATACTGCCTAATAATTCCTTAATTTTGCTTGGATCAATCTGCTCATCGTCTTTTTCAAGTGACCGGCGGGTTTCATTTAACTCTTTGCCAAAGTGAGGTTCGAGGCCCGACCAAAGGGTCTCAAAAGAAGAGGATAACGCAAATACAGACATGTCCGTGGGCAAGTATTTAAACATATGCGGAATGGAACGGATTCGGTCATAGCGGCTGTATCCCAACGATAGGACTAAAATAAGGCCGATGAGCATAATTATCTTGCTTGTTTTTTGAACTTTAAATTGCATTATCTGCCCAACCAATCATGTATCATACCGAAATTTTAGTGTATTCAACTCTTTGGAATATCCGCTTTTAATTTTTTTATCCTCAGTTTTGACTGTTCCTTTTGTTGTCTCTGTCTCTTGGTTTGAGGGGGAGGTATCATCCAAAATCATTCGTTTTGCTGCTTTGATGACATCTTCAAGTGAGCCTTTACAGTCCGATATATCTTCCGGAGCCTCTTCCCAGCTATCCGCTATTTTAAGTAATCTGGGCTTATTTTTAAGGCGGTAGAGCTTGATTCTAAAGTAATCTGTATCCTCATCTGAAGATAGCCATTGGCACATCACAACGATATCAATTGGGTTTACCTTTTCAATGCCGTAAAGGACAATATTGTTTTCAATCTCCATGGAGTACTTGCTTGAAAATTTAAGCAATGATCGAGGACGGGGCTCCGGAAAAACTTTGATTTTTTGACCTGTTACGAATTCAGATTGTTTGATGGCTTTCCATGTATTGGTGAACGCTTCAAAGCGGGTGATGAATTTAGGTTCATTAGAGGGGGACAAGATGAAAACAACTTTAAATTTCTCGTCATTTTTTGTTAATTTGTAATCATAAACGGCAAGGTCGCCAATAAATGCCGTTGGAATTAACAAAATAAAAAAAACTAAAGAAGCCTTAAAAAAGGATGGTTTGGGCATTCGTTTTCCAATGAAAAAATAATACCCAAAGCCGATGGCAATGGCTCCCCCTGTAATCCATTTTTGCGTTATTATGGATAATACAAAGAAAAAAACAAACAGGATTGGAATGGTATACTTTCGTAAAAATTGATTTATATTTTCCCTGTTATCGTCGGAAACTCGATCAACGGTTTTTTCAATCTGCTGCTTAAAAAGGTTAATCAAGAAAGAAACGATTCCCAGAAGCATCAGGAAAATTAAAATATTTCCGGGCTCTCCGACCAATATGGGGAAATAGTATAAAATCGTCTCTTTGATATTTAGAAAGTTCATTTTGCAGTATTTATTGTTAACAGATTTTGTGAACTGCGCTATCAGCCGGGAAAAAATGTCGGTAGCCGGGATGAATGCTTGGCTGATTTCAATAAAAAGATTTTATATCTTATTTTAGTTAGCCGGACAACTTAGTTTTTATACCTATTAAAATCTTCATCTTTAGCACACGAAATTTGTTCTCAAATAATAAGGTTTGTGAATTCGTGACCGGTATCTAATTTGGAGTACAAAAACCATATCGTCGACAAAACAATACCGGATTTTTGTGTCTTAGGGAAGTATTTGATGAAAATAGAATTCAATAGCAAAAATGAACCGGATAAACCCGGCGAATTTTAACGGTTAATGCCTATGGTGCACACGATCTGTTACTGGCATCAGCGGTGATGGCGTCCGGCCAGTCAACCTGGATTGGAGATAATTTTTCTTTCACTTCTTCCAGTGATATTATTTACCGAATTGCGCTTGTATCCGATTTTTCAGCAGGCCTAGGCCTGGACAACCTGTTTTTTGAACCGGTTCCTGAGCCTGGGACGATATTACTCATTGGATTTGGGCTTATCGGCTTCTCCGGCATATTAAGAAGAAACCGCGATACTGATTACAAAAAATAGGAAGGAAAAATTTTTGCGTTTGTAGAGAACTATTTTGTCTATATGGCTTTTCATCTCTGGCATCACGGGAACAGGACACACGAAAACATGATTGACAGAAAGTGTAGCATATCGTTGCGGGCCGATGAAGCAAGCATGATGTGTCCTGAACGAAATTTATAAACACTGCACCCCGGTTCATCCGGTCCCGAATTCTATGATAATCCTGGTAATCTGGGGCAGTATACCTATTGGCATTTCTCTTCACAAAAAACATATAATCCCGGAATTATAGTTGGAATGGGTCCGGAATTGCGATAGATATTTATTCAGGCTGCTCTCAAACTTTAACATCCGTCAAATAGCCCTTGATCTGCACGGGGCTCGTGGAGTTTTCCAGATGGACTCACCCCTGGTCCGCGTCATATTGGCCACTTTAGGCGGGTATGTCCTTATCCTGTTTTTTTTATTTGTTTATGACTGGATACTTGAGGAATATCCGGGTCCTCCCAGTGGGCCGGTGGAGCTGGAGCGTATTCAGCATCCTCTCCATCATCAGACGGCGGTCAACGCCCTGGGATTATTTAAGCAACTGCCGGAGCCTGAAAAAGCCGCCATGAGGCAATGCCTTACATCCAATCTTGTCCCATTAGAGCAATGGCTTGCCCGTCTTGGGCAATCGAACTTTCAAATATTGTGCATGGGTGAACTTCATGAGGAATCCACCCGTAGCTTTCTATCAAAAAAATTTTTCCCAGCTCTCAGCTTCGATGTTCTCATGCTGGAAGCCACCCCCGGGGAATTGAAGGGGTTGATCAAGAGAATGGAGGCGGGCAGGGATTATTTCCCCCTGTTGGATGCCGATATAATGAACATACTCCGCACCGTCAGGGGCAGGAATCCGGATATCAGGATTTCTGGTATTGAACAAACCGATACACAGGCGGAGAATCATCATGGCTCTTTGAACCCGCGTGACCGGTCCATTGCTCAAAACTTTTGGAGCACATTTGAAGCGGGATCTCGTCACATTGTTTTATTCGGAGCCTTGCACTGTGCCAACGAACCGGATTGGCTTTTCCATAACCTTTGCGAACAAGCTTCTTCCGCGCTAAAAAACGAAATGCTCAATGTACGGGTCTTGGGAGAACACCAGAATGGAGCGGTGGAGGCCTTTGTCTATTTCCTGGATGAAATCGGGATGAAAAAAAGAGACTTTGTTGTTCCAGATACCCGTTCCCTTCCCGGCCACATCCATGAGTGGTTTCCCTTGCTGAATCATCATACTTTGAGAAAATATCGATCCCTGATTGTTTTCCGTGCATGATTTTAAATTCGAAAATTCGGGGGACATATACCTATTATCATTTCTCTTCATAAAAAATATTAAATTTCTGCTCTCTTACGACATAAACGCCAGAGAAGATTATCTCAACCAAACAGGACCGTTAACCTGCCAAATTCCATTTTAAATACGAAACCGTTTATTTAAAAAAGCCCGTACTAAAACTACAAAAGATAGCCCAGGGCGACGAATTCACAAACTGGATATTGAATAGCGGAAGCAAGCTCATACTAGTAGTCAACGCCTGAATCTCAACTACTTTTGTCTCATATCTTCCAAGAGTCAAAAGCAGACTTCCCCCCCTTTCCACCCGGGCTCCGGCAGGGCAGAACCCAATCCCTCTTCAGCATGGAGGTTTCAAAAAGGAGTTGACGCTAGTTATCTATTTCTATACTATTTTGCTTCCAAATATTGGTTTTGAGAAAAAAATTGAACTTTAACTTATTTACCGAAGGCTCGCGATTATCCAAGCAACCCAATTTTAAATAACGGAGAAAAAATGAACCTGAGTTTACGAGGCAAGCTGCTGCTCTCAATTTGTAGTTTACTGTTTATTTCATTGGCAATCTCAAATTCTGTAATCACGATTAATTCCTTTAAGGCTTCTAAAACCGAGGCCAAGGAAAAAACTGAAATTATGACAGAAAAATTCAGCAACCAGATTAAAAATGAAATAGATCAGGCCCTGGATACAGCACGAACTTTGGCCCAGGTTCTATCTGGTTTTAAAGCAGATGGCAAAATCCCGGAAAGATCTACCCTGAACCATCTGATCCGGCAGATATTGGAAGATACCCCCAACCTCCTGGGGGTTTGGAATATATGGGAACCGAATGCCCTAGACGGCCGGGACAATGAATTCAAAGGAGCTGAAGGGCATGACGATACGGGTAGATACGTTGCCTATTGGAATCGGGTGGGCGGAATTCATATTGAACCCTGCGTGGAATATGAAGATGGTACAAGTACAGGATATTACTCTTACCCTAGAGCTACAGGCAAAGAAATGGTCACCGAACCTGTTGAATATGAAATCGGAGGGAAAAAGGTTACTGTCATATCGGTGTGCGTACCGATTAAGTACAATGGCCAGGTTGTTGCGGTGGCTGGTGCCGATTTTTCCATGGAAAAAATGCATGAACTTGTCATAGATATTAAAGCTTATGATTCCGGATACGGTATGTTGATCACCGACACTGGCATTGTTGCTGCCCATCCCCTGAAAAAATTGGTGGGGAAGCCTGCCAAAGATTTTTTCTCTGAAAAAACTATGAATGCCCTGTCCAAGGGGGAGCATGCCACTGAAATCATTACTTCTGCCAAAACCGGCAAGAAAACGAATTTTATTTTTTCTCCCATTGAATTGGGTCGTACAGGTAAAACCTGGCACATCGCTGTAGGAGCGCCTGTGGAAGAAGTCCTTTCCCAGGCCCGGTTTCAGAGGAATGTCAGTATTATTATCAGTATTGTTACGATGCTGATTCTTTTCGGGGCCATCTATTACATTGCAGGTGCTGTCATCGTAAAACCGGTCAGGCAAGTTGTGGATAGCCTCAATGATATTGCTCAAGGTGAAGGCGATACCACCAGGCGTTTGGAAGTGACATCAAAAGACGAAATCGGTGATTTAGCAAAAGTGTTCAACCTTTTTATGGAAAAACTTCAAGGCCTTTTGACCATCATTTCAGGCAATGCACAGGAATTGGATCAGGCATCATCTGATTTGGCTGTCCTGGCAGGAGGCCTGGCATCTGGAGCAGAAGAGACTTTGAATAATTCCCAGACCGTTGCCTCTGCCACAGAAGAAATGAATGCCAATATCAGCTCGGTGGCCGCTGCCATGGAAGAGGCCTCTGCCAATATTGACATGGTGGCCTCTGCCACCGAGGAAATGAGTGCCACCATTGATGAAATCGCGGCCAACTCTGAAAAGGCCAAGGCGATTTCCGGTGATGCTGTATCAAAAACCCAAACCGCCTCCGTCCGTATGGAGGATTTAGGCCGTGCGGCCCTTGATATTGGTGAGGTTACGAACACCATCAATGATATTTCGGAGCAGACCAACCTCCTGGCACTCAATGCGACTATCGAAGCGGCCAGGGCAGGAGAAGCGGGTAAAGGATTTGCTGTTGTCGCCTCAGAAATTAAAGACTTAGCCCGTCAGACGGCAGAGGCCACCAAAGAAATCAAAAATAAGATCGAAGGGATTCAGTCATCCGCCAGTTCCTCTGTGGACGAAATATCCGATGTGGCCAACGTCATTAATGGTGTTGATAATATCATTACAACCATCGCTTCTTCAGTGGAAGAGCAATCCATTGCCACATCCGAAATTTCAGGGAATGTCGGAAATGCCTCCCAGGGGGTTAAAGAGGTCGGAAAAAATACGGCGCAGATTTCAGTTGCCTCCAATGGTATTGCAAAAGATATCGTCCAGGTAAACGCTCTATCAGAAAAGATGTCAGCGGACAGCATGAGTGTCAATAACAATGCATCGAACCTGTCTCAATTATCCGGGAAACTAAAAGAAATTCTGTCCACGTTTAAAATTTAATTCCATAGATACATAACCCGGGCAAATATTTATTGCCCGGGTTAATCAATTTTCATTCCTTACTTTCCAGACGAGATGATTTAAAATACGAATCATTAAAAAAAAGAGTATGATTTTAAACAAATTGAGATCACCAGGAAATACGACGACAACCTTCCTGCCGTTCCCTGCCAGGCCAGCAAAATCCAGCAGGTACTGCTCAATATCCTGACTAACTGGGCCCAGGCCATGCATGGCGCAGATATACCAATAACCGGTTTCCATATCTTTTCCCGCCTGTTATTTCAACCTGCGGGGTTGCGGAGCTGATCCACGCCGGTCACCCATCGGGATCAAGGCTGATGTGCATTTGCCGATGTTTGATGCACGGTCCCTGGTCCATTAAGGACCCCAAAAAATCTATTGCCAACCCTCCACTCTTGGGGTCTCCCACTGCGACTCTATTGCCTGACCCATGCCCCTAACCAGTATGATGTCCATGATCCTGCAAGACTTGCGCTTGGGTATTTTGTTTTTAATGCGGTATTGACCTGACTACAGCTTCACAGTTTATTCTTTATTTTTTTGTTGTGATATTTATTGAAACCCCAACTCATAAGTCATAAATATAATTGCCTTTTGGGCTTTTCTATAAAGGAACAGATCATGCTTGGAATCGGCTTGGATTTTGGGACAACAAATTCCACCTTGGCCATCTTCGATGGCAGGACCGTGTCGTATATTGCCATTGACGATGAAGATGGTTATGATGTCGTCATGCCAACTGCGAATTATATGGATCGGGATTACACTGCAACTGTTGGAACCGAAGCATTGAACAATTATCTTGAATTCAACCAAGGACGACAGATCATTTTGGAAGAAGTTTCTTTGGGAACCATTCGAGTCACCCACGGTGAGAGCAACATGCTGCGAGGACGCGAGGACAATGGTGGCGATACTACTGTGGCCCTTGATGTTCATGCAAAGGTCGACAAGAACATGCCTGGCCTTCTGCTACGGGGTCTAAAGCGATGGCTGGGCATGGGAAGCATAGAGACAATCGATATTTTTGGAATCAAGTACAATGTTGAGGCGCTCATCACACCTATCTTGGCTCACATAAAAAGACGGCTGCACAGGAGCATATACAAAAAACCTTTATCAATCCATATAGGAAGACCTGTCCAGTTTGAAAAGGATACAATTGGAGGAAACAGGATGGCCATAGAAAAGCTTGGTAAATCCGTCAGGTATTCCGGACTGCCGGAGCCTGAATTTTTCCCGGAACCTCTGGGGGCGGCTATCAGCTTTATGGCGGATGAGAAACCCTGTGCAGGGGAGCGATTACTCGCTTTTGATTTTGGTGGCGGGACCCTTGATTTGTGCGTCATTAAAATCGAATCCAATGGATTCTCCATTCAGGCAACCCACGGTATTCCTATCGGCGGGGATCATATTAACCAATTAATATACGAGACCAAAATTTTTCCGGAACTTGGAAAGGGCCTCATTGTCAGGACCGCACATTTAGACATTGTAGCCGAAGAATTGTTCCCCTTTGCAAAATTTGAGGATGGTCTCCTGAACTGGCATCAGACCCATACCCTTAACCACGAAGATTATTTGGACAAGATAGACACTGCACTTTACTCGAACCGCCAAGACAAAAAGACAATAGAAAAATTAACCAGACTGCGGGAATTAATTACCTGGAACTATTCTTATTCAGTCATTAAGGCGATTGAGCAGGCCAAGATTTCCCTGTCTGAAAAGGATATCGCATTGATCGAAGTGCCCGAATTAGACCTTTCAGTTGAAATTACCAAACCTGAATTTAAACAAATCATTGTAAGCCTATTGGATAAGATCGACGGTGCAGTTGACCGCATTCTGGAAAAATCCGGATTGGATGAAGAGTGTGTTGACCATCTGATAAGCACCGGCGGATCCTCTTTGATTCCAGAGGTACAGCGTATGCTTGCAAACCGTTTTCCAGGCAGGGTAAAGGCCCACAGTGAATTTAAGGGTATTGCAGCAGGCTTGGCGATCGCCAATTACCACGGTTATAAATATTCTTGTGATTAACGGGTATTGCCTAAGTCGCAAATATCCTAATCAAAATTTTTAAATATACCGGAACGAACCGTAACACCCAGGACGGTTTTGGGGTTTTTGGAAAATTCTGAGAAAATCCCAGGGGCAGATCTTGAACCCTCAATTTTTTAGAATCGATTCACTCTTTGGCAAACCAGCTTCCATAAATCCGGACGCTTCTATCTTCGCGAAAATGCTCATCCTCATCCCAATTTTCGATATCAATGTTTGATCTCAATGATTCTTTGGGCCCGGATACCAATGTTAAAATCTGACAATTTTTTAAATAAGGACCCAGCCGTTTTTTTAAATAGTCAGAAATCCATTCGGCTCTTGCCTGTGCTAACCCTAAATTAGAGCCATATTGTTTTTCTCTGGCATGGGACAGCTTTATCTTATCTACTCCTCCGACAATAATTAACTGCCCCAAATGCATTTTTTTTGATTTATTTCTGATTTTTTCAACAATGGAATTTAATAAGTGTTCATCCCCGGATGATGAATCTGAGGCTTGGTGCTCACCCATATCAAAACAGCAAAAAATATCAATCAATTCATATCCGGTTTTTTGTTTTTGTTCTGAAAAAAAATTTTCAATTCTGACATTTCTAAAAAGGCCAGGCTCCGGCGTGTATCCCAAGCCCGTATTTCCGTTATTGTTCCAATTAAATTCCAAGCGATATACATTTGATTGGGGGATCGCTATTTTCGTATCTGTTTTTTCATTATACACAAATATGAATTTTTCAGTTGTCCCGATAAGGCGCATTTTTTCAATCCATCCGGAAACATTTTTTGATTTATCTCCCTGGCTCACGAGCAGACGGATTTTTCTATTTTCATCCGCAAGAACGTCCTCTTTTGAAGTTAATTGAGCCCAGATCGGAAAGAGGATCACCAAACCACCGAGGATAAGAATGGAACAGAATTTTGCCGCTTTTATTCTTCCCGGAGATTGAAAGCTGTCTCCTCTATACAGAACCCATTTCTTGATTGAGGTAATCGCGACAAGAAAAATCCCGGTGAATAAAAACGGGAGAAGAACAAAGAGAAAAAACCAAGGATTTTGAAATGCCGCCAGAAGAAAATCATTGAGTTCTGCAAATTCAAATATGGACAGGCCGAAATTTTTAAACAGATTATATGCCTGAACCATTCCAACATAAGTGACGTAAATATAGGAAACCGGCGCCAACCATGGCCAATTATCCTTTAGCCAGGATAGGAACCCTTTATTCTCTTCTTTCATGGCATCACTTTCTCTTCGATATATATTAAATTTGATATTCTGGACAAAACCGGGCAAATTTGATCAATGAAGAGTTCTTCCATTTCCTCCCAGGTTTTATACTGCTGGAAAAAAATCAAATGTCGCTGAATAGAAAATTGAAACTCAATAATTTGAAAAGAGATTGAAATCCGAGCAGGAAAAAACTTTGCCCCAAACCCTATGGTTTCATTATTATGAAAAACCGGGAGTGTCAATAAGAGAGGCTTTTTATATTTATTATCTAGGATAAATAAGAAAAAAAATCCCGGAGGCTTTGCTGTCAAAAATTATAGCCGCAAATTTATTGAACTCGAAGGACAGCGCACCTATTATCAATATTTTTTAGAAAAAAACATACCATTCCAGGAATTACAATGATCGGGTTGAGGATGAAAATCAAACAGTTGGCCTACCATAAAAGATGGATGATGGACATGGCCAGCAATATGATAAACGTATGTTTCTGATATTTTTTAAACCATGGAATACGAATCAGGCGTGTACCGATCTGGCCTCCCATGATAACGCCGCTGCAGGTTGCAAACAATAGGGAGGTCCCTTGGGGCCAGGATGCATGCCCAAACCAGACACTTACACAGACCAGAAAAAGGTAAAAAAGGATGGTGACAAACATGATGAACAGACTGGTGGCCACTGCACGGGACGTGGGCATATTGAGTTTGGTCGTCATGTGAGGGATGAGCCAATCTGTGTTGCCGATGCTCAGAAGGCCGGTGAAAAATGAAGAGAGGATGACCACGGGATAGCTTTTGGCATAGTGGATGGGCGTGTCTGAAGCCGACCTTTTGTCAATATCCGAATCATGGATATGAAGGGACTGGATGGTTCTCATCAGCAAATAGCCGGCAATGAGCAGAAAGATGTAAAGCAGGAGTCGCTCGTAGGCCATGGGGATATAAAAGCCGGCCCAGAAGCCCATGGTCACCCCTGCCAGAGCCATGGGGATAAATGCAACCGCCGTTTTCGAATCCACCATACCATTGAAAAGATAGGTCAGAGAGCCCGTTCCTTTACCGGCAATCTGGGTAAATATAGAAATGGCAACCGCTTCGGAAGGTCTGATATTTAAAAAAGTCAAAACCGGTATCCAGAGCACCCCGGCTCCCAGTCCGGTAAACATCACCATGGCCCCCACAGCTATGGCCAGCAGATGGACAAAGATAAACCTGGAAAAGCCCAATGGGATTCCTGTGTCCAGAAAAAAAGACAGAAGAAAAACATATACTGCGTCGGCCAGCATCCAGAACACCAGGTATTTAGGTGCTTTGAGCAAGGGGGACCATAGCTTCATTATTTAGTCATCCCCTTGTTTTGCTCCCAGATATTTTCCATACTGCTTTGCAATAAACACCAGCGTGATGAAAAAAGCCGACAGCCTTACCAGGTGCCAGGCCCACCACATACCGTTCCAAGGCCTTGAAAATGGAAAAATGATAGCGGCAATTCCAAACAGATACGCCAGGCAGGCGAAAAGAAGATACTGACGGTCTCCCTGTTGCCGGTACATCTGATAAAACTTGAATACTGAAGCAATAAACAGGAGGCTTGCTGTCAGATTGATCAGGACTGCGGCCATGGTAAATCCACCGTCAAACAGGGGCATGATTTTGGGTACATCAGCCGGAAACAACAGCGCTCTCAACCCTATTGAAATCGACAGAATAATAAATCCAAAGTATATGAAACGCAGTTCGGAAAGGCTTCCCAACCGCCGTTTGTTGCTGAACCAGACCGAAGCAAAAAAGAAACCGCAAGACAGGCTGGCGACGCTGTGAAGAAAAATAAAGGAATCACCAAGCTGGCTTATGGCATGGGCTGTATCAAGCACGCCCATGCTTGCAAACCCGGTTGCCAGCATAGCAAGGCAAGCATTCAGTTTTTCCTGGGACCGGATGAACAATATCACGGAAATCAGGCAAGCTGTTATACCTCCAAGCGTTTCTATGGTCGAATGTAGCTGAATATGCTGCCACTGCCAGACAGAAAGCCTGCCAAATAATCCCAAAAGCGCAGCGGTCAGAGCCAGGGCTGTAATTAACAGTATTCTTGCAGGTGTAGTTGAAAACATTGGGTTTAACGTCTCTTGTAAATAAAGCCTCGTTAAAAGCCGGTCATATTTTTAAATCATTTGCTCCGATATTCTATACAATAAGCCTGGCAATGATAGGCCCTGAAAAAATGGTTGTCAAGATTTGCGAATTATGGGGGATACAATAGTTTCAAGAGCGATGTGAAACAAAAATAGGTATTGTCCCGCCGGGCAAAATATGCCATGAAGAAATCTTTTACCCTTTTTTATTTTTGGAGACATGCATGACAAAGCACTGGCAGGGGGCGGTTCAAGATCTCTGGGGCATTGAAGGGGCCTTTATCCGGCTGGACGGTGAGTATGATCTGAATTTCCGGATCAATTCCACCCATATTCTTAAAGTGATGCGGGAAGGCTGTCCGACCGATATTGTGGACCTGCAATGCTCTGCGCTGGATCACCTTAACGCCTTTTCCCTGCCCCTGGTTGTGCCCTCCCAAAAAGGCCGGCCCTTTGAAATCTGCAAAGACGAAAAAGGATGCGACCGGATTCTCTGGATGCTGGAAAACATCGAGGGAAAAACCTGGGCCGAATTCAAACCCAAGACCTGCGACCTTGTCCTAAAACTTGGAGAAACCATTGGGGCCATGGATAATGCTCTGAAGGGTTTTCATCATTCAGCCCTGCACCGGGAATTTAAATGGCATCTGCCCTCGGGCGGCTGGATTGGAGAACACCTTGGAATGATTGCCGATGAACCCCGGCAAAAGGTCCTCCAACAGATCCTGGATGATTTTTCCGGAATCAAGACGGATCTGGACGAACTGCCCGCCCAGGCCGTTCACAACGATATCAACGATTACAATATCCTGGTGATTGGAAGTCTGGAAGCTCCTCCTGCCGTCTCCGGCATCATTGATCTGGGGGATATGTGCCTCTCTCCTGTGGTCTGCGATCTGGCCATTGCCGCCGCCTACATGGTACTGGATCACCCGGACCCGGAAAGCGTCCTGGAAAATCTGGTAAAGGGCTTTCACAGCGAGTGTCCGCTCTCCCCAAAAGAGATCGATATGATCTGGCCCCTTTTGCGCCTGCGCCTGGCCGTTTCCGTGGTCAACTCCACCATGATGGCCCGGGAAAAGCCCGATGATCCATACGTCCTGATATCCCAGGGCCCGGCCTGGGCCTTTCTGGAGTCCCAGAAGGTCAATCCGGATCTGATAGCGGCCCGCCTGCGGGCGGCCTGCGGATTCGGGGTTAACGACAAGGCCCGTTCGGTCATGGAATGGCTCAATAAAAACCGCGGGGGCTTTGCCCCGGTTCTGGGCCGGTCCCTGGATGCCCTGCCCCGGGTCAGCCTGTCCGTGGCCGACTCCACCCTGCCCCAAAATCCATTTGATCTGACCCCTGATGAGGCTGGAACCCTGGGTGTGGAAGCCCAAGGCTTTCATCTGGGATATTATGCGGAACCCCGCCTGATCTATACGGACAGGGCCTTTTACAAGGGGCCTTTCAAGGCAAGCAACCGCAGAACCGTCCATATTGGCGTGGATATCTTTGCCCCGGCCGGCACAAGGGTCTTTGCGCCCCTGAACGCCGTGGTGGAGGCCGTTGAGAACCGGAAGGACAACCTGGATTACGGAGGTCTGGTCATTCTTTGCCATGAAACCGGAGAAGGCTCTCCCTTTTTCACCCTTTACGGCCATCTGAATCCTGAATCCATCGGATCCATGGCGCCGGGACAGTCCATTGAAAAAGGAGAGGCCTTTGCAGCCCTGGGCGAACCGGATCACAACGGCGGATGGGCGCCGCATTTGCACTTTCAAACAGGTCTGATCCATGTTGATCCCAACTGGCCCGGGGCCGTGGACCCGGATGAACGCACTTTCTGGTCCAGTCTTTATCCCAATCCGGCGGCTCTCCTGAATCTTGAGGATGAAAGACTTGTCTATCAACCGCCCTCCAAGGCCGGGATCCTGGCCCAGCGAAGGGAAAGGTTCGGACAGAACCTGAAACTGACCTACACCGATCCTATCATGTTCCTGCGCGGCTGGAAGACCCATCTGTTTGACGAGTGGGGCAGACCCTTTCTGGACAGCTATAACAACGTTCCCCACGTGGGCCATGCCCATCCCCGGATCCAGGCGGTTGCCGCCGACCAGCTGAAACGCATGAACAGCAACACCCGCTATCTGCATCCGTCCCAGATTGCCTTTGCCGAAAAGATCGCCTCCTACATGCCTGAACCGCTGTCCATCTGCTTTTTTGTCAACTCAGGTTCCGAAGCCAACGAGTTGTCCCTGAGGCTTGCCCGGGCCCATACCGGGGGCAGGGATATGATCACTCCGGACCACGGGTATCACGGCAACACCACCGGCTGCATCGATATCTCGGCATACAAGTTTAACGCCAAAGGCGGGGTCGGCCCCTCGGAATGGGTCCACCTGATCGAGGTGGCCGACAACTTCCGCGGCCGTTTCCGCCGCGGCGGGGCAGATATTGCACAAAAATATGCGGATCTGGTGGACGGGGCCCTGGCCGATATCCGCGCGGGAAAAGGGAAACTGGCCGGATTCATTGCCGAAACCTTTCCCAGCGTGGGAGGCCAGATCATCCCGCCCAAAGGCTATCTGCCGGCTGTCTATGAAAAAATCCGGAACGCGGGCGGGGTCTGTATTGCCGATGAGGTGCAGACGGGTCTGGGCCGCCTTGGCGACTTTTTCTTCGGCTTTGAGCACCAGGGCGCCGTTCCCGACATCGTTGTTCTGGGCAAGCCCATTGGCAACGGACATCCCCTGGGCGTTGTGGTCACGACAAAAGAGATCGCCGGCAGTTTTGCCAAGGGACCCGAGTTTTTCTCCACCTTTGGCGGTTCCACCCTCTCCTGCCGCACGGGGCTTGAGGTGCTCAGGATCGTTGAAGATGAACGCCTACAGGAAAACGCCAGAAAGATGGGGAACAAACTTCTGGCCGGGCTAAGGGATTTGCAGGAAAAATATGAAGTTGTGGGGGATGTCCGGGGCTGCGGGCTTTTCATCGGCCTTGATCTGGTGACCGACCCTCAGACCCGTGAACCCGGGACCGTTCTGGCCGGTTACGTGAAGAACCGCATGCGGGAGCACAGGATTCTCATGGGCAGCGAAGGCCCCCATGACAATATCCTAAAGATAAGACCGCCCATGACCGTTGAAACGGAAGATATAGATTACATCCTTGAGACGATGGACAGGGTGCTGGCTGAGGCCCAATCCTTACTTGGGAAATAAAAACGAAATAAAGCGAGAAAAATCATGGCCTTGAACAAAGAACAATTATTGGAATGGCTCTCACAGGTGGCACCCAACCGCTACCTCCAGGCCCTGGTCATCATCCTGGTCTTTGCAGGACTGGCCAAAATCGCCGATGTGATGATACGCAGGGTGGCCCGGAAATGGATCGAAAAGACCACCTTCAAACTGGATGATCAGATCCTGGATATTTTTCACAAACCCATTTTCATCAGTATCCTTCTCTTCGGCCTGGCCCTGGCAACGGAAAGACTGGCATTTAAGGAGAGCGTTGATTTCGTAACCATGGGCGGGCTGAAAACCATCGGTATCCTGATCTGGTCGGTGGCCGTCTCCAGGCTGGCCAAACTGCTGCTCAGCCTCGTAAGCCATGACGAAAGCCGGTTTAAGCTCATCCAGGACAGGACCCTGCCCCTGTTTAACAATCTGCTGCTGATCATTGTGATCAGCGTGTCCATGTATATTCTGTTCCTGGTATGGAATATTGATCTGACCGCCTGGATGGCTTCCGCCGGGATTCTGGGTCTGGCCGTCTCTTTTGCGGCAAAAGACACCCTGGCCAACCTGTTTTCCGGTGTCTTTATCATGGCTGACGCTCCTTACAAACTGGGGGATATGATCGTTCTTGAATCCGGGGAGCGCGGGTATGTAACCACCATAGGAATCCGGAGCACACGCATTCTGACCCGGGACGATGTGGAGATTACGGTTCCCAATTCAATCATGGGAAATACAAAGGTAATCAATGAAGCCGGGGGACGGCATGAAAAATACCGGATCCGGGTGAAGGTGGGCGTGGCCTACGGATCCGACATTGACAAGGTCCATGAAGTTCTTCTGGATGAGGCAAAACTAAATTCCCAGGTCTGTTCGATTCCGGCGGCAAGGGTCCGGTTCCGGGCATTCGGTGATTCAAGCCTGGACCATGAGCTGCTCTGCTGGGTGAGAAAACCGGTACAGAAGGGGTCAGTGCTCCACATGCTCAATACGGCAATCTATAAGCGGTTTCTCAAAGAGAATATTGAAATCCCCTTCCCCCAGCGGGATGTCCATATTATTCCGCCGGACAGCCACAATTCCGGCAATGGGACCGCCTGATTTCCGATGGGGAACGCGGACTCCCGGGAACCATTGTGAGGGTCCGGGCCATTGCCCAAGGCTATATTTTTTACTTATCAAAGACCTCTCTTACTTTGTAGGAGAGGTCCTGTTTTGAGAAAGGCTTTTGGATAAAATGTAATCCTTTATCCAAAATACCCTGATCCGCAATTACATTTGAGGTATATCCGGACATGAAAAGGCATTTCATATCCGGACGGGTTTGTAATACTTCTTTGGCAAGGTCACGTCCGTTCATTTTGGGCATGACAACATCTGTCATCAATAGATGAATTTTTTGATCAAAATTGTTTCCGGCCAGAACCGCCTCATCCGGTGTGGCAGCTGCCAGGACGTTATAGCCCAGCCGCTCAAGCATCCCTTTTGTCATTTTCAGCATTGCCTTTTCATCTTCAACCAGCAGTATGGTTTCATGGCCTCCGGGGAGTTCCTTTTGAATGGGCTTTTGTGCTTCGGTTTCAAATTCTATGGTGTGTTTCGGCAGATAAATTTTAAAAATCGTCCCCTTATCCGGTTCGCTGTAAACATTGATCGTGCCCTTGTTCTGTTTAACGATGCCGTATACCGTGGCAAGGCCGAGCCCCGTGCCCTGGCCGAGCCCTTTTGTGGTAAAAAACGGTTCAAAGAGATTGTCAATGGTCTTTTTATCCATACCCAAGCCATTATCGCTGACGCCGATGAGAACATATTCACCGGGTTGAATTCCCGTCTGATTCTGATCCTCATCCAGATGAACATTATCCGTCTCTATGGTAATCTTGCCGATATCCTTTATGGCATCCCTTGCATTGACACATAAATTGGCCAGAATCTGATCGATTTGGGAGGGATCTATATTCACCGGCCACAGGGATGGTTTCGGATGCCATGACAAATCAATATTCTCCCCGATCAAACGCTTGAGCATCTTAAGCATTTTTTCTATGGTATGATTCAGATCCAGGATCTGGGGAGAAACCGTCTGTTTCCGGGCAAAGGCCAATAGCTGGCGGGTCAGGTCGGCTGATCGCCGGGCTGCTTTTTGAATTTCCTCAAGGTTCTTGATCACAGGGTTTGACGGTTCCAAATCTTCCAGGCCGATTTCAGTATTTCCCAGGATGATGCTGAGCATATTATTAAAATCGTGGGCCACGCCTCCGGCCAGTCTTCCAATGGACTCCATCTTCTGGGCCTGTTTCAACTGATTTTCGATTTTTACCCGTTCTTTTTCTGCATTTTTTTTATCGGTAATATCCCGTCCGGCGCCGATGATCTCCGCGATATTTCCCTGGCTGTCGAAAACAGCCGTATCCATCCAGGCCAGCCACCGCCAACCTGACTTGGTCATTGCACGCTGCTCTAAATAGACCGTGTATGGAGGAGAAAAAAGGGCATCCATTGCCCTGGCAGTTGATTCCCTGTCCTCCTCGTGTACCAGGGGCATGAATGTCTTTCCCAGAAGATCTTCCTCTGATTTTCCAAATATCCGGCAATAGGATGGGCTGACAAATAGAAAACGGCCGTCTATATCAACCTTGACCACCATATCTGTTTGATTTTCCACCAGCAGGCGGTATTTTTCTTCGCTTTGTTTCAGTCTTTTTTCAGCTTCCTGTTTTTTAATAATAAACTCCGTGATCAGGACACCGAGGACGATAAATAAAGCAAGGACCATCAGGCGGGAAACGATCTGATATGGAGGAACCTTCAGCAAAAACGGATCTAAATAAGATCCGGGCTCAGCAAAAATCAGTTGTTTTAAATTATACTCAAAGGATATATAAGACCAGATGCTGTCCAGTATCCAGTACGCAAAACAGACAAAACCCACGCTCAGATACCCTTTTAAACGCGAAGACATTACAATCTACTGCTCATGAATTTCAGTTGCAATTTTTAAAATACTTTCAGGCATTTCAAATCCCGTTTGTCTGACCGTTTCCATATTTACCGCAATATCCAGGGGATCCTCAAAAATCTGGTTGAGGTCTCCCGGTTCCGCTCCGTTCAGGATTTCACCAAATTTCGCTGCATTGTACCTACCCAGGGCAGTATAACCGGAATCACTTGAAATGCTCAGCATCATCCCCTTTTTGACAAATCTCGATCCCAGCATGGCAAAAGAGGGCGTCCCGGCTTTCCGGAAAATATCTGCTATCGGTTTTGCCTGCCGGTCCACACAGGTTAAAGCCGTAACATATACGGCATCACATGTTGCAGCCAGTTTTTCATAACATTCAAAACAGGATTGGTCAGATCCGGCCGTGTCTGCATTTGTATCAATGACTTCACACAAAACAAGCTTAAATCCTCTTTCCCCGGCAATCTGTTCAGCGCTTTCCATTGCAGCATACACCCTTCCCTCGGGAGTATTTTCATAGGCAATCCCCAATGTCTTAAAACCGACAATTCTTGAAAACATTCTTATTTGACGCTTATAGCGATTGGGATCGACCCGTGCCGTTACGTGGGCATATCCTGAATCTTTCGCGCTCTTAATGATTCCCGCTTTTATGGGATCTGAAGTTGACACTACCAGAACGGGTACGGAATGCCCGTTGTTCGCCAAATCAAGTCCGGCCCAGGTACCCATGGCAATGATTAAATCAATGGAACCTGATTTCAGCTTTCCAAGGACCCTTTCCCGTACAAGGGTTCTTTCCTTATCATCCCAGTTCGCGGAAAATCCATTTTTACCTTTAAAGGCCAGATAAGAACTTTCACATCGGGTCAGCCAGTTCCAATACGGCATTTGAATCTCTTCATCATAATTTGGCAATTCAGTCTTATCAATCCATCCCAGTTCCATGAGTCCCGTCACGAGAACTCTCATGGTTTCGGCATAGTCGGAAAAAGGGCCTCCCTCATAATAGGCGATATTCCATTTTTTGCCCTTATTGAGCTTTGGCATATCGGCAGGACTGCCTAAAGAACCGGATATCAGTGAAATGAAACAGAGCAGGATAATATATTTGCTTATTTTCACACCCATAAAGACCTCGGTTTTAATGAACACTCTGGGAAATACTGTTTTTCGTAAAGATAATTCATGTATTCTATGAGAAACCATCGTCTTGATCAATGAAAATTTATTTTTTAAAAGGGATTGCTTCTGTTTTTTTTGGGATTCGAGACCCCCTTGTGATGATTTCAGCCCATCTTAAGACCATGAGGATTTAAAAGAATAAGGAAACTGCCATGGTTCTGTAAAAACTCCGGGCAAAGGCGGAAAGATCAGGGGATGTCCACCGAGGTCTGGCCCGGGCTTTTAATGGTAATCACCCCGCCCCAGATGCAGTTCAGGGTGGAGGTATCGTTCAGGGCCGGTTGATTGGCGATGAGGACCGTGGGAGCTCCCGGAATCCAGGGGGATGCCGTGGCCGGGACACAGGGCGCCGGGGTCGGGGTATACACGCCTAACGCAGCCGTGGTGGCGGCGGATGTGGCCGCTGCCACGGCCGGATTCGACTGGGTGTTGCACATGCCGAAGGTTACGATGTTTTTTCCCGGGACATGATCCATGATATTGGCTGCCGGCGTGGTGGTCATCACCCTCTTTTCCGGGGTAACCACCAGAGAAGAGGGCGCGGTTCCGAAACTGCACTGAAGCATGGCGTCGGCACAGACTTGTTTGGCCATTGATTTCTCCTTAATTGATCGATCATTTCCCTCTTAGGGAATCAAAGCGCTGCTGCGCATGACCTTTGTCTGGGCAATATCAAAATCTCCGGCGCTGTCCGCTGAATAATACAGCATCACATTCTGGCGCGGGGGAAATGTTAATTCATCATCATATCTGCCCCCGGCGATTGTCGGGCTCTCTATCCGGTGGCCCAGGCTCAGCATGTGACCGACTTCATGGGCAACTGTGGCCCCGTAAGACCTGCGACCATTTGTGGTAGACATATCATTGGTCCTTTCTATAATTGCCATACCGTTCAGGTCGTTGGGCAGTCCGCTGTTACATCTATAGCCGGCAATCACCTTCATGGTGACGGTCCTGGCCGCTCTGTCCGGCCGATTCCCGGAAGGCTGTATCCAGGAGGTAGAGGGTGTGCCGTTCTCCTGGAAATTCCAACGATTATTGGCAGAAGTGGAGCTTGGATGTTCAGGCCATTTAAAAGCAAAGCCCAGGGCATTGCTCAAGGTGGAGCTTTTTAAATAACAGAAATTCATCACTCCGGCGCGATAATTGGCCTGGAGCCATATGCTGTTCCAGGGAGCGTTCCGGGTCTGGCCGGAAGGGACGGTGATCGAATAGATGCCTGTTGTTCCCGAGGCCGTAACCGCAAGGGGGGGGGCGCCTCCTCCGGGCCGGGCCGTGTTCCGTGTGGCATTGCTGTCCAATTGCAATTGTATGCCGCTCTGGCGCAAAAACATATTGGCCACTTCCAGCTGGCACCCGATATCGGCCGGTGTCACCGTGGGTCTGTGCCGGTTGGGATCGTCTGCCGGGCCCGGCGGGCCCTTAAAAATATTGAAACGGCAGGGTATGGTTTTCAAAGGTCCCAGAACCGTCCGGAATTTTGCACATTCCTCACCTTCAAACTTCAGAGTAAAAACCACGTCGATATCGGCGGAAGTGGTGCTTCCTGTGCCGTAAACCTGAACCGTCCGGCCATGATTGTCATTGTTCAGAAAACGAACCCGGTTGGCAGGCTCTGCACTCCATTCCAGCCGGGGATCATTGGCCGTAAACCCCAAGGTTCTGGGCCGGTAATAGGTCACCTTCAACTTGGCCGTATTGGTTGTGGCGGCCTGGGTTTCGGTGAGTATGGGAATCCAGCTGGGATTTTCTATGCCGTTGACCGCATCGCCCGGGTGAAGGCGGGCTCTCCCGGCGTAGGTCCTTGCAGGGGGCGCCGTTGTCGGGAAGGCCGGCCTTCGAGGAAGTCCGGTGGGCGGAACCGGTAAAACCGGACAGATTTCGATCCTGGACAGCCTGACACGTCCGGAAACCGTTGTATATGTGACGCCGCCCCTGTGGCTCCGGGTGGCAAAGACCGTATCCGGAGGATGAATGGCAAAATCTCCCTGGGCACGTGCCTCGATCCTGTAACGGACCGTATAATGCCGGCAGGAATTTTCATATACATCCTGCCGGACATGTAAAATATCCCGGCCGGGAAGTTCAAGCACCTGTTTGAACTTATGCAGGGTGCTTCCAAGGGATCGGTTGCGGATGCGCCTGAGTTTGACGCCCCGGGTTTTGATTCTGAGCCGTCTTAACCCGGCTACGGTGATATCGCAGGTCCAGCCCAGGGGTTCCAGGTCAATGTGCATGGTCCCCTCCCTTGTGTCCACTTGGGCGGTCTGTTCCTCGAGTCTCCCGAACCGGTGTTCTCCCGCATCAGCGATAAAACGGAACCTCCCTGAAGTTCTCCTGCCCGAACTCCCGTGGAGCTCTATGCGAAGAAAAGTAACACGAATCTGTTCATCAGCAGGCATTTTTCATGTCTCCTGTCAGGCTATTTCGAATTATTGGCCTTTATTTTTCCTTTTGTTCTCCATACAGCATTACGCGGGTCTCAACAGCCTGTTTCAAATTCAGGGGAAGATCTTTAACGGCCAGGGCAATCTCTGCGATTTCCATGAGTTTGTCTTTTGCCTGGGGGTCAATTTCATTGGGATTCGGCGGTATGGGTATGTTTATGGGTGGATACCAGGTTTCTTTAAAATCAAAAATGATCCGAATCCATTCAAATGTCATGTCCGGGTCTGTGCCGGTCTTAATGACCCGTTCAGCGACTTCAAGGAAATGCAGGTCATCCCGATGGGGAACGGCATAGGTCAACAGCCAGAAACTTTTATCGGACTGCGGATAGGAAGGATCCGTCACCATGGTCTCAAATAATTTCATGGCCGGTTCAGTGGCGTTGGTAAAAAGGGCTTCCACCACCAAAGGAGAGGAACTGTTTTCAGGATCGATCTGTCCGGTCCAGAATTCCATCACAGGTTCCGGTACGGGCCTTATCTCGGCACAGGCAAGGATCAGCATTTCAACCCGGGCCAGACGGGACAAAAAGACCCTGTTCCGGGTCAGCCCGATGAGAACCTTCCTGGCCTCGGGACTGGGATTTCCCCCAAGGGTTTCCAGTATACCCGTGATATTGAGTGTTTCAGGAGGGCTCTCATAATCTTTCACAGAATCGAGCCGGCCGAGAAACGATTCATCCCCGAGGAGTTCGCCCAGCAAACCCAATGCTTCGGGACTCTCTTTGCCGGAGATCTCCAGGGCGGCCCGGCACACCTCGTCAGGGTCGTTGCTGGTTTGAAGTATCATCATATTATCCGCGTCCATGTCTTTCTTCCCTCCATTCACACTGGGTATACCCATTACTGCAATAAGACCCAAACATAACCCCATGATCCTGAGCACCTGTTTGATTTTTTTTAAAATTTTTATCTTTAAAACAAACATCCTGGTTTTATTCCTTTTCATGAATAGATGCCGGGTGCTGAAAATGGTATTATGAGAAGGCCGGTGTCCACATTCTTCCCAGTAAAGGGTTCAATCGGTTAATTCAAGCACTTTATTTTTAGTCGGATCATCCAGCTCACCTGAGATCTCAAGTTCATGGGTCTCCTGAAATATTCTCAATACTGTCTCAAAGGATTCTGTCATTTCATTTAATTGATCGCCGCAATCAAACCCAAGGTTGGAAAGCCTCCGTTTCATCCCGGCGATTTCATCGGCAGACCCCAGGGTTCCCAGTCTCAGGGGATAGGTCTTTTGATCCGGTTCATTGGGGTTCATAATCAACTCGCCCTGGCTGGCATTGGGGGGGATGGAGATCTCTAAGAAGCCGTCCCCGTCCGTCATTCCCTCAAAAGGTTCGCCGTCGACGATCAGGGTAAAAGGGCAGTCGCACCAGGGCTCTTCCTCTATTTCTGCTGTCTCATGGGGCTCTTCAAACTGCGTGTCGGCCTGGGAAGAATCTTCCTGGGCTGTGCTCTGTTCCCCGGTGGGTTCGGAAACCGCGAGTTTGAAAATTTTCAGTTTTAATTTGGCCGGAACTCCTTTTTTACGGAACCGGTGCTTCTGTTCTGTGGCACCGGATTCTTCTTTTTCCTCTTTTTCAGGAATGATAAGGGTATCATCCACTTCCAGATGATTCATCTTTTTTCGTTTCTGTTTCAAGTCTTCATTGTGATTCCAAAGCGTATCCGGGGAAAAACCATGCTCAAATGCGATGCTGGACATGCAATCCCCGGACTTAACCTTATACTCTTTACCGGCCATCAGATCTTCTCCCATGCCTCTTTATCAAGGTCAGGAAAACTGACCTTGCAGGTTCCGGGTTCTACGCCTTCGATCCTGGCAAAGCCTTTTTCATCCAGGGTGCCCTGGGCCACGGTATCGTCGGGCAGGGTTATTTTGTACTTTTCCCCGGGTATGGGTTTATCATCCTCCCCCACCATCTCGATCTCTATCCAGGATTTTTCTTCTTCGGGTTTGTGAGGCTTGGTTTCCTCCTTGCCGTACTTGCCCTGCTTTTTTTCTACCTGCTCGGCTTTGATCTTGGCCATTTTGCCGGGATCGGCAATGTCCGCATCCTCTGCCTTGTCCGGCGCCCCAGGTGAAACAGCGCTCCCCGCCTTTCCGCTTTTCTTGGCCATGGTGATTCCCTTATCAATTGATCTTTACGGTTCCGCCAGTGATCTCTGTTCCGGCACTGCCGGCAATCGATACGTTGGTCCCGTTGATGGTAACATCCCCCCCGGTCTTGATCTCGATGGAACCGGATTCAACGGCGATGTAAGACCCGCCCACGCTGAGGGTGATATTTTCCATGCCCTCAATAACAACATTTTTGGCCTTCAGGTAATAATCCCCTGTGGTCTGCTCCGAGTGACCGGCCTTGAATACCTCTATTACATCCCCCTTGACCGTCAGGGACTTGCTGCCCCCCACCTGCTTGGCCTCCTTGCCCTTGACATCGAGATGGCGGTCGCTTTCGATCTCCTCCATGTGATCACCGGTCACGGTTTCATGCCGGAAATTCTCCACGGTTTCAAACTTATCGTTGGTGACATGGAGGTGCCGGTCATTATCAACTGTCTCGTACCGGTCGTTGCCGATCCTCAGATCAAAATTCTTCTGGGCATGGATAAAGATCTGTTCCTCACCGGCCTCGTCCTCGAACCGGATCTCGTTGAATCCTTCACCGCCTAAGCTGGAGCTTGACTTGAACGTGGTCTTGGTCTTTTCATCGGGCAGACTGTAGGGCGGGGTGTTGACCCCGTGGTAGACCTGGCCCGTGACAATGGGCCGGTCCGGGTTGCCTTCGATGAACTCCACGATCACCTCGTGGCCGATCCGGGGCAGAAACACGGATCCCCAGCCCTGGCCGGCCATGGACTGTGCGACCCTGAGCCAGCATGAGGTGTTTTCATCATATTTTCCTTCCCGGTCCCAGTGGAACTGGACCTTGACCCGGCCATGCTCGTCGGTGTAGATCTCTTCTCCCCCGGGCCCGACGACAAAGGCCGTCTGGACCCCGTCAATCACCGGTACAGGGGTCAGGCGCCGGGGCCTGTAAGGCAGCGAGTTGTCCATGCACTCAAAATGATTTTCATAGGGCCGGGTTTCTTCTTCCCGGACCTGAAGGCCGCTGAAATAGGAGTCTGCCTGGTCTGCCTTGTGGAGTACCCGGGTGATCAGGTATTCCTTGTCGTTCCAGTCCTCCTGATAAGACTCCTTGAGTTCAAAAACAGAACCGCTGGAAAACAGAGTGCAATTGCCCTTGCCGCTCAAAACAGAGATACGGGCTTCCTCTTCTTCCATGCGGAGGGATGCCTGGTTGTCGCCGGCCTCCCTTTTGGCATATCTTCCCGGATAATGATACCGTTCCCGCTCTCCGGGTCCCAGGTTGTTTGTGGTGTCATAGGTAACTTCCAGATCGGTATCCGGGATCTCAAAATTATAGTCCTTTAAGGTGTACTTCCCCGTTTTGATCCGGTGCGCCATTTTCAGGCTTTCAATGGACTCCTCTTCTCCATCGGGTCCCCGCTCTCCCATCTGAAACCGGATCTCCCCGTCCCCATCGTCAATACAATAATCACTGGACGGACTATCCTTCATGACCATCCGGTGCCTGCCGTCTGCGTGTTCAAAAAAATAAAAGATGCCCTCTTCTTCCAGGAGCCGGGAAATAAAATTAAAATCGGTTTCATTGTATTGTACGGTGTACTCTCTTTCTTCATAGCCTGCGGTTTCAAAATCCATGAGGTAATCCGTAAACTCGTTGTCTGAAAATACCTTTTCAAGGATTTCCGGGACATTCATCTTCTGGAATATTCTGGAGTCGGAGGTCCGGGTCAGCAGCCAGAGGCCAGGGACCATGACCGCTGAATACCGGAAAAGCTGCTGTCCTTCAAGACCGGGCTCATCCCCTGGGTACTCCTGGGTAAAACTCGATATCAGACCGTTAAAAAACCGTTCCCCTCCCTGGGCCGGGGTAAGGGAAATGGTCACGTTCCGGCCGATAATGTCCTTTACGGGAATGGACTGCTGTTCAGAGAAAAGCTCAATATCGAACCGGAACATCTCCGACACGGCCTCCTGTCCCCGGAACCTGGCCAGGAGCAGGATGTCTTTGCCCAGGGGGGTGTGGATTGAAAAACGTTTATTGTCCTGTGTTAGCATGGCTGCCCCGTTTATTGGTTACTAAAAAAACCCGTGGTGCATAAGGAGCGACCGATAGACAGCATGGCGTTCCATGGGTTCTCCCCGGAAGTCACTTGTTCGGAATAGCTTTGCAGCATATTCACTCTTTTGCCCCCGTCGGGATGGGTATTATCTGCCGTTCCCAGTTCATGGGCCAGGGAAGGAAATTCAATTTTTATCACATGGGCCTTAACCCTGAAAAATGTATAGATCAGATGAAAGGCGATCAGGTCTGCTACGTATTCCCCCCAGAAATAATCATATTTACCGGCCACAGGAGGCTTGACAAGCCCGTGCCTCTGAAGCCACTGGAGGGTCACCACGTGGGACATTTCATGGGCAATGGCGAAAGAGGTCACGGAGTTGGAACATTGCAATGCCCCATGGGTCAGATAGACGAAATTGGGCGCGGCTCCTCCGTCTAACTGCCCCCCGGGTAAAAAGGTCAATTGATTCGGCATTTCATTTGTTACATACTCTCTGGTCCAGACTCTTCTGTAATCCTGAAACAGCTGCTGGGCGGTATTTTCATTCATATTTTACTCCTTTACAAACGGGGAGTCCATTACGTCCATGCCGTGCTGCAGATTCTTCCGGAGATTATCTATAAATAAATAGACGCCGTTTACGAACTTTATTTTAACGGAGTTCCTGTCATATTTAATGAGAATGGATCTGTCTCAACCGAATCAAGGATTGCCTTCCGCCGGAAGAAGATCCTTGGTTCACCGGCCTGTCCTTTAAATATTGGTATTCTGCTCAAGGTCGTATGCAGCCGGAACCTCACCGGCCCCGCCGCCGCCCGGACGGGCCTGTTTGGTGTATACGGTGGAGAGTTTGCCGTAATTAAAGGTAACCGATTCCGTGGGGATCCCGCCCCCGCCCCCGCCGATGCTGACCGAAGAGATGATCACGTCTTCCATCTTGTATTCCATGTACTTTACCCGTTTCTCTCCGGCGGCCCGGTGGAGCCTGAGAGTTACCTTGGCGATGTGGGTGCCGCTCCAGCAGGCTTTGTTGAGCAGAGGGGAGGCGGAATCCAGCTCTTTTACAACACTGAAATCCTGAAAATCTGCCCGGGCAACAGAGCCGCCGCCCGATGAACTGGCCGTCCCGGAAGCCATCTGGGAAACCCCCCAGTTGTAGGAAAGAATCTCGATCTGATCCTTGTATTCCTTGTCCGTGCTTTCGCCCTTGATTCCGTCAATCTCTAAAAATGCGTCTGAAGCCATGGATAAATCCTCCTAAAGATGATTAAAAAAACTGCATTACCGGTGTTGTCTTATCTGAAAAACAATGGTTGAAAACAACCATCCATTCGTATTGCATTTTTTTCTTTTCCCCGGTCCGGCTGGAATATGGGGCAAGGGGATGAAAACCGGGTTTTTAACCAAAGGATTTTTCTAAAACGTTCAGTAGAATTTATATAAAGATTCTACGGTATTGTCAATCAGACTGACCCGGTCCTATCGAAATAATTTTTTAAATAAGGAACCGGATTTTTCTTTTGCCGGGGCTGCGGCGATTTCCCGGGGCGATTCGTCATGTTCGGGTTCTTCCTGGGAAGGAAGGCTTATCTCGGCCATGCGGCCCCCCTCTATGAACTGGAAGCCGGGTCCGCCGGGGGTCAGAAAAAGCCTGTCCCCGGGCATCAGCGGGGACGGGGAAACAGCCTCCCGGCCGTTGATCCGCATCTGGTTTTGGCCGGTGAGATCCTTTACCCGATAGCTTCCCTGGCTGAAATAAATTTGAACCTGGGGGCCGGAAACAGCCGGGTGTTCCAGGGTAAAATCGCAGTCCCCCCGGGACCCCATGGTAATGGGCAGCTCATTAAATGATTTTAAAACGGCGCCGTACTGGATGACCAGGGGAGCCTTTACGGTTTCAGGTCCGGGAGACTGGGGCGGCGGGGGCTGAACGGTTTGTTGCGCCGGGGGGGGAGGCGGAACCGGAGGTTCCTGGGAAAAGACCGGCTGGAGCGGCGGAGACTGGGGGATTGGCCGGGGCCGGGCAGGCATGGCAGGAGTTGCCGGGGGTCGGGGATTCTCATCCACCGGCGGATTCGGTTGAGGCGGTTCCTGAAGCGGCGGCGGCTCAAGGACGACCGCTTCCGGGACAGAAGGCCGGGGCTCCGGTGCAGGGGCGATCTCTCCTTCCCGGGTTAAAAAACTGATCTTGGGGCCGCCTTCAGTGAAAAAGATCACATCCCCGTTTTTCAGCCAGGTTTCCGTGATTCTGGTGCCGTTGACAAAGGTCCCGTTGGTGCTGGAGTCTATAATTTTAAACCGGTTTCCCTCCCGGATGATGCGGGCGTGGTTCCGGGAGATCACCACAAGATCTTTGGGGAATTGGAGATCGCAGGACGGATGGCGGCCGATGGCGATTTCACTGCCGCCAAATTCCTGGATCCTGCCTTTCATGGGGCCGTGGATATGAACCAGCTGGACAATAATGGACAGGGGTTGTTTCATTCCTGGCTGCCCTGCTTGATGGTTTCCAGCCTTTTGTACAGCAGTTCGGCTTTTTTCAGATTCGGAGCGACATCCTTATACTCCGGATCGATCTCTTTGACCATTTTCCATTCTTTAATGGCCTTTTCCAGCTGCTCTTTCCCGAAATAATGGATCCCCAGGTTATAATGCTTTTCCTTATAGGTGGATTCGCACTTTTCAATATAACCGGGACATTTTTCACAGGAGGAATCCTGGACCAGGGCAGATTCAAAACTGGCCTTTGCCTCAAGGTACTCTTCCCGATTAAATTGAGCCAGTCCCTGCTGAAAATGGGAATCAAAGAGCAGGCTGCGGATATCCTGGCTCTGGGGGTCCTCTTTTTGTGCCGTCTCAAACAAAGGGATGGCCTGGGCATATTTTTTACTATTGAAAAATTCAAGGGCCTGATCATAGGATGACGGAGGTGCCGGTTCTTGAACCACGGCTTCTTCTTCCGCCGGCTCTTCCGGTGCGGCCTTTTCCTCTGGTACAGCCTCTTCTTCAGTTAGTACCGCCTCTTCTTCAGCCGCGGCTTTGTCCGGCTCCTCTTCAACCTCTTCCGGAGCGGCCATCTCCTGGGGTTCCGGTTCCGTCTTGATCGTTTCATCCCGGGGCGGGGGTTTTTCGGCCTGAATCTCCAATGCTTCCTGGTAGGCATTGTCTTCGGCCTGGGTTTCCAGGGATTTGAGATACTCCTGGTGTCTGGCTTTCAGGGTGGAAAGGGTGAAGCCCTGGATGACCGGGATCTTCAGTTTCTGCCCGACCCGGACCTTTGTAACGTCTTCCAGGTTGTTGAACTTGCCGATGATGGGATATGTCTTAAAGTCCCCGTAATAGATTTTCCCGAGAATGGAGACGCTTTCCCCATAGGCAAGTTCATGGACGATATATTTATCTGTTTCCTCGGATACGCCGCCGGGGGTGAGCTTTGCCCGTGCCTCCTTGTGATCGGGCCAGTTCTGGAGGGCGCTCAGATACTCTTTGCGTGCAGCCTCATATTTCCCCTGTTCATCCAGGGCCAGACCTTTGTTGTAATGATCCTGGGCCAGATTCCAGAGGACGGCCAAAACCTTTTTCCTGTGCCCGGCAGCGACTTCATCCTTCGGGTCAACGGTCAGGGCCAGTTCATACTGCTCCAGGGCCTGGGTATAGAGTCCGTCCAGTTCCAAAGCCTCTCCCCTTACAATATGATCCTGAACCAGGACGGCTTGCTCGGTTTTGGATTTGGCCGGAGCCTGCTTCTGGGAAGAGGAGACACATCCCGAAATCAGAAGGAAACTTAATAATAGGGCGATTCCTGTTTTATAGATGTTCATAGTCCGGTCACTTTAATGAAAGGTTATTAAAGATTTTCAACCTGGAAATAAACGATTCCATGTCCTTTTTTAATATCATATCCCGTTTTAAAGCAAGGGGATTCGAAAAAAAAGGATTGCCGCCCCGGTCCACGGTCACGGAGATTCTGTACCCGGCGTCCCGGGTCATCTCCATGAGTTTTGGATTATACCGGCCATAGGGAAAGGAGAAGATAAAAGTATCCTGGTTCAGTTTTTTGTCCAGGATCTTTTTGGAGGTGAAGATCTCTTTTTCCAGTCTTTTCTGAAAAGCCTCCCGGGTTTCATCCTCCTGGATCTTGGTCAGATCGCTGTGGGCAACGGAATGGGATCCGATTGTAAAACCATTGGCTTTGAGTAACCGTAACTCATCCCAGGTGATGGCTTTTTTCGAAATTCCCACGTAATCTGTATAGACGAACAGGGTGGCCGGGAACCCGTATCGTCTCAAAATCGGCCAGGCAACATCATAGGCGGACTTGAATCCGTCATCAATGGTGATGAGAACGGCCCGTTTGGGGATCTGGCGGCGATATTCCAGAAAATTCAATAGATCTTCCGGAGTGATGGCCCGGTATCCATTCTCTTTAAGGTATTTCATCTGCTCCTGGAAAAGCCCGGGGGAGATATTCATGGAAGAGTTGTCGCCGGGCCCGAATCTATGGTAGCAGAGAATGGGAACCGTTTGATATCCGTCTTCATAGAGGCCTCCCCTGTGTTTTTCCTTCAAAGGGATAACGATAAAATCCCCGCTTGACGCCGAGTCATTGGCATCTTCAATTTTCCAGACCTGATTTTCATCGCCCAGATGGATCCGGGCAAGATCGGCAAAAGAGGTGTTTTTCTCCGGTTTACACAGGGCATACCCCTTTGATTTATAGAATCGGAACGATTGGGGCACGGGCTCAGGGCCCTTGGTCGCACAGGCGCCAAGAAAAAAAATGGATAAAAATACCAGGACAGCATGTTTCATGATTTCCCCGATTCAAACCCGGCCGGCCCAGGCCGGCTTTTTGTTCTTCCCCATTTTACTCATACCATTTCCCCAGGATAATACAATATTTTTCTGGTTCCGGCGGCGCCAAACAGCCAAACCGGAAAACCCCGGTTTTCCACGGCCAAAATCCCCTTAATATATAGAGATGCTTGACATCAACCCGTTTTTTATATAGGTCAAACCCTATAATAGATTTCGGCCTGTTTACCCGATTCAATATCCGCTAGAACTTCCAACACCAAGGTCAAATCGCTCACAAGGGGGGATAGTGCATGGTGACAAATGAGGATCCCGTCCACAAGCTTTCCGGAAAAAAATTTATTCTCTGCCTGGCGGCCTGGTTTATTGTCTGTATCATTTTCTATATATTTGTCCATATTATCGAAGGCCGGCGCAGCCAGGCCCTTATCAAAAAAGGGGTGGCCATATCAAAAGACATCTCGAGCCAGTCCGGCCTGCCCCTTTTGGAGATGAAAATAGATGCCCTGGGCCGTCTCATTGAAGATGCGACGAAAAAACCCGGGGTGGTTTTCGCATCCATCATTGACCATAAAAACAAGATCATCGCCTATACCGACCAGAAGCAGCTTTTTACCCTGGACCGGAAAAAGAACGGCCGGCTTGAAGGGGTGAATTTCTGGAAAATTTCGGGCCGGGACCATCAGAAAGTGATGAATTTTTCTGCGGATATTACATTCTCCGACACCCGGGTGGGGGAGGTTTTCATCTCCCTTGCCGCGGAGAAAATGGGGACCCTCCAGAGACCCTTCCTCTTCTTTGCCCTGCTGTCTTTGGCTATCATCCTTTTCAGTTTCGGGGTTGGCCGGTACAAGGACTGCCTGCTGTGGTGGAGCGGCAGACAGACAAAGCTAAGTTCTCCTTCTCCCGGCTTTTCCGGCTTTGGCAAGGATTACGAATTCACATGCCCCCTATGCGGCAGCCCGGGGGAGTTCTCTTTGGACTGCTGTCAAAAATCCGACCTTAAATCCCTTGTTATTCTGAAACATCCGTCCGGCGCCGGCAAAAAGGTAAACCTGAAAGACCTGTCCGATCTTGAGGAACTTACCTGGTTTAAAAATCGTATCATTTCCCGGTGTGCCCGGGTTACGACAACGATCCTGTCCCGGAAAGAGTAATGGCGTTTCATTAATTTGGAGAAACCTTATGTCATCCAATGAGAAAAAAGCAACCACCATCACATGGGCAAAGAAATTTGCCACCAAGACCCAGACCGGGATGTTTAAAAACCGGTTTTTAGACCGGAATAAAAAACCCCTGGCCACCTATGTGCTGGCATTTTTCTTTATCGCCCTGATCTGCCATATCTCCATCCGGAATAGCCAGAAGGCCTTTGAACAGGCCTTTTTTGAAAAAGGGATCCAGGCAGCAAATACCATGGGCGAAAAAATCAGTTCCCCCCTGCTGGAAAATGACGTTCTGACCCTGAATGTTGCCATCGGAGAACTAGATAAAAAAAACCACCCGGTGTTTGCCGCGATCCTGGATCATGGCGAAAAGATCATTGCCCACAGTGACCCCAATGTCATTGGCAAGCCCTTTGTTTTCCCGGACAAACCCGAGCCCATGGAAGAGGCGGACGGGATTTCAATCGACCGGGCATCCTATAAAGGAGCCCCCATCGTCTCTTTTACAAAGGAGGTCTTTTTTTCAAAGATAAAAATCGGAAAGATTATTTTCGGGATGGATGCCCAACTTTTGGACGGGCCCATGAAAAAATACGGTACATGGATCCTGGGGGTCTGGGCGGCCTGCATCATCGGGTTGGGTCTGGCCGTTCTCCTGACGGACCGGTATCTGAAAAAAAGAAAGGCGCGGGAACTGGAGGAATTTAAAAAAGCGGAAACCGTGGGGCCCTACAGGCTGACCCGGAAGATTGCCCAGGGGGGCATGGCCGAACTCTTCCTGGCCGAATATGCCAGGCATGACGGGTTCAAACGGACCGTTGCCATCAAAAAGATTCTGCCCCACCTGGTTGAAAACCAGGACTTTGTGGACATGTTCATCAGGGAGGCAAGGCTTGCCGCCCTTCTCCAGCATCCCAATATCGTTCAGATCTTTGATCTGATCAAACTGCACAATGCCAACTTCATTGCCATGGAATTTGTGGACGGAAAAAACCTGGCCGAAATCATGGCCCATGAAAAAAAAGGGCTCCCCGTTGGACTGGCCACCTTTTTGATTCAAAAGATCAGTTCCGGGCTCTATTATTCCCATACCCAAAAGAATGCAGACACCGGTGAACCCCTGAACATCGTGCACAGGGACGTCAGTCCCCAGAACATGCTGATCTCTTTTAAAGGGGAAGTCAAGATCAGCGATTTCGGAATCTCCAAGGCCCGGTCCGAACCCAGCCTGACCCAGGCCGGCGTGGTCAAAGGGAAACTCTCCTATCTTTCACCGGAGCAGGCCCTGGGAAAGGAGACCGACCACCAGGCCGATCTATACGCCCTGGGGATCATCTTCTACGAGATCCTTTCGGGAAAAAGACTCTATAAATTCAACAATGAACTGGAGGCCCTGACCAACCTGCCCAAGATGGAGATCCCGCCCATTATCAAAGTCCGGGAGGACATCCCGGATGAACTCAACACCATTGTGATGAAATGCCTGGAAAAGGATAAGGCAAAACGCTACCAGTCGGGCAAGGAAATCAACGATGAACTGGCCGGGTTCAGAAGGCGGCTCAATATTTCCTATGATGAGTCCAATCTCGTGGATTTCATGGCAAAGAGATTTAAATAAAATGAAAAATTTTCTTTTATCGGGCAGAACCGACCTGGGGCAGCGCAGAAAAAGAAATGAAGACACCATCTTCATGGATCCGGACAGGGGATTCTGCCTTGTTGCCGACGGAATCGGGGGCACGGCAGCCGGACATATCGCCAGCCAATTGTTTGCAGACTCGGCCCGGAACCTGTTTTCCGCCATGCCGGAAACCGAGGATGAAAAATATGAGCGGGTCCAGAAAATATTTTTGAATGCCAACGACGCCATTTTGGACTATGCCGGGACCCATGCCGGCTGCGAGGGTATGGGATGTACAGCCGAGCTGCTTGTCCTGGCCGGGAAGCGTTTCATTCTGGGCCATATCGGTGACAGCCGGACCTATCGTTTCCGCAGCAAAGAATTGAAACAGCTGACAAAGGACCATTCCCTGGTCCAGGAACAGCTGGACCAGGGTTTGATCACCCCGGAGGAGGCCGCCCATCACTCCTTTAAAAACGTAATCTTAAGGGCCGTGGGCATAAAGAAAAACCCGGCCCTGGATGTTCTCCGGGGCAATCTCTTTTCCGGGGATATCTTCCTTCTCTGCTCGGACGGCCTCACAGACATGGTTTCCGATGATGCCATAAAGACCCTTCTTGGTTCCAAGGCTGATCTGGAAGAAAAGGTGAACCGGCTGGTTCAGGAAGCAAATGCCAACGGGGGAAAAGACAATATCTCGGTTGTTCTGGCGCAGATTCTGTAGCCTGAGAATTGGGATTCTTTTCCTGAAAGCGAGCAATTCGTAAATTATGTATTGGTTTTGAAGTGGGAAGTTAGATCCAACAATTATAGACATAATGTGGGGTTTTCAATTCCTCAACAATCCTGAAGAACAGACGATTTTAACGTTGCTGCCAAATAAGCGGTTTATCCGTCTTCATTTGGATTGTTGTAATCTATAATTCAATTATAAAAGGGTGTTGAAACCGTTCAAATTTCTGTTTCGTTATAGGTGCCCCACGCGTTTGTAATTCTTTTTTCCAATGTCAGATTGTCCGGCTTTTACCGTAGCAATATCTGGTTTTGTTTTTTACCGCATAAAATCTATTTCAGACGGCGGCCTTTGTTGTATTCAGATATACCAATAGCGACCGATCAATCGGCTCAGAAAAAATCCCGCATTGAACGTTCAATTCATCCTGTGGCAGCAAACAACTCCTTTTGCCCATCTTCTTTTTTCATTGGTTTATGCCTTGTTCCGGCCATTTCAATCAACAATGTTACGATAGTCGTCAGAGTTGATCGGACAATCACACCATGCTGGCTTCTTACCCGTGTTTGTTCGAGGCCTTCTCTTTTTTTCATCAGATTAAAGGGCCTTTCACAGTTTTTCCGGATCTCGATTGCGTCTTGAGATCCGCTATGAAAAATCGGCATTGGTTGAAAATAGCCGCTGTCAAAATCAACGATCCTTGATTTTGAACAATTTGATTCAAACGCACACTCACCCGGAACGGCATCACATCCAAATTCGTGGCCTTCCGGTGTCGATCCCAAAAACTGCATTGGAATCTCACAAGAATCATTACAGGCAACCCTTAATGGCGATTCCAAAACGTTGTCAGGAAGTTTGGCTTTCTCCGATGCAGGGGTGACGACATAGACACCGGTTTCGTTGAGAACCGAACCATCACTATCGTGATAAGCCTGGTCGGCGGTTATCAATTTGATATCAATACCCAATGTTTGAGCAAGCTTGATCAACGGTTTTAAAAACAGGCTGTCATGATGATTTGCCGCCCCGATTAGGGATACCAATGGAAAACTATGGCCTGTCGATGGGTTGATGGCTGTTAGGGTGTGAAGCCGGTAGCCAATGACGTAATACGATTTATCCCTTTTATTCCGGCGTTTTCCACAATCACAGTCCGGATCGGAATACATTCGTATTTTTTTGCCTTTGACCTGAATTGTGCAAAGGGGGTAATTGATTTCAGACGGCAGTTCACTGGAATCAACACCATGGATAACGGCACTCTCCAGACAGCCTGATTTATAAAAATGATGGAGGAAATATACCAGGACATTCATCAATTGTTTGAAATTCAGGCCACGCCGGAAGTGACACAATTCAGTATGATCTGCCTGGTGTTTGGTATTTAAAGGCAGTCTCACAAAACGCCTGTTTTGCTTTCGTTCCCTGCCAAAATATTCATCGCTGCAAAATTTCCTGTAACTGATTTCAGGGTATTTGATTATTTTTAAAAGCTCCATCCGAAATAACTGGTAGGGTTGAATATCCCTGTGCACAGCGGAATATCCGTCAGGCGCAATCAAGCTGTTGATAATCTGGTTGTCTATAAGTTGGTCAACAAACTGCAATTCCGGGTCTACAATTTCAGGGTATGGCTTTTTCAGGGTGTCAAAATGAAACAGGTTGTCGGAATGAAAATTTTCAATGTAGGACGCCATCTCAGGAAGGCTACGAATCTCTGCTGAGGGGGCCTGATCTTCAACTCCTATGAGTTCTTCGATGGGGATGTCCAAGGTTTGAGAATAATCATAATTATCCAAAACTTCCATCATGATTTGCTTTGTCAGCTCTTTTTTGGACTTCCTTGTCATCTTTTTCCAGTTCGGAAAACTCTTTTTCAATTGCTTTGTGATGATTCGCCTGATATTTTTTGTATGCATAAAGCCTCTGTGGTGTTGTTTCCTTTTTGTTTAGGCGCTTGAAAGATACAACTAAACAGAGGCTTTTTCAATTACTAACATACTGAAAATTTGTCGGATAACGTTAAAATTGCGTCATCGATTTCAACACCCTTTATAAAGATTTGACTCCAAGAAACATGAATGATGTACTTTTAATTATGATTTGGTTTTGTAAATATCATCATTAAGCTGTTCGTGTAATCCCATTATAATTTTTTTAAAATCTTTTCTTTTAGATAAAAGATGTATGACTTGAGGAAATGAAAAGCCTATTATCGGAGAATTTAAAGCTCCTTGAGCTCCTCCTGACAAACCGAACATCTTTATGTCATTATTATTACAGGCATCTAAAAAGTCCTGATATTCGCTAATATTCGCTTGATTAAGAAAAGATTGAATATAAGTGTTACTATTTAAATCAACGATAGGCACATGAACCCACATTTTGTTTGTAATATTTGATAGTGAGCTGGCCGCATTTTGAAGTAAAGGTAATGCACTAAAATTTAATGTGAGAAGGCTGTAATTTTTCCCAATCAGCCTATGAACATCAATGGAAGCTTGTGACAATGCTTTTCTTGCATCGAGAAACTCCTGGGCTTTTCCTTGTGCATAACATATTGAAAAATCAATTGATTCTATAGTTGAGCTACCCTTTTGTATCTCGTTCACAATTTTAATTAATGATTCTATATAAATTGTTGTGGTGTTTATGTTTTGAGCAATGAAGGCAAAAAAATTTTCTACTTCATTTGCAGCCTGATTTTTCAATTGTGCTTTCATTTGATTACGCCAATTTATGGTCGCAGTATGGAATGCAACAGCGAATCCTGTAACAGTTATAACTGAAGTCAAAATCGCAGTTTTATACTCTGAGGGGAGAGATATGGCCCAGTCAAGTAACTCTAATGCTGAAAGAGGTGGTGAAGATGAAAATAATTCAAAATAATAATATAAACAGATAGAAATAGTTAGACCCCCATAAACCGATGACAATAAAAATCGAAAAATTATCACAATACTTATTATAATGTAGAAAGTAAGATAGGATATGGAAGGAGGTAAAATTTTTAATAATTTAATTAGCATAGATCAACCTCATTTATAGACAAATTACGGGGTTCCCATTTACTTCAATATTTTATTGGAAAATTATTTTTTTTGTTCAAAAAATATCATGGATACAGCAGGTATATTATACGAGATCATCCATAATAAGGTTTTTCTAAAACAAAGGGAACTATCCAAGAAAAACTTCTAATCGTTCTTTCAGTGTTCTACGATCGAGAATGCCTGTCATATTGAAAACCTGAAGAGAAAATCCTTCCGATTTTGTGAGGTTTTTCCAGTTTTCGGCCACCCATTTTAAATCTTCAGCGGTAATTAATGCTACGTCAGTATCTGTTTCGGAGGCATTTTTCAGTTTTATGGCAGAAATCTTGGCTCTGCTGCCTATCTGGGGAACAACAACCAAAAAAACATTTACCCTTGTCACAGATTCGCGAATGTATTTTTAAACTGGTCAAAATGAGCTTTGGGGAATTCATATACAGATTCTTTTCCCTTGTTGTCCCACAATAAAAGTTCACCATTTGGGAAAGAAACACCACCGTCTGAATGTTCAGTGCCTGGCATTTCAATGAGTGGAAAACCGAGTTTTTTCTCAAAAAGGTAGCGAGTGCCTTTCTCAAAACCTGATTCCATGTCTCGATCATGGCGGATAAGATTTTGAGAGTATAAGTTTTGGTTGTCGCGGTGGGCTAATTCCACTAAATATTCATACCAAATTGCACGGGGATCTTCCGCATTCTTAATTTTCTTCACGGTAAGACCGTCATAATACTGAATGATATTATCAATTCTTTCACTTTTTGTTCCCGAAATTTTTACTCCTTTTAATTTTTTGCAGAGTTCCGCAAGTTCCTCGTTCCGAAGGGAGGATAGAATCTCAGAGGGTTTGCATCCTGCTATTAGAAGTCTTTCGGATCGTTCTGTCTTTGATCCTGACAGCGGCATGTTCATGTATTTTAGCGCAGAACGCAGTTGATCTGTAGATAGTGCTTCATGCATAAGTTTCTGGGAATCTGGTTTCATTTCAAAGCCAAGGATTGATTTTACATTAGGAGCGATTTCTTCTGGTAAAACTAAAACAGCCCCGCCCTCCATCTTATTACAGCAGAACAGAATTCCAATAGCCTGAAGGTATTTAGCAACATCTGAAAAAAAATTGGAATTGTGGAGTTCATTGTTAGGCTGTGGGAACTTTCCAAGTTTTGCTTCCAGTAGACGATGCTCACGACGGGTAATTCCCAATTTGACACGAAGTCGTTCGAGCATCCGAAATTCATCTACTGACACATGGTCATCCTCCAGTGCTATCTCCAGAACGGTTTCATAGATTTCAACAGCTTTGGGGTCACTGAACTTGAAAGCGTCTTCTGACTTTGCTTCATCAATAACGTCTTGTTCGAACTTCTGTACAAATTTGAATAGTTTATCTTCAGGACATGCCATCTCTGAGTTCATCAGAAGACCATTTAAAATCCCCTCTGTGAGAATACGCTGGCTCCTTGTATAAGACTCAAGATCTAAAACTTTCCGTATTCTTTCGTCGCTGAAAAGTTCTGCTTCGTTTTGGGAAATCTGTTCGCGATGTCTTTCTTCATCTCCTTTAGTGATGTCATCTTTGAGTATGCTGTTTACGATTCTTTTTAGATACATCATTGACATATTGGGAAGGCAGTCTACTATTTTCATTTTTCACCTCTCTGTTATCTAACTATAGAAGATTTGATGTAATTTTCTATAAGTTATTTATAACAAATAATTTTGAAAATCTATAATACATGAAAATCGTAATAATACCCAGTTGGTGATCCATGAAAAAACCGGATTAAATTTTGAATATCAATGAGATTCGATAATGTAAAGAACTATCCCACAGAGGATACATTTTATATATAATTTTAATGCCTATGAGTCAGAAATTGCTTGCATTGGTCTGGGTTTCCAAGAGATATCCTTAATCCAAATGAGTAATGCCCTGGCGTTCATTAATGGTATTTAAGGTTCATCAGAAAATCGCGTACTTGGAATGAGAAGCAGGCCGATATAGGATTCTGAAACAAAAAATGATTTTATGCTTGAAATGAAGGTGTGGACATGATCATTTTCCAATTTTTTTGTGTTAGCCGCACAAAACCGGAGAATAGAATCATGTCCACCAGTCTTATTTACCACGCTTTTGGTCTTCGTGACTACTTTTATAAAACAACCCGCTTTATCGGCGGGGTGCTCACCTTTGAAATATTTCCTAAACCCGAGGCAATAAAGTGTCCTGAATGTAACTCAAGATCTGTCGTGAAAAGAGGAGTTATCAAACGAACTCTGAGAACAATACCCGTAGGTTCGAGACCCGTAATCCTCAAGACGGCCATTCAGAGAGTCTGGTGCCCCATATGCAAATTTGTCCGGCAAATCAAACTGTCTTTTTCCAAAGAGGGGAAGAGTTATACCCGTGCCTTTGAACGTTATGTCCTGGAATTATCCCAGTTCATGACAATCAAAGATATTGCCAGCCACCTGCGTATCAGCTGGGATACCATCAAACAGATACAAAAAGCTCATCTTACAAGACGTTACCGGAGCATACCCCTCAAAAAGGTCAAGCGGATTGCCATAGATGAGATCTCCATAGGCAAAGGACATCAATATCTAACCATAGTAATGGACTTGGAATCCGGCAGAATTCTGCATGTGGGTGATGGAAAAGGAGGCGATGCATTGAAGTTCTTCTGGCAAAAAATAAAAATTTCAAAGGCCGGAATAGAAGCTATCAGCATTGATATGTCTCCGGCATATTTGAGTGCTGTTATTGAAAATATGCCTGGAACTGCCATAGTCTTCGATAGATTTCACGTGGTAAAACTGTTCAATGAGAAACTATCTGAATTCAGAAGGGACCTTTACAAACACCTGTCGAATAGCGGGGAACAAAAACTGATAAAAGGAACCCGCTGGCTTTTGTTGAAGAATCCAGAAAACCTTCAAAAGAACAAGGGGGAAGCAGAACATCTGCAAAAGGCACTGGAAGTCAATCAACCGTTATCAACCGTATATTATATGAAGGAAGAGCTCAGGCAAATTTGGAACCAATCAGATAAAAATACCGGTGGGAAGGTTCTGGAGAACTGGATTAACCTGGCCAATGTATCAGATATTCAGATGCTGAAGAAATTTGCAAAGACGCTGGGTCTACACAGAAACAGGATACTCTCCTTTTATGATTATGCAATTTCAACAGGGCCTTTGGAGGGAACCAATAACAAGATCAAAACCATGAAACGTAAAGCATATGGATATCGTGATTTTGAATTTTTTAAACTAAAACTTCTGGATCTTCACAACAAGAAGTACGCATTAATCGGATGAACCGTATTTAAGGACTCCCAAGCGATTATGGATGAGGTGTTGGCTACTTTGGTGCTTGGGGTCGGGCCACACTAACTATTCGAATTTTCAGTCAATATGTTCGATTTATAGCCATTTTTAGGGCCTATATCGCTGTTTTTAGTATCAAAATCAGCGATATAGGGCATTTTACGCTGGCTAAAATTTAAGTACATATTCTCTATATTGCTCTTTTTGCCCCCGAAAAGTACAATATAGCCTCAAAATCGGGGTGTTTTTCGAGGTGATTTGTCATTATTTTAATTGGTTATCGTGGCCCGACCCCCTTACGGCCCCTTACGGCCCTTACGCTTCCGCCCTTACGCTTACCCTAAATATCGGTCAATCTTTGGGGGGAGTTCGAATTTATCTTCTTGACCGTTCATAATTGAGCACCTTGATTTCTTATATGATACCTAACAATATGATGTGTAGATTTGGATAACTTTCACTGCTAAATAGCTAACTGGATAATACGCAGGAATGAAGAATATCCAGATCCGGCTAATTCCTCTATATACTCAACGACATATCAGGATCACAATATCGTGTAAAGTGATATTATAATTCTCGTTTAGGGCTTAACTGTTGGCCTCAATTCATATAAATTTGACTAAGCACTTATGGTATAATTGCAAACCAAGACCCGTTTTGAAAAAGGGTTCAATAACAAAACCAAGATTGGTGAATCATACACGCCAACATGTATTTTTTTTGGCTTCTCCTGGGGTCGGTTTGTAGAGCTTGATCATAGACTGCCAGGATGATTCCTGCCCGGCCGTTTGCACGGCAGAAGATCTTTTAAAAAAACCAAACGATCCAAGCCGGGAAAGATACCGCTGTCTCCATCCTCTGAAGGATCAGATTTTGGCCGCCTGAACATGCATCCAGTCAAAGTTCCGGGTCCGGCCCAGGCTGAGCCAGCCCTCTTCTTCCCAGAACCGCCACCAGGCATCATAATCCGGATGGGCAAAGGAGGCCTTGTCCCGGCCCCATTTGAGGCGGTTCCGGCCCGGGTCATAATCCAGGGCAATGCCCCAGGAGTGGAGGGAATAGCTGGAGCCGCCCCGTTTCTGCCGGACGTTGAGGCAGCCGCCCCAGAAATCGAGCCTCAGCTCTTTGATCCTGTCCTCTCCGTAATGGTCCCTGACCCGGGTCAGGACCCGGGACAGGCTGTCATGGACCTTTTCATGGCAGGAAAAGGAGTTGACCACGGTTGAGGTGTCCCAGGCCAGGCAATGGGGATAGGGCAGGTGAAGCCGGGCCTGGTTCTTTCCCACGTCGCCGTAAACCCTTGTCAGTTCCGTTTCCGGCTTCTGCACGGGCCAGTCATTGGGATTGGATTCGTCCAGGTCCTCGGGCCGCCATATTTCAGGTTCCAGCCCTTCTGAGATCCGGACCAGGGATTCAAAGGCGAATTCCGTCTGGGGTCCCCAGTATCCGTCCTGTTTTCCGGTTTCAATCTCTTTTTTTATGGCCCGGTCCTGGATAAACCAGACCCCTTTCCGGGTTTTGGGAAAGTTCAGAGGCATGCCCGGGACCTTGTCCAGGGCGGCCAGGGTTTTATCCCCCAGGATACCGTCGATCTTCCCCGGATCCAGTCCCATCTTTTTCAGTTCTTCCTGGATATATTTTATGGCTTTTTTGGTCATATTCATTTCTCCCCATGCCTGTTGTCAGACATTCTGTTTAATTCTCAGCACTCATCTCCAGTCCCCATTTCTTCAGAACGCCTGTATCCCTTTCCCAGCCGTCACTCACATGAAGGGTCCATTCTCCCTGGATCTGCTCATGGAGAAGGTCTGCCAGGGCAGGCAGGGATGCCGAGGTAAACTCCCCGGCCAGGATCCCTTTTTTTGAACCCAGGGAATTAAAGGGAATCAGAACGGCCCGGCTCCCGGAAGGAGATCCCAGGATCACGGAAAGATCCCCGTGGTAGGAATGATCGATTTCAAACCAGACTTTTATATCGGACAGGGTTCCGGGCCGGTCCAGGGGGATGACGGAGCCGATCCCTGCCCGGTCAATGTCCGGAATGGGTCTGTTTTCCGTTTTTTCCTCCTGGATCCGGGTTTCCCGGTCTGAATAATCCAGTTCCATCTTCCACCAATTGAGCCTGCCGATATCCTGGCCTGCCGTATCGGCCACCCATAGTTTCCAGATCCCGGCAAAGGGCGTTCCCTTTAAAGGGGCCAGTTTGGAATCGGAATCAAATTCCGCCCGGATATCGTCCCGGCTTCCCCCCTCTTTTTCCACCAGGGTGAGGGCCGGGCCTTGGGGAGGCTCAAGCATGATCTTGAGGTCCTGGATATAGGTATGGGTGATGTCCAGGCTGAGCTTTATCTTTTCAATGAGGCCGGACTTGAAAAACTCGATCTCATCCCAAACCCCTTCCGGATCATTGTCCGGGATGAGCAGGGAGGGTCTGGACTCCTTGACAATGGTTTCCCCGCTGCCCTCGGGCTCGGCCGGGCTGCCCGTCGAAAAGGAAATCGCATCCCCGGGGGGGCCGACATCGTAAAGTTTCAGGCCCGATTCCAAGCCTCCCCAGGCCCGGGAAGAGGGGATGGTATCCCGGGAGAGGGCAAGCCCCGGTTTTTCCCTGAACAGGTCGGCATCATCCCCCTGGTTCCGGTTGTTCTCCAGATTCCGGGCCCCGTCGGCCTGAACCAGGGCGCACTGGTAATGCCGGTCTGCCGTGCCTCCCTGCCATTCATTGGATCCCAGGATATCGCAGTGGTACACGGCCAGGCCCGAGGACATGGCGTATCGGTCCAGATTCATCCGGGTCCGGTTCTCCACGATAAAGTACTCGTTGGGCCGGTCATCCACGACATACTTGTGGATGGTGTTGTAATCCCCGTGCACGGCCCTGAAGTTTCCCGGATGGTTCAGCAAAACCTCGTTTTCAGCCCAGCCGGCCAGATGCCTCAGGTAGCCGCAGAGGGGAGAGGGGTTTCTCCCCCGGTTGAGATGGCTGCCGCTGGACATGAGGCAGTAATATCCGAGCCCTGCACTGGGATCTGAATCCCCGTCCCTGGATCCGTAATCGTAAAGATCGGGAAACCGGCAGATCAGATGGCCGGCCTCGTGGCAGAAGGTTCCGATCTTCATATCCACCGGACTCCTGCCCAGGCTCTGGATGGTGTACAGATCGGTTCTCATACCGTTGCGGCTGTAATCCATGGAATAATTATGGGGCCAGAGCCAGTCTTCGTAAAGGGTTTCCCCGGCATAGAGAAAATTGACGGCATCCACCACTCCCCTCTGCTTGCAGTCAAAAAGGGAAAGATCCACCCCGAACTCCGAGACGGCCAGGTCCAGGGCCTCTTTCATGCAGGGATTGGCAATATAATGGGTCCGGTTCCGGGAAAGTCTGACCGGCCCCACCACCTCGTTTACGTACTCTATCCTGGAGCTGGACATGGTCTTATAGTACTCCCGGACCGAACAGGCATTTCCGTAGGCCGTGAAGTTCTCTCCGTTGAGCAGCCCGTCCACATGGTCCCGGGTGATCCGGGTCCTGACATCCTTAAACTCCACCAGAATGGTCAGCCCCTTGACCCTGGCCTCCCGGTTCAGCCGGGTCCCGGGTAAAAGGCCGTTGTTCCGCCCCAGGGTGGCGGAGACCCCGGGCGGGGGGGATTTTTTGGGCCGCATGAGGCGGAATCTCTCATCAAACCGGGAGTTCCGGATTCCCTTGTCCTCCTGGAGGTGACGGACCACCCCCAAAGGAACCGGTTTGTGGGTGGGGGCCCCGCTGGAAACCAGCCGGCCACCGGCCAGGACCGAAAAACAATAAAGGTCCTTGTCCGTATCGTAGACCACGGTATAGCCGTCCAGGGTTTCATACCGGGCATAGAACTCATCCCCGTAAACCCTGAGCTGAATGTCTGCCCCGTTTTTCTGGGGGAAATTTCTGATTCTGCCTAAAACCAAACACATGGTGTCCTCCTTTTGCTTAAGCGGCACAGATGCCGTACTTGGGAAGGATTTCATGGAGAAGGGTAAACCTGTGGTCCAGCAGGGCATCATGGAAAAATTTCCAGTCACTGTTCAGAAAGGTGCTGTTCCAATTATACTCCTGAAAGTCTTTTGTGGTCCCGAGGGAAAGGTATTTCCAGGATCTTTTCCCGCAGGGATCGTAGGCGGGATTTCCCGGTCCAAAGGGGAAAAACCCCTCCCGGATTCTTTCCATCCATCCCTGGTGGCGCTCTTCTCCTTCCTCATTGGTAAAGGTCGTGAAGATCTCCTTAATTTTTCCCTTGTACTCCTCACTGAGCCCGATTGTGGGCGCCTCCACAGATCCGGCCCGGAATTGTTCCATGGCCCGGCAGAGATGATCGGCCGCATCCAGGAAGTCGAGGGTATTGTTCCGTTTCACCGGTTTCCCCTTGGAATCTGTATACTGCCACTCCAGATAGGGAAGATCCGGAAAGCAGAGGGCAGCCCCATGCCCTAAAGGAAGAGCATCCCCCACAAATTTACTCTTGACCCGGTCAAAGAGTTTTCCAAAAAATCCGCAAAGATGCTCCTGGGTTTCGTATTTATCGTCGCTGAGATTCTCAAGATCGCTGATATCGTTGACCTCATTGTTGATCCCGGCAAATCCCCTGTGGGCCCAGGTATCTGCATAGACATGCATGGTAATGCCTAGCCGGTGGAGGGCAAAAGGCTTGTCCCTGTCCCGGATGCAGGCGGCAATCATATCCTTGGCCACGGGACTGTTCTTCCTGCAGATGACCTTTTCAGTGAACTTCTGTCCGGGATTTTCCCAGGCCTGTTTCCGGTCATTGCCGGGAAGGAAATGAAAGGGAATCCAGACCCGGTGATTGGCCAGGGCCTCCATGTTCCTATAGTCCATCATGCTGTGGGCGGAGCAGACCCGGGCGTATATGGCCTTGTTTTGAAATCCTATGGTTCCGGTTTTTACGGCGTCATCCACATACTGGGCGCAATAGGCGATTTTTTCCGCCTCAGGATGTTCGAATCCCGCGGCCCTGGCCGTGACATAGGTTACCCCGTGGTGAAAATCTATCTGCATGATTCTTCTCCTTTTGGTTATCTTTTTATTAAGGGCTGGCTGTTATTCCGGTTTTCCGGAAAAATCATCTTTGGTCCAGCATGTTTCCTATATTCATTACGGCCATATCCAGGCTTCCGAGGTTCATGATCAGGCCGTCCAGCAGATAGCTGAGATCTGCCGTAGGTTCTCTTCTCCGGCTTTTGGATTCAAGATTCCCCATGATATCCTTTGAGACGGCCCAATGGGACTCTCTTAAAAGGTCCATTATCTGTTTTATCTGCTGTTCAGACTGCCGGGGATTACCGAATCTCTGTATTAATCCGGTCCTGGAAAACTCCTGAAACCAATCTTCGATTTCCTTAACGCCCTGGTGAATTTTTTCGGAACAGGTTTCCAAAAGCGATTCATTCAGGGCATTTCGCCTGGCAACATCGCGAAGTCCGGACAGATAAGAATTTAATTCAAAAATAACCTCTCTGATTTTTTCCAACTCCCGGTGGCGGTAATGTATTTTTTTTTCCTTTGCGGCATTCTGGAAAGCCGGATTCATGGGAAGGCTCCCGATCAGACTGCCCATGGCGCCGGCAGCCATGGTCATCTTGTCCGGATCAAAATCTCTTACCATTGCATTGACCGGAGAAACCGTCAGCAGAACCGTACAGACCGTCAAAAGGATTTTTATCTTTATTCTTTTCCCAAGCACGCCCCCTCCTTTTAAAAAATATTGACAGACATGAAATCCGGATCAATGGTCCGGCACTCCGGAAAATTCCAATTCCGGCCATCTTCCGGGCGCAATTGTAGATGAGATGATTTCAGATGCAGGACCGGATCAGTCGCAGTTTTTTAATAATCTTTTCAGCAGGGCGAAGATTTCAGATTGAATGGATGATCAGAAATTATCTACCATAACCCGGCCCGGGGTTTCAAGAAAAATCAGATAAGGGCCTTGGATTTCTCCCAGGGAAAAACGGACCGGGGTTCGAATGATTTTTTAAGGTTGGGTCAGGACAGCCTGTCCAGACATTGGAGTATGGTTTCCTTTTGTTCCAGTCCCTGGAACCATTCCCGGGTTTTCGTATCCATTCCCCGGGCCGAAGCCAGGATCATGGCCACCAGGCTGGCCCGTGCCGCGTTGTCCCCCCCGGCCATGACCGCGGCCACGATTCCCTGGGAAAGATTTTCCTCATACCGGGCAATGATCTGGATGATGCCGGCAAAGGCATCACCGGTGTGACAGGACTGGCCCAGGCGGCCCACGGCCGTAACACTGTCCTCGGCGGCAGCCTCCAGCCCCTGACGGGTCCATTGGGCAATGGGGGAGTCTTTGAACCGGGTTTCGGCGATCCCGAGAACCGCTTTTGAGGGTGCCGCGCCCCCCAGGCACTCCAGGGAGACAAGGGCAAAAAATGCAGCGCTGTCGATGGTGTCCGGATCATTATGGGTCATGATGGTCTGGGCCCGGACCGCCTCAATGAGCTGGTCCGGATCATCTCCCAGGCTCAGAACCAGGGAAGGAATCCGTGAAGCCGGGGCAATATCATCGGAGCCTGATCCGCTGTTATAGGGGCCTTTTCCCTGGGCAATATTCTCCAGGGTGGCCCGGGTGGCTCCGTCAATATACCCATTATACTCCCGGAACAACTCCTGCCACAGATCAAAAAAATCATTGGGATCAAACCCGCCGGAATGGGCCACGGATTTCAGGAGGACCAGGGACTGGTCACCGTAATGGGTAAATTCTCCCTTTTTCTTGGTGGAATGGTAGGAGCCCGGTTTCGGGGGCAAAAGACGGTCAACGAGTCCGAAATCCGACTCAAGAACCTGGGTATCGTAGATCCAGTGAACCCCCAGGGCCAGGGAATCTGCCGCAAGGGATGCCATAACCATGGCCTGTGCATTTTCATTCATGATAAATCCTCCTTTGGATCTGACCCGGGCTGTCCTGTGCCGGAGATGGCGTCCAGACGGCCGGTCCGGGATAGATGCCGGATTCTGGAAAAGGGTGAAACAAAACAAGTATATAAAATATAAGTCTGATTTGAAATGATAAAAGGATTTTTTCAGCCCTTTACGGGTCTTGCCTTGACCTTACCCCGGATTTAAGGCAGTCTTGGGCTCTGAGACAAAAACAGATATATATGGCCTTCCAATGTTGAACAAAAATAATCCCAAAGAGTATCCTAACCGCCCGGCCCTGGCCGTGGGAGCCGTGGTCTTCAAGGAGGACAGGATCCTCCTGGTCCAGCGGGGAAATCCTCCGGCCAAGGGGGTCTGGGCCATTCCCGGGGGCAGTGTGGAGCTGGGGGAGACCCTGAAGCAGGCCGTCCAGAGGGAGATCTTAGAGGAAACCGGGATCCGGATCCGGGCCGGGGAACCGGTCTATTCCTTTGAGTCCATTGAGAGGGACCGGGACGGGAAGATCCGGTATCATTACTATATCGTGGATTTCGAGGCTGAATATCTGGGCGGGGAGATCCGGGCAGGAGATGACGCAGAAAAGGCAGAGTGGGTTTCGGCGGACCAGCTGGACCGCATGGAGATCAACCCCAAAACCCGGGATCTGCTCCGCAATCGATATGATTTCGGATAAAGCCCCCCATCCTTTTGTCAGGACCGAACCCGCTTTTCAGGATCCGGATATCAGATTTCAGGCCCAGCCTTTCTCAGCCAGATGAAGAACAGGGCCAGGCAGAGGAGAAACCCGGCGGCAAAGGTCCCGGGGAACCAGGCAAAGGTATCCATGAATACTCTGTCCTCCAGACCCGGGCCCTGCATTCCCTGTTTCCCTGTTTTCAAGAGAACTGCGTAGAGCAGTCCCAGCAATCCGTAGGAGATATTGTAGGACAGGCCCTTAAAACTTAAGACCGTGGCCCTCTGGTCCGAAGAGGCGGCCCGGTTGAGATAGAAACTGACAAAAAAACCGGTGAAATACATGGCGCTGAAGGTGATCAGGGCCGGGATCACTCCGGCATAGGGCCAGAACAGATTCATGGTCAAAAGCCCGGTGGCAGCCAGGCCCGCCGTGATCCAGAGGGCATGGGAGGGGGGCCTGTTTTCTGCTATTTTCCGGGCGATTTTCGGGATCACCAGGCCCAGAAGGGCCACCATGGATCCCATGATGCCGAAAAGGGATTCCGGCAGATCAATGACCCGGTAGTACTGGCTGGACAGGGTAATGACCACCCGGATCAGCCCGTCAAAAAGCATCCCGAAGAGGATCACGGTCATGGCAAAGGGAGTCTTTAAAATCCAGAGACCTGCCGCAAGGGTGAGACCAAAGGCCTGGGCCGGTTTCATCTCCCTGGACCGGGCCGAATCTTTCCCGGTCCCCGGGTCCTTCATCTTCAGGGTTGCGGCCAGGGCCAAAAGGGCCAGGGCAAAGGTCAGATACAAAGGAAACCGCATGGTGATCGCCTGGGTGATCCCAAGGTCAGCACCCAAAAAAGAACAGACACGGTCCACCAGGGCCGGGTCATAGACCGCAGCCCCCAGGGCCATGGAAATGATAAACCCCACGGACTGGAACCGCATGAGAATCTCCAGGATCCGCCCCCATTGCTCAGGATCCCCCTCTGCGGCAAGGGAGTCATAGGCAATGGCCTCATCCGCTCCGGAGGCAGCGGCTTCGGCCAGGCCGCTGAGGATCCGGTTCACCAGAAAGACCCAGAATACAATGGACACATGGGACCTGGGAACAAAGCTGATGATCCCGACCTCCACCACCATGATTGATGCGGCAAAGACCAGGAGGCGTTTTCTCCCCATGATGTCTGCCAGGGCCCCGGACGGAACCTCTGCCAGGACAATGGTGGCGGCCCAGACTGCATTGAGGATGGAAAACTGAGCCAGGGTCAGGCCGAAATCAAGGAACAGAACCGTAAACACCGGATAGTAGAACCTGGAGTTGAAAAAAACCCGGAAAGCGATGAAGAGCCGGATATTGGGAATGGAAAACGGAGATAAATCAGATGATTTTTCGGCAGTTCCCATATCCGTCAGTATCCTTTTCCCTTTGTTTGTCCCGATCCCTATCCCAGTCCATATCCAGCAGAAATCTCAATAAGATTTAGCCTGCGGCTGCTTTCTCCTGCATTGATCTTTTATACCAGGGAAGGTATGATTAGTAAATTCATATCATCCAGGGAGAAATCAAATGCCTCACATCTCTTACCCGGGAATTTATATCGACGAAATTCCTTCGGGAGATCCGTCCATCCGGGCCTGTGACACCACCACGGCCGCATTTGTGGGAAAAACCCAAAAAGGGGACCTGAACAGGGCCGTGCCGGTTCAAACCCGGCAGGAATACCAGGATCATTTCGGCACAATTATCGACGATTCCTTTCTGGCCCAGAGTGTGGATCATTTCTTTATGAACGGGGGGAAGCGCTGTTATATTGTCCGGGTACCGGCCCCAACCCGGATGTCCGGAGTTTCCCAGCCGGATCTATTTACAAAGGCCTTCCATGCTCTGGACGATATCGATGAGATCAGCCTTTTGGCAGCACCCGGAATCGGCACTTCCTGGATAACGGATGCCGGCATGGAATACTGCGAAAACCGCCGAAACCTGTTTTACATCGGCGAAACCGGCCGCGGGGACAGGAGTGCTTCCCATGCCCTGGCCTTTAAAAGCCGGCTGAATCCCGCCGGTTCCCGGGGGGCGGTATACTTTCCATGGATCCTGGATTCCTCGGGAAGGCAACCGGTATTGTCCCCTCCCTCGGGCGGTATTGCCGGGCTTTATGCCAGAACCGATCTCAGCAAAGGGGTGTGGAAGGCGCCGGCCGGTCTGGATGCTCTTTTAAAAGGGACCGGAAAACCTTCATGTACAATAACCGATCCGGACCAGGACCGCCTCAATCCCGCCGGGATAAATGCCATCCGGAAATTTGAACCGACGGGAACCGTTGTCTGGGGGGCCAGAACCCTGTCCCGGGATCCTGAATGGAGGTATGTTCCGATCCGGCGAACGGCAATGATGATTGAAGAAAGCATCTCCCGTGGAACCCGGTGGGCCGTGTTTGAACACAATGATTCCAACCTGTGGATCCGGGTGAAGCAGACAATCGCTCTGTTCCTGGGCAATCTTTTCCGGGAAGGCGCCCTGCAGGGAGCCAAAGACTCCGAGGCCTTTTATGTCCGGTGCGGCCGGGGAGAGACCATGACCCAGGCGGATATCGACCAGGGACGTCTCATCATTGAAATCGGCATTGCCCTTTTAAGACCTGCAGAATTCATCGTCCTGAGGATTCAGCAAGCCATTTCCGGAAAATGATTGGTTATTCCTCGGGACGGCCCATGACCTCCGCAAACATGTCCATATCCCAGAGCCTGGACTCTGCCAGGTTTTGGCGGAACTTGATGAAATCAACGGTATCCTGACCCGTGATCTTCTTGGTGTTAAAGGCGCCGAATCCCAGGAAGGCTTCCCCGCCCATGTTGGCGGCCAACCAGTGGCGGTGGTCGTTTTTCATGGTATCCCAGAAGAACTTCTTTTTCTGACGGATTCCGTCAATGGACTTGATCAGGCATCCCGGGAAAAGATTGGCAAATTTCCAGACCACCTTGTCCACTTCCTTATCCAGAAGCTCAAAATCCGCCTTGGGCTGAAGCTCTTTTAAGAGGGTTTTTCCCTCCTTGAAATCCCGGCCGGACTTATATTCGCCGTAGACGATCTCCCCCTCTTCAATATACCTGTCCGTTACGATCATCGGGTTTCTCACCCATTGGCCGTCCTTTTTGAGGACCGGAACCACCTTGGAGATCATGCCCTTGGCCTTCATCTTATAGGCAGACCACATTTCGCAGGAGACGCAGTTCCACATGGCATCCTCCATGGTCAGGAACCAGGGAAGAAAATCACTCGATCCCCCGGCCGGGGCGGAACCGTGCCTGGGACCTGCCTGGCCGAAGATGGCAAGGTCCGAGGACACGGCCAGGTCGCAGGCCAGGCCGATCTCCTGCCCCCCGGCCACCCGCATGCCGTTGACCCGGCAGATCACGGGTTTTTTACAGGCCAGAATGGAATCCACCATGTGGTTGAACAGCTCCATGTACTGGCCGTACTCCTCGGGTCTCCGGGAATAGTACTCCGAGTACTCCTTGGTATTCCCTCCCGTGCAGAAGGCATAGGGTCCGGTTCCCGTAAAGACCACGGCCACGACGCTCCGGTCCAGGGAGGCGTTTTCAAATCCGGCGATCACCCCCTTGACCATGTCCGTGGTATAGGAGTTGTACTGCCTGGGATTGTTCAGGGTGATCCAGGTGACAAACAGACCTTCCACGGTCTCCCCTTTGGGGTCGGTCAGGGGCTTTTTCTCGTAGATCACGCAGGGAGCGTCATCTTCAGTTCCCCAGAAAGGGCTGGTGTGAAGGGTGTGATCCTTAAATCCGTTGTCCCTGGGCATCCATTCAAGGGCCATGTTTCCTCCTTTTTAAAATCTCAATTTTTTTATCCAAAACCGACAGGACGGCCTTGGATTTTATTTTTTAAAAACCAATATCCAAATCAAAGTCCTGTGTTTGGATCAAAACTACCCGATATAACCTCCATCGACGTTCAATATCTGCCCGGTAACATAATCTGCATCGGAAGAGGCCAGGAACAAAAAGGCCGGGGCAATATCTCCGGGTTCGGCAAATCTGCCCAGCTGGATCCTGGATTCGTAGATTGAGCGCAGTTTTTCATCGGACTGGAGCTTGCCGGTCATCTGGGTTTTGGTGATTCCGGGGCAGACCCCGTTGACGTTGATATTGTATCGGCCCAGTTCCCGGGAGGCGGATTTGGTAAATCCGATCACCCCGGCCTTGGCCGAGGCATAGTTGATCTGGCCGATGGTGCCGAAAAGTCCGGCCGAGGAGATCACGTTGATGATCTTGCCGGATTTCTGCTCTTTCATGTGACGGGCCGCAGCCTGGGTGGTGTTGAAGATCCCCTTTAAATGAACGCCCACCACCTCGTCCCAGTCCTGCTCCTTCATCTTGAGAAACATGGACGGCCTGGACACGCCGGCGTTGTTCACCAGGATATCCACCCGGCCCAGCTCCTTGATGCACGCTTGAACCATGTCCCGGGCGCTTCCATGGGAGGAGACGTCTGCGGCGGCAAAGGCGGCCTTTCTGCCCAGGTCCTGTATTTCACCAAGGGTCTGCCGGACAGCCCCATCCTCATGGAGATCGTTGATCAGAACATCGGCCCCTTCCCGGGCAAAGAGCAGGGCCACGGCCCGGCCGATTCCCCTTGCCCCGCCGGTGATAATGGCTTTTTTTCCTTGAAGTCTCATTCTGCCCCCGGGTTAAAAGTCAGGGACCAGGACGATTCTCCGGTCCGGTGACTGGGTATGGGCCTCCTCAAAACTCTCCACAATGGTGCTCATGGGCCGGGTCTGGACAAAATCCCTGAAGTTGATCCGGCCCGAGGTGATCATGCCCAGGACCGAAGGGTAATATTCGGGCAGGCATCCCCAGGTTCCGATGAGTTCGGCGTCAAAGGCCATGAGCCTGGATATGGAGTACTCCACCTTGTGGGGACCGAATCCCACCACCACCATCTTTCCGGTGAAGCTGAGCAGACCCAGTCCCAGCTCCTGACCCGGCCGGGTCCCGGAAACCTCAAAGATCTTCCACCCGAAATTGGGCAGGCCCTTTTTCTTTCGGAATGCCTTGATCTCACCGCTCACTTCCCTGGGGGTTTTTCCCATGGAGTTGACAATAAAATCAGCCCCGTTCTTCTCCATGACATCCAGGCGCTCCTGGTTGATATCCACGGCAATGACCGTTGCCGCTCCCAGGGCCTTGAGAATCTGGACCATGTACTGGCCCACCCCGCCGACCCCGATGACGATGGTATGGTCACCCGTCTGGACATCTGCCCGTCTGGCCGCCTGGAAGGGGGTGGTGGCGGCATCCGCCACCACGGCCAGTTCTTCCAGGGAGATATCCCCCCTGTCCGTCACCGGACAGAGATCAAGGGCAGGCACGGGAATATGACTGGAAAACCCTCCGTAAATTCCCATGGAATTGCCCGGCATTTTCTGGGAAAGACATCTATTGCCCCGGCCGGTCTTGCACAGATGGCATTCACGGCAGGGCATTACCGCCGGGACAATGACCTCCCTTCCGAGCCAGGCCGAGACATCCCCGGCCGCATCCACCACAACCCCGGAGATTTCATGGCCCAGGGTCAGGGGAGGCTGATTCACCGTGGGCACCCCGTAGTAGTAATACCCCAGATCCGTATGACAGATTCCGCATCCGGCCACTTCCACCAGGACCTCACCGGGATTGAGTTTCGGAACATCTATCCGGGTTTTTTCAAGCCTGCCCGGAAACACCTCTCCGGTTTCCCTCTCCTTCTTAAAGGGACTGACCATCTGCCAGGTCCAGATCTTTTCAGGAATATTGCCCATGGGTTTCTCCTTTTGCTTTCTTTAAAAAGAGGTCTTCTGAATCATTCCCCTGCTTTACCGCCGGTGAAAATGGCGGGGCCGGCACAAAACCCTTGAAAAACAGCCTGGAATTCAAGGGTGGCTTAGATACTAAATAGATACAATACAGCTATAAGTCAAGGACTTATTTGTCTGCCGACAATTATCCCCATGCCAGGCCCGGACCCTTTCCAGGAACAGGGCCGGATGTCCGCCAAGGGAGTTTTCTTTGGAAATCGGGCCTTGTTTCCCAACCGGACCGGGTGTAAGATGATCCGGCTCTAAAACATCGGAAAAAGGAATAAACGTGAACATATCCGGATTCATAGAAACCCTGAAAAAAGAGGTGGCCACCTTTCAGGTGCCCGTGGTGGACCTGATTGCCGTCCAGACCCGCTCCCCCTTCAAGGTTCTGGTGGCCACCATTTTATCGGCCCGGACCCGGGACGAAGTGACTGCGGAGGCCTCAAAACGACTTTTCAAAGAGGCCCCGGATGGGCCGGGTCTTGCCCTTCTTTCCAGGGAAAAAATCCAGGAACTCATCTTTCCCGTGGGCTTTTACAAGTCCAAGGCCGGGTACCTGGAAAAACTGCCCCGGGCCCTGGAGGCTTTTAACGGCCGGGTGCCCGAAGAAATCGAGGATCTGATCACCCTGCCCGGGGTGGGCCGGAAAACGGCCAACCTGGTGAGGGCCGTGGCCTTTGACAAGGATGCCATCTGTGTGGATACCCATGTTCACCGGATCATGAATATCTGGGGATATGTGAAAACCAAAGCCCCTCTGGAGACCGAGCAGGCCCTGAGAAAAAAACTGCCGAAAAAGCATTGGAAAGAGGTCAACTCCATCCTGGTGGCATTCGGCCAGGCTGTCTGCCGCCCGGTCTCCCCCCTCTGCCACCGATGTCCCATTGAGGGCGACTGCCCCAAGAAAGGGGTTACGCCAAGGAAAATAAAAGCATAGGGCCCTTATTTTTCCAGCACCTGACGAATCCTATGCGACATCTCTTTGAATACGACAGGTTTCATGATAAATGCGGCCACACCGATATCTTTGGCTTTATTCTCATCCATGAGATCGCTGTGGCCGGTACAGATAATGATGGGAATATCGTTCCGTTCGGCCTTGAGGATTTCCGTCAGATCGGCTCCCGTCATTTTCGGCATGGTCATATCCGTGATCACCAGGTCAAAGAAACCGGGATCTGATTTAAATGCCGCCAACGCCTCCAGGGGGTCTGTATATGCCTTAACCCGGTAACCGATCCGTGTGAGCATCTTGTCGAAAATTTCAACAATTTTCCTGTCGTCATCCACAAAAAGAATTGTGCCGCTTCCATGAAATAGATTATCCGGTTCAGAAATGAGTTTTGAGTCGGGAAGGCTTGCGGCCGCCAGGGGCAGATAGATGGAAACCCGTGTGCCCTTTCCGGGTTTGGAGTCCACCATGATGGCCCCTTGATGGGTTTTAATAATTCCAAGAACCACTGTCAGCCCCATTCCGGATCCCTTTCCAAACTCCTTGGTCGTGAAATAGGGGTCAAAAATCCGGTCCATGCTCTCCGGCGGGATGCCGGACCCGTCATCTGCGATCTCTATTTGCACATGCCTGCCCGGCTTTAGATCTTTGTTTGCCCTTGCAGTCGCAAAATCGACATCTGTGATCCCGGCACGGGCATCAATGGTGCCTTTGGAATCCTTCATGGATTGATAGGCATTGATGCTTACATTCATGATAATCTGCTTGATCTGAACCGGGTCTGCCACCACAGGGAGTTCAGATCTTTGAATCTGCCTTTGAATCTGAACGGTACTCGGAATGCTGGACCGCAAAAAATCCAGGGTTTCATTGATCACGGGTGCAACATCGATGACGCCTAGCTCCTGCTCCGACCCCCGGCTGAAGTTTAACAATTGGGAAACAATCTCAGCGGCCCTGAGGCTTGCCGTCTTTACAGACTCAAGACTCTCACAGGCGGGGTGGGCCGCCTCCAGTTCTTCCAGGGCCAGTTCGGCATTGCCCAGGATAATCCCCAGGATATTATTGAAATCATGGGCAATTCCGCCGGCAAGGGTACCGATGGATTCCATTTTCAGGGACTGTTTCAGCTGGGACTCCAGACGTTTTTTTTCCGTGATATCATAAAATTCAATGAGAAAAAAATCCCTGGCTTTAATTCTGATGGGCACGGCAAAAACCAGGATACGGATCACGGGTCCTCCTTTTACACGAAGATCCGCCTCCTCTTCCTTGACCTGATCCAATTGGTTCAGCCGGTCCGTGAGGCGGGTTCCTTCATCCTCAAAAAAGAACCCGAATTCTTCCGCATTTTTTCCGATGATTTCATTTTTATCGTATTTTGACATCTCACAGAGCCTGGCATTGGCGTCGACGAATATACCGGTATCCTTTTCAATCAATGCAATGGCCTGGTGGGAGGAGTTAAAAAGGATTCGAAATCGGCTTTCGCTCTCTTCAAGGGCTTTGATATGGCCTTCATTTTCACTTTTGAGTGCCTTTAAATTTGCCGCCATGAGATTCATGGATTTTGAGAGCGTATGGGTTTCATCTGTGCCGGTTTCGTCCAGGACATGGTCCAAATCGCCGGAGGCTATTTTATCGGACATCTGCGCGGCCAATGCAATGGGCCGTGATATTTTTCTGCCGATCATCCCCATGAGGCCGGCGGTTACGGCCAGCACCATGAATGTGATGAACAGGGCGGTTATCAAAATCCTCTTCTTAATGGCCCTGCCTTCTTTAATAATTTTTCCGCCGGCAGTATCAATCAATCCGGCAGGCTCACCCACAATGATCCGGCAGTTTGAAGCCGCCGGGGATACCCTTATCCTTTCAGACGCTTCTCCGGCTTTTAAAAGATCCACCAGCAAGATGGACAGACAATGGTAAGATTTTCCCGCAAGTTCAACACGATTGATCCGGGAATTGCCGGGGCCGGTGGTCTTGATGGGATCAAAAACAAAGGCATTGGACTCTTTTATTCTCTCTTTTTGATCAATGGATATCCCTGCCCATATCAGGGGGATCTGATCGTCCATCAACAAAGATATCTGACCGGTGGTTTTGAAAAAATGATGAAAGGGCACAGAGAGCCGTCTGCAGTTTATGCCGGTCAAAACATATCCGATGGGTTCATCCATATAATCATTGGGAATAACCCCTGCCGACAGAACCACGATATCTTCGGTTTCATTGCAGTCAATATTGTATGCCCGGCGTGTGTTTGGGTTCCATTTTTCAATGGATGAAACCGCCCGGTTGTCGGTCAGATCCCTTTGGGCAATGGCAGGAGCAAAACGGCTGAACAGGCCGAGTTCCTTAAAATGGGCTTCGGCAACCTCCTCGTCCATCATGGACGGAAAAGAGACCAGCACCCTTCCCCGGGTGTCGAAAACCACCATAAAATCAATATCCGCCTTTGCGCAAATCTCCGACATCCTGGCGAACAGGGCTTTCCACTGACCATTGCCGGCCGTTTCCCTTATCCCGGTATCCAGGCAGGCATCGGCTGTTTCCGAATTGGTTCTTTGAATATGGTAGGCAAGGGTATTGAGTAAAATCTTTTTCCCGGATTTGATGCGCTGGCCGGACTGGATTTCAAGCTCCTGGAGCAGTTCCCGGGTCTGGGTTTCAATCCCTTTGTTTAAAAGGCCCAAAACACCTGCCACGGTCAGAAGGACGGCCAGAAAGACCATGCCAATCGTGGAAAAGACTATTTTTTTTCTGATGACCATTCTTTTTAATTTACAGGGCTCCCGCCCGCATCCATGATCGCTTTTCTGGCCGCATCAGAGGAAATGAACCCCAGAAACTTTTTCAGGCTGCCATTGACATTTTTTTCCTTGTACACGAGATCAAGGGGGCCGAAAAGGGGATAGTCCGGGTCTGAGGGGGCAACACCGTCGAGTTTAAGCGCCCGGATTCCGGAGATGTCTCTTACGTCCGACAGGGTGCCGTATGCGATGCTGTCCTCCTGATCCAGGCAGGCGTTTAGGGTTTCCTGGTCCGTATAGGTGATTTTTGAAATCCGGGTCGGGGTGATATCCTTGAACCCGGGCAGGGTGCGGAGCAGAACCGTCAGAGAACTGTCTCCCTCTTCCCTTCTGATCACACGGATGTATCCTTTCCCGCCTCCGATATCCTCCCATTTCCGGGTTGTGCCGCTGTAAATGCGGCAGGCCTGTTCCGGCGTGATGCTGACCAAAGAGACACTGCTGTTGACATAAAAAACAATGGGCAGCTTTGCCAGGGGCTGCTGAACCAGACCATATTTCTTTTCCTTGTCCGAAATATCCCTTGCCACCCGGCCCAGGAGAAAAACATCCATTCCCACCGACTTTATCCCGCCTCCCGAGCCGATGCTTTCGGGCACCAAGATATCGATTCCCGGATTTTCCCGGGTAAATGCCTTTCCAACCGCATCAAGAACCGGCATTCCGGCACCGGTGCCGACAATGACAAGCTCCTCGGAACTGCCGTTGCCCGGCTGGGCCATGAGAATAAAAACCGCCATGCAGGCGGATAAAAAAAACGCACTCGGTCTCATGATTTTCCTTTCATCTGGTAAATGATCCTTGGCGCTTAACGAATTGAATTACATCCGTCAATTTTATCTATAAAAAATAACTAGTATAAACAAGAAGATACACTATCCTCTGACAAAATTCAAAATTTTGTTGGGTTGCTTAAAAAACAGTATCAAAGCAGACCCGGACAAAATCGTCCCGGACCCGGATGGTCAATTCCACGTCAACGACTTTTTTTGCAGGGGTGAGAATCTTCACTTTGCCCTCCTATGGACTTGGGTGAGAAAGCATAAAACCCAGAGCCGATCTTCCTGTTTTGATGGGGATATCCTCAAATCCTGCTTATTCTCTGTTCCCCGCAGAGTATGATCAATTTGGTTTTCTCAAAGGCACAGGCCAGGGTCATGTTCAAATTCCGGCCCATTTTCGCGGCCAGGGCCGTGGGCCTGGACTTGGAGACCATCATGGGCAGCCCGGCCCGGGCCGCCTTCTGAACCAGCTCATAGCTGATCCTGGAGGACATGACAACCAGCCCGGCCCGGTCCAGGGTTCTGTCCAAAAATGCCTTTCCCAGGACCTTGTCCAGGGCATTGTGCCGGCCCACATCCTCGGCAAAGGCGAGCACCTTAAGATCGTTATCAAAGAGAATGGAGGCATGGGATCCCCGGGTTCTGGGGTAGATACTCTGATTTTGGAAGAGCCGGTTCACACATTCAAAGATCTGATCCGTCCGGATTGTGAAACCGTCCTGCGCAGGCCTCAACACCTGGTCCAGGTCCCGGATCATCTGCTTGCCGCAGATGCCGCAGCTGGTCTGACTGATATAGGTTTTTCTCTTCAAGATATCCGGGATCTTTTTCTGCCGTTCCGGGGTGAGCCAGACATCCACCACATTGGGATCCAGGTTTTCATCATACCCCAGGGTCTTGAAGTCATCAGGGGAATCCAGGATCCCCTCACCCAGGCAGAGCCCGGCTGCATGGGCCAGCTCATCTCCCGGGGTCCGCATGACCACCGAATAGGGTTTGTCATCCACCCGGATCAGAAAAGGTTCCTCTCCGATCAGTTCGATGGTTTCTATCTGGTCTGTGGTTTCGGTCCGCTCAAAGGAGCCGGCCGAACCGCTTTCTTTGTCGGTTTTCAATACCTGAAACGAGTTTACGTTTTTTATTTTCCTTCCCTCCCCGGCTTTTTATCCTGTGAATCCCTTCCTTTTTCAGCCACGGATGTATCAGGAAGATCCCGGAAAGGCAAGGGAACGGACCAATACGAAAGCGGCCTGGAGATGGAAGATGGATTATAACGCTGATTTGCTGAAATTATCAGGAGAACCAAGACTCTGCTATCCCGGCATTCAAGGATCTGAGGCCCATTTTCCGGCCTTTCCTTTTTATCCCGCAACGGGTTGCTTGATGCTTTCAAGCACGGTCTCGGCTTTTGTCATATGCCTGTGAAGCAACAGGTCCGTTGATGAGATGCCGAAGCTGTAACCGAGAAGTTGAGAAAAATAAAGAATCGGCATATCATATGAGGTGCTGAATTTTTTCTCCATATCCGGCTGCCGGGAATCCAAATTAACATGACAGACGGGGCATCCCACTGCAATGGCATCCGCGCCTGCCGATTTTGCATCGTCTATTACCTGCCGGCTCAGATTCACCACAATCTCCGGTTGGGAAACGGCAAAGGAGGATCCGCAGCACCGGGTCTTATGGTTCCAATCCAGGGTCTGTATACCGGCTGCCCTCAGCACCTTGTCCATTGATTCAGGGGATTCACAATTGTCGAACTGAGCGATTTGAGGAGGCCGGGTGATCAGGCATCCGTAATAACAGGCGACTTTCAGCCCGGAAAGATCCCGTTTCACAAGGGACGGGATCCTTGAAAGCAAGGGATCCTCGGAAAATATTTTCAGCGGATGGTAAATCTTTGCTTCGTCATTACACTGGGTCTGAATGATATCGGCCACTGCCTTCTTTGCCTTTTTATCATGGGCAATATGGTGCTGGGCTTTCTTGAGTTTTGAAAAGCACTCCGGACAGGGAACAATAAGTTCTTCAAACCCCATTTTCTGCATCAGGGCCAAACTGGCCATGGGCAGGGCTGCGGCAAGTAACTTGGATTTATTATGGGCAGCGGTGGAGCCGCAGCAAACCCACTTTTCAACCTCAACAAGCTGAATATCCATTTTTTGGCATACCGCCATTAACGAACAATCATACTCTTCTGCCGTTGAATGAAGGGAGCACCCCGGATAGTATGCATATTTCATATTTTTTCCTGCCTTCGGGCCCGCATAAATATTTTACGCACCGACCATGATCCCACAAAGCGGGGCAGTATCTTGAACTTGCCTCTTTTGAGCATCTCAACCCCCAACCCTAAGTCCTGGGTGAAACTCAGTGTCTTAAGTTTATACAGGGCGACCATGCCCAGTTCATAGGTTCGTCCGAACAACTTGATGTTCTCAAGAAAACGTTGGTTAAACGCCAGGACCGCCGGAACCTTTGCCTCTGCATTCTCCTGCTGCATGACAACCTTGACCGCAGCCATCACCCCGGCCACGTCCACGTTCTGGGGACACCGGGTCGTGCATGTCTGGCACGAAGAGCACAGCCACATGGTTTTGCTGTTGTGGACAAGATCCTTAAGCCCGAGCTGAACTGCATGGATAAGCTGGGTCGGCGTCAGATCCATTTCACAGGCCAGGGGGCAGCCGCCGGCACATTTACCGCATTGGTAGCACCAGCTGACTTCAATTCCATCCGCCGCCTTCACGGCATCACTGAAATCATAGGTTTTCCCTTTAATGGGGATCTCTTCTTCGGTCATCATCTCAATGCCCCTCTCTTATCGTCCAAGGTTACCTGGATATCGCTCTAGCGGCCACCGGCATCGGATCCGGAACCGGTTCGGACACAATTTTCGTTACCGCACCGAACTTATCCGGGCAGACGTTGTAACAGGTTTCACATTTGATACAGGCCTCCTGATCTATGACATGTACCATTCCCTTGCCGCCCTCAATGGCATCAACAGGGCAGTTTCGGGCACAGATCATGCACGCCTTGCATTTTTCAGGATCAATATAGTAGGAAACCACACTTTCAAACATCTCTTCCATCTCCTCAACCGTATAGAAGTCTTCACGCGTGGCTTCATTTCGAAGCTGGGTTTCCAGTTTTTCCCGCTTCACCATTTTGATATAAGGGATCAACTTTCTCACCCTGGCAAATTCCAAGGCAAGTTTCTCTTCACTGATTCCTTGTTCGCTCCCGATAGGCCCTAAATCCTTTATCTTACGGACAAAGCCGTTGACTGCCTCAACATAGACCGTGCCATCGCCCGAGGACATAAACGCTATTCTCAGCCTGTCCGGGTTAAGGCCAATATGCTCCATTATTTTCCTGCAGAGCAGCACCATGTTCAGGGCCTGGTAGTTGCCGTGGGTCACAAAATTGCATTCATCCAGGAGGCAGCCACCGATAAACACCCCGTCCACCCCTTTTGCAAAGGCGCGGAAAACAAACTCAGGGTCGATTCTTCCTGAACACATGACGCGAATAAGCTTCATCTCGGTTGTATATTGTAGTCTGGAAACTCCAGCCAAATCGGCAGCGCCGTAAGCTCAATAGTGGCATACAAAACCCAAGACTTTAGGTTCAAACCCCAATCCTGAAGTCATGTTTTTTTCCTCCTTTACACAGCCGCATCAATCTGGCTTGTGATCTGTTCATCGGTAAAATGCCTCAACTGTATGGCGCCCGTCGGGCACTTCATATTGCAAAGTCCGCATCCCTTGCACAGCACCGGGAAAACTTCGGCACGGCTTATCTTTTTCGATGTCTTAAGTTCAATGGCGCCGTAAGTGCAGGCGGTCACGCAGGCCCCGCAGCCCATGCATTTTTTCTCATCCACGGTACAGACTGAGCCCGGGACGGTCACCGTATCGTGGGACAGCATGGTCAGGACCCGTCCGGCAGCACCGTTGGCATGGCTGATCGCCTCCGGTATCCGCTTGGGATAGTGGGCGGTCCCGCAAAGATAGAGTCCGTCCGCGGCAAACTCCACCGGACGTAACTTTACGTGGGCCTCTTTAAAGAATCCGGATGGACTGATGGCCACGCCGAATTGCTGTGAGATATCCACGGCCTGTGCAGAGGGGACCACGGCAGCAGCCAGGGCCAGCACATCGGTTTCAATCCGGATTTTTTTCTTCAAAAGCTGGTCCAGAACAGAAACCGTCAACACCTCTTTGCCGTTTTTATTCCCGGCCCGGACTGCCGGTGCGCTGTCCGGCTCATAGCGAAGGAAGCGGACCTTTAGATCCCTTGCTTTTCTGTAATAGTCTTCGCTGAACCCGTAGGTCCTCATATCCCTGTAGAGGATAAAAACGTCCATTGCAGGATTGATCTCTTTGAGCGCCAAAGCGTTTTTGACAGACGCCTGACAGCAGACACGGGAGCAATAATTGTTGTCCTCATTTCTGCAGCCCACGCACTGAATCATCACCAGGCAGTCTGCCGTGTAAACGATCTGATCCTGGTCAGCCAGCTTTGCCTCGAGCTCAAGAAGGGTCATCACCCGGTCGTCTTTTCCGTACAGGTACTCTGTCGGCTGGTATTGCTCGGCCCCGGTAGCAATCACCGTGGCGCCGTGTTTTATACTGAATTTTCCACTTTCAGACCTTCCCTGGGTGACAAAATTTCCGATATAACCGCTGGTTTCGTTAATGACCGCATCGGTATGCACATGGACCAGGGGGTGCTGGTAAACCTTTTGAACCAAATCGCCCAGATAGGCCTGCACGTCCATTCCTTCCAGAGTGGAATGGATGTATCTGGCCATTCCGCCAAGATCCTTGTCCTTTTCCATCAGATAAACGTGATGGTCCTGCTTTGCAATGGAAAGGGCACAGGTCATTCCGGCGATACCGCCGCCGACCACCATGGCCTGCTTGATTATGGGCACCTCAAATTCCGGCAGGGGTTCAAGAAAGGCGGCACGGGCCACTGCCATGCGGATTAGCTCCTTGGATTTCCTTGTGGCTTTTTCCTGCTCTTTGGCGTGAACCCATGAACATTGTTCACGGATGTTGGCAAACTCAAAATAATATGGGTTGAGCCCGCCTTCCCGGACCGTGTCTTTAAAGAGCGCATCAAGGGTTCTCGGGGAACAGGCGGCGAGCACCACACGGTTGAGTCCGTGTTCCTTAATTCTGTCTATGATTTCCTGGGCGCTGTTTGTGGCGCAGGAAAACAACTGCTCCTGTGCATAGGCAACATGGGGAAGGGTCAATGCAAACTCAACCGCTGAAGGGATATCGACCACACGTCCGATATTTGCACCGCAATGACAGATAAATACCCCTATTTTAGGACCCTGATCCGAAACATCCTCTTCCGGCGGATAGGTCCTTTCCCGGCTCAGCTTTCCCCTTCTTTTATTGAGAAGTTCGCCGATCTGTGATCCGGCTGCGCTGGCACTGAAGACCGATTCGGGAATATCCACAGGTCCCTGGAATGCCCCGCTTATATAAATACCGGGCTGAGAGGTCTGCATGGGCGCTTCCGGTAAGATGCGGCAGAATCCATGACGGTTCAGCTCAATCCCCATTTTCTGCGCCAGTTCCTTTGCCCCGGCAGGCGGATTCAGCCCCACGGACAATACCACCATATCAAACTCCTCTTCTTTGACGCCCTCTTCAGGCGTAAAATAGCGGAGCGTGATATTCTTGGTTTTTGGATCTTCTTTCATCACCGAGACATAGCTTTTGATGAACCGTACATCGGAAAGGTCGGCCGCCCGCTGATAAAAGGATTCGAATTCCTTGCCGAATGCACGAATATCATTATGGAAAACCGTACATTTGATATCAGGATCATGATCTTTGGTGAGGATGACCTGTTTCTGGGTATAGGCGCAGCAGACTGAGGAACAATAAGAGTTGCCGCCCTCCAGCATCTGATCGACCTGCCTGGAACCGATGCATTGTATCCATGCCACATTGTGAGGATGTTTCCTGTCGGATTCACGCAGTATCTGACCTTCATAGGGCCCTGTCGCACACATGAGCCGCTCATAGTCCATACTGGTGACCACATTCTGTCTTCTCCCGTATCCGTACTGGTCTGTCATGCCGGGAGTAAACGGTTCAAGCCCGGGGGCCAGGAGGATGGCGCCGACCCTGATTTCCATCCGTGTCTCGACCTGGGTAAAGTCAATGGCCTTGTTTTGGCATACAGCAGAACAGATATTGCATTTTTTTTCTTTCAGAAAAAGACAGGTTTCGTCAATATAGGCGACCAGCGGAATTGCCTGGGAATAATATATATGGACCGCTTTGTTCTCGGATATCCCCTGGTTGAATGGGTCCGGATATCCTGCCGGGCAGTACTCCGCACAGACGGCGCAGCCCGTGCATTTGTCCTCTATGATATAACGGGGCTTTTGGGTCAGCATTACCTGAAAATCCCCTGCTTTTCCCTCTACACTTTTCACCTCAGTATAGGTGAGTACTTCAATGTTTTTTTGCCGGTCTACCTCGACCAGTTTGGGAGACAGGATTCACATGGAGCAGTCATTGGTGGGGAAGGTCTTATCGAGCTGGGCCATGTACCCGCCAATGGCTGGTGATTTTTCAACAAGATAGACCTTAAAACCGGCTGCGGCCAGATCAAGAGAAGCCTGGATCCCGCTGATCCCTCCCCCCACGATCATCACATCCCCGTAATTGTCCTTCATATCGTTCTTAAATACCCTTTGATCGTTTCGTTCTGATATCTTCGGCTGCTCCATGGATATTTACCCCTTCATCTGGTTATTCCCCGGGTCTGCACTTGTGTAATCCGGCCGGTGCAAGGATTACTCCTTTAACGCCAGACGTGCCAGGGCGGTCTGGATGGTTTTGAGTCCGTATTTGTCGGCCAGGGCTTCCAGGCCGGTCTCCAGCGTCTCCGCTTCAGGTACAGCCGGCTCCTCCTCTGCCTCTTCTTCGCGAATCTCCAGAGTCAGGGCGTCCACCATGCACCACTTGACGCAGAGGGGCTGGTCTTCGCCTTCACACATATCGCATTTGAGGGGCAGACCGGAATCGGGTTCTTTGAACTCCTCCCGGGACGGGCAGGAGGCCCGGCAGAAGGAGCATTCGTCATAGACTTTCCCGTCAATGGTATATTGATCCCTTCCCGCACATTCGGCCATGGTGTAATCCCCGGCATAGACCGGGACATAAACATCGCGCAGGGGGTCCCTGAGGACCCGAATCCGGGATCTTGCCGGATTGTTGGAGCTGTACCGGGGAGAGGCGTGGAAAGAGGAGCAGATCACCTCGCAGGCCCGGCAGCCGTTGCATTTGTCCACATCGATCTTCAGGGTTTTGATCATTTTTTTTTCCGTCACAATTGACCTCGCTTTCGGTCGTTTCGGCTTACGCCTCTGCCGGTTGGGACGCGGCCCGCTCTTCCGGTGCGGGTTCGTCCAGAATGCCCCGGGCGAGGAAATCCTCGGCCACAAATGACAGCCCAAAGTCCTCCAGGGCTTCTTTGGTCGGGATCCCCTCACGGTTCCAGCCCTTGTAGGCGTAGTATTTGTCCAGCAATTCCTTTTCCAGTTCCGGGAACCGCTTTTTCCAATGATCCTCAGGGGGGCGCTCATCTTTTCTCCGCAGGCCCCGCCGGATATTAACGGCCCGGACCAGGGTCCGATACCGTTTGGCCGCTTTGGTCAGTTTTTCTTCATCCATTTCAATGCCTGCTCCGGCCGAGATGAACCTGGGGAAATTATGGATATGATAGGGCGGCTTGATGTGAAAGGAGGAAAGACCGGCGCACATGCCCAGGGCATCGTCAATGTAATGCATGCGTTCCTGCCAGTCCACGATTTCGCAGGTCATCTCCACGGTGGGGTAAAAGGGAATGGAATTTTCCCCCCTGAATTCCCAGTCCAGAAAGTACTGCTTGAATTTCTCATCCGGCACCTGGAACCAGTCTTCCACAAATTTTTCCCGGTCCTCCCGGGTGGGAAAGGGATGCTGGGGGAACTGGCCTTCGATCTGGGTGATATTCATTTTCTCCCCCGTGCAGTACATGAGAAAATAGATGGGATTGAGCATGGACAGCTTTAAGGGGAGCTGCTCATGTTTTTTAATATTGTTGTGGGCAAAATTTTCCGCACCCTTGCCGATCTCTTTGGCCGCCCAATAGGTGCCCTTGGCAAGGATATCTCCGATCCCCTCTCGTCTGACGATCCTGTCCAGGAGGTAGTAAAAGCGGCCTTCATTGTCCCCGGGCATGTCCGGAAAGTCGTCCTCACCCAGGATCCCGTTTTCCAGAAGTTCCAGGGCAAAGGCCATGACCTGGGGGGTGGAATATCCGTCCACCCCGTATTCCGTTGCCTTCTGGGCAATCTTAAGTCCGAAATCCAGATTGGAATAGGCCCCCATGGTATAGGTCAGCTTGGTAAAACACTTCATCATATAGGTGGGCATTCCGGGCAGGGACAGGGTGGCCCCGCATTTTAAGGGGCAGTTATAGCAGGAGATGAGCCGGGTCCGGGCGGTTTCCATGGTGTTTGTCCACTCTTTTTCCACCTCTTCGGTCCAGAACCCCTTCCGCCTTGTCCGGGCATTGCCCCAGCAGAAATTTTCCGTATGCCATTTCTCGTCATGGATGGCCATCTCCTGGGGAGACCCCAGCACGGCCAGGATGGGGGTGACAAAGGGAATGGGATGATCCTCCCTCCATTTGATATAATCCAGGACTTCCTGGCAGAGCTCCATATACTCCTGGGGACGGGCAACATTTATATCTTTTGTCCCCCGGACCACAACGGCCTTGACCCCCTTGTCCCCCATGACGGCTCCGATCCCGCCCCGGGAGGCCGAGGAACGGCCCTGTTCAATGGATGCATAATAGACCCGGTTTTCCCCGGCCAAGCCGATGGCCGCCACCTGGGCCTTGGACTGGTTCAGCTCTTTTTTGAGGATCTCCGCCGTCTCAATGGCCCCCTTGCCGGCCAGATGGGCCGCATCCCGGATCTCCACCGTGTCGTTATGGATCCACAGGTAGACCAGTTTGTCGGATTTCCCCTTGAGGATGAGCTTGTCATAGCCGGCATATTTGAGCTCCGGAGCCCAGAAGCCCCCCATCATGGAAAAGGCCATGAGCTTTGTCTGGGGCGAGAGGGTGGTGACAATGGTCCGGTTGCAGCCGACGGCCGGGGTGCCGCAGAGCAGTCCGGCGCTGAAGATCAAAAGATTTTCAGGGGAAAAGGCCTCAACCTCGGGGCCCACCCGGTCCCACATAAGTTTGGCATTGGTCCCCAGCCCCCCCAGGTAAAGGGCGGTCTCTTCGGGATCTGTGGCGATTTTCTCGATATTGCCCCGGGTTAAATCCACTTCCAGGTTAAACCCTGTTTCTGCATACCTCATTTTATTCCCCTTGCTTCCCCCATGGGACAGAAATCACAGCTGTCAGTGCCGCGACCCCGGCCTGTCCGCATTTTTAGCTATGTATTAGATATGATATAGATACATTGCAGCTATTTGTCAATTTTTTTTTATAAAAATCCAAGCCCTTCCTAAAGAGCGTCAAGCCCGGGCAGATGCTTTTCAGGCCCGGGCCTGCATCGGCAGGACCTGGAAGCAGGAGAAGCGGAAGTGCCCGTCTCTTTCGATCCTGACGAGCCCGGCCATTGCCGCCGCCTCACCTCCCCGTTGATGTCTGACCGCCCGGGTTGGAGAAAGGGTTTCATCTTAACCCGATACTTTCTGATAAAGGATTTTTTCCATGGAACAATCGATTGGCTGAAAACGTCTGATATACTCTCTATAGTAACCGCTGGATTGGAAATTCAGAATCATGGAAAAATTTTAACTCTGATTTTTCACCATTTCAGTCAATATCTTCAAACCTGATTTTTTGGGATGGGCTTGCAATGAAATCAAAAATAAGTCTACTCTCCAATAAACCTGAATTTTGGCTTTTCATTCCAGGCACAATATGAGGTAGTTGGGCAATTTCAGGAAAAGGGATTCAGATTTTTGTCCTTAGCAAAATATCTGAGTTTTTCAACCCACAGAGAATGAAAAGAGGATACACATGACAAACATTCCGGAAATTAACCCTGCCAACATTATGCGGAACGCTTATGCTGTTTATCCGTCTTTTGCCATGCTGGCTGGGATGCAACTTGATGTATTCACGCCACTAAAAGATCACCCGATGAATGCCGAGCACCTGGCAGACATCTTGCGGGTTAATGAAAAAAAGTTGTCCCCTCTCCTTTATGCCCTGGTATCCGCAAACCTTCTCTATGTTGAAAACGGGATTTTTTCCAATACTATGGAAGCAGACACTTTTCTGGTTAAAGGTCTTCCAACATATATGGGAGGATTGAATGAGTTCTTTAACGATTTGTGGCATGCTACCCTTAAAACAGCAGAGAGTATTCAAACCGGCGAACCTAAAGCAAAGCATGACTGGCAGACACTGCCAGAGGAAGAATTGATTAAATATTTCCGTGGTCAACATCCTGCGTGCATACGGTCAGGAATATATCTTACTCAAAAAATTGATCTTAGCAAAGCAAGATGCCTAATAGACGTGGGTGGAGGGTCAGGTGGACTTGCTATCGGGATATGTAATATATACCCAAAAATAGAAGCAATCGTAGCAGACCTGCCTCAAGTGGTGTCCTTTTCAAATCAATTTATTTCGGAAGCAGGTTTATCTGATAGGATCACCACAATGGGTATAGATCTGTTAAATAGTGAACTTGAAGGCAGTTATGATGTTGCAATACTAAGAGCGCTTATTCAGGTCATGGAACCCGAGAATGCCATAAAAATACTGAAGAATGTTTTCCAGGCGCTCGAACCAGAAGGTCATATTTTTATTTTAGGAATGATTTTAGATAATGAACGTCTATCTCCAACTGTCCCAATGGCATTCAGTTTGATATTCCTGAATATGTATGAAGAAGGAGGAGTTTACACAGAAGAACAGTACCATGACTGGTTAAAAGAAGCTGGGTTTACAGACATTTCCATTGAACTTGGTGTCACATCTGAGGGAGGGGGGTTTGTTTCTGCCCGTAAGCCTTAAAGCTTAACAATTTAGTGGAGCAGACCCAAGAAGCTTGGGCATTTTAACCGAAAATCGAGGGCGGCTGCTCACCAAAACGTTATGTACCTATGAACTTTAAGCACTATCTAAAATTTAGAAACGGGAGATTAGGATTATATGAATATGGAACATTTTCATTCAGCAAGTAATCTTGATGCTGAATTTATTGCCCTTCTTGTTTCTGAGTCTTCGGGAGGCGTTTGGTCAGCCGTGTGGAAAGCTTTATCAAAGGAAAACGAATCAGTTGAAGAATCAGCTATCAGATATTTAACAGACCCATTAAATGATCTAGGTGTAAAGAACACCGTTTTGGTAAAGAAAAATGGCTTGGCTATGGGAGTGATGATTACCTATCAAGAAGCGAGCTTATCTTCGGACGAAATTAACAACTCGCCTTTACCAGCAGATTTAATTGAAGCGCTGGCTCCTTATAGGGAATTAAGAGATCCAGAGAGTTTATTTATAGCAGAAATCTGTATTTTAGCTCAGGCTCGTGGACAAGGATTAGGCACGAAATTCCTAGAGTATGCTAAATATTTAGCTCGGAAACGTGGATTGCCCCGAGTGTCACTTAGGGTTTTCTCAAATAATGTAAGCGCAAGTCGTTTGTATGAACGGAATGGTTTTAATCTAGTTAGAGAAGTAGCTGTAATTGAGCATCCAGACATTAATATTAATGGTTCTGTTCAATTAATGTCTTGCTCAGTTTAATAAAAATATCAATACGCTAAATCCACATAACAAATGCATCAACGCAGAGTTTTTTCGCGTCATTCCGTTCGCTTCGCGCGACCTGTCCCTTACGCCTCTGTGCATTCTTCATGCACAGACAGCATTCAGTTTGACAAGAATATCATATTGACACATCATACATTTGTCGAAAAAAGAGGGAATGGGGTGTGACGAAAATCGGGGGCAATGTTGTGAATTTCTGCCAGCTATTTGCCTTCTATTATGTAAAGTATAGCACAATACCCGTGTTGTCTTGGAGGATGGTTTGTGCAGAGAATAACTTGCCAGCCATCTACACTAGAGGCATATAATTATGATCGATACTGAGCTTATTCTGATTGAAGGCGTGCCATGTTCTGGGAAATCAACAACCGCGAAGAATTTGATGACGGCCATTTCAGCGTGTGGAATAAAATGTCAGTGTTTCCTTGAGTGGGCAGAGAATAATCCAATCTTCATCGGCAAGATGGAGGAGCTATCTGATATCATTTCGACAACGAAGTCACGTGAACAGCATGTTTTGCGGGACTGGAAAAACTTCACAAAAAAAGCCAAACACGATGACACCGTCACCGTAATAGAAAGCCGTTTTTGGCAAACCGACGCGATGTATCTCTATCTTTCCGGCCATTCGGAGTATGACGTCGCGAAAAGCAACCAGCGGATTATTTCGGTCATCTCCGAGCTCCATCCCGTTCTCATTTACTTGGCACCAGAAGATATGGCGCAACTATTCACGCCGGTTGCCGAGGTCAAAAATAAAGAATGGCGGGAGTCTGGCAGAGAAGGGTCTTGGGAGCAGTGGGGGAATGCTGTGTATGAACGACAAACATGGTTTACACATCGTTCGTTGAAAGGTTCGAACGCCACCCACACATTCTTCAATGAATGGGTATCCATGGCAGAGAGGCTGTATGAGGGACTTCCATTCCGAAAAATCAAGATACAGAACCCACAGGCTGACTGGGAACGTACCATGGGTACAATCAGAGATTTCTTAAAAATGAACAGATAACGAAGTACGTGATATTGGGGGGAGCGTTCCATGAAAGCCGTCCATGTCGAGATTAACGGTGTCATTTAATTCAGCAGGAACGGTTCATGGAGGGAGTTCTTCAACAGCAGAAAGTCTAGGTTTAACTTCTTATAAAACAACAGGTTGGCCAATCGGGTAGCCGGGTGTTTTTCTCCCCCAGCCCCCAGAATCTGCCTATTATCCGTCGCTTTTGCCCAAATACCTTGACCCCTGCATCTGGGTGTGCCTCTTCCGGATGAGAATTCAACTTATTACATTGGTATCCTGATTTTAGGGGTTCAACCTCGTAAGGGAGGTTACTATACAAAACGCAATCATTAAAATTTCTTTCGGTGTTCGGGTAATTATTTTTATATGATAAATAGGAAAAAACTGTTAGACTTCTATTTAGAAAACTTCATTCACGCAGAGGAGAATCGATATGGTTGCCACAAAAAAAGAAACGGTTCTGGACTTCCTTAACAATGCCTATAACGAATATAATATTGATTCTCGCGAAAATTCAATAACATTATCATACGACTTTATCATTGATACAGGGATCGCCAAAATTTTTATAAAAATCGGGCGGAAACGTTGGGACGGGTCTAACAACAGTTCCATTGTGGATTTTTTAAAATCGAAAGAACAACAGATTCGTGAAGCTCTTTTGATCAATCAGAACGCAATCCTTCCAATGAAATAATCCGTATAGAATCCAATGAATTTTTATAGTAACTATTTCTCTATAGAAAGCACCAATATAGCAACTTGAACTCTCGAAATTCAACTTACTACATTATTTTCCGCCTTTCCGAGTCCGGAGTAGAGACTCCCCGTAAGCAAATCAATTCTTGACCCTTTTTACGCCAAAGCCGGAGAGATTATGATTCCATCATGCCGGACCGTTAAGAATAGCCGGGCGGATCAGGGAAGGGAATGGGGTCTGTTCGGAGCAGATGACCGGGGAAACCCGGACATCTTTTACTTTGCCTTAGGCCTGGAGAGGCTTAAGGCAATTTAGCGGCAAATCTCTTGCCCTGCCCTGCCGGGTTGGATCTATTCCGCTACAACCTATGTCACCGCTCCCATAACAGGAAACCCCCTCAAATCCGTTGACCCATCAATCATCCCTGTTTTTTGTCAAATCCAGGACTTTTTTTCCTGTTTTCAGACCGAATTCCTTTGCTGTGTCCGGAATTACTAATTACAAAACAGCTAAATCACAACCATGTTCCGGCCATGATCATCCCTTTCTCAAAAGCCCGAACAGCCCGGCTTTCAGACATAGTTGACATGCCAACAATATTTAAAAGGTTTTTCTCTTTTCAATCCAAAGTTTTCCTTGACAGGATTTCTTTCTTTTAAATATAGTTTATAGCTCATAGCTTAGTTATAGTTACATTATGGCGTGATTTGCGGCAGGCAGAGGATTTTCCGGATTTCGGATGACACCCAGGATCCCCAAGCAGATTTCAGCTCCTTAACCCCACTCTCAGGAGGTCAGTAAAATGAAGAGGATTACCATTCCGGCGATAATTGTTTTGGCCTTGTTTACCGCCCAGGCATGGGCAAAAACCGAGCTCACCTATTCCAATTTTTTCCCCCCGACCCATATCCAGAGCCAGCTGGCTGAATCCTGGTGCAAAGAGGTAGAAAAAAGAACCCATGGTGAAGTCGTGATCAAGTACTTTCCCGCCGGAACCCTGACCAAGGCACCCCAGACCTATGACGGGGTTGTCCAGGGAATGGCGGACATCGGCATGACCGTGCTTGCATACTCCAGGGGACGATTTCCCGTGGCAGCGGCCATTGACCTTCCCATGGGGTACTCCAGCGGAGTCCAGGCCACAAAGGTGGCCAATGCCGTTCTGACCCATTTTGCCCCCAAGGAATTTGACGATACCCGGCTCATGTTTCTCCATGCCCACGGACCGGGCCTGATCCACACCCGGGACAAGGAAGTTCACACCCTGGCGGATCTGAAAGGCCTCAAGCTTAGGGGAACCGGAACCAGCGGCCTGGTCCAGGCGGCTTTAGGGGCTTCTCCCGTGGGGAAATCCATGAGGGAATGTTATCAGATGCTCCAGAAAGGGGTGGTGGACGGCTCCTCCCATCCCGTTGAATCCAACAAGGGCTGGAAGCTCGGGGAAGTAGTCCACTACATGGTCCAGAACTTTTCCACGGCCTACACCACCACCTTTGCCGTATTCATGAACAAGGACAAGTGGGCCAAGCTCACCCCGGACCAGCAGAAAGCCATCAAGGAAATCAACGAAGAATGGTCTGCCAAGCACGGGGTGGCCTGGGACAATTCCGACAAAGAAGGCATGGAATTCTTTAAATCCAAAGGGGGCAAGGTCCTCAGCCAGTCCGATGCGGAATCAAAAAAATGGGCCGCAGCCGCAGCCCCGGTCATTGACAACTACATTGAAAAAGTCGCCAAAAAGGGCATAGACGGAAAAGCCCTTGTAAAATTCATCCAGGACAATATGTAAGCCTTTGAAAGCATGCAGACGGCCGGCCCCAGGTTTGGCCGGCCGTCTGCTGTAAGAGCCCTCAACCCCGATGCAACCTCCCGGAACAGATCCCATGAATCCCATTGCCAAGGTGCTGGACAGATGTTCGAGCTTCCTGAAATTCCTGGGCGCCCTTGCCCTGACCTCCATGATGCTCCTCACCGTTGTGGACGTTATCGGCCGTTTTTTCAAACATCCCATCTTCGGTTCCGTTGAACTGGTGGGATTCATGGCCGTGATTGTCGCCGCAGCCGCCCTTCCCTTTACCTATAAGATGAACGGCCACGTGGGCGTGGAGATTCTGGTCCGCCTGCTGCCCAAGAAAACCCGCATCATCATCGACATCATTACCCGGCTCCTGACCTTTGCCCTCTTTGGCGTCATTACCTGGCAGATGTTTCTCTATGCCGGCGATATCCGGAAAACCGGAGAGGTCTCCATGAACCTGGAATTTCCCATCACCTATATCATCTTTGTGCTGGCCGTCGGCCTGCTGATCTTCTCCATGACCATCCTGGAAAGTATTGTTGACGATATCAACCAATTAAGAAAAGCGTATAAAAAATGAGCCCGACCCTGACCGGTATTATCGGTATACTTATCATGATCCTCATGTTCATGACCCGGATGCCCGTGGCCTTTGTCATGGCCCTGGTGGGATTTGCCGGATTTTCATTCATGATCAGCCCCAATGCCGGCCTGGTCCTCTTGTCCAGAAATGTCTACGAGACCTTTTCCTCCTATGATCTGACCACCATCCCCTTGTTCATCCTCATGGGCCAGCTGGGATTCAACTCGGGCATCAGCAAACGGCTATACAATACCGGGTATAAATTCTTGGGCAGTATCCGGGGAGGCCTGGCCATGGCCACGGTTACCGCCTGCACGGCATTCGGCGCCGTGTGCGGATCCAGCCCGGCCACGGCCGCCACCATGGCCACGGTGGGCCTGCCCGAGATGAAGCGGTACGGCTATGATGACGAACTGGCAACAGGATCTGTGGCCTCGGGGGGCGGCATCGGTATGATCATGCCCCCTTCCGTAGTACTCATCATTTACGGGATCCTTACGGAACAGTCCATCGGAGCCCTGTTCGTGGCCGGCATCTTTCCGGCTTTCCTGGTCACGGTTCTCTTTATCCTGTCCATCTTTATCCGGTGCCGGATCAATCCGGAACAGGGACCTCCCGGAGAAAAATTCTCCTGGGCCGAGAAGTTCAGATCCCTCCTGGGCCTGGGCGAGACCCTGGCCATCTTTCTGCTGGTGGTGGGAGGCATATTCATCGGCCTGTTCACGCCTACGGAAGCCGCCGCCATCGGAGCCTTCGGGGTTCTGGTCATTGCCGTGATCCGGCGCCAGATCTCCTGGCAGGGATTTGTCAAATCCCTCATGGAGACCCTAAGGACCTCCTGCATGGTGATCATGCTCATTGCCGGGGCTGTGATCTTTGGAAAATTCCTGGCCGTCACCCGGATTCCCTTTGAAGTGGCCGGATGGGTGGGAAGCCTTTCCATGTCCCCGGTCCTGGTCATGGGGGTGATCATCCTGATCTATTTTCTCGGGGGCTGTTTCATGGATGCCCTGGCCTTTGTCACCCTCACCGTTCCCATCTTCTTTCCCGTGGTCATGGAACTGGGATTTGATCCCATCTGGTTCGGGGTCATCATCGTCATGGTCACGGAAATGGGGGTCATCACTCCCCCTGTGGGCATCAATGTCTATGTGGTTTACGGGGTGGCCAGGGCGGTTCTCCCCGATGAGATCCCCCTGGAAAAGATCTTCAAGGGAATCTTTCCCTTTCTCATTGCCGTGATTCTCGGAGTGGTGATCATGATCCTTTTCCCCCAGATCATCCTTTTTCTGCCCAATCTGATGTACTAAAAATAAAACCGGCGGGAACAATCGGATCTCGACCTTGTTCCCGCTTCTCCCCATCAGAATCACCGCCACCATTTTCAAAATCCGTCCTCTCTCTAGCGAAACGTCTCCAGGGGATCTGCTGACGGAGTATAAGGGGGTTTGATTCAAAGCCCGATATCTCCTTGACAATTCTTTTTTCAATATATTATTATCCATAAACTAATTTTGGCCTGGACCAAACGTTCTCTCAAGCTCAAGAAGTTCATTAAGAATTGCGGTAAAAACCCTTCACCTTATGTAAAATACTAGAAGGACGGCTATGAAAAAATTAATCAAGCCCGCTATTCTGATCGCCATTGGAATTTTTATTGCCTTTCCTGTTTTCAGCCTCACCTATTATACCATGGCCAGGACCTCAACCCCCGGATTCTGTGCCTCCTGCCATGAAATCAGACCCGCCTACAACAGTTGGAAAACCTCCACCCATGTCAACAATGCCCAGGGGTTTACAGCCGATTGCATGGATTGTCATCTGCCCGCCCCCCAGGATACAATCAACTTTTTTTATGCAAAGACAGCCCACGGCATCAAGGATGTGTTCGTTCATTTTGTCCATGGAACCTATGACCGGGAAAAAAGCCGGGAACATGCATATGCAACCTTTAAAAATGCACAATGCCAGAAGTGTCACCGGAATATCCTCCACATTCCAAATAAAAGGGGGGCCATGCTGGCCCACCGGACTGTTTTATATCCAAGGGAAGGGTACGAAAAAAAATGCGTCGACTGCCATAGAAACCTGGTTCATGTGGATAGTGACATATACAGGTATAAACAGAACCAGCCGCCCTACAGGGGATTGGGGATTTAAATATTCAGATAAAGATATAGAATTTCAAATATAACAGGGGGAACCATGAAAAAAAATGTAATTATTTTGCTATCGCTGGTACTTTTCATTGGTATGCCGGCTTCCGCGGTTTTCAGTTCAGATGTTCAGATGAACATACCAAAATCAAAAGAATTCCGGGTGGAAAGATCCATGTCGCCCCAGGCCATGGCATGTATTGAATGCCATAAAAAACAGCATCCGGGCATATTTTCCGACTGGGCTTCGAGCCGGCATGCCAGTGCCAATATAACCTGTTATGACTGCCATGCCGCAGAATCCCATGACCCGGATGTGAGCCAGTCCCATTACAAAGAATATGAGGCCAATGACACCAAATACGGGCAGAAAAAATACATGGTTCCTGTTTCCGCCGTTGTCACGCCCAAAGACTGTTCCCGGTGCCACCCGGATGAAGCCATGCAGTACGGCAAGAGCAAACATGCCAATACCCTTGAAATCATATGGAAAATAGACCCCTGGCTCAACCATGGCATGAACAGCGATTTTGAACGGGTAAACGGCTGTTTCCATTGTCACGGAACCATTCTGGAAATGAAAGATAACGAGCTGACTCCGGCAACCTGGCCCAATGTCGGCGTGGGCAGGATCAACCTGGACGGCAGCAAGGGAAGCTGCACCTCTTGTCATACCCGGCATCGCTTTTCTGCGATGGAGGCAAGAAAACCCCAGGCCTGCGGTCAATGCCACCTGGGCCCGGATCATCCCCAGATAGAAATCTTCACCGAATCAAAGCACGGCGATATTTACGATGCTTTTGGCGATGACTATAACTGGGACGCCGCTCCCGGGACATGGACCCCGGGCGTTGATTTCAGGGGACCGACCTGTGCTTCATGTCATATGTCAGGGGCCGGAAGTGTGATGACATCCCATGATGTCACAGAGAGGTTGTCCTGGGAATTACAGGCCCCTTTGACCGTCCGGCCTGAAAATTTCAAACCCCTTCCCGCACAGACCAATTGGAAAGAAGAAAGAACAAAGATGCAGGAAGTCTGCATGCAATGTCACGGGAAACGGTGGACCGAATCCCATTACAGCCAGATGGACCAGACCATTGAAGAGTATAATGAGGTTTATTTTAAACCGGCCAAGGCAAAGCTGGATGAACTCTATGCAAAAGGGCTGATGGACAAAACCCGCTTTTTTGACGAGCCCCTTGAGGTGGAATATTACGAACTCTGGCATCATGAAGGCCGCCGGGCACGAATGGGCGCTGCCATGATGGCTCCGGACTATTCATGGTGGCATGGGTTCTATGAATGCAAAAAACGCTTCAATTCTTTTATGGAAGAGGCCAACCACTTGATCGAAACAGGCAAGAAATCCTATCGGGCTGAAAATTATCCAAATGCCACGGGAGATACCACAAAACCCAAGAAAATTTTCAAATAGGATAAAACACAGATGCAGCCGTTCAAAGGGATTTTGAACGGCTGCATCTTTTTTTAAGGGTATGGCCGGTCAGACTATTTTTTCAAATTCGTCTTTTCCCACACCGCAAATCGGACAGACCCAGTCTTCCGGAAGATCCTCAAAAGCAGTTCCAGGCTCGATGTTTCCTTCAGGATCCCCTTCCTTGGGATCGTAAACATAACCGCAGGGGACGCATTCATATTTATCCATATTTTTCTTCCTTTTTATTTTCCGGCCATCATGGCTGCGATGTCTTCATCAACATCGCCGATGGGTTTGATATCAAATTTTTCAACCAGAACATTCAGCACCGTAGGTGAAACAAAGGCGGGAAGGGTCGGTCCCAGACGGATGCCTTTGATTCCCAGGGCCAGCAGGGCCAGAAGAACGGCAACGGCCTTTTGTTCGTACCAGCCGATGTCAAAGGAGAGCGGCAGGTCGTTGATGTGCTCCAGACCAAAGGCGTCCCTGAGCTTCATGGCGATGACGGCAAGGGAGTATGAATCATTGCACTGCCCTGCGTCCAATACCCTTGGAATCCCGCCGATATCCCCCAGATCCAGTTTGTTATACCGGTATTTGGCACAGCCCGCAGTCAGGATTACCGTATCTTTGGGAAGCTTTTGCGCCACTTCTGTAAAATAGGACCGGTTTTTCATTCTGCCGTCACATCCGGCCATGACGACAAATCGTTTGATCGCACCGGATTTGACGGCTTCGATCACCTTGTCCGCAAGGGCCAGAACCTGGTTGTGGGCAAAACCGCCAACAATTTCCCCGGTTTCAATTTCCTCGGGCGGCGGACATTGTTTTGCCTTGGCAATCAGGTTTGAAAAGTCTTTGGCAGCTCCGTTTTTTCTGTCTGCAATATGGACCGCACCCGGATACCCTGCGGCGCCGGTTGTAAAAATCCGATCTGCATAGGTGTTGTTTTTCTTGATGGGGATCACGCAGTTGGTTGTCATCAGGACGGCCCCGTTAAAGGTCTCAAAATCCTTATTCTGATGCCACCAGGAACTGCCGTAGTTCCCTTTTAAATGAGCATATTTTTTCAACTCCGGATAATAATGGGCCGGAAGCATCTCGCTGTGGGTGTAGACATCCACTCCCCGGCCCTCGGTCTGGATCAGAAGTTCCTGTAAATCCCTGAGATCATGGCCGCTGACAAGGATACCCGGTTGTGAACCCACGCCGAGGTTTACCTTGGAAATTTCCGGATGCCCATATGTGCTTGTATTGGCTTCATCCAAAACCGCCATGGTGGCCACCGCATTTTCACCTGTCTTCATCACCATGGCGACCATCTCATCAACGGAAAGATCTTCTGTGACGGAAGCCAGGCTTTGGATGAGCTGCTCATAGACCTCTTTTTTCTCAAAACCGAGCATGGCGGCATGGTGGGCATAGGCGCTGATGCCCTTGCAGCCGAAGACCACAATTTCCCGCAGGGATCTGACATCCTCGTTCTCTGTGGAGAGGATTCCTACGGTTTTGGCTTTTTCCTGGAATTGGGATTCATCAGAACTGGAATAAAGGGCAGAATCGTGAAGCCCCTCAACCTTATCACCAAGGGAGGATTTGAGATCATCCTTAAAAGATTGAGCCGCCTTGATGCACTCAATGAGAGCTGTGTCATCAAAGTTGGCATTGGTTATGGTTGTGAAAAGAGCATGGGTGATCATCCGCCCGGCTTCTTCAACCCGGTCAGTTCCCAGTTCTTTTCCTTTTTTCGCCAGTACCGCAATCCCCTTGCAGTGAAAGATAAGAAGATCCTGAAGATTCGCCGTATGTTCTTCTTTTCCGCAAACCCCGCGAACCGTACAGCCGGTACCCCTTGCAGTTTCCTGACATTGAAAGCAAAACATGCCTTTTCCTCCTTTTTATACGTTGTGGGACAATAAAAACGTTGTGGGACAATAAAAGACTTTCACCCCATGAAAATGAAAAGAACGGAGATGAGCGGTGAAAACCTGTGATTGAAAATTAAAGACCATATTACTATATTCCAAACAATTATTGAATCAATAATCCTGTTAAACAGGTTCCAAATTATCAAATAGAATCAAACGATTGAAAAAATTGGCCCCATCGCCTTTCCGCTCTTTATGAATTCCAAGGGCATTCATAAAACCGGTAATATTCATTTCACGCACCTGGGGCGGAGATTCATCCATATTCTGGTGGCCGTCTATTGGTGGTCCTGACATGATTCCCCTTTTTTGAATTCCTTCAGCTTTTTAAGCAAAACCTCATATTCATCTTCATAGGCCAGAAGGTCCTGCATAACAGGAGGCTTAACAGAATGGGCGGGAAGTCTCTTTTGGGTTTCTAAGATCAACGCTTCAAGCTCAGCCATTCTCTTGCCTATCTTTTCACGCTCTTGCCGGTCCATAAATATTGTTTCCTTTTGGTATCCTTTCTTATCAACCCGTGGATTGACAAGGGAGCAATTGTTTTTGTCTCAAAACCGATTCAGGGTTTATCAAATGCCGGTTGAACCAATCTTTCGAGGCCTTGTGTTCAAGCGCCAGGGACAAGAGTTCAGAAAAATGAAAAACCGGTATTTGATTTTGAGAATCGCACCGGATTTCAAGGTTTAATTGGCACATGGCACAGGCGGTCACAATACAATCCGCACCGGATTGAACCGCGCCCTTCATGATGCGATTGACGAGCGTAGAAGAAATCTCCGGGCGGCTGACCGATAAAAACGTACCGCAGCAGCTGGCTGAAAAACCCCATTGAACGGGTTCCCCGCCCAGAGACCCCATTGTCCTTTCAATCAGGCCGTAATGATTTTTCTCTTTATTCATCCTTGGGGGCCTTGCCAGCATGCAGCCGTAATAGGGCGCTATCTTCAATCCTCTTAACCGGCCTTTCAATCCCCTGAAAAACCCGGATTTGCCCATCTTCACCAAGAGTTCAAAGAAATGGAGAAGCCGGAGTTCATGATTATAATTTTGCCCGAAGTGTCGTTCCACGGATTTTCTTTTTGCTTTATCCCTGTGCAGCTCCATTTTTGCAAGACCCAGCCGGAGATAGCACCCGGGACAGGCGATCAACAGGGGTTTGTCTTCCGGGGCAAGAAAAAGGTTGCGTGATGCAAGGGCCAGGGCCAGATTTGAATCCACACTGTGTGTCGATGAAGAACCGCAGCAGTTCCAGTCTTCAACTTCATTTAATTCGATATCAAAATCTTCCAAAAAAGAGATTAGCGATGCATTGTTTTCTTTGGCTGTCGTGGCCAGGGAGCAGCCGGGGAAATAGCTCAACTCTGTGTACTGAAAAGTCATGATAGTTCTCCTGCCAATTTAAACAGGGCTTGAATTTCTTTTTTGTTCTTCACTTTTGAAGGCATGAGATCCAGCTTTCTTTTAGAGAGCATTTTCAGTCCCAGGTCGATATCTGAAAAAAAATCTTTCCCCGAGATTTTATATCTCATCATGATCTCAAGCTTATGGGTTCGTCCGTATCGCGAAATTGAATTGATTACCTGATTGTGAAAGGAAAGGATTCCGGGTTCTGCAATGGGAACCTTTTCTTTAATGGCCATCTGGCGAAGGGCGTCCATTATCGCCGCCATATCAACGGCATTGGGACATTCCATGGAACATGTATTGCACCCGACACACAACCATATGGTCGAGCAATTTAGAACCTCTTCTTTTAACCCGAACTGAATCATCCTTATCACTCCGTTGGGAAGGATATCCATGTCTTTGGAGAACGGACAACCGCCGCTGCAGCAGAAACAATGCCAGCAACGATTCAAATCAGAATGACTGATATTTTCTACTTCTTCAACAAAGTCATGGGCCCTCTCTGTGATTATAGTCGATTTCATCCGTCACTCTCCCTGAATCGAATCCCTTTCAAAATGATTTTTCCCCGCTTTAGACTTTTTTGTTGGGATGATCATGGAATGAGTTTAATCTTATCATTTTGAAAATTCCTTGATATAGATCAATCAAAGGTTAAAATTTTTTTTAAATATTGGAGACGGCATTGAATCTGGAACAGGGCATATCCCCAAGGAAGCATTGCAATGGTTGATTTGAAAATAATTTCTGCCAACACAATCTTATATTGCCGGGAATGGGAGAAAACCGTTGATTTTTATCGTGACGGTTTGTCCCTGAAGATCAATTTTAGGACCGACTGGTTTGTCGAGTTTCTGCTGTCTGACAATTCCAGAATCAGTATCGCAGACCAGGCCAAATCTTCCATCAAAGTTTCAACCCCCCATGGGATAACCATTGCTCTGGAGGTTGATGATATTGAATCTGTATGGAAGACTTTCATAAAAAAAGAACTCAGACCGACTCAAATCAAAGATCATCCCTGGGCGGCCAGGGTATTTTACCTTTATGACCCGGAGGGACGCCGGATCGAAATATGGCAGACCCAGGCCACATGATTATTCAGGCACGGATCTAATTCTTTTGACGGGAAAAGGGCCCGTCTCAACCCTATTCATAAGATTTTTGTTTTAAAACGCTGACATTTTTTTTATAGTATTGCGACTTGAATCAATACTCCAAATCAATTGTGATTGAATGAAAACAAAACCTTATTTTGTCGATACGATACGACGATGGGCCATTTTCTTGCTGATAGCACTTGCAGCGGTCCTTCTCGGCACGCATACAATCAAAAGCATCAGACAAGCCGAATTTCAGGCCCGACAAATGCGTGGGGAGTATTTGGAAAAACAGCGGCAAAGAATAAAATCCGAGGTGATCCGGGTGGCCAATACCATTGACTATGAAATGGACAAGGTTTTCCAGGAGGCAAAAACCCGGGTAAAAGCAAGGGTTTCAGTGGGCCACGCCATTGCTCAAAATCTCTATAATCAAAATCAAGAACGCATGCCGGAAAAAAATATTCAAAAAATCATCATTGATTCTCTTCGTCCGATCCGTTTAGGTCAAGGCGAAGCATACTATTTTATCAACGGCCTTGACGGCATTTCAAAATTATTTGCAGACAGACCTGATCAGGAGGGCCTCTCGTTTTCGGATAAGCAGGATACCCGAGGACAATATGTTTTGAAAGATATGATAAAAATCGTCAAATCAAAGGGAGAGGGCTTTTATTCCTATCATTGGACCAAGCCGGGTCATCAGGGAAATGATTTCAAAAAGATTGCCTATGTAAAACTTTTTAAGCCATTTGACTGGTTTATTGGTACAGGAATCTATCTTGATGATCTTGAGTCTGCGATGCAAAAAACAATTTCGCATTATGTTGAAACCCATCGGTTCGGACCCAATAAGGAGGGATATGTTTTTGTTTATGAGCTATTGGATATTCATGGCGGAAAAAACTTTGCCAGGGTATATGCCAACCCAAACCTGCCCAATGACACCGGAAAGACGATTTCAGACGATTACAAAGACGCAAAAGGCAAACCCTTCAGAAAAGAGTTTTTAAAAGGCCTCCGGCAAAATGGAGAATGCTTTGTTGATTACTGGTACAAAAAGATAGATGATCCTGAACCTCAACCCAAAACAAGTTTTTTCAAATTGGCCGGGAACGGCCGTTTTATAGCTGCGGCAGGAGTTTATCTGGAAGATGTGGAGAATCAGATTCTTTTAATGCAGACCCAGTTGAAAAGCCAGCTTCGCCAAAGCTTTCTTATTATAGCATCCTTTTTCATTGCCGTTATTTTGATTGTTCTGCTGCTTACCCGCCTGTTAAATAAAAGACTGAAAAACGATTTTCAGTTATTCGCAAAGTTCTTTAAACTGGCAGCGGGCTCCTCCCTATTTATTGACAGGGAAAAAGTAAAATTTTCTGAACTTGACCAGCTTGCAGAGTCTGCCAATAAAATGCTGTCCCAAAAGGCTGAGGCTGAAAAAGCCTTGCGGCTCACCCAGTTTATCTTTGACAAGGCTTCCATCGGTATTTTTCACATTGGATCAGACGCCCGGATTTTAAATGCCAATGGGCAGGCTGCCAAAAGCCTTGGCTACACCGTGGACGAATTGTCGAACATGACGGTTTTTGACATAAATCCGACGTTGAATCCGGGGGATTTTGATCCGATATGGCAGACCCTTTGCCAAAACGGAGATAATAATTTTGAAACGGTTCATCTCCACAAAAACGGAACCATTTTCCCCGTGGAAGTCACATCCAACCTGATTGAGTATAATGGAAAACAATTTTCGATATCCTTTGTCCAGGATATTACCGAGCGGAAACAGGTCGAAGAGGCCCTGCGGAAAAGTAAGGAGCGGCTCGGCGGGATCGTTGAAACCATGGCGGATTGGATATGGGAAGTGGACTCTGGGGGACGATATATATATTGTTCCAAAAGGGTGGAAAAAATTCTCGGATATTCTCCGGAAGAGATGATGGGCAAGACACCCTTTGATTTCATGGCTCCGGATGAAGCTGAAAAAATCGGCAAAGCATTTGAAAAAATCGTTGCCCGGAAAGAGCCCATAAAAGATCTGGAAAATTGGAATATCAGTAAAAACGGGAGGCAGATCTGCCTGTTGACCAACGGGGTGCCGGTCATCGGTGAAACCGGAGAATTGCTTGGATTCCGGGGAGTGGATAAAGACATTACCGAACAAAAGCAGGCGGACAAAAAACGAAAAGAGCTTGAGGCTCAGCTCCAGCAGACCCAGAAAATGGAAGCCATCGGAACCCTTGCAGGGGGGATCGCCCATGACTTCAATAATATTCTATCGGGGATATTGGGGTATTCCCAGCTGGCTCAAACGCATCTGGAAAATCCTGAAAAAGCCCGTACGCATATCGAACAAATTATAAAAGGCGGCCAGCGGGCCACGGAACTGACAAGGCAGATTTTAACATTCAGCCGGCAAAGTGAATACCAAAAGCTGCCCTTTAGAATTTATCTTGAGATTAAAGAGGCCCTTAAGCTGCTCCGTTCAACCATCCCTTCCACCATTGAAATAAAATCCAGGCTGGATTCAAAAAAATTGGTGCTGGCAGATCCCATTAAAATCCATCAAGTCATCATGAATCTTTGCACCAACGCCTATCATGCCATGAGAAAAACAGGGGGGTATCTGACGGTTTCATTAATGGATCTCGAGATTTCCGATTCAATTCTTTTGAAGGATAAAAAGGGGATTGCCGGCGAATACGTAAAGCTTGAAGTAAGTGATACAGGGCATGGAATGGATGAAAAAACATTGGGAAGAGCGTTTGACCCCTATTTTACGACAAAGAAGAAAGGAGACGGGACCGGACTGGGCCTGGCCCTTGTTCAGGCGATTGTTGAAGAGCATGACGGCTTTTTGGAAGTCTTTAGTGAGCCTGGAAAAGGGACAAGCTTTTATCTTTATTTTCCCATTGTCAGGGAAGGCATAGAAACGACGCTTCCAAAGATTGAAGATGAGTCTCAATTGTCAGGGAATGAGACCATAATGGTCGTTGATGATGAAGATTTTATCAGGCAAAGCGGCAAAGAGCTTTTAGAAGATCACGGGTATCGGGTCGAGACATTTGACAATGGTATGGAAGCCCTTGAAGCCTTTAAAGCCGGTCCGAATGAATTTGATTTAATCATAACCGATATGACCATGCCGGGAATTACCGGGGACAGACTTTCAGCGGAAATTTTAAAAATCAAACCGGATATACCGATTATTCTGTGCACAGGATTCAGTGAAAACATATCCCAGGCCAAGGCACTTGAACTCGGAATCAGACTATTCATTCAAAAACCGATTCTAAATCAAGACCTTGTGGTTCTGGTCCGGAGAATTCTTGATAAAAATGAGGATGGAATCCGTCCATAAAAAATAATCAAAAAGAGCCCTATCTATGACTGAAAATCCAAGTTCGAAAGAATTGAAAAAACAAATCCGGGAACTGCAAAATGAAATTAAGCGACTCAAGGAGGAAAAAGAAATCTATGCCGAGATATTTTCTTTATCCCCGGACCAGATTTGTGTTGCAGACATCCATACCTTTAAATTTTTAAAGGTCAATCCTGCGTTTTCATCATTTCTCGGACATCCCGAAGAAGACCTGGTCGGCCGATCCTTTATGGATTTTATCCATCCTGGCGATATCGAACCTACGATAGCCGTCGTCAACGAAAAATTGAAACTCGGAGAAAAGGTATTAAACTTCACAAACCGGTACAGATGCTCAGACGGCACATATCACTGGCTGGAATGGATATCCCAGCCCATGCCTGAACGGGGAATTACCTTTGCTTCGGCCCATGATATCACTCTGCGCAAAAACATAGAAATCTCGCTCAGGGAAAATCAAGCCTTTATAGGGGCGATAATGGACAATCTGCCAATCGGTATTGCAGTGAACTCTGTTGGTCCCACAGTAAAGTTCGAGTACATAAACGACAATTTCCCAAAGTTTTACCGGACCACCAGAGAGGCCCTTGCCGATCCTGATGGATTTTGGTCTTCTGTTTACGAAGATCCCGTTTTCAGGGAAAAAATTAAAAACAGGATTATAAAAGACTGCGCCACAGGAGATCCCTCACAGATGGTCTGGGAAGATATTCCCATCACGCGAAAGGGGAAGGAGACGGTCTATGTTACCGCCAGAAACACGCCCATCCCGGAAAAGGGGCTAATGATATCCACTGTGTGGGATGTCACCCAGAGGAAAAAAACAGAAGAGGCGTTAAAAGAAAGTGAAGAGCGGTTGGACCTTGCATTGTCCGGCGCAAATGAAGGCATCTGGGACTGGTATTTAGAGGAGAACAGGCTTCATTTTGATTCCCGGTATTACAGAATGGCCGGGTATGAACCCAATGAATTCCCAGCCGCAATCGAGGAGTGGGAGAAGCGGCTCCATCCTGAAGACCTTGAAAAAACCTTAGTTTCCGTCAAACAATACTTGTCCGGAGAAAAGGAAGACTTCGATGTAGAATTCAGGTTTCAGCGCAAGGGCGGAGACTATATGTGGATCCGGGGGAAAGGGAAAATTGTCGCCCGCAACGAAGAGGGAACCCCCATACGTTTTACCGGAACACACTCGGACATTACAGAGCATAAACAGATGGAACAGGGTTTGCGGGAAAGTGAAGAACGGTACCGAACGCTTCACAATGCCTCTTTTGGCGGCCTCTTTATCCATGACAATGGTGTTATGTTGGATTGCAATCAAGGTCTTTCTATGATTTCCGGGTATACCCGGGATGAACTCATGGGAATGGATGCCTTCAATCTCATCGCTTCTGATTGGCGGGAAACCGTCAGACAGAAGATTATGGCCGGTTTTGAGCAGCCCTATGAAGTTGAAGGAATCAGAAAAGACGGCACCAGATATCCCCTTTATATTCACGGAAAGAATCTTACTTACATGGGGCGTGTGGTCCGGGCAGTCGAATATAGAGACATTACCGAAAAGAAAATGGCGGAACAGGCACTGCAGCAGAACTATGTCCAGCTCATGGCCATTTACAATACTCTTCCGGTCATCATCTGGTCGCTGGATGAAAATGGGATTTTCACCCTGTCGGAAGGCCGGGAGCTTAAGACCCTCGGACTGAAGTCCGGAGAACTTGTCGGATTATCCGCTTTGTATCTGTATAAAGACAAGCCCCTCATCATGGAAAAAATAAAAAAAGCCCTGAAGGGCCAGTCCTGTGAATACGAATCAGAGGCCTCAGGGGCGATATACCACTCCTTTTTGACCCCTTTTTATAATGAAGACAATAGGGTCGGCGGCGTAAATGGGATAGCAATCAATGTTACGGAAAAAAAACGGGTCGAAGCAGAACTTCGCAGTTTACGCAATTATTTTGCCAATATCATCGACTCCATGCCTTCGGTGCTGATCGGAGTGGACAAGGAGGGCCGGGTAACCCAGTGGAACAGGAAAGCAAAACAGATCACCGGAGTTTCCCCGGAGTCGGCAAAGGGACAGCCCCTTGAAAAAGCGTTCCCGGTTCTTTCCAATGAACTGGAGCGGGTCAAACGGGCGATCCATAAAAGGCAGGTCTGCTCTGACCCGCGACTGGTCAGGAAAGAGGAAAATCAAACGCGGTATGAGGATGTTACCATTTATCCTTTGGTGGCCAATGGGGTTGAAGGTGCCGTTATCCGGGTCGATGACGTGACAGAACAGGTCCGGCTGGAAGAAATGATGGTCCAGTCAGAAAAGATGTTGTCCGTTGGCGGACTTGCTGCCGGCATGGCCCATGAGATTAACAACCCCCTGGCAGGAATGATACAGACTGCCAATGTTATGAAATCAAGACTTGGCGACCTTGACATGCCAGCCAACCGCAGTGCTGCAGAGGCCATCGGTATATCGATGGATCAGATCAGAACCTTTATGGAAAAAAGAAACATTCTGAATATGGTTGAAACCATCAATGAATCCGGCCAGAGGGTGGCAGAAATTGTGAATAATATGCTCAGTTTTGCCAGAAAAACGGACGCAAATGTCTCGTCCCATCGTCCCGACCGTCTCCTGGACCAGATTTTGGAAATCGCCTCTACGGACTATGACCTGAAAAAACAATATGATTTTAAAACAATCAAAATCATTAAGGAGTATGAGGAAAATCTTCCCATGATTCCCTGTGAGGGGGCAAAAATCCAGCAGGTTCTCTTGAATCTTCTCCGTAACGGTGCCCAGGCCATGCAAATGAAACATGCCGCAAAGAAGGATCCACCCTGTTTCATACTGAGAGTTTCCGTTGAAAAGGAGAGCCGGATGCTGAGAATGGAGATTGAAGACAATGGTCCTGGAATGGATGAGGCAACACGCAAACGGGTCTTTGAGCCGTTTTTCACGACCAAACCTGTGGGTATCGGTACCGGCCTTGGCCTTTCGGTTTCCTATTTCATTATAAAACAGAATCATGGAGGAGACCTGAAGGTGGAATCCAGGCCAGGTTCCGGGACGAAATTTATTATCCGCTTGCCCATGGAAGGAAAAAAGGAGGAACGGACGGGTCTGTGAGAAGGGTCTTGCCTGTGAACAATGTACCCCAAGGTTGCAACCTCAGGATGAAGTCTTTGGGAAATTTTCTAGTTAAATCGTATATCTTTGATATTCTGGGATTGAAAATCAGGGCAAAGGGGTTAATTTAAATAGAATGAATCGACTACTTATGCATACTTTGCTGTTGACCTTTAAGTTTAGGCCTAGGCCTTTGTAAGGATATTCCATGAAACCTTCCCGATTGACTGTCACAGAAAAACCCGTCAAAGAAATTGCAGCCGACCTCCTGGTCTTTTGCGCCCTTGAAAAAAAAGATAAATCCCCCAAATGCGACCGGGCCGTAAAATCCCGGGTGGAAAAGGCTTTTTCCCTGGGGGATTTCAAAGGAAAGGCCGAGGAAGAACTTCTCTTTTACCCGGAGCCCAAAGAGGGCAAGGCCAAAAGGATATTGCTCATCGGCCTGGGGGAGATGGACCCGAAAAAAGATCCGGACGAGATCTTTGAAACCCTGAGGGAGGCCGGGGGCGGAATCGCCAAGGCATGCGAGCGGACAAAGGCGAAAACCCTGGTCCTCTGCCTTCCGGAAATCCCGGGATTCGGAGCGGAAGATACGGCAGATGCCCTGGCCCAGGGAATTCTCCTGGGGGATTACCGGTTTGCAAAGTATAAGGAAAGCACCAGGAAAGAAACCGATTATACAGGGCTTACAACCATCCAGTTCTCGGCCGGAAAATCTGTGAAGCAGGTCCGCAAAGGGGCCAGAAAAGGATTGACTGCGGCCCGGGCTGCCTGCGAAGCCAGAAATATGGCAAATGAGCCGGGCAACGGCTGGACATCCAAGGAATTTGCCGATCATGCCAAGGCCCTGGCCAAGACCCATGGGCTGATTTACAAATGCCTGGAAAAAAAAGAACTGGAAAAATTAGGCATGGGAGGCATTTTGGCCGTGAACCAGGGATCAGCCATCCCGCCCAGACTGGTGATCCTGGAATACAGGCCGGCGAAAAAATCCCAGACCATTATGCTGGTGGGCAAGGGCATTACCTTTGATTCCGGGGGAATCAGCCTGAAACCGGCCCAGGGCATGGGTGATATGAAGTACGATATGTGCGGCGGGGCTGCCGTGCTGTCGGCCATGCAGGCCGTGGGCGAAGAAAAACCCCCTGTGGGAGTGGTGGCCCTGATTCCGGCCACGGACAACATGTCCGGGAGCCGGGCTGTTCGTCCCGGGGACATCATCCGCCATTTCAACGGGGTCACCTCGGAGGTTCTCAACACAGATGCCGAAGGAAGGCTCGTCCTTGCCGATGCCCTGGCCTACGGGATCAAGACCTACAAGCCCGACTGCGTCATCGATGCCGCCACCCTGACCGGGGCCGTAATCATCGGCCTGGGCCATCACCACACAGGACTGGTCAGCAATAACGAGAAACTGACCTCCCTGGTGACGGCGGCCGGGAAAAAGGCCGGGGAACCCGTGTGGCCGCTTCCCCTGACAAAGGCCTATAAAAAGCAGATCGAATCCAAAGTCGCAGACATCAAGAACCTCGGAGGCAAGGACGGGGGGACCATAACTGCGGCGGCCTACCTGTCAAACTTTGTGGACAAGACCCCCTGGGTCCATCTGGACATTGCCGGCACGGCCTGGGATTTCACGGAAAAATCCTATATTCCCAAGGGACCTTCCGGCATTGCCGTCCGGACCTTTTTGAATCTCATCCGGGACTGGAACAACCCGGACCTGAAAACGGACAATGTCTGATAAAGACCGGCCGGATAAGAACCATCAGGATAAATACCAGTCCCTGATCCGGGACCTGGGCTCCTTTAAAAGGCTGGCCATTGCCTTTTCAGGCGGGGCAGACTCCTCTTTTCTGGGAGCGGCGGCCAAAGAGGCCTGTGATGATGTCCTTGCCGTCACTGTCCGATCCGAGTTCCAGACCCGGACCGATGCGGATCTTGCCCTCCGCATGGCCCAGGTTCTCGGCCTTGAGCACATCCTCCTTGAAACCCGGGTATTGGAAGATCCGAACATAAAAGCCAACCCCAGGGAGCGGTGCTATTTCTGTAAAAAACATCTCTTTGCCATGGTAAAGGCAAGGGCTGGAGAAGCCGGATTTTCCCACCTGGCCCACGGGGCAAACCTGGATGATCTCAAGGACTTCCGGCCCGGATTCAAGGCGGCCCGGGAAGCCGGATTCCTGGCGCCCCTTATAGATGCCGGGCTGACCAAAAACGAAATCCGGAATTATTCCAGGGATCTGGGTCTTGAGACCTGGAACCTGCCCTCCCAGTCCTGCCTGGCCGCCCGGATTCCCTATGGAGATCCCATCACCAGGGAGAAACTGATCCGGATTGAAACAGCGGAATCCATACTCCACGCCCTTGGTTTTTTGTCTGTGAGGGTCCGGTGCCACGGAGACCTTGCCAGGATCGAACTGCCGCCAGGGGAAATGGACCGGTTCACGGCAGGGGGTCACGGCAGAGAGATCGCCCGGCAATTCAGGGAAATCGGGTTTCATTTTACCTCCCTTGACCTGGAAGGGTATACCACGGGCAGCCTGAACCGGAGTCCGAAGGCCTGAATTCTCGGCTCTATGTTTTGAAGAGCATGAACAAAGAGTTGCAAATGGTTCAGGGATTTTATAAAAATGAAAATCCTTGAATAATAAAACTCGGCATATGGACAAAAACATAGCTAAAATACAAAGGGTGACCCTCCTGGGATTTGGGGCCAATATCATTCTGTCCGTGGTCAAGCTGGTCATCGGCATATACGGAAACAGCCAGGCCGTGGTGGCAGATGCCCTTCACAGTTTTTCCGATACCTCTTCGGATCTCGTGATCATCTTCGGAGTCAAATACTGGTCTGCCCCGCCGGATCAATGCCATCCATTCGGCCACCGCAAGCTGGAATCCTTTGTCACCGTCATCATCGGCCTGATCCTCCTGGCCACTGCAGCAGGAATCGGGTACAATGGAGTGATTTCCCTGATGGACCGGAAACCGGTCCATCTCAACTGGATGGTGATCCTGGGACCGGTCCTGTCCATTGTCGTCAAGGAGTTCCTGTTCAGGATCACCTATCGGGTGGGGACCCAGACCCACTCCTCCCCGGTCAAGGCAAATGCCTGGCACCACCGGACCGATGCCCTCTCCTCCATCCCGGTTCTGGTGGCCGTTGTCGCCTGCCTGATCAATCCGGCCCTGGCCTTTCTGGACCAGGTGGGGGCCATTCTGGTGTCTGCCTTCATCATCAAGGTGGGACTGGAAATCCTCTTCTCCAGCATCAACGAACTCATGGATCGGGGTATGTCCAAATCCGAACTAAAGGAAATGGAGGCCCGGATCCGGAACAACCCTGAGGTCAGGGGTGTCCACAATATCAGGACAAGGAACCTGGCCGGCTCATTCTACGTGGATCTCCACCTGGAAGTGGATGCCGATCTCACCGTAAAAAAGGGTCATGATATCTCGGAGATCGTGAAAGAGACCCTCATGGACGGCAACGACAGGATCATTGACGTGATGATCCATCTGGAGCCGGCCCAGTAATCATGGTCTTTTCTTACGATTGCCCCAAAAATTTCAGGAGATAAAAAAGAGACTCAGCCCAGGCCAGTAGGTAATGATGAGAATGGCCAGCAAGAGCACCAGCATGAAGGGAATGGTGGCCCTGTAGATGTCCATGATGGGCTTGTTGAACCGATAGCCGGCAATAAAAAGGTTCATGCCCACGGGCGGGGTAAAGTACCCGATCTGCATATTGGCCAGAAAGATGATGCCCAGGTGGATGGGATGGATCCCGTATTCCAAGGCCACGGGCAGCATCAGGGGAACCATGATGATGATGGCCGAAAAGATGTCCAGCATGGCTCCCAGGACCAGGAGAAAGATATTGAGCAGGACCAGGAAGACCAGTTTATTGGTAACAAAACTCTGGCAGAGTTGAAAGAGCTTCATGGGAGCTTCTGCATCAATGAGAAAATTGGTAAACGCCAGGGAAACCCCCAGGATGAGAAGGATGCTCCCCACCATGATCATGGATTCCCGGATAATGACCAGAAGCCCGGGGAACTTGATTTCCCGATAGATGAACACCTCAACGATGAGAACGTACATGGCGGTCGCGGCTGCGGCTTCGGACACGGCAAAATATCCCGAGTATATTCCGACAAAGACAAACAGGGGCAGAGGGATTTCCCAGATGGATTCCCGGACCGCGCTTTTGATATTTTTCAGGGAAAACCGGGTCAGGGGAATGGGGTTTTTCCTGTTTGACCAGATTGACCAGCCGGAAAGCATGGCAATCATGAGAAGGGCCGGCAGTATCCCGGCCAAAAACAGGTCCTCGATGAGGATCTCTGTACCGGCACTCATCTGCTGGGCAATGATTCCGTAAAGGATCAGGGGAAGGGAGGGGGGAAGAAGAAGGCCCAGGCTTCCCGAGGTGGTCACCAGCCCCAGGCTGAAATCGTCCTGGTACCCGGCCTGTTTCAGGGCCGGATAGAGCAGGGCGCCGATGGCCACGATGGTGACCCCGGAGGCCCCGGTAAAGGCCGTAAAAAAGGCACAGACCACAAAGGCCACAACGGCCAGGCCCCCGGGCATCCATCCCAGAAAGGCCCGGGTCAGCCGGACCAGCCGTGCCGATGTATTGCTCTCCCCCAGGATGTATCCGGCAAAGGTAAACAGGGGAAGGGCCAGAAGAATGGGGGTATCGGCAATCCGGTAGAGCTCAATGGCCATGACCGACAGATCAATCTCGGAGCAATAAAACCCGGTCATGGCCGCGGCAATGATCACCGTGAACAACGGGGCCCCCAGAAAGGCGGCAAGGATGATGATGCCGATAGTCAGATAAATCATGATCCTTCCCGGGAAATAATCTGGATGATCTGGTCCACACAGAAAAAGGCATACCTCAGGCTCATGATCAGGAACGCCAAAGGAATGATGATCTCGCAGGTCCAGGCCGGCACATTGGCAAAGGCCGTATAATGGTCCGCCATTTCCAGGCGGACAAATTTCAGGCTGAACCAGGCCATGAGGGCCGTGACAAGGGTGGTAAAAATATGGGTGCCCAGGGTTGTGAAGCGTTTCACTCCCTTTGGAAGATGCCGGGAGAGGATGTCAATGCTGATGTGGTTATCGTTCCTGGAGGCCACCATTGCTCCCAAAAGTCCGATCCAGAGAACCAGCACCCGGACCAGGGAATCCCCCCATACGATCCCGGAATCCATGACATTCCGCAGGAATATCTGGAGAACAGCCAGGCCGATCATGGTCATGAGGAGGCTGACCAGAATCCCGTCTTCGATTTTTTGGAACAGGGCGGCCCCGGACAGAAAAATCCCCCTGTTCTTATGGGAAGGGTCTGTCAAGGTCTGTCCGGATTTTTTGAATTTTTCGGTCATGGGTCTGCTAGGGGGTTTTTGCCCGGAACTCGGCCAGAATAGCGTCCATCTTATCAACCACGTCAGCGGGCAGAGTGCCGTCTTCCTTCATCTTTTCCGAGGCCTTTGAGGCGGTTGTCCGCCATTGTTCAAGTTCTTTGCCCGACGGGGTGATGAATCGTATTCCCCGCTTTTTCAATGCCTCTACAGCCTTGATATTGTCTTCCCGGTTCCGGGCATCAATCTCCTTGAAGGCCCGGGTCATGATCCGGGATACGATTTCCCGGTCCGGTTCGCTGATCTTCATGAACTTTTTCTTGTCAACGGCCATGATCCCGTAGAGATAAATCAAAGGGATATTGGTGACATACTTGATCTGGGTATGCCATTGGAGGACCACGGCCCCCACGGGAGAGGTCCCCACCGTGTCAATGAGGCCTGACTGGAGACCGGTTCTGACGTCGGACAGGGGCAGAATAATGGGATTGATATTGAAAGCCCGGACCGCATCCAGACTGGTCTGGTCATTGTCCGGGATCCACACTTTTTTGTCCTTAAAATCTGCCGGGGTTTCAATGGGCTCCTTGGACATGATATAGGCAAAACCCCCGCCCGTAACGCCGAAGGTGACAAACCCGGCCTGGTAGAGTCCGTCCATGATGAACGGGTCCATCTGTTCCCGGACATGATCCACTTCCTCCTGACTGGAAAATTTCATGGGCTGGGCATAGATCTGGTTGGCCGGAAAGAACTTGGACAGACTTCCCCCGACCAGGGCCCCGCCCTGGAGCTGTCCGGCCCGGATCTTCCTGAGAACGGCATTGTCATTGCCCATGACCCCGCCGGGATAGAATTTGAATTTCACCCTTTTCTCGGTTTCAAGGGCTACCTGTTCGGCTCCCCGGCGCATCTGGGTCATCCACATGGAGCCTTCCGGCGAAATCGTGGCGATCTTCAGGGTAAGGCCCCAACCCGGCGACCCCATGAACAAGGTCAAAAGCAACAGAGTCAGAACCGGCAGATATCTCTTTAAAACCATATTTTTCTCCAAAATTTTAAACCCATGGCAATCTAAGAATTTTCAAAAATAATCGTCGGCCTCTTCCAGGAGGCGACGGGCCTGCTCTTGGGCATAGGTGTTGACCAGGGTATGGCCGGGCACGGCCGGATCGGTTTCCATGACCTCTTGGAGCAGTCTGTCGTGAAGTTCCCGGTCAAACAGCATCCTGGCATAAAGCTTGGCAAACATAACCTTGGCCATGAGATTTTTTCCCTTGGAAAGCTCAATGGCCTTTTCAAAATAAGTCTTGCCCTGTCCGGGCCGCCCCCCGAGTGCCGGGGGCAGAAAAGTGGCCAGGGACCCCAAATATAAAAAGGGGGCCCCGTCCCGATAGGATTCATCCAGACGGACCACCTGCAGCATGATATCCTCTATACGGGAAATATCTGCCAGGGCATTGAAATCTTCTTTGTTGGCCATGATCCACCCGGCCCATGCACTGCCCAGGGAAAAGAGGGCCCGGATATCTCCCCGGTCCGTGGATTCAAGCGCGGCTGTGAATTCTTCATAGGGTTTTTCCTTCAAGCCGCAGGCCTCTGTATTGGAGATGCACAGAGCCCGGTTTGCGTAGCCCAGGGCCTTGGCTGCAATTTTTCCGGCCCGCTGACCATCCCGGACAAAAACATCAGCATAGGACGTGTATAAAAGGGCTGCCGTGGACAGCATCTCTTCGGAATTGGGATCATCCTTGATCAGGCCGTCGATCATGAGCAGATAGGCCGGAGCACCGGCCTCGACCATGGCCAGGTCATTGTTGTTGACAATGGTGTCTGAGAGATTGGCCATCATCCTGGACTGGATGGAGCAGCCCCCGGCCATGATCATCAGCAATACCAGGCACGCCGGAAACAGCCGTGTCCTGAAAACCGGCTCTATCCTCATCCGTCCCCTTTGTTCTCTCTTTATACCCATGGCTTGGAAATCTAACCTGTTTGCCATAAAAATGCAACCGGGATTCGCCCTGAACACCGGCCTCTAACAAAGCCCTAAAAAAACAAAAATTGGCTGCTTTTCAACAACGGAGATTTGATTGTGAAACAGGAAGGACCGGCACTCAACCCCGGAATTGATTTGCATCACTCCCTGTCAAGTTTATAGGCCCTCCCCCGGGCCCCGATAAATAATTTTCTATGAATCCATCGGTTTCGTGGTATACTCTTTTTAGAATCAAAGTTAGCAGTATCATGCCATGTTTAGGGAAACACAATAGGGGAAGCCGGTTTAATCCGGCCGGCCCATAAGCTTTAGGTTCTTTGAATGCAAAAAGCCATATATATCATTGCCCTGGGAATCTTCATTTTATTTTGGCTCCAGTTGTGTCCGGGCCCGGTGCAGGCCAGACAGTCCATCCATGTGGTACCGGTGGAAGGAATGGTGGAGCCGGGCATGGCCGCCTTTGTCAAAAGGAGTCTGGACCAGATCCCGGACGATCCGGAAACGGTCATCCTGTTCAAGCTGAATACCTTTGGAGGGCGCGTGGATTCGGCCCTTGAAATCGTGGACGCCCTGTCCGGAGTCTCCAAGGGAAAGACCATCTCCTATGTGGAGAAAAAAGCCATTTCCGCCGGCGCTCTCATTGCCCTGGCCGGCCATGTCCTGGTCATGAAAGAGCATACCCTGATCGGAGACTGCGCCCCCATGTTCCAGACCGGGGAAGGCCAGAAAGAGGCCGGGGAAAAGACCCAGACCGTTCTCAGGGCCCAGTTCCGGGCGTTGGCCAAGAAAAATCATTATCCGGAAATCCTGGCCGAGTCCATGGTCTCCAAGAATATGGAAGTATATGAAGTGACCCTGGACGGCAAAACCCGGTTCATGGATCAGACCGAGTGGAAGGATCTGGACGATGAGTCGAAAAAAAAAGCCGAAAAAAAAACCATTGTGGCCAAGGGAGAGCTCCTGACCATGGATGATACCGAGGCCCGGAACCTGGGCTTTTCTCGGGGGAGCGTCCCGGACCTGGACCAGGCCCTGAAATTCCTGGGATATGAGGATTACACCCTGATTATCACAAAAGAGTCCTGGTCCGAGAGCCTGGTGCGGATGGTCCAGCCTTTTCTGTCCATCCTCATGCTGGTGGGCATCGGGGCCCTATACACGGAAATCAAAGCCCCGGGATTCGGGCTGCCCGGCATCATCGGCATTGTCTGTCTGGGTCTGGTATTCTTTAATCAATACCTGGTGGGCCTGGCCGATTATACGGAACTTCTCCTGCTGCTCACCGGGTGTTTGCTCCTGGGAATCGAGGTCTTTGTCCTCCCGGGATTCGGGGTGGCCGGAATTTCAGGGCTTATGGTCATTGCCGCCGGCCTGGTTCTGGCGTTTCAGGATTTTGTGATTCCCAGCCCGGACATGCCCTGGCAGTCCGGGCTTCTGCTGAAAAACCTGGGCCTGGTGCTGGGGTCTTTTATGGGTGCCTTTCTGATCTCTTTGTTCACGGTCCGGTTTCTCCTGCCCCGATTTTCAACCCTGGTCAAAGGACCTTACCTGTCCGCCACCCTGGAAGATTCCCATGCAGACTCCCGGGAAGCCCAAAAGGCGGTTCCTGGGGATACAGGCCGGGCCCTGACTCCCCTGAGGCCCTCGGGGAAAATGAAGCTGGACAAAAACAACTATAAAATCGACGCCATCACCCGGGGAGAGTTTATTTTAGCCGGAACCCGGCTTGTGGTGGAGGCTGTGGAGCGGAACAGGGTGTTTGTGAGGCGAAAGGATGAATAAAGGATGAAGGTATATATTTTTCCGGTTGTTCTGCAGGTTCTGGGGATTCTGGTCATTGTAGCGGAGATCTTTATCCCGTCCATGGGACTGCTCTCCCTATTGGCTGCCGGCCTGATTTTCTACTCCCTTTTTCTGGCTTTCAATGATATTTCCCAGGCTGCGGGGATGGTCTTTGTGGGTGCGGACCTGATCCTGGTCCCAATTCTGATATACGTCGGCATCCGGGCCCTGGCCGCATCCCCCCTCTCCCTGCAGCGGAAATTGTCCTCCCGGGAAGGAGTGATCTCCCAGTCCCCGGACCTTGATGCCTGGGCAGACAAAACCGGTGAGGCAATGACGGACCTGCGCCCCTCGGGCATGGCCCTGATTGAAGGGAAACGCCTGGACGTGATCACGGACGGGGAATATGTGACTGCGGGGACAAGGATCGGGGTCGCCGGGGTAAAAGGAAATCAAATCATCGTTGAGAAACTTGAATAGATTTTAACTCATACAGGAAATCAACGGATCCCGGGCCTTATTTCCGGCTTGCGGCTTCGGACTTTCCAGCAAGGAGAAAAAGAATGGACATCATGTATATTTTATTGATCATTGCGGGCATCCTGGGCCTGGTGCTTTTTTATTTTATTTTTTCCTATATCAACCTGTGGATCCAGGCTCTGGTGTCGGGAGCCCGGGTGGGACTGCTGAACATCATCTTTATGCGGTTCAGAAAGGTTCCGCCCAAGCTGATCGTGGAATCCAAGATCATGGCGGTCAAGGCCGGACTTGAAATCCCCACGGACAGCCTGGAATCCCATTTCCTGGCCAGGGGAAACGTATCCCGGGTGGTCCAGGCCCTGATTGCGGCGGACAAGGCCAATATCGAACTCTCCTTTAACCGGACCGCAGCCATCGACCTTGCCGGCCGGGATGTACTGGAGGCCGTTCAGATGTCGGTGAATCCCAAGGTCATTGAAACCCCTCTGGTGGCGGCCATGGCCAAGGACGGAATCCAGCTCAAGGCCATTTCCCGGGTGACGGTGCGGGCCAATATCGACCGCCTGGTGGGCGGAGCCGGGGCCGAAACCATCCTGGCCCGGGTCGGGGAAGGAATTGTCACCACCATCGGGTCGGCCAATACCCACAAGGAAGTGCTGGAAAATCCGGATATGATCTCCAAAACCGTTCTGAGCAAGGGCCTGGATGCCGGAACCGCCTATGAGATCCTGTCCATTGATATCGCAGACGTGGATGTGGGCAAAAACATCGGAGCCGAGCTGGAAACGGACCGGGCCGAGGCAGACAAGAAGATTGCCCAGGCCAAGGCCGAGGAAAAACGGGCCATGGCCTTTGCCCAGGAGCAGGAGATGAAGGCCAGGGTCCAGGAGATGCGGGCCAAGGTGGTGGAGGCCGAGGCCCAGGTCCCCCTGGCCATGGCCGAGGCGTTCCGGAGCGGAAACTTAGGCATCATGGACTATTACCGAATGCAGAACATCTCCGCAGACACCCGGATGAGGGATCAGATTGCCACGGATCAGCCGTCGGAACCCCCCAAATAGATTTTTTGAATATGGCTGGCAAGAAAAAACAAGAGGCTTACCAATGGATTTTGACACCCTCATAAATATCATCATCCTGTTTTTGTTCCTGGCGCTGCCTTCCATTGTAAGGCGGCGCCTGGCCAAAAAAAAGATGAAGGCAGGTCCGGAAAAAAAGAAAAAGGTCAAAAAACCGGGCCTGTTTTCCCTGTTCGGAAAAATATCAGATCAGCTTCAGGAATTCCGCCGGGAGCTTGAACGCCAGGCCGGGGCGCAGAAACAAAAATCCGGGGAAACCATCTGGGATGATCTGGCAGAGCCTCCTTTGGAAGATCCTGGACAGAATCGGGTCCGCCCCCAAGAGGCCCCCTTTGACCCCAGGGAGCCTGTGGAAGATGAGGCAGACGCCTTTGTTGCAGCAGGGCGGGAAGCGAAAAAACGGGAGAGATCCCCGGAACCGGGATCGATTCAGCAAGATCTTCGGCCGGCACGCCCTTCCTGCCTTGGGCCGGGACAGGTCAGATCATGCCGGCTCCGGCGGGCCGTGATCTGGGCGGAGATCCTAGACAAACCGGTTGCCTTGAGAGATCAGGACGGATCTTTCAGGAACTGACGCAGCAGACCACGTTGTCGTCAATATAGTTCTCAAAGATCTTCTCATGGGAGATGTATTTTTCCCGGTCCGGGTCCAGGAGGTAAAACCTGATGGCATTAACCCGCTTGAGGATCTCCTGTTCCGCCCGGTACCGCATCTCTTTTTTGGTATGGATAATATCTTCCTTGAGCCGGGGGGTTTTGTCGGCATCATAGTATTTCTCGGTTTTGTATTTGATCCGTTTTTCAATGAGATCTTCTCTCATGTCATTGTGGGTCTGGTCCAGGAAAAGCACCTCAGGCATGAGATCGGCAAAATGGGTCACGGCAATGATGTCCTTGTCCCGCTGCCAGTATCCGATGAGAAATTCCGGTTCAAGATCCTTATAATTCTGGAGGGGCATATACATCCGTCTCAGGTATAAAAGCACTTTTTCCGTTTTTTTCCGGTGCCCCCCGATGATGACCGAGCCCCCGACCTCGTCTTTTCTGACCCCCTTGGTCCAGGGGGCTCCGGTGATGCCGAAGTCAATGCAAAGGGGGATTCTTAAAATGGCGGACATGGTGTTCAAGGCCAGGGCATAACCGGCAGAGGGGCCGCCCACGTTGTATGAGGCGGACAAAAGCTGGTGATGGATGGAGTAGCGCTGGAGAAAATCTCCGAACAGCCAGGGGATGCTGACCTCGGGGCAGAGTCCCTGGATATAGTTCTTCACCATGGTCAGGGCCTCCTGGGCAGACTGCTGGGTCATCTGAACGGCCATGTCCAGCTGGGCGGTCTGGGCCGTGGAAGAGGACACAGCCCCGGTGACGATGATGGGAGAACTCTCCACCCGGCCGGTGAGGCTGGTGGCAATGGGCAGGAGCATGCCGGTCATGTCATTGGCCCCCACTCCGACGATGAATCCCACCTGGGGCTCCCTGCTCAGTTCGGTTTCCAGAAATTCGTTCAGCTGGACCGATCCCTTGCGCACCGGGCTGGAGGAAATTTCCCGTCTTGCCGACTCCAGATGGGCCTCCACCAGGGGATAGTCCTCTTCCCGGGTCACATGTCCAACCGTCTCCACGATCTTGTCGTAATGTTTGACAAAGTTTTTCAAATCGTGCTTGATCTTGGATTTCAACAGGGGTGGCGCCTTGAGCGCGTCAAGGATCCCCAGGACGGTCTTGAAGTTGAGCTTGACAAAGTCATATTTCTGACTCTCGGTGGAAGCCTTGAGCTGCCTGAGCTTGAGCAGGACTTTAAACTCCGTGGTGCACAGGGCAATGGCCTTTTCCGTAAAAGAGGTATAATCGGCCGGAGTATTGCAGATCCCCTGGGCCGTCTCAATGATCTTTTCCACCTCAAACTCCCGGGGATGGGGCACATCCTTGAACTGTTTTTTAATGATGTCAAAGATATCCTTCTGGCGCATATGCCCGGATATTTCCAGGGTTTTCAGCCGCTTGGAACGGATCAGGGCCGGATCAAGGATGTCCAGCCTATTGGTGGTCAGGACGGTAAACACCTTGTTCAGAGGAATTTCACCGTCAATGATGTTCAGGAACTTATTGGTCAGGGCATCCGAGGGCTGGCCTCCGGTTCCGCTCCGCTTGGGGGCCAGGGCATCCCCCTCGTCGAAAAAGATCACCGTGGGAGCGATCATCTTGGCAATATCATAGACCTTCTCCAGGTTGGAAACCGCCCCGTGCACCGGGCTGGAAGGGTCCTGGAGTGCAGAGGGGCTGGTGGCAATATCATGAACTTTTGTATTGGAGGAGAGCCAGGTCCGGACCAGATAGGTCTTGCCCGAGCCCGGGGGACCTGTGAGCACGACCCCCTTGTCCTCGCTGACCCCGTAGTTGAAGCAGTTGTTGGCCATTTCGGAAAACTTGTCCTTGATATCGCCCACGTACTCTTCCCAGGAGATCTGGCGGTCCATGCGGTCGACCACCTTGTCATAGAGTTCTCCGTAGACGTTCTTGGCCACAAGCTGAAACGCCGAACGGATGAGAATGGAATTTTCCAGAAACTCCAGGAGAAAATCCCCCCGGATATTGATGACGGACTCAATAAGCTTTCTCACGTAAGCCGGGCTGATCTTCAGGCTTCTTTCCTTGAAGATGGCGTAGATCTTATCGGCGGCCTTGTCCAGCCGCTCGGAATCCGGGCTGAATTTCGTGGGAATCTGATGGCGCCGGATCTCCAGGATGATGATCTTCTTTAAATTCTCCCGGTTCATCCAGTATTTGGAAATATCGATAATGACTCCCCGTTCCACAAACCGCCGGTAAATGGCGGAATCAAAGCGATGGGTCTGGTCACTGGTGGCAACGACAAAGCAGTCCCGCCGGCCGTCAATGATCTCGTCCAGGACGATATTTGAGGTGTCGATGAGGGTTCTCTGCTGTTTTTCAGCCCCGCCGCTGCCCCCTGCACTGGACTCGGATTTTCCGAATGCGGAATGGGCCTCCTCTATATGGCGGATGGAGGTGACCTTGGGATGCCCCATGGCCCGCTTGAAGTAGTTGCCCGGCTCGCCGGACAGGGCGGTCTGGTAATCGTTGGGGGTGATGACAGAGGAATCCACCTCAATGCCCAGATCTTCGAAATCCGTCAGGCTGCTCATGATCCTCTTTCTGAAGACCCGTTTGAGAATGGGAATTTTGGCCAAACGCCGGTAAAAATCGGTCTTTTTCTTTTTCGCAATCTCCATGGCAAATTCGGGATCCACGTCTTCGAGCTGGGTAAACAGGCCATGCTCTCCCAAAAGCTCTTCTTTCTTCCTCTTCCAGTCCACCGTGGGAATGACCTCGTTCCGGAAAACCACCTTTTCCAGGGCCTCCCGGACCGTGGCGCTCTTGCCCGATCCCGAGGTTCCCTCGATGAGCATGATGGGGGCCTTTGGCACGTCCGGATCTTCCAGATGCTCCTTGCGGATATGGACCCGGTAAATCTTCTCAAAGGTTTTTTCAAGTTCCACAGGCACATGCAGATCGGTGAGTTCCCGGTCAAGAACGGCGATAAGATAATGGTATTCCGGCTTGGTCAGCTCTTTTTCGATGATTTTGTTCCAGGAGGCCCCGGGATTGATCTCTCCGGAATAGAGGAACCGCTTTTTCCAGTCCGTCAATATCTGGGGATTGTTGAGCACGTTCATCTGTTTTGTTTTTCTCTTCATGAAAAAAACAAGAAAAAAGAACTCTTTGACGGATGAAATAAAGGGATGGGCCGGTTTGTACTGATTGAGACGGGACCTTACAAACGCTTTGGTATCATAGGTCCAGAAAGATACCATGGATTCAATTTTTTCAATGGTCTCCTCGGGTAAGGAGATATATTTTTTTTCCTTTGTGGTTCTCTTGGCCATATGTTCTTCCCCCTGCTGATTCCGGCTTACGGTTGGGCCTGTTTTGTTCCGGTCGAAGCCGCCGGTTCCGAAGGTTCCATTTTCCCTTCCATGGCCGGCAGGGTAATGGCCGGGGGCAGGCTGGTTCCGTGGAGCACAAAGGTATTTTGATCGGACTGGTTCTTCTCATAGGCGGCAGCCCATTTCTGCTGGGAAAGGAATTCCAGAAGGGCCGGATTCACGGTCCTGCCCTCCCCGCCCAGGGCCTGGTGAAGGGAACGGATGCCCTCAAGATATGCCTTATAGAGTTTCCGGATCCGGTCCGATTCCTGGTCTGCGGCATAGTTCTCCGCCTCTGCGATGAGCTGGCGCCGCTTTTTCTCCTCGGTGGCCTCAACAAGCTTATCCCCGAACCTTGTCTCGTTGAGTACAAAACTGACCACCTCAATGCCGTATTTTCCCTCGAGGGTGGGGCCGTTCTTGTTGATGGGCCTGTTTTTCAGGGCATGAAATATCTCTTCCTTGATGGACTCCCGGTCGGAGATGAGCTTGTTCACCTCCTTACCCTGGAGAATGTCCTTGGCGATACCGTCGTAATCCCCCTGGAGCAGGATTTCCGGGGAGAGGTTTTCAATGCCCCATACCTTGAGATCCTGGATTCTGAAGGTCATCAGTGCCGATGTCCACAGGGCCACGTTTTCCTGGGAAATAATTTTAATGGGGGCGGAAGAACCGCCCAGGTACATATTCTGGTTCATCAATGGAACTTCTTTCTCCAGCCGGGTGAAAAAGGGCAGCCGGTAGTGCCATCCCACCTCGGTAACGGCCCGCCTTTTTCCGCCGAACTGCTCAAGAATAACGGCATAGTTGAACTTGACCTTGTAGATGACCTGGGTGGAATAGACCACGGCGGCCAGGGAATAGATCAAGGCGACGAAAAATAAAACAAAAGCCGTCCTCCTGAACATGTTGAAGACCCTGGCCCGCTGGAGAAAAACCTGTGATGACTGATCCTTCATACCTGCTCCTTTCCCATTGATGTTTGACGAATGACAAAATAATGAAAATGAAACCCTCAGTTTTCAGTCCAGAATGAGAAGGAAGAAACGACCCGATGGAATAGGAAATTCAGAATTGATCTCAAGTATACATGAACAGGGCAGGATGGTCAAAAAATATTTGTCCGGTTCCGGGCTGCTGAAAAGGGATTTGGAAGATCTGACTCAGGTTCCGGTAAATTCGGGCTGCCGTTTCTCGGCAAAGGCGGTTATTGCCTCCATAAGATCGTTGGAGGGAATGATATTGGCACTGATTGAGGCGACATAATTCAGGCCCTCATCCACACTTTTGCCGATACCAAAATTTAAAACATCCTTGGATGCCTGGACGGCCAGGGGCGAATTTTGCGAAATCTCCAGTGCCAGGGCATTCGCCCCTTCAAGCAAGGCTTCATGATCCTCATATACTCTATTGACCAGAAGAATTTTTTCAGCCCGCTGCCCATCAATGGTCCTGGCTGAATAGGCCAGCTCCCGGGTAATGCCCTGTCCCACGATCAGGGGCAGCCTTTGCAACACCCCCACATCGGCCACAAAGCCCAAGGCGGCTTCCTTTAAGGAAAAGGAGGCATCTGCGGCACAGAGCCGGATATCGCATGCCGTAACCATGTCCAGCCCCCCGCCGATGCAATGGCCGTGAACGGCCGCAATCACCGGTTTCCTGCATCGTTCAATGCAGGTGATGGCCTCCTGGAGTCCTTTGATCTTTTCAAGAAGACGCCATTTGATCCCGCCTTTCTGCCCGGAGTCCATGAGTTCGGGCAGCTCCGGAACCATGCCCGTGAGGTCGATCCCGGATGAAAAACAGCCTCCCCTTCCGGTCAATACAACGGCCCGGATCTCCGGATCCTGATCCAGGTCCCTGAAAATCGGGATACTCTCTTTCCAGGCCGGAGGGTTCATGGCATTGTTCTTTTGGGGCCGGTTTAAATATACCCAGGCAAGGGGCGGTTTCTTTTCCACCTGGTAAAATTCATATTCGTTCATATTTTTTTCCTTTTTCCTGAATCATGGGAACAAACCCTCTGCACGACAAAAGAGCGTCTTCAAGGTAAAAACATACAATCCCGGAAAATAATTGTAAAGAGAGCGATCCCCTTTATTGTTTGGCTCAATTCAAAATTTAAACAAAATATTTTGTAACGTTTCAATCATTAAAACGTTATTCAATCAAAACCAAATGGAAAAATGATTCCGCCCCAATTTCAGAATAAAAGCGGTTCTGTGTGAAACGGTCACACATTTATAAGGGTATCTCTAATAATGAGGTGGCCTAAATTCAACTCACAAACAGCAAGGAGAAGACATGTTGAAAAGACAATTGAAAATCGGTTTTTTGGTACTGCTTATTGGTCTTTTAACCCTTCCTGCCTGGGGATCAAACGGAGCCCAGATCAGGATAACAGATCAGTTAATGGCCCAGGCAGGAGGATACGGCCCGGGTGACGGCACAGGTGACGGAGACGGACCGGCCGACGGGACCGGAAACGGGCCCGGCGACTGCGGACTGACAGGCGTCAGCTCTCATCTGATGCTCATGGCCGCCAATGGCAATGCCGGAACAGGAGATAACGGCGGATACGGCCCGGGTGACGGAACTGGCGACGGAGACGGACCGGCCGACGGGACCGGAAACGGACCCGGCGACTGCGGATAAATGAACAGGAATTCTCAACGGGTGCCAGTTTCATCCAGCAACCCGGAAAATGCCGGAACCTGTGATCCGTTTGGCAAGGAGTAACATTCCCACGGCTGCACTGCCTGGGATAGGGAGGTCGTTCTGACCTCCCTTCACTTATTTCTTGCTTGGAAGGGACATCCCAGTGGATGCCTCCCCTTTAATGGAAAAACGCCTTAACCAGCAAAGAAGCATCAAACAGGAAAAAGGAGACAAAACCATGAAAAAAGTGACCATTATCCTATTTGTTCTTTTCGCCTCTTTAGGAGGGGCTTATGCAGGTGATCCAAGCGGACTGACAGACATGGAGCTGCTTGGCAGGCATCTTTACAAGGATAAGAATCTATCTTTTAACGGAACCCAGTCCTGCCAGGTCTGCCATCACCCTTTTGCCGGATTTGCAGACCGGAGAAATGCCCTGAATCCGGAAACAAGCGTGGTTTCCATCGGAGCTGACGGGACCAGTAAAGGAGGCAGAAACGCCCCCAGCTCCGCATATGCCGGGTATAGCCCGAATCTTTCTCTGGACACCGGAGAATGGAGAGGCGGCCTGTTCTGGGACGGAAGGGCAGACGGCTCGGTCCTGGGGGATCCCCTGGCCGAACAGGCCCAGGGTCCCCCCCTGAATCCTGTTGAAATGGCCATGCCGGACAAAGAGAGCATCATCAATGTCATCAAAAATTCTGTTTATGCGGATCTGTTTATCAGCGTTTTCGGAGCGGGTTCTCTTGATGATGTAGATGAGGCCTACGATAATTTCGGCCGTGCCGTTGCAGCCTATGAACGCAGTTTTGAAGTAAGCGCTTTTTCTTCCAAATACGATCTGGCCCAGGACCAGTTCACGGATGCCGAGCAGCAGGGCCAGGGCCTTTTTGAAAACCATTGCGCTGTCTGTCACAGCACAACGACAGATTTCAATGCGCCCTCTGCCCTGTTCACCAATTACGGATATGCAAACATCGGGGTTCCTTCCAATCCCCTGGTCCCCCTTCCCTCGCCAGACCCGGGACTGGGAGCGGTTGTCGAAGATCCGGACCAGGACGGAAAATTCAAGATTCCGACATTGAGAAATATTGCAGCATCTCCCCCCTACACCCATAACGGAACCTTTGCCTCATTAAAAGATATGGTGGCTTTCATCAACAACAACCAGGGCTATGTTCCCGAACTGGATCGGAATATTGATCCAAGGGTGGGGAATCTGGGGCTTACGGACGGGGATATTGATGATCTGGTGGCATTTTTGATGACTCTGACCGACGGCTATTAAAAATACAGAGGCCAAGGTTCTATTCCCTCACATAGATGCTGCCTCTGAAAATGGCAACCCCCTCATCGTTTTACCGGGAACCCACCGGATTTAACTTCGGGGCAGCATCTTCACCCCTTCTTTATTCACCCGAAAAAGGGGCTCAGATCCTGGGAAGGATCCGGTCCAGAGGGGATTTATAGAGTTCCTGGAGCGCCAGGGTGGCGGCGCCCCGGGCCCAGTCCGTGTCGCAGAATTTCTGGAGGATGATGTCGCAGTTTTCCATGACCTCCCCGGTGGTGTGGAGTCGCATCTCTTTTTCCATGGGATCAAACAAAAGAGGGCCGGATTCCACCCCCCGGCCGGAAAAGATGATCCGTTTCGGGCTGAACACCTGGATCAGCCCGGCGATCCCCCTGCCCAGAATTCTTCCGGCCCGGGAAAAAAGCTTTTGGATCCTTTTATCCCCTGCGTTTGCCGCCCCAAGGACCTGTTCGTATGTAATAAGGGTCCTGTCCTTTCCCAGGTATTGGGCGGCCTGGCCGATGATGGAAAAATTGGACACATAGGCTTCCAGGCAGCCGCGTTTGCCGCACCGGCAGGGCTGCCCTCCGGGTGAAACCACCACATGGCCGAACTCTGCGGCCATGCCCTGTTCACCGGTATAGAGCCGGCCGTTGACCACGATTCCCATGCCCACCCCGTCCTCAATGGTGATGACCAGAAAATTGTCGATTCCCCGGCCATGGCCGAACCACTGGTGGGCCAGGGTTACGGTGTTGGCATCATTTTCCACCCAGACCGGGATATCGAACCGGCCCTGGATGAGCTGACGCAGGGGCAGGTGGTCCTTCTGGGTAAACAGGGTCCAGTGGTTGATCCCCTTTTCCCGGTCAATGAGCCCGGGGATGCCGGTGCCGATGCCGGAGACCTGCCCGGGAGTGAGACCGGCACGGGTTATACAGAAGGAGACGCCCTCATAGATAAGATCAGCCACGAACTCCACGGGCCGGTTACTGGTATCCACCGGCAGATCAACGCTGCTGCGGACCTCGGCAGCCATATCCGTGACCGCACAGGAGATCATGCAGGCGGAAACCTTGATCCCGACAACATAGGCGGCATCTGCGTTCAGGGCCAGCATGACCCGTTTCCGGCCCCGCTGGTTGGAATCCTTTACCTCTTTTTCATAGATCAGGTTGTTCTCCATGAGGCGGGCGGTGATATTGGTGACGGACGCCCGGCTCTGGCCGGTGATCTGGGCCAGTTCAACCCTGGAGACAGACCCCAGGCTCCGGATCGTGTTTAAAATGGTAAACTGATTGATTTCCCTGAGCAATCCCCTGTCAGCAACAGCCATGGCATCCCTTTGTTTATGGACTAAATGATCTTCAGCACCCGCTCTTTGTAGTCTGTACAGAGAAGATAAAGGGGGGGCTCATCCTCTTCAATGGCCGGAAACCGGCCCATGGATTCCAGAAACCGGTTGTCCTCTTCATCGTCGTTGACCGAAGAGACTTCACCGATCACCACCGGCCCGGTCCCTTGCTGGGCATAGAACTCATGATAGACAAAGGGTTCCAGAAAGATACTCTCTCCCGGGGTCAGTATGATCTCCTGCCCCGGTTCAACCCGGATTTTCTGCCCGTCAATGGAGACCTCAAAGGCTTCCCGGGACAGGGTCCCGTCCGGGGCTGCCCCGTGCATCCGAAGAACCAGATTGCCTCCGCCCCTATTGATGATATCTTCCATTTTCCTCCAGTGAAAGTGCATGGGCGCCACCTGGCCTTCCCGGCAGACCATGAGTTTTTCCGCATAGGGTTTGGCATAGATATCCGGCTGACCGGCGTTGCCTTTTCTGATGGTAAAGAGCAGAAGTCCCATTTTGTCAAAGGTGTTATGCCCGTAATCGGTCACGTCCCATCCCAGGCGGTTGTCCATGATCTCCCGGACCTGATTTATCCTGCCGGACCAGTCTTCAGGGGTCCAGAAGGCAAAGGGCGGCAGCTTAAATCCGATTTGGTCAAATAGTTTTATTGCGGATTGGATTTCCGCATTTATTCTAGAGCGCTTCATGATAATTCCCACGGTTTTCCATTGGTTTCCCTGCCCATTGGTAGCATATCCCAGGAGGAAAGCATAGTTTTTAGTTCACTGAGTAAATTAATTCTTGAATTTTCATCCTTTCCTATCTATAAACTAAAAAGCACTCCAGACAGTCCATACAACCCAAAACCTAGGAGGAAACATGAAAATTTTCATCAAAACAGCCGCCATGCTGGTCTGTTGCGGTCTTCTTTTTTCACAGGCCTTTGCCGGAGAGGTAGAGGTGCTCCACTGGTGGACATCGGGCGGTGAAGCCAAATCCGTTGCCGTACTCAAGAATCTGCTTGAAAAAGAGGGCCATACCTGGAAAGACATGGCCGTGGCCGGCGGGGCCGGCGAAAATGCCATGACCGTACTCAAAACCCGGGCCATGGCAGGGAATCCCCCTACGGCCGCCCAGGTCAAGGGACCGGCCATCCAGGAATGGGCCGAGGAAGGGCTTCTGGCCAATCTGGACGAAGTGGCGAAAAAAGAGGACTGGGACAACCTTGTCCCTTCCGTTGTCACGGATATCATGAAGTACAAGGGCAGCTATGTGGCCGTGCCGGTCAATGTCCATAAGATCAACTGGATGTGGTGCAACCCGGCCATCTTCGTCAAGGCCGGCGCCAGGATCCCCACCACCTGGGAGCAGTTTAAAACTGCCGCCCAAAAGATCAAGGCTGCCGGATTCCTACCCGTTGCATTCGGCGGACAATCCTGGCAGGAGGCCACGGTATTTGAATCTGTAGTGGTGGGCCAGGCCGGACCTGAGTTCTATAAAAAAGCCCTGGTGGATACCGACCCTAAGGCATTGAACAGCCCGGAGATGATCAAGGCTCTTGAGACCTTTAAGATGATCAAGAACTTTACGGACAAGGATGCCCCGGGCAGGGACTGGAACATGGCCACGGCCATGGTCATCAAGGGAGAGGCGGCCATGCAGTTCATGGGAGACTGGGCAAAGGGAGAATTCACCGCTGCCGGAAAAAATCCGGGGTCCGACTATGTGGCCGTGCCCGTGCCGGAAACCGCAGGCTCCTACCTGTTCAACGTGGACTCCTTTATCATGTTCGATGTAAAGGATAAGGAGGCCAAGAAGGCCCAGGCAGCCATGGCCCGGCTGATTCTGAGCAACACTTTCCAGGAGGTCTTTAATGTGAACAAGGGCTCCATCCCCGTGAAAACCGGGGTGTCCAAGACCGCCTTTGACGATATCGCCCTTAGGTCCATGGACGAGTTTGCCGCCGGTGCGGCCAATAAAACCCTGATGCCCAGCATGGCCCACGGCATGGCCGTTTCTCCGGCTGTCCAGGGGGCGATCTACGATGTGGTGACCAAGTTTTACAATTCAGACATGAGCGCCAAGGATGCAGCAGCCCAGCTGGTCTCTGCCGTGGCCGACGCAGAATAAGAGAATCGCGGCGCGGCCCAGGACCGGCTGCGCCCTAATTTTATGAAAAATCATCTCTCATATCTGTCGGACAGGTTCCTGCCCAAACTGGTGGTGGCCCCCACCTTTCTGGCCATCATGGTCTTTGTCTACAGCTTTATCCTCTGGACTGCCTGGATCTCCTTTACCAAATCCAGGATGCTGCCCCGGTACAAATTCGAAGGGCTGGTCCAGTATATCAAATTGTTCACCAATGAACGCTGGTGGGTGGCCAGCAAAAACCTGGTGATCTTTGGTTTTCTGTTCATTGTGATCTGCATTCTGCTCGGACTGATGCTGGCCATTTTCCTGGACCAGAAGATCCGAATCGAAGGGGCCCTGAGGACCGTGTTCCTCTATCCCATGGCCCTCTCCTTCATCGTCACGGGCACGGTATGGAAATGGATTCTCAATCCCAGCCTGGGGCTGGAGCGGCTGGTCCGGGAAATGGGATTTTCCCAGTTTCAGTTTGACTGGCTGGTCAACTCTAAAATGGCCATCTACACCGTTGTCATTGCCGGGGTCTGGCAGTCGACCGGTTTTGTCATGGCCCTGTTCCTGGCAGGTCTGAGGGGAATTGACGATGCCATCATCAAGGCGGCCCGGATTGACGGGGCCAGTCTGCCCCGGATCTATACCCGGATCATCATTCCCAGTCTGCGGCCGGTATTTTTCAGCACCATCATGATCCTCTCCCACATCGCCGTGAAAAGCTTTGACCTGGTGGTGGCCCTGACCGGAGGCGGACCGGGCTATGCCTCGGATCTGCCCGCCACCTTCATGTACTCCTTTGCCTTTACCCGTGGCCGGCTGGGCATGGGGGCGGCCTCTTCCATGGTGATGTTCGGCGCGGTCCTGGCTGTCATCGTCCCCTATCTTTACTCGGAACTGAGGAGCCGGTCCCATGGATAGAATCTATTTCAAGGCCGCTGTCTACGCAGTTCTGGTAATCGCGGCCATCTATTTTCTCGTGCCCCTGGTCATCATGATCTTCACCTCTTTGAAAACCATGGAAGATATCCGCACCGGCACCCTGATCTCCTTTCCCAAAACCTTTTCCCTGGAGGCATGGAAAACGGCCTGGGACTCGGCCTGCATCGGAGTGACCTGTGAAGGCATCAAGGGCTACTTTTTCAACTCCATCAAGATCACCGTGCCGGCCGTGGCCATCTCCACCCTCATGGGAGCGGCCAACGGATATGTGTTCTCCAAATGGAAATTTTGGGGAAGCGAGGTAATCTTCTCCATGCTGCTCCTGGGCTGTTTCATTCCCTTCCAGATCATCCTTCTGCCCATGGCCAAGCTCCTGGGCGTCCTGGGCCTTGCCCAGACCCTGCCCGGCCTGATCCTGGTTCATATTGTCTACGGTCTGGCCTTTACCACCCTGTTTTTCAGGAACTTCTACGTGACCATTCCCCGGGAGCTGGTCAATGCGGCCAAGATCGATGGGGCCGGTTTTTTCAGGATCTTCTTTAAGATCATGCTGCCGGTCTCTGTTCCCATATTTGTGGTCTCCATCATCTGGCAGACCACCCAGATCTGGAATGATTTTCTTTTCGGGGTGGTCTTTTCCTCGGGAGAGACCCAGCCGGTCACCGTGGCCCTGAACAACCTGGTCAACACCTCCACCGGCATCAAGAAATACAACGTGGACATGGCCGCAGCCATCATTGCGGCCCTGCCCACCCTGGCCGTTTACATCGTTGCCGGCAAATACTTTCTGCGGGGACTCACCGCAGGCTCTGTAAAAGGATAAAACCCGCCCATGGCATCCCTGAGCATTGAAAATGTAAAAAAACAATTCGGCAAGACCGTGGTCTTAAGGGACATCTGTCTGGACATCACCCATGGTGAATTCCTGGTCCTGGTCGGACCCTCGGGCTGCGGGAAATCCACCCTGCTCAACCTGATCGCTGGCCTTGAGACCATCTCCGACGGGGTTATCCGCATCGGGGAAAAGGACGTCACCCATGTCCCGCCCAAGGACAGAGACATTGCCATGGTCTTCCAGTCCTATGCCCTTTACCCCAATATGAACGTGAGAAAGAACATCTCCTTCGGCCTGGAAACCCGGAAAATGGCCCGGCCTGAAATTAAAAAACAGGTGGAAAAGGTGGCGGCCATGCTCCAGATTGAAGACCTGCTGGACAGGAAACCGGCCCAGCTGTCCGGGGGCCAGAGACAGCGGGTGGCCATGGGAAGGGCCCTGGCCCGGGAACCGGCCATATTTCTCTTTGACGAACCCCTGTCCAACCTGGATGCCAAGCTGCGGGTGGACATGCGCACCGAGATCAAGCTGCTCCACCAGAAGGTGGGGACCACCATTGTCTACGTGACCCATGACCAGATCGAAGCCATGACCCTGGCCGACCGTATCGCCGTCATGAAGGACGGGGTCATTCAGCAGTTCGGCAGCCCCCGGGAGATCTACGACAACCCCTCCTCCATGTTTGTGGCCGGATTCATCGGCTCCCCTGCCATGAATTTCATCCCCTGCGAACTGGGGGAAGAGGACGGGGAATACGGAATCCTTCTGACGGCCGGGCAGGATGAAACCTGTTTTATCCCGGCCGGAGGACTCTGCCGGAATCCCGGAGACCTGGCCGGCAAATCCCTGGTCTTAGGTCTCCGACCGGAACAGATTGGTGCCGCTCTGCCCGGGGATCAGATCCTTCCCCCCATGTCCAGGCTCACCTGCCGGGTGGATGTGGTGGAACCCACAGGGCCGGACACCCTGGTTTTTACCCGGATCAACCGGGTGAAGACCACCTGCCGGATCCACCCGGACCGGGCCGTGGCCCCCGGGCAGACCATGGATCTTACCCTGGACACCTCCAAGGCGGTTCTCTTTGATTCCGCCGCAGGAACAAGGATCCAATAGGCATGGAAGGCTCATCCGGCAAAAAAGATCAAGGCTTTCAGATCGGCATTGACCTCGGGGGGACCAAAACCGAGATCATTCTGCTTTCCCGGGGAACCCGGGAACTTTTCCGGGAGCGGATTCCCACCCCAAAGGATGAACCGGACAATTACACTGCGGTTCTGGGCAATATCCAGGGCCTGGTCAAAAAAGCCCTGACCTGCCTGCCGGACCGGGAAAAGTATACCATCGGCATCGGGATTCCCGGCACCCTGGACAGGCCCACCCGTCTGGTCTGGAATGCCAATACCACCTGGCTGGCCGGAAAGCCCTTTCAGGCCGACCTGGAAAAAAGGCTGGGCAGGCCCGTTGTCATGGATAACGACGCCAACTGCTTTGTCCTGGCCGAAGCCATGGCCGGAGCAGCCAAAGGATTTGGACTGGTCTTCGGCATTATCATGGGCACCGGGTGCGGAGGAGGTCTTTGCATCAACGGCCGCCTTCACAGCGGCAGCCACGGCATTGCCGGGGAATGGGGCCATTTATCCGTTGACCCGGCAGGAGAGCTCTGCTTCTGCGGGAACCGGGGCTGCATCGATACCAAGCTCACCGGCCCGGCAATGACCCGGGCCTATTCCAAATTAACCGGCCAGACCCTGGATGCCCGGGAGATCGCGGCCTTGGCAAGAAAAGGGGAAAAAGACGGCGTCAGGGTTTTTCAGCAGTTCCTGGATGATTTCGGCAGGGCCGTGGGAGGTCTGATCTCCCTGCTCGACCCGGATGCCATCGTCCTGGGTGGAGGATTATCCAATATCCCCGAGCTTTACAGCCTGGGCATGGAAAGAGTCCGGGCCTATGCCTTCCATGAAAAGGTGCGCACCCCCATTCTCAAGAACCGTCTGGGAGATTCCGCCGGAGTCATCGGCGCGGCCTGGCTGGGCGCATCTGCCTGATATCCGGATCCCGTAATTTACCGTTTTATTTTGGACCAACGGGTTCCCTGGAGATCCGGTTTTTTAATTTGAATGCCCCATAAAAAATATAACGAACTTCTTTATTCGGTTTTAAGAACTTGGCGAATTTCCTATGCCCAATATAGTATATAAAAAGGGAATGATATTCTACTTTTCAGAATAGCCCATACGGATTATCGGGCAGCGTGTCCAATATAACACCATTAATTTATTGAATATATCCTCACTAATATCCATAGGATCTCAGAATTTTATCCCGGCGGGTATAAGTTTTATCTAGTCCTCGCATTAGAAAGACAATAGTCTTTCGTGAGAACCTCCTTTCCTTAACAATAGTCAAATATACCTCCTCTAATTTGTGATCTGTTTCCTTTGTTCCAGATCCACTTAAATTTTTTCTGTCAAAGGGAACCGCCAAATTTTTTAATGAGGCACAATAATTTTTTTGAATTTTAAACAAAGAGATGGAGGAGAAATGAAAAGGTTTGTTTTAATTTTATTATTGCTGGTTGGATTTTGCACACCGGCGTTTTCAGCGGAAATTGTCGGACAATGGGATTTTGATGATTCCTCTGACATGACCCGAGCGACAATCGGGCCGGATCTGGTTCTGACCGGCAGCCACACATCCGTATCCGGGCACAGCTCAGGAGATTTTGCCGCCAGTATCGGGCTTGGAAGCTATTATACCTGCAACAACGAATTCACTCCCAACGGGGGAGGAAGCCATGTGAATAACTATACCCTGGTCTATGACATCAAATGTTCTTTGACCAGCGGATACAGCAGCCTGCTCCAGACCAATCAGACCAACTCCAATGACGGCGAAATTTTTACCAAATCCAATGGGGCCATCGGGGTGGGGGACACAGGCTATGCCCCTGAGGGTACCATTGAAGCGGATACCTGGACCCGGATTGTCGTCCGGGTTGAGAATGGTGAACTCTTTGAAATCTGGAAAAACGGCACAAAGGTCCTGGACGGAAATCCCCAGTCCGTGGACGGCCGTTTCGGAATCGAAGAGGTCTTTCATCTTTTCCGGGATAATGATGGTGAAGAGGAGACCATTGAAATTTCAAAATTTGTTTTTTATGACGGCGTTCTTACCGAAGAAGAGATTGCGGCCCTGGGAGGCGCCCGGGAGGCGGCCACACTTGTGGGACAATGGGATTTTGAAAATCCGGACAATTTGACCCTTGCAACCATAGGAAAGGATCTGACCCGTATTGGTTCGGATTCGGCAGTGGAAGGAATCGATTCCGAAGACGGAGCCGCAAGAATAGGTGTGGGCAGTTATTATTCCATTGATCACGGAATCACACCCGCTGACGGAGAAACCAATGTGAATCAGTGGAGCCTTGTGGTGGATTTTACATTTTCCGAATCCGACAACAATACCTGGAAAGCTTTTTTCCAGACAAACCCTTCAAATTTCAATGATGGGGATTGCTTTATCAATGAAGAGAATGCCATCGGCGTTTCCGCCACAGGGTATTCAAACAACAGCGATAATGACAGCCTTGAATTTGCATGCGAGCCAGGGGAATGGTACAGGCTTGTGGCAGTGATTGACAACAACAGCGGAAGGTATGACCTCTATATTAACGGGGAACTGGTTCTCGATGGGGTAGCCCAGGAAATTGACGGGCGCTTTTCCCTTGAAGAGACCCTTCTTCTTTTCGCCGATGAAAACGGGGAAGACAATAGCATTGATGTTTCCCTTGTCCAGCTCTATGACGCGGCTTTAACATCCGGTGAAGTGGCAGACCTTCAGGGACCGGGTGGGGTAGAACCGCCCAAGACTTTAGAATTCCTGACAGATCCCTACCTTCAGAATGTAAAAAAAGACGGGATCACCATCATGTGGGAAACCAGTATTGAGGCCGACTCATCCGTTGAATACAGCATGGATGAGTCTCTTGATTATAGCGTTGTTCCCACCTTTGAAACCAACACCCAGGAGACGGTCATTTACAAGGCTGTCCTGACAGGACTTAGCCCGGATACAAAATATAATTTCAGGGTGACGGCAGATGATCTGGTCATCTCTGACCTGTCTTTTAAAACGGCACCTGAAGAAAAGATTGCCTTCAGCTTTGGCGTATGGGCCGACAGCCAGGGAACAAATCACGCGACATTCCCTGACGATTTATATGAGCCCACAAAAACGATGATGGCCCATATGGCCGGGAATGTGGACATCGGGGTTTCCGTGGGGGATCTTGCAGAAGACGGAAACAGCTACACAGACACCCATCTCTATTACCTGGACCGGGTGGCCAAATACCTTGGAAAAACCAGACCATGGTTCAATGCCTGGGGGAATCATGACAAAGACCAGGGGGCAATGATAAGACAATTTGCCGATATGCCCAGCAAGGACCGGGGCGAACCCTATGACCCCGGATATGGATCATTTATGTTTGAATATGCAGGATGCTATTTTATCTGTATTGACAATGCCTGTCTCAGTGTTGGTGAATTAGACGTGATTGAATCCATGCTCATGGAAGCCAGAGAAAACAGCGCAAAACATATTTTTGTCTTTATTCACAAGGCACCCTATTACGAGCGCTGGTATGAGGGAGAAGAATCGGTCAGATTCTATCTGGTCCCCCTGCTTGAAGAGTACAAGGTGGATATTTTGTTTTCAGGCCACACACACGCGTATCAAAGGGGATACCTGAACGGCGTCTATTATTGTGTAACAGGAGGGGGGAGCTGGCTGGATACTTCCGAGCCCCTTACAACGGACTGGGAACACATGACCGTTGGCGGCTACCATGATCTGGCAGATGGCATTGACGGCGGCCTTGTCAATGAATATGTGCGAGTGGATGTGACCGATAACGGATATACGGCCCATATGGTTGCATTTGAGCCCTCAGGAGAGGAAATGCTGGGCGTCACGGATGATTTCGGCAGCCCCAATTTTGAAGCTGACGGCATTAATTTTCCTGAAGCCATTGTGAACGAAGCCTATGAGCAGGATCTTTCGGAAATGGCGAGTGATCCGGATAACAGGGATCTTGTCTTTTCCATGAACGAGGGGCCGGAATGGCTGTTCGTTGACAAGGACGGAATTCTTTTTGGAACCCCATCTTCTGAGGATATTGGACTGAACACATTTAAAATCAGAGTTGAAAACGATAGAAACGGATATGATATCGCCGAAGTCCAGATCCGGGTCAGTGGCGGTTTAGACCTTGTCACGGATCTGGTGAATGTTGAAATCAGCAATACAGAATACAACAGAAGACAAAAAACATACTCTGTTACTGCCGAACTGGAAAATGTATCAAACACTACAGTATCAGGGCCTCTGAACCTTGTGATCACGGATCTCTCACCCGGGGATGCCCAGGTTGAAGAGAGTGATGGCTCCTTGGACGGATCCCCCTACATCGAATTCCTTGGGGAAGATCAAACCTTTTCTCCGGGAGAGATTCTGGGACCGGTTACAATTAAAATCACAACTTCATCAAGGGTTAAACTTCAGTTTAATACAGAAGTTTATGGGAAAGCAGACCCCCGGTAAAGCAGGATCAATATTATGAAAACCAAGCATAAGAAAAGCAGTTTAACCGAATTAAAAGAACATAAAGGAATGAAAAACATGAAATATGCAGAAAATTTCAAGGTCATTATCATGGTCGTATTGGTCTTGTTTTCGGCGTTAGGAGTATCCTCTGCCACAATGATCGATTTAACGGAGGATGGCGGGTTTTACACAGAAGGAAGCGTGGACTATAATTCAACGAACAGTGTCACCCTGTATGAAGATGCGGGTATGGGATATACCCTGCTTTATAATGATCCCTATTACTCTGACAGCACAGGTATATCTGCCGCAGATGAACTCTTAAGTTTTGACATCTCCCTTTATACAACGGGATATGACAGCTTTGAGATTAATCTGCTCACCGAGGAGGATTCAATCTCCTTGTTCTACTATGAAAACAGCAGCTCGGGAATTGTTGATTTTGAGGCAAGCTGTTCATTCGACCTTTCAGATTATAACCTGGACGATATCTTCGGACTTGAGTTTGTCCTGACAAGCGTTGATTATGGCGGTATTACAGATACCGTTGATGCAAGCTTTACCATAAGCAATGTTCAGACAAATAGTCCTGTGCCGGAACCCGCCAGTTTCTTCCTTCTAGGCTCCGGCCTGCTCTGGCTGGCTAGGCGGCAAAGAAAGATCATAAATTAGCAAAGCAGGGTTGTTTCTCTTATTTTACCAATAATTACCCACGTGGGCGGGTTTCCGATCTAGGAAACCTGCCCTTTTCTTCTTCAATCCGCAGCCCTATTCAGAAAAGTCTTTTGCATCCACGGAGGAGTTTGCCCGGAATCCAGGAGAGCGGTTCCCAAAAATCACCGTAAAGGCCGACTGCCTGTCTCTGGATTCTTGATTCGATTGAGGGATGATTCTCTTTCGAATCTCTTCCCCTACTCCCTTCCAATCAGAAAAATTCCATAGGTGGCAAACAGATTGGGCAGGAAATGAACCTGCTTCCCCCGGCGGTTCTGATCCTTTGTGTTGATGGCCGCCCTTTTCAGGATGCTGAATCCGGCCTGCCGGGCAAAATGCTTGAAATCCCGGAGGCTGAGCACCCGGATATTGGGGGTGTTGTGCCAGTCATAGGGCAGTTCCCGGGTGACCGGAGCACAGCCGGTGAGGGCCAGCTGGGTCCTGACCTTGAAATGGCCGAAGTTGGGGAAAGAGACAATCCCCATTTTCGCCACCCGGAGCATGGACTGAATCAGGGTGGCAGGATCATAGACCTGCTGGAGAGTCTGGGAGCAGATGGCATAGTCAAAGGCCTGGTCCGGATAATCCAGGATCTCCGTATTGATGTCCCCCTGAAGAACGGAGATCCCCTTTTCAATACAGCGCACCACCTTGGCTTCCTCGATTTCAATGCCCCGTTCCTTTACCTGCTTCTCGGTCTTGAGCCAGTGAAGGATCTCTCCCTCGCCGCAGCCAAGGCCCAGGACCCTGGATCCGGGCCGGATCCAGGAGGCGATGATCTGCAGATCATACCGCAAAGGGTCCATGGATTTATCAATCATGACCGGTCTCCTTCTGGGACAGACGGGAACCTTCATGGCGGTTCCGCTTCAGAAAGCCTTTCATGAGAGTGTCCAGTTTGGGGTTGGGCAGAAGAAAGGCGTCGTGGCCCCACTGGGCGTCGATCTCGCAGAAACTGACATCCAGATCGTTTTTTTTCATGGCCGTGACCATTTCCCTGGACTGGTAGGTGGGATAGAGCCAGTCCGAGGTATAGGAGACCACCAGGAACTTTGCCCTTGCCTTGGAAAAGGCCTTGACCAGGGAGCCTTTTCCATGTTCCCGGGCCAGGTCAAAATAATCGGCCGCCTTGGTGATATAGAGAAAGGAGTTGGCGTCAAACCGCTCAATGAACTTTTTTCCCTGGTATTGAAGATAGGACTCCACCTGGAACTCCGCGCCGAACTCAAAGCTCAGGGCGCTCCGGTTCTGGAGTTTTCTTCCGAACTTGAGGCGCATGGACTCATCGGAGAGATAGGTGATGTGGCCGATCATCCGGGCGATGGCCAGGCCCATATCCGGTTTTTTTTCCCCGTAATAATGACCCTCTTTCCAATTGGGGTCCGCCATGATGGACTGCCGGGCCACCTCGTTAAAGGCAATGGCCAGGGCGGAATGACGGCAGGTGGAGGCCAGGACCACGGCCGATGCAGCCGTATCCGGATACCTCACACACCACTCCAGGACCTGCATGCCGCCGACAGATCCGCCGATAACCGCCGTGAGGCGTTCAATGCCCAGGTGATCCAGCAGCGCCTTCTGTGCCCGGACCATATCCGTGATGGTGATCATGGGAAAATCCGCGGCATACTCTTTTTGGGTTTCCGGGTTGATGGAGGAAGGCCCGGTGGAGCCCATGCAGGAGCCCAGGATATTGGCGCAGATGACAAAATAGTGCTCCGTATCGATTCCCTTGCCCGGTCCCACCATGATGTCCCACCAGCCCGGCTTGGGATCCCCGGGGCTGTAATAGCCTGCCATGTGGGAGTCCCCGGACAGGGCGTGGAATACCAGAACGCCATTGGACCGGTCTTTGTTCAGACGGCCGCAGGTCTCGTATGCCAGGGTGACAGGTCCGATGGAAGCCCCGCTTTCAAGCTCGAGCCGGCCGGGGGGTTCGGCAAAGGTGAAAAACTTCTTCTCCACCAGTCCGACGGAAGACCCGGTCTGGTCATGTCCTGAGTATTCGCTCATGTTCAGACCTTTGACAATGCCCGATCCAGGTCGGTTATAATGTCATCGATATGTTCTATCCCCACTGAGAACCGGATCAGGCAGGGGTCGGCAAGCTGCTCTTTTTCCTCCTGGGGAAAGGTGACATACTGGGTGGACCAGGGATGGATGATCAGGCTCTTGCAGTCCCCCAGATTGGCCAGGTTGAGGATCATGGACAAATTGTCGATGAGGGAAAAGCAGGCCTTTTCATCTTCCAGGCCGAATGCCAGCATGGTGCCGAAGCCTTTGCCTTTAAACTGGGCCTTTGCCGTTCCGTGGCAGGGATGGTCTTCCAATCCCGGGAAGTTCACCCATTTTACTTTGGGATGGTTCCCCAGAAACGAGGCTGCCTTCACCGCATTTTCCATATGCCTTTCCATCCTGACCCCCAGGGTATTCAGGCCCAGGTCCGTTAAAAAAGAGTGGAACGGGGCCGGGGTGGTGCCGAAATTGACCTGGGCCTCTTTCCACATCTTATGGATAAAGGCGAGATTCCCCTTTTTCTCCACAAAGGGAGCAAAATCGGGAAATCGTTCCGATGCCCAGTCAAATTGCCCCCCGTCCACAACCACTCCCCCCAGGGACCCGCCGTGGCCGGATAGGTATTTTGTGGTGGAGTGGACCACGATGTCCGCCCCCAGCTCCAGGGGGCGGCAGAGCCAGGGAGAGGCCAGGGTATTGTCCACCACCAGGGGAAGTCCTTTTGCATGGGCAATATCGGAAATCCGCCGGATATCGGCGATTTCCATTTTCGGGTTGGTGATGGTCTCGATGTAGACAAACCGGGTGCGGTCGGTGATGGCAGCCTCGAATTCTTTAGGATTCAAAGGGTCTGCCAGGACCGCCTTTATGCCGTACCGCTTGTAAATATGGGTGAACAGCCCGAATGTAGACATGAAAAGGGACCGGGACGCCACCAGTTCATCCCCGGCCCGGACCAGGGTCATGCAGGCGTTGTTGATGGCGGCCATTCCCGACGAGGTCAATACACCGGCTTTTCCCGATTCCAGGGTGGCCAGCTTTTCCTCGAGAAACCGGTTGGTGGGATTGGTCAGCCTCATATAAATATGGTCCTGGCTTTCCCCGGCAAAGGTCTGGCTCAGATTTTGGGAAGTCTCGTGATAATGGGCAGCAGACTGAAAAATGGGCGGCAGGGTGGCCCCTTGGAAATCCTTGTTTTTAAGGCCGTGGTGGATGGCTTTGGTATCAAAGTGCAGATCTTTTCCGGCCTGTTTTTCTTGGGTCATGGGTACTCCGTTGTTGTTTGAAACTCATATCAAAAAGGGTCGCTGTCCATTGACAGCTTTCTCCTCTGCCAAAAGATTAAAATATCAGATTTTTTCTTCCAGCCCAAATCATTTCTGGTACCCATGAAACATGGAGCAACCCATTGAGATTTCTTGTTCCCGGAAGACGGCCGATGAAGAATAGAACCATGAATGGAATGGAAACCCTGAACTGCCGGACTTTTTTATATGGGCGGGCCCTTTATGGGACCAACTTGACAAGCCTGGAGCCGGACCGTATAGATAGGGATAAATCCAGAAGCATTCGGAGGTATTTTTGAAAATTTCCATACGCTGGGCCGTTATACTGGGCTGCCTGGGACTGGTCTGGGGTACCCAGTTGCTGGTGACCCCGTTCTCCTTTTTTTCCACCAAAAAAGTCATGCTCCGTCACACCCGGGATATCATGGAGAATATCTCTGATCTCGCCCTGGAAGAGACCCGGAATTTTCTTTCCATTGCCAGGGGCGCCGCCAACCTGACCAAGCGCCTGATCTCCTCTGCGGTTATCGACACCAATCATAACGGCCGGGAAAACCTGGAGCAGTACTTCTTTGAGCAGCTGGAAATCTATCCCCAGTTTTCGGGAATTTACTTTGCCAGGCCCGACGGCAGTTTCTATTTTGTCAGCCGGGACAAGGAGAATTACCGGACAAAATTCATTGAAACCACAGAGACCGGAAGAAAGACAATCCTGATCTGGCGGGACCGGGACATGAATATTCTGGGCCGGAAACTGGATCCCCAGGACACTTATGACCCCAGGGTCAGGCCCTGGTTTAAAAAAGCGGTCCAGGAAAAAGAGATCATCTGGACAGAGCCCTACGTATTTTTCACCTCCCAGAAACCCGGAATCACCACTGCAGGACCCATTTACATGCCCAACGGGGACCTGGCCGGGGTGGTGGGGGTTGATATTGAACTTGATGTGCTTTCAAAATTCATCGGCAAACTCCGGGTGGGGAAAACCGGGACCGCTTTTATGATCAACCGGAACCGGGACGTGATTGCCTATCCCGATCTTGAACAGCTCCGGTACGAAAAAGGGAATGAAAAAATCCGCCTGCCCAAAATTACGGAACTCTCAAACAAATCCTGCAGCCTGGCTTATGATGCCGTTAAAAGGGAAATGGGACTGTCCTCACCTGAACCTGCCCCTGGGGACAGAAGTTCCGAAGCTTTTGCCGCCTTTGAATCCAGGGACAAAAAATTCTATACCATGTTCACCCGGGTGGAGGCGGACAAGATCTCCTGGCTCATCGGCGTCTATATCCCGGAAGAGGATTATTTCAGTGAAATCATTGCCAACCAGCGTCTTATCCATATCCTGATCCTGGGCCTTTCCGTCCTGGCAACCATTGCCGGCCTGGTCATGGCCGGGCGCCTCATCCGTCCCATTTCCCAGCTGGATCTGGAAGCTGAAAAAATCAAGGAAAACGATTACACCTCCCTGCCCAGGATCCAGTCGGGCTTCCGTCAGATCCAGCGGACCGCAGACACCTTTTGCGACATGAAGAAGTCCATCATGGCATATAAACAGGAGCTGATCAAAAAGGAAAAGATCAACCGGACCATCATCGATACGGCCAATGAGGCCATTCTCATGGTTGAAAAAAAGGGTATCATATCCTATTGGAACAGGGCGGCCGAGACCCTTTTCGGATACTCTGCCCGAGAGGTACAGGGAAAAAGCATCTTTGACCTTGTCCCCTTCCAGCAGCATCGGAAAGCAGACCACTCCAATCTGAACACCCTTTTCAAAAAGAGCAGAGCCGGCTGCGAAAATGTGGAGATCAACATCATCCACAGGGACGGCCGCTCCATTCCTTCGGAACTGTCCATGGTCAGGATAGAGATTGAGGAGACCCCTTTTCTCATTGCCGTAATCCGGGATATCTCCGCCCGAAAAGAGATGGAGCAGGAAAGAATGGCCATCCTGGAACAGCTTCAGCAGGCCCAGAAAATGGAGGCCATCGGCACCCTGGCCGGGGGAATTGCCCATGATTTCAACAATATCCTTTCCAGCATGGTGGGGTATACGGAACTGATCCGGGAATCCTGCAGTCTGGACAAAAGATGCATGGCCTTTCTGGATGCCTTGTCCATGGCCGGAGACAGGGCCAGGGACCTGGTCCGGCAGATTCTCACCTTCAGCTTTCAGGAACCCCATGAATTCAAGCCTCTCAAAATGCAGAATATTGTATCCGAGGCCTGCCAGCTCATCACCGCATCCCTGCCGCCCTCCATCATCATCCACCGGGAGATCGACGAAAACTGCGGCATGGTATCAGGGGATGCCACCCAGATTCACCAGGTGGCCCTGAACCTCATGACCAATGCATTCCAGGCCATGGAAGAGACCGGCGGCACCCTGGGGGTCAGTCTCCGGCAGGTGAATATTCCGGAGAATCCGGGGCAGGACAACCTGGAGATGGAACCGGGAACATATGCCTGCTATTCGGTCTCAGATACGGGAATCGGCATCAATGATCATGTTTTGGAAAAAATTTTCGACCCCTATTTTACCACCAAACCCAGGGGCAAGAGCACTGGGCTTGGCCTGGCCGTGATCAAGGGCATTGTTCATCACCACGGCGGAGATATCCGGGTAAAGAGCCGGCCGGGCCGGGGAACCCTTTTCCAGGCATTTTTGCCGGTGATTAAGAACAGCACGGATCCCGGGAGTATTGCCGGGCCGGTGAAGATTGAAAAAGGCCATGAAAACATCCTTCTCGTGGATGACCAGCCCAATGTCCTGTTTGTGGAAAGGCAGATCCTGGAGCTGCTGGGATACCGGGTCACGGTCAGGACCTCTGCCAGGGAAGCCCTGGAAACCTTCAGGACCTCTCCAGAAAGTTTTGAGGTGGTGGTCACGGATTACAGCATGCCGGAGATGACCGGGGATCTTCTTGCCCGGGAGTTGGTGGCCATCCGGCCGGGCCTGCCCATAATCCTGTGCACAGGGTATAACGAAGGCATCACCCGGGACAGGGTGGAAGATCACATCATCCGGGAGTTTGTCATGAAGCCCGTAAAAGTGAAGGACTTTGCCGTGCTGATCCGGAAAGTCCTGGACAAGTAACAATGGATTAAACTATTGTGCCCCCTGCCGGATTTTCAGAGGGCACTGAATCAAGGGGGGATTATGGGAATCGTACAGACATTGAGAGCAAAGCAGATGGCCGGATTTCTGCTGGTTGCATCGGTCACCATCATCGTGAGCCTGGTCAGTTTCAACGGGATGAAAAAATTGGAGGATAAATTCAATATCGTCATTACATCCGCGCCCCTCATCGAATCCGCCCTGAACATGAAACTGACCGTAAACCGGGACATCATATCGGTTATGAAGCTCATGGCCGCCCTGGATACGGAGGAGCTTTCCGCTGTCATGCAGGGGCATGAAACCAATATAAAGACCTTCCAGGAGTATAAAACCGCCGTCCTCAAGGGGGCAGAACTAAACGGAAAAAAAATTTTCCCGGCCAGGGACGAAAATTTGCGAAAAATAATTACAGATACGGCCAAGTTTCATGAGGCCCAATTTCAGCCCGGGTTTAAAATCGCCTATGAACAGATGCACAGGCAATTGTCCGCTGAGAACTATGACTACGAACTTCTGGAAACCATCGATGAAAAGGTCATCGCCCTGGGCGGGGAACTGACCCAGAAGCTTGACCAGGCCATGGGCATATCCCAGGCGCTGATCGCCCAGGCCGAGGCAGATGTGCAAAAGGAAAAACAAAGGGCATTTACCCTGCTCTGGACCGCCACCCTGGCAGGCATCGCGGCTGCCGTCATCCTGGGCCTGTTTGTCTCGGGCAAAATTGCAGGCCAGGTTAAAAAGGCGGCCACATTCACCCAGACCATTGCCGGGGGCGATTTCACCCAGTCCCTTCAGGCGGACCAGAAAGATGAGATCGGCTCCATGGTGGAGGCCATGAACCAGATGAGCCGTGAACTGGCAAAGGTATTCAAGGATATCACCCGGGGGGTGGCCACCTTGAACCAGTCCTCCTCTGATCTGTCCGATATATCGGAAACCCTCAAATCCGGGGCCGGGGATATGGCCCAGAGTTCAGAATCGGTTCTGGACGCGGCCCAGGAGATGAGCAGCAGACTTACGGCCATTGCAGCCAGTTCCGAACAATCCTCCAACAGTCTGGACACCATTTCCGCAGCCATGGAACAGATGAAGGCCACGGTGAACGAGATCTCCAGGAACACGGAACAGGCCAGGTCCGTTACCCAGTCCGCCGTGACCGTGGCCCGGAACACCTCTGCCAAGGTCAATGAACTGGGCACGGATGCCGAGGAAATCGGCCAGGTCATCGAAGTCATCACAAATATCTCGGAACAGACCAATCTTCTGGCCCTGAATGCCACCATTGAGGCGGCCAGAGCAGGAGAGGCCGGCAAGGGCTTTGCCGTGGTGGCCAATGAGGTCAAGGAACTGGCCGGGCAGACCGCAGGGGCGGCAAAAAACATCGGGGACAGGATCAGCCGGATCCAGGAATCGGCCCAGGGTACCATCGGGGAGATAGAAGATATCTCCAGGGTGATCCATGAGGTGGATGAAATTGTTACGGCCATTGCCGGATCTGTTGAAGAGCAGTCCGCTGCCTCGGGGGAAATCGCCGACAATGTTTCCCAGGCAGCCCAGGGCATTCACGAAACCAGCGAAAACATTGCCGAATCCTCTTCGGCATCCGGCAGGATTGCCGGGGATATCTCAAAGGTCAACGCCAGCGCAAAAGGGGTAACGGATTCCAGCATCCAGGTCAATGAAACCGTGTCAAAGCTCTCTGATTTTGCCGCCAGCCTCCAGGAAAGCCTGGGAAAGTTCAAGGTTTGACCCTGGATATTCTTGGAACCCCCCTGGACCGGCTGATCCGATTTTTTGAAAAAGATTTCGGCAAAGGCCGGTTTCATGCCGAAGTCCTGTTCAGGGAGATCTTTAAACGGGGCAACCCCGGGTTTCTCCAGGCTCCCGAGTTTTTAGGTTCCCCGAAATTCTCTGCTGAACTGGAAGGCAGGTTCAGACTGGATCCGGGAGAGGTGGTCCATATCTTTCAGGAAGAGAACCTGACCAAGTTTATCACCCGGCTTTCCGACGGTCTGGAAATCGAGTCGGTGATCATTCCCATGACCCGCTACCATACCCTTTGCGTGTCCAGCCAGGTGGGATGCCGGATGGGGTGCAGATTCTGTGAAACCGGGCGTATGGGATTCAAACGAAGCCTGAGTGTTTCCGAAATCACCGGGCAATTGTACAATGCCCGGCACACCCTGCAAAAAGAGATTAAGAATATCGTGTTCATGGGCATGGGAGAACCCTTTGACAACTATGAAGCCGTAATGGATGCTGTTCAGGTAATGAACGAACAAAAGGGCTTTGACGTGGCGCTTCGTCACATCACCCTGTCCACGGCCGGACTGGTCCCGGGAATCCGCCGCCTGGCCGGGCTCAACCTGCCCAATCTCAGGCTGGCCGTTTCCATCAACGGAGCCGATGATGCCACCCGCTCCAAGATCATGCCGGTGAACCGAACCTATCCCCTCAATACCCTGAAAGCCGCCCTGATGAAATTTCCCCTGTCCAACCGGGGTACATTTTTATTCGAGTACATCCTGATCCGGGGCCTGAACGACTCCCCGGATCATGCCCGGAACCTGGCGGATTTTATCCATCCCCTGCCGGTCCGGCTCAACCTGATCCCGTTCAACCCGGTGTCCGGATTTAAGGCAGAGCCCCCCCGGGACTCTGACATGCATGAATTTGCCCAATTGTTAACCGACAAGGGGGTCTTTGTGATCAAACGATGGAGCAAGGGCAGATCCGTATCTGCCGGATGCGGACAGCTGGGAAGAAATCTTTAACAGAGAAAATATGAATTTTTCACCCACACATGCCATACACGGATTCAAGACGGCCTTTGCAGCGGTTCTTGCCTATACAATAACCAGTTTTTTCCACCTGGAGCTTGGACACTGGGCCGTCATATCCACGGTGATCGTCATGCAGATCTATGTGGCCGATTCCGTGGCCCTTTGCCTGTACCGGTTTTCCGGCACCATCCTGGGAGCCCTGATCGGCACACTGGTGATCCTGATCATCCCGGAAACCCCTCTCTTTATGGGAATCGCCCTGTTCTTCACCATCGGTTTCTGCAGTTTTTTAACCTGCTACAAACCCAGGTACCGGATGGCTGCAATCACGGCGGTCATCCTGATCATGACCGGTGTCCATGCCGAGAATATAGTTCTTTTCGGATTGTCCCGGGTATTTGAAATTTCCATCGGTATCCTTTCCGCTTTTCTGGTCTCTGTTCTGATTTTTCCAAGAAGGGGCGTGGATGTTTTAATGGAAAAGCTTGAATCCCAGTCAAAGGCCTGCTCGGAAAAATGCCGCATCCTGGTGGATGCCTTCACAGCAGGACAGAAAAATGTGGAAGAAACCCTGGTGGACGAACTGGTAAAAGATGTCTGGGGCAACCATGAACTCTTACAAAAAGTGAACCAGCATGAGGCGCTGATCTACCATAAAAATGTCAACACCGATCTTTCAGACAAGGTCTCCATCATGAGCCGTTCGGCGGAACATCTGCGCAACATGGTCCGGACCCTCAATGTTCTGGATGGGAACGGATATGATATTATCCTGTCAAAAGAACTCAAAGACCTTGCCGAGGAAAGCGGAAAAACCCTTGAACTGTTGATGAAAAATCAACCGCTGCCCGCGGTCATCCCCCTTGAAGACAGAGTGAAAGCCCTGGACACCGGACTCTTAAATTTAAGGGAAAAAGGCCTTATCCGCCGGTTTGATTCCAAAAGACTGGTACAGGTCTTTTCCTTTTACTCCAGCCTCTTATACTTTGCAGAGGATATTCTTGCAAAAGCGAAAAAAATCCAGGCCAATACCCGAAAAGCTGAATCCCAACCAAGCTGAATCTGCCGGGAAAAATAATTTTTATCTTTATCAAAATCGGATCATTTTCCCGCGATCTTTTTGGATATCTGTTAAGGCGCAGATTCAATTCTATGCTATTATGAATATGGCTTGACATTGGATCTCTTTTTTTTAATAAAGGTCACAAATTCAGGGCCGCTGAAATTTTAATATCCGCCCTAGGCACTCAAGGAAGACAAAACCGGAATGACAGAGCCGAACATCATATTGACAGGATTCATGGCAACCGGAAAAACAACGGTGGGAAAGCTGCTGGCAAAACATCTGGGATATTCCTTTGTGGACACGGACCAGTTGATCGTGGAGCGGTCCGGCATGCCGGTGGCGGAGATCTTTGAGAAAAAAGGGGAGCCGGCTTTCCGGAAAATGGAATCCGACCTGGCCGAAGAGCTGGGCAGCAAAGAGGGCCTGGTCGTTTCCACCGGCGGGGGGATGATGCTGGATCCCCAAAATGCATCGGCCTTAAGCCGCAAGGGTCAGATCTTCTGCCTGGTGGCAACCCCCGAGGAGATCTTTGACCGGGTCTCCAGGGACACCCATGCCAAACGGCCCCTGCTGGAAACCGCCGATCCCATGCTCCAGGTGACGGAGCTTCTCAAACAGCGGGAAAAGGGGTATGGGCAATTTTCCCAGATGAGGACCTCGGCCAAAACCCCGGATGAAATCACATCCAACCTGATCGGGATCATAAGGGCAAATCCCGACCTGAGGCTTTCCATTACTGCTTCCGACACCCATTATGACTACATCGTCGGGGGCGGGATCCTGCCCTTTGTACGGCAGCTGGCCGGGATAAACGGCCCGGTTGCCGTGATCACGGATAAAAACGTGGGCACCCGGTATGCAGAGAGTCTGGGTCATACGGATGCCGTCATAACCGTTGATCCCGGTCAGCAGAACAAAACCCTTTCAACCGTGGAATCGGTCTGTGAAGAACTGGTACGAAAAGGCTTTGACCGGAGCACTACCATTATCGCCCTTGGCGGGTCCGTCATCAGCGGCCTGGCCGGGTTTGTGGCTTCCGTTTACATGCGGGGCGTGGATCTGGTTCAATGCCCCACAAGTCTTCTGGCCATGGCAGATACCAGCATCGGCGGAAAGGCCGGCATCAACCTGCCCCAGGGCAAGAATCTGATCGGCGCCTTTATACAGCCCAAGGCGGTGATTGCCGATGTTGCCACCCTCCGAAGTCTTTCTCCGGAAGAATTTTCCTCGGGCATGGCCGAGGTAATCAAGCATGGTCTGATCGGCGGAAAAGAACTTTTTGAAAGAATCAAGGCCGGCAATTGGGAATGGGGCAAAGGTTCTTTTCAGCCCTCTTCTTTTACCGGTCTCCAGGATCTGATTGCCCAGGCCATACAGGTGAAGATCAACATCGTCCAGGAAGATCCCTTTCAAAAGGGGAAACGGGCCCTATTGAACCTGGGCCACACCTTTGCCCATGCCATTGAACAGGCCAGCGGCCATGGATTGAGGCACGGAGAGGCGGTGTCCATGGGCCTGATCGCCTCGGTCAATCTATCCTGCCGCCTGGGGCACTGCAAAGAAGATCTCCAGCAGGAAGTGGAAACCGTCCTGACCGGATCAGGCCTCCCCGTAAGAATCCCGGCCCGGCTGGATACAAAGAAAATTGTACAGGCCATTCACAGGGATAAAAAGAGAAAGGGAGAACAACTCCGGTTTATCCTCATCCGGGATATCGGGGATGTCTTCATTGGGGAAAACGTCCCCAAACCAGAGGTGACGGACACCCTGGAAGATATCAAAGAAAAGAGCTAGTAGAGGACCGACATGGCCTGTCTGAGATCCTTGATGGGAATCTGACCCGGGGCCGAGACATTTTTTCCAACGGCAAAGGTGATATCGGATCCGAAGACTCCGCCTGAAATCCTTGAAACAACCCCTTTCTCCCCCATGGACATGGTCACAAGGGGAATATCGACCCGGCCTCTGGCGGCCAGGGTGGCTTCCATCAGGGAGAGAACATCTTTGTATTCATTGGGCATGGCTGCCAGCTTGGCAATATCTGCCCCCATTTCTTTTGCCTCGGTCAATTTATCCAGGATAAAATCTCTGGGAGGCGTCTTTTTGAAATCGTGACAGGAGAGGATCACCCTGGTATCGGATGCCCTGCCCGCCTTTACCACGGAATCGATAAACTCTTTTCCGCTGCACAGTTCTATATCCACAATATCGATCAGCCCTGTTTCCATGGCCCCGAGAATCAGATCCAGGCGCTCCTGTTCCGATATGGGCTGGAGACCGCCTTCACATTCAATCCGGCAGGTAAAGATCATGGGAATTGGATCAATGATCTCCTGGAGATCTTCCAGGGCCTTGACGCAGTCCTGGATATTGCACACCTTTTCATATCCGTCGATCCGCCACTCCAGAAGATCCGGCTTGAGCAGAATCAGTTCCCGGGCCTGGGTCAGCAGATCGTCCCTGTCCCCGGCCACCATGGGCAGGCAGATCAGCGGCATTGGGCCGCCGATAAGGGTATTTTTCACTTTCACTTGTTTTTTGCTTTGAACTCTCATAAATCTATCCTGGTTTAAAACGATTGTCCCTCATCAAAGCGGCACGCAAATTCCCGGGAACCATCTATAATCCCAAGGCTATACAGGTTAATGTCAAATGTCAATCCGCCCTGATTCCCTCTTAAAAAACGGATGGTAATGGGGGGGAACCTGCAATCAAGTCTTCCTCTACGGATTCGTCCCGGTTTCCGGCGGACCCGGTTTCCGGAATCTTGCTTTCAGGGCCGTCCACAGGGGCGTCTGGCTGAAAATCATGAAAAAAACGGAAAGGGTCAGCACACAGGTGAGGGGATTGATGAAAAAAGAGAGAAAGAATTCATCCATATTGTCACCGCAGGACATGACGGTTCTTCTATACGACATGTCCATGAGGGGACCCAGAATGATCCCCAGAATAATGGGGGCCACCTGGAATCCGAACATCTTGAGGAAATAGCCGGCCAGGCCGAATCCCAGCATCCAGTAAACATCAATGATACTGTTCTGGATGGTATAGGTGCCCACCACCGAAAGAACCGTAATGACGGGGATAAGGATGCCCCTGGGCAGTTCCACCATCTTGGCAAAAATCCGGATCCCGGTGAGTCCGAAGATCACCATGAAGATATTGGACAGGCAGAGATTGCCCACGGTGAACCAGAACAGGTGGGGGGTTTCGAGCATGAGCATGGGGCCGGGCTTGAGACCGTGGATGTAAAGGGCGCCGATCATCACGGCCGTGACCGCATCCCCGGGAATCCCCAGGGTCAGCATGGGGATATAGGCCCCGCCGATGGCTGCATTATTGGCGGACTCCGGGGCGATAAGCCCCTCATAGGCCCCTTTTCCAAAGGGGCGGGATGGTTTTTTCACCGTGCGTTTGGCATGGTCATAGGCCATGAGGGCGGCAATATCCCCGCCGGTTCCGGGCAGGGCACCGATGATGACCCCGATGAAGGAGGTCCGGATGGAAAGGGGGAGATACTTGAGAATCACGGACCAGGAAGGAATGATTTTATCCACATTCTGCTTCACAGGCTTGAGATTCAGCATGTGAAGCTGGTACAGGGACTCGGATATACCGAACAATCCGATCATGGCAATGACATAATGGATTCCCCCGAGCAGGGCCACGGTGCCGAAGGTGAACCGGCCTTCGGCGGTCATGGGATCCATGCCCACCATGCCCAGGGTCACGCCCAGGGCACCGGCAAAAATCCCCTTTGCCATGGAGTCTCCGGACAGGCCGCCCACGAGCAGAAGTCCCATGGCGGCCAGAAGAAGATAGTCCCTGGGGGCAAACTGCAGGGCAAACTCCGACACCAGGGGGGCGGCAACGGCCAAGACAAGAACGCCGATCATCCCGCCCACAAGGGAAATAAGGGTGCTCACCCCGATGGCCGCCCCGGCCTCCCCCCGTTCTGCCAGGGGATATCCGTCAAAGCTGGTGGCAATGGCTGCGGGGGCTCCCGGGATATTGAGCAGGATGGCGGACCGGGACCCGCCGTAAACGCCTCCGCAGAATACGCCGACCATGAGTGCCAGGGCATTATTGACTTCCCATGAAAAGGTAAAGGAAATGAGAATCGAGACCGCCATGGTGACGGAAAGGCCCGGAATTGCGCCCACATAGACCCCTCCCAGGGTGCCCAGAGCGGTCAGCCCGAGCAGGGAAGGATCCAGCCAGGCCATGAAAAAATGGGAAAGATTTGAAGGGTCCATGGGATTTTATCCTTTCAGGGCAGAACAACGCGGAACAGATAGTGAAATACGAGGTAGATGATGCCGATGGTCAGGCCGGAAATCAAAAGAGATTTCCCCGGACTGCTCCCTCTTAGAAAAATCATGGCCAGGGCCAGGAATCCAAAGGAAGCGGGCAGAAAGGTCAAGGGAACGATTAAAAACATGTAAAGGATGACCAGGCCCGTATACATCAGGAAAACCGGGGGAACTACGGCCTTGGCTGCCCCTTGAACTTCATCCTTCAGGCTTTGTGTCCCGTCCTTTTTCCCCCCCAATGACCGGCCCCCTATCCAAACAACGGAAACCAGCATCACCGCGGATGAAAACATGGGAAACGCCCCGGGGGAACTGGCCGATGAAAAACCGGAAATCCGGCAGGCCAGAATCAGGGTGACAAGGCTGAAAACCAGCAGCATCCAGATGAAACTTGTTTCACCCGGAATCAGTTTGGGTCTCTTTTTCATTGCATGATCCCTTACACCTCCCCCCGGCAAAAGCCGGGGGGCCGGTATGAAAAAACAAAATCCCCAGGGCCTGCCCCGATAAAGCAGAAGGCCCCGGCATGTTAAGGTTTGGGAATGCCTAAATCCTCGGGAGACACCTTGGTTGCATTGGCTTCATGGAGCAGCCATGTGGTGACGGACTGCCAGTGTGTAAGAAATTTATCCGCCTCCTCGCCGTGAATGTTCATTGTAACGGCACTGATGTTTTCGATAAATTGTTTAAACTTGGGATCATCCGCCCCTTTTTTAAAGGCCTCCACCAGTTTGGCCTTGGCCGCCTCAGGCACGTCTCTCTTACACCATACACCGTAAAATGGGCCCCAGGGCAGGTATTTTTTAAATACCGGAAAGTCATCAACGATCAGAGGAATATCCTCAAGCCCGGCAACTTTTGTATCCGATACAAGGGCAAGGGCTTTGAGGCGTCCTGCACGGATATGTTCCCTGGCCGCACCCAGGGCAACGGGAAAGAAATCCACATGACCGCCAAGGGTAGCGGTAATGCCTGGGCCGTCACCGTCAAAGGGAACGGTTCTCACATCAAAGCCGGTAGCGCTTCTGAGCATGGCGCTGACCGTAAAGGGCAGGCCGCCGGGGCCGGTGGACCCCATTTTAATTTTTCCCGGATTTTTTGCCGCATCATCAACAAGCTCTTTAAAAGAGTTCCAGGGTGTTTTGTTGTTGGCAACGATAACAACGAGCCCCCTGGCCAGGACGTTGACAGGATAGAAATCCTTGTAATCCAGCTTGGACAATTTCAAAATCCCGTAGAGCTGGGGGTTTTCCGCTCCATACAAGAGGGTATATCCGTCCGAGGGGCGGGAATAGACATATTGGGTGGAAATGGCCCCTGTTCCGCCGGGCTTGTTGATCAGCACCACCTGTTTGCCCAGATAGGGTTCAGCCAGAGGGGTGATGGCCCGGGTGGCGTTGTCCGTTCCCCCGCCGGCCCCCCACATGATGATCCCCTGGATATCCTTGGAAGGGAAATCTGCCGCAATGGCCTGGAAACCGGTGAAAGAGACCAGGAAGAGTGCAAAGAGTGCAAAATAAATTTTTTTCATGTTTTTTCCTTTTGGTTTGAAAAGATTGAAAAATCAAGGAAAATTTTCATTCGAAATCCATATAAAATTTTTCCTGACTATTTTGTTTCCCGTTCTTTTACTATAAATCCTCCCAAAAAAAAACCCATGCTGGCCTGCCTGCCCGTCAGAGGCTGAAGCTTCCGTCTCCTCTGTTTCTCCGATCTCCGCTTCTGAATCTTCAGTTTCGCTTTCCATCAGGGCATAGGCTTCTTCGGAGATCTCTGCAGAGTCTTCGCTTACTGTGGTTGAGGTCTCTTCCTGGTCGCTATTTGTCTCCACAGATGTAGTCGTATTTACAGTGAACGCCTGATCAATGGTAAGATTAGAGTATGATGATACGGAAATCGACATGATGTTTCTCCTTTCTGGTTTGAATTTACACTCATCAATCGCTATAGGATTCCTGTCTTAACCATTAAGAAAAACGGCAAAACTCCATAATTGCTACACATTTTAATTTGCATGTACCATGGTCAGATATAGCAACAGCCGCCACAAAAGCACCATTCAAGTTTAAAAATTAAAATTCAACAAGTATGGTCGTATCCCAGACCCGATCTGAGCCATATTTCAAGTTCTTGATAATCTTTTGTGCTTTGCTTGACAAAAAGGAAGTTTCTATCATGAGATAATTATTTTATAGACCCTTATCCATCTGGACAAAAACAACTATAAACCGTCTTGAACATGACTTGGGCCTAGGACCTGTCTTTTAACCGGGCCGATTCTTAAATCCGGTCAAGGATCCGATCCGCCATGAAGATTGTTTCAGCAATGACAGCAGGCTTCCTATGCCGGCCCTCGGTTATCCGGCATTTTGCTTTCACCCCGGTCACCCTTGCTGAAACCCCCATTCCGGCATCTGTCAACAATGCAATGATCTTTCCTACCCAAGTGCTATCGTCAGGTGCATTGACTTTAAAGGCGGAAATATCAAATACACCTGAAAATCCTTTGGACACTCCATACACCTGGGACTCAAGTTCTTTGAAGATCTGTTCCGCCTCCCCAGGCTCAATGGTACCGAGCTTCAGATATACTCTGTTTTTTCTATGATCGACTTTAATTCTATACATGATTTTATCATACCTGCCGGCGATATCCGTCTAGGCACCCTAAATCTTGAACAGATGGACAGTAGACTTGAGTGTTTTTGATAATTTATTTAGATCTTCAGCATTACGCTTAATCTGCGAGCCGGTTCCGGATATCTCAGAAGAGGACTGGTTCACACTGGCAATATCCTGGGAAATCTGGTTGGAGACGCTTGAACTCTGAGTCACATTTTCAGTAACATCCACGATCTCCCGGGCAGCCTGGCTTACATTTTCAGCGATCTCTTTTGTTGTAACAGATTGTTCTTCAACTACGGCCGCGACACTGTCAATCATCTCGTTTACATCGGTGATTGCCCTTGTAATTTCTTCAATTTCATCAACCGCTTCCTGGGTGGAACTCTGAATACTTTTTATTTGATTTCTAATTTCCAAGGTTGCCCCTGCTGTTTGTTGCGCAAGACTTTTGATCTCACCTGCGACAACGGCAAACCCCTTACCAGCCTCTCCTGCACGGGCTGCTTCGATGGTGGCATTTAATGCCAGCAGATTGGTCTGTTCCGATATGTCATTAATGGTATCCACTATCTTTCCAATCTCGTTGGAAGACTTGCTTAAGAAACTGATTTTCTCAGAGGCGTTTTTTGTTTTAGCAACGGTTTCATTGCTTGTTGTGCTGGTTCTTTCCGTATGTTTTGCGACCTCATTAATGGTTGAGGTCATCTCTTCCGCAGCAGAGGAGATCATGCTGATATTTGAGGAAGATTGTTCGGCTGCCGAAACAACAGAGGCCATTACCGAACTCATCTCTTCAGATGCAGATGCGGCATTGCTTGAATTGACAGACATCTGTTGGATGCTCTCGGACATCTGTTCTGAAATGGTCAAAAATCCTGTTGAGGACTGCTCCAGTATAATGGCATCTTTTGAAATTCCTCCAATTATACTCTGCAACTTTTCAACAAAGGTATTGAACCAGCCGGCCAGTATCCCTATTTCATCCTTATTCTTAACCTCAATTCTCTGTGTCAAATCACCTTCCCCGCTGGCAATGGCCTCCATATTTTTTGCAACAGCATTAATCGGGCGGACAACACTTCTGTTGATAAAATAAATAATTCCCAGAATAAACCCCAAAAAGACCGCAAACAGTGCGCCAAAGAGTGTAAAAATCAAATTCCTGATCGAATTGACTTGTTTCAAGGCAATGTCAGTCTTAACCCCGAGCAGATAAAGACCCGTCTTGGTATCGGAAAACCCCTTAAAAGCACCTTTAAAGCTCAGGTAACTGTCATCCTTGAAATATCCTGATTTAAGAATACGGTTGAAGATGCCGGGCTGCTGGATATATTTGTAAAATTCCGGATCAACATCTTTCTGATTCAAAATATAATTGGCAAATTTGGGCTTATCTTTCATGCCCTTGGCAATATTCAAAAAAGCATCTTCCATGAAATAAATAAAATCAATATTATAAGGCTTTAACGTCCTTTTGATGGAGTTAAGACCGCCCTCAAAATCGGCAATACCGAGAAATCTTTGGCCGTCAAGAACCGGGAAAAGCCCTTTGAGCCTAAGCCCTTTAGATGACATCTCCATGGCAACAAAGGATTTTCCCGTTGATTTAACCTGGGCATACCCTTTGGAATACGTCAGTTCTTCCCCGAACCTATCCGGGGCCCAGGATTTATAAAAGGATTTTAAATCCGTATCGATCAGGTGAATCTGTACGTTTTTGAACCCTGTATTTTTTTTAAAAACATCACCGAGCTGTTTTAACAGTCTGTTGGCCCTTTCCCTATTATTCTCTTGAAACGCTTTTTTAACTTCTAAGTTATTCGCGACCTGAAGGGCATTGGTCTGCCAGACCTTCTTTTTAGCCTCCATTGCCACTTCAAAATTCTGGCGGGCCGATTGAACCACTTCATTGATCTGAGCCTGTTTAATATTTTTGTAATAGAAAAAAGTGGCGACAAGACTGGCACAGAAAATTACTACAAACCCTGTGCCGCTAATGATTAATAGTTTCGCTTTCAATTTCATATTTTAAATCCTCCACAACAAACCCTGTTTCAGCACGAATGGCACGCTTCCGGCAAAGGGTCTGTCAAATTTTTACATAATATATTCAATAAGTTTTACAAAAATCGTATGCCTGTTTTTTTTCTATCTATTTGGTTCGAAAAAACAAGTATACGAAAACCAACCAATATCAAACCGGCTATTCAGGTCAGATAATGGCGACATTCACAGGGGGGATGTCGCCCCCCTGATTTTTTTCTTTATGCACAAACTGTGAGGCAAACGAGGAGGAAATGATGAACTTCATATTCAAAACAACAAAAACCAGGCTGCGCAGCATCCCGGTTTATCTATCCAAACGCAATCATTCTCTTCAGCAACCAGGCGTTCTCAATTAAGAGGTCCTTGGCTTTCCGTCCCTATCTCACAATAGGTTTGGCTTTTTAGCGGGGACGTATTTATACCAAAGCAACTCAAATGTCAACTTTTTAACCTGACCTAATTTTTTCGATGACGGCATCCTTCTTTTGTTTTGAAATTTGTTTGAAACTCATTACAAATATTGCAGCGGCGGTGGAGGAGCAGTCTGTTTCCGCAAGGGAGATCGCGGCCAATATGGCCCAGGCCGCCCAAGGGCTCCAGAAGGTTATCCAAAGCGCTTCTGAGAACTCCCATGTAACCGGAGAGATCGCAGGAGAAGTATCTGAAGTAAACTGTGCCGCCAAGGGAATGGCCCTTTCCAGCTCCGAGATCAACAAAAGCGCCGATACCCTTTCAAAGGTATCTGAACAGCTCAAATCCATAGTGGGGCAGTTCAAAGTCTGATATGGACGGCAATTTTCCGTCAAGAACGGGGTTGAATCAGGCCGGGGTCTCCTCTTCCAATACCAGGGCCGCACCCAGGGCCCCCATCATCTGGGGATCTTCCGGGACAAGAACCTCCCGGTCCAGACTCTGTGACAGAAGGTGGACCATGCAGGGATTTCTGGCCACCCCCCCTGAAAAGACAATGGGTCCCTGGGAAGAGACCCGGTTGATCATTCCCGAGGCCCGCTTGACCACGCTCAGGTGAAGGCCCCGGGAAATTTCCCTGCGGTCCGCACCCCTGGCGATCAATGAGGTGACCTCGGACTCGGCAAACACCGTGCACATGCTGGAGATGGCCAGATTCCTGTCTGTTTCCAGGGCGGCCCGCCCAAATTCTTCAATGGAGAAACCCAGGTTGGAGGCCATGATCTCCAAAAATTTTCCGGTACCGGCCGCACACCGGTCGTTCATCTCAAATTTCTTCACCCGGCCCTTGGCATTCAGGGCAATGGCCTTGGAATCCTGCCCCCCGATATCCAGGATGGTCTCGGCCTCCGGGAAAGAGGCCAGAACCCCCCGGGCATGGGCCTTGATCTCCGTGACCGTCCGGGCCCCGTCAAAGGCGATCTCAAACAGGGTCCGGCCGTAGCCCGTGGCCATGATGGAATCGTATTCAACCTCATCAAGGAGTTTACGGGCCCGGGGAATGGGGTCAAATCCGGTGTCGGTCTGGTGGGTCTCCAGGAGTTCCCCTTTTTCATCCACCACGGCAAGTTCAATGCTCCTGGATCCAATATCAATTCCGGCAAATTTCATATCTTTATATCCTTTTCAACAAGGGTTTTTGGAGTTTTTTTTCCGGCATTGAGGATCAGGGCGAAGGCAATGGTCCCGTATGCCACGAAACTTCTGAAATACTCTCCCAGGGCCGGGTTGCCGAACACATTCTGGCCGGCCTGGGGAGATACGATGAACAGGGAATGAAAGAGCAGAATCCCTAAAAATGCATGGCGGACCCGGGCATGGGTCAAGGTGGCTCCCCCGGCCAGGAGGGCGGCGCAGGAGAAGATATCCGTGTTCATATGGGCGGTGTAGACGTTGAGCATGCCGATGTTCAGGATATAAAAGAGATGGCCCAGGCAGGCAATCAGGGTGGAAAGGACGATGGCCTTGATGCGGATCATATCGGCATCCATCCCTAGAGCCCGGGCCTTTTCAAAACTCTGTCCCACAATGGCAAAGGCCTTTCCCAGCCGGGTCAGGGTCAGGTATTTGATCCCAAGGCCGAACCCGAGAACCGCCAGAATCATGAAAACCGGGAGTTCGACCGATCCCAGGCGGATGAGCCAGAGAGTGTCCAAAAGTCCTCTGAACATCTCAAGGTCCACCATGTTCCGGATGCCGATCCCCCGGGAAAGCATCATCTCCTGGTTGGTGGGCCGGATCAGGGTGCCGTATCCCACCATGAAGATGAGCTGGTAGATGGAGGTGGCCACAAACCCGATGATGATGGTGGTGATCATCTCCCTGTTTTTCACCCGGTTCAGGCAGATACCGATGATAATTCCCATCAAAAGGGAGAACAGCAGCCCCAGTGCCGCCATCATGAAAAGTCCGGCCATGCCGCCGAATCCGAAATCGAGAACCAGGATCAATCCCACCTGGGCGCTCAGGGCTCCCACCACGATGGAAAAATTGATGCCCATTCCGGCCCGGATGGGAATGATCAGGGCCAATACCATGACCCCGTCCCGGACAAACCGGGTGATGACCTCGTTGGTCAGAAAACAAAGGCTCATGCCCGAAAACCAGAAGGCCAGGAAGGAAATCCCGGCAAAGATCAGGGGAACCCTCGGGAATCGAGTCATTGCTGTTTTCCCCCCTCATAGAGCAGGGCATAAAGGATGATCCCGTTGGTGATCATGAGCCTGAAAATCTCAGCCACTTCAGGGACCATGAGTTCGTTGGCAATGGGCCCGGAAATCAGATAGGTGGTCTGGAACAAAAAGGTTCCCAGGACCACATGGGCCATTCTCGTGTGCCGGCCCATGCTGCCGCCCACCAGGATGGCCGAGGCCGCGGGAAAGGCCATCATCAAAGGGGCATCGTACAGCTCCAGAAACCCGTAGCTCTGGGCATAGACGCAGATACCCAGGGCGGCAATCCCCGTGGAAAGAACAACGGCAAGCATCCTGGCCCTGAAGATATTGACCCCGGACAGCCCGGCAAAGATCTCGTTCTCTCCCACCGCGGTCATGGCCCTGCCCGGACGGGTCCGGAAAAAAAGAACCAGCAGCAGGCAGAGAAGGGAAAAAAAGAGCAGCAGGCCCAGGGGGACCCTGACCCCGGCCATGTCCGCAGCCCAGAGATCGTTCAGGGCCTTGGCAAAGTATTTTTTCAGCCCGATCACCGGACGCAGCCCCTTTCCTCCAATGGGCCAGAGCATGGCCGGATTGGAAAAAGGGGCCACGGTCCAGAAAAAATTCATCAAGGGCACAAAGGAAAACCCCACAAAGGTGGCCGTGATCTCTTCCCTGCCCTTGACCCGGTTTAATATGGCCCCGTACCCGGTTCCCAGGACAAGGGCGGCAGGCATGGAAAACCCCATGGCCAGGACAAGCCCCCCGAGCCCCTTGAACCCGAAGTTAACGGCCATGCACATTCCCATGAGTCCGGCCACAATGCCCACGGGAAGTCCGAAGTTGATCCCCACCCCGGCCCGGAGCATGGGCACCAGGGAGAGCACCAGCACCCCGTTCATGGCCAGGCGGACCAGGGCGTCGCTCAATATCCAGGTCAGGGGGATGTCAAGAAAGACTGCGGCACCGGTCATCACCGCCAGAAACAGGATGATGGCAGCCTGGGGAATCTGGAGGCCCAAATCTTTAAAAGGGCGGGTCAAAGGGCCTCCCTTTGTCCGGCGCAGGCCAGGGTGAAATCCGCCTCATCCCTTTCCGGATCCAGGATATCAAAAAGCTGTCCCCTGTAAAATACGGCGATCCGGTCACAGATCCGGCGCAGTTCCTCCACCTCACCCGAACTGATCACCAGGGTGGTTCCCTTTTCTTCCCGGGTCCGGGCCAGAAGCCGCAATACGGATTCCTTGGCCGCAATATCAATTCCCCGGGTGGGATCCCCCACAAAAAGCAGATCCGGATCCATGGCCATGGCATGGGCCATACAGACCTTTTGCTGATTCCCCCCGCTCAGTTCCCCGGCCTTTTGAAAGACGGACCGGCACTGGATATCCAGGTCTGCAACGGATTCACGGGCATATTTTCTGCACCCTTTTTGATCAATGCCCCGGAAAAAGGGAAGCCCCTTTTTAACAAAGCCCTGACCGGTCTGTACCGGGGCAAAGGTCATGTTTTCCACAATGGAATGATCGGCCAGAAGCCCGTGTTCCCGGCGGTCTTCCGGCAGCATCCAGACCCGGTTTTGGATCATTTCTTCCGGCGAAAACCGGGTCAGGTCCCGGCTCTTGAGCCTCACCCGGCCCCGGGCCCGGCAAAGACCGAAAAGCCCGGCTCCCAAGGCGGTTCTTCCGTGGCCGGAGAGGCTGGTGATCCCCAGGATCTCCCCCTGGTAAACCGTCAGATCCAGATGGTCCAGGCGATCCCCGGGCTTATCCACACTCAGGCTTGCCACTTCCAGAAAAGGGGGCCTGTTCGTATTTGTTTTTGGTTTTCGGGCCTTTTGGAAGACCTTCTTTCCCACCATCAGGGCAGACAATTGGGAAACCATCCTTTTCCGGCCTCCCGGGTCCTGTGGGTCATTTTCCAGGCATCCGGCCACCCGGCCGTTGCGCAGAACAGTGATCCCATGGCAGCAGGCCGCCACCTCTTCCAGACGGTGGGAGACATAGAGAACGGCCGTGCCCTTTTGGGCCGCCAGTCTGACCGCGTCCATGAGGCGGCCGGCGTCGGCCGGTCCCAGAACAGCGGTGGGCTCGTCAAGGAGCAGCATTTTGAGCGGCTCCCGGTTCAGCTCCCTTGCCATCTCCACAAATTGCTTCATGGCCACGGGCAGATCCGCACATAAAAGATTCGGGTCCAGTTCCGGATTGAGACGATCCAGTATCTTCTCTGCCTTTTTTTGGTTGGCCTTAGGGTCAATCATGGAAAGGTCCCGGCCCAGAAGGCGCTGGGTCCAGGCCTTTACCGATTCCCGGGACAGGCTGATATTTTCCGCCACATCCATACCCGGGATCAGGGCAAATTCCTGGTGGACCATACCGATGCCGGCAGCCGAGGCCTGGGCCGGCCGGGCAAAACAGCGCTTTTTCCCGTTAAATTCAAACGATCCGGAAAATCCGCCGGTCTCCCGGATCACGGACTGGCCGGATATGATTCCCAGCAGGGTGGTTTTACCCGAGCCGTTGAGCCCGACAAGACCATGGATCCTGCCGGGCTCAACCTCAAGATTTACCCCGTCAAGGGCGGTAAATCCATTGTACTGCTTGGTGATTTTTTTTAAAGACAGCATAAGCCGGATGGGCCTGTCTTTAATAGAATACGGAATCCATGAGGATGAGATAGTAATTATCCAGTTCCGGTTTCATCTTGTTAAACCGGACATCCACACCGGCCACCTCCCGGGCAATGGGGGAGAGGCTGGCCACACTGACGCTGGCCAGCTTTTTGTCGATCATCTGCATGGCCACTTCCGTGGAAAATTCGGGAAAGAAATATCCCACAGCCACGGGCCAGGTGGAAAGCCGTCCGGTACAGCCTTCCTGGGCCGCCTTTTTCGTGATCATGGCGTTGATCTTGTCAAAGTCGCCGGCCTCATCTTCGGAGATCTCCAGTTCCATGGCCGCCGGGAATCCCTGGGTGGGCGTGGGACAGCACTGCTCGGCCATGATGAATTTAAGTTCCAGGGCCTTGGCAATGATCACGTCCTGCATGGGGCAGTTGGTGCCGAAGATGCAGGTATCCTTGCCGTACCGGGCGATCTGTCTGGGGATGTCCTCGTTCAGGAACTGGAGCATGGGAGTGGACCCGGCTCCGGTCTTGGGATCCGGGGTGTTGAGGCTGACGAACTTCATGCCCAGCCGCTTGCAGGTCTCTGCCATGGTGTCCCTTCGTTTGGCCAGAACCTCCTTGGCCATATGGGTGGGAAAGGAGTAGTGGATAAAGGTCTTGGCGCCCATTTTCTTTGCCTTTTCCGGAATGGAGATCCCCCGGCCCACCCAGTCGGTGTCCAGGCAGAGATCAACGTACTTGGCCATCATGTCCGGATCATCCCAGATGGGGGCCGTGATCACGATCATGTCCGGCCGTTTGGTCTTTACCTTCTGGATGGCCGGCAGAATACCCGAATATCCGGCGCAGATGATAATGGCCTTGATATCTTTCTGGTCTCCCAGGCTCAGGATCTGGGTGATGGCGGTCTCCTGTTCTTCCTGGTAGTTTTCGGGCAGGGAAATGTGCTTGATCATGCCCGGATATTTTTTAGCCACCCGGACCGCGCCCCGGAATTCATCCTCGCTGGCCGACAGGGTGGGGGTGACGATGCCGATGCGGTAGTCTGCCTTGGCCAAGGCCATTCCCGCACCTGCCGTCAGGCTGAAGACCAGGATAAAAATCATACATTGAAATCTCTTTTTCATTTTTTCTTCCTTTTGTTTTATTTTTTACTATTTATACCCCGGCCGCCAGTGACCCGGGCTTGCAAACAGAGGGGTCCTTTGATCAGGCAATCATCTCCAGAAACGCCTGGATACGGGTTTCCAGCTGTCCCATATCGTTTTCTGAATAATCGGTGAGAATCTGCATATAGGGGGTGTCAAACCGGTCCTGGACCGCTTCGCGAACGGAAAAGGCCTCGACATTGTAGGTGTGGCAGGCGTTCCAGGTCAAATCGATCACCCCGTCTGCCCGATAGTCCCGGATCAGTTCTCCGATCAGGTCCAGGCGCCCGGTGTTGGGACTCATGCAGGCGCAGGCAATGTTCAGGTACTTTTCCGCCAGAGCCCGCAGGGGAGGCAGAGTTTCATCCACCCGGCGGCCCACGGACTTGAGTCCGCCGCAGGACTCCATGGCCACCACGCATCCCCCTGCCTCTTCAATAAGGAAAAGCACCTTTTTGTTGGTGGTGGGGCAGCCGGTGAGCAGGATCCTGGGCCGTTTTTTCATCTGGTCGGTAAAGGCGTGATCCCCTGCCCGCTCCAGGATCTTTTCCCGGGCCGATTCCATTTCCGCCATGCGGATTTCCAGGTCACACTCAAACCCGGCCATGGAGGTGATATGAGTAATCTCAGACCCGTAGACCAGGGGCAGGTCTCCCGCATTCAGACCAAAGATCGATTCAACGGTTCGCCGCAGCCGGTTGTAGATCCGGATCTGACCGGCAAGTTTCTCCTCTGTGATAAGATTGCCCGTCATCTTTTCCAAGAAATCCACGGCTTTTCGGATTTCAGTCTCCCAGGCCCTGAAGTTCTCCGGCGCCCCGGCACTCTGGGGAAGCAACAGCAGGTGAAGGGGCCTGATCCGGGTCAGCAGCTCAAACATCTTCTTTTTGCCGTCGCAGGTGGCATCGGCGAGCAGAAAATCCGTCATGTGAAAATAGGGGCAGGTATCGCCCACGGCATGGCCGTAGCTGGACTTGATCAGGGGACAGAGATTGGCCGGCAGATGCTCCTCGGCCGCCGGGAAAGGGTCCTCGGAACCGGCGCACAGAGACACGGGAATGCCCCCGGCCGCAGCCACCACCTCCTTGGGGGTGAAGGCGCAATAGAGCCCCACGATTTTCCCGCCGGAGGCGCTCAGGGCCACTCCCCGTTCATAGACCCGGTCCTCAATATCCTTTATATAGGCTTGGTCAAAAATCAGCCCGGGCAGATCCAGGGCCATCTCACCCCACCTGCTCGATAAAGGCCTGGATCCGGGTTTTGATCTGGCCCACATCCTCCATGCCGTAGTCGGTCTCAATCCTCAGGCAGGGCATTCCCTTTTCCTCCAATGCCTTTTCCACGGGGACGGCCTCCATGAGATAGGGCTGGCAGAACTGGAGACCGTAGTGGATCACCCCGTCCGCCTTATACTCTTCCGCCATTTCCATGACATGGTCCAGCCGGTCCGGGTTGGGGGTGAAGATGGCGCAGTCCACCTTGAAATACCGGTCGGTTATGGCATCCATGAGCTCATCCAGGGTGGATCCGGAATCGTTCGTAAGATTTCTGACTCCCCGCTCTCCCACACAGGACTCTTCACCCACGATAACGGCCCCGGAGGTTTCCACGATCCAGGGCAGTTTCCAATTGGGCACGGCCATGGGACAGCCGGAAAGCAGGAGCCGGGGCGTCTTTTCAGAAGCAATCCCCTTTTTTTCTTCCACGCGCTGTTCCAGCTCATCACAGATCTTGTTCAGGGACTCGGTGAACCGGGCCGGGTTGTCATAAAAAGAGACCTGGTTGGCCAGAAGGGCGTCCAGGCCGGAGACGGGAGCCGGATCGGCTTTTCTGAGCCCGGCCAGGCGGTGGAGGGCCCGTCTTTTTGCATTGACGGTTTCAATGGCCTGTTTCAGGGATTCCACGGTAATGGCCTTTCCGGTCATGGCCTCCACAGCCTGGCGGAAACGGTCGTATTCAGACCGAAGCAATGCCCGGCCGTTTTCCGACTTGACCTGGGGAAGGTCCATCACGTAAAGGTTGTCCACCAGTTTTCCTAAAGATTCATAGGCTTTTTTCTTACCGTCACAGGTATTTTCCCCCACGATCATGTCTGCGCTTTCCAGGTAGGGACAGACCTTTCCCAGCTTGAATCCAAAGGAGGATTTGATCAGGGCGCAGGTGTTCCGGGGCAAATATTTCTCCACCTCTTCCATGGCGAAATCCGCACCCGAGCAGAGCCCCACCAGGGTGGCGCCGGCGGCCAGGGCGATCTCTTCCGGGACAAACACGCAATAGGAGCCGATGATCTTCCTGCCTTGGGCTTTTTCGTCCACCAGTTCCTTGATGCGCAGGCCGTGGACCTCGCTCATCACGAAATCAAAATAGCCCATTCCTTCGGGCCGTTCCTTCTGGGCCAGGTAGATATCCCTGTACCCGGATCCCAGAACATTTAAAAGGGCATCATGGGCGCTCAGATCCAGGCCAAGATCCTGCCACATGGAAGTATAGTCTTCACTCATAGGTTTTCTCCTTTTCACCGGTTTAAAATCAGTTCAAGCGATAAATTGTAGTCAGCATCCAGGAAGCTTGGCAAATTTTTAATATCTATAGGAACCGTATAAACAAATTGAGAAAACTGATGTTAGTGATATTTTGAATCCCCGGGAAAAAGCCTGCCAAATCAATTTTTTTATATTTAAAATTGCTTTTTGCCCCTGATTTAGTATTACTCGAAGAAAACATGATGATCATAAGGAACGGCTGACCATGAAATGCGACTGCGGCAATTTTTACAGCCCCAATACCCCGACCACGGACAAATGCTTTAAAGACTTCTGGATTTTTAAGGATTTCCGCCCGGATCAGCTGATCCGGCTCAAAGACATCGGGATCAGAAGAATCATCAACAAGGGAAGCCCGGTTTTCCGGCAGGGGGATCCCATCAATGAGGTATTTCTCATCAAAAGCGGAAGAATCAAACTCAACAAAGTCCATGAAGACGGATCCGAAGTTACCCTGGATTTCAGAAAAGCCGGGGACATGATCGGGGAAGATCTTTTTTCCGGCAAACAGATCTATCCCTTAAGCGCATGGGCCATCGAAAACACCGTGACCTGCGGTTTTAACATTAATTCCTTTGACGAGCTGATATTGGATCATCCGGAGATCGGATTAAAGGTGATCCGGTCCATGAGCCATAGGATATCCTCCATCACCGACCGCCTGGAAAGCATGTCGGAAAACAACCTTGAAAACCGCCTCTACAACGTGCTTTCCAGTATCGCAGAAGAGCATGGAACCCGGGTCGCAGACGGGATAGAACTCAAGATTCCCCTGACCCATGAAGACCTGGGATTCCTGGTCGGAGCCCACAGGGTCAGCATAACAAAGGCCATGAAAGCCCTTGCCGGCTGCGGGAAGATCCTGAAAACCGGGAAAAAAATAACCATGACCTCATCTTTTTTCTAAAATGTAGTCCAGGCTACAGAAATTCCTTTTTTTATTCCCTATTAACAGGCATGGCATAAACATCATCTTAAGGAGGTAAAAATGTCAGTCAGTTTTCCAACAATAGGCAATAAGGTTGTGGCAAGGATCCTTGAAACAAAGAGAGATTGCACCATCGGCATGAAGCCGGGGGATGAATTTGAACTGAGCACCCATAAATGCGGCGATTTCTGCGGGCTCTTTTACAGCAACATCGCCGGCTGGGTAAAGACCCTCCAGTTCGGGGGAACCTTTCCCATGGGAGAAGATCCCGATGTCATGGTCTGGGACTGTCCCAATCCCAACAACCGCGTCAAAGTGGAGTTAAAGCGGATAAAGGGATAAAACCCGCATATAATTTCCCCCCGGCATGGACCTAAGATCAGATCCATGCCGGGCCATCTTTCCCGGGCTGAGGTTCGATGGAATGATAACCGACGCCATCGCAGTCAAGTCGACGTGCCGTCCTTTACCTTTCCCCTTTAATTCTTTCCTGAAAGTATCCTTAGGAACTCTTTTTCCGTGACAATCTCCTCGTTGGACTCCACCCGGTCCAAAAAGACCTTCCCGTTCAGGTGGTCTGATTCATGCTGAAAGATCCGGGCGAGAAAATCGGTGAACCTGGTTTCCCTCTCTTCCCCGTTGACGGTGCTGAATCTGACGGTGACGGAGGTGTACCTTGGAACCATGGCCCTTATCCCCGGGATGCTCAGGCAGCCTTCCCATCCTTTTTCCTTTTCCTTTGATGTCTCAAGGATCTCCGGGTTGATCAGGGCTGCGGGCTCCATCTCCGGGGCATGGGGATACCTTGGATTGGGCCTGGACGCCATGATGAAAATCCGGCTGGATTCATAGACCTGGGGTGCGGCGATTCCCACCCCGTTGACATCTGCAACCGTGACCATCATATCCTCTATCAGGGACTGGATGGCCGCTTCTTTGACATCTTCCACCCGGGCCGCTGTTTTTCTCAAAACAGGATGGCCCAGCTGGGCGATCTGGAGAAGTTTTGCCATTGTTCATATCTCCTTATTTTTCCCGGGTTACCCGCCTAGGTAGAGGCGCCGGACCTCGTCGTTTTCCAGAAGCTCCCTGCCTGTGCCGGTGAGGCGGTTTTTTCCAAGCTCCAGTACATATCCCCTGTGGCTGACGGAAAGGCCTTTTCTGGCATTCTGCTCCACCAGGAGGACCGAGGACCCGTTTTTGGCGATATCTGAAATCTGATCAAAGATCATATCCACCACAAGGGGAGCCAGGCCCAGGGAAGGCTCGTCCAGAAGCACAAGGTCGGGCTTTACGATAATGGAACGGCTCAGGGCAAGGAGTTGTCTTTCTCCGCCGGACAGGTCCCGGGCGAAAAAATTCTTTTTCTTATCCAGGACAGGATATCTTTCCAGGACCTGCCGGATCCCGGAGTTGAGGGCCTGTTTCTCCTTGAGCAGGGTGCCGGACATTTCAAGGTTTTCGATGATGGTCAGGTTGGGAAAGATATTCATGCCCTGGGGGATAAAGACCAGCCCCCTTTTTCCCCTCCGGGCAATGGACATCCGGGTAATGTCCTCGTCTTTGAATGTGATCTTTCCCCGGGAGGGGATCAGCTGCCCGGCCACGGTGCGCAGGACCGTGGATTTCCCGGCGCCGTTGGGGCCGATGATACAGACCAGCTCCCCTTTTTCCAGGTTCAGGAAGATATCCGAGAGTACCGGGGCGTTTCCATACCCGGCGGTGAGATTTTCAATGGACAGCAGCATCAGGCCTCCCTCCCCAGATAGGCTTCAATCACTTTTTTGTTCTTCTGTACCTCATGGGGCGGGCCCGAAAAGATCAGGTTTCCCGAGTCCATGACAAAAACCTCGTCACACAGCTCAGACACCAGAGGCATGTTATGCTCGATAAGGAAAATTTTTATCCCCTGATCCTTTAGGGTCTCAAGGATCCTGACCAGGCGCCGGATCAGGCTGGGATTGATCCCCGCCGTGGGCTCGTCCAGGATGATCAGCCTGGGCTCGGCCATGAGCACCCTTCCGATCTCCAGGAGTTTCTGCTGGCCGTAGCTTAAATCCCCGGCAGGACTATTTGTTAATCTTGTCAGTTCAAGGGTCTCCAGAACGGAGACGGCCTTTTCCATGTTCTTTCTTTCCTGGGCCGCCACTTTGGAGGGTCTGAAAAACAGGGGAATAAGATCTTCCCCCATCTGATTGGGGGCAGCGGCAATCAAATTGTCCAGGACAGAAAGAAAGGGCAGAACCCTTGTCTGCTGAAAGGTCCGAACGATCCCCTTCCGGCTGATCACATGGGGGGCAAGCCCGCTGATCTTTTCATCCTGGAAATGGATGCTTCCCCGGTCCAGGGGGTAAAAGCCAGTGATCATGTGGAACAGGGTGGTTTTGCCGCTGCCGTTGGGCCCGATCAGGCCGGAGATTCCCTTTTGAGCCAGGCAAAAGGAGACATCGTCCACGGCCACAAGGGCGCCGAACCGCTTGGAGATCCTGTCCAGTCTAAGCATTCGACCCCCTTCCTGCCTCTGAAATGATCCCCTGGGGGCGTTTGAGCATCATCAGGATGAGGATGAGGCCGTAGACCATTCCCTGGAAAGGGGCCACAAATCTCACATATCCCGGAGGTACCGGGATAAACCGGATGATCTCGCCGAAAAAGATGACGGCAAAGGCCCCGGCAACAGGACCCGTCCGGGTGCCCCTGCCCCCCAGAACCACGCAGAGAAGAACCAGGATGGTTTCCTGGAGGGTAAAATCCGAAGGACTGATATAGGTGATATAATGGGCCCACAAGCCGCCGGCAAGTCCGGCAAAAAAGGAGCCGACCATAACAGCTTTGGTCTTGAGCCGGAAGGTGTTCTTGCCCAGGGCCTGGGCCACGAATTCATCCTCCCGGATCACCTTTAGGGCCCGTCCATAGGGAGAATTTGCAATCCTGTAAAGCAGCCCAAAGGTAAAAAGGGCAATCAAAAGGGCAAAGACCAGGAAAAGGGGAAGACTTTCCACCCCGGACCCGGTAAAAGCCGGTCTCGGAATGCCCGGCAGTCCCATGGGCCCTCCGGTAAGATCCCGCTCGTTTAAAAAAAAGAGATGGGCCATCTCGGCAAAGACAAAGGTGGCAATGCCGAAATAATCCCCGGACAGACGGAGGGCCGGCAGGGAAAAAAGGCTGCCCCCGATGCCGGCAATGACCGCTGCCATGAGCATGGCCAGAGGGATCCATACGCCTTGGAGGCTCAGCAGGGCGGATGCATAGGCCCCGATGCCGAAAAAGGCAATGTGCCCGAAATTATAGAGTCCTGCATATCCCAGCTCCAGGTTCAGGGAGAGGGCAAATATGGAATAGATCAGGCAGATAATGAGGATGTGAAGGAGATAGTCCATGGTCAGCGCACCCCCCCTGCAATTGAGAATATCCCTTTGGGTTTGAAAAGAAGGAGAAGGATGATCACGCCGAATGAAATGAAATCCTTATAATCGGGCGAGATAAAGGCCACGCCCATGTTTTCGGCAATCCCGATGAAAAGACCGCCCAAAAGGGCTCCCCATATATTGCCGGCCCCGCCCAGGAGCACTGCGGCAAAGGCCTTGACCAGGCTGGTCATTCCCATCATGGGTTCCAGGTTGGTGTCCAGGGCCAGGAGAATGCCGCCGGTCCCTGCAAACACGGCCGCAAGAATCCATATGGCGGCCGTCACCTTTTTCATGCTGATTCCCATGATGGCGGACAGCTCCATATTGTCTGACACGGCCCGCAGGGACTTGCCCAGCAGGGTGCGGGTCAGCAGAAAGTATAAAACACCAAAAAAGACCAGGGCCGATACCATCATGAGAATCTGGATCTTTGTGATATAGACCCCCCAGAAAACCAATCCCTGGGACAGGGGCAGATCAAAGGTTCTTAAGTCGGATCCCCAGCAAAGACGGATACCGTTCCTTAAGAGATAAGACAGCCCGATGGAGGCGATGAGAATGGCAATGGGATTGGAGTTGCGCAGGGGTCGGTACACGAAAAAATCCTGGGCAAGCCCCATTCCCACGGTAATGACAAGGGCCGGGATCACGGCAAAACCCAGGGGAAGAGAAAAGGGGGGCGAGAAGAACATCAGGCTCAGGTAGGCCCCCCAGGTGATCAGTTCCCCATGGGAAAAATTGATAAACTTAAACACCCCGTAAACCATGGCAAGCCCCACGGCAAACATGGCGTAAATGGATCCTGCAATGATCCCGTTTGTCAGCAGTTGAAAATAGTAGACCGTCATGAAATTTACTTATAATCCGTGATGGCTCCGTTTTTGACCGTCCACCGGCCGTAGGAGGCGCCCACATCCCCGTTTTCATCAAAGGTCTTGTCGCCGGTGGCTCCCATATACCCCTTGCCTGCTTTCATCAGGGCTTCCCGGATATCATCGGGGCTGTCCGAGGCGGCCTCCCCCAGGGCCAGGGCTGTCAGCTTGACCATGTCATAGTTGTATTCGCCGAATACGGGAATTTTCTTGCCCGGATATTTCTTGTCCCAGGCGGCTTTAAAGGCCTTGTACTGGGGCGTATCCTGGGAAAAAGTGGGATAGGTCCCGATGACGCCTTCAGCAGATTTTCCGGCAAGCTGGACCAGTTTGGGGGATTTGGAGGCCGAGCCCATGAGCCATTGCACCTTGAGACCGGTCTCATAGGCCTGTTTTAGTATGGTGGCGCCCTCTTTGATATAGGTCAGGTTGACCACGGCCTTGGGATTGTGGCGTCTCATCTTCAGGATCTCGCTCCTGTAATCGGCTTTTCCCTCGCCATGGGGTAGTTCTTCAAGGATTTTACCGCCGGATTCCTCAAACTTTTCCTTAAAAACCTCAGCCAGGCCCACGCCCCAGTCATTGTTGACATAGGTCAGCACAACCTCCTTATATCCCAGGGACTGGGTCAGCTCTGCCACGCCGATCCCCTGGAGAAGGTCTGAAGGAAAAACCCGGAACACATAGGACCCGCACTTGGTAATGGCGGCTGCCGCACTTTCCGCACCCACGAGAACCGTTTTGTTGTTCTGGGCAATGGGGCATACGGCAAGGAAATTGGAGCTGGCTGCCGGGCCGAAGATCAGGGGGAGTTTATCAATGGTGATCAGTTTTCTAATGGCGGAAACCGACCCCTTGGACGTGGAGTTGTTGTCCTCAAACAGGATCTTCAGGGTATTTCCCTTGATGCCGCCGGCCGCGTTGATCTCATCCGCGGCCAGGAGCATGGCCTGCTGAAATCCTTCCCCGTAAACAGCCAGTTTTCCGGTCAGCGGGGTAACCGCCCCCACGGAAATCTCTCCTGCCACGGCAGTTCCCAGCAGAAACAGGATGCCGATACTGCCAAAGATAAATTTTTTCATGATTTTCTCCTTTTTAATATAAAGATCCGGAATCTTCCCGGCAGGGTTTCCATGATATGGATCTCTTCTATCATTTCATACCTTGCCCTGCAGTGCCCGGATCAAGAGTACAGAGACATGGAGCAGAAGAAAATTCTCTCCTGCTCTTTTGTCCCGTTCAATTGTTGAGATTGTTTATACAGAACTGAAGCATTATTCTCAAGACCATGTTTTTTGACTGGCCAAGCAGGGACAACTGCCTGAAAAAAATTCGATTTTTTAAAACAAATCCTTGACATTCCATTTTTACCCCAGTATTCAATTCCTTAATGCGGTACAAATCTTTTCAAAAATTCCGCATATCGGAATTTTATCAGGAATATTCAAATGCCAGACAAAGACCATATTAAATCCATTGAAAAATGTTTTACGGTTCTGGACTGCCTGGACCGGGCCGAGACACTCCTGACCCTGGAGGAAATCGTTCAAAAAACCGGATACAAGAAAACCACCTGCTTTAGACTGATCAAAACGATGATGGCCCTGGGCCTGGTGGAGACCGCCCCTGGCACCAAAACATACCAGTTCGGAACCCGGCTGGTCTCCCTGGGATTGTCTGCCTTGAAAAACATGAACCTCCACACCTATGCCATGCCCATCTTAAAGCGATTGAACGACGAGACAGGGGAAACCATCAACCTGACGATTTTAAACGGCACAGAGATCCTTTATGTGGAGCGGATCATGTCCGACTATCTGGTAAACATCAACGTCAATATCGGGGATCGTCTGCCCGTATACTGCGCCAGCATGGGAAAGGCCATTCTGGCCTTTCTCCCCCCTCCCAGGCTGGAACAGATTTTAAAGCAGATTGAATACCAACCCAAAACAGACCGGACCCTTCTTTCCCGGGAGGCTCTTTTAAAGGAACTCAAAGAGATAAGGGGCCGGGGATTTGCCATCAACGATGAAGAATTGGAATTGGGATTAAGGGCAGTGGCCTCTCCTGTATTCAACTATGCAGGAGAGGCCTTTGCCGCAGTGAATATCGCCTGGACAACGGCCAGGCGGCCGGAAAGAAAAGCGTTTTCTGAGTTCTCCGGCAAGATCATATCCGCGGCCCGGGAGATTTCCCGTCTCATGGGATATACCCCCTAGGCTCTGGGTCCCAGTTGGAAGACAGCAAGATCAGTTCAACACAAACACCTTATAAAGGAGGGACAAAGCATGAATGTAAAATGTACATTTAAAGGATTGGTTCTCTTGGTTTCGTTGATATTGATACTGGCCTGGGCCCCGTCGTCCATGGCATCCCAAAAAATGCTGATCGGATCAACATCGGCTTCATCCAGCCACTACGGATATTTTGTGGCTGTATCCCAAGTCATCAACGAAAAAGTTCCCGGCCTGAAAACCTCGGTTGTGGAAACCGGGGCCACGGTGGATAATCTGCGACGCTTTTCCCGAAAGCAGATTGATTTGGGGCTTGTAACGACCAATGTCCTGTCCCAGGCCTATGCCGGCAAACAAAGCTTTAAGGGAAAACCGGTAAAATCCAAGCTGCTCTGGGTTTACGTTATTGCTCCCCAGAACGTCATCCTCAGAAAAGACGCGGGAATCCATAAGATTTCAGAGCTTGCCGGCATACGGTTTAACCCGGGCCTCAAGGGATCGGCCACGGAAAAGACCAGTGAAGCGGTTTTCAAGGCCCTGGGCATCCAGCCCGAATACGTCCGGGGCTCCACCACCGACATTGTCTCGGCCGTCAAGGACAACCATATCAAAGGGTATGTCAAATCCGGATCCGGCCTGAAACTGGATGCCTCTTCCCGGGACATTTCCACCTTCACCCCCATTACCATCCTCTCTCTGACCGATGAACAAAAAGGCCGGATCCGGGATGATCTTCCGGAAGTTTCCATTGTGGACGTTCCTGCCGGAGCCGGTCCCGGCATCGGCCCATACACCACATGGGGGTTTGCCGTAGCCTGTAGCGCCAGTCCGGAACTGGACGACCAGACCGCCTATGAGATTGTCAAGGCGATCTGCGAGGACAAAACCGTCCAGGCAACGGCCATGTCCAGCGTTAAAGGTGCGGATTTCGTGGAAATGACACTGAAATACGCCACCTCTCCCATCCATCCGGGAGCCATCAAGTATTTTAAGGAAACAGGAGCTAAAATCCCGGCCGGTCTGGCAGAGTAATCCACCAAAGAACCATGGGAGTTCCGCCATGAAATCACTCGAGAATCTGCGAACCGGCTGCATTACGGCCATATCTGTCCTGATCAGCCTGTTTGTCCTGTACACCTCGGCCACAGGACCCTTTGAAAGCATTATTCAACGGGCCCTTTTCCTGGCACTGCTGATCTGCCTGGGCGTGCTCTACTACCCCCTGGGGGAGGGCACGCCCCTGCGGCCGGCCGGAATGGTGATCGATGCCCTCATGGCTGCGGCATCTGTTTTTGCCTGCGGTTATGTCATCTATCATTACGACATGATCATGACCACCCTGCCCATGGCCGGAAAGGTCGATATCTTCATGACCGCGGCCCTTGGGGCCACCATTCTGGAGATTGCGAGAAGGGCTATCGGGTACATCTTCCCGGTGATCGTGATTCTCATCCTCTGCTATGCGCTTTTTGGCCAGTATATCCCCGGCGACCTGGGCCACAGGGGTTTTGACATCTACTTTGTCACGGAAACCCTGTTTCTTGGCGATCTGGGCGTATGGGGGATGCTCATGGGGGTTGCGGCAACCATCATTGCCGCATTCACTCTGTTCGGTGGAATTCTCTTGAACACGGGCGGAGGACAGACCTTTATCGACCTTGCCATGCGCCTGGGGGGGCGGGCTCCCGGCGGCGGGGCCAAGATCGCCACCATTGCCTCGGGGCTTTTCGGCATGGTCAGCGGCAGTGCCGTGGCCAATGTGGCCACCACGGGCAATTTCACCATCCCCCTGATGAAGCGGCTCAACTATCCCGCCCCCATGGCTGCCGGGACCGAGGCCGTGGCCTCCACCGGCGGTCAGCTGGCCCCGCCCATCATGGGGGCGGCCGCCTTTATCATGGCGGAAATCATCGGCGTGGATTACGTCAACATCATCCTTGCCGCAGCCCTACCTGCCTTTTTGTTCTATATGGGAGTTTTTCTGACCATTGACGTTATGGCCAGGGAAAAAAATCTTGGCTCCCTGACCGATGCCGAGGTTCCCCCGTGGAAAGAGATCCTTTACTGGAGACGCCTCACCCCGGTGGTGGTTGCCCTGGGGGGTCTGTTCTTTGGTATTTTTAGAGGCAATGCCATCCAGACCGCGGCTTTTTACGGCATGGCCGCCGCCCTGGTCGCTTTTCCCGTCACCCGGATAAAATCCCTGTCTGACTTGAAACCGGCCGCAACCCAGCTCAACAAGGGATTCCAGGACTCGTCCCGGGGACTTCTGATCATCGGCATCCTTCTGGCCGGTGCCCAGATCATGGTGGCCATGATCAACATGACCGGCCTTGGGATTACTCTTTCCTCTTTGATCGTCAGTCTCGGGGGGGATAAAATTTTCCTGATCGCCTTTATCGTGGCCATTATCTGCATGATCATGGGCATGGGAATCCCGACCACGGCAGCCTATGTCCTGGTGGCCGCCGTCCTGGCCCCGGCCCTGATCAAGGTGGGGGTTCTTCCCATTGTGGCCCATCTTTTTGTATTCTACTATGCCACATTGTCCGTGATCACACCACCAGTATGCATCGCGGTGTTTGTGGGTGCAGGCATTGCCAATACCCCATGGATCAAAGCGGCCAGGTATGCCCTGTCTCTGGGGGCCGTCACCTATATCATCCCCTTTTTATTCATCATCTACCCTGGGATGCTGGCCCAGGCCGGAGTGGACGGATTTGTAAGGGCTGCCCTGTCCGGAGGGCTCTTTGTCCTGGCCTTTTCCAACCTTTTCGGGGGCTTAAGAACCTCTGGCCGCAGGATCGTTGATATCCTGCTGTGGCTGGTTGTGGCCGGACTCGCCGTCATCCCCGGGATTCTGTCAACCCTCTGTGCCATTTTACTGACCATCGGCCTCTACCTGCTCAGGAAACGGACCAAGGCTTTGAACCCGGCATAAAATTAGAATGGATACGAATAGTTTTTTTGGAGATCTGAATGGAAGATAAAAAGAGTAAAGGTGCTCTGAACGGAATCCGGGTGCTGGATCTGTCCAGGGTTCTGGCTGGCCCCTTCTGCACCATGCTCCTGGGAGATATGGGAGCTGAAATCATCAAAATCGAAGTGCCGGGCCATGGGGACGATTCCAGGCGGTATCCCCCCTTTATCAAGGAGGAGAGTGCCTACTTCATGAACCTGAACCGGAACAAGAAAAGCCTGGTATTGAACCTCAAAGAAGAACAGGGCAAAAAAATTCTCCTGGACCTGGTCAAAAAGTCCCATGTGATCCTGGAAAATTTCAGGCCCGGCACCATGGAAAAGCTGGGTCTTGGATACGAAACCATCAAGGCACATAATCCGGATATCATATACTCCTGTATCTCAGGATTCGGCCATTCAGGCCTGTATAAGGACCTGCCCGGTTACGATATCATCGGCCAGGCCATGGGCGGCATCATGAGCATTACCGGATGGCCGGACAGCCCCCCCACCCGGACCGGCACGGCCATCGGAGATGTCCTGGGCGGGCTGTGCTCCTGTATCGGCATCCTGACCAGCCTCATGGGCGTCCGCAACGGTCATCCCGGTCAGAAGGTGGATATCTCCCTGGTGGACTCCGTGGTTTCGGCCATGGAAACCATCATCCAGATTTACCTGGTGGAGAACCGCATTCCGGAAAGAACCGGAAACCGGTATGAATTCATCTACCCCTATGACACGTTTAAAGCCAAAGACGGGTGGGTGATCATTGCCGTGGGAAATAACAAATTGTGGGAGATCTTCTGTAAGGCCATTGAACGGACAGACCTTCTCGGGGATGACAGCCTCAAAGACAACTATGACCGGGTAAAGGTACATGAAAAAATCAAGAAGATCGTGGAAGAATGGACAGGAGACAAGGACGTGAAGGATATCATTGAATTTTTCCAGTCAAAGCAGATCCCCTGCGCCCCGGTCTATACGGTCAAGGATGTGGTGGAAGACCCCCACATTGCCCGGGCAAGAAAAATGATCCGCGATGTGGACCATCCAGTGGCCGGCCCCATGAAGTGCATCGGATCCCCCGTCAACCTGTCTGAAACCCCGGCCCAAATCCATTCCCCGGCCCCGCTTTTGGGACAGCACACCGAATCGGTCCTCAAAGAGATTCTGGATATGGACGAAGACCGGATATCCGACCTGAAACTAAGAAAAATCATCTCCGGAACCGGAACGTAATTTTGCTTGCAAAGGGGCCTCTATAAAATATAATTGAATGGTACTCTGGAAAGATCATGTTTTCATACTCAATCAAAGGAGTATCAAATGAAAAAAGAATGGCTTGCGGCCTTTGGGCAGATGACATACGGGATCTATGTGCTGACATCCGGGCATGAAGATGTGATCAACGGGATGATCGCATCCTGGGTCTCCCAGGTTTCCTATGATCCGCCCCTGATCATGGCGGCGGTTCATCCCAACCGGTACTCCCGCGGTTTGATTGAAAAAAGTAAGGCATTCGGCCTCCATATCCTGGACCGATCCCAGAAGGAGATGCTCTCCCGGTTCAAGGGCCCGGATCCCCAAAAGAAGTTCCAGGGACTGTCCTGGGAACCCGGGAAAACCGGGGTCCCGATCCTGAAACACTGCCTGGCCTGGTTTGAGCTCAGGGTCAAGGAGCATCTTGAGCCGGGCAATCATGCCCTGCTCCTGGGAGAGGTCATCGGATCCGGATGCCCGGCATCCGGGACGCCCCTGACCACCCTGGATTATGAGGGAATGTATACGGGTAAAAATTAAATCCAGGCATCCCCTGTCCAATCAGGTCCTTGGATTTCCCGGCAGGCAACCGCATATAGAATTACCGTCCCGGTGGAAAGGCGGCAGGGGCTTCAGCGGAGACATCAGGGGGATTTTGTGCGGGCTCTTGACGGTTTGGAACGGCAAAAGGGTGGCCTGTTTGAGCTTTGCGAGTTGCCGCCCTTTCGTGGAAAGCCGTTTAGAGCCCGTACAAATTCTTCCCTCTGCGGAGATGAAGCCCCTGCCGACGGAATTGCATATTCATATACGTTCTTCCTGGATTTTCCGGCACTGTCGGGTTCGGTTGAAAAACCCTTCTCAAGAACCGTGCATCTTTTCCAGGGGATCCTTTCCGTCAGGGAACATGGCCCCAAAGGGATCAAAGGATTCCAGATCGGACAGGGTGGAGTAGTGCATGCCCTTTTTGCTGCCGGTCATCATCAGGGGTTTCGCCTTTTTGATGTCCAGGCCCTTGTCCGGGGTGAGGACATCGTCTTCCACCTCCAGCCGGAGCACCCGGCCCATGATCAGGGTATAGCTCTTCCCTTCGTGAAACTCGGCAAGCTCGCACTCCATCCAGGCATAGGCCCCCTGGATGCCCGGCGGATCCACAAGGGAGGAGGGTTTCTCGGACAGCCCGGCCAGTTCGAACTCATCTTCTTCGGGGCTGGAAAACCGGGCCGTGGGAATCACCTTATCGCAAAAATCCGTTCCCACCAGATTGACCACAAACTGCTCAATCTCGCGAATGTTATCCAGGGTATCCCGTTTCCTGGCCGAAGCCAGGCAGATCAGGTCCAGGGGCCTTAGAACGGGCATGATGCAGGAATAGGGAGCGATATTCCTGATCCGGCTTTTGCTGATGCTTGAAATAAAGGCAACGGGAAGGGGCATGAACCCCTCCCTCATAAAGGGTTTGAATATCATGATTTCTCCTTCTCTTTGTTGGGGGAATTGGGTTTGGCCGAAGAAAACTCCTCTGTCCAGGAAGGATCCGGGCCAAGAATCTCTTCCAGGGGATTGGCGCCCATCCGGATCAGTCGCTGCAGGTCTGCCTTGTTTTCAATTTCTTTGGTGCCCACTACGGAAACAAAGGTCTCCGGCCGGGCCAGGTGCTGCATGAAAAACCGGTTATAGGCCACATGGAGCCAGGGATTTTTCTTCCAGTCCAGGACAAATCCGGGCCGGGCCAGAAACTGTTCAAAGGCCCGGGGCTGCCAGTCAAACCCCAGGACCCAGGCCTTGCCCGTCCCGGTCCTGGGGTTGTGCCGGATAATGATCCCGCCCAGGCCCGGGTAAGCCTTTTCAGAGGTAGTCCACGGCCGGCTCCAGGGATAGGCCATGGTGCCGTACCCGTGTTTGCCCGGGGTCAGGTTGAGAAAGGTCTGGATCAGATCGTCCTGGCACCAGGCCGGGGCCCCGAGGTAAATATACTTCTCCTCTTCACCCAGGGGCATATGGGCAAGGATATACTCGGCCGTAAAATACCCGGTAAAGACTCCGCAGCAGAGGTGATCATGGAACAGGGCCCCGTCCAGAATTTCCATGGGAACGTGGTCGGCCCATCCATTGGCCAGGGTAACCAGGGAAAAGGCTTTTTTTCCGAACTCTTTATTGAACAGCCCAAAATCCGTTCCGGCCTCTACCTTGATGTTGACCGGGGAAGAACAGACCGGGCCGGAATCTCCGGAACTGATAAGCACCATAACCAGCCGGTCCGGAACCCTGCGGCTGACAAAGGCCATCCACAAAGGAGATCTGGCCGGTTCATGGACCAGGAGCAGATTGCCCCGGCCCAGGCTGATCCCGGTCTTCCGGGTCACCTCATCCAGGGCGGCCCGGGCCGGGACCTTGTCCAGGAAGGAAGACCGGGCATTGGTGAGGCAGGCCGCATCCTGATCCAGGTCCATGTGTTTTCCGGCCATGGCCATGGCCTTTTGGGCAAACAGGATTGGGCCTGCATCCGAAGATGGAGCAGATCCGGTCCCGCCCCATACCTGGACCGGCAGTAAAATACAGATCAAAAAAATCCATTTTTTCATCTTTTATTTCTCCTCTAAAAACAGAACCGGAAACCGGCCATGATTGTTGCGCCGGGCATGGGATAACCGTCCTTTTCCTCGTAATCCTCATCCAGGATATTCTGGGCCGCAGCCTCAAGATCGATGGCCAGGCCGTTTTTCTCCCAGAACCGGTAGGTGGCGGATAGATTGACCAGGGTATAGGCCTGGAGTTCCTCCAGGGCCGTGCCGTTAAAATGATCCCTTTCATCCACGTAAATTATCCAGAGTTTCGTTTTAAAGCGGTCCCTGGCCCAGTCCACTCCGGCCTTGACCATCATGTCGGGAAGGTCGGGAAGCTCGGTGGAAAGGTTGTTGTCTGTATCCCATGGATCGTCTGCCTTGGAGCCCTTCTGCCAGGTCAGATTGGCCCAGGCTTTCCAGCCGTGGCCCAGGTCCCAGGACGCTCCTGTTTCCACCCCTTTGATCGTTACCTCGCCGATGTTGAAATAGACAGATCCGATACCTGAGACCGAGACCGAGGAGATATAATCCTTAATGTCGTAATAGTAACCCCGGACAAAGAAATCGACATGTTCTCCCACGCCCTGGTCCCAGGTCAACTCATACTGAATGGCCCGTTCCGAGTTGAAATCGGTGTTAAAGTACTGGGTGGCGTTGTTCAGGTACCACCAGAAATACTCCGGGGAAGAGGGATACCGATGGACAATGCCCCACCGGGCCGTGAGGGAGGTCTTTTCATAGGGACGAAAGATCAGGGCCAGTCTCGGGTCCAGGTGGACCTCGCTCAGATCGTTTACCCCGGTTGTCCAGGTGTAGCCAAAGGCGTCGGGATCCACACTGTCCGCCCGGAACCATTCCTGGCGCAGCCCCAGTTCCAGGGTGGTGTCCGGCCGGATCTGCCAGGAGTCCTGAAGCCAGAGGGCGTGATAGGCCATAAGATCGGGCTGGCCCTTGAACCCCTCCCTGAGAAAGGTGAAATAAGGAGAATAGACAGACCCGTTAAAATAGCTCGTATCGATATAGGTAACCTGCTGGTCCCCCCATCCGTATCTCCGGGTTTCGGCTCCGGCCTCCAGGCTGTGGGAGGCGATCTGTTTGGCAAACTCAGTTTTCAGGGACCAGTTGTTGTCTTCGGCATCGGTCTGCCGCCCGTAGATCTTTTTTGACGGGTCTGTCACATCAAAGTACTCTTCCGTGCTCTCCTGGTTCCACAACCGGCCGTCCACCCGGAAATGGCCGTCTGCCGTATTTTTCAAGATATATGCGGTCAGGTTGGTATTCTCATCTTCGGTTTTGCTGCCGTCTCCCCAGGCATCCCAGGCCTGGGCTGAGGTGGCCAGCCGGGCCCCGATCCCGGGGCCCCGGAGTTGATCGGCATCGGCATCCGGATACCCGGAATCGTAATAGGGACTGTCAGAACGGTTGTACACGGGATTTCCGTTTTCGTTCTCGGAATGATCCATGCCCGCACCGATTTCCCAGGATCCGGGAAGGTCAAAGCTCAGCCGGGCGGAAACATTGTCCCGGTCTGTGAAGTTATTGCGCAGGTATCCGTCACTCTCAAAATGGCCTGCATTGACTGACCATCCCAGGGGCCCTTTTTTCCAGGCATGGGAAAAGCCGCCGGTCAGGGTGTCCTGACTTCCCAGAAAAAGGCTGCCGGAAGTCCGGGGATCTTCGGAAGGAGCCCGGGTCTTAAAATCGACGACCCCCCCCAGGGCATTGCCGTACTTGGCAGGAAACGGGCCCCGGTAGATTTCAATGGCCTCAATGGCCTCCAGGGAAATGGTGCTCCAGTCCAGGGCTCCGTTTCCGTATGATCCGTCCCGGTTCAGGAAGACCCCGTCCTGGAGTATGGAGATCCGGGTTTCGTCAAAGCCTCTGAGCCGGAGACCGCTTCCGGGGCCGGCCAGGCTGCTGCGCCGGATCTGAATCCCCGGAGCGGTTTCCAGTGCATCCAGGACATTGCCGGAAATCCGGGGGATCTGAATTTCCTCCACATCAATGATATCTGTCCCTTTTTGCTTTTCTTTTTCTTCGGTCACGGTCATGGGGTCAAGGGTTACCGTGTTTTCCTCATTTTGGGCCTGATCGGCCAGGAGAAATTCCGGTCCCGGCCATGCCAGAAATATCAACACCAGCAAAATCAATTTGAAACGGTTCATCTTTCTTTTCCTTTTGTTAGTCACGGTTAAAAGCCTGTTCACCAAATAAAAAAGGACCACAAGATCCCACAGCCCTTGATGAAAGGACTGAAAAGACCTTCGTGGTCCTAAAGATAACCTCCCTGATACCCCGGTATCAGGACATATTATGATGAATCAGGAGAAACTCGGATTCTTCCAGAATTTCCAGGCAATGATCTTGAAGCGCCTTGAACCGGACCGCATCACCAGGACCCAATTCATGGCTTTTGTCCATGATTGTCAGCCGGATCTTTCCGGAAAGAATCATGCAGACCTCGGCGGTATTTCCGTGTACATGGGGCTCTGACAGGGCCCTGACATCGGCACCGGCCTTGAGATGGAAAATTTCAAAGTCCGGAAAACCCGCGCAGGTCCCCCTGATTCCGTTTTTATCATAAAAAGAAGCTTTGGCCGTTTCGATTTTTTCCGCTTCCGCCATTTTGACCAGCTCGTTTGCCGTAAGCTGGAATACCTGTCCCAGGGCAAAAATGGTTTCAAGGGTGGGATTCCCTTTTCCCGATTCAAGCTTTGCCACGGTGGCCCGGGTGACATTTGCCCTCTGGGCCAGTTCTTCTGCTGTCATTCCCCGCTTCATACGGAGATTCCGGATAATCGAAAAATCAAACGCCCTGCTTTTTTTCATAGACGGCTTTGTATATTATATATTTCATTATGTCAATTATATTTACACCCGGGATCACCTGTTTTTTTTGCTTTACCCCTTTTGCTGTCAATTTCAAGAACCCTGATCTTCCCTTTTACCGGAATTTATCCTCAAAAAAGCGCGTTTGGCGGGCCGCCATATCTGGATTTTTATCCTTGACATCATGGGAAAAACAACTTTATAAATAACTTCAACCTTCGCAGAAGCGAAAAAGAAGTACATCTATTTGGTTTGTAAATATAGCAGGGGAGATCATCGCCTCACCTTCCCTGCGAACAGGCTTAGAGTAAAGAAGCCAGGAAGGTTTCGATGGATACAGATCGGAATCTCCTGGCTTTTTTTGCCTTCTCTCCGATCTGTCTGAAATTCAACCCGATTCAAGCATTATTTAAGGAGCAGGCAATCATGAAAATTCAACAGGCAGTTATTGGGATATTGATTTTGTTATTTGGCCTGACGCCATTGGCCGTTGCAGGTGAGGTTGTTCATTTGCCGGAAATGGAAGTTACTGCGAAAAAAGAGGTTTCTGCGGAAGGAAATGTGAAACTCATCTCCATAAAAGAAGAGGCCACGCCCGTGACCTCGTCCCTTCCGGATGTATTGGACAAGGTTTCCGGGCTGGACATCCAGACAAGGTCGATCATGACTCCCAAGAGCAGCCAGGTAAAAATCCGCGGCCTGGATGAGAGGCGCTCCCTGATCATGATGGACGGACGGCCCCTGAACGGTACCGGCGTCATGGGGGGGCAGTTCGTGGACTGGAGCGTGCTCTCCCTTCAGAACATAGAGGATGTGGCCGTGGGCAAGGGGGCCTTCAGCGCCAAATATGGGAACACCCTTGGAGGCACCATTAACCTGATTCCCATAGAGCCGGAAGAAAAGCCCTCCCTGAATGCCGCCGTGGGATACAAGCGGTACGACACCTTTTCCACGAGTGTGGCCGGATCTGTCAAAACCGGGAACCTGGGCAGTTTTATCTCCGGGGGATATCAGAAAACCGGCGGCCACCTGAGAAACAGCAGTGCCGAGAAAAAGGATTTTTCCGGCCGGTTCTCCTATGACCTGGGGGACACTGGCAAGCTGACCTCCTCTGTCCGGTATACCAACGGGGATTTTAACATGCCCGTGGGAAATGAGCCCGGCCAGGCCGGCTTTGACCCCTCGTATCCCTCATCCATAGGGTCCTATCTCATCGGCCCGGGCATCAAGTTTCCCACGGGAGACACCCACGGGGACAACAGCTTTTATACCAAGGAAAGGGTGGAACTTGACCTGGGGCTGGAAATGGACTGGAGCGGATTTTCCTCCCAGGCCAAGATCTATTTTAACAATGAAGACCGGGAAGACACCATTTATTCCTACAACCAGGAAGAGGTGGTGCTGAAACGGGAGGCAGTGCCGGACCGTTCCTGGGGCTGGGTCGCCAGAACGGAAAAAAATATCTCCGAACATCTTGTGGGCATGGGACTGGACGGCAATTACCAGGGGTACGGCGGAACCGACAACACCTATGTGAGAACCGGTTATTTTGCCTCGGCTGTCAGCGACGGCGTGGACGACTGGGACGCCACCCGGTGGCACGGCCTTTATCTGGACGATACCTGGTCCTTTTCACAGCGGCTGGAACTTTACGCAGGCCTGCGGTATGAAAATTACTTCGGTGACCGGAGAGTGGACCAGGTCACCGGATACAACGCCGCCGGAAAACCCGCGGGATTTGAAACCGTGGAGGCCAAATTCGATGAAGATGCCCTCCTCCCCAAACTGGGCCTGGTCTTTCGTCCCGGTTCGGAAATTGCCCTGCACGGCCGGGTAGCCAGGGCCACAAGGTTCCCGGACAACCCGGCATTTTACTGGTATTACGGGGGATACCGGCCGGAGGTGGACCCCAACAGTGATGTGGTCCGCAAGGATCTGACCTATGAGGATGCCATGGAATACGAGGCCGGGGTCACCTATACCGGTCTGCCCGGACTTACCCTTAAGCTTAACTGCTATGTCTACCAGGTGGACGACTATATCCGCTGGATCTTCGGATACGCCCCCAGCCGGGTGGTGTACAATATCGACCGGGTCAACTTCAGGGGCGTTGAAATCGATATCCAAAAACAAATCGCAAACGGCTTTTCCGGTTTTGCCAACCTGACCTGGCAGGAGACCGAAAAAGAGGGGGATGTTCTGGACGGCAGCAATGCCCTTTCGGACGAACTTTCCGAACTGCCTGAATTCAAAGCCAACTTCGGCATTAAATACCAGGGGGAAAACGGGTGGGAGGCAAAGGCCACCCTGCGCTGGGTGGATAACCGCCAGGTTCCCTACCTTTCCTCGGGAAGTTCCGAAGAGGGCACCCCTTTGGGACAGACAGTCACCCTGAAGAATATGGAAGAGTTCACCGTGGTGGATCTGCTGGTCAAATATCCCCTGCCCAAAACCCTGGGAAAAGGATACATCACTGCGGGTGTGGAAAACCTGTTTGATGAGAATTACGAAGAAGAATACGGATTTCCCAACCCGGGCCAGACCGTTTTTCTGGGTCTGGAATTTTCCTATTAATCCAAACATCTGTCCGGGAATCCGAGCCTAGTCAGAGGATCAGAGAATTTCCGGACATCAAAAGGAGAATAATCAATGAACGCTCAAACCATTATGGAAACAAAAGAGTTTAAAAAATGTGAAGACTTCCACGGCCATGTCTGCCCGGGATTGTCCATCGGATTTCGTGCGGCCAGGGAAGGCATGAAACGCCTCAGGGAAACCCGGGCCGCGGACGAGGAAATGGTGGCAGTCGTGGAAACCGATGCCTGCAGTGCCGATGCTGTCCAGGTCCTGACCGGATGCACCTTTGGAAAAGGGAATTTTATCTACAAGGATTACGGGAAAATGGCGCTGACCCTTTTCAGCCGGAACACGGGAGAGGGAGTCAGACTGGCGTTAAAACATGGCGCTCTTGACCTGGACCCGGAACACCGGGAACTCCTCCAGAAGGTCGTTGCCGGTCAGGCTTCGGAAGAAGAGCAGAGCCGGTTTGACCAGCTTCACCTCCGGCGGAGCCGGGATATCCTGGAGCTGGACCTGGAATCCCTGTTCCAGGTCCAATCCGTATCCCTTCCTGTACCGGAAAAAGCCAAGGTCGAGCCGTCCCAAGCCTGCGCCCAATGCGGGGAGCCGGTCATGCCCTCTAAAATGGAACCCAGGGGAAGTGAAAAGATCTGCCGGGGCTGCGCCCGGGATTAAGAATTCCGCCCTGGTTTTACTTCCGGACGTCTCTCCGGGGGACTGAGACACGACTCAGGGAGGAGCATAGGTCTTTGCGGACTGGATTCCTTCGGGCGGCAGGACAATCCGGGAAAAGGGATCCCTCCTCGGAGAAAATCATGGATGATTTTCGAGAATGAACGCAAAACCTTTGCTCCTCACGGCATGAATCGGAATGGTAATTTGAGAACAGCCATAATCGAATCTTACAGTTAGTCCGGATCCGGCCCCAGGTACTTCTGATAGATCTGCCGGACCGCGGCGGCCAAACCGCTGAAATCACCGTCCGGGATTATGGGCTTTTCCTCCTGGAGGATCATGCGGTGGATCCTCTTGCGCATGGTTACATAGGCTTCCTGGAGGATCTGGCTTTCCTCCCCGGTGATGATTCCCTCCAGGCTCAGGCTCTCCAGAAGACGGATATTGTCGGTCCAGACCGTGATGTCGGGATGGACATGGGCATGCCTCAGGATCAGGTACTGGACCAGGAACTCGATATCGACGATGCCGCCCCGGTCCTGCTTGAGGTCAAACATCCCCGGCGCAGGTTTGAGTCTTTCCTTTCTCATCCGCTCCCGCATCTGCCCCACTTCCCGGCGCAGGTCCTGTTCCGGCCGGGGAATGCACAGGACAGACTCCCGGATCTTTTCAAACTCCCGGATCAGGCTGCTGTCCCCGGTAATGGGCCGGGCCCGGATCAGGGCCTGGTGCTCCCAGGTCCAGGCTTCGGTGTTGAGATACTCTTCAAAGGCGTTAATGTGGGAAACGATGGTGCCTGAGCTCCCGCCGGGCCTCAGGCGCATGTCGGCCCCGTAAAGGGTTCCGGCAGGGGTGTGCATGGTCAGGATATGGATGATCCTCTGGCCCAGGTTGGAATAAAAGAGAACGTCTTCGATGGACCGCTTCCCGCCCCGGGTCATGCCGGATTCTCCCCGGTAGAGAAAGACCAGATCGAGATCCGACTTATACCCCATTTCAAGGCCCCCTGCCTTTCCATAGGCCAGGATGGCGAATCCGCATTGATCCGGATCGGCCCCGTCAATATCCGGCGGAAGCCCGTATTTTGATGCCACCACCTCCCAGGCCATCCTCAGAACCCGGGCCAGGATGGTTTCCGCAATATAGGTTAAATGATCGCTGACCTTCATGAGGGGATAGCCCCCGCTTACATCGGCCGCAGCCACCCTCAGGGTGTTGACCTGGCGGAAGATGTTCAGCTCCTCTAATCGGTACTCCAGGTCATCGGAGGGGAGCTTTGCCATCCTGGCCTCTATTTCATCTTCCAGGGCCTTCTTCTTGGGAGGGGAGTAGAGGGTGGCCGGGTGCATGAGTTCGTCCAGGAGCACCGGATGGTTGCTCAAGAAATTGACGATCCAGGGGCTTTTGCTGGCCAGGGCAATGAGGGTCTCCAGAGCCCCCTTGTTTTCCAGGAGAAGGGAAAGGTAGCAGGTTCTGCGCTCAACTGTGATGACCAGGTCGATGAGCCGGCCCAGAATGGATCCGGCCTCATTTTCCCGGCCGGCCTTTTTTACCAGCATGGGCACCAGCCGGGCCAGTTTTTTCCGGCCGTTTTCCGTGAGCCTCCGGGTGTTGGGATGGACGGCAAGACTGCGCAGATGGGCAAGGATCCTTTCCGGGTCCTTGTATCCGGCGATCTCAACGGCATCGGCCGTGAACTGAGGATCATTGACATTGAGCCAGACATCTTTAAGATCCCGGCTTTCCACATCTTCTTTCTCCTCCTCCCCGGTGACCAGGAGCTGGGAAAAGTGGTGGTGGACCCGATTCATAACCCGGGTCAATTCCCGGTTAAATCCATTAAAATCCTTAAACCCCATGGAAAGGGCCAGGATAAGCCGCTGATCCGGATGTTCCGGGATGTCATGGGTCTGCCGGTCCTGGTATTCCTGGAGTCTATTCTCCACCCGGCGCAGAAAAATATAGGAGCCTTTGAGTTCATCCCTTGTCCCGGCCTGGATGCATTTCAAGGAAAGAAGAAGATCCAGGACCTTGAGGACTTTCCTCTCCTGGAGCCCGGGTTCCACCCCTCCCCGGATGAGCTGGAAGAGCTGGGCAAAGAACTCGATTTCCCGGATGCCGCCGGCCCCCAGCTTGATGTTGTTTTTCAGCCGTGCGCTTTTCACCTGGAGGGAAATCCGGTGCTTCATGTCCCTGAAGGAGTCAAAGGAGCCGTAATCAAAATACCGCCTGTAGATAAAGGCGTTTAAATTTTTTAAAAGGCGGTATCCTTCATCCAGATCTCCGGCAACGGGCCGGGCCTTGATCATGGCATACCGTTCCCACTCCCTGCCGTGGGCCTGGTAATACTCTTCAAAGACTGAAGCGCTCATGACAATGGGGCCGCTGTCCCCAAAGGGACGAAGCCTGGTGTCCACCCTGAAGAAATTCACCCCGCTTTTGGCGGCAAACAGGTTCACAAATTTACGGCCAAGCCGGGTGAAAAATTCATCATTGGAGATTCCGTCCCTGCCGGATTCATCTTTAACAAATCCCTCTTCTGGATAGACAAAAATCAGGTCGATATCAGATGAGAAGTTCAACTCCCCAGCCCCCAGTTTTCCCATGCCCAGGACCATGAGCTGCTGGGACCGTCCCTGGCCGTCCCTGGGGGTTCCAAAGGTCTGGCATAACTGCCTGTAAAGGCTATCCAGGCCCTGGGAGATACAGGCAGTTGCAAGGGTTGACAGGTCTGCCATGGTTTCATCCAGGCCGGCCAGGTCATTGAGGTCCCTCCAGGCAATGCGGAGGGTCTCGTAGAGTTTGAACCGGACCATTACCTCCCGGATTCCCCCGGGGTCGCAGGGGGCCAGTTTCTTTTCCAGGCGTGCGGCATGGGTCTTGTCCGAATAGGTCTTGCCAAGGTCATTGGAAACTGCAAGTTCATGAAAAAGACCGGGTTCACGGATCATCTGTTCTGCCGCAAACTCACTGAAAAGCATGACCCGGACAAGATAGGGGATCAAATCCCGCACCCGGTCTTCTTTCATGTTGAGCCCGCTTTTTTCAAAGCTTTCCGCGAAGCGGTCCAGCCGGTTTTGGAGAAGGGAGAAGAGGACGGGGTCAAGGCCGGGAAAAACCGGATCAATCATCTGGGAGTTCGTCTGTGGAAACATGGGCCTGCCTGGTATCTACGGGGTTGTCGTTTATGGCCAGAATAGTATGCCCGGAAGGATTTGGCAAGGCTTCCCGATGTTTGCCGGGAAATAAGGGAATCAGGCCAGACCCGGGAAGGGATCCCGGCTGTCAAGACTTTCAGAATCAATTTCCAGGCCAATGGTATAATGGTCCCTAAATCCCGAGGACTTGTTAACGTACTTGATCCGAGTTTTGCGAATATCTGCGGGCACAGACTTGTCCAGGCAGTAGTACTTCATTTTCAGCTCGTCCCCTTGTTTCAGATTCTCCAGGGCTTTTGAGCCTTTTTTGAAGACGGCGAACCAGTCTCCGGATGATTCTTTTCTCAGCTTGAACTGAAAGAGAGTCCTGGATTCCTTGAGTTGAAACTCCGCACAAAAGTAGTCTTTACTGCCTTCTCCGTTTCTATGGGTCTGTTTTCGCATGATCTTTTTCCTGTCTGCCGGCACCCGATCCACCATGAGGGCAGGTCTTTTTGATGTTTATAACCATAAAATACCGATGTTAGGAGGTATCTAGGTTTTTGTTCAGATTTGATTGGAACAGATCGATGACGCTCCATTCTGGATCCATTCCAATCAGACCGGGAACCGGCTTGAAAAAGAAAGGGGTAACTTTGATTGGGAAATCTTCCGGCCCTGAGGAATTGCAATGGCCGGTTTCTCCCCGCAATCTCCACAAAACCAGATCATTTTTTCCCGGGAAAAAGTGCGGATTTCAACTTTTTCCAAACCCCCGGAGGCCGGCGTCTGTCCAAGGAAACCGGCAGAATCTTATCCTCTGCCACGACAGGTTCATCCGGATGATCCGGGTCTTCCGATTCTTCCAGTTCACTCAGCTCCTCCAGCTCCTCCAGCTCCTCCGCTTCCTCCGCTTCCTCCGGTTCTTCCGGTTCTTCCGGAGCAAGAGCCTGCCGGGTGAAGCGGAACAGAACATCTATCAGCAGAACCTTATCAGGATCTTCCCGCCACAGATCTTGAAGCATGAAAAGATCCTCCTCCACGGTCGTCGCCATCTCTTGTCCCGGAATCAGATCCCGGCTTTCTGCCAGGGCCTTTAGCCGCTTGATGGCCTCCTCGACGGGATCCTCGCCTTCCGGAAAGAAAATCAGGGGTTCCACAACATCCCCGAGGACCGGTATTGATTCTTTTTCATGGACTAAAATCCCGGAATCTCCTTTTTCCCCTGGGTCGAAACCCGGGGTCTCTTCCACTTCCCGGAAGATGATAAAGGTCTCCGGATCATCTTCTTGGACCGAAAGGGGCTCGGCTTCATCTGCAGCGATCAAAGGGGTCTCGTTTTCGCCTGGGCCTGCAACAGAAGGATTCCCCACATCCTCCTGGCTGAAAAAGTCATCCAGCCGGCTTCTGATTTCCGGTATGGGGTCTGTATCCCTCCGCTGGGGAATAAAATTTTTAAACCCTTTTTCCTTTAGATCCTCTTCTGCCAGGCTGTCCATATTCTTCCCCACGGCCTGATCTTCTCCGTGAACACCTGACAAATGGATGAAATCCAGCATTTTATCTGCCGGGCTCTCTTTGATGCTGAAAAGATCTCCCATGATATCCTGATTTTCCGGTTGTTCCCTTTCCCGGACTTTGGGGGATCCGGGTTGGGAATCTTCTGGCCGGGAGGGGGAACCGGCCTCTTCTTGGGATGAAGTTTCCAGCAGGACCACCTTTTGATCCGAATGGGTACGGGAGGTCTTCACGTGGGAGAGTGCCGGCCGGACCGCCGGAGTTTCTGCCGAATCGGCTGAATCTGTGGCCTCCTTCCCTGTATTGGCTAACTTCTTTTTAAAATCAATAAAGGCGGCGACGTCCCGCTCAATCAGCCGCTTTTTCTCCTGGAAGGGCATGCCCGGAGTCTGAACGACCCGTTCAAAATCCGCAAAAACCGAATGAAGAAAAAAGATGGCGTCTTGATGGGCCAAAGCCTTTTTAGAAGCAATATACCTCCCAAGGCTGTTTATGATTTTCAAAAAAGAATATGGGATTTTACTCGATTTGAACTTTGACATCAGCCGGGTGGTTACTTTATCGAAATCTTCCAATGTTGCATTTGAAATTTCCCAGTCAATGGCAAGAATCACCTCTTTTAAATCCTGCATTTCAATTGCGCTGATCAGGGGAAGGGAGGTGATTTTGGCCTTCAATGCTCTATAGGTGCGGCTCGATTCTGCCAGAATCCCGGCGGCCTGATCTTTATCCAGGTCCGGTTCACAGGCCAATTTTTCAAGATCTTCGGTAATGGCCTTGAGTACGGAAAAAGTATCTTCATGGACATTTTTTTTCCGGGTGCCAAGGTATCGGCCAAGGGACCGCATCATCTCTATGATGGAAGTCATTGCAGCATTGTCCGGGTGCCGGGCTTTGATCAATGAAAGCTGATCTTCAAATGCATCAACATTTTCATCTTCGATCCGGGATTCCATGGAAGCAATGACCTGTTTGAGTTCAGTTAGCGGATTCAAAAAACCTCCTTAAAAAGCTGATTCTGAACAGATGCCAGGGTTACGGAAATAATTTCTTTCAAAGTGGGGATCACGTTGCCTCCGCTCAAAGCACTGGCTTCAAAGGCAGGGGCTTTCAACTGGCCGTTGAGGTCTGCCTGCATGGTCTCGGTTGACAGGACCGGAATCTTGGCTTTTTTCAGATCCACCTTGTTATACTGCATCACCAGGGGCACCTCAAAAAGGTCCAGGCTATAGGAATCCAGGTTCTCATAAAGCTGGTTAAGGGATTCGATATTTTTTATGCGCTGCTCCTTTTGGACATCTGCGACAAAAACAATGCCGTCCACCCCCCTGAGCACCAGCTTCCGGGTTGCGTTATACTTTACCTGCCCCGGAACGGTGTAGAGCTGAATCGTCACGTCAAACCCTTTTATGGGCCCTACATCAAATGGGAGAAAGTCAAAAAAAAGGGTCCGGTCGTCATGGGTTTTAAGACTGACCATCTCTGTCTTGATCTGATCCCGGTAGGCCTGGTTAATATATTCGAGGTTGGTTGTCTTTCCGCCTCTTCCCGGGCCGTAATAAACGATTTTGATCTGAACTTCTTTGGTTTTAATATTGATGAGCGCCAAATTCGCCCTCCCCAGGCCACCCGCATCCGGATGGCCTGATTTTTATGAAAACTATCCCTTGGCCAGGATCTTGCTGATCCGGCCGACAGTCTCAGCTACTTTGAGTCTTACCAGCCCCAATGATATGTCTTTGTTGAACATGGCAATCAAAAGGGTATCATCTGTTACTTTGCTGAAATGAATGCTTAATTTCTTGCCCTTGTGAAACAACAGGGAGAACTCAGATTCACCGACCAGCTTTGCCATTGCGTCAACAGCCGCGAAGTTGCCGGCGGCCAGGGCGGTAAAGGAGGTGGAGTCCAGACGGGTTTTCCCGTTGTCGTGTTTGGCAATGGCGTTTCCGCCCATATCCATATATATGACATGATCCAGTCCGGCTTCCATGAGATGGGATTGAATTGCATTGTCGATATAGTCAAGCTGTTCCTGGGTTAACATGGCCGATTCCTAACATAGATTCAAAGGTTGTCCGATATAATTCCTGTTTCCAATCCCGTTCCTTCCCGTGCCCCTGTGAGCACTATAAAAGATTACGGATGATGTCGTACTCCTGGTCCCTGGCCGGTTTAAATCCGGTAACATTCATGGCCTTGAGTACTTTTGAATTTTGATCCAGCGACAGCAGTGCCGATTTGATATCCGCTTTTACCCCATCCGGCAGGGAGCGCTTTACCGAGACCGCCCAGTTGGGCAGCCAGGCACAGGGGGTCATGACCACAATACTTCCCGGCTGGATATAGAAATCTGCCATATGGAGGGCAGACTCCCTTATAAAACCCGCATCTGCATCACCAATACTCACGGAGATGATGACGTTTTCCTGTTTATTATTGGACGCCTCTTCCAGTTCGCAGTCTTTTTCAACCGAAACTCCGTTTTCCGCCAGGAAGAGCTTCTGGGAGAGGAATCCCCCGGCCGAGGTCTTACCCACGATCATGATCTTTTTATGCTTCAGATCTCCCAGGGAGTGGATATCCGAGTCCGGCCGGGTGATGATAATTCCCCTAAACCGGTTTCCGCCCTCTCCTTTTACGGCCATAACCAGGACTTCATGGGTCTTGGACACCTTTGTATACACCAGGGGATTTTCATATCCGATTTCAATCTCACCGCTTTTCAAACGGTTTTCATATTCCGTAAAATCCGTGGTCAGGACAGGGCTGACCGTTGCCCCGGTTTCCTGGGAAATATATTCTGCCAGGGGGGCAATCATGGCCCTGATTTTTTTGGGGTAATACCTTGGCAGCATGGACATCTTATACATGCCTCCGGCCATGGATCCGCCGGGAAAAACAAGACTCCAGCAGAGCAGCATTAAAAAACAAAAATATGGAAAAATTCTATTCATGGTAATCTCTAAGTGATTTCGGGTTGTGGTCTTATTTTGCAAAGGCAGGTCAATTCAGCCCGGCTGCCCTCCGAATCGCGTCATAATCTTCATCGAAAGCATACTTGAAGTGATTGATCTTTAAGGCCTTTATTGCGGCATGGGTGGTTTGCAGATCCAGGAGTGCCGACGCTATCTTTTCTTTAAGCGAATCCGGCAGGGACCTGCTCAGGGAAAGCGTCCAGTTGGGAAGCCAGGCGCACCTGCTGATGACCTGTATCTGTGAAACCGAGATATAGGTATCGGTCTGGTGCAGGGCAGATTCCCGAATGAATCCGGCATCTGCATCACCCGTATAAACCGCCAGGATGACGTTCTCCTGTTTGTTGTCTGTGGCTTCGGTGATATCCATATCGGTTTCAACGTTGATTCCCTGGTTCATCAGGGATAGTTTTTGGGACAGATACCCGCCGGCAGAGGTGTAGCCGGCAATGGAAATTTTCTTGCCCCTCAGATCGGCCAGGGTCGACAGCCCGGAATCTTTTCTGGAAATGACGACCCCCCGGAATCTGTCTATGTCTTTTCCCTTTAAGGCACTGGCAACGGCCTCATGGGCATCTGACACCAGGGCATACATATAGGGACTCTCATATCCAATTTCGATGGAACCATTTTTCAACTGTTTTTCATACTGGCTGAAATCACTTAGGATGACGACTTCAATGGTATGCCCTGTTTCTTGCCCCAGGTATTCGGCCAAAGGGGTGATCCGCCGGTAGATTTCCTCGGGAGAATACCGGGGCTGCATGGACAGTTGATAGGTTTCAGCCCATACCGGACCGGAAAAGGCAATGGTCAGAATGAGCCATAACAAAGGTATTAAGCGCATGTTCTCTTCTCCTTGTGCAAGATTGAGTGCCCTAATCATTGCTGCATCAGCCGATCCATGGCCGTGTTGATGGAAAACCGCATCCGTTCCAGTGAGTCGGCCAGGTCTTGGATTTCTCCTCCCCCTTTGATTTCAATGGGATGGTCCATTTCTCCGATGCTGATTTTTTCGGCAGCCTGGGTAAGCTTCCGGATGGGCAGGGAAATGGACCGGGCAACCAGATAGAAGCAAAGGCTTCCTCCCAGTACGATTGCCGCCAAAAGGGCCAGAAGGGGCATCAGACTTTTTTGAACCGCCTTTTCCACATCTGCCGTAAACACGCCGACATGAACCTCTCCGCCGGTCTCCCCAATGGCCACAGCCACGTCATGGATTTTTTGTCCTCCCACAATGAAGTTTAGAACACTTTTTTCCGAACCCGTTGGGATTCTGTTCCGGGAGGAGATCTGTTTTGGGAATCCGCTGTTTTCAATATTTGCCCGGAAATCCGAGTCAAAAAGAGTTTTATTCCCTAGGATGCCGGCAATCACTATCCCCCGGCTGTTCAGGACCGACACATAGGCCACATGGGGAAGTTTTGCATTGTTTACCGCAGTTTGATTCACCAGCAGATAATTCTTTGTCAGGAGCGGCTGCAGGATTGCCCCGCTGAAGGATTGGGCAATGGAATAGGTCCGCAGACTGATCTGGTCCTGCATCATTGAAGGAACATAGGTCATGTATAGAAAACTAAGCCCTCCCCCTGTGATCAGGATGAATGCCAGGAACAGAAACAATAATTTTTTTCCGATGGTCAGAGTGCCGGACCTTTGATTTCTGGTTGCCGGCGGGTTCTCTTTTTCCCGGCCCACGGAAGAGGCGGGCTCCTCCCGATTCTCCATTGGATCGGAATTTGGGATGTTTCCGGCAGGTTCCTTTGTCCGGGTTGATGTTTCCCCTTGCCCGGTTTCCCGTTCGTCTGCCTCAATCCCCGGCTTTGCCACTTCAATGATGGCTTTGCAGTTGGGACAGGCCCCGCGCATCAGATCCTTGGTGAGCTGGGTCTCATCAACCTCCAGCATCTTCTGACATTCTTTACACTGAACAATCATGGTAACTTCTCCCCGGCACATCCCACGCATGAATAGGATTTGGCCTTGTAACATATAGATGTGTATTCTTGGTGCAAGGCTCTTTTTTCGGATGAGGTCTTTCTGTTATGCTGATGTCTATCGTCTCTGTTCATTGGGTCTCCATATTATATTCAAGGGTAAATCCTTTCCTTGGGTCATTCTTTTTTTTTATCATATCCAGGTACCTGCCTCCGGCTCCGGGCGGCACAAAACCAATCGCCCATAGAGGAAATATCAACATCATGGTGTTATTTCCCCGCACAAAATCGGCATATTTAACTATTCCAACCCGGATATAAGCACCGGCAATGCCCGGGCCATTTACTCAGATTTGCCCCCTTTGGTTTTAAAAACCTGGTCGACAAGATCTGTGGCCTCTGCCATTTGCCAGGAAACAGATTCCCGGGGGGGAGCCGAATCTCTTTCTTTTGACCGGAGTGAAATCATCTTCATATAAATCTGCTTCTTATCGGGATCATTGATTCCCCGGACCACGATTTCAATCAGGGCGGGGAGGGATGATTCCGATGGATCCTCTACTCTTATCCATTCCCGGACAGCATCCCGGAAAAGGATCTTGGCCATGGGTCCGGCTGTTTTATACAGGGCTGCCTGCATCTCCTGAAGTCTCTCTGACAAAGGGCCTCTGGAAAGCATTTCTTCTATTTTGTCCCCGGATATATCCCCTCTGCCCGCCCTGCCCGGTACGGCCGGAGGGCGGGAACCCTCCCTGTTGTCGATTCTTTTGGGGTCCCGGGCATCCGGTGCATTGGAACCCGGAGCACCCAGTTTCCCAAGTCCCGAAGGATCATGTCCGGATCCGGGCGGAATCTTTTCCGGGACCTTGCCAACGGATTCATCCATCATCCGGTGGCTTTCCATTAAAAGATGCATCAGGGGAAGGTTGATCTCCCTGCGGTCTGCCCGGCATCCCGCAGTAAGCTTTATATTGGGGTCGCCCCATTCCATAATCCTATAAAAAGCTTGTTTGCCGTTCAGTTCTCCGGTCCGGGCTCCAATGACCTCTCCATTCATAAAAAAGATCTTGCCCTGGTCTGTCTCGGTTTGGATACTGAGGGTGCATGTCTTTTGCTCAAGGCTCATAAGCTGAAGAAAAGAGGATAGGGCCACGCCGTGAATGCTGCTCTGGGGGGGCTGTTTTGTTCCCTGAAAGATCAAATCAACAAGAGCCTCCGTCTCTACCGGCCTGTTCAGGCAATGGGAGATACCAAGGGTTTTTAAATGTTGGACCACCTGGTCTGAAAAATGATCTGCAATCACTATAATCTGGGTTTCTGGGCTCTGTTTTTTCACATGGGAGACCAGCTTAAACCCATCCGTCTCCGGGGGGTCTACGCCGGTGATGAGAACGTCAATCTGCCGGGATCCGACAAGCTTGACAGCCATTGCCGCACTCTTCTCCAAAAAGACCCGGAATCCGTCATGGGACCGGAATTCAGCTGCCAGCCCGTCACGCGTTTCATCATTGCCGTCAACGATTAATATCTTTTTCATCACAGGTCATTTTTTAAACTAGGTTAATTTACCAAAAGGGTTCATCCTTCCCTGGAACCGGAAGGGCTATCCCCGCCCAAAATCCAATGAAGCCCTGCAAACGTTTAATTTATCTTTTCATAAGCATAGCAAGACATGTGCCAATAGCAAAACATGTGCCAAACCCATACTTCCGGATCTATTTTTTACCTTGGAAAGGTTTTCTCTTGAATTGCCGGGTACGATGTGAAATTCCTCTCTTGTTTTTGCCGGGCCGGACAGGCTTTCAATCGTTCATAAAAAAGGAAAAAAGTGAAGGTTCCCTAAAACAGAACAAATCATGGGAGAGGAGAATTTAATTTTCTTTGATTTTATCGGTTTTATCGAAATTCCATAAAAATTCCAGGCAAATACCGTCTTGCTAAATCCCCTCATTTTATGATATTGAGGGAGGTTCATTATAAAAGGGGTAAACATATAAGTATGGGAGTCCGGGGAATGCCCGGAAGTCCATGACATATAAAATTGAACAGGTGTGAGTTAACATGAAAGCATTATTAGCCCTGGAAGACGGCAGGACTTTTCCCTGCAGGAGTTTCACAGGACCGGGAGAAGCCGGCGGAGAGGTGGTTTTTAACACCAGCATGACCGGATACCAGGAAATTCTGACCGATCCCTCCTATTCCGGCCAGATGGTCACCATGACCTATCCTTTGATCGGAAATTACGGGGTCTGTCCCGAAGATGTTGAATCGGACCGGATCCAGGTGGCAGCCTTTATCATTAAGGAGTACCAGGACTTTCCCTCCAATTTCAGATCCAGGGGCACCCTGGCCGACTACCTGATAAAAGGCCATATTCTAGGGATCGAAGACCTGGACACCCGGGCCCTGACCCGGCATATCCGTAAATCCGGAGCCCTGCGGGGCGTGATCTCCACATCGGATCTGGATCCCGCTTCCCTGGTGGAAAAAGCAAAAGCCGTCCCCCCAATGGAAGGCGCAGACCTGGTGGGCAAGGTGACCTGCAAAAAGCCCTATTTCTGGAAGTACAACCAGCCCGAGTACTTCAGTGCAGACAAACTCAAAGATCCCCTGATCTGGCATTTTCGGGGGAAAAAGCACTCTGTGGTGGCCCTGGATTTCGGCATAAAGTATAATATCATCCGCTGCCTGGAAAGGGCCGGGTGCGAGGTTCTGGTGGTTCCGGCCGGGACAGATGCAGAGACCATAAAGGCCTTAAAGCCCGAGGGAATTTTCCTGTCCAACGGACCCGGAGACCCGGAACCCCTGACCTATGCCGTGGATACCATTAAACAGCTTCTCGGAATTGCCCCCATTTTCGGCATCTGCCTGGGAATGCAGCTTCTAGGGTTAGCCATGGGGGGCAAAACCCTGAAGATCAAATTCGGCCACCGGGGAGGAAACCAGCCCGTGAAAAACCTGGATACCGGCCGTGTGGAGATCACCTCCCAGAACCACGGATTTGCCGTGGACTTAAATACCCTGGACAAAGAAAACTCAATCCTCACCCACATCAACCTGAATGAGGATTCCCTGGAAGGCCTGAAAAACGACGAAGTCCGGGCCTTTGCCGTCCAATACCATCCCGAAGCTTCCCCCGGCCCCCATGATGCGGCCTATCTTTTTAACCAGTTTGCAAAAGTGATTGAACATGCCAAAGCGTAACGATATCCACAAGATCCTGATCATCGGGGCAGGACCCATCATCATCAGCCAGGCCTGCGAATTCGACTATTCCGGCACCCAGGCCTGCAAGGCCCTGAAGGAAGAAGGATTTGAGGTGGTCCTGATTAACTCCAACCCGGCAACGATCATGACCGATCCGGAAACAGCCGACCGGGTCTATATCGAGCCGGTCACCCCCGAGGCCCTGTGCAAGATCATTGAAAAGGAAAAACCCGATGCCCTGCTGCCCACCCTGGGGGGCCAGACCGCCCTGAACACGGCCCTGGAAACGGCGAAGACCGGGATATTGGAAAAGTACAATATCGAGATGATCGGGGCCTCTGTTGAAGCCATCAACAAGGCCGAGGACCGGGAGCTTTTCCGGGATGCCATGAAAAAGATCGGCCTCCGGATTCCCAAGAGCGGGTTTGCCACCAATATGCATGAGGTGGAAGAGGTCTCCCGCCGCATTGGATTTCCCATCATCGTGCGGCCCAGTTTTACCCTGGGAGGAACCGGGGGCGGGGTTGCCTATAACCCGGAAGAACTGGCCCGGCTCTCCAAGGCAGGGCTGGATGCCAGCCTCATCACCCAGGTCATGCTGGAGGAGTCTGTCCTGGGCTGGAAAGAGTATGAACTGGAGGTCATGCGGGACCATGCCGACAACGTGGTCATCATCTGCTCCATTGAAAACATTGATGCCATGGGGGTTCACACCGGGGATTCCATTACCGTGGCCCCGGCCCAGACCCTGTCGGACAAGGAATACCAGAACCTGCGGGATGCTTCCATCGCCATTATCCGGGAGATCGGCGTGGACACAGGGGGCTCCAATGTTCAGTTTGCCGTAAATCCCGACAACGGGGACATCATCGTGGTGGAGATGAACCCCAGGGTCTCCCGGAGTTCGGCCCTGGCCTCCAAGGCCACGGGCTTTCCCATTGCCAAGATAGCCGCCAAACTGGCCGTGGGATACACCCTGGACGAGATCCCCAACGATATCACCGGCGAAACCATGGCCTGTTTTGAACCCTCCATCGACTATTGCGTGATCAAGATCCCCAGGTGGACCTTTGAAAAATTCCCCGAAGCCGAGGATATCCTGACCACGGCCATGAAGTCCGTGGGGGAAACCATGTCCATCGGCCGGACGTTTAAGGAATCCTTTCAAAAGGGCCTGCGCTCCCTGGAAATCGGCCGGGCCGGATTCGGGGCCGACGGCAAGGACCCGGAGCCCGGAAGCGTTTCCGGAAATGAACTGGAATACAAACTCTCCACACCCAATTCCCAGCGGATCTTCTATATCAAATACGCCCTGGAGCACGGCATGCCCATTACCATGCTCCACGAGATGACCGCCATTGACCCCTGGTTTCTCCACCAGATGAAGCAGATCGTTGACCTGGAAAAACAGATCCGCCTGGCCGGCAAGGACCTGCCAAAAGATCTTTTTGAAAAGGCCAAGAAGTACGGGTTCTCGGACAAGCAGCTGGCCTTTCTCACCGGGCTCACCGACAAGCAGGTGGAAAAAACCCGCAAGGACTTGGGAATCGTGCCGGTCTACAAGCTGGTGGACACCTGTGCCGCCGAATTCCGGGCCGCCACCCCTTATTATTACTCCACCTATGAGACCGAATGTGAGGCCCGGGTATCTGACAGGAAAAAGGTCATCATCCTGGGGGGCGGACCCAACCGCATCGGCCAGGGGATTGAATTTGACTATTGCTGCGTCCATGCCTCCTTTGCCCTGAGAGAAGAGGGGGTGGAGTCCATCATGGTCAACTCCAACCCGGAAACCGTTTCCACGGACTATGACACCTCGGACAAACTCTACTTCGAGCCCCTGACCCGGGAGGACGTTCTCCACATCGTTGAAAAGGAAAATCCCCATGGGGTCATTGTCCAGTTCGGGGGCCAGACCCCGCTGAATCTGGCCACGGACCTTCAGAAGGCCGGGGTTCCCATCATCGGGACCAGCCCGGAGAGCATTGACCGGGCCGAGGACCGGGACCTTTTCCAGGAAATGCTCAACAAGTTGAATCTGCGCCAGCCCGAAAACGGGATCGCCTTTTCCTATGAAGAGGCCAGGGCCGTTGCCCGGGATATCGGATATCCGGTCATGGTCAGACCCTCCTTTGTCCTCGGGGGAAGGGCCATGAAGATCGTCTATGATGAGGCCGACCTGGAGGAGTACTTTGACCTGGCCGTCCAGGCCTCCCCGGACAAGCCCGTACTCATTGACAAGTTCCTGGAAGAGGCTTTTGAACTGGATGTGGACGCCATTTCCGACGGGGAGACCACCATTATCGGCGGCATGATGGAGCATATTGAAGAAGCCGGAATCCACTCCGGCGACTCTGCCTGTGTCCTGCCCCCCTACTCCATTGCCCAGGAGCACATCGACGAGATGGCCGATGCGGCCCGGGCCATTGCAAAGGAGCTGAACGTAAAAGGGCTGATGAACATCCAGTTCGGCATCATGAACGACACGGTCTACATCATAGAGGTCAACCCCAGGGCTTCAAGAACCATCCCCTTTGTGTCCAAGGCCATCGGCGTCCCCCTGGCCAAGCTGGCCACCAAAATCATGCTGGGCAAAACCCTGAAGGAGCTGGGATTCACCCGGGAGGTCATTCCCCCCTATTTTTGCGTCAAGGAGGCGGTCATGCCCTTTGACCGCTTTGACCACGTGGACCCGGTTCTGGGGCCGGAGATGAAATCCACAGGCGAGGTCATGGGCATTGACGAGGACCTGGGGGCAGCCGTGGCCAAGGCCCAGTTTGCCGCCGGCCAGAAGCTGCCCAAGGAGGGCACCGTGTTCATCTCGGTCCAGGACAAGGACAAGGAAGCGGCCCTGCCCGTTGCCCGGAACTTCCATGAAATGGGATTTACCATCATGGCCACCCGGGGAACGGCCATGTTCCTGGAAGAGAACAATGTCCCGGCAAAGCGGATCAAAAAGGTCTCTTCGGGCCGCCCCCACGTGGTGGATGCGGTAAAAAACAAGGAGATCCAGCTCATTCTGAATACCGGATCCTCCAGCCAGACCCAGCGGGACGGCTATGAGATCCGGAGGGCGGCCATCAAGTATAAGATTCCCTATTCCACCACCACCGACGGAACCCGGGCCATCTGCAGTGCCATCCAGGCCATGAAAAAGAAAACCCTTTCCGTAAAACCCATCCAGGAGTATCACAAGGAAAATGTGTAATTTATCCTCAATAGAAACAGAGCGGCCCAGGGACGAATGCGGGGTCTTTGGTCTTTACAAACATCCCGAGGCAGCCAAGATCACCTATTTCGGTCTCTATGCCCTCCAGCACCGGGGCCAGGAAAGTGCAGGCATCTCGGTGAACCGGGGAATTAACGACAAGATCTTCTCCCACAAGGGCATGGGCCTGGTGCCGGAGATCTTCAATATAGACGACCTGGAGCGCATCGAAGGGGGATCGGCCATCGGTCATGTGAGATACTCCACCACCGGGGATTCCGTTCTGGCCAATGCCCAGCCCTTTCTGGTCAATCACCGCCACCGCTCCTATGCCCTGGCCCACAACGGAAACCTGGTCAACGCCCATATCCTGAGGGAAGAACTGGAAGCCCAGGGCTCCATCTTCCAGACCACCATGGACTCGGAGGTCTTTCTTCATCTCTTTATCAAAAACCTGATCAAAGGAGACTATGAAAACGCCATTTTAAAGGCCGTCTCCAAGATCGAGGGGGCCTACTCCATGATCCTGCTCACCTGCAAGGGAGAGATCATCGGCATGAAAGACCCCAACGGATTCAGGCCCCTGGCCCTGGGCAAGCTCAACGGCCACTATGTCCTGGCCTCGGAAACCTGCGCCTTTGATTTGATCCAGGCCGAGTTCATCCGGGAACTCGACCCGGGGGAGATCGTCATCATCAACGAAGACGGGATTCGAAGCATCCGCCACCCCAAGGCGGCCGAGCATAAATCCCTTTGTATCTTCGAGTATATCTACTTTGCCCGGCCCGACTCCACCATTGACGGCAAAAATGTCTATGAGATGAGAAAGGCCCACGGCCGGCGCCTGGCACGGGAATCCCACGTGGATGCGGACCTGGTCATGCCCTTCCCGGATTCGGGCAACTACGCGGCCATCGGCTATGCCGAGGAATCGGGAATTCCCTTTGAAATGGGCATGATCCGGAACCACTATGTGGGCCGCAGCTTTATCCAGCCCACCCAGTCCATGCGGGATTTTGCGGTCCGGGTCAAGCTTAACCCGGTCCGGGAACTCATCAAAGGCAAGGACATCATTATTATCGAAGACTCCATCATCCGGGGAACCACGGCCAAGACGAGGGTCAGGGCCCTGCGGGAGCTGGGGGTGAAAAAGGTCCACATGCGCATCTCCTGCCCGCCCCATAAGTTTCCCTGCTACTACGGCATTGATTTCTCTTCCAAGGGAGAGCTGATCGCCGCCAGCATGCCCCTGGACGATCTCAGGGAGTACCTGGGCCTGGACTCTCTGCAATACCTGTCCATTGAGGGGATGATGGAAGCCTCGGGGGTTGAAAATCCCGAACAGAACTTCTGCAAGGCCTGTTTTGACGGCAATTACCCGGTCCCCTTTGATCCCAACTTCACCAAGCAGTGCATGGGATAATCGACTCTTGCAAAGATAAGGCAAATCAGATGCAAAAGAAAACCGTGGCCTTTTCCCGGGACGCATCCAACCTGTTTTTTCACATCCTCACCCAATGCAACCTGTCCTGCTCCCACTGCTATATCAACCGGAGCCAGCACGGGAAAAAAAGGCTGGATATCGAAACCATCCGGGAGTGGCTCCGGCTGTTCGCCTCGAAAAACCAAAATACCAATGTCATCTTCCTGGGGGGGGAACCCACCCTGCACCCGGACCTTTCCCTGGCCGTGAAAGAGGCCCGGCGGTTACGGTTCAACTCCGTCACCATTGATACCAACGGCTTTCTTTTCCACGATATCCTGGACAAAATCAACCCGGAAGAACTCGATTTTTTAAGCTTTTCCCTGGACGGGGCCACAAAAGAGACCAACGATCGCATAAGGGGAAAGGGCAGCTTTGATGCCGTGATGACGGGGATTGAAAAGGCCGTGAAAAAGAATTTTTCCTGCTCCATGATCTATACGGTTTCGGAAAAAAACATCCACGAACTGAGGCATATGGTAGGTCTGGTCAAAGACCTGGGACTGGAACGCTTTTTCATCCAGGTCATCGGCCTGAGGGGGGAGTCGGGAAATGACAAAACCCCGGGCCAGGTCACAAAGGAAACCTGGCTGGACATCATCCCAAAGGTGGCGGAAACCATTGCCGGATACGGGGTCAGGGTTACCTATCCCAAAGTGTTTCTGGAGCCTGGAGAAGAGTTTCTCTGTGCGGGGAATGTGGCCAAAAACTATTTTGTCTTTCCCAACGGCCGGGTCTATCAATGCCCGATCTGCGAGGATCATCCCCTCCATTCCTACACCATCGTTGACAACCGGCTTGAGCCGAATCCGCCCGTCACAGAGCGGGAATTGTTCAACCTTACCATCCCCGAGGGATGCGTCATGAACAAGCTGATCCAGCCCGGCAACCTGGCCTATGATTCCCGGGGAAACCCCATCCACAAAATCGCCTGCTGCATGCTCAAGGAAGAGGTTTCACCCTGATCCGGAATCCGGGTTAGTCATCGCCACCATCGGAAGACAGCATCTGCTCTATGTAAGAACGAGTGGACTCGATCTGCGCAAGATAGCTGTCCAGAGCCGTATACTCTGCAGTCATGATCTCGTACTTTTTTTCCAGGCGCTCTGCCTGGGTTGTATAAGAATTTTTCAGGCGGCTGATCTTTTCGGCTATCACATCGATTTCCGTATCGATATAGCCGTCAGACAGAGCATAGTTTCCGATCTTTTCATTGAGGATATCGGCCAGGCCGGTTACCGTGTCCGTCCCCAGGAGCAGGGTCTGGACCTCTTCAAAATCTTCCGACAGCCGCTGGCTCAATATGTTTTCGTCCAAGGTGATGCTGCCGTCATCGTTGAACTCAACTCCCAGGTCCAGGAGGCTCGTGAAGCTGCCGCCGGTATCCGCCGTGGCGCTGAACAGGGTCTTGAGGGACTGCTTCAGGGTCTTTGCCGTGGAGCTCCGGGCCAGGGTGCCCCAGGTCCCCTCATCTTCGTTATAGTCATCGTTTTCATCAATCTCGGCAATCAGATTGTTATAGGTCTCGACCAGGCTCTTGATCTGATCTTCCACGCTGCTGGTGCTGGCACCGATACTGATGGTGGTCACTCCCGTGGAGTACAGAGACAGGGTCACCCCTTCAATGATGTCGGTCAGGCTTGTGTTGTCCTGGCGCTGGTAGGAATTGCCGCCGACCGTTATCTCGGCATTGAGGGAAGAATCTGCCGGGGTGAGTTCCATATTTTCGGAAAATCCCAGGACAGAAGCAGCGGTGCTGTCCGTGTCCCCCCAGTTGACGGAAAGTCCTTCCAATGTTCCGGCTTCATGGATGCCCATCTTTCCGGTATCCGAGTCAATGTAGACCTTATAATCCTTTCCTTCACCCTTGAGCTTGGATTCGTTTTCCAGGGCAAGTTCAACGGCCCGGGCCAGTTCCTCCGCACTTGAATAGCTTCCCTCTTCGATGGTGGCGGTCAGCTCACTCCCGTATCCGTCTCCGGTATCTTCCTGAAAGACAACGGCATTGTTGGTTGCGTCAATGGTGACAGGGGAGTCAAAGGAGATGGAGTCATCCCCTGTCATGGTATAGCCTTTCCCCTCTTTTTCTTTCAGGTCCAGACCGGGAGGTTCGCTGACCATGATGATCCGGGAATCCTCTCCCGTGTCCTTGGACGTCAGGACCATCTGATAGGGGTTGTCCCCGGTGCCGGTATCAATAATGGTGGCGGTGACCCCTGGGTTGTCCTCATCCTCGCTGATCCTTTTGACCAGTCCTTCCAGGGTGGTCTCGGCCGGGACGGAAATGGTGTAGACCTCACCGTCCTCCCCCAGCTTAAAAGAGAGTTCGGAAACCTCCGCAGCAAACCCGATATCAGACCCGGATACACTGACCCGGTTCCCCTCCCCGGTTTCCCCGGAAGCCGCCTCAATCCGGATACGGGTTTTTCCCTCCTTGTCCGTATAGGTCGAGGCCGTGACCAGGGGATTTCCTCCATTATCCTGGTTGGCGGCGCTATAATTGACGGCAGAAACCAAATCCGCCGCAGTCATTCCCCCGGCTGTCCCGGTAATGATAAAGACTTCAGGATCATCTTCAAGACCATATGAAACCTCCATGGTCTCCCCTTGTGCCAGGACAATGTCCGTACCGGTAAAGCCTTGGGTGGACTCCACAACCGTGGGCACGTAGACACTGGCCGATGAAGAGGACACCCCTTCGGAGATATAGGAACTTGCCGTGGCCAGACGGCTGGTAGTAACCCGGTAGGACCCGGTTGCGGTGCCGTCCTGGGCCGTGGCCTTTGCAATGTCCGAGTCTGAAACCGTAACAGACCGGTATAGATAATTGGAAGACAGGGAAAGACCTAAAGAGGTTGTTTTCATGGAGAGCAGCTGGTTGAGTACGGAGTTGAGCTGGTCCTTTATTGCTGTCTGGTCTTCGATTTCATCCAGCTTCAGGCCGTTTATTGACTCATCCGCCTCCCGCTGGACATCCAGCATCCCCTGAAGATCCAGGGATGATCCCAATCCTAAAGAAGTAATTGATCCGGTTGACATGGGAATGTCTCCTTAAAAAATTTTCCGGCAATTTCTGCCGGGTGCTTTGGACTCCATATCGAGTGTTTTCCAAAATGGCTTTAGACCGGAGAATACCCTAAAGAGCATATTTATCAAGGGATTGATTCTGAAATCAACCCGGGATTGCCGACCATTTCCTCTCGGAAGAAAAACCAAGTTGGTGAGATTTTATCTGTAAAAATCATCCTGAACCCAGGACCCGGGTTCCCGGGAATCAATACCTTGTTCAAAATAAAAGATAGGTAAATTTTTCCGTTTTAACTTCTGCCTTGTCCATTGATAAAACAGGAATTTCTAATTTTTATCACACCAAAGTGTCATAAGGTTGGTTATCAAAACTAGAACAAAGCCGTTTTTTCTAGTTTTTCGGTCCGTTCTTTGGGAAAGAGGTTTTATTTCACCCCATGGAATTGCCCGCGAAGATCCAGCCAAACCCAATCCGATGATACAAACCCGGCCTATCCGGGATTAACTCCCATGCAGGATTTCAGGGGCACCTTTATTGATACGATTTAAGTAAGCAAACCGGGGTTTTGAACCGGGAAGAACCATAAACAATTAAATAGGAGGAGACATGTCTACCTCATCCGTTGGGAATGCAGCGCTGGAGTCCCTTATTGCCCAATATACCGCTTATGAGAAAGAAGACACAAACGCCAATGACGAGATCGGGTCCGAAGACTTTCTAACCCTGCTGGTGGCCCAGCTTGAGAATCAGAACCCCCTGGATCCGGCCGATACCAGTCAGTTTACCGACCAGCTGGCCCAGTTTACACAGGTGGAGCAACTGATCAATCTGAATGGAAAGATGGATGAAATGCTCAAGACGGCCGCTGACTCCGACTCCGCTACCAATGCCACGGACTATGTCGGTATGCAGGTAACGGCCATTGCCAATACCATGACCGTAGAGGACGGCAGTGTCACCTCGGGATTTTACACCCTGTCCAAACCGGCTGATGTGGTTGTTGTGATCCAGGATGAAAACGGCAATACAGTGAAGACCCTGGAGGAAGGACAGCAGGAGGCCGGATCCTATCTCATCGCCTGGGACGGCACCGATGCCAACGGAGACGCGGTTGATGAAGGCACCTACACCTATACGGTTATGGCCAATGCCGGATCCGGCTATGAAAAGGTTACCTCCACCATCACGGGTACGGTGAATTCGGTGGTTTACCAGAACGGCAAGCCCTATCTGGTGGTGGGCGGAGTGCTGCTTGACCCCTCGTCCGTTACCAGCGTAACGGAACCCGAGAACTCTTCCGACGATGATGCCACCTCCATTATGGACTACCTGGGTAGAACCGTGAGTTCCAACTACCCTATTGTCCGGGTAGCTGAGGGTCAGATCAATGGAGGGGACTTAAATTTCCACCTGGAAACCTCGGAGGCGGTTACCATTACGATTTACAATGCCAACAACGAGGTCGTGGCCACCATTGAGGTGGATGAGGCGGATACCACGACCGGGGATAACACGGTCCCATGGGATGCGACCTCAGATACCGGCTATGGAGTTTCTGACGGGCTTTACTACTATACGGTGAAGACCGCCAGCGGTTCCTACGCCACAACACCCATATCCGGGGAAGTCACCGCCATTCAGATCGTAAACGGCGTGCAGTACCTGGAACTGGGGGAATCCGGCCGCCTGGTCTCTCTGTCCACGGTTACATCTGTCCGATAATCTTCAGCATTGCCGTTACCATGAATTTATTTCATAAACCATAAGGAGTACATCATGTCTCTATCCGGTTCCCTTTACACTGGCACCAGCGGCCTGGGCAATATGAGCAAAGCCCTCCAGGTCACCAGTAACAATATTTCAAACATCAATACGGTCGGGTTTAAAAAAGGGAATACCACCTTTGCCGACACCCTTTACCGGACCATCGGGACCCAGGCCGGTGCGGCCCAGGTTGGACTGGGCATGTCCGTGGAAAACGTCACCCAGAACTTTTCAGACGGTTCCCCTCAAACAACAGGAAACGCCACGGACCTGGCCATCGGCGGGGACGGCTTTTTCATTGTCTCCCAGGTAGGTTCGGATGAGACCTATTATACCCGTGCCGGCAATTTTTTCTTTAACGAGAGCGGCGCTCTGGTCAACTCAGGAGGATACGTGCTCCAGGGGTGGAACGTGGATGAAGAAGGGGACTCGATCGGCGCCATCACCGATCTCATATTAACCGAATTCACCAGCTCGCCGGAAAAGACCAAGGAGATGACTGTTATCACCAATCTGGACTCGGATGCAAACGCCAATCCTTCAGTCCTGTCCAATAAATATGAGTACAAAGCCGGGGAGACCACCACGGTTACATCGGATACCTACGAACACGCGTGCCCGGTAACGGTCTATGACTCCCTGGGATCTGCCCATGAAGTCACCGTCTATTACGATAAAAAATCGGGCACCACCTGGGAGTACATCATCGTATGCGACCCGGAAGAGGACAACCGGGCCCTGGTCCAGGGCAGTTCCTCCCAGGGACTTCTGGCCCGGGGAACCATTGAATTTTCGGAAAACTCGGGCCATATCATCAGCATGACCATGGAAGAGTTCACCGGCCGGGTGGGAAATGTTGCGACCGCCGGGAACAACACCGTGGACGACATCAACTTTGAAATCGAAGATTCGGAAGCCATGCTGGTAGACGGGTACGGCATTGAAATGACCTTTGACGGCAGTAAGTGGGTCCTTAATACGGCCGGCCTGCCGGACAATTACAAGAACGCGGAGATCATCTATTCCGATGACCAGAACATCCACCTGGTTCTGGATCCCACCAGCAGCGGCGGTACTGAAGAAGCGGACCTGAAGATCAAGCTTGACAAGAATGCCATGGCCGGGGATACCCTCAGTTTTGATGTCAACGACACCACGGATCTCCATGTCCAGGATCTTGAGGAGGTCTTCTATACCGGGGACGCCATCGGCAATACCACATATGGCATCAATGACCCCAGCATCATGACCCGGGACGCGGAAGGCCTGAGCATTATCTGGAATCCCGTGACCGAGGCCTGGTATTGGAGCAACCCGGAAGACGCAGCTGCGGCAGGCACCCTGGTGACGGACCCGTCCACCAATAATGCGGCGGCCGTCAACACCGCCCCGGCCAACATGACGATCAACAATGCCAAAGGCCTGACCATGGCGGTGGAGGATGTGGACCTGATGTACAACGCCGCCCTCGGGGCATGGGACTGGAACCAGGCCCTCAGGAAAGCCGATCTCGTGGATGAGGACAATTCATTTGACGCGGACATGACCCTGTCCGTCATCACGTCAGGGGACGAAGGGGCCGTGGCCACGACGGGTGATATTGTGCTGGAGTGGGACGGCACCCAGTGGAATGTGACCAATGACGGCGGACTCAACGTGACTGTCGTGGCCGCGGAAAGCAGCAGCACCCAGGTTCAAGTCGAAATCTGGGATACCAACGCGGCCCAGGCCTCCACCATTCAGTATACCTTTGACTCGGCCGTCACAGCCGCAGGTGAGACCGTTTCCTTTGGCATCAATCCCACCCCGCCGGCCGAATACGCCGAGGCCGATATTGTCACCACCGGGAACAACAGCGTGGCCATTGATTTTGACGGAAACGGGTCCACCGACATGACCTTTAACGTTACCTCAGGGGCCGCTGCCACCCTTGGGGGCGGGGAAACCCTGAGCTTTGACGTGGACCCGGACGTGCCCCCTGCCGAATACAGCAATGCCACTCTTTCCGGAGATAAGACAGAGGCGGTGATAGACCTGGACGGTTCCGGGGGCGAGGATGACAGGGATGACATCGTCTTTACCTTTGCAGAAGACTTATCCTCCGGCACCGACACCCATCCCCTGGATGACCGGAGCGTGATCACCTTTGACATCTCAGGCTCCAGCGTCTGGCGGGAATGCTCCACTGACGAGGCTAAGGATACCGGGTATTTTCAGTTCAGCACGGACTTCCTCGGCGGGGAATACGGTACAACGGGAACTAATATTTCCTTGAACATCGGTTCCCGTTGGGACGGCAATAACTGGGTCAATGATTCCCTTTCCACCACCCAGTACGGCGAGTCCTCCTCAACCACCTACCACGATGCGGACGGATATCCCCCCGGCGATCTGACAGGGGTGGAAGTATCATCCGACGGCACGGTGACCGGCACCTACGACAACGGTCAGCTTTTGGCTTTGTTCAATATCGCCCTGGCAGATTTTAACAATCCCAACGGCCTGAAAAGCGAAGGGGGGAATCTTTACTCGGAAACCACGGACAGCGGGTCGGCCATCACAAACTCAGCCGGGGAAAACGGGCTTGGGGAACTGAGCTCCTATACCCTTGAGATATCCAACGTGGATATCTCCGAAGAATTTGTTTCCATGATCGAGCTTCAAAACGGCTACGAGGCCAATGCAAAAGTGATCACCACCGTAGACGAGATGATGAGCACGGTAATTTCCATGAAACGATAGGGAGGCGATATGACACCCTTGTTTAAAAAAACTGCAGAGAATGACGGTTTCCATACCCTGGAAAGAAAGATGGTCCGGACCCTGGCCCTTCACCGGGAACTGCAAAAATTGCTGGAAGCCGAACACGAGGCAGGGTCAAATTTCGAAACCCGAACCCTTACCAAACTGACTTTAAGAAAAAACAACTGCATCAACCGCCTGGAGAACCTGGTGGGTTCCATCCGTGACCAGCTGATCCGAATGGCTGAAAAGGAGTTGCCCCGCACCTGCCCCCGGACCCTGGCAAACCGGCTGAGGACCATCCCCGGACTCACCCCGGACCGGGAAGAGGTTCTTCTTCCCCTGGCCAGGGAGCTTGAGGAGGAGAACAGGGCCCTGATTGAGGCGACCCGCAAAAACATCATCATGTTCAAGGGTGCCATGAACCGGATCTGGGCCGTATCCCGCTATGCCAATCAGGGAGGAGGAGAATGAGCAGTCTCAACGCCATTCTGAACATGGCCCAATCCGCCCTCAGAACCTACCAGGCCGCCATCAGCGTCACCGGGCAGAACGCCGCCAATGCGGACAACACCACGTACAGCATCCAAACCCTTGAATACGGGACCACAAAATACATCTCCTCGGGCGGACAGATTTACGGGACCGGGGTAACCGTAGCGTCGGTAACCCGGGAAATCAACCAGCTTCTGGAAAACCGGCTGACCACGGAAGTGTCCACCCAGGCGGCCCTGGAACAGGAACTGGTCTATATGACCCAAATCGAGGACCTCTTTTCAGAAGATTCAGCCGACAGCCTCAACACTCTCCTGGACAACTACTGGAGCGCCTGGGAATCCCTGAGCAACACCCCTTCCGTGGCCACGGAACAGGAGAAGGTCTATACATCCGGACTGGCCCTGGCCCAGCGCCTCAACGAAATCAGCCAATCTCTTGGAGATCTTGTCCAGGACCTGGATCGGGAAATCTCTTCGGCCATGGGCGATATAAACTCCATTACCGCAGAACTGGCCGCCCTGAACAAGGCAATCATGACAGCGGAAAGTTCAGGGGCAAATGCCAATGACTTAAGCGACCGGCGCAACGCCCTGGTCGACGAACTGGGAGAACTCATCGACATCGACCTAACGGTCAAGGAGGACGGCTCTTACCTGATTTCCACGGGCGGAGGCCTTCCCCTGGTGGAAGACTATATCTCCCATCCCCTTCAGGTCTCTGATGACCGGGTATACTGGTGCGGCGTCTCCGGCACCACCCACGATATCACCGATGATATTTCAGGCGGTTCCCTGGCCGGATCACTGACGATCAGGGATGCCGCGCTCCCGGAAACCCTGGCCAACCTGAACGAACTGGTTTCGAACCTGATCTGGACCTTAAACTATCAGCATTCCCAGGGAACCGGCCAGTCCTATTTTTCCGGGCCTTTGGAGGGCACCTATGCCACAGGAGAGAGCGGGGTATTGAACAGCCTGGCCTATGGGGACAAGATCGATTATCTAAAGGATTTTTCCATGGTGATCCAGAACAGCGGGTCATCCATTAGCACCTACCAGACCGTTCTGGTGGACATGGGCATCTCCCAGGCCGAGATCTTTGATATCCTGGGCACGGGCCGGGCCAATTCCACCTATGAACTCACCGTGATCGACGGAGGAGTGCTGGGGGAACAGAGCCTTGCCCAGTCCCTGGCCGGAGGCGGGATCACCTCGTCTGCCTCCGGCAGTGTGGCCGACGCCCTAAACGCAGCCCTGGCCGAACAGGTCCTGATCATCACCGGCGGGGAAGAAAACCAGAGGGTACGGATCAGCGATTCCGGCTCCGGCGCAAGGCGGAGCGCCGCTCAGATTGCAGCGGAATTAAACGACATTGACGGCATCTCGGCCAATGCCTCTGGCACAGAGGCTGAATTCAGCCTGAACGGGGTCACCAATGCCCAGGACGGTGATATCTTAAGCTTCACCCTCCATGTGGACGGCCAGGAAGAGATCGTGGAATTCACCGTGGATTCCTCTGCCGGGACCCTTGGGGAACAATTTGAGGATGCCCTGGAGTCGGCTGCCCAAAAAATCAACCAGACCAACGGGGATACGGATCTCCTGGTAAACGGCACCTCCATTGAAAGCGCCTCGGGAGCCACAATCGGGATCCAGGACTTTGGGGTGGTTGACAATGCCGGGGTGGCCCTGGACAATTTCCAGAATTTTAATGCCGGAGATACCCTTACCCTGACCGTTGCCACCGATGCCACGCCTTCCGAGCTGGTTACGGTCACCGTGGATCTGACCGATGTGGATACCACGGACGCCGATGAGATGGCCCAGGTCTTTTATGGTGCCATTTCCAATCAGATTTCAGACGAGCCCTTTACAGTAGAGTTGAACGAGGCCACGGGGCAGGTCATTGTCAGGACCACGGACGGAACCGGCCTTATCCTGTCTGCCGCTTCCGGGGATACGGGCAACGACGCCAGCATGGACGTTACCACCCTGGGCACCGGCACGGCCATAGGAGACGGCCAGCTCGACTTTGACGGCACCGACCAGGAAAGTGCCACACCAGACAACACTGCGGACGACTGTCTCGGCTTTTCCCTTCCCGGATGCTCAAGCAGCGGCAGTGGTTCGGCAACCATCCTTGTGGGGGAGGCCGGCGGCATCTATGATACGGCGGCCGTGCTCACGGGTTCCGTGACCATTCTCCTGGACCCGGGCATGGAGATCACCTCCTCCGATACCTCCTTGGCAGGGCTCTTCGGCACAAAAGGGCGCGCAGGCGGGGGCAACGGCATGATCACCCTCGGGGGCACGGGAGGGTATGCCAATTTCAGCGACGGTGATCTTGTCTCCTTTGAAGTGGACGGGTACACGGTTTCCTATAACGTCACCGATCCAGGCACCGGGCTTACGGATGAGGAACAGGCCGAGCAGCTTTACAGCGCCCTTTCAGCCTCCCTTCCGTCGGATGGATACGAGGTGGTCAAAAACGGGACCAGCGTCACCATCGTGAGGACGGCTGAATCAGATACCCCCCTGGCCATCACCGGGTTTACGGACACGGGCCTGGATGCCTCCCTTGCCGTTTCCACAGGCACCGGAACCGGGGCCGATGCCCCGGAAAACAACATTCTGGTCTCAGGGGATGCCTTGAAGAATTTCACCTCGGCCGTTACCTGGGGGGATCCTGCCATCGTCTACTGGGAGATCTATGACAGCGACGGCAAGCCCACCGGAGAATCCGGGTATGTGGAGATCGATGAACCCGGGACCGTGGAGATAAAGGAGAACGGATCAACCACCCTCTTTTTTGAGGTATCCCAAGGCAGCCTTGTGGCCGGCAACACCATGAGGATCAATACCGATGAAGCCGGTGAAGCCGATCTTCTGGACCTCTCGGTTGCAGGAAAGGCCAACAGCATCGACGACACCTACGAGTTCAGGGTGAAGTCCGGGGGCAGCCTTCCGGACAACGACGAGCCCCTGGTCATTGAATGGTCTTCCGGGTCCTCTTCAGGCACCCTCACCATAGAGGGCAGTTCGGCATCCCATATCCCGGTCTTCGTGGAGGTGGACGGAATGACCATCCAATTGAACGGCGGCACTCTGGTGGAAGGGGAGGTGTTCTATGTGACCACGGACGAGTCCGGCCGGGCCCTTTCCCTTGACGGGGGCGGGGACGGAACGGCCGAGACCCTGTCCGACTGGCACTGGACTCTGGATTCCTTTGCCGATGAGTTCAACCGAAGTGCAGGCGGCGTGACCGCAAGGGTCACCAGGGACCATACAATGGTCTTTGATACAGATGAAGACTACTGCGCCATGGAAAACATCAGCTACAGCGGGGCCGACGGGATCAGCCAGGAGAACACCCGGATCTCCGTGCTCAACTATACGGCCCTGACTCTGGCGGCCCAGGATCTTAGCTTCACCCGGTCCGACGGGGTCTGGACAATTGAAAACGATCCCTCCGGCGGCACCCTGCAGATCATCCCAGAGGGCGGGGATGACGACGGATTCATGGTGGACCTGGACGGGGACGGGCTCGGGGATATTAAAATCCGTTTTGACCGGACCGTGACCGGGGACGGAACCATTCAAATGGATCTGGCCGAAACAGATCCATCGGATTTCAGCTTTGCCTTTGCAGGGGACAAGGACGGGGACAGCGGCCTTGCCTCGGCCCTGGGCCTCAACACATTTTTTACCGGTACAGATGCACAGACCATCGGCGTGAACAAGATCCTGGAGGACGGGGATTATCTTGCCTCGGGCATGGTGGATAAGGACACCGGTGAGATCTCTTCCGCGGACAATATCAATTCCCTGGCCATGGCCAATACACGGGATCAGACCCTTTCCATGAAACAGTGGGAGTATACCCGGGGCAAGGCCGCCGCGGCAACAAGTTCAAAAACCTGCCTGGATGACTACCAAGCCACCCTGGCTTCCGTCATCGGATATGGGGTTCAGTCCGTTCAGACTTCCCTGGATTACTCGAAACTCCTGGTGTACCAGCTAACGCAACAGCGGGATTCGGTCTCTGCGGTTTCCCTGGATGAGGAGATGATCAAACTCACAGCCCAGCAGGCTGCCTATTCCGCGGCAGCCAAGCTGTTGACTGCAGTGGACGAGATGTTTGAGACCCTTTTGGCCGTGCGCTGATTCGGGTTGGATATTTCATGAAAATTTAAGCTTTTCCAGTAGTCTGGAAAACCGGATTTCAACTGAGGAGAATTACCATGAGAGTCCCATCCATAAGCATATACAAACAGGCCACCTATCAACTCGGCCGCCTGACCAGCGATCTGGCCGAAGCCAATGAAAAAGGCACCGTCCGGGTCAGTTCTGCGTCCGATGACCCCGCGGGCATGGCCCGGATACTCGACATCGACTCCAACCTGTCCTGCCTGAAACAGATCCAGGCCAATGTCTACCAGGGCCAGACCGTTTTAACCGGTGCCGAGACCACCCTGGAAACCATGGCAGATCTGATGCTGGAACTCAACCTCTTGTGTTCCCAACTGGCCAATGCATCGGCCACCACCCAGGCCCGGGTCAATGCCGCAGAAAACATGGTGCTTTACCTGGACCAGCTCTTGGATCTTGCCAACACCGAGGCTTACGGCGGCTACATCTTTGCCGGGGACGATAACCAGGCCGCCCCCTTCTCCTATGACGATGAGGACTATCCCTTAAGTGTGACCTACCAGGGCAGTAAGGATTGCATCAGTTTGAAGACCGGTGAGGACACGGTTCTGTCCCTTGGCTGTTGCGGCTGCGATCTGTTTTACGAGGATGAGATTCTCGTGGATGAAAGCAACAACCTGATTGTGTTTCAGGAAGACCCCGGCACTGGAACCGAGAATATTCTGACCATTGAAGCTCGCGTTCCCAACGGAACCTATACCCGGGAGGGGCTGGCCAAGGCCGTTGAGGACGCCATGAACGAGGCCTCCCGGGAAGATGGATACGGTGTGGGCTACGAGATCGGTTATGATGAGACGGACAACAACTTTTCCATCGGCACAGACGGCTCCTATGACCGAGTCATGGAAATCATCCTGGTTGCCCAGCACACGGATACGGTCCGGATATCGGGACTGAGCGTTGACGAAGGAGATTTCCCGGATCTGGAGATCGAAATAACAAGCCCTTCCAACCTGACCGAGTACACCCCGGACCCTGAAGGGTCAGAGCCCCTGACCCTGACCTATAACTCCGACGGAACCTGGACCGTGGAAAATGATCCCGGGTACGGGCTGGGTTCCACCATCGAAGGAAGCGGAGAAACCCTGGAAATCGACGTCGACGACGACGGAGTGGCCGATATTGTCCTGGACCTCAATGATACGCCCGAGGAAGGGGCCACCATATCTTTTGATATTGTGAAAGGCTATGAAAACAACAGCATTCTGCCGGACCTGGGATTTGATGGGGATACCGTGTCGATCAAACCTGTCCAGAGCGACAAGGCCGTTGCCGACACATTTACCGTGGTGGCCGGTGAAAACGACGCCATAGATTTCACAGAGACCCTCCTGGGGGAAAACGAATCCTCCACCCAGCTCACCGCTTATATTGAACCCGGCACATACTCGGATCCGGCAAACTATGCCGAGGCCGTGGAAGACTCCTTGGAGGCCGCATCGGCCGAAAGAGGCAGCCGGGTCAATTACGAGGTGATTTACGACGAGGAAAACCAGACCTTTACCATCCAGGAAGATACGGATACCGGCCGACAGCTTACCTCCTTTGACCTGCTCTTTTCAAGCGGCACCAACAGCGATACCAGTGCCGCCGCAGACCTGGGATTTGACGCTCGAGATGTAGATTCCGGCCCCGTTGAGGGAGAAGAGGCTACCTGGAGTATCTTTGATACCATTTTTGACCTGAAAACCGCCCTGACAGAAAGTGACGTGGACGCGATCCAGCGGGCCATGATCCGCCTGGAAAACCACTACACCAGCCTCACATCCAGCATCTCCTCCATCGGCATCGCCTATACTAACCTGACCGCTGCGGATACCTCGGCATCTGACAACGAACTCATCTTGACTACCCAGCGTTCCGATGTCAAGGATGCAGATACCGTGGAGGCGATCATGAATCTCAAGAATCTCGAGACAGTGTATGAGGCTGCTTTGAGTTCCTGCTCCACCATCATGGGACTGAGCCTGGTGGACTACTTGTAACCGGCCGAACCATGACCCTCCCGGGGCCTGTCTTTTATCGGGGCAGACCCGGTCCCCGGCTCCTTTCCATCTCTCCCTCCATAACAAACCCCCGGGGGCATTCGCCCCCGGGGGTTTGTCGTTTCAGGCCTTGGCCCGGCTATTTTACTGGTTTACTTGAGCAGGCTCAACACGTTCTGAGAATTGGCATTGGCCTGGGTCATGGCATAGGAACTGGTCTGGGCCAGGAGCTGAAGCCGGGTGAAATTGGCCGTCTCCTCGGCAAAGTCCACGTCCCTGATGGTGGATTCCGCGGACTGGACATTGGTCTTGGTCACGGAAAGGTTGGCAATGGTGGAGGTGAGCTGGTTCTGCACCGAACCCAGGTCACTCCGGGTGGCGTCCAGATCGGCCAGGGCCGCATCCGCAATCTCAATGGCGATCTGGGCATCCTCCTGGGTCATGACGTTGATATCCGAGAGGGTCAGGCCCTCCTGGCCGCTCAAGTCCAGGTTGCCGGCACTGTCTGTATCGATTTTAACGACCGAATCCGCTGCAAGGGCGCTGCCTTTTGCCAGGATCAGGTCCTTGGACAGGGTAATTTGTGCCGTAGTATCCAGATCCTCGTTAAGGATGTCGCCCGCTTTCAGATTATGCACGGTACCACTGCTGTCCTCCAACGCCATGTCCTCGGTCAGGACGGTGCCGGCCGCAAGCGTGGTGCCTGCTTCCAGGACAGAGCCGGCCTTAAGAATCGTGGCCTCGGACAGGGTTACCGCATCAACGGTCATGGCCTGTTCAATCTCGGAACCTTCCCCCAGAACGGAATCGGCCGCAAGGGTGGAGCCGGCGGCCAGGTTGGTTTCCTGGGTGGTTGTGATGGCCCCGCCGGCGCCATCGTCGACCGTGGTATCATGCCCAATGGTGGAGCCGGCCGCCAGTACGGAATTATCGGCAAGGGTGGATCCGGTCCCAAGGGTCATGTCCTCGTCTACGTTCATATCCGCACCAAGGGCAATGTCCGCCCCGGCGAAGCTGCCGGCTTCCAGGGTGCTTCCGACAGCAAGTTCAGAGCCCTTTGCCAGGGTCATTTCCGTTGAAATACTGAGAGAGCTGGCCAGGGTCAGATCCGTGCTCAGGGTGGTGCCGGCCGTATAGGTGACGCCGCCGTCTGAAAAGTCAAAGGTGAGGGTGGTGCCGGCCTTTAGCACCGAACCGGTCTCCAGGACGGAGCCGGCGGTGATCTTGCTGTCCAGGTTCAGGCTTGTGGCGGCGCCGCCCACCTCAGCGGTTCCGCCCAGGGTGGTGCCCTGGCCAAGAACACTGCCGGTAAGCAGTTCGGATCCCGCGGCCAGTTCATATTCGCCCGTGGTGTTTGTCACGGCTGCAGTAAGGGTGGCATCCCCGCCTACCACCGTGCCTGCGGCCAAGGTGGAGCCCACGGCAATCTCGGAACCTGCGGCCAGAGTGGCGTCGTCGAAAGTGGTCAGGTTCGCGGTCAGGGTAAAGTCATCCTGAAGACTGCCGTTGGTGGTGCCCTCGATGTTGAACTGGCTGGAGCCGGCCTGGGTAAGGGTGATATACCCGATGGTGGACATGTCGTCTGCGGTCTGGTCTCCGAACACCTTCCCGGTATCCCCTTGGACCAGGATGGCCCGGCCGTCTTCCGAGGTCAGGGACAGGGTGCCGTCCTGATTCCTGCTTGCGATTACCCCGGTTTCCGTGGTCTGGTCGTTGATGGCTGTGACCAGAGCCTCCTTGGAATCGTTGTCCAGGACATCGACAGCGCCGATGCGCACTCCGTTGATGGAGAAGTCGTCTCCTGTGGACCCTGCCTGGATGGCTTCGGCTGTGGTGCTTTTCACCACGGCCGTGGCAGAGACACCGGTCAGGTAGGTCTGGGAGTTGATCTCATCGGCCAGGGCGCCCATCCCGTTGGCTGCCGAGTTGCTGTCCATAAGGATCTCAATGGCCTCCAGCTCCACTTCCTCTCCTGAAATGGCAGAGGTAATGGTGAGTTTGATCTCTCCTCCGTCTTTATTGTCCAGGGCCAGGGTGGCCGTGGACACATGGCCGGTCTGGGTGGATTGCGTGGAGCCGATGTTGATGGCGGCGGTCTGGTTGGCAGAGGCCCCGATCTGCAGTTCCTTGCCGGTGAATCCGCCGTTGAGAAGCTGCTGGCCGTTGTAGGACGTGGTCTTGGCAATGGTGTCCAGGTTATCCAGGAGCTTGTCAATATCCGCCTGGATGGCGGCCCGGGTCTCCGCGGTCTGGCCGTCGGAGGCTGCCTGAATCGCCTTTGACTTGATGGTATTGACAATATTGATGGATTCTTCCAAAGCACCGTCGGCGATCTGGACAATGGAGACCCCTTCGTTGGCATTCTGAATGCCCTGGCCGATTCCCAGGTACTGGGCCTTGAGGGAGTCGGCAATGGTCATGCCCGAGGCGTCGTCCGCAGCCTTGTTGATCCGAAGGCCCGTGGAAAGCCTTTCCAGGGATGTGTTCATCTCGTTGTCCGTTGTGAGCATGTTCTGATGTGCAACCAGTGCCGAGACATTTGTGTTTATTGATAGACTCATGTTTCTTTCCTCCGTGAATTGGGTTCTAATGGTAAAGGCATCAGTGCCGGTTTACCTGTTGCCACACCTGGTATCCCAAAGGTGTGTGAATTATTGGGGCGGGAGCTAACCGCCCGGATCGATCCGTTCCTGCAGCTGATATCGAGAGCTTTCAAGACTTTCTTTAGGATAAAAAACTAGTTAAAAATCAGGAGGATATTATGTCTCAAATGATTGGTTATGTAAGATATTTAACTATCATTTGGCATACCGCTTTTATCTAGAAAACAATCCACTGAGATAATCATACAATCTTTATCCCCCGGGAGACCGGGATGATCTCCCGGCAGGTTTGGGGAAAAAGCGGCCGGCAAGACTCAAGCCCAGGTTTCGGGTTTTTGCCTGAAACTGCTGGGGAAAAGGATGTAATGCCTCTTCAGGGCCTGGTTGGGGGTCTTCCGCTTCAATGCGCCCAGGGTAAACCGGTTATTGTACTGGTTGATCCCTTTGGCAAATTCCGGGTTGGAAGACCAGGGAAAATCCCAGAAAACATGGGGCATTTTGTTTTCAAGGGAGGCGCAGACCTCTTTCAGCTTTTGAATGGTCTTGGGATAGGGGGTCTCAAGATGATGCGAAAGTATTCTGTTGGACCGGCACTGGTTCTCCACCATCATGAGCTGCCGGTGCCTGTCCGCCCCAATATCCGTTCCCGGGGTCAGGACAACAGGGTCCTGGTGGATGATGCCCAGTATCCGTAAGGGGAACTCACGGATATAGTGGGACAGAAACTCGGGGCCGGAAAGGGTGAGTTTGGCATTGACAATCCTGAAGGAGCAGTCCAGAAGAGTATGCAGGGAGATCGGAGAGGTCAGACCGGAAAATCCGGGGATCTGAAAACAAATATAATACAGATAAGTGCCGGTATAGTCCCTGAGATCATAGGGAACAAAATGCTGCAGCCCGGGGAGTTTTGAGATATGATACCGTTTCAGGCAACGGTTCAGGCTGGCCCGGGAACACTCGATATCCAGGAAGGATCCAACGATCTTGTGAAGATCGTCCAGTCCGGCCCGGGTGACCAGGCGGCAGAGGACGATCTTAATCTCATCTACAGGTGTAAGGGCTTTGCTGACTCGGTTGGGGGTATGGGAATGGTCAAAGACATTGGACCGCTTCCGCCAACGCCGTACCGTAGTCTTGCTGACCCCTATTTTTTCTGCCAGTTGGGACACACTGAAATGGGAATTGTTCTGGATAAAAGCCCTCTGGGCTGGGGTGGTTGTTGCGTTTTTATGAAGATGAATTTTCATTTTTTCTACCTGTCAGCTAAAGTTCTTCTCCACATGATCCGAAAGAATATTTCAATTGAGAGCAGGAAACGTGCCCACATATTATAAGCGTGTAAAATAAGATAGTTATATATAACTTCTCCTGAAATTTACCCCATGGTGTAATAACTAGTTATACCATGGTGTAAACTAGATAAAATTTTTCAAATAGCGTAAAATTAGGATAATTATTAAAATAATGTGCCGGAATTTCACGGTTCATCCGTTATAATAAGGAAAGGATTAACCACAAAGAGGTGTATCATGAAATGCAAGGATGCAAATGGAATGATGGATGCTTGGATTGATGGAGAACTGGCTCATGAAAAAAGGATACTTTTTGAACATCATCTTGCCGAATGCAGGACCTGTTCGGTAAAGGCCGAAGAATTGCGCTGCCTTACCGGTCTTCTGGAGTCCCGATCCCCTGCCCGGCCTTCCCCAGGGCTGGAGAAAAGAACCCTAGACCTATTTTTCAAGGAAGCAGCCCCCCGGGCGGGATTGATCTTCTGGTGGATCGCACTCGGCTGGGGTGCCCAGACAGCCATGGTCTTAAGCGCACTCATCGGCCTGGTAATCGGCTGTCAACTGGGGGACGGCGGGATCGGCATACAGCAATGGGCCCAATACTGCGAGATTTCCGGATTTTTCTTTTCTGTGGGGGACTTACTCATATCATGGGCCTGACATTCTGGAAAAAAGGAGTATGGGTATTGTTGTTCTTTTCCCTCGCATTCAATATCGGGTTCTTCTTTACTGCCGCGAACCGAAAAATGCGGCCCGGACCGGGACCGATTTTGAAAATCCTGGACGGAATGGATTTGCCGGAGGAACTCAGGGGAAAGGTGACAGATACCATTAAACAGCTGGATACCGATCATTGGAAATTTAGGAAGCTGCTTTCTAAAGAAGAGAGAAAAATCCTGGACCTGATGGGCAGGCCAGGCAACCTCGATATGGATATGGTCGCCCCTCTGATTGAGTCATACAGTCAAATCTCAAAAAAGAGTGCCCTGAACAAAGCTGGATATATTATCGAGATTCGCAAGCTGCTTGGTAGTGAAAAAAGTCTGTATCTTATTTCGGAAATGAAAAAGAATTTCGAAAAGAGGATGTGCAAGGATAAACCCCAAGGTTGATTTTTTCCGCCCCCTATAAAAAAAAATCTGATGCTGATTTGGTCTCCTTGATTTCAAAAGGGAACTCAGATGCATTCAAGGAGATATTAAACCGGTATCAGAAAGGGGTATACGGATTTGCCTTAAGTTTACTGCGGGATGTCTCCGAGGCTGAAGACATCTCCCAGGAGGTCTTTCTTCGGCTTTACCGGACTGCAGATGCCTACAGGACCTTTTCCACATTGCGGACCTATTTGTTCCTTATTACCCGTAATCTTTGTATCGACCACCTGCGGAAGATGAGGCCGGAAACCTTGACACGTCAGCCCGAGGCTGTGAGCAACAAAACCCCCCTTCACCATCTTTGCACGGCAGAACTCAGGGAGCGGATCGACCTTGTCCTTTCAGGACTTCCCGAGAACCAGCGGGCAGCCATTCATCTGCGGCATGAACAGGGGATGAGCTATAAGGAAATCGCAGAGAGTCTGGAAGTGACATTACATGCCGTTGAATCCCTTCTCACCCGTGCCAGGAGGGCTTTTCGCAATAAGTTTAAATTTTAGAAAATAAGTAGAGCAAATTTCTTCCGCCGGATTTTCCCGGCTCATCCGTATCCTTTTAGTAGAGTTGATTTTTGATACTGTTCTGAAGGAGGAATAAATTAAATGAGTAAGCAAATAACCAGACCGAGTCAGCGGTTTTCCGGGTCTGGGGAATAGAATTTCCACCTGCATGGGAGCTCGCCAGGGGAATGACACCGGAATACTTCTGCCTGGTCCCTCTTTTTTGAATTTGAAGAGGAAAGCCATGCTCTCCGGATAATCCTTATCCAGATCAATGTCAATTTAAAATTAATGGTTTTATTAGGGAAAGGGTTCAAGTCCATTCAGACCCGTGCATCATACCAAAAAGGACCATGGATACCCCAAATCATCAAATAAACTTTGACCCGATTCGAATCATCGGTGAGAGCAGCGGCCTTGCCCGGGTCATGGAACAGGTTGAAATGGTGGCCGGTCTGGACACCTCTGTGCTGTTGATGGGAGAAACCGGGGTGGGCAAGGGATTGATTGCCAGAGAAATTCACAAGGTCTCGATCCGCAGAAACGGCCCTTTTGTCAATGTTAACTGCGGTGCAATCCCAGAAACCCTTGTGGACAGTGAATTGTTCGGGCATGAAAAAGGTTCTTTTACCGGTGCCCTGGCCAAAAAGCAGGGCCGGTTTGAATTGGCGAATAAAGGAACCATCTTCCTGGATGAAATCGGGGAACTGCCCCTGCCGGTCCAGGTCCGTCTCCTCCATGTTCTCCAGACCCGTGAAATCGAACGGGTGGGGGGAATCGGCTCTTTTTCCCTCGATATCCGGATGATTTCGGCCACCCATCGGAATCTGGATGCCATGGTATCGGACGGGACCTTCAGGGAAGATCTCTGGTTCCGCTTAAACGTTTTCCCCATTCATATTCCTCCCCTCCGCCGGCGCAAATCCGATATCCCCGAGCTTGCCAGGTATTTTATCCGTAAAAAGGCAGGTCGCCTCAGCCCTGGCGGATTACCGGAGATTGAAAGAAAAGAAATCGAGCAATTACAGGATTACCATTGGCCGGGAAATGTCAGGGAACTTGAAAATATTATCGAGCGGGCCATGATCTGCTCCAGGAACAGGCGCCTTAGCTTTTCCGGTTTAATTCCGGGAAAAGGAATCCGGATATCGGAAACAGGGATGGCAGAAGCACAGGGTTCATTTCTAAGCCTGGACCAGATCAACCGCATTCATATCCGAAAGGCCCTGGCATCGGCCAAGGGAAAAATCAACGGGCCGGGCGGTGCAGCCCAATTGTTGAACATCCATCCCAACACCCTGCGCAAACGCATGGATCGGCTGGGGATTCCCTATGGAAAGAATCTCACCCGACAGCGCTCCCTTGAGTCCGCTGTCAGGTGAGCCCCAATGTTACATAAAAATCAGATCCTGTCCCGGAATCATAAACCTGCCGGCTTCAAAAAACCCGCCATCTGAAATTGATCCTTCATAAAAGATAGATTATACTTACGCTTGCAATTTCCGGCAAACAACTATCCGTTCATTTTTATTGGATCAGGCAGAAAATATGGGCCCGGAAAAACAATTCAAAAAGATAGGCCGGGCATTGGAAGAGATCTGGGAAAAAGGACTTTTTCTTTCCAGGGCTTCTTTGTCTTTTCTTGAATCCAGTTTTGGGATGGGTACAGCCACTGACCTGGAAGATGCCCTGGCAGATGAAGATTTCCCGGAAAGGGAAATGATGCTAGAAATGATTCTTTTCCCGGAACAGGATGTCCGCCTTGCCCTGGAGCCCCTGCTGGAAACCGGGGGACTCGAACAAAAGCATCTGACGGAAATCACCGGTCATATGATTCACAATCATTCCATGCTCAGACTGTTTCATCCGGAAAGAACCGCCCCTTATCTTGTCGAAATTCCGCCGGATCAGATTGAGCTCTTCATCTCAAGACTCTTCCTGACAAGGAAAATAGATTCTGATATCTGTAAGGCCCTTGAGAAAACCATCCCGGTTTCAGATCTATTCTCCTTCAGAATCCTGTTCCGGACCCGGAACTATCTTTTCAATAAAGAAAAAAAGAAGTTCATACTCAAGTTTATCCGGAAATCAAAAAACCGGATCCATGAGTTCACAGAAGTGTTTGACCTGTTTTTAAATATCCTTTCCCAGGCCCCGGATTCAACGGACTATGAACACTATTTTTCAGACAGAAAACGCCAGGAAGAAAACATGCTCAAAAGCATACTGCGGTTTGAGAAGAAACTGGATCGCTATCCCATGGAATACCTGATGCTGTCAAACTATCCTGTTCCCCACGAATCCTTGGAAACCGTTACCGAGAAACTGGAAAAACTAACCCTCATCGTGAATCATATCCTCTGCACCCCTCCCCAACCCGGCTCTGCCCCCTTGTCGATTCAGGATCTGGGCACATTTGACCCGAAAAAGGATTTAAAAAAATTGTTGCGGCTCTTTTCTTAATATTGACACCCCCCGTCTACTGCCTGACCTCCCTGGCTTGCTTGAAAATACAAGCCCTGTTCGAAGTTTGACTTCCTATAATTTGCTTGACATGATTTCTTATTAGGAAGAAAAATAATTTCAGGATGTAGAAATCGATCATTACAAGGAAAAATTCATCATCCATAAGAAAAAAATAGGCTATGTTACGGAGGATTATGAAATGGCAAACCAAAACCATCTCGATATCATCAAGCAAGGTGTAAATGTTTGGAATAAGTGGAGAGATGATAACAAAGATATAAAACCTGACCTGAACCATTCAGAACTCTGCAATCAAATCCTCAGTGGTGCAAATTTTAACGCATCAAACCTTAATGGCTCAAACCTTGACGGAGCAGACTTGAGTGGGGTGAATCTCAAAGGTGCATTTCTCAACGAAACCATGCTCAGAAAAACTATCCTCATGGATGCCAATCTTGAAAAAGCAAACCTTAACAAGGCTATTCTTAAAGACGTTGACCTTCGCAGAGCTAAACTCACCGGAGCACAACTCAACGGGGCCAACCTCAACGATTCAATTTCTCACGATGCGGATTTCAGTCGAGCGAGCCTATGTAAAACTTTTCTTCAGGGAGCAAACCTTAGAGATACTGTCTTTTTGGATGCGAACCTCACCTTGGCCACTCTATCTGATGCAAACCTTCAAAATGCGAATTTTACCAATGCGAATCTATCTTGGGCCGACTTATTTAGAACAAAATTGAATGGGACTATTTTTAATCATGCAAAGTTAGAAGGCGCCAACTTAAGAGAAGCAAATCTGATCGGTGCCAATTTTAAGGAAGCGAGCCTATATGATGTAAATTTGAGATATGCTCAAATGGCGGACACGAACTTTGAAGATGCAAACCTCACTGGATGTAAAATTTTCGGCTCTTCAGCATGGGGTTTGCGTTTAAAAGGAACGGTACAAAACAACTTATCAATATCCAAACAAGACCAACCTGCGGTCTGTGTTGATAGTTTAGAGGTTGCCCAATTTATTTACCTTCTTTTAAGACATGAAAACCTCAAAAATGTTTTTAATTCCATGACTCAAAAGGGGGTGCTGATTTTAGGGCGATTTGGAGGTGGTGGAATTGAAACATTGCGAGCTTGTGCCGCTAAGTTAAGAGAAATGAAGTACCTGCCGATGATTTTTGATTTTGAGCGGCCCCGTGATAGAAATTATACTGAAACCGTTAAGACTCTTGTTGGATTGTCACGCTTTGTTATTACTGATTTAAGCGGCCCCTCAGTACCGAATGAACTCGCAACAACGGTACCCTTTTTTAAGATACCATTTGTTCCAATATTAGAAGAGGGCAAAAGAGAGTATTCAATGTTCGTAGACATAATGGAATATGATTGGGTTTTGAAACCAATTGTTAAATTTAAGACGATTGAATCATTGATCGAGTTGTTGCCTTTAAAAATAGTAAAACCTGCTGAAAAGCGAATTGAAAAGCGGCAGAAGATCTTAGATGAACTGATTGGTAGGGGGGATTAAAGACAAAGAGGGCAGGTCTATTCAGATGCTGCCAGGAAAAAACCTGTCATCACTCACAAAGGAAAACAATTTTTTGCCAAACAAAACTGGCAGGCGGGGCCATTGACAGGACAAAAAATCCCCATTACCCTGATTCATGGCTGCCCAATTTAAAAACCAAAAAGAAAGGAGAGACCATCATGGGTTTTGCACCGACAAAAATGCAAGTAAAAAGCAATGCATTTGAACAGGATACTCTGATCCCCTCCAAATTTACCGGGGAAGGAGAAGATGTTTCACCGGCATTGTCATGGGAAAACCCGCCCGGGGGAACCATGTCCTTCGCCGTTATCTGTCATGACCCGGATGCCCCGCTGGTATCCGGCAGAGGCACCTATGGTTTTGTTCACTGGGTGCTGTACAATATTCCCGGAGATGTGAGGCATCTGGATGAAGCCACCCATTTGTATACCAGCGGCATTACCGATTTTGGGAAAACAAGCTACAACGGTCCCATGCCGCCCAACGGGCACGGCCTGCACAATTATTATTTTTGGGTCCTGGCATTGGATAAGACCCTGGATCTTGAACCCGGGCTGAACCTGTGGCAGCTTCTGGAAAGAATAGAGCCGCATCTGATCGGGATGAACCGCCTGATCGGGCGATATAAAAGGGAGTAAGGAAATTCAGAAACCTGGATGGGAACGGCTTGATACTTGTGACAAGATCCCCGCAATTTGTGGGGATCTTGTCAACCGTCTATTCCCTGCAATGCAAGGGGATGATTTCTTTTAAATGATTCCGCCGTTGGCATAGATTATCTGTCCGTTGACCCACCGCCCCGGTCCCGCCAAAAAGGCCACCAGCTCAGCCATATCATCAGGGGTGCCCAGCCGTTCCAGAGGGCTCGCCTTTGACAGACGGGCAATGGTTTCTTCATCCTTGCCTTTAAAGAACAATTCTGTTGCCGTAGGCCCCGGAGCGACCGCATTGACCGTGATGTCTTTGCCCCGAAGCTCTTTGGCCAGGATGGGGATGATGGCATCAACCGCTCCCTTTGATGCGGCATACCCGGCGTATTGCTCAAATGCCAGCTTCTTTACAGAGGAGGAGAGATTAATAATGGCTCCCCCCGGTCGAACCCTCAGGGCGGCTTGCTGATTCACGATAAAGGTTCCCCGGATATTGGTCCTGTGCATTCGATCCAGGTCCTCAAGGTCTAATTCCGCCAAAGGACTTAAAAGCATAATCCCGGCAGAATGGATCACCACATCAACGCCTCCAAAGGCTTCTTCGGTTTTCCCAAAGGCTTTGTTCATATCCTCCGGACTGGCCACGTCCGCCTGGATAATATTCACTTCAGAGGAGCCTGCCTTAATTTCCTGCAGAGCGGATTGGGCCGCGGCTTTGTTGTGTGAATAGATTAAGGTCAGTTTATATCCTTTTCGGGCTAATTTTTTTGCTATTGCCAGGCCGATTCCCCGGGTTCCTCCCGTGATCAGGGCCACTCGATCTTGTATGGTTTTCATGGATTTCTCCTTTTGCGTATTGCTGTTGGATTTTAGTCCTTTCACCAGGGTGTGGATAAGACGTTTCAATTCCTGAATTCTATCCTCCTGCTGCTGTTCGGCGACAAGAAGAGGATGATGAAAGCTTACCGTGCTTTCCATCAATAAGTTTACGGTTTTTTGGGTTGAAAACCGGTCAAACATGTGGGCTTCTTTGCCGCGTTCAACGATAAACCCCAATTGATCTTTGATTTCATTGAGGTGCTCCTGAACAAAGACTTTTTTCTTCTCTACAGCCATATTAAAGGTTTTATAGATTTCCGGATCCTTACGAACCTTGTTCAGTTTCAACCGATGGTAAGTTGTAAACCACTTCAAAAGGAGGTCATATGCTTCAATGGATTCCCGGCTGATGCATTTTAGCTGCTCATCCATTTCCAGAAGCCATTTCTTTGAAATAAAATCGAGCAGGGCTTCTTTGCTGGAAACATGTTTGTACAGTGCTGCATGGGACACCCCCATTTCATTGGCCAATTGGGTAAGGGTCAGGCGCTTAAACCCGAAGTCTCTTATCTTTTGCTCAGCCAACTGGATAATTTTTTCCAACAATTGGGTGGATGCAAGCCCGGTTCTTGGCATTTTTTTCTCCTTTAAAGTTACAAAAAATATAATATGTAACTTTATAAAGTCAACAAACTATATTTCTTCTAGAGGAAAAGGGAAAAGGGGACAAAACCTTCCGGTCTATCCCAGCCCCAGCCAGATTCCATAGGTAAATCCGGACAGAATTGTACTGATGGAGATGGCGGCCACGGCAAAGTCGGGATCCCCCCCGATCTGCTCGGCCATGATATAGACCAGGGTGGCCGTGGGGGAGGCAAGGATGATCAGGCCGGGAAGATAATCCCGGGCCTGGACCCCGAACAGCTTGAACAGAACCAGACCTATGGCCGGCAGGACCATGACCTTTAATAAGCCGGACAGCAGGACCCGGAAAAATCCGAGCTTCAGCTTTTCAAAGGAAAGGGAGGCCCCGATTACCAGCAGAGCCGTTGGCAGGGCCATTCCCTTTAAAATATCCAGGGACCGGTCCAGGATAACGGGCAGGGTAAGACCCAGAAGGGAGAAAAGGATGCCGGACAGGGCCGACAGGATAACGGGATTGGTCATGGCGCTTTTCAAGGTTCCTGTCAGGTTCAGGTGGTCCCTGGGGTTCCGGCTGTGAAACTGGAGAACAGCCACGGCCAGGACGTTCTGGACGATCATGACAAATCCCGCAATAATGGCGGCGCGGACAAAACCGTTGTGCCCCAGGTAGTAAAACGCCACGGCAAGTCCGATATACCCGAGGTTCCCGTGAAACGAACAATGGATAAAGGAGCCTGTGGACAATCGCGGAATCTTGAAAATGCCTGCTGCGGCCCAGGCAATGAGGGTGATGATGATCACCGAAGCCAGGGTAAGCAAAAGGACTGTCAGGTGGAACTCATTTTTCAGGGAGGCCTTTGCAACGGCGCTGAAGATCATGGCCGGAATGGCAATATAATAAACCAGCCGATTGGCCTGGTGCAGGAAATCCCTTGGGATAAATCCCCTCTGCCTGGCAAAAAGGCCGATAAAGATGATGATAAAAATCGGTACAATGGTTGAGATGATGTTCATTTGAGGCCTGGATTTTTGGATTCTGGGCAATCCTGATTTTATACCCTTTTCCAGAAGGATTGAAAACTCCCGGCCTCAAATAAATACAAACAGGAAGGCGGCAGACCAGATCGACATTCCGTCGACAAAGAAAATTTTAAGCGATTTTTAAGGCGGGAAGGATGAGCCGCCTGTCCGCAATGATAATTTTCCCCGATTTTTTGAGTGATTTCATGGCGCGGGTAATACTGACCCTGTGAGCACCCGTTAAAAAACCGAGGTCTTCATGGGTCAGCGGAAACTGAATCACAACTCCCTGGGGGCCTTGTTCCCCGTGTTCCTTTGCGACATTGCTTAAGACCCGATAAAGACGATCCTCAATGTTTGCCACGGCAAGGCTGCCCACACGGTCGGTGAGCCAGGAGATCCGTTCGCTAAGGGTTTTAATGATCTGGAGGCCAACCCCGGGATGCTGCAGTACCAGCTCTTCAAATTGACTCCGGGTAAAACCGCATGTGAGAGTGGTCTCAAGACAGACCGCGCTGACAGGATACTGGCCTTCCTGGGAAAACATATTCTCTCCGACAAAGTCACCTGCTTTTCGTATGTCAAGGGTCAGTTCCGTGCCCTCTTCAAGAACTTTGGAAAGCTTGACACGGCCGCCTTTGATCAAAAACACTTCATTTGCCGGGTCTCCCTGCAGGAATAAGGATTGCCCCTTGATTAATTTTTTTCTCACCGCTCCATGACTCAGGGCCTTTATTTCATCAGAATCAAGGTCTTTAAATATCCAGAGATTCCCTATACAGACGGGTGACAGTTCAATCTCACCGCCGGCTATTTTTTCGCATAGGCAAGCCATTTTTTCTCCTTTTCATGATAATCATCTGGGTTTTCATGTTCATATCATTATTGGTAAGGACAAACATCCTTTTTTTCTGTAGCTGTTGCTACAAAACATCCAAAATTACTTTTTTCTTATAGATTTTGACTTTCCGATTATCGGAGAATCGATCATACCCGGACAGATGAAAGATCGGCTCCCCAAACCGTTCATCCCGGGGCGCAACCGGGAGGCGTCCCGGGAGCCTCAGGCCGTTGCATGATTTTGGGTTTTTTGGGGCGTGGATATACCTTTTGACTCAGGGAAAATTATCAAGTATCCTTTTTTCCTTGGGGACAGCATAATCAGGGACGATTCACCGTCATGACGCCGAACCGAAAATTCTTCTTTAAGATTAGGAAAAAATGAAGCGAACACCCCTTACCATATTTAAACGCCTGGTCATCGGAAACGCCGTCATCCTGCTTCTTGTCTTTGCCTCGGGCGGTGTGGTCATCTTTAACCTGACCGGGCTCCAGAAGATGAACCGTGAAATTGTGGACAAGCATCAGGAGAGCATCATTCTGGGGGACCGTATCCTTGATGCCTTTACCTCCATTGCCGAATTTGGTGAGAAGTATTTCGTATCAAAAGATATTGCCTATCATAACCGGTTTACGGGCATGAAAATACACTTGGAAAATGATCTTCAGACCTTTAAGGCGCTGATGGAAACCGATGAACAAAAAGATTTGTTTGCGGAGTCTCTTTCTTCTCTTGAGAATTATATCGCCTGGTTCAGCCAAAACGCCACTACAATGGAAACCGGGGAAGAAATGGATCTTGACCTGCTCCTTACCCAAAGCGGTTTTCATTTTAAAAGAATCTCAGGACATCTGAAGAAAATCCTCAGCCTTTCCAGGGACATGATCGTCAACAAAACAAACCGGGCTGCCCGGATGACCCATCGCATCCTGATCGTCACCATCATCACGACCATTTTGACGGTTTTGCTGGGAATGCTGATCACCACCGTCAACACCCGGTGGATTCGAAAATCCGTTACCAGCCTCCAAAGAAAAACAAAGGAAATTGCCCGGGGACAATTCAAGGAAATTCAAACCATTGAGGGGCCTCTGGAAATCCAGGACCTGTCATACCATTTTAATGCCATGTGCCGCCGGTTAAACGAACTGGACAGCCTGAAGGCGGATTTTATCAGCCATGTCTCCCACGAACTCAGGACCCCGGTCACCTCAATTAAAGAGGCCTCCACCATCTTGTCCAAGGGGTTTTACCTGGATGCTCCGGATAAGCAGAACCAGCTCTATTCCCTGATCCATGAGGAATGCAACCGCCTTTTAAAATCAGTCATGAGAATTCTGGATTATTCTAAAATGGAGGCCCGGAAGATGGAGTACCAGCAAAGCCGGCGCAGCATGCCCAATGTGATCCGGAAATCCGTCATCAAGCTGGCCCCCCTGGCCTGGAAGAGGAAGATCAGCCTTGAATTCTCTCCGCCCCCCGAGGATCTTCCCATGGTGTTCATTGATGAAGACAGGATCATTGAAGTACTGGACAACCTCATTGGAAACGCCATAAAATTCACACCGGCAAAGGGGCAGGTGATGATTGCCTGCGGCTTTTCAGATTCCGAAAAAAATGTAACAATAACCATTGAAGACAACGGGCCTGGAATTAAACTTGAAGATCTTGAAAAGATCTTCTATAAATTCAAGCAGATTGACAATGGTTTCAACACAAGGATGGGAACAGGCCTGGGCCTCTCCATCTCAAAATATATCATCACCGCACATGGAGGCAATATATGGGCCGAGAGCCAGTATTCAAAAGGGACAAAAATCCTGTTTACATTACCTGCTGCATTTTAATAGGAATTCTCCTTGCCGGGTGTCAGGCTTTCCCCCCTTTTCAATCCGCTTCCAGCCCTGCAGACACCGTGCATGGAAAACACCTGGTCTCTGTCCGGGAGCTGATCCAAAACAAGGACTTTAAGGGAGCGGCAAGGGAGAATGAGCGGATTCTGGAACTCTACAGGGGTGAATCAAACAAGCCGGACCAAGATGATCCGGTTCTGGCCCAGTATATGCGAGACGCAATGATCCTTTCCCATCTGCTGAACCGGATCATTGAAGATGAAAAAAAGATAGAGGATCTTTATATAAACGACCTGATCAACCGGGACCAGTTAAAAGTCAGGACCCGGATGATTCAATCCCTGAAAAAAAACCTGGCCCGCCTGAAAAAAGAACTGGCTGAAACCAAGGCCCTGAACGAGCGAATCAAGGCTCTTGAAAATGAAAATTCCAATCTTTTGGAGCAGATTGACCGGTTAAAAGCCATTGACCTGGACCCGGCCTGACCCGGACCTGCTTACCGAAATTCAGAAATTCCAAACCCAATGGTATCAAGGAACCGAGAATGGAAAATATCCTGCTTGTAGATGACGACCTTTCTTTGCTGAAAGTTTTAAAAATGAGACTGGAGGCGGAAAAGTACGATGTCACGGCCGTGTCAAACGGCAGGGATGCCTTGGCCGCTGTGAATGAGGCTTTTTTCGATCTGGCCGTCATCGATTATCAGCTCAACGGCGAAAACGGGATTGACCTGATGGAAGCCCTCAACAAGGTGGACCCGAAAATGCCTGTGATCATACTGACTGCCTACGGCACCATTGAAAATGCGGTAAAAGCTGTACAGAAAGGGGCATACTATTACCTGACCAAGCCCTTTAAGGATTCCGACTTAATCCATCATGTCCGGCAGTGCCTTGAAAAAAACAAATTAACCGAGGAGGTCAGGGCTCTGAAAGGAATGCTGCATGAGGAATTCGGACTTCACAACATCATTGCCAAAGATGAAAAGATGATTTCCGTTCTCAAAAAGGTGGTCACGGCAGCCAATATTGATTCCAATATTCTGATTGAGGGAGAGAGCGGAACAGGCAAGGAACTGATCGCCAAGTCCATCCATGTCACCAGCCAGAGGAAACATGCCCCTTTTCTGGCCATCAATTGTGCGGCTATTCCGGAATCCCTGTTTGAAAGCGAATTGTTCGGTTATCGGAAAGGAGCCTTTACCGGGGCGGATAAAAACAAAAAAGGGTATCTGGAACAGGTCCGGGACGGTACTTTTTTCTTTGATGAGATATCGGAAATCCCCGTATCCATCCAGGCCAAACTGCTCAGGGTTTTGCAGGAAAATGAATTCTACCCCCTGGGAGGACACCGGAAGATATCTTTTAAGGCCCGGATCATTGCTTCCACCAATAAAAATCTTTCCCAGGAAGTATCCAAGGGACGTTTCAGGGAAGATCTCTACTACAGGATTCATGTCATTCCCATTACCCTGCCCCCCTTAAGGGAACGCCGGGACTGTATCCCCCTTCTTGCCCATCACTTCTTAAATGAATTCAGCCGGGACATGAAGAAAAACATCAGCCAGTTCTCCATCAACGCCATGGCAAAGCTGGTGAATGCCCCCTGGCCGGGAAATGTAAGAGAGTTAAAAAATATTGTTGAATACAGCGTGGCCATGTCAGATGCCTCTGTTATTTCAGAGAATTTAATCATGCAGGGACCGAAAAACAGCAACCCGGAGTTAAAGCCTTTTAAAGATGCCAAGCTGGATTTTGAAAAAAAATATATCATCCAGCTGCTTACCTTGACCCGGGGGAATGTGAGCCAGGCAGCTAAACTGGCCGGAAAATACAGGGCAGATTTTTATGATCTCATGAAAAAATGCGGACTGGATGCCAAGACTTTCAGAGGTGATGTGTAGTGTTTTCCATACGCATCTTGAAAAGCCCTTTTAAATAAGGCTTTAACCAGGTTCTCACTGTGTGGAGAGTTCTTGTGCATGGATTTCGATACATAATTTATTTTTCAATTTTTACTTATTTTTCAAGGTGTTAAATCAAATCGTCCAATAATATGCATTGTTTTTCATACATATTCAGAAAAAATTTTTGTCTCCACTCTCCTTTCCAAAGGGAATCTTAATTTTATTTCACGCCAGCCTCATTTTTAACCCCTTAAAATAACTCTGGTTTTTGACAAAACCACTTTCTTCGGTCAGGGCCGATACTTTCCTGGTATTGTTATTGCTATATCAAACATGACCAAGGGATAAGTCCTTAGGATAATGATTTATTATGAATAACCTTTACCTGCTTTTTAATTAATGATACTCAAAGGTTAAAAATAACAGGGATGTGCATAAAGGAGAATGAATTGGCTCAAGTCGAAGAACTCAGAAAATTGATCCATATTGATGAACGGAAAATGGATGATTACAAATTTAAAATTGCCAGCAATATGGATGAATTTTATGATGCCCTGAAACTTGTCCAGGAGGTCTATTCCCAAGAAGGATACATCAATGAGGAAGAGAGTTCCCGCCAGTGCAGAATCCTTAAACACCATTTCTTCGATAATACGGCCGTGTTCATCGGGAAAAAAAAGCAAAAACTGGTATTTTCGATGAGTCTGTTTCCAGACTCCTCCCATGGCCTGCCCATGGACACCATATATAAAGAGGAACTGAACTGCCTGAGGCGTCAGGGGAGGCGGATCGGTGAAGTAGGCTGCCTTGCCACAGACCCTGAATACAGAGATGGTTCCCAGAATATTCCCATGTACGGCAATAAGATCATGCTTAAATATGCCATGGATTATCTCAAACTTGATGATCTGGTGATTACGGTTCATCCCAAGCATGCCTTGGTCTACAAGAAAACACTCATGTTTGATGAAATCGGTCCTGGAAAAATCAAGGCCCATCCCAAAGTAAACAACAATCCGGCCGTTGCCCTGAGGTTGAATCTCCACGAAGCAGAAGCCAAAGTCCATCATTTCTATGGAAACAACCCCCCGGAAACCAACCTCCACCATTTTTTCTTTGTCAAGGATTCCGACATCCTCCATTTCCCTGAAAACGACCAGCCTACTCCACAGAGCATCAACAGACTCTCTGTTGCCGATCTTCCAGCGATCCAAAAAGAGCCTGTTCTGCTGAGACCCTGGGCGGACATCCGGTTCGAGAAAAAAGAAGATCCAAGAATCCCGGTGGTGTTTCCCATTACCAAATCCCTTTAGATGATCTTACGGAGGCACGGCCTGGGAAAGAGCCTGAAGGCCTGCTCCATCTTTTTTATCCGGATTAAGAACAAAAACGAAACCATTCCCACAAAATCGTTCTTAAAATCTGCAAAATTACATTTTTAGACAGCCATTATTCCAATTTTGTAATTTTATCCCTTTTTCTTTAAATCCAAGCAACATTTTTTCATCAGAGTAAAATCTCTTTATTTTCAAGATGTTAAAACCCATTTTTGATCCAATTCCCCGCCTGGCACCCCTCTTGCTCTAAAGAATATTCAAGCAGCTTTGGCAAACCCTTAAAAAAGAGAGAAGACATGAAAAAAATTATGGCTATCATCAAACCGTTCAAGGTGGATGAGGTGAAAGAGGCCCTCGCCAAGATCAATATCAACGGCATGACCATTTCCGAGGTGAAGGGCTTTGGGCGGCAGAAAGGGCACAAGGAAGTATACAGGGGGGCTGAATACCAGACGGATTTCCTCCCCAAGGTTGAATTGGAAATCGCCGTGGAAGACGAACGGGTGGAGGCAGTGGTGGAAACAATTGTCAGCACGGCCAAAACCGGTAAAATCGGAGACGGCAAGATCTTTATCCAGCCCCTTGAGAACGCCGTCCGGATCCGGACCGGTGAAACCGGGACCCAGGCCCTATAGAAAAAACTTTTTTATAACCTTAAATTTATAATGGAGAAAACAGATGAGACCTGAAACCAAGCGATTTTTATCCCCCCTTAAAACCCTGGCCCTGTTCCTGGTGATGGCCGCCGGCATTCTTGCCGGGCTGCCGCCCCATGCCCTTGCCGCCGATAAGGCGACAGAAGCTGCCCTGGAACAATACCCCACAGCCCTGTTCCAGGGAAAAACCCAGGAAGAGATCCGAAAAGAGCTGCCTGTTTCCGCTGCCTACCGGGATGAAACCTCTCCCGTTGCCGAAGATGTGGAGGTGGTTGTGGACGGAAAATCAACCACCGCATCCATTGTCAGGTATCTCACCGACATTGAAATCCTGCAGTACCGGGGGGATGTTCTCTGGACCTGTATCGCCGCCTTTCTGGTCTTTTTAATGCAGGCCGGGTTTGCCATGCTGGAGGCCGGGTTTACCCGGGCCAAAAATGCGGTCAACATCATGATGAAAAATATCTGTGATTTCTGTATCGGCACCATTGCCTTCCTGGTGGTGGGGTTTCATATCATGTTTGCCGGACCGGATGAGTCCCTGATTTTCCTGGGATCCACAGCCGCAACCCAGTGGGGATTTCCCTTCTGGCTCTTCCAATGTGTGTTTGCCGCCACAACCGCAACCATCGTTTCCGGCGGGGTTGCAGAGAGAACAAAGTTTACGGGCTACCTGGCCTACTCCGTGGTGATCTGCGCCTTTATCTACCCGGTATTCGGAAACTGGGCCTGGGGAAGCCTCCTGGACAGCAGCGGATGGTTAGAGGGCCTTCTGGGCGTCGGGTTCTATGACTTTGCCGGCTCCACCGTGGTCCATTCCATCGGCGGATGGCTGGCCCTGGCCGGTGCCATCGTCATCGGTCCCCGCATCGGTAAGTTTGATGCCAAAGGCAATCCCAGGGCAATCCCCGGGCATAACCTGCCCTTTGCCGTCATCGGCGGTTTTCTGCTCTGGCTGGGATGGTTTGGTTTCAACCCCGGATCCACCACCACCTTTGACGGCAATCTGGCCAGGATCGCAGTCATGACCAACATTGCCGGCGCAGCCGGCGGCCTGGGCGCCATGGGCACCATCTGGCTGATCTTTAAAAAACCGGATGTGGGCATGACCGTCAATGGATTTCTCGCCGGCATGGTGGCCATCTGTACAGCCGTGGACGTGGTTTCCGTTGGAGGAGCCCTGATCATCGGTCTTGTTGCCGGCATCCTGGTGGTCTACTCTGTCATCTATATTGAAAAAATCTTTAAAATCGACGACCCGGTGGGCTGCATCAGCGTCCACGGTGTATGCGGCGCCTGGGGAACCCTGGCCTTTGCCTTTTTCGGAGTTGAAAAATTCAGCACCACGGTTCTCTTTGCCCAGCTCATCGGCATCGGTGTCGGCTTTGTCTGGGCCTTTGGCACCGGCATGATCCTGTTCCTGGCCATCAAATACACCATCGGCCTGAGAGCATCCGAGACCGAAGAAGTGGAAGGACTGGACATCACCGAGCACGGCAACGAAGCCTATGCAGGCTTCCCTGTGGACAGTCATATTTAACCCTTTTCCCTCCTGACCCGGCTGCCGGCGGGCCTTTTGTCCGCCGGCAGCTTTCCAAGGGCCCAAAAACCCGGCGCCGAAAAGCATGGGACATTTCAGGAGGATTTTTTTGATACGTATATTTCACAAAAGTAAAAATATTTTCTTTTTATGAAATTTTTCTTGATTTAATTTTTTCCCTGTGGTGAACTATTGTTCCCATTTAAACCATAGTGCAATGAGTCATATCCAGCCCAGGCTGACAATTCAAGGAGAACACCACCATGTGCGCCATAGCCGGTATTCTGTTTAAGCACGACAAAAACCGAAAATTCAAACTGACAACCGGGGCGGCCCTGACCGAAATCCTGGATGCCACCCTTCACCGGGGACCCGACTCTTCAGGCTGGGCCCTTTACCGGGATCCCCTTGAGGACCTCATCCGCATGCGTTTTTTCATTTCCGTCAACGGAGGGGCCCGATCCGACAGGGAACGGATCCGGTCCGTCCTGGCCGGCCAAGGGGTGGAGATTGTCAAAGAAGAGGTGCTGGGATGCACCCTGGGACTTCAGGCCCGGTTCAAAGGAAATCTCCTGGAGCTGACCCATGCCATTGAAAAAGACCTAAAACCTGTGTCCATGGGCCAACGCCTGGATATTCTCAAGGATGTAGGACAGCCAAGGGCCCTGGCCCCGGACTATCAGATCCGAGATTTCAACGGAAGCCACGGCATCGCCCATATAAGGCTGGCAACGGAATCCGGGGTCCACCCGGACACGGCCCACCCCTTCTGGGCCTGCGGTTTTTCCGACATTGCCACGGTACACAACGGCCAGATCACCAACTACTGGATCATGAGAAGACGCCTGGAACGCCACGGCATGACCTTTCAGACCGAAAACGATACAGAACTCATCGCCGTTTACCTGGCCTTTCAGATGAGCCGGGAAGCGACCTTGGAAGAGGCCCTGAAAGCCTCCCTGGAGGATCTGGACGGCACCTTTTCCTATCTTGTGGCCACAAAAGACGCCATCGGCTATGCCAAGGACAAGCTGGCTGCCAAGCCCATGGTCAAATATGAGGATGATGAGATGATCGCCATTTCCTCGGAAGAGGTGGGCATCAACCGGCTGTTTCCCGGCAAGGCTCTGGAGACCAGCGAACCGGCGCCCCTGACATACGGCCTCTGGTCCAGGGAATCATAGCAGACCTTCCGGCCTTTACCATGAACAGACCCAATCCCAAGAAAAGTGTTTAAATAAGGAATAGGAACATGGCAACCATAGATCTTTCTGAAATGCCCATACGAACCGCCAACGAAGTGATCCGGGGATACGGGGCCATCCATGAACCCATAGAGATCATCAATCCCGATGCCCGGCATTATATTGGTGTAGGCCTGACCAACCCCGTGGATGTGAGTATCCACGGATCTGCCGGATATTTCTGCGGGGGCCTGAGCGACGGCCCGTTCATCCGGGTGGAAAAGAACGTCTCCTGGGGTGTGGGGGACAATATGCTGGCCGGCACCATTGTTGTGGGCGGCAATGCCGGTGCCATTGCCGGAGTGGCCCTGAGGGGAGGAAATATCATCATCAAAGGCAATATGGGCTCCCGGTCCGGCCAGGTCATGAAAAAAGGAACCCTTTGCTGTGCCGGCAACTCCAGCTTCATGGCCGGATACATGATGTACGGCGGCCGGATCATCATCCTGGGAGATTCCGGAGACCGGGTGGGAGAAAACATGGCCGGAGGCGAAATTTTTGTGGGCGGAGAGGTCAGCTCCCTGGGCAGTGATGCCCGGCTCTGCGAGCCTACGGCCCCGGACCTGGAAAGTATTCATACCTTTCTCAAGACCCATGGACTTGAATTTTCAGGTACCTTTAAAAAAATAGTCTGCCACGGCAGGGACCTGACCTACGGTACGCCGGAACCACCGGCAAAAAAGATTCCCTTTCCTAAATTTTCAGGCGCCGACACCCCCTATTGGAATGAAAAGGTCCAGGAGGATATCCGGGTCAAGAGCCGTATCGGCCGGTACCGGGTCAGGGGATTCGGGGCGTCCCGGCATGTTCCCCACTTTAACGACATTGCCTTTAAAAAACCGATGGACCTTACGGCCGTGGACAAGGATGTTGCTTCAAAGGTCAATCTAAGGACCTTTATCGGCGACCGCCACGGGGGCCGGGCCCTGGATCTTTCCATGCCGGTGATGATCGCTCCCATGAGTTTCGGCGCCCTGAGCCCGGCAGCCAAGCAGGCCCTGGGCATTGCCTCTTCCCTGTCCGGAATTTCGGAAAATACAGGGGAAGGGGGCATGTACTCGGTTGAACGGGCTGAGGCCAGACAGCTTATCGCACAATGTCTTTCCGGCCGGCTGGGCTGGAACATCCATGACATGAAACGGTCCGACGGCCTGGAACTCTACGTTTCCCAGGGCGCCAAGCCCGGCCTGGGAGGTCAGCTCATGGCTGCCAAGCTGACCAAAGAAATCGCGGCCATGCGGGGAATTCCCGAAGGAATGGATCTTCGCTCCCCGTCCCGGCACCCGGATGTCCTGGGGGGGGACGATCTGATCATGAAAATCCGGGAGTTCAGGGAAGCCGTGGGCTGGCGCCTGCCGGTGAGCATCAAGCTGGGGGCCGGCAGAACAAGGGACGACGTTAAGATCGCCTATAAGGACATGCTCGATTTCGTGGAACTGGACGGACTCCAGGGAGGGACCGGAGCCGGAGGAAACGAAGTCTTGGAGTACGTGGGAATTCCCACCATATCCGCCATCATGGAGGCCATGGACGGACTGGCGGAAATCGATGCCCAGGGTGAGCTTCCCATCGTTCTCATGGGCGGAATCCAGACCGGGGTGGATGCGGCCAAGGCCATCGCCCTGGGCGCCACTGCCGTGGGTGTGGGCACTCCCATGCTCCTGGCGGGCGGCTGTATCGGATGTATGAAATGCAGCTCCGGGTCCTGCCCCGTGGGCCTGGCCACCCAGGATCCCAAACGGGTAGACCGCTTTGATGTACAGGAAAATGCCCGGAGAATGCATTTTTATCTGGAATCCATGCGCTGGCAGATGGCCGCCATTGCAAGCGGACTGGGACATACCTCCATCCATGATCTTTGCCGGGAGGACCTGGTTGCCCTGACCCCGGAGGCGGCAGCCCTGACCCGCCTGCCCTATGTCCCGGAAATGAGATCCGGACAGAAAGAGTCTCTTGACATAAAATCAGAGACCGGAACGGCCAATTACCCCAAAAAGTCCTTTGATCTTATCCGGGGGATGGCTGAATCCGAGCCCAGCGAAACAGATAAACAGGCTCAACTTCTCACAGGGGCCATGGTTTCCAGGGAAAATCCCTTTCCTCTGGACCGGCCCGCCCATCTGGACGATATTGTGTTTTTATCCGCAGCCCTGACCCGCCTGGTCATTGACCCCTACCGGGAAGAATGCAGTACCCGAACGAAAATCTCCCGGAGTCTCGGCCTGGGTCTTAAAAAAGAAACGCTTCCCGAAGTGATCCTGGAAAACCCCTTTCTGGTTACCGGGTTTGATTCGGCTCCCGTGACGGTGAAAAAGGGGCTTTCCGCCGCCCTCTCCCAAACCGGGTGCGGATATCTTGGCAGAACCCGCCTGAATGAGGGAGAAGACCCGTCTTATCCATGGCTCCAGCTTTTAACGGCCGGCGACAAGCCCGAGGAAAATGCCGACGGGCTCATCTATGTCGCCGGAAATGATCTCCAGCCCGGAGAGATCCGGCGTTTTTTGCCCAACCAGATCCTGGGCCTGTGTGTACGGGGCCGGAATCTGACCCAGTCCCTGGATTTTGCCCTGGAAAACAAATTTGACATCATGATCCTGGACCAGTCCAAGGACATCCTTCAAGACTGGGTGGAGCTGGATTCTCCCGTGGATCTTACCCTGATGAGGGATGCAGTCCAGTATCTTAGGTCCATTGGCAAAGAAGAAGAAATCGCCTTGGTGAATTTCGGCGGCATGAGGTCCGGGACCGATGTGGCCAAGGCCCTGGCCTATAATTGCACGGCCTCGGTCTTCGGAACAGCCATGGGACTTGCACTGGGCGGTGAAATAAAAAACAATTCAATGGGGTTTAAGGATAGCTTCAGCGAACAGGACCTTTGTGAGGCTGCCGTAAAATGGATCCGGGGAACGGCCCAGGAAACAGCCATCATTGCCCGGTGCGCCGGAAAGACCAATGTCCATAACCTGGAGCCCGAGGACATGAGGACCATTACCCTGGCTGCATCCAAAGCCCTGGACCTGCCCCTGGCATCCGGCCCCCTCAAACGGGAGGACTTTTAAATGAAAGTTCTCAAAAATACATATTTGTACAAAACCCCTCCTGGTTTTTGCGTAAATACACATATTTGTGGTTTTCAGGACACCGATGCATCCGGCGCGTTGAAAAAAGCAGACCCCCCGTCCCAAAACCCATTAAAATCACACAACAATTCAACCTGTTCTCAATTTAAAATCCTGAACTTCGGCTTTGGCACAAACCCTGCATTAAAAATAAATATAAGGAAAAAAACTTTCATTATAGTAAATTTATGGAGGAATCAACATGACAGCCGTCCTTGAAATAGAACCCAGGGAAAAAGAGAAAAAACGTGAGGCCGTCCGGGAGAGCCTGGCAGAGCAGGGAATTGAATTTATCCTGGCCCAGTTTGTGGATATCCATGGCGGCCCCAAGGTCAAACAGGTTCCTGTGGACTGTTTTGATGATGTCGTGGATGACGGGGCAGGCTTTGCCGGAGGGGCTGTCTGGGGAATGGGGCTGGGACCGGAAAGCCACGATCTCATGGCCCGGACCGATCTCTCCACCTATACCCGTCTGCCCTGGCAGCCCAATGTGGCCATGGCCTGCTGTGATCTTTTTGTGGATGATGAACCCTGGCCCTACTGCCCCCGGACCAATTTAAAACGGATGCTCTCCATTTTTGCCGAAAAGGGGTTTGCCCTGAACGGCGGGTTCGAACCCGAGCACTTTCTGGTGGAAAAAGATGGGGACAAAATCAAGGTCTGGGATCCCAGCGGCATAGACACCCTTGCCAAACCCTGCTACGACTTCAAGGGCATGTGCCAGAGCATGGACTATCTCCAGGACATTACCCGGTACGGCAATGAAATGGGATTCGGTATTTACCAGAGTGACCATGAGGACGCCAACGGCCAGTATGAAATCAACTTTGACTGGACCAATGGCCTGCATGCCTCAGACCGGCTCATCCACTTCAGGATGATGACCGGACAGGTGGCCCAGAAATACGGAGCCATTGCCACCTATGTGGCCAAACCCTTTGAAGACAAAACCGGTTCCGGGGCCCACCTCCACTTTCATATTGCCGATCTTCTGAGCGGCAACAACCTCTTTCCCCTGCAGGAGGGAGAGGAGGACTGGAAGGGCTTGGGCATCTCGAAAACCGCCATCCACTATGTGGGGGGGCTCCTGAAACATATCCGGGCCATTACGGCTGTTGCATCTCCCCAGATCAACTGTTATCGCCGCATCCAGAGCGGCGAATTCGTCTACTCCACGGATTCAGGTTATACCTGGACCCCCTCTTTTGCGTCATACGGAGACAACAACCGGACCCAGTTGTTCAGGAGCCCCGCCTCCAACCGCTTTGAAGATAGATCTCCCTCTTCCATGGTCAACCCCTATCTCCTTCTGGCCGTTCACATTGCCGCCGGCCTGGACGGGATTATCAATGAAATTGACCCGGGAGAGGCCATTACCGGCAAGAACATCTGGAACCTGTCCATTGAAGAAAGAAAAAACCTGGGCATGATCCTTCTCCCCCAGAACCTTTTGGAGGCGGTTGAGGCGCTGGAGGAGGATGAGGTGGTCAAATCCGGCCTGGGTCCCATTGCAGATGAGTTTATTAAACTGAAAAAAGCGGAATGGGGAACCTTCATGCGCCATGTCACCCCCTGGGAGATCCAGCGAACCCTGACCCTGATTTAAAACCACGCCGGCCCATAAGCCGGTTTCCCTGGCCTGCCCGGATTTTTTCTGCCGATCCGGCCGGCCAGGGAGTCGGCCCATATCCTGATATGTATGGGAAGATCCCGGCAGACAAAAAAACCCATGGCTTTTCAGACAATTTATCTCCTGCTCGAAAACAGCGGACTGCCCTTCAGGCTCCACGACCATGTTCCCGTACGGACCTTTGAAGATGCCCAAACCAGGGTTCCCCATCTGACCCGGAACCTGATCAAGACCATTGTTTTCAAAATCAAGGACAGCCACTGGATACTGGCGGGGGTGAACGCCCAGGACCGGATCGATTATAAACTTCTGGGCCGGGCCTTTGGTGTTAACCGGAAGCAGATCCGGACCGTCCCGCCCGAACGGGTGGAGGCCGACCTGGGGTTTGAAATCGGCGGAACAGGACCTTTTCCGGTCAATGACGACGTCCGGGTGGTCCTGGATGAAAGCCTCATGGAGCTTGACACGATTTTCTGCGGATCCGGAAAGAACACCCTAACCGTTGAAATGGCCGTGACCGATCTTGCCTGCCTGGTAAAACCGATAATCAGTCCCATCAGAAAAGCCTGACCCTATTCCACCCACCTGGCCTTGATCCGGTCCAGCACCCCTTCCCGGCGCATGGCCCGGATGGTTTTATCGAATTCGGGCATCAGTTCCAGGAATCCGGAATCCTTCCGGATGAGCAGGTGGAAATCAATCGGTTGGATTGGGACATCAAAGGCAACAATACGATCAAATCTCAATTCCCGATTCGCTCCACGGGCTTTGATATTTTTAATTGCATCCTTTACCAGGTTCTCATCCTGGATAAAAACATCCCCCCGGTATGCGGCGATCATCTTACAGACCGTTGAAAGGGAGGGTGCCCAGAGAATCCCGAATTGTGCCAGGTTCTTTTCTGCCCAGCCGTCACCGATATAATCAATAATTCTAAGCCCTTCCAGATCCGTCAGGGAATGAATAGATCTTATCCGGGCAATATTGGGATTGTCTTCCTGGGTAAAGATCTTGGTTTTCATGGTAAACAAGACCTCTTGGCTGGGCACCAGGAATTGAAGCCGTTTGGGGGTTGGGGTGGTAATCAGGGCGTCTGCCTGGCCTTTTTCCACAATCATCTGCGCCCGTTTCCAGGGATGGACTTCATACCGGAAAGGCTTGTTCATCCGCTTGAATGCGGTCTTAACAGTATCGTATAAAATCCCCATGGGCAGCCCTCTCGCATCCGCAGAGATATAAGGCGCAGCATCCATGTCATCGGCAATGAAAAATAGATCTCCGGCAAAGGAGAGGCTCACCGGAAGAAAGAAGAAAACCAGGGCCAGGAATCCGATGGCGCGGCTTTTCAAATCAAACCCTCCTTTCCAATCTAATTTTTGCTTTTATCAATGTCTGCCCAACCAAGCTTATTGTGCTTCCATATCACGGTGACCGGAGCATGGCAAGAACCCCATAAAGCCGATTCCATGGCGGACAGGACCGGAAAAAAGACATGGCCGGAGCATAGGAAAACGAATCTGTTCCCTGTGAAAGACCGGGATTATCCTTCCTTGGATGTCCGGTGGGAAATCATGATGGAAAGGAACTTAATGGGAAGGTCGATCAGCTCTTCAGGGCCGTGGGTGGCATCGGCATCAAAAAGCAGGGAGTCTCCCGGGCTCAGGGAATAGGATTTATCCCCATGGGTGTAAACCATTTCTCCTTCCAGCATATAAATATACTCCATGCCCGGATGCTGAAACAGGGGAAAAACCTCGGACTCCTCATTCAGGGTGATTAAATAGGGTTCCACGGAAATGCTCTTTCCCAGGCTATGTCCCAGGAGCCGGTACTGGTGTCCGGTGCGGGTTCCCCTCCGGTCTATGACCAGGCCTTGTCCTGCCTTGACGAAACTGGCATCCCGCTCTTCTTCGAATTTCCTGAAAAAAGCCGTGATGGGAATGTTCAAGGCTTTGGAAAGAGACTGCAGGGTGGCCAGGGAGGGAGAGGTGTTACCGTTTTCTATCTTGGATAACATGCCCGTGGACAGGCTGGCCTGGTGGGCCAGTTCTGCAATGGTTAACCCTATTTTTTTTCTGCAGGACCGGATTTCCCGTCCGATCGACCTCTCCACAGTATGGTCTGAACTGCTCTGCACTCCCATATTTTCCTGCCCGTCAAAGATTTAATTTAGTCCCCGGAAAAAAAGGTGCCCCTGGGGAAAGGAGGCTTTATCCATCCTTATCATGGAAGCCCGGTCTTGGCAATACAGGGAGGCTTGAATTTCCCGGCCGTATATGATCCGGAATGGTAAGATGGAACCGGTGATCACAAAAAAGCTGAAAACCGCCGCGAATCCCCTTCTTTTTTCAAGGCCTAGCCCTCTTCAGCGACCACCCGGTTCCGTCCCCTGTTTTTGGCCCGGTACATCCGCTCATCTGCCTTGGAAATCATGCTTTCCTTTTTATCCGAGGGTTTAGGAATCCCCACGACTACTCCCAGGCTGACCGTGGTTTGAATCTGTTCGGATTCATACTCAAGGATGGTTTTTTCCATTTCTTTTCTCAGGTTCTCGGCCAGATCCAAAACCGTTTCAGTGGATACATCTGAAATCAGGACCACAAACTCCTCGCCCCCGTAACGGACAAGGACATCTGTTCTGCGCTTAAAAACCTTCTTAAGGATCCTGGCCGTGAGTTTTAAATATTCGTCTCCTGCCATATGGCCGAAACGATCATTTACCTGCTTGAATTTATCGATATCGCAGAGAAGCACGGCGATCCGGGTCTGATTTCTGACCGCCTGCCTCCACTCAATTTCAAATGCCGTTTCAAAATACCTTCGGTTATAGAGCCCGGTCAGACCGTCCATGTGGCTGATCTTTTCAAGCTCCCTGGTTTTCTGCTCCAGAAGAGATTCAATTTCCAGGGCCTTCCAATATTCCCCGTTAATCCGGGCGGCCAGAAAAACCAGATAGGAACAAAAGACCATGCACAGCCCGGCAAGGGGCAGATAAACGCCCTTGACGGCCATGAAAAGGGTCCCGGGCAGCAGAATAAAAGCGTTAAAGGAGATTGACAGCCAAAGTAACGGGGCATATGCCACCACTCCGCCGGAGCAGATCCCGATGGTGCAGATGAGCATGAGAAGCTGGGTATTTTGCTCTCCTTCCTGACCCAGCAGTCTTGCAAACCCCAGACCCCAGATCAAGGAGTTTAAAACAATGCTGCCCGCAAAGATTATAAAGTCAAGCCGTTTGAACCGGGGCGGGACATGGTCGCTGACCAGATAATGAACAAGCCTGAACAGGCAGATCAAGATGACGATACCCAGAAACAGCCTGGAAAAAGACGGGTCCCTGAAATAGTATCCATCGGGAAAAATCACGCCCACCAATGCAACGAGATAGTAAATCATCCCCAGGTAGGACCGCTTTTTCAGATCCAGTATCACCCTTGAATTCAGGGCTGGCCGCTTTTGCCTAATCTCCATTTCTGCTCCTTGGAACCGCTCGAACATCAGCCGGTGCTGTCAAAACCATAGCAGAAACCAGGGAAACTTGTAAGTCGTAATTTTAGGGACCATCCGCCTGTGTCCATTTCAAAACAGAGTCCCGGAATCGCCAAACAGGAAAAAGCTGTGAAAATCCCTGCAAGATCTTGAACTCTGTTTCCTTTGGCTCCGGGATATCTATGAGTTCAATAGAGAAGCCATCATCAGGAAGAGGATTCTTTTGGCCCGACAGTGGGAAGAATTTTCCGTCCGGCCATGCAGCACCAGGGTTTATACTAGAAAAAAATAAACCTGGGTTTTGGAAAAAATATAAACAAAATGGATAATAACCCTAAAAAGGAGGTGTAAATGAATATCCAAGGAATTGGACAAGCGTTTACCGCCTACCAGTCAACGGGGGTTCAGAGAAGTTCTGAATCTTCCGGCTTTGATGTGGAATCCATTATCGCCGAGGAGGACAGTAACCCGGACGGTTATCTGAGACTCAATCAACGGAGATGAGCTCCTCCCAAGAGTAGAGCACCTTGAATGATAATGATTTTCCGGGCCTGGTTGTATAGACTTTTTTTATATCACCCACCCGAAAGGGGCGGTTGAGATAACCGCCCCTTTTTTAAAAGCCGGGCCTTTCTGATGTTTCCACCATCCGGGTTTCCCCCACTGCTGCAAACGTCAGAAAGGTTTCAGCTCCGAGGTGCTCAGGGCTGAAGCTGTAGTTGTCTACCGCAAAGCCCTGATTATGCAAGGTTGGGTTTATTCGGCCATAAACGGGTATTGATAATCCATGGGCGGAACAAAGCTTTCCTTAATGGTCCGGGGAGAGGTCCACCGGATCAGGTTGAGCAGACTGCCGGCCTTGTCGTTTGTCCCGCTTTTCCGGGCTCCCCCAAAGGGCTGCTGCCCCACCACGGCCCCGGTGGGTTTGTCATTGATATAGAAGTTGCCCGCAGTATGGGTCAGCCTCTCCATCATATGATTGACAGCCGCGCGGTCCCGGGCAAAGATGGCACCGGTCAGGGCGTATATGCTGGTCCGGTCCAGGATGTCCAGGGTCTGATCCAGGTCCTGGTCCTCATAAATATAAAGGGTCAGGACCGGTCCGAAAATCTCATTCTCCATGGATTCATAGTGCGGGTCTTTGGCCAGGATGACGGTGGGTTCAATGAAATACCCCTTTGACTTGTCCCGCTTGCCTCCCAGGATCACCTCAGCCTGGTCGGAAGACTCTGCCCTTGAAATATACCCGTCAATGGAGTCAAAGGCCTTTTCATCGATCACGGCGTTGACGAAATTGCCGAATTCCTGAACGCTGCCGGTTTTTATGGTTTTGACCTGGTTTTCCAGTTTTTTCAAGAACTCCCCGGACATGGACCGGGGCAGGTAGAGCCTGGAGCAGGCCGAGCATTTCTGGCCCTGGTATTCAAAGGCCCCCCGGATCGCGGCCGTAACCGCCGGGTCCGGTTCTCCCGAGGGATGAATGAAAATATAATCCTTGCCCCCGGTTTCCCCCACGATCCTGGGATAGGACCGGTACTTGTCAATATTTTCCCCGGTTTTCCGCCAAAGGGTCTGGAACACCCCGGTGGAACCGGTGAAATGAATCCCGGCCAGGTCTTCATGGGAGAGGATAATCTTTCCGGTCCTTGACCCCTGACCCGGGATAAAGTTGATCACTCCGTCGGGGAGTCCTGCCTCCTTTAGGATCTCCATGATGTAAAATCCGGACAAGACTGCCGTGGATGCCGGTTTCCACACCACGGTATTCCCCATCATGGCCGGGGCCGTGCACAGGTTTCCGGCAATGGCCGTAAAGTTGAAAGGGGTCAGGGCAAAGACGAAACCTTCCAGGGGCCGGTACTCGGTCCGGTTCCAGATCCCCTTTTCAGAACGGGGCTGACCCTGGTAGATCTCTTCCATGAACTTCACGTTAAACCTCAAAAAATCAACCAGTTCGCAGGTAGCGTCAATTTCCGCCTGAAAGGCATTCTTGGACTGGCCCAGCATGGTGGCCCCATTCAGCAGGTGGGTATACTTCTGGGAAATCAGGTCTGCCGCCTTGAGAAAGATGGCTGCCCGCTCCTGCCACGGCATGGCCTCCCAGGCCGGTTTGGCTTTCAAAGCCGCTTCTATGGCCTGGAGAATTTCAGCATCCCCGGCCTTGCTGAATCTGGCCAGAACATGATTGTGGTCATGGGGACAGACCGCTGTCCCAATGTCGCCGGTATGGACGGCCCGGCCGTTGATGACCAGGGGAATCTTAATTTCCTCATTCATCTGCCTTTGAAGTTCAGCCTCCAGGGCCGGCCTTTCCGGACTGCCCGGCCCGAACATCTTTATTGGCTCGTTATAGGCTTCAGGCAGCCTTAATATGCTATTGTTCATAATTTATTATTCTCCGCTGATATTAAACTCTATTCCCTGGGCCAGGGGAAGATCCCTGCCCCAGTTGATGGTATTGGTCTGACGCCTCATATAGATCTTCCAGGCGTCCGACCCGGATTCCCGGCCTCCGCCGGTCTCTTTTTCGCCGCCGAATGCTCCCCCGATCTCCGCCCCGGAGGTACCGATATTCACGTTGGCAATACCGCAGTCCGATCCCATATGGGACAAAAAGGTTTCCTGATAATGGACCGAAGAGGTAAACACGGCGCTGGACAGACCCTGGGGCACGTTATTGTGGAACGCAAGGGCCTGGTCATAGGTATCGTATTCAATGATATAGAGGATGGGGGCAAAGGTCTCCTCCTGGACAACGGGATATTGATTTTCAGCCTCCACAATGGCGGGCTTTACATAGAACCCGTCTTCAAGGCCCTCCAGAGTCAGGGTGCCGCCTCCGTAAAGGATTTTACCTCCCTGTTCCTGAACCGCAGCCAGGGCGTTTTCCATGTCGGACACGGCCCGGCCGTCAATGAGGGGTCCCATGAGGGTGGACTCGTCCAGGGGATTGCCGATCTTAACCTGTTTATAGGCATTGACCAGGGCATTTACAAATTTTTCTTTCACGGAAGAGTGGACAATGATCCGACGTGTGGAGGTGCACCGCTGGCCCGCCGTTCCCACGGCCCCGAACAGGGTGGCCCGGATGGCCATGTCCATGTCGGCGTCTTCGGTGACGATGATGGCGTTGTTGCCCCCCAGTTCCAGCAGGGTCCGGCCCAGGCGGCCTCCCACAACCTCTCCCACATGTTTTCCCATGGCCGTGGATCCCGTGGCTGAAATCAGAGGAATGCGTTTATCGTGGAGCATGGGCTCCCCCACATCTTCCCGTGACCCGATGACCAGGTTAAAAATCCCTTCAATCCCGTATTTGTCCACCACAGGTGCAATGATATTCTGAATGGCAACGGCCGTTAGCGGAGTTTTGGAACTGGGCTTAAACAATACGGCATCCCCGCATACCCCTGCAACCAATGCATTCCAGGACCAGACCGCCACAGGAAAGTTAAAGGCCGTGATCACCCCCACGATCCCCAGGGGATGCCATTGCTCGTACATCCGGTGCATGGGGCGCTCACTGTGCATGGTCAGTCCGTAAAGCTGACGGGAAAGTCCCACGGCAAAATCGGCAATGTCGATCATCTCCTGGACCTCGCCCAGCCCTTCCGCCTTTATTTTTCCCGCCTCCATGGCGACCAGGGTGCCCAGGGCCTCTTTTTTCTCCCTGAGAACGTCGGCAATCTCCCGTATGATCTCTCCCCGTTTGGGGGCCGGCATCATGCGAAAGGAGGCAAAGGCGGCTGTGGCCTTTTCCATGACCGAGTCATAGGCCCGCCGGTCCGCCATGATCACCCTGGCAATGGGCTGCCCGTCTATGGGGGAGGTGCTCACAAGCTCTTTGCCCTTGGTTTGGATCCATCCATTTGAACCGCCGGTGGTGGCGCCGAAGTTAACATCCTGAATGCCTAAAGAATCTAATACCTTGCTTTTTTCCATGAAATCACCTCTTTTATAAAATTATAAAATACTTTTTCCTTGTAATATACCCCCTGGTTGAGTAAAGTAAAATTCATAATTTTTATGATTATCATGAATTGCTTTCATACTTTATGGATCTATACCACCTAAAGACCTTTTTTATCCTGGCAAAGATCAAGAATTTTACCCGGGCCGCAGAAGCCCTGTTTGTCACCCAGTCCGCGGTCAGCCACGCCATTAAAAAACTGGAGACCTCCCTGGACACCCCCCTGATCCGCCGCCGGGGAAAGACCCTTTCCCTGACCCATGCCGGCCAGGCTCTGTTCAGGTCCTGCGAAAAGATCTTCTATGAAATCGAACGGGCCGACCAGGAGATCACCCGGTTTAAAAAAGAGGCCAAACTGGGAATCCGGATCGGATCCACCGTTGAATTCGGCACCTCAATCCTGATCAATCATATCCATACCTTTCTTGAAAACCATCCGGATATCCACCTGGACTTTTATTTTTCCCATTATCTGGGAAAGCCCCTGGCCCAGGATGAGGTGGACCTGGTCGTTGACTGCCGGGATCATGATCTGCCCAACCTGGAAAAAATATATCTTTTCCAGGAACAATACGTCACCATTGCTTCGCCTCAATTCGTGAAAGAGCATGAGATCCGTTCTCTGGACGATCTTGAAAAGATCAATCTCCTTTCCGATGACAAGAATCTGGACTGGTGGAAAAATTTCGTCACGGCCATTCCCCGGGAAAAAAGGACCTGTCTGAAAAACGTAATCCAAATCAACCATATCCGGGGAATCATCAATGGCGCCATTTCAGGGCTGGGCATCGGATTTGTCCCCAAGTATACGGTCATCCGGGAACTTGAGGAAAAAATCCTCATCGATCCCTTTCCCGGGATCAAGCCCGGGGCCGATCATTTCAATATTTTCATTAAACGGGAAAAGCTGGAATTTAAAAAGCACAAGGCCCTTGTGGAATACCTGACCCGGATCAAGCCCTCCCAGTTCGGCGTGGGTTAGGCCCAAATGTGTAAAATATCTTTGCCAAACATCAATTATTACTTGACATTTGTTGAAAATCATCTATCTTAGGCGGACTGCGCTTACTATTTTAACGCACAGGTTTCAAATCACAGGTGTATATTCCCTAACAAAAAGTGAGATTACTCCCAGCGTTGGAAACCGAATTTTTTTTATTTTTTTTATTACAGGAGAAAGCCACTATGGCAAACGGCATCGTAAAATGGTTTAACGAATCAAAAGGTTTTGGATTTATCGAGCAGGAAGGCGGAAAAGATGTATTTGTGCATCATACCGGCATCAACGGAGCAGGGTTTAAATCCCTGAATGAAGGGGATCAGGTTTCATTTGATATTGAAGAAGGACAGAAAGGTCCTGCTGCAACAAATGTAACGGTTCTCTAGTTAGCCATTTTATCTATTTTTCAAAGCAGCCGTCGTTAGGGCTGCCCACAAAAAGATAAATCAAAAGCCCGGGGCAATATTGCTCCCGGGCTTTTTTGTTTTGTGGATAAGGCTTTAAAAAATTCTTAAAATCGCCTCCGCTTAAAAGGCTTTTTTTTCTTGCCGCCGGAATCGGCAGGATTCACCTTAATGGTTTTCCCGTCAATAAATTTTTTATTCAAGGCCTTGATTGCCTGGTCCGCCTCTGAGTTGCTGGGCATTTCAACGAATCCAAACCCCTTGGACCTCCCGGTGTATCTGTCTTTTATGATTTTCGCACTTTGGACTTCGCCAAAGGCTTCAAACATTTCTCTTAGGGAAGTCTCATTCATTTGATCGGTAAAATTCCCAACATAAATATTCATTCAATATCCTTTTCTCTTTAAGGACTATTTCGTAATCCGGAATGAAATCGCAGATGAAAAAATGGAAAATCCGTTAATTTTCCCAATCACGCCGTTGTCCTGATGCTATACGCCAAACCCTTCTTCAGCCGACCATCACGCCGTGAGCGTTCCCGTTGAAAATAAAGGAAAAATCATGGAATGATATAACAGCAGGGGCGTATCCTTTGTGCACGCACCCTGCTGATCCCTTTTGTATAACAGGTTTGACCTGAAAACTCAAAACAAATAAAAAGCCCGGCTCTGCAAGCCTCCCATGAAACAGTTGCCGGGACCGGGATAATAAATCTTGCTCATAAACAGGGAATCGGATAGACTCCAGGCATATTGGAAAATTTAAATTTTCTAAACGTGAATACCATTTACATGTAAGTTCAGACAGCCTTTTGGTTCGTTTACGGAATCCTTTCTGTCTTGCACCTTCGAGGTTGTATGAAAGAATCAGAGGGCCCGGCCGACCAGGATCTATTCAAAACCATTCTGGAAAAAATTTTTCTGGAAAAAGTATACCATGGCTTTCTCAAGGACTCGGTTCTTTCCGTAGCGGTGGAGGTCATGGAGTATGTCCAGAACATCATCCAGGACCTTGAGGAATCCGGACAGGCCCCTCAGGTTTCCTGCCGCAACGGCTGTGATTTCTGCTGTTACTCGCATATTACCATTTTGCCCATTGAGGCCCTGTTGATCTATTCCTTTGTTCAGGATCAATTCACGGATTCGGAACTTACGGTTTTAAGAGAAAAAATCAAAACCAAACACAGATTAATCCGGGGCAAAACCCTGGAAGAAAAATTTGATCTAAAAGAAAAAACGCCCTGTATATTTTTAAGGGACGGCGCCTGCCGGATCTATCCGGTCCGCCCCTTTATCTGCCGGGCCTGGAACTCCCTTGACGCGTCGGAATGCCGGGCTGCCTTTCATGCCGATAACCTTCATGCCCGGATCGAATCCTCCTCAGCCAGAAACCATGTGTTTGAATCGGCAAGGGACCTGTTTCTGGATATAAGCCGCCAGCTTCATCTGGAAACCGACAGACTTGAACTCTCCCGGGCCGTTTCCAGGTGTCTGGAAGTATCCGGCCCCATGACTCTCTGGCTGGCCGGCCATGGGATACTCAACCCGGAACCCATTCCTGTCCCAGATAAAGCCTCCATGGGGGACGGAGGGGAAAATCAGGGCCGGAAAACTGAGAAACCCGGTTCAATAACTGAAAATCCCATGGCCCGGGAGATGGATTATGTCGATTATTTTTATCAAAAATACAGGGGCAGGGTCTCCCTGGGGGTCGGGTATCATCAGAATCTCTCTGAGATCTACCCCTTCATCTTCCAGAACGTCCATGGAAAACCCATTGGAATTGTCGCCATGGGTGCTGTTTCCAATGGGGAAAAAGCGGTTCATATCTATCACATCGGTTCCTTTGTGACCCGGCAAGGGAAAGGATCCCAAATTCTTCAGGAACTCTGCCGGAAAGCAGACTGCTTTAATATTCACCTGAGTGTCAGTCCGGTTTTCATGCCCAACGGCAAAGACCCCCATATGAATTACGGATTGTTGACGGAATGGTACGAAAAATTTGATTTCAAAGGAGAGGCCAACCTCTTGCGAAGTCCCAGAAAAAAAACAAACTAGGGGGCCCGGCCTTGACTCTTCCCCACAGATCCCCATTCTTAACCAGACAGATCCCCATTCTGCTGAGCCGGTTTTCAATTTCCTTTGAACAGGAGTTGTCCTGCCTGGAGTATTTTCTCAGTACCCCCAAAGACCCAAGACCCTTTTCAAGGTCCCTGGTGGTCTCCCATGAAACCTTTTCAGACAGTCTATACGTTTCCAAATTCTATCCTGAGATCTACAAAGAATTGAACTGTAAATACCTTTCTGCCGCCTGCTTTTACATGATAATCCACCATGCCGTATCCATGTTCCACCTGCCCGACCGATGCCGGGTCAACCTGGAGACCGATACCGGAGTGTTTCAAAAATTTTATTCCAGGCTGAATGATTTTAATTTTAAAATTTGCTATACCCGGCCGGCAGAAAAGGTATACCTCAGGGGAAATTACTGCGAAACCGAATTCAAGGTCAACATGATCCGGCCGGCCTCCTGAACCCGGGCAAAATCCCATGGCCCTTATAGCAAAAAAGTCCTATCCGGACGAGACCTCTCCTAAACACCCGTTTTCCCTGAAACTGAAATACGCATCCCGATTAAAAATCAGGTGATCCAGAAAACGGATGCCCAGGATATCCCCGGCATTGAAAAGACGCCGGGTCATGGCGATATCGCTTTTGCTGGGGCTTAAATCTCCCGAGGGATGGTTATGGGCCACAATGATTGCCGAAGCCCGGTCCGTGAGAGGATCGGCATAGACTTCCCTGGGATGGACCTGGGTGGTGTTGACCAGACCGATGGACACCACCCGGATCTGAATCACCTCATTGGCGCCGTTCACCGAAGCGCATAGAAAATGCTCCTGTTTCCGGTCAGCATAGTGGCGGACATGGGGAAACAGATCTTCGGGCCGGGTGATCTTCAGTCCTTCGGGTCTGACCCTGCGCCGGGTAAACTCCATGGCCGCAAGGATAAGGGCGGCTTTGGCATCCCCCACTCCTTTGAACGGCTTTACATCCTCCACCGTGAGATTAAACCCTCTTTGATCAATGACCGGGATCAGCTTTTCGGCCAGGGCCAGCACATCCATGTCCCGGGTCCCCTTGCCCAGGAGAATTGCCAGAAGCTCCCTGTCCGAAAGAATCCCGGCGCCCTTCTCCAGAAGCTTTTCCCTGGGGCGCTGATCTGCCGGAATCTGCCGGATCAATTTTTTCTTCACGGGAATCCAACCTCTTTATTCATCGGTTTCCTTTAAAATATATGAGTTACACCCAAAAAACAACTTCATCCGACCTTATCAAATCAATTTTACATTAATTAAATAAAAATTATTGACATTTTATTTTTATAAATACAAAATATATCCCGTATGAATTTTAATTAAATAAAATAACTTTGTGAAGCGGCAGGCGATTTGTACGGAAAGATCCCTGTCACCAAGCGGATTTACCCTTAACCCCTATTTTTAAAAAAATTATGGAAAACAAAGACATAGACACCATAGACCGGCGGATGATCAAACTCCTTTCCCAGGACGGGAGGATGCCGGCCAAAGAGATCGCAAAAAAGCTGGATGTCTCCGCCCCCACGGTTCATACCCGGCTGGGTTCCCTCATTAAGAGGGGGGTGCTCAAAGTGGCTGGCCTGGTGGACACCTTTAAGGTCAAAGACACCCTGACGGCCATCATTGCCATCCGGGTGGACGACAATGGAAAAATGGGAGATGTCATTGACCAGCTCATGGAATTTGAAAACATTCACTGGGCCGTGGCCGTCACCGGCCGTTACGACATTTTTGCCGAAGTCATCGTCACCGAAGGTATAGAGTGGATGTTCAAGTTCTATGAAGAACAGATGAGCCAGATAGACGGGATCAGTCATGCCGAGTCCTTCATGGTGACCAACACCCGGCGGAAATGGACCTGCCTGCCCCCGAAAATCAAAGGCTGGATCGACGAATGAAAATAAAAGAGATTAAATTCTGGAAAGAGGACCTCAAGCTGACCCGGCCCTATACCATTGCCTATGAGACCGTGGATGCCGTGGAGAACATTTTTGTGACCCTTGAAGGGGATAACGGGATCACGGGGATCGGAGCCGGATCCCCGGCACCGGAGGTCACCGGTGAAACCATGGGAAAAAGCATGAAAGCCCTGGAGGGCCTGAACCCTTTTCTCAAAGGAAAGGACATCCGGATGACGCCTTCCCTGCTCAGATCCCTGCAGACCGGCCTGGACGGAACACCGGCGGCCATGGCAGCGGCAGACATCGCCCTCCACGATCTGGCCGGAAAAACCCTGGGCCTGCCCCTGGCCGATATCCTGGGCCGGGCCCATGACTCCCTGCCCACATCCATCACCATCGGCATCATGGACCTTGACCAAACCCTGGAAGAGGCCCGGGAGTATGTGGAAAGGGGGTTTACCATCCTCAAGATCAAAACCGGGCTCGACCTGGAAGGGGACATCGAACGGGTCCTAAAGGTCCGGGAAGACTTCGGCCCGTCCGTCCGTATCCGGGTGGACGCCAACCAGGGGTACTCTGCCAGGGACTTTGCCCGTTTTTTCAAACAGACAAAAGATTGCGTGGAGTTTTCCGAGCAGCCCCTAAAATCGGACCAGCTCAAGGAGATGCAGGCCCTTGACCGGTCCATGAGAATGTTGTCCGCCGCCGATGAAAGCCTTCACACCCCGGCGGATGTCCCGGCCCTGCTCCAGGAACCCCGGCCTTTTGGAATTTTCAACATCAAGCTCATGAAATGCGGAGGCATGGGACCGGGTCTGGATATTGCCCGACTGGCCCGTCTTTCCGGCATTGACCTCATGTGGGGATGTATGGACGAGAGCGTTGTCAGCATTGCCGCCGCCCTGCATGCGGCCCTGGCCTCCCCGGCCACCCGGTATTTGGATCTTGACGGCAGCCTGGATTTGGCCAGGGACATTGTAAAAGGCGGATTTATCCTGGAAAACGGAAACCTAAGAACCACGGACCAGCCCGGATTGGGAGTGACAAGAATTTAATGGAAACCGATAAAAATCAAATCATGATGGGAACAGCCGTACTTCTGACCAATGGTCTCCTGGCCGCGGCCGATGCAAAAACCGCCCACGGCCTGATCCGGGGAACGGAACGGTTTCAGGTCACCGGGGTCATTGATGGGAACCATGCAGGAAAAGACGCCGGAGAAGTCCTGGAAGGAATCCGCCGCAACATTCCGGTATATGCCCACATGGATGCCTACCTGGATGAAAAAGGGAAAAAACCGGATTTTGCCGTTATCGGGGTGGCCCTCTGCGGGGGGCGGCTGGACGAGGAATGGCAGGCCATTGCCATGGATATACTCAACCGGGGGATTTCCATTGTCAACGGCATGCACATGCACTTAAGCGAAATTCCCGCATTCCGGGAAGCCGCCCAAAAAAACGGGGCACAAATCATTGATATCCGGAAATCCAAACCCTTTGACCAACTCTGTTTCTGGTCCGGCCGGATCTTTGACATGAAGATCCCCCGCATTGCCGTTCTGGGCACAGACTGCGCCCTGGGAAAACGGACCACCTCCCGGCTCATTTTAGAGGCCTGTGAGCCGTCAGGGGTTCGAGTCCGGATGATCTACACCGGCCAGACCGGATGGCTCCAGGGCAATCCCTATGGGTTTATCCTGGATTCCACCCTGAATGATTTTGTCAGCGGCGAACTGGAAGACGCCATTGTCCGCTGCGAACAGGAGGCCGGACCGGACCTGATCATCGTGGAGGGCCAGTCTGCATTGCGAAACCCCTTAGGCCCCTGCGGATCCGAGATCATCTTATCCGGGAACATCAAGGGAGTGATTCTCCAGCATGCTCCGTTCAGAAAGTATGTGGACGGCGGGGAAAAGTTTAAATGCCTGCTCCCGGACCTTGAAACCGAAATCCGGCTGGTGGAACTCTACGGCTCCCGGGTCATTGCCGTCACCCTCAACGGGCAGGGAGGCTCCTGCGAAGAACTTCATCGATACGGCCGGGATCTTGAGGAAAGAATAAATATCCCGGTGATTCTGCCCCTGGAAAACTCCCCGGCAGGGATGGGGAGAATCCTTCCGGTGGTAGCAAAATTCATCCGGAATCACAAAAATTTTCCGGACACCTCAAGACGGCAGCCGGAAAGCGGAGGTTCAAATGCCTGACCTCATCATCAAAAACGTTTCCGTCATCGACGGAACCGGAAGGCCGGCCTTTGCATCCGACATCGGTATCACCGGGGGCAGGATCTCCCATGTGGCTGCGAACCTAAATCTGGACAGCCCGGAAATCCTGGATGGGAAGGGCCTTACCCTCTGCCCGGGATTTATCGACATTCACACCCATTCGGACTTTACTCTGCTGCTCTCCCCCGGGGCTGAATCCAGGATCACCCAGGGAGTAACCACCGAAGTCACGGGCAATTGCGGCGGATCGCCCGGGCCGGTCTGTGAAGATTTCCGAGAGGCGTTCATGGAGTACATGAGCGACCTGGGCAAGCATTATAAACGGGAACTCAACCCCGAAGACTGGAACTGGAATAGCTTGGATGAGTTCTATACCCGGCTGTCGGAACAGGGAACGGCTCTAAACATCGTTCCCCTGGTGGGCCACTCCACCCTGCGGGCCAATGTCATGGGATATTCAGACCGCCCCCCGAGACCGGATGAGATCCAAAAGATGAAGGCTCTTTTGCGGGATGAAATGGAAAAAGGGATTTTCGGGCTCTCCTCGGGCCTGGTCTACCACCCCGGGGCCTTTGCCCAAAAGGGTGAAATGGCTGAACTGGCCGGTGTTCTTCCCCGATATGAGGGGGTCTACTCAACCCATATGAGAAGCGAGGGAAAATTCTTATTTGAGGCCGTGGACGAGGCCCTGTCCGTGGCCCGGAAATCCGGGGCCTCCCTTGAAATCTCCCATCTCAAATGCGAATCCCCTGCCATATGGGGAAAGGGCGCCCTCCTGCTGGAGAAGATTGACCAGGCCCGTGGGGAAGGCCTGGATGTTCACTTTGATCAATACCCTTACACGGCCTACAGCACGGGGCTCATAGAGATCTTTCCCACATGGGCCAAGGAGGCCGGGGCATCCAGACTCAAACAGATTCTTTCCAATCCCAAAACCCGAAAGCAGGTAGCCCGGGACATGACCTCCATGGACTGGGACAACCCCATGGAGGGCTTAAGCTGGGAAGATGTGCTGCTCACGGGATTTTCCCTTCCGGAAAATAAAGGCCTGAACGGGTCCACAGTTGCGGAAGCAGCCCGGGCCAAGACATGCGATCCCATTGAAACCCTCTTTACCCTGTTCTGTGAAGAAAAGGACGGGCTTGGCATGATCGTCTTTGCCATGTCCGAGGAGGATCTTATGACCATTCTCCAACACCCCATGGGCATGATCGGATCAGACGGATGTTCCGTAACCCCGGGAGGAATTACCGGAAGAGTCCCGGTTCATCCCCGGTATTACGGAACTTTTCCCAGGGTTCTGGCCCGGTATGTCCGGAAGAAGAAGATCCTCTCCCTGGAACTGGCCGTATATAAAATGACCGGGCTGCCCGCCCAAAAGCTGGGCCTCAAGGACCGGGGGCGGATCGAGAAAGGCATGGCAGCCGACCTGGTCCTATTTGATCCGGATAAAGTCCTGGACCGGGCCGATTTTACCCGGCCCCACCAGACCGCCCAGGGCATTCCCCATGTCTTTGTCAACGGCCGGGCCGTGGTCCGGGACGGAGCGCTGACCGGAGACCGGCCCGGCAAAAGACTCTATAAAAATTAAGTCGGCTCTGAACATGGCCAAGGAGCCTGTTGTTCTATATTCAAACGGTTAACCCCAAGGAGGAGTAAATGAAACAAACTGTAATTCGTATAGGTTTTATCCTGTTGATCCTGATCTTTGCCCTGGCTCCGGCCCAGGCAAAGGCTCAAAAAACCGTGTATGCGGCCGGTGATCCCAATGAACTGGGGGTCACCACCTTTAATCCCATCAAGGTTGAACTCAGCCACGAAGCCATGTACATTCTCTTTGACAGACTCATCGAATGGGGGCTGGACGGAAAATTTTATCCCGGCCTGGTCGAATCCTGGAGCGTGAGCGAGGACGGCATGACCTGGACCATGAACCTGAAAAAAGGGGTGCGTTTCCACGACGGAAGTCCCTTTAATTCGGAAGTGGTCAAATGGTTTTTAAAGGAAATGGAAACCGGCCCTTCAAGTTATATGGTCGGGGCCGTTGACAACGTGGAGATCACCGGGCCCTATTCCGTGCTCATCCACATGAAGCACCCGGACCCCAATATGCTGTACAATTTCTCCCAGTCTTTTATGTGTGTTCCCAGTATGGAAGCCTATAAAAAATACGGTGAGGAGTTCGGAATCAAATATGTGGTGGGATCCGGGCCCTATAAGTTTGAATCCTGGTCTCCGGGAAATGAACTGGTCCTGGTCAAGAATCCCGACTATAAATGGGGGCCCGGTCATGTCAAGAATAAGGGGCCTGCCGTCATCGACAAGGTTGTATACAAGGACATCAAGGAGGAATCCACAAGGTTCCTGGAACTGAAAACCGGGAAACTGGATGTTGTATTCGCCGTTCCCACCATGTTCATCGATAAAATCGAAAAAGACAAAAACCTCAGTATTGTCCAGCTGCCAGGGCTCACCCTATACCATATGATCATGAACACCCAGTCCCCGCCCCTGGACAATCTCCTGGTCAGAAAGGGCATTGCCCTGGCCGTGGACCAGGAGAGCATCACCAAGAACGTATTTGCCAGCGCCGGCAAGCCGGCCTATACCTATCTGATCGACTCCCTCCCTTCCTCCAAGGTGGATCCCAAGGATGAAATCCGGTTTGATCCGGAAGGGGCCAAGGCTGCCCTGGACAAAGCCGGCTGGAAAATGGGACCCGACGGAGTAAGGACGGACAAGGACGGGAACCGGCTGAAGCTCAAAATGCTGGCCAAGAACGAATCCTCCTACCGCAGGTCTGCCGAGGTCATCCAGGCCCAGCTGGCCGCCGTGGGCATTGAGACCGAAATCAACCTCATGGATCCCTCTTCCATCCGGGCCTTTTATAAAAAAGGGGAACATCAGCTGGCGGTCCGCTCCTATGAATGGGACAATGCAGATATCCTGGAGTGGTTCCTCAACTCCAAGCGCCTGGGCTATCCCAATGCATGCATGTGGCATGACAACGAGTCAGACTATCTCATGCAGAAGGCCATGACAAGATCCAGGACCCAAGAAGAGCGGATTCAAAACTTCAAGGAATACCATACCTACGTGCTGAACCAGGTCCTCTGGGCTCCCTTTTACCTTCCGGATAAGGTGTTTGCCGTGGGCAAGCGCCTGGTTTATCCCAAGGACAGCCTGGACAGGCGGTTTATGGGCATGGGTGTTCTGGACTGGGATCTCAAATAAGTGCATTTGTCTTTAACTGATTAACCCGAACCCCTTGATTTTCCGGTTAGCTCCGGAAAATCAAGGGGTGAGCCAAAATAGAGTAATCTATCCATGTGGGTATACGTAATCCGCCGTTTTTTACTGATGATCCCCATTTTTTTCGTGGTGTCTGTCATCGTTTTTTCCCTGATTCACATTGTGCCCGGCAATCCCATCGACAACCTCATGGGGCCGGGTATGACCAAGGCCCATGAACGAAAACTGATTGAAAAATACCATCTGGACAAGCCGGTTCCGGTTCAATATCTGATCTGGCTGAAAAATATGTTCAAGGGAGACCTGGGGCGTTCCATCATTGAAAAGCGTCCGGTCACGGAACTGCTGCTCCACCATCTGCCCTACAGCCTCTCCCTGGGACTGTCCGCCATTGTGCTCTCCTTTGTCCTGGGGGTCTCCATGGGAATCATCTCCGCTGCGACCAAGAACACCATATTCGACCATGTGGCCATGCTCATCGCCCTGTTCGGGGTGACCATCCCGGCCTTCTGGCTGGGCCTGATCCTCATCCTCTTCTTTGCGGTCTGGGTCTCCTGGTTTCCGGTGTCCGGATCCGGCACATTCTCCTCCCTGGTCCTGCCGGCCGTCACCGTCGGCCTGGGGGGTGCAGGCCTCATCGCCCGGGTCACCCGGGTGGCCATGCTTGAGGTGGCATCCAAGGATTTTATCGTCATGCTCCATGCCAAGGGCTTAGGCAAAAAGGCCATCCTGCTCAAGCATATCTTAAGAAACGCCCTGATCCCGGTGATCACCATTCTGGGACTCCGCATCGGATGGGTCCTTGGCGGGGCTGTAACCGTGGAAATCGTATTTGGCCGGCCCGGCCTGGGCCAGCTGCTCATCACCGGACTCTTCCGAAGGGATTACCCCGTGATCCAGGGGGCCATGCTGCTTCTGGCCATGGGCATCATGATGGGCACTTTCCTGGCCGATGTTTTATACGCCCTAACCGATCCCAGGGTAAGGGATCAGCATAATTAAGAATGGAGATTTGACAATGATTAGAGGAAAGATCCTCCTGCCATGAGCATTACGGAAAATACGGAAAAACAGATCAAACCGCCATCCAACAGGTGGCTCCGGCGCATTAAAAAACTGAAATCCAATAAAGCCGGAATCCTGGGTGTCATTCTCATCCTGGGGCTGATCCTGGTGGCGTTATCCGCAGACCTGGTGGCGCCTTACTCTTATAAAGAGCAGGATTTGAGCATCATGAACTCCCCGCCGTCCAAGGATCATCTCATGGGCACCGACGAGTTCGGCAGGGATGTGTTCAGCCGGATCCTGTACGGATCCCGGATATCCGTATATGTGGGCGTCGTTTCCGTGGGGCTTTCCGTTGTCATCGGCGTGATCCTGGGCTCTCTGGCCGGATACTACGGAGGATGGCTGGACCAGTTCCTCTCCCTGGTCACGGACCTGACCTGGTCTTTGCCTGAGATCCTGGTGGCGCTGCTTTTGGTGGCCATTGTCGGGGCCGGACTCGAGTGCGTGATTATTGCCATTGCCCTGACCTATTGGGCCCAGTATGCCCGGCTCATCCGGGGCCAGATCCTCATGCTCAAGACCGAGACCTATGTGGAGGCCACAAGGTCCCTGGGAGCCACAGATTTTACGATTCTGTTCAAACATCTTTTTCCCAATGCCATTGCCCCGGTCATAGTGGCGGCAACCATCGGCATCGGCCAGGCCATTGTCCTGGAAGCCACCCTGGGGTTCCTGGGCATGGGAGCCCAGCCCCCCCTGCCCAGCTGGGGGGCCATGATGAGCAACGGCACGGCCTATCTGTTCATCTCCCCCTGGGTGATCATCTTTCCGGGTCTGGCCATGATGATCACCGTGGTCGGATTCAACCTGTTTGGAGACGCCCTGGTGGATATCATGGACATTCGCGAGGATACCCTAAAATGAGCCTGCTCACCCTAAAGGACATCAAGGTTGAATTCAAGACCCGGGACGGAATCGTCCAGCCCCTGAACGGAGTCAGCTTTGAGCTTGAGGCCGGAGAAATCCTGGGATTGGTGGGAGAAACCGGTTCCGGGAAATCCGTGACCGCCCAGGCCGTCATGGGGCTGCTCCCCTTTCTGGACGGCAGGGTCTCTTCAGGGGAAATCTCCTTCATGGGCCGGGACATGCTCTCTTTATCCGAACCCGAATACCAGCAGTTAAGGGGAAACCAAATTTCCCTGATCTCCCAGAATCCAATGACCTCCCTGGATCCGGTTTACCGGGTGGGTCACCAGATCGTAGAGGGACTGCAGCTTCATACGGACCTGTCCCGGGAACAGGCCCGGGAACGGGCCGTCAATGTGATGTCCTCCCTGGGGATTCCCAATTCCGAAAAGGTATTCCACCAGTTCCCCCACCAGCTGTCCGGGGGACTCAAGCAGAGGATCGTCATTGCCATGGGACTGTGTGCCGATCCCAGGCTCCTCATTGCCGATGAACCCACCACTGCCCTGGATGTAACGGTCCAGGCCCAGATCGTCGAACTGTTCCGGCAGACCGTGGAAAAAATGGACCTGGGACTGATCATGATCACCCATGACCTGGGGGTAATCGCCAATCTATGCGACCGGGTGGCGGTCATGTATGCCGGCAACCTGGTGGAAATCGGGGATGTCAAATCGGTTTTTGCCCGTCCCGGCCATCCCTATACCAAGGCCCTGCTCAACTGCATTCCGGTCCTGAACATGGAGGCCGACAGTCTCAAGGCCATTCCGGGCAATGTTCCCAGCGTCCGGACATACCCAAAGGGATGCCGATACCATCCCCGGTGCCCGGACGCTGGGCCTCTGTGCCGCAAGATTCCGCCGGAGATCATCCGGACAGATCCGGGCTCCCGGGTTCTCTGCCACCAATTCTCGCCCCAGTGGAGGAAGACTTTATGAAGCCCCTGGTCCAGGTAAGCCGTTTATCCAAATTCTATCCCGTGACCGGCGGTCTGCTCCACAAAAAAATCGGTGAAGTCAAGGCGGTTAATGATCTGACCTTTGATCTGTTCAAAGGAGAATCACTGGGGGTGGTGGGGGAGTCCGGATGCGGGAAATCCACCCTGGCCAGGCTGATCCTGGGGTTGATCAAATCCACCCGGGGACAGATCCTCTTTGACGGCCTGGACATCACCGCCATGGGCAAAACCCGTCTGCGCCGCCTGAGAAGAAGGATGCAGATGGTTTTCCAGGACCCCCATTCCTCCCTGGACCCCCGCAACTCCATTTTCCGCAGCCTGGCAGAGGTGTTCAAAATCCAGAAGGAAAAAATAACCACCGCGAAAAGGAATGACCGGATTTTCCAACTCCTGGACATGGTAGGCCTAAAGCCCGAACACTGCCGGGCCTATCCCTATCAGCTGTCCGGCGGTCAGAAACAGCGGGCCGTGATTGCCCGTGCCCTGGCCATGACCCCGGAATTCATTATCCTGGACGAGCCTACAGCCGCCCTGGATGTTTCGGTCCAGGCCCAGATCGTCCTCCTGCTCCGGAAGCTTCGCCGGCGGTTCAACATGAGCTATCTGTTCATCTCCCATGACCTGGCCCTGGTGGACTATTTCTGTGACCGGATCATTGTCATGTACCTGGGCAGAATCGTTGAAATCACTTCGGGAAAACTTTCGGGACAAAAGCCCGGCCACCCCTATACCCAGCTCCTCCTGGACAGCCTTTTCACCGCAGACCCCTTTGCCCGCAAACCCGCCCCGAAAATAGAGGGAGAGGTGCCCACCCCCTTTAATCTTCCCGGGGGATGCGTCTTTCAAAACCGGTGTCCCCATGCCCAGGAGATCTGCCGGTCCCTTTCCCCGGACCTTGTCAAAACCCGGACCAACGGACAGGTGGCCTGCCATTTTCCCCTGAATTCTATTGACAAGAAGGGAGAAGAAATCCAAAAATAAGGCGGCCTGGTCCAAAAACCAACTCGCACAGGAAATCAAAAGGAGAAATCCAAAATGAGATACCTGTCCCAGGACGACCCGGAACTGGCCGGGCTTGTCATCGACGAAGAAAAAAGGCTTGAAACCACCCTGAACCTGATCGCGGCGGAGAACCATGCGCCCCGGTCCGTAAACGAGGTCCTGGGATCGATATTCAACACCAAGACCATAGAGGGGTATCCGGGCGGCCGCTTCCATGCCGGCTGCGTCCATGCGGACCAGGTGGAAGACCTGGCCAGGCAGCGGGGAAAAAAACTTTTTAACGCCGAATACATCAATGTCCAGCCCCACAGCGGAACCTCGGCCAACCTGGCCGTATATTTCAGTGTCCTTGAAACGGGGGACCGGGTTCTCTCCATGAGCCTGCCCCACGGTGGACATCTTTCCCACGGGCATTCCGCCTCCATCACCAGCAGATGCTTTGATTTCTCCCATTATAAGGTGGATTCAAAAACCGAACGCATCGACTATGACCGGGTCAGGCAAATGGCCCGGCAATTAAATCCCCGAATGATCGTGGCCGGTGCCAGTTCCTATCCCCGCCTCATCGACTATGAAAAAATGGCTGAAATTGCCCGGGAAGTCTCCGCCTTTTTCATGGCGGACATGGCCCATTTGGCCGGACTGGTGGCTGCCGGGGCCATCCCCAGCCCGGTCCCCTTTTGCGATTTTGTCACCTTTACCTGTTATAAGACCATGATCGGGGGCAGGGGGGGCGTGATCCTCTGCCGGAAAAAATACGGAAAAAAGATTGACCAGGCCGTGTTCCCGGGATGCCAGGGCACCAGTGCCGTCAACCTTCTGGCGGCCAAAGCTTTGATTTTTAAAATCGCAACAAGAGAAAAATTTATTTCCATCCAGAAAAAAACCATTGAAAATGCCCGGACCCTGGCCCGGGAATTCAAGGAAATGGGGTATCGCATCGTCACCGGCGGCACGGACAACCACCAGGTCCTCCTGGATCTGACCGCCAGGGAAATGTCTGGCAAATTTGCGGAAACCCGCCTGGAATCCGTGGGAATTGTCCTGAACCGGAATCTGGTGCCCCAGGACGAAAAGACCCCGGGCCGGGTCAGCGGGATCAGGCTGGGAACCAATGGTCTGTCTGCCCGGGGCATGGGCGCTGCTGAAATGAAACGAATCGCCCGGCTCATGGATTCGGCCATGGTCAATTCAACCGGCAAAGAAGTCCTGGCCGGAATCAGGGAAGAGGTTCTTGACCTTTGCAGGGCCTTTCCCATCATCAAGCAGATCTGATCCCCGGCTCTTTTTGCCTTCCCCTTTTCCGGTCCGGGTCCCTGCACGCCGGTCCTCCCTTTCCTTTAAACTCCTGTTAAAGAAACCCATATTTTATCCGATTGAAATATAACGATAATTTTTTTACTTGGGATTCAATTTTAGCTTTCAGGAAACAAAGAAACATGAAACCAGACCCGAAGGGCAGTCCAGAAAACAAGTCAGATCCGGTTATTGATTTTTACGATGATGTTCTCACATTTCCGGAGGAAAAGCAGCAGAACAAGTGGTCTGTATCCTGGTCCGATCTTATGATGACCATGTTTATCCTGTTTGCCGTGATGTATATCTACCAGATCGGGGATAAGGATATCCGGCTCGGCCCCGGCCCCGCCAAAAACAGGATCTCTGATCAAGGCTCGGGCCAGACCCTGAACATCAACACCCAAAGCAGGCCCGCAGAGGTTTTTGACCGGGCAAAGCAGGCGGTCAAGGACATCATGGTGGATGAAAACATTGCCGTGGAACTGGTCAACGGCGAGGTGATCAAGATCATCCTGGCGGCAGACCTTTTATTTGATCCGGGCAGGGACAACCTCAAACTGGGGGCCCGGTACCAGCTGGACCAGATCGCCAGGGCCCTCAGTGACAATGAGTACAGGATCAATGTGGCCGGCCACACCGACGATACCCCGACCCGTTCAGGGAGCTTTCCCACCAACTGGGATCTTTCGGCCCAGAGGGCGGTCCGGGTGGCCCGGTACCTGACCGAGGTATGCAAGGTGGACGAAAACAGGATATTTGTCACGGCCCACTCCTTCCATGAACCTCTCCGCCCCAATGACACTTCGACCAACCGGGCCCTGAACAGAAGGGTTGAACTCATACTGACCCGACAGAAATATTAATCCAATATATTCAATTATAATCAACGGAGAATTGAAAAATGTTTACTTCAGATCAAGGTTCGTTCTTACGCCAGGCCGGGAAAAACATCTTTGGAATCCTCGTCTGTGTTCTGCTTTTCCTTTCCGGTTTTTTCATCCACGGCAACACCGGACTTTACATGAACATGTCCGGATTCCTCATCGTTGTGGGCGGCACCCTGGGGGCCACCTTTTTAAGCTATAATATGAACCGGATCGAAATCCTTTTCAAGGTGTTGAAGACCTCCTACGGCAGGTCCATCATCAGCCCCGGTAAAGTCGTCAGGACCCTGGTGGACCTTTCCGTAAAAAAGAGAAAAAACGGACTGCTGGCCCTTCAGAATGATGAAGAGGAAACCGGCATCGAATTTCTGCGCCAGGCCCTGGGGCTATTGGTGGACGGATGCACCAAAGAGCAGATCAAAGAGTCCCTGACCGCTGAAATGTACTTTTTCAGAGTGCGGCGGGATGAAACCCGGAGAGTGCTCCAGACCATGGCCGATGTGGCCCCCTCCTTCGGCTTGGTGGGAAGCGTGGTCGGGCTCATCGGCATGCTGGCCGGCCAGGGGAGTTCCGAGGTGATCCTGGCCACTGTACCCATTGCCCTGACATCCACCCTTTACGGGATCATCTTTGCCAATTTCCTGTTTCTCCCCTTTGCCTCCAGCATCCGGGAAAGAACCGTGCAGGAACTTTTCCTGCAGAAGATCATCACCGAGGGCGTCCTTGCCATGTCCGAAGACCTTCACCCCAGGATGATGGAACGCAAGCTGGTCTCCTTTTTAACCCCGTCCGACCGTCAGGGCCGCTATCTGACCTACGGCACCTATGAAACCATGCGGCGGCGGCTCACCCTGACCGATGAGGCCGGGGAAAGCGCCTGATTCAAAAAATTCTTTACAATGGAAAAGGCCGGGATGTCTGATGTTGATATCCCGGCCTTTTTTTTATTTTTGGATAAAAAAGAGTACTCCCAGGTCTGTGACTGAAACCCGCACCCCCTGTTGAAACCGGATCAAGATTTTCCAAAAAATTTTTTCTTGACAAATACCGACCGGTCGGTCAATAATATAAAAATAAAGAAAATACATTCAAAACAAGTGAATAACAACCGACTCAAAGGTCAAAAATGCAAAAAAGACAGGAAAACAAGGAAAAAAAACAGGCCGCCATCCTGGCCGCTGCCCTGACCGTTTTTTCGGAAAAGGGGTATGCGGCCGCCAAAATCATCGACATCGCCCGGGCAGCAGATGTGGGCAAGGGTACCATATACGAGTACCACCGGAGCAAGGAAGATCTCTTCTTTGCCCTGTTCCAATGGTATGTGGATCAGATGGCAGTCGCCTCCATGGTCCATGCGGAAGATCTTGGGGGAAATGCGGAAGACCGGCTCAGGACCCTTCTGGAATCCCTGATCTCCTCCTTTTACCGGGAGATTGACACTTTTTCCGTGTTTCTGGAATTCTGGGCTGCTGCCGGAAACCCTTCCATGCGGGACCGGTACCGTTCGGCGCTCTTGTCCATGTACGACAGCCTCAGGAACATCATCATAGCCCTGGTGGACGAAGGAAGGGAAACCGGAATTTTCCGTGGGGATCTGGATGCTTTCTCCATTGCTGCCGGACTCGTCGGCGCCATGGACGGAATGATGCTCCAGGCATGGATGGACAGGGAGTTTGATGTGATGGCCGCTTCCGGGCGGTTTATCAATATCCTGATCAAAGGAATGAAACTCTGATGAGTCCAACTTTGGAAAAGCATAGGACGTTAATATTGAAAAACCGGGTTTTGATACTGGCTCTGATCCTGGCCCTGGTTCCATCCGCGGCCGCGACAGGGGAACCTGACGCAGAGACCATTATTACCAGGGCCTGGGATTATATGCGGGGGAAAACTTCGGTATCGGTGGTCCGGATGACGGTTCACCGCCCGGACTGGGAGCGGACATCCGTGATCAAGGCCTGGACCCGGGGGCGGGAGAAGTCCATCTTCCAGATCATCTCCCCGAAAAAGGACAAAGGCAACGGCACCCTGAAGATCGACCGGGACATGTGGACCTATAACCCCAAGATCAACCGGGTGGTCAAGATCCCCCCCTCCATGATGTCCCAGTCCTGGATGGGGTCTGATTTTTCCAACAACGACCTGTCCAAGGCCGATACCATTCTCGTGGACTATACCCACGAGATTGCGGGAACCCAAACCAGGGAAGGGTTTACGGTCTATGAGATCAAATCTATTCCCAGGCCCGGAGCCCCGGTGATCTGGGGAATGCAGAAGCTCAAAATCCGGGAGGACGGGGTGCTCATGGAGCAGGCTTTTTTTGATGAAGATATGGAAGCCATTAAGATCATGACCACCTCGGAGATCAGAAACATGGGTGGCAGAACTTTTCCCGGGAAATGGATTATGCGGTCCATGGATGCCGGATCCAAGGAAGACTATACCCTGCTGGAATACGAAAGCCTCGACTTTGACGTACCCCTGCAGGAGAATTTTTTTACCCTGAACGCGCTGAAAAAACCCCTGAGGTGACCATGGAAATTCTCATGGCCTGGAGAAATGTCTGGCGCAACCCAAGACGCACCATCCTGACCATACTGGCCATTGCCTTTGCCTGCCTGCTGCTGGTCTTCATGCTTTCCATGCAGATCGGCACCTATGAGGTCATGATCAATGCAACGGTAAAGACCCGGACCGGTCATCTCCAGATCCTCAGGAACGGATACAACCAGGATCATAAGATCAGAAAAGCGATCCAGCAGCCGGAACCCCTTGCCCGGATCCTTGACCGGACTCCCCATGTCACTGCCTATACCTTCCGGGCCAATGCCTTTGCCCTGCTCTCGTCAGACCTGCGCACCTACGGCGGACTGATCACCGGAATCGATCCCGGGAAAGAAGCCCGGATTTCAACCATGGCCGACACGGTCCGGAAAGGGCGGTTTTTGAAAGATTCGGACACCAACACCGCCCTGGTCGGGGCTCTGCTGGCAAAGAACCTGAAAATAGATCTAGGGGATGAACTCGTGGTCCTGGGATCGGCCCTGGACGGTTCCGTTGCCGCCACTGTCCTCAAGGTGGCCGGCATTTTCTCCTCAGGGATGGACGATTATGACCGGTCCGCCATCCAGGTTCCCCTGTCCCATTTTCAAAACGTTTTTTCCATGGGCCGGGCCGTGCATGAAACCGTGATCACCTGCGATTCGCTCTGGAACGTGGGGCAGGTCAGGGACAGCCTGCAAAAGGAGCTGGCAGGGCCCGGCTTTGAACCCGGCCTGGTCTGCCTGTCCTGGGATGAGCTCACCCCCGGGCTGATCCAGTCCATCCAGATGGATCTTGGGGGTGGGATCATCTTCTACGTCATCCTCATGGTCATGGTGGCCTTCAGCATCATGAACACCTTTCTCATGGCCGTGTTTGAAAGGACCCGGGAATTCGGCACCCTCATGGCCATGGGCGCCAATCCCGGACGGCTGACAAAGATGCTGCTGTTTGAATCCACATTTCTGACCCTGTGCGGAATTGTTCTGGGGATTGTTCTGGGCTGCATTATCACCCTCTGGACCCAGCATACCGGCATCCCCCTGGGAGATGCCGAAGGCATGTTGAGGCAGTACGGCATCCCCGGAGTGATCCGTCCGAAGCTGAGCCTGGCAACGGCCCTGGCAGGACCGTCCGTGGTTTTTATCATTACCCTACTCACGGCCCTGGTTCCGGCAATCAAGGTCCACCGGCTCACCCCGGTGGATGCCATGCGGGCGGCATAAGGAGGAATTATGCATCTCTATTTGGCATGGCGAAATGTCTGGCGAAACCCAAAAAGAACCGGCATCATCCTGACGGCAGTCATCATCGGGGCATGGACCATGCTGGCCTTTACCGCCCTGTCCCGGGGCATGATGGTCTCCACCCTGGAAAACGCCCTCAACACCCTGACCGGCCATATCCAGATCCAGAATCCGGCCTTTCGGGATGACCCGGTGGTGGAGAACCGGATCAGCAATCCCGCGCCCGTGGCAGACCTGCTGAATCACGATCTGCCCGCGGGCTCCCGATGGGCCTTCCGCATCCAGGTGGATGGAGTGGCCTCCAATGCCAGAAATTCCGAAGGAATCACCATCGTGGGCATTGTCCCGGAAAAGGAACCCGGTCTCTCCTTTTACGGAAATTCAATCGCCCAGGGTCGCCTTCTCGATCCCGGCGATGACCGCGGGATCGTCGTGGGCGAAGCCCTGCTGGATTCCTTTGAAACCAAGATCGGCCGAAAGCTGGTGCTCATGACCCAGGGGGCAGACCGGGAAACCGCTTCCCGGGCCTATAAAATCCGGGGAACCTTTCGGACGGAAATGGAGGCCACGGAAAAAAAGTACGTGTTCATCTCCCTTGCCGCGGCCCGGAAACTCCTTGGCATAGGCGACGGCGTCACATCTGCATGCATCCGGCTGCCGGACAGGAATCCCCTGGACCGGGCCGCCCTTGGGCAGGCGGCTCAGGCCCTCACAAAGGACCTGCCCAAGGACCTCACTGTCCTGACCTGGATCGAGATGCTCCCCCTGCTCAAGGGGTACCTGGACATGTTTGACCGGTTCATGCTGCTCTGGTACCTGGTGGTATTCACGGCCATGGCCTTTGGCCTGGTCAACACCATGCTCATGGCCGTTCTGGAAAGAACCCGGGAGTTCGGACTGCTCAAGGCTCTGGGACTTACACCGGTCCGAATTGTCAGGAACGTTCTCCTGGAATGTCTGGTCCTCCTGGTAATCGGCCTTGCCGCCGGAAATGTCCTGGGGTTTCTGACCATCCGCCTCCTGTCCGGCGGCATTGACATGTCCTTCATGGCCCAGGGATCGGAATTCTTCGGGATGGGCCGGCTGGTCATCCCCTTTTTTACGGTCAGGGATCTTTTGTCTGTTAACGCGGTCATCATGGGACTGGGCATCCTGGTCTGTCTGTACCCGGCAGCTAGGGCCGGACAGATCACCCCGGTAGAGGCCATGGCCCGAACCTGAACCCATCAAATGGAAGTGAACCCCATGAATATGGTTGATGTCATTGATGTAAGCAAAACCTACGAACAGGGCAAAGTGCTGGTCCACGCCCTGGCCGGCGTGTCCCTTTCCGTGGCAAAGGGGGAGTTTACCGCCCTGGCCGGGCCTTCCGGCTCCGGCAAGACCACTCTCCTCAATCTGATCGGCGGGCTGGACGCCCCCACCCAGGGAAGGATCATCCTGGACAGCCAGGAGATCACCGGACTTTCCCAGTCCAGCCTGGCCAACCTGCGTTTGAACAAAATCGGATTCGTGTTCCAGGCCTACAACATCATCCCGGTGCTGTCAGCCCGGGAAAACGTCGAGTATGTCATGCTCATGCAGGGCGTACCGGCCCGGGAAAGGGCGGATCGCGCCCGGGCCATTCTGGATGAAGTGGGCCTGGTAAACATGCATGACCGCAGGCCGGCGGAACTTTCCGGCGGCCAGCAGCAGCGCGTGGCCGTGGCCAGGGCCATCGTTTCCCAGCCGTCCATTGTTCTGGCCGACGAACCCACGGCCAACCTGGATTCCCAGACCGGCCAGGAGCTCCTGGAGATGATGGCCCGGATGAACCAGGAACGGAAAGTGACCTTTATCTTCTCCACCCATGACCGGATGGTGATGGACCATGCCAGGAGAATTGTCCGGCTCAAGGACGGACTGGTAAGCGATGACCATACAAAATAGGAAAGGCCAGTTCCGACGGGGATCCATACGTGCCATAACCATGGCCTTTTTTCTTTTACTTGTTCCGATTTCTCCGGGTTTTGGATGGGACCTTCCCGAAATGGAGTGGGACGGCCACCTGAAATTATACACCCGGACACTTTTCCCCGGCTCCGGCAGTGCCTACGAGGCAACCGGCCTTTCCCCCAACCTGGACGGAACCGGGGAGTTTCGCCTGAACAACAAGGCCTTTTTCAACGATTCCACCTATGTGGAGGTAAACTACGAGGCACTGGCCGGAGGCAGCGGTACCCGCAGGGACGGGGAAAGGCTCAAAGATCTCTTTCCGTCTCTTTTCCCAAACGGCCTTTTCAGCCCGCCCCGGGATGACCGCCGGTTCTTTGATCTCACCGCCACCCTGCACCAGGACAGGGACTCCTTTGTTTCTCACCGCCTGGACCGGGCCATGGTCTCTTTCTCCCCGTCCTGGGGGGAGATCCGCTTAGGCCGTCAGGCCGTGACCTGGGGACATGGATTTACCTTCAACCCCATGGATCTTTTCAATCCCTTTGCCCCCACGGACCTGGAGCGGGAGTATAAGACCGGTGACGACCTCATTCTGGTCCAGTTCCCGGCGAAAGGAGTGGACATCGAACTCATCTATGTGGCCCGCAGGGATCCGGCTACCGGGGATGCCGGCCTGGATGAAAACTCCCTGGGTACAAAGCTCCACTTCTTTTTGGGCGACATGGAAGCCGAACTCATGGCGGCCCGCCATTACCGGGATCTGGTTGCCGGAATCGGAGGCGTGGGGTACCTGGGAGGGGCTGCCTGGCGATGGGACCTGACCGGCACCTTTCTTGACGAATCCAGCCAGGATCGGTCCTTTTACCTTTCATCCGTGATCAACCTGGACTATTCCTGGATCTGGCTGAACAGGAACTGGTACGGCTATGTGGAACTCTATTACAACGGCATTTCCCGGGGGAACTATACGGACATGCTTTCGGACCCGGCCGTGTCCGACCGCCTGGACAGGGGAGAGCTCTTTGCCTTGGGCAGGTGGGTTGCCAGCGCCAATCTCAACCTGGAGATCCACCCCCTGGTCAATGCCTATATCACCCCAGTCCTTAACCTTGAAGACGGCTCCGGCATGCTCCTGCCCCGGATGGTCTATGATTGGTCGGACAATATTCGGATCACCCTGACAGCAACCCTGAACTGGGGAAGCCGCGGTACAGAGTACGGGGGAGTTGCCATTCCGGGAACAGACGTTTACACTGGTCCTTCCGACACCATTTCAGCCTGGGCTACCTGGTATTTTTAATAGCTTCCCTTACCTCTTTTCGCCAATAAAAAGAAATCATCCTGCCAGTCTGGAAAGTGGGTCGCCCAGGAAAAGAAATGGTTTTCCCTTTGCCTCCAACATCCAAAATAAAACCGTAAAACCTTTATTGAACACCCTGCCCAGACCGCATACGGCAGGTTGCTTTAAAATTCCTGTTTAAAAAAAATAAAATTTATGTTGACTCACAGTAATGTATTTATTTATGTATACATTACCGTCTGCCTTAGGAGAATTAAAAACATGGCCCGTAAAAACTTGGATGAATTTGCCTACAAAAAGATAATAGAGCTGATCTTAAAAGATCAGTTCAGTCCGGGGGAGTTCATTCTGGAGACGGAATTGTCAGAAGAACTGGGACTGAGCCGGACCCCGGTCCGCCATGCCCTTGGTCAGCTGGTGGCAGAAGGGTTTCTGGACAAAAAAAAGAAAAAAGGCTGCTTTATCCCCTTGCCCAGCCCCCAGGATGCCAAACATGTTTTCCATGTCAGGGAGCACCTCGAAGGTCTGGCTGCAGCGACTGCCGCAGACTGCGCTACTGCCGAAGATATTGACTTCCTTTTTGACCTGATCGAAAGGGAAAAGGCATTGGGCAGCCTCAAGAATGATGATGTGAAAATCACCAGCCTCTCTTTGAACGAGGAGTTTCACATGGGCATTGCCCGGATGAGCCGAAACCCCTACATTGAGCAGTACTGCAGGCACAGCTTCTGGCGGTCCCACACCTATATCTGCTTCTTTGACAGAGACTATATGGGGCTCAATCCCGGCCCCCAGCTCATCGGTCCCAGGCAGCATATCGACATTGTCCGGGCCATTGAGAAAAAAGACTCGTCCGAAGCAGGCGAACAGATGAGAACCCACGTCCGAACCACATTTGAAAAACTGTTCGGAAGACTAAACCTATAAATTGAAAGAGAAAAAATGAAAGTACTGATTTTGGGCGGATGCGGCATCCAGGGCAGGACCGCCATCTATGACCTGGCCCGGGACCCGGAAGTCAAAGAGATCATCTGCGCGGATCTTACCTTTGACGCCCTTGACATGATCAAACCCTTTACCCCCATGGACAAGGTCAGGACCCAGGCCCTTGACGCCAGAAAAAAAGAAAACCTGATTTCCCTTTACAAAGAGGTGGATATTGTCATTGACCTGCTGCCAAAGGACTTCAAGGAAGCTGTTTACGAGGCGGCCCTGGAAACCCGGACGCCTGTGGTCAATACCAACTACGCCCACAACACGGCCCGCCTGGACGAACAGGCAAAGGAAGCCGGCATTGCCATCATGCCGGAATGCGGCCTGGACCCGGGCATTGACCTGGTGATCTACGGGGATGCCGGCCGCCGATTTGAAACCCTTACTCTGATTAACTCCTACTGCGGCGGCTTCCCTGAAAAAAAGGCCTGTACCAATCCCTTAAATTATAAGATCTCCTGGATCTGGCGAGGGGTGCTAAGCGCCCTGAACAGAAGCGCAAGAATCATTAAGCAAGGGAAAATCATCGATATCTCTGCCGAAGATCTTTTTGACAAAGCCTTTATCCATCCGGTGGAGGTACCGGGCCTGGGGACCCTTGAGGCATACCCCAACGGGGATGCCGTTTTCTTCACCGATCTTCTGGGCGCCACCCCGACCATCCGGGAGACAGGTCGCTACTCATTAAGATGGCCCGGCTGGAGCGACTTCTGGCGCCCCATGAAGGCCCTAGGGTTGGTCAGCGAGTCAAAGGTGGAAGGCCTTGGCTGCTCCCCCCTTGACCTTCTTGATAAATGTTTAGGTCCTAAACTGCAATATACGGCCGAGGAAAAAGACCTGGTGGTCATGGTCAACGTGTTTGAAGGCATTATGGACGGCAAAAAAACCCGCCTGACCTCCACCATGCTCATTGAGCGGGATCTTGAGACCGGCATCATGGCCATGAGCAAGGGGGTGGGCTATACCGCCGCCATTGTAGCCAGGATGATTGCCAAAGGCGAAATATTGGAAAAAGGTGTCCTCTCCCCCACGGCCCATATTCCAACGGCCTCCTTTCTGGAGGCCCTAAAACAAAGGGGCATATCGATTAAGGAAGAACGGGTGGTTCTGGAATAAGGATTTCAGAACCCGTATAAACCATAATTTAAAAAGGAGAAAAAAATGAAATTCAAATCCTTGATGCTCGCTGTTCTCACCGCTCTGGTGTTTACCGGAATCAGTTTCGCCGGAACCCTGACCGACATTGTGAAACGCGGAGAACTGAGAGTGGCGGTTCAGTCCGGAGCCCCCCCATACGCCTTTGTGGACAAAACCGGCGTACCGGCCGGCTCCATGGTTGATTTTACCCAGGGCATGGCAGATGCCATGGGCGTTAAACTCAAAATTCTGGACTTTGACTGGGACGGACTGATCCCGGCACTGCTCTCCGGAAAAGCCGATATTCTGGCCGCCGACATGACTCCCACCCTGAAACGTGCCTTGAAAATTTCCTTTACCGATCCCTGGATATATGTTCAGCCCTGTATCTTCACCGGAACCGACAAGCCCTATAAAACCCTTGAGGATGTCAACAAGCCCGACGTCACCGTGGGCGTGCTCCTGGGCTCCACAGGCGAGACCATTGCCAAGAAATACCTGCCCAAGGCCAAGATCAAATCTTATAAAGGCGGCGGAAGAATGGTTGTACAGGCCCTGATCGCAGGCCATGTGGATGCCGGGGTCAACGACGACCTTGCCGTACTCACCGTTTTGCCTGACTTTCCCCCCAATTCTGTCCGCCTGCTGGACAAACGCCTGGGCCAGGGTAAGGATCCCCTCGCCTTTGCCGTCCGCCAGGAGTCCGTCAACCTCTGGCAGTGGATCAACCTCTACTTTAAAACCGTCCGCGCCAACGGAGAATACGACAAAAACATCTCTTATTGGATGGAAGGCATTGAGTGGAAAAAAGATCATTAATCCTTTGGTATCCTTACCCAAAGTTTCTTAAGATCTGAACAACGGCCGGGCAGGCTCCTTTTTGGAGCCTGCCCGATTTAAGGATGGGTTTATGCTGGCAAATTTTAATTTCAGAATCATCATGGAGTACCTGCCCATGTTTTTACAAGGGTTAAGCTCCACATTTTTAATTTCCATTGTCTCCATTTTCCTGGCCCTGGTAACGGGCATCTTTGCATGCGCCTGTCGGATTTCCCCCTATAAGCTATTAAAGATCTCGGCAACCGCCTACATCGAGTTGATCCGGTCCACCCCGCTTCTGGTGCAGATCTATTTTTTCTACTTCGGTCTGCCCACCCTGGGGGTGAGGATGCCTGAAATCCAGACCGGGATACTGGCTTTGATGCTCAACTCCGGCGCCTATGTTGCCGAGATCATCCGGGCCGGAATCACCTCCGTGGATCAGGGACAGATCGAAGCTGGAATCTCATCGGGGCTCAATTATTTCCAGCGGATGCGTTTTATCATCCTGCCCCAGGCCCTGGGGGTCACCATCCCGCCCCTGCTGGGCCAGGCCATTGTTCTGGTCAAGGATTCCGCCCTGCTCTCCCTGATCTCCGTAGCCGAACTGACCCGTTGCGGGCAGACCCTGACCTCTGAGCGGTTCATGCCCACAGAGGCCTTTTTCACCGTGGCCTTTTTCTATATGTGCATCTACTTTGTGCTTAAGGCCCTGGCAGACTGGTCCCAGAAAAAACTGATCTTCAGGGAGGTATATTGATATGATGTCCTTCTACTTTTCAAGGCTTGTGGAAATTTTTCCCTTTTTCCTCAAGGGACTGTGGATGACGGTACAGATCTCCTTTATCTCCCTGGTCACCTGCACCATACTGGGATTTCTTCTGGGCATTTTCCGCTCGGGAAAAAACAAGGCCTTAAAATGGCTCATCGGGGTCTATGTCTCCTTTGTCAGGGGCACTCCCTTTGTGGTCCAGGTCTTTATCATCTTCTTTATCCTGCCCGAATGGGGGATCCAGCTGGAAGCCTTTCCGGCAGCCCTCCTGGCCATGGCGATCATGGGCTCAGCATTTATCTGTGAAATCGTGGCAGGGGGTATCGCTTCCATCCCCACGGGGCAGTGGGAGGCAGCTGCCTCTTCCGGCCTGACCCGGGTCCAGCAGCTTCGGCTGGTCATCCTGCCCCAGTCCATGAAGGTCATCCTGCCGCCCCTGGTGGGACAATTTGTCCTGCTGATCAAGGATACCTCCGTTGTTTCGGTCATCGGGGTTATGGATTTGACCCGGGTGGGCTGGGTAACGGTAATTCGAATCCCCGAAGGCCTCATGGTCTTCTCCCTGGTCGGCATTCTCTACTTTGTCATCTCATACCCCCTGATCCTTCTGTCCAATTATCTGGAGCGGAGAATGGCGGTTTAAACATATCAAGGACGGTCCAATGGAAAATATCATTAAATTTAAAAACGTAAACAAGTGGTTTGGAAAGCTTCACGTGCTGAACAACATCGACCTGGCCATACCCAAGGGTGAGGTCCTGGTCATCTGCGGCCCCAGCGGATCGGGGAAATCCACGTTGATCCGGTGCATCAACCGGCTGGAGGATATCCAGGAGGGGGAAATCGTTGTCAACTCCATGCCGGTTCACGACCACTCCGCCAATCTGACAAAACTGCGGGCCGACATCGGGTTTGTCTTCCAGCAATTTCACCTTTACCCCCATATGACCGTGCTCCAGAACGTAATGCTGGCACCGGTCCATGTGAAAAAGGTGCCCAAAGAGCAGGCCAGGGTCATTGCCATGGAAAAACTGGAACGGGTGGGTCTGGATGAAAAGGCGGATGCCCATCCCACCCAGCTGTCAGGCGGCCAGCAGCAGAGAGTGGCCATTGCCCGGGGGCTGGCCATGTCCCCTGAAATCATGCTTTTTGACGAACCCACCTCTGCTCTGGACCCGGAAATGATCGGCGAGGTATTGGACGTGATGACCGATCTTACCTCCGAGGGCATGACCATGTGTGTAGTTACCCATGAGATGGGCTTTGCCAAGAAAGTGGCCGATCGGGTATTGTTCATGGATGAGGGACAGATCGTGGAAACCGGAAAGCCGGACGCATTCTTTGACAATCCCCAGACCGACAGGGCTGCCGCGTTCATCTCCATGATTCTGACCCATTGATAAATTCTAAAAAAAGGAGGCTTTTCCATGAATATTGACCGCCTTCCCAGGGTTTGCCTGGCAGAGTTTCCCACCCCGATCCATTATCTGGAAAACCTGTCAAAGAGCACAGGCGGCCCCGGAATATTCATGAAGCGGGATGACCTCACCTCCCTTGGACTCGGAGGCAACAAAACCCGAAAACTGGAATTCCTCATCGGCGAAGCCCTGAAGCAGGGCAAAGACACCCTGGTCACAGCCGGGGGAATCCAGTCCAACCATTGCCGCCTCACTGCTGCCGCCGCCAACAGGGCCGGGCTTGACTGCCACCTGGTCCTCAACGGCGAGCCCCCCATACATCCCAACGGCAACCTGCTCCTGGACAGAATCTACGGGGCAACCATCCATTTTTGCACCCGGCCGGCCCGGGATGCCAGAATGGACGAGGTGGCCGAAGAGCTGACCCGGGACGGGAAAGCCCCCTATGTGATTCCCGTGGGGGGCTCCAATGCAGTTGGGGCCGTCGGATACGTCAATGCCATGCTGGAGCTGGCAGATCAGATGGAAGAGATGGAAATTGAACCGGACGCGATTGTCTTTGCCACAAGCTCCGGAGGCACCCAGGCAGGGCTTGCTCTGGGCGCAAAATATAAAGGATTCAAAGGAAACGTTCTGGGGATCAGCATTGACCAGACAAAAACAGGGGATGAGCCTTTCCCCCCCATCCTGGAACGGATCGCCAACCAGGCTGCTGAACGCCTCAACATTCCCGACCGGATGAGAGCAGACGAGTTTGACCTTGATTGTAGCTATCTCGGGGCAGGATATGCCCTTCCCGGAGATCTCGAATTTAATGCCATCAGGGCCCTTGCCCGGCTTGAGGGAATTCTCCTGGGTCCGGTCTACACGGCCCGGGCCATGGGCGGCCTTCTGGACCTGATCCAAAAAGGCGGTTTCACCAAAGACCAGACCGTGCTGTTCTGGCATACCGGCGGCAGCCCCGAGCTTTTTGCCTGGCCGGATCAATTCTGACAGACAGCAAATGACGTCCCCTTCTTGAACCGGCATGCATTTCCCCAAACTGAGTTGAGGCCGGCAGAACCCAAAACCCCCTTTAGACGGTGTTCCTAAAAAACGGGAAAAATCCGCTCATCCGCAAATCCCGGTATTGCCATCAGGGCAATCCAATCCCCATCTTTGATTACTTCTTAAATCAGATAAACCCCATAGGCAACCAATGATAGTAACCCTGGAATGACTTAATCAGAAAGGGCATTAAAAAACGCAAACTTTCGCCAAATATTAATTTTACTTGTAAAAGTATATATTAGACAATACTGTCTGCTATAAAAAAACTAAAGAGGAGACAAACCGGTTCGACATTGAATTTGAGGGTGGATTTATGAACAGAAAAATCAATTGCCCAGGATTCTTTACAGGTCGGGGTCGGCCCCCCATACCCATGGAAGAAAAACCTTGTTATTTTATTGCCGGAACCCAATATCCATGATTTCTGATATCTCACAAAAACCCCGGTTCAACTTTGTGGGGGAGTTCAGGTCACGGGATACAGAGTCCTGCTATCAGGAGGAGTACAAAAAGGAAAACCGACGCCGTTTGATCTTTATCTGCATCTTTACAAGCCTGGTCTATTTTCTGGGGATTATTGCAAACGCCCAGGTACTGGGAAGCGGCAATAGATTGAATACCATGCTGGTGCTTCGTCTTCTCAGCCTTGTCCTGGGATTTACCGCCGCTCTCTTTGCATGGAAAAAGAGTCTGGGTCCTTATCTGCCCGTCACCATTATGACCTATATGATCATGGTGGGTGTATCCGAGTCCGTGGAAGCCGCATTTTTATTTGATACCTGCCAGGGCGTTATTCTTCCGACAACGCCCATCATTGTCCTCATGTACTATTTGTTTATCTCCATAAAATTCACTATTTCATTTATTCCGTCCATGGTCATGTCGGTTCTGTACACGGCAACACTTTTCCTATTTACGGAATCTCCGCTCCCCCATACAATGACCATTGTACTCTTTTTTTTTCTGGCAAATCTCTACGGCTCTTATCATCTTATCCACTTCAACCGGATAAGGCGGAGTGAATTTTTTGCTGTTGTCAAACAGCAGCGGTTGAACGATGTTCTCAAAAAAGAGATAAACGCACGGCAGGAGGTGGAAAATAAACTGATCCGGCTTTCCACCCTTGACGATTTGACCGGGATCTATAACAGACGCCATTTTCTGGAACTCTTTTCAAAACAAAGAAAAAGCAGTGTCAGATATAAACGCCCCCTCTCTCTTCTGCTGATAGATGTCGACCATTTTAAAAGGGTTAACGATACCCATGGGCATGATGTGGGAGATATTGTGCTGCAGTCCCTGACAAAACAGATTGCCGGGGCTGTCCGTGAAATGGATATCCTTGCCCGCTTTGGAGGGGAAGAATTTATTGTCCTGCTCCCGGAAACGGACTTGAAAAAGGCGTGCAGGGCGGCGGAACGAATTTGCAGAACCGTTGAAGAGAGCCCGGTCCCATTTTCAGGGAAATCTCTTCCAATAACCGTCAGCATCGGAGTGGCCGCCATCGGCAAAGAATATTCTTCCATGGATGAGATCATCAAAGGGGCTGACCTTGCCCTGTACCGCGCAAAAGAATCCGGACGGAACCGGGTGTGTTCAACTAAGGATATGGAATAAGAGGATCTTTCCCGGGTTCGAATCAGACCGTTCTTAAAAGACTCCCCGAAAAACGATACCTCCGGACAAAACCGGTTAAATATATCCATTTCCAACCAATGCTTACAATGAAGGCTGGACAATTGCTGGATAAAATGCTAACGCTGAAATTTTAATTTCGTAAGTAAGTTAGATTTTTTTAGTACTGAATTTTCTTGCGAAAAAAGGCGGTCCTTTTGAAAAAGAACATGCCGGTGCCAATTAGAAAAACGGATCATAACGATCCGGGACTGAAGAAAGAACAATGATGACAGGTCGTGGATAATGGGTTCATGCCTTGATTTGTGGATTATAAATTTCAACTTTTTTCTAAAGGACTCTGATCATGAAAATTAAAATGAAGATGCTTCTGGTCTTTGGCTGTTCTGTTTTTCTCATCTTATCCGCCCTTTCTTTGGGGATTTACATTCTGATCGAGAAAAAGGTGACCTCGGGTCTGGACAAGGAAATCTCAAACATGATCCATGCAACCCAAAAAAGCCTCGGAGCCCTGGAAGATATTGCCATAAAAAATTACCTCAGGGCGATTACCCAAAAGGACAAAGATGTAATCGCCTATTTTTACGGGCAGTTTAAAGAGGGTGAAATTACCCGGGAAGAGTTGAAAAAAAAGGCCTCGGAAGTGATCCTGAGCAAAAAGATCGGAGACACCGGGTATGCCGCCGGTGTTTCCAGCAAGGGCATCCTGAGTATTCATCCCAAGGCGGAAGGGGTGGATATATCCAAAACCTCTTTCTGGCCCAAAGTGGATGCCCTGCTCCATACCCCGTCCCGCTCCGGATATATTGAATATGACTGGAAAAATCCCAATGAAACCAAGGCCCGGAAAAAAGCCGCCTATCTTACCTATTTTGAACCCATGGACCTTATCATCTGGGCGTCTTCATATAAGGCAGAGTTTTCCAAACTGGTAAAATCCGAAGATCTCCACGATGCCATTCTTGCCATGAAGGTGGGCCGTGACGGATATCCCTTTGTATTTGATATGAAAGGAGACATGATCATCCATCCTTCCCTGGAAGGTAAAAATGTCTACAATGTTAAATCCCAGGACGGCCAATTCATCGTTCAGACCATGATCGAGGAAAAAAACGGAAAACTTGAATATGACTGGAAGGAACCGGACGGAAAAATAAACAAAAAGATCGTTTTATTCCGAGAGATTCCCTCAAAACATCTCATCGTGGCCATCGGGGCCTATAAAAAAGAGCAGTACGCCCTTTTATACTCCATGAGAAACAGCCTGCTCATCGCTTTCGGCCTCAGCATGTGCCTTGTCGGCGTGGTTGTATTTCTGTTCAGCAATATATTGACAAAACCCATTATCAAAGGGGTTGAGTTCTCGGAACAGATGTCTGAGGGCGATTTCACCAAAAAGCTGGATATCAATCAAAAAGACGAGATCGGGCAGCTTGCTAAAGCATTGAACCGCATGACCGTCAATATAGGAGATATTTTCAGGCAGCTCCGGGGAAACATCGATGATCTGTCCAGCTCATCCGATGAGCTTGCCGGCATCTCAAAAAAAATGTCCGACGATTCAAGGCAGATGACAGATAATTCGAACTCTCTGACCCAGGTGGCCTCTGAAATGAAGCAGAACCTTGATTCCGTATCCAATGCCAGTTCCCGGGTCATGGGAAATATCCGTTCGGTGGCCTCTGCTACGGAGCAGATGTCCGGCACGGTCAATGAAATTGCGGAAAATTCGGAAAAAGCCCGAACCATTTCAAGCCAGGCCGTCTCATTCACAAAAGAGGCCTCTGATCTGGTGGATGCCCTGGGAAAGGCCGCCTTTAAAATCAACGATGTCACTGAAACCATCGATGAGATCTCAGAACAGACCAACCTTCTGGCCTTGAACGCCACCATAGAGGCGGCAAGGGCCGGGGAGGCGGGCAAAGGCTTCTCTGTTGTGGCCAACGAGATCAAGGATCTGGCAGGGCAGACCTCCGACGCCACAAAACAGATCCAGAGCCAGATTGACGAGGTTCAGCTTTCCACCCGGAAGACCGTGGAAAAAATCAAGGATATCAGCAGCATTATTTTTGATGTGAATGATATCGTCTCAGGCATTGCCTCTTCGGTGGAAGAGCAGTCCGCCACCACCGGCGAGATCGCAGAGAATATGAACAAAACCTCGACGGAGATGCAGGAAGTCAATGAAAACGTATCCAAAAGCGCGGAATTCTCAAAACAGATCTCCGAACAGATCGCAGGGGTTCACCAGGTGGCTTCTGAGATGGACGGGACCAGTTCCACCATTGACAGCAATTCCAATTCTTTCAGGCAACTGGCCCGGGATATCCAGGCCATGCTGGCAAAGTTCCGGGTGTAGACGCTTGCTTCCTGGGATTCTGATCCGTTGAAGGAGCTAACTTTGTCCACCTCTTCTTTCTGGTGCGGGGATGAAAAACAGCAAGGAGCTTTGCCGCGTTCCCGTTGTTTTTTCCTGTATGAGAAAAAGACGGCCCAAGGCTCCATGGGACTGTTTCATGAAATCCCTAAAGAGATCCCGGATGATTCGCCTTTTTCAAGCCCCAAATGAGATAAAATATTTGGACCTGATTGATCAAATGATCAATATTCATAATCATTTCAAGACTTGAATGGAACGAGGATTTGTCCTAAAAATTAATTGATTCCATCGCATCATTTATGCTAAAAAAAACTCAGTTTTTAATGCAGGTAGGGATTGTTTTACAATAACATAGCCTGCAAACTGCATTCGCAAACACATGATCGAAAGGATTGATAAAATGAAGCATTTTTTCTGTACACTTGTTCTCGTCCTCTTTCTCGCCTCTTTTGCCCAGGCAGACAACCTGAAATCAAATCATCAAACCGGATTTTACATTGCCGCCGGGGTCTCCATGGCCAGCCAGGAATCCTCTGATGCCTATATTTCAAGCAGTACCCTGTACCAGAGGTTTGGTGACAGGGATGATACCAGCCATGGCGGCAGTCTTGCGGCGGGGTATGATTTTAACCCGGCATTTCATATCCCTGTGAGGGTGGAGCTTGAGTATATGATCCGTTCAGAGGCAGAAACCGTCTGGACCGGAGACCAGGGTATTTTCATTTCCGGCCCCCTGGACTGGGAGGTCAAAGCAAAAACCGACCTGGACACCTTGCTTCTCCATTTTTTCTATGACTTTAAAAACCAGACTGCATTCACCCCATATCTGTCCGGGGGAATCGGATTCGCCTTTATTGACTCTATGGTTCTCTACGAAGACAGCAATGCCAACATTTTTAACGGATCCAGCGATGAGACCAATTTTGCATGGAGCCTTGGGGCCGGCTGCAGCTACACCCTGAATGAAAACTGGGGCCTGACCCTTGGGTATAGATACCTGGATGCCGGAACAAGGGAAGTCAAGCCCGCCTCTTTGGCCGTGAAGGTCAGTACCGATGTCCGGATCCACGAGATGATCTTTTCAGTGCAATATCGTTTCTAACCGGTCCGGCCTGTCCCACCCCCCTTCTGCCCTCCTTCCGGAAACAAGGTCTCTCCTTTTCTCCGGAAGGAGGGCAGAGATCAAGCGTCAAAAGTCCTGAAACTCTTTGAAACCAAGACGCTCGCCCTGGCGGCAAAATAGAAACAGCGTCGGTCCAAGAGATTGGCCGGACCTGTCATGCATGATGGCCATGACCGGAAACCATCTCCTGATCCTTTGGAGTTGAGGGCCAGGCACAAAAAGAATGGGCCATCGTTGAATATCTGTCAATCCGCCTTATCTTTTGGAGAAGATCTTCTCAGACCTGAAAGTCCATTCATCCCCTGTTCCTGAACCCTGCAAGAAGATATATCCAAGATAGCCGCGAACGAGGCTTACAAAATTCCGGCCAAAGACATTGGCCGCTTGTATAAGGAGAACTATCCATGAAAGATTCAATAAATCTGCATAAAAAAGTACAGGAACTCTGTGACTGCTATTCAACCACGGATCCGTTAAAGGAAATGTCCGAATTGAATAAAGAAGAGGAAGGGGTGGACGGGGCCCTTAAATGGCTGGCATTGACGGCCCTGCACGGGGTGAACAACAATGCCAAAAAGATTACCATTGTCCAGTCCGACGACGGAGTTGTTTCCGTAACCGCCGAATACCGGGGTACCCGCCTGCCTTCCCCGGCGGCAAATGTGGCGGCAAATGTCTTTGAGGTGGTCAGGGAGATTCTGCATATGGATGAGGCCAAAGGAAAAAGCAGGCTGTCCCTGGGGCTTAGAGATTCAAGCATTGAGCTGGACGTCAGCGTAAAGGAGAAACCCGGCTACAAAAAGGTTTCCGTAAAATTCGAAGAATAATCCTACCGGCTTGCTCTGGCAAATCGCCGGACCTGACCATCCTGCCCCATGCACCGCCCAGGGCGATCAGGAAGGATTTGGCCGGCCCGTCAGGAAGTGTTCCGGATCAAACACAAGGCTGCGGCCCTGCCTCAGGTCGTCCCTGAGGCGGCCCAGGTTTTGGTCAAGGACCTCAAGGCGGGCCGCAGCCCGCTTTTCCGCTTCAGAGGTCTGAATGATCCGGACCATGCCGCCGTTGCGGATGACGATGCGCCGGTGGCCGGAAAGGGCCAGCATGGGGTCATGGGTGGCCATGAGAACGATTTTTTCTTCCCGGATCAGGAGGGCCAGGGCCTTTCTCCGGTCCACCCCTGCATTTTCAATCTCATCGATGAGCACAATGGGAGAGGCGCTTAAAAAGGCGACATCGGCGATCATCAGGGCCCGGGACTGGCCCCCGGAAAGGGCGGTGACCGGGGTGGCAAGGGAAAAGGGTTCACCGGCAAGCCCCACGGCAGCCTCAAAAATACGCCGGACCCGGGCAGGGGCATCCTGGATCAGGCGGCTCTCGGCATGGAGATTCAAAAATTCCTCCACGGTCATGTCCATGACAAAATTCATGTTCTGGGACAACTGGGCCACCAGCTGCCGCTCTCCGGAAAACCTCATGGCCGGGTCCGGCAGGGAGCCGTTGAGAAGAATGCGCCGGCCCGACGGGGTGTCGGCCCGGGCCAGGCATTCGATGTCTGCCAAAAGACGGCTTTTGCCGGAACCTGTGGGGCCGACAATGCAGACCACCTCCCCCGGACAGAGCACCAGATCTGAGGCCTCTTTGTTTCCGGATTTGTCGTGACCGGCCAGGATGGTTACCTGTCTGATGTTGTTTTCATTCTCTTCCGCCTGAAACCGGACCATCCCGGCGATAAAGTCCAGAACCTGCTCCATGAGGGTTTCATGGGTAAGGCTGTACCGCGCCAGATGCTCCGGGGGGGTTGAGAGGATAAATTCCCTGAGAATGGAATTGTCCCGGGGCAGGTCCATGTCCAAGGCAGCAAAAAAATCATGAAGATAGGGATGTTCCTTGACCAGGGCCTCCAGGGCCTGATGGAGCAGGGCTGACGATCTCATGAGAAGTCCATGGTCTTGATGTTGCCGATCTGACAGTCCGGGCCGATCCGGGTTTCCCCCAGGCAATAGGAACAGAGGGCACCGGGCATGGTAAAACGCAGCCGCATGCCGTTTAAGGATGAAATTTCAGCTGCATCTTCCAGGGCCTGGGCCAGGAGCAGGCTGCCCTGGCCGGTGAGGCCGTTAACCGGAAGCAGGACTGCTTTGGCATTGGCCTGGCGGACCCGGAAGGCAAAGACCTCCCGTTCGGCCTGGGACACGATGTCCCCCTTGGTTAGGACCACCACATCGGCGTTCCTGAGCATGGGCCCGATTTTCCTGGGCGTATCCACCCCGCTGAGATGATCGATGACGCAGACCGAGAACACCCCCCGGATGTGGGGGGAGCAGCGGTTGCACAGGCCTGCGCTTTCGCTGATCAGAAAATCGAAGCCCGCGGTCCGGCCCCATTGGAGACCCTGCTCGATATTGGCTATGAAAAAATGGTCCGGGCAGATTCCGCCGGCAATGCCGTTTTTCACCGGGATGCCGGCTTTTTCGTACCGGAGATGGTCATCCCCGGTCAGGCAGTCGAACTTGATCACCCCCACGGTCTTTTCCGGAGCGGCCAGGTGCCTGAGAGTCTGGATGATCACGGAGGTCTTTCCCGAAGAGGGCGGGCCGGCCACGGTGATCAATTTTACTCCGGGATGGGTCATTTTTACAGCCTCATCCCTGCACCGGGGCCAGGGGCATGAAGATCTCATCGATCTCTTGGTTGAGTTCAACCAAATCGTTCTTGCGCAGATAATCCCAGCCCAGCCACCTCAAAGGCCGGGTCTGGACATCGGCCTGAATCCCGGCATGGGGAACGGGGAAGCGGGCATGGGCAAGGGTGGCGGCCAGACCCGGCCCCGTAAGATAGTCCAGAACCGGCTTCAGATCGGGGATCCTGTCCGGCTTGACCTGGAGGGTCACGGGACTGGCCAGGGCACCGTCTTCGGGCCAGATAATTTGAATCCGCTCCTGGTGCCTCACCCGCTGGGCAAAGAACTCCGGCATGACATAGACGGCGCCGTCGCTGTTTTTATCCATGCGGGCAACCATCTGGGAAGGGTGGAGCCCCCGGGCTAGATTGGCGGCCAGGGCCCGGAGCCCTTCCGGGCCGAACTGCTGGAATATGGGCAAAAGAACCGCATGGCAGAAAAACTGGTCACCACCCCGGATGGTCAGGCTATTTTTCCAGATTGGATCCAGGCAATCGGCCCAGGTCCGGGGCAAAGGCCTGTCGCCCAATTGATCCAGGTTGACCACCATGACCAGGGGATTGACGCAGAGGATGGAATACTCTCCCTTTGGATCCGGGATTCCAGCCTCAACAAATCGGGTCCCGGGCTGGAAACAGCCGTAGCCTGTGAAATGTCCCGGAGCCACGAACTGCCGGTTGAAGCGGTGTCCGTAAAAAATATTGAAATCCGAGGACACAATAATGTCGGGAAGCTCATCCGGATCTTCAATGGTGTGGACATAGGAGTAGTAGGACAGCTCCTGGTTCAGATTGCCCTCCACGGCAAATTGAATGGGACCGTCCAGTTCCACCCGGGCCATGAAATCTGCAAAGGCCCGGCTGAAAGGCATTTTCAACCCGCAGGGCATCAGGCCCAGCAGGGTCAGATCCCTTTGTCCGGCCATGGACTCCAGCCCGGGCGACTCCTGGACCGGTTTCTGCTCCATCGCTGACCCCAACAGCCCCGTAAAGGCTTCCGGATTCATAAACCGGCTGCGCAGGGCCGTTCCCAGGCTTAAAAACGGGGCCAGGGCCCGCAGGCCGTCCTTACTGACCAGGGCTCCCAGGCCGTTGGCCTGGAAAACCTCCCGGGCCTCCGGCCACTGCCGGATAATATCCGCCACTTTCATATCCGGATGAATCTTAGTTTTACTCATGATCTTCTCCTTATATTCTCCCCTGCAGGGATTGCCCTGGAAAAATCCAGTGCAATTTCAATACCTGTTCTCAACAGGAGAAAAAAATCTGCTCCGGAACCGGGAAAGGAGCCTGCCAGAGGGGGCTCCGGGAGACGACTGTGAAAGCATGGGCGATTACCGGGCAATGAAGGAGAAAAAGGAATAACAAATTTGATTCATGAATTTACAGATTTGTTATTAAATCCAGGGCCCATTTTGAAGTATGGCTTTATCTAATCAATAAAACTTTGCCCAAGTTTGTGCTTTCTTGACCAGGGCCTAAGGATATCCGGCGGTGTCCAGTTCTTTCAAATGGAACAATGATACCGGCATTGTAAACACTTCCTGATCCCCCTCAGAAAAAAACAGCCATGGGAAAACTCGGTTAAAACTGGACTTAAAACCATTCCGGATTTATATAATAGATTCAAATATCCCAGGACAGGTTGTACAGAATCAAAGAAAGCCGTCATTGTCTGATGGGAGAATTCAATATACAAAACAAAGGGGGTTTGCGATGAGGCTCTGCCTGAAAGTCTGTTTTTTTTGTATCGGGCTGATATTTTTAATTGTTGGAGCGGCATGGCCCCAGGTTTCAATAAAGGGGTATTTTATTGCCACGGAAACATGCGAAGCCTATCAATCTTTTAAAAAAGGCAGTAACCCGGGAAATATCAAACTGGTTCCGGACATGTCCTATGAATTGGTTGCGAAAAATAAAGAGGAGGCGACCCATTACCGGATCCGGATAAAGCATGCCAGCCCCATGGATCGCTGGATATCAGCATCCTGCGGTTTTATTTTAACCGATTGCAACCACTCTGATATCCGGACAGGAACATCTACCGGTACCCCCGGCCATGATCTACCCTCCCCGGAATACCTTCTGGCCATCAGCTGGCAGCCGGCATTCTGCCAGACCCACCAGTCAAAAACAGAGTGTGAATCCAGGACAAAAGCCGCTATGATGCAGATCATTTCACCCTCCACGGACTCTGGCCCCAGCCCAGATCCAACATTTACTGCCATACCAGCGAAGTGAATAAAAATTTAGACGAACAAAAAAAATACAACCAGCTTCCACAGCCGGAACTGTCACCGGCAACGGATAGGGCCCTGGCAAAGGTGATGCCGGGGACCATGTCATCCCTTCACCGGCATGAATGGATAAAGCATGGAACCTGCTACTCGCCCACACCGGAAGAGTATTTCGTTGAAGCCGTCCTGCTGACGGAACAGATTAACGCTTCTGCGGTCAGAGATTATTTTTCCGGCAACATCGGAAGAACCATTCCTGTTTCTGAAATCAAGGCCAAGTTTGACCAAGCCTTCGGGCCGGGGGCCGGTGACAAGGTCAAGGTGAAATGCAGCAATGGCATGATCACCGAACTCTGGATCAACCTCAAAGGAGAAATCACTTCTTTATCCGATCTTTCCTTCTTGCTTCAACCGGCGGAACCGGCAGCATCCGGCTGTCAGTCCGGTCTGATTGATCCGGTGGGATATTAAAAATAGAATCGGTTAACCTGAAATCCGGTCCGCAGGCTGCCATGGCCCAGCTAGGGACTATTGATGCGATCCCTTCTTTTTATCCCCTTTTTATTTGACCGAAACGGTTTCACTCCTTACCTTACGCCAATTGTTTCTGGAATTTTTGTTGAAGTTGAAAGGGAAGGATCATGGCAGAAGAGATTTTCGATGTTGTTGACGAGGAAGACCGGATTATTGGAGAAGCCAGGCGGGATCAGGTTCACGGCAATCCCTTACTCATCCACAGGGTGGTTCATGTCCTGGTTTTTAACCGGGATCATGAATTGTACCTGCAAAAACGGGCCGCCACCAAGGATGTTCAGCCGGGCAAATGGGATACCTCGGTGGGGGGCCATGTGGATAAAGGAGAATCCTATGAAGATGCGGCAATCCGTGAAATGGAAGAAGAACTGGGGATCAGAGGGGCGCAGCTGGATTTTCTTTACAAATACCGGCACATCAATGACTTTGAATCGGAATATGTATCCACTTATTCCTGTGTATGGGACGGCGCCATTACACCCTCCCCGGAGGAAATTGAAACCGGCGGCTTCTGGAACCTATGTGATATCGCTGCCAAAGCCGATACCGGCATCTTCACACCCAACTTTCTGGATGAAATCACCCGGTATCAAAACTATATAAGGCCCAATTGATGGTCATAATGGATTCCGTTAAGAATCGAAAAATGATTTCAACAACCGAAATGCTCAGGGGCAAACCGGTGATTCTTACATATTGAATTTTTGGGGGAATTTTCGATCAGAATTTATCAGAGGCCTTTGTAAACATCTTTTCTATGACCCACTTTTACAATCAGAATGACCACTCTATCATTATGAATTTCATATATAATTCTATAATCACCGGTTCGGATCTTATGAAAAGAATTATTGCCTTTCATTTTGGTGGTATCGGGCTCTGGCAAATTTCGGACAAGTTCTTCTATCGCCTTCTTAATCCGTACCAAATCCCTTTTAGGAAACCGCTTCAAAATTTTCAATACAGCAGGTCGAAACTCAATAGAATATTCCATTCATCAAAGTCCCAATTGTTTCCAGACTTCTTTAGCAGGAATATTCTCTCCAGATTCGGCAAGAGCAAGCTTAGCATCTTCAATATCAATATGGTCTTCGATTTGCTGAAGCAGTTCAAGTTCATCCATGGAAACCAGGGCAGCAACATCCTGGCCTCTGCGCGTCAGAACGATAGCTTCTTTGCCGTAGGCCACTTTATTGACAATATCGGCAAAATTTTTTCTTGCATCGGCTGTGGAAATTCTAGTGGTCATTTGGCATCTCCATATTTTCGTGTACCTAATATACAATATGTACAAAAGGTACTTGTTTGTGTCAACCCTATTGTAAAACCATAGGGATTGATACGATATCAGATAATATAGTACGATAACGGGGCCGGGCCACACCAGCCTGTCCCTAACCGCCAAAATGCTGCGGCTGCATAGCAGCATTTTGAACGGTTACATTCTGCTATGCAAAAAGGAATGTAAAATGCTTTTACAAAACTTGATCATGGCAAAAAGTTCAGGGGAGTTAATGAACAAAGGGATATTTTTTGATGGTTACAATATAAAAAACGGGAATGAATTTGGCATTAATCAAAGGTCTCTCTATGATTGTCACAAAGGATGAATCCACACAATGAAAACACGACTACGGAACCTTTGGGAATCGATAAGAAGCAGTTTCTGGTTTATACCGTCGCTGATGTTGCTGCCGGCGTTCATCATATCCGTTGTTTTGACCTTTTTTGATAAACACCTGAACTTATCCTCCCATTTTGTCTGGGAAATTTTCTATACCATCGATATAGGGGGGGCACGGTCTGTCCTGTCAACCATTGCAGGGTCTATGATAACAGTTGCCGGAGTGACTTTTTCAATCACAATTGTTGCCCTTAATTTAGCCTCCTCGCAATTTGGGCCACGTCTTTTACGTAATTTCATGCAGGACAGAGGCACTCAATTCGTACTCGGAACATTCATTTCAACATTTATATATTGCATTCTCGTTCTCTGGTCTGTGAATACGTCGGGTGCACATGCTTATACACCGGGTCTTTCCGTTGCTTTCGGGGTTGTTCTCGCCCTGGGTAATGTTTGTGTGCTGATTTTTTTTATTCATCATATATCCACATCCATTCAGGCAGATAATGTAATTGCAGCATTAAGCCGTGATCTTGAAAAACATATCCATCGAATTTTTACCGAAGAAATAGAGCGTGACGCCAAGAAAGAGACAGAACAGAATATTGAAGTAAAAAAAGAAACAAACAAATACGCACATGTCCATCACCTCACTGCTGTTCAAAGCGGATATCTCCAGGCAATCGACTGCGACAACCTCTTGGTAATTGCAAAGAAAAACGATCTCCTTCTGCACTTTCACCATAAAGCAGGGGATTTTATTGTTTATGGATGCTCGATCGTTTCGATCAGAAGTGATGAAAAGTTTGACGGGGATATCGGCAAAGAGATCACCAGGGCATTTATTGTTGGCCCACAACGCACCCCTGAGCAGGATGCAGAGTATGCAATCCATCAGATCGTTGAAGTTGCTGTCCGTTCCCTTTCACCCGGAATAAATGATCCCTATACGGCGGTCACCTGCATTGATCAACTTGGTTCAGCCTTGTGCTTCTTATCATCAAGGCAGTTTCCATCGCCATACCGGTTTGATGACGAAAAGGTTCTCAGGATCATTGCAAAGCAAACAGATTTTAAAGGCATGCTGAATGCTGCATTTGATCAAATCCGGCAATACGGTCATAAAAGCGTTTCAGTAACAATCAGATTGCTTGAAACACTTCTCAGGATCACAAATCAAACACGCCACTCTGATCAGCGGCAGGCCATTTACCGGCAGGCAAAAATGATTCAGCGCATGAGCCTTGAATTATTGCCTGAAAAGAACGATAAGGAAGATGTCCTGCAAAGATATGAGGATGTCCTGAAAGCCTTAAATGAATCTGAAAGACCCGATGGAGAGATTGCATTTCCGTACTGATCCTCCTCTAAAAAACTGGACAGGAAAAAACTTTTCCCAATAAGGCAATCTTATAGCCGCCATCTGCGATAGGGACCCAAACATAAGATCAGGCCTTCCGTGTTCGGGATGGGTACGGGCACAATCAATTAATAATTGAGAATGAATAATTAATAATTACGGATGGCCCTTTGGGCCGCCATTTATGTTCAACCTATAGGCCATCCGGTGTTTTGCTTTTTAAAAACTGCTGGAATTTTCTTACCCAGTTACGGTACGCCTTATGTGTTTTTGGGGAGGAATGCCTGACCTTGATCCCATTTCCAAGCTTTTCATAAACCGGTTTTCATGCTTCATAAAAGGCTTTATTACGCTGATGCGTAAGAAGCGCTTTTTCCCTCACAAGGCCAGAAGCCGGTTGGTTTTCAAGCCACTTCGGCTGGATAGCCTGCAAATCATAATACGTAAGTACGCTTTGATACGCCTGTTTTTGAAATGGCTCGGACTGATTTTTCTCTCTCAACTTGTTAAGGAAAGGCCCGGCGTCAAAATCCGGTATTGGCGGATATCCGCCAGTTGGCTGAATACTTACAGCCAATATGAATCCTATGGAGTAAGTCTTTTTGAATGAAGCGTTTAACCATTTGTAATGATAGGTTTTTTGTATGCATCTCGGTCTGGTCCCTGTCTTGCAAATATTTATGGATGGATTAAAGGAAAGAGAATTTTTTTGAAACCGAAAATAGAGAAGGGAGAGGTTTAATGAAACACGTGTTGCTTAAATGGACAGGAATCTGCCTGATTTTGATGATGCCGGCACTGGCCAGTGCCACCCCTGTTGAGTGGAATGATAACGGCCATTATTATGAGGTGTTTCTGATTGATGCAATTCAAACGAATTTGGATCAGACAAACATTACCTGGGAAAACGCCCGGGACTGGGCTGCCAGTTTGACTTATTCCGATGCCGGGCAGTCCTATGCCGGCCATCTGGCAACCATCACATCTGCCGGGGAAAACAGCTTTATTAACGATCTGGGATTAGGCGTTGACCTGAATCAGGAAAAAAGTTTCATGACCGGCGGTTATCAGACGCCGCAGGGAACTGAATCAGATGATACCGCTCGTATGGCAGACTGGCACTGGGTGACCGGGGAAGAATGGAATTATACCGCCTGGCGCTCAGGGGAACCGAACAATGAGTTTGGTCACGGCGGGCAGTCTGAAGAGTATCTGCAGTTTTTCCCGGATTCATCATCTGGTGAGTGGAATGATGTGCGTGTGGGCGAATGGATTGATAACGAGAATGACACCAGCGGCTTTAATAATACCCTGGGCTATATTGTGGAATATGAATCCATTACAGGCGGCGCTCCGGTTCCTGAACCCGGCACCGTGCTTTTGCTGGGGATCGGGCTTCTGGCCATGGCAGGCAGTGCGCGCAGGTATACATACGGATCTTAATTTAAAATTTTTAATGGGCAGTGGGCGTATCTTAACGTTTGCTGCCCCCATCTGATAAACAATATGGCATCTTCCTTTACAGAGCAGCGACGGCAGTCAAGACGCAGATTGGAACAGTCTGTGAGTTTTTATTCCAATGGAAACTGGGAGTTGAGAACCCATGCAGTGGGCCGGACTCGGAATGTATCCACACAGGGGATGTGCATCCGTACCAGCCGGGACCACATGCCTGAAGCGGATGCGTCTTTGACCATCCTGCTGATACCTTTAACAGAGTCCTCATTGATCGCATCTGATACCGCGATTCGTATCAAGGGCCGTGTCGCATGGATAAATCGGGATACCGGGCAGTTCGGCGTCTGTTTTACCTGAGTTCTTGATCGGTTTATTGGTCTTTGCGGATGCCATATTTCTGGAGACGGTACCGAAGGGCTCCCCGGGTGATGCCAAGCTTTTTGGCTGCTTTTGACTGGTTCCATCCGCATTGCTCAAGGGCGGCCAGCATGAGGCTCTGCTCCTGGGCTACAATATCAAAATCTGCAGGTGCTGCTTGTTGATCGTTCCGGGCGCCTGCCGGTGGGTCGGATATGTGTCCGGGAAGATGCGCTGCACAGACTTTTATACTGTTACAGGTAAGCGCTGCCCGTTCCATGACGTTTTTAAGCTCCCGCACATTGCCGGGCCAGGCATAGGCCTCAAGACACTGAATGGCGTCATTGGAAAGACAGCGCAGCGGTCTGTTAAATTCTCTGCAGAATTTTTCAAGAAAAAAGCTGGCAAGATCTGTAATGTCCGATTTTTTATCCCGCAGAGCCGGCATATTAAGACAGACCGTATTGAGACGGTAGTAAAGATCGGAGCGAAACTGATTTTTAACAATCATGGTTTCAAGATCCTGGTTTGTGGCAGACAGGATTTTAACGGATACCGGAATCTCTGTGCCTGCACCCACCGGGGTAATGGTTTTTTCCTCCACGGCATGAAGCAGCTTTGCCTGAAGTGCCAGGGGCAGATCTCCGATTTCATCGAGAAATAACGTCCCCTTGTCTGCCCTGACAAATGCACCTTGCCGGTCCTGAATCGCCCCGGTAAATGCCCCTTTCTGGTGGCCGAACAACTCGCTTTCTATCAAATCTTTCGGGATGGCAGCACAATTTACTTTAACAAAAGAGCCGCTCTGCCGTTTGGACGCATCGTGAATAGCTCTTGCAGCAAGTTCCTTGCCTGTACCGGAAGCGCCTTGAATCAGAACCGAGGAGTCTGTAGAAGCAAACAGGTGGATGTCTCGTCGGATTTTATCCATGGCAGGAGAATTTCCAATCAGTTGGGTCAAAGAGCTGTTCTCTGAAGGGGCAATACAGAGCGCCTGTTCGACTACTTCCAGAAGCTGTTCATGCGCCAGCGGTTTGGTCAGAAAATCAAACGCGCCTTTTTTCATGGCGTTGACTGCCGTCTCAATTGAGCCGAATGCCGTAAGGATGACCAGTGGAATATCAGGGAAATTCAAGCGGCCGAATTTTAACACTGCCATGCCGTCCACAGGTTTCATTTTCAAATCAGTGAGCACCAGATCCGGATGCCATTTTGTCCACTGAAAGATACCCTGTTTTCCATCCGATGCGGTTCTCACTTTATAACCGTTATCCTGGAGTACCAGGCTGAGGATTCGGGCCAGTTTTTCTTCATCTTCAACAATAAGTATTTTTTGTTTGGCCATGGTAATGTCCTGTTTTATGTGGGCAGCATTTTGAGCATACTGCTTTTTTGGATATTTTCCAGCGGTCTTACCGGCAGTTTGATCAGGGCAGATGCACCGCTCTGATCATTGTCCGTTCTGTTTGTCAGAAAAATGCTGCCGTTATGGGCCTGGATGATCTGACGACAGGCCGACAACCCAAGACCCAGCCCCTGGTTTTTGGTGGTAAAAAAATTATCAAAAACCTTATCCTGGTTTTCATGGGAAATCCCCGGGCCGTTATCGATTATCCGGATATGAACATGATCACGCATCTGCTCAAGGTGAATATTAATTTTTCCGCCGTCTGCCATCATTTCTTCACTGTTTCGTATCAAGTTAAGCAACACCTGTGCCAGCTGCCTGAAATCCACATAAACCGGCGGCAGTTTGGATGCCGCATCGATTTGAATAGTTACCGTCCGGCGATGGTCCTTGGTATGTATCCATTGATCCATAAGGGTCTTGATTTCCTGTTCAAGGTTTACCCGTGCCAGTTCAGGCGGTTTTTGCCGTGCAAAGTTCAAAATACTGTTAATGGAAAGGTTGAGATGATCCACTTCATCTATAATATATGCCACCATCTCTTCGGTAACCTGTCGGGACTGTTTCCCTTTGGCCAGATACTGGGCCGAACTGTGGATAATACCCAGGGGATTTTTGAGTTCATGCGCCAGAAGGGAAGTCATTTCTCCAATTGCCGCCATTTTTTCCGCCTGGACCTTTTGTTCAAACATCTGCTCAAGTTGTTGTTTTCCTTTTAAGAGCGATTCATGGTGAAGGGCGTTTTCAAGGGCTATGGTTGCCTGGTTGGCAAAACTTCCCAGCAAGAGGATATCTGCTTCATTGAAAAGACTGCCGCCGACTTTGGGACCGATAAATAAAAAGCCGGACAATGCCCGGGAGGATCGAAGCGGCAAAACAAGGGTGAAGCCGGCTTTTTGAATCTCCTGTAATTCTTTTTCAAGATCAGGATCCTGAAGGACCTGAAATACACTGAAATGGGTAATCGCCGTGTCTTTAAACCGGTCTGCCATGCGGCTCTTTCGCCAGAGGGACGACCCGAAACGCAGGGTGGGGGGAAAAAGCCTTGACCGGTTGCCCTCAAAAATCATCACAGCGATGGACGAGACGTGGATCGCTTCAGGTAGTTTCCGGATGATTGCATTGATAATCCTTGGAAGTTCGAGGGTGGCAGCGATCCTGTGGCTGAATTCATGCATGGTTTTTATGGAGATGGCATCACTGCGGAAAAAGAGCCGCCGGATCAACTGGTCAAGTTTTAAGATTACGGGATGAAATATCATATTCATTAAAATTAAGAAGACTAAGAAGACTTCTTTTGATAAAAGAGCATCCCCGAAAAACCATTTCTTAAGTGCGGTGAAAAATAAGGAATAAATGACAGTAAGCGCCATGATAATGGCAACATACGCAATCGTTTTACTGATGATTTGATCCACTTTAAACAGCTTATACCGAAGGATCCCGGCATAATAGGCCAGCGGCAATGCAAAAAAGCCAAAAACGGCAATGCGAAAGGAGATCAAAGGAGAATCGATCAATAGATTTGGCAGCAGATAAAAAAACAGGTATGGGCCAAAAGCAAGCCAATAGGCAATCAGGGGAAGCTTAATCCGGTTGCGTTCCTGTTGGGTCATAATTTTTTTATAATCGCTTGCGTGTTTGAGAAAAACGGTGATGATAATAAGCGGAAGATACAGGTTTCTCAGACGCTGGACCCATCCGAAAAATTCAGGCGTCCATCCGGCCGCAAAAAAAGCGCCGCCAATGGTTGTCACTGCAGGGATTAGATAAATTATGGCCGGGAGCCACCATCGGTTTTTTACCAAGTCCCTTTCTTCAGGAAATTTTAAGGCAAAATGCAGCCAGAGTCCGAAGGCAATCCAGTTAAAAGGCGTGTGGAGCAGAAAAGAAAAGGAATATACCATGGGATTAAAGAATACGATGGCAGAGGGGAGGGTTGCGGAAAGCGATGACGCAAAACTGCAGAGCATAAAATAGAACAAAAGACTGATATCATCCGGTGCATGTTTGTATATCACCAAGGCCCCGAGAACGAGCATTACTGCTATAAGCATTAATCTGGGCCAGATCAGTTTTAACAGGGAAAATAAAGTGTATGGTTCAGTTTTTAAAGAAAGTTCAATCACCTGGCCTCCCCGGAGGACGGTAAAGGATCCCGGGGCTGTTAAAGGCTGTTGTAAAATTAAATTCCCCAGGACTTCATCGTGGGAAAGACCGTTGGCTGCAATGATCAAATCATTTTTTTGGACGGAGTTAATCGGAGACAGCACCTTTGAAACCAGGAGGCCTTTTTGGGTTTTGCCCACTTTAAACCCGGTATTTCCTTGAATGAAGGCGGCATTGATGAAAACCAGAGTGGCTGCAATTGGCAGAAAGAAAAAAAATCCGATAGTAAATTTCCGCATGAAAGAACCTGCCTATTGGTTTTTTTTGTGATGGTATTAAATTTTAAAAAACGATTTATGCTAAAAACATCAAGCTGACACCAGAATTTTTGCTTGCAAAAAGTATACGAAAAAACACCTTAGTATCAACCCCGGGTTGATATCCATCTTTTTTTAAAAAAAATCTCATCAAAATCGGTGTTTAAAACTGTTTGCCTTGAATCCGGCAGGCGGAATATAGTGGAAAAACAATGGAAGCTCAGGGAAGGGATAAGAGAAATGGGGTATTGCCCTTTTTACTCACCGGGCCGATACAAACGGCAGGATAATTCCGGGAACTGAGTTTCAAGGGGGTGTTTGTACCGGGTTAAACGCTATCCCCCTGATCAAAGATTAAAGCATGTCTGCAGAACAAAAAAAAGCCCTGACCAATCGGGAAGATTGATCAGGGCTTTTTCAAGAATAACCCGGCAGCGTCCTACTCTCCCACACAGTCTCCCATGCAGTACCATCGACGATAGGGACCCAAACATAAGATCAGGCCTTCCGTGTTCGAGATGGGTACGGGCATAATCAATTAATAATTGCGGAGGACCCTTTGGGCCCCCATTTATGATTGGGGCGCAGCATCCTCAATTGTTAACCAATTATTCATTGTTAACTTGCTCGCACTAACGATCAAGCCGTAGATGTTCCCGTTAAAATAAAAAAAGCCCTGACCAATCGGGAAGATTGATCAGGGCTTTTTGAAGAATAACCCGGCAGCGTCCTACTCTCCCACACAGTCTCCCATGCAGTACCATCGGCGCTAGGGAGCTTAACTTCCGTGTTCGAGATGGGTACGGGTGTGGCCTCCCTGCCATTGCCACCAGGTTAAATCAAAAGGACCTGGAACTTCTGAAGGGGTTATGCGTACATGTCCCATGGGTCCAA
>NZ_ATUG01000002.1 GCF_000420085.1 Desulfospira joergensenii DSM 10085
CGCCCCCCGTGTTACCGCGGCTGCTGGCACGGAGTTAGCCGGCGCTTCCTCCACAAGTACCGTCAATAAGATCATCTATTAAACAATCTTAACTTCTTCCTTGTTGACAGAGCTTTACGACCCAAAGGCCTTCTTCACTCACGCGGCGTTGCTGCGTCAGGGTTGCCCCCATTGCGCAAAATTCCTCACTGCTGCCTCCCGTAGGAGTCTGGACCGTGTTCCAGTTCCAGTGTGACTGATCATCCTCTCAGACCAGCTAACCATCGCAGCCTTGGTGGGCCTTTACCCCACCAACAAGCTAATGGTCCGCAAACTCATCCACAAACAATTGCTTTCAGGAAGAGGCAATCTTTCATTTGTCTACTTGTGTAAACAAACTTCATCCGGTATTAGCTATCCTTTCGAATAGTTATTCCGGGCTTGTGGGTAGATTATCTACGTGTTACTCACCCGTGCGCCACTCTACTCAGGATTGCAAGCAATCCCTTTCTCGTTCGACTTGCATGTGTTAAGCACGCCGCCAGCGTTCATTCTGAGCCAGGATCAAACTCTCCAGTTATAATCCTTTAACTAAAACTTTAAGGTCTTTTCAAGACCCGCTTCAAAACTTCTTCACTGACCAATTTTCAAAGATCAAAAAAAAACTTCCAGGGCTGAACAACTTTTGTTGGCCCCGAAAGACCGGCGTAATATGCATGAAAACCAAATCAATGTCAAACGTTTTTTTTAGATTTTATTTTCTTTTTTCTATCCTCTTGATTTGGTTGATAAATTTTTTCCATATTTTCAAACTTCTCCCCTGGTTTTTCGGATATGGGAAAAAGTTCATTCCCCTGAATACAAGAGTTATGGTATTCCTGAATCTGTTTTATATCAGGCGAACCCGAATATTTTATCCAAAAGGACAACCGAATGCAACCCGATGTTTTCACGGACGCCTCCTCAGCCATTCTCCTGTTTAAGGCCGGATTGATTTCCCCTTTTTTACAAAATTTCAATATGGTGCTGGCCCGGTCTGTTTTCCAGGAACTCACCCGGAAGGGATATCCAGGATCTGAATCCTTTCTGGGCCAGGAGGAGCGGGTAAGGGATCCGGCAGGAACGGTTCGCTCTTTTGCCTGGGCACAGCAGGCCAATGGCCTGGACAGGGGGGAAAAAGAGACTATCTTGCTTTATGCTGAATCCGGACAGATTCAATCCCCGGACAGGGCCGGGGGGTTTATCCTTGTGGATGACGGCCGGGCTGCCCGTTTCTGCAGGGCCCAGGGCTTTGAGTTTATCAATGCCCTTCTGGTTCCCAAGGTCCTGCACTTTTCCGGGGTGATGAGGAATACGGACTGTGATGAGTCCATGGACCGGCTCAGGCGGCTTGGACGGTATTCAGACCGGATTATTTCCCGGGCCTATGCGTTCACCCGTGCAGACCTGGACTATTTTATAAAGGAAAACTCTGATGACTGATCTCTCCAATGGTTTTCACATATCTGACCCGGACACCTGGCGGAGAAAGGCCACGGCCTTTGTGACCCGGACCCATCAGCATTTGTGGGGAAAGAACAACGAAGATCCCATGGTCTTTCTCTTCCGCCGGGGACTGACCCACGATTTTATCCGGGCCATGCACCTGGGATGGAACAAATTCGGACAGAAAAGAAGCCCGGCCAGCTGGGGAATCCAGCACCGTTCTGCTTCTGAAGAGGACAAGCTCTTTCTTCCGGCCGGAATCGTGGTTCCTCATATTGTGGAAAAAGAATTGAAGGCCGTCTTTATCCTTTCCATGGACCAAGAGAACCGCTGCTGGCTGGTGCCGGGCAGCCCCGAGAACCGACTGGTCCTGGGAACCCCCGGAGACAGGCCTGAAACCAGCAATGATCTGGCCATCGGCCTGAAAAAATGGCAGGATTCCGGTCAAACCGGGGGAATCGTGATTGAGCCCCGGATCAATCCGTTTTAGGAACCCGGTGCCGGAACGGATTGTGGGATAAAAACATTGTAAAAAAATTTTCATGGGCAGAGCATAACATCAAGAAAAATAAGGTATTGATCTTTAGATTGACATTGCCTAAGATTCCCGGATTAAAAGCGGTATCATTTAAATGAATTTTAATTGAACTAGCTGGGGGAAAACCCGCAAAAGGATACAGACAAATGGATATCAAGGTTGAAGACAAAGATCATGTAACCCTTGTCGATATTTCAGGAAGGCTGGATGCGTCCACCGCATCAAAGCTGGAAGCTGCCCTGGACCAGGTGGCAGAAAATCCGCCGGGCCAGACCGTCATCTCGCTACAAGAGCTGATCTATATCAGCAGTGCAGGCTTAAGGGTTCTTCTCTCCTTTGCGAAAAAACTGCAGCCCAAGGGAGCCGGACTCTCCTTTGCCGGGCTGGAGGGCAGTGTAAAAGGGGTGTTTGAAATTTCAGGCTTTTATTCCCTTTTCAAGGTGTATCCCACCGTCGACGAAGCGGTTTCCGCGGCCGGATAAATCCTGGAATCCGGCTTTCCCGGCCGGCTGCCGGGGGATGATTTCATCCGGATATCTGAAAATCCCCAATTCCTTTGAAAGGATCTTGATCCATGCTTTCCAAATCCTGGCCGGCAGACCTTTCATCCCTTGAGCGGCTCCAAGCCTTTATTGAAGAATGGGGCTCCGGGGAAGGCTTGTCTTCTGAAACAAAAAACCAGCTCAACCTGCTGCTGGAAGAAATCGTTGTCAATATCGTCAACTACGCTTATCAGGATCCTTCCGGACAGGTTTTCAACATTGATATCAAAACCACACCCGAGGAAATCCAAATCTGCATATCGGATTCCGGCCTTCCTTTCAATCCCCTGGAGGCAGAAGATCCGGATCTTTCGTCCGGGGTGGAGGACCGTCCTGTGGGCGGCCTCGGCATCTTTTTTGTCAAGCAGTTTACCACCCATGCCGCCTATGAACGGCGGGACAATAAAAATTATCTGACCCTGACGGTGGCCAAAGGAAAGTAACCATGTTCTCTTCCATGAAGTTCAAGATTCTCTTTTTTATTTCCATTGTGATGATTGCCACAGCCGGGTTCAATATTTATTTTTCCGGTGCCCGGGTGGGCGATGCCATGGTTGAGACCCAAAAAGCCTCCATGGCAAAAATCCTGGAGTTTGTCGGCCTCAACACCAAGGCGGAGTACCGGCGGCTCCTATCTGAAAAAACCCAAATGACCCTTCACAAGAAAAGACGGCTCAAAGAAACGGCCCAGGTGATCCTGTCGGTATTTGAATCCTACCAGAGCATCTCCCGGCAGGTGACGGCCTCCAAAAAACGGGTATCCGGCTGGATCGAAAAATGGGTATCCTTGGCGGCTTTTGATACCTTTGACTACCTGGTTCTCGATAAGCAGGCCCAGGTGATCTATTCATCCACTCCGGATTTTACCCAGGAACATATCGATACCTTAACAGATATCAAAGGCCGGGAGCTGTCCACCCTGCTGCAGTTCCAGAACCTTTCCAAAGAAGGGGAATATGCACTGATTAATCCCGGCGGGCAGGGACGGCTGATTTTTTTACTCCCCTATCCCGACTGGGAGATCACCATCGCGACCACCATTGATACCAGTGACATTGAGTCCGAGGCCCAGGAAAAACTGGACAATATTGTCGTGGCGTTGAACGGCATCTCAAAAAACCTGGTTGAATTCAAGGACGGCTTTTCCTTTATGTTTGACCAGGACCGCCAATTCCTGATCTCGCCCGGTCAGGAGCGGGAGAAGCGTCTGGGGCAAAGCATCAACCTGATCACCGGGAACCCGGTGATGGAGGATATGATGGCCGCAGCCAAATCCGATGATCCCAAATTGCTCTACATTGACTCAAAGGATGTGAAAAAAAGAGAAATCTCCATCAATGTAAGTTACTTCAAGAATCTGGACTGGTATATCGGGGTGGCCGTACCCCTGGATGAAATCAAACGTCCGGCAAGGGAACTTGTTTTCCAGCAGAGCCTGATCATTTTTGCCATTCTTCTGGTTACCCTGATGGTGATCCGGTTCATTGTGGGAAAAATTGCCTCCCCGTTAAAGCGGCTGACCCTTCATGCCAAACAGCTTCCCAGCCAGGATTTTACCCGGGCCTCAGAGGAGGACAGTCCCATCCGGGATCTTCCGGAAAAATACCGCGACGAAATCGGGGAACTGGCCTCCTCATTCATTTTTATGGAAAAAGAACTCAAGGCCAATATTTCCAATTTGATCCGGGCCACCGAGGCCAGACAGAAGATCCAGAGCGAACTGAACGTGGCCCAGGAAATCCAGATGGGAATCCTACCCAAAACCTTTCCCACCTTTCCCGAATTCAAAGAATTTGACCTTCACGCCACCCTGAAACCGGCCAGGGAAGTGGGGGGCGATCTGTATGACTTTTTTCAAATCGACAATGACCATATCTGCTTCACCCTGGGCGATGTTTCCGATAAAGGGGTTCCGGCCGCCCTTTTCATGGTCATCACCCGGACCCTGATCAAAACGACTTCAGAACAGGAAGCCTCTCCTGGGGCCATCATGACCCGAGTGAATGCCATCCTGGCGGCAGATAACCCGCGATCCATGTTTGTGACCCTGATCATCGGCATTTTCAATTTCAGGACTGGCAAAATTGTCTATGCCAACGGCGGCCACAATCCCCCGGTGCTGATCCCAAAAAACGGACCGGCTGTTTATGAGGAAGGCAAAAAAGAACCCATTGTCGGGGTGATGGAGATGGGGTCCTATACCGATATCGAACTGGATCTGGAAGCCGGGGACTGCATTCTCCTGTACACGGACGGTGTCACCGAAGCCATGAACCGGGATAATGTCTGCTTTTCAGAGGAAACACTGCTTCGCTCTGCCGAAGCCGGCAAGGGCAGCGGCACGGAAACCCTGATCAAGCGGGTCATGGCCGATGTGGAATCCCATGCCGGTGGAGCGCCCCAGTCCGATGACATCGCCATGCTGGGCATCCTTTATAATGGATAGGGGTTATCCCGGATATGTCACGAAAGAAAAAAGTCGAATTTCAGGTTAGACCCTGAGAGCGTAATCCGGCAAGGCCTGGTCCTGCCATTTGTTCCCGGTTTCATCCGGCAAGGGGGAGGAAAGCTGTTTCTTTAAGGCCACTGCCGCCTGTAAATAATTTTCCGTCAGGTTTCCAAACCCCAGGTGGTCGCACTGGGAAAAAGGATAGACCAGCACATAGGAGAGAACCCCTGGATTGGGCCCGATATTTACGCTTCCCCCCAGGGTTTCCTGCTGGAAATAGTTCAGAGCCATGGCCTTTTTCATCAATTGATGGTCAAAGGCGGGATTTCCGCTCAGACTGGCAAGAACCGCCTGAAGCACAAAATGATCCGGCTGCTTCTCCGAAACCATGATCGAAAATGGAATCTCCTCCTTTAAAACAAGAGTGCAGACCCCCTGGTCGTCAAACTCGGGGGTAAATTCCGATCCGGCTGCCATATGATTGAGCCAGTTGTATAACAATTCCTGAGTCATCTCATCCTTCCTTTATTTAAAAAATGCTTGAATGATCCGGGCTGAGTTCCGGGATTTCCTTCATGGACCGTTCTGCAAATTTGTTCCAGATATCGTGCGCATGGTTGTGAATCTTCATGGTCTGGTCGCTTTTTTTACCGATGCCGCCAAGTTTTCCCAACCCCATTACATTGAGGACCACATGGATCCCCTTTCCTTTGTATTGGTAGCCGGCAGACTCTTCGTTGATCCGGTACCCGGATCCGATAATATGGGATGTGTTTTTCCCGGTCAGGTATTCAAACCCTTTGGCCATTCCCCGGGAAAACCGACTGTTATCCGTAAGCCAATCGCCTTTGACGCTTAAATGGGTGATCCGGTCCTTAGTCACGGCCTTGTGCATGGCTTCAACCCCCAGATCCTTCTGCAGCTGGGGAGACAGGGGAGCGGTATGGGTTGTGGTGACCCTCAGATCATTTTTAATGCCGATATAGGTGGCCAGAGCCCCGCCCATGGAGTGTCCTTTGCACTCGATATTGAAATCTTCCCCGAATTTTTCCTTAAACAGGGCGGCGATTTCACTACCCTGTTTAAAGTTCGGAGGCATGCCATAGGTCAGACCGCTCATGGCCAGATCCGTGGAAAAGTGTTCAGCGCCGACCCAAGGCCCTTCCTGGTCTGTTCCCGATCCAGTGCCGAGAAACTGAAGATGAATGGTCGGCTTACCCCCCTCTCCCGGAAAGGCGTTCACGGCAAACATCATGGCCAGCCCGGTGTTTTTGTCGATAAACATGCCGTCATGGGACTTGATGTTGGACTTCAGCTTCAGGGGCAGGTTGTCTGAAATGGACTTGGCCATTTTATATGAGTCCTGCTGCTGGATAAAATCGGTGAAATCCTGGGCCTTTTTGGCATGGCCCCCCTTATAGTGTTTATACATGGCGGACAGCTGCTCCTCTTTGGGCATCGCGGAAGGATCCGGGCATTTGCTCCGGACATCCTTGACATACTCTTCAAAGGAGAGAGGGTCTCCCGGATCTTTTTTCACAAACTGATCAAAGGCCTCTGTCTTTTTGACGTGATCTTTTGCATAATCCTTATAATATTGCGCCACGGATTCATCACTGAAAAGCAGTCTCCCGTTCGGAGATTTACTTTTCATATCTTGGATATACTCTTCCTTGCTGAGAAGCGGTCCCGGATCTTCCGGGAGATCAACTCCCAGGTGAACGCCGGTGCCGGCCAGTCCGCCGCCGCATATTTCCGACTCTCTGGCCAGGGTCTGCAATTTAACAAGGCCTTCTCCGGTGTTGAGAAGTTCCCGGGCATCTTTGAACGGCGGTGATAATTCCTTCCGGGCAGACGCTTCTGCCAAGTTGAAGATGTGCTTGATCAGGGAGCCCACCGGATCCATGGCCAGTTTGGCCAGGGACTGAAAGGGCTTTGTCAGCCGGTCGACCAGATTATGTACGTTCTTACCAAACCCGAGGCACTGTTGAAGGGCATTGCCCCGATAATTATCCAGACCCAGGATCTGGCCGAGCCCCTTGTCACGGACGTCTGTCGGGTTGATATCGCCGTTCTGGACAAATTGCTTTTGCGGGATGACGGAAGATGGATCTATGGGCATTTTTCCCTCCTTGATCAAGATGGCCGGTTATGCCATTCCTATGGTTCCTAAAACGGTTTTTGTCCCTTCGCAGATATCGAAAAAGTGCAGGAAGGTATGGACGAAACGGTTGGCGTCATAGCTGTCCACCGGCCGTCCAAAGGTCAGCAGCACGGACCGGTTGTCCTCTGACAGGCAGAAACTGCCCTGGAGAGTCTCTGCCTGCTCCAGGTTGAGGCGAAGAAGATGATGCATCATCTGCAGCTGGACTGCCGGATTTTCGGGAAAAGGACAGATCACCGAATACATGTAAAATCCCCGGGTCTCCGGGTTTACTGCCATCTCCAAGGTGATATTGTCCTTAAATTCCACTGCACAGGATGCATCCTCATTCATGACCAGTTCTTTTCCAAGGACATTACTGAGTTGATGAAGCCAGTTTACATAGGTTTCGAGAATCTGAGCCATGGGCTTTTCCTCCGGGTTAGAATCGTTCAAAGGGAAAACATGTTTCCGGGTTGGTCCTGTAACAACTCCTTTATTTTTCAATATGACTCGTTTGCAACAATCGCGCCAGAACAAAAATAAGGATTTATATCCGGAATCCGAATAGAGCCGCAAACTAAGTTGGCAGCCTTTCCAGGCCTTGGGCAAAGATGCCAATTTTCTTGCCGGCTGAATCGACTCCATGCCGGAATCCATTTCCCAGATGCGGGCTCGGGGTCACGGCCGGCGGAAAAACCGCTTTTGCCGGACCGGGCAGCGGCCGGATTTTCAAAGGATCTGCCTGGACAAATGCACCGCTGGAGCGGCCGGCGACATCCAAACGAACCAATCCTTGTCATCCGAGTAAAAGTTCGGTATGGTCCTTGCATTCTTGCAACAGAGTAAACCACAGCCGGAAAGATCGGGTCTGTTCTATAAAAAACTTCAGGGCGGGCCGGACCGGATAAACCTTCATCAGGAGTGGATCTATGAACGACAAACAGCAATTTGACCGGATAATGAGTCAGTTGGGCCAGGCCATGGGCATTGAAGAGCTTGGCCTGAATGAGGAAAACGGCTGCACCTTGCGCTTTGATGACCAGGTCATCAACCTGCAGTTTGAACCGGATGACTGCAGTTTTATCCTGTTCAGCGATCTGGGCCAGGTTGCCCAGGAAAAAAAAGAGTCGCTTTATGAACAATTTTTGTCTGCCAATTTTTACAGAAAGCAGATGGTAAACAGCAGCATCAGCTATTGCGAACCCACCCGGAGTATCGTGCTGATCCTGCACCAAAGCACCCACGGCCTGGATTTTGTCCAATTTGAAAGCATCCTCCAGTCATTTATCGATCTGGCCGAGGCCTGGTCGAAAAAAATCGCAGAAACAGATCTTCCCCGGGATGCCGGAAATGATACAGAGTCCCAGTCCCTTAATCCCATGACCCATCCGGTACAATTTGTTTAAACCGCGTCGATTGATCTAAGCCGCAGGCGATTGCCGGATCCGCCGCCCACAGGAGGGAACCATGAACGTCAGCACAGAAATGAATCTAAATCAGCTGGGAAGCACGGCCAGCAATGTTACCGATAACACCCGGTTGATCTTGAATGACTCAGGTCAGGTTGTCAAAGGGAAAAGCTACAAGGGGCGCCTTGCCGCAGCCCTGTTAAAAGCCCCGGAAACCAACCGGCAAATCTGGGATCATTTAAAAACAGCACTGGGAACAAAATATAATACCCGGATCGTATCCAAAGTGCTGCCGGAGTCAACCGATACAAGCAAACCCCTGACAGCGCGCACGGCCAAACAGATCTTAAGGAATGCAAGGGATCTTCAAATTTTCAGTGAATTTAACCAGTCTGCCAAGGAAATGGGGAAGATAATAGAGACGGAAGCCAGACTCAAGGATCTGCCGGAATTTAAGCAGCAGCTGGAAACCCTGAAGCAGGAGCATGAATCCGTTACAAAGCAGTTCAATGAAGTGCAGGAGTCCATGGCCAAGAACCAGGATACCAACCTTGATATCCTGGATGTGCTGGTACCCAAAGGAGCCAGGCTGAGCCATGAAATCAAGGCGCTGGAACAAAAAATTGAGGGCCTGGATAGGGAGAAACGGGGCCTGGGAGATAAATCAGCCATTGCCATGAAACAGCAGATATTGGGAATTAAATCTGAAATGCTGAATCTGGCCGGAGCCAAGGCAGGTACCATCAACCGTGAAAAAGTGCTGCAAATAGGCAGTACGCTCGCCAAGATGGCCGATCAGTGTCTTACTGAGGCACGGTCTCTCCATCAGGCCAATGACCTTGAAGGTCTTCAAAAGCTGACAAATACCTACAAAAAGGCTTTTGGAGAACTCAGTTCGTCTTTTAATGATATAAAGAAAAACCTGGTGGGTTCAAAAATGATCAAATCGCCGGCAACCCACGCTTTTTTGACCGCTTTGGGCCAAAGGATCACCCGGTTTAACATGCCCTTGATCGAACTGGGAGGAAAAATTAAAAAAGGCCGGGATCCGCTGCAGGATGACGCGGACAGACAGGGAGCCCTAAAGAAAATTCCCCATGCCATCGATGAGCTGGCCCATCAGGTAAAGGGGACCAGAGTCGGCGGCCCCGGTCAGGTCTGTGTCATGCTGGCCAACCTGGACGATCTTGCAAACAAACAAAAAGAGGGATCGAAAAGATTCACCGCCTTAAAAGAGATAAAAGATGCAGTGGCCTGCCACCGGTTCGAACAGGCACTGGAACAGATGAGTGATTACAATGACAGGTATAAAGACGCCAACCTGGGAAAACAGAATGCCAACCTTGTGAATCTGTGTATGCTCCAAAAGGCAAACCCGGAGATCTTTCCGGATCGGACAACGGATTATCACGGCAGCTATGAACGGAAAGGATCAAAAATCAGTATCGATGGCGAGGACTTTACCATTAAAAAGACACTGGGTACGGGCAGTAAAAGCGAATCCAGGATCATGCTGGTAAAAAGGGACAGGGATGACCAAAGTTTTGTGGTCAGGATCGGCCCTCAAATTTTGGGCAAAGATGGCATTGGTGAAGAAAGCAACCGGGGTGCCAAATTGGAAATGAACGCTTTTCAACGGATCGGGCAGCACAAAAACATTGTGGGTTTTGAACGGTATGGAGTAGATGCCGCCGATGAAAAGGGGCTGGTGATGACCGAGGCCCTTTCAGGCAAAGAACTAAAAAGCGTTTACAATAAAATTAAAGCACCATTATCTGACCAGGATGTCCTGCTGGTTAAAAAATATATCGCCAGGGAGGCGTATAACGGATTAAAGCATATTCAGGACTGCCGCATGGCTTCGGGTGATTTTGACGATACCAACCTGAGGATCACTGATGACGGAGAGATTAAAATATTTGATTTTGATATGGCCAAGGACATCAATACGGATCAAAAATCCAAAAACTTCGATGTAATACGGTTTGTCACAATGCTTCAGAAAAGTCAATTTTTCGCCAAGGATTCCGCATTGAGCCGCTACCAGAAAATCCCGGAGGATGTTAACGAGAAGAGGCAGACTTTTCCCGAATTTTTCTCCCAGCCCAAGTACAAAGACAGTTTTGGCCCTGCAATCAATTTGGGATCAAAAAAGCTGTTGGAAGAAGCGTTTCAGGAAAAGAAAGCCGAATTTTACACCTGGCTGAAAGATAAGGATATCCAGCCGATCCCTTCTAATTTCGGTGACTTGCTGCCCAGAAATCCGGAAGATCCTGGATACCCGGGGCTTAGAGATCTGTTAACCCTTTCCGATACTGAGGCAGATAACGCAAAAACTCTTTTAGGCAGCCTCATGAAAGAAGAGTAAGGTTTTTTATTCCAGGGACTTGACCCACAACAGGACATCGGCCACCTGCCGGACCAGGTCCCCCGGGATATATTCGTTTTCCCGGGCGTCTGCCAGCAGGGCCCGGGCCAGGGGGACGTTCTGCATGATGGGGATGCCCTCTTCCCTGGCTGCGGCCACCATTCTCTGGGCCAGGGCTCCTTCTCCCTTGGCAAGGACCACGGGCAGGGGAGTTTCCCCCTCTTCATAAAAGAGGGCAACGGCGATCCGCGTGGGATTGGTCACAAGAACCGTGGCCTTTCGCGTGGCCTGGGTAGATCCCTCGGCAAGAAGTTCCTGGTGAAGTTGTTTGCGTTTGCTTTTGATCTGGGCGTCGCCTTCCATTTCTTTATACTCCCGTTTGACTTCGTCCTTTGACATCCTCAGTTTTTTGATGTGCTGCCAGTGCTGGAACAGATAGTCCAGGGCGGCCAGGAGCACCATAACCCCGGCCACGCAGGCGGCCAGCTCGAAGAGGATCGTCCCCAGCGAAGAATATACCGCGCCAATGCCGACCCTGGGAATGAGCTGCAGGGACATGATATGTTTTTTAACCACCCAAACGGCCACATACCCGATGACGAGCACCTTGATGGTGCTTTTGATAAACTCCACCAGATTTTTGATGGAAAAGGTTTTCTGGAACCATTGCTTGGGATTCATGTTGGACAATTTGGGCATGGCCGCTTTCATGGAAAATAAAAATCCCACCTGGATGAGGTTGGCAATGGTTCCCAGAAGCATGACCGTCAGGATCACCGGTAAAACGATTTTGGCGATGCAGGCCAGAACGCTGAAGAGGGTGGGATAAAAGACATCCTCAAAGGGCTGGTTCATGACCGACAGGGGCAGGTGAAAGAGTTCGTTGAGTACATTGAAAAAATATCCCCAGCCCAGAAAGATGACGGCAAACAGGGCAATGGTCGTTGCCGTGGCCGGCAGTTCCTGGCTTTTGGCGATCTGGCCCTCTTTTCGGGCATCCCGAAGTTTTTTCGGGGTGGGCTGTTCGGTCTTGTCGCCGCTCATAACGCGTTCCCCAGCATCAGGTGCACCCGGGACAGATCGGCCATGAGATCAATGAAAATATGGCATAGCGGATAGAGGTAAAGAAAGATTAAAAACGCGGTGGCACCGCTTTTCACCCCCATGGACAGAATAAAAACGTTGAGCTGCTGGGCGAAACGGTTGATCAGACCCAGACAGAAATCACTTAAAAAACAGGCAATCACCACAGGGGCGGACAGCAGAAGCATATACAGGGCCAGCCAGGATACCTGCTCGGCAAACAGAATGGGCAGCCGGATCCCCGAGGGCCAGGGGAGCAGCTTTCCCACCGGCCACAGCATGTAACTGGTAAAGCACATGTTCAGAAATCCCATGAACGCGGCACTGGAAAAAAACATATAGACCAGGACCTGAAACAAAAAAGAGCCCAGGGGTGATGTGCTTTCCTGGGAAATGGGATCAGAGGTCTGAGACTGGGAAGAACCCCGCTGGTTGTCTATTAAAAAACCCGCACTCTGAACGGTCCAGAACAGAATACTCACCAGAAACCCCAGGACAAAACCGATGAAAAGCTCCTTGAGCATCAGGGCAAGGATGAACATGGTGGCCTGGGTCGAGTTCATGCCCTGGGTTAAGAGGGCGGAATCCGGCAGGGTGGGATAGATAAAGAGCATCAATGGCAGAACGATGGCCATGCGCAAGGAACCGGTCAAAATCCCTCCGCCGAGAAAAGGCGTGACCGTAAAAACGGCAAACAGCCGGGGCATCCCAAGGGAAAGCGCCAGGATCAGCCGTTCGATTCCCAGTTCTTTGAGCCATTCAAGGGTCTGCATGCCGGCGGCCTAGTTCAGGATCTGGTTGAAATTGACAAAAATCTCTTCCCCATAGGTCAGCAGCATGCCGCCGAGCCACCCGGCCGTGGCCAGGATGGTCAGGGAAACGGCAATCAGCTTGACCCCGAAGCTTAATGTCTGCTCCTGGAGCTGGGTAATGGCCTGGAAAAGACTGAACAAAAGCCCGACAATGGAACCGACGATAATGGGCGGCATGGACAGCAGCAAGACCAAATACATGGCCTTGGATGCGTAACTGATGGCGGCCTGCTCTACCATTTTTTCTCCTTACATTCTGATCCTGCCGATGGGGTGGACCGAGACTTCCGGTGTCAGCTCCTGGTAGGAGACCACGGCGATATCATAGAACTCTTTTTCAAACAGCTTGCGGACATACCGCCGGATATCCATGGAAGTCATCACCACGGGCAGTTGTTTTTTCTTTTTATAGTCTCCCAGGGCCTTTCTCAGTTCCTCCACGATTTTCTTGGCCCCTTCCGGACTCAGGGCCAGAAAAGCCCCGGAGGATGTCTGACGGATGGATTTTCTGATCTCTTCTTCGGTTTCCGGATCGACCAGAACCGCGGCCAGAACATTGAGCCCGCCGGTGTATTTAAAACTGATCTGGCGGCGCAGTGCAGACCGGACGTACTCGGTGAGCTGGACCGTATCCTTTTCCTTGGGCGCCCACTCGACAATGGCTTCAAAAATGGCCCGCAGATTCCGGATGGACACCCTTTCCTGGACCAGCCGCTGGAGCACTTCGCCTACCTTTTGCACCGGCAGCAGCCGGGCGGCCTCTTTGATCAGTTCCGGGAACCGTTCTTCCATTTTATCCATCAGGTATTTGGTTTCCTGCAACCCTAAAAATTCCGAGGCACTTCTGGCCAGGATAATCGATGCATGGTAGGTCAGGATCCGGGCGTGGGTCATATAGCCGAAACCGGCCTGTTCAAGCCTGGAAACGTCTTTTTCGCTGACCCAGGTCGAGGGGTATTCAGGCAGGAAATCCTCTCTTTTTTCCGATTCGATGTTCAGCATCCTCAGGGTGCTTTCCTTTTCCTTGACCAGGACTTTGCCGGGGACCAGGGTACCGGTGGTCACCGGGATTTCGTGGAGCAGAAGCGTATAGGAAAAACTGGGCAGGGCGTCTGTGGGACGGATGGTAATCCCGGGAAACGGGACTCCCAGCTCATAATAAAGGACGCGCCTAAGGGTGATGATTTCATTGTTGAGCGTGTCAAAGGTCAGGGAGGTGCCCAGATCGGCTGAAATGTCCAGGAGCAGAGGAACGGTGGGGGCGAACTCTTCCTTTTGTTTTACCGCTTTTTTCCGCCGGGCTTTTACCGTGGGGGCCAGGGTTTTCTGCAGCTCTTCTCCCTGGTCCAGCAGGACGGGCTGATTCTGGGCCCGGAGCAGGACCAGCCCGATTCCGGAGAGAACCACGGAGATGACAACGATCTGGGGCCAGGGAAATCCGGGGATCCCGGCCGTTAACAACAGGAGCCCTCCGGCCATGAGCAGGGCCTTGGGCCGGTCCAGAATCTGGTCACCCATCTGGCCGCCCAAATGATCCGTGTCTTCATCCGAGGTCCGGGTAATCAGGATGCCGGCGCCGATGGAGATTAAAAGGGAGGGGATCTGGGAGACCAGACCGTCGCCGATGGTCAGGATACCGTACTTCTGGATGGCGGCCCCGGCGCTCAAGTCGTGCTGGAGCGTACCGATGATGATACCGCCCACGATGTTGACCACCGTGATGATCATGCCGGCGATGCTGTCTCCCTTGACAAATTTCATGGCGCCGTCCATGTTCCCGTACATCTGGCTTTCCCTGGTAATCCGGTTCCTCCGGTCCTGGGCGTCTTTCTGGTCAATGGCACCGGCCCGAAGGTCGGCATCAATACTCATCTGTTTGCCGGGCATGGCATCCAGGGTAAACCGGGCCCCGACCTCTGCCACACGCTCCGATCCCTTGGCAATGACCAGGAACTGGACAATGGTCAGGATCAGAAAGACAACCGCACCCACCACAAAGTTGCCCGCCACCACGAAATTGCCAAAGGTATAAACGATCTGGCCGGCATCCCCTTCCAGGAGAATCAGGCGGGTGGTGGTGATGTTCAAGGCCAGGCGGTAAAGGGTCGTGAAAAGCAGGACCGTCGGAAAAACACTGAAATCAAGGGCCGTGGCAACGTACATGGACATCATGAGCACCACAAGGGAGATCCCCAGGTTGAGCCCGATCAGGGTGTCCACCAGGGGGGTGGGCAAAGGAATGATCATCAAACCGATGATGGCCACTAAAAACAGGGCAAGGGTGATATCATTATGGCGGCTGAGCCGGTTGACCGCATTGTTGGCCATCGAGTTTAGGGACATCGGTTTTCTCCCGTCATGATCAGGTATTCGGAAATAATCTGGCGGCTTTCATCTTCCTGGCCCTTCATCCAGAGGCATTTGGCCTGCATCAGCAGCAGGGGGGCATCCAGGCTCTTGATCTCACTTCGATCCAGATAGGGTTTTAACTGCGCAAGGGCTGCATCTGCATCTTCGTTTTCAAGGGCAATGGCGGCCAGGTATTTCCCGGTCCGCAGTTCATCCGGGCATGCCTTTTTCAGGCTTTTCAGAATCACTTTGGCCTCATTGATTTTTCCGATCCGCATGTATAAATAGACCAAAAAGAACAGGGCATCCCTTTCATTCTTTGTCAGTTGATATTTGCTCGTTGTCTGATTCAATGCTCTTTTCCTGTCTTTTCCGGCAAGCGGTCAAGACTGAATGGTTAAAACCGTTATAATAGCAGACTTTTCCCTTTGTTGTCTGATTCAGGCCCAAAAAAGAGAAGCCCGCTGCTAACCGGGGATCACCAGGGAGGTAAACATCCTGACAATCTCGTTATTCTGGGCGATATCCGAGCCCAGGGCCGATACCGGGTTGTCCGAATCCATGGCCCCCAGCTTTTCAAGGGCGCCCTGCACCGTATGCTGAAAAACATGGGGGCTCATCAGGTCCGGGTCATCGGCCCTGGGACAGAGATATCTGTCCACGATGGAGTCCATGTTTTTTTCATTGTAAACCTCAAACCCCTGCTCATTCCCGGACACGGACAGGGCGGGAGAAACGCCCTTCTTGTGCCCGGCAATGGACATGTTTTCCTGCTGGGGTGTGGTGATCTTATTGATTCCCAGGCCCGGATTGAGCATGGATATGCCGCCGTTGGACATAGTTTTTCCCCCTTAAATAATTTTATCCATGGTTTCAAATAGATAGGGCAGGATCTGATCGGTCATCCCTGCGTTGATATGGTGTTTTTCCAGCTTGCAGACCACCACGATGGTGTCGTCCCTGAAAAGACCGACACGAAGCCCCAGCCGGGGTTCGTTTTTCAGGCGGCACAGCTCAAGCCCCCTCTCCAGACAGGGCAGAACATCAATGTCCAGTTTTCTGGCAAAACTGATGGCCATGGTGTCCTGGGAGCGTTCAATAAAAAGCGATCCCTGATCACCGACATTTAAGGATGCGCATCCGTCATCGTTGAGTTTGAGCTGGATTCCCATCTGGTTTCCCAGATTTTCCACGGCTTTAATAATATGCATAGAGCGCTACCTATCCATCCAATTTTTCATTCTTCATACATCTGATCTTCAATATCAATGGCGTCGTCCAATGCCGCCTGGGTGGCCTCAATAATATTGAGCCTTCCCTGGGGCTCGATAAAAAGGTGTTCGCTGAAATCCTGGGCAGCCGCACTTAAGCTCTGCATGAACACAATTTTATCTTCAATCTTTTTGACGCCCACCTTACCGGCCATCTCCTCGATGTCAAAGGGGCCGATAAAATTGGTATTGCCGAGTTTTAAAATTTCCCTGACAAACTGGGTGCTGGTCATCCCGGCTTTACCGGTCAGGTCCTTGACCTGGGTGTTGAGGGTTTTGCACTGGGAATCCAGACTATTGAGCAGTTGAAGGCTGCCCAGGTCGTCATTTAAGGCGTTGAGCAGGGTTTTGTCGGTTTCACTGCTCGTGGCGCTGAGCATGTTGCTCCGGCTTTTTCTTAAAAAGGCAATGGCTTCCTCCAGCCGTTCTTCCCCGTATTCGGTAACAATTCTTTCATAGATATCCATGGGGGAGCCCAGGTTGCCGATGGTTTCCTCAAACAGGTCTGTGAGCTGCTTTGCCTCCCCCAGGGTTCCGTGCTCCATCGCGGCAACCCCTGCGGCAAGCTGGGTTTTGATGGAGTCCCCGGCCAGGTCTTCCAGCTGGTCCATGGCCTCCAGGAAAAGATCCTCCCCAAAGGTGTCGGATAATTTTTTCCTGGCATATCCAAGGGCCGTATAGGCACCGGCATTGTCCTTGAAAAAGGTTAAGGCTTCTTCGGCAGCCGCCCTGGGATCCAGATTCGATTTTTTGGCCAGGGAAGAAACAAAAGACTCCAGATCTTTTTTCTGTCCCTGCCTGTCCATGAGCTCGGTATATTTTTCGACCTGCTCAAGCCGCTGGGTGTTCGGCCCCTTGGGCTTTAGCTTGCGCTCTTCGATCCGGGCCTCTTCCCTTTCCGACATGGCAAAGCTGGCCTCTTCGGCCGAGTTCATAATCAGGGAAGTGGGATCACTCACCGAGATCTTCATACCGGCAAAGCTGCCCTGGGCCTCCGGCCGGGCTGCCTGGGAGTCGATCATCTGCTGGTACTGCTGGGTTATTCCGCCGATATCCATAATTTACTCACTTGTCAGTCGATCCTTTTCAAGTCATTCTTTCCCCATGCTTAGGTATAACTGAGCATCAATCCCTGGCTGATTTTCAGCCACCCGTCCAGGGTCACGAACAGCAAAAGCTTAAAGGGCAGAGAAATGGTCATGGGAGAGACCATCATCATACCCATGGCCAGCAGGATATTGGATATGATCAAATCAATGGCCACAAAGGGCAGATAGAGCAGAAAGCCGATCTGGAAGGCTTTGGTCAGCTCGGAGATGGTAAAGGACGGGATCAGAATCATGAGATTGTTTCCCGATATTTTGTCGTGCTGGCTTTCGGGCCAGATCCGGCGGGCCGTCCTCTCAAACAAGACTTTGATTCTTTTTTCCGAATTATTATCCAAAAAACGGATCAGCGGGCCCGATGAATTTTTCACGATGGTCATCAGTTGAGCGGGGCTGGCATTTTCCTGGATGGTCTGGGCGCCGAGCAGTTCGGTTGTCTGCATCACTGTCGGGGCCATGATAAACAGGCTTAGGACAATGGCAAGCCCGTTCAGAACCGTGGACGGCGGCACCTGTTGAACCCCCAGGGCATTGCGCACAAGGGAAACCACCACTACGATCTTGACGTAGGAGGTGACCATCATCAGGGCAAACGGGGCAATGCCCACGGACACCATTAAAAAAATGAGGGTGGCAGGACTTAAATCAAACATGATTCAATCATTTATCCCCTGCTGTTCTTGTGATCTGCACACCGATTTCCTCTCCGATGGCAACGATTTTTCCCCTGGCGATCTTCTGTCCCATGACCTTGACCTCCACGGGCACTCCCTGATCGATCTTCCTGGACAGGGGGATCACGGCCCCTTCTGCCAGGATCTCGATCTCCTCCACCCTCATCACGGCCTGTCCCACCTCAAAGACCAGTTCAAGATCAAGGTCCCGGGTCTGGGTCAGACTCGGGGTTCCGCTGTCTGACACTTCTCCTGCTTCATTGACTGCATCATCTATATTTTCCATGGCCCTACCCGTTTTAGAAGCTTTTCTTTGTCTGAGCACCGCTGTCATCTCATCCCCGTGATATTCACAAAAATATGCATGGGGGTTCATCCGCATGACAAGCTGTCCCTCTTTTAGATACCAGTTGTCCGGGACAAGGATATCCCCGGTTTCAATCGCTTTAACCTGATGAAGCGGCAGAACAAGGCTGCCGGCCTCGAAAAAAATGATTTTTTCCATATTCCGGGTGATGGAGGATTCCATCTGCCGGGGCCTGCAAGGTTCAACCGCTGCCTTTAGCAGGGACATGGCCCTCTCTTTTAAAGGAAGATAGAGCAGGCCCAGGACTTTTTTCTCAACCTCCCCTTGATCCATAAAGGCCAGCTCAAAATCAAGGGGTGCAGAGGAAAAAATTGGATCGGAAACCGGGGAGACAATGGTTATGGGGGTATTGACCAGGGACTCCATTCTGCCCAGGCTTTCCGATAAAAGGGATTCCACCACAGCCCAGACCACCTCTTCGGGCAGGCTCTCCGGCTGGATTTGCCCAAGCAGCCCCTCTGAATCCACGGTTTCCAAAAAATCAAAAAGAAAGCGTGTCTTTAGAAAACTGACCTGGAACAGCAGATCTTCCGCCTCAAACGCCAGGTGGACGGGAAGGGAAGACTCTTCTGTGTCCCGGTCGGTCTCCTTAGGTTTAAAACCGGCGGTAACCCTGACCGGACGGCTGCCCATCATCATTTCAAACTCGATCTGCTTTGAGCTGACCAGGTTAAAGAATTCCAGTTCAAGGCTGCTGTACTTTTCCGGCATCAACGGCAATGTTTCCTTTTTTTCATTCATGGCGGACCGATTCGCTGCCTCCTTGTGGTGTCAGATGAATAATGTCAATTTCGATTTTCCCCTTGAAATTTTTTTTCAACTGGTCCTCCAGCCGGCCGCTGGCCTCTGTCAGGGTCTGGATAGCATACTTGTCCGAACTGATCAATTTTACCTTCAGGCCATCTTTTTCCCGGCCCAGGTGAACATGGGTATCCTTTAAAATGGACCCATTGATTTTTATCCGGACCTCGCTCTGGGCGGCCGCGTCCATGTACTCCTTGTCCGATACCAGGATCTGTTCCGCCACATCCCGTACCAGATCCTCATCAAAAGGCTCCTCCGGTTCCGGTTCCCTTTTGTTCCCCTCTCTGTCTTCCCTCTTTTTTTCCTGATATCTGGCCAGCCGCTGTTCCAGGTCGTCGGCATCTGCTTTCTTTTGTTCCCCGGTCTGGATCTGTTTGGCCTGGCTGGAAAAGATAGCAGAAAGTCCTTCGCTGCCGGAGGTTTGCTTTAAGTGGCTTTGCAGGGCATGGGCATCTGCCGTGTCAACCGGTTTGGGGCCTGTCTTTTGGGACTGCTTTTCCGGGTCCCCTGCCTCAATTTTAGTGTTTTCAATCATATGCCTGCCTGACCCGGCCTTTATGCGGCCAGCCCCTCATCAAAGAGATCCAGCTTCAGGGGGCTAAAGTCTTCCAGTTCCCGTTCCTCTGTCAACAGTTCTTCCTTTTTTACCTCTTCCAGCCATCTTTCCCTGTGCACTTCGATTTTCATGGTGGCTTTTTGGGCTGCCAGCAGGGCTGCTTTGGCTGCCGTGACATTTTCCTCACAGATCTGCACCCGGTTTTTGGCTTTAAGGATATTTTCCAGGTACATGCTCTCCTGGCTGCGGGCAGCCAGAAGCCCGGCCTTGAAATCATCCACCTCATCAATGGTCATATCCCGGCCCATGATGCTCTCATAACGGCGCTCTTCCTCTTTTTCCAGCCAGACCATGAAATCCATGTGGGTCTGGACGGCCGTTTTTACCCCTTTTCTGGCACTTGCCAGTTCCCGCTCGCATTTCTGCAGTCCATGCATGGCCTTGTCCTGTCGGAAAATACGCAGTTTCAGCAAGGCCGCCAAGGGATATACCTTCATGAAACCACCCCTTTGAGCGCTTCAAGGGTCTGGTCAAAGGTGGCGTACTCGTCCAGGCCCTGGCAGAGAAATTGGTTGATCTGATCGATCCGGCCGAGGGCATCGTCTGCTTCCGCATCCGCGCCTTTTTCATACTCTCCGATCTGGACCAGGATCTCAAGCTCGGCATACTTGGCCAGCACCTTTCGAAGCCGCTGGGCCGCCTCTTTGTGGGCATCGTCCACAATACTGTTCATCACCCGGCTCACCGATGCCTGGACGTCAATGGCCGGATAGTGGTTGGCCGCGGCAAGCTTTCTGGATAAAATGATATGACCGTCCAGGATGGACCGGGTTTCATCGGCAATGGGCTCGGTCATGTCATCCCCTTCCACCAGCACAGTGTAAAGGGCGGTAATGGAGCCCTTGCCGGAATTTCCCGCCCGTTCCATCAGCTTGGGCAGGCTGGAGAAGACCGAGGGGGGAAACCCTCTTCTTGTGGGCGGTTCCCCGGCGGCCAGCCCGATTTCTCTCAATGCCCGGCCAAAACGGGTGACCGAGTCCATCATGAGCAGGACCTGTTTTCCCTGGTCCCTGAAATATTCGGCAACGGCCGTGGCCACATAGGCGGCCTTGAGCCGTTCCATGGAAGGCCGGTCCGAGGTGGAACAGACAATCACCGCTTTTTTCATGCCTTCCTCACCCAGGTCGTTTTCCAAAAACTCCTTGACCTCACGCCCGCGCTCCCCGATGAGGGCCAGCACACAGACATCGGCTTCCGATCCCTTGATCAGGCAGGACAAAAGGGTACTTTTCCCGCCGCCGGCCGCGGCAAAGATCCCCATACGCTGGCCTTCTCCACAGGTTAGAACCCCGTCGATCACCCGAAGCCCCAAAGAGATGGGCTTGTCAATGATCCTTCTTTCCATGGGGTTTGGCGGGTCTGCATAGACCGGATAAAACCCCTTGGGTTTCAGGGCCGGCCCCTTGTCAATGGGCTCGCCAAGCCCGTTCAGAACCCGGCCCAAAAGGTCGTCTCCCACGGGAACGGAATGAATTTCTCCGGTGGGGATCACTTCCGTGGCATGGGAGATGCCCTGCAGGTCTCCCAGCGGGGTCAACAGGGCCACCCGTTTGGCAAACCCCACCACCTCGGCCTTCAGCTCCCAGTCCTCCCAGGGGTTTTGCAAAACACAGAGTTCACCGACTTTCACACCGGGTACAACGGCGTGAATTATGGTGCCCACGACCTTTTCCACCCTTCCGCGGATTTCAATGGTTTTGATGCCCTTGATGGCATCTTCAATGATGTTGACCATGTAATCAAAGGTCATTTGGCTCATATCCTCTTGTCAATGGCCCGTTTAATGGCTTTGAGCTGGGTCTCAATGCCGGCGTCCACAACCCCCAGTTCACTTTCGATCAGGCAGGCCCCTTTTGAGAGGCGGTCATCGGTCACAATATCCAGGATACTGATGCCGGGATAGGCCTGGAGAAATTTGGATATCGATTTTTCCACGGTCTTGGCATCCTCCGCACTGACCCGGACCACCACTTTTTTTTCATTTCTTGCCACGGCCAGACCCGACCGGACGATTTTCAAAATCAGTTCATCATCGTCAACCTCTCCGATGATCCGTTCCAGACACTGAAGAACCAGACCGGCAATGGCTTTTTCCATGGACTCAAAATAATCCACCGTCCGCAGGGCCGTATCCATGATCTTTTCGGCATGCTCCTGCCGTCCCTCTTCCAGTCCGTCTTCATATCCCTGCTTTTTCTTTGCCTCGTAAATCTCATAGGCCTTTGCCATGGTTTCACCGGCCTTTTTATGGGCCTCTTCCAGGACCTGGTTGGCCTGAATCAGGTGGCCGTATTCTTCCTGTTTCAGAATCTGCCGGCCTGCGGGCGGTTCAACATACTGTTTTTTCAGAAAAAGCATGGAGTCCATTCTGGCGCCACCTCCTTGAGTAAAATCTTTTTAAAACTGAACCAGACCGCCCTTGGATGGGAAGGATGGGGCCGGTCCATTTCCGGCTTTCTTTCAAACCAGTCGGGCAAATCGAGTTTTATCTTTTCCGCCTGAAGCTCCCTGAGCGGTTCCGGCCAGTACCTAAGGCAGATTTCATGGGCGCGCATGCTGTGCTTCATGATCAGATCCGGCATTTGTTCGGCTTTTGCGCCTGCCTCGTCCAGCCGGATGATGCCGTCAAAGTCTCCCAGAAAAAACCGTCCGCGCTTCAATGCAAAATCAGTGTATCCCGGTTCCATGTCCCGGTGGAGAATCTCCAGATCCTGTTTTTGGACAAAACGGCAAAGAAGCGGCGCACAAAACGCCGCTCCCCAGGTAAAAAGAAGGGTTTTCAGGGTCTTTGAATCGAGAAGGGCCATCCGCCTGGACTCCTCTTCAAAATCCCAGAACCCCCGGGTAAATTTTCCGTTCAGCCGGGCGGCAGCCCGTTTCGACCCGTTGATCACTGCGTTGACCGCAGAGCCGTCAGCCTCTTTGGAAACAGAATTTTTCCGGTTGACAGAGGCGTTGAACCGGACAACGGCCTTAAACAACTCAGGGTGATCCGCTGCCAGGCTCCGAAGAAAAATGCGGCTTCCATCCGGAAAAGCGACAGCATCATCTGTCATCTTCATCTTCCTTTTCCGCTGCCCTTTTTTTGTACGCATCATATTTCTGATACCCGACGGCACAGCCGGCCCCGGTCAGGACACCGAGGGAGATAAACACCACCAGTGCGGTAATAAAGGTCCGGACGGCATAGGGGGCCATGTCCACCCCGAACAATTGTTTGTATTCGGGGGGCGGCGGCATGATAATGGTATCAGAGGCCGGGAATAGAAAAACATAGGTGTTGTCGTATTTAAGGTTGGGAACCGCGTTGGCCGCCAGATTTCTGATGTGCGGCACGTACTGCTCAACCGAAGAACCGGGCAGGTACCGGAGAAAAACAGAGGTCGTGGCCGGGGTGATCGCTTCGGTGACCGGGTCCTGCTCCTGCAGCACCACGTGGACCCTTGCATTGAGAACCCCGTCCAGTTCCGCACAGGTGCCGGCCAGTTCCTGGGAAATGGCAAAGCCGAGCCGGGCTTCTTCCTCCAGGGGAGAACTCATCATGCCCTCCTTTGGAAAAGTGGAACCCAGGGAGGCAAACTCCTGGGGCGGCAGACTCTGGCGCCGCAATATCTCAAGAGAGCCCACGACCTGGGATTCATCTACGAACAAGGTGAAAAGCCCCTTGCCCTGATCGTCTTTGGTGGCGTAAATTCCCCTTTTCATCAGGGCGGCCATCATTTCATTGGTATCCCGTTCTGAAAGATCCTTGTACAGCTCCTGCTGACATCCGGCCAGCAGGAATAGAACCGCAGCCATCAGGAAGAATATCCATATCCTTCGAAAAGAAATTGGTCTTGTCATTATGATATCCAGATAATTTTAAGTATTTTTCAGCAATGATTTCAGCCCGTCGTCAATGCCCTTTGTCACGTTGCTGTTCCGGGTCACTTCAATATGGGTCAGTTCGGCCAGGACCTGGACCCGGTAAAGGTCTGAGTGGGAAATCGCATCCTTGCCGAGAATATCGGTCACCGAATTGAGCCATTCTTTGGCATAGCCTGGTTCCTGGGGTTCGGGGAGCCTGTCCGGTTCCTGTACCTGCATGGAGGCCTGGGCAGGCTGCTCAACTTCTTTGCCCGGATCGGCCGCAGCTTCAAGGCCTTTGGAATCGGAGGCCATGATCCGGGAAAATTCATCGGCAGCGGCAGGATCGGCCTTGCCCTTGGGAAGCGGCACATTGCCGTCCTGGGGAACTTCAAGGGCCTGGGCCCGGGACAGATTCATCATTGATTGCAGCAAAGTCTCTATACCCATAATTTGGATTTCCCTTTTGGCACTCTCCGGTTTTAAAAATGTTCGGCGACAAGGCTGGAAGCCAGTTGAACCGCTTCAGCATCCTTGTTCTGGGCAATGACTCCATCCAGCCTTTCCCTGGCTTTGGCAGTTTCCCCTTCCAGGATGTCCACCAGTGCCAGGTGGGTGATGCACATGGGATCATGGGCAAACTTGTCTGCGGCCGTTTCCAGAATCTCACGGGCTCTGCCAAAGTCGTTCACCGTGTAAAAGCTCATGGCCCGGCAGATTTCAAGTTCCAGGCTGTCTTCCAGCAGAAGATCCAGCCCATCGATCACCCGCCTGGCAAGGCCGGTCCGGCCCTGCTGGCATCCCACAAAGGCGATGTCAAGCAGTCGTTGTATCTGGTGTTGTTCAAGCATGGGTGTTTTCCTTTGGGCTGTCTTTAACCCGGGTTAAAGACAGCCGTGTGGTTGAAAGATAAAGTCAGCTTTTCCCAAAGAACTTCAGGATCATCCGCCGGCACGCTGGGCCAGTGTTTTTGCGGTATCGGTCAGTCCTTTGGTGACGGAAGACGCGGCCTCGACCATGGCATTGAAGCGGCCCATCTTGAACTGAAGGTCAAGCATCTGCATGGGATCAAGATCTTCACCCTCCAATGCTTTGGTGATGTCTCCCTGAAGATCCTCACCGGCGGAACTCACCTTTCCCTGCAGTTCCTCAAATGCGGTTTTAATGGTTGGTGTGGAAACGCCTGTAGTTGAAGTGGACATGATAAACCTCCTTTTTTTAAGTTGAGCAATCTGTTTTTCTCCGGGATTTCCAGCGGATCAGTTGTATTTGGACTCCCAGATGGTATCAACGGTTTTTTTAGCGGCATCAATTGCCTGGCGGATGACCTCTGCCTTCCTGGCTTCATCCGGGGTGACACCGGCATCCATTTTTCGTTTCAGCAGAGTTTCCATGTCGGTCAGCTCCTGGATCAGGGTTGACCGGCCGGAAGCATTGGCGTCATTCTCCAGAAAATCTGCGGTGAATCGGGTCAGTGATTGTGAAGTTGTGTTCATTATCTCAGCCTTATCTTATAGGTTTTTATGCTCTCGCCTCTTTCGAGCACCAGGCGGTCGGTTCCGATCTTTTTGATAATATAGCCGCTTGGCAGCTTGCCTCCGGTAAAAAATTTCTGCCCATCTTTCATGCTGATGAAGGGGATAGGCTCAAGGGTGATACTGAGAATTTCAAGCCCTCCCAGCGGATCCTCCGGTGCTTCCTGATCTGCCTTATTAGAATCTGCAATCACCGTACCAGACCCAAAAAGTTTTTTGTCGGAATCAAGCAAAGCCTGGTCAAAGTAGGAATCCTGTCCGGTTTCCCGGCCGGCCGCGGATGGCTGCCCATCCTCTTTTGTTTGCGGTGTCAACCGGTCAATGAGAATTTTGTTGGCGTTTTGATCGGGAATGAGATTGCCTTCCTTATCCAAAACGGCTCTTTTTTTCACGCCGGTAATCACCCTCGGAGCAACCGGCTTGCCTCCCCTGTCCCTTAAGACTCTTCCATGTTTGTCAAGGAGCGACGGAACCAGGACGGGATTGCCTTTTTTGTCCCGGACAATGCGGCCTTCGGCATCCCTGGCCACGGTCAGCGGAATGGGAACATTGTCCGCATCTCTTAGGATATTCCCTTGTTCATCCTTTGCCGTGCCCAGGATAATGGGATTGCCCTCACTGTCTGTAAGAAACTTGCCCTCGTCATCACGGGCATAGCGGACCTTTTCTCCATCCGAGCCTCCGGCCTGATCTTCAGCCCCTTTTTCTGTCTGGCCGGCCATGCCGCTTTGTTTCTGAGTCTGAAGCGGTGCCGGCCGTAGCGGTAAGATCTCTGATTTCTGTTCCGGCTCATCCAGGGCTTTTTTTGAAGGAGCAGCCGCTGAAAATGCCGGAAGTCCTTTGGATGTCTGGGAGTCCAGATAGAGCTGGGAGAGCCCTGAATCCGGAGCGTATTTGGAACGCCCCCCCTCATTAAGGCTGGCGTTCCACTCGGCTGAAAATCCCGGGGCCGTCAGCGTATCCCAAAAGGCAATGGGAGAGTTCAGCTCCTCGCAGACTTCGCCTTTGATCGTTTCCAGGACCTGGCGCTGGTCAAAGTCAAGCTCGCCTTCGACCTGGACAAGCCCCGGGTGAAACCGGATGATGACCAGATCTTCCAGGTGGTATTTAATAATCCGGTCCTTTAAGAGCGGCCAGACCTGAAATGCATAAACCATGGAGGATGTAATGTTTTCAACTTGGGTAATATCCTTTTTGATCCAGACTTTGGCGGCGCCTTCGATGAGTTTGTCACGCATGTATCCCGTCATCAGGATATCATTCCCATCCAGTTCTATCTCCGGAAAAAGCCCGCGCACCGACAGGGCGACCTTCACGGCATAGGACCGTTCCTCCCTCACCTTGACATCAATGAAAACCGGGTAATCCACCTTGCCGGCGATTTGCCACAGACTTCTTCTGTCCTTTTGGGTATCCACGGTGCCCAGCACGGTCACTCCGATATTGGTCTGGGTCACGGTCAGGTACTCGAACCCTGCCTTTTCAAGGAGTTTGTGCATGTTTCTGGCCAGCTTGACACTTTTGAAATCAAGGCAGGGTCCAAAGATGAAGAGAAAAATCAAAATCAGCCCCAGGGCCTTTAGCCCCCGGGACAGCCAGACCGGCAGGACAATGGTCTTTTTGGTCTCTTCCTTTGAATCCCCTTTCCCGTCACCTGCCTCTTTGCCCGGCTTTTCCTCCAGCGCCGAAGACTGTAAAAAAGAAGGGCCGTCCAGGATGCCCGTGGCCTGGATATCTTTCCAGGCATCTTCTTCATGCTTCCAGACCAGACAGGTGGTTCCCAGCATAAGGGGAGTCAACGCCGGCCATTCCGAAGTTTCCAATTGCGATGCATCCCTGGGCGCTTCTTTTTCACCGGACCCGGGTTCGATCTCTTGATCCGCTGGCTGGGATACCATGGTAAAGGGGGCGTCAATGCTGTCTATCTTCAGCACCTGCCGTGCTGAGATGTCTTCAGAAACCAGGATGCGGAGATGACGTTCGGCAACGGTGCTGTCCTGTAAGATGATGTCACAGCTGTTGTTGCGGCCGACAGTGGTGGTTCCCGTGTAGAGCACAATTTCAGCGCCCATGTGCGGGCCTGAAAAAATTTTAAGAAGAATATGGGCCGGTTGTGTCATTATGTAAGTCTTATCCCATGCAATTCATTTGGAGGTTGTTGTCCATATTAATCAAAGCCTATGGCTGTGTTTCGGGCAAAGGGGCGCTCCTTCGGGCTGAACAGCCACCCGCCGGTTTCGGTCTCACAGATGTGACACCGCCGGACTCGGTTGAATAGGGTGACCGGAAAAATTTTGTTTCATCGAGATCCAGAGTCTGGGGATCTATCGCCTGGGGTTTGATGATTTTCGGTGTAATCAGCACCATCCTTTCCATTCTCTGCACACTTTTGGTGGCTTTTTTAAACAGGTTTCCAATGCCCGGAAGATCCATTAAAACCGGAACCCCGGAATCTGTCGTGCTGATAGTTTCATAGTAGTACCCGCCGATCAGAAGGCTCTGTCCAGGAGAAATATACCCCTGGGTTTCGATATTGGTTTTTTTTGTCACGGCGGGAATGTCGCTCTCCACAGATCCTGTGGACGGCTCCTGCCCGTCTTCGATACTGACGGTCATTTTGATGGTGGCTGATCCGTCTTCATATTTGATGATGTGGGGCGTCACTGTGAGGTTGGTCCCGGACGAGACCTCTTTGAGCTCCACCACGTTCTCGCCCACAATACGGATATAAAAGGTGGTTGATGTCTCCAGGGAGGCAGAGGTGTTGTCAATGGTCAGGACCGACGGCCGTCCCAGGACCCGGGCATCCCCCTGATCTTCAAGGGCGCTGACCTTGGCCAGAAAATAATCGGACCCCATTTTATAGACCGTGGAAAAATTGAATCCGTCGCCGATAATGGAAGCGCCATTGGAAGCCTGGCCGATAATGTCCTCGGGACTGATAATGCTTGAAATATTGCTTCCGGCCCCCACCCCGGCATTGTCACCGACATTGGAGGCACCTCCGAAATCCACGCCCAGGGTCCGGGTGTAATTGGTGTCCACATCCACAATGGCGGCATGGATCTCGACAAGGTCAAGGGCTTTGTCCAGCTCCTTGATGGCCTTTTCATAGTAGGGCATCCGAAAGGAGGCATCCCGGACAATAACGGAGTTGCTTCGGGAGTCGGCCAGAATTCTGGGCTCAATCACTTGCTTGGGAAGAACCGGCAGGCCCCTGGCCGTGGTATGCATGGGAGAGGCCACTTTCCGGTCCAGTTCCATCTGTTCTTTGGCCTCCTGCCTCAGTTCTTCCAGGGTCACTTCATCGGCATTCCGGTCTATTCCCAGTTCAGGCGGGATGGTCTGCCGGACCGCAGCTCCTATTCCCGTTCCCACAGCCAGCTGACTGCTCTGCTCCCGGGCGGCAAGGACCATGTCCCTTAAAATCGAGGCCACGCCGGGGATGGTCTTTTTGGCTTTGCCCGACCCGATGGAGGTGTCGTCTGCCCAGGCATGTTTTAAAAAGAAGACCTTGATCTCCTGCTCGTTCCGGTAGGCATCTTCATAGGACTGGATGGCAATGGCCACACCGTCGGCATAATCCCCGGGCCCGGAAAAAACAAGTACTTTCTTTGCGTCATTGGCCGTACAGGACAATTGTTCAGAGATGAGGCCTGCCTCGGTTAAAATCTGCTTCATTTCAGAGGGCCGGGATGCGGACAGGTAAACCAGGCGCCGTTCAAGGTCCCGTTTGACATAAAAATGGAGGATATCGTCCAGAGCATACCATTCCACCCCAAAGGCCGTGTAAATCCCGGCCAGAAAATCTTCCGGCGTCATGCCGTTGAACCGGCCGCTGACCTCCCCTTTGACATTCTCCGTAAATGCGGCGCGCATGCCCTGGCTGCGGGCAAAGGTTTCCAAAAGGTTGACCAGGGGTTCTGCTTCCGAATAATGGGAAAACCGATGATGGAAAACATCGGAGATTTTGGGATTATGTTTTCCCATCACCCGATTGGCAAAGGATGCCTCTTCACCCAGGGCGAGACCGTCCATGCTACAGACAAAAAAGATCAGAATAGAGATTAGAATTCCGGAAGGTTTACGCATATGACTGCCACCTGAGTTTTGATAATAGTGATTTGATCTTCCTTATTAATTTTTTCAGCACCTTAACGGACACAGGCTAAAATACCGACAAACCTTTCACAAAGACCTATAAAACGCAAGGTCATTTAAAAAATCTTCCATAACCCCGGGAAACTCCGAAGCCCGCAGGGCTCCCAGCGCGACTACCCTGTGAAGATACAGGGTTTTACTGCCGCTGTCATAGCTTATCGTAGCGCTGTCCTTGAAGGTTCTCGGAACAACGGCACCGGCCGTCTTTTTCAACAGAAAGTCACTGTCGTGGGGCGCCAGGGTTCTGACTTTTGCCTCCAGCACCAGGGTTCGGTCATCCGCTCCCGGGGAGGCATCCACCACCCAGCCCGATTCCAGACGGAACCGGTACCGGCTGTCACGGCTTTTAAAGGGCCGGTCCCAGCCGGCACCGGAGCATACGCTTTCTATCCACTGGTCGATCATGGGCTATACCTTGATGCTGGTCAGGACGCCGTGTTTGGCCTGGGCAATGGTCTGCAGCAGATTGATCATCGTTTTGATCAGTTCTTCCGCCTTGGCCTTGAGCTTGTCTGCCGTGTCCTTATTAATGCTGGCGACCTGACTTTTACCTTCGATTTCGGCAATATCCGCATCAATGAGCCCGGTCCATAAACCGGCGATGGCGTTACACGTGGTTGAGCCGGCCTGCCCCAAAGAGCCGGCACCCTGTCCCAGACCGGCCCAGGATTTGGCTGCCTTCTCACTGACGCCGCCGAGCCCGACCCCGGAGCCTATCATTTGAGAAAGACCACCCAGGGCCTGAGAACCGGCAGCAGCCAGACCAAAGCCAAAATTTACCCAGGCCTTTTCCCTGAGCTTTGCTGCCTTCTCCTTGGCAAGTGCCATGATGGTATCCTTCTGGTCAAAGCCCTCCAAGAGCTGATTGGCCGATTCTTCCCCGGCAATTTCAATCATCAAAAGCACCAGGAGTGCCAAGGTGTTTTGAATCGTGGCCACGGATGCATCCTCATCCGTGGCCACAAAGGAAAACGGGGATACCAGGATCTGGCCGATATCGTCCTGGTTCAGATTGTTTATGCCTGTGAATTCCTGCCAGGCGTTTTTAATATTGGTGACGGCTTCATCCGTACACTCGGAATTCAGGCTTTTTACGGCAGTTTCAAAAATCTCCTCCATGTTGACGGGGGAATCCGGATTTTCAGCTTTGGCCTGGGCAATGGCATCGTCTATGGCCTGGCCCACCTGTTCCGGGGTCGCATCCGGCGCCGCAGCCAGGATCATGTTTTGCAGGGCTTCCAGTTTCTCGTTATCCTGGGCATCGTCCGTAAGGTCCGCATATAAACTCAGGCTGTTAAACGTATTTCCGTCTATGTTCATGTTCATGATTGCTTCCTTTCTCTTTTGATCCGGTTTACCCTTTGAGGTCTGCTGTAAACTGGAGAATATCAATACTCGATTGGGTAGAACTCTGGACATCTCCCCGCATGGCTTCAAAAATTTTCTTGAGCAGGGCGGACAGCAGCTCTTCACTCAATTCCCTTGTATCGGAGATGCTTTCCAGCAGGGCCTGGATTTCCATCAGATCTGCCTGGGTTAAGGAATAATCAAAGTTTATCCCCGCGGTTACCGCCTGCGTCCCGGCCTGGGCCACCTGGATCCCACCGTTGATCACGTTGAGCAGCCTTGAAAAGGACTCCATGGTATCACCCATGGTTTTCAGGCTCATTTTTAAAGCTTGTTTCAGCGCATTGATCATGGCCGTAATCACCGCTTTAATCGCCGCTTTGACCCCTTCCCCGGCGGCCTGGGCCGCGGCTTTGCCAATGGAGGAGATAAGGTTGACAGCCCCGACACCCAGGGTCAAGGCGGCAGCCACCAGCGACAGACCGATTTGAATGACCATGTCAGTGACCATGGCAAAGGTATCTTCATCCAATTCAACCCCGGGAATGAGATTAACCAGTTTTGCCACGCCCACTCCCACAGAAATTTCCTCTCCGCATGCATCGGAGACAGCTGCCACCGTAGCCGCAACCGCAAGCGTCCCCATGATCCCGGCAGCTGTGAACAGGGCGACTGCGGCTGGGACCCCGACCCCGGTTACACAAGCAATACATGCAACAGCGGTAGCAATGGCTGTTCCTATCCAGGCAACGGCAAATCCAGCCCATTTGGCAATTTTGCCCCAGGTTTTTGCCGCAGCAGCTTTTTCTTTTGCTTCGGCCTTTTTTTCTTTGTATTCTTCAAGGTTTTTTTCCTGGATGGCCCTGTTGGTTTCGGAGGTAACGGTTCCCTCCTCTCCAATGGCATCTTCCATTTCTTTCTGAAGCATCTGCCAGAGCAGGATCAGGTACTGCCGGTCACTTTTGTCGATGCCGTCGGAAGAATAATCGGTCAGAATAGAGGCCAGGTTGGATACATCAATATCAAAGTCCTGGGTGATATCTTCCCATTCGCTGATGATCTTGCTGGCTTCCTGGGCGGACAACTCAACATTGAATGTCTGGGAAATGGACTCAAGCATTTTCTGGGTGTCCATTTGACTGATATCCTTATTGTCAAGGGTCCCCAGGTGCTCCCTGACGGCAAGATGCAGTTCCTGTTCGGTCTTGTCCGGAAACGCCTCCTTCAACGCCTCGATCACCTCGCCGTATTCCGAGTACAGCTCAGATTGCCGGGCGGATGACAGATTGTTGCTGACAGATTCAACCATGGTTCCTTCCTTTCCTTAATTGTTAATCAGCGAAAGCATATTTTTTGATTTTTCAATGGCACCGAGGGCTTTCAGATGGAGCTGGGGCAGGTTGTCTTCCGACTCTGCGGCCAGTTCAAACAGGATGGCGGCTTCAGCTTTCTGATCCAGGGCCAGCAGGCATTTTCCCGATCGGAAAAGAAGTTCGGGATCCTGCCCGCCGGAGAGCATGGCCAGTACATACATGTTCAAGGCTGCCTCAAATTTTTCCTGGGCCTCAAACGTGGCGCCCAGGCCCACCTGATAGGCCCGGTCCTGAAAATCCCAGAGCAGCAGGCAGGAAAAAAGGTTTTCCGCCTCCCTGTAGTCTTCCACCTGAAAGGCATCAAAGGCTTTCTGATAAATAATCGTCAGATCCTGTTTTGAGATTCCCAGGATACCCATAAGCTCATTTTTGCCCTTTACTGCCTTGGCAAATGCCTTGCTGTTTTCTTCCCACTGATGGATCAATTTTTCCTTTGTTACATCCTGCACCATTTTCATCTCCTCCGGAAACCGGTTTCCACAATCGCACTTTTCCTTCTGGTTTTATGCGTTCCGCAACACCTTGAGCATTCCCTTTGCCTTCTGGACGTAAACCAACTTTTTGGGATCCTTGACCGTATCCTCGCAATCGGCTGCCAGATCAAACAATTTGACGGCTTCTTCTTTTTTCCCTAGCCGCATCATACAGATACCGGCCCGGAAAGGGGCCACCGGATCAAACAAAGCCATGGCAATCACCAGGGAATAGATGGCTGAAGCGTATTCAAATTTCTCCTGTCCTTCCAGGGCTCCGCCCAGGCCAAGCAATACCCTTACATCCTGATTGCTCAGGGCCAGCAGCACGGTAAACAGTTCTTCCGCCCTTGGAAAATCCTCCATCATCAAGGCGTTCCGGGCCTGGGTAAAACACTTCTCCACATTTTCCGGGGGAACCTTTGCCGCCTTGGCAATGGTGGTCTTTCCCCTTAAGATATCTTCCACATATTTTGCGGAATTCTTAAAAATTTGAGCCACCTGCTCGTCCATGGCCGGTTCTGTCATTTTAACCTCCTGAGGTTTTTCCCTGGGTTGACATCAGATCATTTGCTTTTTTAATAGCATTGGCCGCCATCTCCTGGGCACTGTCGGAATCCTTGACCGCCAGATCCATCTCCGTGGACAGCTTGTTCAGGGTGGTGGATTCCATGTCCTTTTTCTGGTCGATCTGTTCACAAAAGCCTTCCCAGTCTTCCTTGCTATGCAGGTTGTCGTTGCTGCTGTCCACACCGCCGCCCAGCCTGTAACCTAAGTGGACGAGACGGTTGGACCTGTCATCGTCAGAGAGGGTCACGACATTAGAGTTCATGAACTTATTGAAGCTCCGCATATCGTCTTCCTCCTCAATTCCTACATCCGTGTCTGCCTCAGCCGCTTTTAACTTATACTGATGGGCAATGGTGGAATTCTCCAGAACCTCCTGGTAAAACTCATGCTGCTCCTCATATTCCTTCAGCTTGAGTTCCATTGCAAAGGACTGCTGACCGGCAAAAAAAGCGGCCAGCCGGGCAAAGGCGACAATGGGATTGGCCGCATCTGTCAGATCTCCTTCCATGTCTGTCCTGGCGCTTTGTTTCACATTGTAAAACGCGGTGGTGTCATTCCCCTCATCATCGTAGGCGGCTGTGGTGCCGTCCAGCAGGTTTTCCCTTTCAGCGTTGTCTGTCAGTGCGCCTATTTTATATGAGCCTAAAATCGAAGTATCACTCATCTTTGTCTCCCCTGGTTTTTCCCTCTATAATTTGAATCGAACCCTTTTCTTGACCGGCTTTTTTTCCGATGGGATATCAGCGGCTTCTTTCTTCTTTGCCAGCGGCAGGTCTTTCATGAAATCCGGGGGCTTTTGCCCATGCTCTTCCAGAAACTGCTCAAACATGGCAACCCCTTCCGGATGAAAAGTCAGGCTTTGAAACACATCTTTGAGTTCTTCATGGGATGAAATCCCAAGGGATTTCATTAATTTCCGATTATTTTCACTCAGTACACCCGCAGCCTTGCGGAACCGCTCCAGCCGTTTTTCGGTCACGGCCTTTTCCTGCTCGATTTCCTTGATCTTCTGTTGAATGGCGGCCTGTTTGCTTGGATCCATTATCGTTCCGGTCCCTCCTGTTCTGGTGGATTGTCAAAGGCAGCCAAAAGGCTGATATGATGGTCGGTGACGCCCAGGAGATAGGTTTTTTCCCTAAACCGAACAACACAGGCATCCCGTTTCTGGCCCAGGGAGATCCGGTCTTCAAGAACCAGAGTCCTGTTTTGCCGCAGTTGTTTCATTCCCAGGCGGGTGCCGTATTTTTTAATGGCGAAAAGGATGAGAATGAGAAATCCCAGGATGGCAAAAATGGCGGCCAGGGAAGAGTATATGCTGTCCGGTGTCATCATGTCCTGCCCTAAGCCCGGATAAAACCCGAAACTTCCGGGGTGTATGTTTTATGAACTCCTGACAGGATCGGTTTGCCTCCAGGGGATTTTTCAGCCGGGACGCCAATACCTGTTTTTGGGGAGAAAACCGGGTTGTCCAGAAAAAGGGACGTGCCGGAACCGGTTTGAAAGAAACTTTTTCTGCCTTGATCATTCACGATAATCATCCTCAGGTTCTGTTTGCGCTTCTGTAAAATCTGCTTCTATCTTATGATCATGCTGACGACTGATCGCTGTATCTGGTAACAGGTCATGAGCAAATGGTGTGCCAATGTTCAATTTATTGCCAAGATCATTGAAAATCTGCTTCTCCCATCGACCAAAATCCTTTCATATGGCTTTTTTTAAGGTTTTCACCATTTTTGGCCCCCATGGCAGGTTCGTCATTGGTCCAATTCCCTGCGCCGGCCAAATTCTGTTGCGCGCCTGGCAATTCAGCGCCAATTTTTTTGGCAACACTGCAAAAAAAGGTTTCACCAAACCCTCCTACAGATCAGTTTTCCGGACTTTCTTCCCAGCGGATCATTTTTTTTCTCAGCCCTTCCCGGGTGATCCCCAGCATGGCAGCGGCCCTGGTTTTATTGTTTTTGCACCGGGCAAGGGCGGTTTGAACAATGGTTTTTTCCGCATCGGCCAGGGTCAGGCCGCCGGTCAAATCCAGCATGCCGTCCTTTTTTTCCGGAACAGCTCCCCCCTTGTCTTTCCTGTGAAGCCGGCTGACTTTTTCAGACAGATCCGAGACCTCTACCCGATCGGTCAGGGCAAGGGCCGCAGCCCGTTCCATCTCATTGTTCAATTCCCGGACATTGCCGGGCCAGTCATAGGCGGCCAGGCATTTTCTGGCTCTGTCACTTAAAAAGATCGGTGTCCGGCCCAGGTCTGCGCAGTTTTTGGCCAGCAGCTTTTCCGCCAGTATGATGATGTCCTCCTGGCGTTCCTTTAACGGGGGAAGGCAAAGCTCCACCACGTTGAGACGGTAATAGAGATCCTCCCTGAACTTGCCCTGTTCAACCGCTTTTTTTACATCGGCGTTGGTGGCAGTGATGATCTTGACATCAATTTTTACAGGCTTGGTGCCGCCGACCCGCATCACCTCCCGTTCTTCCAGCACCCGCAGCAGCTTGGCCTGGTTGGACAAGCTCATATCCCCGATTTCATCCAGGAAAATCGTGCCGGTGTGGGCCTGTTCAAAAAAACCGGTCCGCTTTGAAACTCCGGTGGCCACACCTTTTTCAATGCCGAACATTTCACTTTCAAAAAGGGTTTCGGCAATGGCGGTACAATTAATGGCCACAAAGGGCTTGTCTGCCCGGGGGGAATTAAAATGAATGATTTTGGCAAAGACTTCCTTGCCGGTTCCGCTGGCGCCCAGAATCAACGTGTTAATGGGGCGGTTGGCGATATTCAGGGCCAGTTCCTTGACTTTTTGCATTTCAGGGCACTGGCCCACGAACCGGGCCGGGCTGTATTTTTCTCTGAGTGAGCCCATAAGGGAACGGTTCTGCTCTCCCAGCCGTTGTTTGGCCAGTTCCAGAGCCTTGTTCTTCTTTTTGAGTTCATTGATCAGCCGGTCCAGTTTCATCTGATGGACATCGATCTTAACCAGCATCAGACCGAAGGATTCGGCCAGGCTTGCAATTTCCCGGGAAGTGGTGCCCTGGTCTGTCAGCGCATAGAGCTTGTCAATGATGGTTTCCTTATCTGCATCGTCCAGGTTTAATTTTTCCTGATCCATGCCATGGGGCAGGGAAAGGCTTTTTCCCGTGCGGGCCTCGGTTTCAAAGGCAATGAGGTGGCACAGCCTGACCATGAGATTAAGAAGTTCGGTATCGACGGTACTTTTTTTCATTGATAACGGATACTCTGTCTTTTGATGTATATTTTATAGTCAATCCGCCTTTGCGTCGCAATAACAAACCAAAAATTTCGCGATCGTTACATTTCTTGAGTAAAAAGACAACAAAAAAGGCAGGTCTTCAGGTATTAAGTCATATATCCGGGCAGTTGCCAAAACCGGTTCCGGTATATTTTTTCCGGCCATCCGAAATAAAGAGAATGGAATCGGGTTGAATTATATTTTTTTGTAAGAACCCAAGAGCTTGCGCCTGGATCCGGGTTCCGGCCTGCCCGGGGTTTCCATCCGGCTCTGGAATACCCCTGGCTTCATGGGGGATTTAACCCAGGGCGAAAATAGAATCTGACTTTTTTTGCCCTTACCCCCTTATAAAAATTGAATCTTGGTATGAATTGTGCTAGCTATAGCTTAACAAATTGAGAAATATCGCCCGGCACTCCGGATGGCAATCGGAAAAAAGGGCATTTTTTCAGGCCTGAATCATTATGAAAGGGATCCGATTATGGAAAAAGAACGATTATCACAGATGCTTGAAACCTTCGGCAATCTGGTCGGCATTACAGGCATTGGTCTGGATGAAGACAATGCCTGTACCATCTCATTTGACGGACAGGTCGTCTTGAACCTGCAATTTGAAGAGGAAAATCACACCCTGCTGATGTTCAGCAACCTGGGAAGAATTGAAAAAGACCGCCAGCTGGAACTGTTTTCGGAAATGCTGGAAGCCGGCTTTTACGAAAGGGCCAGGGGCGGGCCATCCCTGGGATTTATCCGGGAAACCCAGACCGCCATGCTCATCGCCCAGGCAGATACCCGCCAGCTTGACTTCCAGGCCTTTGAAGCCCTGGTTGAGCAGTATGTCAACTGCGCGGAAGCATGGATCGCCCGGATTGGATCTTTATCCGATGACTCCGTCAGTAAAGAGCAGGGGTTGGATAAGGGACTGGACCCTTTATTTTCTTTTGACATGAAAGCCTAAAAAAGGAGAGCTCATGGGAGAGTTCAGCATAGATTCCTTAAAAACAATGGATACAAACTGCCTGGTCCTCTCGGATAACACCCCCCAGACCCAGGAAATCGTGAAAGGCAAGACCGGCTGGAAAGGAAGGGTGGTCTCCTTTTTTAAGGGCAGCTCAGTTAAGGAGGAAAACAAGGCGGTCTGGTCCAAACTCATGGACACCATACAAAACAAATACCAGAAGACCGGATCTGAAATCACCAAAAAGCTGATGGAAAAATATGAAACGGAAAAGCCCCTTTCCAGCCGCCAGGCCCTGCAGATCCTTTACGAAGCCAAAGGTATGGACCGGAAAAATTTCCTGATTTCCCTGGGAGAAGATGAGAAGGTCATGCGGATCGCCCTTAACAAGGTGTTGGGATCGGATGACCCGGTTCTTCTGGGAAAACTGGATGACCCCTTCAGCAGTAAAGATATCGAGACCGACAAGTACAGAAAAGTCTTTCATGAAATGCTCGATTTAAAGGGGTTAAAAGATGCGGGCTTAGGTGATGAACAGGTCGAGCTGGCGGCCAAACTCAACATTTCACCCCAGAAGATCCTGGATGACCTGGAAAATAAAATATCTTTTGAGGAGAGTCTGAACCGGCACGGCGGGGGGATTGGATCCCTGGCCAAAAATATGATGGCAGGGCCCGGCGGCATAAAGCAGAAAACCGCCTATCTTCTGGCCGCCAAAATCAAGACCGGGAGTAACGAGGAAAGCCGGCAGGCGGCCCTGGCGTATTTAAAGGTCACAAGCCGCCAGTGCCGGGAGTTGACCCGGCTTTTAAACGGGGAAATCAAGGACGGCCCAAAAAAAGAGCTGGCCGATACGCTTTTCAAACTTTTGCCGAGAACCCAGGAATTCTCTAAAAAAAACAGCGAAATTTTCAATGATTACAAGGCCATGCTGACGGGAGCCAAAAAACAGGGTCTGATGGACAAAGAAATGATCAAAGGACTGATGGACAAAGGATCATTGTCTCCGGAAGAAACCCTTTGCGCGCTAAAGGCGGGCAATGAAAGCATCCAGACCCGTGACCCGCAAGAGATGGAGCAGCAGAAAAACGACCTGCTTACCCCTTTAAAAGAGAAGTGGAAACAAATCCTGGAAACAGATTCAGATTCCCAGAAAAAGAAAGAGCTGTTTATAAAGGCGCTGGGAGACGGCGAGGATTTTAAAATGCTCAAAGAGCAGCTCCCCGGACTTGACGAAAAACTGATGGACGTTTTTCTGGAAGTTTTTGCCGAAACCCGGACAGACCAGAAAAACCTGATCAGGGAAGTTGGAGAGCAAAATGATCTGCTCAAGCAGGTCAAGGGATCGCTGCTGGAACAGATAAAAGACATTCCCGGACTTGCCAAGGAATTTTCAGCCTATCAGAAGGCACCGGAGAATTTAAAAGATGAAAAGCTCGGGATATTGATCAGAAAATACAGCGACAGTGTAGTTAAAGGACTGCAACAAGATCTGGAAAACAGCAAGCCGGCAAATCCAAAGGATGCGGATTTAAAAAAGCAGTTGCTGAAAAAATATGCAACCCAGGGTCCGGAAAGGATCACGGAAAGAGACCTGGCAAAAATGGGACAGCTTCTGGGCGATACCAAAAAAACGGACCTGAACCGGGCCATCCTGGCTAAATACGCCCTGAAAGAGGGAAATATCCGGATGACCGATTTTGTTTCCCCGGATGACAAGGCAGGGGTCAAACAGGGGCTGGGCGGCAAAATAAACACCCTTGAGGATGTGAAAAAGGTGATCTCCGATGCAACCTACCGGCAGGTGGAGACCCCCGGACAGCTCAGATATCTGAGGGATAAACTAAAAGGAAAGCTTTTTGATCTCCTGCCGGTTTCAGGCAGTGACGCCCGGGTCAATGCCTTGAACAAAGAGATCATCAATGCCCAGAAAAGAAATATCTTCATGGCCCCGGAAAGCCTGGGATATGACATGGTAACCATAAAAAGGAAGATCGGCAAAGGAGGCAGTGATGCGGTCCTTTTTGATGCCGGGACCCGGCTGGAAATGATGGCCAAACTCAGAGTAAAGCTTCAAAAGGGAGATATCAGTGAATCCCGGTACCAGATGCTGACCGCCGAGCTGGGTGAACTGACCCGTAAGATCAACCAGAGCCAGAGCTTTGTGTTCAAGTGTTTTAAGACCGAAAATCTTGGCGATCAGGAAGACAGGAGCGATTTTGAAAAGGAGTATAATGTATCCAGGCAACTGAATCATCCCCATATTGTCAATACCTACGGTGCCTTTTTCGACAAGCCCCGGATCGGGATCTGCATGGATTATTGTCAGAAAGGCGATCTTCTTCATGTCATTCAAGGCAATGAAAAGGATAAATTTGATGCCACCAAAAAAGAAGGGGTAGACAATATTATCGATTATGTTCTCCAGCCGGCATTGGGGCTGGAATATATGCATGGACAAGGCCTTATCCACCGGGACATCAAACCGGAGAATTTCTTTGTTACCCGGGACAACACGGTCAAAATAGGAGATTTCGGAATTTCCAAAAAGAGAAATACCGAGGTTGACGGAATGACCATGAAAGATATGGAAGAAAGCTTTCGCGAAATGGATACGGCACGCGTCGGGACCTCCATTTATATGCCGCCGGAAGTGACCTTGAAAAAATACAAGGCCTCCCCAAAACAGGATGTGTACAGTTTTGGAATGTCGCTGCTGGTGATTGCGCTGGGAGATCCGAAAAAAGTTATAGGAAAGGCTTTCAATTTTGAACTGCTCATGATCGAGCCGGATAAGGCAAAGACAAAAATAGACACCTGGCTCAGCAACCCTGTTTTTCAGAAAGGGGCGCCGGGCGAAGCACTGGCACCGCTGATCCGGCAGTGCCTGTCCTATGAACCCAAGGACCGGCCGACCATGCACGATGTTATTGAACAGATGCGGCAGATCCGCGGTCATTGATAAAAACCGGCAGGTAGAACATCTCGGGATTTCCTTTGCATTACATATTAGGTCAGGATATATTAACCCGGCATTTTTACGGAGGGAAGGAAAGACAATAACCGTTTGAATACAAAAGCAGGCCGATTTTGACGGCAAAACCGGGAAGAACAGATCACAGCCATGGCTCAACTTTTAATAGACACGCATAAACTCAGACACAATATCAAATACGTCCTTGAAATCGCCGATCAGGCGCAGACGGAACTTGTGGGAGTACTCAAAGGGGTGAATTCCTTTCCAACCCTGTTTGAATTGTTCAAGGAAAACGGGATCCGCCGGATCGGGGTGTCCCGCATGGAAACCGCGAGAAAAATCAAAGAAAAGACCGGTATAAAGCCCATCAGCATTGCTCTGCCCCAGATATCCATGGCAGATGAGATCGTGGCCCTTTTCTCGTCCAGCCTGAATTCGGAAATCGATACCATTTTTGCCCTGGGTGAAGCGGCAAGCCGGCAGTCCATTGTCCATGATATCATTCTCATGGTGGATGTGGGGGACCTACGGGAAGGGGTTCTGCCGGATGATGTCCTCAAGACCGTCGGCCAAATCCTTGACCGGAACCACCCGGGACTGGCGTTAAAGGGAATCGGCGCCAACTGGGGGTGCGGGTGCGGTCTCATCCCGGACGGGAAAAATATCCAGGTCCTGGCAGGGCTGGCCAATGATATCGAAAACCGGTTTGGCCTCCCTGCTCAAACTGTATCCATAGGGGGATCCCTTTTGCTGGACTGGATGGAAAACAACCGGCTGCCCCGGCGGATCAACCAGATCCGGGTGGGGGAGGCCATTCTCCTGGGAAACATTCCGACCATCAACAAACCCCATCCCGGGCTTTTTCAGGATGTTTTCAGACTGCGCGGTGAACTTCTTGAAATCAAGGAAAAACCATCCTGCCCTTCGGGCCGGGCCGGTTTCAATGCCCTTGGCAAAAAAACACCCATCAAGGATATCGGGATCCGGCAGCGGGCCATTGTCAATATCGGGGTTACAGACACCGATGTCAGCGAGATCCAGCCGCTCAAACGCGGTGTCCAGGTGGTCTGTTCCAACTCAGACTGTGCCATCCTTGACGTGACCGATGAAATGGCCGGATACAAACCAGGGGATGTTCTCGAATTTTCGCTCAACTACAGCTCTCTAAGCCTCTGCCTGATGTCCCCGTTTATCCGGATCAAACTGACCAATGATCATGTTTAGGAAAAATAAATCCACCCCCATCCGGTCCAAACTGGTCATGGGCGCCCTGCTGCTGATGACCACGGCACTGGCCTTCAATGCCATGCTATCCCTCAACGCCCTTGAAAAGTTGTATGAGGCCTCCATCATATCCAAATATACGGTTGTAGGGACGGATTTAAAGCGGTCCATTGAGCGGTCTTTGCGGTTCGGCAAAGAGCTTGGTACCTATTTCGGAATGGAAGATATCCTCGCCAAGACCCTGGGTGCCCTGGAAAAGGACTCTGAACCCTCTGAACGGGGAACCTTTTTCTGGCGCTACTCCGATCAACTCTCCGTTTCCATTGTTAACAGGGATTTGACCGTGCTCTACACCACGGATGCGGCCTTGGAAAATCAACCGCTGCCGGAGAAATTATTTGCCAAGGCAATGGAAACTCCGGACAAAAATAAAGAAGAAACTTCATCCCTGTATAAAAAGGTCAAGGACCGGTATTTTCTTTTGATTCCCATTTCCCAGGGCCTTTTGGACAAAGAGATTGTCGGCGTGATCTCCATTGTTTTCGGGGAACAAAAGGTCAAGGCCAGCCTGGCAAAGCTGATGGAGCAAAGCACGCTTCTGATTGTGGTCATCCTGGCTGTGGCCTGCCTGCTTTTAATTGCCGTTTTGAACCTGATCCCGTTTTCCGATTCCCCGGAACGTCCCCTGCCCCGCAAAAAAGTCGCCCTGTTCCTGTTTCTCATGATCGTCCTGTCCCAGGCCGTGTTCATCGGTATCCATACGGCCAAGTTCAAGTCCTATTATCTGAAAATCAACAAGGAAAAGATCCGTGTCATTGTGGGGCTGCTCAAAGAGGATATTGAGTTTTTTTTACAAAAAGGCCTGCCCATCAACAAATTAAAGAAAATGGATGTGATGCTGGCCAAGGTAATCGCTTCCTCGCCCGAACTCGACCGGATCGCGATCACCGGAAATACGGGAAGGCCCCTGTATGCAGCCGACCAAAAGGGACGCATCGATTTTCAGGAAAACACGGAACTGGCCCGGTATCATTTGTCCGGACCTGATTTGGACAAGGTTTACGGAACAGGGGTTGTCATTGAAAAAGACGGGGAACCCCAGGGAAAAATCATTGCCAGCCTTTCCAAGCAGGCGTTGAACAAAAAAGTATGGGCCACCCTTGTTGACTCCATCACGGTTCTGATTATTTCCATCCTCTTTTTTGTCGAAATGATGATCCTTTTGTTCCAGTATATCCGGGGTCAGATTTTGAAAGGAGCCCAGAAGCAGATAAAGGCGGTCAGCTACATCGCCATCCGGCCGGTCATGTTTCTCTTTCTTTTCGGGATGGATGCTTCCATCTCTTTTATCCCCCTTCACATGGAAAATCTGTACACTCCCATCCCGGGGTTTTCCAAAGACCTGGTCATGGGGCTTCCCATCAGTGTAAAGTTTTTCTTCACGGCCATCTGTGTGTTTATCGGCGGGATATGGGTCGATAGAAAAGGATGGCATCCGCCTTTCCGGGCAGGCATCGGCCTGGCCGGGACAGGATTTATCTATGCGTTTCTGGTCCCCGGCGCGGTCCACTTTATCACTGCCATGGCCATGGTGGGGGCCGGGTTCGGGTTAACCATGATCTCTTCCCAGGGTTTTGTGGTCAATCATGTGGATTCAAGCAGAAATACCCAGGGGATTTCCCTGCTCTTTGCCGGCGCCTATGCCGGCAATATCTGCGGCAGCGCAACCGGGGCCATTTTGGCGGACCGGCTGGGATTTCCCCCGGTTTTTGCCTTCAGCTGCATGATCATGGTCATTACTTTTTTACTGGCCCTAATCACCCTGAAAGAGTCTGCCGGTTCCCCCGGACCCCAGAACAGGGATGATGTAATCCCCTCCAAGGCATCCCGGGACGGGCAGGACGGTTTAAAAATCAGGCAGACCATCCGGTTTCTCTTTGACAAGGATGTGCTCTGCCTGGTCATTTTCTGCAGTTTCCCGGCTGCCATATCCATTATCGGGTTTATGAATTATCTGTGTCCGATCTATCTGAACCGGATCGGTACCAGCCAGTCGACCATTGGCCGGGTATTCATGATTTACGGATTGTGCCTGGTCTACCTGGCCCCATACATCGGAAAATTTGTGGACAGGTCCGGAAATTCGAAAAAGTATCTTGTGATCAGCGGCCTTTTCGGGGCCGTGGCCTTTTTAATCTATCAATACCTGGGCCATGTGCCGGCCGTGGCCGTGACCATCTTTTTGCTGGGGCTTTCCGCCAGCTACGGGGGGGCACCCAGAAGAAGCTACGTTCTCAAACTGCCGGTTTCAAAGGCCTTGGGTGCGGGAAAAGCCATGGGCATTTTTAACTCCATGACAAGGATCGGCCAGATCCTGGGGCCCTTTGTTTTCGGCTGGCTTATTCTTACCTTTGGAATCGACAAGGGCTTGCCCCTGTTTGGCGGCGGGTATCTGATCATGGTTGTTTTATTCTATTTCATTGCCCGGCAGGATCACAATGCCAAACCATCCGAGGGATAAAAAAGCAGGGTACGGGTCCAGGCAAAAAGGGAAAGGGAAGAAAAAATTATGAAACACAAGGCGTTGGTCATCGGAGAAAGCGTGCAAAGCTTTTTATGCGTGATCCGGTCCCTGGGCCGCAGGGGAATCCGGGTGGATACGGCTTCCAACCGTCTGGACCACCCCGCCCTTTTCTCCCGGTACATTCAAAACCGCTTTATGTTGAACCCTTATTCATCGGGCAGGGATGAATGGGTGAAGAGGCTGAACCTTCTGCTGAAATCCGGGGACTACGACCTTGTGATTCCCTGCCACGATTCAACCATTGTGCCCATGCAGGCCAACCGGGAATCCTTGGCGCATCTCTCCCGGATCACCATCCTGGAACCCGGATGTTTTGACCTGATCTCCAGCAAGCTCAAGACCTGGGAGCTGGCGAAAAACGCCGGGGTGAATGTCCCGGAACAGATGCAGGTATTCTCCATCCAGGATCTGGCAGAGGCAAGGCAGCGGTTTTCACTGCCCCTTGTCCTGAAGCCTGAGACTTCCGTGACCGTTGAGAATATCCACACCCGGCATGTGGTGAGAAAAATTCATTCCAGGGATCAACTGGATGAGGTGGGCCGATCCATGCTGGCCACAGGCCCCTTTCTGGTCCAGAAACCATTTTACGGCACCGGCACCGGCGTGGAGTTCCTGGCCAGGCACGGAAAAATTTTGACGGCGTTTCAACATCTCCGCATCCATGAAAAAATCGGCGGCGGACCCAGCTGCTATCGAAAAAGCATTCCGCTGATGCCCCATCTGCTCCATGCCACCCGGAAAATCATTGAACGACTGGATTATACCGGGGTCGGCATGGCCGAGTTTAAAATCCATCCAGATACCGGGGACTGGGTGTTCCTGGAAATCAACGGACGGTTCTGGGGATCCCTGCCCCTGGCCGTGGCGTCCGGAGCCGACTTTCCCTTTGACCTGTTCCAGATGATGATTCTGGATAAAACCGATTTTTCGAGCCAAACCTATAAAAAAGGCATCTTTTGCCGGAACCTTCTGCTGGACGGAGCATGGTTTGTTGAAAGCTTCCGGCAAAATCATTTCGGAACCCGGTTTAACCATTTTTCCCTCCCGCGCTTTTTAAAGGAGGCTGCCAACATTTTCAAAGGATGCGAGCGGTGGGATGCCATTACCCTGGATGATCCTCTGCCCGGCATCATGCAGATGAAAAATGTCGGGGCGGACCTGATCAAAGGAACCCCCCTGCATATCCCCTGGACCTAAAAAAGGAGAGGTGTAAAATCGAATGGAATGTGAAGTGATCCGCTTTGTCCCGGCCTATCTGGACGAAATTGCATCAATGGACCTGGAAATTTTCGGTAAAAAAGAGGCGTATCCCAGAGCTTTTTTCAGACAGGCCCACGATATCCTGGGCAATCTTTTTTATCTGGCAAAAACAGAAGACGGGAAGATTGCCGGCTACATTCTGGGAGGGGTCAACCCGGAAACCGGCCAAGGCTGGGTCATCGTTTTGGGGGTCTTGCCCGGGCAGCGGAGAAAAGGCCTTGCAAAAAAATTATTGTCTTTCCTGCTGAAGGATTTTGAAAAGAAAAGCATTTCACGAGTCCGGCTCAGCGTCTCTCCTGAAAACAGTGCTGCATGCGGTCTTTACAAAAACACGGGCTTTGACGGCAGCCATATTATTCCCGATTACTTTGGGCCGGGGGAATCGAGGATCATCTATGAAAAATCTCTTTCCCCCTCCCGGTAACCGGTGCCGCCCTAGCCGGGTTATTTTTTCTTTTTTTTGTAAACCTCTATCTTTTCAAAAATCTGGTCAGCCGCGCCAATAACATCCACCGGGGGATCATACCCGATCAATTCCGCGGTCTTCAGATTAATGGCAATGGAGAGCGGTTCTTTAAACACCTGGTTGAGTTCACCTGGTTTGGCGCCGTTAAACACCTTGGCCATGGTCTCGGCGTGGAAATCCCCGATGTACTTCACCCCGGCCTGGGAAATACTCATTAAAAGGCCGTATTTTACAAATTTAATCCCGGGCTGGGAAAAGGAGGGAATGCCCTTGGCAATGAAAACGCCGCTGATGTCTTTGATGGAGCGTTTATTGACCCCGGTCTGGGTCGTCACATACACGGCGTCTACCTGCTCGGACAGTTTTTTATAACAGTCCAGCAGTTTCTGTCCTTCCGCCTCTCTGGCGGCATCTTCGGGAATCAGGCATGTTTTCACTTCAAACCCCATTTCCTTGGCCATTCTTTCAACATCGGCGATGGCGGAGTAGCTGTGTCCGCTGACCGTGTCCCTGAAAGCAACCCCCAGGGTTTTAAACCCGATGATATCGTGAAACACCTTGATCTGCCTCTGGTAGAGTGTGGGATCCACCTTTGCATGAAGATGGGAAAAGCCGGAATCTGCTTCACTTTTTATAATTTCCGCCCGGATGGGATCGCTGGTGGAGCAGACAATGGTCGGGGTGATATGCTGATCATTGGCCAGGTCCTGGCCGGCCCAGGTTCCCATGGCAATGATCAGGTCAATATCCTTCCTGGTTTTCAGCCGGTTGATCACCTTCTGGGTTGTTTTTTTCCTGGCTTCTTTATCGTTTTTATTCCAGTTGGCGGTATAATGGCCGTCTTTTACAAATTCCAGGTAATCGCTTTTCAGATTGTCCCTCATCCACTGCCACAATTTGATCGTGTCCGTGTCTTTGGGCTCGGGGATCTTTGCCTTTTCAATCCAGCCCTTTTTCATCAGGCCGTTGACTGTGCTGACAAGGGTGAGGGGATAATTGACAAACGGGCCGCCTTCATAGTAGGCAATCCGCCATTTTTTTCCGTTGTTCAGCTTCGGTTTGGTGGCAAAATTTTTCTTTTCTGCCGCAAAACCCAGCCCGTAAAGGGCAAAAAAACATAAGAGCAAAATACAACCGGTTCTCTTCAGGACCTTCATCGTTCGTCCTCCAGAATGCTTATTGTGCCTTCTCCTTTGTGCTCATAAAGATCAGAGCCTGGCAGTTATCCTTCAAAATGGCACAAGAAATACCATTTTTTTCAGGCCAGGAAAATGTTTTTATCCATTTGTTTCCATTTAGGGGATCTGGATCAGCGGCGGCGGCTTTCTCTTTCTCAGATTCACCACAATGATCCCGCTCACAATGAAAGCAATGGATCCCAGAAGATGGGGAGTGACCGGCTCATCCAGAATCATTACCCCGAAAAAGACCCCGGCAAGGGGAATGATGAAGAGAAATGAATGCTGGGCCGTGGCTCCGAATTCCCTGAGCATGGCGTTCCATGCCAGAAATCCGAAGGCTGTGGTGACCAGGGACTGAAACACCAGGGCATGGATGACCAGGGGGGTGACAGAGAAAACCATGGGGTCGTCCCAGGCAAGGCCCCCCAGAAAAAAGATGGGAATTCCCATGGCCATGGGGTAGAGGGTCACCTGGATGGCATTGAACTGCCCGATGATCCGCTTGAGATAGATCACGGAAACAGACCAGGCCACCACTGCCCCCAGCATGATCAGATCTCCCAGGTGAAGGTCGGCATTCAGGTCGGGCCGGTCAAAAAAGAGCTGAACCACCCCCAGGAATCCCAGGGCTATTCCCAGGCCTTTTTTCAGGGTGATCCGGTCCCCGGGAATAAAATAATGGGCCAGGATCAAGACCAGGAATGGAACCACATTGACGATGAGGGCTCCGTGGGAGGCGGTTGTCCGTTTCAGCCCCAGGTAAAAGCAGGAAAGCTGCAGGGAAAACAGGCATCCCTGGACCAGGATCAGGCCTAGCTGCTTCCGGGTCAGACCGATGGGAACGTTTTTATATCTGGCCCAGAGGTAAAGGGCCAGGCTGGCCATGGAAAAGCGGACAGCCGCCGCGGTAAAAGGCCCGAGTCCGGTCAGGCTGAACTTTATGGCCACTGCGTTGCCCCCGAAAATGATACATAAAAATACCATGAACAGGGCGGCCTTCAGGGTCATATCTTGGTTTTTCACCATTGCAGGGTCTGTCTCCCTTTTATCTCCAGGATTCTAATCCGAAAGAACCGGATTCCGGGCGGTCTTCTGCCTGAATCCGACAAAGATACAGGAAGGACCGCGCCGGGTAAAGATTTTTTATCGTTTTGGTTTGACCTGTACTGGCCGGCTGATGTATATTCTGAATTCTGCTCCGGGGCAGCCAAATCATAAATTTTATAGATGCGGAAATCATGAGCCTGAAAAGATCGTTCACCCATTCCCTGTTGATTTTGATGCCGGTCCTGCTAATCGGTCTCAACATGGTCTTCCAGGTTCCGGCCCGGTCTCTTCATCGGGTGCATGCCCATCATCATCACGGCTCCCATACCGGGAATCCGGCCTTCCATACCCGGGGCTGTGACTTTCCATCCCATTGCCATATGGAGGCGGACAGGACCTGTTCCATCTGCGATGCCTTTGACCTCTTTCACACGGTCTTTTTTTCCAAAACCCTTCACTTTCCCGGATATTTTACAAAAGCGGTCGGGCCGGCCTGCTTTCATGTTCCCGGATTCATTCAGGCCTTTTATCTCTTCTGTTATGCCAGGGCTCCTCCCGGACGGATCTTTCCGGATCAGACGGTGTAAACCAACAATATCTTACAGGAGAATAAAATGAACGCTTTGATTCGCTTTGCAGCCGGTTTGATTCTGATACTCGGGCTGCCGGGGATGGGTTTTGCCAAATCCCCTTTACAGGTCCATGTCAGTATCCTGCCCCAAAAGTACTTTGTCGAAAGAATTGCCGGAGATCTCGCCCAGGTGGATGTTCTGGTCAAACCCGGGAAAAGCCCGGCCACCTATTCGCCCTCACCCGACCAGATCAAAAAGCTGGCCGGATCTGATGTCTACTTCAGGATCGGGGTGCCCTTTGAAAACGGCTTTCTGCATAAAATAGAGGATATCGCCGGAAACATCCTTGTAAAGGATACCCGCCAGGGGATACGGCTCAGGGACATGGAAGCCGATCACGAGGGAGAAGAACATGAAGCCGAAGAAGACCATGATCATGGGGAAGAAGGCCACGAACACGGGGAAGATCATCACCACGAGGGAAAAGATCCCCATATCTGGATGAGTCCGGTCCTGGTCAAGAAACAGGCCGACATGATCTTTCAGACCCTGGCAGACCTGGACCCGGAACACCGGGACATATATGAAAAAAACCATAATGCCTTTTCCCAAGACCTGGATGGTCTCCATCAGGAGCTGACCCGGGTGCTGGCCCCCATGAAAGGTGAAAATCTTTTTGTATTTCACCCGGCTTTTGGGTATTTTACAGATGCATACGGTTTGCATCAGATCGCCGTTGAAAATATGGGCAAGTCCCCCAAGGGAAAAGAACTGTCCCGGATCATCAAGCTGGCCCGGACGGAAAAGGCAAGGGTGATCTTTGTTCAGCCCCAGTTTGACCGGAACGCCGCCCAGAAGATCGCTTCGGCCATCAACGGGGCCGTGGTCTCCATCGACCCCCTGGCCCGGGACTACCTGGCCAACATGAGAAAAATCGGAGCCACCGTGGCTGCCCAAATCAAATAACAACGCCCGGCTGCCCCGGGAATAGTTCCCGGGGCAGCCGGAACCGGACCGGAGAATATGAAACCTGAATTTGACATCCGCCTGAACCAGGTGTCCTTTGCCTATAACCAGAGGAACATCCTTGAAGATGTGACTCTGGTCATTTACAAAAATGATTTTTCCAGCATTGTAGGACCCAACGGGGGAGGAAAGACCACCCTTCTTAAACTCATTCTGGGTCTGATTACGCCGGACAAGGGAGAGGTCCGGGTCTTTGGAAAGCCTCCGGAACAGGTCAGGGATAAAATCGGATACATGCCCCAGTACGCTCACCTGGACATGGATTTTCCGGCCACGGTCCTGGATGTGGTCCTCATGGGGCGGCTTTGCAAGAGCCGGTTCTGGTTTTCCAGAAAGGACAAGGCCCGGGCCGCGGAAGCCATTGAAAAGGTGGATCTGAGCGATTTCATCCGAACCGGGTTCAACGAACTTTCCGGGGGACAGAAACAAAGGGCCCTCATTGCCAGGGCCCTTTGCAGCGATCCTTCCATCCTTCTTCTGGATGAGCCCACGGCCAATGTGGACAACAAAACCGAGGAATCTTTATTCCTGCTCTTAAAAGAGCTGAACCAAGACATGACCATTCTCCTGGTCTCCCACGACCTGGGGTTTGTCTCCAAGTACGTCAGGAGCGTGATCTGCGTGAACAAGCAGGTGCTCATCCATCCCACCTCCCGCCTGGAAGGGAGCATGATCAAGGATATTTACCACGGGGACCTGAAAATGGTCCGCCACGATCACCGGTGCAGCCATGACGGCCACCAGGAAGGATCTTTCCATGATTGAATTTTTCCAGGCCCTGACCGACCCGGACAATAGTTTCCTGATCTATGCCATGATCATGGGGGGACTGGCTTCCATCTCCTTTGGAATCATCGGCACCTTTGTCACCATCAAGCGCATCGGATACCTGGCCGGGGCCATTTCCCATTCCGTATTCGGGGGCATCGGCCTGGCCATATTTCTCCAGGTCAACATGGGATGGACCTGGATGGATCCGGTCATGGGTGCTGTCCTGGCCGCCCTGCTATCTGCCCTGATCGTGGGGATGGTTTCCATCAAGGCCAAGGAAAGGGAAGACACCATTATCGGCACCCTGTGGGCCGTGGGTATGGCTTCGGGCATCCTGCTCATTGACAAAACCCAGGGCTATTTCAACCTGAGCTCCTATCTCTTCGGGGATATCCTGCTCATCTCCCAAAAAGACCTGTTGTACGTCATGGCCCTGGATCTGGTGGTCCTGACCCTGTGTATCCTGTTTTTCAACCGGTTTTTCGGGGTCTGTTTTGATACGGAATTCACCCTGCTCAGGGGAATCAACACCACATTTTTCTATCTTTGTCTTTTGCTGCTCACGGCTCTCACCGTTGTGCTGCTGGTCAGGATCGTGGGCATCGTTCTGGTCATTGCTCTTTTGACCATCCCGTCAGCCATCGCTTCTTTGTATGCCCGCCGCCTGTGGCAGATGATGGTGGTCTCGGTGCTGCTCTGCGCCGGATTTACATGGACGGGCCTGGGCCTGAGTTATACCCTGAGTCTCTCCTCGGGCCCCTGCATTATCTTACTCTCAGGCAGTGTTTATCTTGCCCTGCTGATCCTCCACCATACCTTTTTTCGCGGAAACGAATCTTGAACACCATAAAAAAACCGAACTCAGCCCCTTTTCCCATTGATTCCGGAACCGGCTGCTGTCATGACCATACAGAATCGACCCAAAGTCCCATGGCCTCCCTGGGCAGGGCCGTCCAGATCTTTATCCTGGTTTCGGCCATCCTGGCGGCCATGTTCCATGCGAGGTCCGAAGCCTTTACCACCTTCTGCATCATCTTCAGCTCCATTGTTTTGGAAGCCTTTCCCTTCATGCTGCTGGGAACTCTTGTGGGAGGTTTTGTGGAGGTCTTTTTGTCCCGGGAGCAACTGGTCTCTTTTCTGCCCCGGAACCAAAAGGCCGCCATTTTCAGCGCCGCCTTTCTGGGAATTCTCTTCCCGGTATGCGAATGCGCCATCGTACCGGTGGTCCGGAAATTCATCCAAAAGGGCATGCCTTTGGGGTCTGCCGTGGCCTTTCTCCTGGCCGGCCCCATCGTGAACCCCCTGGTCTTTGCCTCCACCCTGGTGGCCTACTCCTTTGACTGGGAGGTTGCCCTGCTGAGGACCTTTTCAGGACTTGCCATTGCCGTTGCCGCAGGCCTGTTCATCGATTCCCTCCTCCAGGGGAAAACCGCCCTGAAATCCGACGGCATAACCCATTGCGGCTGCGGGCATGATCATGATTTCAACACTCCCATGTCTTTCCCGAAAAAAATCAAGGCCGCCCTGTTCCACGGAGCAGCGGATTTTTACGATATCGGCCGGTTCCTGATCATGGGAGCCCTGATTGCCGCCCTTCTCCAGACCCTGGCCGACCGCCAGGACTTTCTGGTTTCAGCCGCATCCCCCTTTGCCGCCATTCCGGTCATGATGCTCCTGGCCTTTGTGCTCAACCTCTGCAGCGAGGCTGACGCCTTTATCGCGGCTTCCTTCCGGCCCATGGGAATCCCCCTGTCGGCCCAGCTGGCCTTTCTGGTCCTGGGCCCCATGCTGGATATCAAACTCATCCTCATGTACCTGGGGGTTTTCACCCGGAAGATGATCATACTGCTCTCCCTGTTCGTGGTCCTGTCCGTATTCCTGGTCATGACCTGTATGGAGGCGACAAAATGGATGTAAAAAAAAAACAGGTTCACAGCAGGATTCTGCCGCCCCTGGTCATGGCTGCCTGGGCAGGGATGTTTATCTTTCTCCTGATCGGGGGAAGATACCAGCTTTTTCTAAAGCCGGAGTTCGGATTCCTCGTCATCGGGGGGCTGGTTATATCGGGCCTCTTCCTTTTCGGGATTCTGGACAGGGGAATTCCCGGGGGCCGGGACACGGGGATCAAGGCCCTGTTTCTTCTTCTGCCCATCCTGTTTATCTTTTCGGCCGGGGAGAGCACCCTGGGCAGCTATGCCCTTTCCAAGAGAACCCTGGTGGCCCCGGATTCCGGAACCCCAGCCTCTGTGGAACCGGTTTCCCGGGAAGAGGAACCAAATCCCCTGAAAACACCGGACACCGGCCCTGAACTGACGCCCATTTCCCAGCTCATCTTTAACTGGGACAAATACAAAGGCAAATCCGTTGTCCTGGAAGGGCTGTTTTCCGGCAATATTGAGGGTGCTCCGGATTTAGCGGCCGTATACCGGTACTTTGTCTCCTGCTGTGCGGCCGATGCCATGCCTGTGGGAGTTTTCCTGGCCCGGCCCGGTGAAATCGATATTGAGGAGAATCAATGGGTCCGGGTGGCCGGTCAGGTAACCCTGAAGCAGCTGGACGGATACGAGATGATCTTCATGACTCTGGAAAATATCGAGATCCGGGAAAAACCGTCTAAAAATGCAGCCTATCTCTACAATTAACTAACCTGATTCCATTTCCCGGTAGAGGGCTGCAAACCGGTTCAGCTTTTCAGCCTTGTCTTCCATGAACCGGATCCAGAAGGTCAGCACCTCCCGCCCCTCTTCGGTAATGGTATAGATCCGTTTGGCGGCTCCGGCATCCTTGGTCTCCCACTGGGACAGGACCAGGTTGTCTTCTTCCATCTGGCGCAAATGGCGGTAGATCATGCCCGGCGGGGCCGAACCCTCGATAAACCCGTAGGTCTGGATGGTGGAGATGAGTTCATATCCATAGGAAGCCCCCCGGCAAAGCCCCATGAGGATGGACGCCTGGATATATCTTTCCTGCCGGCCCGAACCGGGATGGGCACTCTTTTTATTTGTCATATATCACTCCTTGACATATATCCTTCAAGGATATATATTTAGTATCAACAGATATCTGTTTTATATCTGTTTTGCATTAACAAATCAAATGCCAGGGGGAATCATGAGTAAAATTTTTGTCCGCGAAAGACGGAAAATGGAAAAAGGGGAAAAAAAACCCCGTCTCAGGGTGGTGGGGATCAGTGGAAAAGAGGTGAAAATCTACACCGACCACATCCGGAAAATAGAACTGGAGGCCATTGCCAAGGAAACCGGGGCCCAGATCATCTACCTGCCTGTCCACGGAACCGGGAACCGGGACGGATCAGGCAAGTAATTCTTTGTTGAGACACCCCCCGGATGGACAATCCTCCGGGGGTTTTTTTATTTATGGATAATCGTGCCCACGTGCTCGCCTTCCAGGGCCTTCCGGATGAGTTCTGGTTTGTTCAGGGCATCGATGATCTGAAGCTCTTTCAGGCATTTGGCGTTTTTGAGCATGTGGAGGATGGGGCGCTCAATGATGAGATCGTCCAGATCCAGGGCGATGAGATCGTCCACGGAGATCTTATCGTAAAATTTGATCTCCCCGGCCTTGTCCCCGGCTTTTTTGGGATCTTTTTCAAAGAGACCGGTTTCATCTTTCAGATAGATCAGGGATTTGGCACCGATATTCTCGGCCAGAAGAAAGGCCCCGCAGTCGGTCCTATGGGGAGGGATGGAGCCGTGTTCAGCCGGATGCTCGAAAAACCCGTAGGGCGGGATGCCGAAGGTGATGGGCAGATACCCTTCCTTGCAGTACATGTTCAACTGCTCCAGATGATCGCCGTGGCCGATTTTCACTCCCCCGTGCTTGGCCAGGAGAACCGAGAGCATCTCTGCATTCTGCCAGGAGACCTTGTCTCCCAGTTTGGACAGGACCCCCGTGGGCATGCCCAGTTCCACCCCGATATTGTATACATGGCGGGCCCTTGTTCCCCCGCCGGTCATGAGCAGCAGCTTGTGGTCGTCCTTGACCTTGATGAGTTCGTCCAGGATGGGCAGGATGGCCCTGGCCCCCCGGTCCATGATGGACTGCCCCCCGATTTTCAGGATGTTGACGTCCGGATGCATCCTGAAGTACTCTTTGGATTCGGTGCTCTTGAGAAGCTCCTTGCTCACCAGGGATTCCCCCATGAGGGGAGTATCAATGTGAAGCCTTCCCCTGTCCCCATCTTCCCGAATTAATTTTCCCATGAATTCCCCTCCTGTTATTTCAGCTAAAAGGCCAAAGTCTAAATCCAGAGGCCATGATTCCGGAGTTTTTTGTTTTATGATTGCTTTTCAATGAACCGGTCATCGGATTTCATTGAAACAGAGTCATCCTGGGTTTGTTCCAGCCATCCGGAGGCACTGACCTCCTTGGTATCAAACCTGGGCACATAGGGTTTGATATCCAGCAGCGGGGTCTTGTTCAGCACGTCAATCCCCTTTATAAAGATCTTATTCTTTTCCCGGCCCAGGATCTCCACGATGGACAGGCCGATGGGATTGGGCCGCCTGGGCGCCCGGGTGGAGAAGAGTCCCCGCTTTTGGGTATCCAGAAACGGGGTGACCATGAGATCAAATCCCCTGGATTTATTGAAATGGTAGAGCAGAATGATATGGGAAAACCCTTCCAGATCATTCAGCCCCTGTTCGTATTCCTGAAAGACCTCTATAATACCCTTTACATCCTTTGCCCCGGAAGGCTGGATGGGCATGCCTTTTAAATCGTCAAACGGGGTATGGATCGTCCCGATGGGTGAAAAATCAATACTCATAATGAATCTCTCCTGAACTTATAACCTAACATGTTTATGGATTTGAATCAAACGCCACCCGGCCTTCAAAATCGAGAATCACGGCCCGGAACCTTATTCTGCCGCCGGCAAACAGACCGGCGCTTTCCAGCATTTTCGAGCCCACATGGGCGATGAGGCCGGGGTGATCCGGATAGATATGGGAAAAGGCGTGGCGAGCCGTATTGGCCCGGCAGACATCCCCAGCCAGGGATGAATCTTTCGTAATTTTTTCAGTCCAGGAAGCCAGGCGCTTCAGAGTCAGCTCGGACTTGGCCGCATGGGTATGTTCAAACCCCAGGGCCATTTTAACGGCTTTTCCGAAAAAGACCGTATAGATGATCTCTTTGATCTCTTTCTTCACAGCCGCGTCTATGGCGGCCTTGAAAAAATCCCCGGTCTGGATAAAAGCCTCTTCCCCAAACCCCGGAAACATGTCCATGGCAAATCGTTCGCTCCGCCTTCCCGTGGTAAAAACCAGGGTATGGATATCTCTTGCCGCGGCCACGGCGATGCCGGCCCGGATGGTGGCGATATAGGCCTCGTGGGACAGGGGGGTGACAATGCCGGTGGTTCCGAGAATGGAGATTCCCCCCAGAATTCCCAGCCGGGCGTTCAGGGTTTTTTTGGCCAGCTCCTCTCCCTTTGGAACAAACACTTCTATTTCCACCCCTTTGGACGGGCCGCCGGAATACCCCTCCAATACCGCGTGGACGGCCCGGAAGATCATCTCTCGGGGCCCGGGATTAATGGCCGGCTCTCCCACCCCGAGCTCCAGGCCGGGTTTGGTAACCTTTCCCACTCCTTGGCCCCCGGTGATGGTGATTTTCAGATCTTCGGAATCCTTGAGAAGGACCCGGGCTCCGATCTCGGCTTTATGGGTAATGTCCGGATCATCCCCGGCATCCTTGATGATCACGGCTTCACAGCAGGAGGATGAGATTCTGGAAACCCTTTCCACGGGAACGGTCCGGGTCCCTTTGGTGAGAAAATCAATGACCACGGATTGGGGCGGATTTCCGGAAATCAGGGTTTCCAGGGCCGCTTTTACCGCTGCCGAGGCAGCCGCTCCCGTGGTAAAGCCTTTTTTTAATTTTTTTGAATCCATATCTGAGTTTACCGGTCCCGGACAAATGGTTGCCGGTTCTCTTTAAATACAGAACAGGCCCGGACAAAGGACCGGGCACAGGAGGGATTGGATCCGAAATGGACATGGAGGTAGGAGCCCAGGGTCTGGCCGGTCTGAAACCCTTTCAGGGAAATTTCCCGCCCGGCCCGGGAAGTGACATGGTAGACATTTTTTACCGGCCCGGTGGGTCCGGCCTGATTTTCTCCTTCCTTTAATGAGGAATAGTGAAATTCATGACCCCGGATGATATCCCCTTTCTGTCCGATAAGGGTGTCCTCCTTTAAAACGATTTCCCGGTACCCCAGGGAGCGCAGCCTTTTGGACATCTGAATGGAAAAATCAAAGCATCCGGCCATGGGATACTCCTTTTGTCCGTCCGACACCTCTTTGCTCAGGAACATGAACCCCCCGCATTCGCCGTAGATGGGCATGCCGGCAAGGCTTGCCCGCCGGATCTCATCCATGAGATCTTTTTTAGAAGACAAGTTTTCGGCAAAGATTTCAGGATATCCCCCACCAAAATAGATGCCGTCAATCCCTTCAGGCAGCCGATCCTGTTCCAGGGGGGAAAATTCAAGGATCTCTGCCCCTGCCTCCCGGAGCCGGTCCAGATTGTCCGGGTAGTAAAAGCAGAAGGCCTTGTCCTTTGCCACGCCAATGACCGGCCTTTTTTCCGGGGGATGAAGCCCGGGATCAGGCCTTTGGTCCTGTTCAAGGGAGACCGGCTCAAGATGGTCCAGGAGCTTGTTCATCTCCACATTCTCTTCCACCATGGAGACCAGGGTGGAGAGCACCTCTTGAGAAATCCCCCTTTCCTGGGCCGTGACAAGCCCCAGGTGGCGCTCGGGCATGACAATATTCTCCTTCCTGGGCATGCAGCCCAGAACCGGGGTTTTGCAATGCTGCTCCACGGCTGTTTTCAAATATTCGTAGTGAACCCTGGAGCCGGTACGGCTGAAGATCACCCCGCAGATGTCAAGGTCGGGATCAAAGGTTTCAAATCCCTTGACCATGGCAGCGGCGCTCCTTGCCATGCCTTTGACATCCACAATGAGAAGAACGGGCAGGCCTAGGATTTTGGCCATCTGGGCGGTGGAACCCAATTCAGATGTCCCGTCATATCCGTCAAACAGACCCATCACCCCTTCCACCACGGCAATATCCGCATCCCGGGCAGCTTTGGCAAAAAGGGTTTGATTGTACTCCTGGGTCAGCATCCATGAGTCCAGGTTGACACTGTCCCGGCCAGCGATCTTTGTATGATGGCCCGGATCGATAAAATCCGGCCCCACCTTAAAGGGGGCTACCTTTATCCCCTTGGAAGCCAGCCAGGCCAGGAGAGCCAGGGTGACCGTGGTTTTGCCGGATCCCGATCCTGCTGCGGCAATCACAAACCCTTTCATCCTTCCGCCTTCAGCCTTTTATCCGCTTCTATGGCCAGGGCATTGACAATACTGGCCGCCACATTGGAGCCGCCCTTCCTGCCCTTGTTGGTGATATAGGGGATGTCCATCTCCATGAGTTCGTCCTTGGATTCGGCGGCATTGACAAAGCCCACGGGAAAACCGATGACCAGGGCCGGGGAGGCGTTTCCCTCCCGGATCAATTCCATGAGGCGGAGAAGGGCCGTGGGGGCGTTTCCCACCACGTATATACCCCCGGACAGCTCATCACAGGCCATGTCCACAGCAGCCAGGGCCCGGGTGGTCCCGGTCTCTTTTGCCTTTTTTGCCACTTCCGGGTCGGCAATGAGACAGCGGACCTGCCCGCCGAACTGGGTGATCTCTTTTTTCCGGATACCCACCCGGGCCATATTGGTGTCCGTGAAGATCTGTTTTCCTTGGCGGATGGCCTTGATGCCTTTTTCAACGGCATTTCCGTTAAACCGGACGGATTTTATATACTCAAAATCCGCAGAGGTGTGGATCATCCTCCTGACAATGGGCCATTTTTCATCATCAAATCCATGGTCCCCGGCTTCATCTTGAATAATTTTGAAACTGAGGTCTTCTATTTCCTGGGGTTTCATCTGATTTCCCTGTCTGTTTAAAGAATTGGTAAAACTGAGGGCCAAGGTACCATTTTTAAAAAGGGTTTTGCAAATTCAATTTGAACCGGACAGGAATATATTATATCTTTAATTTTACAACGGTTTTCCAGCCCGGATTTTTCCTGACTCGAGTTTTACCCATCTATAAATTGACGGGCATGCAGCTCTAATCGTTTGTCCCAAATGTCCGGGTTTTTTTGTCCGTTTTTCCGTAATACCGGACACGTTTATCTGTTCAGAACAAGGATACGGCTTCAACCAAAAACAAAGGAGGAATCATGGAACAGCCGATCACCCCAACCCGTCTTTCATTTTTGTATTCATGGGTTTGTCTTGTTTTGGCCCTGTGGGTTTTTGTGCCCGGTGCATTTTCCCGGCAGGCCTCATATGAAATGCCGTCTGATATTGATCCTTCAGCCAGGTACTTGTTTTTTCTCCATAATTATTATGTTGAAAAGAACGGGCCCGGCGGTGACTGCAGATACCAGGATATTCTCAGGGCCTTTGAAGAAAAAGGCTTTACCGTCATCAGCGAACTTCGCTCCGGAAAAATTATTCCCTGCACCTATGCCGCCGTTGTGACGGCACGGGTAAAAACCCTTTTGGAATCCAATGTCCCTCCCCGGAACATTGTTGTGGCAGGACACTCCAAAGGAGGAGTCATCGGTCTGTGTATGGCCTCCCAACTGGAGAATTCCAAAATCCAGTATGTGATCATGGCCGGCTGTGAAATCGCCTCTGTTAAAAAATACAAGATGTACCCGGATTTTAGAAAACTCAAGGGACGGATCCTCTCCATCTATGCCGAATCCGACAAGATTGCCGGAAGCTGTAACCAGGCCTTTTCACACGCCGCCAAAGGATTGTCCAATACAGAAATAAAATTAAAAAGCAATGCCGGACACCGGCTGTTTTTCACACCGGATGACATCTGGCTTTCTCCAATGTTTGAATGGATCAAAAGGAATTGATACCGGGCAATCCCTGAACCTTGGGGATGGGTCTGCATACTTTTTAAAATCCCTTGAGCGGATCTTCTCTCTTTGTTTTAGTTTATTTTTAATTCTTTTTTAGGAGGCCTTTGCTAGGATGGTTTTATAGAAAATTCTCCTCTAACCCAATTGCCGGAGATGTATCATGATACCCGCAGCCAAAAAAGGCAGGGTCCTTACCCTGGCGTTCATGCTTTTTGCCATCAGTGTTCCGCTTTTTGTGAGCCTTTATTTTTCCGATCCCAGTACAAATTCTTTGTTTCAAGGTGTACGGCAACGAAAAGCGGGTACGGATTTCACTAAAAAGTCCAAGGAGGTAAACGGCCAGATTTTCCTCTTAAAAGACAGTCTTTTTACCATTAAAAACCTGAGACTGACCTTTAAAGGGATAAAAAAACAGGTGATATACATGGAGGTTTACCTGCTGGAGCTTGACCCCCAGACCGCTTATCCGTACACTCTATCAACAGCAGAAGCCAGGGCGGGAGTCCGCCTGGGAGATTATAAACTCCGGCTCATATCGGCAAATAAAAATCTATTAAAGATCAAAGTGGAGGATCTATACGGGACTTAGAGGAAGACCCGGTTCAAGCCCCGGGCTGGAACCCGGGGTTAAGATGTTCAACCTGCTTTCAACCCTTTTCTATTCTTTCCCCTTGAAAATCGATTTCAGGGCGGCGGCCATCTGGGAAGGCGAGGCCGGCTTCTGGAGAACCGAACAGACGCCTTGTTTTTTGGCGCTTTCCTGGGCAAGTACTGCGCCAAAGCCCGTGGACAGGATAACGGGCAGGTCCGGACGAATCTCCAACACCTTTCTGACCAGTTGAATGCCGTTCAGCCCGGGCATGGTAAGATCCGTGATCATACAATGAAATTCTTCCGGATTCCGGGTGATCAGTTCCAGGGCCTGAAAACCGTCTTCAACAGCGGTGGGGCAATAGCCGAGAACGGTAAGAAGTTCCGTAACCATTTCACGGTAAAGGTCATCATCATCCACAACCAGAACGGTTTGGCTCTTCCCGTAGACCATTTCTTCGGATTCGGGCTGAAAAGACCGGACGTCTTCATCCAGACAGGGAAGATAGACCTTGAAGCAGGTTCCCTGATTTTCCCGGCTCTGGACAACAATGTTTCCGCCATGGCCTTTTATGATTCCCTGGGCAAGGGAAAGTCCCAGGCCGGTTCCCTGGTCCATGGGCTTGGTGGTAAAATAGGGTTCAAATATGCGCTCCAGAAAAGGGGCCTTGATCCCGGTCCCGGTATCATGAACTTCCAGAAGATTGTATTCCCCGGGGCTCAGGGAAAGCTCTCTTATCTGTGAATCTTCAAAAAGGGCCAGGGGATTGAGCTTTACGGTCAAAACCCCCTTTTCTCCCATGGCGTGAAAGGAATTGGCACACAGGTTCATGACCACCTGATGGATCTGTGTGGGATCGGCCAGAACCGGCTTACAGGCTTGAATTTCTGTTTTGATCTCAATGGATGCCGGGCAGGAAGCCTTGAGCAGGTTCAGGGCCTCCTCGACAATGGGATCAATTCTTACGGCTGTTTTCTCCTGTTCGGTCTGGCGGCAGGAGGTCAGTATGTGTTTGATCAGGTCTTTTGCTCTCAAGGCCGCTGTTTCAACGGCCTCCAGATGCCCGGAGATAGGGGAGTTGTCCTCCAGTTTCAGGGCGGCCATGTCGGCATGGCCCAGGATCACCCCCAGGATATTGTTGAAATCATGGGCAATTCCTCCGGCCAGGGTACCGATGGCCTGCATGCGCTGGGCCTGTCTGAGCTGGGTCTCCATATTTTTGCGGTTTTCTTCGGCATCCATCCGGTCGGTGATGTCTTCCAGGACTACAATTCCGTACATGGAATCGTCCCGGATATCCCTGGCCGTTGAGATGGTCACCCGGCCCCAGAGCATGTTCCCGTCTTTGGGAAGATATTTTTTTTCCCTGCGGAGTTTTGAAATCCGGCCGGCAAAAAGATCTTTGGATTCGGCCCGGTCTTTTTCCCGGTCATCGGGATGGACCAGATCCGTCAGGTTCAGGCTGTGAAAATCCCCTTCTTCATACCCCAGGATCTGGCAAAAGCTCTGGTTGACCCTTAAAAAGGAACCGTCCGCCCGAATATGGGCCATGCCCACGGCGGCATTTTCAAAGGTCTGGCGGAATCGCTGTTCACTGAATTCGGCTTTTTCCCTTAACAGGTTCTGAAAAGAGGCTGCCTGGAGATGGGTTGTAATCCGGGCTTCCACCTCTTCGATCTGAAAGGGCTTTTCAATATAATCCACCCCGCCTTTTTGAAATCCCAGCACCTTGTTAAAGGACTCGCTCAGGGCGCTGATAAAGATCACGGGAATCCGTTCCAGGTCCGGATCTTTTTTAAGGGCTTCACATACCTGGTATCCGTCCATATTCGGCATGTGAATGTCCAGCAAGACCAGGTCCGGGGAAGATCTGCGGATGCTGGCCAGGGCCTGGGCACCATCCATAGCCACCCGGACATCGTATTTTCCTTCTTCCAGCATTGAACTCAATACCTTGAGGTTGTCCGGATTGTCGTCTGCGATCAGGATGACGGGTTTGTCTGTTATATTCATTCTTCTGGATCTCCTGTTGATTTTCCATGGCCCGGAAACAACCGCCCCAGAGCACTAAAATCATATCGGTCTGCCAATGTTTTTAACGAAGCAGAAAGTTGAGAATCATGGCTTCGGATCTGCTCGATTATCTGGTGGACGGTTTTCACGTGACCGAGCTCCAGTGCATTGACCATCCCATCGTAAACGGACTGGGGAATCTTTTCAAGTTTTTCATGGAGGTCAGGGTCATTGGATCCTGAATCGGCATCTGAAGGATCGGACAGGGCGGCATAGGTAAACCTGACCGCGTCCGAGGCCTCCATGAGCCCGAAGAGTTCAGGCTCCCTGAAGGGCTTGCCCAGAAAACGGTCTGCCCCTGCGCTGAGGACGGCCTCCTTGTCCTGCTCCAGGACGCTTGCTGTAACAGCGATGATCAGGGGCCTGTCTCCCTGGGGAAGGGTCCGGATCTTTTGAATGGCCCCAAGACCTCCCAGGCCGGGCATGACAATATCCATTAAAATGATCTGGGGAGCCCAGGATACAAAAATCTCAACGGCCTGTTCCCCGGATTCCGCCTCTTTAACGAGAAAACCGGTCCGTTCCAGCATCTGGCGGAGAAGATCCCGGTTCACGGGCCTGTCATCCGCAACCAGGACCCGGACCTCAGTTCCGGCATCAAGGCCGGCCACCTGTATTTGGGGGCGGGCCGCCTGAACAAGGGCGCCATCCCCCGGGGCTACCGTACAGAAAAAGGTGAATACGGCTCCCTTTTCCTTCCCGTTTTTAACCTGGATATCCCCGGACATCCGGCGGGCATATTCCCGGGAAATGGCCAGTCCCAGGCCGGTTCCCCCTTCCGGATTTTCAGCCGGGGCCTGTTCGAAACTTTCAAAAATCTTGTCCAGATAGGATTCCGGGATCCCGGGACCGGTGTCTTCCAGTTCAAACATGAGCCGGATTTTATCCCCGGCCCGGCCGCTGTTTTCATCCATGTTTTCAGAGGATACAAAAAGCCGGATTCCGCCGGTCCGGGTAAATTTAACGGCATTTCCCAGCAGATTGATCAGAATCTGTCTAATTTTTCCTTCGTCCGCATAAACGTAGCGGACCAGATCCGTCGCAAAATCCAGGTTCAGGGAAAGCCCCTTTTCCCGGGCCGGGATCCTGAAAATCATCTCAAGATCTCCCAGTAAATGATGCAGGTCAAACACCGCAGGTGAAAACTCGTGCTTCCCGGCCTCAATCCTCGATATTTCCAGTATATCGTTGATGATGCCCAAAAGATGTTCTCCGCTCCGGTTAATGGCCTCAAGTCCTTTTTTCTCTTTTCCGGTAAGGCCGGCGGTCCGTTTCAGTAACTGGGAATACCCCAGGATGGCATTCATGGGGGTCCGGATCTCATGGCTCATATTTGCCAGGAAAACGCTTTTGGATCGGTTGGCCTTTTCCGCCTCCTGCTTGGCCAGGATGAGTTGTTTTTCCGTCTCTTTTCTCTGGAAAACCTCGGAGTTCAACCGCCTGATCCAGTAAAGGAACAATAAAAAGAGGAAAATGACCGGGATAAAAACCTTGAAAAATAATGCGAAATCCGTTCCATGCTCGTATTGAACGGAGATCCATTTCTGGTAGATGATATTTTTTTCAGATTCCGGCAGGGCAGTAAAGAACTTTTCAATGATATCCCGTAAGGGGGCCATATCTTTTCTCACGGCCATGGATACTTTGAGGGTGTAGGGGCTTTTTCCCGCAACTTTTATGGAGGTGGTTTTTCGTTTCCCCAAATAGTATCCTGTGGTCAGGATGCTTCCCATGAAGGCTGAAACCCCCTTTTTTTCCAGAAGTCCCAGACCCTGTTCGATGTTCCTGGCCGTAATAATCTCCATGGCAGGGTACTCCTTTTTCAGAAATTCTTCCACGGCATATCCCTTGACGACCCCTATTTTTTTATTTTTTAACTCGCTAACATCCCCTATATAGGGCATATCCTGGCGGGTAAAAATCACAATGGGGATATCCATGTAGGGCTGGGTAAATATGAGGTTTTCTTTTCGGGCCCGGGTCTCCGTGGCAGCGGAAAGAAGGTCCAGTTCCTTGGTTTTAAACAAAGAAAAGGCCTTTTCCCATGTATCTGATTCCTGGAATACAAAGCGGATGCCCAGATACTTCTCCATTAAACCCAGATATTCAACTGAGATTCCGGACCATATTCCCTTTTTGTTTTTAAATTCCACCGGCGCCCATCCGGGATCGGCGCAGACCCGGATCACCGGGTGATTCTTTAACCACTCCTTTTCCCCGGCCGATAGAAATGTTTTAAATTGAAGGGGCCTTGAATCCGAGGCAATGGGAAGCCATTTATTGAGAAGGGCCGTTTTTTGTTCCGTGGGAAAAGATTTCAATGCCTTGGAAAGGATCTTTTCCAGTATGGGCCAGTCTTTCCGGACCCCCATGGACAATCCGGTTTTTTGTTCCGTGTACTGGCCCGCCACCCGGAGATTGCTGATGCCGTTCTGCCGGATATAATAGGTACTGACGCCCAGAACGCCCACATAGGCTTTTGCCCGGTTCATGGAAACGGCCATCAGCCCTTCCAGGGGAGTGTCCACGGTCACGGGAATAATCTGGGGATTCTTCTTGAGTACCTGCCGGGTATGGACAGATCCTCTGACCAGGGCCACCCGTTTATAGGCCAGGTTAGGGGAACTGAAAATTTCGTCTTCATCGTTCCGGGTCAGTATGGTCAGGGGAGTGGGCAGATATATGTCTGTAAATTTTAAATATTTTTTATTTTCCCGGGTCGGTGTCGTTGCCGGGATCAGCTCCAGGCCGCCGGTTTTTGATTTTTCCAGAATCTGGGCGCGGTTCAGGTCCGGCACCGGGTAAAAGGTAAGTCCGGTGAGCTTTTCCAGCTCTTTCATCATATCCGGAACAAGGCCCCTGAAATTTTTATCCCTGTCCCTAAAACTATAGGGAGCATAATCCGGATCCATACCGCACCGGATCACCGGATGGTTTGAAATCCATTCAAGTTCCCGGGGAGTCAGGATGGTTTCCGGCAGCACCGGCAAGGGAACCATGGTTTCTATGGGAAACCATTTTCTCTGGATCAATTCCCGCTCCCGGGGTGAAATGGATGCCAAGGCCCTGTTGACCAGGTCCCGCAATAGTAAATTCTTTTTTGGAAATGCAAAGGAAAGGGTTTTGGTCTCCTCTGAAACATAGGAGGTTATTTTCAGATTGGACAGGGCATGCCGGCCAATGAGACGGGTGGCAACGGCCATGTTCCCGATAACGGCGTCCAGTTTATCATTGGAAAGGGCGATCAAAGCCTGGCGAAATGTGGGGAAAATGACCGGATTAATTCCGGTTTCCTCCCGGATATAGCCGTAATGGGAGCTGTCTTTCTGGACACCCACCTGCAGCCCTGAAAGATCGTTTATCCCTTTTATATCATCCCCTTTTCTGGATATGATCACCCGGGGAAATGAAAGATAGGGGTGTGAGAAGATAAAATGTTTTTCCCGCTCCCGGGTTCTCCCCATACAGGGAAGCATATCCAGCCGGCCCTGGCGGACCGAGGATACGGCCTCTTCCCAGCTCAGGCCGGTTACGGGGACAAATTTTATCTGAATCCGCTTACCCACCAGGCGGACAAAGTCTGCGGCAGCTCCTGAATATCCCTTTGATTCATCATGGAACTCAAAAGGGGCAAATTCCGGGTCAAATCCGAACCGGATTACGGGGTGGTCCCGGACCCAGTTCTTTTCAGAAGGGGTCAGGTCAATTTTATCTCTACCCTGTCGGGAGTTCAGGCCCGGGTCAGGGGAAATAGATGCTGTCTCTCCCTTTTTTTTGGCTGCGGGACTTGAATGAACCGGGGAATAGCAGGCAAAGAAAAGGCAGGCAAACAGGCATATCACTCGAAAGAAAAATTTTTGTTTTCTTTCCATGGGCTATCCTGGCTGGCAAGCAAATCATTAGTATCAGAAAATGACTCCATCAATTTATCAGATAAAACAGGTTTTTAAAATGCTTTTCTCACACTCTCAAATCACCTAGCGAAAATGCGATATTTCTTACACTTTTTTCATGACAGAAAGTCACCCATCCTGATATTTTACTTTTGCTGTAACAAGAAAATCTGTTATGATTCTTGCCTTACAATTTAATTGCTCGATTATTAGAAAGGAGCCTGGTTTTGGAAGACAAAAATATCATTCGTTTTGCCACCCGGATGGAACAGCTGCCCCCTTACCTATTCGGTATGATAAATAAGATGAAGATGGAGAAACGGCGCAACGGGGATGATGTTATTGACCTTGGCATGGGAAATCCCATGGACCCCACACCGGATGCGGTCATCGACAAACTGGTGGAGGTGGCAAAGGACCCCAAGGCCCACAGGTATCCTGAAAGTTCGGGCATGCCCCACCTGAAACTTGAAATTTCAAAGTATTACAAACGCCACTACGACATCGACCTGGATCCGGACAAGGAGACCTATTTCACCATCGGGTCCAAGGAGGGGATCTCCCACCTCTGCCTGGCCATCATGGGTCCCGGGGATTCTGTTCTGGTTCCGGCCCCGGCCTTTCCCATCCATATTTATGCCGCAGTCATTGCCGGGGCCAATGTCATGAAAATCCCCATTGAGCCGGAAACCAGTTTTCTGGACCGGATCATCAATATCTGTGAATCCTGCTATCCCAAGCCCAAGGTGCTCATGCTCAACTATCCCCACAATCCCACCGGCGTGGTCACGGATAAGAATTTTTTCAGGGAAATAGTGGCCCTGGCCAAGCGATTCAAGTTTATGGTCATTAATGATTTTGCCTATTCAAAAATCACCTTTGACGGGTATGAAGCCCCCAGTTTTCTCCAGGTGGAAGGGGCCAAGGATGTGGGCGTGGAATTCGGATCTTTTTCAAAGTCCTATAACATGGCCGGATGGCGAATTGGATACTGTGTGGGCAACGAACAGATTGTCCAGGCCCTGGGCAAGATTAAGGGATACTTTGACTATGGGATTTTTTCCGCCATCCAGGTGGCCGGCATCATTGCCCTGCGGGACTGTGACCCCACCATTCCGGAACTTGCCAAGGTCTATGAAACCCGGCGGGATGTTCTATGCTCCGGCCTGGAACGGGCCGGGTGGAACGTACAAAAACCCAAGGCCGGCATGTTTGTCTGGGTAAAAATTCCCAAACCCTTTGATAAGATGGGATCCATGCAGTTTGCCGTGGAGATGATGAACAGGGCCAACGTGGCCCTGGCTCCGGGAATCGGTTTCAGCGAAGAGGGAGAAGGATTTCTCAGGCTGGCCCTGGTGGAAAATGAAGAGCGCCTGAAACAGGCCATCCGGCAGATGAGAAAGGCCATGGAGCAGATGGAGGTATGATCATCCTATCCTTACCCGATGGCGCATTGAATGGTCTGAACCGCTTTATCAACAGATAAAGTGCCGGTATTGAGAATCAAATCGTAATTGGAAGGATCATTGGCATCGGAGTTAAAATACCGTTTGACAAAGGCGGTCCTGTTGGCGTCAATGCTGATCATGAGATTCCGGGCATCATCAGGGGATAAATCCCGGGCTTTCTGCAGATACTCCCGCCGCATAGCATCCGGCGCCACAATTCTCACCCTGAGGGTGTTGCATTTTTTCAGGGCGCAATTGCCTCCCCGGCCCAGAATAACGGCATTGCCGTGTTTTCCAATGGTATTGAGAATCCTGAGCAAAAGTTTTGAATATTCATCGGGCCAGAGATGATGCTCATGAACCAGGGCCGATACAATATCGTCCACGATGTTCATGGCTTTTTCATCCAGGGTCTGTAAAAGGGCTTTGCTGTTTTTACTGGTTTCGATCATGGCCTCCAGAATCTCGTGGTGAAACAGGTCAAACCCCAGTTTTTTGGCCAGCTTTTCCGCCACTTCCTGACCCCGGCTCCCGCATTCCCGGGAAATGGTAATCACGTTAATGGCCTGGACCAGGGCCGGAGATTCTTTTTTCCCCAGTTCCCATCGTCTGATCTGTTCGTCGATGATTTGATGAATGGATCGATTCATGATGCCCTCCTTAATTTAAAAGGATGAAGGATAAGGGCTGAAGGATAAACCTTCAGCAATATTTTTTTTCAGCAAAAACTCGTCGGCAACCGGTATAAATTCAGATATATGAATACTATTTATATAATAAATAGTATTCATTATTCAGTCAATAGGATGGTGTTGAGAAGGATTTTACAGGAATAAAGGATTTGATTTAAAAAAAGGAATTTAAATTAAAGGATGAAGGTAAGATGATCTATTTTATCCTTCATCCTTTAATTTTTTAGTAGTCCAGGGAGGAAACCTCCAGGGCATGCTTCTGAATAAAATTTCGCCTGGGTTCCACCTCTTCGCCCATGAGAAGGGTAAAAATTTCGTCTGCTTTTTCACCATCCTCAATATTCACCTTCAGCATATTTCTCTTTTCCGGGTTCATGGTGGTCTCCCAGAGCTGGTCGGCGTTCATTTCCCCCAGACCTTTGTACCTCTGGATATTGATCCCCTTCTTGGCTTCCCCCATGATATATTCGTAAAGAAGGTCTATGGAAAGAAACTCATGTCTGATACCGGCCTCGGACTGTTTGGAAACGATATTAAAGGGAGGTGTGTCAAACTCTTCTATTTTTTCATAGTTTCGGATCATCCTCTGGTAATCGTTGGTGGCCAGGAGTTCCCGGCCTACCCGGACCAGAAAGTTTTTCCCGGTTTTATCGTAAATATCCATCTCAAAGATGTTGAGTTCCTGGTCATAATCAATTTCGCCAGGTGAATATTCCGCCTTTTCAAGTTCCTGGCACAGGGCAACGTAATTGCTTCTCTTTTCCACAAAGAACTTATCTTTTACCCCGTTTTTGATGAGGCAGAGCAGAAGGCCGGTATCAAAATCCCTTTTTTTCAGCTGGTTCACGGCGGAAAAATAGTCGGTCATATCCAAGAGAAGCTGATAAAAACCTTCTTCTTCCATGGGGGCGTCGCTGCCGTTCAGGAAGATATCCTTCTGGGAGGATATCCGCTTTACCAGATGGTCTGAATACTCTTCCTCGTTTTTCAGGTAAACCCCGTTTTTCCTGGATCCCACCCGGAAAAGGGGGGGCTGGGCAATGTAAAGGTATCCCCGGGAGATCAAATCCGGCATCTGACGGTAGAAAAAGGTCAAGAGCAGGGTTCGGATATGGGAACCGTCCACATCGGCATCGGTCATGATCACGACCTTGTGATAGCGGATTTTCTCCACATCGTACTCTTCCCTGCCGGCCCCGGTTCCCAGGACCGTGATGATATTCTTTATTTCATCGCTTCTCAGTATTTTGTCAAACCGGGCTTTTTCCACGTTCAGGATCTTACCCTTGAGGGGGAGAATGGCCTGGAACCGCCTGTCCCTGCCCTGCTTGGCGCTCCCGCCGGCAGAGTCACCCTCCACGAGGAAGAGTTCCCGCTCAGCCGGATCTGCATACTGGCATTCGGCCAGTTTGCCGGGCAGGGTGGAATCCAGAAGAGTCCCTTTTTTCCTGGCAAGCTCCCGGGCCCTTTTGGCGGCATCCCTGGCCCTTGCCGCATCCACGGCTTTGGCGATAATCTTCCTGGCAACGTTGGGGTTTTCTTCCAGAAACTGGCTCATCTTTTCGTTGAGCAGGGATTCCACGATTCCCTTGACTTCGTTGTTGCCCAACTTGGTTTTGGTCTGTCCTTCGAACTGGGGTTCCATGAGCTTGACGGAAATAACCACGGCCAGGCCTTCCCTCATGTCGTCCCCGGAGATCTTGATGTTCTGCATGTTTTTGGGAAGGTTGTTGGATCCCGAGGTCACATAGGAGTTCACGGTCCGGGTCAGGGCTCCTTTAAAGCCGGAAACATGGAATCCGCCTTCAATGGTCCGGATATTATTGGCAAAGGAGTAGAGTTTTTCCTTGAAGGTGTCGTTGTACTGGATGGCCACCTCGATCTGGACATCTTTCTTATCCCCCTGGATGTGGATGGGGTCGTGCAGAGCCGTGCAGGACCGGTTCAGATACTCCACAAAGGATACGATCCCGCCTTCGTAAAAGAAGTCATCCTTTTCCATGGAGCGTTCATCTTCGATGATGATCCGGACCCCCTTGTTCAGGAAGGCCAGTTCCCGCATCCGCCTGGACAGGGTTTCATAGATAAATTCATTTTTATTCATGATTTCAAAATCAGGAATAAATTTGATTTTCGTCCCTTTTTTCACCGTGTCCCCGGCAATAGTCAGGTCGGTAATCTTGTTCCCCTTTGAATAGGTCTGCTGATAGATCTTCCCGTTTTTATAGACTTCCATTTCAAGCTTCTGGGAAAGGGCGTTGACCACGGATATGCCCACGCCGTGAAGGCCGCCGGAGACCTTGTATGAGTCCTTGTTGAACTTGCCCCCGGCATGGAGTTTGGTCATGACCACTTCACAGGCCGGCTTATTTTCCTCCTCATGCATTTCAATGGGGATTCCCCGGCCGTTGTCTTCCACACTGACGCTCATGTCGGGATGGATGGTCACAAGGACCGTATCGCAATGACCGGCCATGGCCTCGTCAATGCTGTTGTCTACAACCTCGTAGACCAGGTGGTGAAGGCCTTCCAGGTCCACATTTCCGATGTACATGGAGGGTCTTTTCCGAACAGCCTCCAGGCCTTCCAGGACCTTGATGCTGCCGGCATTATAATCATTTGTTACGGTATTATCTTTCATGATATGTGCATCGCCATTATTACGCAGATAAGATTATCATCATCAAGGGCCTTGATGATGCAGGGGCTTTTCCCGTCCTTAATATGCAGGGTCACGGTGGGGTCCTGGAAAAGACCCAGGGCGTCCATAAAGTACTTTGGATTAAAGGCGCCTTTGATCTCCTCCCCGGAAAAACCAATCATGAGGCGTTCCTTTGACTCTCCGATTTCCGGGTTGGTGATGGTGACCACCAGTTCATTTTCTTTAAAATGGAGGATCACACTCTTATAATCTTCCGAGGTGAGGATGGATACCCGCCGCATCAGGGTGGAAAACATGTTCTTATCCATTTCAACGGGTTGTATTTCCTGGTAGTTTAAGACCGGCTTATACTCGGGGTACTCCCCGTCCAGGAGTTTGATCATGACGGTTTCGTTGGCCCGCTGGAAAATAAAATGATTATCCTTAATTCCCACCTTTATGGATTCTGAACTGTTTTCAATAAATTTTCCCAGTTCGGAGAACCCCTTTTTCGGAACAAGAATCCCCTTCTCAGGCAGATCAAGGCTTCCATGAAATTCTGCATCAAAGGCGTTAAGCCGTTTGGAATCCGTGGAAACCACCCTGAGTTTTTCTCTGCCTTCCTTATCTTCAATTTTTTCGATGAGGGAACCCAGAACATAGATTCTTTTTTCTTCACCGGAATAATTGACAATGGACGACACCTCGATCATCTTCTTGAGATCTTTGGCAGAAATTTCGATAAAAGGAATGTCTTCAATCAGGGGCGTTTCCGGAAAGTTTTCATAATCAGAAGAGACAATGTGAAACAGGCTGTCGTTTTTTCCGATTTCAACCCACCGGTTCTCCACCTCATTCACATGGATCTCATTGTCAGGATATTCCCGGATGATCTCAAAGAACTTTTTTGAGTTAATGGACAGGATGCCTTCGGTTTCCACCTGTGCCTCGTAGCTGCCCGAGAAAACGGTTTCCAGGTCATTGGCGGTAATAGAGATCTGGGAGCCCATGGCTTTGATAAGGATATCAGAAGTGATGGTTAGATTTGTTTTCCTCCCGGTTATTCCCTGAATCCTGGAAAGGACTTCAAGTATCTCTTTTCTGTCAAACGAAAACTTCATTTAGTTTCCCTTTATTAAGTTTGTATATCCTTGAAACTCTATATCAAATTGCTTTAATTATCAATCTATAAATCCCCTTGTTTATGGTTTAATATATATTTAAAAAATTTAATAATATTAGTAAGGGGTGTTGAAATGTTCAAATCTTTATAAGTCTTTTTTATAAAAGAAGATCTTTTTCTTTAACCGGTTTAAAATCCGGTTGATTTTCAGGATAAAACATCCTGGTTTTGTGCCGATATTTTTCCATGTTTAAAACCCGGGTTGTTTTGAACATGTTTTCATTCAAATCCATCAGGAAAGAATCCAGGTCCTAATCTCTTGAAGTTCCTTGTTTTTCCACTCTTCCGAGATTCTTTTCTCAATAAATTTTAAAAACAGGGTGTCAATAACCTGGGTAAGCTTTGATAATAAAAAGGCTTTTTCAAGAACCATCCCCTCTATCTCGTCTTCTGATCCGGATTTTGCCGTTGCAGGCGGTTTCAGCCCGGTCAGGCCGAAGCTTTCTCCCTTGATGGTAAATTTATAGGCATCCTGGTCCTCCTGGCCCTGGTTCTGGCCCAGGCGGCAGATGAGATTGATCTGGGTCACCACAGCCCCCTTTCTCAGGGCAGTGGTCCCCTCCTCCAGTCCGGCCTGATCCCCCTTGATGGTGATCCTTTCCTTTGACTTGTCTCCCAGGGAGTTTTCAAGAACAATGGAATTTCCGATCTCAAAGGATACCTCCTCCTTGGATGCCATAATTTCGGAGATGTTTTTTTCCGTTTCAATGAGATACCAGATCCAGGTCAGGAACTCATTTCCAAGGAACTTATACTTATTGTACGCAGTTGCAATATCAAGCATGGTTTACCTCTTGAATTTTAAGGGGGAAAGGGTGAGTATTCTATCTTTTTCCTGGGCAGTGAATGAAGATTTTTTTTCCACCAGGGTATAGGGGAAAATCCGGACGGGCTTCAGGTTAAAGGATTTTAAGAATATGGTTTCAAAAAATTCATTCACGGCCTTCTGGGTGGTAAACAGCATCAGGCTCTCCTCTTCATAGTTCCAGAGTACGTCATAGACGTTTGGAACTGAAGGGATCTTATGCATGAGAAGATCGATTACCATCTCCTTGATTTCCGACTTTTCATTTTTTGAAATAAAATCTCTTCCTGATTTTTCCTTTTTTTTCTCAATTTCAATGGCCATATGCTTTTGAACCAGTTTGGCCGGAACCGATTTTTTATCTATCCTGAGGGAAAAGAGGAAAAATGTGCCGAAGATAAAAGAGAACTTCTCAAAGTCGGGGTTGTAGGGGCTTTCAAAGGGAACCCAGCCTGCGGAGATCTCTTCGTACTCGCTCTCTATTTTTGGGATTGCATTCTTGATCAACCCGTTTCTGATGTTGTCCATGACCTGATTTTCAAATTTTCCGTCAATGTGGTAGCGGCTCATGGAATGGGAAGCCGATAAAAAACCCATGGGATCTCCTAAATAAGTATTTATAATTATTATAAATAATAACAATATTATCAATCCGGTCAGTATATCATAATTTTAAATAAAAAAACAGAAACCTTACCAAAGGCAAGAAGAGAATCAGGGATTATAAATTGAAGGATGTAATCATCTTATACTGAATTTTATTTATTTTATTAGTTAAATTTAAATAAAAAATATTGTTTGGGGCCTATCTTTACAATTTGGCCCATTTATTATATTGAGAGAGCGTTATATTGGGATTTAATTGTTCTCATTAATATACAGCGAGGTGAAAAGGATGAAGAAAAGAATGCAGACCATTGACGGAAATACTGCTGCAACCCACGTGGCCTACGCCATGAGCGATGTAGCAACCATATATCCGATTACCCCTTCAAGCCCCCTTGGAGAAATTGCCGATTCATGGGCAGCCAAGGGAAGGAAAAATATATTCGGTCAGGTATTGGAAATCAAACAGATGCAGTCCGAGGCCGGAGCCGCAGGAGCGGTTCACGGATCCCTTTCTGCAGGTGCCCTCACCACGACCTTTACCGCATCCCAGGGGCTTCTGCTGAAGATTCCCAATATGTACAAGATTTCCGGTGAACTTCTCCCTTCGGTTTTTCATGTGACCGCCCGTGCCATATCCGCCCATGCCCTGTCTATTTTCGGGGATCACCAGGATGTAATGGCCGCCCGCCAGACCGGGTTTGCCATGCTCTCATCCTGTTCCGTACAGGAAGCCCAGGACCTGGCCCTGGTGGCTCATCTGGCCACTGTCGACGCCCGGGTTCCCTTTCTTCATTTCTATGACGGGTTCAGAACCTCCCATGAGATCCAGAAGATCGAGATGATTGAATATGAAGACATGGCCAAGCTTTTCAACTACAAAGCCTATCAGGAGTTCAAGGAAAGGGCTGTGAACCCGGAACATCCGGATACAAGAGGAACGGCCCAGAACCCGGATATTTATTTCCAGGGCAGGGAAGCGGCCAATGAGTATTACCTCAAGGTTCCGGCCATTGTTAAAAACTATATGAAAAAGGTCGGCGAACTGACCGGCCGTGAATACAATCCCTTTGATTATGTGGGCGACCCCGAGGCCGACCGGGTGATCGTTGCCATGGGCTCGGCATGCGAGGCCATTGAAGAGTCCATCAAACAGCTCAACTCCCAGGGCGAACGACTGGGCCTGGTAAAGGTCCGTCTGTACAGACCCTTTGACGTACAGGAATTTTTAAATACAATACCTTCCAGCGTGGAAACCATTTCGGTTCTGGACAGAACCAAGGAACCCGGCGCCATTGGGGAACCCCTTTACACGGACGTGTGCACCGCCTTCATGGAGTACGGTGAAGGGCCGAAAATCGTTGGCGGACGGTACGGACTCTCCTCCAAGGAGTTCAATCCCTCCATGGTCAAAGCCGTGTTCGACGACATGAAGTCCATGAGCCCGAAAAATCACTTCACCGTGGGGATCGAGGACGATGTCACCCATACTTCCCTCAAAGTGATCAAGGGATTTGATCCGGCTCCGGAAGGCACCATTTCGGCAAAGTTCTGGGGTCTGGGCTCCGACGGAACCGTGGGCGCCAATCAGTCGGCCATCAAGATCATCGGAGACAATACAGATAAATATGCCCAGGGCTATTTTGCCTATGATTCCAAAAAATCGGGGGGCCTGACCGTATCCCATCTCAGGTTCGGGGACGTGCCCATCCAGTCCACCTATCTGATTGAATCCCCGGATTTCGTGGCCTGCCACAAGTCCAATTACATGGAGATCTACGATGTCCTCAAGGGCATCAAGGAGGGTGGCACCTTTCTGCTCAACTCCGAGTGGTCTGTAAAAGAGATGGAGACCTTTATTCCCGGAGATGTAAGAAAGACCATCTACGATAAAAAACTCAAGTTCTATAATATAGATGCCGTAAAAATTGCCTCTGAAGTCGGTCTGGGCAACCGGATCAACATGATCATGCAGACCTGCTTTTTCAATTTGGCCAATGTCCTGCCCGTGAAGGAGGCCATCACTCTTCTCAAGGAAGACATCAAATTCAAGTTCGGCAAAAAAGGGGACAAGATCGTCAACATGAACATCGAGGCCGTTGACAAGACCCTGGACAACCTGATCAAGATCAAAGTACCCAAATCCTGGAAAACAGGGATCAGGGAAGAAATGGAAATGGAAAAGGCAACGGATTTTGTGGAAAATGTCATGCGCAAGATCAATGCCCAGGGCGGGGACGACCTTCCCGTATCCGTATTCACCCCGGACGGGGTGTTTGAACAGGGGACGGCCCGGTATGAAAAGCGCGGTGTGGCCATCAACGTGCCTGAATGGATCCCTGAAAACTGCATCCAGTGCAACCAGTGTTCCTTTGTCTGTCCCCATGCCGCCATTATTCCCATTATGGCAACAAAAGAAGAGCTGGCCGGAGCCCCCAAGACCTTTACCTCGGTAGAGGCCAAGGGCAAAGGCATGGACGGCCTGAAATTCAGGATGCAGGTCAATCCCCTGGACTGCCAGGGATGCGGCAACTGTGCAGATATCTGCCCGGCCAAGACATGCGCCCTGGAGATGAAACCCCTCTCCTCCCAGGTGGATGTTCAAAAGGTCAACCATAAGTTCTCTTTGAAAATTCCCTTTAAAACCGATCTCATGAAAAGGGATACCCTCAAGGGCAGCCAGTTTTTTCAGCCCCTGCTTGAGTTCTCGGGTGCCTGTGCCGGCTGCGGTGAAACCCCCTATGCCAAACTGATCACCCAGCTCTTCGGCGAGAGAATGACCATTGCCAATGCCACGGGCTGCTCCTCCATCTGGGGCGGTTCTGCACCTTCCACCCCTTACTGCGCAAATGCGGACGGCCATGGACCGGCCTGGGCATCTTCCCTGTTTGAAGATGCGGCAGAGTACGGATACGGTATGATGCTGGCCACAAAGGCCCGGAGAAACAAGCTGGCCGATAAGATATCCCAGGCCCTTAAAACCGATCTGACAGATGAGGTCAAAGAGGCCCTTGAAGGTTGGCTGGCCGGAAAGGATAGTGCCGAGGAATCCGCAAAGTACAGCCTGGCCATGAAACTGGCCCTCAAGGATGAGAAAGAAGGACTGCTCAAAGAGATCTATGACGAAAAAGACGTCTTTGTAAAAAAATCCCACTGGATCTTCGGCGGGGACGGCTGGGCCTATGATATCGGATTCGGCGGCGTGGATCATGTCCTGGCCTCCGGGGACGACGTCAATATACTGGTCATGGACACGGAAGTTTATTCCAACACCGGGGGGCAGTCTTCCAAGGCAACCCCGACAGGGGCCATTGCCAAATATGCGGCCTCGGGAAAAAAGGTCGGTAAAAAAGACCTGGGCCGGATGATGATGAGCTACGGCCATGTCTATGTGGCATCGGTTTCCATGGGTGCCAACAAGAACCAGACCCTAAAGGCCATTGCCGAGGCGGAAGCCTACCCCGGACCCTCCCTGATCATCGCCTATGCCCCCTGCATCAACCAGGGCATCAAAAAGGGTATGGGGAAATCCCAGGAAGAGGGTAAACTGGCCGTTGAATCCGGTTACTGGCCCCTGTACCGGTACAATCCCCAGATGGTAGAGGAGGGGAAGAACCCCTTTACCCTGGACTCCAAGGCTCCGGACGGAAGCCTCCAGGATTTTCTGGGGGGCGAGGTCAGATTTGCCGCCCTTGAAAAGAGCTTTCCCGATGAGTCCAAACGTCTGAGAGCCAAAATAGAAGAGGAAGTCAACAACAAGTATGATATGTTCAAAATGATGGCAGAGTCCGGCAAGGAAGAAAAATAATCGGATATCTTCTGTATCAGATTGACTAATGTAAAAGGGGCTGGTTTTTCCAGCCCCTTTTTGTTTAAAAGGACGGCAAAATGACCCATTCTTTCCGGAAAAAAGCGGTCCAGGGCCTGAAACCCGGGGATTGTTTTGTGTATACCCGGCAATTTTCCAAGGAAGAGTCCTGGGCCTTCGGGGATCTGACCCGGGATTACAACCCGGTTCACTATGATTCCCGGTGGACCGGGGCCAAAGGTTTCAAGGGCCTGATCTGCCACGGGCTTCTGGTGGGCGGGATGATCTGTGAATTCGGCGGACAGGTGGGGTGGCTGGCCACGGGCATGGAGTTCAAGTTTATCCGGCCGGTCTATTTTAACGACAGGATCGAGTGCAGGGTCACCCTCACCCGGATAGAGGAAAACGGCAGGGCCGAAGCTGAAGCCGAGTTTTTCAACCAGGAGGGTATAAGGGTATGCCTGGCGCGGCTGACCGGCCGTCTTCCCCTGGAAGATGAAAAACAGATTCTTTCCCGGATGATGGAAGAGGGGGATCCGACCAACAAGCTCAGTTAAAAAATTTTGCATTGATCGGAAAGTTCCACCATGCTAAACTTTTTTTAATAATTCTAAAAAAACTCCATGGAGCAAGGATAGGATGCCGCCCCGGATAGAAACCAGAGTCAAAGAAGAGGTTGCCGCCCTGAACCTGGGCAATAAAATCAGAAACTTAAGAAAGCACCGGGCCCTGACCCTTCAGGAGGTCTCCAACCTTACCGGACTTTCCAAACCCCTTCTTTCCCAGATTGAAAACAATATTGCCGCCCCGCCCATTGCCACCCTGATCAAGATTTCCACGGCCCTTGGGGTGAAAATTTCCCATTTTTTCCAGGACCATGAAATGGATGATAGGATCGTGGTGGTGAAAAAAGAGGAGCGGTACAGCGTGAAAAGACTCTTCCATCATAAGGACGAGACCCGGATCGGATATCGGTGGGAGTCCCTTGCCTATCCCATGGTGGGCAAGCAGATGGAACCCTTTGTGGTGGAGATCGAGCCCCGGGATGAACAGGATCTGCTGTTCAACGATCATAACGGGGAAGAGTTCCACTTTGTCCTGGACGGGGTTGTGGAGTTCAGGAGCGCCGAACAGACCCACTGCCTGAAAAAAGGGGACAGTATCTATTTTGACTCCAGTATTCCCCATGCCCTCCGCGGTATCGGCGGTGCGGCAAAATCTTTGATCGTTATCTTCTCCCCCCGGGTATAAAATCCCCCCAAAATTAAACCCTATTTTATGGAGCCAAGCTCTTCTGCCTGAACAGAAGAAAGAAAGGATATGTATGAAACCGGGGCAGATTGAGTTTGCCGGCAGAATCATAGAAACAGCGATACTGGAAACGAGGGCCATCTTTTTTTTTAAAACCCATGGAAGCCTGAACCTGCTCGGTCCCGAAATATGGAATCATATCCGTTCAAGCGCTCCGGAACAAAAATTTGGTGCCTTCCGGGCCGCCTGCGGATATAAAGAGGATCCGGCCGGTTTTTTCATCCGGATATCCGGTCTGATACAAAAAAGACATCCCGTTGTCATCCATACAATTAAAGTGCCGGTTGTTTTTTTGACCGCTCTGCTGGAGGTGGTTTATCCTGAAGACCGGTCCATATCCGTTAGATCCATGGATCAGATGGACTCCCTTCTGCCGTGGGGTCCAGGCAGGGAAGACAAAGAAAAAATGGAAAAGATCCTGGATCTCTACCCGGTAAGACTCTCCGATCATGTGATCCGCCAGTCCATGGTCTCAAGGGCTGTGTCCGATCAATACCTTCCCTTTGAAGGGGAACTGGATCCCTGGGGTCTTGCCTCCACCTTTGAAGGCCATTTCAGAAAGGGAATCATGGAGCAGATGTACCGGAACCGGGTGATCTTTCTTCTGGGCATGGAATGCCCGGTCTATTGCCGGTTCTGTTTCAGGAAACATAAAGACCTGCGACGGGAAAAATCCCCGGACAGAAAGGATATCCTCTCGGCCCTGTCCCAAGTGAGAAAAAACAAGGATATCCGGGAGATCCTCATCACCGGGGGAGAGCCTTTTCTTTACCCGGGCAGCCTGGAAGCGGCCCTGGACGGGTTGACGGAAATGGATCATATCCAGGTCATCCGCATTGCCACAAGATCTATTTCCTATTTTCCAAAGCTTTTTTTGAAAAATAAGGGGCGGTTGATCCAATATCTCCAGGAAAAGCATTTGATTGTCAGGGAGAAGGGAAAGCAGCTGGAAATCGGAGTTCATTTTATCCATCCCGATGAGATTTCCATCCAGAGCCTTTCCATCATCACCCGGCTGACCCGGGCCGGGATCCGGGTCTATCTCCAGACCCCGTTTCTAAAGGGGGTGAACAATGAGGGCCCTGTCCTGGCCACCCTGTTCTCCAGGCTCCGCAATGCCGGTGTAAAGATCTACTATATATTTACCCCCTGCCATCCCATCCAGGGAACAAAAAAATTTGAGACCTCCATTTCCGATGCGATTGAGGCATTTCAATACTTACGGGCCCATCTGTCCGACCGGGCCATGCCCAAATTATGCACGGCCACCTCTTTGGGAAAGATCGAATGGGAGACCAGCGGATGGGCCGTGGAGCCGGACTCCGAATTTATCTGGATCCGCACCCCCTATACCCTGGAGTATTTTAAGGGATTTACCCCGGACCAGGACTCTCTTCCCCATGTCCGGGAAAACCGGGAAGGAACACTGGATGTGAGAATGCTGGCCCGGGCCGGGGATCTGGATCTGTTCAGGGGAAAAAGGGGCCTGGCCTCCCTTGCGAAAACCCCGGCCAGAGAAACGGTAGAGCCTTATCCTGAAATACCCGGACCGGATATTTTTGATAGGATTCATGACCCAGGACTGAGCGGGGCTATCCGCCCCGATACATCCATGATCCGGACCCATAAAACCCGGGTGGAAATAGATCTGTCCGGAGATGCCCATGGCTTGGAATATATCCGGTCCCATCCGGAGATCACGGATGTGGTGATCCGGGGAATGGATCTTCAAGACCCGGACCCGGTACTGGACCGGGCAGACAAGCTCGCACAGGGTTTGAAAGAAATAGACTCTATCACCTGTATCCGGATCTGCTGTGCCGGGTTTGCCCGGCATCCGGAAGCCCTGACCCGGAACATTTTGGACCGGATATCCCAATGGGGCCGGTTCAGTCTGGCAGATCCCGTGGGAATTGAAATTGAAACCTGGTTTGTCCGGCCGGAAGAGATTGGAGGGGCCCACGCAGAGGCAGTCCGGGAAATCAGATCCTTGGGCTTGGAGATCTATGCCAACCTTCCCCTGATCTCCGGGGTAAACAACACCCCTTCCATCATGGTTGAAACGGCCCACAACCTTCGGCGGGCCGGCATCGAATTCCACCATCTCTATGCGGCAGGCCTTGATATCCAGAACCGATTTAACCGGACTGATCCCATAGAAACGGAAACCATCATCAATATCGCATCCAAAATCAGGAAGGAATGCTCGGGAAGAGAGATCCCCCTTTATATGATTCAGACCCCCCTGGGAGAGGTGGATTTCGGCCTCTGCTCAAGTTTAATTGAAAAAGAGGGCAGGATCTATGTGGGCCTGGAGCCCTATGATCTTGGGTATTTCAGGGCTACGGCACCCGGTTTAGAATTTTCCGATAATGTGATTGAGGCACCTGACGGGAAATTATATGTGGGAATTCAGGGGCTGGCCCTTTCTTCCGGGTAAAAGGAGAGGCATGGCTATTTTTTAGGTTGGATTCTGTGGATAGATAAAAGAACCGCAGCGGCCCTTGAAAGACCGCAGCGGTTTCTCTGGTTAGCTCACTTCAAAAAACTTGTCTCCGGGAACATTGCAGACCGGGCAGGTATCCGGGGCCTCTCCCTCTACGGTGTTGCCGCAGACCGGACAGACATAGATGGAGGTTCCTTCCAGGTCCTTTCCGCCTTTCACGGCCTCAAGGGCTTTGGAGTAAAGATCATGGTGAACCCCTTCAACCTCCAGGGCGTTCTTAAAGGATGTTTCGGCCTGTTTGTGGCCTTCTTCCTTGGCCTGGGCCAGAAAGGGAGGGTACATTTTATTGAACTCATACCCTTCACCCTCAATGGCCTCTTCCAGGTTTTCCAGGGTGGTCTTGATCCCGCCCATGGCCTTGAGATGGGCGTGGGCATGAATGGTTTCGGCTTCCGCAGCTGCACGGAAAAGCTTGGCCACCTGGGGAAGATTGTCCTGATCCGCTTTCTTGGCAAATGCAAGGTATTTTCTGTTGGCCTGGCTCTCGCCGGCAAATGCTGCCTGAAGGTTGTCTGTGGTTGTCATCTTGATAAAATCTCCTTTGTGTTATGGGTTTTTGGTTTTTTGCATTGTTATGAATCGGAGCAGTCTTTGCAGACGCCCTTTACCGTGACCTGGAAATCATCGGCCCTTCCCATATCCTTGATCTGATCGGGGAGGTTAAGTTCATCCAGTTCCCGGCTGTGAAAATCATATGTGGATCCGCATCGGCTGCAGACAAAATGATGGTGGGGATGGATATTGCCGTCAAACCTTGTCCGCTCCCGGGATACGCCCACGGTGGTGATCAGCCCCAGATCCTTGAGCAGCCACAGGGTCCGGTATACCGTGTCCTGGGACAGGGTGGGCATTCTCTCATGAACCCCCCGGAACACGGATTCCGCATCCGGATGGGCTTTGCTTCCGGCCACCTCCTTAAAGATCTCCATACGCTGGTGGGTCAGTTTAATCCCTGCGTTTTTGCAGACCTCATTAAAGCGGGTCATTTTTTGTTCCATATTTATATTATATGTTTCCATAGGTTGATTCCTAAATAAGAATTAAATCTTAAATAGGAATAAACCATAAAATAATCCAGGCGTCAATACTTATTATTAATTCCTTTTAAATAGATCTTACAAATCGTGGATTTTGTTACCCTGTCAAGAGAATAGTATTCTGCTTGACTATCCCATGATGATTTAATATAGAAAGGAAAATTTGCCAGAAGGCAGATGTTTCAGTCAGATTCTCAAGACCTGCCAAAGCAGCCGGAATTCAGCCTGCCTGCGGCACCCATAAAAAAAATAACCATGAAGGTTCAGGCCGTTAGTGCATGTCGAACCTTTGTGGTTTTTTTTTGGCATGCCGCACAATACGATCGAGACAGGAGGAAAAATCAATGGCAGTCTGCGGCAGGGACAGACTTAAAAACAGAATTGAAAGATACTGGAACTGGAGAAGTGCAAGTTACGAACTGGATCTGGCCAAATCCATCGAGACGGTAAAAAACTGGGAATCCACCATTAAGGGTCTGGTGTCCCATGTTCGGGGAAAAGGTCTTCGGGCCCTTGATGTGGGAACAGGTCCTGGACAATTGGCATTTTACCTTGCCCGGGAAGGGTTTGAGGTTACGGGAATTGATATTTCCCCGGGCATGATCCAGCGTGCCGGCCTGAAAGCCAGAGAATTGGGGCTTGGTGTGGACTTCAAGACCGGGGATGCGGAAAAACTCCCCTATGAAGACAACACCTTTGACGTGGTCGTCACCCGGAACCTTGTGTGGACTCTTCCCAATCCCGAGGTGGCCGTTAAGGAATGGCGCAGGGTTTTAAAACCAGGGGGCCGGATCATTATCTCCGACGGTTATTGGCGCAATACCACCTGGTCCAGAATTCACCATCTGTTGTTAAAAACAATAAAAGGGTTTCTCAAGACCCGCAGTCTTATCCCATGCCGGTTCTTTTCCCATTATGCCTCCCTGATCCATACCCTTCCCCTGTATGAGGGCGTGACCCTGAAGGACGCCGGCCGTCTGATGAAAAAGGCCGGATTCCAGCAGGTTCTTTCCTGTGACATCCGAAAGCATTTCGGGGTTAATCCCTATGGAGAAAGCAGGTATTCACCGCCCCCGTTTTTTATTGTCTACGGGAACAAATAAGAGCCTTTATTTTAAATTTTTTTAATCGGATTGCCTAAGAAAAAGCAAAAATGGAAAAAATAGATATGTGGCTATGTGAGTTGTGATTTCCCGGGTCTTTTCTGAAATTTCAGGTACTCAGTTTTCATACCAATATTTTTTAAATTCCTTGGACGCGTTCCGGGCGGGACAGGGTGCCTGGGAAAGACGCATGTGCCAAATCTCCCGGTGGATCCGCCAGACAGCCCTGGTCACCGCCCCCTGCACAAGGTTAGAAATCCCGTAGGTTTCGGTGTGAAGGGGGTTGATCCAGATAAACACCAGGCGGCCGGGAAACCCTTCGGCCAGTTTCGTCTGGGCCAGGGCCAGGGCTACTCCCCGGATCTCAGGAAAGCATTTGGCCATCCACTCCAGATTCCGGTCAAAGACAGCTTGATCCCAGATATGGAGGGTGCCCGGCCTCCCGGAAAGATCGAGAGCCCCGGTGATAACGGCCAGGTCCACACCCAGAAGATAACCTGCGGCAAACCGGGTGTCGCAGCCCAGGTAGGCAAAATCGACATCCTTACCGGAAACGGTTTCAGCCATCTTTTCCAGGACAGCGCATCCGGCGCCCATATCCCCTTTCAATACATCTCCCAACCCCATGATCATGATTTTTTTCATTGCTTCCTCCAGACAGGTTCGGTATCGGTACCGGGGCTAGAATTGAACCTTATAATGGCAGAACAGGCTGATGCCGGCTTCCTTCAGTTCCAAACCCCGGGATGTGGCCAGGAAATTGCTGTAATCCTCGTTCAAGAGGTTGGCTACACCGAAACTCAGTTCATGATCCAGGGTTAGGGCCCGGAATCGGCAGCCGGCGCTGAGATCCAGGGTCTGCCAGCTTTCGGACCCGGTTTGACCGGAAGGCACCCGGTCCTGGGCTGCGGCCCACTCATGGGTCAGCTCGCCCCACCATCCCTTTGCCGCCTTTCCGGATTGTTCCTCCCACACCAGAGAGACCCGGGTATTCAGGGGAGATATATAGGGCAGGGCTTCACCCGTGGTTTGGTTGTCCCCCCGGGTCCATGCCAGGCTGGTCCGGGCCCTGAGCCCGGAAATGATACGCCATTCCCCGGAAAGCTCGCTGCCGTATATCCTGGCCCGGTCTATATTCTCCATTTCAATCCGGGTTGCGCTGACCTGATGTTCCGTGATCATGTCCCGGAGGCGGTTGCAATAGAGTGCGCCTGTAATCCTCAAGTTCCGGGAAATGTAATGGACACCGGTCTCGAAAAAAAGGGACTGTTCCGGTTCCAGGTCCGGGTTGCCGTAAAGGCTGACTCCGCTTCCCAGGCTCACGTACTTGAACCGGTCCATGAGATCCGGAGGACGGAAACTGGTTGCGGCAACGCCTGTGGCAGACCATCGGGGGCCCACCTGCCAGGTCAGGCCGATCTGGCCCTGGAAACTGGCGTCCTCTTCAATTTCGCCCTCCCGGACCCGGGTGATGCGTATCGCCGGGGACGGGGGAGAGATCCAATTGTAAAGATCGTCGCTCTTGACCCGTGTGGCATCCAGGCGTCCGCCCAGATTCAGTTCCAGGCGATCGGAAACAGGCCAGGTATCCTCGACAAAGATTCCTCCCACGGCTTGGGCAACCTTGCCCAGGCTGGAGTCGATTCCCGTAAGGCCGCTTTTGAGGGTTTTGATCCGTTCCGTGTCATCGATCTTCCACTGCCAGACTTCAAAACCCACAACAGGGGCGTGATCCCCTAAGGATAGATGGTTGGTCCAATTCAGGCCCAGGGTGGCATGGTCTGCCCCGGGTTCTGCCGATACCAGGGCCGCTGAGGAGGGGAAGGCGTCCAGCCGGACCTTCCGTTCCACCTCCTGGAAGAAAAGCCTGAGCCGGGATCGGGTCAGGACGCTGCCTTCCGGTGTCAGGGTCTGGGTGACGGATCCCAGGATGCGTCGGGTAAGGGGATATGTGGCGTCGGGGCCTTCGCTCAAAGCCAGCCCCTTTCCCGGGATACCGATATTCCGTCCCTCCATGACCTGAATGTTGATTTCGGTCTCGTTTTCAGCGTTCCATTGGCAGCCGGTACCGAACCGTCCGTAGACATCCCTGTACTGGCTGTTGTGAAGGAGGGTTTCCCCTGCGCTTTTCCGTTCGGCATAATCCCGGTACCCTCCGGAGCCCAAGAACCAGGCATCGGGGCTTTCGTACAGCTCCGTTCCGTAGACCCCGTATCCCTCCGGGTTGGACATGGCCTGTGCCCTTATCTCTCCCCTTGTCCGGGCAGTTCCGGTATATTCCCCTTTCCGGGTGATTACATTGACCACCCCGCCCATGGCCCCCCATCCGTAAAGGGCGGAGATGGGTCCCTTGAGCACCTCGATACGGCCAATGTCCTCGGGATTGAGCAGGCCGAACCGGGCGTTGATGTCCGTGGCCGTATTGATTCTGCAGCCGTCGATGAGGAAAAGGACGCTGTTCCGGCTCAGCCCTCTGATGTTGATGTCCGAGCCCCAGGGAGAGTCTGTGGTTTTTTCCACCCCTGGAATGAAACGGGTGATGTCTGTCAGGCTTACCGGACGGGTCCGGTCAATCTCATCCATGGTCACCACACCCACACTGCCCGGAGTCTGGGAGGCGAAACCGGGTGTTCCCCGGGCCGTAACCACCACAGGGTCAAGATCCGTGGCTGAGGTTTCGGTCGATTCCGGAGTCAGGCCCATGGCCTGGGGGAGATAAAGGGCGAGAACAAAAGTGATCACGCTGAAAAGGATCCGGAAGCATGTGGGGACAGTGCGGAGTGAAAAGAGGACCGGCGTCATGTTGAAATTTTCCTATTGACCGCCGGCCCTGACAGGACCGGCGGTTTTTCCGGGTTACAGGCTCAGTTGAAAGCCCTTTTCTTTTAATGCTTTTATCCGTTCGCTTCGGTCCACATAATGGGTATGAAGCAAATGGTGGGACATGTGGCCGCCGGGCCCGTCATGCAGAAATCCGTGTTTGGGGTCATAGAGCTTTTGAACCATGGGATTGTCCTGGGACTTCCGGATCTTGTATATTTTGGTATCTGCCTGGTACACCGATTTTTGACGGGTACCCACAAAATCGATTTCAGCAGCCCCGGCCATGGGGATCAGGGGTGCACCGATGGCCGCGTATCCTGCTGCTAGGCTGACAGTTTTAATGAAGCCGCGTCTTGAGACATGTATCTTTTTCATATAATCTCTCCCTTCTGAATAGCGGATCCGGTCCGCCGGGTCATGGCAAGTCTGATCTTGCGGGCAAGTGAAGCCGTCCGCACTTCCGGGTCCACGGGCTGACCACCGCCGTTGACGCATCCGCCCGGACAGGTCATGATCTCGATAAAGTGATAGTCCGCCATTTTGGCCCGGACCTCATCACAGAGTTTGGCGGCATTTGTCAGGCCGCTGGCCACTGCCACTTTAACCGTCCCAAAATTGGGCACATCGATTTCGGCCGTATTGATGCCCTCACGGGTACGGACCAGCTTGATGGCCGGGTCCTTCAGGGTTTTGCCGGATAATTTTTCATAGGCCAGCCGCAAGGCCGCCTCCATGACTCCGCCGCTGTTGCCGAAGATGGTGGCTGCACCCGTGGACTGACCCAGGATGGGATCCGGCTTCCGGTCCGGCAGGGTTTCAAAATTGATACCGGCCCGTTTGATCATATAGGCCAGTTCCCGGGTGTCGATGGTGGCGTCGATGTCCCTGAACCCGGAGTCGGCCATTTCCTGGCGGAGGCCCTCGTACTTTTTGGCGATACAAGGCATGATGGATACCGTGTAGATTTTTTCCGGCCGGCAGTGGGTTTCATGGGCACCATAGGTCTTGGCCAGGGGGCCGAGCATGGCGATGGGGGACTTGCAGGTGGAGACATGGGGCAGGAGATCCGGATAGAAAGACTCCACAAATTTAATCCAGCCGGGACAGCAGGACGTGAACTGGGGAAGGGGTTTTTCCTTGTCAGGCTTTGCAATCCTTTCGATCAGTTCTGTTCCTTCCTCCATGATGGTGACGTCTGCGGTGAACTCGTTGTCCCAGACATAGTCGAATCCAAGTGCCTTAAGAGCAGCATGCATCTTGCCGCCGGCATAGGTTCCCACCGGGCGGAGGAAACATTCGGCCAAACCATAGCGCACTGAAGGTGCTGGCATGGATACCACTATGGTATCCGGGTCTTTGAGCTTTTCAAAGATTTCATTCACATAGCTGACGCCTTCGTAAATGGCGCCGTAGGGACAGTTGATAAGGCATTGGCCGCAGTTCATACAGGCAGCCGGATTCAGTACCTGTCGGATGCCTTCATCGTTGATCGGCTGAATGGCCCCGGTGGCACAGTGGTTCTCACACTCCCCGCATGCCTGGCATTTGGTGGCATCTACCTGGACAAAAAAGATAGTATCCGGATCCGAGCCTAGAGGGGGCGCATTTTTTACGTACATGACATTTTCCATTTCCTGCATAAGCGTTTACTCCTTTTGTTAAAGGTTGTTGAGGTTTTCAACTGCGCGTCAGGCAGCTATTTTTTTGGCAAGAGGTCGAAAAACCCTATCCATGGTGCTGTAAAGCTGTCTGGATTCATCCTCGGAACCCGTGAATCCGGACCAGCACTCCCAGACCTGATCTTTTGACTGAAACCCTCCCCAATCGTGCATTTTGAACAGATCCGTTTCTCCGTGGTCAAAAATATGGAGAAACAGGGCCAAGAGACGGATTACCCGAGCCTCGTCAGATTCCCCTCCCAATTCCCGGTAGGTTTGAATGAGGTGATCCCTGACCGCTGGATAGAGATAAGTCCTGAAATCCTGAAGAGTTCGGGGCAGGCCGGCCATAATCCAGTCATGGTTTTTATGAACCAGTTCGCTGCGCAACCGGGACTTGTGATCCACAATGGAAGCCTGAATTTTTCGTTCAAGATCCTCTGTAGAGGAATTGCTTTCCTGGGGAAGATAGCTCTCGCGCCACTCGTTCAGGTTCTTTAGGGTTTTTCTGCAGGTCTCTTTATCGGGAAAAGCCTTTTCCAACCCACCTGTGACTGGCTCAAGGGCACGGTCAAGGTCCAGGAATCGCTCCTCAACGGCAAATCCCCAGGTCCGGCCGGATTTTTTATCCGTAGTTCGGGTTTCCACAAGCCAGGCGCATTGAAGTTTAACCCGGCCGCATGGATTTCCCAGAACTCTGAAGCCAAAATGTTTCGTGACAAAGGGCCGGGTTTTGAACAGCCCCCGGGAATGGAGATCAAAAATGCAGGGGACCCGGTACTTGGGCTGGTAGATGATAAAAAAATCGTTTGGAATTTTCATGGGCATCCTTTCCCCATGCGCCGGCCCCGGCTTTAAGACTCTTTAACCGGTATTTTTGTCCGGTCGGGAGTCAGAGGGACCAAACGCGACAAAGGGGTATGGCAGGCAGAAAATAAGGGGCTGCGTCAAAGGAAAGCCACCCATGATTGACACCTTCAGATGATGGTGTTAAAGAAAAGGATAGGCTCTCCGTTCTGCCCATGAGGGTGCGACACGGGGCTTGCCCGGGGAAGGCGGCACGGGATATTTGAGCGGACAGTTGTGCTGCCTTCCCTGTTTCTTATTTCATACCTGTAAAGTTAATATTTTACAGCATCCTCCTTTTCGGAAAATAAAAAAGCCAAGAGATCCTGCTTCACATCAGGCCTTCTTGGCTTATATACATATAACTTATGAAAAAATCGCAAATATAATGGTGCAATTTCAATCACACCAGCTTGAGTGTTGTTCTTACTTCAATGATTCTGTCATTGTCAAGCCTTAACTGATGTCTTCTTTTTTTATAAAGATTGTGGCGGATACTTCTGGCCGGAGTTCGGGCTACCCAATCATTTTTTTAAAACAGCACGGCATACAAGATACCCACATCGGCGAGGCTAAAAGCTAAAGACGGGTTTCCCCATGGGCTCGATCTTTGGATTGACATGCAACTCCGGATCTGGCATAAAATTAACTCATCAGATACCAAGAAGGTATTCTTTTCTAATTCGATAGCGGAATCAAAAACGGCCAAGAAGGTTGGTGGAAGTGTAACCTTTATGGCTTTTTTTATGGGAAAGGTGTTATGCCGATGGTATCTGTTTGTGTTATTGATGGTCAGGGCGGCGGAATTGGCGCAACGCTTATTAAGTATGTAAAGACAATCTTCGGTGAGTCTCTGGAAGTGATTGCCCTGGGCACCAATGCCATTGCAACTGCCCAGATGATTAAAGCCGGTGCCAATCGGGGTGCCAGTGGTGAAAGCGCGATCTGTTATACGGCGCCCAGGGTTGATTTCATCCTTGGGCCCATAGCCGTGACCTGGGCCAACGCCATGCTTGGCGAGGTGACGCCCAAGATCGCAGAGGCAGTAATTTCCAGCCCGGCTGTTAAGATCCTTCTCCCCTTTTCCAAGGAGCGGGTCAAAATAGTCGGTATCGTTAAAGAACCGCTGCCTCATTTGGGACAGGAAGCGTTGGAAAAATTAAAGGAGATGATACCCCATGTGTGAAGCAAATGCGTATATAGTTCAGGACAATGAAGAACAACTGCTGCTCGAGTCTGTCGATATTGTGGAGCCTGAAGGGCCGGATTCCTGGCGCATCGTGGATATATTTGGTGATCAGAAAATCATCAAGGCCCGTATTAAAGGGATGAATCTGGTCGACCATAAAATCTTGTTTGAAAGGGAATGAAGATTAACCGATCTCCCGTAAAAGAGTGCTGCGGACTTTGATCGGAGACATGATATTCATCAAATATCCTTGATGTTCCCCATTTATTGAAAGAATTTATCTCTTGTACTAAGAATCCAGGATTCTGCCTAGCGGTAATCTTTATAGTTGATGTTGTACCGGGCCGCCTTGTAGGAGAATTTTCTCACCGTGATGTTGATGAGTTTGGCCGCCTTTTTGATGTTTCCCCGGGTGTTTTTCAGGGAGTCCATGAGGATCTCTTTTTCCAGGTTGCCCACGGCCTCTTCCAGGGAGAGGGGCAGGGTCTTGGACTTGGTGCCGGTCTGGAGGGTGGCGGGCAGGTGATAGGAGTGGACGGCCCCTTCATTGCAGAGGATCACGGCCCGTTCAATGCAGTTTTCCAGCTCCCGGACATTTCCGGGCCAGTGGTACTCCATCATCATGTCAATGGCCGGGGTGGTGATCCGCTTGATCTCTTTTCCATGCTCTTTTCTGTATTTTTCCAGGAAATGGTCGGCCAGAAGGATGATGTCGGTTTTGCGCATGCGCAGGGAGGGAATGTAGATGGGAAAGACATTGAGCCTGAAGTAGAGGTCGTCCCTGAACTTTCCCTGCTGGACCATCTCCTCCAGGTTGGCGTTGGTGGCTGCCACGATCCTGACATCGGTTTTGATGGGTTTATAGGAACCCACCCGCTCAAATTCCTTTTCCTGGAGCACCCTTAAAAGCTTGACCTGGGCGGAAAGATCCATGTTTCCGATCTCATCCAGGAAAATGGTGCCCGTGTCGGCCATCTCAAACTTCCCTTTTTTCTGGTGGGAGGCCCCGGTAAAGGCGCCTTTCTCATGGCCGAACAACTCGCTTTCAATGAGGTTTTCCGGGATGGCCGCGCAGTTGATCTTGATAAAGGGCTTGTGATGCCGGGCCGAGTTGTAGTGGATGGAGTTGGCCACCAGCTCTTTTCCCGTTCCGCTTTCCCCCCGGATCAGGACCGTGGCCGAAGAGGACGAGACCTGGGAGATCATCTGGAGGACCTCCCGCATCTTGTTTGAATTTCCGATGATATTGGTAAAGCTGTACCGGTTTTCAAGCTCGGACTTGAGCCTTAGGTTTTCGGTCTTAAGCTGTTCCTTTTCCACCCGGATCGTCTCGATGTTGATCACATGGTGGGCCACCATGGCCGCCACCACGGACAAGAGTTTTTCTCCCTGTTTTAAGGGCTGTTTTCCTTCAAAGGGGCGGTCCGCACTAATGGCGCCCACCACCCGGTTTTCCTTTTTGATGGGAACGCAGATAAAGGAGTATTCCTGGCCTTCGGTAATTTTTCTGGAATGGGTCTTGTCAAGAAAAAGGGGTTCCTTGCTGATCCTGGGAACCACGGCCGGTTTTCCCGATTCAATGACCTGGCCGATGACCCCTTCCCCGGGCAGGTATTTGATCTGTTTGGTGGTTTCCTCTGAAATACCGTGGGCAATCTCGATCCGGATCTCCCCGGTTTCCGAGTTGGTCAGGAAGATGATCCCCCTGACCAGGCTCAGGGATTCGGACAATACGCTCAAGACCTTGAACAGGGATTTTTTCATGTCCATGTGCTGGTTCAGGGCTTCACTGATTTCATATAAAAGGGAGAGTTCTTCAATGGATTTCATAAACGGTCTTCCGTGGGCTGTTTAGCGGCAACCTCTATATTGTTATTTATTGCTACTCATTTAATAAAACACTTGTTATACTATTTGTCTATACCCTGTTCATGCATTATGGCATAAAAACAGAGTATTCAACAAGGAATAATGATTTAGGGGAAAGTAAAATATGAAAGATGAGCCCTGGAAACCCCTGCCAGAAAGGGATCACTATGAGAGCCTGGGGATTCTTTTGGAAATATCCGAGGCCCTGGTCAGCACCCGCAACCTGGATGAATTGTACAGGGCCATTCACGCTTCTCTGGGAAAAATTTTTCCGGTGAATAATTTTTGTATTTCCCTTTTCAATGAAGACCGGGACACCCTCACCTTTGCCTACCGCGTGGACGAAAAAGAAAAATGTCCGCCCGACATTCCCCATTTAAGCCGGACCGCTTCACTTACCGGAGAGGTGATCCAATCCTGTCAGCCCATAATCTTTTATGAAAAAGACATCATTGAATTTGCCCGGCAGCGGAAGAGTGAGGTCATCGGCCAGGTCAGCAAGGTCTGGCTGGGCGCGCCTCTGATCATCAGGGACCGGGTGATCGGGGCCATGGTGATTCAGGACTACCACTCTGCCGATACCTATCAGCCCAGGGATCTGGAGCTTCTGGATTCGGTTTCCCGGTATGTGGCCCTGGCCATTGAGAGAAAAGAATCTGAAGAGAAGATCAATCGCCAGAGCCTGGTGCTGGAAAAGATTCTGGAGTCGTCCCCCGTGGGGATTGCCCTGGTCGAGGACCGGGTATTTAAATGGGTAAACCAGGAAATGGTCAGGATGTTCCGGTATGAATCCAAACAGGATTTTCAGGACAAAAGCTCCAGGATGATCTACAAAAACCTTGAAGATTATGAACTGGCCGGGGATATCATCCATAAAGAGTTGACCAGCCACGGGATTTCAGACTATGAGATTGAAGTGGTCAGAAAAGACAAGACCACATTCCCGGCCAATATCCGCCTCAACAGCTCGGACACCAAGGATCCCATGAACTGGACCATTGCCATTGTCACGGATATTTCCCAGAGAAGGGCCAGTGAAAAGGAGACGGCTGAAAAAGAGAGGCTCCAGGGGGTTCTTGAAATGGCAGGAGCGGTCTGCCATGAGATCAACCAGCCCCTTCAGGCCATTATCGGTTTTTCAGATCTGCTTTTATTGGGAACAGAGGATGAGGAAACCGTGGACAGGGGCTTAAACGCCATAAAAAGCCAGGCCGACCGGCTGGGAAGAATTACCCAAAAGCTTTCCAATATCACCCGGTATAAGACGGTGGAGTATCCGGGCAATAAAACCATTGTAGACATATGGAATGCCGGAAGTGAAAGCAATAATTAAACCCCAACGCGGCATAAAAATTTAAGAAAAAGATGAAAACCTTTCTGATTTTTGCAAGGTTGGGGCAAAGAAAAGATCATGCAGGAGGGGCTTCGGATTCCGGGTCATCCTCGGGCTCGGGTTCTGGTTTGGCTTTGACGGCCAGGGCATCCAGATGGCTTTCAACATGGGCCCTCAGGTTCCGGTCAGGGTCGAGTTGTTCCGAATAATAGTTGAGAACCCACCAGAGGCGGTTGAGTTTTTCCTTGTCTTCCTTCCACCAGGAGATAGATTCGATAATAGAGTCCGGCGTTTCCAGTTCAGAGTTGATTTCAATATAAAAATCGTAACACATCTTGCGGGTTACGGGTTTCAAATTTAGAATCTTAACAGTACTGCGACTGATCACACCTGCCTCCTAAAAAAATTAAATATGAAAGAAGCCGGAACTGCACCGGAATAGTTCTTCCTGAACCATTCTATATCCAGGATTTTCATGTCTTGTTCTGACTCTCGGTCATTGGGTATAGTCCTACATGAATCAATATAACTTGTAAACATAATAATTCTTTCCAAATCGTTTGGATTCATGGAAAGTTCCGGGTATGTCCCGGAAAAAGTTTTAAAATTTTCAGTTGCGGTGCAAAGGTTGATCCGTTATTCTTGGTCTGCTTTATAACGGAATCATAACAAAGGACAGTCTTTTGGACCATAAAATTACCCTGGTTATCGGAGGATGCAGAAGCGGGAAGTCGGGTTTTGCCCTGGATGAGGCCAATGGGATCGGTGGACCGGAAAAGATCTTTTTGGCCACCTCGGTTCCCAGGGATCCGGAAATGGACAGGCGGGTGGCCAAACACCAGGCTGAGAGGGGAAAGGACTGGCAGACCGTTGAGGAGCCCGTGGATATTCATGAAGTCATTGAAACCCGTTCTGAAAAAGCAGACGTCATCCTGGTGGACTGCCTGACCCTCTGGACCTCCAATCTTATGGTCCAGGAAGAAGATGAATCAAAGATCTTTGAATATACGGAGAAACTGGTTAAGGCCTTGAAAAAAAGCCAGTGCCCTGTTTTCCTGGTGGCCAATGAAGTCGGAACCGGGATCGTCCCGGACAACGCCCTTGCCCGGCAGTTCAGGGACCTTGCCGGTTTTGTGAACCAGAGAATCGCCGGGGCGGCAGACCGGGTGGTTCTGACCGTGGCAGGGATCGGCGTCCAGATTAAGCCTAAAGAGTAGATATGGAAGCTTCATGAGTTATAAACATATTTTCGGTCCGGTCCCTTCCCGGCGGTTGGGGCTCTCCCTGGGGGTGGACCTGGTCTTTCACAAGGTCTGCAGCCTGGACTGTATCTATTGCGAATGCGGTCAAACCACGGATTTGACTTTGGAGCGCCGGGAGTATGTTCCCTTTGAAGCGGTTCAAAAAGAACTGGATCATTATTTTGAAAACCATCCTGATCCGGATTATGTGACCTTTTCCGGTTCCGGAGAGCCAACCCTGAACATCAGCATCGGCCGGGTAATCGACCATATCAAAGAAAAGAAACCCAATACCCGGGTGGCCGTACTGACCAACGCCACCCTGCTGGGGGATCCAGGAGTCAGAAAGGACCTGTCCCGGGCCGATCTTGTGATTCCCTCCCTGGACGGAGTGAGCCAAAAGACCTATAGAAAGATAAACCGCCCCGGCAGGGGACCCGGCGTGGATGAACTGATCCGGGGTCTTAAGACCTTTGCCCGGTCCTTTACGGGAAAGATCTGGCTGGAGGTGTTTATCCTGCCCGGGATCAATGATTCAAGGCAGGAGCTTGAAAGACTTGGGGAGATCATCCGGGAGATCCGGCCGGACCGGGTCCAGCTCAATACCCTGGACAGGCCCGGCACCCTGGCCGGTCTTGAACCGGCATCAAAAGAGGAATTGGAGCGGGTTGCCCGGATCCTGGATGCCGGGAATATCGAAATCATCGCCAGGGTAAAAGACCTGAAATCAGGGCATGGGAATTTGGATCAGGATATGGAAGCCATGGTGGTGGAGACCATCCATAGAAGGCCCTGTACGGTTCAGGACCTTGGAACGGCATTGAACCTGGATATCGGGGAGCTTGAGATTCTGTTGAAACGGCTGGTCATGGAAGGCCGGATCGAATCAACGCTCCAGCAGCGCGGAATGTTCTATCAGACCCGAAAAGAGTAATATGAAATCAAATTTTTTATCCGGCCTACGATCGGCTCTTCTGTTTATCACCATCCTTCCGGCGGGAAAAGATGTTGCCTGGTCCCCCATGGCCATGATCCGGTTTTTTCCGGTGGTGGGGATGATCTTGGGGGGACTCCTGATCCTTGCGGATCTCCTGGTTTCCCGGCTGTGGGCTCCGCCCGTGGCCGCGCTTTTGGACGTGGTTTTTCTTTTGGCCGTGACCGGGGCCTTTCATATGGACGGCCTGGGAGATGCGGCCGACGGGATATTCAGCCACCGGCCCAGGGAAAGGGCCCTTGAAATCATGAAAGACAGCCGCATCGGAATGATGGGGCTGGTGGCCGTAGGGGCTGTTCTGGCCCTGAAGCTTGCCGGCATCTATTCCCTGAAGACCACCCTGGCCCCCTTTCAAATCATAGTCCTGCTGCTGATCGTCCCGGCATATTCAAGGGCTTCCATGATTTTCGGCATCCGGTTTTTAAATTACGGCAGAAAAGGGACAGGCACGGGACTGGATCTGTTTGAACGGGCCATCGGCCTGAAAGACTTTTTTTATTGCCTGATTCCCCTGTTGTTCTCTCTGTTCCTGGGAGTTAGGGGACTGGTTTTAAATCTTTTTTTTATCATCGGTCTGGTATTGATACTGGGCTTTTACAAAAAAAAGATGAACTGCATCACCGGGGATATGCTGGGTGCCATGACCGAGGTCATGGAGGCGTTGCTTTTTCTGGGCGCCGGAGCTGCATTCAACTGAGACTTCAATAATAAGGAAACGAGCTATGATTATCGGTCACGGAGGCAACAAGCAGGAGCTGGCCCAAAAACTGGGATGCCCTGTCCAAGAGATCATTGACATGAGTTCCAATCTGAATCCCCTGGGACCGCCCCCTGAGATTTCAAACATGATCGAGAACAACCTTGGGACCCTTCTTTCCCTGCCCGAGCCCGATGCCCTGACCATGAGAAAGGGCTTTGCAAGATTCCATGCCATTGATCCGGACCAGGTCATGGCCGGCAACGGCACCACCTGGTTCATCTATGCCGTTCCCATGGCCCTGAACAGCAAAAAAGTCCTGATCTGCGGTCCCACATATTCGGATTACAAAGATGCCTGCGCCATGCACGGGATCGAGTACACCCATGCCCTGGCCCGAAGCGAACAGGGATTTCAGCCCGATATGGATGAAATTTCCGATCTGGCCGGGCAGGCTGACCTGGTCTTTTTCTGCAACCCCAACAACCCCACCGGAGCCCTGGTATCCAGGGATAGGATCGAGTTTCTGCTCAAGCGCCATCCTGGGACCTGTTTTGTGATTGACGAGTCCTATCTTCCCTTTGCAGACCTCGCAGATGAGATCTCCCTGGTTTCCCGGACCCGGTATTCCAATCTTCTGGTTCTTTCCTCCATGTCCAAGATCTTTCGAATCCCGGGGTTGCGGACCGGCTTCTTAAGCGGGGACAGGGCCCTGATCGAAAAGCTCTTCCGCTATTACCAGCCCTGGAGTGTGAATTCCCTGGCCCAGAGCGTCATCTCCAGGGTCTTTGACCAGCCTGAATTTATCCTTTCCTTTTATGAAGCCACACGAGAGTTTACCTTCAGGGAAAAACAAATCTTTACGGACGCCGTAAAAGAATGCCCGGGGCTTAAGATCTATCCCGGTTCCACCTATTTTATCCTGGCCGAGCTTCAAGGCTTCACAGCCCCGGAATTCTGTGCCAGGGTGGGCCAGGACAAGATCCTGATCCGGGACTGCACCAACTTTTACGGGTTGACCCGGCAGTTTGTCCGGTTTTCCCTTAAGACCCGGGAGATCAATACAAAACTGGCTGTGAGCATAAAAAAGGTGATTCAAAATGGCTGAACACTCCGGATACCCGGCCATCCTTTTGATTGCCTTTGTCCTGGACGCCCTGGCCGGGGACCCCAGATGGCTGCCCCACCCGGTGGTCTGGATGGGCAGGGCCATCTCCTTTTTTGAAAAAAAATTCAGGGCTGCTTTTACCAACCTCTTTTTATCCGGTCTGGTCTTTGCCCTTTTTCTCATCGCTGTGGTATGGGTTGTCTCTCTGGGAGTGGTGAAGCTGGCCCTTGCCGTTCATCCCGTGGTAGGAATAATTGTCCAGGGGGTACTTCTTTTTTATTGTTTTTCCGTTAAAAGTCTTGTTACGGCCGCCCATGATGTGGCCATTCCCCTTATGGCCGGGGATCTTCCGGAGGCCAGGAACAAAGTGGCCATGATCGTGGGCCGGGAGACCCAGACCCTGGACCGGGAAGCCGTGACCCGGGCCGCTATTGAGACGGTGGCGGAGAACTTTGTGGACGGTTTTTTATCCCCCCTGTTTTTCTTTCTTCTGCTGGGGGTTCCCGGAGCCCTGGCCTATAAGATGATCAATACCTTGGACTCCATGGTGGGATATAAGAATGATGCCTATATATTGTTCGGCAGGGCTTCGGCCCGGATAGACGACATGGCCAATTATATTCCGGCCCGGTTCTCCATGTTCGTGATCTCCGGGGCTGCATTTATCCTCTCTCCCAAAAGGGGAGTAACGGCCCTGAAGACCGCCTTTGAAGAAGCCCGGAATCACAAGAGCCCCAATGCCGGGTTTCCCGAGGCCGCCTTTGCCGGGGCCCTGGCCATGAGGATGGGCGGTCCCAATGTATACCACGGGCAGATGGTGGATAAACCCTATATCGGAGCCCGGTTCCCGGATCCGTCCGTATCAAAGATCAGGATGGCCTGTGAGCTGATGATGCTTTCCGCCCTGGTCGCTGTGGTTGTCGCCCTGGCAGTTATTTTTCTAATCGGGTGGGCGGTATGAAAGCCGAAAGTCAAAAGCCGAAAGCCGGAAGCAAGGGGGAAAAACCCGGAAAGCCCTTCCGCCTTGGAACCACTTCTTTTATCTTTCCGGATTACATCCTTCCCAACGTGAAAAAACTGGGCCCCGTCTTTGATGAGATTGAGATCCTGGTTTTTGAAAGCTTGCCCGAAGAGGTGCTGCCCTCCAGGGCGGAAGTGACCGAGCTGGCCCTTCTTGGCCGGGATCTGGACCTGACCTATAATATTCATCTTCCCGTGGACGTCAGCCTTACCGCCCCGGCCCGGCCGGACCGGGAAAGGGCTGCACAGACCCTGCTCAGGTTGATGGAGAGGCTTGAGCCCCTTTCCCCCACCACCCATACCCTTCACCTGGAAAGGCCCGAAGGGGGAGGTCCGGACTGGGAAGACCGGGCCATGGACGGCATGGATCTTTTCATTCCCAGGCTCGACCGTCCGGAAGCCGTATCCGTTGAAACCCTGGATTATTCCCCGGTCCTTCTGGATCCTTTTTTGGAGAAGTATCCGATCCGTCTATGCATGGATGCAGGCCACCATTTCAAGTACGGCCACGATCTTGAAAGGACATTTGAGACCTACCCTGCCCGGCTGGCCGTGATCCACCTCCACGGGGTGGATTTTTCAGGGCCCAGACCCAAAGATCACATCGGCCTGGACCGGCTGCCCCGGGAGTTGTTTGCCCGGACGGTCCGGATCCTGGAAAGATACTCCGGAACCGTTTCCCTGGAAGTGTTTAACCTTGAAAACCTGAACCGGTCCCTGGAAGTACTTTCTTCCGTTTTCAAGGGCATTCCATGTAAATTATTTGAATAAGCACCCCTTGATGTGGTATTTTATTCATATGTATTTATCAAAATAGAGCAGGAAATTCCCCAATGTCTTTGGTTAAAGAGAGAAGAAAAACCCGGCAGATCAAGGTCGGAAGCGTAGGGGTGGGCTCGGACTCAATTGTGTCGGTCCAGTCCATGACCAACACCTATACCCGGGATGTCGAGTCAACGGTTCATCAGATCCATGGACTTACCCGGGCCGGATGCGACATCATCCGGGTGGCGGTTCCGGATATGGAGGATGCCCGGGCTATCCAGGAAATCAAGGACCGGATCAATATCCCTTTGATCGCAGATATTCACTTTGACTTCCGGCTGGCCATTGCCTCTGCCGAAGCCGGTGCCGACGCCCTCAGGATCAATCCGGGCAATATCGGGGATGAAAAAAAAATCAAAAAAGTGGTCGACTGCGCCAGGGCCCATTCTTTGCCCATCCGGGTGGGGGTCAATGCCGGTTCCCTTGAAAAACAGATCGAAAAAAAACATGGGACCACGGCCGAGGGAATGGTCGAGAGTGCTCTTTCCAATATCCGCATTCTTGAAGATCTGGGGTTTTATGATATCAAGGTCTCCCTCAAGGCCTCGGATGTGGAGCGCACGGTACGGGCTTACGAGATGCTGGCCCCGAAGACCGATGTGCCGTTTCATGTGGGGGTGACCGAGGCCGGCGGGCTTTTTGCCGGTATTACCAAATCTGCCTTAGGCATCGGCATGATTCTGTCCAAGGGCATTGGGGATACCATCCGGGTTTCCCTGACCCGGGATCCCGTGGAAGAGATCCGGACCGGATACGAGATTTTACGGGCCTTAGGGCTCCGCAGCCGGGGACCGGAACTGATCTCCTGCCCCACCTGCGGCCGGTGCCGGATCAATCTCTTTAAAATCGCAGAGGATGCAGAAAAAGCTTTACTTGAGCGCTCCCAAGAGATTAAAGTTGCTATCATGGGGTGTGTTGTGAACGGGCCCGGTGAGGCAAAAGAGGCCGATATCGGCATTGCCGGAGGAGACGGCCGGGGCATCCTGTTTAAGAAGGGAAAGATTGTCAAAAAAGTGGACCAGGACCGGCTTGTTGAAGTTCTGCTGGATGAAATAGACAAAATGGAAAAATAGAATCAAATTGTTTTTGGAGGAAGTGAATGGCAAAAAAGAGTAAGGCGGCAATCTCTCCCACAAGGGAGGAAGATTATCCCCAGTGGTATCAGGAGGTCATCAAGGCATCGGACATGTCTGAAAATTCACCGGTACGCGGCTGCATGGTGATCAAGCCCTGGGGGTTTGCCATATGGGAAAATATCATGAATCAGATGGATGCCATGTTCAAGGAAACCGGGGTGAAAAATGCCTATTTCCCTCTGTTTATTCCCCTAAGCTACCTTGAAAAGGAAGCCGAGCATGTGGAGGGATTTGCCAAGGAATGCGCCGTGGTCACCCACCACAAGCTGGAGCAGGGACCGGACGGTACCCTGATACCGGCCGGGGAACTGGCAGAGCCCCTGATTGTCCGCCCCACCTCTGAAACCATCATCGGCGAGTCCATGTCCCGGTGGACTTCCTCCTACCGGGATCTGCCTATTCTCCTCAACCAATGGGCCAATGTGGTCCGCTGGGAGATGCGGACCCGGATGTTTCTGCGGACCAGTGAATTCTTGTGGCAGGAGGGGCATACGGCCCATGCCACCAAGGAGGAGGCCGAGAAACGAACCCTGGACATGCTCGACCTGTACACGGATTTTGTGGAAAACTGGCTGGCCATGCCCGTGATCAAAGGAGAAAAATCTGAATCCGAACGCTTCCCAGGGGCAGACAACACCACCTGTATTGAGGCCATGATGCAGGACAAAAGGGCTCTCCAGGCCGGGACCTCCCATTTCCTGGGCCAGAATTTTGCCAAAAGTTCCGAAATCAAGTTCCAGAATGAAGAAGGCCAGGAAGAGTACGCCTGGACCACGTCCTGGGGAACCTCCACCCGGATGATCGGCGGTATGATCATGGTTCACTCCGATGATGACGGCCTGGTGGTCCCCCCCCGGGTGGCTCCGGCCCATGTGGTGATCCTTCCCATTGTCAAGAAAGGCTCGGACAATTCCCAAGTCCTGGAAAGCGCAGAGCAACTCAAACAGGCCCTGAACAAGAAAGACTTCCACGGCCGCAGGGTGACCGTGGAGATAGATGACCGGGACATCGGCGGTGCCCGGGGATGGGAATGGGTAAAAAAAGGCATTCCCGTCCGGGTGGAACTGGGACCCAGGGACATTGAAAACAACGCCGTATTCATGGCCCGCAGGGACAAGGCACCCAATGAAAAAGAATCCATGGACCGGGACGGATTCGTGGAAACCATCACTGATATCCTGGATGATATCCAGAAGAATTTCTTCCAGAGGGCCCTGGCCTATCAAAAAGAAAACACCTTTTCCATTGATTCCAAAAAAGAGTTCTACAGCCTCTATCAAAAGGCCGGGGGATACAACAATGGGGCCTTTGTCCATGCCCATTGGTGCGGCTCGGGAGAGTGCGAAGAAAAGATCAAACAGGACCTTTCCGTGACCATCCGGTGCATTCCCTTTGACAGCCCCGAAGAAGAGGGCAGGTGTATCTGCTGTGACAATCCCAGTAAGAAAAGGGTTTTATTTGCCAAAGCCTACTAGCCGGGTTTGGACGGACAATGTTTTTCACCCAGGCAACAACAGGGTAAGATCAGTGTAAATGATCCGAATTACCGATATACTGGATAAGATTTACGAGTACAGTCCGGATGCAGACCCGGACATCATAGACCGGGCCTATATCTATTCGGCCCGGGTCCATGACGGCCAGGTCCGCCTTTCCGGAGAGCCTTATCTTTCACATCCCCTGGAGGTGGCCCACATCCTCGCCGACATGAGGCTGGACCTGGAATCCATTGCCGCGGCCCTTCTCCACGATGTCATTGAAGACACTCCTGCCACCAAAGAGGATATCACGGCCATGTTCGGCCCCGGAGTGGCCCATATCGTGGAGGGGGTGACCAAGCTGTCGGCCCTTCCTTTTTCCACCAAGATCGCCCAGCAGGCCGAATCCTTAAGAAAGATGATCCTGGCCATGGCCGATGATATCCGGGTGATCCTGATCAAGCTGGCCGACCGGGTTCACAATATGCGAACCCTCAAGTACCACAGGAACGCGGATAAACAGGCGGCCATTGCCCAGGAAACCCTGGACATCTATGCCCCCATTGCCGCCCGCCTGGGGATCTTCTGGATGAAGCACGAACTGGAGGAGATCGCCTTTTACTACACCCTGCGGGATGAGTATGAGCGCATCGACGCCCTGGTAAACCGGGCCAGGCATGAAAAAGAAGAGTATATCAAAGAGGTCAGCACCCGGCTCCACTATAAGATGGAGGAGATGGAACTGCCCTGCGAGATCAAGGGACGGTACAAGCAGCACTATTCCATCTACCAGAAGATGATCTCCCAGGACCTGGATTTTGAGGAAATTTATGACGTCATTGCCTTCAGGATCATCATGGATACGGTTCCCCAGTGTTATGCGGCCATGGGGGGAATCCATTCCATGTGGAAGCCCATCTACTATAAGATCAAGGATTATATCGGCAACCCCAAACCCAATATGTACCAGTCCATCCACACCACGGTGATCGGTCCCAGCGGGGAGCGGGTGGAGATCCAGATCCGGACCCATGAAATGGACCGGATTGCCGAATCCGGCATTGCCGCCCACTGGAGTTACAAAGAAGGAACAAAGGTGGAAGAAAACACCGGGGAATTGTTTGCCTGGATCCGGAATCTCGTGGAAAACCAGGAAAATTACAATGACCCGGATGAGTTCCTTGAGAATGTCCGCATTGACCTTTACCCCGATGAAATTTACGTGTTCACCCCCCTGGGGGAGATTAAGACCATGCCCAAGGGGGCCACGCCCGTGGATTTTGCCTATAGCATCCACACCGAGGTGGGAGCCGAATGTACCGGGGCCAAGGTCAATGGGAAACTGGTGCCCCTGGCCCATGAACTTAAAACCGGGGATACCATTGAAATCGTCACCACCAAGGGCCACGCCCCCAGTTCAGACTGGCTCAACTTTGTCAAGACCGTCAAGGCCCGGACAAAGATCCGGGCATGGATCAATGCCCGGGAAAAGGAGAGATCCTTTTCCCTGGGCCGGGAGATGTGCGAGAAGATCTTTAAAAAGAAGAATCAGAATTTCAACAGCCTGGTAAAATCCGGAAAGATCCGGGAGATCGCCGAAGGGTACGGATTTAAAACCGTTGACGACCTCATTGCCCATGTGGGGTTCGGCAAGCTCACCCCCCTCCAGATTTTAAACCGCGCCCTGCCCGATCTGGAAAAAGAAGACAAAGAAGAAAGCCTGCTCCAGAAAATTGTGGGCCGGAGGCGGAAAAAGACGGATACCGGCATCATTGTCAAGGGGCTCAACGATATCCTGGTCAAATTTTCAAAATGCTGCAACCCCCTTCCCGGAGATCCTATTATCGGATATATCACCCAGGGCCAGGGCGTCACCATTCACCGGAAAAACTGTCTCAACGTCATGAAGATGAGCAATGAACGGCAGATAGAGGTCCAGTGGAGCAAGTCCTATTCCGAATCCTATCCGGCCAGCATCAAGATCAAGACCGACGACAGGTTCGGGCTTCTGGCCGACATTGCATCGGTGATTTCAAAGAACAAGTCCAATATTTTAAGTGCAAAGACCGAGACCTCTGAACAGGGGATCGGACTCTTTTATTTTACCATCATGGTTGAGAGCTCGGACCAGCTCAGGAAGATTATGTCCGAAGTGAGGAGGGTGAAAAAAGTCACCGATGTCAAGCGTGTGGTTAGAAATGATTAGTTCCGCTGTTTCCGAAAACATCTGCCGAGTCTCATCATTATATAACAAATCGGTTTTAAAATACTGGATAACTCCGGGAAAATTTATTATGGTAAAATCGGAGTATTTGGATTAGGATCAAAAGAGTTCCATATTACTAACCCTTTTTGGACACCTTATGGGCCCAAAATACTTTTTATCACCCCAAGCCCCAAGAGAGATTCTGCTGCCCGGCGTTTTCCTGCCAAAAACCTCCAACCCCATTATCCGGTATCCGCATATAGTTGTACAATGCGGAAGACCCCCTTATTTGCGGAGATCCCTATGAGAAAAATCTTTATCCTGGATACCAATGTAATCCTCCACGACAGTTCCTGCATTCACCAGTTCAAGGACAATGACATCTATATCCCCATAACCGTCATTGAAGAGCTGGATAAGTTCAAAAAGGGGAACAACGTCATCAATGCCAATGCCCGGGATTTTTTAAGAAACCTGGACGCCCTGTCCAGCGATAAGATGCTCAACGGCGGCGCCCCCATTGAAAACGGAGAAGGAACCATTGCCATTCGTCTCGACATGGAGCTGGATCAGAAGATCAAGGAGAATTTCAATGAAATCACCCCTGATATCAAGATCATGAACATCGCCTATGTCATTGCCAAGCAACACGATTTCAAGAACGTGATCTTTGTGACCAAGGATGTCAACTTAAGGCTTCGGGCCAGGTCCATCGGTCTGAAAACCGAGAATTACAATTCCAAGTATGTTGAAAATTTATCGGATATGTATACGGGCCTGAAAACCATTGAAAACGTGGGGGCAGACGTATTTGAAGATTTGTATGCCAAACCCCATGAAACGGACAAAACGAGGCTGAGCCCGGATCATGAATTTTATATAAATGAAAACATGATTTTAAAGAACGGGTCAAAATCGGCCCTTGCCTGGTTTGACGGGAGTACCGAAACCATCCGCCTGGTCCAGCCCCAGGTCTGTTACGGGGTCAAACCCAGGAACGCGGAGCAGGCCTTTGCCCTGAACGCCATGCTCAATCCGGATATCCCCCTTGTCACGGTTTCGGGCAAGGCCGGAACCGGGAAGACCTTGCTGGCCCTGGCAGCCGCCCTGGCCAGAAAACGGTATTACCGGCAGATCTTTGTGGCCCGGCCCGTGGTCCCCCTGAGCAACAAGGACCTGGGCTATCTGCCCGGGGACGTGGCTTCAAAACTGGATCCCTATATGCAGCCCCTGTACGATAACCTGTCGGTTCTGCAGAGCCATTCCAATGAAGCCAATTCCGAATCAAAGAGAATTCATGAGCTCATTGAAGAGGAAAAAATCGTGATCACCCCGATTTCCTATATCCGTGGCAGGAGCATTGTCAGGGTGTTTTTTATCGTGGATGAGGCCCAGAACCTGACCCCCCATGAGGTAAAGACCATCATTACCCGGGCCGGAGAGGGGACAAAGATCGTTTTTACCGGGGACATCTTCCAGATCGACCACCCGTATCTGGACAGCCAGACCAACGGACTGGCCTTTATTATTGAAAAGATGAAGGGACAGAAGCTTTACGCCCACGTCAACCTTGAAAAGGGGGAAAGGTCTGAACTGGCCGAGCTGGCCTCGAAGATCTTGTAGAAACAGCAAAAGGACCTGTGAAACGTTGCTCACAGGTCCTTTCTGGAAATATGTATCTGCCGTGTACCCTTTTTAAGAGGCTTTGGTGACCTTGCCGGCTTTGATGCAGCTGGTGCACACGTCGATTTTTCGAACACACCCCTCTTTGACAACGGCACGAACCCTCTGGAGATTGGGGTTGAATCTTCTCTTATTCAGGTTGTGGGCATGGCTGACATTATTGCCCACCAGGGGCTTTTTTCCGCAAATTGCGCATTCTTTGGACATTTCAATACTCCCGGAGAAATCTCTCTTTTATTTCATCAAAAATATAACCCGCAATAAGTACACCCATATCCTTTAAAAGTAAAGGAAAAATTAATCTTCTTTCTCTTCTTCTGCTTTGGCCAGTTCCGCTTCCTTTACAAGCTCGGTGCATTCCGGAATTTTTTCCAGGGCTTTTTGGCTCTGGGGGGCCTGGGGGTAAAATTCGACAATGTACTGGTATCGCTTTAAGGCGGCCTTATATTTTTTTGTTTTTAGATAAAAATCAGCCACATAGAGTTCATGGCCTGCAATATTGTTAATGCATTTTTCGATGTTATCCGGGGCGTCCTGGGCATATTCGCTTTGGGGAAACTGCTCCATGAGACGACGGAACTGGGCCATGGCGTTCATTGCCGGGGCGTGGTCCCGGTCAACCGTTCCGATCTGGTTGAACCAGCACAGGCCGGTCTGATGGATCACGTAGGGAACGGCCTCGTTTCTGGGGTGAAGTTTTTCAAAATCTTCATAGGCAAGGACCGCTTCATCATACTCTTCCAGGCGGAAATGGGCGTCCGCGATTTTAAGCTCGGCCAGAATGGCGTATTTGGAAAAGGGATACCAGTCCTTGAGATCCGTATAGGACCGGATGGCGGCCGTGTAATTTTCGTTCATGAATTCAGATGCCCCTTCTGCGGCAAGCTGCTCGGCATTTTTTTCCATCTGACGGGGCCCGTCGTCGTCAAAAAAACCGCAACCGGAAATCAACAGGGCCAGGAATAGGCCAGCCAATACTTTTTTCATAATTTATAAGTTCTCAATATAATGTTCTGCAGAAACAGCGGCAATGGCGGCATCACCAACGGCGGTGGCGATCTGTCGCAAAGGCGTGTCCCTTACGTCTCCCACGGCATAGACCCCGGGTACATTGGTCTGCATATGGGCGTCGGCCATGACGAATCCAAACGCATCGGTTTTGACCTGGTCATTGATAAAGTCTGCATTGGGCTCAATACCGACCCAGATGAAACAGCCGTCTGCCTTCAGGGTTTTTTCCTCATGGGTTTTGACATTTTTCACCCTTACCCCTTCAATGCCGAAAAAGCCCTCAACTCCTGTGGCGATCGTATCCCATACCATTTCTATTTTATCGTTGGCAAAGGCTCTTTCCTGGAGGATCTTGGTGGCCCGAAGTTCGTCCCGGCGGTGAACCAGATAGACCTTTTTGGCAAATTTGGTCAGGAAGATGGCTTCCTGCACCGCCGTATCCCCTCCGCCCACGGCCACCACGGTCTTATCCCGGAAGAACGGGGCATCACATGTGGCACAGAAGGAAATCCCCTTGCCCATGTACTTGTCTTCTCCAATGCCCAGCTTCTTGGGGGAGGCACCCGAGGCGATGATCACGGATTTGGCCGTGATGCTTCTGCCCTTGAGGATGATCTCCTTGGAATCTTCAGACAGGTTCAGGGAACGGACTTCTGCGGTTTCAATTTTCAATCCCAGGCTTTCGGCCTGGATCTTCATCTTTTCGGCCAGATCATACCCCGAAATCCCTTCGGGAAATCCGGGATAGTTCTCCACCCAGTCGGTGACGATGATCTGGCCGCCTGGAACGGCTTTTTCCAGAACCAGGACCTTCATCCGGGCCCTGGCCGCATAGATGCCTGCCGTTAACCCGGCCGGCCCTGAGCCGATAATGACGAGATCGTAATCTGCCATGGCAATTGCTCCTTACACCAGTCCCTGGATGGTCTCCTCGAGTTTTTCCTTGGCCACCATGCCTACGATCTGCTCGGCAATTTCCCCGTCCTTAAAAAAAATCAGGGTGGGAATGGCCTGAACTCCGTATTTGCTCGGGCTGACCGGATTTTCATCCACATTGAGCTTGGCAAAGGTCATCTTGTCGCCGTAGGTGGATTCAAGGGCTTCCACGGTCGGGGCAATGGCCTTACAGGGACCGCACCAGGGTGCCCAGAAATCAACCATTACAGGCTTATCGGATTTTAATATTTTTTCTTCAAATTCGTCATCTTGGATCTCAACAATATTTTCTGCCATGGATTCATCCTAAATTAAGGTTATAATTGCCAGTAAATATAAGGGTATCTTTATTCTTTGTCAAACACTCAGTGAACAGGCGTCGAACACGGTTTCCTATTCATTTTTTTGTCACGGATACTGACATGCCAGGGACCAAAAATCAATAGGGATTGAACCTTCCGGCCTTTTATTGATATACTGAAAGCCGGACTGCAGTCTGTAACAAGCCGGCATATCAAAGATCAGGGGACCGGATGAACCGAAGCGCCGGATCTTCCGATATGGTTTTTCAAGCAGGATCCAGAACCACCACTCGATATTCTTCCAATTGTTCTGGAAAGCCCCTTCGTCTTGGATTCATGGGGACCGGATAAAAGAGATATAGGAAACCAATGCAGCGTTTAATAAGATCAAAAAAACCCGTCCCGGAAAAACAGGTGAAACTCCCCTTTGTAAAGTCCCTTGAAATTGCCCTTAAAAGCATAAGGATCCGGTTTTTCAGGACCTTTATTACGACCATGAGTCTGATTCTGGCCATATCCTTTTATTCCTATATTCAGACCAACGCCATCCTGATTTCGGGTGTGGTCAGCGCCCAGGAAACGGTCGTCCTTCAAAAATTGTCCCAGCAAGGATATGATTTACCGGAACCGGGCACCCCCTATACCACGACCCCCAAGGAGAGGTGGATCTTGTTTTTGTCCCTTCTGGTCTGCATTGTCGGAATTGTAAACACCCAGCTCATGGCCGTGACAGACCGTTTCAGGGAAATCGGAACCATGAAATGCCTGGGGGCCCTGGACCGCTTTGTTTTGAGACTCTTTCTCATAGAGGCCTCCTTGCAGGGACTGGTGGGCTCTCTGATCGGGGTTGTTCTGGGGAGCGCCATTGCCCTGTCCTCTTCTTTTTTTAAATTCGGCAGCCCGATATTTGAACATTTGGATATGGGACTTATGTTTATTACAATGGCCTCAGCCGTAGGGCTGGGTTGTTTCCTCAGCATTCTCGGGGTCCTGTACCCGGCGCTCCTGGCCGCCGGAATGCAGCCGGTGGAAGCCATGCGGGGAAAGGATTGATACAAAAAATCAAAAAAGCATCAACGGGGGCGGCAGGAGTGGAATAGATTCTGTAAAAATCAGTGCGGCGAAAAGAGTTAATGGGTATGGATATGGCTGAACCTAACAATATCGTCCGGGTATCTGGTGTGATCAAGGATTTTTCCCTGGGGAAAAACATTGTCCATGTATTAAAAGGCATTGATCTTGAAATAAAAACCGGAGAATATGTTTCCATCATGGGACCGTCCGGTTCCGGAAAAACCACCCTGTTTAACATGATCGGAGGTCTGGATAAGCCCACGGACGGGGCTGTATTCATCGATGAAATCGATATTTCCCAGCTGGATGCCTATGAACTGGCATGGCTGAGGTGCCGGAAAATCGGCTATATCTTCCAGACCTTTAATATTATCCAGGTCATGACGGCCCTGGAGAACGTCACCCTGCCCATGACCTTTGCCGGTGTCCCGGATGAAGAGGCCCGGGAAAAAGGCATGGCGCTTTTGGAAGTGGTGGGCTTGGAAAAAAGATTTCAGCACAGGCCCTTTGAACTGTCCGGCGGACAGCAGCAGAGGGTTGCCGTGGCCCGGTCCCTGGCCAATGATCCGGCCATTATTCTGGCAGACGAACCCACGGGAAATCTGGATCTGGCAACCGGGGAAGAGATCATCAAACTCCTGAAAATGCTCAGCCGGGAAAAGGGCGTCACCATTATTTCAGCCACCCATGATTTAAAAATGCTCAATGTTTCAGACCGGGTCATCTGGGTCAGTGACGGCCGGGTGGAAAAAATAGAGCGCCGGGACGAACTCTCCATCTCCCTGGGGCAGATCAATGAAAAATGGCGATAGACCCATGTCATTAAAAATAAAAATCTCCCGGATGCTGTCTTGTCTTCTCTTGATTCTCGTCTTCCCCTTGTCAGGCTGGTGCCGGGCCGAATCTTTTCAGAACACCCGGTTTTCGGACCTGATTGAAACCTTTGCCGGGGTTCATGACCGGAGCTCCGGCACCCGGGGGGCGGAACAGTCCGCCGAATTTATCTATTCCCGTTTTAGAGCCCTGGATTTTTCCCATACCGGTTTCCATTCTTTTCAAAATCCGGTTCGCCGAAAAAAACAAACCCAGATGATCATCAACGGGAAGATCTTTGAGATAGACCTTTTTTTGTCCAATGTCATCTCACCGGATACTGTTCCCAAACCCGGAATGACCGGCCGTCTGGTCTATGCGGGCAGGGGGGAGATGAAAGACTTTAATCATAAGGAGATTAAGGGCAGCCTGGTCCTCATGGATCTCGATTCCGGAGGGAATTGGCTGAACGCCCTGGCCCTGGGTGCCCGGGCCGTGATCTACCTTTACGAAGGGGTGCCTGACAAGTTTCTGTTCCAGGACAAGATGGAGTTGTCCCCGGTCAAATTTCCCCGGTTTCTTGTTTCCAAAAAAAATTTCCGCGAATTTTTTTTGGGAACCGCCGGGAAAGTCCTGCCCGATGAAATAGTTACAGCCACCATTATTTCAGAGGTCAAATGGGTTCAATCCCATGCCAGAAACGTTTTCTGCCTGGTCAAGGGAAGGGACAGAGCCCTGGAAGACGAGCTGATCGTTGTGGAGGCGTTCTATGATATCTCTGCTTTTGTTCCGGGAACATCCCCTGGGGCGGATCAGGCCTGTTCCATTGCATCTCTCCTGGATCTTGCCGGGTTTTTAAAAGAGAATCCGCCCGGACGATCCGTCCTTCTGGTGGCCACGGCCGGTCACGGCAACGGCCTGGCCGGCATGCGCGAGATGATCTGGAGTCTGAATACCAAGTCTGAAGATCTTGAAAAACAAATTTCCCGATACGGAAAAATCATTGCTCAAAAAGAAGAGATCCTTGATTTCATCCGCCGGTTTACCGGGAAAGAACAATTGGAGCCCCAAGAAAGCCGGGAGGTTCAAAAGTGCATACTCGATGTTGTCAGGGCAAAGATTGACGCCCAGAGCGATCGTCTCATGCAGCTGCGCCTGGAAAAAGAACCAAATGAAAAGCAGATAAAGACCATTGCCGCCCGGCGGATGACCCTGAAGCGGCTTGAAAGCCGAAACAATTTGTCCGGTCTGACCCCTGAAGAAACCGGAATCATAGAGGGCTTGCTTCCCGAGGCCGTGGCACGGCAGAACAGGCTCCGGGACAATGCCCTTGTCCGCAGGGCTGATCTGGAAGAGGCCCTGGCCTTTACAACCCTGGCGAAAAAGAAAAAGATTCAAACGATTGTCTCTCTGCATCTGTCCAGCCATGGAAGCGGGATCGGGGCATTCAACAGCGGATGGCTGTACGATATAAAAAATGCGATCAATCCCTTTCCCCCCTATGTGAAACTGGACGATGCCCTGAACATGGCCGGCAAGGAAGCCTCCCTTGCCCTGGGCATGGAAAACATATTCCAAGACACCTTGAGGCCCTCCCTGCACCGTTCCTGGAAAAGCCATTTCAAGGACACGCCTGCCCTGGGGGGTGAAGTCAGCCGCCTGGCCGGCTTTCTGGGAATCTCCCTGGTCAGCATCAACGATGTCCGTCTGTTCTGGAATACACCCTGGGACAGCCCTGAAAAAGTCGATATTCAAAGGGCGGCCGGCCAGAGCCGGTTCATATCGTCTCTGATCCATACCCTGTCCCGGGTGCCGGACCTGGGCGGCTCAAGAACCCCCAAGAACGGATTTGCCGAGCTAAGGGGCCGGGCCAATTTTTTAAGACACGGGGCCGTGTTTGCCGATGCCCCCTCCCCGGGCAGCATGGTCCTGGCATTCCAGGGACCGGCCCTTTACACCCAGATGGTGGATGAATCGGGATTTTTTCATATCAAGGGCATTGCCACGAAAAAACTGACCCTTCACAAGGTGATCCTGGACGGATATAAATTTGATCCGGTTTCAGGGGAGACCGTCGCTGCGGTGGATAAAAAGAAAACCACAATAGACCGGTACCGGGTCAAGGTCAGCAAGGAGAAGATGGAGACCGACCTGATCATGTTTCATTGCAGCCAGACAACCGTCCTGAATCTGCTGGAGCCCAGAACCTTCCGGTATCTGACAAAGATCCGGATTCTGGATGCCCGGACAGATGCCCTGCCGGTCCGTCACTGGTACAGCCGGATCGATACCCGGTCCTCCCTGATCAACTCCATCTATCTTCAGCCGGGAACCCGGCTGAAACTGGCCCTTTCCGATACCCTGCTGACCCAGAAGATCATCCTGACCCATGCCCGGGAGGGTCATCCGGCCGGTACAGGGTACAGGGTCGATGAAACCCCTATCATTGCCCCGACCCAGTTTCTTGCGGCAACGGACATGTGGTCCCTGGTCAATCCGAGAATCAACAACCTTGAGGAAAAGGGAATCAACAATCAGAAGATCCGGGATCTTCAGGCCGCCGGCAACCAGGCCCTTGATGATGCGGAACAGGCCCTTGCCTCCCAAGAGTATGACCGGTTCTTCAAGGCATCCGGTGATGCCCTGGCCCTGGCAGGGCGGGTCTACGACCATGTTGAAAGCATCCAGAAAGATGTCCTTTACGGTGTCCTGTTCTATATCGTTCTGTTTGCTCCCTTTGCCTTCTGCCTGGAACGCCTGGCCTTTGCCTTTATCAGTATATATAAGAGGATTGTCGGATTTATAGGGATTCTTATTGCGCTCATCGCGGTGATCTACCAGGTCCACCCGGCTTTTGAGCTGGCCTACAGTCCCATCGTAATTATCCTGGCTTTTTTCATCATCGGACTCTCCTCCATCGTCACCTGGATCATCTTCCGTCATTTTGAAAACGAGATGAAAGGGTTCCAGAACCAGGGCAGAAGGGGAAATGAGGGGGAAATCAGCCTGTTCAAGGCTTTTTTTGCCTCCTTTTTCATGGGAATCAACAACCTCCGCCGCCGGCGGGTCAGAACGGCTCTGACCTGTACCACCCTGATTATTCTGACCTTTACCATCATGAGTTTTACCTCGGTAAAGAATATCCGCCAGCATTCCAAGCTGCTTTACAATGAAAAGGTCCCCTATAAAGGGATGCTGGTCAAGCAGGTGAACTGGGGGAGCCTGCCGCCCAGGGCATTTAAGGTGATCCAAAACACCATGGCCCAGGAACCCGCCGCCATGACGGCTGCCCCCAGGGGATGGATGGAGTCAGACGCAAGAACCCAGTCCGTCAAGGTCCCTGTCTTTTACCGGGAGACCGGTCTGGAAGCCCAGGGGATGATCGGATTGTCGCCCCGGGAAGCAGGGGTCAGCGGCCTGCCCGGCTTTATATCGTCCGGCCGCTGGTTCACCGGCCGGGACCGGTACAGCGTCCTTGTTCCGGAGCAGATGGCCCGGCGCCTCGGCCTGCCGGATCCCAGGGCCGGGGATCGCTTTATCCGGTTGTGGTCCATCCCCTTTAAGGTGATCGGGACCTTCCGGGGAAAAACCTTTGACCGGTTCAAAGACCTTGACGGCGAACCTCTTTCTCCGGCAATTTTTCCCGACGAGGTTTTCCAGGAGGTCACCGAGGCGGAAATGGAGGCCATGGAATCCGGAGATGAGATCAAAACCTTTCAAAGCCGGTACAAGCATATACCATTTGACCAGACCCTTATCATCCCCTATGAAACCTTGATCTCCCTTGGCGGACATCTGAAAAGCGTGGCCATGAAACCAGAAAAAGAAGAGATCAAAGACCGGTTCGCCTTCAGGATGCTGGACCGGTTCGGGTTGTGGCTTTTTTCCGGAGAGGAAAACGGGGTTTTTGTGTACAATGCCAGCGACGGCCTGAATTACAGCGGTCTGCCCAATGTGCTGGTTCCCGTCTTAATATCAATCTTCATCGTACTCAACACCATGATCGGGAGCGTCCAGGAGCGAAAACGGGAGATTGGGATATATACCTCCATCGGCATGGCCCCTTCCCACGTGTCCATTATCTTTATTGCCGAAGCCCTGTCATATGCCGTGTTAAGCGTGGTTCTCGGCTACCTTCTGGCCCAGGTCACGGTCAAGGTCTTTGCCGGGACAGCCCTGCTTTCCGGGCTGACCGTCAATTACTCTTCCCTGGGAGGTGTCTTTGCCATGGCCATGGTCATGCTGGTGGTGGTGCTGTCATCGGTTTACCCTTCAAGGGTGGCAGCCTCCATTGCCATCCCGGATGTTGAAAAATCATGGGAACTGGAAAAGGCCAAAGGGGATACCCTGGATATCGGCCTGCCCTTTTTAATCAAAAAAGGGGAAGAAAAAAGCGTGTGCGGATATCTGTATCAACTCTTTGATGAGCACCGGGCCGTTTCCCACGGACTTTTTTCCGTGGGCCGCCTGGAGATGGAGACGGCTGAGGCCGGAGCCGGGAATTTCAATGACATCCAAGAAAATCCAGTGATGAGAATCGGTTTTACGGCCTGGCTGGCGCCCTTTGACCTGGGGGTGATGCAGGAGGTTGACATCCGGGCGATTTCCTCAACCCGGTTCAGGGGATATCAGGAACTTGAGATGGCCATTTTTCGCAAATCAGGGGAGAAAAATACCTGGTGGCGGATCAACAAGCGCTTTGTCAATCTGGTTCGCAAACAGCTTTTAATCTGGCGGAGCATGGAAACAGGGGAGAAGGATAAATGTGGGGTCCGGGTGGATGAGTATATTCTAGAACAGGAGTCTTCCATTGGCTGAGAAGAGAAAAAGGGGCACGATCATCCGGCCCAGGGCCTTTTTGCTGGGATTTGTCCTGGCCGTGCTCATCTGTGCCCTTACCCCCTTTAACAACGCATACCGAAACGCCACCCCCCTGGGCGGAGGCTATTTCCCCCTGGCCCCTTTTTATGTCCTTTTCTGGCTGACCCTGATCACGGCCCTGTCCGGAAAGTTTTTCAAGGCTGAAAAACTTTTGACCGGAACAGAGCTGATCTTTACCTGGGGATTGATGGTTTTGGTTTCAGGAATCGCCTATACCGGCTTTGCACGAACCTTTTTCATCAATCTGACCGCCCCCTTTTATTTTTCAAGCGTGGAAAATCAATGGGCACAGGTCTTTGAACCCCTGCTTCCCCGGGATCTATTCCCCCGGAGTCCGGCGGCCATCGAGCTGCTGTACAACGGCATAACCGGCGGACGGGATATGGGCTGGCTGGAACTGGCGGCAAAAGTGCCCTGGCATGCCTGGATCCTTCCCTTTCTTTCCTGGGGATTTTTTATCTGTATTGCCTATTTTCTGATTCTCTGCCTGATTCATATGGTTTCCCGCCAGGCCATGGAAAACGAACGGATGAACTTTCCCCTGCTTATCCTTCCCAGGATGATTCAAAAGGCGGTGGACAATCAAAGTGTCTCCGGTTTTTTTACAAACCCGTATCTGATTCTGGGAATGAGCCTGCCGGTCTGCCTCCACCTGCTGAACGGGCTTCACTTTTATTTTCCCTCTTTTCCCCAGATCAATACCCTTGTCCTGGCCGGGCCTTATTTTCCTAGACAGGGGATCTTTGCCGGATTCGTCAAGCTTAAGCTTTACTTTTATCCGGCCTTTATCGGGTTTGCCTTTCTGGCTTCCAAGCAGGTGTCCTTCTCTTTCTGGTTCTTTTTTATCCTGGGTGCATTTCTTACGGGGATCTTATCCATTGCCGGCTTGAGCTTTCCGGCATCGGAACTGGGAACCACTTTTGGCCCTACCCTGGCCCTGCCCGAAGAAACCCAGATGATCGGGGCCTTTATCGTGTTTGCCCTTTTTCTGGCCTGGCTGGCCCGGTTCCATTTCAAGGAGATGGTAAAAAATGCCTTTGATTTTAATCCCCAAAACCCCCACCCGGAGCAGGTGGGAGACAAGATCGCCTTCTGGGGAACCGCATTTGGGTTTACGGCCCTGACCGTCTGGTTTTTATTCCATGGGGTGGGCCTGGCCCAGAGTGTTCTGCTCATTTTCTTTTTTATTCTTTTCACCATGGTGGCCACCCGGGTGGTATGCCAGGGCGGGGTCACCTATTTTACCCTGAATGTCGCCCCCCTGGATGCCATAAATACGATTTTCGGGCTCAGGATCTTTTCCGGTCTGGGCATGGTTCTGGCCGGGGTCAGCCAAAAGGTGATGTTTGTGGATCTAAGGGAGTCTGTGGCCCCTTCCATCCTGCACCTCCTGCGGATCACCCGACGGGTCAGGGGCCAGGGGGCTGTGGCCTGCTCCATTTTCCTGGTCATGGGGATCTGCCTCATGGTGTCGGCAATGGCCATGATCCTGCTCTGCTATAAATACGGGATCCGGGAGCTTCAACTGGACTGGGCCACGCGAACCACGGTTTCCATGTATAACAACATCTTTCCCTTGATCGAACACGGGGTTGAACAGGGGAATTCCATTAGGATATTCACCGTTGCCGGGGCCCTGGTCATGGCCGTGCTGGTCATCTGCTACCATCGGTTTTACTGGTGGCCCCTTCATCCCATCGGATATCTCATGGTCTATAGTTCGGCCATGAGGATCCTCTGGGTCAGTTTTTTTCTGGGGTGGTTGTTCAACACCCTGTGCATGCGGTACGGTGGAATTTCATTTTTCAGGAGAATGCGGCTGTTTTTTGTGGGATTGATCATGGGAGATTTTCTCATGGGAGGGACCTGGGCCATGATCGGAATGTTCACCGAGACCGGTTACCAGGTCCTGCCAAACTAGAGATGATACATCATGTACGATGACAAAGAGCTAAAAGAATATCGGGACCTGCTCAAAACCCCGGATCATTTTGAAGAGGGGTTTAACTGGAAAACCATTGTGGGAGCGATCTTTATCGGCTTTCTCATGATGCCCGGGTCCATGTACCTGCAGCTGGTCATCGGCACCGGCATCGGGCCGGCTGCCCGGTGGGTAACCATTATCCTCTTTGCCGAAATTGCCAAGCGGGCCTATTCGGATTTAAAACAGCAGGAGATCTTTCTGCTCTATTACATGGCCGGTGCAGCCATGGCCTCTCCCTTCCAGGGCCTTTTGTGGAATCAATACCTGGTCCAGTCCGATGCGGCAAAGATGCTGGGGCTGACCGAATTCATCCCCTCCTGGATCGCCCCCCAGCCGGAATCGGCCTCTCTTCTGGAAAGAACTTTTTTCCACCCGGACTGGATGATCCCCATCCTGCTGCTCATCGGGGCCCAGATCATCCAGCGGGTTGACCAGTTCGGTCTGGGATATGCCCTGTACCGGATCACCTCGGATGTTGAAAAGCTGCCCTTTCCCATGGCTCCGGTGGGGGCCCTGGGAACCATTGCCCTGGCCGAGTCAAAGGAGGAAAGAAAACAATCCTGGAAGTGGAGGGTCTTTTCCATCGGAGGGGTCATCGGACTGGGATTCGGCGGTCTCTATATCCTGCTTCCGGCGGTGTCCGGGTTGATTTTCACGGAACCCATCCGTCTGATTCCCATTCCCTGGGTGGAGCTGACCCGGCACACCGAAGGAATTCTTCCGGCGGTGGCAACGGGGATTCAGCTGGATCTCGGGTTGATTTTTCTGGGTATGGTCCTGCCGTTCTGGGCCGTAATCGGCGGGCTCATCGGCCTGATCATTACCATTGTCATCAACCCGGTTCTCTTTCGCTCCGGAGTTCTGACCTCCTGGCACCCGGGCATGGGAACCGTGGAAACCGTGTTTGCCAACAACTTTGACTTTTACATGAGTTTCGGTATCGGCCTGGGCCTTTCCATCGGCATCATCGGACTCTGGCAGGTGGTCAGATCCTTCTGGTCTTCCGGACAACAGCCCCGGGGCAGTCTTAAGGACCTGTTCAATCCACCTCCGGGGCGGGGGGATTTTGACTTCAGGATCGCCATTGCCATCTATTTCTTTTCCACCCTGGCCTATGTGATCCTGTGCACCATCCTGGTTCCGACCTTTCCCTGGATTTTCTTTTTGTTTTACGGGTTTGTCTATACCCCGGTGATCTCCTATATCACGGCGAGAATGGAGGGAATCGCCGGCCAGTTTGTCAGCCTGCCCCTGGTCAGGGAGGCCAGTTTTATTGCCGGTGCCAAGTATTTCGGATACCAGGGAATTGAAATCTGGTATGCGCCCATTCCCATCCACAACTACGGGGAGGCCACGGTGAATTTCCGCCAGATCGAACTGACCGGGACAAGTCTGAGGGGAATTATCAAGGCGGAATTTATCGTCTTTCCCGTGGTTATGATCGCCAGCCTTTTGTTTTCCCAGTTCATCTGGCGCCTGGCCCCCATTCCCTCGTTCAATTATCCCTATGCCCAGGAACTCTGGCATCTCCAGGCCCTGAATACCCTGTTGATGCAGTCTTCCACCCTGGAAGGCAACTCCCTTTTCTACCAGGCCCTGAACGGAACCAGTCTCTTCTCGGGCATGGGGTTCGGCCTGGTCACCTATGGGATACTCTCTTTGCTGGGCCTTCCCATACTCCTGGTCTACGGAATTGTCCGTGGCTTGGGTCAGAGCACCCCCCACGGCATGATTCTGGAGGTGATCGGAGCCCTGCTGGGCCGGTTCTTTTTTCTCAAGCGGTACGGGAAGCAGTGGCGCCAGTACGCCCCGGTGCTCCTGGCCGGTTTCTCCTGCGGTATGGGCCTGACCGGAATGTTTGCCATGGGGGTGACCCTGATTTTAAAGTCCCTTGGAAGTACGGCTTTTTAAAAAAAAAGACCTGTGGTAGAATAAGAATAACCAAACCATTATCCAAAGGTGCGCCATGGGAAAAAAGATAATCATTTTGGTTTTCGGAATTCTTTTGCTCTGGACCATACCGGTTTGGGCCGAGTTTCCGGTTCATCTGGGGGGATTTGTCCTGGGGGAGGATATCTCCAAATATCAGGGCCTTGTGCAGATGACGACCTGCCGGGAGATGGCCCGGACCCCTTATCTTGCCGAGGGAGAAATCATGCCTCTCCAGGGATTTAAATCCGGCCTCATCACCTATGGACTCTGCCACAGACCCAATAAAATCCTGCGGATAAAATTAAAGTTTATTGATTCTTCCAAAAATTTTTTTAGCCTCCTTTTGGACCGGTACACGGACCGTTTCGGTGCCCCGGGAGAATATAAGGGAGATCCTTTCCAGACCCTGGTGGCCTGGAAATGGTCGTTTACAAATCCCCAGAAAGAACGGATCAGCCTCATCCTCCAACATAATAAGATGATAGAGGATGAGAAAAAGGGAACCGTTGTAAAAATGACCCTGACCAGCCAGCTGGATAATGAGAAGATCTGCTACCAGAAGACACATCCCGAACCGGAATCACCTGTTCAATTCTCCCAGCCGAAGTTGTCCAAGGAACAGATGTGGAAGCATTTTATCCCCTATTGAACGGGAGCCCCATATGTCATCCTCCGGATCTTTGGATAAGCTTTTGGCATGGAACGGGATCTCTTTGATGATTCCTGGATCATGGGAAGTGGAACGCCTGGATCAAACCTATATGCTAATCGGAGAAGAAGAATCCCCGAAACTTGAAATCAAATGGACGGTTTCGCCCAGGCGGTTTACCCTTGAGACGTATCTAAAGGACTTTACAGCCCGGACCCAGAAGCAGCTTGACATTCAGATCAAAGAAGAGGCCTTCCCTCCTCTTTTTTCTCACCCCCAGGGCCGGTTTGAATTTTTCTTTTTTTCATGGCAGGGCGGCGGGGCCGAGGGCAAGGGAGTTGTCCTTTTTTGCAACCAATGCAAGAAACTCTCCCTGGTCCGGTTTTTTTCCGGGATCTCTTTTTCATCCAATTCCCTGGCAGACCGGATATTGCAGTCCTATTCAGACCACCCAGGGGGGGAACTGAGCCGGTGGACAATCTTTGGAATGGATTTTTCTATTCCTTCTGCCTATGCTTTGACGGACTATCGTTTCCAGCCGGGCAGTTTTTCCATGACATTCTCCAGCCAAAAGACCAGTTTGACGGTTTTCAGCTGGGGGCCGGCCTCTTTTCTTTTATCCAAAATCGATTTAAACGGATTTGCCAGGCAAAGACTTCCCAGGTTAAAGGGACTTGCCTTGACCGGAGAGTGCCGGCGGGGTTCCTTTCTTGAATGGGCCTTTACAGAAGAACCCTTTACAGGTGCGGGCCGTCTGCCCATCTTTAACCGATATTCGCGGCCCACTGTTTTCAGGATCTGCCGGGATCGGAAGGACAACCGGATTTTCGGCATCCTGGCTCAGTCTTTCCAGCAGTTTGAACACGGCCTGATCCGGGAGTCGTTTCTGGGTGATCTTTAAAGGAAAAAGTTCGTTGACCCGGCAGGATTCCCTGCTATGCGTTCCTGAAAAAAACAGCCTGGTCAGGGAAAAGATTCTTGAATCCGGAGACCTTGTCCTGTCCTGGCCCCAGGAGTACAGACCCTTCTTCCTCAGGGTTCGAAGATTTCTTCGAAAGTCGGCTCAAAAGAGTTTTTTAAGAAAGATCCAGCTGGATCTTCTGGGAAAGGATGTCTGGGATCTCATTGACGGGAAAAAGAATATCAGGACGATTGTCAAGGAGTTTGCCCAGCACCATCAGGTGAATCCCAGGGAGGCGGAAATTTCCGTGACCCTGTTCATGAAATCTCTGGGGGAAAAGGGTTTGATCGTCATCAGGGAGGCCTGAGTCTTTAGAGCTTGACCAGGGCCGCTTCCATATTCTGTTCAATGTTCAGATATCCGTCAAACCCGGCAATGTCAAAGACCTCCTTGACATAATCCTGAAGAGAGCAGAGAATCACGCTTCCCTCCATCCGTTTCAGGTCCTTGGCGGTTTTGAGCATGACCCGGATGCCGGCACTGGAAATATAGTCCATATTTTCCAGGTTGAAAATCAGTTTGCGCTGACCCTTTTCAAGGGCCGCATAGATCCGGGTTTCAAATTCTGCAGATGTGTTTGAATCCAGGCTTCCCTTTACGCTGAATACTTCTATCCCATTGTTGTTTTCCTGAAAGACTTCCATACATTCATTCCTTATCTATCAGACACGTTTTCGGGTTTGGATCTTCGACGATCTGTTTTTTCAATATGACGATATTTTTATGGTTCTCACGGCGATACTCACAATGGTCGGTGAAATGCTTTACAAATTGAATGCCCAGGCCCCCGATACGTCTGTTTTCAATGGGACACCGGATATCAGCGGATTCGGCCTCCATGATGTTGAAAGGCCGGCCGTCATCTTCCATCCGGATGATCAGCATGTCATCCTCCCGGTACAGGGCCAGATTGATTTCATGCTCCTTATCATCCATAAACCCGTGATGAACCACATTGGCAAACAGCTCTTCAAGGACCAGGTCGATTTCCTTGAATTTGCGTTTGGTGCAGGAGGCTGAAGAAACCACCTCAGCCACGGCATCCTTGATTTTACAAAGATCTTCCAGGCGGTTTCTTACCCTTATGGATACATTTACCTTTCCCATGTCATTTAGAGTAATCTTCCTTGGACGGTTTGTCAATTTTGCCCCGGCTGAAGCCGGTCATACCAGGCTGATTCCCAGGAACGGCTTTAGATCATCCCGTTTGGATGCGGCAAATTCCTGGATGGATTTTTTTTCAGCCTGAACCAGTTTTTTGGCCAGTACGCGGATCACTTTTACGGGGATATCCGGAAACTGGTCCACGACCCTGGAGAATGCCTTGCGGGTCATGACAATACAGGTGACGTCTTCCAGGGCGACCAGGGAAAAGGTTTTCACCACCGGGGTCATCAAAGAGAGAATCCCCAGAAAAGACTCTTGTTCAACCTCCCGGATCTTATACTCTTTCCCGGCTTTTTTAAGCATGAGGCCGGCCCTTCCCGACAGGATAAAATAGGCGGCTCCATCGTCTTCATCCTGATGGAAAATGGTTTCACCGGTCTCATAGGACTGGCGCTGGCAGACAAAGGCAAACAGCTTTATCACTTCCATTGGCGCACCGGAAAAAAATTCGATCTGCCTGAAAATATCTAAGTTTGAGATAAATTCGCTTTTATCCCTGGCATCATCGTTGTTCATTAACGAGTTCATAAAAATACCCCTTTTGGTCCATCAGTTCCTGATAGGAGCCCATTTCCACGATTTTCCCCGCCTTGAGAAAGGCAACCTTGTCATATTCTTTTACGATATCCAGCCGGTGCACCACGGCAATCAGGGTGCTTTTTCCCTTCCATTGACGGGAAAGTACGTTTTGAATTCTTTTTTGGGAGGTGTTGTCCAGGGCTGAAGTGGCCTCATCCAGAATCATGACAGGCGGCGATTTTAAAAAGGTCCTTGCAATGGCCAGTTTCTGACGCTGACCTCCGGAAAGCCGGTTGCCCTTGGTCCCGACCCTGAAGTCCATTCCGATTTCAATCATCCGTTCGAGAAAATCCTCTCCGATTAAAAGAGCCACCATGTGCTGGTTGATTTTTTCCAATGCCCCGGGACTGTTTGTCTTGGAAATACCGAACATGATGTTGTTGAAGATGGTCTGGGAACGGATATATTGATCATTCCGGAAAAAGGCGATTGCATGGGGATCTTCGGTTTTGATCCGTTCCCGGAACATATGCCGGCCTTCAAGGATGAGGCGGGTCATGAGTTCGGGAATGACGGCAATGGGATGTCTGGCCGGAGAAAACCTCAGGGCCAGGTCCAGCAGGGAAATGGACTGTCTGCCTGATATCTGGTGAAGGTTTTTGTTTTTAATGTCCCGGACTAGGGCCTCTGTTTCCTGGAACTCCTGGATCAGAACCGGGGTCTTTTCAAAAAAGAGATGATCATGGGAGATGTTCTGTAAAATATCCACGGTCTGGTCGGCGATCTCTTTTCCCAGGGAGAGCAGGGGCCTGGTCAGGTCGGCATCATCCAAAAATTTGAGAAAGGATTTGTTTTTTACCAGATTGGGATTGACATAGGCTGCCGAGACCGGGGAGCCGAAGATGATGTTGTCTGCAATGGTGGCATGGGTCAGGAACTGGTTTTCATCGAAGAACTCAATCCATTCCCCAAGGGACTCCCCGAACTCCTTCTGGAATTGTTCCCGCATCTTGATGATGACAGGAATCTCTTTTTCTATCTCTTCCTGGATCACGGTGTTGAGGCCGAACCGGAGAACATCCACAAATAGTCCGGACTGCTGAAGGACATGGACCAGGTCATCCAGCCTGGGCCCGCAATCCCCCTCAAACACACACTCCTCTCCATGAAAGGCCGTATAGGAGTACATCAGGTTCTCCTTGATCGTGCCGTCAAATATGAAGGGGTTCTGGGAGACAAGGCCGATGGTTTTTTTAATATCTGCCTTGGTCAGATGGGCGATTTCCTTACCTCCGATGGAGGCATGCCCGGATGTATACTGGTAGAGCTGGGCCAGGCAAAGGGCCAGGGAGCTTTTGCCGGATCCGGAAAATCCCACCAGTGCCACCTGTTCCCCCGGCTCGATATCCAGACTGATATCGTCCAGAAGCCTGACCCCTTCCTCGGTTTCCAGGCTCAGGTTCTCCACATGGATGGCTGCATCCAAATCATATGGATCCCTTTTTTCCGGCAGAAGTCGATACGGGGAGGCCAGGTCAAAGTAGTTCATGGTTTTGGCATAGGTGATGGACCCGTCCTGGAAAACCTGGTAAAAGTCGATCAGCTCTTTCCAGGGGTCGTACAGCTTTTCCTGGGCCGACAGAAAGGCCACCAGGGCTCCCAGCCCCAGCCGGCCGTTAATGGCAAGATATCCGCCGATGATAAACACAAGAAACGGGCCCATGTTGATGAAAAAATTGCTGGTCACCTTGATGGTAAACTTGTAAATGTTCCATGTAATCCGGATTTTTTTAAGTTTTTCCACAATGGCATTGAACTTGTTGTTTTCAACATCAAAGGCCACGTTGGCCTGGACTTCGTGAATTCCGGACACGGATTCAACGATCTTGGAGGAGAGGATCCGGGAGGTGTTCACCCTTTTTTTGTTGTTTATGTTCACTTTTTGCTGGAGTTTGGGAATGATATAGAGCATGGCAGGATAAATGGAGAAGGAGACCACCCCCAGAATCGGGTTGAGGAGGATCAGATACCCGGCAAAGGCGATCAGGGTGACGATGTTGATCAGGGGCACGGCCACGGCCATGCCCACGAAATTGCCGGGGATGGCCAGTTCATTGACCAGGGAGTTGACCACGGTGCCGGGCTGGGTGGATCTGAAAAATCCAAGGGGCATATTCAGGATATGGCGGTAGAGCTGCTTGCGCATCTCCGCCGTTGCCTTTTCGCTGATCCGGGTCTGGATGATATTGATGGCCAGCTTCAGCATGGAGGCCGAAAAGACCGCTCCGAGATAGATCCCGCAATAGATGACCAGCAGGTCCAGCTTGCGCAGGTTGATGGCCTCATTGACGATGCGCTTCTGCATTTCCAGGGGAACCACCCGGATTCCGACGGTGATCAGAATAATGAAAACCAGAATCGCCTGAAGCTTCATGTTGCCGTCAAGGATCCATGAAGACAGCCTGCGTTTGACAATGGGGGGGGGATCAGGTTTGCCTGTCATTTTTTTGATCACCTTAAAGAAATTTTACAATTACAACGGTGATATCATCTGCGATGGGGGCATTTCCACTAAATTCTTTTACATCTTCAATCAGTTTTGTTTCCACGACCTTTGCCGTTTCAGAGGCATATCGTTTAATGGTTTGAATGATCCGGGCCTCGCCGTACATTTCCCCCCGGGCGTTTCTGGATTCTTTTACCCCGTCTGAGACGATTACCAGGATGGTTCCGGGTTCCCAACCCCGGAGTTCGTTTTCTTCAATGGGGGTGTCGGCATCCACTCCCAGGGCCATGCCGTTGCCCATGAGTTTTTCTATTTCCTGGGTTTCCGGCCTGAAAACCAGGGCCGGTTCATGGCCGGCCCGGACCCATTTCAGACTTTTTTTATCCATGTCGATATCAGCAAAGAAAACTGTTGTAAACCGTCCTGTTTCATAGCTGTCCCGGGTTAAATGCTTATTGGCGGTATGAATCAGCTTTGCCGGCCCCGGGTAATTTTCAACCCCGTAACGCAGAAAGGCCCGGATCGTGGTCATGTGAAGCCCGGCGCCCACTCCGTGGCCGGAAGAGTCTGTCAGTGCGATCCCGAGCCGGGTCTCCGAGAACCGGAAATAATCAAAATAATCTCCGCCCACCTCCTCACAATAGAGGCTAATGCCGGAAATATCCAGATCCTTGAATAGAGGCGGTTCATTGGGCAGCAGGTTTTCCTGGACCTCTTTGGCCACCCTTAAATGGGTCAGGATCCGGATCCGGTCCCTGAGGCCGTGGATCATCTTATTGGTATATCCGGCAATCATGCCGAATTCATCGCTGGTGGCCACGGGAACCAGTTTGGACAGGTCTCCGCTGGTCACAGACTCCAGAACTCCGGTTTCGGTCCGGAACAGTATTTTCAGGTTCCTTGAATAGGAGTACAGAACATTGGTGACCAGGATCAGAAGAACGGTGATGACAAATAAAATTTCCTTGAAAATGGTTTTTGTGGTCATGGAAATCATGAGGTTCATCTGGGAGAGATCCATCTCCGACAACCAGATCAGGTCCCGTCCGATGATGAGCATGATGATGATCATCATCAGAACATTGGTGGTAAGGGCCACAATGAAAAATTTACGGGTCATGGGATAGAACCGGTTGGGTATCTTCTGGGTCGGGGACTGGGTCATGGCCGTAAAAATGACTTTTCTTTCCCGTTGAAGGGACATATCAATGGCAATGAAAAATCCGGCGGTTACAAAGCCCACCAAAAACAAAAGGCCGCTTCCCAGGGGGACCTTGTGGATCGTGGTATTGAGCAGAATACTTAAAAGGCCGGCCCCGAGAATCAGTCCGTAATCGATAAGAAACTGGTATCTGGGCTGATGGATCAACGGTTTTTTTTCAACCCGGCCCTTAAAAAAAAGGCCCCTGAGGACAAAAAACGTTCCAAGGGAAAAAAAGGTGATAGCCGCCAGCGTCCCGGGCGGCATTCCGTCCATAATGGGTCAGACTTCTCCGCCGTAAAAACTGAGGATGGAAGCGGCAAAAACGTAGTGTAGTAAAACTCTCATGGCTTTATCTCTCTGCCTGCAAGGAACGGAGTTTTCTGAAAAAAGATCTGATAAAGAATATCATTTTTCAACGGGTTAAACCAGGGTTAAAACAGATTCTGGAAAGTCACGGCCTGGATTTTCCTGTGGCGTGAAATTAGATTCAGCAGGTGTTCCAGAAAGAGAAACGCCGGATCGTTCATCCTCATGTGATGGATCATGATCCCGCAGCAGCCCGTGGCCAGCCCGGTTTCCATCTCCTTTAAAAGAGCGGTCCAGCCGGAAAGGGCATCCTTGTCCTTTCGGGTATGGAGATCCACGTGGACGGAAATTTCCCCAAGCCCTTCCGGGGCCGGGGGAAGATTGCCCATGCTTCTGGATACGGCTTTGAATTTCAGGGTTTTTAAGTGATTCATGGCCTCAAGGCAGCAGCGGTTCCAGGGCGGGGTAAAAAACGGGGCAAGATGATCGCCCATGATGGACTCCAATCTGGCCTGTCCCCTTGACAGGTCCCTGAACAGATTCTCTGAGGATCGGGCCGGGCCGAATTCCTGTTTTTTCCCCTGGGTTTCATGGTTCTTGTGGGCATATCCATGCATGTGCCAGCAGAATAAATTTTTCTGTTCAACGTAGGATTCAAGGACTTCCCACCGCTGCCGGGTCAGCCAGGATGGAACCACGGCAAGGCAGAGGGGCATGCGGTACTTCAGGAACAGGTCCATCATCCGGGTAAAATTTCTGGATGAAACCCCGATGTCGTCGGCCCGGAAAAACACCTTCACAGGGGCATCTGTTCCCCGGTCCAGGACATCTGCCAGGGCCTGATCCAGTGGACCGGGAATCTTTGTTTCAATGGCGGTATAGATTTTCGAAATCATGGAGTCGTCCCCTTTTTTATCTGTTTTTTCAACCAGTCCGCCGTGTTCCGGGCGCCGGAGATGTCCAGATCCGGAAGGCTTTTTCTTTTCTCCTGTGGGTCTAAGGCTTCCATAATTATTCGGGACAGCCGCAGCGGTTCAAGGTCCTGGTCTTCCAGCAGGGTCATGGGGGTGAAACGGGCCAGGTTCATGGCCCGTTCCCGCTGTTCCCGGTTCTGGGCAAAGGGCCGGACAAGGGAGGGTACCTTTGCCGCAACAATATTCATACAGGTATTGTATCCGGCCAGGCTGATGGAAAGGTCGGCTGCGGCCAGCAGGGACACGAAGTCTTTTGCAAACTCTTGAACTTGGATCCGGTCATCTGCCAGATCATGGAGGGCCTTTTTCTCTTCCAATTCCATATAGGGGCCGGTATAGATCTGCAGGCGGATATCTCCAAGGGCCTTGGTTTTAACGGCCCGGGCCGCAGCCCTCAGGAGTCCGGCTCCGACATTTCCTCCGCCGGCACTGGCCACGATGAATCGTTCCCCGGGCTTCAGCCCTGCCGCCTGCCAGAGGCGACGGGTTGTATCGGGATCGGGCAGGGGGGTGACAAATCCGGTATATACCAGGGGAACCCGGATTTGATCCAGCCGGGAGAATGTGGCATCCAGCTTGATCAACCTGGGGTCTGAATGGATCAGCACTGCATCAAACCATAGGTTCAGGGCCTCAATGACCCGGGTCTCATACTTTTGGGGATCGGATTTTTCAACCAATATATCCCTCAGGCTGCAGACCACCTTGCATCTGCCCTCCGGAAGACTCTTCACGTATTCGAGCATGGGAATCAGTTCAAACCGGAAAGCCCTTCTGCCAAAGGGAAAGAGTTCTATGAGCAGAAGATCCGGGTCTTCTTTTTTCATAAGCCCCAGGAGTTGCCCTTTCCGTTCCTGCTTGACCTCTTCCAGGTCTTTGGCCGGATTCACACAATGGAGGCCGGAAAAGTTCCTGTCCATCATCAGTCCCTCCAGCCTGACTTGGCGGATATGGTTTGGCAGGGGAACATCCACCTGTCCCCCTCCGGTCACCAGGATCACCTGGAATCCTTCCATGGCCCGGGCCAGCTCCAGGGTCCTGAAAAAATGGCCCACTCCCAGTACATGCTGGCAATAGATAAGAATCTTCATTTCCGGTCTTCCTTTCAGGGTCGGTCCGATTCAGGATCCGTCCTTTTTTGCTTTTGCGCTTTTCATCAGGTTCATGCGGTTCAGTCCCGTGGGCTTGATGAAAAGATCCCATTCAAACCCGTGAACATGGCAGGGCCTGAGCACCCCGGGTTCCTCCGGCAGGAACCCTCTGCCAAGGCCATGGTAGGTCAAACATTTTATCATGCTGTTGTGGGTGACCACCAGAAGGTTTCTGCCCTCAAATCTTTCAGCAGCCCTGGCCAGGGCTGCAAGGCCCCGGTTCAGAACCTGGGTCCGGCTCTCTCCTTTGGGGGGCCTAAATTCCCATCCAAGGGCTTCCTGGTGTTCCAGCTCCTCCGGGTAGGACCGGCGCAAATCTTTTATCCTGGAACCTTCCCAGAGGCCGAAGTCCTGTTCCACAAGATCCTTATCGTATTCGATTTCAAGCTCCAGCCCGGCGGCAAGGATTTTTGCCGTCTGCCCGGCCCGGGTCAGGGGGCTGGCCAGGATGAGGTCAAAGGACTGACCGGCCAGATTTTCGGCCCAGATCCGGGCATCCTCTTCTCCCTGGGGGCAGAGGGGCAGGTCTTTCCGGCCCTGGATTTTTTTTTCCAGGTTCCACTGGGTTCTGGCGTGGCGGATCAGGGAAAAATGAATCATTTCACCACCGCCCGGATCATTTTTTCTTCAAAGAGTTGATAATTTTTGTACAGGTCATGGTTCTTTTCCACATATTTTTCTGCCCGGGCCCCCATGGTTTTACAGACTTCAGGATGGGAGAGCAGAAGGATGAGGGCCCGGCAAAAAGCCTGTTCATCGTACATGGGAACCAGGAATCCGGTCTCTCTGTTTTTCATGACCTCGGGAATTCCGCCGTTGTCAAAGGCCACAATTGGCAGGCCGCAGGACTGGGCCTCAAGAAAGACCATGCCCAGGGATTCCCGGATGCCGGGGAAGGCAAAGAGGTCGCCTGAGCTGTAAAAGCCGGCCATCTTGTTTTTGGGGATCTTTCCGGCAAAGGTGTGGTGGTTTGGGAGAAGCTGTTGGGCCAGCCGCCTGAGCCGGCCTTCCATTTTTCCGGCACCGGCAATGACCAGGTGGAAGGGGATGTTTTGATTCACAAGCAGGGACAGGCATTGGATCAGCCAGGCCAGGCTCCGGGTCTTGACATCGTCCCTGAACATGGCCGCCGTAAGGATCACCGGGCACGGCGGAAGGTTCCATTGTTTTTTCCAGGCGGTTCCAGCGGATTCATCCCCTTTAAAATTCAGGGGTCTGATCCCGGGCCGGATATAGGAAAGCCTTTCCGGGGCAATGATGCGTTTCAGGTTTTTCAAGTCTGACAATTTATTGGTAAATACGTGGTCGGCCCGGTTCAGGGCCATGCGGTTCAGGTAAAATCCGAAGATGGATTTGAACCGTCTTTTTCGCTTGGTGGAGTATATGCCCTGGAAAAGTATGTACTTGAGGCCTAGTATCCTGCAGATCACCGGCCCCAGCACGTCCGGGGCCTTGTAATAGGTGTGGTAGGTCAGCCAGAGGTCGGGCCGGTCCTTTCTCAGCCGTCTCAAAGACCGGACCAGGTCCCGGAAGAGATGCGGCCAGAGCCGGGGTTTAAAATAGATCCACCGGGCCCGCAGCCGGCTTTGAATGGAAACCACATGGCCCCGGGATTCCAGAAAGGAAACAAGGCCGTGGGCGATGGCCAGGTCTCCGGAGGGGTTTTTATGGCCCAGGGGCTTGAACGGGGCATAAAAGGCGATTTTCATTGGAGAGTGGATTCCTGGTCTTTCACGTCCGGATCCATTCCCAGGGCCGGGATCTGGGCAGCGTAAATTCTGGCCAGGTCCCGGATCAGAACCCGGTTGTCAAAATCCCGGGAGATCCTCTTTCTGGCCTCGGCAGAGACCTGCTGTCTTAATTTTTCATCGGTCAATGCGGTCCGGATGCCCCGGGCCAGGGCCGGGGCATCTTTCTGGGGAACCATGATTCCGGAAACCCGGTCTTCAAGAAACTCGGGAATCCCTGAAACATCGGTGGCCACCACGGGCAGGCCCATGGCCATGCTCTCTGCCATGACATTGGGGATCCCGTCCCTGTCTCCGTTTTTTGCGATTTTGCATCCCAGGACAAAGAGGTCTGAATTTTCATAGTGCTGGATGACGTCCTCATGGGCCAGGGTACCGCAAAGCTCGGTGACATCTTCAAGCCCGAGGGTTTTAATCCAGGTCTTTATTTTTTCCTGATCGTCTCCGTCGCCGATTAAATAGTGCCGGAATTTTAACCCTTTTTCCTTTAAAATGGCCAGGGCCTGGTACAGGGTGTCCAGCCCCTTTTTTTCGGTCATCCTTGCAACGGTGAGCAGCTTGTAGGGGGGCGAGCATGGCCGGGAGCCGTTTTTCGGTGAAAAATAATCCAGGTTGATCCCGTGGTAGACGCAGAAAACTGGGGTTTGAGCTTCTCCGGCCAGTTTGGACAGGTATTTTCTATTGTACCGGGTGCAGGTGACCACAAATTTTGCCATGGCTATCTTTTCCCTGAGCTGGCGGGTATCAGATGTATAAATATCCTTTGCATGGCCGAAAAAGGAAAAGGGAATACCGCTTAACAGGCTTGAAAACAGGGCCACGGATGTGGGGGAATGGGCAAAATGGGCCTGAAAATGAACGATGTTTTTTCCCGGCAGAACCTTGTTGACCAGAAAGCCTGCCTGGAGAAGGTGTTTGAGGGTGGCGGATTTCCGGGTTCGGAGCCACCGGGTGACTGCCTTTTTGGCGGCCTTGAAGTAAAGTTTTGGCTCTTTCACGGCCAGGATCAGGTTGTGATAGACCAGGGGAATCAGGTTTTCCATGATGGTGGAGGGAAGATAATCCACCCGGGCTCTGATCTTTTTAATGCTGGCATGGCTGAAGCTTTCCCGGGGATGTCTCATGGAGATGATATGGACCTTGAATCCCAGGGACTCCAGCAGGAGAATTTCATTGGAGATAAAGGTTTCCGATATCCGGGGATATCCTTTCAGGATCATTCCCAGGGCAGGTTTATCGGCATTCATTTTTAGAGTTCCAGAATTGTGAAATGCGCTGGCGGATATTCTTGATTCCGTTCATATTAAAATCGGCCAGGTTGTGGGCGAAGAGTTCCTTGTTTTCAAGCATGATCAGCAATTTTTCCTCCAGGTTATCCCGGTTGAGCCGGGTCCAGGGGATAAATTCAACCAGGCCGTCCCGGTTAAAGGCCTTGGCCCGGATAAACTGCTCCTTTCTGGGGGTTTCCCGGGGAATGACCAGGCACATGGCTCTGGAGGAAAGAACCTCACACATGGTGTTGTACCCTCCCATGGACACGATGATATCCGAGGCGGCAATCAGGGTTTCCATGTCTGAAAAAAAATCATAGGAGAGGATCTCCAGGTCTCTGGCTCTTCCCAGGATTTCATCCTTGTCATTGCTGGATAAAAACGGACCGGTGATCAATACGGTCTGAAAGGGAGGCAGAATGGATTGGGCCTTCATTTTTTCCAGCATCTTCAGATAAGAGTCCAGGACATGAAACCCGTCTCCGCCTCCGCCGGTGGTTACCGTGACCAGGTTTTCATTTGTCATCACATTGAGCTGGAGTCTTAGTTCTTCGGCAGCAGAGTCTTTGGGTATTTTCCTGGGAATATAACCGGTAAAGAATAGTTTTTTGGCAATGGATTCCGGGATATCGTATTCCTTTACCGGGTCGTAAATTTTCTTTTCGCCGTAGACCCAGACCTCCGAGTAAAGATCTTCAATGGTGGCATAGATCTCTTTTTTTTCCCAGTCCGACTTCACGGTCTCGGCATCATCCATGATATCCCGCATGCCCAGGACGGTTTTTGTCTTTTTGAGATTTTCCGATATCCAGCCCAGGGCCGGCATAACTTCCCTTTTAAGCCCCTGGGGTTCTTTGTCCACAATAAAGAGATCGGGTTTAAAGGTCTGAACCGTTGCCATGATAATACTCTGCCGGATCTCCAGGGCCTGCTGGGGATCTATCCGGATGGTCAGGGGAAAGTATTCGTCGTTGGCTTTTTTGATCATCCCCGGTATTCTTACGAAATCCACATACTTGGGAAAGGTCAGTTGTCCGGCCAGGGGGGTTCCGGTGAGAATGAGGACGTTTCTGTCCGGTCCTCTCAAATGTTCGGCAATGGCCATGGTTCTTCTGATATGTCCCAGTCCGTAAGTATCATGGGAGTACATCAGGATATTGTGATTCTGGGGGATGTTCACGGCAAAAGACTCCGGCGAATATTCTTTCCAAATGGTCAAGACTTCTGTAGTATTGATAAAAACAATTATAACAGGGACAGCCTATACCATACTCTTTAGCCAGGTCCCGGTCAACCATACCCTGGTTTTTTTCGTATAATGAGAAATGCTTTGGGATACAAAAGGATTTGGGAAAATTTTATCTAAAACGGAAATCCAAAAGAGCATATCAATGGAAAAAATGAAGACGGATAAAAGGGATTTTTTTACTTCTCTGGCATTGGTGGAAAATTTTTTCATTCTTTCTGATTCAGGCCGGCTCTTTGATCCCTCCAAAGCGCAGTATTATAAAGAACTCCGGTACGAGCTGAAAAAGGCATTGGTGACATTGCTTTTCTGGTGCCGCCCCCAATTGGAGGAATCCAGGGGGATTTTATGGGTTTATGAAGGCTTCAACCGCCGGGCGGAAAGGTTTGAGAAGACGGCAATTGAAAAATCCTATTCCGGCCAAGGCAGTGTTCTTTCCCAAGAGCCGGCCGATTCACCGACTTTTGCTGCCATGCAGGCCATGCTTTTTCTGGGGCTTCTGCCCTTTCCCGGCCAGTGGAAATGGCTGGAGCTCCTGTGTGAAAATTTTTCAGAAGATCCCGAGGTCCAAAGTTTTCTTGAAAATGAAAAAGATATTATTCACCGGAAATTGGTTAAAAAAGATCTGTTGAAACTCAAGCTCAGAAGTTTTTCCCAGGTGTTGAAAGCCCCTGAACCGCCGGGAGAAAAAGGCGTTCTCAGAATTTTTTCCATGCCCTATCTCTTTTTTTTCTGTCCCGGGCTGCTAAAGGAACTCAGCCGGGACTATTTTATCTATGTTGAGCCTGCTGCAGGCATTAACTTCCGCCACTCCTGGATGCGGATTTATTCAGGGCTGGAAGATCCGGTCTTGTTTGGTGCGGCATCCAGGGAGGATGCCGATTTCCTGGGCAGTCAATCGGGCATCATGACCACACACCTTGCCCACGGGGATTATCTTGAAACAGATGCCGGCAACGCCGACGATTCCGGGGTCCGGGGGAAGGACAAAAATTATGATATCGTGTTCAACAACACCTTTGATGAGATGGATCGAAAACGGCATGAATTTATGCTGGATCTCATGTCCCATCCCTTGCTCGAAAAGGCGAAGGTGCTGTTTCTGGGCCAGGGAAAAGAGAGAAACATCCGTTGTCTTCGTCAGGATATCCAGCAGCGGGGACTGCAGAAAAGAGCCGTGGTCGTTGCCAATATCCTGCGAAGGGAAGTGCCCGCTTATCTAAGGCAATGCCGGCTGGGAGTTCATCTGGCTCTTCAGGAGAACGGCTGCCGCGCCGTGTATGAATATTTTCGGTCTGATCTTCCCTGTGTGATGTCCACGGCCACCGCCGGAATGAACATGGATATCATCAATCCCCGGACCGGGATGGCAGCGCCTGATAAGGATATGGCCCCGGCCGTTTCAGAGGTCCTGGCAAATATAGATCAATATGACCCCCGGGCCTGGTTCCTGGAAAATTCAGGCAGTATCAATTCTACAAAAGCCCTTAACACCCGGCTTAAAAAGATTTTTTTGAATCTCGGATATGAATGGCATAAGGATATTGTCTCCTTGACCGGCAGCGGTCCGGGTCGGTATGCGGATAAATCGGACATGGAAAAATTCAATCCTCAGATCGAGGAAATCAGCCGGGGGGTGCTTTCCAAATTGAAAACCCAGATCCGGGATGGACAGGAAATTCATGGGGGAAAATGAGATATTCTATTCTTAAATTGATCTGCCTGGCCTTGTTTTGTCTGTGTGTCGTCTCTTGTTTTGCAGAAGCCTCACAAAAGAGGTTCTCCCAGGAGGCCAGCCCCTTGATTGACCGGGCAAGGCAGGGGGATACAAAGGCCATGTGCAGGCTGGTCCGGGCCTATTACGACGGAAAGGGGGTTCTCAAGGATCCTTTTAAGGCCCGGTGCTGGGCTGAAAAAGCCTGGAATATGGGATCCGGGCAGGCCAAAAAACTATGGGATGAACTGGAGCTGTGGCGGTATCCGGGGGAATGCACCCTTTTCCCGGATGAGGACTCTTTGCCCGAACATGATCCCGGGGAGGTCCGGCGGGCCGGAGGTATCCCCTTTGTCTGGGTACCCGGGGGATGCTTTAAAATGGGCTGCCATGAAAATGCAGGCAGATGCGGCAAAGATGAGGCCCCCCTTCACCGGGTATGCCTGGACGGATTCTGGATGGGGCGGTTTGAGGTTACCCAGGCCCAGTGGGAAGAGATCATGGGAACAAATCCCTCCCGGTTCAGAAAAGGGGGGGAGTTTCCCGTGGAAAAGGTCTCCTTTGATGATGTCCGTGTTTTTATCCGAAAATTGAATAAAAGGAGTTCAACCCGGTTTGCCCTGCCCACGGAAGCCCAATGGGAATATGCCTGCAGAAACCAGGGAAGGAAAATTCCCTTTGCCTGGGGCCGGGAAGATTTCAGGCCCCGGCAAAACTGCGGCACCTGCGATGCCGGAAACTTCAGGGGACGAACCTCCCCGGTGGGAAGTTTTGAGGCCAATGATCTGGGGATCTTTGATCTGGGTGGAAATATCAGGGAATGGTGCCGGGATGTCTATGACGAGGAGGCCTACGATCATCATAAACAGAAGAATCCGGTCCGCAGGAAAGGGGGGAGGGCCCGGGTGGTCCGGGGCGGCTCCTTTGCCGATAATGTCCAGGGACTGGGATGCAGCCGAAGATCCGGGGTGATTCAGGCAATAAAAGATCAGACCATCGGGTTCAGACTGGTGGTGATGGAATAGCAGGCAAAAGTCTTAGGCTGGGCAGCCGTTGGCCGTTCCGGCCGGCGGACTTTAATCTTTGGTTATTTGAAGATGGAACGGATAAACCGGTTCATCTCTTCATAGGCGATTTTTTCCACCCGGGCCTTTCCCAGGGCTTCCAGAAAGACGAAAAAGAGGTCCGAACCCTGCTTTTTCTTGTCCCTGGCCGCGGCCCGGATGATCTGGTCGGCATCATGGTCAAGATCCGTGGGCAGGTTAAGGCCTTCCAACAAATCCACGATCCTGTCCACGTCTGCCCGGGAGATATAGCCCCGGTCCATTGAAAACAGGGCGGCGGCCTTCATGCCCAGGGCCACGGCCCTTCCATGTCCCTTTTGGTCGATTTTTTCTATGGCATGGCCGATGGTGTGGCCGAGGTTGAGTTTTTTTCTTTCATCGGCCTCTTTTTCATCCCTTTGGACGACCCTGGACTTGATGTCCACGGAATCGGCCACCAAACGGGAAATCACATCCGGGTCCAGGTCCAGGGCCCTTTGCCGGTTCTGTTCCATAAAGGAGAGCATGTCCGGGTCGGAAATCAGGCAGTGTTTCACAATTTCGGCCAGGCCGTTGGAGATCTCGGACTTGGGCAGGGAGGCCAGCATGTCCATGTCGCAGATGACGAACTCGGGCTGGTTAAAAACCCCCACCATGTTCTTGAAGGAATCCAGGTTGACCCCGTTTTTGCCTCCCACGCTGGCATCCACCTGGGAGAGCAGGGATGTGGATACAAATCCGAACCTGACCCCGCGCAGGAAAACGGATGCGGCAAATCCGGCGATGTCGCAGACAATCCCCCCCCCGATGCCCAGGATAAAACTGGACCGGTCACACCCCAGGTGGATCAACTCTCTTAAGATAAACTCCACCGTGTGAAGGGTCTTGATTTTTTCTCCGGTGCCGATGGTGATGACGGGTCCTTTGGGGAACCTGTCCTGGTAAAGATCCCTGATATTTGAATCGGTGATGATGACAGGCTCTGTGTCCGGAAGATACTCTTTAACGTTGGACAGGCTCTCCCCCACATAAATGGAGGAGAGTCCCATGAGACCGTTGACCTGGAATTTTTTCATTATTTTTGTCCGACAATGGCATGGATGGCGTTGATTTTTTCCATGACATCGGCAAATTGTTTGGGGTAAAGGGACTGGGCACCGTCACTTAGGGCCTCGTCCGGGTTGTTATGGACCTCGATCATGATCCCGTCGGCACCAAGGGCCGCACATGCGCAGGCAAGGGGTACGACCTGGTCCCGGACCCCTGAAGCATGGCTGGGGTCCACGATGACAGGGAGATGGCTTTCCTTTTTTGCGGCCGGAACCACGGACAGGTCCAGGGTATTCCTGGAGTGGCGGACAAAGGTTCTGACCCCCCGTTCACAGAGGATGACGTTGGGATTTCCCTCTTCCATGATGTACTCCGCAGCCATAAGCCATTCCTGGAGCATGGCGGACATGCCCCTTTTCAAAACAACCGGCCTCCTGGATTTACCGGCCCTCCTGAGCAGGCTGAAGTTCTGCATGTTCCGGGTGCCGATCTGCACCACATCGGCATACTCTTCCACAATATCAAAGTTTTCAACGTCCATGACCTCTGTGACAATGGGAAGTCCGGTTTCCTCCCGGGCATGGGCAAGGTATTGAAGTCCCTCTTCTCCCAGGCCCTGGAAAGAGTATGGAGATGTTCTGGGTTTGAATGCCCCCCCTCTGAAAAGCTTGGCGCCGGCCTTTTTTACGGACCGGGCAATGGACAAAATCTGTTCCCGGGATTCAACGGCGCAGGGGCCGGCAATGACGGGAAGGGAGCCGTTACCGAAAACAGCATCACCGACTTTGATCCGGGTGTTCTCTTTTTGAAGCTCCCGGCTGACCAGCTTATAGGGCTTGGTCACCGGGATCACCTCTTTGACCCCGTCAAGCCCCAGAAAATGAGCCGCATCCACGGATCCCTTATTGTGCAGGATTCCAATGGAAACCCGGTCTCCCCCGGGGATGGGCCGGGCCGTGTAGCCTCTTTTTTCAATGGTATTTACAGCTGCCTGGATCTGTTCTTCGGTTGATCCTTTTTCCATTACGATGAGCATGGTTCCCTCCGATTTTATGGTGTTTTATCAGCAATCCATATTTTGGGCAATAAAAAAGGCCTGAAGACCTCAGCCCTGAAAATAAAAAGGCTGCAGTCTTTATCTGCAGCCTTTGTCATGTCCGTTATTTGAAAATGTCAGACAGAATCCCCTCTGCAGATGCGGCGGGTCCGCCAGCAATAAAACCGGAAAAAATAGTCCCGGGCGCAGGGTGGGTTCTGTTTTGTTTCTATGTACAAGAACAAGATCATGGGAGGATTATAAAGGCCTGATTGGTTTTGTCAAGAAAAAACAAGAAAAAGAAAGGTTTCCGATTGAAAAACCTGGAAAAATTTTTTATTATGCCGCATGATCCGCATATTGGCGGTAAATTTTACTTTGATTCGGGTATGACAGAATGGAGCATATTCACTTAAAAAACGAAAAATCTGACGCGGTTGAGGCCCTGGCCGGAGGTATTGCCCATGATTTCAATAACCTTCTGACCGCCATCAAGGGGCATGCATCCCTGATGATGAACAGTGTCAAACCGTCTGATCCGCTCTATATCCATATCAAACAGATCATCCAGTGCATTGACAGCGGCTCTGAAATCGCCAACCAGCTTCTGGGGTTTGCCAAGGCAGACGAGTACTATACCAGTTCCATTGATGTAAACCGCCTGGTTCGAAAGATCGTTGAGCACCTGAACCTGAGGGGCAAAGGGGTGATCCTTGAGGTGGGCCTGGATTCCAGCGCCCTGATCATAGAGGCGGATTCGGATAAGATCTGCCAGGCTTTTAACGCCCTCCTTGAAAACGCCCTCCAGGCCATGCCCAAGGGGGGAAAGCTCTCCATTTCCACGGAATCGGCCAACTTGATGAACGGAACGGCAAAGGCCTACGGCCTTGAAAGCGGTCTGTTTACAAAGATCACGGTAACCGATACCGGTATCGGCATGGACAGGGATACCCTGGAAAATATCTTCAAACCCTTTTACTCTGCCGACCATAAAAACCATCCCGATAAAAAAGGCCTGGGCCTGACCTTTGCCAGGGAAATCGTGAAAAACCACAAGGGCGTCATTGACGTATGGAGTTCCCCCAATGTGGGATCCTCCTTTTCCATTATCCTTCCCCTGGCCGAGCCCCTGGAAAATGTGAATTTTCCCTCTGCCGACCAGAAGCTGGTCCTGGGCAATGAATCCGTTCTCCTGGTGGATGATGAACAGCGCATCCTCACCGTTGGAAAAGAGATCTGCAAGGCCCTGGGCTATAAGGTGATTACGGCCAACTCCGGCAAGGAGGCCCTCCAGATCTATAAAAAGAAAAAGGAGAAGATCAACCTAGTCATCCTGGACATGATCATGCCGGAGATGAACGGGCTTGAAACCTTTTTAAAATTAAAAAAACTCAACCCCGACATCAAGGTTCTCCTGTCCACCGGGTACTCCATTGATGACAAAGCCCAGGAAATGCTCAAAAAGGGCTGTAAGGGCTATATCCTCAAACCCTATTCCGTCATTGATTTTTCCCATAAAATCAGAGAAGTCCTGGAATAATCATCCCTGTTTTTTCCTTCCGGGCTTCAAAACGATTCAGTTCTTGACACTGGTATATCGATTGCCTATATTCCCCCAAATAATATTATTTTAATTATTTGGCAGACAAAGATGATTAATTTTGACACCCCTGCACCTGTGAAACTGAAAGGAGCCGGAGGGGGATTATGGGTGACCATTGATCCTTCCCATCCTGAAGAAGTCCTGACTGCAGAAATAGACAAATTGTTTAAAAAATTAAAGCATCTTACCGTGAATGCCAGCGTTGTCCTGGATCTGGGAGAGGAGCAGGGGCAGCAGGATTTCATTGACCGCATCAAGGCCCGCCTGATTGAAAAATTTGAAGTGGGCCGGGTATCCACCCCGCCCAAGAAAAGATCAATCCCCACGGCCAGAATCCGCCAGCGGGACGTGTCAAGGGGCTGGAACCACCACAGGAGCGATGTGCTCATGCTCAGGGGCCGGGTCAGGTCCGGCCAGAAGATCGACACCAAAAAACACGTGGTCATCACAGGAGATGTCAATCCCGGTTCGGAAATCCGGTCCGGAGGGGACGTGATCGTGCTGGGCAAGCTTTCCGGAAAGGTTCATGCCGGCAGTCCCGGGAACAACGATGCCATTGTGTTTGCCCTTGAATTCAATCCCACCCATATCAAGATCGGGAGTGTCTCGGCCGCCGGCTCCGAGGAAAAAGTCCAGGACCGTCCGGAATTTGCCTATGTTGAAGAGGGCAAGATTATTGTCAGAGACTATATGAAGGCAAGTCCCTTCAGGAAGATGCCGTGGCCGGAGGCGGTATAAATATAAATTAAAGATTGAGGTGTGAATTGGAAGGAAAAATCATTGTCGTAACATCGGGTAAAGGCGGCGTTGGCAAGACAACCGCAACCTCTTCCATCGGGGCGGCGCTCGCCCTTGAGGGCAAGCGGGTGGCCATTGTGGACATGGATATCGGATTGAGAAACCTGGATGTGGTCATGGGCCTGGAGAACCGGATCGTCTTTAATATCGTGGATGTGGTCCAGCAGCGGTGTAAGATCAGCCAGGCCGCCATCCGGGACAGAAGAATCGACAATCTTTTCCTGATTCCCGCTTCCCAGAGCGACAACAAGGACGTGCTCACCACGGCCGGGGTGGAGCGGGTGGCCAGGGATCTGCGTAAAAAATTTGACTATGTGATCATGGATTCCCCGGCCGGTATTGAAAGGGGATTTGAAAATTCCATTGTCGGTGCTGACGAGGCCCTGGTGGTCTGTACCCCGGATGTGTCTGCGGTCAGGGACGCCGACCGGGTCATTGGACTGCTCTATTCCCGTTCCCTGGAGCCCAAACTCATTGTCAACCGGATTGAGCCGGCAAGGGTGGAAAGGGGAGAGATGCTCAGCCACGATGACGTGCTGGAGGTCCTTTCCATAGAGCTTGCCGGCCTTGTCCCCATGGATGAAAAGGTATTGATCTCATCCAACACCGGCACCCCCCTTGTTCTTCAGAACGATTCCAAAGCCGGCCAGGCCTTTAAGCGGATTGCAAAGAGGCTGGACGGTGAAACCGATCTGCCCATTGAGGTTCCCTCGAATAAGACAAGTATGTGGAATAAGATCTCCAGGACACTGGGTATAACACAATAAGGAGAATTCTCAATGTTAGGCGGATTATTTAAGCGGTTTACCAGTCAGAAAAAGAGTAAGGATGCAGCCAAAAAAAGGCTCCATTTCTCCTTGATATACGATAAACTCGAGGTCAACGACACCACCCTGACCGATCTTCAGAAAGACATCGTGGACGTGATTTCAAACTACTTTGAAATTGACAAGGATTCCCTCGAGTTAAAGGTCAAACGGGACGACGATGTGTCGGCCCTGGTGTTTAATACCCCCATTCTTCAGGTCAAACGGAAAAGAGTCTGATTTTTATTTCACCTTTTTTATAAAAGCTTTATAAAAGCGAGAACTGCGACAAGGAGCATCGGCGAAAACAGCCGCTGCTCCCGGGTTGCTCTGTCGTCTGCGCCAGGATTAAAAAAAGGGCTGTCCGGTTGAATACCGGGCAGCCCTTTTGGATATTAAAAGGAATATTTTTTCCTAGTTCTGAAATCTCAACTCTCCACCACCTTGGAAATCCGGATGGCCAGTTCCTGGAGCTGGGCAACACCGGCCTCGGAAGGAGCCTCGGTCAGAAGGCAGGTGGCCTTCTGGGTCTTGGGAAAGGCGATCACGTTTCTGATGGAATCTTCCTTGCACAGAATCATGATGAGCCGGTCCAGACCGAATGCGATGCCGCCGTGGGGCGGGGCACCCGATTCCAGCGCCTCCAAAAGAAAGCCGAATTTCTCCCGGGCCTCTGCCTCATCTATGCCCAGGCAGCCGAGGACCTTCTGCTGGAGTTGGGTGTCGTGGATACGAATGGAGCCGCCGCCGATCTCAATGCCGTTGAGCACCAGATCATAGGCCCTGGATTTCACCTCCAGGGGAGAGGTTTCAAGCTTGTCGATATCTTCCTCGTTGGGGGAGGTAAAAGGGTGGTGAAGGGCCTGGTACCGCTTTTCATTTTCATCGTAGTCCAGCAGGGGGAAATCCGTGACCCAGGTGAAGCAGAATTCGTCATCGGAGATCAGCCCCAGACGCCGGGCCAATTCGTTTCTCAGCTGGCCCAGGGCCTCATTGGTAATCTTGGGCTGGTCTGCCACGAAAAAAACAATATCGCCGGGCTCAAGATCCAGCCGCTGCCTCAGGGCCTCTTTTTCGTCGTCGGTGAAGAACTTGGCAATGGGAGACTGCCACTGATCTTCCTTGATCTTGATCCAGGCCAGGCCCTTGGCCCGGTATACAGCGGCAAATTCGGTGAGTTCGTCGATCTCCCGCCGGGTAAAGGAGGCACATCCCTTGGCATTAACCGCCTTGACCAGGCCCCCGTTTTTGACCACGCTGGCAAAAACTTTGAAATTGGCGTCCTTGACAATATCGGATACATTGCACAGTTCCAGTCCGAACCTAAGATCCGGCCGGTCCAGGCCGAACCGCTCCATGGCCTCGTCATAGGTGAGCCGGGGAAAAGGGGGAGCCAGGTCCAGCCCCAGGACATTTTTAAAGATGCCTGTGATCAGCCCTTCTGCAATTTCCATGATCTGGTCTTCATCCACAAAGGAAAGCTCCATGTCGATCTGGGTGAACTCGGGCTGGCGGTCGGCCCGGAGGTCTTCGTCCCGGAAGCATTTGACGATCTGGTAGTACCGGTCAAACCCTGCGATCATGAGCATCTGCTTGAAGAGCTGGGGGCTCTGGGGCAGGGCATAGAACTGGCCCTGGTTGACCCGGGAGGGAACCAAATAATCCCTTGCCCCTTCCGGGGTGGATTTGGTCAGAAACGGGGTTTCAATGTCAATGAAACCCTTGTTGTCCAGATAGTTTCTCACGGCCATGGTGGCCTTGTGCCGGGCCAGGATATTGTTCTTGAGCTGGGTGCGCCGCAGGTCCAGGTGACGGTACTTGAGCCGGATATTTTCCGAAGCCTCCACATGATCTTCGATCTGGAAGGCCGGGGTTTTGGCCCGGGAGAAGATTTTCAGTTCCTGAACGAGGATTTCAATGGCCCCGGTATCCATATTGGGGTTGAGCATGTCGGCCGGCCTGGCCGCCACCTTTCCCCGGACTCCCAGGACGTACTCATTTCTGATTTCCTGGGCCTTTTCATGGACTTCAGGGGAAATTGTGGGATTGAACACCACTTGGGTGATGCCTTCCCGGTCCCTTAAGTCAACAAAAACAACCCCGCCGTGATCCCGGCGGTGCTGGACCCATCCCATCAATATTACTTCCCTGTCAACATCTTCTGCTCTCAGCTCCGAACAGAAGTGGGTCCGTTTCATCTTTCCTAGTAGATCTGTCACCTGGTTTATCCTTTATTATTCTTTTTAAAAATCGTTTTCAGCTCGTCTGCCAGGCAGTCCATGGCAATATTAACCTGGTCCTTGGTGTTCATATCCCTCAGGATCAGCTTCTTTTCGGCAAGTTCGCTTTCCCCGGCAATGAGAACGTAACGGGCATTGAGTTTGTCGGCCCTTTTCATCAGGCTTTTCATGGACCTTCCCCTGAAGTCGGTCTGGGTGGTGATGCCGAGAAGGTTGAGTTCACAGGACCAGGCATAGGCCTTTTCCATGGCCCCCTCCCCCAGGGGAAGGATGAACAGGTCCAAAGGCTCTTCCTTAGGCGCCTTTCCCAGCTGGTCCATGACCTCAACCAGGCGGTCAAACCCGATGGCAAAGCCGATGGCCGGGGTCTGGGGGCCTCCCAGCTCCTTGACCAGTCCGTCATACCGTCCCCCGCCGGCCACGGCGCTCTGGGCGCCCAGGGCGCTGGTCTGGATTTCCCAGGCGGTCCGGGTATAATAATCCAGGCCCCGGACCAGGGATTTGTCCACGGAAAAATCCACATTCTGGTTTTCCAGGGTGGACCGGACAATATTGAAATGATCCTCGCAGGCAGGGCAGAGATGGTCCACGGTGGCCGGTGCCCCCTCAAGGGCCTGTCTGCAGGTTTCCACCTTGCAGTCCAGGATGCGCAACGGGTTTTTTTTCATCCGTCTTGTGCAGTTGTCGCAGAGGACCTCTTTCCTGTCCCCCAGGAAATCCATGAGGGCCTTTTGAAAGGCCGGCCGGCACTCGGGACATCCCAGGCTGTTGATATGGGCGGTAAGGCCGGTGAGGCCCAGGCGTTTGAATAACTCATTGAGCAGGAAGATCAGTTCGGAGTCGATATAGGCGGACTCCACACCAAAGACCTCGGCATCGATCTGGTAAAACTGACGGTATCTCCCCTTCTGGGGTCTTTCCCTCCGGAACATGGGGCCGATCATGAAAAATTTCCGCACCGGATCCACGGCATACATCTTGTGTTGGATATAGGACCGGGAAATGGAGGCTGTGGCCTCGGGGCGCAGGGTCAGTTTGTCCCCTTTCCTGTCCTCAAAGGTATACATCTCTTTTTCAACGATGTCCGTGGCCTCCCCGATACTCCGGGCAAAGAGCTGGGTCTTTTCAATGACGGGTATCCGGATTTCCCGGTACCCGAATGCCGTAAAAAGGGCGGCAGCTTCCTGTTCCACTTTCTGCCACAGGCCGATATGCTCGGGCAGGATATCTCTAAAACCTCTTATGGTCTGCATGTTCTTTTTCTAGGGTCTAGTGGTTAATATTTAGAATAAAGGGTGTATATAGTTTAAAATCAACGACTTGGTCAAGGCTTCTTATTTTCTGATCCTCACGGAATTGGCATGGGCATCCAGGCCTTCGATACCGGCCAGGCAGATCACGTCATCGGCCTCTTCCTTCAGGGCTCCCTGGGAGTAATGGATCAGGCTGGTCTTTTTGGTGAAGTGCTCCACCCCCAGGGCCGAGGAAAATCTTGCCGTACCGGCCGTGGGCAGCACATGGTTGGGACCGGCAATATAATCGCCCATGGGCTCCGGGGTATGGGATCCCAGGAACAGGGCCCCTGCGTTCCGGATCTGGTCCAGATAATTAAAAGGCTCTTGGACCATGAGTTCCAGATGCTCCGGCGCCAGTCGGTTGGAAAGGGCGATCCCGGTTTCAATATCCGGCACCAGCATGACAGCCCCGTAATCCCGGATGGACGGCCCGGCGATCTCTTTCCGGCTTAGGCTGTTGAGCTGGGTTTCCAGGGCTTGTACAGTGCGGTCGGCCACTTCCCGGGAATCGGTGACCAGGATGGCCGATGCCATGACATCGTGCTCGGCCTGGGATAAAAGGTCTGCGGCAATATACTCGGGATTGGCTGCACCGTCTGCGATGATGAGGATCTCACTGGGCCCGGCGATCATGTCAATGCCCACGGTCCCGGCCACAATCTTCTTGGCCAGGGTCACGTAAATATTGCCCGGCCCCACAATGACATCCACACGGGGAACCAGATCCGTACCATGGGCCAGGGCCGCGATGGCCCAGGCGCTTCCGGCCTTGAACACCGAGGTGATGCCGACCTTTTGGGCTGCGGCCAGGATATGGGGATTGATTTTTCCGTTTTCCATGGGCGGGGTCATCAGGGCAATGGAGTCCACCCCGGCCACCCGGGCCGGGATTCCGCCCATGAGCACCGAGGAGACCAGGGGGGTTTTCCCTCCCTTGGCCCCCGGGGCATAGATCCCGGCGGCATCCACGGGGCGCACCATCTGCCCCAGCATCACCCCGTTTCTCGGGGTGTCGATCCAGGATTTTTCCTTCTGCCGCTCATGGAACCGGGTAAGCTGGGCCACCGACCGGTCCAGAGCCCTGAGGAATTCAGGTTCGAGGCCGGTCATGGCCTCCCGGAACTCTTGTTCAGACACCTTCAGGGTCTCGATGGTCACGGCTTTGGAATCAAATTGATTGGTATACTCCACAAGGGCCTGGTCTCCCCTTGCCTTTACCTCTTCTATATAGGCGAGAACATTGTCGTAATCTTCCCGGGAAAATCCAAGGCCCCGGTCAATGGTCTCCTGCACCCTTTTTTCCGCCTCTGCTGACGGATATGTAAAAATTTTCATCCCTGCATCCGCATTCATAGATTTCAGTGGGGGCAGTCTTGTTTAACTGCCTTAAATAAAGCAAACTTTTTTTATACCAGAATGAGGGGGATAAATCCAGGCGCCAATGAATTTTTATCAGGGGCTGTGCATTTGAACGGATTCACCCCAGGCAGAAGGCAGGTGAGGCACTGGAACGGGATATGCCGCCCAACAGCCCATGGACAGGCCGGGGAGAATGGAGTGGACGCCCCTTGCCTGCCGGGTATTTTTTATGCGGATCCTTGGAAGTCTCGGCTCGTCAGAAGGTTCTAATTCTGTCCAGCCCCCTCTTTTCGTTCCCCAAAGACTTCCCCGGCAGCCAGAGCCCCGTTTATGGCGGCTGGGAATCCGGCATACACCGCCATCTGAATCATGATTTCGATGATCTCTTCCGGGCTCACCCCCACGTTGAGGGCTCCGTGGATGTGAACCTTGAGCTGGGGCCGGGCATTTCCAAGAGCTGCCAATGCGGCAAGGGTGGCGATCTCCCTTGCCCTCAGATCCAGGCCCGGCCGGTCATAGACGTCTCCAAAGGGGAATTCAATTGTATACCGGGCCAGGTCCGGGGCAATTTCTTTCAGGCTTTCCACAACTCTTTCCCCGGCTTTGCCGTCAATCTGCATGAGATTTTCCCATCCAATTTCATATCTTGTCTTTTTCTTCATTTTACGCTCCCTTTTTTCTTTAGTTGATGCTTCCTTGATCACCTGTCCGGGTTCGGACCGATTTCTTTAAATTTTAAAACCTTGATTAAAATATGTCTAATATATTTTTATCATTGTTTTAATATGAAATTCATATTAAAAAAAATTGAATTCCAAAGGCAAAGGGGGGAGAGTGGAAACACGGATATTAAGATATTTTTTAATGGTGGCAGAAGAACTTCACTTCAGCCGGGCCGCAAAAAAACTGAACATGTCCCAGCCCCCCTTAAGCCAGCAGATCATGAAGCTGGAACAGGAGCTTGGGGTTGCGCTTTTTATCCGGAACAAGCGCAGGGTCAGCCTGACCCAGGCCGGCCAGTGTCTCAGGGAACATGCAGGAAATATTTTATCCATGATGGAATCCGCAAAAAAAGAGGTACGACAGACAGCCATGGGGAAAACCGGGTCATTTTCCCTGGGATACGTGGGCCCGGCAATGGACAGCTTTTTACCGGATCTCCTGGGCCGGTTAAAATCGGTCAGCCCGGATGTTCAGCTCCGTCTCAAACAGATGACCACCCGGCAGCAGCTCTCTGACATCCGGAAAGGACGGCTCCATGCCGGTGTTGTCCGGCTTTTCGGACAGGAACCCCAGGACCTGGAAGCCTTTCCCGTTCACAGGGAAACCTATCTGCTTGCGGTTCCGGCCGGGCATGGCCTGGCCGGAAAAAGCCGGGTCCGGATCCGGGACCTGGCAGATGAGTCCATGATCTTTTTTCCCCGGCAGATCCAGCCGGAACTTTTTGACGGGTGGATGAAAATCTTTTCCAAAGAGGGGGTTGTCCCCGAGATCACCCAGGAGGCGGAATCCTATCATACCATAACGGCCCTTGTCTCTGCGGGCCTGGGCATTGCCATTGTTCCCGAGTCCACGGCAGGAATAAAAAGAGCGGGTGTGATCACCATTCCCATACAGGGGAAAAATCCGGAACTGCTTCTTCATCTCTGCTGTCCAAAGGGATCCCGGCATCCGGTTTTAAACAACCTCTTATCCTTGATCCCGGCATAGCCGCTTGACTTATTCATGGTAACCTTATAGTTTTTCAAAGAGCCGGGTCCGGGTCTGATCTGCCTTCACAGGGGGGACAGACCCGGGTGATAAATGCTTTATCCATTTTACAATGCGTTCAGGAGGTCCCCCCATGGACTTTAGATCCGTTCCCACAAGGGGCAGAACCCTTGATTATGCCGCAGGTGTCTATGACATCCTGGAGCCCTGGGTCATGTTCGGCCGGGAACACCATATCAATCAACAGGTGGTCGAGGCCCTGGAAATCAAGGAGTGGCACCGGATTCTCGATGTCGGGTGCGGCACCGGGGTCGTCACCCAGCTGATTTCCCGGCATCTGGATGCGGAAAAGGGGGGAATGGCCCTGGGCGTTGACGCGGCCGGAAAGATGATCCAGGGCGCCGTTGAAAAACGTCAGGGGCCGGCCTGCTCCTTTCGGACAGCCGCGGCCGAAGACCTTCCCTTTGAGAACGAATCCTTTGATTCAGTGGTTTCCACCCTTTTTTTTCACCATATCCAGATGGATCTAAAAATCAGGGCCTTTGACGAAGCCTTCCGGGTCCTGAAACCCGGGGGGCACCTGGTGGTATCGGACATGCATATTCCGGAGACCTTTCTGGGGGCGCTCATCGCCCATGCCTCCCGGTGGCTGCTCTTCCAGCCCCAGATCGGGGAAAACATCCGGGGGGTCCTGCCCGATGTGATTGCCGGAGCCGGGTTTACCCCCCCCAGACTCGTGAAGACCTATCTGGGCTACATCACCCTGTTTATCAGTGGGAAGCCCGGGGAGAAACCAGGAGGCCTACAATCATGAACCTCCTTGGCCCTGAAGAGACAGCAGCCAACTTTTTCCCCCTGCTGGAAAAGGAACTCCGCGCGGCCTTGACCCTTTTCTGGGAAATTGCCCAATCCATCCTGGACAAGAGCCCGGTTCAATTGAATCCTCCTTCCTCCGATTATTTTTCCCTGGAGAACAATTTTTTTTCCGCTCTTTTTCTCTACTCCTACATCCGGAGCGGGATCTCGGAGCCCAGGAGGATCCTCTTTGCCGCCATGAACCAGTGCCTGCGGGGCATGGTCACCGGGTGCGACAATCTTTTGGATGACGAGTACAAACAGACCCTGGACACGGATCTGCCCGGGAATGCTAGGAAATTCAGGTCCATTCTGGATATCATGACATCGGACCGGATCCTGACCGCCATCATGTACAGGGGCTGCCAGGAGGGAGAGTTCTCCCAGGACCAGATTCTTTCGGCCAACAGGGCCTCCCTCCACGCCCTTCTCAAAAGCGGAGCCCAGGAGGCGTCCGAGGAAAAGGGCATTGACAGGATCCTCGGGCCGGAAACCCTCCTCTCCGAGGTTCATTCCATAAAAACCGGAATTCTTTTCCAGGCCCCCTGGGTGCTGCCCCAGCTCATCGGAGGAAAAGGATCAATCCCTCCGGACCGGATAAAAGAGGGGCTCTTTTTCCTCGGAATGGGCTGCCAGGTTCTGGACGATATGGTGGATATGGCCATGGATATAGTTAAAAAACGTCATAACTATGTGATTTCCCTGATCGTTCACGGAAAAGATTTGGAGGAAAAAAAGCGTCTGGAACCCTTCCTCTATCCGGTCGATCCCAAACCGGCTGATTCCGGTCTTCTGGATGAATTTCCCCGGGGACGGAAGAAAGCGGCCGAAAAGGCGCTCCATCTGCTTGAAAAGGGGAGCAGAATGCTGTTTGCCCCGGAGCATGAGTTCATGGTTCCCTATTCCATTGAATTTTTCGCCAGAAGGATCGGGGCGGATCGATTTCTGGATCCTGTGCCATGAGCTTTGCCTTCTGGATCAAAACCGCGGGGGCCTTTCTTTTCAGGTCGGGCCGGACCACCTTTGTCCTGGGGATCATGATCTGCCTTGCCGTGGGAACCCTGGTGTTTATCAGCGCCGTTGCCATGGGGGTGAACGACTGCATGATTCTCAACTCCACGGCCCTCTATTCCGGCCAGATTTCAGGCCACGGCCTTCCCCGCTCCCTGTCCAGGGAGGATCTGTTCACCCGGGGAGTTTCCAATGTGCTGGAAAGGTTCGAGATCCGGGGAGTTATAGAGTCCCGGGGAAAAACCCAGGCCATTATCCTGGTCGCCCTGGACCCGGCCCGGGAGAGGAAGAGCACTTTTTTATGGAAAAAGATCACGGCCGGCCGATATCTCTTAGGTGACGGACCAAACATACTGATCAGCCGGACCCTTGCGAAAGACTTTGGGGTCGGTCCGGGAGATCCCCTGGTTTTCAGGGCCGGAACCGCATCCGAGGTGTTTCCGGTGGCCGGGATCTATGAGACCGGGATCCCCTCCCTGGATACGGCCACGGCTTTCTGCCCCCGATCCCTGTCCCTGGCCCTGCCTGGAGAGTGGAGCGCGGCTGTCTTCCTGGAACCGGGCATATCCGAAGAGAGGATAAAACAGGCCTGGGCTGCCAATGGAGTGGATGTCTCCCGGATGAAGACCTGGCAGGAGACCCTGCCGGACCTGACCCAGCTTATCGATCTGAACCGGATTTCCATGGGCTTTGTCCTGGTGCTGGTCCTGGGGGTGGTGGCCTTTGCCACGGCATCGGCCTTTGCCATTTTCATTGTCAGCCGTATCCGGGAATACGGAATCATGAAGGCCATGGGTGTAACCCCAAGGGAGACGGCCATGCTGATCTTTTTCCAGGTGGTCCTGCTCAACCTGGCCGCTGCCCTTGCCGGGACCCTGGCCGGGGCCGGGGCCGTCTTTCTTGCCGGAAAAACAGGAATTGATCTGTCCGGGTTTACCTCCCACAACCGCTATTTCGTGGTTTCCGGGACCATCTTTCCCAGGCTGACCCCTTTTTCCCTTTTGCTGCCCTCGGCCCTGGCACTGGCCTTCTGCTTGGCCGCTGCGGTCTGGCCGATTTTCATTGTGGTCCGGAAGAGGACGGCCGATGTTTTGAGAAGCGTGTGAACATGATAGAAGCAATGGACATCGTAAAGACATTCCGATCCGGAAAAAAGAAAGTCCCGGTGCTGTCCCGGGTATCCTTTGCCCTGGAAAAAGGCCAGACTCTGACCATTGCCGGGAAATCCGGATCCGGGAAGACCACCCTGCTCAACTGCCTGGGCGGTCTGGAAAAGCCTGACAGCGGCAGGATCCGCTGTTTTGGCGTGGATGTCACTGCCCTCTCCGGGAAAAGCCAGGCCCTTTTTCAGCGGGAAAAGGTCGGATTTGTTTTCCAGTACGGCAACCTGCTCTCCTATCTCACCGTATCTGAAAACATCTCTTTTCCCCTGGTGCTGAACCGCTTCTCTTCCCGAAAGAAGGAGATGCGGATAAAGGGCCTGCTGGAGGAGCTGGAACTGACCGGCCTTTCCCGGGCCATGCCCCATGAACTTTCCGGGGGCCAGGCCCAGCGGGTGGCCTTTGCCCGGGCCATCGCCCATGTACCGGCCCTTCTTCTGGCCGACGAGCCCACGGCCAGCCTGGACACGGCCACCGGCCGGAACCTGATCCGGCTCATGGTCCGGATGGGCAGAGAAAACGGCGTCACCATTATTGCCTCAACCCATGACAATGAAATCATCCGGCATTCGGACCGGACCATCTGGCTGACAGATGGAAAAATTACAGGATAAGAAAATGAAAAAAATCAGAAAGCAAATCCTCTGGACGGCCGCAGTCCTTTTCCTTTCCGGCTGCGCCCATACTGCTTATCTCGGGTTCCACGGAAAATCGATAAAATCCTTTCCTGAAATTCATAAATCCGCGGTATCTGACACCCAGTGCCTGGGATGCCACGACCCGGACAACAACCCCCAGGGGCCGCCGACTCCCCACCCGGATTTTATCGGTTGTCTCAAGTGCCACAATGATTAACAGGGAATCTTTACCATGTCTCTGATTTTCAGAAAAGCCGCTCCGGTCCGGGCCATTCCCCTGGGCATCAAACTTTTTCCCTTTCTCCAGTGGATCCGCCAGGTCACTGCCGGGTCCCTCCGGGCCGACCTTCTGGCAGGGCTGACCGGGGCTTTCATCGTCCTGCCCCAGGGGGTCTCCTTTGCCATGATCGCCGGACTGCCGGCGGAGTACGGTCTTTACGCCGCCATTATTCCCCCGATCATCGCCGCCCTGTTCGGCTCGTCCATGCACCTGGTCTCCGGCCCGACCACCGCCATCTCCATCATTGTCTTCTCCACCCTGAGTCCCCTGGCCGAGCCCGGCACGGCCGACTACGTCCGCCTGGCCCTGACCCTGACCTTTCTGGCAGGCACCTTTCAGCTGGTCTTCGGACTGGCCCGCCTGGGAACCCTGATCAATTTTGTCTCCCATTCCGTGATCGTGGGATTCACGGCCGGAGCCGCCTTTCTCATCGCAACCAGCCAGCTCAAGCATGCTCTGGGAATCCCCATCCCCAGCGGCTCCTCTTTTCTGACAAGCTGGATGGTCATCCTGAAAGCATCGGGACAGATCAACTATTACGAGGCAGCTATTGCCCTGGCCACCCTGGCCTGCGCTGCTCTGTTCAAGACCCTTCGGCCCAGATGGCCCGGGCTCCTGGCCGCCCTGATCGTCGGAAGCCTGGTCTGCTTGGGAATCAACGGCCAAGCCCACGGGGTGAGACTTCTGGGGGAACTGCCCGGCCGCCTTCCCCCGATTTCCGCCCCTGATTTTACCATGGACACCCTTCGCCTCATGGCCCCGGGTGCCCTGGCCGTGGCCTTTCTGGGGCTCATCGAAGCCTTGTCCATTGCCCGCTCCATCACGGTTCTTTCCAACCAGCACATCAACGGAAACCAGGAGTTTATCGGGCAGGGGCTCTCCAACATCGCCGGCAGTTTCTTTTCCGGATATGCCAGCTCCGGCTCCTTTACCCGGTCCGGGGTCAACTACGATTCCGGGGCGGTCAGCCCCCTGGCCAGTATCTTTTCCGCCCTGTTCCTGGCGGTGATCGTGCTGCTGGTCGCCCCCCTGACCGCCTGGCTGCCCCTGCCGGCCATGGGCGGGGTCATCTTTTTTGTGGCATTCAAGCTCATCGATGTCCGCCATATCCGGGAGATCCTCAAGAGCAGCCGCTCCGATACCCTGGTCCTCCTGGCCACCTTCGGCTCCACCCTCTTGTTTGAAATTGATTTTGCCATCTACACCGGGGTGCTGCTCTCCATGGCCATCTACCTGACCCGGACCTCCCACCCCCATGTTGCGGTCATGGCCCCTGATCCCTCGGACCAGCGCCGCAGGCTGACGGAAGTCGTCCCGGGCGAATCTGCAGAGTGCCCCCAGCTCAAGATCCTCAGGATCAACGGATCCCTCTTTTTCGGTGCGGCCAACCATGTGTCCGCCATCCTGGAAGAGATGGATGAGGAAGATCCCCTGCATATGCTCATTGTGGGATACGGCATCAACTTCATTGACGTTTCCGGGGCCATGGTTCTGGCCCAGGAGGCCCAGAGGCGGAAAAAGATGAAAAAGAACCTTTTCCTGTGCCGGATCAACCAGAATGTCAGGCGTTTTCTCAGACACGGGGGCTTTGTCCGGGAACTCCGGGAAGACCACATGTTTTCAACGGAATATGAGGCCATTGCCCGGATATTTGACACCCTGGATCGTCGGATCTGCCTTACATGCAAGGTCCGGATCTTCAGTGAATGTAAAACCGTGCCGGGGCAGGGAGAGGAAAGAGAGTAATGGGGAATAACGGATTATATCTTTATTTGAAAGAGGACCTTGGGGTGACCTTCACTTAAATAATCATTTGTTACAGGAAATCCGTCAACAGAATCCTCTCCCGGTAAAATTTCAAATCCCATTCCCCGGTGGAAAGAAATGGATAATCTGTTTGCGGGAGATGTGCAGGACTTTACCAGAGACACCCCGTTTTCTCTGCAGACCGCAAAGAACCTTTGGTAGAGTTCTTTTCCGAACCCCTTTCTTCTGCACTCCGGATTGACACCGGCAAGCTGTATATAGGCTTGGCTTTTGCGGCTTTGGGAAATGAACCCGACTAAAAAACCGGCCAGCCTGCTGTTTTCTTCAGCAAGAAAACAGGTGTTCTGGAAATGGATAAAGAAAATTTTCAATAAAGAGGAAGAAAGATCCCGTCCTCCCCACCATTGCGGCATGGCCTCTATAATTCTCTGATGATCCTCAGGTCTTATATTTCTTATGGGAATGGTCATTGTATTTTTTTAGGATTAAGGTTTCCAAATAAAGGCTATTCTCATTAATCAAGAGCACAGTGCATTACATAGCCTCACCTTTTTGAACATACCCACCGTTGAAATCATCAGAAAGGTTTCAGCTTTTGCTATGAATGTGCTGAAGAAACAATACACCTAGGCTGCAAGACAAAATCAATAAAATTCCATACATGGTGCGTTGGGTATAGTCCTCACCGCTGACCAGCAATAATACCGTGGACAACAGCGGTGTGGCATACCCGATCGGGGCGATTATCTTTGCTCCGTCACCGGACATTGCATAGGACCACAAAAAATACCCGATAGCCATGGGACCTACGCCTATGTACGCCGCAATCCCCCAGTCGTTAATTTCAGGCCAACCGCCGTTCTGAAAACAGGCGAAGATGAAACAACTCCCAGCACCGATGAGCGTTACCGGAATTAAGAGTTTTTCGGTCATCCTGATATTGGATGAGGCAACCGTATAAAATGCCATGCATAAAGCAGAAGCAAAGGCAACAGCACCGCCCGGATTGATTCCCTGCTCCAGGAAGTTTAGGGTCCCCTTCGCCGCCATGATCATCACAACACCATAAAAACCGATTAATGCCAATCCGATCCCTGCCAATCCAATTCGGTTGCGAAGAACAACGGCCGCCCAGACCGCTACGATCAGGGGCCAGCTATATGCAATAACATTGGCTTCCAGAATATTACCAATACCAAAGGCAATATACTGCAGAATAATGGTTCCTACCAATCCCACCAGGCCGATGAGTATCTGTTTGAGTGGGGGGAGACCTGAAAAGATCCGTAAATCACGATGTCTCAGAATGTACAGAAATAGAAATGTAATTGCTGCGGCAGAAAATTGAATGGTCAATAGTTCCGACACGTTCAGGGCGGCCAATCCATATTTCGCTGCCAAAGCGTTTGTTGACCAGAAAAGTACTGAAGTTAATGCAGCGGCAACACTATAATTCATATTTTTCATAAACATTCACAAAAGGTGACACTTGAGGCTGTAAGATTCCTGATAAGTTCGCATTTCTTTATCGTTGCTTTAAACGGGTTTCTCAGCGGCGAGGGGACTAAGTCCGCTGAAGAAAATGGTGTACGCCCGGTAAGGGCGTGAACTTATGGGGTGTACGTCCCCTATACGTGAATCCTGCCAAAGCATTAGCAGAAGTATCGGCCGAAAACAAGGGGGGGAAACCGCGAGGGATCGTCTGAAGGGCTTGAGCAGGGCGAAAGGCTAAGCCGCAGGCGGGAGCGATCCTTGGGAGCGGCCGCATGGAGCGCAAAGCGATGAGCCGACGAACAGGAAGAGCAGATAAGGCCTGGCCTCAGGGTAAGCCGGAACCACATGTAAATTCCAGGATTCAGGAGACAGGGTAAATGCCGGGGCTGTGCAGTGAACGTTCAGGTCCTTATCTGGTAACTATAAAAATATCCTTACTCCGAAAATAATCCAGGCAAAAAGAACAAAACCATATGTAATATACTGCATTCTTACAATATAGTCTTTAATTTCATTGTCTGCCGGAATACGAATCAGCGCAGGCAGAATGAGAAAAAACGGAGATGCAAGAATATTCCCGAATAACATGCCGAGGGGGCCGAATTCAGTTGTTTTAAACGAGAGATTAAACACGATAAAAATCACCCCGCATATTGTGAAAAGTATTGCCACCGGCAAAGGCCATCGCCCTTTGGTAAAGCGCTTTGATAAAAGAGCAATCAATATTGACCATTGAATGAAAATGGCCGTCGGAACCAATCCGAACGGGAAAAGCATCCGAAGGGGGCTCAAAACATAGGGTGCAACAAATGAGGCAGGGGGCACAACCACTGAAAACCAGTAAGCGGCAATAATCCATTTCTTCTTATACGATTTTGCCATGATTATCCCGATCCATATGCCTATCGGGGTATGGAGACAGATGGCCGACCATTGCACAATTTTTCCGATATTGTTTCTGACATCTATGCAGAAAAGCGCTCCGATGATAATGGCAATATCAATTGATAACAGAAAAGCGATCTGCTTTGCATTCTCACCGAAACCCGCAGATTGTAAATTGCCATTATTGTTTTCCGGTTCTGAAACCATTTCTTCCCCCATTGGATTTTCCGTTTATCATTTCTTAACGATTTATTATAAAAACAAAAAAATATCAGCATCCATTATCTGGTTGGACCACAGAGCGATGGATTTCAGGGGCCGTCGAAGCAAAGGGAGGGAACAAGAGGGTTAAGGCGAAGCCGTTCTTTGCAGTTTGCTGCGGTGATTGGTTCTCTGTTAATATCTATTTATTGGACTTTGGTCAACTGGGCCGTTTGCGCAGCGTAGCAAGCGCCCCACACAAGCCTCTTGGTTATGCTCTCAACTTTGCGATAACACGGATTTCTATGAGAGCTCCTTCAACTGCCAATTCAGAAACTCCAATGGCTGTCCATGCAGGATAGATTTCATTAATAAACTCATCTTTGATCCGTTTAAAATCCTCAAGATGTTCTCCAATAATGCTTTTTTCTCAACACCCCCTTCATCCCAGTCACCCCAACCTGAAAAGCTCAATGGTTTGACGGTGTCAATATTTTTCAGGTGTTCTCCCCATTTATTCATCCTTTTTTTGGTTCATCAGAAAATCGCGTACTTGGAATGAGAAGCAGGCCGATATAGGATTCTGAAACAAAAAATGATTTTATGCTTGAAATGAAGGTGTGGACATGATCATTTTCCAATTTTTTTGTGTTAGCCGCACAAAACCGGAGAATAGAATCATGTCCACCAGTCTTATTTACCACGCTTTTGGTCTTCGTGACTACTTTTATAAAACAACCCGCTTTATCGGCGGGGTGCTCACCTTTGAAATATTTCCTAAACCCGAGGCAATAAAGTGTCCTGAATGTAACTCAAGATCTGTCGTGAAAAGAGGAGTTATCAAACGAACTCTGAGAACAATACCCGTAGGTTCGAGACCCGTAATCCTCAAGACGGCCATTCAGAGAGTCTGGTGCCCCATATGCAAATTTGTCCGGCAAATCAAACTGTCTTTTTCCAAAGAGGGGAAGAGTTATACCCGTGCCTTTGAACGTTATGTCCTGGAATTATCCCAGTTCATGACAATCAAAGATATTGCCAGCCACCTGCGTATCAGCTGGGATACCATCAAACAGATACAAAAAGCTCATCTTACAAGACGTTACCGGAGCATACCCCTCAAAAAGGTCAAGCGGATTGCCATAGATGAGATCTCCATAGGCAAAGGACATCAATATCTAACCATAGTAATGGACTTGGAATCCGGCAGAATTCTGCATGTGGGTGATGGAAAAGGAGGCGATGCATTGAAGTTCTTCTGGCAAAAAATAAAAATTTCAAAGGCCGGAATAGAAGCTATCAGCATTGATATGTCTCCGGCATATTTGAGTGCTGTTATTGAAAATATGCCTGGAACTGCCATAGTCTTCGATAGATTTCACGTGGTAAAACTGTTCAATGAGAAACTATCTGAATTCAGAAGGGACCTTTACAAACACCTGTCGAATAGCGGGGAACAAAAACTGATAAAAGGAACCCGCTGGCTTTTGTTGAAGAATCCAGAAAACCTTCAAAAGAACAAGGGGGAAGCAGAACATCTGCAAAAGGCACTGGAAGTCAATCAACCGTTATCAACCGTATATTATATGAAGGAAGAGCTCAGGCAAATTTGGAACCAATCAGATAAAAATACCGGTGGGAAGGTTCTGGAGAACTGGATTAACCTGGCCAATGTATCAGATATTCAGATGCTGAAGAAATTTGCAAAGACGCTGGGTCTACACAGAAACAGGATACTCTCCTTTTATGATTATGCAATTTCAACAGGGCCTTTGGAGGGAACCAATAACAAGATCAAAACCATGAAACGTAAAGCATATGGATATCGTGATTTTGAATTTTTTAAACTAAAACTTCTGGATCTTCACAACAAGAAGTACGCATTAATCGGATGAACCCTTTTTTTCAGGTGTAATTCAAATTTCTCAGGCGACATATATGTAAAGTCTTTGTTTTGAATTTCAGCCGATAAAAATGGTGGAAGTACAGTGAACCCCATATAGTGAAGTGAAAAGGTAATTGATCGTAACAATACTTCAATTTCACCACCACCTCTACCGTTTGTAGTAAAAGTAGATTCAGGTGCCCCTGATGTAACAGAACAAATGGCACTTTTTCCTCTGAAATAGCCTTTGTCGTATCGCATTTTACTGGTGTATAGGCCGCCAGCAACAAAAACTCTGTCAAACCAGCCTTTTAGCATCGCCGGCTGTTGATGCCACCATATTGGAAATTGTAATATGAGCAAATCGCATTTTTCGAGCCGGTATATTTCACGTTGGACATCTTTGGGAAGCGTGCCGGTTTTATAAGCATTTCTTTGTTCAGAAAGTATATCAAATCGCTTCGTGTCAACTCTGTTTTGATAATGCTCATCTCGTTCAACAGGATCAAACCCTTCTGCATATAGGTCAGAAACTTCGACACTATGCCCCGCACCTTCAAGTTCTTTAACGGCAGTTCTCGTCATTGAACCATTAAACGATTGTTGCTCTGGATGACAATGAATAATTAAAATGTGCAAGGTATCCTCCAGTTTTGTTGATTTCCTCTATTGGCATAATGTTTAACTCACTTGCGTAGTCAATGTGCAGTGGCTTGTTAACAGGCCCGAGGCGAAGCCGAAGGGGACTGGGGTTTTAGGCCGGAGGCCGCACCCAGCGGTCCGCTATAACTTAATTTCGTCGATTGGCAGAATTTGTTTTCCGTGCCGTATGGTTAAAATAGAAATAGTTGTTGGTTCATGGTGATAGATAATTCTGTAATTACCATATATGATCTCACGAAAATGTTTGTCTGAAATTTCAGGTACTATACGGCCAAACTCTGGGGATGATATAAGCTGTTCGACTTTTTCGAAAACTGTGTTGAGCCACCTTTTTGCCGCTGAAGGATTATCCAAAGAAATGTAATCAACTATTTCAGACGCCTTATCAAGAGCAAGGGGTGACCAAATTAGTTTCATGGCTTGATACGTCCAAGGAGTTTTTTGCGTGCAGTTTCATGACTCACACCTTCCCCCTTGTTCAACTGATTGAGGGAAGTACGTATGTCCGTTAAAAGTTCAAGTTTGTCTTGCATCAGCACATATTCATGCACATCTAGTAAAACCGCTGCACTTTTACCACGTTGAGTGATGATTAGCGGTCTTTTCGTCTCATGGACTTGCTTGATAAATGAAGCCATACCATTTCGTACTTCCGAAAGCGGCTTTATGTCTTGATCGAATTTTAAGTTTTGCATATCATCCTCTTTAAGCTTAATTTTTGTTCAGTATAACGTACAACTAATAGCACATGCAAGAATTAAGTTATAACACCCTGCATCACCGGAATTTTCGGCGCGCAGCAGAGAAAATTCTCCGAGTGAATGCGATTGTGTACGCCCGGCATGGGCGTGAACTATGGCCTAAGATACGTTCAGATTTATTTGAAGGGACATATGTCGACCGGGGTGCCGCATGGGGGTCCACTCTCCCCTTTGCTTGCCAATATTCTTCTCAATGATCTGGGCAGGGAACTGGAAAGATGCGGCCATGGTTTTGTCCGGCACGCTGATGACTTCATCATCATGGTGAAAAGCATGAGCGCAAGGCTCAGAATCATGGCGAGTGTCTCCCGGTTTCTTGAACGAAAGTTGCGGTTGATCATCAATGAGAAGAAAAGCAAAGTCGCACCAGTGAGGGAATGCAGTTTCCCCGGGTTTGTCTTTGTACGTGGCAAAATCAGGTGGAGAGATAAAGCCTTTCAGGAGTTCAAACGGCGTATCTGTTTATTCATTGGAAGGCGCTGGTTTGTCAACACCGCCCACATCAATGCCCCTGTAGATCAGGAAGAAATTTTCGGTTTTGGGCACCATGACATCCCCGTCCTGGACATAAGCCCTTGCCAGAGTGGTAGCAGACATCACAGGCATCCACAGAGTCCAGGGTGGAAGGATAAGCTTCGTAATGATCTCTCCGATTTTTTCAGGGGCCATGGGGCTGCAAAATCCACTGTCACCATTTTACAGAGCAGATTGGCTCCCATGCCTGAAGACCTTCTGCAGGTTCCAGAATATTTTACTTGTCCGTCCTGACCATCGCTTCAGATACCGAGGTCGGTACTTCAGCAGAATGTGCCACAAAAGCAGCAACCATATATTTTATTGGGATATATTGTAGTTTTCCAGAATTTTTTGATACACTGTGTTGGATTTGAATTTTTTCAGTTTATCCGAAAACCTGTCAACAAAATCCCGATCCACTTTCTTGGGACTGAATACAATGGACAACGGGGTGGATTCGATAGGATTGCCGATCAGGGTGACCACATCGTTTTCAATTCCTAGTTCCTTTTCAGGTCATCAAAGGAATCAAATTTCAAAATGCCTGCATCGGACCGCCGGATAAAAAACACCCATCTTGTAGACAAGAGATGCGCAGCCGGATAATAAAAAAGGAATTCTTCTTTAAACCGCGTTTTTATCTAAAACTTATTCAGGAGGGTAAAATGGACTTTCAAGCCGTTGGAACTTTCACTCTGATGATCCTGCTGTTGACCATAATGCCAGGCTCCAATGGAGCGCTTATACTGAAAACAGTCCCGCAAAACGGGCCGCTTGCAGGGATATTAAATTTGGCTGGGATTGTTTCTGCCTTTTATATCCATGGAATCCTTTCCATCCTCGGGTTGTCCGCTTTGATTCTCAAAACATCCCAGGCTTTTTTCATTGTAAAACTTCTGGGATCTTTTTATCTCCTATACCTGGGCATAAGCTCTCTCTGGCAGGCTTTTTTCTCAAAAACCGCTTCCGCCCGGAAAAGAGCAGGCAAAAATAATCGAACCGGGATTCCCATAAAAAAGAGACTTTTTCTGGAAGGATTTCTCACCAACCTTTTAAATCCAAAGGCTTCTATGTTTTATCTTGCGGTATTTCCGCAATTTATTAGCCTGGAAGGAAATCCCGTTTTAGAATCCTTCCTATTGGTAGGGATTCATTCAATGGTCGTTGTAATGTGGTTTTCCTTTATCATTATTGCTCTTGGCAGGATAACGCGTGCCCTTTCATCCATGAAATTTAAAAGAATGGTGCAGGGCGCAACCGGCTCGCTGATGATCTGGTTTGGATATCGTTTACTTACATACCCGCAAAAAAGCTGAAGAGATCTCCCCGCGGATTTCGAAAATATCCTTACAAAAGATAAAAGAACCCGGGCCCCCGGCATCAGACAGGAAGGAGGGGTCGTTCCGGTCCGGAGCTGATCGCATCAACCCTTTCTCCGTAACCGGGATGCCGGGGCCCAGGTTCTTGGGCAGATAAGAGTCCGGCTTATTGGGCCGGGGGCTGAATCTTGAACTCGACCCGCCGGTTGAGCCGATCTGCAGCCTCGCCCGGATCCGTGGAGATGGGGTCGCTTTCCCCCATGCTGACATCAATTAAGCGGTCTTCCGGGAGTCCCAGGGACTCAAGATAGGCTTTCACCGCGCCGGCCCTGCGTTTTCCCAGAGCCATGTTATAGGCCTCTGTTCCGGCCTGATCGCAGTGTCCTTCAATGCGGACCGAAATATTGGGGGTGTCATCCAGCCAGGCGGCCTTTTCCCTGGCCAGGGCCTGGGCGGTATCGTCCAGCTTTGCACTGTCAAAGGCAAAAAGGATATGCCGGCTGAAAAAGCGTTCTTTGTCTTCAGCCCTGCGGGCTTTTTCCATTTCCTCTTCCCGGACTTCCGGCTTTTCTACTTCCTGGGCAGGCACAGGCTCTATTGCCTCAGGTGCCGCGGCCACCTCTTCTACAGGGGGCGGGGGGGGCTGTTCAACGGTTTCTGTATTTGTTGTCACCTCTTTTCGGGCACAGGAGACCATGGCCAGCAGCCCTATAACAACCAAAACAGTCACGATTCCTTGGATGATGCGGTGTTTCATTCTTACTCCTTTTTTTATTATTATTCAGCTGGTTACGGGTTTTACCCCGTTTCCCATGTTCAGGAACACTTGTCCTAGGGTAGAGCAACACCCATGCCATTTATGTAATTGCTTGAATTTATATAAGATTAATTCTTTTGTTTCCCCTCATGGTTACGAGAATTACCGGGTAAGTTACGATTTTTGCACGGCTGGCCGGGCCCAGTCCCGGGACCGGAAAAAAGCGTAACCCTGAATGAAATTCTCGTAACCCCGGTCCGGGGTATGATCTATCACAGATTCAAATAATTCTTTAAAATCAGTTGGTTATTTCTTTGGCATAGCCCTTGCTCTATGAAAAAAAGTCAGGATGCCCGAATCCGGGGATCCGGACCATTCAAACCCATAAGGAGCAAGAACCATGAATAAGAAAAATAAATTAACGACCCTTTTCATTGCCGGCCTTGTCGGCATCAGCCTTCTGATCTTTGCCTGCGATGAGAAAAAAGAAATCCCGCCACCGGATAAGGTCTCCCTGACCATTTCCCCCCTGGAGATCCAGGGAGTGCTTGAAACCTCCGATGCCGGACTGACCCTGTTCGACGGTGAAAAGAACCATCTGCTGAAGACCGAACTCAATCTGGAAGAGATGCTGGGTGAGATCGTCCAGGTGAGCGGATCCCTGAAAAGGGATGCCCACGGGATTTTTATCCAGGTGGACCATGCCGGTCTGGCAGACCCGGATATAGAAGAGGCAACCGTACCAGAGGTGAATACAAATGGGGAAGCAGGTCTGGCCAGGGACCAGGATACCGGGATTGAGGCCGGCCTGGATGATTCTGATCCTACCGGCACGGAGGAATCTGCCGGCACCGGACAGGCAAACGGTTCGGACCGCACCGGAGCATGATCCCGGGATCTTTCCGGCTTTTTCGTAAAGTCCCCTTATATCATCCGCAACCCCAAAAAATGAAGGTGTAAATTATATGTCTGTATTAAACAAATTTAAATCACAGCCCGAAAAATCAAAGATGGTCCGGCCCGCCCAGGCGGGGCCTGTAATGAATGCGCCGGTCTTGCCGGCCAAAAATATCTTTTTTACAAAAAGGGATGGGAAGGAAAAGAATCCCTGTGAACGGAGCCGGTGGGCCGTTCTGACCTGCATTGGAATGGTTATTGCGGCCACTCTCCTGGGCCTACGTCAAGGTCCGTCCGCAGCAAACCTTCTCAGGGGAACAGCCTGGGGCAATCTATTGATTGGAGGGGGCCTGTTTTTTTTCTTCCTCTTCCTGGCCGAGCTGGCATGGAGGGCTGTTCTTGTTTTCAAATACAGACCGGTGAAGGGATGCAGGGATGATTGGCTTCCCAGGTGCACGGTGGTTGTCCCTGCGTACAACGAGGGGCGTCAGGTCCTCAAAACCCTTGAGAGCCTTGCAGCCAGCGATTATCCAAAGGACAAGGTCCAGCTCATCACTGTTGACGACGGCAGTGTCGACGATACCTGGATGTGGATCCGGAAGGCCTGCAGGGCCCTTGACCGTCCCGTCCTGGCCATCCGGCAGCCCTCCAACCGGGGGAAGCGCCACGCCCTTTACGCGGGATTTACAAAAAGCACCGGGGAGGTGCTGATCACGGTGGACAGTGACTCCACGGTTGAGACCGATACCCTGAGAAATCTTGTGGCACCGTTTATTCGGGACAAAAAGGTGGGAGCGGTTGCCGGCAATGTCCGGGTCCTCAACATGGACCAGGGAATCCTTCCGAGAATGATCGATGTTGTATTTGTCTACAGCTTTGATTTCATGCGGGCAAGCCAGAGCATGGTCCGGACGGTGATGTGCACCCCGGGAGCCCTTTCGGCATACCGGAAAAGTGCGGTCATGTCCCTGCTCCGGGAGTGGCGGGATCAGACCTTCTGCGGCCGGCCGGCCAATATCGGAGAGGACCGGGCCATGACAAATCTCATTATCCGGGCCGGGTATGATGTGGTCTTCCAGCAGAATGCCAGGGTCTATACCGAAGTGCCGGTCAGGTATACCCAGCTTTGCAGGATGTATCTGAGATGGGCCAGGAGCAATGTCCGGGAAACCATTGCCATGACGCGCTTCATCTTTACCCCCTTTCGCAGGGGGTCGAAACTGGGGGCAAGGCTAAATCTGATATCAGGCTGGGTGGGACTTACAAAAACCCAGATCTTTCTTCTGACCACCTGGGGTATGATTCTCTGCCATCCCTCTGTATTCGGGTTGAATGTGATGCTTGGGGTGATTCTCTCTTCAAGCCTTTCTGCGGTCCTGTACGCCTGGAAATTCGGCCGTTTTTCATCCCTGCTGGCCTTTGTCTACGGATTCTATTTTTTCATCTCATTGGTCTGGATAAAGCCCTATGCCCTGGTCACCGCCCATAAATCAGGATGGCTCACCCGGGACATTCCCATTTCCCCAAGGAAAAATCCGTCTGATAATCCCCCGATATTGATGCATGAGGTATAGATAATTCCTTGACAAAAGGGAATCTTCCATCCTAGGATCAAAGGGAAGTTGAGTTTGTTGAGCAGGTTATTATGAAGGTGAATTCCCGGAATCACAGCAAGCAGATGACGAAAGCCAGATTCAGCCCCGTATATAAAGGCATGCATTTTCAGTACGCCGCAATCATCGCAACCGGCCTGTTGCTGCCGTTTCTTTTTTCATCCTGCGCAATGGAAAAACAAGCATCGGTTGTTAAGGCTCCGCCGATGGTTGATCTTCAGGTGATCGAAAGGAAAACCCGGCGGATCACGAAATTGGAAAGGGAAAACGCCCAGCTTGGGGATAAGCTTTCCGAGCAGAAACTTCTCTCCCAGAAACTGCAAACCGCATTGCTCATGAGGCACAAAGAAACCGATGCCTGCCTTCAGGCAAATGAGAAACTGGCAACAGAACTGAAACAAAGCAAGGCAAAACTGGCAAACAGGGGCAGTAAACTGGGAGCCGTCACCTTCATAGCCGAGGCGACGGCCGTCATCAACTCTATGGCAAGACAATCCCTGGATGACCGGCAGGCAATTCTCCATAAAAGAGCCAGGCAGAATCTTATCGCGAGCAACCGGGAACTGGAAAAAGAGAACTATGAAGGCGCTTTTTTCCTGTGCAGAAAGGCCATGGAACAAGTCAGAAGCATTGATGTGGACAAAGATACGGTCAAGGCCCGGCCAGCTGAGGAGGAGATCTCTTTTTCAACCCCCTTGGAGATGGAGCTGTTTACCACCGGAAATCTCCGAAGCGCCCCGTCTATAAAGGCGGATATAAAAACCGTGCTCCCGGAGGGAAGCCGGGTGACTGCCATCGGTTTTCAACGAAACTGGGTGAAGGTCAAATCGATGGATCCCCTGGAAACCGGTTGGATCCACCTCTCACTTCTTTACTGAATATCCGCTCCCTTTTCATCCCCGCCCGCCGTTTGATCCTCCGAAGCCAGGTAAACGACCCGGTTTCGCCCTTCTCCCTTGGCACGGTACAGCGCCATATCGGCCCGTTTGACAACCCTTTGTTCATCCCCGTCCTGTTCATGGATTCTTGCGATCCCAATGGAAATATTGAGCCGAATTTTTTGTTCTTCATGGACGAATATATGATTTTCAACGGATTCTCTGATCCGTTCCGCAGCCTGAATTGCCTCATCCTTAGCAGACTCGGCAAGGATCACAAGGAACTCCTCTCCGCCGTAGCGGCCGGCTGAATCAACATTCCGCAGATTCTCCTGAAAGATCAAGGCAACCTGTTTCAGGACCGTATCCCCGGCCTGGTGCCCATGGGTATCGTTAATGGCCTTAAAATGATCGACATCAAGCATCAGTACGGAAAACCCGGTTTTATACCGGCGATAATATTCGTATTGATTGCGAAGGAGGGTCATCACCTGTTTTCTGTTGTTCAGCCCGGTAAGCGGATCCGTCGTGGCCAGTTGTTCCAGCTTTGTCTGGTTCTGTTTGAGTTCAGCCACCATTTCATTAAAAACAGAGGTGGCAAACCCGATCTCATCATTCCGGTGAACCATGAGTTGCACGTCCAGGTCTCCTCCTGCCACTCTTTTGGCCCCCCGGGTCAAATCAGACAAAGGAACCATGATCTGCCGGGTCAGCAAGTAGGCCGCAATCCCCATGAGAACACCGAAAAAACAGACGATAAGGATATTGCGATGGCGGGAGCGGATGACCCTGGAAAAAGCGGTTTTATAATCTTCCGCAATGAAAAGTCCCCACCCCAACTCATGGAACGGGACAACCATCCCCATCAACCGCTCATCCATGGGGCCGGTGAATTCACGAAGATTCTGCAATTCACCGGCCAGAGCCAGATTGATCCCCTTGAGCCCTTTTCTCGCCTTCCTGCCGTACAGGAAGGCTTGTTCTGTCTTCATATCCACCAGGGAGCCATAGGTCGAGTCACCGGAGGCTCCCAGCTCTGCCGGATCCAATAAGGGCCTCAATCCGGTTACTCTGGTCTCCATCACCAGCAATGCTCCATACTCATAAAGGGGATCCAGGGAAAGGGGAACCCCGATCAGGATAAGAGGCGACTTGTCTCTTGGGTCAATATATACATCGCTTTTAAACCATTGTTTGTCTGAGATCTGTTCGACGGAATCTTCAGGAAAGGGAAAAGGCGGTTCACGGCCGCCGGTTCCGGAGGAGGCAATAATGGATCCCTGCCTGGAGAGAATAAAGATGCGGACATAATCCTCAAACTGATTCTGCAATGTGGTAAGGTAGGTATGGATCATCCCGATGCCCGAGGCCGGGTCCTGGGTCTGATTTTTCCCCTCTTCCATCCTCTTGAGATAGTCTGTGACCACATCCGATACAATGGAAGAGTTCGAGAAAACATTCAGATCGTAAACCCGCTCCTTGACCCAGAGCGAAATTTCCCTTTCCATGATCTGCGCGGAATCGATAAACTTCTGTTCAACCTTCTCCTCTATCGTAGATTGCAGCATATTCTGAAGCAGAAGTCCCATGGCCAATGACGGAACCACGGTGACCAGCACCGCAAAGATAAGAATCCGGTTCCGTATACTCAATAAATGACTGTTTTCAGCATTTGGCTTGCTCATAGATCGATCCAACGTGTTTATCACGTTCCTCCGGGTTTTGCATTTTCTGCCGGCGCTTCGTTTAACATCGCTTCCACACCCCGGTTCTATGAAAGATGGAAAGGTGCAGACGTTTTATTACGATGTGAATCCATAGTAAATTTTGAAGTAAAATTCAATTGGGAAAAGCGAGATATTTGTATACCAAATGGTCATGTTGGCTTTCATGTCGATGCTGTCCCTTGGCCAAGTGGGTCATTTCGCCGCATATATTGGGTTACGCTTTTACCCGGTTTTCACAATTCATTTGATGATTTTTTTCTATCCCCGCGTTCTGTTTAAAAATTTGCCTCATCCCATAGCCAATGCCTATGATAACCCCTGTTTTAATAGATATTATCAAATTGACGCATGGAAATTTTTAACATAGAGAACCCGATTAAAGAGAACTCTCGTGCCATGACTTCATCTCGCGGCTGATAAGGGGTTTTGGCTTCAATGCCATTGTGAATAGCGGTGCAGCCTTTCATTGCATAACGGATCAAAGGGGCCGCCTGTGCATACCTGGCACGGGACACACACATTAACAATAGGAGAGAGGTGTATGGAGCAGTACAGCAGAGTTATTTCTAGGTTGATCACTTTGTTTTTCGCCACAGCCATTTGTATTTTCAGCATATCTGCATCACAGGCGGAAACAGTGGTGGAGTTTTCATATCCGCCCTTTGGGTACAGTGCAGCAGCGGAAAAAGCCTTCTGGGGAAAGCATATCAAGGCATTTGAAACCGAGAATCCGGGAATAAAAATGAATATGACCTGGGAATCCTGGGGCAATATCTTCCAGAAAACATCGGCTGCCGTGGAATCGGGCAAGGTGCCGGATATCTCTTACAACAGCCCTCCCCAGATCATGCCGCTGGCCAAACAGGGTCATATCATGCCGGTGGATGATGTCATTGCCGATCTTGGCGGGGTCGGTGCTTTCCAGGAAGCCCTGATCAAACAATATGTGCTGGACCAAAAGACCTATTGTGTTCCCAATGCCGACGCCAACCTGGTCATGTGTTACCGAAAAGACCTGCTCAAGGCCGCAGGCTATGATCATCCCCCAAAAACCTGGGATGAGCTGGTAAAGATCTCCCTTGCCACAACCCGGGACGGGGTTTACGGCCTGGGTCTTTACCTTGGAAAAACCTATGACACCCGCCAGGTTTACGCAGGAATGATGTGGGCTGCCGGCGGATCCATGCTGGATGAAGAGGGCAATGTGGCACTCAACAGTCCGGAAAATTTAACTGCCCTCAAGTTTTATACCGATCTTTATCTAAAGCACAAGGTGGTCCCCCAGGGAGCCGTGGCATGGAAATACGGGGACAATGCCAATATCATCGGTGCCGGACAGGTGGCCATGACCCCCATGTGGGGCGGCTACGGAACGCTGATTCAAGAGATGTTTCCGGACAACTACAAAAACATCGGGTTTGCCCCCCTGCCGGCCGGACCCACAGGCCATTCCGGCAGCTGGTCCGGTGTGGGCGGGTTCTATGTGTTTGCCAAGGCCCGGCACCCGGAAGAAGCCAAAAAATTTATAAAATTCATGTCCAAACCAGAGATCCAAAAGGAGTGGTGCCTTATTTCCGGGAATGTTTCCCCGTTCAAGGCCATTGCCCAGGACCCGGATCTGACAAAGTTTGACTGGTACCGGGCCATTGCCGAGCAGTCTGCTTCTTCGGTTCAGACCGGCTGGTTAAGTTCTGCCGCCGTTCCCGGGCTGGAGATCATCGGGGGGCAGCATGTACTGGCAGAGCCCGTTGAGGATGTCATCAGCAACGGAATGACGCCTGAAGCCGCTCTGAAAAAAGCCCATGACCATATGGCTCAAATTATCGAGAAAGCCAAGAGCCATTAGCCCGGAAAATGGGTTTTCGCATCAAAGGACCATGGGGCACCGATCCGGTGCCCTATGGATTTCTCGCACCGGCAGTGATCATTGTCTTTGGTGTATTGATCTATCCGGTATCCTATGCCATTTTTTTTTCCCTTACGGATAAGACCATGGCGGTCCAGGACTATCATTTCGTGGGCATGGAAAATTACAGAAATCTGATGGGCGACTCCAATTTCTGGCGGGCGTTCGGCCATTCCATTGTCTTTGCCGGGGTTACCGGTGCCCTCAATCTTTTTCTCGGTTTCGGTATGGCCCTGGCCCTGAATCGCCGATTCCGGATGCGCGGGCTGTTCCATACTGTCCTTCTGATGCCCTGGGTGATTCCCGCCATTGTAACCGGCCTTATTTTCCGGTGGATGTACAATGATTTTTACGGGTATCTGAACCATCTGCTGCTCCATTTTCACCTGATTCAAAAACCGATTCTCTTTTTGGTTGATCCCCATTATGTGTGGCCTTCGGTGATCGCCGCCAATGTCTGGGTCGAATATCCCTTTGTCATGCTCATGTTCATGGCAGGGCTGCAGGCCATTGACCCGGATCTGTACCGGGCGGCCAGGGCGGACGGTGCCGGCCGGATCCAGCAATTTTTCCACATCACCCTGCCAGGTCTGCAACCGGTTTTTTTTGTGAATATCCTGCTTCAGGTTATTTTCATGTTCAAAACCTTTAACCTGGTCTGGATCATCACCCAGGGCGGACCCGGGGGCAGAACCGAACTGCTGAGCACCCTGGCCTTTCATCTGGCCTTTGAAGGGACGCAGACCGGGTACGGGTCTGCCGTGGCTTCGATCATTTTCTATATACTGCTGATTTTAAGCAGTGTGTACGTGATTCTGGCGTCCAGAAGGCAGCAGGGAGGATGAAGCTCATGAACAAGGCATATTCATGGTTTCGGGCCGGGTTTTTTTACCTTGGGCTGACCCTGGTTACGGGTTTGCTGATCCTGCCCGCAGTGGTTGCCGTCTCAACTTCTTTTAAGCCGACCGGCGAGATCTTTTCAAGCACGCCGTCCATCATCCCGGAGCGATTTACCCTGGCATCCTATGAAAAACTCCTGTCCATTCCTGAATTTCCGGTTTACCTTTTGAACAGCCTGATCGTTGCATCGGTTTCCGCAGCCATTGCCGTTGTCGTGGGGATTCTGGCAGCCTATGCCCTTGTGTTTTTTCAATTTTCCGGCCGGCGCTTGATCCGCCAGGCCCTGTTGACCACCTACATGTTTCCGGCCATCAGTCTTGTCTTTCCCATTTTTTTCTGGGCATCCCGGCTCAACCTGCTGGATACGTATACGATTCTGATTTTGACCAACCTGTCCTTTGTTCTCCCCATCGCCATATGGCTGCTTCTTGGTTTTTTCGATAAGATCCCGCCGGAACTGGAAAGGGCGGCCCGGGTGGATGGGTGCAGCAGACTGCAGGCGATTTTTCATGTGATTCTGCCGGTCATGCTCCCTTCCATTGCGGCCGTGGGTATTTTTGCTTTTATTCTGGGGTGGGGAGAGTATCTGTTTGCCCTGACCCTGACCCTGACCGATGCCCACCGCACCGCATCGGCAGGGATGCACGCCCTGATGGGCAATTACCGTATCGATTACGGCCTTTTGACCGCCGCCGGAACCGTCATTGTTCTTCCGCTGATCATCCTATTTGCGGGTTTTCAGAAATATATTGTCGAAGGATTAACCTCGGCTTCCATCCATAAGTAAAGAGCCTTTATGACACGTTTATCCCTGCAGAATATAAGCAAAACCCTGGACAGAATCCCTGTTCTCAAGGAGATCAGTTTGGACGTAAAACCGGGGGAACTCATGGTGATCATAGGGCCTTCCGGGTGCGGCAAGTCAACCCTGCTCAATGTCATCGCCGGACTGGAATCCAATGACAGCGGGCACATTCTCTTTGACGGACAACCTGTTGAGCATCTGACCCCCAAGGCAAGGGATGTGGCAATGGTTTTCCAGAATTATGCCCTTTATCCCCATAAGACGGTTTTCGGCAACCTCTCCTTTGGCCTTAAAATGCGCGGGTTCGGCAGAAAGCAGATCCGGGAGCGCGTGGAAGATGTTGCCAGGCAGTTGGAGATCCATCATCTGCTCAAACGCAAGCCCGGTCACCTTTCCGGAGGCGAGTGCCAGCGGGTTGCCATGGGCCGGGCCCTGGTCCGGAACCCGAAAATTTTTCTCATGGATGAACCCCTGTCAAACCTTGATGCCCTGCTCCGGACACAGATCCGGACGGAGATCAAAAAACTGCATGCCCGGCTCAATACCACCATGGTCTTTGTTACCCATGATCAGATTGAAGCCATGGGTCTTGCCGACCGGATCGCTGTCATGAACCAGGGCCGGATTATCCAGGTGGGAACCCCGGATGAAATCTATCAACACCCCATGACCCATTTCGTGGCCACGTTTATGGGCAATCCAGCCATGAATTTTTTGAGTGCACACCAAGAAGGGGACAACAGATTTAAAATCCATGGCAGCCCGCCTCCAAAGCCCCCGGACAAAACGGCGGAGACCTGTTTTGTGGGATTCAGGCCGGAAAAAGTCAGGCCGGGGGTCAACAGCGGGCTTGGGTTCAAGGGCAGGGTCCAGATACTGGAACCGACAGGAGCAGATATCTTTGCCATCATTGATTGCGGGGGATATGAGGTCAGGTGCCGGCTTTCCAGCGAGCCATTGACCCTGGGCCAGCAGGTCTCTTTGGGTGTGGCCAGGCAAGACCTGCATGTTTTTAATGCCCAATCCGGCCAGCGGGTGGAAGATGTTGAAATAATTGTCGGATAAAAGGAGGACCTATCATGTCAGAGGAAATTCTGAAAAATTTAGCAGATGCAGTGGTGGCCATGGATATCGACGAGACAAAGGCTGCCGCCCGGATGGCGCTGGAAGCAGGAGTGCCGCCCCTGGCTGCGATCCACCACGGTCTGGCCCGGGGCATGAAAAAAGTCGGGGCCCTGTATGCAGCGGGTGAGTATTTTGTCCCGGAACTCATCTGCTGTGCCGAAACAATGAATGCAGGCCTGGAGGTTCTGTCTCCGGAGGTTCTGGAAACAAAAGACCCTCTAAAGGGAAGAATCGTTATGGGGGTGGTAGAGGGAGATACCCATGATATCGGGAAAAACATCGTGGGTATGATGCTCAAGGCAGAGGGATACGAGGTGATCGATCTGGGAAGAAATGTGCCCCTGTCCGCGTTTGTGGATAAGGCAATGGAGGTCGGAGCCCGGGTTATTGCGGTTTCTTCTCTGATGACAACCACCATGGCCGGTATGGCAAAGATCGTTGAGGATTGTCACGGGCGCTGCAAAGAAGACAGGCCCATGATTATTGTGGGGGGGGCACCGGTTACCCAGGATTTTGCCCGGTCCATCGGCGCTGACGGATATGCCGAAGATGCCCTGGTTGCCGTTGAAACGGTCGGGCGGCTCATGGGATCCGGCAACAGACCCTCCGGGAAAAAAGGATCCTTGCTTGAGTTTATCGGGCAAAAGAACCACCGGGCCATTATGCCCTGGATGAGCACCATCGGCCTTCGTCTCACCGGCTACCCCCTTTATGAGGTATACCGATCCCCTGAAAAGCAGCTTGAGGTGGCCCGGGCAATGGACGAAACCTTTCCGGCTGATTTTATTTATCCCATGGATTACGGCAAGATCTTCTGCGAGGCATTGGGCATTCCCATGCTGAGGCCGTCCCATGATTTTCCAAGTGTGGTGGAAAATCTGATCACAGATAATGATAAACTGTCTGAATACAGGCCTTTGAATCCTGAAATAGACGGTTTGATGCCGGTATACATGGAAAGCCTTGGATTGCTGGCCAATCGTTTTGAAAAACCCTTGATGCTCTCTGTGGAAGGACCTTTTACCCTGGCCATGGAACTTGCCGGGGCAACCAATCTTGCCCGGGCCATTGTGCGGGAGCCTGAATTTGTCAATCATATGCTGGCCTTTACCGTAAAAACGGTCAGCCGCTATATCCGGTCAGCCGTGGCTGCCGGCGTTCAATTGATCATCATTTCCGAACCTTCGGCCATCATGTTGTCCCCCCGGCGGTTTGAAGACCTGGTTGGCCCAAGTCTTCGGCAGGTCTATGATTCCTTTGACGCCTGGAAGGCGCTGCATATCTGCGGCAATACCACCCATCTCTTGAAGCAGTTGCTCGATTGCGGAGCAGAATGTCTCAGCCTGGACCAATTGGTGGATATCCCCGGCATTGCCCCGCAAATCCCCCGGGATATTGTGATCTGTGGCAATATCGACCCCCTTGGCGTATTAAAGGAAAAAACTCCCGAAGAAATCCGGGAGATTACCTTATCCCATCTTCAAGATATGCGGCAATATCCGAATTTCATGCTCTCATTTGGTTGTGATTGTCTTCCGGACACGCCCCTTGAAAATCTGAAAGCCGTGATGGAGGCCGGGCATATCCCCCAGTCATAAAAGACGCTCTATTTAATAAAAGCGGTTATTCTTGTTCCCGGTCCGGGGAATTTCCAGACAAGGCCTTAAAAATACAGGGCTGAACTTTATGCGGTATCCTTGGAACCAACTTATATTACACATAAATCGAATAAGTGCTGTTAATTTTTTGGGGATTCAAGCATAATGGGAAAATGTAAATTTTCATCTGACCGACAAAAGAGATCAAAACAATGCCTGAAAAACCCACCTACGAAGAACTTGAGCAACGGGTCCAAGAGTTGGAAAAGGTCGAATCCGAGCGCCAGCGGGCAGTGGAAGAGCTGCGCGAGAGTGAAGCCTATATCAAAGCGGTGATGGACAACCTGCCCATTGGCGTGGCCGTGAACTCGGTCGATCCCAATGTAACTTTCTCCTATATGAACGACAATTTCCCAAGGTTTTATCGGACAACGCGGGAGGCACTTTCCAGGGAAGATGGTTTCTGGAATTCAGTGTATGAAGAACCTGGGTTCCGTGAAAAAATAAAAAAAAGGATATTGGAGGATTGCGCCAGCGGTGATCCGGAACGCATGCACTGGGAGGAGGTCCCCATTACCCGGCAGGGCAGAGAGACGGCTTTTATCAGCGCCCAAAACACACCGGTTCCAGGCAAGAAGCTCATGATATCAACGGTTTGGGATGTCTCCAAGCGCAAGCGGGCCGAGGAAGAGCTGCGCGAGAGCGAAGAACGCCTTCAGCTGGTAATGGAAGGCAGCCAATTGGGCTATTGGGATTGGGATATCCAGACCGGAGTGGTCAAACGAAACAGATACTGGGCGGAGATGCTCGGCTATACCCTGAAGGAGATTGAATATACGGTAAAGCAGTGGACCGACCTGCACCATCCCGATGACTGTGCCGCGGCATGGAAATCCATTCAGGACCATCTGGACGGGAAAACGTCCGTACACAGGATCGAGTATCGTATGCGTGCCAAGAACGGGCAGTATAAATGGATCCTGGATCAGGCCCGGATCGTAAAGAATGACGATGAGGGGAAACCGGTTCGGATGACCGGAACCCATACCGACATCACCGAGCGCAAACGAGAGGAAAAAGAGCGGGAGAAGCTCCAGGCCCAGCTGGCCCAGGCGCAGAAGATGGAATCCATCGGCCGGCTGGCCGGAGGCGTGGCCCACGATTTCAACAATATGCTGAGTGTGATTCTCGGTCATACGGAAATGGCTCTGGAATACGTTGGTCCGGAGCAACCGATCCACGCCGATCTCCAGGAAATTCAAAAGGCCGCACAACATTCGGCGGATATCACCCGGCAGCTGCTGGCCTTTGCGCGCAAACAGGCCGTTGCCCCGGTGGTCCTTGATTTGAACGATACGGTCGAAGGAATGCTGCGGATGCTGCGGAGGATCATCGGCGAAGACATCGATCTCAGCTGGCAGCCGGGAAAGGAGCTGCCCCGGGTCAGGATCGATCCCTCCCAGATCGACCAGATCCTGGCCAACCTCTGTGTCAACGCCCGGGACGCCATCGCGGGCACGGGCAGGCTCACCATTGAAACGGGCAGCGCCGCTTTTGACAAGGACTACTGCGCCCAGCATAGGGGGTTTACACCCGGTAATTACGTGCTGCTGACCGTCAGCGACAACGGATGCGGCATGGATAAACAGACCCTGGATCATCTGTTTGAGCCCTTTTTCACCACCAAAGGGGTGGACAAGGGGACCGGCCTGGGCCTGGCTACGGTGTACGGTATCGTCAGACAGAACAACGGTTTCATCAATGTCTACAGCGAGCCGGGCTGCGGAACGGCTTTTAAGGTTTACCTTCCAAGACATCAAACCAAGGCAGAGGTCTTGCCGGATGAGGTCAGGGACCATCCAGCCGGAAAAGGGCACGAGACCATCCTGCTGGTGGAAGACGAGCCGGCGATTCTGAGAATGACGAAGATGATGCTGGAAAGACTGGGCTATCAGGTGATACCGGCCAAAACACCGGGTGAGGCCATTCGTCTTGCCCAGGAGTTTGCCGGAAAGATCCACCTGCTCTTAACCGACGTGATCATGCCGGAGATGAATGGCCGGGACCTGGCCGGGAGCCTCCTTTCCCTGTACCCGGATATAAAGCGGCTGTTCATGTCCGGATACACGGCCAACGTTATTGCCCACCATGGTGTACTCGACAAAGGCGTCAATTTTATTCAGAAGCCGTTTTCAAGGAAAGCGTTGGCTGTGAAGGTGAGGGAGTCTCTGGATCGAACAAAAGAGAAAAGCAACCTGTAATCTTATTCCGGACACTGGGTTTTCCCGGCCGGATTTTATGGGGCAGCACGACTGCTGCCTCCGGGAAACGGAATGATTTATTTGGAAATCATTTCGTTCTGATCCGTCAGTGTAAAGGATGACAATATCCAGATTAAGATCGGAGAGATCGAAACCGGCGTTAGCGAAAAACTGTAACAGGAATTGTTCATTTGAAAAAAACATACGGGAAAGCTCTGCTGTTTCTCTTCAGCTTCGTGCTGATTCTGACCATGGGTTCCTGTCAGATCAGAAAGAGTGATTTTTTAACCCCTGAAGAGCGGACCTGGCTCCGGCAGCACGGAGGCGAACTGGAGATGCTGATCGGGTACGAGGACCCGCCCTACGGGTATTATGATTCCAAGGGACGGTACATCGGCATTGTGATGGATCATCTGGCCGAAATTGAAGGGCTCTTGGGAATCAAATTCGCTGCCAGGAATTTCAAAACCTGGGACGAGTTGATGGAATACTCAAAAACCGGCCGGAAGTTTATTCTTCTGGGCATTTCCCGGACAGATAAAAGGGTTGAATACCTCTCTTTTACCGATCCCCTGATCAAGGAAGTATATGTGATTGTCACCGGGAAGGACAGCGGGGCGGACACGATGAAAGACCTCGACGCAAGCCGGGTCTGCTCCACAGCCAATTACGCGGTGAATGAATATATTGCCCGGTATTTTCCCCAGATTACCCCTGAATATTTTCCGGACAGTCTGGACGGCCTGAGGGCCGTGGCAACGGACAACTGCGATGCCATGATCATCAGTCAGATGTCAGCCTCGTATCTGATTGAAAACCAGGGGATTGCCAATTTAAAAATTGCCGGGGAGACCGGTTATGTGAACCGCCTGGGCGCGGCGGTCTCCATCCAAGATCCCATCCTGTTCAGCATTGTGGACAAGGCCGTGGACCGGATTTCTCCCGAGCGGCAGCGGGAAATTTACCGGAAATGGCTCAATACGGGATCTTCACGCATCCCCGGATCCGTTTGGGCTGTATTGTCCGTGGGGGCCGGCCTCGCTCTGGCTCTGGTGACCCTTTTATGGATCTGGTCCATCAGCCTGAGGCGGCAGGTTGACAAAAAGACCCGGCAGATCCGGGCAAGTGAGGAAAAGTTCAGAAGCTATGTGGAAAATGCCCCGGGCGGGATTTTTGTGGCCGACGAAAATAGAAACCTCCTGGAGGTAAACAGAGCGGCGGAAAAGCTGACCGGATATGATAGCGGGGAATTGCAGGGCATGGACCTGATGGCGCTGGTCTCCCCCAAAGATCACAAAAGGGCTGAGAAACATTTTGAAACGGTATGGAAAACCGGAAAGACAACCGGAGATCTGTCCTTTAACAAAAAAGACGGCAGTTTGAATGAGTGGACAATTGATGCGGTGAAGCTTTCCAACACCCGCATTCTCGGTTTTGTCACCGATATCACCCACCGGAAGCGGGCAGAAGAGGAACGGCTGAAATTAGGCAAACTGGAATCCGTTGGAATCCTGGCCGGGGGAATTGCCCACGATTTCAACAATGTCCTGACCGGGCTGTTCGGCAATATTGAGATGGTGAAAATGCTTCTGCCCGACCATCATGAATCCCAGAAGTTTTTGAAATCCGCCCTGGGCTCCATGGAAACCGCCACCCATCTGACCAACCAGCTGCTCACCTTTGCCAAGGGGGGAGATCCTGTCAAAGAAACCCTTTCCATTGGAGAGGTCATCGCTGAAACCGCCCGGTTTTCCATCCGGGGAAGCCGGGCCAAGCTGGAGACCCGTATGGCCCGGGATCTGTGGCCGGTGGAAGCGGACAAGGGGCAGTTGAGCCAGGTGATCGGCAACCTGGTCGTCAACGCCCAGCAGGCCATGCCCACCGGCGGAAAAATAACCATAACGGCCGGGAATGTGAATACACGGGAGGGAAGATTCGTCTGCATTGAGATCCAGGACCGGGGTGTGGGGATCGCCCCCCAGTATATTGAAAAAATATTTGACCCGTATTTTACGACCAAACAGCACGGAAGCGGTCTGGGGCTGGCCATCATCCATTCCATCATCCGCAAGCATAACGGGGAGATACGTGTTGATTCCAGGCTGAACCAGGGGACAACCTTCACTATCCTTTTGCCGGTATCTGAAAAGCCCCGGGCCGAAGAAACGGAAAACCGGGTGGAGAAAACAGAGGGTCCCGAGGTCTCCCATTTCCGCGTCCTGATTCTGGATGATGAACCCGCGGTCCGGGATCTTCTCGGGGAGATGATGGAGAGGCTGGGGCACAGGGTCTCCTATGCCGCTGAAGGACAGGAGGCCGTTTTAAAATATCAGGATGCCCGGCAAAAAGAGGATGCCTATGATCTTGTGATTGCGGATCTGACCATACCCGGAGGAATGGGCGGACAGCGGGTGGCAGAAGAGATTCTCTCCCTTGACCCGCAAGCCCGGATCATCGTTTCCAGCGGGTATTCCACAGATCCGGTAATGGCAAACTTTCAGGAGTACGGATTCAAAGCCAGACTGGCAAAACCCTATCTGTTCCTGGAACTTAAGAAAGCCCTGGTGCGAGCATTTGAAGCATAGTATCCTTTAACAATCAGTTTTTATTGAGACGGCGGCTATTTTAGAAACCTTTAGGGATATCATTGAGAGGCACTGCCCCCATGGCCATTTTTGGAAAAAAAGGATTTGTCCGGAAACAGGAGATTGCCTTTGCAAGAAAACTTCTTGTCTGGAAATATGAAAAATCAGGCATGGTTCTGCCTGACAAGGCTGAAATATCTGCCCATGCCGAAAAAATTGTGGAGGATGCCCATAGGATCGCCCGGGAAAGCGGCAGCAATGTGCTGGATATTTTAAAAGACGCAGTAAAAGATATTAAATTTAAAAAAGATCCATGAGGCCCGGCATTGCCCTGACCGGCCCATGATCTGAATCCGCACTCTCACCACGGGGCGGCAGTATGGTTTTAATCGGTATTTTATTATTTATCCGGGGACATTCCAGGAGTTTGATAAATAGTTTAGAACTGAAAATGCTCGCCTTGCCTATATCTTGAAGCTTAGCTGGCCGCAAAGTTTTATTTGGCCCTCTTGTGGAACCTCTGAGAAAAACTCTTCGAGTATTGGATGAGGTCTTTTTTTTTCCGAAAATTGTGGAAAGCCAAATGTGAAGAACCGGGTCGATGAAAAACAGAATCGATTGATACTACCTAGTTACTGCCGATAAATTGATACTGCCTATTGCGGCCCGATATAATATTAAAATAAACGATTTGACTCAATTTCAGATGCTTTGTAATTTCATTTGAATTTAGCCACATTCAGGCTGATTTTGTAAAAACAGGATTCATTATGAAAAGATCAAAACGGCTCATCTTTCTGGCACACTGCATTTTAAATGTTAATTCAAAAGTCCAAGGTATTGCTGAATATAAAAGTGCCATTAAAGAGCTGATTTGTTTCTTGATTGACCATGATGTCGCAATGATTCAACTGCCATGTCCGGAAACTGAAATTCTTGGTTTAAACCGTTGGGGACATGTAAAGGACCAGTTTGAATATCCTTTTTTCCAGACGCAATGTCGATCATTGCTCGAACCGATAGTGGGACAAGTCCGGATGTACCATGAATGTGGCTATAGGATAGAAGGGGTCATCGGAATAGACGGCAGCCCAAGCTGTGGTGTCCATAAAACATGCCGGTGTCCTTCATGGCATGGTGATTTTTCGAATACGAAAAAAACATGGACTAAAATCAAACAGATGGAATGGGAAAATGAACCGGGAATTTTTATTGAGAATTTTCGTTCATTACTCGACGATGCCGGCATACATATTCCATTTTTTGCCGTGGATGAGATCAACGGCGTGGAAACACTGGACAGCCTTTTCGATCAATTATCCTTGTCCTTGAAAAAATAATTCTTCTGCAATTTTTCAAGCAGTCCTTTCTTAAGTATTTATATATGGTTTTCCTATATGTTTTCTATAGAATATGTATATAAACGATTTGACGGAGATCTTTTCCCCGCATAAATATGATCAATATTTTGGTAAGTTTATGCGGGGAAATATTTTGGGCTATGCGCTAAAAAAACGGGGAAAAGAATGCATAGAAAGACACAGAGCATTCTGGGAAAACGATTCGATTGGCGTTCCACTTGTTTTTGCTATTGCAGAAAACCCAGAATTTATACCAAAGCCCTGGGTTTCCCAAAAGACACGGAAAGAATGGGATTTGTTTCCAGACTGGCATGTAAACAGGGTAAATAATTATCTGAACGGAACCTGTTTTCTTGCAGATGCCATACCGGTCGCAAGCCTGACGGTCGGATTGGACATCACAAATACCGCTGTCCTTGCCGGAGGAGATTATGATTACAGCAGCACGCAAAACTTTATCGATTTTAAATCCGGTGGTTTTAAACTGGATAACCCGATACCGCTTTTCACTCCCAACAATGCCTTGGTAAAGGATTTGGAATGTTGTTATGATAAAGTAATTCATACCGTTAAAGACAGAGCCATGGTCAACACACCCACGACGCTTGATGCGCTGTCTTCGATATACGGGATGTGCGGATCTAAAACCCTTCTTACCGATTTGGTTTGTAAAAAGAAACTCATTAAAAAAAGAGTAGAAGAGATGACGGAAGTCTATCTTCAATTTTATGATTATTTTTATGCATATCTCAAGGAAAAAGGATATGGAGAATCTGCATCCTGGTTTCAGGTATTTGCTGAAGGCAAATTCGAAAGTGTCCGGTGTGATTTCAGCGTGATGATTTCAGAAGACATGTTTAAAGAATTTGTCATCCCTGAACTTGTCCAGGTCTGTGATCACATGGATTATTCCATGTTCAACATGTGTTCAGTGAAACACGCACGATTTGTTGATGCCCTGGCCGATATCCAGTCTTTGACCGGTATTTTCTGGAATCCAGAACCGTATATAGAAGGTGTCAAAGACTACCTGCATGTGCTGAAGAAAATAAAGAAAAGAGGACTGTGTCTGGAAGTCGTCTGCCACTCTGTGGAGGATGCCGTCATCGTAGCCAGAGAGCTTGGTCCGGACGGATTATACGTGTTTTTCGAAAAAAAATTCAATACCTGTGTCCAGGCCCAGGAGGCAATTGATAAAGTGTATGGTGCCTGCCGGTAATACTGGGGACCGTATGAGTTGATACATTTAATTTAATGATATGAAAGGATTTGAATGATGGGTAGAAAGATTGGGTTAAAGTTTGTTCCCATGGTGGTGATGGTTTCAATAATGTTTTCCATATCTGCCATGGCAGCCGATGGCAAATGGGCGCAGATTCAAAAGACAGGAAAACTGGTTGTTGGTAACTGCCCGGAATATCCCCCGTTTTCCTTCAGAGATACCAACAATAAGATTGAAGGTTTTGATACGGACTTTGCCAAAGCACTGGGAGATGCGCTTGGCCTGGAAATGGTGATGAAGGATACCGCCTGGGAAGGACTTGTGGCAGGGATGAAAAAGGGTGATCATGATATCATCATTTCCTGTATATCTCCTGAAACAGCCACCCGGGCCTCTAAAAATGTCAACATGAGCATCCCTTATCATCAGGTCAGCGAGATTATTATAACTCGGGCATCCGTAGAAGATATCAATTCCAAAGAAGACCTCTCAGGTAAAATTGTCGGCGTACAGACAAACTGCACGAGTGAAGCCGCAGTGGACAACTTGAAAAATAAGGGGATTGTTACAAAGGATATCCGAAGGTATGAACGGAATGCCGAAGCCCTTATCGATTTAAAAAACGGCAGAGTTGATGCCGTGGTTGTCGGATTTGCCTATGCAGCCACCACGGTAAAAGGGAATTCGGATTTAAAGATTATCAATGATCCGGTCAAGTCCGTTGATGTTGTTGTTGTTATGGACCACGGGGAAGACGAGCTGACCCGGAAAATTAATGACGCCATAAAAATGGTGAAGTCGAACGGCGCTTTTGATAAAGCGTATCAAAAGTGGCTGTCCTTATAAATATATTAAAGAATTTGATTTCGGATTTCTGGTTCCCTACATCCCGCAACTGGCAGCGGCATCCAGGGTAAAACCCTTACAATCGGAGTGCTGTCCTTTGGGATGGCACTCCTTATATCCGGTTTGGTTGGTGTCCTGAGATCCGGTAGTCTCCCTAGAATTCTGGATATCCTGCTTAGGATTTATGTAGGGATATTCAGAGTGACCCCGCTTCTGATTCAATTGTTTTTCCTTTCAGGATTTTCTCCAGCCGGTTTCCTGCGGCCTGGTGCCTGAGAATCTCAAGGGCTTTTTCCGCGATCAGGCTTCCGGCCTCCAGGGGGGGCAGGCCGTTGCTGTATATGTTCGAAATCACGGTATATTCGTGTCTGTTTTTCGTGTCGGAAAAGGACGGATCAAGGGGAAACATGAGATATGCGGACATGCTTTTGGATGCATGGGCATCGCCCCCGGGCCGCTCGCCGATGAGCATGATGACCAGGCGGGGATTCGATTCCCCGGAAATGGCTTCCGCCAGCTTTACCCGGCCAAAGGGCGCAATAAGAATTTCCCCGATGCAGAGGTTCCGGCTCTGAAGCCCGTCCATGAGAACCGGGAGCAAATCGGGAATGTTGTGATGGATGGCATCGGCGCTGAGACCGTCCGAAAGGACGATCCGCACATCCGACGGACCGAGCTGCCCCAGCAGGCTTCGGCTCTCCGAAGACAGACGGGTTCCTTTTTCCGGATCATTCAGGTGGGCTTCACGGCTGTCTGCGGCTGTGAAAATCCATTTGAAGCGATCCGGTTCAAGACCGTCAACGATCAATTGCTCGGGATCAAGATCACTGTAAATGGCATTGCGCGCGGTTGCCTGGTTGAACCGGGAGGTCCGGGATACCTGGTTTGCCGGGCGGGGACCGGCGTTTTCAAAGCCGTAGGCTGCCGGAAGGGACCCCAGCAGAGCCTGGAATTCCGTTTCAGACCGGCAGAAAATTTTGGGATTTCCCCAGTTGGGACCCCGGGTGTATTCTCCCTCCGGTGTTTGGATATAAATTCCCTTGGACACGGCCCATTCTGCGAATTCTGGGGCGGGACTGCGGCCGTGGATCTCCCGTAAGGTCTGGTCGTCGTGGCTGCTGGTATCGAAATAGGCCAGCATCCGGTCGGTGTTCAGATAAACATCCATGTAATAATTGGCCCCGGCTGCGGTCAACAGCTCGGTGGCGATCTGCTGGCCTTCCGAGGCAATGTTGGAGTGAAGGGTGTAGCAGGGGGCCATTCCCATGGGGAGTCCCATGAGCTTGCCCATGAAATGATCCTGGAGGTTGGATATGACCATCTCCATATCGTCCCGGTGGGTTTCCGGACCGATAAACCCGGTCACATTGTTAACCATGAACGGGTTATACCGGCGGGCCAGTCCGTAGCAGAGCGCTTCACAGGTGGTCATGTCCATGCCGTTGTGTTTCCCGTAACTGACTTCACTGCCCTGACCGGTTTCAAAGTACATCATCTGATCCGCTTCATCCCTGAGGGGACCGATCCGGTTCATCATATCCCAGGCGGCGTCAAGGTCATCCACAGTGACATCAAATTCCTCCACCAGGGTCTGGTCCGTACCGGCAAGGCTCTGGAACAAAATTTCCACGGGAGCCCCCTGCTCCAGGCAGCTGGTCTGGGTCTTGACATGGCCCAGCACACAGATCTGGGTGGGGGCACCGGTCTGCCTGCGGACTGCATCGAGCTGCTCCAGGACGGCCGTGATATTTTTAACGGTATCCTCTGCCGGATTTACGCCGATCAGACAGTCACCGCTGCCCATGGACAGGCCCAGATAGGTGAGCAGGGTCAATCCCTCCGTATCATCGGTGGGATGGTTGGGCTGAAGCCGGGAGGAGAGGGTTCCCCGCTGCCCGATCCCGGTGCGGGCCTTTGTCCGGGTTTCAATTTTTTTGGACACAAAGATCAACTCATGGACATCCATGAGTTTGGCAAGGGCAGCGGCCATGGGGCCGGTCAATCCACGGCCGATCCGTTTGATCCCCTCCCCTGTCTGTCCCATCAGTTTGTCCTTTACCTCTCCCAGGGTCAGGTGGGAAATGGAATCAAACACCTCTCCGTCAATATCATAGTTCACCCTCATGACCGAATCCACCTGTCCGGAATCATCTGTCAGGGGATGTTCAAAGAGATGTTTCAGGGTAAGAGAGGATAGAAGGGCCCGGGCCGCCTCCCGGGCCGCTTCATCTGCGGCGGCCAGGCCTGCGGAACAATCCCCGGCCTTGGGGTAGTCTGCGGCGCCCAAAAGGTGTTTGAGACCTTGAAACGTGTAGGTCCTGTCCATGAGGCAGGTGGTGTATTCCTTATCGGGCCGGGGCTCCGGAATCTGAATATCAATAATGGATGTCAATGATTTCATGAGGGTCTCCTCTTTTTGACGGTTTGCTTGTCCTGTCGGTCGCAAATTCCGGCGGCTGCGGGAGAGGTTTCATGGTGCATGCCGAAAAAAGAAACCGGCACCAGAACACCTTGCTCCCGGCCGATGGTGACGAACTTGGCATCCCGGTCCGGGATTTCGTCAAGAACGATGATGGGCAGGGGGATCTGCCCCCATTGGGTGGCATAATTGCCCAGGGTTTTCCCGCAATTGCTGTTGACCAGCAGCACAAGGGGGCGGTCTTCAGGCCATTGGGCCTTTGTCATCATGGTTTTCATATGCATGCCGAACTGCCGGAATTGATCCGGCCCATGGCCTTTTCCGGAATGGCCGGGTTCGGCCATGACCTGTACGGCGGCACTGGTAGAGCATTGCCGGGCCAGGCCCAGGGCCCGGGAAATACGGTCCGGACCATGGTCGATTTTCAACCGGGCCACGATGGGCAGTTCTTTCAGGGGCAGCCATGCGGGATTGGGCAGAAACAGGGTGGTACCCGATATTTCCGTATGGTAGAGGGCCAGCCCGTATACGGTGGCATGCCCCCTGTTCTCGGGCATGTTGTCCAACAAGTCTTTGGAAAGAACAGGGGAGGAGAGGATCCTCAGGGCCAGATCGACTCCCAGGTCTCCAAAGGCTGTGACTCCGGGCATGGGTTCGCCCAGGGCCGCCGTATAGACCAGCTCTCCGACTCCCCCGGAAAAGGTGATCATCAACGGGGCTGTTTTTTCCGGAAAATTCAAATCCGGAAGACAGAGGGGAACCTGTTCCAGAAAATCAAAATCAGGCTCTTTCTGCAGGGACCGCCGGCCGGTGGCCAGATCTTCCAGATAACGGACCATCCAGTCCACAAGACGGTCCAGGTCTTCCTTTTTGAGAAGGTCTCCCGGGACAATGGAAATTCCCAGCCGGTCCAAGAGCTTTTTTCCAAAGGAAGACATCTCCTTTAACCGGTAGGTGCCCGGAGAAAAACAGAAGTGACGGGCACCGATAAAGGCACATCCGGTGCTTAGGATATCCCCTTCCCGGCCCAGGGCCGTATTGGTGGTTCCGCCTCCGACATCGAAATTGAGCACAGGGCGCCGGGGGTGAACTTTCGACAGGGAATAACAGCTCCCCATAAAGGCCAGCCAGGATTCCAGGGAAGGATCATCGGCCGTGGCAATCAAGGACTCCCCGGCATGTTCCCGGACCAGGGATCCCAGTTTGCCGGCGTTTCTCCGGGTGGCGGCAAGGCCGGTAACAATGGCCCCGCCGGAAAAAATATCTTTCCCTTTAAGGTCTCCCTGTTCCATCCATCCCCGGATGATCCGATCCAGGGAGGAAATATCCAGGTCTTCTCCCCTAAAGGGGGTAAACACCGGGGTTGAACGGAAGATGATTTTAGGGCGTTCAAGGGAGACATCCCCTGAGACCCGGTGGGTAATGATCCTGGATCGTGCGGCAACGGCACTGCTGGTCGTGGAGCCGAAATCAAACCCCAAAAGGGTTACAAAGCGGTCATTCGCGGATTCGGTCATGCCGGTCTCATACTGGATCTCTTTGAAGCCGCCCATGCCTGGATGAGGCGGTCGGCAATGGTGGCGATAAAGGCAACGCCGAGTCCGGCAGTCAAGCCCAGTCCGTTGTCGGCCCGGGTCAGGGCGATGTAAACCTCCTGTCCCAGATCCCGTGTGCCCACCAAAGCGGTGATGACGACCATGGACAGGGCCAGCATGACCGTCTGGTTGACGCCCAGCATGATATCCGGAAGGGCCAGGGGCAATTCGACCTTAAAAAGGGTCTGCCAGCGGGTGCATCCGGAGACCACGGCGGCTTCCCGGACCGTGGACGAAACATTGAGTATGCCGTGGATGGTGTACCGTATGGCAGGGGCAATGGCATAGGCGATGATGGCGATCAATGCGGACACATCCCCCACACGGAACAGCATCACCACGGGCATCAGATAGACAAAAGAGGGCAGTGTCTGCAGGGTATCCAGGGCGATGTTCATCACCCGGGCCGTTCGGGTGCTCCTGGCGGCCCAAACCCCTAGAATAAGCCCGATCCCCGTGGCAATGATCACGCCGATGCCGCAGAGGTAGACCGTGATGATGGCTTTTTCCCAAAACCCGGTAACCGCGATAAAAGAGGCCAGACTGACCACCAGAACGGCCAGGCTGAACCCTTTGATCCGGTAGGCAATCAGGCCCAGGGCCAGGGTCACGGCCACCCAGGGCAGCCCGAGCAGAAACCGTTTCACCGGCATGAGGACGGCCAGGAGAAGGCCGCTGCGGATCCAGTCCAGCTGATCGTAAAAGTGGATATTGATGAATTTCATCAATTGGTCCCAGAAAGGGCCGGTGGTAACGGTCCAGTTATCGGGATAATCCATGAGCATGGGAAAGGCCTGGGACAGAAGATAGGAGACCAGGACGACGGCAAGGGCCAGCAGGGCATGCCAATGGCGTTTCCAAATGGGAACCCCCTTTGAACTTGCCGGCACCTTATGGGCAAAGGCCTGGCTGAGACGGTCCAGGGCAATGGCCATCACGACAATGGCAATGCCCGATTCCAGGCCGGCACCGATTTTCAGACGCCGGAGGGCGGCTAGGACATCATAGCCAAGGCCGCCGGCACCGATCATGGATGCGATGATAACCATGTTCAAAGAGAGCATGATGACCTGGTTGAGCCCCACCATGAGCTGGGGCAGGGCCGCCGGAACCTTGACCTTCCACAGAAGCTGGCGGGGGGTGCAGCCCATCATCCGCCCCGATTCGATGATTTCGGGCGGTGTCGCCCGCAATCCCAGCATGGTGCACCGGACCATGGGCGGGGTTGCGTAGATGATGGTGGCGATCATGGCGGAAACCGGACCAAAACCGAAGAGAAAGAGAATGGGAATCAGGTAGGCAAAAACCGGCACGGTCTGCATGAGATCCAGGGTCGGCAGGATCCATGCCTCTGCCCGGGAGCTCTGGGCGGCCAGGATGCCGAGCAGCAATCCGGCCAGGGCGCCGATGACCACGGAAATCAATATGGCGGCCAAGGTCATCATGGCGCTTTCCCACTGGCCGAACACGGCCAGGTAAACAAATGCCGAACCCGAAAGCAGGGCAAGTCCCCAGCCTTTCACGAAATGGCCGATAATGGCGATCATGCCCACCACGGCAATCCAGGGCAGATGGGGGATATGCAGGGTGGTTTCACCGCCCAGCACCAGGTCACCGCCGGTGGCTAAAATACCTATGGCCCATTTCATGGGCCATTCAAGGAGCCAGGCCAGGGACCGGGTCATTTCCTTGAACGTGAACAGGCCGAAGCTCAGATCATTGATCAGCCAGTTCATGAAATGATTCAGGCCGTCTTTAACCGGGAATATCCAGGCGTCCGGGAAAACCGCGACCCAGGGCGGCTCAGGACAACGGGCCGTGGCCCAGAGCAGGAACACGGCCGGCCACAGCCATCGGGTGAGGGGGATGGTTTTCAGGTTTTCCAGAAGAAGCTGCAGGGCCCTCAGCAACGGGGCCTCCCGGTTCACCGGCTCCAGGGGGACACTCTCTTCAACGGGCCGGCCCATGGGGGGGACAGACGGCAAAGGCACTTTAAACAATCCGGGAATGGTTCCTATTTCATTGGCACTCATTTAGGCTAACCTCTTCTCCAAGAAGGACCCGGAGAGCGTCCTGCATGGTGATCTCTCCGACAATCCGGTCCGTCCCGTCGGTCACGGGAATGGGTGTCCGCTGGTCAAGGAACCGGCAGAGGAGGGCTTCAATCTTGGTGTCTCCGGTCACCGGTTTGCCAGAGGGTACCCCTTTTGAAGATCCGTCCACCGGGGTCATCAGGGTGGCGGCGGACACAACCTTTGCCCGGGGAACCTTTTGGGTGAATTCCGAAACATAAGAATCCGCCGGCTGCAGCACCAGTTCTTCCGGGGTGCCCACCTGGATGATTTCCCCGTCTTTCATGATGGCGATCCGGTCTGCCAGCCGGATGGCTTCGTCAAAATCATGGGTAATAAATACGATGGTTTTGTGGAGGACTTTCTGGAGCCGTAAAAATTCATCCTGCATTTCCGCCCGGATGAGCGGGTCCAGGGCTGAAAAGGGCTCGTCCAGAAACCAGACCTCCGGTTCCACGGCCAGGGACCTGGCAATACCGACCCGCTGCTGTTCCCCGCCGGACAGCTCCCTGGGGAAATAATTTTCCCGGCCTTTGAGCCCCACCAGTTCGATCATCAGCTCGGCCTCTTCTTCCCGGACAAACCTGGCCACCCCCTGAACCTCCAGGGGGAAGGCCACGTTGTCCAGGACGTTCCGATGGGGCAGGAGGCCGAAGTTCTGGAACACCATGCCCATTTTTTTCCGGCGGATACGGATGAGGGTCTTCTCGTCGGCTTTGAGAAGATCCATGCCGTCAAAAAGGATCTCCCCGGCCGTGGGTTCGATCAGCCGGGACATATTCCGGACCAGGGTGGATTTCCCGGAACCGGACAATCCCATGATAACGAAGATCTCCCCTTCATAGATATCCAGGGATACATCCCGGGTGGCGCCGATCAACCCGGCGCCACAGATCTCCTCATAGGTCGGCTGATAACCGTGCTCGGCAAGAAATTGCTTTGGATGGATTCCAAAGAGCTTCCATACGTTGCGGCAGGCCAGTTTAACGGCCCCTTCGGTCGATTTTTCAGCTTTGGGAGCGGTCATCTCTATTTGACCCATTCCTTCCAGACGGCTTCATGGGTTTTCAGGTATTCGGCCACAACTTTTTCCAGTTTTTCTCCGTCCAGGTCGATTTTGGCGATCATCTCCCCCATTTCCTTGTTTTCGATGTGGAATGCCTTGATGGCCTTATGGGCACCCGGCCATTTGTCCTTGAGACCGGCCCAGGCAACCTTTTTAATCCATCCGGCCGGTTTGCCGCAGTCATAGGCCATCTTCGGGTTGCTTCCCCAGGAAGGATCTTCGTAACACTTATCCGTATATTCGGGGAACTTGATCCACTCCCCCTTGTACTTAATAGGAACCCAGTGGGGGGTGTATACCCAGAGAAGGATCGGGGCTTTCCGCTGGTATGCGGAGGTGAGTTCGGCAAACAGGGCCGCATCGGTTCCGGCATGGACCACCTCGTAATTCAGGCCCAGGGCCTTGACCCGTTCCTCGTCAAAGCCGCCCCATGTAACCGGTGCGCATAGATAGCGCCCCTTGGGAGAGGTTTCCGGAGTGGCAAAAAGTTCGGCGCATTTGTTCAGAGCCTTCCAGTCCGGGAGGCCCGGACATTTTTCTTTCATATAGGCCGGATACCACCACTCTTCCTTGGCAAACAGACCGGTTTCCCCAAGATCTTCGGTCTTGCCCGTGGCCAGGGACTTCAGCATGGCCTGCTTTCCGGTGGTTTCCCAGATCTCCATGGCAAGGTGCAGATCTCCGGATTCCAATCCTGCAAACTGGGCAATATAATCGGCAGTGACATATTTGATATGATAGCCCATGGATTGGAGGACCTGTCCCATTAAATGACTGGTCACCAGCTGACCGGTCCAGTCATGGAGGGTGATTTTAATGGGTTCATCCGATTCCGGAGACCCGGAAAACGCAGGCATTGGAGCGAAAATCATCACAGCAAGAATCATCCACATAGAAACGTGAACACAAAATCTTTTCATCATAGATCTTTCCTTAATTTGGGGTTATGGTTATAAGATGATTCAGCAGCAAGGCCCTTTTGATTCGACGGAAAAAATTTTTATCCTTTTTATTCATGGGGCCTTCGCTGCTGTCGATAGGCGGTTATCCAGGCCAAAATGCAAAATGACCGTTCATCATGATTCATGGGATGAACTTTTTTTTCTTTTAAGTGTCACAACCGGAAAAAGCATTTTATATGCCACAAACAATCATTTTTAAAGAAAAGAGGGATAAAGTACTAATATATAAGAATATTAAAAATATTTTACTGAGGCGGAGAGACAGGATTCAAGGGGAACGAATTACAAAAATGTGGTTTTGATGTTGGCATCGAACAAATTTGAAATATCGGGAATTTTACAGAGAAGAGACCATTTTGTTATCCAATATACTGGGATTTATAGCAAGAAATAAAATTTCCTGATAGTAAAAATATTTGCAATTTCTGCCGGGGCAGCAGATCCGTGTTGTAAAAACACAAATTTGTGTTTTTACTGATCCCATACCTCTTTCTCATGAAAGGCCGGCTTGTGAGGGTTTAGATCAAGCTCCCATGGACAATCAAGCTCACCCCCAACGGAAACGCCACAGCTTGAAAGCCCTGACACTGGCTGCTACACATGGGGCTGTGGTGAAATTCGCAAAAAAGCCTGTTGCCGATTGCAGAATCCATTCCCAAAGGCGGTACAGATTAAAATGGAAGTGATTTGATGGATAAGATCAGAATGAAAAATATAAAAGAGGCCTGCCTGCCCGGGAAGAAAGAATTCACCCCCTGGAAAATCATTTCCAGGGGAAAACAAAAAAACCCTTTGCAGGAGACAGGCGTGCCTGCCCTCCATGAACCCATAATAACGGAGGTATAGGCCATGTTTATCCCCACCACCCGGGAAGAGATGGGCAAACTTGGCTGGAAAGTCCTGGATGTTGTCCTGGTCACCGGGGACGCCTATATGGATTCCCCGTTCATGGGGGTGTCCGTGATCGGGAAAATTCTGATGGACAGGGGCTTTAAGGTAGGGATCATTGCCCAGCCGGATATTGACAGCGACCGGGATATTACAAGGCTGGGGGAGCCCAGGGTTTTCTGGGGCATTACCGGCGGGGCCGTGGATTCCATGGTGGCCAATTATACCGCTTCCGGGAAGTTCAGGAAACAGGATGATTATACCCCCGGCGGAGTCAACAACAGGCGGCCGGACCGGGCCGTGATCGTATACGCCAATCTGGTCCGCAGGTTTTTTAAACCCACGGTCCCCCTTGTCCTGGGGGGGATTGAGGCCAGTCTCCGGCGCATCGCCCATTATGACTTCTGGTCCAATAAGATCAGAAGGTCCATCCTCTTTGATGCCAGGGCCGATTACCTGGTATTCGGCATGGGCCACGCAAGCACCCTGGAACTTGCCCTGGCCCTGAAAAAAGGGGAGGATCCCTCCGCCATCCAAGGCATTGCATATATTACCAAGACAAAAAAGGGCCTGGAACTGCCTTCCTTTGAAGAGGTTCAAAAGGACAAAAAGGCCTATGCCGAAAGTTTTATCCAATTCTACGACAATATGGATCCGGTAACGGCCCAGGGCCTCTGCCAGAGGCACAACGACCGGTTCCTGAAGATCAATCCCCCCCGGCCCGCACCCACAACCCGGGAGCTGGACCAGATCCATGACCTCAATTTTGAGCGGGATCTTCATCCCTTTTACAGGGCCATGGGGGATGTCAGGGCCATGGAGACCATCCGGTTTTCCATTCCAACCCATATCGGATGTTACGGAGAGTGTAACTTCTGCGCCATTGCCGTCCACCAGGGCCGGACCGTCACCTCCAGGAGCGAAGCATCCATCCTCAGGGAGGCAGAGGAACTGACCCGGCTGCCCGGATTTCGGGGCATAATCCTGGATCTTGGCGGTCCCACGGCCAATATGTACGGATTTGAGTGCAAAAAAAAGCTGACCCAGGGGGCATGCAGGGACAAGAGATGCCTTTTTCCCAGGATCTGCCCCAGTCTCAAACCGGACCATTCGGGCCAGATCCGCCTGCTCGGAAAGATCCAGGCCCTGGACAGGGTGAAAAAAGTCTTTGTCAATTCCGGCATCCGGCATGATCTGATTCTAGCGGACAGGGCCCATGGCAGGGCCTATCTTGAGAGGATCTGCAAAGACCACGTATCCGGTCAGATGAAGGTGGCGCCGGAGCATACCCAGACCCATGTCCTGGATCTCATGGGCAAGCAGAACATCCAGGATCTGCTTGAATTTAAGAAGGCCTTTGACCGGATCTCGGCCGGAGCCGGGAAAAAACAGTTTCTGACCTATTATTTTATTGCGGCCCATCCCGGATCCACCCGGCAGGACATGACGGCGGCAAAGGAGTTCTGCCGGGAGCATCTGAACATCCATCCCGAGCAGGTCCAGATTTTTACCCCCACTCCCTCAACCTTTTCCTCCCTCATGTACTATACCGGAACCCGTCCCCTTACCGGAGAAAAGATCTTTGTGGAAAAAGATCCCCGGGAAAAAGAGAGACAAAAAGAGATTCTGACCCGAAAACCGGGCCGGTCCAGAAAAGCCCGTCCCGGAAAACCTGTAAAAAAATTCCCGCCTCTAAAAAAAGGATTTCATCCAGGAAAAAAGAGCAGCCCAAAGAACCAAAGAAAGCCCTGAGTCCTTCCTGGAAAATCAAAAAATGGTTTAACCATTATCTAATTGACATACACCCGTTTAAATGATTAAAAAACAGGGAGATCCATTTAACCAAACATTGACGAAACGGACGGGAGAATGTTTAAACAAGCCAAACAGAACCGGGTATTCCAGGATGTGGTCGAACAGATACAGGATGCCATATTGAGCGGAAAGCTTTCGCCGGGGGAGCGCCTGCCCGCCGAGCGGGATCTCAAGGACATGTTCAACACCAGCCGGGGAACCCTGAGGGAGGCCCTTCGGGTTCTCGAGCAGAAAGGTCTCATTGAGATCAAACTGGGCGTGTCAGGGGGGGCCATTGTCAAACCCATTGATTCCGAACCCATGGCAGAGTCCCTGGCCCTGTTGATCCGGTCGGGCAAGATATCCCTGGAGCATCTATCGGAGTTCAGGATCAAGATCGAAGGCAGCCTGACGGCACTGGCCACGGAAAGGGCCACCCCCGAGGATATCCGTGAGATGGAGCGGCTTTTTGCCCAGGCCAAGGTCTTTTTTGAACAGGGGGACTGGGAAAATTTTCTGAAAACCGACGAGGCCATGCACACCTATATCGGTATCATGTCCGGAAACCCGGTCTTCCAGTTCATCCAGAAGAGTATCCATGACAATATTCATCAATATTATCAGGTTTATCTTCCCATGAACCATGAGCGGACCCTGGAAAACTTGAACGACTTTCAAAAGATCATCCAAGCCATGAAGATCCGGGACAGTGTCAAGGCCTCAGACATCATCATGGACCATGTGAAGCGGTTCACTAAAAAAATGCAGAAAAAGTCCCACCAGCCCTCCTAAAGAAAGTCTTGCATAATTCTTAACAAGTCTCTACACTTGCATCTAATCAAATAATTGATTAATTTTCTAATCATATGTTCAGGAGAAACCTATGAATCCCCCCATTGATCCCAAAATCGTAAAACAGGAAATTGACGCCATGGGCCTTGAATCCGTGGGTATGGCCTCCATCCGGGAGCTGAACCGGATCGTCAACAATATAGAGACCGCATCCCGGGAAAAATTCATCCGCATGGAAATGGGCGTGCCCGGGTTGGATCCCCCTCAGATCGCCGTAAATTCAGAAATTGAAGCCTTGAAAAAAGGCGTGGGTTCCAAATACCCGCCCTTTGACGGAATCCCTGAACTGAAAACCGAAATCTCCGGGTTTGTCAAAAATTATCTGGACAAAGAGATCAATCCCATCTCCTGCTTTCCCACGGTGGGCTCCATGCAGGGCTGCTTCATGGCCATGATGTGCACCACCCGGAGGATGCGGGGAAAAGACAAGATCCTGTTCATCGACCCCGGGTTCCCGGTAAACAAGAACCAGGCCCGGGTCCTGGGGGTTCCCTTTGAAAATTTTGACGTCTATGAGTATCGGGGGGAAAAGCTTCGGGGCAAACTCGAATCCTATTTGAAGCAGGGGGACGTGGCAGCCATCATGTACTCCAATCCCAACAACCCTGCCTGGATCTGCTTTACGGATACCGAACTTGAGATCATCGGTGACCTGGCCACCCGGTATGACTGCATTGTTCTGGAAGATCTAGCCTATTTTGGTATGGATTTCAGAATGGACTATTCAGCACCGGGACAGCCTCCTTTTATTCCGACGGTGGCCCGGTATACGGAAAATTACATCCTTCTTATCTCCAGCTCAAAGTCCTTTTCCCTGGCCGGCCAGCGCATCGGCATGACCGCCATCCCGGACAGCCTCTTCAACTCCGAGGGGGACAACCTGAGACCCTGGTTCAACACGGATAATTTCGGGTACGCCTATATCTTCGGGGCCATGTATGCCTTAAGCTCCGGGGTCTCCCATTCCAACCAGTACGGACTCCTGGGTCTGCTCAAGGCCGTCAACCGGGGAGAGTACAATTTTGTGGAGGAGGTCAAAGAGTACGGAGACCGGGCCCGGGCCATGAAAAAGTACTTTACGGACAACGGGTTTCATATTGTCTATGACATGGATGACGGGCAGAAAATAGCAGACGGCTTCTATTTCACCATCTCATACCCGGGGTTTACAGGAGTCGAACTGGTGGAGGAACTGCTCTACTACGGCATCAGCGCCATATCCCTGACCACCACGGGCTCGGACCGCCACGAAGGCCTGCGGGCCTGTGTCTCCCAGACCGGAAAGGACCGGTTCCCGGACCTGGAACAGAGGCTGGTCCGGTTCCGGGAGGATCACCCCAAAGGATCTGATTTTAAGATTATTCATTCTTAATTGTAAGACCCGGACAATTGCCGGCGGACTCCGGCTCAAAAAGGCGAAGCCGGACGATTTCGATAAAAAGACAGGGAAAATTCCCCCTGTCTTTTTGTTTTCCGGCCGTGCCGGATATTGGATCCCGGCCAGGATGGCAGACAAAGAGGATCGTTTTCAGGACAATCTTCTCAAACCACAGACCACAGGGAACTTCCGGCCGGAAAGTCCAAATCCTGTTCCTGTAAAATCAGGGGATATCTTGATTCTAATATAAAAATCATGGAGTTGGGATTATAAAACTGATATAGATGCAGCTTTACTAAAAGCTAATTTTACGGATATCTCATAAGGAGAAAAAGCCATGCCATTGTTCCGGAAAAGTTTAGAACTAAGGCTCTTTGTCACACTTCTGGTTATTGTCTGCGCCTCCTGTCTAGCACTGACTCTACTCATGGTTCACTTCCAGCATTCCTCGGCTGTCCGGCTCACAGGACAGGTGACCGGAAAAATAGAGGAACTGAAAACCCTTCCTGAGGACCAGCACGGAGCCGCTCAGGGACGGATCATCAAAGAATTGGAGCAATTGCCCGGGGCCCTGGCCTCCGGAACACGGGTTCCTGCGGTTCTGCTTGCCCTGGTCTCTGTTTTTGTTATCCTGGGAGCTGCCGTACTCCTGCTCCATTTCGGACTTTTCAGGCCTGTCCGGCAGCTGAATCAGAAACTGGAACAGACCCTTCACGGGGATGAAAAAGACTTGACCGTCAGGATGTCCCTGGACCGGCCCGATGAAATCGGGGCCCTGTCAAACCGGTTTGATGAATTTGTCTCCAACCTGGACCGGATTATCCTCAATATCGGAGGAAAGACGGAAACCATTACCGCAGCCTCATCTGAAGTATCATCCGCCTCGGAACAGATGGAAGAGGAATCTTCGGATCTTTATACCCGGTCCAATTCCGTGGCTGCCGCAGCCGAGGAGATGAACGCCAGCATGCAGTCCGTGGCTGCGGCCAGTGAGCAGGCCTCGGCCAATATCGCCAATGTTGCCCAGGCAGCCGGCCAGATGCAGTCCAGCATTTCAAGCATTGTCGGCAACTGCGAGGATGCCGGGCAGACCTCCAATTCGGCCAGGGAACAGGTGAGCCGGGCCATGGATGAAGTCGGACGGCTGGGGGACGCGGCCAAGGAGATCAACCACGTCACCCAGGTCATCACGGAGATTGCCGAACAGACCAATCTCCTGGCCCTGAACGCCACCATTGAAGCGGCCCGGGCCGGATCCGCCGGAAAGGGATTCGCCGTTGTGGCCGATGAGATCAAACATCTGGCCGCCCAGACCGCCGACGCCACCCAGAGCATCCAGGAAAAAATCAAAGGAATCCAGGAATCCACCGGGGAAACCGTAAAAGAGGTGGGCAATATCTCCCAGGTCATCTCCCATGTGGATGATATTGTCCACGATATTGCCCGGTCTGTGGAGGAGCAGTCCAGGGCGGCCAAGGACGTATCCGAGAACATTGACCAGGCCTCTGAAGGCATTTTGGAGGTGAGCGGGAACGTGGCCCAGAGTTCTCTGGTGGCCGCTGAGATCGCCGGAGACATCTCCCGGGTGGACAATGTGGCTGCCCGGATGTCCGGCCATGCCGGCAACCTCACCCAGGGGGCCAGGGAGCTGGACGGTCTGTCCGTGAGTCTGAGGCAGATGATTGCCGTGTTCAAGGTCTCCCGCCCGGAAGAGGGGGGCGCGGAAGAGTTCCCTGTCCGCGATATTCCGGACATCATGCCCTGGGGCCCCAAACTTGAAACCGGCCTCCCGGATATTGATGACCAGCATAAAAAGCTCGTGAAGCTGGTCAATCTTCTGCACAGGGCCATGCGCATGCAGAAAGGGGCCAAAGAAGCCGGAAAGATCCTCAAGGAACTGACCGATTACACGGTGTTCCACTTTGGATTTGAAGAGACTCTCTTTGACCGGCACGGCTATCCCGAGACCCAGGCCCACAAAGAGATTCACAAAAAACTGGTGGAAAAGGTCAGCGCCTTTCAGCAGGAGTTTGATTCGGGCAAGGCCGGGCTGACCATGGATCTCATGGATTTTCTCAGGGACTGGCTAAAGAACCATATCCTGAAAACCGACATGGCCTATGCTCCTTTTCTCAAAGAAAAAATGGAGAGTGTTTAGGAGACAGATTCTCCGGTCAGAGGCGTTGTAGGGTTGTATAAAAAAATCCGGAATCCACCAAGGTGGATTCCGGATCAAATCTTTGCGATGGACAACTCTATCTTCAGGCCGGCATTGGCCCGTTCCCTGGGTTATTTTCCGTTCTGATTCTTCTTTTTTAATTTGCCGGCTATGAGATGGCGCTTGCCCGCATGGAGGACCGTTTTCCGGATCCGGATGGAAAGGGGGGTCACCTCCACCATTTCGTCGTCCCGGATAAAGTGGATGGCCTGTTCCAGGGTCATGGGTTTGACCGGGGAGCAGATGGTGGCCTCATCCTTGCCCGAAGCGCGCATATTGGTCAGCTTCTTCTCCTTGCAGGGGTTGACGTCGATGTCCGAGGCCCGGTTGTGCTCCCCCACGACCATGCCCTCATATACCGGGGTTCCCGGGGGAATAAAGAGCTGGCCCCGGGGTTCCAGGTTGAACAGGGCATAGGGGACGGCCTTGCCCTGGCGGTCACAGACGATGGACCCGTTGAACCGCAGGGGAAACTCTCCCCTGTGGGGCTCGTACCCGGACAGATAGGAGTTCATGATGCCCGTTCCCCGGGTATCGGTCATGAATTCGTCCGGATACCCGATCAGGGACCGGGAGGGAATGGAAAACTCGATGCGGACCCGGCCCTTGCCGTTGTTGACCAGGTTGGTCATCTTGCCCTTGCGGATGGAGAGTTTTTCCGTGACCACCCCCAGAAAGGCCTCGTCACAGTCCACAAAGAGATGCTCAATGGGCTCCAGGCGCTGCCCGTCCTTTTCCTTGTAGATTACCCGGGGCCGGCCCACACAGATCTCAAATCCTTCCCGGCGCATGGTTTCGATGAGAATGGCCAGCTGGAGTTCTCCCCGGCCCTTGACCACAAAACTTTCCCCCTCATCGCTTTCCTCCACCTCAATGGCCACGTTCATCAGGGTCTCCTTGAGCAGGCGCTCCCGGATCTTCCTGGACTGGACATGTTTGCCCTCCTGGCCGGCAAAGGGAGAGGTGTTGATGGAGAACTGCATGAATACCGTGGGCTCGTCCACGGTGATCCTGGGCAGGGAAACCGGGGCATCCTTGGTGCAGATGGTATCCCCGATCTTGACATCCTCAATCCCGGACAGGACCACGATATCCCCCACCTGGGCCTGGTCCACAGGGACCAGGGTGGGGCCGTCATAGGACTGGAGCTTGCTGACCTTTAAGGCCATTTTCTTGTCGTTTTCTCCCATGCAGACCAGGCTCTCATTGGATGCAACCGATCCGTTGAACACCTTGCCGATGGCCAGACGTCCCAGGTAATCGGAGTATCCCAGGTCGGACACCAGCATCTGGAACGGGGCTTCCGGGTCATAGGACGGGGGAGGCATTTCATCCAGAATAATCTCAAAAAGGACCTTGAGGTTGTCCACATCCTCTTCAAGCTCCCGCTTCACGATCCCGTCCCTGCCGATGGCATAAAGATAGGTGAAATCAAGCTGTTCTTCCGTGGCGTCCAGGTCGATGAAAAGGTCATAGACCATGTCCAGGACCTCGTCGGGCCGGGCATCCTTGCGGTCGATCTTGTTGATGATCACCAGAACGGGCAGGTTGGCTTCAAAGGTCTTCTTTAATACAAACCGGGTCTGGGGCAGAGGCCCTTCGGAAGCATCCACCAGCAGAATGGCGGAATCGGCCATGGACAGAGCCCGTTCCACCTCTCCTCCGAAATCGGCATGGCCCGGGGTATCAATGATATTGATCTTCACCCCCTTGCAGGTCACGGAGCAGTTCTTTGCGGCAATGGTAATGCCCCTCTCCCGCTCCAGGTCCATGGAGTCCATGAGGCGGTCGTCCACCTCCTGCCCTTCCCTGAAGAGCCCGCTCTGGCGGAACATGGCATCCACCAGGGTGGTCTTGCCGTGGTCTACGTGGGCGATGATGGCAATATTGCGCAGATTTTCATTTTGTGACGATAATTTTTTCATATTCACCTGAATTTATGGGGTTGTTTTTTCCTAAATCGGTCCTGACAGTTCAGGGGTCTTGCAAATCAAGACCCCTGTCAGCATAGGTTTTTCCGGATACGGATGGGTTGGGTTGATATTTTTCGGGGAGCCTATTTGGAAACCCTTGTATTTCCCTCCGAAGAGGAGATAATCCTAACCCGGTCTCCCGGGGCCAGATCCATATCTGCTTCCTGGACCACGACAATGGTCCTGCCGTTGTCCTTTTTTACGACAATTTCAAGGCCGGGTTTCCGTGTGATTCCCTCTTCGGCAACGGCCCCGGCTGCTGCTCCGGCCAGGGCCCCGATCACCGTGGCAACCGCTTTCCCTGATCCGCCGCCGACGGAATGACCGGCCACACCGCCGGCAATACCTCCGGCCGCGGCGCCGATGGGGGTCTTGGTCCCTTCAATAAGCACTTCCTTGACCGACTCTATGGTGCCGGTCTCCACGGTCTGAACCTGCCGGGCTTCATCCCGTGTGTATACCCGCCCCGACCTGGACGGGGCGCATCCGGCAATCACCAGGGCCGACAATAGAGTTAAAAGAATGGCTTTTATGATCCGCGTACCCGTACTCATTTTTTTCATCCTCATCTTTCTGTTTTTCCTGGCTATATGAAATACGCATTAAACGGCAAAAGTCAATTACAGACCCCTATGAATACCATTGAAATTTTCTTCCTGCAAATGGTTTCAGTCTCCCCCAAAAAGGTTTTTTTGATGCCGGTCCGCCAGGGATAATTCTCCAAAAACCTATTGACACAATGGATAAGCTTGTATAGACATGTATAGGCTTTGGTTCTTTGGGAAACTTCCCATGAAAGCATCGGTAAAAAGCACAACACTTACAAGGAGATCGAAAATGATTAAAAGATTGCTGTTGGTTGGTTTGATACTTTTCGGGGCATATTTCAGCCAGGCCTGGGCTGCCGAACCTATAAAAATCGGGTTTAACACCCCCTTGACCGGATTTGCGGCGTCCGACGGAAAATCATCCTCTTTCGGTGCCAAGCTGGCCGTAAAGCAGATCAATGAAAACGGGGGAATTCTGGGCAGAAAACTGGAGTTGGTCATCTACGACGACCAGGCCAATGCATCCCAGTCCATCCCCATTGCCAATAAGCTCATCGGCCAGGACAAGGTCGCCGTGGGCGTCTCCGGCAGTTATTCAGGGCCGACCCGTTCGGCGGCAGGCATCTTCCAGGAGGCCGGAATTCCCTATATTTCCGCCTATGCCATCCATCCGGACATCACCAAGGCCGGTGACTTTGTATTCAGGACCTCTTTTCTGGGTGAAGTCCAGGGAAAGGCCGGGGCCAAGCTGATCGGTGAACTCCTGGGGAAAAAGAAAGTGGTCATGATCACCCTTAAAAATGATTTCGGCAAGTCCCTGGCCGCCGGGTTCAAGGAAAAAGCCGCCGACTTCGGAATTGATATTGTCAACGAGTATGAATACTCCATCAAGGACCGCCAGTTCGGCGCCATCGTTGCCAAGGTAAAAGCGGACAAACCTGAAGCCATCTATGCCTCGGGATACTACTTTACGGCAGGCCCCCTGGTCAGCCAGCTTCGGGCTTCGGGCATCACCGCACCGGTTATCGGCCAGGAGGGATATGACTCCCAGAAATTTATCGAAATTGCGGGCAAGGCGGCAGAAGGGGTGATCATCACCACCTCCCTTGACCGGGATTCCACGGTTCCGGAAACCAAAGAGTTCATTGAAAATTTTGAAAAAATGGCCGGGTACAAGGCCGATATGGTGGCGGCCTCCGGACATACCGCCGTAAAAGTGGCCGCACTGGCCATTGAAAAGGCCGGCAGCACGGATCCCAAGAAGATCAGGGATGCCATTGCCAATATTTCCATGAAAGCCTCCACCGGGACCATTGAATTCAATAGCCTGGGCGAAGTCATGAAAAGCGTCCAGAACCAGGTGGTCAAAGACGGAGAGTGGCATCACCACTCGGTCATTGATGATCCGGCACTTTTACAGCCCCCTGAAAAATAAAATCCCAAGGATGCATGCGTGCTCTATATTGAACTTCTGATTCAAGGGTTGATACAAGGGTCAACCTACGCCATCATCGCGGTGGGGTTGACCCTGATTTACGGGCTGCTACGGGTGCTCCACGTGGCCCATGCCGGCCTGTTTACCCTGGGGGCCTACCTGGGGGTGATTCTGACCAATCAGACCGGCAGCCTGCCGGCGGGGATGTTCCTGGCGGCCCTGGCCGCCGGCCTGGCCGGAATGATCATCTACCGCCTGGTATACGAACCCATACTGAACCGTCCCCCCTATGTGGCCCTGATCGCCTCCATCGGCCTTTATATAGGCATGGAAGAGCTTTTCAGGCTGATTTTCGGCCCCTTTGGCCTTACCTTTGTCTCGCCCCCCCTCCAGGATATAGTGGTGGTTTTCGGCATCCATCTGAGAACCTGTCAGATCGTCACCGTGATCACCAATCTCCTCCTTCTGGGCGTCCTGGCCTGGATTGCCCAGAAGACCCGCATCGGTACGGGATGGCGGGCAACCGTGGATGATCCCAAAATTTCTGCCTGTTTCGGCATTGACCCCATACGGGTCAGGTACCTGGTCTTTTTCACCGGCAGTGCCCTGGCCGCCGTGGCCGGTGTGCTGGTGGCCCTGCTGAGCAATTTTGTGGAACCCACCATGGGGGCGGTTCCTTCCTATAAGTCCCTTGCCATTATCGTGCTGGGGGGGTTGGGAAATGTCATGGGCACCCTGATCGCCTCCCTGATCCTGGGCATTATCGAGGCCTTCGGCACCATATATGTGGGCAACCTCCTGGACAGGGATGCCATTGCCTTTGCCTTTCTGATCCTCGTATTGATGATCAAACCCACCGGACTCTTTGCATCGAGGTAAATTATGGGATTATATGAAATCAGTCTGGCAACGGTCGTGGGAATCAATATCATCCTGGCGGTGGGCCTGAACCTGATTACCGGATACTGCGGACAGATCAGTCTTGGCCATGCCGCCTTTTACGGAATCGGGGCATATGCCACCGCCCTGCTGGCCAAGGCAGGATGGCCGGTTTACCTGACCCTGGGGGCCGGCTTTGTTCTGGCCGGCCTGATCGGGGCAGTTATCGGTTTGACCAGTCTCCGGGTCAGGGAGGATTTTCTGGCCATCGTGACCATGGGCGTGGCCTTTCTTTTTGTGGGAATTGTCCGGCAGCAGGAAATTCTTGGCGGTGAAATGGGCATTTCAGGGATTCCTTCCCCCGGGATGGACAAGGGAGGATACCTTTGCCTGGTCTTGTTTTTTGCCTTTCTTTCCATCCTTTTTTCCTGGCACGTCAAACGCTCCTGGATGGGATATGCATTTGATGCCGTGGCCGACGACGAACAAACGGCCAGGATACTGGGCCTGGATGTGAAATCCTACAAAATCACGGCATTTGCCATGGGAACGGCCATGGCCGGGCTGGCCGGCGGGCTCTATGCCTATTATACCCGGTTCATCATTCCTGAAACATTCGGATTTATCCAGTCGGTCACCATTCTGTCCATGGTCGCCGTGGGCGGGATCGGATCCATTTTCGGGGTGGTTGTGGCCACTGTTTTCCTTTCTTTAATGCCGGAGATGTTCCGGTTCATCAATGATTATAAACTCTTACTATACGGGGTCCTGCTGTTTTCGGTCATGCGCTTTGCCCCGGAAGGCCTGTCCGGCCTGGTCAGGCTGCTGAGAAAAAACCGGAGGCCCAGATGAGTGAAATCCTGAGGGCAGAGTCGGTTACCGTTAAGTTCGGCGGTGTAACCGCCCTTGACAATGTCAGCCTTTTTGTTGCCAAAGGAGAATTTTTAAGCCTGATCGGACCCAATGGTGCCGGAAAAACCACCCTTTTGAACACATTGACCGGGGTGGTCAAACCGGTGAGCGCGGTTTTGAAACTGGAAGATCAGAATATCTCCGGACTGCAGACCCATGAAAGGATCCGGAAAGGCCTGGCCCTGACCCATCAGATTGTACGGCCCTTTACCTCCATGACGGTTCTCGAGAATGTGGCCTTTGCGGCCGGGTTTAAAAAGGTCAGGAAAATCTGGCCCTCTTTGATGACCCTTGACCGGGCCCCTGAAAAGGAAAAGGCGGTCAGGTTCCTGGAGATGGTGGATATTGAATCCTATCGGGATCACGAGGTTTCAAAACTGCCCCTGGGGGTTCTCAAACGGCTGGAAGTGGCAAGGGCCCTGGCCGTGGAACCCAAGATCCTGCTTCTGGACGAACCCCTGGCCGGGCTCAACAGCCAGGAGGCCGGGAAACTGGCCGACATGGTGAAAGAAGTATCCAGACAGGGAATGACCATTGTGATGATCGAACATAATCTGAGTGAAGTCCTGCGGATCAGCGACCGGCTTCATGTTCTGGATAACGGCCGGAACCTGGCCCACGGGGAACCTGCAGAGGTAATGAAGCAGCCCCGGGTCCGGGCCGCCTACCTGGGAGGATAGAAAATATGCTGGAATTAATGGATCTGTCCTGCGGATACGGCAGCATGCAGGTGGTCAAGCATCTGGACCTGGCCGTGGACAAAGGATCGGTTACCGCCATCCTGGGCGCCAACGGGGCCGGAAAATCCTCTTTGATCATGTCCCTGGCCGGTCAGGTCGACATCTTTAGCGGAAGCATTTTTTACAGGGGAGAGGAGATCACAAAAAGCTCTCCCATGGAAAGGGTAAGGAAGGGAATCGCCCTGGTGCCCGAGGGCCGCCGTCTGTTCAAAAGCCTGACTGTAAAGGAAAACCTCGTGGTCGGCGGCTATACCACAGACAAAGATCAGGCCGGGCAAAGCATGGAGAATGTGATCTCCATTTTTCCCAGGCTCGGGGAAAGGCTGAATCAAAAATCCGGCTCTTTGTCCGGCGGGGAACAGCAGATGCTGGCCATCGGCCGGGCTCTCATGGCCGATCCCAAGCTTTTAATGATCGACGAACTCTCCCTGGGGCTGATGCCCAAGGCCGTGGACACCTGTTACAAGGCCATTGAAGCCCTCAACAAAGAGGGGCTGACCATCCTGCTGGTGGAGCAGAGCACCCAGAGAGCCCTTGCGGTTTCCCAATCGATCCTGGTCCTTGAGTCCGGCAATACCGTGTGGCAGGGAAGCGCCTCTGAAGCCCGGAAGTCCTCTGAGATGATTGATGCCATTCTGGGGCTCCACGATTCCGAAAAATAGACCGGATCCGGAACCTGGGCTCAAAGCCTGAATGCACCGGTCCGGGAGACCCGGGGGCCTTTCCTGTTTTTTTTAACTCTGTCCGGTATTCCCGTTTAACCCCTTCCCTCTTTTTAAGAGAATCTCAACCTTGTAAACTCAGGTTTGTGCATTAGTTTAAAACATGTCTTTTTAACCCTTAACCTGGGAGATCCCAATGACCGGAACCCTTGCAGCCATAATTCTACTAGGTGCCGCAGTCGGTATCGGATGGATGATGTTTAAAAAGAAAGCAAAAGAGCCGGAAAAGACAGCCCCTCCGCCTGAACCGGCCCGGACGGATGCCGACGAGTTCAGGGAGATCATGGATTCCCTGCTGGGGCTCAACCTGATGATGAGAAAGGATCCGGCCCTTTCCCCGGATATGACCCGGGAAATCGAATCCATCATTGACGATCTCAGATCCGTGATCCCGCCCATGATGAAGCAATATCCGGGAGAGGCCCTGACCTATGAGCTGAAAAAAATCGGGCTCACCCACCTCAAAAAAATTGTAAAGGAGTTTCTGGACCTGTCCCCGGAGAGCCGAAAAGCCCAGGACAAGATCTTTAAAAATTCCGTCCAGAGCCTCGGTGAGGTAACCCAGAGGTCCAGACAGATCATTGAGAACAACGAGACGGCCGAGTTTAAGACCATGGCTCATTTTCTGGCCGGTAAATTCTCTTGATGGATCCGGCTTTTGACTTTCAGTTTTAGACTTTAGACTTAATTAGGGAGAAAAACATGAACGACGTAACACAGGATCTTCAAAGCGTAGCCAATCAGGCCAAGGCCCCGGTACTGGCGGAAGCTACGGAAATTTCGGGCCAGGGGGCCCTCACCCCGGTCCAGGCGCCCTCCAGCCTGGTGCCTGTGGAACCCAAACATCTGACCGTGGAAGACATAAAGGCCATAGAGGCCGAGGCCAATGAGTTTATTGAGAAGGTCAAGGCCGATCCTTCCAACTGGCAGCTGGGCAATTTTGTGTTTTCCCTGGGACAGGAGATCATGGAGCAGACCCAGGCCCAGGTTTCCCTCTATGACCGGAAAATGGGGAATGTGCTCAAAAACGTCGCCACGGACGATTCCTCGCCCGTGGGCAAAAACATCCTGGCCATCAAGACCGAGCTGGACAAGGTCAATCCCACCATGGTGGCCCGGACGGAGACGCCCCTGCCCCAGAAGATGCTGGGGCTGTTTACCCGGACCGTGAACCGCCTTCCCAAGGGGGATGAGATCCTCAGGATCATTGCCGAACGCCGGGAGACGGTCAACTCCACCATAGACGGAATCCGCAATCATCTGCGCAACGAAGCCGACCAGGTGGCCTTTGACGCATCGGAGCTGGCCATTATCTGCGACGCCCTAAAGGAGATCCAGCCCAAACTCCAGGAGAGAATTTTCCTGGGCCAGGTCATCTGGGAAAAACTCATGGCCCATATCGAAGAGGTGGAAGACCCCAGGGTCAAGGAGGCCCTGACCACCCTGACCTCGGACCTGGCCATGGCCGTGGTCGACCTCCAGACCATTGACAACTCCAATCTCCAGACCCGGTTCGGAGGCGAGATGATGGTGAGAAACTCCCATCTGGTCAAACGCCTGGTCCAGCGGACGGACATGATTTTATCCACGGCCGTGAAAAACGCCCTGGCCGTGCGGGTGGCCGCCGAACAGCAGATGGAAACCATGCAGCATCTGGACATGGTCCAGCAGGCCGCCGCCGAAACCATGAAGGACACGGCCCGGGTCATCGGGGACGCCGCTGTCAAGGGGGCCAAGATGAGCCAGTCCATGACCGTGAACATCGAAGCCCTGGAAGAGGCCTGCCGGACCTATGAACAGGCCTTTGAAACCTATGCCCTGATCTCCAAGGAGACCATCAACATCGCATCCCAGAGTTCCACGGCTCTGGGAAAGATGAATGAGCGGTTCAGGGCCAGGACCGATGCATTGACCGCCCGCCGACAGGATGATTAATATGTGGACGAAACCTCACCCGTCTAGGGCGTTGCTTCAGGATTTTATATGGGCAGGTTTTCATCCACACGGATGGTTCGTGTCCCAACTGTTTAATGCCAAATCAATGGAGTTTTTACGTTATGCTTGATCCAGGTGTAGAAAAATCCTTTGAAGAAAGATTTTCCATTGTCCGGACCCTGAGCCCGGCTGCCCTTGTTCCGGAACCGGAGCAGATGCGCCTCACCCTGCAGGATGCCGGAGCCCAAAGCTTTTTTACCTTCATGGGAAAGACCTACCATGTCAGGGATGCGGCCCGATATGAAGAGACATCAGAGGATTTCAAGACCCGGGAGGGGTATTTCTTAACGGAGTTGACCTGTCTGTGCATGGAAACCGGTGAGACGGCCCACATTGAATGGGAATTTGACGATGAGCTGGAGATTGCCCTCACCGACGAACGGATCTCATTCCGCCATTTAAGTGACGAGGCCGGAGAGTCCATTGACGGGGATGACCTGGACCAGATTGCAGAAGATAAGGATGCGATCCTGTATAAAGGGGAAAAATTCTGGTATGAAGATGACTGGGCCGCCATATACCAGGGCCGGACCAGGGAAGAAAAGGTCTATGTCTATGAATTTGAAAACGAGGCCCAGAACCGGTTCCTCACCATTGAAGAGTGGCAGGGTTCCGGAAAGGAAGAATATCAGATCTATACCAGCCGTCCAGTGGCACCGGACCAGATCCGCATTTTAACCAGAGGAGAAAAATCCTAGGATGTTTTTCTTACAACCGAGTATCCTGAAACGCCTGATTCCCTTCCTGGGACTTTTTATGGTGATGATTTCAGGGTGCGGCCCGGGCCTGCCCGATCAGGTCAAGGACAAGGCCGCCAATATCCCCGATACCATTGAGAGAACCCGGAAAATTGTTGAAAAGGACCGGAAAAAGTTTGAAAGCCTGAAGTCTTCCCCTGAATTCAAGGCCCTTGAACGATTCGCCCAAAAGGAAAACTGGGAGGCCGGATTCCAGAAGGCCTCATCCTCCCTTGACCGGGCCGAAACCCTTTTCAAAAAAGAGCTGAAGCCCCTGTTGAAACAAGATAAACCCGAGCTGGCCCAGGCCGTCCTTGCCCAGACCGACCGGATCACCCAGGTCATCCAGGAGGCAGGGAAAGAGTCGAAATTTCCCTTAAACCGGTTTGTCCGGCTTCAAACCGCGGTCCGGGACATGCCTGAAATCCGGGAAAAGGCCCTTTCCCGGGCAGATGCCGTCACCTCTCTGGTGGACAGCCTGGAAAGCAAAGACCTGCAAAAGGCCAAAGCGGATTTCCCGGACAGTGCAAAAGAGATCGATAAAAAGTTTGCCCTGTTCACGAAGATGCGCCGGGAGAACCGGGCCCGGGCCCAGGCCCTTGAAAAGGAATTCAAGATTCATGAATCCGGCCAGGCCCCGGACTATGCCCTGTTCATTGACAGCGCCGACGGGATCGCCCGGGATTACGAAAATTCCATCCGGGAGGGCAAGGAATTCAAGTCCCGGATGGACCAGCTCTCCCACAGCTATACCAAGGTGCTCCAGGATATGAAGGCGGAGTACTTTGTGGTGGTCAAGCGGGAGTCCTGGGACGAGAGGAGCGACTTTTCCAACCCCAGGCAGGTCAGCTTCCAGCGCCAGGTCAGTCCGGAAACCTTTGAGGTCCTGGCCGAGTCGGAGCTTGAATCCATTGCCTCCATTGTCCCGGGCTTTATGGGTGCCAGCCTGAAAAACAGGATCGGCAAGGCCTGGTCCGAACTGAACATCAATCCCACCGACCAATGGCCGGGCAAGGGGCACAATGCAGCCGATTTCTGGATCGAGCGGACCGATGTCGCCTACTATCATAAGTATCTGCTGGAAGAAGACGGGGAAACAAAAGAAACCGGGTGGGAAAAGGTCAATCCCAGTTTCTACGAACAGCACTATGAAGATCTGGGCATGGCCATTGTGTCCAAGCCTTACGGGGTGTTTGAAGAAGACCGGCTCACCCAGGCCGCTCCCCCGGGCATATCCTATGTGGGAAATCCCAAATACGGTGAGTGGAAAAAGGATGAAAAAGGAGACAGCTTCTGGTCCTGGTACGGCAGGTATGCCTTTTTTTCCAGTATGTTCTTTTTTCCGCCCTCTTATTTCTACTACAACTCCTGGCATGGATGGAACAACAATTACCGGCACCAGAGACCTTATTACGGGGCAAGTAAAACCGGTGCAAGGCGGTACGGCACTTTTGGGAGCCAGGTGAAAAATTCTCCCCGGTACCAGAGTTCCTCATTTGCCCGGACCGGGGGATTTAAATCCCGGACCCCTTCCGTCCGCGGAGCCGGGGCCCGGGTTCGCGGGGGCGGGCCCGGCGGCAAGGGAAAATAAAAGCCCGATATCAGATAATCAATTTTAGGAGAGATAAATATGAGTTTGGCAGGCGTTTTTATGGGGCTGATCCAGGGAGTTGTCTTTGTCCTGGTGGGTATTTTCTTTATCTGGCTGGCCAAGACGGCAGATGACTGGCGGACCCGGGATTTTGACGACGATGTCCATATCGACAACGGCAACCTGGCCGTGGGCCTGAGAAGGGGAGGCCTTTATCTGGGAGTGGCCCTGGGCCTTTCCGGAGCCCTTGGCGGAGGTTCCAGCGGATTTTTCCTGGACCTGGTCCATCTGATCCTGGACGGGCTGATCATCATCGGATTCCTGTTCCTTTCCCGGTTCATCAATGACTTTATCATGCTGGGTCATGTGTCCAACGATGCGGAATGCATCCGGGAGTTCTCTCTTCCCGACGGCCGGAAAGTCACCGGCAATACCGCCGTGGGCCTGGTGGAAGCCTCCATGTACATCGCCACGGGATTTATCCTCAAGGGGAGCCTGTCCGGCGGAGGCGGGACCTTTCTGCAGGCCCTTGCCAGCGCCCTTTTGTTTTTCATTCTGGGCCAGGCAGCCCTTCTTCTGTTCGGATTGCTCTATGAGCTGATCACCCCTTTCAACGTCAGGGATGAGATAAAAAAGAACAACCCGGCGGCCGGCATCGGTCTGGGCGGCATCCTTGTTGCCCTGGGCATCATCCTCATGTCCTCCATATCCGGGCCGTTCACGGGCTGGGCAAATGATCTCATGGGATTTCTGATTTACACGGCCTACGGCATTGTCATGCTTCTGATCTTTCGAAGCCTCATTGACCGTATTCTGCTGCCCACCACCAACCTGGCCGTTGAAATCAAGGAGGACCAAAACACGGCCGCCCTGGTGGTGGTGGAAAGCGCCATTGTTGCCGTGGCCCTGATCATCGCCTTTTCCGTTTAATGGGCCGTGGACTCTTTTTTAGGGGTTTCGGGTTTTGACCTCCAGCTTGAATAGGCGATCCCTCAACTTTGCCTCTGTTCTGCTCTGCGCCTGTATGTTTGCCTCGGGGGCCTGCGGCATCATCCTGGAGTATATCCAGGCAAGCCTGGCCTCCATGATCCTGGGCAACTCCTTTGAGCAGTGGGCCATGGTCATCGGGCTCATGCTCTTCTGGATGGGGTTCGGCAGTCTGATCCAGGCCCGGATTCCCAAGCACAGGCTCATCCTGACCTTTATCGGAATTGAAACGGGCCTGGCCCTGGCCGGCGGCTTTTCCCCCACTCTGACCTATCTCTCCTACGGGCATACAGCCCACTATCCCCTGGTCCTTTACGCCTTTGTCAGCCTCATCGGCATACTGATCGGTCTTGAGATCCCGGTGATCATCCGGATCAACAACGACTTTTCCCATGAATTGTCCACCAATCTGGGAAACATCCTCAGCGCCGATTACATCGGTTCCCTGATCGGTTCCCTGGTCTATGTCTTTGTTCTTCTCCGGTATTTTCCCATTACCGAGGCCGCCTTTCTCACGGCCGGGGTCAATTTCCTGCTGGCCCTGATCACCTTTGCCTATTTTACCCGGAAGGGGCTGATCGCCAAAAGCCCTCTCCTGTTCCTGGTCATGACCGGAGTGTTCCTGGGCCTGGTCCTGGGGTATAAAAACAGCCGGGTATGGCAGGTCAAGCTGGAGCAGCCCCTGTACGATGACCCGGTGGTGTTCAGCCGGACCACCCAATACCAGCATATCGTTATCACCCATTATCAGCCCCTGGACGAGGTCCGGCTCTTTTTAAACGGAAACCTCCAGCTCAACAGCCTCGATGAAGAGAGGTACCACGAGTCCCTGGTCCATCCGGCCATGAATCTTATTCCCGTCAGGAAGCGGATCCTGATCCTGGGCGGAGGGGACGGCTGCGCCCTGAGGGAAGTGCTCAAGTACAAAGATGTAAGACAAATCACCCTGGTGGACCTGGATCCGGCCATGACCTCGCTTGCCGCCACCCATCCTCTCCTGACCCGGATAAATAAAAATTCGTTTCAGGACAGCCGGACCCTTGTCTTTTCCGGGGAAGGTGTCCAGCCCGGGGAAAAGACCCCGGTTTATGTGAATACGGGCTCTTCAAAGAAGGGGAAGCCTAAAATCCATGAAATTGCCCGGGTCAATGTGATGAACCTGGATGCCGACCTTTTTTTGTCAAAGGCGTCCGGGTTCTGGGACCTGATCATCGTGGACCTGCCCGACCCGTCCACCCCTGAGCTGTCCAAGCTCTACTCCCGGGAATTTTACGCCAAGGTCAGAAGAAAATTGTCCCTCACCGGCATGGCTGTGATCCAGGCCACCTCCCCCTATTTTGCCAAGGAAAGCTTTCTTTGCATCGGCCGGACTCTGGAAGCTGCCGGGTTTGCCGTTCTGCCCTTCCATGAAAACGTGCCCAGCTTCGGGGACTGGGGATGGTTTCTGGCCTGGAAACCGGTACAGGACAGAAATGAGATCACGGACCGGGCAAAAGCCATGACAATTCCTGTTTCTACAAGGTTTATCACCCCGCAAGTCTTCCAAAGCCAGCTTGTTTTCGGCAAGGGCATGCTTGAGACCCAAAAGACAGAGATCAACACTCTTCTCTACCCGGTTCTCCTGACCCTTTATAATCACGAATCCTGGCTCACGGAATGAGCCTTATCTTTTCTCTTTTCAGATAGAATTTCCTTTATTTCCCGGAAGGCAAATTTTAATACACGGCTTTTCAACACGCTCTTTTCGGGCATTCTTCATATGGTCTCCCTCCTGTTGGTTTTCATCGGGTTAAAAAGGAACCTAGTTTTGAAAACCGCTATGGAATATCTGATCTGCCTGGGGTGCAGGCCCCGGCATGTAACCCGGATTTCGGTACAGGGTCTGGATTCCCAAAACAAATATATTGAAAACCGCTATTACTTGATATATTTTTTTCATGGAAACCACAGCAGCCTTAGAAAGCAGGTGCCATATGAAAAAAATCCTACATCTTCTCTATCAGCCGTATAAGTGGCTGGTCCCCATCCCGTTTTTTATCCTCTCCACGATGATTTTCGGTACCATTGCCGTAATGGCGGCTTTTCTGATCAACGCCCGGGCGGCAAGCTATCTCGGCGGTGTCCTATGGGCGCGTCTCAATGCCTGGGCCGCACCGATGTTGGTGAAAGTCCATGGAAGAGAACATATCGATCCCAACCAATCCTATGTGGTGATTGCCAATCACCAGAGCGCATTTGATATTTTTGTCCTGTACGGTTTTCTCAATATAGATTTTAAATGGGTGATGAAACAGGAATTAAGAAGCGTCCCGGGCATCGGTATCGGGTGCGAAAAAGTGGGCCATATCTTCATAGACCGATCCGATCATGAATCTTCCATAAAAACCCTTGAGGCGGCCAAGAAAAAGATCGTCAACGGCACATCCATTATTTTCTTCCCGGAAGGAACCCGCAGTATGGACGGCCGCATTCTGGAGTTTAAAAAAGGCGCATTCAAGATGGCCCTGGATCTGGATCTGCCGATTCTGCCGGTGACGATTGAGGGAACAAGGGATATCCTTCCCAATAAAACCCTGGATCTTTTCCCGGGCAAGGCAGTGATGAAGATCCTTGAACCCATATCCGTAAAAGAGTACTCAGAGCAAACCCTTGGCCTGCTTATGCAAAGGGCGCGCAATATCATGGTTGAGGAGATGAACAGGTCCCCCCAGAGATCGTTCCGGTCATTCCGGCAGAGCAAAAACCGTGAGGATTGCGGCGTCTAGGAAAAAGCCTTTCTTTGAAATTCAAATTCGGGAAAGACCCAATGGATATACTCTTATCCGGCCCCTTGGGCAGTCCCGGGGACAACCCGGGAAGGGATCCCTGGAGATTAGTTTCCCACCATCCCGGCCATCCACAGGGTCAGGGGCGGATAAAAGCTGATGATGAAAAGATCTATCAAAAGGATCAGAAGAAAGGGCAGGACCTTTAGCCCCACTTTTCCCACGGAATCCCCTGAAATGGAACTGGACACGATGAGGCAGATGCCCATGGGCGGGGTAAGCATGCCGATGGCCAGGTTGGCCACCACGATGACCCCCAGCTGGATCAGGTCAATGCCCAGGGTGGGCACCATGGCCGTGATCATGGGGACCAGCAGAATCAGGGCGGCCGTGGTTTCCACGAAGATTCCGGCGGCCAGAAGCACCAGGTTGACGAGCAGCAGCAGAATTTCCGGCTGATCCGTAAGGGTTAAGAGACTTCCTGCCAGGGCGTCGGGGATCTCCTCGATGGCGGCGATCCAGGAAAAAACCGAGGCCGTGGCAATGATGAACATGACCACCGAGGCCGTCACAGAGGCCTGCCTGAAAATGGGCAGAATATCCCTGACCCGGATCTGCCGGTATATGAAGATGGAGACAAACAGGGCGTAGAATACGGCCACGGCCGCCGATTCCGTGGCCGTAAATATACCGGACAGGATTCCCCCCAGGATAATGAAGGGAGCCCCCAGGGCGAGGACGGCCCGGGTAAGGGTATGCCATATGCGCCCCAAAGAAAAGGAGGCGCTGGGGGCATATCCCCTTTTCCAGGACAAAAAGGTGGAGACCGTGATCAGGGAAATTCCGATGAGCAGGCCCGGCAGGATTCCGGCGGCAAAGAGCCGGCCAATGGAGGCCCCGGTGAGGAACCCAAAGATAATCATGGGAATGGAGGGGGGAATCACCACCCCCAGGGAGCCGCCTGAAGCCTGGACCGCAGCGGCAAAATCAGAGGGGTATCCTGCCCTCTTCATGGCCGGGATCAGAACGGCGCCCACTGCCGCGGCATCGGCGGCGGCAGAGCCCGAGATCCCGGCAAAAAACATGGCCGATACAATGGAAACTGCGGCAAGACCGCCGGGCAGCCATCCGGTCAGGGCATTGGCAAAGTCAATGAGCCTGCCTGAAATTCCCCCTTTTTCCATGATCACGCCGGCATACATGAACAGGGGCACGGCCATGATATGAAATGAATCTGTCCCGGAAAACATCCGCTGAACCACCATCATCAGGGAAAAGTCTCCCTGGATCAGGAGGGTGAAGATGGAGGCTGCACCGATGGCCACGGCAATGGGGGTATTGATGATAAAGAGGAAAAAAAGGGAGAGGATGAGTAAGTGGGAGGTCATTTTGGATCTCCCTTATCCGGGCCCGCCTTTCCCCTGAATAGGAAGGCCAGGCCGTGAACCATGAATACCAGGCCGGCTGCCGGCACAATGGCCATGATTGCCCATTTGGGAAGACCCAGGGCCGGGGTAATCTGAAGCCGGACAAACCAGGCAAATTTGACGCCGTAAACGATCATCACGCTGAAAAGGCTTATCCCTGCCAGGGCCACTGCCCCATCGGCCCATTTCCGGATTGCCCCGGGAAACCGCCGGTAAAATCCGTCCACCCCGGGGTGGGCGCGGTGAAAATAGGCCACACTGGCCCCGAAAAAGGTCAGAGCCACGAGCAGAATCCGGGCCACTTCCTCGGACCAGAACAAAGAGTGGTTGAGCATATACCGGGAAAAGACCTGGGCCCCGACAATTGCGGTCATTAGGATACCCATGAGGCTGACCAGGGACTCCACGGCCCGGTTGATTTTACAGCTAATTTTCTGCAGCATTAAGATCTTCAGATTCATTTAACTCCGAAGGAAAGCATCCCGTTTTTATCAAACGCAAAACTTGGAAAAAAAGGATGTTTTTCCGTATTTATTTCACGGCTTCCAGCATCTTCCCAAGCAGGGTTTTCACCCTGGAATCCTTGAACAGGTCCATGTCTTTCAGGCCGGCCACCTTTGCCCGGAAAGACGTGATATCCGGATCTTCCACCACGGACATGCCCTTTTCCTTGAGCAGGGCCAGGCGCTGGGCGTTCTTGTCCCGGTTGTTCTTTCTCTGGAACCGGGCCGCATCCTTAATGGCCTGGGAGATCATGTCCTGATCTGCCGGGGACAGCTCGTTGAACCAGGTCAGGGAAGCCACGTCAATATGGGGGGAGTAGACATGACGGGTCAGGGTCATATATTTCTGAATTTCATGGAACTTATAGACTTCCATGACCCAGAGGGGGTTTTCCTGGCCGTCGATGACTCCCTGTTCCAGCTCGGTGTAAATGGGCCAGGGCATGGGCGTGGGATTGGCCCCCAGGGTCTGCCAGATGGTCTTGTGAAGAGCCGAGGACATGACCCGGATCTTGAGTCCCCTGACATCTTCCGGACTTTTTACGGCTCTTTTGTTGTTGGTCAGGTTCCTGAACCCGTTTTCGGAAAAACAGAGGCCCTTGAAGCCCGAGGTCTCCAGGCTTTTTAAAATTTCATCTCCCAGGGGGCCGTCCAGGATCTCATCGGCCTGGGCATAATCTTTGAACAAAAAGGGGTAGTTGATGACCCGGACAATGGGGTCAAAGGTGTCAAAGGGACCGCCTGTGATTATCCCCATCTGAATGGTGCCCATCTGGATCTGCTGGAGGATTTCCGTTTCATTGCCCAGGGAGGCGGAATGGAAGATTTTGACCGTAAACCCCTTGTCTGAACGCTCTTCCAGAAGGGACTTGAATTTTTGGGCCACGATGTTCTGGGCGGACCCGGGCTTGGTGACCACGCCCAGTTTCAGGGTTTTTGCCCAGGCGCCCGGCAGGGCCGCCAGTAAAACAATCAGCATGAGAACCGGAATTCTTTTCATTTTTTCTCCTTGCCTGTTAGGGGTTAGTCTCAGACCCTGCCCTATGTATGCAAACTCGTCAATGAAGTCAAGGTGGAGGGGAAATCTGCACAGGGCAATCCCATCTATATTTGCCGGCCATTGGCATGGATCTTCCACTCCATTCTCGCCGGCAGGTCCTGGCCGGCTCCGAGGATGCCGGCGTCCGGCATATCCCGTTCCAGACCCATGCCATTGGCCCCACGACTTGACAGACCAAAGCTCCAGCAACGGATTCCCTGTTTAAATGCTGGACCGGTGCAACGGCCTAGGCTTCAGCGTAAAAATCCTTCCCTCTGCGGAGTTGAAGCCCCCAGGGCCGGGACTTGCATAATTTACATGCGATTCCTCTGGAAATCTTCAATATCGGGCTTTACTTTAGGGCCCTATCTGTTTAAATTTAAGGAAAAGATCAATTCCATTCTTTGGGAGGCGAATCATGAAAGCAATCCAGGCGGAATATGACAAAGCATCCAGGAAAGCATCCATAAAAAAAGATGCCCGGCCCGAGGACTGGCCTGCGGTCTGCCAAAAATTTAACGACGATGTGGAGCGAATCTGCGATGTGGGGGATATGGAAGGATATACAGGGCTTTATGCCTGCTATGACGATGCAAATAAGGCTTTTTTTTATCTTGTCCGGGAAGACAAGGCTCTTTACCGGATGAAACGAAAACACTTTCTGGACAATATTGGAGTCGATCCGGCCGGGTCGGCATGAAATCCGCCGCCACTTTCAATTTGTAGAGATCTTGCCCGGTTTCAGTCCAGCAGGATAATGGAGTAGTACTTAAAGGTCTGCTTCAGGTCCACGGCCACCTGGGTCCCGATGCCGATGTTCTTCAGGGTTCCGATGAGGTCGATGGACAGAGCCTCCACCGTGGGCCTTTTCTGCATGGGAAACCGGCAGTTCTCAGGGTAAGCGCACTTTTTGCACAGGGAGCAGGCGCCGCTCACCAGGCCGAAAGCCTTGTCATATCCTTCCAGGAACAGGTGGCGCTCCAGACTGACCGTTCCTTTCCAATAGCGGACCTGGTCCATCCGGTTTTTATTGGTTGCCCGGTAGAATTCACTGCATTTCTGGTTTCCCGTCAGCAGCAGGGCCGTTGAATATTCGCTTAAAAGGTCTTTCACCTCTGAAAGATCGGGCGTGGCCGGGGGGCAGGACCAGTTGGAGTTATACTGTGCGCATCCGTACCGGCATTTGAGGTTGACCCAGTTGGCCACCACAATCTCCTCAATGTCAAAGGGCAGGATGGATTCAAGCCCGTATTTTTCCCCCTTGACATGGAGGTCTTCCAGCAGATCCTCGGAAAGTCCCTTTTTGGCGCGAAAGGACTTGACAGGATGGTTGCCGGTTCCGTGGATGGAGACGATCTTCTTGTAGTTTTCGGCAAATTTCATGGGATCTACTCTTCCTTTTCGATTTTCAGGGTCACATCTTTGGGAACCGCCATTCCAAGGGCCACCTCAGCGGCTTTAAAAATGGCAACAGGAACCGGGCAGGCCAGGTGACACTTGGCTTTTTCACCGGCAGCCATGACCGGGTGCCGGGTCAACGGGATGAACAGATCATTGAGGCTGAGTTCAGGAAGGGACCGGGACATGTCCTGGATCATGGTACAATCACATTCCAGGATTTCTATGGCTACGCTTTTTTTCCCGGCCGGGCCGGCCTTGATAATGCATTCAAATCCGCATACCCCCGGATCAACCCTGACAATGACCTTTTCCATTCAGCCTCCTGTAATCGGTTTGAAAGAAGGGGAAAACCGCCACCTCACAAGAGGTGGCGGCTGCTAAAAGGCAAAAGGCGTTGAAATAAAGCCAATCCCCCCCTGATAGCCTTAGTTTTTAAGGTCCGGTTTTACCGGTCCCTTGGGTCCCTGGTGCAGGACATGTTCCGGTACCACGCCTTCAAGATGGGGAAACTCATCCTTCATGTGTGGCATCTGCATGGCTTCCATGAAATCCGTCTCAAAGGTCGGCTCCACGGTCAGCTCAAGGTATTGGACGTTCCGGGCGCACCAGTTGGCTTCATCCCGTTTTTTCTTGTTGAGCAGGGCAGCCCGGCAGCCGTCTCCGGCCGCATTGCCCACCCCGTGGATCTGCTCGATTTCGCAGTCCGGGAACAGGCCCATGACCAGGGCTTTTTCCCGGTCCACATGGGTTCCGAAAGCCCCTGCAATTTTAACCGTATCCACCTTTTCAATGCCCATGCGTTTCATCATGAGTTTGCAGCCGGCATACAGGGCTCCCTTGGCCAGCTGGATCTGGCGGATATCCTTCTGGGTAATGACGATATCCTTGTCAATGGAAGAGTCTTCCTTCCAGGCCAGGACAAATTCAGGCTGTTTGGTTTCCGCATTTTTCCGGAACCTGGGATTGTCCTTGAGCAGTTTCTTGTTAAACACTCCGGTCTTGGTGATGACACTGGACCGGTAGAGTTCGGCCAGGACATCCAGGATGCCGGAACCGCAGATTCCCTTGACCTTCATCTCTTCGGGCTTGGAGAACTTGCGGGATTTGTCGTGGCCGATGACCCGGTAATCCACATCCTGATTGTCCGGGTCGATTTCAATCCGCTCGATGGCCCCCGGAGCCGCCCGCATGCCGAAGCTGAGCTGGGCGCCTTCCATGGCCGGGCCTGTGGCGCAGGAAGAAGAGTAGAGTTTGTGCCGGTTACCGAGAATGAGCTCCCCGTTGGTTCCAATATCGATGATGAGCTGGATCTGGTCGCCCTTATAGGGTTCTTCGGCCAGGAGTACGCCCACGTTGTCTCCGCCGACAAACCCGGCTTCATTGGGCATGGCGAAGACATAGGATGAGGGGTTGATGTCGATCTTCAGGTCCCTGGCCTTGATGTCCAGGCTGTGGTGGATGACCGGCGGGAAGGGTGCCAGGCCCACGGGTTCGGGATCCAGCCCCAGAAGGATATGGTGCATGGCCGTATTAAAGCCGATGGTTACATCCTCGATGTCTTCCTTGTTGATCCTCAGGTATTCAACGCCCTCTTCAAGGATTTCCCTGTACTCATCCGGACCCTCGTCCCCTTTTTTCTTCTTGATCTTTTTCTTCTTGGGATGGGTCTGGGAGATGGCCTTTTCAATCAGGGAATTGATTCCCTCGATGATGTCATCGCTCATCCGCTTGAGCCCCCCGGGGGTGGTCATGTGGAAGGTGATCCTTGCCATGACGTCCTCGCCGTATTTACACTGGGGATTCATGATGGAAGAGGTCCCGATCACCTCCATGGTGGTCAGGTCGCACAGGTAGCCGGCACAGGTCGTGGTTCCCACGTCAATGGCGATGCCGTAGGCACGTTTTGCCCGGCCCGGCTGGATGCGGATGACTTCCTTGTTATTCCAGACACTCACGGTGACGGTCCATTTCCCTTCCCGGATGGTCCCGGGCAGGGTTCGCAGGGTGACGATGTCAACGGTCAGATCTGTCAGGCCGTACTCCCTTGCCAGACCGTTGCACAGACGTTCCCAGTCTCCGATCTTGTCTTCAAAATCGGGTTTTTTCACCTCAATGGTATAAAGTTTGACCATGGGGTCGAACTCGATGTTGATATCCCGGGCCGCCTTGGAAACCACCTGTTTGCCTGCACGGGATTCTTCGGGGACAAAGACCAGGATGTCATCCTCGATCTTGGCCACGCAACCGAGCCGAAAGCCCTGTTTCTTCCGTTCAGGCGGGATGAATTTGGATTCCAGTTCCTCTTCCCAGGGAGTGACATGGTCCATGGAGGACTGGATATTGTATTTTTCAAAATGACCTTCTTCCACGCGGACGATACACTTGCCGCAAACCTTGGTTTCACCGCAGAGCGCCTCGATATCCACACCGATGAGCCTTGAGGCTTCTATGATGTTACAACCTTTGGGCACCTGGCCGCGCCGGCCTGAAGGCTGAAATATCACATTTACATATTCTTGTGCCATTGGTTGTGCTCCTTTGATTATTTGATGTCGCCTTTCTGGAATTCCCTGAGCCGGCCAATCATTTTTATCCCTTCAGATACGGCATTTCCGGCTGATTCGGCATATCCGTCGGCACCAAACAGATTGGCCACGTCACGGGTCACAGGGGCACCGCCCAGCATGATCAGGCAGTCGGGATTTTTTTCCTTGACCATGGCGATAACCTTTTTCATGCCCATCATGGTGGTGGTCATCATGGCTGACATGGCCAGAACGTCTGAGTTGACGTCCAGCTGTTTTTCAACAAAGTCTTCCAGGGGTACGTCCCGGCCAAGGTCGTAAACGTCCCAGCCGGCCACGTCAAACATCATCTTCACCAGGTTTTTACCGATATCATGGACATCGCCCTGGATGGAGCCGATAACCACGGAGGCCTTGGGGGCATCCACGTCCATCTTGATATGGGGACGGAGGATATCCAGCCCTTTATAGAGTGCATCTGCGCACATCAGGACTTCCGGAACAAAGTACTCATTGGTGTCAAAAAGAACTCCGACTTCCTCCATGCCGGCTGCCAGACCGTCCATGACAGCCACCATGGGATCTACGCCTGAATCAAGTGCTTCCTGGGCGGCATCGGCGCAATCGTCTTCCTCATACTCTACAACGGCTTCTTTCAGTTTTGCTAAGATTTCTTCTTGGGTAGACATGTTTACTTTCTCCTTAAAGATGGTTATGAAAATTTTAATCGATCAAACCATGGTCACGGCCGGGACATCCTTTACAGGAAAGTCCCGGCCGTCGTGGCATTTACACTCTTCCAACAGCCGGGGATGCTTTTTTACCGTATTCACGAACGGTTTTAACGTAAGTCTTCATGTTGTCTTCTTTGACTTCCGGCCAGATGTCGCACCCGGGCCAGACAGAGTCGAGTCCGTCGTCGATACATTTTTTAATGATGGTCTCAACCTCTGCCTGGTCTTCTATCTGGCAGAGGGTGGCATAGGGGTCAAAATTACCGAAAAGCAATATGTCGTTGCCCAGTTTTTCCCGGGTTTCGGTGATGGTGTTTTTCTGATCCACGCTCAGGGCATCTGCGCCGCATTCGTGCATCATTTCAATGATCATGTCCGTGGACCCGCAGATGTGGTTTACCGACGGTACACAGGTAATGGCGTCAAAGACTCTTTTCAGGTTCGGGCCGACCAGGGTTTTCCACATCCGGGGGGAAAGAAGGTCGGTGCCGGATCCCATGTCCCTGACACTGATAAAGTCCACATCCAGTTCCTGGTAATGTTTGACCAGATCTACGGTGATATCGGTCACCTTGGTCAGGAAGGCCTCAATCTGTTCTTTCTGTTTTTTCAGGCCCTTGAGGAGAATATCCAGTTCCATGATCTGACCCGCCATGGTAAAAGGACCCAGGACCCAGGCACCCACGGCCAGCTCAGGAGCCTCTTCCTTGATAATCTTAAAGGCTTCGTCGATCATGGGCAGGCGGCCCTGGGTCATGAAATTATCCGGAATATCGATCTCATCCAGGGTTTTCCACTTGTTGGGAACCGTGGGATAAATCACCCCGTCTGCATTCTCATACAGGGAAACCCCGCGCCCCATGGCTTCGGCCACAACGGCCATGTCATAGGGAATGACCACGGCGTCCAGTCCGAACATCCGGGCGGACTCAATGGCGGACTGGGCCATGAGTTTGGCATCGGTGTGAATTTTGGCAAACTGGGTGCCCATTTTGTCAATGGCCTGGACCACAACCGCTCCCTGGCCGCTGAAGCAGGGCATGGTGTCCAGGGGTTCTTTTTTAAACAGCTTCTGAACTCTTTCTTTTCCTGTAAGCTCTGACATGATTCTACCTTTCAAATGATTCGGTTAATATAATTTGGCAATCCTCTTTATCTATTTTAATAGGGGACAGACTATTTCCTTATGCTTTGAAGATTTTCAACGAAATCGGGAAAGAGCTTGAACAGCGGATGGGTATCGACCTTGGGCAGCCTGCCGGTTTCACTGAAAACAGCCGTTGCCAGGAAAGCGTCTGCCATGGCAATGGCCGGGATGATCCGCTGGGCGCCGACCATGGGGCCGGAGAAGATAATATCATGGTAGAGGAATGCAGACAGGGATTCCAATGCCGCGTCTGCGGCCGACCATCCCTTAAATCCCCATTTTTCACGGGCCTCCTTCCACATATAGGATCCGTTGGAAGGTGCGCTGCCCGTTGCAAAACCCCATTTTTCCTTGATCATCTTGTTGGCCAGGCCGCACATGGCCGTTGCCGGACCGTTCATGACCGAGGTGTCGACAAACAGGTTTTCAAAGCTGGCATCGTTCTTTTCAATGGCATCCAACAGTTTCTGGGTTCCTGCAATCCTTCCCGATGGCATCTGATCCTCCTGATCAAAGGAGACCAGAAGAACGTTTTTTACACCGATCTGGGCCATTTCCTTGATTTCCGTATCCAGATCCTGTTCCCAGACCGTGATGCTGTTGTAAAACATGCGGTCCAAAAGTCCCTTTTCAGCGCAGTAGGCAGCCGCTTCCAGCTTGGGCTTCATTGTCCAGGCGTCGATGCAGAACGGCATATCCGAGTTGTCGATTACAAAGTCGATAAAGGTCTTGAATTCCGCGCCGGTATTGGCAACGATGTCTGCCATTCCGGGGACCCCTGTCTCTTCGGACAGCTTGTCCTGGGTCTTAAGAAGATCGGCAGCCAGTTTTTCGTCAAACCCGTCCTTGCGTTTGCCCGGGAAGATCTTGTCTCCCTTTTGAAAAATGGAATTACAAACTACGGTGGGGTAATCTCCCGGCTGTCCGCCGAATTTTACTCCGCCTACTTCGCAGATCTGCTGTTCGGTATCGAACTGAAACATCTTCTCCTCCTGAATAATAAATGATTTTAGGCCAGTGACGTTTCTCTATACTTAAGTGAGATTTTGATTCAGGCTGACTGTAGCAGAGGGGTCTAAAAAAAGTAAATCGTCCCCGGGACGATTTTCAGATTTAAAAAGCCTAAGTTTGAATGAAAAAGGACGAGTCCCCGGAAAGGGATTTCTATAATCTGGCCTGTTCGTGGAAACGGTCCATCATTTCAAGGACCTCCCGGACAACTTCTCCGGCGGAGGAGGCATACCCGTCAGCACCGAAAAGAGCCGCAATATCCCGGTTCAGGGGGGCGCCGCCCAGCAGGATCATGCATTCAGGGCATCTGTCTTTGGCCATGGCAATCACCTTTTTCATTCCCATCATGGTGGTGGTCATCATGGCCGACATGGCAAGGATATCTGCCCTGACCTCTTCAAGTTTTTCCACAAATCGCGCCAGGGGAACGTCGTATCCCAGGTCATGGACCTCCCAGCCGGAGGAGATAAACATCTGTTTGACTAGGTTTTTGCCGATCTCATGAACATCGCCCTCCACGCACCCGATGACCAGGGTGATTCTGGGATGAATCGGCTTGATTTTTAGATGGGGTTTGAGGATTTCCAGGCCGGCATAAAGGGCATCTGCGCAGAGCAAGACTTCCGGGACAAAGTACTGGCCTGCGTAGAACAGATTGCCCACGGTTTCCATTCCCTTTGCCAGGCCTTCCAGAACCGCGGCAGCCGGATCGATCCCCAGGTCAAGCGCTTTTTTAGCAGCAAGGCTGCAGTCCTCGGTATTGTACTTGATCACCGAATTTCTCAACGCTGCTAAACATCTTTGCCGGTCCTGCATTTTCAGCATTTCCCTTCAGTTTTTGATGCCCAATTCCTGGCACATTCTCCCGGGAATGTCAACTCTCCTTTTACGAATTACACCCGATAAAAATTAGAAAATCCCAGGCAGGAAGATATGACGATATCGTCCCCGGGACTATTTTTGATTGCCCAAAAGACGATTTTTCTCATATTCCTTTTCAGGGGGCGGATTATCTTGACATCCCGGGTATTTCAGACATAGGATAAAATCAAAATATTGAAAACAACAGGGCAAAGTTGAATCTGGACAGGTACTCTAGGAATGGAAAAAAAATACAGGATTGAATGCAGCTGTTGCGGGATAAAGATACCTGAAGATGCCCATCAGATTTTATGCCCCTGCTGCGGGGGCAACGCCCTTCTCACCAGCGTATATTCAAAACCCTTGACCGTCGACTCCGGATCTCCCAATCTATACCGATACAGGGACTGGCTTCCGGTCCGGTCCGAGCATAAAGGCCTGTCATCCCTGCCCGGCTGTTACCAGAGCCGGAATCTGGCCGGATCCCTGGGTCTTTCCAAGTTGTGGATTCTCTTCTCCGGGTACTGGCCCGAGAAAGGGGCTACACTTGAATCCACAAGCTTCAAGGAATTTGAGGCCATCGGAGTGTTGTCACGGATCTTTGAACGGACCCGTTTGATTCCCATTATCTGCTCCGCCGGAAACACCGGGCTGTCCGCACTCTTTATTTCCCGGAGTATTGGAATTCCGGCCGTTGTCGTGGCCCCGGAGTCTGCCTGCCGGGAATACCGGCTCCCCGGGAAAAACAGGGCCGCAAAGGACTTGCTGATCAGTGTAAAGGATGCGGATTACAAAGACTGCATTGAATTTGTGGCCACGCTTTCCCAGAACCTGTCCGGCATCATTCCCGTGGGAGGGGTATACAATATTGCCCGGAGGGATTTCTTGGGAATTCCCATGATCCACGGGGCATTTTCCATGAAAGAGATTCCAGATCATTATTTCCAGGCAGTGGGCTCGGGCACCGGTGCCATTGCCGCCTGGGAGGCCTGCTCACGCCTGAACCGGTTCAAGATCTTCCCCCAGAAGAGCATGCGCCTCCACCTGGCCCAGAACCGGCCCTTTACTCCCATTGTTAACTTATGGGAAAACAGGCCCCCTGACGGGGTTGAAAAAGCCGGCAAAGTCCTGGCACAGGTGCTGACCAACCCGGATCCGCCCTATGGTGTTGCAGGGGGGGTGCGGGATGCGCTTTCGGCCACCCAGGGGCAGGTCTACGGGGTGACCAACGCTGAAATCAGGGAAGCCAAGGCTGAATTTCAAACCCTGGAAGGAATGGATATCCAATACCCGGCCGCTGCCAGCCTGGCGGCATTGAAACAGGCCGTTGAAAAGGGCCGGGTCCGGCCCGGGGATTCCATCCTCCTCCATATCACCGGCGGGGGCCGGGAGCGGTTGATCCGGGAAAGGAAATCAATGGTCCGCCCTCCCGCCTTGTGTCTCGACAAAACCCGGATACAAAGGGCCATTGATGAAATATCGGCCTTTTCGGCCGGACTTGGAACCCGATTTCATGAAAGGACACAATATGCTTGATCCGGAACAACAGGTCATCCAGATCCTGAAACAGGAAGGCATCAACTTCACGGCCACCCTGCCCTGTGACCGGACCAAAAATCTTTATCCCCTGATTCTGGAGGCCTTTGAGGGGATCCGGCTGACCCGGGAAGAGGACGGTCTGGGCATCTGCGCCGGTGCCTGGCTGGGCGGCGGCAGGCCCATGATGGTCATCCAGAGCACAGGCCTGGGCAATATGATCAACGCTCTTTCCACCCTGAACGAGGCCTCGGCCGTTCCCATTCCTATCCTGGCCAGTTACCGGGGGTTTTACAAAGAGGGGATTGACTCCCAGATTCCTTTTGGGCGGCGGTTGCCGGAGATTCTCAAGGGATGCGGCATTCCCTGCACCCTTATCGAAGAAGCCCAGTCCCTTTCCCGCCTCTCAGAGGTCATCCGGGATGCCTATGATCATTCCCGGCCCCATGTGGCCCTGGTCTCTCCAAAGGTCTGGGAAAACTCATTCTCCAGGGCCTGGCAGGAGAATCCCCCCCTGGAGATCCGGCCGGGGGAACGGTTGGAAGGAGAACTTCACGGTCCTGTCCCCCAGCCCCGGATAACCCGGTTCGAGGCCATTTTAAGTCTGACCGATATCCTGGAAGACCAGGCCGTGGTATGCAACCTGGGTGTCCCCTCCAAAGAACTTTTCCAGGCCGGGGACCGGGCGCTCAACTACTATATGCTGGGCTCCATGGGGCTTGCCTCCTCCATCGGCCTGGGAATTTCCCGGTTTACCCAAAGAAAGGTGATGGTCCTGGACGGGGACGGCTCCATTCTGATGAATCCCAATGCCTTAATCACCATCGGCCAGGTCCGGCCGGACAATCTCATGATTCTGGGTCTGGACAACGGGGTGTACGGCTCCACAGGCTCCCAGAACACCTTTACCCAGTCGGGAATGGACCTGGGTGCCCTTGCCCGGACCTGCGGCATCCGGCATACGGCCCGGGTAAACGACGGCCAGGGCCTCAAGGATGCGGTCCGGGAGTTCGAGGCCCTGGGAAAGACCTCTTTTATCCATGTGATCCTCAAGCCGGGCAATTCCTCCTGCCCCAACATTCCCCTGACGCCCCCGGAGATCACCCGTCGTTTTAAGGAGAGTCTGGAAACCTGATTTTCGCCAGGGGTGAACTCAGCCGGAATTGTCCGTTCCGGATCTGTTCCTTCAGATCTGCAGCCGCCCGGATGGCGGCAGGGCGGTTGGACTGGCGCAGGGTGATGGGCACCTCATGGTCCACGCCTTCCAGTCTGACCCGGCCCAGGTCTCCCTTGAAGGCCTTTCCCTGGCAGGCTGAAATGCAGCGGCCGCAGTGAAAGCACTCGTAGGGATCAATTCGCGCTCCCGTCTTTGGGTCTGCCCTTACCGCGTCCACAGGGCAGATCTCTTCCACCGCACAGGTCTCACACTTGAGGCACTCTTTTTCATTGAACTCAATCTCACCATCTAACCCCTGCCAGACCTGTCCGTAGGTGATCTCATGTATGGGCCTGCGGTTTCTTATATCCACCACCTTCAGGGGGATCTGGTCGTCGGTTTTCAGGATATGGGTGAGCATCTCACGGTTCAGGACGGGTATGGCCACGGCCCAGGTGGTCATGATGTCCGGTCCGTGGCCGGTGGAGAAACCGCCCATGAATTCAGGCTTCATGGTATGCATATCGGCCGATCCTGTCAGGTTGGGCTTATCCGCCGTGCTCCGGGTCCCGGAACCGGTGACCATCCCGGGAGCCCCGTTGATCAGCACCGGGGTTCCCAGGCCAATGGTTTCAAGATTTGGATCATTTTCAATGGGATTGAGCTCTCCGCATCCGCAGAATGTCATTTCCCGGTAATCCCCCTCCATCATGTCCGAGTGAAATATGGTGGACACGGCCGACTTGCCCGGGTTGACAAATGCCAGATAGTTTTTGAATGCATTTCTGGAGGCGTGGAGCACGGCATGGGGGATCTGTTTTAAGGTGGTAAGGGCGGTTAAGGTCCGTCCGTCGTCGGTTTCGATTTCCACCCTAACCTGGTCTCCCCGGACCAGGTCCCGGAAAAGATGGCCCCCCCCATATCCGGGATTCTCCTCACTTCTGGCGGTTCCCAGAACAATGAGATCCAGGATTCCGATCCTTTCATTGGGGCAGGGCCCTACCTGGGCCGGCACGGAATTGATCCTGACCTTTTCGGCCCGGGTAAAGGTGTCGGGTTCGGCCACCTGAAAGGAGAGCACGGCATAGGTCCCGCTCATCAGGGCGCTTGTGGCGGTGGTCACCACATCGATGTCTTCCAGGGTCAGGGTCTTTCCTTTGCGAACCAGGTCGCCGATTTCCCGGGCCGTTAAGATGATCACATCCCCGCGGTCGATTTTTTTCTGGATATCTGTAAGGGTTTTGTTTGAATTCGTCATGGTCTTTGTCATTCCATTGTCATCATCCCATTTCTTTTAATGCAGGTCAGCCGATTTATCAATCCTTGATTTGGTATTGATTTGGCATGGATTCGGCTGATCCGTCCCGGAACAGGTGCCGGGGAGTTTACCTATATCCCGCACAATCTCAGGGCTGCGGCCTCAAGGGTCTCATCTTTCTTGGCAAAACAGAACCTCAGGACCCTTGCGTCATCCCCGTCCCTGTAAAAGACGGACGGGGGAATGGAGGCCACCTTGTGCTCAATGGTCAGCTTTTTTGAAAACTCCATGTCCGGCAGATCGGAAATATCTGAATAGTCGAGCATCTGAAAATAGGACCCGTGGCAGGGAACGATCCGGAACCTGGAATCTTTCAATTTTGAGGCAAACAGATCCCGTTTCTTCTGGTAAAAGGCACCCAGGTCCAGGTACCGGTCTTCATGGTCAAGGAACTCTGCATAGGCCATCTGTACCGGGGTATTGGTGGAAAAGGTCAGGTATTGGTGGATTTTCCTGAGTTCCTCTGTCAGATTTTCCGGCGCCAGGCAGTATCCGACCTTCCAGCCGGTTGCATGGTAGGTCTTGCCAAGGGAACTGACCACAAAGCTTCTGGCGGCCAGGTCCGGTCTGCCCGAGATGCTTTCATGCTTCTTCCCGTCAAAGATGATGTGTTCATAGACCTCGTCGCTTAGAATATAGAGATCATGAGCTTCAACGATCTTTGAAAGCTCGGCCGTATCTTCAGGCTTGAGCACCGCCCCCGTGGGATTGTGGGGCGAGTTGAGGATGATGAGCCGGGTTTTGGAAGAGATGCTCTGCTTTACCCTGTCCCAGTCAATGGAGTATCCGGGATGGGCCAGCCGGACATGGACGGGCTTTCCCCCGCAAAGTTCAACGGCAGGGCCGTAGGAGTCATAGGCCGGATCAAAGATAATGACCTCGTCATCCTTGTTCACCACCGTGGTGATGGCCGCAAAAAGGGCTTCCGTGGCCCCGGATGTAATGGTGACCTCCCTGTCGGCATCATAGTTGGCTCCGTACATCTTCTGCTGTTTTTCCGCGATTTTCTCCCGGAGGGGCTGGACACCGGGCATGGGGGCATACTGGTTAAAACCCTGGTGCATGTATTTTCCCACGAGATCGATCAGCAGAGGATCCACATCAAAATCGGGAAAACCCTGGGACAGGTTGATGGCCCGGTTCTCGTTGGCCAGGTTGGTCATCCGGCTGAATATGGTCATGCCGACATGGGGAAGTTTTGATCTGATTTTCATGTTCCTGTCTCTATCTTAAATGTTTTTTGCCCTTGCAACACCGGATACACAGGTCGAAATCAGATCATATTAGGGGGACATGACCGCTCTGTCAACCATTTCCCATGAATGAAAACCAGGTCAAGAAAGAATTTTTTCTGGTGGAAGATTTTGATTCATGGGATAGTGACGAACAAAAATATGAAAAATCTCAATTCAGGGGCGGATATGGCAACGGCAGTTTTGATTATCGATGTTCAGCAGGGGTTGTGTGAAGGTCCGGAGGCGGTGTTCGACGCTGCCGGGACCATTGAGCGGATCAACCGGGTAAATTCCCATGCAAGGGGAAAAGGCGCTCTGGTGGTTTTTATCCGGCATGAGAGCCAATCGGGTCTGCTGACCCATGGGTCTGCGGCCTGGCAATTGGCCCGGGGGCTTGTGACAAAGCCTTCGGATCAGTTCATCCGAAAAACAACACCGGATTCTTTTCTGGGCACCGGACTGGAGGCCCTGCTTCAGCAGCATAAAATCAAGGATCTGGTGATCTGCGGGATGATGACGGAGTTCTGCGTGGACACGACCACGAGAAGGGCCCTTGCCCTTGGATTTCCCGTCACCCTGGTGTCGGACGGCCACACATCGGCAGGGAATTCCGCCCTGTCTCCCCAACAGGTGATTGCCCACCACAATGAAACCCTTTCCAATATGGCCAGCTTCGGCCCCCGGGTCAAACCGGTCCCCAGCGATAGGATAGAAATCGATTCCTAGGGTTTCGGGTCGGCTCCACCTGTATTCCCGGAAAAGGGACTCATGCCTCCGGCCGGGTGCCCACCGCGCAGTAGCTGATCCTTTTCTTTCCGGGTTTGGACCGGATTTCAATATCCGTAAAGGAACCGTGAACCCAAAGGAGTTCCTTCAGTTCCTCCATGGAATAGTATTGGAACACATCCCGGTCCAGGGGCAGTTTTTCCATTTCTTTTTTTTCATGCAGACCGATGAAAATTCTTCCACCGGGCCTGAGCAGCCCGGATATCCTGGAAACCGTCGATTCAGGATTCTTCCAGAAATAAACGGTGTTGACGGTGAAAATCTTATCAAAACCTTTGCCGTCAAAGGGGGCTGTATCAAAGTCTCCCAGGTGAAGCCTGACTTTTCCATTCTGGATATGGATTCGGTTTTTCTTTGCTGCGATGTCCAGCATGGGTTTAGAAAAATCGATCCCTTCAATCATGGCGGGGTCTGAACGGTCTGCGATCTCTTGGATCAGCTTTCCCGGGCCGAATCCGATCTCCAGGATGCGCTCATCATCGCAACGGCCCAAAGCCTCAAACATGAGATCATTCAACTCCGCATTTCCCTTTTCAAAGATCTGGGAGGAGATGAGCCGGCCGAATAGTCCGGAAGGTTTTCGGGCCTGCCGGGAAAAAAATTTAGAAAAATTCATCTTGATCCTTCTATGGATTTGTTCCGATCCACCCTTTTTACTCCGGGCATTCTGCCATGGAAACCGCCCCGACAGGGCAGGTGGTGACGCAGAGGCCGCAGCCCAGGCATTTATTTCCCCGGAAGACCAGCTCATCCCCGGTCAGAATCCGGGCCCCGAAAACACAGCGGTCCACGCATTCTCCGCAAAGAGTGCAAGTCTCATGATCCGTGACCGCCAGGTATTGGGATCTTACCATGAGATCCTTTCGGCCGTAAAGCTTGACGATTTGAAGATCATGGCAGCAGCAGGAGCAGCAGGAACATAGGGCGAAGATCTGATGATCCGGCATATAGAGGCTGAGATGGACCAGGCCGCTCTGGTTGGCCTTTTCAAGAATGGCCCCGGCCTCGTCCAGGGAGACATGCCTGGCCTCGCCCCGGTCCGCCAGCCGGTCCGCCACCTGGTTCAGAATCAGGCAGACCTCCAGGGGATGGTTGCACCGTTGATAATGGCTCCGGCATTCACATTCCTGGACCGCAAGGGAATCGGCACCCTCCAGCAGTTTCAGGGCCTGGTTCGTGGGAAGGACCCATTGCTCCGGGGTAAAGGATTCAGCCACAGGGATCACCTTTGAGGAATAGGAGATCAGTCCCTTTTCCAGCCATTGGTCATATTTGGTCAGCCGTTTTTCAAGGAACTCGTCCTTGGGAAGGTTAATCTTCATGTCCGGCCTCCCTGTCTGATGAGATCAGGCTCCGAGCCAGGGCAGAACCGCACATGACCAGGGATTCGGGATCCAAATAGAATTCCGCATGCTTTTCAAACAACACCCGGCACATTGCTGGGAAGCCTTCGTCTTTATCGTTGAAGAGCAGAAGGAGCCGGATTCGGGGCAGGAGATCAAAGACCATGGACAGGTCATACCCGGCCCCGGTGTCATGGGGCTTGCCCGCCAAGGCCTGCCCGGCCAGTTCCATTCGGTCTGTCCGGCTCTGGAAATGTTTGAGAATGGCCTGTTCCGTATCCGAGGTGAAAAAGTTGACATTGGTGATGGCAGCATCCTTTTTAAAATCCCGTATTCCTACCCACTGGGGATCGCGAATCACCCGATCCGGACAGAGCAGGACATACTTTGCAAGAATCACGCAGAGACCGTATCCGGGTCTGCGGCCTGAATCGTCCCGGAATCCTTCTCCCGAGACCCAATAATCCCGGTTGAGAAACCGGATCCAGCCCCCCTGTTCTTCCGGCACGAGGCCCAGGATTTCAGCGGCCGCCCCAAGATCGCATCGGCCGATCCTGCGGCAGTAGTCCTGGTAATGGGTTTCAAATACTTTGGATTGTTCCGTCATTTTGCTCCTCCTCCTGGGTAAAAATTCCCTTGTCCCCCATCTCTTATCAGGGTAAAAAGATAAGAACATCCCCCATTTGGGGGGTTTTGAATTCTTCCGGATGGGGTATTAGATGGGCAAGGTTTAGAATCGATTGAAAAAAGGGCTGCCATGCTGCTGAAATCGTACTCTGAGGTCGACTGTGTTGTTTCCGATGACCCGCGGATCGGCATGGATGCGGACCGGATGCCTGTAAAGGTCTGGTCCCTTTCCTTTAAACCGGACCAGGAGGTGGGCTTTTTGTTTCCCTATCTAAACGGAGCCCTGGACGACGCCCTCTGGTACGAGCGGCCCGACCATGTGAGGTTCCTCTTTGAGGGACGCCGATGTCTTCTCTACCCGGACCGGGCTGCGGCCCATTTTTTTGAAACCAGGGAATCGGCCGTGGCCTTTATCCGGCCGCTCATGGATTTTCTCAACAGCCTGGATGCCCGGAAAAGTGAAATCAAACCCAACTTCAACCAGATCCGGCATGTCAAGATTCCGGAAGTCCTCAAACTGCTTCCCCAGACCAACTGCCGGGAATGCGGATTCCCCACCTGCATGGCCTTTGCCGCAGCCGTGGCCAGGGGGAAGATCCTGGCAGACCAGTGCCCTGGGCTGGCTTCTCCCATGAGTGAGTCCGCGGTCTATCCGGTATTTGACCGCCAGGGGAACCTGATCCATTCCCTGTCCCTGAAGATCGATACCGCCGGTCTCAAACGCCGCATCAAGGACCAGGATCTTCGGATCCGGTCCCTGGAAGCCCGGTTGGAAACCAAAGCCCGGCCGAATCCTTCTGAACCTGAGCCCGTGACCGAATCTGCGCCGGATTCCGTGCCGGAAACAAAATCCGAGTCAATGCCTGACCCTGGGTCTGAATCGGTTGCCGGGCCTGCGGCCGCTCTCACAGACCGGGAAATTGAGGTGCTGACCCGGATCGCCCAGGGCTATACCAATAATGAAATCGGCGGTCTTCTCTTTATCAGCCCCCATACGGTGAAGAGCCACATGATCAATATCTTCAACAAATTCGGGGTCAGCGACCGGACCCAGGCCGCGGTCCTGGGGGTCCGCACCGGACTGATCTGACAGTGCGATCATCTTTCCCAGGTATGAAAATGACCGCCTCTAGGAAATCCTTCAGGGAAGAAATCATGCCCGTTGAAGAAAGAGCCGGATATGCTGCCTTGCTGAAAGTTTTTCTCAATAAAATCCATGTGTACAAAGATTGATTTCCAATCACAGGATTTGACGGCAATGCCAAAAAAAAACCGGACCGTCAAAAGACGGTCCGGTTTGAAGGGAGGGAGTAGGATGAAAAAGAAGAACACTTTGAATTGTTCTTTGTTGCGCTTTCTCTTTTCTACGGTTTTAGTTCTACCACGTCATTCTCACGGGAACATGACGCCAGGATTACCGATTGGTCATGAAAAAAATACCTTCCTGCACCGGGAAATACCATTTCAATCAAATCCGTCTTTCCACAGCCCGGCCGTTTTGTAAGGATTGTTCCCCGCCTCCATCATCTCATTGTACTGTTTTTCGTCCAGCTTGAATTCAGCCGCAGTGGAGACAAAGAGACCCGGTTTGTCAAGATATTCCAGTGCGGCCAGTACCGTAGCCGCTTTGGGCATATCCGAGGAAGATAGGGCTTTCAGACGGTCAAAGCTGAAACTCAGGGCAACGCCTTTGCCGCTCTTTTGCTTTTTATCCCAGATGAGAAGGAATCCTGCGGGGTTGACGACCGTAACCTTGGCGGCCTGCTCTTTCGAGAGTGGTTTGACAATCAGGCCCCTTTTTCCCGGCGTACAATCCAACACCACTTGAAAGGCATCTTCCTTACACCATACCGGGCAGGCAATTACCGTGTAGCGTTCTCCCTGTTTCAACGGGTAATGGTTTAAAATATAACGGGACATCAGATAGCCGGATGTCAGGCCGGGACAGATATGATTGTGCAGTTCGGCACTTTTCAAAAAATCATAGGGGCCTTGATTTGCCCATACATTGGCCATGGCGGCAAGAGTGAAGATATCTGAACCGGCCTTGAAATCCTCTTTAACGGTTTTCCAGAAAGAAGGGGATGAAATGGCTGCTTCGCTTAAACTAAGCGCTTCCTTCAGCCAGGAATCCGCTGTCCTGCTTATGATTACGGCATTTCCGTCACTTCTCTTGAAAAGCATCAGACGCATGGGACGATTCTGGGCCCTCTGGAAAAAGAGAAGGTTGCCCTTGCCCACCGTGCACCCGGTCAAGCCCTGTGCCTGATCCAGAAATGAAAGAGCAGATTGACCGTTGATTTTGACATAAGGTGCATTGGTAAGCACCAGTAAATCAGGGTCTCCCTTTGACACATCCAGGGTTTTCATGGCCCCAGAGACCAGTTCCGGTATTCCTGCAGAAAATGCATGGGTCCCGCACATCAAAGAAATCAGAACCGCCGTAAACCATGCCCACTTTAATCGTTTTCTCATGTCAGTTCCTCCTTTTTTCAGTTGTAAATAATTTTTCAGATAGAGACACGGAAAGATACCCCGACTGTCCGGTCCGTTGCCGGATAGCCGGAAGAATTATAATAGACTTCATTCAACGCATTTTTGAGATAGACATTTAACACCCCATCGGAGAACCAGCCCGCTTTTTTGAAGCAGTCATACTGTACGCCGATGTCAACTATGTGATAGGCATCATTGTCCACCTGGTAAAATTCCCAGACACCGGTTGCAATTTGATTGGAATATTCAGTGGTTTCGGGGCTCTGATAATAGTAATCCAGCATCAGGGTCGTCTTTTCCCCGACTTCATACCGCAGTCCGGCACTGGCCCGATGTTCCGCGCGCTGATCCAGTCCGGTTACCCCGGCGGCCGAAGACCCCTGGTCGAAAAACCTCTGCCAGGAATAGGTAAGATAAAAGGAAAGATCCTCTGTCAGGTGACCGCCCAGTTCAATATCAACGCCATGCCGGTGGACTTCATCCAGGTTGATTTTCCAGTCGCTCCACTGAAGGGCACCATCACTGGCGCTTTTATATTGGGCGTATGAACTGTTGCTCATGATATAGTCTTTGATATTATAAAATGAATAATCCAGCTTAAGGGTGATATCCCGCACTATACGCCGCTTCAGAATCAAATCGTAGCCCATGCCGTGCTCCGGCTCCAGCCAGATACCCGAGGGCCTCCCGCTGCTGTTATAATCCCCGTGATTGTCCGGTGCCCGCCAGAACTTGCTGATCCCTGCCGAAAGTGAGGTATCCCGAAGCCAGGGGGCAATGGAATCCATTTTCCAGGTGGTAAAGGATTTGGGAATAAACTGGTCCCACTGCCGTTCGACATACTTGCCATAGGATGTATTGTATAGTGCCGTGCCGGACCAGTTGCTTAGCCAGATATTGACATCCTCGTACCGGGCTCCGAAAGTGACATCCACAGAGGGAAGTATCCCCCATTTATGCTGAAAAAAAGCCCCTTTTTTCCGCACCCGCTCGGTTTTGATATCATCCGTACCGTCATCATAGAGCTTGGCCAAATCAACGCCAAAAGTGGTGGTGTTATTTTCATTCCACTGGAATTCATCCATAAGTTTTCCGCCTTCCTGCCACCAGTCGGTTTCCATGGAATACCGACTGGTTCCCGTAAGGTAGGAATAATCCCGGGTTTCCTTTCCGGAGTATGCATCGAATTTCAGACGCCCGATGGGCAGGGTCTGTGCATAGTTCAAACGGTAGGTGCGGGCCTCGGTATCCCAGGTGGGATCCTGCCACTCCTGGAACGAGCTTTTTTCCACAATGGGATAATCTGAATCATAATCCGCTGCAGAAGGCTGGGTTATACCCGGATTTTTCACCGGTATCTGCCGGTCGACATCAGAGAATGAAGCACTCAACGCGATAAAACCGCTATGGGGAAGCAAATATCCAAACCGGCTGAAAGCGGTATTGATATCAATCTCATTATTGCGCAGGTAGCCGTCTGTCATATAATTCTGATAGGCCAGATCATAGGTTAGGGAATCGACTGAACCCTCAACCACGGCGGTGTTGCCCATGGTGTTGTAGGAACCATAACTGCTAGTCAGGCGGATATCTGGCTTTTCCGTATCATGGCGGGTCGGAGTTCGGGTAATCAGATTCAGTACACCGGCAACGCTCTTCGCATCGTACAGAGCGGAATGGGGTCCGGGCAGCACTTCAATGGATTTGATTAGAAAAAAGGGAAGCGTGGCATAATCAACGATGTTTCCGTCTTTGCGGCCGCCGGATTTCTGGACTGTCAGACCATCAATGGCCGTTACAAACCGCTGCTCATCACAGCCGCGTATACGGATGTCGTCCACACCGGGATCTAGATTTGATTGCCCCCTGAAATCGATGGTGGCCTGGGTTTTGAGTACATCAATGACACTGACGGGCGGACTGACAGTGGTGATCTCATCAACCTCGATAACGGTTTTCGACGGTAATTGGATAAATCCGGGTGCTCCTGCCTGCTCGTGGACTTCCATATCCTCCAATTGTTCTATCTGTGAGTCGGACAGGATTTCTTCGGCCAGCAGGAGGGGCATCCAGCCCATGATTAAAAATGTTATGACTGCAAGCATGGTGATTTTTAAATGTCTCATCTGCGTTTTCCTTTTGTATTCTGGTTTCCTTGCCTGAGACAGAAGCCGCTGGCTGGGCGTTGACGCCCGGAGAACGCAATGGTATAACACTGGCGTTTCCCCGGCATGTCTGGGGTGCATCCAAAGGCGGCCGCTTGATCCTTGCCGGGAATGCGGCTGCCTTTTTTTCAGCGAACTTTGTCCGTATTGATTCAAAACGGGTATTATCCTTTTTTAACCCCCTTTCTTCATCTCCTACAGATTCGGATTTTTGATTTTCTGTTTCGGTAGGGACAACCTGTAAACAGGTATATACGAGTTTGTCTATTAATTTGTCGGCAGATACGGATAGGCGCGAGCTATCGAAAACATGGCAGGGGAATGAACGGACTTCTTCAATTGATCCTACTGTTATTCGAATCCATATCTTGAGACTTTCTTGACCATTCTCCACTAAAACAAAAAAGGCCGGGAAATTCAGATTCCGGGGACTCTGCGTCCCGGACTGACCTTCCTGGCCTTATGTTCAATTATGTTGTTATTCTCTTTAAACACGCCTTCATAGCGTGTCATTCATGTCCGCCTTAAAACACACATGTTTTTCCATGTCAATAATTTTCTAACTGTATTGAATAATAAATTAGAAAAACCGCAAAAAATAAAAATTATCGCATCAACCCCTTACAATTAGGGTATTCACTTAATGGACCCCCCTCTCTATCCGGGATAAAATTATGCTTCTTTCTGGGGCAATCTCTTCGCTTCTTTATCGCGCTTGTTCATGATTCTGTCAACAAAAGCTATGATATTTGACCATTCGATTCTGCCCTGATGGGTATCCTGGATGTTGCCATTTTCGAAGAATTATAGATTGTATAGACTTGGCTCTGGCGGGAAACCGGGATTTCTCTACACAGGAATGTTGGTACCAGCATTTAAAATTTTTCAAGGAAACGCATCAACTCCGTTCACTTTTTAGGCCCCATCTGCAACGACCTAAATCCTCTATTGATCTAGGGTACCCATGTAAGAACACCTTCATTGGGATTTTGCTTCTTCCATTGCCAAAACGCTTCTATATTACGGATTCCATCCTCGATTACCGCTTTATATATCTGAATGGACATTACTTTTTGACCCATTGGGATTGCGCTCTTTATTCGAAGAATTGCCCCACGAGTCTCTTCTGTTAGAACTTCGGAAATGCGTTCAGCCACATTTTCAAAGTAACCGACATATGGAGAGTCGTTTAAAATATGAATCATGTCTATTTGCCATGAATTCCCATCCGGATCATCATAAAAGGCGTGCCACTCAATGCATTTATCCTCGGCTTCGAGCAGATTTGCGTAACTTACTGTTTTAATGCGCTTGTTTTCAGATAGTCTGGACACCGCCAAAAAGCTGTCAGAAAGCTTGAACGGAGTTGTATAGATATGAAAATCGATGTCTCGATTATTGATCAGCAATCCGGTTTTGAGAGAACCTACCAAATTGATGGTTGCTCCAATAGAGGACCAATGGTCGGTCACATTGGTCTTTTCAATGACAGACCATGCTTCCTTTTGTCTTCGTTCAGCCGTTTTTAAAATATCTTCCATGATTTTTTTACTCTTTCAGTTCAAGGCCGGAGAAAGGATTACACGGATCCGGCCGGATACTATGAATATTTGAATGGTACCAAACAGCCAAGCTGGTTATAAATCATTCCCGGTCCGGGAATGCAACCATAAAATTTATACATTGGATTTCGAACAATCAGTTTAAGACAGGAATTTTAAATAATAAGCACTTGATTTTACATAAAAATCTGGCGGAGAGGGTGGGATTCGAACCCACGATCCCGGTTTAGCCAGGATACTGCTTTTCGAGAGCAGGGCCTTCAGCCGCTCGGCCACCTCTCCGCATCAGGGGGCAAAAGTCCAACAGATGATGACAATCTTAATGGATCTGGAAAGATTGTCAAGATCTATCCCTGGCCATTATCAAGGCGCCATCTGCCTCGTTGCCTTGGGTCGTTCCTCCCTAGGTCGGATGGGGTATACACCTTCCATCGTTCCTCTTCGGCGCCCTGCTTACGGCCAGGGAGGAAATCGAAAAATATGTTATTTTATTATCGTTTTATAGTTTGGATTCTGCAGTAACCTTAGGGGGGAGTAAAGGTTTTCGCGGATTGGATCCCTTCGGGCGGCAAGACGCCGCAGGAGAAGGGATCCCTCCTCGGAGAAAATCATGGATGATTTTCGAGAATGAGCCGAAAATCTTTGCTCCTCCCGGCGTGAATCGGTATCTTTTTTTTGGGATAACTACAGGCGTTGGATCCGCGCTCTTTTTCCTATAACCGCTGGATCAGATAGATAAAAACCGGGAGCCGGCTTTCTTCCTTGATCCTGTAAAACCGGGGCAGAAGTTCTCTTTTCCTGGGGCTGTCCCTGAGCGGGGACAGATAGATCGCTCCCTTTGCCGAACTCTTTGTCCCGGTGTTCTTTAACAGATCAGCCAGGGAGTCGTCATGATCCGGGGACAGGCGGTCTCCTGCGATAAAATTGCCCGTGATTTCGACCCGGTCAAATCCGGCATTGATCTCCAGCATCTTTTCAAAGGCCTCCCTGACCTGGGACGCCTTGATCGGCTTGCCGATACGGGTCAGGGTAGCCGGATCAACAGATTCAAATCCGATATTGATATGGGTGAAAAAGGGCAAACGATTCAAGTCTTCGAACAGAGTCCGGCCTGATTTGAGAAAAGATCCCACACTGCCGAAAAGGAAAAGCCGCGGTATTTGATCTTTAATCTGCCTGAATCCGAACCTGTCATAGGCTTTCCGGGCGGCAAAGCAGATAAGATCCTTTCCTGCAGCAAGGCCGTCATGATTCCCGAGAAAGAGCCCCTGATAATTGACCAGGTCGGCATTAAAATGGACTTTCAGGGCCTCTATCTGCCTTCGGATGCTCTCCTGTGATCGTTTTTTAAAGTTCTGTTCCGATTTTACGCAGCAGAATTTGCAATGATAAAGACAGCCGTCGGCAAGGGTCAGGGGGATCACGTCATAGTCGACATGCCTTGTATCAGGCGGAAGTACGGAGATCCTTTCCCCGATGATTTGGTGAAGCTTTTGGGCCCGGGAGTGGAGTTTCTGGTCGTCATGGCTGAGGATCTTCTCCATGAGACCTTTGGCATGGGGATAGAGCCCCTTGGAACGGGCCATGTACAGATTGCCGAACAACTGGCTCCACTGGGCAAGGGCGTTCATGATCACGGGGTTTGAAAAATACTTGATCTCCCAGACCGGATTGCTGGGATAGGGCAGGCAGGGAAGATAATATTCCCCCATCCACGAGACAATTCCCTCATCCCCGCTTTTATCACCCACGGTATAATAGACCCAGTCGTTTCCAATGGTTCTCTTGAACTGCTCGGCCGGATGGGGCCAGGCAGGGCTAAGCCCCCGGATGGTCTTGATCTCCCCGTTCAGGTTAAAGCAGAACTCAAAATCCCGGGTTCTTATCTCCGAATACCGGCCGAACCTCAGAGGAAACCTCTGTTTGACAAGTCTGTCAGGCCCCTGCTTTTCAACGCTGATCCGCAAGGGCTGCGGCTGCAAAAAGTCCATTCCGATCCTCTGTTCATTGGAGCATCAATTTACGCCAAACTGCCAAATCCTTTCCCGAAATTATAGCTGACAGCCGGAATCTTCTCCTGAAGTTTGTCGGCGTCAGATGCCATAATCGCGTTCCACCTTTGCGATCCTGACCCTGAAGGAAGAATACCATTTTTCCCGGCCTGATTTCCGGGCCTCCCTGTGCTCGGTATTCTCTTTCCAATTTTGTATGGATTCCAGATCCTTCCAAAAGGAAACCGTAATGCCGATCTCCTGTCTGGCGGATTCCACACCGAGAAATCCGGGCTGCCTTGCTGCCAGGGCAACCATTTTATCTGCCATCTGCGCATACCCATTGTCTCCCGGAGTCCGGATGGAAGTAAAGATGACAGCATAATAGGGTGGCTCAGGGGTATTTGTTATGAAGTCCATAAGGTTCCTTTTTTGCTTTTGGATTTGTCCCGGCGACCTTGCTCCGCTGCTAAAACTTCCTGTCCGGCAGGATCTAATCCCTGCTTTATACTTTTTTTTGTTCAGTTGCCGCGGCGGGCCAGGGCAAGACCCAGCCCGGAAATAATCATCAGTCCCCCGGCTGTCCGGGAGACGGATTGAACGGCCTGCTGACTTTGGAAAAAATTTCTTGCCTTTCCCGCGGCCAATGCCCAGACCGATGTTACACCAAAAGTGATTACCAGAAATGTGGGAACAATAAAAGCAAATTGCAGCGCAAGGGGACGGGCGGCATCGATAAATTGGGGCAGAAAAGCGGCAATGAAGATCAGGCTCTTGGGATTGGGGATGGTGATCACCAGTCCCTGGACAAACAGGTTTGTCCTGGAAACCGGCGAGGCTTCCACGGTCAGGGTTTGGCCTGTACTTTGCCACTGCCGGACCCCGAGGTAGATGAGATAGGCGGCCCCGGCCCAGCGGAGATATTCAAAGGCCTGGGCAACAAGGCCCAAGAGTGACGTCAGGCCGATGGCCGCGATGATGAGCTGGACGGCGATCCCCATGGTCTCTCCGGCAACCGTGGACAGGGCCTGTTTCCAGCCGAAGGAAATGCTGTGGGCAAGGGTCAGCAGTACGCTGGGCCCGGGCAATGCGATCATGATGGCCGTGGCAATGACAAATGCCAGGTAGACGTGGGTTTCCATATCCGATGACTCCTTTTAAATTGGATGTTTAGATGGATCCTTTTTCCCGTGAACCGGTTTTCAAGGGGCATGGATACACCCTGGGGAAGAGAGTACCCGAAGATTTCGACTGATTATTGTATAAAATTGACCCGGTACTCCCGGGGAGTCACCGTGGTCATTGCCTTGAAGTGGCGGTGGAAGTGACTCTGGTCGAAAAACCCGCATTCCAGGGCGGTTTCCGTAATATCCCGGCCCTGTCTTAAGAGTTCCCGGGCCTTTTCGATCCGGCTGTTGAGGCGAAAGGCATGGGGGGTGATGCCGGTAAGGGATTTGAAGCGGCGAATCAGGGTATAGGGATTGAGGCCCATGGTTTCGGCCAGGGAATTGAGGGTCAGGTCTTTGTGCAGATCTTCTGCCAGGAGCCTTTTCAGATCTTCGATACTCCCCCGTCTCTCTTTCCGGACCGGCTGAAGGCTGCATGCAGCAGAAAAAATCCCCTGAACCAGGTCAAACAGGATCTGCTCTTTTTCCAGAAGAGGAATCTTCTCCTCCATCAGATCCTCCATTGCCCGGCAGAACCGGCCATACAAAAGCTCATCATCGATCCTGGTTTTTTCAGCCTTTACAAAACAATCCTTCTCCCACATGGACTGCTGAACCTGGAAACACCAGCCAATATCAAGGTGGAGCATGGTATAGCCTCGCTCCTGTCCGGCAACAGGATTGCAGGTATGCAGGGTCTCTGGATTGATGAGGGCAAGGGAGCCCGGGGCCAGGATGGATTTTCCCCCGCTGATTTCATAGATCACCTCACCCTGATCCACGGCGCCGATATTGAAGGTGTGGTGCATGTGGAGTTTGAACGAGGCTTTGCTGCCCCGGGAGCAGCGCATCTCGGCAAAGGGAAGGAGATGGTTTTTAAAGAAACGTTCGGTTCTCATGTTCCTATATTAAGATGTTCAAAACCATTCGTCGAGTGAAGAAAATAATACCCATTTAAATCCGGAAAGAAAAGATATAAACTAACTCAATCATTGTTTCGTCAAACATGGAAACCCGTGTCCCGATTCTTGTGTACAACAGGTCTTTGCTGTGATATTAAACGTGCGTAATCAGACCATTTATTGAATATGGGCGGCATAGAAACAAAGCAAAAAAAAATGATGATCCATGAATGCATTAGCTAAAAGCACAATACTCAATTCCCCGCTGAAAAAAAAGTCAGTTGTCATGCTGGTCATTGAACGCATCAAACTGGCCCTGATCAACGGAGAACTCAAACCCGGAGACTTTATTCCTTCCGAATCTGAAATGACACAGAAGCTGGGGGTGGGAAAGTCAAGTGTGAGGGAAGCCATTAAGATGCTTCAGGCCATGGGGGTTCTTGAGGTCAAGCGGGGCCAGGGAACCGTTATCCGGAAAAGTTCGGATGAAGATGCTTTAAACCCCATGGTGTTCCAGCTCATCCTGGCCAAAGGAATCCCCCAGGATCTGCTGGATCTGCGAAAGATGTTTGAACCGGCCTATTCTGTGATGGCCCTGGAAAAGGCCACGGATGAGGACATTGAAACCATTAAAGAAAAACTTGAAGAATTTGAAGCGGCCATCGCATCCGGAAATCAATCCTCCAGCCATGACCTTGCTTTTCACATGGCCATACTTCAGGCCACCCATAACCGCATGGTCATCCGCATCGGAAAAACCATGATGCAGCTTTTCGACGCCTCCATAGAAACCTCCATGCAGGATCTTCCCGAGGTGGCGTTAAAAGATCACAAGGCCATTTTCAAGGCGTTACGAGAACGGGATGAAATTGCCCTGCGCAACGCCATTGCCGTCAGTTCCACAAGCTGGGAAACCTGCCTGACCTATAAATAATTCTTAGTCCTGAAAAGATCCTGAAAGAAATTTAGAAGAGAAACGCCTGCTGCAGGTCGTCTTTGGACTCAATGCCTGAGGCAAGAAGCACGATGAGCTTGATCCTGGCCTTTTTACTGTCGTAATCGTGGCCGGTGATGGCCCCCTTTGATTTGAGATCCACCACCCCGCCTTTAAAATCATAGACCGGATGGACCCTTCCCTGCTCACATGCCGTGGTGATAACCACGAAAATACCCTTTTCCACGGCCTTGGCCACAGCCTGGGCAACCTTGGGGGTGACATGGCCCCTGCCGACACCTTCAATGATGAGCCCCTGGAGCCCCAGGTCTGCGGCACAGGAAATGAGCCCGCCGTCCCCGTCCAGGCAGGCTTTTATAATTTCAACCCTGGGAAGGTCTTGTTTAATTTCATGGGATTCCCGCCGGACCGGCCGGTGGATCATATAGACCTTTCCCTTGTCCACATAGCCCAGGTAGCCGGTGCCGAAGCTGGTAAAGGCATGGACATTATAGGCATGCATCTTTTTAACGTACTTGGCGGAGAACAGATATTCATTGAACAATACCATAACCCCCATATCCCGGCAGTCCGGGCAGGCGGCTGCGGTGACCGCATCCCGGATATTGGCATAGGAATCCGTGCCCTCTTCAAAGGTGGCCCGCTGGGATCCGGTCAATACCACCGGCCGGGGATCATTAATGACCAGATCCAGAAAATAAGACGACTCTTCCAGGGTGTCGGTGCCGTGGGTGACAGTAATTCCGGCCACATCCGGATCTGAAAAATATTCCAGAATTTTATCCCGGAGGGTTAACAGGTGATCAAAGCTCATGGCATTGGAGGGTACCTGGAAAATAGAAGCCACTTCCACACTGACGGCGGAATCGATTTTTTCCCTGTCAATCAGTTGCTCCCCCGGTAAGGCTCCGGAGGTGAATAATCCGTTGGAATCGTTTTTAACGGAGGCAATGGTTCCGCCGGTTGTCAATACAACTACTTTTTTCATTTGGTGTAATGTTCCTATGTTTGATATCAGATGAAGATCGTCAAAATTTGGGGAATGAAAATAAAAAGGATCAGAAACGATACATAGACCAGAAAATAAGGAATCACGTCCTTTACAACCACCTCAAATTTTTCCTGGGCAATATTGCTGGCAATGAAGAGATTGAGCCCCACAGGCGGGGTGAACTGCCCCACGGCAAGGGTGATGATGGTAAACACCCCGAAATAAATGGGATCGATGTGCATGGCATTTACAAGGCCGATCATCGTGGGGACAAAGAGCACAAGAGCGGCCACATTGTCCAGAAATGTTCCGATGACCAGGAGCATGACCATGATGATCACCATGACCAGGGTCTGGCTTTGGGTCACCCCCATGATAAAGGCGGCAAAGTGCTGGGGCACTTGTTCTGCGGTGATGATATAGCCGAAGAGATTGGCCGTTCCCATGAGAAACATGATCAAAGCGGCATTTTCAGAGGTATTCTTCAGGATCGAAAACAGGCTTTTCAGGGTCAATGTCCGGTAAACAAAACATCCTACCATCACCCCGTAAAGGCAGGCCACGGCCGCAGATTCTGTGGCGGTAAAGGCGCCGCTGTAAATTCCTCCCAAAATGATCAGGGGCATGAGCAGTGCCAGCAGGCTGTCCTTGATGATGGTTCTTTTTTCTTGCCCGGACAGTTCGGCTTCACATTGAAAGCCCTTTTTCTTGGCAATATAGTAATTCACCCCCATGATGGCCATGCTGATAATGATACCGGGCAGCACGCCGCAGAGGAAAAGATTGCCTATGGAAACCCCGGCAATCACCCCGAAGACGACCATGGTCAGACTCGGGGGAATAATCAGCCCCAGGGCGCCGGAAGCGGCTATGACAGCGGCTGAGTACGATTTTGAGTATCCTTTTTTTATCATGGAGGGAATCATGACCGTGCCGATGGCGGCTGTTGTGGCCGGTGCGGATCCGGATATGGAACCGAAAAAGGCCGAGGCACCGGTTGCCATATGGGCAAGCCCGCCCGGAAAACGGCCCACCATAATGGCAGCCAGTCCCACAAGCCGGTCGGAAATCCGGGCTTCGGCCATGATATTGCCCGCCAGCAAAAACATGGGAATGGCCATGAAGGGAAAGCTGTTCATTCCGTTAAACATTTTCTGGGCCAGGATAATAAAAGGGATATTGCTGCAAAAATAAATGGATACCAAAGAGGCGATCCCAAGGGAAACCGCAATGGGAACTCCCAGAACCAGCATAATGAAAAAAAAGATAAATAAAATTGAAACCATGATCTGCTCCTCTGTTATTCAGCCGGGCCGTTTTTCTCTTTCTTCAGCATCTGCTCTAAAATATAGAAGATCGAGATGGCCGCGCAAAAGGGTATGGATGCCACAACATATCCCACCGGGATACCTGTTGACGGAGACCGCTGGAGCATGGCCCGGGTCATCAGCGCCCACCCCTGATACATTAGAATGGCAAAGAACATCAGGGTCAGAATGTAGCAAAGTTTTTCAACCAGGCGGGGCAATGCCCCGGGCAATAATTCTGCAAAATAATTCACGGCAATGTGGGTCTTGTTCCGGACGGCAATGGTCGACCCCAGCATGATCACCCAGACCATGGCGTAAATGGATAATTCCTGGGTTTCGCCAAGGGGATTGCCGAGAATATATCGAAAGAAAATCTGGGTAAGGACCAGAATTGTCATTATTCCCAGCAATATGGCGGATAATGTCTGAATCCAGTCGTTAAGTCTTACCAATACGTTTGTTAATGTTTTCCCCATTTGAGACATTCCCTGTGCGGGTTAAGCTTGCCCCATCGGTTCGGGCGACAATAATAGGAATTATCCGTCAAAAACCTGCTGTTTTCCGTTCGGATCCACTCCTGCCGCCCTTACCGATCGGCAATTGTTTATTTTTTCAAGGTATCAATGATTTCCGTAATGATTTCGGCATTCAGTTTTTTCTTATATTTTTCAATGACGGGCTGCACCTTGTCCTGGAACGGTTTTTTCTCAACATCAATCACTTCCATTCCGTTTTTGGCCACATCGATCCATTGCTGTTTTTCCAAGTCCTCAACCATCTGGGTATGGATGGGGCCCATTTCCCGTGCCGTGTCCAGAATGGCTTTCTGGTATTCGGTAGGCATGCTGTCCAGCAGGGCCTTGTTCATGACCAGGGGAGAGGAGAGGTGGATGTGCCCGGTACGGGATACATATTTCTGGACTTCATAGAATTTCTGGGTCAGGATGTGGGCCGGCGGATTTTCCTGGCCGTCCACGGTGCCCAGTTGCAGTGCGGAATAAAGTTCTCCAAAAGAAATTACCGTCGGACCGGCATTCAGGGCCTTAAACGTATCGACAAACACCTCACCCTCGGGCACTCGGATTTTAAGACCGTCCAGATCTTCCGGAGTTTTAATCGGCCGTTTGCTGTTGGTGATGTGGCGCATGCCGTTGTCCCACCAGCCGATGACCACAGCACCCAGGGGTTCCATCTGTTTGGCCAGCTTGTCACCCACGGGGCCGTCAAGGACTTTGCGCACTTCCCACATGTCATTAAATAAGAAAGGCAGGTTTAAAATACCCATATCCGGTACCCAGTTGGACAGAACCGTGTCAGAGGTCAGAACCATATCATGGGTGCCGTACATGCATCCTTCAACCGATTCCAGCTGCTTGCCGAGCTGATTGGCAGGGAATACGCTGATCTCAACATTTCCATCGGTCTTTTGGGCAACGATCTTGGCAAATTCAAGGCAGATGTCCTGATAATGATGGGTGGGGGCAGCGGTATGGCCCAGTTTGATTTTATATTTTTTCGCCGCAAGGGCGGGTCCACAGAAAACCACACTCAATCCAAGAACAAAAATCAAAATTTTAAAAAATGGCTTTTTCATAGGCTCCTTCTTCACTTAAAATAATAAATTCAACAGGTTGTCAACGACCTATTCTGATCTTTAAAAAAGATAGCATGCATAAATAACAGATGTCAATATATAAGTTGTCGGTTATCATACGTGAGACATCTGATGTCTTATGTCAAAACGGAAAAGCTCTATTTTATTTTTATTAGATACCTATATAAAATCTGATTTAAATCCTCGCGGATCTTCCTTTTACTTATTTCTTCCAAAACGATCATTGAGAGAGAAAAGTCGAAAACATTCCCTGTTTGGGGATTCTGCCTGAAGCTATGGAAAACGAAAAAATAAGGTTGGATCTTCATCGGTTTGCTTGTTCAGCTCATCTCTGAAGATCCCGTATCATATACCGGTAATGGACCTGGGAAAGATCTGATTGCAGTCAGTCTCCATTGTTTCCCTAAGAGTCTTTTGCCATCGACTGCTTTTTTCAACACAAGCAGACAATGTGAATCCCTTTTTTTAGGTCCATGGGCTTGATAAAACCCTATTTACGGATGGACACTAAATAATTTATTCCACTCCTTTCCGGGTTTTGGTGAAGGCATACTATTTGCATTTTTTTGGGAAATTCCTGATTAAAGGAAGATAAAACAAAGAGGTCTGCATATGGAAAGAATCAATCCGGACAGGGCGACTGCCCGACCAATCGACAGGCGCATGGATGAACAGGAAGTAACAGGCCTTGCCGGGGAGATCACCAATGCAGCCCCGGTGGGGATCTGCTTTACCCGGCAGCATGTGATCTGCTTTGCCAACACCACTTTTCTAAAAATGACAGGATACACGGGCCAGGAACTCAAACACCAGAGCCTGGGAATCTTTCATCCGGAAGGGGCCTCCATTGAACGGCCCGAAAAAGAATCTGCCGCAAAGACGGGAGAAGGGGGGTTTTTCCGCTCCCAGGACTGCTGGGTGAGAAAGGATGGCAGCATTTTATACTGTTCTGTCCGGTGCCGCCCCCTGGATGACCGCCCCGGGGATCAGGTCTGGGTGATTGCCGATGTTTCCGAACGGATCCGTCTGGAAAACGAACGGAAGGATCTTGAACATCAGCTTGTGAAGGCCCAGAAACTGGAGGCCCTGGGTATCCTTGCCGGGGGTATCGCCCATGATTTCAACAACATTCTTTCCCCCATCATGGGCTATGCCCAGTTGCTCCTCATGGATGCCAAGGATGAGACTCAAAAAAAATATATTTCCGGCATCTTCAAGGCCGCCGTAAGGTCCAGAGACTTAATCGGCCAGATTCTATCCTTCTGCCGGCGCCGGGAGGAAGAACCCAGACCCATCAGAATCCAGCCCATAGCAAAGGAAATTACAAAACTTCTTTCAGAGACACTGCCGGCAACCATCCGTGTCAGGATCGAGATAGACTCAACCTGCGGACCTGTCCTGGCCAATCCCAGTCAAATCTACCAGGTGATCATGAATCTTTGCACCAATGCCTATCAGTCTATGGCGGAGGAAGGCGGTACTCTTGGCATCCGGATCCGACGCCAGGTGCTCCGACACCTGAAGTTTGCTGAGCAGGGACCGTTTGTAGTGCTCCAGGTATCAGATACAGGACCGGGCATTACCAAAGGGGAATTGGATCATATTTTTGAGCCGTATTATACTACCAAGACCCATGGCCGCGGAACAGGGCTTGGCCTTTCCGTGGTCCACGGCATTGTCCGGCGAACAGGCGGGTTTATCCGGGTCAACACCAATTCCGGATTGGGGGCGGAATTCAGCGTTTTCCTGCCCGAAATCCAGAAGAAAGAAGGCCAGAGAGAAGGGGAGCCTGCTGTCCTCCCTGTCGAGGGCCAGAGCAGTGGACATATCCTGCTGGTGGACGACGAGATTGAGGTTGCCGCCATTACAGAGGCTTTACTGGTACGGTTGGGCTACAAGGTAACCATGATTACCAGCAGTTCGGCTGCTCTGGAAATATTTAAGCGGTCGCCCCTGGTTTTTGATCTGGTGATCACGGACCAGACCATGCCCGATTTGACCGGAACCCAGCTGGCGGCATCCATCAAGGGTGTCAGGCCTGACATCCCCGTGATACTCCATACCGGATACCCTGAGACTCTGACAAATCCGGAACACATTGATGCGACATTGCTCAAACCTGCAGATATGGGAGAACTTGGCCGGATTACCCAGGCTGTAACAACAGCAAAGCAGGCACAAACCTGAATCAATAATTCAAATAAATCCTCAACTGCCTCGGCAGTTTCTTTGCGATGAGGCCATCGACACCTTTTTTATTTTAAAACGGTTATCCCTTTCCGAATAGCTTGTTGGGTAACCATAAAGGCACAACATACAGATTCCCCGGGCAGACCCGACAGCAATAGGTGAAATGTGTTTTTGATCTCCCTATATTCAGAATTTTTTTGTCTCCCCGGAATGGACAGTCTGTCATCGCCCAGGAGACAAAAGAGAGGGGCGGTACACCCTGACGGAGATTCATCCCGGCCTTTTCGATATTTTTTCTGTCCCGGCCGCCAAGGATCATTGGCACGGCTGCCGGGGAATCCGGCTGCATCAAAGATTTGAAATTCCAACCAGTTGAACCCGTCTTTTCCGTTTGCCGTATTCTGTTCAGGAGGCATCTGACAAGTAAAACAGCAATATTATTGACAGCCTTTGGCGGAACAGGAGATTTAAACTTCCCACCGGCATACCTATTGCGATGCATTGCTTCAGAAAGTGCCTGATCCGCCGGTGACGATGTTTTCCCAAAATCCGTCACCGGGTGCTGGACAGGAGAAAGTCGCTTCGCCCAAGGCCTAGCCGGGAGAAGGACGCGCAGGATTTAAAATCTGGTGGCTGATACCAGAAAAAAGGAGACCATAGATGACTGAACTGAACGAAAATAACAATGAACTGACCCGACGCAGATTCCTCAAAACGGCCGGCGGTGCCGGCGCCCTTGCCGGGGTGGCCGCCAGCGGCCTATTCTTTGGTACCAAGCGTCTTGAAGCCGGTGAAATCCCCCAAAAATGGGATGAGGCCGTTGATGTGGTGATTATCGGAAGCGGCTTTGCAGGGCTTGCCGCTGCCATTGAGGCCAAACAGGCCGGGGCCTCAGTGGTAATCATAGAAAAGATGCCGCTTCCCGGCGGAAACTCCATTATCAACGGAGGCCTCATGGCCGGAGCGGGAACCCCCCTCCAGTCAAAAGAAAAAGTAGATGACAGTGCGGACTTGATGTACCAGGATATGGTCAAGGCCGGATTGGGACTGAACCACCCTGATCTGGCCATGATGCTGGCCAAGCACTCTGCCGAAGCCGTTGCCTGGACAGTCGCCTTGGGCGCCCAGTATCAGGAGCGCAATACGCACCTGGGCGGACATTCCGTTCCCAGAAGCTATTATACCACCAACAATTCAGGTGCAGGTATTGTGCACCCTCAGTTGAAGAAGGTTAAGGAACTGGGCGTACCTTTGATTAAAAAGTGTTTTCTTGACCGTATCCTGCAGGATGACGACGGCAGGGTCAAAGGCGTACGGGTGTATGAGAAATATCAGTTCCCCAAAGCCGGAAGCGGTATCCTGAAAACCATCCGCGCCAACCGGGCCGTGATCCTTGCGGCCGGCGGATTCTGCCAGGACGTGCCCTTCCGGAAGCTCCAGGATCCTAAAATCGATGAAAATGTCGCCTCCACGAATCATCCCGGTGCCACTGGTGAGTGCCTGATTGAGGCTCTCAGACTCCATTCCAATCCCATCCAGCTCTCCTGGATCCAGCTTGGTCCCTGGAGTTGCCCCCATGAAAAAGGAATGGGCATCGGCTATATGTTTGCGCTTTCTGCAGCCTTTCCCTATGGTGTCATGGTGGCGCCCAAAACCGGAGAGCGCTTCATCAACGAGTTGGCCAACCGGAAAATCAGAGCCGATGCCATCATCAAAACAGGCGCCTGGGCCGTGGGCATCGCAGATCAGGAAGGTGTCCGGCGGGTCGGAAAACTGGATACCATGCTTGAACGGGGCATTGTCAAAAAGTTTGAGACCCTGGATGGTCTGGCCGAAGAGTTCAAGATCTCCAGGGAGGCTCTCCGGAAGACTGTTGCCGAATACAATGCCGATGTCAGGTCAGGAAAGGACAGAGTTTTTGGCAAGCCCTTCCAGAAAGATGCCAAACCCCTTGCCAGGGCACCCTTCTATGGCATGCATCTTTGGCCCAAGGTCCACCACACCATGGGCGGCGTTCAGATCGACACCGGGGCAAGGGCGCTGGATCTCTACCAGAAAGTCATCCCCGGATTCTATGCCGCAGGTGAAATTACAGGGGGTATCCACGGTGCGGTCCGTCTAGGCAGCGTGGCTGTGACAGATTGCATCGTTTTTGGCCGGATTGCCGGGAAAAATGCGGCCAAAGAACGGCCCTGGACCTAATGAGCCCCCTGGAGACAAGCCCATGAATACGAAAGCTCGCCGTTTATCGTGCTTTTTCTGGCTGACAGTACTCCTTCTGGGGGGAGCCCTGTGTTTGCCTTTGGCCTGTATCCCTTTTTCCGGCAATGCTGGAACGCTCCCGGAATCGGCCGGGGAAGGCGCCGGAGAAAAAAATCCCGATGCGCCTGCCCCGGCAGCATCATCCGGGATGACCATTAAGGGCCATCACAGGGACGCAGGGCTTTCCTGCCAGGACTGCCATGACAGCCCGCCCGGGGCCGTGGGCACCGAAGTCTGCCTGTCCTGCCACGGCACCCCTGACGACGTGGCCCAGTCCACCGCTGTCATGGAACCCAACCCCCACGACTCGGTCCATTACGGTCCGGAAGTAGACTGTGATCTTTGCCACCATGAGCACATGGCTTCGGAAAATATGTGCAATAGTTGCCATACGTTTCAGATGACTGTGCCCTGACCCGTAACCCTTGTCGTTTATTTCCCTCCCCACAACCCTGACAGGAGCGGTTTAATCCGCTCCTGTCAGGGTTGTTCCATTCTGTTATCCAATAATTAAGGGGGATGTTTTGTTTAACTATTGTCCAAAAAAAACGGGCTGTTAAATTGACGGGTGGATTCCCCGTGCTAGTTATGAAATAATCCGGATTTTTCCTTGAAAACCATATAGCCGGTCGATAGAATACAACAATTATTATCACCAATGGGGAGAAAAAAAATGGAAACAAAGCAGATCGATCTTTGTCCGGTGGATAAGGCGGAGGTCCTGATTTTATCCGATAACCACAGCGATGTGCTGCTGCCTTCCGGCGACTCAGTTCAGCGCCCGTCCCTGGCCAAAGAGGGGGTCATTCCCACGGATACCCTTTTGGCGGAACATGGTCTTTCTCTTCTGATTACCGTGGAAACCGGGGGAGACTCCCGATCTGTTCTCCTGGATTCCGGGTATACCGATATTGCCGTACCCCATAATCTCGATTATCTCGGGATCGGACTGGAGAATATAGAGGCCGTGGTGCTCAGCCACGGCCATATGGATCATTTCGGGGCTTTAGAGCAGGTGATCAAAAGGGGGCCGGCAGGGATTGAACTGGTCCTTCATCCCGATGTATTCAATCCCAGGGCCCTGGATATCCCCACAGGAGATACTCTTTTTTTCCCGCCTTTCCCGTCAAAGGAGACCCTGTCGGAATGGGGAGCCCGGGTTGTTGAAAACCAGGGGCCTCTGTTGCTGGCAGATGAACAGATCCTTGTCACCGGTGAAGTTGACCGCTCAACCCCCTTTGAAAAAGGGTTTCCCGGGGCAAAGGCCCGTGAGGGCAAGGAGTTTGTTCTCGACAATTTCCGGGATGACCAGTCCCTGGTCATCCACGTCAAAGACAAGGGGCTTGCCGTGATATCCGGCTGCGCCCATTCGGGCATCATCAACTCCATCCACCAGGCCAGGCGCCTGACCGGGGTGGAGGATGTCTTTGCGGTCATCGGCGGGTTCCATCTGAGCGGACCGGCCATGGCCCCTGCTGTGGCCCCGACCATTGAAGCGCTGGAACAGATGTCTATGTCCCTGGTCTGCCCCATGCACTGCAGCGGATTTACGGCGGTTTCCGCCCTTTCCCAGGCCCTGCCCGACAGTTTTGTCCTCAGCAGCGTAGGCAGCAAAATTATCCTATAACCCTTTTATCCTTTGGGTCTTACAGCTTATACCGCTCCAGCCAGTGGGCATAGGGGGCCGGCAGGGTCCAGGAGGGTCTGTCAACACCCAGTTCCAGAGCGGCCTGATAGGGCCAGTGGGGATTGCAGAGATGGGCCCGGCCGATCATGACCAGGTCCAGCTGCCCGTTTTTCACGGCATTCTCAGCCAGGTCGGGCCGGCCAAATCCCCAGGCCGAGGCCACGGGCAGTCCGGTTTCTTTTTTGACCCGCTCCGCAATGGGAGCCATGAATGCAGGGCCCCAGGGGATATCGGCATCCGGTGTGGTAAAGCCCATGCTGACGCTCATGAAGTCGAGCCCTTTTTCCCGGAACTTCCGGCCCAAAGCAATGGCTTCCCCAAGGGTCTCTTCGTCACGGCCGTCAAATTCGATCACGCCGAAGCGCAGGGTAAGGGGCAGATTTTCAGGCCAGACCTCCCTGACCGCGGCCAGGGTTTCAAGAAGGAAACGGCCCCGGCCTCTGGCATCTTTGCCGTATCCGTCTTTCCGCTGGTTGGCATGGATGCTGAAAAAACTCTGGGCCAGATACCCGTGGGCAAAGTGAAGTTCAAGCCACTCATATCCGGCCCCAAGGGCGCGTTTGGCAGCAGAGACAAAATCGGCTTTTACCCGTTCGATATCTTTGATGGTCATTTCCCGGGGTTCCCTGGGCAGATGGGCCCCAAAGGCAAGGGCAGAGGGGCCAATGGTTTCCCAGGCCCGGGGATCATCCTCTTTTATATGGTCATCCCCCTCCCAGGGCCGGTTTGCACTGGCTTTCCGTCCGGCATGGCCGATCTGGATACCGGGAACGGCACCGGCCTTTCTGATGGCCCGGACAATCCCGGAATGGACTTTTGCCTGTTCCCCATTCCAGATTCCCAGGCAGCCCGGAGTGATGCGCCCCTCGGGCGAGACCGCCGTGGCCTCCACAATCAAAAGGCCTGCTCCTCCCCTTGCCATCTGGGTATAATGGGCCAGATGCCAGTCATTGGGCATGCCGTTTTCTGCCGAATACTGGCACATGGGTGGAACAGCGATCCGGTTTCGTAATTTTATGTCTTTCAGTTGATATGGAGTAAATAGTTCTGACATGATATCTTCCTTTCAATTCTCTATTTTCCCCAAGGAAAAGGCCTTTCCCAAAAAAGGATTGATTCTTTTGCGCGTTTTCCCGGCGGACGATACAGTCTCTGAAACCCGGTTATATGCTTTTAAGCCTTTGAAAATCTATGTTTTAATTTTAAGGCAAGGGTCTGAAAAATTCGGATCATAAACCCGGGGGCAAACTATCTCCCAGAGCAGTATCCGAGGTTTCCGTTGTAAAAAACAGAAATTGACCTTAAGATAATATATTCTTTAGGCAGATGAATATAGGAAAATTTTATAATGAAGAATCTCTGTATTTTACTTTTCATCCTTCTGAGCCTCTGCGCTTCATCGGCAATTGCCGCGCAATTGCCGATAATGCGTATTTCCGTTGAGAACACAAAAACACATGTCCAGACCCAGGCCGTAAAACGATTTTCAGATGATCTTAGGAACCGGCTTAAAGGAAGGATCAATGTCCAGTTTTATTTCAATTCAAGCCTGTTCCGGGATGCAGATATTATTCAGGCCCTGGGACAGGGAAAAGTTGAAATGGCTGTTCCGGGAACATGGAATGTGACAAAATTCGAACCCAACGTCGGCGTTTTTTTGCTGCCGATTTTTTATGGAAGATCTGCCGATTCAAGTCATATGATTCTTGAAAGCAGGGCAGGTAAAGCCATTAATGGCCTTATCGAAAAAAATCTTCACTTAAAGGTTGTGGGAAAATGGATTGATCTTGGGCATGCCCATCTGTTTTCCCTGACAAAAAAAATACTCCGGCCCGAAGACATTGAGGGGCTTACCATACGGGTTGCCGGCGGCCTGGGGAACAAGTTAAGGATAAGGGAACTGGGCGGGAACCCTGTTGTCATCGCCTGGCCGGATCTTCCGGGATATATGATCCAGGGCAGGGTGGATGCCGTATTAACGAGCTATGAAACCGTCCGGAGCGCAAGGCTTTGGGAAAAGGGCATAAAGTATGCGTTTGAGGACCGGGAATATTTCCCCCTGTATATTCCCCTCATCCGGATGTCTTTTTGGGAAAAGCTGCCGCCGGACATCCGGACGATCGTGACCGACACCTGGGATAAACATGTCGATACATCCAGAAAGCAGGCCCTGGAGGCCCAGATTACGGCAAAAAAGGTGACCATTGAAAACGGGTTGACTGTCGTTGTTCCCGGTGAAGAGCAAATTACAATATGGAGAAACCGGATGCTTAAAAAGCAGGATGAGTTTGTCCGGAGGATGAATATTGATCCCAAGATTGTCGATTTGATTATGGATCTTTTGTAAGCAGAAAAAGAAAATGGAAACCCCACCTCTACCCAAAGAAAGATCATATATCTATATCATCGCATTGATATGGCTGGTGATCCTCATCTTTGTAATATTCAGCGGGGTTACTATTTTCAGGGACAGGGAGATCTATATAGATACTTCCCATACCAAATCAAAGTCCCAGGCCCAGCTTCTCGGAGAAAATACCTCCAGTGTGCTTTACGGTGTCGATCTGACTCTTCTTTCCATTCTTTCAAATTTAGAGCATCTCAATAAACCCGATACAAGGGTCCCTAAAGCCATTGCCAAAACCATTAAAGATCGGTCCATGTTTTTGCCCCAAATTAAGAATATCGTCTTATGGAATGCCGAAAAAAAGGTTCTGTACAGCCTAAGAGCGTTTCAGGCATTTGATGATCCGGCTTTTTTTGAAGCCCACCGGGATGCCTGGCTTGAATTTTCAATACAGACTCTAATTTCAAAACAGGATAAAAAGATCATTGTGATGAGCCGGCGGATTGAAAATGGGGCGGGTGAATTTGCAGGGGTTCTGGCGGCTGTGATTGATCCCATGTTTTTTTATGACCGATACGAGAGGTATTTGAATATTGATGTGGATGCCGTTGTCCTATTGGATGTCCGGGGCAATGTTCTTACCCAATGGTACAATAATCCGGATTGTGAAACCCTTCATGCCGACAATACTCCCCTGCTGTCCATGGCCCCGATAAAGGGGGGAGGACTGAAAACCCATGAAACTTCCTCGGCGGTGATCTCCATATACCAATTGCCTGATTTTCCCTTTCAGATCGCTGTGTTACACCATAGAGAAAGGATTCTCAGACCATGGTATCAAAAGACCAAACAAGATCTTCTTATCATTATTGCAACCGTTTTAATCGGAATAGTAACGATGATCCTGGCCTCTGGGCAGAGAAAAAAAAGGAGAAAAGCAGAACAGCGATTGATGGAACACAAGGACCATCTTGAAGACACGGTTGAAAAAAGAACATTGGGACTTAAAAAAGCCAATCAAAAGCTGGTGTCGGAAATTGAGGAGCGTCATCGGATGGAAAAGGAGCTGCTGAATGAGAAGCAGCTTTCCGAATATTACATCAACAGTCTTCCCGGCTTATTCTATGTCTTTGATGAGCAGCGGTTCATCATCTGGAACAGCAAATGGGGCAAACTTATCGGATACACGGACGAAGAGCTGTCCGGCATGCGTGGCATTGATTTTTTTGAAGATGATCGAAGGATACAGATTAAAGGACAGATTCGAAAGGTCTTTCAAGAAGGGTCTGCCGAATTTGAAGCTGAAATCGTGACCAAAGACGGCCGGAGGCTGCCTTATTTTTTCACCGGGGTCCGCAAAAAATTAGACGGGAAAAAGCTTCTCATTGGTTTGGGAGTGGATATCACCGAACGCAAAATCGCAGAGGAAAACCGAAAAAAACTGATCAAGGATCTCCAGGAAGCCCTTGAGGAGATAAAGACCTTAAAAGGGATCGTACCGATCTGTTCCAGTTGTAAAAAAATCAGGGATGATAAAGGGTATTGGAATCTTTTAGAGACATATATCGAAAAACACTCCGAGGCATCCTTCAGCCATGGTCTATGCCCTGAATGTTCGGACGAATTGTACGGCGATCAGAATTGGTATATTGAAATGAAAAAGGAAAAAGGGGGAAAAAAAATAATTCCGTAATATTATTTTTCCGGGGCTGTGTCCGGGGGTAAAGGTTGCCCCTCCCCCCGTATCTATCTATAATTTTCAAAAATCTGTTGAAGTGCCTGGTTCCCGGGACATAGCTCCTCCTGGGTCAATGCGTTCAAGGGTTTGTCCGTGGTCTCCAGAATATCATGGGTGTCCTGGAGGGTCTCGTTGATATGAAGGATTCCCGTAAGGATCTGTCCTTTTTCCCTGTGATGCTCCAATGCATTGATGGCATCGCGCCTTTTTGTGACATCAAAGGAATTGTCGCTTTTGTGAAGATGGATGACCGTGCCGTCATGCAGGGCCACCGACTGGGTTGACCCTTCTTCATATTGGGCAGTGATTTCCTTCTGGAAGGGAATGAAATCAAAGGTGGCAGTAGCCTCCATATGGTCCCGGACCCAGTGGTAGCTCTTGGTGGAGGTCTGAGTGTTGTTAAAGGTGACACAGGGGGAGATAACGTCAATCAGGGCAAATCCCCTGTGGCGGATGGCTGCCTTTAGGAGCGGAACCAGATGCTCCTTGTCCCCGGAAAAGCCCCGGGCCACAAAACCGGCCCCCAGCTGAACCGCCATTTCGCACAAATCAATGGCTTCAAAGGGATTTGGCCGCCCCTTCCTGCTGGACGATCCCCTGTCTGCGGTGGCTGAATCCTGGCCCTTGGTAAGGCCGTAACAGCCGTTGTTCATTACGACATAGACCATGTTCGGATTGCGCCGGGCAGCGTGTACAAACTGCCCCATGCCGATGGAAGCGGTGTCACCGTCACCGGAGACACCGATATAGAGAAGGTCTTTGTTGGCCATGTTGGCGCCGGTGGCAATGGCGGGCATCCTTCCGTGGACAGAGTTGAATCCGTGGGATTTGCCCAGAAAATAGGCCGGGGTCTTGGAGGAACATCCGATACCGGACAGCTTGGCCACCCGGTGGGGGGGGATGGACAGCTCAAAACAGGCCTGGATGATTGAATTTGAAATGGAGTCATGGCCGCAGCCGGCGCAGAGGGTGGAGTCCCCTCCCTCATAATCCCGGCGGGTATACCCCAGGTCGTTTTTCGGAAGATCGGGATGGCGGAATACTGGACGTCGGGAATTCATGCAGCACCTCCTTTGGGGGTCTGTGCCAGTACATCTTCTATGGACCGGCAGATGGTTCTGGCATCAATGGGCGTGCCGTCCATATGGAGAATGGAAATCAGTTTGTCCGGGACCCGGTTAAGTTCATTTATCAAAAGGGTTCGCATCTGGCCGTCCCGGTTCTGTTCGATTACAAAAAGCATTTCGTGCCGGTCGATAAACTCTTCCACCGGGTCCGGGAAAGGAAATCCCCGAACACGCATGGAGTTCAGAACAATCCCTTTCCCGGCGAGCATCTCCATGGCCTCGTAGGCAGCATATGTACTGGTGCCGTAAAAGATTGCCCCCCGGGTTCCTTTCTCATCCTCTATTTTGATACGGGGGGCAGGCACAAGGGATCTGGCGGTCTGCCATTTTTCGGACAGCCTTTCCATGCACCGCCTGTAGGTATCACTGTCCTCGGTATAGACCGCATATTCGTCATGGGAGGATCCCCGGGTGAAATAGGCCCCTTTTTCAGGATGGGTTCCCGGGTATGTCCGAAAGCAGACACCGTCCCCGTCCGTATCCAGATACCGTCCCCACTCCCGGGTCATGGAATCCAGCTCTTCCCTGTCAAGGACCTTTCCCCGGCAATATTCCCGGTTGTCGTCCCAGGCCATGGGCAGGCTGACATGGTCGTTCATGCCCAGGTCAAGATCGCTCATGAGAATCACCGGGGTCTGGAGGCTTTCGGTCAGGTCAAAGCTTTGGGCCGCCATTTCAAAGCACTCCTTTGGGTCGCAGGGAAAGAGCAGCACATGTTTGGTGTCTCCGTGGGAGGCATAGGCGCAGGCCAGGGTATCCGACTGCTGGGTCCGTGTGGGCATGCCCGTACTGGGGCCGGTTCTCTGGACATTGACCAGGACCACGGGGATCTCGGCAAAATAGGCCAGGCCCAGCAGTTCATTCATCAGGGAGACCCCGGGCCCGGAGGTGGCGGTAAAGGCACGGGCGCCGTTCCAGGAGGCTCCCACGGCGATCCCCAGGGCGGAAAGTTCATCTTCGGCCTGGACAATGGCGGCTTTTCTTTTTCCGGAGGCATCCATCCGGTACTGGCGGGTGAACCTGTCAAAGGCTTCGATCACGGAAGTGGACGGGGTGATGGGATACCATCCGGCAACGGTGGCACCGCCGTACACCGCCCCCAGGGCCGTGGCACTGTTGCCGTCCATGAGGATATGGGTGTTCAGTTTGTTACTGCGCTTTACAGAAAGACCGCATACATCTTTAAAATGGGTGGAAGCGTAGTCAAATCCCAGTTCCAGGGCGCGGATATTGGGTTCTGCCAGCTTGGGCTTTTTGCTGAACTGCCTGGCGATCGAGTCCGTGAGAACGGAAAATTCCATATCGAGCAGAAAGGCCAGGGCGCCCACATATATGATATTTTTCAGCAGGGGCCGCAGCCTGGGGTTTGGGATCTCCCGGTTGCAGATCTCGGTCAGGGGCATGCCGATGGGGATGATGTCCCTGCGCTGGAAGTGGTCGGACAGGGGCCTTGTGGAATCGTACATGAAGTACCCCCCGGGCTGAAGATCATCATAGTCCTTTTCAAGGGTCTGTCCGTTGACGGCAACGATGAAATCATACCCGCCCCTGCGTCCCAGATACCCCTGTTCACTGACCCGGACCTCATACCAGGTGGGCAGGCCCTGGATATTGGAAGGAAAAATATTTTTGGGGCTCACCGGTACGCCCAACCTGAAGACCGCCTTTGCAAAAAGGTTGTTGGCGCTGGCAGAACCGGACCCGTTCACATTGGCAAACCGGATAACAAAATCATTTACACGTTTGAGCTTTTTCATCTCTGTCCTGCTTTTGATGGATTATAGGTGTATTTCTGCATGTCCCAGGCCGCCGTGGGACACCTTTCCGCACAGAGTCCGCAATGAAGGCACAGGTCCTCGTCTTTGACCATCACCCTTCCGGTGGGAAGAACATCAGAGACATAGAGATCCTGGGACCTGTTCTTTGCCGGAACCATAAGCCGGGATCTTAGATCCTCTTCATCCCCGTTTTTCAGAAAATTGATGCAGGTGGTGGGGCAGACATCCACACAGGCATCGCATTCAATACATTCATTCACGGTGAAAACGGTCTGTATGTCGCAATTAAGACAGCGCCGGGCCTCTTTGAAACCGGTTTTGGGATTGAATCCCAGCTCCACTTCCATGAGGCGGTCCTTGATGGATTTGACCTTGGGTACCATGGGCACATTCTGCCGGATTTCGTCGGAGACCTGGCTGTGGTAGATCCAGTCCCGGAGCCCCATTTTCTGTCCGGCAAGGGTGGTAAAAGGCAGGGGTCTTTTTGTAATGTCCTTTCCCTTGCAGAATAGGTCGATGGAGAGGGCGGCTTCGTGGCCGTGGGCAACGGCGGTGATCACGTTCCTGGGGCCAAAGGCGGCGTCCCCGCCGAAAAAGACATGATCCAGATCAGACTGAAAGGTGATCTCATCCACCCGGGGCCGGCCTCTATCGTCAAAGGTCAGGCCGATATCTTTTTCGATCCAGGGAAAGGCGTTCTGCTGGCCCACGGCCAGCAGGACTTCGTCACAGGGGATGAACACCGGTTCCCGGTCTTCTTTGCCGGGCTGCTGATTCTGAAAATTCATTCCCTTTAACCGCTTGTTTTCCATGACAAACTCCACAGGCGAGAGATGTTCTAAAATCGGGATGTCTTCCCTGACGGCGTCTTCCACCTCCCAGGGGGAGGCCTTCATATCTTTTTTCGCCCCCCGGATGATGACCTTGACCTGTTTTCCCCCCAGCCTTCTGGCGGTCCGGCAGCAGTCCATGGCTGTATTGCCCCCGCCGATTACAAGGGTGGTTTCCCCGGTCTTTTTTGTGTGCCCGTACTGGACGCCGGCCAGCCATTCAATGCCGACATGGACAGATTTTTTTGATTCCTGCCGGCCCGGAAGATCAAGGTCCCGGCCCCTTGGGGCGCCGGTGCCCACAAATACGGCATCATGTCCCTTGGCCAGAAACTCTTTCATGCTGGATATATAGGTATTTAAATGGGTTTTGACCCCCATGTTCAGGATGATGTTCACCTCTTCATCCAGGACTTCTTTGGGCAGCCTGAAAGAGGGCACCTGGCTTCGGACGAACCCGCCGGCCTCGGCCTGGTCATCATAGAGATCCACATGGTACCCAAGGGGCAGAAGATCCCTGGCCACGGTCAGGGACGCAGGCCCCCCGCCGATGAGGGCGATTTTTTTTCCGTTTTTTTTCTTGGAAGGCATGGGCAGGCGGCTTGTGATATCTGCTTTGTTGTCTGCACAGACCCGTTTGAGCCGGCAGATGGCCACGGCCTTGTCTTCCACCCGGCCCCTTCTGCAGGCCGGTTCACAGGGCCTGTCGCAGACCCTGCCCAAAATCCCGGGAAATACATTGGATTTCCAGTTGATCATATAGGCATCTGCATATTTTTTTTCAGCGATCAGCCGTATGTATTCGGGCACAGGGGTATGCGCCGGACATGCAAACTGGCAATCGATCACGCGATGAAAATATTCAGGATCTTCAATATCTGTTGGATTCAAGGTCCTTTCTCCCGTTTTTTATAAGATGGATTCTGATTGTCTATCTAATTTGTAAACTAAAATCGCGTTTTTGAAAAGTCCATTCCTGAATTGAAGGGTGTCGGACAGGGAGCGGGGGATGGACCCAAAGATATTTAAGTTGACAAATTTCAGATTGAGGGGCATATATGGTGGCCATAATTTATATTTGCTGGGGGGGCTTGACCAAAGCTGAGAAGGAGATTTCCTGACCCTTGGAACCTGATGCGGATAATACCGACGCAGGGAAGCTGACAATCTGCCGATTCCATCATCCTTCCTTTTAAACCTTTCCGGTTTAATTACGTTCCCAGGTAAAAAAAACCGTACTCAGAAAACTTCCTTTTCAGGGCCTTCTATCCGGAAAAAATGTAAAGCTGCCTGGGCAGGCAAGGGATCGTTCTGCTTTGCAGCAGAGGATTCACCCATATAAAAAAGGGATTTTTACATGAGAAAAAAAATTGAATTGTCCCGAAGAGTTTATCAGCTATGTGTCAATATCCGGGAAAAAAGACCCCTTGTCCATGTGGTGACCAATTTTGTGGTCATGAATCAGACCGCCAATGCCCTTCTGGCCCTCGGCGCGTCCCCTACCATGTCCTGGGCCAGGCAGGACACGGCCTATATGTCCAAGATATCCGATGCCCTCTGCGTCAACATGGGAACCCCGGTGGAAGACCGGGTTGAAGTGATGAAGGACCTTATGGTTGCTGCCCAGGAGCTGGGAAAACCCGTTGTTCTGGATCCGGTGGGATCCGGGGCCGGACCTTACAGAACCGGCATTGCACAAGAACTCAATGGCCTTGCCCCGGATAAAATCATCCGGGGAAATGGATCGGAGATCTGCTCTTTGGCCGGCGGCCGCCTGACCACAAGGGGCGTGGAAAGCGGGGTGTCCCCGGACCAGGCCAGGGAGATTCTGGTGCGGCACGGCCGCACGGACCAGCCTGCAGACAAAATCCCGGCCGGCGCGGACACGCTTTTGAAATCGGCATCGGCCCTGGTCATCAGCGGTTCAACCGATATGGTGCTGGGACAGGGGCAAACGGCATTGATTTCAAACGGATGCAGCCTCATGGGGGCTGTCACAGGCACGGGATGCATCCTGTCCTCCCTTATTGCCGCCTTTTACTCGGTTGCGGATAATGGGTTTGAGGCGTCCTGGGCCGCAGTTTCAGTGGCCGGCATCGCAGGAGAACTGGCTGCAGAGAAGTCAAACGGTCCCGGCTTTTTCATGGGCCACTTTCTGGACAGTCTCTACAATCTTGATGAAAAAACCATTGCCGCCCATCTGAACCTTGAAATTCAGGAGTTGAGCCGGTCTAAAGCATAACCCTTTCACAAAAGGAAAAAGCGTATGGAAGATGCAGAAAAAAGAATTTTTAATATAGGAAACCTGTTTTCAGCCTTTGGGCCGGCCTGGGTCATCAGTGCGGTGGCTGCCGGCCCCGGAACCACCCTAAGTGTGGCCAAGGCCGGCGGCACCTATGGGTATAATTTTTTATGGGTGGTGGTGCTCAGTGTGTTTCTGGCCTTTGTCTGCCAGTATATGGCGGCCAAGACAGCCCTTATCGGCGGCAAGGGAATCGTCTCCATTGTGGAGGAAAAATGGGGAAAGCCTCTGGCCTGGTTTGTGGCCCTGGACGCCCTTGTGGTGATCTGGCTGTGCAATGTGGTTTTGTTAAAGATTCTGGTGGCTGTTACCGGATTTGTCACCGGGTGGACCACGCCTTTTTGGGGTATCTTTTTTGCCGCAGTCTTTTACGGACTGGTAGGCCACGGCGGGTATAAAATCATTGAAGCGGTCTGCAAAATTGTTGTTTCTTTGCTGGTGATCAGTTTTATTGCCACCCTTTTTATTGCAAAGCCTGATCTGGGTGCGGCCCTGGCCGGACTGGTACCGGATCTTTCCCATTTCGGCAAGGCTGAAGTCCTTATGATGACGGCCATTATGGGTGGATCCATCCATGTGACCATACTGAGTATGCAGACCTATACGGTCCATGAAAAAGGATGGAAAGCATCGGATCTGAATTTGGCCCGGACCGATACGGCCGTCTCTTTATTGGGGGCCTTTGGCCTTTATTGTACGGCCATTTATCTGACCGGCGCCTGTGTGCTCAACCCTGAAGGGATCCAGGTGAAAACGCTGTTTGAAATGGCCAATGCCATTACCCCCCTGCTGGGGGGATATGCCCATGGTTTTTTCTGCCTGGGCATCTGGTGCGCGGTTTTTTCCACCATCATGCCCACCTTTATCGCAGCGTCCTATGTTCTGGGGGATAAAATGAAATGGGAGTTAAAGCCCGGGAACACCAAATACAGGCTGACCATTCTGGCCGGTTGTCTCATTGCCCTGCCCGGGGCTTTTCTCCCGGGAAAACCGGTGAATCTTTTATTGATCATGCTGGCCCTTTCATTCATCGGCACCCCTTTGTTTGTCGGGATTTTCCTAAGACTGCTCAATGACAGGGCCTGGGCCGGGGACCGGAAAAACGGCTGGTGTTTGAATCTCGGGGGCGGCGCAGCCCTGCTGGTCACGGTTTTTCTTGGGGTGAAATGGATATCCCGGCTCTAGTCATTTTTAAAGTCGGCATCTTCATCAAAAGGAATCACCAATCTTGGGGGTTCAGCTTGGTCCGGTAAAGGCCGTTGACACAAACTTTACCCCGAGGAGGATAAACCAGACAGGGGATCGGAATTGAAATTAGCGGGCCAGGCAGGCCTTCACCTTCTCCAATATGGCTTCTTCTGCCACGTCCCAGCCGATAAAGGCCAGGCAGGTGGGCGGGTTTTCAGGCCAGTCCAACCACTCGGTTTTGCCCCCCACAAAATTGAGCATCCGGGTCTGGCCGGCAAACCGCACCGGGCCTTTGATGCGGAACAGCTCCAGGGGAACGGTTCTGAGAAATTCGGTAAAGGATTTTTCGTCCAAAGGGTCCGGGGTTTCAAAGGAAAAGGTGGTGAATCCTTGGGTTTCTGCCCCACCAGGTTCAAAACCGGCCCCCTGGGAATAGGCATCCTTTCCCGGGTCATAGGGCTGAAACAGGGACGGTTCCGGCCGGTCAGGGAATGAATTATCCGATTCAGCCCAGAAAATATCCGGATCAATATTGCAGTGGAGGCTGGGAATGATCCGGGCCTTTGGGGCCTCTTCCCGGATTTCCTTTAAGAAATCCGGGATCTGTTCCGGATCCACGGTATCGATCTTGTTCAGGAGAATGATATCCCCGTGTCTGAGCTGGCTTGCGAACACGGTGCCGAACCCCTCCCGGGCCTCCCAGAAATCACTATCCAGAACCGTAATGGTTTTTTCCAGGGAAAACTGGGAAGAGAGCAGGGGTTCTTGCAAGGCCTCGATAATGGCAAGGGGGTCTGCCACGCCCGTGGCTTCGATGATGATCCTCCGGGGGGAGTAGTCGTACCGCAGCATCCGTAAGGTCTGGATCATATCGGTTTTCAGGGTGCAGCAGATACATCCGCTGCTCAGTTCAACCACGTCGGCCGCGGCTGTCTGCCGGATTAGATCCCCGTCAATCCCCACTTTCCCAAATTCATTGACCAGGACGATGGTCTTGGACAGGTCTGAGGAGGAATGTAAAATCCGTTTCACCAGGGTGGTTTTTCCGCTTCCCAGGAACCCGGTGATGACAAAGACTTTTGTTTTTTCTTTCATTTTTCTTCCGGGTCTGGCACCTCTTTGTCCGGCTGTTCTTTTTTCTTTTCTTCGGCTTTTTTCAGCTTTTCCGCCGCTTTTTTTTCTTTTTCCAGTTTTTTCTGGGCCCGCCTTTTTTCTTTTTCCAGCTTCTTTTCCGCTTTTCTCTTTTCCTTTTCTGAATCTTTATCGGCGGATGTGCTCTCCTCTTCGTCCTTTTTCTCTTCCTTTTCTTTCCCGTCCTTTTCTTCTCTGGCCTTTTCTTTTTCCGCTTTTTTCTTTGCTTTTTCTTCTTGTTTCAGCCGTTTCTTCTCTTCCTTGAGCCGTTTTTTCTCCTCGGCTTCCCCGGCGGCTTTTTCAAAAACGTCATATCCCAGGAGGGAGTGGGCCACGTAATAGGACATGTCCCTCATGATGATGGGAGATTCGGAGACCCCGATACCGACCTGGAGGCCCTGGTAGCAGAAGGGACAGCAGGAGACCAGGTCCGTGGCCCCGGTTTCTTCGGCCTCTTTGACCCGGCGCTGGGCCATCCTCCCCTGGATGTCGGGAAATCCGGCCTTCAGACCGCCGCCGGCCCCGCAACACCGGGAATATTCACGGTTCCTGGGCATTTCAACCAGTTTAAGGCCCGGGATGGCATCCATGATCATCCGGGGAGCGTCAAATCCGCCCGTGGCCCTGCCCAGGTGGCAGGGATCATGGTAGGTGATGGTCCGGTTGACCGGATGGGGAAAATCAAGCTTGCCCTGTTTGAGAAGCCGGGCCAGGTATTCCACGGTGTGCAGGACCTCAAAGTTGATGGGAGCGACCTTGGGGTAATCCTGCATGATGGTTTTGAAACAGCCCGAGCAGGAGCTGATCAGGGTATCAATCCCGAGGCTGTTGAACTGCTCGATGTTTTCCTGGAAAAGCCGCTTATATTCCGGATCCCCCATCCTGAGAAGGACGCTGCCGCAGCATTTTTCATGCTTTCCCAGGACCCCGTAGTCGATGTCCAGGGCTTCGAGGATGTTAATGGTGTTGATGGCCACCTGCTTGACATTGGCGTCATAGGAGGCGGTACATCCGAAGAACAGAAGCACTTTCCCCCCGGTCTTTTTAATTTCCCGGGGCTCTGTTTCGATCAGACCGTCCTTTTTGGCCCTCCTGGACCACTTGGTCCGGCCGGCCCGGGGCTGCTGCCAGGGATTGTCAAAGGTCTTTACGCTCTTTCTCAGGGCCTTCTGGGGCTCCAGAGGACCGTATCCGGCCCGGACAATGATGCGCCGCAGCTCCTCCCAGAGATTGACCGTATCGATGTGGGCCGGGCAGACAATCTCACACTGGCCGCAGGTGGAGCATTCATAGAGGTTGAACACAAAGTCGTCTATCTGCTCCTGGGTGATTTCCTGGTATCCGGTCACCTTTTTCAGGGCTTTTTTCAGGGCCTTGGGAACATTATCGCTTTTCACAATCCCGGCCAGGAACCCGCTCTGGGAACGGGCCAGCCTCAAAAAATCGATGATCTTTCTTCGGGGGATCAGGTCTTCCTTTGAGTCCTGGTCATAGACCGGGCACCAGGAAAGACATTCCCCGCACCGGGTACAGGCGTCCAGCTCGATCAGCCGTTTCATATCCAGCTTGTGAAGGGGGATCTGCCGGAGCTCTTTGGTACCCTCTTCTTTTCCGGGTTCCCCGGGCTCGGTTTTTTTTATTTCCTCTTCTTTGGTTTCAACGGGGGACTCAGCTATATCTTTTTCGGCCATGTTAACACCTTTTCATTTTGATTCCGGTTAAACCCGTTTTTCATTTTTTACGCCGTCCACTGCCTCGATAAAATAGGTCAGCGGCGTATTGATGATATGCCTCATTTTTCCAAAGGGGATATAGGCAATCAGGACTGCGGCTGCCAGGCCGTGGATCCACCAGAGCACCGGGTAAACAGATGCCCAGTCAAAGGGGAATATGGAACAGATGCCTGCCACGATATTTCCCACAAAAGAATGGGATGCCATGTCCCCGGGAATTCCGGTGACCAGTATCCTGGCCCCTTCAAGGAAAAAGCCGAATCCCGTTAGAACGCCCAGGATCAGGAGGGTGGCGGTGTCCTGGTATTCGGAAACCACATGGTCCGGTTTGACCACAAAGCGCCGGATCACGGCCCAGACGATCCCCAGGAGAATAAAGAGACCCAGAAGATCGTAGGTAAAGGCTGTAAATCCGTGGTTCTTGTCCATGAGAGTCGTCATCCAGTTTCCGTCCGGATTCAGGTAAAATCCCACGGCCGTGAACAGGCTTAAGAAGAACCGCAGCAGAATGGCCGTGAAGATCAGGGAATGCATGGACCAGCGGGAGACGCTCTCCTTGAGGATCCGTCTCTGGAGAACAATATCCAGGATGAAGATCTTCACCAGGGAAAAGATCTGTTTTGAAAAGATCGTTGTCCATACGGATTCCGAACTGAGACTGATCTTTCTGTGCAGGGAATCTTCTTCCCCCTTGACGCTGCCCCTGTACCAGAAACCGATCATGATCATCATTCCTCCAAGGAAAAGGATGCCGGCCAGTCCGAATATTGGGCTGCCTGCAGCCAAAGGAGAGGTATGGCAGAGGATGCAGATCACGCTTTTGGAAGGCAGGACCGCTGCCGGAGCGCCCACGGGATTTTTCCTGAAATGACATTTTTTGCAGGTTTCCTCGTCCGAGACATCGGCCATGGCATGATCGGAAAGACTGACCGGCAGTCCCTCATAATCGGCATGGGCCAGCTTGACCCGGTGATCCTTGGGATCCAGCCGGACAAATTCGGATTTGAAGTGGCATGCCTGGCAGTCCACCCGCAGATGGGGCTCATTGGCCGGGCCTTCGGAGTGGCGGACATGGCATTCCAGGCACTGGGATCCGGTTTCGGTCTTATGGGGAGACCGGGCCACATCCGTGTGGCAGTGAATGCATGCGATGTATTGATGCCTGGGCTGGTTTTCATTAAAGCCTTTTTCAGTGACCCGGAGCCCGACCTTCTGCTGCTCCGCCATCCTGTGGGTGTCCGCCTCCCTGTGGCAGTCCAGGCAAAAGGCCTTTGAGGCGGCCACGCCCTCGTTGGTATTGATGTTGGGGGACCGGTGACAGTCATTGCAGATCAGCGGTTCCGGTACAGGTTCAGGCGGGGCTTTTTCAATCACCGCGGCAGTCTCTGATTCAGGTGAATTGGTTGCAACGGCCGGTGTGTGATTCAGGGCTGCGAAAATCATCATCAAAAGGCCACCGATGATAACAGAAAGTATTAATTTATAGTTCATAGGAAGTTCCCCATTGAGATCTTGTATTTAGTTTCCGTTTTCCATTGTCTGATGCCGTTTCCACTCCTCAGGATGGTCCTGTACAAACCGTTCCTTTTCGATTTTTCCGGTAAAAATGGTCTTTTCCATGGGAAAAACATCCGGAACCAGGTGGGTGTCCGACATATGGACCAGCCCGATGTACATCACGGCAAGAACCGCTTCATGAAAATGGAAATGGGCGGCGATATTGATGAAATGTCCGGGAAATATCCCGGTGAAAAATTCAGGGAACCACTTCATGAGCCCGGTAATCCCCATGCTCTGCATCCCCAGCATCACAGCCCAGTAATCCACCTTTTGCAGGTAGCTGTACCGGTCAAATAAAGGCGGGGTTCCTTTATTGAAAAAGTATCTGAAATTCTGGGCCAGATCCTGGAGATCTTTTTTGGCCGGAAGAACAGAATCCGGGCCGGAGATTTTTCTTTTTAAGACGATTTTATAGTAAAAGAGCCAGGCCACATGGATCACTATCCCGATATAAAGGAACACGGCGCAGAACCTGTGCAGCCATCCGGCCCCGCCGGCGCCTCCCATGGCAGAGACCAGGACCCTTGCCCATCCGGTTCCGCCAAAGTGAAGTAAAAATCCGGTCACGGCCAGAAGGGTGAAGTTGAAGATGATCATGATGTGCAGGATCCTGTGCAGGACAGAGAACCGCTGATAGGATTCTTTCTGGGCTGGGGATGTTTCCATTATTTATGCCTCCTTAATTTTTCATGGAGTTTTCGAAGCATGAGAAGTCCGGTGTGGGCATAGAAAAAGACCAGAACCGCGACCACAAAAATCAAGGACAGGGTGCCCAGGGCATGGACCCATTTGAGTCCCTTCTGCTTGGCATCGGTTTTTACCGTTAGATTTTTTGTTGTGTCATGGATGATGATGTCGGCAAATGCTGCAGTGGCATCCGGATGGCACCGCCGGCAGGTGGTAAGGACCTGGGTCTTGTCCTTCAGGGAGACGGCGGTGTGGGCTCCGTGGCAGTCGGTGCAAAAGGCGGCCTTGTCATATCCCAGGTTTACCCCTGCCTTGCCGTGGTAATTGTCAAGGTAACTGGCCTCCTGGTCCGGGTGGCAGGCCCCGCAGGTCCGGGTCATTTCTTTTCCGGTATCGGCCCGGGATTTCCGGGATTTGGAATAATGGGCGGAATGGCAGTCCCCGCAGGTGGGTGCGAATCCTGTTTGTGAGGGTTTTCCCTCTTTTTTTTCTTTCTCGGCTGCCTTGGCATGTTCCCCCTTGAGAAACCGCTCATGGGCGGTTTTATGACATTTTTTACAGGTCTGGTAATCAAAGGTTCGCTTGGGATCGGTTTTCAGAAATCCGGCTGCCTCGGGATCCGGATGGGATTTGCCCTTGGCCTGCATGGGCCCGTGGCAATCTTCGCATTTAAGGGTTCCGTGGGCCCCGGCAGCGTATTGATCCATCTGAACGAACCAGTCGGATCCGGAAGAGGCTGAGATTTTGGCCCATACACTGGAAGGCCATGCAAGTGCCAGAAAAAAACAGCCGGCTGCCAGCAGGAAAAAGATCTGTCCGGGTTTTGATTTTTTAGCTTGGTTCATTGTTCCGGTTTGCAATTTCATCTCCTGTTGTAAAAAATGGGTTAAACGGGCCAGGGATCATGGCCGGGCCATATCCTCTTCCCTTCCGCTGTTCTGCCTGTCAAACAGGGTATCAAAGTAGAGATCAAAAAAAGACATGGCCAGGATGTGCAGTTCATCAAAGAGGAGGACTGCGGTTTCAAGGCTGTCCTGTTTTTCATCCACCTGTTTTTTTATCCTCCGCAGCTCAATGGTTATGCTTGAGGCGGTTGCCAGGATGTTTTCGTACAGGCCCGGGGTCAGGACCAGGTATTTTTTTCTCTCAAGGGGCCGGATGCGTTTCCACATGGACTCCAGATAGACCCGTATCTTCTGAGGGGTATAGGTTTTTTTTCCGATCAGCCACTGAACCGGCTCAAATTCAAGGCCGCCGGCCGTGATCCTGGAGTTGCTCAGTTCCCTTTTAACGGAGAGCAGCAGACCTTTGGCCTCTTTTCCGGTCACCTTTTTAGGGGATGTAAGACCGGCCTCGGGTTCAGGGGAGTTCCCCGGAAAAAAGGGAAGAGCGCCAGATCTGTCCGCCAGGATGGTTTCCCGGAGAACGGCATGGATAATGAACTGGTTTGCCTGTTTATACCCCGGATGCTCCAGGTGGGGGCCCAGCAGATAAAAACAGCCCTGTCCAAAGGGGACACGGACCACAGCACCCCGTCCCACAAGGGACTGGTCTGCAATTTTCCGGTCGGACAAAAACAGGGTCTTGGGGGTAAATCCCTTATAGACGGCAAGGACCCAGGAAGGGTCAAGGGCATCCATCCCCGGACCGCCGTACAGAGGGGCCGTGAATTCAAGACTCGTTTCCGGATCCAGATGGGGCGTGGTCTTTAAGGCCACGCTTTCCCGGACAGGATGAAAGATGAAGTCATACCCATAGGCAAGGCAGGATGAACAGATCTGTAAATCTGCCGTGGGAAAAAGCCGGCTCAGGTTGGAGATCTTTACATCTACGAAGTTGAACCGGTCAAGGGGCTTTTGGGACGATTTCATGGGCAGGTAGGCCCCGGCGCAGGATCCGATGTACATCCCGCCCCGGGCAACAAAGGCTTCAATGGCCCGGGCCCCTTTTTCTCCCAAATGCCCGGCCACGGCAAATGTATCCCCCCCGGAGATCACCAGGACGTCGAGTTCATGGAGATCCTCCTCCTGAATGGATCCTTCGTTCAGGAAGACCAGGTTGTAGAATCCTGCCGTTTCAAACAGGTCCACAAACCAGAGCCAGGAATGGGAGGTGCCTGAGCCTGCGTATATTCCTATTTTGGGGGATGCGGTTTCCATGTGAATGGGACCGATTTCTGCCGGAAGGCAGCGGGAAAACTGAGAGAGAGGCCTTATTCCCGGTAACCCCCCTGCTCATCCGGCAGAAAATTCGGTTCTATCCGCAGATCCCCTTGACAACCTCGTCCAGCAGATCCTGGTCCAGGTCGAGTTCCGTTCCCAGACTGGCCAGTTCCAGCATGTTCTCTTCGGTCAGCTCCGGACACATCAGGGCAAACATGGGCTGAATGCCGAAGATCATGGCAACGGCCTGGCGTCTTTCCCACCAGGCCAGGATTTCATCATCCCCGGAAAGATCGAAATCATTGAAGATGGGACGGGCGGGGCACCAGGGCGTGAATATCCCCTTGCCAACCATGTCGATGGTTCCGCTGAGAGAATCAAAGGATCCAATGAGCTCATCCAGGGTGGATTTCCCGCTCAGTGTCGCAACGGCAAAGGGGTCGATCCCGTATTTGGCACAGGCCTTTAAGACTTTTCCGGCGTCCTGGGCGGAAAGTCCCAGCTTCTTCAGGCTGGACAGGGCAAAAATATCAGAAACAAGAACACCGGGCTCATCCTGCTTGGATTCTTCAACCATGCCCGGATCTTCGTCAAGGAAGAGTGCCGTGATGGTGGCGTAGGGAGTGAAGTAATCGGCGCTGTGGCGGTGGGTGACGGGAGCTATCCAGTCACTGACATCTTTTTCACCCAGGGAGGCCAGGATCGGGGCAATTCCCTTTTTGTTCATAAAATCGTTTTCCTTGGCCTCTTTGAGGATCTCCAGGGAACGTTCTACATAATCTTCAGGCTCTGCCACCTCGATCATGCCCATGCCCCTGAAGGCAAAGCCCTTCAGATTTTTAGAACCGAACAATTTTCCAAAACCGAACCGGTCCGGGCTGTTCCAGTGATTGCAGCAGACCTGGGCAAAATCCGATTGTTTTTCACCGGCCGGGCCGATGAGCATGGTCTGGAGCAGGTCGTCCCCCACAAGGGTTCTCAGGTCATCGGTGGCTTCCCAGACATCTTTTCCCCAGAGTTCCCCAGCATCGGTGATATCGGCCACGCCGTCGTGGATCCAGAGATAGACCGGGGTCTTGGACTGCCCTTTGACCACGATATAGTCAAAACCGGAGTATTTAATTTCCAGGCCTACCTTATATATGACGGGACAATGAGAGACTTTGCCCGTAACCGGGCTTTTGGCCGTTATCTGGCCCGAAGCCGAGGCAGGATATGTGGTTCCGGTGAGAAGTCCGGTGCCGAGAACGATGGGATCGTCGTCTTTGTATTTTTCGTAAAGATAATTGGTTATTCCGATGCCGCCGATTTTTTCTTCAACAAGGCTGTCTTCCAGCTCTTCCTCTTCCACTTCTCCGGCCGCTAAATCGATGATAAGGATATTTTCAGTTGATAAGTATTCCATCCTGGGTCTCCTTTTATTCGTCCAGTGTAATTGCATCTACCGGGCAGAATGCAACGCACATGGGCCCGTAGTCATCCATATCTTCGCAAAGATCACAGCCCTCTCTGAGCAGCATGGGTTTTGCGGAGGCATCTGCTTCCTTGTCCGGATCCGCCTCTTCCCCGATTTTGTTCACTTCCAGCCCTTCGGGCCGGGCAACAACAAGCACTTCCTCTTCTTTAAGAAGTACCCCGAAATAATCTTTTTTTTCACGGGCACGATATGCGACAATACACGATGAAAGAAAGGCAAATCCATCGTCTCTGTGGTAACTGCAGACCATTTCACACGCCATGCAATTGGTGCATTTTAAGGCATCGATTTTGATTCCCATTTTTCTTCCTTATTCGTTTTGGAGTTGGTTGATCTCAAATGACTAACTTCATAAAATGTTCCATCAGCTATTTAAGTGAATACCACCACAATATTCAAATGCATTCCTTTCGTATTCAAAAGCAAAATAAATGTCAATAGAAAAATATTAAAACATCTGATCTTTAAATGTTTAAAATATTTCTTGACATTCATAAATTAAAATGCAATCGATGGAATAATTGTTAATCCGCACATCAAATTTAGGGATGGGTAACCCATGGATTTTAAATTCGAAACCGTAAAAGCGAACAGGATCTCTCAAAACATCGTTGAGCAAATCCGTGGGGCCATTCTAGAAGGGGAGTTGAAGATCGGTGACCAGCTCCCTCCTGAAAAGGACTTTGCCAGGCATTTCGGAGTCAGCAAATCATCCCTGAGAGAAGCCTACCGGGTTCTGGAGGCCTATGGTCTTCTGGAGATCCGGCAGGGAATGTCCGGCGGAGCCTTTGTCAAGGAAGTGGATCTTCGGACGGTCAAAGACAGTCTGGTGAACTACTTCTTTTTTCAGAACCCGGGCCTCCGGGAATATACCCAGATTCGAATGTTCATCGAACCCCAGGTCGTTAAAATCTGTGCTGAAAAGGCCACAGAAGACGACATTCTATATCTTGAAGACAATATTCACGCCATGGAGCAGGAACCGGACGGGGAAAGTTTCATGAGTGACCTTGACAGCGCCTTCCACAAAAAACTGGTGGATATCACCGGTAACAAGATTATCAGCCTGATCGTGGAAAGTGTTCAAACCGCGTTGATCAATATAAAGCGCATCGTTCATACAGATGAGGAATTTCTGCACATGGTCTGTCAGGGCCATGAAAAGATTGTGGCGGCCATCCGGCAACGGAATCCGGAAATGGCAGGTCAGGCCATGATCGAGCATATTACTGATGTTGAAACAGGGATGCTGGCCAGTAAAAATGGCTCAATGATCATAACGGAAAAAGGACTGTTGAAAAGGATTTAAGGGGGGATCGGCCCCCCCGGCACCACCACCACATAAAGTTGAATGTAGGACCGTTTAGAGTTTAGTCCGAAAATTTTTACAAGGATTTAGGATTATTCAGTCGTATTGGTGCGTCCAAAAACAAGGCGCTCCAAAGGACCGGAAAACCAGGAAACCGAAAATTAAAATTTCAGGAGGGATTAAATGACCGGAATGCCATCAGAATCAAAGGTTGATTCTAAGATTACAAAAAAATTACGTGAAATAGTCGGGGAGAACAATGCAACCGATTATAAGCACATTCGCTACGCCTATTCATATGACCTGTCTTTTGTGAGTCCCAAACTGCCGGAGTATGTGGTCATGCCGACCAGTGTCGAGCAGGTCCAGGAAGTCATGAAGTTTGCCAATCAGGAAAAAATATCCGTGACTCCCTTTACGGCAGGGACCAATATCGGTGGATTGTGCATCCCTGAAAACGGGGGCATCCTGCTGGACATGAAACGGATGAACCAGATTATCCGGATCGATGATGAATCCCATTATTGCGTTATCGAACCGGGGGTATCCCATGCCAAACTGGCCAGTGAGCTGGCCAAACTGGGGCTTCGCTGGAGCTGGCCCGTAGGTCCGCCGTCGGCTTCGGTTTCTTCCAATGCCATCTGCCACGGCATCGGCGGTTTGAGCGGCCGGTACGGCCTCAACAGCGAGGAAATCACCTCCATGGAAGTGGTTCTGCCCACGGGAGAACTGGTCCGGGTGGGCTCCTGTGCCATCCAGGAAGATTCCTGGCACTCCTGCCTGCCCCTGCCCCGGGTGGACGGACTTTTCACCGGATGGCTGGGAACCACCGGCATTGTGACCAAAATCGGCCTTAGGGTTCATCCCATGCCGCCGGTTCTGAAGGTATTCACCGCCTCTGCAGAAAACATCGGAGACCTGGCAACCTATATGAGGACCCTGGGCAATTATGAGATCTGTGACGACATTACCGGTGTCTCCTGGTGGCTGTCCCAGGTACCCATCCCCTATCCCTATAAACCCAAACCCGATGATGCACCGGAATGGGTATCCTTTGCCACCACCTTTTCCTGGACTGAAAAAGAAAAACAGGCCCGGGAAGAGATTTGGCAGTCGATCATGGATGAGCAGACCAAAAACGGTTCTTCCGTGAAATCCACGGTCTATCCGGAAGAGGCTCTGCGGGCCAGAACCCAGCTGCCCAGCCAGATTGTAGGTTCCACCAAGAATTACACCAAACAGGCCGGCGCCGGCATCTCCTGGCCCGGGACCTTTACTCCGCTCAACAAATGGGAACCGGTGTACGAGCAATGGAAGAAGATCCTGGTGGAACGGAACCTGTCCCCGTCGGTCCGGGTGACCAACTATAGAGGCGTTCACTACGGAATGCTCCGGGCCATGATTCCTTTTCCGAAAAAGACCCCTGAAACCATTGAGAACGCCAGGCAGGCCATTGTCGAATGTCTGAAGGTGGATCTGGATGCCGGCGGAATTCCCTATAAACCGCCCGTAGACTTTGGATTGGAGATCAACAAGAGGGCCCACCCCGGATATGTGGAGTTGTTGAGAAAGACCAAAAAGATGCTGGACCCCAACGACATCATGAATACGGGAAAACTGGCATTGTAGCCGTTATGCACAAAGATGATAATTTTAAAAACCTTGTGTTGTAAATATATTTGGAGGTTCATATGAAGTGGGATATTCCTGCACTTGAAGATTTGGAAGATGCCGTATGGAGATGCACGGCATGTGGTAATTGCAAGACTGCTTACGATTTCGGTCCCCCGGCCACCTACGGAGAGATCTGCCCGGCCGGCGTGGAATTCGGTTTTGACGGCAACATGGCATCCAAGGGAAAGGTCGCGTTTTCCAGGGGGCTTTTAAGCGGTGACCTGGAATGGACCGAAGAGTTTGTCAACGATATTTACCGGTGTACCATCTGCGCCGGATGCCAGAACCAGTGTGAACTGGACCATAAACCCGTGATTCCGGAAATCATGGAGGCCATGCGCCGCAAGGCGGTAAAGGACGGCGTCGGCCCCATGCCCACCCAGAAGGTCATTGCCCAGTCCATGAGAAGCTATAACAATCCCTACCAGGGCCCGAGAAGGGTGAGGACCGACTGGACCCGGCCCTTTAAGAAAGCCAAAAAGCCCATCAAGAACATCATGAAAGAAGATGCTCCCATTCTGTTTTACGTGGGCTGCACCGGCGCCTTTAACCTGCCGGTAAGAAATTTCCCCGTGGCAACGGCTTCCATCTTCCAGAAACTGGGACTGGACTTCGGTATCCTCGGTGAAAACGAGATCTGCTGCGGTTCAACCGCCATGAGACTGGGAGATGCCGATGAGTTCAAGCGGGTGGCTGAAACCAATATGGCGACCTTTAAAGACCTTCATGACAACCACGGGGTCAAGACCATTGTCACCTCCTGTGCCGGTTGTTTCAGGGCCTTTAAAAAAGATTACAGCCTTTCAGACGAATATGAAGCCTATATGGGGGATCTGAAGATTATCCATACCACGGACTTCTTGTTCCAGTACTTTAAAGAGGGCAAGATGAAGTTCACCAAGGAGCTTCCCTGGAAAGTCACCTACCATGATCCCTGCCACACCGGCCGTCATCTCATCGACTTTGAGGTGGACAAGGACGGTTCCCAGCAGTGGAAAGATTCCTACCTGGGTAAAAATGAAGAAAACTGCCTCTACGACATTCCCCGGGATATCCTCAAGGCCATTCCCGGACTTGACTTCAGGGAAATGGAGAGAATCCGCAGCAACTCCTATTGCTGCGGCGGCGGCGGGGGCGTTATGACGGGTTATGGAGACTGGGCGGCCAAGAACGCCGGCCTGAGGGTCCAGGAGGCCCTGGATACGGGAGCGGAACAGATGGTCTCCATCTGCCCCTTCTGCCACTACAATCTGAACGAGGGATCCAAAAGAATCAAAAGCGATATGAAGGTGTACGACCTGGTGGAACTCATAGACATGGTGCTCTAAAAAAGAACCGTGTCCACTGATCATGTCTTTAGGCAGGTGTTGTTTCCGGGTCCGGCCCCTTTTTCCGGGGCAGGGCCCAGGGAACAGCTTTTTTAAATTCATATAACAAGGAGAGAATGGATGAGTGCAATGCAAGAAAACGGGCGGGAGCTGCCCTACGCAGGCGGACCTCTAAAACTACGTATTCCCTTTGTTCATTACAGAATTGAGTACCAGGATTTTATCCAGGGGGCGATTCTAAGTTGCGTGCCCCTGGGCATCACCGCTGCCATGGTAAAGGTGTTGGGGATTCCCATTGAAGTGGCTGTATTGATGGTCGTCATCAACAACTTTCTTTACCTGTTACACACCTCGTTCGGAGACCCTTCGGTCAGCGGGTGGATTACCGCCGGTATTCCCCTCTACATCTCCTACCTGACCGGTTTCGATGCCGGACCCGAAAGGATAAAGGCCTTGATTGCACTGCAGGTGCTGGTGGGGCTCATTTTCCTCGTTCTGGGGGTGACGGGCATCACCCGGTGGGTCATCAAACACTTTCCGGTTTCCATGCGCTCAGGGATTCTACTGGGGGCCGGGTTTGCCTCCCTGATGCGTGTATTTAACCCGGCCCAGCCCTTTATGGGAAAAATGCCCATTGCATTTGTCATTGCTGCCCTGGGAAGCTTTTTCATCCTGTTTTCAGCCAGGGCCCTGCGCTTCCGTTCCCAGTCCAGCCTCTTTGCCTGGGTGGCCAGCTTCGGGATCGCACCGGGATTTGTCATCGGGTATATCGCCGGCCTGATCACAGGTGAAATTGCTCCGCCGGCCGGGGTTTTTGACCGGTTCATCATTGACATGCCCTTTGGCGAAATGGCCACTACCTTTACCGCCATCGGTCTGGGAATGCCCTCTGCAGGGCAATGGGTGGCTGCCATTTCCCTTGCCATTGTCGCCTATGTCCTGGCCTTTGGGGACATCCTGGTCCTGGAGGCCATGATCGATGACTGCAACAAGACCCGGACCGATGAAAACATTGTTTTTGAGGTTCCCAGAAACCATATCATCACGGCGACCCGGAATATTTTCCAGGGTTTCTGCGTTCCCTTCCTGCCCCTGTGCGGCCCCCAGTGGACCGGCGGACAGGCCCTGGTCGTCAACCGGTTCAAACACTCCACCCCGGAACAGGAACCCTCTTACTGGGGCGGTGCCACATCTCTTTTCTGGGGCATGAGCATTGCCATGGTTTTCCATCCCCTGGTACAGATCATCCTGCCGGCCAAACTCATCGGGTTCGGCCTGACCCTGCTGATCCAGGGATATCTATGCGTTTATCTGGCCTTTGCCATGTGCTCCAACAATGTCCAGCGCGGGATTGCCGGCGTCATGGGCGCAGCCCTGGTTTCCGCCAATTATGTCAAACTCTGGGGCAGCCCGTTCTGGTCCGGACCGACCCTGGCACTGATCGTGGGCGCGATCCTCTTTTTCTTATTGGAATATGACGGAAACAAAGAAGAGGCGTAACTCTTTTTTGACGATCCCATCGGACCGCCAATAAGAGGTCAGGGTGGTCGGCACTTTACATCAATTCCAAACCTTTACCTGAACCATAAAGGTATGCCGACCGCCCTGACTTTAGATAGATTATCATAAATGCATTCTAACCTCAATGAAACCCGGGTGAAACCATGTGGAAAAAAGAAGTAAAAACCAATTTGGCATTGTTTTTAAAAGCAGGCCTCCCGTTTACTCTGGCGGGAATGGCCATTGTTTTTTCGGGGATATATATCATCAAGCAGGTATTTGCAGGAAATGAGTATCTCACGGTCATCCTTTTTGCCTGGCTGGCCGTGTTCTGGATAATCTATCAACCCCTGTTCAAGAGCAGGATAGCAAGAACCAAAGCAGGCTTGAAAGACAACGGAACCCTTTAAATTAAAATGGATTTTAAGGAGATCACCATGAACTTAAAAGAAAGATTTATGAACCGGCTGGAAGGCAAAAGCGTGGATATGACTCCGGTGGGATGCACCACCACCTACGGCCTTGTGGACCTGATGAAAAAATGCGGTGCGGAAAGACCCCTGGCCGATACGGATCCCCAGGCCATGGCAACCCTGGCCATGTCCGCAGAGATTGCAGGATTTGAAATGGTCAAGGCCATGGGATGGGACATCACCCCCATGAGCGAGGCTTTTGGATGCGGCCTTGGCGTGCCCCAGATCGATTTGCAGTACTGCATCAAGGAACACCCCTATACGGACAGCCTGGACAAGCTGGAATACCCGTCTGATTTCCTGGACCGGGGAAGGTTTCCCGCCTATAAGAAACAATTCGAAATCCTGAAAAAGGAAGTCGGGGATAAAATGGTGATTTTCGGTGAATCCGAAGGCGCCTTTACCTGCGGGGCAAATCTTGTGGGGACCGAAGCCTTCATGAAATGGATGTTCAAGCGGAAAGCCGATGTGGAAAAGATCCTTGAGGTGACCAAACTGGCCATGATCGATGTCATCAACTTTGCCTTTGAAAACGGTGCGGATTACTATGTGATGGCAGAGCCCACCGCAGGCCCCGCCCTCATGAGCCCCAAGCTGTTTAAGAAATTTGTGGTTCCCGTACTCTCCGAGATCGTTGATAAGACAAACGGCCCCCTGGTCCTTCATATCTGCGGAAATACAGACCTGATCATTCCCCTGATGTGTGAAACCGGGGTCAAGGGTCTGAGCATAGAAGAGGGAGCCAATATGAAGGAGGCGGCCAATGTCGCCCACCAGAACGGCGTCCGGGTATTCGGCAACGTGGCCACGGCCACCACCCTTTTCATGGGAACCCCTGAAGATGCCTATAAGGAAGCCTGGGCCGCCCTTGAAAACGGAACGGATTTTCTCTGTCCCGGATGCGGGATTGCCCCGGGATCTCCCCTGGAAAATGTTCTGCAGTTGAAAAAAGCCAGGGACGATTTTTTTAAATAAGAGGGGATATCCGCAGGGTCAGCCATAGCCCGGTTTTTGGCGTGATCTGCTGATCCCGCAGGGTTTTGGCCGCTTGATCCAATAATAACTTTTGATGATTGGCATTGTCCCCCCGGGAACGATTTTCCCGGGGGAAACCCCCGGAAATCCGGCATGGACGAAATAGATACCGGATATTTCACGGATAAAATATATAAAGCTTTAAACATCAGATGTTTTAATGATTTAAAATTTTTATTGACTTGCCATCGCCATTTGTTTACCATTGGACCCAATTTGGAACCCAGGTAATTTCAACGGATTATGGAAAAGATACACCCTAGGAAAATAAAGTTTTTTGGCTGCCCCATGGATTGCGATGAGAAATATGACGCCATCCAGGAAAAGCTTCAACCGCTTTGGACAGCCCAGGGCTTTGATGATCCCCTTGACGGGGTCATGGACCGGTTGGATTCTGATCCAGCCTGTTCCTCTGTTCATCCGGAGGCCTGGGAAAACCTGGGCTCCTTACCGGTACCCGGCTGGCTGGGCCCCAAACCCGGCCCAACGGATCGTTCAAAAATTTCCACGGAAAACTTTATCTCTTTTATCGACAGCGACGGCTGCAGAAAAATGGCTGATGAGGCAGGCCGATTCGTGAGCGAGAAGATTCTGCCCGACATCCCGCTCATGATCGGAATAGACCATTCCCTGACCGGGGGGATCTATTCGGTCCTGGCCCGACATTACGGCCGGGAAAATCTGTCCCTGATCATCATTGACAGCCATACGGATGCCGTGCCCATGTCCGCCCTTGCCGGGGCAATTCAATATGATGTGGAAACCAACCCGTCCTCGTTCCATGACGCGGATGATCCGTTTTTGTATAACCGTCCCGACTCCTATAATGCCAGTTCCTTTGTACACAGCCTTGTGAATGAGGGGGAGGTGGACTTTAAAAATCTTTACATTATCGGGGTCAGCGATTATCCGGAAAAAAAATCCCTTCGGATCAAGGACAAACGGATCAAAAAATATACCGACGCCTATACTGGATTGAGACGCAAGGGGGCAAAGATCATCACCAAGAAAGAGTGCAAACTCAGTCCCCAAAAGATAAAAGGAGTTTTAAAAAAGGTATCCACTCCCTATGTATATCTTTCCATTGATATGGATATCGGGGCAAACAATGCCCTGGAAGGGGTCAGGTTCAGGAACTGGACAGGACTGGATGAGGGAAAAATCTATAAGCTGGCAGACAGCATCAAAGAAATTTTTTCCAATTCCGTTCAATTGGCCGGCATGGATATTTGTGAGATTGATCCCCGCAGGGCCGGAGAAATGCAGGCTTCGGGCCGGGATCAGACCTATGAGATCGCGGCCAACCTGGTAAAAAAAATAGTGTTTACCCAATAATCAAAGGCTGAAACCATAAAAATATTACAGCCGAAATTAATATAATAGCACCATTATTTAAATGAATTAAAGGAGACACAAATGGTAGAGAACAGGTATTTTGATATTGAAGATGAATCTGCAGACGTCCCGGTAAAAAAATTGAAATATTTTGTGGGCGGCGAGTTCAAAGTATCCGCCACCAGCAATTACATGGATTGTTATAATCCCTCCACCGGCGACGTCATCGCCCATGCCCCCCAGTGCACCCAGGATGAAGTAGACAGTGCCATTGCCGCAGCAACCGCTGCATATCCCGAATGGTCCTCCACCCCTGTCAGCAAAAGGGTCCAGGTCTTGTACAAGTTCAAAGCCCTTGTGGAAGAGCACCTGGAAGAACTCACCTATCTTCTCTGCCAGGAAGAGGGTAAAAACTGGACCGAGTCCATGGGTGACGTACTCAAGGTAAACGAAGTGGTTGAATTTGCCTGCGGAGCTCCCCATCTCATGAAGGGTGAGTCCCTGATGCAGGCCAGCAAAGGCTACGACACCGTCCTTTACCACGAACCCATCGGCGTGTTCGCCGGGATTGCCCCCTGGAACTTTCCTGCCATGATTCCCCACGGCTGGATGACTCCCATCTGCGTGGCCACGGGGAACTGCATAATTCTCAAGGCGGCCAGTTTTGTTCCCCAGTCCTCCCTCAGACTGGCGGAGCTCTGGCGTGAAGCCGGCCTCCCGGCCGGTGTTCTCAATATTGTCACCGCCGGCAGGAACGAGGCGGAAATATTCCTGAAACATCCGGATATCAAGGGTGTCAGCTTTGTCGGATCCACCAATGTAGGCAAACATATCTACAAAACAGCGGCTGCCAACGGCAAACGGGTCCAGGCCCTGACCGAGGCCAAAAACCATGCCCTGGTACTCAAAGATGCCAAGATTGAAAGAACCGCCCGGGGCATCATCAACGCCTACTGCGGATGCGCAGGCGCCCGCTGCATGGCCTGCCCGGTCATCGTGGTTGAAAATGCCATTGCCGATGAACTCATCGCTTATCTGAAAAAATTTGTTGCTGAAATGAAACTGGGACCTGCCTATGAAAAAACCACGGGCATGGGCCCCATCATGAACCAGGGTCACCTGGATTTTGTTACGGGCTGGATTGAAAAAGGGATTGAAGAAGGTGCCGAGCTCATCGTTGACGGCCGGAACCCCACCGTGGAAGGGTATGAAAACGGATTTTACCTGGCCCCCACCATCTTTGACAATGTAACCGATGACATGACCATCGGCGATGAAGAGGTGTTCGGCCCGGTGCTGTGCATCAAACGGGTCAACTCCTTTGAAGAGGGCATCACCCTCATGAACAAGAACCGGTTTGCCAACGGTTCGGTCATTTACACCCAGAACGGACACTATGCCCGGGAATTTGCCTATCGAACAGATGCCGGCATGGTGGGTGTCAACGTGGGTATTCCGGTTCCCCTGGGGATTTTCGGATTCACTGGACACAAGGACTCCTTTTTCGGCGATCTCCACTGCATGGGTAAAGACGGTTTCACCTTTTTCACCGAGAGCAAATGCGTCACCCAGACCTGGTTCCCTGAAACCGACGAAGCAGTAGGCAAGGTAGATACCTGGGATGGTACCATTTCATCCATGCCCACGGACAAGTAAATTCTAAGATAAATCCATAACCGGGCATCATTGCCCGGTTATGGATCCCAAAAACCTGAAATGAAATTACAGCTTGTGGGAAAGGATGATTCTTGTTAGAAATCGGTGAATTGACCAACCTGTAAATGGGATATCGGGCATATGCACCACCTCATCACTGAAATCCAGAGCCTGGGAATCCGGGTTCATGAAGACATGGCCGGGCGCAAAGGCGGCGCAGGTCCTGCCGAGGGGCGGGCCTTTATTGTAAACGGGATCCCGGTCAGTGTTCCCCTTGCCGCAGCCTATGTCTCCCAGTCTCCTTTTTCCCTGCAAACACCCCAAACTCCGGAAACCGGATATGAACTGCTGAAAAACGGGAAGCCGGTTTCCAGGATCCGGGTGGTGGAGGAACCGGAGTTTTACAGCCGGTCCACGGAAGAGGGAATCCCCTATAGACAGATCGCCCTGCTCCACGGGAAAGACTGCCTGGCCACCACGGTACTCCAGGAATGCGTCCACTGGAAAACATCCCAAAGGTGCAGTTTCTGCGCCACCCAGGCCACCCTGGCCGCCAAACAGACCCTTGCCAAAAAGACCCCCCTCCAACTGGCCCAGGTGGCAAAGGCCGCCCGGGAAACCGACGGGGTGACCCACATGGTCCTCACCTCGGGGACCGGGGATCCTCCGGGAAGTGAGATTTCATACCTGGCCCAGTGCGTCCGGGCCATTAAGGCCCATGCCAACATCCCGGTCCAGGTCCAGATCGCCCCGCCAAAAGACCTGGGTCTCATGGAAGAGCTTGCCCATGCCGGGGTGGAGTCCCTGGGCATCCACATTGAAAGTTTTGATGCTGAAATTTTGTCCAAAGTGGCCCCGGCCAAGGCCCGGATCGGGCTGGATCACTACGAAAAGGCGTGGAAAAAGGCGGTGGAACTCTTCGGAGTCAACCAGGTGAGCAGTTTCATCATTGCCGGCCTGGGCGAAAAAGAGGGAAGCATTGCCTGGGGAAGTGAGTTTCTTGCCGATCTGGGGGTGTATCCTTTTGTGGTTCCCCTGCGCCCCATCCCGGGATCCCGGCTGGCAAAGGCCAAACCGCCGGAATCAGACATCATGAAACGCCTTTACGAGACAGTGGCCCGGATCCTCCGGGACAAGGGACTGGCCACGGATAAAATCCTGGCCGGATGCGCCCGGTGCGGGGCATGTTCCGCTTTATCCTCCTATGAAACCAAAGAAAAGGAGCTTGTCTGCCATTCCGCCCGGAACCGGGCCGAGAGAGCAGAGGCCTTCAGAATCAGAAGAGAGGTTTTTGTATTGGAACAGGGGCTGTTTGACGGATCAGATCAAGACGAAAATGATGGGGACTCCATCCATCTCGTGGCCCGGCAAAAGAAAAGAATTATCGGTACGGTACGGATTTACCGAGATCCGGATAAGACACCGGACAAATGGATCGGGGGCCGGCTGGCCGTTGAAAAGAATTTCAGGGCAGGTTCCGCCGGATCGGCCCTGGTCCGGGAGGCCATGAAAAGAGTGAAAAAAAAGGGATGCAGGGAGTTCTTGGCCCATATCCAGGAAAAAAACATTCCCTTTTTCCTCCATCTGGGCTGGAAGCCCGTGGAACCGGTACGCCTCCATTTCGGCCGCCCCCACCAGAAAATGCAGGCAGATTTAACCCTTGTTCCGAAAGATGCATGATATGAACCCCACCCCTTTAGATGAAATTGTCGCCTCGGTCAGAAATTATGCGGGCCTCACCCGGAAACTGCCCATCAAAGGGGTGGTCCAGGAACTTTCAGCCACCCATGAATACGGTAACGCCCTGCCCAATTACGGGGATGACGCGGCAGTGATCCCCTTTAAGGACGAGTTCCTTTTGTTTGCCACGGACGGGATGATGACGGGCCTGATCCTCAACGAACCCTATGCCGCGGGAAAGGCCTCGGTCATGGTCACGGTGAACGATATCTTTTCCATGGGCGGCAGACCCCTGGGACTGGTCAACGTCCTGGCCAGCGGTGACGAGGAAGAGCGGGCCAGGATCGTGAGCGGGATAAAAAAAGGATGCCAGAAATTACAGGTCCCCATGCTGGGAGGCCATCTTCATCCCGATCCCGGCCTTAAGGTTCCCTCCCTGAGCGTGGCCATCCTGGGCCATGCCAAAAAGACCTTGAGAAGCCATTTGGCAAAGGCGGGGGACGATCTGATTCTGGCCATTGACCTGTCCGGAAAACGGGGGTGCAGTTCTGTAACCTCCTGGGATGCCAATTCCGGTAAAACCCCGGAAGAACTGCATCACCGTCTTGAGGCCCTGCCCCTGATTGCCGAAAAGGAATGGTCCTGCGCCGCCAAGGACATCAGCAATGCAGGAATTCTGGGCACCATCTCCATTTTCATGGAAAACTCTGGAAAAGGAGCGTGGATCGATGTGGAAAAACTGCCCCGGCCCAAAGACATCGATCTTTTGGACTGGCTCCATTGCTTCCAGAGTTACGGCTTTATCCTGTCGGTCCATCCGGACAATTCCCCAAAGGTGCTCGACCTGTTCTCCCAAAGAAAGGTGGATGCGGCCGTGGTCGGCCAGGTGACCGCAACCGATCAGGTCATCATTGAAAACAGCCGGGGATCTAAGGTCTTATTTGATTTTCAGACCGATGAAATCACCGGCATCCGGTATCAGCCGGGGGAGGGGCCCTAGTGGATCTCCCTATTCTTGAAAAAAAGGAAAATGACCATGGATAAAAAAGCTCTCTGGGTGGTTTTCCGCCCCAAGACACCCGTTGACCTCGATAAAATGAGAAAGATGTATCTGGGCTCCTATCCCCATTTCAGGGAAATGGATTCTTTGTTTGCCAAAACCTGGTGGGTAAACCCGGAAAAAAATGAATGGGGAGCCATGTATATTTTCAATTCCCAGAAAGAGGTGGATGAGTACCTGGCCTCGGACCGGTGGCGGAACAAGGTCCCGGAAAAATACGGGTGCCGGCCGGAAGTCCAGGCGGTTCTCGACATCGGGGCCGTCCTGTTCAAGGAGGCCGTGACCTCGGGAGAAAATTCATGGCAGACCTCCGAATAAGCTTAGGCATCCGTTAAAAGGGGAGTCTCTCCGTATGCCGGTTCACCCCCAGGCCCAAAGGATTCTCGATGCCGGCAAATTGCTTTCGCCCATGGAAACCCTCACCGTGGCTGCGGCCCGGCAAAGATGTATGGATACCTTCTGCACCGGCCATCCCCCGGAAAAGATAAGATCAATTCAAGACCGGATCCTGGATCTGGGTCCGGATCTCAGGTTGGACGCTTTTCAGGACCTTGGGAGCGGACCCTTCCCGGACCGGATCCCTGTCCGGATCTACACCCCGGACGGCCAGGCTCCCCAGCCGGTCCTGGTCTATTTCCACGGCGGCGGATTCGTGGTCAACAACCTGGACACCCATGACGGGATCTGCCGGAATCTCGCCAACCGGGCAGGATCTATCGTGGTCTCGGTGGACTATAGCCGGGCACCGGAGTTCCGGTTTCCAGCGGCATTGCTTCAATGCTACAAAGCCACTGCCTGGGTAGCCCGGAATGCCGCCCAGATCGGGGGAGATCCCCATCGGATCGCCGTGGGCGGAGATAGTTCCGGGGGCACCCTGGCCGCCGGAGTCACCCTCATGGCCCGGGATATGGGCGCACCCCCTGTCTGTTTTCAACTGCTCATCTACCCGGCCCTGGATGACTGCCTGCCCGGAACCCTCTCCTATCGAAAGTTTTCAACCGGTTACTCCCTCACCCTGGCCATCATGAAATGGTTTTTTGATCATTATCTTCCCGGTAAAATCGATAAAGATACTCCCTACCTGTTTCCGGCACGGTCCAAGAGCCTGGAAAACCTGCCCGGGGCCCTGATCATCACGGCGGAATATGATCCCCTGCGGGATGAAGGTGAAGAGTATGCCTTCCGGCTGGAAAAAGCAGGATCAGACGTGACCCTGAAAAGGTATGAGGGAATGATCCACGGATTCATCATCATGCACCGGGCCATTGACAGGGGAAAACAGGCCCTGGAAGAGGCAGGAGAATTTTTAAAAAACAGATTCGCGTCCCTTGGGGAAAGCCAGGGGAACATTTAACTTTTTAGACCAAAGGAATTTGGCCATGTTTATTAACGGAAAATGGGAAAAGGCGGAAGACAACGCCCAGTTTGAGGTATTTAACCCGGCCACCGGAGAGATGATCACCCGGGTGGCGGATGCCGGTCCTAGGGATATTTCCCGGGCCATAGATGCGGCGGACCAGGCATTTCCTGCCTGGTCCGCTTTGACAGCCTTTCAGCGGTCCCAATATCTTTACCTGGCCTGGCAGCTCATGATGGAAAAAAAGGAAGACCTGGCCCGGATCATGACCATGGAACAGGGCAAGCCGCTCAAGGCCGCCCGCAACGAAGTGCAGTACGGGGCTGATTTTCTTCTCTGGTTTGCCGAAGAGGCCAAACGGGTATACGGGCAGACCATTCCCTCGGCAAGGCCGGACCAGCGCTTTATGGTCCTGAAACAGCCCATCGGAGTGGTGGGCGCCGTCACCCCCTGGAACTATCCCGTATCCATGATCACCCGGAAACTGGCCCCGGCCCTGGCCGCCGGGTGCACCGCAGTCCTGAAACCGGCCGAGGCAACCCCCCTTTGCGCCGTTGAGATGTTCAAGATCTTTGAGCAGGCAGGGATTCCGGCAGGGGTGGTCAACCTGCTGACCAAGCTGGATCCAAAACCCGTGGGCCAGGCCTTTGTCTCCGATCCCCGGGTGAAAAAGCTGACCTTTACCGGCTCCACCCAGGTGGGGAAATTTCTGGGCCGGGAAGCCGCCGGCCATATGAAACGGATCTCCCTGGAACTCGGGGGGCACGCCCCCTTTATCCTGTTTGACGATGCCGATCCCGTCCATGCCGCCAAAGGGGCGGTCCTGGTGAAGTTTCTCAACACGGGCCAGGCCTGTATCAGCCCCAACCGGATCTTTGTTCCCCGGTCCATGGTGGAGGATTTTACCCGGGAGTTTGTCCAGAGGGTTAAGGCCATGAAAGCCGGGAACGGGATGGATGACGGGGTCAGGATCGGCCCTCTGGTGGGAGCCGATGCCCTTGCAAAGGTGGAGAATCAGGTCAAAGACGCCCTGGACAAGGGTGCGAGGCTTTTGGCCGGCGGAGAACGGCTTACACAGGACCGCCTGGAACGCGGCTGGTTTTATGCCCCCACCGTACTCACGGGGGTGACCCCGGACATGCTGATCTATAGGGAAGAGACCTTTGGGCCGGTGGCCCCCGTCATTGCCTACGGCCCGGAGGAGGATGTGGTTGAAATGGCCAATGACACGGTATACGGCCTTGCCGCCTATGTCTATACCAAGAGCATTTCCCGGGCCATGTCCGCCTTTGAGCGCCTTCATTTCGGGATCATCGGAATCAACGATATCAATCCCACATCGGCCTCAGCCCCCTTTGGGGGTATGAAGGAAAGCGGCATGGGCCGGGAAGGCGCCCGGGAGGGTATCGAAGAGTACCTGGAGACCAAGCTGGGAGGCTTTTCCATTTGACCACCCGGGTCATCCTGGTTTCCCATGCCTTGACCCCCTGGAACCTTCAGGGAAGGGTCCAGGGTCACACGGATGTTCCCCTGCACCCCCTGGGCTGGGAAATGGCCCGATGGCTGGGCCGGCAACTGGCCGGGGAGAGGGTTGACGCCATTTACACCAGCGATCTGATCCGGGCCGTACAGACAGCCCTTCCCTGCGCCCGGCAGAAATCCATTCAGATAAAAACCGACATACGGCTCAGGGAGGGGCGCAGTATCCTTCAGGAGCGGTCCGCTCTTTACCCGACCCTGGATTTTTCCAAGGAGGTTGAAACAAAGACCGATCTTTTTTTAAGAATGAACAAGGCCCTCTCGGAAATTGCCGGGACCCATGGGGGAGAATCCCTTCTGGTGGTTTCCCATGCCGCTGCAGTGGATATTTTTATCAACGCCCTTCTGGAAAAATCCGGGGATACGTCTTTGCACAAAGGCACCCGCATGGCCTTAAATTTTCTTTGCCGCACCCCAAACGGATGGCAGATTGACCACCTGGAAAAAGATCATTTCCTGAAAGTACCGGACCAGGGGCGATGCGCCCCATATTGTCCAGGTGATCCAATGGAATCCGGTCACCCAGACCAACAGTCAAAAGGAATGATATTTCCCGGCCGCGGTCGTTAATCATTGATAGTCAGTTCTGTATCTGCATGGGATCAAAAGTTGATTTTTTTACCAGGTCCGGAAATTTTCCGTTCAGGGTTTCCAGCGCGCCAATGGCTTCCGGGGGACCGATAAAAACCACATGGTTCAGCAAAGGGGTGCAATCTTTGACCGGCGAATAGGGTTCAATAGCGTGCTGTGCCATTACCAGGTTGAACAGATACATCTTGTCCCTGCACCCAAGCACTCCTTTGGCCCGGATCAATTTTTTGGGTAACCCCGAAACCATTTTTTTAAAGTCATCGATATCGTTTCCCTGCCACAGATACACGGCAGACAACAGGCGATCAGGCGGAACAGCATCCGCGTCCGGGTTTTCAATCAGTTTTTCAATTGCCGCTTCAAGTTTTTCTTCTGTTAAGGGCGCCAGCTCCTTAGGGACGAATTCTTCCTTTTGACCGTCGGAGAAAAACGGTTCAATGGGGATATCGGAAAATGTGGTCTCCATAAACCGGGCCGAGGAATTGTGTGTCCTGACCAGATTTTTTATGGCCTCTATCTGTTCTCCGGACACCAGATCAATTTTGTTGATAACAAAGAGGGAGGAAGATTCAATCTGTTTTTCCACCGATGCAAAAGATTCGTAAACATCCTCAAAACAGGCAGCATCAATGATGCAGATCTGGTCTGTTAGGTGAAATTGGCCATTGAATATCGATAAACTCAAATCCTTTTTCAGGGCCGTTGGATTGGCCACTCCTGTGGATTCAACAATCAGAAGATCCGGTTTAATGGTGCGGGCGATTTGGTTGAGGGATTTGATAAAATCGGTTTTCACACAGACGCAGAAGATAGAACCCCGGCTGATTTCAAGCATGTCGAAATCATCTCCCTCGATCAAGGTCCCGTCCAGTCCGACCTCTCCGAATTCATTCATCAGAATCATCAGCTTTTGATCTTGGGGTACTTTATTGACCATACGATTGAGAAAAGTGGTTTTTCCACTTCCTAAGAATCCTGTAATCAAAATAACTTTCGTCACAGCTCCCATATTTGCTTTCTCCTGTCCCCTCTCAGCTTTGTTTCTTCCTTGCTGTAAGCGTGTCGATGAGTTTTTCTTCGCTGAGCACCATGCCGGATGAAATCAATTCACCTTCAATGACCAGCCCAGGCGTTGTAAACACCCCCATTTTAATGAAATAATCTATATCATTTGTTTTTTCTATATTTGAGACCGCAGTCAGCCCGGTTTTTTCCAGGGCCTTGACCACATTCTCATATAAGGTATCACAGCTTTTACACCCTTTTCCCAGAATTTCTATCTTCATGAAAGAGCCTCCTTCAACCTTGTTAAATTTGATTTTTTTTGAAGAACCGCTGTTGGATTTCCTGAATCATGACTTCCTGACCCGGTATGATGGAGGAATAGACAATAGTTCCGTCCATGGCAATGCTGGGAAGGGATTTGGCTCCTATTTCCCTGAATCGCATGACCCCTTCCATGGTTCTTAAGTCCCATTCAAACACCTCTATCATTTCCTGAATTTCCTGAGGTAAAACCTTTACCGACTCTGCCATATAGACACAGGCTGTTCACTGTCTGAAATCGGTCAGCAGGACATCCACCACTATTTTACCGGCCAATTCAATTTTCTCCCATCATCAAATGCAATCTCTGTTTCAGTTCATCCACACCCGGTATTTTTTCAAACACAGGTTCTCCGTTTATCAGGATTGAAGGAACAGCAATCTGTCTTTTGAAAAGGGTCATGATCTTCATGTACCGCTTGGCCCCGGCAGGCGTTCTGGTGATCACTTTTTCAACCCGGACCCTGTCCGTGAAATCAGCCGCTGCCGCTTCAGCCACCCGGGCCATATAATCACAGGGAATTCAGTGTTCCCCTTCATGAATAACCTCAAGGAGTATCTGCCGCTGATTTTTCACTTCATCAATCCCCTCTTCAAGCTCATGTCTTGGTGGGATGGCATCAAAGAACAGCTCTCCATTGATAAACAGAGAGGGTATGGGAGCAATCCGTTTGAACTCGTAGACTCCCGCCTCCCCGAACAATTCAACAGAGAGTTCGAGAAACCGTTTTTTCCCTGGGGCTGTCTGCAGGTCAATTCTCCGGTATTCGACAATATCGGAATACTCCGGAAGAATTTCTTTTACCGCCTTATCCATATAAAAACAGGGAAGGCAATGGTTTGCCTTGTACATTACTTCGACGACCACTTTTTTCTGTGTATCCATAACCCTTTATTTACTTTCTGAAATAGACGTTGGAATGCCCGGTAAAAGAGAAAAAACCTTCAGGGAATTCCTTTTTTACCGGGCAGTGCTCCTTTTGTTCAATCAGCCATCGACCCGGGTATTTTTACCGGCACCTGCTTTGTCCAGGTTTTCTCCGATTTTGTCGAACTGGAAACCAACGTCCCGGGCTGCTTTTAGTTTCTCAACCAGCTCAGGATTTTTGGTTCGTTTGATCATTTCGTCAATCAATTCTTCATACTGGGGGATGATGCTGGGGAATACGATTTCTCCTTCAATGGCAATGGAAGGCAGGACCTTTCCCTTCAACTCCATGAATTTGCCAACTCCGGTCTTGGTCTTGATGGACCATTCCTTGTATTCGATCAGTTTCTGAACTTCTTCGGGCATTGCTGCCATGGATTCCATCATGTATCCACAAGCCGCACATTGGACGCTATCGAGCGTTAAGACATCAACCTGTATTTTATCTTCGGCCATGTGTTGCCTCCTATCTTTCTTTACAACCCTTGCGGATATCTTGGGAATGTTTCTTCAAACCATGTTTTGGCTTCATAGACCTGGGTCATATGTTCCGCCGGAACATCGTATGGAAGATCTCAGCCAGGGGCGAAGGTATAGCCGTGAGAACCGCCTGCGGCAAGGCTGACAAGAGCATCCTCCCTCGGCGAGATAAGACCCAGACTCAAGGCAAGGGTCAACTTCAGGTTTCCACCGAATCCCAGTCCGTATTCTCTGGCTTTGTCGCGGATAAAGTTCATGTTCAGCTGTTCATCAATGGCAAAGCCGTGGGTTCCAATCTTGCAGACTTCGTCCATGACTTTTGTGCAGTCGCCGCAGATAAAGAATGAAGAAGTAAGGCCGGCATCGTGAATGGCCTTAATGGAAGACTGGCAGTTCGGGGTAACATATTCACGGAAAGTTGTATCTCTGATCTGGGATGCAACGGGATCAACCAATGCGACAATCTCACACCCCATTTCAATATAAAACTTTGTTGCTGCTTCGCAAACCATACCGGCATACTCCAGAACCGCATGGGCGAAATCCTTTTTTTTGTAAACATCAGTAAATATACGGACTCCGGCCAGATGGGACGCAAGAGTCAAGGGTCCGCAGACAAGACCCATCATGACGCAGTCGAGCTCATCCAACTGCGGTTTTGCGATTTTTGCCGCCTCAAACAACACGGGCCAGCGGCCGTCCTCTTTGGTCGGAATCCTCATCCCTGCATCTTCCGGTGTTTTCTCCGAGCACGGATGAGTAGAGACAGAAGGAACATTATCTTCCCACCATTTCAAATGGCTTCCTACGGAATTCGCCTCCACGGACAGGTCAAAAAGCAACGGAATCCCATCTGCTTTGTACTGCTTTGCGGTCTCTACAATTCCTTTGGCGATCAATTCAGGGCTTTTAAGGTAATCATCTGCCTTTTCATTGATCAGAAATGCGCAATGAACGCCTGCATACGGGACCCAGGGAGCAGATTCAGTTCGCTTGCCTCTGTAGGCATCAATCAACAGCTGTTTGGACATAGGTGTTGCCTCCTCCATCTTTGTGTTGTGGGAAAAAAATATTAAGGGCCAATATATATTTTCCTTGTGGGGAAAATCCCAAATAAATTAAATCTCTTATATCCGATTAAGAGCGTTAATTAATGTCTTTAGCCAATAGGAATGATTTCAATTATCGTGCCACGAGAGGAATCGGCCCCAAAGCCACAAGGGTAGAGGGTGGATATGGTTCGTCTTTATTGCGGAGGAGGGTTGGATTTGGGGTCAAAGAGCCCCCAGGATTCATGAATGGACGTGCAAGGCTTTAATTTAACATGGAATTTCAGTGTGCGGGGTCAATCGTAAACAGTTTGGGGTCTTTTGGCCCCGAGGCAATTTTATTGTCAACCGGATTCTTCCAAGCGCCCTTTGCTCGGATATGGAAGATGTCGGACATGCATTAGTTGATTCCGTGCAGTTTTAATTTTTTAAAAAGCGTTTTACGGTTAATTTTCAGCATGGAAGCCGTTTTTGTCCGGTTCCACTGGTTTCGCTCAAGGGTTGCCACGAGTATCTCTTTCTCATACCTTTCCATAAACTGCCTGAGACCGTCTGCGTTGACATCGTCTCCATTTGGGGATGGAATAGACATTTCTTTTGATTTTTCAACCGCGCCATGACCGAAATCGAGACGGCGAAGTGTAATATACCGGTGAAACACGTTTTGCAGTTCCCTGACATTGCCCGGCCAGTCATATTCCGCAAGGGAGTCCAGAACACGGCTTGTGAATAAATGGGCTTTTTTCCCCCCTTGTCCTGTTTGATGGAGAAAGTGCTGGATCAGCAGCGGAATGTCTTCTTTCCGTTTTCTCAAAGGCGGCAGATCAATGGGGATGATGTGTATCCGGTAAAAAAAATCCTTGCGCATCTTGCCGTCGTTGACATACTGAAAAAGATCACGGTTTGTGGCCGCAATGATTCTTATGTCCGGTTTTATCACCTCCATACCGCCGACAGGTGTAAATCCGTTGCCTTCAATAGCTCTTAAAAGCTTGACCTGCATTTGCAGAGCTATTTCTCCAACTTCATCCAAAAACAGGGAACCGCCGTCAGCCTGTTCCATATATCCGGTTTTGTTGGTATATGCCCCTGTGAACGCACCTTTTTTATGGCCGAAAAATTCACTCTCAAGCAGATGCTCCGGAACCGCACTGCAATTGACGGAGATAAAGGGCCGGCCCCTTCTGTCACTAATGTCATGAATCGCTCGAGAGACAAGTTCCTTACCGGTTCCGGACTCTCCATAGACAATCACGTTGGTATCGGAAGCACCCGCCTCGATAATATGGTTATAGACTTCCTGCATCGCCGTGCTTTTGCCCACTATCTGGCCGAGTCCATAGCGTTTCTGCATACCGGATTTCAGCAGGAGATTTTCCTTGCGCAGGCTTTCCTCCTGCTTTCGCAATCGTGCTTGGGCCTGTTTTGACTGGGTGATGTCAAAAAAAGAAGCAATGCATCTTTTTTTATCAGGAAGGACTCCCAGCTTGATGACAATATCTTTTTCAACCCCATCCCGTGTAACAAACGAGCATTCATATTCATAAGGCTCATTCTCAGACCGACGGGAGCATATCTGTAAAAAAATCTTCAGATCCTCTGCTTTTTTGCAATCAATGAGATGGGAAAATTTAATCTTATTTTCTATTTCCTGCCGTGAAAATCCGGAAAATTGATTAAATTTGAGATTTGCCATGGAAACGGTCAGATCCCCCTCAATAATTAAAGAAGGGGCACCTGCATGCTCAAACACACTGCGATATTTCAATTCATTTTCCCGCAGCTTGTCTTCAACCTGTTTCCGGCGGATAATGTTCCACATCCCGTCCATCAGCAGGATCACCTGCCTTACATCGGATCGGTCATAAGGTTCCTTTTTATTTCCGACTCCGGCTATGCTTACAACCCGGTCCTGGTCAAAGGTGGGAACATTCATGTGTCTGTAAATTTTGGCGTGGCCCTCTGGCTGCCCCCTCTTATGCGGGTTGTCAGCCAAATAATCGTTGGTAATAATCGGTTTGCGCTGCCTTAAAGCTTCACCCCACAATCCCATATGATCAATGTGAAAGTTTTTTTGTTTGTGCTTTAGTTCGCATTGCAGGATGGCTGCTGTAGACCAGGAGTACATCTTGACGGTCTTTTGATCCTCATGGACAAATGCAAAATACCCCACCCTGCTTTCGGTCAGCTCAATCGCCTTTTCAAGTGCATAGCCGATAATTTCGTTCAGGGGAACCCCGGTCATCTGATTTAATTCCCAAAGGGTACTCAGGCGGGACTCGTTGAGATGCAGGGTCCTTAACGCCTGGCGTTTGAGGGTAGTATCATATATGGTTCCCATGAAAAAATAGTTTCCCAGACGATCGATGACCGGCTGACCGCTTTCGTGAACCCAGCATGTTTTCCCATCGGCATGGATGATGCGGTATTCCACGTCATAATTTTTAAATTGGGTCGCCCTGCGCAAAATGCTGTTCGTCCTGATGTCCCGGTCATCGGGATGGATGATGCGGGTATAATCCCGAGGGATACGGCCGGAGAAATGAGAGGGATCATGACCTGTTATGGAACTGATAACATCATTGAGGAATTCAACTTCCCATTCAGGGTTTTTAGTGCAGCGGTAGATTGCCACAGGGAGTTTCTGGGCAAAAGATAAAACATCATCATCATTCATTTCGTTTCTCCATTCATCAATCGATTTGTTTGATGGGTCTGGCTGAACAACGTCATGAAGCAATTTCAATGGAAATAATCAGATTTTTTCTCTTGGCCCGGTCCCTCCTTCTGTATGGTTATGATTAAATCACCTGGGTCCGGGCATTCTGAGCACAGGAGAGGAGATGTGTCAAGAAATTTGTCCCCTCCCGGTCCACCACCAAAGAATTGCCTGCTCCCCTCCTCCTGGGCAGTAGCCGAACCATTTCAATCGTCACTCCGGGTGCCCGGCTTCCGGCCGGAAGAAGATCCGGATCGCTGGGTGATCCCGGGAGAATGAGAATTGCCCTGAATCTCTCACAGGCGCACTGGGGGGATGAGCAGGCTGACATTTTTCATGGTGAAGTCATAAACTTGCGGGATATGATGACATTTGAGAGAAAACGCGGTCAGGAACTTCGGACGGCATTCCGGGAATCGGTGGATGATTACCTGGAATTCTCTACGGGGCGAGGCGAAGAACCAAAAAGACCCTATTCATGAGAATTTATGGTCCGGGTGGAACCGGAACTTCACAAGGCCCTGGCCGATAAAGCCGGGAAAAAGGAAAAATGCCTGAACGCCGGGATGAATGACACGCTTCAAGACGTTGTGAAAGGGGGTATCCAGGCAGATGCCTGGAAGGCCCCGGTCTTTGTTGAGAGCTGCCTGGGGATACCTGACAACTGAAAATCATTCCTTTCAGATATGGATATCGATGATCCCCAGCTGGATGGCATATTGAATCAGTTGTGAGAGATTGTCCATCTTCAGCTTTTCCATGATATTGGAGCGGTGGGACTTTATGGTGCTGGGACTCAGGCAGAGGGCGTCGGCGATCTTCTTGGTGGAGCTGCCCTCCACCATCATCTGGAACACCTCCCTTTCCCGGTTGGAAAGGGTGTTATACAGCTCTTCCTCCTGGGATTGTTTGTTCATGACCAGCCAGTCTTCGATCACCCGGGTGGAAATGGAGGGGCTCAGATAGGTAACTCCCTTGATGGCGCTGGTAACGGCCTTGACAATATCCCTGGATGCAGAGTTCTTTAGCAGGTATCCGGATACGCCGAGACCCAGGAGCTCCCGGATGTAGCGGCTGTGATCATGCATGGAAAGGATGATGATCTTGCTTTCCGCCCCGGCCTGTTTGATCTGACGGGTGGCTTCGATCCCGTTGAGTTCGGGCATGGCAATATCCATGATCACGATATCCGGTGTAAGCTCCATGACCTTTTTTACGGCCTCTCTCCCGTCCTTGGCCTCACCGACCACATGGATGCCTTTCTCTTCCTCCAGAAGCTTCATCAGCCCCTGGCGGACAATGGTATGGTCGTCGGCAATGACGATGCTGATTGATTTATTGCTCATACATCTCCTGTACATCCATGGGAAGGCACTCGGCGGCCTTTTCCTGGTTTATGGGAATTTCGATTCTGATTCGCGTCCCTTTCCCGGGTGCGGTCCTGAGGGAAAATTTCCCCCCCAGCAAAGTGGCCCGCTCCCTCATGGACAAGAGCCCCAGGGCGGGCCTTTCCTGATGTTCCAGTTCCAGGTCAAACCCGATCCCGTCATCGTCGGCAATAAAAATAATCGAGGGGTATCCTTTGATGATGGAGAGTTTAAAGGACCTGGCCCGGGCGTATTTCATGGCATTTGACAGGGCCTCCTGGGAAAACCGGTACAATACGGTCTCAATGTCTGGATTGATTCTCCCTGAAAATCCGATCATCTTAAAGGTAATTTTCAACCGGCTCTGTTCGGATATTTCGGAAATATACTGATCCAGGGCCGGCTCCAGTCCAAGATCGCTGAGCAGGGCCGGATGAAGCCGGTGGGAGATGCGGCGCATTTCCAGATAGGTATGGTTAATCTGTCCCTTGACATGCCGGAGCAGGGATTTTATCTCATCCGCTTCATCGGGAAGCTTGTTTTCAACGGCATCCAGTTTCAGGTTGATTCCGATCAGGGCGGAGCCGGTCTCATCGTGGAGTTCCCGGGAAATCCTCTTGCACTCCACTTCCTGGGAATGGAAAAGCCGGGCCGTGATTTCCTTTAGTTCCTCCCGGTGTTTTTCAACGGTCTTGATCAGGTTGATATTGGCAATGGCTCCCCCCACGAAATTGCCCAGGGATCCCAGGAGATGGAAATCCTCAATGGCCAGGGCCTCTTCATCCCGGATGCGGAAGGCCATGAACCCGGAAGGCTTTTCCTTTTCCGTGATGAGAAAGCAGGTCATGGTAATGGCTTTCCGGGTCTTTGAATTGCACAGGGAGACCTTAAAGGAAGGGAAAATCGATTTCGGCGTTAAAAAATTATCCTTTCCCAGGAGAAATTCCATGAGTTCAAGATCATGGAAGGTCAGGTCCACCGGACCCTTGTACATCCTGCTGGAAAACCCTTTGTAGGCGTTCAGATCAAAGGTATGCTTTTCATGGTTGATTAGAAAGATGGCTCCGATGGAGAAGTTCAACAATTTCATGACTTCATTGAGGGCCGTGGAGAGCATGGCCTTGAGATCATTGGTGCTGTTCATGGTCACAGCAATGGTATTTAAGAGCACAAGTTCCTGGTGATTTTTATACAGGGCCCTGAAGGCATCCATGCGGGCCGTGATGTCCTTTGCTATTCCTTCATATCCCAGGATCTTTCCCTGCCCGTCCCGGATGGTATTGGCGCTCAGGTTGCAGTGGAGGCGGGAGCCGTCCTTTGTTTTGAATCCGGCCTCAAAATCTTTTACATAACCGTTCAAGATCATCTGCTTCTGGAAAACCTTCCAGTGAATGGAATCAATAAAGATTTCTTCAATGTTTTCCAGGGCATAGAGTTCTTTCTTTTCTCGGTACCCGAGAAGGTCCACCAGGGCCTGGTTGAGATCGAGAAACCGCCCCTTTTTTGATATGATGAATATCATATCTTTGGTGCTTTCAAAAAGATGGCGGTACTTGTTTTCCGAATGCCTGAGGTCGTCCTCGAGAAGTTTGATCTTTGAAATATCTTTAAACACATCCACGGCACCGGTCACCATACCGTCTGTGCCTAAAATTGTTGAAGTGGTGCATTCAACCGGGTGAAGCTTTCCGTCTTTTCGGGTAATAATCATTTCCCGCCTGCTGCAGGTCTTTTTGGCCATTTCAGGATTGAAATAACAGCATTCGTTACAGCCCGGGGATTTGAATACCTGGCTGCAGTTCATCTTGCCGGCATCTTTGTTGGTATATCCGGTAATCCGCTGGGCCTGGGCATTGAGAAATTCCACCCGGCCTCCCTTACCGATGATCATGAAGGCATCGGACAGGTTGTTTAAAATCGCGGAAACGCTTTTATTCTGTAAATCCACCTTAAATCAAGGTCCTTTTGTTTTTGTCTGCTCAAACCCGCTTTATCCCAACAACAATCAGCATATTAAAAACAAAAGGTCAAGACAAATCATTGGAAAATGAAGAGAAAACCCCTGGCCTGCCGCTAATTTCAGAGGTGTTGACCCCGGGCGAAGGGGCAAAAGGAAAATCATCTTTTTTTTGATCAAATTCGTCTTTGGGACTATTTACCATGACCCGGGGCCAGGGTTAAAGTTGATGTAAATCTAAAAATAGTATAAAGGCAGGAGGTATGAGCGGCCGCATTCAGATATATACAGGCAACGGCAAGGGGAAAACCACCTCAGCCCTCGGGCTCATCCCGGGGGCCGTGGGAAAAGGGAAAAAGATCTTTTTCGGTCAGTTTTTAAAATCCGGAAAATACTCTGAAATGGATTCCTTACGGCGGTTCCCCGACCAGGTCACCGTGGAGTATTACGGACTGGGGAAATTCGTTAAAGGCTGTCCTTCGGATGAGGATAAATCCGCCGGCCGCCGGGGCTATGAAAAGATACGGGAGATTCTCAGGCAGGGCATCCATGACCTGGTCATCATGGATGAGGGCAATATGGCCGTCAAGTACGGTATAATCTCGGAACAGGCCCTTCTCGATCTTTTTTCCATTAAGCCGGAGCACGTGGAACTGGTTGTAACGGGAAGGGGCGCGACCCCGGCGGTCATGGACAGGGCAGACCGGGTGCTTGAGATGAATGCCCAAAAACATTATTATCAGCAGGGGGTAAAGGCCAGGGTCGGCATTGAAAAATAAAGACCCATAAAGGGCCGGAATGGAACCGGCCCGGACTCCCGGGAATTTTTAGCCAGATAAAGCCGGCCGGAAAACCGGTCCCGGTTTGAAAGGAAAATATGATGCTGGACGGGCCTGTCGTTATCGGTTCAGACCTTTATACCTCCCTCAGGGAGCGGACCCTGGAGTTTGAGAAAAAAAACGGGCGCCGCCCCAGGGTGCTTCTGACCAATATGGACCGGGGTTCAGACGGGAAGCGGGTAAAATCTTTTGGTGTGGTCTATGCGGAAGCCGGGTTTGATGTGGATATCTGCCCGGCCTTTAAGACACCTGAAATCGTGGCGAAAATGGCCGTGGAAAATGATGTCCATGCAGTGGGGGTTGTCAACGGCGGTTCTGAAAATCGGCTGCCGGAGACCTTGACCGCTATCCTGGCCGGCTACGGTGCCCTGGACATCCAGGTCATGGCCGTGGAAGCCGGGCCGTCCATAGGTTCGAACATTGCCGCTGAACCCGGGGAAGCCCTGGCTGTCCGATATGCCGAAGATACCCTGGATCGCCTGGGGGCCTGATGGAAGTTCCCCAATTCTACATCCGGGGTGTGTTGGAAGGGAACCGGCGGATTCTTTCCCAGACCCTGACCCTCCTTGAAAGCTCCCTGAAAAAGCATAAAGAATTATCCGGCAAAGTCCTGGAGGGGTTGCTGCCCCATACGGGCCGTTCCCTTCGTCTGGGAATCACAGGGGTGCCGGGGGCCGGTAAAAGCACCTTTATTGAAAGCCTGGGCTTGGATCTGGCAGAAAAAGGACACCGGGTGGCTGTACTGGCCGTGGATCCGTCCAGCCAGAAAGCAGGGGGCAGTATCCTGGGGGACAAGACCCGGATGCAGAAGCTTTCCTTCCATGAAAATACATTTATCCGGCCCTCACCGTCCGGGGACACCCTGGGAGGAGTGGCCGCCAAAACCAGGGAAAGCATGCTGATCTGTGAGGCGGCCGGCCATGACGTGATCCTGGTGGAAACCGTGGGAGTGGGCCAGTCTGAAATCTCCGTGGCCTTTATGGTGGATTTTTTTCTGGTCCTCATGGTTGCCGGAACCGGAGACGACCTCCAGGGAATCAAAAGAGGGGTGCTTGAGGCGGCAGATGCCATTGTTGTCAACAAGGCCGACGGAAAAAATTTTGATGGCGCCCTGCAGGCCAGAAAGGACCTGGAGCGGGCCGTGCAGATGACCCTGCCCGAATCCCGGATCTGGCAGACCCCTGTGCTTGCCTGCAGTTCCGTAGATGAAAAGGGAACCCGGACGGTATGGGACACAATCCTTGCCCATCAAAGGCTCATGAAAGAGACCCGGGGGTTTGAGGACAGACGGAAAAAACAGGCCCTGAACTGGATGTGGGCCCTGGTGGAGGAGGGACTGAAATTGAGGCTCAATCAAAATTCCGCCGTGGCAGGAATGATCCCCCATGTTTCCGACCAGGTGAGTAAAAACCTGCTCTCCCCCATGGCCGCGGCCCATAAGGTGCTGGAGCTTTTCTGAATCCGGCCGAAAATTACAGCCCGTTCAAAAATGCCAGGAGATATGAGATCCCCGCGCCGGCCCCAATGATGGACAATACCAGTTTGTATACTTTAGATAAGACAGGGGCTGGTTTGCGGTTTTTTGCCCCGGCCCGGCGCCTGGCCGCCCAGGCCTCATGTTCTTTGTGCTGCATTTTGCCGGATTCAAAATTCGTCATGGGTCCGTTCATGATCCGTCCTCCTTTTTTTTCCGATCCTTGTCAATTTGATCATGCTTGTAGCAGAGACCTGTTACGGGAGCGTCTATTGCATCGTTAATTCAACGTTTTTTTCAATTTTAAGTTTGATTTTCCGCAAATGTTAATTGCCGCTGCATCATGGGAAACCATTTCCGTTTTTTTCAAAAACCGCCGGGCTTGAGATTGAAATTAAACAACCCCCATGATAGTTTTCCCCAGATTCATCGTGCCCCATGGTCACCATGAAACCGGATTCTTTTTTCGGAGGAATGGAATGCTCAAGGTTTGTTTGATGGGAAAGTTTGAGGTAAAAATGGACGAGACGCCGGTGGAGATCCCTTCCAGACCGGCCCAGTCTCTTCTGGCCTATCTTATCCTCAATGCAAAAAAGAGCCATCGCCGGGAAAGCCTGGCCGGCCTGCTGTGGCCGGACTCCGGAGAAGCCAATGCCCGGAACAACCTGCGCCAGGCATTGTGGCGCCTGCGAAAATCACTGGGGAAGGAGTATCTCATCACCGATAAAATTTCAGCCGGTTTTAACCCCTCCTCGGATTACCGGCTGGATGTTGACATCTTTTTGAAGGGCGGGGAGGAAGACACGGCTCTGCCAGACTTGATCGAATCGGTATCGGTATATGAAAACAGGCTGCTGCCGGGCTTTTATGATGAATGGATTCTGCTGGAACAGGAGCGGCTGAAAATCTTGTATGAGGACCGGATGCAGCTGCTTTTATGCCGCCTGATGGATCAGGCATGCTGGCGGGAAACCCGCAATTGGGCGGAACATTGGATTGCCCAGGGAGCCATATCGGAACAACCCTATTGCGCCCTGATGAAGGCCCATGCCGGTCTTGGGGACCAGGCCGGCATGGCGGCCGCTTTCCAGCGCTGCTCCCAAGCCCTTAAAAAGTCCGTCGGCATTGATCCTTCTCCGGAAACCAAACGCCTGTTCCGGGAGCTCACATCCGGGGAAATGCCTTTACAGCCCCAAAAATCCCGGAACTATGGAGAGAAAAGCCTTCCTCCGGTAAAACTCCCGCTCCAGCCGACTCCCTTTGTGGGCCGGACAGATGAAATTGATTTGATTTCCGGTCTGCTGGCGGATCCGGCCCGCCGGCTGATATCGATTACAGGTTCAGGAGGCATGGGAAAAACACGTCTGGCAATTGAATCGGCCCGCCGGCAATCCAGAGCTTTTTTAGACGGTATCTATTTTGTCTCCCTGGCCCCGCTGGATGATCCTGTTTTCATGGTTTCCCTCATTGCCGAAACCGTGGACTTCTCTTTCCATGTCAGGGATCCGCGGGAACAATGGGAAGCGGATCAGCAGATCGCACAATTGACCGGTTACATAAAAAACAAAGAGATTCTGCTCATAATCGACAATGTGGAGCATCTTCTGACCTCTTCCCTGCCCTCCATGGCGGAGTGGAAAAAAGGAGCGGAAACCGTGGTGGCCGACATCCTCATGGAGGCGCCCCGGATCAAAATTCTGGCGACCTCGCGGGAACGGCTGAACCTGCAGGGGGAAACCCTTGTGGCCCTGAACGGTCTGAATTACCCCAAAAAGCCGGGAACCGGAGAAATACAGGATATTGAGACCTACAGCGCAATCCGGCTGTTTGTCAAAAGAGCCGGGCAGGTCCGGCCGGGATTTGTTTTGACTCCGGAAAATGTCTCAGATGTCATTGATATTTGCCGCCGGGTCGACGGAATGCCCCTGGCGATCCAGTTGGCAGCCGCCTGGGTCGATCTGCTTTCGCCAAGAGAAATCGCATTGGAGATTCAAAAAAGTCTCGCCTTTCTGGAAACCAGCCTGAATGATATTCCGGTCCGCCAGCGCAGCATGCGTTCCATTTTTGAATCCACATGGCAACGGCTCACTGAAACGGAGCAGGATGCGTTTCGGCAATTGTCCATATTCCGCGGGGGCTTTACCCGCCGGGCAGCACAGGCAATCACCGGTGCACCCCTGACCGTGCTGAGGACGCTGGTGAATAAATCCCTGCTGCGGCCGGATACCCGTGGGCGATATCATACCCATGAGTTGTTAAGGCAGTTCGGATTGGAGCAACTGGCCAGATTCCCAAATACCGAGGCCGCAGCAAAAGATCGGCACTGCATCTATTTTGCCGATCTTTTAAAAACCCTGGAAGCCGGTCTGACCGGGCCATCCCAGGGCCGGGATTTGGCTGAGATCGAAGTCGAAATTGACAACATCCGGGCCGCCTGGAAAAGGGCCGTGATCCAACTCAGGTTTGATCAGATGGAACATCTCATGGAAGGCCTGTGCGAATTTTACCGGATACGGGGGGAACTCAATGAGGGCTTTGAAACCTTTTATCCGACGGCAATGGCATTGGGCTGGCAGGGTTTCTCCCCTTCCCGGACAATCCCGGATTCCAACAGGGTATTTGAAGAGACCCTGCAGATTATAGAGGCAGCAGCACACGGCAGCACTGCCCATGACAGAAAAAAAGCGATCTTGGGCAAGGTTTTGGCCCGGTACGCCAGATTCCATTGCGAGTCTCCCAGCGGAGAGTACAAGGCCTTTCAGATCCGGCACAGTGCCTTGAAAATTTTAGGTGAATCCGGGGAAAAAAGGGAGATGGCCTGGGTTTTACGTTATATGGCCCATCCCGGCCTAAACCCCCGGGAAACCCAGGTCCTTTACAAAAAGGCACTTGCCGTTTTTAAAGATGCCGGAGACCAGCGGGGCATCGTGGACATCCTGTTCCGGCTGGGGATAACCGCGGCTCAACTGGGTGATTATGAGAAGGCAGAGCAATTGTACCGGGAGAGTTTGACAGGATCCCGGAACCTGGGCCGACGGCAGACGGTCATGTTCTGTCTGGCTGAACTGGGCTGGATTCAGTGGTCACTGGGAAACTATTCCCCGGCGGAAAAGCTGTTCAGACAGAGCCTGCCCCTTTCAAAGGAAATCGGATACCCAAGCTATAGGGCCACCATCCTCAGATATCTATCCCAGAATGCCCTCAGCCGGGGAGACTCTCCAAAAGCCAAACATCTCCTGGAGGAGAGTATGGCCATTTATTCCAGACTCGGATTAAGGGGGATGAGGGCAGAGACCCTTGCAGAGTCGGCCCGCATTGCCGCTGTGGAAAAGGAGTATTCCCGGGCCCGCCAATTGGCCGAAGAAAGCATCGGGATCTGCAAAGAACGAACCCACCAGAGGGGGATGGTGGTGCCCCTGACGGCTCTGGGAGAGGCCGCCCTGGGGCTGGATGATTTTGCAGGGGCGAAATCCCATTTCCTGGCGGCATTGGAAAAGGCCATGGACTTTTGGATGCCTCCCCTTGCATTGGATGTGCTGGCCGGTGCGGCCCATCTCATGGCAGCCCTGGACAGGAAAGAATCCATGTTTGAGCTTGCCCTTTTCGTCCACCAGCACCCTGTTGCCTGGCAATGGTCCAGGGACCGGGTTGCCCGGTTACTGAATGCCCACCCCCTGTCCTCTGATGCAATGGAAGCCGTCCGGACACGGGTAAAGAAACAAAAGCTTGAACGCCTGGTCAAAGATCTGTGCCAATTCAAAAAATCAAATTGAAATTGTCGTAAAAGATGAGACCCGATGTCCCGGCCGAGGCAACCTAGGCTTTTTGCGACGGGTTGTGGTCCTTATAAAGCTGTTTTCAAAATAAGATTCCGATTCATGCCGGGAGGAGCAAAGATTTTGCGCTCATTCTCGAAAATCATCCATGATTTTCTCCGAGGAGGGATCCCTTCTCCAGCGGCGTCTTGCCGCCCGAAGGAATCCAATCCGCGAAAACCTCTGCTCCTCCCTGAGTCTGGGCTCAGTCCAGGGAAATCCTCTACAATCCGTATTTTTCCAAACGGTAGAGCAGCACATGCCGGGGGATTTTGAGCAGCCGGGCGGCTTTGGACCGGTTTTGCCCTGCTTTTTCCAGCGCTTTAATCACATATGCCTTTTCAATTTCTTCCAGTGAGATCCCTTTATCGGGGATCACCGGATCCAGTCCGGTTGATCCGGTTGAGTCTGGGGCCATTCCCGGCAGGTGAAGGTCTGCCGCTTCAATGACGGCTCCCCTGCGCAGGATGATACAGCGTTCGACCACATTCTGCATCTCCCGGATGTTGCCCGGCCAGGCATAGGCCTTCATGGCGGTCAGGGCCTCCCTGGTAAAAGAAACATCTGCCGGGGCATCAAACTTTTTTAAAAAATGAGAAACCAGCGCCGGGATATCCTCGGGCCGTTCCCGTAAAGGCGGGATAAACAGGGGAATCACGCTGAGCCGGTAAAAAAGGTCCTCCCTGAACTCCCCTTTGGCGATCCGTTTTTGAAGATCCAGATTGGTGGCCGCAATGATCCGGATATCCACTCCCTGGGTTTTTTCCGCTCCCACCGGCTGGATTCTGCGTTCCTGGATTGCCCTGAGAAGCTTGACCTGGACATCCACGGCCAGTTCCCCGATTTCATCCAGAAAAAGGCTGCCTCCGGATGCAGTCATAAAATGCCCCTTCCGGTTTTTAACCGCTCCGGTAAAAGCCCCTTGAACATGGCCGAAAAGTTCGGACTCCAGAAGACCGGCCGGAATCGCCGCACAATTGATTGCCACCATGGGCCCCTGGCTTCTGGGGCTGTTCTGGTGGATCAGCCGGGCCAGCACCTCCTTTCCGGTTCCCGACTCTCCGGAGATCAGAACGGTGGCTTCGCTGTTGGCAGCCCGGCATGCCATCTCCAGCAACTCCTTCATCGCGGAACTGGCAGAGACAATGCCCTTGGTACCGGTCAGCCGGTTCACCTCATGGGTTAAGAGCCGGGTTCTGGACCGCAGTCCTTTCAGTTCCAGGGCCTTTTCACAGGAAAGAATCAGGGTCTCCCGGTCAAAGGGTTTGGTGATAAAATGGAAAGCTCCCTTTTGCATGGCCTGAACCGCCATTTCAATGGACCCGAATGCCGTAATGATGATCACCGGTGTATCCCGGGACGCCTGCTTGATCTTTTCCAAGAGGTCCAGGCCGTTCATATCATTGAGTTTGACATCTGAAACCACCAGGTCCGGTTCATGGGCATCAAAGAGTTCAAGGCCCTTTTGGCCTGAATCGGCCGTCAATACGGAAAAACCGCGGGAGGTCAGGTTATATTCGGTCACCCGCCGCAGGTTTGGGTCATCGTCTATGAGTAAAATGGTCTGGTTCATTTTCTCCGGCTCATCTGTTCAGGGTTTCTTTCCGGGGCAGGCAGACACGAAAACAGGCCCCGCCCGTTTCCGAGGGGGTGACCCGGATGGTGCCGCCCAAGCGTTCAACGATCCGCTTGCTGATGGACAGGCCCAGGCCGGTTCCCCCTTCCTTAAAGGTGACAAAGGAATTGAAAACCTCTTCGGCCATATCAGGGGAGATCCCCGGCCCATTGTCCGATACTTCAATACAGATCCGGCCTGTTTCATCCCTGTAATGGCAGATCTGGATCTTTCCCTTTTTTTCCACGGCATCTGCGGCATTGAGCAGCAGGTTCATCAACACCTGGGTCATGGCCGGTTCAGCCACCGGAAACCGGGCGGTCTCCTGATTTTTATCCACAGCCAGCCGGATGGATTTTTCCCGGATGGCTTGGCCGGCCATCTGACAGACTTTTTCAATGACGATTTCAAGGGCTTCATATGGGTCCCGGTTATCTGCCTGCTGTCCCCGGCAATAGGCCAGAACCTCATCCACGGAGTTGTTGAGCCGGAGAATTTCCGACCGCATGATTTCAATGAACTCATGTTTTGGATGGTCTGCCCCGACTTCGTCGGCCAGGATCTCGGCGGCTCCCTGGATGGAGGCCAAAGGATTTTTAATTTCATGGGCCAGGGAGGCAGATAAGCGGCCGAGTACAGAGAGTTTTTTGGCCTGCCCCAGTTCTTTTTCCGCCTGAACCAGCCTCACGGCCTGTTCGTGGAGGCGTTTATAGGATTTCGCCAATTTTTCGGAAATCCGGCGATACTCCTTCTGGAGTCGGTTCTCCCGGCTGGAAATGAGCCCGATGACCAGCCCGGCCAGCAGATAGAAGATAATTTCCGAAAGCTCCGAGTAATAGGCTTCGGGCCCCTGGGACCAGAACAGGAAAAGGTGGGGAACAAAGGAGAGACAGGACAGGACCGCCAGGGCCAGACCTCCCCGGACCCCATAAAGAATGGCCCCGATGGCAATGGGAAAATAGGAGAGCCTCCTGAAACTGTCATGGAAAAGAATCAAATGGCCCGGAGTGGTGTAATGCAGGACACCGATGATCCCCACCATCACCAAAAGGCCGATGAAAAGGATTTTTTTTATTTTTGGGTTCATCTGAAAAGTTCCGTTTCTTTGTATCCCTTTTGGGACCCGCTAATTCTATTGAAAAACGAATTAGATAGCAACCGGTTCCTGAAAAGGGACCCCTGGACGAACCATCGGGACCTCTCTTTTTTTTGAGGGTTTCATTTTTATCCTTACCCAAACCTTTATCAAGCCGAATGGAGAATATTCTGCAATCCATTGTAGATTATTCTCCATTCGCTGGCCCGTATTTTTGGAATTTTTTTTATTAATTTTTAAATCCATTGAAATAACAGGATTTTTTTTATGGCACAAGATATGCTATGCTCATACATGTCAGGGAATCCCATTGAACCATAGCACCGGGTCGTTCTGTTGAGAAAACCATTATCCGTTCCATAAGAAAGGACAGGCTTTGCCATGCAGCCCAAAACACTCCAGCAGCGAATCGCTCTCTTCGTTCTGATCCCGGTGTTTTTTATTCTGGCGGGAATGGGATGGGCAAGCTTTCTTTATGCCCGGAAAGCCATCCTGAAACAATGGGGGGAAACCGCCATTGCAAATCTCCAGAAAGCTTCTCACCTGATTGATATGCGGCTGAGCAAGCCCAAAGATCTGCTGCTGATGTTAAGGGACCGCCATGGCAAGGAACAGGATTTTTTTATCCGGGAATTCATCCTTGAGCAGTTAAAGGCCATGGAGGGCGTGGTGGATGTGGTGTATGAACATTCAAAGGGTTCTGATTCCCGTATGGGCCCAAGAAGGGCCATGCCCATGGAGCCCGTTCATTTTAACAAAATGGGAAAAATCCGCTTTTCACTGCCCCGGTATGATACCCAACTCCATCGGGAGACCATATCCCTATCTTCAGAGATCAAGGATTCAGATGACCGGATAACCGGCCGGATTGAGCTTGTTGTCTCCTTTGAGGATTTAATTGATCAAATCAGCAAGGCACCCTGGTGGAAAAGCAATACGGCCTTTTTAATCGACAATGAAGGCCATACATTATCGGCCACAAAAGCTTCCGACAGAAAGCAGGGATTTGACCAGACCGCCCGATTCGGTGAAACCGATCCATTGGAGAGGCAGACCCTGGAAGCGTTAAACAAAACCCCCTATGGAACGATATTCGGACCGGGACATCCCCCGGAGAGAATCAGCGGATATTACCACCTGAAAGAAGCCCCATGGAGCCTAGTTCTGATTTCTCCGGGCAGTCAGGTGCTCAGTTCCATTCTGAATTTCAGGCGCTTCTATCTGATCACGGGTTTTTTCGCCATTCTGGGCGTGCTTGTCTTCATCAGGACGGCAATCACCGGTACGGCCGACGCAATTAAAAACGTGTCCAGAGCCGCTAAGGATCTTGCCGACGGGGCCTTTGGAGAGCCGCTGCCGGTGTTGACAAAGGATGAGGTGGGTGAGCTGACCTTTACCTTTAACCGGATGACAAAACAACTCAAAGAAAGACTTGAAATGAAGGAGGCCCTGGGGTTGGCAAAAGAGATACAGCAAAGCCTTCTTCCGCCGGCAAACCTTTCAAATGAAAACCTTGAAATCAGCGGTTGTTCCATATACTGCGACGAAACCGGCGGTGACTATTTTGATGTGATCGAGGTTCCCGGGGACCCGGGGAAAATATATCTGGCCGTGGGCGATGTGGTCGGCCACGGGATAGGCGCAGCCCTTTTAATGGCAACCACACGGGCCTTATTGAGAAGCCGGATCATGCAGAACGGGTCCCTGTCCCAGATCCTAAACGATGTAAACCAACTTATCTGCATGGATTCCGGGGATACAGGCAGTTTTGTTACCTTTTTCTTGATGAAGGTTGATCATGGAAAAAGAGAGTTGACCTGGATCCGGGCCGGGCACGAACCCGCAATGGTTTTTCACCCGGAAAAAGATGGGGTGAGCGAGCTTTCCGGTGAGGGAATTGTCCTGGGTCTGGACGACCAGTGGAAATACAGGGAAAACACCTGGTCTGATATCCCCGAAGGGACCGTGGTGCTGGTCTCCACAGATGGTGTGCGGGAGCTTGAAAACAGGGCCGGTGAACGGTTTGGGAAGGATAGACTGAAACAGGTTCTTCAACAGTCCCACCCATTGTCCCCGGAAGAGATTATAAAGGTCGTCCTTGATGAAACCAAAGGCTTTTGCGGAGAAATGAACCAGAAAGACGATATCACTCTGCTGGCGTTGAAGTTTAAACAAACGACCCGGCAACGGAAAATATCTGAAAAAGAGCCGAAAAGGAAAAGGGTATGATGAAAAAAGGCATATTGGGGAGAATATTCATCTTTGGTTTTCTATTGCTGGCAGCTTCTTTTTCCCATGCAGGAGACAGGGAGATGCTGGAGCAGATCGAGGAAAGACTTTCAGGGGATCTTTCCATTCCGGATCTGCTTGTCTATGCCTATGAATCAAATCCCCGGATAACCTCGTCAAAGGAATCATGGAAAGGTTTTATCGAAAATTTCCGGATCGGGAAGAGTTATCCCGACCCCCAGCTGGCCATCACCTATTTCCCCTCCCCCATTGAAACCCGCCTGGGGCCCCAGGACTGGAATCTGACCCTTTCCCAGGCCATTCCCTTTCCCGGCCGCCTTGCGCAGAAGGGAAAGGTCCTTGAAGCAGATGCGGCCATTGCAAAGCTCCGGCTGGATAAAAGCGTAAAGACCCTGGTTCGGGACGTGACCGTTGCCTTTCATGAGCTTGCCTATATCCAGGCCGCCCTGGAGATCGCCCGGGCCAATCTGGGGGTGAACCGGCAGATGATGGAGATCAGCCAGAACGCCTATGCACGGGATAAGGCCTTGTTTTACGATGTTTCAAAGGCCCGGGCCCAGGCCGCCCAGGTCGAGTACGACCTTCTCCTGCTCCAGGAACTGGAGCAGACCCAGAAGACCCGGATCAACACCCTTCTCAACCGGACGCCCGAGGCGGCACTGGGAAGGGCCCGGTCCCTGCCTCCCCGGGAAATTGTCTTTTCCCTGGATGAAATTTACGGCCTGGCCCTGGTCCATCAGGAAGACATTCTCATTGCAGACGAGACCCTTAACCGGTCCCGGGAGGCGGTCCGGCTGGCAGAACTTTCAACTCTGCCCACGTTTAAGCTGGGCCTGTTCTATGCCGGTATCGGCAGCCCCGACGTGGCAGCCCCCCCCTCCAACGCCGGTGACGATGCCGTGGGGGTCCAGTTCGGCCTGAACCTTCCCCTCTGGCAGGGAAAAAACAAGAGCCTGAAACTCAAGGCCCAGGCAGAAAAGGAAAAGGCCCGGGCGGACAAAACAGACGTTGTTAACACCCTCAAGGACCGGATCAGCCGGCTCTGGTTCCGGCTCCGGAACTCCGGACGGCTGATTTCCCTGTACCGGGACGAGCTGATTCCCCAGGTCCGGGCCCAGGTGGAGACCGCCCAAACCTGGATGGACCAGGGAGAGGGGAGGATGGCCGATTTTCTGGAAATCCAGTCCACAGCCTATAATTTTGAGCTCTCCCTGGAACGGGCCAGGGCGGATTACGGCCAGGCCCTGGTGAAGCTGGAGCAGGCAGCCGGCGTGATTCTGGACCGGAAAAAAAGCCGGGCCCCCCGCGGGAGTGAAGATCTTCTGCCAAAGGAAGCCGGGAACGGGGGAAGCCTGCCATGAAAAAAAGGTTCTTAATTTTAATTTTGTTTTTTGCCTCTGCCGGGTGGGCCCGGGCCGATTACGCAGGTATGAAAAAGGAACTGGATACCTATCAGTCCCCGGATTTTTTCCCATCTTTTGAAGGTCCAGGACCGGTAAAGGAAGGCGTAAAACAAAGGCCGAAAACAGACGAAATTGATGCGGTTTTCCGTTTAAAACAGGCCTTGGCTTCCGAACTGGAAAAATTTCGGTTTTTTATTCCGGCCGATCCTGCCCTGTTAAAGGAGATCCGTCTTCTGGCAGGAGACCAGGAAAAGTGCACGGCCCTCATCGAAAAACAGGTGGACCCGGAAGAGATACTGATCCTGGCCATCTCACGCAATCCAGGGCTCCGGGCCGCCAAAAAAGAGGTGAAGGCAAAACTTGCCGCCTATGACCAGGTCGCGTCCATGGATGATATCCTAAAGACCTATGATTCCTTTATCAAGGGATCTGCAAACCGGGCCGGTCCTGATCCTGCCATGAAAAACAGTATCCGCCTGTCCTGGCCTTCCCCGGGCCTGACCGCCCTAAAGGGACGGGCCGTTGACGCCGATGCCGCCATTGCCCTTGAAAACCTGGCCATCATGGAAAAAAACATCATCACCCTTACCCGGAAGATCTATTGGGATCTTGCCCTGGTGGACGAATCGGCCCGGATCACCCGGGACACCATCAAGGCACTGGAACGGCTCCGGGAAGTGGCCACCTCCCTTTACAGGAGCGGCCGGACCAGCTTCCAGGATGTGATCAAGATCAATATCCGGCTGGCCCTGCTGGAACAGGACCTGGCCACCTATAGGCTTCAGCGCAGGAATATTGAGGCCCGGCTCCTTGAGAATCTCAACCTTCCGGCGGAATCCAGGGTCGGGGCCGTGGGACAATTGCCTCTCCTGCCCAAAATTCCCCTGCCTGAAACCCTCTATCCCGTTGCCGGAAAAGAGCGCCAGGAAATCAAACTCATCCGTCATAGAATAACCAAACTCCAGGCCATGGTGGAGATGGCCGAATCCATGACCGATGACTCCTTCAGCCTGGGGTTTTCATTTAACGACCATGACTGGACCGGGACATCATCGGGATTTTTAAAAAAGACCCTGGCGTCTGGAAAAAACAACCAGCCCAAAAGGCCGTGGAACGGAATCGCCCAGCCCTGGCTGGAACAGACCCGTCAGGCCCTGGCCGGCCTGGAACAGAACCTGATCCAAGAGAAAAAAGCCTCTGAACGGATGATCCGGGAAGCCTGGTTTGAGGCGGATAAAAATCTAAGGGAACTCACCCTTTTTGAATCCAAGATCCTGGCCCTGTCCCAGTCTGCCCTGGATGTATCCTCCCGGGAATATGAGACCGGGTCCATTCCCTTTTCCCAGGCCATCAGCTCCTATACGGACTGGCTTGGAATACGGCTGGCCATTGCCGAAAAGCGGACCGGTCTCGGCAAGTCCGTGGCAGAACTGGAAAAAAGGATCGGCAAACCCATAATCCGGAAGATACGATGAAAGAAAATATTAAAAAACTGGCAATCGTTGTCCTGGTGACTGCCCTGGCCACAGCAACGGGCACGGTTCTCCTGCTCAAGGTCACAGGCAAAAAGGCCCCGGCATCCCCGGCCGGGGAAAAATCCCAAGCTGAACAGGAACGAAAGATCATTTACTGGAAAGCCCCCATGGATCCCACCGAGATCTATGATGAACCCGGCAAAAGCAAGATGGGCATGGACCTGGTACCGGTGTATGAGGATGAGGTGTCCGGCACCCAGGATACGGGGAAGCGGAAGATCGTCTACTGGAAGGCCCCCATGGACCCCACCGAAATATACGATGAGCCGGGCAAGAGCAAGATGGGTATGGATCTTGTGCCGGTTTACGAGGACGAGCTCAAGGGGGGGGTGGACATAAAAATCAACCCGGTGGTTGAACAGAACATGGGACTGAGGGTGGCAAGGGTCGATAAAGGGATGCTCAACCATACCATCAGAACCTACGGCCATTTGACCTTTGACGAGACCCGTACCGGAATCGTCAGCGAAAAGGCCGGCGGGTGGATCGAAAAGCTGTATGCCGATTATACGGGGTTTGTGGTGGAAAAAGGGGATCCCCTGTACGAGATCTACTCTCCCTCCCTGCTGGCCTCCCAGGAAGAGGTTCTTTCCGCATTTAAAAATTACAGGCGGAACAAAAGCCCCATGAACAGGGACCTTCTGGACTCGGCCAAAAACCGGCTTCTCTATTACGACATCGCTCCGGAAGAGATCGGACTGATCGAAAAAACCGGAAAAGTCCGGAAGAGCCTCATTGTCCGGTCGCCCTACAGAGGGGTGGTGGTGTCCAAGGATGTCATTGAAGGGGCCTATGTGAAAACCGGAGCCAGTCTGTTCACCATTGCGGACCTGTCCGTCATCTGGGTGGAGGCCCATATTTTCGAGTATGAACAGAACCTGGTCTATGAAGGCCAGACCGTTGAGATGACCCTCTCCTATATCCCGGGCAAAACATATACCGGAAAAATCGCCTATATTTTTCCCTATCTTCAGCCCAAGACCCGGGATGTGATCATCCGGGTCTCCTTTGACAATTCAGACGGAGAACTCAAGCCGGATATGTTTGCCCGGATCAGAATCGACACCGCTCCGGGGGCAGAGGGATTGTCGATCCCAAGCCAGGCCGTGATCCATTCGGGAGAGAAAAAGATCGTCTTCGTTGCCAGGGGAAACGGCCGGTTCTCCCCAAGAGAGATTACCACGGGCATGTTTCTGGACCAGGACCGGGTGCAGGTGCTCAGCGGCCTCACTCAGGGGGAAAATATCGTGGTCTCGGGCCAGTTCCTGCTGGATTCCGAATCCAAACTCAAAGAGGCCATACAGAAGATGATCGAATCAAAATCCAAGGGACCGGCCAAGGCCGGCAAGACCCTGGAAACAGGAGGATCGGACGACTTTTTCGATGACATGGATGCGGCCCCGGATGCAGAGGACGATTTTTTTAAGGATATGGAATAGACAAGGAAGCCGTGATGATTGAAAAGATAATCGAGTGGTCTGTTCAGAATAAATTCATGGTGGTGCTGGCCACGGTTTTTGTCATTGCCGGAGGAATTCTGGCCATGATCCATACCCCCCTGGACGCCATCCCCGATCTCTCCGACGTCCAGGTTATTATTTACACGGAATATCCGGGCCAGGCCCCCCAGGTGGTGGAGGACCAGGTGACCTATCCCCTGACAACGGCCATGCTCAGTGTGCCCTTTGCCAAGGTGGTCCGGGGGTATTCCTTTTTCGGCTACTCTTTTGTCTATCTGATCTTTGAGGACGGGACAGATATCTACTGGGCCAGGTCAAGGGTCATGGAGTATCTCAACTTTGTCTCCGGCCGCCTGCCCGACGGCGTGACCCCCAGCCTGGGTCCGGATGCAACGGGTGTGGGCTGGGTCTATGAATATATTCTTCAGGATACAAATGGAAACACCGACCTGCAGCAGCTCAGGTCCCTCCAGGACTGGTTTGTGCGCTATGAGCTGACAGCGGTTCCCGGGGTCTCGGAAGTGGCCAGTATCGGCGGTTTTGTCAAACAATACCAGGTGGAGGTGGATCCCAACAAGCTGCTCTCCTATAACATCCCCATCCAGAAAATCAAAATGGCCATCCAGCGCTCCAACGCCGATGTGGGCGGCAAACTCATTGAAATGGCGGAAACCGAGTTCATGGTCAGGGGACTGGGATATATCCAGTCCATAAAGGACCTGGAGCAGATCGCAGTTGCCTTTGACGATAAGGGAACCCCCATCCTGCTCAAGGATATCGCCAATATCCAGATCGGTCCGGAACTGCGGCGGGGAATTCTTGAATGGAACGGTGAGGGAGAGGCCGTGGGCGGGGTCGTGGTCATGCGGTACGGGGAAAACGCCCTGGAAGTGATCCAGCGGGTCAAACAAAAGCTTGGGGAGCTTGAAAAAGGGCTTCCCGACGGGGTTGAGATCGTCACCGGCTATGACCGGTCCGCCCTTATCGAGCGGGCAGTGGATACCCTCAAGGGAAAGCTGACCGAAGAGATGATGGTTGTGGCCGTCATCTGTATCCTCTTTCTGCTCCACTTCCGGTCGGCTTTTGTGGCCATATTCACCCTGCCGGTGGGGATATTGATGTCCTTTATGATCATGTATCCTTTTGGTATCAATGCCAATATCATGAGCCTGGGGGGAATTGCCATCGCCATCGGGGTGATGGTGGATGCGTCCATCGTCATGGTGGAGAATGCCCATAAACACCTGGAGCGGGACAAAGGAGATCTGCCCCACACCCGGATCATCATCAATTCAGCCAAGGAAGTCGGGCCGGCTCTTTTTTTCAGCCTGCTCATCATCACGGTTTCCTTTCTGCCCGTGTTCAGCCTCATGGAGCAGTCGGGGCGCCTGTTCCGGCCCCTGGCCTATACCAAGACAACGGCCATGGCCGCCTCTTCAATCCTGGCCATCACCATTATTCCGGTGCTCATGACCTTTTTTGTAAGGGAAAATTCCATTGACCCGCAGCTTCCCAGGTCTCAAAAAGTGAAGATATGGGTACTGGCCATGGCAGGCCCGCCCCTGGCGGTTCTTGTCCTCGGGCTCTCCGGAGTCAGCCTGCCGGACCTGAGCCTGGTGCTGGCCCTGGTGCTTTCCCTGTTTCTCGGAATCTGCCTCTCCCCCCAGAGGATTGTCCCTGAACATAAAAATCCCTTGAACCGGTTTTTGATCCGGATCTATCTGCCCGTGATCAAACAGGTCCTGAAATGGCGAAAGATAACGATCCTGATCTCCCTGGCCGCCGTTGCCGTAACCTGGGTTCCCATGACCCGTGTGGGCAGTGAATTCATGCCGCCCCTGAATGAGGGGGACCTGTTGTACATGCCCACTACCTTGCCGGGAATATCCATCACAAAGGCAAAGGAACTCCTACAGCAGACCGACAAGATCATCCAGCGGTTCCCCGAGGTAAGGAGCACCCTGGGCAAAATCGGCAGGGCAGAGACTTCTACGGATCCGGCGCCCCTGTCCATGATTGAGACCGTGATTACACTCCGGCCCCAGGTTGAGTTTGAGATGATTTCAAAGAAGCGTTTTTTTTCATCCTGGCCAATCTGGTTGAAAAAACCCCTTACCTGGATATGGCCGGAACAGGTCAAGGGAAAGAAGCTCCATGAGTGGCGCAAAAAACCCATTGAACGCTTTTTCTCCGGATGGCCGACCGTGCTCAAAGCTCCCTTTGCCTGGCTGCTGCCTGAAGAGCGGTATATCACCATCCAGGAACTGACCGACGACCTGGAGCAGGCCGTAAAGTTCCCCGGGCTGACCAATGCCTGGACCATGCCCATTAAAACCCGGATCGACATGCTCTCCACGGGCATCAAGACCCCGGTGGGCATAAAAATCATGGGACCGGATCTTACGGTCCTTGCCGGGATCGGGGAAAAGATCGAGGCCATGCTCAGGGATAAAAAGGGCACATTATCGGTATTCTCCGAGCGGGTTACCGGCGGCAATTACCTGGATTTCACCATCAAGAGGGAAGAGATCGCCAGATACGGCCTCCAGGTGGCAGATGTCCAGGATATCATCAAGACAGCCATCGGGGGCATGAACGTGACCCATACCGTTGAGGGGCTGGAGCGGTATCCGGTAAATCTGAGGTATAATAGGAAGTTCCGGGACAACCTTGAGGAACTGCGGCGGGTCATGGTGCCCACACCCTCAGGCGCCCAGCTCCCCCTGATCCAGCTGGCCGATATCAGTATCAAAAAGGGGCCGGCCGGCATCAAGAGTGAGAATTCAAAGCGAAGCGCCTGGGTGTTCGTGGATATCAGGGACATGGACATCGGCACCTATGTCAAACAGGCAAAGGCCCTGGTGGATGAGAACATCAAGCTCCCCGCCGGCTATTCCCTGGTCTGGTCCGGGCAGTACGAGTATATGGAAAAAGCCCGGAAAACCCTGAATATTATTATCCCGGCCACTTTGATGGTGATTTTTATCCTCCTCTATATTCATTTCAGCAATATCATGGAGGTGGTCATCGTCATGGCCAGTCTTCCCTTTGCCCTTTTGGGAGGGTTCTGGCTGATTTACCTTCTGGGGTACAACATGTCCGTTGCCGTGGGGGTGGGATTTATCGCCCTGGCCGGACTGGCCACGGAAACCGGGATCGTCATGCTGGTCTATCTGGACGAGGTGTATGAGCGCCGGCAGAAACGCGGGCAGATGAACTCATCCGATGACCTGCACAGGGCCATCATCGAAGGGGCCGTGGACCGGGTCCGGCCCAAGATCATGACCGTGGCCACCACCCTGATCGGCCTTTTACCGGTCATGTACGGCACCGGTGCCGGATCCCAGATCATGAAGCGGATTGCCGCCCCCATGGTCGGGGGACTGGTGACATCCACCGTCATGACCCTGGTCATCATCCCAGTGATTTACAACTTATGGAAAACCCATGAGATCAACCATAAAACAACACAAGAGAGGCACCTATGAAAATTTTTAAATCCATTTTTATCCTTATCTTTATCTCCCTGTTCATCCCCTGCCCGGGCTCTGCCAAAACCAAAATGGCCGGCCACGATATGTCCGGCCACGGCAACTCCTCGGAACGGATCGGCAACCTCTTCCACGAATCCATGAAGGACGGGTACATGCTGTCCTACTACCTCATGGACATGCGGGAGATGAACCAGAAAAAAGACGCGGCCCATGCCGGCCACGGAGCCAAACAGATGGACAAGCCCCACCACATCATGGTCTATATCATGGACAAGGACCACAACCCTGTAGAAAAGGGCAAGGTGGGGTTTCTTATTAAAAACCATGAAGGAAACAAACAGAAGCTCATGGGCATGGCCATGAGCAAAGGCTTCGGCATCACAGCGGACATGCGGGAAAAAGGAACCTATACCATCACCACCAAGGCCGTCCTGGGGGATGTCAAGCTCATGGACACGTTTACGCACCAGATGGAATAACGAGTCTTTTGATTCCGGGCCTGAAGCAAGGCTTCGGGCCCGGTTTTTGATGATCTCAGATTTTTTTCTGACTGGATTGTCCTGTTCCGGGAAAACCGGGTGGGTTATGGATCAATGGACCCAACCCGGCAGGGGAATTCCGTAAATTCCAATCGTCCTGTCCGGTTGGAATGCAGGAAGCCCCGTGGCTTTCTGTCCCGGCATCCCGGGAGTTTGCGCCGATCCATCTGTCTTCTCTCCCTTGCCTGATCCCACCGGCTTTCCATGCCCCTTCATTCCGATCGATAACCATATTCATATTGCCCCACCCTGCTCGGCCTGCTTCCGTTGATGGCGGGTACGAAACCGGATCCCAGATAGCGGATTGCAGCACCCATGGTGGAGGCCTTGTATTCTCATCCATCCTTACACGGGTGATCCTCCCGGCTGTTTATATGATTTGAAAACATGTGGGCATGACCTGTTTCTTTTCAGTCAAAGGCGCAGAGGCTTGGAAAAGGGGCTATATCGCTGTTCTCAAAACAAGATTCCGATTCATGCCGGGAGGAGCAGAGCCCAAAAAAAATAAAGGAACATACTTTTGGGAATCGCTATCGCTGTTATAGGTCCTTAGTGATATTGGCCTTGGTATAAGAGTACTATGGTCCTACCAGAACAGAAAAACCATAAAATCCAGACCTTACCCAGAGTTTCTTTTCTGGGTTGATACTCTTTGTTTAAATACTTTTTAAATTCTTCTTGACAACGCAGGACCTTGGGGATTATAGCATGCCCGGATGCATATAACACTGGTCTAGCCAGATGCCAATTTTCTTGGCTGTGGTCTAGGAACCCGGATGCAATTGCCAGGGTTTGAGGCCTGGGTTATGGGCAAACGGCAAAGTATACCAAAACAACGAGGAGGCTTCAAAATAGTAAAGAGTTAATTAAAAAACCATCACTTAAAGTGAAAGACATAGGTTTGTCCGGTTTGCCTCTTGGGGTGAGCCGGGGATCCCGGTAATTCATCATTTAAGTTTAATGAAATTAGGAAGGAAGTGTTATGAGTGTCGGATTGCAAGGTTTATTGGCATTGCTGCCCATTATTGTGGTGGCGGTTTTCTTGGTTGGGATGAAATGGCCGGCAAGTAAGGCCATGCCCCTATCGTATATTACCGTTGTGGTGGTGGGATACTTTATCTGGGGACTGTCAGGAGCACAGATCCTTGGGGGTACCATCAAGGGTCTTGTGGTGGCCGGAGGGTTGTTGTACATCATCTTCGGCTCTATTCTCCTTTTAAATACATTGCAGGAGAGCGGCGGTCTTCAGCAGATTCGTAACGGATTTACGGACATTACCAAAGACCGCCGGATCCAGGTGATCATTGTTGCCTGGCTTTTCGGTTGTTTTATCGAAGGCGCTTCCGGATTCGGAACCCCTGCCGCAGTGGCGGTTCCCCTGATGGTCGGGCTCGGCTTCCCCGCATTGGGAGCGGTTGTTTCCGGTTTGATTATCCAGAGCACCCCGGTTTCCTTCGGTGCCGTCGGCACCCCCATGCGGGTGGGCGTAGGATCCGGCCTGGGCAACGGCAGCGAGACCATTGTCAATGATTTCGCCGCCAAACTGGGCTTTCATATTGTCGATGCCGCAGGGCAGTTCAACAGTCTTGCCTATGATCATTTCATCGCCTTTATCGCAGCAAAGGTCGCGCTCCTCCATTTTATTGCCGGTGCGTTGATCCCCCTTTTTCTGGTGGCCTTTTTAACCAAATTGTTCGGCAAGAACAAATCCTTTACCGAAGGACTTGCCGTCTGGCCCTTTGCTATTTTTTCCGCCTTTGCCATGACCGTTCCCTATGTTCTTGTGGGAACCTTTATCGGCCCTGAGTTCCCCTCCATGATCGGCGGTGCTGTCGGCCTGTTTATCGTTATTACGGCAGCCAAAAATAAATTCCTCCTGCCCAAGGGAAAACCCTGGGATTTTGAGGAGAAAGCCAAGTGGGAGGAATCATGGACCGGCAGCATTGAGATTAAAGATATCGGCAAACCCGGCGGCATGTCCGGTGCCATGGCATGGGCACCCTACGGGATGATCGCAGCCCTTCTGCTGTTCACCCGCCTGACCCCTCCGGTCACTGCATTCCTGAAATCCTTGACCATCAAGTTCCCGGCCATTGCAGGCATCGGGTCCAGTTTCGCCTTTGGCTATTCCCCGGGCAGCGTATTTGTCGTGGTCTCCCTGCTCACCTTTTTTCTCCACGGCATGAAAGGGGATGCCTATGCAAGGGCGTGGAAAACTTCCGCCAAAACCATGATCGGTGCCGGTACCGCCCTGGTATTCACGGTTCCCATGGTGCAGGTCTTTATCAATTCCGGCGGCGGAACCGCCGGGTTTGACAAGATGCCCTATGCCCTGGCCGCAGCCACATACGCCATTTCCGGCGGATTGTGGCCCCTGCTTTGCACCATCATCGGCGGACTGGGCGCCTTTGTGGCCGGGTCCAATACGGTCAGCAATATGACCTTTTCCCTGTTCCAGTTCAAGACCGCCCAGCTTATTGTGGACGGGAATCCCGCGCTGGCTGCCAACGCCATGCAGTGGCCCACCTGGATCGTAGCCCTGCAGGCCATCGGCGGCGCTGCCGGAAACACCATCTGTATCCATAATATCGTTGCGGCATCCGCCGTTGTGGGACTGCTCGGCAAGGAAGGGGTTGTGGTCAGAAAGACCTTCATGGTCTTTCTTTACTATTGCATCATTCCCGGAGCCATCGGCTACTCCTATCTCTATTGGAATGCCAAGGGCTTCATGAATCTGGGAACCGGTATCCTCATCGTATTCCTGGCAGCCCTGACCTATCTATTGTCCTCTAACAAGAGCCGGCTTCAGGATCTGTCCAGAAGCGCCGGAACCCATGGGTAACCCGTAAGTTTTTTTCGTTTGCTTTGCCGCACAAGCTGGCGGCACCGTTGAAAGTTAAAACGGTGCCGCCATTTTTGTCTGTACAAAAGGATAACCCGGATTTTACCCCAGCTGAAATTCTTCGGCCCAGCCGGCGAACCGCCGGGCGTGATCCGGGCTGATTTTTTCAAGCTTTTCCGTTATCTTCCCGGCAGTCATGGGTAGATTGTTTTTTGGGGGACTTTTAGAGAAGTACTTGTCCGCACAGCAGATGATCTTTTCCGCAAGACTCACCGGGACCATGTCCCGCTGGGGAAGGGGAAGATCGTTGCGGATGATGTTGGAAAGGGTGATGCCGGCCCCGGTGTGGCGCTCCGCCACCAGTCCGTAGGCCGGGTCAAGGCCCTCCTGGTCCAGGATCTGCCGGCCCAGAAAACCGTGGCAGATATAGGGAAGATCCCCGTTGCAGCCGATGGATTCGGAACGGGTCTTAAAAATGCCGATGTCGTGGAGAATGGCGGCCTTTTCAATGAAATCAAGATCCACCTGCCATGAGGCGGGCAGGTTCCCTGCGATCTCCAGGCTTTTTTCGGCCACCTTGACCCCGTGATCCTTGAGAATGGCGCTGAGCCGGGAACCCGGGGCATAGTACTTGTCTATGATGAGAAAAGGATCCATAGTATCCGGAAAAATTCAGGAGGAGAGGAGCACCCCTTCGATAAAGGGATCAAGATCCCCATTCAGGACCCGGTCCACATCCCCGATCTCATGGTCGGTGCGGTGATCCTTCACCATCCGGTAGGGGTGGAGCACATAGGAGCGGATCTGGTTGCCGAATGCGATCTCGTCCTTGCCGTCGTGGAGGCTCTGCATCTTTTTGTCCTGCTTTTCCTGTTCCAGGCGGTGAAGCCTGGACTTGAGGACCTTCATGGCGATCTCCTTGTTCCGGTGCTGGGAGGGTTCCTGCTGGCACTGGACCACCACCCCCGTGGGCAGATGGGTGATTCGGACGGCGGAGCTGGTCTTGTTGACGTGCTGGCCGCCGGCCCCGCTGGCCCGGTATACGTCGATCCTGAGATCTCCTTCGTCGATGTCTATTTTAATTTCGTCCTTGATTTCAGGATAGACAAAGACCGAGGCAAAGGAGGTGTGGCGCTTTCCGCTGGCGTTGAAGGGAGAGATGCGGACCAGACGGTGGACCCCGGACTCCACCTTCATGAATCCGAAGCAATTCTGTCCTGTTACGCGAAGGGTAACGCCTTTGATGCCGGCCTCATCCCCGGGCTGGTAATCGATGATCTGCATCTTATACCCTTTTTTGTCGATCCACCGGGTATACATTCGGAACAGCATCTCGGCCCAGTCCTGGGAATCGGTTCCCCCGGCTCCGGCATTGATGGAGACCAGCGCGTCCCGGGCATCGTCTTCATTGTCCAGGGTAATATCAATGGAGAATTTCTTGATTTTTTTTTCAAGCTTTTCCACCAGGCGGGCCACCTCTGCCTCGCTTTCACTGTCTTCTTCTTCCCGGGCCAGTTCCAGGAGGATCCCGGCATCTTCTATTTCCTCAAAGATCAGGGTGCAGGTTTCCACCAGGTTGGAAAGGGTGGTTCTCTCCTTTAACAGCTCGGTGGCCCTGTCTGCGTCGTTCCAGAAATCTTCTTTGGCGATGAAATGTTCCAGTTCCCGGAGGCGTTTTTCCTTGACAGGAAGGTCAAAGATACTCCTTGAGTTTGTCTGCTTTGGCGGTAATGGCTGAGATGGTCTGTTTTAATTCTGCGCTCATTTTCAGGTTCTCCTCAAGGGTTTTTTCACCACTTTTACCATAAAAGCGGCTGAAATTGCAACCAGGGCCGCCAGGACAAGGACAAAGGGATGCCGGGTGTAAAAGGAAATTTCCCTGAGCACGGGAATCTGCCTTACCAATACCCGGTCCTGGAACAGCCCGGTCCGGTCAAGAATCCGTCCCCCGGGGCCGATAAAGCCGGAGATGCCGGAGTTGGCCGCCCTGGCAACGCTTCTGCGGTTCTCCACGGCCCGGAGTACGGCAATGGAAAAATGCTGGGCCGGTGCGGAGGTGCGGCCGAACCAGGCATCATTGGTCATGGTGGTCAGAAAGTCTGCCCCGTTTCTGACAAATTCCCGGGACAGGGAGGGGAAAAGAATCTCAAAACAGATCAGGACCCCTGTGCTGTGTTCATCTCCCTGCCGGGTGGTGAATTGTAAAGGGGCAAACCCGGTTGTTCCGGGGGAGAAGTCCCCGGCCTCCTGGGTAAGCTTTTCCATGAAGGCCAGATATTTTCCAAAGGGAACATACTCTCCAAAGGGAACCAGATGGACCTTGTCATAGTGGCCCCGTACCAGGGAAAGGGAATCGAGCATATAGGCCCGGTTAAAATAGGAGAGACTCTGCCCGTCTCTCTCAAATGCCGGGCTTCCGATGAGAAAAGGGGTCCTTGCCTTGCGGACAACTTGATCGATCCGGTTGGAAAGGGCCGTGTCGTACCCGTAGTAAAAGGGCAGGGCGGTCTCGGGCCAGATAATCAGATCCGGTTTTGATGTTGAGGCGGTAAGGGAAAGGGACGCGTATTTGTCAATGGTTTCCTGTTTAAAGGCCGGGCTCCACTTTAAATCCTGGCGGATATTGCCCTGGACCAGGGCGATGCCGATTTGGGGAGCCGATTCAATGGCCCGGTCCATGTCCAGGATTCTGGTTTTTCCGTAGAAAAAAGCCCCGGCAAAAAGGGGCAGGATATAGAACAGGCATGCCCAGGCCCGGATTTTGGAGCCCGGCCGGGAGCGGCCGGAGGGGGTTTTAAAAAACAGCCACAGGGAGGCCAAAAGATAATTGGAGAGCAGGATCAGAAAAGAGAGTCCCAGAACCCCGGTCAGGTCCGCCGTCTGGACCAGGGTCAGGTTGGCATATTGGGTGTAACCCAGGACCCCCCAGGGAAATCCGGTAAAGACATGGGTCCTGGTAAATTCCAGGCCGACCCAGACAAAGGCGCCCAATAGGGGCTGAAACAGGGGATGGGGATCCAGTTTTTTCATTATAAAAGCAAACAGGGCCGGGAAAAGGGAAAGATATAAGCTTAAAAGAATGAGGGCCGAGGAAGAAAGCAGGGGGTGGAGTCCGCCGTAGGTGGACAGGGTGGGAATAATCCAGTAGATGAGGGTGATATAATGAACCAGACCTGTCACAAGCCCGGCATAAAATGCCTGACCGGCTTCCAGGGAATCTACAGCGACCAGAAAGGGAACCAGGGCGGCAAAGGCCAGAAACCCCAGTCCCGGATTCGGAAAACAGGCAGTGAGCATCAATCCGCTCAAAAGGGAGGGGAAATATTTTATCGCCGGCAGCAGGCAGACTTTCTTTATCATTATTTAACCCTTAAATTTTTTCAAAAAGTCTGCTATACTTATCAATTAGTCAATTCCGAGTCAATTTAAAGAAAACGGGAGCACCGGCGGCCATGACCGTTCAAAGCTCTAAACCAGATGCAAACAGGATCCAGAGACTGATGGAACAGATCGGGCCATGTGGATGCACCGATGTTCCGGAAGCCGAGTGCCTGACCCTCAACCAGATGAAGACCCTTTTGGCCGCCTCCCCTGCCGGCATAGGCATTGCCGTGGACCGGGTCCTTACCTGGGCCAACGATAATTTATACGCCATGCTTGGATATGAGCACGGCTCCCTCAGCGGAAAAAACGTGCGGATTCTCTATCCCAGCGAAACCGAGTATGAACGCACCTGCAGCCAGTTAATGTCAGGCATTCAAAAATACGGTACAGCCGTGGCGGAAACCCGGCTGGCCAGAAAGGACGGGTCTGCTTTTGACTGCAGGATAAGATCTTCAAAGCTGGACCCTTCTAATTCAGGGAAGGGGACCGTGGTCGTGGTCACGGATATCTCCGAGATTAAAAGTCTTCAGATTCAGCTTCAGCAGGCCCAGAAAATGGAAGCCATCGGTGTCCTTGCCGGAGGAATCTCCCATGATTTTAACAATATTCTCATGGGGATCCAGGGGCACCTTTCCCTGATGCGCATTAATCTGACCGCCACGGAAAAGGTGGCCTCCCATGTCAAGCAGATCGGGAAACTGGTGGGCACGGCCGCAGAACTGACCAACCGTCTACTGGGGTTTGCCAGGGGAGGAAAATACCAGATCGAACCCATGGACGCCAATCGTGTGGTCTCCATGGCCCTGGATATTTTCAGATCCACACGAACCGATATCCTCTTCCATGAATCCTATGAAGAAAATCTTTATACCATTGAAGGGGACTATTCCCAGTTGGAACAGGTCTGCCTGAACCTGCTTCTCAACGCATCCGAAGCCATGATCGAGCCGGGGGAGATCTTTGTCTTTACGGAAAACGTCCTGGTGGACAAAGACCATGATTATCATTTCAAGGTGGATCCGGGCCAATACATAAAAATCCGTATAAAAGATACGGGCATGGGCATGAGCAAGGACGTCCAGAAAAAAATATTTGACCCCTTTTTCTCCACCAAGGAGGCCGGCGGACATAAAGGCAGGGGACTGGGCCTGTCCACGGTATTTGGAATCGTGAAGAATCACGGCGGATTCATCATGGTGGAGAGCGATATGGGCAGGGGGGCGGATTTCCAGGTTTTCCTCCCGGCATCGGGTACGAAGACCAGCGGACCGGAAGAAGGCTCCGGGAAAACAGAGGAACTGGATTCCCGGTTCAGGGGATCGGAAACCATTCTCCTGGTGGATGAGGAAGAGGAGATGTTCCATGTGGGAAAAAGTTTTCTCATCAAACTGGGGTATAAGGTGATCACGGCAAGAAGCGGGATCGAGGCTGGGAAAATTTACTCCATGTACGGAGATGAGATTCCCCTGGTGGTTCTGGATACGGCCATGCAGAAGATGACTGTCCAAAAGGTGATTGCCGAAATCAAAAAGATCCGGAAAGATGTGAAAATCATGGTGGCGGCCGGATATGCCCAGGAAGACAGGGAGATCCCCAGCGCCGAATGCAATGGCTTCATCCGCAAACCCTATTCCATGCATGAATTTTCCCGGGCCTTGAGATCTGTCCTGGATCAATAAAGAGCTTTCCACTGGAACTTTTCTAGAATATCCGGGTGGATCCGTTCCAAAAGAAAAACATTCAATTTTGTTCGAGTTCAAGGCGAATAAAAATTATAACCGCAGGCATACGGAAAGTATTTTGAGGATTATAATTTTTATCCAACGCAGGAATCGGGCAAAAGGGGATGTTTTTCCTTAGATCATGCCTCCGTTGACGCCTATAACCTGGCCGTTGACATAGGCCGCTTTTGGGCTGCATAAAAAGGAAACCAGGGCGGCCACTTCTCCGGGTTTTCCCAGCCGTCCGGCCGGGATGGTCTTTGCGATTTCCTCCCTATCCATTCCTTGAATCATGTCCGTTTCAATGAACCCCGGAGCAACGGCGTTCACCGTGATCCCCCGGTTCCCCACTTCCCGGGCCAGGGCCTTTGTGGCGCCGATAAGGCCGGCCTTGGACGCAGAGTAGTTGACCTGGCCCGGATTTCCGGTCTGCCCGGCTGCGGAGGTGATGTTGATGATTCTTCCGGTCCGGTTCTTCAGCATATATTTTACTACGGGTTTGGTTACATGAAAAAATCCGGTGAGATTGGTATCAATGACCCGCTGCCAGGACTCTTTTTTCATCATGGCCAGGAGTCGATCATCCCGGATTCCGGCATTGTTGACCAGGATATCGATCCGGTTTCTCTCCCTGACGATCTCTTTTACAGCCTGTTCGCAGGCATCCTGATCGGTCTGGTCAAACTGGAGGAGGCGGGCTTCTCCGTTTTCGGCAAGGATGGCCTCCAGGGTTTTTTGGGCGGTTTCCCGGCCGGACCGGTAATTGATGTAAACAAAGATTCCCCGTCTGGAGAGATCCATGGCAACGGCCCTGCCGATACCCCTGCCCGCCCCTGTCACCAAGGCGGTCCGGTCTTCATTCCTGTCTGTATTTGCCTTCATGGTCCTTTGCCTTTTCTTTTACGGGTCCAAAATCATCCAAGGTTGAATCTGAAATATAAACTTGTCATGGGGTTTATGCAAGTTCCAGGGTGGACAAACCCAGGGCATGCAGGTTTACCATCCTTTCGCGGAAAGACGGTTAGAGCCCGTAAAAATCCTTCCCTCAGGAAAGCGGAAGCCCTGCGGCCGGCATTGGGTATTGAGGACAACCCGGACCCGGTCAGAGTAATCGCAAATATTGAAATTCTCAGGGGATTTTCAATTGAGCTTTACAATATCCGTCCCAAATGGTATTTTTTAAGGAGTATCTTATTATAGGTGCATCAGGAGTCTTTTTATGAAACATATTGAGATAAGGTTCGGGGATAACCTTGAGACACACGCTCCAGAAGAGAAATCTTTTGACGAGATGTTTCAAGCGGTCAACCCCATGTTCTGCTTTTCAAAGCGCGTCTGGAAACCCCAGATGGATATATTTGAAACCCGGACGGAAATTATTATCCAGGCGGAGATCGCGGGCGTGAACAAGGAAGATATCGTCATAGAGGTATCGGGCAAGGCTGTAAAGATCTCCGGGTCCAGAAAAAACCGCCAGCCCCATCCAACGGCCACTTACAGGCTGGCTGAAATTCAATTCGGCCAGTTCGAGAGAGTCCTTTACCTGCCCAGCGTCATTGACGTGGACAAGGTCTCGGCCACTTTTTCCAACGGCTTTCTCAAGCTGACCCTGGGAAAATTTCTCACCCGGGACTTCCAGCATGAAAAAAATGTTTCCATAGACTTTGCTTAAATCCTAGGCTTCCAAAAAGGACTTTCCATGGAGGATATCAGACACCCCTCGGCCCAGATCTCCACAAACGACATCCCCGGCATCATCCCCATTCTTCCCATTGTTGATACCAATCTCTTCCCCAAGATGGTTCTGCCCTTGGTTTTGATCCAGAAGGAGGCCATTGATCTCATTGACGAAGCCATGGCCGGCAACCGGATGCTCGGTCTTTTGCTCTCCCGGCGTTCGGATATCGATTCCAAGCACACGGCCGACGATCTTTACCGGATCGGGGCCGTGGCCGTAATCCTGAAGATGTCCAAGATGGAGGATGAAAAGGCCCAGCTTCTCATCCAGGGCCTTAACCGCTTCAAGGTGACCCGGTATATCCAGGGAAAGCCCTATATGCAGGCTGAAATAGAAGTCATGGAAAGCCGGAACATCGATCCCAGCGTTGAAAACCGGGCCCTGATGGCCAATATTGTCGAACAGTATGAGAAGATCGTTGACCTTTCCCCGGGCCTGCCTTCTGAACTGGGCCAGATGATCAAGTCCCTCCAGGAACCCAATGCCCTGGCCGACATGGTGGCTTCCACCATCAACGCGCCGGTGAGGGAGAAGCAAAAGGTCCTCGAACTTCTGGACGTGACCCGCAGGCTGAAAAAGGTCACCCGCCTGGTCAATGATCAGCTTGAAATCCTTGAGATGGGATCCAAGATTCAAAGTCAGGTCAAGGAAGACATGGACAAGCGCCAGCGGGAGTACTACCTTCGCCAGCAGCTCAAGGCCATCAAGGATGAACTGGGGGAATCCGAGGACGAGAGCGTTGAGATCCTGGAGTATCAGACCCTGATACGAAAGAAGAAGCTTCCCGACGAGGCCCGCAAGGAAGCGGAAAGAGAACTCCAGCGCCTGGCCCGGATGCACCCCTCCTCTTCGGAGTACGTGGTGGCTTCCACCTACCTGGACTGGCTGACCACCCTGCCCTGGAATGAGGCCTCAAAAGACAGGCTGGATATTCAGAAGGCCCGGCAGGTGTTGAACCAGGATCATTACGGCCTGGAAAAACCCAAAAAGAGGATCCTTGAGTACCTGGCCGTCAGAAAGCTGAAAAAAGATTCCAAGGGGCCCATTCTCTGTTTTGCCGGTCCTCCGGGTACGGGGAAAACCTCCCTGGGCAGGTCCATTGCCCGGGCCCTGGGACGGGAGTTTGTCCGGATTGCCCTGGGAGGCGTAAGGGACGAAGCCGAGATCCGGGGACATCGAAGGACCTATGTGGGCGCCCTTCCGGGAAGGATCATCCAGCACCTGAGAAAGGCCGGCAAAAAAAATCCCGTGTTCATGCTGGACGAGATAGACAAGGTCGACTCTTCCTACCATGGAGATCCCTCCTCCGCCCTTCTGGAGGTTCTGGACCCGGAGCAGAATTTCTCCTTTTCCGACCACTACCTGGATGTTCCCTTTGACCTCTCCGATGTCATGTTCCTGACCACGGCCAATGTCCTCCATACCATTCCGGCTCCCCTGAGAGACCGCATGGAGGTTCTGGAGCTGAACGGGTACACCGAGGATGAAAAGCTCAAGATCGCCACCCGGTATCTGATCCCGAGGCAGCGGGAAGCCAACGGGCTCAACGCCACCCAGATCAAAATCACATCCGGGGCCGTGAAGAAGATCATCTCCGGCTATACCCGGGAGTCGGGCCTGCGGAACCTGGAACGGGAAATCGGAACCATCTGCCGGGGTGTGGCAGCCAAGATCGCCGAAGAAAAGGCCGAGAGCCTGATCATCGGCCAGAAAGAGATCCGGGAGTACCTGGGGCCGGTTAGGAACATGCCCGACCTTGCCCTGAGAATCAAGAATCCCGGGGTGGTGGTGGGCCTGGCCTGGACCCCGGTGGGAGGGGAGATCCTCTTTGTGGAGGCCGTTGCCATGAAAGGCGGCAAAGGGCTCACCCTGACCGGACAGCTCGGGGATGTGATGAAGGAATCGGCCTCCACGGCTCTGAGCTATATCCGGGCCAATGCCGGAAAGCTCAAGGTAAAAGACTCTTTTTTTGAAACCCATGATATCCATATCCACGTTCCCGAAGGCTCCATTCCCAAGGACGGACCCTCTGCCGGGATCACCATGCTCACGGCTCTGGTTTCCCTGATCTGCGAAAAAAAGATCCGGCCCCGCCTGGCCATGAGCGGCGAAATCACCCTGAGGGGGGAGCTGCTGCCCGTGGGAGGGATCAAGGAAAAGGTGATCGCCGCCCACAGGGCCGGGATCCGGTCCATTATCCTGCCCCTGTGGAACGAGAAAGACATGGAAGACGTCCCCGACCATATCAAGACCCAGATGGATTTTTATTTTACCGACCAGATGGAGAAAGTACTGGAAAACGCATTTGCATGATGAAACCTGATTTCAGACCCCTGACCGCTGCCCTTGGAATCCTGATCCTGATCGCCCTTTTCATGCCGGGTTGTTCAAAGCATGTGGATTCAGGCTATTCCAGGCATATCCCTCCCGGATCATCGGGAAAACCCTCCTCCGGCAGGGTGCCGGCCACCCAGAAACCCTATCGGATAAAAGGCCGGGAATATGTTCCCATTGCCAGTGCAGACGGGTTTGTCCAGACCGGGAAGGCCTCGTGGTACGGCCGTAAATTCCACGGCCGCAAGACCTCCAACGGCGAGACCTATAATATGTACGCCATGACGGCGGCCCACAAGACCCTGCCCATGGGCACCTGGGTCATGGTTCACAACCTGGAGAACAACCGGCGCATCAAGGTCAGGGTCAATGACCGGGGGCCCTTTGTCCGGGGCAGGATCATTGATCTTTCCTATACCGGGGCAAAAAAAATCGGCATTGTGGGGCCGGGCACGGCAAGGGTGAGGCTCACCGCCCTGGGACGGGCCGTCTCCTATTCCGAGAAGACCAAAGACCCGGTTGAGTTCAAACCCCTCAATTATTGGAAGGGCAATTTCACGGTTCAGGTGGGGGCCTTTAAGAGCCGGGCCAATGCTGAAAATTACAGGGAAAAATTATCCGCCACCTATGAGAATGCCCATATGGTGACCTACGAAGATGACCGGGGGCTCTTTTACCGGGTCAGGATCGGGCGGTTCTCCAATCTCAAGGATGCCCGGCGGTTCAGCGAGAGGATTATGGCCCAGGGGGCTTTTGACAGGGCATTTGCCGTGGGAGAATAGAGCTTGAAGCCAAAAGCAAAAAGTCAAAAGCAAAAAGTCAAAATCGTTTTTCTGGACCGGGACGGGGTGGTTAATGAAGATTCCGCCGAATATATAAAAGAGCCTTCAGAGTTTCATTTTATTCCCCGGAGCCCGGAAGCCGTTGCCCTGCTCAACCGGCACGGATTCGAGGTCATCCTTATCACCAACCAGTCCCTGATCGGGCGGAAAATGGCCGATCTTCAAACCCTTGAGGCGATTTTCCACAAGATGAAAAAAGGAATTCAAGGGGCCGGCGGCCGGATCAGGGATATCTTTTTCTGTCCCCATACCCCGGATCAGGGATGTTCCTGCCGCAAGCCCAGGCCCGGGCTGATCCTTAAAGCGGCCGAGGTCTACGGAATTGATCCGGCAGGAGCCGTCATGGTCGGGGATTCTGCCAAGGATGTGGAGTGCGGGATCAATGCCGGCTGCGGCCTGACCTGCCTGGTGGCCACGGGCAATGGGAGAAACGCCCGGAAAGACCTGGCCCGGAAAGGAATTGTTCCGGACTATTTTGGAGAAGATCTTTACGATGCTGCCCAATGGATCACGAACCATCCAATCGGGTCCAATGAATAGCGGATAACAGGCTTCAGTGATAATGAAATTCATCCCTTATCCTTTATCCTTCATCCTTTTATTCCCATGATCAAAATCAAAGGGGTTCTCACCCGGCTCACATACCAGAATCCGGAAAACCATTATACGGTCTGCCGCATCCGGGTGGATAAGATCCATGATCCCATCACCGTGGTGGGCCATCTGGGCGGAGTGGCAGAGGGGGAAACCCTGGACCTGACCGGGAAATGGATCTCCCATCCCAGGTACGGGGACCAGTTCCAGGCAGACTCTTTTCAGGTCAGTCTGCCGGCCACGGTGTCCGGGATAAGAAAATACCTGGGATCCGGCATGATACAGGGAATTTCCCGGTCCCTGGCCGACCGGATCGTGGACCAGTTCCAAGAGCATACCCTTGAGATCATTGAAAATGAACCCAAAAAGCTCCTGGAGGTCCACGGCATCGGCCGGGCAAAAAAAAGGCTCATTGAAAAGGCCTGGAACACCCATCACTCGGTCCGCAGGGTCATGCAGTTCCTTCAGGATCACGGGGTCGGCATCTCCCATGCCGGCACAATCCTTAAAACTTACGGCCCCAGATCCCTGGACGTACTGGAGACAGACCCCTATCTCATTGCCAGGGATATCCCCGGGATCGACTTCAGGGTCATTGACAGCCTGGCCCGGGCCCGGGGGGTGGAAAAAGAGGATACCCGGCGTCTGTCCACCTGTCTTATCTGCCGCCTTCGGGCCTTTGAGCAGGAGGGCCATGTCTATGCGGAAAAAAAGGATCTTTTTGCCCTCAGTGCCCGGACAGCCGGGGTGAAGCCGGAAGACCTGGAAGAGGCCCTTGACGATCTTGCGGACCAGGAAGAGGTCAAGATCCTGGAGGTGAAAACTGTGGAAGAGCCTGAATCGGACCCGGAAAGAGAAGAGCTTCAGGAACCGGGGGCTTTTCCGGGAAAGATCGAGACCCGGGTTTATTTGAGCCGCCTTTTCCGGGCGGAAACGGGCATTGCCTCCAGGATAAAGGCCCTGCTCTCCATGCCCCGGTCCGGGCATTCCCTGAGCGGGGAGGAGATCCTGGAACAGGTTCTGACCTCCCTGGCCGTGAAATTATCCAAGGAGCAGCTGGAAGTGGTCTCCCGGGTTCTGGCCTGCAAGATATCGGTGATCACCGGCGGTCCCGGCACCGGAAAGACCACCCTGGTCAGGGCCCTGTGCGCGGTTTTTTCAAAGCTGGATCAGACCGTGGTCTTAAGCGCCCCCACAGGCCGGGCAGCCCGCAGGCTTTCCGAGGTGACCGGAAAAAAGGCCTTTACCCTTCACAAGCTCCTGGGATTCAACCAGGAGACCGGCGACTTTGAACGCAATTTCACCAATCCCCTTGCCCTGGACGTCTTTGTGGTGGACGAGGCATCCATGGTGGACACCCTTTTGATGTATCGTGCGGTGGAGGCCCTGCCTGCCCGGGCCCGCCTCATCCTGGTGGGGGACACCTTCCAGCTTCCTTCCGTGGGACCGGGAAATGTCCTGTCCGACATCATCCAATCCGGCCGGGTAGAGAGCTTTTTCCTGACCAAGATATTCAGACAGGCCCAGGAAAGCCCCATCATCACCCATGCCCACTCCATCCGGAACGGGGAAATGCCCGATCTGAAACAGGCCTCCAAAGAGGGCCTCTCGGAATTTTATTTTATTGAAAACCAGGAGCCCGGCAAAGTGGTGGAAACCATTCTGGAACTCTGCGCTCAAAGAATTCCCCATGTTTTTCCCCATGTTGAAGAAGTCCAGGTCCTGACCCCCATGCACCGGGGAGATGCCGGGACCATCAACCTGAACCAGAGGCTCCAGGCCGTTCTAAACCCGGACGGGGAAGGCATCCAGGCCCGGGGCCTTGTGTTCCGGCCGGGGGACAAGGTCATGCACCTGAAAAACAACTATGAAAAAGATGTGTTCAACGGGGATATCGGCCGGGTCCTGGAGGTGGACAGGAAAGAGGGGCAGGTGGTTGTGGATTATGAGGGCAGGTCCGTTGTTTATGACATTCTGGAACTGGACGAACTGACCCTGGCCTATGCCGTTTCAGTCCATAAATCCCAGGGCTCCGAGTATCCGGCCGTGATCATCGCCCTGACCACGGCCCATTTCCCCCTGCTCCAGAGAAACCTGATCTATACGGCCATGACCCGGGGCCGGGAACTGGTCATCATCGTGGGATCCTCCCGGGCCTTTGAAATCGCCTTTGGGAACAATCGCACCGCCCAGCGGCTGTCCGGGCTCAGGGAGATGCTGGTTCAGGAGTAATCAGATCATCTGAACACGCTGCATTCCCCGATTCTTCGGCTGATCTCTTCATCAATCAGGGCATAGGCTTTGGAATCCAGATCCGTATACCGTTTTTTGAATTCAAGCTCCATGATGCCTTCAGGCAGACGATCAATCCGGGGCATGAATTGGCTTTCTCCTTTACTGTTTTTCATTTGCCTTTGAATTCTATTTGCCTGGCTGGGAGAGGCAATGGCTGTTTCACCCAGCATCACGCCTGCCCTGTCTGCTGCAAGATCGGCAAAACTGAATCCGCTTCCCCCATTTGAATCACCCACTTCCTTGGCAATTCCGGCAAATTGGCTCAACTTGGTTCCGGCGGAAACGGCCAGTCCTGCAGAGACAAGGAAATGTTTGACCAGGTCCTCCCTGCCGTAAAGGGTCAACCGGATATCCACCCGGGGTTTGACCTGTTTGAGCTTGTCTGCATTGACCAGAGGGTCCAGTTTCTCTCCGATTACATAGAGGGACAATGCCTGGAGCAATGCCCGGTTTTCCAGCACTGGATCTTTGGAGAGTTCACTTTGTCCCGCAGCGAATTGAAACAGGGGGCGGATCACCCGGGAAAGGGAAATCTTTTTGAGGTGATTCTCCTTGAGAATATCCAATAGTTTTGTCAGCTCATTGGTGTATGTGATGAGTTTGAATTGGTGTTCCGGTGAAACGAGAAGGGTCTTTCCGCTTTCATGGAGCTTTAACAGGGAATCCGGGTTCCACTCATAGATAAAATTCAATTGCTTTTCCCGGATTGAAACGAATCGAAGGGCATCCAGATTTTTCAAAAACAGATTGTAAACCTCCGAGCTTAAAAAATATTGCCCAATGAGGGAAGCCAATGGGGTTATGATTTTTTTGGGAATCTTGAGTTTTCCTATCCGGAAGAAAAAGATTTCAGGCCTGTTTTTGTCCAGTTTCAAAACCAGTTCCGGATTCAGATATTCCCCAAACGGGGTTTTGGGGATTTTTATGGTGGCAAAAAAAGAAATAAAAGGAGCGGACAGGCTGACCTTGGGGAAGATATAATCTTTGCCGGTTAGCTGGGATACCCCGTAATTGGCCAGCAGGTTCAGATCCTGCTCCAGAATACGGATTCTCCGGATTTGCCTGAATCTCATAAATCTTGGTTTGTGAGTGCGGATCAGTTGTTCCACTCTTTTGACCTTGTCAAAAGACAAGGGCGGTCCCTTTTCCACCTGGGGATTTTTTTCAACAATTGAAACAAAGAGAACGGCCGGAGAGATCAGTATAAAGGCAAGAGAGAAGCCGATAAAGTATTTGATGATTGATTTTATCATATTTTTTGTTGGGTTCCATGAAGATTTGAATTCTGATAATTATCAGAGAAGCCTTTTGCCCTGTCAAGGGAATGCTTTGATTCTTACCCATTGCTTGAATCGAAATCCGACACTAAACTTGAAAATTCGGTGCCGTCATAATGGGTGATTTGGACTTTTTCCGATGGCCGGTAAGAAGTGCGAAGAGTCGGACCGGGGCGCATTGGAAGGCTTCCCGGCCAGGAAGGGCCGAAGGCAAGGCAGAAGGTGGCGCTTTGACAGTGGATCAGGACGCAAACTGGTTGAATTTTAAACCAATACCTGTTAAAAGAAGGTTTTGGTTCCAGGGGCTGGGTCATGGGCTTGTCAGGCTTTTTTTCCCTTAAAGCCGGACCTGGTTTTAATTTAGATTACAGGTGGAATTCACCATGCATTACGAAGGTATGATCATCCGGCCTCCCAGCGAGGCAGACTCTATCCTGCTCCAGGTGACCCTGGGCTGTTCCCATAATAAATGCACCTTTTGCGGCACCTTCCGGGAGAAGCGGTTCAACATCAAAAAAGATGATGTGATTTTCGAGGATATCGAATTTGCAAGGACCCATTGCCGCCGCCAGAACCGGCTTTTCATCTGTGACGGGGATGCCCTGATCGTTCCCCAGAGGCGACTGGTCCCCATCCTGGAAAGAATAAAGGAGCGGCTGCCCTGGGTGGAGCGTGTGGGACTCTATGCCAATACCAAGGGAATCGGCATGAAAACAGACGAAGAGCTGGAGGAACTGGCCTCCCTGGGCGTGAAAATCGCCTATATGGGGCTGGAATCCGGAGATGACCAGGTATTAAAGGAAATCCGGAAGGGTGCGGATTCGGCCAAAATGATCAAGATGGGCCGCAGGATCAAGAAGGCAGGCATCAAATTGTCCGTTACGGTTCTGCTGGGCCTGGCCGGGCCTGACCGCTCCATGATCCATGCCCGGGAGACCGGCCGGGTTTTATCGGACATGGACCCGGATTTCGTGGGGGCCCTGAGTCTGATGCTGGTGCCGGGGACCGAACTCCATGAACAGCACAGGAACGGGGAGTTCAAGCTGCTGGAACCCACGCAGATGCTGGCTGAACTGGGGGAGATGATCGCAAACACCCATCTGACCCAGGGACTTTTCCATGCCAACCATGCCTCCAATTACCTGCCCATCCGGGCCCGGCTGCCCCGGGACAAGGAAAAGACATTGGAATTGATTTCAGAGGCGCTTCAGGGGAAGATAGAGCTGAAACCCGAATTCATGAGAGCCCTCTAGTGCTTGGATGGAAACTCACCCATCTGCGGAGTTGCTGCAGAATTTTCAAATCCTCACGTACAAGAGTACACTCCGATCTGAAAATTCTTTGCGCCTTGCATATGGGCAAATTTTTCTTCAAGCCTGCACCGATTTATTATTGATTACTACAAGCTTAAGATAAAAATATTAAAAATTAGACTTTATAGGGAGAACCAACCATGGCAGAAGCCAATGAGACATTAGACCAGTTAACCATCAATACCATTCGGACCCTTTGCATGGATGCGGTCCAGAAGGCCAATTCCGGCCATCCCGGCGCGCCCATGGGCCTGGCCCCGGCAGGATATGTCCTGTTTAAACGATTTTTGAAGCACAATCCGAAAAATCCGGCCTGGATTGACCGGGACCGGTTTGTCCTGTCCGGGGGGCACTGCTCCTCCCTGCTTTACAGCCTGCTCTATCTTTTCGGGTACGGGCTGGAGATCGAGGATCTGAAAAATTTCAGGCAGTGGGGATCCAGAACCCCGGGCCATCCGGAATACGGGGATACCCCGGGCGTTGAGACCACCACAGGCCCCCTGGGCCAGGGCGTGGCCAATGCCGTGGGCATGGCCATTGCCGAACGTCACCTGGCGGCACGGTTCAACAGGGAGGGCCGGGAGATTATCGATCATCACACCTATGCCATGTGCGGGGACGGGGACCTCATGGAAGGGGTGGCCATGGAAGCGGTCTCCCTGGCCGGTCACCTGGGCCTGGGCAAGCTCATCCTGATCTATGACGACAATTCCATCACCATTGAAGGCAGAACCGACATCGCCTTTACGGAAAACGTTGGGGCCAAGTTTGAAAGCATGAACTGGCACGTGGTGGAGGTGGAGGACGGCAATGATCTCAATAAGATCCAGAAGGCCATCCAGGCCGGAAAGGACGCCATTCAGCGGCCCACCCTGATCAAGCTCAAGACCCATATCGCCTACGGCAGCCCGGCCAAGCAGGACAGCCCCGATGCCCACGGCGCCCCCCTGGGAGCAGAGGAGATCAAAAAGGTAAAGGAATTCTACGGGGTTCCGGCGGACAAGGATTTTTACGTGCCCGAAGAGGTGCTGGAAAATACCCGGAAGGCCGTTGCCTACGGAAAAGGATTTGAAAATTCCTGGCAGGCTGATTTTGACGTATTTAAGGCAGACCATCCCCAGGATGCAGCCCTGTTTGCCGATGCCTTCAGCGGATATCTGACCGGGGGCTGGGACAAGGATATCAAATGGCTGGCCCCTGAAGACGGCCCCATTGCCACCCGGGCAGCCTCGGGCCAGGTTCTCAACGCCATTGCCCCCAACCTGCCCACCCTCATGGGCGGGTCTGCCGACCTGGCCCCCTCCAACAAAACCTATCTGAACTGCTCTGGGGAGTTCCAGAAAGAGGCCTGGAAAAACAGAAATATCCGGTTCGGGGTTCGGGAGCATGCCATGGGAGCGGTTATGTCCGGCATGTACCTCCACTCCGGGATCCGCCCCTACGGGGGGACCTTCCTGGTCTTTGCCGATTATGTACGGCCGGCCATCCGGGTGGCCAGCCTCATGAAACTTCCCCTGATCTACGTGTTCACCCATGACAGCGTGGCCGTGGGAGAGGACGGCCCCACCCACCAGCCCGTGGAGCATCTGGCTTCCCTCAGGGCCATTCCCGGGCTCAACGTGGTCCGCCCGGCCGATGCCAATGAGACGGCCCTGGCCTGGAAACAGGCCCTGATCAATACCAGCTCCCCCACGGCCCTTCTCCTGAGCCGTCAGAAACTTCCGGTTCTGGAAGGATCCAGGGATAATATCGATTTCAACTACGGAGCCTATACCGTGAAAGAGGCGGGTCTGGATGCGGATATGATCATCCTGGCCACCGGAGCCGAGGTCCACGTCAGCCTGGATGCGGCCGGGATCCTTGAAAAAGACCACGGTCTGAAGGTTTCCGTGGTCTCCATGCCCTCCTGGGAGTGGTTTGAAAAGGCGCCTGCCCCTTACCGGGAGCGGGTCCTGCCCTCGGGCATTAAAAAACGGCTGGCCGTTGAAGCCGGGATCTCCATGGGCTGGGAAAAATACGTGGGAGACCAGGGCCGGGTCGTGAGCATCGAGCGGTTCGGCGCCTCCGCGCCCGGCGGCACGGTTCTCAGGGAGTTTGGATTTTCTGCCGGGAACATCGTGGAGAAAGCCCTGGAGCTGGTGAAAGGATAGTTTTCCCGGCTCTGCCGGACAAAACCGGGCAGGCATTGGCCTGCCCGGTAAACTTAGGGTTGAATACGAGGAGGAGACCATGATCATTCCGGTAAAAACCAGCGCCAGAACCCAGATGATCGACATCACTTCACAGGTCCGCAGGGCTGTGCAGGAATCCGGGGTCCGGGACGGCCTGGTCCATGTCTGTTCCATGCATACCACAGGAGCCGTCACCATCAATGAAAATGCCGATCCAGCCGTGGAGACCGATATCCTCAACACCATCAACAAGGTCATTCCCTGGGACGATCACTTCAAGCATCTGGAAGGCAATTCCGCAGCCCATATAAAGGTCAGCCTGTTCGGGCCGTCGGAAATCATCCCCCTGGAAAAGGGCTCCCTGGTCCTGGGCACCTGGCAGGGCATCTTTTTCTGCGAATTTGACGGCCCCAGGAGCCGGAAGGTGAATGTGAAGGTCCTGGCCGGCTGATGAAACAGAGGGTGCAACAGGCTGAAACCCCGCAAAAAATGGAGCGGTTATGAAATTCGTCTTATTGTCATTTGCCCTGGCAGCCGGGATGCTGGCCCCTCTCCAGGCCGGGCTCAACGCCAGAATGGGGCGTGCCCTGGGGGACCCCGTATATGCGGCATTGATCTCCTTTGCCGTGGGAACCGCCTCCCTCTTTATCTATGCTTTGGCGGTCCGTACCGAGTTTGGCACGATCCGCCAGGCCTCGGACCTCCACTGGACCGTATGGACGGCCGGCTGCATGGGAGCGGTTTATGTGGCGGCCACCATCATCCTTACCCCCAGGCTGGGAGCGGCCCTGACCTTTGCCCTGGTGGTGGCGGGACAATTGACCATGGCCCTTTTCATGGATCATTTCGGATTCCTGGGAGTGCCGGTCCAGCATTTCACCTGGCAGAGGATGGCAGGGATCCTTTTGGTTACCGCCGGTGTGGTGATCATCAGAAAATTCTGATCCCGGAAGTTCAAAGGAAAACCAGACCCATAACCGGTAAATCATCAGACATGAATTTTGCAAGCTCCCTGACCGGAAAGAATAGATGAGAAAGATAAGGCAGGCCACAATTCAGGAGGCCGGAATTCTGGCGGATCTGATCCAAAGGGCAAACCGCCCCGTGGCCGGGATGTTCAATATCAACCGGGAAAATACCCCCACCCACCCTTCATTCTGCACCGGGGAATGGATTGAGCAGGGGGTTGACCGGGGAGAAACCTATTTTATTCTGGAAAAAGACCGGTTTCCCGTGGGATGCGTGGCCTGCGAATTTCCGGAAAAGAGTCTGGCCTATCTGAACCGGCTGGCGGTTCTTCCCGAGTTTCAGAACCAGGGAATGGGAAGGAGCCTAGTCGATCATATCATTTCCCTTGCCGCAGACCAAGGGGTCAAAAAACTGAGTATCGGTATTATCGCCGGGCATTCCACGTTAAGAAAATGGTATGAAAAGATAGGGTTCCGGGTCTATGAAAAGAAGATTTTTGCCCATCTGGTTTTTGATGTGCTGCTGATGGAATATAGGATCCAATAATTTTTGCCAGGAGAAAGACCTTTTTTAAAGGAATAAGACCATGGAAAAATCAAAAACAATACTGATTACCCGGCAGTATCCGGATATTGGGATTGATCTTCTCAAGGATCAGGGGTTTCATTTGAAGTTCTGGCCCATGGAGCGGCCCATGACCCCGGAGGAACTGGTTGAGCATGCCCAGGACTGTGATGCCGTTCTTTGCACCCTGACCGAGAAGATAGACAAGACCTTTCTGGACAGATCTTCCCACCTGGACATGATCTCCCAGTTTGCCGTGGGCTTTGACAATATCGATGTGGACCATGCCACCCGCCTGGGGATTCCCGTGGGATATACCCCGGATGTCATGACCGAGGCCACCACCGACATCGCATTCGGCCTGATGATTGCCACGGCCCGGAAAATGGTTTTCAATCACAAGAAAATCCTCAGGGGAGAATGGGGATCCTTTACACCCAAGGATCATCTGGGAATGGAACTCATGGGCAAGACCCTGGGAATTTTCGGCATGGGCCGGATCGGCATGAAAATGTCCCTGAGGTGCCGGGGCGCCTATGACATGGATATCCTATACTGCAGCAGAAATCCCTATCCCGAAGCCGAAGAGAGGCTCAATGCAAGGCGTGTGGATTTTCATCAGCTTCTGGCCCAAAGCGATGTGGTCTCCGCCCACTGCCCCCTGACCCCGGAGACCCGGGGGATTTTTAACGGGGAGGCCTTCAGCCGGATGAAATCTTCGGCCATCTTCATCAACACGGCCCGGGGACCGGTCCATAACGAACCGGAGCTGATCCGGGCCCTGGAGTCCGGGGAAATCTGGGGGGCCGGCCTGGATGTCACAGACCCCGAGCCCATGGACCGGGACAATCCGTTGCTGTCCATGGAAAATGTCTGCGTCCTCCCCCATATCGGCTCGGCCACCCAGGAGGCCAGGGACGGCATGTCCAGGCGGGCAGCAAAGAACATCATCGAATTCTACCGGACCGGTTCCATGCCCCATATGGTAAATCCTCAAGTATTGGAAAAATAAACCAGGGAGAAATGGCATGCATTCATCGAAAATCATCCATACGGTCTCCTGCCATGCCGAAGGAGAAGTCGGGGACGTAATCGTGGGGGGGGTGGCCCCGCCGCCGGGGGAAACCCTGTGGGAACAGTCCCGGTGGATCGCAAAGGACAAGAGTCTGCGCAATTTCATGCTCAACGAACCCCGGGGAGGAGTATTCCGCCATTTCAACCTTCTGGTGCCCCCCAAAAATCCCGACGCCCAGATGGGCTGGATCATCATGGAGCCCGAGGACACCCCGCCCATGTCCGGGTCCAACTCCATCTGCGTGGCCACGGTTCTCCTGGAAACCGGGATTCTGCCCATGACCGAGCCCCAAACTTTGCTCACCCTGGAGGCCCCGGGCGGATTGATTAAGGCCAAAGCAGACTGTTCCAACGGCCGGGTGAAGCGAATGACCATTTTCAATGTACCTTCCTTTGTCCACCGGCTGGATGCATCCCTGGAGGTGGAGGGGATCGGAACCCTGACGGTGGATACAGCCTATGGGGGGGATTCCTTTGTGATCGCGGATGCTTCGGATCTGGGATTTGACCTTGTCCCGGATGAGGCCCGGGACCTGGTGGAGACGGGCATTAAAATCACCAATGCCGCCAATGAGCAGCTGGGGTTTTTCCATCCGGAAAACCCGGACTGGGCCCATATCTCCTTCTGCCAGATGGCTGCCCCCCTGACAGAGGAGAAAGGGGTTCTCAAGGGAAAGAACGCCGTGGCCATCCAGCCGGGCAAGCTGGACCGCTCCCCCACGGGCACGGGATGTTCCGCCCGCATGGCCGTCCTGGCCCAAAGGGGCATGCTCAAACCCGGGCAGGAGTATATCGGGGAATCCATTATCGGATCCAGATTCCTCTGCCGCCTGGAAAGCCTGACCAAGGTCGGAGACCTGGATGCCGTTCTCCCGTCCGTTTCGGGCCGGGCCTGGATCACCGGCACCCACCAGCACATGCTGGACCCGACAGATCCCTGGCCCGAAGGGTATAAGATCTCTGATACCTGGCCGAAAATTTGAAATCTTAACCGCCCATTCGGCCGGAATCGGTTCTGAGGGAATTGATAGGGTGAGGAATAGCAGGATTGGATATCCGGCGGTTGGAAACTGCGGCTCCGCAGCGGGCAGAATTCCAACAGGCTCTACATTCCGCCCCGCGAAAGGCTGAAAACTCGCTGACGCTCAAACAGGCCCCCCTTTTGCCGCTCCGCTCCATCAAGAGCCTGTAAGGAATCCCCCGCGATATCTCCGCCACAGTCCCCAACCGGAGAGAAGAACTTATCAGGCTGCTGTTCAAAGATCGAAACACCAGGACGGTTCTGGGGTGACAGGGCAACATTTTTTTCCACGGCAAGCCAGGTTAAAAATCGTTCTACTTTCTTTTCTCCCCTGTGCAGGTCTGCCCTGGATTTCATATTGTGAAAAAGAATGAATCTTTTAATCCAGTCGCAATAGATCCTTTCTGTATGAATGGACTAGTGCCTTACTCTCATCAAGCCCCGGATCGGCTCCAGTATTTTTTTTCTTTTGGCATTGACATTTATCAATTTCGGCAGGTAATTCTATGAAGGTAAAGTTACCTGATAATAGGCTATGTTGCAAATTATCAGGTAACTTTGACATGATAATCAATGGTTAAATGCCATAAGGTGAATTCGTGTTTGCATCAGAAGAACTAAACTCAATTCTCAAGGCTGAATTAGAACGAGGCAACAAAGTATCTGAAGAATCGGCATGGCCACCAAAATGTCGAAAACTTGTTATCCTTAAGGATAGATTTCATAAACCATATGAAACGCAAAGTTTAGATTTTCGCGTCATAAATGATAGACACTATTGGTATGCAGAATATAATTCAAATAACGGAGCAGAGTGTTTAGCATGCGGATTTTAAATTATGGAGCAATAATATTTCGCAGCATTTAACAACTTTCTGCACCTGACCGGTGTTCCGCTGCCGCTCCACACCGCCAGGTGAGAAATACGTTATCTTCGGAAAGAAATGAAAGACATTACATTCAAATTGGTCACGGATGAAGATTTGGCATATGTGACTGACATTTCTATAAAATCTTTCCATTCAGATATAGATGTAGGTGCTGAGGTTCTTAAAGGTCCACCCGGTTATGATTCTATAGATTTTCATAGAGAAATGTTAAGAGAATCTTCATGTTTTTATAAAATTCTCACCAATCAAAATATAATCGGTGCATTCTGGTTTATGAAAAAAGGAAAAGAAGAGGCATATGTATACCGTCTATTCATAGAACCAAGCTTCCATAAACATGGGATAGGTCTTAAAATTTTTAAGTTTCTTTTCCAAAGATTTCCTGAAATAAAAATCTGGCAATTAAAAACGCCAAAATGGAATAAAAGAACAAAACAATTTTACGAAAAAATTGGTTTCAAGATTTCAGAAGAAACTGAAAGACTTTTCTTTTTTAAAATGTAAAAGTCAAATACCTCCCGTACACTCAGCCTTCTCGGCGCCTATTTTTTATTAGGCGGATTCCTTTTCCATTCTTCCTTTAATTTCTATCCCCATTTGAAACGTTTCAAATGGGCGTCGTCCCTGGTTGCGGTATCCCCGGTGGTAGTGTCAAATATTTTTCGCACTTTTGATTCTGGTCTCAACTCAGTTTCATAATTTAAGCTGCATATTCTTTGTTAATTTTCATTTCTTTTAATAATTCCATATTCAGGTATTTTTTCGATCCCCACTTGGTGCCTGCAATATGTCTGAGTCGAGCTCCAACCAGCATAATAGCAGAGTTCCCATCAGGGAAAGCACCCACCACTCGCGTTCGTCTACGGATCTCTTTCATAATCCTCTCGAGAGGATTATTGGTCCGGATCCTCCGCCAGTGCTTACTTGGAAAATCATAATATGTGAGCGTTTCTAAAATGTTTTTTTCAACTTTTTCGGCAGCAGATCTGAGTTTTTTCTCTTTTAATTTCAAAACCACAGCCTTTGCCTTTTCAATTGCTGCCTGTTTATCTTCAGAAGCGTGAATAGCCTTGAGCATTCTGGATACTTCATTCATTTTGCCGCGAGGGACGACACTGAATACATTTCTATAAAAATGAACTGTACACCTTTGCCATTTGGCATCAGGATAAAAGTCACCCAAGGATTCAACCAGGCCAAGGCAGGCATCACTAATTACGAGTTCAACACCTTTGAGACCCCGTTGCTTTAAATGCTTTAGGAAACCACTCCAGCCTGCTTTATCTTCTTTGTGGCCTTCCTGGACACCTATTACCTGGCGATATCCCTCCTGGGAAACGCTGACGGCCACGAGGACAGATACATTACGGACTTCATTTGCCCAGGTTCTTTTGAGAACAATGCCGTCCAAGTATACATATGGATGATTACCTTCAATCGGCCGGTTCCGCCAGTCTTCTATATGTTTATAAATCTTTTTGTTCAGATTGCTCACAGTGCCGGGACTGACCCGAGTTCCCCAAAGCGCCTGGGTGATATCTTCAACCCGTCTTACAGACACACCCGCCAGATACATCTCTATCATGGCTTCTTCAACTGAAGATTCTCGGCGTTTATACCGTTCGATGATAGCGGTTTCGAATTTCTGTTGTCTCAGCTTAGGCACGTTCAGTTTAACCTCGCCTGCCTTTGTATGGAGGTTTCTTTGATAATAACCGGCTCGGGTATCAGTTCTGGATTGGGTGCGTTGGTAGCGCTCTGCATTGCAAAGTTTGTCAGCTTCTGCATCCAACATTTTATTGAGCGTCTCTTCAACTGTGCCTCTTACCATTTCTCCAAGGTGATCTTGAATCTTTGATTCATCAATTTTAATGACTTTATCCAGCTTTTGTGTATACTCTTTTTCCAAGATGGTCTCCTTTCTTGATTATTGTTTTTTCTTGGTCGATTTAACAAATAACCAAGTTGAGACCATCTTTTCAATTTTTAATTGTGCGAAATTATTTATACGTTATCTCCCCGGTGAGGCCGTTCATAGTTGTAATAGTGCAGCCACTTGTCGAGATCTTCCTGTAAAGCGGAAACGGACTCATATAGCTTTTTCCGGAAAGCCGTACGGAAAAATTCGTCCAAAATTGTCCTGTTGAATCTTTCCACAAATCCGTTCGTCCTTGGACTGGCCACCTTTGTTTTCCGGTGATTGATATCATTGAGTTCAAGGAAGATCTCGTACAAATGGATCGTTGGCCGCCCTTTGAATTCCGTACCGTTGTCTGTAAGGATATTCTCAATACAGATATCGTTCTCTTCGTAAAAAGGAAGAACCCTGTCATACAGGACATCCGCCGCTGTTTCCGGGCGCTTACTGGTGTATAACTTACCAAAAGCAAAGCTGCCATATGTATCAACAACGGCTTGTAGGTATACCCTGCCAACGCCTTTGAGTCGCCCGACATAAAACGTATCCTGGCATAGCAGGTAACCAGAGTAATGGCTTTCCACATTCCGTTCTTTGAACTCAGGATTGGCCTTTTCCAGCAAGCGGATCTGGGTCTCTGTTAATTCAAAATCTTCAGACAACGACTCTTCAAGCTTTAAGAGGCGTTTGTATTTTGTCTCCATTCCAGCCTTTTTCCAGATATTGCGGATCGTGGTCGCACAGACAGCAAGGCCTTCAAGAGCGAGCTGATCAGCAATCCGTTGCTGGCCGAAAGCAGGGTTTTCCAATGAAAGTGCAATGATGCGATTTTTGGTGTCTTCAGAAATTTCGTTAGGGTGTGGTCCTGGGATTGGTGGTCTGTCAATCAAGCCTTCAAATCCATACTCCTGGAAAGATCTTTTGTACTCGTAGAACTGGCTTCGAGATACCTTGTGCATCTGGCAGGCTTTGGATACGTTCCCCAATTTTTCAGCAAGCTGTAGCAAAGTCAGTCTTTTCTGTGCTAATTTCTTTTTGGCGGTCATAATGCTCTTCTCCTTTTGGACATATTTTTGATTGGCGTTAAAAATATATCCGAGAAGGCTTATCACCGCCACCTCTCACTGGGGATTATTGGAAGGTCCCCAGTGAGAGGTGGCTATGCCTATGGCAATTTCAAACTGTCCGGTAGGATCTTAACTTTTCCATTTAAAAAGAGTATTTGAATAATAATTAGGGCCGCCTCATTCTCCCGGAGCCAAAGTGGCAGGATCCGGAACCGACGCAGGAATGCACCCCTTGATTTTCCTGCCATCTCTCTCCATTGTCTTAACTGATTAGAAAAATAAGGTAATTTCAACTTTCTATTAAATGGCATAGGAGTTGCTTAATCCTAAGGAGTTTGTTTGATCAATCTTAGGCAAAAAGGAGATAAAAAATGCCTGCATTACCCGAAGAAACCAGCAAGGCCTGGGAAAATCATAAGGGCCCGGTTATCCTGACCACGGTCAATAAAGAGAGCATACCCAATTCCATTTATGCTACCTGTGTTTCCAAATATGATGAAGAAACCCTGGTGGTGGCCAATAATTATTTTTCCAAAACCATGGAAAACATCAAGGCCGGGTCCAAGGCTACGATTCTGTTCATCACCGGGGAGAACACATCCTACCAGGTCAAGGGCAGCATTGAATACCATACCCAGGGTCCTTTGTTTGATGATATGAAAAAATGGAACCCTGAAAAACATCCCGGCCACGGCGCCACGGCGTTGAAAGTCGAAGAGGTCTACAAGGGAGCTGAAAAACTCCTGTAATTTTTTTCCGGGCCCGGATTCCCGGGCCCGGAACCATAACCGTCTCCAGGACCGACCTTTGGGTCGCCCGAAGAATTGAAGATAGAGATTTTTGTAAGAGCCGGAGCTCTGTATCCTGAACCATATCAAATCCGGATTACCGGTCTTTCCATTCCGTAGTGGTCTTATTCAAAAAGGCTTTGATGCCGTTCCGGGCATCCTCTGAGGTATTGTTCATGACAATGGTATGCTTGGCATAGTGCAGGGCCTGGGCATCGGTCATGTCTGCCTGGGCATAGAGGCCCTGTTTCCCGATGGCCAGGGCAAAGCCGCTGGCCTGGGAGATCTGCTCCGCCAGTTCCATGGTTTCAGATTCCAGGTCTTCCAAGGGCACCACCCGGTTGACCAGTCCCAGTTCCCTGGCTTCGGATGCGGGAAAGTCCCGGCCGGTCAACAGCATCTCCATGGCCGCTTTTCTGCCGATGGCCCGGGTGACGGCCACCATGGGGGTGGTACAGAACAGGCCGATTTTGACGCCCGGGGTGGAGAACCGGGCATTGTCCGCAGCCACGATCAGATCGCACCAGGCCGCCAGCTGGCAGCCGGCGGCAGTGGCAATTCCCTGTACCCCGCAGATCACCGGCTGGGGAATTTCGTGGAGCATCATCATCATCCGGGTACACTGGTCAAAGATGAACTTGTACTCTTTGGTCCCCTTATCCACCATTTCGGAGAGGTCATGGCCGGCGCAGAAGTGTTTTCCCCTGGCCTTGAGAACCAGCACCTTGATGGATTCATCCCCGGCCGTCCTTTCCAGGACATGGATTATTTCCCGGATTTTCTGCCGGGAAAGGGCATTGATCTTTTCAGGGGTGTTCAGGGTTAAAAGTCCAACGGCATGGGTCTGGGAAAAGGTGATCTCTTTGTAATCCATTTGGTACCTCCTGTGATTGGGAATGGATGAAACCGGGTTCCGGATGAATAGATTGTCTCTAACATGCAGAAAATATAGTGTCAATTTAAGACTTTGTTTTTGTAAGGAATTCCTGTGGGTTCTGTTCCGGTTGTGGGCAGCATTGTCAGGATCAGGGGGGCAAAAACGATAAGAGCCGGACCCGGATATGCGGATCGCGAGCATGGGATAGGGGAACCAAAGAGCCATTGTGATTTGTTTTTAATTCTGCTATCTGGGAAACGGTGACCCGTTCCAAAAACTCCTGTGGCCGGGATCCCGCCAGAATCGTAGGAATACGATATCTGAAATTAGGGAAATGGCATCAACCTTTGATCAAGGGGGATTATGACTGATTTTGATTTTGACTACATCGTTGTGGGATCTGGTTTCGGGGGAAGTGTATCTGCCATGCGGCTGTCCCAGAAAGGATACCGGGTCGGGGTCATTGAATCCGGAAAAAGATGGAAAAATCAAGATTTTGCTAAAAGAAACTGGAATCTGCACAAGTTCCTCTGGATGCCCAAGATCTTTTTGCACGGAATCCAGCGCATGTCCCTTCTCAACGATGTGTTTATCCTGGGAGGGGCCGGTGTGGGCGGGGGCAGCCTCAACTATGCCAATACCCTCTATATTCCGCCGGACAAGTTCTTTGATCGGGATACGGTGAAACGGCTGGGCGGGAAAAAAGAGCTGCTCCCCTTTTACAGCATTGCGAAAAAGATGCTGGGGGCCGTTGAGAATCCGGTTCTGGGGGAGTCGGACCATCTCATGCGGGAAACTGCCCAAGAATTCGGCCGGGCCCATACCTTTTGCAAGACCGAGGTGGGCGTCTATTTTGGTGAGGAGGGGAAACGGGCCAGGGATCCCTATTTTTTCGGGGAGGGCCCGGACCGGATCGGTTGCGAACTCTGCGGGGCCTGCATGACCGGCTGCCGTAAGGATGCAAAAAACACCCTGGACAAAAATTACCTTTTCTTTGCCGAGAAATTCGGAGCTCAAATCATCCCTGAGAACAAAGTGGTAGATGTCCGCCCTCTTTCCCCGGAGGGCTCTGCCGGGTATGAGATCACCACCGTCAAGACCACGACCCTGTTCGGGAAAAGATCCTCTTTCCGAACCAAGGGCATTGTTTTTTCCGCCGGGGTCCTGGGAACCCTCTCCCTGCTGCTGAACATGAAGGAAAAGGGCAGGCTGCCCAGGCTCTCCTCTGATCTGGGGAAGATCGTGCGAACCAACAGTGAGGCCATCTGCGGGGTGAAGTCCGATTCCGGGGATGCCGATTTTTCAAAAGGGGTGGCCATTACCTCCAGCGTGCATCCGGATGAGGATACCCATATGGAGCCGGTCCGGTATGCAAAGGGGAATGATTTCATGGGACTGCTCCCCGTACTTCTCACCGATGGGGGAGGGAAGATCCCCAGATTTGTCCGGTATCTTTTCAATGTGATCAAACATCCGGTCCGGTTTTTTAAGGTGCTCAATCCCATCGGATTTGCCCGCCGGAGCCTGATCATCCTGGTCATGCAGACCCATGACAACTATCTCAACCTCTTTTTGAAACGCCGTCTGATCTGGCCCTTTGCCAGGTCCCTGACTTCGGAGCAGGCCACGGATAAGAAAAATCCCGTATACATCCCCATTGCCAATGAATTTGCCCGCCGCCTGGGAAAACGCATGGGCGGCACCCCCACCAGCATTTTTACCGAGGTCTACCTGGACGTACCCATTACAGCCCATATCATGGGCGGCTGCTGTCTGCACGAAGAGCCCGGCCGGGGGGGCATTGACAAGAAGAACCAGGTGAGGGGATATGAGAACATGCTGGTTGCGGATGCCTCCACGATCCCGGAAAATCTGGGCGTGAATCCTGCCCTGTCCATCACGGCCCTGGCGGAAAGGGCCATGTCCTTTATCCCGGTCAAACCGTCGAAAAAGATGAACTTTTTAAAGGCGGAGTTCAAATGGGGGATTGATAGTCTGCTGGTCCGGTCCCCTGAGCCGGGTCCGGGCAGGGAGGAAACAAGCCCTTGATGGAAAGATTAGGGGAAAAATAGAAGGCAGGACCTTTATCCGGGAAGCTCTTTTCCATGGTTTCGGGCCAGCAGTTCCAGAAGATCCCGGGTCACGGCCCGGACCACTTCCCGGCATCGTTCCATTTGAAATTCTTCCCCGAACTCATCCCGCAGGGTGGCGCAATGGGTGGTTCCCCAGGTCTCCACAAAGTGTTGGCGCAGCCCAGCCCCCAGGGATGCGGGAAGGTCCCAGTCTCCTGAGGGGTCTTTGCGGCCGTGAATATGGCCGATGGCGATGAGGCCGCCGGAAAGGGCGCCGCAGGCATCCCCATAGGTTTTTCCGAAACCGCCCCCAAAGGGTGTGGCATGGGCCGCTGCCAGGGTGGGATCCTGTCCCAGGCTTTGCAATACAGCCCAGGCCACGGCTTCTGCGCAATGAAATCCATTTCCGAAAAGTTCTCCTGCCTGATCACAGGCCTCGCAGATGATGGCGGTTTCTTTCATTTTTTTTCTCCTGATAATGGGAAAATTTGATATGGGGTTGTGCCTGTCTGATATTTCCTTTAAGCTTCTTTTTTAATCGTGTCCAACGATTTATTCCGATGGTGCCCATCGCCGGAGCCGATGGGAGTTTGAAAAAAGGAAGTGAGGCTGTCAAGGGATTCCAGGGAGCCTTGAATGACAAGGCTTCTCCTGCATATCCCGGCAATGAATCTTTAAGTTCTGTGAGGTTTGATATGAAAAAATTTTTCTTTTCTATCTCCCATCTGGTTCTGATCTGCCTGCTGATTTCTTCTGTTTTGTCGGCCGGTGAAGCCAACCGTTCCGCCACTCTGGTTGTGGACCGGGATGAAACCTGTAGTTCCCAGGCCTTTACGGATCACATGATCAGTACGGATACCGTGACTTTTGTACTCCCGGAAACCGACGGCCCGGTCAGCGGAAACGGTCAGTACCGCCTGAAAGGTTCCGGATACTCTCTTTCCGGGCCCAGCCGGTACAGGGGCCGGGTGGTGGATGAGGAAACCCTTGTCTTAAGCTATGGGCAGTGGTGGTACAAGGGCAAGGCCATGACGCCGGCGGCCCCGGAAATGCCCACGGAGGCCCGGACCGTAAGCATTCCCCTTGAGCCGGGCGGAGAAAAGGTCATCCGTTTCACCAATGCCCATGCAGATTTGAAAAGCCCCTGTTCCGGGACAGTGATCTACCGGCTGAAAATGGAGCGGGAAACCCAGGTATGGAATATTGTTCTGACCGGTTCCTATCATGTTGAACATTTGACCGCATTGTGGGGGCCTGAATTTGCCTTTGGCAAAGATTATTTCCAATATGCCAGCGGTGCGGTGTTCCATTATAACCTGGCCGTCCAGGTGGTTTTAACCAAGAAAAAGGGCAGGCTCGTTTACACCTCGGGCCGGGTGCAGAAGGCCCAGGTCAAATTCGAGTACAGGCAGACACCGGAGCTGTACTCGGTCCAAAGCCTTGTCTGCAGGGGCTGCGATGCCGTGAATCGGCTGAAAGGAAGATCCCTGTCCGGAAGCCTGTCCAAAGGGACCCTTTCCCTTTCCTGGCCGGACATCCGGCCACTGGTGGAGGGGAGATCAAGGCTGGCAGGCCAATGCGATCCGGGCCAGACCATCTGTGCGAAAAGGAAAAAAGAAGAGCTCGCCTTTTCTGGCCAGGATGACGGGTTCCTGATGCGGGCCGCCGGTCATGTACTGGCCCTCAGGCCCGGGGTCCAATCCTTTAAGATCGACAGCAGCGACAATCCCGGGGCAGCTATCCTGCGGATCTATCACGACTATAGACTGGAAAGGGTAAAATAGGGGGCCTTTGTCCGCAGATGGATCCGGGCGGGCATTTCCCTGCAGGAGCAAACTCGCCGTAAAAGAAAAAGGGGGATGGAAACAATGTTTCCATCCCCCTAAGTATAACGGGATTTCGTAAATTAGAAATTGAGAAGTTCGCTGAGCTCTTTGGTGGAGAAATCCCATTCCGTGTTGTGGGGCGGGAACTCGTCCATGAACATTTCAGGCAGCTGGTCGTCCACAGGGGTGAAACCGGCTTTTTTGTTGAACTCCCTTTCATTTGTCAGGATGGACTTGCCCAGTTCAATGACATCGTCCGGGGTCAGGGTCAGGCCGTGCTGGGCATTGATCATGTCCACGATGGTGGGCAGGCCGTCTTCGTTGTCCAGGACGGCAAAGGCCACGAACAGGCAGAGGCCTGCCGCGTCAATGGCGGCGGTGGCCACCTGGAGGTTCTGGGACAGCTCCAGGTTGCCCTCTTTTTTGTGGGGGTCAATGGTGCCGCCCACGCCCAGGATATTGGCGGTTACCCCGTATCCTGCAGTATGGTCCGCTCCCATGGGGGTGGTGGCGTAGGTGACGCCCACACCTTTGCAGGACCTGGGATCATAGGCGGGCAGGGACTGTTTCTTGACCACGGGCACCCGGGAGACTCCCAGGGCATCCCCGGTGAACAGGGCGCCGTTTCCGATAATCTTGCCTTCTGCTGCATAGCTGCCGATCTTGGAGAGCAGATCCACGGCGGCCTGGCCGTCCCCCCAGGGGATCATCCCGCCTTCCATGGCGATTCCTAAAGCCACGCCCATTTCAATGGTGTCCAGGCCGAAGTCGTCGCAGAGCCTGTCCAGCATGGCGATGTGGTCCAGCTCCTTTATGGTGGTATGTGCGCCAAAGGCCCAGATGGTTTCATATTCAAAGCCCGAGGTCAGGTACTTGTTGTCCTTGTCATGGTAGACATTGGAGCATTTGATCACGCATCCGGGATGGCAGCCTTCTGTGGTGATGCCCCCCCGGGCTTCAATGGTCTCGGCCATGGTTTCCCCGCTGATATCCTTGGCATGCTCAAACCGCCCGGATCTGAAGTTCTTGGTGGGCAGGGTGCCTGCTTCGTTGATGACATTGACCAGAACCGCGGTTCCCAGTGCCGGCAGGCCTTCGCCGGTAACCGGATGTTTGTGGAGCATTTCCACCCAGCGCTTGTTGGCCGCCTTAAAAGCGTCGGGATCTTTGATTTCCATCCGGCCGGCCCCCTTGTCATCCACCACAATGGCCTTGATCTTCTTGGAGCCCATGACCGCTCCCAGGCCGCCCCGGCCGTGGGCCCGTCCGGGCCTGCCGTTCATGTCGGCCTGGTTGATGGAGGCCCCCTTAAGGCATTGCTCTCCGGCCTGGCCGATGCTCAATACCCCGACCTTGCCGTACTTGTCCCAGAGTTTTTCCATGATCTCGTAGTTGCCTGCCTTGACAAGATCTCCGGCCGGGAGGATCTCAACTCCGTCATTGTTGATGACGATCATGCTGTACTCATCATCATCGGGTTTTCCTTCCAGGACAAGGGCAGCGATTCCCAGTTTGGCCAGTTTCTGGGAAACCAGGCCCCCGGCGTTGCTTTCCTTGATACCGCCGGTAAGAGGGGATTTGGCACCGGCGGACAAGCGGCCCGAGTCGGCTGCCGGCGACCCCGAAAGAACACCGGGTGCGAAAATCAGCTTGTTGTTTTTTCCCAGGGGATGGCAGGTGGCAGGCACCTCATCCAGAACCATCTTGGATGTCAGGGCCCTTCCCCCGAGACCGGCATAGGCATCGGGAGTTTCCTCAAATGTAAAGGTCTTTTCCTTGGTGTTTATACGTAATAGTTTTCCCATTTTTCCTCCTTGGCAAATGTTCAGACGTTCATTTCATTGAGTTTTTCAACGGATTAAAATGCTCTTCCCGGCTTGACCCTTTCCACCGGGAAATATCCGTACACGATACAATATGCCACGGACCGGGGAGGTTGTCTAATAAAAAAAAAGATTAAATTTTTCCGGATTCAGCCAGGTCGGAAAGCCCTTCTAAGTCCTTGAGGAGAATCTCCTTTGCCCGGACCCGGATCAGATCGAGATCGGACATTTTTTTCAGGACTCTGGAGATGGTTTCAGGGGTGGTGCCGATGAGATTGGAGAGCTGGGCCTTGGAAATGGGCAGGGTCACCCGGGTCTGGTTGTTCTGCTCCCGGGACAGGGTCAGGATATAGGCGGCCAGCCTTGCCGGCACCTCTTTGAGACTCAGATTTTCGATCTGAACCGTAAAGGCCCGAAGTCTTTTGGAAAGGTCGGCCAGCATGTTCATGGCCAGGGCCGGTGCCTGGGTGATGAGTTCGACAAACCGGTTCCTGGGCAGAAAGAGAATCCCGGAAGCTTCAAGGGCCATGGAGGAGGCGGGAAAGCTTTTGCCTTCGAAAACCGGAACCTCGCCAAAGGTATGGCCGGGGCCGTAGATGTGGAGGATCTGCTCCTTTCCTTCAAAGGAAAGCTTGAATACCTTTATCTTGCCGGTCTGCACGATATAGAAGCCGTCTCCCCGGTCTCCTTCCTGGAATATGATCTCTCCTTTGCCGAATTCCAGGCGGGTGGAAATGGCATGGATTTTTTCCAGGTTGGATTCGGAAAGTCCGGAAAAAAGGGGGATGGTTTTCAGGGGATCAATCAGTTTTCATTCCTCAATAAAGAGCCAAAAGCAAAAAATGGGGGCCGTCTTTACAAAACAATTCTGTCATGATCTTATTACCAGGTTATCCGCAGGTTTTGCAAATGCTTATTTTACTAGCAAAAGTCCGTTTTAAGGAGCGGATTGCACGGGAGGAAGATGAAAGCCTATTATCTGATCCATATTCAATACCTGGGGTTCAGGTTCCACGGCTGGCAGAGCCAGCCCGGGGTCAGGACCGTGGAGAAGATGCTGGAAAAGACCCTGAAAACGGTTCTGGGGCACGAAGATTTTAAAATGTTGGGGGCCAGCCGGACCGACGCCATGGTTTCGGCGGACCATTCCCTGTGCGAACTTTTTCTGCATCATCCCCTGGAGGATTGGGACCGGTTTTTAAGGGAGATGAATGCAAACCTGCCCAACGATATCCGGATTCTCAAGATCGAGGAAACCACCCGGGATTTCAATATTATCAATAGTCCCCGGATAAAGGAGTATGCCTATTACTTCGCTTTCGGGGAAAAATTTCACCCTTTTTGCGCATCCCTGATGACCTGCTTTCAGGGCCGCCTTGACATTGATCTGATGAAACAGGGGGCAGCCCTGTTCCACGGAAAACATGAGTTCGCTCAATACTGTACCCGGCCCGAAGCCAAAACACAGACCGTGCGGGAGATCCTTTTCACCAGGATAGAGGAAAACAAGGCCCTGAAAGCCAGTTTTTTTCCGGAAAGATCCTGGGTATGGAAGATCCATTCAAAGGGATTTTTACGGAATCAGATCCGGTTGATGATGGGGCAGCTGATCTGCCTGGGGAGGGGAGAGATCAACCTGAAAACAATTGAGGATTCCCTTACGGATAGGGGGAACAAGCCCCTCCGGCAAATCGCCCCGCCTTCCGGACTGATTTTAAATCGAATCCGGCTTTTGTAAGAAAATTTCCTACAGGACAATCAGAATTCTTCCAATTGCTGCTTTGGTAAGGCCTTGATACCTTATAACCTGGTCAGAAAGATGTGTCATTCTAATTTACACCATTTAACAGGAGGATCGTATGAGAGGGAAGAGTTTATGGATCATCGGGTTTATTGCTGTGCTTTCAATGGCACTTTGTCAGACTGCTTTTGCCAAGGAAAGAATTGTATTCGGCGGCGGCCCCGCCGGCGGAACCTTCCAGGTGGTAGCCAACGCCGTCCAGGTTTACAAACCCATGAAGATGGCTGCAGATTTCAAGGTACAGGCCCAGTCTTCTGCCGGTTCTGTTGAGAACCTGAGAAAAACCGATGCCGGAAGGCAGCAGATGAGCGTTGTTTATTCAGGCCATGTCTATCTCGGCCGCAACGGCATGATGAAAAATGATACCAAAAAATATGAAAACGTAATGGCGGTTGCATGGCTCTACGGTGCTCCGGGTCAGCTGGTTGTCCGCAAAGGATCCGGCATCAATTCCGTAAAAGACCTTGTGGGCAAGAAAGTCGGCGTGGGCAATGCCGGTTCCGGCGCCTTTGCCAACTGCGAGCTCTTCTTTTCCCACATGGGGGTATGGGACAAGATTGAGAGAAACGCCATGGGATACAACGATGCTGCCCAGGCCTTCGGCAACAATCAGCTGGATGCTTTCTGGCTGTTCACGGCCTTCCCCAGCGGAGCCGTCATCATGGCAGCCCAGACCAACGACATTGCCCTGGTCAACCTGGATGCCGATGCAAAGGCCTCCGGTTTTTATGACAAATACCCCTATTTTGCCAAGCTCTCTGTTCCGGCCAACACTTACAAGGGTGTAGACTACGATTCTCCTTCTTTCCAGGATTCAGCCCTCTGGGTGGCAAACTCAAAAGTCTCTGCTGACGTGGTTTATAAAATGTTGTCCCTGATATACAGCGATGAGGGTCTGGCCCATATGAAAGAACAGAAAAAGACCTTTAAGCACATGTCCGTGAAAACCGGTGCCGACGGCATTGTAACTCCTTTCCATCCCGGAGCTGAAAAGTTCTGGAAAGAAAAAGGCGTCTTATAGGATCTGTTGTTTGGTTGGTGATTCCGGGCCCGGGGTTTCAACGCCCCGGACCCGGGAGAGCCGGGTTTTTTCATTTGGTATGAATCAAGAAAACAGGAAGGCAAACCGTGTACGAGAAACTTAACCGATTTGAGCAGGTTCTTTTTGATGTCTGTTCGGTCATCCTGGTCGTTTTTTATTCCTGGGCAGCGGTGATACAGCCCATGGCTACCCAATACCACCGGGGGGTATATGTCATCATCACCTATATCCTTGTCTTCCTTTTGTACAAAGCCAAAACCAAGATCGGAAGGGTCATAGACTATACTCTGATTCTGCTCTCCATAGCTTCGGTGGGGTATTGGATCACGATGTTTGAAACCATTAATTACAGAACCGGGGCCGAGACCCAGACAGACATGATCTTTGCCGTTATCGGCGTGCTCATCGGCATTGAACTGGCCCGCCGGGTGGTGGGAAGTGTATTTGTCATCCTGGGCAGTCTCATGCTTTTGTACGGGGTCTACGGGTACATGGCACCGGATCTGGTCTCCCATGCAGGGGCACCGTTTACAGAGCTTTGCATCTCCATCTTTTATAAGAGTGACGGTGTTTTTGGAATTATGGCCAATGTTCTGGCCACCTATGTGATACTCTTTGTATTGTTCGGGGCATATCTTGAAAAATGCGGTGCCCAGAAGTTTTTCATTGACTGGCCCCTGGCTGCTGTCGGTCATAAGATCGGCGGGCCGGCCAAGGTTTCCGTGATTGCGTCGGGCCTGTTCGGGTCCATTTCAGGGTCTGCCATTGCCAATACGGTATCCACAGGGATGTTCACCATTCCCATGATGAAAAAAGCGGGATTCAAGCCCCACGTCGCCGGCGGTATTGAGCCCGCAGCCTCCATCGGAGGTATGTTTATGCCCCCTATCATGGGAGCGGGCGGATTTATCATGGCGGAGCTGACAGGCATGCCCTATTCCAGGATCATGCTTGTGGCCATTTTTCCAGCCCTGATGTACTTTTTCTCGGTATTCTGCATGGTCCACTATGAGGCGAAAAAAGAGAATATCGTCGGTGAAAAGTCGGAGCATTCGGCCCTGGAGATCTTCAAAAAGCAGTGGTTTTACACCATTCCCCTGATCATCATCACCATTTTCATGCTCTACGGATTTTCCCCGGGGTATTCGGCCATTATAGGCCTGGTCTCCTGTATCGTGATCTCCTGGGTGAGAAAGGATACCCGGATCGGACCGAAACGCTTCATCGAAGCGGCCCGGGAGGGTACGGAAAACAGCCTGAAGATCGGTGCCACCGTGGGGGTGATCGGAATCATCATCGGGGTGCTTACCTTTTCCGGCCTGGTTTTGACCTTTGCCGACATCATGATCGAGCTGGCCGGCGGCTCCCTGCTGCTGACCATCTTTTTGGTTGCCCTGGCATCCCTGGTTCTCGGGATGGGCGTTCCTGTAACGGCCGCCTACTTGATTACGGCGGTTGTGGCCGTACCGGCCCTGACCCATCTGGGGGTCAATGAAATCGCAGCCCATATGATCGTATACTGGCTGTCCCAGGATTCCAATATAACGCCGCCGGTATGTATTGCAGCCTTTGCCGGGGCCACCATCGCCAAGGCCAATATGTGGAGGACGGCGTTTGCATCCTTTAAGTTTGCCAAGTTCCTCTATCTTGGGCCCATCCTGTTCGGCTATGTCCCCGGGTTTTCCCTGGACGGCAGTGCCATGGACATTGTCAAGGCCTTTATCGCCATTCTCTTTGGAACCTGGGCCTATTCCTGGTTTCTCAGCGGAATCTGGGTCGGTTATATTAAAAACCTGTTTTCAAAAAAAGCAGCATCCTAATTTTTTACGGCCTTTTCCTGTTTCAGCCGTAAATGAGGCGTCCCCCCTGGCGGGCATCTTGGCCCATCAGGGGGGACCTGTTTTGATGACCCAGCCGGAATGACAGATGGGTAGGCATCCAACTCTTCCTCAGCCTGAAACCCATCCTGTTTACAATTATTGGTTGCCCCGTCAACGGAGAATACGGTATATCTGTTCCCTGGACCATTGATCCAAAAGAAACCAGGGGAACCGGGCAGAAACCATGGATAAATTTGAACAGGTGATTGATACCTCAATCGGGTATCTTGTGGGCCGGACCTCCCGGGCCATTGTCAAGCGGCTGACAAAGAAATTTGCAGAGGCCGGGTTTGATGTCAGTTACGAGCAGTGGAGCGTTCTCGTTCACCTATACCGCAGGGACGGACAGACCCAGCAGGAGCTGTCCAGGAGAGTGGTCAAGGACAAGGCGGCCATCACCCGGCTTTTACATGTCCTGGAAAAAAAGAATATTGTTCTGAGGATTCCGGACAGGACCGATAAAAGGAGCAACCGGGTATACCTGACCCATAAGGCCAAGGTGTTTAAGGAGGAGCTGATCCGCCTGGTGGAGGAAATGCTGTTTGAAGCGGAGCAGGGGATCCCCCCGGAAGAGATGGATCAATGTAAAGCCACCTTGAACAAGGTGTTTTCAAATTTTGAACGGCTCAACAACTGAATTTCTCCGGTTGCCCTCTTTGCCTGTTCATGGGATCTTTGGATTTTTTTCCTTACAATTCCACAAGTTTGTTCTGAATGGCAAACCGGGACAGTTCCGCGTTATTTCTCAGGTTTAATTTTTTCAACAATCTCGAGCGATAGGTGTCCACGGTCTTGACACTGATGTTATAGGAAATGGCGATCTCCCGGTTGGTGCTTCCCAGGGCAAGTTTTCGTAAGACCTGGAGTTCCCGCATGGAAAGGGATTCGGTCAGGCTTTTGCTCTGATCTCCCCGGATCACCCGGAGGGCCAGGGCCTCGCTGGCTTTTTCCGTAAGATAGCGGCCACCGGAATATATCTTTTTTACCGCGGCCACCAGTTCTTCCGGGGCAGACTGTTTTGTCAGATATCCCATGGCTCCGGCCTCTATGGCCCGGATGACGTACTGATCCTCCTCGTGCATGGTCAGGATGAGAACCGGGATCTCCGGACAATAGGCATTCATCCGGCTCATCACCTCCAGGCCGTCCATTCCGGGCATGGAGATATCGATCACTGCCGCGTCGGGTTTGTTTTTCATAGCCTGGTCAAAGGCCTCTTCCCCATCGGATGCTTCTGCAATCACCTTGATTTCATTGGAATCTTCCAATACCTTGCGCAGGCCTTCCCTGACAATACTATGGTCGTCTGCCAGCAATACCTTGATCATGGCTTATCCTTTCGTATTTACCCTGCATTGGATCTTTGTTCCGTGGGAGGGCCGGGAAATTATGGTGAGGCTTCCGCCCACAAGATTGGCCCTTTCTTTCATCCCTTCCAGTCCGAAGCCCTGGTTTTCTTTCAGATTTTCAGGTTCGAATCCGGATCCGTCATCCTCAATGTTCAGCACAAGCTCATCTTTAATATTTTTCAGTTCCACCAGTATGGTACTTGCCCCTGAATGGCGGATGGCGTTTGTGACCGCTTCCTGGCCGATCCTGTAAAGGGCCGTGGCCAGGGTATTTGAAATCTCAGGAAAAGGATTATGCCGGAAAACGCAGGAGACGTTGGACCGTTTTTCAAAATCCGATACAAGGGAATCCAGTGCATCTGCCAGGCCAAGATCATCCAATACCCTCGGCCTCAACCGGTATGCCATGTTCCTGACATCCTGTATGGTGTCATCGATCAGGGCCTTCATCTTGCCGGCCCGCTGCCCTGCCTTAACGTCTGTCTCTTTGAAATAGTTTTCCACCCAGACCGTATCAATGCGCAGGGCCGTAAGGACCTGGCCCAGATGGTCGTGGAGCTCCCTTGCCACCAGTTCCTTTTCCCTTTCCTGGGAGGCAATGATGTTTTTGGACAGGTTTTTCAGGTTGTCCTGGGCCTTTTCAAGCTGGGCCGTCCTCATCTTTACCTGCTGTTCCAGATCAAGGGAGTATTGGGAGAGTTTTTCCTTGGCCTCGTGAAGACCCTGCTGGGCAATGTTCTTCTCAGTTACATCGACGCTGACCGCCAGGGAGCGGATGATTTCCCCCTCCTGGTTCCGTACCCCGTAGCAGGAGAGGAGGATATCCATTTTTTCATTGTTCTTTTTGACCATGGTATAGGGAATATCCTTACAGAATCCCGTACTGAAAAACCGGGGAAAAATTACGCCGAGGGCATATTTTTTCGACTCTCTGGTAAAAAATTCCGTAAGATTCCGGCCGACGGCCTCTTCCCTGGAAAAACCCATGACCTCGACCCAGTGGTCCGAGACCCGGGTGATCTTTCCCTCTGTATCTATGGAATGGAGCATGACCGGTGTTTTATTGTAGATGTGCCGGTATCTTTCCTCACTCATCCTCAATTGGTTTTCTGCCAGTTTTCTCCTGGAGACTTCCTGGGCTGCCAGCTGGTAGAGGATAAAGACGATGATGCCGGCCAGAAAGGTGACGATGACCACTACGGGGCCGATCACCCGGATAAAAGGTTCGGTGGCCAGTTTTTCAATCTCTTTATGGTTCCTCAGGGAGAGAATCTGCCATCCCGGGTAATTGGGTACTTCCAGGCCGGATATCAGGAACTCCTCTCCCTTTGCATCCTTGACAAGGCCGTTCTCTTCCCTGGAAAACCCGCTCCACTCCCAGGGACCGTTTCCAAACTGCTTTGAATCGGCGATCTGATTGAGCCTTTCATCGTCCAGGTCCCACAGGAGCCTGAACCTGAGATCGTCCTTGTTGGCAATAAAGATAACCCCTTCCGGATCCACGAACAAAAGGATATCTTCGGCTTTTTCAAATAAAAAGGTCTCGACAAATTCAATGGAGGATTTGATGACCGCCACGCCCAGGACGGTTTTCCCGGATTCGTCAAAAACCGGGTGGCTGTAATAGACCCCCCGTTTCAGGGATGTGGTGCCCAGGGCCAGGTAGGTGGCGGCCCTGCCCTGTACGGCGGACTGGTAATAGGGCCGGAAGGAAAAATCTTTCCCGACAAAGCTGTCATGGCGGTTCCTGTTGGAGGAGCAGAGGGTAACCCCGTGGACATCCATGAGATAGGACACGTCCAGGTCCAGGGAAGAGGTATAGATATCCAGGATCTGGTTGGCCTGGAAAATGGTTTCCAGGTTGGTGTCTTTAAGGACAATTCTCAGTTCCTTCATAGCGGCCAGGGTTTTCACCGGCTTGATATGTTCGGATAAATAGGTGGACAATTGTCCGGTCAAAAGGCGCAGCCGGGTGTGGGCCTGGGCTTCGGTTTTTTGAAAGGCGGCTTCCCGGAAGGAATGATAGTAGAGCCACCCTCCGGCGGATGCGGAGAAAAAGGCGAATATAGCCAGGATAAATATGATCAGTCTCAGGCGCATGGTTCCGAGTATGATATGAACGGCTTTAAATGTCAAAACTTAAAGGGTCGGGCCGGATGAACGGCTTTTATAATTGAGAATTTTCAAATATTTTTATAGGATGATCTTTTAGGGGAATTTAAACCAAGGGGTATCCGAAAAATAATATTCAGAAAGGATCTTTGCATGCCGACCATTGTTTTTAACGCATTTTCATTTTTACAAAAAAAGCTGAGGAAAAAGAACATCGCCTATTCCGATGCTTCCATGGATCTCAAAGAGGGCACGACGCCAAGGGACCTGCTGGGTCAGGTGGGGCTGACCCGGGAGGAGGTCGAGGTTGTTTTCATCAACGGGAAGGTCGGCCCCTTTGATACCGTACTCAGGGACAATGACAGGGTTGCCTTTGTTCCTCCCGGCACCCCGGGCCCTTACAGGGTCTACCTGGGGTTTAAAAACAAGGACAATGTCTGAACGGCCGGAACGATTCCGGGCCTTTATCGCCATATCCCTGCCCGGCCGTGTCAAACAGGAGTTAAAGCGACTCCAGGACCGCCTTAAGGCAAAAGGAATAAAGGCCTCCTGGCCCAGGACCGAGGCCCTTCATCTGACCCTGAAATTCCTGGGAGAGGTCCCGGAGGATCAGGTTACAGCCGTTCAGGCCTGCATGGCCAGGGCCGTGGCCCAGGTTCCCTGTTTCCAACTCAATGCCGGCGGGATCGGGGTCTTTCCCGGAATCAAAAAGGCCCGGGTCATATGGGCCGGGACCGGAGGCCGGACAGACATTCTTGAGCAGGTTTTCAGGAACCTGGACAGGGAGCTTGCGCTTCTCGGGTTTCAAAAGGAAAAACGGCGCTTCTCCCCGCATTTTACCCTGGCCCGGATTAAAAAAGGGATATCCCCCAAAACTCTGATTCAACTGATTCAGGAATGCAATGACATCAGGTCTGGATTTTTTAGGGTAAGGACCCTGGATCTGTTCAAAAGCAAGCTTCTGCCCGGGGGAGCGGTCCATTCAAAATTATTCGAGGCGGAACTTGGGAGGAATGTAAAGTCAGAAAAAAAATCAATCAATGATTTTTTGTTTGGATTTGAAAATAGGTCTCCTGATTTTTCTGTTCCTGGATTTCATCGGCTGAAAAATTTTCAAGGTCAGCCTCCAGTTTTTTTTCAGAAAAAATTCCTTTTAAGATGGTTCCCTGAAAAACTTTTCCTGAGATTTTGATTTCACAGGAATTTTTTTGTGTCCTGGACCATTCATAGAAAGAATAAAGATCCTGTTCAAGGGAAAGAATTTCATTTTCATTTTTTTTCTGTAAAGATAAAAGCTCAAGCTCTATTTTTTTTATTTCATTTTCATATTTCTTTTTCGAAGCGTTAAACTTTTTTATGGAGGAGACAGCCCGATCCATTCTGGTTTCAAAACTTTTTATCAGGGCAGCAATGTTTTTTTGTTTTTCTTTTTTAATTAAATTCTTTTTGCTGTTGTACTCTTGAACAAGAATTTGTTTTTTTTCTTTTGCCCGGTCATGAAACATTTTAAGGTCGATCATTTTTTGAAATGCTTTTTTAGAAAGATGCTCCTGCTCCTCTTTTGTTTTTTCAAGATCTTCCTCTTCAGATTTGATTTCACGGATCTTTTGATCAATGTACTTTTTATACTCGATCAGGTAATGTTCGCCACCTGCGCAGAGAGTGCATGGGGCTGTTTTTTTATTGCCGGCCCCCGAAAGAGAGATTCCTTTTTTGGCATAAATTTTTGAGCTGATTATCCGGCATTGATCCGAATCCACCTTACCGGCACAGAAGACCCTGGAATCAAATATTTCATTCCGGATATGGATATTTCCAAAACTCAAGATAAAGCAATTGTGAAGATACCGGGCATGAATATCTCCATGGGCCAGGATGAAGCTGTCCGTGATTCCCACATCCGAATGGATATCGCCCAGGGCCTCAATCCTGGCGCCCCTTATTTCGGAGGCTTTGATCCGGCCGGCAGTAACGGGAAAAGCACCGGTTAAAATTCCGGATATGGTCAGGTTGCTGTATGCATCCGGCAAATCTCCGTATTTTAAATCCAGGTCTTCCAGAAGATGAAGGGTGGGATGGATATATATCTTCCTGGCAATGGAAACAGAAGGGATTCCGCTCTTGGCGGCGATAATTCCGGATCCGTCTCTGGAAGGCCGGGTCCCCGGGCCGCTTCTGAAGGTAAAGCTCTTTCCCGTATCCCTGGATCTTGTTTTTTCTCCTTTGACATTGGTTCTCTCACACTCCACCGGCCCCGGTTTTTCCCAGGTTAGTTCTTCTCCCTTCCTGGTGTCTCCCTGTTCTTCCTGGCCTGTACGGGCAAGAAAAGCCGTTTTTTTGGCCCGGATCAAGGCCTCTGAAAAATCCTGATAGGCCGCAGTGAATTCAAGATCCTTGTTTTCCAGATGGCATTGGAGGATGGGGTCCGGATAAATCCCATGGGTGATCCCCATGGCGGCCAGCTTTTCCTTGAGCGCGGCCAAGCCGGTCCGGGGTCGGCCTTCCCCGCTAATGAAGACCTTTGCCTCCATCATATCCGGACTGATATTTACCTGAATCTCTTCTTGGGGCGTCTCATCAGACCTGTTCTGCTCCTTTAAAATTATATCTTTCTGCTCCGGGGTCAGGCTCTCCATGTCAACCATGATGCTGCCCAGGGCGTTTATGGTATTGTTGAGTTCAAACTCCTGTGCCTGAATCTCCTGGGCCTCTTCAATATCCGACCTGGAGGCAAACCCCTTTTCAAGGACGTTTTCCGCAAATTCAACATCAAGGGCTTTGATCCTGAGAAACTGCTCTTCGTAATCCGACAGGTCCACTTCTTTTTCATGGGGGGTGTTTTCTTTGCGGATTTTGCTGGCCCTGCGTTCCAGAAAGGTCTGTTCCTGTAAGACCTGATTTTTCTGTTTTTCCGTGATCACCCTGGATTCAACCAGGATATCCCCGATGAGTTTCTTTAATCTGGCCCGCTTAAATTCCTTTTTCTGGAATTCCAGGGCTCTTTGTACATCTTCTTCCGTGGCAAACCCCTTTTCCACGGCGATTTTACCAAATTCTTTGCCGCTTTTCTTGACGGCATGGTACTCCTGGATCAATTTCAACAGGCCGACCTGATATCCTGTGGCAAGCCTCTGGCTCAGGAGTAGGGTTGAATAATCTTCAGGCTGCTTTTCTTTGATTTTCAGGGCATGGAGGGAAGTGATTTGTTTGTGCTGGATCTTGTCAATGGTGCCGTATTGAAGGGCAAGATCGGCAAGGCTGGGAATGCTGGTTTCGCTCACTCTTTTCAATTCCAAACAATGGGTTTGCGTCAATCACTGGCACTATTCAATCAGGGAGAACAGAATAAGGGAATTCAAAAGCAAAGTAAACCCTTGGATTTTATAATATACTTCCTATATCGATATGTTTTTCAAAATGTTCCTTGAGCAGAGCATAGTTTTTTTCTTTTTCAACGGCCATATCCTGGTTTGGCAGTGAAAATCCTTCAAGGCCGATCATGGAAAACCATTTGGCCAAAACAGGCGAAAAATCGAAAAAACCGTGGATATAGGTTCCGGCGATTCGTCCGTCGTCACTCACACATCCGTCGGTTTCATCACAGAGAACCCCGTTCCTGGACTTGATTTTCAATAGGGGGGAGCCCGAGGTCAGGCGGGTGAATCCCATGTGGATCTCATACCCTTTGCCTGAAGCTTTATCCCATTCAAAATCGCTGATGGTGGTTGTCTTGGGATCCTTTAATACGGTTTCAACGGGCAGAAGACCCAGGCCCATGGTTCTTCCCGGACTGGCCTCCACTCCCTGGGGATCGTCCACAAATTGTCCCAGAATCTGGTATCCCCCGCAGACACCGAGGATATGACCGCCCCGGTCACGATACTCTTTCAACGGGCTTCCAAACCGCTTTTTTATCCATTCCAAATCGGCCCGGGTGTTTTTGGATCCCGGGATGATAATGGCCTGAAACCGGGAGAGGTCCCTTGGCTGATCAATGAAAAGCAGTTGAAGGCCCTCGATTCTGGACAGGGCATGGAAATCCGTAAAATTGGAGATATGGGGGAGGCGGACAACGGCAATTTGGGGGGATTTTGGATCTAACGCCTTTAAATTACTAATATTTTCAATTTCAACGGAGTCCTCTGCGTCGATACGGAAATGGGAATACCAGGGCAGTACCCCGAATACCTTTTTCCCGGTCTGCTTTTCTAACCATTCCGCCCCGTCCCTGAACAGATCAATGTCTCCCCTGAACCGGTTGATGATAAACCCTTTTACCCGATCCCTGAACGCGTCGGGCAGGCAGGCCAGGGTTCCGACGATCTGGGCAAACACCCCTCCCCTGTGAATATCCGCCGTGAGAACCACATGGGCGTCGGCATATTCTGCCATGGCAAAATTAACAATGTCATTGGGCATGAGGTTGACTTCCGCACAGGATCCTGCCCCTTCCAGGACGATTCTTTCATATCTTTCAGACAGGCGGTCAAAGGCCCGGCAGGCCTCGTCCCAATAAAAAGATTTATCCGTATGATAGGACATTGCCGTATGATTTCCCTGGGCCAGTCCGTTGAGAACCACCTGGGACTGCTTTTCTCCGGTGGGTTTCAAGAGAATGGGGTTCATGTCCACGTGGGGAACCACCCGGGCGGCTTCGGCCTGGACGATCTGGGCCCGTCCCATTTCCAGGCCTTCCGGGGTAATGCCGGAGTTGTTGGACATGTTCTGGGCCTTGAACGGGGCCACTTTTTCCTTCCGGTCCGAAAGGCAGCGACAGATGGCTGCCCCGATAATACTCTTTCCCACATCCGAGCCTGTCCCCAGAACAGCGATGTTTTTTTTCATTTTTCTATCCCGACCCGGGCGGCTACACCCTGGTGATAGTAGTGTTTAATTTCCCTCATTTCCGTGACCAGATCCGCCTTGTCCATTACCGACTGGAGGGCCTTCCTTCCGGTGATGACCAGTTCCATATTTTCAGGTTTCAGCTCCATCAGGGCCAGGAGTTCCTCTTCCGAGAAAAGACCGTAGGCAACAGCCACATTCCCCTCCTCTGCGATAACCAGGTCGTGTTTATTCCCCTTGAGAACCTCGCATAATTTCAGGTATCCCTTCCTGGCCTGGGCCTTTTCTTCTTTTGATGGGACGCCTTTTACAAATTCTCCAGCCCCGTACTGCTCAACGGTGATATTATCAAACACGGACAGGGCTTTGATTTCCGAATAATCTTCCTGCTTGAGAAACTGGCCGATAAACACCTTGAGCCCGGCGCCGGCCGCACGAATGGCAAGACCCAGGCTGGCCGTGGTCTTGCCCTTGCCGTTTCCCGTGTACACCTGAATATAACCTTTCATCTCAGCCCTACCTTTATTTTTCAATACCATATTTTTTCGTATATCCCCTGGGCGTAAACATGAAATCCATATACTGCATGGATGTGCTTGAACCGATAAAAAGCACCGTCTGCATGCCCACCTCTGCCGTGTCCACCCGGTCCAGGGTGGTAAAGGAGATCTTTTGATTTTCCCGCATGGCTCCGGTAACCACGGCCACGGCCGTTTCTCCTGGCCGGTGTTCCATGATCAGGTCCCTGGCCCGGGTCAGCTGCCAGTCCCGTTTTTTGCTCTTGGGATTGTACAGAACCATTACAAAATCAGCCATGGCAGCGCAGGACAGTCGTTTTTCAATGGTTTCCCACGGGGTGAGCAGATCACTTAAAGAGACGGCGGCAAAGTCATGGGTCAGGGGGGCGCCGGCAAGGGCAGCCCCGGCCGCCAGGGCCGGGATTCCCGGGACCACTTCCAGCACAAGGCCGGTTTCCTCAGCATCGGATGAAGCAGAATTCCTGAGAATCTGGATCCCCCTTTGGGAGCAGATTTCAAAGACCAGGCCGGCCATGGCATAGATACCCGGATCTCCTCCGGAAACCAGGGCGCATGAAACACCTGACAGGGCCTGGTCAATGGCCTGCTCCACCCGGTCCACTTCCTTCATCATACCGGTGGATATTATTTTTTTATCCAGAACAATATCCTTTATCAGGTCAATATATGTGGTATATCCGGCGATACAATCTGCCTCCCGGATGACCTGTACGGCTCTTTGGGACATATGATCCTGGCTCCCCGGGCCGGTGCCGACAATAAATAGTTTCATATTTCCAGGGCCACAGCCAGGGTAACATCCCGGTTCTTTTTCTTGGGAACAATGAGTTTCCCGTTGTTGGCCGCCAGAATGGCTGCTGCTTCGCATACGCTTTTTACTCCCAAATGTTTTTCGACCATCTTGGATGGGTTTTCAATGGTTTTTACCGAATTAAGGCTGGTTTTGTCATAAAATTTTATGGGAACTCCCAAGGTCTCCGAGAGCCTTAGCAATCCTTTTTCATCCTTTTTTATTTCTGTGGTGGCAATGGAAACCAGACTGTCCAGACTCAGGTTTTCCCCGGCCATGATGGCGTTGAAAAAATCACGGATAATTTCAAAGGGCGTATTTCGGTTGCACCCCATGCCGATGCTGAGCACCCTCGGCCTCAGAATCATAGTTTCACGTGAAACCTTTTCTGTTTTCCAGGAACAATGGATTCTGGGAACTTCTTTATCCGTTTCATCCTCCAGGAGAAATTTTTTGGGGATGGCTTTACGGATAAATGATCCCGGATCTTTGAGTAGAATTTTTTTGTCTGTTAGAAAAGCCATGTTTATCCGTTTAATATTTTCCGGAGTTTCAATGAATAGATTGCACCTTTTGGCGATCATGTCAATCGAAGGGAGCTGATTCACGTCTGTGGCCGTCGTAATCACCGGGTTGGCTTGGATCCGTCTTGCCAGGTCCCGGGCAAGTTCATTTGCTCCCCCCAGGTGACCTGAGATCAGGCTGATCACATGGTTCCCCTGGTCGTCAATCACCACGACCGCCGGATCAGCCAGCTTGGATTGGAGGAGGGGGGAAATCATTCTCACGGCAATTCCTGTGGAAAAAATAAACACATGTTTTTCATACCTCTGAAACCGGCGTTTAATTTCTCTTGAAAGGCTGGAGAAAATATTTATATTTTCCGGACGACCCAATGGGTAAGACGGTTTCCCGGTTTCCGGACCGTTTTCTATTTTTTCACTTATGAAGAGATCTGCCTTTCCAATTCCGGAACAGATTCTGATTCCAAGTTTCTGGCCGTTGGGGGTAATGGCCCAAACAGCCATGGGTTTTTTGGGGCCATCTCCCTTATTCGGACTTCCGGTAGCCATGGGAAAATCCTGGATCGTATAATTTGGATTTGATCAGCTCGCTGTTCCCCATGCTGGCTTCAACGGCTCTGCCCACCAGGATGAGTGCATGGCGGGTGATATCGTTCTCCTGACATGTCCGGGTCAGCTCTCCGGTTTTGCAGTAAAGAATCTTTTCTTCCGGATGACTGACCTTGTAAGCCACGGCACAGGTACTGTCCTTTCCATAATGCTTTTTAAGTATGGTCTGGACCTTCTCCGTATGGGCCATGCTCAGATAGATGGCCATGGAGGACCCGTGGGCGGCCAGTCTGTCCAGGTCCTCTGTGTCCGGGACCGGGGTCCTTCCCGCAATACGGGTAAGGATCAAGGTCTGGGTGACCTCGGGCAGGGTGAACTCCATTTTCATTTTTGCCGAAGCGGCAAAGGCCGCCGTAACCCCCGGAAGAACCCGGCAGGGGATATCGAGCTTTTCCAATTCCCGGATCTGTTCGAATATGGCCCCGTACATGGAGGGATCACCGGTGTGGAGCCTGACCACCCTCTTGCCTTCCCCGTGGGCCTGACAGATCATATCGATAATCTGATCCAGGTTCATGTCCGCACTGGATACGGTCCGGGTCTGCTCTCCTTTCCAGCAGAGAACGGCCTCGGGAACCAGGGAGCCGGCATAGATAACGAGATCGGCTTCTTGAATGGCCTTCATCGATTTTATGGTCATGAGTTCCGGGTCCCCGGGACCGGCTCCTGCGAAAACCACCTTTTTTTTATTCTTTTCCATTGGCGCTCTCTTTCTTTTCCACGTCCATGGGCTTTGCTCCCCAGACAATCCATACCGGGTTCAAGGCTTCCATGCGGTCACCGTAAGGCATGGGTCTGGATCGAGAAACCTGAACCTGGACCATTTGCGGGCTAAACCCGTGTTTTTTCAAAACATCGAGGGATTTCTCCATGTTCTGGATTAATACGGTATTGATCACAATAACTCCGTTTCCCATGAGGTTCCGGCAGGAAACCTGGATAATGCTTTCCAGATCCCGGCCTCCTCCGCCGATAAATATTCTGTCCGGAGGGGCAAGCTCCTGGGTCCCCTCGGGAAACTTCTGGTTAAGAACCTTGATATTGGAGCAGTTGAATTTTTTAATGTTCTCTACAATATTGGCAATCCTGTTGGGATTCTTTTCAAAGGAATAGACATGGCCCCATGGAATCATTCCCGAGGCTTCAATGCCCACGGAACCGGATCCGGAACCCACATCCCACAGGACATGGTCTTTTTGTTTGAGTTGAAGCTTGGACAGGGCAATGCTCCGGATTTCAGATTTTGTGATCAATCCTTTTGAGTGGCTGAATTGTTCGTCATCCATCCCCAGGTATGTTTCATGTGAAACATTATCCCTGTTTTGCCCGTAATGATTTGCTGTATCCAGCCCGGGTCGCAGCAGAATAACGAGATTGGGATGGGAAAAAGTCTGGTCTTTGATTCCGGCGTAATTATCAAACCAGGTGATCTTTTCACGGTCCTTGTCACCAAGTCTTTCCAGGACACAGACCCTGAAGCCATGGAGTCTGAACTGAATGAGGCTGTCGGCAATAAATGCAGGGTCGTTCTCGGGATCGGTTAAAAAAGCGACCTTGTTTTTTCGGGCCAGACTGGAAAAGGAAAAGTTCTTTTTGGCCTGACCGTGGAGGCTGATGATTTCCGCATCGTGCCAGGGTTCACCAATGGCGGAAAAGGCAGCGGAAACCGAAGATATGTTGGTCTGTATCCGGAGCTGGTTTTTATCCATTCGTTTTACAAGGGTAGACCCGATGCCGTAAAACAGGGGATCCCCCGAAGCCAGGACCACCACCTTTTTATGGGCCATGCGCTCCTGGATTTCCCGGATGAGGTCTTCCATGCTGCCCCTGATGACAAGACGCTCCCCTCCATGGGAGGGAAAAAGTTCAAGCTGTCTTTTACCGCCCACAAGGATGTCTGCCCCTTCAATGATCTCAAGTTGCTTTGCCGTGAGATCCTGTTTTCCCATGCCCAGACCGATTACCTGTATCATATTCACCTCATGCCGCAAAAAAGTATAGGGTTCCGGCCAGGATGATGCTTGCCACCCTGAAGGCCTGACCAGACAATAGCAGTTGCAGTCCCATTTTGGGAGAAAAAATTCCCATATATCTGGGTATCTGGTGTCTCAGGGCCCGGATGGGAAAGGCCAGGACATTCCCAAGCAAAAGGGCGATAACGGTCTGTTTTATGGAGAGCACCCCTGCATCCATCAAGGCTCCGGCCGCGGCAAACCCGGAGGTGAACTCTGCTGCAAAACTTAATACCACCACGGATAAGGATTCCACCGGGATCAGCTTCAGGGATACATACCGGGTAACGGCCTGGTTCAGGTAGGTGAAAAATCCGTTTGCATTGAGGATGAAGACCAGGGTGTAGATGGGCAGAACCCAGGTCAAAATATTGGAAATCCGGATGGGAAGGCTTTTTTTGATCCTGGTGATCAGGGCTGAATATCCGGTTCCAGAGGGTTCATTTGCCTGGGATCCTTTATCCGTTGGCCCGGAAAGCAAAGAGGGCTCCGGCAGAAAAAAATGTCCAAAAATAAAAAAGCAGGCCGTTCTGAAGGCCGTGGCCCCAAAGGTGAGGAAAAAGTAGAGGGCGCCTGCAAATCCGGTCAGGGGAAGAACAATGAACATGGTTGTGGGAAGGTGAAGAAAAAAGGCCGGAAACTGATTCACGTAATTGGACAGAAACAGCTGGAGCTTTGTAATTTTTTTTTGTTCGTAGAACTCAAGCAGCATGGCATTGGCAGCGGCCCCGGAAATAAATGCCGTGGTAAAGGCCGCGCTGCAGTGATGCCCCAGGTTTGAAAATCTGAAAAAGGGGCGGGCCAGGACCGCGGCCTGGCGGGTCCACCCCATGCCTTCGATGATCTGTCCGGCCAGAAGCCCGATACAGATGAAAACCATGAGCCTGAACAGGGGAAACCCCAGTCTTGAGACAAGGGTGTCCATGTTGACGCTGTCCGTAAAGACAAGGCAGAACCCAATCATGCACAGGGTCACTCCCAGGGAAATCCCCAGGTTTTTAATGCTGAGTTCCTTCTTTTTCATTTGGAGGCCAGAATCAGGGTCCAGTAATCTGGGGCCCTCAGGGCCAATGCATCCAGGTTATCGATGATTTCTTCATTTTCACGGCCGCATTTGGAAACGGCCACGGATTTTTCAAACAGGCCGGTCTCCTTTAATGCCACATTGATATCCTCGATATTTTTATAGGCTTTGACAATGGCCACATTTTCAACGCTTTGAATGTTCCTGATCCGGCTGCCGCCGTAGGCCCCGGATGTCAGCAACAGGGACTCTTCCCCTTCCACCAAAATGCGGTTCAGCCTGGCCGCGGCTGCGTGAAACGAAGTGATGCCGGGGATGGTTTCAATGTCCGCGTCCGGCATGATCTGATCCATTTTCTTTAGAATATAGCCAAAGGTCGAATAGGTTACCGGGTCACCCAGGGTTAAAAAAACGGCGGTTCTGCCCTTGTCCAACTCCCCTGCGATCTGCCGGGCATTGGCTGTCCAGGCTTCATCTGCTTTTTCCCTGTCCTTTGTCATGGGGAACCCCAGTATCTCCACCCTGGCAGAAGAAGAAATATAGGGAGATGCAATTTCAACGGCCAGGCTGTAGGGGTTTTTGCTGGAGGCGGCCGTAAAGATCACATCGGCCTCCTTGATGGCCCTGACCGCTTTCACTGTGATGAGTTCCGGATCTCCGGGACCCACTCCCAGACCGTATAACTTGCCTTTTTTTTCCATTATTTTTCCTTTTCCATATCCAATTGGGCGAAAACATCGGGGTAAAGCATATGCCCGATGGCCTTTATACCCTGGTAGAGCCTGGGCACGGGCCTGGAGACGATGTTTTCGTCTATTAAAAAAACCTGACGGGTTTTCACGGCTTTGATAATTTCAAACCCGGGTTCATCCATAATCATTTCAAGGTTTACGGGATTCATTATCCCTTTTTGGGCAAGGAACACATCGATTCGGGATGCCTTTTCCAGGATCTGTTCCTTGCCGTATATGGCAATATTGGTATTCCGGGATGACCGGGCGTCCGGTGCCACATTGATTCCTCCGGCCGTCTCCAGGGCAAAGATGGGCATGGCGCCCGGAATAAAGGTTTTCATCCGGCTGTGTATGGCTTCGAAAAAGACTTTTTTCCGAACCTTTACCCTGCTTTTTATCCGGTTTTGAACCCTGCTGATTTTATCCTTAAACCCCCGGACCAGTCGTTTCGCCTCTAAAGAGCGGCCGGTAAGATCTCCCAGGGTCAGCCAGTAATCGTACATTTCATCTACGCTGGAGGGCTGAAGGGAAACGACTTTTATTCCGTATTGTTCCAGCTGTTGGATAAATTTAGGATATCCGTTGTCAATCATGGGCCTGACCAGAACCAGGTCAGGTCTTTCCGCCAAAAACCGTTCCGGATCGTCATGGTATGAGAACCTTTTTTTGGATTTCACCTGGACCGGATAGGTGTCATTGACAGAGACTCCGATGATTTCACGGTCCAGGCCCAGGGCGAATAGATTCTCCGTATGGGCCCCGTAAAGGGAGATAATCCTGGCAAAGGGTCTGGATACGTCGATCTCCCTGCCCTTTTTATCAATGACGACATGGGCGGAGCAGGGCAGGGCCAGGGCCAGATAAAGCCCCAGCACAAGCAGAGCCTTACGCTTTTTTAAAATAGGCCTGTCTGGCCTGAAGATATTCATTAAATTCAACCTTTGATTTTACCTGAAAAACATTTTCAATGGTTTCCCGGGTCAGGACATCCCTGGTGGGGCCGGCAGCCCTTATCTCACCATTTTTTAAAAAGAGCAGTTCATCCGCCCAGGCCGAGGCCAGGTTCAGGTCATGGAGAACCGCAATGATAATTTTATTCTGGGTCAAAACCGAGTTTTTCACCATATCGAGTATATGCAGGGTATGGTTGATATCGAGGTTTGAAAAGGCCTCGTCCAGCAGGAGAACGGGTGTGTTCTGGCACAAAGCCCTGGCCACGACACAGCGCTGTTTCTCTCCGCCGGACAACTCGGTAACCTTCCGTTCTCTTAAATCAAAGATTCCTGTGTCCATCATGACCTGGTTGACCCGGTCTCTGTCAGTCTGACTCGGGTGACCGAACCTGTCAATATAGGGGTGTCTTCCCATCATCACCACCTGGCCCACGGTAAAGGGAAAGTTTATCTCATGATTTTGTGAAACAAGGGAGATCATCCTTGCCGTTTCAAGTTTTGACATGGCTGAAATGGAGCGGTGGTCGACAAGAACAGACCCGCGGTCGGGCAGGAGAAATCCTGAAATAAGGTCGAGCAGGGTTGTTTTCCCGCTGCCGTTGGGACCGAGAATGGCGTAAAATGTCCCCTGCTGAAATTCGGTGCTCAGATCTTCTAAAACGGGTCTATCCCCGTAGGTAAAGGAAATATTTTGAATTTGGATATCCATCACTTTAACCTGCTTTTTTTGAATATCCAGCAGAAAACCGGCCCCCCTGTCAGGGCGGTAAGCACACCGATTGGGATTTCATGGGGAAGAACCGCCCGGGTAATGGTATCGGCAAACAAAAGGAGTACCGCCCCTGCCAGCATGGATACGGGCAGCAGCTTCCGATTGTCGGGTCCGGTCAGGAATCGAATCATATGGGGGACCAGAAGGCCGACAAATCCGATGATTCCGGATACGGAAACAGATACGGCAGCCAGCATGGACCCGGTGAGCAGGAGGATGAGGATCACCTTTTTCAGATCGACCCCGAGGCTGGATGCGGCCCGTTCTCCCAGGGAGATGATATTCAGGTCTCTGGCATAGAAAATGGAAACCAGGAGACCAAAGAGCAGAAAAAGAAAGACCACCAGAAAATTAGCCCAGGTTTTGGAGGCAAAGCTGCCCATGAGCCAGAAGATAATGACCGATACCTGATCATTGGCCAGAAATTTTAAAAAGCTGATGCCGGCGGATAAAATGGCAGCCACGATGATGCCGGACAGGATCAGGTTGTTGGAAGACAATCTGCTGACGCTTCCCTGACCGCCTCCCCTGGAGGAGGAGGAATAGGACAGGAATATGACAAAAAACAGGGTGGCAATGGCCCCGGCAAAGGCAAACCCGGGAATGGACACAAATGCGGCCCCCAGATTCAGGAGAATGGCAATGCTGGCCCCGAATGCAGCTCCCGCTGAAACGCCAAGGGTGTAGGGGTCTGCCAGGGGGTTGAGAAGGATTCCCTGGAAAAGCACCCCGGACAGGGAAAGGGCCCCGCCCACGGCGGCACAGGTGAGGATCCTGGGAAGCCTGACATGGAAGATTACCGCATAAAAAGTTTCCGACTGGGCAGTGTCCAGGGTGAGGGTATTAAAGAGTTTTCCAAGGAGGATATGAAAAATTTCCTGAACCGGAATCTTGATATATCCCATGGACAGGGAGATCAGGATCATGGCCCCGAGAAAAAGGGAAAACAGGATCACCAGAACTCCTGTTTTCCCTCCTGTTATGGCAACCGGTATACGCATTAATGCCATAATCACAGGCTGTCGCCCGTATCCTGGGCAGTCCTCCCAAAACAGACTGCCCAAAGATATTTTGATTCTCTCTTCCGGTTTCCATCTGAAAAAACAGACGGAAAAAACTTCGCGGTAAAAAAAACGAACCTTTTTGTTCTATGCATCATTTGCTCGCGTCAGCTTTTGTCCTGGGATAAGCAAGAAACTGGACAGATTTCTTTTGGATATTTCTTATATCCAAAATAGTTTCACGTGAAACTATGGTCAGAGCCTACTTGGCTCAGCCCCCAAAACCATCCGGTTCCCTCCTTTCATTAAAAATTCTTATGCAATCCCGGGTTTACGGAAAAGGGCATTAAAAAACCCACACCAGCAGTGCTGGTGTGGGATCCGTTTTTTCCTCAACCTTAACTTAATTGATCTACCCAAGTCCTCGCAAGCAATACGATCAATTGTCCAGGCAGGTCTTCTGACTTCCGGATCGACTTACTTGTCACGCCTTCCCCATGAAAGATCAAAGGTGGCTTTGGTGAGGTTCATCCCCGGTTACAGCGGCGGGTCCGTTCCTGAATTTCACAGGATTCCCTTTCAACTGCCAATGCAGTACCTGAAGTTCCTGAACCATACCCCCTTGAATTAAAAGTGTCAAGAAAAAAGGAAAACCTGTATAATTGGGATCTTAGTTGAGACTCAGCCTGTTTTTTTCTGGATTATTTTCCAAGGGCTATACGAATTTCCCTTGAAAGAAGGTTCATACCGAAAGGTTTCATGAGAATTTTTTTAATCCCGATTTTTTTCATGGTATCCGGGTCCATTTCATCATGATATCCAGAACAGAGGATGACGGGCATGGCGGGGTCGGCCGTAAGGATCTTTTCCGCAAGGCTTTTGCCCGTCATTTTCGGCATGAGCATATCGGTGATGACAAGATCAAAATCATGTTCCCCGCTCAGAAAGATGTCCAGGGCTTCCAGGCTGTCATTGCAGAGGATCACCCTGTACCCCAGCTGTTCCATGATCTGTTCTATCATCTCGGTTTGATAGGATTCATCATCCACGAAAAGGATCAGTTCGTTGTTTCCCGGTTCAAAGGACTGGTAAGCCGGCGCGGCATTATCGTCTGAATCAAAACAGGGAAAAAGAACTTTGAATTCAGTGCCCTGCCCGGGTTTGCTCTCAACACTGATATGCCCCCCGGTTTTGGTGATGATGCCGTGGACAACGGAAAGACCGAGCCCGGTGCCCTTATCCTTACCCTTTGTGGTGAAATAGGGATCAAAAATTCGTTCCAGCATGTCCTTTCTGATACCGCATCCCGTATCCCCGACCACCAGGAGGAGATGCTGCCCGGGGCTGAGTTCCGGCATTGCAGAGGTATCTCCCTCGGACAGGGTGGTGTCCCTGAGGCAGACCGTGAGTGTGCCTCCTTCTTCCTTCATGGCATGCCAGGCATTGGTGCACAGGTTCATCATGACCTGATGCATCTGGGTTTGATCGGCCAGGATATAGGCATCGCTTTGCAGGTCGGTTTTAAAATCGATAAAAGCGGGAATGGTCGCCCGGAGAAGTTTAAGGGCTTCCTTAACGATCATACTGAGCTGAAGAGGCCGTTTTTCATATTCGGTCTGGTGGCTGAAGGTCAGGATCTGACGGACCAGATTTTTGGCCCGTTCAGAGGCATTTAAGATCTGTTCCAGCTTGGGTTTGATCGGGTCCGGGGCCTGGGCCAGGGAAAGTTCTGAAAACCCGATGATGGCGCCCAGAATATTGTTGAAATCATGGGCAATTCCGCCGGCCAGGGTGCCGATGGCCTCCATTTTCTGGGATTGCCTGAGCTGCTTTGCCACCTCCCTTCGTTCCCTTTCAGCCCTTTTGCGCTGCTTGAGTTCATTGGCCAGCCTTAGGTTGGCCTGTTCCAGATCCCGGGTTCTCTCCTTGACCCGCAATTCCAGTTCATGGTGCAGATCCTTTAATTTTTTCCCGTTCCGTTTCAGGCTGTGGTAGTGGAGGGCGAGATCCCTGCCCTTTTGAATAATGGTCTGCTTTTCAATGGGATCGCAGACATCGTTGGCTATGATGAGCATTCGTTTTCCGTGGATCACCACGGCCGTGGCCTCAAATAAAAACTCTTGTCCGGTGTGGTCTTTTTCAATCCAGAGACCGGATTTAAAACTCTCCTGGGGATTTTTCAGCCATCTTGATTTTGCTTCCTGGATAAAATTTCCCAGGAAACTGAACACATCTTCCGGGCAGGGCCGGCCGGAAACCAAGAGGTCTGAGTGGGGAAGTTTGTCGATCCACTGGGGCGGACTTCCCAGCAGGATGAATTCATCCTGGTCATTCATCTCCAGCACGGCAAAGTTCAGAGCCCTGAAAAGATCCTCCATAAAAGGTGTGTTTTTTCCCATGACCCTGGTATGGGATTCCCGGCGGAGCAGACTCTTCTGCTTTTCAATGAGCAGACTGAGTTCGTTGCATTTTTGCTGGGTCTCGGTGAAAAAGGCCTCTTTTTGTGAGGCGTCCCACAGGATAAGGCCATATCCGGGACCGGATTGAAAAACAAGGGCGTCTACCGTGACCTGGGGCGTCATCTGGATACATGAAAATTCCATGGACCCGTTTTCCAGGGGCAGAATCCCCTCCATGAAAATGACAATATCCGATATGGGAGTATTTGTCCGGGGATTCCCAAGGTTCAACTCGGAAAGGTTTCCGCCCCATTCCAGGATGTTTCCTGTTTTGTCTGTGATGAAGTAGACCAGCCTCGATTCTCGAAACACCCGGGAACACAATTGTTCCAGGATTACGCTTGCGAAAGCCGACATTTTATTTCTCCACCATTTTTCGGGTTAAGAGTTCAAAAGCCTGGTCCACATCTTCTCCGGTTTTGGCACTGGTCAGGATGACATGGATCCCTTTTTTATCTATTTCATTTAAATCTTCGGGGTCAATTTCCCAGTCTTCCTTTAAATCCACCTTGTTGACCACAAGGATAAAGGGAAGCGTCCCCATGGTATTGTCTGCAATCTGTTTGAGGTTCAATGCCGTGGAAAGAGTGGTTTTCCGGGTGCCGTCGGCCACGAAGATCAAACCGGAAGATCCCTTTAAATAGGAGAGGCGGACGTGCTGAAAGTCATCCTCACCGTGCAGGTCCCAGATGATGAGATCCACAGGGGAATGGTCCAGATCCACCCGGGTTTTTTCAATTTTAACTCCAATGGTGGTATGGTATTTATCTGAAAAAATGCTGTGGACATACTGCTGGACAAGACTGGTTTTGCCCACGGCAAAGGCCCCCATCATGCAGATCTTTTTTTTAATCATTTTTATTCCCTTTGGGCATGGAAAAACCCCTGAATGTTACGGCCCGGTTGAGTTGCCTGTCTTCCCTGCTGATCTCTTCCCTGAGTGGGATTTTGTCCCCGACTCCGGATATGCTCATCAAAGAGGGATTGACCCCGTTGATGAGCAGGTGGCTGAACACCTTTTCTGCCCGGTCACGGCTGAGCTTCTGGTTTCTTTTTTCTGTTCCGGAGGAATCCGTGTGGCCCAGGATCATGATCCGGAAGGGGATTTTTAACCGGGCCTGGAGGACCTGGATACGGCCGATGATCTCTGCCAGCCGCTGGAACACATCTTCCTGTCCGTCCACCAGCCGGGTGCTGTTGGTACGAAAGTATATTTTTTCAGATTCCAGTTTTTTTGACGCCTGTTGGAACTGGATTTTTTCGGGGTTGATAAGCAGGGAGTCATCATAGGAGTCGATTCCCGGAAGGGCTGCCGCGGATTGACGAAGGGTTTCAATCCATTCCTGGGAAGCCTCTCCCCGGACGATGAGTCTGGATTCCGACAATGAGAGCTTGACGGTCTGGGGCGGTTTGAGCCTGTTTTTTGCCCGCTGGATCACAAATTCCGGATCAAGGCTGTAAAAGGGGGTCCAAAGGGCCCGGACTTCCCTGGAGAAAAATCCCTGGTTCTCAGGAAAATCCGGAAGGACCTGAACCAGGGGGTCCTTGAACCCCTGAATCTGGTATCGGCCGAACCTCTTTTGGGCAGACAGGAGGATGATCCCCTTTTGGGTCTTGAGCCGGGTGAGATATCCCTGCCAGGCAAGGTGGGACTTGTAAAGGTTGAACCCGATAAAACCCATGGCTGAGATCAAGACAAGAGCCGTGACCCAGAGCAGGGGCGATACTTTTTTGTCATGGCTTTTTTCCTGGGAGTCAAGCCCCTGCTTGAGGGGTTCCCTGAATACGGCAAAGGGAAAGGGATCCCCGTCAAACTCCGATAAAGTGTTTCCGGCTTTTAGATGGATCTCCTCAAGGAGCTCCCTGTACTTGATCCGCAAGGCCATTGGGGGCGTTCCCCGGATCACTGCGGCCAGGAGGGCTTGCTCTCCCTGCTCAATCCATACGCTCCGGTCCGATCCCATACGAAGGGTGTCCAGTTCTTCATCTTCCTCCCCGGGGGTAAAGGAATCCTTGATAAAATCCTGAATGGCCGTGAGCATGGCTGAAACCAGGTCAGGATCCTGGACAAGGGCTTCCCCGGCAACCACATGTTCAAGAACGATTCCCGATTTTTTATGGATGAGAAAAATTTGTTCCACTCGAAAAAGAAGGGTGTGCAAAAGGACGATTTCTCCAAAGGGTTTCCCGGTTTTTAGGGCCTCAAACCGCCACTTCAGGCCCTGGATGGAAAAACTGTGATTCAATGCCTGGTTCAGGGACTGGATCATCCCCATGATGGTGGATGAAATGGCTTTTCTGATACCGGGACCCAGGGCCGGGAATATGGCATCGGCAAGGGCCTTGGGGTTTTTTCCCACTGAGGATTTGATGGAATTGTCAATCACGGGCTGGATCACCCGTGCAAGTTTGCCGCCGGCCAAAACAGAGAGGGAAATGGCTTCAGGCAGGGTCTGGCTGATCTCCCGGGCTCTGACCATGGGATCGTCAAGCCGGGTTTCGATCTTTTGAATCCTCGCCTTTTCAGGCTGGATCAGCAGATCCTTCAGGGTCTCAAGGGCATCGTTCCCATTTGGTTTTGAGTCTATTTCGGGTGGCTTTTTCTCCATGGGACGAGAAGTCTATCCTTCGGGAGTGACAATGGATCCCAGGTTGTCTTCTCCTGAGAGCCGCATGGCCAGTTCCAGGAAAAACCCGGAAAGATCCGAGCGGTTGACCTTGGCTTCATCCAGTTCCCTTGCCGTTTGCTTGAGATGGGTTGAGGCCTGGTCATGCTTTGACAAAATCTCCGCAGACAGCTTTTTGGATTGCTCCAGGATCTGTTCCCGGAGCTGTGTGGATTTTTCCGCCAGGTTTTCTTCCTCCTGGACAAGTTTTTTGGTCAGGGACTCAAAGGATTCTTTCATTTCCCTTTGAATCTTATCCTGGGAATCGGACCGGTCATTGGATTCGGTTTTGATCCGCAGGTTAATGTCTTTGATCTCCTGTTTGACATAGGTTTCCAGGGAATCGATCCGTTTTAGAATCTCTTCTTTGAGTTCCGCGGCTTCCTGGGTCAGTTGCTGCTCCACGCTGGAAAATCGCCTTTCATAATCCCTTGCCTGACTGCCAAAGAGAATATCGCGGATTTTATCCATGTTGCCGGCTTCTGCCAGGTTGGGTCCAGGGGCATTCTGAGTTTCCGTGGGATCGCCGGAATCACTCGGTTTGGCTTTGTGGGGCTTGCTCATTGGATATCTCCTTTTGTTGGTTGGCGAAATGCTGGTTTGCCTGTTAAGAGACTTCTTATTATGTATTTAAGTCTGGGTAGAGTCAAGGCCTTTGCGAATTACAACGAAATTCCATTCAGTGGTTTTCCGGTCGGGAGGCGGCCCGCCCTGTCTTTTGGAACAGATCTCCCATGGCCCGCCCTCTCCCGGCCCTGCATAAAAAGCATTTCAATTAAATTCAAAAACAGACCGGGGTGAAAGGTGAATTTTATGATACCGGGTTTTTCCGGGCTTTTTTTCCCATCCGAGAAAAGCGGATTGACTTTTAACGGATCATTCACAGTTTAGAGCAGATTGGTTTATTCACCTTAAGGGGTAAAACAGACGGCAAAAACGAAGGTCCCTTTACCGGAGAGAAGCAGTGGCAGATAAAGAATTTGATTTTTGGCAGGACCATTCTCTGAACTATTTGAATATGGCCCTTTCCCATGATCGTCAGGAAAGATTGGAAAACCCTGACGGATACGGGAAACGGACCGGGGAATGCGGGGATACGGTGGAGATTTTTCTGATGATCCGGAAAAACCGAATTGAGATCGTTTCCTATGAGATTGACGGATGTATGAATACCAATGCCAGCGCTGCGGCCCTGGTTGAAATGGCAGAGGGCCTGGACATCGATTCTGCCTGGAAAATCACCGACCAGACCCTCATCGATTTTCTGGAAACCATTCCCGAAGAAAGTTTTCATTGTGCGGAACTGGCCGTGGGTGCTTTTTACCTGGCCCTTTCCGATTATCAGAATAAAGCGGTTCAGGCGGACAGGATCGGAAAAACCTAGGCCCTGTCCGAAGCGTTGCGCATCAGACGGTTAACGCTCTTAATATAGTCCAGGTTATTACAGGGTTTGGACAGATGATCCAGGAACCGGTCCTTTTGCTTTAACGCTTTGATGGATTCCAGGAACTCCAGGTTTCCGGATATAAATAAAATGGGAAGGGTTTTATTTTTTTTCCGGATATGCTGGTATACATCCATGCCGTTGAGGTTCCCCCGGAGGATGAAATCAAGGCTGACCAGATCATAGGTGTTTGAGTTTCGTTCGAAAAGTTCGATGCCGGCCCTGCCGGTGTCGACCACATCCACCTGATGCTCATAGGGAGGATGGGAAAGGATTCGGGTCTGGATTTCAGCTATGGCAGACTCATCTTCCACCAGGAGAATATTCCGGCCGGATTTCAGGACGGCTTCAGGGGCTTTACCGGTCTCTATGGATGAGGGCTGTTTTTGAAACCCGGGCAGGCGGATGAAAAACCGGGTGCCTGATTCAGGGGAAGAGTCAAAAAGAATCTTCCCTCCATGCAGATCAACGTATTTTTTAACGTTGGACAATCCATAGCCCGTACCTTTGGTGCCCGGGGGATAGGCCTGGGAGGTATCCCGGCTTCCCTTCAGGGTAAAGGCGGGCTCGTAGATGCGGTCCCTGAACTCCGGAGGAATGCCGCACCCGTTGTCAATGACTTCCAGAAGGACGTCCCTGTCCCGGCAGCAGGTTTTTATGGTGATCCGGGGGGTCTCGGTTTTGCCCAGGGCCTGAACGGAATTCTGGATCAGGTTGATCAGGGTGTGTTCGATCATTCCGGGGTCCGCCAGCAGGTTGGGGGTGTCCGGATGGTCTTCCCTGATCACTTCAATATCAATGAGTTCTTTTTTCAGCAGGTTCAGGACAAGATCTATTTTACGGCTCAGTTTGAAATATTCCTGTTTGGGTTCAATGTCCTTGGCAAAGGCCACCAGGTTTTTGGTCAGATTTTTTCCCCGGACGGTCTGGTCGAGAATCCGGTTGAAAAATTTAGACAGATCCTTGTTGGGGCAGTCCAGCAGTGCCAGTTCGGCGTTTCCCATGATGACCCCCAGGGTATTGTTGAAATCGTGGGCCATTTTTCCGGCGATCTGTCCCACCAGGGCCAGTTTTTTCTGCTCCTCAAAAATCTTCTGGGCCTGTATTTTTTCCTGTTCCGCCTGCTTAAGGGGGGTGATATCGGTATGGGTGCCGATGATTCTTAGGGCCGTTCCCTTATCATCCCTTTCAATGGCCTTGCCCCGCTCAAGGATCCAGACCCATTTCCCGGCCTTGTCCTTCATGCGGAACTCCGTTGTAAAACCCTTGGTCCTTTTTTCAATACAGTCTTTGTTTATCTTAACCAGACGGGGCCTGTCTTCCGGGTGTATCCGGTCGGCCCAGGATCTGGCATCGGGGATGAATTCGTCTTTCCCATATCCGAGCATGGATGTGCAGCCCGGACTGAAATAGATGTGGCCGGTCTCTATATTCCAGTCCCATATTCCGTCCCGGCTGGCTTCCATGGCCAGCCTGAACTGTTCTTCGCTCTTTCTCAGCTGTTCTTCTATCTGTTTACGATCCAGAATTTCCCGGGTCAGGGAAGCGTTTTGTTCAATGAGGTTCCGGGTCTGTTCCGTCACCCTCTTTTCAAGGAGTCTGTTCTGGTCGGCCAGTTCTTTTTTTGCCTGTTCAAGCTGGCGGGTCCGGTTCTTTATGGTGCGGTCCATGTCGGAGATTACCCGGGCCAGCCGGCCGATTTCATTGTCTGGCCTGACCGTGGGCGGCGGCACGAATTCTTCTTCGGACATGTTTTTAATGGCCGATGCCAGGTCTGAAAGGGGAAGAGAAACGGTTCTGGAAAGATAGATACTTAAAAGAAGAGCCAATCCCAGGGAGACGCCCAATGCCCCAAACGAGATGTTTTTTTTCAGGCTGAAATTTTCCATGAGCCTCTTTACCTGCTCTTCCAGTTCTTCCCGGGAGTCTTTCCGGAATTCATGGATGAGTCTTCCTAACTCTCCACTTACAAAGGGCTCTATATCATTTTCCAGGAAAGTTGCGGCTTTTTCGTGGGAGGTCCGTGACAGATCTGACAATTGTCTGATCTGGGTTTCATAGACCTGTACCCCCTTATCCAATCGGCCCAGCCAGAGCTGGCTTTCCATGATTTCGGATTCTTCAGCGCTCAGTTCATGAAATTCTCTGGCCATGTCCTGCTGGGCCTGGTTGGCTTTTTGGGCGGAATCAAGGGCCTTTTTAAAACGGATCAGGGATTGGTGAATCCGTTCTTCTGCCTGGCCGATTTCTTTTAATGCCGCATTCTTTTTATCCGGGGTTCCGGCGTATCCGTATTGGAGGGAAATATGAATCAGTTCCCTGGAGGCGGTATGGGATTCATTCAGGGCATCCTTCATCAAGGAGGTATATGTGGCTTCAACCAGAGCGCCTTTGCTGAATTGGGAAATCTGGTATTCAGATTCCCGGATCAAATCGCGGAAAAGTAAATTAACGGCCAGTATTATGCTCGCCAATATGAAAAGCGAAAATAGCAATCTGCCGCGAATACTCATCTGTTTTCCCCCGGACCCCGAATCATTTATAAAGAAAAATAAGGCCTGCGCTCGGGGTTTGTCAACCAACGAAAAATAGAGAGGAAGATATATTTGACAGTGCAGAAGAATCGTCATCCCCGGCAATAAAGGCTTCAGGCCGTTATCTGCCATGCGAAAACCCGATAAAATAAGGGATGGGGGTTGATGATTTCATGTTTTATGATATGGTTTCTTTCGTTCTGTCAACAATGATTTCATGGCGAAAAATCGGAGGGTACACATCCTATGATTTCCAATTCCATGGCCGTAAACTCTGTTGCCCGGAAAGGGCGACTATTCACGGCCGTCATCACATTTATAGCCGTTACCTGCCTGGTCTGCCAGGCCCAGGACCTTGAAACAAAAACCAGCGAACCCGGAAAAGAGGCGGTTCTGGAGAAATCAGAGGCCCTTTCCGTTGGTGAGGATGAAGCCTCCGGCCGAAAAGATACCTCGATGAACATGCTGGCCTCTATCCTTGACCTGAAAAAAAGTCTGGCCCAGAGAATTGCCCAGAAAAAGGTTTTGCTTGAGAAGAGCGGTTCTGAAACGGAAAAGGCCGTTTTGAAAGAGGAACTGGCCAAACTGGATGAGAGCCTGGCCGGGGCCAATTCGGATTTTGAACGGATTGCCACGGGAATTGACGTGGGGCTGTTTGCCCAGAAGAAAACAAAGAAATTCAACTGGGAAGATGAACTGGTCTCCCTGATAGAACCGGGGATCAAGGAACTCAAACAGCTCACGGCCAAGGCCAGGCATAAAACCCAGCTAAAGGATGAGGTAACTTTTTACAAAGAGTTGCTTCCCATTGCCCGGGAGGCCAATGAAAATCTGGAGGCCCTTCTTTCAAAGGTCGAAGACAGGGTGCTGAAGAAAAATCTTGAGTCCCTTGTGCCTGAATGGGAAAGCGTAGAAAATCAGATCCAGAGCAAACTGGACATCGTCCAGATGGAGCTTGGAAAAATTGAAGCCGATGAGCAATCTCTGATAGACTCCGGCCGGGCATCCATCAAGAATTTCGTCCGGACCCGGGGACTTTTTCTGTTCATTGCCCTGGTCGCCTGTATCGGGCTGGTGCTGTTCTTAAGAGTCCTCCACCGGAAGCTGATCCGGCTCGTCCCCGGGTATTCTGAAAAATACCAACCCTTTCATGTCAAGGCAATCGGTCTTTTTTTCAGGGTATTGACCTTTTTTCTGGCCCTTGTGGTCCTGATCTTTGTATTTTATACATTTGAAGACTGGGTTCTGCTCTCCCTGGCCGTTCTCTTCCTGGCCGGGCTGGGATGGGCGGCTAAAAATACCCTGCCCAGATTCTGGAACCAGGGCCGTCTCATCCTCAATATCGGTCCGGTCAGGGAAGGGGAAAGGGTTGTCCTGGACGGGGTCCCCTGGCTGGTAAAAAACATCAATATGTTCAGCAGTCTGGAGAACCCTGACCTGGGGATTAAACTGAGACTGCCCATTGATGTGCTGATGGACAAGGTTTCCAGACCCTTTAACCGGCATGAACCCTGGTTTCCCTGCCGGAAAGACGACTGGGTCATCCTGTCCGACGGAACCCGGGGATGCGTGACCAGCCTGTCCCAGGAAATGGTGGAGCTGGTCCAGCGCGGCGGGGCGCGAAAAATCTATCAGACCGGAGATTTTCTTTCCCTTGCCCCCCTGAACCTTTCCGCCAATTTCCGGATCAAGGTTGTGTTCGGCATTTCCTATGACCTTCAGGCCCGGTCAACGGGCAGCGTGCTGGAGATTCTGGATCAAACCATCCGGGACCGGATCCGGGACGAAGGATATGAGGATTCCCTGCTCAATCTCAGGGTTGAGTTTGCCCAGGCCGGCGGGTCTTCCCTTGATTTCGTGGTGATTTCCGATTTCAAGGGAGAGATGGCTCCCCTTTACAACCGCCTGGTCAGGGCCATCCAGAGGTGGTGCGTGGATGCCTGCACGGAAAACAGCTGGGAAATTCCCTTTCCCCAGCTTACGGTCCACAAAGGCGGCTGATGTTTTTCCATCCAGGCTGTTTCGCCAACAGGGAAAATGGGTCCGGGAGGCTGGTTTTTTTTTAGACCAAAAGGTCCGGCCCGGACATTGGCTCCTGCCCCTGCCCCGCATGGATGAAAAAGGATGAAAATGATGGGCTAAGTAATTGGATTTTAATTGGATATGCTGTCGTTTCAGTCTCTTGTACATGGCCTGGAAATTATTATTCGCGCTTGGGCTGGATTTGTTATGGGAAATAAGATATGATTTCGAATTATACAGATTGAAGCATTAATGGGAAAAGTATGAAGTTTTTTTCACAAATCTTTAGGTTTTGTTTCAATGACGCCAGAAAGAGATATATTCGCGGAAATTAAAAAATCAAGGCATCTTCCCAAGCTTCCCCAGGTGATGCTGAAACTGATCAAGGCCTGCAATGACGAAAAGTCAAACACCCAGGATCTGACAGATATCATTTCCACGGACCCGGGACTGACCTCCAAACTTCTCCAGATCATCGGATCTCCCTATATCAATCTGCCCGAGGATGTGAATACCATCAAGGGGGCCGTGGTTTACCTGGGACTGGATACCATCCGGAACATCGCCATTTCTTCTTCTGCCATGCATTTTTTCAGCCTGGCAAAAAATCTTCCCGAGTTCAATATCAGCCGGTTCTGGTTCCATTCCTATAAATGCGGTCTCCTGGCCCAGAGGCTTGCCCGGGAGTGCGGGCTGCCCAATACGGAGGAATTCTTTCTGGCCGGACTTCTCCATGACATCGGCAGGCTCATCCTGATCCAGGCCTGCCCCGATGAGTATAAGAGCATTTTAAAGTCCGCTGACGGAGAAGAAGAGATCCTGGTCCAGGAGATGGAAAAATTCGGAGCCGACGCCCCCCGGGTCAGCGCCTGGTTTTTCCGCCAGTGGAACCTGAACCCTCTGATTTCCGGGGCCGTCATGTTTATCAATGAGCCGGCAGATAAAATAAAGAGCGAACTGGTTCAGATCAAAGTGGTTTACATGGCCAATATCCTGGCCAATCCTTCGGCCCTTGAGCGGATTCCCGAGCTGGCATCCTTTTCAGAACTGCCTGGAGATCTTCTCGAAGAGATGACCACAGGAGTGGAACAAGAGGTGATGGAGATGGCCGCCAACCTCGGCCTGAAGCTTGACCAGCCCCAGGGCGGGGAGGATGATACGGCCATTGCCGGCCGGGTCAGGGATTACTCATTGTTTTACGGAACCCTGGAAAACCTGCTCATGGCAAAGGACCTGGACTCCATCATGGAGATCGTCCATAACGGGTTGAAAATCATATTTGATGTGGGGCGGGTCTTTTTTTTCTTCCCGGACCATAAGCAGACCCTTCTTTCAGGAGACAGCTGGGGCCGGGATAAACTTCACAAGATCGTAAAGAGCATTGCCCTGCCCATGTCCAACCGGACCAGCCTGCTGGTCCGGTCTGTCAAGGAAAAGAAGGTTCAGTGCAGTTTCAGATCCGAAAACAAAAAGGTTCAGGCCATCTCCGACACCCAGATTATCCGCCTGCTTGAGGCGGACGGATTTTACACCGTTCCGGTCTTCTCCAGGGAACGGGTTGTCTGTTTACTGGTCATGGGGGTGGACCAGACAGCTGCCCGTCAGATGGACAAGGATCAAGGACTGGTGGAAGTCTTTTCAAGGCAGGTGGGAGTCTGTATGGAAAATATTCTCTTTCACCGGGAATACGCCCTGGACATGAATGAAAAGAAGATGGAAGCCTATGCCACACTCACCAACAGGGTGGTCCATGAGATCAACAATCCCATTGCCATCATCAAAAATTACCTGGAAACCCTGAGATTGAAACTGCCGGACAAGCATCCGGCCCAGGAGGATCTGTCCGTGGTGGGAGAGGAGATGACCCGGGTATCGACCCTGCTTGAAGATCTTTCAGTCTTTGCCAGGCCCAAAATCGGCGGGTTTGAGTTTCTGGACATCAACCGGTTCTGCTCCCGGATCTTTGACCTGCTGAAAAAATCCTTTTTCATGTCCCGGCAGATCGAGGCCACCATGGTTGCAGATCCTGATCTGCCCAGAGTCAAAACCGACGGAAACGCCTTGAAGCAGGTGCTGATCAATTTGTTTAAAAACGCGGCCGAGGCCATGGAAACCGGTGGGAAAATAGAGGTCCGGACAAAATTTCTGGCCGATTCGAGCAAAATAATGATCGATGAGAAAAAGCGGGTCCCCGGTGAGATTGAAATTCAGATATCCGATAATGGACCGGGCATTTCCCCGGAAATAAAAAACCGTTTATTTGAACCCTATAACAGCTCCAAGACAGGGAAAAAGAACTCGGGCCTGGGCCTGGCCATTGTTCATTCCATTGTCAAGGAACTTAACGGCAGAATCACCTGTGAAAGCCGGGAGGGAAAAGGCACCCGCTTTTCCATTTTTCTGCCTGTACTTTCCGGGAACGATGACCCCGGATCGGATCAATAAGGAATCGGTTCATTGGAGAGATCATCCGCTCAAAATAAATCCAGCCTGCAGATCGGTGAGCTATTCATCGAGGAAGGTCTGATCTCCCCCCAGGATATGGAAAGGGCCCTGGCTGTACAGGAAAAAAGCCTTGATTCCCAGAGCCGGAATCGGCCCAGGCTGTTTGGAATGATTCTCTGTGACCTGAACCTGGTGACGCCGGTGGACATTTACCATGTCCTCAAGAAAAACAACACACTCATGACCCTTCAGGGGTATCTTGAAAGCCGGGGGATTCTTCCCCCCGGGGCCATCCAAAATGCAGAGGTCCGTGCCCAAGAAACCGGGATCCCCCTGATCAGCATTCTGCTGGAGGACGATATCATTCCCAGGCAGCAAATGGCAAAGATCCTGGTGGACCTGTTTCACATTCCCCTGAGATCCATCAGTGATTTTGTGTTTAATAAAAAGGACCGTGCCAAGCTTGCCAGACTCATATCCAGTCAAGACGCCGGATCCAACGGGGTGATTCCCCTGCTCCTCCAGGGAAAATCCCTTTTATGCGGGATCACGGATCCGGATAACCTTCTTTTCATCCGGGAGTTGAGCAACAAATTTCCCCTGTACCGGTTTGAGGCCCTTTTTATTCCCTTTTCCGGATTTGTCTGGTTCTATAAACTTCTGTATAATGAAACCCATACGATTTCTCCGGGAATTGAAAAATCGAAAGAAAAATCCATGGAACTCTCCCTGCTCACGGATTATGAGGCGGTTATCAAGGATCCGGTAATTGAAAAGGACGGGGTTCTGGCCCTGTACGAGCGGTATGAACTGCTTCGCAAACTGCTGGGATGTAAAGGAGATCAGGACCGCCGGGTGGCGTTTCAGACCTTTATCATGGAAAAGCACGAGGCCATTACCCGGAAATTTCAATGCAGATCCATACGGTTTTCCCTGGAGAATGACCAGGGGCAGGTTATGATCGCGGCATTTCCCAAACACCAGGAAAAAAATCCATGGCAAAAGTAATCACCGTTACCAGCGGAAAAGGGGGCGTCGGGAAGACCAGTATCAGCCTGAACCTTTCTCTGGCTCTTTCCTCGGCCGGTTTCAAGGTCTGCCTCTTTGATGCCGACCTGGGCCTGGCCAATGTCAACATCCTCACCGGACTCTTTCCTGAAAACGGGCTTGAACAGGTCATGGACGGGGACCTTACCCTGAATGAGATCATGATCAGGGACTTCCACGGGATCGATATTATTCCGGGCAGTTCAGGGGTTGAGAAAATGGCAGACCTGACCCTGAAGGAATCCGACACCCTGATAAAAGCCTTTCTGAAATTGGATGCCTATGATTATTTCATCTTTGACACTTCAGCGGGGATCTCCGCCCAGGTCCTCTCCTTCTGCATGGCCTCCCATGAGATGATCCTGGTGGTTACACCCGAGCCCACCTCCCTGACCGATGCCTATTCCCTGTTAAAGGTTCTGTCGGAGAACCGGCAGGTTCCGGCCGTAAAAGTGGTGGTCAACCAGGTCAAGACCCGGGCCTCTGCCCTGAAAACCTGGTCCAAGTTAAAAGGAACCGTCCAGAGATTTCTCCGCATCAAAATTTCCCCCCTGGGCATCGTGGCCCATGACCGGAACGTTCCGGCCGCCATCATATCCCAGGTCCCCTTTTTTATCCTTTCCCCGGACAGTGTGGCCACCAGATGTATCCGGTCCATTTCCCAGAAACTGGCCCTGGTTCCGGATGAACAGGCAGACATTCCCATGGAGCTTTTCTGGCACCAATGCTTTCAATTCTTTAACAGCCGGAAAAAAGCCGAATCCCAGACCCGGGCATCGGGGCGCCGCCGCCCGGGCCCAGCCACCCCTGGGACCCCACCGGCCCGGGATTATTCTTTGGAACTGGCAGAACTCAAGCAAGGCCTGTCCCGGATTGAGGCCCAGGTCTCCCGGCTCATGGACGATACCGCCGGGATAAAGGACCTCATGGGTCAGGTGACGGAGCTGAAAAGGATATTCAAACAGAAGGCCTTTTCCAGCCCTGGAGAGAAGCCTGTCCCGGACCGGACCCTTCACCGGCAAAGGCCCGCTCCGGCTGAGGCGGCGGATCGCCCTGAAGATTCCGACAAGGGGATTTCCCCCGTTGCCGCCCCCCTTCCCAAACCCGGGAAGATCTACCTCGATTTTGAAGCCTGGATGAAAAAGCGTTCGGTTTAAAACAAAGGCATTCCTTACTGCTTTTTGGGATGGATCTTTTCACTGCAAATTTTAATTAATAGATCCATAGCTGTTCTCAAAAGAATATACCGAATCTTGCCGGGAGGAGCAAAGATTTTGCGCTCATTCTCGAAAATCATCCATGATTTTCTCCGAGGAGGGACCCCTTCTCCACCGGCGTCCTGCCGCCCGAAGGAATCCAATCCGCGAAAACCTCTGCTCCTCCCCGAGTATGGGCTCAGTCCAAATATAAGGTGAAAATAAAGGAAGATAGTTTTGAAAACCGCTATAAGCTTGAACCACCGGGATGGCTTCTGGTCAGGATTCCATTTGTAAAACCCTGAGGCAGTTCTCCAGTTCTTCGGGCGTGCCCGTACGTTTGCCCCTGTCATCGGAGAGTTTGATTGTATCCTGCCAGGGCTCTTCGGCGCCGGGCCTGGATTTTGAAAGTTTGATAACCATGTTCAAGGGAACAACTCCCACGTCATTGGTCAGGTTGGTGCCGATTCCGTATGCATCCTTGATCTTTCCTTTGCACTCCCGGTGAATGGCAACGGCCCGGTCAACATCCAGGCCGTCGGAAAATACGATGGTCTTGGCGCAGGGATCAATGCGCAGTTTTTTATAGTGATCCAGAATCTTTTGTAAAAAGCCCACAGGATCCCCGGAATCCTGACGAACTCCGTCAAACAGCTTGGCGTGCATGGTGTCAAACCCGGATAAAAACACATCCGTGGTATAGGTATCGGCCAGAACAATGCCCAGATCCCCCTGGAATACCCTGACCCAGGCATCCTGGGCAATGATATTGGCCCTCCGGTACCCGGCCAGCACGGCATGGAACATGAACCATTCATGGGCCAGGGTGCCAATGGGCGTGATCTTGAATTTTCTGGCAAAATGAACATTGCTGGTGCCGATGAGGGTGTTGTTTTCCACATCCAGAAGATCTTTGATCATGTTTTCCTGATTGGCGGCAGAGTATCTTCTCCGGGTTCCGAAATCGGCAAACCTCACCTGGTTTCTGCTCAAGGTTCGGGCCTTTTTCCGGTTGATCTCCCGGATCTTTGGCCGGGGCAGGATCGGGGCATCTGTCATGGAGAAATAAATTTCACTGATCAGGGCCATGAGGGGAACCTCCCAGAGAATCGTCCTGTACCACGGGCCTTTGACGGTCAAGGAAAACCTTCCGTTTTCCTGTTCCACACTCACTTCTCCGGGATGGTAGGTATAGGATTCAAGAAAATCCAGATAGACCGGGGTGAGAAAATAGCAGACATCTGCCAGGTATCTCTTTTCATCCGCTGAAAGACGAAGACCGGCCATTTCATCCACCCGGCTCCTGAGTTTCCGGGCAAATCCGGGGGGGAACCGGGTATTTCCCCGGTTGAAGAATTTGTATTCGGCCTCTGCCCGGGGATAGAGAGTATGCACGGCCTGCTGCATGGTGAATTTATACAGATCATTGTCAAGGATGCTTAAAATCATGGATTTTTCCAGTCTGGATTGAAGGCTGACCCCGGTTATAGCCTTTTTGGAGGAATTTGTATAGGGGGCGGCAGCAAGTTCCGGCTTGAGGGCCTGCCGGTCCTGTGTATGGGAGGAACTCTTTTAAACGGGAATCGGGAAAGATGGGATTGGTGTTCCATGACCTGTGCCGGGGCAGCAGAGAAGACGAGCCGGCGGCCCTGGAAGAGATGAAGGCCGCCTCAGTGATTATTTGTCCCCGGCTTCCTGAAAAAATCTCAGACCTTACCCCAACGCTGCAGAAATCAAATTTTTATGCAGCGTTGGGGCATATTCTCTATTCGGATTCAAAGGAGCGCTGGAACAGATCTGCCAGGGCCTCTTTGGCATCCTCCGTCAGATTCCGGGTGCCGGTTCCGGAAAAGGTCTTGTGGGAAATGACCGGGGTCACCATCTGCCAGGAGTTGTCAATCCAGGAAAACCATGCCTTGCGGTCCTGTTCATAGACAAATAAAGGCCGGTTAAAGAGTTTTCCCAGTTCAACCCCCCATCCGGTGCCTCCCTTGACCGTATTGTCCGGAAGAATCCAGCCCACGACAAAGATCTGGTACCCGTTGTTGATCATGTGGAAAATGGACTGAATGACCTTGCGGATCTTATCGGCCTTTGAAAAGGATCTGCCCATGCGGGCCGATACGATGTCCATGCTGATGTCCCCTTTTTTCAGCTCTTCGTTTGTGAGGATCCATACTCCGGAGTCACGATGGATCTTATGTCCTTCAAAGGAAAAATTGACTTCCTTGACACCGAATTTTTCCGCAAGTTTTCCAAATTCCTCTTCCGCACCCCGGTGGCCGCCGCTGTACAGTGTAAACTGAGATGGTTGGTTCATCCTTTTTCTCCTGAAGATTGAGGCGCTGGCCTCTTTTTCTGCAAAGTTGATGTTTTATTTGAAAATAATTGGGTACGTGCCCAAACCGGCTCTAGAACACCGATGCCGGATATAATATATAAAATCAGGGGAATAATCAATAGAAGCAGTCCTGGGGCGTTGAAAAAAACCGTGAACATGGTACACTGCCCGGAACAGATGCGGGTCAGATATTGGTGAACAGGATAAGAACATGAAATCAAAAGCCCTTGAGGTCAATCTTTCCGATACAAAAACCGATGTAGCCATTGATGAAAAGTACAGGTTTCTCCTGGAAATTTTCAGCGGATATGTGGGCATTTTAAACCGGATGGAGATTTTTTTAAAAGAACTCTCCCATCCCTATATGAACTGGGGCTTTATCGTCAGCGAAGCCCGTCATTTTTCCCTTCATTATTTTTATCTCTACAAATCCCATGAAAAGGGCAAGGATGCCCTGGCCCTTTTCGCCCAGATGCAGATATCGGCATTTGAATCCAAGACGGAACCCCGGATCCGCTCCGATGCAGCAGACAATCTCATGCTTCTCATGCATCATATGGCAAAGGAATCCGGCCAAAACCTGGACCGGTTCCTGCCGGTCATTGAAACCTTTTTGAACCGGGTCTCTTCCTATGAAGACCGGGACTTTAAATTCTTCATGGGAAGCTATTACCAGCCCGACCGCCTGGGAGCCCTGGTTCTGGAGAATCTGTCCCGGGAACCCAAAGACTGCCCCGGCCTGTTCTCCGCCCTGAACCGTCTGCTGATCCGGTTTTTTAACTCTTCTTTCTCCTATTGGCTGAAAAAGGATGATCCCATTGAATGGATCCGGGAGAATATCGATGAATGGCAGGTCACCCAGGAGCTGGCCCAGGTTCTGGAACAGGTGTCCCATACCCGGGTGCGGACCTGGCAGACCCGTCTGGAAGATCTGGTTCGCTCCCATGATCCCGGATCCCGGGAACTTTTATCCCATCTGATCCAATTGACGGGGTTCCGGGAATATGTGAAAAAATTCAAGGAGGTGCCCCGGAAAATCCCCTCTCTCAGCCATGATGAAACCTATGGCCGCCATCTTAAGCTGACCTTTTTGTTCTATACCATTCATGTGACCGGTCTTTCCATGATTCACAGGGATTCTCTGGGGGAGATCAACCGGACCCTGACCCTGCTCATCGGAGACAAGGATTTTAAAAAAAATATCCCCATCGTGGACCAGACCTTTGCCCTGCTCAAAGAGTACAAGGGGCGGTATCCGGGAACCGTTCTGGAGTGCATCCATAAAATCGGGGACGCGGTCTACCGGACCGATGAAATTGAACTGATCAACCACTTTATTGACCGGGCCGTGGACCACGGGTTTCAGTTTCCCATGATCCGGGGAACCGGGGAAGACTGGCAGATCCAGGGGAATATGGCCCATGTGAAGAATATCCGGGTTTTCCTCGACCTCATCGGCCAGCATCCCAACAACTCAAAGCGCCTCCTGTCGGCCCTGATCATATCCCTGGCCATCGGCGGGGTCTTTATCCGGGATACGGATCTTTTCCCCCGGGATATCACCCGGTTTTTAAATTCCGATATCGGACCGGTTTACAACCTGGTCAAGCAGCTGGCAAGGCTTTTGCCCACTTTTTTCAATGAAATCGGAGCCGAGGGGCAGCTGAGGGACATCTCCACCCAGCTGGATGAATCCTGCTATCGGAAAGACCGGCTGATTCATTTTTTAAGAAAGCAGTGCCATGTGGAAAGTTCCAGCCGGATCATCGAGTTCATCCAGCAGGTCATCCTCTTCTGGAAGACCCGGGACAAGACCCCCCTTGAGCCCTTTGTTCCCCCGTCCATTTTCCAGGACATCCAGACTTCGGGCCGGTTTGTGGACGGACCCTCGGCCATCCTGGGTTATCTTGAAACAAAAAAACTGGTCCATCCCGAAGATTTTCTCATGTACCGGCAGGATGCCCTGGACCGGTATATTGAGGAGGTGAAAGAGGTCACGGAGCTGGACCGCTCCAGGGTTAAGCTCATCCTTCATTTTTACCGGCTGCTCAATGAGAAATACGGCATTGACAATCTGGAGATAAAATCCTATCTCAGTTCATTCAAGGCCGAACATCTGCCCGATCCCCAGCGCCTCATCGCCGGCCTTGAGGAAAAAAACCTGGAGACCAAGATTGAGTATCTGCTCAACTATATGCTCCAGCTCAAGGAGATCATCCTCTCGGACAAACAGTTCGAGGTCAACGAGGCCATCTACCACAAGCGTCATTTTGCCGTGGACATTCCCTCCATGTACGGCAGTTACAACGAGGCGAAATTTGATGCCATGGGTCTGACCCTGAGGGTGGAGAGCATTGTCAACGTCCTGTTTGAAGATCTCATCAACGGCATTGACCTGAGGTTGATTACCAAACCCACATTTGTGAGAATCTTCACGGTCCTCTCCCTTTTCAGGAAAGCCCTGGCCCTGGACGGGATCATGTCCAACAAACTGGACACCCAGATGGAATTTTTAAAATATTCCATGAATATCACCACCTGCTCCTTTACCCAGTACCTGGATATCTTCAAGGGATTTACCCGGGCCGTGGCCGATGCCATCAACGACCACTTCAACAACCTGCATTCCAACAACCTGGTCCAGATGGAGTCCAGGATCGGCAAGGATCAGATCCTGCCCAAGTATTTGCCCAAGAATTATAAAGAAAAAACAGATCCGTCCGTCCTGGATGAGGCCATGGCCGGAACCCTGGATCAGCGGTTGGCCGACATCTTTTACCGGGACAGGATCGCCACTTCCCTGGGACTTCAGCAGCTGGATGTATTTTTAAACCGGATTCTACACACCCTGTTCCGCCAGTCGGAAAAACTATCCCAGGACGAGCTGAGTACCCTTTTGAACTACGATCCCAAATGCTCGGTCACCCGGATCAGCAATGAAGAACTCATGGGCCAGAACATTATTTTCCTGGGCAACAAGGGGTGGAACCTGATCCGGCTCAAGCAGCTGGGCATGGCCATACCCAACGGATTCATCATCACAACGGAAGTGTTCAAGTGCCTGGATCTCATCGACACCTATTCACCGGCCTCGGTGAATTTCAAGATGCATGTTTCCTCCATGATCTCCAGACTGGAGAATGAGACCGGCTCCTTTTTCGGGGATCCGAAAAATCCCCTGCTGCTCTCGGTGCGGTCCGGTTCCTCCATTTCCCAGCCCGGCATGCTGGACTCTTTTCTCAATGTGGGGATCAACGAAGAAATCGCCGCCAGTATTGCCGAACACACCGGGAATCAATGGTTTGCCTGGGACAGCTACCGCAGGTTTCTCCAGCAGTACGGCATGACCTTTGGAATCCACAGGGACGCCTTTGACCAGGTCATAGCAGCCCATAAAAAGAAAAAGGGGATTCAGTTCAAACGGTATTTTTCAGGCGCCCAGATGAAGGAGGTGGCCCTGGCCTATAAGCAGTTGCTCCTGGATTCCGGGGTTGAACTGGTGGAATCTCCCATGGACCAGCTTTTCCTGGCCATCCACAAGGTGTTTGCCTCCTGGAATTCCAAACGGGCCAAGGATTACCGGAGGATCATGGGGATTTCCGATGACTGGGGAACCGCGGTCACGGTCCAGTCCATGGTCTTCGGAAACCGGTCCCGACAGTCCGGGTCCGGGGTGGTGTTCAGCCACAGCCCCAAGCTCCCAGGAGACGCCATACGGCTCTGGGGGGATTTTACCATCGGCAACCAGGGGGAGGACGTGGTGGCAGGGCTCGTCAAGACCCTTCCCATATCCGAGATCCAACGGGAACTGGAGGCCCAGGAAACCCGCATCAGCCTGGAAACCGCTTTCCCAAAGATCTACGGTCAGCTCAAGGCCGTTGTCCAGCAGCTCATCCAGAAAGAGCTATGGAACCCCCAGGAGATCGAATTTACCTTTGAAGGACCAGAGGAGAAGGACCTTTTTATTCTCCAGGCCCGGGACCTCTCCCTCAGGGACCAGAAGAAAGTGGCCGGCTTTGCCCTGGATGAGCAGGAGCTGGAGCAGGCATTCCTGGGCCAGGGCATCGGGGTCAGCGGAGGGGCCATGAGCGGCAGGATCGTCTTCACCCTGGAGGAGATCAAGGCCTATCGACGGGAGGCTCCGGATGAGCATCTGATCCTGCTCAGGAACGACACGGTTCCGGACGATATCCTGGAAATTGATGCGACAGACGGAATTTTAACGGCAAAAGGGGGGTTGACCTCCCATGCAGCCGTGGTAGCATATAATTTGGGAAAGACCTGTGTGGTGGGCTGCGAAGACCTGTTCTGCGATGAGGAGAACCGGGCTTGCAGGCTGGACAATGTGAGCCTGAACACGGGGGATCATATCAGTATTGACGGACACCAGGGTTCTGTTTTTAAAGGCAGAATCAAAGTAAACCTAATTTAGTACATGAGGTGAAAAATGGGCACGAATAATGAATCAGGGGTTCTTGGAATAAACGGCCTGGGACGGATCGGAAAACTTTCCCTGTGGCACCATGCCGGCCGGAAATATTTTAATGAGATCGTGATCAACCTGGGCAGGGAAGTCGGCAAGTCCTTTTCCGACATTGTCCATTATATTGAGAGGGACTCCACCTACGGCCGTCTGGAAGCCTTTCTCCACGGCTGCATGGGAGAGCCGGTGATCACGGATGTGGATGAGGCAGGTTCAACTCTGCGGGTCAACGGGGTCAAGGTGACCCTCCTCAAAGAGCATCGAAACCCAAGGGATATCCAGTGGGCAGAGCACAATGTAAACCTGGTGGTGGACACCACGGGCCAGTTCCTTGACCCCAACCTTGCTGCCGACGATCCCAGGGGATCCATTCGGGGCCATCTGGAAGCCGGGGCCCAGAAAGTCATTGCCTCGGCGCCTTTCAAGCTCAAGCAGGGCGCAGCCATGCCCGAGGACGCCGTGACCACGGTCATGGGAATCAATGACCGGGATTATGACCCGGTCCGCCATGCGGTTGTTTCCAATGCCTCCTGCACCACCACCTGCCTGGCCCACATGGTCAAGCCCCTGCTGGACTACTTTGGCGTGGACCGGGTCCTGTCGGCATCCATGGCCACCATCCATGCGGCCACGGGCTCCCAGCAGGTCCTGGACCGCCTGCCAAAGACAGGGGCAAAGGACCTGAGGAAAAACCGGTCCATTATGAACAATATCATTTTAACGACCACCGGGGCGGCCAAGGCCCTCCAGCTGGTCATCCCTGAAATGGCCTCCATCGGATTCATTGCCGAATCCGTCCGAATCCCCACTGCCACGGGATCCTTGATTATCCTGGTCATGAACTTCCAGGACGAGCTGAACAAAAAGCCCATCCGACGGGATCTGATCAACGAGGTCTACCAGAATACCGCCGCCCAAAATGCCAACGGCTACCTGGTCTATTCAGACAGCCAGAACGTATCCTCGGACATCATCGGCACCCCCCGGGCCGCCGCCTTCATTGAGGGCCACGAAACCCATACCCGGACCGGGGCCATCAACATCAACCTGGAGCATATGCGGGGCATAGACAAGAGCCTGCTGGAAAACATCAAGGACCAGATGGTGGGCTCCATCCAGGTGACCCAGGCCGTGATCTACGGCTGGTACGACAATGAGCTGGGCAGCTACACCAACATGCTGGGAGACCGGACCGTTACCATTGCGGAATCTCTGGATTGAGCCGGAGGGAATGGTTTTTTGCCATGACGCACGGATTCGTTTTCTGCCCTGGGGGGCAGGGAATCTGCCATCTATAAAGGAACTCCAGAAAAATGGAATTGTTTGAAGCCATCCATACCCGAAGAAGCATCCGGAAATACCAGGACAGGGAAGTGCCTTTTGACCTGATAAAAAAAATCCTGGCTGCGGCCATGATGGCACCCAGCACAGGAGATGCCCGGACCTGGCATTTTATCCTGGTGACGGATCCGGATAAAAAGGCCAGGATCCGGGAGGTCCACCCCTATGTCAAGATGGTGACAAAGGCGCCCCTTGGCATCCTGGTCTGCGGGGACCTGTCCAGGGAAAAATTTCCGGGATTCTGGCCCCAGGACTGTTCCGCGGCCATGCAGAACCTGCTTTTGGCCGCCCATGCAAGCGGCCTCGGTGCCGTGTGGACGGGCATTCATCCCATTGAGGACCGCATAACCCGGTTTAAGGAGATCTTTGATCTGCCGGACCATATCCATCCCCTGGGACTGGCCGTAATCGGCTGGCCGGCCCAGGAAAGAACGGCAGAGGAAAGATATACAGAAGAGTGTATCCACCATAATAGATGGCAGGACAGGGCATCGACCGGGATCTGACACCGGAGGGATCATGAAAACAATGGAGACTAAAATGGATCCGAAAAAAAGAATCCTATTGTTGATTCTAATCATGTCCTCCATCGTCCTTATCGTTGAGGCCGTCACCATCGGTGTTCTTTACAATACGGCAATTACGGAAAACAGATCCAGGCTCGAAGAAACCGCCAAAAGCCAGGCCCGTCTGATTGAAGCAGTGGGGCGTTTCGACAAAATCTACAGCAATGACTACCCTTCCGGGGCAAGGCAGGCGACCCTGGATCAGATCAAAAGCGCCCATGAGCAGTACCGGGGGTTCGGTGAAACCGGAGAGTTTACCCTGTCAAAGAAGAAAAAGGACCAGATCGTTTTTCTCTTGAGCCACCGCCACTATGATCTGAACAATCCAAGACCGGTTGCCTGGGATTCCGAACTGGCAGAACCCATGAGGCTGGCCCTGTCCGGAGAATCCGGCACCATTATCGGCATGGACTACAGGGGAAAGACAGTCCTGGCCGCATACGAGCCCGTGGCGGTGATGGATCTGGGTATTGTGGCAAAAATCGACCTTTGGGAGATCCAAAGACCCTTTATCAGAGCCGCCTTGATCAGCGGATTATTTGCCATTGTCATTATTCTGCTGGGGGTCAGCCTTTTCTTCAAGATTACAAACCCGCTTTTAACCAGCCTGACCGACACCGTGGCAAGACTGAAAAAAGCCCTGGAAGAAGTGAAAACCCTGAGGGGGATCATTCCCATCTGCTCCTTCTGCAAGAAGATCCGTGACGATAAGGGGTATTGGAGCCAGGTTGAGGTCTATGTGAAAGAGCGGTCCCATGCAAGTTTCAGCCATGGTGTCTGCCCGGAATGCATGGAAGAGCATTATGGCGACTACGCGCCTAAAAAAAGATAACCCGGCCCTGTTCCGGGCCTGCTATCCTTTCCCAACAGGAATTCACTCGATTCCGGGCTGTCCCAGGAAAAAAGTCCGGGCCCTGTCGTAGGCCCGGGATAAATGCTCCTTTAACTCTTCGATCAGGGCATAGAGGGTGGGAACCACCACCAGGGTAAGGATGGTGGCGATCATGAGTCCGAAGATGACCACAATGGCCATGGACCTCCACCACTGGCTCGATTCGCTGGCCGTGGATACGGCCATGATATGAAAATCATAGGAGACCCCGGTGACCATGGGCAGCAGTCCCAGGATGGTGGTCACGGCCGTAAGCAGCACCGGCCGCAGCCGGGTGGCGCCGGCGGCGATGACGGCATCCCGGATGCTCCGGCCCGAGGCCCGGAGCTTGTTGGTATAGTCGATGAGGACGATGGCGTTGTTTACCACCACCCCGGCCAGGGAGATGATGCCCACCCCGGTCATGATGATGCCGAAGGGGGAGTTGATCACCGCAAGGCCCCAGAAGGCCCCTCCCAGGGAGAGGATAACGCTGGTTAATATGATGGCGGGCTGGACCACCGAGTTGAACAGGGTCACCAGGATCAGAAAGATGAGGAACAGGGCCAGGACAAATGCCCTGGACAGGAACTCTTCGGCATCTTTCTGCTCTTCGTTTTCCCCGGTGAACTTGTATTTATATCCCAGGGGCAGTTCCATCTCCCTGAGCAGCTCTTCCACCTGGACCCGGGCCACGCTTCCCGGAACCTTGGTCTCGTCCACGTTGGCCTTGACCGTGACCACCCTTTCGTGATTTTTGCGGATGATGTCCCCTATGGTGCCCCTGTACTCAATATCGGCCAGGGTGGTCAGGGGAATAATCTGCCCTGAGGGGGCCGGGATCATGAGTTTATAAAGCACATCCGAGACCCTGCGGTCGGGCTCGGCCAGCATGACCATGATGTCAAAGTCTTCATCCCCTTCGTAATAGGTGGATACGTCCAGGCCGTTGTAGGCGGTTTTCAGGGCATTGCCGATGGCGCTGGTGGTCAGGCCGAACAGGGCGGCCTTCTGCCGGTCGATGATCACCTGGACCGAAGGCAGGCCGCCCTGGTAGTCATCCCTGACATCCTCGACATGGGGAACGGATTCAACGATCTTCTTCATTTTCTCCGCGATCCGGCTTAGGACAATAAAATCATCCCCGGAGATTTCAATGTTGATGGGCGGGCCTGTGGGCGGGCCTTCCTGCTGCTCATCCACGGTGATTCTGACCCCGGGAATCAGGGCCACCCTTTTGCGGATCTCTTCCAGATCATCTTTGGCCGGGGTCTTTCGTTTTTCAAAATCTATGAACTGGATCCCGATATGGTTGGGCAGATTGGAGTCAAATGCCGAAGATCCCCCGGTGTTCTGAACCACCCGGGTATAGATATGCTCGACATTGTTGATGTTTGAGGGGGCCATGAATTTCGTGCCGTTCCGGGTCTCGTGCTCCTGGAGGGCAATGGCTTCGTGGTAATCTTTGCTTTCAGAACCGGTGATGGCCATTTCCACCTGTTTGACGGTCTGGTCGATGAAATCCAGGTCTGCCCCTTCCGGTGTGTCAATGTTCACATAAACGGATCTGGGATCAATGGGCGGGAAAAATTCCACGGGCTTTTCAACCCCGATCCTCAGCATCCAGATCTGGTAAAGAAGGATCAGGACCAGGAAAGATGCGGCAAGCACGGTGATCTTATACTTGAGGGCGAGTCCCAGGATGCCGGAATAGGCCTTTAAAAAGACGCCTTTGATCTCAATGGGCTTTTCCCCCTGATCCTGGATCTCTTCCGGGGTCAGGGCCTTGCCATTGGATTTTTTGTCTTTCATGAAATAGGCGCACATGGCCGGGTTGATGACCATGGCCACGAACAGGGAAGAGGTAAGGGTGACGATGAGGGTAATGGGCAGGTAGCGCATGAACTCCCCCATGATCCCGGGCCAGAAGAGCATGGGACAGAAGGCGGCCAGGGTGGTCAGGGTGGATCCGATGACCGGCCAGGCCACCTCTCCCGTGGCTTTCATGGCCGCCTCGACCCTGGGAACTCCCTGCTGCATATACCGGAACACATTTTCAATGATCACAATGGCATTGTCCACCAGCATGCCCAGGGCAAGGGTAAGGGAAAAGAGGACCACCATGTTCAGGGTGATCCCCAGGGCACTGAGCGCGGCAAAGGAGAGGAACATGGAAAAGGGGATGGCAAGGCCCACCAAAAGGGCGTTTCTGATCCCCAGGGCAATGAAGAGGACCCCCACCACCAGGATCAGGCCTGTGATGATATTGTTCTCCAGGTCGGCCACCATGTTCTTGATGTCCTTGGATTTGTTCATGAGTTTGGAGACGGTGGTGTTCTTGGGGAAGGTTTTTTGGGCCTCTTCAATGATATGGTCGATTTTGTCTGAAATGGCAACGATGTTCTCCCCCACCCTTTTTTTCACGGCAATATTGATGGAATCCACCCCGTTGAGCCGGGACCGGGAGGTTTCCTCCCGAATGCCGTCCACCACCCGGGCCACGTCCTTGAGATATACGGGACGGCCCTGGTGGGTGGCCACTACAATGGTAAGGATCTCCTCCGGGGTTTTAAATTCTCCGGGCACCTTGAGCTGGTATCTTCCATGGCCCAGGGTGATGGCTCCCCCCGAGGTGTTCTGGTTTTCACTGGTTACGGCCGCCTGGAGGCTGGTGATGGGGATCCTGTAATAGGCCAGCTTGTCCGGGTCCACCTCCACCCGGATTTCCCGGTCCTGGCCTCCGGTGACATCCGCTTCCAGAACCCCGGGAACCCCTTCGATATCATCCTTGAGATCATCGGCAATTTTTTTGAGCATCCTGGGGCCGCAGTCCCCGGCCAGGGAATAGATCACAATGGGCATTTCCGAAATATTGACCTCATACACGGAAGGGTCGTTTTCCAGATCCGTGGGCAGATCGTTTTTTGCCTCATCCACCTTGTCCTTGACCTTGGTCAGGACCTCGTCAATATCGGTCCCGGGCAAAAATTCGATATTGATCTGGGACAGGCCCTGGGAAGAGACCGAAGAGATGTTTTTCACCTTGTCCAGGCCCTTGAGTTTTTTCTCGATTTTTATGGTGATGGCCGTTTCAATATCCGAGGCAGACACTCCCCTATAATCGGTCTGGACAAAAACATAGGGGATGGTAATGTCCGGGTCGCTTTCCCGGGGCAGGGAAAAATAGGCGGACAGTCCGATGCCCGTGATGATTACAGCAAGGACCAGGACGCTGATTCGGTTCTTTACCGCCGTATCCGAGAGAATCATGGATTGAGCCCCTCCATGGTTTTGGCCGTTGCCGTCACATTGACTTTTTCTCCGTCCTCAATGATCCTGTGGCCCATGACCACCACATGTTCCTGGGGCTCAAGGCCCTGAACGATCTGGGTTTTCCATCCGTCCTGGAACCCGGTCCGGACCGGCCGGAAATGGACCATCCCCTGTTTTTCCACAAAGACCCCGGTCTGGTTTTTCAGGCTGACCAGGGAGTACATGGGGACGGCAAGGCCCTGGGGATCCGTATTCTTCACGACAGAGACCCGGACAAACATATCGGGAAGAATCTGGAGGTCTTCATTGTCCACCTGGATCTCAAGGGTGTAAAGCCGGGCCATGGAATCCGTGCTCTTGTATAGATAGTGAAACTCCCCCTGGTAGGGTTTATTCCCCAGGGCGTCAATGGTCATGTCAAAGGCGGTCAGTTTTCTGACCGCGTCCACATCGGATTCAGGAATCCCCACTTCAATTTTCAGTTTATCCATTTTAAGGAGTTTCACCACAGGATCGCCCACGGCGAGAAAACTGCCCGGTTCGATATAGGTTCGGTCCACCACACCGTTCATGGAGGCTCGGATGGTGCAGCGTTCCAGATTGAGTTTGGCGTTTTCCATGGCTGCCCGGGTGGTTTTTACCCGTGCGGCAGCATCGTCCAGCTGGGACTGGGTGACAAACTGCTTGCCCGAAAGGGCGGCAAACCGCTTTTTATTGATCAAAGCCGTCTCATAGGAGGCCAGGGCCGAATCATAGGAGTTCTGATAGTCCCGTTGGTCGATGACGGCCAGGATATCCCCCTTTTTTACCTGGCGGCCCTGGTCGATCTTCCTGATAACCTTTCCCTTGACCTCGGACACCACCTCCAGGGAGATCCAGGGCTTGGCCACCCCGGGAAGGCTGATCTTTTCCGTGAGCATCTGGGGCACGAGTTCCAGGGTGGTGACATTGGTCAGGGCCCTGTGATCACCGGTCTGTTTGAGGCGCAGGGCCTGAAGGTCGGCTTTTTTGGCGGCAATTTTTTTGTTCAAGGGCAGAATCACAAGCACGATTACCACCAGTACTGCGGCAAAGGGAATGGCCCGCCAGATCAGGGGAAGTAGAGATTTGAAAAAAGAGGAAGATTTCCCGGTTTTGGATTCCATTTAAAATATCCTATATTTTGGGTTTAGTGGCCATTAACATATTACCGATTCCAATGATTTCAAGAGCCGGGGTTTACATGAAAAAAAGGTGGTGATTTGCCCGGAATGGAGCATATATACGAAGATTCCAGCCTAGGTTGGAATTGAATGTGATCTTTGACTCATGCTGTCCGGGCCAGGGTCATTACATAGGTTTCCTGAACAATAAAGGCATCGGTGGAAGCCCGGTGGCGTGTCAGGCTGAATTTTTCGATGATTCCGGTCTGGGTCTCATGCCAGATTTCCATCTGATCTTCCGATAAAATTCGCTCAAGGGGACTGACGGAAAATTGCCGGCGCAGCCCTGCGGCTTCAAAAAGCCGGGTCACCCAGGGCTTGTCCACGGACCATCCGTCCGTGTAGACCACACTGCCGTCCAGAAGCCGGTTCAGCTCCTCTGCCACCTTTTTTGGAGGACTGCCGTGCCGGTAGAGAACCTTTCTCGGGATTTTGTGAACAGCCTCAGCTTTTCTGTCCCAGTGGGTCCATTTTCTGGTTGGAAGTATCAATTTGCAATACCGGTGATCCGGTTCCATGGCCAGGCCGATTTCAATGGGATAGCTGAGCTGTCCGAAACCTGAGGCTTCCACATCAATGATAAAGGGTCTGAAGTTTTTTTTCATAAGACCTGGATCAAAACCTAAAGGGTGCCCTGCTTTTGCCCATGCCCCTAGCGCAGAGATCGATTTGCATGGACGGCGAAAAAAGACTCCATGCCTCCCGGAGGAAGGGGACAAACTCAAAACTGCGGATCTCAACCATGACATACCAGGACCCTGGTTTTTGTCAAGGAAAATCAGGGTGCCGAAAACTTCGTGCTATTCGTTTCCTTGGTGGTTTTCCCATTTTCCATACAAGATTAGGAAATCCACGAAGAGCTCCCTGCCAAACCGGCTCCGGGGCCGGTTTGGCAGGGAGTCGTTTCCCCCCAGCCGTGGGGAAGCGGCCTGTCTTCAGGTGATCTAGATCATCTCCAGGGCACAGGCCATGGCCACCCCCCCGCCGCCGCAAAGGGTGGCAAGACCCAACGTATTGCCCCTCTTTTTCATGGCATGGATCAGGGTGACCATGATCCGGGCGCCGGTGGAACCCACGGGATGGCCAAGCCCGATGCCGGAGCCGTTGATATTGGTGATTTCCCGGTTGAGGTTCAGATCTTTTTCACACCCCAGGTACTGGGCGGCAAAGGCCTCGTTGACCTCGATCAGCTCGAAATCCTCAATGGCAAGGCCTGATTTTTCCATGAGGTCGTTCACGGCCGGAACCGGGGAGAGCCCCATGACGCTCGGATGGCAGGCCCCCATGCCGCTGGCTTTGATCCGGGCAATGGGCGTAAGACCCAAATCCTTTGCCTTGTCTTCGGACATGATGATCATGCCCGTGGACCCGTCGTTGATGCCCGAGGAGTTGCCGGCCGTGACCTTGCCGGTCTTGGGAACAAAGGCAGGGGGCAGGGAGGCCAGTTTCTCCATGGTCATGCCCGGCCTGAAATGCTCGTCCCTGTCAAAGACAAGGGGATCTTTCCTGCGCCGGGGAACATGGATGGGAACGATTTCTTCGGCAAAGGAGCCGTCATCGTTGGCCCGTTCCGCGTTGTTGTGGCTGCGCAGGGCCACCTCATCCATTTCCTCCCGGCTGATGTTCATGTGCTGGGCAATAAATTCGGCAGTATGGCCCATGATATAGGGTTTGCCCAGAAAATGGCTTGCCGGGGCCTTTGAGGTATCCACGGGGCTGGTCTCATCAAAGGGCAGGAGATAGGATCCGCAATGGAGGGCATGGATCATGGCATCCACGAACTGGGTGTCCTGGAGCCGGCATCCCCATCTGGCCCTGGGCACGGTATAGGGCACCCCTGACATGTGCTCCACGCCCCCGGCCAGGATGATTTCTGCCATGCCGGCCTGGATCATGGCCGCACCCGAAAGCACGGATTCCATGCCTGAGATGCAGACCCGGTTGATGGTGGCTGCCGGGACCGTGTCCGGGATACCGGCCATGAGGGCGGCCACCCGGGTGGTGTTGAGGGTGTCATGGTGTTCCACACAGGTGCCGTACCTTACATCGTCGATGAGTTCCGGATCAATTCCGGCCCGTTGGACCGCCTCTTTCATGGTCACGCTGGCAATGGCGGCTCCGTTCATATCTTTTAAGCTGCCTCCGAATGCGCCGATGGCGGTTCTGCAGGCCGAAACAATGACTATATCTTTCATTTTACCTTTCCTTATCAATGGTTGATTTTGAGTTCCCGGATCTATCCAAAAGAATCGTCGGATATCTCCAGGGCCGAGGGGTCACAGACCCGGATGGCCTCCATCTTCCCCCGGGTGGCCGGAAGAACCGTGTTGATGAAAAACCGGGCGCTTTTCACCTGTCCCTCATAAAAGGCGACCTCCTTTTTTTTGACCTTTCCTCCCAGTTTTCCCACGGCAATGGAAGCCCGCCAGAGCAGCATCCAGGCCATGAGGGTGTCGCCGATGACATCCAGGAAGGGCCGGGCATAGGCAAAGGCCTCATTGACCTTTCCCTTTCCCAGGTCTGCGCCCAGTTTCTCTGCGGTTTCCAGCAGCCGGGTCAGGGTGGCTTCAACCTGCTCCGACAGGGCGGAAAGGCTTTCTTCCTTTTTGGCGGCGTCAATTGTCTTTTGAACCTCGGCGACCAGGTCCATAAAAGCCCGGCCATTGTTAAGCCCCAGTTTCCGGCCCAGAAGATCCATGGCCTGGATCCCGTTGGTCCCCTCGTAGATCTGGGTGATCTTGCAGTCCCGGAGCAACTGCTCCTGGGGATATTCCCTGGTGAACCCGTACCCGCCAAAGACTTCCAGGCCCAGGCCGCACAGCTCAAAGGCACGGTCCGTGATATATCCCTTGGCCACGGGAATCAGCACATCAATGAGACCCTGGCACTTTGCCTTTTCCCCTTCCGTTGCTGCGGTCATTATCCTGTCCTCCATGAACCCCACGTAAAACAGGAGGGATCTCATGGCCTCGGAATAGGATTTCATGGTCAAAAGGATGCGCCGGATATCCGGGTGCTGGATAATGGGAACGCCGGGGGAGTCTTTGGGGGCGGTCAGGGCCTTTCCCTGGATCCGTTCCCGGGCATAGTTCAGGGCGTTGAGATAGGATGCAGACACACAGGCAAATCCCTGCATGCCTACGTGGAGGCGGGCCTCGTTCATCATGACAAACATGGCGCTCATGCCCTTGTTTTCCCGGCCCAGCAGGGTGCCTCGGCAGAGACCCTTTCCTCCCAGGGAGAGGGAACAGGTGGGACTGCCGTGGATGCCCATTTTCTCCTCGATCCCGGTACAGACCACGTCGTTGAAATCCCCCATGGTCCCGTCTTCATGGACCCGGAACTTGGGCACCAGGAAGAGGGAGATCCCGGCCGTGCCCGGAGGCGCCCCTTCGATCCGGGCCAGGACCGGGTGGATAATGTTTTCCACCAGATCGTTTTCCCCGGAGGAGATAAAGATCTTGTTCCCGGTGATGGAGTAGGTGCCGTCTTCATTTTTCACGGCTTTGGTGGTCAGCGCCCCCACGTCGGAGCCGGCCTCGGGTTCGGTCAGGAGCATGGAGCCCCCCCATTTCCCGGTGTACATATTCTTGAGGAAGAGTTTTTTCTGCAGGTCCGTACCGAACCGTTCCACCAGTTTCCCGGCCCCGTGGCAGAGGATATTATGGAGCATGAAAGGGTAATTGGCCCCGTTAAAAAAATTGTTGGCAGCCAGGGCCACGGTTGAGGGCATGCCCTGCCCGCCCCACTCCGGATTGTCGCACATGGCAATCCATTCCCCTTCCCTGAAGAGTTTGTAGAGTCTGTGAAAGACCTTGGGCACTCGCACCTCTCCGTTTGAAAATGTGCATCCCTCCTCATCCGCCTCCCCGAGGCAGGGAAGCATCTCCTTGACGGCCAGGTTCCTGGCCTCGGATACCACCAGATCAATGGTTTTCCGGTTAAAATCCTCAAACACCTCATGTTTGCTCAACTCCTCCACATGGAGCTGCTCGTGGAGTACGAAATCGATGTCTCTCCTGTCTGCCACCACCTGCTGGGCCATAAATCCTCCAGATTAAAATTTGTTATTTAGTGTAGTCGTAGAACCCCTTCCCGCTCTTTCTCCCCAGGTATCCGGCCCGGACCATCTTCCTGAGCAGGGGCGCCGGCCGGTACTTGTCTTCTCCAAGTTCCCTGTGAAAGCCTTCCAGGACCAGGAGAATGGTGTCCAGCCCCACCATGTCGGCCAGGGCCAGGGGGCCTATGGGGTGGTTGGCCCCCAGGGTCATTCCCTTATCAATATCTTCGGGGCTGGCAATTCCCTCGGCCAGGACGAAGATGGCTTCGTTGATCATGGGGCAGAGAATCCGGTTCACGGCAAATCCGGGGGCTTCCTTGACTTCAATGGCGGTCTTGTTGATCTTTTCCACAAAATCTTTGGCAATGTTCAGGGTGTCGTCGCTGGTGGAAAATCCCCGGATCAGTTCCACCAGTTTCATGATTGGAACGGGATTGAAAAAATGCATGCCGATGAACCTGTCCGGCCTCCGGGTTACGCTGGCCATTTCAGTGATGGAGAGTCCCGAGGTGTTGGAGGCCATGATGGTCTCCTTGCGGCAGATATTGTCCAGTTCCTGGAAGGTCTGTTTTTTGATGTCCATGATTTCAATGATGGCTTCGATGACCATGTCTGCATCCTGGGCCGCCATGGACAGGTCAGTGGTCCCTGTGATCCGGTCCATTACAGCGTCTGCCTCATCCTGGCTGATTTTTTCCTTGGACACGGCCCGGGTAAGATTGGTTTTTATGGTGGTCAGGCCGTTTTCCACAAACCGGTCTTCCATGTCCCGGATGATTACTTCAAAACCGGCCTGGGCCGCAGACTGGGCAATCCCGGCACCCATGATCCCGGCACCCAGGACGGTGATCTTTTTGATTTCCATTGATTCTCCTTTAAAAAAGCGAAAAGAGGTTTTTCACCTTTTTCATTGTTCGGGTTAAATAAAAGAGCACAGATCCTGAAGAAAGAAGAGCATGAAATGTGCCAGAACAGGAAAAGCTTATTTATCAATTGTTTAGAGTAAATCAATTTTTGACAGGATCCATTATCTGTGCTATGGAAAAGAAAAATCTGTTCTATTTTACAGAATCATCTTAAACTGGAACATGGAACAGAAATACGCGGGTTCCGGGAAAAAAGCATTGCTTATTTACAACATTGAAGGATGACATGACAGAGAACCAATCCCATTCCAAGGATGCATGGGTGGATGAAAAGGACTTTTTCAGGGAAGCCACCCTGCGGCTCTGCTCCAGCCTGGACGTGGAGCGGGCCCTTTTCCAATGCCTGGTCTATATTCAGGAGTATATCCCGGCCGGCCGTATGGGATTTCATGTCTACCACCGCGAAGCCGGGGTTGTGGAAACCATTGCCCATGCCACCCCGGAACAGTACGAGGCGGTTTCCATGAAGATTCCCCTGTCTGCCCGGGGCAGAAAACAGGTGGAGGAACAGCGCCTGGACCGGGTCAGGGTCATAGAGCGCCTGGGAGAGGATCCAATCACCGGACCCGTGGCAGACCGGCTTCAGGCCTGGGACCGCTCCGCCGTGGTCATGGATCTGGTCCTGGAAAAAACCATGCTCGGGGTTTTCTCCGTGTTCAACAACGGCCGGGAAAACTTCTCTCCCCGCCATGTTCATCTCTTAAGCCTTCTGGTCAAGCCCTGCGCCATTGCCCTGACCAATGCCCTGCGGTTCAGGGAATTGAAAAACCTCAAGGAGCGCCTGGCCGACGATAACCGGTACTTCCAGGAAGAGTTGAACCGGATGTCCGGGGAAACCCTTGTGGGTACGGGTCAGGGACTGAAAGAAGTCATGGACATGGTCCTCCAGGTCGCCCCCCTGGAGAGCCCGGTTCTGCTTCTGGGGGAGACCGGCACGGGAAAAGAGGTCATTGCCAATGCCATCCACAATCTGTCCCTGAGAAAGGAAGGCCCTTTTATCCGGGTCAACTGCGGGGCAATCGCCCCCTCCCTCCTGGACTCTGAGCTGTTCGGGTATGAAAAAGGGGCCTTTACCGGGGCGGTAACTCGGAAACGGGGGAGAATCGAGCGGGCCCAGGGCGGCACCCTGTTTCTGGACGAGATCGGGGAACTCACGGCCGGGGCCCAGGTCCGGCTGCTGCGGGTGCTCCAGGAAAAGGAGATCGACCGGGTAGGAGGCTCTGAAACCGTCAAGGTGAATATCCGGATCATTGCCGCCACCCACAGGGACCTGGAAAAGATGATGGCCGAAGGAACCTTCCGGCCGGACCTGTTTTTCCGGCTCCGGGTCTTTCCCATCGCCATCCCTCCCCTGAGGGAAAGAAAGACGGACATCCCGGACCTGGTCCGCCACTTTATCCAGAAAAAATCCGGGGAGATGAAGCGGAACAACATCCCTACCCCCTCTTCAGGGGCCATGGAAAGGCTTTTGAATTACCACTGGCCCGGCAATATAAGGGAATTGGAAAATGCCGTGGAGCGGTCTTTGATCCTTGACCGGGGCAGCCATCTCCTTTTCAAGGAGATCACCACCCAAGGGAAGGAAGCTCCGGCTCTGCCGGAGATTGACCCTTCCCCGGCTTTGGCTGAAAATCTGGAGCTGGACCGGGTCATGTCCTCTCACATCATCCGGGTCCTGGACATGTGCCGGGGAAGGGTGGAGGGGGACAAAGGCGCGGCCAGGATTTTGAACATCCATCCCTCCACCCTGCGCAAGCGGATGAAAAAGCTGAACATCCCGTTCGGCCGGAAAAAAATCTGAGGGGAACAGCTCCGGCAAGAAAAGGACCACAGCCAGGGATGGAAAAGGGGACAGGCAAAGGCAAGGAGCCGGCGGTTGGGAACTGCGGCTCCGCAGCGGGCAGAATTCCAACAGGCTCTACATTCCGCTCCGCGAAAGGGTGAAACTCGCTGACGCTCAAACAGATCACCCTTTTGCCGCTCCGCTCCATCAAGAGCCTGTAAGGAATCCCCCGCGATGTCTCCACCGCAGTTCCCAACCGCCTCCCGGTCTGTGAAAAGAATCCGTCAGGATCCTGTTCAAAGATCATCAAGGGGGCTTGGTACGCCATGTCCTCCCTGCTGAAGGACATGGGTATATATCATAGTTGTGGAAACGTCTTTGTGGCCCAGTAGTGCCTGGATTGTTCTGATATCAGTGCCTTTTTCCAGAAGATGGGTTGCAAAGCTGTGCCGGAAAGTGTGGGCGCTGATCTTTTTGTTAATGCCCAGTTGTTTTACCGCTCTTTTAATGGCTTTGTTGACCAGGCTGGGATCTACATGATGACGTCTTGTCTTATTGATTCTTGGATCCTTTGATAATTGCCGTGAAGGGAATACGTACTGCCAGGACCATTCTTTTGCCGCATTCGGGTATTTTCTGGACAGGGCGTGGGGCAGATAGACTTCACCGTAGCCATTGATCAAATCCTGATCGTGCCAGCTTTTTACCTTGCGCAAATGATTCTCGAGAAGGGGAAGAATAGTGGCCGGAAAAGTCGTTACCCTGTCTTTTGCCCCTTTCCCGGAACGGACAATTACATGCTTCATCTGAGCGTCAATATCTTTCACCCTGAGGCGGACGGCTTCCTTGATTCTCAGCCCGCTGCCGTAAAGGAGCTTTACGATCAGTTGAGGGATTCCCTGCATGATGCCGATTATGCTGCGGACTTCTTCGCGGGTCAATACGACAGGAATGTTTGGACTTTTTCTGGACCTGACAGCATCTATCCGGCCTTCCAAAGGCGCCTGCAATACCTTTTTGTATAAAAACACCAGGGCATTCATGGCCTGGTTCTGGGTTGACGGGGCAACATGCTTTTCCACAGCAAGCCAGGTTAAAAAACGCTCCACTTTTTTTTCTCCCCCATGCAGATCTGCCCTGGATTTCATATTGTGAAAAAGAATGAATCTTTTGATCCAGTCGCAATAGGTCTTTTCCGTATGAATGGAGTAGTGCCTTACTCTCATCACATCCCGGACCTGCTCCAGTATCTTTTTTTCTTTTGGCATTGACATTTATCAATTTGGGTGGGTAATTCTATGTAGGGAAATTTTACCTGATAATAGGCGATTTTGCAAATTATCAGGTAACTTTGACATGATAATCAATGGTTATAATTTCAAAGGTAGTCGCCTCTATGAAAAAAATTGTTGAAACCACAATATGCTTCGTTTTGTTTCTATCTTTAACAAGTAGTTTATCTTTTGCTAAAAATAATAGTTTCTTCCAAATTCATCTTGTTCACCCAGAAAATGAAAAAATTGCTGACAGAGATCCATCAGAAATAGATGGTTACACAAAATACATCAGGAAAAAAAACGATTATCCTAAGGTTGTCTGGGTAAATGATACCATTGAGCTTGATATATCTGATTTAAAATCTGTTACTTATGAACCCAACACTCCCAATTTCCCAAAAATTGACAAAAAATATAAAATGATTCCATCGCAAAAAATAAATTATTCTTTCAAAAAAGAAGGGGCCAAAAAATTTGCACAGATAACGAATCGACTTTCGGGACAAAGAATTGCAATTATCATTAACGGAACTCTTTTTGCTGTCCCAGCTATATCTTCACCAATTACAGGCGGCGAAGCCTCATTAATTACCATTATTCCAGAGGAAAAAATCAAAAAGATTGTTGAAGAATTAAATGAAAATCTTACAAAATAAAAAATTATAACCCATCACTGGACGGGACCGCGAGGAACTCAGCCGCCTTTTTCAACTGGCGTAGCGCGGCCCGTCAGTTCAACCGTTAGCTGTAAAAATATAGGATAAGATTTTATTGGACATTGAACTTCGCCAGACATTGCGTCGCAACTGGATAGAATGCATTCATCATTTTGCTTCACCAAAGTTGCAGAAATTATGGGTTTCAGGACACCCTGAGATCTTAGTTACTTTCACTGAATGTATGTGCCAATACTTTGATGACCTTAATCTTTCTGACGGTCTTAAATCTGCAGTTTATGAAGGCTGGTTGAACCAAGATGAAGTTCAGATTGTGACAAAATTTCATGAATTGGCCGATAAGTACAATCCTACTATTATGAGTGATCAAAATGTGCTAGATGATCCCAAATGGAATGATATAGTTAGAGAAGCACAAAAAGCCTGGATAGCTCTGAAAAAGCATTTAACAGATAGGGCTGAACTTGATTTTATGAAAGAATTGGAACAGCAGTTTGAAGTCACAAATAAAATCGACAGCTAACCAATCATTGGACGGGACCGCGAGCAGCTCAGCCGCCTTTTCAAGCGCTGTGGCGCGGCCCGTCAATTCAACCGTTATAGTCAACTTTATACATTATCATCCTGATTTTTGAGATTCAATTTCGTAAGGGAGGTTTATAATATATTAAATTGATTGTTGATTTTTTGGTCCGGGGATGGTTAATCTCCAATAAACTTGATTATCGTTTTTTGATCAGCCTGTCTGGATTGGTTGGATAACATTCAAATTTTCAAGTTATCCAGTTAAAAACTGGATAATAAACAGATATACAGAACCACACATTATATTGTTATGTTTTTAATCCGGAGGTTTAGTGAAGAAATTAAGTATATCCATTATGAATTATTTTATCATTTGTTTAATAGCCATAATGATTCAAAGTGCTGCTGTTGATTGCAAAGAAAATCAGACCGAAATTGATACTTTATTAAATACCGGCATTGACCTTTGCATAGAAGGAAAACAACAAAAAGGAATCGAATATTTTAATGATCTTTTAAGAATTAGCCCCAACAACTATTTGGCGTATTTGAACCGGGGAATTGCATATTTTACATTATTTGAAGATGATAAAGCTTTGGCAGATTTTATCAAATGCACAAAATTGGAACCTTATAATCCCCAGGCATTTTTTCAGTTAGGGTATTTGAAAAGTTCCCAGGGAATACTCGAAGAAGCTAAAGATTACTATACAAAATCAATTGAAGTAGATCCTAATTATTTAAGGGCATATGGGGCAGTTGCAATTATAAAAGCAATGTTGGGGCAGGTTGATGATGCAATAAAAGATATGAACAAAGCGATTTCTATCGACCCTGAATATCCATTGTTATACATAATTCGAGCTCAAATAAGTGAATTGAAATGTAATTGTCTTGAGGCAATAAATAACTACAGAAAAGCCATGGTTTTTAATCCAGAAGCATTCAATTCAAACCTTGAAATCGCTTGGATTTTGGCAACATGTCCTGATGAAAAATATCGAAATTTAGATATGGCTCAAACACTTTTAATGAAGGCCAAAGACCGAAAAGATGATAAGGTCAAGAAGGTAATGGCAGCAATTCATGCGGGACTCGGTGATTTCCAAAAAGCAATAATCTATCAAAAAAAATTTATTGAAACGAGCAAACAGAGAGTACTAAAAAGGAAAATCGATAAAATAAATTTAAAAAATGATCTAAAGGACTATTTAGACCAATTAAAATCATATGAAAATCATAAGCCTTGGTACTCAAAACCCATAACATAACAAGCGCTTGCACCGGACCGCTTGGGGCGCGCTCCGCTTTCCCCCCAAGTTCCCTCCCGTTGGTCGGCGGCCCGTGAGCTTCATCGTTATAACCACAATGAATGAATTGAATGAAATAAAAGATGAGAAGGGTCTCCTTCTCAAACTATTTGAAACAGACCATTTAAATGTTCCTGAGCGGAGCAATTTGCCAAATGGAATAATTCGGAAAAGTGTCGTACAAAAATTAATTGAAAATCATCTAAAAAACCATGGATGGTTTCCTGGCAAGAAACAAATGCCCGCAGGAGACGCTGGGGGTGAGTATTACCAGCTTGAGTTTCAAGAAGACGGCAAAGCAATACTCCATCACAATTTTGAGTATAGCTATTTAAAATTCAAACATAAGAGCGTGAGATACGATTCGATAGATGATTTGATTCAATCCTATCTGGTCGAAAAACAAAAAGAAGGTTTGGATGGTCTGAAGATAGACTGGAAATCTTAATAGAAGTTATAACAACCGCATAGACAGCGGACCGGGAAAACGATGCCATTTTTAGCTTTTTCGTCGTCATCATTGAACTTAGCATTTGCGTAGTTCTCGGTCGTTTTCCCGTCCGGTCAGCACCGCGTTGTACGAATGATGACAGGTCATCAGGAATCTAAATCATGGGAAAAGCCAAGAGGTTAAAGCGTCGCAGGAAAGAAAAGAAGAGTTTCGAACAAGCGTTTTCAGAGAGGTTTACGCAAAATTTCATCAAGGGCATCAAGGATACACCCGTGTGGGATGAGATGGTGGAAGAATTCGGTGAAAAAAGGGCATTAGAGCTTTTAAAGGAGTGCAAGGCAGAAATCAAACCGGGACTGCCCCCAGGAATGGAATGAAACCAGGCATCGTACAAAAAATCTTCAAGGATCACTTTGAGGCCTACCGTAAAACACGGGTGCTGGGCAGAAGACGGTACCATGCCGCAGGCAATATCATAACTTGCCGGACGTCTGAAAAGGGATACCATATTGAGGCCTGTCCCAACGGGGACTATGAAGTTTTAATGCACAACTCCTGCAAGCATCGCAGCTGCCCTTTATGTGGTTCAACAGAAACCCAGCTCTGGCTGGAAAGACGTAAACGTCAGGCCCTTGATTGCCGGTATTTTCATGCAGTTATTAACATGAGTCATGACCTTCGTCCTTTATGGCGATACAACCGAAAAGTATTTACCAATAAAAGGTATCATCCTGGTATAGGAAAAGAATCATAAAAGTCTCACAAAAGTATCGCATCAAAACAACTTTGAAATCGGCCTAGAAAATAAGACCTAACACGGCCGCACCATTCAATCGGTCAATCACTTATAACATGTTTTCCCTCTAACTTATCACCCCCCTATACAGCCTCTAATTTCCATTGCGCTGGAGGGCAAAATCATTCCATGAAATATCCGGGGACAGAGTCTCTACAGAATCCCACTCGATGTCTCCGCCGCAGCCTACCCCGGCCTCTCCGAGGCTTTGTCCTGTGACGATTATTCGGGATTTTTATATAAAAGGTGATCGGTAAGGCTGTGAACTTTCAAGTTGCCGGCATCCGAGGCCGGAGGGGGGAATGGGGTAGAGCCGGGTTCAACTTTTTGCGGCCGCAGGACGCGGAGGAGTAAAAAGTTCACCCCAAAGCCGGGCAGGACGTCCGGCTTTGGATAAGGCGGCACCCCATCTCCTCTTCGGCCGGCCGCTGTATCTGATCCTCAAATTTTTCATTCACTCTTTTATTATGCAAAGGATAATTCCCCATACTTGCTTGACAAAACGGAGCTTCCTGTCCTACATCCTGATACTGTGGGTTTCACTGCTGCGGATGCAGGCCCGTTCATTGCTGCTGCCCGGCTTTTACCCGGTTTTGTTTAAAGGAGTCATGCTCATGAAACGCGGAAAAAAATCATCTTTCTGGCCCATTGTATTCTGAATGTGAACGCCAAGGTTGACGGGCTGGCCTCTTATCCGGCTGCGGTCCGCGGGCTTGTAGATTTTTTAACGGATCATGAAGTCGGCATGATTCAGTTGCCCTGCCCGGAAACCGAGATCCTGGGGGTGCAGCGCTGGGGGCATGTCAAGGATCAGTTGTCCCATCCCTTTTTCTCGGACTGCTATGCCCGGCTTCTTATCCCCTTTGTCCGCCAGGCGGCCATGTACCGGGAGCAGGGATACAATCTTCTGGGGATTGTCGGTGTCGACGGCAGCCCTTCATGCGGGGTGAAAAAGACCTGCCGTTCCGGACAGTGGGGCGGTGATTTTCTGGATTCCAAAGAGACCTGGAAAAAAGTGGAAAATCTTAAATGGGTGAAGGAACCCGGGATCTTCATGGAAACCTTTCAGAAAATGCTCGCGGAAAAAGAGCTTTCCCTGCAATTTTACGGTCTGGATGAGGCGGAGGCAAAAGCCTCTCTTCCCGGGCTGATTGATGAATTGTCCCGGGTCCTGGACGCCTGATATACTTTCTGCCCGGGAGTCCTGCTTCTATTTATTTTTCCAATAGACCCTTACAAATCCATTCTGATAAACGATTTGACGGATGTTTTCCTGTTCCCTAAACTACAGGGCTTTAAAAAAGGAAACAGCCGTTGATGACCTATACGGATAAAGAAAACGAAGCCGCCTGCCGGCGGCGGCACCGGGCATTCTGGGAGAAGCGTTCCCAAGGCACTCCCCTTGTATTTGCCGTGGCCGACAGACCGGGCTTTGAGCCGGCTCCCTGGACCACCGGGCTTCCTCGCAAAGTCTGGGATCTCTGTCCGGAGTGGCATCTTTCCATGGTTCAAAATTACCTTGACGGCACCTGTTTTCTGGGGGATGCCATGCCGGTGGCAAGCCTCATGGTCGGTCTCGATATCACCAATACGGCCGTGCTGGCCGGCGGGGACTACGATTACAGCAGCACCGGAGACTTTATCGATTTTAAACCGGGAAAATTTGATCTGAACCGTCCTGCACCGGCCTTCACTCCGGACCACCCCCTGGCCCGGCAGCTCAAGGCCTGCTATGAAGCCGTCATCCGCCACGTGGGCCGGCGGGCCCTGGTCAATCCCCCCATGACCCTGGATGCTCTGTCTACCCTTTACGGGCTGTGCGGCAGCCAGGATCTGCTCAAGGCCCTGATCACGGACAAAGAAACCATCCGCAAGCGGGTCCGGGAGATGACCTGTACCTACCTGGATTTTTACGATTATTTTTATCAATTTTTACAGGAGGCCGGATACGGGGAGTCTGCCTGCTGGTTCCAGGTTTTCTGCGAAGGAAAGTTTGAAGGGGTCCGCTGCGACTTCAGCCTCATGCTTTCCCCGGAGATGTTCCAGGAGTTTATCCTCCCGGAGATTGCCCAGGTCTGCGATCATATGGACCACACCCTGTTTAACATGTGCTCGGTCCGGCATGCCCGGTTTATCGATGATCTCTCCGGAATCGATTCCCTGGACGGAATCTTCTGGAATCCCGAGCCCTATCTGGACGGGGTCCGGGATTTTCTGCCGGAACTCAAACGGATCAAGGAAAAGGGCATGCTTCTGGAAATTGTCTGCCACCGGGTGGATGAGGCGGTCCTTGCCGTCCGGGAACTCGGGCCGGACGGCCTTTATCTTTTGTTCGAACCCCGGTTTGAATCGCCGGATCATGGGAACCGCGCCCTGGAAAAGATTTACAACGCCTGTCTTTGACAGTGCTTTTTTTAAACCAAACAATGCATTTTAATGAAAAGGAAAACCAATGATGAAAAAGAATCTGTTTACCGCTTTTGTGTTTGGTCTGCTGGCCCTCTGTCTCACGATTTCAACGGCAAATGCCGGCTCCGGCAAATGGGAAAAGATCGTCGCCGCCAAAAAACTTGTTGTGGGCAACTGCCCGGAATATCCCCCTTTTTCCTTCAGGAACACGGACAGCAAGGTCGAGGGATTTGATTCGGATTTTGCCAGAGCCCTTGGAAAGGCCATGGGGCTTGAAGTCGTCATGAAGGATACGGCCTGGGAAGGCCTGGTCGCCGGCATGAAAAAAGGAGACCATGACATCGTGATCTCCTGCATGTCCCCGGAAGAGGCCACCCAGGCATCCAAAAGCGTCTCCATGAGCAAACCCTACCTCCGGCTCAGCGAGATTATCGTTACCCGGACCGGTGTCAAGGACATTGGATCCAAAGAAGACCTGGCCGGAAAGGTGATCGGGGTCCAGGCCAACTGCACCAGTGAAGTGGCCGTGGACAGTCTGAAAGATATGGGGATTGTGGCCTCTGACATCCGCCGGTACAACCGGAATCCTGAAGCGCTCATCGACCTTAAGAACGGCCGTACCGATGCCGTGGTTGTAGGATTTGCCTACGCCGCCACCAAGGTCAAGGGAAACAAAGACCTTAAAATCGTCAATGACCCGGTCCGGTCCGTGGAGATTGTGGTGGTCATGGATCACGGAGACGATACCCTGGTACGGCAGATCAACCAGGCCATCGACAAAATCAAGGAGAACGGGGCCTTTGACGCAGTTTCCCAGAAATGGCTGTCCCTTTAAGGGGATCTAACCTGTGGATCTGGATTTTTCCTTTCTTGTTCCCTACATTCCCCAGCTGATCCAGGCCTCAAAGGTCACCCTGATCATCGGGGTGGCCTCTTTCCTGGTGGCGCTTGTGGTTTCGGTGGTGACGGGTGTGCTCCGGTCCGGACCTCTGCCCCGGCCGGTGAATCTTTTCCTGGGATGCTATGTGGAAATTTTCCGGGGAACCCCGCTGCTGATCCAGCTTTTTTTCATCTATTACGGCCTGCCCACCTTTGGAATTGTACTGGAGCCCATTACCGCGGCAGTGATCGGCCTGTCCCTGAACTCCGGGGCATACATGTCCGAAGTGGTCCGGGCGGCCATCAGCTCCGTGGACCGGGGCCAGCATGAGGCGGCCCTTTGCCTGGGATACGGGCGCAGCCAGGTATTTATCCACATTGTCCTGCCCCAGGCCTTCCGGGTCGCCCTGCCCACCTTCATGAACTATTTTTCCACCATGATCAAGGAGACCTCTCTGGTGTCGGTGCTTTCCATCGCAGAGATCACGCGTATCGGCAGCCAGATCTACGCCCGCACCCTGAGCCCCTTTGAAATTTATATCACCATCGGAATGATCTACTTTATCATGACCTATACCGTGGCCCTGATCTCCAGGTGGATCGAGAAAAAAGGCATCAAATGGACCCCCTGATCCAGGTTAAAAATATCAGCAAATCCTTTGGCCAAACCCGGGTGCTGGACGGGATCAGCCTTTCCATCGATAAAGGAGAAATCCTGGCCATCATCGGCCCCAGCGGTTCGGGAAAAAGCACCCTGATCCGCTGCCTCAACGGCCTGGAAAAGGTGGATTCCGGCCGTGTGAACATCGGCGGAACCCTCGTGGAATCCACCCAATCGGTGGCCGGGCGGGTGGGAATGGTATTCCAGCAATTCAACCTGTTTCCCCATTATACCGTCCTAAACAATATTGTCCGCCCCCTTGAAACCGTGAAAAAGCTTCCTGCCCGAGAGGCCCGGTCCAAAGCCCGGGCGCTTTTGGAACAGGTCCGGCTGGAAGATAAGGAAGACCAGTATCCCCGGTCCCTTTCCGGCGGTCAGCAGCAGCGCCTGGCCATTGCCCGGGCTCTTTCCATGACCCCGGACATCATGCTCTTTGACGAGCCCACATCCTCCCTGGATCCGGAGCTTGCCTTTGAAGTGTTTGAAACCATCCGGACCATTGCCAGCCGTCACATGACCATGATTCTGGTCACCCACCAGATGAATATGGTTAAGAACTTTGCCAACCGGGTATTGTTTCTGGAAAAGGGAAATATTTTATTTGACGGCAGTTTTGAATCCCTCATGGCTTCAGAAAACAGCCGGATCCAGCAATTTTTAAAAAAGATCTATCCATGAAAAGAGATGGTTTTGGACACCGGATATCGGCCCAAAGGAGATCATCGTTTTGCCCGTGGCCACGGCTTCTGCCGCTCTGCCCCGAACATCCGGCTCTGGGTGAATTCTCCGGTTTCTTTGGCTTATGATGCCTGTCGCGCAATAATCAGGGTTTGATAACCCCATTTCCCTACGCTTTCCGTCCAGACATTAAGAGGCCGGGAGTGCCGTCAATCCTTTCCACACGATGTTCCGGCAGGTTCAGTGCCTCCAGCATTGTGGCTGCTTCGTCAATATGGACGCCTAATCCTGCAACACGTGTTCTGAACCAGAACAGAGACAAAGGTTTAAATACGCCCGGGATACGCCATCTGTCAACAAAGGCGCGAACACTATCCAGACGGCATCCACGCTCCGCTTCTATTATATTCAACATGCCCCCTGGCGAGAGTACCCGCAGGCACTCTCTCAGCCCATGAACTCTGTCCGGCCAGTGCTTAATTGAGGCCACACTGATAATTGCATCAAAGCAGTTGTCCGGGAATGCCAGATCCAATACCGAGCCTTGTAAAAATGTCAACCTGTCCTGCCATGCGCTGCAACGTCTTTTGGCACGGTGTATTTGTTCCAGTGCCAGATCCACTCCACATAAAGAAACATCAGAACGTCTTTTGGCAATGTGCTCAGCAAGATGTCCACCCCCACAGCCGACTTCCAGTATCTTGGCTCCATCCCCAAGGAAATCAAAAACCAGTCTGTCCATTGGTCTGGCAAGTTCCATGACCGCGGGAGCAATCACACGGTCATATATCCAAGATTCAATGGGTCTGTAAGGACTTGTGTTGTCAAATAGTACGGACATTCTCTGAGACCTTCGTCTATTTCATTCTTCCGCCAGGCAAGGTGCTGATTTATGTCGAGGCATAACGCTAATCAGCCACACGGCTTTTTTGCGTCGGCTGTATGTTTTGGCGGGTTTGTTTTGTGCCGGCCAATACAAGAACTGGTGGGCGCCTTAGGTGTTCCAAAAGCCCGGGCGTTTCAGCAATTGCTTTTGGGGTTGGGCCGGGCTCAAGAAGCCTTTTTATTGAAAAACCAGCGTCAATGAGTTCGTTTACGTAAGTTTCAATTGTTCTGTGATATTTAATAACACCATCAACGAACCAACGAGAAACACGTAAAGTTTCCTTTTTATAATCATCAACCGGCCAATGTTTCTTCGGGGCATTTTCTGAGTTGCACCACCCTTTAAGCAAAGATGTGCAGATCGGGTGTTCTACAGAAAAAATAAAGTGTCCGTTTTCTCTAAGAGATAGCCCCACTTTTTCAAATACCGGTTTGATATCTCTGATATAATGAAAGCACATTGAAGAAACGACCAAATCGAATGACCCATTCTCCGCTTTAAAATCCTCAGCGGGAACGACTGCGAAATTTGCCCTTGGATCTTTAAACCGTTTTTTAGCTTCCGAAATCATATTTTGAGATATGTCGGTGCCTAAAATATATGCTGCTTTATTTTGAAGGCAAAAAGATACAAATTTTCCAAAACCGCAACCGATATCCAAAATTCGAAGGCCATTAAGAGACGGCAGGAGACTATATACCGCAGGCTCTTCAACAGCGGTATTGAACCCGCTTTCATTCGCCCGCAGCTCCATGTAACTCCTAAAAAAATCGGGGTTATCATATATGTTCTGTTTCATATCGTTATCATGAGTTCAACATAGATTTTACGTATTTACGCAATTGCCAATTTTCAATCCTTTTCCCCAAAACCCATATGGAAAACCCCTTGAAAAGTCAAGGGATTCTGCTGATATTGATTATACGGCTTTACCGATAGTCAATATTTGAGAAGGGTGTACTCCTATATTTCACGGGGCGCACTTTGAGGGTAGTCCGGTATGAAAGGGAAGGCAGAGTATTTATCACCGGCCGGGGCAGCCTGCGGCTCCGCAGAGTGAAGAATTCTAAAAGCCTCTAAATTCCATTGCGCTGGAGGGGAAAAACTCACTTCGTTCAGACAGTTTCCCCTCTTAACCGCACAACTCCATCAAGAGGCTCTATAGAATCCCACTCCATGTCTCCGCCGCAGCCCGCCCCGGCCTCTCCGAGGCTTTGTCCTGTGACGATTATTCCGGATTTTTATACGGAAAGGGGATCGGCAGGATTGTGGACTTTCAAATTGCCGGCATCCGAAGCCGGAGGGGGGAATGGGGTAGAGCCGGGTTCCACTTTTTGCGGCCACAGGACGTGGAGGAGCGAAAAGTTCAACCCAAAGCCGGACAGGACGTCCGGCTTTGGATAAGGCGGCACCCCATTCCCTCCTTCGGCCGGCCGTTATATCGGATCCTTAGTCCTTCCGATACCCGACAGCCTGGGGCAAGTGTCTCTTTCGTTACCTAAAAAATTCCAGGTATAGTCCTTGCTTTTTATCGGTAGATACGATATTGGTTGGGCCAATTTTTGTTTAAGGAGAACGGATGGATAAACCGGTCAGCCAGCAGGTGGAGGAACAGATCCTGCAAAAAATAAAAGCAGGGATCAAAGCCAGGTCTTTACGGCCGGGGGACCGGCTTCCCCCGGAAAGGGGGCTGGCCCTGGAGTTTCGGGTGTCTCGGAATACGGTCCGGGAGGCCATCCGGACCCTGGTGGAAAAGGGGATTCTTATTTCCCGGCGGGGAGCCGGCTCCTATGTGACCGAGGAGGCCGAAGATATCATTTCCGGCCGGCTCAAAAAGAACCTGGAAAAAAGGCGGCGTCACCTGGCCGAGGTGTTGGAGGTGAGAGCCCTTCTGGAGCCGGTGATTGCGGCCCGGGCCGCTATCACCGTTACCCCGGAGGATATTGCCGGCCTGGAGGCTGTCCTGGAGCAGCAGAGGCAGGCCCTGGCCCGGGGGGAAAGTCCGGTGGCGTTTGACGAGGCCTTTCACGAGACCCTGGTCAAAGCCACGGGAAACGGTGTTCTCTGGTCGGTCTATGATACGCTTCGGGGGATTCTGTCCGAGAGCCGGGCCGAGGATCTCCAGACAAAAAGACGGGTCCTGCTGTCGGTGGAGGCCCATGAAAGGATTCTCCGGGCCTTGAAAAAAAAGGATCCCGGGGCAGCGTCCCGGGAGATGGCCATGCACATGGAGGCCGTTGAAAAAGATGTTAACCCGTAAGGCAGGGTTTCCCTGCCACGATTGATAAAGGAAATTTAAATCATGTCATTTATTCTGCTCTATCTTGCTCTTGGTGCTGTGGCCGGTGTTCTGGCCGGACTTCTGGGGATCGGGGGAGGGCTGGTCATCGTTCCCATGCTGACCTTTGCCTTTACCGGCCAGGGGTTTCCCCATGAACACATCCTTCACATGGCCCTGGGAACTTCCCTGGCCTCTATCCTCTTCACTTCCGTATCCAGCATGAGATCCCATCATAAACGGGGGGCCGTGATCTGGCCCGTGGTTATGCGGATCACCCCGGGTATCCTGGTGGGGACTTTTTTCGGGGCCTGGGTCGCCTCCCTGCTCTCGACCAATTTTTTGAAAGGATTTTTCGGGGTGTTTCTGCTCTATGTGGCCACCCAGATGCTTCTGGGAATCAAACCCAAACCCACCCGGGACATCCCGGGTACGGCAGGGATATTCAGCGCCGGATCCATCATCGGGATCTTTTCCAGCCTGGTGGGCATCGGCGGCGGGACCCTGTCGGTTCCTTTTCTGGTCTGGTGCAACACCCAGGTTCACAAGGCCATCGGCACCTCCTCGGCCATTGGATTTCCCATTGCTGTGGCCGGTACCCTCGGATTCGTGCTTAACGGACTCGGCATCGAAAACCTGCCCTCTTTTTCTCTGGGATACGTGAATCTGGGGGCCCTGGCCGGAATCGTGGCAGCAAGTGTACTGACCGCCCCCATCGGGGTAAAGCTGGCCCACAGCCTGCCCATTGACAAGCTGAAAAAGATATTTGCCCTGCTCCTCTATGTGGTGGGGACCCGGATGATTCTTTCCGTATTCTTCTAGGAAAACTTCTAATTTCAGTCCCAGAGCCCTTTCCCCCCGGCCCCGGGGAAAGGGCTCTGGGATTCTGATATCAAATACAGCCGTTCAACGCCCCGGTCAAAGAAAGGACAGGTCTGCCAGGGATTCCTTTTCTTTGATGATCAGGCGGTCCATGCCTTTAATGATATGGTCCCTGACCCCGCTGATATGGTGGGAAAGGGCCCGGGCCAGCCCTTTTTCGTCTTTGTTTTCCACCAGGACAAGGATATCCGAGTGTTCGGGCAGGGAAACGTCCATGACGGAAAGGTAAAACAGGTTCCGGGAATACCGTAAAAGAAGCACGTCAAACAGCCCCTGGAGGATATTGAGCTGGATCCGGCACCCGGCCAGGGAGGCCAGGGTCATGTGAAATTCCATATCCGTGATCATCCGTTTATGGTACTTGTCTTCAGCCACGGCCGTCTTGTACCTGTCAAAGGCCACTTTCAGCTTTTTCAGGCCCGGGCGGTCCAGGTTTTGGATGATATCCGGCACCAGGGCCACCTCGATGAGCAGCCTTGCGTTGTATACTTCCGTGATTTCCTTGCGGCTGACCTCATTGATATAATATCCCCGGTTGGGCTCGTGGCGGACGATATTCCTGAACTCCAGCCATTTCAGGGCCTGGATCACCGGGGTCATGGAAACGCCGATGCGGCCGGCCAGGTCGTTGTACTTGATTTTCTGACCAGGGACGATCTCATTGTAAAAGAGCATCTGACGGATGGCCTCATAGGCTTTGTGGGTCAGATCCCTTTCTTTTTTCTTATCAGACATGTCCATTGAATTTCGCAGGTTAACGTTCCATAAAATTTATTAAATAAAAAGTTAAAAGGCAAGCTTTTTGTTTTTAACATTCCTGTAACTTCTTTATTTTTCAATATTTAACCATTTAAATTTTTTCTTGACAAACCCGGGTTTTTTTGTGTTTAAATTTAATTAAATATTTTATAAATTTTTTTATGAAATGGAAATTTTCAGATGTTTGATAGTGAAGACAAAGGAAAAACCCCCCTGATCGGAGCCCAGGTTATCGTGGAAATGCTCCGGCAATACCAGGTGGAAGTGATTTTCGGGGTTCCGGGGGATACCAGCATCAAACTTTATGAGGCCCTGTACGATCTTAAGGCCAAAAACCAGCCCCCCGGCATCCGGCATGTCATGGCCCGGGACGAGCGGTCCGCCTCTTTCATGGCCGACGCCTATGCCAGGCTTTCCCACAGACCCGGGATCTGCGAATGCCCCAGCGGAGCCGGATCCCTTTACACGGTGCCGGGTGTGGCCGAGGCCAATGGTTCCTCCATTCCGGTCATTGCCATCACCTCGGATATTCCCCTGGCCGGGGAGGGCAAGCAGACCATCACCGAGCTGGATACCCAGAAGCTCTTTGAATCCATTACCAAATGGTCCACCGTGGTCAAGGACGTGGACAAGGTGCCGGAAATCATCCGCAGGGCCTTCCGGATCGCCACCACGGGCCGCCCCGGAGCCGTCCACATCGCCTTCCCGGAAGAGGCCCTGACCCGGGAATTTCAAGCCGGACCCGACCGGATTTACGCTGAAGAGGAATGCACCTCTTATCCGGCCTTCCGGACCCGGGGGGCCCGCTCCCAGCTGGAAGAGATGGCCGGTTTTCTGGTCAACGCCCAGAAACCGCTCATCATCGTGGGTGGAGGGGCCAACCACTCCGGTGCAGGCAGTGAGATTCAAGCCCTTTGCGAGTGGATGGCCGCACCAATGGTCTCCACCATATCCGGCCAGGGCATCCTGCCCGACGATCACCCCTTTGCCCTGGGCGTGATCGGGGACAACGGGTTTCATCCCCATGCCCATAGGGCCGTGGAAGAGGCTGATGTCCTGCTTTACGTGGGATGCAAGATGGGATCGGTCTCCACCATTAACTGGTCCATGCCCTCCCGTCCAAAGGAGCAGAAGATCCTGCAGATCGATCTCAACCCGGAGATGCTGGGCAACAATTTTGAAAATCACCTGAGCCTGGCCGGGGACGCCCGCCTGGTGGTCCGGGATCTGGTTTCCCTGATCAAGGACAGCATCTCCCAAAAGCAGGCCTCTGACTGGGTAACCGCATTGAATCTCCAGCGAAAAAGGTTCTGGGAAGAGGCAGAAGCCGGATTTTGTGCCCATCAAGTCCCCTTAAAGCCGGAACGGATCATCTCTGCCCTGAACCGGCACCTGACCCGGAACTGTGTGGTCATCTCCGATGCCGGCACCCCCACTCCCTATGTGACCCGGTTTTTACGGCTGAAAGGGGAGAGTTCCCGGTTTATTATCCCCCGGGCCTACGGCGGACTGGGATATGCCATCCCAGCGGTGGTCGGAGCCCATTTTGCCCGTCCCGACGCCCGTCTGGTGGGGCTGTTCGGGGACGGCTCCCTGGGCATGTCCGCAGGGGAGCTGGAAACCGTTTCCCGGCTCAAGATCCCGGCAGTCCTGATCCACTTTAACAATGCGGCCTTTGGCTGGATCAAGGCGCTGCAGAAGCTGCACTGCAAAGAAAAGTATTTTTCCGTGGACTTTCAGGCCAACGACCCGGTCATGGTGGCCCGGGGATTCGGGCTCAGGGCCATGGCCGTAAAGACCCCGGATGAGCTGGACCAGACACTTGAAGAGGCGTTCCAGGGCAAGGGACCCGTGTTTTTGGATGTGGCGTCCCAGCCCGAGGTGGATGAGATTCCCCCGGTGTATTCGTGGCTGAAAACGTCGGATCCGGATATCTCATGAAAAGTCTTTCCCTTTCCAGGAAGGCGGCATTTATTTCGTGAAATACCCGGGCCAAGGCAATGAAACGGTGAAAAGGCATTTGCCCACAGCCGTTAACAGATAACCAACAACCGTATATATGGGAGGAAAAAGATGAAAAAAGTATTGTTTGTGCTGGCACTGGTTTTGATCCTGGGACTTCTGCCCGGCCTGTCCGGGGCAGCTGATTATTCGGTGAAAAAACCGGCAACCCTGACCTGGGTGGCCGGCGGAGTGGGCGGCGGCTGGTACGTACAGGCTGGCGGGATTGCCCGGATGATCGCCGAACAAGAACCCAACCTGGTGATCAAAGTGGTTCCCGGAGGCGGGGTGGTGAATCCGGTCCGGGTATCCAAGCACAAGGACGACCTGGGATGGGGCATCACCTTTGTGGACAAGATGGCTTTAAAGGGTCTGGCCCCGGTGTATAAAAAACCCAACCCGGATGTCCGGTCCCTGGGAGGCATTTTCGGGATCTATCACATCCACGCCCTGGGAGCCGCCGACAGCGGCGTGACCACCATGGCCCAGCTGGCCGACAAGATCAAGGCCGGGGAAAAGATCCGGGTGGCCGCTCCCATGAAAGGCACCTCAGATCTTCCCCTGATGAAGACCATCCTGGGTTTTTACGGGATCTCCTTTAAAGATATTGAAAAGGCCGGCGGAAAAGTCTTTAATGCCGTATATGCCGATATGGTCAACCTCTACAAGGATAAGCATGTTGACTTTGTCTTCACCCATCTGGGCCTGCCGGGAGCAGCCATCACGGAAATGACCGTAAGCCGGGACAGCCGCCTGATCTCCCTTTCCGATGCCTGCATTGATTACCTGAACAAGGAACTGGGAACCCTTTCCCGGGATTCCGGCAGAAGCCTGATCCCCAAGGGAACCTATAAAGGCCAGGAAAAGGACATCCCCACAGTGGTTTCGGCAGGAGAACTGATCATCAACAAGGAGGTTCCGGACAACATCGCCTATACCATCATCAAGATCATCTGCGAGAATACGGATGAGCTTTACAAGATCAACCCGGCCAACAAGAATTTTCTGCCGGAGACGGGCTGGAAAAATGTGGCCTTGCCCCTTCATCCGGGAGCGGAGCAGTACTACAGGGACGCCGGATTTTTAAAATAAGCGGTTGATGGATATCAAACCGGGAAAAAGCCGGGGCGGCCGGCGGATCTCACTGTTCTTGCCGACAGCCGTTCCTGCTTTTTCCAAAACATTTTTCCGGACGGAAAAGACCTCCTTCATCCGGAACAGGAATCTTCCATGAGAAAACTCAACAACTGGCAGGACAAGGCCGTGGGGGCCTGGCTGGTCCTGATTTCAGTTTTCCAGCTCTATACGGCCATGTACGGGATTTATGAACCCCGGATCCAGAGGGGAATCCATCTTTTGTTTCTTCTTCCGGCGGCTTTTGTCCTGTTTCCGGCTTTCAGCGGGAAAGAGGATAATTCCAGGGTCGGGATCGGGAACTGGATCCTGGCTTTTTTATCCCTGTTTCCCTGCCTGTACGTCATCATCCGTCATGACTACCTGGCCGAACGCCTGGAATTTGTGGACGATGTCCTGGCCATTGAACTGATCCTGGGGGGGATGCTCATTCTCCTGCTTCTGGAGGCGATCCGGAGGGCCGTGGTTCCGGCCATGGCCATCCTCATTGCCGGATTTTTCGTTTACCTCTGGGCAGCCCCTTATCTTTCCGGGGTCTTTTATGCCAAACCGGTGGGGCTGGCCGAAATTATTGAAATGCAGTTCCTGATCACAGACGCCGGGATCTTCGGGTCCATTACCGGGGTCTCGGCCACTTTTGTGGCCCTGTTCGTGATTTTCGGGGCCTTTATGGAGGTCACCAAAACCGGCCAGTTTTTCACGGACTTTGCCTGCAGAATTGCCGGCAAGGGGGTTGGGGGGCCGGCCAAGATCGCCGTGGTCTCTTCCGGGCTTTTCGGTTCCATTTCCGGGGTGGCTGCCGCCAATGTTTACTCCACGGGGGTGTTTACCATTCCCATGATGACCCGGCTGGGATACCGCAGGCGGTTTGCCGGGGCCGTGGAGGCCGCCGCATCCACCGGGGGCATGCTCATGCCGCCGGTCATGGGGGCCGGAGCCTTTGTCATGGCGGAGATCACCGGTATCTCCTATGTCAAGATCGTTATCGCCGCCATGCTGGGATCCCTGCTCTACTATCTGAGCCTGGTTCTCAGGGTCCATTATACGGCCCGGAGGGAAAATCTTCTGGGATTAAAAGAAGAAGACCTGGTTTCCTATAAACAGATCCTGAAGGACTCTTATCTGCTGCTGCCCATGGTGATCCTTGTGGCCCTGCTTTTAAAGGGTTATTCTCCTTTTCTGTCTGCCAATGCCGCCATCGGGATCATCTTTATCATCTCCTTTGTCAAAAAGGAGACCCGCATGACCCCCAAACGGATCTGGGCCACCCTGAAGCTTTCCGGGTATAACATGATCATGATCGCCCTGGCCTGTGCCGGTGCCGGCATGGTGGTCTCCATCGTGACCCATACGGGTCTGGCCCTGGGGATCGCCACGGTGATCACCAACTGGTCCGGGGGGCATCTGCTGCCGGCTCTGATTCTGGTCATGGCCACCTCCCTGATTTTGGGCATGGGCCTGCCCTGCACCCCGGCCTATATCATCGCCATCACCATCGGGGGGCCGGCCCTGCTGGCCATGGGCGTGGAAATGCTGCCGGCCCACCTTTTTGTCTTTTACTTTGCCATCCTGGCCGGGATCACCCCGCCGGTCTGCGTGCCGGCCTATTGCGCGGCCGCCATTGCCAAATCCAAGCCTCTACAGACCGGGTTTGAAGCCTTTCAGCTGGCCCTTGTGGGATTTTTGATCCCCTACGTATTCATATCCAATCCAGCCCTGCTCATGGAGGGCTCTTTTCTGGAAATCCTGACGGTCGTTCTGGGGCTGGTTCTGGCCACCCTGTTCTTTGCCGGGGCGTTGAGCGCATTTTTTATCCGGCCCCTGAAGATTCCGGGCCGTCTGGTTCTCTTCTGCCTGGCAGGAGGCGTCACCCTCTTGTGCACCCGGCCCGATATCCTGAACCTTTTTGTCGTCCGCACGGCAACCCTGGGTCTGGCCGGGGCGGTCCTGTTTTTTTCCTTTGCAGAATCCAGATTAAAGGAAGCCTCCTCTTGACCGGGTCAAGACCTGAAGTCCTGATCATCGGGGGCGGAGTCATCGGGACCTCCATTGCCTTTCACCTGGCCCGGCAGTCTGTCCGGGTGACCCTGGTGGAAGAAAAGGATCTGGCCTCGGGCAGTTCCGGGGCCTGTGACGGACTGATCTTCATGCAGTCCAAAAAACCGGGGATCCACCTGGAAATGGCCTTAAAGAGCCTGGAGCGGTTTCAGGAGCTAAGCCGGATCCTTCCCGTTCCCCTTGAGTTCCGGCAGACCGGGGGCATGGTGGTCATTGAAACCGAAGAAGAGTACCGGGCCATGGAGGCCTATGCCCGGGACCAGAGATCCATTGGGCTGGATGTAAGTATCCTGGACCGGGATCAGGCCATCCAAAAAGAGCCCGGGCTTTCTCCGGATATCCTGGGGGCGGCCTGGTCCCCTCTGGACGGCCAGGTCAACCCCATGGGCCTGACCCTGGGCTTTGCCCTGGCCGCCAAAAAGGCCGGGGTCCGGATTCTTTCCCGGACCCGGGTTCTGGATCTTGTTTTCCAAAACAACCGGGTCATCGGGGTTGAAACCGGCCGGGGCCGGTTTTTCGGGGATGTGGTGGTCAATGCCTGCGGTGCAGGTTCGGCCGGCATTGCTGCCATGGCCGGCCTTTCCCTGCCCGTGAAGCCGAGAAAAGGGCAGATCGTTGTCACCCGGGCGGCCCGGCCCATGATTTCCCACTGCATGATCTCGGCCAAGTACATTGCCGCCAAGTACAATCCCGATCTGGCCCGGGAGGCCGGGGAAGGCCTGTCCATTGAGCAGACCGAAAACGGGAACCTGCTTCTGGGCTCCACCCGGGAATTTGCCGGCTTTGATACCCGGAATACCCTTGAAGGGATCCGGACCATTTTACAAAACACCTCCCGGGTGGTTCCGGGGATCCAAAACCTTGAAATGATCCGAAGTTTTGCCGGCCTGCGGCCCTGGACCCCGGACGGGCTGCCCCTGCTGGGACCGGTAAGGGGGCTTGAGGGATTTTTCATGGCCGCAGGGCATGAGGGGGACGGCATTGCCCTCTCCCCCGTCACCGGGAATCTGGTATCTAAGATGATTCTGGAACATCCCCTGGAGTTTTCCATGGAACCCTTTTCACCGGACCGGTTCCTGGATTCAAAGGAGGGCTCCCATGGCTGATTTTATGGATCTGCGCATCTCAAAATTTAAAAGGGGGAAAAGAATAACGGTCCGGGTCAACGGCCAACGCCTGGCCGCATACGAGGGCGAAACCGTTCATGCCCTGCTCACGGCAAACGGGCTCTATGGTTTAAGAAAGACCCGGAAGACCGGCCAGATCCGGGGGGCCCTCTGCGGCATGGGCGTCTGCTACGAGTGCCGGGTGACCATTGACGGGAAACCCGGTCAGCAGGCCTGTATGACCCGGGTAAAAGAGAATATGGAGATTTTCACACATGACGATCCAGTCTGATTCATTCCATGTGGTCATCGTGGGAAGCGGCTGCGCAGGACTGGCTGCGGCAGAGGTCCTGACCCGGGAGAAAATGGATGTGCTCATGATCGATGAGAACCCGGTGCCGGGGGGGCAGCTCTTGCGGGGCAGAGGGCCGGCCCGGGATGCGGCTTCCCGGCTGGATTCCTCCAAGAAAAAGGGGTTTTCCCTGATCAGGGGCCTGGAGGGTTCCGGAATTCATCTCCTTTCCCCGGCCCGGGTCTGGGGCATCTTTGACAGGGGCCGCACCCTCCTGATCTCGGAAACGTCAAAGGACGGGAAAGAGCGGATCCGGGAGATCCGGGCCGGCTCCATCATCCTGGCCACCGGAGCCCGGGAACGCTTTCTTCCCTTTAAAGGATGGACCTTGCCCGGGGTCATGTCCTGCGGGGCGGCCCAGATCCTGATCAAGACCCACGGGGTCCTGCCGGCCCAATCCACCCTGATTGCCGGTACATCCCCCCTCCAGATGGTCCTGGCCTCTCAGATCCTGCTCAACCAGGGCCGGGTAAAGGGTCTGGTGAATCTCTCCTCCTTTGGCCGGCAATTGAACATCTTTCGAAACCTGCCCCATTCCACACCCAAGATCCTGGAAGGCCTGGTTCACCAGGCCAGGATATGGCTCAGCCGGACACCCGTCCATTTTCAAACCGGGATCCTGGAGGCCCGGGGGAAAAGAGCCCTGGAGAGCGTGGTCACTTCAAAACTGGACCACAAAGGCCGGCCGGTTCCGGGAACCGAAAAGATCCATGAAACCCGGGCCCTGGCCCTGGGTCACGGGTTTGCCCCCAATGTGGAGCTGGCCGCCCAGGCCGGCTGCAGCCTTTCCCTTGACAGGTCAAAGGGGGGCTGGGCCGTTGCCATTGATGATTGCCTGGAAACCTCAGTTCCCGGCATCTACGGGGCAGGGGAGACTGTTGGAATCGCCGGCGGGAAAAAATCATTGATAGAGGGGAGGCTGGCTGCCCTGTCCATCCTGGGCCGGACAGATCCCGAACTTTTGGCCCAAAGAAAAAGGGAACAGGATTACGGGGTATTTTTGAACCGGCTCTGCAGGATCCCGAAAGAGGCCTGGGGTCTAGTCCACGACGATACCATCATCTGCCGGTGCGAAGAGATCACCATGGGCCGGATCCGCAGGGCCCTGGGAGACGGATTTGAAACCGCCGGGATCCTGAAAAAAGCCACCAGGGCCGGCATGGGCCTTTGCCAGGGCCGGACCTGCGGCCCCATGATCCTGGATATCCTGGCCGCCCTGACCGGAAACGAGGGAAACGAGATCCATCCTCCGTCCTCCCGGGCTCCGGTAACGCCCCTTCCCATCCAGACTCTTCTCCGGAGGAATTGATATGGCTGAACCTTTTATGGGAATTATCATGCTGGATACGGTCTTCCCCCGGATTCAAGGAGATATCGGAAATCCGTCCTCCTTTGATTTCCCGGTGAGATATAAAATAGTCAAGGGCGCCTCCCCGGAAAAAATCGTGCTCCAGGCCGACCCCGGGTTCATCCAGCCCATGATACAGACGGGCAGGGATCTCATCCGGGAAGGGGCCTGCGCCCTTGCCACCTCCTGCGGATTTCTGGCCCTTTTTCACAAGGAACTGTCAAAGGCCCTGTCCGTGCCCATGCTCACCTCCAGCCTGCTCCAGGTGACAAAGGTCTTTCAGACCCTGGAACCTGGCCAGGCCGTGGGGATCATCACGGCCCGGGAGCAATCCCTGACCCGGGCTCACCTGTCCGGTGCCGGTATTCAGGATATCCCCCTGGTCATCAGGGGTATGGACGAATCAGAGGAGTTCACCCGGGTTTTTATCCGGGGAGGCACTACCCTGGACCGGGACCTTTGCCGGACGGAAATGAAGATGGTGGCCCGGAACCTGGTCGAGTCCCATCCCGAGGTCGGGGCGATCGTTCTGGAGTGCACCAATATGCCTCCCTATACAGATGCGGTTCGCCGGGCCACGGGCCTTCCGGTTTATGACATCCTTACCCTGCTCAACGATTTCTGGTATACAGAAAAGGCGTGAACCCGCTGGAAAAGAAAGTTTTCATCCTTGTCTTTCCCCATTGAATCTATTATGGAATCCCCATGCCCGGGTATTACCATAAACATTCCAAAGCCTATTTTGAAAAGACGGTGGGTCTGGATCCTTCCGGATTTTTAAGCCCTTTTGTCCGATGCCTGAGCCCAGGGGCCCGGATCCTGGATGTGGGCTGCGGATCCGGCCGGGACCTGCTCTGGCTCAAAAGAAAGGGCTTTGAACCCGTGGGATTTGAACGCTCTCCGGGTCTGGCAGACCTGGCCAAAACCCATTCGGGCTGCCCGGTGATCCAGGGGGATTTTATGTCCCATGATTTTTCTTCCTTGGAATTTGACGCCGTCCTGCTTTCCGGGGCCTTTGTCCACCTTTCCAGAAAAGAGCTGGTCCCGGCGTTTCAAAATGTGCTCAAGGCCTTGGATCCCGGGGGCCATGTTTTCCTTTCCATGAAGACGGGGCAGGAGGGAAGTAGCCGTGAAAAAGGCCGGACCTTTACCCTGTGGCAGGATAAGGATCTTCGGCCCCTGTTCAAAAAGTTCAGCCTTGAAGTGATCCATTTTTCCATTAATGAGTCCCTCATGGGCACAGGTGAGGTCTGGCTGGGGTATGTGCTGGGAGGTAAAGGATGAAGCCGGACAGGATGGGGGCACTATTCCTGGGTCTCTGCCATTGTTCCCTCCGTAACAGGGGAAAACCTGACAAATCGGTAATACCGGTATCATATTTCCGTAATAAAGCTTTGATATAAAATCCAACAGCAGAAAGAGAAAAAACGATAATAGAAATTATCTTCTTTCATGCCCGACTCTCTCTTTAAGCCGGACCGTCAACAGGCGGCCCGGCTTTTTGGTGAATTGATCTCAGGACCTCTTCCGCTGTGTTTTTTAAAGGCAGAACCATAAATCAGCCGGCTTTATCCGGTCCCGGGGGTAAAACCCGGGCATCCCGTAAGCCGGGCATGCTTTTGGGTAAAGGGATATTCCCTGCAGATCAGGGGTTTTACATCCTGGATGGTGCAGGAAAACAAATCCGAGCCGGGCTGCCCAACGAGAAAGGGGCAGGATTCCGCTGATTTCCCGGTCCGGGGATCCACCCAGATCCGGTATTGAATTTTTCCGTGACCCAGGACCTCCTGTTTCACCCAGGCCAGGATATCGTCACGGCCAAGACTTTTCCATAAACAATAATCTTCTGGGGTGCAGGTATTTGCCAGGCGGCGGCAGCAGCCTCCGCATCTTCTGCAGACAAACCCGGCCTCCTGGCCTTCCACCCATACCCCGGATTCGCCCTTGAACTTTCCCGGGCGGACAGGCGTTTCAAAAACCAGGGTACAGATCTTTGCCATGTCCTTTGCATTGATATTCCTAGTTTCAAGCATATGAATCAGATAAAAACCCAAAGCGGTTTCATCCACCGGCTCATGGGGGCAGCCCTCCATCCGGCGGATCCAGTTCGTTCTGCGGCCGCTGGACATGCCGGTTTTAAAATCTTTACCCAGAATCAACGGGCCGATTTTGCGGAACATGGCGGACTGGGGACCGTATTGCCCGAAATCTGAGGCAAGGGCGTCAACGGCCTGGGAAAGTGTTAAAAAGTTCGCTGGATCCTGGGGCATGGATAAAAAACCTCATCAAATATCATGGTGGAATCAGATGAAGCAGGGTGATCCCCTGGAACGAAATGTAAACCCGGTCACCCCAAATGACAAGAGAAAAATTGCCCTGCAGGGCCCCGGGGGGATGATCCGGTTCGGGTTTTTTTAAGAAAGGAAACCCGGTCTGGAAGCCGCCGCCCCTGGAATTTTGGGCAAGTCATCGTTCAAGACTGCCGAAACCGGAACCGGTGAGGTCAGGCTGCAGGGCATGCCGGCCACGCATTTGGCGCAGACTTCCATATCCTCGGACATATACGGCCTGGCGGCAAATTTTTTCCGGTTCACCTGCAGGCGCTGATTGCATTTTTGCCGAAGAATACCGTTCAGGGTTACGGCCTGAACCGGACAGTTACGGATACATTTCAGACATTCCTGTCCGGCCTTGTGCAAACAGAGATCTTCATTCAATACCAATGGATGTTCCCCCAGATCCGTCTCTGTCACCAGGCTGCCCAACCGGCCGGAACAGCCTGAGGGTGTGATCATCTGGCCATTGATTCCGAACCGCCCCAGCCCTGAAATATGTGCAAGATGCTTGTGGGACCATCGGGCGGTCAGGGATTCGGGATCAAAATTATAGGTGGCCGGCGTTAATTCCGAAGTATATCCGGCTTTCGCTAAAGAAACCCTGATGAATTCGCTGATATCCCGGATCAGATCATTGGTGAGGGAAAGGGAGCGGCCCCAGTCATCACTGGGAAAATTCCCCTTTATATTGCCCCGGGTCAGTTCAGGGGCAAATGGAATGAAAAAAACAACAACGGTTCTGCAGGATGGAAGAAGATCCCGGGGAAGCATATGGCCGGGGGCGGCAATTCCAGGCAGAATATTGAATCTCTCATCAGCAACTGCGGTCGCCAGGATCGGATCTCTCCACCAATGGGGGAGCTGCTTTTTTTCGATTTGTCTGCGGCAGAAATCCACAATACCTTTACGCAATTGTTCAATATTCATCTTTCACTCCAATTCAGCATTTATCATCAAGTTATGGTGAGCGTCATATTGGAGGAGACTTTGACATTTCACAAACAAATGTTTATTATGTTTCCGATAAATAATATTTATGGATTCTATTATGGATTTAACACCGGACATCCTCAGGACCTTTGTGGCTGCCGCCCAAACCCTGAATTTTACCCAGGCCGCCCAGAGGGTAAATCTCACCCAGTCCGCCGTCAGCATACAGGTGCGCAAGCTGGAAGAAAACCTGGGGAAGCCGCTTTTTAAACGGATGCCCCGGGGGGTGGAGCTGACCGATCACGGGGAAACCCTTTTAACCTACGCCAACCGTATTTTGCAGTTAAACCATGAAGCAATGGCCTTATTTAAGGAACCGGATTTGAACGGCCTGATCCGCATCGGATCAGCCGAAGATTATGCGGCTCTGCATCTGCCCGGGATTCTGAGGCGGTTTGCAGAAAAATACCCCCTGGTTGAAGTCGATCTTTTCTGTGATCTTTCCAATGAACTTTTAGAAATGCTGGAGCAGGGTAAAATCGATATCTGTCTGAGAAACACCCAACAGATGGAGCCGGGAGGCGTTTTTCTGCGCCGGGAGCCTGTCATATGGGTGGGACCCAGAGATACGGAACCTGAACGGAAATCGCCCCTGCCCATTGCCGTTTTCCACCAGGGATGCATCTACCGTCAATGGGCCATCCAGGCATTGGAGAAGCAGAATATCCCTTACAGAATCGCCTATTCAAGTCCGAGCATCTCCGGGATCCTGGCAGCAGTCAGAACCGGGCTTGCTGTGGCGCCGGTGGGTGCCAGCACCTCGATTCCGGGTCTGCGCCGGATCTCCCCGGAAAAACTGCCCGAACTCCCCTCGGCAACGGTCAGCCTACATCAGTCCGAATGCCCGGATGACGGCGCCCAGGCACACCTGGTCCAATACATCATGGATGAATTCTGCGCCATGCCCCAGATTCCGGCCCGGCTGAGACCTGCCGGTTAGATGGGGGAGCCCTGTGGACCCCGAAGACGGTGGGGGCCGGCCTGGGCAGGGCGCAACTCCGCAGGGTTCACGATTGCCACAGTCTCTATCATGCCCCTCCGCAAAAGGCGAAAACTCGCATCCGCTCAAACAGTTCGCTTTTTCAGCTCCATGCCATGAAGAGTCTGTACGCAATCGAACCCGATGTCTCCGCCTGCACCCCACCCAGACCTATACGGGGTTCATAGATTTCTGAAAAATGAAAACACAGATTGTTTGGAATAAGTTAAGACGTCAAAGAAATAGGTGTACTGTCCCCGGAATTCGAAGCTTGGATCCGGATGGAATTTGGGTTTACTTTCCATTTTTTAGTTTGTAGTATGCTGATAAGTGGAAAATCGACAGTCAAAAATCAATAAGTGGAAAAAATGGACTGCTTTTTCCATATTTTTGGAATAATATCATAATATATGGAAAAATGACACGCCCATATAGCTTGTTGGGCCATTAAAAAAAGTTACAAGAAACGAACATGATAGAAGATCTTTCTAAAAATCATTTGCAGGACTTTTTCAGGTGGGTGTCGAATAAGAAGGCTGTGGAATATAGCCTCTCCGTATTTTTACCCGATAGAGATATATCCTGGGTTGATGCTTACTTGGAACAAATTCTAAATGATAGAAAATGCTGGAATCAAGTAATAAGGGTTAACGGTCATTCAATTGGATATTGTGGTTTTTCCAACATTTCTGGCCATAATCGAAGCGCTGAATACTTCATCCTTATCGGTGATGATGAATATTGGGGCAAAGGTATTGGAACACAGGCTGGTAGTCTGGTAATGGAATACGGTTTTGATGTACTGAAACTTCATCGTATCTGGCTAACCGTTTCCGACTGCAATCACAGAGCTATCAAATCTTATGAAAAACTTGGTTTCCAAAAGGAAGGCAAAATGCGTGAGGCATGTCATCGGTATGGTGCCTATCACGATAAAATCGTAATGGGCTTGCTACATAGAAATTGGCCCAACAAATCACTTAACGCAGACGGCTAAAAGCGAGGCGAATTGGACATCGTTGCAGTTTACATTTTCAGCGGCTTTCCGGCAGCTTCCGCCTCTTTATCCGCCGCTGGTTAGCTCGGTCGATATTATGAAAATTTTCCATCTATTATCACTGATAGGACGCTGTTGAGCAAAGCCCTAAAGTTATTGACAGGCTCTGCTCACGCTCCGCCTATCAATAACGTTAGAGCCGACTCGACCATGCGGACTTTAAATCAATATTCCAGACCGCATTGGGTCGAGCGGCTCAACAGCGGCCGTTAAATCATCAAAGATAAAAGAGGCACTATGATTGACAGAAGCAAATTAATGCAATGGGTAGTCGAAGCCATTAGAGATAATAATGGGTCCGCAACAATTGTTCAGATTTGCAAGCATGTTTGGTCAAATCATGAAAATGATCTTCGAAATTCTGGAGACGGATTTTATACTTGGCAGTATGACATTCGCCGGACTGGACAAAACCTTTGAAATGAAGGAAAACTTATGCCCGCTCACCAGGCGCCAAAAGGTGTATGGGTTTTAGTTAAGTAAATTTTTTCTTATTTATAACCAACTGATTTAACAGTCACTTGCACCGGAGCGGGCGTTAAATTTTAACCCTATCGAGATAACTTGATCTATGAAACTAGCAGCATTTCAATTTAAAGCATCTGAGAATATAGAAACCAATTTTGAAAAGCTCGTTTCAGCAATAAATTTGGCGACTTTAGAAAATGCAGATTTCTTACTCACTCAAGAATGTGCCTTAACTGGTTTTCCACCAGTCGAACGAAAGAATACCGCCTCGATCGATTTCGGGGAGCTTTCAAAATATGAAACAGAACTATTCGAATTAGCAACAAAAAACAAACTATCGATAGCACTCGGAACAATAGAATCTGCGAACAATTCTAATTTTAATACTGTTAAAATATCACATAAAAATAAAAGTATCTGTTCATATAAAAAAAGAGCGCTATGGGGTTGGGATTGTGATAACTTCAGCCCGGGATTCGATGAGGGAATTTTTGAAATAGAAAACATCAAAATTGGAATACGGATTTGCTATGAAATAAGGTTTCCTGAATATTTCAGGGAATTATTTGTTTCCTCTGTACCAATTTGTGCAATTAGTTTTGCTGATGTATCTGATAACCCCGATTTTGACAGATACAATCTTATTTTAGCGCATTTACAAACACGGGCTGTTGAAAATTGTATTTATATTGTATCAGCGAATAGTATTTCAAAAAATCAAATAGCACCAACTGCCATCATAGATCCAAATGGGAAAATACTCTCGAAGGCTGAAATAAATAAAGAAGAATTGATATCATTTGATTATAAAGGTCAAGATATTAGTTTCGGGCAAAAAGGAAGAATCCAACACTCAAAAGAATTATTGAAATTATAACCCATTTTTCCACGCGACCCGAAAAGCTGGGCGCGTGAAAAACCAGTTCGATGTTCAGAAAGGGCAATGAAGAATCATGGACCAGATAGATGAAATGATAACAGCCTATGACGAAGAAGCAGAGGCAACTGGTTGGTACGGTCCCGAAGTTGCCTTCGGCCTGACTTACGCTCATGTTGAACCTGGTCAGTCTATGCTGGATATTGGAATCGGCACTGGTTTGGGATCTTTATTATTTCTTAAAGCAGGTCTGAAAATCCATGGTATGGATATCTCACCGCAGATGCTTGACGCATGTCGCAGCAAAGGTTTCTCGTCTCTGCATCTGCATGACGTGAACAAGACTCCATACCCCTTCGATTCAGAAAGCATAGATCATGCCGTCTGTACTGGCGTTTTTAATTTTTTTAGTGATCTATCTCTTATTTTTGAAGAAACCAATCGCATTATTCGCAGGGGTGGATTATTTGTATTCGTGGTTGGGGATCGTTCTGAGACTGAGGCTCATGCGGTTGAAGTTGGGGCAGAGTACACAAAATCGGATAAAAGTATAACAATGTATCTCCATAGCAAAGAACAGATCGCCAAATTAACGGCGAGGTATGGCTTTGAGTCCGTGAGGGGTTTATCGTTCACGGTTTTCATGGATCGAGAAAGAACCAAAAGCATGCCTGCCAGATCTTACCTAGTGAGAAAAAGGATAGGCATCGAACCTGTCATTTAATCGGAGCGCAAAAACCGGGCGCCCGCTTAATTCATCGTTAGCTTTTAACAACATTTGTGAGTATTACATTTAATGAAATCCTTGATTGATAAAACAGAATTTATTGAAAAATTGGAGAGTTGGGGAGCAAGTATTGTTCGCGTGGCGGACACTGCCAAGCTATCAGGAATTGATACAGAACCAAGTGACCTCTTAAGCGGTTTTCATAGGGCAGTAAGTATTGCAGTCCGTCTTTCTGGTCCAATAATGAACATGATTGATAAACAACCCACTCCTCTATATTCATCCCATTATTGTCGAGTAAATGCACTGCTTGACGACCTTGCTATAAGAGCAACAAATCTTTTGCAGTCGAATTCCGCACAAGCAGTTCCCATTCCTGCGAGTCAAACACTCGATTCAGAAAAATGTACATCATATATATCTCACAAAGCCGTTGCATTAGCTGCGGGGATTGGTTGGCAAGGTAAAAGCCTTCTCATTGTAAATCCGGATTTTGGTCCGAGAGTTAGGCTGACAACAATTCTTACCGACGCTGATATCGTGCCGGATTCACCGATTAAGAATAGATGCGGAAAATGTCAGCAATGCAAAGACCATTGTCCAGCTGGAGCAATCATTGGAGCTAATACCACTAGCCATTATTCCAGCAGGTCAGAGGCTATAGACCTTAAAAAATGCGTTCATCAAGTGCGTGACGTATTTGGTAAGATCCCGGATATTACACCAGGAATCTGTGGTATTTGTATTAAAGTTTGCCCATGGGGTAATAAAACAAAGACGGTTGAACCATGAAATACAAGTTAATAATTTTCTGCACCTGATCGGTGTTACGCTGCCGCTTCACACCGACAAGTGAAAAATACGTTATCTGGAGTGATATATGAAGAAAGTGTACGTTTTATTATTTGAAGGATATGCAGATTGGGAAATCGGGCATGCTCTTGCAGAACTGAAAAGGTTGGGGCAATTTGAAGTTGTTTCTGTTGGATTTGATGAAAAACCAATTAATTCTATGGGAGGTTTGCATGTTAAACCACATCAGACTCTGAGCCAGATCAATTTCGAAGATATACTTCTATTCATCTTTCCAGGTGGCTATATGTGGGAAAAAGGGTATTCGGAACATGTAATGAATAGTTTATTGAAAGAGTTAGATAAACGAAATATTCCCATAGCTGCTATTTGCGCTGCCACGACCGTTCTTGCAAAAGCTGGAATATTAAAGGGGAAAAAACATACTAGCAATTCCCTAAAGTATATACAAGAGACCGTCCCTGATTATTCAGATGGTGACAATTATATAGATAAAATAGCAATGGCCGATCAGCATATCATCACAGCAAGTGGGTTAGGATCTGTTGATTTTACGATGGAAATACTTAAAATGCTGAATGTTTCAAGCTCTGAGATGAGGAACATCTGGTATGATGCTTTTAAGAATGGCAAATACCCTGACGATGTTGAGCATTCTGCCTAAAAAGAACGCACTTGGTTGATGTATTTATCAATAGTAATTGAGATAACAAGCCCTTTCACAGATGACAGCCAAAGAGATGGGGTTTTATCATTTTTCAAAGGCCATGAAAAATGCTCTCTTTCGAAGTGCTTTCTCGCTTTAACTGCATGTGAAGAGCACGTTAGTGCGCCAAGAATTCCGGGGACAGTATACCTATTTTGGGACCGCCTCCCACATTTCATGACTTGAATTGTCAAACATCCTGGAGTTTCCGGTATTCTTTTTGAAGCTCCCGGGCCTTGTCCTTCTGTCCCTGATCTTCCAGTTCTTTGATGATCTCCTTGAGCTTTTTCTCTATATTGGGCAGGATCTCTTCCCGGATGGTTTTTTCCATTTCCTTTCCCGAAGATTTCAGGCGGGTTTCAAGCTCGGATAATTTTTTTTTCAGGTCCTCGTATTCTTCGGATTCCTGGAAGTTTTCAAGTTCCCGGAGAAGGGAGGAAAAAGCGGTCTCCATGATTCTTGCCAGGGAATCGGCGGTCTGTTTTACGGAGTCGGCCGGAGAACTGCCCCGGACCACGGAATCCTGGGCAATGGGTTTCCCCCCGGGTTTTTCCTGCTCCAGGAGAACGGCTTTTCTTTTGGCATCCAGGGGCGAATCGCCGATAAAAAACCGGGAGTCTTCCGTGGCCAGATAGAGAAACTCCTTCTGGATCTCAACCCCGACCAGGAAATCCGCATCCCGGGTATAGGTGATCTCTTTTACCCGGCCCACGGACTGATAGCTGAAGATCACCGGATCTCCCTGTTTGAGTCCGTCCACCCGGCTGAAACGGAGGGAAAAGGCCAAGGGGCTGGTGCAGGAACAAAGAATTGCCAGGCCGACGGCCAGTCCCCAGAAAACCGGGGAGATCCTTTTCAATAAAGATCTCAATTGAGGTCCTCGTTTTCTTTTTTAATGACCGGGACTTTAAATACCGGGACTCCTTCCTTGGAGAGTACCTTTTCCTCCTCCTGGGTGGTGGTGCCCCGGATATTCTTATGCTCGGCGGCGCCGTAATGCATTTTCAGGGCTTCCTTGGTAAAGGAGGAGCCCACGTCTTCAAAGTTTTTTTCCACGTAATCCGCCACTTTTTCCGTGAGTTCGGCCATGGCTTCCTGGCTCGCCCTCAGGGCCTGTCGGGCCTGGGGAGAGGGGACATGGGCCGGGCTGCAGGATGAAGAAGACTTTTTTATGGCAATGGGATGAAGCTTCTGCACCACGGAGCAGGTTTCACAGACCGGGCACTGGAGAATGCCCTGCTCCATCTGGTTTTCAAGATCTTTTTTGTCTTCGAACCAGCCTTCAAAGGTGTGCCCGTTAAGACATTCAAGATCAAATACGATCATGATCAAGTTTCCTGCTTTTTCGGGGTTGAAAATCCTTTTTCCTATTGTCCATCATACCCATTTTCAAACAATTTTCAAATCTTTTCCGCAGGTCCGGCCGGATTCATTTACAACAGGGTCTTTAGTTGATGGATCCGGCCGACCTCTTCCTCAGATTCCACACAGGGAAAGAGGGTGTTGTTGGTCAATACCGGGTGGAGACGGATATCGAACCGGGCCTCTTTTACGGCCTGATCCCACATGGGCGTATGGGGAATGGGGGTGTAATAGGCCAGGACCGGGGTAATACCGGCCTCCCTGACCAATTCCATGGAGGATTTTACATCCCCAAGATCCTGACCGGGCAGGCCGCATAAGAGGTAGGCCCCGATCTGGTCCCGGTTAAATCCTGCGGTTTTCAGGGCCCGGACCGCCCGGGAAAACTCGTCTTTTTTCACCTTGGCGTCGTGGTTCCGGGTTCCGGCAAAATCCGTGGTTTCCAGGCCCAGGCGGATGGTTTTGAATCCGGCCCTGAACATGAGCCGGGCGGCGGTCTCATCGATTTCCCGGATATGCAGGGCATTGGGGGTATGAAACATGAGGTCCATGCCCGAAGAGCCGATCTTTTCCAGGAGGGGAAAGGCGTACCGCTCCCCGTTCACCAGCAGGGCATCGTCGTAAAAAGCAAAATTTTGTATTCCCCGGGACTCATGCCAGTGTTGAATTTCATGGAAGACATGATCCGGGGACCGTCGCCTCAATCCGGGTTCCAGAAAGGAGGAGGCGCAGTAGTCGCAGGAAAAGGGGCAGCCCCTGGAGGTGAGGATGGGGGCATAGGCCATGTGATTCTGGAGATCCAGGGCCGGAAAAGGCCAGGAGTCCAGGTCATCCGGATCCATGGGAATATCCATGTTAACCCCGGTGAATTCCCGGACAATATCGGCGATAACCGGTTCCCCGGGTCCGGATATGACCCGGTCGGCTCCGGAAAGGGCCAGGGCATGGTCCCGGCACAGGGTGGCGTAGATCCCCCCCAGGACCACCGGGACATCGGGAAATTGGGTTTTTATGCAGGAGATGGTCTCGGCCACACCCGAGGCCCAATAGGTCATGACGGAGGTGACCAGGATGAGGTCCGGCCGGTCAAGCTCTTTCAGGTCCCGGATAAACCTTTCCGGGGAGATCCCGTACCTGGAAAAGGTCTGGCCGATCTCCGGCAGAACAGATCCATGGGGCAGATAGGGGGAAATGGTGGTTTTGAAGTCAAGAGGGCTTTTGCCATAGGGCCCCCGGCCGTCCCAGAGGATTTTTGCGGGCCGGTCTTCCCCGGGATGGAACCGGTCCAGGCAGTCGAGATAGGAGACCCGGCTCCCTGCCTGGCGGAGCATGGCAGCAATGGATAAAAGCCCCAGGGGCTTGGCCCAGAAATCAAAGGCGGCAAAATCGTGGATCCAGGGATTGACGCAGAGGATATGGGGCGGATCAGTCTTCAAAGTACTTCATGGAGGTTTTTTTCAGTTCTTTCCTGGAAAAGAGCATGGAGAATTCTCTTTCTCCCACGGCATCGGATATTTTTTGGACCACGGCCCGGCATTCCTCTTCACTGCCCGCATGGACCATGGTGTAAAGGTTGTAGGGCCAGCCCGGGGCCGGGTCCCTCCGGTAGCAATGGGTGATCTCCTCAAATCCGGCCATGATGGTCCCGGTCTTTTCCACCCGGTCCTCGTCCACCTTCCAGGCCACCATGGCATTGGCCGTGAACCCGGACTTCTGGTGTTTGAGGGTGGCTCCGAACCTCCGGATCATTCCCCGGTCATCCAGGCCGGAGAGCACCTTTAAAAATTGATCCTCGGTAATTCCGATCTTATCGGCCATCTCTTTGAAGGGGCGTTGGACAACCGGGATATCCGTCTGGAGCAGGGCAATGATTTTTTTTTCAAGCCCGGTGAGTTCAGGATTGTGTTCATTCATATGGTTTCGTTTTTAACCCTATATTTTTATTTTGTTTTCTTTTCAGGAAACAGGGCCATGATGGAAGCCTCGTCCGCCCGGCAGATCCCCCGCTCGGTGATGAATCCCGTGACCAGCCTTGCCGGGGTCACGTCAAAAGCATGGTTGGCGCAGGGACTTTTTGCCGGGGGAACCAGGACCTCCCGGATTTCTCCGTTGCACAGCCCCTGGACATAGCGGATTTCGTCCGGGTTCCTCTCCTCTATGGGAATGTCCCTTACCCCGTCTGTGATGGACCAGTCAAAGGTGGAGGAGGGCAGGGCCACATAAAAAGGGATATCGTTGTCCCGGGCGGCCAGGGCCTTTAAATAGGTGCCGATTTTGTTGGCGACATCCCCGGCCCGGGTGGTCCGGTCGGTCCCGACAATGACCAGGTCCACCATGTCGTGCTGCATGATATGACCTCCGGCGTTGTCCGTGATCACCGTGTGGGGAACTCCGTGCTTTCCCAGTTCCCAGGCCGTGAGCCTGGCCCCCTGGTTCAGGGGCCGGGTCTCGTCCACCCAGACATGAACGGGAATTCCCTTGTCAAAGGCCGTGTAAATGGGGGCCGTGGCCGTGCCGTATTCAATGCAGGCCAGCCAGCCCGCATTGCAGTGGGTGAGAATGTTGACGGGTTCTCCGTTTTTTTGGTCCCAGATCTTTTCAATGAGAGAGGATCCGAATTCCCCGATTTTCCGGCAGTTGACCGCCTCTTCCTCCACCACTTCCAGGGCCTCTTTCAGGGCCACCTCGATCCTAACCTCGGGGGATGAATGCACCTGGACCGCATCCCAGACCCGGTCCACGCCCCAGAACAGGTTCATGGCCGTTGGCCTGGCATCTTTCAGGCGGCGGCATTCATCCTCAATATAGTTGTCATCCCCGGGCCGGGCCCCGTCCTGGACCAGACTGACATAGACGCCCAGGGCGCCGGTGGCGCCGATAAGGGGGGCTCCCCGGACAACCATGTCCTTAATGGTCCGGATCACCTCATCCACATGGGTCAGGTCTTTGATGATCAGTTCATGGGGCAGAAACCTCTGGTCAATGACCCGGACGATTCCCCGGGCCCGGTCAAACCAGATGGGTCTCAACTCTTTTCCGTCGACTCTCATGACATATCTCCAAAATTGCAATATAGACTAGGGGAACAGCGGACATCTCTCCAATTTATCAGAAAGATCAGAAGCTGTTTATGAACTTGTCTGCCTCCTGAATGGATCGGTTCATATCCCGGACCAGGACGGCCACGTCGCTTTCTATGGACACCACCTCATTGCCCAGGGTCCCTACGGCCTTGGCATTGAGGTTGTGTTTAAGGTAGAGTACATAATCCTTGAGTTTTTCCAGGACCGGGTACATTTTTTGGGTGGACTTGGCCATGGCCAGTTCCAGTTTCTTATACCGGATCCTGGCATCGGCCAGGGATTTTTTGCTGGAACTTTTGAACCGGGCATCCTTGATTTCCAGGATCTCCCCTTCCCATTCCGAAAACAGGTCTGCGGCCACGGTCTCCACGGCATTGATCCGCTTTTCGATTTGGGAGGCCCTGGAATCGCAGTCCTCGTAGCTGTCCTTGAGTTTGTTGTAGAAGGTCTCAAGGTCACCGCCCTCAAAGGCGTAGAGCTCCTTGATCCGGGTCAGGGCGTCCTTGAATTCTTCCTGGGCCTCGGTCTGGCTCTCCTTTACGTCCTCCACATTGTCCTTGAGCAGGTGACGCTTTTCCTTGCCGAATTTTTCCATGGCCGCATAATAGGCCGTGCTGCAGCCCGACAGCATAAAGATTCCTGCCAGAATCCCGAGTAAGATTGTTTTGCCGCTTGTTGTCATCACTATGGATATCCTCCCTGTCCTCCCTTTTTATCTAAAACAGCCGAATCCCTTTATAGCAAAAAGTGAGGATTTAATTAATATTTTTCTGGGATTCCCACTTTGATCGGAATTTCACAAAAAATGGAATCTAAAAAATTACCCTGAAAAGATGTTTTTATTTTAATTTCAACGAATTCTCACTCCCCGGCATCTTCCCGGGGAGTGTCTGTATAGATTTCAACGCGGTTGCGGCCCTTTGCCTTGGCCTGGTACAGGGCATCGTCCGCCTGTTTCATGAGGTCTTCCGCGCCATGGCATTCCCTGCAGCAGGCTACACCGAAACTGGCAGTATAGGAAAGGGGCCTGCCCTCGTCGGTTGTAAGGGATGAGGTCTCAAAGGCCGCGCGGAGCCTTTCCGCCAGATGGCGGGCCCCTTCAAGGTCGGTATGGGGCAGGCCCACGCCAAATTCTTCCCCGCCCAGGCGCCCGGGAAAATCGGTCTCCCGCATCATCTGTCCCACGGTTTTTCCAATGTCCACCAGCACCCTGTCTCCGGCTTCGTGGCCGAAAGTATCGTTGACCCGCTTGAATTTGTCCGCATCAAACATGATTACGGAAAAGGGGGCTTTATACCGCCGGTTTTCTTTCAGGGCCCCAAGGACCAGTTCCATGAACCTGCGCCGGTTGAAAAGGCCGGTCAGCCCGTCTGTGGTGGCCAGGCGCCTGAGTTCTTCCTCTTTTTTCTTCCGGTTCTTGATATCCCTAAGACTGCCCACGGCATAGTGGGACTCTCCCAGTCGGAAGGCGGCCACAGACCGCTCCACCGGAAGGGTGGTTTTGTCCTTTTTTACGGCTGTAAATTCCATGACCGAGTCGATGACAGGCCCGGTCCCGGACCGGGAGAAGTGCTTCAGTCCCTCCAGGGCCTTTTTGCAGTCTTCGGGAAGGGTGATCAGCCGGTGCATGGATCTGCCCCTGGCTTCATCGGCGGTCCAGCCGAACATCTTCTGGGCCATATCGCTCCAGAACAGGATTTGGTCTGAACTGTCAATCATGATCAATGCATCGTGGGAAGCCCTGGCCATGGCCCGCATCTGCTCCTCCCTGGCTTTGAGTTCCTCCACGGCCATTTTCCTGGGGGTGATGTCCAGGAGGGTTCCGGTGAACTTTTGGGGAGTTCCTCCGGGCCCGCATTGAACAGATCCCCGGGCTTCCACATGAATGATCTCTCCGTTGGGCCGGATAATCCGGTGGTCCATGGTATATTTTCCGCATTCATTGATGGCTTTTTCCACGGCCAGATCAACCTGTCTGCGTTCATCCTCCATCAGCATGGATCGGACAAGCTCCATGTCCGGGGTTACGGTTTCCCGGTCCAGGCCGAAAATTCTGAAGGTTTCATCGGACCACCAGAGTTTACCGGTTTTAAGATTCATGGACCAGTTGCCCAGGTGGGAAATGGCCTGGGACATGTCTAGGCTGAGGCGGATTTCACTCAAGGCATGGTTTTTCTGGATGGATCTGATCCCCCCGTACCCCACGGCAATGCCAAAGAGAAGGAGAAATGCGTCAACGGCCAGGATATAGGGCGGCAGTCCGGACCACCCTTGTGGGGGAACCGCAGCCATTTCCCATTCAGCCCCCGGGAGGATTACGGGCAGGATCACTGCCCGGGCCCCGGGCAGGAACAGGGCCGGGTCTCCATAAAAAGCAAGGAGAGGATTTCCCTTTTTCCGTATGGCCATGGACATTCCTGAAGTCCGGAGCTGGGCGGATTCGTAGAGGCGGTCCATGTCAATCACCGATGAGACGAGGCCCCAGAGATGTTTTTCCCCGTTTTTCATCACATGGACCGGGGCCCTGCCGATGAGGCCGGTGCCTCCCTGTACCAGTTTCAGGGGGCCGGATGTGACCAGCTCCCCGGATGCCAAGGCTTTCCGGACATCGGGCCACTGCCCGGGCAGGCTCCGGTAATCCTTTCCCAGGATGGCCTGATTGCCCTTGAGGGGATAGACATATCGGATGACCATATCCGGTGCGGCACCGATGTTTTTGAGCAGATTTTTTTTCTTGAATACCAGGGCGGCATAGGATTGAAATTTTTCTGCGGTGAGGTCAGGTGTACTGGAAATGAAATGGGATACCCCTTCCACTATAAGGAGGCAGTTGGAAATACTGTTTTCCAGCCTGAATCGGGTAAAGGATAATTGACGGGTGATATCAAGGTGCTGTTTCTGAAAGAAATTTTTCGTCAAAGCCCAATGGATGAATCCGCCCAGGAGCAGCGTTACCAGAGCGGTGACAGCGATATGGCGAATTATCTGTTTTTTCATGTTGAATCAATCGTTGGGAAAAGGGTTCGGGCTCCGGGTTTTCCAGATATTCAACCGGTTTTTCCGGGGAATGGCCAAGCCGGGACTTTGCATTTTCGTTCCATGGCCCTGCCCCCGGCAGCCGAAACCCCGCTGTAATCCTGTTGAATGATATTTCTATACTTATGGAGGATAATGGACCGGAAAGTAAAGCTTTTTTTGAAAAGGATTACCGGTTTTTTCAAAAGAACCCAATACGACCCATGGCCTTGGTGTTGATCTGGCCGGGGAGCCTTTCAGGAGGCTCCATCAAATCGATGGATACCGATCCGGCTCTCCAAGAATATCATAGTTTTAAAAACATATGCCTCTTTTAAATCCCTCTTTTTGAGGGTAGAATGGACCTTTTATGAAAATTAATTTCAACAAAAAAGATGATGCCGTCAACCTGCAGATGGTAAAAGCCCGGATAAAACATGGAATCAAACAAATTGAAACTAAGGCCTTTGCGCCCAGAAGATGAACTCTCTTTCAAAAATGCGGTTGCGGCATTCAGAAACAAGATGCCGGCATTTGAATTTGCCTTTGATTTTGATGAATCAATCCCGTTCCTGGAATATATCAAAAAGCTCGAAGGGTGGCCTTTGGGCAAAGGTCTGCCGGATAAATTCGTTCCGAGCACATTTCTTGTCGGGGTTGTTGACAGGCAAATTGTCGGGCGGCTCTCTATTCGGCATTATTTAAATGATTTTCTCGAAAGAATCGGTGGCCATATCGGCTATGGGGTTATCCCGGCCTGCAGGAGACAAGGGTATGCCATGGAGATGTTCAGGCAGGCGCTCCCGATTTGTTCGGATCTTGGGATACAGAGGGTTTTGATCACCTGTGATATGGATAATCTGGGATCCAGGAAGGTAATAGAAAAATGCGGTGGAATCTTTGAGAATCTAACGGAGGATCCGGAACTCAAGGTTCAAAAGCGAAGATATTGGATTGATATTCAATAATGGATGATACTCTTGACGGAGGAAGAACGATTGCCGCTGTCATCAAACAGGAACGTATGTTGGCCTGGCCAGGAAAGAAAATGAAAAGAAAAATGAATGTTAAACCAAAGCCGTCAAGGGCGAACAGGATGGGGGAAAGGGGAGACGGATGAGGGAGGCGTTTCTGAAGACGGTCAACCTTTTCAAAACCGTTCTGCCCATGCTCTGCGGCATGCTCCTTCTGGTCAGTCTTCTCCAGCAGTTTTTCCAGCACCATTACCAGGACTGGTTCACGGGAAACTATCTGCTGGATCCCATTATCGGGGCGGCTGCCGGGGCCATCTCCTTCGGGATACCCATTACCAGCTATATTGTCGGCGGGGAGCTTTTAAAAGGCGGGGTCAGCCTGATCGCAGTCACAGCCTTTATCATGACCTGGACCACGGTGGGGCTTGTCATGATCCCCTTGGAAAGCACCTTTCTGGGAAAACGATTTGCCGTGGTCCGCAATCTTCTCAATTTCGTGTTTGCAATTCTGGTGGCCGTTGCCACCGTCTATACCCTGGAAATCCTGTCATGAAGCCGGAAAAGAAAAAACTGAGCGGAAGGGTTAGGTTTTTGATCTCTGTGCTGGTGATGTACGGGGTGACCGCCCTTTTCAATATGGATACCGCAGGAAAAGCCCTGGCCTATTTTTCCATGATGCTTACCCAGGTGATCCCGATTCTGGGGCTGGTGTTTGGTTTTCTTTTCCTGGTCAACCTCTTTATCAACCCCGGATGGATCCAAAAGCACATCGGGGCCGGATCCGGTCTCCGCGGCTGGTTTTACGCAGTCATCAGCGGGATCCTGATCTCCGGGCCCCCCTATATTATCTATCCCATGCTCGGAGAACTGAAAAAACAGGGTGCCAGGAAGGGTCTGATCGCGGCCATGCTATACAACAGAAACGTAAAACCCCAGTTCCTTCCGGCCATGGTCTATTATTTCGGGATAAGGTATACGGTGGTCCTGTCGGTCTACATCATCCTGTTTTCACTGCTGACCGGGAAGATTCTCGAATTTTTTATCCGGGAGTAGGAAAGTCGAAAGGATGTCAGGTATCACTCAAATCAACAAGGATCCAAACGGATGAGGAAATATGGATATACAATACTTGGTGAATAGACCGATCACAGAAGCGCAGTTTGCCGGGCTTCTTCAGGAAACCACATTGGGGGCAAGGCGCCCCCTTGAGAACCATGAATGTATCCAGGGCATGCTGGACCATGCCGGTCTTCTGATAACCGCATGGTCAGGAGACAAGCTGGTCGGGGCGGCAAGGTCGGTTACGGATTTTCATTACTGCTGCTATCTGTCGGATTTGGCTGTGTCGGAATCGGTTCAGGCCCAGGGGATTGGGAAAGAACTGATCCGCCGGACCTTTGGGGCTCTCAAACCGGGTTGTAAGATTTTTTTGCTGTCCGCGCCCCAGGCCGAGGCGTTTTATCCTAAAATCGGTTTTACCCGGCACCACAGCGCCTGGTTGATGTCGGGTGTGGAAGAACTTCGGTAACCGGCCTGTAACGGCTCTCAAAATAAAATTCCGGTTCATGCCGGGAGGGGCAAAGAGGTTACGCTCATTCTCTAAAATCACCCATGATTATCTCCGAGGAGGGATCCCTTCTCCAGCGGCGTCCTGCCGCCCAAAGGAATCCAAGCCGCGAAAACCTTCCCTCCCCCCTATCCCTGCAGCAGAGTCCAGGTATAAGATAGAAATAAAGGAATTTGAGAGCAGCTAGATTAAGGATTCTAAGGACAGAGAACCCCTATGCTCATCGGCCCAATAGATCCTCTTTTTTAACCAGTGAAAATGCGATGTTTTTATCGTAATATGCCGCCTCATTGACAAAAACAGGGCAGAGGTTGTCTTCTCCGGCATAGGGTATGGTATCGCCAAGAATGTTTATGAACAGCGGATCTCCTTTTTTTATGGGAGAATAGTTTTTCTTTTCCAGTTCTTCATGGATAAAAAATTTTGAACCGACAACTTCATCCGGGAAAGAAACATTTTTTACATGGGTGTAAATATCAGAAAAGTTCAGGGGAAGGGCTTTCTCTGTTTCGCATCCAAAGGCAGATATCCCGTCTAAAACGGCAGTGACCGCAAATTGCATTTTCTTTATGGTTTTATGGCAATAAATATTTTGGGGAACAGGCCCGATCTCCACCCCTATGGCATGGGGGGCCATGGATCTCAGGCAAGATTGTGTCCTTTCCGACGGATCAAATGCGTAGATATTTACTCCGGGAACCCGATTTCTTACGTAGTCTGCAATGGCAAGATTGAATCGGTTGGACTCGATCATCAATGTGATTCCCATATTTGAAGTCGATGTGTGCATATCGATGATAAAGTCGGCCCCGCCTTTGGAATCAAAGTCTTTTTTAATTGTTTTTGCCAGTAAATCTTCATGGGAAGTCGGGTCGGGACGGTTTATGCTCTCATCAAAAAAACATCTGTTTAAATCCTTATCAACATACCTTCTCCCCAATGCAACCGCTTTCGGGTTTGACAATAATAGTTGTGTGTTAAAAGAAAAATCAGAAAAGTCGGTTTTGTTTTTTGTCCAGTGATGAATCAGGAAAACGCCGGTCAATTCATTCCCGTGCGTACCCCCGGCGATCAATACTTTGTCTATTTTCACTTTTTGTCCTATCTTTAATTTATTCGACGATCTCAATATCCTGTCTCCGACGACTGCGGAACCAGGTCCCGCTCAACAAGTATGAGAAGAGAAATGTTCCAATGGTAATAATCAGATATGCTTTTACGATGTCCCATGCATCTCCCTGCATGGAGAATCCCGGCACATAACCAAACAGGAAAGCGCCCAAATATAAGAATTTGGCATATTTAAACGCCACGAGGGCTGTTTTCCACATGTTTGCTTCGGCAATGGTGGCTCCGGCAAAAGCGGCAATGCAAACGGGCGGAGTGATGTTGGAATCCTGTGACAACCAGTATACGATCATGTGGGCGGCAATTAAATTTACCCCCATATGTGTGAACACAGGGACGGCCACCACTGCGGTGACCAGATAGGCAACGGTGCCGGGGACACCCATTCCAAGAACCAATGACGCCAGGGCCACCAGTAGAATGGTTAGAAAAAGACTTCCCTTGGCAAAGTCTATCATTATGCTGGTGAAAGTCAGTATAAAACCGCTGTTGGAAAGAACCGATATGATTATACCTATAATTCCCAGGGTGGCTCCGATTTTAACGCTGCTTTCCGCTCCCATGCAGACCGCATCCACGATATCCGACAGAGTCATTCTTGTTTCTCTTCTGAACCAGGAGACAAGGATACAGGAAAATATCCCGATAACGGCGGAGAGTGCTGCGGAAAAACCTGTGACCATAAAAAGGGTTATCAGGATTAGGGGAATGATATAGACCCCTTCTTTTTTAAGGATTTCCATGGCGGATTTTTCAGATTTAGTTCCTTTTATGTTCATCTTTTTGGCTTCAAAATGGACCATGACAAATACACTGAAAAAATACATCAGTGCCGGGAATATGCTGATGAGCATGATTTTTACATAGGGAACACCTGTTATTTCCGACATGATAAATGCCCCGGCTCCCATGATCGGCGGTAAAAACATCCCGCCCACAGAGGCGGCAGGTTCGATCCCTCCTGCAACATGTGGCCTGAATCCTGCTTTTTTCATCATCGGAATGGTAAAGGCCCCTGTGGAAACGGTATTGGCGATGGCACTCCCGGATATGGAACCGAACAAAGCGCTTGAAATGATGGCCACTTTGGCCGGACCCCCTGTTTTATGCCCGACCAGAGCCAAAGGGAAATCAATGAAGAATTTGTGTGCCCCTGATTTTTCCAAAAAAGAACCAAATATGACAAAAAGAAGGATAAAGGTGGCAATGGCATTGGCAACGATCCCGAATACACCGTCATCCTTGAGAAAAATGATCGTAGACATTTCAGCCAAACTGTTTCCCGGATGCGAAAAGGGCTCTGGGAAATGAATCCCCCAAACGCCGTAAACCAGAAATATCAAGCCGATTAAAACAAAAACATTTCCAATGACCCGTCTGGCAATTTCAACCCCGACAAGGATGCCGATCATGCTGATGATGCCGTCTGTTCTTGTCTCCATTCCCGCCCTGTACATCAAGGCCTCGTAATTGAGCATGAAATATCCGCAAGTTAAAATGATCATGAGAATCAAAGCATAATCAAATGATTTGCCGAACTTAAATTTGGACGGATAAAGCAGGATCCCCAATATATAGGTGATAAGGACATAGATTCCCCTGTGATATTGGGATGAAAATGGAGAGACAGCCGCAGAATAAATATAAAAAAGGGCCATGGATAAAGATAAAAGTATAAACAGATACTTATCGAACGCATTGAATTTTTTATACATATAATCCCCGAGGTTCTGATACTCAGCAAACGGAACTGGATCGATCCAATATGAAGTTTGATTCTGAAATCGCCGCGCCCCCAAACAGAATCAGGGCGCGGCACTGTTTTTAAGATATCAAAGGGTCGGATCCCATATTTAGAGAACCCCTTTGTCCTTCCAGAACTTAGCAGCCCCGGGATGCATTTTTGTCGCCATTCCGGCACCCCCGGTTTTCAGGCTCATTGCCCGGGCCGATTTATGGGCATTGGCCATATGCGCCAATCCTTCTTTGCTGAAGGTCAGATCAAGGATTTTGTAAACCACTTCGTCCGGAACATTTTTATTGACAATCCAGAGGGTTTTGTCCTGGAAGGAGGCAACGTCAGTATCCACACCTTTGTACGTTCCGGCAGGAATGATGACTTTGGAAAAGTATGGATATTTTTTGAACAGGTCAATGGATTCTCCATCCTTATAAAGATCGACAAGCGCAATTTCATTTTGCATGGCAGCCTCGGTTACCGAGGCATTCGGATAACTTACAAAAACCCAGAAAGCATCCAGCTGACCATTTTTAAAGGCATCTGAAGCCTGGCGGTATCCTATGAAATTGTGATGAATATCCTTCCAGATTCCCAATTCAGTAAAGAACAACTGGGCATTTGCGGCCGCTCCCGAACCTGCATTCCCAACGCCGATTTTTTTCCCGGCAAGATCTTTTGCAGAATGGATCCCGGAATTTTTTCTGACGATCAACTGGGCGGGTGCGCCGTAGAAAAAGGCCATGGACCTCACATCGGTATATTTTTTAGGATCATTTTTCAATTTTCCCTTTGACGCGGCAAAAACCTGCCCGGAATAGGCAAGGGAAAAATCGGATTTTCCCGAGTTCACCAGACGAATCTGTTCAACCGCACCTCCTGAAGAGTTTACAAGAAAGGTAAGATTATTCTTTTTGGCCAGTTCGGAAATGGCACTGGCATAATAAATGGCGGTTCCGCCCGCTTTTCCCCCTGTAAAAATATATTTTTGCTTTGCAGCGGCAAAAGTTGGAATCATCAAGACGGCTGTGATAAGAACAAGTACTTTTTTGAATGGCATTTCAGTCTCCTTTTTGTTTATGCGGTTTTGTTCCGGTCAAGGTGTCGGGTCGTTGCAATCCTCCTTTTAAAAATAAGCGTACAATCATTTACATCCCAAAAGAAAAATACGTTGAGTCTCGGGTGCGGATGATCCGGCAACCCGGGAGGAAATCCTTGACACAAACCAAGAAGACGAATAGATTTATCTTAAGTTTGGAAAGGATCCGTCCCTCCATTCGATGCATCGAGCGCGCCGACCTGCCAGTCCTGCGCTCGATGTTTTTTTATAACTCAAAGTATGATTCATCCTTACTCAGACTATTGATCACATGGTCCCTGCCCAGCCGGATATGTTTTCGCATCAGCCGGATGCAGTTTTCCATGTCCTTGTTTTTTAAATATGTTAACAGTTCATCATGTTCTTTAATGGCAGGGCTCATACGGCTCGGATTTGAAGTGTTCAGGGCCAGGCGCAGATAGACATGCTCCAGATTCATCCTCAGCATGTCCACCAAATTGTCATTCCCTGTCATTTTTGCGATCTGTAAATGGACGCGGGAATCGAGATAGAGCTTTTTTTTGTCATATCCGGGAGGATTGTACTCTCCATGTTCAAGGATCATATCTTCCAATACCTCCAGATCTTTCGGTGTCGAATTGGGGAGGGCGATACCTATCGCATAGACCTCCAACGCTTCTCTCACCCCGAATTTATCTGTGATCTCTTTGACACTGATGGGGTTGACGTAAAAGCCTCTAAAGGATTCCGATTTTACATGTCCCTCTTGCTCAAGCCGTGTCAACGCGTTGATGATCGGCGTTCTGGAAAGCCCGAGCGCTTCGCACAGATCCTTGTAAATTAATTTTTGTCCCGGCACCACAACTTGATGGAAGATCATCTCCTTGAGTTTCAGATAGGCCCATTCAATAAGGGGGATTTCTTTATTCGTGCGGTATTTCGGCAGATTTTGAAAGGCATTGTTTTTCAAATATTACCTCTACTCTGGTTGGATATGTGTATTTAATTTTATATAAAATACAAAATTTAATTAAATTTTTCATTTTATATATCCCGGGCCAAAATGGATTGTCAAGGTAAAAAAATCAGAATGTGTAAAAAGGGAGCTCGGGATCTCATGATTTAAATGTCTTGACAACTTTACAAATATTTTTTAGTTTATGTTCAAATCAAAGGAAAAGGACTTTTTATGCTCAACTCCAAATCCCCTGTGCCCCTGTACCACCAGCTGGCAGATATCCTGACCGAGCGGATCCGATCCGGGGAGTACAGCCCCGGCCAGATGATCCCTTCGGAGATCAGCCTGGCCAAGCAGTACGGGATCGGGCGGCCCACGGTGAGACAGGCCATGGATACCCTGGTCCGCAAGGGCCTGATCCACAGGAGAAGGGGGGCCGGCACCTTTGTGAAGCGACCCGAGGCCAAGGTGGATCTTTTCTCCCTGGCCGGCACCTCCCAGGCCTTTTTGACCCAGGGCATCCGGCCCGGCAGGAAGATGATCTCGCCGCTCTGTCTGAAAACCGTGGAAGGCGACCCTGAAAATCCCTTTAACGGGCATCGGGCCTTTTTCCTGTCCCGGCTGACCCTGGCCCAGGACCGGCCCATCCTGGTGGAGGACATCTTTCTGGATGCCGAGCTTTTTTTAGGCCTGGATAAAATCGATCTCAGGGACAAATCCCTGTCCCGGGTGGTGATGGACCATTATTACCTCAAACCTGAAAACGGGGTCCAGACCTTTAAGGTGGAGGCCCTGTCCGGAACCCGGGCCAAGCTTCTGGGCCTGACCCGAAAAGATCCGGTCCTGGTGGTCAAGCGGGAGATCAATTTCCCGGATGCGCCGGGGGCGGTTTATTCGGTCCTTTTCTGCCGGACCGATACCTTTGCCTTTTCCCAGACCATTCCCGGGGAGGTGTCCTGATGGGACAAGCCCCTGGTCTGCAAGATCAATCCTTTTTTCCTTTAACAGGAGAGTATAGATGAAAAACCGAGGATATTACGGCGATTTTGGCGGGGCATTTCTGCCTGAAATCCTGGTCGCCACCTTTGACCAGCTGGAACAGGCCTTTGAAACGGCCAAGAAAGATCCGTTTTTCTGGGAGAGTTATACCCGTCTCATGGCCTCCTATTCGGGCCGGCCCACCCCCTTGACCTTTGCCGAAAACCTGACCTCCCACTTCAAGGGGGCTCGGATCTATATCAAACGGGAAGATTTGAACCACACCGGGGCCCACAAGGCCAACAACGTCATGGGCCAGGGCCTGCTGGTAAAGAAGATGGGAAAAAAACGGGTCATCGCAGAAACCGGGGCCGGCCAGCACGGGGTGGCCACGGCCACCATGGCCGCCAAATTCGGATTTGACTGCACCATCTACATGGGGGAAAAGGACGTGATGCGCCAGCGGCCCAATGTGTTCTGGATGGAGCAGCTGGGCGCCGAGGTGGTTCCCGTGGTAGACGGAACCAGGATATTAAAGGACGCCATCAACGAGGCCTTCCGGGACTGGGTCACCAATATGGACTCCACCCACTATGTCTTTGGCACGGCCTGCGGCCCCCATCCCTACCCCGAGATGGTGACCTGGTTCCAGTCCATTTTGGGAAAAGAGGCCAGGAATCAGATCATGGAAGTCGAGGGGAAGCTGCCCAAACGGGTCTATGCCTGTGTCGGGGGCGGGTCCAATGCCATGGGCCTGTTCTCGGGGTTCCTGGACGACCCCGTGGAGCTGGTGGGGGTGGAAGCCGGTGGAAAGGGCCTGTCGTCCGGGCTCCACGCCTCAAGACTCTGCTCGGAAGATGCCAGCCCGGGAATCGCCCAGGGGTATAAGACCTATTTCCTCCAGGATGGGGACGGACAGATGAAGGAGACCCATTCCATATCTGCGGGGCTGGACTATGTGGGGGTTTCCCCCATCCTCTCCCGGATGTACGACCAGGGAAAGGCCCGGTTTGAGTCGGCCACGGACATTGAAGTGGTGGAGGCCCTGAAGCTGACCATGGTCAGGGAAGGTATTATCCCGGCCCTGGAATCGGCCCACGCCTTTGCCCAGGCGTTCAAGGAAGCGCCGCAATTGTCGGAACAGGACATCATCATCATCAACCAGTCCGGCCGCGGGGACAAGGATATCTTCACGGTGGCCGATGCATTTGACGATCCCAAATGGAAAGAATTCATCATTAAAAAGGCAGGAGAATACTCCCATGCTTGAAGCCTATATCCGAGAAAAACAAAAGACCAAAGAGATCCTTTTGATGACCCACATTGTCATGGGGTATCCATCCTTTGAAGACTCCTATACCATTGTGAAGGAGATGGTGGAGGCCGGCGTGGACCTAATGGAACTCCAGATTCCCTTTTCCGAGCCCATGGCCGACGGGCCGGTCATCCTCCGGGCCAACCAGGTCGCCATTGAAAAGGGCTCCACAGTTAAAAAATGCCTTGAATTCGCCCAAAAGGTGGCCCGGGATTTCCCCATTCCCTTTTTGTTCATGAGCTATGCCAATATCCTTTACCGGGACGGGTTTGACTCCTTTGCCGGGAAAATGGCCGATATCAACCTCAAGGGGGCCATCGTGCCGGACCTGCCCCCGGAAGAGAGCAGGGAGTATCTCCGGGCCATGAAAGCCCACAGCCTGAGCCCCATTTATATCTTCTCCCCTGAGACCAGTGATGAGAGAATGACCTATATCGATTCGGTCTCTTCCGGATTCATTTACTGCCTGGCCAGAAAAGGGGTAACCGGAAAAGAGACCCAGTTTTCCGATGATCTGGCCGCCTATCTCGGGCGGTGCCGCAAGGCCACCTCCTTGCCCCTGGCCGTGGGCTTCGGGGTCAAGGATAAGGCGGACATCCAATACCTTACGGGCAAGACCGACATCGCCGTGATCGGCTCCCAGACCATCCGGATCGTGGAGCAGAAAGGAGCCGGGGCCACCGGGGAGTTTATCCGGAGCCTGTTATAATCCTTTGTCCCAGGTTCTTTTGCTTTTACCGATCTTTTTGTGCACGTTCTGCCAGGTGTCGGTTTTTAAAAAGGACTCTTCGTACCGGTCCGTCATCTCGGCAAACATGTCATAGGGCAGGGTAAATGAGATCTCGTCTGTCTTGAAGAACTTTCGGGCAGACGGGTCCCATCCCCCGAGAACAGCCTTTTGCCGGCCCTGGGCCAGGTAGTGCATGGGCCAGGCCACCAGGCCGCCGCAGGCCGCGCTCCAGGGGGAGGCCACCACTTCCGGATCATTGGTCACAAAGGTGGCCAGCTGGTGAAGGCCGCACAGGGCCTCGGGCCGGGAGAAAAAACTGATCAGGACCGGGGTTTCGTCTTCCCTGAAAAGGCTTAGGGGCTTGAACACGCAATAGCTTTTGGGGGCCGGTTCCGGATCCACCTGCTCAAATATCTGCCGCAGATGATCCGGAGAATCACAGTAGAACTCCCCCTTCATCCGGCCCGGGATGCCCGTGGACACGTAATGGATAATGGTCTCGGCCTGGGGCTTGTTAAACCCCATCCAGAAGGCGCCCCCGGGACATCCGAAATGGCTGGCCGAGAACCAGGCCAGGCTCTTCTTTTTCCGGGCCAGCCAGATCTTGCCCATGACGCATGAAAATTGGGAAAATATCTCGGCCCAGTCCACCCCATCGGCCTTTTCCTTTTCCCGGGTGGGCAGATCCGCCGGATCCGGAGTATACCCCTGATCCGGCTGTTCATCGGTGAAAAACATGCCCATGGGCTCTTCATCCATTCCCAGGATCTCCAGCAGTCCGGGCAGGGTTGCGAGGATGTCTTTGTCCATAAAATCCTCCTTATTCAAATATTTTTTCGTCCGCTGCACCGGCCTCTGCCGCATCCGATTCCATATCCCGGATCTGGCCGGTTTTTTTATTTTTCCAGTACTCCTTATACCATTCATTGGCAATGATCATGGACATGACCTCGTTGGTCCCGGTCCAGATGGATGCAAGACGCAGATCCCTGAAGATCCGTTCCACCGGGTAGATATTGGTGTAGCCGATGCCGCCCATGACCTGCATGGTATTGTGAACCGCCTTCTGGCAGGATTCCGTGACAAATTTCTTGGACTGGGATACCAGGCGGCGGATCTGTTTGTCATCGATCTTTTCATCCACAGCCCGGGCCGTGGTATAAATCATGGCCCGGGAGGCATCCAAAAGGGTGACCGCCTCGGCCACCTGGAAGGAGACCCCCTGGAAAGCGGCCACGGGCCGGCCGAAGGCCTTTCTCTTTGAGGTATATCCCGTGGCCACATCCACGGCAGGCACGGCCGCACCAATGGTCATGGCTGCAGTGCCCAGGCGTTCCGGGATCATCATGGTATTAAAGACATCCACCCCCCGGTTGAGTGTTCCCAGAAGATTCTCCCTGGGAACCTTTACGTCCCTGAACACCATCCGGGCCGCTCCACCGCCCCGGCAGCCCATGAGGCCGTAGAGATACTCGGTTTTTACCCCTTGGGTCCGGTCCACGATAAAACAGGAGATCCCGTCCCGGGGATCGGCATCCGGATCGGTCCGGGCATAGACCAGGAAGAAATCCGCGCCTTCTCCTCCGACGATGAACCGCTTCTGGCCGTTGAGGATAAAATGATCTCCCTTGTCCCGGGCCAGGGTCGAGGTGCCAAAGAAGTCAGACCCGCCCCGGGGCTCGGTCAGGCATTCCGCTGCAAAGATCTCTCCTTTAAGCAGGGGTTTTACGTACTTCTCCTTCTGGGCGTCATTGCCGTGGAGGATGATGGCGTCGCAGACCAGTTCCGCCCCCACCCCGAAGGTGCAGGCAAAGATATACCCCAGGACCCCGATCTCCTCCATGACCATGCAGGTGGAGACCCAGTCCAGATTCCTTCCCCCCCATTTTTCAGGATACCGGCATCCCATGAGGTTTCGTTTGCCCGCCTCCTGGAGAAACTCCTTTGGAAACCGGATCTTGTCCTCATCCATGTCCAGGATCATCTTTCTTGGAATGGAATTGACAAAATCCCGGGCCTCCTGGCGTAATTTTTTTTGTTCTTCGTTCAGCAGAAAATCAAACATGTGAAAATCCTTATTTATTCTTATCTGTTATGCCCCATTATAGTGATCTTTGGAAATAAAAAACAGAAAAATTCGCTTGATAATAAACGAATGAACATTTAATATACTCCCATGAGAATCAAAGATGATAATAAGAAAAAGGCCCTGTTTAAGGCAACCATTAAACTGGTCAATGAAATTGGTTTTTCCGCCGCTTCCGTATCCAAGATCGCAAAAGAGGCCGAGGTCTCCCCGGCCACCCTGTACACCTATTACAAAAACAAGGAAGATCTGCTGGTCTCCACCTATCTGGAGATCAAACAGGACATGAGCCGTGCCGCTCTTGAAGGTTTTGACGATTCCCTTCCCCTCCGGGACATCCTGGAAAAAACCTGGCTGAAGCTTTTCCGGTTCATTTCAGACCATCCGGACTATTACCGGTTCAGTGAACAGTTTGCCAGCTCTCCCTTTTCAGAACGGGTGGATCAGGAAAAAGTGGAGTATTATTTCGTTCCACTGATTCGGGCCCTGGAAAAGGGGATAAGACAGAAGATCATCAAAGATGTGGACCGTCATTTTTTAGGAGCCTTTATGTTTCATCCCATCTCATACCTGGCCAACCATAGGGTATGCAGAGGATTTGATCTGGACGATCACGATCTGGAAACTGCATTTTCCATGGCCTGGGATGCCGTTAAATTTTAAAAATTGTTTATAAACGAATGTTCATTTATAAACAATCATTCAATGGAAAAATTAAATGAAACAGAGATGATATTCCCGGCCCGGAATGCCGGAGGAACTAAAATGGGAGAGATAGAAGACAGATTTAAAATGCTCATGATTACCGATACAGGGACAGATACCGGTGCATTGATAACCGAAACCTTTATGCAAAACGGGTGGACCGTTGTGGCGACCATGGAATCCCAAGAAGGCCGGGAGTCTTCAAGCCGGCCCTCACGAAACCGGTAAACATCATTGATGTCAGCGCCCGGGACGAGCTCAGGGCATCCATTCTAATCGGGATCCATCAATCGGTCAATGCCGTGATCCTCTCCAAAAGAGAGGATCTTTGACTGAAATAAAGAATAAAATAAATTGGGGGCCGGGAAATTTTTTCAATTGTTCATATGGGGTTTGGGGATTATATCTTTAGGAGGTATTTTGTGTTTTAACTGCTCTTCACAGGGGAAGCTTACGGATGAAAAATTCTTGTCAAGGATGGTGAGATCCCCTGGGTTCGATCCTGTTAAAAATGAATTCATCAATTCCCGGCCTGGTATCTCAGAACAACTTATGGAAAACACGAGGAACTTTGGATTGATCCGGGACTGGTTTGCAAAAGGGGGATATCGGAGACCTGAAACCCGCCTGTCCGAGGTGATTCCGGATATGACCTGCTTCATGGAACCTTCCGGCCATGCCAGGGTCATCTGGTTCGGCCACTCAACTCTCCTGTTGAGGATGTCCAAAAAAAACATCCTGATCGATCCCATGTTTTCCAACGCAGCATCCCCGGTGGGATTCATGGTCAAACGGTTTCAAAAGCCGGTCCTGCCCCTGTCCGGCCTGCCCGGCATCGACCATATTCTGATCTCCCACGATCATTATGACCATCTGGATAAGGACTCCATCAAATTTTTCAGGGATCAAAAAACCCAATTCACGGTTCCCCTGGGCCTGGGTTCCCATCTGGTGAGGTGGGGCATTGCTCCGGGGAGAATCACCGAACTGGACTGGTGGGAAAGCGTCTCAAAAGGAGAGATTGAATTCATCGCCGCGCCGGCCCGGCATTTTTCCGGCAGAAGCCTCACCCGGAGAAATAAGACCCTCTGGGCCTCCTGGATCATCCGGGACAGATCACAGAGCCTCTATTTTTCCGGGGATTCCGGGTATGACACTCATTTTACTGAAATCGGGGAAAAATACGGCCCCTTTGACTTGGCCTTCATGGAAAACGGCCAGTACAATGTGCACTGGAAACAGGTCCATATGATGCCCCGGGAAACCGCCCAGGCCTGCGTGGATGTAAAGGCCAAAAGACTTTTCCCCATTCACTGGGGAATGTTTGTGCTGTCCATGCATGCCTGGTATGAACCGGCCGAAGAAATTACCAGGGAAGCTGAACTCAGGGAGATTGATCTGATAACCCCGAAGCTGGGTGAGCCGGTCACCATTGATAATACGCTTAAAACGGATTCCTGGTGGCAGGGATTGAAGTGATCCGGTCGGGCCGGACGCAGCCCGCACCTGGATTCACGGCGGCACAGTCGCCGTGAATGCGAAGGCGATCAGAACCCTTTTGTGCCCGATTCCGGCGTCGGGTTAGGGTGTTCACAATAAACTGAAAGGTTCCTCTCCTGAGATCTCTGGTCATGAGCAAAGGCAATTGAAAAAAGAATCAATTCAGGGAGTAAGGCAGATCGTCTCAAAGTCCATGTGCGGTTTCAGGGTTTTTGTTCCGCCGCCTTCGGAAACAATCCTCTCCACGGCAGAGGCATCTCTGACCCGGACGCCGGCAATATGGGTCACCGGTGTGTCCGAGAAAACCTCGGGCCGCATAAAGGAAGATGGACCCAGAATCACGGCAGACCGGATATTCCCAAGACCGGAGAGAAGTTCATCCATGGTGTTGGCGACCAGGGATGTCGCTGTGATCAGGGCAACATCACAGACGGCAAGCAGGGAAGGTCCTTGATCAGGAGGCAGGGTGCCGGGTTTGTCACGGTTCAGTTCCAGGATATCCAGGCGGCATCCAATCCGCTTAAGCCGGGGAATCAGGGGGCCGAAAAACCCGGCCATGACCACATGCTCGGTCGGCTGAATATCGATAAGTTCAAGAATTTCATTGGAAACGGTTTTTGGACGGGGCGCCCCCGAAGCAAGGGCATTGGCCGTGGCAAGGCCGATTGTCCGGGAAAGTGGATCATCGGCAGCATCCAGGTAATTGAGAAGCTCTTTTGCCGGTCTTCCGGCAAGCGTTCCGGCTTTCGTCTGATGGCAGCACCCTTTGGAGAGTCGGTGACCTGTCCATGCAATCCCCGTGTGGCCGTTATCCAGCCTCACACTGGTATACACAAGCCCGATGCGCACATCCGCCGCAAAGAGACCTTTTGAAACCGGGGTCATCAAGTCGATTATCTTATGCTGAATAGGTTTATTCATGGATGGTCCTTGAAGTGGTTTTTATAAACTAACGGCCAACCGAGCGGTTTGAAAGCCTCTGGGCCGGCAGTTCAGCTTAACTGGATATTATCTTTTTTTTATCATTGTTTTCTCAGATAAGGTTGAATTCAGGGCCGCCGAGCAAACAAGAGACTCGCCTCTTGCGGTCTGCTGCAACGACGCGTTATGTCAAGAATTGCCTTTACATAAGATGTTTTTCATAAGTGTGGTAAATACCTATACGGGCTGAAATAAAAACAATATTACACAATACGATAAAAGCATAAAGAAGCCTAGACGGATTTGCCTCAAGGATGTAAATTAATCCTGAAATTAGATTTCCCAGTATCAGCCAAATCCAAAATCTTGAGCGCAAAGGAAAGGGGCCATAAAATTTATTCAATTTACTGGAAACCTTATTCGGGTTCATAAAACAAGCGGAATGATAAGGTCCTAAAATTTTAGAAGAAATGAGCAGATCTTTTTTATATTCGATTGGTTTTCCGCATTCGGTACAATAAATTTTTTTTATACTTCGCATGAGTTTTTAAAAAGCTTTAAATTGACTTGTGATTTTGGGCATAACATAGATGATGTATTTGCGGAAGTTTCCATTTTTTAATCTTTATCCCAGAAGCCATATGCAAAACCCATTGAAAAGTCAAGGGATTCTGCTGATATTGATTATATGTAAGGAGAGTGTGCGCCTATATTTCAAGAGGCGGGATTCCTGGATTGTTCAGCATGCAAAAGCAGGCAGGGTATTTATCAACCGGCCGGGGCAGACTACGGCTCCGCAGAGTGAAGAATTCTAAGAGCCTCTAAATTCCATTGCGCTGGAGGGGAAAAACTCACTTCGTTCAAACAATTTCCCCTCTTAACCGCTTCATTCCATTAAGAGGCTCTACAGAATCCCACTCCATGTCTCCGCCGCAGCCCGCCCCGGCCTCCCCGGCGAATAATCGTTTTTATATCATTTGAATCCCAATGAGGCGGTTTTTCTCGACCGGGTTTGTTATGGAATTTTCACCTGTTGAAGGAAAGGCCGAATTTTTGCAATAAGCTGGTCAGGCTGTTCTTCAATCACCAGATGCCCTGCATCTGGGATGGGGTGGAATAACGAGCCTGGGATCATTTCGTGCAAGGTTTCACCTTTATCGATCGGTATCCAGGGGTCTTCACGTCCCCAAAGTATCAAAACAGGCCTGTGAATCTGATTATACAGGGGTTGCACTTCGTCCGTGTAGCTTGAGTTTGCCTGGGCAATTTGTCGGTAAAAAGCCTCTTTCCCGCCGGGCTCTGTCCAGGGAAGGAGAATCCTATCAAGGGTCTTGTCTTCTATCGGCGCAAAGGCCGCTGTTTTCACGTAGGCGCGAACGATTGCCTCATGAATATAATCCGGAACGCCTGCAAAGGCGGCTTCATGCTCATTAACATGTTGAAAAAAGGGTGAACCCCAGGGGGAAATGGCAACCGGGTCAATGAGAACAATTCTATCAAAATTGCGATTATTGATAAGGTGGGTCCGGAGAACCGTTGTTCCCCCGAAATCGTGTCCAATAATGGCGGGGCTTTCCAGCCCCCAGTGATCTATAAGCTGATCCAGCACCTGGTTTTGAACGGCCAGGGATACATCCCCAGGAGATTTATCCGACTGACCGTAGCCAATGAGATCATAATAATAAACAGAAAAGTCTTTTGATAACGATTTTTTAAGATGGCGTAAGTTGAATGAAGACCAGGGTGTGCCGTGGACAAGAATCACCGGAGGGCCTTCTCCTGATACTCCGTATCTTACAATACGTCCTTCGAAATCGTAGGACTCGGGTAATTTCCATTCGGTCATTAAATCCTCCTGTTCCCGGATCAGCAATTGTACAGGCCCGGATATCATTCATATACCATAGGATCAGATTTTGAATTGTCACTTTTTCACATTTTTAGACCGGACCCTTTTTTCTCTATTCTATTCTTTTAATTCCAGGCATTTTTCCTGAATATGATCCGGAAGAAGGCAACCTTTCCTTTTGATCCGGTCAAGATGAACCCCCAGCAATTCCGAAGTCGCTACTTCTTTTTCCGTTTCCGCATTGTACATGATATGCAGAAAACGGATGGTTTTCTCTGTGGTCTCCAATATCCTGGATCGGATCAGAAGCAGTTCCCCGGCAAGGACTTCTGATTTATACTTTGTTGTCTGTTCTATGGCGGCCATTCCCCTGTTTTTTTCCCGGATGTAGGTGCTTGTGATCCCGATGGCTGAGAACAGGTGCCATGTGGCTTCGTCAAATTTTGCCGTATACCACTGAACATTCATATGATCCATATGGTCTAATTGGTTTGGATATACAACGCCTCTATAGGTTTCAATCATGGGCGGCTCCCGGATTTATCCCCAGCAGGTTGATGGGCGGCCATTGATATGATCCCAAATCTCTCAGACAGCCCCTTTGAACGATATCCTTTTAAAATACTAAGGTTATCCAGTCAAAGCCATATCAGCATTAAAAAACATTGTAAAGCCGTTGACCGCCCTATTTATTTCACGGGGGTATTTTCCGGGTTGCCCGTCTGGAAGAGGGGGGCTGGGTTAGATCCTGTTTTTATAAAAAGAGCAGAACCGGGTAACGCCCTCCTGGATATCATCAAGGCTGGTGCAGAATGAAAACCGGATGAATTTATCTGAATCTTTGCCAAAGGTCAGGCCCGGAGCGACAGCCACTTTCTTTTCCCGGAGCAGTGCCTTGGCAAATTCATAGGATTCGAGACCGGATTCGGCCACATTGACCAGCAGGTAAAATGCCCCCCTGGGCCTGGAAAATTCAAATCCTTCCCTTGTGAGGATATCCAGCATGAGATCCCGCCGCTGGCCATAAGCCTTTGCCATTTGATCCACACAGTCCTGGGGGCCGTTCAAAGCAGCCTCGGCTGCTTTCTGGGAAATGGCCGATGCGCAGGAAACGTAGGGCTCCAGCAGCTTGTTCATCTGGGAAACGATCTTTTTGGGGGCGCAGTAATACCCCACCCGCCATCCGGTCATGGCATAGGATTTAGACATGCCGAAAATAGAGATCACGTGATCGTCCGGGTCAAATAAAAGAGGGGAGACATGCTCACCGTCAAACACGATCTTGTCATAGACCTCATCGGAAATGATATAGATGTCGTGCTTTTTGGCAAAGGCCACAAGGTCTTGGATGGTCTCCCGGGAATAGACACTTCCGGTGGGGTTGGACGGGGTGTTGATAACAATAACCCGTGTTTTTTTTGTGACCAGGGGCTCAAGATCCTCGACTTTCGGCTCGAAATTGTTTTTCTCCTTCAGGGGATAGATAACCGGAACCCGGTCCGTGGACACCACCTGCATATAGTAGTTGGGCCAGCCCGGATCGGATAAAAGTACCTCATCCCCTGCATTGGTGCATGCCGTGACTGCCTGAACCAGCGCAAATACGGAGCCGGGGCTGATGCCGATCTGCTCCAGGTCAGGATTGAGCCCGTCCCGGACAAGCCGGTTAAGAACGGCCTTTCGCAGGGACTTGAGACCGCTGTTGGCGGTATATTTGGTAAACCCGTCCCGGATGGCTTTGCATCCGGCATCCATAATATGTTCCGGGGTCTGAAAACTGGGCTCCCCCAGTTCCATGTGAATGACATTGTCCATTTCAGCGGCAAGATCCATGATGACACGGATGCCGGAACGGGGCATCCTGTCCAGGGATTGGTTCAATGCTCTCATAAAACGATCCTTCTTATATAAAAAAAATTATTTGGTTAATATTCCAGGCTATCTCTGGTCCCGCCCTTTTGCCCCGAGGGCAAGGGCCTGGATTTCGTCCAGGGAGGCCCTGAGAAAGTCTCCGGGGATGGAATGTTTAAGGGCCGAGGCTGCCGCGGCAAAGGTGATGGTCTCCAGACTGTCCCCTGTCCGATTCAATCCATGGAACAGACCGGCCGTGAGGGCATCCCCCCCGCCGATGCGGTCCACAATGTTCTCGATGTCAAAAATCGGTGACACCCACATGTCGTTCCCGGTGGCCAGGACCGCGGCAATGGCCTGGTGGTCAGCGGAGAAGGTTCTCCGGACCGTGGTTGCGATGCGCTTCACTCCGGGCCAGGTTTGGAAAACTTCATCCACCAGTTGCCGGTAATTTTCAGGGTTTTCTGTGATGTCGGATTCATTGACCCTGCGGGTCAGGCCGAGACAGGACTGGTAGTGGCCTTCATTGGCTATCAGGACATCCACATATTCCATCATCTTTCGGTAGACCTCCACATGGGGGTGTCCGTACTGCCAGAGGGCCGCCCTGAAGTTCAGGTCGCAGGACACGGTCAGTCCCATATGCCTGGCTGTTTTCATGGCCTCCAGGGTGAGTTGCATGGCCGTTTCGGAGATGGCCGGGGTAATGCCGGAGGTGTGAAACCAGTCCCGGTCGGCAAACAATTCCTTCCAGTCAAAGGTGCCGGGTTCGGCCCCGGCCATACAGGAATCGGCACGGTCATAGATCACCCTGGCCGGCCGGTGATTGGATCCGGCCTCCACAAAATAGAGGCCCAGCCTGCCGGGAACCATGGATATCCTTGAGGTATCGACCCCGTGCCTGCGAAGCTCGGAAATTACATTCCTGCCCAGATCATTTTCCGGCAGAACCGTGATAAAGGATGCGTCTTCGCCCAGACAGGAGAGACCCACGGCAACATTGGCCTCTGCCCCTGCCATACTGGTTTCCAGCATGGGGGACTGGAAAAGCCGCTCATGGCCCGGGGACTTGAGTCTCAGCATGATTTCACCGAGCATTGCATATCTTGTCATGGTATCCTCCTTGGGGGCCTTATTTTTCTATCAGTTGAATCCTAAAACCGCCTGGCCTGCCCGCCAGGACCACAGAGGTTTCATCTTTGGATTCTAGTTCAACCAGCTCGGTATCGGCTTGAATGGACTGGTTTTTGAGCCACATGGCCCCGCGCTTGATGTTGTTGCAGGCAATGCGGATTTTGCCAGAAAGATTGCTGTCCCCGTCTTCCAGGGCGCGCAGCGCTGTCAGGCCTGACCGGGGAAGTGTAAACACCCGGGACAGGGTGTCCAGAAGGTCGGCATCCTGATTTTTGCCGCAAACATTAAGTTCCAGCCCGGAAAATTCAAATCCATGGAGCAGGGCCATGGCTTCCCGGGCATTTTGTGTGATCCGGGAAAAATCGCCTTCCCGGATGATCTCATTTTTGGCAATCCAGGTTCCGCCGACGGCCAGTACTTCGCCGCACCGCACGTAGTCGGAGATGTTTTCAGGGGTGATTCCGCCCAGGGGCAGGAACCGGATCCGGTTTTTGAAGGGGGCGGCCATGGACTTGAGGCCGTCGATGCCTCCGCTGAACTGTGCCGGAAAAAATTTGAGTACGGACAGGCCGGCTTCAATGGCCAGTTCGATTCCGGAAGGACTGTCGATTCCGGGGATGATCAGTATGCCAGCATCGAGACAATACCGGACAATCCTGGGATTGTACCCCGGGGACACCATGTATCCTGCACCTGCGTCCCGGGCCTGTTCGACCTGATCCGGGGTAAGCACGGTTCCGGCCCCGACCATCATCTCTGGAAAGGCCTTGCGTACTGCGTGGATGGCATCACATGCGCAGGGAGTGCGCAGGGTGATTTCCATGGCGGCAATACCGCCTTTTCTCAGGGCTTCTGCCACGGGTACAGCATCTTCAAGCCTATCAATTTCTACAACGGGGAAAATTCCTGCAGCCTCAATGGCATTTAAAATATCCTGCATTCAAACTCCTTGTTTTTCATATAAATCAATCATATGCAATCTGTGTCATGAATCTTTTTGTCCGCTCGTGCTTTGGATTTTTAATGAGCTCTTCGGGATGATTCTCTTCCACGATATGGCCTTCGTCCATGAAGATCATCCTGTCGGCGGCATGCCGGGCAAAGTTCATCTCATGGGTCACCACCAGCATGGTCATATTGGACCGGGACAGGTCCTTGAGAATATCAATGACCCCTCCTGTGAGTTCCGGGTCCAGGGCAGATGTGGGCTCATCAAACAGCATAACTTTGGGCTCCATGGCCAGTGCCCTGGCAATGGCGGCCCGCTGCTGCTGCCCGCCGGACAGCCTGCCCGGATAGACATCCACCTTCTCCTCAATCCCCACCTTGGCCAGCAAAGATTTTGCAAGCTCCTTGGACGGCTCCAGATCCATGTGGCGGACCTTGGTCAGGGGAATGGTGATGTTTTCAAGAATGGTGAGATGGGGAAAGAGGTTGAAACTCTGGAAGACCATCCCGATCCTGCGGCGGAGATCAATCATATCCGTTTGCGGGTCCTGGACCTCTGTCCCGTCCACGAAGATCCGGCCGGATTCGATTTTTTCCAGGCCGTTGAGGCAGCGCAGAAGGGTGGATTTTCCCGAACCGCTCGGTCCTGCAAAGACAACGGTTTCTCCGATATTGACATCAAAACTGATTCCCTTGAGTACTTCGAGGGAACCGAACTTCTTATGAAGGTTGTTCACGGAAATAATAGGCATGGTTTTTCCTTGGATTCTACTTGTCCTTTTCAATGATCCGTTGTTCAAGATGGGCCGCAAGCCGGAGGACCGGGTAACATAAAACAATGTAAAATACCGATAATACGGCAAAGGTCACTAAAGGTTCCATGTTGGACTGCATCTGCACCCGGGCCACCCGGGTCAGTTCGATCAGGGCGATGATGGAGACAACCGAGGTGTCTTTGATATGCAGGACCGCCTGCCCGGCCAGGGGAGGCAGGGTCAGCTGCATGGCCTGGGGGACGATCACGTACCGCATCCGCTGCCAGGTGGTCATGGCCAATGCCTTGGAGGCCTCGTGCTGAACCTTTGGTATGGATACCAGGGCCCCGCGGACGATTTCCGAAACATAGGCCCCGGTATGAAGGGTCAGGGCCAGGATGGCCGTGGTCATGGCAGACATCCGCATTCCGAAAAAAGGCATCACGTAAAAGAGAAAAAAGAGGATCATGAGAAAGGGCAGACCGCGCATGCAGTCCACATATATTTTTAGCACCTGGGAGAGAATCAGGGTTTTAAAAAAGCGGATCACCCCAACTAAACTGCCGAAAACAGCAGCGCATGCAAAGCCGGCAAGGGCAAGGGTGATGGTTACGGGCAGTCCTTTTTTCGCCAGCAGCAGGGTCAGGTTTCCCACCATATTGAACATATCCATTTACCACCTCCTCATCTTGTTCTCCATAAAGGAGGAACCGTAGATCAGGGTCAGAATAATCACAAGATAGAGGACCATGGCCGGAAGAAAGGCCTCAAGGGGCCGGAATGTGGTGGCCTGGGTTACGGCGGCGGCCTTGGTCAGATCAATGAGCCCCATGACCGAAACAAGGGCTGAATCTTTGACCAGGTAGGATCCCTGGCCCACCAGGGGCGGGAGGATGTTCCGGAAGGCCTGGGGCAGGATAACGTACCTCATTTTCTGGCCGTAGGACATGGCCAGGGAGTCGGCCGCCTCGTACTGGGTCTGGTGAATGGACTCGATCCCGGCTCTTATGATCTCACCGGCATAGGCTCCGGAGTTCAGGGTCAGGGCAAACACACCCACCAGAAACGCCGGGAGAATGATACCGAATTCCGGCAGCCCGAAGAACAGAAAGTAGATTTGAACCAGAAGGGGTGTGGAGCGGATAAATTCCACATATAGCCCCATGGCCCGTTTCAGCCATGTCCTGTGGGACAACCGGGCCAGGGCCACGGCCACACCCCATATAATGGCACAGCACATGCTGACCACTGAAATCAGGATCGTGTTTTCCAGGCCGATCAGAATATCCGGAAGGTATTCGATCATGATATTGTAATTAAAATTGTAATCCATTTTTTCAGGCCGGATAAAGTTTTATTATTTTTCAGGCGGGTGAGATCACCCGCCCGATATTTTTTCAATCAACGCAAGACAGGATCAGGGGTGCAGGTTCCAGTCGGGTTCCCAGTCCTTGCCCAGCCATTTCTTGTAGATCTCATCGTATTCTCCGGTTCTCATGATGGTGGCAAAGTAGAGGTCAAGCCAGTTTTTCATCCGGTAGGATTCAAAGTCCGGGCGGGCCGCATAGGCGTAGGCATCCGGCTGCATATTGCCTGTAAGGACCTTTGCTCCAGGGATCTTTTTGGCAAATCCCATGACGATGAGTTCATCATTCAAAACAGCATCCACACGGCCGTCTTTCAGGGCCTTGAGCTGGTCTCCGTCGAGTTCATAGGTAACCAGCTTGGCCTTGGGCAGTTTGGCCTTGGCAACGGCGGCTCCTATGGCGCCGGCAATGGCACAGACTTTCACCCCAGGCTTGTTGAGATCTTCCCAGTTGACAAATTGTTTGTCTTTGGCAACGGCAAATGTCCCGGTCATAAGCCAGGGATGGGCAAAGACAACCTTGGTGGCCCGTTCCATTGTGGCAGACATGCGGGCGCCGATAATATCAATCCTGCCGGACAGGAGCGCAGGGATCAATCCGCCCCAGGCCATGTCTGCAACCTCAACCTCGACTCCCATGTATTCGCCCAGCTTGTTCATCAGGTCGATCTCCAGACCTTCGGGTTCCCCCTTGTCATTGCGGTAGGCAAAGGGAGGGGCTGCCAGGGTGGTGCCGATAACAATCTTACCCTCTTTTTTAATCTTTTCAAGAAGATCCTGCCCTGCTCCTGCCGTAACGGCCGTGCAAAGGATCAATGCCATCATCAACGCCATTGTTTTCCATACTTTAAACATCAAATTCTCCTTATCAATTATGGGTTCGTCGGACAAAAGCACCTTGTCCGAAAAATAAAAGCAAAATCGATGAAAATTCATACGATTTTGCTGTGTAATGCCCGTTTTACCTTGTCCAGCCTGGAGAAACCGGTTTTCCCGAGAAGGCGCATGGCCACCCCCACAAACAGAACATCCAGAACGGCAAGCTGCATGAGACGCCCCACCATGGGGGCAAGTCTCAGGGCCACTTCCCTGGAAGAGACGCAAAGGGGAATGTCGCAGTGAGAGGCCAGGGGCGAAGCCTTTTTCCCCAGGATGCCCAGGACTTTTGCACCCGAAGCCCGGGCGATTTCAGCAGATTCAATAATATCTTTTGTGGCGCCTGAGTGGGAAATTACCACCACCACGGCAGACTCATCCAATTGGGTGGCACTCATCACCTGCATGTGGGAATCCGCATAGGCCACGCAGGGAACGCCGAGGCGGAAGAATTTATGATGGGCGTCGTGGGCGACAACCCCGGACCCGCCCATGCCGTAGAATTCCCACCGCTTTGCCCCGGCCAAGATGTTTACGGCTTTGTCCAGAAGAGCCCTGTCCATGCCTCGATCCATATTGCTTACAGCTTCGGATACCGAGCCCATGATATTGGTAAAAATGGTTTCAATGGAATCCGACGGGGTGATATCTTCGAGAATGGCATCCATGACCGGTTTGGATGCGGCCAGCTTCAGTTTGAGTTCGGAAACCCCCTTGAGACCGATTTTTTTACAAAACCGGATCACCGTGGGATCGCTCACCCCGGCCCGCTTTGAGACATCGGTAATGGACGCGTTCATGACAAAATCAGGGCTGGCAAAGACAAGATCGGCCACCTTCTGTTCCGACTTGCGCATACCGTCTCTTTGGATACGAATTTCTTTAAAGATATCCATTTGCTGTGGTTTCCCCCTTTTCAGATGAACAAGAAAAAAATTATTCAAATTTATGTAGAATTACAACATAATATTTTTATTCAGGTCAAGCTTTAAATTAAAAATTTATTAAAAATATTATAACTATCTAAAATAAATAATTTTATAAGAAATAAATATTTTTGTATTTTTTCTACAAAAAGAAAATGTTTTTTGATCTAGGATGGAATTTCAGTCTTGAGTCATAGGAGAGGGAGTTGTTTAAAGATTTTACAAAGAAGAGTTCGGTCTGAAGCAGCTCCGCCTTTGTTTTCATAAATTTTTATGCACTGTTGGGGTTAAATCTGGACCGGAATATAGGCAGGCAGTTTTTTGGCAGGCAAGGATTAATATGAAATTTCCTGTTCCGTTTCCGTGATGCACTCGTCTAAAATGTCAATGGCCCGGCTCATCTCTTCCGGGGTGATGGTCAGTGCCGGCCTTAAGGTGATGATGTTCCCCTCAATGGTCTTAAAGGCAAGCCCCTTTTCCATGGCCTTGTACATGATAATTTCGGCCTCCTCTACGGCCCGTTCTTTGGTAAATGGATCTTTGACAAGATCAATGCCCATGTGAAGGCCCAGGCCGGCAATGTTTCCGATCAAATCATGCTTTTCCTTTAATTCTTCCAGGCGTTCCAGGGCAAGCTTTCCGATTCTTGCGGCATTATCAGCCAGATTTTGATCCTCTATGCACCTGATTTCAGCCAGGGCCGCGGCCGCGCACAGGCTGTTCTTTTCATGGGTGTAATGGCCGACGGACAGGTGGGAGAGCCGGTCATAATCGGACCGGGTAATCATTCCTGCAAAGGGAAGAAGCCCCCCGCCCAGGGATTTTCCCAGCACCAGAATATCCGGGGTGATGAAGTGCTCGCAGGCAAACATTTTACCGGTTCTGCCGAAGCCTTCGATGATTTCATCAAAGATGAGCAGGGCCCCGTACTGGCGGCAGAGTTCCCTGATCTCTTCCCAATAGGCCCGGGAGGGGACCACCGGGGTGGCGGATATGGGCTCGCCGATGACGGCGGCGATCCCGGGCTGCCTTTCGAATATGGTTTTTACCTGGTTCAGGCAGGCTTCATCCACCGGGTCCGGGGAATCAAATCCCCAGGGGTTGCGGTAATAATTGGGGAATTCAACATGCATGGCCCCGGGCATCATCGGGCCCATACCGGTTTTGAACAGGGCTTCCCCTCCGATGCTGGCTGCGGCAAATCCGGCACCGTGGAATGAATCCCAGAAAGAGATGGTTTTAAAGTTCCCGGTGATCTGTTTGGCCAGGGTGAGGGCCATTTCAACGGCCTCTGAACCGCCCGGGCAGAACAGGGATTTCTCAAGGCCGTCCGGGGTGATGTGTGCCAGTTTTTGGGCCAGGTCCACGGCAGGTTTATTGGTATACCGCCGGGGGCAGAAGCTTAAACCCCGGTCAAGCTGGTCCTTGACCGCTTGGACGATTTTGGGATGGTTAAATCCGGCGTTGTGGACCCCGTTGCCGTGCATGTCCATGTAGCGCCTGCCGTCCATGTCCTCGATATAGATTCCCGAGGCCCCGGCCAGGACATTCAGGACCGGAGTGGACAGGTTCTGGTGCAAAAAGTATTGTTTGTCCCTCTCAAAGACATCCCTGGCCCTGTCCGAGAGGTTCCGGGCCCAGTATCTTTCCCGGTTTTTTGTGGTGTTAACGTCGCCCTGCTCCATATCGAACCGAGTGGGCGGGCCCTGGGTTCCGGCTGTCATGGTCTGGTTCTCCACAAATTGGGGTTTTGATTGAACGGTTTTTTTCGGTTTATTTCCAATAAACAGAGGACTTTACAGCCTTTACCAGCCTCTCCATGTCCGGCGGGTGGATATCCCCGATGTTTCCGATTCTGAAGGTATCTGTCTGGGTCACCTTGCCCGGATAGATGACAAAGCCCTTGTCTTTGAGGCGGGTATAAAATTCCATAAACTCATACTCCGGATGATCCGGACTCAGGAATGCCGTGATGATGGGCGACTGGAATTCATCCTCCAGCAGGGGAATAAAACCCATTTCCCGCATATGGGTGATGAGATATCGATTGTTGAAAGAATATCTCTGGAACCGCTCGTCCACCCCTCCTTCCTGGTCCAGCTCTTCAAGGGCCTGGGCAAAGGCCCGGACCACATGGGTGGGGGAGGTAAACCTCCATTTTCCCCTGCCAGCCTCCATGGTATGCCATTGGTCATAGAGATCCAGACTCAGGGATCTTGCATTGCCTTCTGTCTGCTCCAGCAGGGATTGCCGGGCAATGACAAAGCCGAATCCGGGCACACCCTGGATGCATTTATTGGCACTGGAAATCAGAAAGTCGATGTTCAGCCCGGCCATATCCATGGGCACGCCGCCAAAGCTGCTCATGGCATCCACAATAAAGACCTTGTTGAACCGGTGGACAATTTCGGAGATTGTATCAACGGGGTTGAGCATGCCGGTGGTGGTTTCGCAGTGGACCACGGCCACATGGCTGATCTTTGGGTCCATTTCCAGCCTTTTTTCAAGCTGCTCCGGATCCGGCGGTTCCAGGTCCCCGCTGTCAAGGAGGGTATAATCGATATTCTGGCGTCGGGCAATCAGAGAGATCCGTCTTCCATAGGCCCCGTTGGCCAGCACCAGGAGTTTCCCGTTTTTAGGGATGGCCGTGGTCAGGCAGGCTTCAACAGAGAAGGTGCCGCTTCCCTGCATGAGAACCGCCGTGTATCCGGGGCCTTTTGCGGCAAGGCGGACCAGGGTGTTTCTGATCTTTTCAACGATCCGGTTATAGTCGGCATCCCAGGTGCACCAGTCCCTGAGCATGGCCGCCTTGACCCCCGGGGTCGTGGTCAGGGGACCCGGGGTTAAAAGGAGATAGGGATTTTCAGGTAAAAAAGCTTGATCCATAAAGGTCCTCGTTTATTCACAGGTTTCGGATAAGGCCAGGGCAAGGATGTAAAAGGCCTTGTCCAGGTCGGTTTCGTCAATGGTCAGGGGAGGGGTCAGGGTGAGGAAATTGCCCTTGGAAACCTTGAAGCTCAACCCCAGATCCAGACAGCGGTACATGATCCTGTCCGCCGCCTCCGGGGCGGGTTCCTTGGTCTTTCGGTCTTTGACAAGCTCGGCACCGAACATCAGGCCCTGGCCCCGGATGTCTCCAATGATCTCATATTGGGATTTAAGGTGTTCAAGACGTTCAATGGCCTGCCTGCCAAGGGTCTTGCTTCGCTCCAAAAGGCCTCGGGTTTCGATAATCCCCAGGGTGGCCAGGGCTGCGGCACAGGCCACGGGATTTTTTTCATGGGTATAGTGGCCCAGGGCCCGGTCCGGGGCCAGGTCCAGGTCTGAACGGGCGATGAGGGCGGAAAAGGGCATGATGCCGCCGCCCAGGCCTTTGCCGATGACCACCATGTCCGGGATGACCCCATAGTTTTCAAAGGCAAACAGGGTCCCGGTTCTTCCCAGGCAGACCGCTGTTTCGTCAAAGATCAGCAGGGTAGAGTGCCGGTCGCAGGATTTCCTGACGGCCTTCCAGAATCCGGGAGGCGGGGGATTGATGCAGGTGCAGCGGACCGGTTCGGCAATGACCGCTGCCACGTCCTGTTCCCGGTCCAGAACATAGTCGATGTACCGGGCGCATTTGAGGCTGCACCGGCTGCAGTCGCCGGAATCTTCAAACAGGCAGCGGTAGGGTTCCGGCGGGGGGACATGTTCGGTCCCCGGCATGAGGGGGCCCATGTTTTTCCTGAACAGGGATTCCCCTCCGATGGAGATGGCGTCCAGGGAGGCCCCGTGAAAGGAATCCCACATGGAAAGGGTCTTGTGGCGGCCGGTGGCCACCCGGGCAAGTTTCAGGGCCATGCCGACGGAGGATGTGGCGCCCGGTGCAAACAGAATCTTTCCAAGATCTCCCGGCGCCAGTTCGGCCAGCTTTTCCGCCAGTTCAACGGCCCTCTCGTTGGTGTAGCGGCGGGTGCAGAAGGAGAGCTCGCCCAATTGTTCAATGATGGCCCGGATCACATGGAGGTTGGCAAAGCCGACCTGGTGGACGCTGTTCCCGTGGAAATCGAGGAATTTTTTCCCCGAGATATCGGTCAGGAAACTGCCCTCGCATCCGCCCAGGACATCAATGCAGGGAGAGGACAGGGATTGGTGCAGGAAAACCCGGGCATCCCTGTCCAGCAGATCCCGGGTTGGGTCGTCCAGGCCCCGGATCCACCCGGCCCGGTTGGACGAGAGGTTGGAATCCCCTTCGGACAGGTCAATTTCGGATAGACCCATGGGTTCTGTGCGGTTCATTTTCTATCCCTTCAGGGGAAGTTCCCCGGATTTGAGTTTTAAATCGATCTCTTCCAGGACCGGAAGGATATCGGCGGTCCTCTCCAGAATATAATGGGCGCCGGCCTGTTTGAACCGGGCCTCGATTTTTACCAGGCGCCGGTTCAGCTCGGCCGGTTCCAGGGCCCGGGTCTCTTCCCGGGTAAGGCCCAGTTCATTTCCGGTCCGGGTGATGCCCACGGTCCACATGCCGGCATTCTGGCCTTCCTCAATATCGGTGAGGGTATCCCCGATTTTAACCATGGCTTCCATGGGATAGGTTTCCAGGCGGATGGCATTGGCATAACACATCCAGGGATAGGGCCGTCCGGCCGGCACATCAGAGGAGCAGACAATGGCGTCCGGGTGATATCCCTTTTCTTTGGCCAGGGGAACCAGGACATCCATCATCTCTTTCACATAACCGGTGCTGGAACCGATTTTAAGGCCCATCTTTCTCATCTCCTCCACCACGGGGACAACCCCGTCAATGGGATCACTGTGATGGGAAAGGGTTTGAACCATCATGACAGCGGTCTGTTCGTAAAGCTCTTCGATATCGGCTTCCTCAGGCCCCTGTCCGTATCTTTTTTTCCAGGCTTCCGCCACCCGGGGCAGACCGCACATGCCCTGGATATGATCTTTCTTGGCAAGCCCCATGAATTTTCTGGCTTCTTCATGGGACACTTCGATATCCTTTTGGGCAAAGACATCCACAAAGACTGCGGCCGGGCCGATGCAGCCGTAGTCGACGGCAGTCCCTGCCCAGTCCAGGACAACAGCCTGAACCGGCCCCGTGTATTTTTTGTTTCGGATAAAAATATCCATGTTCTCTCCTGTTCTGTTTTTAGATTGACGGGTTAGAAAATGATCCCCAATCCAAGGTTTGGATTATTTTTTTGTCCAGGCCAGACTTTTTCCCTTGAGTTTTGCCGTAACCAGGGAAAAGACCAGCCGGACAAGGATATTGGTCAGGACAACAAGCATGGACATGGCGCATGCCGGGGCAATGTCACCTGCATCGTCCATATTGGCAATGGCCACCGAGGCCAGGGGAATATCTGCGGAATAGAGGAAGATCACCGCTGACACCGTTGCCATGGAGTTAACAAAATAGTATATGGCGATTTCAAGGACAGCCGGCAGGCAGGCCGGTACGCTCACCCTGAAAAAGGTTTTGTAAAACGGGACGGCCATGGACTCGGATACCTGTTCAAATTCAATATCCAATTGCTTTAAGGCGGTGGTGGCGCTCAGAAAACTGACCGTATAAAAATGGACGATATTGGAGAGCACCAGGATCCCCATGGTGGCATATAAAAAATTAAAGGGGTTGGGAACCGTGATGCCCAGAATCTCCCATCCCCTGGCATTGAAAAAAAAGATATAGGACAGCCCGATCACAAGACCGGGAAGGGCCAGGGGCAGGATGGAAAGAAAATAGGCGGTCTGGCGGACCGGTTTCATGATCCTGATTTTTTCGATGAGATAGGCCGATGAAAAGGTGATCACCGTGCCGAAAACCGCGGAATAAAAACTCATTCGAATGCTGTTGAAAAAGGCGGCATATCCGCCGCCGCCGGTTCCGGAAAAATGATAGTGCCACAATCCCAGGTCGAGTTTGTAGGGCCAGACCTTGACCAGGGAGGCAAAAAGCGCCGTGGCGTAAAAGGAAAGGATCAAAAAGATCATCCCGGAGCAGAAGGCCAGGGCAAGGGTATCAAAAAGTTTTTTGGGCTCCGGCACCAGGGGAACCGACTTGGCCGCGATCATGGCTGCCTGACGTCCCTGGATCATCCGGTCGGCAATAAAGGCGATCAGGGTGGGAATCAAGAGGACCACGGAAACCACCGCACCCATGACAAAATTCTGTTGGCCGATTACCTGTTTATAGATGTCCGTGGCCAGGATATTAAAATTGCCCCCAACCACCTTGGGGGCCCCGAAATCGGTAAAGGCCAGGATAAAGCAGACAAAGACAGCGCTTAAGAGGCCGTACTTGATGCTGGGCAGGGTGACCGTGAAAAAGATTCTCAGGGATCCCGCTCCCAGGGACCGGGCCGCTTCGTACAATCGGGCGTCGGTGATGCTCAGGGCAATGGTCAGGATGAGCATGGCCTGGGGAAAGGTGTACATCACCTCTGAAATGACAATTCCCACGGGCCCGTACAAGGGGATCTTCAAGCCCGGGATCAGCCCGAAAAACCCCTTTGAGATCAGCCCTTTTCTGCCGAACAGATAGATCAGGGCAATCCCGTTGAGCAGGGTCGGGGCAAACAGGGGCATCATGGCGATTCCCTTGAACAACCCTTTGCCCGGCATACAGGAACGGGTCAGGGCATAGGCAAATCCAAAGCCGAGACTTACCGATATCAGGGTGGTGAAAACAGCCACAAGGATGCTGTTGGAGATGGAATTTGACAGGCTCGGGGATGAAAAGTACTCCATGTAGTTGGCCAGCCCCACAAAGACACCGTCCGCATTGGTCAGACTCTTCATCAGCAGGGTGCCTACGGGCAGGATGACCACCCCGGTCATCCAGAGGCAGACCAGGATCATCAGCACCCGTTTCAGGGTGGTTTCGCCGGTGAGCAGATCCCTCAGTGAAAAGGCAGGACGCCCGGGAAGGGCAAGAGTCTCACCCATGAATTCTCTCCCCCGGGGAGGCCTCATAGACCAGCAGCCGCTCCGGCGGCAGGGAAATAGTTACCGGCATATCCTGCTGTAAGGAAAATCGCCGGATCTGTTCCGTGGGCAGGTCCGCCGTAATCACGGGAATCTTGCCCCCGGTGGACAGGCGGAGGTTCAGCCGGAAAAGAGATCCCCGGTACTCCATGGTTTCAATCCGGCCGGGAAACAGGTTCTGTCCCTGTTTTTCAGAGGAATCGATCATCACATCCTCGGGACGGATGGCCAGGGTGGCCTGATCCCCGTTTAAAAGCCTTGCCGTCCCGTTTTCGTTGGCCACATAAAAGGAACGGCCGCAGATGTCGTACATCCCCGGCTCCATTTTTCTGGCCTTTCCCATGAAGTTCATGGAGCCGATAAAGGAAGCCACAAAAGGGGTGGCCGGCTGTTCGTAGATCTGATGGGGGCTGCCTTTCTGGACCAGTTTTCCTTCATTCATGACCAGGATCCGGTCGGCCATGGTCAAGGCCTCTTCCTGGTCATGGGTGACCATGATGGTTGTCACTCCCAGGTGCTGCTGCAGCCGCCGGATTTCAGATCTCAGCTTGATCCGGACCTTTGCATCCAAGGCGGACAGGGGCTCGTCCAGGAGCAGGAGATCAGGAGACAGGGCCATGGCCCTGGCCAGGGCGACCCGCTGCTGCTGGCCCCCCGAGAGCTGGGCCGGATATTTTTGTCCCATGCCGGCGAGACCCACCAGGTCCATGAGATCCTCAACCTTCTGGGTAATCTCCTGCCGGGAAGCCTGGCCTTTTAATCCATAGGCGATATTCTTGGCGGCATTCAGGTTGGGAAAAAGGGCATAGGACTGGAAGACAATTCCCACGTTCCGTTTGGATACTCCCAGGGAAGATACATCTGTGTTGTTGATAAAGACGTTTCCGGAATCCTGGATCTCAAGACCGGCAACCACCCGGAGAGCCGTTGTCTTTCCACACCCGCTGGGCCCCAGGATGGAGAGGAACTCCCCCTGACGGGCTGAAAATGAAACCGATTTCAAGGCATCCACCTGTCCGAATCGTTTGGATACCTCTTTGAGTTGTAAAAAGATGTTGTTTTCCATGAATCTGCCCCTGAAGCTATCGCGCTCTGTGGTTTGATATGGCCGGATCAAAAAATAGGTTTTGATCCGGCCATATGCTGTTCTATTGATCCGCCTTATTTGGCGTCGCTTTTCCCGTCATACCGGGAGGACCATTCCTTGAGGATCCTCATCCTGTTTTTGGCGGCCCACTGAAAATCATTTTCAATGAGCTGGGCTTCGGGATTCTTGGGAAACCCGTCGGGGATGGGGGCGCCTGTAGCGTAGGCGGTCACCGGGTACACCTTGGCATATTCCTTCATCACCGGTCCGCTGATGGCCCAGTCCAAAAAGGTTTTGGCGGCCGGTTTGATGCTTGATTTTTTGATCAGGCAGTTGGCCTCCACATCCCAGCCGGATCCCTCCTGGGGAAATACGGTCAGGACAGGTTCTCCCTTCTGCTTCTGCATAAATCCGCGATAGGCAAAGGAGATCCCGATGGGAAGCTCGCCGGCCCCGGCAGTCTTACAGGGTTTGGACCCGGAGTGGGTGTATCTGGCAATATTTTCATGGAGTTTATCCAGATATGCCCAGCCCTCTTTTTCCCCTTTCATCTGGAGGATGGCTGAAACGGTGAGAAACCCGGTCCCGGATGATGCGGGATTGGGCATGACCAGGTGACCCTTGTAAACCGGGTTTAAGAGATCGTCAAAATTCCGGGGAATGGGGAGTTTCAGGTCTTCGATTTCATAGGTGTTCACACAAAAACCGGTCATCCAGGCTTTGATCCCAACCCAATGGGGGACCTTATGAAAGTCTTTCATCTTGGGAACCACCCGGTCAATGTCTTTGGGTGCATAGGGTTCCACCATGCCGGCCTGGTCACAGAGCATCAGGCTGGTGGCGGCTGTTCCCCAGACCAGGTCGGCCCTGGGGTTGTCCTTTTCGGCCAGAAGCTTGGCCGTGACAATGCCTGTGGAATCCCGGACGATTTTTACATGGATGTCCGGATGGCTTTTTTCAAATAAAGCCAGGTATCTGGGGATTTCATCATCCTCCAGGGCTGTGTAGACCAGAAGGTCCTCTGCGTGGACGGTGCTGAAAATCAGACACAGGGCCACCGAAAAAAGGGTGGCAAGTTTAATCAGATGTTTCATGTTTTTTCTCCTTTTTGATCTGTTTTAAAATACGATTTTTTTCACTCTCTTTGGCCGCAATTTCCAGGAAGGCGGATACCACCTTCAATTCCCGGTATTCCGGCTGACATACAAAATATTGATTGGCTGTGAATCTAGCCCCTTTTAAGGCAATCTTTGCCAGCCGGTGATCCGGACCGAATTCATCTTCCAGGGCAATCCCGAATCCGATCCCTGCGGCAACCGTCTCTTTCATGGTCTCCCAGTTGTCCAGTTCCAGCACGATATTGGGATTGATCCCCTTTTCATCCAGCTTTTTGTTGAAAATCTGCCGGGTCATGGATTCATTGTGCAGGGCCACCATCTTTACATTGTCCAGACGAGTGATATCGATGTGAGACAGGCCGGCCCAGGCATGGCTTTGGGCGACAAACAGCAGGATCTTCTGCTCACTGAACTTGAGGTTGAAAAGATGGGGATCCGGCTGGGTATCTGTAATTTCGGCTATATCCATCCGGCAGGCTTTGACTTCTTCCTTAAGACGGGCGGAATGGCCGATGCTGGCCTTGACGCTGACCCCCGGGTAGTCTTCAATAAACCTCGGCAGCAATCGTTTGACAAAATAATGGCAGCTCAAGCCTATATGGAGTTTGCCTGAAAAGAGTTCAGCGGTTTCCCTGATCCGGGTATCCATCTCATTGAGCAGGCCCAGGACCTTGCGCCCTGTGGTCACAAGCTCCAACCCCAGTTCGCTGAGCATGATCTTTTTGCCTCTCCTGTAATAGATGTTGATGCCGTAGCGCTTTTGAAGCTCTCTCAATTGAATGGAGACTGCCGGCTGGCTGATCCCCAGCAGAACCGCTGCCTTTGAAAAGTTATTCTCCTTGGCAACCGCATCAAGAACCCTGATCTGGGGTATGGTAATTTGCTCCATTGATTGATTTTCCCGGTCTGTTTTATTGAAGAGGAATTTAAAGAAACCGGGTTAGATTGTGATTAGCCTTGAATTATTGTTTCATTAATAGATTTTATAAAAACCTAGTGCATCCAAATTTTTGATTATACTTAAAAATGAGTGCGGCCAGTTCCCTGTAACTTCATGTTGCAGATGAAAACGCAAATGTAACCCCTAGTGACATTGGCTTGATTCAACGGGAAGTTCAATGAAAGCCTGAAAGACAATCCCTGTTATTTCATGGGGTTATGAACGGGCCGGCTCCGGGGTCATGGCACAGCGTTTGCACTGCATCAAACCGGGAATTCAAAAAAACAGGCAATGGTGGTGATGTATTGAATGTAACGATCTTAAACAAAGGAGAACAAAAATGGTTGAACCAATCCTTATGGCAATCAGTCTTATGTGGTTTCCGGTGGGGCTGCTCCTCCTGGGCAAAGGGGAGCCCAAGGGAACAGGAGCCCTGGTACTCATGGTGGGTACCCTCGTGCTCATCTCGGCCGTTATTCAGGCCGCTGTTTTCAAAGACCCCTACCTTGCCGCGCTGCTCTTTGCCTACGGCCTTTTCTATTGTATCGTAGGCTACTCTCTGTTTGCCGGGCTGCCCAATATGCAGGCCGCGGGCAATGCAAGTTTTACCCTCATACCCATAACCCTTGTCTATATGATCCTCGCATTGACCGGAGGGCCTGTTCTGGAGGGGGGCAAACAGCTCGTCGGCAAGAGTGACTTCCTGGCCCTGGCCTGTGCAGGATACGCGGTTCTCTACATTATGGTCTGGCTGAATGCATATGAAAAACTTTCTTCAAAAACCCTGGGGCTGTCGCTGCTGGTGTGGACGGTCGTGGGGCTCTGGGTTCCCTCTTTCTGGTTATTGACCGCCGGTAAACTGCCCTTTTAGGGAAGAGTATCACCGGCGGTTCGTCCGGTTTTTGTCTTCGCATCAACCTTGTTGGAAGTCTTCAGGAACCGGAGCCGGTGCTCAAAAGCTTTTCAATCCAATTGCATCGGGTGGTTTGGTTCGGCACTCATAGGATGCCGTTTCCTCTCCCTTCAAACCAACACTCCAGCCCACCCGGTGCAAACACCCATTTCTTTACAAAGGGGACCTTCAGATCCCTTGAATTCTTAAAAGAATCTTTTCTTATCTCTCCATTGCACGGCAAATAAAATTTTAAAAAACCGAACTCCTGGTTCAGGACTTGTCTTTTGTTTTTAAGCCGCCCCCTGGCTGAATTTTTACGATTTATAGTAAAATTACGATAATCAGACACTTCGCTGTCTATGCGAGCCCGGCTCTTTTTATTATAACATACTGATATATTGGCTTTTTATTTATATGAATTGGAGTGGTCCAGGTTTTGCTCTTATGGAAGAAGTTGCGTGTGAGCAAGTTGCCTTTATTAATCAATACCGCGGACAGATCGCCTGCCGCCGGTACCAGCATTGCAGAGGAGCATTATTTATATGGAGCCCCAGAAGAAAAACCTGAAAAAATCCGTAATCAACTTATACGGGTTGCCCTCATTCGGATTTCAGCTATTTGTGAACATGGAGATTTTTTTCTTTGCCGCATTTTTGACCGATTATGCAAAAATCCCAGTGGCCATGGCCGGTACAGTGCTCATGGTTACCAGTATCTTTGACATTATCTGGGTGCCCACGGCCGGGGTGATCCTGGAAAAAAGCAGTATGAAATGGGGCAGGTACAGATCCTGGCTCCTCATCGGCCCCCCCCTGGCCGCTTTTTTCTTTACCCTGCAGTTCACCAAGATCAGTGACCCCGTCATGAACGCCATTCTGATTTCCATCGGGTTTATTGTCTCCCACCTGATCTGGAACATCTTCTATGCCGGCCACATTGCCATGAACAACTCCATGACCACGGTTCGGGAAGACCGGATTTCCATGGCCTCCAACCGGGGGATGTTCAATGCCCTGGGCTCCATCGGCTTCTCCATGGTGGGTGCCAAGTCCATCCAGATGCTCGGCGGCGGCAACCAGGCCTTGGGCTGCACCCTTACGGTAATTGCTTCCGGCATTGTCATGGTCCTCTGCTACTGGGCCCTGTTCGCCATCACCAAAGATTATGCCTACCACCCCAAAGCCAACGCCGCTGCTGAATCCAAGGACAAGATGAGCATTGGTGAAATGCTCAAGCAGATCATTGTCAATCCGCCCCTGATCGGACTGATGCTGGCGGAACTGGGTCGTTATCTGGGCCGGTTCGTCATCTTCGGCCTTGCCTTTTACTACTTTAAATACGTGGTCAACAATCTGGCCGTGATTGCCGTATTCTTTACCGGGCTCAACGTGGTCTGCTTCTTCGGCGCCATGGCCACGGCCCCCATTGCCAAAAAATTCGGGGAGAGAAATACCTATATCCTTTCCTTGAGTCTTTTCATTGCCGGTCTTCTGGCCGTATGGCTGCTGCCCATGAACCACACCTCCTTTATGATCGTCATGTTCCTGGCTTACCTGGGATACGGCATGCCCGATGCCCTGGGCGTGGCCATGTACTCAGCCACCGTGGACTACGGAGAGTGGAAAACCGGCAAGAACGCCAGGGGATTTATCATGTCCCTGATCAGCTTTCCCATCAAAACGGCCATTTTCGTCAGAAGCATCGTCATCACCAGCGTTCTGGTTTCCGCCGGGTACGTTGCCGATATGGCCGCCACCCCGGAACTGATTTCCGGTATCAAAAACGGGATCGCCCTGGTGCCTGCCCTGTTCATCGGTGCCGGGCTCCTGATCGTCCTTGTGCTTTACCGCATCACCCCGGAAAAGCACAGGGAAATGCAGGCCGAGATTGCCGCACGGAAATAAAAGGATATCCAAGGGAGGTTCAGGCAACCTCCCTTACTGACACAGGTAGCCGGGTCATAATGGTATGGCCTGCCTCATAACCGGATCCCAAAGATCCCAACAGTCAATCCGCACAAAAAGGAGAAGAGATGAATTGTTTTAAGACTTGTTTTTCAAAGATGTCCAAAAAAGGACTTCTGGCCGGCGCAGCCCTGGCAATCTGTCTTGGGCTGGCAGCAGGACCGGCCTCGGCTGTTGAGTTTGATGTGAAAAACACCAAGGTGAACCTGGGTGGATACATTAAACTCTACGGCATGTATGATATTGACGGAAACGTAAACGACAGCATTCCCAACGGCATGGGAGACGAGGTCAATGCTTATGGCGTTCCCCTGGACGGCGATCCCCATTCCGATGAGAGCCGGTTCAGCATGACTGCCAGGGAGAGCCGTCTGTTTTTGAAGACATCCACGCCCACGGATATCGGTATCGTCTCCACCTATCTGGAAGGGGACTATAACTCAGATTCTGATTACTCCAGCGACACCTGGTCCAACAGCCGTCAGTTCCGCCTGCGCCATGCCGCCGGTACCCTGACCTTTGGTGACAACAGTGTCCTGTTCGGCCAGACCTGGTCCACCTTCATGGACTTTGCCGGTGCCGTTCCCGTCATGGATCTTGCCGGCGACCCGGGCCAGCCCTTTGTGCGCCAGCCCCAGGTCCGGTTCACCCACAACTTTGGAAAGGGTCATTACATTGCCCTGGCTGCTGAAAACCCGGACCGCGGGTTTACCATGGGAGGCCTCCTGTTCCAAAATGCGGTAACCGAATCCACAGAAACCATGCCCGACTTCATCGCCAAATACTTCTGGAGCAAGAACAACTTTCATCTCTCCCCCAAGGTACTGGTCAGACGGTTTGAACTGAACGACAAAGATACCATGGCCTATGCCTTCTCGCTGACCTCTCACCTGGGATTCGGCAAAGGCCATAAGATCTATGCCGGCCTGACCTGGGGGGACGGCATCGGAAGGTATGCCGGGCTGGGACTGAACTCCGGTGCAGGCATCGCCGATACCGGAGACATTGAAACCGTTGAGTACAGAAGCATCAACACCGGCGTCACCTTTGCCTTACGGGATGACCTGGCATGGACCCTGGGCTGCGGATACTCTGAAAACGACGAAGATGCCTATAAGGAAGGCGTTTTGAGCGGACGGGCCAATAAGGACGCCTTTGCCTGGCACACCATGATGGTCTGGAAAGCCTCCTCTTCCATTGAATGCGCCCTTGGTTTCACCAGCATGCAGCAGGAAGTCATGGACGGCCGGGAAGGCGATATGATGAAAGTGCAAAGTTATGTGAAGTTTTCCTTCTAGCCGGGTCCGAACCAGACCTTGTTAAAGATACCCTCCTGCTGCCGATGGGCAGCAGGAGGCATCCAGTTTCCGGCAGAATCGGCCCAAAACCGAATGGAGAAAGATATGAAAGACCCCAGAGATTATCTTGATCATGAAAAAATGAGTTTCCTGCAGATCATCGTGGTGTTGATTACCGTTTTATTGAACGCCATCGACGGTTTTGACGTCCTGTCCATCAGCTTTGCCGCCCCGGGGATTGCCAGGGAATGGGGAACCACTCCGGCTGCCCTGGGCGTGGTCATGTCCATGGAACTCATCGGCATGGCCATCGGCTCTTTTTTCCTTGGAGGCGTGGCAGACCGGCTGGGCCGGCGGCCCACCATCCTGGGATGCCTGGCCGCCATGACCATCGGCATGCTCCTGGTCACCACGGCCACCGATGCCATTCAACTTTCCATCTGGCGGGTCATCGTGGGGCTGGGCATCGGCGGTATCCTGGCCTGCATCAACGCGGTGGTAGCCGAATTTTCCAGCATTAAACGCAGGGGCATGTGCATCTCCATTATGGTCATCGGTTATCCCCTGGGCGGCACCTTTGGAGGTCTGGTGGCTTCCAACCTGCTTGCGACCCACGACTGGCGTTCCATTTTTTATTTCGGAGCCGCCCTGACCGGCCTGCTTTTGCCGGCCGTATACTTCTTTGTGCCCGAATCCGTCCACTGGCTGACCCGGACCCAGCCCAAGGGCGCCCTTGAAAAAATCAATGCGGCCCTGACCCGGATGAAATTTCCTTCCATCCCGGGCTTGCCGACCATCATTGGTCAGGAAACCAAAAAGTCCATCACAGATATCTTTTCCCGGTCCATGGCCGGGGTCACCCTGCTGCTGACCCTTGTCTACTTCCTCCATATCACCACCTTCTACTTTATCCTGAAATGGTCTCCCAAAATTGTGGCGGATATGGGCTTTTCGCCTTCCCTGGCCGGGCAGGTCCTGGTCTGTGTCAGCATCGGCGGCGCCGTGGGCGGAGCGATTTTCGGCTGGCTGACCACCCGGATCGAATTAAAGAAACTGACCATTATCATCCTGGTTTTGAGTTCCATTTTTGTGGCTGTTTTCGGCAGAACATCTGCCGATCTTAGCCAGATCAAACTGCTGGCAGCCTTTGCCGGCTTTTTCGGAAATGCCGGAATATCCGGCCTTTATTCCATTCTGGCCATTGCCTTCCCCACGGATCTTCGGGCCACAGGCACAGGTTTTGTCATTGGTATAGGCCGGGCCGGGGCCGTGTGTTCCCCGATTCTGGCAGGATTCCTGCTGCAGTCGGGTGCGATCCTGCCTACCGTGGCCCTGGTCATGGGCTTAGGATCCCTGCTGGCCGGTCTGATTCTGATATGTCTGCCGACCCGTTCGGAAACGGTAAAGGAAGCCTGATTCAACTATTGTTCAACCCATAAAAGAAAGTGAAGTGAAAATGATTATTATCGGAGAAAAAATTAACGGTGCCATCCCCTCCGTGGCAGAGGCCATTGCAAAAAAAGATGCAGATTTCATCAGGGATCTTGCCAAAACCCAGGCAGATGCCGGGGCTCATTTCATTGACGTCTGCGCCTCCACAGATGTGGACGTGGAGCTGGAAACCATGAAGTGGCTCATCGATCTTGTCCAGGAAGTTACAGATACGCCCATTGCCGTGGACAGCCCCAGCGCCGATATCTGCGCCCAGGCCATCCCGTTCTGCAATAGACCCGGCCTTGTCAATTCCATTTCCCTGGAAGGGAATAAGATCGACACGGTCTTCCCGGTCATTGCCGACACTGAATGGGAGTGCGCTGCGCTGCTCTGTGATGACACGGGCATTCCCAAAAGCGGAGAAAAACGCCTGGAGGTGTTTGCCGGTATCATGGAACGGGCCGAGGAGTATAAAATAGATCCTTCCCGCCTCCATGTGGATCCCCTGGTTGAAATGCTGTGCACATCCGAAGACGGAATCAATACCGTTCTTTCGGTAATTAAAAAAATCAAGGAGCAGTATCCGTCCATCCATGTCACCGGCGGGGCCAGCAATATCTCCTTCAATCTGCCGGCCCGGAAATTTGTCAACCAGGCGTTTCTGATTCTTGCCATGGGTGCGGGAATGGACAGTGCCATCATCAATCCCCTGCACAAACATATGATGGGATTGATTTCCGCCACCGAAGCCCTCCTGGGAATGGACGAGTACTGCATTGAATATATTAACGGATACAGAAAGGGCCTCTACGGTCCTGTAAAATAAACCCAAACAAAGGAATTCAACCATGTCAAAGATAGAAGATGTAAAGGTAAACGTTGAAACCGGTAAAACCAAACTCATCGCCGGGGTGGTACAGGAAGCCCTGGATGCGGGGGATTCTCCCCAGGATATTCTCCAGGCCATGATCGCTGCCATGGGGGTGGTGGGTGACAAATTTTCCGCCGGAACCATTTTTGTACCTGAAATGCTCATCGCTGCCAAGGCCATGTCCAAGGGCGTGGATGTGCTCAAGCCCCATATGACCGGGGAAGGGTCCTCGTCCCTGGGCACCTGCGTGATCGGAACCGTACAGGGCGACCTCCACGACATCGGCAAAAACCTGGTGGGCATGATGGTGGAAAGCGCCGGGTTCACCATTGTCGACCTGGGCGTGGACGTGCCGGCAGACAAATTCATCAATGCCATCAAAGAGAATGACAACGTCACCCTGGTGGCCTGCTCCGGCCTTCTTTCCACGACCATGCCGGCACTCAAGCAGACCGTGGTAGACATCAAGGCCAGCGGATTGACCGGCTTCAAGGTGATCGTGGGCGGTGCCCCGGTGACCCAGGAGATGGCAGATGAGATCGGCGCGGACGGCTATGCTGCAGATGCAGGCGGGGCCGCCATCAAGGCCAAAGCGCTGGTAACGGCAGCATAATCCCAAAGGAGGAACCATGTTAACCAAACGTCAGAACCTGATGGAAACCATCAAGGGCGGAAACCCGGACCGGTTTGTCAATCAGTACGAATTTTTGAATATCATCCTGGAAGCGCCCCTGCGGACACGCCCCCAGCGGGGAGAGACCATTACCAACGAGTGGGGAATCACCTACAGCTGGCCCGAAGACCAGCTGGGCCCCTTCCCGGTCCATGACAACGGAAAAATGGTGCTCACGGACATCACCAAATGGAAGGAACAGGTTACGTTTCCTTCGGTGATCTTCCCGGAAGAACACTGGGAGGCGGCGGTCAAGCATGCCGAATCCGTTGACCGGAACGATCAGTTTGTAACGATCTTTTTTGCCTCGGGCACCTTTGAGATGACCCATATGCTCATGGGCATGGAAAATGCCATGATGAACCTCTACGAAGAGCCGGAACTGATGAAGGAACTGATTGACGGCCTGGTCGACTACGAGATCGAATATGCCAAGCAGGCCATCAAGTATCTGAAGCCCGATGCCCTGTTCCACCATGACGACTGGGGCAGCCAGATCTCCTCTTTCATGTCCCCGGACATGTTCAGGGAATTTTACCTGGAACCCTACAAAAAAGCGTACGGATTCTGGAAGGATAACGGCGTGGAACTCATTGTCCACCACAGCGACTCCTATGCCGCCAACCTGGTTCCCCACATGATCGAGATGGGCATTGACATCTGGCAGGGGGTGATGACCACTAACAATACCCCGGAACTGATCAAGAAGTACGGCGGAAAGATCTCCTTCATGGGAGAGCTGGATTCCGGCCCCCTGGATCACCCGGACTGGGATGCCAAGGTCATTGCCGAGCACGTGGAAAAGGCCTGCAAAAGCTGCGGAAAACAGTATTTTATTCCCTGTTTGACCCAGGGACTGCACTTCAGCTCCTTCCCCGGTGTGTACGATGCAGCCACCGAGGCCATCAACCAAATGAGCAAAAAAATGTTCTAATCCTTGAAACATAAGCTGCGGCGCTGCAGGATTTCTGCGGCGCCGCGCTCCCCCACAAACACAATCCATCTGAACAATTCCCGGAAACCCATCCTTTTTGAATCCCACTGCGAGGGCTGAAGCGGCCGTATGTCTGTCATTGAGGGCAGCTATGGTCTCCTGGTATTGTTCCGATATGTTAGATTAAAGGAAACACTAGTGACGTTAACTCTTAAACAAAAATTCATCATCCCGACACTGATCCTCATTGTCCTGGGAATGGCGGGAACCACGCTGATCTCCTACATGAAATCCAGAAACGTCATGCAGGCCAATATCACGGAGCAGATCAACGGGATCGCCGAATCCACCGCAGTGACTATGGATACATGGGTAGCGGACCGGGTCCGGGATGTCGATACCTGGAGTACCTTTGAGGACCTGAAAACCGCTATGACCGACTCCTTCAGAGGCAAAGCGGCCCGGAAGAATATATCAGACCTCTTTTCCGGCTGGAAAAGCAGCTATGACTATTACGAGGATATCGGTTTGGTCGACTCCACAGGAACGGTGATTGCTGCTGGAACCGAGGCAATTATCGGAAAAATCAACATCAGTGACCGGGAATACTTTAAACGGGCCGTGAAGGGAGAGGCAAACACCTCGTCCGTTCTCATCAGCAAGACCACCGGGAACCATGTCTTTGTCATCGCTGCCCAGGTGAAGCGCAAGGGAGAAACCCCTCCGGGAGTCCTGTTCGCCGTTGTCAAAATCGATTCGTTCAGCCGCCGGTACACGGACACGGTCAAGATAGGGGAGCACGGGATGGCCTGCATCCTGAATCCTCAGGGAAAGGTGATTGCCCATCCGGACAAATCCAAAATCGGAAAAATTGATCTCAAAGATCTCGGATACGCCATGGACATGCTGAAAAACGGTTCAGGCATCCTCAGCGGATCATCCCAGGGAGAAGACACCATTGCCGCATTTAAACGGACCGGACAGATGGAGGCGATCATCATGGTCCAGGCCCAGGAAGGGGAAGTGTTTGCTCCGGTGGCCAGAATCGCGAGGTTCAGTTCTTTTCTGGCCCTGGCAGTGACCGTGGCAGCCGGTCTGATTATCTATTTCATTGCCGGAACCGTTGCACGGCCCATCAACCGGGTCGTAGATGGCCTGAAAGATGCGGCCGAAGGAGAGGGGGATCTGACCAAACGCCTGGAAATCACCTCTTCCGATGAAGTGGGTATGCTGGGGAAATGGTTTAACCTCTTTGTGGAACGGATGCAGATCATCATCCGGGACGTGGCAGGAAACTCCAAGGATCTGACCACATCCTCAACCACCCTGTTCACGGTCTCCATGGAGATGCGGCAGGAGGCAGAGGATGCTTCGGCCAAAACCCGTTCCGTGGCGGCTTCGGCCAAACAGATGAGCAACAACATGGAAGCGGTTGCCTCTGCCATGGAACAGGCCAGTGAGAATATCCAGATGGTGTCTACCACGGCCGAGGAACTGACAACCACCATAGACGAGATTGCCGTCAGCAGTGACAAGGGACGGACCATTGCCGGCGAGGCGGTTGAGGGAACCGATGCCGCCTCCCTAAAGGTCAAGGAACTGGGCCAGGCCGCCTCTCAAATCGACAAGGTGGTGGAGACCATTACCGACATTTCCGAACAGGTCAACCTTTTGGCCCTCAACGCCACCATTGAGGCAGCCAGGGCCGGTGAGTTCGGCAAAGGGTTTGCCGTTGTGGCCAATGAGATCAAAGAACTGGCCCGGCAGACCTCCGAAGCCACAGGAGAAATCAAAACCAAGGTACTGGGGATCCAGGAGTCTACCGAGGATACCATCTCCCGGATCGGAAAGATCAGCGGCACGGTAAAAGATCTGAACGAGATCGTCACGACCATTGCAGCGGCCGTGGAAGAGCAGTCCATTGCCACAAGGGAGATTGCCCGGAATGTTTCCCAGGCAGCAGAGGGAATCAACAATACGGCTGAAAATGTCTCCCAGAGCAGTCAGGCCGCTTCCCATATCTGCGAAGAAATTGGTGAAATTGATGTCTCATCGGACAAGATCTCCCAAAGCAGCACCCAGGTGAACACCAGTGCAGAGGAGTTGTCCAAACTGGCCGGTTCCCTGGATGGAATGGTGAAAAAATTTATTATATAGCCCGTTTCCAGGCGCACCCTGTCCGAATATGGTCCCACGGAACGGAAAGATGCGTGGGAAAAGGGTGAGTGCCTAAGGTATTGGGTTCTGACCAAAGAAATAAACAATCAATAAGAGGAGAAAAGAGTATGGCAAAAAAATGGATGTCCGCCCTGGTATTGGCGGGCCTGATTCTGGTTGGTGCATGGCCCTGCCAGGCCCAGGAAAAAGTAACTCCCCAGGAGGTCTATGACCTGATCCTCAAGGCGGTTCCCGTCATAGAGCAATTGGGAGAGGAGGGGCTGGCAGCCTTTAACGATCCCAACGGCGAGTTTTCGTTAAAAGACACCTATGTTATTGTGATCGACTGCGCCAAAATGGTCATGGCAGCCCATCCCAACAAAAAACTCATCGGCATGGATCTGAGTAACAGTTTGGACAAGAATCCGGATCCGGCAAAACGGAAAAATCCCAATGTGGAATGCTGCACGGTTGCCAACAACCCCAATGGAGGATGGACCGAATACTACTGGGAAAAACTGGGGGAAGACCAGCCCAAACGTAAAATCGGGTTTACCCTCAAGGTTACCGGCACAAACTATATCCTGGTTGCCGGCATCTACGACGACACCACCTCCATCGACGAGCTCAACGCCCAGCTAAAGTAGCCTGGAGGATGTGAGGTCTGTATTTCTAATAAAATCAATGATGTAAGGAGAAAACAAATGAAAAAAATGGGTATTATGGCTCTGGCGGCCCTGGTTCTGGGATGGGGATCCTCCTGCTTTGCAGAGGAATCTGCCACCCCCCAGGAGGTGTTCGACCTGATCCTCAAGGCAGTTCCCGTTGTGGAGCAACTGGGCGAAGAGGGCCTGGCCGCCTTTAACGATCCCAATGGAGAATTTGTCTACAAGGACACCTATGTTCTGGCTGTGGACTGTGCCAAAATGGTCATGGCAGCCCATCCCAATGAAAAACTGGTGGGCAAAAACCTCAAGGGATTCATGGACAAAAATCCGGATCCTGCCAAGCGCAAAGAACCCAACGTGGAAATGTGCGAGGCCGGGAAACAACCCAACGGCGGGTGGACTGAATTTTACTGGGTGAAGCTGGGAGATGACCAGCCGCTCCGGAAAATCAACTTTTCCATTCAGGTTCCGGGAACTGAATATACCCTGATCGCCGGCATCTATGACGAACATACCTCCCTGGAGGAACTGAACGCGCAGCTCAAGTAGGCGCACCGGTCAACGGGATAAAACGCAGGAGAGGAATCCCATGGATTTCTCTCCTGCCCTTTACACACCCTTTTCTCCGTTGGAGGAGTTCATCCGAAAGGTATCCCTTTCAATTCCCAACCGTTTCATCTTTGAATACAGGGTGGTGGGCTTGAGCTCTAGAAGTTCTGCAGCCCCGCCCTTTCCCGAAACCTTTCCCCGGCACCGGTCCAGGGCCTTTAAAATATGGCGGGCCTCCATCTCTCTGAGAGAAATGATCTTTCCGGAATCCTCCCCCATTCCTGCGGACAGGCATTCGTCAAGGGGAGGAATGACCAGACGTCCCTTTCTGCTGAGCAGAACCGCCCGTTCGATCACATGGCGCAGTTCCCGGATATTTCCGGGCCAGTGATAGTTCATCAGAGCATCCATGTCATTCTTGGATATCCTGTCAAACTGTTTTTTGAATTTCTTGGCAAACATCTCCATGAAGTACCGGGCCAGTCCCGGGATGTCTTCCGCCCTTTCCCGCAGGGCCGGAACCCTTATGGGAAAGACATTGAGCCGGTAGTAAAAATCAGACCGGAAAAGCTTCTGCTCCACCAGATCTTCAATGTCCCGGTTGCTTGCCGCAATCAGGCGGAAACGGGTTTTCAGGGTGTGGGCCCCGCCCACCCGTTCAAACTCCTTGGTTTCCAGGACCCGGAGCATCTTGGCCTGGATATCCGGGGAAAAGGCGTCAATATCGTCCAGGAAAAGGGTTCCCCTGCTGGCCAGTTCAAACCGGCCCTTCCGGGTCTGGGAAGCCCCGGTAAAGGCTCCCTTCTCATGGCCGAAAAGCTCGCTGGCAATGAGCTCAGGACTCAAGGAGACCACGTTGACCGCGATAAAGGGGCCGGAGGAGCGGTTGCTGTGCTGATGAATGGCCTGGGCAACCATATCCTTTCCCACCCCGGTTTCACCGGTGATCATGACGGTGCTGTCCGATTTGGCCACCTTGCTGATCAGGTTGAGCATTTTTTTAAAGGGTTCGGAACGTCCGATCATCTGGGATTTGAACAGGCCGGGCTCAAAGCTTTCCCTATAGAAATGGGTTTCCGCCTCCAGTTCGCTCTTTAAATCAATGATCTCTTCATAGGCTTCCATGTTTTCAAGGGCTACGGCAGCCTGGTTGCTGATGATCCTGAGCAGGGAAATCTCATCCTCTGGCAACTGAAGCCGGGTCGGCCCCCGGTCCATGAAGATCACCCCCAGGACCCGGGTTTTCATCCGGATGGGAAAACACCCGGTCCACCCCATGGAACTGTATTTGCCCACCTCTGACGGCTGGCAGACCTCGGCCTTTTTAACGATTTCCGTTCCCGAGCCAAAAACCTCCTCAATAAGGCTCATCTGGCCGGCAAAGGCCCGGGGAGAAATCTCCGACGGTGCCAGGTTCCGGCTGGCCACCATTTCCAGATCCTGATCCTGCCGGAGGAATATGGCCCCCCGTTCCGCACCGGCAATACGCATGGCCTGCCGGATAATCCTTCCCAAAAGTTCGTTCCGGTTCCGGGTAGAGCTTAGCGCATCACCCACCTCCAGCAGGGATTCCACCCACAGCGCATTTTTGGAACTCCGGTCCAGGTAGGGTTTCAAATCCTTGGGAAAAAGATCCGGATTGACCTTGGAAAATACTTCCCAGGCCCTTTTGAGCAACTTCTCCGCAACCGGGATCTTTTTTTCCTCGATCCTAACCCGGGCCATTAAGACCAGAGCGTGAGAAAGCTCGATCCGGGCCCCGGACTGGGTCAACAATGAAATGCTTTTTTTCAGATCCGCCTCGACGCTCTCGCTGCTCCCCTTTCCCCGAAAGGCTTTCAATGCCCTAAACCGGTAGGCCACCCCCTGCATATAGATATCCGGCCAGTTCATGAGCCGGTTGATGTCGTACTCAAAATTCCACTCCGGATGGACCATGCCCATCTCTTCCAGGCCAAGCATGATTTCGATGTTGTCCGGCCCCCGGTGATGAGGGGTTCCCAGGGCCTTGGAATTCTGCCAGGCCAGATCCTGATACTTGAAGGCATTTTCGTAATCCCCCCGGCAATAGGCAAAATAGGCCCGCTTCCCGTTTCCCGGCCACAGGATATAGTTGTCCAGGCGCTCTTCAGGGGTTTCAAAGATCTCTTTAAGGAAGACCTCCCCCTCATCAATCCTGCCGGCATCGGACAGCACAATGACAATGACCAGGGTCGCGTACCGCTCCAACTCCTGGGCCTTCATCTCCCTTGCTTTTTTACGGACGCCCCGGATCAGGCCGATTCCCCTGGCCGTCTCACCGGCCACCCCATAGGTCCACCCCAGCTTGATATAGCTTTTCAGGGTTTCCACGTCCGAGGGCAGCTCCTCGTGACTGCCGATCACGGACTCGTAGCGGTCAATGGCCTTGTCGATATGTCCCTGCCAGAAAAAAAGCTCGGAATTGACCATGGCCACCTGAAGCTTGACTTCAGCGGGAAAATCATATTCGGAGAGCATCTGCCAGGCAGCCTCCAGAAACTTGGCTGCTTCCTCGTTTTTGACGGTTTTCATATAGGACTTGGCCATGAGAACCCGCAACCGGATCTCCCGTACAGGGTCGTCTACAGATTCACTCAGTCTCAAGGCCCGGTTCAGGAAGGTTCTCTGGATATGGGGGGACAGAGCATAGTCTTTGCATATGCAGAGTCCGATGGCCGCATCAATGTAATTTTTCTGATCTTCATATTCAAGGTAGTTCATTTGGGTGGTTGAGATACTTTCCAGGGCCATCCGGTAGTAAAGGGCCGCATCCACGGACAGGTTCAGATCCAGGCAATAGTGGCCCGCCTTTACCATCTCCTTGAAGTGTTTTACCGGCAGGCCCGAGATATGATAGACATGGGCAAGGCTGAGCCATTTCCTGGCATTGTCCGGCATATGTTCACAGATTCCGGAAATGGCCTGGTTTGCGGTTTCTGATAGAATGGATTCCGGGATTTCTCTGAGCCGGTCCCGGCTGGCTTTAAAATCCGGCAGATAATAGTATCCCGCTCCCTTTTCCATATATCTTGACAAATGTCCCGACTGGACCAGGGCCTCTAGGGCCTGGAGAATTTTGACCGGGGGACGGCCCGTGACGGTACAGAGGATATCCAGGGAAATGGGCGGGGGCAGAAATGTGATGAGCAGGTGAATTTCCCGGGTATTCTGATCCAATGATTGACTCTCAACTTTTTCCATGGCTGTCCAAGACTCCTGAACGGGAAATTTCATTCTCCCGGCGGCCGGATTGGGAAGGGTCGATTAATTCCTTTCCTTATCGTCTTCTAAAAGGTCTCTGTTTTCCTATTTAATTAAAGTCTAATATATACCATGATATTGTGGATCTGTCTCCTTTTGACTTCCCAAAACATGTTTTCGGATCTTGACAAAAAGGGATAACGAGATTATGTTGCAATGTCAACTGTTGTTATTGCAAATATTGCCTGGGCGGGTTCAAATTATGGAAACAAAAACAGACAAACACCAAACTTCCTTTGGCTATCGCTTTGCCATGCTTCACAGGCTGCAGATGGCCCTGTGCCGCAAAGAGATCCTGAACCAGGGGATCCAGGCAAGCCAGCTTCCCTTCATCGTCAGCCTGGTCCGTGAAGAAAAGCCGGTCACCCAGGATTACCTGTCCGGTTGTCTGGCCATTGACAAGGGCACCACGGCCAGGGCCATCTGCCAGCTGGAAAAAAACGGCTATGTGATCCGCAGGAGCAATCCTGAAAACAGGCGTCAGAACCTTGTCACTGCAACAGAAAAGGCCCATGCAGCTGCAGATAAATTGCTTGCCGCCCTCACCCGGGCAGGCGATATCTTTGTCCGGGGATTCACCGACGAGGAAAAAAAACTGGTCCTGGACCTCATGGACCGGATGTTGTTGAATGCCCGGGAAGCCCATCTTAATTAACCAGAAATTTAGAACAATAAACGAGAATGAAACAAAAAAGTATACCCGGAAAGGGCACGCTGGTTATTCTGGCTTTTATCAGCGCCTTTCCCCCGTTGTCCACCGATCTTTACCTGCCGGCCCTGCCCCAGATGGCTCAGCTTTTTGAAACCAGTCCGGCCCGGATAAACCTTACATTGAGCCTGTTTATCGTTTTTTTTGGCATCGGTATCCTCATTTGGGGGCCTTTGAGCGACAAACACGGACGAAAGCCCATTCTTTACAGCGGACTGATCATCTATATCCTCTCGAGCGTTTTATGTGCATTTGCAGACAGCTATATCCAGCTGATTGTCTTCCGGATCTTCCAGGCCTTTGGAGGAGGGGCAGCCACGGCAGTGGCAACGGCCATTGTCAAAGACCTCTATACCGGGGAAAAACGGGCCCATGTCCTGGCCGTGATCATGGCCATGGTCATCACCGCACCGGTGGTGGCCCCCATACTGGGGTCTCTGCTGTTGAAAATCGCCTCATGGCGGGCCATCTTCATCACCCTGGCCGGGTTTGGTTTCATTTCCCTGGTCATCACCCTCTCCATGGAGGAACCCCTTGTAACCCCCTACGATGGATCAACTCTCCGTTCCATCGGACGCCTTTTTGTTGTGCTTAAAAACCCGGGTTTTTCATGGCTTCTCTGTATTCTGTCCTCGGTCACCATGCCGCTCATGGCATTTATTGCCGCATCTTCCTACATCTATATCCAGGGCTTCGGACTCAGCGAGCAGGCCTTCAGCCTGTTCTTTGCAGCCAATGCCTGTGGTGCCATGGTCGGCCCCATCCTGTACATCAGAATATCCAAATTGTGGCCTGCAAACACCATCATCAGCACCTGTTTTATGGTGCTGACCGTCAGCGGCATACTGGTCAGTATCCTGGGATCGTTTTCCCCATTTGTCTTTGCCCTCACCATGATTCCCTCCACCATGTCCATTACCGCCATGAGGCCGCCCAGCGCCAACCTTATGCTTGAACAGCAGGAGGGCGACACCGGGTCGGCCTCGTCCCTGATTAACTTTACCGGCTTTATCATGGGCAGCATCGGGATGCTCCTGATTTCCCTGGATACCAGCCACCTTATAATGTTCATCGGTATCATGCAGGCGGTAATCGGCTTCCTTGGATATATGTTCTGGATGTCGATAAAGAACAGAGCATGGATCATTCAAAGCCGGTGAGAGAAATTGATCGCTAAACCCTAAATCGGTCGGAACGGCCGCTTTTTATCGGAGGAAAATTGTCTGCTTCCTTGGAAAAATTCAAGACCTTAATCGTTAAAAGCAGCACCACTCCCCTTTCCAGGGGAGAACTCTGGCTCGGCACAGAGATTTTTCACCATGCCGGCTTAAAAGATACCCTGGAAGATCATATCCGGATGGCGGACCGGCTCCAGCATTCCATGGTCTGTCTGCCGGTTTCCCATGATCCGTCAGATAAACCTGCTTTGGGATACCGGTATTTCCCGTGCCGGGATGTCCAGACCGCCGTTGATCTATATGAGGGTCCGGTTCTTGCCGTGGTTGACGGCCCGTTTCAGGAATTGGTCAACAAAATGGGATTGCTGGGGCTGATGACGGACTGGATCTCTAAACGGAAAGAGATCTTTGAGGCCTATCAGGCGGAATCGGAAAAAAGCCTGGGCCTGGTATCCCGGGTATTGGATGCCTCGGCGGCGGCTGTGGTGGTTGCCGATGATTTTGCATCGGATAAGGGCCCCTTTGTCAGTCCCTCGGATATTGATGCCCTGTGCAGCCCTTTTTACGCCCGAGCCGTTGAAGAGTCCGGGAAGAGAGGCACTCCCGTCTTCCTTCATTCCTGCGGGAACCTGACCTCCCTTATCCCCCTCATCCAATCCTGGCATATCCATGGGTTTGCCGCCATCCAAAGCAGGATCAACGACCTGGAAAACCTGTACCGGCAGTTTGATTCCCGGATCATGATCATGGCCGGAATTGAGACTGAAATGCTGGAATCGGATTCTCTTCCGCCAAAGGAGAAGACACGGCTGGAACAGATCCTTACGGGCCTGGGACCGGCCGGGGACCTGATTCTGGGTTCCAGCTGCGGTCTATACAACGGTGAGTATCTCAACCGTGTTGAAAAAATCTATGACCTTGCGGATCGTTTCTGCGACGGTTAAATTGCCATTGACCTCAAAGCGGTCTCCTAGGTTCAAACCGGAAAGATGGAATCCATCTTTCCGGTTTGAAAGTCCTCGCGGATATCAGCCCGGTTTCGTTACCGCTCATGTTCCTTTGACAATCGGATTGAAATCAAATCCAATGTGCTTGATTCTTTTTTCTTGTTCATTGAAGTTCTGCAATCCCGATGCTATCCTTTGAAATAATTTCGGATTTGGAGATCTATGATGACCCAAAAGGCCACATATGAGCAATTGGAACAGCAGGTCGAGGATCTAACACGTCAAGTTGCCGCCCTTGAGCAGAATGAAGTCTCTTTAAAGGAATCGGCCAAACGCTACCGGACCCTGCTTGACTTTGCCCCGTATCCGGTTGCCACGTTTACGCTAAAGGGCGGCATCTCCTATCTCAATCCTTCTTTTACCAAGGTTTTCGGGTGGACCCTGGAGGATATCAAAGAGGGTCGGGCCAGGTTTGTTCCCCCGGAGCTCGGGCCCGAGACCTCGGAAAAACTCAAGGAACTTTTTGAACAAAGAACCCTGACCCGCTACGTAACCCGGCGGATGACCAAGGATGGCCGGCTCCTGGATGTCATTGCAAGGGGGGCTGTTTTTTCCGAATCAGAGATGGGGGTGCCCGGAGAACTGGTCATTTTCAGGGACATCACCCGGGAGAAACGGATTGCCCGGAACAATGAGGCCCTGCTTCGGATCAGCACGGCCCTGCCGGAATACCCGGATCTTGAAGAGCTTCTCGACTATATCACTTCTGAAATCAAACGGCTGCTGTCCACCCAGGGAGCCCTTGTCATCCTCCTGGATGAAGAAAGAAAGGAATTCTTTTTCCCGGGGGTAGCCGATGATGACAAGGCAACCAAAAAAAGGGTAAAGGAGATCCGGCTGCCCGTTGACAGCCTGGCTTCCGCAGAGGTTGTCAAAACCGGAAAACCGCTGATCGTAAACGATGCCTACAAAGATTCGGCCCGCTATGTCGAAAGAGATCATGAGTTCGGATATTCCTTTGACAACTATGTGCTGGTTCCCATCCAGAGCCATGACCGGATCATCGGTGTACTGGCGGCATTCAATAAATCCCAGGGATTGTTTGAAGATTCGGATATGGAGCTGCTGGGGATGATCGCCGGAACCGTGGGACTTTCCATTGAAAATGCCCGGTTTTCCGATGAATTGAAACAATCCCATAAAGAACTCCAAAGCCTGGACCGGGCAAAAACCAAGGCAATCAATCATCTCTCCCATGAGCTCAGGACCCCGGTTTCCGTTTTCAGCGGTACATTGCAGATCCTTGAAAAAAAACTGCAGACCCTTCCGGACGACTCCTGGAAGCGATCCATGGACAGGGCCCAGAGAAACGTGGAACGGATCAAGGACCTCCAGGAAAAAGTCCGTGACATCATCCTGGGAGAAGAATCTGAAACCCGTCAGCGGCTCTCCTTTCTTGTGGACGAGTGTGCAGATCTGCTTGAGGATATCATCGAGACCCAAACGGGCCGGACAGAGCTTCTGGACAAGGTCCGGACCCGGATCAGGGATATGTTTGAAACCAAAAACGCAGAACCCCGGGAGATTTTTCTGGATGAGTTTATCCGGCACGGCCTTGAAAAGATGGGGCCTGAATTCGCCCATCGGAACCTTCAGATTGAACAATTTCTGGAAACGCCCCCCCCTGTAATGATTCCGGCAGAACCCCTGGAAAAGGTCTTTTCCGGCCTGATCAAAAATGCCGTTGAAAATACCCCGGATCAGGGGAAGATCCAGGTGACGGTCTTTAACCGGGAACCCGGGCCCGGTTTTTCGGTCAGGGACTATGGGGTGGGAATCCTCGGAGATGACCAGGCAAGGATATTTAAGGGGTTTTTCACCACGCAGGGAACAGCCGCCTATTCTTCAAAAAAACCCTTTGACTTCAATGCCGGCGGAAGGGGGGCGGATCTGCTGAGGATGAAGATATTTTCTGAAAAATATCATTTTTCCATCCATGCCTCTTCAAAAAGATGCGGATTTATCCCCGGCAGGGATGACATCTGCCCGGGAAATATCGATGACTGCTCTTTCTGCAGGGAAAAAAGCGATTGCTATCAATCCGGTGGGTCTGTTTTTACGGTGGAGTTTCAATTAAAGCGGTGAGGGACTTTGGAAGAAGATTTTCAACAATGGGCTGACCGGGCGGTAATTTATTCCTTTCTAAGCAGCCCTAAGGAGACAGGAAAGATAAGATGAGGGATAGACGGATCATTTTAACCATCAGCCTGTGGCTGACCATTTTCATGGGATATTCCGGGCCTTCTTTTGCAGCGGCATGTTCTTATCCCGATCTTTTTGAGGAGATCACCAGGGTCGTGGAGAAAGATTTTTATGATCCTGTCCGGATTCAACGGGATTTTGCGGCCATCAAGAACAAGTACCTTTGCCGGCTCGGGCAGATCTCCGGCAAAAAGGAATTTGCCGGCCTTGTCAATGCCATGCTGGGTGAACTCAAGGCCTCCCATACCTATTATCTGACAAGAGAGGATTACGAATACTATCACCTGGCCGCCCTGTTTTCGAATATCCCGGAGGTCGGGGCCCTGTTCCGGGAAAAGGAGGTGAGATATCCGACCATCGGTGTCATCACCCAAACCTTTCAAAAACGGGTGCATGTGGTTTCTGTCCTTGCCGGAAGCATTGCCGAGAAAGCCGGATTGTTAAAAGGGGACGAGATTTTATCCGTCAACAAAGCTCCCTATACCCCGATTGCTTGCCTGAGTCCGCTGGTGGGAATGGAGGTCCCCTTTGTAATCAGGCGAAAGGAAAAGGGCGAGCCATTCAAAATCATGATGAAACCGGCTCTGGTCGATCCCAAACAGGAGATGCTGGATGCGGAAAAAGCCAGCATCCGGATGATCAAACAGGGGGGAAAGCAGATTGGCTATATCCATATCTACTCCTATGCAGGGGAAGAGTATCACCGGGAATTGCTCAATGCCCTTGTCTGGGGGAGCTTAAAAAAGGCAGATGGGCTGATCATTGATCTGCGGTACGGTCTGGGAGGGGCCTGGCCCTATTATCTCAATCTCTTTAACCGGAAGATCCCGGTCCTTGAAATGATTGACAGAGAGGGAAAGAAAAGCATTGTCGATTCCCAGTGGAGAAAACCGGCCGTTTACCTGGTCAACGGTTTCAGCCGGAGTGGAAAGGAAATGCTGGCTTTTGGCGCTAAAAAGTACGGGCTGGCCACAGTGATCGGAGAAAAGACCCCTGGGCATACCCTTGGGGGGCGGCTTTTCCCTTTATCCAATAAAGATCTGCTCTTTCTTGCCGTGCAGAGCTGCCGGATCGACGGGGTCAACCTGGAAGGGACCGGGGTTGAGCCGGATATCAAAGTCCGCCTGGAGGTCCCCTATTGTTCCGGGCAGGATACTCAGCTTAAAAAGGCTATTGAGCATCTTATGGATGAATTGTCAAAGGAGAGCCATTCCGTCAGGTGAAGACGATAGCAGGCAGGATCTTTTATCTTTTGGCCGGAAGCTGGAAATTTGAAAATAAAGGAAAAAGACCATGTTGAAAAGGATTCAAGCGGGTGATCTGATGGTCGCCTATTTTGAGAGCGGCCCGTCAGAGGGGACACCGGTATTTTTACTTCACGGCTTTCCCTATGATGTGCACGCCTATGACCAGGTGGCACCTCTCCTGGTTTCAGAGGGGTACCGTGTGATCGTACCCTATCTGCGCGGTTACGGTCCAACCCGATTCCTGTCACCGGACACGCTGCGTTCGGGCCAGCAGGCCGTGCTGGGCCACGACCTGCTCTCATTGATGGATGCCTTAGGGATCAGGAAAGCCGTTCTTGCCGGTTTTGACTGGGGGGGAAGGGCGGCCTGCATATCGGCGGCTCTCTGGCCTGAACGCGTGCACGGCCTTGTCTCCGTGGGAGGGTATAATATCCAGGATATTCCGGATTCCGTAAATCCCGTGGAACCGGAAGACGAATACCGCTACTGGTATCAATACTATTTCCATGGCGAGAGGGGACGGGCAGGTCTGGATCAAAACCGCCGTGAATTTTGCAGGCTCCTCTGGCGGCTCTGGTCACCGGCCTGGGAGTTTACAGACGAAGAGTATAACCGCTCGGCCGCCTCCTTTGACAATCCGGATTTTGTTGATGTGGTCATTCATTCCTACCGGCATCGCTTCGGACAGGTTCCCGGGGATCCGGCCGTGGAAGAAACAGAAACCCTTTTGACCAAACAGCCCAAAATATCGGTCCCTTCGGTGGTTCTTGACGGAGACAATGACGGGGTTGCCCCTTCGGGCGGCTCGATTCATCACCGTCCTTTTTTCACGGGAGAATATGAGCACCGGGTTATTCCCGGTGTCGGCCATAATCCGCCCCAGGAAGCCCCCCATGACTTTGCAGCAGCCGTATTGGCATTCATTTGAAAGGGCCTATCTTTCCGGAGCGATGGCGTGGGCAATGGCCAGGATCGGGTTTGAGAACTTATTATCCGGGCAGTTACCCGTAAGGGAACTGCCCGGTAAGGATTATTTCCCTCAAATTTTTTTGGCTTTTTTACAACCCTTTCATCGTTGGAAAAGCCACTTTGTCTGCAACAAATTTTATGGTTATGTTCTTTTCGGTATCTCCCCAGATACAATTTTTGGCTCCAAGGGCTGAATCGCACTTGTCCGGCTCCCCAAGAATTTTTTGAACCTGTTCATAATCCATGCCGATTTTTATGGTATCGTAATTTTCCCGGGTCAGTTTGCTGCACCCGGTAAAAGCGATAATCATTAGAAATGTGACAAGGATAATTTTAATTCTGTCCCTCATTTTGACCCCTTCTGGTTGGAAAGTTATTGTGGAAAAAGCCTATTGCACCTTTGAATGCAAGTCAATTGAAAAAGCCGGAGTCGATAATTTTTCACCCCATTCCAGGCCGGAAAATCAAAAAAATCAAAAGCTGTCAGCTTTTCCAGATATCCTCCGGCAGTCCGGTAAGGCAATTGAACTTTCGTCCCAAAAGAAATAGGTAGTCGGACAAGCGGTTGAGGTAGACCAGGATGTACTTCATATGCCTGGGAGATCGCCCGACTTTCAGTTCAATGGACAGGCCGACAACCTTTCTTTCCGCCCGGCGGCAGACGGCCCGGGCAAAATTGCTCCAGGCGGCACACGGATGGCCTCCATAAACCAGAAATCCGTTCAAAGGGGGCAATCCTACTTCCATGGAATCAATGGCCGTCTCCATGAACCGGATGTCGGTATCGTCGATTTTCTCCAGCCGTTCAAGTATGGGGGCATCCCGCCAGGCAGAAAGATAGGCACCGATCTTGAGCATATCCGACTGAATCCGGCTGATCTGACGGGTTGATTCAACGGCGTCGTCTGCCAGGCTTGATTTCAGCACTCCCAGGGTGGCGTTCAATTCATCAATATCTCCAAAGGCATCAATCCGTTCGTGATTCTTAGGGACTCTCTCGTCGCTCAAGAGCCCTGTGGTTCCGTCATCTCCTCTTCCCGTGTAGATACTCAATCCCCTCTCCTTTCAATATCATTCAGCGTCCTTATCCTGCCAGACAGCAAACGCATATTTTTTCTAGACCATTTTCATCTGCTCATATTCAATGACCAATTCATATTCGGAACTCTCCGACACCCGGGCTATGGTAAATCCCAGCTTTTTCCCCAGCTTCAGCATCTGGGTGTTTTCTGCCAGGACCAGGCCCATGACCCGTTTGATTCCTTTATCCCAGGCCGCCCTTAGACAGGCCTTTAAAAGGGAGGACCCGATTCCCCGGCCCTGCCAATGATCGCTGATGGCCATGGCAAATTCGGCCTGGGTGCCGTCCGGATATAAGATAATCCGGCATACGCCTACCATCTCCTGGGCCGGCCCATCGCCCATCAATGCCACCAGGGCAATTTCGCGGTCATAATCAATCTGGGTCAGTTTGATCAGCATCTGCCTGGACAATTTTTTCTGCGGCGAAAAAAACCGCATATAAATACTTCGAGGGGACAGGGAACAGAAATGATCCAGGAGAAGATCCGCATCACTGGGCCGGATAGGCCGGATAAAGAAGTCGTGCCCGTCCACGGTGGTCTCCTGTTTTTCATATTGTCGGGGATAGGAACTGATGATCAGGTGCATGGGGGAGGCGACATCGGCAGGGGCAATCAGGACCCTTGCATCCACTGCCGTGAGAGTTCCGTCTTTGACCACCAGGGGGTTGATATCGATAGCCTTAATTTCCGGAAAATCCGTTACAAGCCTTGCTGTCCGGATCAAGATTTCCTCGATCCGGGTCCTGTCGACCGGCTGGATATTCCGGAATCCTTTCAGCACGGTTGAAATTTTTGTTTTTTCGATCATCTGCCTTGCCAGGGATTGATTCAGCGGGGGAAGACCCATGGCCGAATCCCTGAAAATTTCGGTCAGAATCCCTCCCATGCCGAAAAGGATTACAGGACCGAAATGATCATCCTTTTTTGCTCCGATAATCAGCTCATAGTCCGGGGTCGGCTGCATGGTTTGAACCGTCACCCCCTTTATATCGGCATCCGGAAAACTTTTTTTTGCATCTCCCAGGATCTGCCGGTATGCGGTTTTCACCTCTTCAGGGGTTTTAAGATCAAGGGCCACACCTTTGCAGTCGGATTTGTGCAGGATATCCCTGGAACAGATTTTCAGAACAACCGGAAATCCGGTCTGCCAGGAAAGTTCTATGGCCGTTTTTTCGGAATCTGCAATTTTTGTCTGGTTTGCAGGGATCCCATAAGCCAGGAGAAGAGATTTGGCCTCTGCTTCGGCCAGGCTCCTTTCTCCTTTCTTTCGCGCTTGGCCCAGGATCCGGTCGGCATGCTCCCGGTCTATCTTCAGCCTGACATCGGCCCTCACAGGAATTTCACTAAGCATTTCCAGGTTCCGGCCATATTGATAGAGATCTTTAAACACCTTTACCGCACGTTCGGCCGAATCATAGGTAGCAACACCGCTCTGATTAAATATTTGCCTGGCCTTTATCACATTATCTCCCCCGATCCAGGCGGTCAGAACAGGACACGGAGCCGTTTTCAAGTGGTCTGCCAGGGCTTTTGCCAGTCCCAGGGTATCCATGGTTCCGGCCGGTGAACAGATCAGCAGAACGCCATCTGCCTCAGGGGCCGATGTGCAGATTTTAACCGCCTCCATATATGCCCCTGGATCGGTGGACCCCAGCACATCTACGGGGTTTCCCCGGCTCCAGTTTTGGGGCAGAATCTTGTCCAGCCGTGCAAGGGTTTCAGGGGTGAATTCTACCGGTTCCATTCCATGGGAGGCCAGGGCATCTGCGGCCATCACCCCCGGTCCTCCGGCATTGGTTACAATTGCGAGGCCGGGGCCCGAGGGGTGCGGCTGTTTTGCCAGAAATTCCGAGCAGTCGAACAGCTCTTCAAATTCATTGACCCGCAAAATTCCCGCCCGCTGGAATGCGGCGTCATAGATCCCGTCCACACCGGCCAGGGCACCGGTGTGGGATGCGGCTGCCCTGGCCCCGGCCGCTGATCTTCCGGATTTAAGAACGATGATCGGTTTGAGCCTCGAAGCGGCCCGGGCAGCGCTCATGAAATTACGGATATTGGTGATGCTCTCCATGTACATGACAATACTGCTTACATGGTCCAGGGACCCGAAATAATCGATCATGTCGGCAAAATCCACATCCAGCATGGAACCCAGACTGATAAAATGGCTGAACCCGAAGTTTTCCCGGTGGGCCAGATCCAGCACAGAGGTGCAGACCGCACCGCTCTGGGATAAAAACGCAACCTTCCCGGGCAGGGGAGAGATATGGGCAAAACTGGCGTTCAAGTTTCTGGAGGTATTCATAATGCCAAGACAGTTCGGCCCGATCACCCTTAGATTGTGGGGCCGGGCCTTTTCCATTATCCGTCTCTCCATGTCCCGGCCTTTTTCCCCTGTCTCCTTTCCGCCCGATGAGATGATCACCACACCTGCGAGACCGGCATTGCCGCATGCATCCACAATCTCCGGGATATGGGTCATGGGTGTGGCGATAACCGCCATATCCATTGCTTCCCCAATATCCCGGATATCGGAAAAGGCAGGAATGCCCATGACCTGTTTATATTTGGGGTTTACCGGAAAGATTTTTCCTTTAAACCCCGTTTCAAATAGGTTTTTCATGATGGAATACCCGATAGAACCATTTCTCTCCCCGGCACCGATTACGGCCACGGATTCCGGGTTAAAAAGTCTGTGCAGATTCATGGTTGTCACGTTTTTACCTCCCCGCTTTTTTTCATCCTGATTCAGGGTATTCCCCACACGTTCATTTTCCTGGCAGCGGATATGACTTGCCGGGGAACACGGCCCATGTCAAATCCTTCATCCTTGGATAGTCCTTTCCTGCCAGGGACAAGGGCACTGTGGTTTTTTTTTAGGAAATCTTCTCCCGCTCCCTGACGCTGGCAACCGGAACGGGAGAATGGCGGAACACTTTCTCTGCAGAGCTTCCGAACAGGAATCTTTCCAGGTTGCTCCTGCCTTTATTGGCCATGACCACCAGATCGATCCCCTCTGTTTCTATTGCGTTCAAAATGCACTCATAGGGAATGCCGGTATCGATCTTGATGCTCATCCGCGATTTCTCGTCAAAGAAATGTTCCTTGATCATCAGTTTTATTTTTCCGCTTCTTTCTTCTTTAATCCGGTTTATATATTCCTGGGAGGTCATCCCGCTTGGAAAACATCCTGGAAAATGTCCCGCTGCCATCTCAATCCCCCGAAGATCGCTCTGATTAATGACGTTAAATACCAGGATCTGCGTCTGTCTTCCCTTTGCGAATTCCAGGGCATACTCCATGGTCAATAAGGAATAGGGGGAAAAATCCACGCAGGCCAGAATCTTATCCAATTTTCTATCCATTTCCATTCTCCTTTTTCATTATCCGTCTATTTTTATCATCCAGGGCCCGGTTCATTTTGCGCCCCTGGTCTATGGTTGATTTTTGAGCAGGATCCCAGGCCGGATTCTTTATTCGTCAACCGTAATCAAATTGTTATATGTTCCAAATGAGTTGATCCGGTTATGATGGTTCGATGTCTTTTCCCACCAGTGGCCGTCAACCAGATACTTGTACTCATAGGTACCCGGTGGAAGCATCAATATGCCCTCCCAGGTACCCAGTTTCCCTTTTTTCAAACTGTGTTTTTTCCCGTTCCATTCATTAAAATCTCCCAGAAGAATGACCTCGCTTGCCTGGGGAGCGTTTAAAAAAAATTCAACTTTTCTTTTTTTTTGTTCAATTTTTTCTCCGGACATTTTTTTCTCCTTTTTATGGGTTTTACCTGGGGTAAGAACGATTTTACCCTGTGCCTTGTATCAGCAAATGGCGTGCCATTTTTATTTATAATTCTGAATCCTTATCCAACAGGCCTGTCCGGCGATGAAAGGATGTTTGCCCTGTCTTGTAAAAACGGATTATTCATCAATTGTTTTCCAACCTGTAAAAGAGATTGACACCTTGGGGCAGGGGTCTCTTTCCCGGAGGCAGGCCCGGTGTTTAAGATCTTGTTTCGGGCAAAAAAAGAGCCACCCAAAAGAGCATCAGATCAGCTCCGGGCGGCTCGACAGACAATGGATTTGGGTCTCTTATTTCCTTTTGAATTTGTTCTTATCCCTGACACCCAGGACAGGGACAGGAGAATGACGGAATACTTTTTCTGCGGAACTGCCGAAAAGAACCCTTGACAGGTCGGTTCTGCCCTTATTTGCCATCACAACAAGGTCCGCTTCTTCTGTTTCAATGGCTTTCAGAATAGCGTCATAGGGCTTTCCCGCCTCAATCTTGATGTCAATCCTGGATTTTTCATCTGAAAAAAGATCTTTTATCAGGTTCTCCATGGCCGCTTTTTTTTCCTCCCTGAGAGACTCAATATACTTCTCATCACTGGCATCGTAGGGCAGGTAGTTGGCAGAGGAATCGATTCCTTCCAAAGGATTTTTTTCTCTATTTTCCTTTTCAGCAGCTTCGGAAGGCAGAAAATTGGTAATTTTCTCAACCCCTTTGAGCGCCCGCAGATTGATGACATGGAAAGCCACAATCTGCCGGTCTGTGTCCTTTGCAAAGTCCATTGCATACTCAAGTGTCATCGATGAATATTCCGAAAAATCAACGCAGGCCAATATTTTTTTTATTCTGCTCATCAAACTTCTCCTTTATCTAAAAACATTATGGATTGAAAAATGGGGAACTCTTTATTGAGCATATCTCCGGCACATGCCTGATACCGGATATTGAAAGCAAGGGATATGCCAGCAGAATCAGGAAAACAGAGTTCATGGGAGAGGTCTGCCAATTGCGGTCATGGGTCGGCCGGGAACTGTAAGAAAGAGTTCATGGAACCCTGTCCTTGGGGGTTGAGGTATCCATAAGGTTTACACTCTGAAAAAAAAACCGACATGTTCTTCATGCCCGGGCGGGCGGGCCCAGAGTTTTGGTTTGATAATCCTCGTTTCATTCCAATTGGTTAAATAAAAAATCATGCCCAGGCCGGTATCGGTATCATAGTTGCTATCTGCATTGTCAGAATGTGAATTGCCTATTGCGCAGGAGAAAGAGGATGAAAGCGGAAAAAACAGATCCGGGCCAGGCGGTGAACCGGAGCCGGCTGAAAAAATCCATTTTGATTACCATGATTATCGTCCCCCTGATTCCCCTTACCCTGGCCATGGGTGTTGGCTTTACGCATTTTGCCACCGCCCTTGAGGAGAAGACCCTCTCCAGCCTGGAACGGATCGTGGGGGATCACCGTGAAATGATCCAGTCTTTTCTGACAGAGCGCCGGGCAGATCTTCGATTGATCATGGACAGTTATGATTTTAAAGAATTGACCCGGTCCGGGACCGTCGACCAGGTGTTTGACCATTTAAAAAAAAGGTCCCCTGCCTTTGTGGATCTGGGGATCTTTGATTCCAAGGGGAATCATTTGAGATATTCCGGAAAATACCGGCTCAAGGGAAAAACCTATAGGGATGAGTCCTGGTTTAAACGGGTGATGGAGGACGGGTCCTATGTCAGCGATATTTTCCTGGGATACCGCCTGGTTCCCCATTTTATAATTGCCGTGCGCCGGGGAGCAGGGGAGAGGGCATGGGTGATGAGGGCAACCATTGATACCCTTTTTTTTGAGCGGCTGGTTTCCGGGGTGAGAATGGGAAAAACCGGAGAAGCCTATATCCTCAACAAGACCGGCATCACCCAGAGCAAGAGGCGGTCGGGAAGCCTCCGGATCCTGGATAGGGATCCTGAGTTTAAATCCATCCCCCTTCCTGAAACAGGTATCAAGACCTTTATCCGGTCAGATGCGTCGAAAAACAAGTACTTATATGCCGCCACCTGGATGAAAAACCGGGACTGGCTCCTGGTGGTCCGCCAGGAAAAAAGAGATGCCTTTGCATCCCTTTACCGGGCAGCTGTCCTGAACCTTGTCATCATGGCCGTTGGCGGGATGGTGATCCTGGCCATGGCCTTTTATACCACCCGGCGGATTCTGAACAACATTGACCGGCTGGGCATGGAAAAAAAAAGCCTGGGCAATCAACTGATCCGGGCCGTCAAACTGGCTGAAATCGGGGAAATGGCCACGGGATTTGCCCATGAGATCAATAATCCTTTGCAGATCATCAAGGCGGAACACTCCCTCATTCAATCCTTGCTATTGGATCTGCCGTCTCCCGGGAAAATCCCAAAAGAACCGGTTTCGGATGAGGGATGGCCTCAAACCATGGCTGAAATGGAGGAAAGCCTGGACCAGATTAAAGTCCAGGTCGACCGGTGTTCGGCCATTACCCACTCCATTCTGAAATTCGGCCGGAAAAATGAGATCAAACCCGAGCGGCTCAATCCCGGCGAAATCATACCCGACATTCTCCACCTCATTGAAAACAAGGCCCGGGTCAACGGCATTGATTTGGTTGAAAACATCCCGAAGAATCTTCCGGGATTCATGGGTGACCCTTCCCAGTTCCAGCAGGTCATGCTCAACCTCTTCAACAATGCCATGGATGCCATTGCCCAGAAACACGGTTCCTCCGGGGGGATCCTGGAGGTTGAGGCCCGGGTGAACCATGAAGGCCGGCTGGAAATCACGATCACAGACAACGGGACCGGCATCAGCTCTGAGAATATTGACAAGGTCTTTTCTCCTTTTTTCACCACAAAGCCCGTGGGCAAGGGGACCGGCCTGGGCCTGAGTGTCTGCTACGGAATTATAGAGAGTTTTGGAGGAACCATGAATCTAACAAGCCGGGACAACGCCGGTGCAAGTTTTTGTATTGAACTGCCGGTCAACCCCGTAAACAGCAAGGAGGTAAATCATGGAAAAAATGAAAATCATGCTGGTGGATGACGAAGAGCGGTATCTTCAGACGACCCGGAAACTAATTGAAAAAACGGGAATTGAGACCCTGACCGCCTTGAACGGAAACCAGGCCCTTGAAATTCTGGAAACCCGGACCGTTCATGTGGTGATTTTAGATGTCAAAATGCCGGGTATGGACGGGAATGAAACCTTGAAAGCCATTAAAGCCCGATACCCGCTTGTGGAAGTCATTATGCTCACCGGCCACGCCACCTTGGATTCGGCCATTGACGGCCTCAAATCCGGGGCCAACGACTATCTGGTGAAACCTGCGGATATCGATGAAATTATCGAAAAAGCCAAGGCAGCTTTTGAAAAAAACCAACTTCAGGAGCAAAAGATACGTGCGGCCCAGACCAAACGATATATGCGGTCCCCCCGTGAAATCCTGAAAAATGATGACGAATGAAAAAACGGGAGGAAGATAGATGAAAAAAGTGAAAAAAGTAACCGGCTATGACAAGTACATCAACTGGAAAATTTTCATCATACCGGTGATCCTTTTTTTCGGGGTACTGGCTTTACCCACCCCCTATGGGATGAAGGATGTGGGAACCGAGTACAATGTCGGCCCCAAGGCAGTCATCAACCATATTACCGGAAAGATTTTTAAAAAGACCGCCCAGGATGCCGAACAATGGCAGCTGCTCGCCGCGCGGATCATGGAACAGAACATCCGCATCGGGGCCGTTCAAAAGGAGCGCTTCTTAAAACGGGATCTGAAATGGTGTAAAAAATATGGAATCACGGCCGATCAAAAGAATTTTGACCGGGCCCGGGAATACATCAAAACCCGGTTGAGTGATCAGGAATTTTCCACCCTAATGGAGGGGGCCTTAACCTTCAGAAAACATGATCTTAAATATGAAACCCTGGAGGGTAAGGATAAAAAGGCGGCAGACAAGGGGGCCTGGCATATCAAGGTCGCGATTGCCATGGGGCTCTTTGTGGTGGTCTGTTTTTTAACAGAGTGTATCCCCCTTCCTGCGGTTGCCTTCTGCATCGGTCTGATCCTGGTGTTTACCGGGGTTCTTTCCAGAAAGGAGGTGGCCATGCTGTACTGGAGTGATGCCTGCTGGTTCATCATGGGAAGCCTGATGTTTGCCGCCGCCTTTGTCAAGACAGGTGTGGACAAGCGGGTCTGCCTGATGATGTTCAGAAAACTGGCTGTCCCCAACACCAAATGGATTACCCTGGTCTTCTTTCTGATCATCAGTCCCCTGGCCGCCTTTATTTCCGACCATGCCCTGGCCGCCATGTTTCTTCCCATTGGCATGCTCCTGTATCAGAACAGCCTCACCGACGAAATTCCCGAGGACAAGGAGCTGGCCAAGCTGCTCATGATCAGTATTGCCATGGCCTGCAATATCGGCGGTCCCGGGGCCCCCTCAGGCGGGGCCAGAAACGTGATCATGATGACCTATCTCACGGATATGTTCGGCATGGATATCGGATACTTCCAATGGATTACCTATTGCTTTCCCTTTATCCTTGCCATGATTCCCGTGGCCTGGTTTATCACCAATTTAAGGTTCAGACCCAAAATTCTCTCCCTGGCCCCTGCCATGGAACATCTGCAGGTTGAAACCGATAAAATGGGCGGCTGGAGCCGGACCCAGATCTGGGCCCTGGTTATTTTCCTGATCATGGTGTTTGGCTGGTTCACGGAAAAAACCTTTTACAACATGGGGATCTATCCCATCCGACTGGGGATCGGCGTCATCGCCGTGGCCGGTGCCATGGGCTATATCATGACCGGGGTCGTCAACTGGCGGGATTACCAGGAAAAGGTGGACTGGGGAGTTGTCTGGCTCTATGCCGGTGCCATCATATTCGGCAGGACCCTGGATCAGACCGGGGCGGCCTACTGGCTGGCTAGATCGGTCATTGATTTTCTGGCCCAGTTCGGCATGGAATCGGGCATGTCTCTGATGATCATCAGCAACGGACTGACCGCCATTCTTACCAATCTCATGGCAGACGGGCCTGCTGCCGCATCCGTGGGCCCCATTACCCTGAATATGGCCGGTATGGTCCATCCCGGAACCTCCTATCTGCCCTTTATGGCCATGACCACGGCAATTTCCTCTTCATTTGCATATTGCCTGATCATCGGAACGCCTCCCAATGCCATTGTATATGCCAGCGGATACCTGGAGCCCAAAGATTATCTGAGGGCCGGTATTCCCTTGTTTTTCTTTGCCAATATTATTCTGCTGGTTTTAACCGGGGTTTACTGGACCTTCAGGGGCTTTGGATCCCTGCCCGGTTTCTGACCCCATCCAAAAAAGGAATGCCAAAATGAATGGAACCCTAGAAGATAAAAAATCCCGGAAAACCCTGTTAAAGAACGGGATCCTGTTTTTCAGTAAAGAGGCGGAAAGAAAGTTTTTTTTCGTCTTGACCATGATTATGCTGATCATGGGTCTGATTTACAAATGGATATAAGCCAATGCCCGGCAGATCAAAAAAATATCCAAAGGAGGATGTGATGAACCGCCAATCCTTTTTAAGAACCGGCCAGTATTACGCCCAGGCCATGGTGCAGCTCTTAATTGAGCCGGGCCGGTTTTTTTGTGAGCTCCGGGAACAGAGCAGCCCGGGCAGGGCCCTGGGATTTGTCCTGATCAGCTGCGGTTTTTTTGCCCTTGCCAGCCTGCTCACCGGCACCTTTGCAGAACCCCTGTGGCAGATGGCCCCGGCATTTTTTTTCGGGGCTTCGGGCATGATCCTGATCTCCTCTCTTATCGGTTATATCACCATGGTCACGATCCTGGGGAAAAGGACTCCATTTGGCATGGTTTTCAGTCTGTATACCTTTGCCACGGGGATCACCCTGTTTGTTTCCTGGCTGCCGTTTTTACTCTGGCTCACCGAACCCTGGAAATGGTTCCTGGTCTTTCTCGGGTTTAAAAATGTCTGCAGGACATCCGGCAGACAGGCTTTGGCGATTCTTTTGATGTCCATGGTTATCCAGTTCGGTTTGATGATTTCGGCATACCTGGCCTTTGGCCGTTGAAAAAGGACAAACTTTTACAGGATCAGGCGCACCCCAACATTGCATAAAAATTTGAGAAAAAAGATGAAAACATTTGAATTCGCGGAACATGATATGGGAAATAAATGCAACCCAGGACTTCACCCAATAAAGGATTCCGGAAACTCATCTTTTTCCCTCCGGGAAAATGCACAAAGGCTCCATCTCCTTGGTTATCAGGGCTTTGGATATGAAACCTTTCTGACTTTTGCACCGTTGGGGTCTATAAAACCCAAAATCAAACGCTCACTTAAGGAGATAGGAGAATGAAGATAAACGTCTTGATGGTGGATGATGAAAAAAGGTTCCGGGAGACCACCCGTAAACTATTAATGAGAAAAGGATTTGAAACCGAGGTGGCGGAAAGCGGTGAACATGCCCTTGAAATCCTTGAACAGGAGGGAGAGGGAAAAAGGCCCGATGTCATCATCCTGGATATCAAAATGCCGGGCATGGACGGACATGAGACCCTGGAAAAGATAAAGGCCATCCTGCCCCGGGTCCCGGTGATCATGCTCACCGGCCACGGGGACAGGCCCTCTGCAAAAGAGGCCCTGTCAGGGGGGGCTTTTGACTATCTGTCAAAGCCCTGTGACATTGACCTTTTGGCGGAAAAGATCCGGGAGGCTCTGGGCCGTCCGGACAGGCTTTCCGGTGGGAAAGAGAATCCCCTGACCGTCGTGATGATCCCCCTGGCAGAGTACACCATGATCCAGGAGGACAGAACCATAGAGGAAGCCGTGGACGAAATAAAGAGGTCCTTCAGGACCCGGATGGCCACCCGCCAATTGATGGAAACCGGGCACCGGTCCGTCCTTGTCATGGAAAAGGACGGGGGGATTATGGGGATACTGACCATCAGGGATCTTCTGGAAGCGGTCATGCCCGCTTATCTCAATGCGCCCAAACCCTCTCTGGCCGACAGCATAGAGTATTCTCCCATGTTCTGGAAGGGGCTGTTCCATGTCCAGATCCGGGAAAACAGAAACAAGAGGGTCCATGAGATCATGTCTCCCTCTCCCTGTTCCATAGATGCAGGCTCCACCCTCATGGAGGCGGCCTTTCTCATGGTGACGAAAAATCACAGGCGGCTCATGGTAACCCAAAAGGATCAACCCATCGGGGTGATCCGGGAACAGGACCTGTTCTTTGAAATGGAAAAGATGTTGACGGCTTAAATATATCCGATTCTCCGGCCCTTCCGGCCGGTTATGGACGGTCCGGAGGCCACTTCCCTTTGCCGCGCCTCCGGGCCGTCCCGTTTTTACGGGATTCCGGGTACGTTTCGTCTTGATATCCAAAAAAATCATGCGAAGAGGAGAGGATATGGGTAGGCCGGCAGCTTCTTGTGGGGCTCTGGAGTTTTTGGCGATTTCCCTCGGCTGCAGAGAATCGTAACCCTTTGCCTTGATGATCAGAAAAAATAGACGATAAATTTCTTGCTTTCTACGGGGAGAAAATGTATTACGATGCCTGCAATTCGCTTGGGAACTATCTTTGGCCTTTCTCAGCGATTGTTAATTTTTTACAAATCATCAATTTTTTTGGGTGTTGGATCCCGTTCAATAGGAGATCGGTAATGAATTTTATTTTAAATATTAAGATCAGGGTTAAGCTGTTAATTGGGTTTGGTATCATGATTTTGTTGATGGGAATCATCGGCTATACGGGGTATAGAAGTGTGGCAGGGATACAGAAGAACCTCCAGGAGATTTTCGCCGTCCAGATGCCGAGTATTGACCTTTTGATTGAGGCTGACCGGGATCTGCAGCAGCTCTTGGTGGCTGAAAGATCCATGCTTTTCGCCGATCCGGGTTCTCCGATATTTGACAGTTTTCTAAAAGAATATAAGGATAATTTTGAGCAGTCCGATACCCGCTGGAAATCGTACAAGGCCATCGCCGGGACTGAAAAGGAAAAACAGATTTTTCCGGAATACGACAAGGCCCGGAAAGCTTGGGAGTCTTCATCCAAAAAGGTGATTGACCTGGCCCAGAAAAATGAGAACAAGGCCCTTCAGCAGGCAAAGGAATTGAGCCTGGGAGAGGCAAAAAAGCAGTTTGAACATATGCGGGGCTATATCAATCAATTGACTGAAATCAACCTGGAATTGGCGGATTCGGCAAATGAAAATGCAGAGGCCACCTATGGATCCACCGTAAAAATCATCCTTGGTGTGATTTTACTCGGGGCTTTTATCGGTGTCGGATTGGGTCTGGGCATGTCCAGGTTGATCACCGGCCCGGTCAATGCCATTGTCCATGGACTGCGGGACATTGCCAAGGGAGAAGGGGACTTGACCAAACGCCTGGAGCAGAGCTCCAAGGATGAAATAGGGGAATTGGCTTCCTGGTTTAACATCTTCATGGACAAGCTGCAGAATCTTATCAAAGACATTTCAGATGGTGTGGAAACCCTTTCATCCTCCTCCAGCGAACTTTCTTCCATCTCCGGAGAAATGACCCAGGGCGCCCAGGACGTGTCAAACCGTTCAGATACGGTGTCCGCCGCAACGGAAGAAATGAACGCAAACATGGGCAATGTGGCTTCGGCCATGGAACAGTCCAGTGCAAATACCGATACGGTTGCCACGGCAGCCGAAGAGATGAATGTAACCATCAATGAAATTGCCAAAAATGCAGGACACGCGCGCAATATTTCAGACAAGGCCGTTACCGAGGTTGATGATTCCACCCGAAAAATGGATGAGCTCGGGGAGGCGGCACGGGCCATCGGAAAAGTTGTGGAAACCATCAACGATATTTCCGAGCAGGTCAATCTCCTCTCCCTGAATGCGACCATCGAAGCGGCAAGGGCCGGCGAAGCCGGGAAAGGTTTTGCCGTGGTTGCCGGTGAAATAAAAGACCTGGCCGGGCAGACATCCGCGGCCTCAATGGACATCAAACAGAAAATCGATAATATCCAGGAAAGTGCCTCAAGCTCCCTTTCCGGCATGACCGGGATTGCAGATATCATCAGCAACGTAAATGATATTGTGGCCACAATCGCCGCAGCAGTAGAAGAACAGTCCTCCGCCACAAGGGAGATCGCCGAAAATGTCAGCCAGGTGTCCGCAGGAATACAGGAGGTGAATGTAAATGTCAGCCAGACATCCGCAGTGACCGGTGAAATCTCAAAAGATATCTCCAGGGTAAATCAATCCGCCTCGGATATGGCGGAAAGGAGTGAGCAGGTCAACGGAAGAGCCGTTGAACTCTCCCAGCTGGCCGTTGAACTTAAACAATTGGTGAACCAATTTAAAATTTAAGCCGAATCCCTTAGGAAATTTCAGTTTTCAGCCGGATTTGGTACTTATCGATCTTGGCATGAAGGGTGGGCCTGGACACATCCAATAATTTTGCCGCCTGGGAGCGGTTTCCATTGGTGATCTTCAACGCCTCCTCAACCACGATGCTGGAAATGGTATCCACAAAATCATCCAGGCTGCAGGTTTCGGGATGATGGGATAGTTTTTGGGAAACCCAGCCCCGGATTTCATTGAATTCGATTCTTTCTTCCGGGGCCACCAACCCTTCATTCCCGCCGATGATCTGATCCAGCTCCCTGACCGAGACAGGGGCTCCCCGGTTAAAGATCAGCACTTTTTGGAGCAGGTTGGCAAGCTCCCGGATGTTTCCCGGCCACCCATAGCCGATCAGCCGTTTCATGGCTTCGGTCTGGATGCCGGGATTGTCCATATGAAGTTCATTGGAAAACTTTTCCATATAATGGGACACCAAACTCTTGATATCCTCTCTGCGCTTTCTTAAGGGGGGCAGTTCAATGGTCACCACTTTTAACCTGAAGTAGAGATCCTCACGGAAGGTTCCCTTTTCAATGGCCTGTTCAAGGTTTTTATTGGTGGCCGCGATGATTCTGACATCCACGGGGATGGTCTCCTCCCCCCCGATCCTTTCAATCTTTTTTTCCTGGAGCAGCCTCAGGATCTTGGCCTGGATATTCAGGGGCATATCCCCGATTTCGTCCAGAAAAACCGTTCCCTTATTTGCCTGTTCTATTTTGCCGATATGTCTCTGGGAGGCGCCTGTGAACGAGCCCTTTTCATAGCCGAAGAGTTCGCTTTCCAGCAGGTTTTCAGGGATGGCCACGCAGTTGATGATCAAAAACGCCTTCTGCGAACGGACCCCGTGCTGGTAAACGGCCCTGGCCACCAATTCCTTTCCCGTTCCCGATTCTCCCCGGATCAGCACCGTGGCATCGGTTTGGGAAACCCTGCCGATGGCCTTGTACACCATCTGCATGCTCTTGCTCTGGCCGATGATGGCATCTCCCGACTGGGCCTGGGGGGAGGCATCCATCTGTACCGGTGATCTCATGAAATAGCCGGCTTCCAGGGCCTGGCTTATCAGGCTCAGCATCTCCGGGACATCAAAGGGCTTGAGAATATAGTCATATGCCCCTCTCTTGGTGGCCTCAATGGCGATTTCAGTGGTGCCGTAAGCCGTCACAATGATAACGGGAAGTTTGGCGTCCATGGCTCTGATCTTCTTGAACACCTCAAGCCCGTTCATCCCGGGCAGCCGCATATCCAGGATGACCAAATCGAGCCGGTTCTGCTGGGCAACCTCCAGGCCCGCCTCTCCGGAGGCCGCACCGATCACCGCGTAATTTTCTTCCTTGAGCAGCTTGCAGAAACTCTTTCTCAGCTGATCGTCGTCGTCAATAACCAATATGGTTTCCATTGGATTCATCCTTATATGGGAAGGGTGATGGTAAAGGTCGCACCCTGATCCTTTTCACTATGTACGTCCAGCCATCCCTTGTGCTCGTTGATGATATTGAAAGCGATGCTCAATCCAAGTCCTGTCCCTTCGTCTTTGGTGGTGAAAAAAGGATTGAATATCTCATCCATGATCTCCCGGGGGATCCCGGGGCCATTGTCACTGATCCTTATCACGGCCACCTTTGTAGAGGGCTCCAGATATTTTTCTTCTTCCTGGATGGTGATCAATCCCCCCTGGTCCATGACTTCGCAGGCATTGATAATGATGTTAACCAGGACCTCCTTGAGCTGTTCCAGGTCAATATGGGTTTCCGTGAGGGGAAGGCGCCGGATTAGTTTTGTCCTCACCCCGTAAGACTCCAGCCGCTGCTCCAGAAGATGAAGGGCGTTGTCCACGGCGGTTGACGGGCTGATTTTCTTTGTTCTTAATTTGGGGGGGCGGGAAAATTCCAGGAAATTTTCAACGATTTTATTGATCTGTTTGATTTCGCCTGAGATCACGTTGAAATCATCCTGCTGGTCCCCTGTGAAGTGGCAGGACCGGTTCAGGGAAAAAAGCCTCATTTTTACCGAAGTCAAAGGGTTCCGGATACTGTGGGCAGTCCCTGCGGCAAGCCTGCCCAGCAGGGCCATCTTCTCCGACTGCATCAGGGTTTCCCGGCTGTGCTTCAACTCTTCATGGGTCTTTTCGGCATTTTCAATCAGTCCGTATACGCTGTTTTTCAAAGCGGTAACCTCGTTGCCGGAAAATTCGGACCTTCCCATTTTATCGGTTTCCCGGGCAAGCATGCGGATGGGTTCCAAAATATGCCGGGTAAAAATATAATTGATCAGCAGACTGAAAACGATCACCGTGACAATCCCCAGTAAGGCAATATACCGGAGCCGGTTGGATTCTTTCTGACTTTTTTTGACGGCCTGGGCAATCTTATCCTTGTGAAAGGATTTAAATTTTTCGCAAAGTTCAAGAATATTTGAAAAATCCTCCCGGATGTCTTTGTGAAGAACAGATCCTCTTTCGTATTTGCCTGATTTATACAGGGCAATCACCTGGTCTCTGACACGGACATAATTCTCATACCGGGAATGGATCTGGACAACGGCCTGGCGCTCCCATTCCTCGCTAACAATGGCCTCCACTGTTTTCAGGTGTTCATCAAACCGGGCGCGGTACCGGCTGAGCTGGTCCAGCCATGAGGGATTTTTATCCAGAAGATAATAGGATACAAACCCCTTCTGGTTGACAAGGGAGGTGCCAAGGGCTTCGGCAGACTGGTACACAACGATGTTCTTATCAATGATATTTTTAAAAATCTTCTCGGTCTTGTAGGTGTACCAGATCATGAGAACGGCTCCGATCAGGGTGATGAGCAGGAGAATGGCGTTGACCAGGTAGACTCTGTTTTTAAGGCTTAATTGGAAGTTCATTCCGGCAGGTCCAAGGTTAAATGTCTCCGCTTCTTCTGAGCAGGAGCCTTGCCTCGGCCTTACGGATTCTCTCTTCCTGCTCGTCTTTCCGTTTCCTGGCATTTTCCAGTTTGATCTTTATATCCTGGAAATCAGCCGGTTTCATCAGATAGTCAAATGCCCCCAGTTTCATCCCCTCCACCGCGGTTTCCGTGGATCCGTGTCCGGTAAGCAAAATCACCTCCACAATGGGAAAACGGGACTTTATCTGCTTTAAGGTTTCTATTCCGTCCATTCCGGGCATCCGTATATCTAAAATGACCACGTCAATGGCCATTTTATCAAGTATGTCCAGGGCCTGCCTTCCGCTGTAGGCAATTGAAACCTTTTCACCCTGCTCCCCAAGCCGCAGGGAAAACATCTCCACAAAATCTTTTTCATCGTCCACGATCAGGACTTTTGCCGGTATCTTTATCATGGAACCTGTCTCCTTTTCTATTTTTTTAATCAAATTATTTATTTGGTTATTTGTCCGGGCCGGAGGATTCATGCCGGGGCAGGCTGACCCTAAAACAGGATCCCTTGCCCACCCGGCTTTGTACATCGATTTTCCCGTTCAGCTTGGAAAGGATCTTGTGTACGACAAAGAGTCCCAGGCCGGTTCCCTCTTCAAAAGGCTTGCTTGAGAAGAAAGGATCAAATATTTTTCCCAGGTTTTTTTCGGGGATGCCCATCCCGTCATCCTCAATGTCCAGGCGGACGTCATCTTCTGTTTCCAGGACGGTCAGGGTGATGGTCCCCCTCTCCTTTACGGCGTCGATAGCATTGTCCAGAAGATTGATCAACACCTGCCTGACCTGATAGGGATCAGTCCATATCATGCAGGCGGCCGGGCCGGTTTCCCGGACCATCCGGATGTCTTTGTCCCGGATCTCTTTTTCCAGCAGGCCCAGGGTGTCGTTGAGCAGTTGAATTATATCCACTTGGGAACAGGCAGACTCCTGTTTTTTTACATGGCCCAGAAGCTGAAGGGTGATTTTCCGGGCCCGCTGGATGCTGGTGTCAATTTTTTCAAGCCCCTTTATCAGGGCATCCCGTCTCGGAATGGACTGCATCTCCGGCGAAGCCAGCACCTGGCTCATGAATCCGGCAGACTCGTTGATCACGGCCAGGGGATTGTTGATCTCGTGGGCAATCCCTGTGGACAATGTCCCCAGGGCGGCCAGGCGCTCGGTATCAATCATCTTTTTTTCCAGTTTTTCCCGGTATCGGGCCTGGGTCTTCCTTTCCGCCTCCAGCCGGATCATATCAAAAGCCTGGGAAATCTTATTGGCCAGGTGCTCGATCTCCACAGGCTTGGTCAGATAATCAAAAGCCCCTGCCTTGATGCCTTCCACGCCGTCACAGATCACGCCGGCCCCTGTCAGCATGATGACCTGGGTCCCCGGGTGCCTCTGTTTGATTGCCTTTAAGGTGTCCATGCCGCCCATGCCCGGCATTTTAACATCCAGGACAACCACGGCCACAGGGTTGAGCCCAAGGATATCCAGGCACGCCTGTCCGCTTGAAGCCTGCAGGGGAACAAGGCCCCTTTTGCCAAGCCTTCTGGCAATGGCATTCCTGAAGTTGTCTTCATCATCCACCAATACCAGGGGATATGACCGGTTCTCTTCTTCTTTCATCTTTTATCCCTATATATTAAATCAATCCCAGTATTTTCCACCATACCGCGGCAACCCCCACCAAAACCGTGAGCAGAATCGGAGTGGTCACAAGGCCCAACCGGGTCAGATCCGATGATTTAAAATACCGGTAAGAGTAAGCAATGGCATTGGGCGGGCACCCGATGACCAGGAGCATGGCAAAGGAGGTGGCCATGCCCAGGCAGAGAGCCAGGATCGTGGGATTCACCCCCTCCAGCTGGGCCATGGGGATGACAATGGGCAGGATCAGGGCCGCTGCTGCCACGTTTGCCATGGCATTGGTGACCAATGCTCCGAAAACCCCGACTCCGATAAAGAGAAAGAGCCAGCCCTTTCCCTGGATCAAAGGAAAAAACAGGTGGGCAAAATAGTCGGCCGCACCGGAATACCCCATGGCAAGCCCCAGGGAGATGCCGCCTCCAAAGATAAACAAAGCAGTTCCCCATTCCAGGTTGTCGTTGATATCCCGCCATTTCAATACCTTGAACAGGACCAGGGCCGTCACCCCCAGCATGCCGGACACCGAATAGTCAATGCCGTGAAGTCCCTTGGTCAGCCAGAGACCGAACGAGGCGGCAATAATGATCAGGGCTTTTTTTTCCAGCAGGGTCAGAGGGCCCAGGTCTTCGTCAAAATCGGGCAGTTTGAACTTGGGATCCGGACGGTATACCAGATATACGACAAACACGGCAATGGGAACCGTTATCACTGCCGCCGGCATGGCGTATAAGATCCATTGGAAAAAGGTAATCTCAATTCCGGTAAACTCCTTTAAAAATGCAGCCGAGACCATGCACCTTCCTCCGCCCACAAGGGAACCCATGCCGCCGCAGGAACAGGCAAAGGGAAGGGAAAGCATCATGAACTTTGCCGTATTGGTATGGGGTTCTATGCCCACGGCCCGCATCATGGGCAGCATGGTTACAATACCGATGGCGCATGCGGCTGCATCGTGCATAAAAGAAGAGGAAATCCCCAGTCCGATGGCAATGATAAAGGTAAAACGGGTCACGCTGTTTCCTGCCGTTTTTATGATATAGTATCCCAGGCGTTTTGTTAAGCCTGCCTTGTCCAGGGCAATGGCAAAGATCAGGCAGCACATGATGAAAATGACCACCGGATGCATGTAAGGGGCCCAGGCGCTTTTTACATCTGTGATCCCCAGGACGACCAGGGATGCCCCGATGCAGACGGCGGTAATTTCCAGGGGCACGGGTTCAAAGACAAAAAGAAAGACCAGAACCACAAGAATGGCCAGAAACCTTTTGGCCTTTGGGGAGAGTCCGTCCACATAATCCACCTGAACGGCTTCAAGGTTCAGATCAAGGGCCTTTTGGGTCAAAAAATTTGCGCTTGCTTCAGAAGTTCCGGGCAGTTTGGCCTCTACAATATAGGCCTGGGACGAGTTCTCCCCCTCCGTTTTCATTGAAAAATACGGGCCAATATTTTCCATAAGTCTTTGGCCGACATCTCCTGTGATTTTAAATTGTGTTCCCTCGGGTCTCGGCACAAGGAACACGATCACCCCAAGCAATACAGCCACACAAAGCTTAAATTCATTGGTTTTATAAAACATCTTTTCTCCTTAGGTTCTGCGAATTTGAAATCGGCTGTCATCGTCTGTATTACGGTCCCCAGGCCGGTTCAGGGTTTGGTAGGCCTGATCAATTTTATCCATGAGTTCGGCCAGGTCACAGGGCTTTGTCAGATAATCAAAGGCGCCGAACTTCAATCCCTCACGGGTTGATGATCCGTGTCCGGTCAGGATGATGACCGGAAGCTCGGGCGCCATGGTTTTCATTATTTTCAAAACCTCTATGCCGTCCATGTCTTCCATCTTCAAGTCAAGGACAATCACGTGGAAATCCTTTTTGCGAAGAATCTGTATGGCCTGGGTTCCGGAATATGCTTTGGTCGCCTGGATGGACCGCCTGGAAAGCCGGTTGGACAGAACATCCAGAAACCCTTTTTCGTCATCCACAAGCAGAACCTCTATGTTTTTTTTCTTTCGGGAATCCCGGGTCATGATGTCACCTATGCCATGCGCCCGGTGATCTCTTTCATCCGGGCCTCAACGATTTTTTCTTCATGTCTTCTTTTTTTGTTTGCGGCATCATTGGCCTTGCCCAGCAGAAGATCGATGTCACAGGGTTTGAGCAGATAATCAAAAGCCCCGAGTTTCATGCCGTCGATGGCGGTTTCCACCGTGGCATGGCCGGTGAGCATGATCACCTCCACAAGGGGATATTGTCTTTTGATTTCATTTAATGTCTCAATTCCGTCCATGCCCGGCATTTTCACGTCAAGGATGACCGCATCAATATTTTTTTTCTCCTCCAGTTCAGCCAGGGCATCCTTTCCGCTGCAGGCCTTGTGGACGATGACCTTTCTTTTTTCCAACCGCTTTGCAATGGTTTCCAAAAAGGCTTTTTCATCATCTACGAGCAATAATCTTATGGATTGCATCTTAATTCTCCTCGTTCTCTGTTAGTGATTTTGTGCCTAAATCTGTTTCTCCGGTCCCTTCATCCGGGCAGGGCAGGCAGATCTTAAATTGAGTTCCCACATCCACCTGGCTTGCCACCTCTATTTCCCCGCCCATCTTCTGGATGATGCCGTAGCATATGGACAGTCCTAGGCCGGTTCCCTTGCCCACCGGCTTGGTGGTGAAAAAAGGATCAAAAATCCTGTCCAGGTTGTCCTTTGGGATCCCGGGACCGTTATCTTTTATGGAAATAATCAGGCCGTCATTTTTAATGAGCCTGGTTTCGATCTGGATGATTCCCCCTGTTTTTTCCATGGCGTCAATGGCATTGTTGATCAGATTCAGAATGACCTGCTGGAGTTCAGAGGGAGATATCCGTATATATGGGATGTTTTCGCCCAGGCGGGTCTGGATGGTGATATTGTTGTATTTTGCCATTTGAAGGGTAAGAGATACGATTTCCCTGACCGCATCGTTGATCTGGACATCTTTTAATTTGAAATCGGTCTTTCTGGCAAAACTGAGCAGCTTGTGGGTAATTTCCTTGCATCTTCTCCCCTGGGTATTGATCTGCCGCAGGGCCCGGGAGATCTCATCCATATTTTTTACCTGGTCCGGATCCTCTTCTTCCATGAGATCTTCGATCCAGCCCGCCTCCTCAATCATGATGGCCACGGGATTGTTGATTTCGTGGGCTATGCCTGCAGCAAGTTCTCCTATGGTGGCCAGTTTCCCGCTCTCCACCACCTGTTTGTTCATATCCTCGCTCTTCTGGTCCGCATTTGAGATTAATCTGACAATGTTTCTGGGAAGGACAAAGGCCAGGGAGAGAACCGCGCCGCAGCCCAGGATCATTATGATCAGGGAGGGCAGCTGGGCTTTCCATACATCATGAAAGGCATCCTGCAGGTCCTGGCGGAACACCATGAGCCAGTCTATATTTTTGAGCATGGATGTGACATGGATGTATGGGTTGCCGTCGGCATCCTTTTTCCTTGTAAAGAGAGTCTTACCCTCCCTGTATTGGTTGCGGTCGGCCACGGGGAGAATGCCGGCCCGCCTGATTCTGGCGTTTGTCTGGGTCTGCAGGAGACCCTGGGGATTGACGATGAAGGCGATACCGGTTTTTCCGATATGGATATTCTCCACAAGGGAATTAAATTCGGCAAAGTTAATGGTGGACCGGAGGATATAATCGGCATCGTTCAGCCGGACTTTCACCGCAATGATAAAATGGGGGTGACCCCGTAATCCTGCAAATACGTCGCTGATATAATAGGGCATGTCCATTGCTTTCCGGAACCAGTCTGCCTCGGCATAATCGGCTTCCTCAAGGTTGAAAGGCCCCTCATAGGCAAACTGGATTCCCCTGTCGTTGATCAGCCCAAGATCTGTGAATGTGTCTCCGTATTCCTTTTTCAACAGGTTCATGCTGTTGTGCAAAAAACGTTCGGGTTTCTCGTCACTGATCTTTAAAAACCAGGCAATGGTCCGGATGTTTCTCAGCTTTTCCGATAAAAAGGTGTCGATATTCTGGGTATGCTTTTGAACCAGCTCTGAAATATGGGCCTGGATCTTTTCCGTATAGGTATGGTTGAACCGGTAAAACAGGATGCCCGCGGCCAGGACCATGGGAAGAAATGAAACAATAAGGATAAGAACCCGGATTTTCCGGGTCAATGTCAGATAAAATGTCTGCCGGCTGGATAAAGAATCTACCATTGCATCCTCGTTTAAAGTGTCCGTCCAAAGCCCTACAGATCTTGAATTTACAAGATATATGCCAGGGGAAATTCAAATCATTTCAGCCGCAACCTTTTGGAAAGATGGGGAAAATGGATTTTTATTTTTATGGACAGAGAAAGGGGGTGTCAGGTTATTTTACAGAATGTAAATCATCTGAACAAAAAGCAAGGGGATGTCCCGGGCATAAAAGATCGGGCCTTATTCCTCGATCATTGAGTGAGCCAGGCCAGGGGCTCTGGTTCGACAATACCTGAACCAGAGGCGGGAGCTTTAAAGCCCCCCCCTATACAGGGGCGGACGTTTGTTCAAGAGAAAAAGGTCCCGGCTCAGTATTGAAAAACAAATTATCTGCCGGGGCGTCCATTGAAAGCCTGGAAATGGATCCGATGATCTGCAGAAATGATTCATGACCGGCACGATACCGGCCATTCCGTTAAGATGCGCGGCCGGGAACATGGCGGGATCTTTGTTTTTTTGGGAAGAAGCGCTCATCTTCACTGCTCCTTTTCCAGATTGCCGGAATCAATTATTCTGAAAATCTCCTTCTCTTCCATTTCAAAATATCCCTTTAAGTCCTTTTGGGTAAAATTCACAAGCCTTTTTAGCCCTGCAATGGTTCCCAGGCTGCAGGCGGCGAACTTGAAGGCAGTCTCCCGGGCTGTACCGTCCAGATTCCAGGGAGGCACGACACGGTCCACAAGACCGAGTTCCAGGGCCTTGTCAGCATGAATATTCCTGTTTAGAAGAAGGGTTTCCCAGATATTGGCGCTTCTTGCCAGCTTTGAAAGGAGAAAGGGACTGCCGCCCACCGGGATCATTCCCAGGTCAAGATAGGGATTGTGGAATATGGTGTCATGGGAAGCGATCCTGTAATCGCAGGCCAGGCTGACATTGAGAAAGAGTGAAATCACGGAGCCCGAGCAGACATGGATGACAATCCGGTTCAGGTTGATAATCCCGAGAATCAACTGACTTGTCATGTTGAACAGCCTGTGGATGCCGATCCTGTCCATGGTTCGGCTTTTTTCCCTGATGAAACGGGAGTAGGCCTCACAACCGGTTTTACTAAAATCAGAGTTAAGCAGGATTACTTTGATTCTGTCTGATTTGGAAATGCTCTCAATAAAATTGATCACAATGTCCCGCCGGGTAAAATCGATCAGGTGATCGAGAAGATTTTCCTTGAATCTGATCTGGAGGATTTCGTTCTCCTGACGGGCCGTAAAAAAGTCGAAATTTTTTTCCAGTGTATGCGTTTCCATTCATGCCTCCTGATCCTTTTTTAGTAAAGCTTTCTGAAATTCCTAGACAAGTCAGCGACATAATTGAGTTCTCCTGCCTGGAGAAAGCGTTCCACCAGGCTGTCGAATTTTTCAGGGTCAATGTCAAATGTGTGAAAAACCACCTTCCTGAATCCTTCTTCAATATCATCGTAGGAGGTCATGATGCTGCACAGCCGTCCCCCGCTGCCGCGGACCATATCTGTCAGAAGCTTGATGGTACCGGGCCTGTCCTGGAGCTTAAATGAAAAAATCTGTCCCTTATTGGCCACACCGGTAAAAGAAACAAAACACCTGAAGATATCGCTTTTGGTGATCACTCCCCGTAATTTTTCTTCATGATCCACTACGGGCAGTCCGGAGATGCCGTTACCCAGCATGAGCCCGGCCGCTTCGTCAATGGTCTGATCCCAATCTATGGTGATCACGGGTCTGGACATTATTGACCCGATTTCAACGGAATCCATTAAAGATCTTATTTCATACTGGTCCAGGGTGGTGGCATCCGAGGGCATGGCCTTTTTAATATCCCCATCCGTTATAACCCCGGTAATTTTCCCTGAGTTTATTACGGGAAGCATGGAAATCACCCGTGTCCGGAACAACTTGGCCGCATCGTTCATGGAATCCTTGGGGTCAATGGTTACAACGGATTTGCTCATCCAATCTTTTATCAACATGTTCGCCTCCTGTTTATTTCAGATTCATTTGCTGCCCTTATCCTTGATCTGAGCAACAGGTGTGCCACTGGAACGAATAATGGCAAGGTTATGTTTTTAAAGGGATTTATATCAATGGAACAAATTAAGATTACGGGATGGAAGGAAATGATTTTGTCAAAGTGTAAAAAAAGAAGACAGTTGACCCCTGCTTTGATCCGAAAGGGCCGGTTTCAATTTTCCATGACTATAATTGTTTCTTTTCACACGCAGCCAATGAGAATACCCTGGGCAATGAAACGCCCCGCCGTAAGCGGCGGAGCGTTGAATCCAAAGCTTCGAAATCAAGATGTTTTTTAAAAGCTTATTGACGACCTGACGTTCCTAAATCAATGTCCCGGATTTTTTTGATTGACCGGCTGACCCTAGAAATTCCATTTTCTATTCCATGGGCAGCATTCCCCGTTCCTTGATAATGGATTTGCCCTCTTTGGATTTTATGAAATCTACAAATTTCGCGATGGAACCGGCAGGCTTCCCTTTTGAAATCAGATAAAAAATCTGGTAGTATTCATAATCTGAATCCCCTGGTTTTTTCTCGTCAATACTCAGGACCTTTATTTCAGGATGGATGACCTGAGCTCCTTTGGAAACAAATGAAACCGCACCGATGGGCAATCCTTCAACAGCGTCCAGAACACTGGTCGATTTATAGGTCATATAATCATATTGGATATCCTTATGCTTCATGATTTGGCGTCTGAAATTTTTATGGGCCCCGGTATCTGCATGGGGAACCACCAGCCAGATCTTCAAATTAGGTCCGCCCACCTCTTTCCAGTTGGCAATGCTGCCTGAAAATATACCCCTTAACTGGTCAGAAGTCAGTTCGTCCACGGGAAGGGCTTTGTTGACAATTACAGCCAGAGGATCTTTACAGAAAGGGATCTCTATCAGTCCGTAATCTTTATGCCGTCTGTAAATGGGCCGGGTTGAGCTGGCAACATCGGTCATATCCTGCATGACACGGTAAATACATGAATTTGAGGATGCAATGAACAGATCAACGGGAATCCCGGTCTTTGCCGTAAAAAGCTGCAACCTGGAATTTTCAAAGGCTTCATAAACCTGGGCAGAGCAGCTGTACCGAAGACCTTGCTCCGAATTTGCGAAACCATTGGGAATTCCGATCCAGAAGGCCGCCAACATAATTACCAGAGAATAAATAATGGTGTTTCTCATTTTCATGGTTCTTCCTCCTTAAAAAAATTTGATTATCGTTTGAATATCGAAAAGTTCATCAACTTTTCTTTTTCTATAAGCCATAGCACATTGCGTGCCGTTTTCCGGCCGGGCACCGGAACCTGGATCATGTCTTTGTCCAAAACATCATCAATAGATGGTTTGGCTCAATTTTTAATGGAAAGAAGTGGATATCGCCGGAATTAAATCATGCTGAAAATCCATGGCTGGCGATATCCAATCCTTACAACCTGTAAAGTTTTCAGACATCTTTTGCCGGGGAGGGGCAAGTGAAAGCAGGGATGGATATCAAGTATCTTTTCAGACTATCTTTTATCTTTGCCCCAAAGGTTGGCCCCGGCCCCGGCTTTTTTCCCGACCAAGAAGGGATGTCCCCTTTGCCCGGCCTGCTGTCCCGATTCTGGCACGAATGTTGATACACGGGTTTCCATAGTTGGCAGGCGTTGAAATGAAAAGCTCAGCCGGACGGATAAAACAGAGGGAGGACTTTAGATCTCGACATTGTTCAATCCCATAAAACCCCTGGGGGGCCGGGACCGGAAAGAGGGAGAGGCATCCCAGCCCCGGCGTCCGGGCGTTCAAAAGAGCATCATCGTTATCGTTGCCCTGACGGCCCTTGCCTTTGTGGCGGCCAGTGCTGTGATGTCCCAGTGGTCCATCCGGGAGATGAGCAAAATCGTGCGCAATCAGTTCAACCAGGAGCAGATGGTCATCGCCCACAACGTCAAGCACTATATTGAAAACCGATTTTCGTTTCTGAAACGGGAGGTGGATCTGGCAGCCAAGGCCCTGGGGCGGGGAGACTCTCCTGACCGGGCCATCCGTTCCGCCCTGTCCCGGTTAGTCGAATGCGGTGTTTCCCGTATTGAAGTGAGGGACAGGCGGACCGGCAGGGCGTGGTACGGTAAGCCTTTTTGCCGGGACGTAATTCACACATCCGTTGAACAGACCCTGCCGCTTCCCCCGGCACTCCCCCCCGGCACTCCCCTTGATCAGCAGGTGACAGATCCCCGGCTTTCGTCCCAGGGAATTTCACTTGCCATCATCTCTCCTGTGGCCCCTGGAGGAGATCATCTGGTGGTCTGCCACATCAACCTTGCCTGGTTCCTGGGATCCTATCTGAAAACCATCCGGTCGGGAAGGACCGGTTATGCCTGGATCATTGACAAATCCGGTCGGTTTCTATTTCACCCGGATGTCTCCTTTGCGGGGAAAAGCGCATTCGAGGCCCGGCAGGAACGGGATCAGAACATCTCCTTTGTCGAGATCAACAAAATCCAAAGAGATGAAATGCTCCACGGCCGGGAAGGCACCGGCCAATACATCTCCGGCTGGCACCGGGGGCTTACCGGGAAAATGGAAAAGCTGATCGCCTATACCCCCATTTCCATTCATGATCGCCCTTCCCAGAACTGGTCCGTTGCGGTGGTGGCGCCTGTGTCCGAGATCGAACAGGCGGTCAGGGACCGGTACATGCGTCAGTTCTTTGTCCAGCTGGGCGTGGTTTTTGCCATTATTGCCGGAGCCTCGGTCATCATGTTTTTTGAGGTCAAATGGTCCAGACGTATGGAAAAAGAGGTGACCCGGCAGACCGGGGAAAGGGTGAAAACCCAATCCGAATACCGGTCCCTTGTGGAAAGCGCCGAGGACATCATCTTCACCGTAGACCGGCAGGCGGTTTTTCTCTCCATGAACAGTTTTACCGCCGGTTTTTTCGGATGCAGGGCCGGTGACCATATCCGAAAGGATATCTCTTCACTGGTTCCGGAAACCATTGCCCGGGAATTGCGAATGATGATCCAGGCGGTATTTCAAGGCGCGAAGAGTATGCGCAGAGAGCTGGGATTCTTGCATCATGAAAACCTGGTTTTCCTTGATGCCAATCTGGTTCCGGTCCGAACCGGGAACCGGCCGGTCACTTCGGTACTCTGCATTGCCAGGGATATCACCGAGCACAAGAAAATGGAGCGTCATCTGGTCCAAACGGAAAAGATGGCCTCACTGGGGACCCTGGCCGCAGGGGTGGCCCATGAAATCAACAATCCCCTTGGCGTCATCTTAGGGTTCTGCGAATTGATGCTCGGGAAGAAAGAGCCTTGTTCACAGGAGTATGAAGACCTTAAGATCATTGAACGACAGGGATTCCACTGCAAAGAAATCGTAGAAAATCTCCTGGATTTTGTGCGCACCGGGGAAGAGTCCGACTACCAGCGCACCGGGGTGAATTCCTGCCTGGAGAACGCCATTAAAATCATTCGGCATAGGTTTGAAAAAGAAGGAATCGATCTGAACACCGAGCTTGGGGTAAACCTTCCCCCGGTAAAGGCGGGTTTTCGAAAACTCCAGCAGGTTTTTTTGAATCTGATCAACAATGCAGCGGACGCCATGCCCCGGGGAGGGACGCTGACCATTCAAACCTTGATGGACCTTCAATCCGATATGGTGGTGATCCGGTTCAAGGACCAGGGAGTTGCCATTGATGACAAAGACATGGATCATATCTTTGAACCTTTTTTCACCACCAAACCCGAGGGAAAGGGAACAGGGCTCGGTCTGTTCGTGAGTTACGGAATTATCACCGGGTTCGGCGGGGCCATGGAATGCCATAGCCGGAAGACCCGGGCGAAAGATTTGGTCTCCGGGGGCACAACCTTTACCATAAAGCTGTTGAAGGCAAGGGAGGAAAAATGAAAGAACGGATTCTGGTGATAGACGATGAACAGGACATGCTGACCCTGATCGACCGGATCATCTCCGAAGACACGGACTACGAGGCTGTCATTGAAAAGGATCCCAAAAAGGCTTTGGAGCGGTTCAAAAGCCGGTCCTTTGATCTGGTAATGACAGACCTTAAAATGCCGGGCTTGTCCGGCATTCAGGTTTTGGAGCAGGTAAAGGCCCTTCGGCCGGAAGTTGCGGTGGTTATCCTCACGGCCTACGCCACCATAGAAACGGCTGTGGAGGCCACCCGCAAGGGTGCCGACGATTACCTGACCAAACCTTTCCGCAGGGACCGTCTCCTGGTAACCCTGGAGAGAGCCATGAAATTGCAAAAAATGGTCCGGGAGAACAAAAAGCTTAGGCTGGCACTGGAAAAAATGCCCAATATGTCCATGACCGGATCCTCTCCCTCCATGAAAAAGGTATTTGAAAAAATCCGCCAGGCAGCCCCCTCATCTGGAACCGTGCTCATCACAGGTGCCAGCGGCACTGGAAAAGAGCTGGTGGCCAGGGCATTACACCGATACAGCCGTCGAAGGGACAAACGCCTGGTGATTGTCAACTGTACGGCCATTCCTGAAAACATGATAGAAAGCGAGCTTTTCGGCCATGTAAAAGGCGCCTTTACCGGGGCTGTCAGTGACAAGAAAGGCCTGGTCCAGGAGGCAGACGGAGGAACCCTTTTTCTGGATGAGATCGGTGATCTTAGTCCGGCTCTGCAGACCCGGCTTCTCCGGCTGCTTCAGGAAGGGGAGTACCGGCCGGTGGGAAGCGTCAAAACCTGCAGGGCTGATCTGCGTTTCATTGCCGCCACCAACCGGGACCTGGAAGAGGCCATTCAGGAGAAGACCTTTCGGGAGGATCTGTTCTACCGGCTCAATGTAATCCGTTTGCGCCTGCCTTCCCTGGAGGAAAGAAGAGAGGATATCCCTTTGCTTTCCCAGTATTTCTTATGTAAATACGCCGCCATCAACGGTAAGGAGATCAAAGGGATCACTTCGGCTGCCCTGGCTGCCCTGGTGAAAATGAAGTTCCCGGGAAATGTCAGGGAGCTTGAAAACACCATTGAAAGGGGGGTTATTTTCTGCTCCACAGATACCCTCACCCTCTCCGACCTGGGCCTGTCCGTGCCGGAACAAGGCCTTCCCGGCCCGGTACGGGACCCGGACCGGCCATTCATGAACTTTAAAGAGGCAAAAGAAGAAAATATCCGTCTCTTCCATGCCCAATATATCCGGGCACTTCTCAAAAAAAACGAGGGCAATATCAGCAAGGCAGCGGATATGGCCGGAATCCAGAGACAATACCTCCACCGGCTGATGAAGGAGTCGAGGATCGCATCCGACGACTTCAGGGGTAAAAAAGATCCTGTCTCCTTATAGGTGTCACCCCAAGGCTTCACTGTCCACCCCCAGGTGTTACTTCCCTGGGTTCTGATCGAGTCAACTCTAATCTTACCATTATAAATAGTATTTAATTTCAATATGTTGTAAGCAAAGCCTCCGCTTTCATCCCCCTGGCACACCTTTTGTTATCTCTCTTTTTAAAATGGGTAACGGAAACAGGATGAAATCCTTTTCCACAACCCAAGTTCATATTTCTAAATCAAGGAGGCAACATGCAACATTCAATCTGGCAATGGATCGGAGATGAGGCGGTTCTGGCCCATGCATTATCCGGGATGTCCACCCCCATCCTCCTCGGCCTCGTTACCCTGTGCATCATCCTCTTGTCCAAAGGCGCTGACTGGATGATCGACGGGGTGGTCGATCTGGCCAAGCGAACCGGAATTCCCCGAATCGTTATCGGCGCCACCATCATCTCCCTGGGTACAACCCTTCCCGAAGCCTTTGTTTCCGTAATGGCCGCCTTCATGGGAAACCCCGGTCTGGCCCTGGGCAACGGTGTAGGATCCATCATTGCCGACACCGGTCTCATCTTTGGCCTCACCTGCATCCTGGCAGCGGCAGTTCCTGTTAACCGTTTCATTCTCAACCGCACCGGCTGGGTGCAGGTGGGTGCCGCCACTCTGCTGGTGGCAGTTTCCCTGATCTGCCTGGCAGTATCACCGGATACCCCCATGATCGGGAGGCCCGTGGGAATCTTTTTTCTGATTCTCCTGGTCTGCTATCTCTACCTTACCTATTGGTGGGCCAAATCCGGTTCCGCCCAGATGGAGGATGAAGATGAGGACGAGGAACTCAGGGACATCCTTCAATGCTGGCTGATGGTGGGCGGAGGTCTTGTCCTTGTCGTTATCGGAGCCCGGATTCTGGTGCCCGCTGCATCGGAAATCGCATTTCGCTTCGGTGTTCCCGAGGATGTTATCGCTGCAACCATGGTTGCCTTCGGCACCTCCCTGCCGGAACTCATGACGGCAATCTCTGCCATTAAAAAGGGGTATCCTGAGATCACCGTGGGCAATATTGTGGGCGCGGATGTGCTCAACTGTCTCTTTGTCATTGGTGCAGCCGCAACGGCAAGGCCCCTGGCCATTCCCAGCAATTTCTTTTTCTTTCATTTCCCTGCCATGCTCATCATCCTCTGGTCTTTCAGACTCTTTATCACCATGAACAAGGACGGCCGGTTCAAAAAATGGCAGGGATTCTGGCTCATGGGAATTTATCTGGGATACGTGGTGCTTCAATATGCCCTGAATGTGGAAATGCCCGCATAATCCATGGATCAGGTTTTCTATATCTAACCCAATAGTACTCATAAATAGAGGAGGAGTAACCAATGACCGAAAAAATCGAAAAAACCGAAAAAAACATGGGCTGGGAAGTTGCCCGGAATCTGGAGAAGGAAAAACAGAGCATCGCCGACCGCTTCATTCCGGAATGGCGGCAGGTCCGCGCCGCACTGGGAGGCATCTTCGTCTTCTTTCTGGTATTTCTGCTGGGAACCTGGCTGGCCGGTAATCCATTTGAACCCACCGTAAGGATTCAATCCCAATGGACCATTGCCCACGGTCTCCAGGGCAATGACTGGACTATTGTCTGGAGTGTGGTGCTGCTGGCCGCTTTTTTTGAATTCATGGACGCTTCGGCGGGCATGGGATTTGGTACGGCACTGACCCCCATTCTGCTGGTGATCGGATTCGATCCCAAACAGATCGTGCCCGTGGTCATGATCCAGCAGGGCGTGGCCGGCCTGGTGGGTGCCTTCCTGCACCGGGAATTTGAAAATGTGGAGTGGAAATTCAGTCCCATGTCCGAAACCGTTAAGCTCTGGATCATCATTGCCGTAACCGGATGTATTGCCGTGGCCGTGTCCATCTGCGGCATTTACAAGGTCATGCATGTGGACAAGATCTGGATCAAGCTTTACGTGGCCATCCTGCTTTTGATGATGGGATTTATCTCCGTGGTCAGCGCCAAAAAAGATCGTCCCTACAGGCCCAAGAAAATGATAGGGTTTGCAGCTCTGGCCGGTTTTAACAAGGGAGTCGGCGGCGGCGGATACGGTCCTGTGGTTACCATCGGCGGCCTTTTGTCCGGGGTCCCCGTAAAGAGTATGCTTGCCGTGACCGCCATCTGTGAAGGAACGGTCAGCACCTTTGCCATCATCGTTTGGCTGGCATTGCTGACTTCCGGGGTGCAGATCGACTATCTGCTACTTCCTTCGTTCATGCTGGCCACAATGTTTTCGGCCGTGGCCGCGCCTTATATGACCCGGGTGTTTCCCGAGAAGCTCTGGAAGATCATTGTGCCCGCTTACTGCCTGTTTGTTGCGGCCCTTTGTTTCTATAAAATCGTTCCCGGCATCTATGCCAAACTTGTCGGAGGATAATTCCCTCAATCGTCCGGCACCCGGCCGGCGCAGGATGTCTGACTCTCCTGCGCCGGCTTTCCCGGACCCACCATCTTGGAGGACCTGCCATGTCAAATCAATTCCTTACCCAAAAGACCTATCTCCAAAAGCGGGCCCATAATCTGGGCATGACCATGATGGTCATGGGGGCTTGCTTTTTCTTTTATTACCTCGGCCTGTTCGGCAGCGTGGAAGGTCCTCTTTCCCCTGAATCCATAGGCTCCTGGCTGGCCGGCCACGGCGTTACATGGCTCCATGTCAAAATCAGTTTTTTTTCATTTTTTATCCTGAGCCTGGTGTGGAACCATCTGATCAATCTGGTCTGCTTTTTTTCCGGCAAACGCCGCACCTGCATTCATCCGTCCCGGCAGGAGGGAATGTGCGGCCGGTCTGTTAGGAAAATAAAGTTAAATTCAGCAGGAGGAGGCACCGAAATCCTATATGTCTGCAGAAAGGGTCACTCTTCTTCTTCTGCCTGTTTTCATCCCCTTAAAAAAGGATCTGCGGCACATCTGGTCTGGATGACAGTCCTGGTGTGCACCGCCATTTTAATGTTTTACCGATGAAATGGATGAACCCACGGGGAATTTCTCCATGTCCGGAGATGAGGAAAAAACCATGAACAACCGCCTGACACCTTCAATCCGCCGGGATTTCCCCTACTATCGCCGTCTGTGGACTCGTGTGGTGGTGATCCTTACGGTATCGGCCTTTCTTCCCCTGGCCGTTCTTGGGGGAGGCCTTTACGCTTATCTTTCCCGCTCCATCAAGGATAAAACTTTGGAAAATCTTGAGATGGAGGCCGTATTCCATGCACAGACCATCGACGCATTCTTGAGTGACCGGATTCGAAATTTAAGGCTTATCTCAAAAAACAATTCCTTGCAGGATTTGACCGCGCCGGGTAAAATCGAAGAGGTTCTTGGATCCCTGCGGTTGGAACGGCCCTATTTCCAGGACTTAGGGGTCATCGGGCCCCAAGGTTCCCACCTGGCCTATGCCGGGCCCTATGACCTCAAGGCCCGGAACTATCTGGAAAGCCCGTGGTTCAAGGAGACCATGGCCCGTGGCCTATATGTCAGCGATGTTTTTACCGGGTTCCGGAACTCCCCCCACATCATCATTGCCGTTCTGGGCCAGGAGGGGGACACCCGGTGGATTCTCAGGGCCACGGTCATGTCGGAGCTGCTTGACAATATCGTTACCCAGGTGACCGGACAAAGAAAGGGGGATGCCTTTTTGATCAATCAAAACGGGTTGTACCAGACCACTCCCCGGACAGGCGGCTCCCTGATGACCCTTTCTCCGATATCGGTTCCGGACTCGTTCCGGGGGGTGTGCCTGGAGGAGACCCGGGGCTTTGTCCGGCTGACCACCTGGCTGAATACGGTCCCCTGGCTGTCGGTGGTCTCCATGGAAAAACAGGACATTTTCATTGATCTGCAGCGGGTGAGAAACATCTGTCTGCTTGTGGCCCTTTTGGGGGGATTTCTCATGGTTCTGGCCATCTTACTGACCACGGACAATCTGGTTTCCATGCTCGAAACCAAGCAGAAAGACATCCATATTCTGGACCGGCACCTCAGCCGGATTGCTTACATGGCATCCAGCATGGAACTTTCCAAAGGCCTGTTAAGCGACCTTACCGAGATTCTTTCCAATCTTCACGTTACCGCAGCCCTGATCCGTGAAAAGGATTCCATTAACGGCCGGGACCCCTTATCCGGCCAGATCTTATCCGAGGCCAAAAGGGGGCATCTGCTCATCGACCGGTTTGTCCGGTTTGTGGAAAGTGATAATCCAGTGGTCATGGACCTTGATCTCAATCGTATTCTCAGACGGATCATTGATTTTCTCAACACCCGCCTCATTGAAAAGCAGGTCTGCCTCCATACCGACTACGACGAAAATCTTCCCCTGGTAAAAAGCGAAGGAAGCGCCCTGAGCCAGGTTTTACAGAATATCCTGCTCAATGCCGCCCATGTCGTGAAAAAGAACGGCACCCTGGAGGTGGCCACCTCAACCTTTGACCGGGCCGCCGTGGTGACCATTGGGGAGAACGGCCCCGGACTGGAACCTGAAGACATGGAACGCCTCTTCAGGCTGGATCACCGGACCGCCCGGGGGGACCTGGGTTTCAGTCTCTCCATCAGCCGGTCGGTTATGGAACGCCTGGGGGGTAAAATTTTTGCGGAAAACCGGCCGGATCAGGGGGTGATGATCCATATCCATATTCCTTTTTCATTTTTCGGAAAAGAGCCGGTTTTTTCCCCGGATCCTTCCGCCCCCGGAGATGCTGCCGGACATGAGAATTAGGCGGGAAGACCTCAAACGGGCCATTGATGCCATCGCCGGGTATAGACCGGAAATTTCCCACGCCCTTGATACCATGCTGGCCCGGGGGCATATTGACATTCCAGCCCCCGGTAGGGAGGGTGAGTCCCGCCTTTTTTTCCGGTTCGGCAGCCGAAAGATATTCATCAACAAGTTTCAGTTCTTTAACAGCGGTACGGTCCCCCTGGAGCAGGCCCTGGTCATTCAGTACGCAGAGATGGCCCGGGCCCGGGTTCTTCTTCACCAGGATCCTGACGGACTTCCAGGGGCCATTGCCTCCCAGACCCATCGGGCCGGGCTCTCTTTTCTTGTGGACTTTGAGATGGAACGGGCACGACAAAAAATCGAATCCCGCCTGAAGCGGCTTGATGGGAACAAAAAAAAATCTGTCTCTCGAATCTCTGCCTGTCACCGGGGACTGGACCGCCTGGCCGAAATCTCCAGGGAACCCTTGGGATTGCCGCTTTTTGAAGACCCTTCCCAGGATTCACAGATTCTGTTTCGGGGTATCCTCCCAGGCCCTATCCGGGCGGAGTTCCATTCTTTTCCTTTTTGCCGGGAAGCCCTTATTCAGGCAGCTGCACTTGATCTTGAGTTTTTCCACATCCGCTTTCTTATTGACTGCCTGATGATTGGCCGGGCTCCTTTTCTCTTTGCCTGTTCCGTTAAAGGACGGCTCAAAGGCCTGGTCTTCTTGGAACTGAAGAAAAAACTTTTTTATACCGGTCTGGAAATCAAATATATTGCCACCAAGACTGCAGGTCCTGTCAGGGGAAGAAATTCTTCCGGGGGTAAGGGGGCCGGTACTTTTCTTGTGGCCGGGGTATGGATGCACTGGAAAACAGCCCTGCCCCAGGTCAGGGAGATTTTTCTGGAGTCCGAGATTCCGGCAGAAGGGTTCTACAAGGCCATGGGATTTCATCAACGGGGACCCTATCGTTATGTGCTGACCTTCCCCGAAGGCCGCCTTCTCAACGCCGTAGCCGCCATGGCCGCCATGGCAGAACCCTGTTCCCCGGCCATCACCAGCCATCTGTGCAAGCGGGTTTCCGGACGGATCCGCAGGCTGAAAAAACAAAATCCCCGTCATAAAGAGGGCCGCAAGCGGGCCCTTGAGTTTCTTAAGGTCGCTCTTCATCCGGCAAGTTCCCATCTTCTGGCCCAAACTGCCGTGGATCTGATTCGCAAAAACCGGGACAGGATTCCCGAGGCAACCGCCCTTCTGGACCTTGCCAAAGCCTTTGGCCGGACCCATAGTGATCCAGGGGCTTTGTCTTTGCCGGCAGCCATAGTCAGTGACCGGCGGTACCACCGCCATCTGGAAGGGATCACCCACCTGGAAAGCCGGAAACGGATCCTGGCCATGGAAGAAGTCCTCTCTCATCCGGATCTTAAGGGCAGGTGGTTCAAAGTCCCTCCCCGCCATGCCCGGGAAGAGGAACTGGCCTGGGTACACACCCGGTCCCATATCGAAAAAATTCGTCAGACCTCGGGCAAGACCCTGTTGACCCTGGACATGGACACCCAGACCACCGAAACCTCATGGGATACGGCAAGACTGGCCGCAGGCGGCGTATTTTCCCTTGTGGACGCCATCATGGAGAAAAAGGCCTTCCGGGGGTTTGCCTCTGTCCGGCCTCCGGGTCATCATGCCGGAATTGACCGGGCCATGGGATTTTGCATCTTTAACAACATCGCTTTGGGTGCCCGATACCTGAAACATCAATACCAGGCCTCCCGGGTGATGATCATCGATCTTGACGCCCATCACGGCAACGGCACCCAGGAAATCTTCTATGACAGTGACGAGGTGTTGTTCCTGTCCGTCCACGAGTCAAAGTCCTTTCCCGGAACCGGTCTGGTTCATGAGAAGGGCCAGGGCCGGGGCCAAGGGTTCACCATTAACATTCCCCTGGAGAAGGGCAGCCGGGCCAGGGATATCGGAAGGGCGCTCTACTTTATCGCAGGTCCGGTGGCCCAGTCCTATAAACCGGAAATCATTCTTGTCTCCCTGGGGTTTGATTTTTTTATCCACGATTGCCTCTCAGGAATGAAGGTCACACCGGGCGGCTATGCCGTTCTCACCGCCCTTCTTCTGGAAATCGCCTGCCGTGCCTCCGGGGGAAAAATCCTTTTTGTTCTGGAAGGAGGCTACAGCGTCCAGGGGATCCGGGAATGCGGTCTGGCCGTGATAAAGGAGATCTGCGGGATATCAGCCGTGGATCCCGGGCGGGTTGACCGCGTCAGGAAAAGCGACCCCACCCGCCTGGCCTCCCTGCAGAAGGTGGTCCGGGCCCACCGTCCCCATTGGAAAGTTTTGCTCTAACCGGCACGGCTGTCACATCCCATATTCCACCTCTGTCAATTGGTAAGAGACACTTTTTAGATTCAGTCCCGGTGGCGGCAAAATTGCAGAGGCCCAGGACCCAGCCCCTATGGCCTATGCGGGGATCCTTCTCACCCATGCCTTCTCTGGCACGCATATTGAAATTTGGATTTGCAGCCGGGATTTTCCCGGGCGATGGACAGACCCCCAGATATCTGCCTTGTGTTAAAAGGAGTTTGCATGAACCCGCATTCCATGCCCATTAAGGCAAGCCGATACAACAGCCTTTACCGGAAAATTATTCTGCTCACCATGGTCTGTTCCCTGGTGCCCCTGCTGCTTGCCGGCTGGGCCATCAATATACATTACTCCGGGTTTGCACGGGAAAGGATCATGAATATGTTCCAGACCCGGGTGGAGTACCACCGTGACATGATTGAATTGTTTCTCAAAGAGAATCAGAACCGGTTGGCCTTTATCGCTGAAAGCCTATCCATGACCTCCCTCATAAGAGAAGATCATCTGGCCGAAGTCCTGGCCAGGATCAATCGCGAGGCCTGGATTCTCTCGGACATCGGCATCATTGACGATACCGGCGCCCATCGGGCCTATGTGGGACCATACGACCTCATGGACAAAAATTATGCGAATACGCCCTGGTTCCGGGAGGTGATGGAAAAGGGGAAATACACCAGCGACATGTTCATGGGATTTCGAAAGGAACCCCATTTCGTCATGACGGTGAGCAAAAAAGAGGCCGGGCGCACCTGGATTCTCAGGGCCACCGTGAACGGCGAACGGTTCCGCTCCCTGGTCAAGGGAATCCGCATTGGCAGGAGCGGCGAGGTCTTTCTTCTCAATTCCCAGGGCATCCATCAGATCACCCCCCCGGACGGCGGAAGCATCATGACCTTTATGAAAGGCTTTCAGGCAGAAGAGCACCAGAACCCCGGCATCCGGATCTTCAAGACATCGGAAAGGGGGATTTCCGTCAAAAAGGTATCCTGCCAGGCCAGACTTTCCGACCCCAGGTGGCTGCTCATGATAAGAATGAACGCCAGCGAACTTTTTGAGGAGATCAATCACGCCAAACGATTTACCATGACCTTCCTCCATTTGAGTGCCTTGATCATTTTTCTGGTCACTCTTTTGATGACCCATCACATGATCACGACTCTCCGGAAAAGGGACCGGGAAGCGGAAGAAATGAACCGCCAGCTCATGCAGGCAGGCAAGCTTGCATCCATCGGAGAACTGTCCGCAGGCGTGGCCCATGAGATCAATAATCCCCTGGCCATTATTATGACAGAGGGCCTTCTGCTCAGGGATGCCAACAACAGGGAGCCCCATCCCAGTCCGGTGTTTTCCCGGCAGATGAAAAGCAGTCTGAATCAGATCGACACCCAGCTTCAACGGTGCAAAAGAATTACCCGGAATCTGCTGAAATTTGCCCAGAGAACCCGATCGATCATTGAACCCGTGGATATCAATCTTTTTTTAAGGGAAGTGATTGATCTCATGGAGCGGGAGGCGAAATCCGACGGCATCAGATTTGACAGCCGGCTGGACAGGGCCCTGCCGCCCATTTTGTCCGATCCGTCCCAGCTCCAGCAGGTATTTCTGAATCTCATCAACAACGCCATCGAAGCCCACGAGAAAAAAGGACACGGGGTGATTACCCTTGCCACCCAACGGGCAGAAGACGGTCAGGGAGTCACCATCTCCGTAGCAGACACAGGGTCGGGAATCGAGCCCCATGATCTCGATCATATTTTTGATCCCTTTTTTACCACCAAAGCCCCGGGTAAGGGGACCGGACTGGGCCTGTCCATCTGCCACACCATTGTAGAGCAGCTGGGCGGAAGCATTCAGGTGAAAAGCCGGATCGGAACCGGTACCACATTCATCTTACACTTTCCGCTGACCCTGTCCTCAGGGTGAGCGGAATTTCAAATCAAAAGGAGGAATACCCATGAAAGGAAGCAAAATTTTACTGGTAGACGACGAGAAGATCTTTGCCGACAATATGGCCAAGCTGCTGGAAAGCCGGCATTATAAGGTAAAGGCTGTCTATGATGGTGAATCCGCCATCTCTGCCCTGCAAAATGAAAGTTTTGATGTGATCATCCTTGACCTGAAGATGCCGGGAATGGACGGATTATCCACCCTCAGGGAAATCCAGCGGCTGGATGTCTTTACAGAAACGCTGCTGCTCACGGGCCACGGTTCCATTGACGCCGCTGTGGAGGCCCTGCGGTTGGGGGCCTATGATTTTCTTACCAAACCCTGCGACATCGATCAACTCGTGGGAAAGATCGAAGGTGCCTGGAAAAAAAAAGACGAGGCATGGAAAAAAGACATGGATGAAAAGATTAAAATACTTGTGGAATCCCCCTCTTCGGTGTTCCAGCTTTTTGACTGATGCTGCAGGAACCATGATTTCGGAAACAATTTCGGTCACTTCTAATCATTGCCTTTTGCTCCGATTTCTGCGTTGCAGGAAAATTTTAATTATTAGAGATAGCCTTTCTTTTTCAGGAGCCGGTTGGCAGATTTACGGATCAATGGGCGGTCAGCCGGTTTGATTTACACCCTGATAAAAAACATGACAAACACGGTTTTTTCATGAAACGGCAGAAGGATTATATTTCTTTGAAAAACAAGAGGTTGAAAATATGACCGCCCATGGCACAAAGGTTGCTCTTTGGCTAAACCAAACCGGGCATTTGGAGCCGCGGACAATCCCCCTTAAGAAAAGGAGAAAAAATGAAAAATATAATAAATATTCTAGGAAGTCACCGGTCTGGTAAATTGGGAAGATGGATAAAAGGGCTTGCGCTCTGCCTGGCTGGATCGATTCTTTTGTCAGCCGGGTCCCTGGCAGCGGAGGAGGCCATACCCCTGGATAAATTGATCCGGTACTATTCAGCCAAGGCAGCCGTTGAAAAGGAATTTGGCATGTCCGAAGATTATCTGGCAATCCAGGGCGTGCACCGGTTCCTGCTGGATAAGAAGGCTCAGCTGGCCTCCATCCTTAAAACAAGCGGAAAAGCCCTTCCCTTTGATGTGGCAAACAGGCGTGCATTGCATTGCTACATAAACTGGTCCCAGGACCAGTCCTCTGCAACGGCTGTCAGCCATGCAGATAAAGCCATGTACCTCGATTTCAGGACCAAACATCTGTACGTAAAGAAAACGGATGGAAGCTTTGACGAATTCACCCGAAAAGGGGCTTTTTTTAAAAATGTGCCTGCAGATCATCCCCTGCTTTTGACCGGTAAATCGGTTTACCCTGTTTCAGAGGATAGCTATCTGCTCTATTCCAAGAAAAAACATTTACCTGACCAGACGTTCATGGTCCAGTCGGCCCAGGCCCCTCATCCTGAAGGCTGGGCCATGGAAAACGCCCTGGTGAAGTTAAATTCCCAGAACCTTTCCAGTAAAAGTCTGCTGGCGTTTGGCATGATGAGATAATGGCTTCAGAACAATGGGTCTAAGGGCAGGTCCGGCGGGCCTGCCCTTAGACGTAGAGGACATCAAAATCCAGGTGCCGAAAATCAGTTTACTGCCGATGAAATCGTTGATGCTGCCTACGCTCTGGCTAAGAAAAGCGGGTGGCCATTGCAACGGCCCTCTCCTGCCGGCCCAAACTGCTCATCGCAGATGAACCCACAAGCGCCCTGGACGTAACGGTCCAGGCAGGCATCCTCGATCTTCTGTGCAGGGAAGAAAACATGACCATGATTCTGGTCACCCATGATCTGGGAGTGGCAGCGGGTTCTGATTGGCCGGGCATTGATGACAAGTCCTGAACTATTGATTCTGGACGAGCCGGTCTCCCCCCTGGATGTCTCTGTTCAGGCCCAGATTCTGAACCTTTTGGAAAGATTAAGAAACCGTTACGGCCTGTCCATGCTTTTTATCTCCCATGACCTGTCCGTGGTAAAAAATGTCTGTGACCGGGTGGCGGTCATGTACATGGGAAAATTCTGTGAGATCGCCCCTTCCGAGAGGCTGTATCGATCCCCTGCCCATCCTTATACCCGGGCCCTTTTAAGCGCCATCCCCAAATTAAATCCTTGTTCCGGGCATTCGTCCCAAAAAGGGTTTATATTGGAGGAGATCGTCTCCTCCTTTCCTTTGGAATCCGGATGCCGTTTTCGAGACCGCTGCCCGAATGGCGCAGATCTTTGCCAAAAAAAAGAGCCGGAAATGACCGAGATCATAAAAGGACATTGGGCAGCATGCCATTTTCTCACCATTGATGAACAAGAGTGAAAAAAAAGAGTAAAAATCTCCACCCCTGAGATCAGTAAAATAGGTCTTCTTTATCTCATGGGATTGTCTTGACCTCTAACAGCTTGAATTATAGGTTCTTTCATTTGGGCCAAGACTTTGAAATGAATAATTGACATTTCTCAATAATCTCGTGATATAATGAAAATAAGAAAACAAAGGGGCAAATAGTGAAAAAGGACATCAGTGAATTTTGCAGGAAAAAGCTGGATGAGATCGAATCAAGGCTAAAAAAAACAGCTTCGAGATGGTTCTTAGCCGTATTGGTGGTCTACCCTTTTTTTTTAACAAAACTCAGTCTCTTTTCCGATTCTTTGCTCCTGTCCATTCTACAGTATCTTGTTATTCTTGTGGGCCTTCCCCTTCTGATGTGTTTTTTAAAATATAAGCAGCAGCTTGAAAGGGAAAGAAATAAAATTTTGCATTGGAACCAGAGAGATCTGAAAAGAAGTCGCGAACTGGTCAGATTTTTTAAATATTTAAAAAAAATAAATAAGAAAATTCTTCCCAGTACCGAACGGGACATCCGGGGGAAAAAGGAAGATGGGGACTGGACCGTTCAGAAGGTAGAAGACAGGCCTTCCGGGAAACAATTACAGATATTTTTGAATAGTTTGAACCTTTCGGAAGGACAGAATTATATGGGGTTGGGGTTTGGAATCATTGCGGGAAAAGAGAGTGACAACGAGGACGAGGACAAAGACCCGGACAGCCAGTCGCACAATATTGAAGGACTGGTGGTCCTGCGCAATGCTAAAATGGAAATCAAGGTCCTCATGCCGGGCCCCGGGGCCAATGTCCAATGGCTCTCAAATATGAAAAAATGTATGGTTAACTCACCCCAGGTGCCGGAAGGCTGCCACAGCCACAACATGATAAAAGAAATTCCCTTTGCCGAGATTCCCCTCCAGGACGACAGACGTCTTGAATTGAAAAAGCTCATTCTTGAACAGGCAAAGTCCGGGGATGAGGAAAAAATCCCCGTCCAGCTCAAGGGATATAAATGCCAGGGGAATATTGTCATTGCCACTCAACTCTCCCTGGGGAATCTGGAGGCGGTTTCCCTCTATCGAACGGGATTTTTTAATAATTTTACGGGAAACCTTAAAAAACTGGGAATAATCCCCCAGGTAACCCTTGGGAAGCAGGCGGGATAGTTCTTTTGAGACTGGAATCATCCTGGCAGACTTTTTATAGGGGATATGTCAAAGGCCGTCTAAAGAGCAATATCTTTTAAGTGCGGGGATCCTAAAAAAACCCTTTGTGTTGACAGAGCGAGTTCCTTTTCTTTAGAATAACCGTTAGTTCATCCAAATAGAAAAAATTACAAGACGATAAACAGCCATAGATGATCCTGCCGCCGGGAAGAGGGAAAACCCGGGAACATGGGGTATAGGAATTCCTATACGATATGGGAATTGCAGAATAACCAGGCGGCCTGGTGTGAAAAACCAAAATGTTCATCCTTTTGGTTTCAGTGATGGTCTGTTGCGCCAGTCTCGGGAAGGGGAGAAACGTTAAACAACGGCAGCAGACCTGTCAATAGAATATAGGGGTATCGCACCATGACCATGCGAATATTTGCGGGGCGGATTGTCCTGAAACGGATTGCGATTCTCATTTTCGCCTGTGTTGCCCTGTTGTTCGGCTGCGGCCCCGATGACCCGATTCGGATCGGCTTTGTTGCCAGCATAACGGGACGCCTGGCCGATACCGGTATATCGAGCAGGGATGCGGTTCAGTTGGCCGTGGAACAATGCAATGAACAGGGAGGAATCCGTGGAATCCGGGTAAAGCTGACCATCAGGGATGATCACTGGAATATTGAAGCCGGAAAGAATGCGGTACGGGAACTCATTGAGGAGGGTGTTGGTGCGATTGTCGGTCCCTTGACCAGCAATATTGCCACGGCCGTTGTTCCTTATTTAAATGAGTCAAGGGTGATTGCAATCGGGCCCACGGTTACCACCACACAACTGGCCGGCCTGGATGACTATTTTTTTCGGGTTTGCTTGACCGTCCGGGAATATGCGTACCAAAGCGCCCGTTACCAGCTTCGTTCCGGTAATATGAAGAATATCGCCGTTGCCTATGACGGCAGTCATCAGGCCTTTTGCGAAGACTGGCTGGAAAATTTTAAAAAAACATTTGTTCCCGGCGGGGGTAAAATTCTCAGGCTTGTTGAGTTTAAATCCAATACGGTTCCTTTCTTTTCCAAGGTTGCCGGCCGGCTTTTGAAGACAGATGCCGACGGGATTCTGATCATCGCCAATCCCATGGATTCCGCCTTGTTGTGCCAGCAGATTCGGAAATCCAACCCGTCCATAAAGATTACCCTAAGCAACTGGGCGGCAAGCCCCCGGTTCATTGAAATGGGCGGCAGGGCCGTAGAAGGCGTTACCGTTTCCAGCGCCGTTCTTTCAAAGAGCCCGGGGAAGCCCTTTCAGACATTTCAAAAAATTTATTTCGAACGATTTCAACGGGAACCGGATTATACGGCGATTCTTTCCTATGATGCAACCCGTATCATTCTGACGGCCCTGAAGAACCGCAATCGGGGACAGAGTCTTAAAGAAGCCCTTTTGTCAATCAAAGAGTTTCATGGGCTGAAAGGCAAAATTCAGTTGGATAGCAACGGCGATGTGATGTCTTCCAACGCCCTTATCTGGATCGTCAGAAACCGGAAATTTGTTGGAGCGGAGTAGCCTATGAGATCCCCTATCCCCTTGAAAGGATATTTATCCCTTCACTTCGGCCTGGTAGCGGCCCTGCCGGTGATCATTATTGCCTGTCTGGTCTGGTTTGTCATGGTGCCGGGCCTAGAGGAGAGAACAGAAATCCAGAACCAGGCCATGGCTCTTTCCATGGCCGACCAGGTCTCGGCTTACCTGGGGGTGGGCAAAAGCCAGATGGCCGCCCTGGCTCAATACCTTCAAAACCGGCCGATTCAACCGGATACGGTTTCCCTTTTGGATGCCCATTGCGGTGACGGAGAATTCTTCGAGGCCCTGTTTGTTATGGATAATTTGGATGAGACCATCCAGGTTGTCGGTCTGGCAAAAACCCTTCGTCCGAATCGTGCCGATTTTGTCGGGCTCGATCTTTCCGGCCGCAGGTTTACTGAAAATATAAAAGACCTGAAGGGGGCGGTCTGGTCAAAAACGATCCTGTCAACGGTCACCAGCCGCATGGCAGTCGCGTTGGCCCTTCCCTTGAATGGGGGTTTTCTCATCGGAGAGATCACCCTGGATAAATTGTCTGAGTTTATCCGCGATCTGCCGGTTGAATCTGAATTTCGAACCATGGTGATCGATGGTCAGGGAATCATTGTGGCCGATTCCCAAAAACGGCACTGGGGAGAGAGGTTGAATGTCAATTTTCCGACTCCGGCGGGCCCGGAGAACAGCAACCCGGTAACCTCAACAGTATTTGAGTTGGATGGAGAACAGATGTTGGGGTCCCTGGTAAACATGGATGCGGTCAGATGGAAGATTCTGACTGCCCGGCCGGTTCGCAAGGCCTTTCAGCCGGTTTGGGATACCTTTGTCCTGATTGGCCTGGGTCTGGTCATCGGCCTGGGTCTGGCCATGTCCATATCCTGGCTTCTATCCGGCAAGCTTGCCCGGGTCTTTTCAACCTATGCCCTGCGGGCAAAGTCCATTGCCGATGGAGACTATGAACTGCAATGGCCTGCAGCAAAGACAAGGGAGTTTTTTCAACTGGGTCAAAATCTGCAACTCATGGCCGAAAAAATCCGTCAGAGGGAAAAGGCCCTGATAGACGGAGAGCATCGCTTGAGGGATCTTCTGGCCAATGTTCCCGGGGTGGTGTACCAGTTCACGGCAGACCCGGAAAATCCTGAATCCTATTCATCGGCCAGCGTGCTGAGGGAAAAGGCCCTGGAGATACTCGGATTGGATTCGGAAGAGAAAACCTATTTCAATGATTTTATTGCCTGTTTGCCCCGGGAGGATCAACCCCGGTTTGTCTCCTCTGTCAAAGAAGCGGTCGAGAAGTTCAAAACCTGGTACTACCAGGGCCGTTTTATCAAACCCTCCGGACAGGAGATCTGGGTGGAAGGAAATTCTTCTCCCAGGCGGATAGACAACAAGATCGTTTTTTATGGTCTGATCACGGATATTACCCGGCGAAAGGAGATGGAATCCTCCCTGCACCTGGCCCAGTTCTGTTTTGATAATGCGGCTGTTGGAATCCATCATATCGGAGACGGGGGCCGGATCCTCAATGTGAACGAATATGCCGCCAAGATGCTGGGATACACCACGGACGAGTTGTCCGGGTTATCTGTTTTGGACATTGATCCCTTTGCAGAGATCGAACTCCTGGAGGCCGGGTGGGAAAGGCTTATATCAGAAGGCAAGGATCTTTTTGAAACCACCCATAAGAGAAAGGACGGCTCCCTGGTTCCGGTGGAGATTACCTCCACCCTTTTAGAATACGAAGGCCGGCAGTTTTCCATCTGTTTTGTACAGGACATCACAGAGCGCAAGCAGATGGAGAAGGCTCTCAAAGAGAGCCAGGAGCGCCTGGACCTGGCCCTGGCCGGTGCCAATGAAGGAATCTGGGACTGGCATATGACTGAAGATACCGTATATTTTGACGACCGTTATTACACCATGGCAGGCTATGAGCCCAATGAGTTTCCAGGGACATTCCATGAGTTTGAAAAGCGCATCCACCCGGAAGATCTGGAACGAGTAAAATCGCTTATCGACCGATACCTGGCCGGGGATACGGAAATTTATGAAATGGAGTTCAGATTTTTGCGCAAAGACAAAGAATTTATGTGGATTCAGGCCAAGGGCAAGATCGTTGACCGGGATGACCAGGGAAATCCCGCGCGTTTTGTCGGGACCCATGCCGATATTACCGTGCGCAAACGGGCGGAGGAGGCGTTGCGGGAGAATGAACAGCTGCTTGCCAATATCCTCGAATCCATGGATGAAGGGGTTCTGGTGCTGGATCATGAATTTAAATATCAGATTGTGAATCGAAAACTGGAGCAGCTGGGCGCTTCAAGGGAGCGGATTATCGGGAAAACACCCTGGGAAGCCTTTCCATATATTAAAAATACCGCTGTTGAAGAACGGATGCGAAAAGCCATGAAGGGCCATGTGATGAGCAGCTCGGAAATTAAACTTCATATATCCGATAACCAGAGCGTATGGTCCAGGGATTCTTTTTCTCCCCTTAGGGATGCCAACGGCCGGGTTATCGGCGTGGTCGGAATGATAAACGATATCACCCGGCACAAGCAGGATGAAGAAGAACTGCGGCAGTTGAGAAGCTATCTTTCCAATATCATCGATTCCATGCCCTCGATTCTTGTGGCCGTGGACAGAGAGGGCAAGGTAACCCAGTGGAACCACCGGACAGAACAGGTTACCGGGGTGAGCTTCGAAGACGCCCGTTCCCAGAGTCTGAGCAAGCTGTTTCCCCGCCTGTCCGGCGAAATGGAGCGTATCCGGACCGCCATCCGGGAACGCCGGGTGATCAGTTCTTCCAAGGTGTCAAGGAGATTGGAAAAGGATGTCCGATATGAAGATATCACCATCTTCCCCCTGAAGGCCAACGGAGTGGAAGGGGCCGTGATCCGGGTGGATGATGTCACCGAAAAAGTGCGGCTGGAGGAGATGATGATTCAAAGCGAAAAGATGCTTTCCGTTGGGGGACTGGCCGCGGGCATGGCCCATGAGATCAACAATCCCCTGGCCGGCATGCTCCAAACCGCCTCTGTTTTAAGTAATCGTCTGAATGCCGCGGCAAAGATTCCGGGCAATCGGAAAGCCGCTGAAGCCGCCGGCACCACCATGGCCGCAATTGAAGCATTCATGGAGGCCCGGGGGATTTTTAGAATGCTGAGCGCCATTGATGAATCCGGCCAGCAGGTGAGTTCCATCGTGAACAACATGCTCAGTTTTGCCCGTAAGAGTGAGTCAAAGGTTTTGCCCCATGATCTTGAAGATCTGATCGACAAGACCCTGGCCTTGGCGGTTACGGATTATGATCTGAAAAAGGAGTACGATTTCAAATTGGTCGATATCGTTAAAGAGTACGGAAAGCTTTCCTTTCCCATTCCATGTGAAGCAGGTAAAGTTCAACAGGTGCTGCTCAACATCTTTCGCAATGGAGCCCAGGCCATGCAGGCGGCCGGGACTCAATCCCCCCGCTTCATCATCCGTACCCTGCTGGAAGCGGATATGGCCCGCATCGAGATAGAGGACAACGGCCCGGGCATGGATGAGGCCACCCGAAAACGGGTGTTTGAACCTTTTTTCACGACCAAGCCGGTTGGAGTGGGTACGGGTTTGGGATTAAGCGTTTCCTATTTCATCATTACCCAGAACCATGGGGGGAAGATGAAGGTGGAATCAAAACCGGGACAGGGCACTAAATTCATCATCCTTTTACCGGTGAATGGAGCAAAGGAATAGGGAGCCCTGGCCGGCGGAATCGTTTCAAGATCCGGTCCCGGAGATACAATGGCTGAAGGAAATTTTTTCCTTCAGCCATTGCCTGTTTACGGATCTTAGTCCACCAGGACCTGCTCCAGTTTTTGAACCATGAAATCCATCTCCTCTTCATTGATGACCAGGGGAGGAGAGATCCTTATGGTGTGGCCGTGGCTGTCGTTGACCACCAGACCCAGCTTGAGAAGCTTATGACAGAATTCCATGGCATTGCCTTGTTTCACCTCAATGCCGATGAAAAGACCCCTGCCCCGGACTTCTTTGACATGGGAGGATCTGGCCGCTATGGCCTCGATTTTTTGTTTCAGGATTTTCCCCTTTCGGGCGGCCTGCCCGGCCAGGTCTTCTTCTTCAAATACCTTGAGGGAGGCAGTTCCGGCCACGCAGGCCAGGGGGTAGCCCCCGAATGTGGAACCGTCAGATCCCTTGGAAAAGATCATGTCCATGAGCCTGGCATTGGTGATGAAAACGGACAGGGGCACAAGGCCGCCGGACAGGGCCTTGCCCAGAATGACGCCGTCGGGCACAATCCCCTCGTGTTCAAAGCAGAATTTTTTCCCGGTCCGGCCCATGCCCACCTGGATTTCGTCGCAGATCAGGAGAAGGTCGTGGTCATCGGACAGTTTTCTTAGGCCTTTGAGAAATCCTTCGGGCGGAATGAGCATGCCCCCCTCACCCTGGAAGGGTTCCACCAGGATACCGCAGGTATTTGGGGTAATGGCCTCTTCCACGGCCTTGAGATCCCCGAATTCCACGGACACGAATCCGGGAGTCAGGGGGCCGAAGCCCTCTTTGTACTTTTTGCTGGTGGAAAAGGAGACCACAGAGATGGTCCGGCCGTGGAAATTGTTGTTGAACACGATGATTTCCTGTTTTCCGTCCGGAATGTTCTTCTGCTTGAATCCGTAGTAACGCATTGCCTTGATGGCGGTTTCCACGGATTCAACTCCGCCGTTCTTGGGAAGGACCTTGTTGCCGTGGTTGCCGAACCTGGGTGCCATCTGGGGGGCGAATCTGGCGGTTTCCGCCAGGAAGATGCCCAGAGGGTCGGTGAAAACCACATTGGACAGAACCGAAGCGTAGTTGCCGATCAGGGCATCCATGACCGCATTGGTGATGGAGGGGTGGTGGTGACCGGGGTTGGCCGCGGAATAGGCGGCCAGGCAGTCTAAATAACGATTGCCCTTGTCATCGGTGAGCCAGCATCCCTTGGCCTGGCGTACAACCAGGTTGATCCGTTCGTAATGATGGGCCCCAAAATCACTCTCGAGATTGAAAATAGTGTCATCATTTTCATTGGAAAAACCATCAAAGTAATGAAGTTTGCGCATGCTGGTCATAATGTCACCTCCTAGTGGTCTGCTTTTATAAGTTTGTATATTTTTTTTTCTTGGTCTGTCAGTTTCTGGCCCCGGTCCAGGGTTTTTTCGAGGAAGCAATGATAAAAATCATGTTTCAGGCTGTCCCGGTTGGCAATGACAAACCACTGGTTCCGGGTCCAGTTGATGGGGGATTCATCCTCGTTTCCCACCTCGAAAATACCCACCAGGGCCTCTTTTCTGTCTGTGATGATGTCAAAGGAACGGCCTCCAATGGATTCGACCAGGTTTTCATGGTCCGGATGGATGACCTGGATGTCAAACTGCCGGTCAATTTTTCCCATGGCAATATACCGGATGGCCACGCCCCTTTCATGGGCCTTTTCCAGATCCTTTCCCAGGCGGTTATCCGCTTCCGGGAACAACCGTACATAGATTTCTTTCCTGGCGCTTCGAATCATTTCTATGGCCTTGTTCATTACGTTGTCATATCCGGTCAGGGTCCAGACGAATTCAAACTCATCCTTTTGGGAGGCCTTTTGAATTTCCTTTTCAAAGGCCAAGATATTGTTTTCAAAGCCCAGCTTCAGCCGCCGGATCAGCTCGTCCGAGGGCAGGGGGGAATAAAGACCGGTGGAGACCTCAATGACGTAGCCCTTGGCCGTCAGGCTGCGCAGGACATCGTAGATTCTGGATCGGGCAATGCCGGAAATTTTACTGAGCTGAGAACCGTTTACCGGATGGTTGCGGACCAGGGCCATATAGCAGGCAGCTTCGTACTGGGAGAAGCCCAGTTCTTTTAATTTAGATTTATTTTCCATGCCGGTTCCCCGAAAATAAAAGTTGCTACCTTGATAGCAACATAATCTTCTTGGATTGGATTGTCAACGTTGAAATGCGTTTTCTTCCGGAACAAATAATTGACAATTGAGCCCGGCTGTGGGCATATAAACAATTTAAACAGGACTTTCAAAATCAAGGATAAGGAGTACAAATGGGAAATTTAAACAGAGTAATGCTCATTGGCCGTTTGGGCAGAGACCCTGAGATCCGCTACACCCAGCAGGGAGGAGCCGTGGTTAACAGCGCTCTGGCCACTTCGGATTTTTGGAATGATAAGAATACCGGTGAACGGCGGGAGAGAACCGAATGGCATAGGATTGTGCTTTTTGGCAAACAGGCCGAGACCTTTGAAAAATACATGTCCAAAGGCAGTCAGGTTTATGTGGAGGGAAGACTCCAGACCAGTTCCTATGAAAAGGAAGGCCAGACGCATTACAGCACTGATATTATAGTAAGTAATTTTCAGTTTTTGGACTCAAAGACAGACAGTCAGGCAGGGGCACAGGGCGGCTATTCAGGTGGCGGTCAGCAGGGCGGAGGATACCCGCAGAAGGGCGGGGGAGGATATTCCCAGCAGGGCGGATCTGCCCCCAACTCCAATAATTTTCAGGGACAGACCAGCCCGGGCATGACCGGCGGCGGACAGGCCCCCATTCCTGATGATGATATCCCCTTCTGAAAAATAAACAATCCCAGTCTAAAAAGGCGCAGTTCCATGGAACTGCGCCTTTTTAAATGGAAAATTAAAAATCTTCCGTTGAAAAAGGTGGCAAGCCCAGGCCCCCCCCTTCTTTTTGTGGCTTTTTATTTCCTAGGATGTTCCTTTCGCCAGGCCCGGGGACTTTTATAGTGCCGGCCCAGGGCCCACATGCCCATTCCGGCCTTCCGGGCTTTTTTTTCTTCCCTGAAATAGGCCTCCGTGTCCAGAGTGGCCGGCGTTCTTCCCCTGTATACTTCGGCCAGGCCGGCCCGGATCATTTCAAGGTTAATATTGGTCGAACCTGAGAAAACCTCGGCCAGAATCCGGTTAAACCCGCCGATGCCGTGGCTTTTCAGGATCACATCCCTACCGTTCACAAGCCGGGATAATTTGGCTTTGGCTTTTTGGCCGTAGGGCTGACCAGGGGATCTCCTGTATCCGGTTTCCGGGGAGTCGATTCCGGCCAGCCGGATTTTCAGTTCCAGGTCTGAACCTTGAACCAGGAGGGTATCTCCGTCATATACCTTGGTGACCCTGAAGGTCCGGCCTTCCTGACGGGCCTGTTCGAGCCGTACTTCCTCTTCAAAAAGATCTGTCTCGGAATCCTTTGGCGGTCCGATATTGGAAAAGTGCTTGACTCCGCTCTCATCGGTCCAGAAGTAGACATCCCCCTGGGCAGTGACGATAGAAAGAAACAGTACAAGTCCCGTAAACAGGGTTGTGAATTTTAAATTCATGATTTTTTCAAATTCAGGTTATGGATACAAAAGTATAGAAGATCAGGCCAATCCAGGCAAGGTCTTTTCACCCTTCAGGCTCTATCCTTTAAAACCACGGCTGACCACTCTTTTTCATCCCTCTGCCAGTCAGGAACAAGGCCTGTCTGTGAATAATGAAGGATCAGCTCCTCCCTTTCCCATTCCCGGACCCCGGACAGGATCACAAATCCTCCGGGTTTGAGGCTGGAACGAATCAGGGAGGATAAATTCTTGAGGGTGGGAAAGCGCAGGTTGGCGCAGATTAGGGAAAATTCATTTTCGCAACCGGGCATGGGGCAGCCCATGACCTCAATTTTTCGGGTTAAATGATTGAGTTCAATGTTTTTCCGGGACTCGGATACGGCATTGGGGTCCGTATCCCAGGCCCGGCAGGAGGGCATGCCGGAAAGGCAGAGGGCAATGGCCAGAACCCCGGATCCGGTACCGATGTCTGCACAGGCAGACGTTGTATCCGGTTGGGGAGTGCCGGAATGAAAAAACAGATGGTCGATGGCCTTGAGGCAGAGCCGGGTGGTGGCATGGTGGCCGGAGCCGAATGAAATCCCCGGGAGGAGATTGATGTCGACCTGGCCTGGGTTGGCCCTGGAACTCACCTTTGGAGGTTTGAGGAAAAAATGATCAGTAACCCGGACCGGCTTGGAAAAGCTGATGTCCACATAGGTTGCACCGTAAAGGTCCTCATAGGCCAATTCCTGCCCGTCCACCAGGGTTTTGAGGATTTTTCCGGCCGAGCGTCTGGAAATGGAGAGTTCCGCTGCGATTTTATTGATATAGGCCCGGGAAGTCAGCCGGGTTTCAGACAGTTCAAGGATTCCCAGAATCCTTTTCCGGTCAGAGGGTGTCATGCCCTTCCTGATGTAACAGGGTCTTGTACCAGCAGGCAAAGTCAAACATGCCCCGGATTCTTTCCTCGTCATTGATGATCCCCAGGCACATCTCCAGGGCCCCCTGGGCATAGGTGTTGGAGTAGTCCTCATGTTCGATCCGGGATAAAAACTCCCGGATCAGTTCCTGGGAGGTCCGTTGGGTCTTGTCCTTACGGATGTCGATGGGATCCTTGGGCTCCTGGAAGGGGTCCCATTTATCATACCCCTTTTTCAGGATCTGACGCTGGCCCCGTTTGCCCATGGCATCGAAAATGGCCTTTTTTCTTTTTTCAATTTCTTCAGGGGTAAAATCGTTCATTTTTTCTTCCGGTTTTGTAAAGGGTGAACAAAGCTGGATTCCCCGATCAAGTTCTTTTGCAATGGGGGCGGGAATCCTTTTTCTTTTCAGGCCCCACACCGAGAAACTCCTCGTTGAAATCGGTAATCAGGGCCATGGATACCGGGATCAGCAGCTCATGCATTTTGATGTTCCGGGATTCAATGCCCTTGATCAACTTGGCTGAAATGAGCTGGAGCTGGGTATAGATTTTGTCCATGTTCAGGGTGGGATAGGGGTTGCCCTGGATAAAATTGGTCCGGCCGCAGATATGGCTGGCTCCGGCCGTTGAGACCGGAATTCCGTATACCCGGCAGGTGATGGGCCTGTGTTCGTACATCAGACAGAGATTGTCCTGGCCCAGAAGGGGACAGCGGATCCTTTCCTGGGACATCTTCCCGACAATTTCAAGCTGGTCGGCCCCGTTCTGCACTTTTTTATAGGCATCCCGCTTGAGCTTGATCAGGGCCCGGTCGGTCTTGTCGGCGATTTCCAGGAGTTCGCTTTTCTCTTTTCCGGAAAATTTCTTTAAAAATTGTTCCTTGAGGTAAAGGGCCTCCACCAGGGTCAGGTCAAAGATGGCGTAGCAGCAGTCAGAGCATTTCTCCCGGCAGAACACTTCGTTGGCGTACTCTTGTTTGACCTTGTCAAAGACTCCGTCCACCACCTGGACCAGGGCCTCGTATTGGGTAAAATATTCTTTAAGATCAATGGGCATATCTATATCCTCTTATTTTCCAATGCAGAAATTATTGAAAATGGTATCTAAAATGTCAAGGGATGCGGTTTCTCCGGTGATTTTTCCCAGGGCATCAATACTGTTTTTAATGTCAATGGCCAGGGTCTCCTCTTCCTGTCCCGTCTTAAGTCCTAGTTTGACGGACTCAAGGCCGGCCACGGTTTCCTCCAGGGCCTTTTTATGCCTGAGGTTGGGGATGACGGCCGAGCCTTCCGTATCCAGATCCTGGATGCAGAGATTCACGATCTTTTGCTTCAGCTCCCGGATGCCCTGATTGAGCAGGGCTGAGATCTTAGCCACGGGAATATGGCTGTATTCAGGGGGAGGGAGGGGCAGGTCTTTTTCCCCTTCTTCGGCCAGGTCCATTTTATTGATGACCAGGATGGCTTTTTTCCCTTCAGGCACGGTCTTTTGAAATTCCCTGGCCGTGAATGGGGATCCGGGCTCTTTCATGAAAAGGACCAGGTCAGCCGTTTCTATATGATCCCTGGCTTTTTCGATGCCGATGATTTCCACCAGATCGGCGGTGTCGTGGATGCCTGCTGTGTCAATGATCACAAAGGGGATGCCGTCCATGTTCAACCCCTCTTCAATGGGGTCCCGGGTGGTGCCGGGCAGGGGCGTAACAATGGATTTTTCCCGGGTCAGAAGCCGGTTCATGAGGCTGGATTTTCCCACGTTGGGCTTTCCGCAGATGGCGATGCGGATTCCCTCCTTAAGAAAGCAGGCATCATCATGCTGGCGGATGAATTCCCGGCACTGGTCAATGACCTGGTCCAGGGCCGGAATATCTTTTTCAGAGATGGATGCCGAGTCCTCGTCGTCGGGAAAATCAATGGACACCTCCAGGATGGCCAGAAAGGCGATCAGGGTTTCCCGAAGTTCAAAGATTTCATTTTTCAGGGTGCCCAGGTTTTGGGAGGCGGCAAATTTCAGGGCCCGGCCGGACCTGGCATTGATGATATCTGCCACGGCCTCTGCCTGGGTCAGGTCAATGCGCTGGTTTAAAAATGCCCGTTTGGTAAACTCCCCGGGCTCGGCCAGCCTGGCTCCTTTATCCAATATCCTGTCCAGGATGGTTCTGAGGACAAGTGTGCCGGAGTGGGCCTGGATCTCCACCACGTCTTCCGCGGTATAAGATCTGGGCCCTTTCATGGGGATCACCAGGACTTCGTCAATGACCTCAGCCGGATCATCCAGGATGTATCCGTGGAAAACGGTGTGGGATGTCAGGGATTCAGTGCTTGAACCGGATTTGGAAGGTTCAGGCGTTTTCGTCCGTGAAAAGACCTGGGCCGCAATATCAAGGGCAAGGGGGCCGGAGATCCGGATGACCCCAATTCCGCCGCTCCCGTATGGAGTGGCTATTGCGGCGATGGTATCATTCATGGATTCTTATCTTCTGAACCGCTTTTTTCCCCTAAAGGAATTTTTCTTTTTCGGAAAGATGACCAGGCGTCTGTAGTATCCGTCTCCCATGCTCTGGGTCCTGACGCTGGTGTCGTCTTTCAGGGCCAGGTGAACGATCCGCCTGTCCTGGGCGCTCATCTGGTTAATGGTGGCGGGACGGCCGGTTTTCTTCGCTTTTTCCGCCATCTTAAAGGCCAGGTGTTTCAGGTTGGATTTCCGGGTTTCCATATACCCTTCTATATCCACCTTGACCCTGACCCTTGCCTCGCTCTTCCGGTTGATGATCTTGTCCGTGAGAAACTGCATGGCATCCAGAGTCTGGCCTTTCCGGCCGATGAGGATGCCGGCGTTTCCGCCTTCGATCTTAAGGGTCAGCCGGTCCTGGTCGGTCTCAGCCTCCACCGTTGCATCGTCGGTGATCAGGTCGGCCATTTTCTGAAGGGCCTCCCGGCCCAGATCAACGGACTCCTGGGTGACGTCCACAGGCGGTTCTGCAGGCGGCCGGGGTTCCCGGGGGGGGGGCGGAGGATCTCCGGCCTCTTCTTCATCCTCTTCAAGTTCAAGGGCCTCCTCAACACGGGTCTCCTCGCCAAAGGCTTCATCCACAATGGAGCGGATTCCTTCCATCTCTTCTTCGGAGGCCTGGTCCGGCCCGGTGTCCGGAACACGGACCTTTATTTTGGCATCTTTCCGGCCCACAATGCCGAAGATGCCTGAGGCCCCGGTGGAAACCACATCGTATTTAAGTTCTTCCTTGGTCAGATTCAGGGCTTCGCAGGCACTGTCTATAGCCGCTTCAAGGCTCTTTCCACTGAATTCCTGGGTTTGTTTCATACTTACCTCCTGCTATTTGGAAAATTTCTTCTGGGTATAAAACTGCTGGCCCATGGAAATGATATTATTCACAAACATGTACAAGACCAGGCCGGCTGGAAAATTGATGAACAATACGGTCATCATGATGGGCATGAGCATCATCATCTTCGCCTGCATGGGATCCCCTGCCGTGGGGGTCATCTTCTGCTGGAGCAGGAAGGAGGCGCCCATGAGCAGGGTGAGAACCGGTATGCCGGAGGGCTCCTGCATCATGGGAATGGAGAAATCAAAGTGGAAAAGCCGGTCCGGGCCGGAAAGGTCGTTGATCCAGCCCACAAAAGGGGCGTGCCGCAGTTCAATGGCCTGGTAAAGCATACGGTAAAGGGCAAAGAAAATGGGCATCTGCACCAGAAGGGGCAGACATCCCGAGGCCGGGTTGACCTTGTAGGTCTTGTAAAGCCCCATGATCTCCTGGTTCATCCGCTGTTTGTCGCCTTTGTACTTCTCCCGGATCTCCATCATCAGGGGCTGGACCTTTTTCATCTCATTCATGGATTTATAACTTTTGGTGCCCAGGGGCCAGAAGATCAGTTTGATGAGAATGGTCAAAAGGATGATGGCCACCCCGTAATTGGGAATCACATCGTGTATGGCGTTCATGGTGATGAGAAGGGGTTTGGCAATGATATCGAACCAGCCGAAGTTAATGGCTTTTTTCAGCATATTGTCATACTGGCTCAGCACCTTGTAGCTTTTGGGCCCCATATAGAGCTCATAGGTATATTTGCCCTGTTTCCCGGGATCCAGCCGGTCGAGCTTCTGGATAAAGTCATTGGAAACGATATCATTGGCATAGGAGAGGCGGATCCTCCCTTCTACGGGCTGGGCGGGCATGACACAGGTCAGAAAATACCTGTGGCTGAATCCGCTCCATGCAATTTTACCCGGATAGGTATTTTTTTCATCCAGGTCATCTGTGTCAATGGTGACGAATTTGTTGTCGATATATGCAAGGGGGCCTTCAAAGGCAAACCTGGCCCTTTTTTTGATTTCCTCGGTCAGATATCCCGGGGTGGAAAAGACAAGGGCATCGTTCAGGGGCATGTTTGAACCGTTCTGGATCAGGATGTCACAGTCGATGAGATAGGAATCTGCCCGGAAGGTGAAAATTTTCCGGACGGAAATTCCCTGGTCATTGGTCCAGGAGAAGGTCAGCTTTCTTTCTCCCTGATTCAGGTCAAGGGAGTTGGTTTCCGTGTCCGCGGAATAGACGGCATTGCCCAAGCCCTGGATGGTTCCCCCTTCTACGTCAAAGGTCATGATGCCCTTGACCAGCTGTTCCGGGATCAGCTGTTTCAAGGGGGAGCCTTTCTGGATGCTCTCCTTGTAGTTCCTGAGTTCAAGACTTTTTACGGATGCCAGATGTTCGGACAGAACAATCTCATACAGGGGGGTTGACAGGGAGATGGTCCTGAAGTCCCGGGCAGCCGCGCCGGCAGACGGTTGGGCCTGGGCCGGCAAAGCCTGTGTCGTATTATAATCTGAAACGTTTGAACTATTTGAACTGATGGATTGGGGCTGTTCCTGTTTGGGTTGTTCCTGAACATCCTGGGGAAGATTATTGACTTCCGGGGGCGTCACAAAAAAGAACTGATAGCCCACCAGGACAATGATGGAAAGCACCACTGCCAGCAATAATCGTTTCTGCTCGTCCATTTTCTCTCCTAAACGGTTAAAGTAAAGGTTTACGAGGAAAACAGTCCTGCGTTAGAATTGAAACGGTACAGAGCGGATTATGGGACCGGGTCATAGCCGCCTGAATGGAAAGGATGACAGCGCAATATCCTTTTTGCGGCGAGGGCGCTGCCTTTGAAACAGCCGTGTCTCTGCACAGCTTCAAAGGCATAGGCCGAACAACTTGGATAAAACCTGCAGTTTCGACCTGTCAGCGGTGATATAAAAAATTGATAAAATTTAATCAATATCAACAATAGCTTTTTAACCATGAGGTGCATATCTTTTATGCCGATGCTATTTTTGTAAAAAGTTTATCAAGCTTCTCAATAATCTGGCTGTGCGTCAGCCGGGTCAGACCCTTCCTGCCAATGATATTTATGTCCCTGATCCCCTGGAAAGAACCCTTTCTGTGTCTGAAATACTCTCTGATAATCCGTTTAATTCTGTTACGCTCTACTGCGTTCCCAACTTTTTTAGATACTGTAATTCCAATTCGATTGTTTTTTTCTGCCCCTTTAAGGACAGCGGCGATGAAATAGTCGGTGTGTATCTTTTTCCCATGTTTCGAAAGCGTTAAAAATTGGCCTCGCTTTAAAAGCCTCGATGTTTTGGGGTAAGAAAAATCACTCAATAAATTACCCTATCAAAGAGCCAGTCTTTTTCTTCCCTTTGCCCTTCTGGCGTTGATGACCCGTCTTCCTCCCGGAGTGGACATTCTTTTGAGAAATCCGTGTTTTCTTGTCCTTTTACGGTTGCTTGGCTGAAATGTACGTTTCATAAATCTACAGTCCTTAAAATTTACTTGATCCTAGGGTTAATCATTCTTGTGCTTATAAACCACAATAAACGCAAGACTTTAATATTTTTACCCTAAAAAGTCAACCGTAACATTGGATAAAAACAGGGAAGAATGAAGTGCCCCTATTCCACCAGGGATTCAAAGATGTGGTACTCTTCGATGTGATAGTGGGGTTCGGGATAAATGGCTATGGGTTTTGAAAAACGGGCTTCCAAAGAAGATATCAGATGTTTTTCCGGGCCGTGGAGGAGCTGGGCTATCTCGGGATGGACCTTTACCGTGAACCGGTTGCCCATGATGTCTCCGGCTTCGGAGATCAGGTCCCTGTGAATTTTATGGCAGATGGATTTTCCGGATAAAAGATGGCCGTTGCCGTTGCAGTAGAAACAGGGTTCGCAAAGGGTCCGGGTCAGGTTCCTCCGGATCCGTTTCCGGGTCATCTGCACCAGGCCCAATTCGGTCAGGGGCAGGATATTGGTCTGGCTCTTGTCTTTTTTCATGGCCTCGTTGAGTCTGGACATGACCTTTTCCTTGTGGGAGTCTTTTTTCATGTCGATGAAATCGATGATGATGATGCCGCCGATGTTCCGAAGCCGGATCTGGTAGGCGATCTCCTTCACCGCCTCCAAATTGGTTTTCAGGATGGTCTCATCAAAATTATGCTTGCCCACGTAACGGCCCGTATTGACGTCAATGGCCACCAGGGCCTCTGTCTGTTCGATCACGATGTACCCGCCGGACCTGAGCCAGACCTTCTTTTTCAGGGCCCGGGCCACGTCCGCCTCGATATTGTAAGCGTCAAAGATGGATTCCCTTCCCTGGTATAGTTCAACGTTCAGATGGACGTCGGGCATGAATTTTTTCAGAAATTCTCGGACATTTTCATATTCGGTCCGGGAGTCAATGATCAGTTTATCGGCCTTGTCGTCCAGAAGATCCCTGACCGCCCTGAAGGTAACGGTCAGATCCTTGTAAACCAGGCAGGTGGCTGAAAGGGACTTGGACCGGGAGAGAATATCTTCCCAGGTTTTGTTGAGAAAATCGATCTCCTTTTTGATGGTGTTCTCATCAATGCCGTTGGCCTGGGTCCTGAAGATATACCCGCAGCTGTTTTTGCGAAGCCCCAGGAGCAGGTCCTTGAGCCGGGTTCGTTCACCTTCATCCTGGATGCGCTTGGAGATGCCGATGTGGTCCACCGTGGGCATAAGGACCATGTACCGTCCGGCCAGGGAGATATGGGTGGTAACCCTGGGGCCTTTGCTGCCGATGGCGGATTTGGCCACCTGGACCAGGATCTCCTGGCCTTCGGTCAAAAGGTCTTCAATGCCCGTGTCGGGTTTCCAGGCAGGCTTGTTCATCTCCTCTTCGCCGTTACTCGCCTCGCCTTCATCATCCCGGTCCTGTTCAAATTTCTGGAACATCTTGTGGCTTGCCGTATCCAGGACATCATCCACGTAGATAAAGGCGGCCTGGTCGAAACCGATGTCCACAAAGGCGGCCTGCATGCCCGGGAGAACCCGCTGAACCCTTCCCTTGTAGATGTTGCCTGCAATGCTGGTCTCATCTTCCCTTTCGATGAAAACCTCAACAATGGTGCTGTTTTCAAGCAGGGCCACCCGGGTCTCGTGGGGGGCGGAATTCACAACAAGCTCTTTTAGCATGGCATCTTCCTTAGGTAGCGGACCTTTGTCCGGCCAGTTTTTTTATCCGGGCGGTCCGGACCAGGGTGTCGTCCAGATGAAATCCCTTTGACAGAATTGCTGCGGGCCGGACCGTTCTTTCATCCTGGGGCAACAGCTTCATTTTAAGACATTTTTCATCGATAAAAGAGATGAACGCCGTTGATTTTCTCAGGTCTGTCCGTCTGATTTTACCTTTTTTACTGATATCTTCAACCATAAATTCGCTTAAAGCCATGAACCGGTCAACCATGGATCTGTCCAGGCAGGGAGTTGAAAAACAGATCTCATAGACAGATCCGGCCGGGTCCTTGCCCCCGGATTTTGAATGATGGCGGCAGGAATTAACGGAGAGACCACCGGGCAGGACCCGGTTCAGGCTCTCGACGACCTGATCGGGCCTGAGTCCCTTTTCCAGGAATACAGACATGGCCTCTTCTTCGCTTTCCATACCCAGGGGCAGGGCGGTTTCAAAGGACATTCGCATGGACGGGTTAAACCCTTTGGAGTATTTTATTTTGAAACCGGTCCGTTTCAGGGCCCGCTGAAAGATGGTGGCCAGCTCCAGATGGCCGAAAAACCGCGCATCTCCCAGTTTGGAGAACCGGATTTCATATTTCATGAAATCCTCATCCGGCAGGACCCGGCGATCGTATAGTTCCGGGCCGGGTGCCGGTTCTGACCGGACGTCATGGAGAACCGGCCGGATCCTTTTAAAGTCACAGATACCGCATCCTGTGCATTCCTCATCCCTACAGTCCGGGGTCAGGGCCCTTTGCTCTGCCTTTTCAAGTTCTTTTTTCAGAAACCCGGCTGTAACCCCTGAGTCGATGTGGTCCCAGGGAAGGGGTTCGTCTGCTCCCCGGTCCCGGGTGGTGTAAAAGGCCGGGTCAATGCCGGTTTCTTCAAAGGCTTGGCGCCAGAGATCAAAATTGAATTTATCGCTCCATCCGTCCAGGCGGCAGCCCTTGGCATGGGCAGATACCAGAAGGCTTGAGAGCCTGCGGTCCCCCCGGGCCCAGACTCCTTCCAGCAGACTCATCTGGGGGTCCTGCCATTTTAAATTGATTTTCGGATGGCGCAGGTTGGCTTTTAAATAGGCCAGCTTTTCCAGGGTCTGGTCCAGGCTCATCTGGGAATGGCGCTGGAACGGGGTGTGGGCCTTGGGAATAAAACAGGTGGCGCTGACGTTGATGCTTTTCTTTCCCTTGGCATGGGCCGATGCCAAATCCCTGGACAGGCGGCAGATGCCGTCGATGTCTTCCATGGTTTCAAAGGGCAGGCCGGTCATGAAGTAGAGCTTTATGTTTTTCCATCCCAGTTCAAAGGCATTTTCCACGGTTGCCCGGATGCTCTCTTCTGTGAGGTTCTTGTTGATGATATCCCTCAGCCTCTGGGTTCCGGCTTCCGGGGCAATGGTAAACCCGGTTTTCCTCACCGTGCGGATGATGTTCATGAGTTCCGGGGTAAGCTTTTCCGCCCGGATGGAGGGCAGGGAAATGGAATTGCACTGGCCCTGGCTCATGGCCAGCAGTTCCTGCATGAGCAGGGAGAGATTGGAGTAGTCCCCGGTGCTCAGGGAGAGCAGGGAGATGTCAGAATACCCGGTGGACTTGAGGGAGGTCCGGGCAATATCCAGGATGTCCTCCAGGGACCTTTCCCGCACCGGCCGGTAGATCATGCCGGCCTGGCAGAACCGGCATCCCCTGGAGCATCCCCGGGCAATTTCTAGCCTGAGCCGGTCATGGATCGGTTTGCCAAAGGGCACAATGGGGTCCACGGGGAAATTGTCCACGGTCAGATCGGGCAGAAAGGCCCTTTTGACCCGGGTGTAGTCTTCATATAGCGGGGTCAGGGTCTGAAACCCGTGTTCATCCCGGGAGGGCTCAAAAAAAGCAGGCACATAGACCCCGGCGATTCCCGCCAGGATCCGCAATAGGTCTTTTTTGGATCCCCTGCCCTGTTTTTTGAATTCAATGACCCTGTTGGATATTTCCAGGATCGCCTCTTCCCCGTCCCCGATGACAAAGAGATCAAAAAAGTCTGCCAGGGGCTCCGGGTTGAAGGCGCAGGGGCCGCCCCCGATGATCAGGGGAAAGGTCTCGTCCCTTTCCCGGGCAAAAAAGGGGATGCCGGACAGGTCCAGCAGGGTCAGGATATTGGTAAAGTTCAGCTCGTACAGAAGACTGATGCCGATGAGATCAAAGGAGGAAAGTTCCCGCCTCGATTCCATGGAGAGGCAGGGGATTTGCCTTTCCGCCATGAGGGCCTCCATGTCCGGAGCCGGGGCAAAGAAACGTTCAGCTGCGATATTTTCCTGATGGTTCAGTATGGAGTACAGGATCTGGAGCCCAAAGTGGGAGGTCCCGATTTCGTATAGGTCGGGAAAAACCAGGCCAAAGGTTAAATCCACATGGCCGGGATCTTTTTTGACGGCGTTGGTTTCATTGCCGGCGTAGCGCGTGGGCATCTGGACCCGGGAAAGGATGTCTTGATAATTTTGTTCATGCATGGTACTGAATCTGCTATTAATATTGTTCATAGAAAGTTTTAGATCAACCCAAATTTTTTAATATATTATTTTTTGCGGAATTAGGCAATGGAAAGAACAAAAATCAACATCCTGGAAGGGATGGATCACTCTTTGGGCCGGGTGCTTGTCAAGGGATGGGTGAGGACCCGGCGGGACGCCGGAAAGTTTTCTTTTATGGAAATCAATGACGGATCAAGCCTCAAAAATATCCAGGTGATTGCCAATGAGGACCTTGGTAACTATCCGGATATCCAGAAGATTACCACGGGAACCTCCCTGGCCGTGGAAGGGGAGATGGTGGCCTCTCCGGGCAAGGGCCAGAAGTGGGAAATCCAGGCCGACCATGTGGATATCATCGATATTGCCCCGGACACCTATCCTTTACAGAAGAAAAGGCATTCAGACGAGTTTTTAAGAACCATCGCCCATCTGAGGCCCAGGACCAATAAATACGGGGCCGCCTTCAGGATCCGTTCGGAGATGTGCTATGCCATCCATAAATTTTACAGGGACAAGGGGTTCAGATACCTGACCTCCCCCCTGATCACCGGGTCTGACTGCGAAGGGGCCGGGGAGTTGTTCCGGGTCACCAGTCTTGACCCGGCCGAGGTGGCCAAGCAGGGAAAAATGGATTTTGCCCGGGACTTTTTCGGCCAGGAATCCAATCTCACGGTGTCCGGCCAGCTGTCGGCCGAGATGTTTGCCCTGGCCCTGGGGGATGTCTATACCTTTGGCCCCACCTTCAGGGCGGAAAATTCCAACACCAGCCGCCATGCGGCGGAATTCTGGATGCTGGAGCCTGAAATGGCCTTCTGCGATTTACAGGGAAATATGGACCATGGGGAAGAGCTGGTAAAGACCCTGGTGGCCCATGCCATGGACAATTGCGAAGAGGACCTGGCCCTGTTCAGCAAGTTTGTGGACAAGGGGCTGCCCAAACTCATGGACACCATTATCCATCAGGAATTTCAAAGACTGACCTATGCCGAGGCCATTGACATTCTGGAGAAGTCAAAGAAGAAGTTTGAATTCAAGGTGGAATACGGGGTGGATCTCCAGTCCGAACATGAGCGTTTCCTGGCAGAAGAACATTTTCAAAAGCCGGTATTTCTCATCGACTACCCAAGGGAAATCAAACCCTTTTACATGCGCATGAACGATGACGGCAAGACCGTCGCCGCCATGGACCTGCTGGTCCCCAGGATCGGGGAACTCATCGGCGGGTCCCAGAGGGAGGAGCGGTTGGATCGGCTGGAAACCCGGATGGAAGAGATGAATCTTCCCAGGGACCCCTATTGGTGGTATCTGGATTCCCGGCGGTACGGAAGCGTACCCCATTCCGGGTTCGGCATGGGCTTTGAACGGTTTTTAATGATGATCACCGGAATCAGCAATATCAGGGATGTCATTCCCTTTCCCCGGACCCCGGGAAGTATTGACTTTTAAGGAGAAAATCATGCCAACACTTGAAGAGAGATCCAGTGAAAGTCCGGAACAATTAAGCCTGAGACTCGAAGGAAAGACCAAGGAGCTGGGAATCACCTATACCTTTTCCCAGTACCTGGAGCAGATGGAACGCTATCTTTTGGAGCTGGAAAAGCGGGTGTCGGTCCTGGAAATCGAAAACCAGGAATTGAGAAAAGGGGCGGCCAGGTCCTGAAAGATTCACCGGCATAATGACGGGGCGCTACTATTTTTTCCAGGGTCCTGTCCAAAAAATTCTGGATGCCATGGACAGGGGACAGAGTACCGTGGCGGTTTCCCTGGACCTGAACCGGTCTGTCCGGAGTTTTGAAATTCAGGCCGGACGACTGGTCCTGGAGAAAGGACTGACCGTGGAAAAAGACCGGCTTGAGGCGATAGCGCCGGTGGAGAACAAGGTTTTTCTTTTACGGGATAAGGAACTTTCCCCTTTGGAAGTCCGAAGCGAGGGCTATTACAAGCTGGTTCCCACCCGGACAGCCCCCACATTGGAGATCAACGGGATCAAGATGCACCGGTCCAAGGATATCGATCCCCTGGAAGATGCCCGGCTCAAGGCCGGGAAAATTGCAAGGTCCGGAGATGTGGTCCTGGATACCTGCGGAGGACTGGGATATTCGGCCCTGGCTGTTCTCAGGGCCGGGGCCCGGAAAGTGGTCTCCACCGAGAAAAGCCCTGAAGTGGTCCGGATCAGATCCCTGAATCCCTGGCTCACCCACAGCCGGTATAAAGAGGGTATCCATCTGATAAATGCGGATATTTTCCAATATATCAGGGGATTGGAAAAGGAAAGCTTTGACGCCGTCCTCCATGATCCGCCCAGATTCACCTCTGCAACGGGAAACCTTTACGGAAAAGAATTTTACGGACATCTGTTCCGGGTGATGAGACCCAATGGCCGGCTGTTCCACTATACGGGCAGTCCCAGCAGAATAAAGCATGGGGACCGGTTTATGAAAAATGCTATCAAACGGCTGGAAACGGCCGGGTTCGGCAGATTGGAATTTCATGTCCGGCTCCAGGGAATCCTGGGGCTTAAATAATTGAAAATTGAGAGTTGAGAAGAATGATTACTTTATTGGATTACGGGGCCGGCAACGTCAGAAGTGTGATGAATGCCGTGAAAAAACTGGGGGCAGACCTGAAACTGGTGACCCGCCCCGAAGATATTCTGGACGCTGAAAAATTGATTTTCCCAGGTGTGGGCAATTATGTGACCATGATTCAGATCCTTCACCAAAAGGGGTATATCGAGCCCCTGCGGGAGTACCTTGGGGCGGACCGGCCCTTTTTCGGCATCTGCCTGGGCATGCAGGCCCTTTTCGAGGGAAGCGAGGAAGATGCTTCCGGTCTTGAAAGTCTGGGATTTTTCAAAGGGAAGGTCAACCGTTTTGACACCGGCCTGGCCGTACCCCACATCGGATGGAACGGGGTGAACATCAAACAGGATTCCCCGGTTCTTCAAGGGGTGGGGCCGGATACCAAGTTTTATTTTGTCCATTCCTATCATATTGTCCCCCAGGACCCCGAGGTCATCCTGACCACCACCACCTATGACTACGAGTTTGCCAGTGCCGTCCAGAAAGGAAATGTCATGGGCACCCAGTTTCATCCGGAAAAAAGCGGAGAAGCCGGTATGAAGCTTCTGGATGCCTTTATCCATACCCGGAATCTGCATTCACAGGGGCCGGCAGACATCCGGGGCAAAGGATTGTCCAAGAGAATCATCGCCTGCCTTGATGTCCGGTCCAACGACCGGGGCGACCTGGTGGTGACCAAGGGAGACCAGTACGATGTCCGGGAAAAGGGAGATGTCCGGAACCTGGGCAAGCCCGTGGAACTGGCCGGGCGGTATTACCGGGAAGGGGCCGATGAGATCACCTTTCTTAACATCACCGGGTTCAGGGATTTTCCCCTCAAGGATATGCCCATGATCCGGGTCCTGGAACAGACCAGTGAACATGTTTTTGTGCCCCTGACCATCGGCGGCGGCATACGGGACTATACGGACAGCAAGGGGAAAACCTATACTGCCCTGGATGTGGCGTCTCAATACTTCAGGTCCGGAGCCGACAAGATCTCCATTGGAAGCGATGCGGTCCATATTGCCATGGAGTATATCAGAACCGGGAAGAAAACAGGTAAAACCTCCATTGAAGAGATCTCCAGGGTCTACGGCAACCAGGCCGTGGTGATCTCCATAGACCCCAAACGGGTCTGGGTCAAATCCCCTGGGGATGCACCCGGCCATCATGTGGTCAAGACCGATATCCCCGGACCGGACAAGGAGGGATTTTGCTGGTTTCAGTGCACGGTCCAGGGCGGGCGCAGGGCCATGGACCTGGACGCCGTTTCTCTGGCTGCGGCCTGCGAGGAACTGGGGGCCGGCGAGATCCTGCTCAACTGCATTGACCGGGACGGGACCAACTCGGGATTTGACCTTGAACTGGTCAATGCGGTCCGTGGTCATGTGACCATCCCGGTGATCGCCTCTTCCGGGGCCGGGTGTGAAGAACATTTTTCACAGGTGTTCAAAAAGACTTCGGCAGAAGCGGCCCTGGCCGCAGGGATCTTTCACAGACAGGAAGTCCCCATCCGGGCCGTAAAAAATCACCTTGCCGAAAACAAGATCGAGGTGAGACTCTGATTATCTTCTGCCGCAGATATGGTCAAGGGCAGAGCCTGCAATAAGATCGATGTTCAGGGAGAGGTCTACGGCCCCGGCCTTGACCGCCTCCTTGGGCATCCCGTAAACCACACAGGACTCTTCATCCTGGGCAATGTTGAATGCCCCTGCTTTTTTCATGGCCAGCATGCCCATGGCCCCGTCGGCTCCCATCCCCGTGAGGATGATTCCCAGGGCGTTGGCTCCGGCATACTTTGCCACGGAGGTGAACAACACATCCACGGCAGGCCTCTGGTGGTGGACCATGGGACCGCCTTTGACCCGCACAAAATATCTGGATCCGTTTCGTTTCAGCAGCATGTGAAAATCCCCGGGTGCAATCAATGCGATACCGTTGATAAGGGTATCCCCGTCCCGGGCTTCTCTGACATTGATCCGGCTTAAGTCATCAAGCCTCTGGGCAAAACTTCTGGTGAACTGCGCCGGCATGTGCTGGACAACGAGAACTCCGGGGGAATTTTCAGGCAGCCGGGTTAAAATCCTTCTGACGGCCTCGGTTCCCCCGGTGGAGGATCCGATGGCGATGAGCTTGTTTCTGGTTTCTGCCAGGGCCTTTGAAAGGCGGGGTTTGAGTGGGGCGGGTGATTTTTTCGCAATGACCACGGCTCCGGCAACCGCCTTGATTTTTTTGACCAGGTCATCTCCCATATCCCCTGCTGAATAGGCACTCCCCGGCTTCTGTGCCACCTCAAGGGCGCCGGCGGCAAAAGCCTCCATGGCCATTTTGCCCCCCCTGGCCGTCAGGGAGGAGACAACGATGACGGGCAGGGGATTGTACTGCATGATTTTCTTTAAAAAGGTAATCCCGTCCATCCGGGGCATTTCAATGTCCAGGGTGATCACATCCGGTTTCAGCCTGACGATCTTTTCCCTGGCCACATAGGGGTCCGGAGCGGTTCCCACCACCCGGATGCCCTGTCTGCCTTCCAATTCCTCTGACAGGACTCTCCGGACAATGGCGGAGTCATCTACGATTAACACCTTGATCTCTCTCAACTGGGGAACCCTTTCATCATGGAGATGCCTTTGGAATAAACTGTCTGTCAGGTTCTTTCCGGACCGGTTCAAGGTACATGATCCCCATTGGTAAAGTCAAGAATCTGTTCTCAAAATAAGATTCCGATTCATGCCGGGAGGAGCAAAGATTTTGCGCTCATTCTCGAAAATCATCCATGATTTTCTCCGAGGAGGGATCCCTTCTCCAGCGGCGTCCTGCCGCCCGAAGGAATCCAATCCGCGAAAACCTCCGCTCCTCACTGAGTCCGGGCTCAGTCCAAATCTAAAGTAAAAAATAAAGGAACCTATTTTTGAGAACCGCCATAAACATGGGAATCCGGGCGCCGGGTCAGGGATAAACAGAATTTTTTTTGCATATTCACTGTTTTTAAGATAATCTGGGAGTGAATGTAATCATCGGGAAAATAGCAAACAAAAAATATCATCTCCCAGAACCGGGACCGCATCATGGCGGATGCTGATCAATGTAAGGGTTCCATGAAGATTCAAACAGAAGACAGAGACCGGCAATCGGCGGGCTTGGCCTCTCCTCTTCCTAGCCGGTACGGGCTGGGCGAAATTGTTGGGCAGAGCCATAAAATGCGGGAGCTGTACGATCTTATCCTGGAGGTGGCACCCTCCGAGGCCGGTGTCCTGATCACAGGAGAATCCGGAACGGGAAAGGAACTGGCAGCCCGTGCCGTTCACAGGCTGGGGCCCAGGAAGTCAAACCCTTTTCTTCCCGTGAACTGCGGGGGCATTCCCGGAAATCTCGTGGAGAGCGAATTTTTCGGCTATAAAAAAGGGGCCTTCTCAGGCGCCCATATTGACAAGTCAGGATTTCTGGAGATCGCAGACAAGGGGACCCTTTTTCTGGACGAGATCGGGGAGATCAATGTAAGTATGCAGGTCAAACTGCTGCGGGCCCTGGACGGGGACGGGTATACCCCCCTGGGAAGCAACCTTGTCCTCAAACCGGAGATACGCATCATATCCGCCACAAACAGGGATCTCAGGGACCTGGTGCAAAAGGGAGGGATGCGGCCGGATTTCTTTTACAGGATCAATGTGGTTCCCCTATATCTTCCCCCTTTGCGGGAAAGAAGAGAAGATATCCCTTTGCTGATCCGTCATTTTCTGGAAAAATTTGATCCCGATCAGACCCTGCCCCGGATTCCCGGACCTGTCATGGCCCGGCTTGAGCAGCATGACTGGCCGGGAAACATCCGGGAACTCCAGAATATCATTCACCGGTACGCTGCATTGAAACGCCTTGATGTCTTTGACCTGTTTTTTGAGAACAGGGGAGTTGGGAAAGACTCAACTCCGGATGAACCCGGTCCGGAAGATCTTGGATTAAACCTGTCCCAGGCCATGGCACAGTTTGAAAAGCGCATTCTCTTGCATCACCTGGAAAAGAACAGGTGGAACCAGACCCGGGTTGCTTCTTTCCTTGGCATCAACCGGAAGACCCTGCATTCCAAAATCAAGAAGTATCGACTGGAAAAAGTCTGAAATCCATCTCTACATGGGGCATTATTGCCCTAATTTAAAATTTCTATTATAAATTCAAGTAGTTATATTTTTTTTACAGCAAAATGTCTAAAAAAAGCCCCAATTTGGAAAGGGTGCCCTCGGATAGGTTTTTTATTATTAATTTATAAAATCAAGGAGTTATGCGCGACAGACTCCAATGGCACAGAGATTGCTCTTCTTTTATACCGGTCTAGGTTGTGCTTTAGATTGGCAGCCAACAGATGGAACGACAATCCGGTGGCTTAAAAAGATTTCAGCATTGGTAAGGGTAAATATGAAAATTCTGATTATTGAAGATACCGAGCAGGTTTCGAGGCTGTTAAAAATAAAAATTGAGAAGTGGGGGCATGAGGCCAGGATTGCGGCAACCGGAAAGGAGGCATTGGACATCGTTAAACAAGAGATGTTTGACCTTGTTTTACTGGATATCTTTCTGCCGGATGCCATTGCCTATGATTTGATTCCCAAATTGAAACTGGGCTGGTCCGGAATGGAGATCATCACCATGACCGGCCACAGTTCAAGGGATGTGGAGGAAAAGGTGCGAAGCCAGGGGATTCTGTATTACATGGTAAAGCCCATTGACCTTGGCGAGCTGGAAAGCATTATCGTCCACATGAGCAAAAAGGTTTCGTCAAGATAAAGTCAAACCGGCGAAAAGACAAAATCATCAAAAAAAGGAGGGTTCTGATGGCAGACGCTGCAGGAACCCTGGATCAGACCATCCGGGACATTACCATAAAAACAGGGAAATATCTTACATTCTCCCTGGCCGGGGAGAGCTATGGAATCGGCATCCTCAAAGTCAAGGAAATCATCGGGATGATGCCCATCACCCCAGTCCCCAGAACACCGGAATTTATGAAAGGAGTGATCAATCTCAGGGGAAAGGTTATTCCTGTCATTGATCTGAGGCTCAAGTTCTCCATGCCGCCCATGGAATACTCCGAACGGACCTGCATTATCGTGGTTGAAATCGATTCCGAAACAGACACGGTGCTGACCGGAATCGTGGTGGATGCCGTATCCGAAGTTATGAATATAGGGGAACAGGACATTGAAGACCCGCCGACCTTTGGAACCCGTATGGACACAAACTATATCACGGGCATGGGCAAAACCGAGGATGACGTAAAGATCCTGCTCAATATCGACCGGGTCCTGAGCAGCACTGAAATATCCAGGTTAGAAGCCGCGTCCAGGCCGAGTGACTAAAAAACAAACAAAAGGGGATAAACAAAAGGAGAAAAAATGAATTGGAATACTCTGACCATAGGAAAAAAAATAATCACGGGCTTCGGGGTTGTGATTCTGCTTCTGATGATATTGGGAGGGCTGAGTTTTACCGGTGTCGGCGGTATTGTTGACAATGCCGAAGAAGTCATTGACGGCAACAAACTGGACGGCAACCTGGCCCAGAAGGAAGTGGATCATCTGAACTGGGTCAATAAGGTAAATGGACTGCTGACGGATAAAAATATTGTGAAACTGGATGTGGAGACGGATGACCATAAATGCGGTTTCGGGAAATGGCTCTACGGTGAAGGACGCGAGCAGGCGGAAACCCTGGTCCCTTCCCTGGCGCCCCTTTTCAAGGAAATTGAAAAACCCCATAAACAGCTTCATGATTCTGCCGTCGCCATAGGAAAGGTCTTTAATCAGGCAGATGAAGGCCTGCCGACTCTATTGACGGAACGGGAACTGGATCATCTGAATTGGGCAGCCAAAATCCGGGATGCCTTTGTCCAGAAACATGATACCCTCGGCGTCGCAACGGACCCGTCCCAGTGCGCCCTGGGCAAATGGCTCAAATCCAAGGCGGCCAGGCAGGTATATGAAAACGGGGATACGGATTTTAAAAATGCCTGGGATGATATGGTGGCGGGTCATGCAGAACTTCACAAATCCGCTGTCGGCATTGAAACCCACTTGGCCTTTGAAAAACTGGCCGGGCTGGAGAAGACAAGAAGGGAAATGGACATTGAATTCAAACATCTGAGCAAAATCCTATTGGATGAACTGGAAAAGGGAATGGTCAATGTCATTGATCCGGCAAAGGAAAAAGCCAGCCGATCCGGGAATACGGCAGCGATGGACCGGTGGAGCAACATCGACATGGTCATGAATGAGCAGATTGTCCAATCCCTCTTAAATGCCCGCCTGGCCATACATGAATTTGAAGCCGAAAGGACGGAGGAGAAATGGGCCGCCTATCAGGATGAGGCAGATAAATTCCAGGCAGGAATCGATTCCTGGCAGAGGCTGTGCCGGGGGGAGCCGGTTCTGGAAAAGATCGCAAACCGCCTCCAGGAACTCAAGGAAAAATGGTCGGCCAAAGCTGAAATCTATCATGGGTCAATAATGGAGGACAAAGAGGCGGAAGCATCGGTTCAGAAAGCCCTGGAAATATACAACAGCCAGACCCTGCCCCTGCTGAACAAGACCGTGGGCAGGCTTCAGGAGTTGAAAAAAGAAGCGGAACATGAGCTTCACGGAATGCGGGAGGCCGGCCGGATTTATGCCGGCCAGACGGTTCCTGCGCTGGAAAAAGTCCAGCAGCTTCTGGGGGATATCCGGAAAGAGGCCAAAAAGCATATCATGACCGATGAAATCATGCTGAGTGCGGCCACCGGAACAAAAAGAAACGTGATCGTCACGGCCGTGGTCGCGATCATCGCCGGGATCTTTCTGGCGCTCATCATTGCCCGGGGCATTATCAGTGTCCTGACCCGGATCACCGACGGTCTGGGCGAAGGCGCCAATCAGGTGGCCTCTGCCTCCACCCAGGTCTCTTCATCCAGCCAGTCCATGGCTGAAGGCTCTTCCCAGCAGGCCGCATCCATAGAGGAAACCTCGTCTTCCATGGAAGAAATGGCCTCCATGACAAAGAAGAATGCCGAGAATGCCATCCATGCAGACAGTCTGATGAAGGAATCCAAAAAGGTTGTGGCCGGCGCCAATCAATCCATGGTTCAGTTGACCCGGTCCATGGAAGATATCTCAAAGGCCAGTGAGGAGACATCCAAAATCATTAAGACCATTGATGAAATCGCCTTTCAAACCAATCTCCTGGCCTTGAATGCAGCAGTGGAGGCGGCCCGGGCCGGAGAGGCCGGCGCCGGTTTTGCCGTGGTGGCCGATGAGGTCAGGAATCTTGCCATGAGGGCGGCCAACGCAGCCAAGGATACGGCTGAACTCATTGAGGGCACGGTAAAAAAGGTGAATGACGGCTCGGAGATTGTGGCCACCACCAACGAGGAATTCGGCCAGGTGGCCCAGAGTTCGGAAAAAGTGGCCCAGCTGGTGGCTGAAATTTCAGAAGCCTCCAGGGAACAGTCAGACGGGATTGATCAGGTGAACAAGGCCATTGCGGAAATGGATACCGTGGTTCAGCAGAATGCGGCCAATGCCGAAGAATCGGCCTCTGCCGCAGAAGAGATGAATGCCCAGGCCGAGCAGCTCCGGGATTATGTCAGTGAGCTGGTCTTGATGGTGACCGGAAAAAAGGAGGCCCTTTCCCTGGAAAAGCCCAGAAAATCCATTGCATCCCTCCCCCAATCCAGGGGAAAAATTGGCAAAAAGATGCTGGCCCGGGGTTCGGGCGAGGTCAGTCCGGATCAGGTGATTCCCTTTGATGAGGATGAGGATTTCAAGAATTTTTAAAAGAACCCATTATCGTCAGTCCAGGGGTGCAAGCCCCTGGGTTGACGATGAACCCAGAGACTCCAATGCTGCATTAACAAGGATAAAATCATGGCTTCTGAATCCATTGCCCATTTGATTGATAAACTTTCCTGTGACCTGGTTCTGGCCGATCCTGAGGAGCCGAAAACATTGTCCGGCCTGCTTCCGCAGCTCAAAAGAATTCATTCCGAGTATGCAAAACAGGACAAGGCCTCTGAGGCCAGGACAATTGTAAAGATAAGAAATCGAATTACCGCCCTTTTAAATGATCCCGGGGATCTTGAACGGGAAATGGAGGCCATAGAAAGGCTGGTCTCTGAGTTGTCCCGGCCCGGGGATCAAACCACTTCCCAGGGAGCAGAACCGGCAGGCAGCCCTTACGGACAATTGGAAGACTGCCTGGATCATATGACACTCCATATGGGCTCCCTGGGGCCGGACCTTCCCCAGGCCACCGGTGAGATCCTGAAAGATCTGGAACAGGTTATCCGGCTTTCAAAGGAGATTGACCCGCCCACGTTTCATCAGGTGGCCATTGCCTGTAAAACCTATGCAGGAAATATGGGGCCGGAGGATATGGTCCATACCCGTCCCCTGGAAGACGGGCTAATCCTTCTCAAATCCCTGCTGACCCATCTGAAACAAAAAGAGCCCTTTGCCTTTGACTATGCCGATGTTCTTGAACTGCTGAACCAGAGGTTTGACCAGGAACCACGGGAGGACGAACCCGGACCCGAGGAATCAAAGAGAGAAACGGATTCCTCCGGGGACCGGAGCGGGGAATCTCCGGAGAGGATATCCGAGGAGGATATGGAAGTCCTCATGGATTTTGTATCCGAGGCAGAGGAGAGCCTCTCCAGTATTGAAGTGAGTCTGGTGGAGCTTGAGCAGGATCCCACAAGCAAGGATATCATCAACGATATTTTCCGGCCCTTTCATACCATCAAGGGGGTGTCCGGGTTTTTATCCCTGAACAAGATCAACCGTCTGGCCCATGCCACAGAAAATCTGCTGGACAGTGCCCGCAGCGGAGAGTTCATCATCAACCGGGCGGCCATCGATGCCATCCTTGAGTCCGTGGATACCTTAAAATTATTGATAGACCGGGTGAACCAGGGGATCCAGTCCGGTTTTATGGAACCGGACCATGATATCTCGGTTGAGGGTCCCAGGGAACGCCTGCAGCAGCTTCAAACCTCCCTGGCAGGGGAAAGGAAGCCCATCGGTGAAATTCTTTTGGAGCAAAAGAAACTGGACCGGGACAGTCTGGACAGGGCCCTTGAAAAGCAGAAAACCTGTCCGGATAAAAAAATCGGTGAGATCCTGGTGGAGGACAAGAGTCTGCCTCCGGAAGAGGTGGCTTCGGCCCTGCTCCGGCAGAACCAGGCCGTTAAAAGGGTCGATGCCCAGGTAAAGGTGGATACCCGGAAACTGGATGACCTGGTGGACTATGCCGGCGAACTGGTCATTGCCCAGTCCATGCTCCGCCAGCAGACATCGGGAGATCCGGATCTGGGCCAGAACGTTGCCCAGCTCGGGCTCATCGTTAGTAAAATGCAGAATATCGCCATGTCCATGCGCATGATCCCCATCAAGGCCACGTTCATGAAGATGATCCGCCTGGTCAGGGACCTTTCCAGGAAATCGGGAAAAGAGGTGAACCTGGTCATGTCCGGGGAAGAGACGGAAATCGACCGGAATGTGGTGGATGCCCTGTACGAACCCATGGTTCACATGATTCGAAACTCGGTTGATCACGGCATAGAACCCCAAACCGGGCGTCTGGATCAGGGAAAACCTTCCCAGGGCAACATCTGGTTACGGGCCTTTCACAAGGGGGGAAGCATTGTCATCGAGATTGAGGATGACGGCAAGGGACTGGACCGCGGCAGGATCCTTGAAAAGGCGAAGTCCACGGGGCTTGTCCAGGGAGGCGAGCAGATGACCGATACCCAGGTTTACGATTTGATCATGGAACCGGGTTTTTCCACGGCCAAGGAGATCACCGATGTCTCCGGCCGGGGCGTGGGCATGGACGTGGTCAAGGATGGAATTGAAAAGTTCAGGGGGCATTTGACCATTGAATCGGAAAAAGGCAGAGGGACAAAGTTCACCATCAGCCTGCCCCTGACTCTGGCCATCATCGACGGCATGCTGGTCAGGGTGGAGGACAAAAAATACGTGATTCCCACCACAGCCGTTCAAAAGGCATTCAAACCCGGAGCCGACGAATATTTTACCGTGGAGGGAAAAGGGGAGATGGTGAAGAACCAGGGCCGCCTGATTCCCCTGATCCGGCTGAACGGGATCTTCAACAACTGCCACGGGGGCGGATCCGTCCGGGACGGCCTTGTGGTGGTGGTGGAATCAAAGGATGAAAACAGGGCCATCCTCATTGATGAACTGCTGGGAAAAGATGAATACGTGATCAAAAGCCTTGGCACAGGTCTGGGGGATGTAAAGGGAATCGCAGGGGGGGCGGTGCTTGCCGACGGCAGGGTCGGTCTGATTCTGGATATCCACGGTATCTTCTCCATTGCGGAAAACGGATAGGCCAAGGCCAGGTGCAGGGAAGAATTTTATAAAAAGGTGCATTCAATGAGACAGATCGTCGGTGTTGCAGATATGAAGGTCAGCAATAACACGGCTGAGTCGGTAATTACCTATTCCCTGGGCTCCTGCATCGGCCTGGTGATATATGACCCGGCGGTCCGGGTGGGTGGAATCCTTCATTATATGCTGCCTGAATCTTCCATTGACAGAGAAAAGGCGGCCAGAAAACCCTATATGTTTGCCGATACCGGCATCCCCAGGCTGTTTAAAACCGCCTATGCCCTGGGAGCCAAAAAACCCCGCATGAAGATCTATGTGGCCGGAGGGGCAGAAATCCTGGATCAGAAAGGATTTTTTAATATCGGCAAGAGAAATTACATGGCCTTAAAGAAAATTTTTTTTAAGAACAAGGTGATGATCAGCCAGCAGAACGTGGGCGGGAACGTTAACCGGACAGTAAGGATTGAGATTGCCACCGGAGACATCTTTGTGAAGACCTCCGGATCAAAGGAGGTAAGGATATGACCACCCTCCAGCAGCTTATCAAGGAAATCAAGCACCTGAAACCCATACCGGCCGTGGCCAATCAGCTTCTGGCCATTGTGGATGATCCGGATCATTCCATGGAAGATATCGCCAATGTCATCCAATATGATCCCATGATCACGGCCAGTATCTTGAAAACCTGCAACTCTGCTTTTTTCGGGCTTAAGCATCCGGCCGAATCCATCCGGGATGCCGTCAGTCTCCTGGGAACGGATCAGATCATCGAACTGGCCTTGATTAAATCCGGAGCCCGGGTTCTTGGGACAAGCCAGGAAGGGTACGGACTGGCCAAGGGAGATATGTGGACCTACTCGGTGTCCTCGGCTGTGATCGCCAAGCAGATTGCCTCAAGACTTTCCCTGGAAAATAAGGCCACCATCTTCACCTCTGCCCTGATCAAGGACATTGGAAAAATTATTCTGGAAAAGCACGTGTCCCATTCAGATAGACAGATCAGGGACCTGGTGGAAACCGGGGAGTATAGTTTCAGGGAAGCGGAGAAAAAGGTTCTGGGAATTGACCATGCAGAGATCGGGGCCATGATTGCGAAAATGTGGAAATTCAGTCCGAGAATGGTAAAAATTATCCGCCACCACCATCTGGCAGACGAATCCCTGATCCAGGACAGAGAAATTGCAGCCGTCTACCTGGCCGACTGCATCTGCATGATGACCGGCCGCGGTGTGGGGGCCGACGGACTCTCCTACCGGTTCAAGAGCCGGGTTATGGAGGAATTGGGAATAACGTCTGATGATGTTTCCATGATCATTGCGGATTTCGGCATGAACATGGAGAAGATCGAAGCCTTGCTGCAGATGGCGTAACAGGATCCAAACCAAAGGAAAGGACAATGGCATATTCAATACTGATCGTGGATGATTCGCTGCCCATGCGGCTGGTCATCAAAAGGACCCTGAAGGCGGCCGGTTACGGCAGGTCAGAACTGCTTGAGGCTGCCAACGGCCGGGAGGCGGTTGAGTTGATGAAGAATAACTGGGTGGATATGGTTCTTACAGACTACAATATGCCGGTCATGAACGGCCTGGATTTTATGAAAGCCATAAAAAAAGATGATCTGTTCAAAGATATTCCCGTGGTTGTCGTTTCCACCGAAGGAAACGAGTCTAGAATCAGGGAATTCATGGACTGGGGAGCTGCGGGCTATATTGCCAAACCCTTTACCCCGGAAGCGATCAGGGATTTAATCGTCAATATACTTGGAGAGACAGACTATGAAGAAGATTTTAACGAAGGCGATGGAGAATTCGATTTCTGAGGTAATGGAAACCATGTTCTTTCTTCCCGTGGAATTCGGGAAGGCATCTTCCCTGGAAGCGGCAGGCCTTGGAGACGAACTCATGGTCGCAAGCTTAAGATTCGTAGGAGAGATAACCGGTTCCGTGAGTTTATTTGCCCCCAGGGAACTGGTCAGTGAAATGGGGGCAAATTTCATGGGAGAGCCCCGGGAGAATCTCACGGAAAACCATCTGTCCGGCACGTTGACGGAGATGCTCAACATGGTTTGCGGCAATGCATTGAGCAAGGTTAAAACCAAAGAACCATTTGAACTTGGCATTCCTGAAATCCTGGCCCATCCGGATATTCCAGGAACCGAACCGCTGAATATCGTTGAAACCCTGTCGGGCAGGATGGGATTCTATCTGGTTCTGGATGGATCCTGAAAAGGGTCTGGGGCTTGAAAATAAAAAGGATTAAATCGTGGATGAAAAAATAAAAGAACTGGAAAGTATTCTCAGGATCGCACCCACAGGGATCGGACTTGTTCGGGACAGAGTCCTTTACCGGGTTAGCGAACGTTTCTGTGAGATCACCGGGTATTCAAAGGAGGAGCTGATCGGGAAAAGCTCCAGAATACTCTATCCCACGGAAGAGGACTTTCAATACGTGGGAAGGGAAAAATACCGGCAGATCAAAGAAAAAGGCACGGGAACCGTGGAAACCCGGTTTCAACGCAAAGACGGGAAAATCATTGATGTCCTCATGAGTTCGACGCCTCTGGACACGGAGGATTTAAAGGCAGGGGTCACCTTCACAGCACTCGATATCACCTCCGGTAAACAGGCAAAAAAGGATCTGGAAAAAAGTGAGAAGCGGTATCGTTCCTTTATCAACTCCATGGATGATGCCGCCTATATCTGTTCTCCGGACTACAGGATCGAATTCATGAATCCGGCCATGACCTCCATTGCGGGAGAAGATGGACTTGGTGAGTACTGCTACCGGGCCATATACGGATTTGATAAGATCTGTCCCTGGTGTGAACATGAACAGGTCATGACGGGAAAGACCGCTAAAAATGAAGTCCGGAATCCCAAGAATGATCTGATTTATCATACCTCCTCCACCCCGGTCGCCCATGGAGAGGATTCCGTTTCCGTGCTGTCGGTTTTCAGGGATATTACGGAATTGAAAAAAATGGAGAACCGGATTCAGCAGTCCCAGAAAATGGAATCCATCGGGACCCTGGCCGCCGGGATTGCCCATGATTTCAATAATATTCTTTTCCCGATTATCGGCTACGCAGAAATGCTTCAGGAGGATGTCAGGGAAAACAAAATGGCCCTGGAAAACCTGGAACAGATCCGGACCGCTGCCCTCAGGGCAAAGAGACTGATCCAGCAGATTCTGACATTCTCCCGCCAGGAGCAGAGAGAGGCCAAGCTGATGAAGGTCCAGCCGGTCGTAAAAGAAACCTTGAAGTTTGTCCGGTCCGGTATTCCTTCCACCATTCAGATCAAGGCGGATATCCGGCCGGACTGCGGAGTAATCAAGGCCGATCCCACCCAGATTCATCAAATCGTATTGAACCTGGCTACCAACGCATTCCATGCCATGGAAGAGTCGGGCGGTGAACTGAGCGTGATCCTGAAGCAGGTTGAAATCGATCCCCGGGACAGGCCGGCTTCAGGCCTTTCCCCGGGGAGCTACGCATGCCTTATTGTTAAGGATACCGGGATCGGTATGGACAGGGATGTGATAAAGAGTATCTTTGATCCGTTTTTCACCACCAAAGGCCAGGGCAAGGGAACCGGGATGGGACTCTCCGTGGTCCATGGGATTGTAAAGGGAGGGGGCGGGGAGATAGGTGTTTACAGTGAACCGGGCAAGGGAAGTGAATTCAGGGTCTTTTTTCCCATAGCCAAGGCATTTTCAGACACAGCCCAAAAGGCCGCCGGTGACAGGCCGGTCCAGGGAGGAAGCGAACATATCCTTCTTGTGGATGACGAACAGCCCATCATCTCCATGGAAAAGCAGATGCTTACACGTCTGGGCTATGAGGTCACCTCCCGGGCCAGCAGCATTGAGGCCCTGGAACTTTTCCGGTCCAACCCCGGACAATTTGATCTGGTGATCACGGACCTGGCCATGCCCAATTTGTCCGGGGATAAGCTGTCGGAGGCGTTGAGCAGGATCCGTCCGGATATCCCCATCCTTTTGTGCACGGGCTTCAGCGAGACCATGTCCCGGGAAACGGCGGAAAGGATGGGGATCCGGGGTTGTTTAAACAAACCGATCCTCACGGCAGACCTGGCCCATAAAATCCGGGAGGTGCTGGATATCCAATGAGGGCATGATCATTGAACGTTGGTGATCCCGACTTCTTCAAAGGTCTTGATATCGGCCAGAATCCGGGTGGAGAGGTCCAGAAGTTCCATGCAGACCGCCGCCCCTGTCCCTTCTCCCAGCCTGAACTTCAGATCAACCAGGGGTTCCAGTTCCAGGTGCTCATGCATGTAAACATGGCCGGCCTCCACGGATCTGTGGCTGGCAAATAGATAATTTTTTGCAGCCGGGGCCAGTTCACAGGCAATCAGGGCTCCGGCAGTGGAGATCAGGCCGTCACAGATGACCGGAATGCCCTTGGCGGCCGCACCCAGGACCAGACCGGCCAGCCCCCCGATTTCCAGCCCTCCGACCTTGGACAGTACGCCAATGGGATCCCCGGGGTCGGGCCGGTGCAGGTCAAGTCCCCGTTGAATCACCCTGATCTTGTTGGCCAGGGTCTGGTCGTCAATGCCTGTTCCCCGGCCGGTGAGCTTTTCAACTTCAATCCCGGAAAAAGCCGCAATTATGGCCGATGAAGGGGTGGTGTTCCCAATGCCCATGTCCCCGGTTCCCAGAATATCCACTGCTTTCTTTTGGTTGAGTTCATTGATGATTTCAATGCCCGCCTCAATGGACAGGACCGCCTCTTCACGGGTCATGGCCGGTTCCCGGGTGAAATTGGCCGTGCCGTGCCTGACTTTTTTATGGAAGATGGGCAGATCCGGTTCAAAATCATGGGCCACCCCGATATCCGCCGCAGTTACCTCGGCATGGGCATGTTTGGCAATGACATTGACCGAAGCCCCGTTGGCGGCAAAGTTATAGACCATCTGGGGGGTGACCTCGGAGGGGAAAAGACTGACCCCTTCCTCCACCACCCCGTGGTCTCCGGCACAGGTGACAATCTGCTTGTTCTTTAAATGGACGTCAATGCATCCCTTGATCCCGGCCAGCCGGGCCGAGATCTCCTCCATCATCCCCAGGCTGCCGGCGGGCTTGGCCTGGTTGGCCAGCCTGTCCCTGGCCGCGTTCAGGGCGTCCTCGTCAATGGACGGGCGGATGGATGAAAGGGTATGATCGAGTAAGCTCATGCGGATTTCCTCTTGTCCTTAATATCTTTTTCAAAGATCTCCATGCCCTTTTTCATGGCGCAGAAATCCCCGCACATGGTGCAGGTTTTTTTCTCCGACGGGGACCGGCTTTCCCGGATCTGCCGGGCTTTTTCCGGAAAGAGCAGATATTTTTCCAGGTCGTCCCAGCGCATGTCCCTGCGGGCCATGGCGGCCTGGCGTTCGTTTTCCCGCCGGTCCGGGTACTTGGAGATATCCCCGATGCGGGCGGCCAGCCGGGTGGCCCTGACCCCTTCCCTGACATCTTCCACATGGGGCAGGGCAAGGTGTTCCGCCGGGGTGATGTAACAGATCAGGTCTGCGCCGAACCGGGCCGAGCTGGCCGCTCCGATGGCCGCGGTAATATGGTCGTATCCGGCTCCGGTGTCACAGGGAATGGGGCCCAGGACATAGTAGGGGGCATTGCCGGACATGCGTTTTTCCAGCATAATATTTCCTTCGATTTCGTCCAGGGGCACGTGGCCCGGACCCTCCACCATCATCTGGCATCCCTGGTCCCGCCCGATTTCGGCCAGTTCGCAGTTGATGATCATCTCTGCCATCTGGGCCCGGTCATGGCTGTCATGGATGGCTCCGGCCCGGATTCCGTTGCCCAGGGAGAGAACGGCATCATATTTTTTCATGAGGGCGCATACCCGGTCAAATTGTTCGTACAGGGGGTTTTCCTTTTTGTTGATATCCATCCAGGCCACCATATAAGTCCCTCCCTTGGAGGCGAGTCCACCGTAACGGAAACCCTGTTTTCTCAGGCGGTCGATGGTGTACTGGTTGATGCCGCAGTGGATGGCCATGAAACTCAGGCCGTCCTCCAGCTGCTGTTCGATGAGGTCGAAGAGATACTCAGGATCCAGTTTGCCGGGATTCTGATGTTTCCGGATGGTCTCCTTAAAGGCCTGGTAAAGGGGAACATTTCCCACGGGCAGGTCTGTGGCGGAAAGAACGGCTCTCCGGACCTGGTCCAGGTCCCCGTCGGCAGACAGCTCCATGAGGGTGTCTGCCCCCTCTTCCTGGGCGGCCTTGGCCTTGTCCACTTCAAAGGAGATGTCGCAAATGTCTGAAGAGGTTCCAATGGAAGCGTTGACCTTTGTTCTCAGGCCTGTACCGATTCCGGCAACCCGCTGGAATTTCCGGTTGGGATTGCAGGGGATGACGATTTCCCCCTTTGCCACATGGTCCAGGATAAACTCTTCGGTGAGGTTTTCGTCCCGGGCAAGAATCTGCATTTCCCGGGTGAGGATGCCTTTGCGGGCGTTTTCAAGCTGTGTGGTCATAGTGTCCTCGCTATGCCTTATGTCCTGCAGAAACAAAAAGGTCCTGCAGAAACAGAATTTCTGCAAAACCCTTTGCCATCAGGTTTTCCACCAAGCTTTCCCCTGGCACGTCTTCTGACTTCCGGCCTTAAATCCGTCTTAGCCTTCCCGAAATCCAGTGGCCTAGTTAAAACAGATATTTCCGGTTACAGCGGCGGGACCGTCAAGGCGTTTCACCTTGTTCCGTTTGCCGGGGACTTCCTAAGTTCAGGAAATTATATAACCGGGCAGATGGGACAAGTCAAGACCTGTTTTTCTTTAAATCCATGGCGAAAAATAATTGTCGGTTCATCCTCATATTCTTCTGACAATCCTTCCATGGACGGATTTTACAAAAAAGGGTATAGATCAAACGGGGTTAATCTGTTGACAGGTGAAAGGAGAAAAAAATGAAGATCTTAGGAATTTCCGGAAGTCCGCGAAAAGAGGAAAAATCAGGAACCTTTTCTCTGGTTCAAACCGTCCTGGAGAACACCGGCCTCGACTATGAACTGGTTTCACTGAAAGGCAAAACCATATCCGGATGCATTGCCTGTCTGGGGTGTGTCAAGGATAATATCTGCAAGGTGGAGGATGATCTGACACCCATACGGGAGAAGATCGTTGAGGCCGACGCCTATGTGTTCGGGACGCCCAATTATTACTCCACGTTGAATGCGGTTTCCCATGCCTTTCTGGAACGGTTCTTCCAGTTCCGGCACCAGACCGGGAATACCCTCTGGGGAAAACTGGCCGTTTCCGTGGGCCTGGGCGGAACCATGGGCCAGGCACCGGCAGATGATATTGAGCGGTTTTTCCTGTACAATTTTATCGAAACCATTGCCAAGGTTACGGGCCAGGGGGCGGCATCCTGCTACAGCTGCGGGTTCGGGGAAACCTGCCAGGTAGGGATCCCCCTCATGCTCCACGGGGAGGGAGTCAAGATCGCCCCGGACATGATCCCGGATGTGAGAAAACAGGATGAGGTCATGGCCTCGGCTGCCCGGGCCGGAAAGCTTTTGGGGGAACGTCTGAAGGGGAGTCATGACCGGATGAAGGTGACCCAGGCCATGCAGGAAAAGATGATGGCCCTGTTGGGTGAGTCCGTCTGAAAAATTGATCCGGTAAGAAAAGTGTGAAAAGCCTAAACAGGCCCGGGGCAGGTCTTAAACCCATCTTCTTTTGAACAGGTCTCCCTGGTCACACAGACCTTGAACAGGCCGGGCATGACCGTGTTCCGGCCGTTGAGCTTGGCCTTGTAGAGCATGGTGTCGGCATCCTGGATCAGCATGGTCATATCCTTGTCCGGGGTCAGCTCGGAAACCCCAAAGCTGGCCGTCACACGGATCAGGGAATTGTCAAAGGGCAGGCAGAGATTTGAAATTTCAGATCTGAGCCGGTCTGCCAGATCCATGGCCTTGGTTTTCCCGGTTTCGGGCAGGATGGCGATAAACTCCTCCCCGCCGTACCGGGCCAGGATATCTCCCTGCCTCATGCTCTTTTTGACCAGGCCGGCCACCTGTTTGAGGACCATATCCCCGGCCAGATGTCCGTGGGTGTCATTGATTTGTTTAAAGTGGTCCAGGTCAAACATGAACAGGGAAAGGCTGTTTCCGTGGCGTCTGGCATTGGCCAGGTTACGGGTGAGCTGGCTTTCAAATTCCCTGCGGTTGTAGCACCCGGTCAAAGGATCGATCACGGCCGCATTTTTAAGGTTTTCCATCTTCAATTGTTTGGACAGGGCCGTTGCACATCCCTGGAGAATGAGATTCACCATCTCATCGTGAAAGGGGTAGAATTTTTTTTGGGGCAGCATATAGAGCCTGGCATAACAATTTTCTTCCTTGAGTTCATAAAAGACCAGGTCGTCCATGCCGAATTCTTCATGAATTTCATGGGGATCAAAATTGTGGTTGATATAGGTCAGGTCTTTTGTCCCCTCAAGATGGAAGTCTTGGACGATGATGTCTTCAATGGATTTTTTGTACATCCTGGGGTCGAGCCAGACTTCCACTCTTTCTTTTTTTTTCACGGCAAAGGCAAAGAGCCGGTAGTCCAGAATTTTCTTGAGGCAGGAGGCCACCTCATTGATGATTTCAGTGGAAGAGTCTTTTTGATTCAGGGCGACAATGTGGCGGGTCAGCCTGGCATGGTCAACCTGCCGGGTCTTCTGGCCAAAGGCCAGTGAAAGCAGGGCCAAAATGCGGGCGGATACTTTTTCAATTGTCTGGTTCATGGATTTTCCTATTCACAAATATGTCCACCCTATGAATAAGCAATCGGCATGCCAGACAGCTCTATTTTAAATTTATCTTATAATTTCAATGTATTGAAAAAAACAGATGTTTTTATCTCCCTTTAACCTGGAAAAATTTGCAGGGTTCCTGATTTTGTCTTGTCAATTTTTTGACGGATCTATAAATTCCCTTTCAGGCCGATCTCCTCCGCCACCGGCCGCATGCCGGCAATCACTTCGGTGATCAGGTCTGACAACTCCATGTCAAGGAATCCGGCTCCCTTGAGTATGACCTCCCGGTCCACGCCCGCAGCAAAAGATTTGGTCTTGAATTTCTTTTTCACAGACTTTGCCTTGATGTCCAGGATGCTTTTTGACGGCCGCATCAGGGCGGAACTGGCCACCAGGCCCGTGAGTTCATCTATGGCATACAAAGTCTTTTCAAGGAGGCTTTCCGGTTTGACATCGGAACAGATTTCCCAGCCGTGGCTGACAACGGCCCGGATGTACTCCTCGGGCCAATGGTGTTCTTCAAAGAGTTCAACACATTTCTTGCAGTGTTCCTCCGGGTACATCTCATAATCAAGGTCATGGACCAGGCCGATAACTCTCCACTTTTCCTCATCTTCCCCGAATTTACGGGCAAAATGTCCCATCACGGATTCCACGGCCAGGGCATGTCTGATCAACCCCTCTTTTTTATTGTACTTCTTTAGCAGTTCAAGGGCATCATTTCTGTCAGGTATCTGGTCGGACATGGCTGTTGTTCCTTAATTTGCAATTGTTAAGATGGTATTTTAGAGGCACCCTATAGCCAAACGCTTTATAAGTCAAGAAAAGGGCTCAGCCCTGATTCACCATCAAAGCACCACCTTCTTCGTTGCTCTCAGTCGCTCCTCCCTGCGGAGTATGAGTTATACACCTCACTCGTCACTCCCTCGGCGCCTTGAATCTGGCACTTTGCTGGTGGCCAGGGGAAAAAGCAAAACCTTGGGGATTTCAAAAAACTGTGAAAGTAGACGGTGGATTTGGGTCAGGGAAGAAACGGCCGGGCATCGGTTACGATGATCACCCGGCATTCCTTTAAAAAAACATGCCGTTCCCTGACCTTTTCCACCCTTTTTGCATCGGTCATGCTGATAATGATGGAAGTATCTTCTTTTCCTGATTTTCGCAGCCCCTTTAATATCAGGGGATTGGATCCTATCCGCTTGTGCCCCGAGGCCCTGTCCATATCGCAGATATAGATGCAGGCTCCGTATTGGACGGCAAATTCACGGCTGATATAGAGGGAAGAGTAAATCTCCTTTCCCTGCTCGCTGACGATGACCGGATAGAGGACCGGTTCAACCGAGAGCCCCCTGGCATCCAGAATCAGTCCGGTATAGGGGACCTTGCCCATGGGTGTCTGAACCGGCAGGGCTTTCTCCAGATTGATCTTGGGGATCTGCCGGATATCATCGGGCAGAACAAGCTGGAGAAGTCCGCCGAATATACTGGTTTCGATGGCCACCTCCACATCCAGGGCAGAGGTATAGGTCTGGCGAATGGTTATGGCATCCCTGGCTGTTTTCTCGATTCCGGCCAGGATAACGTCGTTCTTGGAGGCGTATTTGTCCACGCTCAAATTATTGTAAATTTTTATCTGCTTGAGAATTTCAATGATGTGCCAATTGGCGTCAGCCCTGGCAGATCCGGGAACGGATTCGATATCCCCTTCTTTATTCCCCTTTGGAGCGGCCCTGCCCAGGGCGGTGATTTTTCCCGTACTCCAGTTGATCTTTCCGTTGTCAAAGAGAGTCATGCATTGGGAATCTTCCGGGAAAGTCTCCTGGGCCATGACCGGACACCCGGCAAAGAGCAGGATCAGGCCCGCAGAACATGCCCCCAAAATATCTATGAAGGGCTGAATCCGGATCAAATCGTCTCCCTGTGCGCATGGGAAAGGTGGAGCTTTTCGATAAAAGAGGCAATGGCATCTATCTGGTCAAGTCCGAACAGGGGGACATCCGGACTAAAGTCTGAATCGGTTACAAAGGCGATGAGGTCCGGACTGTCCAGAAACAGGGGCCGGTCATAATCGCCTCCTTTCCTGAAAATTTCTATTTTTGGCAGATGCTCCTGCTTCAGCCCTTCCACCAGGATGATATCCATGTCCCCGAGATAGGCCTCAAGTTTTTCCAGGGCAGGGCGGCGGTCATCTTTGACCAGGGCGGCCTTTGTGCCTGTGACGATAAGTGCTGCACTGGCCCCGGCATTTTTATGGCGCCAGGAGTCTTTTCCCTCTTTGTCTATTTCAAATCCGTCATGGGCATGCTTGACCGATCCGATTTCATATCCGCGGCGGGTGAGTTCCGCGATGAGTTTTTCCATAAGGGTGGTCTTGCCGGCATTGGATTTTCCTGCAATGGATATGATTTGGGGTTTCATGGGCCTTGATTCATTCATATGGATTAATTTTGCTTAAAATAGTGTTCCCGTCGGGTAAAGTCAAGGCGGGCACCAGGGTTCGCATATAGACTTCCACCATGCGGCAGGCAGGTAAGGGGGCTGGAACGGGATATGCCGTCCAGACAGCCCCATGGATGGGAATCTGTTGGCGGCATCCTTGGACCCGGCCATGGACAGGCCGGAGAGAATGCAGTGAAGGCCCCTTGCCTGCCATAATTTTTATGGGCAGTGGCCCTGGGTTGAGCCCGGTTTTGGCTTGCAAAGGCCCCATAAGATGTGTATTAATCTTCTATATATATTTTTAAGATCGAATCGTGTTCAACAATAACCTTAAGATCGTCACAGGATTTACGAAGGGGGAGCCATGGGTGAAATGTTGACTACCAGAGAGGTAGCCAAATTTTTAAATGTGAATGAAAAAATGGTTTATTCTCTGATTGCCGAGAAAGGGCTTCCCGCCTCCAAGGTTACCGGTAAGTGGATTTTTCCCATAGACCTTGTCCGCCAGTGGGTGGAAGCCGGGACCGAGAATTTTCCCATGACAGCCAAACTCCCCCCCTACCACGGGCTGGTTCTCATTGCCGGCTCCAATGACCTTTTAATGGATAAGATCATTGCCACCTTTAACCTCAAGCATGAAAATCATATAGCCATGTTCGGCATGTGCGGTTCCATGGGGGGGCTCCAGGCCCTTCGCCACGATCTCTGCCATATTGCCACCTCCCATCTTGTGGCGGACAATGAAGAGTATAACTTTCCATTTTTAAAGGACAAGCAGGTCCCGGCGGTGGTCAATTTCTGCCAGAGGGAACAGGGCCTGATCATTGAGAAGGGAAATCCAAACCAGATCCGGTCTGTCAAAGATCTGGAAAATCCAAAGATTAAGATTGTGAACCGTTTCCTGGGAACCGGTACCCGCCAGCTTTTTGACAGGGAACTCAAGGCCGCCGGCATAAACGGAGAGGGACTTCCCGGGTACAATCACACCCTGGCCCGGCATATGGATGTGGGGCTTGAGGTGCTGAGGGGCAATGCCAGTGCAGGACCGGGCATCCGGACCGTGGCCAGTATGCTGGGCCTTGATTTCATCTCCTTTGGCTGGGAGCGGTTTGATCTTCTGATCTCCAAGGACCGGTTCTTTGACCAGGGGATCCAGTACTTTCTTTCCCTTTTAAAGGGCAAGGTCATCCAGGAGGCGGCCCAGTCTTATGGAGGGTATGATCTCTCCTTTACCGGGAAGATGGTCTACCCGGAGCCGAATCCGGAAGATTCCGGAGACGCCTAACGGATCTCAAGGGATGTGACGGCCCCGGAGACAAGATCTCCCAAAGCCCGGATCTCTTCAGGAGAGAAAAAGTGGCGGTCATCTTTCAGAAATTCAGGGGTCAGGACATGGACGTCCCTTGAGCAGTTCTGGAGAACGTATTTTTCGGCTCCCCGGATCATCCCTGCAATCTTTTCCATAATCTTTTCCGTGACAAAGGGGCGGACGCAGGTGGTTCTGAACTCATACCCCGGACTCTTTTCCATGATCAGCCGGATACTTTTCTCTATTCTGTCCAATACGTTATCCTTTTCCGATTTCCCCTTTGCAATCCGGGGATAGCTGTCCGGGCCGGTCTTGATGTCCATGGCCGTATAGTCCACCAGCCTGTTTTCAAAAAGCCGGGCCAGAATAGCGGGCCGGGTGCCGTTGGTGTCGAGCTTGACCCGGTATCCCAGTTCCCGGACCCTTTCAAGAAAGGCAGGAAGTCCGGGCTGGAGCGTAGGCTCTCCTCCGGTGATCACCACCCCCTCAAGAAAGGCTTTCCGCTTTTTAAGAAAAGAGAAAATCTCTTCCGGATCGATCTGCCCCGGGCCGGGGACCCCCGGTTCTCCTCCGGAATTGGAGCCGGTTCCCTTTACGGGGCCGGCAGCCAGATCCGGATTGTGGCAATAGGGGCAGTTGAAATTGCACCCGGAGGTAAAGACCACACATGCCAGGGTTTGGGGGAAATCGATCAGGGAGTTCTTCTGAAATCCGCCGATGTTCATGGATTCTAGGCCACGGTATATGTCTTGCGCATGGTAAATTCGGTCTGTTTGCCGTTGTTCCACTGGCCCACCGGCCTCAGGTATCCCACCACCCGGGAATAGATCTCGGTATCTGACTGGCAGCAGTCGCATTTTTCATGCTCTCCGGCAATATACCCGTGGGAGGGGCAGACACTGAAGGTGGGGGTCAGGGTGAAATAGGGCAGTTTGAAACTGTTGGACACCCGGTTGACCAGGTCCTTGACGATCTTTGTATCCTTGACTTCCTCGCCCAGGAAAAGGTGCTGGACCGTTCCTCCCGTGTATTTGGTCTGGAGCCCGTCCTGGAGTTCCAGGGCTTCGAATATGTCGTCGGTATAGTTGACCGGCAGATGGGTGGAGTTGGTGTAAAAAGGGTCGCAGCCATTTTTGTATTCTTCCTCGTTGGCGCAGACGATGTTCTTGAATTTTTTCTTGTCCAGGTTGGCAAACCGGTACGTGGTTCCTTCTGCAGGCGTGGCTTCCAGGTTGAATATCTCATCGGTTTCGTCCTGGAGCTTTTCGATCCTTTTCCGGATATGATCCATGACCCTTACGGCAAAGGCCTGGCCCTGCTCCGTGGCGATTCCCTGATCCATGAAATTTACGCAGGCCTCATTCATTCCCAGGATGCCGATGGTGGAAAAATGGTTGCGCCAGTAAACCCCGGTGCTCTCCTTGATTTTTCTCAAATAGAACTTTGAATAGGGGTACAGGTCTCCGTTGGTGAATTTTTCAAGGATCTTTCTCTTGATGCTCAAAGAATCGGCAGAGATCTGGATGAGAAGGTCCAGCCGCTCAAAGAAATCAGCCTCATCCTGGGCAAGGTAGCCTATCCTGGGAAGGTTCAGGGTCACCACTCCGATGGATCCGGTCAAAGGGTTGGCCCCGAACAGGCCTCCGCCCCGTTTCCTCAGCTCCCGGTTGTCCAGCCTCAGGCGGCAGCACATGGACCGGGCGTCTTCAGGGTCCATGTCTGAATTGACAAAATTGGAAAAATAGGGGATTCCGTATTTTCCGGTCATCTTCCAGATATTCTCCAGGTTGGGATTGGACCAGTTAAAGTCTTCCGTAATATTGTAAGTCGGGATGGGAAAGGTAAAGACCCGGCCCTTGGCATCCCCTTCCATCATGACCTCTGCAAAGGCGGCATTGATCATGTCCATCTCTTCCTGGAACCCGGCATAGGTCTCTTCCCGGTATTCCCCGCCGATGATGATGGGGGAGTCTTTCAGGGTGGAGGGAACGTTCAGGTCCATGGTAATATTGGTGAACGGGGTCTGGAAACCCACCCGGGTGGGGATATTGATGTTGAAGACAAATTCCTGGAGGGCCTGTTTGACCTCTTTGTGATTTAATTGGTCTTCCCGGATAAAAGGGGCCAGGAGGGTGTCGAAATTGGACATGGCCTGGGCCCCGGCAGCCTCTCCCTGGAGGGTATAGAAAAAATTGACAATCTGTCCCAGGGCGCTTCTGAAATGTTTGGGCGGTGAGGATTCCACCTTGCCGGCCACCCCTTTGAACCCTTCCATCAGAAGGTCCTGGAGGTCCCAGCCCACGCAGTATACGGATAAGAGGCTCAGATCATGGATGTGGATGTCCCCGGAGTAATGGGCATCCCTGACTTCGGGGGGATAGATCCGGTTGAGCCAGTACTCGGCTGTGATATCGGAAGAGATATAGTTGTTGAGTCCCTGGAGAGAGTAGCTCATATTGGAATTCTCCCGGACCTTCCAGTCCATCCGGCTGATATAGGACTCCATGAGACCCACGTTTTCCTTTATGGCGATTTTACGAATCTGATTATGCTGCTCCCGGTAGATGATATATGCCTTGGCCGTCTTATAAAACGGAGAATCCAGAAGAACCCGCTCCACAATGTCCTGGATCTCTTCAACTTCGGGTACCGGCCCCAGCTGGAGATCACGGGTCAGGGTCAATACGCGCAATGTCAGTCTTTTGGCTTCCCTGCCGTTGAATTCTCCGGAGGCCTCACCGGCTTTTTCCAAGGCATTGGTAATTTTTGAAGAGTCGAATTCAGCTACCCGTCCGTCCCGTTTTTTAATTTGTTCAAACATCCATCCACCTCTTGAAATCTGATTGAAATTAGCCTATCTTACATCTGCGCAGGAAAAGGAAGATTATCCCCTGCAATGCCAGGTCTAATCTATATGTTGTTGTTTGTCAATAAAAAAAATCTATATATTGTGGTTTTTGACCGGATCTAACATAAAATGAATACAAGAAGTTTTTGAGTCTATGCAGCTTGATCAGAATCCATATTTTAGAAAAGTCATAACCCCCTGGTATGATTCAAATTTTGCCTGCTGGGTCCTGATTGTTTTCATGGTCCTGGTATTTTTCTTTGCCCTGTCCGGAATGGGCGTGGCCTCGGTTCAGGCCCAGGAACACGCCTGGTTTCCCGGGCTGCTGGCATTTTTATCCTTTTATCTTGTGTTGAAGGTCTTCTTCAGAGTAAAGCAGAGAAACAAGAACAACTAGTGTTTCATTAAAATCTCAAGAAGATGGAACAGGATCTTGGCGGTTGCGCCCCAGATCACGACGTCTTTATAGGGATATGTCAGATCCATGATGTTGGGCCGGGTGATGTGATATTTTTTTTTCCGGTGGACCCGGATCAGGTAATCCAAGGGGATGGTAAATATCCGTGAGATTTCCAGGTGATCAAATTCAATCCTGTCTTTCTGGTTCCAGACACCGGCAAACGCCTGAATATCCCTGTTGTTGATGGTTTGAAAATGGCCCAGGGATCCGATAACCTCAACATTTTCCGGCCGGATATCCAGTTCTTCCCGGACTTCCCTCAGGGCGGTTTCAAGGGAGTTTGGATCATCCTTATCCCGGTGGCCGCCGGGAAAGGCCATCTGGTTCCGCCAGGGATATCCTTGGGTGTCTGCCTTCTGGATGAAGAGCAGTTCCGGACTCCTGTCGAACATGAAAAGAGCCATGACGCTGGTGGGCCGGTAGACTTCGGGGTCAGGTGCAAGGGGGTGGTCCGACAGTTCCACGGCAGATCTGATTTTAAGAATATACTCTTCCGGATCCATTTTCCAGGAAAATGCCTTTTAAAATGGTTGAAAAAACTTTAAAACGATACAGGGAAGTACCCGCCTTGTCAAACCCGTCAGGAGCCTGGAATGGAAGAAGACAAAAATTCAGGGTCAGAAGAGAAAACACTCATCCTTACCATTGACGATGAAGAGGCCTTAAGGGAAAGTTTTTCAGACTTTCTTTTGGATCGCGGATATGAAGTGATCCAGGCGGCCGACGGAAAGGAAGGCCTGGAGATGGTTGAACTCCACCAGCCGGATCTGATCCTGTGCGATCTGCGCATGCCTGAGATAGACGGGCTCGAGGTGGTCAAAAGCGTGGCTGCAGACCGTCCGGACACCCCCATCATCGTGGTCTCAGGCGCCGGGGTCATGGAAGACGCCATGGAAGCGGTCCGCCTGGGAGCCTGGGATTATCTTGTCAAGCCCATCTACAATCTGAACATTCTTCTCAAGGCAGTGGAAAAGGCATTTGAGAGGGCCGAACTCATCGCCCGCAACCGGGCATACCAGGTCCATTTGGAAGAGCAGACCCGGAAACTGGCCCATGAGATCAAAGAACGCAAAATGGCCGAGGAAGAGCTTGTCCGGTCGGAAAAACTGGCCGCTTTGGGGGACCTGGTGGCCGGCGTGGCCCATGAGATCAACACCCCTGTGGGGATCGGGGTTACGGCGGTTTCCCATCTCAACGACATCACCGCCAAGTTTAAGCGTCTGTTCTTGGCCAATGAAGCCAAAAGATCGGATCTCGAGGTTTTTTTGGAAGAATGTGAAGAGGCCTGCAGTGTGACCATGGCCAATTTGAGGCGGGCCGCCAGGCTGGTGTCCAGTTTCAAAAAGGTGGCCGTGGACCAGACCAGTGACGAAAAGCGGGCCTTTGAGATGGAATCCTATTTCAGGGAGATCCTCTTAAGTCTCCGGCCCAAGGTAAAAAAGACAAATCACGAGATCCTTCTGGACTGCCCTGAGCCCATCACCATTGACAGTTATCCCGGGGTGTTTTCCCAGATCATCACCAACCTGGTCATCAACTCTTTTCAGCACGGGTTTGATGGGGTGGAAAGAGGGATCATCCGGATCTCCATCCACAGGGAGGGGAAAATGATCCAAATCCGGTACACGGATAACGGCCGGGGTATGGAGCCGGACCAGATCGAAAAAATTTTTGACCCTTTTTTCACCACAAGACGGGGCCGGGGCGGAACAGGCCTGGGCATGCACCTGGTGTACAACCTCGTAAAGGACAGACTCAAAGGGAAAATCGAATGCAGGAGCACCCCTGACCAGGGGACTGAGTTTATCATCCAGGTTCCGGAGACCCTGAAATCAAATCCGGATGACTCCGGGCCGGGCAAATGAAAAGAGTGCCTGTATTGACAAACCATTTTCACCGAATTATGATGCCGCGGTTTTTGGATGAAGGCAGAATTTGAGGATGTGCATCGTGAAAATGGGGGATGGGTTTGCGCCGGACATGGAAAGTTCTTTCTTTTACAATCAGCTCAATGAAAAAGTCTGCCAACACATGAACCCCTGTTTTGATCCGGTGCTCAGGGAAGTGAGCCGGCCGTCGTTCAAAACAGGGGAATTGCCATGACCCGGGACAAAGAGGGTTTGGATGATGATCCCCGGGATATCCTGAAGGCCGTTCAAAAATGTATCCCTGTCCTGGAGAGGATCGTAAGCCAGTCCGATCTGCTGGCCCGCCTGCCGGAATCTGACCGGATCGCCCTGATCCGGGCCGCCGGAAAAATATCCCGGCCGGATAAAGAGGAGATCAAAAAACGGAACAAGGATAAAAAACGGCAGAAACGGGCGGCTATTGTGGAAAAGGAAAAGCGGCTGCGGGCCGGGACCGGGATCCGAAGGGCCAGGGAAGCCTCGGTCTTTACGGCGCCCCGGCAGATTCCAGGTCCTGCCCTCCGGGACCGTGAAACAGCGGACAGGTATCTAAAAACCCCCCGCAATTGTTATGTGTGCAAGGCCGAGTTTACACGGCTTCATCATTTCTACGATACCATGTGCCCGGAATGCGCCGAGTTCAACTATCAGAAACGGTTTCAGACGGCCTCTTTAAAAGACAGGGTCGTTTTAATTACAGGCTCCAGGCTCAAGATCGGTTACCAGGCCACATTGATGATGCTCAAAGCCGGGGCCCGGGTCATTGCCACCACCCGTTTCCCAAAGGACTCTGCCCTGCGCTTTTCCAAAGAACCGGATTTTTCAGACTGGGGTCACAGGCTTCATATCTACGGGCTGGATCTCAGGCATACCCCCAGTGTGGAGCTCTTCTGCGATCATATCGAGCAAACCTGGGCTCGCCTGGACATTCTCATCAACAACGCCGCCCAGACGGTTCGGCGGCCCCCGGGTTTTTACGCCCACCTCATGGAAAATGAAACAAAGGACACGGCCCGTCTGCCCGGGCAGGCCCAGACCCTTTTGGACCAATACCAGACCTGTATTTCCCGGCTGGGAAACGGTCAGAACCCCCATGTCGGAAAAGAAAAGGCATTGCCCGTAACCTGGCAGTCCAATGCGCCCGGAATGGGTTTGCGCATGCCGGCCCAGCTGTCACAGATCCCCTATTCTTATGACCATTCCCTGGACCAGGCCCAGGTTTTCCCGGCGGAAAAACTGGATGCCGACCTCCAGCAGGTGGACCTTCGGAAGACCAATTCCTGGCGGCTGAGGCTGGGAGAGATCCAGACGTCGGAGATGCTGGAGATCCAGCTGGTAAACTCTGTGGCGCCCTTTGTCCTGTGCAACCGGCTGATCAAGGTAATGAAAAAAGATTTCACAGGTCAGAAGCACATCGTCAATGTTTCGGCCATGGAAGGCAAGTTCCTGAGGTTTAAAAAAGGCTCCCGGCATCCCCATACCAATATGGCCAAGGCCTCCCTGAACATGCTCACCCATACGGCTGCCGACGATCTTGCCAAATACGGGATCTATATGAATGCCGTGGACACGGGATGGGTCACCGATGAGGACCCGGCCGAACTGGCCGATGAAAAACGGGAGCGCCATGATTTTCAACCTCCCCTGGATATAGTTGACGGGGCCGCCAGGGTCTGTGATCCGTTTTTTCACGGCATCCTCACGGGAAAACACTGGTGCGGCAAATTCTTAAAGGATTTTTTCCCCATCGACTGGTAAATTCCTCAATAATACTGAAAATGGTTTTCTTTTTTAGTGATTTATTGACTTTGGAATTGGATTTATGCAATTACATTGCAGTAAAAAATTCCGGCAACGGCCGGCAATGTGCTGCCGGGCCGGATAAGGGAGCAGGAAAAAACCGATAAAGGGATTTTTTTGGGGAGAAGGCATGGCCAAACATCAGATTCTCATTGTAGATGACAGCCGGATGATGCGTAATGTCATCAAGGAACACCTGGCTGGATTTGATTGTGACACCATGGAGGCCATAGACGGGGAAATGGGGCTGGGCCTGGCCCGAAAGGCCCATTTCGACCTGATTATCACAGATGTGGAAATGCCCGGTAAAGACGGGATTGAAATGTGCCGGGATCTGAAAGCAGACCCTTCCACCCGGGGAATCCCCATTCTGATTATCTCTTCCTTTGACTCTGAAGCGGATATCCACAGGGGATTTGAAGCCGGGGCCTCAGCCTATCTGTCAAAAAAGGATGTTTTTGACCAGCTCTACTCTTCCGTGGAAGCCATCCTATCCAAATCCGTTTTCAACAGTTCCAAACAGATTCTGGCGGTGGATGATTCCTTTCTGATCCGGCATCTGGTGGAGACCGAACTCTCCAAGTCAGGCTATCGGATTCTGACCGCAAATAACGGTCAAGATGCCTTGGAAAAGATGGAGACGATCCATCCGGACCTGATTCTTTCAGATATCGACATGCCGGTCATGAACGGGTTTGAATTCTGCGAGGCGGTTAAGGGTCATGACCGGTTCAAGTCCATCCCCTTTATCGTCATGAGCACCAACTCCGACCGGGGCCATATGCAGCGCATGCTCAGAAGGGGGGCCCAGGCCTACCTGGTCAAGCCCTTTAACATGGATCAGCTCACCATTCTGGTGGACAAGATGCTGTCCGATCACTTTATCATGCTGCTCAAGGACCGGGAAAACCTGGATTCGGAGCGGCGCATGATGCTGTCTGCCATCACCAGCCTGGTCAATGCCCTGGAAGCCAGGGATTCATATACCAAGGGGCATTCCACGGCAGTGGCCGGGATTGCAGCGGCCATGGCAGAACTTTCCGGGGCTTCCAAAGAAGAGGTCCGGACCGTCCTCATCGGCGGCCACCTCCACGACATCGGCAAGATCGGCATCAGCGATGCCGTGCTCCTGAAACCCGACCGCCTTACGGAACAGGAGTTTGCCTATATCAAGCAGCATCCCGATATCGGAGCCAATATCCTTTCCCCCATTGACAGCCTGGGCGATATCGTCCCCATGGTCCGGTGCCACCATGAGCGCATGGACGGCAAGGGATATCCTGCCGGGCTCAAGGGATCAAAGATCCCTCTCTGGGCAAGGATTACGGCCGTGGCCGACACCTTTCATGCCCTGACCTCCAACCGGCCCTACCGCACGGGCATGAAGGTGGAAAACGCCCTGCAGATCATTGAAGATGTCAGGGGAACCCAGCTCTGCCCTGACTGTGTAGACCTGTTTCTGCAATGGATTGGACAGGATAATTCCAAAAAAATCGAGGAATGGGATGAAACCGGCTCTTTCCAGGGCCAGATGCTGCTTTCCGATTCCCTGCCGGTTTAACTTTCTTTGGCAAGTTTCTGGATTTTTTCAAAGATGAGATCCCTCAACTCCTCCGGGGACAGGGAGGAAACCTCTTCAAAACAGACCGGCTTTCCAATGTGCACCTCCACCTTGCCCGGATTTAGGAGAAACCCGCCCCGGCACTGGAAGTCGCAGAGCCCCCTGATGCCAAAGGGCAGAATATTTGCCCGGGTGTTCATGGCCAGGTGAAACGGACCTTTTTTAAAGGGGCCCATCTTCCCGGTCCGGGTCCTGTGTCCTTCGGGCAATACGGCAATGGACAGCCCGGCGGCCAGGGTTTTTTCGGCCTGTTTCAGGCTCATTTTGGCCTGTTCCAGGTTGGATCGCTGGATGGGGATGCATCCCCATTTCCGGATCAGATGCCCCCAGACCGGTATGGAAAAGTGATAGGCCGCCTCCACCCCGGTAAAGACCAGGGGAACGGCCGAGGGGATTACAAAGAGATCAAACAGGCTCTGGTGATTTCCCATGATCAGGTAGGTCTTTGCAGGATCGATATTCTCCCTGCCCCTTACCTCAAGATGGATGCCCATGAGCCGGATTTGAACGGAAAAGAGACGCCTGGCCAGGGCAAAGGTTTTTTCCCGGGGCAGGGCCGTCAGGCAGAAGGCGAGAATCAAAAAGGAGATCAGAAAAAAGGTTATCCCCACGGTCCATAGAAAAAGAGAGAGTAAAATTCTCATGACAATACTCTCAAATGCTGGGGAAGGACTTCAACGGTTCCGGGCGTGACGCCCATGATCTCCCCGTCCGGCAGCAGGGCCTTGGACGGAAAGGTCTTGATTTCAAGCTTTTTCCCCTGGATGCAGGATACCTCCTTCATCCGGATATGGGTTCCCGAATAGATCCTGGGCAGGGACCCTAAAAGTTTCCTGCGGGTTAAGGGGCCTGCAATGACGATATCCATCAGTCCGTCGTCGATTTCGGCCCCTGGGGCCATGAGCATGCTGCCGCCGGTATACCTGGAATTGCAGATTTCAACAAAGCAGCCGGGCCCGGAAAAAGGCTTGCCGTCCACTTTCAATTCCATGTGAAAGCTGGAGAGGGAGGCGGTCCGGTGAATGACGCCGATCAGATAGGAAAGATCGTGGAAAACCTTGAATCGTTCTGCGGTCACGGCCACATCCGTGACAAATCCCAGGCCCATGAGGTTGATAAAATAAAAGCAATCCTTTCCCCGGGAAAACCGGAGCAGATCCACCGGCCTGGGCCTGTTCCTGACTATGGCCTGGATACCCTGCTCCAGGGTGAGAAGTTCAAGATCCCGGGCAAAGGAGTTTCCCGACCCGGAGGGAAGGAGAGCCAGGGGGGGCAGTTGATCCGGCCTGTGGGCCGAAAGCAGGCCGTTGATCATATGAAAACTGGTTCCGTCCCCGCCCATGGCGGCAACGGCACCATATGCGCCAGGATCCAGGTTCCGGGCAATTTCGGCAAGATGGCCCTTGAACCGGGAAATAAAGATATCCGATTCAATGCCTTTCCCTTCCAGAGCTCTTTTTACCATTGAAAGGCGTTTTCCGGTTCTTTTGCCTCCGGAAAAAGGATTTACCACCAACGCGATTTTCATAAAAAAGATCTATTCTCCTGAAAACCGGTCCAAGTCAAATCTTGGATAATTTTGAAGTAGGCAAAAGGGGGGGGCGTTGACCCATGCTTTTTCCGGGCAGATTTCAGGAATCCGGACATCCTTGTTTCCCATTTTATCGCACTCCCCCTCGGTTATAAAGTTTTCACGGGTCTAGAAATCCTCGTTAACATGGATGCCCTTTCTCTGGAGCAGCTTTTGAACGATTTCTTCCAGGAAAATGAAAAAAAGTGTCCTTGATTTTTCGTATGGTTTGAGATGCGCCGGCTGGGGGCTCGGAGAAAGCCAGAATATTTTGTCACATTGATTAAATAAATCCGTGTTGTATTCCTCTACAAGGATGACCACCTTGCCCTCCCTTTGTTTTGCCGCAGCATATACATCCTGGAAGGAGTGAAACCGTCCTGTCTCGGTAATGATCAGCAGGAGAGTGGATTTGTCCGTCATATTGCCCAGGGTCACCTCGTCTGATACAGCCATGAAGGTTTTATCCGAGCAGTTTCGAAATCTGTACTCAAAGTACTGGGCACAGAGCAAAGAGGGGCCGTATCCGAATAAGACAATTTTATCATGGCCGTCAATCAGGGATAATAATTCATCGACCATGGTCGTATCAAAGGTTTTGATGAAGGATCCGACCCGGTTTAATTCATCTGAAACATCAATTGGCCTGATCTCTTTTCCGTATAAAAAATCGAGATACTGCCTGTAGTTCCTGAACCCGAGTTTTTTGACAAACTTGGATATTTTTGAAACCGAACATTGGCAGAACTCAGCCGCCTGGCTGATCCGGATGGCCGGCATGGTCTTGCTGTGCAGGATCATCTGTTCGTGTATCTGCTTTTCCAGCGGGTTGAGAGCATTTAAATCGATGGCAATCATAATCTTTCTAAAGGCTGTTTTTTCCCATAAAAAGCTCCCGGCAACAGACTTCAGGTTCCTCCCTGTTTTGCGGGCCGACCCGGATGAAACAGCAGATCAGCCCATGGCGGTTATTGAATGCGGATGACTCTACCATGCCTTCCTGAAAGGTGTAAAGAAAAGAAATCGCTTAAGAGGTCTGTGTTTATTGAAGTTGAGGAATTTTCAACTCAGAATCGGCAATGGAAAATTTTCCATAAAATACAGATATTAAAAATTAAAATGGAAATATTTCTATTTTTTATTGACACTTGAAGCTAGTATCTTTACTATTTTCCTGGTTAAAAGATCAGCAGGATCAAATGATTCTGCCAAACAAAATTTAGACTCCGGAGGTCCGAATTGGATAAAAATAAAATTATAGAAAAATTAAGTAAAATAGTGACGCCTTCCCAGGTCAACACCGATGCCGAGGACCTCTATGATGCCTCGGCAGACCGGTATAAAAAGTACGCGAAAGTCCGGCGGGTCCTGGACGTTCCCATGCCTGCAGCCATTGTATACCCCAAATCCGCCCGGGAGGTCAGCAAGGTGCTGGCCTTCTGCAATGATTCCGGTCTGAATGTCATTCCCCGGGCCGGAAAAACGGCAACAGAGGGGGGATTGGAAAACTGGAAGGAAAATACCATTGTTATCGACGGTCTGCATCTGGACAAGATTCTCAATATCGATACCTATAATATGCAGGCCACTGTGCAGGCGGGCGTTCCTCTCCAGGAACTGGAGGATGAACTGAGGGAAAAAGGATTCACAGCCGGTCACTCCCCCCAGTCAAAACCGGTGGCAAAGTTCGGCGGGCTTGTGGCCACACGAAGCATTGGTCAGTTCTCCACCCTCTACGGGGGCATTGAGGACATGGTTGTCGGTCTGGAATGTGTATTCCCCGATGGTCACATCTGCCGGATAAAGAACGTTGCCAGAAGATCCGGGGGCCCCGATATCCGGCATATTGCCATTGGAAATGAAGGTTCCCTCTGCTATATCACCGAAGTGACGGTTAAAATCTTCCGATTCTATCCTGACAACAACCGGTTCTACGGCTACCTGATCAAAGACATGGACACGGGAATCAAGGTATTGCGCGAGGTCATGGTAAACGGGTTCCGTCCTTCCGTGGCGCGCGCCTATTCTGAAGAGGATGCTGCCCAGCACTTTTACCATTTCCATAAAAACAAATGTGTTCTCCTCTTTATGGCCGAAGGCCCTGAAGGCATTGTCCAGGCCACCGGCAAAGCCATCGAAGAGGCAGTGGAAAAATTCAAAGACGGCATTGTAGAGCAGGTGGATTCCCGGCTGATCCAGGACTGGTTCAATAATCTGAACTGGTCCCAGAAAGATATTGATGATGAATTTGAGGGAATGAAGGAGAAGGATTCCCACGCAGGATTTACCACCGAAATATCCGCCGACTGGGAAACCATCCCTAAAATTTACAATTCCGTGCTCCAGAGGATCCGGCAGGAATATCCCCGTGCCCATGATCTTACCCTGCTGGGCGGCCACTCTTCCCACAGCTATATCAACGGCACCAATATGTACTTTGTATACAATTACAACATCCAATGCGCCCCTGAAGATGAGATGAGGGTCTATCACCATCCCCTGCAGAGAATCATTGTTGAAGAGACCCTTAAGCTCGGCGGTTCCATGTGCCACCACCATGGGATCGGGAAATTCAGGAATGAATGGACCAGGGAAGAGCACGGGTCTGCCTTTTACATGCTTGAAAAGCTCAAAGAGGTATTTGATCCAAAGGGAATCATGAATTTCGGCACCATCTATTTCCAGGAAGAAGGGGCAAAATACCAGAAATAAGAATGGCCGCCCGGGGATTTCCCCGGGCTTGCCCAGAACAAAAATCAGATGGTAATTCGTTGGCATGAAGATTATCTGTGTGGTCAAGTATGTTCCGGATGTGGACAGCATTGCCTTTGACGCTGAAAACAATACATACCCCGGAAAGAATATCAGGATGATTTTGAATCCGGATGACGCCTGCGCCCTGGCCTTTGCCCTTCAGGTGAAGGCCGGAGATCCGGACTGCTTTGTTGAGGTGGTCACCATGGGAACCTTCGCTGTGCGTCCCCACATGGAAGACCTGCTGAGGCTTGGCATAGACCGGGGAACCTTGATTTGTGATCCGGTTTTTGAAGGCAGCGACACCTTTGTTACAAGTGAAGTGCTGGGCCGGTACATCGCCACCCGTCCCTTTGACTGTCTTTTGACAGGAAACCTTTCCCTGGACGGCGGCACCTCCCATGTGCCTGTGCAGCTGGCCGAAACCCTTGGCCTGGATCAAATGCTGGGGATCGTCCGGATCGACCTCCACCGGTTCGACAGCACCCGGGCGGTGTTTGATGTGGTGGATGAGAAGAGCGTCACCACCTATGAAATGGCCATGCCCTGCGTATTGAGTGTTACCCGGGAGAGCGGTTATAAACTGCCCTATGTCAAATTAAAGGACATGCAACGGGAGGTTTCGGATGAATTGGCCATCGTCACCAACAAGGATCTTTGTTTTTCCGAAACCGAGGTCGGATCTTTCGGATCGCCCACACAGGTCGTGAAAACCTATCCCAAAACATTTGAGAAAAGAAAGAGGCAGATCGTTCAAAATGATGAAGAAGGCATCTCCTATGTTTTTGATTTTTTAAAACAGAAAGGGTTTCTCTGATATGAAGAAAACGTGTATTTTTCAGGATACTGAAAATATAGAGAAGACCAAAGACCTTCTGGAGGTGGCCGAACGGATGTACGGCCAGGGGCAATTCCAATCCCATGCAGTTCTCCTGGAGGCTTCTTCTCATTGTCTCCACGGATCTTTTCACCATATTATCCGGGTGGCCGAAGGCCTTGTGGACGCTTATGATCCCCGGGGAATTAGTGATGTCCTGGAAAACCTGCATCAAAGAAATCGCTTTGACTCTATTTTAATTCCGGCCACAAGCCTTGGAAAGATGATTGCACCCCGGCTGGCCAAAAGGCTTGGGACAGGCCTGTCCGCCGGGGTAACGGATGTTAAAAGGCAGAAAAACCGGATTGAAATCATCCGTCCGGCCTGTTCAGGAAAAATCCTTGAGGTCATTCACCATAGAGGCGCGGGACCCGTGATGATGAGCATCCGGCCCGACGCCTTTGAATATAGATCCCGGGGCGGGCTGCAGACCCAAATTTTAGAGTACACCAAACCTGTGACATCCCGCAGCACTGTCCAACGCCTCCATGTTGAGGAAAATAAACTATCCTATGATATCCGGGAAAGCCGGGTTCTCATTTCCGGCGGAGGAGGGGTAAAAGATGATTTTCCGGAACTTTTCCGCCTGGCGGATGCATTGAACGGAAGTGTTGCGGCCAGCCGGAAACTGGTCGATCAGGGGATCGCTCCAAGAAGCATACAGGTGGGCCAATCCGGGAAAACAGTCTCCCCCAGCCTCTATATGGCCCTGGGAGTACACGGAACCATGCAGCATATCGCGGGTTTGAGAAATATTGAAACTATCATTTCGGTAAATAGAGCGGACAACGCGCCTATTTGCAGCCTGTCGGATATCGTTGTGCAGGGGGATGCCGCCGAATTCATCGACAGGCTAATGGAGAAAATTTCTATCTACAGATCAGAAAAAAAGGAGAGTTGAGATGGACCCAATTGATTTTAATATGGGCTTTTTTTCCCTGAAAGGAAAGAACGCCGTTGTCACAGGCGGGAACAGCGGTCTGGGACAGGCCTTTTCCGTTGCCCTGGCCAAAGGGGGGGCAAACGTGATGGCCGCAAGTATTATGGATGATGACGGCGAAACCCGTCAGTGGGTTAAAGAGTGCGGTGTGGCCTATAAATACATATACGGCGACATCACAGCAGAGGGTGAATGTAAGAGAATTGTGGATGAATGCGTAAACACCTGGGGAAGCATCGACATCCTGGTGAACTGTGCCGGGATTTGCATCAATGTCGAAGATGTGACAAAGTTTACCCGGAAGGAGTGGGACCAGATGGTCTCGGTCAACCTTACGGCTGCCTTTGAGATGACCCACGAAGCCTGCAAGCATATGATTGAGCAGAAAAGCGGCAAGGTGGTGAATATCGCTTCCCTCTATTCTTTTTTAGGAGGGCAGTGGTCTCCGGCCTATGCCGCCACCAAGCACGGTATCGTCGGTTTAACCAAGTCCATGTGCGATGAACTGGCCCAATTCAATATCCAGGTGAACGCCATTGCCCCGGGATACTTTGCTACCCAGCTGACGGAAAAAACAAGGAGCGACGAAAAAATGAATGCAAAGATTCTCTCCCATATCCCTGCCAATCGCTGGGGGTGGACCGCCGATCTCATGGGGGCCTGCGTTTTCCTTTCCAGTGATGCATCCAACTATGTGAACGGAACCGTTTTAACCGTGGACGGCGGATATTTGATGCGGTAATTTCCCAAAGCACTTGCTATTGAGTAAGGAATTGAGATGGAAAAATATATTGTTGCAATTGACGGGGGCACGCAGAGCACCAAACTGGCCGTATTTGATACCTCCGGCCGGGAGATCTGTTCGGAAACGGTCCCGCTTCGGCCCATCCGTTTTTACGGCGATACCCGGGCCGAACATCCTGAGGATGATCTGTGGGAGAGTCTGAAAAAGGCAGGTCAGGGTCTGTTTGCAAAATTCAAGGGGGATAAGAACAGGATCATTGGCGTGGGTCTTGGATCCATACGGTGCTGCCGGGCATTGATACGGTCGGACGGGAATCTTGCCTCTCCCGTGCAGAGCTGGATGGACCTGCGCCTGGCAAGTCCCTATACACACGAAGATGACTCGGTCCGGTATGTGACCACCACCACCGGATACCTGACCCATCGATTGACCGGGGAGACAAAAGATACCCGGTGCAATTACGTCGGACCATGGCCCATAGATCCCCAGACCCTGGAATGGTATGGGGACAAAGAGCGCTTTGACGATTACACCACGCCCCGGGAAATGCTTTTTGAACTGGTGGATCCTTCAACGGTGCTGGGGAAGATTACAAAGCAGGCCGGCAGCGTTACGGGGATTCCAGCCGGAATCCCCGTGGTGTCCACATCAAATGACAAGGCCGTGGAAGGATTGGGCGCAGGTCTGGTCAACGACGGAACCCTTCTGGTTTCCCTGGGAACCTATATCACATCCATGATGGTGGGGACTAAATTTTATCCCGATACTATCAACTATTGGAGCAACCCGGGAGCCGTGCCCGGGGAATTCCTCTATGAAAGCTGCGGCATCCGGAGAGGGATGGCCACGGTCACATGGGTGAAAGAGCTTCTCGGTTCCGACATCCTTACGGCGGCAGAAAAAATGAACCTTTCCCCCGAGGCCTATCTCAATCTCCTGGGGGCGGATGTGCCGGTGGGATGTGACGGGCTCTATACGGTTCTCAACTGGCTGGCCTCTCCGTCCAATCTCCATGAACGGGGAATGATGATCGGATTTAACAGTACCCACAAGGGACCGCATATGTTCCGATCGGTTCTGGAAGGCATTGCCCTGACCATGAAAAATCACGCCCAGGCCATGTGTGATGAAATGGGTGTGGAACTCACCCATATCGTGGTCAGCGGCGGCGGTTCCAACGGAGATCTGTTCATGCAGATTTTTGCCGATGTTTTCGGGGTGCCGGCCCGTAGAAATGTGGTAAACGGCTCCGCCAGCATGGGGGCGGCCATTTGTACCGCTCTGGCTTTGGGCATATACAAAGACAGGCAGGAGGCCATTGACAATATGGTGTGTCAACGGGATACGTTTCAGCCCGTCAAGGAGAATGTGGAACTCTATCATAAGATCAACAAAGAGGTCTATCAACATATTGTTCCGGCCACGGATGATCTTTTAAAGAGGTCCCATGGGATCTTTAGCTCCTAACAGGGGGGCATCCTGGCTCTGGTATGCCCGGAACTGCAGAGTTCAACAATGCGGCAGAGACCCTTCCAGATCCCTGCCAATGAACTCATCCAGACGGGTCGGAGGGTCGGCATATTCTTTGTCATACATATTTTTCTCGCGGGTGTGGCGCCAAGCTCCAACAGCCGGATTCAAGATGGATCGGTCCTGTTTCTGGCAATGGCCCGGATGCACTCTTCCCGGGACTTTTTGACGCGGGGCGATTTGTTCCCGTGCTTCTTTTACCGAAAAAGAGGAGCACCACCGGAGCGATTTTCATAAATGAGCCCTGTTAACCTGAATACAGGGGGAGCTCAATTGTGCATCTTTCAGGTGGATCAGGTATGTATCCGGCCCATTATCCCGCGGATTTCCAGATTCAGCTTCAGCAGTTTTTCAGCACTGTCGCTCACCAGGGAGGCAGTGGCATGGATGTTTTTTGCGGCATCGTCCACTTCTCTGATATCTTTTGACATGTCGCTTGCAGCTTCGGCTCCCTGATTCATATTGTCACGGACCCCCTGAATTTTTGACGAAGTGGTCTGAAGGTTTTCTGCCATTTCTCGGGTTGAAGTGCTCTGTTCGTTTACAGAGGTGGAAATGCACGTGACAATTCGGTCTATTTCTTTGATGATGCGGGTGACTTGCTCGATTTCCGAAGTGGTTGCACTGGTGGTCTCCTGAACCTGTTCAATCCCATTTTGAATATCAAGGGTTGCGTCGGAGGTCTGTTGGGCAAGAGCTTTTATTTCATTGGCCACAACGGCAAATCCCCGGCCGGCTTCTCCGGCGCGGGCAGCTTCAATGGTCGCATTCAGTGCCAGAAGATTGGTCTGTTCGGAAATATCATTGATGATTTCGGTCATCCTGTCGATCTGTTGGGCCGCCCCCTCCATCTCCATTATCCGGGCTGAAGCGTTCCGTGCCCTCTCCACTGCTTCACAGGTGATGGTGCCGGCGGCCTCTGTGCTCCGGGCAAGAGCGGAAATGCTGCTGTTCATCTGTTCAGTGGCCAAAGCCATGACCTCTATGCGTTGGGTGGTATCCTTGGAGGCTTGTGCAACAAAATCCATATTTGCACTTAGCTGGATGCCGGCCGAGGTCATGGCCATGGATTTATCCGATGTCTGCTGTGAATGGTGTTCCAGGTCTCCGGATATTTTATCCAGAAGGGCGGATTCATCTGTCAGTATGGTAAATTGACTTGAGATATCCATGAAAATGGAATGGATTGCAGCGACAAAGGTATTGAAACTTGCGGTAAGTTCTCCGATTTCATCCTTTCGCCGGACAGCAAGCCGGGATGTCAGGTTCCCCTCTTTGGCAGCTATCTCACCGAGCATCCGGGCGACTTCAGTCACCGGGCGGACGATGTGGATGATCAGGACATACCCGAAAACGCCCAGGGTGAAAAGGACCATCCCCCATAGGGTGTAGGTGATTTGGGCCGATTGCCGCATGATCTTCTGTTTCTGTTTTGTTTCCATTTTCTGGATATGGGCGACCCGTTCCTGGGCCTTTCTGGCCCGTGCCACGATCCGTTTATCCTGGGAGTCGCCCCAAGGGCTCTCTGTTTTTTCAAAGGCCTCCACCTGTTGATAGAATTCAAGGCGGTAAGCTTCAATCTCCTTCCGGATTTCGGTAACGGTTTCTTTGTATGCCGGAAGAATTTTTTTTTCTGCAGCATGGGTCAAGGAAATGGAATCCTCGACATTTTTTTGCCATTTTTGAACTGCATCAAGTGTGTCTGTTCCGTGTTTGCCCCGGCCGCGGAGCTGATAATTCTTCTCCTGGCGCCGGCATTCCAGAAGCAGGATATTGATCTGGCTGAACAGCTTTACCTGCCCGTCAATACCGGCAATCCGGTTGAGACTGAAAATTGAATTCAAGCAGATCAAGGTGACAACTCCGGTGAGCAGTCCTGTCAGAAGCCATGCCTTGGTTCGGATTTGCATTCTGTGTATACTCCTTAACAAGTCAATTCCGTTTGCGATTTCCAAAACTGAGAGATGGAAGAGCAATAAACATGCCTTGACCGAAAGAAAGCCCGGAACGATGGTAAAGCGAATCCAAGAAACATTATTCACATTGCCGGATTAAAGAATCTGAGCCGTACCGCCGGATGCGAAGATCAGTTTTTTTTACACAAGTTCAGAATTTTTTACACTGGGTTTTGGTTCAACACAGATATCCATCCGTGAAAATATGCCGGGGAAGACCGTTTCCCAGCCTTGACAATCCTGTTTTTGCAACAATTATTATACAAAAATATTGTTGCTCTAATGAATTATAAACAGGAGTTAAATTTAAGATGGGAACCAAGAAGACACGCAAATTCAAAACCGAGGTACAGCAGCTGCTGCACCTGATCATCCATTCTCTTTATTCCAACAAGGAGATCTTTGTCCGGGAGCTGATCTCCAATGCATCGGACGCCATTGACAAGGCAAGGTTCAAGGAGCAGACCGAGCCGGAACTCTTTGCCGAGGACAATGATTTTCACATCCGCCTGGCCGTGGATCCCGAGGAAAAAACCTTTGTGATTTCAGACAACGGCATCGGCATGACCTTTGATGAGGTCAACGACAACATCGGAACCATCGCCCAGTCCGGTACGGCCGCCTTTATGGAGGCCCTTGAAAAATCCAAGAACGAGACCGGTCTGAGCCCGGAACTCATCGGTCAGTTCGGCGTGGGATTCTACTCGGCCTTTATCGTGGCGGATAAAGTCCGCCTGGACACCCGGGCTCCGGGAGAGGAAAAGGGCGTCCGCTGGGAATCCGACGGCCAGGGAACCTATACGGTCCAGGAAATCGATAAACAGGGCCGGGGAACCACCATCACCCTTTATCTCAAAGAGCCTGAAGAGGGTGACCAGGATTTCACCGAAGAGTATACCATCCAGCACATCGTCAAGAAGCACTCCGACTTTGTCACCTATCCCGTGATCATGAACCTGGAAAAGAACGAGCCCATCCCGGAGAACGAGATCATCAAGGATTCCGAAGGCAAGCCCATTGGAGACACCTTCAGAAAGGTGAGAAAGGATAAGACCCTCAACTCCATGAAGGCCATCTGGGCCAAGGCCAAGGAAGAGGTCACGGCTGAGGAGCATGAGGAGTTCTACAAGCATATCTCCCACAACTGGGACAAGCCCATGGAGATCATCCACAAGAAATTCGAGGGAGTGACCGAATACGATGTGCTCATGTACATCCCGGAAAAGGCCCCCTTTGATCTGTTCCGTCCCGAGAGAAAGCACGGGATGCAGCTTTACTGCAAGCGCGTCTTTATCATGGACGATTGCAAGGAGCTTTTGCCCGAATACTTCGGCTTTGTCCAGGGCGTGGTGGATGCCCCGGACCTGAACCTCAACGTGAGCCGGGAGATCCTCCAGGAAGACCGCCTGGTCAGAAATATCCGGAAAAACCTGGTCAAGCAGATCTTTTCCCTTTTGGAAGGCATGGACAAGGAAAAATACCAGGAGTTCTACAACGAGTTCGGCCAGGCTTTGAAGGCCGGCGTGCCCACGGATTTCGAGAACAAGGAGCGCATCGCCTCCCTGCTCCGGTACAAGACCACAAAGTCCGGAGACAAGTTCGTGACCCTGGACGAGTACATTGAGAATATGAAGGAAGACCAGAAGGACATCTACTTTCTCACCGGCGAGAACCTGACCTCCCTGATGAACTCTCCTCTGCTGGAAGCCCTCAAGGAAAAGGATTACGAAGTCCTGCTCATGGTGGATCCCATTGACGAATGGGTGGTCCAGTCCCTGCCCGAGTATAAGGAAAAGAAGCTCAAGAGCGCTGAAAAGGGCGATCTTGACGTGGAAAAGGTGGACGATGAAAAGAAAAATGAATTTTCCGCCCTTCTCTCCTTTCTCAAGGGCAAGCTGGAAAACCGGGTCAAGGACGTGGTGGTTTCCAACCGGCTCAAGGATTCCGTATCCTGCCTGTCCGGGGATGACTACGGCATGAGCGCCTATATGGAGAAGATCATGAAGGCATCGGGCCAGAAGACCCCGGAACAGAAGCGGACCATGGAGGTCAACGTCAACCATCCGGTCATGGCCAAGATCAAGGAGATCTTTGAGACCGATACCACCAGTCCGGTGCTCACAGACTACAGCGATCTTCTCTATGACGTTGCCGTGATCAGTGAAGGGGGGAAACTGGACAATCCGGCCCGGTTCTCCAAGCTCCTGGGTGATCTCATGTCCAAGGCCATATGATCGTCCATATCGAAACCCTGGGGTGTTCCCGGAACCAGGTGGACAGCGAGATCATGCTGGGCCGCCTGGTCCACGCCGGGCATACTTCTGCGGATGATCCTTCCCAGGCCGAGGTGATCGTCGTCAATACCTGCGGATTCATATCAACCGCCTCTGAGGAGGCGGTTGATGTTCTTCTGGATATGGCCCGGTATAAGAAAGAGGGCAGATGCACGCGGCTCATTGCCACGGGATGTCTGGCCCAGAGGTACAAGGACGACAAGGATCTGGCCTCAAGCCTGCCCGAAGTAGATGCGTTTTTGGGAACCGGGGCCTGCGATCTTATTGTGGATGTGGTGGAGAACAGGGCTTCTTCAGCCCTGGTCCTGTTCCCGGACCCAAACAAAAGAGGCTTCCAGGACCTTTCCATCCTTCGGGAACTGAGCCAGGAAAAATTTGCCTATGTCAAGGTTTCCGAAGGGTGCGACCGCCACTGCACCTATTGCATCATCCCCGAACTCCGCGGACGGCAGCGGTCCCGGCCCGGGGAGGATATCGAGAAAGAAGCAGAGATCCTTTTGTCAAAGGGGATAAAAGAGATCATCCTCACAGCGGAGAATACCACGGATTACGGACGGGATCTTTCAGAGGGAACAGGCTTCAGCCGGGTTCTGGCCCGGACCGCCCGGACCATGGCCGCAAGGGATGAGACGGCCTGGCTTAGGTTTTTGTATACCCATCCCTCCTCCCTGGACCTTGAGACCATTGAAACGGTCCGGGATCACGCCAATATCTGCTCCTACTACGATGTGCCCATCCAGCACGCCTCTTCGGCAGTACTCAAACGCATGGGCCGGCCCTATACCAGAGAAAATCTGAAGGACCTGTTTAAACTCATCCGGAAGACAGACCCGGAGGCGGTTTTAAGGACAACTCTTATCGTGGGATTCCCCGGAGAGACCCAGAAGGATTTCAAGATTCTTTTGGAGTTTATCCATGAGATCGGGTTTGACCATCTGGGGGTATTCACCTATTCCGACTCGGAGGATCTTGCCTCCCACAGACTGGGGGATCCTGTGTCGGCAGAGCTTGCCGAGCAGCGCCACGATCAAGTCATGGCGGCCCAGGCCGGGATCTCTTTACAGGTCAATGAAAAACATGTGGGAAGGGTCTATCCGGTCATGGTGGAGGAAAACCCCGAGCCCGGTGTCTATATCGGGCGGACCATGTTCCAGGCCCCTGAAGTGGACGGGGTCACCTTTATTTATTCCGACGGACTTGAAATCGGAACCCGATTTCATGTAAAGATAACAGATGCGTATGAATATGATATTGCCGGAGAGATTGCATGACCCTTGATTTAAAGACCCGGATCATTCAGCAGGTGGCCCCTGATCTTGAACAGGTGGAAAAGAGTCTGGAGGAAAACCTGGATCCCAATCTGGACCTGGTCAAAGAGATTGCCTCCCATCTCCTGTTCAGCGGGGGAAAGCGCCTGCGGCCCCTTCTTGCGATCCACAGCGCCCGGATGTGCGGGTATGCCAACGGATTTGAGGTCCTGTTCTCCACTCTTTTCGAATATCTCCATGCCGCTACCCTTCTCCACGACGACGTGGTGGACGGGGCAGACATGCGCCGGGGAAGAAAGGCCGCACAGAAGCAATGGTCCGCCCCCAAGGTGGTCCTGACCGGAGATTTCCTTCTGGCCAAGGCCCTGGATATTGCCGCCCAGACCCAGGAGCCCCGTCTGATTTCCGTGATAGCCGCCATCACCCGGGACATGTCCCAGGGGGAGATCGACCAGTTGGAGAAAAAAGGCAAGGCGGATCTGACTCCGGAAGAGTACTTTGAGATCATTCGGAGGAAAACAGCCGTTCTGATCCAGGGCGCCTGCCAGGGCGGTGCCATCATTGCCGGGGCCGGTTCCAAAAAGGAGGAGGCCTTGAAAACGTTCGGGTTTCATCTGGGTATGGCCTTTCAGATGGCAGACGATCTCCTGGATTATACGGCCACGGCCCAAGAACTGGGAAAGAATCCAGGGGCGGACATGAGGGAGGGAAAACTGACCCTCCCCCTGATCCACAGCCTGGCCCACGCAGATCCTCTGGAGCGGGAAAAAATGCTGGAACTGGTTTTCCATCCTGAGTTTGATCCGGATAAGTTTGAAGTGCTGAAACAGAAGATCATTGCCCTGAAAGGAATTGAATATACCCAATCCCTTGCCAGAGAACATATTGAAAATGCAAAGAAGCAGCTCCGGCCTTTTGAAGCTTCAGAATCCAAATCCCTGCTGGGTCTGATTGCAGACTATGCCGTTGAGAGAAAGGGTTGAACATGGGTAGAAAAAAGAGTCCGGGTCTTCCGGCGGTTCCAAAATGGATTTTTCCGGTCCTTATTTTTATGGGAATGGTAGTGGCCGCATGTCCCGGATCCGCAGCAGGACCGGAAGCCGGCCAGAACCTCGTGACCACGGGAAAAAGAGTCATCACTAACCAGAATATCCCCAGGGCAAAACAGGAAGCCGTGGATGAGGCCCTTAGGGCCGCAGTCCAGAACGCCGTGGCCGCCCTGGTCCCCCGTCAGGCTCTGGCCGCCAATCTTGAATTCATCTATGACAGGCTCCTGGCCCATACCCGGGATTTCGTCGTCACCTACCGGGTATTGGGGGGAATTGCCCACGAAGGGAATTATCTGGTGGGTGTGGAATCAAAGATCAACCTGGAGCTGCTGGAAAAAAGGCTCACAGACGCCAGGATTCTCAATGCAGCCAATGACAAGCCGGCCCTGCTTTTCTTCATTGCCGAGCAGACCCCCGGGGAAATCCTTCCAAAGTACTGGTGGGGCAACCACCCGGATCCCTATACCTCCCTGTGCGAAACCATTCTCCTTGAAAAGATGACCCAGGAGCGGTTCCGGCTGGTCCATGCCAGGGGAGCCTACCCGGATCCCGGAGCCTATAATATTGATTTCAAGTCCATCTATGATGCAGATGCCGCCATGGACCTGGGGACAGAGCTCGGAGCAGACATGGTGGTCATGGGCCGGGTCAGGTCATCCGAAGCCATCAACCGCATGGGAGACGAAAAGACCTTTGATGCCGTCATCGAACTTCAGGCCTATGATCTTGAATCCAGACGGCAGGTTCTCCAGTTCAATGTCAAGGCTGTCGCCAAAAGCCAGACCGACCGGGAAGGCAGCACCGATGCCATTGCCAAAGCCTCGGATCTTGCCGCACAGGAACTTTCCCGGAAACTGGATCAATTCTGGGTCCAGAACCTGAGAAAGGAAAACACCTTTGACCTGGCCGTTGAAGGGGAGGATTTTCTGTCGCGGTTCATTGCCCTGAAAAAAAGATTCAAGGAGATGCCGGACATTGAAAACATCCAGCCCAGGGAAATCGGATCTTCCAGTGCGGTCATGGAGATGGTGTACAAGGGGTCTGCTTCCCAGTTCGCCGATACCCTTATGCTGAAGACCTTTGAAGGATTCGGCCTTGAAATCGCCGAAGTCACGGACAGCCGGGTCTTTATCCGCTTTATTGAAAAACAGGATCAGAACCCGGAAGAACCGCCTGAAATTGGAGAAAGTTCCCATGAATAATCCGGTTTTTCTTGACAGGGAATGGCGGGTCTGGTAAAAACCTGGCTGAATCATAAAGGCGCGTAACTCAGTTGGTAGAGTGCTACCTCGACACGGTAGAAGTCAGCGGTTCAAGTCCGCTCGTGCCTACCAGTAAAATCAAGGGTTTTGGAAGGTCTTCCAAAACCCTTTTTTGATATGAATCCAATCTATTCTCAATTTGGCGGTCCGGTTAAGGGCCGAAGAGCCTGCCCTTTTATGATTGGGAAAGGAGAAAAATGCGCATCTGGGATATTGATCCCGGTTTTCTCAATGACCAGAGTCTTCTGGGGGAACACCGGGAACTCCACGGCCTGGTCTCCATCCATGTGAATCAAAAAAAGGGGTATTCAAGGCATCCGGAGACCCTGCGGTGGACAAAGGCCCTGACCGGGCTTTATCTCAGACACGAGATCCTGGTGCAGGAGATGGGGCTGAGGGGCTTCAGACACAATAGCCCAATTGAGCGTCCTGGAGAGGGGCTTGCCTGGCCGGACACCTTTATTGATCCTCCCCATGACCAGTTTTCCCTGCTGGGCGTCAAGTACAGGGACAGGCCCATGGGCCGGATTCCCCTGCCCGGTAATATCTGTGATCTCTGGACCGCTTCCAAGTACTCGGTTATGGCCCGGGATCCGGAGCAATACCGGGATATCGGTCCCAGGGTCGCTTCAGGTTCCATCTCATTTGAGCTCCTCAGCCGGACCCTGGTGACTCTGATGAGGACCCCACCTTCCAGAGGAAGGCTCATCAATGCCCTGGATCATATGTGGGGGTATGTGTCCGATAAAAGCCGGGCAGATCGAAAAGATCTCGGACTTTCTGAACTCCTGAAAGAGATCCGGGTCCAGACCCGGGCAAATCGCATTGACTATTTAGCCCGGTCCACGGCCCTGGGGGAGTTGGGGGCCTGGATTCCTTGAACCGGAATCGCCTGGAATCGGCCTAGAGGTCCTTTTTCAGGTTGATAAAGTCGCTGCGCCGGAATCCCAGCTTTTTGAAAAAAGAGAGCATGTCGCTGGAATCCCAGAGCACAGAGGAGTAAATGGACTTCACCCCTTCTTTCCTGTACAGGTCACAGGTCCCATTGGCAAGCTCCAGGCCGATGCCCTGGCCCATGTAGTCGGGATGAACTCCCAGGGCCATGATCCAGGCGCTCTTTTGAATACCGAATCCGGCATAGAGGGTGGTGGAAAGCATATACCCCACCACTTTTTTTTCGGTTTCGGCCACCAGGCTGATCCGGCTGTTGTCACCGGCGGCATGCTGCTCCACCAGGAGGCGGAAGTCCGGCCCGGCCTCTTCATTGGAAATAGCCGTTCTTATCCCTAAAACCGCCTGGATATCTTCTGTTGAAATTCCCCTGATAGTAAGGTTCACAAAACCCCTCCGTCTGTATTAAAACCTGTTGGATAATGGGTTATTCCACTTTTATAATCTTGACGACATGTCCGACCCAGTTGGGGGGAAGGTAGATTCTGCCGCTGTTGCCCGATGATTTTACCTCTTTTTCAATCATCTCTTCTCCGTACACCTCGAATTTTACCTTGGCCTGGTGACCGGGCCGGTGTTCTGTCGCAATATTTTTTCTATCTTTATCAGTCATATAAGATCCTAGTTTTCCAGAAAAAAGAAAAATCTATACTATGTTTTGTTCCCTGAGTCAATTTTTGTCAGGGGTATTGTAAACCGGCCCTGGAATAAGGGGTGATGAACTGTCTACTTCCTGATCAAATCCCCCGTGGCCGGATCTTTCGTCGAAGCCGATCTACAGACCATTAATATCAGATCACGACCCTTGGTGATTGGGGTTGCAGGGCATGCCCTCCCGGATTGCGGGAAGAAAAATTCCCTGAACAAAGATCTGAATCGTACCTATATAACAGCTGTTTAATAGTGATTTAATGGCCATTCTGTCAAGAAAAAAAGGAATGCCCGGGAAATGTTCTCAGCTAGAGGTTGACTTTGTTCGTAATTCTGATAAACCAAATTAAACCCTTCACAAATCGTGTCCAAGAGATCTCTTTGGCAAAGAGGGAAGCTGTTTCGCTTGTATCGTCCGGGCAATTATGGAACAGATCCGATTCAGCAGATAACCAATATTGGGTTCAAAACAGGGAGGATAGGATGAAAAAAAAGAGGCTGGCAGTTTTTCTGGTGGTTTTATGGGTACTCATGTCGGGGATTGCCTGGGCGGTCGACCTGGGAATGATCACCGGCGGCAGAAAAGGAACCTATTTCCAATTCGGATTGAACATGATGGAATTGAGCAAGCAGTACGGGTTTAATCTTTCCGTTTACAACTCCAGGGGATCCGTGGAAAACGTCTACGCCGTATACAAACGGCCCAGAACCCAGATGGGGATCGTTCAGTCGGATGTTCTGGCCTTTGTCCTGAAGGTGAAAACAGACAAGACCCTGAAACGGATCGCCAGAAAAACCAAGATGATCTTTCCCCTTTATAACGAAGAGATCCATCTTTTGGGCAAGGAGCAGCTCCTCTCCTTTGATGACCTGGAAGGAAAGAGAGTTGCCATCGGTAAAGAAGGGTCCGGCACCTATCTGACATCCATGCTGTTGTTCGAGGTTTCGGGAATAAAACCCGGAAAAACCGTTCCCCTGGGAACGGAACAGGCCCTGGACCAGCTCAAGGCCGGGAAAATTGACGCCATGTTTTATGTGGCCGGGCTGCCGGTTAAATTGTTTTCCGAAAGCATCACCGGCAGCGAAGGTCTTCACCTGATCCCCATTACCAATAAAAGTATCACCGAGTTTTACCCCATGGCCGATATACCGGCCAACACCTATGCCTGGCAGGGAGCACCCATCCATACGGTGGCGGTAAAGGCCGTTCTGGTCTCCTTTGATTTCAGGCGGAACAACTGCGATCATGTGGGCAGATTCGCCGGCATGGTATACGATAATCTGGACTGGCTCAAGCAGAACGGCCATCCCAAATGGAAAAACGTGGATCTTGATTATCCTTTAAAGGGGTGGTCCCAGTATGACTGTGTAAAAAAATATCTCCACACCGTTTCCGGTGAAGAACAGATGGCGCCCATGGAAAAAAATCCCCTGCTCAAGGCCATTAAAGAAATCCTGTAACCCAAAGGATCGGAAACAGGGATGTATTGTCAGCATTTCAATTTAAAGAAAAAACCATTCCAGATCAGTTCGGACAATGATTTCCTCTGGCTGGGAAAGGCCCACGGAACGGCCCTGGACCTATTGAAAAAAGGCATGGAACAGGATCACTCCCTGCTGGTTCTGACCGGGGATATCGGAACCGGGAAGACAACCCTGGTCAATGAAATCATCAAGACCCTGGATAAACGTACCCGGTACGTGAAAATTGAAGATCCAGGGTTTGAACTCCACGCCCTGTTCCAGGTCATTGCCCAGGCTTTTGGTTTTGAGAAGCAGTATAACGGACAGGAGAAGTTCTCCTCCGGGGTTCTTTCTTTTTTAAGGCGAATGGAAACGGAGGGAAAAAAGGTGCTGGTGATCGTGGATGAATCCCAGCGGATCCCCAAGCGCTTTTTAAGGGAAATGGTTTCCTGGTCGCAGTTTGGCCTAAACCATGTCCTGACCGTCCTTCTGGCCGGCCAGCTGGAACTGCTGGAAGTTCTCCGGCTTTATCTGGGCAGGGAATGGCCGGATCATATCCATGTCCAGACATCTCTCGGCCCCCTGGACCTGGAAGAAACCCGGGCCTATATTTCAAAGCGCCTTTCCATCGCCGGAACAGACCGGCCCATTTTCCTGGACACCGCTGTTCAGGAGGTGCACAGGTATTCCAAGGGCATTCCCAGGGTGATCAATATTTCCTGCGATCAGGCCCTGATCCAGGCCTTTGCAGACGATAAAGATACAATTGACGGCCCCACCGTTCAAAAGGCCGTCCTTTCCCTGGAACTTCCCCTGACAGGCGGACGGGAAAGGCCTCCGGATGTCCAAAACCAGCAGGATACGGGAAGAGAAGACCCGGACCGGGAAATGGAATTTTTGGAATCACACCCGCCAAAGAAAACCCGGGGAGGGAAAAGAATAGCCGCAGGCCTGGCCGCAGCCTGTATCTGCCTTTTTATGGGATATCGGTTTTATTGGGGCCCGGTTTTCGCGGTAAAACAAGAAAAAACAGGGAGTGTTTTATCCGGTCCCGGCCCGGAACCCGAATCCATTGAGCAGGGGAAAATAAAAGAAATAAAATCCATTGACCTCCAAGTCATTAAAAATTCCAAAACACCGGAACCGGAAATAAAGGATTCTGTTCCGGCGGTAAATGTCCTGTCCCTGCCTTCCCCTTCCGGGATAACGGATAAAAAGGGCACCGGACTGGGATATACACCTGAAGATGAAGTAAGCCGCCTTGACCCGGATCCGGTAAAAGCTGAAAATCGGACATGGATAGAAGATCCAGCCGGGGAGGCGTCTACTTCAGAATCATCCGGACCCTCTCCGGGTGAAGGGATTCAGCCCATCCTGTCAGATCCCCTGGAAAGGGAGTCAGAGGCCCCAAGGGATATTGATTCCTTTGTCCGGAAGGTTTTTTTATCGGAAGAGAAGAAATCCGTGTTTATGGGCTCAATTGTTCCGCCTCCGGAGCATGACTTCCCGGAAGGTCAGGGCCTGGAACCCGGAGATTCCAGTGAGCAAAAAAAAGGTGCAGACCCTTTGGTTGAAACGGAAAACAGGGGGCAGGATTCCGGATTAGAATCCGGTCTGGAGCCCGAACCCTCCGGTCCAAAGTCCGAACCGTTCGATCCAAAGTCCGAGTCCTCAGGTCCAAAGCCCGAACCCGACGCCATCATCGACTGGCTGCTGAAAAAAAGGGCAGCCGGAAAATAGGCGTCCGGGAAGGATCCCTGTGCCTATATCCAAACCTCAGGCTGCGATTTTCCTTAAGTAGGGCGGCAGCAGGTTAAATACATCCTTGGGTGATTTTACACTTCTTCTATTGTCAATGAGCTGGGAATCCTTGATGTCAGGCGCGTTGATGTCAACGGGATCCTGCTTGCTGTTCAAGGTCAGTTCATGGGCGTCTGTAAAGGGAATGACAATGGGGCCCCTGCTTTCAAGGACATAGGCCAGCTGTCCGTTCCTCAGGTAGACAATGCTGCCCGGGGGATAAATCCCGATGCTTTTTACAAAGGAATGGAGGATAAACTGGAGCATGCTGTCTTTTTTGGCATAGGTCCTGAACAGACGGGTCACCACGTTGATGGGGTTGACGGCCTCCTTATAGCATCGTTTCGAGGTCATGGCATCGTAAATGTCTGCCAGCTTGCAGATCTTGGTATAAACGGGGACCTTGTTGAATTCTCGTCCCCGGGGATAGCATCGTTCTTCGTCTTTTAAAAGCGGGGCATGGTGATATTCGACGATATTCCGGACAAATGAATTTTTAATACGATTTTTTTCCAAAAGTTCCACCCCGTATTCAAAGGAGTGGCGCTGAACTTCGGCGTATTCCCGGTCGCTCAGTTTTCCCTCTTTGTTCAAAACCGCGTCCGCCACCAGAACCTTGCCGATGTCATGGAGAAAGAATCCCAGGGAAATATCCTGGATATCCTCTTTATAGTAGCAGAAATAAGACTGGTCCTTTGTTCGGCCGTTGGTTTCAAAAGGATCGTGGATATCAGGGGAATTCCCCTTGATTAAATGGTCCACATGTTTTGAAAAGTGGGAATTAAAGCGGTTGAGCATGGCTGTTCCGATGGTGCAGACATTGATGGAATGATTGTAAAGATAATCATCATATGAAAAAATTTCCTGGGTCAGGTAGGAAAAGGGGTTTTCCTCGCTTTCCAAAAAAGAGACCATTTCCGAAACATGGGACTCAACCGCATTGAAATCAAATTCGCCCCCGGTTTTCTCGATATCTCCCAGGACCTTTTTAATACATCCTTTTGCATTGTCGTACTTTTCCTGGGCCTGGGCTTTCATCTCCTCTATTTCAATGAGCCGCATTTCAACGTCATTGGTCACCGTATCCGGGTAGGGGGTTGTTCCCTTTTCGCCGCTTTCTTCGTCAAAAAAAATAGCGATTTTTTCCGGTTTCACGATGATCTGATCCCCGTTCTCATTCCAGAAGCCCCCGTTCTGGGAGGTATCCACCATGACATGTTTTATTCCGTTCTCTTTGATAATATTCAATGTTTTGGCTTTTCTTACCAGGATGTCCTTGTCCAGAAGCAGCATGCCCTTTGAGTTGTACACGTCAATTCCGGTCTTTACGACCCCGCCCTGTTCTACGATTTTAATCAACTGGTCAATGGAAAATTTTCTCAGATTGGTCATCTATCTCCGTCTCCTGGTCCGATTGCAGATTCGCATACATTTTTATAAGTCAAATTTGAGTATCCAAAGGTTTATACTAGAGTATCTCATGGTTTATCAATGGGAAATTCATTTTTTCTTTCGATTTGGGGTGGATTTTCCCCGGGCCCTGCTTTATGGTCTGGGGGGTGGAAAAAACAAGGATTAGTGAGGAGAGAAAAATGGAGACATCATCATTGGAATACAGGGACCTGAAAAGTGAATTGCCCTGTGTCGCGGTCCTTGCCACCGGCGGCACCATTGCCGGTTCTGCAGAGTCGTCTGCCCAGGCAGGGTACAGGTCCGGCATGGTTGACGTCGAGGCGATGATCCAATCTCTCCCCGAACTTGAGAAAATCGCCCGGGTCAGGGGAGAGCAGATTGCCAATGTGGGGTCCCAGGACATGTCCTTTGAGATCATGGCCCGGCTTTCCAGGCGGATCAACGACTTGCTCTCCGGGGATGATATTCACGGGGTGGTGGTCACCCATGGAACAGATACCCTGGAGGAGACGGCCTATTTTCTCAACCTAACGGTGAAGAGCCCCAAGACCGTCGTCATGACCGGGGCCATGCGGCCGGCCACGGCCATCAGTGCAGACGGCCCCCTGAATCTTTTTAATGCCGTTGCCGTTGCCGCCGATCCCCAGGCCCGGGAAAAAGGGGTGCTGGTGGTCATGAATGACAGGATCCACGGGGCCCACTCCCTGACCAAAAGCAATACCACCTCTGTGGAGACCTTTATCTCTCCCATAAACGGATTAATGGGAACCGTTAATTACGGAAAGACCACCTATTTCAGGGCCCCTTCCCGCCGCCATACCTTTTTAAGCGAATTCTCCTTTGAATTTGATCTGCCCCTTCCCAGGGTGGATATCGTCTATGCCTGTGCAGACATGCCCCCGGATCTCATTGAATGCTCTGTAATAAAAGGCGCCAGGGGGATCGTCATTGCCGGGGACGGGAACGGAAATATGAATGATGTCAGCGTGAAGATGGCAGCCTCCATGGCAGAGAATGGCATATGGATTGTTCGAAGTTCAAGGGTTCCCACCGGGCGGGTGGGCAGAAATGTGGAGGTGGATGACGATGCCAATCAATTTATCGCATCCGATGAACTCAATCCTGCCAAGTCAAGAATTCTTCTTATGCTGGCCCTTTTAAAAAATCCGACCCATGACCAGGTTCAGGATCTGTTCTATGCGTATTGATCCTGTCCCAAGAGTGAAGATGTGAATTTCAAACCCGGGAAAAAGAAGGCTGTCCAGGGATTTTTTACAGGGGCAGGTAAATTTCAGTTCCCCTGGGCAATTGGCTGAAGTCCTTAACCTTGTTCCCGGTGGTGACCCGGCCCGACGGAAAGTGGTAAACGGTCTTTTCCGATTTATAGGCAGAGCCGGCAATCCTGTATGCGGTCCGGTCCTTTGTTATTTTATGGGGACCCTGATATCCGATGATCAGCCGGGTTTTTATGGGCAGATCATCCCAGTCCGATATCTGGGCGCCTGACCGGGTTTTCCCGGAGGGCAGAAAATAGACCGTGGTTTTTTCCTTGTAGGCCTGGCCGGCATGGGACCAGGCCGTCATGGAGGTGGAGATGATTTTAACGGGAAGGTCGGGTACAGAGGCCTGTTTTTCACCGGTATCCTGGTTCAGCAGCACCCGGGTGTTGACCGGGAGGTGGCTCCAGCCGATGATTTTCTTTACCCGGTCCCCGGGAAGGGCTTTTCCTCCAGGCAGAATATAAACCGTGGTCTGGCTGTCGTAATCCTCCCCTGCAATGGACCAGGCTGAGTTTTCTTTGGATATGAGGTTGGAGGCCTGGGCAAGGATCCTAACCGATCCGGATTTCTTGTAAAAAAGGCTGTCCAGCTGGGGATCGGGCATGAGCAGTCCGGCCCTGACATCCGGATCATGGCTCCAGGTGGGTCCCAGACCGGCCCGGGCCCTGTCAAAGTTCTTTGCGCAGCGCTTGCGCCCCCTGTGATCCTTTCTGAACCAGGGGTTGGGCAGCCCGTATGCGATCTGGCTGTGGGTCAGGACAGCCAGGTCACTGAGATTGTATACCTTTTGAAGGATGTCAATGAGCATGGCAGCCGAACGGTACTGCCTGTCGGTTAGTGGGGCATAATGGTATCCCACAAGTTCTATTCCCAGGGAAACGGAACTGATATCCTTTTGCCGGTTCCACATGGACCGGCCGGCATGATCCGCCCGGAAGGCCTTGTTCATGATTCGGTAGACCCGGCCGTTTCTTGCGATCACGTAGTTTGCATGACCCCCCGGAGTCCGGAATCCGCTTTTAAATTGTTTGCCGCGGGACACCACCCTCAGGGTGGCCTTCAGCCCCAGCTCGGAGGTATGGACAATGATATACCGGGTCTGTTTTCGCCTGATTTTCCTAAATTTTTTATTCAGCCGGTTCTGGTAATTTATGATCCCGGCCTGGAACCGTCGGTATTCGGAGTTTGTGAATCCGGGGGCGGGTTCCGGATGAATCATGATCATGCACAGGGCTGCAAAGCACAGGACCGCCCACCTGGTAAACAATTGTCTTTTGAGTCTTTTAAATTTCACCGGCCTCTCTTCTTTGTTTATATCCCCGTATCCGGAAAACAGGTATCATATATGAATCCGCTGGGAAACAAAAGCCCCGGTTTGAAGTCCGGCACCTCCCCTTGCAAAGGAGTTTAAAATTCAAACCCCTCTGGATCTTTCAGTTGATTTTAAAAGTCCGGGAACCGATATCCATGCCTTGGGCCAGGGGGAAAGAGCATTGAGAATTTCATTTTTTTGTACGGGGCGGGATGAACAGAATAAGGCCGGTCACGGCCAAAGGAAAATGTTTTTTTGTATGGATCCTGCATGGATGATTCTTCAACAGAAAAATCATCCATGCAGGATCTGAATTCAGGTCTGAAATGAACCGGTTATATCTCCGGCAAAGAAATCAAATTCTTCTCTGGACAAAATGGTATAGTCTTGACCCGGCCTCATAGAACAGACCCCTTAAGGTTCGCATGGAAACCGGCTTGATCTCGGATACGGGCAGGGGGATGTCCTCCACGGAGCCGCCGGATATGTATTCGGCCAGAAGCTTGCCGAATACCGTTCCCGGACCGATGCCCCGGCCGTTGTAACAGGTGACCATGGCCATGTTCTTGCCCATGATGTGAAATCTCGGGATATGGTTGGTGGTCATGGCGATTCTGCCGAACCAGCCGTGTTCAAATTCAATGTTTCCCACCTGGGGGAAGACCTTTTTTATGCTCCTTTTTGCCCAGGCCCGGTTGAGGTTCCAGGCAGTTCCTTCCACCTTGCCCACGCTGCCGATGATGAGGCGTCCCGCCTCGTCCAGTCGATAGGAAGAGAGGATGAGATTGGTATCCCAGGCGCCGTTTTTCCCCGGCAGTACGGTTTTCAAGATATCCGGGTCCAGGGGGGGAGTGGCAAACTGAAAATAATTAAAGGGAACGATGTTTTTCATCTGGTCCTTGAATGCCGCTTCCGGGTATCCGTGGACGGCGACAATAACGGATTTTGCCCTTACCGATCCCGAGGGCGTGGTCAAATGCCAGGAATGATTTTCCCTTTTGAGATCCAGGACAGGGGTGCGGTCATAAAGGGCGGCCCCTTCTTTTAAGGCGGCTCCTGCCATTCCATAGGCATAGGACAGGGGCTGGATGGTTCCGGCCCTTTTATCCAGAAGGGCCCCGAGAAAAGCCCGGGTCCCCAGCTTCTCTGCCGCCTCTTCCCTGTTGAGCAGCTTGACGGGTGCTCCCAGGGCCATCCATTGTTTTTCCCTTTCCTGGAGCGCCTTAAGCCCGGCTCTGGAGTCTGCGCAGTGAAGTGTGCCGTGATGCCAGGGCTCACATTCTATGCCGTATTTTTTGATATTGCCGTAGACCAGATCCGGGGAGGCGCCCAGGATGCGGATCAGTTGCTCTCCATGCTTTTGCCCCACCAGCTTGATGACATCCTCGGGCATGAGCCAGAGTCCGGCATTGACCAGGCCCACGTTCCTGCCGGCCCCTCCGAAACCCACATGGTTTGCCTCCAGGAGGGTGCAGTCTTTTCCGGCCAGGGAGAGTTGCAGGGCTGCGGAAAGGCCGGTATATCCCCCGCCGATGATGGCCACTTCTGTTTTTATATCCCTTTGAAGGGATTTCAGGTCTGGTTTTCCGTTTGCCGTTGCTTCCCAGAGCCCGTGTGTAATATTGGATTCCATGATTTTATCTCCATCAAAACAGTTATGATGTTTTTATGGTATACCAAAAAAATTCTTAATGTCAACTCAAAAGAACTTGAGTTTTTTTATCTGTTTTATCATACTGTCTTCTGCGATCTGGGAAATAAAGATCAAAAGGGTTTATTAAACCATACCCCAAAATTAAACACGGTATTTAAATGAGGGATAAAGCTCCTATTGAATCATGATATCTATAACAGACTGAAGGAACGGATTGTATTTTTAGAAGCCGCTCCCGGTTCCATCCTAAAGGAGCAGATCCTGGCAAAGGAGTTCGGTGTCAGCCGGACCCCCCTTCGAACCGTCCTGTTCCGCCTGGAGTGGGAACATCTGGTGAAAATTCTTCCCAGAACCGGCATCCAGGTGGCCGAACTGGAACTCAACACCATCACCAATGTCTTCCAGGCCCGGCTGGAACTGGAGGCGGTCATCGGAACCATGGCCGCTGAAAGGTTTACCCGCCCCCATTTTAAGCGCCTGGATGAATTTGCGGTCCAATGCGAGAGCCTGCTGGATCACAAGGACCCCAGGGCCCTGGGAAACCTGGATATGGAGATCAAACAGCTGTTTTACCAGACCGCGGACAACCCCTTTCTCATCGAGATGTCAGAGCGGCTCTATGCCCTGACCTTCCGTCTCTGGTACTTTAACATGGTCAAGATGGACAATATGACCTGGAACCTGGAAGTCTTTTCCGTTAAAGAGGATCTGGCCGATCTTTCCCAAACCCTGGAAACCGGAGATCCGCAGCTTGTGGGACAGGCCAGAAAGGCCCAGCTTCTCAAACATCTGAAGCGGATCCGGTCCAGGTTTCTGGGCCTGTCCGAATAGATTTTATTTTTTCCCTTCCATGGCGGCCTGGACAAACTCCAGGGTGGCCCTGACCTCCGGATTGAGCAGGGTGTCGCACATTCCCGACTTCCAATCTTCCTGCTGGAGTTCCTGCCTGATCTTTTCGGCGGTATCCTTTTTCAGCATGTGCTTGATCTGGATAAAGGGGCGGTTGGGGGTATCGATCCACAGGGAGATGATCTCCCCGGCACGGGAAAGGAGGTTCTCTTCTTCCACCACCTCGTCCACAATCTGGAGTTCCCTGGCCCGGTTCACGTCCATCATCTCCCCGAAGTACATCACATCCCGGTATTTTTTGTCGGAGTCCAGGCCGAACCGCATGACAGCGGTCTGGGCAATGGAAAGCCCCAGCCCGATTTTAATCTCGCTCATGCCCAGCTTGATCTTGGGATGGTTCTTGACAATCCTGTAATCCGAGGCCATGGCCAAAATCATTCCCATGGCGGCGGAATGGCCGTTCATGGCCGTGACCACCGGCTTGGTACAGGTAAAGAAATTCACCAGGATGTTTTCCTGCTCCGTAAAAAAATCAATCACCTCTTCCCGGGTGGTGAAATTGATGAACATGGGCAGGCTGAACCCGCTTGAGAAAAACCGTCCTTCCCCGGTCAGGACAAGGCCTTTCAGGGCCGGATCGTCGTTGACCTCTTGCACGGCCTTGTCCAGCTGCCTCAGGGTATTCAGATCAATGGCATTGGTCCTGCCGTCGGTTAGTTTTAGGATGAGGATATTGTCTTGGTTCTCTTTCACCAGCATGGTTGGAGTTTCCTCTGTTTTAGGTTAAATGTTCCTTCTCATCTGCTGAACAATGTTTTTTGTATATCATATTTGAATTTGAAATCCAAAAAATCAATGGGCTATTTTCAAATAATTCGCTGGTGCCGACTTCTTCACGGATTTTGGTCCTGATTTTTCCGGATTAAGGCCAGCTGATCATAAAAGAAGGATTGTTGTTATTGGATATTATCGGTTTATTTTACTCCCAACCTTCTTTTTTTATTTTCTATTCTTGACTAATAAGAGATTCAAATATAAAAAAATAACATTGAAGTCTGTCGGAAATCTTAGGATCAAAACCAAACCCGTTAACCTGAAAAAGGGGAAACTCATGATTAAAAAACTATTGCGAGTCAATGGAATCGCCAGAACCCTTCTGGTCAATGAAGAAGATAAATTATCCTCTGTGCTCCGGGACAATCTTTTGTTGACCGGGGTCAAGGTGGGATGCGGACAAGGCCAGTGCGGGGCCTGTAATGTAATTCTCAACGGGAAATTGGTCAGATCCTGCGCCACCCGGATGAAGCGGGTGGAGGACGAGGCAGAGGTCACCACTGTAGAGGGGATCGGCACCCCGGACAACCTCCACCCCATCCAGGCGGCCTGGATGGTCCACGGCGGGGCCCAGTGCGGGTTCTGCACCCCGGGGTTCATTGTCTCCTGCAAGGCCCTGCTGGATGCGATTCCCTCTCCCACCCGGGAGGATATCCGGGCCTGGTTCCAGAAGTATCGAAACGCCTGCCGGTGCACCGGATATAAGCAGCTGGTGGACGCGGTCATGGATGCGGCCCGGGTTCTACGGGGCGAAATCGCCATGGAAGATCTTTTTGCCAAACTGCCCGAAGACGGCAGGATATGGGGCACGAGCTTTCCCAGACCCTCGGCCCTGGCCAAGGTCACAGGCACCTGTGATTACGGCGCAGACCTGGGGATCAAGATGCCTCCGGGCACTCTGCGTCTGGCCCTGGTCCAGGCCGAGATCTCCCATGCCAACATAAAGGGAATCGATACGGCAGAAGCCGAGGCCATGCCCGGGGTATACAAGGTGGTGACCCACAGGGATGTAAAGGGAAAGAACCGGATCTCCGGCCTGATCACTTTTCCCACCAACAAGGGGGACGGCTGGGACCGGCCCATTCTCTGTGATGAAAAGGTGTTCCAGTTCGGAGATGCCATTGCCATTGTCTGTGCGGACACGGAAGAGAATGCCAAGGCAGCGGCCAAAAAGGTAAAGGTCGATCTTGAACCCCTGCCCGAGTATATGAGTGCCCCGGCGGCAATGGCCGAGGATGCCATGGAAATCCACCCGGGCACCCCCAATGTCTACTATACCCAGGCCATTAAAAAGGGAGAAGAAACCCAAGCGATTTTTGACAGCGCCGATGTGGTGGTGGAAGACGATTTTTACGTGGGGCGGCAGCCCCATATGCCCATTGAGCCGGATGTGGGGTTTGCCTATCCGGGCGAGGACGGGAAACTGACCATTCACTCCAAATCCATCGGCATCCACCTTCACCACGCCATGATCGCCCCGGGCCTCGGCATTGATCCGGAAAAACTCACCCTGGTTCAGAACCCGGCCGGCGGTACATTCGGATATAAGTTCTCCCCCACCATGGAAGCCCTGGTCGGGGTGGCGGCCATGGCCACGGAAAAACCCGTGTTCCTCAACTATACCTGGTTTCAGCAGCAGACCTATACGGGCAAACGTTCCCCCTTCTTTGTCAATGTCCGCCTGGCCGCAGACAAGGACGGCACCCTCAAGGCCATGGAAAGTGACTGGACCGTTGACCACGGACCCTATTCCGAGTTCGGGGACCTTCTGACCCTGAGGGGGGCACAATTTATCGGGGCCGGATACAATATTCCCAATATAAGGGGAGAGGGACGGACCGTCTGTACCAACCATGCCTGGGGATCCGCCTTCCGGGCATACGGATCTCCCCAGAGTGAATTCTCCTCGGAAGTACTCATGGATATTCTGGCGGAAAAACTGAACATGGATCCCTTTGACCTGAGGGTGAAAAATATCTACCGGGAAGGATCCACCACCCCCACGGGCCAGGTTCCCGACGCCCTCAGTTTCCCTGAGATGTTTGAGATCCTCAAGCCCAAATACGAGGCAGCCAAGGCCGATGCCGCTAAAAAATCCACGGAGGAAGAAAAATACGGGGTGGGCCTTTCCGTCGGGGTTTACGGCTGCGGTCTGGACGGTCCGGACAGTTCTGAAGCCCGGGTTCAGCTCAATGAAGACAATACCATCACCCTGTTTAATTCCTGGGAAGACCACGGCCAGGGCGCAGACATGGGTTCCCTGGGAACGGCCCACGAGGCCCTTCGTCCCATGGGAATTACACCCGAACAGATAAAGCTGGTAATGAACGACACCTCCATCACCCCCAACTCCGGCCCTGCCGGGGGCAGCCGCTCCCAGGTGGTCACGGGCCAGGCCATTAAGGCGGCCTGTGAAATGCTTGTGGGAGCCATGAGAAAAGGGGACGGAAGCTTCCGGAATTTTGAAGAGATGAAGGCCGAGAATATTCCCGTGGAGTATACCGGCACCTGGACCGCCCCGGCCACCAATTGCGATGAAAACGGCCAGGGCAATCCATTTGCCTGTTATACTTATGGTGTTTTCATGGCCGAGGTCTCGGTTGAAATGGCCACGGGCAAGACCACGGTCCATAAGATGACGGCAGTGGGCGATGTGGGCAAGATCAACAACCAACTGGTGGTGGACGGCCAGATGTACGGAGGCATGGCCCAGGCCATCGGCCTGGCCCTGTCCGAGGATTATGAGGACATCAAGAAGCACTCCACCATGGTGGGAGCCGGATTTCCTTACATCAAATCCATTCCCGACGACATGGAACTGATCTACGTTGAAACGCCCAGGGAGCACGGTCCGTTCGGGGCATCCGGCATCGGTGAACTTCCCCTGACCTCACCCCATGCCGCCGTGATCAACGGGATTTACAATGCGGCCAGGGTCAGGATCAAGCGCCTGCCCGCCACTCCGGACAAGGTGCTGGAAGCCATCAAGGCATTGTAGATATTACACTGATCAGAACCGGGACGGCCGGCCCTGCCTACCGTCCCCCCATTACAGAGGCGTCCGCCGGAATCGGGTACAAAGATGATTTCTGATTCCGGCGGACTGTTTTTGATTTTTTGACTCGACGCCATGGACCAGAAACAGCTAAGAGAATTTGAGAGAAAATGCATCCAGGAGGAACCGGCCTATTGCTCGGCGGCCTGTCCCTTTCACATGGACGTAAAGGCCTTTTTAAGGCAGATGGCCAAGGAGGATGCGGACAAGGCCTTCAAGGTCATTGAAACCCGGCTTCCCCTGCCGGAAATCATGGCCCGGATCTGTGATCACCCCTGCGAATCTTCATGCATCCGCAAAAAAATAGACAAACCCCTTTCCATCGGATTCCTGGAAAAGGTCTGCGCTCTGAGCCGGTCCAGGCAGAAAAAGATATTTTTACCCCCCCCCAAAGAAAACCGGGCCGGAATCTGGGGCTCGGGCCTGAGCAGTTTGACCGTGGCCTGGGATCTGGCCCTGAAAGGGGTGAGGATCACCCTGTTTGACCGGGCCGAGCCCTTTGGAGGACCCTTGCGCGGTTTTCCCATGCTGCCCCAGGAGATCCTGGACCTGGAACTGCAGAGACTGGTAGGCTTCGGGGTTGAGTGTAAGACCGCCCCTTCCCCGGAAACCGCTTTTTTCAGCGGGGAAGATTTTGATGCAGTATACCTGGGGTTTGATTCGGATTCCTTCCCTAGAAATCTGTCCGGTATGGAGCCCGGCATTGAGATGGATGAAAAGGGAATGCCCCTGAAGGATGAATTCACCCTCCAGACCCGCAACTCCAGCATCTTTGCAGGGGGATTTTCCCGGGACGGCCGGCCTGATACCCGGCTTTCCTTTCCCGCAGACCTGGCCTTCCAGGGAAGAAAGGCGGCCGTATCCATGGACCGGTTCATGGCAAAGGTCTCCATGACTGCGGGGCGGGATCGGGAAGGCCCTTTTCAAACCCGTCTGTCAACGGATACGACCCGGGTCGAGCCCTGTGCCCCCATTGTCCCGGATCTAGAAAAACCAAATTTGGAGCTTGCCGCCCGGGAGGCCGGACGCTGCATCCAGTGCGATTGCTCCAGGTGTATCCGGGTCTGTTCCTATATCCGGGAGTTCAAGGGCTTTCCCGGCAGGTATGCCAGGGAAATATACAATAACGCGGCCATTGTCATGGGAGAAAGAAAAGCCAATCTGCTGATCAATTCCTGCTCCCTGTGCCGGCTCTGTGAGACGGTCTGCCCCAATGATTTTTCCATGGCCGATCTCTGTTTGTCGGCCCGGCATGATATGAAAGAAAAGGGAAAAATGCCGCAGTCCGCCCATGAATTCGCCCTGGACCATATGGCCCGGGCCTCGGGCGGGGATTGCTTTTTTGCCCGCCATGCCCCGGGAACAGACGGGTCTGATCAGATCTTTTTTCCCGGGTGCCAGCTTACGGGATCTGCCCCGTTCCAGGTGGAAAAGGCCTATGATTTTTTACAGAATTACCTTTCCGGCAGAACCGGTTTTGTCTCGGGCTGCTGCGGAGCCCCGGCCTGGTGGGCCGGGGACAGGGAAAAATTCGAGGCCAATATCCTTGGACTTAAGGCTTTCTGGGAAGCCTCGGGCTCCCCGCCCCTGATCACGGCCTGTACCTCCTGTTCTTCCATGCTGGCAGAGGCTCTTCCCGGAGCAGAGATCCGGTCTATATACGAAGACATGGCCGGCATCATGGATAAAGATTCCGGGGCGGTTGCGGACCTATCAAAAGATCCGGGGGGCTGCTGTCAAACCGGCACTCTCCTGCTGGAACCGGTCAACATCATTGATCCCTGCACGGCCCGGGAGGATTCCGGAGTCAGAAAGGCGGTGAGAAAGCTGGTTCGGTATGCCGGCCTTACAATTGAGGATTTGCCGGCCTCGGGCAGCCTGACCGAGTGCTGCGGGTTCGGAGGCCTGGTCTTCAACGCCAACCCGAAGCTGTCCAAAAAAATCATCCAAGAAAGGGCAGGACAGAGTCCCCGGGATTTTATCGCCTATTGCGCCATGTGCCGGGACCGGCTGGCCTCGGCGGAAAAGAAAGCCCTCCATGTCCTGGATCTGTTCTGGCCGGGGACGGATCATCCCGAACTCCGGAAGGATCCGGGGTTTTCAAAGCGGCAGGATACCCTGACCGCGGTAAAGAATGAGTTTCTGGGCAGAATCTGGCGGGAGAAAGCCAAGTCCGGAGAAAAAACAGACCCCCGGATCCGGATAAGCCCGGAAGTGGAAGATGCGCTGGAAAACCGGTTCATCCTGGTTTCGGACATCCAAAAGGTCCTGGAAGAATATGAGTCCACGGGCGTTTGTTTTTTAAATCCGGAAAAAGGAAGCAGGATCGCATTTTACCGGCCCTCCCGGGTCTGTTTCTGGGTGGAGTTTATCCAGAAGGAGGACCGGTTTGAAATCCTTTCCGCCTGGAGCCACCGAATGGAGGTGGAGGCCAATGGGGACTGTATTCCCGGACCGCCCACCCATCCCCTGGAAACCCCGGTTCTGTGCGGCCCCTGCAATCTGCCCCTGGAGTACTATAAAAATAATATGACCTACCTGGGGTCCCGGTTTGACGTGGCCCTGCCCCAGTGCAGCCGATGCAAAGCTGTTTTTATTTCTTCGGAACTGACCCACGGCAAAATAGAGGAGGTGGAAAAAATCCTTGAAGACAAATAATCCTTATCAACCGGTTGATCCGTCCGTTGAACCGGGAAATATTCCTAGAATCCGTACCGGGGAGATACCCTTTTTGTTCCGGCAGAAGGCCCTGATCAATGTAACCGGTCATACCCTGAGGCCCGGGGGGCTCATGCTCACCAGCCGGGCCGTGGATTTCTGCGGGTTTGATCCCGGGGCCAGGGTCCTGGATGCCGGCTGCGGATACGGAATGACGGCCAGGTACCTGTCTGACCGGTTTGGGATCCGGGCCCTGGGAGCAGACCTGGGCCTGGATATGCTGGAGATGGCCGCGGCCAAATCCGGGGACCGGATTCCCTTTGCCCAGGTGAAGCTCCCCTTTCTTCCTTTTGGGTCAGGATCCCTGGACGGGATATTCTCTGAGTGTGTCTTTTCCCTGATCCGGGAAAAGGAGCGGTGCCTGGAGGAGTTTTTACGATGCCTCCGGCGGAACGGGAAGCTGATCCTGACGGATCTCTACATCCCCCAGAGATTCGCAGGCATGGAACCGGAAACCAGAAACCCAAGCCAGGCGTTCTCCTGCCTGGACGGAGCCCTGCCCATCCTGGATCTGATCCGGACCATTGAAGATGCCGGGTTTCAAATTGACATCATCGAAGATCACACCCGGCTTTTAAAGCAGCTGGCCGGCCAGATGATTTTTGAACATGGAAGCCTGGACCGGTTCTGGGAAAAAACAGATGCCCGGATCTGTGACTCCGGCCTTGCCTCTTCCTGCAGGTCCGGGCGCCTGAGGCCCGGGTACTGCATGATCATCGCCGGAAAATATAAGGCCTAGGAAATTGGGATACGATATGATTCAGATGGAAATCTTAAAATTAAAAAACCAGGGATACTGCTGCAGTCAGATCATGGTGAAAATGCTCCTTGATCTCATGGGCAGGGAAAATCCAGACCTGGTGGATTTCAGCCGGGGACTCTGCATGGGCTCGGGCAGGGCAGAGGGCCCCTGCGGAATTTTCACCGCCGGCATGGGAATCCTGGCCATGATGGCCAAAGAGGAAAAAGATGTCCTGGCCCTGATGCAGGAAGCCTGGATCGATTTCTTTGACACGGCAGTCCCTGAACCGGGCAGAACCGCCTGCCGGGAGATCAGCGGGGAATTTTATCCCCAGCCGGATCCCCGGACCTGCGGGAATCTTCTGGATCAGTCCTTTTCCTCACTTCTGGCCCTTGTCCAGGAAAACGGATTTGATCCCCAGGATTTTGGGGAAGAATAGGACCTGGATATTGAACCCGAATCTTTCCGACCCCAGCCTTCTTTCTACAACCCAGAGCCTCTGTCCGGTCTGTATGGAACCGGTTCCCGCCGCACGGGTCCTGGAGTCGGATATGGTTTTTCTGGAAAAAACCTGTCCCGTCCACGGAAATTTCAGGGTCAAAATCTGGAAGGGCAGGGATTCTTTCCAGACCTGGACCCGGCCCAAAATTCCCATTCCGGACCGGTTCAGCATGACCGGGACGGCCAGGGGATGCCCTTTTGACTGCGGGCTCTGTCCCGAACACCGGCAGCACACCTGCACCGCAGTTCTGGAGATTACGGCCCGATGCAACCTGAAATGTCAATTCTGTTTTGCAGGGTCAGGTCCGGGACAAGGGGACCCTGATCCCTCCCTGGAAGAGATTTCCCAGATGCTGGATTCGGTATGGAAGGTCAGCCCCAAGGCCAATCTCCAGATATCCGGAGGAGAACCCAGCCTTCGCCGGGATCTGCCCCGGATTGTTGAATCTGCCCGGGAAACCGGGTTCGGATTTATCCAGCTCAACACAAACGGAATATTGATCTCCCGGGAAAGATCCATGGCCAAAACCCTGAAGTCTGCCGGGCTTTCCTCGGTTTTTCTCCAGTTTGACGGGGTATCGGACCGGGTGTACCGAGACCTGCGGGGCCAGGACCTGTTTAAGGCCAAGCAGGAGGCCGTATCCAATTGCATAGAGGCCGGCCTGGGCGTGGTTCTGGTGCCCACCCTGGTTCCGGGGGTGAATATCAGCCAGGTCGGGCCCATTCTGGAGTTTGCCCTGGACCGGTTACCGGGCATCCGGGGGGTCCACTTCCAGCCGGTAGCCTGGTTTGGACGCTGCCCGGTTCTGCCCGGGAAAGGGGGGCCGTCGTTTGACACCGGACCCGGGGACAATGACCGGATCACCATCCCTGAAATCCTGGAAGAGATAGAAGTCCAGACCCAGGGCAGATTCAGGCGGGAGGATTTCAGGCCCCCGGGGTGCGAACATTCCCTTTGTTCCTTTAACGGAAAATTTCTGATTAAAGAGAGGGGCATTCCTGAACCTCTGACTGGACCGGATATTGGCTGCTGCACCCCCATTCCCGCTGAAAAGGGGGCGGCCAGGGCCAAAGCTTCCACAGCCCTGCATTGGAAGGCCCCGGGGCCGGATCCTGCCCCGGGGAAGATCTGGGACGGTCTGGATCAATTTTTGAACCGGGCCCGGACCCGGCTTTTTTCCGTGTCCGGCATGGCATTCCAGGATATATGGAATCTTGATCTGGAAAGGCTCAAGGGCTGCTGCATCCACAGCGTGGCCCCGGACGGCCGCCTGATACCCTTTTGTGCCTATAACCTGACCAGTGCCGCGGGAAAAGGAGTCCATCGGAAATGAACCAACTGCCGACCGCCTTTCTTGATGCCTGGCAATGGGAAAAGATCCGGTTTCAGTTTCCGGGAGAAAAGAGCCGGGAGACTCTTGAGCGATATCAATGGTCTGCCATTCAGAAGCTCCTGGGCCATGTCATGGAAAACAGCCCTTTTTACCGGGACCATTTCAGGGATCATCATCCCAAAAGTCTTAAGGGGTATCTGGATTTTTCTTCTCTTCCCTTTACCTTTCCCGGCCATGTCCGGAAAAAGCCCATGAAGTTCCTATGTGTTCCCCAGGACCGGATCAGCCGGATCGTCACCCTGGAAACCTCGGGCACCACAGGCCGGCCCAAACGGATTTTTTTTACGGATCAGGATCTGGAGAAGACAATTGAATTTTTCAGGATCGTCATCTCCCGGCTGACCCGGCCCAAAGACCGGGTCCTGGTCCTGCTGCCCGGGCAGACTCCCGGGAGTGCCGGGGACCTGCTGAAAACCGCCATGGATGGCATCGGTGTAAAGGCTAAGATCTTTGGTTTGATTACCGATGGGTCCGGGGCGCTGGAGACCGTCAGACAGCTCTCCCCCTCCCTGATCATCGGGCTGCCGGTTCAGATTCTGGCCCTGGCCCAGTTCATGGCCCGGGAAAAGCTCCGGGCTCCTCTTCTCTCCCATGTGATCCTCACCTCGGACCAGGTCTCTTCTGCCCTGAAAAACCGGGTGGCCAATCTGCTGGACTGCCGGGTGTTTGACCACTACGGGCTGACTGAAACCGGTTTTGGGGGCGGAATTGACTGTTTTGCCCACCAGGGGTACCATCTCAGGGAAGTGGACCTGTTCTTTGAAATTGTGGATCCGGATACGGGAAGACCTCTGCCCCCGGGAAAATGGGGAGAGGTGGCCGTGACCACCCTGACCCGGACCGGCATGCCCCTGATCCGTTACCGTACCGGGGATATGTCCCGGTTTTTGAAAGATCCCTGTGCCTGCGGAAGCCTGTTCAGGCGGATGGACTATGTCTGCGGCCGCAGGGCCCATACCCTCCCCTTGTCCTCGGGTCAGACCCTTGCCATGGCCGATGTGGACGCGCTTTTTTTCAGGATTCCGGGGGTGGTGGATGTCCAGGCCTCCCTGGTATCCGGATCAACCCCTCCTGTGCTTGATATTTTTTTGAAAATCATTGATAATTCCCGGATCCGGGCGGACCTTGTCCGCCAATGCCTGGATTTTTCTCCCAGGCTTAAACAGGCGGTGGAGACCGGCGCCCTGGCCCTGGGTTCTCTTCAAACCCGTCCCTTTGGTTTTACAGACACCTACCAGGGCAAACGATTGATTCAAACCCGGAACAAAGAAGAGGCTGACCCATGAAGTACTATGAAAAAGAGAAGCTGCGTGCCGTTCCCGTTGAAGAGGCTGTGGGAATGATCCTCACCCATGACATCACCCGGATCGTGCCGGATCTGTTCAAGGGGCCTGAATTTAAAAAAGGGCATGTCATCCAATCTTCGGATGTGGAAAAACTTCTGGATCTGGGCAAGCGTCATATCTATGCGACCGGCCTTGACGGGGAAGTCCACGAAGATCCGGCGGCCCTTCGCATCGCCCGGGCCGCCCGGGGCCGCCTCATTGATATCAGCGATCCCAGTGAGGGCAAGGTGGGATTCAGGGCCAGGACCCAGGGCCTGTTGAAAATCAATGTTGAGGGACTGGCCGCCCTGAACCGGATCGAGGATGTGATCTTTGCCAGCCTTCACACCCACCAGGTGGTTGGGCCGGGCCAGGAACTGGCCGGCACCCGGGTCATCCCCCTGTCCATTGACGAGGACAGGGTAAAGGAGGCCGAAAAGGTCTGTAAAGAATTTTTTCCCATCATTGCAGTCCTTCCCCTTGCTCGTCTGGCCGTGGGCCTGGTGGTAACGGGTTCAGAGGTGTTCAACGGCCGGATCCGGGACGGGTTCGGACCTGTGGTTCAAGAAAAATTTGAAGCCCTGGGATCCGGGATACTGGAAAAGATCCTGGTCTCAGATGATATGGACATGACCGTGGAGGCCATCCAGGGACTTTTGGCCCGGGGCGCGAAAATGATCGCCGTCACCGGGGGCATGTCCGTGGACCCCGACGACCTGACCCCGGCGGCCATCCGGGCGGCAGGAGGAAATATCGTCTCCTACGGGGCTCCGGTCCTGCCCGGGGCCATGTTCATGCTGGCCCATATCGGGGAGGTGCCGGTCATCGGTCTCCCCGGCTGTGTCATGTACCATCGGGCTTCCATTTTTGATCTTGTGGTTCCCCGGCTCCTGGCCGGGGAAACCCTGTCCAGGTCCGACATCGACCTCATGGGCCACGGCGGGTTCTGCTCCAGCTGCAAAACCTGTCGGTTCCCGGTTTGCAGCTTCGGTAAATAGGGCAGTATTGATTTGATCTCCATTATCGGGTAGGGTTGAACAATACAAACCCTTTTGGTCAAGATTAAAATGCATATTTTCGGGAACCTGCCCATACGATACAAGTTGTTCTTTACCTATGCCCTGGTCTCCCTGGTCGTTTTTTCCTTAAGTTTTTCCCTGCTTTTCTTTTAAAAATCATCTGAGGACCATTGCAGAGAAAAACCGGAAATTTATGAGCTTACGGCAGATTCCCCGAATCCTGAACGCCATCAACGATTCAGGCCGACTCCCGGATCCATATCCCCATGGGTCAGGGGATCAGTTCATCATGTAAAATCCCAGGTCTTTATCAAAGGGCGGTGGATTATAGAAATCCGCCCGGATAAAATTTCCCTGGATCTCCCGGGCCACGACCCGTCTTTTGATCAGGCTCTTCTTTAGATCGTCCAGGTTGAACTGGATATCGAGAAAATCGTTGGTACGGATGCGGTGGGATCTGGAGATCCGGAATCCGATTGTGTCCATGGAAAGCCTTTCCACCCGGATATGACCTGATTCACTGGTCTTAAGGCGGATAAACTTTCCTGCCAGGGAAACGGATTTGCCAAATTTTTTAAGGGCAGGTTCCTGTTCCGGCCTTTTCCCCTCCTCGTCTTCAAGAAGGGGCTGAAGCCTGTCCTGGAGGTCCGGGACAGATTCCCGGGACGCAGGGGGCTCCGCATCGGCCAGGGAGTTCGAGATAAGGGTTTTTAACTTACCGGCGTCTTCCGAATCCACTGTCCGGGGCTGGATGGAGATCCGGAACCCGGGTTCGGTTTTTTCCAAAAGGGTGGAAGACATGGCTTCCAAAACCCTGTCTTTGGCCATATCCGCCCCATCTGCGTAAGTCTGGGCCAGGATTACCACCAGGGTGTTTTCAGCAAAACGGAAAATTTCATCCCCCCGCCGCTTGGTCTGGGTCAAAATCCGGGCCAGTTCCTTGAGGATCTTATCTTCATCCAGATCCGGGTCTATATTCGTCCGGACCTGCTTCCTGACATCGATGATCAGCAGGGAAAAAATGGTTCCAAAGGTTTTTCGAACCTCCTCCGGATTGACCATGGCCCGGTCAAAACTCCACCGGTTTTTCAGTCCGGTCAAGGAGTCCTGGACGGCCAGTTTTTTTAAGGCCTGGTTATAGTAAGCCCGTTCAATGGCAATGGCCGCATATTCGGCGATGGAGGCCAGCTGATCCATGTCCTGATCCGTAAAAGGACGGTCGTCTATCCGGTTGACCAGTTCAATCACCCCGAAGATCTTATCGTCGGTCTTAAGAGGGGTTCCCACGATGGAGCTTGTCTGGAATCCGGTGTGTTTATCCATTCTTATGCTGAACCGTGTGTCCTTTGAAACATCTTCGATCACCAGGGAGTTTCCCGTGGCCATGATGTGACCGGCAATCCCTTCGCCTTTTGGCAGCCGCAACCCCTGGAGCTTTTTTTTGTTCTGTCCCACCACCAGGGAAAACACCATGTCCCCTGTTTTGGAGTCCTTGAGCAGAACGGACCAGTCCCGGGGCTGGAAGATCTGTCCAATCTGGTACATGACAATATCAAGTACCTCTTTGACGGTCTTGGCCTTGGCCAGGGGTTTGCCGATTTCCAACCCGAGATCGGAGGACTGGGACTGGGGGGAAGTCTCGAAACGGGCCAGGGGGTCGTCCTGAAAATAGTACCGGGTATTGGCCCTGGAAAGCTTGAGATTGGCCTGGAGAATGTTCTCCCTGAGCTGACCGGCCGAAGGGAAGATAAAACCGTAAAACTGGGAAATGGATTCGATTTCTTTGTTCATCCGGAGCATGCACTCCACGATGTTCAGGGTTTCCAGGTCAATATTTTTTTCCACCTCCGGAGAGACCACCGGGGGGCGGATAAAATCAAAGGAGCCCAGTCCCTGGGTCCAGCAGAGGAAATCCGCCAGGGAGACAATGGCGATCAGATGTTTTTCCCGGTCGGACAGGCCCAGGCTGCTGTATGGCTGGTGGTGATATTTTGCGGTCAGGGCCAGGGAAGAGGGCAGGCCCCACTGGGAACAGAAATAGGCTCCGATATCGTCATGGCCCAGGCCGAAAAGTCTGCGCTCCTCATCAATGACAATGTCCGTGGAGGTGGAAACCGACGTGATAAATTTCCCATAGTCCTGATGTCCCCGGGTATCTAGAAAGATTTTGCCCAGGTCATGGAGCAGGCCTGCAATATAGGTTTCTTCGGGATCCGGATACCCGGTCTCCTTTGCGATTTCCGTGCTCAAAAGGGCCACGCAGAGGCAGTGGCGCCAGAACAGGATCCGGTCAAAGCTCTGGGAAGCACTGGATTTGAAAAAGGATTGAAAAACCGTTAGGGACAGGGCCATTTTCTTGACCTGATCCAGCCCCAGAATCACCACGGCTTCGGACAGGGCGGATATGTTTCTTCTCATACCGGCCATGGCGGAGTTGGCCATCTCCAGCACTCTTACCGCAAGACCGGGATCGGTTTCAATTACCTTGGCCAGGTCGGCCAGGGAGCCGGCTTCCTCTTTGGAGGCCTCCATCAATTTTGCGGCGACCTGGGGAAAGCTCGGCAGGTCCCGGTCACCCAGTTTCAGAACTCCGTTGATATCATCGGAAGAGGGTAGGTGCAGTCTGTCATTCATTTTCAGAATCCTTATTCAATCTATTCCTAATCAATGATACATTACAATTTCAGATTGTCAAATTTGAAATTGTATCTAAAGGCCAATCCTTGACAAAGACGGGCAGGGCTGTAGAATGGCCGGAATTATTGAAATCAGAACAAGGACCCAAAGATATGCTCAACCGCCCCGGCCGAATAGAGATCCTCAACACTCAATTTGAAAACATCATGATCCGCAAGTTCCATGCCGGCCCGGGCCAGGCATGGTGTATTATCGGGGCTAACCAATCCGGAGCCCAAAGCTTTTTCCGGCTGGTTTCCGGGGATGGGGAAAAGGATACATCCGAAAAACTGGAACTGCCGGAAAATACGGGCGTGGTTTCGTTTAAGGATCAGCAGGAAATCTATGAGGCGGAGCTGAAAAAAGATGAGACCGACTTCATGGACAAAATTGATCCCGGCACCCGGGCCCGGGATTTTATCCACGATCCCGGCTCCCGTGCAGAACTGATCGAGGCGTTAGGCCTTACCGGTTCCCTGGACAAGGGATACCGCCAGCTCAGTACGGGGCAGTCCAGAAAACTCATGCTTTTGTCCAGGATGACCCCGGGCCTGTCCTGTCTGGTCATCCAGAGCCCCTATGACGGGTTGGATCTCAAGACCTGCCGGGAAGTGGATAAGGCCCTGGCCCGTCTTTTCCAGGAAAATATCCTGGTGATGGTCTTTGTCAATAATATTGACGATATCCCGGCCTGGTGCACCCACATGGGCGTCATGGGAGAGCACGGCCTGGAACTTACGGGCCGGAGGGAAGAGGTTGAAGGCTCCCTGGAACAGGTGTTCGCCGTTCTTTCCCCGGATTTTCAAGCCAGGGCCGAGGATCTGGCGGAAAAAAAAGAGGGCCGAAACCAGCCGGGGAGTGTGAACAAACCCGAAGAACTGATCCGCCTTAATAAAGGATTTGCCGGATATCAGGGAACAGAGGTCTTCAAGGACCTCAATCTGATCATCCGGGAGGGGGATCATACCCTGGTGACCGGCCCCAACGGCTGCGGCAAATCCACCCTGCTCCAGGTCATCATCGGAGATCACCCGGCCTGCTATAGGAACGACTTGAGGATTTTCGGGATCCAGAGGGGAACCGGGGAGTCCATCTGGGATCTGAAGCAGCACATGGGCATTGTCAGCCCGGAGCTCCACCGGAATTACCACGTTCCGGGCTCTACCCTTCACTGCATCATCTCCGGCCTGTTCGACTCCATCGGGCTTTACCAGACCTATACGGCCCAGGAGGAAGAAAAGGCCCGCCAATGGCTGGACCGCCTGGGTATGGCCCAAGATGCCGGCCTTCCCTTTAGAAACCTGGAATATGCAAGGCAGCGCCTGGTTCTCATTGCCCGGGCCCTGATCAAACTGCCCCGGCTCCTGGTCCTTGACGAGCCCACCCAGGGATTGGATCAGCTCAACCGGGAGGCGGTTCTCGATTTTCTGGAGGGGATTGCCCGGGAAAAACTGAGCACCATCCTCTATGTCAGCCACCGCCGGGACGAATTCCGGGATTTTTTTGTTCAGCATCTTGAGCTGGGGACCAAAACCAAATGAGATCCATAAAATTTATCGCCGTGATTTCATTTATCTCTTTTGCGGCCTTGGCCTCCATACCCGTGGCAACCGGGATGATCATGGAAGGCTTCCTTACAGAGCAATTGACCGGGAAAACAAAAAACGGGGCGGTGGAGATTATCAATTACGACCGGGGGCTGTTTTCCTCAAAAATTGAGTGGAGATTTAAGGCGGACGGTCTTGAATCTATTTTTGGGGTCAGGGAGATTCTTCTCCTGGACCGGGCGGACCACGGGTTCTTTAGCGTAAAATCTCACACCCGTCTTGACAAAAATCCATGGTTCCATGATTTTTTGAGTCACCAGCTTAAGGGGAAAAATCCCCTGGAAATGGCAACGACATACAATGTTTTTGGAAATCTGGAATCAAGGATATCCCTGAAAGAATTTTCTTTGGACAGGGGCGGCAGTTCCATGAAGATCCTGCCCGGGCAAGTCCAAATCTCCATGGATAAAAACGGAATAATTTCAGCCTCCCTGGACTGGAAGGGGGGCGAATGCCCCGGCCGGTTCACGGCCGGTTCCCTGACCATGGATTCACAGATGCAGAAGGCTTCCGACTATACATGGGACGGCCGGATTTCTGCTAACCTGGATCATTTGAAAATCGACTCCGTAAAATTCCAGGATACATCCCGGCCCCTTGAGCTGGACAGCCTGACATGGGAATATACATCAAAACTCAATCCGGAAAAGAAGTTCCTTTCCTTTGGAATGGGATATGGATTTCACAGTCTGGAATGGGGAACCAGCCTTGTTCGTGACGGAGCTGCCCGGGTCAGCCTGAACCGGGTGGATGTTCCGGGATGGCAGTGGATCATGGGGGCGTACTCAAAGACCCTGACCGGGATCCTCAATGATGTTGTCCGGGCAGAACCGGATACCCATGAGATCTATCAACGGCTGGGGGAGGTTGCCGGAGATATCGGATTCCGGTTTCTGGGCCAGTGTGAGAGGCTGCTGAAAAAGGGGCTGGAAATCCGGGTGGCCGACTTCAAGGCCCGGTTGGATCAAGAAGGTGAACCCAGGGATATCCGGGGAGACATGACCCTGTCTCTGAAGAAAAATATGACCCTGGCCGGATTCATCCCCATCCTGCTCAGGCCGGAAGCTGTCTTTGAGATCTTTGACCTGAAGACTTCCATGACCCTGCCCGCGGATATGGCAGACCAAAACCCGGCCCTGGTGACTCCCATTTTCCAGGGCATGGAGACCGGTCTTTTTATCCGGGATAAGGATGTCCTCTCCCACAGGGCCGAGATCCTGGACAGCCGCTTGATTTTAAATCAAAGGGAGGTCTATTTTGAATAAAATTCGGTATGCCTATTTTGAGTCCCCCCTGGGAAGGCTGCTGCTCACCGGTCAGGACCGGCTTCAAAGCCTTCATTTTCCCAAGGGAACCACCCGGAAGGAGCCCGGAAAAGAGTGGGTCCCGGATCCGGAAGGGTTCAAGGATGTTCTGGAACAGCTGGAAGCCTATTTTCAGGGGGAGCTGAAGACCTTTGCCCTTGATCTGGATCCACAGGGAACCCCATTCCAGGAAAAGGTCTGGAAGGAACTGGTCAAGATCCCCTTTGGCGAGACCCTCTCCTACGGGGAGCTGGCTCACCGCATTGGCAATCCCAAGGCCTCCCGGGCCGTGGGAATGGCCAATGGGAAAAATCCCATCGCCATCATCATCCCCTGCCACCGGGTCATCGGCAAGGACGGCAGCCTGACCGGGTTCGGGGGAGGGCTGGATATCAAGGCCGGACTTCTGGAATTTGAACGGGCCAATCTCTGATACGGGGATCAGAGAACCAGTTCCCGGACAAAATCGGTGAGATGCTTCAGGTTCATGCAGGTACGGATCTCGTGGCAGTGGTGTTTGTAAGTATGGATCTCGCTGTCCCCGGTTCCCCAGAGACGGCCCGGCTCCGGAATGAGCCAGATGATCCTCCGGCATTTTTCCCGGATCTGTTCCAGGATATGGGCCCGGGGGTTGTAGTAGTTGGACCGGCCGTCCCCCAGAATGATCAGGGTGGTTTTCATGTTCAGGTCTGACCCGTGATTCTCCAGGAAGTCGTGGAGAACAGAACCGTAATCGGTTCTTTCATTCAGATTGATTCCCGGGTCCTTGAGGATTCCGGCCACGGCCCGGTCAATGTCAAGGTCCTTAAAATAACCGGATATCTCGGTAAGTTCCGCCACAAAGATAAAACTTTTGATCTGGGAGAAACATTCCTCCAGGGCATAGAGCAGCTGAAGCATGAACCTTGCCGTGGACCAGACCGATCCGGAGACATCGCAGAGGGCAATGATCCGGGCTTTGGCCGGGATCTTTTTTTTATAGATGATTTCCAGGGGGATGCCCTGGAACCGGTTGGCCCGGCCCAGGGTCTTTTTGACGTCCAGGCCTCCCCGGTTCCGGGTTCGGTATCTTCTTCCGGCCTTGTCCTTGAGTTTTTTCACCAGCCTGTCCATGAGGATTCTGGCCTGGTCCAGGTCCTTCCCGGAAAGGGAGGAAAAGGGCATTTCCCGGATCCGGCCGGGATCCAGCGGACTCCCCGGGTCCTGCCGGAGGGCAATGTTTTGGGAGACCGGCTCCCGGGAGAGGATAGCCAGGGCCCGGTCCAGGCTGCTGTGATAGAGGTTCTTCATCTGCCTGACGGCCTCCCCGGTGCCTGAATCGGTTTCTGGAATCCCTGTGATCTGCTGCCGGATCCGGTTGGCCGTGAGCAGTACATCCAGCTTGGCCGAAAGAGGCCCCAGGTTTGACTTGAACCCCCGGGGAGTCTCTTCCTCCCGGGTATGGATGGCCTGGACCCGGGCCAGGAAAGGTTCGGGATCTCCCCGGAGAAAATCGAGAAGAGCCCGGGATAATTTTCCTTTTTCCTGTTTCTTGTCCGCCTTTCGGGCCTGATTCTCCAGGGCCAGGTTCAGTTTTTCAATGGCTCTGGCTTTCCCGGGGTCCGGCCCCATGGAAAATCCCGAATGCTGGGAAAAGAAGAGTTTGTACACCTCTTCAAACCGGTTCCTGTGCCGGATCGTCTTTATAAAATGGGCCCGGATTATGGTCTTGAACCGGGATTGGTCCGTAAATTCAAGGGATTCAAGGCTTCTGGCGCAGTCCAGGACTTCCCCCGGGGAGACCATGAGGCCGTATGCCCTGCAGCAGGCTGCAAATTTAACCAGGCCGGTCAGCATGGTTCCGGGCCGGGGCAGGCCGTGAGAAGTTCGGCAATATGCTGGCGGATCAGGATAAGATCGGACTGGTATTTGAGGACAAGGTTCAGGGTCTGGTCCACGGTCCGGGGGGTTAAATCCTTTACTTCCAAGGCGGCCAGAGCCCGGGCCCAGTCAATGGTCTCGGAGATACAGGGTTTTTTCTTCAGGTCCATGTCCCGGATCCGGTGCATGACCTTCACAAGCCTTTCCAGGAGTTTCTTTTCGATTCCCGGCACCCGGGTCCTGACGATTTCCATCTCCCGCTCAGGCGGGGGGTAGTCGATGTAGAGGTGGATGCACCTCCTTTTCAGGGCGTCGCTCATGTCCCTGTAGTTGTTGGAGGTGAGAAAGACCAGGGGAATGGTCACGGGCTTCCGGGTGCCGATTTCCGGTATGGTGACGGAAAAATCGCTGAGCAGCTCCAGGAGAAAGGCCTCAAACTCCGGATCCGACTTGTCCACCTCATCGATGAGCAGGACAACCGGGTCTGGGGATAAGATGGCCTTGAGCAGGGGCCGGGGCTGGATAAACCGGTCTGAAAAAAAAGCATCTTCCTGGGCCGCGATCTTTTCCACGGCCTTGGCCAGGCTGGGGGCGTCTTTGATGACGCTGTTGATCCGGTCCTTGACCATCTGGGTGTAGAGAAGCTGTTTGGCATATTCCCACTCGTACAGGGCCTTGGCCTCATCCAGGCCCTCATAGCATTGAAGCCGGATCAGGCGGCGGTTCAGACAAAGGGCCACGGCTTTGGCCAGCTGGGTCTTGCCCACTCCGGCCGGTCCCTCCACCAGCACGGGCTTTTGGGTGGCCAGGGCCAGGAAGACCACCGTGGCCATTTCATCCGAAGCAATATACTGGGCCGATTCCAATTGGTTCAGAACATCTTCAACCGTTTCAAACCCCATGGGTGCTCCTTTTCATTCTGGTTTGGCGGGACGGATCATTCGCCCCAGGGTTCTTGTTATACCGGCCGGGCCGGGTTGTCAATTGCAAGGTGTCTCGTGGCATGGGCAGAGAAAAGAAACCCGTTGTCTCCATAATCCTGTCCCTGGGACCGAGCAGATCTCGTTTTTTCGGGAAGGGATAGCCAATCCGTATTTTAACGGGTTTTGGAAATCAGACAAAAGTACAGAACGGCTCAATCGCCCTTTTTAAAAAAGGTAAAGGTCAACCAGAAGCAATTTCCCAGTCTGAAAGGCAAAGCAAAGACTTCTTGTAATTCAATGAAAAATTTGTGAAGTTGAAATCCGGGAAAAAACATTTCCTGCCCATTTTTAGCTTCTAATGGCTATTTGATCTGGATTTTAATTTTTATATAAGGACCTTCTGTCAATGACGACCCATGAAGACAAATCTCCCATGCTTCTCGGACTTCACACCTACAGCCTATATCACCACGGCATCGGCCAGGACTGGGCCGGTTTTGAACTTCCCTGGGAAAGGCAGATGAGCACCTTTGAACTCTTTGACCTGGGCCTGGATCTGGGCCTGGACGGGTTTCACCTGGATGACGGGGTGCTGGAGAGTCTGGACCCGGCATATCTGGATGAAGTGGGGCAGGCGGCCAGAGAGAGAAACCTTTTCCTGGAGTATAACATGTCCCTGGATCTGGGAAATTTCGGTATCGGGATCCAGCATGACATTGAAGAGGGCATTGCCACGGCCGCTGCCATTGGCGCAGATCTGGTCAAGGTCGGGATGGAAATTCCCCGGCCCAGACCCAGGGCGGGCTCCCGGTTTCATCCCAAAGTCAGGCCCTTTCTTGAACAGACCCGGGACCGGTTGAAAAAGGCTGCACCGGCCGCCGTGAGTGCCGGTGTCCGTCTGGCCCTGGAAAATCATTGTGACAGTTTTTCCGAAGAAGTGATATGGGTGATCGAGCAGGTGGGCCATCCCTTTGTGGGGGCCTGCATCGATACCATGAACCCCTGGCATATAACCGAAGATCCCATCCAGGCCGTTGAAAATCTGGCCCCCTATGCCTTTACCAATCATTTCAGGGATGACCGGATTGAATTTCGCAGGGATGGATTCCAGGTCCGGGGAACGGCCGTGGGGGAAGGCGATATCGATATGAAAAAAGCCTATGACCTGATCAGAACCCTTTCTCCCTGCGGCCGGATCAACATTGAAACGGAAATGGGGTTCAGCCTGGACAATCGGGAAAAAGCCCTGGCCGGGGAACTTGAGGCCGTGAAGAAAAGTATTGATTTTTGCCGGGATATCTTGGGAATCGGAAAGTAAAATCAAAATTGATACATCAATCAGATCAGTTGGAACATAAAAATTGAATTTTGCATGGTGTAAATCATTAAATTGTTGATATTAATTTGCCCCTGGTATATGGATATAGGCGCGAGCATTTTATATGTCCCAGGACATAGACAACCCAAATCAAGAGGAAATGAAAAATGCCTGATTACAAAGAGTTGAATGATGCTGTGATTGGTGGGGACCTTGCAGGAATCGCCGGGATGGTCCAGAAGAGTCTGGATGCGGGCGGCGATGCTTCTGAGATCCTGAATCAGGGCCTGATCGCTGCCATGGATATTGTCGGTGAAAGGATGGAAAGCGGGGACATGTTCATCCCGGAAGTCCTCATGGCCGCCCAGTCCATGGGCAAGGGCGTCGAAGTTCTCAAACCCCTGTTAAAGGAGGGGGAGGGCTCGGGCTCGGGCAAGGTGGTGATCGGAACCGTTAAAGGCGATCTCCATGATATCGGTAAGAACCTGGTGTCCATGATGATCGAAAGCTGCGGTCTGGAAGTTCACAACCTTGGCGTTGATATTCCGCCTGAGGATTTTGTCAAGAGTATCAGGGATAAGAATGCTGATATTGTCTGTCTGTCCGCCCTCCTGACCACCACCATGCCCATGATGAAACAGACGATTGACGCCATCGTGGAGAGCGGGCTGCGGGATCAGGTGAAAATCATGGTCGGCGGTGCTCCGGTGACCCAGTCCTTTGCCGATGAGATCGGTGCCGACGGCTTTGCCGCAGATGCAGGCTCTGCGTCCAGGATGGCCAAGGGTTTTGCCGCCTGATTTCCATTCAAATTAGCCGGGCCTGTCTGTGCAGGCCCGGTTTGACAACCGGCAGAGTATTGCCAACGCTTTTCCCCAGGAGAGATTGATGCCCCAAAAAACAAAGGATGCCGCAAAAGACATCATTTACAGGAAAATCCGGACCGAGATCATCACCGGAAGAAAAAAGCCAGGGGAACGCCTTTCCATTGATCTATTGAAAAAAGAGTTCGGTACCAGTGTAACCCCGGTCCGGGATGCCCTTCAGATGCTCGGGCAGGAGGAACTGGTAACCATCAAGCCCAGATCAGGATACTATGTTACCCTGATTACCCTGAAGGAACTCAACGACATGCTGGACCTGCGGTGTATCCTTGAACTGGCTTCGGCGGCCCTGGCAGCCGAGAGAGTTACGGAGGAGCAGATCTCCCGCCTGGAGACCGTGCATGCCGGGTATACCGACGACGGAGATGAGTCCAATGCCCGGTATACCGAAGAAAATAAGAAATTCCACTATCTTGTGGCCCAGGCTTCGGGCAACCATGAACTGGCCCTGCAGATTGCCCACATCCATGACCGGCTTGCCAGGTTCGTGGTAATGAGTACAACGGGCAAAAAAATTGCCCAGACCCATTCCATACTTATCGGACGCCTGAAAGCCCACGACGCAGCCGGTGCCCAGAAGGCCATGAAAAAAGAGATCGATGACGGCCGGAAGCTGATCATGGACAGGATCATGCAGGAAGAGGCCAATTACTGGCACCTGGGGGCAACGGGATCCTCTGATCATTGATGATGGCGTCCCGGACCGGTAGAACGCCGGCCTGGAAAACATAGATCCCCCTCTTGCACCGGTCAGACTTTTTCAGGGCTGCCAGCCCTTTTATACTTTTCACGGATTTCCAGGTATTTTCTAGAACAATCAAATAAAGTGATATGATTAATTATTACAATTGATATATTAAAATTAAAGAAAAAAGCCTCTACTATAATTATGGCAATATTTATTAAATAAATTATTGATGTCAATATATTCATATGATACAGGAAACAAGCGTAACCTAATTTAAAGGGGAAATATGGATCAGGCACAATGGCAGGGTCGGGTATTGGATGCGGATCTGACTGTCGGACAAGGCAGTTCTACTCTCTTTCCCGGCCGGGCCGTACCCGGCACCTGTATCATCATACGCCTGATGAACCGTCTCCCCTGTTCCGGAAAGCCAAATTGAGACTGATAATGATAAATTTACCAAGGAGTAGATAATGATTCAAACATCCAACATCCCAAGCCGGTCCGTGCAGATGAAAGTCCTGACCGATGACCAGATCTGGGAGGTTCAGCAGGCCGCCTTTGATATCGTTGAGAAGGTTGGATTCAAATGTATCCACAAGGAAGTCCACAAGATGATGAAACAGGCCGGGGCTGTGATCAAGGACAATATCATCCGTATGCCCAGGTTTATTGTGGAACAGGCCCTTGTAACCGCACCCAGGGGCTGGACCATCTATGACCGGACCGGCCGCAGGGCCATGGAGGTGGAAGGAGAGAAAAGCCATTTCGGAACATCCACAGGAAGCCCGAACACCCGGGACGCCTTTACCGGCGAGATCCGGGAAACCACCATCCGGGATATTGAAATGGGGGCCCTTGTGGCCGATTATCTTCCCAATATCGACTTTGTCATGCCCATGGGAACGGCCCAGGACGTTCCGGCCGCAGCAGCGGAATTGTATGAGATTCCGGCCCTGGTATCCAATACGGTAAAACCGGCCGTGTTTCTCTGCTACAGCTCTCTGGGCTGCAAGTATGTATATGAAATGGCTTCCGTGATAGCGGGAGGACGGGAAAATTTGAGTCAAAAACCCTTTTTGATCGCCTATCCCGAGGCCATTGCCCCCCTGCATTTTCCCGATGAAGTGGTAGAGAGAATCTTTATAGCCGCCGACCGGTTCATGCCCCAGCTTCCCGGCTCAACAGTCCAGGCCGGGGCTACCGGGCCGGTGACCCTGGCCGGGGTTCTGACCCAGATCACGGCCGAGGCCCTGATTCACATCACCATTGCCCAGTTAAGGAAAACAGGGTGTCCGGTGGGGATGAGCGGAAACGTGGGGATCCTGGATATGAAAACCGCCCTGATGACCATGGGGGCCCCTGAGAACAGCCTGGCCACCATTGCCCAGGCTGAAGTGGCCGCCTCTTTCGGTCTTCCCACCTGGGGACTGGCCGGGGCCACGGATGCCAAAAGGCTGGATGCCCAGGCCGGAATCGACAGTACCTTTTCCATTTTCAGCCAGGGCCTGTCCAAGCTCAACCTCATTCATGATGTGGGATACATGGCCTCGGGTATGGCCTGTTCCCTGGAACAATTGGTTATGGGAAACGAGGTGGTTGGCATGACCAAGCGCTTTGCCCAGGGCATCACCATCACCAGGGAAACCCTGGCCCGCCAAGTGATTCAGGATGTGGGACCGGCCGGCCATTTCCTGGCCCAGAAACATACCATGACCCATTTTAAAAATGAACTTTCCAATACCCGCATCCGGAACCTGCAGAGCATATCTGCATGGCAGGACAGCGGATGCCCGAGTCTGGAAGAGAAGATCAGAGAAGAAATTCAGATGATTTTAGACACCCATAAGCCTGAGCCTTTAAGCAATAAAGTTCTAACCGAATTGGAACGGTTGAGGAAAGAGGGCGAAAAAGAGATATTAAATAAACTGGCAAAAGAATAGATTTTGAAACTCAATGTACCAAAGATCATTGAAAAATTGATAAGATGAACATCCCCTGGATGGATGATTCCGGAGAAATATATGAACAATAAGCAATACGATGCAGTCATTATCGGGGCAGGCATTATCGGGAACTGCATTTCCTATGAAATGGCTCTCAAAGGCTATAAAACCCTTAATATCGACAAGTTGGGTGGGTCCGGATTCGGCTCCACAGCCGGTTCCTGCGCAATTATCCGCCTTTACTACTCTTCCCCCGAGGGCGTGGCCCTGGCCCGGGAGGGGTATTACTATTGGCTGGACTGGAATCGGTATCTCAATGTCACGGATCCCGACGGCATGGCCTACTATAAAAACACCGGCGCCATGGTGTTCAAGTCGGACATCAACAAAAACCTGGCCCCGGTGATGGAATCCCTGGATGCCCTGGGCGTTGGATACCGGGAACTGAGTCCAGGGGATATGAAGCAGTACCTGCCCAATCCGGATTTAAGATCCTATCATCCCCAGAAGCTCATGGATGATCCGGAGTTTGGCAAGCCCACCGGTCCCAGCATAAACGGGGCCGTCTATGTGCCTGAATCCGGCTATGTGAGTGATCCCAAACTCTCCACTCACAACGTGGAGATGGCGGTTCGGAACGTGGGCGGCGACTTCATGTTCAACGCCGAGGTGACGGATATCCTGACAAAAGACGGCCGTGCCGCCGGCGTGACCTTGAAAGACGGTACCGTGATTGAAGCCCCCATTGTGGTCAATGTGGCCGGACCCCACTCTTATTTTATCAATCGGATGGCCGGCATTGAGGACAAGATGAACATCAAGACCCGGGCCCTGAGGGTGGAAGTGGCCCATGTGCCCAGTCCCCAGGGGGTAGACTGGGAAAATACAGGGGTGATCACCTCGGATTCAGACACCGGGGTATATACCCGGCCGGAAACGGGAAACCACTGGCTCATCGGATCGGAAGAACCCAAGTGCGATCCCCTGGAGTATGTGGACCCGGATGACTACAATCAGAACTTTACGGACCAGCTCAAAACCCAGGCCATGCGCCAGGCCATGAGGGTCCCGGACCTGCCCATACCGAACAAGAACCAGGGCCTGGTCGATCTTTACGACGTGTCCGACGACTGGTACCCCATCTATGACAAATCGGATCTGCCCGGGTTCTACCTGGCCATCGGCACCAGCGGGAACCAATATAAAAATGCCCCGGCCGTGGGTTCTTTTATGAGTGAGCTGATCCAGTACTGCGAGGCCGGAAACAATCACGACAGGGACCCCCTGCAGTATAAGATGAAGTATATCGACCGTACCCTGGACATCGGGTTTTTCAGCCGGAACCGGGAGATCAACAAGGATTCCAGCTTTTCTGTCATCGGATAAAACAAGGAAAAAATATAGAAAAAAAATTGCAATAATCAGTGTGGCATGTATGATACATGTAAAATTCAGAATCAAATATTTTGCATGAAAAATATTTCAGTCCAATCTACATCAAAGCAAAGGGAGGTAAGTATGAAAAAAAGAATTCATCCGGCAGTACACGACCTGAAAAACGACATGGAAAAAGGAAAACTCTCGAGAAGAGAATTCCTTAGAATGTCGACTTTGTTGGGGGTTTCAGCCTTTACCGCCACCCAGATGGCAGGATTGCCCTGGGTATCCAAAGCTTTTGCAGGCACGGTAAAGCGTGGCGGCACACTGAAAATTGCAACAGCACTCCAGAAAATTGCCCATCCGGCAACCTATTCCTGGATTGCCGCATCCAACGTAACCCGTCAGGTGGCCGAGTATTTGACCCTGACCGACGGGAAAAACATTACCCATCCGTATCTTCTGGAAAACTGGGAGGCCAGTGATGATTTGAAGACCTGGACTCTCAACGTCAGGAAAGGGGTGAAGTTTAATAACGGCGACACCTTTACCGCGGACGACGTTGTCTTCACCTTTAACCAGTGGCTGGATGAGACGGTCGGATCTTCCATGAAGGGTATGGTCGGCGGTTATCTGGATGCCAATGGAATCGAAAAGACCAATGACTACCAGATCAAACTTCATCTGAAGGTTCCTGAAATCGCCGTGCCCGAGCATTTGTTCCAGTATCCGGCCCAGATCCTTAACCACAAGACTTTTGAAGGTGATTTTCTCAAAGCACCCCACGGCACAGGACCCTATACCCTGGAAACTTATCGCGAAGGCGAACTGGCAGTAGTCAAAGCCCGGAAAGACTACTGGCGCAAAGGAGCAGACGGCAAGCGCCTGCCCTATCTGGATGAAATGAAATTTATCGACATGGGTACGGAAACTGCGCCCATGATTTCCGCGATCAAGAGCAAAGACATTGATTTTATCGATTTGTCCGATATCGGCGGTACGGACATCTACCGGGCCCTCAAGGATGATTCGAATATCCAGATCCTGTCTGCTCCCACGGCATCCGCCCGGGTTCTTCGAATGCGCGTGGATCTCAAACCCTGGGACAATGAAAAGGTCCGTCTGGCTTTGAAAAAATGTCACAATCATGAAAAGATTCTGGCGCTTTCCTACATGGGACAGGGCCTGGAAGGACAGGACTTTCATGTCTATCCCCTGCACCCGGAATACTGCAAGATGCCGGTACCGGCTTATGATCCGGAAGGCTCCAAAAAACTGCTGGCCGAAGCCGGATATCCCAACGGCCTTACCGTCAACATGGCCGTGGGTTCGGGCTGGCCAGACGTTGTCCGGTATGCTGAGATCCTCAAACAGGACGCCATTGCCGGTGGATTCAAAATCAACCTTCAGACCATGCCCAACTCCCAGTACTGGGAAAAATGGACCGAAGTGGACCTGGGGATTACCCCCTGGACCCACCGGCCCCTGGGCACCATGGTGCTGAATCTGGCCTATAAAGCAGATGAAAACGGCAAGCCCGTTGCCTGGAACGAAACCCGCTGGGTGGATGAGGAATTCTCCAAGATCCTGGAAGAGGCCAACGGTACCCTGGATGTGGAAAAACGGCGCAAGCTGTTCTGCAAACTGCAGAAAATCCAGTATGACCGGGGGTCCATCGCCATCGGTTACTGGCGGTCTGTATGGATGGTCGCCAGAAGCAATGTCAAGGGCCTTGACGGCCATCCCAACGGCTACATGCTGTTCAACGACGTATCACTCGCATAAGCCCGCATCAGGACCGCCCCCAGGCCGTTTAGGCCTGGGGGCGGTTTAAACCAAGTCAGCAGGGGTTTTTATGATTGTCTTTATTCTCCGACGCTTTTTCTTGTTGTTCTTAACCATGATTCTGGTTTCCGTAGCCGTATTCATTATTGCGGAGTCCTCTCCCGGCAACATCGCCAAAAATGTTCTGGGAGCCTTTATCACGCCTGAGCAGGAGGCATCCTTTATCCGCCAGAACGGTCTGGATCAGCCCATGTATATCCGTTATTTCCACTGGGTGATCGGAAATGACTGGATCGCAAAAAAGAAGGTCAACATGCCCATCAAGAAGATTACCACCCAGAAAGGGTTTGAGGAATGGTGGGCGGTCAAGTCCGACGGTTCCCTGATCCGGTGGAAGGTAGACGGTGACGATCTCGTGGCCATTAACATCAAGGCCGACGGCAGCAAAACCGAATTCACGGACAATGAACGATGGGTCGTTATTGATGGCGGCAAACAGGAGTTCTGGGGGATCGACCGGCAGAATCACGCAGTCCGCTGGGTTAAAGGGGATACGGAGAAGGTTTGGGTATTTGTCATGGGCAAGGGATGGATGGAGAGTTCCGGCGGTCCCAAGGAATATATCCCGCTTAAAAAAGGTTTTCTCAGAGGGGATCCCGGGATCTCCTTCAGGACCGGCCGGCCTGTGAGCAAGAGCCTTTTTGTCCGGTTGCGCAATTCCGTGGTTCTGGCCGGGACGGCTTTTGTCATCGTCATGCCCCTGGCCCTCCTCCTGGGCATGATTGCAGGCCTCAAGGAGGGGTCTTTCAAAGACCGGTTCCTGTCTGTCGGCGGAATGATGTTTTCCGTTGTCCCGGAGTTTGCCACGGGTATCTTTTTGACCTTGATTTTTTCCGTGTGGCTGGGGTTGCTTCCCGGTGCCGCTGTCCTGGGTACCTCCGCTCCCTGGGAAAAACCCATGATGCTGATTCTGCCGGTGTTAACCCTGACCCTCATCGAACTGGGGTATGTGCTTCGCATCACCCGGGCCTCCATGGTGGAGGTCATGAAATCCCCCTATATCCGGACGGCTTTCCTTAAGGGCCTTCCCTATGAACAGGTGGTATTCAAGCATGCCGTGAGAAACGCTCTGATCGCACCCATTACCGTTATCATGCTTCACGTCAACTGGCTTTTGGGCGGGATCGTGATCGTGGAGGTGGTGTTCGGATATCCGGGTCTTGGGGCCTATCTGCTGGAATCCGCCCTTTACAAGGATTTCAATGCCCTGGAAGCGGGGGCCATGATTATGGTCATGGTGGCCGTTGGCACTCAGCTCATCGCCGATATTATCTATACATTTTTGAATCCGAGGATACGATATGCCTGAGAAGCAAAAGACGAATAACGGGAAAACCAAATCAAAACAGCTCAAAGAGGCCTTTGGCATTCTGTTCAGCTCCAAAATAGCCATGGTCGGTTTTGCCATTGTTCTGTTCTGGGTTTTTGTGGCCGTTTTTGCCCCGTATTTGACCGATTATACTCCCTATGACCAGGACTGGAAAGCACCCAACCAGGGACCGTCTGCCCAGCATATCCTGGGTACCGACGAACTGGGACGCGACCTGTGGTCCCGCCTGATTTACGGCGCCCGGGTGGTTCTGGTGGTGCTTCCGGTTACAGAGGAGATTTCCCTGCCCGGCGGAACCGCCATCTGGGGGGTGGTGATCGCCCTGTTCATCGGATCCGCACTGGGGCTGATCGGCGGATACAAAGGGGGCTGGATTGACGAAATCGTGATGCGGCTACTGGACGCCATGATGGCCATTCCCGTGATCCTGCTCTATTTAATCATCGTTGCGGCCATCGGGGCATCGGCCATCAATGTGGTCATTGCCATTTCCATTGTGGGGGTTCCCGGTATTGCCCGGCTGGTGAGGAGTCTGACCCTGGATATCAAGACCCGGGAGTACATTCGGGCCGCTGAAACCCGGGGAGAGAGCGCCTGGTTCATCATGTTTGTGGAAATCCTGCCAAATACCCGGGGCCCTATCATCATCGACGCCATGCTCCGGGTCGGATATGCCATATTTGCCATGGGGACCCTGGGGTTTCTGGGGCTTGGCATGCCGCCACCGTCTCCGGACTGGGGATCCATGGTGGCCAAGGGCCGGGCCTTTATCCTGACAGGCAGTCCCTGGGCGGCCCTGTGGCCTTCTTTGGCCATTGCTTCCCTGGTCGTTGGTCTCAACCTTCTGGCCGACGGTATCCGGGAAGAGTCCATGCGGTACCAGTAAAACAATTGATAATTGAGAATGAGCAATTGAGGAATAACATTTGGGGAAGTAAAGGTGGCCATGGAAAATGCATCTGAAGTACCGGTACTGGAGGTAACGGATCTTGCCATATCATATAAAACCCGGAAGCGGGATGTGCCGGCGGTCCGTGGGGTGAATTTTACGGTCCGCCACGGGGAAACCGTCGGTGTGGTGGGGGAGTCCGGATGCGGTAAAAGCACCATCGCCTTTGGGATCCTCGATTTTCTGGGGGCCAACGGAAGGGTGGTCGGGGGCTCCATCAAATTCATGGGCAAGGAGATGGTGGGCACCCCGAAAGAAGAGCTCAGAAAGATCCGGGGCAACAATATCTCCATGGTTTACCAGGACCCCATGCAGGCCCTGAACCCCTCCCTGACCCTGGGAAGCCAGCTGTCTGAAGTGCTGACGGCCCATACGGACATGACCCGGGACGAGGCAAGGGACCGGTGTATCACCATGCTGGAAAGGGTCTACATGCCCGATGCGGCCAATGTTATGAACCGGTATCCCCACATGATCTCCGGTGGTCAGCAGCAGAGGGTAATCATTGCCATGGCCCTTTTAAACAACCCCTCCCTTCTCATCATGGACGAGCCCACCACGGCCCTGGATGTGACCGTGGAAGCGGCGGTCCTGGAGCTCATCGAAGATCTGAAAAAGGATTTCAACACGGGCATCATCTTCATCACCCATAACCTGGGCGTGGTGGCCAAGGTATCTGACCGCCTCTGTGTCATGTACGGCGGGGAAATGGTGGAGAGGGGGCCCATAGAGGAGATGTTCGCCAATCCGGCCCATCCCTACACAAGAGGCCTGCTCTGCTGTGTACCGAGGCTGGGGGACAGCCTGTCCAACAACCGGCTCTGGTCGATAAGGGGACGGGTGCCCCATCCGTCGGAACGGGCCAAGGATTCCTGTATCTTTGCCCCGAGATGCGACTGGCTGGAAAAGGGAATGGGGCTTTCCGACAAGAGTCTGGTGGCAAAATGCCGCATTGAACATCCCAGGCTGAAAGATATCAGCGATGACCACAAATCCCGGTGCTTTCTGGGCAGGGAAACCCTGAAAACCCCATGGAATGACTTTGTCCGGGGACAGAAAAGGAAACTGGTCCATGTGCCCGAAGATGACGATGAACTGGTTACCATGGACAAACTTCTGGGCGTGGACAAGCTGAGGGTCTGGTATAAGGACCGGAATCCTTCCCTCAAGGCCATACTGGGAATGGAAAAGAAAAAATACGTCAAGGCCGTGGATGATATCTCCCTGAAGGTGATCAAGGGCAGCACCGTGGGGGTGGTCGGGGAGTCGGGCTGCGGCAAGTCCACCCTGGTCAAGGGAATCATAGGGCTGGAAAAACCCACCTCTGGAAATTGTGACCTCATGGGGCTTGATATCACCCAGCCGGTGAAGCAAAGGGATCTATCCCTGATCCGGGAGCTTCAGATGGTGTTCCAGAATCCGGATTCAACCCTCAATCCCTCCTATTGCATCGGAAAGCAGATCGGCAGACCCATCCGCAAGTTCGGGACCGCGCCCAGGGGAAAGATCCGGGAAGAGGTGGAACGGCTTCTCCGGGCTGTAAAACTGGCCTCCTACTATTATGACCGGTACCCCAGACAGCTGTCCGGGGGGGAGAAGCAGAGGGTGGGCATTGCCCGGGCCCTGGCCAGCCGTCCCTCCATGGTGATCTGCGATGAACCGGTTTCCGCCCTGGATGTATCGGTCCAGGCGGCGGTTCTCAATCTGCTCAATGAAATCAAGGAAGAGATGGGCACCACAATGATCTTCATCGCCCATGACCTGAGCGTTGTACGATTTATCTCCGATTTTATTGCCGTCATGTACCTGGGCCAGATAGTGGAATTCGGGCCGGTTGACTCCATATATCCGCCGCCCTACCATCCCTATACCGAAGCCCTGCTTTCTTCGGTCCCCATTCCGGACCCCCGTCAGAAGCGTCAGTCCATCGTCCTTGCCGGGGATGTGCCCTCGGCCATGGACAAGCCCGCTGGATGTTATTTCCATACGCGGTGTCCCAGGCGCAGGGAACTGCCGGACAATGGGAATATATGTACACAGCAGGCCCCTGAATTCCAGAAGCTGAAAAACGGGCATAAGATCCTCTGCCATATTCCGGCGGACCGCCTCACGGAGCTGGCCCTGGAAAGGGGGGATAAACGCATGACCCTGGCCACGGGGTAAGAAACAGATAATAATTAAGAAAGAGCCTTCTTAAATTTCATCCTCCGGTCGGACAGGTTTTCGGCTGGAGGATCATTTATTAGAGAATCAGGCCTGGACCGATCCCGGAAAATATTTCAGATAACATTGAAATCGGCTTTCCAGGACTTATATTCCGGAACAGACACAATTGAAATCAGGAGAACCATCCATGGCCTGTTCCATTGAAAAAGAATTGATCGAACAAACCATTGCATTCCACGGCCACAACTGCCCGGGCCTCAGCATCGGGATCAGGGCCTCTGAGCTGGCAATGGAAAAGCTGGACATCCATGAATCAAAATCAGCCCTGTGCGTGACCGAGACCGACATGTGCGGGGTGGATGCCATCCAGTTCCTCACGGGGTGTTCCTTTGGCAAGGGAAATCTGGTCCACAGGGACTGGGGAAAATCCGCGTTCACCTTCTATGACCGGGATGTCGGAAAAGGTTTCAGGGCATTGTTCAGGGACGATTTCAGGGAATCTGAAAAAGATGCCGAGCTCACCCGTGATCTGATGGCCAGGGCCCTTAAAGGACGGGCAACGGGAGAGGAACAGACCCTTGTCCGGGAAAGGAGAAGCCAGAGAATCCACCAGATCATGAATGCGGACCTTGATGCGCTTTTTGTTTCCAAGGAGATTGATGCTCCCCCGGTCCGGCCGGCCCGGATTTTAAAGAGCATCCCCTGTGACACCTGCGGTGAAATGACCATGGAAACCCGGATCCGCCTCTTTGACGGGACCCGGATGTGTATTCCCTGTTTTCAGGGGGTGGAACAGAAGATATAACCGGGCCGCCCATGAAAAGAATTTTAATGATTTCTTAACATGGATTCCGTATAATGGATGCAAGTAAATATTCTATAATTGATTGAGGTGATATCATGGATACAACATATGTCTGTACGAACAACAATTGCTCTTTTCCGGGATCCAATCCCTTTGAAATGACCTTTAAGTCTGAAACCATCATGGACGCAAACAACGTGGCCAGCCTGTTCTGCCCCTTTTGCAAGAATGAAATGAACCCGTCATCCGCCCCGGACACGTCCGATGATCAGAGCGGTTCCAGGATCTCATAAACCCTTCCCGGATTACATCTGTTCCAGGATTTTCCTGGCTTCATCCGCACCCTTAAAGTCTTTTTCCAGTTCAAGGGCCTTTTTCAGGAATTTTTCAGCATTGGCATAATCCCATTTTTTATTGTAGGCCAGACCCAGGTGAAAGTTGAAAATCGGGTTTTCAGGTTCTTTTTCAACACAATTGCCGAACTCTTCAATGGCCGAGTCATACACCTGTTTTTTATAGTAGACCCAGCCCAGGGTATCCATTATGGCCGGTACCTCACCTCCGAGTTCCTTGGCCTTCCGGGCCAGGTCCAGGGCCGTGTTCATCTCCCGGTCCCGCTCGGCATAGAAAAAGGCCAGGTTGTTCATGGCCGGGATATATTCCGGGTTCAGGCCCAGGGCCTTTTTATAATGCTCCTCTGCCAGGACATCCTCTCCCATTTTTTCGTAAAGGGTGCCGAGATAGGAGTGGGAGCCGGCCTGGTCCGGCCGGTTGGCCAGCAGGTCCTTGTAAGTCTGGAGTTCTTTTGCTTCATTTTTTTCGGCATTGTAGATCATGGCCAGGGAGAGATAGGGCTGGATGAATTTGGGATTTTTTTCAATGGAAAGGGCAAAGACCTTTTCGGCCTCGGCCGGCTTTTGGAGGGCCATGAGCAGATTGCCCTTCAGCCCCAGGATAATGGAGGCAACAATGGGGTTTTCTTCTCCTGCGGCCTTTAACTGGGCATCACATTTATCCATGGCAATCTGAAACTCTTTCCGGGACACATGGAGCCGGATCACATTGGTGAAAACATCCATGAGGCCGGGGTTGATGGCCAGTGCCTTTTCATAGGCATCCAGGGCGGGTTCGGGTTTGTTTTCGGCCATTTTAAGGTTGCCCAGCCTGAAATATGCGGCAGGGTTGTCCGGATGGGTCTGGATCAGTTCCTGGTAAACCGCCTCGGCTCTTTTTGTCTCCTTTTGTGCCGCGTGGATATTGCCCTTTAAGAGGAGGGCCCGGTAATCCCCGGGCCGGGATCTGAGGGCCTTTTCTATTTCGGATTCAGCCAGGAAATAATCGGCCTTCTGGTAATAAATATCTGCTGTCATCAGCCTTGCCCTGTAGTGATTGGGGCTTTTTTCCAGGGTTTTGGAAAAAAAGGGAAGGGCCTGGTCAGGCTTGCCTTTTTCAAGGAATATGGAGCCCAGGAAAAAATTGTACTCAGGCGACTCGGGTTCTCCGCTTAAAAGGGATTGAAAGATCTGTTCGGCCTGGTCCAGTTTTTTCTGGGAGGCCAGCAGCTTTCCTTTTAAGACCTTGGCCTGGGGAAAGTCGGGCCGGCCGGCAAGAACCTCATCCACCATTTTTTCCGCTTTTTCAAAATCTTGTTGCAGATAATAAAAATCTGCATAGGCGGTTTTCAACCCGTCATGGTCAGGATCGATGCTCAGGGCCTTTTTAATATACCCTTCGGCCTTGTCAGGCTCTTCCATGGAGTTGTAGAACCGGGCAATGAGCATATGGGGAAGGGGATTTTCCGGTGCCAGGTCAACGGCCTTTAAATATTCTTTTTCAGCCAGATCGGTGTTCTGGGTGCCCGAATAAAATGTGGCCAGCATGATTCTGGGTTCCATGTCCTCGGGCCTTTGGCTCACGAGATTTTCCAGCACGGACCGGGCAGAATCAACCTGCCTGTGTGCCAGGTAATATCCGAACAATGCCCTGTGGGTGTTGATGTCTTCGGGATCGGTCTGTACGGCTTTTTTTAAGATGGTTTCAATGCTGGTTGTTTTTCCCTGGGCCTGGTATATCTTGGCAAGCACCAGCATGGCTCTGGTCTGCCCGGGATCAAGTTCCAGTATCCTGTCATATACGGCCTCAATGGCCTCAAGATCTTCTTTTTTACTGCTCAAAAGGCCGGCCTTGAGATAGAGGGCCTTGATATTCTCCGGTTCCTTTTCCAGCACATCATCAATTCTCGTCCCGGCTTCGATTCTTTTCTTGGCCAACAGATAAAAGGATGCCACCTGGAGCTTTGTCTCAAGATTCTCAGGTTCCAGCTGCTCCAGTCGCAGGAATGCGGCAAAGGCGTCCTGGCCATTCTTCTGTTTCAGGTAGATCTGGGACAGGATTCGGTAGGCTTCAACAGAACCGGGATTCAATTTGACGGCATTTTTCAGCTGGATTTCAGCCTTGCCATATTCCTGGTTTTCAAAGAAGGTTTTCCCTTCCCGGGTGAATTTGTCGGCTTTCTGCTGGTCTGAGGAGCACCCGACAACGACCCAAAAGGCGATCAGAAAAATCAAGCAAAAGCGTTTCATTTGTTTTCTCCTGAAATGGATATGGTTTGTTATTCAGCCTGGCGCCTGAAATGATCCATCACGTAGCTGATGTGTTCGTGCATGGCAGCATAGGCGGCTTCGGGGTCCCGGCCCTTGATGGCATCAAAGATGGCCTTGTGTTGTTTTAAAATGATTTCAATATTTTCAGGGGTCTCGTAAAGGGAGGCCAGATTCTCTTTGATACCCAGGAAAAGATAGTCGTAAAAGTTTCGCATGATCAGGATGTGCAGGGAGTTTTTCCCGGCATAGGCAATGGCCATATGAAAGGCGGTGTCCGCCTCCGTGCCCATGCGCCCGGATTTGATTTCCGCCATCATTTCTTCAATGCTCCGGGTCATGGCCTTCAGATCGGATGTATCCGCACGTTTGGACGCCAGGGCCGCGGCATTGCACTCCAGACCCATCCGGACTTCCAGCAGGTCTTGCAGGGAGGCGTCCTGGTCTTTCATGGCCTTTGCCAGGGGGCCTTCAAGTGCCGCCCTGTCCTGGGCCTTGACAAAGGTACCCTGGCCCTGGCGCAGGGCTGAGAGAGGCAGGGACAAGCCTCAACCCTTGGAACCTGATACGGTTAGTACCGGCGTAGGGAATGTGCTGATTCAACCCTTTTATGGGTTTTTCCGGCTTTTCCCTCCAAGATCGCCCTTGTTTTTTCAATTTTGGCTTCCCTTGTTTTCAGCCCTATAGAAGGAAATCAGGATGAACCCGTCAGATAAACAAAAAAGCAGAAAAGGCAAACCGGTTTTTCCGGCAGGAATTTACGGCATCCTGGGAGAGAAATTTTCCCTGGGCCGGACCAATGCGGAAACCGCCCGGCAGATGGTCTCAGGAGGCATTGATATCCTTCAGTACCGGGAAAAATCCCATTTGAAAAGCCGTAAAATCATGCTGGAAGAATGCCTTGAAATTCGGAGGATCACCCGGGATGCCGGGGTTATTTTTATCGTCAATGATTTTCTGGATATTGCCCTGATGGCGGAGGCTGACGGGGTGCATGTGGGCCAGGACGATCTTCCCGTAAAGAAGATCAGGGAACTGGCCCCCCATCTCATGGTGGGCTGTTCCACCCATTCGCCGGAACAGGCGGCAAAGGCGATTTCAGACGGGGCCGATTATATCGGGGTGGGACCCTTGTTTGGCACACAGACCAAGGAAGATGCCTGTGATCCTGTGGGAATTGAATACCTGGAATATGTGGCCAAAACCCATGATTTTCCCTTTGTGGCCATCGGGGGCATTAAACGGCACAACCTCGGGGAGGTTCTGTCCCGGGGCGCAACAACCGTCTGTCTGATAACGGAAATCATCGGAGCCGAAGACATTCACCGGCAAATCAAGGAAATTAGAAAGGTGATGGCAACCTGGAGCCCAAGTGGTTCCTAGTAGGCTTCAAAAGAGGAAACCGCCTTGTTCTCACTCATTTTGATAAAGTTCCAGACAAAATCGATGTGTGTTTTCATGGACTTGAATGCCCTGTCCTGGTCCCGGTCCATGATATCTGCAATGATCACCTTATGCTGTTCCAGAATCAAATCAAGATTTTTTGGATCTTTATAGAGAAAACGTAAATTTTCCATGCTGCCGTGGAAAAGGTGGTTGTAAAAATTTCTCATGGCCTGGATATGAAGAGGGTTCTTTGTGGCATAGGTCACGGCCATGTGAAAAGAGATATCGGACTCCCTGGCCAGCTGGCCGGCCCGGATCTCTTTTTCCATTTCTTCGATGCTCTGTTCCATGGCCATGATGTCCTGCTTGTCTGCCCGTTTGGCTGCCAGGGAGGCGGCCTGGCACTCCAGCCCCATCCTGACTTCAAGCAGGTCAAACAGGGTGGCGTCTTTGGCTTGCATATCCTTGGAAAAGGGCATGCCAAGTTTGGGGTCGGACACGGCCACAAAGGTTCCCTGTCCCTGTTTGTTGACGATAAGCCCCATGGTGACAAGTCTGGAAATGGCGTTTCTGACACTGGTCCGGCTGACGTTCAGGCTCTTGGCCAGGTCCCTTTCAGGCAGCAGTTTTTCGCCGGGCTTGAATTTCCCCTTGAAAATCAACTCCCGGATCTGTTCAAAAACCTGGTCTGAGATTTTTTGTTGTTTAATCGGTTTTAACATAGGCTGCCGCAGGAAAAAGATCGTTCATTTATACTCACAAAAACATATTATTTTAAGACACGAATATGAATCTTAAAAACGAAAAGTATACAGATCAACCTTTTTATTGTCAACTATAAAGTTGAATAAAATCGGGTGACGATGTTCATATTTTGAATATATTTTTATCTGCCGTGCGGGCCCCGTCACCATGAAAGGAAAAGAGGTGCCCCCTGCGGCCTGGAGGTCGAGGGGGATTTTAAGTATTTAACCGGCCTCATAGGTGCAGGAGGTAAAGTCAATCTCTTCCCCGCAATTGGCGCATTTATGGGATTTTTCAAATTCATCTGAAAAGATTTCTTTTTCAGTGTCGCATTTGGGACATTTGCAGGTAAAGGACTGCAGATTTTTGAATTGTTCAAAACCGGGACAGTGTTTTGGCGTGCTCATAATGCTCTCCTTTGAGTTTGTCGTTACATTCGGTTTCGCCCTGCTCAAGGGTTGGTATGACTCAGGATGAATTGCAGAGCCTCAATTTTATCTACCAGATTCAGTGGGATTGTCAATAGATCATTGCCGGACCGGGACAGGCCTTTGAATTTACTTTCCAGGACAAATGATTATACTTTAATCTCCGTCTTTACATTTTCGGTGAAATTTGAATGCTTGAAATGGTGGCGAAAATCATGATTGAAAACAAAAAATTGGGAGAATTCATAGAGACCATTCAGGACAATTGCGACATCTCAGATGCGGCAGGATCCGGGATTTTTTCCATCTGCGGCATGGCCCTGCGCCTCAGGGATCTCAGCAAATGGGAAAAGGGCCTCAAGCCCTGGGAGGAAAATGATCCTGAAGAGCTTCTGAACTGGATCGACCTCAAGGAGCAGTTATGGGAAAAGACCGAAGAACTGGACTTTAAGCCCCTGCCCTTACTGGGCAGAGAATATGATCCCTTTGATACCCATTCAATAAATCAGGCCCTGTCCCCTTTTCACCTTTTTTACGGGGCAGGATATGCCCATTCTCTGAAGCCCACATTCTTTTTAGCCGGGATAGAGAAAATCTATGATTTGGACGGCACCCCCGTCATTCTCCTGGGCCGGGAGCTGGTCCGGGATCTTCTCACCATCCCTGCATTGAACCAGGATGGCGCCATTCTGATCCGCAGGGATGCTGCCGGACTCTTTTTATGGGACCAGATGGTTTACCTCAAGAAATCCGGCCAGCGATTTCTCCGTTTGGGCCTAAGGCACTGCGGCCTGCCTGATTTCGGAATCGAAAGCCGGAAACTCCATTTCCAGTCCATCCTGTCCGTCCAGGAGCAGACCTATATCCATCATGAGATCGGGGAAATAAGAGACCGGGTGTTTGATCATCAGGTCTTCAGGGAGATCGTTTCTGAATTTCCCCGGACTCCGGTGGAACTCCTGGCCAGGACGGTAAAGGATCTTCTGGCCGATACCGGACCCCAGGGCACGCTTAAAGATATAATCGCAACGAAAAACATCACCCGGCTCGGATTGTATGCGGCCTTCCAGGACGGCCTTTTCCGTCCTCTCTTTCCCCGGCTCCGCCCGGCCGTTGAAAGATTTGCATCGGACCGGGATTGGGAGGGGATAGAAGAGGCAAGGCAGGAAGGATTTCAAACCGCACGTCAGTATGCCGGGGATCTTACGGCCATGTTCTGTGAAAATCCGGGCAGGGAAAACCTGCCCCTGGTGGAAACGCAGATAAAGGAAAGGCTTTTGCAGCCCCTGGGCGTATAATGATTTATCATGCTTTTCTTGACAAAAAGCCTCTTTCTATCCTATGGTCACAATAGGATTCTCCCGGCCGGAAAGACAGTCGGTTTCCTCCCACATCTCCATGAAGACCGGCCGGGATTCAGTCTCTCGAAACCTTTTATCATTCAGAGGTGAACAAGATGCTCAGATTCAAAATAAAAAGGATATTTGTTCTTTTATTGCTCTTTTTATTGCTTGCCGCATGTGCTTCGAAAGATCCATGGTTACAGGAGACAGGCAGAGCCGCCGGCGTTCCCTCTGATCAAAATCAGCCTTTTGGCCGGTATATTGAAGAGAGCAGGAAAAATATAGAAGAGATCCTTGCCGCACGCCGATTCCCCAACGGCAAAAGCCCCTATCTCGGTGGATATTCCGCTGCCCAGGCAGCAAAAATGAGGGCCCCCTTTGAAATCCTTTCGGAACAAGGCGATACATGCCAAAACGGCGGCCTTGGCAAAGGCAAGGGATTTCTTCTCATTCATGGCCTTACCGATTCCCCCTATCTCATGCGCAGTATTGCGGCATCTCTGCATAAAGCCTATCCCTGCGGGGTTATCCGGGCAGTCCTGCTGCCGGGCCACGGCACGGTTGCAGGGGACTCCCTGAAGATGAAGCATGAAGACTGGATGGCCATTACCGACTATGGTGTCCGCAGCTTCGAGAAGATGGAGTCCATTTCAGATCTCTACCTGGTGGGTTTTTCCACCGGCACGGCACTTGCGATCCGGCAATTGCAGGATGGGAGCAAAAGCACCAAAATAAAAGGACTGATCCTGCTCTCTACGGCGGTCAAGGCCAAGGATCGGGCCGCCTTTCTCAGTCCTTACCTGCGTTGGGTGAAAGACTGGCTCAGCACATTCGAGGAAAGAGATGCTGCACGATACGAATCCTTCTCCGTCAATGCAGGTGCTGAATTCTATTTGCTCACCCGTGATATCATAAAGAGCCGATATACTGTAGAAGTTCCAGTGTTGATGGCCGTCAGCGCCGACGATGAAACAATCGATGCTGCCGCCGCCCGGCAGTTTTTCTGCAATCGGACAACCTCCCAAAGGCGGTCCCTGATCTGGTATGCCTCCCGTCATGGGGAAAAAAACATTGATCCCCCCTGCAGTGATATCAAGGAAATCCAACTCGGTCCGGTGGACCGGGATTTTAGAGGAACAGGATATCGATTCGCCAACTACGCCCATACCGCGCTTTCCATGAGCCCTGCAGATCCCCATTATGGTGTGGGGGGCCATTATCATAATTGCAAATCCTATGAAGAAAAATCGGATACTGAAGATTTTGACAACTGCCAGAAAGGTTCGGCCATGACCATTTTCGGAGAAAAAGATATTGCCTCTAAAGAAGCGAAAAAAGAGCTGAACTATGATTATTGGAGAAGGGGAACCTTTAATCCGGACTACCCGCGGCTGGAGAGGGCCATTGTCTGTTTTGCCGATGAAAACTGCGACCTCAAGAAAGCTCTGGATGACCGGTAAGGGGAAGAGGAATGAAGGAACGCCCATACTCGACATCAAGAAAAAAATCCGCAGGTAAAAACCCCTTATGGCTTCCCCATTCGTTTTTTAAACCCATAATAAGTATTCGGAATTTTTATTGCGTCAGTCAAAGATTTGAGGAACCAAGTGATTTCAACCCGGCACTGGACTCTTTTTCTTACCAATCCCGGATTTCCAATCAAATGGGAATTTGATTTCCCTCTAGATTTTTCTTTTCTTTTTGCCCAATAGTGGAGTATCTTGCATGGCTATGAAAACTCAAACATTTGATACCCCCAGGGTATTGCTCATCTCCCTGTCCCATTTTGTCCATGATGTCTACACCAGTTTTTTATCCCCTCTTTTGCCCTTGATCATTGAAAAGCTGTCCCTGACCCTGAGCCAGGCCGGACTTTTGTCAACGGTCATGCAGATCCCGGCCCTTTTGAATCCCTTTATCGGCCTGTTTGCCGATAATCGGGGCCTGGCAAGGTGGCTGGTGATCCTGGCTCCGACCCTGACGGCTCTGCCCATGTCTTTTCTGGGACTGGTCCCTTCCTATGGAATGCTCCTGGTCCTGGTTTTTTTTACCGGTATTTCCGTTGCCCTGTACCATGTTCCTGCCCCGGTCCTGGTGGCCGGGTATTCGGGAATCCGGAAAGGGCGGGGCATGAGCTTTTTCATGACCGGAGGAGAATCGGCCCGGGCCCTTGGTCCCATATTTGCCGTAGGGGCGGTCTCCTTGTTGGGCCTGGATAATTTCCACTATGTCGTCGTTTTTGCCCTGCTTACCTCCATCCTGCTCTGGTTTTCCCTGGAAAGGGAGGAGGAGAAAACCGTGGTGAAACGGAAGGGCTCCCTGAAAAATACCTACAGGGAAATCCGCCATGTGTTCAATCCCCTTTGCGGGATTCTGGTGGCAAGGGCATTCATGCACGCCTCCATGGGCATGTTTCTTACCGTATTTATCGAGCGGGAGACCGGCAGTCTCTGGTACGGGGGCGCCGCCCTTGCCCTCTACGAGACCCTGGGGGTGGCCGGGGTGTTGTCCGCCGGCACCCTGTCGGACCGGCTGGGCAGAAGGCGGGTGCTGTTCTGGGCTCTGATCACGGCGCCGGCTGCCATTCTGCTCTTTGTTTTTACCGGCGGGTTCATCAAGATTCTCATGCTTTTGATCACGGGATTCTCCGTATTGTCCACCACCCCGGTGATGCTGGCCATTATCCAGGAGAACGCCGGTCACAATCCCTCGGCGGCCAACGGCCTGTTCATGATGGCCTCTTTTGCCGCCCGCTCCTTTGCTGTGGTCCTGGTGGGCGGCATCGGAGATCTGGCAGGAATGGAGAGTATGTTTACCGTTAGCGCGGGGATCGGTTTTCTGGCCCTTCCCTTTTTAATGAGGCTTGAACCCTAGGAGGAGAAAATCATGCTCAAGACCAATAAGGACAAAATCGTTGAAATGCTTCTTCCCTGCAAACCCGGACCGCCAAGGGTGGGGCCGGGGTGGAAGGTGGACCACCTGGGAAAACCCTTTCTTCTGCCCGGCATCGGGGGGATTACCCTGAACGTCCAGGTGGGGGACCCGGCATTCGGCCTGGCCGGGGACCATATCGAACCCGGGGTATCCTGTACGGCCAATGCGGACAAGCCCAATGATTTTCCCAATAATTCCCTCCAGATCCTGTCCTGTGTGGGCAATGAAGCCAGGATCGTATCCGGGGAGGCCAAGGGAAAAACCGGTACGGTGATTGGCCACCACGGGGGATCCGAACATATTATCGTGGATTTTGCCCGGAAGATAAAGGCTGTGATGAGCTATGATGACAATATCCTGGTCCGGGCCATGGGCCAGGGGCTTGAGCTTATGGACTATCCGGATATCAAGCTTTTCAACCTCTCCCCGGATCTGCTGGAAAAGATGAAGGTCGTTGTGGGAAAAAAAGGAGTGTTACAGGTTCCCGTCACCACCATGGTGCCGGCCCCCTGCATGGGATCCGGCGTGGGAAGGGCCCATGTGGGCGCCGGGGACTATGATGTCATGACTTCGGATCCGGGAACGGTAAAAAAATACGGCCTGGACAGGATGAGATTCGGAGATATCGTGGCCCTCATGGACCATGACAACTCCTTTGGCCGGGCCTATGTAAAGGGGGCGGTGAGCATCGGCATCGTGGTCCATTCCGACTGCCGCCTGGCCGGCCACGGCCCGGGGATCTCCACCCTCATGACCTGCCCGAAAAAGGGCCTGGAGCCTGTGCTCGATCCCGGGGCCAATATTGCAGATCTTTTCGGGATCGGCACCCGGATAGAATCGGGAGGCTAGTAGGTGACTGCCTCTGAATACTCTATCCCGTACCCGTATTGTCCCCCTGGATAGGAGGTGCCCAGCTCGTCGGACCATCTGACATAGCCGGTGTACTTATCGTACTTTTCAAAGCCGCCGGACCTGGGATCGTAATTTCTGATTTTAATGTAAACGTGCTGGCCCACATCCATCTCTTCGCTGGTTTCCAGGCACATACCTCCCCTGCTGTAATTGTTCAGCCGGGCCGGGAATGCCAGGTCCTGATTATCATGCCGGTACAGATCCAGAACCGTCCTGGAGGCATGTCTTTCATATTGGCGTTTTTCAGAGGAATTTTCCATGGCGGACTCCTTAAGGGATTAAAATTTGCAACACAAGATCCCTGTGAAGCGGAATTCATATCCGGAACCCCGTGCATCAATTGTTCGGAGGTGTCCGGATTTTATAATATCTTATAATGAATGTATACACCGGTATGGCATTGGCAAGGGGGGATCTTGATCTTTATTGGTTTAAAAATTACAGAATCCTGATATAATGGCTTTTCTTGAATATCAATTTTTCAAAGGATACAAATTTGAACATCGCCAGAAAGAGCATCCTGGAAAAGGGCAGGGGCAGGACAAGAAAGCTTGCCAAACTTGAGTATTTATATGAAAAAGAATCCCTTTATTTTGTCCAGGCAGCCGAGAGCGTCAAGGACCTGGTTCTGGAAGAGCTTAAGAATCTGAACGGACAGGATCTGAAACCGGTTTTCAGGGGGGTCTGGTTTAAGGCTTCAAAGGCCGATTTTTACAGGATCGTGTATGGCTCAAGACTGGTATCCCGGGTTCTGGCCCCCTTGGCAACCTTCCCCTGCCGGGACAAGGATGATCTTTACAAGGCGGCCAAAAAAATTCACTGGGAAGAGTTTCTGACCCTGAAAACCACCTTTTCCATCAATGCCAATGTTTCCGAATCCAGCATCACCCATTCCAATTTCGCAGGGCTGAGGGTAAAGGATGCCATTGCCGATTATTTCCGGGACAGGACCAATAAAAGACCCAGCGTGGATGCCCATGATCCTTATATCATGATAAATCTCCATATTCACAGGGATGTGGCCACCCTGTCCATTGACGCCTCGGGCGGGCCTCTGCACAAGCGGGGATACCGGGAGGAGACCGTGGCCGCTCCCATGCAGGAAACCGTGGCCGCCGCCATTGTCCGGCTCAGCGGCTGGGACGGGTCCCTTCCGCTCTACGACCCCATGTGCGGCTCCGGAACCCTTCTCTGCGAAGCCCTGATGAGCTATTGCCGGGTGCCGGCCCAGGTATTCAGAACCGGGTTCGGGTTTGAACGGCTCCCGGATTTTGATCCGGACCTCTGGGAAAGGGTGAAAGCCGAAGCCCGGGAGGCCATCCTTGCCCTTCCTGAGAATCTTCTGATGGGCAGCGATATCTCGGAACATTCGGTTCATGCGGCCAGAACCAATCTCATGGGGCTTCACCACGGCGGCAGGGTGGAAATCCAGGTAAAGGACTTCCAGGAAATCCCGGCCATTGAAAACAGCCTGATCCTTACCAATCCCCCCTACGGCATCCGGATGGGCAAGGGACAGGACATGAACCTTTTTTATCAGAAATTCGGCATGTTCCTGCGGGAACGCTGCCGGGGCAGCCAGGCCTATGTCTATTTCGGGGAACCCAGGTTCATCAAGAAAATGCCCCTGGCCCCGTCCTGGAAAAGACCCCTGAAAATCGGGGGACTCGACGGAAAACTCGTGAAGTATGAACTCTATTGAACCGGATCTTGAATCAAATGGGAAAAAATTCTGCAAATCCATATACCTGCAACGAGTACCGGGAGGAGATGATCCTCCTGGGGCTGAGAACAAGGCTGGCCCAAAAGGAGATCACCTCCGAGGAAAGGGATAAAATCCTGGCGGAAATCGCTGAAGTCGAAAAAAAGATGGGCCTTGACTGACGCATTTGATTTTGCAAGGCTGGAATGAATCTTATATTGATGAGGGTAAAGCATGGAAGATCTCCAAAACCGGCCCCAGTCTCCGTCCATCAAGATCTACCATGAACTTATGGCCTCCAAAGTGGGGGATATCCTTCTGGTTTCCTGCCCCTATGACGCCTTTATCATGGAAGAGGAAGGCCGGCTTTCCAACAGGATCATCACCGAATACAAGGGGCTCAACCTGTCCAAGCCCCCCCGCCTGACCTGGGCTTCTTCCGCAGCCGAGGCCTTTGAATACCTGGATGCAAAAAAGTTCGACCTTATCATGGCCATGCCCAGCCTGGACGGCATTGATGTCTACACCTTTGCCGAACAGGTCAGGGAAAAATATGAAAGCCTGCCCTTTTTCATGCTGCTCCATGATACCTGCGACGTGGACCATTATATCTGTGCCGACACGGGCACGGCCATTGCTCGGACCTATATATGGGGGGGGAACGCCGACCTGCTCCTGGCCATTATCAAGAATTTTGAAGATGAGATGAATGTGGGGTTTGACACAAGCAAGGCCCAAGTCAGGGTGATCATCATGGTGGAGGATTCCCCCTACCATTATTCCTCTCTTCTGCCCGTCCTCTACAAACAGATCGTGCTCCAGACCCAGTCCGTGATCGAAGAGTCCATCAACGAAGAACACCGGCTGTTGAAGATGAGGGGCCGGCCCAAGATCCTGGTGGCCCATACCTATGAAGAGGCCATGGCGCTCTATGAAAAGTATAAGCCCTATGTGCTTTCCGTACTTTCGGATATGCGTTATCCCAGGAATGGCCGGGAGGATGACTCTGCCGGTTATAAACTGCTGAAAAAAATCAAGTCCGAGGTTTCAGACTTGCCCGTTCTTGTTCTCAGTACCGAGGAACGGGCCCGGGAAAAGGCAGACCAGATTCCGGCGGTTTTCATCAATAAAACGTCAAGCAACCTCAACGATCAGATCAAGAGTTTTTTTGCGGGAAGCCTGGGGTTCGGGGCCTTTATCTTCAGGATGCCCAACGGGGAGGAGATCGCCCGGGCCAGTGATCTTCGGGCCATTGAAAAGATCATCATGGAGATTCCCGACGAAGCCATTGTCCGGCACGCAAGGAACAATGATTTTTCCAGGTGGCTCATGGCCCGGAGTGAAATTGATTTTGCCCTGAGTCTGAAAACTTACTCCATAGACGATTTTTCCGATCCCAATGCCCTGAAACGCTTTCTTGTGGACAGTCTCCGGACCAGACGCAGGGGCACCCGCCAGGGCCATGTCATTGATTTTGATTCCAAAAAGTTTGATCCGGACACGGATTTCATGAAAATCGGGACCGGCTCCCTGGGCGGAAAGGCCCGGGGGCTGGCCTTCATGGCCTGGCAGATCAAAAGGGATGACTCCCTGAGCCGCAGGTTTCCGGATGTGGATATCCGTATTCCCCAGACCTTTGTCATTTCCACGGAAGGGTTCAAAGCGTTTATAGAAAAAAACAACCTTTCCCGGCTTCTGGAAACAGGCAAAGAACCGGAAGATGAAGATGTGATCCAGGCGTTTGCCCGGGCCGATTTTCCGGACCTGCTCCGGCAGAAACTGGGTGTCTACCTGGAAAATGTCCGGTACCCCATTGCGGTCCGTTCTTCCTCCCTTTTTGAGGATGCCCATTACCAGCCCTTTGCCGGTCTCTACAAGACCTATATGCTGCCCAATTCCGATCCCAGTCTGGAACGACGTTTGGACCGCCTGATCATGGCCATAAAGCTGGTCTACGCCTCCACCTATTTAAAGGCGCCCAGGTCCTATGCCAAAAGCACCATGCACCGGACAGAGGACGAGGAGATGGCCGTCATCCTCCAGCAGCTTACCGGAATCAAGTACAAGGATTATTTTTATCCCTCCATTTCAGGGGTGGCCCAGTCCTATAATTTTTATCCCATCGGTCATCTCAAGGCAGAAGGCGGGATTTCCTATATTGCCCTGGGTTTGGGCAAGATCGTCATGGAAGGGGGACAGACCCTGCGGTTCTGCCCTGAACATCCCCAGTTCCTGCCCCAGTTTTCCATGGTGGAAGATATCCTGGAAAACTCGCAAAAATATTTTTACGCCTTAAAAACCGATGAATTTCCCGAGCCGGATCAGTTTTTGTTAAAGACCTTTGAAGACCCGACACTGGCAAAGCTGGAGATCATGGACGCCAGGGAACATCCTGCGGTTCGTCATCTCTGCTCCACCTTTTACCCCCAGGACAATCGGATCCGGGACGGATTTTCCGATAAGGGATTTCCTGTTCTGACCTTTGCCAATATCCTCAAATACAGGTCTTTTCCCCTGGCCGAGATCCTGGCGGAAGTCACCCGGATGGGGAGCAAGTGGATGGGCTCTTCCGTGGAGGTGGAGTTTGCCGTGAACCTTCCCATCCGACCCGGAGGGGAGGATACAGGGGAGAAGCCCGAGTTTTCCCTGCTCCAGATCAGGCCCATGGGACGGTATAAACAGAATCTGGGAGTCAAAATCACCAAGGAAGATATAAAAAAGGCATTCTGTTACTCCACCCGGTCCCTGGGCAACGGAGAATACAAGGATATCCATGACCTGGTCTATGTGGATCCGGAAACATTTGACCCGGGAAAGACCGTCCAGATTACGGGCGAGATCAATAAGATCAATGCCAAGTTGAACAACCGGAAATACGTCCTTGTGGGCCCGGGAAGGTGGGGATCATCCGACCGGTGGCTGGGTATTCCCGTTGTCTGGAACGATATTTCCAACGTGGGGGTGATGGTGGAGACCACCATTGAGAGCATCAAGGCGGATCCGTCCCAGGGATCCCATTTTTTCCAGAACATCACCTCCCTGGGCATCAGCTATATTACGGTTTCGGATAAGGGGGAGGATTTTATCGACTATGATTTTTTTAAATGCCGGGAATGTGATACCGAGACCACCTATTTAAAGCATATTCACTTTAAGGAGCCCATCCGGATCCTGGTGGACGGGAAGACCTCCCAGTCCGTCATGATGCCCTATGTGCCCGGGGAGCCGGAGGATATCATGGAAGATATTCCGATCATTGAGACCGATTGACCGCAACCCGGGACGCTTCTTGCGGAAGAACGGGACAGGGCTTGAAAAGGGCTGATAAATAAGGGGAAAGCAGGGGCTGAATTTTGAAAATCCTAATCGTGGACGATGAAAAGATGTCCAGGAAAATTCTGGCCGGAAAAATGGAAGCCCATAAGGCTTTTTAATTAAAGATCTTCCGGATTCGGTTCAAAATAATCCATTAAATATTGGATATGTCTGTGCATGGCCATGTAGGCTTTTTTGGACTTTCTTGCCTTGATGGAAGTCAGGATATCCATATGCTGCTTAAAAATTTCTTTTATATTCCCGGGGTCTTTATATAGACAGGACAGGTTCTCCCGGATGTTGTGGAAGAGATAATTATGGAAATTGCGCATGATCAGGATATGGAGGGGATTTTTCGCGGCATAGGCAATGGCCATGTGAAAGGCCGTATCCGCCTGAGTCCCCAGACGTCCGGATTCGATTTCCATGCGCATCTCGTCAATGGACTGATCCAGGGCCTTGATATCGGATTCGTCCGCTCTTTTGGCCGCCATGGCCGTGGCATTGCACTCCAGGCCCATGCGCACTTCCAGGAGATCTTTAAGCGAGGGATTCTGGGCTTCTATTGCCTGGGCAAAGGGATTTTCAAAATTGCCGTCAATCTTTCTGATATAGGTTCCCTTGCCCTGCTTCTGGACGACCAGGCCCACGGCTGCCAGCCTCTGGATGGCGTCCCTGACTGTGGTCCGGCTGACACCCGTTGCCTGGGACAGCTCCCTCTCGGTCATCAGTTTTTCCCCGGGTTTGAGGGTTCCCCTGTAAATGAGCTCCCGGATCTGGTCAAAGACCTGGTCGGATATCCGTTTGGGTTTTATTCGTTTGATGGGTATGGTCATACGATATCAATGAAAATCATGAATTGTTATCGATGGATTCAGCATATAATTCCACCGGGTGCCTGACTTTGATCTTTGATTTTGCCTTGGCAAGCATATCGGATATCTGCATCATACAGGCCGGACATCCCGTGGATATGGTGGTGCATCCCGTATCTGCAATATTCTTCTGTTTGAGCCTGCCGATGGCCGAGGACAGGTCATAGTGGTAGACATTGAAGCTGCCGCCCATGCCGCAGCATTTGTCAGATCCCTGCATTTCAACCAGATTTTTTCCGGCGGCCCGGATGAGCTGTCTGGGCTGGGCAGCTACGCCCAGGGACTTTTTTAAATGGCAGGGGTCGTGGTAGGTGACCGTCTCCCCTTCTCCGGATCCGGGAGGGGCAGAATCCAGGCCAAGCTGGGATGCCAGGAACTGGTTGATGTCCAGGGTTTTTTGGGCCAGAACCTCAAGCCTTTTTCGGGTGCCGCTGGAGGGATCTTTGTATACGGCCGGCCAGAGTTTTTTGATGGTGGAGGTGCATGTGGCACAGGCCGTGACCAGGAAATCAAAATTTCCCTCCTGGAACAGGGCCAGGTTGTGATCCACCAGCCGGGAAAAGGTCTCCCGGTCACCGGAGGCCAGGGCCGGTATGCCGCAGCATCCCTGTCCCGGGGGAATGGTCAGGCCCAGGTCATGGTGTTTGAATATCCGGATTACGGAATGACCGATATTGGGAAAGATCTTGTCGATGAGGCAGCCGGTGAACAGGGCAACCCTGGGGCCGTTCCCTTTTTGCTCCAGGCCCTTTTCCGGCAGGAATTTGTGGAAGGGGGTTGAGGCCACGGGTATGAAATGGCGGTTGTTCAGAAGAGGAGATACCAGTCGGGCGCAGGAGGTTCCCTGGGCATTGGCATCATCCCTGGTAAATAATCCCTGGAATTTCCCGGCCCATCCCACCAGGGTGTCAAAGGTGCCGGGGTTGGCCAGCATCTTTTTGAAAATGATCCGTTTGGCAGGAGAAAGCCCCTTGTACTCTGCCAGAATGGCCCTGGCCTTGATGAAAATTTCAAGGACATTGACCCCGGAGGGGCAGTTGGCAGCGCATGATCCGCAGAGTAGACACCGGTTCAGCCTTTCGTTGACCCCGTCGGGATCCGAGAAAACGTTCTCCATGAGCCCGTTGAGCAGGGCCAGTTTCCCCCGGGCCACGTCGGATTCCCTGCGGGTCTGCTCAAACAGGGGGCAGACAGACTGGCACATGCCGCAGCGCATGCAGGTAACCATCTGCTCTTCCAATTCCCTGACAAGGGAAGCCAGTTCCTTCATTTTTGCCATTATTCAGATACTCCCGTAATTTTGCCCGGGTTGAGGATATTATTCGGGTCCAGGGCCTTTCTTAACCGACGTGAGAACAAAATGGAAGAGTATCCGGCTTCTTTTTCCAGAAAGGGTGCCTTGGCAATGCCGGTGCCGTGCTCTCCGGACAGGGTTCCGCCCAGATCGATGGCCTTGTCAAAGATCTCTTCAATGGCCTGTTCCACCCGGTGGAACTCCTCCTGGTCCCTCCGGTCCGTGAGGATGGTGGGATGAAGATTGCCGTCACCGGCATGGCCGAAGGTGCCGATATCGATTTTGTATTTTTTGGCAATGGCCTGGAGGGATCTGACCATGTCCGGAATTTTGCTTCTGGGTACGGTGGCGTCCTCCAGGACCAGGGTGGGTTTGACCTGGGCCAGGGCGGACAGGGCAGACCGGCGGGCCGCCCAGATTTTGTCCCGTTCTTCATCGGTCTTGGCCAGGGTAACGCTTTGGGCTCCGAATTGTCTGCACAGGGCCTGGACTTTTTCACCCTCTTCGGCCACCACGGCCGGGTGTCCGTCCACTTCGATGAGGATCAGGGCATCGGCATCCATTGGGAGCCCTGCCTTGGAGTAATCCTCCACGGCCCGGATGGTGAAGTTGTCCAGAATCTCCAGGGTGGCCGGCAGGATATGGGCGGCAATAATGGCGGCCACGGTTTCAGAGGCTTTTTCAATGGTGTCGTAGACCGCCACCATGGACTGCCGGGCTACGGGAGCCGGGATCAGTTTCAGTGTGATCTGGTCCAGCACCCCGAGGGTGCCTTCAGAGCCGACCATGAGTCCGGTGATATTATACCCAGTGGCACATTTGACTGTCCTGGATCCGGTTTTGACATAATTTCCCAGGGCATCGAAAAAATGGAGTCCCATGACATAGTCTTTGGTGACCCCGTACTTCAGCCCCCGGAGCCCCCCGGCGTTTTCCGCAACATTGCCTCCCAGGGTGGATACGGCCATGGAGCCTGGGTCGGGCGGGTAAAAAAGACCTTTTTTCTCGACTTCTGCGGCCAGGGCCGCCGTGACAACCCCGGGCCGGACCACGGCATACATATCTGCCTCGTTGATTTCAAGGATCTGGTTCAGCCGGCCGGTCAGCAGGACGATTCCGTCGGATTCCGGAATGGTGCCTCCGGAAAGGTTGGTGCCGGAACCCCGGACCGTAATGGGAACCCCGGCCCCGTTGCACAGGGCTACAATTTCCCCGAGCTCCTCCGTGTTTCCGGGCATGACAGCCCCGCCGGGCATCCGGGAATCCAGGACAGCCGCATCATAGGAATAGGTCAGCATATCCTCTTTTTGAGTGAATACATGTTCCGGCCCGACAATTCCGGCCAACTGCTTGATAAATGACTGGTCGATCATAAACGCCCTCGTATGTATGTGGTATTACCAATTGTTATTTTTCGGATCATGTAGCATTTTCAAGTAGTCATGTTATGGTATTACCTTGTATGGGTATACGATTCATAAAAACCAGAACTATCCGAATTTGCACAATAAATGATTTTATAACAGACTTTTTGATGAAATACAAATAAATTTAATTTTTTCTTGACAAACAATATAGCCTGAATTTACTATTGGTGATACCATTTGTAAATTTGAGTGTTTGTCTTTGGTTTTTAAGAATTGGTTTACTGGGTGGCACAATCAGAAAGGGCCCGGGAAAGGAGGGAAAAAGGAGTTCCCGTACCATCGGTTGGATGCTGTAAGCAAAGATTATGTTTAATTTTAATAAGTTTGTCTTTTTGGACTTAATGGAGGATGGAGGAAAAAAATGAAGAAAAAATTAACCCTGGTCATGACCTGCCTGATGGCATTCTTTTTTATCTTCGGCAACGCCTATGCAGGCAAGCGGGAGAAATTCGGAGAAGATCCCCGTCATAAGACCGCCAAGCGGGTAAAGTTCAAGACATCCACGGAAAAGATCAGATGGAAGATGGTCATGCCCTGGTCCAAGGGCCTTCTGTTTTACGATATTGCCACCCATTTTGCCGATAGTGTCCGCCTGGCCTCTGCCGGCCGTCTGGACATCAAGCCCTTTTCCGCCGGTGAGCTGGTACCGGCCAACCAGACTTTTGATGCGGTTTCCCAGGGATCTGCCCAAATGGCCCATGGGTCCCCTCTGTACTGGAAGGGGAAAAACGAAGCTTTCGTGGCCTTTGCCTCGGTTCCCTTTGGCCTGGATGCCGAAGGATACAATATCTGGCTCTATGAAAAAGGCGGACTTGAAATGCTCCAGGAGCTGTATGGCAAATTCGGTATTTTTGCTTTGCCTGCAGGACAGACCGGACAGGAAATGGGTCTTTTTTCCAATAAGAGAGCCTCCAAAATGGAAGACTTCAAAGGCATGAGGCTGAGAACTCCGGGATGGTACATGGATATTATGAACAACCTGGGCGCCTCTGTTTCGCCCCTTCCCGGCGGTGAGGTCTACCTGGCCCTTGAGCGGGGCGTCATCGATGCGGCTGAATATTCGACACCGGCCATCAACTATCCCATGGGATTTGATGAAATTACCAAATATGCCATTCAACCGGGTGTCCACCAGCCGGCATTCCAATGCGACGTTATCTTTAATAAAGAGGCCTATGAAAAACTGCCTGATGATCTCAAATGGATCATAGATATCTGTGCCAAGGAAACCCAGCTGTGGAGCTACAACTGGATCAATGCCCTGAACGCCAAGGCCATCCGCCTGTTCAAGGAAAAAGTGGAATTTGTCATGATGGACGAAGACACCAAGATTCAGTTCAGGAAGACCACCAAGGAGTACCTGGATTCTGTTAAAGCCAAATTCCCGGATGTGAAAAAGGTTCTCGATTCCCAGGAAGCATTTATCGAAGATTATGCAGACTGGAGAAAGGCCCGGGGCGGAGTCGCTCCCTGGCCCTATGAGACCTATATCAGCGGTCAGACCTTTGAATAAAGTCTGAAAACCATCTAGGACAAAAGTGCGGCCGGCAGCCAACTCATCCCAATATAACAGGCTGTCGGCCAAAATTTTAAGTGACATTTTAAACCGGTTCGGGACAGGATTGACCCGGACCTTAATTTAAGGAAACCAAGATGTTGGAATCACTCTCAAACGGCCTGGAAAAGATCACCCGGAAACAGGGAGATCTGGCCTCTTTTCTTATATACCCTCTGCTGATCATCGTGGTATATGAAGTGTTCATGAGGTACGTGTTCAACGCCCCCACCACCTGGGGATTTGAGGCCACGGCATTCATCTACGGGCTCCATTACATGTTTGGGCTCTCCTACACCGACGTCCACGACGGCCATGTCAAGGTGGATATCTTCACGGCCCTGGCCCCTGAAAAGATCCAGGTCTTTATCCGTATCCTGACCAACCTGGTGATGTTCCTGCCTGTGATGATTTGTATGACCCTCTTGTCCATGAAATTCGCCTATGTGTCCTTTACGGGGCTGGAGGTGAACCCCACCTCCTGGGCACCGCCCATCTGGCCCTTGAAAAGCCTCATGGCCCTGTGCTTTTTTTTCCTGCTTCTCCAGGGCATTGCCAATCTTTTAAAAGACATTAACGCACTAAAGAAATAAAGGAAGATTTCCCCATGAGTCTCGAATTCATGACCGTGGCCATGTTCGCCACCCTTATCCTGGCCATCACCCTGGGGCATCCCCTGGCCTATACCCTGGCGGCCGTGGCCACCCTGTTCGGCCTGATCGACAACGGATTTTCCGTTCCCATGCTTTTTGATATGTTTGTCAACAATGCCTGGGGTCTGATGAACAACTATACCCTGGTGGCCATCCCCTTGTTTATCCTCATGGCCCAGCTTCTGGACCGGTCCAAGGTCTCCGATGCCCTGTTTGAGTCCCTCTACGTGGTTCTGGGGGGCATCAAAGGAGGGCTGGGGCTTGCCGTTGTGGTGGTCTGTACGGTATTTGCCGCCACCACGGGCATCATCGGGGCCTCCGTCGTGGCCATGGGTCTTCTGGCGACCCCGGCCCTGATCAACAAGGGATATCAAAAAGAACTGACCTCGGGCATTATCTGCGCCTCGGGCACCCTGGGGATTCTGATCCCGCCCTCCATCATGATGGTGGTCTACGGAGGACTGACCGGAATGAAGGAAACCTCCGTGGGGAACCTGTTTGCCGGCGCCATTTTTCCGGGCCTGGTCCTGGCCGGGCTTTATTTTCTCTATATCTTTATCCGGTGCAACATCAACCCCCAGCTCGGTCCCCCCATCTCCAAGGAAGAGGCTTTAACCTATACCGCAGCCCAGAAATGGACCATGACCTTGAAATCCCTGCTGCCGCCCCTGGTCCTGATCCTGGCCGTCATGGGTACCATCCTGGCCGGGGTCGCCACCCCAACCGAAGCCGCAGGTCTGGGTGCATTCGGCGCCATGATCCTGGCGTTTTTCAATAAAAAGCTCAATTGGACCGTGCTCAGGGAGTCTGCCTATGCCACCCTGAAAACCACATCCATGGTCATGATGCTCTTTATCGGGGGCAAGTTTTTCTCCACGGTATTCCTGAGTATGGGCGGAGGAGACGTGGTGGCCGACCTTCTTATCGGTTCAGGCATGGACCGGTGGCTCATCCTGGGGATCATGATGTTCATCGTCTTCATCATGGGCATGTTCATCGACTGGGCCGCCATCCTCCTGGTCACGGTGCCGATCTTCATGCCCATCGCCATGGAACTGGATTTTGACCCTTTATGGTTTTCCCTTCTCATGTGTGTGAACCTGCAGACCTCCTTTTTAACCCCGCCCTTTGGATACGCCCTGTTTTATTTTAAAGGCGTGGCCCCGGAGGGGTATACCATGATGCACATCTATAAGGGGATTCTCCCCTTTGTTCTGCTCCAGGTATTGAGTATCGCACTGCTCTGCTTTTTCCCCGGTCTGGTGACCTGGCTGCCGGGAATCTTTTTCGGATCTTGATAGGAGGGCGTTTATCTGATAAGGGCAGTACAGGAGGGATTCGACCATGACGGATAAACAGAGGATCGAAACATTTATCGAAAAGGCCTCTCTGGTATCTGCCCGTGTTGTCCGAGTGGACAGTCTGGGTTCTGCCTTTGAACAGACCATTGATATCTGCCGGTCCAAACAGCCCCTGGACCCCCAGATGGAGACAGCAAAGCCCCTGGATGAAATCAAAGAAACCCGGGTCCTGGCCGCTCCCAACCTGGACGACCAGGCATTTGCCGGGCTTGAGAGCGCCTGCCGGGAAGCGGACGGCATCCTATTGATCCGGAAGGATATAAGAGATTATCCGGCCGGAATCGACGTGGGGCTGACCCTGGTGGATTTCGGTATTGCCGAAACCGGGACCCTGGTATTGAACTCCCAGACCGAGGATATCCGTCTGGCGTCCATGCTGAGTGAAATCCATGTTGCAATTCTCAGGGTGTCCGATCTCAGGGAGTCTGCCCTGTCCATGGTTGAGGATCTCCAGGCCATGATGGCCCGGGACACTGCCTATACGGCCTTTATTACCGGGCCCAGCCGGACGGCAGATATTGAACGGGTGCTGACCATCGGGGTCCACGGTCCCCTGGAACTTGTCATCATGCTGGTGGGGGAATGATCATGGAAAATCAGGAAAGCTTGAAATCCTATAAATCCCGACTGGATGCAGCATTGGGAAACGAGTTCCTGCGCCGGGCCATGGACAATTTTGCCGTGGCCTACCGGACTTCCCGTGAAAATGCATTTTCAGGGATGGATGTGGACGGTCTGATCCGGGAAGTGGCCGAGATCAAGGCCCGGGCCGTTCAGGATAATGAAGCCCTTCTGGAAAAATTTACAAAAAACGCTGAAGCCAAGGGGATTCATGTCCACCTGGCAGATACGGCCGAGGATGCCAACCGGATTATCGGTGAAATCGCCCTGAAAACCGGTTCCCGGCGTATTGCCAAGTCCAAATCCATGACAGCCGAGGAAACCCATTTGAACAAATGGCTGGAAAACATGGGCCTGGAGGTCACGGAGACCGATCTGGGGGAGTGGATTGTCCAGTTGAGAAAAGAAGGGCCTTCCCATATGGTCATGCCGGCCATTCACCTGTCCCGATACCAGGTGTCAGACCTGTTTACCGATGTCACCGGGGAAAAGCAGGATGCAAAAATCGAAGACCTGGTCAGGGTGGCCAGAAAAGAGCTGAGGGAAAAATTTGTCAATGCGGATCTGGGCATCACCGGGGCCAATTATGCCGTGGCTGAAACCGCAACCATCGGCATCACCACCAACGAGGGAAATGCCCGTCTGGTATCTACCCTGCCCAGGGTCCACGTTGCCCTGGTGGGCATTGACAAGCTTCTTCCGGGCCTCAAAGAGGCCCTGACCATCAACCGGGTCCTGCCCAAGAACGCAACGGGCCAGGCCATCACCTCCTATGTCACCTGGATTACCGGACCCTCGGAATGCAGGATTGCCGACAACGGCAAACGGGAAATGCACATTGTATTCCTGGACAACGGCCGGAAAAAAATCGCCAATGATCCGATGTTTTCCCAGATCCTTCAATGCGTGCGCTGCGGGGCCTGTGCCAATGTCTGTCCGGTATACCGGATGGTGGGCGGTCATCAGCTGGGCCACATCTATATCGGAGCCATCGGCCTGATCACCACCTATTTTTTCCATGGGCGGGAACATGCCAGGAACCTGGTTCAAAACTGCACCAACTGCGGGGCCTGCAAGGCCGTCTGTGCCGGAGGCATCAACCTGCCCAAACTCATCAAGGCGGTCCATGCCCGGATTCAGGACGAGGAAGGCCATCCCTTGAAAAGCCTTCTTCTGGCCAAGGTCCTCAAGAGCCGCAAGCTGTTTCACACCCTGCTTCGGACCGCCAGCCTGGCCCAGAAACCGGTTACAGGAGGAACCCCTTATCTGCGCCATCTGCCCATGATCTTTGCCAAAGAGCACAATTTCAGGGTGTTGCCGGCCATTGCCGAGACCCCTTTCAGGAAACGGTTTGAAAAGTTGAACAAAACCGTGGAAAAACCAAGGGTTAAAATCGCCCTTTTTTCCGGCTGTGTCCAGGACTTTGTCTATCCCGAGCATCTGGAGGCGGCCATGAAAAGCTTTGCCAGTCTGGATGTAAAAGTCAGTTTTCCCATGGATCAGACCTGCTGCGGTCTGCCTGCCGTGAGCATGGGGGAAAAATCAGCGGCCAGGGACGTGGCTCTCCAGAATATCGAAGCCTTTGCCGGTGAGGATGTGGACTATATCGTTACCCTGTGCGCCTCCTGCGCTTCCCATCTCAAACACGGCATGATCGATCTTGTAAAAAATTACGCAGATGAAAAGGCAGAGGCCTTCAGTGAAAAAATAATCTCCTACAGTCAGTTCATGAATCAGGTCCTCAAGGTCGACTCCAGGGATGGCGCTCAGAACCGGAAAATTGCCTTTCATTCCCCCTGTCACCTCTGCCGGGGCCTGGGGGTGAAGGAAGATCCCAGGCAGTTGATTGACAAGTCTGGCAATACCTATGTCCCCACCAGAGAAGAAGAGACCTGCTGCGGATTCGGGGGCAGTTTTTCAGCCAATTTCCCGGCGGTCTCCAATGAAATACTGACCCAAAAATTGGATGACGTGGAAGGTTCCGGTGCCGATCTCCTGGTGACGGAATGTCCCGGCTGCGTGATGCAGCTCAGGGGCGGGGCAATGAAACAGAATCGGGACATTGAGGTTCTCCATTTGGCAGAGTTGTTTGATGAACCATGACCCAAGATTTTTCCATGACAAAAAAGGCCGGGCCCTGAACATGGGCCCGGCCTTTTTTGTTTTCAGGCCTCGTTGTTTTGCATTCTTTTGCATTCTTTGATATTCTAATGCATTGTTGTAGGAGAAGATTGTTATTTTATAGGGACAAGATTAGCGGAAACATTGTTTTGGAAAAATCAAACCATATAAGCCAGGGCATAACCAAATTGATCTCCTTTGCCCAGAAATCTGTTGCACGGGGAAATCCCCACCATAACCTGAACACCTATCGAACGCTTTCAGGGGCAATTGAAAATCTGGCGGGTCTTGAGACGGTCAAGGGAGATCAGATTGATTCCTGTGTGAATCTTCTCAGCCTGATGATAGAACTCCAGCAGCGGGTTATCAAAGACAATGAAATCCCCAGCAGCGAGGTCCCCCAGATATACAAGACCGCCCAAAATTTGAATGAGATCTTCATAAAAAGTGCCAAGGACGCTGTCACAAGCGGAGACAATACCTATATCACCGAACAATGTGAAGCCCTTTTGCAGGCGGCCGACCAGATTCGAAGCGATCCCTTTTTAAGAACATCCGGCATTCTGGACGCCAAGTTAAAAGATGTTATTGGAAGACTCAGGGAAAAAGCGGATATCGTCAATCTGTTTGAGGGGGAAGAAAATCAGGCCTTTAACAGGATCATGGAAAAAGCGGAACTCCTTCTTGAAGGAAATGATCTGGATGAAATCGGTGAAGCCTATATCAAGCTCCAGTCCCTTGAAGAAAAAGTGAAAAATCAATATGTTCTAAGGGCGAATTTCGCCAAATACCTTACAGGATATAGAAGCCGTTTTATTTCAAAGATAGAAACCCGGATGAATGAACTCAAAACCAAAGTCGGGACTTCGGATCTCTTCGAGAACCGGGATCTGTTAGAGAAAATGGAGAAACTTGAAAAACTGGAAAAATTTCACCAGGAGCCCAAGCTCTCGGGAAGAATTAAGTTCTTCAGGAACAAGGTATTAAAGGCGAAGCAGAATCCCATTGAAGAGTCTTTAAACGACAGTATCAAGTTTATCATGGAATCCGGCAACGATCTATTCAGCGTTGAGTACGAACGTCTTTACGATCAGATGCACGGTGAAAATGAGATTTTTACCTCGGCTTTTTACGACAGAACCCTCAAAGGCATGCCGCCCCAGGAAGCCATTGATCTTTTAAAAGAGAAAAAAGAAAAGATGGATCAGGTTGATATTGGAAGGGCCGGTCAGGCTGATTATGAAAATTCCCTGAAAAAACAAATCACAGGCCTGATCAAATTGTTTGAATCAAGTATTGAGGCCTGTTCAGGCAAATAGATCGTGGAATGGAGATTCTCTGAATATCTCCTTTTAATTCGCAAACCGATTAAGATTTGTCCGTTACGTGCAGACGTGATTTTTCGGATAACCCCGCCTTGTTTTGCCATACCTTCCTTGCAAGACCTGCAAAGCCCAAGAGTCCAGCGCCGAAAACAAGCATGAATAAAGGGCCTTCCAAAATAAAATCCATGCCGGATGTGGTGGTCTTTGTCACACTGATATTAAAGAGACCCCCTATAAAGAATAGCAATGAAAGGATAGACGCATAATATATTATCGGTTTTACAGTTTTCATATCAAAATTTCCTGTCAATTCCACCCAAAGAGATTTCGCTGATTTTAGATGACCGTTCCAGGGTTTTTGGGAACATAGCATTTCATAGTAGAGAAGTATATTCGACTAACTCCTGCTTTGCCTGCTATATATGCAGGTTGTGTTCCAACCCTTTCTCGATTGCAGGAGATTTTTTTAAATAGGCCATCAGGAAAGACTTTCACTGAAGATATTAGGATTTCGTTGGGCTTTCAAGTCTTTAACCCATAGCAAAACCTATGTTAAACTTTATACAATTTTATCGGAAAATGGAAAAAATGTAATACCGGGTATGAAAAGAATGTAATAATGATATGAAAAGTTTTTCATGGGGTGCGGGCGGCCCTTCCCCAATAAGGATGAAGGGCGTCAAGATAAATGACTGAGGGATTGGAGCCGGCGTGCGGATTCGAACCGCAGACTTGCTCATTACGAGGTATCCACGTATATCTATAATAACAGATAGTTATGGCATGATGAAGCGGGTTTGAGGCGGATGGACGGTCACAATAGTTTGTGATTTTTTTACTCATCTTTCAAGTTTCTCCATTTCCTTTTTCAGGACCGCCGGGAGAACTTCGCCATAGATCTGTGTCGTCCGAATATCTGCATGTCCCATGATTTTCTGAACCACCTCCAGGGGAATCCCTTTGCTTAGCATGTGGGTTGCTGCCGTATGTCTTAAATCATGGAACCTTGAAACCACACCTGCCGAACGTGTGATCGTTCTGTGATAGTTGGTTATGGTTGAAGTGTGCTGGTATGAAAAAATCTTTCCGAAATGCTGGGGCTTCAATACAGCCCTGGCAAAAGAAACCAGGGGAACCAATCTTTCTTTATTCCCTTTGCCAAGAAACTTTATAACACCGTCTTTGATATGCTCATATTTGCATTTTATCAGTTCACCGCGTCTTGCACCTGTATACAGGGCAAAACGAATTATACGGGCCATTTCTGGTTTCTTTTTGTCGGCCTCGGCCAGGATCTTTTCAAGCTCATCCGGGTGAATATACCTGGGAAGGCTATGCCCCAATTTGAATTTTTTGATCTTCGGGACTTCGTCTATAAAATCATTCTCGGCAGCATAATTGAGCGCAGCCCGTATCCTCGTAAGGTAAGTGTTTACAGTGACCGGTTTATTCCCCTTGATAATACGTGCCTGTTTGAACTCGACAATATGACCTTTTCTAATATTTTTTAGGGGAATATCTCCAACAACCTCGATCAAATTCCGTAAGGCGAGTTCATCCGCTCGGTGGGTGTCTGGTGAGAGATCCGCTCTCTCTGGATCATTGACATAGAATTTTTTAAACTCGGATATAGTTATTCCGGAATAGGCCTCCAATTTGATGAGATTCCCAAGCAATTGTTCCTTTTTGATTTCTCGAAGCAGGCCCTTGGCTTCTCTACCGTCCCGGGTTTTCAAACTGCGGCGTTGTCCACCTGGGAACTCGACATAATATATACCCCTTTGTTTAAATAATCTCATTTTTAGGACGCTTTCAGGGACCCGAGAATGGACAGAGCTTTATGTCTTTCACCGACCACTTGAGAAATCATATATTCATCAATTGATTGTTTATCAAATTTCCAGTCACCTCGTTTTGAATTGGGATCTTGGAAACCAACGATCAAATTTTCCTTTGCCAGCTTCAACAATGTAGTCCTGCTGTAACTTGAATATTGTTTGGCAGCAGCGAGTTTTAGCCATCTCGGTGTGACAATCCTTTCAGAAAGCATTGCGGCAGTACGTTCTGAAATCTCAGCGACAAGCTTTTCTAAATCAAATGGCGGTTTAAAATTTTCCATAATAGGTCTCCATGAAATTGCTTCGATTTTATAACGGATCAACCTTTTTCATTTTTATCTTTTCTGACCATTCCGATAAAGCCTCACTCATATTGCGAAGCAAAACTCCAAATTGATAAACACCAACCTTTTCACACATTTCAAGGTCTTTAGAGACTTCATTGACAATGTTACTAACTAATTGAGCCTTTGATAAATCTGCTTTTTTAGCAAGTCGATCTAAACGCTCATCAAGTTCACGTGAAGGTTTAAATTGAATTGGCGATATCTGCTTTTCCTGTTCATTCATTTTTACCCCCTTAATTTTCTTCGTATATGAAATATTCCATTTTTTGATATATTAGAATAGGTATGTTAAGTATGTCAAGTAATTTTTATAGGATTATGAAAATGGATCAGAGATTTAGATTTCTGCGAGGAGTTTTGGCTTATTATCAATAAAATCAAACTTCTTTACTGTAAAATTATAGCTTGTTATATCATCTAACAGTCAGAATCATTGAAGCTCATGTACGTCTTATGGAGTGGAAAAAATAATTAAATTAACATAGGAGAATTATGATGAATAAACCTATAGGCGAACGACAGAATAAGGATATAGTTGTTGTGATGAGAGGGCCTTCGACTGTCATCTTTCCCAAAGAAAAGTCATTGTGTATAACAAGTTTTCCAACTCATACCGGGTCTGTCCGTGTCGTTCTTACTACAAGATGGATAAAGCATAAAAATGAACTCCCTGGTAACTTGTGGATTGAAATTTCTGGAAGAGCAAGTTCTCTTGAAGAGGCTCTTTTACCTTTCGCAAATGCAGGAATTCGTCTCTTGCCTACGCTTTCTCTTAGCTCAAACGCAGCAATTGGTCTTCCTGATATTGAAGTTGGTTTTGATAATACACCAGGAGTGACTGAAAGAGATTATTTTCAGAGTTATATCCCAGAAGAGCAGTGTGTCTTGCATACAGGAAGATTTGTCAATATCGAAGCATCAAAAGCATTATACCGAGCAATCGCTATCAATTCTGAACGAGAAAGGATTGGTAGGGCTGCTTCTCAATATAAGATGGCTTTGGATTATTGGCGAATGGGACAAGAAAGTCTGGCGTTATCCCATCTCTGGATGGCTCTTGAGGCATTAACAAAAGCTAAGATTAGAAAGGAATGTATTGAAAGAGGGGTAGAAAACCAAGAACAACTTGCAGAATGTTTGTCGATTGAATTGAGACGGTTAGATCCTTATATTCGAAAAGAAATATTACTAAAGGGAGATGCTGAATGTTATTCGAAGGCAAAAAAAGCATCCGACGGTTTTGAACACGGGTTTTTAGAGTTTGATAAAATCAGGGATTATTCTATGACAGCAAGAAATCAAATGGCATCTTATGTAAGGAATGCAATTCTTGATCTTTGCGATTTAAATCCAGATGTATATAAAACGCTTACCAAAAAACCTTACGATAAACCTCTTGGACATTGGCCTATTGTAAAATATTTAAGAGGTAAACTTATTGGTAAGGGAGACCGACTCGGAGCACCAGGAAAAATGTATCCTTTTGTTAATTGGAAAACAAATGTCGAACATGTCACAATTAATCATGAAGAAAAGGAATACAATATTACAATTACAGACAAATTAAACCCAGAGCTTGCTGAAGGAATCAAGTTCCAACCTTCAAGCGCTGAAGTTTGGGAACCAGATTAAAAAAAATATCAGTGGAATTTACCGGTGTGAAGTCAAAGATAATTGTCCGATCTGAAACCCGCGCCAGTCCTGGTCAGTTCCGTGTATTCGCATACTTACCAAGAGAAGAAATAAATTCCCCCCTGGCGGGGTCCGGTCCGGTGCACCGCTCGGGGGCGAGCCGCGTGCGCTCCGGTCCTCCACCGTCCAGGGGCAGGGGACCTTCGGCCTGTTTCTATGTAAATAATTCTTCCTGATCGTGTTCCGTCCTCAGGAATGAGCCGGATAAGCGTTTCCACCAACTCGACAACGTAAACACGGCAATAACGGTTAACGTCCGCAGGGAAGGTCATTTTTTATTTACAAAGGGGAAAATAGATATATCTCGGAGATCTCGGTTCACCGACGTGCGGATCCGGCTTCGGCCAGGGACGAACTCGGGCACAGGTAAGGCCATAATTTAAAAGCCGCCCGATTTTCGGAATGATCATACGAGAGGATGCGTGCGGGCTGGGTTGACAGGTTAAACAAAGCTCATGACCACGAGCAAATATACAAACCACGAAACGGTGATCCCGCTATCACTATAGTTAATCAAACTGACGGCCCAGATTTATGCATAAGATAAATCCAGATCATCATTTATCCGTCAAAAGCCCTGGCCGATCAGGTTCTTATAGATTTGGATCCAAAACGTGAAAACAATGGCCCAGATTTATTGTTAAAATAAATCCAGGCCATTTTCACTGTGAAAGGATTGTAAACTTTTTATCTTGAATTAGTATCAAATTTATATTCAGGAAGTTCGGGACAGATCATCCGAAGGTAATCACAGATAATATACCGAACCACTTCTGCTGTTGAAACCCCATGCCTGGCAACAAGGATTCTAACCAGCTCAAAATAGGGTTCAGGAAGTGACGCGGTAACCTGGGTAAACATGTCTCCTTTAGGTTTATATTTCCGGGTTTTCATCTCGATAATCCTCCAAAGCTTTTTTGAAAGCAGAGTACAAAGACTCTCTTCTTGACGATTTTTCAAGCCCTACTCTATATCCTTCTACGTAAGACAGAATAGGAATTAAGGCACCTTTTGAATGGTCCTGGATGAAATGCAACTCATGTATAATATTCTGCAAAGTTGTATCAAAATCACTACCTCCAGAATCATCCTCTTTTTTAGATTTAACCTTCTCTTTTTCCTTAGAAAACGATACGATATCTGCCATGTGCTAACTCCTCCTCTACAGGGGTTGGTATTAGAGCTGGCAGCGGAACGGCAATTCTGCTGCCAGCTTGTTTATTTACATCCTTTACGCGGCTTTCTCTGCCTGATATGCCTGAATCAGCTTGTCCAATTCGTCCATGAATTCAAACTCGTTCAGGTGTTCAGTAATAGCCAACACTTCTCCTTTGATTTCCAAATTGTTGATATCATCCCATTGGTCATGGGTAAGGAAGGCGTAATGATTACCGGCGCTGCTTTCCTGCAACAACTCGTCATCAGTTTTGTTATCCACTCCCAGGAATCTGGAGAGACCCGGAGTAGGGAAAAACTGTTTCTTGCCCTTCATAGTCTGCGCATATTCCCAAAATTTAGCCGAATAGAGACGGGAGTGTGGGTCACCATGCCGAATGGCTTCAAGCATCCCAAAAGGGGTTATATTGCCGTTTTTTCCTAATTTAACGATACCTTTGGTTGCTTCTCTCGCTAAACTCCAGCTTTGGCCTTCAATCGTGGTGATATATTTTGAGATTCGATCATAGCCATCATCGGGATTAATCTGGTCAATTCTCACGGATCTGGAACAAAAAGCCTCAAAGTTGTCTATTTCTCCACCGGCCTTTAAAAAAGCAATTGCCCAGGCGACCGATAAGGCATGGCGCCATTTTTTGAGTTGAGAGACATTTGCACGGACCATGAAATGAAGATCGTGACGGTGGGGATGCCAACCGTTTTTCCGGCCAAATGTATTTTCCCTTCCAGTATAGGCACCTACTGAACACATCTCTTTTAGGATCGTACGGTAAACAGGATAAAGATTCCTTTGGGGTTGTTGCTTCATGATCCGCATGGCCCTGTCTTGAATACGGAGCACTTCGGACAAAGGCTGCTTGATGTTGTGAGGTGTTGTCCAGGTGATCATTGAAACAGAGTTCTGGCAATCTCGATCACGCCAAATATCACAGGAATTCTGCACTTGCTGACAACGGCGCTCAGAAATGATGGAGGCACACACCTGGCACGACCAAACAGAACCGCATGTCTGCAAATCACCGTAATGAGCCTTTTTAGCCCCTTCTTTCTTTCGCAATGAGACACTATGTGAAAATTTTGATTTTAGCCGGTGGCAGTTTTCGACACGTTCAGGAAGAGAGCCCTCAGGCCGGTTCTTTAGGTGAATAAGCTGGGAAACCCTTTGATTTTTAAAACGATTGATGATAGTGTTCATAAAGATCGGAACTCCTTTCACGGGTAGGTGACGATTTCAAAAAGGGAACGGGCGGGCAAACCATGTTCCCTTTTTTATTTCCAGGGCATGTAAGAATTTGAGATAGAGCGAAGAGGAAAGTGCTTAAGTAAAAATGGTGAAGCGGATTTGAGGCGGAATTTCCGCCTTTTTTTGTGCAAAATGGAGAGAAATAAACAAAAAAGGCCTTCCGCCAAAAATGACGAAAAGCCTTGAAAGTTCTGCTATTGGTGGAGCCGGCGTGCGGATTCGAACCGCAGACTTGCTCATTACGAGTGAGCTACTCTACCACCTGAGTTACGCCGGCCTGTGCACTCCGATGAAGGTTGAAGTTTATCAGCAGGGTATCATTAGCATAAAATGATCAAATTGGCCAATCATTTATCCCCTGGCCGGTAAAAATATGGAACCGGCTTCCCGGGCCGGCGGATGGTCATTGATTTTTGATCTAAAGCCCTGTAAAGAAGGGACCAGAGGTTTTTGGAGATGATCGTGGAGAATATATGCGCCTGGAATGCCGCAATCTGAACTTTATCTATCCGGGATCTGATGTTGCTGTCCTGGAAAATCTGAGTTTTGTCATGGAAGAGCCCGGATTCAACGCCGTGTTCGGCCCTTCGGGCGTGGGAAAGTCCTCCTTTGCCAGGCTCCTTGCCCATCCCCGGGAAAACCGTGACTCCGAGATTGTGACCCAGGGGATTCACACCGTCCTCTATTCCTACAATTTAGAGCGGCTTCCCGGGTGGTCCAGCACAGGTTCCCATCTGGATAAAATCTGTCCTCCGGGAAAGGAAGACCTTAAAAAAAATCTCATCCAAATTTTCAGGCTGGAGTCGGTCCTGGATTCCAGGTTTTCCCAATTGTCCATGGGGCAGCAGAACCGCATGAACCTGATCCGCTACCTGCTCCAGGATTTTGACCTTCTCATCTTGGATGAAAGCCTGGCCAATGTGGATGAAAAGCTCAGGAAAAAGATTATCCTCTCGGTTAAAGAGTTCTTTCCGGACAAGATGTTTTTGTATATTTCCCACAATTTGATGGAAGTGGCCCGGTTCTGCAGGGAGATCCTGGTTCTGGGCGAGGCTTCCGGGCAAAAGGAAAATTGCATGGTCAGGGGCAGGGATTACCATAAAGACTACACCCTGGACAAATCTTCCCTGGACCGTGTCATGCTGGAGATCATGAATGCTTTTTAAGCGGATATTCCAGTTTCTCATTGTCTACGGGGTGGGTCTGTCCTGCCTGCTGGTCCTCAAACAGGTTCTATCCCTTTCCGATTACGTGATTCCCGGGATTGCCCTGATTATTGAGACTTCCAGCCGGGTATGGAGCGGATATTTTTTTGATGTCATGAACACTCTCTCCGTGACCGTACTGGGTCAGATTATTTCCATTGTCATGGCCTTTACCGTAGGCATCCTGGGGCGGAAGTCCTCCTGGGCAGGGTCCATGATCCGGGTGACGGCCTATAATATCCAGGCTTACCCAATCGTGGCCCTGGCCCCGATTATCTTTATCCTCCTTGGAGACGGTTTTATCTCCAGGCTGCTCATCGCCTCCATGATCTGTTATTTTCCCCTGCTCTTGTCCGTTCTGGGGGTCATGGCATCTCCGGTGGCGGATATTGAGCATTTTTACATTGCCACAGGCCGGATGCGCTGGCAGCTGGAAGTGAAAATCCGGGCCTTTGAAAACTTGAGCAAACTGACCACGGTGATTGCCGGCTCCACCACCCTGGCCATGGCAGGCACCATTGTGGCGGAATTTATTGCTGCCAACGCCGGTATCGGCTATAGTATCCGTATCGCCCTATATCAGAGCGATCTGGCCGAAATCCTGACGGCCCTGTTCATGATCGGTATTGTGGTCTCTGTTTACCAGGGCCTTCTGGAAACCATGGGCGAACAGGTAAAATCAAAGTGGGAAGCATCCAGAGGAGGCAGAATATGATCAGATTTTTTAAAATACCAGTGGCGGTCATATTGGCCTGGGCCGTGGTTTTACCCGGTCTCAACGCCCGGGAGATCCGCCTCAGCTACAGGCTGAAATGGCTGTTCAATGCCAGTGTGGCCGGAGATATCCTTGCCCGGGAAAAGGGGTATTTCAGACAGGCCGGACTGGATGTCAATGTTAAGGAGGGCAGCCCTGAGAAGGATGCCATCAAGGAACTGGAGCTGGGATATGCAGATTTCGGTGTGGCATCGGCGGACCAGGTGATCCGGGCTCTGGCCAAAGGGGCGGACGTAGTGGTCTTGGCCCAGATTTTCCAGGTCAATCCCATGCAGTGGATCTATCGGGCGGACCGGCCTGAGATCCTTACCCTTAAAGATCTGGAGGGCCGGCGCATCGGGATTACCTACGGGGGCAACGATGAAACCATCATGAAGGCCCTGCTGGCCCTGTCCGGTCTGGAACCTGGGGATGTAAAGATCTTTGGAGTAAGGTTTGATTTTACTCCGTTTCTAAAGAAAAAGGTGGAGATCTGGCCGGTCTACAGAAACTCCCAGGGAGTGATCCTTGAGGATAAACTGGCCAGGGAAGGGGAGCTGGTCCGGTTTCTCAACCCGGCCGGGTTCGGCATCCGTTTTGTGGCCAACTCCGTTGTCACCTCCGGCAAGATGATGAAAGAAAGCCCCCTGGTGGCCGAGGCCTTTATGACTTCTCTGATGAAAGCCTGGGAAGATGCCATGGATCCGGCAAATGAAAATATGATCCTTGGGGAGATCATGAAAAAGGACAAGACCGCCACCGAAGATATTTTAAGAAAACAGGTTTCCGTCACCCGGGATCTGGTCAGGCCGGATTCTGAAATTCCCATGGGACGGATCGACATCCAGGCCTGGCAGCAGACCGAAGAGATCATGCTCAGGGAAAAACTGATCCCCGGGCCGGTTCATGTGGAAACCCGGCTGGTGGAAACCGGGGTCAGCCCGTAAACCTGGTCTGCCTCAAGTTTGTCCGGTTTTTCATGACTCAGGACAAGGACCGTGGTATCGGTCCTGCACCGGTTGATAATTTGGATCAGGATTTCCCGGTTGCCCCGGTCCAGGCTGGACCAGGGTTCATCCAGAATGAGGATGGGGGCTTTCCTTAAAAAAAGTCTGGCCAGGCAGATCCTCTGTTTTTCTCCTCCGCTCAGCCCCATGCCCCTGGAGGGCATGACCTCATGAATTCCATGGGGCAGTCCTTTCATAAAGTCTTCCAGACCGGCCCTGGCAAGGGCATTTTCAATCTCCCGGTCCGATGCACCGGGCCGGGCAATGGCCAGGTTCTGTTTCAGGGTGTCCTGGAAGATATAGTGGAACTGGGTGGCCACACTGATTTTTTTTCTGATTTCATCTTTTGAAATATCCTGGATAGAGGTTTTCCCAAGCCGGATATCGCCCGTTTCCATGGGATAAAATCCCAGGATCAGGTTGATCAGTGTGGATTTGCCGCTGCCGCTGGGGCCTTTCACAAGGGTGATTCCCCTGGCCGGGGCGTCAAGATTGAATTTCTTGAACAATGTCCGGCTTTCCGGATAGGAAAAGGTCAGGTTCTTTATCCGGATGGCCAGGGGTTGATCCGGAAGGGTTGTCCGGTCCGCCCGATGAGGGTCTTCTTCGTCGTGCTCGGCCAGGAACGAGGACAATTGCCCGGCAGAGACCACCTGGGACTGGATGTTTGAAAAGGACTGGATCAGGGAGGAAACCGAGTTCTGGAACAGGCCGGCATAGAAGAAAAACAAAAGAAATTCCTTTTGGGCAAAATGCCCCCTGAACACCAGATAAAAGGCCAGAAGAATGAGGGAGAGTCCACCGAATCTTGAGATCAGTTCAATGAGGGGAGAAAAAACAGCCGTAGTGGTTCCGGATTTGATCATGATTTTTCTCAGGGCTGTTGTCTGATCGTTGAAATGATGCCTGACCCGGTCTTCTCCGGAAAAGGTTTTTATTGTATCAATGCCCTGGAGGGTTTCATCAAAAATTTTGTTTATCCCGGACCAGGCCCCCCGCTGTTCCCGGGCAAAAACCCTGAGCATCCTGTTCAGCCGGAACATGAGCCAGGACGTCGTACATACGACCCCCAGAGCGCAGACCATGAGCAGGGCTGAGCAGGAAACCGTCAGTATGGCCATGGCAAGGAAGATGGTGAGGGCCTCCCTCAGGATATGGGGCAGGGTGGCGGAAACCAGTGCCTGGGTCTGGCCGATGTCCATGTTGAGCCGGGTCATGAATTCCCCGGCCGACCGGTGCCGGAAATAGCTCAGGGGCAGGCAGGAGAATTTTTTAAAAAATTCATGCTGGAGCTGGTTTAAAAGGTCTGAGGAAAATATGGCGGCCAGATAACCGTAAAGGCCCTGGAAAAGGGCAAGGGACAGGAAAATCAGGAAGAGCATGCCCAGGTATTTAAGGCCCCTGGTCAGGACGCCGGGGCCCATCTCTCCCAGGGCCAGGCCCAGGATTTTCTGGAAAAAAAGGGGCTGGATGGACATGAGACCGGCAATCCCGGTCTGGAGCGCCAGGATCAGGCTTATCCTGGTTTTATATGCCAGGGCCAGGCCTGCCAGCCATTTGAGGGAACGTTTTTCAGCCATGGGCGGGGATTCCGGTTTCCAGGGAGGCGAGAGCCTTCCGGATATGGGAAAAGATCAATTTATAATCTCTGCACAAGGGATCTTTGTCGTCAATGGCGCCGCCGAATGCCGAGGCAAACTGGGGACATCCCCCATGGCATACGGGCTTGTTTTCACAAAGAATACATTCCGGGATGGATTTGGGCCGGCCCCGGATCCGTGTACATGCAGAAGATTCATAGAGTTCAGATACCGGATGCTCCAGGATACTGCCCAGGATCAGGACGTCAAAGGGGCTGCACAGGACCGCCTCTCCATTGGGCCGGATTCCAAGATGGTTTCCAATGCAGGAGGGACGGTGTCGGCATTCAGGGGCCCCTCCCTGGGATATGGCCGACAGATAAGTATCCAGGGGGGAGATGGGGATCCGGCGGTTTTCCGTCCGTATCCACCGGTCAAAGATCCGGCACAGAAAACGGCCGTAATCCCCGGATGAGGGGAGTAAATTTTTATTTTTGTTCCGGCGCGAGGGGATCAGGGGATTTATCCTCAAGGGCCGGCCAAGAGAGGTAAAAAAATCAAAGATGGTTTTTTCCCGGTTCAGGGATCTGTTGGTAAAGGTCATGCAGATGCCAAAAAACAGGTCGAGATCTGCCATGAGATCCAGTTTTTCCATGACCTTTGCCCAGGTCGGAGCTCCGGTTTTTTGGATGCGAAGGGCATCGTGGATCTCTTTGGGACCGTCCAGGCTGATTCCCACCTCAAAGTTATTCTTTTTTAAAAAGAGACAGAATTCCCGGTCCAGGAGCAGGCCGTTGGTCTGGATAAACTGGCGAAGGGGGATGTCTGGAAAAGAGGAAGATATCAGGGACAGACTCTGCCTGTAAAATTCAATTCCGGCCATCAGGGGCTCCCCCCCGTGCCAGATGATATGAACTTCTGTGTGTCCGGTTTGATCCAGGTAGGCGCAAACCCGGGCAAGGGCTGTTCCGAGGATGTCCAGGTCCATGGGGTTTTTCCAGTGATTATCCGCGTAACAGTATCGGCAGGCCAGGTCACAGGCCTTGACCGGTTCGATCATGAGGGTGAAGACAGGGTCAGGCATGGGCCATTTCCTTGTGCACGGCCTGTTTGACATGGGCCCTGAAAACCTTGAGCCCGCTGCAATAATAGGTTTCTCCCTTTATTTTTTCCAGGAAGGGCGGCAGATCTGCTTTAAACCATTGATTGTCCGGCAAACCCTGGTGCCGGGCCAGAACCAGCAGGGTATTGTATTTCAAGCAGGTCATACACCCTCCGGCGTGCCGCCGCCCCCATTCACAATCGAAACAGTCCATATTTCCGGCGGATTTCCGGATCCGGGCCTTGATCCCGGACCAGAGGGCCGCCCTTCGCCTGAGGAGGGCTTTTAGGCTGTCCCGGGTGATGTCCCCCAGGGCGGTCCGGGAATCGTTGATGTACTGGTCGCAGGGATAGACTTTCCCGTCCGGGGCAAAGATGAGTCTTCCCAAGCTGCACCGCCTTTTGTGATAGGGGCTGCCCTTGTCGATTCCGGGCCGGAGGATCATTTTGACCTCATCCCTGAGTTCGGGAAAATCCACATCTCCGAAGGGATCATGGAACCAGAGGTCAAACAGCCGGATGAGAAATTCACCCACCTCACCGGGGGAGGGGGTCAGTTTAAAAAGATCGGTTGGCAAGGGATTTGACGGGGTAAGATCCTTGCAGTTGATGTCACAGATGTCCAGCTGAACCCTGGCTTTTAACCCTCTGAAAAAACGGAAGATCTCCTCTGTCCGGCCCATGCTGTCCCGGGTGATCACGGCAATCACCGCCAGGGTCTCCTGGCCGGTCACCCGCCTGAAGATCTCCATGCCTTTCAGGGCCCGGGAAAAACTGCCGGTTTTACCACCTCCCATCCTCCGGTGAAGGTTATGCAGGGACTCGGGCCCGTCCAGACTGAATCCCACCTGGAAGCCATGGTCCTTGAAGAGCCGGGCAAAGTCTTCTGTCATCAGTGTGGCATTGGTCTGGACCCGGTTCTGGAAAACAACTCCGGGAAATTCCGCCTGGAGCCGGATGACTCCCTTGAAAAAATCCGGCCCGGCCATCAGGGGCTCCCCCCCGTGCCAGGTGATGGTTAAGGATCTCTTTTCCGGGAAAAAACCGGATCTTTTGGCATCTGCAATTTTTTCAAATATGGATCTTACAATGGAAAGGGGAATGATTCCTTTGGGATGCTTTTGAAAGCAGTAGGAGCACCGGCAGTTGCAGTCCAGGGTGACCTGGACCTGGGGCAGAATTTCAGGGAAGGGGATGAGAGGGCTCATGGTTTAAAAGGCAGGGGCCTACCAATTGACCCAGTTGCCCCAGTTGTTCCAATTGACCCAGTTCCGCCAGTTCATCCAGTTCATCCAGTTGTTCCAGAAGGGAAAGGCGCATGGTTTTTTCTTTTCCTCTTGGATCTCTCTGAGAATCTCCTTGAGAATTTTATTTTTTATTTTTGGGGTTTCACCTTTGTCTTTCATGGTTTCACCTTTTTAATATGCAATTTTGCCTTGTTTGACTTCTGGTTACGGGCAATTTTCAACAATTCTCAGGGGGTGTCCCGGGATTTCCCTGAAGATTTTTATATTGTTGGTATTAAATATTTTTAAGGCACCAGGATTCGTCCGGCAGGCTTCTTGAAACCGCTTTTTTGCCTCCACAGGGTCATTTAAACCTTGGAGAGCATATCCCCGCCCAATGGAAATCAGGGCGGACAGCATGGAACTTTCCTGGTTCTCAGGGATTTTCCCCAGGGCAGTTATAAAATTTTGGTCTGCCCTGTTAAACGCATTCCGGCCAAGCCAGGCAATGCCCAGTCCGGTATAGGCAAAAGGATTTTCCGGATCGATATCTTTTGATTTGGTATAGGCAACAATGGCATGGTCGAACTTTCCCATTTTTGTATAGACTGCCCCCAGTCCACTATAGGTGTTTGTCCTATCCGTATTCTTTTGACCGTTTTCCGGAAACAGGTTCATGGCTTTGTTGTATTGTTCCAAGGCATTGTCATATTCACCCAGTTTTGCATATGCATGACCCATTTTATTCAATATGGAAGGATCTTTCGGGTTGAGCAGGTGGGATTTCCGGTAATATTTAAGTGCGGCTTCATATTTTCCAGTGGATGTGTATATATCGCCTATCCCCATGCAGGTCGTAATAAAATTCTGGATCATCGAATGCTGTTCCAGGTTTTTATAGGCATTAAAATAGTTTTGTATGGCCGCTTCCGCTTTTAAAGATCTTTCCTTTGGGTTGGCCGAGTTCAGCTCAAAACTGCTCAGTGCAGCCAATCCGTTGAGCGCGGTTATATTTTCAGGATCGGTTTTAATAACTTCATCAAAACTGGTTTTTGCTTTATCTATTTGTTTTGATTCCAGGTAAATTGTTCCAAGCCCGTTTAAGGCTTCAATGTTTTTTTGTCCTTTTTTTTGATCAAGCTCAACAGCTCGTTTAAATTTTTTCTTTGCCAGATCAATACAGGTTTGGGACGGATCCAATGTTTCTTCCAAAGGATTTTTATAGGAACTGTCCAGAATCGAAGCCAGCCGGTTGTAAAATTGTAAAATCCAAAATTGTTTGGTCTGGGCGATTTGTATTTTTTCCAGGGCAAGGGCAACGCATTTGCCGGATTCTGGAATTCCTTTTTTTTCATAGTCTCGGCCCAAAACGATGTAGAGGCCGGCCAATCCGTTGTGCAGCCTGGAGATATCAGGGGTGTGCAGAATGGCCTCGTAATATTTTTCAACAGCATCTGGAAGTTTTTGATGGGTTGCAAGCTCCCTGGCTTCCTTTTCCAGGTTCTGGGACTGGGTGTTTATCATTTTGGGCAGGGTGGATTTGGCAACAATAAGAATAACAAAAACAGCGGCAATTATCAGAAGAACCATTACAACTTTTATAATACCACGGATATTTTCTGAATTTTCCTTTTTGGTGATGCTTTGGTCGAGGAATTTCATTGCCAGGTTGAAGCGGGTTTCACACCATTTATCCCGTTCTTTTTTATAATTCTCAAATAAGTTTTCGTCCTGGCGGTTGGCCAGAACTTTGTCGTACATATGGGCCAGTTCTCTACTCTGGGCATTGGCCAGGGGCCGGTCATATTTTTTTGACCAGTGTTCATTGGGATTTTCTTCATTCCTCCAGGCCACGGCATGGTCCAGGGATCTTTTCTCTGCAAGGTAATCGCCTTTTTTTTCCGGGGGCTGCATAGCCCAGCATTTGGCATCCTCGGCCAGCCTGCGGTAGGTTTCCGCTTTTTTTGCCTCCAGGTCCACCCAACCCTCTTTTTCCTTTCCTTCTGTTTTTGTCCCGCACATTTTTTCCCATTGGCGGATCAGGCTTTCATGGCTGATATCAAGGACCGGGCTTGAGTTGTTTATGGATTTGCCCCCAAGAGCCGGCTCGGGATTTTGCTGCATATCCGGCCCGGGGTCCTGTTCCGCTTCGGCTGAGAAAAGGACGATAAAATTATTTTCAAGAAAGATATTAACTATCTTTTCCACCTCGCTGTCATCGACACCTGAGACCCTTGCCACATAGGATACTTTGGCGGGATTTCGTATGTCCCGCTGGCCCTTGTCCCTCAAGCTCAGACATCGGAACAGGGTTTCTGTGATATGGTCAGGATTGTTAACGTCCAGCTTCAAGGCCTCCTCATATGCCTCGTCTGCATGATTTGACAGGGCATGCTCGATCCCTCCCATTGTTTCATATGCCTCCAGAGTGAGCTTGAAATCGAAGGTTTCATCCGAGCCAGGCCGCTTTTTTTCCTTTTGTTCCATCACATGATCATAGGTTCTCATGAGAACATGCTGCATCAGAGGCAGCTGATCCGGATCAGGTCCAACGGTTTTCAGGAGACGGTCCACCAGAAGATAGTCCACATCTCCGCCAAACACCCTTGCCGGTCCGACAATGGCGTCATGCAATTGCTCCCGGTTAAGCCGGGGGGTGAGAAACAATCCCTGGTTTATGGCTTCGGGCAATCCGCGGAATAAAGTGCAGTCGCCGATATAATCCGTGCGCATGGTAATCACAACGTAGACAGGGAATTTGTCCTGCCCTGCCAGATCCAGGAGAAGGGAGACAAAAGCCCCGGCTTCAGTGAAGTTTCCCTCTGTGGAAAGGCGGAAGATTTCTTCAAACTGGTCTACAAGGAGAAAAATATTGGTGTCCCCGGGAACACCGCCTGCTGCCTCAATTTCTCCTATAATCCCGGAAAGAACGCAATGAATTTCAGAGGAGCCCTCATTGCCGGATTTCCCGTTTGTCAGAGCCTTTCTGAATGCATTGGAGAGTCGCTTCAAGGGCCAGCGTCCCGGCCGCATTTTTATGATTTCCCAATAATCTCTGTCTGTTCCCATGTAGCCGGAGTTTAAATCGGCAATGAGCCCGGCCCTGACCAGGGAGGATTTTCCGCAGCCCGACGGTCCCACAACGGCAATGAACCGATTGCCGGCCAGCTTGTCGATGAGTTGATCACATTGTTCCTCACGACCGAAAAAAAGATCTGATTCATCCCATTTAAATGGGCGCAGTCCGGGGTAGGGAGATTTATTCATGGTTTTTGATCTCTTCCTTATACTCCTGGAAAAATTCATTTAATTTGGCTTTGGTGGTTTCCATGTTTTCATGTTTTATGTATTTAACATGGGGGAATGACAGGCTCGGAGTGGGCCGGAAAGCCTCAGGATTATTGGGATCCCGGGTCCGGATAAACGCCCTGCCTTTGGTGCATAATCTGTTTTTTCCACTCCGGGAGGCAATGGCTTTCTTATAAGCCATCATCTTTGCCGTTATCCTGTTTTTATTGTCATCTTCATGGATGATCATGAACCCGCCGCAGACCCTTATTTTGTTCATGAAGTCCATCCTGTTGTTCCGGGCGGTTTTGTGATCGTCTGCCAGGGGAATATAGCCCACACCGTTTTCAAGGGCGGTTTCTTCGATGAGATCCTCCAGCTCGGGTTCTTTCCCCTTTGAATCGATGATGAGGCTGATGCAGTCTTCAATATCCATGTCTTCGTCGCCCATATCCTGGGAGATTTTTTTCTTTATGGCGTCTGTTTCACTGTCTCCCGGAGTCCAGCCTTCAAGCTCTGACATCTGTTTGAGTTTCCTGAGCTGCTTGGCGACCCCTTCGCTTAGATCCCGGATGTTTGTATAATATTCCTTCTGGCTTCCCGAAGGCTCGGGCCATCCCAGGGTAAAAGGCCTTCCCTGGTTGTCCTGCTGCCACATGCTGGTGACGAGGACGGACTTGAATTCCTTTGGCCAGCTTTCCCGGGGAACCTCTTCATATTCAACAACAAAGATACGTTTTGGAGAGTAAGCTTTGGCCAGTTCTGACTGTGCACTTGCGATGATTCTTTTTGAGAATTCGTTTTCCTTGAGGAAAAATTCATCCCTTTCCTGGGAACACCATCCTGATTCCAGGTATTTATGGGATAAAATGACTAGAAAAACAGCTGTTTTGTCGATGGCGTTTTTTAAAGCATGGCTTAAATCATCACCGGGGAGAAGTCCTTTGTAATCAATGAATATGGAAGGGGAAAGGATGGAACGCTGTTGTTCCAGAGCAGTGGAAAACTGTTTTTGGAAATTATCAACCCATCCCGATTTGCAATTCACCGGAGGGATATTGTTCTTCTGGCAATAACTGATAAAGACATCCCAGTCACACCCTGTTACATATGCCATATGCTGTCCTCTTCTATGCTCTTTTTTCGGGAAATCACTATTCCCGGAGATCTTTTTCTTCTTCGATATCCGTCAAATCTTCCACTCCGGCCATGTCCGCCAGCATCTTGGTATAGGTTTTGAGTCGGCTTTGAATGAGTTCAAGCTCCTGTCTGAAAATTTTTTGCTGTCCCGGATCTTCAAATGCACCGGCCAGGGATGCCCTGTGCCATTTTGAGGTAAAGGGCCGGACAATATGATTCAGGACGATGATGGCGATCTTACTGAATTCACCGCATTTTCTTCCATGGCGCCGGATAATGTCCCGGGTGGTGTCAAAAAGGGAATAGATGCTGGTCAGGGCTGTTCTTTCATCACCGTCATGTCTTTCAAGGTCCTGGGTGGCGATCCGGGTCAGCATTTCGATGTAGAGTTCCCAGGCTGCGTCCCGGTCTGCATCCATAGGGATGAAGTCTGCCTCGGCAAAGGGGAGTTTGATTTTTAGATAGGTCATGCCCCAGGTTTCAAAGAGCCACTCCCCCCACTTGGTTCTCTTTTTGTCATTTGCGGTCATTTTGATTCCCCATATCTGGATATTGATTTTTAACTTCAGCCTTTCCCTTCTGAACAATACGGGTCAGGCTAAAATTCGGGTCTAAAACGAGCGAAACGATTCGAATATAGAGGCTCAGGTCAGCTATAACTTTTTTATGGACCCGGTTCTAAGACAGGCCGATGGAGAAGGTTTTTCAGTGAAAATAATTATATTGTTTACCTTATATAAAGAACAGCAAAAAAAATCAATTCCGGAAATCTTTATTTTATCGGATGCCTGAATAACTGGGTGGGGGATCGCAATCGTTCATATTTTTAACTACTTGAAATATCGGTATTCTTTCAGGACTTTTGGATTGCCGTTCCCGGCATTGCCGGCCCGGGTTATCTCCGGTAATAAGATTGGCGATTTTTAATTTGTTATGGTTCAGGCTTATGAAAAAATAATGTAAAGTGGTAAAATCTATTGATATTCAAGTATGTTTCTCATTGTTTCATAACAAGATAAGTTTATTTTTATCTCCATAATTAGGGATGGTGAAAGGGGCTTTACCGTCTGATGACGAAAAAGCGGCAGGCTCAAACTGACCTGATGTTTTAAGTGAAATTTATTAGAACTTGCTGAAGATCGATGCTTTGGAACTGATATCTGTGATGGAAGTTTTCAACTATTCATCTCGTAACCCATTGAGCAGACGATACATTAAAAACAGGTATTTGGGGGAATAAATGGCGACAGCATCCGGAGAAATAACGCTTTTTGATCAGGAAGGAAGGCCGGTGGCATATATCGATTTTTCTGAGAATTCCGTGATCTATTTATGGAGCGGCCATGCGGTTGCCTATCTGTCGGATCATCATGTCTACGGATTCAACGGAAGGCATCTGGGATGGTTTGAAGGCGGGGCGGTTATCAACCACCAGGGCGAAAAAATCGGCTTTACCAAAACAAATTGTCCTGGAATGGCCAAGACTGAACCTGCGAAAATGGACAAACTGATCCAGAAAATAAAATCAAGCAGGGAAATGGCTCCCATAATGCCCATGAACAGGGTCCCGGCCTCAAGGGAAAATTTCATATCTTTCTTACATTCCGGGAAATGAAGAAATTTTCTCTATTATCATGACGATAAGGTTTACAAAACAGTCCAGTCCTATTATTATTCCCAGGAAGGCATGAAAACCATAACCAAATGTCTAGGGAGTAATGATGGATAATAATAAAAGGGCCGAACTCAGGGAGATTGACGGGAACAATTCGAGTGTGGAATTCAAGCCCGGCAATGCTGAAATTCCCTACCATTTTAAACTCCGGGACTATTCTTCAAAGGGGCTGGGCATTCTTGTCAAAGAGGATTCCAGGGTGCTGAGTTTTCTGAAAGTCGGAGATGAGCTGGACATGAAGTTCTATCAGGGCAGCGACGGCCCCCAACCGGTTTCTGTCCGGACAAAGATACAGCATATATCTCACCCCGAAAAGGGACAGCATTTAAATCACTTGATCGTGGGCCTTGCCATCCTCGATTAACCCTGTTTTTGTCTGCCGGGCCCTGCCCAGGACATGTACTAGGAGATTGCCCCCCCCCCTTTTCTCCAGCCCGGACTTTGGGAAAGGAGTCAATGGATTGAAACAATTCAAAGGTCTTGCTCCAATCGTCAGCCTTGTTCTTTTTTTCTGCCTGGCCGGTCCCTTGTCCGGGGAGGCCGACCCCCTCCGGATTTTCAGAATCGGGACCGGCGGTAAAACAGGGGTCTATTATCCCCTTGGCAAGCTGATCGCCGAGGGACTTACCCGCCAGTGTTCAGGCAAAAACCTTTCTTCCGGAAATGTGGACGGCACCCCCCCCGGCTTCATCGCCGTTGCCCAGAATTCGGCAGGCTCAGTGGAAAATGTCGACACCATCCTCTGCCATGAAACAGAAGCCGGCATGGTCCAGGCAGATGTGGCCGGCCAGGCCTACGAATCTTCAGGGCTGTTTGCGGGGAATCCTGAATCCGGTAAAATTCGGGCCATCGCCAGCCTTTACCCCGAGAAATTCCAGATTGTCGTCCGCAGGGATGCCCGAATCAGCAAAATTGAAGACTTGAAGGGCAAGCGGATTTCCCTGGATGAGCAGGGATCGGGAACCCTGGCGGTGATGCGGATCATCCTCGGGGCCTGCCACCTGGCTGAACAGGACCTCATGCCCGTATACCTGAAACCCGTGTTTACCAAAAGGAAAATGATATCAGGAGAACTCCAGGGGTTTGTCATGATGGCCGGGCTTCCCATGGATGCCGTTTTGGATCTGACCCAGGTCGGCATCTCCCTTGTGCCCATCCCGGGGGATATCGCCGGGAAAATCAACATCCTTCATCCCCATCTTGTTCCGGGCAGTATTCCTGCCAATACCTATCCGGGCGTGCCGGAGACTCCGACCGTCCAGGTATATGCCCTCCTGGCCGTCCACGCAGATACACCTTCGGACCTGGTATATGAGATTACCAAGGCCCTGTGGAGTAAGTCCATGGGGACGCTTTTCAGGAAAGGGCATGCCCAGGCCAGGGATGTCACCCTGGATACGGCCCTGACCGGGCTGACAATTCCCCTTCATAAGGGGGCGGAAAGATTTTATAAAAAAATGGGCATGCCCAAAAAGGAGAGTCCGTCCCCATGAAGAAAACCTGGCCTTTTTCCCAGGTTTTACTTCTGGGTTCCATTTTGATCGCCATCGGCGCGGTTGTGATCACGGTTTTCATGACCAATGTCACCCTTCGGTCGGTGGAGAAAAATCTTCCCAGTACGCTGATGAAAGAGCTTGTCTCCCTTGATCAGGTTTTAGGGGACCTGTCGGAAGTCGTCTTTGCGGCCAGGATGAATGCCGCCAGTCCAGTCCCCTTAAATTTTGAAATTCTGAAAAAAAAGATTGATACCGCCTTTGACAGCATTTCAAGCCTGCGCCAGACGTATGTGTTTGACAATTTGATCCATGCCTCGAAATTTCACGCGGTGGTGGCGCCTGCCGTGTCTGATCTGCAGACCTGGATGTCCGAAGGAATTTCAGGGTATGGTCCCCGGTCTGATACCACGGCCCGGATCCTTTTGTCCCGGATCTCTTCCGCCACTGAAAAGGCCAGGGAGCTGAACCGTCAGTCCCGCCTCAACGCCGAAAAAAAACTCAGTGATGAAAGAAAACGGCTGGATCGTTTCCTGTACAGCGTAAACCAGCTTTTCATGCTGACCCTTTTTATTGTTCTGATCATGGTGGCCCTTTTCATCCATCAGCGGATATTGAAAGGCCGGGAAGTCAAAATCCTGGAGGCCATGAAACACCAGAGAGATCTTCTGAATACCCTGTTTGAGAATATCCTTCTGGGCATTACGGTCTGGGACAGCAAGGGCAGCCTCTTGTTTGTCAATTCATATTTCACAAGGTTGACCGGATATTCGGTTCAGGATATCCCCCGCGTCCGGGACTGGTTTGACAGGGCCTTCCCTGATCCCGATTATAGGGAAAAGGTACTCGGAACCTGGAAAAACGCCGTAAAACAGGGTACGGAAATCCGGGAATTCAAAGTCAGGTGTAAGAACGGAGAGACAAAGGACATTGAGTTCAGGGGAACCATTATGCCGGATCAGCGGGTTCTGGTTTCCATGGCCGATATCACCGAAAAGAAGTCCCTGGAGATTCAGTATGAGCAGGCCCAGAAAATGGAATCCCTGGGAACCCTGGCCGGTGGTATTGCCCATGACTTTAATAACCTGCTCTCCGGTATTTACGGGTATATGGATCTGGCCCGTCTGAAAACCGATGATCCCGGGATAAAAGAATACCTTGAAAAGGCCCATAAATCTTCTGAACGGGCCAAAGGGCTGACCTACCAGCTCCTTACCTTTTCAAAGGGCGGCGCTCCCGTCAAAAAGGTTGAGTCCCTTATCCCGTTTCTGGAGGAAACCGCATTATTTGCCTTAAGCGGTGCAGACATATCCTGCAGTTTTGATCTGGCAGAGGACCTGTGGATGTGCGATTACGATAAAAGCCAGATGGGACAGGTGATTGAGAATATCATTATCAACGCCCACCATGCCATGCCCTCGGGAGGAAAGATCGAGATGAAAGCGGAAAATACCGTGCTCCGGGAACGGGAGCACCCCGGACTTGGGCCGGGCAGATATATCAAGATCTCCGTCTCTGACTCGGGAATCGGAATTCCCAGAAATTATCTTTCCAGAATTTTTGAACCTTTTTTTACCACCAAACAGAAGGGGAGCGGCTTAGGACTGGCCACCTCATATTCCATTGTCAAACGCCACGGCGGGAGTATCGATGTAAAGTCCCGGCTCGGAGAAGGGACCACCTTTACTCTGTTCATTCCCGCTTCAGTAAGACAGGGGGTTGAGAATAGGGATGAAATAGAAAATCTTTACCAGGGCCACGGGAAAATTCTGATCATGGATGATGAAGAGATGATCCTGGAGATGCTTACGGATATGATTGAAACCATGGGTTTTTCCGTTGAAAGTACCGGGGACGGGGTCAAGGCCCTGGATGTCTGGGAAAGGAATGCCGGCGGCAGCCAAGCCTTCAGGGCCGTGATCCTGGATCTCACCGTTCCCGGAGGCATGGGGGGCAGGGAAACCATTCAAGAGATCCGTAGAACAGATAAAGACCTGCCTGTATTCGTGGCCAGCGGTTATTCCGAAGATGAGGTCATGGCCGATCCCGGGGCATTCGGGTTCACGGCCAGTATTCAGAAACCCTTTACCGTACAGGATATTTCCAGAATATTTGAAAGGTATCTTTCGCCCGGAGGCAATGACCGGGCAGGAGGCCCTGGTTTATAATGACGATGACTGGGATTATATGGCTGCCTCCGACGCCGACAGGATCGGATGGGTATATGGGGATTCTGAAGTGACGGCTGTTTTCGAGCCGGAAGATACCACGGCATTTGATTTTAAAACCAATCAATTGACCGCATCCTATGAATTCATGTCTCTCCGCTCCCATGGATGGACCGGGGGGCATATGAAATAAAAGCCGGTTTTACGAGGAATTGTCCGACCAGACCCCCTTTGGCGAGGCCTTCCGGCTGTGGTTCAATTCTGTCATGGTCCGGTCGGATGCTCCCCGCTGGTGGTATGGCATGGTGCTCCTGGGGGACGGGGCGCTCATGAGGTCCGGATTCATGACACCTCCCTGTTTCGGAGACAGTGACGGGGATCAGGATGCGGACGGATTGGACCTGTCAGCCTTTGTCCTCTCTTCCGGGGCCGGCAGTCCCCTGGACCGGGTCTTGTTTTCGGAAAATTTCGGTAAAACAGACTGCCTCTGAAAATCAATTGAACCCGTGAAAAGGAGAAGATCATGGAAAAAAATCATCTATACCTGCTGTGGACCAGCGACAACCCTGTCACAGCGGAAAAAATGGTGTTCATGTACACCATCAACTCCCTGGTTCATGGCTGGTGGGAAAAGGTCACCCTTATCGTCTGGGGAGCCACGGCAAAGCTGATCGTCGAAGATGAAACCATCCGGGAAAAGATCCGGGAGGCCAAAGAGGCCGGTGTGCATGTAAGCGCATGCAAGGCCTGCGCCGATCAGCTGGGAGTTACCCGGGATCTGGAGGATCTGGGAATCGAGGTCATCTATTGGGGAAGTCCCCTGACAAAAATTCTTAAACAGGATGAGAAGCTCCTCTGCATCTAAAGGATTGTTCAGAGCAGGCCCATCTCACGGCTGCCCGGGCATGGATCAGGGTGGCGTCGTACAGGGGGATGTTTGTATCTGATGGTTCAGAAGCATTCCGATTTCAGTGCATCCCAGAATGATGCCCTGGGCGCCTTTTAAAGCCAGCCTATCGGCAATTCTCCGGTAACCCTTTCTGGATCTCTTTTATCCGTCCCAGGCAGAGTTCATTGGAAATGGATTCCTCCGGGCCTGCCTGCCCGGTTAATTTCTGCAGAATAATGGGCAGTGCTTTCCCAGCTGCCGATTCATCCAATGGTTTTCAACCTCTTCAGTTTTCCTCACAGGGTCTGAATAGGTTAATGATCCTGGTCAGAGGCTCATGCCAGGAAAGGCTTTTCTTTTGTATTTCTTCAGGGGGAACTGCCGTGAATTCAACCAGGCCCAGTCCGTCTACCCTTGCAATATCGTTCATCAGCCGGATGGTTTCAGCCAGAGTATCGGGCCTCATGCCCATCGGTGTGGGGTGTTTGACAAAGGGATAGATGGCAGGATCAAGCACATCCAAGTCGATATGGATATAGATGCGGGAAAAGCTTTTCTTTAAAACAGTCTCTGACAAGATACCCGGGTCGTTTTCCATTTGCTGTACGCTGATGGAGGTGATGTTCTTTTTTTGAATATACTCCTGTTCCGATAAGTCCATGTCCCGGATCCCGGCCAGGATGACCTGGTCAGGGGAAAGGATCGAAAAGCAGCGGGCCAGAATGCTTTCATGGGTCTCCCCCAGAAGCGCCCGGAGGGGCATGCCGTGGAAATGGGCTGACGGCGAGGATTCAGGGGTGTTGAGATCCGGATGGGCATCCAGCCAGACCAGGCCCATGGAGTTGTCCAGAACGCGGTTCAGAAAAGATATGGGTGCCAGTTCCACTGAACAGTCCCCTCCCACAACCAGGATGGATTTTGGGGAATGGCTTTCTATCAGGGCGGCTGCATGGTTGAGCTGGGAGAGGATGGAGGCGTACCCGAGGATCTGGTGTTTTTTTTCCAATGATTCCGATTCCGGCACGGGGATGGTTTTAAAATCAAGATCCTCCAGGCGCACGCCCAGGGCATTTGCCCCGTGGTAAAGGAGATTGGACGGTCCGGATCCCTGCCATTGGGGGAACAGCAGGTTCAGATGACGGGTATGGTCAAGGCGCATCAGCCTCCTCCTTTCTTAACCGGAATTGGAGTCCGGGGCATTCCCTCCCCCGTGATTTTTTTTAAGATTCAGCCGGTAAAGCGGATCCCCCACCAGAACCATTTTCCAGGATAGATAGGGGAGACTCACAAAATAGGATTCCGTCAGGGTCAGGTACCCTTCCGTGAGCAGTTTAAAAAAGAGTTCAGGAACGGGAAAGGACTGGACATAGGGTTCTCCGACAGGTCCGACCGTGGCGGCAATCCCCTTGTCCAGCATCTTCTTGCACCAGACCTTGCTGTTCTTGTTTCTCAGGGTGACGCATTCGCTGGAGGCAATGTGAAATCCCACGGATCCCTTGGCCCAGGTAAAGGCATCCACATAATTGGCCAGTTTGTACCAGCCGCAGTAAAGGGCGGCGTTGGGGCAGTCCCCGGGCTGGAACAGGTCCTGGCTGTCATTGAGTTTCACGGGCAGGATCTGCTTTTTTTCATGATACCGGGCTGCTTCATGGATGGATTTGTCGTAAAAGGCGTATCCGGAAACTTTTTTGTTGTCTCCGGGATATTTCCAGCGGGCGTCAAAATAAGCTGTGCCTTCAAGCCCCTCTTTTTCCGCCTCAAGGCTGTCATTGATGATTCTTTTCACCACCTTTGGCGAAGCCCCGTCCAGACGGCTGGTCATCATGACATCTGATTTCCCGATTTTCAGGGTCTGGTTCTTGAAGCCCAGGTAAAAGGGGTTGGGCTGCCACCTATCAAGATTATACTCTTTTTTTTTCACCAGGCTGAGTTCCGAATCAAAGGATGCGGTCCGGTCCAGGTTTCTTATGGAGTAGGTATAGGCCTTGTCTGCCCGTTTGATTTTCCTTTTAAGTTCCGCCTGGGCATCGGCACTGAGATTCCGGGTCTGTTTCAGCTTGGCTTTAAGGGACTCTTTCACTTTCTTGAGCGTCTCAATCCTCTGCTTTTCCTGGTCGGAGCGTTCCGGCCCCAGGACTCTCAGGGGGACCCCGTACAGGGTGACTATGGCCCGTATGTCGGGATGTTCTTTGAGAAATCGGCGAACCGGGGGGAGAACCTTTTCATCGTACTCCTCCCGGGTGCAGGTCTCCTGGTCCGTGAGCCTGAGCAGCAGCAGGTTTTCTTTGGGGATTTTTCTCCTTTCCATGTAAAAGAGGGCCAGGCCTTTGCTGGAGGCTGCGTTCATATTGGCGATGACCAGGACCTCTTCCGGGGACAGGGCAGATGCCGGGCTAACCAGGAGAAAGACAGGGAAAAAAGCAAAGAAAAGGGCCCGCAAGAGATTTTTCATGGTTATACTTCCCTGGAGATGATGCGGAGTCCGTCCAGGGTCAGGGCCTGGTCAACCACCTCAATGGAGAGAGATATCCCGGCAATGAGGGGAGCCAGTCCTCCCGTGGCAATGACCTTGGGACAATCATCCATCTCCCGGGCCATCCGGGCCACCATCCCGTCCACCATGGCGGCATTGCCGTGGATGATACCGGACTGCATGCTTTCAATGGTGTCCTTGCCGATGACTTTTTCCGGGGCCTTGAAGATCTCCACCCGGGGAAGGCGGGAGGCTTTCTGGAAAAGGGCCTCTGCAGAGATCATGATGCCCGGCACAATGGCGCCGCCCAGGTATTCCCCTTTGGAGGAAATCACGTCAAAGGTGGTGGCCGTTCCAAAATCGATGATGATCATGGCGGATCTGTACTTATCAAAGGCAGCCACGGCGTTGACGATCCGGTCCGCTCCGACTTCGTTGGGGTTGCTGTAGAGAATGGGCATGAGTTTTTTCACCGAACCGGGACTGATCCACAGGGGGCTTTGGTTCAGGTATCTTTCGCAGAACCCGTTCAATATCCTGACCGAAGAGGGAACCACAGAGGATATGACGACCTTTTGAATCTTTTCCGGGTTGATGTTTTTATCTGAAAACAGGGCATTGGCAAGGACATTGAATTCGTCCGCCGTGTTGTCCCGGCCCGTCCGGATCCTCCAGCTTTCCTTGAGGGTATCCTCCTCATAGACGCCGATCACCGTATTGGTATTGCCTACATCAATCACCAGCAGCATGATGGTCTCCTTATTGAATTTTAACGGTAAACACTTTGGGGTCTGCCCCGGTCATGATCATACCCACCGGAACATTTACATTGACGTGTCTGGCATAGACCCCGGGCTTTAAATCTTTGAGGTCGATAAAGGCAAAGAGCCGGTCCGTGACCTCTTTATTGCCCATGGAATCAAAGGGTCCCTTGATGACGACACTGATGGATCCGGGTTCGATACTCACCGTAGAATCGGTGTTCCATATCTGGATGGGAATATCCTTGAATTCCTTGGCCACCCTTTTTTCCTGGATGGGAACAGTCACGACAATGATGCTGTCAGAGGCGGAGTAGAGCTTGTGATCCTCAAGATCCAGAGGAATCTTTTTTTTAAAGGTTTCACTGGCATTGTTAATGTCAATGGGTTTTGTCTTGAGTACATCAATGGAATCTATCAGGGAGAGGGCCCCGGTCAAGGTCACATTGGCCGGATCGCAGGCCGCCTCCAGAAAGATGTGTCCCTGGGCCGGCTTGCCTGTATAGGGCACGGTAATCTTAAAGGTCCGGGTTACTTTTCTCTCCAGGTGCACGCTCAGATACGGGGGATTGATATCCAGAATCCGGATGGCCGGGTCAACGGGGATCCTGTTTTTATCCACGGGAAGCAGATAGTTGCCCGGCCAGATGGATTCCGATGCCCCTGCCGGATCAAATTCAAGGTCCGTGTAAAGGTCGGCCGGATAGTGGATATTCTTCCCATTGATCATCTGGATGAGACTGGGCTCGGCCTGGACCCGGATTTCGATCTTATCGGTGTTAAAAGAGGTCAGGACCATGTCCGACGGAACATTGGAAAAGACCACGGGCAGGAGAAGGTCTGTTTCCGCCGGTTCCGGGGTGCATCCGGAAAGCAGGAACGCAGACAGGAACAGGACAAGGATCCTGGTAATTCCCTGATCAGGCATTCCTGACAGCATCGATGATTCGGGTAAAGGGCAGTGCCCGGGATACATCATGGACCCTCAGGATGTGAGCTCCGTTGGCAATTGAGGCAGCCAGTGTTGCAAGGGTCCCGATTTCGGTGTTTTCATGGTCCGGACCGATGGCCTTATCCCGTCCCAGGACCTTCTGGATAAAGGATTTTCTGGAGGTCCCCATGAGTATTGGAAAACCCAGGGCAGCCACTTTCTTGAGCTGGTTGATGATGACCAGGTTGTGGGTCACGGTTTTGCCGAAGCCGATGCCCGGATCCAGGATAATCGTGTTCCTGTCCACCCCTTTTTCAATGGCAAACTCAGCACGATGGAGAAGATATCCGGTGATTTCCTCCATGAGATCACCGTAATCCGGATTGACCTGCATGGTCTCCGGGGTTCCCTTCATGTGCATGAGGATCACGGGAACCTTTTTTTCGGCAGCCAGGTCGGCCATGGCCGGATCTTTCTCAAAGGCGGAGATGTCGTTGATGATGGCTGCCCCTGCATCCAATGCGGCCCGGGCCACAGTCGACTTAATCGTATCAATGGATATGGGAATGTCAATTTTGGGGGAAAGGGCTTCAATCACGGGGATCACCCGGTCCATTTCCTCCTGTTCGGATACGGGAGCGGAAAAGGGACGGGTGGATTCTCCCCCGATGTCCAGGATATGGGCCCCGTCTTTGGTCAGCCGTATGCCCTGGGCAACGGCATTTTCCAGGGTGGCGAATTTCCCCCCGTCGGAAAAGGAATCCGGGGTGACATTCAAAATGCCCATGATGCAGGTCTGGGAGCCGAGCTCAAGGTTGAAACGCTTAAACTGAAGATGGAATGTCTGCATGGGTTTCAGAGAGTGTCTATAATTTTATCAGTAAAGGAAAGGCCGGAATCCCGGGATGGATTCCGGCCTCTGCCGATTATTCTTTATCTTTTGGATCTTCGTCTTGGGAATCTTGCGGATCCGCCTGGGGTACATCCTCCTCGGCAGGTTCTTCCCGGTCCGGTTCATCCGTCTCTTCTCCAGCCGGCTCTTCCCCGGCAGCTTTTTCTTTAGCCTGGGGGGTTGGGTCGGCTTTGACGTTTTTCCGGCCGTAAAAATCAAAGTCCGGCCTCATTTCCGCAATCAGGTCATCCAGCTCAGATCCCATAACCGTTTCTTTTTCCAAAAGCAGGTCGGTGAGGGCATGGAGGATGTCCATATTTTTGTCCAGGATCTCCTTGGCCCTTTTATAGGCCCGGTCAATGATCATGGCCACTTCTGCGTCGATTTTCTGGGCCGTGGCTTCGGAATAGGATTTTGCCTGGGTCATTTCCCTGCCGATGAAGATATTGTCATCATGGTCTTCATAGGAGAGGGGGGCCAGGTTTTCGCTCATGCCGAAACTCCGGATCATGCGGTTGGCCAGTTTGGTGGCCTGTTTGATGTCGTTGGAGGCACCGGTGGAGATCCTTTTGAAGATGATCTCTTCGGCCACCCGGCCTCCAAAGGCAATGGCCAGTTCATTTTCCAGCTGGTCCTTGTACTTGAAATCTCCTTCTTCGGGGAGAAACCAGGTGACACCGGCGGCCCGGCCCCTGGGAATGATGGTGATCTTGTTCACGGTGTCGGTATTGGGCAGGAACCTTGCCACCAGGGCATGGCCGCCTTCGTGGTAAGCCGTGGTCTTTTTTTCTTCTTCCTTGATGACCTTGGATTTCCGTTCAAGACCCATATAGACCTTGTCCTTGGCGTCTTCAAAGTCCTTCATGGTCAATTTTTCATGGTCCCGCTTGGCTGCCAGCAGGGCTGCCTCGTTGACCAGGTTTTCCAGGTCTGCACCGGAAAATCCAGGGGTTCCCCTGGCCAGAATCATCGGGTCCACGTCCCTGTCCAGGGGGGTCTTTTTCATGTGAACCCGTAAGATGCCTTCCCGGCCTTTTATGTCTGGCATATCCACCACCACCTGCCGGTCAAACCGGCCGGGCCTGAGCAGGGCCGGGTCCAGGACATCTGCCCGGTTGGTGGCCGCCATGAGAATCACCCCTTCGTTGGATTCAAATCCGTCCATCTCCACCAGGAGCTGGTTCAGGGTCTGTTCCCGTTCGTCGTGTCCTCCGCCCAGGCCTGCGCCTCTCTGGCGGCCCACAGCATCAATCTCGTCGATGAATATGATACAGGGGGCGTTTTTCTTGCCCTGGGCAAAGAGGTCCCTGACCCTGGAAGCGCCCACGCCCACAAACATCTCCACAAAATCGGAGCCGGATATGGTAAAGAAAGGCACACCGGCTTCCCCGGCCACGGCCCGGGACAAAAGGGTCTTCCCGGTCCCCGGGTTCCCCACCAGAAGGACTCCCTTGGGAATGCGGCCCCCCAGGCGGGTATACTTGCCCGGAGTCTTCAGGAATTCCACCACCTCGGTCAGTTCTTCCTTGGCCTCGTCTATGCCTTCCACATTGGCAAAGGTGACTTTTTCACCCTTGTCATCAATGAGCCTGGCCCGGCTCTTCCCAAAGGAAAGGGCCTTGCCGCCGCCGGCTCCGCCCTGCATCTGGCGCATGAAAAAAATCCAGACCCCGATGAGGACGATCATGGGCAGCCAGGAAACCACAATGGACATGAGCCAGGAGGATTCCGCCGGGGGTTTGGCCTTGATGGCCACCCCGTTGGTTCTCAGGAGATGGATCAGATCCCCGTCATCCGGGGCAAAACTCTTGAATTTGGCTCCGGAGGAGTCGGTAAGGTAAAGGTCCTGTCCCTGGATCACCACATTCTGGACCCGGCCGGATTCCACCATGGACAAAAATTCCGAGTATCCGATATCCATCTGACTGCTCTGCTGCTGGTTGAAGATATTGTAGAGCATGACCATCATCAGGACCACTACCAGCCACAGGGATATATTTTTGTAAAATTGATTCAATTCTGTTCCTTCCTTGTTTTGTTATGGAACCAAAGTTAATTAATATATAAACATGATATGGGAATATACAAGAAAAAGTTTTCAGGCTTTTGGCCCCTTCTTTCCCTTGGATAAACGTGTCTGGAGCTTCTCCCGTCTGCCCAGGTCCCTCAGGGAAATGTCCTCTTTTCTGACCGTCAGCCTGTCCCGGGTTTTATATATCCTGATCCGGCCGGGAAGGTCCAGGTGTTTTCCCGGTTCGGCCCGGGCCATGAAGTCCCTGATTTCCCGGATATGGGCCATGGAGATTTTTTTTAAATTCTCTTTTACCCTGGAAATGGCCGCTCTCAGAACCCGGCTGGCCAGGGCCGGATGAAGCCGGGAGAGTTCCGGGAGGGACAGGCTCACAGAGCCGGATTTCTCTTCTTTCAGGCAGGTTCGGAGCCCTTCTGTCACCAGGTCCCGGAAAAAATCCTCTTCCTCCTGGAGGATGCGGCTCAGACGGTCCAGGGAGCCCCTGATCTTCGGGTTAAAGGATTCTTCCAGAAACGGGATCAGAACATGCCTGACCCTGTTCCTTAAAAAAGAGGGATCCTCGTTACTGGAATCGACCATAAAATCCTGATTGCTTCTGTCCAGGAAATCAAGAATTTCGGATTTGGCCATCCGGATCAGGGGCCGGATAAAGAGAGAATCCCTTTTGGGCAAAATCCCTTTTAATCCCCCCGGGCCCGTCCCCCGGACCAGGGAGAGGAGAACCTGCTCGGCATTGTCATCCCGGTTGTGGCCCAGGGCGATTCTGGAAAATCCGTGGGTTTGGGCGGTCTGTCTGAAAAAAGAGTACCTGGCCTTTCGGCCGGCTTCTTCCAGGGAGATTTTTGATTCTGCCGCCATGGAGCCGATATCCAGGGTCTTGGTGAACAGGGGAAGGCTGCATTTTTTTGAAAACTCAATTGTAAAATTTTCATCCCGGACAGACTCATCTCCCCTGAGCATGTGGTTGAGGTGGGCCAGGCCGAGCCGGAGTCTGAATTCAGGCTGAAGATCCAGAAGCACCCTTGCCAGGGCCACGGAGTCCGGCCCGCCGGACAGACCGACCAGGACAGCATCCCTGTCGCGGAGCATTTCGTGTTCCCGGATGGTTTCAGCCACTTTTTGGATGAAAACATCCTTGTCTGGAAGGATTGGAGATTTCAAAATTGATCCTGTCAGCAGGCAAACAGGGAAAATCGGGGTTTTTCCATGAGACCGGCCTTTACCGCAGTGTCAAAAAACCGGATAACCGCCTGTTCTCCGGCGCTTCCGATATCCCGGGAATATTGGTTTACATAGAGTTTGATATGCTCTTGAATTACGGCCTCATCCATTTCCTGGGCATGGGCTTGAATATAATCTTTTCCCATGTCCGGGTGGGCAAAGGCATGATCAATACTGTCCCGGATCAGGGATTCCATTTTCCGGGCAAAGGCCTCTCCCAGTTCCCGGCGCACGGCAATGCAGCCCAGGGGGATGGGCAGCCCGGTCTGGTCTTCCCACCACTGGCCCAGGTCGGCTTTCATTTCCAGGCCCATGGTCTGGTATACAAACCGCCCCTCGTGGATGATGACCCCGAAGTCGGCGGAACCCTCCATGACGGCTGGCATGATCTTTTCAAAGGGCATGGGAAGGATCTGGGGATCCACCCCGGGGAATTGATCGTTCAGGTAAAATCTGAACAGATGAAAACCCGTGGTGCCCAGTCCCGGAACGGCGATCTTCTGTTTTCCCTCCCCATCCAGGCTCCGGCCGGGCAGGGAGATGATCAGAGGGCCGCATCCCCGGCCCAGGGCCGATCCGGTCCTGAGCAGGCCGTATTTTTCCAGAAGACTGCCCAGGGCGGCAAAGGAGAGCTTGGTGATGTCGTATTTTCCTTTTGCGGCATTCTGGTTCAGGGTTTCCACATCTTCCATTGAGATGTGAAAGGACATCTTTTTTAGATCAATAAATGACCCGGCAATTGCCTTGAAGATAAAGGTGTCGTTGGGGCAGGAAGAAAAGGCCAGACTGTAGGGATCTATATTTTTCATGATCTACAGCATAATATCTATGATAATAATTTCAAGAGATTTCGGTGTTTATCTTGTATCAAGGCTTACCCCAGGGTTGCAAAAGCCGGGAAGACTTCAGCCGTTTTCCTCTTTTCCTACAATTTTTTCATGCAAGGTCGAGGTTTACTTTGACCCGGCCATGCTTATGATTTTCAAATAGAATTTGTGTAAAATTGTTGCTGAAACGGATCTGTCCTGTCCGGTGGAACGCCCGGGCAGGGGGGGAATAGATAAGGTAAAAGAAAAAAATGAAACACGAAAGCAGTGCCTGTGCGGATATCCAAACCCAGACAAATGTCAGGGTCCTGCCCGTACAGGCTTCCAAGGAATTGGATTCCATCATTGTCAAAGGGGCAAGGGAGCATAACCTTAAAAATATCGATGTGGAAATCCCCAAGAAAAACCTGGTGGTGGTCACCGGGGTTTCCGGTTCGGGGAAATCGAGTCTGGCCTTTGACACCATCTTTGCCGAGGGCCAGCGAAGGTATGTGGAGTCCCTTTCCTCCTATGCCCGACAGTTCATCGGCCAGATGGAAAAACCCAAGTATGATACGATTCGGGGGCTCTCCCCCACCATCGCCATCGAGCAGAAGGCCGCGTCCAAGAATCCCAGATCCACCGTGGGAACCATCACGGAGATTTATGACTACCTTCGGGTTCTCTTCGCCCGGGTGGGCACCCAGCACTGCTGCAAATGCGGGGAGAAAGTGGGCCGGGGCCATGCCCAGTCCATGGTATCCCAGATCATGGACCTGCCCCCGGGTTCAAAGATCCTGATCCTGGCCCCCATCGTGGAGAACCGGAAGGGAGAGCACAGGGAGCGCCTGGAGGAGTTGAAAAAAGAGGGATACGGACGGGTGCGGGTGGACGGGGTGGTCCAGGAGCTTGCAGCGGTCCAGGCCCTGGCCCGGAACAAAAAGCACAATATCGAGGTGGTGGTGGACCGCCTGGTCATCAAAAAAGAAAAAGAGTTTCAATCCCGGCTCACCGATTCCGTGGAAACGGCCCTGGGACTCGGGAACGGCCAGATCATCGTCCACATCCTGGGCCGGGAGGACCGGAAGATGAGCGAGGCCCGCTCCTGCTGCGGCATTGCCTATCCTGAACTCACTCCCCAGATCTTTTCTTTCAACTCCCCACTGGGCATGTGCCCGGACTGTAACGGCATCGGCACCCTGCTCTCCATGGACCCGGACAAGATCGTGCCGGACAAGAATCTGAGCATCCGTCAGGGGGCGGTCCTGCCCTGGAAGAATTATTTTATCCAGAAACCCCGGTTTTCCAATGACAACTCCTGGGGCAGGGGCCAGCTCCTGGCCATGGAAGAGCAGTTTAAAATAGATTTTGATAAGCCGTGGAAAGATCTGTCCAAAAAGCATAAGGACCTCATCCTGTACGGGTCTGGATCCCGTGAGATGAAAGTCAAATGGAATTCAGCCAAGATCCAGGGGGAGTTCACCCGGACCCATGAGGGTCTGATCCATACCCTGATGCGGCGGTACCAGTCCACCCAGTCCGAGTCCCAGAAAAAATATTATTCCGCATTCATGACGGCCAGCACCTGCAAGGCCTGTGGAGGAAAGCGTCTCAGGGAAGAGATCCTCCACGTGCTCATCAAGGGGAAATCCATCATCGACCTCACCGGGATGACCGTCCGCCAGGCCCATGATTTTGTGAACAGCCTGGACCTTGAGGGCAGCAAAAAGCTGATCGCCGGGGAACTGCTCAAGGAGATCTCCGACCGGCTGGGCTTCCTGGTCAATGTGGGCCTGGATTATCTTTCCCTGGACCGGAGCGGACCCACCCTGTCCGGGGGGGAATCCCAGCGGATCCGGCTGGCCTCCCAGGTGGGCAGCGAACTCACCGGGGTCCTCTATATTCTGGATGAACCCTCCATCGGCCTCCACCAGAGGGACAATATCCGGCTGCTCAAAACCCTTCAGCATTTAAGGGATATCGGAAATACCCTCATTGTGGTGGAGCATGACCAGGAGACCATGGAAGAGTCGGACTGGATCATCGACATCGGTCCCGGGGCCGGCCACCTGGGGGGGCAGATCGTTGCCCAGGGAACCCCGGCCCAGATCCGGTCCAACCCGGCCTCGGTTACGGGCAAATTCTTAACCGGAGAAGAGAAGATAGAAGTCCCGAAAAATCGGGTAAAACCCAAGAAAAGAAAATGGGTCTCCATTCAAAGGGCCTCGGAAAACAATCTGAAAAACGTGACCGCCAAAATTCCGGTGGGCCTGATCACGGCCGTAACCGGGGTGTCCGGGGCCGGTAAATCCACCCTGATCAACCAGATCCTCTACCCGGCCCTGGCTGTCAATCTTCATCAATCCCAGATGGCTGTCGGGGCCCATAAGGGGATCATCGGCCTCTCCCACCTGAACAAGGTGATCAACATCGACCAGAAGCCCATCGGCCGGACCCCCCGGAGCAACCCGGCCACCTATACCAAGGTGTTTGATCATATCCGGGATCTCTTTGCCATGATCCCGGAATCCAAGGCCCGGGGATATCAAAAGGGAAGGTACTCCTTTAACGTAAAGGGAGGCCGGTGCGAAGCCTGCAAGGGGGACGGATACATCAAGGTGGAGATGCACTTTCTGGCCGATGTCTTTGTTCCCTGCGAGGTCTGCGAAGGGAAGCGGTTCAACCGCTCCACCCTGGAAATCGCCTATAAAGGCCATTCCATATCCGATGTCCTGGATCTCTCCGTTCTCCAGGCCCGGGAACTCTTTGAGAATCATCCCAGAATCACCCGCATCCTGGACACCCTCATGGATGTGGGCCTCTCCTATATCAAGCTGGGCCAGGCAGCCACCACCCTGTCCGGGGGCGAGGCCCAGCGGATCAAGCTGGCCCGGGAACTGGCCAAGCGGGCCACAGGGGACACCCTCTATATTCTGGACGAACCCACCACCGGGCTCCATTTCCAGGATGTGCGGCTATTGCTCAAGGTGCTCCAGCGCCTTCGGGACGCCGGCAACACCGTGGTCATCATCGAGCACAACCTGGACGTGATCAAGACTGCGGACTGGATCATTGACCTGGGCCCCGAGGGCGGGGCAAGCGGGGGAGAGATCATTGCGGCCGGATCGCCGGAAGATGTGGCCCGGGAAAAACAGAGTCATACGGGTCGGTATCTGAAAGAGATTCTATTGCAGGGGTAAGGCAGGGCACTCTGGCCGTCAGCAAGTTGCCTTGCTGGCGGTAAGGGTTTCTACTTCTACCCGGCTGCAGTGAAACGCACAGGTCTCCCCCTGATCCGTCAGCCGCTGACTGGTCAGCTGGTTGATGCCCTTTCCCCCTTTCATGAATCTGGGCCAGTGAAGTCCCTCGGCCACCACCAGACCGGGCCGGGTGTCCCGGGTGAGCCTGGCATGGACACGGCACTCCCCTCTATCGTTGAACATCCTGACAGGATCTTCCTGGACGATGCGCCTGTCCCGGGCGTCATCGGGATGGATCAGGAGACGGGCCTTTCCGGCAAGTTCTCGGATTCCCTCGATTTCGTTAAAGGCGGAGTTGAGAAAAAGATGATGGGGTGGGGTGATGAGCTCCAGGCCGAATTTATCCTCTCCGTCCGGGTCCCGCCATACCCGGCCGCAGGGCAGGGGATCCAGTCCCTTTTCCTGCCAGGCCCGGGAGAAGAACTCCACCTTGCCCGACGGGGTATTGAATCCCTGGGCATAGGGATTGGACGGGATGTTCAGCCGCACAGCCTTTCCCTGCCACAGGGCTTCGCGGTCGATCCCCTCCAGGCTGGGATGGCCGTCCTGAAGAAACCCCTTGATCAGTTCCTCCTCATCCAGACCGAATACCTCTTCCTCATATCCCATCCGGGCGGCCAGGGACTGGAAGATCGATAGATTGGCCCGGCTCTCTCCTAGGGGAGGAATCACAGGCCGGGCGATGCGCAGATAATTCTGGCCGTAACTCTTGTAAAGATCCATCATCTCCAGGAAACTTGCCGAGGGCAGGATGATGTCGGCCATCAGGGCCGTATCGGTCATGAAGAGTTCGTGGACCACGGTGAACAGGTCTTCCCGGGCCATGCCCTGAAGGATCCTGGCCGACTGGGGCGCCACTGCAGCCGGGTTGCTCATGTAGTTGTAAAAGAGTTTGACAGGCGGATCACTAAGTTGAGTCAGGGCATTCCCCAACTCCACCATGTTGATCACACGGGTCCCGGTCGGGCATAGATCCGGCCGGGTCAACCGGGTGATGTCCGAAGGTCCTCCCCCAAGGCTCCGGGTAATGCCCCCTCCCTTGGTTGTAAACGCTCCGACCAGGGGAGGAAGGCAGGCAATGGTCCGCATGGCCATGGCCCCCCTGAGCTGTCGGCCCGGCCCCCACCCGGTCCGGATAAAGGGGGCTTTTGCCTTTCCGTAGGCAAGTGCGAAATCTTTGATCTGGCCGGCCGGGACCCCGCAGATCCGGGAGACCTTTTCCAGGGGGTATTCTGCCGCCCGTTTTACCAGGTCCTCATATCCGAGGGTCTGGTTCTTCACAAATTCCAGGTCGACCCGGCTTTCCCGGATCAGAATATTCATCACTCCCAGGGCCAGGGCCGCGTCGGTTCCGGGTTTCAGCATCAGGTGAATGTCGGCCTCTTTGGCAGTCCGGTTCCGGTAAGGATCAATGACCACGATGGGAGCGCCTTTTCCCCTGGCCTTTTGGAAAAAGGGCCAGGCATGGACATTGGTGGTGAGGGTGTTGCTGCCCCAGATGACGATAAAATCCGAATCCACGGCAGATTCGATATCTGTGCTGGGCCCGGCTCCCAGGGTGGTCTTGAAGCCCTCACCCGACGCCGGGCCGCAGATGGTGGACAGCATCCGGCTGGCCCCGAGTTTGTGAAAAAAAGCATGGCCGGCGTGCTGCTGGACAATCCCCATATGACCGGCAAAGTGATAGGGCAGGATGGCCTGGGCCCCGAAATCGGAACAGACCTTTTGGATCTGATCCGTTACCCGGTCAAGGGCTTCGTCCCAGCTTATAGGCTCAAACTGGCCGGACCCTTTGGGGCCTTTGCGTTTTAAAGGGGTCAGGATTCTGTCCTTATTGTGCACATGGTCGGGAAAAAATTTTGCCTTTTTACAGATGAAGCCCCGGGTAAAGGGATGGTCCGGGTCCCCCTTTACCTTGGTGATTTTTCCCTGTTCCACTTTGACCAGAAGTCCGCACGCATCCGGACAGTCCTTGGTGCACACAGAAGGTCTCCACATGTTCCTGATTCTCCTTACATGGATGTAGTGATTTTTCTGCCGGATCAGCGGCAGGGTTTTTGTTCTGAATCAGCCTATTTCAAGTGAGGGGAAAAATCAACCTTGCCGGACATACCCTCAAGTGAGTTCTGTTCTGTGATCCTTTCCCATGTCTCATCATATGTTCTCCGGTACAGGATGGTAGCTTGGGTATCCAGCGAAAGAAATTAATCCAAGTTTAGAGCCACTTTGCATTTATTACACTTCACAACACCCCGAAAAACCTTATTCCCGCATTCCGGGCAATAATAACGAGCTCCTTCATCTTCAATCCATTTTTCTGTCCCATATTTTTTTCTATATGGGACAGATCTTAGAATCACCCTTTTGCCGACATCCATTGAAAAATCATCTATATATTTACAAGGGAATTCATCACATTGATGGCACCCCTCATAATCTTTTTCTTTTATACAATCCCGGATATCACATTGTTTACAATGCATAAAAAGATTATCAGAAAGACATCCGTCGCATTTGATGTCGCTTGTTGTGATATTTTCACTATTCGGCAGAATCCCTTTCCCGGGAACACCACCCTTGTAAAGCCCAACCAGCCGTTCCTTGAATTTTTCATTGTTATCACGATCCGCAATATGGATTGCACAAACGCCGCAGTAAAGTCCGCATGGTGAAGCAAAATTCCGATTGATTGTCATGTGATAAAATCCCCCTTGTATTGTTTTGATCTGTTCATAATATTCAAAAAAATGAATTTATCATTTTTTTTATAAATCACTTAAGGATCTGATGTTATTTGGTATTTTTTTCTAGGATTGTGACAAAAAAATATCTCATAAGTCAATTAATCATCCCCCCTTCAAATGTAACCATATTGACAAAAAGCTCTCTACCCCATATACTTAATTCGTTATTTAGCTAACTATAAAATCATATGGGTTCTATGGATCAAACACTTTCTATAATCAAATCAATATCGGATAAAAACAGGCTCAGGATTCTAAATGTGCTGCTGGCCCATGATGAATTATGCGCCTGTCAGATAACTGAATTTTTAGGGATAGCCGGAGCCACGGCTTCCAGGCATCTGGGGTTGATGGTCAATGCCGGGATGTTGAAAAACCGTAAGCAGGGACGGTGGATATACTTTCGAATAAACCGGGAGGAATCCTCTTTGGTCCCTCTTTTGGAGTGGGTGAAAGGTCAGATTCAGGAATCCGGGCAGGCGGAAAAGGATTCGGAAGCATTGAAAAAAATATTGCTTATCCCCTGCGAAGAACTGAGCCGGAAACAAAGAAAAAGCAGTGCCTTCACCAAGGCAAAAGAGTAAAGGGAGATACGTGATGAAAGAAAAGCTCAAAATATTGTTCCTCTGCACGGGCAATTCCTGCCGCAGCCAGATGGCGGAAGCATGGACCCGAAAACTAAAGGGAGACATCATTGAGGTTTACTCTGCCGGTGTTGAAACACACGGCCTGAATCCCAATGCGGTCAAAGTAATGGCCGAAGCCGGGGTGGACATCTCAACCCATAGGTCCAAGCGGATTGCCGAATTTAAAGATACGGAACTGGATGTTGTCATCACCGTCTGCGGACATGCCCACGAAACCTGTCCATATTTTCCACCCCCGCCTAAGGTTATCCATGTCGGATTTGATGATCCGCCCAAGATGGCACAAGAGATTGCAGACCAGGGTGGCAATGGGGAACAGCAGCTGGACTGCTACCGGAAAATCAGGGATGAGATCAAAGCGTTTGTTGAAAAAATGCCTGAAAACATAAACAAGCGAACCAAATAGTTTGTCAGCCAAAGGAGAGAACAATGAACACGGATACCGGCAATGACCGCAGAATGACCAGTCTTTTTGAGCGCTATCTGACGGTCTGGGTCGGATTGTCTATTATCGGCGGAATTCTTCTGGGTAAAATCGCTCCGGACCTTGCCGGATCCCTGGATGGGATGTCCATAAAGGTGAACGGAGCCCCGGTGGTATCCATTCCCATTGCGGTTTGTCTGTTTTTTATGATGTATCCCATCATGGCTAAGATTGATTTTACTTCTGTGATCAAGGCAGGGAAAAGCGGCCGGCCTGTATTTTTAACTCTGTTCATCAACTGGGGCATCAAGCCCTTCACCATGTGCGCAATCTCCCTGTTTTTTCTGGGTTTTCTTTTTAAATCCTTTATCGGTGCAGAGGCCGTGGATCTTGTAAAAATGCCTTTTGGTCTTGATCTGCCCATCGGCGCCGCACACGGAGCCGGCATTGTTGTTCTGCAGGACGGCATTAATATGCTTCAAATTCCTTTGTGGCGAAGCTATTTTGCAGGATGCATCCTTTTGGGTATTGCACCCTGCACGGCAATGGTCCTTGTCTGGGGGTATCTGTCAAGGGGCAATGACGGCTTAACCCTGGTTATGGTTGCGCTCAATTCCCTTACCATGCTGGTATTATACGGGGTGCTGGGCGGTTTCCTGCTCGGCGTTGGTAAACTTCCCATCCCCTGGCAGGCCCTTGCCCTTTCAGTGGGTGTCTATGTTGCCCTGCCGCTCGTGGCAGGCTATTTTTCGAGAAAATGGATTATCTCAGCCAAAGGGGAAACCTGGTTCAAGGAAAAATTTTTAGGTGTCCTGACTCCGGTGACCATCAGTGCACTTCTTCTGACCCTGGTGCTGCTGTTCAGCTTTAAGGGCGAAGTCATCACCGCCAGTCCATTGACCATTCTCTGGATTGCCATACCGCTTTTCATCCAGACAATATTCATCTTTGCCCTGGGATATGCAGGGGCAAGATTTCTCAAGCTAAATTATGAGGATGCAGCTCCGGCTGCCATGATTGGTGCATCCAATCATTTTGAAGTCGCCATTGCAACGGCTGTAATGCTGTTCGGTCTGTCATCCGGAGCCGCTCTTGCCACGGTAGTCGGTGTTCTGATTGAGGTCCCGGTAATGCTGATGCTGGTTGGTTTTTGTAAAAAAACGACCCATTGGTTTGACCGGTAGATAATTCGGGCTGGGATCTGCTCGGGTTTTACGAATGGCAGGGGCCCCCACCGAGGCAGATGAGCAGAATCTGGCGCAGGCCCTGGATGCATTCTGCGAAGAATTGATTCAATTTACCTAATAAAAAATAGGGCGTAACCCTGGGACGCCGGGCCTGTCCGAACCGGGATTCCGCAAAATCGGATTTTCTATAACCCGGGAGAAGCGGGCAGTGCTGACCTTTGAAGAGAAACTGGTTTTCCCTTGAACTCCCGGGACTTGCGCATCTGAATCAAAATATGCAGATCCGGCATCCGGGACTGCAACCCCGGACGCCTCCCCACAAGTTTGGAAAGTTATGATCATTGCCCAAAATAGAGCCCATGTTGAAATATATAGGAATCCTGCAACTACAGGGAGTCTGGGGAGTCGTCCGATCGAAAAACGGAGCCTTACCGAAGGATAGTCCACACCTCAAGTCCTTGATTTGATCTGCCAGGTTTTCGATCCAAGCTACCAATTACGAAAGTAGGCGATACAACTTCAATAAAGGCTTGGGAGTTCTCTTTTTGGCTCCAGGGTTTCGACTTACTCCATTTGATTGGAATCGTTACTTTTAATTCCCCATTTTTATATGATGGATAAGATCCAAAGAAAAATAAAGTTCTGTTGATATCTCAGGATAGGAGAAGTTATGCATTTACCAAAGCCATATGAGGCGTTTTCCAAAACCTATCCAGATCTTTTAAAAAAATATAGTGATCTGGGGGAGGCATGCCGAAATGCCGGTCCTCTAGAAGAAAAATATCAAGATCTGATTAAGTTGGGGATTGCAATGGGAGCGAATTCAAGAGGCGCTGTAATGTCCGCAGTACGAAAGGCGTATAGTGCCGGGGCAACTGAAGACGAGATCAGACATGCAGTGTTGTTGGCTGTGACTACTACAGGTTTTCCCAACGCTATGGCTGCTATGTCATGGGTTGATGAGGTTCTTGCAAAAAAATAGGTTTAATTTGTCCATTTACAGCATTCTTTTGGTGTAATGATATTTTAAACCGCCAAGACCATAGAGAGGGGCAGGGATAATCCACAGTATTATGGAATTGGAAAATCACAAACGGGTAACTATAAAAGGGTGTTGAAACCGTTCAAATTTCTGTTTCGTTATAGGTGCCCCACGCGTTTGTAATTCTTTTTTCCAATGTCAGATTGTCCGGCTTTTACCGTAGCAATATCTGGTTTTGTTTTTTACCGCATAAAATCTATTTCAGACGGCGGCCTTTGTTGTATTCAGATATACCAATAGCGACCGATCAATCGGCTCAGAAAAAATCCCGCATTGAACGTTCAATTCATCCTGTGGCAGCAAACAACTCCTTTTGCCCATCTTCTTTTTTCATTGGTTTATGCCTTGTTCCGGCCATTTCAATCAACAATGTTACGATAGTCGTCAGAGTTGATCGGACAATCACACCATGCTGGCTTCTTACCCGTGTTTGTTCGAGGCCTTCTCTTTTTTTCATCAGATTAAAGGGCCTTTCACAGTTTTTCCGGATCTCGATTGCGTCTTGAGATCCGCTATGAAAAATCGGCATTGGTTGAAAATAGCCGCTGTCAAAATCAACGATCCTTGATTTTGAACAATTTGATTCAAACGCACACTCACCCGGAACGGCATCACATCCAAATTCGTGGCCTTCCGGTGTCGATCCCAAAAACTGCATTGGAATCTCACAAGAATCATTACAGGCAACCCTTAATGGCGATTCCAAAACGTTGTCAGGAAGTTTGGCTTTCTCCGATGCAGGGGTGACGACATAGACACCGGTTTCGTTGAGAACCGAACCATCACTATCGTGATAAGCCTGGTCGGCGGTTATCAATTTGATATCAATACCCAATGTTTGAGCAAGCTTGATCAACGGTTTTAAAAACAGGCTGTCATGATGATTTGCCGCCCCGATTAGGGATACCAATGGAAAACTATGGCCTGTCGATGGGTTGATGGCTGTTAGGGTGTGAAGCCGGTAGCCAATGACGTAATACGATTTATCCCTTTTATTCCGGCGTTTTCCACAATCACAGTCCGGATCGGAATACATTCGTATTTTTTTGCCTTTGACCTGAATTGTGCAAAGGGGGTAATTGATTTCAGACGGCAGTTCACTGGAATCAACACCATGGATAACGGCACTCTCCAGACAGCCTGATTTATAAAAATGATGGAGGAAATATACCAGGACATTCATCAATTGTTTGAAATTCAGGCCACGCCGGAAGTGACACAATTCAGTATGATCTGCCTGGTGTTTGGTATTTAAAGGCAGTCTCACAAAACGCCTGTTTTGCTTTCGTTCCCTGCCAAAATATTCATCGCTGCAAAATTTCCTGTAACTGATTTCAGGGTATTTGATTATTTTTAAAAGCTCCATCCGAAATAACTGGTAGGGTTGAATATCCCTGTGCACAGCGGAATATCCGTCAGGCGCAATCAAGCTGTTGATAATCTGGTTGTCTATAAGTTGGTCAACAAACTGCAATTCCGGGTCTACAATTTCAGGGTATGGCTTTTTCAGGGTGTCAAAATGAAACAGGTTGTCGGAATGAAAATTTTCAATGTAGGACGCCATCTCAGGAAGGCTACGAATCTCTGCTGAGGGGGCCTGATCTTCAACTCCTATGAGTTCTTCGATGGGGATGTCCAAGGTTTGAGAATAATCATAATTATCCAAAACTTCCATCATGATTTGCTTTGTCAGCTCTTTTTTGGACTTCCTTGTCATCTTTTTCCAGTTCGGAAAACTCTTTTTCAATTGCTTTGTGATGATTCGCCTGATATTTTTTGTATGCATAAAGCCTCTGTGGTGTTGTTTCCTTTTTGTTTAGGCGCTTGAAAGATACAACTAAACAGAGGCTTTTTCAATTACTAACATACTGAAAATTTGTCGGATAACGTTAAAATTGCGTCATCGATTTCAACACCCTTTATTGGCAGGATGATATTAATTGTGCCACTACAAATTTAAAAATATTATCTGAGATATTTTCTATTGAGCTATCAGATCAAATAATTGATGCGGCTCTTGGTATGCACGGAGCAGGGAAATATGGAGCTCAATGTGGCTTAGTGGAAGGTACATTGATGTTCTTAGGGATAATCGGAAGGGGCAGGAAAATTTCTGATGATGAAATCGTAGATTCTTGTAATGAATATGCAAAGCAGTTTGAGAACCGATTTCAAACCTTATTGTGCAAGGTCTTACGCCCGGAAGGATTTAATGAGGGTAATCCACCACATATTTGTGAGGACTTAACCTGCGAAGCTGTATCGTTTAATGTCGATTTTGTAACTGATTTTATAAATAAACATAAGAATCAAAAGAGCTTATAACATTTGCATTAAACCGGATTGCGAGAAAACTCGCAAGCCGCTTATGCAAGGGTTCACGGCGCCGGTCAGCACCGGGTTGCGTTTTTTAGCCTCTATCAGATGAGAAAATCTGATTTAACAATCTGAAACAGAAAGGAAGAATCATGAAAAAAGTGTTATTCATCATATTTTTTATGAATTTTATAATAATCCCTCCTGCGTTTTCTCAGAAAAGCGGATTCCTGATAACTGATGACGGAAAGATACATTATCAAACGTACGGAAGCGGTTCCCCTTTTCTTATTATAAACGGAGGGCCCGGATTGGATTCCGAAGGCTTTTCCCCGCTAGCTGAACTGCTTTCCGACAAATACCTGACCATTTTGTTTGACCAGCGGGGGACAGGGAAATCCGCATTGAAAAAGATTGACAATACCACGATCACCATGAAGCGGATGGCACAGGATATCGAAAGTCTGCGGGCGCACCTGAATATAAAAGACTGGATTGTTCTGGGACACTCATTTGGCGGATGGATGGCTGAATATTATGCATCCCGTTACCCGGAACGCATAAAGGGGATGATCCTGTCCTCGAGCGGAGGGATCGATCTGGAGGTTCTGAATTATGTCAGTGCAAATATCAATATCCGACTGAGCGAGGCGGAAAAAGAGTCTCTGAAATACTGGCTGGAGAAAATCAGACAGGGAGATACCGGTTATGATGCAAAATACAAGAAAGGGGAATGCCTGGCTCCTGCATATCTCTATAATAAAAAATTTGTCCCTCAGGTGGCTGAAAGATTGGCTCATACGAATCTTCAGATCAATAAATTGGTCTTCCGGAATCTTCATGAAATAAATTTTGACTGCAAAGAAACGTTGCGTAATTTTTCCAAACCCGTGCTGATTATCCAGGGAAGACAGGATATTGTCGGTGATGGGACGGCTTTCAGGGCCCATTCGATATTACGGAATTCGACAGTGGTCTTTTTGAATGAATGCGGTCATTACGGATGGTTGGATCAGAAAGAGCAATATATACAGGAAATAGATAAATTTCTTGCATCTGTTAATAAATAGTCTGTTCCATAAATCCGTGCATATCTTTTCGCAGCAGTCTGCGCCCATTGTAAAACAGATAATTTTTTAAGCAATAAGGCTAACCGGCTCGGACGCAAAAGGTTTCCGCTCTCATGTCGCTCAAACCTTTTGCGCCGGTCAGCACCGCGTTAAATCACCAACTTTCAAAAAAATATCAGAACTCGAAGACCCCAGAATATGTCTATCGGTTATCGCCCAGTCTCTTTTTTTAACAGCATTCAATAGCAGAAGCATTGTGGGGGTGGAAGCAGTTTCAAATTCTTATAGCCCTCCTGATAAGCCAATTATTCAATTCCAATACCATCCGAAACGATATTGAAAAACAAGCCCGAATTCAGGAATTAACGCCCGAGCAGGTATATGCAATATTGACAAACTTCTATAGTTCGTTACTTTTTGGTGAAGAACTATTGCAATCTATGATTAGGAGATGAAATATGAACAGTTTGTTCAATCCTTTAACTATTGGTGCATTAGAGCTGCCAAATCGTATTATCATGTCCCCGTTGACGCGCAGTCGTGCAGGCTCGGAACGTACACCAAATGATTTAATGGTAGAATATTATACCCAGCGAAGCAGCGCCGGCTTAATAATAAGCGAGGCAACTTCTGTTACTCCGATGGGTGTCGGCTATGCTGATACACCTGGAATCTGGTCTGAAAAACAGGTAGAGGGCTGGAAGAAAGTTACCAACGGAGTTCATAAAGCCAAGGGACGTATATTTTTGCAATTGTGGCATGTGGGACGGATCTCTGACCCCATGTTCCTCGATGGTGAAATTCCTGTTGCCCCAAGCGCGGTTCGACCAAAAGGGCATGTCAGTTTGGTTCGTCCGGAAAAATCGTTTGTTACACCACGGGCCCTGCAAACAGATGAGATAGACAGTATTGTTGAAGCATTCCGGATAGGAGCTGAAAATGCTAAAAAGGCTGGATTCGACGGTGTTGAGATACACGGAGCCAACGGTTATCTGCTCGATCAATTCTTGCAGGATAGTACCAACAAGAGAACCGATGAATATGGTGGAAGTCTGGAAAACCGTGCCAGGTTTATGCTGGAAGTAACCGATGCTGTTATCTCGGTTTGGGGAGCTGATCGTGTCGGTATGCATTTAGCCCCCCGGGGAGATGCCCATGATATGGGAGATTCCAACCTGCTTGCTACGTTTACGTATGTTGCCGAACAGTTAAAAAAGCGTAATATCGCTTTTATCTGTGCTCGAGAAGCTATGCGTGATGATTGGTTTGCACCAATATTAAAGAAATCGTTCGGCGGTGTTTACATCGCCAATGAAGGTTTCACAAAAGAAACTGCTGAAGATGTTATTGTAAAAGAAAAAGCAGATGCCGTTGCCTTTGGTCAGCTATTTATTGCCAATCCTGACTTGCCTTATCGATTTAAAACAGGTGAACAGCTTAATATCCCGGATACATCGACCTTTTACGCCGGTGCAGAGAAAGGTTATACCGATTACCCGTTCGCACATGTAAATTGATGATAGCTGTTATGAGGTATTTGAAACAATGTCATTGTCTAAACCATCTGCTCAGCAGCGCATATCGACTTTCGATGAGTTTGTGCGATTAGCTGATTATTCTTTAATGGATACCTTAAATGCCGATCCTGATGCCACCGGAGATGGTAACGATCACCGTGCCCGTCAGGTTTTTTCCGGTCACTTCGTACCGGTCACTCCCACGCCGCTTCCAGACCCGGAATATGTAACCCATAGCAGCACTTTTTTTAATGAACTTGGGTTGAGGGACGAGTTGGTAAATGATCCAAAATTTCGCCAGGTATTTTCCGGTGATATCTCAGCCGCGCACAAGCCGATGCGTAAAATTGGCTGGGCCACTGGCTATGCCCTGTCAATTTACGGCACCGAATATACCCACCAATGTCCATTTGGAACCGGCAATGGTTATGGCGATGGTCGGGCGATATCAGTATTTGAAGGGGTATTCAAAGGACAACGTTGGGAAATGCAACTAAAGGGTGGCGGACCAACGCCTTATTGCCGTGGTGCAGACGGGCGTGCCGTACTTCGATCAAGTGTGCGTGAGTTCCTCGCGCAAGAGTATATGCACGCCCTTGGGGTTCCCACAACGCGATCTCTAACCCTGTATGTATCAAAATCTGAGAGCGTTACCCGGCCCTGGTACTCCCAAGATTCTCACTCCACCGATCCTGATATTATGGTGGATAATCCTGTGGCTATTTCAACTCGCGTTGCACCATCTTTTTTGCGCGTTGGTCAGTTAGAGTTATTTGCCCGCCGGGTTCGCGGCAATGCTCATCCAGGAGCCTTAGAAGAGTTGCGCATGATTGTGTCGCATTTAATTGACCGGGAATACCAAAACGATATTAATCAAGATCTTGTTTTTGCGGATCAAGTGGTTGAGTTGGCTAAGCTTTTTCGCCGGCGGCTTACGTCACTAGTGGCCAATTGGCAGCGTATTGGATACTGCCAGGGTAATTTTAATAGTGACAACTGCGCCACAGGTGGCTTTACCCTCGACTATGGACCATTTGGATTCTGTGAAATCTTCGACCCTGGGTTTCAACCATGGACTGGCGGTGGCGAACACTTTTCCTTCTTCAATCAGCCAACCGCAGCAGAAGCCAATTACCACATGTTCTGGGCTGCAGTGAGACCGCTGCTTGCAAAAAATACCGGAGCTTTGGAACAATTGGATCAAATACGTCATGGTTTTGCAGAGGCAATGCAAAAACAAATCCAAAACATGTGGGCGGCCAAGCTTGGGTTGACAGACTATCACCCAAAGCTAGTGCAGGGATTAATGCAGTTACTGACCAAATCAGAGGTGGATTACACCATTTTCTTCCGTGAATTATCCCATGTACCAGAGAATATTGCAGTCTTGAAAAAGAGCTTCTATAGCAAGACCTCACAACAACTTGATGAGGAATGGCAATCTTGGCTGAAAAGCTGGCACGAACTCGTTATCAAAGGCGGCAATTTGGCTGAGATATCGGCAAAGATGAAACAGATCAACCCCAAATACGCATGGCGAGAGTGGTTGATTGTCCCCGCCTATCAACAAGCCATGCTGGGTGACTACACATTAGTAAGAGAGTTGCAAGAAGTGCTTAGTTCTCCATATGATGAGCAATCTCAAAGGGTAGAAGATAAATATTATCGGCTAAAACCTGAGGCGTTTTTTAACGTTGGTGGCGTTTCGCACTATAGCTGTTCATCTTGATTTTGAAAAAGGTTCTCAGACGAATAGTCCTCGCCACAACTCAAAATGGCGATTTGAAAAATCTGATTTCCGGAATTCAAATTCCCCATTGCCATTCTGGTGGCAGTCAAGATATTCTCCTGCTGCTGAGAGGATAAATGAAAAATTCTTCAAAACTGATTCTATAGAAACGCACTATAATTAAATAAAATTTAGGAAAACGCGCATGAAATATAAAGGATCTTGCCTTTGTGGCGAAATTGTTTTTGAAATAATCGGAGAGTTTGAAAGCTTTTTTCTTTGCCATTGCGAACGTTGTCGCAAAGACACTGGTTCCGCCCATGCCGCTAATCTATTTTCCTCCTCGGCAAGGTTAATATGGCTGTCGGGAAAAGATAAGGCCAAAATCTTTGATTTTAAATCAGAGGGGCACATAAAAAGTTTTTGCTCGAATTGTGGCTCAGCTCTTCCAAATATGCAGATGGATGGAGAATTGTTGGTTGTCCCTGCTGGGAGTCTCGACAGCGATGTGCCAATAAAACCTCAAGGCCATATTTATTGGGGGAACAAAGCCAATTGGGACGATGGTTTAGAAAAAGTAGTCAAATTCGACCAGCTCCCGAACAGAAAGGAATAACGAAAGCATTGTGGGGTAAAAGCCGTTTCAAATATTAAAATTCTTATACTCCCTTTGGCATGAGGAGTGACAGGGATAGTCCGGAGCACTTTCTCATCTGAAAAGCGGACCTTGTAATATAGATAGTCCTCGTTCAAATTCTCCCTTGCCATATAGGTTGCGGCCAGGATATTCTCCAATAAAGTTGATTCTGAAGAAACTATATCCCCACTGATAATAAGTGGTTATACAGCAGATAAGGAGAAAATATGAGAAAAACTATTTTTTTATTGCTTTTAGCATTAGTCGTCTCAAGCTGTGCAACAACAGCAGGATATAAAAAGATTGTTGAGTCTTGGATAGGGGCTTCTGAATTAGATTTGATTAGAAGTTGGGGGCCACCACAACAAACATACGAAACTGGAGGTGTAAAATTTCTGGTTTATAATTCTTCAAGAAATGTTTACTTACCTGGCAGAGCCCCAACTTACAGCACTAAGGTAATAGGAAACACTGCTTATACCACTTCTTCTGGCGGCAGGCCTGCCCGAAATTTAAATTACAACTGCCAAACTACTTTTGAAGTCATAGATGATAAAATAGTTTCTTGGAAATTTCGTGGTAACGATTGTACAGCAGAAGAATAATTCTTAAACTGCTGTATAACCCTTCGTTGAAGCGGACTGCCGGGAGCGAGTTCCCGGCCCCCTCGCTACACTCAGCGGCCCCCTGAACTCCAACGTTAAATTTTATAAATTATTATCCAGATCAAATCTAATGAAATAAATAAGGCTGACAGGGATATTCTTGGGTCGGTTTCCACCCGAAAATGGACCTTGTTTCTGAGGTAGTCCGCACCTCAAACATCTCGATTTGATTTGCCAGATTTTGAAAACCAGGTCACCAATAACAATAGAAATCAACGTTGTTTTGAACGATGACATAGGTCAACAAAGATAGACACATGTGTCGCCCAGTACCCAAATCAAAATTCCGTAAAAACAAGTAATCTCGGAGTGTTGAATATTAATAATGGTCCGGGCTCTGGATAAAGCATTTATGAGATTTCATTTCTGAGGTAGTCTGTGGTCACAAAATTAAAAATACTAATGCAGTTTGGAGCGAAGATTTTTCGGTTTCCTCTCTATCAAATCAAGGACAACTCTTTTTGAATTCTGGGGAAAAAGAAACGACTTATAATAGGCTTTGCCACTTGCACTTTTATAAAAGTTGTAATCATGATACCCCCGCGCATAAAATCTAATTCACCTTAAGGTGTATATTATGGGCATTGATTGTCGTGGTAACCGCTTGGTTCATTTCATTATAATCCAGGTTGGAACGGTATCTGCCATTGGATTCTAAGATTTCTATACCGTTTATGCTTTTTTGTGTCAGTTTAAGCAATACGCTGATTCCAAATGTCTTTTAACATCAAAATCCTTTACGTCTGCATTGATATTCCCTTCTTTATCCATTTCCTTGTGCAAGGCCGGTTCCATATTCCTTGATGCCCCGCTTTCTCCTTTATCCCAGTCTGGGGTGGTTTTTGACTTATGATCAAACATCTTGTGCCTTCCTTGTCGTAAAAGTGATGGGTATTGGCGCTCCGTGCTTTTCTGCTTTTGCCAATACAAGAGTACAAATAGCGTGCCAGTTACAATAATATGGGAATAAGTCTCTGTTTTTTGAGGTTTATTCGTATTTTTTCAGTCGGATATCACGCAGAGTTTCTTTTGGAACCATTAAAATTTTAGGGCCGGACAGCAAAATATTGGGGGCACATGCAAATCAAGGCTTGCCTGTTGAAAATCTTAGGTTGCTTGTTCTGTAGGGAGGGCGTGGTATAGAGGCGATGATAAACCTGAAAATTGATCAGGTAAAACCTCTTTCTTATATTATGTGGTCGATTTTTTTATATTCATCTTTTTCATTCTGGCAGAGAGCGTGGTTGGCTTGATGTCAAGAAGGTTGGCAGCGCCGTCATCGCCGTATATTTTCCAATTGCTTTTTTCCAGTGCTGCGATGATATTTTGCCTTTCCCGTTCCTTCATCTCGGATTCCGGTACCACCTTATATTCATCAGATGGTGTTGCAGGGGCTGTAGTTGCTCTGCCTGAATCACTAGAGGCGTCCTCCTCCTGAAGTTCAAAATGATATGAATTCCCCTGTATCAGTATCACAGCCCGTTCGATTACATTTTGAAGTTCACGGACATTTCCCGGCCAATTGTAGCTTTGAAGCTGCCTTAGGTTGGCAGTTGACAACTTTGGCAGTTTTCGATTGCTTTTCTTTTTGAGTAACCCTAAAAAATGCTCGGCAAGAAGCGGAATATCAATTTTCCGGACCCTGAGTGGAGGGACTTCTATGGGAAAAACATTCAGACGGTAATAGAGGTCCTGCCTGAAACGTCCCTTTTCAGCCGCTTTTTTCAGATTGCGGTTGGTCGCTGCAACGATACGGACATCAACCTTTCGCGTTGTTTCTTCTCCGACCCGTTCATACTGGCCTTCCTGAAGCACCCGCAATAATTTACTCTGCAGGTCAAGGGGGATTTCTCCAACTTCATCAAGAAACAATGTCCCCCCATCGGCAGCTTGGAACCTTCCGGCCCGGTCTTTGATCGCTCCGCTGAAAGCACCTTTGACATGGCCGAAAAATTCACTCTCGTACAATTCCCTGCTGATGGATGCACAATTGACTTTGATCAATGGATATTTGCGGCGTGAGCTGCGGTTGTGAATCTCCCGGGCGACAAGTTCCTTACCGGTGCCGCTTTCGCCCAAGATGAGAACGCTTGCATCTGTGGGAGCGACAAGCTCAACCTGTTTCATGACGTTTTTCATGGCATCGCTTTCACCCACCATATCACCAAACGCCCGCGCTTCTTTGACTTCCTCCTGTAGATACGAACATTCCAGAGCAAGCTGCTCCTGCAGCCGGTGAATTTTTTCAAACGCCTGTGCATTGACGATTGCAGTGGCCGCATGATTGGCCATCATCCTCATCCAGACCAGTTCTTCATGCTTTAGCTGAATGCGTGTGAAGATTACCAGAACCCCCAGCACCTCATCTTTATAGATCAGCGGCTGTCCTCCGAATCCGAGTATCCCCTCCTTGCGGGCCCAGTCCGGTCTGGCGATCCATTTTGAATCCTTTTCTACGTTCTGCACTTCCACAGCTTTTCCATGGGCTGCAATCCATCCGACCTTGCGGGAACCAAGGGGGAACCGGCTGAAATCACCATCAAGCCTGGACCAGTCGGCCTTGGTGTCAACCAGGGAACTGCCCTGGCTTGCCATCAGGTGAAGACATCTTTCATTGTCATCGCAGGCCTGTTCTTTCATCGGACAGGGACAGCCTCCCTCCCGGATCAGCCAGATCCGGGCCAAGGCGACATGAGGACGTTGGGCAAGCTGCCGGACGATCAATTTTAAAAGTGGGGCAACCGCATGCTCTCTGGCCATTTCCAGAAGAAGTGTCTTTAAAGATTCATATTCAGGTTCGTAATTTGATTCAAGATTCATAGACAAAGCCTATCTAAAATTTTGCTGTTTGACCACAATATTTTGGTGATCACAATTTTTTGTGGTTGTTAGGCTTAAGCCTCAACTTGTGTATTTATTATAAAAACGGGTGCTTATGAATAATTGAGGCGATTGGCACGTTCTTTGAAATCTTAGGTATTCAAACGCAGAAAGATCAAACCGGATGCGTTGGAACCAACAACTTAAATTAATAAAGGAGCTATAAATGTCTGGTCAAGATTATGTTAAGAATCCCGCCTATTCCGAGCCTGAGACTCCAGGCCTGCCGCCAAGCGATATGGTCCTCGATCCCCAAAGGTCCGCTTTGGTCGTGATCGACCCTCAGAACGATTTTCTGCATGAAACCGGTGTGGCGTGGGGGGTTGTAGGGGAATCCGTGATGGAACACAATGTTGTGCAGCATCTTGAAGACTTGTTTAAAGCAGCAAAAAGCGCCAGTCTGCCGGTCTTCATCTCTCCCCATTACTACTATCCCCATGACCACAGGTGGAAATTTGAAGGCGCCCTGGAAAAAGTCATGCATTCCATTGGCATGTTCGACCGCCCCGGGGCACTTGATGTAACCGGTTTGGAAGGCTCTGGCGCTGACTTTGTCGACCGGTACAAATCCTACATAAACGATGGAAAGACGGTCATCGCCTCACCCCACAAGGTGTATGGGCCGGAACAGAACGACCTTGTCCTGCAGCTTCGCAAGCAGCATATCGACCAGGTCATCCTGGCCGGGATGTCTGCAAACCTTTGTGTGGAAAGCCATATGCGGGCCTTGCTGGAAGCAGGCTTTGAAGTGGCCGTGGTCAAGAATGCCACTGCCGGCGCCATCATTCCGGAAGGAGACGGCTATCTTGCCGCCCTTGTCAACTTCCGTATGATGGCCAATGCGGTCTGGTCTACGAAAAAGGCCGTTGAAATGATGAAAGCCCTTGAAAACTCAGAAATTCGGCGCAGCGCATAACAGCTGCCCGCCGCAGGAACCTGGGAAAATCCCAGGTTTTGCAAAAATAAAAATAATATTTGGAGGACGTCATGAAAAAAATAGTCAATACCATTATCGCAATTACCAGTCTCTGGCTTATGGCCGTATCAGCAGCAGCAGGTACAATAGATACCATTAAGATCATCGAACATCCGGGTTATTTTGAAACCCAGGGGAATGTTTTCGATATTCCGGCAGGCAGATATAAGATTGTCGTGAAAAACATGTCCGGCAAGGATGCCGGTTTTGTCTTTAACAAAGGGCAGAACAATGTCACCACGGATAATTCAAGCATGAAGGTGATCCTGCTTAAAAACGGTGAGCAGGGAAGCTTCACGCTTAATCTGAAAAAAGGCAATTACTCTTATTTCTGCCCGATTATCCCCACACCGCCTTACCCGCTGCGTGTCAAATAAACGGTCCGCTTCATGGGCCGGAGTGGCAGTTGGCCACTCCGGCTCATGTTTCGATACCCAATGATCATGGAGACAAATTATAATCAGATCACAGGAGCAACGACAATGGAAAACAGACCCCCTTTACCGCCGTTCACAAGGCAAACAGCAGAACAAAAAGTACGCATGGCAGAGAATGGATGGAACAGCCGGGATCCCGTAAAGGTATCTCTGGCATACACAAGGGACAGCTGCTGGCGAAACAGGGCTCAATTTCTTCAGGGACGGGAAGCGATCCAGGCATTTCTGACCCGCAAATGGGAGCAGGAACAGGAGTATCGTCTTGTCAAGGAACTATGGGTCTGGGAGGACAACCGGATTGCCGTGCGGTTTCAATATGAGTACCGCAACGATTCCGGCGACTGGTTCCGGGCCTGTGGTAATGAGCTGTGGGAATTTTCAGGCAACGGCCTGATGCATCGCCGGGAGGCAAGCATTAACGATGTGCCCATCAGAAAAGAAGACAGAAAATTCCTGTGGCCAAAGCTTGGCCCCCGCCCCGAAGACTTCCCCGGACTTACGGAACTTCGCCTATAAAATCAGGTCAATATCCATCGAAAACCTGCAGATAGAAAAACGGCCGTTTGTTGGATGAAAGGAGCATAAAAAATGGCGCTGAAAGTCACCATACACAATAAGAAAGGGTTTCGCTATGCCCAGGAAATTATCGCCGGCCGGCACAGGCTGACAGCCGACCGTATCGAACTTGACGGCGGTGATGACAGCGGCCCGGGACCTTATTCCTACCTTCTGGCAGCATTGGGGTCGTGAGCGGCCATCACTCTCCGCATGTATGCGGAGCATAAAAGCATTGCTCTGGAAAGTATCTTCATCGAACTTGCGCACAACCGGAACGATGAAAATCAGAGCCGGTCCATGGGCAGCGAAGAGGATAGAACTGACTCTATTGAGGGAACCATTGAATTGAAAGGGAATCTGGATTCAGGTCAACGACAGCGGATGCTGGAAATCGCCAGCCGATGCTTTATGCACCGCACGTTAAGCAAGGGGGTGGATATCCGGTTCCGGAATGCGTCTGCCTTTAAGTGAACGCGGGCCAATTCCTGAAGAAAGCAAAAGTCTGCCCATGCTGAAGGAGAAATATCCGTGCAAACGCGTGTCCCTGGTATTCAAAACGTCAACCGGTGAGCACCCTGTTCAATGAGGTTGAGGCGCACCGGATCAACAAGAAATAAGAGGAGTGTGACACATGAAAAAGAACGTTTCAAGAGGGTTGGTGATCGGCGCCATTGTCCTGCTGTTTGTTCTCTTTTTTGTGCTGGATCTGAGCCGGTATTTATCTTTGGAATATATCAAGTCACAGCAGGAGATGCTGCTGGCATTTTATCGGGAAAACACAATGGCAACAATCGGGATATTCATGGGTATCTATATTCTTGTAACCGGCCTTTCCCTGCCCGGGGCTGCTGTTATGACCCTTGCAAGTGGAACGGTTTTCGGACTTTTCACCGGTACGGTGGTGGTCTCCTTTGCCAGCACGATTGGCGCGACCCTGGCGTTTGTGGTGTCCCGGTTTTTACTGCGGGACTGGGTGCAGGCCCGTTTCAAAGACAAATTGCGGGCCATCAATCAAGGCATTTCCAAAGAAGGCGAATTTTATCTGTTCACCCTGCGGCTGGTACCCGTATTTCCATTTTTTATCATCAATCTGGTGATGGGCCTGACACCCATTACAACCTTCCGGTTTTACCTGGTCAGCCAGATCGGCATGCTGGCTGGGACTCTGGTATATGTCAATGCCGGCACACAGCTGGGGCAGATAGATTCTTTAAAAGGGATTGTATCTCCGGGGCTGCTTTTGTCGTTCGCCCTTCTGGGGTGCTTCCCCCTTCTGGCCAAAAAAGGGGTCTCTTTAATCAAAAAGGAAAGATCATGAGACATTACGAATATGATATCGGAATCATTGGTGGGGGGGCCGCCGGGTTGACAACCGCATCCGGCGCGGCACAACTGGGGGCGAAAACAATAGTCATCGAGAAGGAGGACAAACTGGGGGGAGACTGCCTCCATTACGGGTGTGTTCCCAGTAAAACCCTGATCAAATCGGCCCATGTGTACCACCTGATGAAACAGGCCCAGGCATTTGGCCTGCCCCGGGTGGACCTTCCGCCGGTGGATTTCAGGCAGGTGGCAGACCGCATCCGGTCGGTGGTGGATACCATCCAGCAGCACGATTCAAAAGAGCGGTTCTGCAGCCTGGGCGCCAAAGTGATGTCCGGGCAGCCCCGGTTTGTGGATGAGCATGCGGTGGCGCTGAATGGCAGAACGATCTCTGCCGGCAAGTGGGTGATTGCCACGGGCTCATCTCCGGTGGTTCCCCCCATTCCGGGCCTGGCTGACACCCCGCACCTGACCAACAAAGAGATTTTTTACATGGATGCATTGCCCGGGTCCATGATCATACTGGGTGCCGGCCCCATCGGCATTGAAATGGCCCAGGCCTTCAACCGGTTCGGCACAACGGTGACCGTTATTGATCGTTCTTCACAGGTTCTGGGAAAAGAGGACAAAGATATGGCTGACGGTGTCATGCAGGTGTTGAGGGCGGAAGGGGTGAATTTTGTCCTGAAGGCATCCATAGAGCAGGTGGAAGATCTGCCTAAAGGACGGCAGGTAACAATCAAGGATACGGCAGGCAATACACATCAGTTCACTGCAGATGCCATTTTGGTGAGCATGGGCAGATCCCCCAATACAGAGGGGCTGGGCCTGTCCGGCATCGGCATCGCCGTGGAGCGGTCCGGCATCCGGGTGGACCACCGGCTGCGCACCAGCCACAGCCACATATACGCAGCAGGGGATGTGAACGGTGGATACCAGTTCACCCATGCCGCCGGATATGAAGGGGGAATTGTGATCAGCAATGCCGTGTTCCGACTCCCCAGGAAGGTGAATTATACCTGGCTTCCCTGGGTCACTTATACCGACCCGGAACTGGTCAGCATCGGCATGAATGAAAGGGCGGCAAAAAGAGCCGGAATACACTGCCAGGCGATTATTGAATCATTTTTAGACAATGACCGGGCCCAGGCTGAAAAGAAAACAGATGGTAAAATCAAACTGCTGCTGGATGAAAAAGAAAAACCCATCGGGGTTCAGATCCTGGGGGCTGGCGCAGGAAACCTGATCAATGAATGGGTGGCGGCGTTCAACGGCAAGGTCAAACTGTCCACCCTTGCCGCTGCCATCCATCCCTATCCCACCATGGGTGAAATCAACAAGCGGGTCGCCGGGGCCTATCTGTCCCCCAAACTATTTTCCCCTGCCATTAAAAAAGGGCTCAAGTTTTTTTTCAACCTCAAGGGAAGGGGCTGTCAATAAAAAAGAGGTGATTCTTATGGAAAATACAACGATATGGTCTCCTTTTCATGAGGGCGAAATAGAAGTGCAAACGCGTGTCGGTGTGATTGATGAAGTGAACCAATGGGCTCCTCATGCCATCCGCCCGGTTATGCCGGCGCAGCACCAATCATTTTTCCGGCAACTGCCCTTTGTCGTTGCCGCTGCCCGGGACAATACTGGCGCCCCCTGGGCAACTTTGCTGGTTGGCACTCCCGGCTTTGTACAATCGCAAGGCCCCCAATACCTGGAGGTCAGGTCAAAGCCCCTGCAGGGAGATGCGCTGGAAAATTCGTTTTTCGCAGATGCCCAGATCGGTCTTTTGGGTATTGAGCTTGAAACACGAAGGCGCAACCGGGTCAACGGGAAGATAGCGCAGTGCGATGAGCAAGGCTTCACTCTTGCCGTTGAGCAGTCCTTTGGAAATTGTCCTCAATATATATCCAAACGGGTCTGGCACAAGGCTGGGGCCAATCTAAAAAGAATGCAGACCTCGAACCACTCCCGTCTTGATGATCATATGAAATCCTGGATCTCCAGGGCAGATACCATGTTTATTGCCAGCGGCCACCATGAACCGCATCAGAAAAATGGCAGGGGGATGGACGTTTCCCACAGGGGCGGGCCTGCAGGTTTTGTTAAGATTAAAGGCGACACCAGCCTGGTTTTACCGGATTATGCAGGCAACAACCTTTTCAACACCATTGGCAATCTGGTGAAGGATTCCAGGGTGGGACTGCTTTTTGTGGAATTTCAGCATGGCTCAATGCTGCAAATTACCGGAAACGCGGAAATCGACTGGGATTCCGGCGAGATCTCTAAACATCCGGGTGCAAAGAGACTTATCAATATTGAAATTACGCATATCGTGCAATCAGATCATTCACTGCCTTTGCGATGGCGTGCTGCAGAAGGTGGTGTCCGCGAGCTTGTTTTAGTAGACAAAATCATTGAAAGTGAAGATGTTGCCTCTTTTGTGTTTGCCCCCCGGGACAAGGGCAGACTGCCGCTGTTTAAAGCAGGCCAGTATCTGCCAATTGAGCTGGCGCTTGAGGGCAGCGAAGTATTGGAGCGAACCTACTCGCTGTCAAATCAACCGGGAGAGAAAGAATACCGTATCAGCGTTAAAAGAGAGCCGTTTGGTCTTGTTTCCCGCCTGCTGCACGATCACTTGTCGCCAGGCAATGCCATCCTGGCAAAAGCCCCCGAAGGGGGGTTTGTTCTGCCGCAGGATAAGGACCGGCCAATCGTACTTGTCAGTGCCGGAATCGGCATTACCCCAATGGTCAGCATGCTGCATGTCCTGGCAAAACAGGGCAGGCAGGTTTATTTTATCCATGGCGCACGCAATGGGACCCACCGTCCGCTTGTGGATGAAGTCGCTGCCCTTGCCGCCCGGCATAGTGATTCTGTTCACTTGTCTGTACTTTACAGCCACCCGCATTCAAAAGACATAGAAGGCGTGGACTACCACCGGTCAGGCCGTATTGATGCCAGCGCATTAGAACAATTCGTTCCAGAAACGGACGCTGAATTTTATGTGTGCGGCCCGAAAAGTTTTATCGCCGATATTGTATTCCTTTTAACTGAACGCGGCGTTACTGATGAATATATACACATTGAAAGCTTCAGCTGAAATATGCATACCAACAGCGTGCTTTGTGACGGTTATTACAAAAGAATGCTGTTTTGGTTTCAGCAAGGGAATTCGTTTCTCAATTATATTGCGAGATTTTTGAAATAAATTTCTTAGGCCACTTTCGATCCCTTTAGCTGATTGAAATTATTTTTATAGCGAGGACTACTTGCAGGACAAGGTTCAATTTCAGAGTAAATGAATACCTAAGACTTTCCCTCCTCTATTTCTTGAATTTATAATAGCCCGGTCCGAGAGTTGGTATAATCCTGGAAAGAGAGCTCAGATAGGCGTGTAACGAAATACTGATAGTATAAAGAAAGATTAACCAGCATAAGCAGAACAACAAGCGCAGAGGTTAGGGAGACCTTAAGCAAAAAAATCTATTTTTTTGTATCGGACGGATATTTTTTGTTGACTTACTTTCTCATAGGAATTGTGGACATTGGCATTCCTTGTTTGCTTCATATATGCCGTCCGGATATCTGAGTATAGGCTAATACAAGAACGGATAATTTTTGACAAATCTGATCAACGACAAATATTTTTTCCCCTGAATATTCTTTACACGTGTCATCGATACTGATATGCAATTCAGGGAGATTCTAAGATGATAATCGATCCGGTTATCCTTTAATTCCGCATGATATGCGGTTAGATATCAGATTGCTCAAGATAACCGGACAACCGGAGAATTCCTTGTTATATTCAGAATACACTATGTTAAAAATGATCGAAAACAAAACCTGGTGGTTAATGAAGGGTGTTGAAATCGATGACGCAATTTTAACGTTATCCGACAAATTTTCAGTATGTTAGTAATTGAAAAAGCCTCTGTTTAGTTGTATCTTTCAAGCGCCTAAACAAAAAGGAAACAACACCACAGAGGCTTTATGCATACAAAAAATATCAGGCGAATCATCACAAAGCAATTGAAAAAGAGTTTTCCGAACTGGAAAAAGATGACAAGGAAGTCCAAAAAAGAGCTGACAAAGCAAATCATGATGGAAGTTTTGGATAATTATGATTATTCTCAAACCTTGGACATCCCCATCGAAGAACTCATAGGAGTTGAAGATCAGGCCCCCTCAGCAGAGATTCGTAGCCTTCCTGAGATGGCGTCCTACATTGAAAATTTTCATTCCGACAACCTGTTTCATTTTGACACCCTGAAAAAGCCATACCCTGAAATTGTAGACCCGGAATTGCAGTTTGTTGACCAACTTATAGACAACCAGATTATCAACAGCTTGATTGCGCCTGACGGATATTCCGCTGTGCACAGGGATATTCAACCCTACCAGTTATTTCGGATGGAGCTTTTAAAAATAATCAAATACCCTGAAATCAGTTACAGGAAATTTTGCAGCGATGAATATTTTGGCAGGGAACGAAAGCAAAACAGGCGTTTTGTGAGACTGCCTTTAAATACCAAACACCAGGCAGATCATACTGAATTGTGTCACTTCCGGCGTGGCCTGAATTTCAAACAATTGATGAATGTCCTGGTATATTTCCTCCATCATTTTTATAAATCAGGCTGTCTGGAGAGTGCCGTTATCCATGGTGTTGATTCCAGTGAACTGCCGTCTGAAATCAATTACCCCCTTTGCACAATTCAGGTCAAAGGCAAAAAAATACGAATGTATTCCGATCCGGACTGTGATTGTGGAAAACGCCGGAATAAAAGGGATAAATCGTATTACGTCATTGGCTACCGGCTTCACACCCTAACAGCCATCAACCCATCGACAGGCCATAGTTTTCCATTGGTATCCCTAATCGGGGCGGCAAATCATCATGACAGCCTGTTTTTAAAACCGTTGATCAAGCTTGCTCAAACATTGGGTATTGATATCAAATTGATAACCGCCGACCAGGCTTATCACGATAGTGATGGTTCGGTTCTCAACGAAACCGGTGTCTATGTCGTCACCCCTGCATCGGAGAAAGCCAAACTTCCTGACAACGTTTTGGAATCGCCATTAAGGGTTGCCTGTAATGATTCTTGTGAGATTCCAATGCAGTTTTTGGGATCGACACCGGAAGGCCACGAATTTGGATGTGATGCCGTTCCGGGTGAGTGTGCGTTTGAATCAAATTGTTCAAAATCAAGGATCGTTGATTTTGACAGCGGCTATTTTCAACCAATGCCGATTTTTCATAGCGGATCTCAAGACGCAATCGAGATCCGGAAAAACTGTGAAAGGCCCTTTAATCTGATGAAAAAAAGAGAAGGCCTCGAACAAACACGGGTAAGAAGCCAGCATGGTGTGATTGTCCGATCAACTCTGACGACTATCGTAACATTGTTGATTGAAATGGCCGGAACAAGGCATAAACCAATGAAAAAAGAAGATGGGCAAAAGGAGTTGTTTGCTGCCACAGGATGAATTGAACGTTCAATGCGGGATTTTTTCTGAGCCGATTGATCGGTCGCTATTGGTATATCTGAATACAACAAAGGCCGCCGTCTGAAATAGATTTTATGCGGTAAAAAACAAAACCAGATATTGCTACGGTAAAAGCCGGACAATCTGACATTGGAAAAAAGAATTACAAACGCGTGGGGCACCTATAACGAAACAGAAATTTGAACGGTTTCAACACCCTTTAATATTCTCTTTTTTACTCTCAAATGTCATGTTTGTAGTTGGTACAACTCTTTTTTCATCTCAGTCACCAATTAATGAATTTGTCAGTATGTTTGGGAAATATTGTTTTTTGGGAACCATTCCAGCGTTCCTAATAACAATCATTTTGGGTTTTCTGATTAAGGGCAAAAAAATTGTCTCTTTTGCTTTAAAAGCAATGATCTTTACCTATATTTTAGCTGTAATTTTAGTTGTTTCAATTCTATGGCTATTTACATAAAATTTAAGGTGAGAATATAACCCATATGAGCCGCCGCTATGTCAATAGGCAATAAAATTTTTTAAGGGAACCACCCGTGTTCCCTTAAACGAGAGTTAACAAATCGAAATAGGCAGATTAAAAAGAAACAATGTGTAAAGAATGTATTGACACAGTTGTAAGCGATGAATTGAACAGTACAAGATTATAAGATATTCAAAATGAATAATGATTCTCAAATTGTAATTAAAACCTCAAGACTTGCTGTCGCATCAATTATATGTTCAATTCTATCGATTACTTTAATGCCATTGGCCTGTTTCCCTGGTATAATTTGTGGGCATCTTGCAAAATCAGAATTAAAGAAAAGCAATCATATAAAAGGTAAAGGAATAGCTATAGCCGGGCTGATTATTAGCTATTTTTCTTTGGCTATTTTTATAATCCTTATCTTATTCGCTACGCTTGGATTTTTATAATTTAGACATTATTCTCGTTTATTGAATCATATTGAATAGTTAAAACGCACTAACAAATCGCTGGAAACCGACGCGCAAAAAACGCGCGCGTCTCAGCTCAAACGTTATACTTGCTACAGGCTCTGTTATTTTGAGGGTTCCTAAGCCCAAAATTTACAATTTACCTGTTCCATTACCTATTGACCTTCCAAAAAAGAAATTACCTCACCCGTTCACCATGAGCAGGAATGGCATAATCTGAAAGTGTGGCTTACCTGAAATTCTTAATCCCACATATACCGAAGGGTCCCTTCCAGGGTATGGGCTTCATGATCCCGGCCCAGGCTGGCATCATAGTTCAGGTTGAGTTTAAACCATTTTTTAAACAGGATATTGAGCCCCAGCCCTAGGATGGCCGAATCCTTAACAGGAGAATCACCCGTTACCATAAAGCGGCCTCCAGGCACCCCGGCAAACCCGGCATTAATGGTTCTGGGATCATTGGAAAACTCATGTGCCCACCGCACCTGGGCTTCGGGCGATACCATATAGTCTTGAGACAGCCTCATGGGCCGGGAAACTTTCAGCCCCACTGATCCCAGGCAGGAATCCACTCTTCCCTTGTCCATGTCAAGATTCAGGATTCCGGCCCCGGTCTCTGTATACCTGTCCAGTTCCACATGGGTGTACTGGAGGGAGGCCAGGGGATGGATGTAAAAGCCCTGGTTACGAAAGGTATAGCCCCCTTCAATATAGGCCCCGGTTTCCCACCCTTTAAAATCGCCATCGGCCCTGCGATTCAGGCTGCCCTGGGAGATCACACGCTGGGTATCATAATCATTCACAGCAAAGGAGAGGACAGCATCGGCATACCAGGGGCCTGAGACATAATCCCCGTACAGAGCAGCCTGGTAGCTGCGGGAACTGCCGGTATCGGCCAGGTTGTCAAAATCCAGGCTGGTTTTGGCATATCCCAGGCTGATCCCGGTGATCATGGTCTGGGAAAGCCGGGCGTCAGCCCCCAGGGTATAACTGCCCAAAGAATATCTGTACTGGGAACCTGTATCATCACTGCTGCGGCTGCCCCACATCCCGGTTCCCCTGGCCCAGATTCCCCAGTTTTTGTCCGGGGTAAGGGGGCTGGCACTGCCCAGGGCAAAGAGCAGGGGGTCTGCATCACTGGCATTGCCTGTGTCAGCCAAAGCCAGATAAATGGGATGGGAGGCCAGCCCCCCCATACCCCGTATTGCCCCCATCCGCTGGGTCAGGGTTTTCATGTACTGGGTGATTCCGGCAATGCCGGTATGAAAAAAGGCAGCATTCCCTGCCCCACTCATCTGGTTATAGGCACTGCAGGCCTGGGCAGCAGACAGACCTGCCAAGGCATTCATGACATCCTGTGCACCGTTGACGCCGGAAGTGACAACCTGCTCCAATGCCTGGGCCACGGCTGTTTCATTGGGGGTGGTGGCCACTGAGGATAAATTTACGTTATTCCGGGTCAGCCTGAGGATGACATCGTTCCCATCTCCCCCCCCATAGGTCAGGGTGGGATCCAGAAAGGCCAGGTTGGTGGTCACCCCGCCAAAGGTGCCGGTAATGGGGTCCACACCATCGTTGTCAATGATCAGATAATCGGTCTGGTAACCATAGCTCCCGTTCTGGGCCTGGATATCAAGGGTGGCACTGCCCAGGCTGACCACCCCTGTAACATTGGTTCGGTCACTGTTTCCGGCAGCATCGGTCTCCACCGTATAAATAGACCCGGCATTCAGGGTCAGATCCCCGGTATTCAGGGTGCCAATGGAATTTCCAGGGGAAAGGCGCCCATTAACAATGACATTGCCCACATGTCCATTGCCACCCAGCGTGCCCCAAGCACCCACTGTGACCAGTCCTGCCAAACTCCCGTTCACCGCAAGACTGCCGGCGCTGACCATGGTTCCCCCGGTATATGTATTGATACCAGTCAGATTCAGGGTGCCGGTGCCGCTCTTGGTCAGACTGCCGCTGCCATCCATGACGCCGCCATAGGTACCGCTGATGTTCTGATTAAACACCACAGCGGCATTGTTGGTGATACCACCCGACAGGCTTGCGCTGGTACCTTCAAGAATGCCCGCGCTCACTGTGGTGCCGCCGCTGTAGGTATTGTTGCCGGTCAGGGTCAGGGTGCCGGTGCCGCTCTTGGTCAGGCTGCCCGTGCCGGATAATGCTCCGGAAAGGATATTGGTATTCCCGTTGGTGTCAATGGTGCCCCCGCCGGCGTTCAGTGTCACATTCCGGGCTGTGGTAAACCCATTGGTAAGAAGAAGGATGCCGCTGTTAAAAGAAAGGCCGCCACTGGCGGCCCCAAGGGTGTTGTCAGCACCCACAACCAAAGTCCCCCCATTTATGGATGTGCCACCTGCATAGGTATTGGCACCTGTAAGGGTCAAGGTATTGGTGCCGGTTTTGATCAGGATGCCGCTGCCGGACATAACACCACTATAGGTGCCGACGCTGCCCTGGTTGAACGCCACAGCGGCATTGTTGGTGATCGAGCCCCTGATACTGGCGCTGGTGCCCTCAAGGATACCCGCGCTCACTGTGGTGCCGCCGCTGTAAGTATTGTTGCCGGTCAGGGTCAGGGTGCCGGTGCCTGCTTTGGTCAGCCCACCGGCACCTGAAATAATACCGGAAAGGGTATTGTCACTGCCGTTTGTGTCAATGGTGCCCCCTCCAGGGGAAAGGGACAGGGTCCGGGCTGTGGTGAACCCATTGGTAAGACGAAGGGTTCCCCCGTCAAAACTAAGACCGCTGCTGGCGGCCCCAAGGGTGTTGTCCGCACCCACTGCCAGGACCCCTCCATTGATAGAGGTGCCGCCGGTATAGGTATTGTTGCCGGTCAGGGTCAGGGTGCCGGTGCCTGCTTTGGTCAGCCTGCCGGCACCTGAAATAATACCGGAAAGGGTATTGTCACTGGCGTTGGTGTCAATAATGCCCCCTCCAGGGGAAAGGGACACGGCCCGGGCTGTGGTGAACCCACTGGTAAGACGAAGGGTACCGCCGTCAAAACCAAGACCACTGCCGGCGGCCCCAAGGGTGTTGTCTGCACCCACTGCCAGGACCCCTCCATTGATAGAGGTGCCGCCGCTGTAAGTATTGTTGCCGGTCAGGGTCAGGGTGCCGGTGCCTGCTTTGGTCAGCCCACCGGCACCTGAAATAATACCGGAAAGGGTATTGTCACTGCCGTTTGTGTCAATGGTGCCCCCTCCAGGGGAAAGGGACAGGGTCCGGGCTGTGGTGAACCCATTGGTAAGACGAAGGGTTCCCCCGTCAAAACTAAGACCACTGCCGGCGGCCCCAAGGATGTTGTCCGCCCCCACTGCCAGGACCCCTCCATTGATAGAGGTGCCCCCGCTGTAGGTATTGTTGCCGGTCAGGGTCAGGGTCCCGGCCCCGGTTTTGTCAAACCTGCCGAAACCACTTGCATCCCCGGCATAGGTGCCGTTACCGGCCTGGTCAAAAACCAAACCAGCACCGGAAGAGATCTCCATGTTGCCCTGGAGGCTGTGGGTATTGCCCTGAAGGGTTCCCCCAAGAATTCGGGTACCGCCGTCATAGGTATTGGTCCCGGTGAGGATCAGGGCGCCGGAGCCTCTTTTCACCACCTGCCCTGTGTTGGGTATCCCACTTGCTGTACCACTGATATTACCGGTGAAGGTGCCGTCAAAACCCTGATCAAATGTAAGGTTACCATTAACCGCAAAGTCTCCCTGCAGGCTGCTGGTGGTCCCTGACATGTATCCACCATTGATGGTGGTGCCCCCTGAGTAGGTATTCGCACCGGTCAGGATGAGGTCTCCGCTGTTCTGGACAAGGCTGCCCGTGCCGCTCATGGTACCGGCGTAGGTGCCTGTACCCGTCCCGGTAAAAATCACCTGAGCATTGTTGAGAATATCCCCCTTCAAGCTGGTGGCAGTCCCCTGGAGGATTCCCCCGGTCACTGTGGTGCCGCCGGTATAGGTGTTGGCCCCGGAAAGGATCAGCTTGCCTGTGCCGGATTTGGTCAGACTGCCCGTGCCGCTCATACCCCCGGCATAGGTGCCGTTTGAATTCTGGTTAAACACAACAGAAGCATCATTGGTGATCCCCCCCTGGAGGCTTGCGCTGGTGCCTTCAAGGGTTCCCTCACTCACTGTGGTGCCGCCGCTGTAGGTATTGGTGCCGCTCAGGGTCAGGGTGCCGGCCCCGGTTTTGTCAAACCTGCCGAAACCACTTGCATCCCCGGCATAGGTGCCGTTACCGGCCTGGTCAAAAACCAAACCAGCACCGGAAGAGATCTCCATGTTGCCCTGGAGGCTGTGGGTATTGCCCTGAAGGGTTCCCCCAAGAATTCGGGTGCCGCCATTGTAGGTATTGGTCCCGGTGAGGATCAGGGCGCCGGAGCCTCTTTTCACCACCTGCCCTGTGTTGGGTATCCCACTTGCTGTACCACTGATATTACCGGTGAAGGTGCCGTCAAAACCCTGATCAAATGTAAGGTTACCATTAACCGCAAAGTCTCCCTGCAGGCTGGTGGTGGTCCCTGACATGTATCCACCATTGATGGTGGTGCCCCCTGAGTAGGTATTCGCACCGGTCAGGATGAGGTCTCCGCTGTTCTGGACAAGGCTGCCCGTGCCGCTCATGACACCGGCGTAGGTGCCTGTACCCGTCCCGGTAAAAATCACCTGGGCATTGTTGAGGATATCCCCCTTCAAGCTGGTGGCAGTCCCCTGGAGGATTCCCCCGGTCACTGTGGTGCCGCCGGTATACGTATTGGTGCCGGTCAGGGTCACGGTGCCGGTGCCGCTCTTGGTGAGCCCCCCGGTACCGCTCATATTGCCGGTGTATGTGCCGTCTGTGTTCTGGGTAAACACCACGGCTGAATGATTGACAATCATTCCCTGCAGACTGGTGGTGGTCCCCTGCAAGGTGCCCGCGCTCACTGTGGTGCCGCCGCTGTAGGTATTGGTGCCGCTCAGGGTCAGGGTCCCGGCCCCGGTTTTGTCAAACCTGCCGAAACCACTTGCATCCCCGGCATAGGTGCCGTTACCGGCCTGGTCAAAAACCAAACCAGCACCGGAAGAGATCTCCATGTTGCCCTGGAGGCTGTGGGTATTGCCCTGAAGGGTTCCCCCAAGAATTCGGGTGCCGCCATTGTAGGTATTGGTCCCGGTGAGGATCAGGGCGCCGGAGCCTCTTTTCACCACCTGCCCTGTGTTGGGTATCCCACTTGCTGTACCACTGATATTACCGGTGAAGGTGCCGTCAAAACCCTGATCAAATGTAAGGTTACCATTAACCGCAAAGTCTCCCTGCAGGCTGGTGGTGGTCCCTGACATGTATCCACCATTGATGGTGGTGCCCCCTGAGTAGGTATTCGCACCGGTCAGGATGAGGTCTCCGCTGTTCTGGACAAGGCTGCCCGTGCCGCTCATGACACCGGCGTAGGTGCCTGTACCCGTCCCGGTAAAAATCACCTGGGCATTGTTGAGGATATCCCCCTTCAAGCTGGTGGCAGTCCCCTGGAGGATTCCCCCGGTCACTGTGGTGCCCCCAGTATAGGTGTTGGCCCCGGAAAGGATCAGCTTGCCTGTGCCGGATTTGGTCAGACTGCCCGTGCCGCTCATACCCCCGGCATAGGTACCGTTTGAATTCTGGTTAAACACAACAGAAGCATCATTGGTGATCCCCCCCTGGAGGCTTGCGCTGGTGCCTTCAAGGGTTCCCTCACTCACTGTGGTGCCGCCGCTGTAGGTATTGGTGCCGGTCAGGATCAGGGTGCCGGTGCCTGCTTTGGTCAGCCCACCGGCACCTGAAACAATACCCGAAAGGGTATTGTTATTCCCGTTTGTGTCAATGGTGCCCCCGCCAGGGGAAAGGGACAGGGTCCGGGCCGTGGTAAACCCATTGGTAAGACGAAGGGTTCCCCCGTCAAAACTAAGACCGCCACTGGCGGCCCCAAGGGTGTTGTCCGCACCCACTGCCAGGACCCCGCCATTGATAGAGGTGCCCCCGCTGTAGGTATTGGTGCCGGTCAGGGTCAGGGTGCCGGTGCCTGCCTTGGTCAGCCCACCGGCACCTGAAACAATACCGGAAAGGGTATTGTCATTCCCGTTGGTATCAATGGTGCCGCCTCCGGCGGCCAGGGATACAGTCCGGGCCGTGGTAAACCCATTGGTAAGACGAAGGGTGCCACCGTCAAAAGTAAGGCCACTGCTGGCTGCCCCAAGGCTGTTGTCCCCACCCACTGCCAGGGTGCCGCCGTCAAGGAAGGTGCCTCCACCATAAGTATTCACCCCGGAAAGGCTCAGGGTGCCTGTGCCGGTTTTTATAAAATGACCAGAGCCGCTTATAACCCCGGCGTAGGTCCCGTTGAAATCCTGATCAAACCAGACACCGCCGCCATTGGCAATATCGCCCTGAAGGCTTTGGGTGGTTCCGATCAGATTCCCACGGGACACATTGGTGCCGCCGGTGTAGGTATTGGTGCCGGTGAGTGTCAAGTTCCCCCACCCTATCTTTGTCAGACTGCCGGAACCGCTGATGTCACCGCCATGGGTCCCGTTGAAATCCTGATCAAACCAGACACCGCCGCCATTGGCAATATCGCCCTGAATGCTGTCGGTGTCTCCCCAAAGGAGTCCGCTGCTGATGGTGGTACCGCCGGTGTAAGTATTGGTGCCGGTAAGTTTCAGGGTGCCGGTACCTTCTTTGGCCAGGCTGCCGCTGCCGCTCATCACACCGGCATATTCACCAAAAACATTCTGTGTGAATAATACATTGGAATTATTGGTGATAGCCCCCTTAATACTGTCTGCGTTTCCGGCCAGGGTGCCGGCGCTGACCATGGTTCCCCCAGCATAGGTATTTGTACCGGTCAGGGTGAGGGTACCGGAACCGGTTTTGTTAAGCTTGCCCAATCCGTCCAACACACCGGAGAAGGTATTATCATTACCATTGGTATCAATGGTGCCGCCATTGGTTTTCAGGGTAACGTTGCGGGCTGTATCAAAACCGCCATCAAGTTGAAGGGTACCACCGTTAAGAAGGAGGGTTCCGCCTGCTGCCCCAAGATTATTGTCCGCTCCCACCACCAGGGTGCCCGCCTGAACAAAGGTATTGCCACTATAAGTGTTCACCCCGGAAAGGGTCAGGGAACCACCGTCTTGGTACAGCGTGCCAGTGCCGGAAATACTGCCGTGAAGAGAAAGGCTGGACTGGGAACCGATTGTAAACCAGGTGTCCTGGGGCATGTCTAAATCATTAGACACGTTTGCAACAGGACTTGTACCCCATACCGAAATCCCGTCACTATCCAGGCCAATGGCGTTGCCGTCAAGCTGTAGACTCTTGCGTATAGTAACACTCATATTGGCAAGACCTGGGGCATCGTTGCTAATTTGGGTAGCAGCAGATCCCATAGGCACTGTAACATCATCCCCACTGACAGGGCTTACACCGCCATCCCAGTTGCCGGCATCCGACCAGTTGCCGGTGGCAGGGCCTGTCCACTCGATGTCTGCGGCAAAGACCGGGGCAGAGACCTGAAACAAAATCAAACCCCATACAAGGATGGCTGCAATACTTGCCTTTATTCTGAGTCGCGTCTGAGAAATTGACCCGTTAAAAAATTCCATATTCCATATTCCATATTCTGATAGGCCCTGGCTGTATCGCATCTTGTTTACTTCCTATTGGCTTGGAAAGAAAAACCATCAATGGGGTTCAATATAAAAGATGCTCAGCCCTGTCGACCTGATTCCGGTATGGGGCAAAATAATAAAATCACGGGATTTGCAGGATTCGACACCATGGGAAAAATAAATAATTCCTTTTGATTTCAGAGGATTGGATCAGGCGAGGCTTTGGGTGCTTTGAAGTTTTTAAAAAAAGCTTGGGAAAAAATACAAAAACAATGTAAAAAAATACATGTTTTCTGGAAGGACCATTGAAGGCAAAAAGCTTGCATCTGACTTTTCAAGGGTTAGAAAGGGGAACAGCTGCCAGGTCCTGGTCAGCGGACCTGCAGGGGTGGGCAAGACCTGTCTTGTCCGGCAGTTTGCCCTGACTGCGGAAGCATATCAGGGCTGTTTTGTATTTGCCAAGTCTGACCTGAAAAGGTCCCAGATCCCCCTGGCCCCTGTGAGATCAGTCCTGAACATGCTGGTAAAGAGAGTTATTGCCGAGCATCCCAGGGACATGGACGCCATGGCCCACATCCTTTGCCAGGGGCTTGGAAAGGATGTGGAAACTGCAGTTTCCATTGTACCGGCCCTAAAATTCCTCATCAAGGCCCCCCCTTCTCTTGAAAAGAATCTGGATGACAGCCCCTCTTTTTTGAACACCCTTCTTTATCGCATCATTGAATTGCTATCGCCCCGGTTCAAGGGATTGGTCATCTTCCTGGACGACATCCAATGGCTGGATCCTGCATCATATGGTTTCCTTGATTATCTGGCATTGGCACCGCCAATACAGGGGGTTATGCTCATTTTTGGATATCGCACCCTGGAAACCACAACACCGCCCCTGCTCTTAAAGACGGTGGATACCTTCCAGAATCTTGATTCCTGCCGTATCATAGAACTCAAAGGCCTGCCCAAGCGGGATATTACAGCCTATCTCAGGCATCGGCTGGATACCCGGCAAAACCTGGCCCCCTTTTCAGACCTTTGTTTTGAAAAGACCCGGGGCAATCCCTTTTATCTGATTCAAATGGTGGAAGACCTTCTGAATCAGGGCGTTGTATGGCTGTCCCACGGGGAGTGGGCCTGGGACCTGGACGCTGTAAATGCCCTGGAGATCTGCGAGAATGTGGCTGACCTGATTCTATCCCGGCTCAAGCGGATAAAGCCTGCGGCCCTGACACTGCTCAAATATGGCGCCTGCTGCCATAAGGACATAACAGCTTGGATCCTGGCGGCCGCCACTGGATTCTCTCTGGAAAAAATAGACACCCTTTTGTGGACGCCTGTTAAATTGGATTTCCTTGAAAAAACGCCAGGGGGATACGGCTTTACCCATGACAAAATCCTTGAGGCTGTGGACAATCTCATCACCGGGGATGAAAGAATTGAAATCCACCAAAAGCTTCTCTTCTGTTACCTGTCGTTAGCGTCACCCAAAACAGATACTCTGAAATCAACACCGGCATCCATACCAGAACCATCGGTTTTTACCCTGCTCTACCATTATGGTTTTTTCTGTGACAGGGTTGAGGATGCCAGCCTAAAGAAGACCATGGCGGGCCACTTTCTAAACGCCGGTGAAAAGGCAAGGGAACAGACCGCCTATGCCCAGGCCCATGAGTGGTTCTGCCAGGGCAAAGACCATTATCCAGGCGACATCTGGAAAGAAGACTATGATCTGGCCCTCACCTTTTTTAATCATTGTGCTGAATCTGCCTATCTTTCAGGGGATTTTAAGGCGGCACAGGCATTCTGCAAGACTGTGAATGAGCAGGTAATCCGGGTTGAAGACAGCCTGACCGCAGGGATTACACAAATCTATTGCCTCCAGGCCTCAAATCAATTGGGAGCGGCCATGGCCAAAGGAATTGAGGTCCTGGGGCAACTGGGAATCAAGATCCCAAAGAATCCGTCCATATTCCGCATCGCTGCTGCCATCCTCAAAACAACGTTCCTTCTGGTCTGGGGACAGCGGTTGTCCAAACCAGGTAAAAAAATGGCTCTCAACGGTCAAAACCGCCAGATTGTAAAGGTTATGACTGCCCTGGGTGCGGTTTGCTATAATCTTTCTCCGAAAAAACATCTGCCTTACATGACCGCGAAAGCCCTTGAGTTCAGCCTTTTACATGGTCATTCCCCTGAAACCCCCTCCATGTATATTACCTTTGGCATGGTCTTAAACCATCTCACCCATTCTGTGACATGGGGGAAAAAATTTAGTTCAGCGGCACGGAAGATTGCCAGGGAATGGGGGAGCGATTCTTTGAGCGGAAAAGAAATCATGCTGGCCAACTTTTTCCTGGATCATTGGGACCTGTCCGTGGATGAGGCTGCCAGGGCGTATAAAGAGGGACAAAAAATCTGCCTTGAGACCGGAGACCATGAATATTATGAATACCAGACGATTTTATATGCGGACCACATTTTTTTCGCCGGTGCCCCCCTGGATGATGTTTTAGCGCAAATCGCCGGGCTGAAACCGGGTATGAAATCTGAATATGGAGACCGTATACTATCCATACGGCTGAAGGTTCTTGGTAACCTGCGCCAAGGAAGGATGCGGCCATGGGAGTTTGGGGCGGATTATTTAGAGAAGATCCTGTTACCGGATATGGACATAAGCTTTCAGCAGGCATTTTACACGTTCTGCGTTGCTTTTCTTTACGGGGATATGGATGCAGCCCATGAGCTGAAACGTGCAGCTGATCAGATTATTGAGAATGTGGCAGGAACGCCCCTCTATTATCATTTTTATTTCATGGCAGCCCTGGTGGAGATGAATGCCGGCAATCCAAAGAAAGCAGCCAAAGCCTTAAAAATCCTTAAATGGTGTGCCAAACACAATCCCAGGGTATACGGCCATAAGTATTTGATTGCCCGGGGAGAAAAATTCAGGGTTCAGGGCCATCTTCACAAGGCCCGGCATCTGTTTGAAATGGCAGACAAAGCCCTGGATAAAAGCCCTGATGCCCTGTATGAAAAAGGATTGGTAAATGAAAAACTGGGACGCATCGCCCAAAGCCTGAACCAGGAAGACACGGCAGATGACTATTTTAAAAGCGCCACAACCCTTTTTCAAAAGTGGGGATTGTCATATAAGCCCGGCCTTTTTAATGCCCTTCTTACCGATCAGAGGGCTGCCAAGGAGACTGAGAAAACCGCAATGGGAAACTCCGGCCCGTCCCAGTCAGTTATCAGTTCCCCTTTGGCCGGGGATGCCCCCCCCCTTGAAACCAGCCTTTTGTCCATGGGAAGTATCAGCCAGGCCAGGTCAGTCCATGCTGTGACCCTTGATGCCCTGCAATGGAAAACCAGGGTGCAGGCTGCAGACGGGGAGATTCATTATCCAACTGCCTTTGGGGACCTCCCCTATAAAATGCTGACCTTTGCCGTGGCAGCCGATACCGTGGTCAGGGCCACAGCTGAAGATTCAGAAGAAGATTTTTTTGATCCAGCCTATTTTTTTTCCCACCATCCATCCGCTTTAATGGTGATTCCAGGGGGCAGGGATAAGGCGATTCTCCTTGAGAATCCAAAAGAGAACCCGGACATGGACACCCTTCTAAAAATGGCCCGAACTGTCTTTGGGCAGATGGAAAATCCCCCTGGACAAAATGCACCTGTAAATCAAAGATTGCCTGACAGCAGCCCGGACCAGTTGCAAGCCTTTAAATCCTGCTGCAGCAGATTACAGAGACATATGATTCAGAACAAGGCTTACAAAAGATCAACTCTCAGCCTTGCCTCCCTTTCCCAGGATCTGGGCCTTCCGGAACGGACCATTTCCGATGCCGTGAACACCCTTTTGGGCCTTAATGTTCAGGCCTTTATCAACAGCTACCGCATTGAGGCTGTAAAATCTGAAATCCAAAATCCTCAAAACCATGATAAAACCATTCTGGAAATTGCCTTTGAACAGGGATTCAGCTCCAAATCAGCTTTTAACAAAGCCTTTAAAAAATTCACTGGAATCTCCCCCTCAGCCTATAAAGATCAGGCCCTGGAATCAAAGCATGTACCGCCTCGTTACCTGACCCCATGATAAAAGTCCTGATATTCGCGGCGCCAGGGATAAAGCAGGTCTTTACCAACCCCCAGTTTTTCTGCCGCCTCTGGAACTGATCTGCCCAGTTCAGCGCACGGTAAAACTGCATTCCGTTTGAAATCTCGATCATATGTTCTTCTGGGTTTTGAACTCATGTTTATTCCTCTGTAATTTGCATTATAGAGGCGTAACTGAGTGTCTACAATATCGTGGCAGGATCACTTGGCATCGCTCCAAAAAAATCGGTCATTGAACCTGAATATTCATCTTTAGGATTTCAGATAAAAAATAAAAAGATGCCTAACAAAGCAAATTAACTCGGATGCAAATTCCGCTGGGCTGCATTTGCTCCGGTTATTTACAACCACTGAATACCTCCTTTAGTTACGTCTTCCGAGTCGCCAACTCCGGAAGATACGGAGGTATTCAGTTTTTTACCACCAACTTACTTGCTTAGCTTAGCCGGGACCCACCAGTAAAACCGGTGGATTACTCCTTTATTTAACAGCTTCTCTATGGTATGAAAGCTCCTTATAGAACCAAGCCATCACCGCAATTGGAGACCCACATGCATTTCAGAGAGTTCGTTTTCATTATCTTATCAAGATCCTGACATGATCAAGCTTTTACAGAACTACTGGAACAGGCCCATGCCGCAGATTGATTCACGCGAGATCGTATCCCGCGGGCTTATGCTCCTGTTAATATTTTCCATATTTTATTTTGCCATTTTCAATTTCAATTCTTCTTCCAGCCAGATTAAGAGAGATATTTTAGAATTCTTCCTTGCCGGTTTTTCGCTCTTTTTAAGCTGGCTTATTTTCTGGGGAACAACAACGTTGCTGGCACAGCCACAACACGGTCCCCGGAACAGATCACTGAGATATTACTCAACCTGTTTTATCATCATTTATACGCTGATGATTTTTATTCTCTTTATCCTCAAGAAATCGCTCCATTTTTCTGGGGAAATGGAGATCTGGCCCTATTACCTGCGTCATTTTCCATATGCGTGCCTGATTTTTTGTGTCTATCTCTACCGGGAAAACAAAAAACATCAGATTGAGCGGCTGGTGGCAAAAGCCAATAAGATTATGGAAGATCACCGGACACGATCCCAAAACCAATCTCATGAGCAGTCGGAAAAGCCTCTGATGATGCAAGCTGATGGCAGTTACCATAAAATCTACCCATCCACTATCTCGCATATTTCTGTCGACGGGCATTATCTGGATATCTACTATTTCAATGAAAAAGAGCCGGAATGTTTAATGGTTCGCAAACCGCTCTCCCAAATGACGGAAGAGCTGCCATCACCTCCTTTCTACAGGGTACATCGCTCCCATATCGTTAACCTGCTCTACGCCTCAAAGATCGACAAGAGCAGCAATAATTACTCTATAAGCCTGTCAGTGAACGATTACACGCTTCCCATCAGCAGGAGTTATCTTGAAACGGTTCTTTCTGCTTTCAAGTCTATTCATTGACACCCGTCTGTCGCATTCGAAGTACCTCTGCCCGCACTTCTTCTGCGCTATGAAGTGATTTCATCTGAAAAATGAAATCCGCAAACGTCTCTGGTGATCCATTCCTTATTGGTGCGAGGGTATTTTCGGCAATTAGGGGGGCGAAGATAATAAATTGAACAAAAGGCCTTGCCATCTTTGCCGTTACGCAGAAAAAGGCAGCGAACGGGGAGAGAACAACATGCCCCGCAGTTTTTGCACTCGCCTTCCCGACGTGGGTCAACTTTGAAAAAGGCACCAACAGTTCTTTTGAGTTTTGCACCCCAGGTATTTTCTTCCATAACAATCAATGATCCCTCCCGGTGTAACCACCGTTTTAAAAAACGTGAAATGCGTGAAAAACGTTTATCACCGCATATTGCATTACGCGGAAGGAAAAACAGGTCAGTAATCGACAAGCCACTCCGCTTTTCACACGCCAACCTCCTCAGCCTCAATTTCTGCTACTGGCTGAAAACAAGCGGATGGAATCACGATTACGATCGTTAGAAAAGGGAGATGTCCTCAACGGGTATTGATCTGTCCTGGGTGGGATAACAGACGAAGGAGTGTTCCCGGAAAACCGAAATCTGTCCTGAATCGAAGTGCTGGAGAATTACCGGACGGTCCGAAGAAAAGAAATTATAATTCTAACGCGGGCTGCGCCCGCAACCCAACATATTGAAATGACATAGAGCCACCACTCTTGTAGTTTGGATAAAGAAAGCAATCGACATCCAACAACGCAAGAGGTGAGTCATGAAAAGATTTATAGAAATATGTGCATTTGCCGAGAGAGAGGGGGGAATTAACTTGACGTTCCAAATTGTATTGGTATCTTAAATCCTTTTGACCGCAGACTATCTTAAAAATGAAATTTTCCAAATGCAGGGTATAGAAGCCCACACTATTGTTAATATTTATGAACATTTAATGCCCTAAAAAGTAAAAACAGGCACTCTTATTCTAATCTAAACCTTGAAGTACGCTGGAACTGGCCTCAACCCGGACCGGACTCCCTATATCGTCTATAATCTCCTTCTTACCGCATGGACTTCCCTAGAACCGCAAGCGCCTCGGAACGGTCTTTGGTCAGCTTTCTGCCTGCGTTCAGGCGGATGCAGTTGTTAAAAAACCGGCTGGCTGAAAACAGGTCTCCGGGGGCGGCGATCAGGCCTTTGCCTGCGGACTGCTCAAACACCTCGGTCGCGTCGATATGGGGGGGGAGGGTGATCCAGAGAAGACAGCCGCCGCTGGGCCGCCGGACATGGCTTCCCTGGGGAAGGATTTTGGATAGTCGTTGAATATGGTTGTCAATGCGGGAGTTCAGCGCTTTTCTCAGGGCCCGGAGATGGCGGCGGTGGGCCGTGGTGCCGGTGAATGAACCCAGAATAGCCTGGGCCACCCGGCAGGTATCCATGGATGTGCGCAGTTTTTCCTCTGTAAATATCCCGGCATAGTGGCGGGACCGGATCCAGCCGACCCTGAGTCCCGGGGATATGGTTTTGGAGCAGGAGGAGACCAGGATGATCCCGGGATCATCTGAATAGAATGTCAGGTTCCGGGGCCGGAAGGGTCCGAAAAAGAGATCTCCGTAGACATCGTCCTGAACAAGGAAGACGCTGTATTTTTCGGCCAGAGCGACAAGCCTTGCTTTTTTGCCGTCGCTCATGGTTATTCCAGTGGGATTCTGAACATTGGGCTGGGCAATGATCATCCGGATTTTTCCTTTGATCAGCTCTTCCTCCAGAATTTCCAGATCCATTCCGTCCGGTCCCACCGGGATTTCCACCAGTTGAACCCCCATGGGGGCCAGTTGCCGGAAGAAGTTCATATAGGTGGGGGACTCCAGGGCAATCGTGTCTTTCGAGCGGAGCAATGCCCGTAAAACAATGGTCATGGCCTCGGTGGCCCCATTGGTGATAACGATGTCATCGGGAGTTGCCGGTCCGTCGGTTTCCCCATTGGTTACGGCGAGCCGTTTTCTGAGGCCGTAATCTCCCTCGGGATGGCCATATCCCATCCAGGACCGGCTCAATCCGGCGGCAGCCTCGTGGAGGTGGCCGGAAGGAAGGAGATCCGGTCCCGGCGCGGCCGAGGCAAAGCTGGCATCGATGTGCAGAAGCCGTTCGTAAAGCTGGTCCAGGCGCTCTCCTGTTTCCCTTGCCGCTGCCGCATATCTCTGGGAAGGGGGAACCGCCCGGCCGATCCCATGACCTGTCAGATCGGATGCGCCTGCCCGAATATAGTATCCCCCTCTTTCCCGGGACCGGATCAATCCTTCATCTAAAAGAATATTGTAAGCGGTGAGCACCGTATTGATTGAAACTGCGGAGGCGCCAGCCTCTTCCCTGATGGAAGGCAGGCGTTCCCCCTCCTTGAGGATGCCGGATTCAATATCGGTTTGGATGCGCCGGACCAGGGCTTGGTATTTTTTCATGCATCTATATTACTGTACCCATAAAAAAATATCAAATTGTATCTGTACCCAAAATCAGACTAGTATTATTTTGTTCTCCAGGAGGTGAATCATGGGGAATCAAAAAATATACGGTTTGTTTATTCTGGTATCTACCCTTTTCGGCAGTACATTTCTGGCCATCAGCCTTGGCTTAAAGGCCGGGGCTTCCCCCCTGTTTTATGCTGCCCTGAGGTTTACCACTGCCGGAGGAATTCTTTTAACTGTTCTAATTTTATCAAAAAGGGCAAGCTTTGCGTCGATCCGTTCCCTGGCGGGCCGGGGGATTCTTTTTTCCCTTTTCATGACCGTGGGAAGCTTTGGATGCATGTTTATCGCCCAGACCCGGGTGGATTCGGGATTCATGGCCCGGTTCGATGCCTCCGGCCCCCTGGTGACCGCCCTGTTTGCCGTCCTGTTTCTAGGGAAGAGACTTTCCCTGGCCCACTTTGCCGCGTTTTTTCTCGGCACCACAGGCACCTTTCTCATTGCCTCCCCGGCAGCCCGGGCCGAGCCGGTATATTTGATCGCTGCCGCGGGAACCGTTCTTTTTTATGCGGCAGGAAATGTGCTTTATCCCCTTCTTTTCTCGGATGAGGAGAATCCGGTTCTGATTAGCGCCATACAGGCCTTTGTGGGCGGAATCATTCTCTTGGGGATTGCCCTGGGGACAGAGAATCTGCAGTTTCCTTCTGCTGCTTTCTGGCCTTTTCTTTATCTGGTCATCGGGGGGTCCATCTTCGGCCATACCGCAGCTCTTATCCTGGTCCGGGATGCAGGGCCTGTATTTGCTTCCGGGTGGCTCTATGTGTCACCGGTGATTGCCACTGTTCTGGGGGTTTGGGTGCTGGATGAATCCATAACAGCGGTTGGCATATGCGGAACAATCATGGCATTGGCCGGGGTGTTTATCCTGGGCCGGACAGAAGAGCCCACTGTCAGGCCCCAAGACCTTGGTGCACCGGCTATACCCCAGGATCGGTGACAATATCCCGTCTCCCTTGGAAATTTTAAATTTCCGGGGATATGAGAGAGAGTCAAATCCACTGGTACGGGAAATCTCTTGCCTGGATTCCAATGGGTTGATATTTCTATTTAGAGAGGTCCGTAAATATCCGGGCTAAATTAACGGAAAGATTGAAAATCAGCCTGCATGGAGAGAAGAGAGAAAATGAGCAAACACGTCACCCGTGTTGAACTCCACCCGGAAAAGTATCCGTCGGATTGCCAATACCCCTTCTCTTTACCGCTTTTCAATCAGACCCGGCAAATTTCATTTCGATTTCCGGTCACTTTTTTCGTGGGAGAGAATGGTACGGGAAAGTCCACCCTTCTGGAAGCCATCGCCCTTGCAGGCGGTATCCATATCTGGCGGAAGGATGGGGGCATGCGCTACCAGGCCAATCCCTATGAGAAAGAGTTGTTCAGATATATTACCCTGGAGTGGGCAGATGGAAAGGTCCCCGGATCCTATTTCGGTTCGGAAATCTTTAACGACTTCAGGAGAATCGTCGATAATTGGGCGGCCTCGGATCCCGGGCAATTGAAATATTTTGGAGGCAAGTCCCTGGTTTCCCAGTCCCACGGACAATCCATGATGTCCTATTTTCGTTCCCGTTATAAGATAAAGGGGATCTACTTTCTGGATGAGCCGGAAACCGCCCTGTCCCCAAGAAGTCAGCTTGAAATGCTGGAGATTCTCCGTGAAAACGGAAAAGCCGGGCATGCCCAGTTTATCATAGCCACCCATTCCCCGATTTTGCTGGCCTGCAAAGATGCGGAGATCTTCAGTTTCGATCACAGCCCGGTGCAACGAATCGGATACCGGGAAACCGAGCATTATCAGATATACAAGCGTTTTCTTCTTGAAAGATAAGAGCCTTAGACGTTAAAAACGGCTTCCCCAAAATGGAGAAGCCGTTTTCCAACCAAACAGGGTAAAGGGCTGGGAGGCCTATACCCGTTCAAAGATGGCAGCTGCGCCCATGCCGCCGCCGATGCACATGGATACAATTCCGTATTTGCCGTTCACCTCTTTGAGGTTGGCCAGGCAGGTGGCGGTGAGCTTGGCTCCGGTGCATCCCAGGGGATGGCCCAGGGCAATGGCGCCGCCGTGGATATTGATCTTGTCCATGTATTTTTCAAGACCCAGCTCCCGGATGCAGTAAATGGCCTGGGAGGCAAAGGCCTCGTTGATCTCGTAGATGTCAATGTCGTCGATGGTCAGTCCGGCCTGTTCCAGGGCCTTGGGAATGGCATATCTCGGGCCCACGCCCATTTCATCGGATTTACAGCCCACGGTGGCATAGGTGACGAGTTTTGCAATGGGGGTCAGACCCAGTTCATCGCATTTTTCCTTGGAGGCGATGATGGTGGCGGCAGCCCCGTCCGTGGTCTGGGAGGAGTTGCCCGCGGTCACGCTGCCGTTGGCGGCAAAGACCGTTCTCAGCTTGCCCAGTCCCTCCGGGGTGGATTCCCGGATCCCGTCGTCATGCTTGACAATGAACTCTTCCTTTTTCCAGGTGCCGTCGGCCTGTTCCACGAATTTAAAGGCCGGGGTGGGAACGATTTCCGTGAACAGTCCGTTGTCCCGGGCCCGGGCCGCCTTGGCCTGGGAGTCCGAGGCAAATTTATCCTGGTCTTCCCGGCTGACATCGTAGCGGTTGGCCACGTTCTCGGCGGTGATGCCCATGGAGATGTACATCTCCGGGTCGGTCTTGGAGTACTCAGGATGAGGGCGGGGCAGATTGCCTCCCATGGGGACAAAGGTCATGGATTCGCATCCGGCGCCCATGGTGATTTCCGACCAGCCCATCTGGACCCGGGAGGCGGCCAGGGCAATGGCTTCCAGGCCGGAGGCGCAGAAGCGGTTGACCGTGGCCCCGGAAACAGAGTCGGGGAAACCGGCCATCTTGGCTGCGATCCGGCCCAGGTTCAGGCCCTGCTCCGCCTCGGGAAAGGCACATCCCACCATGACGTCTTCCAAATGTTCGGGTTTCAGGTTGGGGGTTTTCTCAACCGCAGCCTTCATGATAAAGGAAACAAGTTCTTCGGGCCGGGTCTGGTTGAACTGGCCTCTTTTCTGTTTGCAGCCCGGGGTCCGGACCGATTGTACGATATATGCGTCTCTCATTTTTATGGCCTCCTTTAGTTTCTAAGCGGCTTTCCGGTTGTAAGCATGTGGTCGATCCTGGCAATGGTTTTGTCCTCTTTGCAGAAGTCCACAAAGGCGTCCCTTTCCAGTTTCAGGATGGTTTCTTCGGCCACTTCACTGCCGACCTTTACGTCGCCGCCGCTCATGACATAGGCGATCCGCTTGGCCAGGAAGGCGTCGTGCTCGCTCATGAATTTGCCGTTGAGCATGTTGAAGATCTCCGCGTTGACCATGCCCTGTCCGGCATTTCCCATGACCTTGAGGGGAAGCTTGGCCGGGGGGACATAGCCGTCGTCCACCATCTTCAGGACCTCTTTCTTGGCCTCACCGATGAGGTTGTCCCGGTTGAACACGATGCGGTCTGCCAGCCCCAGGAAGCCGTTGCCTCTGGCCTGGGCTGCGGACATGGACACGGCGGCCATGCCGATCTTCATGAAAGCCGGTACAAAGAGCTTGGCCAGGTCCACTTCTTTGGCGGTTTTCCCCGGCAGGGCATTGACATATTTTTTCCACAGGTTCATGGTTCCGCCGCCGGCGGGCAGCAGGCCCACGCCGATTTCAACCAGGCCCATGTAAAGTTCCGAGTGGGCCACCATCCGGTCTGCGCCCAGGCAGGTTTCACATCCTCCCCCCAGGACCATGCCGTAGGGGGCTGCCACAACCGGGAAGGGGGCATATTTGGCTGCCTGGACTCCAGACTGGGCCTTTTTCAGGAAAGCCTCGATTTCGGTGTACTTCTTGTCGTGGCAGAGTTTGGAGACAAAGGAGAGATCGGCTCCTGCGGAAAAGGCGCCGGGCATGCCGCCGGCTTCATTTCCGATGACCAGGCCGGCTCCGTTTTTGTCCACATATTCCAGGGCCTGGGCGATGGTATCCACGATCTCTTCGTTCAGGGCGTTCATCTTGGTGTGGAATTCCATGCAGAATACATCATCCCCGATATCCACCAGGCTGGCGGAAGCATTTTCGATAACGGTCTTGTTGTTGCCCTTGGCCGCGGCAATGGAGACCATGGTCTTGGAGACCGGAACGGCCTTGTAGTCACTGGAGGCGAAGTCGTAAAAGTACTTGATCCCGTTTTCAAGCTTGTAAAAGGAGGTAAAGCCTTTGTCCAGCATCTCCCTGACATTGGCCGGCACCTCCAGGTTCTCTGCGGTCATCCTCTCCACGGCTTCGGCCACTCCGTAGGTGTCCCAGAGCTCAAAGGGACCCATTTCAAAGTTGTAGCCCCACTTCATGGAGTTGTCGATTTCAACGATGGTGTCTGCAATCTCGGGGATCCGGCAGGCGGCGTACTGAAAGTTGTTGGCCGCGATGGTCCAGGCAAATTTGGCGCCCTTGTCATCTCCATTGAGAACGGTTTTTACTTTTTCCGGCAGGGAATCTTTCTTTTTGGCTTTGTCCAGGCAGGGGAAACTGGGTCTGACCAGGTCTTCATACTCCAGGGTCGCCGGGTTGAGCACTTTTCTCAGTTTTTTCCACTCAGGGGTCAGTTCGGTCTTGTAAAATCCTCCCTGGGTCTTGTTTCCCAGAAGGTTCTTTTCCGCCATTTTTTCCACGAATTCGGGGAGAACCAGGGTTTCCCGCTGTTCATCTTCCGGGCAGAGCTCATAGGAGTTCTTGCATACGTGCATCATGGTGTCCAGGCCGACCAGGTCGCAGGTTTTGAAGATGGCGGTCTTGGGGCGGCCCAGGGCCGGACCGAAAACGGCATCCACCTCCGGGATACTCATGTCTGCATCGGCCATGAATTTCATGACCGCACCGATACCCTGGATCCCGATCCTGTTGCCCACAAAGTTGGGGGTGTCCTTGGCCCAGACAATGCCTTTTCCTAAATTTTTCTCGCCAAAGGTGGCGATGAATTCGAGGATCTCCGGCAGGGTGTCTTCCCCGGGGATGAGCTCCAGCAGGTGCATGTACCGGACCGGATTGAAAAAATGGGTGCCCATGAAATGTTCTTTGAATTCTTTGGAGAACCCCTCACTGATGTCTTTCAGGGGGATGCCCGAGGTATTGGTCGTCACGACGGCACCCGGTTTCCTGACCTTGTCGACCTTGGTGAAGAGGTCCCGCTTGATTCCTAAGTTCTCAACCACAACTTCGATGATCCAGTCGCACTCGGACAGTTTTTCAATATCGTCATCCAGGTTGCCAATGGAGATCAGACCGGCATCCTTTTTATTGAAGAAGAGCGAGGGTGATGATGCCAGGGCCGCATCCAGACCGGCCTTGACGATCCGGTTCCTGGCCTGGGGATCGTTTTTTTCTTCGTCTTTCAGATCAAAGGGAACAATATCCAGGAGCAGCACTTTGACGCCGGCACCGGCAAGCAGGGCGGCAATTCCACCCCCCATGATTCCGGACCCGATGACTGCAGCCTTTCTAACTTTTCTTACCATGATTACCTCCTCGTATAGGCGTGTGATTCATGTAGTTATGAATGAGCATTCATTTTGAATTACCAGATGAACCCCGGGGTTGTCAAGGAAAAAGATTTTGGATTTCTCCTGGATCTATTTTTAGAAAAAACAATTAATTTCCAAGAGTTATATCAATTTTATATCAGAGGAATGTCCATGTGTCAGGCGGGTTTGGCTCAAAAAAATCAAATATGAATCACTATTCATGAATAAAAATCAAGGATCCTTGTCAAATTGCCCAGGGTTTGGTAGGTTGAATCTCCAGTCTGAAAGACTATTATTAATTTGGAGACACGGCAATGGTCCGGACCCCGGAAAAGATAAAAGAGATCTCTGACCTGAACATTGCTTCAGTTATCGGCCTGGTTGCCGGACTTCAGAGAGATTCAGGGGACATCCCCTGGCATGAAAACGGAAAAACCGATCCCTGGGACCTGGTGGAGTCTGTCATGGGACTGAACATCGGCGGATATTTCAGGGAATCCGGACGGGCCTTTGACTGGCTGGCCCGGAACCAGAACCGGGACGGGTCCTGGTTTTCTTCCTATATGGACGGCCGGCCCCAGGACAGAACCCGGGAGACCCATATGGCCTGTTACCTGGCCGTGGGCCTCTTTCATACCTATCTGGTCACCCGGGATATTGAGTGGCTGAGGACCTATTGGCCGTGCATGGAAAAAGGGGTGGAGTTTGCCCTGAGCCTCCAGACCGGCACCGGAGAGGTCTATTGGGCAAAAAGTCCCCAGGGAAAAGCAGACCCCATGTCCCTGCTGGCCGGGTCAAGCTCTATTTTCATGAGTCTCAGATGTGCCCTGGCCATTGGCTGCATTCTTGGGAAGACCCGGCCCCGCTGGCAGAGATCCTTTGAACTCCTGGAAAGATCCATCCAGGAAAACACCCACCTGTACAATGTATCCAAGGCCAGGTATTCCATGTACTGGTTTTATCCTGTCCTGTGCGGGGCCATCCGGGGAGACCGGGCCCGGGCCCGCATGGAAAAGTACTGGAACAAGTACGTCATCGAAGGCCAGGGCTGCCGGTGTGTCTCGGACCAGCCCTGGGTGACCCTTGCCGAAACCTCGGAGCTGGTCCTGGCCCTCCACGCCATGGGGGAAAGGAAAAAGGCGGAAATCGTATTCTCCTGGATCCTGGACCGGGTCTATGAAGACAAGACCTTCTGGTGCGGATATACCTATCCGGATATGGTGATCTGGCCCGAGGAAAAAATATCCTGGACCAATGCGGTGGTGGCCATGGCCGCCGATGCCCTTTACGGGCTGACCCCGGCCTGCCGCCTGTTCCGTCACGAGGCCTGGCAGGGATATGTATTCAGGGACTCGGCCAATTGATGAAAGACTGCCGGCCCTATTACATCAAAAAGGCCTGGTACCGGTTTCTTGATTTCTATGTGGACCGCTACCTGGAACCCAGGCTTTCCCTTCTGGGCAAAAATCCATTTATCGTAAAACCCTGGCACATCGAGATCTTTGGCTCCCCCATCCGCATCGGTAACAATATCACCCTTCTGGGCTGCTCGGATAAAAAGACAAGGCTGACGGTCTGGTCTGAAAAGAAAGGGATCGACGGTATTCATATCGAGGATCACGTCCTGATCTCCCCCGGTGTGAGAATCAGTGCGGCCAATTCCATTTCCATCGGCGAGTCGTCCATGCTGGCCAGCCATGTCTATATCACGGATTCAGACTGGCACGGCATCTATGACCGGTCCATGCCCCCCAGGGAGAACAGCCGGGTGGTGCTGGAAAAAAACGTGTGGATCGGAGATTCCGCCATTGTCTGCAAAGGGGTGACCATCGGGGAAAATTCCATTGTCGGGGCCGGATCCGTGGTGACTTCGGATATCCCGGAAAACGTGATCGCCGCAGGCAATCCCGCCCGGGTGGTCCGGAGGCTTGACCCGGGCAGAGAGATCATCACCCGGAAAGACCGGTTCGGGGATACGGAAAAGATGAACAGGGAGCTTGCGACCTGCGAAAAGGGATTTCTTGAGGGAAACACGACCTGGGGCTGGATCCGGTCCCTGGTTTTCCCGAAAAAGAATTAATCGGTTTCCGGGTCCCGGCCTTCAACCCGCTTTTCAAGCGCCCGGTGCGAAATCTTAAGGGCCTCTTCGACTTTTTTTCGTTTGGTAATATCCCTGGAGTTAATCACAACTCCCCGGATGGCCGGATGATCCAGGAGATTCTGGGCAATGGATTCTATGGTGGACCAATACTCATCCTTGTGTCTGAATCGCTGTTCCGTGGGCTTGGATCCCATTTTGCCCCGGAGCCGCAGATGAAACCGTTCAATGACCTCCTCCCTGTCATCGGGATGAATCAGTTCAAAGGCTGACCTTCCCATGAGTTCTTCCGGGGAATATCCCAGAATCCGCCGGGTGGAAGGGCTGACATAGGTATAACAGGCCTGGCTGTCCACGATCCAGATCATGTCGTTTGAATTTTCTATGAGGGCCCGGAAATGCTCTTCACTGTGTTTTAATGCCTTGAGGCTCTCCTGGAGACGGCGGGTCATCTGGTTGAACCCCTCTGCCAGGCGGCCGAATTCGTCATTGGATTGGACGGGAATCCGGGTGTCCAGGTTCCCCTTGCCGATTTTTTCTATTCCCTGCACCAGTTCATCCAGAGGCCGGGTCAGGCGGCGGGTCAGGAACATCAATGCCAGGGTGATCATAAGGGCCCCTGAGATCCCAAGGGTGTAGAGAATGGGTTTCATCCGGTTGGACACCCCGTATACCTCCTGCATGGGATCCACGGCCAGGATATACCAGTCCCAGGGCGGAAAATAATTAAACCTGGCAAGGCTTTCCTCTCCTCCCACATCCAGCAGAAGCCTCCCAGGGCCTTTCTTGAGTTCCGGGAACCATGATTCAATGCTCATGTCCGTATCCAGAATATATTTACTGGGATGAATTACGACCATGCCTTTTTTGTCCAGGGCAAAGATATATCCCTTTTTCCCCACTCCGATGCCTGAAATTTCTGCTGCAGCATCCATCTTGGCCTTGGCAATGCTGGCCGGAACCTCTCCCAGACCGTATTCCTGGATGGCTTCTTCCTGGGCCCGAACAATGTCCATGGCTTCTGAAAGACGGGTATCCAGCCAGGTTTCCCCAAGATCGGTCAGGGCGGAACGGGAAAGATAATAGGAGATGCCCATGGCGGTGAAAGCAAAGAGGATCACCAGGGGCAGTATGGACAGAAGGGTTTTTGTGAAAATATTCATTGTCCCCTATATACATAGAAAACTGATAAATTCCAAGGGGGTTGAAAAAAGTCAGGAGAAAAAATCCGGGCTATAATCTGGCCAGCACATCCCGGAGAACGGAAAGTCCGATGGCCCACATGACCAGCCCCACGGAAGAGTCCAGGATCCGCCAGGAGATCTCCCTTTTAAAAAGGGGGGCAAGCAGGGTTGCGCCTATGCTCAGGGTGAAAAACCAGATAAAGGAGGCGGTCATGGCACCGGCCCCGAAGAGCATTCTTCCCGGGTCCTGGAACTGGCCGGCAAGACTGCCCAGGAGGATGATGGTGTCGATATAGACATGGGGATTGAGCAGGGTGACGGCCAGGGTGGCCAGGACGGCAGACTTTAAAGAGGGTTTTCCGGCCTGATCCGGTTCCAGGCGGCCGCCTCCATAGGCGGACCAAAAGGCCCCGGCTCCGTACCAGAACAGAAAAACGGCGCCTCCGATCCCGGTGGCCAGGGAAAGGATCCGGCTGGAAGCGATGACCTTGCCCAGGCCCATGACCCCCAGCGAGATGAGAACGGCATCGCAGAGTGCGCAGATCAGGGGGATGACCAGGATGTGGTTTTTTCTCACCCCCTGGCTCAGGACAAAGGCGTTCTGGGCGCCGATGGCCAGGATCAGTCCTCCTCCTGTGGCCATGCCCTTCAAAAATGTCAATTCCAAATCGATCCGGTCTCCTAGGCCTGGGTTTTGATTTCAGCCAAGCCTACAAAAAGGAGGATATGAAGTAAAATTAATTTATTTTATAATTCATTAGTAAAATTTATTTAAACGGGCTTGTATCGTTCTCCATACTGGTTATCTTATTAAAATGTCGGAAGTGCGGTCCTGACTGCCCGGAACCATGGAAAAAAAATACGGATCTGTTTTGAACCGCTGAACCGCTTGAATCTATAAGGAGATACACATGGCCGAGAAAGCAATACTTGAAATCTATTCCGATTATGTCTGACCCTGGTGTTACTTCATTACCGGGAGTATTGAAAAACTGCAGAAAAATCATGGGATCCGGATAAAATGGAGGGCCTTTCCCCTGCACCCGGATACCCCTTTGGAGGGGTTGACCCTGGAGGAATTGTTCCGAAAAAAGGGAATGCCGGCGGATGTGGACCGGGTGGTGGATCAACTCAAGGCAAAGGCCGAGAGTCTGGGGCTGCCCTTTGGAGACAGGAAAATGACCTATAATACCCGTCTGGCCCAGGAAGCCGGGCTCTGGGCCGAAACCATGGGAAAAGGGCATGAATTCCACAACGCGGCATTCAGGGCCTATTTTGTCGAGGGACTCAACCTGGCCCAAAAGGAAGTGCTTTTGGATCTGATGGAATCGGTGGGCCTGGATATCAAAGAAGGAAGCCGGGTCTTGGACGAGAGACGCTTTGGCCCTGCCGTCGACCGGGACTGGACCCTTTCCCGGGAAAAGGGCATCACTGCCGTTCCCAGCTTTATCATGGGAAATGAACGGCTGGTGGGAGCCCAGCCTTACAATATGCTGGAAAGCCTGGTACGTAATGGCCTGGAAACTTTCCGGAAAAATCATGCTTGATTATAAACTTCTCCACGCCCTGGATGCCGTGGTCCGGGAAGGCGGATTTGACCGGGCCTCCCAGAGACTCAACATCACCCAGTCTGCCGTGTCCCAGCGGATTCGGCTTTTGGAAGATCTGGTGGGTGGTCTTCTGGTCACCCGGACAACGCCTCCTCGGCCCACTGGGGAGGGAAAAATCCTGCTAAAACATTTTTCCCAGGTTCAAAGCCTTGAAAGAGACCTGGAAAATAGTCTGAAAGGGCCTGATTCTCCAGGCTTTCAAACCCTTTCCCTGGGCATCAATGCCGACAGCCTGGCCACCTGGTTTTTTCCGGCGGTGAAGGATTTTTTAAGGGTCCGGCCCATTCTTCTGGACCTGAAGGTAGATGACCAGGATCAGACCCATAAACTGCTCAGGGACGGGGATGTGGCCGGCTGTATCAGTTCCGAGCAGACTCCGGTACAGGGGTGCAGCGCCAGGTTTATCGGGGAGATGAACTACCGCCTGGTGGCGGCCCAGGACTTCTGCCGGCGCTATTTTCCCGGGGGGATTGAATCCGGCGGGATGGACAATGTACCGGCCGTTATCTTCAACAGAAAGGACGACCTTCATTTAAAATTTTTCCGCCAGTTCCTGGGCCGCTCCCTTGGGAAGATTCCCATCCACTATGTGCCCTCTTCGGAAAAGTTTGTCCAGGTGATCCTGGACGGGCTGGCCTACGGGATGGTGCCCGATCTCCAGGGCAAAAAGCACCTGGAAAACGGCATCCTGGTGGATCTGGCACCGGATCATCATATCCGGGTTCCCCTCTACTGGCACCGGTGGAATCTCAAGACCTCTCTTCTTGACGAATTCTCGAACATAATTGTGAAAAATGCCGTGATCTGCTAAGGAAAAACATGACCCTTCAACTAAAAGATATTATCGATCTCGATTATCTTCTGGGCCTGGACGAACAGGTCATGGAGGGGAATGGGGGAGAAAACACCGGGTTGCGGGGGAAAAATCCAGGAGAAAAACCAGAGGATATCTCGGCCAGGGACCGGGATATTTTCAGGCAGCTGAACCAGGAGAATCTGGATGAAAAACAGATCCTGGCTTCCTGGCTGGAATTCAGACGACTGGTTTTCTTTGACCGGTCCGGCCCGGCTTTTCTTCCCGGAAAAGTTTTCAACCTCACCCTTGGCTGGGCGGCCCGGTTCTTGGTTTTTCTGGGACTGGTCACGGGGGTGGGCACGGCTTATTCATTCCTGGCTTACCACGGAAGCCGCCCCGTAAACGTCACCCTGTTCTTTACCGGTTTTGTTCTTCTGCCTTTTCTCCTTTTTATGGGCTCCCTGGTCTTTGTATTCCTGGGGCGCAGCAAATCCGTGTTCCAGTCCCTGATGCCCTTTCTGGCCTTTAAATGGCTTCCCAGACTTATCCAGAAAACAGGCCGGCTTGTTTTTGCTCCCGTGGAGGGTGGCCGGGACAGCCTGGACCATGTTTTTTCCCTTTTTTCCAGAAAGCGGCTTGAATACGGTCCCCTTTTTTTCTGGCCCCTGTTTGTTCTTCCCTCCCTGTTTGCCCTCTGTTTTTCCCTGGGAACCCTTGCAGGAACCCTTTTCAGAGTGGTGATCACCGACATGGCCTTTGGGTGGCAGTCCACCCTCAGTGCCGGTGCCGGCCACGTGTTCAGACTGGTCCATCAGATCGCCCTTCCCTGGTCCTGGCTTTTTCCCGATGCCGTCCCCGGCCTTGGCCAGATTGAAGGGTCCAGGATCATCCTGAAACAGGGAATTGAATCCCTTGCCACGGAAAATTTGGTTTCCTGGTGGCCTTTCCTCAGCATGGCCATCCTGTTCTATGCAATCCTTCCCAGGATCCTTTTGATTCTGGCAGCCAAGGCCGCAGGCCGGCAGAGGGTGAACCGGTTCGATTTCAGCGGGCCCAGGTTCAGAAAGCTTTTGATCCGGATGCAGACCCCGGTCATGGATATGGGAGCGGACGAATCCCTTCCCGGTTCCCTGGGCCGGGACTACCCCGATTCCGAAAGAAAAGAGTCCCCCTTAAAACATTTTGAATCGAATCCGGTTTCGGCCCAAAAGGACCGGGTCCGTAATTCCCTGGTTTCTCCCGTCCCGGCACTGATTCTGGCTTCCGAGTCGATTTACGGAGAAGAGGTGCTTGAATCCATTGTCCCGATGATCAACAGGCAATTGGCTTTTGATATCAGAAACCGGGTTCATGCCTCCTTTGACTATGAAACGGACAGGGCGTCCCTGGAGGAGCTGGAACAGGGCCTTCCCGGGCATGTGGTTCTGCTCCAGGAGGTTTGGCAGCCGCCCATCAGGGGGATTCTCCATTATCTTGTTCAATTGAAAACCCAGATGCTGGAGACAAGACCCCTGTGGCTCTTCCTCACCCGGACCCCCGGGGAGGGGGATCTTTTTGTTGATCCGGATGACATGGATGCCCGGGTCTGGAAGAGAGCCGTTGACAAGCTCGGGATTCCCGGGATTATGGTGGAGGGGCTTTCGGAAAGGATGAAGGATGAAGGATAAAGACGTAAAGGATGAGAAGATTGTTCCCGAGTTTGCCGTCCTGGGCCATCCCAACGAGGGGAAGTCCTCCGTGGTCTCCACCCTGACCGAAGACGATCAGATCCGGGTCAGCCGGGTACCCGGGGAGACAAAGGTTTCCCGGATCTATCGGGTCAAGGTGGACGGAAAAGAGATCATCCGTTTCGTGGATACCCCTGGGTTCCAGGTCCCCCGGCAGACCCTGGAGTGGTTCAGAGGGTATAAGGGAGACCCGGCCGTGATCCTTAAGACCTTTATTCAAACCTTTGGATCCGACCCCTTTTATGCAGATGAGTGCGAGCTTTTGACCCCTGTGGCCAGGGGTGCCGGTATTATCTATGTGGTGGACGGATCCCGCCCGGTTCGGCCGGATGATATCGCTGAAATGGAAATTCTCAGGCTTACGGGCCGGCCCCGCATGGCCGTTATCAACTCCAAATCCCGGGAAAAAGACCATACCGCCCAATGGCGCATGGAATTCCGGAAGCATTTCAACGCCATCCGGCTCTTTAATTCCAACCGGGCTGATTTTCATGAACGGATCCGGATGCTGGAGAGCCTCAAGGCAATTGACCAGGACTGGGAAGCCGACGTCACTGGGGTAATCCGGGCCTTTAAAGAAGAGATGAAACGGCGGAACCGGCTCACGGCCGCCTATATCACCCAGGCCATTGAAAAAAGCCTGGGCCTGGTCCTTTATGAGAAAATCACCCCGGAATCAGACCGGGTCATGGTCAGGGAAAGGCTTGGCAAAGCCTATGAAAACCGGATAAAAACCATTGAGAGAGAGTTGTTCAAGAATATCCGCCTGCTTTTCCGGCACCATCTCTATGAATTCGGCCTTCCCGACTGTTCCGTGCTTGATCATGACCTGTTTTCAGGCCAGACCTGGGAACTGCTGGGTCTGACCCAAAAACAACTGGCAACCGCCGGGGCGGTTCTGGGCGGAAGCATGGGAGTGGTGGCGGATGTGGCGGCTCATGGCCTGACATTCGGCCTGTTTACGGCCCTGGGCGGAGTCCTGGGCGCAGGATCCGCCGTCATGGGAGGGAAAAAAATAGCTGAAATCTCCGGCCCCGGGATCCGGCTCGGCGGAGACCGGTTCCAGGTGGGCCCCAATGGAAACCTGCAATTCCTCTACATCCTGCTGGACCGGGCTTTGATTTATTATTCCCAGATCGTTAACCGGGCCCACGGCCGGAGGGATGCTCCAAAGGAAAGGGGAAGCGGCAAGATCGGATTTTCATCTGAGTTTTCACCGGCCCAAAGAAATACCTGCGCCCGGTTTTTCAAGGCTGCCTCGGGCAGGGGAATTCTAAAAAACAAAAAGACCGGGCCCGGGTTTGCCGCCCTGGTCGAATCCTTGCTGGAAGAGATCTTCCAAGAAAAATAACTCTTGTGCAGCCGTCTCCAATCCGCCTATAAAGAAATTTAGAACCCATCCACGAAAAAATATCGGAGGCTGCCATAGATGTTATCCCATTTGTTCAACCCCATCCGGATCGGATCCATGGACGTGAAAAACCGCCTGCTCATGTCGGCCATGAGCATCAATTTTGGCGTGGATGAGAACTGCCATGTCACGGACCCTCTCATGGAGTATTTTGTGGAGCGGGCCAAGGGCGGAGTCGGGATGATGCTGGTGGGCGGCGGCAGCGTCCACCCGGGCGGACAGGAACTGCCGGACCTTCCCCAGATGTACGATGACTCCTGTATCCCGAGTCTCAGGACCATGGTGGAGAGGGTGAAACCCTATGATGTAAAATTCGGGGTCCAGCTCATGCACGGGGGCCGTCAGTCCTATCTCCCGGAAAAAGTGGCTCCCTCGGCCATCCCGGCCCCGGCCGTGGTCAAGGGAGAGGTCCGGGCCCTTGAAATCGAAGAGATCCGTGAACTGGTCTCCTGTTTTGGGGAGGCTGCAAGGCGGTGCCGGGAGGCGGGCTTTGATTTTGTGGAGATCCACGGGGCCCACGGCTATCTCATCAACCAGTTCATGGCTCCCAACTCCAATATCCGCATGGATGAATACGGCGGGTCCTTTGAGAACCGGACCCGGTTTTTGTTCGAGATTCTGGAGGCCGTCAGGACAAAGGCAGGCAAGGATTTTCCCGTGGGACTGAGGATCAACGGGAATGACTATATTGAAAACGGATGGGAATTGAAAGATACGGTGCGCCTGGCACCCGGACTGGAAAAGGCCGGGGCCGCATACCTTCACATATCCGGCGGAGTTTACGGGTCCACGGAGCTGACCATTCCCTCCATGTACACCCCCCAGGGCTGCTTTGTTCACCTGGCCGAGGCCGTGAAAAAGGTGGTGGAGCTTCCCGTGATCACCGTGGGGAGGATCAAGGATCCCAGGCATGCCGACCGGATCATTCAAGAGGGCAAGGCAGATATGGTAGCCCTGGGCCGGTCCATTATCGCCGATCCCCGTTATCCTGCCAAGGCTGAAAAAGGGGAGTTCGACCGGATCCGGCCCTGCGTGGGCTGCTGCCTCGGCTGCATTCACGCGGTTCTGGCCAAGGAGCCCGGGGGCTGTGTGGTCAATCCAAATGTGGGCCGGGAGTACAGGCTGAACCGGGAGGACGGCCAGGTCATCCCCAGGAAAATCCTGGTGGTGGGCGCCGGCCCTGCCGGTATGGCCGCAGCAAGGCTCTTTGCCCTCAGGGGACATGATGTCACAGTCTGTGAAAAAGAAGAGGCATCGGGCGGGCTTTTGAGCCTGGCCGCAAAAGCCCCGGGTAGGGGTGAACTGGATGATATCCTCAATTTCTTCCGACAGGAATTAAACCGCCTGGGTGTCGGCATCTGTTTCAATACTCCCTTGACGGCCGGGTTTCTCAAGGAAATCAATCCGGACCGGGTCATCCTGGCCACCGGCTCCATGCCGGATATGCCGGTGATCAAAGGTCTGTTTCAATCAAAGATGGCCCTGGTCACCAACGTGGACCTGTTGCGGGGAAAGGATAAGGCCGGAGAAAAGGTCATTGTCCTGGGCGGGGGAATGACCGGGCTGATCACGGCAGACTTCCTGGCCGACCCGGGAAAAGAGGTGGTGGTGCTCAACCGCAAAAAGAGCTTTGCCGAGGAAATGTCTTCCAATGACCGGTATTACCTGAGGGAACGGTTGAAAAAGAATAAAGTGGTTCTATATAAGAATGTGAACATCCGCTCCTTTAGCGACGACGGGGTCGTTTTCAAGGTCAAGGGGGAGTCGGAAGCGGTCACCCTGGCCGGGTTCGACACGGTGGTGATCTCGGAAAAGCAGCAGCCGGTCCGGGACGCCAAAAAACTGGAAAAAGAGAGCCGGGCAAAATTTCATTTCATCGGGGATGCCAAATCCCCGCGCCACCTCATGTACTGCATCAGCGAAGCGGAAGAAATCGCATGCTCCATTGATTGAGAAAATTGAAGCTGTATATTAAATTCTAATTGTCGATGTATTTTCTTACTATTTTATCCACAGTATGATCTTGATGAATTGACTCCAAAGCGGCGTTGAGTTTATCCATAAATATCTTTTTATCTTTGATTCCAGTCCCCTTTTTCCCGATTGCCATATAGATGCCTTTTTTGGGAAAAAAGGGAGAGCTTGAATAGGAGATCCTGTCCTTTAAATTCATCGTTTTTATCAGATACATGACTGCATAATGGTTGTCTATGAAGCAATCGATACGATTATTAATCAGTTTCTTCAGATTTTGTTCGGATGCGTTGACTACCTCTACAATAAAATTTCCATTTTCAATGGCTTGACTCATTTCTTTCGTGAATCCATATCCCCGTTTCCAGCCCACTCTTTTCCCGTTTAAGTCCGTCAGTTTTGATCCGGTAAATTTATGTTCATCCCCTTTTTTCATAAAAAGAGAATACATGGATTCATATCCCGGGATTGATGAATAAATTATGGTTTTCCGGGATGAATTGAGATGGCTCTGAATAAAACCATCGATTTTTCCTAGGGTTCCAAACAATACCATCCTTTTTGCGGGCAATGGTTGAATAATGGCTTCAAACCCGGCTCTAATCTGGGTTTCTTTGAAGATATCGACTGCGATTCCAACAAGTTTATCATTTTCTTCAAATACATAAGGCGGTGTATTTTCAACGGCTCCGAAAACCAATTTTTCCCGGGCAATACAATTTGTTCCGAAGAGTATCAAAAGGGGTACCACAACAAAAAATATAGATTTCCGCATGGGGGATCCTTTTTGCGATTTTAGGATTTAATCAATTGTAATATTGCGGATTTTTCACTTTCGGTTGATTTTATCTGATGGTATCAATTTTTTCTTTGAATATCAAACAAGAACCGGATCAACCTAGGGAAATTATTCCAAACCCGGCCAGACATATTTGACCGGGTTTGGGCTGTCCTTCAGGGAGACCACCAGGCAGGCATGGATCGGTGGGTTCTTTTGGGTGATTCTCTTGGCTATATCAAGTCCCTGGTCTGCCAGCTCCGGGGTGTCGGCCTTGTTGAGAATCAGGATTTTTTCCATGTTTTGAGCGGCGGATTTAAAGATCCCCTGTTCTGCCAGGGCCAGATCCGTCAAAAGATCCGGTGTGATGGGGTCTCCGGTTTTTCTGCCGGAAAGCCCGGCCAGGCGTTTGGGCCGGTGGGCGATTCCGTCGTCCAGGGCCCTGCCCAGGCAGTCCAGGCCGATAACGCCCATGACCATCCGGGTCTGGGGCGGGATTACCGGCTCATGGGGGGCCGGTGCCTTGACCGGCCTCATCCGGGCCCCGTCCGCTTCAATGAGAACAGCATCAAATACCGGATGATCCAGAACAGGAGAAAGAGCTTCAGGTTCATATCCCTTGATTTTGGAACCCCTGACTGCGCTGCCACCCACCCGGATTTCTCCGGCCCGGGGAAGGGGGGATCCAAGATCCTGGGCACTGCCGATCAGGATCCGGTCAAAATGCTGTGCCGGGATGCCTGGTTTCAGATTCTGGTTTCTGCCCGGATGAAACATGGCCGTGGTGGTGGTGATGAGAACCTTTTTCTTCTGCCGGGCAAGTTCCCGGGCAAGGGCAAAGGCCAATGATGTCTTTCCCCCGGCTCCCACAATGGAGATGACGGCCGGATCGGTCAGGGTCACGGCCTGTAGCAGTTTCATTTTTCTTCCTTTCGGGTCCGGCAGAGGGCCTGGAAGTCTTCCCAGGTATCCAGGTCCTGGCATATGGCCGGGGTATCTACCTCGATTTTTCGAAGGTCCGAAGCGTGGCTTTGGAAAAGGTCCCGGCCCCTGGTGTCACCGGTGAGAAGGCCCAGGTCTGAAAAGAACTTACGGTCAAAGAGGACCGGATTCCCCTGTTTCCCCTTAAAGCTGGGGGCCAGTATCCGGCCCGGGTGGTCGGCCGAAGCCCGGATCAGCCGGGTAATGACCCGGGAGGGTACCAAAGGCTGGTCCCCCAGAATGAACAGGGCCCCGGTGCAGGGACGGGGCCTGCCGGAGTCCTGGTTTTCAAGCTGTGCCACCCTGGACAGCCCGGTTTTGATGGAGCTGGCCATTCCCTTTTCATAGGAGGGGTTGATGGCGATGGAGATCGGCAGGCGGCCCAGGGCCTGCCGGATTTTTCGGGCCTCAAATCCCAGGACCAGGACCAGGGGGTCCAGGGCCGGGGGGCCGGCGGCCAGACTATTTTCGATCACATGGGCGATCACGGGCCTGCCGTCAAGGGGGAGCAAGGGTTTGTTCCGGCCCATGCGGGATCCCAGACCTGCGGCCAGGATAATGCCGGCCACCCGTATGGTGCCGGTATGCCCCCCTTCCGGGGTTCTGTCAGAGATTAAATCGTTCAAGGACAGCTTCCAATACGGCCCCGCCCAGGGCCCGGGCCTTGTCTGAGATGATGCTGCAGTATCGGACATCATCCCTGGGGTCCACGTCCCCGAGCTTTTTCCCCTGGGCCAGGGCCACCCCGTCGTGGACCAGTCCCCGGATCACGCCGCTGATGGGGGCGGTGACGGGCTGGTTTCCGATTCGGCCGATCTCCTGTCCCCGGCTCACCCGGTCGCCGATGTGGAGAAGGGTGCGGTAGGTGCCCGGGGCCGGCGCCCGGATGACACGCTCCGAAGAATAGCCCATTACGGCTTCGGGAACCGAGGTGTTCTCAAGGGCGGAACCCGAGGTAATCACCTGGCCCAGGCTGTGGCCCCGCTTTGTTTCAATGACCCGGTGAACGTCCCGGCCCGCTTCAAATCCAGGGCCCAGTCCAAGGACCAGTGCTGCGTCCGAGATTCGGGTGCCCAGGTTTTTTTTGGCGATGACGGCATCGATGAGAATGTCCGGGGGAGAGGCTTTGAGACTTTCCCAGCCGGGATCTGCCAGGACCGGGATATGTCCTTTTTCCCAGGCGGCCGGGATCTGACCGGGGGTCCGGGCCCGGCAGGCCGTGACCCCCTCCACCTGGATCCTGTCTTGGTAAAGAGCCTGGGCAAAGGCCACTTTTCTTCTTACGGCCGTGGGCATGGGGGCTTCCATTACATAGATGTTCCGGATCCGGGCCCGGTAAAGACGGCAGACAATGCCTGTGGCCAGGTCTCCGCCTCCCTTGACGGCGATGATAAGATCTTTGACGGCCCGGGGATTACCGGTTTTTTCCTTAGCGATTTTCATAGGGTTTTTATCCGATCTTTTCCACATGTGAACATGGGGATTTCCTTTCCTGGACTTTGACCCACATGGCTGACAAGGTGTAGGACAAGAGTACGGGTTTGTCAAGCTGGCTCTATATTTCAAGCTGCTTTTTTAAGTTATAAAAATAAAATACATAAATGGACTATTTTTTATAAACATAAATGTGCTTTTTATTTTGATATTTTTATGTTGACAATCAAAAATTGTCTATTGTATACAATATTGTAAAAGATTGATCAAGAAAGATCGGGACCGGATCCATGGGTAAAATGAGTATAAAAACAGAAACTTGATTTGAGAACAAATGCAGAAGGTTTAAACTGAAAGGCAGGAAGAGATTAAAAATTCGGAAAAAAAATATCTGCAGGCAATAAACGGCTCGGGTAAGGAGAGAAATGGAAGCCGTATCACTGGTTGAAATTGCCACCCGGTATATTGAAGAGTTGATTATCACCGGAAAACTGAATCCCGGTGAGCAGATCAAGGAGGATGATATCGCCGGCAACCTGGGGATCAGCCGTCCCCCGGTCCGGGAGGCCTTAAAATGCCTTGAAGGGGAAGGGCTCCTGGTCAGAAAGCCCCGGAAAGGGGCCTTTGTCTCACAGATGACTGAAAGTGATTTCAGGGAAGTCTACGGCCTGAAAGCGGAACTTTATGCCATTGCAACGGACCATGCCGTAGACTGCATCACCAAAGAGGAGATCAACCAGCTTCTTTCCTTCGTGAAAAGGATGAAAAAGAACTCCGGAACCGAGGCCGGTTCCATCCTTAAATACCAGGAACTGCACCATGCCTTTCATACAAAAATCATAGAGATCGCGGGCAACCAGAGGCTGCTTAAATTTGCCTCCACCCTGCATAAACAGGTGATGCGGTACAGCTTTATGACCCTGAGTTATGGGGAGCATTTAAATGCATCCCACCGCTATCACCAGCAGATCTTAGAATGTATTGCAATAAAAGATAAAAAGAATGCCAGGGAGCTGATGAAGGAACATGTGCTGGATGCCATGCATTTTCTGCTCAACACCCCGGGCATTTTGGAGAGCCTTCAGCCGATTTCAATGGTTGGGGCCAGGAGAGCTTGATATTTTTTGTGAATAAAGAACAAAACGTAAAGGAAAAAAATGGCAATTTTAGAAGAAGTAAAAAAAGATTACGGACAGTTAAAGCTCTATGTAAACGGCGAGTGGGTGGAGTCCCGGTCAACGGATGTATACAATAGTGTGAATCCGGCCACAGGGGAGACCATTGCAACTTTTCCGTCAGCCACGGAAGACGAGGTGAACAGGGCCATTGAATCGGCCCAGTCGGCACTGGCTGTATGGAAAGGTGTTCCGCTTCGCGACAAGGCCCGGTATCTTTTTGATTTGCGGGGAAAGTTCGAGGAGAGATTTGACCGGCTGTGCAGGATTCTGGTTCAGGACCACGGCCGGACCATGGGAGAGGCCGTGGGAACCCTGAGACGGTGTATCGAGAACATCGAGTCCGCCTGCTCGGCCCTGCTGCTGCTGACCAAGGGAGACTACGTCAGTGAGCTGGCCAGGGGGATAGACCAGACCCTGTACTGGGAGCCCAGGGGGGTCTTTCTTATTGTTACACCCAATAATATTCCCATGCATGCCTGGTCTTCCTATGTCCCCTATGCCATTGCCAGCGGGTGCCCTGTTATTGTCAGCCCCAGCAAGGAGGACCCTGTCTGCCTCCAGGCCATTTTTGAAACCGTGGAGGAGGTCAAGGGATTTCCCCCCGGACTCATGAATCTGGTCTACGGAGGACGGAATGTCAACGCCCAGATTCTGGAACATCCCCATGTCAAAGGGGTGGGATTCATCGGCTCCACGGGTGTGGGCCTGAAGTTGTTCAGCCAGGCCGGACGGCTGGGCAAGGAGGCTTCCATTAACGGCAACGGTAAAAATCACGTGGTGCTCATGCCGGATGCGGATTTTGATTCCGCCGTCAACGGGCTTCTCCGGGGCTGCTATGGTATGGCAGGGCAAAGATGCCTGGGCGCGGATAATATCCTGATCGTGGGCGACGAGTCCTATGACAAGTTCAGGGATGCCTTTGTCAAGGCTTCCGGTACAATGAAAATGGGATACGGGCTGGACGAATCCACTGAACTGGGTCCCCTGGTTTCCGAGAGGGGGAAACAAAACGTCCTTGATTTTATCCAAAAAGGGGTGGACGAAGGGGCCAGGCTGATTCTGGATGGAAGGGATGTCAAGGTTGAAGGTTGTGAAAAAGGGTTCTTTGTGGGACCCACCATCTTTGAAGACGTGGACCCGGACATGCATATTGCACGGGAGGAGTCTTTTGGGCCGGTGGCCAATCTCATCCGGGTGAAAGATCTGGACCACGCCCTTGACCTGATCAACAACAAGGACAACTACGGCCATTCCGCCTGCATCTTTACCAAAGACGGATCTGCCGCCCGGAAATTCACCAAGCAGGCCGATGTGGGCAATGTGGGGCTGAATGTCGCCGTTCCCCAGCCCTATGCTTTTTTCCCCCTGGGTTCCAAGAACGAATCTGCCCAGGGATGTGCCAAATCCAGGATCGATTCAATGCGTCTTTTCCTGGACCAGAAAACCGTGACGGAGAGGTGGGTGTAGACAAGGGGTCTGGCCTCGGCCGGTGGGGGAAGGGATCCTCACCGGCTGGCAATCTGCCTTTACATAGTAACGGGGCCTTTTGTGTATAGGTTGTTGGAAAGACAGCACAGAAGGATGATCATAACATGTTGAATCAGAATTTATTAAAGGAGTGAAAAATGAGTTACATTATGAAAAAAGTCAGAATCTTTTCATTCGTGATGGCCTTGCTTGTTGTTGCAGGTCTGTGCGTTGTTCCCCAAACCTTTGCCAAAGAAAAAACCTACAATATCCGCTTCAGCACCTGGCACGTTCCGGCCGGAGCAGATGTGAAAAAACTGTGGATCCCCATGCTGGAAGAGATGAAAAAGAGAAGCGACGGGCGGCTGACCTATACCATGTATGCCGGCGGCGCCCTTGGCAAGGGACCGGATCATTATGATATCGTAAAAACCGGTCTTTCGGACATGGGATATGCCACCCTGAGCTGGACTCCGGGCAGGTTCCCCTTAACCGACGTCCTTTCCTCTCCCATTGTCTGTCCGTCAAAAGCCAAGGCTGCGGAAGCCGGAAGGGCCATGCACGACAAGATGCTTAATTCGGAATTCAAGGGCATCAAGGTACTGCACATCAACAATTGCGTCATGGCCCATCTATGGACCACCAAAAAGGTGGAGAGCATGGAAGACATAAAGGGAATGAAAATCCGCAGTCCCGGCGGCCTCCAGACCCGGGCCATTGAGGCCCTGGGCGCCACCCCCGTATTCATGCCCCTGGGAGATGTCTACCTGTCCATGGAAACCGGCGTCATAGACGGTGTGGTCACCTGCCCCGCCCTGGTCAAGGCCTTTAAACTGTACGAAGTGGCCAAGTACGGCGTTCCCACCTCCTTTGGCTGTGTGTCCGAGGGTCTGTTTGTCAATGAGCGGTTCTGGAAAAAGCTTCCCGACGATCTGAAAGAGATTGTGGAGGATGTCGGACGGAACGCCTATAAAATAGCCGGGATCTTCGATGAACACTGGTACGCCGATACCATGGAGAGTTTTGGTAACGATATTGAAATCAAAGCCCTCAGCGACGAGGAACAGGCCCGCTGGGACACTACCCTGGGCAAGATGTTGGCCAACTGGGCCACGGAAATGGAGGGCAAGGGGCTTGAGGCCAACAAGGCATTGTCTCTGTTCAAGGGTGAATTGAACAAGGTCGGGGTCAGCTTTAATTCCTGCCCGGTTAAATAACCCCTTCTGGAAATGGCTGTTGGCAGGCCTTGATCCTGCCGGCAGCCAGGAGGGTTTTTTTGTTTCCGGTCCGGTTGCGGCCTGGCCGGAAACGAATACCCCCAGGTTGGATCTAAAGGAAACGAAATTTTATGAATTGCTTTGCTGAAATTACCATAAGGGCCAGAAAAGGGGTGGAACGCCTGGCCAATATCGCACTGTTCCTTGGAATGGGTTGGGTCATGGTCATGATGTTCCTGACCACGGTGGATGTGGCAGGCCGGTATTTCTTTTCCAAACCCGTCCCCGGGTCTATTGAGATGGGCGAATTCATGCTGGCCATATTCGGCATCCTGGGGATGGCCTATACCCATTTTGCTGGGGCAAACGTAAAAGTCACCATGTTGACCCAGGTTCTCCCCCCGAGGGTTGAAAGGGTCATTGAAACCCTGACCAATCTGCTCAGCCTGCAGATTATGGTTATGCTGACCTGGTACGGCGGGGTTCTTGGAATCGAGGAGCACCATGCAGGGACCACCACCGATACCCTGGGCATTCCCATCAGTCCTTTATACTGGCTGTTAAGCCTGGGCGCCGGTATCCTCTGTCTGGTGATCCTGATCCGTCTCATGGAATCGGTTCTGGGTATTTTCGGTATAGAGACCAGGGAAGAGGCGTCTGATACCTGAGCGGATCTGCAGTCAGCCATGATCCATCCCCTAGATTTATCCCATTGTTGAGTTAATAAGGAAGCTTGTATGGACCCCCAAATTATTGGAATTATCGGAATCGCTGCACTCTTTTTGCTATTGCTTATCGGCATGCCCATAGGATTCTCCCTGGCCTTTATCGGGTTCTGGGGCATCAGCATGATCACGGATATCTCCGTGGCCCTGCCGTCTCTGCTCCGATCCTTTTACGGAACTTTTACCACCTATTCTTTTACCGTGATCCCCCTGTTTGTCATCATGGGCGAGCTGGCCACGGTGTCGGGCCTGAGCGAGGGAATTTACAAGGTCGCAGACAAGTGGCTGAGGCGCCTCCCCGGCGGGCTTGGGATCGCGACCATCGGGGCCTGCTCCGGGTTTGCCGCCATCTGCGGATCTTCCGTGGCCACGGCCGCCACCCTGGGAAAGGTGGCCCTGCCGGAAATGGAAAGGTATAACTACGATACCCGCCTGGCCACGGGAAGTGTGGCTGCCGGCGGGACCCTGGGGTTTCTCATCCCCCCCAGTATCGGGTTTGTGGTCTACGGCATCCTTACGGAACAGTCCATCGGCAAGCTGCTGGTGTCCGGATTCATTCCCGGTTTCATCCTGGCTCTGGCCTATGCATTGATCATTGTCACCTGGGTGATGCTGAAACCTTCGGCAGCCCCTGCCAATCCGGAGAGGGTGCCTTTTAGGGATAAGATGGCTTCCCTGAAAACCATCTGGGAACTGATCGTGGTCTTTTTGCTGGTCATGGGGGGGATCTACCTGGGGTTTTTTACGCCCACGGAAGCCGGTGCCCTGGGTGCCTTTTTCCTCTTCGTGGTCACCCTGATGCGAAGAAAATTGACCTGGCCTTCGCTGAAGACGGCCATGGCCTCCACCACCCGGATTTCGGTCATGATCTTCATGATTCTGGCCGGAGCCTATGTGTTCACCTATTTCATGGCCCTGACGATGATCCCCATGACCCTGTCCATGACCCTTTCCAAGCTGGCCCTGTCCCGGTATGCCATTCTGGCGGTGATCCTTTTGGCCTACCTGGTGCTCGGCTGTTTTCTGGATGCCACCTCCATGATGGTATTGACCCTGCCCGTTATATTTCCTACCATTTTAAAGCTGGGATTTAATCCCATCTGGTTCGGGGTTATCTCGGTTTTGATGATGGAAGCCGGTCTGATCACCCCTCCCCTGGGGCTGAATATATTTGTCATTGCCGGTGTGGCCGATGTTCCCATGGAGACGATTTTTAAGGGGGCCATATATTTTCTTCTGGCCATATTTGCCGTAGTGATACTGGTTACTGCCTTCCCCCAGCTGGCCCTGTTTTTGCCCGGTATTATGGGATAGGGGCCTGCCGGCCTTTTATACTGCTACAATCGAAATTTTATATAGCAAAGGAGTAAAAAAATGAGTGACAAGCCTGAAATCAGAACCATCTATACCCTTGTGGAAGAAACCTGCATGGACGGGGTAAAATCCTTAGAAAACCCCACCCGCAAGGCCGCCTGTGCCGTTGTGTTTAAGAATCCCTATGCCGGGGTATATCAGGAGGATCTTTCTCTTTTGTACACCTGGAGTGAGGAACTGGGGGAGATGCTGACCCAAAAGGCCGTGGCAGCCCTGGGCATTGAACCGGAGAAAGTGGAAAGCTACGGAAAAGCCGCCATTGCAGGCCTGGCAGGGGAAAGAGAACATTGTGCCGCCCTTATGCATCCCGCCCTGGGCAAACCCATCCGGGCCAATGTGGGCGGAGGCAAGGCCCTGCTGCCTTCGGCAAAAAAAATGGGAGGCCCGGGAACCGCCATTGATCTTCCCCTGGGCCACAAGAACGCCGCCTATGTCCGGTCCCACTTTGACGCAATGGAAGTCCGGATCCCGGACGCCCCGGGACCTGACGAGCTGGTGCTCATGGTGGGTGTGACCGATTCAGGACGGCCCTTTCCACGGGTGGGAGGCCTGACCACGGATGAGGTCAAGGGCGAAGACGGCCTGAAATAAAAGATCAATTAAAGGAGGCAGCAAAGTGTCTGAAAATCAAGTTCTGCTTTTAAAGAATATCGGAACCCTTATCAGCGGAGACATTGACTCCCCGATTATAGAAGGTGATGCCATCCTGGTGAAGGACGGTAAAATCGACCGGGTGGGAAAGCTTGCGGATTTTGGAACCGTTGACGCAAAAATCATTATTGACTGCAAGGGAACCACGGTTGCTCCGGGTCTGATCGACTCCCACTGCCACTCCATCCTGGGGGATTACACCTCCCGCCAGAAGCAGGAAGGGTTCCTGGAAAGCGAACTCCACGGAGGGGTCACCACCATGATCTCTGCGGGCGAGGTCCATCTCAAGGGCCGACCCAAGGATCGGGCAGGGGTAAAGGCCCTGGCCATTCTGGCCTGCAAGTCCTTTGAAAATTTCAGGCCCGGCGGGGCCAAGGTCAAAGGCGGGGCCGTGATCCTTGAAAAGGGTCTGCTCAAGGAGGATTTCGAGGAAATGGCCCGGGCCGGGGTTTCCCTGGTCGGTGAAATCGGCCTCGGATCGGTCAAGGACCCAGCCGAAGCCGCAGTCATGGTCAAGTGGGCCAGGGAATGCGGCATGAAGGTCATGATGCACACTGGCGGAACCTCCATTCCGGGCAGTTCCACGGTCACTGCGGCCATGGTCATGGAGGCAGGGCCGGATATCGCCTCCCATGTCAACGGCGGCCCCACGGCCGTCTCCTTTGACGAGGTGAAAAAACTGGTCAACGAGACAGAGATTGCCCTGGAAATCGTTCACTGCGGCAATATGCTGGCAGCGGTCCGGGCAGGAGAGTATATTGCAGAGCAGAACCAGCTCCACCGGATCCTCATCGGAAACGATGCCCCCTCCGGAACCGGCGTGGTTCCCCTGGGGGTATTGCGGGTAATCAGCCTTCTGGCGAGCATGACACCCATCTCCCCTGCCCAGGCAATATGCATGGCAACGGGAAACACCGCCCGGATCCATAACCTGGATATTGGTCTTATCCAGCCGGGGAAACCGGCCGATCTGGTGGTCATGGATGCGCCCATGGGTTCCGTGGGCACCACGGCTCTGGACGCCCTGGAAGCCGGGGATATTCCCGGGGTGAGTATAATTCTGGTGGATGGTGAGATTGTGGTATCCAAGAGCCGGAACACACCGCCTGTAACGGTTAAGCCCGAGGTGGCCTGAAAACGGCCTTTGTAAGATGGGGAAGACAGGAGAACCGACATGCTGGTGAATGAGAGCAAATGCACAGGATGCGGATTCTGCATGAGGGACTGCCCTGTGTCGGCCATTACGGTCCGGGGCAAAAAAGCCCGGATCCATCCGGACCTGTGCACCCAATGCCGGGTCTGTTTCAAGGTCTGCCCGGAGCAGGCCATAACCCCTGACGGCCCCGTGCCCCGGGATGCAGTCGAGTGTCAGCACTGCCCCATCAAGTGCATGGTGCCGGAAAGCAGCATGGGTGCCTGCCTGCGCTATTGCAACGATAAAGGGGTTCTGGTCCGGACAACGGATCTTCACACCTATGAGGATGTGAAAGAGATCGCCGGTCAGGGGCCGGACCCCGTGATCACCCGGCCCGTGATTACGGCCCTGGGGGCCGGAACCACCTATCCCTGCTGTGAGCCTGCTCCCCACATCGTCACCGAGACCCGGGGGGATGTGGATGTGGTCACCGTGGTCACCGAAGTTCCCCTAAGTTACAGCTCTGTGATCCTGAAAATAGACACGGATGAAACCATCGGCAGGGAAGGCGACCGGGTATTTGCCGGAAAGCGGGCAGTGGGCATGGTGGAAACCGAGCAATACGGCTCCAAAATGCTTCACATCGGCGGGGTGAACCGGCTGACCGGAGAAAACGGTTTTCTGGTGGCCCGGATGATCACTGATATTGCCAATGGAAAAGAGGTGAAACTCAAGGTGGAAAACGGAGCCCGCCTCAAGGTCCGGGTGGGGCAACCGCCGGAGATCAACGGGAAAATCGCCCAAAAGATGCGCATCGGCTGCGGCAGTGCCACTCTGGGTATTTTTGCCCCTCTTTTCAAGGATGCCGCCGATGAGGTCATTGTTCTGGATTCCCACGTTACCGGGCTTTTAAGCCGGCACGTGGCCGGCGCCCATGTGGGGGTCAAACCCACGGGAGTGGAGCTGGTATTCCGCCAGAGCACCCCGGGAAGGTATTTCGGGGACCACGGCCAGGGCTGGGGCGGCACATCCATCGTGGATCCCAAAACCATTGTCCAATCCGTTGACATGGGGGTGGCCTGGGCCGGAATGACCCTTCTGGTTACGGAAACCACGGGTCAGAACGGAGCCATGTTCGAGGCGGGCCCCAAGGGAGAATTAAAGGAGATTCCCCTGGGGGACAAGGCCGCAAAGGTTCTGGCCTCCATCCGGGAGTCCTGCGAACCCTCCATGGTTTCCGGGATTTACACGGGGGGCTCCGGCGGAAGCGCCAGGGCCGGGGTGACAAAGTATCCCATTAAACTGACCCGGGCTGTTCACGAAGACAAGGCCCATCTTACGGTGTGCGGCAGCCCCGGGTTTGTCCTGCCCGGCGGCGGTATTTCCTTTATGGTGGATGTGGGGAAAGTCAAGCCGGGATCTTTTTACTGGACCCCGACCCCGGCCACCATCTGCCCCCTGGAGTACACCATGAAAAAGAAAGATTATATTGCCATGGGCGGTCACAAAGAGGCCATGAAGCCCTTCAAGGCCAAGGAATAGGTGGGTCGTGGCCGGAGACCAGCGCATCAGCATCGGTCCGGACCAGGACCGGGTGGTCGCGGAGAACGGGCCCCTGCATATGGTGATCCGGGCCTGGACCCGGGGGGAGTTTCAGATGGAATTGGTCCTGGAAGGGGCCGGGTTTGCCTTTAAATGCCTGGAACAGGTGGCAAAAAACCTTTCAGGGCTCAAACAGCTTCCCTCTGAATCCGGGTTCTGCCCGGAAGATCCGGTTCCCAGGGCCATGAAGGACAGCGTGGTCCGGCTGGGAGATCCTTGCCTGACCCCCATGGCAGCCGTGGCCGGGGCCATTGCAGATGCTGTGGCCGATTTTCTCTTTGACCGGGGATGCACAAGGGTCATCGTGGACAACGGCGGGGACCTGGCCATCCGCCTGGACAAAGGGGAGAAGACCCGGGTGGGGCTTCGCCCGGATCTCACTTCTCCGGAACTGTCCCACGTCATGGAGCTTGACGATCGTTTTTGCTCCTACGGGGTCAATACCAGCGGCCTGGGGGGCAGGAGTTTTACCACGGGGATCGCCACAGCGGCCACGGTGGTGGCCCGGACTTCCGCACTGGCCGATGCCGCGGCCACCTCTGTTGCCAATGCCTGTTTCGTGTCTGACCCGCAGATTATCCAGGCTCCGGCCGGCCGCCTGTCACCGGATACAGACATTCCCCGGGTCCCGGTGACCGTCCAGGTAGGCTCGTTACGCCCCGCCGTTGTGCAGGAAGCCCTGTCCCGGTCACTGGCCCTTGCCCTTGACTATGTGGACCAAAACCTTATCTTTTGGGCATTCATTGCAGCAGGCGGCCAATGGGTGAAAACCCCTCCTTTTAAAGGCGGCCGCATTCTGTCCATGGATGATTCCGGAACCTTTGCCCGGGAAAAACAACAGACACAGGAAGAAATATGAAATCCTTTGAATATCTATCTCCGGATACCCGGGAAGAGGCCTTGTCTCTGCTCAGGACTCTGGGGGAAAAATCAAAAATCATTGCTGGAGGGACAGATCTTCTTGTGGACATGGAAGAGGGAAGGGAAGCCCCGGACTACGTGATCAATATTCTTGGCCTGGAAGGGCTGAAAAGCATCCGGGAGGAGGCCGGAGTCACCCATATCGGTCCTCTGACCACCTTTGACGACCTGGAAAAGGATTCCCACATTCAAAACAGGGTACGGGTTCTGTTCCAGGCTGCCTGGTCCATGGGATCTCCCCAGATCCGGAACCGGGCCACCCTTGGTGGAAATGTGGGGAAAACCTCGGTTGCCGGCGACGGCCTGTCCGCCCTGATGGCCCTGAACGCATCTGTAGAACTCACAAGCCTGGACGGCGTAAGGGAGATCACCCTGGATGAACTCACCCAGGGGCCCGGGGACAATAGCATGGCCCCCCAGGAGATGATCACGGATATCTTTTTTACCACCCCCACAGAAACCACGGCCACTTCCTTTTACAAGCTTGCCAGGCGCAGAGCCCTTGGGATCTCCGACATCGGTGCGGCCATGTGCGTGACCGTGGATGGAAGCCATGTCTGCCGGAAGGCGGCCATCCGGGGAGGTGCCCTGGCCAGGTATCCCCTGCGGTTTGCAGAGGCGGAAGATTTTCTTCTGGGCAGGGAGCTGAATTGGGAAAACCTGGAGGCCACCTTTCCCATGCTCATGGATAAGGTGTGCGATTCTCTCAGGGAGAGACCGTGGGAAATTCCCTATAAAAAAGGATCTGTGGCCGGGGTCTTTAAAAATGTCTACCAGGATGTTCTGGAACAATTTGAGGAAGCAGGCAGATGAAAGAGATTACCATCACATTTACCCTGAATGATAAACAGGTATCGGCCACCACATCACCCAATAGGCTGCTGGTGGATTTTCTCCGAAAGGATTTGGGGATCACCAGCGTTAAAAAAGGATGCAGCGAAGGAGAGTGCGGAGCCTGTACCGTGATATGCAACGGCAAACCCATTACATCATGCACGGCCCTTGCCGGACAGATCCACGGAGCAAAGATCATCACCCTGGAAGGGCTTCGCCGGGACGGAGAGCTGGATATCCTCCAGGAAACCTTTATGGATACCGGAGCCGTCCAATGCGGATTCTGTACCCCTGGCATGATTCTTTCGGCCAAGGCCCTGCTCATGGAAAATCCCAATCCCGGACAGGAAGAGATCCGGCGGGCCATGTCCGGCAATCTGTGCCGGTGCACCGGGTATACCAAGATTTTGGAGGCGGTTTCCCTTGCCGCGGACAGCCCGGAAGGAGGGACGGATGGATCAGAATAAGTACAATGTGATCGGCAGGAATGTGAGGAAAAAGGATGTTCTGGACAAGGTCCTGGGCAAGGCAAAATTCGCTGCTGATTATGAAATGGACGGCATGCTCTACGGAGGTGTCTTCAGAAGCAATGTTCCCCACGGCCTGATAAAGAACCTGGATGTGTCCGGGGCCCGGGACATGCCCGGTGTGGCCTGTGTCCTTACCCACGAGGACATTCCGGGGAAAAACCGGTTCGGAATTATCATCAAGGATGAGCCCTCCCTGGTGGAGGACAAGGTAAGGAGGATCGGGGATGCCATCGCCCTTGTGGCAGCGGAATCAGAGGAGATCCTGGAAAAAGCCCTGGAAAAAATCAAGGTGGAGATTGATCCCCTTGAGCCCATCTTTACCATGGAAAGGGCCCTGGCCGAAGATGCGCCCAGGATTCACGGAAAAACCAATATCCATATCAAAAAGAAGCTGCGGTACGGGGATGTGGAGCAGGCCTTTAAAACTTGCGATGTCATCGTGGAGAACACCTATAAGACCCCGAGTCTGTCCCATATGTTCATCGAACCCGAGGCAGGCATGAGTTACTGGGAAAAGGGGGTTATGACCGTTGTCGTCACCACCCAGAATCCCCATTATGACCGAAATGAGGTTGCCGCCCTTCTGGGCATGCCCCAGAGCAAGGTCCGGGTGATCCAGGCCGTCACCGGGGGAGGATTCGGTGGGAAACTGGACATCTCGGTCCAGTGCCATCTGGCCCTGCTCACCTTTCACACCAATCGGCCGGTGAAAATGGAGCGGTCCCGCCAGGAGTCCACCCTGGTCTCTTCCAAACGCCATCCCATGACCATGAGCGCCAAAACCGGGGCCACCGGGGACGGCAAACTGGTGGCGGTGAAGGTTGATATCACGGCGGATACAGGAGCCTATGCCTCCTATGGGCCGGCCGTGGCCACCCGGGCCATGGTCCATTGCACCGGCCCCTATGTGGTCCCCCATGTGTCTGCGGATGCCCTGTTTTACTATTCAAACAATCCCATGTGCGGAGCGTTCAGGGGATTTGGGGTTCCCCAGATCTCTTTCTGCCATGAGGGGCAGATGAACGCCCTGGCAAGGAAATTGGATATGGATCCGGTTCGGATCCGCCTGATGAACGCCCACAGGGTGGGCAGCGCCATTGCCACGGGGCAGGTGCTGGAGGAGAGTGTCGGTTTTGTGGAAACCATAGACCAGGCCCTTGAGAAATCAAAATCGCTCATGAGGGAAAATTAGGTTGAAAATTTCTTTAATTTTCATGAAATATTCGGGGTAGAGGAGCCAAGGCAATGAAGAAAAAAGGGACAGGGATCGGATGCATGTGGTATGGGATCGGCAATACAGGTCTGCCCAATCCTGCTGCGGCTTTTATCGAAGTGCTGGGGGACTGCTCCGTCAATCTCCATATCGGAGCGGCAGACATCGGACAGGGCTCTACCACGGCCATGGCCCAGATTGCAGCAGAGGAGCTGGGGCTTGCCTATGAAAACATCAATGTGGTCTTTGCCGATACCATGATGACCCCGGAAGGAGGAGCCACCTCGGCCAGCCGCCAGACATTTGTTTCCGGAAATGCGGTTCTGAATGCCGCCAGACAGGCAAAGACCACCCTTCTGGAGGTCTGTGCCTCCTATTTCAACTGCCTCCCCGGAGAGGTGGAAATCAAGGGGGGGAAAGCCTTTAAAACCGGAGATCCTGATCTGGTTCTCTCCTATCCCGAACTTATGGCCGAAGCCAAGAAGATGGGTAAAATTGCGGTTGGGGCAGGGTCTTACAACCCCAAAACCACATACCTGGATCCCGAAACCATGGAAGGCATTCCCTATGAACTCTATTCCTACGCCACCACCATTGCCGAGGTGGAAGTGGATACGGAAACCGGTGAGGTTGAGGTGTTGAGTGTGGTGTCTGCCCATGATGTGGGTCAGCCCATCTATATGGCCGGTGTTGAGGGGCAGATCGAGGGGGGAGTTGCCATGGGGGCAGGGTTTGCCGTCATGGAAGAGACCCTGATCGAAGAGGGCAGGATCCTGAACCCTATTTTTTCAAAATATCTGATTCCCACAACCATGGATATCCCCGAGATTCATGCCATCCCCGTATCCAGCCAGGGGACCGCAGGTCCCTTCGGGGCCAAGGGAGTGGGGGAACCTGCCCTGATTCCGACCATCCCGGCCGTCACGGCTGCCATTGAAAATGCCCTGGGAGTGACGTTTACCACCCTTCCCATTACCCCCCAGAGAGTTCTGGAGGCCCTGGAAAAGGAATCTGCAGAATAAGCAACTCCTTTGGGCCCGGCTCAGCCCGGGAAAAGATCCTCTCTTTTTCCGGTTTTAAGATTCACCAGGCCCTCACTGCAGATGCGGAGAAAGGGAATGGCCGCCCCGGTAAGGGTGGACAGGCTCAAGAGCGGGTCCGGAAAAGAACATCCTAAATTTCTGATTTCCCGGATCAATTCCTCTATCTCCCGGGCCATCTCTGTCATGGAAAGTTCGGACAGCAGGCCGAATATGGGCAGGGGGATGGCCTTTACAATCCGGTTGTTCTCGGCCAGGACAATGCCGCCTTTATCAGTGATGATCCGGTTCACGGCCAGGGCCATGTCCGGCTCATTTTCCCCGATAACCATGATATCCGAACCGTCCCAGGCCGCACTGGTGGCCAGGGCCCCTTTTTTCAGGCCAAATCCCTTTACAAAACCGGTAAAGCTCTTTCCCGGAACCTGGGCCCGGTCCACTGCCGCAGCCTTGAGAATGTCCCGGTCCGGATCCGGGCATATCTTTCCCCTGGTAATTTTCAGGTCTGCCCAGGCCGGTTTTGTCACAAGATCCGAGGTGAATTCGATCACCCGGGTCTCTATGCCGTTGCCCCGGCCCGGGGCAGATACCTGAAAGTCCTCCGGAGAAAGCGGGCTTAAGATCTTTATGGAGCTCATGGCCTGTTTGCTGAATTTAACCGTTTTTTCAGCCGGACCCGGGGGCTGTTTTTCAGAGATGATCCTGCCGCCGGCAATGACCGTATCCGGCCGGATGGTTCCAAGATCCGGAATCAGCACCATGTCGGCAAACCGGCCCGGTGCAATGGAGCCGATGTCCCGGTCCAGGCCAAAATGGCGGGCCGGGTTCAGGGTGGCCATGCGGACGGCGTCCTTGGGTTGAAATCCATGGTGAATTGCTTTCTGGACAATGGCCTCCATATGGCCCCGGGCCAGAAGATCCCCGGGGGTGATTCCATCGGAAACCAGGCTGATATTGGAGAGATCCACCCCCTGTTCCGCAATGGCGGCCATGGCCGAAAGATCCGAACGGATGCTGCCCTCCCTGATCTGGACGTGGATCCCCTTTCTCAGTCTTTCCAGGACCTGGTCTTCGTTTATGGGCTCATGGCATGAGGTGATGCCCAGGGCGGCATAGGCGGACAATTTCCGGTCCCTGGCTCCGGCTGAATGGCCTTCCAGGCTTTTGCCGGCTTCAAGGATCCTTTCAAAGACAGGAAGAAAATCATCCGGGTTCTGGAAAACCGTCTGCCAATAAGCCTCTCCCAGTCCGACCACCCGATCCAGGGCCAGGAGTTCCTCCAGGTCATCCAGGTCCAGGCCCAGGTTGGCCCGGGAAATGGAGGCCATGGCAGGCAGGGTGGCATAGGCCCGCAGGTCCATTTTTTCAAGGATCTTGATATACTCCTTTACCCCCTCTTTTCCGGCCACCGGATAGATCTCCATGGTTTCCGTAATCAGGGTGGTGGTCCCCGAAGCCAGCAAACGGCATGCATACTCTTCGGGCCGGACCAGCCAGGCCAGGTGGGTATGACCGTCGATGAATCCCGGGATCAGGGTCTGTCCCCGGGCATCCAGGATCCGGGTGTGATCGGCAACGGGGTAATTCTCAGATTCCTTTTCCCGGCCCACATGGGCAATCCGGTCCCTGCTGACAAACACGGACCTGTTTTCCAGGGTTTCACCGGTCCAGGCGTTGAACAGATTCGCTCCGAAAATCAGCAGATCAGGCGCTTTCCTGCCCAGGGCCACGTCCATCAGTTCTTTTTTCGTTTCAAGATCTCTGTATCTCTTATCCTTCATTCACTTTTCCTCTGGGCCGGAGTCCGATGTCTAATCTGCGCAGGCTTGATTACCAAGGGTCAAAAGGTCTTTATGGTATGGATGGGTGTCCTTGTCAAGGAATAGACAGGGGGTATCCGTTCCGATCTGTTTTTATCAGGCAAAAAGAAAAACCTTTCTAAATTCAAACCGCGGGTTTTCTTTTTTTGGGGGGGAAGGCTCGAAAGTACCGGAATGCCCGGGCCGCCAGCTGGTTTATTATTATAAATTGGGGGAGATGTCCAGATTTTAACGAAGGATGCCCGGGGAATCCAACCTTACCCTTATTTAAGGTCAAGGTCCGGGTCGCGGTAAAATAAGAGTCGGCCCGGGCAGATAGGGACAGCCCGGGCCGCAGCAAAGGGAAACACCGTTGGATGGCCTTCCGGTGAGTGATGGTCTCAGTTCAAGACCTGCTTATTCTATTTCAAAGGCCCGCTCCCCGTGGAGGGCATTGTCCAGACCCATGAGCTCATCGTCCTTTTCCACCCGCAGACCCCCGGTGATCAGCTTGGTGATATAAATCACGATCAGGGTGGCAATACCGCTGAAGGCGATGGTGGCTACGATGGAGACGAATTGGATCCAGACCTGGCCCGGGTTCCCGTAAAAGAGCCCGGCTGCGCCTTCGGTGATGGAGGGGGAGGCAAACAGACCTGTGGCCATGGCCCCCCAGATGCCGCAGAGTCCGTGGATCCCGAAGGCGTCCAGGGAATCGTCATAGCCCAGTCTGTTCTTGAGTACGGCCACTCCAAAGTATCCGATGCCCCCGGCCACAACGCCGATGACCATGGCTCCGCCCAGGGGGACGAATCCGGCTGCCGGGGTGATCCCCACCAGGCCGGCAATGACGCCGGAGGCCAGGCCCAGGAGGGTGGGTTTTTTGCTGATCTTCCATTCAATGAAGAGCCAGGCCAGGCCGGCGGCGGCAGCCGCTGTGTTGGTGACCAGGAAGGCTGAGGCCGCCACCCCGTCTGCGGCCAGTTCGCTGCCGGCATTGAATCCGAACCAGCCGAACCAGAGGAGCCCGGCTCCCAGGGCCGTGAAGGCCACGCTGGACGGGATCATGGCTTCTTTGCCGTATCCTTTCCGTTTGCCCAGGACCAGGGCCAGGACCAGGCCGGAAACCCCGGCGTTGATGTGGACCACATTTCCCCCGGCAAAATCAAGGGCCCCCATTTTGTGCATCCATCCCCCGCCCCAGACCCAGTTGCATACCGGGGCATAGACAAAGGTGATCCAGAGAATGGAAAAGATGATCCAGGCGGAGAACTTCATCCGGTCCACGGCCGATCCCAGGATCAGGGCAACGGAGATGCAGGCAAAGGTCATCTGGAACAGGACAAAGATCAGGGTGGGAATGGTGCCGGAAACAGAAGCCGTGGTGATCCCGGAGAGCATGAAATGTTTCAGGTTGCCGATGAGCAGGCTTTGGCTTTCCCCGAATGCCAGGGAATACCCCCAGGCCACCCAGACCACGCTGGCCAGACAATAAGCCACCAGGGTCATGGCCATGGTGTTCAGGATGTTTTTATACCGGGACATGCCCCCGTAAAAAAGGGCCAGGCCGGCCGGTGTCATCATCATGACCAGGGCCGTGGATATGGTTACCCAGGCCGTATCTCCGGTGTCCAGGGTTCCGTCGGCTGCAAAAAGAGTGGATGCGTTGAAAATTAAAAATCCCAGGGTGAGCAGGCTCTGTTTCAGTCTCATGCTTTTTTCCTTGATTTTGTCATTTATGTTTTTTTTCTCCATTTTCCCACTCTCCATGGAGCAAGGGGTGTGCCACAGAACCTTGGAATTTTAAATACATTTTTAAGATCTTGAATTTAAAGAGTTTTTTTTAAGGGCGTAGCCGGGGATACAGAAAGTAGGGTAAAAAAGGGAAATTTAATTACAAATATGTAAAATAAGAGTTTGTTTTAGGATCCATTTTTGTAATAAAAAATATTTTTCTTAAATTAAATATCAATTAAAAAGAAAATCATCTTTTTAGCCGGGCGTTGGAGGGAAAATAGGAGTCGGATAATTTACATTTTTGTATTTTATCCATGGGCCGGGTGGAGGTCACGGTCAGGGTGACGGCTCCCCAGTCCGATTCAACCTTTCCCCTGAGAAGATAGGGCCGGCCGTAATCGAGCATATGGCAGAACCGGGCATAGGGCCCGGGAAAGAAAACCGTTTCCACCAGGCCGGTTTCATCTTCAAAGGTGAGAAATTTCATGGGGTCTCCCTGCTTTGTCTGGACGGTCTTCCCGGAGATCAGCCATCCGGCGAATTTTACGGTTTTACCGATATGGCCGGGCAGATGATCTGCCTTGACCGTGTTTTCCCGTTCAACCGACTCTCTGTAGAGAAGAATGGGGTGGGAATCGCATAGGAATCCCAGCGCTGAGAATTCTTGTTGAAGAATGTCCAGGGATTTGTCCGGGGGCAGGTCGGGCAGGTCGGGCGCCGGGCCCGGCACGGGAAACAGGGCCGGGCCCGGGTCTTTGCTCCGGCTGTGCCAGCATGCAAAGGCCCATGAAAGTACCCCCCGGCTTTGCCCCTGCCTGAACCGGTCCAGGCTGCCGCTGTGGATCAGGGCCCTGGCATCGTCCCTCCGGGGCCGGACCCGGTCCAGGAAGTCTTCCAGGCCGGTAAAATCCGCTTTTTTTCTCTCGGTTAGGATCTGCTCCATGGCCGATCCGGAAAGATTTTTTATGGCCATGAGGCCCACCCGGAGGGTCTGCCCCCGTCCCTTCCAGGGGATATCACTTTCCAGGATGTCCGGCGCAAGGATAGTCAGCCCCAGCCGCCTGGCCTCGGATACATAGGCAAAGGCAGAGTAAAATCCGCCCTGGTTGCTGATCACGGCGGCCATGAACGGGGCCGGATAATGGGTTTTCAGATATGCCGCCTGGAAAGAAATCCGGGCATAGGAGGCAGAATGGGGCTTGCAAAAGGAGTAGCCTGAAAAGCTGACGATCATTTCCCAGACCTTCTGGATATCCCGGGGGGATGCGCCTTTTTGGGCCGCTCCCATGGAAAACTGCTGAAAATAATCTGCCAGTTCCCGGGTCTTGTCCTTTTTGGACATGATTTTGCGCAGGCCGTCCGCCTTTGCATGGCTGAATCCGGCCATTTTTACGGCCACCCGGGACACATCTTCCTGATAGACCATGATGCCGAAGGTCTCGTCCAGAAGATCCCCGATCAGGGGATGGATAGGCTCCCAGACTCCGGTGTGGAGGCGTTCAAGGTAGATTTTGATATAGTCGTTGGCAGCCGGCCGGATGATGGAGGAATGGATGACCACATGGTCGAAATCTCCTATCTTGGATTTTTTCTGGAGCAGGCGGGTGGCCGGGCTTTCAATGTAGAAACAGCCCATGGTGTGGCCCTGGGCCACGGTCTGCTGGGTCTCAAAGTCATCTTCCGGATCCATGAGGTCAAAGTCGTCAAATTTTCCCGTTTCCGTCCGGATGGAGGTCACGGTGTCCCGGATCACCCCCAGGCTCCTATTGCCCAGAAGATCAATCTTGACCAGGCCGGCGGCCTCGGCCCCGTCCTTGTCCCACTGGATCAGGGGGACGCCCTTGGGAGCGGTCTGGATTGGCACATAATGATCCATGGGTTCCGGGGTGATTACGATGCCGCCGGGATGGACGGACAAATGCCTGGGGGTTCCGGTAAGGGCCTGGGCAAAGGCCATGATCTTTGGCCAGGGCTCCGGAAACTCCATGAACCTGAACTTCGGGTCTTTGCGGACAGCCTCCAGCAGGCCCTGGTCTGCCTGGTCCTGGTGCCAGAACCAGGGCAGCCGTTTGGACACCCGGGAGATCTCCGGGTCGGGCAGGCCGAAGACCCGGGCCGTTTCCCGGACCGCCATCCTGGGCTGGAACAGGATATGGCTTGCGACCATGGCGCTGTGCCCTGAAAATTTTTTAAGGACCCGGTCCAGGATCAGATCCCGTTCATCCCATGCAAAATCAATGTCAATGTCCGGAGGATCTTTGCGGTCCGGATTTAAAAACCGCTCAAAGTAGAGGTTGTGTTTGATGGGGCAGACATTGGTGATCCTGAGACAATAGGCCACAATGGATGCCGCACCTGATCCCCGCCCGCAGATCCGGGAGGCTCTTGACACGATATCCTGGACCACCAGGAAGTATTGGCAGAAATTTTTCTCTTGGATAATGGCCAGTTCATGGTCGATTCTCTCGGCCGCTTTCAGGGGCAGGGGGCGGCCATACCGTCCGGCAGCCCCCTCAAGGGTCTTTTCCCTCAATACCAGGGAGGCCGGCCGGGTCTCCCCCTGGAGGGGGGGCATGACAATGCCGAAGTCCGGCCCCTGAAATTCGATTCTTTCCGCCAGGTCCCGGCTGGCGGCAAGGGTCTGGGCAAGGGTCTGGAATCGCCGGAAGTACAGGTCCGGGGAACCCAGGAAGGCATTGGCCGGAACCTGATCTGCCCGGGACAGCCGGCCTAGGCAACTCTTTTTATCAATGGTCCGGACCAGGGTGTGAAGGGGGTGATCGCCGGGATGGAGAAAAAAACTGCCCGGGCTGGCCGTTACCGGGAGGTTCCGTTTCTGTGCGGTCCGGCAGAGTTCCCTGTGGCCCGGAGAGGGGGTCCGGGGAATGTGGGCGGCCAAATCCACACCCTGATCGTGCCAGGAGGCCAGGAGAGCCGGGGATTTGGTCAGGACCAGGAGGCCCCGGCCAAATTCGGGCAGCCGGTCTTTGAGCCTGAAATCCGGCTCCCTGTGGCGCCGGGTCAAAAGCCGGGTCAGATTGCTGAATCCTTTCCGGGTTTTGGCCAGGCAGACGGCCCTGTGGGGAGTGTTGGGATCCGTGATTTCAGCCCCGATAATCGGGGAGATGCCGTGATGGCGGCATTCCGTGATAAAGGACCACATCCCGTAAAGATTGTCCGTGTCGGTGAGGGCCAGGCGGTCATACCCCAGGCGGGCGGCGTGGTTACACAGGTTTTTGATGGACGGGGTGGCCCACATCAGGGAGTAGTGGGACCGGACACACAGGGGGATCATAGGGGGCTTCTTGTTTTTCATGGGCTTTTTAGGCTGAAGACTGAAGGCCGAAGGATTTTTTCCTGAATACCTTCAGCCTATTCACCTGACCGGAACGGTCCAGGGTCAGGCCGGTCCGGACGATGCCGGGACCGAACCGGGCCCGGATTTTGTCCAGGGCCCTGGAAATGTTCTCCTGGGAGTCCTGCTTGGACTTCTTCCTGAACAGGGAGTCCTGTACGGGGCGGGCCGGGCCTTTTGTGCAGATCAGTTCCATGTGGCGTATCCTCACCCGCCGGGCCCATGCCCGGATCAGGATCTGGTCGCAGATTTTGAACATGGCCGGTTCAAGGGTGGTGGAGAGTTTCCCGGCGGCCCGGCCCTGGATTCCGTCGGAATAGGACAGGATGATTTCGGCGGATCTGCCGGCCATGTTCCGTCTTCTGAGGTCTGTACAGATCTCTTCCACCATTTCGTAAAGGGCGGATCGAAGGTCAGCGGGGTCATTGGTGTCCTGGCCGAATTCCCGGCCGGTCCGGATGAAATTTTTCGTCCCCGGGGTCTGGGCTGGGGAAACCGGTTCCGGATCAATGCCCCGGATCAGGTCATGGATCCGGCGGGATCTCCCGGGAAAAGGGATCTCCAGCTGTGCCGGGCTTAAAAGACGGAGCTGGGAGACCCGGGACAGGTTGAATGTGGTAAGGGTTTCCAGCTCCTCCCGGTCAATACCGGGAACCAGGGAAAGGGAAAGGGGCTCCAGAAAATCCGCCTCTTCACCCGGCGCCACTATATACTCTCCCAGGGGCTTGACCAAACGGGTGGCCACCTTGGCCACGATTCTGGTGGTGGCCAGGGCCCAGATGGGGTCCAGGCCCAGGTCCCGCTGAAGGGCTTTTCTCAGACGGAAGGCTACGTCCACGGGCGGACCGAAAAGCCTGGATGTGCCGGTCATGTCCAGGAAGATATGGCCGTCTGCCCGGCCCGGTTCCACCCGGGGGGTATAGGCCAGGGCCTTTTGGGTGATCTGGCCCATGGCCTGTTCATACCGGTTGAATTTGGGCGGCAGGATTTTGATGCCGGGGGTCATGCGCCTGGCCCGGGCCAGATCCATTCCCTTTCGGATGCCTTCCCTGAAGGCCGGATCGTTCATATCAAAGACCCGGGCCCTGGGGGTTCCCAGGGGGGCGATGATAAAGGGGTGATTTTTCAGCCCCGGCGAGATGCCGGTTTCAATGGCTGCGGCAAAGTCGGCCACGTTCAGGTGGATGATGGATCGTTCCATGATTTTTCCAGCAGAGAGATCAGTTTCCGGGCGTTGGCCGGGGCCTGGCCCCGGACATGGTTGTTGAAAAAGAGGGCGCCCCGGGAGGCTTTGGAACTCAGTTTCCGGGCGATGAATCCGGTCCATTCCTCAAGCTCCGGATCTGAATAATTGTAGTCAAACTGGTGCTGCATGCTTCCGGATCCCCATCCTTTGCAATTCCTGCCGTGGAACCGGACATAAAAAAGATCGGGATTGGTGATCCGGTCCAGCCTGGGAAACAAAGGGGGCAGTCTGGGGCAGTCCACGGTGACCAGGGTGACCCGGCGCCGTTCAAGTTCGGAAAAGACCTTTTCATTGACCCAGGAGTCGTGGCGGAACTCCACGGCCAGGGGAAGGCCGGCGGTTTCCGTCAGTTCATCCAGAAGGGCGGCAAGGTATTGCCGGGACTCCGGGGTCCGCCTGAAGTACGGGGGGAGCTGGATCAGTACGCATAAAAGCCTGCCCGAAGCTTTTAACGGAGCGATTCCCCGGCAATATTGTCTGGCCTCCTCTTTCCACTGGTTTTGCCGGACTTCATGGGTCAGGGTCCGGGTCAGTTTGGCGGCAAACCTGAACCCGGCATCCACCCGGGAGCACATGCGCTCCATGGCCGGGGCCTTGGGCATCTGGTACCAGGTGTAGTTGAGTTCGGTGGCCCTGAAGACTCCGGCATACCGGGGAAGCATGTCGGCAGAGTGGGTGCCGGCAGGGTAGAACCCGGAATCCACCCATTCCCCGTAGGAATACCCGCTGGTCCCCACCAGAATCTCGGGTCCGTGGGGGGTTTTGCTGTTCCCGCAGATGACCTTTTCCGCCGCTCTCGCCGGGGTCATATCTCCATCCCCTGGGGCGGCCGGATAATTCCGATGACTTTGCCCTGGACCAGGACCTCATCAAAATCGTACACCCGGGGCCGGAACTCCGGGTTTTCCGGCCTCAGTTCGATCCCGTCCCTGTGGAGAAAGAAGCGTTTCACCGTGGCCTCTTCGCTGTGGATCAGGGCCACGATGATTTCCCGGTCCCGTGCATACTGCCGGGGCCGGCAGATGGCGATATCCTGGTCAAGGATTCCGGCATCTTTCATGGAGAAGCCGTGAACCCTCAGGGCAAACAGGTCCGGGTCCGGATAAAGGGCGGCATCCACCAGGATGGATCCCTCCCATTCCTGCTGGGCGTACATGGGCAGGCCGGCGGTGATGTTTCCGATGATCGGGACCTGCCGGTGCTGGAGGGCGGGGTCTCCGGAAGGGTCAAGGATGTGGATGGTCCTGGAATAGCGGCCTTGACGGCGGATATATTGTTTGTCTTCAAGGGTTTTTAGAATCTGGGCCACGGCGGCATGGCTGGTGGAAAGATCGGCTGCCGCCGCCCTGAGACTGGGGGCGGTTCCGGTTTGTTGAACGGCCTGTTTCAGGTATTCAAACACGGTCCGCTGTTTGGGGGTCAGGGGGTGTCTTTTCATGGGAGCTCCTCTTCATTTTGGCCCAGTGTCGCAAAATATTAAAATAATGTCAATGTAAATGTAAATGAATAGTTAAGTTTATGTTTAAGGCTGGAATGGGGGGTGTCCATGGACGGGCCGGGCTTTAAGGGCTTGGGTCTGGATTGTCGGGAAGAAAGAACAAAAACGTAAATTGTGCCCTCATCCTTATGGATAGAGAAACCAAAATGCCTTATTCGGCTTGGTCGGAATATGTGATTATTTCAAAAACGTCATAGATATCCGGATTAAAATCGACATATTTGAAACTTTTAGCCCTTGGATATTAAAAATAGATGATCAATAAAAAAGACAATTTAAAAATTTCCTGGAAATCAGGGGGGTTATAATAAGAGGCAAGAATTGCTTCCAGGCTGGTATCAGAATTGCTAAAAATCAAAACCGTTATGCAGGTAAACGCGGGTCAGGAGATTTTTACGGATTTGGAAAGAAAATGGTTAGACCATTTTGATTTTCAATCCCGGTTCTGGCTTAGGTTTCGGCTTTTTTTGCAGTAAAACGGCCTTTTTTTGGGGGTTGACATTAAAAAATATATGGGCTACAGAAAGCTACAATCAGGCTATGGAAGCCCTTTTGGGGCGCTTGAGAGGTCTGGCGGAATCGTAAAAATATCAGGACGGCAAATTAACGGATTGAAAATTTTTTTATGGCACAATTAGAACTGAAAAATATCAGTGTAAGGTTTGGCGGGCTCCTGGCCTTGTCCGATTTGAGTTTTACCATCGGAAACGGCCGGGTCGTGGGGCTTATCGGGCCCAACGGCGCGGGCAAGACAACGGTTTTCAATGTTCTTACCGGTGTGTACAAGGCATCCGAAGGAGATGTGGTCTTTGACGGGAAATCCATCCTGGGCAACCGTCCCTATACCATCTTTGAGATGGGAATTGCCCGGACCTTTCAGAATATCCGCCTTTTTTCCGCCATGACAGCCGTGGAAAACGCCATGGTGGCCCGGCACTGCAGGGCCTCAAAGGGGATCGTGGGATCCATTCTCCGGACCCCGTCCCAGAAACGGGAAGAGGCCCGTATCCGAGACAAGGCCATGGAGGCCCTGACCTTCATGGGTGTGGATTCCTATGCAGATGATGTGGCATCCAACCTTCCCTACGGCCTCCAGCGAAGGCTGGAGATTGCCAGGGCCATTGCTTCGGAGCCCAAGGTTCTGCTCCTGGACGAGCCCGCAGCCGGTATGAACCCGTCCGAATCCTCTGAGCTGATGCATGACATTGCGCGTATAAAAGAGTTAGGAATTGACGTGCTCCTGGTGGAGCACGATATGAAAGTGGTCATGGGTGTGTGTGATCATATCGTTTGTGTTGATCATGGTGTGAAAATTGCCGAAGGAGATTCCCAGGAAATTCAGAATAATCCAAAGGTGATTGAGGCGTATCTTGGTCAGCCTGCCAACCAGTAATGTTTAGGAGGAAAAGATGAAAAAAAGAATTGTTTCTATTATGGTCATGGGACTGATCCTGGTTCCGTTCCTGTTCGGTTCAGTCTATGCAAAAACCTTGAAAATCGGCTCCATGAGCCCCCTCACCGGTCCCTATGCCTCTGACGGTACAGACATTAAAAACGGTGTTCTCACCGCCATTGACGTATTTATGGAACAGGGCGGGATCCCGGGGTATGATAAGATTCAGCTTTTCCCCCAGGATACGGCCTGCGATCCCAGACAGGCGGTTGCTTCGGCCAACAAGCTTATCAACCTTGAGGTTGCCGGCGTTATCGGCGCCTATTGCTCTTCCTCCACCATTCCGTCTTCCGACGTTCTGGATGAAGAAGACATCATCATGATCACCCCGGCCTCCACCAATGAAAAGGTTACCGACCGCGGACTTCCCTACATGTTCAGGATGTGCGGCCGTGACGACGACCAGGCCCCGGCAGCTGCCAAGTTCATGAAAGAAGCCCTGGGCGCGAAAACCATCTTTATCGTGGATGACAAAACCACCTATTCCCAGGGTCTGGCCGACGGTGTTTCCAAGGCTGCCAAATCCATGGGCATGGAAGTGGTTTCCCACGAGCATGTAAACCAGGGAGACAAGGACTTCTCCGCCATCCTCACCATGGCCAAACAGAAAGATGCCGATATCTTCTACATGTCCCTCCAGGGATTTTCCCCGGCTGCCATGATGACTCTCCAGGCCAAACGTCTGGGTATGAAATCCCAGATCGTTACCCAGGACGCCGTGTTTCAGCCCAAGTTCATGGAAGTGGCCAAGGAAGCCTCCCAGGGGGTTTACCTGACCTACGGGTATACAGATCCTTCCACTCCGGAATACAAGGCCTTTGAAGAAAGGTATGTACCCAAGTACGGCAAGATTGCCGCCTATGCCACCTATGCCTACGATGCGGCCACTGCCCTTCTTAAGGCCATCAAGGCTGCCGGTACCACCGATTCTGCCAAAGTCAAGGCAGAGCTGATGAAGCTCGATTTCCAGGGTGTTGCCAAGCATGTCAAGTTCCGGGCCAACGGAGACTCCGGTTCCTCCTATATCGCCTTTAAAGTGGTTGATGACAAGTTTATCCCTTACTGGGAACCCGTCAACGGCCTGATCAAGTAAACGAAGTAATATAATGCGGCTGATGCAATACGCATCAGCCGCATTTCTTCCCACACCAAGACCTTAAGAAAATACATATATGGAATATTTTATTCAGCAGTTGATTAACGGATTGACCTTAGGCGGAATGTATGCCCTCATCGCCCTGGGATATACCATGGTATACGGTGTGATCCAGCTCATCAACTTTGCCCACGGCGAGTTCTTTGCCGCCGGAGGGTACGTGGGGGCCATTGCCCTGGGCTATCTTGCAGGTATCGGGTATATGGACTCCCACCCGGTGCTCTGTCTGACCGGAGCCTTTTTGATCTCCATGGCCTATTGCGCCTACCTGGCCATCGGAGTCGAAAAAATCGCATACAAACCCCTGCGGAAGGAATCCAGGCTGGCCGCCCTATTGTCGGCCCTGGGCATGTCCATTTTCCTGTCCAACGGCATGATGCTGACCCGGGGGGTTTATGATGCGGTCTATCCCAGTGAGCTCTTCCAGGGCCGGTTCGACTTTGGCATGATCTCCATCTCCTATCTCCAGATTACCATTGTCTCCCTTACCGCTCTCCTGTTGGTGGGTCTCAACCTTCTGGTGTTCAAAACCAAGATCGGCATGGCCATGCGGGCCACGGCCCAGGACAAGACCATGTCCGCCCTGGTGGCCATCGGTTCCAACAAGATCATCTCCCTGACCTTTGCCATTGGTGCGGGCCTGGCTGCCGCCGCCGGCATCATGTACGGACTGTACTACGGGTCGGTCAAGTATGACATGGGGTTTGTACCCGGGATCAAGGCCTTTGCCGCTGCCGTTCTCGGCGGGATCGGGAACATTACCGGCGCCATGCTGGGGGGACTGATCATCGGGATGGTGGAAATCTTCGGTGCCGGCTACCTCTCGGGCGAGTACAAGGACGTGTTTGCGTTTATCATTCTGATAGGCGTGCTTTATTTTAAACCCACCGGAATTATGGGCGAGAATATCGATGATACAAGAGTTTAAAAAAGTCTGGAAACCTTATGCCATCGGCATGCTCTGGCTTCTGGGGCTGATATGGCCCATGCTGGGGATCCATCCCGACGGCACCCTGACCTTTCAGAATACATTGACGGTCTGGAGCTATCTGCTGGCAGGCTCCTTTGTCTGCCTGGTGATTTACGTGATGAAGAACAGCGGGTCTCTGACCTTTATTTCAGATCCCCTGTCCAGGGCGGCCACCGGCATGAAATCGGCCGGCTCCACCCTGCCCTCCTGGGTCTGGATTCTCCTGATCCTGGTTCTGGCATGCATCTATCCCCAGTTTGCCGGCCGGTACGGAACGGACGTAGCCATTAATGTGCTGCTCTATATCTGTCTGGGTCTGGGCCTGAATGTGGTGGTGGGCCTGGCCGGGATGCTCGATCTGGGGTATATCGCCTTTTACGGAGTGGGTGCCTACACATACGCCCTGCTCAATACGGTATACGGCCTCTCTTTCTGGGTCTGCCTGCCCTTTGCCGGGGTCTTTGCCTGCATCGTAGGCAGTCTCGTGGGATATCCGACCCTGCGCATGAGAGGGGATTACCTGGCCATCGTAACCCTGGGATTCGGGGAGATCATCCGGATCATCCTGAACAACTGGATGGAACTGACCAACGGACCCAATGGAATCCTGGGGATCGACCGGGTCGGTTTTTTCAGGATTTTATTTGAAGACGGGATCTCCTTTGAAACCATGTGGGTGAAGAAACTTCAGCTTTTCTACTACTTTGCCTTAGGATTGGCCGTCTTCACCGCCGTCGGCGTTCAGCGCCTCAACATGTCCCGGGTGGGACGGGCCTGGGAATCCATCCGGGAGGATGAGACCGCCGCTGAACTCATGGGGGTGAATACCTTTATATACAAGCTTTTGGCCTATGCCACAGGGGCAGCCTTTGCCGGGCTTGCCGGAGCCTTTTTTGCCGCCCGGATGAAATTTGTCAGTCCTGAAAGTTTCACCTTCCTTGAATCGGCCATGGTATTGTGCATGGTGGTCCTGGGGGGAATGGGTTCCATTCCGGGAATTGTCCTGGGGGTTGTGGCCCTTATCGCCCTGCCCGAGGTCTTCCGTGAACTTGAGGCATATAGAATGCTGGTATTCGGCGCCACCATGATCATCATGATGCTGTTCAGGCCGGCCGGTTTGATCCCGGCCAAGCGCATGGGCACCCGGTCCGAAGAAAAGGAGGGATAAAAGAGGTATGCAACCGATTCTTGAATTAAAGAATGTCCACTCCGGATACGGGTCCATCAAGGCCCTGAAAGGGGTTTCTCTGAAGGTCATACCCGGCGAGATCGTGGCCATTATCGGTGCCAACGGGGCCGGTAAGTCAACGACCCTGATGACCATCTGCGGGATTGTGAGCGCGGAAAAGGGAGAGATCTTCTATGAGGGACAGCGGATCAATAAGGTTTCCCCTGAAAAACTTCCCACCATGGGTCTGTGTCAGGTGCCCGAAGGACGACGGATTTTCCCCAGGCTCTCTGTGGAAGAAAATCTGATCCTCGGAGCCTTTTACCGGAACGACAAGGAGGGGATCGCCAAGGATATCCAACATGCCTACGACCTCTTTCCCATCCTGGGGGAACGGCGCAGACAGGAGGGGGGAACCCTGTCCGGCGGGGAGCAGCAGATGCTGGCCATTGCCAGGGCCCTGATGACCAAACCCAAGCTCCTGCTTCTGGATGAACCCTCACTGGGACTGGCGCCCATCATCATCCAGCAGATCTTTGATATCATTGCAACCATTAACAGGGAAGAGGGCACCACCATCCTTCTGGTGGAACAGAATGCCAACCTGGCCCTCCAGGCAGCATCGAGAGGCTATGTGGTGGAAACCGGGGAAATTACCCTGGAGGACAAGGCCTCTGCCCTGATGGAAAATCCCAAGATCAGGGAAGCCTATCTGGGGGAATAATCCGCATTTGAGCGAAAACTCACCCATCTACGGCGTTGCTGCGGAAATTTTAAGATCCTCATGTACTCCAGTACACTCCGGTCTTAAAATTCCTTGCGCCTGGGCAAGTTTTCGTTCAAATAGAGTTGGGAAATAACAAAATTTCATTGCCGCATCAACCGGTTCCGGAGCACCATACTCCGGAACCGGTTTTTTATTGTTTTGCTTAATTTCATTCCCAAATCATGATAAAGAAACCTGCAATGAATAGAATGGGCTTTTTCAACTAAGCGTATGGGAATAAATATAAAAGTCAGCTGAGGATTATAAATGGAACGGGTTTTGGTTATCAGTCTGTCCGCCGCGGTGGGGACGGGGTTTTTCTTCTGGTTTTCCCTGGCACTCAAAAAACAACCTGTCCGGGACTATGTCCTGTCCCATCAATGGTTGCTTCACCCCAATTCAATCTGCTATTGGCGGACGGCCGTGGCCGGAATGGGATTTTTCCTCTATTTTTTTTCTCCCTACCAGTCCGCCGCCATATTTGTCTATACCTTTGCCGCCATCCTGGACGGGGTGGACGGACTGGTGGCAAGAAGATGCAACCTGGTTTCCCGCTGGGGAGAGTGGCTCGACCCCCTGTGTGACAAGCTCACCTATCTGCCGCCCATGATCGGGTTCGCCTATTCGGGCATTGTATCGGTGAAGCTGGTCTGGATACTGGTTGCAGTGGAGTTCTCAGGCCAGTTCTTTGCCCGGCATATCCTTGGGTGGTTGAAACGGTCCGGTGCGGCCAACAACTTCGGGAAAATCAAGGCCATTATCTGCTTTGGACTGGTGATCCTGTGCGCCCTCATCGACAAGAATCCCGAGATCATCATCAATATGGCCGATACGATTCTTCTGGCCGCCATTATCCTTTCCACGGCCTCCATGGCCTTTAAATTCATTCCCAACCGTCTCTACGCCGATATTCTGTCTTCCCTGAACTTCTGCTGCGGTGTTATCAGTCTTGTTCTGACCCAGAACGGGTATTTTGTCCGGGCCATCTGCATCATCATCATGGGCCAGCTCTTTGATCTGTTTGACGGAAGAATGGCCTTAAAACACGGCGGAACCAAGTACGGTCCCCTGATGGATGATATTGCCGATTTCGTCAGTTTCGGCCTGGCACCGGCCTATGTGGTCGTACAGTCCGGCGGGGGGAGATTCTCCTGGCTGGTGGCTGCCGTATTTATCCTGGGGGTGGCCTTCCGCCTGGCCCGGTTTGTCCGGGTGGATAAAAAGCGGAACGATCTGCCCGAAGGCGTATTCAACGGACTTCCCAGCCCTGCAGGCGCCCTGCTGGTTCTGGGGGCGGCCCTGGTGGCGGGTCCGGCCGTATTGTGGATCCACACCCTGGTTTCCGTGGGCCTCATGGTCAGTCATGTCCGGTTTGCCCACTTCGGCCGGGTGATTCTAAAGCAGGTGCCAAAGCCTGTTTTTTTCCTGATCAGTGCCTCCATCATCATCACCCTGGCCTATCTCTTTAAGACCCGGGATATCCAGATGTTCGGTTACCTGATCCTTGGCGCGGTAATTGTCTACATGTTTGTGGGAAGGGCAATCCTGTCCCGGGCCCGGGAAAATCAAGGATCCTAGCCTGTCTCCCGGGCCGTTTTGGATAAGGCGCCCGGCCTAGAGGGAAGAAAATTCGAATTTCTGGCCCCCCACGGAAAATTCAGCCATGAGCCCGCCCTTGGTATGGACAAATATGGCCATTCCCTTGCGGTAATGGGTCTCGGCCTGGACCCCGGTGGCAGGCCCTGCACTGGCTCCGGCTGTGGCTCCTTCGGTTCCGGCCTTTGCCTGGGCCCCTGCGGTGATGGCCACGGCCGAGGCTGAGGCGTCAAATTCAAAAGTGCCGCTGGTGAATTCGTCATAGGCCCTTTTGTCCTGGAAAAAGATCATCTCGGAAAAGGCCTGACCCCCGATCTGAAAGCCCACGCTGACCCTGGACAGGGTCACCGTTCCGGTGAGGGCTCCGTGCTTGTAGACCTGGCCTTTTCCAAAGGCCCCGCCCACCACAAAACCGGCTTTTCCTATGGTGGGGAAAATTGTATACCCGTAGGCATCTTTAAAAAAGGGCTGAACCGCCGGGGAGTTTTTGAATATGGAAAGGGTGTGGGTGTATTCATCGGCAAATGCCGGGCTGAAAACAGAGGTCGCCAATAAAATCATCATCAAAAGTAAACCGGATAAAAACCGCTTCATGCTTGTTCCCCTTATTTAGGATTTTGTGTTGACTACCCCGTAACTTTAAGCACAGCCGGTCCGGGTTTCAAGGATTTTTTTTCCCCGGCCGCAGACCCAAGGCTGGACGGTCCTTTGCTGTTATGGGAATTTGGGTTTGGCCGATTCCAGGGGATGTTCCAGATACAATTTTCGGGGAACCCGGCCTTCAATTTTGGATTTACTTCCCTGTTTTCAGCCGGTACTATGGTGAAAAATATTTGAAGGACTGCCCAGTCAGGGTGCCGGGAAGATATCGGATGTCCCTGTCTTTCACCCAAACAGGTGTCAGGAGTTTGGACCATACCTGCCTGTTGATATCTTTACAAAATCTGGGAGGAGATCATGTCGAATCTGAACTTTAAAAAAATCGAACAGAGCATCAAAGACCGGAAAAAGCGGCATCTTCAATTTCTCAAACATGTAAAGACGTATAAGCCCTTTCTTGAACTGGAGGAAAAGGCGTTTAAAGACGGGGCCCTCAATAAAAAGACAAAGGAGTTGATGGCCTTATCCATCTCCATCGTGACCAAGTGCGAACCCTGCATGGAATGGCACCTGGATCAAGCCCTCCAGGCCGGTGCCGCAGAGGAGGAGATCTATGAAACCATTGACGTGGCCATTGAAATGGGCGGTGGCCAGGCCGGGGCATATGCCCGGTTTGTTTTAACCGCTCTGGAGTATTTTAAAGAAAAAAACAGGTAAACATCCCAATCAGTTGAGCTCCGGGAACCGGGTGGCCTCGGCAAACTCCATCACAAAATCAGGTTCCGTGGAAAGATCCAAAAAGTTTATCTGACCGGCCAGGGCCTCAATCTCTTTTCTCCTGCCTTTGTCCAGCAGGGCCATGATCGCCCCGGTCCCGGCCAGGTTTTCCGCACTCTCGACCCTGCCTTTACACAGAGACAGGGGCAGCATGCCGATGTCCACGGCCTTTTTCCAGTCAAACCGGGCGCCGAATGCCCCGGTGAGAACGGTCCGGTCCACCCGGGGAACCCGGGATTTTTTGATAATCGACTCTATGCCCACAAAAAGGGCGGCCTTGGCCAGCTGTACCTGGCGGATATCCTTTAATTGAATGTTTATACCGGTTCCGGGCAGGGAATATTTCTGGCCGATTCCCTGGTCATTACAGCTTACCCCGGGAAATTCAGGGGCAAAATTGCCGGTTTCCAGGACAATGCCCAGCTGCCGCATGGCTGCCATGACATCGATGATTCCTGAACCGCAGATCCCGGCCGGAGGGGCATCCCCAATGGTTTCGAACACAGGCCGGCCGTCCTTCACCCAGGCCCTGGAGATCGCACCGGAGGATGCCCTCATGCCGCAGGAGATCTGCGCCCCTTCCAGGGCCGGGCCTGTGGCGCAGCTAGTGGCCCATATCTGATCCGGAGTGCACAGCAGCAGTTCTCCGTTGGTGCCGATATCGATGATCAGGGTGGTTTCTTCCCGGGTACGGGCCTGGTCTCCCAGGAAGGCGGCCAGGGTATCCCCGCCAAGAAATCCGGATATCACGGGAAAAAAGTAAACCGGAACCCCGGGATCCAGATTGAGTCCCAGGTCCGAGGCTGAGGTCAGCATGGCTGCGCGCTGGACCGGCAGATAGGGGAAAACCCCCAGGCTGTGAGGATTCAGGCCGAAAAGGATATGCTCCATGGTGGTATTGCCCACAATGGTTATGTCGTCAATGTCCTCGGCTTTGGCCTTGGCCGCCTTGAGGCAGGATTCAATGAGATCGTTCATGGCGGTAACGGCCAGGGCCTGCTGGGCGCCCAGAACCTCTTTGTTTCCGCTGACGGCGGAGATTCTGGTGATCACATCCTCTCCGAACCTCCGCTGGGGATTGACCACGGCCCGGGAAACCAGGATCTCCCCGGTTTCAAGATCCGCAAGATAGGCGGCAATGGTTGTGGTACCGATGTCAAAGGCAAGTCCAAGGCTTTTCAGGTGAAGTCCCTCCCTCACCGAGACCACCCCTTTGTCTTCATGGCGGATCAGGGTGAGCTCCCCGTCATGGACCCCGGGATCGGAGAGTTGCCGCAAGGCAAGGGCCGGCTCAAATTTGAGATCCTCTGAAAATTTTGTTTTGGCAGTCATGGATATTTTATCTGCCTGGGAAAGGACCGGGCTTTTGCTTTCCTCTGCCTGTTTCAGGGTCGCCTTAAGGTCTGCGGCGGGAATGGGAAGGCGTTTCACCGCCGGATCCACAGGAAAGAAACCCTTGATTCCGGTTTTTCCGTATACCTCGTTCCTGAGGAGAAGATGTTCCGGGACCGTAACCAGCAAAGGCCCTTCCACCCTGGCCTGGCAGGCCAGGCGGTGTGTATCATCCTTTTTTTTCAGGATCTTCTGCTCGGTATCGGTCCGGGGGGAGAGATGCTCCGGCCGGTCCACGATGACCATGCATTTCCCGCAGGTTCCCATTTCCCCGCAGTCGGACCGAAGGAGGATGCCGCTGTTTACCCCGGCTTCGAAAAGGGTCTGCCCCTCCCGGGCCCGTACCCTTCTTCCAAAGGGTTCAAGTCGTATTTCATGAAATATATCGGTCATAGATCATCCTTATTTTTGCAAGTAAATACCGGAAAGTTTTATACCTGATGGGTTAGATTGGCAATGAAAAAGCAGAAAAAACGAGAACAGTCATCAGCGAGAACAGCGAGAGCAGCTTTGCCCCTTGTTAAGGCTCCATGTTTGGACGGTCGGGGAAAAAGCCCACCAGCTCACAAAGCCCAGCACACTCCTGTTCTAGCTGATCTCGCTTCTCTAATTGAACCAGATGTCGTTCTCCCGGTAGGCCTGCTCCAGCTTCTCCTGGTGGGTCTTGAGATTCTCTCCCATCTCGGCGGCCAGGCAGTTGAGCAGATAATGGATCAGACAGACCAGGGAGGCGGGATTCCCCAGAAAAGGAACCGTGGTCAGGGGGGCAATCAGAACCTGGTCGCTTAAAGGTGCCAGGGGGCAGGACAGGGTATCCGTGATCAGGATCTGGCTGAATTTTTGCCGCCGGGCGATTTTTCCCATTCGGATGAGTTCATTGGGATACCTTGAGGTGGCAATGATTACGACCACCGTTCCTTCCGGGGCCAAGACCATCTGGTCCATGGATGTCCGGTCGGATCCGTTGAGGATATGAACATGTTCCCGGATCTTTGCCATGGTCCAGCCCATGTAATGAGCTGTAGAGAAGGAAAGCCGGGCCCCCATGACATAGACGGCAGGCGCATCTTTTAATATCCTGGAAATCGTCTTTATCTGGTCCCGGTCCACCCTCTTATGCATGGCCTTGATGTCGGCGATGTCCTGGTTGATGAGGCGGTCCAGCTCCCTGTCTTCACTGCCCGAGACCGGATGGGACATTCTTTCCCTTTCCATGAGGGTGAATTTCCGGTCAATAAGATCCCGGATGGAGGAGATGAACTTTGCATAGGATTCAAACCCGAGCTGCCGGACAAACCGGACCACCGTGGCTTCGCTCACCCCGACGGCAGCGCCCAGCTGCCGTGTGGTCATGAAAACAGCCTTGTCCGGGGAAGCCAGTACAAATTCAGCCAGGAGTTTTCCCTTTCCTGCAAGGGTGTCATAAGCGTCATTTAAAATGGTCTGGAGGGATTCGTTTTTTGAAGTCATGGTGTCTGTTTCATTCCGGGCAATATTTTAAAAGGTTTTGTTACATTTTTATCTTTTGATGTCAAGTTTTTAATACAATCAACTCTTGAAGTGGTCTTGAATGGAGGATTTTACATGATTTCACGTCAATTGACAGTATTTGTTTCTTTTGTCGTTTGTTTTAGTCCGGATATTTCATGAAATATCCGGACTAAAGTGGATGCCCAGGCAGGGCATAGATAAGCCCTATGGTTGGATAAAGGATTTGGATACCGTAAAGATTCAGACATTGTCCTGCCGCTGCCGGACTGACCGGCTTCACATGAAGCATTTCAGGAAACGGTGGCTGCTGTTTATGCAAGAAACCTTGACTGTTAGTTTGTGCCAATAGCGACCCTTGCCAAGAGAATCCAACACCGTGAAAGAAATTCAAAATCGAGCATGTATACCAAGATATTATGGACTATGGTATTGCTTATATTATGGATACCATCCGAATATCTGAGTGTCCGAAGAATATTGATTATTCAATCAAGTGGTTGGAATCCGGACATAGTCCTGATATTTATCTTATGTGTACCACCATGCCAAATAAGGAGGTCTTTTGAAAAAAAGCCTGATGGTCCTGATGATCGTGATTGCAGGAGTCCTTGGATACCGGTTCTGGGTCGGGGAAAAAGCTTATGAAATAAAAAATATCCCCTTGTCCGTATCGCGCATTGTTTGTTTCGGCGACAGTCTGACCCGGGGGTACGGTGCCGGCAAAGGAAAAGATTATCCGTCCCGGCTGGCCGAGATGACCGGTATTGAGGTCATCAATTCCGGGATGTCGGGAAATACCACGGCAGACGGGCTGGCCAGGCTCGAAGATGATGTATTGTCCTATGAACCTGATGTGGTCCTGATCACCCTGGGTGGCAACGATATGAAAAACCGTGTGAACGTGGATACGGCCCGTGCCAATCTGGTCAGTATTATCCAGCGTATCCAGGATGCCAGGGCCATGGTGGTCCTGGGGGGTATAGATATTCCTTTGTATGGCAAAGGCTATGCGCAGATGTATGAATCACTCGCCCGGCAGACCGGTTCGGTACTGATTCCCAATATTCTTGAAGACCTATTCGGCCACCCTGATTTAATGAGTGATTCCATCCATCCAAATGACAAGGGATATGAGATTATGGCCGGATATTTTTATAAGGCCATTGACGGGCTGCCCTTCGTCATGAATTAGGCTCAAACTCAGCGAGAATTTGAAATGATCCCTTCGCAATATTTTTTCTATTGAATGCTGTTTTGAAATAGGTATAGGCGAGGATAATACCATCATTGTGCACCCACCAGTTAGAGCTTAAGTTTACAAAATGATTTGATCGAAAGTAAAATAGTTTATGGTATCAAACTAACCATTTTTTCTTGAGTATCATTTTCATAATGTCTCTTTAAGTCGTTTTATTTTTAAACTTTTTTTATTTTAAATGTCCATCCGTAATTTGCTGGACTAAAGGCCTTTTCAATCCGCAAATTATATTCCCGTTCGGTAACAATATAATTCCCAACATGAATATTTCCTTGAATAAATATTCTCTCACCAACTAATGGGATTTGTGCTCCATCGGGAACTGACATAATTATTGGTTCATTGGTTTTACTCTCAATTGTGAATGCTAATTCCATTTTGATTCTCCTTAAATCTTAATGGCTTCCTGACCTTAGTCTGGGATTATTATTTCTGATTTCTCAGCTTCTATCATTTGAACCATGTCGGTGACGATTTGTTCTCATAAGCATCTAAAAAATAGAATATCTATCAATTTGCCTACGAATTTCCTTTTTCATCAAAAAGCTTTTCATGAACCCAACCTACGTTGGTCAAAATTAATGTAGCTTCTCCATGTAGTGGTGTTTTGCTGGAATCAATGTCTTTCTCCATCCATTTATATTTCTTTTTCAAAACATGAACCCAATCAGGAATATTATTAATTTTATATGTATATTTCACATGAGATACTGTATAGCCTGCGATACTCGCGGGCTCTGTAAAATTTAGAATCTCAATGACTTCCCCATTTCCATAACAAAAATGAGAACCTATCATTGCCTTTTTATGATATCTTTTCCCCAACTCAGTCAGTCTATCCTTTTCAACTTCAACCATTTTAGGTTTTTTATTCTCTATGATATTCATTATGTCTTTTTCTTCTTCGAGTTCTTTGTATATCTCTATTAATCCCGCAGCGGTATAAAGCTCTCGATCCTCTTTAGAAAATACTCTCGCTGAAACTGAGTTTCCGCTTTTTTTTATAGCTTCATTGATCGCGATTTTGAAATTTTCTGAATTTGCTTTTTTGGGGTCTGGTGAACATGAGAAAAGAAAGGAAGACAACAAAACAAGAATCATTACCTTCACAAGAGCAAAACGAGTAATCATATCAACTCCTTTTTGAAAAAATTAATTTGAAAAGAGGATCTATAAAAATGCCGATTGCACTTTTGATGATTTTGATTAATCGATTTGGCAACCCGGCTATCTTTGTTGAAAGACCCGTGGCTTTCCGTCCCTGTTTCACAACAGGTTTGGCTATAATTTTTGATGAAATACGCTTAATATTAAAATTTGTCAAGGATATTGGGTATTATGCCATGCCAATGTCTGTCAAACCAGAGTACTCTTTAACATCGTGATAAGTGCTATAAGCGGTGTTGACTTTGTCTATGACCTGTCGCTATTGTCCGGAAAAGGCCCGTAAGCACTGGTGTTTCTATTGTTGGGGATTGGGTTCATTCCAATCCCCTTCGAATTTTATCGGTAAATATTCTCAATCCAATACATGGCCTCAGTGTCGCTGATTTTGCCCAGATACCGTTGGGTGGTAGACAGGTTGGAATGCCGGAGAATGATTTTTGACACGATTTCAATGGGAACTCCTGATCGGCTGGCATATGTGGCGGCATGTCTCCGAAGATCATGAGGTTTTACATCTATACCTATTTTCTTGCCGGCGTTTTTAACGATTTCTCGGGCTCGGGTATATCCTAAAGGGAAAACACGCTCATTATCCGGGATATTTTCAGCGGCAATGTATTCACGCAGCCGGTCCGCTACCTTTTGGGGAATAAAAACGACTTCAGATGCCCGGCCACTTTTTGGATTGGGCAAATGAAGTTTTCGATCCAGGACATCCTGGGGTTTCAACTTCAGGACTTCACCGATCCTCATACCACCCCTTGCCATCAGTTCAAGCATGAGCCTGTTTCTGGGGCTATCTGTTTTGAAGATGAACTCATCAACGGCATCTCGTTCCAAGATTGTCCATGGCTGCAGTTTTGAGACTCGGAAAGTTTTTGCAAGGACAGGAGCGTCGCATGGATTGGAGAGGTCTGGCATAACAGTGCTTTTAACGAAATTGAACAGGCTTTTGAGGAGGGAATACTTGAGTTTCTTGGTTGATGGTTTCTGGCCTTCAGTAATTTTGACCAGAAATGCCATGATTTCATCCGATGTTACCGCAGAGACATCACGCTTGCCGAACTCCTTTTGGAAAACTGCCAGAAAGTACCGATAGTTTTGGATGGTGTTTTTTTTGAGTTGAGCTTTTGGTAAGCCAGAAAATTTTTGATTGCCTGTGAAATTTTCATGATGCTGCCCTCCTTTAAAAATGTTACGGTCCATCCTGATGAAGAATCAGGACACCGACAGTATACAAAATTCCTGGAAGAACAGCGGGACTTTTTTCGGAAAGGCTCGGGAAAAGGCCTGCAGCGTGGCCATGTGTACTTGATCTGTTATTGGTGAGGATCGAGAAGCTCGGACTTGAGGCCCCTCATACCATTAATATTGAGTTTTGGTTTACTACCCTTATGTGTGGAACTCCCAAGTCTTAGCTGGTTGGATGGTACACACGAAGGTGCTTCATAAGAGATTCGTAGTTTAGTCGCCAAAGTTGCAGATGAGATGAAAAACGATGATGAAAAAGTCCCAGGCCCCATTGCCTTCAGTACCCCAGGTGTAAGAACAGGTGGTGAAATTTTTTAAAAAGTGTTCTAAAAATAGCGTGTCAAGGTCCCTCGTACTTGTTCTGTTATTGGAATTTTATCGGAAAAAATAGACGAGAAGATAATATTTTGGTAGACCTCTTTTCAAAGACATGACAGATGTTAAGGGAAGAGTTTATTCCCGCTGGATCTGGTTTGGGACGCTAATTCCGGGAGATATATGAACAGAGCTGAAAGAGGATGGCTGTATTATGATAAACGGGATCATCAATTGATCCATATTGTCAATTCTGTCTATGATACCGACAATGCTCCCGGTTATACACGGCAACTATACTATACCTATTTTCATCCTCTCGGCCTAAAAGAACTGGCTGAATCCAAGGGCCTTCGTACTGCCTATTGTATTGTCAACCTCCTGGAGTCTCTGGAACGGGGAGAGATAGAGAACAGGCTGCAGGCATTGACCGGCCTTAAGGATGATATCCTGGCTACAGCCGACGGCCCCATGTCTAAAAATACAGCCAGGGTTCTGCTTCAGGTTATGAAAGAACTGGTCAGGGCCAAAGGAAATTATGGTAAGCAATTGAAACTGGCCCATGATTTCCGGGTGGCAGCTTTCGGCAAACCCAGGGTCATCCGGCGGTTCCTCGAAAGTTATCATCTGATCGAAATGCCCGAAGAGTGGAACCAGATTGCATTTGACGATCATGTCCACGATGCCAACACATCAGGACGGAAATCACCCACCCATCTGATCATGGATGCATGGATAAAAGGTATCCGGCGGCTTCGGGTGATCTATTACCACACCATTGAGCCCAGGTTTGCCACGGAACTGATACAGGCCGCGCGGATCATGGATATTGATCTGAGAATCGGTATTGAATTCAGGGCCAAGTACCGTGGACGGTATATCTCCTTTATCTGGGTGTCAAGGGGCCTGCCCGATGCGGAGTCTTTCCTCTGCTTTCTGGCTGAGCCCCGGGTGGTCCAGTTCATGGCTAACGGAAAGGAGGTGCTTAGGTTCAAGGAAAAATATGCCCTGAACCTGCTAAAGGATTTCAATGAAAATCACCTAACATCCATGTGTAGCTATCTCGGTATCCACCTTGAGCCGTTTAAACCTGAAGCATTTCTCGAATTCATTTCACCGGGTCAGCCGTCATCGGTCTACCTGGGTGAATATATACACTGGGCTGCCCTCCGAGCAATGAGGGCCACAGTGGCAGATTGGCGGAAAGCGCAGCCGGCAGATGCCGAAGAACAGGAAAGCCGGGCCGAATTCATCCGGCGCATGGAAACATTCACTGTGGCAAAACTGCTTTCTGACTATCTGGAGACCTCTCCCTATTTTGACATGTTTCAACACGCTATCATTTGTTCGGATACAGATATTCCCGAACGCCTGAAAATGACTTTCCGCAAGATTATCGAGGAGATAAGCCACCTACACCCAGACTACCGGATCACCCTTAACGTAGGCAATTTGAAGCCTGAAGATGTGCTTGAACTTCTCTATGAAGGCGACGGAGCAATTACCCGGCTTGAGAGTATTAACCTGAAGAACTTCATTGATCGGGAGATGGATCACATTATCGCGATCAACCAACTGCAGCAGGCAATCAATGCCGGAAGCCTTCTTAAACTGAAGCGAGTCGTCAGGCAGATTCTCCTTAGGGTAAAAGTGGCAGACTATTCGGACAGAGATGATCGGTTGAAAAAATTGACCGATATCCTTTATGACATCGATACCCTCAAGCATTTGTATTCTGCCAGGCCTCTTAAGACGCGGATCGGCAGCGATTCGACCGGAAAGCCTGGTCAGGGATATGGCATGGGATTCGCACTGATCAATACCCTCCCAGGCCTGGCGGCTCGAAAAATAACAAAAAACACATCAAAAAGGCGGATACTGCCGGTGCAGATGGAGGTGCTGAGGCGAATCACCATTTCCGCAGAAAACCGTCTCCCGATACTGGCGACCCTTCCGGGAATCCATCATCTCTTTGCCCGTCAAAAGACGGACTGGATATTCGAATCCTTTGCCTTCAATATGAAACATGCCGGGAATATTGTTTCTCTGGACCGGATGAGCCGGCAGGAGAAGAATGATCTGGGTGCGAGGGGCTCTGGTGACGACCGAAAAGGCGGGGTGAAATCATGGCGGACCCTGAACACAAAAGTTAAAAACACCCTGAAGATCGCACTGGGATTCATACCAGCGTTTCTTTGTTTTGTCCTTACAAAGGAATGGTGGCTCCTGGCATATTTCGGCGCCTTTATCTGGTTTGGCATTACCGGTGTCCGGAACATCCTCCAGTCAGTGATCGGCGGCGGCGGCTTCAGGCGGACCTCCCTGATGAAATGGAATGATTTTGTCAGTTGGGACCGCCTTGCCGATTCCCTTTTTTACACGGGGTTTTCTGTTCCCCTTCTGGACTTCGTTATCAAGACGCTTCTTCTGGAAAAGGGGCTGCACATTACCATGTCCACCAGCCCGCTGGCGGTCTATTCCGTCATGGCGCTTGCAAACGGCATATATCTCTCTTCGCATAATATTTTCAGGGGTCTTCCAAAGGCAGCAGCCACCGGGAATTTTTTCCGTAGTGTATTTTCCATCCCAGTGGCCGTCCTGGTGAATACTTTCATTGCCGCCATACTGACTTTCCTGAACGTGCCATCCGTGGACACGGTCCTGCAGAAGTGGGCGGCCATCATTTCAAAGGGCGCCTCGGATCTGGTGGCCGGCCTGATTGAAGGAACGGCGGAACGGATGCACAATGTAAGGCTCAGGGAACGGGATATTAAGGCGAAGTTTTCCCATCTGTTTGAAACCTATTCGAGGCTGGAACAACTTTTTCCTGAGACAGAGGAACTCAGAGTCCTGGAAAACGCCAATTCTCTGATCACCAGTTTCAATTCGGAAGTCCGGGATCTGGCGGTGATGATCATCATCAACAGTCTGGACCTGCTCTATTTTTGGATGTACCTGCCCCGGGCAAAAAATGTAATGATGGATATGTTTGAGCGGCTCACCCCCGAAGAAAAGGTCATATTCCAGCAGTCACAGAATCTACTGAAACAGGAAAAATTTATCAGCCGACTGCTGGTGGACGGTATCCTGGGAGACAATTTTCCCAAGCCGCTCTCTTTTTATCTTACCAATTATAAAATCTATCTTTCCCATATTTCGTCACTCCATTCTTGATCCTTTTATCTTATGAGGTAAGCTGAAAAAAATGGACACCAAACCTTTTATTTTATAAACGAAATGAAGGAGTTGTTGAAATGGCAACAATTCCTTACGGAAAATATACCAACTAAATGATGGTGATATTTAGTACAACACCAGCGCTGACTATGTCTATCATTGATGATGGCAGTTGATTTTAAAAAGGCCATGAATGGCAGGAGCATTGTGGGTAAGACTGGAGTGGTGAATAATTATCTTTATCCTTAAACTTCTAATTTCAAACAATAAATATATCTAAAATGGCTATCAGAGCATACATTTAATTGATCACTGCGCACATGCCAAACCGGGGTAAGCCGGTTCAACCCCGTAAACGATTCTCAGGTTCCGAATAATACAAAGTATGCAATTTTTATTACCGTATCCGGCCTTCTCTAAGCTTTGAAACAAAAGCCACCATATAAATAACGGATGGAGATGTTTTGATAAGTTTTGTTACATTTTTTCTTGACAGAAATTCAGGTCCATGCCATTTAGGATCTACAGCCTGAAAATCGGGCAGAACACCAACCCCAAATTATGAACGGGAGAGAGTCATGAATTTAATGGGACAACAGGGAGGGCAGTATCGTCCCTTGTCGCCGGATCAGGTGAGTATCATCCATGAAGCATCGCTGAAGATCCTGGAACAGACAGGGATTACCTTTGAAACAGGACTGGAGGATACCCTGGCCCTGGTGGAAAAAAACGGGGCTGAAATTGACCGGGAAAACGCAAGGATCAGGTTCCCCAGAGATCTGATCCTTGAATCCGTGGCCAGGGCGCCGGAGCGGGTGATTCTCTGCGGCCGTGATCCGAAAGACGATCTCGATCTGACCGAAGACCGGGTTCATCTGGGCACGGGCGGGGCGGCCATTAAAATTCTGGATCCGGACACCGGAGAGGTCCGGGCCACCACCCTTTCCGACCTTTACAAGGTAAGCCGTCTGGTGGATCAGCTGGACAATATCCATTTTCTGGTCCGGCCCTGCATCCCCACGGACATCGATGAGAAGGAATATGATATCAATATGTACTATGCCTGTCTTTCTGCCACAGGCAAGCATGTGATGTCCGGGGTCAACGACGAGGAAGGCCTTCACAGGGTCATGGATCTGGCCTCCATGATTGCCGGATCCCGGGAAAAGCTTAAGGAACGGCCCATCATCTCCGTAATCACCTCCTTTGCCATCAGCCCCCTGAAGCTCTGCACCCAGTCTACCCGGATCATGCAGGAAGCCATCCGGAATTATATTCCCGTGGCCCTGTCCTGCGCGCCCATGGCCGGTTCCACCTCTCCATTGACCATGGCCGGGACCCTGGCCCAGATCCATGCCGAACAAATGGCCGGAATCACCATCTGCCAGCTCACCAATCCGGGGGCGCCCCTGCTGTACGGGGGGATCCCGGGTATGGCCAATATGAATACCATGGGATACGTGGGAGGCGCTGTGGAATGCGGCATGATGAATGCGGCCATCCACCAGCTGGCCCGGCATATACGGGTTCCCAACTACAACTCCTCGGGCCTGTCCGATTCCAAGGTCCCGGATGCCCAGGCCGGGTATGAAAAGGCTTTCACAGCCGCCCTGGCCGCCATGGGGGGATCCAACTATATCCATCATTCCGCCGGCATGCTGGAATCCATGCTCACCATTGCCCATGAGCAGTTTGTCATTGACGATGAGATCATCGGAAACTGCTGCAAGGTACTCCAGGGAATCCCCGTGGATCCCGAACACCTGGCCCTGGAGGTCATTGATTCCGTCGGGCCCGGGGGGAACTTCATGACCACTCCCCATACCATGGCCCATATCCGTTCCGAGTATTACAACTCCAACGGGGTAACGGACCGGAAAAGCCGGGACCGCTGGGAGGCGGAAGGGTCCATGGACGCCCGGCAGCGGGCCCGGTCCATTGCCGGAAAGCTGCTGGCCAATGAGAAATCCTATATCCCTGAAGATGTGGATGCGGCCATCCGTAAAAAATTTAATATACTGTTGAACCCTTAGGGGAATGGGCCATGGACCATACGGAAAAGGTTCTGGAATTCATCCGGACGATCCAATGGGAAGATCTGCCGGAATCTGTTCAGCATCAGTCCAAACGCTGCCTCCTGGATGGACTGGGGGCCCTGATCGCGGGGCATAATACCCCGGTGGGGGCCTTGATGGAGAGCTTTGCCATGGACCAGTTCCCCGGGGATCAGGCCACCATCCTGGTCTCCGGGCAGAAGACCTCTGTATCGGGAGCGGTCCTGGCCAATGGATTTGCCGCCAATGCCCTGGATATTGACGACGGGTACCGGGCCATCATGGGGCACCCCGGGGCCTGCGTTCTTCCGGTTCTTCTGGGGGCCGGTCAACTGGTCGCCGCATCCCGGGGAAGGGTGAGCGGACAGGCTTTTTTAACGGCCCTGGTGGTCGGATATGAAACCGGGATCCGGGCCGGGCTCATCCGCCACGCCACCTATGAGACCTATCACTCTTCCGGGTCCTGGGGGGCCATCTGCGGGGCCGCTTCCGCAGGAAAGCTCATGGGACTGCCCCATGAAGTTCTCCGGCATGCCCTGGGAGCGGCCGAATACCACGCACCCATTGCCCCCATGATGAAATGCATTGATCTTCCCGGGATGGGGAAGGACAGCATCGGCTGGGGCTGCATGACGGCCATGATGTCGGTACTCATGGCCCAAAAGGGATTTACCGGGATCCGGCCTATTTTTGACGATTCCCCTGATCCGGACTGGATCAAGTCCCTGGGCCGGGACTGGGAGATCCTCAACCTCTACTTCAAGCCCTATTCCGCCTGTCGCTGGGCCCAGCCCGGGGTGGACGGGGCATTGAAGATCATGGAGGAAAACGGCCTGGTTCCCGGAGATATTGAAGAGATCAAGGTCTTCACCTTTAAAGAATCGGCAGCCTTGAAACAAGACTATCCCGGGAGTACGGAAGAGGCCCAGTATAACATCTGCTTTCCCATTGCATCGGCCATTCTGGACGGGGAAGTGGGCCCGGGCCAGAACCTTCCGCCAAGGCTCTTTGACCGGGATATCCGGGACATGATGGACAGGATCGGGATTGTTGCCCAGGGCCGGTTCCAGGAAAATTTCCCGGCCAGGGCCGAATCCGAGGTTCAGATCCGGACCCAAAACGGGAAGGCGTTCAGCTCCGGAATCATGTCGGCCCGGTGGGACATTCATACGGCCCTGCCCACGGACCGGGAACTTACGGAGAAGTTCATCTGGCTTGCCGGCCCGGTGATCGGGGAAGACAGGGCCCGGAAAATAGAGGAGATGATTTTCAGCTTTCAGGAGCAAAAAAATCTGGATCAATTCTATCGATTCTGTGTTAAATAAAAATCCGTATGATGATTTTGGATCTCTTCCGGGTCTGCCCGCAACAGATCATGAAAGAAACCAAGACAATGGGGTTGGTTATTTCATATAAAAAGGAATTGTCCTTTACCGCGAGGGGACAAAGCCTTTGAATAAAGAATCATAAGCCTGCCTGGAGCCTGCAGGCCAGGGGCAATTCCGGCGGCCGGGGGACAAACCGCTGACAAGGGGAGGGCACCATGTGCGGCATTGTAGTATATTACGGGGACGCTGAAAATCGGCTGACAAGGGTTCTCACCGGCATGTGGGCTATTATTTACCGGGCCCCGGACAGCACGGGCATCGGGATGCTGGGAAGCAGGCTGGAACCGATCCGGATTCGCAGGGAACTGGGCTCGGTTGAGAACCTTATCGAGCGGCTCATGGCAGACCCTCTGTTTGAAGAGGAAGAGAGCCGGGAACTGGCAGTCATGGGCAGCGGTCCGGGCCGGGACGACCGGGTCGCCAAAGGGCAGCAGAGGCTGCTTACCTATGAAGGATTTTCCTTTCCTTTAAAGCCCCTGCATCCCCGGTGGTGTGAACTGACGGACACGGATTCCCTGTTCATCCTGGAGCCGGGATCCCCGGGGAGTCCCCGGATGGAAAAGACATTTGATATTGATTCCCCAAAGGCTTTAAAGAACCTTATCGACCACCTGGTCACGGTCTATGATCTTCCCCTGGCCGTGGTGGAAAAATTGATCAAAAAGGGATTTGAAACCCGGATCGACGTCAGCCGGGAATCCGGCCCGCTGCCGGTGGCCCCCACTGATCTCTTTCATGAGTTCGACCAGATTTTTCACCGGTTTGCTTATGATGAAGGGCCGGCCGAGACCAGAGTCAGAAAGAACGGGCCCAAGAATCCCCTGGCCAGAAAATCTGCCTGGCAGCTCCTGCGAACGGTATCCGTTACTCTGCCGGCGGATTATACCGTCGACGGCATTGCCAACCTGTTCCGGTATCTGGATTCCTGGGTGCTGATTGATCCCTCCCCGGATACTGCCGATCAGATCCAGCTGATTTTCGAGAATTTTTGGACTTTGCACAACAGCAGGCCCCCGGGGAAATGGCAGACTCTTTTCCAGACCGAAAAAAATTTTAATGTTTACGGTCTGGCTGCGGCAGCAGTCCTGGCATATTTCCAGACAAAAGTCTATATGAAGAATACCGTCCAAGCCGATGAGACCGGGTATCTACCCCGGGGCCACGTGCCCGGCCCCACCCATCCGGATCTGCTCAGGTTCATGGCCCAGCCGGTGATCGGACAGGGACGATGGGCCATCCAGTCGGCCATTTCCGTGAAAAACGCCCACCCCTTCCTGGACGGGAAAAAGGAGCGGGCCGTGGTGCTCAACGGGCAGTTTGACTCGGATGTGGAAACCCGGATCCAGGATTATCTTACCCGGGTGGCAGGATTTTCCCTCAGGACCACCAATTCCACGGAATTGTTTGCCATGCTCTGGGGATACTATTTTGATACGGCCTCCGGGGAAAACCGCCGGTACAAGATCATTGAAGAACAGCACCGTCTGGGCCTGGAGGATATTTCAAGCTGCAGCCAGTCCATCGACTACACTATCTTTAAGAACCTGAGCGGAAAGAGCCTCCAGGATATTGATGAAATGGCCTTTATCCAGGCGGTGGAGGCCATGATCCCTTCCGGCGGGCAGTTTGCCGTATCCGGAATCAGCCGTATTTCCCCGGACCGGCTCTTTGTGGCGGCCCACAGACGGCCGATCTATATTGTCAAACGGCGGGAGACCAGCGATTTTATGGTAGTATCGGATATCAACGCTGCCCTGGGACTCTTTCCCCAGACCCTGATCCAGGAGACCCGGGTGAGACTGGGGAAGTTGATGAAAACCTATTCCAAAAAATCCGTGATCGTGGAATCCGATTTTTTCGATAAGGGAGAGGATACCCAGGAGGCCTGGTTCAGGCGGGAGAAGATGAGCCTTCTCAAACCTTTTCTGGTAGATATCTTTGCCCTGGACCAGGAGCGGATCTTTGCAAAGATCCAGACGGAATCCGGTAAAGACGGGGTTGCCCGGAGCCTTTCCATTCGTGATTTTTCCGGTAAAGTCAGGAAGGATATCCGGCCCGATCAGACCGTTCTGACCCCGGTCTCCTTTCAAAAAGACTTTGGCCGCACCTTTTACGAGGAACATCTGCTGGAGATCCCCGGCCTGTTTGCCGACGGACTGAACCGATATACAGATCCCTTTTCCGGTCTTCCCCGGTTTGATGTCAAACGCCGCTTCATTGAGCGGCGGTTCGGCCGGTCTCTGGAAACCCTGAACCGGATTATCCTGGTCAGTACGGGATTCAGCTACCTGCTGTCGGAGATCGTTGAAAAAAATATGGAGCAATTCTTTACGGGGATCAACATCGTTGTGACCACACCCCTGGACATCAGCGAGACCGGGATCAATCCGGACCGGGATCTGGTGGTTATGATTTCCTGGTCCGGCACCACCTCGGACATGATTGACTGTGCATCCCTGCTGCTCAAAAAAAATATTCTCATGGTGGGAATTACGGAAAAACCCTTTTCCGACCTGGCCCTGGTGACCCGGAAAAGCGCCGGCGTCATACCGGTTCTCTGCGGGGAAGAGGTCACGGTGGCTCCTTTGAAGAGTGCCGTCTGCCTGCTGTTGACCACGGAACTTTTTTGCCTTTATCTGTGCGGGGCCACGCCGGGCAAAACCGAAACCATATCCGGCCTGGTGGGGGAGATGAAGGAGATCCCGGAACATCTGCAGACCCTGCTCATGGATGACGGAGTGCTCGACTTTTGCAGGAACGCGGCCCCGCGGTTCCAGAACACCCGTGTCCATACCATTGTGGATGCCTTTCATGATTCGGGCGCCGGCAAGGCAGGAGCCCTGAACCTGGAGCTCAACGCCTGGACGTCCATGGGCAATGCAGTGGATTATTCTGAAATGGATGAATTCATGGCCGCTCCCGTGGCTGAGGATGATATGATCCTGGTCAATGCCACCACCCAGCGGAGGCTGGAAGAGGCGGTCCGGTTCATGGAAACCCTTCACAAGGCCGGCCGGCAGTTCCTGGCGGTCAGCTTCTCCAACCGGGAGCAGGAAGAGATTGAAAAGATTGCAGACATGAGCGTGAGCCTGCCCAAACTGCCCGATCATTTCCAGCCCTTTGTGGATCTAACCTTTATGTTTTTGTTCGGCTTTTATTTTGGCCTGGCCCATGGCCGACTGGCCGGTGAAATGCCGAGAAATATGGCCAAATCCGTGACCGCCGGAAGGACCAAGAACCGGCTGGGTCTGTCCCCCTCGGATGTTCTGGACGACATGGCCCAAAAGGCGGCTGCCCTGGATCTGCCGCCTCTGTCCGGCCCGGCCTCTTCCCTCTGCTGGATCGATCAGGCCGGGAAGGGAACGGAAAAAGAGTATTACAATGACCTGGTGGTCCTGGGACAGGCCTTTCATGAGCCGGATCCTTTTTCATCGGTTTTTTCAAACCGCGACACCCAGTTGATGTCAAAGGTTTCCCGACTGATTTTCCACCACCTGGCAGAGGACGGGATCATGATCTTTGTGCCCCTGGACAAAGAGGCAGAGGCCGGGTGCAGGAATTTTATCCGGCTTTGGGATCCCTTTCTTTCCATTCCCCTCCAGGTGGAGTTCCCTGAGAAAATCAAGGGGGTGAGTACCGAGGACAGCCTGATGGTGGCCGTGGCATCCCAGCCGCCGGCAGAGGAGCGGCTGGCAATTATCTCGGCCCACTCCCATGAAAACCTGCTCTGGATCGGTCCTGAAACCAATGGGCCTTCCATCCGGCCCTTTGCCTGTTCCCTGGGGGCCTGGTTCCTGGCCCGACCGGATTTGACCTGTTGCCACGAACATCTGTACACGGCCCTGACCCTGTTTTTCTCCCGGGTCATGGCCCTTGAATTCCCCGGGCGTTCAAAGGGGATGGAGGAGCATTTCAAACTGATGCTGCCGCAGCTTTGCGCCGTCCTGGACAATGCCGCCCTGCGGCAGAGGATCCACAGGGCCATCCTTGAAAATCTTCAATATGATAAACAGCTTTTTGTTTCCGGTTTTCAGGGCAATTGCACCTCCTGGCAGACCGGATTCGGCCGGGGCAATCCCAGGGGGGTGGAAAGTGAATCCTTTGGGATATGCGCCTATCACCACCTCGTTATGGTGGATCCCAGGGTGGGAAAAAAGTTCGTGAACATCGGGCTGCGGGAAGCCATGCTGGCGGTCTATCCGGAAAAAGAGATCCTGGCCTGGGAACACCGCTACCTGACAGGGACCACCATGGATGACTTTTTAAAGAACCCTTCAATGCCCATTCAGCAGGATTCGGTGCTTCCCTTCTACATTGACGATCAATGGTATCTGCCGGTTCTCAGGCCCGGGTATGATGCCGGCCAGGACTGCCTGGTAATCCTGGATGCCACCAGCGAATCCCAGTTTGATGCGGCCCTGGACGATCTGGCCACATTCGGCAGCCGGTATGCCCGGATCATCGTTATCACCCAGCAGGGATTTGCCCGGGATGCCCGGTTGGCCAACCTGAAAAAATATCCTCTCAGCCATATCCTTCTGCTGCCGGGGATACCTGAAAAATCAGGGGCTCCGGGGATTATCTCCGATTTTCTGCTCCCCGTGATGGTGAATCTTGTGGGGTCTGCCATGAAATTCATGGCAGACCCCGGGAAGGCAAAATCGTGATTTAGAGGGCCGGGATCGCCTGCTTTGCCTGTTCTGTCTTTTGAATATCATGGGATGCCAGCAGGGCCCGGGTTTTTTCGTTACACCGGGCAAGCAGATCCTTTTTCCCGTTTTTCTCCCATATCTCAAACCGGGCACGGTCCATGAGGTCGGGTAAAAAATGGGCTTGCCTGAAATGGGCAAAGGTATGGGGTTCGCTCAGGAAGATGGCATTATCCGCACTCCTGGAGACCCGGTCGATAACGTCAAGGGCAAGGGTCTGTTCGTTGACGGGGATGCCCCCGGCAAAATATTTGGCCATCCCCACCAGTTCGTCGGCCATGGTCAGCATTTCCAGGGAAGAGGTGTGGCCGGATTCAATGTATCCCACGTCATGGATTACATTGCAGCGGGAGAGCAGGGAGGTCACAATGGACAGCATGGCCTCGGCACCGGCCTGGGCATCCAGGATCTTGGCGTCCGTGGCTCCGGCAAAGGACCAGATGGGGATCTGGTAGAGTTCGTCCCGCATGTCGGCAAAGGCCGCCTGGGTCAGGCTCCACTCCGTACACCCGTAGGAGACCACCGTATATTTCATGTCCAGGACAGATACGTTGGGGGCAAATAAAAACGGGGCCCCCTCATGGGTCAATTGATGAACGACCAGGCCTACCAGGTTCTCGGCAATCCCCTGGGCCATGGCACCGGCGAGGGTCACAGGACCGCCGCCGCCGGCGTTGCATCCCGAAGGCAGACAGATGGGGATCTCTTTTTCAGCGCAGAAGACCAGCTTTTCCATGACGTTTTCAGGGTAGTGCAGGGGACTGATGGCCTCGGAGTAATTGAACAGAAAGGGTTTTTTTCTTAAATTTTCTTCTCCGCCGGCGACAGTACAGGCGATTTCATGGATCTGCCGGATGTCCCTGCCGGAGTCTGCAATGAAACAGATGGGCTTGTTGCTGTTTTGGACCATCTCTTCAAAGACCCGGATATAAATGTCCCGGATCTCCACATCTTCCGGATTTCCCATGGACATGGAAAAGTCCATGTTGGGGAGGGCATCCACCAGCCGGGCGAAATTCCCGGTATCGTTCAGGAGGGTGCGCCGCCTTTTACCGGTCTCAAGGTCAATGGTGAAGATCGTGTCCGAACCGGTACCGAAGAAAAAGTTCTCCCCTTCCAGGGGCATGGTCAGGTTCCCGTTCTGGTCGTATATGTTGATGGTTTTGGGTGCGGACAGGAGGGCCTTTTCGATCAGGGATTCGGGCATGGTCACCCGGTTTTCTCTGTCCATGCTGCATCCGTTATCCAACAGCAGTTCCAGAACACCGTCATGTTCCATGCAGAATCCTGTGGTGTCGAGGATTTTTACGGCTGCATCGTGGATGGCCAGGGCCTGTTTTTTATTGAATACCTTAAGTCTGGGTTGGAAAGTCGGTATATTCTCTAGCATGAATTCTCCTCTTTTTACGGTTTATTCCACCTGGGCGATGACCTCGTCGGAAATCCTTCCCTGTTTTTTACCGATTACGGCGTAATAATTGAGGGGAGTCCCATCCAGGCAGAGACGGTGCTGGTAGTGTTTCCGGTCACAGATCTCCATGAGACCTGATTCTTCCATGTGGTCGATGAGTCTTGAAAATCCGGAGGAATGATCTTTCAGCAGGAATTCATCCTTGATATTAAAGGCGATCCAGCCGTCATCGGCAATGAGGTTATACCCTTTGGCAAAGGCTTCCGGCGGGATGTCGTCAAATCCCAGGGCCGCTACAATGGACATGCAGTTTGGTTTTTTCCGGGTGATTTCCTTTTTCACCTTCTGGGGCAGGTCGGTGAGATCTTCCACGTAGTATGCGTCGTAGACTCCCGGGCGGTCCCGGTGGGCTGCATCGGCTGCTTCCTCGATAATATCCACCCCCAGTACCGTGTCCACTCCCATGTCGACCAGTTCCTCTCCCACCATGCCGTTGCCCGCGCCTATGTCCAGAGCCACCAGTTCTTCGGGGCTGGCATTGGATTCGCCCAGGGCGTCTTCTAAAAGTCCGCAGACCACCTTGGGGGACTGGCAGGCCAGGGTATCATAAAACAGGTTCTCGTAAAGACCGGGGATTTTATAAATTTCAGAGTAGTCATGGGTAACCAGTTCCCTGGTTTTCCCTTTGTAGGTAACGATGATTTTTTCTTTTCCCTGATCTGCTTTCTCTACTTTTGGTAAAACAAATGAAAAATTCTCCATATTTTTTCTCCTGGGTGCTGGGTGGCCATTCAAATAAGATCCCGGCGGCCGTTGGGACAGAACAATATCGGCAGTCGGGGTGGCCAGATGTTAAGTTTGAGTTAGAAAATTACTAGCATAATATTTATGTATTGAAATATTTTGTATTCAAAAGATTTCAATGCATAAATATCTAATGAAAAGATTTTTGTCAAGGCCGGGATTCAGACGAAGAAAACTTCCAGCTTCCGGGGGTTGGTTCTCTCAACGGTTGCCGGGGAAGCCCCGGCTATACCAAGGGAAGTTCGGGCTATATCAATGGATGGGCATTCCCGGGCTTATGAAGGGTTGTGTGCTAAAAAAGAATATAGGGATGCGTTGGCGGTTTCCGGAAAGAAGAACCGGATGGATGACAAAATGAAATTTTAAGGGCTTAAATATCCACGTTGGGGCCGGCCAGCCCCTCTTCAGGGTGCATGACATGTTTGGGCGGATGGGTGGTCGTGGAAGAAGGATTGGCCTGGCCCAGCATATCCACCAGCAGTTCCAGTCCCCAGAGAATCATGGAAACGTCCTCTTTTTTCATGTTTTCCAGTTTTGCAATGAACTGGTGGTGGATGGGGGTCGGGGCGTTCTCAAGGAATTTGAGGCCCTCCTCGGTGATTTCAACATGAATCTGGCGCCGGTCCTTGCTGATCCGGACTCGCTGGACCAGTTTCCGGGTTTCCAGGCGGTCGATGATGCCGGTAACCGTGCTGTTGTTGATGAAAACGATTTTGGTAAGGGCGCCGATGGCGATGGGCCCGTGGTTGGCCACCTCCTTGAGGCAGATCAACTGGGGAAGAGTGGTTTTGTATTTTTCCTGAAGCTGTTTGGAATGCCGGGACATTTCCTGGATAATCTGTCTCAGGCGCATCATGATCTGCATGCTGATGTTTTCTTCCATGGTTCAAAGCCTTATCTGCTGTTTTCATCCGAATCGGGCATAGTATAGCGGAAAAACAATCTGGCTGGCAAGGCTATTTCCCAAAACCCGGATGGGTTCGTATCCTGGAGGGCTGCCCGGTAGAGAAATCCAAAAAGGAGCGGCTCCCCATACAAAAGGAGAGAATCAAAAGAGTAGCCCGGAGCCTGGGATGAAGTGACAACCCCGGGGACATAAAGGATCTTCAGAAGATGCCACCCGTCCCGGCCCGGGCACATGATTTTGACCGGGCCGGGGAGGATCTGTTTCAGGATGTCAGGAAAAATTATTCCACCGTGGCAATCAAATCGCCTTCATCCACTTCATCCCCTGCTTTGGCGTTAAGGGCTTTTACCTTGCCGGAACAGGGAGCGTAAACCGGGGTTTCCATTTTCATGGTTTCGATGACCAGGATCTCATCTCCCTCTTCAAGGGTGGTGCCGGCTTCAATGTCCAGCCGAACGATCTTTCCGGGAACGGGTGCGGTAATTTCTTCAGACATAAGAGTATCTCCTTATCAGTTGTAAAATAGTTACTATATTGGTTCAGGTAAGCAGGGTGAGAAAAATTCCTGCGGCAATGACCGTGCCGATCACCCCTGCCACATTGGGCCCCATGGCATACATGATGAGATAGTTGCTCTTATCGGCTTCCATGCCCACCTTGTGGACCACCCGGGCAGCCATGGGGACGGCGGAAACACCGGCCGCTCCAAGCAGGGGATTGATCTTGTCCTTTGTAAAAAGATTCATGGTCTTGGCCAGGAGTATTCCTGCGGCCGTGCTGATCATAAAGGCAAACAGACCCAGGAAAAAGAGAAAAAGCACCCTGGGCTGCAAAAAAACCTCCGCATTCATGGTGGCGCCCAGGGGAAGCCCCAGGAAAATGGTCACGATATTCATCAGTTCATTCTGGGCGGCGTTCTTTAACCGTTCCACGACACCGGCCTCCTTAAAGAGGTTGCCCAGCATGAACATGGCGATCAAAGGGGCGGATGCCGGTACCAGGAGAATGATCAAAAGGCTTGAGACGATGGGGAAAAGCAGTTTCTCTCTCTTGGAGATCTTCCGGCTTTTTTTCATTTTGATTTTGCGTTCTGCCGATGTGGTCATCAGCTTCATGATGGGCGGCTGGATAATGGGTACCATGGCCATATAGGAGTAGGCCGCCACGGCACAGGCCCCCAGCAGATGGGGGGAGAGTTTTGAGGCAAGAAAGATGGTGGTGGGGCCGTCCGCTCCTCCGATAATGCCGATGGTGGCGGATTCGGCCAGGTTGAATCCCATGGCATGGGCGGCAAAAAAGGTCACGTAAACCCCTGCCTGGGCACCGGCGCCCAGGAAAATCAACCTGGGATTGGCCAGAAGGGGACCGAAGTCGGTAAAGGCCCCTATCCCCAGGAAGATCACCGGGGGAATAATCTCCCAGTGAATTCCGTATTGATAAAACTTCCACAGCAGGCCGTGCTCCGGCTCCATGAGCCCGCTTAAAGGGAGGTTTGCCAGGAGAATGCCGAAGCCGATGGGCAGCAGCAGCAGGGGTTCATACTCTTTTTTGATGGCCAGGGTTATCAGGATAAGACCGATTCCCCACATGATGATCATGCCCGGGGTCAGGTGAACAAAACCGGTTGTCTGGATCAGCTTGAGCAGAGGCTCCGTCATTTGGGATTCTCCTTTGAAGTTTGGGTCAGCATGCCGGTGACTCCGGCCGTGATTCTTATGGAAAGATAGATTACCGCCATACCTAAGAATACGCCGCTGATTCCTCCGATAAATACAACACCCGCAGACATATGTGATGACCTCCTTGATCCGGAACTATGTTATGGGCTGCCTTGGTGGCAATGCCGGCAACCCCCGTATTAAACAGGGATTTGAATATAAAATCAAGATTTCCCTGTCCATGGGCTTTTTATTTACAAATAAAAATATTTGATTAAATATTTAATCATATTTATCCTTTTTAAAGCTCTTTTTTACTGATGTCAATGCTTAGTTTGTTTATAGACCCGGTTTTTTCCCAACCGGAAACCAAGGTTTTGATTCCCTTGAGAAAGGCTTTTTTATTGAAACTTGCTTTTTAATGGAGTAATGGTTCTAACTTGCAGAGCAGACGATCTTCTACCCCCGGAAACCCGGGAAAAACAGGGAGGGACCAATGAATCACAGAACCATTGCCGTTCACGGCGGCACATTAAGAGACCGGGCCACAGGCGGAATCAATACCCCCATTTACACTTCATCTGCCTATGCGTATATGGACCGGGAAGAGAATCTTTATCCCCGATATTCCAACACCCCCAACCAGAGGGCTGTGGAGGGAAAAATCGCAGCCCTGGAGCACGGCCAGACCGCCCTGGTGTTTTCTTCGGGCATGGGGGCCATGTCCTGCTCCATCCTGGCCCATGCCGGGGCCGGGGACCATGTGGTCATGCTGGACGCCCTGTATGGGGGAACCCACCATTTTGCCACGGAGTGGTTCGCCCATTTCGGTATTGAATGCACCTTCACCAAAACCCGTGCCGAGGATGTGATTGAAGGGGTGACTCCCGCGACCCGGGTCATTGTCATTGAGTCTCCCACCAACCCCCTGCTTGAGGTGGTGGATATCCGGAAGATAGCTGAATTTGCCAGGGGAAAAGGCATTACCACCATCATCGACAATACCTTTGCCACCCCGGTGAACCAGACTCCCCTGGACCTGGGCATTGATGTGGTGGTCCACAGCGGGACCAAATACCTGGGAGGCCATTCTGATATGTGCTGCGGGGCCGTGGTCAGCTCCAAGGAAAAAATGGAGAAGATCATCAGCCTGGCCAGGGTTTTGGGACCCTGCCTGGATCCGCGGCTCTGTTACCTTCTGGAGAGGAGCATGAAAACCCTGGGCCTGCGGGTGCGCGCCCAGACGGAAAATGCCCTTGCCCTTGCCCGGTTCTTATCGGAGCATCCGGCCGTGGACCGGGTGTTTTATCCCGGACTGGAGACTGTCCCGGGCCATGAGATCGCCAAAAACCAGATGAGCGGGTTCGGGGCCATGCTTTCCTTTGAACTCAGGGACAGGGATCCGGATCCTTTTCTCAGGAAACTGAAGATCATTGCGCCGGCCATCAGCCTGGGCGGGCTGGAAACCACCGTATGCGCGCCCTGCGTCACCTCCCACGCCAAGATGACAAAAGCGGAACGGGAGAGAATCGGAGTCCGGGACAGCCTGCTGCGCCTTTCCGTGGGATCTGAAGACATGGAAGACCTGGTGGAAGACCTGGGCCGGGCCCTGGAATAAAAAAAGAGAGCCGGAGCCGGACCGGAACCTTGATGGCCCGGCGCCTAGGTTGCGGATCTTCAGGTGAGAATGATTCCCGGCGCCCCTTTTTTGACCTCCCCGATGATCCGGGCAGGGTCCACCCCGTTTTTTCTAAGATTCGACACCAGATCCGGAGCCTGCTCTCCGGGCAGGGAAAAGACAAGCCCCCCGGAGGTCTGGGGGTCAAAGACCAGTCCCTCGCTTTCGCGGGTCAAGGAACGCCGGATTTCAAGGCGGTGGGATTTGACCATGTCCTGGTTGGGCCGGTTAGAACCTGTGGTTTCTCCCCTGGCGTACATGTCCCGGGCATGGGGATATATGGGGAACCGGTCGAATTCCACGATAAATTCATGGCCCGACCCATTGGCCATTTCCATGAGGTGGCCCAGGATACCGAATCCGGTGACATCGGTGCAGGCATGGATGTCAAAGGCCAGGGCCTGTTCCAGGGCAGATCTGTTCAGGGCCGCGATTAAGGGCAGGACATCGGCCTCAAGCTCCTTGAACGGGAGTTTGCCCGATCGTACCCCGTTGAACAGAACCCCGGATCCCAGGGGCTTGGTCAGCACCAGTGCATCCCCGGGCCGGGCCCCGGAATTGGATAAAATTTTATCCGGGTGAACCACCCCGTTGACACAGAGGCCGTATTTGGGTTCTTCATCATCCACGGAATGTCCCCCGGCCAGGACGGCACCGGCTTCTAAAACCTTGTCATTTCCCCCCTTGAGGATTTCCCGCAGGATTCCCGGATCCAGGATTTTGGAGGGAAACATGACCACATTCAAAGCGGTCAGGGGGCGCCCGCCCATGGAATAGATATCTGAGATGGAATTGGCCGCAGCCACCTGTCCGAACCAATAGGGATCATCCACAGGCGGGGTGATAAAATCAATGGTGTTGATCATGGCCAGGTCCGGGGCCACCCGGTATACGGCGGCATCATCCGAGGTGTCGTATCCCACCAGAAGATCCCTGTCCAAAGGGGTTGGGAATCCTTTTAAGGTGTCCGCCAGAACCTGGGGACCGATTTTAGCCGCTCAACCGCAGGTCCTGGCAAGACCGGTAAGGGTTTTCTTTTTAAATAGTCTCAATGTTTTCTCCAGAAGGTTGGTCTGGTAAGAAATTATACCCCCAACCTCTTTTTCGATCAATGGGTCTTATATTTTAGCGGCTTGGATCCGGTTGAACCGGTCAGAAACTTCAGGCCCGGGCAAAGGTCAGGATGGCCAGAACGGCCAGGGCCACCCCGGTCCAGTTTGTCCCTGAGAGCCTTTCCCTGAAAAGGAGGGCGGCCAGGAAAATGGAGAGACAGACAATGCCGATGCTGTTGAGCCCGAAGAGGATGGAGGCATCAAAAAGCCCCCGGTCCAGGGTGCGGATCAAAAAGTAGATGGAACCGAAATTGACGCTTCCCAGGACCAGGCCGGATAAGAGGATCTCCGGCTTAAAAAAGATCTTTGGGGGAACTTTTTGGACAAGGCAGATCCCAAGGCCCGTGACAAAGGCGAAAAAAAAGGATGTCCCGGTAAAGGCGGCCGGATCCCCGTCAAGGAGATAGTTCTGCTGGACCAGTTTTAACAGGGCGTCCAGGAGCCCGGCACCTGTAAAGAGGACAAGGGGCAGGAAAAGATACCGCCGGTCCGCTTTTTTGTCCGGGGTTTTGACCACGATGAGTGCCAGGGCGGTCATTCCCATGACAATCCCGAAACATTTCAAAGGAGTGAACCCTTCCTGGAAATAAAGAATCGAAAAGAGCATGGGGATGACCACGGACATCTTGGTGGCGATGGTGGTGACGGCAATGCCGGCCTTCTGGGTGGAAAGGCCGATGATAAAGAAGAGACCGATGAGGAGCATGCCCGTGAGGGCGGACATGAAGAACCAGGAGGGGATACCGGCCGGGGCCGTGATGCCCCGGCCCTGGTTCAGGATCAGCCCCAGGCCTGCAGCGGTCATATAGTTGATCATGATGGGCAGGAGCAGCCGGATTTTCCGCCTTTCCAGAACCTTGAACAGGATCAGGATGGAGGTGGAGCAGGCGATGCTCAAGAAGAGATGGATCATTCCCCTTACGCCGTCAGTTTCCTGGCAAATTCAACGGCCCTTTCCTTTACCGAGGAATCCATGGCAGCCGGGGTTGTGCATCCGCCGACAAAGAGTTCTCCGGCATGGACGGCCTTGTGATATTTCTGCATCCGGCCGAAAGCGGTAAAGGCGCCTTCCGCATTGTTGTCCCAGGGGCCGGCTCCCGTGACCAGCAGGGCCTGGCGCTGACCCTCCACCAGGGAGGCGTGGTCCGGGGTGTTGGCATTGGTGTAGAGGCTGTAGGTCCGGTCAATGACCGCCTTGAGCTGGGCATTCACTCCCCAGAAGTAGAGGGGGGAGGAAAAGACCACGGCCTGGGCATGGATCATTTTTCCCAGGATTTCCGGGGCATCGTCCTTTTGGGCACAGCCGATCTTATCGGGAATGTCCTTGCATTTGGCGCATCCCATGCATCCCTTGAGCGTTTTGGAGTGCAGGTATACGGTTTCCACCTCATGGCCGCTGGATTTTAATTCTTCTTCCACCCAGCCTAAAACTTTTGCGGTATTGCCTTTTTTTTTGGCACCGCCCTGGAGCAGGAGTACTTTCATTTGGATCTCCGTCTATGGGTTAATTCTGATAGGCAATATTAGAGGAAAATTTTAGGTTGTCAATACGCAGGGGAAATATCCCGGGGAATATAAAGAGAGGGCATGGGGTTGGCGGAAGGTGACCGGCTCAGCCCCTTGCCCCCGGAATTTTTCTTAAAGGGTGCGGCTGTCCAGCCCCAACCCCTTGCGTTTCTCTTCAATATGGTTGATCAGGAAAAGGGCAGCTTTTTCAGGATCCGGTTCAACGGCGAAACCGGCTCCCACCACATCTGTAAGTCCCCGGGTCAGGAGGTTGACCACGTTCAGGGAGCCGGTGATGGGGGGCATGGGGCCCAGATGGGTGGTAATGCCCGAAGCCACACAATAGACCCCGATGGTTACGGCCTTTTCCGAGTACCATTCCGGAGCGGACCCGGCCACGGGCAGGTCGCTGATGTCCACGCCCAGTGCATTGGCCAGGGCAGAGACCAGGACCAGGATCCTCACGTTGTCCACGCAGGACCCCAGATGGAGGACCGGCGGGATTCCAAGGGCCTTGCAGATCTCTTTGAGGCCGGGACCGGCCATGTCAGCGGCCGAGGCAAGCTTGAACCCGGCCTTGGCATTGGCCACGGATACGCATCCCGTATCCACCACCAGGATATCCTTTTCAATGAGCTTGCGGGTCAGGGTCACATGGCCGTGGTCATGTTTGATTTTGGGATTGTTGCATCCCACAATGCCCACGGCCCCCCGGATCTTGCCGGCCTTGATGGCGTCGATGAGGGGCTCGGCAGTTCCGCCCAGGGCCTGGATAATGGTCTCAACGGAAAATCCGCCCACAGCCTCCTGGGGCTCCACCGGGATCATCACCTCTTTCCGGTTCGTGAAATTCTCAACTGCGGTTTTCACCAGGGCCATGGCTTTTTTTTCAGCATTTTCCGGATGAAACTCATGGTGTTCCATGCCGGGGAACTTTGCCTTGTCCGAGGTGGAGACCATCCGGGTATGATAGCAGGAGGCCACCTTGCCGATGGAGGGCATGATGCACTGGTAATCCACGATCATCATGTCCACGGCCCCGGTGGTGAGGATGAGTTCGGTCATGAGATGGTTTCCGGCCATGGCAATCCCCCGCCTCATGAGAAGCTCGTTGCCGGTGCAGCAGACCCCGGCCAGGTTGATTCCAAAAGCCCCCTTGGCCTTGGCAAGATCGAGCATCTCCTCGGACATACAGGCCTTGGACACCATTTCCGACACCACGGGGTTATGGCCGTGGACCACGATGTTGACCTGGTCTTTTTTAAGTACCCCGGCATTGACCATGGTGGGCTTGGGGGCCGGAACCCCGAACAGGATATCCGATACCTCGGTGGCGATCATGGATCCGCCCCAGCCGTCGGACAGTGCATTGCGCAGTCCCTGGACCAGCAGGCTCTGCCAGTCGTTGTCCACGCCCATGTGGGTCCGGTGCATCATCTCCGAAGTCTCCCGGTCGATTCCCCTGGGGGTGATGCCGACCTTATCCCAGAGTTCTCTACGTTTTTCCGGAGCCCGGCTGACCAGGGTAACGGCCTTTTGCCGCATCCCGTAATCTTCCATCATGGCCCGGGCCAGATCTCCGGCAATGGCCAGGACATCTTTGCCTTCCATATCCACCCCGTACTCCCCGGCCAACTGCCGCAGCTTATCCTCGTCCCGGATTTTGTATCCCGGGGCGGTTCCTTTGGACACAGACTCCAGGACCTCCACCAGGTCCCGGCCGTGGTCCGAGTGGGAAGCAGCTCCTGCCGCAATCATCCGGCAGAGGTTCCGGGCCACGATGATGTCTGCATCTGCACCGCAGACCCCGGTCTGGGGCCCTTCGCCAAAGGGATCCACCCGGCAGGGACCCATGATGCAGATCCGGCAGCTCAGTCCCATGTCGCAGAATCCGCACTGGGGCTGCTGGGCCTCATGCCGGTGCCAGACCGTTTCTATATTGTCTTTCACCGCCTTTTCAAATAAACGGTTTCCGTCCTGGGTGACGGAAATTTCAGCTTTGGGATCAAACATGGGTGCCTCCTTCTTGGAAGAAATTATATTTTTCAGGTTTTTGATTTTTCAGGATGCCTCTGCCCTGTTCTTGATTGCCAGGGCGGCCCGTTTCATGCTTCTGTACAGGGCCACGGTTTCCGGGATCGCCGGTTTTTCCTCCCCCGATGACATGGCCCGGGCCACCTGCCGGGTCTTCTCTCCCATGGCGGCTTCCAGGTCTTTGTAAACAAGGGCTCCGGTTTTGCAGGCTTCTGCACAGGCCGGGATTTTACCCTGGGAGACCCTGAGATCGCAATTGTCACATTTGACGGCCACGGCCCTGCCCGGGGGGGCGGTTGCATCTTCATGGAACCGCAGCACTCCGTATGGGCAGGCCATGGCACAGGAGGCGCAGTTGATGCACCGGTCCGGATTGATGAGTACAGTGGCCGATGCCGGATCCCGGAATATGGCCCCGGTGAGGCAGGCCATCTGGCAGGGGGCCGGATCACAGTGGCGGCACCGGTTGGGGAATCCTTCATTATACCGGCCGGCCCCCACATGGACCCTGGACCGGGGACCCGGGGTTTCCAGGGCGGCTCCCGTCAGATCAAGGGACCTGGAATGGACCCTTGCACAGGCCAGCATGCACTGCATGCATCCCACACATCTTTCCGGATTGACAATGACTTGTTTCATCTCTTCTCCTTTATGATTGCAATAGTTTGCTGAAATCAAAATCCAGGGAAGCCAGCCCGGCCATTGGGATGGTGACCGGGACCCGGTTTTCAATCAGGGCCCGCAGGATCCCTCCCTGTTCGATCCGGTTTACCAGGATCGCCCCGGCCAGGATATTGTCCCGGAAGACCAGGCTCCGGTATATCCCTTTTGTTTCACCGCCGGTCCGGAGGATGGTAAATCCCTCCCCGGGATCTGGATTGGCCAGGCCCAGGGTCATGACATCCAGGTCAAATACCCGCATGACATTCCGGCTGAGACTGCCCGGATAGACAACCGGTCTTCCGGCCATGTTAAAGCCGGCGATTCTGCCCTGGACAGCGGCTTCCGGCCAGATGGCATTGACCCACCGGGTCTGCCGGGCAATATCAATGGATTCTGCCGTGTCCCCGGCTGCATAGATACCGGGGATTGTCGACTGGAGGTAGTCATCCACCAGGATGCCCGTATCCATGGCCATCTTTTCCCTTGAAATAAAATCCAGGGAGGGTTCCACTCCTTTCCCGGCAATGACGAGATCGCATTCAAGGCTTTCGCCGGTATCCAGGATCGCCCTTTCAACCCGGACATCACCGTCAAATGCGGCAACGCTGACCCCTGTCTTTACGATCAGACCCTGGGCCTCAAGCTCTTTTAAGATCATCCGGCCGGCAATTTCATCCACCTGCATGGCAAGGGGATAGGGCGAGGTGATGAGCATGAAGACCCGGATGGATCGTTTTAAAAGGGCATGGGCCGCCTTGAATCCCACCAGGCCTCCCCCTAAAACAAGGGCGGTCTTCACCCCCTTGGCAATGGCTTCAAGCTGGTCCAGGACATCTTTCTGGGTTCTCATGGTGAATATGTTTTCCAGCTCGGCTCCCTGGACCCGGATCTTCCTGGCATCGGCTCCCGAGGCGATGAGCAGGCGATGAAAATCGATGCCGGTTCCGTCTTCCAGCCGGACCGATTGGCTGTCCGGATCCAGGATGACAACCCGCTGGCCCAGGATGGGGGAGATCTTCAGGGTTTCGTAGATATTCCCGGGAAAAAGAGGGAGTTTTTCATGGGGCTGGGATCCGTCCAGGACATAGGAGATCATGGGGCGGCTGTAAGGAGGAACGGTCTCGTCGCTGATCATGCAGATCTCAGCCTCTGTGTCCATTTCGCGGATTGCCCCGGCCGCATGGATTCCGGCAATACCATTTCCGATAATCAGGTGTTTCATGACACCTCCTCGGGTTTTGACTTTTGCTGTTGATTTGGGGAATTGACGAATATTTAGTATGACGATATGGACCTGTTTGTCAACCCTGATTCATCAACAAGGCACCACCTGCTGGGTTGCCTTTGCTCATTCCTCCCTGCGGCGATTTTCAATACGCCTCAGTCGTTCGCCCCTCGGCGTCTTGCATCTGTTGCCTTGCGGGTGATCAGAAATGGGTATTAACCCATTATTATTTTATGTGATTCTCAAGTTCAAAAGAAGGGTTTGGGGTCGATGCAGACCCGTGAATGCAAAGAAGGATTCTCGGGAAACGGCCTTTCCCCTTCTCAGGCAAGGCACCTTCCAAATTCGGAACAGGTGCTGAACGCTTTCGAGATGTGCTCGGCTAGTGAATCCACAATGCAATTATTGGATTCCGGATTGCGCTGGAGCAGGAAAGATGCGTTGGGCAGGGGGGGGAATCCCTCTTCCGGGCTTAGTTGGCGGATTCCCGGCGGAACAATGCTTTGGCTGACGGCGGTAACGGCAAGGCCGGCGGTGACGGCAGCCTGCAGTCCCATAATACTCGGGCTGGTATAAGCGATTCTGTACTCGATTCCTGACTTTTCCAGGGAGGAGAGGACCCATTTCCGGCAGTAACAGTCGTCGGGGAAAAGGGCCAGGGGCAGCGGTGATGCTTCATGCTGGCAATGCCGTTCCGAAGTGACCCAAACCGTTTGGTCCTGCCTGAGCAGGATACCGTTCTCGATTTCAGGAGAGGGGGAGGTGACCATGGCCAGATCCAGCTTTTTTTTCTGTATCCTTTCCACAAGTCTGTTGCTCGGCTCGCAGGTGACTTGCACCTGAACCCTGGGATGGGTGCGGGAAAAACTGGCAAGAATTTCAGGCAAAAACCTGGCCGCATAGTCGTCCGGCAGTCCGATGCTCACCCATCCTTTCAGTTCCGGCCGCCTCAACAATGACAAGGCCTCTTTGTTCAGCTTTAAAATTTGCCGTGCGTAATGGAGAAGAGTGAATCCGTCGTCCGTCAGTTTTAAATTCCGGCTGTCTCTTTGAATTAAAGGCTTTTCAATCAATTCCTCGAGCCGTTTGATCTGCATGCTCACCGCCGATTGGGTCCGGGAAACCTGATCGGCAGCGACGCTGAAACTTCCACTGTCAGCAATAGTGCTAAAGGTTCTCAGCAGTTCAATGGGAATGGTGTCTGGCATGAATCTCTCCATGTATAAAAATAATTGATATTAAACATTAAAACAATTCGTTTGTTTAATCAATAATTATTTTTTATAGGAAAAGGTGTAAGTATCAAAATTTATTAAATGGAGGCCGTTATGAATATCGACGAAATCCGGATTAACGTACCGTTTGAGTGTGGGGAGAGTCATCTTTGCCAAAACCAGAATTTTATAAAAAAGATATGGGGCCGGTACAGGAAGTGGAAAAGGACCAAGGAAGATTGCCGTCTGCTTTTAGAGATGAGTGACTACTACCTCCAGGATATGGGGTTGAGCCGGGCAGACGCGGTCAGATTCAGCCGGCAAAGGGACAGCCTCTGGACGGTTATTTTTAAGAACCCAAAGGATGGGACTTGTCAGAGATAAAGATATCCCTGTTCAGCATATCCAGGTCGCTGAAGGCGGATTTCAGGGAAAACAGGATGGATAAGAGGGTGGTGAAATACTCCGTATAAAAGATGGAGAACATGATGGCGATCTGGTATTTGATGGCCGTCATGGGGATGGAACCTCCCAGGATCTGGCCGGTCATCATGCCGGGCAGGGAGACCAGGCCGATGGTGGCCATGGAGGCAAGGGTGGGGGTGACGGCTGCGGTAAAGCTCTCCTTGAAATAGGGTTTTAAGGCCTGGAGCCGGCTGTTGAACAGGCCCAGGGAAAAGAGATAGATCTTTTCATCCCGGCGGATGCCGGAATAAAACCGGCTCAATCCGACGATAACGCTTCTCAGGCAGTTTCCCAGGAGCATTCCGCCGATGGGGATCAGGTATTTTGCCTCAAAGAGATTTTCTATCCGGGCCACCGCAGCGTTGAAAAAGATCAGGATGACGGAAAAGGGAATGACCAGGGAAAAGAAGACCGGAATGAAAAATTTTTTGAGTCTGAGCCGGCTGGACCGGACAACGGACTGGCAGGCAATGGCCACCATGATCAAAAGATAGGCCGAATTGAGCCAGGGGGAGTTGAACCGGAAGAGAAATTCCAGGTAAAGGCCCACAAAACTGAGCTGGACAGACATTCGGATGACGGATGTAATGATGGTCCGGTTGATGGACAGCCCTAACCGGCGGTTCAGGACCAGGATCGGAACGAGAAAGACCAGCAGGGACAACAGGGAGAAAAGGCTGAGATCCCGGGCCCCCATGTTAGACCCACCTTTCCTTGCGGACAGGCCCGCTTTTTTCCCAGACATCGTCATGGGATACAATGAGGATGGTTTTCTCCCGGGCCAGGATAAATTCAGCCAGTTTCTTTTTCATGGCATCATCCAGGGCCGATGTGGGCTCGTCCAGAAGCCAGACCGGCCGGTCCAGGAGAAAACAGATGAGCAGGCCGATTCTCTGGCGCTCTCCTCCGGAAAGTTCCCTGACCGGCTGATCCAGGATATTGTCCTCCAGTTCCAGCAGATCCATCCATGTTTTGAAATCTTTTCGGGCCGGTTTTTCAATGGAATTGATTTCCAGGATTTCATCGATGAGCCCGGCGATGACGCCGTCTTTCAAGTCAACATCCTGGCTCAGGTAAAAGATCTTTCCCCGGATATCCCGGATATTCTCCCGGCAGATCTCAAGGCCGTTCACCCGGACCTCTCCCCGGTCAACAGATTCAAAGCCCAGAAGGATTCTGAACAGGGTGGTCTTGCCGATTCCTGACTTTCCCGTGATCAGGACCTTTTCCTTTTCGGAAATAAAAAGATCCAGGCCTGAGAAGATGGTTCTGCCCTTTTGTCTCAGATATACGGATTTAAATTTTATCATTCCTGTTGTGGCCGGATTCAAATTTTTCTGGTATCGTTCTTCCCTACGGCCGGCAATTCCGGCCCTGAATTACGAAAACAAGGCATTGTCAAAAGATAATCGCCTTTAAGAGGAAAAACAAGGAAAACCATGCTGCGAATTTTCAGTGAAGAACTGATGAACCCTAAAAATTTTGTGGTCACCCTGGAATTGGTCCCGGGCCGGGAGTCCCGGGGGAGGGATACGGACACCCTCAAGGGAATTGCCCGGGACGCCTTTGCCGACGGCCGGGTTTCCGCGGTCTCCATCACGGACAACCCGGGAGGGAATCCTTCCTTAAGCCCCGATGTACTGGGGTATGAAATATTTAAAACCGGGCTGGATGTCATCGTCCATTTTACCTGCCGGGATCTGAACCGGGTGGGCATGGAAAGCCGGGCCCTTCAACTGGCCCGCATGGGAATGAAAAATATACTGGCCCTGACCGGAGATTATTCGGGCAAAGGATTCGGGGGCCAGGGAAAACCGGTCTTTGATTTTGATTCCGTGATTCTGACGGCCATGCTCCAGCAGCTCAACCACCGGCTTTATTCCCAGGGAGATCCGGACGGGTTCTTTACGGGATCAGCCATGTCCCCCTTTAAAAACACGGAAGCCGAGACCCATGCCCAGTACCGGAAACTGGATAAAAAGCTCATGGCAGGATCCTCTTTTATCATCACCCAGCTGGGCTATGATGTGGAAAAGTTCAGGGAGTTGATGACCTATCTGGACAGCAAGCGGGAAGATCCTGCGGTCATGGCTTCGGTGTATGTACTCAATCCGGGAGCCGCCCGGATTATGAACCAGTGCCGGGTTCCCGGAGCATATGTGGGTGACGGTCTCCTCAACAGGATTTTAAAAGAATGGAAGAATCCCGGGGAAGGCCGGAAGCACTCCATAGAACGTGCCGCCAAGCTGGGCGTGATTTTAAAAGGACTGGGATACCGCGGGATTCATATCGGAGGGATCCACAAGAATTTTGAAACGGTGGGATCCATTCTGGACCGGATGGATGAAATCGAAGACTCCTGGGAAGATTATCTGGAAGAGTTCCGGACCGAGTCCGGCAGGGGATTTTACCTGTTTAATCCCCAGGTGGCCGATCCGGGTGCGCCGGCCGGGCCGGGAATCCGGGAAAGAATCACCGAGCATCTTCCCCATGCCTTTCTCCGGACATCCCATAATCTTTTCTTTGAGAAGAAGAATAAACTGGCTCCGGTATATAAAAAAGCGGCCAAGATCATGGACCGGACCGGCAAAGGCTGGGTGGTAAAGCGCCTTCTGGAAGATCCCATTAAAAAGACCCTTCTCTCCTGCCAGAGCTGCGGAGACTGCGCCATCCAGCACATCGCCTTTCTCTGCCCGGAATCGGGCTGTCCAAAGCACACCCGGAACGGGGCCTGCGGCGGGAGCCGGGACGGGTGGTGTGAGGTGAACCCGGATAAAAAATGCATCTGGGTAAGGGCCTATAAACGCCTTGATCACTGCGGTCTGGCCCAGAACCTTGCAAAGGATTTCGTGCCGCCTCGCATGTGGGAGCTGAACAAGACTTCCTCCTGGATCAACTTCCACCTGGGACGGGATCACCAGAAGAAAAAATAAGAGTCCATTCCAGGTCCATGAAAGCGTTTTGAAAAGATAGCGGGCCAGAGCCACCAGGAATCAAACCATGGAACGCTCCCTGGAAAAGATCGGAACCCGGATAAAGGAAATGGCAGGGCAGGTTGAATCCAATATCAGCTAGGAATCTTTTTAATTATAAAGGGCTTGACAAGTAATACCGATTGGTATATTATGCCTTTTATGATGAGATGAGGATCAATCCATGGGCAAGGCAGAAGAAACCAGACTATATATTATTGAACGGGCCGCTCCCATATTCAACAAGTATGGGTATGAGGGGACCAGCATGTCCCGGCTGACTGAGGCCATAAACATGACCAAGGGCGCCATATACGGCAATTTCAAAAACAAGGATGAAATCGCCCTGGCCGTGTTTGATTATAATTTTAATAAATTTCTGGACAAGGCTTCTGAAACCGTTCTCTCTAAAAAGCATGCCTGTGACAAGCTCATTGCCCTGGCCGGTTTTTATCTGGATAAATTTTCCGTAATCTCCGGGCACGGGGGATGCCCCATTCTGAATGCAGCCGTGGATTCCGACAATGCCCATTCCTTCTTGAAAAAAAAGGTGGTAAAGGTCCTGGAGATATGGATGAACAGCGTGATCCGGATCATTCAATACGGAATCAAGCATAAACAGATTCACCGGAATACAAGACCCGAACAATTTGCCTCGGTCTTTGTATCCCTGATCGAAGGCGGGCTCATGCTGTCAAAGGTAACGGGCAATACCATCCACCTGAGCCGGAACATCGACCATATTATTCACCTGGTCAATACAGAGCTGCGGATTTAATTTTTTTTAAAGTTTAATATACCGATTGGTATAAAAACAAGAATACAGATGCTTCATAAAGGACATTGCTAGGCATTTACAGGGGGAATAATGAAGATGAAAAAGCCATTTGATCCGGCAGGGCGGGAGAAATTAGACTTAGAAACCAAAGATAAGAAGGAGGCGGAGAGGATGAATTTAAAAAGTGAAAATTTGCAAAAAGAATATGAAAAAGCTGATTTTTCGACACGGGTGAATCTTTTTCTGGAGTTCCCGGATTTAAGGCCCTGGTTCATGGAAATCGAACAGGCAGAATCTCAACAGACCTCCTCTGCCGTCACCCCCGGAAAAAGGAAAGGGTACCCAGGGATCTTCACCTTTCTTTTTAAAAAAGTGAACCCTGTTTGATCCCTTTTGCAGGTTCGGAATGCCGGGGGATTTTGATCCGGGCCTCAGATGCCGGTGCAAACAGGGCAGCCCAGTCCCGGCAGAACTCCTCCTGGGGGCGGGGATCATACTCCAGGGTATATCGGCCGTCATCAGAAAGCGTCATGTGCAGGGGGGTGTTCAATATCAATTCCCTCTCCTGGGAGGTCATGACCGGGAATCCATAGGGGGTATTGATGTGTTTCATGGGACCTTTTTCCTCCACGCGCCGGGCCACGAACTGCAGATGGCGGATCAGCCGGTCGCGGATGATTTCCCGGGCCAGGGCAGGGAGGTCTTCAAGACTCCTTTTAAGGACCGTGTCAAGGCTTGGGTCTTTTTCATATCCCAGGCTGTTCCGGCCGGCAGCCATGGCGGCAGCCATGGTTGTTCCGGTTCCCAGGAAGGGATCCAGGACCCGGTCCTTTTTGACCGAGTACATATTGATGAGGCGGTAGGCCAGGGCAAAGGGAAAGGCGCCGCTTCTTTTCCGCTCGGCCTTGTCCCCCAGGGACTGAGTGGTTCCCTTGAGATCCATCCAGACATCTGAAAACCAGGTGTTCCGTTCCTCCCAGAACAGGGCGCTTTCATGGCGGATTTCCTTTTCCCTTCCTGAACGGAAAATCCGTTTTCCCCCTTTTCTTAAGATCAGGATATACTCATGCTCCAGGGTGACATAGGCCCCGGACGGAAGCATGCCCGAGCCCATGAACTTATTGGGGGCATTGGTCTGTTTCCTCCATATGATACAGGGCAGGGCTGAAAATCCAATGTCCAGGGCGGCCGACAGGATCCGGGCATGGTTGGTATAAAGACTGAATCTCTCTTTTATGGTCCTTGTGGCATCTCCGATATTGATGCAGGCAAATCCCCCGGGTCTGAGCACCCGGAAGCACTTTTCCCATACGGGGTCCAGAATCCGGTGCATGGCCTCGAATGCCTTCTGACCCTCTCCCTTTTTCAGGTTCTGTCCGATTTTGGGGTCCTGGTCCGTGAAAACCGGGTCCCACATCTCGATCATGGGATAGGGCGGAGAGGTTACGATCAGGTCCACGCTGTTTCCCGGCAGGTCCTTCATGGCCGAGGCATCTGAAAATATGGGGGTATGCTCTGTTTTCAATATTTTTCCCGTTCCTTTTATTTTACAAGCTCACTACCATGTTTGGATGCGAAAGTAAATCGTCCCCATGCAGGGGGGAAGATAAGAGAAAACAGGAAAAATATCCCGGGATTTTTAGATGAATTCGCGGCCCGGATATCCCGGTGGGCCGGGCCGCCCGGATCTTACGGACTGCATATCTTGCAGGGTTTATACCCCTTGTCCGCGGCCTGGCTGGGGGAACTGAATTTCTGGGTGCATTTCGCACTCTGGGCGAATCCGCAGTCCGGCTTGTGAAAGACAAGGGAGTCGGTATTGCCCACCAGCCGGGGGGCATCATCGTCCGGATTCGTCCGGCTATCCTCTTCTTGCCCTGCTAAGTCCGGCTCTGTGGATCCCTCTTCCGGCCCGGGAACGGAAACAGGCTCCGTGAAATCCTCTTTTGCTTCCTTGTCTGCTTTTAGATCTTCATATCCCAGGTAGACGGCCAGGCCACCGCCCAGGATGAGCAGGATGGGGATGGTGCCGGCCAGCAGACCGGCCAAGGCCGGTAAAAAAATTCCCAAACAAGGTACCCCGATAACCAGTGCCAATGCCCCGCCGATAAATGTCTTCATGGTCAGCCCCGTGAATCTGTTAAAGTATTGTTGGAAAACGCTCCTGATCTTTCTTTGTATGGCAATTCATGGGATCTTGTCAAGGCAGGGCAATCACATGCAGATTGGCCCGCCATTGGCATGGATTTTCCACTGCATTCCCACCGGCCTGTCCTTGCCGGCTCCGTCCATGGGACCTCCTTCTCCGGCATATCCCGTTCCAAACCCATGCCAATGGCCTTCTGCCCTGACAGATCAAAGCTCCAGCAACTAATTTTCTGCCTTAAAATTTGCCGTATCAAAGCAAAGGCTGCAGGGGCTTCAGAAAAGACATAAGGGGGGATTTTGTATGGGCTCTTGACGACTTGGAACGGTAAAAAGGTGGCCTGTTTGAGTGAAACGAGTTGCCACCTTTTCGTGGAAAGCCGCTTAGAGCCCGTAAAAATTCTTCCCTCTGCGGAGCTGAGCCCCTGCAGCCGGACTTGGGTACTTACATTAGATTCATCAGGTGGAATGGATAAGAGGCCAGCTCCCAGGCCGGGAGCCGAATAAAAAACCGCCTGTCCGGGCCGGACCTGAACAGGCGGTTTTACGGGAGGGTTTTATTCCCCGGAGTAGCTCTTAAGTTCCTGATTCACGGCTTCAAGCTCCTTTTCAAGGGCCCGGGCTCTCAGGGTCAGATCTTCCCTTGTGACCTGGGCAGGGGCTCCGGACCAGGGGGCAGCCCCCCGGGCAAATCCCCGGCCGCATCTTCTGCCCCGGCCGTTTCCGGCACCATATGCTCTCCCGGTCCGGACCGGATCCCGGTCACTGCCGGTCATGCATCTTCCCATTCCTCTTCCCGTCATGGGGCCCATGTTCTCCGGGCCTCTTTGATTGTATCCTGGCATGGTCATATCTCCTTATATTAAGATCAAAAGTCGAGGCAAGGGGTTTCAGGACGGTTGTCCCTGTCCGCGGCCTTTGCCTCCCTGGCACTGACCCCGGCCTCCCCGGCCCCGGCCGGTGCCTCCCTGGCATCTTCCGATACCATTGGCACGCCTTCCTCCGCCGGTGCCCTTCCGCGTGGGATCACCTTGGTTGTCGCATTGGCCCTTACCGGTATCCTTTTTTCCTGGCATAAGTTTCACCTCCTTTGATCTTTAAAGCTTTCTGCGGCCTCTGCGCCGCCTTCCTCTGCCCCCGACCTGTTCCCTCATCTCATAGCAGCCTCCCTGGACCGTGAGCCGTTTGGCCTGAACCAGGGATTCGGCGATTTTGAACCGGGCACTTTTCAGTATCCGGCCTACGGTCTGGCGGGATACCTCCATGACCTCGGCAACTCCTGCCTGGTCAAATCCTTCGTGGTCAATGAGCCGGATCACTTCAAATTCCTCCAGGGAGAGAATGATCTCTCCGGTTTCCTCGGCTCCCCGGGGCTGGAACCCCCGGATCCGGGGCCTGGCAGATATGCATCTGGGACGTTTGGGTCTGGGCATGAGCTCTCCTTGTTATGAGCATTTGACCATAATATAGATCCAGTTAAAACCGGTGTCAAGAAAAATAATGATCATTTGATCAAAATAAACTGGATTGAGATCCCCTTCTGGGAATTGCCGGCTTGACGAGCCGGTTATCATTCTTATTGCTATATGTATGGTAAACGAAGCAATTTTCGGTGATCTGCCGATGAATTTCGGCCGGATCACCGGATAGAACAACGGTTCAAGGAGTGACGGGTTTGAAAAAAAACGGAATTTTTTATCCCAAAGAATCCAAATCAAGGATCATTCTTCCGGCTGTCGTATTGATCCTTTTTGGGCTTGCCGGATGCAGTGCAGACAAAGACTGGCGAACTGCGAGTCGTGAACCTGCCGGAATCCTGCCGGACCCGCAGAAGTCCAGTGAAGCGGTACTGGCCGTGCTGGGAGCAGATGCCTGGAGCTGGCGCGGGTGGTTCGCCATCCATACCTGGATCGCTGCCAAGAAAACGGGTGAAAGCGTTTATACGGTCTATGACGTTGTGGGATGGAGGGGGCACCGCGGCAGGCCGGTATTGGGTGTCCGTCAGGACATTCCGGACAGGTACTGGTACGGCAGTCGGCCCGAATTGATCCAGTTGAAAAAAGGAAAAGGTGTGGACGAGTTGATCGATAAGGTTGACAAGGCCGCAAAAACCTATCCATGGAAAACCACGTATAAAGCCTTCCCCGGCCCGAACAGCAACACTTTTACCGCCTGGATCGGACTCCTGGTTCCCGAGCTTGAAATGGACCTTCCGTTCTCAGCCATTGGCAGCGGCTACGCAAAAAAAACAGATTTCCGACCTCAAGAATAATTATCTTGAGATAGACGTTTTACCGGTTGTATGGATCCGCCCGACGATCTTCTGACCAGGTCTGGGTGAAGACCCAGACCTCGGGGCTTATATCCCCAAATAACTCACCCGTTGTGTCCATTCCTGGCGCTGCATATGTTCGTGAAAATGATCGAGAAATATCGTTTCCAATGCCGACATGGATTTTCCCTGCAGGCGCATCATGGAAATTCGATTCATGATCTGAGGTTGATCCGTCGTAATCGGCATGATATCACCGTTGTCGATCAGATCCGCCACCCAATATCCGTCTACAATGCCAAGTCCCATATGACTCTTCAGCCACAGTATGGAGGTGGGCATATTCTGCGCTTTGAATTTAATATTCAAATTGGCCGGAATCCGTTTAAAATGATGCTTGAACCAACTTTTCAGTTCCAACCCGTAATCTTCATATGTTCCATAGCTGCATTTTTTTAGATTTTGATATGAATGATCCCCTTTTAAATGAATATCGTAATATTGTTTTGAGCACGTCAACAGCAGTTCCACCTCAAAGACTGATTTTGCCGTATATGCCGATAAATTGCCGACCAGCTGTCCCTTTTCCGTGGAACTGAAAAGGTCGATAAAGGCCATATCAATTTGTCCGTTAAAGAGCTGTTTCAATAATTCCACCGGGTTCCCGCTGTACAAGGATATTTTTACAGCCGGATATAATTTTTGAAATGCGGTAAAAAAGGGCAGGAAAAAATTACGGCTGAACTCCATGGGGCCGCCGATTTTGATATGCCCCATTGGTTTTTCGTGCCGGTCACAGATATATTTCACACCCACACTGAGATTATCCACAAAAGCCGATACGATTTTAAAGAGCTTATGCGCCCCGTTTGTCGGGATCAGTTTTTTATGCAAACGGATAAAGAGCGGCAACCCGATTTCATTTTCCAGCTTTTGTAAATGCTGGCTGACACCGGACTGGGTCAGGCAGAGTTCCTCTGCCGCCGCCACCACACTCCCGGTTCGGTAAATATGATAAAACACCTTTAATCGATTGAAATCGGGTAGCATTATTTTAACTGATCCTTATCTGTATTTTAAATAATTTTACTAATATTAATGGATCTATATAATTATCTCAAGAAGTAAATTGCAGCACCACCCTAAACAGATTGGTAAAAGGAGAGTAACATGACCCAAAAATACGATGCGATCATCATCGGTGCCGGCGTAATCGGAACCCCCATTGCCTATGAACTTTCCAAACTGGGATACAAAACCCTGACCGTGGACAAACAGCCCGACGCCGGGGAAGGCTCCACCGCCGGCTCATGTGCCATTGTCCGGGCCCACTACTCCACCGAGGACGGGGTGGCCCTGGCCTACGAAGGATTCAAATACTGGCTGGACTGGGAAAACTACCTGGGCAATGTCAAGGATGAAAAAGGTCTTGCCAAATTCATGAATACCGGCTCCATCCTGCTCAAGTCCGAAGGCCATGACTGGCGCAAGGTGAAAAAACATTACGATGCCGTCGGCGTCCAGTACGAAGAATGGGATAACGACACCATCAAGGCAAAAGTTCCCGTGGCAGATGTCCATAAATTCTGGCCGGTGAGACGTCCTGAAGATCCCAAGTTCTATGATGAGCCCACTGAAATGCTCGAGGGCGCCATCTTCTGCCCCGAGGGCGGTTATGTCAATGATCCGGCCCTGTCTGCCCACAATATCATGCGGGCTGCCGAAACCCACGGCGCCGAATTCATATTTAACGCAGAAGTGGTGGATATCAGAAGCGAGAACAACAAGGTCAAGGGCATTACCCTCAAGGACGGGACCCGGATCGATGCCGGTATCGTCGTCAATGTGGGCGGACCCCATTCCTACAAGGTGACCCAGATGGCCAAGGGGGTGTGGGAAGGATGCAACATCAAAACCAAGTCCCTGCGCCACGAAGTGATGTACTGCCCCTCTCCGGACGGGTACGACTACCTCAACGACGGGTACCATATGTCCGACGGGGATGTGGGCTGTTACACCCGTCCCGAGGTCGGCAACATGTTCCTGATCGGTTCCGAAGACCCGGAATGCGACAAGAGGGAAATCGTGGATCCGGATGAATTCTACGCCGGCAGGGGCGGGCACGGCAAGGACAACGTCCTGACCGATGAGCAGTGGAAAGCCCAGTGCTATAGATGGGCCAAACGGGTTCCTTCCCTCCAGGTGCCCAATCAGCCCAAGGGTGTGGTGGATCTCTACGACATCTCCGATGACTGGATCCCCATCTACGACAAGTCCGACATGGACGGGTTCTACCTGGCCATCGGAACCTCGGGCAACCAGTACAAGAACGCCCCGGTTGTGGGTCGGATGATGGCAGAGCTCATCGATGCCTGCGAAAAGGGTCGTGACCATGATAACGATCCTTTCCAGTATGACTTCAAATATCTCACACGGACCATCAACGTTGGTTTTTTCTCCAGAAAAAGAGAAATCAATCAGGATTCCAGCTTTTCCGTTAACGGTTAAGACAGGCGTCTGCCGGCCCGGTACCGGGCCGGCAGCACCCTGGGACTGCACTATATGCAGGCGGCATGGCTGTAAAGGACAATGCATATGGCTAAAGAAACCCACTCAAAAAAAGATCTTACAAAGAAAGACCTCATAAAATTTCTGGAAAAGATAGACTCGGAACGGACAAGACAAAATTTGCAAGAGGATTCTGCTCCGAAGAAAGAACTTGATGATTAAAATCGAAGGTCCGTTCTCCATGGCCTTGGTGTCAGAAATCAGTAGTTGGTGGTCGAAAAAAACATTCCCTCTGCTTGGCTGAAGCTCCAACGGCCGGACTTGAATATTCTATAATGCGGTCTTCCCTTCTGTCCGGGTATTGACGGGGCCTGCTGGTTTGGCTATATCTGCCGGTAAAGTCAATTTAAGCAAAATGGGCCCACTATGACCGACACCTCCCATATCGATAACCGCCAGCGGATCTGGATCATCGGGGCCACTTTGATGGCCCTGTTTCTGGGGGCCATGGATGCACTGGTCATCACTGCGGCCATGCCCTCCATCATCTCCGACCTGGGCGGACTGGACCTATACGCCTGGGTCTATTCGGCCTATTTTCTGGCCCGGGCCGTTTCCCTTCCCGTGTTCGGAAAGCTGGCGGATCTCTACGATACCCGGAAGCTCTTCCTGGTTTCCATCAGCCTGTTTCTGCTTGCCTCGGCCGCAGCCGGAGCATCCCCTTCCATGGCCTTTCTGGTGGCGGCCCGGGTGGTTCAGGGCATCGGGGCAGGGGGCAATTTTGCCCTGGTTTACATCGTGCTTTCCGATGTGGCACTGCCGGGCCGGCGGGCCCGGACCCTCTCCCTTGCCAGCTCCATATGGGGCATCTCCAGCGTGATCGGCCCAAGCCTGGGCGGCTTCATCGTTACCTGGTTTTCCTGGCGGTGGATCTTTTACATCAACGTGCCCCTGGGCATTGTCAGCCTGTTTGTCATCGGCATCTACCTCAGGGAGTTCCGGAAAAAGAACCCCGAAACAAGGCTCGATCTGGTCGGGGCATGCCTGCTGACCGGGTTCATCCTGAGCCTGCTCACCCTTTTTATTTCCGGGGGAAGGACCCATGCCTGGGGGTCAACCTGGTCCCTGTCCATGGCAATTCTGGCCCTGGGGCTGGGAATCGGTTTTATCTTCGCCGAACACAGGGCAGCAGACCCGATTCTGAACCCGAATTTCTTTAAAAGCCGTCTCTTCTCCCTGGGAAACGGGGCCGCCTTTTTTGCCAGCTTTGCCATCTTTGCCCTGTTTGCCTACTCTCCTCTGTTCGTCCAGGGCGCCCTGTCCCGGACCCCCATGGAGACCGGTCTGGCCATGCTCTCCCTGAGTTTGGGCTGGTCCATGGGCTCCCTGGTTCTTGGGCGGGTCATGCACCGTTTCAGCGAAAAACCGGCCGCCCTTGCAGGCGGGGCCATGCTTGTGACCGGAGGCCTCATGACCCTTGGCTTCACGCCTAACACAACCATGACCACCTGTTTTCTGGTCTTCCTGATCATGGGACTCGGCATGGGATTTGTCACCCTGTCCACCCTTTTACTGGTCCAGGGCTCCCTTTCGGACAAGGATCTCGGTGTGTCCACCTCTTCCCACCAGTTCTTCCGGACCCTGGGCGGTACCATCGGGGTGGGGGTCTGCGGAGGCCTTGTCACCACGGGACTGGTGAACCGTCTTGACAGCGCCGTTCAAAGTCTGCCGCCTCAATTGTTTCTCCAGCTCAAACAGAGTACGGAGAACCTTTTCAAACCAGAGTTCCAGGCCCTGCTGACCCCGGATTCCCGGGCCGTCCTGGAAGAGGCCGTGGCAGGGGGGCTTGGATCGGCCTTTTGGGTGGTCGCGGCTGCATCCATCCTCTGCCTGGTCCTGGCCGCCGCCCTTCCTGCCGGGGAAAAAAGGGATTCCCTGGAGAATTGAATAAATGTAGGAAATAATGGGGTTTTAAGCCTTCTGCATCTTTTCAATCATTGCGACGCCATTCTTGATCCCATCTTCATGACGGATTTTCTTCCCGATCTCTTCTGCTTTTTCCCGGATATCAGGATTGGATACTGCATTCCGGATGGCTGCGGCCAGTTTGTCAGCCGTCAGTTTTTTCCGGGGTATCGGCCTGCTGCCCGCCCCTAGAGAGTGAATACATCGTCCCCAAAAGGGCTGGTCTCCGAAAAAAGGTACGATCACAGAGGGCTTTCCCGCCCGCAGCCCGGCTCCGCTAGTTCCTGCACCGCCATGGTGCACGACGGCGGATACGCGGGGAAACAGCCAGTCATGGGGAGCCGTTTCAATTTTGAAGATGGTGTCCGGCAGGGTTTCCAGTTTCAATCCGCCCCAGCCCGTGGCGAGGATGCCCCTCAAACCGCTTTTTTGCAGAGCAGTTATCACGGTTTCTGCCAGCTGATCCGGATTGCGGCCGGCCATGGAGCCGAAACCGATATAGACCGGAGGTTCACCCTTGTCCAGAAAGGCCTGCAGGTCCTGGGGAGGCGTCCACCCGGTTTGTCCATCCAGAAACCAATATCCCGTGACCTGGGCAGTTTCCGGCCAGTCGCCCGGGCGGGGAAGGACAGCCTCGCTATAGGCATGGAGAACCGGGATATCCTGCCCCGTACCGGTCTTTAGAAAATTAAATTTTTTCAATGGCCCCAGGCCGATGTCCCTGCGGAACTCTTTGATATACTTTCCGAGAAAGATCCCGGTCAGGGAGGTGATGATCTGATAGCTCAGGCGATTGTACCATCCACCCAGCTTCAGGTCCGGCAGCGCGAGAAAAGGGCGCTCAGATGTGGGTACAAACATGGGAATCGGGGTTGCCAGGGCGCATCCTATCCCCAGTTTCTCTGCGATATGGGGGGCAGCACCGGCTTTGGGATGGTATAGGATGAAGTCGGGCCTGGCCTTTTCTGCAGCTTCCCAGGTTTCCCGCAGCAGGGCTTTTTGCAGGGACTGGGTCTGTTTGGCCAGTTTTATATTCTGCTTTACCACATCAAAGATATTTGTGGTGTTCTCCAGGAGATCCTTTCCCTGATCCGTATCGACGATCGACAGCAGTCCGTCTCCCAGGTATCCGTATTCAAGTCCATTGGCGGCAACAAATTCCCGGAAGCGTTCGCTCGTGGCAAGGGTCACACGATGTCCGGCATCTTCCAGCCCTTTTCCCAGAGCCACATAGGGCTGGACATCCCCGCGGGATCCATAGGTTGCGATGAATATTCTCATATCTTCTGCATAATAAATAGATTCACAGCCTCTCCGCTCATGATCATTGGCTGTACCTGTGTGCAAGAACCCAGTTTAGTCGGATTTTTTCTTGCCGGCTTTCATTTTTACGTACCAGTCTTCTTTGCCGTATAGCTTATCTGAACATTCAGGGCACATGCCGTGGGTCATGGATGCTTCGGAGTGATTCTCAATATAGGTCTCCAGGTAATTCCAGTTTCCCTGGTCATCCCGGATTTTTTTACAATAGCTGCATATGGGCAGAATCCCTTTAAGGGTCTTTATTTCATCCATTGCCTGTTTCAGTTCCTGGTTCATTTTGGCCAGGTCTTGGTTCTTCTCCTTCAGATCCTTTTGGGATTGATACAGCAGGATATGGGTTTTCACCCGGGTCAGCACTTCTGACTGTTCAAAGGGTTTGGTGATGTAGTCCACTCCGCCGGTTTCAAAGGCAAGGACTTTGTTTTCCGTATCATCCAGGGCGCTTAAGAAGATGACGGGGACATCTTTGATTTGCTCCATCTGTTTGAGCTTGCGGCAGACGGTGAATCCGTCAAGGCCGCCGGGCATCATGATGTCTAGAAGGATGAGATCCGGGACCAGGGTTTCGGCTGCCTGGAGGGCGGTACGGCCGTTGGTGATGGGGCGGACTTTATATCCCTGGGCAGAGAGCATCTGTCTTAATACACTCAGGTTGTTGGGTTCATCGTCTACGATCAAGATATTGGCGAACTCAGGGCTGCTCATTTCTGATGCTCCTTTTTTCGAAAAGTGCCTGCAGGGTTTCGAACTGGTATACTTTGGCACAGGCCGATAACCGGTTCCCCAGTTCAGGATCCGCAGTATGGATTTTTTCGATGGCGGAAAGGGTCATTTCATAGTCAAATGAAAATACAGCCTGCTCCAACCGGGTGGTGATGTCCCCGGGAATCCGATCCAGCAGCACAGGTCCCCACGGTTCCTCTTTTCCCCTTTCTCTGCCTTTGGTCGGCGGTTCCGGGTCTGTCTCTTCCGGAGAGACAAAGGCTGCACCAAGGTGGCGGGTCATTTTTTTTAACACCTCCTGCCGGTCTGCGGGCTTGGCCACAAAATCGTCACACCCCGCTTCCATGCAGGCAATCCGGTCTTCTTCAAAGGCGGATGCGGAGATGCCGATAATTTTCAGGCCGGGGTCTTGCTTTTGCCGGATTCGGCGGGTGGCCGCAAGTCCGTCCATCCCCTCCATCTGAATATCCATCCATACCAGATGGGGCCGCCAGTCATGGATAATCTCAAAGGCTGTTTCTGCACAGGGGGCTCCTTTTACCAAAAAACCGGCTTTGTCCAGGATGGAGGTCAGCAGCATTCTGTTGTTGTCTGAATCATCCACAACCAGAATCCGGTACCGGGGCTGGTCCGGTGCCAGAACCCGGTGATGGTATCGGCCGGCCCTGTCCGTCCCGGGCCCGTCAAACCGGCCGGCCCTGTCTTCTTTTTGGATTTCAATGGTAAAGGAAAAGCCGGAACCCTCACCGGTTTCACTGTCAAGGACGATGGTTCCCCCCATCATTTCCACCAGGGTCTGGCAGATGGACAGGCCCAGACCGGTGCCTCCGGGGGCCTGGCTGTCATGGCCGGCCTGCATAAAGGGTTTGAAAATTTTGTCCCTGTATTCCGGAGCAATCCCCTTTCCCGTATCCCGGACCGCAAAGCAAAGGCTGGATCTGTCCGGGGGGGCGAAAGGAGAACCAGAGGCCACGCTGACGGTAACCCCCCCTTTTTCGGTGTTTTTTATGCCGTTCACAATCAGATTGACCAGGACCTGCCGCAGCCTGGCCTTGTCCGCCCGGATAACCCCGGGCAGGCCCGGTGCAAGGCGGAACTTCAGGTAGAGGCCCTTTTCATCTGCCATGGCCCGGAGCATATCATCGATATGGGCCATGAAATCCGTAAGGCTGAATACGGATGCTTTGAGTACAATCCGGCCGGCCTCTATCTTTGACATGTCCAGGATATCGCTGATCAGGGAAAGCAGGTGTTCTCCGCTGCTGTTTATGATTCTCAGGTTTTCTTTCTGGGTCGGGTCCAGGCCCTTGTCGTCCGCCATGATCTGTGAAAATCCCAGGATGGCGTTCAGCGGGGTCCTCAGTTCATGGCTCATATTGGCAAGGAAGATGCTTTTGGACCTGTTGGCCGCTTCGGCCTGGTCCCTAGCCGCTTCAAGGTCATTGGCCATCCGCCTCAGGCGGCGGTTCCAATAAAGAACCAGCAGCAGAAACACAAGGCCTCCGCTTCCGAGTTTCCACATCATTGAATAATCCGGCTGATATTCAAAGGTGACACTGGCCCATTTGCTGTATATATTGTTTTGTTCTTCTGTGGAAATGCCGGCCATGGCCTTTTGCAGCAGGTCCCGCAGTACCGGGTTCTCTTTGCTGCACCCCAGGGCCACCTCCAGGTGATACGGGGTTCCGCCCGACACTTTCAGGGTGGTAAATCCCTCCCGTCCAATCACGTGTCCGGCGGCTGCCAGGCTGCCCACAAAGGCAAAGGCCTCCTTTCCCGCCACGGCCAGGAGTCCGTCTTTGACCCGGTTAACCTTTAAAATCCGGATGCCGGGATGGGCCGATGAAAGCTGTCCATGAAAGGGCCTGCCGGTCACCACGGCCACGGTTTTATTTTCTAAAAATGCCGGACTGCTGACATAGGGCACATCTTCACGGGTCACAATCACGATGGGAAAGCTCAGATAGGGATCGGTAAAGATCAGTCCTTTTCGATCCTGTCCGGCCGGAAAAATCCCGGTGAGAAAATCGATTTGACCGGCCTGGACCGCCCGGGGTACATCGGACCAGTTTTCCGAAGCCACAGGCTCCACTTTCACCCCCAGCTTTTGGCCGACGATCTCAAGGTAGTCCTCTGCCATGCCGCTCATCTTATTGTTCCGGTTCAAATATGTGACCGGTGGCCAATCCGGATCAAAGCCCATCCGAAGTACGGGATGGGAGGCCAGAAACGAACGCTCCGATTCGTTGAGCACCAGGGTTCCGGGCTGTTTGTTGAATTCCAGCCACTTGAGGTGAAGGGCCTGTTTTTCCCCCTGGGTGATGGCATCCATGCCCCTCTGGATGATCTGCAAAAGCATGGGCCAGTCTTTTCGGATCCCGATATAGAGCAGGGGCGATTCCACCCGGCCCCCAAGATCGGTCTCTCCTGCAATTTTCAGATTCGGCACCAGATGCCGGTTAATGACAAAATTGGTCTCTGCCATGGATCCGAGATAGGCGTCTGCCCTGCCGTAGGAGACCTGCCGGAGTCCTTCTGCCGCACTTTCCACCTCTAGGACCTCAATTCCGGGGTAATGGGCCTTTACCTGTTCCGTGCTGGCAAATCCTTTGATGCCCGTCAGGATTCGTCCCTTGAGGGTTTCAATGCTGCTGATGTCCTGCCTGTCCTGATGGATGACCAGGATATAGGGGGTATCGATATAAGACGTTGTAAAAAGAAAATGTTTTTTTCTTTCTTCGGTTTTCCAGATGGCCGGAAAAACATCTATCCGGCGCTGGATTCCCATATTCAATAGTTCGTCCCAGCGAAAACCGTTGATATACTCCAGCTTCAACCCGGTTTTTTCGGCGATGATATTCAACAGGTCAATGGAATATCCCTTTGCTTTGCCGTCTTCAGCGTAGTCAAAGGGTGTCCAGTCCATTTCGTTTGCCACCCGGACCATTGGGTGCTCTTTGATAAACACCTTTTCAGCCTCGGTGAGATTGATCTGTGCCGCAGCGCCTGAAAAGGGGAAGATCAATAAAAACCAGGCAATGATGATCATTGCTTTTAAATGATCTGTCGAGTGGCGCTGCATGGGTCGGTTAATCCTCCATCGGCGGTTAAAAAGGTATCATCTCACCTTCTCTGGAAAACTGCAAGCCGGTATGGATCATAGACCCGGGCGGGCCCTGTTTTTATAGCCGTTTTCAAAATAAAATCCCGGTTACCGTCCCGAGGAGCAAAGATTACCTGCTCATTCAATCACCGGGCAAAGTTTCAAAACAGGGTCGTCCTTCCCAAGAAGGACGACCCCGTGCCGTTGCCTCTCTTTTCGCTAAACCGGTTGAGAACCGCAACCATATGACCCTTTTCGGGTCGAAATTAAATCTTAAACCGTCCGACCAATTCGCTGAGATTTACGGCCAGTTGAGACAGGCCTTCTGCGCTATCTTTAACCCTGCTGCTGCCGGAGTTGATCTGGGCTGCGGCCTCGCTGACTTCGGCAATCTCACTGGTCACACTGAGGGCTGCCGTATTGGCCTGGTTTACATTCCCGTTGACTTCTTCAACTCCCTGGGCCGCCTGGCTGACACTATTGGCTATTTCAAGGGTGGAGGAGGATTGCTCTTCCATTGCGGCAGCAACCCCGCTGACAATCTCATCAATCTCATTGATCACACCCACAACGGTTTCAATCACGTTTACGGATTCTGCCGTTGTGGCCTGAACATTGGCAATCTTGGTATTGATTTCACTGGTAGCCTGGGCTGTCTGCTGGGCAAGCTCTTTTATTTCACCGGCCACAACGGCAAATCCTTTCCCGGCCTCTCCTGCCCGGGCCGCTTCAATGGTGGCATTCAGAGCCAGCAAGTTTGTCTGTTCAGATATATCGGCTATGGTTTCTGTTACCTTGTTGATCTCAGCCGCAGCCTTTCCAAGATCATCAACCTTTGATAACACTTCCTTTGCCTTGGATACCGCATTTTGGGTGGTCGTATTTCCCCGGGTCATATTATCTGTGATTTCCTGGATGGTCGCCCGCATCTCTTCAATGGCCGCAACAATGGTTTGAATATTTGCGGTGGTCTGCTCGGATGCCGCTGCCACATCGGTCATGTTTGTACTCATCTCCTCGGCGGCAGATGCAACGCGGGTGGATCTGTTCGCCGTCTGATCCGAATTTGAAGCAATCTGTTTGGAGACGGAAGATAATTGATCGGATGATCCTGAAAGGGTATCGACGCCGGATGAAATTTCCCGGATCATGGACTGGAGTTTCTCAATAAAGAGATTGATCCACTGGGCCAGTTCTCCCACTTCATCCTTGGAAGCTACATTCAGGCGCTTTGTTAAATCCCCTTCCCCTTCTGCAATATCCTTGATCATTTCATTGGTTTCCCGGATGGGGTTCAGGATGGAACGTACAAGAAAAAACGCCAGAGCCATGCCAAATACAGCCCCTGAAATGACAAACACAAGAATAATGGAGTTGGCGGTTTTCTCTGTAGACGTCATGTTTTGACTGATCCCGGAAGAAACCTGCTGCATCTTTGTCATCCCGTCCTTGAGACTTTTTGTCGCAGCACTCGAGCTGAACTGGGCCTTTTCCATGTTATCGGAATAGGATTCCCAGCTTTTCATATAGGCTTCGGCTGCTTCTTTGATCCCGGGTGTTGCCTTTTCGGCAGCAATGATCTCCGAGAGAAAGTCCAGGGTTTGCTGACTTCCGGCATTAAACATCATGTGATAGAGGCTGGCCAGTCTGGCGTGAATCATTGTTTTTTCCAAGGTGTTCAATTGTTCGATACCTTTGAAACCCTGGGAAACAATCTTGTTCATTTCCTGGCTGGCCTTGTCGATATCCTCCAGATAAATACCGGCACATATGATCATATCCCAGGGCTTAAAATACCGGGCCATGGTTACCTTGGGAAAGAGAGAGTCTCCTTTTCCCGGCTTTGTCCAATAGTACTCCGTTGTGGAAGACCCTTTTTCCAGGGCGTTTTTAACAAGTTCAACCATAAAGGTTTTTCCGGTTTTTTTGTCTTGTATTTTGCTGAAATCCATGCCTTCCAGTTCTGCTTTGGCACCGTGGGCAATAAGGGTATAATTTTTCTGGACCACGAAAAAATAATTATCCCCGTTAAAATGCAGATTTCGAATTGTCTCCAAAGTTTCTTTTCTGGTTTTTCCCGCAGAATGATTGAACTTTATGACATTAAGGCCGAGTTCCAGTATGTCGCTTACATTTTTATACGAATAATCCTTAAGGAATTTTTCACTGGCCGACATGATCCCATGGTGGATTTCGGTGCTTTCCGATTCAATATTCCGGCCGAAAATTTCGCTCATCTCAGCCGAAAATTTTTTAAGATTTTCCAACAGAGCCTTGTTGTTCTCGTGGGTGTCTTTCAGCCCGGACAAGAGTTTGTCATAGGCCTGTATGTTTTGTTCAAGGTTGTCAAAGGTGGCTGAATCCACACTTGACTCTCCCAGGGTCTTCATCTCCTGACTTACCGAATTAAAAGTTTCACGGATCGCGGTATAATCGTCAAGGTTGCCGGTCCGCCTGTATTTTTCCTGGTGAATTAAAATATTTTCCATGCCTTTTTCGATTCCCAGAACTTTCGAATGAAGGTGGACCACCGTCATTACCCTGTTCAAAGAATAAAAGCCTGTAATGCCTACAATCACAGCAATGGAAAGAATGGCGCCCACTCCTCCGATCAATTTTGTTCTGATTCGCAAATTTTTAAACATACCCTTTCCCCATTTATTGACCCCTTTTTTCGATTTCTTCCCGGTTTCCTTTGGATTTCATTTCCCCCGGATTCTACTTCAGGCGATTCGGAATTGTCTGTAATTTTAATTCATCCTAAGTTCTGCCGGATACAGCAATCAAATTCACATTCATTCCCCTCTTCCCCTGTCAGCTCTCCTCTTTACAGATCAAAAATGAAAATCTCCCAGGAGCACTTGCAGGGTGCTGTATTAATTGCTTTATAAGTAAAAGTCAAATGGTTTATGGCGTTTGGTTTCAATGATCCGGGGTTCCAGGAATCCTCATAACGTTTAATATTTATCGCCGATTTTTTCCCCTGTCCGCGGCTTTTTCCCTGGTCTGCGGAAAAATCGAGTACAAAATCAAAGGGATATCGAGTGGTTTTACATTCCATGGAAAAAGTGGTAGGGAATCAGTTGAGAGGCCTGCTCTGCCCTGCCGAGTCAAAGCGGAAAAAACCTGAGCCCGGGGATATGGATCATGAAAGATGGACCTGCCTGGAAAATCGTTTTAATTGATGATGAAGAAGATATCAGGGATGTGGTATCCATTGTCCTTGAAGATCAGGGATTTTCTGTGGCAGCCGCGGAAAACGGCGAAAAAGGCCTTGCCCTGTGCCGGACCCTGTCTCCCCAGATCGTGATCACGGACATCCGGATGCCGGGCATGGACGGTATCCAGGTGCTTCAGACTCTTAAAGAAGAAATTGAGGATATCGAGGTCATCGTGGTGACGGCCTTCGGGGAAATTGAGATCGCAGTCCGGGCCCTTCAGCTGGATGCATCGGATTTCATCACCAAGCCCATTGACGAAGGAGCCCTTTTTGTGGCCCTGGACCGGGCCCAAAAAAGATATACCTCACAAAAAGCCCTCAAGGACTATACCGGTTTCCTGGAAAGGGAAAAGGCAAAGACCGCCGAGGAATTGATCCGGATCTATTCTTTTCAGAAGAATCTCATTGAAAATTCCATGGACGGCATCCTGGCATGCAATGAGACGGGTCAGGTGGTCACCTTTAACCGGCAGATGGAAAAGATGCTGGGGTATAAAAAAGAGGAGATCAAGGGCCGGCGTTTTTTTCCGGAACTCTTTGAGGAAAATGGGGATCAGGCCCTGAAAAAGGCCATGGCCGGGCCTGAATTCGGAGGAGAGAACCGGCTTTTTTTATACGAAACCCTGCTGAAAACCAAGGCCGGCAGAACCATCCCGGTCCAGGTGTCGGCCGCAGTTCTGGAGGAGAGGGAGGAAGAAAGAGGCTGGGTGTGTTTTTTCCGGGATCTGCGGCAGATCCGGAAACTGGAACGGGAGCTTTCAGACCAGGCCGGTATCCTCCACCAGGATAAGATGATGTCCCTGGGCCGGCTTTCCGCCAGTGTGGTCCATGAAATCAACAATCCCCTGTTCGGGGTTCTTAACTATGTGCGGCTCATGATCCGGATCCTGAACCGGGGCCCCCTTGAATCCGGCGACGCTGAAAAGTTCATGCGGTATCTTGCCCTTGTCGAAAAAGAGACGGAGCGGTGCTCCACCATTATTTCAAGCCTTTTGAAATTTTCCCGGAAATCAGAGCCCCGGTTCGGGGAAGTTGACCTGAACGGATTGCTGGACAAGTGCATCCTGCTCAGCCGGCATAAACTTGAACTGAGCGGGATCGAGCAGGTTTCCCGGATAGACGAGGGGCTTCCCGTGATCCAGGGGGATTCAAACCAGCTCCAGCAGTGCCTGATCAACCTGATATTCAACGCAGTGGACGCCATGCCCCGGGGCGGCACCCTGACCCTGTCCTGCTCCCATGATCCCCGGGAGAAAAGGGTGAATCTCGGGGTCCGGGATACCGGGGCCGGGATTAAAAAAGAGGACCTGCCCCATATCTTTGAACCCTTTTTTACCACCAAAAAGGAAGGATACGGCGTGGGCCTGGGGCTTTCAACGGTTTCCGGGATTATCGAGCATCACAGGGGGAGTGTTTCGGTGGAAAGCCGGCCCGGCCATACCCTCTTTACCATCGGGTTGCCGGTATGATTGAGAAAAAGGCCATTCAATCCATTGACTGGAAGATCCTTGTCATCGATGATGAGGAGGATATCCGCCAGGTGATTTCCATTGTGCTTTCCGATGCAGGGTTTGAGGTTTCAACGGCCAGCGACGGTGAGACCGGTATCCAAATCGCCGGGGAGTGGTCTCCCCAGATCGTTCTGACAGACATCCGGATGCCCAAAATGGACGGGATCCAGGTGCTGGAAATTTTAAAAAAAGAGTGTCCGGATACAGAGGTGATCGTCCTGACCGCCTTTGGAGAGATGGAACAGGCGGTCCGGGCCCTGGATCTGGATGCCTCGGATTATATTACCAAGCCGGTGAGCGACGATGTGCTTTTCATCGCTTTGAAACGGGCCCAGCACCGGTATCTGTCCCGGCGGCAGAGCCGGGCCTATGAATTGGAAAATAGTGCCAAAAAACTCCAAAAGGGGGTTTCCTCCGGCAGCACCGGTACGGTCGCCCGGGACCTTGTCCAGGGGGCCATTGACGGAGCCCTGGCCTGTGATGAAAATGAAACCATCATCTCCATAAATCATATTATGGCCCGGATGCTGGGACGGTCCGAACAGGAGATCGTCAACCGGATGCAGCTGGCCGATATATTTTCCCCGGACCGGAAACAGAAACTGGAAAAGGTTTTGTATCACAAGGATTACGGTTGGGAAAAGAGGATCTCCCTCCATGAAACCAGCATCCTGGACCCCTCCGGTAACAGCATCCCGGTACAGATGTCCGTGAGCCTTTTAACGGACAACGGGAATAAACTGGGGATGATCTGTTTTTTCCGGGACCTGAGAAAGCAGATGATTCTCTGTGATCAATGGGTGGAGATGCTGGATCAGATCAATATCGGCGCCTTTACCATTGATGCCGGCCGGCATATCACGGCCTTTAATGCCAGTGTCCAGGCCATGACCGGCCTCAAGGAGTCTGATGTGCTGGGCAAGGACTGCCGGGAGGTCTTTTCCAATATCCACTGCCATGCCAGGTGCCCCTTTCATGTGGAGAGTGAACAGGGAGATGATGAGCTCTGTGTGGAAATCAGGGACCAGGAAGATGCAAAGCATCTGATCACCCGTCTTTCAACCCCCCTTTACGGTCCGGGAAACAGGGTTACGGGCTGCGTGACCATTCTCCAGGACCATGCCGCCCTGGCAGATTTGATCAACCGGGTCAACACCAAGGAACGAAGTCTGAAGACGGTATTGGACAACCTGGATATCGGTATATTCACCGTGAACCGGGGCGGGTATACCACTTTTTTCAATACAGCCGCAGAACTGATCTCCGGATACAACCGCCGCCAGGTTCTGGGAAGGCCCTGTTCGGTTATTTTCGGGGAGGCCAACACCACTGAACCGGAGCGGTTAAGGGAATCCATGACCCTGGGGGAATCCAGGGTTAATAACGAGGCTGAGATCGTCACCCCCCAGGGGGAAATCGTCCCTGTACGGGCAAATTATATCCCCCTGCACAGCGACCAGGGAAAGATCATCGGCTGCATCGCCACCCTCCAGGACCTGACCCTGTCCCATCAGTATAAGCAGGTGGTCAACAACCGGTATACCTTTCATTCCATGATCGGTAAAGATCCCCTGATGCAGAAGATATTCAAGACCGTTGAGGTGGTGGCCAAAACCGATGCCACCATTCTGATAGAGGGGGATACCGGTACCGGAAAAGACCTTCTGGCAAAGATCGTCCATTCGGCCAGCAAGCGGGCTGATAAACCCCTGGTCAAGGTCAATTGCGCGGCTCTGCCGGAAAACCTCCTGGAGTCGGAGCTTTTCGGCTATGTCAAAGGCGCTTTTACCGGGGCGGACAGGGACAAGCCCGGCCGGTTCCAGGAGGCAGACCAGGGAACCATTTTTTTGGATGAAATCGGTGACCTTCCCCTCTCCCTCCAGGCCAAATTCCTCCGGGTCCTGGAGGACAAGGAGTTCTATCCCCTGGGCAGCCGGAAGACCCGGAAAGTGGATGTCCGCATCATCTCGGCCACCAACCAGGGTTTGGAAAACCAGGTAAAGGCCCGTCGATTCCGTCAGGATCTCTTTTACCGCCTCAACGTCATGCATCTGGAACTGCCTCCCCTGAACCAAAGAAGGGACGATATCCCCTTGATCATCCGCCATATCTTAAGAAAACTCTGCAGCGCCAGGGCCATCCCCTCCCATGAGATTTCAAAGACGGCCATGCACATGCTCTTGAATTACGATTATCCCGGCAATGTAAGGGAACTTCAGAATATTCTGGAACATGCCCTGATCGTATGCCAGGAAAACATCATCGAACCGGACCACCTCCCCCTCTCCCTGCAGAACCGGTTTCAACGGACCTCTGATGAAAAGGCCGGTGAGACCGTGCCCCGGTCCAGGGATCTGAATTCCGGGGACCGGGAGGCGATTTTAAAGATGCTGCGACGGTACGGCTGGCATAAGACCAAAACTGCCAAAGCCCTGGGCATGGACCGGACCACGCTCTGGCGGAAGATGAAAGCCCTGGGCATTCAACCCCGGTAAAATCCCCTGCCGATAATTTTCGCAACAAATGTTGCATGGATCGATTTTGATGCGTAATTTTAATTTTATTATTATTATTTCAAATAGTTGAAATAATATTTATCTCCACATATGTTGCATGATTTGCAACATATCGTTTGAACCCACCCTTCTCTTTCAAAATAGTTTTCGTATAACAAATTGATATAATAGAATAATCCGTATTTTTCGTCGGATGGTATACTTAGTGCAATTATCTTAGCCGGACAGAAGAACGGACGTACCGGGGATGAACACGGATCAAGGGGAGCACATTGGTTAAGAAGGAAAAAAGGCCCAAGATACTGGTGGTGGACGATGATCCGGATATGCGGATTTTTTTTTCAGCCCTTCTCAAAACCGGCGGGTTTCACCCCATTGTTGCCGGAAACGGAAAAGAGGGACTGGACAAGGTCAAGAAAGAAAATCCCGCCTTCATCATCATTGACGTGCCCATGCCGGACAACGGCGGCATGCAGATGTACCGGTGTCTGAAGCAGGATAAAACCCTTTGCTGCATCCCCGTCATCATGGTGTCCACCATTGACCAGCAGACCTTCACCCACTACCAGAAGACAAAGGGAGTCCGCCTGGGTCATGATATCAGCGGTCCGGAAGCCTTCCTGGAAAAGCCGCCGGAAGCGGCAGAGGTCCTCGACCTGATAAGGGAAACCCTGACAAGGAGTATGTCCCCAAATGGATAAAATCTCAAAAAATCAAGAACAGACCGATCAAGACCGGATCAGTCCATTATTGGCAAAGCCTTTAAACGGCGTCGATCCGGATTTTCACCGGGAAATCTCCCGGTTCGGGGCACAGGATATGGAGATCTGCATGCAGTGCGGGAACTGCAGTGCATCCTGCCCCCTGTCCCAGGGGGATGACACCTTCCCGAGAAAAGTATACCGCTACATTCAACTGGGGTTAAAGGACAAGCTCCTGGCCTCCCCGGTGCCCTGGCTCTGCTATTATTGCGGGGAGTGCAATAAGGACTGCCCCAGGGGGGCGGAACCGGCGGAAACCATGATGGCTGCCCGGCGCTGGCTGACCAGCCAGTACGACTGGACAGGACTTGCAAAGCGGCTCTACCTTTCCGAGGCATGGGAAATGGGTGCCTTAGGGCTGCTGGCCCTGGGGATTATTCTGCTCTTTGTCTTTTTCCACGGTCCCATTATCACGGACCGGGTGGCGGTCAATACCTTTGCCCCGGTCATGTGGATCGAGATCGGGGATCTGACCATGGCCGCTGTTTTGACCCTTTTTCTGCTTTCCAATGCATTCAGGATGTACCGGTTTATCATGGCAGGCACAAAGATACCGATCCATCTCTATTTTACAGAGGCAAAATCCTTTTTGATTCACTTTGCCACCCAGAAACGGTGGAGAAAATGCGGTGAGGACAAAACCCGGTGGGTCAAGCATTTTATCCTGGTGACGGGATATATGACCATGATGACCCTGATCATCGTTTTCATCCGCTGGTTCCAGGTGGATGACAGCTCCTGGCATTTCTCCAGTCTTTTCGGCTACTATGCCACAGGGGTCCTGCTCTATCTGACCGTGGACATGTTCATGAGCCGCCTGAAAAAGAAAGAGGATCTTCACCGGTTTTCCCAGTCCACGGACTGGCTTTTCCTGGTGCTTCTCTTTTTCACCACCCTGACCGGGATCCTCATGCACCTGGTCCGGCTGGCCGGCTGGCCCATGGGCACCTATGTCATGTACGTCATCCACCTTGCCATTGCCGTGCCCATGCTGGTCATTGAGGTGCCCTTTGGGAAGTGGTCCCATCTCTTTTACCGGCCCCTGGCCATCTTTCTCACCCGGGTCCGGGAAAAGGCCGACCGGGAAAGCCCGGTCAAAGCAGAGACCGTGGAAAAGGCCCTGGATCAGACCTTTATGGAGTGCATGCAGTGCGGCACCTGTTCCGGGGTCTGTCCCTTGGGCCGGATTCTTTCCTTCAGCCCCAGAAATATCCTGCGCCGCATTACCCGGGACACGGCCACCCTGGAGACCGTTGACCGCCCGGCCTGGCAGTGCCTGACCTGTGCCGCATGCACAAGCGCCTGCCCCAGGGGAATCGATATCATTGAGGTCATGAAGACTGTCCGCCAGTTCACCCTCAAGGAAAAGGGTCGGCCGGAACATGCAGAACCGGTGCTGAACAGTCTCCGCCGGCAGGGAAATCCCTGGAACGGTTCATCGGAAGGGCGTATGGCCTGGGCGGGAGATCTGGACATCCCGGCCTTTAAACCGGGACTTGAGTATTGTCTTTTCTCCTGCTGCACCACAGCCTATGCCAGGGGCGGGGGGCCGGCGGATAAAACCGCCGAGGCCGCCCGCATGCTGGTCCGGCTCCTGGCAGGCACCGGCATTTCCCTGGGCACCCTGGGGGCGGACCAGGTCTGCTGCGGTGATCCGGCATCGGCCCTGGGAGATGAGTCCCTGTTCTCGGAACTGAAGAAAAAGAACAGCCGCCTGTTTTTAAACAACAGGGTTGAAAAGATTCTGACCCTTTCCCCCCACTGCTTTCATACGCTTGGCCGTTTTTATCCCCAGCTAAAGGGCAGGGTGGCCATTGAGCATTATGTTGAACTTCTTGACCGGCTCATCACAGCCAAACGGATTCTTCCCTTCCGGGAACTGGACCGGGTCGTCACCTATCACGATCCCTGCTACCTGGGACGGCACAGCGGGATCTTCGAACCCCCCCGCAGGATTTTAAAGGCGATCCCGGGGCTCACCCTGGTCGAGATGCCCGGCAACCGGGAAAAAAGCATGTGCTGCGGGGGCGGGGGAGGCAATGCCTTTGTCTCCTGTCCCCGGGAGGAATCCCTCGGAATTCAGCGGGTGGGGGAGGCATTGGCATCCGGGGCGGATATTCTGGCCACGGCGTGTCCCTTCTGCATCCGCATGCTCAATGATGCCGTTCAGGAACTTCAGGCCGGCAATCTTCTGGAGGTCATGGATGTGGCCCAGCTCCTATATAAGTCCGCAGGAATCAAACCGGGTATAAAAGCCACTGCAGAAACCAAGGCAGTGATGCATCAGGAGGACTAAGATGGCTGAGAGAATCGGATTTTATATTTGCCACTGCGGGATCAATATCGCATACCGTGTCAGGGTGGAGGAGGTGGCCCAGTATATCTCCACCCTGCCCAATGTGAAGGTTTCCCGGGATTATCTTTTCATGTGTTCCGATCCGGGCCAAGAGCTTATTGAAAAAGATATCAAGGCCCATGATCTGACCCGGGTCATTGTGGCATCCTGCTCCCCGAGGATGCACGAGAAAACCTTCCGCCAGGCCTGTCAGAGGGCCGGGCTCAATCCTTTTAAGGCCTTTCACATGGTCAGCGTCCGGGAACAGGTCTCCTGGGTGACCGAAGACGAGGACGAGGCCACCCAAAAGGCAAAGATCCTGGCTAGTGCCGGGGTGGCCCGGGTGATCCACCAGCAGGCCCTTACCCCGGCCACCTTTCCGGTCTGTACCAATACCCTGGTGGTGGGGGGGGGGATCGCCGGTATGCAGGCTTCCCTCGACATTGCCAGCGCCGGGTTCACGGCCTTTCTGGTGGAGCGGCAGCCCACCATCGGCGGCCATATGCTCCAGTATGACAAGACCTTTCCCACATTGGACTGTGCCGCCTGCATCGGCACCCCCAAGATGGTGTCCGTGGGCCAGGAGCCCAATATCGAACTGCTGTCCCATAGTGAAATTGTTGATGTCAGCGGTTTCATCGGCAATTTCAAGGTAGAGGTCAATAAAAAGGCCCGGCACGTGGAAGACAACTGCACCGGATGCGGGGAGTGTGAAAAGGTCTGCCCGGTGACCATGGCCAATGAATGGGATGTGGGAACCAAACTTCGGAAGGCCATATACCGGCCCTTTCCCCAGGCCGTGCCCATTACCTATTGCATTGACAAATTTGACCGGGCCCCCTGCGTCAATACCTGCCCGGCCGGCACCAATGTCCAGGGATACGTGGCCCTGGTTAAGGTGGGGGAGTATGAGAAAGCCCTGAAGCTGATCATGGAAAAAATCCCTTTGCCCGGCACCCTGGGCCGGGTCTGCCCGGCCCCCTGCGAGACGGCCTGCCGCAGGGCCGATGTGGACAGCCCGGTGGCCATCCGGGAACTGAAACGCTTTGCCGCAGACCAGGTGGATCATGGGACTCTTTCCATCCCGGATATTGAGGAGAAATCCCAGAAGATCGCCATTGTGGGATCCGGCCCCGCCGGACTGACCGCGGCCTATTACCTGCGCCTGAAGGGATACCAGATCACCCTCTTTGAAGCCCTGGATCACCTGGGCGGCATGCTCCGGGTGGGGATCCCGGATTACCGCCTGCCCCAGGAGATCCTGGACAGGGAAATCGGCTATATCCTCAGGCACGGCATTGAGGTGAGGACCGGCAGGCGACTGGGTTTGGATTTTAGCCTGGACGACCTTGAGACCGAGGGCTTCTCCGCCGTTTTCCTGGGTCCGGGCGCCCACCTCTCCCTGCAATTGCAGATCCCCGGGGAAGAGAACAGCACCGGGGTTGTGGATGCCGTTGAGCTGCTGCACCGGATCAACCTGGGGGAACGGACCGCCCCGGGCACCCGGGCCGCAGTCATCGGCGGGGGCAATGTGGCCATTGATGCGGCAAGGTCTGTGAAGCGCCTGGGTGCTGAAAAGGTGGTGGTGGTCTACCGGAGATCGGAACAGGAAATGCCGGCCTATGAAGAAGAGATAGAGGGGGCCAGGGAGGAAGACATTGAGTTTTTATTTCTGACCGCCCCTGTGGCTGTCCAGGCGGAAAACGGCAAGGTGACAGGACTTGAATGCATTGAAACGGAACTGGGGCCGGCCGATGAGAGCGGCCGAAGGAGGCCGGTTCCCAAGGAAGGATCCGAGTTTGTCATCTCCTGTGATACGGTGATTCCGGCCATCGGCCAGAAAATCGATACGGTTTTTGCAGACAAGGCCCCCGGTCTGGAGCTCACCGCCGGAAACCGGGTCCGGGTCAATCCCATCACCTTTCAGACCAGCCTGCCCCATGTGTTTGCGGCCGGGGATGCCGTGACAGGACCCGCCACGGTCATTGAAGCCGTGGCCGCTGGCCATAAGGCCGTGGCCTCCATTGAATGCTTTCTGGAAGGCCGGGACATTGAGGCATTGGAAGAAGAAGCGTACCAGGCCCCGGCTCCGGGAAATGAGTGGAAAAAGATCCCGGATAAAACCGAGGCCGTTCCCAGGGCGGTTGCCGACCTTCTGGATCCGATCCAGCGGGCCGTCACCTTTGACGAGGTGGATCAGAACTTTAACGAGGCCGCTGCCCAAACCGAGGCTGCCCGGTGCGTCGACTGCGGAGGGTGCTGCGAATGCCGGCTCTGCGTGGACGCCTGTGAGGCAAAGGCCGTGAACCATGAAATGAGGGATGTCACCGAGACCATAGAGGTGGGGTCCATTATCGTGGCCACGGGGTTTGATCCCCTGGATCCCTCTCCCATGGAACAGTACGGGTACGGAAGGCTGGCCAATGTCTTTACCAATCTGGAGTTTGAACGCCTCTCCAATGCCACGGGCCCCACCTCCGGGAAGCTGCTCAAACGGGACCCCCATGACCGGCTCAAGTTCACGGAGCCGCCCAAAAGCGTTGCCATTCTTCACTGCATCGGCAGCCGGGACATCAACTTCCATGAGTACTGCTCAAGAACCTGCTGCATGTATGCCCTCAAGTATGCCCATCTGCTCAAGGACAAATGCGGCCATGATACCCAGGTGTACAACTTCTACATCGACATGCGCTGTTTCGGCAAAGGGTATGAAGAATTTTATCAGCGGGTCCAGGGCGAGGGTGTCCGCATGATCCGAGGCAAGGCCGCAAGGGTGGAGGAGAACAACGGCATGCTCCAGGTCTTTGCCGAGGACACCCTCTCCGGCAGCATGGTGAATATATCCGTTGAAATGGTCATCCTGTGTACGGCAATGGAACCCAGGGCCGATGTCAATTCCGTGGCCCGCACCTTTGGCATTGCCACCGGCGGCGACGGTTTCTTCCTGGAACAGCATCCCAAGCTGGAACCGGTGTCCACCGCTTCCGCCGGGGTCTTCCTGGCCGGTGCCTGCCAGGGGCCCAAGGATATCCCGGATACGGTGGCCCAGGCAAAGGGGGCTGCGGCCGAAGCCCTGGCCCTGAGCAGCAAGGGAGAGGTTTCCGTGGCACCCATGATCTCCTTTATCGATCCGGATGTCTGCGTGGGATGCCAGATCTGCATCGGGCTGTGCCCCTATTCGGCCATTGAGTTTAATGACCGGCTCCAGGTCAGCGAGGTCAACGAGGCGGTATGCAAGGGTTGCGGGTCCTGCTCGGGCTATTGCCCCAGCGGCGCGGCCAAGGTAAAGCATTTTACGGATAAACAGGTGTTTTCTGAAATTGACGGACTGCTGGCCGGGTAAGGGACAGCAGGAGATCTTTTAATCTGGAATCCCCAGGGGAGGTAGGATCATGGAAGAGTTCGAACCCACGATTATCGCGTTTTTTTGTAATTGGTGCACCTATACGGCGGCGGACCTGGCAGGCACCTCCCGTCTGTCCTATCCGCCCAATATCAAGATCGTGAGGATGATGTGTACAGGCATGGTGGATCCCAAGTACATTATAAAAGCCCTTCTCCAGGGGGCGGACGGCGTTCTGGTGAGCGGATGCCACCCCGGGGACTGCCATTATATCAACGGGAACTTCAAGGCCAGGCGAAGGATCAAACTATTGAAGGCGGTTCTTGATCCGTTCGGCCTGGAAAAGGAACGGGTCCGGCTCACCTGGATCGGGGCCAGCGACGGCCACAAGCTGTCCGAGACCATCAACGAGATGGTGGCCCAGGTCAAGGCCCTGGGGCCCATAGAAACCAAAAAGACCATGGTCATTTAACCTTTGGAGGATTGACATGCCGGTTTATTCAAATATCGAGGTAAAGGACAGGGACCTTGGGGCGGCTCTGAAAAATTTTCTGAAAAGCCTGCTTGAATCGGATGCCGTGGACGCATTGCTCGTCCCCTGGCATCTTCCCCAGGATCACCATATCATGCCCACCCTGATAACGGATCCAAAAAGCCTGGACGGGGCAGACCTCCTTTCCCCCTGTTTTCCCTTAAACGGAGCCAAACTTGCCTCCAGGCTGACCAAAAGGCCGTCGGGCAAGAAGCTGGGCCTGGTGATGCGGCCCTGTGAAATCCGTGCCTTTGTTGAACTGGTCAAGCTGAAACAAGGATCCCTGGACGAGGTGGTGATCATCGGTACGGACTGCCTGGGTGCATTTACCAATGCCGATTTCGAAAAATTTTCAGCCAATGTACCGGAAAACTCCAGCCAGGTGTTTTATGAGGGGATGCTCAATAATAAAACAGAAGGATTTCAAGGACTTGAACCGGCCCCTGCCTGCACGGCCTGCGAACATCCGATTCCTGAAAATGCAGATATCATCCTTGGGCTGTACGGAACAGACCCCGCCACCGGGGTGGCTGTTGAAGCGGCAACACCCAAGGGGGAAACATTGTTCCAGACCCTTGGCCTGAAAACCGGATCCCAGCCCCCGGGACGGAGCCAGGCGATTGAGGCATTGGTTTCAGACCGGATCAGACTCCGGGATGAAATGTTTGAAAGGGTTGGTGAACAGACCGGCAGCATTGAAAAACTCTCCCGATATCTTTCCGGCTGCGTCAACTGCTACAACTGCCGGGTGGCCTGCCCGGTCTGCTATTGCAAGGAATGCGTATTTGTCACGGATGTATTTGACCATGATCCCTTTCAATACCTGCAATGGGCGGGAAACCGGGGCAAGCTGAAAATGCCGTCGGACACGGATTTTTTCCATCTTACCCGAATGGCCCATATCGGCCTGACCTGCGTGGGATGCGGCCAGTGCTCCAATGCCTGCCCCAATGATATCCCGCTCATGGAACTTTTCAGAAGCGTTGCCCACAGAAGCCAGGAAGCATTTAACTACCAGGCCGGCCGGCGGATGGATGAGCCCATTCCCTTTTCAATATTTGAAAACAAGGAATATGAGGATGTGGTGGGACTTGCATCAAACGAGTCGTAATTTCAGGAGGAGATCACCATGAGGAAAAAAATCGGAACCGCCATGGTCCTGGGGGCCGGGATCAGCGGAATTCGCACCGCCCTTGATCTGGCTGAATTCGGGTACCGGGTCACCCTTGTGGACAAGGCGCCCCATATGGGCGGGATCTTAAGCCAGCTGGACTACCAGTTTCCCAATGACGGATGCGGCATGTGCAAGATGCTTCCCCTGGTGGACCGGGATGCCGCTTCCAATTTCTGCCTGCGCAGGGGTCTTTTCCATGAAAATATCGACATTGTCCTGGGCGCGACCCTTAAATCCCTTGCCGGGGAACCGGGAAATTTTGAGGTTGTCCTGGAGCAGAAGCCCACAGGGGTGGATCCTGATCTATGCATCGGCTGCGAAGCCTGCACCCAGGTCTGCCCGGTGGAGGTGGCGGACAGCTTCAATTTAGGGCTTGCCAGCCGAAAGGCCATTTACCTGCCCGTTCCCCACAATATTCCCAACACCTATGCCATTGATTTTCCCAATTGCACCCGGTGCGGGGAGTGTGTTCAGGCCTGTCCCACGGGAGCCATTCGCCTTCCCGAAGAAAGACGGAAAAATTTTCATATCCTGGTGGTGGACGACGAACTGATTGTCCGGGACTCCCTAAAAGAGTGGCTGGCAGACGAAGGCTTTTCCGTGGACATGGCCGAGTCAGGAGAGAAGGCCCTTGGGATGCTTGGGGAAAAGGAATTTCATCTCATGCTCACGGACATTAAAATGCCGGGCATGGACGGGGTGGAGCTTTTAAAAGAGGCAAGGGGTCTGTATCCGGACCTGACCATTGTCATGATGACCGCATATGCCACGGTGGAAACAGCGGTTTCCGCCATGAAGCAGGGAGCCCTGGACTACCTGTTAAAGCCCTTTGACCCCCAGACATTCACTCCCAGGATCCTGGAGATCTACCAGACCCTTGACGTGGTGGAGGAAAAGGAACTGAGGGTCAACGCCCTGGTGTTGAGTACGGGCACCCAGTACTTTGACCCCAAAGACTCCACAAATACCTTTGGATACGGAGTTTACCCGGACGTGGTCACGGCAAGGGAATTTGAACGTATCCTGAGCGGTACCGGCCCCAGCCAGGGACAATTGCTGCGCCAGTCAGACCAGAAGGAAGTAAAAAAAATTGCCTGGTTCCAATGCGTGGGGTCCAGGGATCTTCAGACGGATTCGGATTTCTGTTCCTCGGTCTGCTGCATGCATGCCCTTAAGGAGGCCCGCCTGGTCAAGGAAAAATTCGGCCCGGACGTGGAAACCACTATTTTCTATATGGATCTGAGGACCTTTGGAAAGTCCTTTTTTCAATACCAGCAGGAAGCGCAGATGGATTACGGCATTCAATTTGAAAAAAGCCGGGTCCATTCCGTGATTGAAAACCGGGAAAAGGGCGGCCTCCAGGTCCGGTACCTGGACCCGGCCGGCCGGCGTCAAGAGGCCCGGTACGATATGATCGTGCTGTCCACCGGGCAGCGACCTTCTGCCGGTACGGCCCGTCTGGCCGATATCGCCGGACTTTCCCTTAATCCCTGGGGGTTTCTGGAGTCCCTGCCCTTTTCCGGGGGGCGGTCCAATGTCGAGGGGATATTCCTGGGTGGATCCGCCACCGGCCTGAAGGACATCGGGGAATCTGTGATTGAGGCAGGTTCTGCCGCCCTTTGTGCCTCCCGGTTTATCCATTCTTCAGGGGGCAGCCTGTCAGAGGAAAGCGAAGCCCTGCCAGTTTACAGGAATGTGGCCCGGGAGCTGCCCCGGATTCTGGTCATGGCCTGTACCTGCGGAGGCGAAAAATGCCCGGACCCGGCCGCTCTGGAAAAGGAACTGACCACAGATCCGGCAGTCAAGGAAGTGGTGTTCCTGGACAAGGCCTGCACCCGACAGGGCTGGGAAGAACTTATATCCGTGGCTGTGGAAAGTGATGCCAACCGCATCCTCATCGGGGCCTGTCTTCCCTATGCCTTTACCTCCAAGGTCAAGGACCTTGCCGTGAAAAAAGGACTCCACCCCGGCCTCATTGATCTGGTGGATATCCGTTCCCCTGGTTCTTCCGGGCCGGATGAATCCCGTCCGGACCTGAAGACGGCTGAAATCCTGAAAACCGGGTTTTCCCGGCTCAAACGCCTGGATCCGCCGGACCCGCCCGTGGCATCCTCCGTTCAAAAGGCCCTGGTTGTGGGTGGTGGTATCGGCGGCATGACCGCCGCCCTGGCCGTCGCCGACCACGGGTTTGAAGTGGATCTTATTGAAAAGGAGGCCGCCCTGGGGGGCAATCTGACCTGGCTTCAGAAGACCATTGACGGCCAGGATATCCCCTTGCTTTTGGAACAGACCCTGGAAAAAATTGAAAATCATCCCCGGATCAGCGTTCATCCCCATACCCTGGTGGCTGACTCTCTGGGCTGTGCCGGTCATTTCATTACCACCCTGGAGGGCAGGGAGGACAAGAGTCTGACGACCCTCACCCACGGGGCCGTCATCCTGGCAACCGGGGGAAAAGCGCCTTCCACCAACTCGTTTGCATACGGGCAGGGTCCCGGGATCCTTACCCATAAGGAATTGGAGCAGGGCCTTGCCGAGGGAAGCCTCAAGCCCGAAGAGATCTCCTCCGTGGTCATGATCCAATGTGTGGATTCAAGGGATGCGGAGACAAAAAACTATTGCAGCCGTATCTGCTGCACTTCCACATTGAAACACGCCCTGGACCTGAAAGAGGCAAACCCGGATATGGCCGTCTATGTGTTTTACAGGGACATGATGGCCTATGGATTTTTTGAGACCTATTATACCCGGGCAAGACAGGCCGGGGTCCTCTTTATCCGGTATGATCCGGACCGCCGGCCCGAGGTTTCGGCAGATCCTTCCCAGGTGGTGGTGAAGGCCTTTGAACCTGTCATCGGCCGGGATATTGAGATCAGTGCAGACCTGCTGGTGCTGGCCACGGGCGTATCCCCAGTGCTGCCGGAAAACCTGGTGAAAAGTTTCGGGGCCGGGATAGATTCATTTGGATTTTTCGAGGCAGCCGAGTCCAAATGGCGGCCCGTGGACTCCCTCAAGGAAGGGGTGTTTGCCTGCGGTCTCTGCCATTCCCCCAGGAATATTGCGGAAACCGTTGCCAGCGCTCAGAGTGCGGCCCAGCGGGCACTGCGCCTTCTGGGGGACTCCAGGATCCGTACCGGATCCCTGGTCTCCCGGGTGCGTCACAGCCTGTGCAGTCTCTGCCAGCGCTGCATCGACACCTGCCCCTACGGGGCCCGGACCCTGGATCCCGACGGCAGGCAGATAAACGTCAACCCGGTCATGTGCCAGGGATGCGGGGACTGTGCCACGGTCTGCCCCAACAATGCCTCGGTTCTGGCCGGGTTCAAGGATGAGCAGGTCTTTGATCTGATGGATTCCTTTTTTTAGGCAAAAAGAGAGAAAACCCCATGGAACAGAAAAGAATGACCGCACAGGATTTAAATCAGATCCTCATCGTGGATGATGAAGAAGATATCCGGGATGTGCTTGCCATTTCCCTGGCCGACATGGGGTATGAGGTCCTGGAGGCGGAAAACGGCGAAGCGGCCATGGCCCTGTTCCGGGAAAAAAATCCCATGATCGTGCTCACGGATATCAAGATGCCGGGAATGGACGGCATTGAGATCCTGAAAAAGATCAAATCTGAAAATCCCTATGCCCAGGTGATCATGATCACAGGACACGGGGACACGGATATCGCCATCAGGAGCCTCAAGCATGAAGCCATTGATTTCATCACAAAGCCCATCAGCGGTCAGGCCCTGGAGATCTCCCTGAAACGGGCCAGGGAAAAGATCATCACCCGCCGGCAGCTGAACGCCTACACGGAAAGCCTGGAGGAGTTGATCCGGGAAAAGACCATGCTCCAGGACAACCTGGCAAACCTGGGGGTGATGATCGGGTCCATCTCCCACAGTGTAAAGGGACTGCTTACCAAACTGGACGGCGCCCTTTACCTGATCGACTCGGCCCTGAAAAAAGAGGATCCGGATCAGCTGGCAGACGGTATGGACATCCTCAAACAGACCATTGACCGGATCAAAAAGATGATCTTTGATATCCTCTACTATTCAAAGGAACGGGAATTAAAGATCGAATCCATTGACCTGGTAAAATTTGCCAATGATGTGGCAGATACCTGTGAACCCAAGGCCGCACCCAATAAAGTCCGGATCGAACGGGACTTTGAAGATGGGGCCGGCAGGTTCAAAGCAGACCCTGAACACATGCGGGCAGCCCTGATCAATATCCTTGACAATGCCGTGGATGCCTGCATAGAGGACAGATCGGAAAAGGATCATTCCATAGAGTTCCGGGCGGCCAAGGACAAGGAAGAGATCGTCTTTGAGATCCGGGACAACGGCATTGGTATGGATCCCGAGACCCGGGAAAAGGTCTTTAACCTGTTTTTTTCATCCAAGCAGAACAAGGGAACCGGGTTCGGCCTTTTTATCACCAAGAATATCATCCGGCAGCACGGAGGCAGTATCCATTTAAAATCCGCAAAGGGCAAGGGCACCTGCATCCATATCAGGGTCCCCCTCTGTCCTGCCTGAAAAGTCCGTTCTCCTTTCTGGAAAAGGGGAAACGGATGGTAAAGCAGGTCCCTCTGGTTTCAGTATCCATGGAGACTCCGATATCGCCCTTGCACTCCTTGATAATTCCGTAGCTGATGGAAAGCCCGATTCCTGTACCCTTTCCCACTTCCTTGGTGGTGAAAAAGGGCTCGAATATCTTTTCCCGGATGGCGTCACTGATTCCGATGCCCGTATCAATCACTTTTACGATTACATGTTCTTTTCCTGCCAGGGTCTGGAGGATGATTTTTTCATTATCTATTTTTCCGCCAATTTTTTGGTTCTTTTCCTCGATGGCATCCCTTGCATTGACCAGAAGATTGATGAACACCTGTTCCAGGCGGCCCGGATCCGCCGTGACTTCCGGGATGTTTTCCATTACCTGCCAGACCACCTCAATTCCCCTCACCTTGAGCTGCTGGCTGAAGATGTCATGGGCCCTTTTTAAAATCTCGTTCACGTTGACCGGTTCAAAGTTGATGTCGGATTTCCGGGCAAAATGACGCATGTGCTCGATGATCTTTGAGGCCCGGTCCACATTGGTGTTGATCTTTGACAAAAGCTTTTGGTGGATTTCTTCTTCGAGTTTTTCCTCCTGCCGGATTTTTTTCAGGATAAAATCACTGGCCGTCTTGATCACGGAAAGGGGCTGGTTCAGCTCATGGGCAATGCCCGTGGACATCTCCCCCAGGGTGGCCATTTTCCCGGCCTGGATCAGGTCCTGCTCAGTTTCCAGCCGTTTGGTGATGTCGCTGGTGGTGACCAGCAGTACTTTTTTATCGCTGAACTCCGAAGGGGATATCCAGATATCCACAAACAGGGTTTTTCCCTCTTTGTTTTTCTGTCTGACCTGGTTTAAGATCGACGAGGTCTTTATCAGCCGTTTCATCTGGTCTTTTTCTTCTTCCATGAAAAAGTCTGTAAGGGATCTTCCAAGGATCTCCTCTTTTTGAAATCCGTAGACAGACTCCACACTCTGGTTACAGTCGATCAAGTCCAGGGAGTCTTTATCCAGGACAAAAACCGGATTGGGGATGTTGTTGAATATGGACTGGTATTTTTTCTCGGAAGCCTCCAGCTGTTTTTCCAGCTTTTTTCTCTGGGTGATGTTCAGGCTCATTTCAATGGCGGACACCACTTCGCCTTTGGCGTTTTTGATGGGAGAGGTGATAAAGATCCAATAATGCCGGGTACCGTCTTTTCCAATGCCCGATTCTTCCCCGGAATGGGACTTTCCGTCCTGGAAAGTCTTTTCAACCGGGCAGTTGTCACATTTTAGGTCCCTTCCCTTGTAGGCCTGAAAACAGTGGGAGCCGGGTTGGGGATCAAAACTCTCCAGAAACTGCCGGTTGTACCGCAGCAATTTGAAATTTCTGTCCTGGACACTGATCATGCAGGGGGCATCGTCAAAAAGGGTTCTGTACTCATCCCGCTGGGCATGGAGTTCGTTCTGGTGGATGCGGATCTGGCGGCCCATACTGTTTATGGCTTCGGCCAGCTGCCCCAGTTCATCTTTCTGGCCCAGGTCGACCTCGTTTTCAAATTCTCCTCCGGCAATGCGGACCGTGCCCTGGATCAGTTTCTGGATGGGAACGTGGATAAACCGGTGGACAAAGAGAAAGATGATGATGGACATGACCAGAAATCCCATTATTGCCAGGCTGATGATGCCGTTCTTTGCATTCTTGATGGCTTTATCCGGTATTTCAAGGGAAACCACCACATCCAGGGCACCCAGTATCTTCTTGTTCGGGGGATGAAAATGACAGCTTTCAGTGGAACATCCCGGTTCATTGTAAATGGGGGTGATAATCCCCAGGAGGCGGTAGCCTTCGGTCGATCTGAAAATCCGGATCCTCTGCTCCAGGTCGAGATGGATCAGGGGAGGATCGGTTCTATGGCAGATATCGCAGGCCTCGTCTTTGATCAGGGTCTGTTTATGCTTCTCCATGGGAATATTGGAAAAGGTGATTTCCCCGGCTTTATTGTAGATGTGGATCTTTTCAATGGCCTGCTGCTTTCCGATATTCTGAATGATCTGGGTGATGTCGTCCCTGGAGTTGAGGGTCATGGCATAGTGGGTTCCCAGCCGGATGGTTTCCGTGAGCCGGTTGGTATCCGTGATGATATGCTTCATCAGCTTCTGGTTCTGAAAGTTGATGTTGAAATAGGCCCAGGCGGCAATGATCAGCAACAGGGGAAAGCCGATGAATATAATCAGTTTGGAAACGATATTCATGCGAAGTATTGCCTTTCCCATTGCCCGGTCCTGTCACTTGAAAGTGGTAAAATGGCGAAACCTTTATTCATAACTATAACAAATTTTATGATATTTGGACAATTCAGAATCAAATTTTTATCCTTGCTGCCATAAACTTCGGCCGGGTGCAACCAAAGGGCTGGGACTGTAAAATCGCATCAGGCGTAACGACAAGCGAAAGTTTTTATTGACAATGATCCGCATTCTATTTAATTTTGCCAATCGGTATTGCAGCGCTGATAATCCAGACTTGAAAGGAGAATAAAGATGATTCGAAAATTGATTTTGACGATTGCAATGGCTTTATGTGTGATGATGACGATGGGGACCGCGACGGCAGGCGAGGGATATTATCTTGGTGTCCAGAGCGGAATGACCTGGGTGGAAGATACAAATACCTCCGGGACGTCGGGAGAAATGGATTCCGGCTACGCTGTCGGCATTACCGGTGGGTATGATTTCGGGATGTTCCGTGTGGAAGCTGAGGGGAGCTACCGGGAAAATGATATTGATAAGATTGTGATTTTTGGAAATCCCACCACCTGCGGTGGGGATATCAGTTCAACATCGCTGATGTTCAACGGGTACGTTGAGTTTGAAAACAAAACACAGATCACACCCTATGTCGGGGCCGGCCTCGGTATTAACCGCATTGAGCATAAGGGCTATGCAAAATACGGGGGAGGCACCACGGTCAATTTTGACACCAGTGAAACCGTCTTTGCCTGGTCAGTGACGGCCGGGCTGGCCTGGAATCTGTCCGACACCCTTGCCCTGGATCTTTCCTACAGATATCTGACCTCACAGGACGTGGATACGGCCGGGACCTCCAACTGGGGATTCACCAGCCGGGGACAGATTGACTATGAAGTGCAGAATATCCTGATCGGGCTGCGCTGGTATTTTTAAACAACCCCATTCGCACAAAAAAAGCCCTGATCCGATTTTCCGGACAGAGTGAAGAATAAGGCCGGGTTTAGAACCTCCCGGTCTTTTTTTTATGAAAGGAGCAGGAATTTTTAGGCTTCGGATTCAGTCTGCAAGATCAATCCATGCCCGGCGAAAAGAGATAAACGGTTTATTTTAAATTCATTGCCGCCATGATGAGTTGTTCAAGGGTCTGTCTGGATTTGGATGCTCCGGCCTCTTTTTTGATGTTTCTCAGCAGCTGCCTCAGTCTCTGGCGCTCAAGCCCCGGGAATTCATTCAATACTGTTTCCATCTCCGCCTGATCATCGGCCAGCAGCCTGTCTATCCGCATCTGGATCTCTTTTTTTATGTCAAATTCAACGGGAACACCGGTTTCAGCCTGCAGCAGGGCCAGGCGGACGGACTCCGGATTTACATCCCGCATCAGGACGCCGATGAACTGCCGGTGCCGCCGGCCGGCAACATTGGACGTAATGGATTTTCCCTCTATAAGGGCGGTCCTGAGTTTTTCCGGAATTTTAATCCGCTTCAATTGCTGGACAGACAATTTGGAAAGTTCCAGTCCGAGCCTTTGAAGCTCTTCTGCCTCTTTTTTCTTCTCTGTCCTGCTTTTATGCTGAATCTCGTCTTCCATGGTTTCTGTCCGCCGCTGATAAGGACCTGAATCATCAGGTTGAAAATCAAACTTTTATACGCGATGCCCCTTATCCTTGTCAATAGAACCGGAAAGGAGGCCGGCCTGGGCAGGGCGCAACTCCGCAGGATTCCCGATTCCTGCAGCCTCTTTTATGCTGTTCCGGAAAAGGAGAAAACTGGCCTTGGTTCAGACAAATCTTTTTTTCAGCTCCATTGATCCAAGAATTGCCGGCTGAAACAGTTTGGGCATAACCGTTCTCCCATAATGGTTCGCGAATGGAGTTTCTTATTTCAGGAACGGCGGGGTACCGGTTTATTTTTTTAGAACCGGGGGAAGATATTCCACCCAGGTTCCCTTGTCATTTCGACGATCATCACCACTTCTGCAATCCGGATCAGATCGTTTTTCAATTCCGGTATATTTCGATGTGTTGAGTCTGCGGCGATCCACACCGGAACGTCTTTCTTCCTGGACTCGACGTTCTTTCTTTTTTCCCACCATCATACCCTCCTTCATCATAATCGGGGTATCTTTTAGGAAGTGCTATCAGAAATATAGGATTAAACCCGGCCCTGTCAAATATGTAAATAGATTAAACTCGGCCCTGAATTTTGCTCAAAATATTTGAGCCGGATGATGTCTGTGATCATTTCAGATCCTCAAGAATTGTGCTTCGAATAAAAATAATACTTAACTGTCAGATTTAAAACCGACTAACCAATAACGAAAGAAGTCAACGACGGTTTAATCGAGGGGCCGAGTCACCAAAGATAGACAAAGTGCTCAGTATTTTTTATCCGAATTCCCAGTGCACTTATACCATTAGTGCGCATCTGGGAAGGTGGGTATATTTTAAGAGTCTCTATAGATCAGGTCGATTCAGTCTATGTTCATGTTTCTGGTTGCATTTTTTTATCCAGAGTGATTATTTCAGTCTAAGTGATAATACGCTCTCAATAAAGGATCTTCCTTTTCAGTCGTTTATCACCCAGATTTTCATGATATGCGGTTATTATCTTGGAATGATATGCGCCATCCGCATATCAGGCAGCTAAACGAAATCGTTCAATTACTTGTTAGTTTCAGGAAGCAATCATGATAGATTTTGGGAAAGCATATAATTTAGCAGACATTATAGAGGCTGCTCATGAGGCTGAGCGAAAGTTTGAAGCCCAAGTTTGGTTCAGAGGACAATCTGAATATAAATGGCAGTTGAAGCCAAGTGTACATAGAAGGCATCCGATCCTTGAAGCTCAGTTTCTTCACCATTTTCGTCTCCGAGCTCCTTCAATGGCGACCTGTCCAAACCATGAAGATCACATTTCATGGTTGCCTTTAATGCAACATTATGGTCTCCCTACTCGCCTGTTAGATTGGACAGAATCTGCCATGATAGCTGCCTATTTTGGTCTTCCTAAAATAGAAAAAGGTATAGATGGTGCCATATACATGCTTGCGCCTGGTAAACTGAATCAAAATAGCATCGGAGACATTATCCCTTTTTTAGTAGATGAGCGCGTTAAAAAATATATTAAAGATGCATTTACCGGAGAAAGTAATCCAGACAATAATCAAACAATATCTGTCCTGGCTCCTCGTACAGATAAACGAATGGCTGTCCAGCTTGGCAATTATACAATTCACGGAACTCGGGAACCTCTTGAAGACAACCCAATGTCATCTACATTTTTAGGCAAAATAATTATCCCCCATTCAGCACGGGATAAAATAAAATCAGATTTGTCAGTTGCAGGCATACGCCGTTCAAACTTATTCCCGGATCTTGAAAATCTCGCTAAAGAAGTTTCAGAAATTATTGCCTTTGGCCCTAATGGAGAAGATTTGGATGCAAAAAAATAAAAACTAACATTGCTGTTGCAGTGGACGGCTCGTTATAAATCAATGATACAAAATCGTAAAAAAAACGAGGGCTACATTAAATCATGGTAAAGGTTAAGAAAATGAAAATAGCCGCTTATGGTTTTGAGATAAAGGGTTTTCAGATACCTGATGGTCATATTATTGAAAATGATAAAACGAAAGTAAGCTTTCTCCCTATAAGTACTGAAGAAACTCTTGATTCATATACTGGTGTCATCCTTCCAAGTGGCATTTTTGAATCATTTGAAGAACGATCAAGCTATATAGATGGCAGGTATGTAAATGTACATTGCAAACGCGACACCCTATTACAAAGAGAACGTGAAATTATTAATTTGGTTAATAAAGGCGGCTGGATATGTTGTTTGGTCGATAGCATAGTTGATGAAGTGCCTAACGGAGGTTACAGTAAAAAAAGCTGTGACGACACGGATATGGTCAAAAAACTCCTAAATTCATTTGATATCAAAAGGAGTGTTTTTAAAGGTACTGCACTTGTAAAATCTACGAATGACGCTTTTAAGAAATATATTGACAGATATGGTGTCGCAAAAACTATCCTAAAAATACCCTATAGAGAAAATTATGATAAAAAAATTTTGGCCAAATCAGGCGAGGCTATCGTCGGGATAGATCTTCTTGGTAACTTTCTTTTTCTTCCATTCCATACAACAAATTATTCACAAAAAAACTGTGAAGAATTACTTCTGGAGCTTATCAGTGCGATATCAGATTATTTGCAAAAACGAATTCAGGAAATTCCTGAGTGGGTGAGTGAATTTGAATTTCAGGAAGAGGATAGGCTAAAGGAAAAAATTAATTCACTTATGAAAGATATTACAAACATCCAGAAGGAATTAAAGCAGTACAGAAATTATAAAGGAATACTAACACAGTCAGGAGACACATTAAAAGATACCGTTGTCGATTTGCTCAGATCATTTTTTGCTCTCAACGTTACTGATGTTGAAGATTTTAAAGAAGATGCAATGATAAGAGACAACGAAGGAAAAGCAATTGTCATAGTGGAGATCAAGGGGACAAAAGGTGGAATTAAAAGAAAGTATATCAACCAATTAGATTCAAACAGAGAAAGAGCAGGCCTTGATCCGTCAACTCCTGGATTGCTCATCATTAATGATCAAATGAGCGTGGAAAATGTTTCTGAAAGAAGAGAAACATCTGTGGCTGAAGAGCAAGTAAATCACTCTAAAAACATGAATGTAATATTATTAAGAACCGTTGACCTCCTTTTTGTTGTTCGCAAATTTGAAAATATTGAGAACAAAAGAGATGAATTTCTTAAATTATGCTCGGAGGGAGGGGGCCGTCTTACTTTCGACGATGAATCATCAATGATTCTAAAATAGTACTTGTTTAATTCTGGGAAAAATACCTAAGTAAAACTCAACAAGCCAAATGCACACGGACAAGCCGGTGATTTGGAAAGTTGAAGCTGTAGAAAAAGGTTGAAAACACTGGAGATTCTTATCGTTTTGTGCTAGATTTTTCTTTAAAACAAATAGAAAAACCGCAGACCAAACAAGAGTAAAAAATGGCCAAATATAAAGACTATTCATACGATCAAGGTGTTTTCCTTCCGGTCTATTTTGACAGACAGATCCTTCCGGGCACATTCGAATATACCCTCAGTCATTTGATTGACAATGAACTGGATTTGAGTGTTTTCGACAAACGGTATAAAAACGATGATACCGGGGCTCCTGCCTATGATACCAGGATCCTTTTAAAAATAATTCTTTATGCTTATTCAAGGGGGATCACATCCAGCCGGAAAATCTCCCAATGCTGCGAAGAAAACATTATCTTCATGGCCCTGTCCGCTCATACAAGACCTCATTTCACGACCATCGCTGATTTTGTTTCCAGCCAGGATGAAGAGGCTGTCGCTCTGTTTCAAGAAATCATCCTTATCTGCGATGAGATGAACCTGATCGGCAGGGAAATGTTTGCTGTGGACGGCTGTAAGCTGCCTTCCAATGCCTCAAAGGAATGGAGCGGCACCAAGGCCGATTTTAAGAAAAAAGCCCTTAAACTTGAAAAAGCCATAGAACATATCATTGAAAAGCACCGGCAAATCGATGACATTGAAGAGAAAAACAATATCATCGAGTCCGATGCAAAGTATATGGCAACGCTTCAAAAGCAGATTAAAAAGATCCGTGAATGGGTAAACGACAATGATGATAAACCGGGTGCCGGTGGCAAACCCATAAAGTCCAACATCACTGATAACGATTCTGCCAAAATGAAATCATCAAAGGGTTATATCCAGGGATACAACGGCCTGGCCATGGTGGACAGCAAACATCAAGTGATTGTGGGTGCCGAAGCCTATGGAAAAGGGCCAGAACAGGATTTGTTGAAACCGATGATTGAATCCACAAAGGGCAATCTGGAAGATAGTGTTTTTGAAAAGACCCTTTTGACAGCAGACAGCGGATTTCACACCAAGGACAATATGGATATGCTGGCTAAAGAAGGGATTGACGCCTATGTGGCCGATAACCGGTTCCGCAAACGAGATCCCCGGTTTAAAGATAATGACCGCTACAAAGAAAGGCATCGTAAAGAGATCGCAGGAAAACGGAAAAAATCCCAATTGTATTCAAAAGAAGACTTCTATTTTGATCCTGATTTTAAATTTTGCATGTGTCCGGCCGGAAAGCGGCTTTACCGAAGTGGCAGAGGTTTCGATACCCAGGGCAATTTTGTAACGCGATTCAAGGCGCCTAAATCCGCTTGCGGCCCTTGTAAGCTCAGATCAAAATGCCTTCGTCATCCAGACAGATCTCCCAAGAGATCGGTGGCATATTTTCATAGCGGGACAAAGAACAAAGATGCCCCGGACACAGCCACGGAAAGGATGAAACAAAAAATCGACTCCGCCTTGGGTCGGATGATTTATTCCAAGCGGCTCGGGACAGTAGAACCGGTGTTTGGCCATATTCGGCATACGATAAAGTTGGACAGGTTCACTATGAGAGGGAAAATCAAGGTTAATTGTCAATGGCTGCTGTTCTGCGCTTTGCATAATTTGAAAAAGATACATCGGTATGGTTCGATCCCAGCCACATAAAGGAAGGGCATGGGGGAACAGATCTCTCTTTATCAGAGGCTGATATTGCGGTCTTAAGAGACAGTTACAATAGCGTAATCGATTTTAACGACAGAATTAACATAGAATAATAAAAAACAAGAGGCTGAGAATAATTTCATAGCGGCAAATGACTACCGCCTAAAAATGACTTATTCTACAGACTCGTTAGGCGGATGCAGAACTGAGATTATGGAAAACGAAGAGAAAATTTATCAGCGCATTGGTGAATTCGCAGTGTCATTTCAATGGATAGAAAACAAGCTTCGTGAAATCGGATGGTTTATTATTGATCCAGAGCGGAAAGAATGGCCTCCTACGCAGTTACGTAACTTAAGCAACTATGACTTGGTAAATAAGGTCCATTCTCTTTTCATTGAGGCGTTGCCCAAATGCAATTTAGATTCAGAAATAGAGTTAGACTTTAAGGGCTCATTTGATGCATGTGTTAAAAGTCTTCATGAGTTAAGGAAAAATAGAAATAGAATACTCCACTCTGCGTTTATCGAGTTAAAGGCTGGTGGCGAAGTGCAAGCGATTCTCAGGTCTGACCCAAAGCTTGAGGTAGATGGGGAAACTGGAGAGTTAGTTTTCAATCAAGAGTACTTAGAGCCAGGTTCATTTGATCGAGAAATGCGACAAATGGCAGAGATTTCAATCTTTTTAAACCGTGCTAATCTCCAGTTAATACACAGATACCCAAATGGTGGCACCTAACAAACAGCGCAAGCGAGACAAATTTTCCGTTGCGCTGGGCGTTATGAAAGATCGGCAGTTTTAAAAATTGTAAGGAATCGGAAACCCCACACTCTGTCTATCAGTCAACCCTTTTATAAAAGTGAGCACTTCTGGCTATAGTCCTGCCTTTTGAGATTTCAATAAAGGGAGTGGACTTTCCCTGTACTTCCGCTTTTTTTTAAATCTTCAAATCAGCGAGCAATATTACGTGTATCCTGGGGTTTTCGATTCCTACCGATTTAAATTTTTTAGTAGACCACACTAATGGTATTTTTCCGGATATCTTTCGGTTGATTGTCGGAAAGCAATAACAGAAGTAGCCAGCGACACGAATCACAGGTGTTATGGTGGTGAAATAATAAAATGTTCAGGTGAGTATCAGTTTTTTCTTGATCGTGATTTCCAAATTGGTGGACATTATGCTGAATCATTCCGTATAAGATTCACAATAAAACATTCAATGGGGATGAAAATGGATATAATCTATAGCGAAAAACCGAATCAAGACGATAGAAACTATCTTGATGACAAACTGATGGGATTTAATGGGGATAAAATCAAAGGTTATGCTTTTAACAACTTTCTGTACAAGGTCACGGACGATTCTGGTTCAATAATTGCTGGTATAGATTGTATTTTTGGCGGTGGATGGCTTGAAGTAATCAGTTTGTGGGTGTCAGATAATCATAGGGGAAAAAATATTGGAGAAAAATTGTTGTTGAAAGCCGAGAAAATGGCAATTAAAAGAGGTTGTCATAGCTCATACCTTTACACTTACAGTTTTCAAGCTCCAGAATTCTATCAGAACTATGGATACGAAATCTTTGGCGTTTTAGATAATTATTACGAATGTCATTCCAAAATCTATTTGAAAAAGAAGCTGGGTTGATTCGATTTAATCGAATTATTTGATGTAGAGCGTGTTTCAAAATTGTTTATCATTAATTAAAAAAATCATTGAGTTTACAGCCAAAGAATCAAGATTATGCCCTGTACAATTTTCTAGGATTCCTGGCCGGAAGACCGTTGACTTCATGGTATCATCTCTCGTAAAAATGATCTTGAAAATAGCGTTCAATTACAAAAGAAATGTTAAGAGCTTTCTAAAATTTAACAAAAATTGCATAATTTTTAACAATCGAAATGGTCCACAATTCGAAATGGATCTGCAAGTCCGGACTGATTTTATGGTATCCGGGAATGAGGGTAGAAAGTAGGGTGGGAAAGGCCGCGGAAGGGACGGATCTATATGCGTCCCCTCCGCGACAGAGTAGGGTCTTTGGTTCCTAAATAAGGTTCAGCCGGGGAAATTATCCCTTCTGAAAAAAAGCCTTGACCACATGGCTGACCATATTGGGGTTTTCCTTGAGGCGCCGGGTGGAGTATCCGAACCAGTGCTTTCCGTAGGGCACGTATACCCGGACCCGGTGGCCCTGCCTTACCAGTTTCCTGCGCTGTTTCGGGGTAACGCCGTAGAGCATCTGGAACTCGTACCGTTCCCTGGGCAGGTCGTATTTTTTGATCAGGTCAAGGGCTCCCTGGATCACGGGCTTGTCATGGGTGGCAATGGCCGCATAAACCCCGTTTTTCATCATGAATTCAAGATCTTCAAGGTAGTGGGTGTTGATTTCATGGTAGTCCTGATAGGCGATTTCCGGGGGTTCCACATAAATCCCCTTGCACAGCCTGAAGTTCAGGTCAATGGTGTCGGTTTTCAGGTCGAGCATGGACTCCATGTCCGAAAGGGTCCGCCTGAGATAGGCCTGGAGCACCAGCCCGATATTGTCGGGAAACTCTTGTTTGATTCTCCGGAACAGCTTGATGGACATGTCCACACAGGGGGAGTCTTCCATGTCGATACGGATGAAATTGTTGAATGAGGCTGCGGTTGCCACGATTTCCCGGATATATTCATAGCAGATTTCCTCATCCAGGAGCAGGCCGAACATGGTGGGTTTGACCGAGTAGTTCCCGTGGATGTCCTGGTTTTCAATTTCCCGGATCAGATGGATGTACTCGTCCCGGTTGACCTTTGCCTGGTCCATGTTTTCAATGAACTCGCCCAGGATGTCGATGGTGACCATGGTCTGTTCCCGGTTCAGGGCCCGGGACGCGGCAACAGCGTCTTCCACGGACTCTCCGGCAATATAAGTTTTCGAAACCTGCCATACCAGTTTCTCCGGCATGTGGGGCAGGATCCGGCTGATGATTTTGCTTATCATGATCTCTCCATGTATTCAGTTTTTCAATGGTTAAACCATTACAGGAATAATCCTGTTTTGTCAAGAAAAATGTCCCCCGTTCCAGGGGGGATTTTCAGGAATTCAGGATCTGGTTTAAAATTTCAAACCGGTCAAAGGGAGGCATGATACAGGCCCCGGAAAACAGGGCCCGGGAAAGCTCCAGCATCTCCCGGGCCTGGGCAACCCCGTGGGCCAGGGGATCTTCCGCCCTCTCCATCTCCTCCCGTAAATTTTCAGGCACAACAATGCCGGATACCTTCTCGTGGAGGAACCGGGCATGGCGGGGGGAGAGCAAGGGGAGAATTCCCATGAGAACCGGGATGTCCAGATGGGCCGTTCCTTCACGGATCTTCCGGGCGGTTTTTTCATCGTAGACGGGCTGGGTCACGATGAACCGGCATCCGGCCTCGGCTTTTTTCTCCAGACGTTGAATTTCACGGTCAAGACCGTTGACCTCGGGTCTGTAATCCAGGACCCCTCCGGTGCAAAAACCGGCTTCCCCGGCCATGGACATGAGCTGGAACACGTTCACATCGGCCACAAAGGATGCGGGTTCCAAAGATTTTTTGCCCGAAGGGTCTCCGGTGACGCAGATGACGGCTTCTATTCCCAGGGCCCGGGCTCCGGCAAGTTCGCTGAGAAGTCCCAGCCGGTTATGGTCCCTGACGGTCAGGTGGAGGATGGCCGGTTTGCCCGTGGCCTCCCGGACCAGCCGGGAAAAGACCATGGCCGACATCCTGGGCCTGGCCACGGGGTTGGATGCCACGCTGAAGGCGTGGAAGGGGAGATCGGCCACTTTCCTGATTTTATGTAAAAGGTCCCTGGAATCATGGCCGGCCGGGGGCACCACCTCAATGGTGATGAGAAAGTCGTTTTTCGAAGCAAAGGGAAAAGGCATGATCCGTTCTCCTGATCTGATGGACGTATAAAAGAAAATAATACCCGGAAAGAAGAAAGGCAAATAAATCTTGTGTTTATTTCAGGGCCGCCCGGATAATTAATCTTTGATTAAGGGGTTTTCTTATTGTATCCTGCATTTCATATCCCGGTGTATTTGACATGAAACTGCGAAAGGAGATCAAGCGATGAGCCAAGAGACTGGTAACACCCTATCGGCAGAGGACAGATCAAAGTACAGCACCCTGAACAAAGAGAATATTGATTTTCTCATGGAGCGGTATAACCGGGTGAACCGGTTGGTGATCGGAGATATGATCCGGCGCAGTGCCTACCATTACCCGGACAAGAAAGCCCTGATCTTCGGTGAGAAAGTTCTGACCTATGCTGAGCTGGAGGCTGAGAGCAACCGGGTGGCCAATGCGCTCACCGACCTTGGGGTCAAAAAATACGACCGGGTGGCGATCCTGGCCCACAACACCGTCCACCATGTCCTGACCTGGCTGGGATGCTGCAAGATCGGTGCGGTCTATCTGGCCATCAATTACCTGTTAAAGGGAAAGGACGTGACCTATTGCATTGATCACTCCGAAAGTAAGGTCTTTATCGTGGAAGATGCATTGTACGGACTGGTGGACCAGGTGCTCGGCGATATGAGATCTGTTCAGGATTTCCTCTGGTCCGACGATGTGGAAGGCAAGGCACCTCCGGAGGACCGGTTTACAGATTTTCAATCCTGGTACAAGACCTTTCCCGCAACTGAACCCGATGTGATGCTTCGGATAGAGGATCCCTGTCAGATGACCTATACCAGCGGGACCGAATCCCTGCCCAAGGGAGTCATCATCAGCAATCAGGCCCTCATTGCCCAGTATATGGGCGCCGTCATCGACGGGTGTTACAGCAGTGACGACGTCAATGTCAATGCCCTTCCCATCTACCACTGCGCCCAGCGGGATGTCTTTATGAACCCTGTGTTCTGGCTGGGGGGAACCAATATCCTCATGGCTCCGGAAATCGATAAGATCCTCAAGACCATTGACCAATACCGGGCATCCATGTTTTTTGCCCCGCCCACGGTCTGGATCGGACTTTTAAGGCATCCGGACTTTGATAAGTATGACCTTTCCTGTCTGAAGAAATGCTATTACGGGGCCTCCATCATGCCGGTGGAGGTATTAAAGGAGATCCTGGAACGCCTCCCCGGTGCCGGGGTTTACAATTATTACGGCCAGACCGAGCTTGCGCCCTACCACACCATTTTAAAGGCAAAAGATGCCGTGGACAAGCTGGGGTCGGCAGGAATGGGCGGGCTGAACATGGAGACCCGGCTGGAAAATCATCTTGGCCGGGCCGTGACCACCCCGGGGGATCCCGGCGAGATCTGCGGCAGGGGACCCCATGCCATGACCATGTACTTTAAAGAGCCGGAAAAGACCGAAGAAGCCATGAAAGGCGGCTGGTTCCATTCCGGAGACATCGGAATCGCCGATCCGGACCGGTATATCTCCGTGGTGGACCGGAAAAAGGACATGATCAAGACCGGCGGGGAAAACGTATCCACCCGGGAAGTGGAAGAGGCCGTATACCTGGACAAACGGGTGGAGGAGGTCGCGGTCATCGGCCTGAACCACCCCAAATGGGTGGAAGCCGTGGCCGCGGTGGTGGTTCCCCGGAAAGGGGAGACCGTTTCCGAGGAAGAGATCATTTCCCTTTGCCGGGAACACCTTGCCCCGTTCAAGGTGCCCAAAAAGGTGATCCTGGTGGATGCCCTTCCCAAAACTCCCACGGGAAAGATCCTGAAGCGGAATATGCGGGAGGAGTATAAGAAAATCTTCTCCTGATCTTCACCCTCCCCGGATGCGGGAAAGGATTTGATAAAAGAAAAGCCGGCAGGAGTTCCCTCCGGCCGGCTTTTGCCTCTTGTATATGACAGGGACCTACATGCCCAGGTAGGCTTTTTTCACGGCTTCGTCGGCCAGAAGATTGGCTCCGGTATCGGTCATGGTGATGGTCCCGGTTTCCATGACATAGCCCCGGTCGGCCACCTTAAGGGCCAGGTTGGCGTTCTGTTCCACCAGAAAAATGGTGACCCCGTCTTCCTTGTTAACCTTGCGGATGATGTCAAAGATCTGCTTGACGATGATGGGGGCCAGACCCAGGGAGGGCTCGTCCAGGAGAAGGAGCTTGGGCTTGCTCATGATGGCCCGGGAGATGGCCAGCATCTGCTGTTCTCCTCCGCTCAGGGTACCTCCCTGCTGGTTCCGCCGCTCGGCAAGAATGGGGAAAAGCTCAAATACATGGTTAAGATCCTGTTTGATTTGGGTTTTGTCCTTGCGCAGAAAGGTCCCCATGTCCAGGTTCTCCGTGACCGTGAGATAGGGAAAAATCCTCCGTCCTTCAGGAACCTGGCTGATGCCTAAGGCCGCAATTTTATCCGGGGGCAGGCCCGTGATGTCCCGGCCCTGGAATTCAATGGTGCCGCTGGCAGGCGGGACAATTCCGCAGAGGGTCATGAGGGTGGTGGATTTGCCGGCGCCGTTGGCGCCGATAAGGGTGATGATCTCCCCCTCTTTTACATCCATGTCGATATTTTTAAGGGCCTGGATATTCCCGTAAAAGGTCTGTATGTTTCTGAGTTTAAGCATCGATGTCCTCTCCCAGGTAAGCTTTGATCACCACCGGATTGTTTCTGATGTCTTCAGGGGTTCCCTCTCCGATTTTCTTGCCGTAGTCCACCACAAAGATATTTTCGGAAAGGCTCATGACCAGTTTCATGTCATGCTCGATGAGAAGGATGCTGATCTTTTCCTCGTCCCGGATCTTAAGGATGAGTTCGTCCAGCTGCTGGGTTTCCTTGGGGTTCATACCGGCGGCCGGTTCGTCCAGGAGCAGGAGAAAGGGATCCGTGGCCAGGGCCCTGGCGATCTCCAGGCGGCGCTGGGCACCATAGGGGAGGTTCAGGGCCAGTTCGTCCACATAGGCTTCAAGACCGATTTTCTCCAGAATCCTGTAGCTTTTATCCACGATGAACTGCTCTTCTTCCCTTGTCCGGGTCCCGCGGAAAAGGGCTCCCAGGATTCCCTCCCGGGTCACGGGGTGGCAGCCGATCATGACGTTTTCCAGCACGGTCATGGAGGAAAAGAGCCGGATATTCTGAAAGGTCCTGGCAAGTCCCTTCCGGGTCACCAGGTTGGGTTTCAGGCCGTTGATCCGCTTGGTCGAGCCCTCTGTCCCGTCGGGGCGGATCAGCACATCCCCCTTGGTGGGGGTGTATATTCCGGTGATGCAGTTAAAGAAGGTGGTTTTGCCCGCACCATTGGGGCCGATCAAGGCGGCGATCTCCCCTTTGTTAATGGTGAGGTTGAGGGTGTCAATGGCCTTCAGCCCTCCGAATTTCATGGTCAGGTTATTTACTTCTAGTATCGGTTTCATGGTTTAGTTATGGTTCGCCTTAAACTTATAGGTTTTTCTCACATTTTCAATCATGCCGCCGGGTTTGAACACCATCATCAGGACCAGGACGGCCCCGAAGCAGATCATCCTGAATTCGGAAAAGGCCCGGAGATACTCGGGCAGCAGGATCAGCAGCAAGGCACCTGAAATGACACCGGTGATGGATCCCATGCCCCCCAGGACAACGGTGCACAGGATGATGACCGATTCCCAGATGGTAAAACTGGCCGGGTTGATAAAGGTTGTTTTTGCGGCAAAGACCACCCCGCCCATGCCTGCCCAGGTTGCGCCCAGGGCAAAGGCCCTGAGTTTGGTCTTGGCCTTGTCGATTCCCATGGACTGGCAGGCGATTTCATCGTCCTTAAGGGCGATCCAGGCCCTGCCGATCCTGGAGTTTTCCAGCCGGTTGATAAAGAAGATGGTGAAGATGACCAGGCCCACGATGATATAGAAAAGATAAACCGTGCTGGCCTGGAGGGACATGTCAAGACCGAAAAAGCCTGGCTTGGGAATATTGGCAATTCCGGCAGGGCCGTTAGAAAATTCGCTCCAGTTTTCCAGCACCAGCCGGATGATCTCCCCGAACCCCAGGGTGACAATGGCCAGGTAATCCCCCCGCAGGCGGAGTACGGGATAGCCCAGGAGGATGCCGAAAATGGCTGAAAGGATACCGCCAAGGGGCAGCGCCAGCCAGAAGGAAAGTCCGTAGTGGGCGTTGAGCAGGGCATAGGAATACGCCCCCACGGCAAAAAAGGCCACATAGCCCAGGTCCAGGAGTCCGGCAAGGCCGATGACGATATTGAGGCCCAGGCCCAGCATGACATAGATCAGGGCCGATATCATGATGTTGGTCTGGTACATGGAAAAGAGATGGGGAAAGATCAGGGTTGCGATGCCCAGAACCGCCCATAGGGCAGCCATCCGTTTTTTGTCGGCAAAGATGCGCTGGAAAAGGGCGGGTTTATCTGATTTTTCCTTTTTACCCCCCTGCTCCTTTTTTCTGAGCAGATACCGCCATAGAAAGGAGAGAATAAAGAATGCCACACCGATAAAGAGCATGTTCCACCACCGCCACTCAATGGTTTTGGTGACCGTGTTGACCCGGATCACCATCAGGGGAAAGGTAAGAAACATGAACCAGATGGCGGCCAGGCTTGATTTTTTACACTCGTCTGCAAAATTCATAATAAAATATCTTTTTTACACAATTAAACTTTTTGGGTTTCAGATCTTCCAAGGATTCCGGAGGGCCTGAAAATCAGGATCAGAACCAGGAACAAAAAGGCAAACACGTCTTCATAGTCACTGGAGATATATCCCGTGAAAAAGCTCTCGGTCCAGCCCAGGACCAGAGAGCCGAGAACCGCACCGGGGATGCTTCCGATGCCCCCCAGAACTGCGGCTACAAAGGCCTTGATTCCTGCAATAAAGCCCATGTAAAAGTTGATCTGTCCGATGTGGGATGCGATGAGCAATCCGCCGATGGCGGCCGTGGCCGAACCCAGGACAAAGGTTATGGATATGATCCGGTTGACGTTGATGCCCAGAAGGGCTGCCATGGTGCTGTCCTGGGAGGTGGCCCGCATGGCCTTGCCCACTGTGGTGAACTTGATCAGAAAGGTCAGCAGAATCATGACGATGACCGTGGTGATCAGGATGACCAGCTCCGGAGAGGTGATAATATGGGAATAGGGTTCCCAGAATTCAAAATCCGGAATCAGGCTGGGAAAAGGCAGAAAATCCGAGGTCTGGGCCAGCAGGACATAGTTCTGCAGAAAAAGGGACATGCCGATGGCCGAAATCAGGGCGGACAGCCGGGGAGCGTTCCGAAGGGGTTTGTAGGCGATCTTTTCCATGGTGTATCCGTAACAGCAGGAATAAAGAATGGCCGCACTGGCAGCGATGATGACCACGGCCAGCTGGGGAAGCCCCGTCATGGTCAAAACGCTGGACACGATCAGCCCGGTAAAGGCCCCGATCATGTATATTTCTCCATGGGCAAAATTGATCAGCTGGATGATTCCGTAGACCATGGTATATCCCAGCGCTATCAGGGCATAGATGCTGCCCCGGGTCAATCCCCCTAAAAAAAGTTCTAAAAAAAAATCAAACTCCATATCAACCTGCTTTAAGTAATAGGGTCAGGGAAGGATCTTCCGCTGACAAAAAACAGGGGCAGGTGTATTGCCTGCCCCTTATGATTCTTATCGCACCTGTAAAGGCGTGCTTATTGTTGTTCTACGAATTTGCCGTCGGCAACCTTGTAAACCGCAAAGCCGATACCGGTTGCATCCCCGTTTTGGTCAAAGCTGATTTTTCCCAAAGGCGTTTCCACATATTCGGTTTTCAGGGCCTTCACAACGGCGTCGTAATCGGTTGAACCTGCTTTTTCAATGGCATTGAGAAGGGCCAGGGCCGCTGAATAGGCAGCATCAAAAAAGGCACCCGGATCAGCTCCGTATTCTTTCTGATGTTCTTCCTTTGCCATCTTGGCCATGGGGTTGGAGGAGATATCCATGGGACCTGTGGCATAAACACCCTCGGCATATTTTCCGGCCACCTTGATAAAGGTGTCGTCTTTTACACCGTCGGCACCCATGAACACAGTTTTCATTTTTTTCTTGCGCATCAGGGTGACGATTTTGGAAGCCTCGGGATGGTAGCCGCCCCAGACAACCAGTTCCGGTTTTTTACGACGGACCTTTGTTACGATGGCGGAATAGTCAACCGCGCCCGGGGTGACGCCTTCAAACAGGACAACCTCTACTCCTGCATCCTTAAAGTAATTTCTGGCCAGTTCCGCCTGGCCTTTGCCGTAGTCCCCCTTGTCGTGGAGGATGGCAACGGTTTTCACCTTCAGGACTTCAGTGGCAAACTTGACCTGGAGCTGGGCCTGCTTGGCATCATGGGGAATGGTTCTGAAAAAGTTGGGATATTCGCCGGACAGGGTCAGGTCAGGGTTGGTTGCCGACGGAGACATGGCAACGATTTTTGCATCTTTGTAAAATCCCAGGGCCGCCTTGGTGGCGCCGGAGCAGATATGTCCGAGAACAACATCGGCACCTTCTGAAACCAGTTTGGTGGCTGTATTGCCCGCCACTTCAGGTTTGCACACATCGTCTTCAATCAAGAGTTCGACCTGTTTGCCCAGGACACCGCCCTTGGCGTTGATTTTTTTGACCACCAGTTCTGCTGCCTTGACAGACGGAATGCCGTAAGAGGCGAGATCGCCGCTGTGGGCCCCGGCCACACCCAGTTTAATGGTGTCGGCAAACCCCGGTGCTGCGAAAACCATCATGGACAAGACTGCAACAGCAAAAATACCAAAAATTTTTTTCATGCTTTACTCCCCTTTTTAAAATTAAATCAGTTGAATCAAATCCCGTCCAACCGCTAAATTCAGTTGAATTAACTTTTTTTCAACCACTATAGTATTAACAACCCAGTAAAATTAATTTGATAAAAAATCGAATAAATATAAGAAGAAAGCGGCTCAGAGTCAAGGAAAAATAGAGGATCAGGAGGCCAGTTTTTCAAAATGACAGGTGAAATGTCTGAGAAAAGGGGACTGGTAGGTAATCCTGTACCCCGGAATTTTCCCCCTGTTTTTCCACACCTCTTCAATGATCTCCCCAAGATAGTCAAAATGGCTCTGGGTGTACACCCTCCTGGGAAAAGCCAGTCTGACCAGTTCAAGGGGAGCCGGGTGTTCCCGTCCCTGGTCGTCAAAACGGCCGAACATGACACTGCCCAGTTCCACTCCCCTGACCCCGCCTTCCAGGTAGAGGGCGTTAATCACGCCGATGCCGGGATAGTGGAGAACCGGCAGGTCGGGGAGCATTTTCCTGGCGTCAAGGAACACGGCATGGCCGCCGGCCGGCCGGACAATGGGGACCCCCATATCAACGAGTTTTTGGCTCAGGTAGCGGACCGTGGCCTGTCTATAGACCTGGTAATCGTACTCAAGGGCCTCCATGAGGCCCACGGAAATGGCCTCAAGGTCCCGGCCGGCCAGTCCTCCGTATGTGGGAAACCCCTCCCGGATGATGAGAAGGTTTTTAAACTTTTCCGCCCATTCGTCGTTATTACAGATGAGGAATCCGCCGATATTAGCCAGCCCGTCCTTTTTGCAGCTCATGGTGGCCCCGTCGGCAAGGGAGAACATCTCCCGGGATATCTCCAATAAACTTTTTCCGGCATACCCCTTTTCCCTTTCATGGATAAAATAGGCATTTTCCGCGAACCGGCAGGCATCGATGATCAGGGGGATGGCGTGCCGGTCCAGGACCTCCTTGACCGCCCGGATATTGGCCATGGAAACGGGCTGGCCTCCCCCGGAGTTGTTGGTCACCGTGATCATGGCAAAGGGGATTCGCTCCCTGCCGTACCCGGCAATGCACTGCTCCAGCTTTTCAATATCCATATTCCCCTTGAACGGGGACTGGTCTGCCGTGTCCAGGCCCTGTTCACAGAGCAGGTTCTCGGCGATGCCGCCCACATATTCAATATTGGCCCTTGTGGTATCAAAGTGGGAGTTGTTGGGAATGACATCTCCTTTTTTGATCAGGGTCTGGGTCAGAATGGCCTCGGCGGCCCGTCCCTGGTGGGTGGGCAGCACATGACGGATTCCGGTGATGCTTTGGACCGTGGATTCAAAATGCTTCCAGGACCTGGATCCGGCATAGGACTCATCCCCGAGCATCATGGCGGCCCACTGCCGGGTGGACATGGCCCCGGTTCCCGAGTCCGTGAGCAGGTCAATGCAGCAGTCTTCGGCATCCAGGAGAAACACGTTTTCATGGGCCTTTTCCAGGGCCTTTTCCCTTTCCTTCCGGGAAATGATCTTGATGGGCTCCGTGGTTTTGATGCGGAAAGGCTCGATGATGGTCTTCATTCAGACCTCCTCATTTTTAGATGGTTTTCAATGCCCTTTCCATCCGGTTTAATCCCTCTACAAGGGTTGACCGGGGGCAGCCGAAGTTGAGCCGGACAAATCCCTCTTTGCCGAAGAATTTTCCGTCGGAAAGGCCCACGCCGTTGTCTTCAAAAAATTTTACCGGGTCATCCAGACCGGTATCTCTGACATCGATCCAGGCAAGATAGGTGGCCTTAACGGGGTTGATGCGGCAGCCCGGCATTTGGCCCACCCTTTCCATGACCATGTCCCGGTTTCCCCTCAGATATGCAATCAATTGTTCCAGCCAGTCGTCGCACTCTTCATAAGCCGCCCGGGCAGCGGCAAACCCCATGAGGTTTACATCCGGTACAAGACCCTTGAGGGCCGACCGGAACCTGTCCCTTAAAATTGGATCTTCAATCACCACAAAGGAGCAGCCGAGTCCTGGGATGTTAAAGGTCTTGGAAGGGGCCATGAGGGTGACGGTCCTTGCCCCGGCCTCCGGAGAGACCGATGCCGTGGGAATATGAACGTTTTCAGGGTCCAGGACAAAGTCACTGTGGATTTCATCGGAGCAGAGGATGACTTTGTATTGGGTGCACAGTTCCGTAAGTTCCAGGATCTCTTCCCGGGTGAAAAGGGTGGAGCAGGGGTTGTAGGGACTGCAGAATAAAAACAGGGCCGCCCCCTCTTGAAAGGTGCGTTCAAGCCCCGGGAAATCGAGGGTAGACCTGTTTTGGATCTCCGTCATGGGCAGGGTGACCAGGTCTTTGCCGCAGGAATCAGATACGGAGAGAAAAGGCGGATAGATCGGGGTGGTGGTGACGATTCTCTCCTGACGGGTTCCAAAGGCCCTGCATGCTCCGTTCAGGGCGGAGACCACACCCGGAGTCCATAGGATGGATTCCGGTTCAACCTGCCAGCCGTACAGCCGCATAAGCCTTTTTGTGACGATTCCGGATAAGGTATCCGGCACATGGGTATAGCCCAGTATCCCGTGGGAGATCACCTGCTCAAGAGCCTTCAGGACGGGGGGGGGTGCTTTGAAATCCATGTCCGCCACCCACATGGGCAGGATGTCTCTGTCCTGGTATTTTCCCCACTTCATGGAGTGGGTATTGTTCCGGTCAATGATTTCGTCAAAATTGTAGTTCATGGTGAGTTCCTTTTCAGCTGGAGTCGAAGACAGCATGGGATGGATGAGTTGGTATACTGGCCCCTGGCCAGGGAATGAAAGAGTATTGCAAAAAATGGATTGAATATCAATCCAATGTTTTGTTAGTCTGGCATGAGTTGGGCATGATTTCCAAAAATTGCGTTGTAAGTGTCGAGATAAAATAGTATTTTTTAAAGGGGTAGAGGATCAATCCAAGAAAAAGGTAAAAAATAGTATGAGCCTATTTTCGCTAAAACTAAAGCAGAAGTTTCTGGGGGTCATTGTTCTGGTCGTTCTGATCGTTATGGTGGTGTCTTCCCTGGTGGTTTCCTATGTCACCTATAAACAGAATATCCATTCAGCCAACGACTCCGTTGCCAAGGGCCTTGCCATGGTCAAACTGAAAATTTCGGAACTGGAGGAAGATCTGATCCGGAAAACCGACCAGATGAATTCCTTGTTCAAGGTCAACGAAAACCTGAAGTTCCTGGCAGATTTCAAAAAAGAGTACGATCTGGGAATGACGGAACCCGCTTTTGTGGAGCTGGCCACCGCTCTTTTCACCACCGCTTCTTCCAATCATATCCAGAAGATGGCGGTCTACGACTCTGCCGGAGAGCTGGCCGCCTTTTTTCAGCAGCAAAAGGACGGCAAACTCCTGGTGGGATATTATTACGTTAACCCTGAAAAAGCATTTAAATATACCCTTGTGGAGAGTAACGTAGACCTGAAAAAAAGCGACTGGGAATCGGGAACCTCTGTTGCAAACCTGGAATTTCAGGTCTCCCGTTCCGGCATGATGGAGGCAAAAGACCTCAAGGAAGGCAGTTCCAAAGCGTCCATCATCAGGGAAGGCAGCCGCCTGGCCTTGGCCATTCTGGCTCCGGTGATGATGGAGGATTACAACAAGGAAACCGACAAGATGGAACCCAGGGTATTCGGATTCGCCGTTGTTTTAAAGTCCCTTGACCAGGCCTTTGTGGAGCAGACTTCCAAATTGACGGGCATGGGGGTGAACCTGTTTGCCGGAGACAAGTTTTCCCTGGGAACCGTTCCTGTAAACAAAAATCTCAACGAAGATACCTTTGGAAAATCCGGACAGGGGGAATGGAGCCTGGAAGGACAGGAACCCCTGCTGGGGACGATTCAGATTGGCCAGGAAAGTTATCTTGAGGGCCTGATACCGATTTTTGAGAACAATTCTCCTGCCGGAGCCATCATGCTGCTGACTTCAAACCGGACCGTAACAGACAACACCCTCCAGGTTTTTTATACCCTGGTGATTGTTTTTCTCTGCTGTATTGTTCTGATCATTCCTCTGGCCCTTTTCTTTGCCGGAACCCTGGTGAAATCCATTCTCAAGGTGACCTTCACCCTCAAGGACGTGGCAGAGGGGGAGGGGGACCTGACCAAACGGATCGAAATCCGGTCAAAGGATGAAATCGGGGAACTGGCCCAGTGGTTTAATCTTTTTATAGAAAGACTCCAGACCATGATATCCGATATCTCAAAGAGCCTGGAAGTCCTGTCCGGATCTGTACGGGAGGCCAAGGAGGAGTCCGGCCAGATTTCCCGGCAGTCCGGCGGAATGGTTGAGATTACCCAGAAAGTCACCTCTGCCACCGGCAGGATGAGTTCCGAAGTATCTTCCATTGCCGGCGTCATGGGCGAGGCTGCCGACAACCTGGACATCGTGGCCTCTTCCACCGAAGAGATGACGGCCACCATCAACGAGATTGCCAGGAACGCGGAAACGGCAAGGTCCATGAGCCTTGAAACGGGTCAAAGCATAGAGTCTGCCTCGGACAGGGTGAACCAGCTGGGCAAAGAGGCCGGCGAAATCGACGCCTTTACCGAGCTGATCAACGAGATCTCGGAACAGACCAACCTCCTTGCCCTCAATGCCACCATTGAAGCGGCCCGGGCCGGGGAAGCCGGCAAGGGGTTTGCCGTGGTGGCCGGGGAGATAAAGGAACTGGCCCGGCAGACCGCATCCGCCACCCAGGATATCAAGGAAAAGATAGAGAATATCAAATTGTCCTCGGGCTCCACCCAGGAGGAGATGACCCGGATAGCCAAGAGTTTCGGGGAGATGAACGACCTGGTAAACGATATTGCCTCGGCCATTGAAGAACAGTCGGTCACCACCAAGGAGATCGCAGACAATACCTCAACCGTTGCATCGGGCATCAGCAACGTTAACTCCACCATCGCCAATTTTGACGGACTGACCACGGATATTGCCGGAGACATGGAAAATGTGAACCGGGTCAGCGACGAGATGTCCGGGCATTGCCGCAATATTAACGGCGGTGCAGAAAAAATGACGTTTCAGACAGGGAAACTGGCAGACCTGGTCAAGAAGTTTGTCATTGAATAATGAAATTCAGCAATTGAAGAGGAATTGAATGGCTTTGACCGCAGATGATAAGCTGGGAAAAGTGCGGGAATTGATGACGACCCATGAAATCGCCGCCCTGGTGATTACCAGTTCCGATCCCCATCAGAGTGAATATCTGGCAGGCCACTGGCAGGCAAGGCAGTGGCTGAGCGGGTTCACCGGATCGGCAGGGACCGTCCTGGTGACCCCGGATCAGGCCCTGCTGTGGACGGATTTCAGGTATTGGATCCAGGCCCGGGCCCAGATCCGGGATTCCGAATTCCGGCTGGTCAAGCTCGGGGAGCCGGATGTCCCCCAGGTGGAGCAATGGCTTTTTGAAAATCTGGACCCGGGGGACCGGGTGGCCATGGATGGAAATGTGGTTTCCCTGGCCCAGATCCGGAAAGTTAAAAAAAAACTGGATGCCGGTAATATCCGGCTGGTAACGGATCTGGATCTGATCCGGGACGCCTGGCCGGACCGGCCCCTGCCGCCGAAAACCCGGGCCTGGGACTTTTCAACGGTCTATGCCGGAAAATCAAGGCAGGACAAGCTCGGGGAGATCCGAAAGGCCATGGCCGGATACGGAGCGGACCGGCATCTGATGACCGCCCTGGACGATATTGCCTGGACCTATAATCTCAGGGGAGAGGATATCCGGTCAAACCCGGTGAATCTGGCCTTTTCCATCATCGGTCCTGAAGAGGCTCTCCTGTTCATGGACCCGGCCAAGGTGGACAAGGATCTCGCGGCCCAACTGGCCGGGGAGGGGATTGATCTTCGTCCCTATGGAGATGTGGCCGGGGCCCTGAAGGGGATCCCGGACGGTCAGGGGATCTTGCTCGACCCTGAAAATACGGCCTTTTCCCTTTTTAATGCCGTGAATTCCAATTGCCGGATTATTGAAAAAACCGGACCGGCCCAGGAACTCAAGGCAATAAAAAATGAGATCGAAATCCGCCATACCCGGGAAACAGCGGTCAAGGACGGGTTGGCCGTGACCAATTTTCTGTTCTGGCTGGAACATTGGGACGGCCCGGTAAGCGAAATTTCTGCAGCGGAAAAACTCCGTGAATTCCGGCAGGAACAGCCTGATTTTCAGGATATCAGTTTTTCATCCATCATGGCCCAGGGAGAACACTCCGCCATCTGCCACTATTCAGCGGACAAAGAGAGTGATGTCCCTGTCACGGATAAGGGGATGTTTCTTACGGATTCCGGGGGAAATTATCTTACCGGCACCACGGACATCACCCGGACCCTCCATATGGGCACCCCTTCGGCCCGGGAAATCCAGGATTATACCCTGGTTCTCAAGGGCCATATTTCCGTGGCAACGGCTCTGTTTCCCCGGGGGACAAAGGGGTTTCAGATCGATACCCTGGCCCGCCAGTTTCTCTGGAAGCAGGGCATGAACTTCGGCCACGGCACCGGCCACGGGGTCGGATTTTTTCTCTCCGTCCACGAGGGTCCGGCAAGGATCAGCCCCCATCCCGTGGATGTGGAGCTCAAACCGGGCATGGTGCTGACCAATGAGCCCGGCCTTTACCGGGAGGGCCAATACGGGATCCGCCTCGAAAACATGGTCCTGGTCCGGGATTCCCATGAGACCGAGTTCGGCAGGTTTCTCAAATTCGAAAATCTGACCCTCTGCCATTTTGAGGCAAAGCTCATGGATAAGGAACGGCTCACCCGGGAGGAGATTGACTGGGTGAACATCTACCATGAAAATGTATATGAAAAATTAAGTCCCGGATTACAACCGGAAGTCAGGGAGTGGCTGAAGGGCAAGACCCTGAAAATAAATTAGATTTTAGAATCTGGATTTGCGGATGGCCTTTCAGGCCGCTATTTTTATAGCTGTTCTCAAAACAAAATTTCAATTACCGCCGGGAGGAGCAACGCTTTTGCGCTCATTCTCGAAAATCATCCATGATTTTCTCCGAGGAGGGATCCCTTCTCCTGCAGCGTCCTGCCGCCCGAAGGGATCCAATCCGCGAAAACCTTCACTCCTCCCTATCCTGCAACAGGGTCCAAATATAAGATAAAAATAAAGGAATTTGAGAACATCTATAGATTGGTGTCCGGCAGGGCATCCTTCAATCTAAAATCATCCTTCAAAAATCAAAAGTCTCCCTTGCGGAGGCCAGGGAGAAGGAGAAAGGCAAGGATCTGGAATTATAGGGGGTTTTTCCGGTCGGCCCATTTGGAAACTCTTGGGGCCTCATAGGTCATGAACTTCTGGATAAGTTGTTCAGGATCTCTTTCCACAATCAGCATGGGCCGATGGGCTTCCATGATGAACCCCTCTGCCGTTGCAAGATCCAGAAAAGACTTCAGATGGTCGTAATACCCAAGGACATTGAGCAGCCCGCAGGGTTTGCGGTGAAATCCGAGTTGGGTCCAGGTCAGGACTTCAAGGAGTTCCTCCAGGGTTCCCAGACCGCCGGGAAGGGCGATGAATCCGTCGGAGAGTTTCGCCATCAGGGCCTTTCTTTCATGCATGGATCCGACGATTTTCAATTCGGTAAGTCCGGGGTGGGACACCTCTTTGTCCACCAGGGCCTGGGGCATGACCCCGATGACCCTTCCCCCTCCCGCAAGCATGGTATCGGCAATGATGCCCATGATGCCCACACCGGCTCCCCCGTATACCAGGTCAAACCCCTGTTTCAGGAACTCCCGGGCCAGGGCTGCGGCGGCCCGGCCGTATTCAGGCCGGAGACCCGGGTTGGAACCGCAGTAAACACAGAGGGTCTTCATCCAAACTCCTTTTTGATCCAGGTCAGGCAGGTTAGGATCACGGATTCGTGAATATCCTGCCCGGTCCGGGGATCTGATTTGGGCAGTTTGAATGAATGATCCCCTCCCTGGATGATTTCCAGGGTATGGGATGAACTCATATCTTTCAGTACCGGTCTGAGCAGATCAAGATCACAGAAGGGATCCCGGGTCCCTTCCACAAAGAGCATGGGAACCTGAATCTCCTTCAGGGGGGCGTCCCGCAGCTGTTCTTTCCGGCCCGGGGCATGGAGGGGGTAGCCCAGAAAAATCAGGCCGTCCGGCTGGAGAAGTCCCTGGGCAGACGCCTGGGCCGCCATCCTTGCCCCCAGAGATTTTCCAGCCGCGATGAGTTGATTACAATGGGTCCGGGACCGGATAAAATCTGCAGCCCGGCACCAGGCACGGATGAGCCTGTGTTCCGGGTCCGGACTCTTTTTGCCTTTTTCCCGGTAGGGGAAATTAAATCTCAGGCAGGAATATCCCCGGGCAGACAAACCCTCGGCCCCGGCCGCCAGCAGGGCATGGTTCATATCGTTGGCGGCCCCGTGGGCAAAAACCACACCGATTCCCCTGTCCGGCTCTTTTGCCAGGGAGAGTATCCCGGAGATCTTTTCCCCGGAATCCAGATCAATGGAGATCTTTTCAGAATCCATTGAACTTATTTTCCGTTTGTATGGTTGGCGATAAAGTCCTTGACCATCATATCCCCCAATTCCTTTGACCGTTTGGTGGCCGACTCCACGGCATTGATCAGGGTGGTGCGGAGCCCCCCCTGCTCAAGGGTGTGAATGCCTGCGATGGCTGTGCCGCCCGGGGAGGCCACACGGTCTTTGAGCTGTCCCGGGTGTTCCCCGGATTCCATGAGGAGCTTGGCCGCTCCCAGGACGGTCTGGGTGGACAGAAACAGGGCGTTTTTTCTGGACAGTCCCATTTTAACCCCTGCATCGGCCATGGCGTCCACAATGGTGAAGATATAGGCCGGGCCGGATCCGCTCAGGCCCGTGAATGCGTCCATGAGAACGTTTTCCTCGATAAACACGGTCTTGCCCACGGAATCAAAGATGGCCCTGGCCATTTCCACGTCGTTTTCAAGGACAAACTCGCCGGCGGCAATGGCTGTGGCGCTCTCTTTAACAAAGGCGCAGATATTGGGCATGACCCGGATCAGCCTGAGTTCTTTGCCCAGGCCGGCGGCAATGGCCGCCAGGGGCACGCCTGCTGCAATGGAGATGATCAGTTTGGACATGTCCAAAGCCTCTGCCGTCTTGTTGAGCACGGCACCCAGGATCTGGGGTTTGGTAGCATAAACAATGATATCCGAGGTTTTGGCCACCTCGATATTATCCGTGGTAACGGATATGCCGTATTTGTTTTTGACCTGATCCAATTGTTCCCGGTCAATGTCGGAACAGATGATATCTTCGGGCCGGGCCGCTTTAGACAGGACCAGGCCGCTGATCAGGGCCTCTCCCATGTTTCCGCCACCGATGAACCCGATTTTTTTATCCGTCAGCATGGGTTTCAACTCCTTGTTGAGTATTAAAAGAAGGATTCATATTAAGGCCATGGGCAAAAAAGTGTCAAGACCTAAATCATAAAGCCAGACTGGCCAGGGCCCAGACGCCGAAGAGGATCAGGACAATACCGGTGATGCGGTTTGTCTTTTCCTGGATGTTCCGGGAAAGCCGGGTCCCGAGTCTTGCCGTTCCAAAGGTCAGGAGGATCCACCAGAGGGCCGACCCTGTAAACACCCCGGCAACCAGGATGGCTGAGGCGGTATACCCGTTATCCGAAGCGGCCAGGCCCAGTCCGGCGAATATGGCCATGAAAGCCATGATGGTCATGGGGTTGGTCAGGGTAAGGACCAGGGCCGACAGATAGGACATGGGATATCCCTTGAAATCCGAATCCGTTCCCTCTTTGCTCCCGGTCCCGGGCTTCAGGGCCTGCCATCCCAGAAAACAGAGAAACAGGCCCCCGATGGTGTGAAGTTCCGTTTTCATGTTTAAAAGGAATCCCGTGATAAAGGTGAGGCCGAATCCGGCCACAAATCCGTAAAAGGCATCGGCCGTGGCCGCGCCCAGGCCGGTGACCAGCCCGGCCGCAGGTCCCCGGGCCAGGCTCCTCTTGATGCATAAAAGCCCGATGGGGCCGATGGGTGCTGCAATGGAGAACCCGATGACAATGCCCTTGATTAGGTACTTGATTTCCATGTATGATCCTCAATGTCAATTTCAAAAATGGCGGGTTTTGGGGCGGCCATTTGATTTTGCGTTCTATTTTATCGGATTTCAGCCGGGCAGGTACATGGGGAAATCCTGGTTTTGCGTTGGAAAAACATTAAAATTTAAGGCTGGCCAGACATGGACTTTAAATTTCAAATTGTATTGGACTCCCTGGGAAAAGCCATTCTCCGGGAGCTTGAGGCAAATGCCAGGATCAGCTTCAGTGATTTGGGTCGGAAAGTGGGGCTGTCCAGCCCGGCCGTTACCGAGAGGGTGAGGAAGATGGAAGAGGCCGGAATCATCAAGGGATACCATGCGGTCATTGACCTGCCTCCCAGGAAGGAAAGCATCACCGCCTTTATCCGGCTGACCACGCTTCCGGAACGATATGCCCGGGTAAAAACCTTTCTGGAAAACCGGCCTGAAATTCTGGAATGCCACCATGTCAGCGGTGAGGAATCTTTCATGATCAAGGTTCTTGTCCCTTCGGTTCAGGATCTGGAAAAAATTGTTGAAAACCTGAGCCCCTTCGGCCAGACCCGGACATCTATTGTCCTTTCCTCCCCCCTGGTCAGATCCGGCCCCTGACCGGACCTGACCAATAAAATTTCCAGGAAATTACCGGCTCCCCTTCCACCGTCTTGACTATTCCCCGGGCAGTCCTATTTTATTCGTATGGCATGATTCTGTGAGGTCAGGCTAATTGTTTTAGCGAAATACCCTGGCCTGTGAGTCTCTATATAAAAACGGCAAGGCAGCCATGCCTTGAAAATAAAAGGTGATGATATGGAAAAATTTCAATGCGTAACCTGTGGGAAAATCTCGTCAAACAGGGGGGAGATCTGTAATGCCGGTTCTGACATCGGTTCGGTTTTTGTCTGCAGCGACTGCAGCAAAAGAAGCAGCCGGGCAGAAGATATCTGCAACCCCGTTGAAATGACCCCCTCCTTTTACTGCGGGAAATGCGGAAACTCTGCCGTTGAAGAAGGTGCCCTGTGCGATCCTCTTAAACTTTAAAACCACTCTAATATTGTCTTTTGGCCCGATTTTTTCGCTGCAGGAAAATTTTAATTCTTAAAGATGCCCATATGCGTATCCAGAATCCATTTCTTTTCCCCTGTCCAAATGATTTTTCCTGGACAGGGGAGACACAATCCTTTACAACTTGTCCGTAACGTGGTCTCTGTTGTGTATTGGATGGTCTGGGGGAAAGTTCAGTGTCTGAAAATCTCATTGTTCTGGCCGGGAAATCGGCCTATCGTCATATCCGGGAAAAGGGGCTGGACCCGTCAGATATCGATCTGGTTCTCGGGGCGTCCGGGGCGGCCAAGTGGCTGGCCATTTACGGACTCGATTCCGTTCTTTTTTCCCATTGGTTTAGAAACAGGAAAACTCCGCTGCATCTGTTCGGCACCTCCATCGGGGCATGGAAATTTGCCGCAGCTGCCCGGTCTGAACCGGAGATGGGATTTGCCAGTCTCAAGGATGCCTATATCCACCAATACTACAACGGAGATGTGACCCCTGCCAAGGTGTCCCGGGAATCCCGGCGGATCATGGACCTGTTTCTGACGGAAAAGACTGTTGACCAGGCTCTGTCACATCCCTTCTTGAGGATGGGGTTTTCCGCGGTCCGGTGTAAACATCTCATGGCGTCTGAATCCAATCTTCTCCAGGCCCTGGGCATGTTGTCCGCCTTTGATCTGAATCTTCTGTCCAGGAAGCTCCAGAGATTCTGCTATGAAAGAACCCTGTTCCATGATCCCCGGTACAATCCCCAAGTCATGGAATTAAACGATTACCCCACCCAGAGGGTTGCCTTGGACAAAAACAATTTTTCAAAGGCCCTTCTGGCTTCAGGCTCCATTCCCATGGTCATGAAAGGGGTAAAGGATATCCCGGATGCGCCCAGGGGAGTGTACCGGGACGGCGGGCTGTTGGACTACCATCCGGCCGTTCCCCTGGGACCGGATCAAAAAGGATTTATCCTCTACCCCCATTTTTATCCTGAAATCACGCCCGGGTGGTTTGACAAGAAATTTCCCAGGCGCCGGGTCAAGGGAGGGCTGGCCGACCGGTTCATCCTGCTGGCCCCTTCGCCCGAGTTCGTCGCCACTCTGCCCTTTGCCAGAATCCCGGACCGCCGGGATTTTGTCCGGCTCAAGGGCCAGGATGAGGTCAGGGTCAAAGCCTGGACCCGCGCTGCGGACATGAGCTATGCCCTGGGGGATGAATTCATGGAAAGTGTTCAAACCGGTTCCATCCGGGACCGGGTCAGGATGATCGCCTAGATTCTCAGTATAGGAATATTAAATTCATTTCTTAATTCAAATTAGAATAATCAATTTGAAAAGTTTCAGGACCTTCATCTATTAAAGATGTAAGTGCGCCAATTCTGCAGGATCTCCGGAAGCAATGTGCGTTCCACAAACCAGATGATATAAAGGAGAAAAAATGAATAGAACAATGAAATTGGTCCTGATATTTGTATTGTCCCTGTTGACGGCGGGATTCTGTTCTGCATCGGGGCTGGATGGATTTAAGGGGGAAAAGGGCGTTTTAAGAATTTCAGGGGGAACCGCCCATATCCCCGTGATGAAAGAGGCGGCCAAGAGAATCATGGCCTCTAATTCCGATATCCAGATCACCATTGCCGGTGGAGGGTCCGGTGCCGGCATCAAGCAGGTGGGGGAAGGTCTTGTGGATATCGGCAATTCCGGGAGAAAACCCAGTGAGGCTGAAGTGGGAAAATACGGCCTGTCCATGTACAAGTGGGCCGTTGACGGGGTGGCACCCATTGTGAATCCTAAAAATCCGGTAAAAGAATTGCTGGGAAAACAACTGAGGGACATCTTCTCAGGAAAAATCAGCAATTGGAAGGATCTTGGGGGCGAGGACCGGTCCATCAACCTCTATACCCGTGACAAATCCAGCGGCACCCGGTCTGTCTTCTGGAAAAAGGCTCTGAAAAAGGGGGATATCTCAGGGAAGGCCAATTTCGTGGCCTCCAACGGGGCAATGAAATCCGCCGTGAACAACGATCCCTATGCCATCGGTTATATGTCCGTGGGGTATATTGACGAAAGCGTCACCCCTGTTGCCCTGGACGGAGTGACCCCGAACCTTGATACGGTTAGGAGTGGAAAATACAAGGTGGCCCGGGGCCTTTACAGCAATACCCGGGGGGAGGCTTCAGGACTTGCCAAAAAATTCATCGACTTCCTGCTCAGCCCCCAGGGCCAGGAGATCGCTGCTGAAAAAGGCTTTATCCCCGTTAATTGATGGGGCTAAGGGACAGGATTCTGCGGTCCGTATTTTTATGGGCCGCTGTTTTAAGCTCTTTTGCGACCCTATCCGTATTCGGGTTTGTCGCCTTTCTGAGCCTGCCCGTGATGGAAAACGGGATGCTCGGGGAGATCCTGACCGGACCGTGGTCGCCTGACCATGGGCAATTCGGCATCTTCCCCATGATCATGGGCACCCTTTATATTGCTTCTCTGAGTTTGGTCATTGCCTTTCCCCTGAGTCTGGGCTGTTCCTTTTTTATCGAAATCGTCCGTCCCTCGGGGCCTGGAAAATTGGTAAAGAAAATGGTCCAGCTCATGACCGCCGTTCCAACGGTAATTTACGGATTTGTGGGGGTGTTCCTCCTGGTTCCCCTGGTACGGACGATTTTTTCCTACGGGTCCGGGATGTGCATTTTATCGGCCTCTCTCATGCTGGGTTTTTTAATTTCCCCGACCATGATCCTTTTCTTTTCCCAGAGTTTCGCCCGGGTTCCCAAGTCTTATCTGGATGCCGTGGATGCCCTGGGAGGAAGCCCCTTTCAGAAACTGATCCATGTGATCCTTCCCCAGGCCTGGCCCGGCATATTGACCGGGCTTATCCTGGCCTTTGGCCGGGCCATGGGGGATACCCTGATTGCCCTGATGATCAGCGGAAACTCCGTGGCTGCCCCTGGATCCCTTCTGGATTCGGCCCGGGCCCTCACCGCCCATATTGCCCTGGTCATTGCCGCGGATTTTGAGAGCGTGGAATTTACCACCATATTTGTCTCCGGCTCCATTCTTTACATGATTACGGGAATCGGGATTCTCCTGGCCCGGACCGGGAAGGCATCATGACAGGGGAACGGTTTGCCGACAAACTGCTCTCCCTGTTCTCCTGGGGCTGTGCAATCCTGCTTTTCGGGGGACTGGCAACCATAATCGGTTTTCTGATCCTCAGGGGATACAGGGCCCTCAACCTGGAACTCATCTTCGCCGATACCCGGGTCATGGATGCCCTGCTGCTGAAACGCCAGGTATTCGGTGGGCTTTTCCCGGCCATGGCCGGGACCCTTTTTCTGATTCTCCTGGCCATGGGATTTGCCCTGCCCACAGGGCTGGCTTCGGGGATTTTTCTGGCAGAGTATGCCCCGCCCCGGCTTAAAGCCTTTCTCGGACTGGTCTTTGACATCCTTGCCGGCATCCCTTCCATTGTGGTGGGATTGTTCGGATTCTCCATCACCGTATTCCTCCACCATTTTTTCTCCAGCCGGATCTATCCCTGTCTCTTGATCGCCTCCCTGTCCCTCTCATTTCTGGTCCTGCCCTATATTATCCGGACCACCCAGGTCGCCCTTGAAAGCCTTCCCCTGCAGCTCAGGCTGACGGCTCCCAGCCTGGGGGCCACCCAGCTTGAAAACATTTTCCATGTTCTTTTGCCCGCCTCCCTCTCGGACATCATTTCAGGGGTCGTCCTTGCCATTGGACGGTGCGCCGAGGACACGGCCGTGATCATGCTGACCGGGGTGGTGGCCACGGCAGGGGTGCCCGGATCAATTTTTTCAAGTTTTGAAGCCCTGCCTTTTTATATCTACTATACGGCATCGGAGTATGCAGATCAGAATGAACTGATCAAAGGGTATGGTGCGGCCCTCATTCTCCTGGCCATCTGTGCCGGGCTTTTTGCCCTGTCCCACTGGATCAAGAACCGGCTTGCTTTTCGGGCCGGGTTCAGGCATTAAAGTCAAATGGCCAATGAAACCATAATAAAGATACGGGATCTTAGGTTTTTCTATAAAACCCTGCCCGTTCTGGAAGGCATCCATGCGGATATTGCGGCAAATGCCGTGACCTCCATATCCGGTCCTTCGGGCCAGGGGAAATCCAGTTTTCTCATGGTCCTGAACCGGCTCTGGGAATCCGTTGAAGGGGCAGGGGTCAAGGGGCAGGTGAGTATCGATCTGGGAAAAGGATTTGAAGATATCTATGCCGACGATATGTCCCTTTCCCGGCTGCGCAGAAAGGTGGGCATGGTGTTCCAGGTGCCCAATCCCCTGCCCATGAGTATCTTTAAGAATATTGCATTCCCCCTGAAGCTGATCGGAGAAAAGAATCCGGGCGTCATCTCCCAAAAGGTCCGGACCGCGCTTGAACAGGCATTCCTCTGGGATGAGGTAAAAGACAGGCTTTCGGAAGATGCTGAAAAACTTTCCGGCGGCCAGCAGCAGCGGCTCTGCATTGCCCGCTCCCTGGTGCTTCAGCCCCGGGTTCTGCTCCTGGATGAACCCACCTCCTCCCTGGATGAAACCTCGGTCCGGGTCATTGAAGATCTTCTTCTGGAGTTAAAAAGCAGATGCACCATTATCCTGGTCTCCCATTACATGGACCAGGTGAAACGGATCGCCGACCACCGGCTGGTCCTGTCCCACAGAAAATTGAAAAAATTATGAGCTTTTTTGATAAGGCCCTAGATTTCCTTGACAACCCCCTGGTATATTTTTAAGAAAAAGGATATAGGATAGAGTTTAAAAAATTATTTCCAAAAGGATTGAACAATGAAAAGAGTAGGACTGGTCGGATGGCGGGGGATGGTGGGCTCGGTGCTCATGGAACGGATGACGGCGGAAGAAGATTTTAAAAAATTCACCCCCCTGTTCTTTACCACCTCCCAGGCCGGCCAGAAAGCACCCGATGTGGGCGTGGAGGCCCCTCCCCTCGTGGATGCCCATGATGTGGACGCCCTGATGGAGATGGACATCATCGTGTCCTGCCAGGGGGGGGGCTATACCGAGGCTGTCCGTCCCAGGCTTGAGGCAAACCAGTGGAAGGGATATTGGATTGATGCCGCATCTACCCTGAGAATGGATGAAAACAGCATTATTGTCCTGGATCCTGTGAACCTGAAGATAATCGAAGAGGGACTGGCCCGGGGAATTAAAAATTATATCGGCGGAAACTGTACGGTTTCCCTCATGCTCATGGCCCTGGGCGGGCTGTTTGAGAATGACGTTGTAGAATGGCTGACCTCCATGACCTACCAGGCTGCTTCCGGGGCAGGGGCCAAAAACATGGAAGAGCTGGTCGCCCAGATGCGGGCCATCGGAGAGGCCTCTTCAGATCTCCTGGATAACCCGGCCTCAGCCATTCTGGATCTTGACCGGACCGTGACCTCTGCCTTGCGCTCCCCGGATTTTCCCGTTGACAACTGGGGCGTGCCCCTGGGGGCCAGCCTGATTCCCTGGATCGACCGGGCCATGGACAACGGTCAGACCCGGGAGGAGTGGAAAGGGTTTGTGGAGACCAACAAGATCCTGGGAAGGTCGGATCGTCCCGTTCCCATAGACGGCCAGTGTATCCGTATCGGCTCCATGCGCTGCCACAGCCAGGCCTTTACCATCAAACTGAAAAAAGAGATCCCCCTGGATGAGATCAACTCCATGCTGGCCGAAAACAACGACTGGGTCAAACTCATCCCCAACCTGAAGGAAAACTCGGTCCGGGAACTGACCCCGGCAGCCGTAACCGGAACCCTCGCCGTCCCGGTGGGCCGGGTCAGGAAGATGACCCTGGGAGACCAATTCCTCACCGCTTTTTCCGTGGGAGACCAGCTGCTCTGGGGGGCGGCCGAACCGCTAAGGAGGGTGTTGAACATTATCCTATAAGGGGCAGTGTTCAAAACCAAAACAGGGAAAAAGAGTTCAGCCCATGCTGTCCGGGCTGTTTCTTTTTATATGAAAATGGATGCCGGTTCAGGGTATCGCCGGGTAAAACATAGTTCTGATAACATTAAAAAGGGAGAAGAAGGGATGACAAAAAGCTCCAGATTGATTTTGACTGTTCTGCTGATCGGGTTGGGGATTCACGGGTCTTGTGCCTGGGCCGAAGGGAGTTCGCCCGAAGCCGTTGCAAAGAAGTTTACCAAGGCCTATTTCATGCTGGATAATTCTATGGCCGGCTATCTCAGTGAAGATGCCCGGGTGGATGAAGAAGACAGGGACGCGGTGGAGGTCTATCTCAGAATCAAAGAGGTTGAGGCCGAGAATCGGGGATACGGCAGGAATTACCTGAGGATGCTTCCCCTTCTCATCAAGACCGAGGTAAAGGAGATGGACGATTCTTCCGCCTCTGTGAAGCTGGATGCGGTGATGATCCGGAGCATCAATCCCCTTTACAGAATCGTGGGATATATCTTCTGCCTGCTCCAGGAACATGAGGTCGAAACCGTCATCAATTTGATCAAGGAAGACGGGGAGTGGAAGATCGGTCCGGGCGCCTTTGATATGCCGGTGTAAGAATTCCATGCAATGGGTTGCCCTTCTGCCGGCAACCCATTCCATCTTCGGTTTTATACTCCCAGGCTTGCGCCGGATGTCACGGTTTTCCCCCGGCCTGGCCCGGGAGGTCCCCGGGCTTAATTCTTGACAAGCCTCGGTCTCTTCCTTTATCATTATCCATATAAATCCTAAAAATTTCGTCCTAGGCCCGGCATCTGGTATTGATGCGAATCCGGGTGGCCGGCAGGACATCGCCAAGACTCAATATCGCCTAAAACGGAGATATCATGGAAACCAATGATCTGTTATTCAAACCTGAAGAGACCTCTTTTACCGAAGATCCCGGGAAGTCCGGAGAATGTCTGTGGAAACTCCTCATTGTGGATGATGAACCGGATATTCACAGAACCACCAAATTTGTCTTAAAGGATTTTCAATTCGATGGGGCCGGCCTGGAATTTATATCCGCCTTTTCCGGGGCCGAGGCTGTGGAACTTATGAGATCCAACGGGGATATTGCCGTGGTCCTTCTGGACGTGGTCATGGAAACCAGCCATGCCGGGCTTGACTGTGCCCGGGAGATCAGGGAAACCCTGAAAAACAGGATGGTCAGAATCATCCTCCGCACCGGACAGCCCGGTGAGGCCCCGGAGCGCCGGGTCATCATAGATTATGATATCAATGACTATAAACATAAGACCGAACTTACGGCCCAGCGCCTGTTCACGGCCGTATATACCGGGATCCGGTCTTACCGGGACATGGTATCCATTGAAAAGAACCGGCAGGGACTCAAATATATCATTGAAGCATCCGGGGATTTTTTCAAGCAGCAGTCCGTTAAAAAACTGGCCAAGGGGGTCCTGACCCAGATCGCGGCCCTGTTTCGCCTCCAGAATTCTTTTTTCCTGAGCAGCCAGGGATTTACCCTGACCCGGGATGCAGAGGGCGAACTGGAACTCATCGCCGCCACCGGTCAATATGAAAAGGGAAGAGAGGATGAGATCCTCTTCCGCATCACACCGGAACTCAAAGACCAGCTCAGCCGGGTCACGGAAGAAAAGAAATCCGCTTATTTCGGGGACGACTATATCGGATATTTTCCCACACAGACGGACAAGCACCATATCCTTTACATGGAAAACTGCGGCAGGGAGCAGAGTCAGAACTACCGGGACCTGCTGGATCTGTTTGCCTATAACGTGGGCGTTGCCTTTGACAATACCTATTTGAATCGGGAGGTCCTGAATACCCAGCAGGAGGTCATCCATCTCCTGGGAGAAATCGTTGAAAACCGGTCAAAGGAAACCGCCTTCCACGTGGTCCGGGTGGCTGAAATCATCGGAGTTCTGGGAGAGGCCGTGGGTCTGCCTCCCGGCGAAAGGGAATTGATCAAGTCCGCTTCTCCCATGCACGACGTGGGCAAGATCGCCATACCCGATGTCATCCTGCTCAAGCCGGGAAGACTGACCCCCGAGGAAATTGAAATTATGAAGAGCCATACCGTTATCGGTTTCAAGATCCTCAGCAGTTCCAACCGGAAGCTTCTCAAGACGGCCGCCACCATTGCCCACAGCCACCATGAACGCTGGGACGGAAACGGCTACCCCCTTGGGTTGAAGGAAGATGCCATTCCCCTGGCCGGCCGCCTGACCTGTATCGCCGATGTCTTTGATGCCTTGAGCAGCAGCCGGGTCTATAAACCGGCCTGGTCCATGGAACGGGTCCTTGACTTTCTCAAGGAAAACAGGGGCTCTATATTTGATCCGAACCTGGTGGATGTGTTCATGGAAAATAAGGAAAGGATATATAAAATTAGAGAACAATATACAGCAGAAGCTTGCCCTGCCTGAAATAATTTTGGACAGGCTGCGGCCCTTTGTTTGCCCGGACTTAAAAATCCCTTTGTAATTTTTTGAATATAATGAGACAATACCCCCTGCTCGTGTTGACGGAACAATTCGTGCTAGGTCGATTGTCCGTAACCGCCATGGGAAACGGTTTTCTGGAACATTTTTTACAGAGGGGAGTATCATGAAAATACTGGTTGCCTACGATAAAAACACCTCATTTGCCAATGTCCTTGATACGGCCGTGAAAAGGGCTGCCCAGGATAATGCCTATGTATATCTGGTCAGAACCTGTTCCGAAGACGCCAAGGCCGATGAAATCGCCGAGCTGGATCACCGCCTCAATGAGATGATGGTCGAGGTTTTCAACAAGCAGGGCATCCAGGGCGAAACCCATATTCTGATCCGGGGATTGACACCGGGGGAAGATGTGGTCTCCTTTGCCGCGGAAAAGAACGTGGATGAGATCATCATCGGTATCAAGAAAAGATCCAGGGTGGGAAAGATGGTGTTCGGATCCACGGCCCAGTTCATTATCCTGGAATCCCATTGCCCGGTCCTGTCCGTAAAATAGACTTCCAAGCCCTTTCCCGAAAAGCAAGCCCAAAACCAGGCCAGGAAATTGTATGGACCGGATCCGGATAATTGCCAAAGGATCCGGCTGTCCCGGAATCAAAATCCAGCCTGAATTTTGTATTGCCTTTTTCGGTTTTCACCGAGTATAAAGATTCATTGTTGGCCTATAGTTCATAATCAGGATGCTGCCATGGCCCACCACCTGAACCGAAAAACAGCCTTTGCCGGCCTTACGGACCGGCTCAACAGATTCCCCCAGGGGGCTCCCCCATCCCCTCTCTTAAATAAGATCCTGGCCATGTTGTTTTCAGAAAAAGAAGCCGGACTGGTTTCCCAGCTTCCCATCCGGCCCTTTTCCCCTGAAAAGGCCGCAAAGATCTGGAAAATCCGCCTGGGCGAGGCCCGGAAGATTCTGGACCAGCTGGCCTCCCGGGCCATCCTTCTCGACATTGAGACCGAGGACGGGTTTGTCTATGTCCTGCCCCCTCCCATGGCCGGTTTTTTTGAATTTTCCATGATGCGGGTGAGGCATGATGTGGATCAGAAAGCGTTGAGCGAGCTCTTTTACCAGTATTTGAACGTGGAAGAAGATTTTGTCAGGAATCTGTTTGCCCAGGGGGAAACCCAGCTGGGCAGGGTCTTTGTCAATGAGCCCGCGCTCCCCGACGGGGACTCCATTCAGGTGCTCGATTATGAGAGGGCCTCCCAGATCATCTGCACCGCTTCCCACATGGGCATCAGCCTATGCTATTGCCGCCATAAAATGGCCCATGTCAACCGGGCCTGTGACAATCCCCTGGAGATATGCATGACCTTCAACACTTCTGCCGCTTCCCTGATCCGGCACGGCCACGCCCGGCAGGTGGACAAGGAGGAAGGGCTGGAACTCCTTGCCCAGGCCCATGAGCACGGCCTGGTCCAGTTCGGGGAAAATGTCAGGGAAGGGGTCAATTTTATCTGCAACTGCTGTGCCTGCTGTTGTGAAGCCATGATCGCGGCAAGGAGATTTGCCCTGCTCCACCCGGTCCATCCCTCCAATTTTATCCCAAAGATCAATCCGGATTCCTGCACCGGGTGCGGCAAATGCGCGGCAGCCTGTCCGGTGGAGGCCATGGCCCTGGTATCGGCCAACGATCCCCGTCAGCCCAAACGCAAAAAAGCCCTTCTCAATCCGGATATCTGCCTGGGCTGCGGCCTCTGTGTCCGGGCCTGCGACCGGAACAGTCTTGAGCTTGAGCCCCTTGCCCGTCGGGCAATCACTCCCATGAACGGCGCCCACCGGGCCGCGGTCATGGCCCTGGAAAGGGGCTCCCTCCAGAATCTGATCTTTGACAACCAGGTGCTTTACAGCCACAGGGCCCTGGCAGTCCTTTTGGGGGTGATTCTCAAACTTCCGCCCCTCAAGCAGGCCCTGGCCCTGAAACAGGTGAAATCCAGGTACCTTGAAACCCTGGTCTCCTATTTTGAAGGATCGGATGCTGTCTGACCTTCCCACCTGGTTTTTATCCATGCCGGGATTGCTATTCTTTATAATCTGGAATATTAAAAAGGGCTTTAAACCATTATCCTTTTTAATTTTATATAGGTGTTTGAATTGTGGGAAAGAACAACAGGAACAAATCTTTATCCGGGTTGATTTCCGGGACATCGGCCTTTCTGATCTGGGGGCTTTGCCCGGTCTACTGGAAGGTCCTTTCCCATGTGCCGGCCATTGAGACCATCACCCACAGGATTGTCTGGTCTTTTCTCTTTCTCTTGCCGGTCATCTATTTCCAGGGGAACTGGAAGGTTCTGATCCGGACCTTTAGATCATTGAAAACCCTGGGACAGCTCAGCGTCACCACTCTGCTGGTGGCTGCGAACTGGTTTCTTTTCATCTGGGCGGTGAACAACGATCTGATCCTTCAGACCAGCCTGGGCTATTATATCAATCCCCTGGTCAACGTGCTCTTCGGCATGCTCTTTCTCAAGGAAAAATTGAGAAAATTTCAGGTTCTTGCCGTTTTCATCGCCGGAGCCGGGGTGCTCTACCTGACCTGGCAGTACGGGGCCTTCCCCTGGATTGCCGTCATCCTGGCCGTTACCTTCGGCTCCTACGGACTGATCAGGAAAATACTCGACCTGGACCCGGCCGTGGGCCTGGCCGTTGAAACCCTGATTCTGACCCTTCCCGGGCTTATCTATCTGTTCTGGCTGGAAAAGAATGGAACCGCCACTTTTCTTCATGTCAATACCTTCACCGACATTTTCCTGATCGGGACGGCCCTGCTCACGGCCCTGCCCCTGCTGCTGTTCAACATGGGGGCCCGGCGGCTCAGGCTGGCCACCCTCGGATTTCTCCAATACCTTGCCCCGAGTGTCACCTTTCTTCTGGCCGTATTTGTATATAAAGAACCCCTGTCCGGCCATCAATTCATTGCCTTTGTGTTTATCTGGACCGCCCTTGCCGTATATACGGCAGATTCCGCCCGGGAGTTCAGGGGAAAATAGCCCCCCGGGAAAACCGGGTTGACAAGGGGATCGGTTTCTATTATCGTTTATTTACGATTAACGATAATAGAAGTGAGTTCCAGATGAATATTGAAGAGCAAGCTGCTGTTTTCAAGGCCCTGGGCCATCCCACCCGGTTGAAGATCGTCCGGCACCTGATTGAGATCAATACCTGCGTCTGTAAAGAGATCGTCAATATCTTTCCCTATTCCCAGTCCACCATCAGCCAGCATCTTAAGCATCTCAAGGCATGTGGAATTGTCTGCGGCGAAGTCGAAGGCCCCAAAACCCATTTCTGTGTGGACAGGCAGGTGTTAAAGAAAGTCAAAGAGTATGTAAAGGATCTTTAGCCATGGACAAGACCAAACAAAAAAAGAGTGAGGCTCCCGGCCCTTCGGGTTTCTCGGGCCGGAATCTCAGTATCCTGCCGTCCATGCCCTCCCAGGAGAATTCAGACCTGTCCTGCTGCGGCAGCGGGGTGCGGGAACCTGCTCTTCCCGGGGATCAAAAACCCGGGTATGCGCTCTGTTCCCATGTCGAGGATTTTCTGCCCACCCATGCCGGCCGGGTGCCTATAATCAAAACACGCCTGAACCGGGAGGACCTGTTTTCAACCTTTTATGTCCGGTGCGGGATCGGGCGGGATGATTATCGGGTGGCCCCAGGTCTTTACGCCGTGGGAAAACCGGACCGGGAATCCGAAGTTCTTGTGACGGCGAACTTTAAGCTCACCTTTGACCATGTAAGGAAAAATTTAAAGGAGGTCGACGCCTGGATCCTGGTTCTGGATACCTGGGGTGTCAATGTCTGGTGCGCCGCCGGGAAAGGCACCTTTTCCACGGGGGAACTGGTCAGCAGAATCGAAACATCATGCCTGGATAAGGTGGTGGATCACCGCAGGGTCATTGTTCCCCAGCTCGGGGCCACCGGAGTTTCGGCCCGGGCCGTGAAAAAGGCCTCGGGCTTCAGGGTGGTCTACGGCCCCATCCGGGCCAGGGATATTCCCAGGTTTCTGGAAAACAGAAGAAAGGCGGATCCTGCCATGCGGAGGGTGACCTTCCCGCTTTACGAACGCTTTATCCTGACTCCGGTTGAGATCAAAATCGCCCTCAAGCCGGCCCTGATCACCGCCATTGTCCTGATCCTCCTTTCAGGCATCGGCCCGGGAGTGTTCTCCTTTTCAGGAGCCTGGGAAAGGGGGATGGCAGCCATTGCCGCCCTTGTTACGGGCATCCTGGCAGGGGGCTTTGTCACCCCGGTTCTTCTGCCCTATCTTCCCTTCAGGGCCTTTGCCCCCAAGGGGATCATCATTGGAAGCGCGGCATCGGTTTTGTTATTATTGATGTCAACCCATGAAACAGACTCCCTATCCCGGATTTTGGCCCTTTTTCTGTTCAGCACGGCGGTCTCTTCCTATCTGGCCATGAACTTCACCGGGGCCACCCCCTTTACTTCGCCTTCCGGGGTGGAAAAGGAGATGAAACAATTCATTCCGGTCCAGGCCGGGGCCCTGGCAATTTCTCTGGGCTTATGGATCTATTCTGCATTTTAAAGGACAGAACATGAAAAATTTAAGATACCTGGATGATGTGTCCAGTCTGGTCCTTGACCGGGATCTCTGCATCGGATGCGGCCTGTGTACGCAGGTCTGTCCCCAGGAGGTCTTTGAAATGGAGGAGAACAAGGCCTCCATTGTTGATTTCAACGCCTGTATGGAGTGCGGGGCCTGTGTGAACAATTGTCCCTCTGGGGCCCTACAGGTCAGCCCCGGGGTAGGCTGAGCCTCCTATATTATCCAGGTCTGGATAAAAGGGAAAGAAAATGCCTCCTGCGGGGGGGATGCAGGCTGCTGTTGATCATGTTTCCTGATACCTGAGGAAAAACCCCAGTCCGACAAGGATGAGCACCAATCCCATGACGGATTCCCAATTGGGGGGGGCAGCCCCCAGAAAGACAAGTCCCCCCAGCAGGGCAAAGATCACCTCGCTGGACTGGGTGGCATCCACTGCGGCCAGCTCATTTGAGTTGGATGCCCGGTTGCGGGCGAACAGAAAAATGCTGGTGGCGAACACCCCTGAAAAGAGGGCCACCAGAGAGGTGTTGATCACCTGGGACAGGCTGGGAGGCGGAGGTCGTGTGATCAGGACCAGGCAGATCCACAGGGGGAATGATCCAAGGGTCATGAGAAGCACCTTGTTGAAAACATTGTTCAGAACCCCGGATCTGATCCGGGGCAGCTTTTTATGGGTCCCGTTCTGGGCTTCCCAGACCAGCTGATTGCCAAAGGGGTAACAAAAGGCCGCTATCCCCACGGGAAGTCCCCCCAGCATCAATGCCCCCAGATTAAAATCTTCAATTTGGGATAGATTCACCAGGACCACACCCAGAAAGATGAGGGATGAAAAAAACCATATTTTTTTGGGGAATGACCGGCCCAATGCCAGAAATATAAAAAGGCTGGCAACAATGGTAAACTGCCAGGTGGCTGCGATTACCCATCCCGGAGAAAAATCGGCGGCAAAGCAGATCAGTGCATAAAATCCCCCAAATCCGATGCCTCCGGCCGTGATCCAGAACTTCCAATGGGAGAAAAACAGGTGAAAAACCTCTCTCAGCTGTTTCATCCCCCCACTGAGCAGAATGATCAGGATCAAAAACAGGGTCATGAACACATACCGAAGGGAAGCAGACCAGACCCAGTCTCCCCCTTCCAGGCTCATGGCCTCGTTGAGGATAAAGGTGGTGCTGAAAAAAGCACCGGACAGGATTCCCAGAAAGATCAGTCGAATCATGGATATGTCACCCGTTTAAAAAGTGTTCAAGTGCTGAAAATCCCTTATCCCGGGTTTAAGGCGGTCCGCACTGGTGCCTTGTTTGATCGGAACGATTAGGAAATAAGGTATGCCTCCGCCTTTTCAGGATCATTGAAAACCCTGTACTTAAACGGGAGCACTTTGGCCATGGTCACAAACATCTCTGCGATGGCCTTGTTCATCTTTCCCGGTACGAGAAGGGATGACCGGTCGGCAAAATTCTTTTTTTCAGGTTTATAGAGGCGCAAAACCCCGATAATCTCCTTGAGATCTCCAATGGACAGCCCCATGCTCCCCTGGGTTAAATCCCAGTAGGTGTGCTTTTCCAGGAATTGAGGATGATGCAGGATTTCTGACATGACTGTGATGAGCTGGGATTTAACAATCAACCCGGATATGGTTATTTTGATGTACTTCTCATGGGACGGGTCTAATGTAAAATCCATTCAATTCTCCAGGGCAGATAATCTTAAAGCGCCCAATGAATACCATAAAATAATGAGTTGTCAAGAGATTTAAGGACCCATCCCTTTCCCCCGGATCCATGAAATCCGCTCCAGGGTCCTTGTTAAATCCGACAGGGTGGTTTTTTAAAAATCCAAAAGCCCGCACTTTTCTTCAATTGCCCGGGAGGTTTTATGAAAACCTAGGGCCATATATCGTAAAAATGCTTGACCGGGCCGTGACCTTTCCCGATTTTATACCCTGCTCCGGCCTTGAGAGCCCCATGGATATAGGTATTGGCATTTTTAACGGCCGTTTCAAGGTCCATTCCCCGGGCCAGGAAGGCGCAGACGGCCGAGGACAGGGTGCATCCCGTACCGTGGGAGTTGGGGGTGTGGATGCGTTGGGCCGGAAGCTCTGTGAGGGTTCCGGACCGGGCCTGGAAGAGCAGGTCTCTGATTTTTTCCTCTTCAAGGTGGCCTCCCTTGAGAAGGACGTTGGGGCATCCCAGGGCGGCGAGGTCCCGGACCGCCTCTTCCATGTCCCGGTAACCGGTGACATCCCGGCCCAGGAGCACCGATGCTTCGGGAAGGTTGGGGGTGATGATGTCGGCCAGGGGGATAAGCTTTGTTTTCAACGCCTGGATTGCATTATCCAGAAGGAGTTTGTCCCCGCTTTTGGAGATCATGACCGGATCCAGGACGATATTGGTACACTTCCAATGGGCCAGCCGGTCTGCAACCGCTTCAATGACTTCAGGGGAGTGAAGCATGCCGATCTTGACGCCGTCCGTGCCGATGTCTTCCAGCACCGTATCGATCTGCCGGGCGATGAACTCCGGAGGGGCCGGGAATATGCCGGTGACCACCCTTGTGTTCTGGGCCGTGAGGGCCGTGATGGCGGACATACCAAAGACGCCCAGGGCGGAAAAGGTTTTCAAATCAGCCTGGATTCCGGCACCTCCGCCGCTGTCGGATCCGGCTATGGTCAATGCTCTGAAATAGGTCTTCATCAAGGGTTCTCCCTGTAATTGTTTTGAAAGATAGTTACCAGTTTTTTTGCAGCGGCAAAGGGATCTTCGGCCGAGCAGACGGCAGAGACCACAGCCAGAGAGTCGGCCCCGGCACGGATCACCTGCTCTGCATTGGACGAATCCAGTCCGCCGATGGCGACCAGGGGAAGGTCAAGCCTCCTTCTGATCCGCTGGAGACCTTCCAGGCCCCAGGGGGTCTTGGTGTCGGTTTTGGTGGGGGTGGGAAAGACCGGGCTTACCCCCAGGTAGTTCACATCCTTGTTCCGGGCCGCCTCCACATCTTCCCAGGTTTCCACGGAAAGGCCGATGATGGCCCTGGGGCCCAGGAGATCCCGTGCCGTTTCCGGGTCCATGTCGCTCTGGCCCAGGTGGATCCCGTGGGCGTCCACGGCCAGGGCAATGTCCAGTCTGTCATTGATGATCAGGGGGATGTCAAAGGGCGCCAGAAGTTCTTTGAGTTTCCGGGCCCGGTCCAGAAAGTCCCGTGTTGAGGCCTGTTTTTCCCTGAGCTGTACACAGGCGGCCCCGGCCCGGGCCGCCTGTTCCACAATCAACTCAAGGGGCCTGCCCAGGCAGGCCTTCCGGTCGGTGACAAGGTAGATGCCTTTCATGGGGTTCCTTTCATTGGCGAAAAGGCTAAAGCCCGAAGCCGAAAGCTTTGGGGAGAGTTTCCAAAAATCAAAAATCTAAACTCCCAATTCATCAATCTTCAGCCTATTCTCAATATCCGTTTCAGAGATATTGTACAGGGCATCGATAAAATTTACCTGGAGGCTTCCCGGTCCCCTGGCGGTTTCGGCGGCCATTTCTCCGGCCATGCCCATGACGGCCATGGCATGGGCTGAAGCCCGGCCAAAATTGGGATTGACCGCGGCAAAGGCTCCGCAAAGGGCCGTGGCCGTGCATCCCAGGCCCGTGACCCTGGGCATCATGGCATGGCCGTTTTTAATGGTCAAGGTTTCTGACCCGGTGATGATATAATCGGTTTTTCCGGTGACGCAGACCGTGCAGTCAAGGTCCAGGCTCAGGGACCGGGCCGGACTCACTGCCGCATCCGAACCACTGGTGGAGTCCACCCCTTTGGTGGCCGCCTCCTCCCGGCACAGGGCCATGATTTCAGAGCCGTTGCCCCGGATGACGGCAGGTATACATTCCCGGATCAGGCCGAGGGCGGTCCGGGTCCTGTAGGGAGTGGCCCCGGCCCCCACCGGGTCCAGAACAATGGGGATCCCCCGTTCTTTTGCCTTTTTTCCCGCCTTGAACATGGAATCGATCCAGGGATCGCTGAGGGTGCCGATGTTGATGACCAGGGCCCCGGCCAGGCCTACCATGTCCTCCACTTCAGGCCCGGCATGGGCCATGACCGGGGATGCGCCCAGGGCCAGCAGGGCGTTGGCCGTGTTGTTCATGACCACGAAGTTGGTGATATTGTGTACCAGGGGGGCGGTTTGTCTGATTTTTTCCATGTCCTGCCATATGGCAGAGGGTTGAATCGTCATGAAAGATCTCCTGTTTAGAAAAAGAGAGAAAGGCCGGGTCAGCCAGAGACCCTCTATCTGTTTTTAATCCTTCCACTCATGGATGAGTTTTGCCGTGTCTACCGGATGCTTTATGAGTCCGTATTTCAGGGAAAATTCCATAAACGTTTTCCATTTTTCCTTGTCGTGGCCGGCTTTGGAGGCAAAATAGGGGCGGGTCAGTTCAAAGGCCTTGGTTTCGATTTCCCTGTCGGCCTGGGGCACGGCAGACAGATAAAGTTCAAGACAGGCCTCGGGGTCGGCCTGGGTCCGGGCAAGTCCCTTTTCAAGGGCGGTCACAAATCCGCGGATGGCCTTTTTCTTTTCTTCCAGGACCCTGGGGCTGCAGACAAAGATCAGCTCTTCGTAATCCGGGATTCCGTATTTCTCCAGTTCAAAGAACAGGGCTGCATGTCCGTGCCGGGCCATGCCCACGGTTTCATAGGTCTTAAAAGGGCCCATGACCGCATCCACCTTTTGGGAGACCAGGGGGGGCAGGATGGTGAACCCCACGTTTACCGGGGTATACTCTTTGATCTTGTTGATGTCGGCAAAGGCCTTGAGCATCACATCCATGAGCCCGGGAACGGTATATCCGATTTTTTTGCCGGAAAGATCGGCAGGGGTCTGGATACTCTTATCCAGGAAGAGCAGGGTGGTCAGGGGATGAACCACCAGGGGGGCAATGACCCGGATGGAAAGTCCCTGGTCCGCCGCGATCACGGTCTGGGGCTGGTAGGACACGGCCAGGTCGACATTGCCGGAAGCGGTCAGTTTCAGTCCGTCCGAGGTTTCCGAGGGGCTGATGATCTCCACTTCAATGGACTGGTCTCTAAAGTATCCGGATTCCCTGGCCACGTAAATGGGCAGATGGTCCACATTGGGAAACCAGTCCAGCATGAGGGTCAGCTTTTCCGTTGCAGATGCGCCAACGGTGGAGAGCAGGGAAAAGACAAGAACAAGAATAAGAGTTTTTTTCATGATGTTTTCCTTAGGTTTTCCAGTTAATAAATCGTTTTTCCAGGATTCCCACCAGGGTCCACAGGATCAGTCCCATGGCCGTAAGCCAGAGGATGGCGGCAAATACCAGGTCGGTCTGGAGTCTTGCATTGGACTGGATCATGAGAAATCCAAGTCCCTGCTGGGCACCTACCCATTCCCCGATCACGGCCCCGATGGTGGCCACGCTCACCCCCACCCGAAGACCGGCAAAGAATTGGGGCAGGGCCCAGGGCCAGTAGAGCAGGGTCATGGTCCTGAAAAAGGAGGCTCCCATGAGCCGGAACAGGACCCTGAATTCCGGGTCGCAGCTTTTAAATCCCTGGACCAGGCTGACAGTGATGGGGAAAAAAATGATGATCCAGGCCATGAATACCTTGGAGGCCATGCCGTAGCCCAGCCAGACCACCAGAAGGGGGGCCAGGGCAAATACCGGAACCGCCTGGGAGGCCACCAGGAACGGGGCCAGGGCCTTTTCCAGGGTCGGCCGGGCAAACATGGTTACGGCCAGGGGCAGGGCCGTGGCCACGGCCAGAAGGATCCCCAGGACGATTTCGGCAAAGGTTGTCGCGGCATGGGGAAATATGGTGTCTGCCCTGAAAATCGCAGTGGTCAGGATATTGACCGGTGAAGGCAGAATAAATACGGGGACAGTCGCAATCCTGACCCAGGCTTCCCAGAACCCCAGGATCAGAAGGATCAGGACCAGGGCGATCAGGTTAGGTCGTCCCATGGATCAGGTCTCCTTCAAGCCGGGCCAGGAAATACTCTTTGATTTCCAGGAGTTCCGGGTCATTGAACCTTCGGGGTTTGGGCTGGTTCAGGATGAACTCCCTTTGAATCTCCATGGGCCTGGGGCTGAGCAGGCAGACTTCATCACCCAGGAGCAGGGCCTCTTCAATATCATGGGTGATCATGAGCAGGGTCTTGGAAAATTGGGTCTGGAGCATCAGTAAAAGGGAGTGCAACCCCCTGCGGGTGATGGCGTCCAGGGCGGACAGGGGTTCGTCCAGAAAGACCAGATCCCGGTCAAATATCAGGGTCCGGACCAGGGCACATCGCTGGCGCATGCCCCCGGACACCTGGCCGGGCCGGTGGTCTTCAAATCCCTCAAGCCCCAGTTTCCTGAAAAGATCCAGAGCCATGACCCGGGTGTCCTTCAGGTCCTTTTGAATGACTTTTGCGGGCAGCAGGGCATTTTCCAGCAGGGAAAACCATGGAAGGAGCAGATCTTTCTGCTGCATATAGGCGGCATGGGCTCCCAGGTGGGGCAGGTCCCGGCCCTGCCAGGAGATCTTTCCCCTGTCCAGACCGGTTGCCCCTGTGAGGGCGTCAAACAGGGTGGATTTCCCGCATCCGGACGGACCCACCAGAACCTTGAACCGGCCCGGAGCCAGTTTCAGGTCAAATCCTGAAAAGATCCGGCGCCCGTTAAATTGCTTTTCAACACCCGAGACTTCAAGCATGATTCCATGGCCGCTCCAAAAGAGCAGGTACCATCCCTTTGGTTTGGCAAACGGCGGATGAAAAAAGGAGGGAGAGAATGGCTTGACTTTCCTTCGCCAGTATAATCTGGATCAGGTTCCAAGGGTCGAAACAAAACAAAGTTTCCTCTCAGCCGTTCTTTCCCGGCTCCCCTAGTCCGTCTTTGCGGTTTTGTTCAGTGAAGGAAGGTACCACGGGGGTATTGGGTTGTCAACTATCCATGGGGCTGCTTTTTCAACTCCTCATCAATCAGGGTCTTGAACCCCTGAAAAGTTCTTCTCTTGAGCCGCCGGCCGTTGACAAAAATCGTCGGGGTGCCCCGGACCCCGGCTTCCCGGCCGTCCAGGAGATCGGCGTGAATCTTGAGCTGGATTTTGGGGGAGTCCTGGTCGGCATTGAACCGATCCATGTCCAGCCCCAGGGTCTGGGCGCATTCCTTGATTTTTTCCGGGGTCAGGCTGTCGGAGTTGTCAAAAAGCAGGTCGTGCATGGGCCAGAATTTTCCCTGGTTGTGGGCGGCCAGGGCAGCAGCGGCAGCCGGCAAAGCAGATTTATGCATGGACAGGGGAAAGTTCTTTAATACAATTTTTACCTGATCCGGATAGGCAAGGGCCACTTCTTCCAGCAGGGATACGGCCTTTGCACAGTAAAAGCACTGGAAATCCGTAAAAATCACGATGGTCACCGGCCCGTTTTCAGGACCCTTAAAGGGGGAACCCTGGATGTCGATATCCTGGATAAAATCCACCCGGATCATCCGGATATCCCCGGTTTTGGAATCTGTGAGGTAAAGAATGTCCCCCTTTCCGGAGACGGCAATGCGGTCGGCGGGAAAGTCCAGGGAGAGGTTTTCCTTTAAAGCAAGGTCGGAAGAATAAATTTCAAGCTTCCCCTGGCGGGTCAGGACAAAGAGCAGCTGCCCGTCCAGGGACATGCAGTTGTCAACTGGGGTGCTTCCGGCCCGGACCTGGTCCTCCAGGCTAAGCTCGGCTTCCGCCGGGACCATGGCAGGGAAAATAAGAAGCATCAAATACCAGACCATTGTCTGTAACAATAGTTTTTTGAACATGGGAAAAGATCTCCGCAAAGGAATTGAACGTTATTGTCAGTCATACACCATTCCCGGGCCAAGCTCAAAATATTTATCCCGGCGTTGTCTAAAAAACATCGGCATGATATCCTAGCCGGGTATGAATATCTTTTCTTGACAGCCTGCCGGTTGGGTTTTCGTACTTCTTGATATTATTCGGCGAAATGACAGGAGCCGTTTTAGGTATGGATAAAATTTTAATTGTGGATGATGAGGAAAGCATCCGTTTCAGTTTTAAAATGACCCTGGCCGACGAGGGGTACGACGTCATGGGGGCCGGAGACTATAACTCTGCCCTGCAGCTGATCTCCAAGGCGGAACCCGATCTGATCATTACAGATATCTTTTTGGGAAGGCTTACGGGGATTGATTTTTTAAAGGAAATCAGGAAAAGGGAGCTTGTCTGCCCTGTGATCATGATGACCGGGATTCCTGACATCAAAACTTCCCGGGAGGCAGTCCAGTTTGGGGCCTTTGATTATATTCCCAAACCCATCAATAGGGAAACCCTTTTGCGCATTGTCAGCCACGGGCTCCGGCACAAGGAACTCCTGGACAACAAGCATCGCCTTGAACGGGAAAACCTGAGGGTCCGCAAGAACATGGAGGCCATCTTCCGGAGCCTGAACGACGGGGTAATCACCGTGGACAATGATCTTTGCGTGGTTGAGGCAAATGATGCCGTAAAGGAGATCTGCGGGAGGACGGCCGGGGAAATCATCGGGAACCGGTTTAAGGGGTGCGGTTCATCCTGTGGGGGGGCCTGTGTCAATGCCCTGAAGAAGATTCTGAAAACCAGGAAGGCCATGGATGAAATCCAGGTTGAATGCCGGCGTCCGGGAAAGCCCGGGCAGGTGGTGAGGCTGACAGGGTCTCCCCTTAGGATAGATGAGAATAAGGTGTCCGGGGCCGTCCTTGTGATACGGAATGTGACCCAGCTGGCAACCCTGGAGAGGGAATTGGAAGAACGCCAGCAATTTCACAGGATCATCGGCAAGGGCAGAAGGATGCAGGAGATCTTCGGGCTCCTGGAAAATATATCAGACACGGACAGCACAGCCCTGATCACCGGTGAAACCGGAACCGGCAAAGAACTCATCGCCCATGCCATCCACCACAACAGCCCGAGGAAAAACCGGCCTTTTATCAAGGTGAACTGCAGCGCCCTTTCCGAGAACCTTCTGGAGAGCGAATTGTTCGGCCATGTCCGGGGCGCCTTCACCGGTGCGGTCAAGGATAAGAAGGGCCGGTTTGAAATGGCCGACAGGGGAACCATCTTTCTGGATGAGATCGGGGATATCTCTCCTTTGATTCAATTAAAGCTGTTACGGGTTCTCCAGGAAAGAGAGTTCGAGCGGGTGGGGGATGCATCCACCATCAAGGTCGATGTGAGGGTGATTGCCGCCACCCACCGTAACCTGAAAGAAATGACCCGGCTGGGGGAGTTCAGGGAAGACCTCTACTACAGGATCAAGGTTGTGGATATTCCCATTCCGCCCCTAAGGGAGAGGCGGGAGGATATTCCCATACTGGTGGATCATTTTTCAGCCATGTTCAATAAGAGGTTCCACAAGACCATAGACGGTGTATCCAATGAGTTCATGAATGCCCTCATGAACTATTCCTGGCCCGGGAATATCCGCGAGCTTGAGCATGCCGTTGAACACGGTTTTGTTCTGTGCCAGGAGAAAATTATCCTGTACGACCACCTGCCCGTGGAGATAAGGAACTATTTCAAGGAAGAAAAACCGGGCAGGCCGGGAATACAGGATATGGGCCGGGAAGATATTGTCCGGGCCCTGGCCAGAACCGGATGGAACAAATCCAAAGCTGCCCGCCTCCTGGGCATGGGGAGAAGGACCATTTACCGGAAGATTGAGGAATTCAAGATCACCCCGCCGGAAGGTTCAAAAAATTTATAAGTGTGCGCGACACACTATCGTGCGCACATTTCTGTGTCAAGCACATCCATTCTTGATTTCAAAATTCTGCAAACGGAATCGAAATATTTTATAACCATCTGATATAAAATCAGAAAAATGTTTATTGTTTTTTGTTGTCCTGCTGGCACAGGGGTTGTATATACAGCCCTTGTTTTAGAGAATATTCAGAAAAATGAGCATTGCATCCCTGTTTAGACCGGGTGCAGGATCAGATAATATATGAAAAATAAAGCGGAGACAGGTATGGACTGGAAAAATTTAAGCATATTTAAAAAAATCGGTGTGGGTCCCGGGATCGTCATTCTTTTTCTGATGATCGTGGGGGCCCAGAGTTTTTTCGGGATCACCGGTATCCTGGATGATTCCAAGGAAGTCATTTACGGCAACAGGCTGGACGGGCTCATTGCCCAGAAAGAGGTGGACCATCTGAACTGGTCCAACCGGGTCAGCAAACTGCTCAAGGGAGAAGACCCGGCAACACTCAAGATTCAGACAGACCACAGAACCTGTTCATTCGGTAAATGGCTTTACAGCGACGAAAGGAAAAAAGCCGAGCAGGCCGTACCGGATCTGACACCGCTGTTAAAGGCGATTGAGACCCCCCACAGGGAGTTGCATGAATCTGCCGTCAAAATCAAGGAAATCTACAAACCGGATCATTCCGGTCTTGACCTGGTGCTGTCCAAGCTTCTGAATGACCATGTCAACTGGGTATCCAAACTGGGGGAAGCCATTGCCGAGGAGGCAGGCGGGCTGTTCGTTTACCAGAGCCTGCTTACGACCGGTGTCCAGCAGGCCATGTCCCAGATTAAGGCCATTGACCAACGCAGGGAACTGACCGTAAACCAACGCAAGGCCATGGCCTATGAGATGTTAAAAAGTCTGAGATACGGGGAAAAGGAGAGCGGGTACTTTTTTGTCCTGGACGATCAGACAACTATTCTCATGCATCCCCACAACCCCCTCATGGAAGGCACCAGCCAGAAGCTGACGGCAGACAAACGTGGATCTTTGTTTTTCAGTGAAATGGTGGATCTGGCCAATACCAAGGGCGAGGGGTTTGTCACCTATTATTGGCAGCTGCCTGAGAGCGAGGAGATCGCCCCGAAACTGACCTTTGTACAGATGTATAAACCCTGGAACTGGATTATTGGAACGGGCATGTACGTGGATCATACCAACACCCGTCTTCTGACCCGGGTACAGGACTTCTCCGTTGGGATTGAGTTTTCAGCCGAACTGGAAGAGGATCATACCCGGTGTGCCCTCGGAAGGTTTCTCAAAGAGGAAAAAAACCTGGAAACGGCCCGGAATTTTCCCGAGCTTCAAAGGGCTTTGGACAGCATTACCGAGCCCCATAAAAGGCTTCACCAGAGGGCCGCTGAAATCGAAGCAGCCGTCAACAGCCTGGACATGGCCCTGGCCATAAAAATTTTTCAGAACCAGGTCCGGCAGGATCTTTCAGAAATTGACGGCCTGCTCACCGCTGCCATTGATGCGGAAAAGGTCCTGAAAGAGTCCAAACTTGAGGCGGAAAAAATTTATACCGCCCAGACCCTGCCCATACTTGAGCAGCTGCTGGATGGCCAGGAAAAGATCCGCCGGGTTGCCCGGGAGAATATCAAGACCGATAAGGTCATCGTAAAAGGGGCAACATCGGTCCGGAGCAAAGTGGTGATTTTCAGTTCTGTTGCCGCATTGATCGGTATCTGTCTGACCTTTTTCATTGCCAACAGCATCAGCCGACCCCTGCTCAGGAGTGTGGATTTTGCAAAGGCAGTGGCTTCAGGAGACCTGACAAAGAAGATCGATATCGAACAGAAAGACGAGGTCGGCGTGCTCTGCGGAGCCATGAATGAGATGTCCGCCAATCTGAACAGGATGTTCTCGGATGTGACCCAGTCGGTTTCCACCCTGACCTCTTCGGCGACAGAGCTCTCAGCCGTTTCCGAGCAGATTTCGGCCGGTTCGCTACAGACGGCCGGAAAATCCCACAACGTGTCCGATGCAGCCGGGGAGATGAATACCAATATGAACAACGTGGCCGCTGCAACAGAGCATACCTCGGCCAATATTCAGATGATCGTGGCGGCAACGGAACAGATGTCCTCCACCATCCATGAAATCGCCGGCAATACGGCCAGAGGCCGCCAGACCACAGCCCGGGCTGTTGAAAATGCCAGGCAGGTTTCCGGGAAGGTGGATGAATTGGGCCGGGCTGCATCCGAGATCAGCAACGTGACCGATACCATCGCCGATATTTCCGAACAGACCAACCTCCTGGCCCTGAACGCAACCATTGAAGCGGCAAGGGCCGGTGAAGCGGGCAAAGGCTTTGCCGTTGTGGCCGGTGAAATCAAAGTCCTGGCCCAGCAGACCGCCGATGCCACCCGGGAAATCAGTGATAAGATCAACGGGGTCCAGTCCACCACCCAGGAATCGGTTAAGGCCATTGAGACCATCGTTAGTGTAATCAATGAGGTCGACGAGATCGTCACCTCTGTGGCCGTCGCCATTGAAGAACAGTCCGTTTCCACAAAGGAGATCTCCAACAATGTGACCCAGGCCGCAGTGGGAGTCCAGGAGGTCAATGAAAATGTCGTCCTGACCTCTTCCATTTCCGGAAAAGTCACCAGAGATATCAAGGAAGTCAGTCAGGCCACCGAAGAGATGAATACCGGCAGTCTTCAGGTCAATACCAGTGCATCGGAATTGTCCAAACTGGCCGAGAAATTGAACAGCATGGTTGCTCAGTTTAAAATTTAAAAGGATAAGCCGTGGAAAATCAAATGAATCAGGAAAAAGTGGAAGTTGAAGATCCGGATCAGGTTGTCCAGGTGAGACTCAGGCTCCTGGACCGGCTGATGGACCTTGCCGGAGAGTTGGTGCTGGGCCGGAACCAGCTGCTCCAGTGGATCAATGTCTCGAATCTGGAAGGGATAAAGGCTACGGCCCAGCGAATAGACATGATTACCTCGGAACTTCAGGAAACCATCATGAAAACCCGGAACCTGCCCAATGCGATCATCCCCTGCCAGATTGTCCAAGTGGGCAGGGAAAGATTTGCCCTACCCCAGGATAATCTCAACGAATTGATCCGGATTCCGGGTGAACAGGTCCGGGACAGGCTCCAGCGGGTGGGGGATGCCGAGGTGTTCCAACTCAGGGGGGAGATCTTTCCCCTGTTGAATCTGGCAGCTCTTCTTCGCATTGAACAGGAGTACCCGGATCCCCAAACCGGGAAAACTCTGACAGAAAGGCGGGAAAATCTTGCGGATCGACGGTCCGGGCAGGATGTCCCCCCGGTCTTGCAGGCACAGCAGAGAGAACCTGATCCTGAAAGAGAAGTTGTCCAAAGGAAAGAGTCAGATCGGAGAATCGCCGGGATAAAGGGCTTGAACATTGCCGTGGTTTCAGACTGCGGTTTCAAGTATGGGCTGGTGGTGGACCGATTTCTCGAAACCGAGGAAGTCGTTGTCAAATCCATGGGCCGGCATCTGGGTGAGACTTCGGTATATGCCGGGGCCACCATCATGGGGGACGGAAAGGTCTCCCTTATCCTGGATGTCCTGGGCCTGGCACGCACGGCCGGACTTTCCAGGGTTTCCGAAGCAGTTCAGGTCCTGAAATCGACCGGACAGGCTGGCGAGGGGGATGGGGCCGGAGTCTCCCTGCTCACCTTCAGAAACGGTCAGAAAGATCACTTTGCCGTTCCCCTGGATCTGGTCCGGCGAATCGAAAGGATCCAGTTTTCGAATATCGAAGACATCGGTGATAGAAAAGTGGTCCAGTACAGGGGGGGGAGTCTTCAATTGTTTGAATTATCCCAGATCCTTGATATTGAATCGCTTCCCAAGGGAACCATGCAGGAAGTCATCGTTCTCAGCACCCAGGGCAGGGAACTGGGACTCATGGTAACCGGACCGGTGGATGCCCTGGAAACGGTTCTGGACCTGGATGAGACCACGATGAAAGGGCCGGGCGTAAGGGGCTCCCTGATCATCAACCACCGGACCACCCTGCTGCTTGAGGTGGAGGAACTGGCAAAAATCGTTCTTTCCCTCTAGCGGCCGTTTATTTTGCATGGGCGGCTGCCAGGGGCATGGCCCTGAACTCTTCGGTGATATGCCGGGCCAGGCAGGTTTGGGCCATGCTCTCCGATGTGCCTGACCGGTGGAGGCTGACCAGGGCCGAGGGAAGATTTCCAAACAGGCTCTGGGGAAGGATCCGGAATCCGGCCAGGGGAATGCTGCCACCCATGGGGGCGATGGAAGATCCCGATTTTACGGCGGCCAATACCCCGGCGGTGCTGGGGCTGGAACAGGCAATCCGGTAGGGGATTCCCCGGGCTGCCAGTTCCTGGAGGGCCCATTTCCTGAACATGCAGCCTTCATGGAACAGGGCCAGGGGCAGGGGGGACTCTTTTTCCGGTTCCGAATCCTTCGGGCCGATCCAGACCACGGATTCATGGCGCAGAAATTCTCCTTCGATTTCCCCTTTTTCACTATTGCACAGACAAAGGTCGAGTTCTTTTTTCTCCAGCATCTTTAAAAGGTTCTCTGACAGATCGCAGTAGAGGTCCACCCGGACCCGGGGATACTCTGCTCTGAACCGCTTCAATATCTCCGGAAGATGCTGGGAGGCGTAATCTTCGGCGGCTCCCAGGCGGATCAGGCCGTCGGGCTCCGGCTGATTCAGGGCGGATACAGCCTCGTCATGGAGGCGGATCAGGCGTACGGCATATTTGAGCAGATTTTCCCCGTCGGGAGTCAGTTCCACTCCCCGGTGGATCCTGCGGAACAGGGTTTTCTCCAGATTTTTTTCCAGCTGGTTCATCTGCATGCTGACCGCTGACTGGGTCAGGTACAACTGCCGGGCCGCCTGGGTAAAGTTGAGGGTCCGGGCCGCGGCGGTAAAGGTTCTGAGTATGTCGGGTGAAAGCTGCATCTATTTTCCCATCATAAATGCTTATGGATAGCATCAAAATTATTCGCTTGTCAAATGGCTGGTATCCTTTTACTTCTTGGGGAATTTTAAACCCAGAGAAAGAGGAGGTCAGTATGCTGGAAAATCAGATTCAATTAAAGGAACAGATCCACGGACAATGGAACCGGTATAAAGAGTTGATGCCGGATCTGGTCAGGGCCTATGATGAACTTCCCGGGCAGGCCTATTCCGACGGGGCCATCGACGCCAAAACCAAAAGACTCATGGCCATGACCGCAGCCATGATCCACGGCTGCCGGGCATGCATCCTCTACCAGGCCGATGAAGCCCTCAAGCTGGGTGCCTCGGCCCGGGAAATGCTGGAGTGCGTCGGCGTGGCCGTGAGCCTGGGGGGCACCATGGCCGAAGGCCAGGCCACACGGTTGATAGGGTTCCTTGAAGAGAAAGAGGTGATCTAAAAGAACGGCCAGAAAAAAGCGGTCCACTGCAGCCCGTGGAGACGCTGCCTTCCCAGAGCCGGATGTCCTGTCCGGCTCTGGGATCCTTCCATCTCTTCCTTCTTTCCGGGAGGGTCTCGGAGTTTTTCCGGACAAATTTACAATGTTCCTTTTTGAACCGGGATTGTTTTTAAATCTCTTTTGCCTTGCAGGCTTTATTATTGTATCATGGACCTGATTCCATTTTTTGAAAACAGGCAGTATTTCCCGGGGAGACAATAGAATATAAATAGACCTGACCTGAAAGCCCATCGTCCAGATCTTCCCATAACCGGATCTGTTCTCTTCCTTTGCTGAAGTCTTCTTGCCTCCTTCTCTTGCATCCCGGGGAAGGGATTAAAGCGATCTTATTCAAGCCGCCGGTTAAATCGGAAACGGGGAAGAGGATCCAAAAAACCCGGACTGGGGGCAAGGCTCGATAATAAGATTCGAATCCAGAACAAACGATCATCAAAGGAGGCATCATGAATATGGATTCTCTGTTGGATCTCAGAACCTTTTTGGCTCCGGAAATCGTCTACGGCCAGGGCGCCCTATCCTTGTCCGGCCGCCATGCATCCAATTTCGGTGCATCCAAGGTCTTTATCGTCACGGATCCCGGTGTCCGAAAGGCGGGCTGGACCCTGTCCGTTGAAAAAAGCCTGAAAGGGTCCAAGATCCCCTACGCCGTGTTTGACGGTGTGACCGCCAATCCCAAAGATCATGAGGTCATGGAAGGAGCAAAAATCTGCAGGGATGAAGGCTGTGACCTGATCATTGCCGTCGGAGGTGGCAGCCCCATGGACTGCGCCAAAGGCATAGGGGTTGTCATGGGGAATCCGGGCAATATCCTTGAGTTTGAGGGGGTTGATATGATTCCCAATCCCGGCCCTCCCCTGATCTTTATCCCCACCACGTCCGGGAGCTCGGCCGATGTATCTCAGTTTGCCATTATCACGGACACCCGGCGGAAAGTGAAAATCGCCATTATAAGCAAGATGGTCATCCCGGATATCGCCCTGGTCGATCCAGGGACCACGGCAACCATGTCCCCTGAACTGACGGCAGCCACGGGCATGGATGCTCTCTGCCATGCATTTGAGGCCTTTGTGTCGACGGCGGCCTCCCCTTTGACGGATATGGCGGCAAGGGCAGCCGTCAGGATCGTCTCGGAGAACCTGCTCAAGGCATATCAGGAACCGGACAATATGATCTTCCGGGATAAGATGATGACGGCCAGCCTCATGGCGGGTCTGGCCTTTTCCAATGCCAGCCTGGGCCTGGTCCATGCCATGGCCCACAGCCTGGGCGGTGCGCTGGGCCTTCCCCATGGGGAATGCAACGCCCTTCTTCTTGAAAAAGTGGTCCGGTTTAACTACCCGGCTTCATCTGAAAAATATGACCAGCTGGCAGAGGCCATGCATTTAAACATGGAGGAATATGGATTTCCGGAAAAAGGGGTTGTGATCTCCAACCGAATCACCTCATTAAGGAAACAATTGGAGATCGACCAGAAGCTGATCGATCTGGGAGTCCGGTCTTCGGATATCCCCAGGCTGGCAGAGTTTGCCTTTATGGACCCGTGCCTGGCCACAAACCCCAAAGAGGCGGGTTTGGAAGATATTGAAAAATTATATCACCAGATTTATGAATAAATATCGGGAAAAGGGAAGTTGAAACAAGGTATATGGATAAGCCGGATCATAGTAAAACACACCGGTCAGCCCGGAGAAAGTTCCTGGAGCTGAGCCTGGAATCGACGCGAAAAAGCTATTATCCCCAATTGTTGAAACAGTTTGAATCGGCAAAAGAAAATGAAAAAAGGCTGCAATTGCTGATCGACAACCTGCCGGCACAGATATCCTATGTCAATGCCGATGAACGCTATGTCTTTGTGAACCGGGAATTTGAACGCTCCTTCGGGTTAAAACGTCATGGGATCATCGGCAGACGGATGAAAACCATTCTGGGGGAAAAGAATTATGACAGAGTAAGGCCCCATATTGAGAATGCCCTGTCCGGAAAATCCGGACGGTTTGAATTTTCTTTCCTGACCTCGAAAAAAAATAAAAAATGGTATGAAATCCACTATGTTTCAGAAACCGATACCCGGGGAAAAGTAAGCGGGTTCTATGCATTGACCATGGATCTGACGGAAAAGAAACAGGCCGAAGAAGAAAAGTCTGAGCTAAAGGACAGGCTTCGCCAGGCCCAGAAAATGGAAGCCATCGGCACTCTTTCCGGCGGGATTGCCCATGATTTCAACAATATTCTTTCCGGCATGTTCGGCTACTCCCAATTGATAGACTCCCATGTCAACGAACCTGAACAGGTAAAGGCCTATAACCGGAAGATATTTGAAGGAGCCCTGAGGGCCTCGTCCCTGATTCAGCAGATCCTCTCATTCAGCCGCCAGGCCAAATACAGCAAACAGCCGCTCAGTCTGTTTGTTATCTTAAAAGAGGTATTAAAGCTGATCCGGCCGACCCTCCCTTCAAGTATCGAAATCAGGGATAAGATCAAAACAAAAGCCACGATCCTTGCAGACCCCACCCAGATCCATCAGGTCGTCATGAACCTCTGTACCAACGCCTATCATGCCATGGGAGATGAGGGCGGAGTTTTAACCCTGGGGCTGGATGAGGAGCGGCTCGGAGAAAATGAGATCCCCATGGGATCAGGTCTTTCTCCGGGCAGATATCTGAGGCTTGAAGTGAGGGATACCGGACCCGGTATCCCTCCCCGGATCCGGGAGAAGATCTTTGATCCCTATTTTACCACAAAAGAGGTGGGAAAGGGTACGGGCTTAGGCCTGGCCGTTGTCGACGGGATCGTGAAAAAACATGCCGGGTTTATAAACCTTGACACCGAACTTGGCTCAGGCACAAGCTTTCAGATATATCTTCCGGTCATTGAAACCGAGCGAACCCGCACCCCCGGGCCAGGGGAAAGGAAAACATCCCTTAAATCCGCCACCGGAAATATTATGCTCGTGGATGATGAACATGCCATCCTGACCACATTAAAGGCCATTCTCTCAAGACAGGGGTATCAGGTATCCACCTTTGACAACGGGGAATCGGCATTGGAGTCATTTACCAGGGACCCTGCCCGGTTCGATCTCATCATCACCGACATGACCATGCCCAGAATGAACGGGGACAAGCTGTCCAAAAAGATATTGGAGATCAGAAAGGATATTCCCATTATCATCTGTACGGGGTACCATGGAAGCTTTACCAAAGAAGAGGCCGTAAAGGCGGGAATTAAAAGATATCTCCAAAAACCGGTCATCGGGTCAGAACTCTCAAAGATCATCCGGGAGTTGCTGTCGATCGGATAAAATATTGATAAAAAACCTCCCGGATGGTATGCCCTGCCATGGGCATAGAAAACTTAGATAAACTCTTTGAACCCTCCTCTGTTGCCGTGATCGGAGCCAGTCCCAACAGGGGGAGTGTCGGGGCTGCCGTGATGAACAGCCTGGGGGCCGGCGGATTCAAAGGGGACATTTTTCCGGTGAACCCCAAGTATAAGATCATCAGGGGAATTCCCTGCTGTCCGGATGCCTCGGATCTCCCTTCGGGTCTGGACATGGCCGTCATTGCCGTGCCCATGGCTGTTGTGCCGGATATCGTCCGGACCTGCGGCCGGAAAAATATGGGGGGAGCCGTGATCCTGTCCGCCGACCGGACCGCCATAAGGGACGGCCGGTCCGAAGCCGGACGGAGGATCAAACAGGCGGCCGGCGAAACCGGAATCCGGATCCTGGGCCCGGATTCCGTGGGAATTGTAAATACCTTCCATCAATTGAACGCCAGCTTCATGGCCCAGACACCCCTGCCCGGTAAAATCGCCTTTCTTTCCCAGAGCGGAGGGATCATTACATCGGTTCTTGACCTTGCCATGCGGGAAAACGTGGGCTTCAGCCACTTTGTCAGCCTGGGGTCCCAGGCGGACGTGAATTTTGCCGACTTGCTGGATTACCTGGGATCCCATCCCGGGGTGGAGAGCATCCTCATGTATCTGGAAACTCTGACCCGGATGAGGGAGTTCATGAGTGCGGCCCGGGCCGTTTCCAGGGTCAAGCCCATCATTGTCCTGAAATCGGGTCAATCGGGAACCGGCATTGGAATCGGCCGGGATGAGATCTATGATACTGCTTTTAAACGGGCGGGAATTTTAAGGGTTCACGGATTCCAGGCCCTTTTCGACTGTGCGGAATTCCTGGCCAAGGGGAAACGGCCCAAAGGCCCCAGGCTGGCCATTGTCTCCAACGGCGGCGGAACCGGGGTCATGGCCGAAGATGCCATGGCCCACCACGGGCTGGAACCGGCTGTCCTGGATGGGGACTTTATCCGGGAACTGGACAATTTTCTGGGATCCAGCTGGAGCCGGAAAAATCCCATTGAACTGATCCAGGCTTCCAGGCCTGAAAATTATATCCGGGTGGTTGAGGCCTGCATTCGGGCCAGGGGAATCGACGGGCTCCTGCTCCTGAGCTCCCCGGTGGGCATCTATGACTGCACCCCCATTGCCAAGGCCCTGGTAAAGCTTCTTGAAACCGCGCCTTTTCCCGTGTTCACGGCCTGGCTGGGGGGAAAGCATATTGACGGATCCAGGGCCATCCTCAATGAAAAGGGAATCATCACCTATGATACACCCGAGCGGGCGGTCAGGGCCTTTGCCAACCTTTTCAAGTTCGGCCGGAACATGGAGATGCTCCAGCAGATTCCCTATCGCACGGACAGGCGCCTGTCCATTGACCGGGAAAAAGCCGACAGGATCATGGAATCCTGGCTGGACCGGGCCCGGGTTTCAATTGATGGCAACAGACCGGCAGAGTTTTTGTCCTCCTACGGGATATATCTGGAAGAGAGCCCGGAAGAGCCGGATTATGAGCTGACCATGGGCGCCCTGCACGACCCCTTGTTCGGGCCGGTGATCTGGTTCGGTGCCGGAGGGGCCATGACCCATATCCAGGGGGACAGGGCCCTGGCCCTTCCTCCCCTGAACCGGCTTCTGGCCCGGCGCGCCATGGAAGAGACCCGGATTTCAAAACTCTTCCACGGATACAAGGATATCCGGAAAATCGATTGTTCCCGGCTGGAAGAGATCCTGATCCTCATCAGCCGGATGGTCACGGATTATCCCCAGATAAAGCGCCTGGACATGAATCCGGTCCGGGCAGCCAAGGGTGAGTTCAAGATCACCCGGGCCCGCATCGAGCTGGAAAAATCCCGGACCCAGGCCCCGGCCCATCTGATCATCAGCCCCTATCCCTGGCGGCAGGAATCGGAATTCGTCACCCGGGAAGGAGAAGAGGTGTTTCTCCGGCCCATCCGGCCCGGGGATGCCGGAGGGATTGTCGATCTTTTTGAGGCCCTTTCCCCGGAGACCGTCTATTTAAGGTTCTTTTCACCCATCAAGCATATATCCAAGTCCATGCTGGTCCGGCTGACCCAGATCGACTATGACCGGGAGATCGCCCTGTGCGCAGTTCTACGGAGAAATTCCAAAGATCCGGATCCCCGGCCCAGGATCCTGGGCGTGGCCCGGATCATTTTTTCGCCCGACAGGAGGGCAGGGGAATTCGCCATTGTCCTTGACGATAGCTGGCATGGAAAGGGGATCGGATCGGTTCTGCTGAAACAGGCCCTGATGAGCGCTAAAAAATACGGGCTGGAAAAGGTCAGCGGCCCGGTCATCACCACCAATGCCCCCATGCTTGCCCTGGGACGAAAACTGGGGTTCAGAGTGGCCCTGGATCCGGAATCCTCGGAATACCGGCTGACCATTGATTTAAGAGAGGATCTGAAGGAGTCGGGCTGACCGGTTTTTGATTCATCACCGGTTCCCTTCTAGTTCATGTTCACGGCTTTTTGACACCCCGGACCAATGATGCCGCTTTTCCCGCCGGTGATAGGCTGTACGGTGATCTGGGTGGCGATTCTCTCCTTCAGGGCGGAAACATGGGAGATGATACCGATCAGTTTTCCATCCTGGTGCAGACCGGACAAGGTTTCCAGGGCTGTCTCCAATGCCTCGTCATCCAGGGTGCCGAAGCCCTCGTCCAGGAAAAGGGAATCCACCCTGACTTTGCGGCTGGCCATTTTTGAGAGTCCAAGGGCAAGGGTCAGGCTGACAATAAAGCTTTCACCGCCGGACAGGTTTTGGGTGGACCGGATTTCGCCGGCCTGGTAGTTGTCCACGACGTTCAGCTCAAGGGGCCGATTCTCATCCCGAATCAGCAGATACCGGTCGGTCATCTTTTCAAGCTGCCGGTTGGCATGGGCTACCATGAGTTCGAATGTCAGGCCCTGGGCAAAGTTCCGGTATTTTTTTCCGTCGGCAGATCCGATGAGACCGTGCAGTTTTTCCCAGCGCAGGCACTCTTTTTTCCGGGCCTGGATTAAGGCCTGTTTTTCCTTTATCCTCTCTCGGGCGGCCTTGTTTTCGAAAAGGGTATGCTTCAAACCGGCAATGGCATCCCTGAGTTGCTCCAGCTCTTTTTCCGATTTCTCCAGCTCGGGTTCAAGTTCCCCTCGCGTCTTGTCCGTTATTTTTCCGGCAATTTCCATGGCCAGACGATTCTCCCGGTCTTTTTGCCTGGCCCTGAGATCTGTCCGGCGGTCATCCAGATCCTTTGCCTTGGCCGTGAGCCGGGCCCGTTCATCTCCCCCAAGCCGGGCCGCAAGGAATTCTTTTTCATCGAAGAACCCTGCCGATTGAATAGAGGCGGAAAAATCCTTTTCAAGCTTTTCAAGTTCAGATTCTCTCTGTAGGATTCCTTCTTCCAGGGAAACAAAACGGGTCTTTGCGGAATTCAATTTCTGCCGGGCCTCATCGTTCAGGGTCCGGGTCTGCTTTTCGGCTGCCTCGGCATGGTCAATCCCTTTATTCAACCCCAGTTCTTCTATATCGGGATCTTTATCTTTGTACAGTTCCCGTCGCTGCCTTCGGCTGTCATCCCACTCCTTTCTGATGGACTCCAATGCCTTCTGTTTTTCCGCCAGGGCGACGGCCTGGGTTTCAATCACCGCATTCAGCCGCTTTACCTCTCCCTCTGATTCAAAGATCCTCTTTTCTATCTCTCCCCTTTTTTTAACCTGAACCTGCCACTTTTCCAGCCGATCCCTCAAGGATCTGACCAGGGAGGGGACATCCTCAGGGAATCGGTCGATCCCCAGGGGCAGCAGTTTGACGGATACGGCCTTTTTCAGCTCTTCAAAGCCGGCCCGGGCAATATTCAAGTTTTTTGTCAGGTCGGAAAGGTGCTTTTGAGCCGTCTGTTTTTCATTGGCTGCGGCGGTTTGGTGCTTTTCACTCTCGGTCAGATGATTCCGGGCTTCGCTTTCATCGGTTTCAAGTTTGTTAATGGCCGCCTCCTGGGCCTCGGCCTTCCGGATCCGTTCAGAGAGGGCTTCAATTTTTTTTTCCGTTTTATCCGGCACAGGAACATTTCCCTGGGCAAAAGGGTGTTCTCTGGAGCCGCAAAGGGGGCAGGCCCTTCCGTCTTCCAGGCGGCTGCGATGAACTTCAAGTTCTGCGATTCTTGCAAGAAAGGCCATCTCCCTGAGAAGGGTCTCTTTTTCGCTGCGGTATTCACGCAGCATCCGGTTGCCAAGAAGTTTCCTTAAAACATCTTTTCCCTGAAGGAGGGACCTGGCAGCCTGGTCCAGTTCCTTTTTTTGGTTCCTGAATTGTTTTTCGGAATTTCTGAGTTTCTTGGTTGCCTGTTCCAGGGCGGTTCCGGCCTGTTCCCGTTCAATTGCCTTCTGCCGGATCTCTTCCTGCCTGGAGAGGATACGGTTCAGCTGTTCCTCAACTCCGGCCAGGCCTCCCAGCAGCCATTCATCCTGGGAGTGATCTTTGAGGTAGTGCTCCACAAGCTCCAAATCCCTGCGGGCCTGGATCTGCTTTTCCTTTTCCCTGTGTTCAAGCTCTCTGTGGGATTCAATTTTGGCCGCCTCTTTTTTACAGCTCTTTTCTCCTTCAAAGAGAGCCTTTTCCTGTTCGGCAAGTTTTAGATCAAGGGAGCGGACTTTCTGGATCAGCGGGGCCGTCTGTTTTAGTTTTGCCCTGGCCTTGAGGGTCTTCTGTTCAGCGGCGGCCAATGCTTTTTCCCGCTGTTCCGAGTCCTCCTCCAGCTTAGGAAGTCTCTCTTTTTCCCTTTCCAGGGCCGCCTGATCTTGGGTTTGCTGTTTGCGGATCTCTGCAAGTGTGGCATATCTGCCTTCCCATTCGGCGGCCTTCAGTGCCCGGTCCAGCCTTTCCCCTTCGGGTTTGAATGCCTTGATTTCGGTTTGAATCGTTTTTGTTTCCTCTGACAGGGAGCGGATCTCTTTTTTTAATTCCTCCAGATGGATCAGCCATGTAACGGCCTTTTGGATCTCTTTTTTTTGGGCGGCCAGCCGGATCTCCTGTTCTTGTTTGTTTTCAAGATCCTTTTGAATCTCTTTTTCCTGCTCCGGTTCAAGAATTGCGATACCGGAAGTCTCTGCCTGTAAAAGATTCAGCTTTTCCCGTTCATCCCTCTGCCGCTCATGGACACGCCGGGAGATTTCCGAATAAATCCCCGTACCGGTGATCTGTTCGAGTATTCTGGATTTCTGTTCCACATCGGCTTTGAGAAATGTGTCAAACCCTCCCTGGGCCAGCAGGATGGACCGGGTGAACCGGTCGAAATCCATGCCTGTTTTTTCTTCAATAACCCCCGGTACCAGACTCTTTTTGGTCTCAATGGGCTTTCCCGTCTCCATATCACTGATTTCGTGCCTGGCGTCAATCAGGTTCCCGTCTGCTCTTTTCCGGGCCCGGTGCTGTGCCCAGTGACAGCGGAATCTGCCGGCCTGGGATTCAAACATCACCTCGGCATAGCATTCCCCGGTCTGCCGGGACATGATCTCATTGCCGCTTTTTGTGATTTTCCCAAGCCGGGGGGTTGCCCCGTAGAGCCCCAGACAGATGGCATCGAGAATGGTCGATTTCCCCGCACCGGTGGGGCCGGTCAGCGCAAAGATGCCGTTGGCTATATATTCCGGGTCTGTGAAATCAATGAACCACTCCCCGTAGAGAGAATTTAAGTTTTTGAATCTAAGTTCGAGGATCTTCATGATTTTTGATTGCCTTTGGAGGTCTTGACTAAAGATACAAATATTGCAGTCAATTCATCCCCCTCTTTGAGTAACGGCTCCACTTTTTCTTTGGGCAGTAATCCACCTTCGATAATCAGCTCAAGCCAAAAGCAGGTTTCATCCGCTTCTTCTGCAACAACGCCAAGCTTTGCTATAAATTCCGCTTTTGATCTGCCCCGGCATGCTGCCCTGTAATTGGCACCAACAGATGTGGCAGACCGGATAATTTGCCGTCCAATCGTATCGGCAGATGTGGTTTTGGGTAATGCATCGATTGATTTCATGATTCTCAACGCGAACGGCTTTGTTCTATTTTTTAGTTCCGGCCCTTTCAAACCCCAAATTCCCTTTTTCATGTTTGATTTCAGAAGCAGGATTTATGAATGCTCTCATGGGTTTTCTCCAAATCAAAAATTCTCAATCAAAAATCAAACTTCATTCACATCTTCCTCCAGCAAGTCTTTAACGATTTCCTTATAAGAACCGGTCAATTCAACCCGGTCCTCATCCGGAACATCAAAGGCATCCAGACAGCGTTCAAAGACATCGTTTACATCCAGATCATCCAGGGTCTGGTTTTCCTGAATGGCATGGATGACCCGGTCAGTCAGCCTTTTGTTTTTTATCCGCCGGATCTCCATGACAGAATCTGCCAGGGCCTCTTCCAGGGTTTCCCGGAGGTCTCCGACGATCTTTGCTCCGGTATATTCGATCTCCAGCCATGCCGTGCTTTTCTCCGTTTTCAGCCGTTCAATTTTTGAAAGAATGTCGTCAAGGGAACCCACGATTCTCTCCAGGGGTTGAAAACAGGGAATTCTCAGCTCTTGAATCAGAGGAGCTGCTCCGTTAAATTCAATGGTGACCACTTTTTTGGTCTGTCCGGCTTCGCCGTAGCCCATGGGAATCGGGGAGCCGCTATAGCGGATATGTTCGGCTCCTCCGACGCGTTGGGGCACATGGAGGTGTCCCAGGGCCAGATAATCGATGGACAGGGGAAATACCTCCTTGCCCACATGGGCCAGGGAACCGACATAGAGCTCTCTTACCCCGTCTCCGTCAACGGTTTCACCGCCGGCGGTGAAAAGATGGCCCATGGCAATGATGGGAATCTGGGATTGTGGATTTTTGATGTTTGATTGTTGAAGCAGGGCTTTGCGCTTTTTTTCCGCAATGGCGGCGACCTCGGCATAGTGTTCCTGAATGCCCCGGACCAGTTTTCTGTTCTTGTCTTCAATGGTTTCCCCGGGCTCAACAATCCGGATATCCCTGTCCCGGAGATAGGGAACTGCGCAGACAATTGCCTGGGGAAGATTCTTTTCATCCTTGAGCACGATCACTTCATCCTCCGGATGTTCAGTGATTGAGCCGACAACGTAGACCTTCAATGCCCGGAGGAGTTCTCTGGGGGCATTTAAAAAGGAAGGGGAGTCATGGTTGCCTGAAATGACAAGGATATGACGGCAGAATGAATCTGAAACCCTGCAGAGGAACCGATAGTAAAGTTCCTGGGCCCGGTTGCCCGGCGTCCCCGTATCAAAGATATCTCCGGCAATGAGCAGGACATCGATCTTTTCATCTTGTATTGTCGTGCTCAGCCAGTCCAGGAATGAAGAAAACTCATCGTATCTTTTCCGTCCGTAAAGGGAGCGGCCCAGATGCCAGTCTGATGTGTGCAGGATTTTCATGGGTTTCAAATTCCTCAAACCAAGATGATGGGAGAGATTTTTTGTGGAAGCCTTGGAGACGCCGATCGCCTCCGCCCGGATCTCCGTGAAAAGAGAACCGGCCCGGGGATGATCTCCCATACGGCCGGCTCAGGGTTCAACAGCTCCTTACTCCATATTGAGCATCTTCTTTACCTGTTCCAGGCGGTTCTGGAGCTGATCGTCTTCCAGGTCCCGGACCACTTCCTCCAGCATGTCGGGAATGGGGATGGACTGGGGACATTTTTCCAGGCATTCCCCGCACTGGATGCAGCTGGAGGCCCAGCCCGGGTCCGTATTGGAGAAGATTCCGCCGCACCGGGCCGCATACATGAATTTGGCCTCTTCCAGGTTCTTGAAGAGATGATACTTGTTGAACACCTCAAAGGCTGCCGAGATATTGACCCCTTCCGGGCAGGGCTTGCAGTACTCGCATCCGGTGCAGCCCACCTTCATGAGGCGCTTATAAGTATCCGAGGCCTGTTTGACCAGGTCTTTTTCCTTTTGTGTCAGGGAGCCGGGAAGGGCCTGGCCGGCAATTTTCAGGTTCTCTTCAATATGGGCTTCCTCGTTCATCCCCGACAATACCACCGTGACCTCGGGGTGGTCCCAGATCCATCGCAGGGACCATTCCACCGGGGTACGGGCCGGATCCGCCTGCTTCCAGATCTTATCCACATCCGGCGGCGGTTTTGGCAGTCCCAGATTGCCCCCCCGCAGGGGCTCCATGATGACGATGCCCAGATCCCTGGCCGCCGCGTATTTCAGGCCTTCGGTTCCGGCCTGGTGAACCTCGTCCAGATAGTTGTACTGGATCTGGCAGAATTCCCAGGGATAATCATCCACGATGGTTTTAAAATCGTCAATATGGCCGTGGAAGGAGAATCCTGCGTTTCTGATCCGGCCGTCGGCCTTGGCCCTGTCAATGAAATCCAGAATATCTTTTTTCATGAGGTCTTCCCAGACCGGGCCGGCCAGGTTGTGGATCAGATAATAATCGATCTGTCCGGTTTTCAGCAGCTTGAGCTGCTCGTTGAGGAAAAAATCCATATGCTCCCGGTCCCTGACCATCCAGGAGGGCAGTTTGGTGGCGATATTGGCCTTTTCCCGGTACCCTTCTTCCAGGGCTTTGCCCACAAGGGGTTCGCTTTTGCCCCCATGGTAGGGCCAGGCCGTGTCAATGTAGTTGACCCCCTTGTCCACGGCCCGCCGGATCTGGGCAATGGCCCGTTTTTCATCAATGGTCCGGTCCTTGTTCACGGGCAGCCGCATACACCCGAATCCCAGGACGGATAATTCTTCTTTTAATTTTGGCATTTTCCGGTACAGCATGGTATCTCCTTGGATATGTTTTTTGGGGTTGATGGAATTGAATTTAATCGAGTCGTGCTTATAAGTCAATATCAGTGGGAAAGCAGGAAAAACTGAATCAGCGAGAAAAGCTGGAAAAGATTCATATGGTTAAAATAGTATTAAATTTTATTCTATTTGTGTTTTTGATTTGTGTTTCACCCTTGGAAGCCCGGGAAGAAGTTTCCATAAAGATCCTGTTCCTGGGAGATTCCATCACAGCCGGACTGGGGGTGGAGCCAAGCCAGGCCTATCCGGCCCTGGTGGATGAAATGATCAAAGCCAAAGGGATCGACGGGGTGAGTGTCATCAACGGCAGTATCAGCGGTTCCACCACGGCCAGTGGTTTGTCCCGGCTCAAGTGGTTCCGGAGGGCGGAACCCGATATCCTTGTCCTGGCCCTGGGGGCCAATGATGGTCTCCGGGGACTTTCCACGGAGAAGATGGAGGAGAATCTGGGAAAGACCCTTGAATTTGCCAGGGGGCAGGGGATGGATGTCATCCTGGCCGGCATGGAAGTCCCGCCCAATTACGGACCCCGGTATGCCCGGGATTTCAGACTGGTGTTCCCGACCCTGGCGGATAAGCATAAGATTCCCCTGATTCCCTTTCTCCTGGAAGGTGTGGGAGGGGTGGCCGGTATGAACCAGGCAGACGGGATCCACCCCAATCCAGAGGGGCACCGGATCATCGCCCGGACGGTCCTCCCCTTTATCCTGGAAGAGATTCAAAGGAGGTGAACATGCTTGAGGTCAGGGGGATTCACAAGTCTTTTTCTCTGCCGGGTTCCGCCCGGATCGAGGTGCTCAAAGAGGTGGGTTTTTCAATGGAAGCGGGCCAGACCCGGGCGATCATCGGTCAGTCCGGGTCGGGCAAGACCACCCTGCTCTCCCTCATTGCCGGGCTGGATTTTCCGGATCAAGGCGAGGTGGTCCTGAACGGACAGAATCTCTCCTCCATGGCCGAGGACCGGCTGGCCCGGTTCAGGGCCGGGAACATCGGGATCATCTTTCAGCAGTTCCACCTCATGCCCCATTTGACCGCCCAGGAGAACATCAGCCTGCCCCTGGAGATTCTCAAGGCCGGCAATATCCGGGAGCGGACCCTGGATATGCTGGAAAAGACCGGACTGACCAAGCGGAAAAACCATCTGCCCGGGCAGCTTTCCGGCGGGGAATGCCAGCGGGTGGCCATTGCCAGGGCCCTGGTCACCAACCCCTCCCTGGTTCTGGCGGACGAGCCCACGGGCAATCTGGACACCCGGACCGGAGAGATCATTGCCGACCTCATGTTTGATCTGGCCAAACAGGAAGGCAAAAGCCTGGTTCTGGTGACCCATAATGGGGAACTGGCAGGCCGGTGCAGCCGGGTCCTCCACCTGGATAAGGGGATATTGTCTTGAAATTCTGGCTTGGAATGGGTCTCCGGGAGCTGATCAAGGCCAGGAGTTTTTCCCTGTTCTTTATTTTAAACCTCTCCCTGGGTCTGGCCGGGTTCATTGCCATCCAGTCCTTTAGCTTTTCCCTCAACCGCCACATGGATGAAAATCTCAAGGAGATCCTAAAGGCGGATCTGGTCCTGGCAGCCAACTCCCCCCTGACCCCGGCGGATCTGGACCTGGCCGGACAGGTTCTGGGAAAGGATGTCCAAAGGGCCAGGCTGGTCACCTTTTTTACCATGGTCAGGGGAGGGGACCGGGCCAGGATGGTCCGGGTCATGGCCATGGATGAATTTTATCCCCTCTACGGGGCCTTTGCCTTTGAAGGGGATGCAAGGCCCGGAGATGTCCAGTCCCGGCCGGGGCTGTTCATGACCCGGGACACGGCCCGGACGCTGGGCATTCAGAACCTTGCCGGTAAAGAACCGGTTTTGAGGCTGGGGCATAAAAATTTTTTTATCCGGGATTTTTTCAGGGATGACCCGGATACCTCTTTGACGGAATTCGAGCTGGCCCCCAAGATCTATATGGGATTGAATCAACTGGAGGGAACCGGCCTGGTTCAATTCGGGAGCCGGATCCGGTACCGGTATTTTTACCGGTTCAACCGGGAAGTTCATATCCAGGAAAAGGCAAGGGAACTTAAGGAGGGATTTTTTGAACTGAGCCAGGGTCAGCCCCGGATCAACGTATTCGGCCCGGGGGACGTCAACCGCCGCCTGGGGCGGTTGACCCGGTATTTTACCCGGTACATGGGCCTGGTCAGTATCGTGGCCCTTTTTCTGGCCGGAATGGCGGCTGCCTACCTGTTCCGTGGGTTTCTGAATCTTAAATCCAGACAGACGGCCATCCTCATGAGCATGGGAGGGGTCCGCCGGGAAATCTATCTGCTCATCAGTTTCCAGCTCATGGTCCTGGGCAGCCTGGCCTCTCTTTTGGCCGCACTGATCTCCATTTTTCTTCTTCCGGCCTTTCCCGTGATTTTCAAGGGACTGATGCCGGCAGGGCTTACAATCGCTCTGGATACGAGAGCCATAGGGATGGCTTTGGGACTGGGCATGGCCGGAAGCCTGGTCTTCTGCCTTCCCCTGTTTGCCCGGATTTTCACCATCAAACCCCTGACCCTGCTCCGGGCCGGCTCTGCCGGCAAAGCCGGCATGAAAAGAGCCAGGCTCTGGGCTGTGGTCTCATCTGTTCCGGGGATCCTGGCCCTTTTCTTTACGGCCTCGTATACATCCGGATCCTTTTGGGAAGGCATGATTTTTTCCCTGGGATTTATCCTTGCCCTGGGATTTTTCTTTCTGGCCGGCATGCTTATCTTTTTATCGTGCAAGATCCCGGCCCGCATGGGATTCATGCCCGGCCGGATCGCCTTCAGAAACCTGTTCCGGAACAAGTGGTCTTCTCTGTCCTGTTTTGTGACCATTGCCATGGGGATTTTTCTCATATCCGTGATCCCCCAGGTCCGGAAGGGACTTGAAACGGAGATCATGCGGCCCGAGGGACTCAAGGTCCCGGTTTTCTTTCTGGTGGATATCCAGGAGGACCAGCAAAAAGCACTCATGGAATTTATAGCGGCCGGAAAAGGAGACCTGACCCATATCTCCCCCATGGTCCGGGGAAGGATTCTGTCCGTAAATGACAAGCCCTTTTTTCGAAAAGACCGGAAGACCGGAAACAGGGGGCTCCGTCTGGAGTTTAATTTTTCCCATCGCAAAGATCTTTATCCGTCGGAAAAAATCGTCCAGGGAAATCCCATGTCCGATCTTCCCTGGGATTTCGGGTCTGAAAAGCCCTTTGAGATCTCCATGGAACAGGGATTTGCCGACCGCATGGGGTTGAAAATGGGGGATGTCATGGGATTTGATGTCCAGGGGATTCCCCTCAGAGGAAGGGTGGTCAATCTGCGCAGGGTGCGCTGGGCAAGTTTTCAGCCCAATTTTTTCATGCTTTTCCAGGACGGGGTATTAGACGATGCCCCCAAGACCTATCTTGCCACCATCTCAAATCTGGCCCCGGAACAAAGAGAGGACCTCAAGAACAGGATCGTGGACCGATTCCCCAATATCTCCGTTATTGACGTGGCCCGGACCGCGGCCACCATACTTGACGTTACGGACCGGCTTTCCCTGTCCGTCCGTTTCATGGCCTGGCTGGCTTTGGCCGCCGGCCTGGTTTCCGTTTTTTCCATTGCCCGGCATGAGGCCCGGAAAAGTGAGGCCCAGATCAACCTGCTCAAGGTCATGGGAGCGGATTTTCAGATCCTCTCCACCATTACCCTGGTGGAATTCGGATTTATCGGATTTTCCGCCGGATTGTTTGCCCTGGCCCTGAGTACCGGGTTTTCCCTGGGAATTTCCGGGTATTTTTTTGACAGTCTCTGGGCCTTTGATTTGGGATCTTCCGCCCTGATCCTGGTGTCGTCCACGGCCATCTGCATGGCCACGGGGCTTGGCGCCGCCTACAGAATCATGAAAACCAAACCCCTAAGCCTTCTCTCCGGGGGAGGAGCCTTTAGATCCTGAGCCGGTTCATTGGCCACCGGATTTGGCTGTCTGCCATGCCCGTTCAAGCAGTTCCAGGGTTCCGGGATGGGACTCCACCCTGAGCCGGTAGGTCCGGTTGAATTCCCTTGAATTTTCCCGGAGTTCATCTTCTTCCATCACCGGAGTGGGCAGGAGCAGGCTGCGCTGATAAGAGCCCATGATCTTTTCCAGGATTCTCTCTTTTTTGTGGTGCAGTTTTTCAGGGATGTCCATGGTGATGATGTCCTGCCAATGCCTTGAAAACCCGGCATTCATGAACATGGTTCCCGCGCACAGGCATTGCTGCTCGTAATACTTTTTCCTGCCGCCGATGACAAGGCCCACACAATCATCCACAGGCTCTTTGTCATCCATGGTCAGGGTCACGGGAACGGAGATATCATAAAAAAGCCCATCCAGGTCTTTCAGGGCGTTGCCGCACAGGCCGTATCCCAGAAAAACCCCATCCACAAGAGGCGCCATTTCCCTGACCGCGTCTTCCACAGCCCGGCGGAGCCTGGGAATATTGGAATGCAGCCCCACCTGCAGGACCCGGACCAGCACATCAAGGCCCCGGGCAGGGTCGGGCTGAAAGTCCTGAATTCTGGTTATCCTGTGAACGGGTTTAAGATTCCCATGTTTCAGAATCCGGATCAGCTCCCGGGAAAATTCATCATCTATCCCCCAGATCTTTGTAACATCCCTGTCCGTCAAAAGAAGGTGGGCAAATTCAAGTTCCAATATCTGGCAGGTAACGATGCCGAGTCGGGGCATGGGAGGGGCTCCTTAATCATATTTTTTTATTCAGCCTCCATTTTTTCCATTAAAAAAGGGGCATATGCCTTATCTGTTTTCATGATATGGTTTTTCAGCCAGTCGGTGAGAAAGGTCATCAGATCCATGGTCAGGGTTGCCTTGCCCTGGTCAAACTCTTCTCTGAGGGTCATGACCTTATCTACAAGTTCCCTGTGAATGGCCAAATGCTCTTCCCGTCCAGGGTAGGCGTACCTCTCAAACAACTCCTCCTCAAATCCGAAGTGGTAGACCGTGTACTCTGCAAGGCCGGCCAAGATTTCTCCTGATTTTTCCCGGCCCTGTTTGATTTTCATGGCCTTGTGCAGTTGATTGATCAGTGAGATGAGCTTGATATGCTGTTCGTCAATCTCAGGAATGTTCAGGGCCAGTTTGGGACCCCAGGGCATGAGATCCGGGATATCCTGTTCAGAGATATCCGAACTCTGGTCAATTCCTGCGTCTGTGGCGGATACCTTGAACACGCTGATCATATCCCTGAGCTTTGAGGATAGACCGGCCAGGTCCTTGGCGCTCCGGTTCATCTGGGTACTTCGCCGGGACATGTCTTCAGATACTGAAGTGACACCGGAAATATCCCCGGTAATCTCTGATGATACCTGGGAGCTTAAGGCCACATTCCCGTTTACCTCGTTGATGCCCTTGGAAGCCTGGTCGATGTTCTCAGCCACCTCAGCGGCCGTTGCCGACTGTTTGTCCATGGCCGCCACAACCAGAGTGACGATCTCATTCACCTTGAAGATGACTTTTGATATTTTTTTGACGTCCTGGACCGTATTGTCCGTGGAATTCTGTATTTCCGTCACCTTGGCCTTTATGTCATTGGTGGCCTGGGCTGTCTGCCCGGCCAGGCCCTTGATCTCTCCGGCCACAACGGCGAACCCCCTGCCGGCTTCCCCGGCCCTGGCCGCCTCAATGGTGGCGTTCAGGGCCAGGAGATTGGTCTGTTCGGCGATGTCGGTGATGGCCTCGGTCACTTTGGAGATTTCCCTGGCAGAGTTGCCCAGGAATTCCACCCGGTCCGATGCCTGGTCTGCCTGGGCTGCCGCTTCATCTGAAATATTCCGGGCCTGTTCGCAGTTCATGACCACCTCTTCGAATGCGGACTGCATCTGGGAAGCGGAATCAGACACAATGCCCACATTGGTGGAGACCTGCTCGCTGGCCGCTGCAACAGAGTTCATGTTTGAACTCATCTTTTCTGAGGCTCCGGCCACCATATTGGCACGGCCCGAGAGGTCTTCTGCGCTTTCGGCCATCTGTTCGGAAACCGAGAGAAGTTCACCGGATGCCGCGGTCACGGTTTCCGAATTGGTCCCGATATCCACGATGATATTGTTGAGCCGCTCGATAAACGCGTTAAACCATGTGGCCAGTTCTCCCAGCTCATCCCGGTTCTTGATTCTAAGGCGCTGGGTCAGGTCCCCTTCTCCAGAGGCGATGTTTCTCAGGCCTGCCGTGATCCGGCCCATGGGTTTGAGAATCAGGGACCTTAAGAGCAGAAAACTGCAGACCATGACCAGCAGGCAGCAGATGGCTCCGAATATCATGATTCTGTTTTTGGTGTGGTTTTTGACCTTGGTGCTGAAACTGGATATGCTGGATGCAGTCTGTTTGACTGCGCTGTTGTTATTCTGGGAGACTTGACTGATGATCTGATTGATGCTGGCAATCACCTTTGAAGATTCCTCTTCCAGAACCGACTGGACTTTCTCTGAATTCCTCGAGATCAGGCCTTGGAAATCCTCTTCCATTTTCCGGATTTTATCGTTCATGTCCGCCTTGCTGGTGCAGAACAGGAGGTAGCCGAGGGCCTTGCCTTCCAGGATCATATCCTTTTTAACGATAAAGACATCCGGATCGTTCTGGGAAGCGTTGATGATTTTTTCGTATTTTTTCTTTCCCTCTCCTTTTTCTATATAGGTTTTTATTTTTTCTTTTTCCCGGTCAATATATCTTACGTAAGGTTTGCCGTTAGGCCGCATATACATGGCATAGACCACGTTCTTATTGGAACCTGCGGATTTGATATAGGATATCAACGAGGAATAGTCATTGTTCAGGATGGCAGCCGGGGCCACACTGGCCAGGAGTGAGGCCAGTGAATCGGCATTCTCACTGACCGTGTTGATCCACTCGGTTTCAATGCTTTTTTTCTCCCGGGTCAACGCTTCTTCCGTGGACCGGCTCAGCAGGTCGGTGGCGGTTTGTGCCATCCCGGCCATGTTCTTGCCTGTGTCGGTTTCCATTTTTTTAAGATCGTGTCCCACGGTCCGGCCCGATTCCGTCAGAAGGTCCTGGATCCGGCTTCCCATGGTGTTCAGGGAAGATTCCTGGGACTTGATAATGATCAAAGACAGCCCTATAAGCGCAAGGGCAAGTATGCCGGTCAATGGGACCAGTATCTTTGTCCAGAGACTGGCGCCCTTTTGAAAGGGCGCTGAATTTTCATTGACTTGAATTGCCATGGTTTGATTTCCTCGGCTTGGGCAGTATTGGATTTAATTCAAGGGTTATTGATAGGCGCCTACTTTGAGTTTGATCTGAAGATCCTCCACCCCCTGGTAGTCCAGGGCATCTGTCCATCCGACGATTTTGGCGTCCTTTGCCGCCTGGTCACCGGCTTTGATCAGCTTGAGGGCGGAGACCACCTGCTGGACAACCGCATCTGGTGTGCCCTTGGTTTTCGCCATGGGCCATTCCGGATAGAGGGCGGTGGAGCAGACAAAGGGAAAACCGCTATGGGACTGTGGATTCAGGATTTTAAATTCCTCCATGTCAATGATGCCTTCAGAAGCCATCCTTTCAAGGGTGTCTGTGCGGACTGTTCCCGCATCTGAAGCCCCGTTCTGAACAGCCAGAACCACGTTGTCGTGTTTTCCGGCAAAATCCAGTTTGGAAAAATCTTTAAATGGGTCGATGCCCTGGTTCAGCAGTTCCATGTAGGCCATCTGCCATCCTCCAAAAGATGATTTTTTCACCGCTGCAAAGGTTTTGCCCTTTAAATCATTTATGGAGTTGATTTCGTCGTTCTCTTCACTGGTCAATATAACGCCCCCGAATGATTTTAAAGGATTGCCCTGCCTGGAATTGATCATGGTGGCAACAGCCTTGGCCCCGTATTTCACCTTTGCCGTGATAAACATGGAGGAATTGACCAGGAAGAAATCCACCTCTCCCTTTTCCACCGCAGGGAACACCGCATCAAAGTCCAGGGGAACCACCTCAAAGGTTCCCGGGACTTTTTCAGTCAGGTAGGTACCAGTGCTTTTCCACATCTTCAGGGCCTTTACCGGCCCCCGCTTGGCAAGGACTCCAATTTTGTAGGTATCCGCAGCAAAAACGGTCTGGGAGACCCAAAAGAGCAAAACAATCATCATGGGGCAGATGTATTTTTTCATAACCGTCACTCCATTTATTGGGTTAAAAAGGAATTGAACCATATCCGGCGATCAGGGCCCGGTCAGGTCTGGAAAAGGTTTCAGGATGCAGAGAACTGCGTATTTCGCTTCACCGGTGTATAGAGGATTGTTCTGATCGCGTAATAAGTATTTAGCATACATGAAACTTGAGAGGATGCAAGTGGGAAATCGCCTTTTTTAGGTTCCCGTGCCCAAGCAGGATATTTTTTTATTCAATTGATTCAAAATCGGAGACAGAGAGATTCAGGGTGCTGATGAGCCAATCTCCAAACATCCTGACTCCCCTGGATTCTTTGTTGAAGTTGGGCCACGAGAAATAGTAGTTTCCCGTCCGGATGGGGGGCAATCCAAGGGGGGCGATGAGGCGCCCGGAGGCAAGCTCATCCCGGACCAGGAAAAGATCACCCAGGGCTACTCCCAGGCCGGCCGTGGCTGCCTGGAGAGCGGCGTCGTCCACCTCAAAGACCTGGCCCCTTTCCAGGGAAAGTCCGGAGATTCCGGTCTGGTCGGCCCAGGCAGCCCATTCTTTATAATCCGGGCTGTTGTGGAGCAGGGTATGGTGCCTGAGATCTTCGGGCCCGGCAAGGGGATGATGCCCTTCTTTGACAAGCCTTGGGGCGCAAACGGGGATGAGCTGCTCTTTTAATATGGGTTCCCGGGTGACCCCGGGGATCTCTTCTCCCAGATGGGTGATGCCGGCGTCAAAGTTTTCCCGGGAGAAATCCACATTCTCCCCGGATGTGGTCAGCCTGACCCGGATGTCCGGGTATAGGGACTGGAAAAGATGGAGCCTGGGGATCAGCCAACGGATGGCAAAGGTGGGATGAATTTTGAGGTTCAGATCCTGCTGCTGATTTTTCAGACGGGTCACCCCTTCTGCCATGAGATCAAAGGCCCGGGCCAGGGACGATGCCAGGAGCCTCCCCTGTTCGGTCAGGGCCAGGGCACGGTGGCGCCGGTGAAAAAGGATGACGTCCAGTTCTTTCTCCAGCAGCTTGACCTGACGGCTGACCGCACCCTGGGTTACATTGAGTTCCCGGGCCGCCCGGGTAAAGCTTAAAAGGCGGGCCGCCGTTTCAAAGGCCTTGAGTCCGTTGAGGGAGGGCAGTTGATTGACTTTGGGTTTTGGCATGAGTTTTTTTCATTCCTATAATGTGTTAAAATAATTTGACCGACCTGATTAATACTGCAATACTTGGGAAATTCCAAGAATTATATGAAATCAGAAGAATGGGGAAAACTCATGAAAACAAAAGAGTATATAGAGCTTGAAGACCGGTTCGGAGCAAAGAACTACAAACCCCTGGATGTGGTTCTCAGCCGGGGGGAGGGGATCTGGGTCTGGGATGTGGAGGGCAATAGATATATGGACTGCCTGTCCGCCTACTCCGCCGTGAACCAGGGCCATTGCCATCCCAAGATCCGCCGGGCCATGATGGACCAGGCTGAAAAGCTCACCCTCACCTCCCGGGCCTTCCGCAACGACCAGCTGGCCTTTTTATACGAGGAACTCTGTGAACTTACAGACTCCCACAAGATTTTGCCCATGAACTCCGGGGCCGAAGCCGTGGAAACTGTGATCAAGTGCGCCCGGAAATGGGGATATGAGTCCAGGGGAGTGGCCGATGGCCGGGCCGAGATCATCGTATGCGAGAACAACTTCCACGGCCGGACCCTGTCCATCATCGGATTTTCCACCGATGAAAACGCCCGAGAGAACTTCGGTCCCTTTACCCCGGGGTTCAAAACCATCCCCTTTGGCGACAGCGAGGCCCTGGACAAGGCCATTACCCCCAATACCGTGGCCTTTCTGGTGGAGCCCATCCAGGGGGAGGCCGGGGTCATCATCCCGCCAAAAGGGTATTTAAAAAGGGTCAGGGAGATCTGTACCCAAAAAAACATCCTCCTAATCCTGGACGAGATCCAGACGGGCCTCGGCCGGACCGGGAAACTCCTGGCAGAGGAGCATGAGGGGATCCAGGCGGATCTCACCCTCATCGGAAAGGCCCTGTCCGGCGGATTTTATCCGGTTTCGGCCGTGCTTTCCAACGAGGAGGTTCTCGGGCTGCTCCAGCCCGGCCAGCACGGCTCCACATTCGGGGGAAATCCCATGGCCTGTGCCGTGGCCCGGGCCGCTCTCAAGGTTCTCAAGGAAGAGAACATGATTGAGAATGCCGCCAGGATGGGGGACTATTTTTTGGAAGAACTGAAAAAACTCGACCATCCGGCCATCCGGGAGATCCGGGGCAAAGGTCTCATGATCGCCGTTGAACTTCATGAAGGAACTCCGGGGGGCGCCAGGGCCATTTGTGAATCTCTGGCAAAAATGGGCATTCTCTGCAAGGAAACCCATACCTATACCATCCGGTTCGCCCCGCCCCTGGTGATTCAAAAACAGGACATCGACTGGGCCGTGGAGCGGATAGCCAAGGCCTTTGAAAAAATATAAAAATTCAATCCCGTCTATAGGAAGTCCTTGTCATTGTTCGGAAGGTATGCTCTCCAGGGTCACAGGAGATAACTTCCTGTCCACAAATCCCCCTTGCCGGATCGATACCCCCATCCCGATAACCCGTCAAATAGAGCCGGCCTTTTCTGGTGCCGGTTTATTTCAGAAAGGCAGGGACCCCTCCTGAATTACCCGTTTCCTTGTCCGGCCGGGTCGATTTTTTGTCAGACCGGACCCAAACAGCCCATTCCCTCCATCGACAATTCTAAACGATATATTCTTGAGATAAAAATATGGAAAAAATATCATGAATTGATCCATAAAAATGTAATAATGTGAACAAAATGTGCTATTTTGTGAAAAAATCCTGGCATATTATGAAAAAAATGTTATAAATGCTGGCGTTTATATTTCCTCAGCCTGGAAAGAAATATTTATAATTCAAAGGGTTCCATGGGGAATAAAAAATATTCGTTCAAGGTACAAAAGTTGCAGACATTCCCGTAGGATTTTATAAGAGTAAGAATTTTCTTGTCAGTAAAAGAAACGTATAGGAAAATTCAAACCAAAACTAACATAAAGGTCCAAAGAAAATGGAAGGGACCGATCACAAATTTTAAGAGAAGGCCATTGGGGTCCGAAACAGAAACCGGACGACCGGCTGTCATGGAAAGGAAAATTGTATGAAAAAGGTTTTTAGTTTGTTGGCTGGATGTTTTTTAACCCTATATATTGCTGGGAGTGCAGGTGCATCAACCTATGAGTTTGAAGACATGATTGATTATTGGAACTTAACCGGAACATCTTATGGGGAGTCTCAGTCTTCCTCCCATTATTGGGATTCCGTATATATGAGTGAAAACTACTCGCTCTCTTATACCCATGATATAAACGATTCCGTTGATTTGGCGGCAGGGGATCTGGTTACTGAAGCATGGCTGGAACTGGATTTCACCAACGATGATGGTGATGATGCCGGTAGTTTATTGTGGGGCCTGATTAAATGGGACTTTAGAGAATATGTTGAATATGTCTTTGATGACGGTGCCTGGACAGAGATCGGGGAAGTCGATAACGGGCAGTATGATCTGGTTGTCGGAGTTGACTGGTTGAATGATGATGGGCTCCTTGAGGTGACCTTGTCTGTCTCAAATCTCCTTGGAACCGCAGATGCTTCTCTGGATCACTCAAGGCTTTATGGCACGGCTCAAACTCTTGAACCCAGCGCCCATGCTCCGGAACCCACCACAATGCTTCTGTTCGGCCTCGGTCTCCTGGGGCTTGCAGGAATCGGCAGGAGAAAAAAGTTGAATTAGTTTGATCCAGATCCAAAATTTTAAGCAGAAAAGGGCCGGCCTTGAAAATACAGGGCCGGCTTTTTTTGTTCTCCTTCCCGGTCATTACAAGCTCGATCGTTGACCGGAAATGAGGAAAACCTCTTCGTTGTCCGGCCACCTTTCAGGGTTGAGCAGGGTCAGTAACGGACCAGGCTTTTATATTTTCTCCCCCAGTATTTTAAGGGGAACTTCTTTTTCGGTACGGTTCCGGCCATTCTGCTTGGCAACATAAAGAAGATTGTCCACCCGGGAGAGCATGGCGTCCTTGTCCTCGCTGGGCCGATACCGGCAGACGCCCAGGCTGATGGCGGCAGGGATCTTCTTTCCCTTATAAAGGGTGGGTGATTTCCCGACCTCTTTTCTTATTCCCTCGGCCAGGGAGAAGGCATTCTCAAGGCTGCACTCTTTTAACAGGATTAAGAACTCTTCCCCGCCCCAGCGGCAGAGAACATCGGATTCCCTGAGCCTGGACCGGGCAATCTCCACGATATTCTGAATGACGGCGTCTCCTGCCAGGTGGCCGAATTCATCGTTGATCTCTTTGAAAAAATCAATATCAAACAGGATCACGGACAAGACATACTCTTTTCTATGGATGTCTTTTATGATTTCATCCATGACCAGATCAAAGGCCTGGCGGTTGAGAATCCCGGTCAGTTTATCGATGGTGGCCATCTCTTCCAGCCGTTTCTGATAGGATGAAAAGGTCAGGTTGATTAACAAAAGAACAACCAGGGTGATTACGGCGCAGATGCCCAGGTTGGTCATGAGTGTCTTGAAGATCTTCTTCACGGCCAGTTCTTCGGTCTGCTCCACCACCAGAATCCAGTCAAATTCGGGGATGAACCGGCTGGTCAGATGAATCATCTGGCCATTCCGTTTATAAGTGTAATACCCTTCCCGGTTCGACAGGATCTTGTCTGCAATGGATGAGATCCCCGGGATCTCTTTCAAGTGTTTACAGTTATATGAAGGTTTTGATCCGGTCAGGGTGATGTTTCCCTTCTGGTCAATAAAAAAAATATCTCTATTGTAATTGTTCTGGTATCGTTCAATGAGATTTTTTACCGCACCGACCCTCAGGCCCACGCCGGTGGCTCCGATGAAATTGTCCAGATAGTCGCGGACTTTAAAGTTGATAAAGATGGTCATGGAATCTTTATTGGCCATGTCCGGATCGATGTTGATCTCATTTTCAGAGGTCATGGACCGAACCCTGAAATACCAGCGGTCCCTTTCTTCGGATTCTTTGACGGTCTTGAGGATCCCGTCGGCATGGTAATAGATTCTCGACAGGTCGGACACGAAAAAGGCGGTAAAGGTATTGTATTTATCCTTGATCGCCCTGAGGTACCGGGTGATGCTTTCCGGATCCGCTTCTCCGCCGATGACCCAGTCCCTTAAAAAGGTATCATTGGCCATGGTGGATGAGATAAAGATCGGTCTGAGCAGGTCCCTTTGTATCTCGGAATAGATATTGTCACTGGTCAGGGGGAGTTCATGGTAGGCGATCTGGGATCTCAGGGATGCCCTGGAAACAAAAAAACTGGCCAGACTGGTGGTGAGAAACCCGGTGATCAGAACCAGGCTTAAGATAAAGATCAGACGATTTTTTTTTATCATGTAAACTTCCTGGATTTTACTCCCTGGGGCCGGCGGAACCGGGGAAAAAGACCTGGGGTTCCTTTCTTGCGGTATAATTGTCAAACAGCCAGCGCGTAATATCTTTAAACGGTCCTTCTTTCATGATTCTGGCCCCCCGGGGGCAGGCCTTGATACAGGCGCAGCAGTGAATACATATAGGGTCCAGGGTGGCATACCCCTTTGTTTTATCAATGGCGTTGACCGGGCAGACTGCAACACAGGTGGAACACTCGTCACACTCATCGCTGACTTCAATGAACTCCACAGGGCCCATTTTTTTTCTTTCTCTATAGGGAAAGTTGCCGGGAACATCGAAAGAAGCCAGGTCATCGGCCTTTTCTGCGGTTTCCATCAGGGTCGAGATTTTCTGTCCAAAGGCATATGCCCTTTCCAGATCCCGGTTGTCCGGCCGGTCCGTGGCGATCTTGAAATCCTCCGTGGAAAAGGAATGCTCGCCGATAAAGGCTCCGGCTGCCACAGATGAAAATCCTGCCCGGTCAAGGATATCCTTTAACTCCAGGAGGGCATCCTCAAATTCCCGGTTGCCGTATAAGACCAGGGGAATAGCAGGGGTCCCTGAAGATTTCAGGTTTTTAAAATAATCGGCCGCCACCTTTGGCAGGCGGCCGGCGTAAACCGGAGCCCCGATAAGCAGAACCTGGTCCGTTAAATCGGGTACGGGCCGGTTTCTGATATCCGGCCGGGTGATGTCAATGACTTCTGCAACAGGTTTTCCCATGCCCTGGGCTATCTTTTCCAGGACAGTTCTTGTGGTGGCAGTGGGGCTGAAGAACAAGAGCGTGGTACTTTTATGATTCATTTTATTTGCTCCTTGAAATAGTCATTGTGAGTAAAAAAGAATACTTTTGAATCCATTGCCCCTGGATTTAAATCGTTGTCCCTTTCTTCCAGGCCGAAACACTGACGATATGGATTCTTATTCTCTTTTCTTACATGGCATAGATGGACGGCGAAAACCAGTAAAAAAAGAATGGGGATCCATATTTCAGGGGAGGATAAAAGGGTTCTTTCCGGAAGGGAGAGGGAAACTTCCTCTCCCCCCTTTTTCATCCCGGCCGGCTTGACAGAGAATCAGCGCCGGTCCGGCCAGATTTCTTCGGACATCTCCGTTAATTTGTACTTCTGGATTTTGCCCGAGGCGGTCATGGGGTAATCGGTTACAAACAGGACATACCTCGGTATTTTATACCGGCTGATCTTTCCCCGGCAGAAATCCTTGACATCGCTGGGCTCGATACGGGCCCCCTCCTTGAGCACGACAAAGGCCCCGACCTCTTCCCCGTATTTGGGGCTGGGCACCGCTGCCACCTGGACATCCTTTATCTCGTCCATGCGGTAGAGAAATTCTTCAATCTCCCTGGGATAGATGTTTTCCCCGCCCCGGATGATCATATCCTTGTACCGCCCGGTAATGGACAAATAGCCTGCCTCATCCATGACGCCTAAGTCCCCGGAGTGGAGCCAGCCTTCCGGGTCAATGGCCTCTTTTGTGGCCTCGGGATTGTTGTAATACCCCTTCATGATGCTGTATCCCCGGCAGCAGACCTCTCCCTGGGTTCCCCTGGGCAGTTCCTGTCCGGTTTCCGGGTCCACCACTTTAACCTCAATATGGGGCAGGGCCCGGCCCACGGTTTCCACACGAAGCCGGATATCATCCCCGATTCTCGTATAGGTCATGACCGGTGAGGCTTCGGTGAGGCCGTAGCAGATGGTGACGTCGGTCATGTGCATCCTGTCGATGACCTGTTCCATGACATGAACCGGACAGTTGGACCCGGCCATGATTCCGGTGCGCAAAGAGGAAAAATCGAATTTATCGAACAGGGGATGGTCCAGAATGGCGATGAACATGGTGGGGACCCCGTACAGGGCCGTACATTTCTCCTGCTCCACCGCCGCCATGGTCTGGAGGGGTTCGAACCCTTCCTGGATGACCATGCAGGCGCCGTGGTTCACCGCAGCCAGCACTCCCAGGACACAGCCGAAACAATGGAACAGGGGCACGGGCAGGCAGACCCGGTCCTTTGCCGTGAACTTCTGGTTCTCTCCGATCCAGAATCCGTTGTTCCCGATATTGTAGTGGGTGAGCATGACACCCTTGGGAAATCCCGTGGTGCCCGAGGTATACTGCATATTGACCACATCGTGGGGGGAGAGGATGGCCTGGCGGGCATTGTACTCCTCATCCGTGATCATCACGGCAAGGGAACGGATCTCCGGAATGGTATACATTCCCCGGTGTTTTTCCTGACCCAGGAAGGCCACCCGCTTGAGATGGGGAAATTTTTCACTGGAAAGGCTTCCCCGCTGGCAGGATCGCAGCTCCGGCACCAGCTCGTAGACCGTATTCACATAGTCCGTGTCCTGGAATCCGTCGATGATGAACAGGTTTTCGGTTTCAGACTGTTGGAGCAGGTACTCCAGTTCTGCGGTTTTATAATTGGTGTTCACCGTGAGCAGGACTGCCCCGATCTTGGCCGTGGCAAACTGGAGGGTGACCCAGTAGGGGATATTGGTGGCCCATACGGCCACTTTTTCACCCTTTTGAACCCCCAGGGCCATGAGGCCCTTGGCCACTTCGTCCACCATGTTTGAAAATTCTTGAAAGGTGAGCCTGAAATTCCGGTCCACATAGACAATGGCCTCGTTGTCCGGGAAATTTTTAACGGTCCGGTCCAGCAAATCCCCCAGGGTCAGTTCCTGTAATCCCATGTCAGCGTTCATGAATACCTCCCTTTAATCCGGTATGTAGATCACGGCGTGGATTTCAGCCTTTTCTTCCCCGGCACAGGATACATAATGGGGGACAATGGAATTATAATATACCGAATCTCCGGCGTGGAGCACATGGGTTTCCTTTCCGTAGATGACTTCGATTTTGCCTGAGACCACTGCGATGAACTCTTCTCCCTCATGGGAAGAAAGGTGCTTTTCCCTGGCGGATTCGGGCAGGATCTCAACGAAAAAAGGCTCCATGTGGCGGTCGGTTTTCCCCTTGCCCAGGGCGTAGAAGTTCAGGGCGGCAGGTTTGTTTTTCCCGGCCAGGACGCTGAATTCAGCCTGCCGGTCGCTGCGCCGGACAATGTATGGATCCCTTGTGTCCTGGTCGTCCAGAAAGGTTCCCAGTCTTACCCCCAAGGCCCGGGCGATTTTCATCAGGGGGCCCAGGGGAGGGAAGGTTTCCTCCTTGATCATGGTGTCGAGAAACTCTTTATCAAGCCCGGTTTCCCCGGCCAGATCCGACAGGTCCATTTCCCGTTTTTCCATGTAATATTTGATTCTCTGGCTGATTTTGCCGGTTTCCATAACTCCTCCAAACAAGGTCAAAATTTTTCTCTATAGTATAGGAAGAGAGCTTTGTCAAAATTTCTTTGCAGACAGGGGCTGGTGCTCCCGTTTCCGGCCGTTATTTTAGAAACAAGATCATGTTCATTCGTTGACACGCTGCCTCAACAGGTTTATCCTCATTTCTGTTCCATTGTCTGTAAAAGGCTCTGGGTCCATCGGACCGACAGGTCCGGTTCCGGGTTGAGGTTTAAAATAAATATCCCACAGGGGGCAATGTGTTTAATTTTTTTTTCAAAAAAGAAAATCAGGTGAATGAGCTGATCTACTCTTACCTGGATAATTTTCAATTGATTTATGAGAATTTCAGGAAAGCTGTGTTTTCCTGCATCCGGGAGCCGTCCTGTGAAGAGTTCAGTTTTCTGCAGGAACAGACCCATAAGTACGAATCCAAGGCAGATGACATTAAAAATGAGATCAACAATCTCATGTACGGCAAGGTTCTGATTCCGGATTCCAGGGAGGATATCATGGGGCTGATCCTTGCCGTGGACAAGATCCCGGGCAACCTTGAAATCGTTCTTTCCATGATCAAATACCAGAAATTGAGCATCCCCGAACCATTTGCCGCCGATTTCAGCGAATTGATCACGGCCAGCCTTGAGGCCTGCACCATCCTTCCCCGGCAGGTGATCCGCCTGATACAGAAGAAAACCGGCATCCGGGATCTGATGAATCAGGTTGACGAAAGGGAAAGCTATTGCGACCATATCGAAACAAAACTGATCCAGAACGTTTTTAATTCAGAAATCGATCCTTTTATCAAACTCCAGCTCAAGGAACTCATCCTCAAGGTGGGGGATATATCGGACCAGGCAGACAAAGTGTCCAAGCTCATTAATATCCTGAGCCTGAAGCGGAGGGTCTGATGTTATCCCTTTTGGGCGGGATTTTCATGGGGTGGGCCCTGGGGGCCAATGATGCCTCCAATGTTTTTGGAACAGCTGTGGGCGCAAGGATGGTAAAGTTCTGGACAGCCACCTTTCTGGCCTCCGTATTTGTCGTGCTCGGGGCTGTGATTTCCGGCCGGGCCGGGATTGAAACCCTCCAGGGACTGACCTCCTTTGAATTGTCCCAGGCCGTTATCGCATCCGTTGCCGCGGCCTTGAGCGTCAGCATCATGACCCTGGCCGGCTGGCCCGTATCCACATCCCAGGCGGTCATCGGAGCCATTATCGGGATCGGCATCATGAACCATCAGATCAACCTGGCCGGGCTCGGGAAAGTTTTGGCCTGCTGGTTTACCACCCCCCTGGGCGGGGCCTTGATCAGCTTTACCGTCTACAAGGTTCTGGCCTTTTTCTACAACAGGCTTGAGATCAGCCTTTTCACATCCGACCGGCTCCTGAAGATCGGTTTTGTGATCTTTGGTTCCTACGGGGCCTATGCCCTGGGAGCCAACAACGTGGCCAATGTCACCGCCGTGTTTGTGGGGGCCGGAAAGCTCACCGTTTTTCAGGCCGCTTTAATCGGAGGGGTGAGCATTGCCCTGGGAATCCTGACCTTTTCCAGGCATGTCATGGAAACCGTCGGTCAAAAGCTGGTGGAACTCGACCCGTTTTCAGCGCTCATGGTTTCCATTTCCCTGGCCATCACCATCCATATCTATACGATTATCGGAGTGCCCGTGTCCAGTTCCCAGGCCATTATCGGAGGCCTTCTGGGGATCGGGATCATCAAAGGCACCTCCACGGTCAGTCTGAAAACCCTGAAAGGGATTTTTCTGGCCTGGTTCCTCACCCCGGTACTGGCCTGCGCTCTGGCCCTTTTTATGGTTTTCGTCTCCTTTTTGGAGTATGTCGGTCCCTAAAGATCCGGCAGGGATCAGATCCCCTTGAAAATTTTTGATAATTGAACTATGACTCCGGTAAGGATCACGGGAAAGGGGAGCGTTATCCGGGGAAAACCACAGGGAATTTACTCCCCCTTTGGGAGAGAAAAATGAAAACCATTGAAGTGAGCATAAAGGCGGAACTGAGCATCCCGGAAGAGTGGGAGATTGTGGAGCATTGCCCTGATCCGGCCTATCCGGATGAGCGGGTAACGGTATTGAAAATCAGGGATAATTTTTATGATTTTTTCCCGGAATGCCTGATGAAGATTAAAACCGATGAAAAGGTTTTCTGGTCTGCCGACGAAGGACAGACAGAGGATATCATTGACTGCATGGACCGGTTCACGGTTCAAATTTCAGAAAAAAAATAATTCCATTCCCACGGATTGACACCTGGATTCGGCCGGTTTATTATCCTGAACTGTTTTGCCGGAGGCAGGGGCCTGCCGCCGACCCGAAAACCGGTCCGGTGCAATTTGAAAACATCCGTCAATTGGATCAGACCAGCCCTGGGTTTAAAAGGAAAATATTCACAAGGAAGAGTCTGATGTTTCCCATTCTCAAGCTGTTTATCGCATTGTACTCCTCGGTCTTTTTCTTGATGACCGGTTTAAGTCTTCTCAATACCTTTCTGAGTTTACGGCTGTCCATGGAGGGGATCTCCACCCAGACGACCGGCGTGATTTTAACCGCCTATTTTATGGGCCTGGTCTGCGGGACCTTTTTCTGTAAGCGCGTGATCCGGCGGGTGGGCCATATCCGTTCCTTTGTCGCTTTCTGCGCATTGACCACGGTGATGGTCATGGTTCACGGGCTTTATCTTTCCCCTTTTTTGTGGACCGGACTTCGGTTCGTCTCAGGAATTTCCAATATGGGGTTGTTCATGGTGATCGAGTCCTGGCTCAATGAGTGTTCCGGCACCGATATCCGGGGGAGGGTATTTTCCATCTATATGATCATGAATTATCTGGGGGGTAGCATCGGTCAGACACTTTTGAATGCAGGGGACGTGGAGACCCAGACCCTCTACCTGGTCGTGGGAATCCTCATGGTGCTGAGCATCATTCCCATTGCCCTTACCCATTCCATCCATCCCGAGCTGCCCAAAGCGGAACGGATTGATCTCAAAACCATTATAAAAAAAGCGCCCCTGGGGATCATGGGATGCTTTGCAACCGGCCTGATGACATCGGCCTTTTATACCATGGGCCCGGTATTTGCCCATCAGATCGGGCTGAACGTTTCCCGGCTTTCCTGGTTCATGACCCTCACCGTCCTGGGGGGGCTGGTTTTCCAGTGGCCCGTGGGAAATTTTTCCGACCGGTTTGACCGCTCCCTGGTATTGCCCGCCCTGGCATTGATCGTTTCCGGGATCTGCATCGTTATCCTGGCGGTTCCCGGAAATTCTTTTCCCCTTTTACTGGGACTTACCACCTTGTTCGGAGGATTCATCTTCACGGTTTATCCGGTGGCCGTGGCCAGGGCCCATGATATGTTTGAGCCCCAGGACGTGGTCAAGGTCAGTTCGGCTCTTCTTCTGGCATTCGGCCTGGGGGCCGTGCTCGGCCCTGTTCTTGCCTCTACATTTATGAACCTGAACGGGTCACCCTACGGGTTTTATTATTACTATCTCTGCGTTTCAGGTCTTTTCGGAGCCGGAGCCCTGGTGATCCGGCAGCGGGAAATGGTGGAGATCGTCCCTGCAGAAGACCAGGTGGATTTTGTGATCATGCAGGAAACCTCAACGGTTGCCATGCATATGGATCCCCGCCTGGAAACCGAGGAGGAAAATCATGAAGAAAAAGGGGATTGAGAAAATAGAGGATTTTGTAAAGAAACATCAGGAAAAAGAGGATGTTTCAACCCGGTGGGGTGCCTGTCGTGGGGTTCGCCTCTGCCGGGGATTCCTTCTTTTCCCGGCCGTCTTCCGTGGCAAGGCCCACCCATGCCCTTCCCCGGGATTTTCTGCCCGGTGCGGCCATGTCTAGGTTGAAGCCAATGAATTGATCCGGCGGCCCAGTCTCGAGCTTGAGAAGATCATGACCGGGCCGGAGCCTCCGGTCCAGCGTAGAATCCCTGCGCCAATCCGCCCTCTTTGTTCAGCTCATGCAGGATGCCTTTCAGATTCCAGCCCATACACATACGGCACCGGCAGCGATTCACCGGATATTGACGGCCAGGGCATGGTGGAAAGAGCCATTTTACACGATTGCCCAGGGACAACTGGGCGCTGATGACCTCAATACCCGGGTCAGCCGATATTTGGAAGATCTCATGGAAGATGCAGGCCCCATTGATCTTCCACTGGAAATCAGAAAAGAAATGGGATATCCTGGAACAAGCGGACAAGAATCTTTGTTAAGGGAAAAATGAAAATTGAATCTTTAGTTGATATTGCAACTCGATATATCGAAGAGTTGATTATCACCGGAAAATTGAATCCGGGTGAGCAGATTAAAGAGGATATCATTGCCGGGCAGCTGGATATCAGCCGTCCTCCGGTGCGTGAAGCTCTTAACAGCCTTGAGGGCGAAGGGCTGGTGACCCGCCGTCCCCGTAAAGGCGCCTTTGTCAGTGAAATGACGGAAAAGGACATATGGGAGATCTATACCCTTAAGGCAGAGCTTTATGCCATGGCCACGGACTGGGCCATTGACCGCATCACCCAGGAGCAGATCGATGAGCTCAACTCATTGGTGGTGCTCATGGGAATCAACTCCAGGCCGGCCCAGGATGTTATTCTGAACTATCAGAAACACCACCGGGCCTTTCATACCCGAATTATGGAAATCGCAGGGAACCACAGACTGGTTAAATTCGCCTCATCCCTTCACAAGCAGATCCGCCGGTATAGTTTCAAAACCCTTGGATATGAAGATCATTTGAACCGCTCAAATCAGTATCACAGGCAGATCGCCGTCCATATTGCTCAGAAAGATAAGGAAAATGCCGGAAAACTGATGAAAGAGCATGTCCTTGATGCCATGAATTTTCTACTCAAAACCCCGGGTATCTTTGTCTGAGTCCATAGAGTGCAGTTTCCGGCCGGATCAATCAGGAAGTTCAGATACAAGCTTTTCCAGGCATTTGATTTTGGGGTTGATGCTGAACCGGGCCGGAATATTTTCCCGGTGGCAATATAGAACGGACAGGGCCTTGGAGGCGGTCAGCCGGGCGCTTTGGGTCCTGTCCCAGGTTAGAAATTCAAAGGCCCCGGCCGAGCGGATCAGGGCCTGGAGAATCGTTTTTTCAAGGCCGCTGACAGTCTGCCAGTTTTGCTCCAGCCATTCGTGGCACTCAAAGAAAAGATCTTCACACCAGAGCAGGTCGGCGATCCAATAGAGTTCTTCCGGGGGAATCCTCTGGGCCCGGATCTTTTCCAGGACGGTTTCATACCGGGTCATCCGGTTTTCAACGTACTCGGCGGTCCGGTGTTCTTCCTTTCCTAAATCAAAGGCGGCCGCAGCCTGGCGGACCGGTTTCAGATCTCCTTTATGAATGGAGTCGATGAGCGCCGAACCCAGCCTGTTCCGGATATCCCTGGATCTCCGGTTTTCAAAGGGGTTGAATTCTGATTTCATAGCTTATTTTCCTTTAAGAGAATTAGTATTGCAAAATAGAGTAAACTTCAATAGAGAGTTATGGAAATCAAGGCTCGTACATGAAAGAGAACCTGCAGAACCGGGAGTGGATATGGAAATTTTGACAAGGATAAAAGAGCAGGGGCTGATTCTCGACGGGGGCATGGGATCCATGCTCATCGACAGGGGACTTGGCGGCGGTGAGGCCCCTGAAACCTGGAACCTGACCCGCCCGGATATCCTCCGGGAGATCCATGGGGCATATTTCAAAGCAGGTGCGGATCTGGCCACGGCCAATACCTTCGGGGCCACGGCCATGAAACTCAAAAAAATGGGGGTCACCCGGGACATGGCCGACATCAATCGGGCCGGAGTGGCCCTGGCCAGGGCTGCGGCCGGTTCAGGACAATATGTCGCCGGGGATATGGGAAGCCTGGGGGAAATGCTGGAACCCATGGGGCCGGTATCCGTGGATGGGGCCGAGGCCTGTTTCAGGGATCAGGCTGAAATCCTTGAAGATGCGGGCGTGGACCTTTTCTTCATAGAAACCGTTTTTGACCTGAACCTGGGACTGGCAGCGGTCAGGGCGGTCAGGTCCGTCTCTTCCAGACCGGTGTTCTGTTCCCTGACCTTCAAGGAAACCCCCAAAGGCTTTTTTACCATTTTCGGAAACAATGTCAGGGACAGCATGAAGGCCCTTGTCGATGCAGGGGCCTCCGGGGTGGGGGCCAATTGTTCCATGGGAAGCGATACCATGGTCGAACTGGCCGCCCGGATCCGGGACAGCGTGGATGTTCCCGTCATGATCCAGCCCAATGCCGGCCTGCCCCAGATCACGGGGGACAACCAGAAGGCGGTTTATCCGGAGGAGGATCTCTTTTTTGCCGGCAATATCAGAAAGATAAAGGATCTGGGCATTGAAATCGTGGGGGGCTGCTGCGGCACCACACCTGCGACCATCCGGGAAGTTAAAAAAATTATCTAAGCCCGTTGGCCTCCACGATAATATCCCAGGCCTCCTGGGCCCGGTTCACAAATTGAAAAAGGTCAAGATCCTTTTCTGAAATGGTCCCCTGTTCCACCAGAAATTCAAAATTTACCAGGGTTTTCCAGAATTTTTCACCGAAGAGGATCACGGGGATGGGCTTGATGGTTTGGGTCTGGATCAGGGTCAGGGCCTCAAAAAGCTCGTCCAGGGTTCCGAATCCCCCGGGGAAGGCCACCAGGGCCCTGGCCCGCATGAGAAAATGCATTTTCCGGATGGCAAAATAATGGAACTGGAAGCAGAGTTCCGGGGTGATATAGGGGTTGGGGGCCTGCTCAAAGGGAAGTACGATGTTCAGCCCGATGCTTTTGGCGCCCACATCTGCGGAACCCCGGTTGGCCGCTCCCATGATGCCTTCCCCGCCCCCGGTCATGACCACATGTTTGAGTTTCTCTGTGTTCTGGGAGATCAACCGTCCCAGGGTCCTGGCCTCGGTATAATAGTCGCTGTTTTTAAGGGCTGTCCGGGCGGCCTTTAATTCTTTTGCCAGGCCGGGCCTGCTGGAATCCTCTTTTGATTCATCTTCCAGGATTTCCAGGTTTTTCCGGGCCTTTTCCGGATCAGGGAGTCGGGCGCTGCCGAAGATCACGATGGTGGACTCTATTCCCTGGCTGCGCATTTCCAGCTCCGGCTTAATCATCTCCAGCTGGAGCCTGACCGGCCGAAGTTCGTCTTTGAGCATCAGGTCCGTATCCTGGAACGCCACCTTGTACGAAGGGGAAAGGCATTGGGGGGAGTCCACATGGAGGACGGCGGATCTGGCCCCTTCTTCGGCCCGGGGCAGGGGCCCGGAACGTCCGGGTTTTTCTTTTTTCTTGTTCATGGGTGGGTCTCTCTATTCGTTAAAAGCGTAAAGTCAAAAGGCAAAAGTCGAAAGCATCTGACCGGGGATGATCTTTCCCGGCAAAAGCGATGAAATTCGATCTTTCTTTGGTGTTTGGATGAGAATTTGCGCCTTGCAGACGGGTGAGTTCTCGTTCAAACGCGGATGGTCTCGCCTGCATGGGGAACAAAAGCCTGAAACCCCTGTTGGTTCAAATGATCGGCAAAGCTCAGGGAACTTTGTTCCTCACCGTGGACCACGGCAATTTTTTTCACATCCAGGTTGGATCCTTTTAAAAACCGCATCATCTCTTTCTGGTCGGCATGGGCGCTGAATCCCCCCAGCCTGACCACCCGGGCCTTTAAGGGATACTCTTTGCCCAGGATTTTGATCATGGGGGGCTCCCCTTTTTGTCCGCTTTCCATGTACTCCTGCCCCAGGGTCAGGATCTTGCGGCCCAGGGTGTGTTCGGCCATGTATCCCACGATCAGGATGGTGTTGTTGGGATTGTGGACCCTGTATCTTAAGTGGTGGAGGATCCGGCCAACCTCACACATGCCCGAGGCCGAGATAACGATATGGGGCTTTTCCTCCCGCATGAGCTTCATGGACTCGTCCACCGAGGAGACAAAGTGGACCTTGTCAAAGATAAAGGGGTTTCTCCCGGTTTCAAGGAAGGTCTTATGGGTTTCCCGGTCATAGGTTTCCGGATGCTCGCCAAACACCTTTGTCATGGATGAGGCAAGGGGGCTGTCCACATAGACCGGCACTCTTGGCACCTCCCCCTTCATGAAGAGTTCATGGATGACGTAGAGCAGTTCCTGGGCCCGGCCGAATGCAAAGGAGGGGATCACAACGGTTCCGCCCTTGTCAAAGGTGGTGTTCAGCTCATCCCTGAGCCTCTGGTAAAGGTCTTCAGTCCCCTCGTGGGTCCGGTTTCCGTAGGTGCTCTCCATGATCATCAGATCCACATTCCTGTCCGCCTCGTTGAAATCCTGTGCCGGGTCTTTGAGGATGGGCTTGTCAAACCGTCCCAGATCCCCGGTATAGCAGACCGTGAAGGTCCGGTCTCCATCCCGGTACTTGATGATGCTGATGGCCGACCCCAGGATATGGCCTGCCTCGTAAAAGGTGCAGGTCATGTCCTTTCCGATGGTGACTTCATTGTTGCAGGGGATCCCTTCAAAAGATCCCAGGGCGGCCTTGGCATCCTCTGTGGAGTAGAGGGACTGGGCCCTTTCCAGGGAATATTTGCGGATATATCCGTCAATGGCCTCCCGGTTCAGGCTGTTTTTTCCACTTTTGAGCAGCTTGACAGCCTTTGCCGCATCTCTTTTTCCGGTCCCCTCTTCCCCTTTCCCCTGGCTGATATCGGCCAGAAGAGAGCGGACAGCCTTATAGTTGAGGTAATCGGCATCCGACTCCTGGATATGGGCGGAGTCGGGGAGAAGGTATTCGCAGGCGCCGTGGGTGGCCCGGGTGGAGAAAATCCGTCCTGTGAAATTCTTTTTCACCAGCAGGGGGATCCTTCCGGAATGATCGATATGGGCGTGGGAAAGGATTACATTGGTCAGGATCCGGGGATCAAAGGGCAGGATTCTGTTTTTTTCTGCGGTATCTTTCCGCCGTCCCTGGAACAGGCCGCAATCCAGCAGAATTCTGTCCTGCTGGGTGGTGATCATGTGCATGGAGCCGGTGACTTCCCGGGTGCCTCCGTAAAATGTGACGAGCATGAGGGTCTCCTTGGTCAGTATATTTGTGTCCGAACTTCCGGCCTTTTTGATTCCTGATCTGCATCCGATCCCGGGGAATCATCGATTTTCGGCCAGACTGACACATACCAGTCCTTTTGAGGGGTGTCAAACCGGTCCCGGTTTTCTTATCCTTGTTCTCAAAATAAAATTCCGATTGCCGTCGGGAGGAGCAAAGATTTTGCGCTCATTCTCGAAAATCATCCATGATTTTCTCCGAGGAGGGATCCCTTCTCCAGCCGCGTCCTGCCGCCCGAAGGAATCCAACCCGCGAAAACCTTTACTCCTCCTTGAGCCTGAGCAGAGTCCAAATATAAGATAAAATAAAGGAATATATTTTTGAGAACGGCTATAGACCACGTCGGATCTGTCAGGAATCTCATTTGGACGGACCGGGTTTCCGGGGCAATCGGTTGGATATGGGCAACTGAAATCGCCGGACGGTCTGAAAGCGCCTCTTGAAAGATGAAATCATCGGCCCGGAATTCATTGCCCATCCTTCAAGTATAGATCCCTTGGTCCTTGGAAGGGATGCAAAGAGATATATTTCTATAATATTAGAAATATGGTTGACAAAGATCCGATTTATCCATATGTTCAAATCATGGAAAATGAAACAGCAGCAAAGAAATTGGCAGAACTGGGGCATACCACGAGATTATCGATTTTCAGGTATCTGGTAAAAGTAGGAGGCCAGGGGGCTTCGGTGGGCCAGATCCAGGAAAAACTGGGTATTCCGGGCTCAACCCTGTCCCATCATATCCGCAGGCTGGTGGCGGCCGGACTGATCAAACAGGTCCGGGAGAGCAGAGTTCTTTACTGCATTCCCCAATTTGATGTTCTGGACCGGCTGTTGGAGTTCCTGAAATCCGAATGTTGCACAGAGGCAAAGTGTAAAATGTAATTTTTTTTGCATACATATTTCGAAATACTTAGAAATATAGAATAGGAGGAATCGCCATGACCACAGAACTATATAAGATCCTTGATTTCATGATAAAGGCATTTGCCCACATCTGGCCTTATCTTGTGATCACCATACCGATTGCAGTCGCCGTGAACATGTCCGGGGCATCCCGGTACATTAAAAGAGCCTTTGACTCAGGACCGGTAACGGCCGTTTTACTGGCGACCCTGGTCGGGGCGTTCAGCCCCTTTTGTTCCTGCGGGGTGATTCCCGTGATAGCGGCACTTCTGATCGGAGGGGTTCCTCTCCCTCCGGTGATGGCTTTTTGGATCGCCTCCCCTTCAATGGACCCTGAAGTTTTCTTTTTAAGTGTGGGGACCATCGGTTGGAATCTGGCTGTCTGGCGTCTGGCCGGAACCTTGGTCATGAGCTTGAGTGCGGGATTCATTACCCAGGCCTTGATGCAAACCGGATGGATCGGCATGGATATCCTCCGGAGAAAAACAGGATCAAAGGGTTTGGAACAAACTTCAACTTTAAAGCAGTGGGGAAGTACTGTCCGTTCAGGCTTGAGAAATCTGTCTGCATTCAGGTACAGGAAGGGGATTCCGGTCCAGGCTTCCGCCTGTTGTGCAGGAGAGGCAGGGGGAAGTGTGCAGATTCAGGCCCATGTTCCTTCAGTAAAAACGGGATTTCACAAAAGCGGTGATTCAGGCGATCTTTCATCCTCATGCGGATGCCCGGAGGAAGAATCTTTCCGGAAAAGACTGGGCAGGGAATCCATGGATGCCACCTTAATGGTGATCAGGTTTATGGCCCTGGCTTTTTTTCTCGAAGCCTTAATCGTTCTTTATGTACCCGAAGAGTTCATCACACAGATCATGGGCAAAGAAAATTCCTGGGCAATTGTCACAGCAGCCGTTGTCGGCATTCCTGTATACACCAGTAATCTAAGCGCACTGCCCATGGTGAACGGCCTTCTTGCCCAGGGGATGAGCCCGGCAGCCGCCCTGTCTTTTTTAATCGCAGGACCTGTGACGACCCTGCCGGCCATGGCGGCGGTCTGGACATTGGTAAAACACCGCATTTTTATTCTCTATCTATCTTTTTCACTGGCGGGGGCCATCCTTTTGGGATATCTGAACTTATATTTCGGGTAAATGCGGATTTTGAAAATTATTTCTCTGTCCCTTGACCGGCAGGATTTCGTTGGATTATAACGGCGCTCATATTTTTTGTACCGATTGCTTTGGAAGGATTATGAAACCGAAAATAAATAAAATCAGTTTTTTCTCAAGCCTGTTCATCCTCTTTTTGATATCCATTCCCGGCTTCTATGCCTATTATTTCACTGACTGGAGAAATGAAAAATCTTTCCAGGATGCTGACCGGAGAAGAGCCTATACCGAATTTCAGGAAGACTCCAGAATTTTTGATGACCGAATATTATTGAGAAAAGACAAAAGTTTAGTCGTGGACAAAAACAGGCTGGTTTTCAAAGGGGTAAAAGACAATGTGGTTCATCTGGATGTCTATCTGCTTGAACTGGATCCGGAATCTGCCTATCCCCACTATATTTCCAAGGCAGATGCGGATAAACAGATCCGTATCGGCGATTCAACCTTCGAGGTTTTAAAAGTGAACAAGAGAACCTTGCAATTAAAAATCCTTGACCGGTATGAATCATAAAGGGTTCTCCCACAGCCCGATTCCAGGAAGACAAAAAAGACTTTCAATCAAGGTGTAGACAAGATCCGGGTGAAGCCGGCCAGGCTCATTTCTCGTTTTCGGAAAAACCTTTGATTGTCCCTTGGGCTCAATGCTTTTTGCATTTTCCCTCTCTTTTATGTAGAATCCGGGTATTCAAAAAAAGGAGTCCTATGATTGGAATCATCGGAGCTTTGGGGGAAGAAGTCGATCTGGTCTGTCATCGACTCAAACAAACGCAGTCCCTGACAAAAGCCGGAATCGTTTTTTGCAGGGGAAAGCTGGAGGATCTTGAGGTCACGGTTGTCAAATGCGGCGTGGGAAAGGTCAATGCCGCCATCTGCACTCAAATCCTGGCAGACGTGTTTCAATGCGAAAAAATTCTTTTCGGAGGCGTTGCCGGAGCCCTGTTCCCCGGGTTGAAACAGGGAGATGTGGTCATCTCATCCCATGCGGTACAATTTGATATCGATCTGACGGCCTTTGGCAGACGGCAGGGGGAACTTGCGGACCATGACCGCCTCATTGAAGCAGATCCGTACATGGTTCAGGCGGCATCGGCTGCATTTGATGAACAGGTAAAAGGGATGCAGACTCCGCCGGAAATGGTGGTCGGGACCATTGTTTCCGGCGACCGGTTCATTTCAGACCCGGACACGATCCGGTGGCTCCAGCGGGAGTTCAGCGGGGTCTGTACGGAAATGGAAGGCGGTGCCCTTGGATATACCTGTAAAATTAATCAGATTCCATTTGTGATCATCCGAATCATCTCAGACAGTGCCGGGAAAGATGCTGTGGGAGAGTTTGATTCATTCCTGTCAAAAAGTTCTGAAATGCTGGCCGATCTGATCTCCGGTACAATCCGTTTCCTTAAAGTTCAATAACCATTGAATACAGTGTAATTCATTATCCGGATGTTTCCGATTCATCCGGTTTGCCGGTCTATTTTCAATGTTCCGGTTGCCATATGCGGACGGTTCTGGTATGGAGTTGCTCTCAAATTGTATTGAAAGGCAAACAGACACAGACATGGGGAAGGTGTATTGAAAACAAATCTGACATTGATCGGCATGCCCGGGGCCGGTAAAAGCACGGTGGGAATCGTCCTGGCCAAGAACATGGGGCTTTCATTCATTGATACGGATATCCTGATCCAGATCAACAACCAGAAAACCCTCCAGGAGATCCTGGACGAGAGTGACCACATGAATCTGAGGACCATTGAAGAAAAAGAGATTTTAAAGATTAATATCCGCGACCATGTGATCTCCACCGGCGGCAGTGTGGCCTATAGTGACAAGTCCATGATCCACTTGCAGACCCTTTCAACCATCATCCACCTGGATGCAAGTTTTGACACCATTGAGAAAAGGATCAAGAATTTCGAGACAAGGGGGATCGCCAAGGATAAGGATCAGACCTTTAAAGATCTCTACGATGAGCGCCAGAGACTTTATCGGAAATATGCCGATATCACCGTTGATACCGACGGGATCACCCAGGATGAGGTAGCTGCGCAGATCGAAAAGGCTGTGGGCAGAGAATAAGGCTGAAACCCGTCCCCTACCTTGAAAACACCCAGTCATTCTGTTCTGAAAGATCCGGGTTGAAACCATACCCGTTGCCGGTAAAGTCTTTTAATGGCCCGGCCCGATTGATTTTATTTTGAATGATAAAATCTGCCATCAGGCCCCGGGCCCGCTTGGCATGGATGCCGATCACCTTAAAGACATCCCCTTTTTTTTCCTTGAAATGGATGTTGAGAAGATCTGCCTGCAAATCTTTTGGCCGGACCGCCTTGAAGTACTCATTGGAGGCCAGGTTGACCAGGATGGAGTCTCCTTCCGATTTTTCCAGTTCATGGCTGATACGGTCCGTGATCCGGCCTTCCCAGAATTCATATAAGTTCTTTCCCCAGGGGCCGGAAAGCCGGGTCCCCATTTCCAGGCGATAGGCCTGGATCAGATCCAGGGGGCGGAGCAGCCCGTAAAGGCCCGAAAGAATCCGAAGATGATTCTGGGCAAAATAAAATTCCTCATCTCCATAAAGATCCGTATCCATGCCCTGGTAAACATCCCCTTTAAAGGCCAGCAGGGCCTGGCATGCACTTCCCCGGGCAGGATTTTCTGAGAACTCCTGGTACCGTTCATGATTCAGGGTGGCCAGCTTGGGGCTGATCTTCATTAGGTTTTCCAGATCTTTGGCAGACATCTCCTTTAAGCGGGCGGCCAGTTCCCGGGTCTGGGTGAAGAAAAAAGGCGAGGTCTGGACAGGATAGGATCTCCCATCGAAATCCAGGGTCTTGGACGGTGAAATGATACTGAGCATATTGATTCTCCTTTGAAAGAAAGTTTAGCCCAATTTCCATGGAAAAACAATCAAGGGTCTTTTCCCGGCAGGATGATCGCATGTCAAAATTATTGTTTTTGCCCCGGCCATGGGCATGGATCTTCCGCTGCATCCTCGCCGGCCTGTCCTGGCCGGCTTCGAGGATGCCGGCCCAGACCTGACAGATATGGATGTGGAAAACATCTGACCGGGTCCTTGACCGCTTAATGGGTTTAAAAGAATCCGGCAGAGCCCGAAATGTATCAAGGGGGAGTTGAACTCCCCCTTGATATTTAATCGGTACTGGTAGTGGATTTAGGAAACAATTAGTTCGGATTCAACATTTACCGGGTTTTGAATGGTATCCCAGATGGGAGAGTGCTGATTGACATAATCATGCAGTTCCTGCAGCTTTTCCTTTGGGGCGTCAGATTTGATGTGGGCCTTGACATGGCACAGCCAGTTATATCTCGGGATGGTATCGGAGAAGATTTCCAGAAGACACTCTCGGTCTTCCAGGAAAATACGGGCCCGAGCATTCCCACGGGAAGTGATGTGATAAACTGCTCCTGGATATTCTATTCTAAGGGGGCGAGCCATGATGTTGTTTCTAAATCATGATAAGCCTTATTTTTCGACGGGCTGTTGCCCAAAGCGTCAAATAAAGCCGATGAATAATTCACTTGAATTCCATAAATGTTTATTCTGATTTGCTGATCAGACTTTTTCAACCATCTTAACCAAATTCGGGTAATACTCCAGGCTTCTGCCCATAACAGCCCGGTCTTTGCTCCTTCCGTTCCGGACAAGAATCATAATATTTTGGATGGTAGCCGTCAGATATTCCTGAATTTTGAGCCGCCACAGCCGTCTCCACCTGCTTCGTTTATATCCATATCGAACACTTCTGGCAAAGGAGCGCTCCATCAGATGCTGTCTTTTGCCAATATCATCCTTGGATGTCTGGCTTTGGGATTGGGTTACCTTTCGATCCAGATCTTCTTGTCTGACATGGCGCTTGAGAGTCCTGCCAAATTTGGAGCGTGTACACTGGTCTTTCAGGTTGCACTTGTTACACACTTTGCCGGATATCGCATATTCAAAATGGTTTCGTTTCTTTTTAAATTTTCTCAGCTTCAGATGTTTCCCATTCGGACAGATGAACCTATCTTTCTCTGTATCATATGTAAATTCTGAAGGAAGAAAAATCCCTCTGCGCCGTCCATCGTTTTTACTGGTTGCCTCTAATGATTCAAAATGAGGACTAAGGTTGCGGTCACAACAAGCCAGATAGTTATCTATCGTGCCATATTCTCTCTCCTTGCTCCAACCTTTCTTCTAACCTGCGATAGCTTTTATTTAAATACCGTCTAAGGGATTGTTGGTTTACTACAGAATTGTTAGATGCATCGGCCTGAACCAGACTTGCATCCATGAAAATTTTGCTCCCGTCTACCAAGTTTTCATGGACACATTGTATGACGATACGCTTAAAAAAAGTTTGGAAAATCTCAGTGCCCCAATGATTCCTTGCTTTACTTAACACACTGTGATTTGGGATCTGGTCATCCAAATCATACCCAAGAAACCACATCCAATCCAAACGAATCGGAATGGTATCCATTAGTTCCCGCTCGGAGCGAATATTGTAAAAGAACAAAAGGAACATCATCTTAAGGATCATCGGCGGAGGAACCGATACATTGCCGTTTGAGCCATAACAGTGTTCAACCTCATCATAGACAAAATTGAAATTGATTGTTTCACTAATTGCTCTGAGTGGATGATTGGGACTGATTCTTTCTTCTATGCTTATACGATCATAAAAGAGTTTAGGTTCGGCATGGGTTTGCTTGCCCATCATGATAAGAAACTCTCCATATATTTTTATTTTATCTTATCAATACAGATGGTTGTGATTAACATTTAATTGGGGTATTTGGGCAACAGCCCGTTGAAATATCATTTTATATATTAATAATTTTGCTTCTCCTTTCTGGAATCAACATCTGCATACCCCGTATGTGGGTCCAGATTATCTGTTAATTTCTAGTTTTTATCGCAATTATTAATTACGCCTATTACAGAAAAGGAGGGAATGCAATAGGCGGTTTTGATTTTGCTTTGGCGATAAGATATTTGAATTATTTGTTAATTTAAATATTTTTAATAAATTGGGGAATGGAACTCCGTTTGGAACACTTCCAGGCGGCTGTTCCTGCCCCGGGGATTCCTAATTCAAAAATCCCGCCTGAGGATTCTATAGTGCTTCTGGCTTTCTTGATTAAAGAGATTGATTGATAATTTCGGCTTCGGAGGGGAAATCAGGATACCGGGAACTGAGAATTCCCGGTATCAATGGATTGTTACTCTACAGCCGGATAATCTCCGGAGTCTGTCCGATATGCTCCAGGAATTTGACCAGATCCTTGGATGCAATGGTGGTGGTGGCCGTGTTGACCAGGGGATGGAAGTTGAGCAGATCCTTTTCCATCATCTCTTCATCCAGGACGATCTTGACTTCCTGGCCGTCGCTGATGTTGACGGCGGCAAAGGGAGTCACGGCTCCGGGGATCATGCCAAGGACATCCATGAGCAGTTCAGGCTTGCCGAAGGACATGTTCTTGGCCCCGATTGTTTTGGCCACGTCCTTGATTTTGATGGGTTTGTCGTCCAGGGTGACCACCAGGAACAGGTTTTTCTTCTTGTCCTTGAAAAACAGGTTCTTGCTGTGGGCGCCTTCAATGCCTTCATGGTATTTTGCCGCCTCTTCCACGGTGTACACGGCCGGGTGTTCGTGGTTGGTATATTCAATTCCGATTTCCGTAAGCAGGGTAAGCAGTTCTTCCTGTGTTTTTGACATATGTCCTCCTCTAAAAATAATTCTTATATATTAATCTGACGATGGTGAAGAATACCACAGTCAGGAAAATGGGCCGGATAAATGCGGCCCCTCTTTTTATGGCCATGCCGGATCCGATCCTGGCCCCGACGATCTGGCCCGCTGCCATGGTCAGGCCGGCCGAGTACAGTACATTGCGGCCTATAATAAAGACGGACAGGGCCACGATGTTGGAGACAAAGTTCATGATCCTTGTGGTGCCCGAAGCCTTGGTCATGTCCAGGCCAAGCAGGATAAGCAGGGCTCCGGTCCAGAAAGAGCCTGTGCCCGGGCCGAAAAATCCGTCGTAAAAGCCCAGGCCAAGACCGAAGACCATGAAAAACAGGTTTCTGCCCATCCTGGGCCGGCCGGCTGCCCTGCCCAGGTTCTTTGAAAACAGGGTATAAAAGAAAACAAACAAGAGCATGACCGGGATGATGTGGCGGATAAAACCGGCCTGGATCTGCTGGATGGACCAGGCCCCAAGTACAGCCCCCATGAAGGTGAACACAATCCCGTGGATGCTTTCATCCAGCTTCACAATTCCTGTGCGGATAAAATTCCAGGCGGCAGACAGGGTACCGAAACTGCCCTGGAGCTTGTTGGTACCCAGGGCCATCTGGGGAGGTAGTCCCACGGAAAGAAGGACAGGCAGGGAAATCAAGCCGCCGCCCCCGGCTATGGAATCCACAAATCCCGCGCAGAGCCCGGTGAAAAAAAGAAGAATGAAATGGAATGATGAAAGATCAGGTATCATTACAAGTAGCTGAAAGTCAAAAGCCGAAAGTCAAAAGTCAGAAAATACATCTGCAATAAATAGTTGACCCGGGAAAAAATTCATAGTCTTTTTTTCATCCTTTTATTTCGGGCCCAGGTTGAACAGGATGTCGTTTTCCAGGTAGACCTGCTCCAGCTGCTCCTGGTATTCCCTGAGATCGTCTCCTCTTTTGCTGGCCACTTCCTGAACAATATACTGGATTACGGCCAGCATGCCCGAGACATTCCCGATAAAGGGGATGGATTTGGCCGGTACCACCAGGGAGAGGTGGGCAAAGGGGATCACCGGGGAAATATTGGAATCGGTCAGGGCCAGGAGGGTGTGGCCGCAGCGCCGGATCATCTTGCTCAGCTTGATAAGCTCATTGGGATACCGGGTGGTGGCCGTGAGAACAACCAGGCTCTGGGCCGGTGCATTGGTCAGCATATCCATGGCCGTGGAGTCGCTTCCCTTGACGATGTGGATGCCTTTTCTGACCTTGGTCAGGGACCAGCCCAGATAGTAGGCAAAGGTATAGGAGAGCCGGGAGCCGGTGACGTAGACCGCAGGGCTCTTATCCAGGTGATCTACAAATTGGTTCATGACTTCCACGTCGATGTGCTCATAAAGGTGTTTCAGGTTGGCCAGTTCCTCCAGGATTCCCCTCTGGAGACGGTCCAGGCCGTGTTCCTTGATGCCCTTGATATCCACCCGGTCGGGCAGAGACATGCCGGTATTGAGAAAATCTTTCAGTGCATCCTGGAAATCGGAATACCCCTTGTACCCCAGGGTGGAGACAAACCTGACCACGGTGGCCTCGCTGGTTTCACAGGCTTCGGCCAGTTCCTTGGTGGTCATGAATACGGCCTTGGAGGGGTTCTGGATAATATAATTGCCCAGGGTCTGGGCCTTGGGGGTCAGGCTGTCCAGCTTGAGGGCAATGTCGCTGATGACCGGATGTGATGCTAAATCATTCATTCTAAAGGTCTCTTTTTGTTCATGTTCTTTCAAACGCCTTTGTCAGGAGTTTGTGATATCTAATTACTTAATTTTATTGAAATTTAATACGGGCAATTTTTTTTGTCAAGGACTTATGAAAGAAAAACATTCATTTTTTAAAAAAGTTCTTGACACCGTTTCTTTCATGGCGTATTCAGAAACTGGATAAATACTAAACCCAAAATCCATAAGCTAAGAGAAGGCCAATGTTTTTGAAAAGCAAACCCATGTGGGGAGAAAAAACCAAACTTAAGTCAAGTTATGATGTGGTTATCATCGGAGGCGGGCTTCACAGCCTTGCTACCGCTTATTATCTGGCCAAGGACCATGGCATCACCGACATAGCGATTATAGAGAAGAACTATATCGGCTACGGCGGTGCAGGAAGAAACACCGCCATTGTCCGTGCCAATCAGCGGACCCAGTACAACGTGCCTCTGTATAAGGAGGCCCTGGACCTCTGGCCGGTTCTTACCAAGGAACTGAACTATAACCTGATGTTCAATAACTGCGGGAACCTCAATTTGATGCATTCCGAGGCGGCCATGAAAGCGGCCCGGATGACCATTGCCACGGCCCAGTTCCATGGAGTTGAGTCCCATCTCATCGATGCCAAGGAGGCCAAGGAACTGGTGCCTGCCCTGAACATTTCCGAGGATATCACCTTTCCCATCCACGGGGCCATGTTCCATCCCCCCGGGGGTGTGGTCCGCCATGACGCCGTGGTCTGGGGCCTGGCCAAGGGCTGCGCCAAGCTGGGGGTTGAAATTCACCAGCAGACCGAAGCCACAGGCATCGGCACCAAGAACGGCAAGGTAACCTCCGTGACCACGGACAAGGGGCTGATCCACTGCAAACAGGCCCTGATCTCCGCCGGCGGATACTCCGCCGCTCTGATCAACGGATTCCTGGGGATACGACTGCCCATCTCCGTCCTGACCATCCAGGCCATGGTAACCCAGCCTTTGAAACCCATTCTGGACCACGTGGTCTCTTCCGGAGCCTACCATTGCTATGCCAACCAGACCCTGAAAGGGGAGATTGCCACCGGCGCCCATATGGATCAGTGGCCCAACTACACCACCCTGAACACGGCCCACTATATCAAGCACCAGGCCGAGGCCCTGTCTGAATTCCTGCCTGCCCTGCGGGGGCTGCGCTTCATGAGAATCTGGGGGGGGCTGGCCGATATGACTCCGGACATGGCTCCCATCATGGACGGAAACGATCAGTATGAAGGGTTCTTCATGGATTGCGGATGGGGATATTTCGGATTCAAATCCTGTTCTGCCGTGGGCAAGTACATGGCTGAGTTTATGGCCAAAAACGAGTGTCCCGACATGCTCAAACCCTTTGCGCTGAAACGGTACCAGGAACACAAACTCATGGGCGAGACCGCTGCTCTGGTCAACTACACACCGGACAATTAAAAAAGGCTGAAGGCTGAAGACTGGAGGCGGATAGGGGATTGATAACCTTTAACCTAAAACCCTTCAGACTAAAACCCTGAATAGCTAATCATTAGAGGAGAAAAGAGAATGGCTTTAACCATAACATGTCCGGTCTGTGGAAAGAGAAACGGATATGAATTCAGATACGGCGGAGAAGAAAAGGGGCCCAGACCCGAGGAAGAAGGCATGACGCCGGAAACCTGGTGCGATTACGTGCATATGAACAAGTGCGTGGCCGGGGTCCAGCAGGAGTGGTGGTTTCATAAAGACGGCTGCGGCTCCTGGTTCACCATTTACCGGGATACCACCACAAACCTTGAAAAGGAAGAAGCGGAGGCAAACAAATGATGAACAGGCTCAATCATCTGCCTACACTGAGAATTGATTCAAGTGAAAAGATTCCTTTTACCTATAAAGGCAAGATTTATAACGGAATCAAAGGAGATACCATTGCGTCGGCACTCTACGCCAATGGGATCAGAATATACTCAAGAAGTTTAAAGTACCACCGGCCCAGGGGGCTCTACAGCCTGGACGGTGAATGCTCCAATGCCATGATGGAAGTGGACGGAATTCCCAATGTCAGGACCGAAACCACCTATCTGAAATCCGGGATGGTACTCAAGGAACAGAACGTCAAAGGCTCAGCCGACAAAGACCTCATGGGATTCATGGATAAACTGGACTGGGCCATGCCCGCCGGTTTCTACTATAACACCATGCACAAGCCCGCCAAGATCTGGCCCGTTGCCATGAAGCAGATCCGCAAGGCAGCCGGTCTGGGCAAGCTGTCTCCGGACTTCAGAATGCCGGGCCGGTTTGACGAGATCTTCCCCACAACCGATGTCTGCGTCCTGGGCGGCGGGCCTGCCGGCATGACTGCAGCCCTGGCAGCTGCGGAAAAGGGTCTGAGGGTCATCCTCATGGAATCCCGGCCCTGGCTGGGGGGCAACTTTGAATACCGGTCCGCCAAGTACAAGGACAGCCTGACCTATCACGCCCGGGCCGAGCAGCTGGCCAAGGATGTGGAATCCAAGCCCAATATCCGGGTGTTCAAGCACACCTCCATGGTGGGTGCCTATAACAACAATCTGATCACCGGGTTCCAGGTGGGCAAAGAAAGCGATCCCTTTGACGAGCGCTATATCGAAATCCGGGCCAACGCCGTTGTCGTGGCCACCGGATGCATTGAGCGCCCCCTGATTTTTGACAACAATGAAAGACCGGGTGTCATGCAGATCAATGCCGCCCTGCGCCTGGCAAACACCTACGGAATCATGCCCGGGAAAAAGGCCGTGTTCAGCATCGGCCATGATCTGGGTCTGGAAGCCGCCGTTACCCTTTATGACCTGGGGCTTGCCATCGAGTGCGTGGCCGATGTCCGGGAAGACGGTCAGGATGAAGCCCTGGTCAAGGCGGTCCGGGACAGGAAAATGACCCTGCTCCGGGGCTGGGTTGCTGCCGAAGCCCACGGCATGAAAACCGTGAAAAGGGTGACCCTCACCAGTCTTGACGGAATGACCACCAAAAGCCTTGACTGTGACGTTCTGGTGGCCTCCGCCGGTATGACCCCGGTGACCGGGGCCCTCACCGTTGCCCAGGCCAAGCTCAAATATGACAACCATACCGGTTTTTTCCTGCCCGTGGATCTGCCCAAAAAGATGCATGCCGCAGGCCGGATGCTGGGACTGGACTCCGGGCTGGCCATTGAAGCCTCAGGCCGTCTGGCAGGACTCCAGGCCGCCTTTGACTGTGAGAACGCCTCCATCGCGGAAATCGGCGAGGCCAAAAAGGCCCTGGAGAATCTTCCCGGACCTGCAAGGGGTTCCAAGCTCATCACCGCACCGGTGAAGGGACGGAAGAGCTTTATCTGTTTTGATGAAGATACCACCATCAAGAATATCAAACAGTCCATTGACAAGGGATTTGATGTTCCCGAACTGATCAAGCGCTTTTCCGGCGCAGGACTGGGACCGGGCCAGGGCGGAATCCCCGGCCACAACCTGCCCCTGTTTGCGGCCAAATATCAGGCCCTGTCAGATGTGTCCATCCGGCCCACAACGGTCCGGCCTCCTCTGGTCCCCACCATGATCTCCACTTATGCAGGCTCCAACCATAAGATGTTCAAGATTACACCCATGGATGAGATGCAGCGGAAGGACGGCGGGATCTTCAGGAACATCGGCGTATGGCAGCGGGCCCGTTATTTCAGCGACGATTTTACCTGTAAAAAGGAAATCGAGAATGTCAGAAACAACGTCGGCATACTGGACGGATCCACCCTGGGCAAGTTCCGGATTCACGGACCCGACGCCCTCAAGGCCCTGCAGCGGGTCTACGTGTCCGACATGAGCAAGGTTAAGGAAGGGCGGATCAAATACTCTGCCATGTGCAACGACGACGGCTGCGTCATTGATGACGGGGTTGTGGTCAAACTGGGCGAGAACGACTATTACTTCACCACATCCACCGGCCGTGCCGGTCAGACCGTGGAGTGGATCCGGTACCATACCCGGTACGACGGATGGGGTTTTGCCCTGGTCAACCTCACCGACTCCATGGGCGTCATCAACCTGTCCGGGCCTAACGCCAGAAAGGTTCTGGAAAAGGTCGTGGACATTGACGTGTCCAACGAGGGATTCGGTTTTTCCGAATACAAGGAGTTCAAGATCCAGGATACCATCCCGGTTAAGGCCATGCGCCTGGGCTTTGTCGGGGAACTCTCCTATGAACTTCACGTACCCGGCTCGTATATGAAGACGGTATGGCTCATGCTCAAGGAAGCGGGCAAGGAGTTCAAGATCCAGAATTTCGGGGTGGAAGCCCAGAACGTTCTGCGTATGGAAAAATGCCATATCATCCTGGGGCAGGAGTCTGAACAGCGGACCAACCTTCTGGATGTGGGCCTGGGTTTCCTCTGGGCCCGCAAGAAAGCCGAAGCCAAAACCGTGGGTGCGGTTGCCCTTCGCCAGGCTGAAAATGATCCCAGCCGTCTGACCCTTGTGGGTGTTGAAATGGAAGGCAATGGCAGGGCCGCAAGAGACGGTGCCCTGGTAGTGGATGAAAAGGTCCGTGGTTACATCGCCACCATGCGGGACAGTGTTACATTGGGTAAAGGCATAGGCATGGCCCTGGTGGAAAAACACATGGCCAAGATCGGGACCCGGCTCACCATCTTTGAGGATGAGTGCAACGGCGAACTGATTTACGGCAAGATTGTGAAGATGCCTTTTTATGATCCTGAAGGCAAACGGATGAAAATGTAAGGGAAATATCATGAATGAGATAAAAAGATACTCACCGGTTGTGTTAAAGGCAACCCCCCTCAAATCAGAGGTCAGGGACAATTGGAATGTTGTCCTGGAATACCATGGAGAAGGTCAGGGCCCTTATATCGTGGACTTAAGCCATCGGACCCGGCTGGACCTCCAGTCCCCGGACCTGGCATCCAAAAAACCCTTTGGGATCAGCGTTCCTGAAGTGCCCTGCCAGTCGGTCCTGGAAAAGGGAATCCTGGTCAACAGGATGAACCGTACCCAGACTTCCATCTACAACCTGGCTTCCCAAGGCATGGAAATGCCGGCAGAGGCTGAATACACCGATGTAACGGAAAATACCGTTTTTGTGGCCATCATGGGTGAGGCTGTTTTTTCCATCTGCGAAAAACTCTCTGCCCTGGATTTCATGGACCCGCAGAAACAGGCCCCATTTCTCTACCAGGGCCCCTTTTCCCATGTTCCCTGCCAGATCGTGACCCTGAGCCGGGACAAGGAAAAATCCGGAGTGGTTCTGACCTGCTCCAGGGGATATGGAAGAGACATGATCCATTCCATTATGGATGCCGGTGCCGAGTTTGGTCTTAAGCCTGCCGGTGAAACCCGGTTTGTCGAGTGGATTAAGAGTTTATAAGCAAGGAATCGTTAACGGTCGACAGGGGCGGAGTTTAAGTGAAACAGCGCTTTGTAAACCGTGATCTGAAGACCGTTAACTGCCAATTAAATGAGGAGATAAAACCATGACCAAAAAATACGATGCCATTATCATTGGTGCCGGTGTGATCGGAACCCCCATTGCCTACGAACTGTGCAAAATGGGCTATAAAACCCTGAACGTGGACAAGGTGGCCGATGCCGGTGAAGGCTCCACCGCGGGTTCATGCGCCATTGTCCGGGCCCATTACTCCACCGAGGACGGGGTGGCCCTGGCCTACGAAGGATTCAAATACTGGCTGGACTGGGAAAATTACCTGGACAACGTCAAGGATGAAAAAGGCCTTGCCAAGTATATGAATACCGGGTCCATCCTGATCAAATCCGAAGGCCATGACTGGCGCAAGGTAAAAAAACATTATGATGCCATTGGTGTCAAGTACGAAGAATGGGATAACGACACCATCAAGTCAAAGGTTCCCGTAGCCGATCTCCATAAAAACTGGCCGGTCCGCCGCCCTGAAGATCCCAAGTTCTACGACGAGCCCACCGAGATGCTGGAAGGTGCTCTTTTCTGCCCCGAGGGCGGCTATGTAAACGATCCTGCCCTGTCTGCCCACAACATCATGAGGGCGGCCGAAGCCAAGGGCGGAGAATTCATATTCAACGCAGAAGTCGTGGATATCCGCAGCGAGAACAACAAGGTAAAGGGCATCACCCTTAAAGACGGCACCCAGATCGATGCAGATATCGTCGTCAACGTGGGCGGTCCCCATTCCTACAAGGTCACCCAGATGGCCGACGGCGCCTGGGAAGGATGCAATATCAAAACCAAGGCCCTGCGCCACGAGGTCATGTACTGCCCCTCTCCGGACGGGTATGACTATCTCAACGACGGATACCACATGTCCGACGGAGACGTGGGGTGCTACACCCGCCCTGAAGTCGGCAATATGTTCCTGATCGGTTCCGAAGATCCGGAATGTGATCCCCGGGAAATTGTAGATCCGGATGCTTTCTATGCCGGTAAAGGCGGACACGGCAAGGATAACGTCCTGACCGACGAACAATGGAAAGCCCAGTGCTATAGATGGGCCAAACGGGTTCCCTCCCTCCAGGTGCCCAACCAGCCCAAGGGTGTGGTGGATCTCTACGACATCTCCGATGACTGGATCCCCATCTACGACAAATCCGATCTGGACGGATTCTACCTGGCCATCGGAACTTCGGGTAACCAGTACAAGAATGCCCCGGTTGTCGGCCGGATGATGGCGGAACTGATCGACGCATGTGAGAAGGGCCTGGATCATGACAAGGAGCCTTTCCAGTATGACTTCAAGTATCTCACACGGACCATCAACGTTGGCTTTTTCTCCAGAAAAAGGGAGATCAACAAGGATTCCAGCTTCTCCGTTAACGGATAAGCATAGATCAAAATAGTTTTTGTACTCTTAAAAGGGCAGTGTCCGGGTGGTAAACCTGCGCTGCCCTTTTTATTAAGGCAAAAGGCTAAAAGCCAAAAGCCTAAAGTCAATTGGAGATAATGCGAAGTCCTGACAAAGGGCTTTTCCGGAAAAGAATGTGGAAAAGCAGGGGTGAAAAATGCTAAAAGAAAGAATAATCGGAGTTGTTAGTATCAACCTTTTTCATTCCGGGCTTTTGCCTTTTGGCTTTCGACTGTAAGCTCGAAACAAAGTGGAATAAGAAAATGCAAATATACGTATGTATCAAACACGTACCCGATTCTGCGGCCAATATTTCCATTAGGGATCGGGTGTCCATAGACGAAAATGTGGCCTTTCTTATAAATCCCTATGACGAACACGGGATAAGCGAGGCGGTCAGATTGAAGGAGCAGTTTCCCGGCTCGGAAATCATTGCCCTATGCCTGGGGAAAAAGGATGCGGAAAAAACCATCCGCTCAGCCATGGCCATGGGCGCAGACCGGGGGATCCTGGTGGAAACGGATGCCGTTCCCGACGCCATGATCACGGCCCGGGTCCTCAAGGCAGCCATGGAAGAGGACGGACAGCCCGGTATTATTTTTACGGGCAAGGAGTCCATTGACAGGGAAGGCATGCAGACCATGTTCCGCCTGGGGGCTTTGTTTGATTTTCCCGTGGCCAACAACGTGGTGGGCCTGGAGATCCAGGAGAACCGGGCCCGGGTGACCTATGAGATGGGCGGGGGCCAGACCCGGGTCTGCGACATGTCCATGCCCTGCGTCATCGGGGCGGGCCGGGGACTGAATACCCCGGGCTATCCCACATTCCCGGACGTGGTCAAGGCCAGGAAAAAACCGGTTAAATTTATAGACATGGACAGCCTGGCTGTTGAGCCGTCCAAAGGAAGCCTCCGGGTCAAGGAACTTGAGCCTTTTGTCCAGGACAGGACGCCCAAAGAGATCAAGGGTTCTCCGTCTGAAATTGCACAGACCATTTTTACCATTCTCAAAGAGGAGGCAAAGGTTATTTAATGAAAAATATCGGAATCCTCATTGAAATGGATAATAATGAAATCAAGGCCACCAATGCAGGGGTCATCACCCTGGCCGGGAAAAGTCAGGAAAATCTGACCGCCCTGGTCCTCCATGGGGGAGAATCGTCAGGGGACCCGGGTGAAATGACAGAATTCCTCGGCAGATACGGGATTTCAAGAATTATAGAGGTTTTCCTGCCCTTGGATCCTGAAATCTGCTTTAACCCGGTTGTCAGGGCCGGGGTGGTGGTTTCCGTCCTGGAGGAATACGGGATAGATACCCTCCTGGGATTGTCCGGCGGAGAGGGAAAAGATATGCTCCCCAGGATCGCGGCCCAAATGGACGCTCCCCTGGTGATGGACTGCGTGGACCTGGACCTGAAAGAGAACATCGGCATCACCTCCCAGTATTCCGGAAAGACCCTTGCCAGGATCGAGGTCACGGGAGACAGGAGGGTCTTCGGGATCCGGCCCAACAGCATTTCCCCCCGGGAAAATCCCCAGTCTCCTGAGGTGGTGAAGATGAGCCCGGATCCGGCAGAGCCGGACAATTTCAGAATCATTCCCGGGGAAATTACAGATTCAGATTCAGACCAGGTCAGCCTGGCCGAGGCAGACATCATCATTGCCGGAGGCCGGGGCATGAAGTCCGAAGACAACTTTAAGATTTTATTTGAGTGTGCCCAAAAGCTGAAAGGGGGAGTGGGCGCCTCCAGGGTGGCCGTGGACAACGGCTGGATTCCCTATGCCCACCAGGTGGGGCAGACCGGGGAAAAGGTCTCTCCCTCGGTCTATATCGCCTGCGGCATTTCCGGCTCAATCCAGCATTTTGCCGGGATGAAGACCGCCAAGATGATCATCGCCGTAAATCAGGATGAAAAATCCGCCATTGTGGCGAACTCTGATTATTACATCATCGGGGATCTGTTTGAGATCATCCCTGAACTGATCCGGATATTATGAATAAATTATCCAAGGGAAACGCAAAGAAGTTTTTATTCGACCTGGACAATGCCAATTTCCTGGCCGTATTTGACGAGTACAGCGACGGGGTCATGATCACCAATACCGACGGGGTAATTGTCTATTACAACCAGGCCATGTCCCGTATCGACGAGCTGGATCCTGAAAACGTCATCCTGACCCGGGTGACCGATGTCTACGACCTGGATGATGAAACCAGCATCATCATGCAGTGCCTGGCTAAGGGCAGTCCCATTGTTGACCAGCCCATCTACTACCGGACCCGGATGGGCAAATTCGCCAATACCATTCACTCGGTTTTTCCGGTGTTCAACCGGAACCGGATGGTGGGCGCTGTCTGCTTTATCCGGGACTACAATGTCCTGACCGAAACCCTGGCCACCATGCATCTGCCGGAAAGCCAGAAACGGATCCCGGGTCATGAGATCAGTTTTGAGAGCATCATCGGCCAGGATCCGTCCTTCAGGGACGCCCTGAACGCGGCCCGCATGGCCGCTTCCACCCCGTCCCCGGTCATGCTCTACGGAGAAACCGGAACCGGCAAGGAGCTCTTTGCCAGGGCCATTCACAACCACAGTCCCCGGTATGAAAAAAAATATACCCCGGTCAATTGTGCCGCCATCCCGGAAAACCTTTTGGAGGGGATATTGTTCGGGACCTCAAAAGGGGCCTTCACAGGCTCCATCAACAAGGCCGGGCTCTTTGAGAGAACCAGCCAGGGCACCATTTTTCTGGATGAGATCAACTCCATGCCCGTGGGCCTCCAGAGCAAGATCCTGAGAATTGTCCAGGAGGGCAAGGTCAGGCGGGTAGGGGCCCTTAAAGAGATAAAATTTGATGTCAAGATCATCTCTTCCGTAAACCAGGATCCCCATACCTCCATCACGGACGGAAGCCTGCGTTCCGACCTTTTCTACCGCCTGGGCGTGGTCTTCATCCACATCGTGCCCCTGCGAAAGCGCCTGGGAGATCTGGAACTTCTGGTCCGCCATTTTATCACCAAGCACAATAAGCTGCTGTACAAGCAGGTGGCCGGAGTGGAAAAAGAGGTTATGGAGATGTTCCGTCAATATCACTGGCCGGGCAATGTCAGGGAACTGGAGCACGTGATCGAAGGGGCCATGAACATTATCGGGAACAAGGACCGGATCGGGACTGCCAACCTCCAGCCCCATTTTTCCAACTGGTTTTCCAGCCGCAGAAGCCCGGGACCGAGGCCGTCTCCGGGAATAGCGATCAATCCGGCAACCCCGGAAGATGCAGGGGACGGCGGCCTGATTCTCAACAAGCAGGAACACGAAAAGAAGATGATCGCCCAGGCCCTGGGCCAGCACCGGGGAAACATCACCCGGGCTGCCGACAAGCTCGGAATCTCACGCCAGCTCCTCTATTATAAGATGAAAAAATTTCAGTTTACCCGGGAAAATTTCCAATAGTCGTCCCAAAACCGTTCTATTCCTTTGGTTGACAGATTTCAGCATCCGTGATTGGGTAGGGGGTAAATCATGGCCCTAGATTTCCGGAGAATTTAAATTGCAGGCAAAAAAACAGGCGGGACCGGTTCTCTTTTTCTGGATCCTTTTTGCATATATTGGGTTTATTTCCGGGCAAGGGCCTGCCAGGGCCGAAGAATTTCATGAGCCCCGTCATCTTCTTTTGCTCAACTCCTATAACCAGCGGATGAGCTGGGTAAAGGATATTGTCTTGGCCGTTGAAGATGTCCTTGACCCGGACAACAACAATATCCTCCTTCACATCGACAACATGGATGCCAAGCAGTTCCACGGTCCGGATTATTTTGAGGCCTATAAGTCCTATTTGCGGGTCAAGTACGGGAATAGCCGTTTCTCCCTGGTTTTATCCTCTGACAACCATGCCTTTGATTTTCTTCTCAAATACCGGGAAGAGCTTTTCCCAGGCGTTCCCGTGGTGTTCTGCGGGGTCAATGACTTCAGGCCGGATTTGATAAAAGGGGTGAACAAATTTACCGGCGTGGCCGAGGTGTTTTCCGCCAGAAAAACCGTTGAGCTGGCCCTGGCCCTTCACCCCGGTACAGAGGAGATCTTTATTATCAACGATTTTCTTGAAACCGGCAGGGCCTGGCAGAGGGACATTGACACGGCTCTGGAGGGGCTAAAAAAGAGAACCCGGATCACCTACTCGGAAAATCTTCCCATCCGGGAGCTTATGGAAAAAATCACCCATCTTGATGACCATGCCCTTGTCCTCCTGGGGGTCTATTTTGCCGACAGAGACGGAAGATATTTTACCTATGAGAAAATCGGGGAGATGATTGCCGGTGCCAGCCGGGTCCCGGTCTATTGTCTGCTGGAATTCAACATGGGCAAAGGAGTGGTGGGCGGCGAGGTCATCAGCGGGTATCACCAGGGAGAGGCCATGGCCGGAATGGCCCAAAAGATACTGGCCGGAGAAGATCCGGAAAAGATTCCGGTATTGCAGAAAGGGGCCAACCAAATCATTTTCGACTTTACCCAATTAAAACGCTTTGGCCTGAATCCGTCCCGGCTTCCGCCGGAGGCCCTGATCATCAACCAGCCCTTTTCTCTGTTCCAGGAGTATAAAAAGGAGATTCTGGTGGTCGCCGTTCTGATGGCTGTTTTGATATCTACCATCGGTATTCTGATTGTAAATATATTCAGACGGATCCGGGCGGAAAAACAGGTGAGAAAGAATGAGGAAAAATACCGGAGAATCTTTGAAAATTCCGTGGTCGGGTTTTTCCAGAGTTCGCCCGGGGGCAAACTGATCAGTGTTAACCCGGCCTTTGCCGGGATGCTGGGGTATGACTCTCCGGAGGATATGATTGCCTCTATTGCAGATCTGGAAACCGATCTCTACCTGAAGGTTGAAGACCGGCAGACCTATCAGGAGATTTTGCAGCGTGAGGGCAGGGTGGACGGATTTGAATATCCGGTCAAGTGCAAGGACGGCTCGGCAATCTGGCTTTCAAACAGCACCCGGGCCTATTTTGACGATAAGGGAAAGCCGGTCACCTATGAGGGGGTGGTCAAGGATATTACCGGAATCAAACTGGCCCAAAAGGAAAAGGCAGAAGCCGAGCAGAAACTGATGCAGGCCCGTAAGATGGAAGCCATTGGAACGCTTTCCGGGGGAGTAGCACACGAATTCAACAACCTTCTGGGAATCATTCTTGGAAATGCCGAACTGGCAGCGGACGACACCCCTGAAGAAAACCCGGTCCGGCCCTATCTGTCGGAAATCGGAAAAGCCTGCCTCCGGGGGAAAAAAATCGTCGGTCAGCTGCTCAGTTTTGTCCGGAACCCCCGGACCAGCCAGAAACCCATTGATATCGGTAAGGTGACTGCGGAATCCTTCCATTTTTTAAAGGCATCCCTGCCCCCTTCAATAGAATGCAGGATGAATCTGCCTGAAAAGTCCATGGCGATCCTGGGGGATTCCACCGAGATTCACCAGGTGATCATCAATCTGTGCAACAATGCCGCCCACTCCATGGAGGGCCGGGCCGGGATTTTATCCCTGACCCTGGAAGAAAGATTCCTGGAGAAGACCGAATCCTTTTATGATCAGGAACTGGAGCCGGGCCGGTACGGAGTTATCAAGGTAGCGGATACCGGGGAAGGCATTGAACCCCATCGCCTGGACAAGATCTTTGATCCCTTTTATACCACCAAAGAGGTGGACAAGGGGTCGGGTCTCGGGCTCTCTGTGGTGCTTGGCATTATAAAAGGCCATAGAGGCGGAATCCGGATCATGAGCCGTCCCGGCCATGGGACCGAGGTGGAATGCTGTTTTCCCCTGATAGAGGAGCGTGTGTCCGAATCCCGGGCTGAAAAGGCTGAACTCCGGGGAGGAAACGAGAGGATCCTTTTCGTTGACGACGAGGCCGCCGTTGTCACTATCGGTAAAACCAGCCTGGAAAGAGTCGGGTATACGGTTTTTACCCAGACCGATCCCTTAATGGCCGTTGAGGCGGTTCGAAAGGATCCCCAGGGATTTGACCTTGTGATTACGGATCTGTCCATGCCCGGGATGAACGGCCAAAGCCTCATATCTATGGTAAACAAGATCCGGCCGGATCTGAAAACCATTGTCTGCACCGGATTTCATGACAGGCTCGAGGCAGTCGGGAAAGAAAACCTAGGGGCAAACGCCCTGCTGATGAAGCCAATCAGGCAGGAGGACTTGAGGAAAAGCGTCCGCATGGTTCTGGACGGCAAAGGCCGGTAAATCAGATCCGGGTTTCAGAAATTTGACGGGGGGCGCGTTGCCCCCCGTTTTTTATCTTTGCCTAGATCTGGAATTTCTCGGTCATGGCCCTTAACTGGTTCATGACCTGGGCCAGGGTCTCTGCTTTTTCCTTGACCTGGGATGAGAATTCATTGATCTGCTGGGAAGCCTCAAGCACATCACTGATCTCCGTGGCCACCTGGCTGGAAACGCTTGAGCTCTGGGCCACGTTTTCATTGACCTCCTGGATCCCCTGGGAAACCTGGTTGATATTGACGGCGATCTCGCTGGTTGTGGAGGACTGGGCTTCAATGGCCTCGGCAGATTCATTCACAAAACTGTTGATCTTGTCGATGATTCCGGAAATATTCTGAATTTCAGTGACAGCCCCGCCGATCTGGGCCTGGATCTCCTGGATATTCCGGGTGATGTCTTCCGTGGCTCCGGCGGTCTGGCTGGCCAGATCCTTGATCTCGGTGGCCACCACGGCAAAGCCTTTGCCCGCCTCTCCTGCCCGAGCCGCTTCAATGGTGGCGTTCAATGCCAGCAGATTGATCTGGGAGGAGATGTTGGTGATGGTGTCTGTAACCTTGTTGATCTCTTCGGCTGCTTTTCCGAGCTGCTGTACCCGTTCAGAGGTCTGGCCGGCCTGTTCAACCGCCGCACTGGTGATCTCCCGGGTATCGTTTGAATTCTGGGCCACCTGCTCAAGGTTCTTCTTCATCTGGTTGGTGCCTTCGGCCACGGTTTCCACATTGGTGCTGGCCTCTTCCATGGCCGCGGCCACGGAGTCCATATTCACGCTCATCTCCTCTGCGGCCGATGCTACGGTATTGACCTTGCTCACGCTGGTCTCGGCTCCGGTGCTCATCTGTTCGGAAATATGGTTCAATTCCCCGGAGGCCGAGCTCAGGGTGTCCACACCGGAATTCAGGTTCCGGATCATGTCTGCCAGGCCCTCCACCATTTCGTTCATGGAATCAACGGTATCGTGGATGGCATCCTTTGCCTCATAGGTAAAACTGTGCTTGAAGTTCCCCTTGGCCACTTCCTTGGCCAGGGTGGCCATGCCGTTCATGTTTTTCATGAGCTGACGGTTCATGATCCCGATGATCAGGATGCCGATGGCCAGGGCAATGATCCCGCTTAACCCTGAACTGGTCAGGATCTGCTTGTTGATGCCCGACATGAGTTCGGCCTCGGATACGGCAACGGTGAAGTACATGTCCCAAGGTTTGAAATAATTGACAAATCCGTAATAGGTCTGGTTTTCATGTTCATAGGAGATAAAACCGGTTTTGGTCGTGAGAATGTTTTTCCCTCCCTTGAAATCCTTTACGTTCAGCTTGGCATAGGCCGGGTCGGGGTGGGTCAGGATTTTGCCGTCTCCATCGCAGATAAAAGAGTAGCCATTCCCGTTCACGTTGACTTTTTTCACCATACCTTCAAGATTCTGGGTCAAAATTTTCCGGGAGATACCAAAGGCTCCTGCCATGACGTCTTCCAGTTCATCCCTGAAGGGAGAGAGCCCGTAAAGGGTTTTATCCCTGCCGGATCCGCTTAAAAAGGAGATCGGCTTTTCAGCGACTATGGATTTGTACTGCTTGGTATCCGAGGAGTAAAATCCTCCTATGGGCCGGGTCTCATCCTGGTTTTTTACATTGGTGGAGACCTTGATCAGTTTTTCTTCGAAGAGTTGGAAAAACATGATTTCCGAATCACTGAATTTCCCCACCTTATCAACGAGTTCGTATTCCCCAGTGACGAAGCTGAGGCCGAAGATCAGTTTGGGTATGGTGACCTTTGATTTATCCTTGGTCTTGAAGTCGAAGATCTCCATATCCACCTCTTGGGATTGCACGACCGAGGCTTTCCCCGAACTGCTGGATTCGGTGAAAAGCATTCCAAGATCCGAGTCGAGTTTGTTCTTCTGCAGGTTGTGCTGGATTTCCACGGTCTTGAGAAGGACATCGGAAACGCTCTGGATTCCGGCCTTGCCTTTTGCAAGAAAGGTGGTTTTGGTCTGGTAAAAATTAACTGCTGCAATAATGATGATGGTCAGCAGAATAATTCCTATGGAGGAAATATATAATTTTTTCCCAAATCCTACTTTTCCCATGAAACCTCCCTATTCGGTAAATTCAATTAATATTAAAGGAGTGAATAGTTGGGAATCCGTGTTTTGTCAATAGAAATAGGCGAAAATAATGCCTAACCCTGCTAAAATAAGCAGAATTTTATCTGTTTATGACCTTTGGAAACAGCTTTCTAATAATCCCTTCGGAATTTTATCGATTCTTTTCCTGCGAAAAATCGACGGAGTAAATTCCAGCCCGAGGCGGGCCGGCCAGGTGATTTCAGAGGGATCGGGGTCCCGGGGTCTTCTAAAGGAAACCTAAAATTTTTTGATTTCCTCGATCAGGGAAAAGCTGATCACCTGGTTCAGATTTACATAGACCCGGCTCCTGTTGGGCTTGACACCTGTCTGCCGGCTTTCAAATACGTAGAGATCCTTGGACGTGGATGTGTCTGAACTGTCATGAACGTCTGCGTTCTTGAGAATGGCAGATTCATCGGTCACATTTTCAAGGGTTCCCAGATAGACCCAGGAGGACCGGGTATCCAGGACAATTTGCCTGCCCAGGTATTTTTCCAGATCTTCTTTCACGTCACCTTAGCTCATCCATAAAATCGATCGAAACATGGTTATAATAGCCATTTTATCAGGGAATCCACTACGGTAATCAAAAAAGCAGCCATAAAAGTGGTGAAAAAATCCTTGATCTGAAAATCTTCGATGATCCTGTCCGTGAGCCACAGCATAAATGCATTGATCACCAGTTTGAACAGTCCGAAGGTGATGACGATAAAGGGCAGGGACAGGATGATAAGGACCCAGCCCAGGAAAAAATTGATCAGAGAGTAGACAATCGCCACAACAATGGCAGTTACATAGTTTTTAATTTGAATGCCGGGCAGAATCTGGGAGACCAGGAATACAGCGGCACTGAGAATCAGAAGGTTGATGAGCATGGTTTTATTCCTTTTATTTTAATATACGGTTCTGGTTGATTTTTACGTTTTTGAGAAGGAATGGTCAAGTTCTGATTTCCCGATATCCATACTCCTTCTTGACAAAATTTCCTCTACCATCCTACAGTCTGTATTCAAAGACAAAAAGGCTTCCCATGTCTATCTTGCGTCCGAATACATATCCAAGACCCGGCCGGCGGGTCGCAGCAGCACTTTTGCTGGTTCTGTTTTCCTGCCCCTTTTTATATGCCCGGGAGATTTTCCTGCAGAAGGCAAAGTCCTATACCGGAAAAGAAGAGGTCATTGGATGGGTGATGAGTGAAAAGCTGGATGGGATCCGGGGATACTGGAACGGAAGACAGCTGCTGACCCGAAAGGGATTGTCTTTGAGCCCCCCGTCATGGTTCATTCAGAATTTTCCACCCTTTGAACTTGACGGAGAGCTCTGGAGTAAACGCGGAGATTTTGAATTTATCCAGTCTGTGGCGCTGGATAAAGAGCCGGGGGATGGGTGGAAAAGGATCACCTATAATATCTTTGAAGTTCCCAATCAGAAAGGCCGGTTTTTGTCCCGGCTCAAAAAGGCGGCCACCTGGTTTAAATCCCATCCAAATCCCCATGTCCGGATCATTCCCCAGACGACCATTAAGGAGGAGGCGGATCTGCACCGCTTCTTCAGTGAAGTGGAATCAAAAGGCGGAGAGGGAATCATTATTAAGGATCCTGAGATGGTCTATCACACCGGGCGAAGTCCCCATGTACTGAAAGTCAAGCGGGCCCGGGATATGGAAGGGGTTGTCATCGGGATCAACCAGGGAAAGGGAAAATACAAGTCTGTCATGGGGTCCCTTACCCTGAAATTGAAAAACGGGGTCATTTTCAAACTGGGGACCGGGTTTACAGACCGGGACCGCAGCAACCCGCCCCCGGTGGGGACCGTAGTTACATTCAAATACCACGGATTCAGTAAAAACGGGATCCCCAGGTTTGCCAGTTTTTTACGGATGAGGCTCGATTAAATTAAATTTTCTGGATAGAAATTTTGCCTTTTTCAGACCCGGCAAGAGTTCTATTCTTGGTCTGTCCGGACAGCATCAGGGAGAAGATTGTTTAAAGGGATGGAGAAACCGGCTGCCTCATATAGATCTCTCAGCCTGAGGAGATCCTTTTCAAGGCTTTCCCCGGGCTGGATCCGCCCGATCCACCGCGTTCTTTTCCTCTCGTTATCCAGGTACCAGCAGATGATCGGGACATCGGCCGCTTTGGCAATATACCAGAATCCGGTTTTGATGGACCCTACTTTTTTCCGGGTGCCTTCGGGTACCAGGGCCAGAACCAGCTTTTCTCTTTTATCAAATTCCTTTGCCACGTTTTGGACAAATCCGCTGGACTTGTCCCTTTTCACGGGCATGCCCCCCAGGCTCTTCAGGAGAATGGACATGGGAAAGAAAAACCATTCCGCCTTGACCAGGAGCCGGGCCCGGACCTTTGCGATTTTGATATAGGTCAGGGCCCTTACCGTATCCATGTTTTTGGTATGGGGAAATCCGATGACCACGCATTTGTCGGTCCAGTAATCCGGCAGGTTGTCATAGCTCCATCCCATGGCGCGGTACAAAAGGCGCCCTAATATACTGAGGATAATTTTCATCTCTTTCCTTTATTACGGATGGATTCCGCGGAGTTTCTTTTCTGTCGGATTTGATCCGACGATTTAAGATGGACCATGGATGATCTTCACCCTTCCCACCAGGCCGTTTTCCAGCCGGACTTTTATCCCGTGGGGATGGGAGGATGATTTGGTCAGCAGGGTTTTTACAATTCCCCGGGTCAGTTTTCCGGTTCTCTGGTCCTGCTTCAGTACAATGGACACTTCCTGCCCGGGCCTGATGTCCGCCCGTTTTTGTCCGTCTGACATTTTAAATTCCTTCTTCAAACAGCATTAAACTCTGTGCCGGTCTTCTAATAGTGCGGCGGCTTTTCATCGGCCGGCCCTTCAATCCCTGAAACCATCTTGGCCTGCTCATTGAAAAGTTTTGTCAGCTTTTTATAACCGGCCTCAAGCTTTTCAATGACTTTTTGCTGCTCGCAGACCACATCATTCAGATCCTTAATGATCTTTTCCTGGTATGCCAGTTTGGTCTCCATATCGATCAGACGGTTTTCATCCAAGTCAGCTTCCTCCGGTTTCTTTAAAAAAGGTATATTAAACGATCCTGGACTGCCGATCAATACTTCATGGCAGGATATAAAATTTTTATCCTTTTTGCCAATCCTGTAAAGTCTGTTTGCTGTGTCTATTGTACGGATTTCGGGGGCTAATCCCGATTTGACCGGAACCATTGGCGATGCCATCCTCATTACCCCCATCGCATCTGCCCTGTCCATCGTTACCATTTCCATGGCGATTCTGTTTCTGAAGGAAAAGATATCCAGACTGCAGGGGATCGGCATCGGAACCGCGGTTGCCGGTATTGTTTTGGCCGGTTTGTAACCATTGGCCTTTTGGAACATTTTGAATCAAGGTCTCCTGAGTAGAATTGAAAAAGAGGCTGCCGCAAAGCCCGGAAATGAGAATGGCAAATCAAGCTCTCTTTTCTGTCTGGGAAACAGTTTCAGCGGTGTTGTTCAATATTGTTAATCAAGCCGCAAGCAAGTCTTCTGTAAGGGGTTTTATACGATCGATCATGGATTTTTGAGGGAGCTATTCCGGAGGCCGAAGGGGAATCGGTCGGCACCCCCAGCCGGCTGCGAATTGTCATGATGTTTATGCAACCTTGGGGTTCAGTATCCCTTTATCAAGGTCTGCAGGAAATCGATGAGCCGGCTTTTGTCGGTGAATTTTTGGATCACCGCTTTGTGGGTGACGTACAGGTCATCCCTGAAATTTCGGATGACATTGCTGTTTTCGGTGGCAAATCCGACGAAGCGGCCGGAATGGTGTGAAGCGGAAGGGTGCGGCGGAAGATAGGTCATCAGCAATTTGTCCCCGGAGCCGTCGGCCTCACCCGACTCCTTCAGGACCATCATGAAAGTGGGGCAGTCACAGGTGATATGGGCGTTGAAATTTTCGTAATTCTTCAAATGCCAAATCAGGTTTTCAATATGCCGGCAGCGCCATTCAAGTTCTGTCTTATCCGTGCAATTGTGAATATATTCTTCGAGACAGGTCTTGCAGATATACTGGTTTACCTTGAAACGGGTTAGGTTGCGGGTCAGGTGACGTTTTCTTTCCCGGCCGATGGACTCGATCAGTTCAGGATAGATCGGATGGGCTTCGGCAAAAAAACGCTCGGTATAGCTGGGATGTCCTTCGGCTCTGATGGAATGGGTGGGCCGGGAACTTACGACCGTCAGATTGCCGGGAATGCGCTCCGCGGAAAGCATCATCAGGTCCAGGGTGAAGCGATCCCGGACAGGAAGCATGGCCTGGGAAAATTTGCTCTGGCCGGAGGTCTCGATAAAAACGGGGATATCATCGGAAGAGAGGGCGGTCCGCTCAAAATCGTTCAGGAGCCGGTCGATTTCATGCAGGCCTAAATTCAGGGCAACAGACAGTGAAATCAACTTTGTCCGGGAAACATTGACGATGTTTCCGTTTTCAAGGTCCCGGATATAGGTATTGGAAATACCGGAGATGGATGCCACCTGGTTCCGGGGCATCTGGCTGGCGTTGAGCAGTTCCCGGATGCGGGCCGACCGCTTTTCCTGGCGTCTGTTCCTGAGGTTTTCTAAATCCATGGATCTCTTTATTCCCTTAACTTTAATTCTGCCCGGGCCCTGGATTGAAAATCTTCCCCTCTTTAGCGACGACCCGTTATTAGTTAATCAAATAAATATATAGATGTAAATATTTTTATTATGATCTTAAAATATATTGTTGATGTTATTTTTGGTTGCATTAAAAATAATATTTTAACTATTTGATTTTTAAATATTATTATAGATATATATAAAATATTTTATGTGCTTTATATAAATATTAAACGCATTTAATATTTTTCTTGACGCCCTTCTTTTTTTTGCATATAGAAAGAAACACGCCCTAGGCCTCGGCAGGGCATTTGGTATTCGGTGCGCAGAAAAGACCGGGCGCAGCCGTTCCGGACCGGCCGCAGTTGACTGCGGCCTCAAACAATAGAAAGGGGGAAAAATGAATCGGTTTTTATCCTGTGTCTGTGTACTCACCATTGTCTTTGGACTTGCTTTTAACGGGGCGGCAGCGGCCGCAGAATCCGGGGAAATCATCATTGCCACCCGCTCTGAGCCTTCCATTGACCCCCACTTTCTTTATACGGAACCCAATATCGGATATGCCAAGCATATTTACGGCCGCCTGGTGGGCAGGGACAATGAATCCCACAGAGAGCCGGATCTTGCCGTGTCCTGGAAAGCCATAGATGATACGACCTGGGAGTTCACCCTGAGAAAAGGGGTCAAATTTCATGACGGATCGGAATTTACCGCTGAAGATGTTATCTTCTCCATAAAGCGGATCCCCGAGGTTCCCAATAATCCGGGAACCTATGCCGGGAACCTGCGTTCCATAACCGATGTAAAGGCCCTGGGGCCATACAAGATCCTGATCAAAACCGACAAACCCAACCCGGTTCTTCCCACCCAGCTCCATAACGTCTCCATTGTCTCCAAGCGGCTGGTTACCGGGGCCAGTACCGCCGATTTCAGTTCGGGAAAAGTTGCTGTGGGAACCGGACCCTATAAATTTGTGGAATACGTCCCGGGCGACCACCTGGTTCTCGAGCGATTCGATGGATACTGGGGCAAGGCTCCGGCGTTTAAACGGGTTGTTTTTAAAATCGTCAGTAACGATGCGGCCCGGGTGGCGGCCCTGCTTGCCGGGGATGCAGACCTGATCGATTTTGTGCCCCCCACCGAAGTGGCCCATCTGGCCAAGAACGGCAAGGTCAAGCTGTTCAAACGGCCGGCCGACCGGATCATATATTTCCATATGGACAGCATCCGGGACAATACGCCCCAGATCCATGCCCTTGACGGCAGCCGCCTGGAGAAAAACCCCTTAAAAGATCCCCGGGTCCGCAAGGCCCTTTCCCTGGCCATCAACCGCAGGGCTGTCTGCGATCGTGTCATGGAAGGACTGGCTGCACCGGAAAGCCAGCTGGTGCCCTCGGGCTGGTTCGGCCACAGCCCCAATCTGGAAGTCGATCCCTATGACCCGGCCCAGGCAAAGGAACTCCTTGCCCAGGCAGGATATCCCCAGGGATTTGCCATGACCATTCACGGCCCCAATGACCGGTATGTGAACGATTATAAAATCTGCCAGGCCGTGGCCCAGATGTTTGCCCGTATCGGAATCAAGGTTCAGGTTGAAACCATGCCCAAAAGCGTCTATTTTGGAAAGTTTGTTCCCCCGGAGTCGGAGTTCAGCTTTGCCATGATGGGATGGGGAACCTCGGCCACCTGTGAATCGATCCACGGGTTGATGGGTCTTTTACACAGCTATGACAAGGCAAGGGGAATGGGGGCCTATAACCTGGGCTATTCCAACCCGGAATTTGATTCCGTGGCCGAAAAAGCAGTCACCCTGGTAAAGGATGCCGAGCGGGAAAAGATGCTTCACAGGGCAATGGAAATTGCCATGAATGAAACAGCGGCCATTCCCATGCATACCCAGTTTACCGTCAGTGCCGGGCGATTGGGGATCGACTATACGGTCCGTCCCGATGAGATGACCCTGGCATACAATGCCAGACCGGTCCGTTAAAAAAGGTCAAGCAAGTTCGGGCAGGCCCTTTCAGCCGGGTCTGCCCCTTGATTTAAAAGTGAATGATTCAGGAATGCCATGACCACATTTATTATAAGACGATTGATACAGACCCTTATGACGCTTGTCGTGATGTCGCTTATCGTCTTTGTCGGCATTTTTGCCATCGGTGATCCGGTCAAGCTGCTGATCAGTCCAGAGGCGAACCAGATGGAGCGGGAAGCCGTCACCCATTCCCTGGGTCTGGACCGGCCCTTGCACGTCCAGTATTTTTCCTTTCTCAAGGGTGCCCTCAAAGGGGATCTGGGGAATTCCTATATTCATAACATCCCCGCCCTGAAGCTGATCATGAAAAGATTGCCGGCAACCATGGAACTGTCGCTTTTCGCCATTTTCCTTGCCATTGTCCTGGGCATTCCCCTGGGGCTTCTGGCCGGGGTCTCACCGGAATCCAAAACCTCGGGCACCATCATGGTCGGCTCCATATTCGGGTTCAGCCTGCCGACTTTCTGGGTCGGATTGATGATGGTCCTGATTTTTTCAGTCAGTTTAGGATGGCTGCCGGCCTCGGGTCGGGGGTCAACCGTTGAAATCATGGGCATTCCTCTGAGCTTCATGACCCTGGACGGCCTAAGGCATCTCATACTGCCGGCATTCAACCTGGCCCTCTTTCCCATGGCCCTGGTCATCCGGCTGACCAAAGCCGGTGTCAGCGAGGTACTGCAGCAGGACTACATCACCCTTGCCCGGGCCAAGGGGTTGTCCCAGGCCCGGGTCATGGGGGTTCATGTTTTGAAAAATACCCTGATCCCCATCATCACCGTGGTCGGCATGCAGTTCGGGGTCCTGCTGGCCTTTGCCGTGGTGACTGAAACGGTTTTTGCCTGGCCGGGCATGGGCAAGCTGATCATCGATTCCATCAATATGCTTGACCGGCCCGTGGTCATCTCCTATCTGCTGGTCACCGTGGTCATGTTCATGGGGATCAACTTTGTTGTGGATATCCTCTACTCCTGGCTTGATCCCCGGGTGCGCCTGGGAGAAAGGCAGATATGAGTTCCGAATCAATGTCAGAAAAGGCATTCTCCTCCAGCATGAGCCCGTTACGGCAGGTGACCTCGAATTTTATGGACAGCCGTATTGCAATTGTTTCCCTCGGTGTTCTGATCCTTGTGGTGATCGCCGCTCTGCTGGCCCCCTGGTTATCCATACAGAATCCCTACGACCTGGCCCAGATCGATATCATGGACAGCCGCCTGGTCCCGGGAAGCAAAAGTCTGGACGGTAACACCTATTGGCTGGGCACCGACGACCAGGGACGGGACATGGTCAGCGCAATCCTGTACGGTCTGAGGATCAGTCTCTGGGTGGGCATTCTTTCCGGCGCTGCGGCCTTTGCCCTGGGAACCCTGATCGGACTTTTGGGGACTTACGCCGGGGGGAGGCTGGATGCCCTGATCATGCGCGCCGTGGATATTCAGCTCGGGTTTCCACCCATATTGATCGCCCTGATCCTGCTGGCCCTGCTCGGGCGGGGGGTGGATAAGGTCCTGCTGGCCCTGATTCTGAGCCAGTGGGCCTTTTATGCCCGGACCGTACGGGCCACGGCTCTGGTGGAAAGAGAGAAAGAATATATGGAGGCGGCCCGGAATCTGGAACTGCCCCCCTGGCGGATTCTGATCCGCCATCTGCTGCCCAACTGCCTGCCGCCCCTCATCGTTGTGTCCACGGTAAATGTGGCCAATGCTATCCAGCTGGAAGCCACCCTGAGCTTCCTGGGAGTGGGGCTGCCCATTACCGAGCCTTCCCTGGGACTTCTGATCGCCAACGGATTCCAGTATATCCTCAGCGGCCAGTACTGGATCAGTGTTTTTCCGGGTATTGCCCTTCTCATCGCGGTGGCCAGCATCAACCTGGTGGCCGACCGGTTGCGGGATGTCCTAAATCCCAGGGGGCAGCGATGAAGCGCCAGGATCCAATACTTTACATTGAGGGGCTGACCACCCATTTTTTCTCCAAAACCGGAGTTGTAAAGGCCGTGGACGGTGTCAGTTTTTCTGTCTCGGCCGGTGAGATTTTTGGTATCGTGGGAGAGTCCGGATCGGGCAAGACCCTTACCGGGTTGTCGGTGCTGGGGCTGGTGCCGCCCCCTGGAAAGATTATTGACGGATCCATTCACTTAAACGGGATTGATCTTACGGGAATGGACGCATCCGGCCTGCGCCGGCTTCGGGGCATGGAGATGGCCATGATCTTCCAAGATGCCATGACGGCGCTGAATCCGGTCCTGCGGGTCGATACCCAGGTAATTGAAGCGATCCGGGCCCATCGGCCCATGCCCAGGCACCAGGCTCTTAAGGAGGCGGCTGCCGCCCTGGCCCAGGTGGGCATCCCGGCACCTGAAGAACGGCTCAGGGCCTATCCCCATCAATTTTCCGGCGGCATGCGCCAACGGCTTGCCATTGCCCTGGCAATGATAAATTCCCCCGGGCTGATCATTGCCGACGAGCCGACCACGGCCCTGGATGTCACCATCCAGGCCCAGATCCTTTCCGAGGTGCAGAAGCTGAGCCGCAGCAAGGGGACCGCCATTGTCTGGATCACCCATGACCTGACAGTGGTCGCCGGCCTGGCCGACAGGATCGGGGTCATGTACGCGGGCCGACTGGTGGAGACGGGAACCACGGATGATGTTCTGGACAATCCTTTGCATCCCTATACCCGCGGACTTATCGGTTCAATTCCCAGCCGCACCCGCAGAGGGCTCCCCCTGGCCCAGATTCCCGGCTCCACTCCATCTCTGGATAATTTGCCGGCCGGATGTGCCTTCATAGAGCGTTGCAGCCGGGCCCGGACCGCCTGCCGGGAAAACCCAGCCATGGCTGAGACGACCCCCGGCCACCAGGTGCGCTGCCATTTTCCCGGAGGAGAATTGCCATGACCGCGCAAAACCTGAATCCGGCTTTCCTGGAGCTTGAAAATATTGCCAAGATATTCCGCAAGGACCTGGACTTTGCAGCAAGGCTGGTGCGCCGTCTGGGCTCAGGGAATCCGGAACCCTCGGTTCATGCTGTGGACAAGGTTTCACTCCAGATCAACAAGGGGGAGGTCGTCGGCCTGGTGGGGGAATCAGGATGCGGCAAATCAACCCTGGGAAGAATCGTAGCCGGGTTGATCCGGCCCACCCGGGGCCAGGTCCGGTTCAAGGGCCGATTGCTTGAAATGGCTAAAAACAATGGGCCCAGAAAAAAAGGGCTGAATATGCAGATGATCTTCCAGGATCCCTTTGCCTCATTGAATCCGAGGATGCGCGTGGGGAAGATCATTGGAGAGGCCCCCTGCTACCATGGCCTGGTCCCCCGGGAAGAGATCCCTGACTATGTGAACGGTCTTATGGCCCGGTGCGGTCTGGAACCTTCCTATAAAAACCGATTTCCCCATCAATTTTCCGGGGGGCAGAGGCAGCGCATCGCCATCTGCAGGGCATTGGCCGTAAAGCCCGAGTTCCTGGTCTGCGACGAAGTCGTTTCAGCCCTGGACGCCTCCATCCAGGCCCAGATCATAAACCTTTTCAACGAGCTGCGCCTGGAACTGGCCCTGACCTCTCTTTTTATCAGCCACGATCTGGGCATAGTGGAGCATATCAGCGACCGCGTGGTCATTATGTACCTGGGACGCATCATGGAAATAGCAGATACGGAGACCCTGTTCAAAGAACCCTGCCACCCGTATACCCGGGCCCTGATGTCCCAGGTGCCCCGCATCGAAAAACGGCACACGGACTTTCAACCGGTTCCCGGTGAGATTCCCTCTCCGCTTTCACCTCCCCCGGGGTGCCATTTTAACCCCCGGTGCAGCCGGAGTCAGCCCGAGTGCAGCCGTGAAAGGCCGGAACTCAGGCAGATGGGAAAAGGCCGCTGGGTGGCCTGTCATTTATATCCTTGAAAACCCGTAAAACCTCAGCCAATACCCATTGCCGCAGTGACGGTGATGGCCGGACCAGGAGTGAAAATGAAAGAAAGATTCATAGCCCTTACAGGCGGAACCCTTATTGACGGAACCGGTGCCGAACCTTTGAAACAAAGCTGCCTGCTGATTCAGAACGGCCTTGTCAGGGCAGCCGGAACATTAGAAAGCATAAGCATTCCAGAGGATGCCCAAACTCTTGATTGCCGGGGCAAAACCATCATGCCGGGGTTGATCGATGCCCATGTCCATTTACTGGGCGTAACCTCCCTGGACACCTTAAGCTGGGTGGTGGATGATCCCTGCCTGCGGACCGCCAGGGCCACCATGGATGCCTGGCGCCTTCTGGACAGCGGATTCACCACGGTCCGGGATCCAGGCACCTATATCAGCCTGTTTATCCGCAACGCCGTCAACGAAGGGACGGTTCCGGGCCCGCGGATCCTCTCCGCGGGAAAGGTCATCTCCCAGACCGGGGGGCATGGCGATCCTGCCCATCATCTGCCGGATGGCTGGGTGGCCGATCGCAACATCTGCCGGATTGCAGACGGGGAGGCAGACTGCCGCCGGGCAGTCCGCGAACAGGCCCGGGCCGGAGCAGACCTGATTAAAATTATGACCACCGGCGGGGTGATGTCCGACGCTGATTCCCCGGAACATACCCAGTATTCAATCGCTGAAATCAGGGCCATGACAGATGAAGCTCACTCCATGGGCCTTAAAGTCGCCAGCCATGCCCAGGGAAGACAGGGGATCATCAATGCCCTTCAAGGCGGGGTGGATACCATAGAACACGGAACCGGCCTTGATTCCCAGGCCATTGACTTAATGCTCAAGACCAGGGCTTTTTTGATTCCGACCCTGTCTGTTTTTCATGCCCTGGTCCACCGCGGCGAGAGGATCGGGATCAAACCCCACCATCGTGAAAAAGCCCGGGGCCTGTTAAAGGTCCACAAGAGTGCTTTTATCCAGGCCTGGAAGGCCGGAGTCAAGATCGGCCTGGGAACGGATTTTCTCCTGACGCCCCAGGTAATCAACCCTGTCATGGGAAACCATGCCGAAGAACTGGCCCTTTATGTGTCTGCGGGCCTTTCTCCCATGGACGCCATTGTCTGCGCCACACGAAACAACGCCGAGGCCTTGGGGGTAGATGACCGAACCGGTACTCTGGTTCCCGGAAAACAGGCAGACCTGCTTGTATTGGACAAAGATCCCCTGGTGGACATCTCCCGGTTGCAGTCCCCTGAAAATATTGCACAGATATTCAAGGGCGGCAGACCGGTTCCCCGGATCCAGAAGGAGCCTGGAACCGACTTACCTTTATAGTCGGTCTGTGCCCTGTGACTGTGCGGGCAGAGCCCAATGGTTTCCAGCTTTGGAATATTGGATGCGCAAGGGGCCGGAAGTTTTCATTAGAATCATTGATTTAGGGCAGGCATGATCCTTTATAGCAGGGATATGCCTTACGGTATGAGAGCTTTCGGCTAAAATTTATCCTGGAGCCGGACCCGCCGGGAGAAGGGCGGATTTATTCACTGTCTGGGCTTACCTGTTCTTGGGAAGATAATCGTAAAATTTTTTAATAAGGGATTCCATTTCTCCGGAATCCACCATCTCTTTTACCACAGCCTCCACCCGGTCTTTTTCAGCCATTAAGGGTGATTTTTTTGAAATCCCGATATAGACGGAATTTTTGCCTGCAAAATAATAGATTGCCGGTTCCACCTGATCTGTAATTCCCATTTTCATCATTGTTGTATAGCCCGAGCGATAGCTATAAATCACCGCATCAATCCGTTTCAACAATAATTTTCTAAAATTTTGTTCAACGCTGGATACCGGCTGCTTTTTCAGCTTTTCATCCTGATCAAACCGGGGAAAGTATTTGGAATTGATTTTTGTTCCTATCTCCAGTCCGTATAGATCCCCATAGCTTTGAATTCGCTTGGCCTCCCCTTTTCGTACGAAAAAAATTTTCCGGCTGCTTTTCACATAGGGCGGCGAAACAAAATAAATATAGGATTGACGGCTCCTCCTTTTTAAAAGCCCTCCCATAATATCGATTTCGCCGGATTTCATGAGAAGAAGCCTGCGGGCGAAGGGTGCGTATTGCATTTCCAGATGGATATCGAGTTTTTCCGCAACCCTTTGCATTATCCTGGAGACAACTCCGTGGGCATGCTCCCTGGAAAGACCGCTCTGATAGGTTTGTGCTGAAACAAGTGAGATTTCTGCCTCTGCCAGGAACAAACTCCAAAAAACAAATAGAACCAAATAAATGCGCTTACGAGTCATTTTTTTTGCGATCGCCTGGGGCTTTACTCTAATTGTAAACTTGATACTTTTCAGTCAATACCATACCCATCGCTTCGATTCAATCTCAGATTGCGAAAATCGATAATTAGACAGATGAGTGCGTCTTGCTGATACACCAGAGGGTGGCGGAAATGGCTCTTCTGTCTGAGCATGGGGCTGGCGAAGGTATGGTTGTATTCCATCCCTTTGCCGGCCGGTGTTGTCTTTATCTTCAATGATACAAGAGCAAAAGAAAGGAGCAAAACACCAATGTTCTGCTTCTCCGGAATACTGAAAAGGGGGCTGGTCTGAAATGGAACCAAAAGAGGGAATGCAGTAGACTACCCGCCTGTCAGGATCAATAGGGAAATCTCTGAAGGAGTCCCCAGCCGAAAAGGGATGCCCCAATAGCCGGTACCATTACTGACATAGATCTGAGTGTTTTCGTACGTATACAATCCGGACTGAAAGGGTGACCCAAAACTTGCCAGCCAACGGACAGGGCTTAACAGCCCTCCGTGGGTATGCCCTGAGAGCTGCAAATTAAATCCGGCCCGGGCAGCTTCATAAACACTGTCCGGCTGATGTGCCAGGAGGATTTTGACATCTGCGTCCGCATGGAATCCCATTGCCTTGGCAGGGCTGGAAGCAGGACTGCTGTAGTCGTCTACACCTCCGAAAAGCAGCACGCCACGGCCCTGGGTGACAAGACGGTGTTCATTCTGAAGTACGATGAAACCCAGGCGTTTCATTGTGTTCATCCAATCTTCCACTCCAGCCAGGTATTCATGGTTCCCAGTGACAAAAAAAATACCATGGGGTGCCCTCAGTTCTGCCAGTTTGTCCACTTCCCTTTGGATCTGCGAGCCGTCGCCTTCAACGATATCACCGGTCAATGCAATGACATCGGGAGAAAGATCATTTACGCTATCGACAATGTACGGCACCAAGCCGCGCTGAAGTGCCTGAAAAAGGTGCAAGTCGCTGATCTGGGCGATGCTGAACCCTTCCAGATCCGGATGGAGACCGGCTATTTTTATTTCCACTCTTTTGACCTGTGGCGGGGCCAATCCCTCTGATATCCCTGAAACGGCTATGGATACGGAGATAACAATGATTCCTATGTTGATGAAATTCCGGAATAATTTTTTTTGACCCGTGTCTAAAATGGCTCCTGCCGTTGATTTTGATAGGATGTTATACGATGAAAGTTTTTCAAAAATAACGGGAACGATTTCTCTAAATGCAGCTTCCGTCATTTTGCCGCCAATCACGAGAGCAGAGATCATCAGCCCGCCCCAACCGATCCAATCGGGCCAAAGGGAATATCCCAGAGAACAGGCGATGGTGTTGAAAAACAGTACAAGAATAGCCACCGCCATTAATAGAGTAACAAAAAGGACCAAAACAGATCCTCAATCCAAATATTGTGTTCTTGCCTGGTGGATCAGTACATCCAAGAAGAGTATCCGGCATCCACTCTCTATATCCTGCCTTTTGCCATAAATGCAATTGTTGAACGGTTACTAAAATCCTTGTGATTTGAGTTCATTAACAAAATCCATGTGAGTTAATATTTTTGTCGAAGCATGACCGGCGTCGGGAATCCCCAGCCAGGTATGATGGTAAGAAAGAGATTTTCCCGCCATTTGTTCTAAGTGGTATTTATAAAGCACCCCTCTCTGATACCTGTTTTTCTCTTGGGCGTCTCCTTCACAGGATGTATCCAGACTCCAGTTTCTATCCTTGTCTTCAGTTCCCAGCAAAAATATAATCGGTCTGGTTAACAGTCTTGCCCGAATTGCCTTTAACGGCAATTCTTTGGCATAACCATAAAGATTTTCCATGCCGTATTTGTATCTGTTATAACCAGGACACTCTAACAGCTTTGTTTTGGGCACTTCCTCGATTTCCCCCTCAGAGTTGAACTGATAGCGGGATCCGTCAAGATAGAGATAGCTTGAAGGATTGGCGACAACATATTGAATGGTAACGCCCTGTTGCGCAAGCTGCTCATGTCGGCTATTGACTGCCGCGTATCTCAGGACGAACTGTCCCCCGGCGGAATGCCCCAAGATAATAATTTTACGGATGTTGGGATTCCGTTGTACGGAAGTTCCAATTAATCGATCAATCACTTCGAAACTGCTCAGGCTGGGCAGGTTCTCATTTTGGACGGTAGATAAAGACATGCCGCCGCTCCTCCAGTTTTGATCCCAGAAAAGCAAACCTCTTTCGTTTCGCTTAATCCCTTCTAAGAATTGCGGCGCCAGAATCAAAAATTGATCCATGGAGACACCTAAGGACTCGGCCAATTGTTTTGCCGTTTTAAATGAATTTTCAGCGTTCAGTCCTCCCCCATGGATCATAATCACTATGTAGGTCGTGTCCTTGTTTGTTGCCGTTAAAGGACTTGATGACACTATGGGAATAAAGAGGGTTTGATGTTCTTTTTCCATTTGAAATCGGAGTGGTGGGACATCGACAGAACAATTTAGAAATAGATACCAAAGTTTTTGACCTTGGCACCCATTCAACATTAATATCATCGAGCACAATAAACCTATAAATTTCACTCTTTTCATTTTACCTTCATTTGGACTGCTGGCTCCGTGTTGTCCAAAAACGGAATTTAGATTTGCGTCTTGTAACTTCGCCTGACAGTTATTTGAACCATATTCTATGCCCGATTACTTTGCAAAGTTTTTGTGGTTTACAAAGTAATCGGGCCTCGGTTCATGCGACCATTTTTTTCCTCAGAATTTCGTATGGAGTTTTCCCTTTATGGGAGAAATGTGGTCTACAGAAATTATAGAAAATTTCCCACTCCTGAAGCTTCTCCTCAAGGTCAACATCCCCCTTATATGATATCAGTTGATAAAACTCTTCTTTATCCGTTAGGTGGGATCGCTCAACTTTTCCATTAAGAATAGGGCTACGAGGTTTTATATACACATGATGAATGCCCTGATCCTCAAGATGCCAGTGGAATTTGGCCTGAAACTCATGGCCGTTGTCGGTCCTGACAGTATGAATTCTGAAAGGGAAAGCCTCTATCACGTGGTTTGAAAAGTGGATAGCATTTTTCTGTGTATGGCGTTTATAGATTTTCAATGCCCTGATGCGGGTAGCGTCATCAATGGCAGTATATTGGAATCGTTTTACCTTTTTTCCGTCAGAATCTATAAATGAAAGAAACTTAACGTCCATCTGAATATGATGACCTGGCACTTGCTTTTGATAGCGTTTGGTCATTACAGATCTTTTTCTGCAGTTTTTAGGCAATCTATTGAGACCATTTCTTTTTAAGATGAAATAGACCTTGGAAGGTGCCACTGTCATCTTATGGTATCGCTCAAGATACCAAGAGATCCGTTGCTGCCCGAGATGGTATTTCTTCCTGAGATAAAGAACATTCTCTTCTATATGTGCCGGTGTTCCAAGTTTTGGATTTTTGGGGCAAGGTTTGCTGTTTATTAAGCCAGTTTCACCTTTTTCAGCATAATTGTTTTTCCACTCCTAGAAAGTTGTTCTTGCTATTCCAAATTAGCGACAGGTTTTTGAAACGTTACCGGAATCTTTTGCGTGGTTCAGGACTTTAGGTTTTCGATTGATGTCTCTTTGTACTTGCTGATCCATCTTTGGGTCTCCTTTTTTCTAACAGTTAAGATTTATTAGCAAAACCGTTAGGCGAAGTCCAAAGATTCATACCTTATATTTGCACTCTGCGAAGGCCCAGGGAGGAGTGAAGATTTTCGCGGTTTGGATCCCTTCGGGCGGCAGGACGCCTCAGGAGAAGGGATCCTCCTCGGAGAAAATCATGGATGATTTTCGAGAATGAGCGTAAAATCTTTGCTCCTCCCGGCAGTACTCGGAATTCCGTTTTGGGAGCTGCTAAAAGAAGAGGGGGTTTCTATATTTCACGAAGCATAATTAATGAACTGTCCGGCAAAAGGACTGGCAAGCTCTGTGGTTCCGGCCGGGGCAGACTGCGGCTCCGCATAGTGAAGAATTCCAAGAGCCTCTAAATTCCATTGCGCTGAAGGGGAAAAACTCGCGACGCTCAAACAAATCCCCCTTTTAACCGCTCCATTGCATTAAGAGGCTCTAGGGAATCCCACTTGATGTCTCCTCCGCAGTCCGCCCCGGCCTCCTCTCGGGAGTCGGGACGGAGCAGGGAGCAGGGATCTATGCTGTAGCAGGGGTCCGGTCGTGCTGCTTGAGAACGATGTCCGGCTGGCCCGTGAGGGAGCCCAGAACGGTCCGTCCCATGAAAAGGGGGTCGCCCGAGGCGGTTCTGGCGATTTTGTCCTCGGCCCGGATCTCCACCCGGGTGGAGGAGGAGCCGGCCTCCAGAGCCATCTCAAGAATCATCCGGGTCAGTTCTTCCCGGGCAAAGAGGTCTGCATCCTGGAAATCCTTGAACCGGGGGCTGCCGGGGATGCCCTCCACAATAAATCCCCCCTGTTCTCCGGGAATGATCCTGAGCTGCTTTTTCACGGAAACATTGGAGGTAATGGCGCCGATGGCATTGGCCACGTCCGCGTCCTCGGGAAGGATGGCCTCGGCTCCCAGAAATCTGGCTGCCCTGGGCAGAAAATACTTTATGGGGGCGCCGATGCCGATGACGGGCCGTTTCAGGTTGATGCTCACCTGGAAATCCCGGGATCCGCCCTGCAAAAGGTTGTCTGTCAGGGTTCTGCATACCGGGCAGGTGTCAAGGCTTTCCGGATTGACCTGATCATCCAGCTGTCTTTTCAACAGTTCCAGGGTCAGTTTGCGGATGCCGGTCTGGAGCAGTTCTTCAATCATCTCCTCTGTTTCCCGGCCGGAGACCAGGGAAAAGAGCCGGGCGTATTCCCCGGCAAGGTCAACATCCCATTTGACGAACCGGCCCGTAAGGTGGAGCAGGTCCGTAAGGGTGAGGCCGCAGCGCTGGATGAGGAAATTTTCCTCCAGCCGCTCCAGGGGAAGGCCGGCATCGGTGAGGACATCGGTGGCCTTGGCCAGTTCGTCAATGGAAAAAGGTCGTTTTTCAAGCAGGGACAGGACTTTTTCTTCCAGGGGAGTCAAGGTCAGGTCTTTTCTGGCCCCGGTATGGGTCAATATCTGCATCCTACGGGTGGAGGCGGCATACCGGTTCAGGTTGGCGGCAAGAAAACGAACAGCCTCTCCTGCTTTTGTCCGTTCCCGGCCCAGCCAGGCCATGGGAGCCACCCGTCTGGGGCCCATGGAAAATTCCCCGGCTTCAAATCCGATGAGGCTGTCGCCTCCCAGGCCTGCCGTCCGGATTTCCAGGGCCTTGACATGGGTTCTGTGTCCGCCCACATTGGAGCCGCTTTCATTGAGACTGACCTGACCGTCGGTGAGGGCGGCCGTATCCGTGGTGGTGCCTCCCATATCCACCACCAGGGCATCATTGATCCCTGTAAGATGTTTGGCCCCGGCCACCGAAGCGGCAGGGCCGGAAAGGATGGTCTCCACGGGCCGCTGCTTGGCCATGGCAGAGCTCATGAGGGTGCCGTCCCCCTTGACCACCACAATGGGGGCCTGGATGCCAAAGGTCTCCATGACCTTTTCCAGGTCGGTCAAGAGACTGGCAAGGCGGGGGATGATCCTTGCGTTGAGCATGGCCGTAATGGCCCGGGTCTGGAAGTTCAGGGAATCTGAGAGTTCATGGCCGCAGCTTACAAAGAGTCCGGTATGATCCTGGAGGATCCTCTTGACCTCAAGTTCATGGGCCGGATTGATGGAACCTGCATATCCGGATACGGCAAAGGCGGTGATGCTTTGATTTTTGATCATCCGGTCGGCAACGTTCCGGACCTGGTCCGGGTCTATGGCCGTTTTTACCTCTCCGGAGATGTCCAGCTCTCCCTGGATTACGGCTTTGGGTTCATAGGCGATATTTTCGGCCAGGCCGAATGGCGGCATGAGGATCATGCCCACTTTCTGGCCTTCGTTCTCCACGATGGCATTGGTGGCAAGGGTGGTGGACAGGGCCACCAATTCCACCGAAAGCAGGCTGTCCCGGTCGAGCTTGTCCAGGGCCCTGCCGATCCCAAGGGTGAAATCCCATTTGGTGGTCAGGGATTTGGCCTTGGCAATGGTGGCCTTGTCCTTAAGACTGTAGATCACCGCATCGGTATAGGTGCCTCCGGCATCGATGCCCAGGCCGATTCTGATCAGGGGGGCGCCCTGGGACGGGCCCTCAGGCGGGGAAAGAACCGGGGAAGCAGGATCCTCTTTTTGTTTCTTATCCCAGACCGGATTGGCAGACAGGGTGGAGGTGATGGCATCAAATCCGATCACCTGCTCCGGGGGAACAAAAAGAACCTCCCGGCTGGACTTTTCCGCCAACAGCATTTTTTTGATCAGGGCCTGGTCCCCCTGGATCTTGGCAAATTCCCAATTGTACTCTTCGGCCATTTCCCTGGCATAGGCCTCATATTTGGGGGACTGTTTGGCCCCGGTCTCGATAAAGGCGGCCCGCTGGTAGTTTTTCTGCCAGGAATTGAGAAAATCAAATGTGGTGGTGGCGGCCTTTTCTCCGTGGGCCTTGACAATATCGTCAAATTTAAGCTTTTCAGAACCGAACCAGGCCCTCTGCTTTCTCTGGGACATGGGCTCGGCATTTTCTTCACACCAGCCCGCAGACAGGTAATAGGTGCCGGGGAATTTTTTAAACTGGTCTTTGTAGGCCTGGTCGCCGCCCAGGAATAAGGCAATACAGTCGTGTACCTTGGGGATGACCAGGGGGATGGAGCGGGCGCGGACCCCGATGGTTCCTTTGCCGCAGACCCCGTATCCGATGATGATCCGGTCCCCGTCTTTTTTGGTGGAGATCTCGTCTATGGCGGCCTGGAGTTTGGCGGTCAGGAGTTTGGGGTTGTTGTGAAGTCCGGCTTCAAGGAATTTGGTCTCAAGGTCGATGCCCAGGGTTTTGGCTGCGTGGCGCATATCCACGGCCAGAACCGCACAGGCAATTACATAGGTTTTTTTCTTCAATTATAGTTTCCCCATAGTCAAAATATAGATCCAATGATCCTCTTTGTTAGTCTACCGCTTATATAATAGCCCTGTCCGGCCGGGTGTCAATGGGAATTCAAACCCGGCGGAATCAGAACCAGCTTGCCCACATGCCTTTTCTCCAGAAAATCGGTCTGGGCCCGGACCATCTCCTTCAGGGGATAGGTTTGGGCCACAATGGGCCTGATTTCATTGTTTTCAATATAGGAGATCAGATTCTGGAATACAGCCGGATCCTGGAAGGTGCATCCCAGGAAGGTCAGGTCTTTCAGGTAGAGGGTCCGGATGTCCAGCTCCACCATGGGACCGGCAATGGCCCCGGCCACGGTGTATTTTCCTCCGGGCTTCAGCACATCCAGAAGCCTTGGACATCCCGGACCGGCCACCAGGTCGCAGATCACGTCCACGCTGTTTTTTCCCAGGCTTTTGACTGGATCCTCTCCCCGGCAGATAACCTGGTCCGCTCCCTGGGCCAGGACTTTTTCGGCCTTGGCTTTCCCGGCCAGGGCCAAAACCTGTGCCCCCCTCCTCCTGGCCAACTGGACAGCCGCAGAGCCCACGCCTCCGGAAGCACCGGTGATGAGTACGGTCTGGCCGGATAAGACCCCGGCCCGGTGGAGCATATTTTCCGCTGTGGACCAGGCACAGGGGATGGAGGCCAGTTCCATATCACTCCAGGAAGAGGTTATTTTATAGGCAACACTCGATCTTACACAGACATACTGGGCAAATCCCCCGTTGATTTCCGATCCCATGGTGATACACTCCCATGGCTTATCCCCGGGCTGCATGGTGGCCACGATAACCCGTTCTCCGATTCGGCCCGGGTCTGCGCCGGCTCCCACGCCAACGATTTCACCACATACGTCTGCCCCCTGGATAATGGGGAAGGGCAGGGGGATGCCGGACCAGGAACCGTCTTCCTTTTCCTTTACCCCATGGATACCCTGTTCAGCTCCATCATTACTGCCCGTGGTCACGGATTTGGAATACCAGCCGATGCGGGTGTTGATATCCGTATTGTTGACCCCGCAGGCCCGAACCCGGATCAGCACCTCTCCGGTTCCAGGGACAGGCACCGGCACATCCTGCCGGTATTCCAGTTTCTCAAAACCTCCGTGGCCCGTCAGGAGCACTGCGGTCATGGGTGTGTACGTCTGATTATTCATTCTATTTTCATGCCAAGAAAGCGGAAAGGCAAAAGTTCAAAGCCGTCTATCTCCTTGGCTTTCGCCTTTGGGCTTTCTTATTTAAGAAAGGTGTCCCCCTTCTCAGCCAGACCTTCGGCAAACCGGGAAAATCTTAAGGGGTTGTCCTTGTTGTCCATCTTTCCCGTGGCCAGGTCGGCCACCCGTTTGCCGGCTTCAGGAGACATCATGACCCCGCACCAGTATCCGCAGTTGAGATGGAATCCTTTGATTTCCCCGCTGGGGCCGATGACCGGTTTGTCATCCGGGGTGTAAACATACTGGCCTGCGGAAACATGGATGTCCTCGGCCTTGAGATCGTCGGCTACCGGCTCGAAAAAAGGATGGAGCCGGGAGCAGCGGTGGATGGATTCGGCGGCAAAATCCCAGTCCGTGGGCAGTTCGTCCGAGGGCGGGGTTTCCGGCTCGTCCGGATCCACCCAGGCGCAGAGCAGACCACCGGCTTCGGGGCGCCAATAGGCGTGGTTAACCAGGTCCACGGTAAAGGGGGCATCCTTGGGAAGGCCGGCATAATCTGTCCGGATAAAGGCTTTCTGGCGTTTCACGGTTCTGAAGGGCAGGTCCATTCCTGCCATCCGTCCCACCTGCCGGGCATAGGGACCGGCGCAGTTGACCACCAGCCGGGTGGAGATGAATCCCTTATCGGTTTCCACCCCGGCTACCCCCTGACTGTCCACCTGAATTCCCGTGGCCAGGGTTTTGATATAAAAATCCGCGTCTTTGGCCCCCTTGGCAAACCCATAGGTGGTCTCATGGGTGGACAGCCATCCGTCCCTGTTGTTGAAGGTGGCCGCAATCGTCTGGGGGGCCAGAAAGGGGAACCGCTTGTGAAGATCGTCGCCGGTGAGCAGTTCTGATCCGGGGATGCCCAGGGATTCATATTTCTCCAGGGCCTTTTCCAGATCAGGGACCTGGGACTCATGGTCGGTGACAAAGAGATATCCCCGCTGGGTCATGTGGATGTCAATGTCCGGGATCCCGATGATTTCGTTAAAGTTTTCAAACATCTCCACACTGGGAAGGGCGATGTCTGCCATGGAGGCTTCCGTGAACTGGGTCCTGAAGCATTCGGCGCTGACCGTGGTGGTCAGGGTGGACAGGCCGTCCCTCTTTTCAATGAGAATGGTTTTCATCCCGGCCCTGGAGAGCCAGAACGCCGTGGCCGTACCCACGATGCCGCCGCCGATAACCACGGCATCTGCGGTCTTTGTTTCAAAATTTTGTGGAACGATGATCTGACTCATGGTTGTCTTCCTTCATCATTAATTGTATCCGTTTTTTAAGCCAAAAGGCTAAAGTCTAAAGCTGGAAGCCCTCTTTTCTCTTGGCTTTTGACTTTCAGCTTTTGCCTTTTGGCTTTCCAATTTTAAAATTGTTAATTTCTGATCCTTTTCATATAGGCATCCAGGTCCTTTTTGACCCCCCCGTCCATCCCAGGGGCTTCATAGGCGTTAAGGATCTCCTTGTACTTGGCATTGGCCCTCTGCTCCATGGAGAGGGACCCTTTTTTTGTCCATGCATCAAAGTTGTCCTTTTCCTCCAGGAGGGGGGTGTAAAGTTCCTGTTTAAAGTGCTGGAAAGTGTGCATATTGGTCAGGTACTCCCCTCCCGGGCCCACCTGGTTGATGACCTCTTCGGCCAGTTTTTCGGAAGTGATCTGTTCGCCCCGCTTGATTCTTTTACACATGCCGCAGATCTCGGAATCGATGATGAATTTTTCATAGGATGCTGTGATATATCCCTCCAGGATACCGCCTGCATGGAGGACAAAATTGATCCCGCCCAGGATGGACGCCATCATACTCATCATGGACTCATAGGCGGCCTGGGAATCGACTCGCTTGGCATCGGTGAGGGCACCGCCCCCCCGGCAGGGCAGGTTATAGAATCGGGCCATCTGGGCCGTGGCTGCCGTGTTGATGGCCATTTCAGGTGCCCCGATGCTCAGGGTGCCGTAGCGCATGGCCGTGGCCGAAGAAGAACCGGCAAAGACAACGGGAGTGCCCTCCCGGACCAACTGGGTCAGGGTGATCCCGGCCAGGACCTCGGCATTCTGAACCACCAGGGTCCCTTCCATGGTTACGGGAGCCGTGGCTCCGGCAATGGACAGGGAGGAGATGAGCTGGGGCATGCCGGCTTCGGCGTACTCCATGATCGCCCCCAGCATCTTGTCGTCATAGGCCAGGGGGGTCAGGGAGCAGAGGATGCTGACAAAGGGGGGCTTTTTTGCCAGTTCTTCCCTGCCGCCGAACACCCTGGATGCCATTTCAATGGTCTGTCTGGCATCCTCCCGGTTGGTTCCGGCTCCCATGAAGGGTTTGTCCGACAGGGTCATGGCCGAGTATAGCCGTTCGGCATTTCGCAGGGCCACCGGGATATCATTGGGTTCGGTCATCATGCCGCCGGTGATGTCCATGTGGGGGATGGCATAGGCCAGTTTGGCAAAGTTGTTGAAATCTTCTAGGGTGCCCGGTCTCCGGCCCTTGTCCATGCAGTTGACAAAAGGGGCGCCGTAGCAGGGCATAAAGGCAATATGATCTTTGCCGATGGTCACATTTTTTTCAGGATCCCTGGCATGGAGGGTGAAATGGGACGGGGCCTTGGCGACCTGCTCTTCCACCAGCTTCCCGGGGATGAAAACCCTTTGCCCGTCCACCCGGCACCCGGCCTTGGCCATCAGGGCCCGGGCCGGTTCATATTTAAAATCAATCCCGGTTTTTTCCAATACCCTGAGGGTGGCCTCGTGAATCTTCTGGATGTCGTCCCCTGAAAAATATTCAAAATATCCCATAAAATTCCCCTTTCTCCTCTTGTATGATTATGGTCTCCAATAAATTTTTTAGACCGCTGTCTGGCCCTGGGCCGGACGGCTCTTCGATTTAGAATAGCATATTCCATGCCAGATATATTTTGCACCTGAATTTTGAGGGATTTGATGCAAAACATAATCTGAATTCAATGGGATATGGCTGGCCGGTAAAGGGGATTCAATTTATAAAGCCGAATTCTGGTGAAAAAATAAAGTTTTTTTTATATTTCTTGCAATTTCTTCTAAATTGGGGCATTCAAATTCACATGGGGGAAATGGGGATAAAAAAAATTTGATTCCTGGGGATATGGGAAAACAACTCGATTTTAACGATATTGATATTTACAGGGTACTGTCCGCCCTGCACGAAGGCGTGGTGATTTCAGATCACACGGGCAGGGTTATATTCTTTAACGAAGGCCAGTCAAAAATAGACGATTTTACGCGGGAAGAGGCCCTGGGCAAGAAGATTACCGATCTTTACCAGCTGGATGATGATACCAGCCCCACCATGCGCTGCCTCAATACCGGGAAGCCCATCATCAACGAAACCCTGGTCTACCAGACAAGGCTGGGCCGGGTCTCCAATATCATATCCAATGTATATCCTCTGTATAAGAACAGGCGGCTCATCGGGGCCATTAATTTTTCAAAGGATTACCAGCTCCTGGAACGGACCATGGTGTCCGGAACCGGGCCGGAGAGAGGGGATAAAAAACGGGCCGGAAACGGTACCCGGTTTTCATTTCAGGATATCATCGCATCCAGCAGCGAAATGATCAACGCCATCCGCATCGCCAAGATGTCTTCCTCATCTCCCTCTCCCATCATGATTTCCGGGGAAACCGGCACGGGAAAAGAGCTTTTTGCCCAATCCATCCACAACCACAGCCCCCGGGCAAAAAAGTCGTTTATTCCCTTGAACTGCGCGGCTATCCCTGAAAACCTGCTGGAGGGAATCCTGTTCGGCACCTCAAAGGGATCTTTTACCGGTGCCATTGAAAAACGGGGCCTGTTTGAACAGGCCGACGGCGGAAGCATCTTCCTGGACGAGCTGGATTCCATGCCCTTGACCCTTCAGGCCAAGCTGCTCAGGGTGGTCCAGGAGAAAAAGGTCAGGAAACTGGGCTCCCTGGTCGAAAAGGACCTGGATGTGAAGATCCTTTCCTCGGTGGCCCAGCCGCCCATGGATATCATAAAAAAGGGGAGCCTGAGAATGGATCTTTTTTACCGCATGGGTGTGGTTTCTGTTCTTCTTCCTCCCCTGCGGGAAAGAAAGGAGGAGATCCAAAGCCTGGTGAAATATTTTATAGCCAAGTACAACAGGGCCTTGGTCAAGAAAGTCGGGGGAATCTCCATGGGGGTGGAGGATCTACTCGTGAATTACCACTGGCCGGGCAATGTCAGGGAGCTGGAACATATCATTGAGGCATCCATGAACATGGTGGGGACAGACCAGACCATCCGGCGGGACCATCTGCCTCCCCACATCTTTACTTCGTCCCATGGACAGGCTCCGATTTCCCGGTCCCGGGAACCGGGGGATTTAAAAAGCCTCCCCATGTACCAGGTAGATGGTACCAGCCTCTTTGAGGCACAGGCATCCAGTGAGCAGCGGATGATCTGCTCCGCCCTTGAAAAAACCCGTGGCAATGCAGCCATGGCTGCCAGGAACTTAGGGGTTTCCCCCCAGGCCTTTCATTACAAGTTGAAGAAGTATAAGATCAACCGCAAGGCATTCTCTGCCGCAGTCGGTTCCGGGATCTGAATCTGGACTGAAAAAAAGTGTAAAAGTGTAAAATATTTTTACAGTAAAAGATAAAAAATTTGATTTTCGCCCAGGCTTTTTTGTTGAGAAAGTATTGGTTGCGATATTATATTTTTGTTAAATTTTTATTAAACTTTTGCTTAATTCATGCCCTTTTGGCTATTATTTTACTGAATAGTTGAAAATGCAACAAAACATGGAGTCCCCAAATTGGTACACAAAGTGCATAATCATCAGATTGTTTGTGCAGGCTTCATCTATTTTTAATTTAAAATTAACTTTGGAGGGAAGATTCATGGCAAGAAAAAAGATTCAATTCATCATCGCAGCATTGACCGCAGTCGTTTTTCTATCAGGGGGGCAGGTTTTCGCCGCCGGCAAGACTCTGAAAGTCGGTATTCTCGGACCGTTTACAGGGCCTTCCGCCCAGACCGGCAAGGAGTTCAAGGCATCTGTTGACATGGCCCTGAATACCATCGACTACACCGTGGGAGATTATAAAATTGAACCTGTATGGGTGGATTCCCAGTCTGACCCGGCCAAAGCCTCGGGCGCCTACGCAGAGGCAGTCGAAGGCAAGGGGATCCAGGCCGGCGTGCTCAACTGGCACTCCTCTGTAGCCGTAGCCGTCATGGATGTTGCAGCCCAGTACAAGGTTCCCCACATGTTCGGGTTTGGTGCCTCTGAAGAAGTCAATAAAAAATGGCAGGCCGATCCGGAGAAGTACTCCTACTGGGGAGGAAAGGGCTGGCCCGTTCCTGCCAAGCTGGAAAAAAACTACATCGTTGCCCTGAACAAGGCCATTGAAGCCGGAACATTCAAGCCCAAAAAGAAACTGGCCGCCATCTACGGCGAAGACACCGACTGGGGCCGTTCTGCCGGAGGTTCCTATAAAAAAGCCCTTCTCGATTCCGGGTGGGAGATTCATTCCGAAGAGTACTTTCCTGCCACCCAGACGGATTTTTATCCCCTGCTGGCCAAATATAAAAAAGACGGGGTGGCCGTTGTGGCCGGGACCTCAACTTCTCCCTCTGCCATGGCTGCCTTTGTGAAGCAGACCACTGAAGTCGGCCTGAAAGCCGTTATCGTGGCCTCGGGTCTGGGATGGATCGGCGACTGGTACAAGATGACAGGCCCGGCTTCCAACTATGTTCTGGACTCCATTCCCCAGCTGACCACTGCCGAAGCCCAGCAGTGGGCCAAGGATGTCAAAACCAAATACGGTTTTAATCCCAGTCCTTCCGCCGGCGGTCTTTCCTATGATGGTATCCGCATGTTCATCAAGATCCTCCAGAGGACCAATGAACTCCACGGCAAACTGGACAAGGAAACCATCCATCAGACCATGGTGGACGAGGTTAACACCGGAAAACTCACCTATGGCAAAAAAGACGGTGCCATCATTATGAACGAATACAAGTACACCGCTGAAACCATGCCCGACATGGTGGTTGGCCCGGATGCATACTTTTTCCCCATCCTTCAGTACAAACAGGGAAAAGGATACATTATCTTTCCTGAGGTGTGGAAACAAAAGGATTTCGAGCAGAAATAGAGGATTTGAGAGAAGAACAGCGGGTTGAGAGATCAATCCGCTGTTCTTCTTGACCGCGGTTGCCGCTCTATCCTTACATTAAACCGAAATCAACTCCTGCAGGGTTCATGTTCTTTGGTCTTGTTTGAAGAGACCGGAGATCTGGTCCTGGGAGAAAAAGATTGCAGAGATCAGATATGATTGTATTGGAAACCCATGAAGTAACCAAAAAATTTGGTGGGCTCACAGCTGTGAATTCCGTGTCCATGACGGTGAATGAAGGAGATGTCGTGGGGTTGATCGGACCCAACGGTGCCGGTAAGACCACATTTATCAATGCCATATCCGGCCTGAACCCCCCGACTTCGGGGCAGGTCAAATTTTTCGGCGAGGACACCACCGGGCTGACCCCGGAAAAGATGTGCCGCCTGGGACTCTCAAGAACCTTCCAGATCCCCAGCCCCTTTCCCAAAATGACAGCCATTGAAAGCGTCATGACCGCCAGTATTTTCGGAAACGATCCCGGAGTCGTCAAGGACCATACAGCCCATTCCCGAGAGATGCTGGCGTTTGTAGAGTTTCCCATGGACGAGACCGTCGTGGCTGAGCAGCTCAACACGGTTCAGCTCAAGCGTCTGGACCTGGCCCGGGCCCTGGCCTCCCATCCCAAGCTCCTGTTCATGGATGAGATGGCCTCGGGCTTAAGCGAGGGGGAACTCCAGGATATCATGAGAATCATTCATAAGATCAGTAAAAAGGGCATCTCCATTCTCATGATCGAGCATATCATGCAGTTGATCATGGCGGTGTGCAACAAACTGCTGTGTATCCAGTTCGGGACGAAAATTGCGGAAGGTCCGACAGAAGAAGTGGCCAATGATCCCAAGGTTGCCAGTGCCTATCTCGGCAGCGAGGAAGAGGATTAACCTTAACTCGGATTATCAATGGAGAGTTTATGCTGTTAGAAGTGAAAAACCTGAATGCGGGGTATGGATACCTGCAGATACTGAGGGATGTTTCCCTGAACATTGACCAGGGCGAATATGTCTGCATCGTAGGGCCCAATGGTGCCGGCAAGAGCACGACCATGAAAACCGTTGCCGGGCTTATATCCCCCATGGGCGGCAGTATTGTCTTCAACGGAGAGGATATCACGGGCCTGCCCGCCTCCCAGGTGGCGAAAAAAGGAATTTCCTTTGTATCCGAAGAAATGAACCTGTTTGTGAACATGACCGTCCAGGAAAATCTTTACATGGGCGCCTATATTATCAAGGACAAACAGAGGAAAAACCAACGCCTGGATTTTGTATTTGAATTGTTTCCACGGCTGGCGGAAAGAAAGGGGCAGCTTGCCGGCACCATGAGCGGCGGAGAACGGAAGATGCTGGCCATCGGCCGGGGCATGATGTCCGATCCCAAGCTGCTGCTGGTGGACGAGCCTTCATTCGGCCTGGCCCCCCAGCTCACGGCCAATGTGTTTGAATCCCTGGATGTGCTTATTAAAAACGGGGTAACCATCCTCCTGGTGGAACAGAATGTAACCAAAACCCTTGCCGTCACCAAACGGGGATATGTACTGGAAAACGGAAAGATCGGCCTGGCCGGCGAAAGCCGAGACCTGGCCGATGATGCTTACGTAAAAAAGGTTTTCCTTGGGGTTTAACCCGATTTTGGAGAAATAGATTCATGTCAAAAAAAACTGTCTCAGATTTTATAACCTGGATTAAATCCGCCGCCGGTATCTCCATCACACTGAGTATTGCCGTGGCCGTTTTTGCATCCATTTCCAGCGGGCCATATCTATTGGTGAACACCATCGTGACCGGCGGCATGCTGGCCCTGGTGGCCACCGGCCTGACACTCATGTTGGGGGTATTGAACATCGCCATGTTCGCCCATGGGGAATACTTTATGGTGGGTTCACTCACTGCCTATTACGTGTTCACCCCCATCAGCGAATACATTGTAGAGCATCCTGAATCCTGGCTGGTCACCTTCGGCCCCCTGGTGGCCATCCTGGCAGCCATGGCCGCCGGAGCCGTTGCCGGGGTCATATCTGAAAAACTGGTTTTCGGCCCTTTGCGCAAACGGTCTACGGACAACTGGGTCATGAACTCCTTTCTGCTTACCGTAGGGTTGAGCGTTCTGCTGATCAACCTGCATCAGCTCATCTTTGGTGCGGATTTCAAGGGGATTGTGGGGTATTGGAGCGGCATGCCCATCTCCATTGCCGATGTATATATCTCCAGGGACCGGGCCATGGCCTTTGTCATCTCCGCCGTAATCGTGGCCCTCTTTTACCTGTTCATGACCTATACCAAAACCGGCATGGCCATCCGGGCCGTGTCCCAGGATATTGTCGGTGCCGAGATCGTTGGCATTGATATTGAAAAAATCGTTCTTTTGACCATCTCCCTGGCCTGTGCCCTGGCGGCCGTTGCCGGGGGCAGTCTTCTGTTCATGTTTCCCTCCTACCCGACAGTGGGGCTTGAACCCCTGTACATGGCCTGGTTCGTGGTGATCCTCTCGGGCCTGGGAAACATTCTCGGGGCCGTGGCTGGCGCTTTTATGGTGGCCCTGCTCAAGGTCATCACCGTTGAATATGTGGGTGCGGGCTGGGACTTTGTGGTACCCTCCGCCCTGATCATGCTCATTTTGATATTTAAGCCCAGCGGAATTTTCGGCTCCGATGTCCGCGGCGTTCTCGACAAATAAGGGAGAGATAATATGGATAGTGAAAATAAGACTCAGGTATTGAATCCCTTTGATGCCGTTCTCAACAAATTATGTCTGACCCCGGTCGGCCTGGCCGGCCTGGCCCTGCTGCTGGTCCTGCCCTTTATTCCTCCGTTTAACCAGGAGTATATGCTCCGGTGGCTGATCTACTGCGGTTTCATCGCAGCCATGAGCGTGGGATTTGATTTTACGGCCGGCTATATCAGCATCGTCAACTTCGGTTTTGCCGCCGTGTCCGGGTTCGGAGGATACACTTCCGCCCTGCTGGCCGTTAACTTCGGCCTTTCCCCCTGGCTAGGCCTTGTGGCCGGAGGGGTTACCGCCGGTATCCTGGGGCTGATCATCGGCATGATCAGCCTGCGGCTTCGGGGAATATTCGCGGCCTGCCTGTCCTGGTTCTTCGGCCTGGCCGTCATGGGGCTGGCCATCAAGCTGGTCTGGCTGACAAGGGGGCCCCTGGGGCTTAGAACCCCCCGCATGTTTGAAACAGACTCCAATGTGCCCTTTTATTTTACCATCATCGTTCTTCTTTTCCTCATTTATTTGGCCTGTAAATGGGTGGTCCGGTCCAAGATGGGACTGGCCTTCCAGGCCATCGGGCAGAACATGGATGCGGCAAGGACTTCGGGCATAAATCCGGTTTTTTACAGGGTGTTCAACTTCACCATGTCCTGTGCCATCGCCGGGGTCCTGGGAGGATATTACGCCCATTTCTACGGAATTCTCACCCCGGATGTCATGCACACGGCCAAGACCGTGGAAGTGCTGGCCGTGGCCTATATCGGGGGCAGGGGCAGTCTCTGGGGAGGAGCGGTCATTGCCTTCCCCTTTATCTTTATCATGGAAATCATCAGGTCCACCCTGTCCCATTTACCCGGGCTGAACCTGGTTATATACGCCCTGGTGCTCATCCTGGTGATGATCTACTACCCGGGTGGGTTCTCATACTTTTATGATACCCATATCAGAAAGCCTAAGAACAAGGCGCTGAGGTATTTTCTCAATGGCAGAGAGTTGTAATTTTAACGAAGGAGATTACGAATGAAAACCAATGCAAGAGCGGTGATTATCGGCGGAGGAGCCATCGGTGTGAGTGTGGCCTTTCACCTGGCAAAATACGGATGGAAAGACGAAGTTGTCCTCCTGGAAAAACACGAATTGACCTCGGGTTCCACCTGGATGGCCGCGGGCAATGTATCGTTTTTCCATGGCAACTACTACGGTACCCAGGTGAACAAGAAGAGTATTGAAATCTTTAAGGAGCTGGAAAAGGAAACCGGGCAGTCCGTCGGCTGGCATACCACCGGTTCCATCCGGACGGCAGACAATCCGGCCCGTATGGACGAGCTGGGATATGCCTATTCCATGAACCGCTGCCTGGGCCTGGATGTCTCCTATGTTACGCCTGAAGAAATTGCCAAAATGCATCCCTTTATCGATCCCAAAGGCCTTATCGGCGGACTCTATTGGCCGGATGACGGGGATGTGGATCCCAACTCCGTGACCCAGGCCATGGCCAAGGGCGCACGCCAGCACGGTGCGGAACTCAACCTGCACACCATGGTCACCGGCATCGAACAGAAATCCAACGGCGAATGGCTGGTTAAAACGGATAAGGGAGATATCACTGCCGAACATGTGATCAATGCCGCAGGTCTCTGGGCTCCGGAAGTGGCCAAAATGGTAGGTCTTGAGATTCCCTCCATTTCCATAGCCCATACCCATATTCTCTATGAAACCATCCAGGAAATCGCCGACAGAGATACCTACCTGCCCCTGATGCGGGATCCGGATAAGTCCATCTACCTGCGCCAGGAAATGGACTCCCTGATCCTCGGTCTTTACGAGGCCAACGGGCAGCAATGGCACAAGAACGGAGTGCCCTGGGACTACGCCCAGGAAGAAATTAAACCGGATCTTGACAACATCGCCGATTACATCGAGGCGGGTATGGAAAGGTTTCCCGTCCTGGGCGAAACCGGTTTCAAGCATGTCACAGCCGGTCCCATAACTTATACTCCCAACGGGGATCCCCTGGTGGGACCTGCCGCTCCCCTGAAAAATTTCTACCATGCCTGCGGGTATAGCTTCGGTATTACCCAGTCCGGGGGTATCGGCCATTACCTGGCCGGATGGATTATGAACGGCGAGCCGGAAATTGACCTGTGGCCCATGGATTCCAGACGGTATGGATCCTATGCAAACTGGGCATACAATACAGAGAAAATAGCCGACACCTATCCCAGACTTTATGCCACTATCTTTCCCAGTGAGTTCAGGGATGCGGCCCGGCCCAACCGGACCAGCCCGATTTATGAATACCAGAAACAGGCCAATGCCGTATTCGGCGACTATTACGGATGGGAATGCCCCAACTACTTCCCGCCTGAAGGCGAAGACGGGTACGAGAATCCTTCCTGGAGACGTACCAATGCCTTCAAACATGTTGAAGCCGAGTGCAAACATGCCATGGAAAAGGTCGGCGTTATCGATTTGACCCGGTTTGCAAAGACCCGCATTTCAGGTCCGGGTGCCAAAGCCTGGCTCAACAAGATGACCTGCCAGAAGGTCCCGGAAGTGGACGGCCGCATTGCATTGAGCCCCATGCTGGATATCAACGGCAATTTCAAGTCTGACATGACCATTACCCGGGTGAACGAGAACGAATTCTTCTGCGTGACAGCATCTGTGGGTAAAAAGCATGACCAGCACTGGATGAAGGTCAACCTGCCCGGAGACGGGTCTGTTTGCATGGAAGACATTACCTATAAAATGGGATGTCTGGTCCTTGTGGGACCGGATTCCAGGAAAGTCCTGGAAAAAGTCGCGTACAGTGACGTTTCCAATGAGGTTTTCAAATTCGGCACCAGCCGGGAAATCTTTGTCGGCCGGAGCAAATGCCGGGTAAACCGGATGAACTATGTGGGTGAACTCGGGTATGAGATTTTTCACTCCATTGAAAATCAGATTGCACTTTATAATGCCCTCATGGAAGCCGGAAAGGAATTTGATATCCGGCTCATCGGCATGCACGCCATGGAGTCCATGCGCCTGGAAAAAGGATATCTGGCCTGGAAAGCAGAGATGAACGTCCACCACACCCCCCTTGAAACCAACGTGGCCTGGACCGTAAAGATGGACAAGGATTTCATCGGTAAGGCAGGCATTGAAAAGCAGAAAGCCGAAGGTATCCCCCGTAAACTGGTCTGCCTGGTGGTCGATGTCAAGGATACCGATGCCTGGGGATACAATCCCATCCTGTCTGACGGGAAAATCGTGGGAATGACCTCTTCCGGTGGTTACGGACACAGGACCCAGAAGAGCATCGCTTTCGGGTATGTACCCCCTGAGCTGGCCGGTGCCGGTACCCAACTGGAAGTAGAAATTCTGGGAAGGGCCAGGGCTGCTGAAGTCGCCTCCATGCCCATCTATGATCCCAAGAACGAGAGAATGAAAGCCTAAAGTACAAGATAAAGGCTGAAGGCTGAAGGCTGAAGGAAGAAACCCCTTCAGCCTTCAGTCTAAGCTCCTTCAGCCTTGTAATATGGAGGAAAAATGAAAATAATAGTATGCGTAAAGCATGTACCGGATACGGCCGCCTCTATCAAGCTGGCCGGGGATGCCGGGTTTGAAGATGGTGAAATCAAATTCGTGGCTAATCCCTACGATGAGTACGGGGTGGAAGAGGCTGTGAGCCTTACCGAGAAGAACGGGGGGGAGGTGGTTATCCTCACCGTGGGCAAGGCATCTGCCGCCGCCACCATCCGGGGCGCCATGGCCATGGGAGCCCACCGGGCCATTTTGGTGAAGACGGAAGGCCAGTTCCTGGATTCCACCCTGACGGCCAAAGCCCTTAAGGCGGCCATTGAACAGGACGGGACCCCGGATATGATCTTTACGGGGAAAGGCTCCGTGGACACGGAAAGCTTCCAGACCCAGTACCGGCTGGCCAAGGCCTTTGGCATGCCCGTTGTCAACGAGGTCACCTCTTTGACCGTGGACGGGGCAAAAGCCGTGGCAGAACGGGAAACCGGCGGAGGGGAAAAGCAGGTCATTGAAATGGGACTGCCCTGTGTGGTTGGTGCCACCAAGGGGCTGAATGAGCCCAGGTACCCCAAATTTCCAGATATCATGAAGGCCAAGAAAAAAGAAATCAAGGAAATGAATCTGGCCGATCTTGGCATTGATGAAGCCGGCGCTGTGGTGATTGAAAAGCTTGAGCCCGTTCCGGAAAGATCCGGGGCGAAAATGCTGGAAGGTTCAGTGGATGAGCAGGTGACTGAACTTGTCAGGATCCTCAGGGAAGACGAAAAGGTATTGTAAAGGAGAAGATCAATGGCCAGAACAGGAGTTTTAATCGAGACGGAGAACGGCGGGGTAAAGGATACCAGTCTGGGTGTGCTCACGGCTGCCGCCGGTGGAGAAATATATGCGTTGGTGCTGGATACGGATCCGGCAGGGGTAAAGGATAAACTGGCCGAGTACGGGGCTGCTGCGGTTGTGGCGGTGAAACCGGGCTCGGGGGATGCCGGAACAAGCCCGGACCTGGCGGCGGAGCTGCTGGCTGCGGCCATCAAGGAGTATGAACTTGAGGCTCTCCTGGGTACGGCATCTGCCGTGGGCAAGGACCTTTTTGCCAGGCTGGCCGCCCTCCTGGACAAGCCCCTGGTGTCGGACTGCGTGGAAGTGAACCTGGCTGAAAAAAAGGTTAAAAAATCTCATTTCTCAGGAAAAACCTTTGCCACCCTAAAGGTCAATGCCGACCTTCTGCTGTGCACAGTCCGGCCCAATGCCGTTGAGGCGGTACCGGCACCGGCAGCAGGAGAGATCATGGAGTTTACCTCCGATGCAGCGGATCCCGGCCTGGTAAAGGTTGTGGAAGTGAAAAAGGGGGCTGCCGATAAGCTGGATCTCACCGAAGCTCCCATCATCATCACCGGGGGCCGGGCCATCAAGGCGGCGGAAAACTACTCCATGCTGGAGGCCTGTGCCGCCAAACTGGGGGCTGCCGTGGGCGCGTCAAGGGCTGCCGTGGATGCGGGATTTGCCCCCCATTCCATGCAGGTGGGACAGACCGGAAAGACCGTGAGCCCCAAGCTTTACATTGCCTGCGGGGTATCCGGCGCAGTCCAGCATTTTGCCGGGATGAAAACCTCCAAGGTGATCGTGGCCATCAACGAAGACAAGGATGCCCCGATTTTTGCCAAATGCGACTACGGCATTGTGGGGGATATCTTTGATGTGGTTCCGGTACTGACCGAAAAACTTTAAATAAGAACTGCCGTGGGGGAGAAAAGACTTCCATTGCAAAAGAAAACAGCACCTGCCCGCCGGGCAGGTGCTCTTATTGACCATGAAGGGGCTGAAAAGGCACTTCGCGACAAGATAAAGGATTTGGAGAGGGTGTTAGATGGAAAAGTATTTGATTTTTAAGTCCGTACTCATGCTGGCTGCACTCATCGGTGCATTTGGATATTTTTTCGTTAAGGTGATCCGGCTGTACAAGATCATGATGGCCGTGGACGGGGAACCGGTTACGGCTGTTGACAGAATCAACGAGCGGATAAGAGTACTCTTTGTCGATGTTCTCGGACAGACCAATGTGAGGCGGAAAATTATGCCGGGACTGGCCCATACCCTGATCTTTTTCGGGTTCCTGGCCATCCAGCCCCATTCCCTGGAACTCATGCTCAGGGGGGTGATTCCCTCCCTCAATATCGGTCATTTCCTGCCCGGCCCCTACACGGCTTATCTTTTTGCGGCGGATATCCTGGGATTTTTTGTCCTGGTGGGATTTGCCTATGCCCTGTACAGACGCCTGGTGGTTAAACCCGACTACCTGACCATGGGCAGGGATGCCAATCTGATCATCTTGTTCACCTCGGTGATCGTCCTTTCTTTTCACTTTATCAATGCTTTTCAGCTGGCCATGCCCGTGGGTTCGGACGGATTTTCCTATGCCGGCGCCTTTCCCATATCCGGGATTTTTGCCTCTGTGTTCGGCATCAACGGACTTTCACAGGCCCAGCTGAATCTGGGGTATGAAATTTCCTACTACATCCACATCGGCACCATCCTGGGATTTCTGATCTATATTCCGGGATCCAAACACCTCCATCTGCTGGCGGCAGCCCCCAATGTGTTTTTCAAAAGGCTGGAAACACCCAAGACCATCGTTAAGACGGATATCGAGAATGAGGAGGCCGAGACCTTCGGCCTGGGTAAGGCAAGTGAATTCAACTGGCACAACGTACTCAACCTCTATGCCTGCACAGAGTGCGGGCGGTGCGAGGAACTCTGTCCGGCTTCGTCCACGGGCAAGGCCCTCTCCCCCAAGAAGATCATCCATGATTTCAAGGTGGACCTTCTGGACCAGGCCGATCTGATTCTGCCGGATAAGGAAGGCCAGGATAAAAAGGACCAGGTCCAGCCCCTGATGCGGGAGGGCTCTGAAATCACGGATGAGGTCCTCTGGTCCTGTACCACATGCCGTTCCTGTGAGAATATCTGTCCCGTGAGCAACGAGCATCTCGATTTCATCTTTGAAATGAGAAAGCACCAGGTCCTCATGGAGGCCAATTTCCCTCCGGAGATGCAGGAAACCTTCAACAACATGGAAAATCAGGCCAATCCCTGGGGATTTTCAGCCGATACCCGTGGGGACTGGGCCAAAGACATGGACATCCCTCTTATGGCGGAAAAACCCGATACCAAGGTGCTTTATTTTGTGGGCTGTGCCGGCTCCTTTGACGACCGGGGAAAGAAGATCAGCCAGGCCACGGCAAGGGTTCTGAAAAAAGCCGGGGTGGACTTTGCCATTCTGGGGCCGGAAGAGGCCTGCAACGGGGACATGGCCCGCCGGGCCGGCAACGAATACCTGGGGCAGATGATGATCATGCAGAACGTGGAGACCATCAACCAGTACAAGCCCGAACTCATCCTCACGGGATGTCCCCATTGTTATAACACCTTAAAGAATGAATACCCGGAATTCGGGGCCGAATACGAGGTGGTCCACACTGCCGATTATTTCAATACCCTGATCCAGGAGGGCAGGCTCAAGGTCACTGCCAAGGACTTCGGGAAAATGACCTTTCACGATTCCTGTTATTTGGGCCGGTGGAACGATATTTATGAGTCTCCCCGGCAGCTGCTTACAGCCGCCTCCAGCGGGGAACTGGTGGAGATGGAAAGAACCCGGGAAAAAGGTTTCTGCTGCGGGGCCGGGGGCGCCAGAATGTTCATGGAAGAGACCGTGGGCGAGCGGATCAACAATGTCCGGGCACAACAGGCCGTGGATACAGGTGCCCGGGTGGTGGCCGCCTCCTGCCCCTTCTGCGCCACCATGCTCAACGACGGAATCATGGAAACCGATGAAAAGATTCCGGTCAAGGATATTGCTGAGATCCTGGACGAAGCAACAGAGTAATGAAGAATCAATAATTGAGGAAAAAGCGCGGCAGTTGACTGCTTCTGCTTTGACCTATAGGACAAAGAGGTCATGAGATGAAAATACTGGTTGCCTATGATGAACAGACATCGTTTGAGCGTGTAATCGACCATGCCGTAAAACGGGCCAAAAGGTTTAATGCCTCTGTACACCTGATTCGGACCTGCTCTCCGGACAGGAGTGCCCTGGAAATCTCCCAGATGACCTTCAAGCTGAAGGAACTTCGGCGGGACCGGTTTAAAAATCAGGGGGTTGAAGGAGAGGCCCATGTCCTGATCCGGGGCCTGGCCCCGGGGGAGGATATTGTCCAGTATGCCAGGGAAAAAGATGTGGATGAAATCATCATGGGGATAAAGAAAAGATCAAAAGTCGGGAAAGCCCTGTTCGGATCCACTGCACAATTTGTCATTCTTGAAGCTCACTGCCCGGTACTTACGATTAAATAAAGAATCCACAGCAGGAGGATCAATCATGGGTAAAGCCGGCTTAAGGATAAAGATCCTTTTGGGGGCATTGATTCTGGTGGTGATCGTGAGTGGAGCCATCACAGCGGTGGTGTCCACTTTGGTGACCCGTCAGAACAAAGGGGCGGTAAATGCCGCTCTGGATAAATCCCTTACCATTGTCCGGGATTCCCTTGAAGAGGACCGGACCTCCTTTTTGGACACCATTGTACAGATGTCGACGGTGAACAAGGTGGGGGATGATGTAAAATTTCTTACCGGGTTCCAGGACGGCGGACTCACCCTTGTCCGTTCCAATTATGAGAAGATAACAACGCTTATCACCAACGCGGCGCTTCTCAATCATATCTGGGCCGTGCGGATTTATAATACGGAAAAGACATTGTTCAGTTATTTTCAGCGTAATTCCGACACCAGCCTGGTATCGGGATTTCAATTTCAGAAGAAATTTTACTCAAGGGTTTTCAAACCGGATGAGGATTACAACAAGGTAGAGTTCCGGGAATCATCCGATATCAAGGAAATTTCTTCCCTGCTTTTTTCCGGAAATGAAATGACCCGGGCAGGGAAACTGCCGGAAAAAGGCTCGGTTTCCATTGAGGTTGCCCGGGACCTGCTTGGATTTGAGACCCGGATTCCCTTATTTGCCAATGTATATAACAAGGAAACCGAACAGACCGAGCCCAGGCAGGTGGGGTTCATTGTAGCGATTTCGCGGCTGGGCAGGGATTTTGCCGCTAATATGAAGCGGATCACCGGCATGGGAATGAACCTGTTCATCGGGGATCAATACAGTACCGGGGATTATCCGGCCTATGCAAAGGTAGATCTTTCAACGGTCCCTGAGGTTTCCCAGGGGGAGAAACCCAAATTCCATTTCAGTGAAACCCGTTTTGGGGATCAGGATTATTTCCAGGTCCTCATGCCCTTTTATTCCGGGGGAAAGAGGATCGGCGGTGTTCTGCTGCTGGAATCCGACGCCAATGTAAAGGCCAATACCCGGCAGATGGTGGTCATGATCAGTCTGGTGGCCCTGGGCTGTATTATCCTGGTGGTTCCCCTTGCCTGGTTTGTTGCCGGCAAGGTGGTCAATCCCCTGGTCAATCTCCGGGATAAATTAAAGGATATTGCCGAGGGGGAGGGGGACCTGAGAACACGGCTGGAGATCACATCCAAGGATGAAATCGGCCAGTTGGCCGCCTGGTTCAATACTTTTATAGACAAGATCCACGTCCTGATCCGGGAAGTGGCCCAAAATTCAGATGAACTCAATTTAAGTTCCACGGACCTGGCCAAGATATCAAAGGTCATGGCCGACGGAGCCGCCCAGACTTCAGACCAGGCCAATTCAGTGTCTGCGGCCAGTGAAGAGATGAGCACCTCCATGACCTCCGTGGCCACGTCCATGGGCCAGGCTGCTGAAAACATGGCCATGGTCTCCAAGGCCACCGGAGAAATGACCCAGACCATCAATGAGATCTCCCAAAACACCCAGGAGGCCCGGGAAATTACGGGTCTGGTCAAGGAAAAGACCGGTCAGGCTTCGGATCAGATCGAGGAACTTGGCAGTGCCGCCCGGGAAATCGGGGAGGTGGTGGAAACCATCACTGATATCTCAGGCCAGGTCAATCTCCTGGCTTTGAACGCCACCATTGAGGCGGCCCGGGCAGGGGAGGCCGGCAAAGGATTTGCCGTGGTGGCCAATGAGATCAAAGAACTGGCCGACCAGACCGCAGGGGCCAGCAAGGATATCAAGGAAAAAGTCGAAAAGATCAGGACATCCACCGGCCTGACCGTGGACCAGATCAATGAAGTTGCGGAGGTGGTCAACAAGGTCAACGAGATTGTTCTTATTATTGCTTCAGCCGTGGAAGAGCAGTCCGCCACCACCAGCAATATCTCAGATACGATCTCCCAGGTGACCCAGGGAATTGACAGTATCAGCAGCAACGTATCCCAGAGTTCAGGCGTTTCTTCTGAAATCGCAGAGCAGATCACCGGTGTTACGAAAAACGCTGAAGAGATGAGTCAGAGCTCTTCCCAGGTGGACACCCGGTCCGGGGAACTCTCCCGGCTTGCGGAAAAGCTGATGGCCCTGGTCCAAAGGTTTAAAATTTAGTTGGCAAGGCCTTTTGAAAGATTTTTTCAAAAGGCCTTTTTTTTTAACTTTTTAACTATATTTACAGGAAAGGGAATTGAGTTGAAGAAAGACAGATTTGATACCGATTACGAGGTCGGCCAGGACAATATCACAAAATGGGGTATGGATATGCATAACCCCGTTTTCTTTATTTCAGCCGCTGCTGTGATTATATTCATTGTTTTGACATTGATAAATCCTGTGGGCGCTAAAAAGATCTTTGACGCATCAAAAGGCTGGACCATCCAGAACTTTGACTGGTTTTTCATGATTTCAGGGAACCTGTTTGTCTTGTTCTGCCTGGCCATGATCGTGCTGCCGGTGGGTAAAATCCGCCTGGGCGGTTCGGAAAGCAAGCCCGAGTTTACCAGGCTTTCCTGGTTTGCCATGCTGTTTGCTGCCGGCATGGGCATCGGTTTGATGTTCTGGAGTGTGGCCGAGCCTGTTGCCTACTATACAGACTGGTGGGGCACCCCCCTCAATGTTGCTGCGAAGACCCCGGAGGCGGCCCGGGCAGCCATGGGGGCCACCATGTTCCACTGGGGAATCCATCCCTGGGCCATGTATGCCGTAACGGCATTGGCTCTGGGCTTTTTCGCCTTTAATAAAAACCTGCCCTTAACCATTCGTTCGACTTTCTTCCCGGTGCTTGGAGAAATGACCTGGGGCTGGGTCGGGCATATCATTGACGTGATTTCCGTTTTGGCAACCATTTTCGGGCTGGCCACCTCCCTGGGTTTTGGTGCCCAGCAGGCCGCCTCGGGTCTGCATTTCCTATTCGGGTTTGAGAACACCATCGGCTTGCAGCTGATCATCATTGCCTGCGTAACGGCCGTTGCCGTTATCTCCGTTGTCCGCGGACTCCACGGCGGCGTGAAAATTCTCAGCAATATCAACATGATCATAGCGGTTTTCCTGCTGGTGTTTGTGGTCCTGGCCGGCTCTTTTACGAATTTCTTCGCAGGTCTGGGCAAAACCACATCCGCCTATCTGGAATACCTTCTGCCATTGAGCAACTGGATCGACCGGGCCGATGAAAAATTCTACAAGGGCTGGACCGTTTTCTACTGGGCCTGGTGGATCTCATGGGCTCCCTTTGTCGGTATGTTTATTGCCAGAATTTCAAAAGGACGCACCATCCGGGAGTTCATGACGGCTGTTCTGCTGGTTCCCACGGCCCTGACCATTGTATGGATGCAGGCCTTTGGCGGCAATGCCCTGCTTCAGATACAGAACGGGATCGGCACCCTGGCTGAAAAAGGTCTGGGAGAGGTCTCCCTTGCCATGTTCCAGATGCTGGAAAATCTGCCCATGACCGGCCTCACATCTTTTGTGGGGATTATCCTGGTTCTGGTTTTCTTTGTTACCTCGTCTGATTCCGGTTCCCTTGTGGTGGATTCCATCACTGCAGGCGGAAAACTGGATGCCCCGGTTGCCCAGAGAATCTTCTGGGCCACCCTGGAAGGCCTGATCGCCATGGCTCTTCTGGTGGGCGGAGGAGCCGACGCCCTGGGTGCCATCCAGGCGGTTGCCGTCAGCGTCGGTCTGCCCTTTACCATGGTCATGATCGTCATGATGGTGAGCCTGTTTATCGGGCTGCGCCATGAGGTGAATAAGATGAAGGTTCAAGCCTGATCCTTTAGGCATCGGCCCTGTATGAAAAGGGCAATCTTCCCGATGAATCCTTCCTGCCCTTCCGGGCAGGAAGGATTTGTTTTTTAAAGGACTGTCAGGGAGTTGTCCGCCATTATATCTAAATAAGGTTTCATACCCATAAAGATCGGACAGGAGTCTCCGGGGAAAACAGGTTCCCAACCTGGGCCTGGAAAAGTTCGGCAGCGGCAAGGGCATCGGTCAGGGCATGGTGGGGGTGGTATCGGGGCAGGCCGTACCGGGACCTGGACGCATCCAGGCGAAAGGAAACCCGAGGTTTTTTCCGGAACCGGTTCAGAAACAGGGCCGGTTTTCCGGGCAAAAGCCTTTGCTTTTCTATGATCATGGTATCGATCATGGGGAATTCAAAGGCTGTGCTGAAACATTCCCGGGTTGCGGCGGCCAGAAAATTTCTTTCAATAAAATGGTAGTGAACCACGACCAGACGGCCCTCCATGGCCTTGAGCAGAAAGGGCAGAACCTGGTCAAACCCTGGTTTTTCATTAAGATCGCTGTGGGTGATCCCGTGGATGGTCACTGTCTTTTCCGGCAGGGGCTGGCCCGGATTCACCAGAAAATTGCGGGCTCCGGAACAGTATATCCTTTTGATATCAAAGGGGATAAACCCGATGCTGACAATACGGTCCTTTTCCGGGTCAAGCCCCGTGGTCTCCAGGTCCAGAGCCAGAAAGGAGATCCGGTGTAAAGGAGTGGCCCCGGAAACCGGGGGACTGGAATAATATTTTCTGATCAGGGGCTCGTCTGCCTGATCCCCAAGAGCGGTAAAGTGCCGCTCCCAGTGAAAGGCTTCGGGTCTTGGAATCCTTTGTCCGGAAGGAAGGGTGGGGATCTCTTTTTTTCTGAAAAAGGGCATGCCGGGCCTTATACTCCCTGCAGGCCGGAAACCGCATACCTGGGGCGAAGAAAGGCCTGCTGGCTGTTGATGATCTTAAAGGCGTCTTTGAGATGGCGGCTTTCAAAGGAAGAGAGGTCTTCGGGTTTGATACTGTTGTTGGGTTCTTTCCCGGCTTCGATCTGCCTAGCCTGGTTCTGGATTCTGACCATGGATATAAATTCCATGGCATCCTTGAGATCGTCTTTGGTCCCTTCCGCCAGAAGCTGGGTCTGGCCGATATCTTCCAGCCGTTCCAGGGTATTTCGGGCACCTGAACCGCAGGCAAGGGAATGAACCCGGACAAGATCGCTGATGGGGGCGGTCCCCCGGCGTTTGATATTAAAAGTATTGGCATGCTCTCCGCCGGGTTCCAGGGCAAACTGCCGGAAGAATCCCAGGGGGGGCTTGCGCTGGATGGCATTGTGGGCCATACAGGCCAGGAAAGATTTGTGTTTGGGTGCGGTTTCCCGGATCAGGCGGCTTAAGGTATGCACCAGATCCAGGTTGCCGAACACCCCTTCCATATCAAAGAAGATGGAGCAGTTGAGAAGGGTCTGGGGATTGGGGCGGCGGATCCAGTCTGTGAAGCAGTCCTGCCATTCTTTTAAGGGCTGGCGCCATTGGGAATTTGTGGCCATGATGTCCCCCTTGCAAAGGGGGTAGCCGCATAGCTCAAGTCCGGAACTGACAAATTCGGCCAGAGCCTTGAAATAGGCGTCATGGAGACCCGGGTCAAACCCGTTGTTCAGGATCATGGCATTGTCCTGGTCCGTTGCGATCAACTGCTCGTTCCGGGCCATGGACCCCATGACTACATAGGCATATGGAACCGGGGGAGCGCCCAGTTTCTTTTCCCCCAATTCCAGCAGGCGCTGGATGAAGTTCATGCCGATGCCGGAGAGGGTGGAACCAATCATATGGGAGTTTCCCCCTTCGCTGACCAGCTGGACAAATGTGGTCTTGATCTGGAGGGAAAGTTCTTTGAGTCCCTCTGTATCTGTCTGGCGGAAAATATCGGCGGAGAGGTATACGCTGCCGTGGGATTCGTACTGGATAATGTCCGAGGCGCTGAGGACTCCGATGGGTTTGTCTTTGTCCATTACAGGGATGTGGTGAAGGTTTCTCCGGATCATGGTCTGCATGACCTCGGATCCATACCCTTCTTTGGGGCAGGTGATCACCTGGGTGGACATGATTTGGCTGACCGGAGTGGAAAGGGGCAGTCCCTTGGCTACAGCCCTTTTACGGATATCCCTGTCCGTAATCAAACCGGAAATGACAACCTTGTCCGGGTTTAACCCGGGATCTTCCAGGATAATAAGGGAGGAGACCTTTTCCCGGGTCATGATCTGTGCCGCCTCTTGAATGGAAACCTTAGACCCGGCCGCTACCAGGCGCCTGTGGATGAGTTTTTCAATGGGGGTGGTCAGCAACGGGTTGTCTGCCCGGAAGCGGTCCCGGTTGACAGCCGCCTGGAGCCGGCTGCCGGTGTCTTCTTCCATGAAGTCCGCAAAAGAGTCATGGGTTTCGCAAAGGTTCTGGAACTGCTCATCCGGAATCATGTAGATCAGAGCATCCTCTATGGCCCGAACCGGATACCTGACCTTTTTCCCCCTGAGCAGGGAAAATTGTCCAAAGAAACTCCCCTCCCCCAGGCGGTCAAAAATTTCCCCGCTGCTCCGGAACACCTCCACGGCACCGCTCCGGATGAAATAGAGAAATTCATTTTTCTGTCCCCTTTCAAGGATGGGGGTACCGGCCCGGAAATAGGAAACCTGTATATGGGTGACCAGTTCCTCTATTATGGAGCGCGGCATCCTTCTGAACGGAGGGAATTGAAAAATATGGTTTACTATTTCAAAAAGTTCGATTTCCATTTTTTACCCATGGCCTAGTTTGCAGTTTTATCTGTGGACCGGGAAAATCCCGGAGTATAAATCACTTGTTTCTTTTTATTGAATAATACCTTAATCGCGAAAGTAAATCACCTGTTTTCAAGGGAGGCGGAGAATGAAGCGGCGTTTAAAAAGAAAACCCTTTGCCGTTAAAATGAATGGGAAAACGGCAAAGGGCTGGGAAAAAAGGAAGTCCGGACAGAATCCGGGCTTCCCGTGGGCTTTTTAGTAAAAATCAGCTTTCTATGGCTCCGGCACGGACCCCTTTCAGGTAGTTCATGCAGAAATCGTCTTTGCCCAGAAGCATGTCTGCCGTCCGGATGGAAGCCATGATTTTCTTGTCCAGCGGGTCGATAATGGCTGAATCCATGCCCGCATCCATCATCAGGGTGACAAAGGTCCGGTTGATGATGTGGCGCTGGGGCAGGCCGTAGGAGATATTGGACAGCCCTCCCGTAATATGGACATCCGGGAACTCGGCCTTTATATTCCGAACCGCATCCAGGACCATTGTTCCCTTGTTTGTGTCCGTGGAGATGGGCTGGACCAGGGGGTCCACGTAGATGTCGGATGTGGCGATGCCGATCTTGTTGAGTTCTTCAATCAGCTTTCTTCCCCGGCCCAGGATATCGTCGAATGAATTAGGCATGCCCGCATCATCCATGCACAGGGCAATGACCTTGCATTTCTTGCCAGAAAGAAAGGGCATCATGGCTTCAAACCTTTCCTTTTCCAGGGAGATGGAGTTGATCATGGGGGTTTTCTCCACCATGGCAAAAGCCATTTCCAGAACGGCGGGGTCGGGGCTGTCCAGGGTCAGGGGAACAGTGGCAATGGGCTGGATGGTATCCAGAAGCCATTTCATGTCCTCGGTTTCATGGCCGATGCGGGCTCCGGCATTGACGTCGATAAAATTGGCTCCGGCTTCCTGCTGCTTTTTTACATCCTCGACAATATAGTCTGCATCCCGGTCTGCAACGGCAGCCTGGACCAGCTTTCTGGAGGTGTTGATCCTTTCTCCGATTACTTCAAACATCTTGTTTCCTCCTGTATGGTACGAAAGGGGGGAGATCCGGGCAGGGAGATTTTGTCATCCCCGCCCCTCATCCTCATATTTTTAATTTACAAGCGATTTGGCCAGTTTGGAGGCAGAGCCTGCATCCGCGGCAAATCCGTCGGCTCCGATTTCATCGGCAAAGGACTGGGTCACAGGTGCACCGCCCACCAGGATCTTGACCTGGTCGCGGAGGCCGGATTCCACAATGGCATCCACGGTCTGCTTCATCATGGGCATGGTGGTGGTGAGCAGGGCGGACAGGCAGACGACCTTGGCCTTTTTTTCTTTGATCTGGGTCACAAAGTCCTCGGGCGGGATATCCACGCCAAGGTTGTGGACTTCCATTCCAGCACTCTCCAGCATCATGGCTACCAGGTTTTTGCCGATGTCATGGAGATCTCCTTTGACGGTTCCGATGAGCACGGATGCACCGGTGGCGGAATCATCATCACCCAGCATGGGTTTGAGGATGGTGACGCAGCCTGCCATGGCCTGGGCGGCCATGAGTACTTCCGGGATAAACATATCACCCGATTCCATTCTTTCACCTACGATGTCCATTCCGGCAATCAGGCCTTTATTGAGGATCTCCGTGGCCGGAACATCTGCTGCCAGGGCTTCGTTAACAAGAGTGGTCAGTCTGGCTGTGTCACAGGCCACCAGGGCATCGGTCATTGCATTTAAATCGGTCATGGTACTCTCCTTTTTTATTTATTGTGCAAATTTTATGCGTTTTTACGGGTTTCAACGTAATCCGTCAATTGTTTTTCGATGTCCGGATCAATTTCCGGCTTTTCATAGGAGGCCAGGCGCTGGACCACCTTGTCGTGGGCCAGCTGATCCAGGCTTTTCCTGCCCTCTTTGGTCCAGGCATCCGTATTTTTCCGACTCATGAGTCCGGGCATGTAGAACTCTGTCCGGCAGAGCTGAAAGGTCTTGGGGTGGGTCAGGTACTGGCCGCCGATGCCTACTTGCTTGATGGATTCGAGGTCAATCCCTTCATCGGTCAGGGAGACCGGCCTAAGCATGTGATTGAGCATACCGCAGATCTCTTCGTCTATGATGAACTTTTCAAAGCTCATGGCAATATAGGAACCCAGGATACCGCAGGAGTGGAGGATGAAGTTGACGCCGGATCTTACCGCCGTGGACAGGGCCAGGGCAGATTCCACACCGGCCTGGGCATCGGGGCAGAGGGAATCGGTCAGGCCGCCGCCGGACCGGCATGGCAGGTTGTAAAATCTTGCCATCTGGGCCACCAGATGGATGTTTTTGGACAGCTCCGGTGCGCCGATGGACAGGGCTCCGGTTTTCATATCCATGGCCGAGGAAGTGGATCCGTAGACCACGGGAGCTCCGGGCCGGACCAGCTGGGCCAGGGTGATGCCGGCCAGGATTTCAGCGTTCTGCAGGGCCAGGACACCGCCGAAGTTGACCGGGCCTGAACCGCCGGCCATGATCAGGGAGGCCACCACGCAGGCCTGGTTGTGGCGGGCCAGTTCAATCAGGGAACCTGCCATTTCATCGGAAAACTGCAGGGGTGAAAGGGAGTTGATCAGGGAGACGGACACGGTCTTGTCCATGATCTTCTCTTTGCCGCCCCAGAGGATTCCGGCCATTTCAATTCCGTCCAGGGCTCCCTGGCGGGAGACCGGGCTTCCCATGAAGGGTTTGTCGCAGAGCAGGATATTGGAGAGGTTGAGATCAAGATGGACACTCTCATGGGGCATATCTGCCGGCTCCACCATCATCCATCCGTTCATGTTGATGTGGGGGGAGGTCTGGACCAGTTTGCAGAAGTTGTCGTAGTCCTCCATGGTTGCCTGGCGTTCGTTGCCCTGGAAATCCATGACAAAGGGGGCCCCGTAACCGGGCAGGAAGACAAAGTCATCTTCCCCGATCTCTACATTCTTTTCGGGATTTCGGGCATGGACGGTAAAACGCTTGGGCGCGGTTTCCAAGGCTTTCTGGACCTGGGATTCCTCAAAAAAAACGGTGGAGCCGTCCACACGGAAGCCCTTGTCCTTGAATATTGAGAGGGCCTCTTCATCGTTAAAGGCCACACCTGTGGTTTTGAGCAGATCCATGGCAGCATTATGGATCTGTTCCATATCGTTCCGGGTCAGTTCCTGCATTCGATCATACATTTTTTTCTCCCCTGGGGGATCACTCCCCGATTTGAATTATTGGCAAGCCCCTGACCGGATCCTGTCCGGGCAGGGGCAGTGGTTTTGGTTATGGGTTTTCTTTCCTGTGCCGGTTCAGTCCCCTGAATGTCCCGAAGAGGACCAGGATCAACAGGAACATCAGGGGAAAGGCCGTGGCAATGGAAGCGGTCTGAATGGCCTTGAGGCTTCCGCTCCCGGCCAGGACCGCGGCCACAGCACCCAGGGCAATGCCCCAGAACGCCCTCAGGTTCCTTCCCGGATTCTCATGGCCGGACACGAACATGGCCAGGGAAATGGCAGCTGAATTGGCGCTGGTCAGAAAGAAGGTGGCAATGAGAAAAATCAGGGCCACGGCCAGGATGCCCGTCATGGGCAGGTTCTGGGCTATGGCGAATATGGCGCTTTCCACTCCGTGTTCCTTGAGTGTGGCGGTTACGTCAAAATGGATGCCGGCACCGCCCACAACCCCGTACCAGAGAAAATTGCCCAGGGTGGGAAGGATCAGGGTGGCGGCAACGGTTTCCCGGACGGTCCGGCCTTTGGAGATCCGTGCGATGAATACGGCCACAAAGGGAGCCCAGCTCATCCACCATGCCCAGTAGAAAACGGTCCAGGAACCGATCCAGTTTCCCGTATCCCCGGGGCCGGTGAACAGGCTCATGGGAATAAAATGCTGGAAATACTGTCCCAGGGAGTTGGTGGTCAGGTTGATCAGAAAAATGGTGGGGCCGGCCACCAGGATGAAAAACCAGACCAGGACAAAGATCCACATGTTGATATCCCCCATAAGCTTGACCCCTTTTTCCAGGCCCGTGTACACGGACAGGGTGAAAATGGCGGTCAGAACCCCGATGATGAGATAGGTGGAGGATGGGCCCAGGGTCAGACCGTACTGGTACTTAAGTCCGGCGCTGAGCTGAAGGGCCACAAAGCCCGTGGTGGTGGCAAGGCCTCCCAGGGTGGCAAACACGGCAAAGATGTCCAGGATCTTCCCCCAGGTGGTGTGGATCCGCTCACCGATGACATAGTAAAAGGCAGAGGAAAACTTCAGAGGCAGGTTTTTTGTAAAGCAGGCATGGGCCAGGGCAATGGTAAGCATGGCATAGATGGACCAGGCGGAAAGCCCCCAGTGGAAAAAGGAATAGGTCATGGCATTGGCCCCGGCCATCGGGGTAAGGGCCTCCCCGCCAAAGTAGGGGGGCGGAGTCATATAGTGGTAAGCCGGTTCGGCAGGCCCCCAGAATACGATGCCGGCGGCAATGGCAGACCCGAAGAGCATGGCAAACCATGAAAAATTGGAAAATTCAGGTTTGTCCGTCTCAAGTCCCAGTTTTAAAGGTCCGTAGGCCGGTCCCATGAGGACAAAGCATCCGGCAACCAGCATGAAAACGGTGATAAGGTAGAGCCACCCCCAGGTGGTGGTGGTCCAGGCGAAAACGGCATTGATGGAATGACTCATGTTTTCCGGGAAAAGAACAGACCAGAGGACAAAAAGAACGGTAACGGACGAAGAGACCCAGAAAATCATGGGGTCAAAGGGTTTGGTTGAATCTTTCACTCACAGGCTCCTGATAAATTGTGGGTACAACCACCTGCCCGGGTGACAACAACAGGCAGATGAATTTTTTTGCTATTCTGAAATAATATAGCAGAATGTATGCCAGGGCCGGAAAATTCGGATTTCGTTATCGTAAAGGTTTCATTTTAAAGGAAATTATGTGGATTTTAAACGATGAATGAGGGTATTGGAAAAATGACAATATTGAATGAAAAAAGAAAAAAATTTTTCAGCTGAAAAAAAATTGAACAAAGAAAATCACCCGGCTCACTTTTTCCGCAATTGTTAATTCTCCATTTTTAATTGATTAGGTCTGGGAATATAATCGGCCCGGAACAGTCCGTGCTTTTTTATCTTATAGTGGAGCAGCTGGCGGGAAATCCCCAGGCTCTGGGCCGCCTGGGTCACATTGCCCCCGGTCCGGGCAAGGGCCTGTTCCACTGCCGCCTTTTCCCGGTCTGCCTGGGCCCGGACAAGGCCTGGGGCTTGGCCCGGACCGGGCTCCGGCTCCGGGGGGGCATGGCCGGGAGCGGGGGGAGCAGGGATATCCTGGAAAAGAACAGGTTCTGAATCGGGCAGGGGGCTTGTCTGTTCCAGGGAATCCAGGCCCGGTGTGAAATGTTCCAGACCCAGTTTTTTCTCCCGGGTCACCATGTTCATGGTCCCTTCGATGAGATGCTCCAGTTCCCGGATATTTCCGGGCCATCTATAGGTGGTGAGCAAATCCCAGACATCCCTGGAGACCCTTCTGACATTGGTTCCCAGCCTCAGGTTGTACTTCTCTATAAAATGGCCCACCAATTCTTCCAGGCTGTCCAGTCTTTCCCTCAGGGGCGGCAGCTTGACCATGACCACCCCCAGCCGGTAGAACAGGTCGGTTCGAAGCTTTCCCTGCTGAATGGCCACCCGGGGGTCCTGGCTCACCGAAGAGATGATCTTGACCTGGACCCGGGTTTCCTGCACCGATCCCAGGCGCCGGACCCTTTTTTCCTGGATGGCCCGGAGCAGTTTGGCCTGAAGAGCCACGGGCATGGCCAGGAGTTCATCCAGAAACAGGGTGCCGTTGTCTGCCTGCTCAAAGAGCCCGGGCTTGTCCATGGCCCCGGTAAATGCCCCCCGGGTGGTTCCGAAAAGCATTCCTTCCAGCAGGTCATGGGGGATGGCGGCACAGTTGACGGCCACATATTTTTCCCCGCGTCTGGGGCTGTGGTTGTGGATGGACTGGGCAAAGAGTTCTTTCCCGGTTCCGGTTTCCCCCTGGATCATGATGGGGGAAAATGAGGCGGCTGCCTTCCGGGCCAGGTCCTTGACCCGTAAAAACTCCGGACTGGAACCGATCAGATCTTCAAAGGTGAACTGGGTGCCGTTTCCCATGTCCGACCGGCATTCCCTGGCCGGGGGAGACGATTTCCGGAGCAGTTCATAATCCTTGACAAAACAGATGACCCCGGTGATTTTTTTCCTGCTGGTCAGGGGATAAACACTGGTGATGGTATTGGCCACTTTTCCCGAGGCGGTCCGGTAGAGAAAGGCCTCATTTTTGATGGCCCGGCCCCGGTTAATGCACTGCATGATCATGCTGGTGCGGTTGTTGAGCTCGTAGATCTCCGTGACTTTTTTGCCCATGGCCTCTTTTACCGGGATATTGTCGATTTTGGCCTGGGCCTGGTTGTAAAAGCGGATGAAACCGGCAATATCGGCTATGATGACCCCGTCGTCCATCTGGTCCAGGACCGGGAAAAAATCAATATCCTCCATGTCCAGCATTTCGAGGAAAGGTTTCATGGGTCGGGTCATTGTTTCCAAGCCTAAAGTCAAAAGTCCAAAGGCAAAAGCGGGATCGGTCTTCGGCCGGGAAAAAGAGAGCAAAACATGAATTCAAGCAGCGATTGGCCGGCCCCTTTCCCAGGTTAACGTTTCAAGCCCTCCGGAATCATGCAGACCGGTATGGGATCCATCTTGTGGCGGTTGGCCGCGTGAAATCCGTTAAAGATCTCCAGCACCTCTTTCTGGCGCGGGGTCAGGCTTTCGTCTGCCCCTTCCTTGTCCCGGCCTTTCAGATCCAGATGGGCCATGGCCCATTCCAGCTCGGCATAGGTGGCCCCGATCTGGTTTTCATCGGTCCGGTCATCATCCCAAAGACCGTCCGTGGGCCGGGCATTGAGGATGTCCCGGCTGACACCCAGTTCCTTTCCAAGGGCGTAAACTTCGGATTTCATCAGGTCCGCGATGGGGGAGAGATCCACACCTCCGTCCCCGTATTTGGTGTAAAAGCCCACGCCAAAGTCTTCCACGCGGTTCCCGGTGCCGGCCACGAGCCTCTTATGGTGGGAGGCAAATGCGTACAGGGTCAGCATTCGCAGTCGTGACCTTGTATTGGCCATGGTGAGACCGTCCTGGATCGGGTCCGGGAAACTCGCCTTGATCTGATCAAATGCCGGGGTCAGATCCATATCCTGGCCAGTGACATTGTCGTAGGTGTTCTCAAGCCATTTTATATGGGCCGAGGACCGGGATACCTGGTCAGAAGCCTGGTGGATGGGCATGTTCAGAACCAGTACTTTCAGCCCGGTCCGGGCACATAAGGTAGAAGTTACGGCAGAGTCGATACCGCCGGATACGCCCACGACAAATCCTGCCATTCCCGAGGCCTTGGCATAGTTTTTCAGCCAGAGGGTGATGTGATCAATTATCTGAAGGGTTTTCATCTTTCATTCCATGTTGGTTTTTTATCGGTTCCATATGAAAGTCCAACGTAAAGAATTTTTGATTTTTAAAATCGAAAGCCTTTACCTTTTCAACATTGGTTGTGGCTCTGGGGCCATGTGGGTTATAGGTAAATTCGGCCGCTTTTGTCAATGGTTGTCACTGCTTTCGTTTTTGGATTCCGGTTCCGGATTCGGGGCGTTCGGGACCCTTTTGTCCGTGATGGAGCGGATATGAATATCCCGCTGGGGAAAGCTGATTTCAATGTCCCTTTCCCGGAAGAGCCGGTCAATTTCAAAACGGACTTCAGTCTCTACTTTCAGCATATTGTCTATATCCGTCCAGATCCGCAGGATGAATATCAGGGCGCTGTCTCCAAAGTCCCTGAAAAGTACGTCGGGTTTGGGGTATTTGAGGATTTTGGGGGTGGTCCGGGCGATTTCAAGGAGGGTGTCCCTGACCAGGGTTACATCAGACCCGTAGGCCACTCCCACGGTGATTTTTCTTCGAAGCCTCTTGTCCTTGAAGCTCCAGTTTGTGACTTCGCTGCTGATAAACTGGGAATTGGGGATGATCAAAGAGGCGTTGTCATAGGTCTGAACCACTGTGGAGCGGAAGTTGATCTTTTTGACCGTGGCCCAGGTGCCGTTGATTTCCACATCGTCACCCAGCTGGATGGGCCGCTCAAAAAGGAGGATGATGCCGGATATGAAATTATTGAAAATATTCTGAAGGCCGAAACCCAGCCCGATGCCCAGGGCGCCAAAGGCAACGGCCAGGGAAGCCGTATTGAGACCAAAAACATGAAGAGCCACAAGGACGCCGAACATCCATATCACGTAAAGGGTAATGGTGGTGATAGAGTCCTGGAGACCGGCTTCCATTCCGCTGCGGTTTAAGAATTTAACCTGGAAAATCCATCGCCACAGCCGGGTAAGGGCATAGGTGAACAAAAGAGCCAGGACGGCGTAAACAATTCCAAGGACACTGAAACTCATGCTTCCCACGTGTAAGGGAACCGCAAGTGCCTGGTAGATCCTTGCCAGAAGTGTCTGCTGGCTGCCCCAGGCCAATAAGATGAGAATGACGAGGGAGATGAGCCAGATGAGCTGGCCGAATCGGATGGCAAGCCATTGGACCGGGTAATCATCATAGAGAAATTCATCTCTTTGGGCCTTGCTCTTCTCTTTATGATAGTGGTCCCATTCTTTGAGCAGCAAATGGAAAATCAACCACCACAGCAGGAGAGCAATGGTCCGCCCCCAGGACAGGAGCCAGTGGACAGAGAGTGTGCCGTATCCGATCATGTCGAGTAAAAGGGTCATCCCTCCCAGGGTATAAAAGAAATATTTACACCCGAAAATAAGGAGCGCTTTTTTCCGGTCCTCTGTTTTGGCTCTTTCCTTAAAATCGGACAGCCGGATATCTTTCCAGATCAGAGAGGTCCACAGGATGATATAGGAGGCAAAGGCCAGGCGAAGAAAAATCAGGATTCCGGAATCCTGGCCCAGGGCAAATTGAACCAGCAGATAAGACCAGGCAAAAACCCGGATTCCCTTTATGATTCCTTTCACCGGCCCTGTTTTTGCCTGCAATAAACCCATGTCCCCGGGCCAGAATGACAGGGCCAGAATCAACCAGCGGGATATCAGCCAGACGTAGAGGAAATTCTTAAGCAGTTGCAGAACAGGCATCAGCGGGTAGAGGGAATCCATATGGCTGTAAAGGTAGACGAGGACGGTAATTCCCCCAAGCCGGAATGACCGGTTTATTATTTTCAGAACCATGAGGTGCCATTTGCCCAATTTTTCCAGGAGGGGCTGGTCCAAAGCTCTGGCGGCGGCTTTTTGAAGCCGGGTCAATGCAAGTAAGGCGGCTCCAAAGACAATGACCAGGGAAACCAGAATAAGCCCGGCGCTTTCCCATAGTTTTTGAAGCATGTCACTCCAGAACCCGGGCTTGCCCATTTCAAGGAACCTGTCCAAAAAACGGCTGAATTCGTCCTTTAAAAGGGCGGTTCCTCCGGGCCGGAAAAAATTTTTCCGCCTTTCAAACAGGTCCTGTTTTTTCCGTTTTTCAATGAAGTCGTCAAACTGATCGGATAGACCTGAAAAGGATTCCTGCAACTGCTTTATACTCTCCAGGCGGGTTTCATGGATCTGTTTGATCTGCACAAGGATCTTCTCTTTTGCCCTGAGAATGTCCAGAAGTTTTTTTGCATTGGCTTTAAGCGTGGGGATGGCTTTGTCTGCCGGCTTCATCATGGCGAGTTCCCCAAGCTGCTTTTCAATTAATTGGATCTGCTGGTCTATATTCTTTTTTTCGGAAATCAGGGTATTCAGGCGGGGGCTGATCTCGTCGACCATTTTCTGTATTTCAATGATTGCCTCCTTGAGATCAGACCTGGCATTTTGAAGTGTGTGGACTTCAGCCCCCGATGAGAGCAGCAGGTTCCCCAAGGAGGATACCTGCAGCTGGTATCCGTTTGTGGCCGCCGACAGATAGAGCCTTTCCCGTTCTACCCGTAAAAGTTTGGCCTTGTACTCTTCCAGGTTGGCGGCTTCCGTGGTCAATGAATATTTAATGGTCTGCCCCAGATCGCGGATCAGTTCATGGTCCAGGTCGGCAGAGGGTTCTGCCCCGGCAAAGCAGGGACAGAAAAAGGCCTGGAGGATCAAAATGACCAGGACATGGATTCCCCGCCGGACCCATATCCGGGATGGGATGGGCATGGAAACTTCAGAAGATGTCGGCAGCCGCTTATTTGTCATCATTGTAATGCCGGTTGAATCCGGTCCTTGTATCGGTTTGCCCCGGAGGGTCATTTCTTTTGTCGATTGAGGGATTGGCACGGGAAGGGTCCGGGACCCGGACTGGGCTAAAGCCATTTTTTCCTTTTAAAATATCCGACCATAATCCCTCCGATTCCTGCCATGATGACCAATAGAATATAGTAGCCCCATTTCCATTTAAGTTCGGGCATGAATTCAAAGTTCATCCCGTAAATTCCGGCCAGGAATGTCAAAGGGATGAAAATGGTGGCAATGATGGTGAGGACCTTCATGACTTCGTTCATGCGGTTGCTGACCGTGGATAAATAAAGATCCAGCATGCTGGAAAGCAGTTCCCTGAAAGATTCTATGATATCGATGACATGAATGATATGGTCATAAACATCGGCCAGAAAAATATCCGTGGATTCATGGAGCAGGGCGGAGTCGGACTTCATCAGCTTGCTGAGCACCTCCCTGACCGGCCAGACCTGTTTGCGGAAAAAAATCATCTCCCTTTTTGACTTATGAATCTGATCCAGGCAGGAAGGCTCGGGATTGTCCAGAAGGTCCTGTTCCAGGTCTTCTATTTTATCTCCAACCGTGGAAAGAATATTATAATAATCATCCACCGAGGCATCCATCAGGGCATATGCCAGATATCCGGACCCATGCTTCCTGATCCGCCCCTTCCCATCACGGATTCTCTCCCGTACCGGTTTAAAATAGTCCCTGCCGGTTTCCTGGAAGGAGATTAAAAAATTCTGGCCCACAATCAAACTTATCTGCTCAGCCCCCACCCGTTCTTTGGACCCATCATAGGTCAGTTGCTTGAAAACCACGTAGAGGTAGTCGTCAAAATCCTCTGCTTTGGGCCTCTGCCCCGGATTGACAATATCTTCCAGGGTCAGGTTGTGAATGCCGAAATGGCGGCCCAGTTTTTCCAGCAAAGGGATATCATGCAGACCCTGGATGTGGATCCAGCTTACGCTTTTTTTTTCTTTAAAGGGGAAGGCCTCTTCCACATTTTTGATCTCTTTATCCGTTATCCCGTCTTGATCATAGTCCAATAAAGAGATCTTGATCGTTTCAACCCTGGCTTCTCCCTCCAGTATGAGTGTTCCCGGAGCTGAGCCGGACTTTTTATTGGATTTTTTTATGAATCGGGGCATGGCTGATCTTCCAAATTAAAAGGGAACAGGTGTTTATCCGCTCTGTTTTTATACAATTATCCAGGGGAATTTGAAAGGCGAAAATGTCAGACAGACAGGGGGACTTAAATATTGAGGTCCGGCTGTCGGGGCTTCCGCTCCGAAGAGGGAAGGATCTTTACGGCCTCTGGATCTGATCTAGGCGCATCTCTCTTCAATGGTCTCCTCGTTGGGATCCATCTTTGACAGGGCTGCGGTTTTCACGGGTTTCACTTTTCTATAGACCCGGGTGTAATCCAGGGATTTCCCGTTCACAGCCAGCAGATCCTCTTGAACGCGGATCCCGAACAGCCTTTCATTTTCCTCCAGAAAGGGCAGGATCAAATCCCAGTCCTCCGGGGAAAGATCTGTGAACTCTCCTGCGTTGAGCTGTTCGTCAACCAGTTTTTTCTCCGGGTCCCGGATATAGATGGCCCCGCCCGAGGCCAGGGAAAAGAGGTTGGCCCCGGGGTAGGGGGTGGCCATGGGAATGAGGTTTCCGTCTTTGTCGAACTCCATTCCGTTGACAATGACGAACCCGCCGCCGGCCAGGGGATCACCGGCCATGAAGGATTCCGCCAGATAGTCGAGGCAGGTGCCGTTGATGACCACCCTGGGATGGCCTGTGCCGTTGATCAGGGGCCGTCCCGCTGCATTGCCCCGGACAAAGACCCGGCCGCCCTTGGCCCCGTACATGAAGGTCTGGCCCACATCCCCGTGGATCACCAGCTTGCCTTGTTTGAGAATCTGTCCCACCTGGTCCTGGGCATTGCCGTGGACCTGGATCTCCATGCCGTCGATTCCCGAGGCCAGGTAATCCCCGGAACTGTCATAGACGTCGATCCTGACATTTTCCGTGCCGGGGCCGAACCCGCATCCTGTAAACCGCTGGCCCTTGTAACCAAAGCAGATGAATTTTCTCCAGCCCAGCTCAAAGGCCTTGTTCAGGACCCTGGCGTCGCAGTCCGGGCCTTCGGGTTCAAACTCCCGGGCATTCAATACAAGGACGGATTCCCCGGCTCCAGGCGGCCGCAGGTCTTCCCGGGTTTCCCGGTCAATATAGGCATAGACGCTCCCGGCAGGATTCTTGATTTTGGGACAGGACTTGAAGATCCGGGTGAGGGCCCTTCGGATCATAAAAAGAAGGGAGCTTCTCTTCTTGTCCCCCGTGGGAAACTGTCTGTTGTTCAGAAAGGTCAGGGTTTCAACGGCAACAGACCGGGCATCGTCGTCTTTGTCTGCCCCGGCAATCAGGGTATCCAGAAAACAGAGAACCGCGTCAAAGTCCCAGCAAGGAAAGGAGTCCAAAGCGTATTCAATCAGGGCCCGGGCATGGGAAAGATTATCCCTGACTTTGGTTTTGATCTCTTCCCCATCGGCCGGTTTCCCCGGATCTATGGAGGGATCAAAGTGGCGCTGACCCCTGGGCACCCCTACCTCCTCTCCGAACTTATTGATGGTCACCAGTTTTTTGGTTCCGTCGTTTTTTCCCGCATCCATGACGGCAAAGGTAAATGACCCCCCGTCCGTGGCACTGCCGCCCCTGGCGTTCCAGTACTTGTCGGCCACGGGACAGACCCTTGAATCTTCTTTTGAGATGCTTTCCAGGGTGGCGTCCAAGGCCTGTTTTTCCGAACAGATCAGGCCGATCTGGACCTCTTTCCTCTCCATGAGGGCAAAGACCTGGGGCCGGAGCATGGCTGTGTCCGTGATGCCGATGAGCTGGAACGATTTTTTGTAGGGGTTGTTCCGGGCAATGATGAAGAACCAGGGCCCGTCGGGCGATCCTGCCATGTGGTGGGACTGGATGGCCCTGTAGATCTTCTGCTTTTCTTTGGGAAGCTGATCAAAATCGTATTCGCTGGTGGGGGCCAGGGCCTCGATAATATACTCCATGGGATAGCCGTATACCCTGGAGTAGAGGTCCAGAAGCAGGATGGAGACCTCCGTGTCCGTTAAAAACTGGGGATGGATATTGTTCTGGTGCAAATATTCGCAGCAGGCATGGTAGTTGGCAAAGTCTCCGTTGTGGACCAGGGCCTCGTGCATGCCGGAAAAGGGATGGGCCCCGCCCGGATGCCAGAGCCGTCCCCGGGTGGGATACCGCTGGTGGGCAATCCATCCGTGGGCCCTGAAATCTTCCAGGCGATAGTACTGGACCACTTTTTCGGCATACCCCACGATCTTGAGGATCATGACGTTCCGGCCGTGGGACATGACAAAGGCCTGCTTTTCTCCCAGGGAGGCATAAAAGGTCTGGTTGAGTTTCATGGTGTTCTGGAATACAAATTCATCCTCGGCCTTTCTGGGGTCCAGGCCTTCAAATCCGTTTTCCCGGATAAAGGCATCCAGGGCCTCCTGCTTTACCCGGACAAAATAGCGAAATACATCCGGGGGCTTGACCTCAAGACCGATGGCCTTAAAATCGTCTAAAGTGGGGATTTTCTCTGATTTGTGAATGTCAAATACCGGCAGAACATAAGCCTTTTCCACGGCCGGCCTGGATCCGGGATCCAGATAGGCGATCTGGATCAGATAGTGGCTGTCCAGAACATCCTGGCTTATCCCCAGGTCTTCGGCGCAGAGTCCCACGGCGGCAATTCCGCCCCCCTTGCCGTTGCCCCTATTGTGCATCTGGACCGAGGGCTCCCAGATATGGTGTCCCCTCACGGGAATGGAGGCAATAAATCCGGTGACCCCGCATCCGCCCTCTTCATCACATTTTTGAATGGGGGTTTTCATATGGGGCAGCCTGCCCCGGGAGGCCAGAATTTTTTCCACGCTGGTTAGCTCATCAGATCTCATTCGCTTATATCCTTTTGGGGTCAAGTGTTAAGGGGGCTTACCTCACCATTTTATAGTTCGGCGCCGGCGGGTATTTCCCCCTTTCCTCCTCTTCCAGATAGTCCAGGTGGACCAGGAGGTCGGTTCTGCCTGTAAGCTCTTTGATGCTCTTCATGCCGAAACTGCGCAGGATCTCGCACCACTGTTTTCTCCAGGCCAGGTACATGTTGATGATGCGCTGCTCCGCATACTCCTGGGTGCACATTTCCCCAAGCTCCGAGTCTGTGGTGGCAATGCCCCGGGCACAGCCCCGGCCGCTTTCGCAGTTGGTGCACCGGACACATTCGCAGGCCACAAGATCCGCGGTCCCGATGACGCATCCGTCGGCTCCCAGGGCAATGGCCTTGGCCACGTCCATGCCGTTTCTTATGCCGCCCGAGGCAATGAGGCAGATCTTGTCCCGGGCCCCTTCGTCCTTAAGAAACTGATGAACTTTTGGGATGGCGTACTCAATGGGCATGGCAATGTTTTTCTTGGCAATGTCCGGGGCAGCCCCGGTGCCGCCGTAGCTGCCGTCGATGTGGACGATATGGGCCCCGGCATAGTAAGCCCCCACAGCCACCATGTCCACATCCGTGGGGGTGGAAACCTTGACCGAACAGAGCACATCGGTGTTGATCTCCTTCATCCAGTCCAGGTGTTTTTTATGGTCCTCCACCGAGTAGACACTGTGAAAGGGAAAGGGGGAAAAAAGAGAGCTTCCCACCACGGTCTCCCGCATCTTGGCCACGGCTTCGGTGACCTTTTCTCCGAGAAGATGGCCGCCCAGGCCGGGTTTGGCGCCCTGGGCATATTTGAACTCCATGACCGGGCAGTACTTGACGGTCTCCTCCCTGACCCCGAAAAGGCCGGTGGCCACCTGGGTGATCACATGTTCCTTATAGGGCAGGAAATCCGGGGGATACCCGCCTTCCCCGGTGCAGGTCATGGTGTTGAGGCGCCGGGCCGCCCTTGCCCTTCCCACGATGATGGAAAGCGCCGTGGATCCGTAGGACATGCCCCCGCCGTATACCGGAAGGGAGAGGGTCTTTTCAGGCCGCCCGTCCCCGGTTTTGTTCAGGTCCATGCGGGTGTCGACCTCTTCATCGGAAATATCCAGATATTCCTCTGGATCGGGATGGACAAACCTTATCTTGTCAAACCCTCCCCCGGAATTGCCCAGGTTGTACTCCAGATCCACACGGGGCAGATCCCCGGTTTCCGCCATTTCAAAATGGCCCAGGAGCATCTCGGCGGTCCAGCGGTAATCGCCCAGGGTCTCCAGCAGGGGGTTTGCCTTCAGGGTCAGGGCGTTTTCCGGGCAGTTGTCAACGCAGTAATAATCGTTTTTCCTGCATTTGAACCCGATGCACTTGTGTTCAACGGGCCTGAACGGCTTTGAATAGATGTCAAAGCGTCTGTGAACCCCGTGGGGGCAGAGTTCGGCGCATCTGCCGCAGGAGGTGCACCGGGAGCTTCTCTTGATGATGTACTTGCCGATGGTGTTCCGGAACCTTGAAGGGGTTTCCTTGGCCTCGGGCAGTTTAAATCTGGTTTTTTCGGTCATGGTGAGTTTCCCATCCGGCCGGGCCGGACTCGATGAAAAAGCAGTATGGATCTGCTTTGGATTAATATGCCACTTTCCTTTCTCCGAAAATCGGTCCGAAATGGTTCTTTTCCAGATCCTCAAACCACATGGACCGGCCCACCTCTCCCCTGAGCCTCCTGGCTTCCCGAAGGCCCATGGCGCCCATGACCTCCAGGAGCTGGTTCCGCCAGGCAGAAATCAGATTGGTGATCCTTTTGGACCCGAAATCCGGCTCAACCTCTTCCAGGGCGGCCGGGCAGGAGAGCCCCTGGGTGCAGCGGCCGCACATCCGGCACTCCAGAGAGATCAAAAGAGTATTGTCCACGGCCACACCGTCGGCCCCGCAGATCACAGCCTTGGCCACATGCTCGGCCATGGCGATTCCCCCGGAAAAGACCAGGTTGACCTTGAGGCGGAGGGCGTTTTCGATGAGGATCAGATGAATGTCCCGGATGGCGCCCCTTAGGAACCGGGCCTTTTCCGGCTCTTGTTCCCGGCCGTGGGAGTCGGCATAAAAATGGAGGGTGTCCACATCCAGGCGGGCAATCTCAAGGGCGGTCCGGGCCGCATCTTTTTTCAGGTCCAGTCCCACCGCGATAAAGAGCCCGGGGTTGATGGCCTTTGCCGCCCGGATATCGGCTTCAAGGCCCGGGCTGTGGCGGATTTCCACCATCCTGCAGGCCCGGATCAGATCCTCATTTTCCGGAACGGACCCGGAGGCCAACCTTGGAATCAGGGCCTCTGCATATGGGGCCATTTCTCTCGTGATTTCCCCGGTTTCCATGAAGATCAGGGTGCCCAGGTCGTGGGCCGCCCTGACCATGGAGAGAAGCACACCAGGGGCGATCAGGCCGAAATCCGGCTGGTTGAACAGGATGGGAATGGGGATTTCCAGGATTTCAGGAACCTGGGTGGCCAGGGCTCCGTCCCCGGTAAAGGCAAGGCGAAGCGACCGCTTTGAAAGTTCGATACTGGTGTTGATGTACTCCCTGCCGTGGATGCCGTCCCGGGTGGGGCGGACGATTTCGCTCATGTCCGTCCACATGGAATCAAAGCCTTTGCCGGTGAAGGGGCCTCCGTAGCCGGCCCCGGATACCGGGATGGATCCGGTCTGGGCCTGGTACCAGGTCCGGTTGATGATGTGGGGAGTCCAGTAATCATCCCCGATGATCCGGTATTCGGGGTTGATGGCCCTGGAAAAGATCCCCTTGGTGCATTCCTGTACACATCTGAAGCAGGAGTTGCATGTATAGAGGTATTCCGGATCCTCCATGGCGCTCATGTGCAGGTAATTGTCCTTGAAAATTCCGTACACGCATTCTTTTTTAACGCATTTTCTGCATGACCCGGCACAGTTTTCCCGGAATTCAATGGTGGTGTACTTTCCCACGGGATATTGCCTGGGCGGTGCCGGATGAACCGGAATACTGTATTTCTTAGGCATATGGACCTCTGTCTGGCTTGGGACGTCTCCAATTGCAATTCATCTATAAACTGGCGCGAAGCATCCTCAATTATCAATTGTTAATTCTCAATTATTCATTGCTTGAGTCCTGCCTGTTCCACAATCTCAGTCACCTTCTCCTCCCATTCAATGGCCATGATATGGACCCCGTGAACCCCCTCCATCTCCTTGAGCCGGGCAATGGTTTCCAGGCAGATATGGATGCCCTCTTGGGCCGCCTCATTTTGGGGCACCCCTTCCATGCGGCGGATGATCTTATCGGGGATGTCCATGCCGGCCACCTTTGTCTGCATGTACCTGGCCATGCCCACGGATTTGAGGGGGGTCACTCCGCCCAGGATATAGACCTTTTCGGTGAGTCCCTCTTCCCGGGCCATTTTCATCCATTGGGTGAATTTATCCATGTTGTAGATGCACTGGGTCTGGATGAAGTCCACGCCGGCATCGATTTTTTTGGCCAGCCGGATCACCCGGTATTCAAAGGGATCGGCAAATGGGTTGGCTGCCGCGCCGATGAACATCTTCGGGGCCAGGTCAAGCTCAAACCCGCTCATGTCTTTGCCGCTCTCCCCCATGTCCCTGACCATGCGGATCAGGTTCATGGAGTCAATGTCAAAGACATTCATGGCATCGGGCTGGCTTCCGAAAACCTGGTGATCCCCGGACAGGCAGAGGATGTTTCTCAGGCCCAGGGAATAGGCTCCCAGAAGGTCTGACTGGAGAGCAATCCGGTTCCGGTCCCTGACCACCATCTGCATGACAGGCTCAAGCCCTTCCCTGAGAAGGTGCAAGGATGCGGCAATACTGGACATTCTTACGATGGCGGTCTGGTTGTCCGTTACATTGACGGCGTCCACCACCCCTTTGAGAAGTTTCGCCTTTTTCCGCACAACATCCGGATTGGCCCCCCTTGGGGGGCCGCATTCGCCCGTGACTGCAAACTTTCCCTTTGCCAGGGTCTCGTGTAATTTACTGACGGGTGCGCTCATATGATATGATCCTCCCTTTTCAGTTTTCGCGGGCCGCCCGAGAGACTGGGCTGCCAGTTTTTGGGCGGGATATACAATTTCAGATTGTCCAGCTGGTTTAAGGTGGTCAGGCGCTCAATGATCAATTGCCAGGCACATTCCGTGTCCGGATCCACCTCGCAGACCCCGTTCCTGGAACCGCCGCAGGGGCCGTTGAGCAGTTTTTTCGAACAGCGGGTGACAGGACAGATACCGCCGAACAGGGCCAGTCCGCAGTTTCCGCATCCCTGACACTCTTCGGTAAACAATCCCTGGTTTTCCTGGATACCGATAAAGGTGGTGTTGACTCCGGGCAGGACGGGAACCTTTGCAAAGCGTTTCACCATGCCCTGGACACCCGCACCGCAGGCCAGAGAGAGAACGGCCTGACACTCTTTTACATGGGGCGCGGCTTCCTGGATAAACTCATCTTCGCACTGCCGCTCAACGGTAAACTCCTGGATCTCTTTTTTCCGGCCGTCTTTTCCCAGGGCCAGGCGCAGGACTGAAGCAAGGGCCGCCACTTCATCTTCTCCCCCGGCGAAACAGGTTTTGACGCAGGTGCCGCAGCCCAGGATCAGCAGCTTTTCATAGGGTTCCAGGATGGATAGAATTTCTGCAATGGGTTTTTGTTCGCCAACGATCATAGTTCACTCCATATTTGATATATGAAAAAGTGTGAGCAATCAGCGGTGGGAAAAGAATTTCACTTTTTCTATTGTTGTGCCCCCGGGGGCGTGGTTTATTCCTCCACTAAAGATATGGTTTTGAATGGGAAGGGAGCAATGCCCTCCCGATTTTCCATTCTCAATTCACAACAGCCGGATTCGGACCCAGCTCTTTCAGGTTTTCCAGGGTCTTCTCAAGAATGGCCTGAATCGCAGCCTCATCTCCAAAAGCGACATTATGAAGGGAGAGGCGTTTTTCTCCAAGGCCGATTTCATCCAGAATTCCCTTGACCCAGTCCACCCTTTTTCTGGCCCGGATACTCCCCTCGGTGTACCGGCAGGCCTTTTCAGGACAGACCAGGACCAGAACGGCATCGGCCCCGGCTTCAAAGGCCTTGAGAAGAAAAATATCCTTGGTCATGCTTGAACAGGCCATTTTTATGATTTTGAATTCAGGGTCGCCCCGGCCTTGGGTAATCTTGATTGTCTCGTTGAATGCATTGATGCAATGGAACAGGGTGATTGCGAAGTTTGATTTTTTCTCCATCCGTTTAACCAGCCCCCTAAAACAGAAAAATGCCTGCACTTTACCGGTCACGGAAGTGCAGACATCGTTGTCTTTGGTCTAATGGTTGTCGTACCCCGTTGTACGATGGTGATTCTTCCAGATATGCGCACCATAAGAATTTATCTGAGAAAATCAGGAGATTCGATGGTAGACAAACCATATGACCCTGTCAAGAAATTTTTTTGTTGACCGGGGGGCTCTTTATTTGGTTTATATGGAGACTATGAAAAATCCTCCATCCGATGTCTATGAAGGCTATATCCAGGCGTTGACCGATATCAGCCGGGCCATTACCTCGGACCTCTATATCGAAGATCTGCTCAAACTCATCGTCATGGTAACGGCAAAGGTGATCAGCGTGGAGATCTGTTCCCTCTGGCTGATCAATGAAGAGGAAAAACCACCCAGGATCCGGCTCAAGGCGACCCAGTCCATATCTCCCGAATATGTCAAGGACAGGGCCTTGAACCTGGACGAAGGGGTGGTGGGCTACGTGGCCGGCCGGAAAAAGCCCCTGGTATTGAAGAATGTCCTGAAAAGCCGCCGGTTCAAGGAACGGGAAATGGCCAGGACCCTCGGCCTGGTTTCCATGGTGGGGGTTCCGCTTCAGACCAAGGATGAAAAGGTCATCGGGGTGTTAAACTGTTTTACCCTGGAAGCCAGGGAGTTCTCAGACACCGACGTCAACCTGCTCACTGCGGTGGCCAACCAGGCGGCCGTTGCCATCCTGAATACCGAGCTCATGGTGAAAACCCGGGTGATCCAGGAAGAACTGGCCGCCCGCAAAAAGATCGAAATGGCCAAGGAGATCCTGATGCATCAGCGCAGGATTACCGGGGAAAAGGCCTATGCCTGGATGCGCAGGCAGAGCATGGATTCCAGGAAATCCCTGCTGGAGGTCGCCGAGGCCATCATGCTCTCCCATGAGATTTTAAATATCCAGCCCTGACCGGGTTTGGATATGATCGTTCGACGAACAAATCGGGAATGACAAAGGAGACAAAATCCTGGGAAATGACCGGAAATTGAAAAGGTACGGCCTGGGGCTGGTCTTTGTCTGGACCGCCGTTATCCTGATCTCCCTGGCCTGGAATATCCAGCAGGTCCGGAAAACCATACGGCGCCTGGCCGTTAAGGAGGCCCGGACCCATTTTAGAAAGGATCTGGCCATCCGGTTCTGGGCAACCGCCCACGGCGGTGTTTATGTGCCTTCGAATGAACGAACCCCTCCCAATCCCCATCTGGCCGGCCTTCCCGAGCGCGATATCAAAACCCCCCTGGGCCGGAGCCTGACCCTGATGAACCCGGCTTACATGCTTAGACAGATGATGGATGAATACTCTGAACTGTATGGGGTCAAGGGCCGGATAACTAGCCTGAAGCCCTTTCGGGCAGAGAACGGGCCCGACCCATGGGAAAAATCAGCCCTGGAGGCATTTGACAGGGGGACCAGGGAAGTTTTTGAATTTGTCAATATCGGCGACAAGCCTTATCTGAGACTGATTCAGCCCATGGTTACCGAAGAGGGCTGTTTAAAATGCCATGGAGAGCAGGGGTACCGCGTCGGCGACATCCGGGGAGGGGTGGGGGTCTCCGTGCCCATGTCCTCCTATTTGATTCATGAACGCAAGGAGATCAATCAACTGGCCGTCTCCCATGCACTCATATTCCTGACCGGGATGGGGGGCATTTTTCTGGGTTTTCGAAAGCTGAACTTTTACTTTGCCCAGAGGATCCTGGCAGAGGAGAAGAGCGAACATGCTGCCCGGCGCATGGAACACCTCTTGTTCTCCCTGCCGGTCTGCATTGCGGTCATTGATTACGAAACCCGGAGGATTCTGGATGTAAATCCCCAGGCCCTGGCCCTGTTCGGCTGCTCCCAGGATCAGCTCATCGGCAAGATCTGCACGGACCATATCTGTCCGGCCACGGAAAACAACTGCCCCATCATTGATTACAAGTTAACCCTTGACCAGTCGGAAAGGGAAATCATCACCCATGACGGCAGCAGGGTTCCGGTATTAAAAACAGGGATTATCACGGAGATTGACGGAAAAAAGGTGATCCTGGAGTGTTTTATCGACATCACCGATAAAAATCTGGCCGAAAAAGAGTTGATTGAAAAGGAAAAGCTCCAGGTGGTTCTGGAGGTGGCAGGGGGGGTATGCCATGAATTCAACCAGCCCCTGCAGGTGATTTCCGGATATTGTGAATTGCTGCTCAACGATAAGTCCCTGGACAGGAACGCTGAGAGCTTCATCCGGATCATCGGGGATGAGGCCTCTAGGATGGCGGCACTTACCAAAAACCTGACGAATCTCACCCAGTATGAGACAAAACCCTACCTGGGATCAAAGATTGCCGATATTACAGGGAACTCCGGAGAAGAGGATCCCAAAGAGGGCTGATCTAAAACAGGGACTGCCTTTCGCTCTTTCCAGCCCCGGCCAAAATCCAAGAAAAGATCCATGGCCCTCATTGTGCAGGAGCAAGCATGGTGTCGGAAATCCTGTAAAATCCATCGAGATTCTCCATCCAATAGACCTGGAAGACCAGATTGTCACTGTTGAATGAAAATACCTGGCTCCTTTTTCTTGAAGCATAGATGAGATGAAGCCTTCCCGAGGCCTCCACCCGGTAGACCATGGCGGCCAGATCATTTTCCAGCACCATGAGGTCACCGTTCTGAACCTTTTCCGGGTCCACTTTTCTGCAGTTCTCCAGGAGCCTGCGCATGGGCAGGTACCCGTGATAGGCCAGGCCGGCTTTCTGGGCCGCCAATGTGTATATGGAAAAGAAAAGGTAGGAGTTGTCAGTGGACCCTGAAACCTGGGGATTTCCTCCAAATTGGTAGGGGATGCCGATGAACTGCCCGGCTACGGCGGGGATGTTCTGCCGGAAGATCTTTTTCGGATTTTTCTGATATTCCCCGTCCCTGCCCATGGGCTTTTGATAGTTCATCCCCCATAGATCGGAAGCGAGCATCAGACTGACTATCGATAGGATCAGCACTTTTTTCATGATTTTATTTTGAAATCCAAAAGACAAAGCCTAAACCAGAAACCCCGCTTTTTTATCCTCAATGTTTTTGGCCGGGGATGGAGGTATTTCCCGAATAATAAAAAGACCATAGACCTTCTGCCGGGAAAAGGCAAGTCAGGAGGCTTTTGGTTTGACAATCAAGGTAAATCTCTATATAGTTTGATTATCAAACTATATTAAAATGAAATTCCTGGTGAAGATCAGCCTTCCCTGTAAAGCACCCATACCAGAGGAAACCAAAATGAATGACAATTGCACCCTCCTAAATAAAACCCCCCATTCCCAGCATAACGAGAAACTGACCCTATTTGTGGTGATCATCACATTGGTGACCATGGTCGCGGAAATCGCCGCCGGCCTGATCAGCGGGTCCATGGCCCTGCTCTCCGACGGCATTCACATGGGAACCCATGCCATGGCATTGTTCATCACCCTGGCCGCATATATTTTTGCCCGGAAACATCAGGATAACCCCAGCTTCAGTTTCGGTACCGGCAAGGTCGGAGTTCTGGGCGGCTATACCAATGCCCTGCTGCTCATGATCGCAGGCGGGGCCATGGCCGTGGAGTCGGTTGAGCGGATCCTTCATCCCGTGGACATCCTCTTTGACCAGGCCATCCTGGTGGCGGTGGTCGGTCTGGTGGTGAACATCATTTCCGCAGTCATCCTGGGTCATGGGGATTCCGGCCACGACCATGGGGATCAAGGCCACGAGAGAACCGGCCACCATGACCATAACCTCAAGGCCGCCTACCTCCACGTCATCACCGATGCCATGACCTCTGTACTGGCCATTGCCGCTCTTCTGGGGGCCAAATTCCTCGGCATTGTCTGGGCCGATCCCCTGGTGGGAATCCTGGGAGCCCTGGTGGTGATGAAATGGGCCCTGGGCCTCTTAAAACAGACCAGCTGCGTCCTGCTGGACAGGTGCGCCTTTCCCGGGGAAATCGAATCCATCCGGTCCGTGATTGAGTCTGAATCCACCATTGTAAAAGATATCCATCTATGGCAGATCTCCGAGAATGAACGCTCTCTGATCCTGAGTCTTTCAAGTTCCGAGGACAGGCCCCCGGGCCATTATCATAAACTGGTTGAAAAAATCGGCAAATACGAGCATATTACCGTTGAGATCAACCCCGGTGTTGTATGATGTAAAAATCTCATTTGCGGACTCGAAAAGATGGATCCAACCCTATCCGACAATCAGGAACTTAATCTGGCATGGGAGTTTGCCGAGCATACGGACCGCCATGTTTTCCTGACCGGGAAGGCCGGTACGGGCAAGACCACCTTCCTCCACCGGTTAAAGAAAGAGTCTGCCAAACAGATGGTTGTCACGGCCCCCACCGGGGTTGCCGCCATTAATGCCGGCGGGGTCACCCTTCATTCTTTTTTTCAGCTGCCCTTTGGCCCCTTTGTCCCGGGAAGCGATGCCTTTGAAAACAAGCGTCAGAGGATGTTCCGGTTTTCCCGGGAAAAAATAAGGATCATCCGGAGCATGGATCTTCTGGTCATTGACGAGATCAGCATGGTAAGGGCGGATCTGCTCGATTCAATAGATGCGGTTCTGCGCCGCCTTCGGGCAAAGGATTCCCCCTTTGGCGGGGTTCAGCTTCTCATGATCGGGGATCTCCACCAGCTCTCCCCCGTGGCCAAACCACAGGAGTGGCAGCTTCTCCGGCAGTACTATGAAACGGTCTATTTTTTTTCTTCCCAGGCCCTGGACCGAACCCGGCTGGTCACGGTTGAACTCAAACACATCTACAGACAGTCTGAACCAAGATTCATAGAGCTTTTGAACAAGATCAGGGACAATCGCCTGGATTCAGAGGCGGCCCAGGAGCTGAATCAGCGGGTCAAAGAAGATTTCATCCCGGAACAGGGCCAGGGCTGGATCACCCTGACCACCCATAATAAAAAGGCCGATGCCATTAACTCGGACAAACTCCGGGCCATATCCGGGCCGGAACATCCCTTTGAAGCCGAGGTGTCCGGTGACTTCCCTGCCCAGTCCTTTCCCGCACCGGAAAGCCTGGCCTTGAAATCCGGGGCCCAGGTCATGTTTCTCCGCAATGATGCCTCCCCGGACAAACGGTTTTACAATGGTAAGATCGGCCGGATCACCTCCCTAACAGACCAGAGCATCTCCATCCTCTGTCCGGGGGATACCGAGGATATCCGGGTCGAACCGGTTGAATGGGAAAACATCAAATATACGGTGAACGAGGAAAACAAGGAGATTGAGGAGGAGATCATCGGAAAGTTCAGGCAGTTTCCTTTGAAACTGGCCTGGGCCATCACCATCCATAAGAGTCAGGGCCTGACCTTTGACAGGGCCGTGATAGATGCCCGGTCCGCCTTTGCGCCTGGCCAGGTTTACGTAGCCCTGAGCCGATGCAAAACCCTTGAAGGCATGGTCTTAAGCTCCCCTCTGCCGGACAGGGGGATGGGAGCGGATGATGCAATCCGCGGCTTTGTCGAATCCATGGGGGAAAATCCGGTTCCCGGGGGACAGCTTTTTTATTCAAAAAATATCTTTCAGCAGGACCTGCTCATGAGATGTTTTGACTTTGAGGCACTTAAAAACCGCCTCAACTATTTTATCGGACTTTTGCTCATGGGAAAAGACCGGGTTCGGTTCACCGGCATCTCCGACCCGGCAGAGCTGAAGAAAAGAGCGGATGAACATCTTTTCAGCGTGGGGGAAAAATTTTTGATCCAGATGCGCTCCCGGTTCTCAGAGCAGACCCTGCCGGAGTCAGATTCATATATCCGGGAAAGGAGTGCCAAGGCATCGGCCTGGTTCCAGGAGCAGTTTTCCCGGATCTTCCAGGATTCCATGGAAGGGGTTCGGCTGGATACGGACAACAAGGATCTGGACAAAAGGATCAGCAGGGCCCTGGACAACCTGAAACAGGAGATCCGGATCCGATTGGCCGGGATCGCATCCTGTGAAAAAGGATTTTCTCCTTCCAGATACCTCCGGGCCGTGTCCGAGGCTGAACTGGAAGCCGGATCCCAACCGGCCAAGACAAAAAAGGCCCGGGCTCCTGTCTATAAAGAGTCAGATATCGATCATCCGGAACTGTTTGAAACCTTCAGGGAATGGCGGACCCAAAAAGCGGAAGATCAGGGGGTGGCCCGGTTTCAGATCCTCCACCAAAAAGCCCTGATCCAGATCGTCGTGAACCTGCCCGACACCGAAGAAGACTTGAAAAATATCAAGGGAGTCGGGCTAAAGACTCTTGAAAAATACGGTGCCGAACTCCTGGAAATGGTCAGAACCTATAGAAAAGAGCGCGGGATCGAAAAGGTGATTCTACCCGAAGCTTCCCCGGAACCGGAACCGGAAAATCCTCCCAAAAAGCAGTTGAAAAAAGGGGAGACCCAGAAGATCAGCCTTGAGCTTTTCAACCAGGGGCTTTCCCCGGCTCAGATCGCTGAAAAAAGGGATCTGACGGAAACCACCGTCGTGGGCCACCTGTGCTCCTTTGTTGAAACGGGCAGCCTGGATATCGGAAAACTGGTCTCCCCGGAAAAACAGAAAATCATCAGAACCGTTCTGGAGCAGGAAGAAAGCAATTCCCTCAAGGCCGCTAAAACCGTCCTGGGAGATGATTGTTCCTATGATGAGATCCGCCTGGTAATGGGGCATCTAAAGTATTCCGGGAGTCTTTAATCATTGCCGCCTGCCTCTGCCGGTTTGCGGAAATGATTTCGAGTGGTGGGGATTGAGGGATGTGCAAGAGTCTTTGACTGCCGAAAGTTCACTTCATCGGGTATGGTTTTGGAAATTTCAGCATAAGTTTTATAGAGATAAAACAAGGGAAATAAAAGGGATGTGGCCATGAAAGACTTATGCATAGAACAGAATAACAGCCCGGAAAATCCAGCCAGAATAGGTGAGGTCCTGGGGGCTGCCGGCATTAATATTGAAGGTCTCTGCCTTACCTCATGTGAAGAACAAAGTGTCATTCCTTGCTTTCATAGAGCTTGTAGAGCCCCTGGGTCCCGTCCTCTCCCAGCCCCTTTTCCGCCATTTTCCTATACATGGAAAGGGCCAGGTCCAGGCCGGGCATGTCAAGATCAAATGTCTTTCCGGATTCCAGGGCAATGCCCATGTCCTTGATAAAATGTTTGATGGAAAATCCCGGGGCAAAATCTCCCTTGATGATCCTGGGCCCTAGATTGTCCATGCTCCAGGACCCGGCAGCCCCCTTGCTGATACAGGTCAAAACCGTTTCAGGATCGAGTCCTGCCCTGGAGACATAGGCCATGGCTTCGCACAGGGCCACCATGGCTGCGGCAATGGAAATCTGGTTGGCCATCTTGGTGTGCTGGCCTGCTCCGGCCTTTCCCTGGTAAACGATATTTTTCCCCATGATCTCCAGGACGGGCAGGGCCTCTTCAAAGGTCTTTTTCTCTCCGCCCACCATGATGGAAAGGGTGGCGTTCCTGGCCCCCAGGTCCCCGCCGGATACCGGGGCATCCAGGACCTGTATCCCTTTTTCCAGGCCCTTGTCAAAAAGGGTCTGGGCAAGGTTGGGGTCGGATGTGGTCATTTCAACGGCCATGCTCCCCTGACCGGCGTTTTCCAGTATCCCGGAAGGTCCCAGGTAGATTTTTTCCACATCTTTCGGGTCTCCGACAATGGTGATGATAATATCTGATCTGGCTGCCAGATCGGATATCCGGTCTTCCCAGACCGCGCCCCTTTCAACCAGGTCGTCTGCCTTTGATTTTGTCCGGTTATACAGATGAAGGCTGAATCCCGCATCCAGGAGGTGACCGGCCATGCTGTGCCCCATGATGCCCAGCCCGATGAATCCGATCCTTGTCTTTTCCGTTGAAATTTCCATTGTCGATCCTTTGTCCTGAATATTTGTTCTTTTCATCCTTCCGTCTTTTCAACCATTATTGGCAGGTTTAAAAATCTTTTTCAAGGCCGGAGGAAAATTTGCATTTCCCCTGCCTTTGGTGTACAGGGTTTCAGATGACGACAGCCAAATGGAATTGATAAAATCTGAAAATATTGGAAAGGATAGACCCGATGAAATGGATTGACCTGAGAAGCGATACCGTGACCCGCCCCACCCGGGAGATGATGGATGCCATGATGAGTGCAGAGGTCGGGGACGACGTATACGGGGAGGATCCCAGCATCAACCGCCTGGAAGAAGTCGCTGCCCAAACCCTGGGGACGGAATCGGCCCTGTTCTGCAGTTCAGGAACCCAGTCCAATCTGCTGGCCCTGTTGTCCCACTGCGCCAGGGGGGATGAGTATATCGCCGGCCAGGCCGCCCATACCTATCGGTACGAAGCCGGGGGAGGCGCCGTTATCGGCAGCATCCAGCCCCAGCCCATTGAGTTTGAGCCCGACGGAAGCCTGGACCTTGAAAAGGTGGCCCGATTCATTAAGCCCGATGACTTCCATTTTGCCAAAACCCGGCTGCTCTGTCTGGAAAACACCCAGGGGGGTAAGGTGCTGCCCATGGCCTATTTAAAACAGGCCCGGGAATTTGCCCATCGCCATAATCTCAGCTTCCACCTGGACGGGGCCAGGGTGTTCAACGCTGCAGTCAAACTGAACCTGGATGTCAGGGAGATTACCCGATACTTTGATACCATTTCCTGCTGTTTATCCAAGGGACTGGGGGCGCCGGTGGGTTCTGTGCTCTGCGGTCCGGATCCTCTCATAAAAAGGGCCAGGCGGTGGCGGAAAATGGTGGGGGGCGGCATGCGCCAGGCCGGGATTCTGGCTGCGGCAGGGGAGTATGCCCTGACCCGCCATGTGGACCGGCTGGCAGACGATCATGAAAACGCTCTCCGGCTGGCCCGGGGGCTTTCAGACATCCCCGGAGTCGAGGTTGACCTTGGGTGGGTCCATACCAATATCCTCTTTGCGGACATGGATGCGGATATGGATGTCTTGAGCGCCCACATGAAGGAGAGGGGGATCCTCATAGACAATTCAAAACACCTGCGCCTGGTCACCCACCTGGACGTTGATCCGGAGGATGTGGAAAAGGCCCTGGAGGCCTTTAAGGAGTTCTTTGCCTAATTTGAAAAGTTCTGGGGAAAGTCCGTGATGATCCCGTCCACTCCGGCATCCATAAAACGTGCGGCCTCATCCATATCGTTCACGGTCCACAGGTTGATCCGCTTCCCCTTATCTTTGAGCATGGTGATGATCTCCGGGGTGATCATGAATGCATTCACGTTATAGGCGGAAAAGGAAAAATCTTCGAAATCCAGTTCCTCCTCCCCGGAGTCTCCCACCAGGGCCTGGAGCTCAATATCCCGGGTTTGGGTCCGGAGCCATTTGAGCCAGTCCAGGTTAAAAGAAGATATGACTAGACTGTCCTTTGATATCCCGCTTTTTTCTATGGCGGCCAGGGTCTGTCTGGCCGTATAAAAAGGCTCGGGTTCCCTGCCGTGGTCCTTGAGTTCCAGGTTGATCTTCCAGTCCAGTTTTTTTGTCAGGGCCAGGCCCTGGTCCAGGGTCGGGATCTTTTCTCCCCTGAATTTTTCCGGATCAATGTTTCCCATTTTCCCTTGTCCAATGGTTGAAAAGGGATCGGTATCCGGAAAAAAGGCCCCAGCATCCAGCTCCAGAACCTGTTCCAGGGGAGTGTCGGCCAGAAGATATTCCCCGGATCTGCCGGATCCTTTGGGACCGAACCTTTTTTTTGCATCGGTGCAGCGCAGAAGATCCTTGTCGTGGAAAAGAACCAGGCTGCGGTCCAGGGTCAGGCTCACATCGGTTTCCCAGCGATGGGCTCCGACCCTGTGCCCGATTCTGGCCGCGGCCAGGGTATTTTCCGGGGCAAGGCTCCTGGCCCCCCGGTGGGCGATGATTTCGACCATGATTTTGTATCCTCAGTTGATGTCTATCGGCCTAGGACTCTTCCGTTCTTTCATCCAGGGGAACATAGTGGTTGATCTCATGTCCCGTATAGATCTGCCGGGGACGGCACAGCTTCATCTCCGGATCTCCCAGATCCTCCTTCCACTGGGCGATCCATCCCGGCAGCCGGCCGATGGCAAACATGACCGTGAACATGTTTGTGGGAATGCCCATGGCCCGAAGCACGATGCCTGAATAGAAATCCACGTTGGGATAGAGGTTCTTCTCTTTGAAATAGTTGTCTTCCAGGGCCCTTTCTTCCAGGCGCCGGGCAATATCCAGCAGGGGATCTTTCCGGGTGGCCTTGCCCAGGATAATATCACACATCTTTTTCATGATCTTGGCCCTGGGATCATAGGTTTTATACACCCGGTGGCCGAATCCCATGAGCTTGAACCCGTCATTCTTGTCCCTGGCCCTTGAGATGCACTCATCAAAGCTCATCCCGTCCTTGTGGATTTTTTCCAGCATATGAATCACGGCCTGGTTTGCCCCACCGTGGAGAGGTCCCCACAGGGCGGAAATCCCGGCGGATACGGCAGCGTAAATATTCACCTTGCTGGAGCCCACGGCCCGGACCGCCGTGGTGGAGCAGTTCTGCTCGTGATCGGCATGGAGGATCCAGAAGACATTCAATGCCCTGACCATATCGTCGTCTATGTGGTAGGGTACCACCGGGCTGTCAAACATCATGTTCAGGAAGTTGGCGCAATAGCAGAGATCCGGCCGGGGGTAGATCACCCGGTGGCCCCTGGAAATCTTGTAGGCCATGGCCGACATGGTCCGGATCTTGGAGATCAGCCGTAAAAAGGTCTGGTTCATCTCCTCGTCCAGGTCCACCAGTTCCGGGTAAAAGCTTCTCAGGGCATTGATCATGGCCGAAAGAATCCCCATGGGATGGGACTTGGGCGGATAACTCCCGTAAAAGGCCTTCATGTTTTCATGGATGGGGGAAAAATCGTTGAGATAAACCGATGTCCGGGTCAGTTCCTCCCGGGTGGGAAGCCTCCCTGAAATGAGAAGATAGGCAGTTTCGACAAAGGTGGAACGCTCGGCCAGTTCCTCAATGGGAATGCCCCGGTAGCGTAAAATGCCCTTTTCTCCGTTCATATAGGTGATGGCGCTTTTGCAGGCCCCGGTATTGCCGTATCCGGGATCAAAGGTTATATAGCCGGTCTCTTGTCTCAGCCGTCGGATATCCAGGGCTTTTTCTCCCTCAGACCCTTCAATAATTGGGAGAGTCAGTTCTTTTCCGTCAATGACCAGCTTTGCAAATTTTTCCATATAACCTCCTTTTTAACTTTTCCCGGCACCAGGACAACGGGCAGATAAATTCTGAAATTACACTTTTCCCCCGGATTGGGGGGGTGAACTTTTCCCGGAAAATACAAGGCTTGCAGCGGGAGATCCGGGAACCCGGATTGGCCGCAGGCCTGGGAAAAGGGGCTTCAGCAGGAGTCAGGTTCTAATCCCGGGTTTCTCCTGCCACTGTATAGGTTTTGCATGATCCTCCTGAACACTGCCTTTCCTGGGTCGAAACCCCGGCGGCCGGTCCGCTTCCCGAAGAGCCGCCCATGCTGAAATTGGTCTTGGAAACCACCCGTTCAAATTCATCGGAGCTGCACTTGGGGCAGTTTACGGATTTGTCATCGTCGGTCCCCATGACAATGACCTCAAAAAATTCTTCACATTTGGAACATTTAAATTCGTATATGGGCATGATACTTTTACTCCTTAAGGATTATGCAGCCGGCCAGGCTGCACACACAACAAACACAATAAATTAGACCTATTTTAGAGAATGTCAAGTCATCCCTTTTATTTCAGATCCAGGTTCGTCCGGAACCTCCCGGGCCTTACCGTCCGGAAGCGGTTTAGAGAAAGGCTTGTTGATGAATTGCCATTCCGGAGCCAAAACAGAATGACGGGCAATGCGGTTTTGGGTTTTCGGTTAAAAAAGTTTATAGGGGTAACCGCCGGATTAAAAAGCCGCGTGTTTGAAGTCGGTTTGGGGCTGAGAATAAGCTGTCCCGCTGTTTTAAGGCTCTTTCAAGGCCTATGATCGGAATATAAACGATCATACCATTACAAATGAATTAAAGAGGTGTAAGAACCTGAAGATAAAGGAGTTTTAATTATCTGCATTTATAACTGTTTGAAATATTTGTATAAAAAATATTTATTGTCAAACCGGGTTTTATTCTTGACATGGGCGTAAAATTTTAATAATGATCAGTTAAATGGTCCGATTATTAGTATTTGATAAGTATCTTTCTCTGTTTTTTTGTAAAACAGAGAAATAGATCCATATTACTCATAAACCCGGAACGGCTTATTTATGCAGACAGACAACCTGTTCAAACCCGTTGAGGGCGGCAATATCAGCGAAAAAATCGCAGTTCAGATTGAAACCGCCATTTTAAGCGGGAAAATCAAGCCGGGAAACCGGCTCTCCAGTGAACGGGAACTGCAGAATGTTTTCCAGGTAGGCAGGGGCGCCATTCGAGAGGCCTTGCAAGCTCTCAAGCAAAAGGGGATCATTGAAATCAAAAAAGGGGTCAAGGGGGGAGCCTATGCCAAGAAGATCGGAATCGGAAGTGCCAGTGAATCCTTATCCCTGCTGCTGAAACAGAACATGGTGCCCCTGGAGAACCTGGTTGAATTCCGGGATACCATTGATCAATCCGAAGTCATACTGGCTTCCATCCGGGGAGATAAGGAAGAAAAGGAAAAACTGGTCGAAATGTCCCTGCATCTTCTGGACTTGAATTCCCGGTCGGATGACCCGGATGTGGAAAAGATCAAGGCCATTGACCGGAAAATGAACCTGCTCCTGGCAAGGATGACCAAAAATCCTATTTTTGAGTGGATCAAAAGCACCATACAATTGAGTATCGGATCCTACGATTCCCTGCTCTATGAAGACCCCAATTACCGCAGTAAAACCATTACCAACTGGATCAATACGGCTAAGGAAATCGCGGCGGGAGAACCCTTAAAGGCCATTTCTTTCTGCGCCTACCACTATGTGCTGCTGCAGCGCTGTCTCAAGGACAAATCATTGGGCGAGACCGATTCAGATGGAGTCAAGGAGAACTAGGCATGCTTAAACTGTCCAACGTCACCAAGCGGTTCGGGGCTCTGGTCGCTGTAAACGACCTCGGTTTCACCGTTGAAAAAGGCCAGATCTTCGGCATTGCCGGGCCCAACGGCGCCGGCAAGTCAACGGTCTACAACCTGATCACCGGCTTTTATGATTTTGAGGGCTCCATCCGGTTTGACGGGAAGGAGATATCCGGACTCAAACCCCACCAGATTGCCCAGCTCGGCATATCCCGCACCTTTCAGATCCCCCAGACATTTCCCAGCCTTACGGTGGAACAGAGTATCGATGTGGGGAACCGGTTCGGCAACCGCCGCAGGTACGATCCCAAAAGAATTGAAAAGATCATCGATTTTGTGGAACTGAAGGATCAGCGCAGGGAGCTGACCGGCACCCTGAATCTGCTTGGCAAGAAAAAACTGATGATCGGCGCCGCCCTGGCCACAGATCCTAAGATCCTGATGCTGGATGAGCCCATGGCCGGTTCCAATGCCCACGAGATCAAGGCCTTGATGGAATTGATTCAGAGGATGAATGAGGAGCTGGGGATTACAATTATCATTATCGAACATTTCATGAAAGTGCTCACCGAACTGACCCAAGCCCTTTTAATCATAGAAACAGGCACTGAGATCTGCTGCGGCGATCCTGTGGAGGTTACCAATGATCCAAGGGTAATCGAGTGTTACCTGGGAGGTGATGATGATTAAAGTCTCGAATTTAAATTCTTTTTACGGCCAGTTCCACGTCTTAAAAGAGGTCAGCATCACAGTGGAAGAGAAAGGGGTGATCGTGATCCTGGGCCCCAATGGTCACGGCAAGAGCACTCTGCTGAAATCGATCTGCGGTCTGGCCGAGAAAACGGAAGGAGACATCCTGTTAAACGACGTCTCCATTATTGATCTGCCCTCGGAGAAGATCGTTGACCTCGGTGTCACCTATATCGCTGAAACCCGGGAGCTTTTCCCCAATATGTCGGTATTGGAGAACCTGAAACTGGGGGCGTACAGCAAACATGCCCGGCCCTTTGAGGCTGAAAACCTGGAAAAGGTCTTTGACCTCTTTCCCAGGCTGGCCGACCGGAGAAAGCAGATGGCATCGACCATGAGCGGGGGCGAGGCCAAGATGCTCGCCATTGCCAGGGGATTGATGTCCAATGCAAAATTCCTGGCCATTGACGAACCCTCCCTGGGATTGCAGCCCAATCTGCGGACAGAGGTGTTTAACACCATCAAAAAGATCAACGACCAGGGCATGACCATCTTGCTGGTTGAGCAGAATATCCCGCAGATCGCGGAACTGGCCACCAAGATCTATGTGTTGGAAGAGGGAAGAATTTCCTTTGAAGGGAGCAAGGATGAAGCCATCAGTGATGATCATCTAAAAGAAATATTTTTAGGAATGTAGGTAAAAGCGTGTGGGCCCTGTTGCTTCGGGATTTTGAATAAAAGACTTACCATTTTCTGGAAAAGAGACCGCAATGTTTAGTGAAGACACCATTTTATTGTTTTACGAGATCACCGATGTCATCATCGCCGGGCTCTCCAACGGCTCTGTCTATGCTTTGATGGCCGTGGGAATGACCCTGGTTTACGGTGTGACAAAAGCCTTTAATTTTGCCTATGGGGATTTTTTCAATATGGGAGGGTACCTGGCCTGGATCCTGATCGTAGGCCTGGGTCTTCAGTTCGGCGGCTATTTCACCGTCATCCTCATCGTCATGCCGATTTTATTCGGAGTCGGGTACGGACTGGAAAAGTTCCTGGTTGCCCCCCTGAGAAAAAGGCCGGACTGGGAAAACCGGGTGATGATGCTGACCCTGGGCCTGGGCCTGTTTTTGAGCAATCTCTATATGGTGGTATTCGGGGTAAAACTCAAATCCCTGCCGCCCATCCTGGACGGGATACTGGAAATCGGCCAGATCGTATTTTCCTACCAGGATATCATGATATTCGTGATGTCCCTGGGGGGAATCCTGTTGTTCGGCTGGATGCTGAACAACACCCGGACCGGACTGGCTGTCCGGGCCGTGGCCCAGAATCCGGCAGGTGCTAAGATCGTAGGCATCAACATCCAGCGCGTATTTGCCGCCACCTTTGCCATATCCACCGTCATGGTGGGGTTCGGCGGGATCCTGCTGAGTCAGAAATTGTTCATCAATCCGACTTCCGGCGGGGCCATCATGGTAAAGGCCTGGGTGGTAACGGCCTTCGGGGGAATGGGATCCATCCGGGGCGGTCTCTATGCCGCTTTCATCATCGGTATGATGGAAGCCTTTGTGGGCTGGACCTTTGGTATGAGCTATACCATTATCGCGCTTTTCGTTCTTTTACTGGCAACATTGGTCATCAGACCTCAAGGGTTAATGGGAAAGGGTGCATAAATCATGCAATTAAAACAGATGGCAGCCATCATTGGAATTTCTTACGGAATTCTGGCCATATTGCCGGTTTTCCTGGGGGACGTCCCCTATATTATGAATATATTGATCATGTGTCTTATCTGGGCTGTGGTGGCTTCCTCCTGGGACGTGATCATGGGATTTGCAGGGATTTTCTCCTTCGGACAGGTGGCCTTTTTTGTGATCGGAGCCTATTGCTCGGCCATCCTCTCCATTCAGTACGGGATCACTCCCGCATTCTCCATTGTGCTCAGCGGCATTTTCACTGCAGGCATGGGCGTGCTGGTGGGACTTCCCTGCCTTAAGCTGGCCGGCCCCTACGTGGCCCTGGTCACCTTCGGGGTTCACATGGCACTTCAACCCCTCTTAAAGGGGGAGATCGGCATTGCCCTGGGATCGGGCGGCGCTGCAGGACTTTTGACCATACCTCCCATCAGTATTCTGGGGTATACCTTTGGTACGGACAATATCGTTCCCACCTTTTATCTGATCCTGCTCATATCCCTTGCCTGCGTAACCACCATAATGGTGATGATCAAATCGTACTGGGGGCTTGCATTCCTGGCCCTGAAAGATTCAGAGCCCTTTTCCATGAGCCTGGGCATCAGCGCCTTTAAATATAAACTCATGGTATTTGCCCTGACTTCGTTCCTCACCGGGATCATCGGAGGGGTTTACGGACATTTTTACGGAGTTCTTTCGGTCCGAATGCTGGACCTGGACCTGTTCAGCATATTGATGATCATGATACTGGTCGGCGGTCTGGGCCATTTTCCAGGAGCCGTCATCGGCTCTTTCCTGGTGGTGGCGGCAAGCGAACTGATGTCTCCTTTGGGCGTCTATCGTGCCGTGACCATGGGGGCAATGGTCGTTATCCTCGTGTTGGCTTTGCCGGAGGGTGTAGTCGGTTTTTTTTCAAAGCGGATCAACCAGGCTGAAAAGGCCTGATTTAAATTCCGGCGTAAAAAAGACCGAATATGTCTCCGGTTCATCATAAGTGGGTTTGTATTTTAATAACAAGGAGGAAGGTTTTATGAAAAGGTTTAAGCTGTTGCCGCTGATTCTGGCGATCTGTTTTATCATGGTCCAGGGCGTTATTGCCTCTGACACGATTCCCATAGGCGTGCCCATCCCCATGACCGGGTGGGCCGCCGGATCCGGCGCCGATTATTTTAACGGCATTAAGATGTCCGTGGATGAGATCAATGAATCCGGCGGGCTGCTGGGGAAACAGATTGAGATCATCCGGTTTGATTCCAAGGGATTTGAGCCGGAAATCGTGATGCAGGCGGCAAACTACCTGTGCGGTCAGAAAAAAGTTGCCTCCATCCATGCCGGATGGGCCGGATGGGGTCAGGATGTCCGTGCCTACGGGAAGTATGAGGCCCCCTTCTTTGCCGATGACGGTTCGGAGGCGGCTGTCCAGGTCTTCAGAGAAGATCCGGAAAAGTACTCCAATATCTATCAGCTGACTCCCACTGCACCGGACCAGGCCGAAAGCGTGTTCCGTATGTTGACCAATCTTCCCTATGAGTGGCCCAACAAAAAAATCGTTGTCATCAATACGGATGATTCCTGGGGTCTTGAAGTGTCAGACACCCTGATCAAAAATTTTGAGAAAATCGGCTGGAAAGTGGCCAAAAGGGAAACCGTGCCCTACGGAACCACCGAATGGGGAGTGGTTCTGTCCCAGATCCGGCGGATCAAACCCGCATTGATTCACTTTGAAATTGCCAGCGGCCAGGAGAATATCTCTTTTTTCCAGCAGTTTCTGAAACGGCCCACCAATTCAATCGTCAGCCTCGGCTGGGGAATTACCCCCCGTGAAGTCATTAACGTTCTGGGAGAAAAAGCCGACGGTCTGATCGGAGAGATGCCTTCCGGACTGCCCGGCCCCAAGGCTCCCAATGCAGCCGGACAGGCCTGGCTTGAGAAGTGGCATCAACTCTACAATTATCAGGTTCCTGCCGGTGCCTGGATCACCTATACAGCGGTAAAGGCATGGGCCAATGCCGTTACCCAGGTAGGGGATGCCTATGATTTTAAAGGGGTGAACAAGTACTTAAAAGAAAACGGATACGAGGGGATTCAGGGAAAAATCACCTGGGACAAGGACAATGTGCTCCGTCTCCAGAAGGGATCTCCGGAAGTTCATTACCAGGTTCAGAACGGCGAGCTCCAGGCCATTTATACGGATCCGCCACTGACACCCTATCCCGGGGCCAAGTTTATCAAACCCCGCTGGATAAAATAATACCCGTCTGAAGTTGACCTGAATAAGAGAGCGCCACAAGGGTGACGCTCTCTTATTCAAAAATAGAGGAATGGGGATAAAAAAACCTTTTTACATAGTACCTACTATGTGATATTTAAAGTACAAAAAAGCATAAGATCAGGAGAAAATTATCAACACCCTCATCCACATTCATTTTGACAAATGCACCGGTTGCAGCATCTGTCAGCTTTCATGCAGCATGGATCTGCTGGGCGGTTACCTTCCGGGACGGGCCCGGTTAACCATCCAGCACAGCCGTGAAAATCTTTACCATACCCCGGTGGTCTGCAATCAATGTGAAAATGCATACTGCATGAATGTCTGCCCTGCCAAGGCCATAAAGAGAAACGACCAGGGTATTGTCTGCATCGATGAAGACCGGTGCATCGGATGCGGAACCTGCGTGGAATACTGTCCCATTGAAATGGTGAAAATGGATCCTGATACCCGAAAAGCGGTAAAGTGCGAATTGTGCCATGGGGAACCCCTGTGCGTTAAAGCTTGCCCCACCGGAGCCCTTGAACTTGTCTTCCCAAGGAAGAATCGATGATGAACGCCTACACAAACAAACTGCTCATGATTGATTTATCCCACGGATCCTTTGAAGTCCTTCCGGTTCCCGATATTTTGAAACAGGATTTTATCGGTGGAAAAGGGTTTGGAGCAAAATTCCTTTATGACAGGGTTTCCCCGGGCACAAACCCCCTTGGCCGGGATAATCTGCTCATGTTCATGACAGGACCCCTGACCGGGACCCTGGCGCCGGCCATGAGGGGATGCGTGGTCACAAAAAGTCCGCTTACCGGCCTGTTTCTCGATTCCTATTTTGGCGGCAGCTTAAGTCCGGAGATCAAATATGCCGGATATGACGGGATCATCATTACAGGAAAGGCCGAACATCCATCCTATATTTGGATCAACGATGATAAAATTGAAATAAAAGATGGCCGCCATCTCTGGGGAAAAGACACTCTTGCGGCAAATCATATGATCAAAAAAGAGCTTGGGGATGACAGCCTCAAGATCGCCACCATCGGCCAGGCCGGTGAAAACCAGGTGCTTTTTTCCCTGATCTGCTGTGAATATAACCGCCAGGCCGGCCGGGGCGGGGCCGGAGCCGTCATGGGATCTAAAAATCTGAAAGCCATTGCCGTAAAAGGATCCAACCCTGTCCGGGTCCATGATCCAGAAGGGTTTAAACGAGCCTGTGCCACGGCTTTTAAAGAACTCGAGGAAAGTCCGGATATTGAGGTCTTCAGGGAGGCCGGCACGGCATCGTCCGTGGAATATGCCAATGAAACCGGCCTTTTGCCCCATAAGAATTATAAAAACGGGACCTTTGCCAAGGCCTCCAAGATTTCAGACAAGGGCCAGTCCAAGCACCTGTGGCTTGGCAGTTCCGCCTGTATGGGCTGCCCCATCCGCTGCAGCAAGATCGGAGCGGTAAGAACGGGGAAATATAAAGGCTTTGTCACCGATATTGTGGAGTATGAATCTGCAGCCCTTTTAGGGGCCAACCTCGATATTTCAGATATCCGGGCCGTGGCCCATCTGACCAAACTCTGCGATTTGTACGGAATGGACTCCATGTCTTCCGGCAATCTGATCGGATTTGCCATGGAAGCCTGTGAAAAAGGCATCATCCCTTCTCCTGAGGGGATAGAATTAAAATTTGGCAATGCCGATGCCGCAGAGTTTCTCATCCATTCCATGGGAACCAAAAAGAATGAGATCGGGATTCTCCTTTCAAAGGGTGTGAAAAAAGCGGCCCGGGAACTGGGGGAGGAGGCCTTAACGTTTGCGAATCATACCAAGGGACTTGAAACCCCGGCATGGGGACCCAGAGGGGTTTCCGGAATGGGCCTTGCCTATATGACCACGGACCGGGGCGGCTGCCACCAGAGGGGGTTTCCCGTATCCTATGAACTGTCCGGTGAATATGAAGGGACCCCCATGGATCCCCTTTTGCCGGAAAACAAGGCCCAGATGGTCATTGACCTGCAGAATTATTCCGCCGGTACAGATGCCCTGGTCAAATGTGATTTCGGCAGCTTCGGCATTTCCCAGGGCACCTATGCGAAAATGTTCTTGGCTGCCACGGGACGTAAAATAGATCCAGAGGACTTTATTGAGACAGGAGAGCGGATCTGGAACCTGACCCGGTGCTTTAACCTTGAAAACGGAGCAGAGGAGAGCCAGGACACCCTTCCCAGGCGTTTTGTCAAAGAAGCCCTGCCGGACGGCCCTGCTAAGGGGCACAGGATATCGGAAAAAGATATGGCGTATATGAAACAGGAGTACTACCGGATCAGGGGATGGAGTGAAAAAGGCGTCCCTCTGGACAAGACCCTGGGCCGATTGAAACTGGATGATGCCGGAAACCGTCAATAGGCAGGCCTGGAGGCTTGAATCCTGAAAGCGGTCCGGTTGTGACGGAATCATCTGCGGATGACCCTATATTTTAGTGTAAAGGAGTTTACGGATGAAGGAAAAATACGATTACATTATCATCGGCGGAGGTTCTGCCGGGTGTGTCCTGGCCAACAGGCTGAGCAAGGACCCGTCTACCAGCGTCCTGGTGCTGGAGGCCGGCCGACCTGACTATATCTGGGATGTTTTCATACACATGCCTGCGGGGCTGACCTTCCCCATTGGAAATAAATTCTATGACTGGTGCTACGAGTCGGAACCCGAACCCCATATGAACAACAGGAAAGTCTTTCACGGCCGGGGAAAAGTTCTGGGGGGATCATCCAGCATCAACGGGATGATTTACATCCGGGGCAATGCCATGGATTATGAAAAGTGGGCCAAGGATCCGGGAATGGAAAACTGGGATTATGCCCATAACCTTCCCTATTTCATGCGGGCGGAGAACCGCCTCAAGGGCCCGGACCCGTACCACGGGGATAAAGGCCCCCTGATCCTTGAGACCGGCCCCTGCAAGAACCCGCTCTTTGCCGCTTTCCTGGCTTCCACCAAGGAAGCCGGCTATCCCCTGACCGATGATGTGAACGGATATCAGCAGGAGGGGTTTGGCGCCTTTGACCGGAATATCCATAGGGGCAGGAGGCTCAGTGCGGCAAGGGCCTATCTGCATCCGATATTAAAAAAGCGGCCCAATCTGGATCTGGTCTGCCGGGCCCTGACCACAAAGATCCTCTGCGACGGCAAAAAGGCCATTGGTGTTGAATTTGTCAAAGGCAAAAGCACCACCCCCAACCGGGTTCTGTCCGGAGAGGTCATCTGCTGCGGCGGTGCCATCAACTCTCCCCAGATCCTTCAGCTGTCCGGCATCGGCAATGGGGAAGAGCTCAAGGCCCTGGGGGTTGATGTGGTCCACGATCTTCCCGGCGTCGGGGAAAATATGCAGGATCACCTGGAGGTCTATGTCCAGTACAAGTGCAGGAAACCCGTGTCCATGAATCCGGCCCTGAAATGGTGGAAAAAGCCTTTTATCGGATACCAGTGGCTTTTTCACCGGGCAGGGGCTGCCTCCACAAACCATTTTGAGGCCGGCGGATTCATCCGCAGCAACGATGAGGTGGAGTACCCCAATATCCAGTTCCATTTCCTGCCCCTGGCCATCCGGTACGACGGAAGCCAGCCCAGTTCGGATCATGGGTATCAGGTGCATGTCGGTCCCATGTACTCCAATTCCCTGGGCACCATTAAGATTAAATCCAAAGATCCCAGACAGCATCCGGCCCTCAAGTTCAACTACCTGTCCACGGACCAGGACAAAAAAGAATGGGTGGAGGCCATCCGGTGCGCAAGAAAGATCATGAACCAGCCGGCCTTTGATGAATTTAACGGCGGTGAAATCTCTCCGGGCACCCATATCGAGACGGATGAGGAGATCCTGGACTGGGTGGCCAAGGACGGGGAAACCGCTCTTCATCCCTCCTGCACCTGCAAGATGGGCAAGGATGATATGGCTGTGGTGGATCCGGATTCCATGAAGGTTCACGGCATGGAAAACCTCAGGGTGGTGGATGCCTCGGTCATGCCCTATGTGACCAATGGAAACATCTACTCTCCCACCATGATGGTGGCGGAAAAGGCCTGTGACCTGATTCTGGGCAACACCCCGGAACCGCCGTCAACCGCTGAATTTTACAGACATAAGGCCTGATCAGACAAGAAGTTCCCGGGCATGGGCAAGGGTGGCGTCGGTGATATGGGTCCCGCCGATCATGCGGGCCAGTTCCTCCACCCTTTCCTCCCGGGTTTCAAGGGGAAGGATAGAGGTTGTGGTTCGGCCTTTGGCCACCTGCTTGGAGATCCTGAACTGGAAGTTGCCGAACCTGGCGATCTGGGCCAGGTGGGTGATGCAGATGACCTGGTGGCGGCGGGCCAATTCCTTTAATTTGAGTCCGACTTTTTCAGAAGTGGCTCCCCCGATACCGGCATCCACCTCGTCAAAGATCAGGGTTTCCAGGGACTGGTTTTTGGACAGCACCGCTTTCAGGGCCAGGACGATCCTGGACAATTCACCGCCGGAGGCGATCCTGGCCAGGGGTTTTAGATCTTCTCCCGGGTTGGGGCTGAGCATGAAGCTGACCCTGTCCAGGCCCGAGGAAAAGACCTTGTCTCCGGCCGGGGTGACAATATCATTGGGAGAATCGGATTTCCGGGTGGAGAAAAAAGGTTCAAACCGGGCCCTGCCCATCTCAAGGGCTTCCAGCTCCCCGGCTGCCAGTTCTGACAGACGGCCTCCGGCCTTCTGCCTTTGTTCCGATAACTTCCCGGCTTTTCCAATGATCACAAGTTCCAGATCCTTCTGCTTTTTTTCCAGGGCCTGAATCTGTCTGTCCAGATCCCGGGTCTGATCCAGGGTCCGGGTCATGGCCTCGTAGCGCTCAAACAGGCTCTCCAGGCTTCCCCCGTATTTGCGCTTGAGCCGGGAAACCAGGTCCAGGCGCTGGTCCACCCGTTCAAGGGACTCTGGATCAAGGTCAATGGAGGAGGAGTAATCCCTCAGGGTATGGGTCAGGTCCTGGAGATCAAATACGGCCGATTCCAGCCGTTCTGCTGCGGATCCGAGATCCGGATCGGCCTGGCTGAACCGTTCAATCCCGGCTTTGAGGCCGGAGAGTTTCTCAATGACAGATCCTTCCTGGTCATAGATCTCGTGGATGGTCCCGTTCACAGCCTCGAAGATCCGGGCCGCATTCATGAGTCTTTCCTTGAGGCTTTCCAGGGTCTTGTCCTCATCCTCTTCAATGGCGGCTGCCTGGATCTCATCCACCTGGAACTGGATCAGATCCCTTTCCCGGATCTTTTCCTCCAATTCCTTTTTTAGGTCTTCAATTTCCGACTTCAGGGGCATGATGGCCTGGTACAGGGTTTCAATTTCGTTCCTGAGCCCGGTGGTGCCGGCAAATTCATCCAGGAGTTCCAGGTGATTTTCCTCTTTGAGCAGTCCCTGGTGGGCGTGCTGGCTGGCAACCCCGGCCAGGTTCCGGGTGACCTGTTTGAGCAGGTCCAGGGTGGAGGGCCGGGAATTGATAAATACCCTTCCCTTGCCCGAGCTTGAGATCAGCCTTCTGATGATCAGGCCCTCGGTCCGGTCCATGCCCTGTTGCTCCATGATCTCTGCCGCCGGAGAATCGGGTTCAAGATCGAAAATTGCCGTAAGCTCTGCCGCCTCCTCTCCGGTCCTGACCAGGTCCGAGGATGCCCGGGCCCCTAGAAGCAGGTTCACGGCCTCGATGATGATGGACTTGCCCGCACCGGTTTCCCCGGTGAGGACGGAGAGTCCCGGCCGGAAGGAGATCCTTATATCTTCAATGATCGCAAATTTTTTTATGGCAAGTTCGCTTAGCATATAAGCTCCATGCGAAAGAGAATGCAGAAAAGAGCCATGCGGCAATCATGGCCGCAATGAGCCGGGGAATCCATAGCCAGAAGGGCGGAATCCCAAGGGGCAGAAACAGGGCCGGGTCCTCGATCATGGCATGGTTGATTCCGATGGAAAGGTGGAGCCGGGTCAGGTCCTTTGGATCGTACCGGGTGGAATTTGTCTCCTCCACGATCACGGCCGATCCGTAGGCAAGACCGAAAACAGCAGCGGTCATCCAGAGCATTCCGCAGGACCGGTCCAGGCCGAGAACGGACAGCACCGGGGAAAAAAAACGGGTGACAACGGCAATGACATTGAAATATTTGGCCAGTTCGATCATCACCATCAGGGGCATGATGATAAGAAAGATCTGGAGACATAAACCCAGGGTGGTCAGGCTCCATTTCCAGATCATGGCCGGGAAGGAAATCCCGCTCCCGGCCGGGACTGCCATGGAAATTCCAGCCCCGGTTCCCGGGGTCACCCCCATGATTTTGGCGCAGGCAAAGGTGACGATAAAGGCCGATACCAGCCTGAAAAACCCGGCAAAAAAGGGATTGATCCCGGAATTTCCCTGGACCATGGACTCCTGGATGATATTGTGGGAGATCAGGGTGAATACGGCCATGAGAATCATGTGATCCATGGAAAAGGGCATGACAGACAGGGCGGCCACAGTGCCGTAAATTCCCGTAAAAAGTCCGGCAATGAGAACCAGGGCCGCAGATGCGGGCAGGCAGATCAGGTTCATGAGGGGATTTAAAAGAAAATCCAGCTTGTAAATGATTCCGAAATGCACCAGCAGGGCCGTGGCAAAGGAGATGGGCACGAGGATTTTGAGCAGCCAGATCAGACCGCTCCAGCCTTTTTTAAGGCCGGCACGGATGCTCTGCCGAATTCCACTATACCTGTTGATCATCGGAGGGGATGTCTTTGTTGATGTTCTTCTTCACCGTTTCATTCACAGTTGCATGGATATCCTTAAAGGATTCATGGATATTTGAAGGAGAGAGCCGGCCCATTTCAATGAACTTGACTACGATCTCCTTGGCGGTTCTGAGTATCTGTTCGTCTAGGGATTTCATGAGAAACTGAATAACAGAAGCGCAGCCCGAGGTCAACCTCAACTTGGTCGACTTGGGGATTCGGATATGAAAAGAGTGAAGGGGGATTTAAGGTTGCCATGGAAGATAAAATGATTATAATCAAGTCGCTGTTTTAACAATATCTAAAAGGTAGAAGGACATGGAAGAGGCCATAGATTCAGATCAGACATCCCTGGAGACGGACATTCATCATCTGTCATACCGGGACAAGGAAATCATTCTCATTGGTACGGCCCATGTGTCCAGACAGAGCGCCGAACTCGTGGAAAAAATCATTTTAGAGCAGAATCCGGATACGGTCTGTGTGGAACTCTGCTCCACCCGACTGGGAGCCATCCGGGACGCCGACCGCTGGCGAAACATGGATATCATCAAGATCATCAAGGAGAAAAAGGCCCTGATGCTGTTCATGAACCTTATTCTGGCCTCTTTCCAGAAAAAAATTGCCGATAAATTCAAGATCAAACCGGGCCAGGAGATGATCAACGCCATTGAGGCGGCTGAAAAAACCGGAGCCCTGATCAAACCCTCGGACCGGGAGATCCAGACCACCCTTTCCCGGGTATGGCGGGGCATGGGGTTCTGGGCCAAGTTTAAACTCATGGGTTCCATTGTCTTTTCTTTCGGGAACTCAGATGACATCAAAGAAGAGGATATCGAACGGATGAAGCAGGAGGATATTTTAAAAACCCTGCTTTCCGACGTAAAAAAGACCCATCCCATCATTGAAAGGGCCCTGATCGACGAAAGAGACCGGTATCTGGCCGAAAATATCCGGACTGCGCCGGGGGAGAAGATCCTGGCCGTTGTAGGGGCGGCCCATGTGCCCGGGATAAAGGGATATATCACCAAAGACACCCCCATTGACCTGGCAAAGCTGGATGAAATCCCAGAGGCCGGCCATCTGGGGAAGATCCTAAAATGGCTGATCCCCGGTTTAATCCTGCTGCTCTTTGCCGCAGGATTCATGATGGAAGGGAAAAATGCAGGAACCGACATGATATGGATCTGGGTGGCGGCCAACGGTATCTTTGCCGGGCTGGGGGCTGTCCTTGCCCTGGCCCATCCCTATACCATCCTTTCCTCTGTCCTGGCCGCTCCCCTGACTTCCCTGAATCCCATGATCGCTGCCGGATGGGTATCCGGTCTGGTGGAGGCCTTTTCCCGGAAACCCAAAGTCAGGGATCTGGAAGCCATCCCCAATGATATTGCATCTGTCCGGGGATTCTGGCGGAACAATGTCACCCGGATCCTTTTGGTGGTCGTATTTACCAATCTGGGCTCGGCCATCGGAACCTGGACGGCGGTTCCCCTGATGCTCAAACTGATCAGCTGATATCCTTCCATATTTCGAACTTCCGGTCGGATACTGCAAACACCTTTCCCGGTATCGACGGGGATACAGTCCCCTCAATGGTCCTGATCAATACATTTTTCACCGTTGGCTCTATCAGATCCTCCAGGGCCGAAAGGTCCTGGACAGGCTGCCGGAATTCTATATGGACGCCCTGCGCATGGCAGACGCCTTTTTCATCTGAACTCAAATTGACTCCAGCCTTGCATTTATAATGATTTTCAGCTTATATATGTTCCATATCATGCGGATTATAATTTCAAAACCCAGAAACAGCATCCTTGAACAATGGATATTTACGTTGCGCGGCAGCCTGTTTTCACAGCAGACAAAAAAATTTTTAGCTATGAGCTTTTGTTCAGGCTCGGCTTTGAGAACGTGTTTCCTGATGTTGACGGTGATACTGCCACCTCAAATGTCCTGACCAACACCTTTTTCTCCTTTGGCCTTGATGAAATTCTTGGAGGCAAACCCGGACTGATCAATTTTACCCGGGAACTGATTCTTCAAAGAATTCCCCTGTTCTTTCCCAAGGAACATATCATCATTGAAGTCCTGGAGGACATTGAACCTGAGCCCGAGGTGATCCAGGCTCTTCAGGAGTTCAAGGAGCAGGGGTTCCGGATCGCCCTGGATGATTTCGTCTACCATGAAAAATTCAAACCCATGCTGGAGTTGTGCGACATCATTAAATTCGACTTGATGATGACTCCCCTGGATACCCTGGGCCCTCTTGTAGAAAGGCTCAAAGCCGTTTACCCCGTTACCCTGCTGGCGGAGAAGATAGAGACCCATCAGAAGTTCGTACAGGCCAGGGACATGGGGTTTGAACTTTTTCAGGGCTATTTTTTCGCCAGACCGGAAATCCTGAGTCAGAAAGAGATTTCCACCAACCAGATCACCAAGTTCAAGCTCATTGATCAAGCCGGCCGGACGGATCCGGACCTTGCCCAATTGGAGAACCTGATTAAAAGGGATGTGTCTGTATCCTTCAAACTGCTCAAATTCATGAACTCCGCCTATTTTCTCCGCCCCGCCCCCATCGATACCATTAAAGAGGCCATCCTGGTTCTGGGAATTAATGAGTTACGCAAATTCATCAGCCTGGTGGTCCTGTCCGATCTCAACGACAACAAACCGAGTGAACTGGTCCGCCTGGCCATGATCCGTGCCAGGATGTGCGAACAATGCGGGACCGTCCTGAGAACCCGGTTTTCCACAGAGGAGCTTTTCACCATCGGACTTTTTTCGTCCATTGACGCCATCCTGGACATGCCCATGTACATGATCCTGGAGCAACTCTCTTTTTCTGAGAAGATCACCCATGCCCTTCTTGGATTTGACAAACAGTTCAGGCAGATCCTGGCCCTGGTCATTGGTTTTGAAAAAGGGAACTGGGACCATCGTCTCTTTCATCTTTACCAGGGGAAAAAGATCCTGTCCAAGCTGCCGGAATTTTACCGGGAAGCGGTTTTTATGGCGGATTCTTTCTTCACCTGAAGATTCCGGTCAAAGGGGCAGATCCATTTGCCACGATCTAACGGTCTTCAGCGTTTTTTCCGGGCGAATTTCTGGATACAGGCGGGATACAGCTCCCATTCCTTTTCCAGTCCTTTCTTTTTGACGTCTTCCAGACTGTCCGTGTCCTCGATCTCAAAGGCCTTCTGGCCGATGATGGGGCCGGTGTCCTCACCGTAGTCGATGAAATGAACCGTGCACCCGCCGACCTTGCACCCGTACCGGAAGGTATCTCCGTACCCGTCTGTACCGGGAAATGCAGGGAGCAGGGCAGGATGGATGTTCATGATTTTATGGTGACCGGGCCGGGTGTTGATGCGGTCGATGAAATAGGGGGTCAACACCCGCATGAATCCGGCCAGGACCAAAAGATCGATGTCATAGGCAGAGATCCGGTCCAGAAGCTTTTTTTCGGCCACGGCCCTGGACTTCAGGAAGAGTTCCACCCTTTCCCGGGCCGTATCCGCCGGCATGAGGCGCTGCTTTTCAAGGATCTCAGCCAGGTCAAAGTCCTGAGGCAGGTCCAGGTCGTTTATCCCCTTTTTACAGGACCGGATGATTGGGTCGTAATCCACAACAAAGGTTTCTATCCCTGCAGCCTCAGCCCTTTCCAGTCCTTTTACCCCGGGGGTGTCCGAGCCGGTGAACAGGATTTCAGCATCGATTCTGCCTGCCCGGCATGCATCGATGATGGCCTGGAGGTTGGTGCCCCCCCCGGATATCAGGGTTCCGATTTTGATCTTGTCTGCCATGGGTGGATCCTCCTTTGTCTACTGATTTCCGTAACCGTTCTGTGCCCCGCAGTCCGGGCATTCCCAGGTAATCCCGTTGCAGGTCATGCCCCACTGGTTTTCGTACATGCAGGCCTGGCAAATGGAAAAGCCGCACCGGCACTGCCAGCAGAACATGAACTGCCCGCTGCAGCAGTCGCACTGCTTCTCGCATTTGTGGCGCCGGCCTTTTCTGGTATCTTTGGCCTGTTTATCCCTCATATAAATTCCTTCTCCTTTTCCTCAAAAGATAGTATATATGCCTAAAATTGAAGAAAATTCAACATGGAATTAAATAATATGGCAGACTCCAAAAAGATCTTTCTCATTGACGGCAGTGCATTTTTATACCGGGCATTCCATGCCATCCGGAGCCTTTCCACGGCCAAGGGCCATCCCACCAACGCCACCTTCGGCTTTACCCGGATTTTATTAAAATTGTTAAAGGAAAAGCAACCCGAATATGCGGCAATGCTTTTTGATGTCAAGGGACCCACTTTCCGCCATTCCATGTATGAGGACTATAAGGCCAACCGTCCGCCCATGCCCGATGAGCTGGCCGCCCAGATACCGGACATCAAACGGGTGACCTCGGCCCTGAACATCCCCATTGTCCAGAAAATGGGATATGAGGCCGATGACCTTGTGGGAACCTTTGCCCGGATCGCCCAGGAAGAGAACTTTGAGGTGGTCATGGTTACCGGAGACAAGGACTTTATTCAGCTGGTGACGGACCGCTGCAGCCTCTGGGACCCCATGAAGGACACCCATACCGGCGCCGATGACATCCGGGCGGACATGGGCATTGAACCGGCCCGGTTTATTGATGTGCTGGGGCTGGCCGGGGACACCTCGGACAATATCCCCGGCGTCCAGGGAGTGGGGCCCAAAACCGCCCTGAAACTGGTTTCGGAATTCGGAAGCATTGAGAATCTCTATGACAACCTGGACAGCCTGGCCAAAAAGAAAAAACTTCACGAAAACCTTTCCGCCTCCAAGGACCTGGTATTCTTGAGCCGGGACCTGGCCACCATTGACCGCAAGGTTCCGGTGAAGGAAACCATGTCGGATTTCAGGCTCAAGCCCTTTGACACCAAAAAGGCCTTTGAACTTTTTCAGGAATTTGAATTTAAAACCCTGGCTTCGGAATTTGCCGGCACAGCCGACAAGTCCGAAAAGGTTTATAAGCTGATCACCACTTCCCAGGAGCTGGAAAAGCTGGCCCATGTTCTTCAAAACAAAGGCATCTTTGCCGTTGATACGGAAACCACGGGCAAGGACCCCATGCGGGCCGAGCTGGTGGGAATCTCTTTTTCCTATATGGAAAACACCGGATTCTACATCCCCGTCGGCCATCTTAGTTCATCCGGAGAGGAAGAAGAGGAGGCCAGTGAGCCGGAAACGGAACCCCTGGATTTTGAGCAGCCCTCAAAAGAAGAGATCCTCAGGATTTTCAAGCCCATTCTCGAAGATCCCGAAGTCCGGAAGGTGGGGCAGAACATCAAGTACGACTACATTGTTCTGGCCAGGTATGGTATTTCCATGCAGGGCATCTTCTTTGACACCATGATCGCCTCTTACCTGCTCAACCCCTCCACCCGGGGGCACAGCCTGGACCGGATCGCCATGAACCTTTTCGGGTACAAGATGATCTCCTATGAAGAGGTGGCCGGCAAGGGCAAGGACCAGATCTCCTTTGCCCGGGTTCCCCTTTCCCAGGCCGCAGACTATGCCGCCGAAGACGCCGACCTCACCTTCATGGCCTATGAAACATTGTCCAAAAAGATCCAGGAAAAGGGACTTGCCGACCTGTTCAACCGGATTGAAGTTCCCCTGATTCCGGTTCTGGGAAACATGGAGATGGCTGGGATCAAAGTGGACCGGGAAAACCTGGCGGAACTGTCCCAGACCTTTACCCGGGAACTTTCTGCCCTTGAAAAAGAGATATACGCGCTTGCCGGAGAAGAGTTCAATATCAATTCCTCCCAGCAGCTGGGCGCCATCCTCTTTGACAAGCTGAAACTCAAGTCCGTGAAAAAGACCCGGAAAAGAACGGGATATTCCACGGACGTCCAGGTCCTGACCGTCCTGGCCAAGACCCATGAACTTCCGGAAAGACTGCTCCGATACCGGACCCTGGGCAAACTGCTGTCCACCTATGTGAACGCTTTGCAGAAATTGATTCATCCGGAAACCGGCCGGATTCACACCTCATTCAACCAGACCATCACGGTCACGGGAAGGCTCTCCAGCTCAAATCCCAACCTCCAGAACATTCCCGTGAGAAAACCCGAAGGCAAGAAAATCCGGAAGACATTCATCCCAAAGGATGGGCATACTCTGATCTCGGCGGATTATTCCCAGATCGAACTGCGGATTCTGGCCCATTGCGCTGAAGATGAGATCCTCATCGAATCCTTTAACCAGGATGAGGATATCCATACCCGGACCGCCCTGGAGGTGTTTCAGGTGATCCCGGAATTTGTTACGGATGAACTGAGAAATCAGGCCAAGGCCATCAACTTCGGGATCGTTTACGGCATGGGGGCCTTTAAGCTGGCCAGCGAACTGAATATCAGCCGGAAAATGGCCGCCACCTATATTGAAAATTATTTTAAGCGCTATTCCGGGGTCAAGAATTTCATTGATTCCTGTATCGAAGAAACCAAGAAAACCTGTGAGACATCCACCATTTTCGGCCGGAAAAGGCGCCTGGACGATATCCGCTCTTCCAATGCAAACCTAAGAAACTTTGCCCAGAGGGCAGCCATCAACACCCCTATCCAGGGCAGCGCAGCCGATCTCATCAAGCTGGCCATGATCCGGATGGAAGCGGCCCTTGTGAAAAACAGGATGAGTTCGAAGATGCTGCTTTCGGTCCACGACGAAATCATATTTGAGACCCCCCTGGAAGAAAAAGAGGATCTGATCACCCTGGCAGGGGAGATCATGGAAAATGTTCACCCCTTAAAAGTGCCCCTCAAGGTCAATTTCGGATCCGGGAGCAGTTGGGCAGAGGCACACTAAACAATGAATAATGGAGAATTGACAATTTGGCTTGTGCTCTGATTTCAGCGACTGACTTTTCCCAGATAATGGAGCGGTTATGACAGACCGGATCGGGATCGTAATTAAAAACGAAGAGTATGCCCAGGAAAAGGCCGGGGAATTGGTCCGAACCCTGGGTGAGAAATGCGTGGTTATTGACACCCGGGATTCCGGAAAGATCCCCGATGATCTTCTCTGTCTCGTGGTCCTGGGCGGAGACGGCACATTTCTGCACGTGGCCCGGTTCATTGAAGACCGGGACATCCCCCTCATGGGGGTCAAATTCGGGGAAGTCGGGTTTCTGGCCGAAACTACCGAAGAGCGCCTTTACCAGGCCATTGAGTCTGTATTCAAAAAAGAGTATCTGATCCAGGAACGGACCCGGCTGGATATCAAAGTGGTCCGGAACGGGGAACGGATCGTGGATGTGGATGTGCTCAACGATGCCGTGATCAATAAATCCGCCCTGTCCCGCCTGGCCTCCTGCGCCGTTTTTCTGGACGGCAACTATTTGACCACCTTCAGGGCAGACGGCCTGATCGTGGCCACGCCCACGGGATCCACAGCCTATTCCCTGGCGGCCGGAGGGCCGGTGGTCCACCCGGAGGTTCCCTCCATTATCCTGACGCCCATCTGCCCCTTTACCCTGACCAACCGGCCTCTGCTCATCCCGGACTCCACTCCCATTGAGATCCGTCTGGAAGGCAGTCCCGAAGACATGATCCTGACCCTTGACGGACAGGAGGGATTTGATATGGATCCCGGGGACAAGATCTTCATCAAAAAAAGCCGGAACATCATTAAGATGATCTCCTTTGAAAATCAATCCTATTTCAAGGTGCTCAAGACAAGGCTTCATTGGAGCGGGGGAAAGTAATCTCCAAGAATGCATAAAAATTTGAGAAAAAAGATGAAATCTTTCTGATGTTTGCAACGCCAGGGGAAAATAAGGATGGGATCCCCTGGACTGCCGTGGTCCGGCCCGGGGAATTTATTCTCCGGAATCTGCCATGGATCTGTTGACCTGGATGAGGACATTCCTTCTCAAGGACAGATCATCAATGAGATCTTCTATATCTTCCCCATCCAGTTCAGGCGAAATATAGTAGGGGTTTTCAAAGAGTCCGGCCGGCTCCCGGATTCCTTTGTCCACATTGGCCAGGATCCTCCGGCGCCATCCAAACACGCCGATATTGACCCATACGGCCTTGATTTCAGGATAGGCATCCACAACGTCCAGGGTTTCCCGGATGGAAGTCATGGTTTCCCCCGGGGCGCCGATGACAAGGGAAACACCAAAATCCATGCCCGACCCCTTTAGATTGTCCAGGGCCGTTACAATATCCTCGGTCCTGTATCCCCGGTTCAGGTTGGACAGCATCCTGGGAGAAGCAGTTTCCATGGCCAGGCCCACAAAGGAACACCCGGAAGCCCTGAGCAGATCGCAGAACTCCCTGGAAAACCCCAGGGGTTTGAAGGTACCTGACCGCCAGTCCACGTCCAGGTTCTCCTGGATCATCTTTTTGCAGATGGATTTTGCATGGGTGATGGGGCAGTTGAAGCTGTTGTCTGAAAAGTTGATCCGCCTGGATCCTGTCACCCGTTTTACGTATTTGATTTCCTCCACGACCCTGGAAGAGGATTTGAGCCGGTAGCGGTGATCCTGACTGTCGGAACAGAAAAAGCAGTCAAGGGAGCATCCTTTTTTGGTGGAAACTCCCCAGGGGATGTCCAGTTCATTGTACCTGGCCGGTTCAAACAGCTCGTAGGCCGGCATGGATACTCCGTCCAGGTCCATTATCCTGTCCCCGGTCTCCGTGAATGTCCTGTCCCCGCGCAGGATCACAGAGCCGGGAATCCCGGAGATCGGTTCTCCCCGGGATAGTTTCGACAGAAAAAGGGGAAACGAGACTTCTCCCTCCCCCCTGAGACCGTATTCAATCTCGAGATATATCAGCCAGTCTTCAGAGAAAAAATTAAATCCGGCCCCGCCGGCGATAATCCTGGCATTTGATTTTTTTTTGATGGTATCGACAATCTGCTTTATCTTTGCCTTTGGACCATCCATCTTTGTGGCCCCGCCTTCATCCTGCCCCAGGGTTATGGGGATGGAAATGCCGGCCACATCCGGTTCAAACGAACTGAGAAGATATCCAAGCCTGCCGGGATCAGATCCGTTAAACAGGCAGTCAAACACTTTTACATCGTGCCCCTCCTTAAGGGCGGCGCCCGCGATATAGGCGGGACCCACCGGGGTCATGGGGATAAAACCGGCTGAAATAATCAAAACCTTCATGAAGGCCTCCCTGGTCAATGATGGGAAACGGCGGAATTTCAGGATATTCCCAGCTGAAATGAGAGATAATTATTCTATAGCACGGAAAAGAGGTGATGTAAAATATTCCTCCCGGCTTTTGCAAGGAAAAAAGGCAGACTGGGAAATTGGATTCCCAGTCTGCCTTTGGGTCGGACTTACTTGTTTTGAAGTTTAGCTTCCATTTATGAGGTTTTTTGCAGCGCCGGGTTCAATAGTTCTGATCTGCGTACTCCACCCATCCACCGGTCCTGACCAGGGCCCGGTCAAACTCGGATATGGAAAAGGGCAGGGCCAGGTCCCCCGGACTGACCCGGATCAGGGATGCATCCAGGTCCACGGCGATTTTTGCTCCTTTTCCGGCACAGGCATCAAAAAGGGTCTGGATATCCTCTTCGGGAAGCTCGATGGCCAGCATGCCGCAGTTGAACATGTTCTGGCGGAATATCCTGGCAAAACTCCGGGCAATGACCACGTTGATGCCGTTGACCTCCAGGGCCCAGGGGGCATGTTCCCGGGAGGAACCGCACCCGAAATTTTCCCGGGTAAGGACCACGGCCTTTTCTTTAAGATCTTTTTCCGGATGAAATCCCTCTAAAGTTAAATCTTCCAGAAGGTGGGGCTTCATGGCAATTTTCTCAATTTCCGTGAGATATTTTGCAGGGATGATTTCATCGGTATTGATATCGGACCGGTCCAGGCACAGGACTTTTCCTTTGAATTCTTTCATGAATGGCCTCCTAGTTTTCAAATAGACTTGAATTTGCAATTTCGCCCTGGATGGCTGTAGCAGCGGCCGTGGCCGGGCTTACCAGGTGAACCATGCCGCCTTTGCCCATGCGGCCGTTGAAGTTCCGGTTGGTGGTGGCTGCAGCCACCTCTCCATGGGCCAGGACCCCGTTGCTCATGCCCAGACAGGCTCCGCAGGTGGGATTGGTCACGCAGAAACCTGCATCCATGAAGATTTTGATCAGCCCCTCTTCCAATGCCCGGGAAAAAATATCCGGAGTGGCCGGAGATACGATTGCCCTGACCCGGTCATGGACGGTGCTGCCCTGGATCACCCTGGCGGCGATCCTCAGATCTTCTATCCTTCCGTTGGTGCAGGAGCCGATATAGACCTGGTCCACCTTTGTTCCCTTCATCTGGGAAACCGGTTTTACATTGTCCGGCTTGTATCCGAATGTGACCATGGGCTCCAGGGAGGAGACATCAATGGTTTTCTGCCTGGCATATAGCGCGTCCGGATCTGATCTGAATCCGGCGTACTCTTCCAGGGCCGCTTCCCGGTCGGCAAATTCATCCTTGATAAAGGGCCAGAGATACTCCACCGTGGTCATATCCGGCAAACAGATTCCGGATGTGGCACCGGCTTCTACGGCCATGTTGGAAAGGGTCATGCGCTGTTCCATGTTCATGGCATCCACCACAGGGCCCGAAAATTCAATGACCATGTTGGTGGCCCCGTTCACGGAGATCTGCCGGATCACCTCCAGGATGATATCCTTGGCCAGGACGCCCGGCTGCAATTTCCCTGTGATCTCTATCTTATAGGTCTCGGGCTTTTTAAAGGTGCATACCCCCTTTAAGATTCCCACCTCCAGGTCTGTGGTGCCCACTCCGGCGGCAAAGGCCCCAAAGGCCCCGTGGGTGCAGGTATGGGAATCTCCCATGATGACAGTGAAACCCGGCCTGACAAATCCCTTTTCCGGAAAAATGGCATGGCAGACCCCGTTGCGGCCGATGTCAAAAAAATCCTTGATCCCGTGGCGCAGGGCCCACTCCCGTAAAATCTTCCCCTGCATGGCCGTCTTGGAATCCTTGGCCGGGGTGACGTGGTCGATGACCGCCTTGATCTTGTCCGGATCAAAGACCCGGTCCTTTCCCCGGGCCACAAGATCCTGAATGGCCGTGGGGGTCGTGATTTCATGGCAGAACACCCTGTCCAGGGTCAGCACACACACATCCCCGAAGGGCTGATCTTTTAAATGGGTCTCAAAAATTTTTTCTGCGATTGTCTTTCCCATAACTCCTCTCCCTCTTAAGATTCTTCTCCGAAATAGTCTTCCCCGTCCGCCGGTGTCACCACCCAATAGGCCTTGAACAAGGTGTCGGAAATATTTTTAATCACGTGGGGAATCTGGGAAAAAAACGAGACCGAATCCCCTTCATGGATTTCAAATTCCTCTTCCCCGTATGTCAGCCGGGCCGAGCCCGACACCACGATACCCAGTTCCCGTCCCAGATGGCCGTCGCTGGCGTCCCCCCGTTCCTGTCCGGGCTCAAGGGCCATGAAAAAGGCGTTAAAGGAATGGTTCCCCTTGGCCTGGCCCTCGCCGCTGAGCTTTTCGTATGTAAACCCCTTGCGCTGGTGGATTTTTCTATCGTCCTTCCGGACGATCTCGACCCTGGAATGGGTCTGGTAATCCTTGAAAAAATTGTTGGGTGAAACCCCGTAAACCTCCAGGAGCTGGAGCAGGGTGTCCAGGGAAGGGGAGATCCTGTTCCTCTCGATCTGGGAAAGAAGGCTGGAACTGACCCCGGCCTTGGTGGCCACCTCCTTGATGGTCAGATGCCTTGAACTCCTCGTGGCCCTTAAAAGCGCGCCCAGTTTTGTTTTCATACGCTGCCCATAATTTAAGTATAGTTAATTTTTCTTTAATAATACTTAAATTATGGGCCTTGTCAACTCTATTTTTTAATCAGCAGGTTTCAAATTTCAGACGGCCCTGGTCCCGGTACTCGGTCAGGAAGAGTTCAAAACCGGGCACATGGATCTCTTCCACTTCCAGATCATGCTCGACAATATCCGAATACCGGGTATCCCGGATCCGGGGCTCAAACCGGGTGATGAGATTTAAAAAGATATCGTTGAAGTCATAGGCCAGCCGGATCCTGAAGGACCGGGTGTTGACCAGCCTGACCAGTTTCCCCTGGTCCAGGGCCGCCTCCACGGATTCGGAATAGGCCTCAATCAATCCCCGGATCCCCAGCTTGACCCCTCCGAAATGACGGGTCACCACGGCCGCGACCCGGGTCATGCCATGGCCGGCCAGGGTATTGAGCATGGGTTTGCCCGCGGTTCCTGCCGGCTCACCTGCATCAGAACTGTGGCTGATCTCCCCTTTGTCTCCCACGATATAAGCCCAGCAGTTGTGGGTGGCGGTCTTGTTTTCTTTTGAGATCCTTGAGATAAAGGCCTTGGCCGATTCAATGGTCCCGGCATGGGCCAGGGAACAGATGAACACGGACCGCCGGATTTTGATCTCTGCGGTCCGGACCGGATCGTTGTCTGCCCGTCCCACGGAATAAAAGTATTTTTTAGGATTTGTTTCAGGCAATGATTGATCCTGTCGGAATCGGCTTTCCCCCATGAAATCTTTGAACAATCCCATGGCCCGGATTCATTATTTTTCTTCCTTTTGGATTGACTATGCATCTCCCGGATAGATATTTATAGAAGGCAGTTTTATCTGATAATCGGATTTTTTGCAAATTATCAGGGTAAACAGAACCTATAATCAAGGATCAATCCAGGCGCTGCACTGGGCAAATCAATTGCCGTCCGGGAAGACCGATCCCCGGACCTTATATCTTCACCATTTGAATAAAAGGAATGGCATCATGAAAAAATTTTTTATTGCCTTAATCTTACCTTTGTTCCTATCGTCCAGTTCTTTTGCCGGAATCTACTCATCTTCATACAGCCAAGACAATTCAAGCATTATTGCTTCTGTTGAGCTGGAGGAGATGGGGATTGTGAACCTGATTGTTTCTATTGCTTTCCTTTCAAAACCCCAAGATTCCAAAATTTACAAATCAGATGAATACAATAAATTGCTGCAGCGGCTGCAGCTAGAATGGAAAGGGGTGGCCCTTCAAAAAATACTGGAGTCAAAAAGGCTCCGGAGATCTGACTTGGTAATCTTAAAAAACAGAATTCATACGGAAATCGAGATTTTGATCGAACAACTCACAAAAAAACTGATCCCAGGCCAGGATGCGGAAGTGGTCTTTGCCATCTCCAACTTCTATCTTTTAGAGCCCAGGGAGCGCTGAATCAAGAGACAGCAATCTGAACCGAAAGGAAAAATCAATGAAATATAAAGAAGTTACCGCCAATCTCAGACAGGATGAAATCAGCATTATCAAATCAATTTTAGAGGCCCGCGGAATTGACTATACCATTCAAGGGGAATCCTTTGGAACCATACGGCAGGTGCCAAGTGCGATAAAATTGATGGTGAATGAAATTCAATACCAGGATAGCCTGGAACTTTTATCCGATTTTCTTTAAAAAATTTTTATAAAGGTGATATTCCAATATGGGGTTTCTGCGGCCCGAAGGCCTGCAATCCGCAAAACCTTTGCTCCTGCCTGGACCTGCGCAGAATCCGAATATAGGAAAAAAAGGGAATTTGAGAACAGCTATAAAAACAATCCCAATTCGGATATAATTTGAGCGAATGGTCCCGGCCGGTGTCGGGAAAAGCAAAAGGAGGAGTTAAACCACAGGCATGAACCCCCCGGAATTGAACCTAGGCGCTTACTTTGAAAGAGTCGGGTATACAGGGGGGACTTCCCCCTGCCAGGAGACTCTGCACGGTCTTCACCAGGCCCATACCCTGAGCATCCCCTTTGAAAATCTTGATGTTTACTATAATAAAATCATATCGCTGGATCCCTTATCCCTGTTCAAAAAAATCGTAACCCTGGGCCGGGGAGGATACTGCTTTGAGATGAACGGGTTGTTTGCCGCTGTTTTAGAGACCTTGGGATTTAAAGTCACCCCGCTGCTGGCAAGGGTGGCCGTTGACTTCAAACGGACATTCGGCCCCAAAACCCATCAGGTCCTTATGGTGGAAACCCCGGGCCACAGATGGATTGCAGACGTGGGTTTCGGAAAGGACGGCATTATCCGACCAATTCTCCTTGATACCCCGGAGGACCAGTACCAGTTCTCCCGCACCTTTCGGCTGGAAAAGGATCCCCGGTTCGGATATATCCTTGGCCTTCTCACACGGGAAGGCGACCGGTGCCAATATGCCTTTACTCTGGATCCCTGCAGTGAAGCAGATTATCTAATGTCCAACCATTTTACCTCCACCTTTCCGGAATCTCTGTTCGTGAAGCAGCGCATCTGTACCATCCCCACCAGGGAGGGACGGATCACCCTCACCGATCAGCATCTCAAAATCGATTCCAAACAGGGCAGGAAAATAAGCCTCATCACAAACGAGAAGGATTTCCAGGCCAAGCTCAAGCAGTACTTCGGACTCGACCTGCCGTGTCCAATCGGAAAGAAAGGGATGCCCGTCTCCATTACTCCGGCAACGTCCAGAGCCAGGCCATGAATCGGCAGACATGTATATAGTTACCTCAAAATATCATTTCCAATCAGGAGTTCTTCGCTATAGAGAAAAACCCCGATATTTCTAATATTCGCAACCGATTACTCGATCAGTGTGAAAAAATGGACCGGTGCGCTTTTGGAATCACCGGGATTTTATATATCCTATTGTGTTTAACTTTGTTCCTTAAAATTAAATTAGCAGGCCCCAAGACCAGACCATAGGGGAGTTGAACGGCATACGGATTTAATCCCCCCAGGAGGACGGCAAGCCCCGTAGGAATGGGAAAAATCGACCCATAGAAATATTCAATCCCTCCCCCTCCTTGAATTCAAACAATCAATTTGATCTGCCGGAGGCTCCTAATCTATGAATGGATACTGGCGAATTATGATATGAAGTCATAACCATCATCAATGGAGGTGATATGGAAAAAGATCCGAAAAAAGAGTTTTACGAAAAACTGGAAGCAAAAGGCGTCTCAAGAAGGGATTTTCTCAAGTATTGTACGGCCCTGACCGCCACCATGGGTTTGTCCTACTCCTGTGTGGGAAAGGTGGCCGAGCAGATAGAGCAGGCTGCCATAAAACCCCGCCCGCCTGTGGTCTGGCTGCATTTCGGTGAATGCACCGGATGTTCAGAAGCCTTTTTGCGAACCCCGGATGTGGGGGGAATCATCCTGGAAACCATTTCCGTGGAATACCACGAAACCATCATGGCGGCGGCCGGGCACCAGGCGGAAAAGAGCCTCCACGACGCCGTGGAAAAGTACAAGGGTAAATTCGTCTGTGTTGTGGAAGGAGCCGTTGCTACGAAATACAACGGAGCCTACGGCAAGGTCGCTGACAGGACCTTCCTGGAGATCGCCAATGATGTGGTTCCAAAGGCGGCGGCAACGATCTGCCTGGGGACCTGCGCCTGTTACGGCGGAGTGGCTGCGGCCGCCCCCAACCCGGGCGGATACAAGGGCGTGGGTGATGCCCTGGGTATCAACCCTGTCAATCTTCCCGGCTGCCCCACCAACCCACTTAACCTGCTGGGGACCATCCTCAAGTACCTGGGCAAGGAAACCATTGAGCTGGATGACTACGGCAGGCCCGTATTTGCCTATGGAGAGTCTGTCCACGACAACTGCCCCAGGCTCAAACATTATGAAGAAGGAAACTTTGTATCAGAATTCGGGTCCAAGGAAGCGGAACTGGGATACTGCCTCTACGAGATGGGATGCAAAGGACCTGAAACCTATAATAATTGTCCCACCGCGAAATTTAACGATGCCACAAGTTTTCCCATCCAGGCCGGTCATCCCTGCATCGGATGCAGTGAGCCTGATTTCTGGGACAGCATGACCCCGTTTTACGAAGAATCTTAAAACAGATCGCGGTAGAGTGATACTAAAAGACATAAACACCATTGGGTGAAAGGATATTATTATGGGTAAAAGAATCATTGTTGACCCCATTACCAGAATCGAGGGTCATTTACGGATAGAGGTGGAAGTCGAAAACGGGAAAGTAAAGGATGCCTGGAGTTCGGGGCAGATGTTCAGGGGAATTGAAATGATGCTCCAGGGAAGAGACCCCAGGGACGCCCACCATTTTGTACAGCGGTCCTGCGGGGTCTGTACTTATATCCATGCTCTTTCTTCTGTCCGGGCCGTGGAAGATGCCTGTGACATCGAAATCCCGGAAAATGCCAGGATCGTCCGGAACTTGCTCCACGGCGCCCAGTACCAGCATGATCATATCGTTCATTTCTATCATCTCCATGCCCTGGACTGGGTGGACATCGTCTCTGCCCTTTCTGCAGATCCGGTCAAAACGGCCAAGCTTTCGGAAAACGTGTCCGGCCGTCCCCAGAAGGCCGCCTATTTCAAGGAAGTCCAGACCCGGCTTAAAACCTTTGTCAACAGCGGGCAGCTGGGCCCTTTTAACAATGCCTATTGGGGACACCCTGCCTATAACCTCCCGGCCGAGGCCAATCTCATGGCCGCATCCCATTACCTGGAAGGCATCAAGCTCCAGGCCAAGGCTGCCCGGATGCATGCCATCTTCGGCGGCAAAAACCCCCATCCCCAGTCCCTGGTCGTGGGCGGGGTAACTTCGGTAAGGGATCTGACCCCGGAACGAATCGATGAGTTCTTTGCCATCTGGAAGGAAACCAAGGCCTTTGTGGATGAAGTATATCTGCCGGATCTTCTGGCCGTGGCCTCGTTTTACAAAGACTGGGGCGGTATCGGCGGAAACAACGATACTTATCTGGCCTACGGGGACTTTCCCCAGAAGAACATCAATGATGACCTGCTTCTTCCCGCCGGCGTTCTCATGGGAGACCTGGTTCCCAAGGCCGTGGACACCCTGAAGATTACCGAGGATGTGACCCGGGCCTGGTATGAGAAGGGCAGTGCCAAGCATCCCTATGAGGGGGAGACCAAACCCATAAAGGGAGAGGTGAGCTACAACACCGATGACAAGTACTCCTGGATGAAGGCCCCCAGGTATGCGGGCAAGTCTGCCGAGGTCGGTCCCCTCTCAAGGGTTCTCGTGGCCTATACCGGCGGCCACAAACAGGTAAAAGCCCTGGTGGACCATGCCCTGAAAACCCTGGGTGTGGGAACCGAGGCTCTTTTTTCCACCCTGGGTAGAACCGCTGCCCGGGCCATTGAAACCGTGGTGGTGGGCGATGCCATGGAAGGATGGATCGACACCCTTAAATCCAATATCGCAGCGGGCAATAAAAAGACATACCAGCCCTGGACAATGCCGGACAAGGGCCGGGGCTTCGGCCTCAACGACGTTCCCAGGGGAGCCCTGGGACATTGGATCGACATCGAAGGAGGCAAGATCAAGAACTACCAGTACGTGGTCCCCTCCACCTGGAACCTGGGACCCAGCGACGGTGAGAACCAGAAGGGGCCTGTGGAGAAATCCCTGATCGGTACCCCCATTGCCGATCCCAAGCAGCCCCTGGAGGTGTTGAGAACCGTGCACTCCTATGATCCCTGTATCGCCTGTGCCGTCCATGTGATTGATCCCCACACCAATGAAACCTATAAGGTGAGGGTAATCTGATCTGAATCATCGGGCAGACTGGATGTGAATTGGGTTCCGGCAATGACCTTGCCGGAACCTTTGCTTTTATGGTATAGGCCGAAAAGAGGCACGGAGAGATAAGATGAACGAGAATATCACAATCCTTGGGGTGGGAAACATCCTCTACAGTGACGACGGTGTGGGCGTCCGCGTGGTTGAAAAACTCATGCGGGAGTACGAGTTTTCAGACAACGTAACCCTGGTGGACGGCGGGGTTCTCGGGATCAACCTTCTGGGGGTGATCTCCAATGCCGGACGGCTCATCGTAGTGGATACGGTCCTGAACCACGGAAAACCGGGAGATTTCCACCGCCTGGATCATGATCAGATCCCGAACCGGATCCTGGCCAAGAACTCCCTCCACCAGGTGGATCTCATCGAGGCCCTGACCCTGTGCAAGGCCCTGGATCATGTGCCCCGGACCACCATCATCGGGATCGAACCCAAAGACCTGAATACCCTGAAGGATGAACTCACGCCGGAGATTGAATCAAAGGTGGAAGGCCTGACCCAAAGGGTCCTGGAGGAAGCCGTCCGGCTGGGAGGATCTTACTCTCCCCGGGATAAGGATATAGATCAAGGAGAAAACTGAACCATGACAAAGGTTTACACATGCACCGGGCACGAACTTAAGATCCCGGATATTACAGCCGGTGAGGGGATCTACCTGTTTGATGCCCATGGGAAACGGTATATGGACCTGGAATCCGGAGTCTGGTGCACGGCCCTGGGCCATAAGAATCTCCGGGTCAATGAAGCCATCACCCAGCAGATGGAAGTCCTGACCCACGCCGGTTTCTGCTATTCAAACCCCGTCCTGGAAACGGCAGCCGAGGCAGTCCTGGATATCGCGGATTTTGCCGGGGGCAGGGCCCTGTTCCTATGCTCGGGCAGCGAGGCCATTGAAATCTCCAGGCAGATGGCAAAGCACCTCACCGGCAAAGAACTCTCCATGACCCTTCACGATTCCTATCTTGGCGCCTATTCATCGGTTACCAACCGGACCCGGGACTGGTTCCTGTTCAATTGGGAACCCTGCAGGACCTGTGAAAAACAGGAGGCCTGCGACCCTTCCTGCAGGGCCTTTGATGCGGTTCCAACCAATATTTCGGATTTTGTGTTTGAGCCGGGAAGTTCCTCGGGCTTTGTCCGGTTTCCCCCAAAGGCCATGATCCAGAACCTTGGGAACCGGGTCCGGGCCAACGGGGGAAAGATCATCGCCAACGAGGTGACCACCGGGATCGGCCGGACCGGTAAGTGGTTCGGATTCCAGCATTACCCCATCCTTCCGGATCTGATCGCCATGGGCAAAGGCCTTGGAAACGGGTATCCTGTGAGCGCGGCCGCCATCCATCCGGATATGGTAAGGGAGTTGGAAAACAGGCCTTTTAAATATGCCCAGTCCCATCAGAACGATCCCCTGGGAGCTGCGGCAGCCCTTGCCGTGATCCAAGAGATTCAAGTCCGGGGCCTCATTAAGGAGGCCGGACAAAAAGGGGCTGGCTTCCTGGAACGACTCAGGGACCTGGTGGACCATGAGATCATCCTCGGCGTCCGGGGAAGGGGCCTGATGTTTGCCGTTGACCTTGCCAATGAAAAAATCGCAGAAAAGATCTACGACAACCTGATCCGGAAAGGATATATCCTGTGCAACCGGGGCACCTCATTTCGGATCGATCCCCCCCTGACCATCACGCCAAAAGAAATCAACTCCTTTATGGATGCCTTTGAAGAGGAAGTTTCGTCCCAAAAAAGGTGACCCAAAGTTCACCCCAACCTTTCGGACTTTGCAAGGTTGGGGCTCCTTGTGTAAATGGATGCTGACAAGCTTTTATTCATGCTTATATTGATCTAAAAGGGTTCTCCATTCCGACCGAACCACAAGCCTTTAAAGGAGGAGAATGAACAAACCCCGAGGAAGAAAAAACAGGAAAAAAGTCCGGCGGATCTTAGATGAAAAAAGCCGGTCCCGGGCCCTGGCTCTCCTGGAAGAGATTTCAGATGATCAATTGGTGGGTCATCTCTTTTCCCATTTTTACAACGGAGACGAGCTGATCAAGTTCAGAAGCGTGACCGCCATGGGAGAACTGGTCCTGCGCCTGGCCGGGAACCGCATGGAAAAGGCCAGAATCGTTCTCCGGAGAATCATGTGGAATCTCAATGATGAATCCGGCGGGATCGGATGGGGGTCCCCCGAGGCCATGGGGGAGATCCTGGCCAGATGCCCGGAGCTGGCCCTGGATTTCAAATCCATCCTGTTTTCATACCTGGACGACAGGGGCAATTTCATTGAGCACGAAATTCTCCAGCGGGGGGTGCTGTGGGGGGTGGGAACTTTTCTGAAATCCAGCCCCGACGGCCTGGACTCCACCACGGCAGGCCTGATCCGCTCCTTTCTTATCTCCCCTGATCCGGTGAAGCGGGCCTATGCGATCCGGGCCCTGATCCACGGCAAATCCTTTGACTGCGGCAATGTCCCGGAAAATCTGCTGGAGGATGAGACCGAGGTGGATATCTATACGGGCTGGAATTTCATAAAGACCCGGATTTCAGACATGGTATTGGCCTGTACCCCCAGAAAGGCCCAAACCGTCTGACTGCCTGCCCGGTTCGCCGGAGGGGGAATGGGAAATCCTGCAGGCGGACTGGCGGGCACATTCGATCCGGCCTATCTTTTTTATTTCAAGCGCCACTTCTTTTTTTACCTGAATGGAAATCCTGCCCGGTTAAAGGGCGGTTTCCAGTATGCGGCGGCTGATTTCAGGGGTAAGGTCCCGGGTCTCTGAAAGTTGTGTCATGCCGTGTTTTTCAAGGGCGGCCACAACATCATCGATTTTTTCTTTTGTCATCCCGTAATCCGAGAGCCGGGTGGAAACACCCAGACTCTCGAAAAAGGTCCGGGTTTTTTCAATGGCCAGGTCGATCCTTTCGGAAGACTCCCCCTGGGTGATGTGCCAGACCCTGGCTGCGTACTGGAGCAGTTTTTCCTTTTTCTGTTCCCTGCGGACGGTCCAGACCGCCGGCTGGAGAACGGCCAGGGTTTTGCCATGGTCCATGCCGAACATGGCCGTCAGTTCGTGGCCGATGGTGTGGGTGGTCCAGTCCTGGGGCGCGCCGGCTCCGATCAGTCCGTTCAGGGCGTTGGTGGCGCACCAGATCAGGTTGGCCCGGGCGTCGTAATCCTCCGGGTGGTCCAGGGTCCGGCTGCCGATTTCAACAAGGGTTTTGAGAATTCCCTCTGCTGTACGGTCCTGGAAGCGAGCCTCTGAAGGATAGGTCACGTATTGTTCCACGGTGTGGATAAAGGTGTCAATGATGCCGTTGGCCACCTGGGCCGGCGGAAGAGTATAGGTCAGGGTGGGATCCAGGATGGAAAATCTGGGGAAGGCCAGGGGACTGAAGATGGGAATTTTAGCGTCCCCATGGCTGATCACTGCGCGATTGTTCATCTCAGAGCCTGTGGCCGGCAGGGTGACCACCGTGCCCACGGGAAGGGCAGTCTTCACCGGCACCGGTTTGAACCTGCCGGAGAGCAGGTCTGTTTCTTTTCCGCAAAATCCGGCAGCCAGGGCCACAAATTTGGTTCCGTCCATTACCGATCCGCCGCCCACGGCCAGCAGAAAATCGACTCCTTCACGGCGGACAAGGTCTACGGCCTTCATCAGGGTGGAGAACCTGGGGTTGGGCTCAATCCCGCCGAACTCATGGATCTGCCTGCCTTTGAGAGCCTGCCGGACCCGGTCCAGGGTCCCGAATTTTTTCACACTGCCGCCGCCGTACAGGATCATCAGTCGGGTCTCTTCCGGTACCAGGGTATCCAGTTCGTCCAGCCGGTCTTTTCCGAAAACAATGCGGGTGGGATTGTAATAATCAAAATTTTCCAAGTTCATATCTCCTCATGGCGGATGGGTTATCAAATATGGGAATAAGATAATCCCCTGTCCGATGTTTTAAATGCACAGACCTGTCAATCACATGCCTATTCCTGCTTTTTTTTGCGATCGGGGACTTTCCGGCCGGCCATGTATATGGTATTTTTGTTCCTTGAAAGCTTAATAATAAATACGAGGAGATTCTTTCGTGGCAGCCCTCCCCACCATTGCACAACAGATGTCCGTCCTGGCAAAAAAAGACGGGATCAATCCCACACAATTGCCGGAAATCAGAATCATGAAGACGTCGGAGTACCACAGGCGCAAGCCCCTTTTATACGAAAAGGGAATCATCATCGTGGGCCAGGGGGCCAAACGGGTCTACCTGGGAAACCAGGTCTATGAGTACAATCCGGATAATTATCTGGTGCTCACTTTGCCCATACCTGCCGAATGCGAAACCTTTGCCACCCGGAAAACACCCTTGCTCTCCATGTTCGTGGATATCCGTATTGAGATTCTGCACCAGATTATTCAGGAGATGGGCAGCCACCAGGGGTTAAAAAGATGTGAGATCCGGAACCGGCAGCCGGGGCTTTTTCTTTCCCGGATGACCCCCCAGCTGCGGTCAACCCTTTCCCGCCTTCTGGCCGCCCTTACCTCGCCGGTGGAGTCCGGGGTGATCGGTCAGGGCCTGCTCAAGGAAGTGCTGTTCAGGATCATGTGCAGCGAGAGTGCCCGTTCCCTGTATGCCCTGGCGATCCGGAATACCAATGTTTCAAGGGTGGACAAGGCTTTGAAAAAAATTCACGGCGGTTTTGACCACCCCATCCAGGTGGAGGAACTGGCCGGCCTGGTCAACATGAGCCAGTCAGCCTTTCACCGTGCCTTTAAGGAGGTCACTGCCTGTTCCCCTCTCCAGTATATCAAGAAGATCCGTCTGAACAAGTCCCTGGACCTTCTGATGGAACAAAAACTGAGGGTAAACGAGGCCGCCGCCCGGGTGGGATATGAGAGCCCTTCCCAGTTCAGCCGGGAATTCAAACGTTATTTCGGCCGGAGCCCGGCCGCCTACATCCAGATCCATTCGCCTTTAAAGGCCTCCTGAAACCCGAAATATCCGACGGATAATCTTTTATATTTACAAAAACAGACCCGATTGTCTGCCCGGGGCTTCCATTTTGTTTGCCATGTATTATGTTAGTTAGGATAACCAAAAAATGAAACGGGTATTGGTTGCTTCATCAAGACGCTTAGGGGGATAAGGAAAAATGAAAGAGGATCTGAAGTTCCCGGAGATTGAGATACCGGAACCCATTGCGGAAAAATGGCAGGACATTGTCGATATAATGGCCGAGCTGATCGGTATCCCCGCCGCATTGATCATGCGCAGGACCCAATCGGATGCAGAGGTCTTTGTTTCAAGCAATAGTGAGGGCAATCCATATCATGCCGGCGACCGGGAGCAGCTCCGGAAATCGGGGTTATACTGCGAAGCGGTTATCAATACCCGGGACAGGCTTTTGGTTCCCAACGCACTGGCCGATGAAAAATGGAAAAACAACCCGGATGTAAAGCTGAATATGATCTCCTACCTGGGGTTCCCTATTTTTTTGCCGGACCAGGAACCCTTCGGGACGATCTGTGTGCTTGATAACAAGGAGAATGCCTACTCGGAAACCTTTGAGAACCTGATAAAGAATTTTCGTGATATTGTCCAGTCCCACCTGGAACTCATATACATGAATGCCGCTTTGGGCGGGGAAAACAAGACTCTTTCCGATTATATTTCTGAAATTAAAATTCTCCGCGGCCTGGTGCCGATCTGTTCAAAGTGCAAAAAAATCAGGGATGACAAGGGGCATTGGAACCTCATGGAGACATATATCGAAAAACACTCCGAGGCCTCTTTCAGCCATGGAATCTGTCCTGAATGTTCGGATATGCTTTATGGTAAAAAAGAGTGGTATATCAATAGAAAAAAGGGATAGATCTGGACCCATGCGCCGGACGTTTGCAAACATGCAATTACAAAGGGCAAGGGTTGAATAAAAAATCAAACAGCATCACAGAAAAATCTTGACAGAATTCCCGGGTTTTCCTATCCATACTCCATGATTTAATCTTTTCTTGCATATCTTTATACACCTGCCGTGTGATCCGCCGAACCGGGCGAATCCACGGGTGGTTTCAATTTTTTACACCTCACTCATTTTTAGATATTCTTAGGGATAAATATGTATAAACGACTGAAACAGATATGCCGGAAGCCTGCGCCATATGAATTTTATACGGCGGAAACACTCTGGACGGACGATCATATTTCAAAAAAGATGCTTGAATTTCATTTAAACCCGGATAGCGAACCTGCATCCCGGAATCATGATTTCATTCAAAACTCCATAAACTGGATAAGGGACCGGTTCAAGGTCGGGCCCGGCTTGAAGATTGCCGATTTCGGCTGCGGTCCGGGGCTTTATGCCAACGCATTTGGAGAGGCTGGCGCCTCTGTTCTGGGGATCGATTTTTCCCGGCGCTCCATTTCCCATGCCCGGGACCAGGCCGTGAAAAAGGGACTTTCCACAGAGTTTGTCCAAAAAAATTACCTTGATTTCAGTTCAGATGAGCGCTTTGACCTGATCACCCTGATCTATTGCGATTTATGTGCCCTGAGCCCTGAACAGCGGAGAACCCTGCTCCGGTCATTTCATGGTCTTCTGGCAGAGGACGGCCGTCTCCTTCTGGATGTTTTTTCTCTAAAGGCCTTTGAGGGCCGCCGGGAGGGTTCCTCAATTGAACACCTTCTTCTGGAAGGGTTCTGGTCAGATGAGGATTATTACGGTTTTCTTCAAACCATCAAATATGATGATATAAAAGTGGTTCTTGACAGGTACGCCATCATACAGGAATCAAGGGAATGGGAAATTTACAATTGGCTGCAATACTATCCCGTGGAGGCCCTTGCCCGGGAGTTCCATGAAAGCGGTTTTGCCGTAAGCGAGTATTATTCGGATGTTTCCGGAGCTCCCTTTGACCGGGGTTCGGAGACCATTGCATTGGTTGCCAAAAAGAGATAATTGCAGGGCCCATACAAAATATTTCCGGCAGAAAAGCCCGGGGCGGGTCCGGGCGGGGAGATTCAGTCAATGAAAATCCCCGCCCGGCACCTTTGCGGGCCAGATGATTTCTTATCTGCCGGCCAGTATCAGATGATCCCCGGAATCATCCGCCGTGAACCGGATGGTATCCCCTTTTGAAAAATCCCCCTTGAGAAGGGCCATGGAAAGAGGGTTTTCGATTTCCCTCTGGATCACCCGCTTCAGGGGTCTGGCCCCGAATCCGGGATCATATCCGTTCCGGGCCAGCCAGGCCATGGCTTTATCATCCGGGCAGACCTCAATATTCCTGGGTTTGAGCCGTCGGTTCAGGTGGTGGATCTGAATCCGTGCGATCTCCTCTATGTTTTCCCGGGTCAGGGCGTGGAAGGTAATGATCTCGTCGATCCGGTTCAGGAATTCGGGTCTGAAGGCCTGTTTCAGGGCCTGGGAGATGCCCTTTTCCCGGTCCGCTTCCGTAAGACCTGAATCCTCTCCCGCAGTCTGGAGAAACCGGGACCCCACGTTGGAGGTCATGATGATGATGGTGTTCCTGAAATCCACGGTCCGGCCCTGTCCGTCGGTCATGCGGCCGTCGTCCAGGACCTGGAGCAGAACGTTGAATACATCCGGGTGGGCCTTTTCAATCTCGTCAAAGAGGATCACCGAATAGGGTCTCCTTCGCACGGCCTCGGTAAGATATCCTCCCTCGTCATATCCCACATACCCGGGAGGGGCTCCGATGAGCCGGGCCACGGAGTGCTTTTCCATGTACTCGGACATGTCCACCCTCACCATGGCTTGGTCGCTGTCGAACATGAAGCCTGCCAGGGATTTGGCCAGTTCGGTTTTTCCCACGCCGGTGGGCCCCATGAAGATAAAGGTTCCAATGGGCCGGTCCTCGGGCTGGAGCCCGGATCTTGCCCTTCGCACGGCATTGGACACGGCATCAATGGCGGTCTTCTGGCCGATGACCCTCTTCTGGATATGGGATTCCATTTGAACCAGTTTTTCCTGTTCTCCCTGGAGCATCTTGGATACGGGTATCCCGGTCCAGGAAGAGACCACGTCGGCCACGTCCCCCTCTTCCACATCCTCCCGGAGCATCTTCCGGGTCTGCTGGAGCCGGTCCAGATCCTGTTTTCTGGATTCCAGGCTATGCTTTAACTCTTCCAGGGTGCCGTACCGGATCTGGGCCACTTTCTCCAGGTCCCCGTTTCGTTCAGCCATCTGGGCCAGGGTCTGGGCCTTGTCCATCTCCTCCCGGAGGGTGGAGATCTCCTGGATCAGGGATTTTTCACTGTCCCAGTGCAGCTTTAAGGGGCCGATCTCCTCTTTCATGGCGGCGATTTCCTTTTCCAGGATTTCCAGGCGCTCCCTGGAAGCCTGATCCTTTTCCTTGACCAGGGCCTGGCGCTCAATCTGGGCCTGGGTGATCTTCCGCTGGATCTCATCTATGGCCCGGGGCATGGAGTCGATTTCGATCCGCAGACGGGATGCGCATTCGTCAATGAGATCCACAGCCTTGTCCGGCAGGAACCGGTCGGCAATGTACCGGCTGGACAGGGTGGCCGCCGCCACAATGGCCGAATCCTTGATCCGGATCCCGTGGTGGACTTCGTATTTTTCCTTGAGTCCCCTTAAAATGGAAATCGTGTCCTCCACCGTGGGTTCCTTGGCATGTACCGGCTGGAACCGCCGTTCCAGGGCTGCATCTTTTTCTATGTATTTCCGGTACTCATCCAGGGTGGTGGCTCCGACGCACCGCAGCGTCCCCCGGGCCAGGGCCGGCTTGAGCATATTGGAGGCATCCACGGAGCCTTCGGCCGCACCGGCCCCCACCACCGTATGGAGCTCGTCGATAAAGAGGACCACCTCTCCTTCGGCGGCCTCCACCTCTTTGAGCACGGCCTTTAACCGCTCTTCAAACTCCCCCCTGAACTTGGCCCCGGCCAGCAGGGCTCCCATGTCCAGGGCCACCACCCTCCGGTTCTTCAGGCTGTCGGAGACGTCCCCCTCCACGATCCTCTGGGCCAGGCCCTCCACAATGGCGGTCTTGCCCACCCCGGGTTCGCCGATGAGCACGGGATTGTTCTTACGCCGCCGGGACAGAACCTGGACGATGCGCCGGATCTCTTCGTCCCTTCCGATGACCGGATCCAGCTTGCCGGACCGGGCAAGAAGGGTCAGGTCCCGGCCGAATTTTTCCAGGGCCTGGTATTTCTCCTCGGGGTTCTGGTCCGTGACGGTCTGGTTGCCCCGGATATCCTTGAGCACGGACAGGACGGCATCCCGGGTCACGCCGGCGCTGGTCAGGATCTTCCCGGCCTCCCCCTTGGAAGCTCCCAGGGCCAGGAAAACATGTTCCAGGCTGACATACTGGTCCTTCATCTTCCCGGCCTCGTCAAAGGCCAGATCCAGCATCTTTTTGCTTTCCCTGGAGATGTAAAGATCCGTTTCCCCCGTCACCCGGGGCTTTTTCCCCAGGCTGTCATCCACAGATCGGTTCAGATCGGGCAGAGACACCCCGATTTTTTTCAGGATAGCATCTGCCACGCCCTGGTCGTCCTTGAGTATGGCCTTTAAAAAATGGATCGGATCTATGGTCGGGTGATTCAGCTTTTGGGCCAGATCATGGGCAGACTGGACCAGTTCCTGGGATTTCATGGTGAGCTTGTCAAATTTCATTTATGCTTCCTTTTCATTATTATTTAAATTGACATACAAAAAGTAATGCAATAAAGAATTTAGTCAACCCTGTTCTGCCGGGCCCGTGTAAAATTATATTTTGGGTTGTTCTGCCGGATTTGCCTGGGTTTTCCAATTTTCAACCCGGGGGGGGGTTTTTGGATTTTTCCCTTATTTGGAAGAGATGTGTTCCAGGAGAGTTTCATCTGATCCGTGGATTTCTTCAAAAATCTGTGATCCGGATTCGTATCTGATCCGGTTTGGATTTTTCCTTTGTGATCCGGGCGGCATTTTGTTCCGGATCCTTTTGAATTCCTTCTCCCGGGTCATGAAGGCATCCACAACATCGGGATCAAAATGTTTGCCTTTTCCCTGGAAGATGATGTCCACGGTTTTTTCATGGGAAAAGGCCTCCTTGTAGCTCCGCCTTGAGGTGAGGGCGTCATAGACATCGGCCAGGGCCACAATCCGGGTGGATAAAGGAATTTCCTCCCCCTTCAGCCCCTTGGGATAACCGGTTCCGTCCCATTTTTCATGATGGGAATAGGCGATTTCCTTGCCCAGTGTAATAAATGACTGGCCCTTGACTTTGGACTCTACCATCTTGAGAATATCCCCGCCGTAGACGGTGTGAAGTTTGATGGTTTCAAACTCCTCACGGGTAAGTTTCCCGGCTTTGAGGAGGATGGCATCGGGGATTCCGACCTTGCCGATATCATGGAGGACCGCTGAAAGACAAAGATCGTCAATATATTCCTGGGTGATATAGGATGAATACTTGGGAGTTTTTGAAAGCTGTCCGGCGATCACCTTTGTATATTCCCGGATCCTTTCCAGGTGATTGCCCGTATCTGTATCCCGGTATTCTGCCAGTTTGGCCAGGCCCAGAATCGTTGCGATGCGGGCGTTTTGAAAATCCCGGTAGGAAGCGACCAGGTCCGAATCCAGCCTCATCTTCAACAGGAACTCTCTTTTTCTCGCCCTTGTCTCCTGGTGGCATTGGATGATTGACACGGCGGTAAAACTGGCGAAAAAAAAGCTATTGTTGAACAGCAGTTTTACATCCTGATGTGACGGATCCGTAAGAAGATAAACCGGAATGACATAGGATAGATAGAGAAGAAGCATTGAAAAAGCCGCCTGCCTCTTGTTCAGGGGCAGCACCGTTGAACAGATCATCATGACAAGGATGATGCCCGCATAGTAGGAGGAACTGAATCCCCCCAGCCGGATAATCATAAGAGAGATGACAAGGGCGGCCAGGGTACACCAGATGAGAACCACGGCAAAAGAGAGCTGCCGTAAAAATCCCCGGGAGTGGAAAAAAAGGAGAAGGATGCAGGAGAGGGAAAACATTCCCCTGTAGAATAAAAACAGCCTGAAGTGCTCCGGAGCCGCCAGATAGTCCAGCAGGGAGAACAGGGGATAGAGCACAATGCCCAGCCAGATGCAGACACGCACCCTCTGGTGAAGAAGTTCCCCTGTCTCCTGTTCAAAGAGGTCTGGATCTTTGGTTTTTCTCCAGCCTTTTTTCATTGTCGGTTCCCGGCTAATGCGTTGCGATGGAAAACAGATTAATTCCCTGGTCTTCTTCAATTACAATGATGTCCTCTCCAAAGGGCGTTTGGGCAAACAGCCTTTTAAAATCTTCTTCTTCCCTCAGGATCAATTTCCAGTCAACGATGTGATCCATGAATATACGGTCGGGACCGGATTTAAAATTCCCGACGATCAAATGACCCCCGGGCTTCAGGTGCTGATGGCACCGGGTGGCAAAGGCGATAAAAAGGGAATCGTCAAGATAGTCCAGCAGTCCTGCCGAATAAATAATATCTTTCTTACCAAATTCCTGATCGGCTTTTCCAAGGGCCCACTTGATAAGATTTTCATTCATGAACCGGATATCGGCCTTGTGGTCTACCTGGCTGATATTTTTTGCAGACATCTCAAGGGCCTCCGGATCTATGTCCACGCAGAGGACCTCAACTTTTTCGCTGTGTCTGCATTGGGAAAGAAAATCACAAAGTTCCCGGCTGGGTCCGCAGGCCAGGGACATGATGCGGATGGGGCCGTCTGCCTCCTTTTTTTCATCGCACATGGTTTTAAGGTGGTGGCTTAAAAGTCGTCTTCGCCCCCGTACGGCATGGCAGGAGGCGCTGTCAAGGGACCACTGATCAATCAATTTGCCGATCTTCCCGTCTCCATGGGGCTCATTGGCATATATCATTTCGATCATATTGCAGTCCCCTGCATATCCCTTGGGTTTGAAATAGGCTCTTTCCAGGTAGCGGCTTCTCATGAAATAGGGGAAAACCTCCTTGAAAATATAGCCCCAGACAATATCGGCATTGGGGGATTCTTCAACCAGGGGACCCTCTGCCCGGAGCCATCCATGGAGTCTGTTAAGAAGATCATAGCCCGCTGTCTGAAGTTTTTCCGGAATGTCCGGGCTCACTGCTTTCTGTACGCCGAAGGAGAGTTCAAACATCTGGGATTTGAATCCATCAATGGCCTCTTTTATCCGTTGGCCCTCCGGGGTCTTAAAAAATTCATCGGGCAGGGGTTTTGACTCCCCCATCCTGCGCCGTCCCGTGGACAGGGACTCTGCATAGCTGGCAAGGGGGTCTCTTTCGCTAAGAATTCTCCTGAATTTGGAACAGATCCGTTCCGCCAGAAAAACCATGAAGTCCCCGAACAGGACAGGATCTTTCTCCTGTATTTTCCGGAGGTCCTCCCGGTTCAGGGTCAGAATTTCAGATTCTTCTGTTGCCCGGATATCGCGGACCCTTGAAATTTCATCAAAAAATCCGATCTCTCCAAAAAAATTACCCGCACCGATGAGGGCCACCAGGATTTTCGTATCCTGGGAGGTATAGGAAACCTCAACAGCCCCTGTTTTCAGGTAATAGATGGAACTTGCCCTGTCGCCTCCGATCACGATTTCCGAATTTTTGGCACATGGGGTTGAACTGAAAAATTCCAAAATGCGATTCAGGGTCTGGGTGTCAGTAATGGTCATGGCCACTCCTTTCGGACGGAATTACTGCCCGGGAAATGAATTGAAACCAAACGAATTATTTGTTTTTCAGGCTGCCCGGTTTAAATCAAAAAGGCATACCCAGTTGATATGCGTTCGTTTTCGTCTTTTGGGGTCTGTCTGCCCGAAGGACAAGCCTAAATTACCGCAATATTGTAGAGTAAAGGTAATAATTTCGTCAAGAATATAATGTCATATGCCGGAAGGAGGGACGAAAACGACAAACAGGGCGGCCAAAAGGCCCCCCTGTCTGATTGGTTTTTCAGTTGTGGGACTGCGCTAGATCATCTTTCCGTCTTTCCAGAAGGGCGACATCTGCCGGAGCCTGTCAATGATGGGCACCATGGCATTGACGATTTTATCCATCTCCTCTTTGGTATTGTAGTGGGACAGGGAAAAGCGGATGGTTCCATGGGCGGATTTATAGGGTACATCCATGGCCATGAGCACATGGGAGGGATCAAGGGAGCCAGAGGTACAGGCGGAACCGGATGAGGCGCAGATTCCCTCCTGGTCCAGGAGCATGAGGATGGATTCCCCTTCCACGGCGTCAAACCCGATGGACAGGGTATTGGGCAGACGGCTTTCCAGTTCCCCGTTCACGGAACATGAGGGGATCTTTTCCAATAGCCGGTTCTGGAGATAGTCCCGCAGGTCTTTGACATGGGTATTCATCTGGCTTAGGTTTTCCCGGGCCAGTTCGCATGCCTTTCCCAGACCGATGATGGATACGGTGTTCTCCGTGCCGCCGCGTCTGCCGCTTTCCTGGTGGCCTCCGATGAGAAAGGGAGAGAACTTTAATCCCTTTTTTACGTAAAGCACCCCCACGCCCTTGGGGGCATGGATCTTATGTCCGGACAGGGAGAGCATGTCTATTCCGGCCTTTTTTACATCAATGGGAATCTTGCCCGTGGCCTGGACCCCATCGGTATGAAAGAGAATTCCCTTCTCCCCCGCTTTTTTTGCAATTTCTTCAACGGGAAAAATCATACCGGTTTCGTTGTTGGCCCACATGATGGAGATCACGGCCGTGTCTTTTGACATGCTGCTGTAAAGGGTGTCCATATCCAGGCGGCCCTTTTTGTCCACGGGAACAAAGGTGACCTTGTAGCCCCTCTTTTTTTCCAGGTATTTGCACAGATTTAAAATCGCCGGATGCTCCACCACGGATGTAATGATATGTTTTTTATCGGGAAAGGCCGTCAGGGCGGCGTTTATGGCGGCATTGTCGCTTTCGGTGCCGCAGCTGGTGAAGACGATCTCTTCAGGATCTGCGTTAATCAGGCCGGCCACCCGCTGCCTGGCCTCTTTGATTTTTTTGCCCACCTTGTCCCCAAAGGTATACATGGAGGAGGGGTTTCCGTACATCTCACCGAAGTAGGGCAGCATCTCCTGAATCACCTCATCGGCAACTTTTGTGGTGGCGTTGTTATCCGTGTATATGACGTCCATGGCTATCCTTTGACCTGTACCGATTCAATAATTTCCTCAATCCGATCCAAACACTTGCCGCATCCGCCCCCGGCCTTGAGATAATTGGTCACGTCCTCGGTGGTTTCAAGACCCTTGGTTTTTACGGCATCAATGATCTCAAGGTCGGTGACTTCAAAGCATTCACAGACCATCTCCCCCGGTTTTTCAAGGATCTGAATCCCCCGGTAATTGGCAATGGCCTTTTTCAATGCGGCCTGGCCCATGACCGAACAATGCATTTTCTCCTTGGGAAGTCCCCCCAGAAAGTCGGCAATATCGTCATTGGTCACCTTGGCGGCCTCATCCAGGGTCATGCCCTTGATGATCTCTGTCAGGGCCGATGATGACGCCACGGCACTGGCACAGCCGAAGGTCATGAAAGAGGCATCAATGATTCTTTCGTTTTCATTGACCTTTAAAAAGAGTTTCAGGGCATCCCCGCAGTTGATGGATCCTGTCTCACCCACGGCATTGGCATCTTCCAATTCCCCTACGTTCCTGGGTTTCAGGAAATGTTCCTTGACCTTGTCCGTATAATCCCACATGCTTGTCTCCTTTATTTTGCCAGGCGGTTATCCTGATTTAAGGGTCCTTTGTTTGTCATGACCTAAAATACTACATAGTGGTAGATTGTCAATACCCTCAGAGTTCAACGGGCACCGCCCGGTTCAAACAGATTCTCCGGGGATTGATTCTTACATCCCGGGTAATGATCTGAACTCCGTTTTTCCGGGCGGACTTTAGTTTTTCTGCATACTTGGGGTCAATCCCGGCGGCCGGTGAAAAGATCTTGGCATCCGTGCGCTGAATCAGATAGAAGATCACGGCCCTGTGTCCCTGCCCGGCCAGGCGGGCCAGCTCATCCAGGTGTTTTTGCCCCCGGGTGGTTACGGCATCGGGGAACATGGCCCGGCCCTGTTCAACCAGGGTGCAGTTCTTAATCTCCACAAAACAGATCTGCCCGGATTCATTTTCCAGTTTCAGGTCCAGCCGGGTATGGTCACTGGTTTTGACTTCGGGCCGGACCTTTGTAAATTCCTCCAGTTCCTCCACCAGCCCGTTTTTTATGGATTCCCCCACCAGCTTGTTGGGCACCTGGGTATTGACTCCGATCATGGATTCCGGGGTTTGGATCAGCTCCCAGGTGAATTTGAGTTTTCGTTTTTTATTGTCGCTCTCTGAAATCCAGACCGGTGCCCCTGCCAGGGCACACCCTTTCATGGATCCGGAGTTGGGGCAATGGGCCGTGACCATTTGTCCGTCTTCCAATTCCACATCGGCCAGAAATCGTTTATACCGGCGGATCAGTCTTCCCTCAATCAGGCTTGGCAGTTCATGGCCCCTATAGCTCATTGTTTTTCCTTTGATTCTTCTTTGTTTATCCGTACCAGATCCGAGTCCCTCAGATACTTTTCCAATTCATCCATTTCAAGGCTCCGGCGGATGCCGAACCGGGTCAGGGAGAAATCATATTTTACCGGATCCTTTTCATTGATTTTTCTAAACCCCTGAGTCACCTCAAGGGCGGCTGCCCGGTCCGGGTTTTTGCGCCGGGTAAAACCCAGGATTGTTCCAATCCTGTACATATGTGTATCAAGGGGGATGATCAACTGGTCCGGAGCCACCCGTTTCCATCCTCCCGGGTCCACCCCGTCCTCTCGTACCATCCATCTTAAATAAAGATGACTCCGCTTGCAGGCGCTCGTCTTCAGGGGATCTGCCAGCAAATGCCCGGTCTGCCTCAAGGGATCCAGACTTTGGGTCAGAAAAGAGAGCCCGGCCGGGACAATTGTTTCTCCCGTGTCCGTTCCCGCAAGAAAACATCCTTCCAGGGACCCGTAGTCAAAGACCACCCTCCTTATCCCATTGATCAGGGCGCATATATGGGTTTCACCGGCAAACCGGTATTTGAATCCCTTGAAATCAGAGGAGATCTTTCGGGCGTCGGAACGGGTCAGGTATTCAAAGGGGGAGGCTCCCATGGTGTCCAATACCCGGCCCACGCTCTTCATGATCATCTCCACCCTGCCGTAGGCCAGGCAGGCCGCGATAAGTCCGGCGATCTCCCGGTCCCTTGTGTCAGGATAATCATAGAGAAAAAGCAGGGGATCCGGGTCCACGAATTCCCTCTTGTTATACCCTTTGTATATGGATTCCAGTTTTTTCTTCAGCGCCCGACTCACTTTTGCCTTCCGCAGTTTTCTTATCCGCCTTGGTTTTCCATTCATTTATCGATCCTTGTAAATGGATAAAGCAAAATTAAGACCAGTCTTGAAAGATAAATGGATAAGATTTTGGAAAGAATTTGAAAAGCCCCCGGCCGAAGTTCAGGGGCTCATGAATCATGAAGAGCGCAACCGACAATGGGAACCGGTTTCAGGTCACCTGGAGATTTTACGATGGACCGGGTTGCTCTCTTTTCTCGTTGTCCGTTCCCCGGGTCATGTAGATGCGCAGGGCCTCCTGGACCGTGCCGGCGGCAAGAAAGGCACAATGTTTTTCATCTTCCGGGACATTGCCCAGCCTGGACAGGATGAGTTCCCCCGTGATATCGGCCAGCTCTTCAACCTGCCGGCCCATGCTCAGTTCCGCAGCAAAGGAGCCGCAGACATTGCTGGAGCCGCAGCCGTCGGTCACATAAGAGGCATTTTTCACCTTTTCCCCGTCAAATTCCAAATAAATATCCATGGAATCCCCGCAGTCTCCCAAGGTATGGGCATGAACATCAAAGTGTTCCAGGCTGCCTCTGAATCTGGGGTTCTGCCAGCGGTGAAACCCTTTCTCACCCAGTACCTGCCTGGCCTCCTGGTTTATCTCTTCCTGGAGGCTGTCTATGAACTGATCCAGTTTGTCCGTCATTTGTTTTTCCCAATGTCGAGTTTATAAATTCTGTTTCATTGTTCCGACCGGGATTTTACGAAAAAACAAACAGAGTGTAAACCACTTTCAGGCACACTTTGAGATGGCCATCTGATGGGACCGGACCCAGGTCTTTTTGAGGAGTTTAAACACCTGTTTGGGCATGCCAAAGGGAAGATCCACCATGGAAAAATCCGGGCTGATGTTGATATTGGAGATGTATTTCCCCTCAAGGCCGGCCTCGTTTGTGATGGCCCCCACAATGTCCCTGGACCTCACCCCATGTTTGCTGCCCACCTCTATGCGGTAGCGTTCCATGCCTTTTTCCAGGGCAAGGTTTCCCCTATGGCTCTGGTTTTTCCCGGGGTCTGTCTTTTGGGATTTTTTTTCCTGGGTCCCCCGGCGTTTGGGTCTTTCTTTCATGGCCACATTTTTGGGGCCTGAAGTTTTTTGTTTCACCGCCCCGGACTTCTCTTTTGTCCGGGTTTCCTGGCCTGAAAGCAGAAACGGAGCATCCCCGTGGGCCAGTTTTGCCAGAGCTGCCGCCGCCCGGATAACCGGAATATTCTCCTGGTCGGCAAACTCTTGGATCAAATTCTCAAAAACCGTCAGGTCTCCTGACTCCAAGGTCCGGGTAAGGGTCTGCTTAAAGTTTTCCACCCGTTTGGCATTGATATCCCGGTTGGTGGGCAGAAAGATTTCCCTTACCTTCTGTTTTGTGGTTTTTTCAATTTTTTTGAGCATCCAGCGCTCATTGGGTCTAACAAAGAGAATGGCCTCTCCGGTACGCCCGGCCCTGCCGGTTCTTCCGATTCTGTGCACATAGGGCTCCACCTTGGGGGGCATGTCATAGTTGACCACATGGGAGATCCGGTCCACATCCAGTCCCCGGGCCGCCACATCCGTGGCCACCAGGATATCGATCCTGCCGTTTTTCAGTCGGTTGACGGTTCGTTCCCTGGCGTTCTGGGCAAGCTCTCCGTTGAGGGCCTCTGCCTTGAACCCCTTTTCTTCCAGAACCTTGGTCACCTCGAGTGTGGCCACCCTGGTTTTGACGAATACAATGACCCCGTCAAAGGCGGCCGCTTCCAGTATCCGGACCAGGGCCAGGGACTTGTTTGCCCCCTTGACCACCCAGCACTGCTGGTCAATGGTGCCCAGTTCGGTCTTATCCGACTGGACAATGATCTCTTCCGGATCGTCCAGGTATTTGCCGGAAATCTTCCGGATGGGACCGGGCATGGTGGCTGAAAAAAGTGCGGTCTGGCACTCCCGGGGTGTCTTTTCCAATATCCACTCCACATCGTCGATAAACCCCATGTGAAGCATCTCATCGGCCTCATCCAGAACCGTGCAGAAAAGATCGGCCAGGGAAAGGGTTTTTCTTCTCAGATGATCCATGAGCCGCCCCGGGGTTCCCACCACCACATGGACGCCCCTCTTGAGCTGGTTCAGCTGGACCCCGTAGCTCTGGCCTCCGTATACGGCCAGGACATTCAGCTTTTTCATCTTTGCCCCGTAGGTCTTAAAGGATTCCGCCACCTGGATGGCCAGTTCCCGGGTGGGGGTGAGGACCAATACCTGGGGCCGCTTATTCTCAAGATCAATCCGGGAGAGCAGGGGCAGGGCAAAGGCGGCGGTTTTGCCCGTGCCGGTTCTGGCCTGGCCCAGTACGTCCCTGCCCCGGGCCAGACAGGGAATGGTCCGGGCCTGGATAGGGGTGGGAGTATGGTAGCCCACTTCTTTCAGGGCATTCAAGACTTGGGGGTTCAGGGACATTTCGTCAAACCCGCAAAGGGGCACATTATTCTGGAGCATAAAGGGGGTTCCTTAAAGGCATGGGACCAGGATCAGTCCCTGGAGATAAAAAATGCCATATTTACACCGGTTTATTATTTTTCGCAAGGATTATCTTTTTTCTTCCCGGGTTTTATCCCAAAAGAGCCGGCTCCGTCATTTGATTTTCTTTCCGGCATGGGGTAGATTGCTCTTTTTTATTTACCCATTTAATTTCAGGATTCACCGATATTTTGAAATTTAAGCAGACAAAGCTCCGGGCGATCCGTCAGGCCCTTGTTGCCTGGTACGTCAGACACCGGCGGGACCTGCCCTGGCGGTCCACTACAGATCCGTATCATATCTGGATTTCCGAGGTCATGGCTCAGCAGACCCGGGTCAGTACCGTGATTCCCTATTATCTTGCCTTTGTCCGCCGCTTTCCCTGCATTGAAGATCTGGCCGGGGCCGATCTTGACACGGTTCTGAAACTCTGGGAAGGACTGGGATACTATGCCCGGGCCCGGAATTTTCATAGGGCGGCCAAAATCGTTAGTCAAAAAATGGGCGGCCGAATTCCGGATGATTTTGAAGAATTTAAAAAACTGCCCGGGGTGGGGGATTATATCGGAGCGGCTGTCCAGAGCATGGCATTCGGCCGGGCCCAAGCCGTGGTGGACGGAAATGTCAAGCGGGTCCTGGCCAGGATCTTCTGCCTGGATTTCCCTGTGAACAACGGGGCCTCCCACGGATTATTCCTGCCCCATGCCAGGAGCCTGCTGGACCCGGACGATCCCGGCAGATTCAACCAGGCAATGATGGAACTGGGCGCCCTGGTCTGTACCCCGAAGAATCCAGGATGTTCCCTTTGTCCGCTGTCTCAATTCTGCCTTGGCTTTGGTCGGGGCAGGGTAGATGAATTTCCCAAAAGGATTCCCTCTAAAAAGGTGCCCCTGTTTCAAATCGCTGCGGGCATTGTCCGCAGGGACGGAAAATTATTGATCACCCGGCGGAAACCCGAGGGCCTGCTGGGCGGACTCTGGGAATTTCCCGGGGGCAAGCTCAAGCAGGGGGAAGATGCTGAAACGGCATGCATAAGGGAAATTAAAGAGGAAACCGGCCTTACGGTCAAGATCGATTCCCGCCTCACAAGGGTCTGCCATGCCTATACCCATTTCAAGATTGAAATGGAGGTTTTTTATTGCCGGTTCCTGTCCGGCGAAATCCGGCTGAACGGCCCTGAGGATTTCCGCTGGATCCGTCTGGAAGAGATCGATCAATTTGCCTTTCCCATGGCCAACCTCAAGTTTATTCCCCTGATTCAGGCCGGCTGAATCCTTCCTGTTTTTCCCTCTGAGGTTCCCGGAAAATTTTTCTTGACTTAAGTTAGTTTGTCCTTACAATTTTGCTTGTGCGAAATCCGGAAGTCATTTTCCGGCAATTGCTTTCCGGATGATCCGGAAAGCCCTGAAACGACAATCGGCCCCTGGCCGTAATCTATATAATCTTTTCACCCGGGAGGTGAATTATGCCCCATACATTACCAGAACTTGGCTACGAATATGATGCCCTTGAGCCCTATATTGATGCCCAAACCATGGAGATCCATCATACCAAACACCACCAGACCTATATTGACAAGCTCAATGCAGCCCTGGAAGGACATGAAGAACTTTCCGCCCTGGACGTGGATGCCTTGATCTCCGATCTTGGACAGGTCCCGGAAGCCATACGGACCGCCGTTCAAAACCATGGCGGAGGTCATTCCAACCACCGGTTTTTCTGGCCCCTGCTCAAAAAGGATGTGGCCCTGTCCGGTCCTGTCCTGGAGGCCATGAACCGGGATTTCAACGGATTTGAGGCTTTTAAAAAGGAATTTTCCACCAAGGCGGCCCTGGTGTTCGGCTCGGGCTGGGCCTGGCTCATTGCGGATCAGGGGAAATTGTCCATCACGACCACACCCAACCAGAACAGTCCCCTAAGTTCCGGTAAAACACCGGTCCTGGGCCTGGATGTCTGGGAACACGCCTATTACCTGAAATACCAGAACCGGCGGCCCGATTATATTGAAGCCTTTTTCAATGTGATCAACTGGGACCGGGTCAACGACCATTTCAAGGCCGCGCAATAATCATCACTGAACCTGGCCGGCCGTGACCCTAGCGGCCGGCCAGACTTTCCCCATCCCATAACCAGCAAAAATCCCTGCTCAGGGTTTCAATCCGTATACCTGCCGGGGACCCAGAATCTCGGGAAAACGGTCCATCAAAGACAGACACAGAATAGTGCAGAAGTGACAGGCATCCACGAACTTTTCCCCGGGGTCCAGGCCATGGACCTGGGCCAGCCGGGCCGGGCCGCCTTGGATAATGGGGCCGCATATGGGGTGGGCATGGGGATCATATCCCGCCACCATCTCCCTGAAAGGGGTGTGAAAAAGATTTCCCATGAGAATTCCCTGGCAGAGATGGACATTGCCGAAGGGATCGACATGGACCCTCTTGGGATCCTGAAAGTCCTCAAAGGGGCATTGGGTAAATTCCTCCCAGGGCCGGACCGGCAGACCCGGGGTCAACTTTTCAACGGCCCTTCCCCTCAGTTTGGGGCCGCCCAGGTAGATGGGGTTTCCCTTTTCCTGATTTGCCGGCCGGCCCACTTCAGGGGGCTGGATGCAGATGGAACTGACCTTCAGTCCAAGATCCCGGGCGGCCGCGGCTGCATTCTTTGCCGGGGTCTCTTTGCCCTCTCCGTGGTGAAAGGCATCGTCGCTGACATCAATAGAAGACAAACCGGCTTTGTAAAGGGGTTTGAGCCAGAGTTCCGCATCCTTTTGGCTGGTTGCCCAATAGCAGTTTGTCTGGATATCGGTTTTGAATCCTTTTTTAACGGCCATTTTTACACTTTCCAGGACCAGGGGATAGTAGATGAAGGGTTCTCCCCCTTCAAATCCCAGGGAAGTGATGCCGGGAATCTGCTTCAGGTCATCCAGAACCTGTTCCATCCGGGCCAGGGTGTACACCCCCCGGGCAAAGGGATGACAGTACAAAAAACAATGGTCACATTCAAAATTACACTTGTAGGTCAGGATAAAATGGAGACTGGAGAGCATGCCGGGACCCCCTAACGGTTTTTCCGGGCAAAGGCCCAGGAAAAGGAGCGGCCGAAAATTTCAGCCCCTCCCACCCTCACGCCTTCGTACATGGCTGCTGCCATCCATTCTTTCATGCCCGCCTTGTTGACCAGGTTGCTCTGGAACTTTAAATCCACCCGTTTCCTCTCCATGCGGTTTCCGGGTTCTCCGTAAGCGTATCCCAGATCGTGGGGCAGGCAGCATTTATACTTCAGAGCATCGGGGTCGCACCCGGCCAGGAGCCCGAGGAACTCCTCCTGAATGCAGGAACAGCCGTCAAAGACCCAAGGTTGATAGGCGTCCCGGTTGGATTCGATCCGGTCCACCAGATAATCGAGTTTAAAGTGCCGGCACAGTTCAAGGGCCTGGGAAATGTCCACTGTTTCGCCGATTTTTGGGAATTCCATTTTGACCTCCCTGAAGGGTTTATCTATGTTTTTTAGGGATCGTTTCCAGAGTAAACTCTTCTCCATGGAAACTCAACCCCTAAGGTTGCACAAAATTTTTATTGAAAAAAATGAAAGCCATTGAATTTGAAACATATTTATTGCATGGAAAGAAGCTCTCAGGAATTCACTATAAGCGGATTCCAGGATTTCATCTTTTTCTTGAACAATTTTTACCTTCACGTTTTTTGTAACGACAGGGGTAAGCCGATCCTGAATAAAAAGTGTATAAAAATGCAATAATGAACTTTGTTTACAGAATTCATCTATATTGGTATGAATTATAAAACCATATAGGGAGGTGTGTCATGAGATTATTGGCAGAATTTTTTCCGGAATTTACAGAGTCTCTGGATAAAATGGACGAACTGTATCGAGACAAGCGGACCATTGATGAGAAAACCTATCAATTTATCTGTTTTGCCCTTTCCATCAAAGCCAGATCAAAACCCTGCGTGCTCAAACATTTTCAAGGGGCGCTGGAAGCCGGAGCAACTGTTAAGGAGCTGGCCTATATCCTTGCATTGGTCATGCGGGAAGCGGCCGGGGCCGATGACTGCTGGACCCACGATGTATTGGGAGATTGGAAAGAAATTATAGCCGGCAATATAAAATGTGACTGCCAAAAATAAGGATCATCTCCCGGAAAATATACCGGAGAATATATAATAGAACGGCCGGACCAAGGGGCTGATTAACCCTTGACCCGGCCTCGGGAGTGACCCGATGATGTGCCGGTCATCGGCACCGTTCTATAAAAGTCAAACGCCGACTTCCTTAACCTATCATATTGCAGGTCCCGGTTCCAGAAGAATCCGTAAAAGGATTGACCCTATCGATTTTTCCAGACCGGCCTGCGTTTTTCCTCGAAACTTGCGATTCCCTCCAGGGTGTCTTCGGTCTTCATGAGTGTATTGAGAAAATAATTGGAAACCAGATCAACCCCCTGGAAAAAACTGGTGCCCATGTGGCGTTTGACGGCCCGCTTGTTGAGGCGGAGGATCAGGGGGCTGGAACAGCAGATCTCCTTGATATTCTTTTCCACCACCTCTTGAAAGTCATCTTTGGAGGCCACCTGGCTTACAAAGCCCATTTTTCTGGATTCCTTGGCCGTATAGCTCCTGCCCGTGGTTACGATCTCTATGGCCTTGGCCGGCCCCACAAGCTCGGGAAGGCGAAGGGCTGCATAGGGGGGGAAGAATCCCAACCTGACTTCGGGCTGGCCGAATACGGCCTTTTTGGAGGCAATGACCATGTCGCAGGCAATGGCCACTTCCATGCCGCCCCCCAGGCAGGCTCCGTTCACGGCGGCGATCACCGGGATGTCGATCATGTTGATCAGCTCGAAGATCCGGTTGAATACGGCCACCATCTCTTCCACCTTGTCGGGCTTGTGATCCCCCACCTCGACTCCGGCGCAAAAACTCTTTCCCCGGCCGGTAATCACCAGGCACTTGAGGCTGTCGTCTGCGGCGACCGCCTCAAGTGCGGTGTTTAATTCTTTCATCATGGGGATGTTGAGGACATTGTGTTTGGGCCGGTCCAGAATGATATGGATCGCCTGGGCCTCTTTTTGAACCTGTAAAAACTCGAATTCTGCCATGGCTGCCTCCTGATTCTTTGATGGATTATCAGTTACCGCTCATACATGAAGAATTTTTTATTTGCTGCCATCTTACCTCCGGGCAGCCGGTTCGTCCATCCCCTTTTTCAATTCTATCCCCGGATGATCCTGGGGGTGATCAGATGGTGCTGGGGACAGATGGACCTGGGATTCTGGTAGGCCGAGCCGGCAAAGGCCCTCAGGTAATCCCGGATCTTGTCCATTTTAATGATCTCGTCCACCATTCCTTTTTTGGCGCAATAGTCGGGCCTGGAGTTTTCATGGTAGCTTTTGACCAGTTCGTTCATCTTTTCTATGACCGGTTCCAGGGGGCGTCCGGCCTCCTTTTCCTTGACCAGGCGCCGGGAATAGCTGGCAGCGGCCGCTGTTTCCCCGTGCATGACGTTGATTTCCGTGGTGGCCAGTCCCAGGGTGAAGGCGTTGTGGCGGTTGGCTGTGGGGCCTCCCATGACGTAATGGGCTGCGGCCGTCCCCTTGCGCAGGGTCACCAGGATCATGGGGACCTCGGTCTGCTGGATGGAGTAGATCAGGGACTGGCCCAGGCCTAATAGTTCGGCTTTCTCTGCAATATCCCCCACATCTATGCCCGAGGTGTCCTGGAACCAGACCAGGGGGATCCGGTCCCGCCCGCACAGGGAGACAAATTCGTTCATCTTGATCAGGCCCTGGCGGTAGAGTTTTCCTCCGATGCCGCCGTAATCTGCATATTCGGGATAATCTTTTCCCAGCCATCCCTGGTTGTTGCCCACAACACCCAGAAGGAAGCCGTCCACCTTGACCAGGCCTGTATAGACTTCCGGACCGTACCCGGGCCTGAACTCCATGTGTTCGGACCCGTCCACCAGCCGTGCCAAAATCTCCTTGAAGTCGTAGATCTGTTTCGGGTTGCAGGGAATCAGCCGGTAGATGTCCTCGGCCGGAAATTTCGGGTCCTTGGGCTCGGCCACACGGAAAAACTTGGGATTGTAGGCCGGCATATCCTTCATGTACTCTTTGAGCCCGTCCAGCACCCCTTGTTCCTCTTCGTAGACGTAGCGGAAAAAACCGGTTTCCGTATGGTGAATATCCACGGATCCCGGGGGTTTGGCCTTGTACTGCTTGGCCGAGGAAATCAGCTGTTCGGCCCCTTCCAGATCAAAATATCCCTTGGGGGACATGCCGCTTAAAATTCCGCCCCCGCCCACGGCGATGTTGCAGTTCTTGTGGGCAAAGAGAATGGTGGGGCTGATGCCCTGGTATCCGCCTCCGGCGGGATTGGTGCCGTAGATTCCGGCCAGGATGGGGATTCCCATCTGCTCCAGTTCGGCATGGCGGTAAAAAGCGGTTCCCGAACCCCTGCGGTTGGCATAGAATTTTTCCTGCTCGGCAAGCTTGACTCCGGAGCAGTTCACCAGCCAGACCAGGGGGATGTTCAGGCGTTTGGAAAGATTGGTGGCCCGCAGGATATTTTCGGGCTGGCCCGGAAGCCAGGCCCCGGCCAGAACCTTGTTGTCAAAGCCGATGACCACGGCCCATTTCCCTGAAATTTTTGCCAGGCCGTCAAAAACGTTGGTGGAACCTTCTTCGTTGTCTTCGGGGTTGAACAGGGTGTGGAGGGGGGTCCAGGTGCCCGGATCCACCAGGTATTCCAGGCGCTGCCATACGGTCATCACGCCCCTGGCATTTATTTTTTCCGTGGGAATTCCAGCGTTTTTCACCTTTTCCACCTGGGTGTCGATACCGGCCTCAATGGCCTGAACCTCATCCATGTTTTTTTTCAAACCCAGGACCTGACCCTTGTTCAGGGCTTTACCAAAGTCTTCCATCTTTTCAAAATATTGTCTCATTATGCCGCTCCTGAAAGAAAAATTCTTATTGTCTTGCATTATAAATGTCTCAATTAAGACCAATTGCCAGACTTTGTCAAGAAATTTTTAATCAGATTTTTAATCAGATTTGCCTTGACATCCCATGAAATTTCTAGTTTATCTAAGCTTTACACCTGTAATTGACAAAGGTAAAAACAGATAAAATTAGAGTCTGCGGCCCACACCCTGAAATAAAAAACAAGAAAGAACCAGACCCCCTGTAAGGAGGAAACATGGATTTTAAGTTGTCAAAGGAGCATCAGATGCTCCAGAAGGAAGTCAGAAAATTTGCAAAAAAACAGATCGAGCCCTATGCCGATCAATGGGATGAAGAGCACTACCTTCCCATTGACGAAGTCATGAGGCCCCTGGGAGAACTGGGATATTTCGGCACCGTGATCCCGGAGGAGTACGGCGGGGAAGACATGGGGTTTCTGGCCGCCATGATCGTTACCGAGGAACTGGCCCGGGTCTCCTCCTCCCTGAGGGTCCAGGTGAACATGCAGGTTCTGGGCTGTGCCTATACCATATACAAGTACGGCAACGAAGAGGTCCGGAAAAAATACGTGGAAAAACTCTGCACGGCTGAGTATATCGGTGGTTTCGGCATCACCGAGCCCGACGCCGGCTCCGACGTCATGGCCATGGCTTCCACGGCCGAGGACAAGGGGGACCACTGGCTGATCAACGGCTCCAAGACCTGGATCTCCAACGCCAACGTGGCCGACGCCCTTCTTTACTACGCGTATACGGACAAGGAAGCCGGCTCCAAGGGACTTTCCGCATTTGTCATCGAGCCCAAGAACTTTCCCGGCATCAAGACCTCCTCCCTGGACAAGCTGGGTTCCCATTCCTCTCCCACGGGGGAGCTTTTTCTGGACAATGTAAAGGTGCCCAAGGAGAATATCTTGGGACAGCCCGGGGACGGGGCCAAGATCGTATTTTCCTCTTTGAACCAGACCCGGCTGTCTGCGGCTGCCGGCGGCGTGGGCCTGGCCCAGGCCTGCCTGGACTCGGCCGTGAAATACTGCAATGACAGAAAGCAGTTCGGCAAGAAAATCGGTGAATTCCAGATGAACCAGGACATGATCGCCCAGATGGCAACGGAAATCGAAGCGGCCAGGCTCCTGGTTTACAAGGCGGCCTGGGCCAAGGACCAGGGCAAGCTCAACAACGGCCTGGATGTGGCCATGGCCAAGTACTTTGTGGGTGAAGTGGCCACCAAGTGCTCCAACTTTGCCATGAGGATCCTGGGTGCCTACGGATATTCAACGGAATACCCGGTGGCCCGGTACTACAGGGACGCTCCCACCTATTCCATGGTGGAGGGCTCGGCCAATATCTGCAAGTGGATTATTGCCCTGGATCAATTGGGAATCAGAAAAGCAAACCGGTAGAGCAATTCATAATGGATAATTAATAATTGAGTCAGGGACAGCATTGCTGTCCCTGACTCTTTTTTAGGCTTTGGCCTTTTGACCTTCAGCTAAATATCAGGAGTTTCCATGGATCCCAAAGACATCGCAAAAAAAACAGGAGAAACCGCCAAACTCTATTTTTCCACGGTAAAGGAAGAGGATAAGCCCTACAATCTCTGGCGCCACTTTGACAAGGATCTGGCCCGGGACATGTCCATGTACATTACCGGCCAGATGTATGCCCGGGAAAAGATCCCCCACACCACCCGGCAGCTCATCACCGTGGCCGCCCTCACGGTTCTGTCCAAACCCGAGGAACTCAAGCTCCACATCCACGCGGCCCTGAACGTGGGCTGCAAAACCGAGGAAATCGCGGAAGTCATCTTCCAGACTTCCATATACGGAGGGGTACCCGCGGCCAATACCGCCCTTGCCGCCCTGAAAGAGGTGGTGGAGGAAAGGGAATAACCTGTAAAATTCATTTGTTAAAACCGTGATATCTGGTATAACAGATGGCCAGAAGGCTTTCTGGAAAATCATGGACAAGCCGTCGCATCATCCTGTTCCGTTGACAATCCAAACCCGTTTTATCGATCAAATGGAATCAATTCCGTTTAGGGGAGGAAAACAGCATGAGAAAAATCACGGTACTCTTCATCGTTCTTGCCTGGTCCCATTGTCTCTGGGCGGCTGAGACCTTTGTCCTCAACAGGGGAATTGCCCTCTATGTCCCCAAAACCGAGCATATCAGGGCTTTTATCGAGCCGGGAACCCTCCTGAAAAAATTAGAGGTTCCCTATGAAGACCGATATAGGGGAAGGGCCAGGGTGATCACCCCCGGAGGACTTCTCGGGGAAATTATCAAGGGCAGTTATGATGAGAGTTCCAAGGTCACATCCACCATCGCCTATCTGAAACATCCTTTTTTGATCGAAGAGAAACGGTTCAATTCCGGAGACATTTTTAAAGTGTCGGTCATTGAACATTTCCAGGGCACAAGATACAAGCTCTTCTATCCGGTTCCCTTTTACCGTTTTGAAAAGAACGATTACGGGGTTAAGGAGGCGGATCCCGTGACCTTCAAGGAACAGGAATTTTTTTCCAATTTCAATCTTTATGACCCGGAAGCTCCCCCCATAAGATTCCCCTATTGGGCGGAAAAGGATAAGCAGAATATCGAGTGGGGATGCGGAAATGACCGGACCGAAACCTCAACCATCAAAATCGGTGCCGGAGGCAAAGTCAGCGGCGGGGGCGGATTTTTTAAATTTTTTGAGGCAGAGGTCCATGCGGAAAATGAAAACGAAAAAACCATCACCTATACAAAAGAATTAAAAGACAGCGAAAATACCCATAAAATGTCTTTCTGGGCCTTATATGAAGGATATGAATCAGAGACGCCCCTTCTCGAGATCGCCCTGGAAAAGATCTCTTCCTGTGATGAGAGCAAGAAATTCCAGTACAGCTATAAAATCCATTTCCCCAAGGATGACAACATCGATCCCATCATCATCAACAAGGTATGGGTGGATGAGCATCAGCTCACCCCGGGCGGAGCATCCCCTGTGGGACTGAAAAATCTGAGCGACTACCGGGCCTTTAAAAACGCCATCAATGACTTTAAATTCCATTACCAGCGTTCCGGATACGATATGGATGCGGTGCTCCTCCACCTGCTGATGAAGTTTACAGCCAATATATCCCTGGGCCGCGAAAGATAAGCTGTCGGCCAGGCAGCAGATCTTTTCGCTGCCATCTGCAGAAAAGTTCAAATTGAGAACTGAGGCTTGAATCAGGGACTCCGCTTCTACCGGCTCAATGATCATATAATCAATCCGGTTTACCAATATCATGGGGACCGGCAGAAATTTTTTTATTCCCCAAATACAATACTCTGTCCATCCGGTCATTCTGATGAAGCTGACAAGAGAATGTAAACCCAAGTCCACCTCTAAAAATGAAGTCCAGGCGATTGAGGGGGATGAATGGGACAAATACAGGAATCCACCCATTGGCTTTCCCCTGGGCTTTGGATAGGGTCTTCAGCAGATTCGGCAGTTCATGAAAATCTTGTAACTCAATTGATTCATTTTCACCCCAAAGGAGGCAACATGGCTGAAAAAAAACAGATTTATAAATGTGACATCTGCGGAAATATGGTTGAAGTCATTGACGGCGGTGACGGAGACCTGGTCTGCTGCGGGCAGAATATGGCCCTGTTTGAGGAAAAAACCGAAGATCAGGGTAAGGAAAAGCATGTTCCTGTGGTCGAAGCCGTGGCAGAGGGAATCAAGGTGACTGTAGGCAGCAATCCCCATCCCATGGAAGAAGATCATTTCATTCAGTGGATCGAAGCCATTGACGGCGAAGACACCTGCCGTCACTATCTGAAACCCGGACAGGATCCCCAGACCCTATTTAAAAATCTTTCCCCGGATGTCCAGGTCAGGGAGTTCTGTAATGTCCACGGGTTGTGGAAAGCCTGATTGAGGCCGGACTCATATTCCGACATCCAAAAGGGTCCTGCCCCCGGAATGTTCCGGGGGCAGGACCCTTTTTAAATTCTATATTTATTGGATTGAGTCGAGATCCCTATTTGAGTTTTGAAGCGGCTGACTTGAATCCGTTGACCAGTTCCTTGAGTGCCTTGCTGGTCCCTGCTCCCATCTCCTGCCAGGCATCTTCCGAGGCCCGGCGGATATCGCCCAGACTGCCCTGAAGATTCCGGAGCCGGCTTTCCAGGGTTTTCTTTTCCGATTCATAGGCCTGTCTTAAGTCCTCTTCCATTTCCCGGCTTTTTTCAGTCATGTGGTCCAGAATATTTTTTAGGGATTCAACGCGTTCTTCCAGTTTTCGGACATATAGATCTTTCCGGCCTTCGGGCCGGCAGGTGTCTGCCTGCCCTGCTTCAATGGATAATTTATCCATCATGTTCTGGCGCTTGACTTTTTCTTCGATTACACGGTCTGTTGTTTTCTGTGTCATCTTACCTTCCTTTCAAATAAATTGAGTGATTCGTTCATCACGGTCCATGAAAAAGACTGTGTCATCTGCCTCAAGATCTGTTAAAATCATAAAATCGGAACCGGATTTTTTCAATGGAGAGGATCTTGTATTTTCCGTGCCGCAAACCTGCAGACAAGAAGGACAGAAAAGAGATCATGGCCGGCCATTGTAAAAATGCATCCGGCTGTTGTCCGGGGTATTAATTTTTGTTACTACTTGGAAATAATGAATAAACAGAACCCCGTGAATTTCACTACCGGACCGGTCCAGACCGGTCTCAGCGCTTTGGAGATCCAATGACCCGACCCTGCTTTTCCAGCGAGAACCCGGAGGAGCCCCGGGAAAACCGGATTCTCCGCAGGGCACTTATGGAAAAAGATGCCCAGGTGGAAAGCCTGGCCGTCCGTCTGCGCCGCATGGCCAATAAGCTGAGCCGGGCCGAGAGGGATGAACGCCTGGCCCTGTCCGCCTTGCTCCACGATCATATCCAGCCCCTGGTGGTGGGTGCCAGAATGCAGTTGTGGGAACTGCAGAGAAGGAATAAAAACCCTGAAGTCGGTCAGATTTCGACCAAAATCGAAGGGATTCTTGTGGAGGCTCTGGGGGCCCTTCGTTCCCTGTCGGTGGAACTCAGTCCGGCAGCCCTGCAGAATAACGGGCTCAAAGGCGGCTTGAACTTTCTCAGAACCTATATGACGGACAAGTTTCAATTCACAGTCAACCTGACCATCTATGACGAGATTGATCCCATTGAGGAAGAGACCAGTTTCCTGCTTTATGAAGGAGTGAAAGAGTTGCTGCTCAATACGGTGAAACATGCCGGGGTCGATTCTGCCGACATCTATGTGCAGCGGACCAGCGAACACCTGATCAGTCTCGTGGTCGAAGACCAGGGAAAGGGTTTTGACACGGGTATCATCGAGCAGCCCCAGTCGGAAAATGCCACCCTCGGGTTGTTCAGCATCCAGGAGCGACTGGCTGCCATTGACGGCAGGATGATCATTGAAGCGGCTGTGGACGGGGGCACCCGGGTCACCCTGACCGCCCCTGCCGGTCCCTTTCTGTCGGAAGATGAGAATGGGGCCGAAGGACAGACGCTTCAGAAGGAGGCCGTACAGGTCCGGAAAAAGGAAAAAGGGATCGGCATCCTGATTGTGGATGACCACAGTGTCATGCGCCAGGGGCTCAGGGGGCTGCTGCAGACAGAGCCGGATTTCACGGTCCTGGGGGAAGCGGGGTCCGGTGCCAAGGGAATTGAAATGGCCCTGGAACATGATCCGGATGTCATCCTCATGGATATCAATCTCGGAGACATGAGCGGCATGGACGCCACCCGCCGAATTCTTTCCCGGCAGCCGGACATCCGCGTCATCGGGCTGTCCATGTATGAAGATGAGGGATTTGGCCAGGCCATGCGAAAGGCAGGAGCCTGCGGTTATCTGACCAAACACGCCTCTTCAGACCTGATTATCGCCTCGGTCCGCAAGGCGGCCCAAATCAACTGATTTCTTCCCGGGGCAGGGTTTTGTCTGATTTTGCATGGTTTCCCCATGCAGAACTACACAGAATCCTGTATCGTTTCTTTCCCATTTTCCTGATATTTTATTTGATCATGGCTACAGCCCTTAGGGCGGCCGTTTTTATTTGATTGCCAATGTCAATTTTTAACAGAGAAAGGAGATCACAATCAATGGAATGTGATTTTACCATAAAAGTAGGAGGGGCCGCCGGTCAGGGCATACAGACCGTGGGAACCCTTCTGGCCCGGGCCTGCCGGGATGCAGGCTATTATGTTATGGGCATCAACGATTTTGAATCCCGGGTCAGGGGCGGCCACAGCTTTTTCCAGCTGCGGTTCAGCGACCGGCCGGTCCATGCCCCCAGTCACCAGGTGAATCTGTTGATTGCCCTGAACGAAGAAAGCGTATACCTGCACCAGGATGAAATGGCAGACAGCGGTCTGATCCTCCTGGATGCGGAAAAGGATAAAGAAGGGATCTCAGCGGTTCCCTTTGTGGATATTGCCAAGGAGGCCGGAGGGAAAATCTATGCCAATACCGTGGCAGCTTCGGCTGCCCTGGCCATCCTGGGCGCCCCTTTTGAGCTGGTCTCATCCATGCTGACCCAGGTATTTTCAGATAAGGATCAGGCCGTGATCGACAGCAATATCAAGGCGGCCGAGCTGGGATTTGAAGCGGTAAAGGACAAACCATTTTCCCAGTCCCCCCTGGCCCGTTCCTCCCAGCCCAAGGGCGTGATCATGGACGGGTCCCAGGCCCTTGCCCTGGGGGCCGTGGCCGCCGACTGCCGGGTCGCCTCATTTTATCCCATGAGCCCGGCCACGGGAATCATGAAATACCTGGCCGGATGGACGGGAAATGTCCCCCTGGTGGTGGAGCAGGCAGAAGATGAAATTGCGGCCATTAATATGACCGTGGGCGCATCCTACGCAGGTGCCAGGGCCATGACGTCCACGTCCGGCGGCGGATTCTGTCTGATGACAGAAGGACTTGGGCTGGCGGCCATGACCGAAACCCCGGTGGTGATCATCAATGCCCAGCGGCCCGGTCCGTCGACCGGTCTGCCCACCCGGACCGGCCAGGGGGATCTGCTTTTTTCCATCCATGCCTCCCAGGACGATTTCCCTAGGTTTGTTTTTGCCCCGTCAGATCCGGCCGGCGCCTTTGCAATCATGAAAAAGGCATTCAATCTGTCCGAAAAATACCAGGTCCCGGCCATTGTCCTGGCCGACCAGTACCTGGCTGAATCTGTCTTCACGTTGGAATTTGCCCTAAAAGCAGACGATCGTGTGGAGCGGTTTGTGGTGACGGACCAGGACATGGACAACCCGGAAAAATATCAAAGGTTTGCCCGAACCGAATCCGGCATATCCCCCCGGGCACTTCCCTGCCAGGGGAAGGCCCTGGTCAAAGCGGCCAGTGACGAACACCGGGAGGACGGCCACATCAGCGAGGACATGGACGTAAGGGTAACCATGATGGACAAACGGGCGGCCAAGGTCCCGGCCATGATGGAAGAAATGGAAGCCCCCCGGTCCCTGTCACCCGGAGCGGATGTCCTGCTCATCGCATGGGGAGCCTCAGCCGGTGCCGTTACCGAGGCGGTCCATATCCTCCGGGACCAGGGGGTGGATGCCGGGTGTCTCCTGTTTACGGACCTGTGGCCTTTTCCCAGAGAAAAGGTCCTGGACTGCCTGGAACGATCATCCGGCCGAATCGTGGCCGTGGAGCAGAATTCCACTGCCCAGTTCAGCCGCCTTCTCCGGGCGGAAACCGGGATCCAGTCCCATGGCTCGGTGCTGAGGTACGACGGCAGGCCCTTGATTCCCAAAGAAATCGCAGATGCAGTCCAGCAGATGGAGGAAAACGGATATGACAGCTAAAAAGATATTTGACAATGATTATGCCAATCAATGGTGCCCGGGATGCGGAAATTTCGGCATCCTGAACGCCATGAAGACCGCTCTGGCCGATCAGGACCTGTCACCGGAAGAGATTCTGATCATCTCCGGTATCGGCCAGGCAGCCAAGACCCCCCATTTTCTCAAGTGCAATATGCTTCACAGCCTGCACGGCCGGGCACTGCCCATTGCCCTGGGAGCGAAAATGGCCAACCATGACTTGAAAATTCTGGTCAACACCGGGGACGGCGATTGTTACGGGGAAGGGGGAAACCACTTTATCCATGCGGTGAGGCGCAATCCGGATCTGACCGTACTGGTTCACAACAACCAGGTATACGGACTGACCAAGGGACAGGCCTCTCCCACCTCCATGGATGGGATGGAAACTCCTCTCCAGCCCCAGGGGGTGATCTCCTCCCCCCTCAACGGGCCGGCCCTGGCTTTGACCATGGGGGCCGGCTTTGTGGCCAGGGGATTTTCAGGGGAACCGGATCATCTGGCAGAACTGATTTCAGCGGCCATGGAGTACAAAGGATTCAGCGTGATCGATATTCTCCAGCCCTGTGTCTCCTTTAACAAACTCAATACCGCAGCCTGGTACAAGGAGCGGATCAAAAAAGAGAACAATCCAGATCCCCGGGACTTTGACCGGGCCATGAAGCTGGCAATGACCTTTGGAGATACCATTCCCTTAGGAATTTACTTGAATCAGCCCAAACCGGAGTTTACCTCCCGCATCCAGACTCTGCAACAGGGACCTCTGGCCCTGCGGCCCTACGATCCTTCGCCGGTGCAAAAACTTTTGGCAGACCAGCAGGCGGTTTGATACCTAATGGATCCTGAGTCCGGTTTAAGGCTGGCATAAAAAAGCGCCGGTGCCGCCCCAATGGAGGGGCGGCACCGGCGCTTTTCTGATTCGATGATTGGAGATTAGATAAAGGGATTGGCAATCTGCTGCTGAATCCGCTTGTTGATATTGTGTTCAACCGGTCTGCCGTAAAAATCATAGAGGCGGGTCTCGTATTCTTTATTCACAGGTTTTTCCGGATCAAATTCAGGACTGTTCTTAATTTCATCCTTTGTCAGGTCCATGGTCAGGCTCTGCTCGTCCCAATCCACGTCCTTTGCCCAGTCCAGGGAAAGCAGCACTCTCCTGCCGGGCAGCCAGTTTCCCGTATCCACTACGACATGGCGAAGTGCCCAGGTCTCATCGTCCACGATAAAGTCGTCCACGTGGCCGATGCTCCCGTCCGCCGCATGGATCCGGTACCCTTTCACCTCATCAAAAGAGCGCAGATGATTGGATTCTTCCGGATCTTCTGTTTCCTCCGGCTTTGTTTTGGCTTTCTTTTCAGCCACCTGGGAAGCGATCTGCTCCAGGGCTGCCGGGGAGGCGGCCGGCCCCCACAGGGATTCTCCTGCCCAGTAGCCCGGATATCCGTAATAGAGAGCCATTTTCTTTTCATACTCCCGGGACACAGGCTCATCCGCTGAAGAGACCGGACAGTTTTCAACGGTTTTTTTAGGCACCTTCAAAAAAATCTTCCTGGATTCCCAATCCGGTTTGAGGATCATCATAGGGGAAATCAATACCTGTTTCCCGCTCATCCATGTACCGGTGTCGGCCAACAGATGGCGGATGGTCCACCATCGGTCGTCAAAGAGCAGGTCCCGGCATTTTCCCAGTTCGTCATCCGTGGCGTTCAGTCTGTATCCGATCATTTGATTTACACTTCTTAGCATGGTTACTCCTTTCCTTACTAGATGATTCTGTCAGACACGGCCCTGTTGTGAAATGGTCCTGTCTCTTACCTGTTAATTACACCTCAAATGCCGCACCTTGCCAATATGGGATTCCCCCCAAATCGAAAGAAAGAAGGGTGTATCCTTTTTATGGTGAATTGAATAAAAAAACAGGGTGTGCTATTTCATTTACCAGGTCTATTCCCATGAACCAAAACCACCTGGTCCGGGCCGTTACCCGTAGCCAGTCAGGAGGGAAGTGAATGGAGAAAAAAAGAGTGGTGGTGGTGGATGACAATACCCTGCTTCGGGAAGGTCTCTGCCTGATGATTAATGCCGATGAAAGCCTGAAAGTGGTGGGAGAAGCCCATGACGGCCTGTCAGCAGTGGAGACCATCCTGGCCCTGGAGCCCGGACCGGATCTGGTACTCATGGATCTGTCCATGCCGAAAATGGACGGTCTGTCCGCCATCCGGGAAATCCGGCGGCATCTGCCCGACATCCGGATTCTCACCCTGACCATCCACGACGCTGACCACTTTGTCCTGGACTGTTTTGAAGAGGGGGTCTCGGGATACTGCCTCAAGGACGCCACCCAGGAAGAGCTTTTAACGGCGGTAAATGTGGTGCTGTCCGGTAAAACTTATATCAGCCCGGGAATCGCGGATAAGGTCATGGAAGGCTATCTGGAGGGGCGCAAAACCCTTAAGAAAAAGTCGGCATGGGACAATGTCACCCCCCGGGAACGGGAAGTCCTCAAGCTGGTGGCCGAAGGCTATACCAGCAAGGAAATTGCCCAGATGCTGTGCATCAGCCCGAAAACCGTTGAACGCCACCGGTCCAATATCATGGGGAAGCTGGACCTTCACAACGTCTCCGAGCTGACTTCCTTTGCCATTGACCAGGGTCTGGCAGCACCCTAGAAGTCTTGCCGGATAAGAACGGCAAGTCCTTGCTCCTTTTTTGCCTGGAGTCTCCGGACAGCTTTTCCTTTGCGTATGGGCAGCACTCCTTTCTGCCCTGCAGTTCCTTTTCCTGAACACTTTCCTCTCCGGAGGATCTCACCGGATCAGGGATTGAAAAATTCCGAACCCGTCTTTTTTCCGAACCAATCCGATCCTTGTCTGCACCACTGACCAGAAAACCCATGAAAAAGAAAACCAAAATTTTACATGTTTTCTTGGGCTGAAATACAGGTAAGGCCTCATTTATTATCCATGGCAGATGTGATCAGGTAAATGATACGGAAAATTTGAGCCGGTCCGAGATCAGACCCGCTGACCGGGTTTCCCGGTCATTAAAAATGAATCACAGGCGTTGCCGGTAAAACCGGAGGCGCATACATGAGGAGGTTTTATGGATAATAGGAAGAAATATGAAAACAAATTGAAAGATTGGCTCAATAAATGGGAAAAAAAGATTGCAGAGCTGTCTAACCAAGCGGATCAGCAGGACCTGTCCCGATCCAAACTGGATGAAATAAAAATCTTGCACCAGGGTCTTAACACCAAATTTAATGAACTCCGGCAGAGTGAAAACAAAGAAGAATGGATTGATATGAAAAGCCGGGTTGAGGAACTGGTTGGCCATATAGACGAATCCTTCAGGCAGAGCCTGGCCTATTTCCATTAACCGAAAAAAATGAGTCTGGGAATCATGTTTTACCGCCAGATGAAAAAAAAAACAGACGAAAAAGAGGCCGGCCCAAATGCCTACCCCTGGTCCCGTCAGCACCTGACAGAGACGCTTCAAGATCTTTTGACTTACAGCCTGATCGGGCTGAGCCAGCTGGTAAGGGCAGGGCAGAAAAAAGGTCTCCCTGCATCTGCCGGTGTGTTTACGGCAAGGGCCGCGACCGCGACAAGCAGTGAATGGCTCATTGATCCCTATCAGATCATTGAGTTGATCCAGCAGGCCGTGGTCATCCGGGACCGGCTCAGGGAACAGGTTCATTCCATGGCCGGCGAGGTGAGACTTCCTAAAGGGCCGGCAGATTTTGAACCGGCCACCACCATTCCCGGTCTTCTTTCCCAGGCAGACCAGATTCTGCCCCATTCCCTACCTTCCCAAAGCCGGGACACCAATTCCCTCGGGTATCTCCTGCTCTCCGGTATCCGTGGACTGGCCGCCTATGCAGCCCATGCCCATCTTCTGGGAGTGGAGAATGAATCGGTCTTTACCTCCCTTCAGAACGGACTGGCCGCCATTCACCGGAATGATCCGGACCCTGACGACTGGACTGCCCGGGCAGAAGCCTGCGGCTGTTCAGCAGCCAAAATCATGGGGCTCCTGGATCAAGCCTGCATCCGGCACTATGGCCAGCCTTTTAGCGTCAGGGTCCCCCTGGGAGCCCGAAAGGGAAGGGCAATTCTGGTGGCAGGCCATAATTTCCGGGACCTGGAAGCCCTTCTCCGTCAGGCAAAGGGACGAGGCGTCCACATATATACCTACGGAGAGATGCTGGAGGCCCACCAGTATCCCAGGTTCAGACAGTTCAGAGAACTGGCCGGGCACTATGAACCCGGAGAATCCAGCCCCATGGAGGATTTTTTCCGGTTTCCCGGGGCCGTGCTTCTAACGGGCGGAGGCCCTGTACCCAACATAACCGGAAAAATCTCCAACCTGTTTACCTCCGGCCCCCTGGCCCGGCCCGGAGTCTTTCATATTATGAACCGGAAATTCAGCCGGGTGATCGACCATGCCCTGGCCATGGAGGGATTTTTAAAAGAGGAGGACCAAGGCAAAGCTGAGGTGGGAAATGATTTAAAACCCTTCACTGCCCAGGCAGACCATATTTCCAGTAAAATGAAAAAGGGAGATATACGCAGAATTTTCCTGGTGGCGGAATGCAGCCGGACAAACCCATGGCAGACAGATGGTAAATGGCTGCCCCGGATACCCGAAGATGCCATGGCCGTTTTTATCACCTGCAGGGATATTGGAGTTTCTTTTCATGATTCCGATCTTTTTCCAGACACGTCCCTGACAAAAATGATCGGACAATGCCGGGACCCGAGACAGGTTGTCCGGGTGATCCGTACCCTTTCCGATCTCCTCGGCGCACCTGCCTCCTCCCTTCCCGTCAGTCTCTTCTTTTCCTGGCCCGGGCAAAAATCCATGGGTGTGGTCATGGCCCTCTTTTCCCTGGGCCTGAAAGAGATCTGCCTGGGTCCTGCCCTGCCCGAAGGAATCACTCCAGGGATATTGGAGATGCTCGGAAACCGGTATGGTATCCTGGCAGCAGACCGGGAACGATGAAAATCCGATTCCCGTCAAAACAAAAGGACAGTGTTGACTTGGCCCGGCTGCCCTGGAAGAAAGCATTATGATTCCCATTATCACTTTGCTCATTGTTCTGTTTTTCTCCCTGCTGTTGACCCGTATCGCCACCGTTGCCCTCATCTTCCGTCTCTGGAACACCAATGTCATTGCTCTGGTCTTTTTCGAAATTATCGTGCTTGTGGCCATGGTGGGCCGCCCCCTGCTGCTTCGTTGGGGGAAAAAATAAACTTGTGGGACAGTCAAGTCATGTCCGGATCCAATTTGACAGGATAATTCCATTGTGATATCAGCGAATTTCTCATGGTAAAGGTCAGGAGAACGGAGCATACTTGATAAATTGAAAAGAGGTTCCGGCCATTGAGCCCAGGGCAGAAATAGAAAAAATAGAAAGATAAGATCTAAATGATGAAACAGCATATCTATCCCTTTTCCGCAATCATCGGCCAGGAAAGGATGAAAACGGCGCTGCTGCTGAATGCCGTGGATCCGGGCATCGGCGGCGTATTGATTGCCGGAGATAAAGGTACGGGAAAATCCACGGCCGTAAGGGCCCTGGCCCGGATTTTGCCGGAAATCAAAGCGGTCCGGGATTGTCCGTATCACTGCTCACCCGATGATCCTGCAAGCTTGTGCAAAACCTGTTTGGAAAGAATCTCCAAGGGGGAAAATCTGGAAACCGACGAGTACACAATGCCGGTGGTTGAACTGCCTTTGAGCGCCACGGAAGACCGTGTCGTGGGAACCCTGCATGTGGAGCATACCCTGAAAACAGGAGAGCGGAGGTTTGAGCCGGGATTGCTTGCCGCAGCCAACCGGGGGATTCTGTATGTCGATGAAGTCAACCTTCTGGATGATCACCTGGTCGATATTTTACTCGATTCCGCCGCATCCGGCATCAATATAGTGGAAAGGGAGGGAATATCCCACAGCCATCCGGCAAAATTCATCCTGGTGGGAACCATGAATCCTGAAGAGGGGGATTTGCGGCCCCAGTTACTGGACCGGTTCGGCCTGAGCCTCACGGTCAGGGGGCTGGAGGATGTGGGGCTGCGCCGGCAGGTCGTGCAAAACCGGATCTCTTTTGACCGGGATCCAAAATTATTTTCGGAAAAATTTTCTGGATCGGAAAAGGTTCTCTCTGGTTTGATCCTTCAGTCCAAGGGCTCTTTTGATGGGATCCAAGTGCCGGATGAAATGCTTGACCTGGCTGTCCGCCTTTCCATGGAAGTGGCGGCCCACGGCCACAGGGCCGATGTGGCGATGATAAAAACAGCAAAGGCGCTGGCTTCCATGCTTGAAAAACAGGTGGTGGAAAAAGAGCATATCATTGAAGCCGCCCGATTTGTCCTGCCCCATCGCATGACCGATCTTCATCTGGCCACCCCGGAAATGCTCCGGGAAAAACTCGAGGAGGTCCTTTCTAAAGTCATGGACGGCAAAACCGCCGAGACCCCTTCCTTTGCCACGGAGGATTCAGATGACTGGGACGATATCTCCATGCAGACCCCGGGTGCAACTGCCGCGTCCAACGTGGACATGCTCTTTTCCTTTTTTGAGGAGAAAAAAAAACTGTTTTTGAAGCCGATGAGTTAATCTGCGTCCAGGATATCGAGATGGAATCCATTGATATCCATTGTGATTCCCTAGGAAAACAGACAAAAGGCCTGATGGCCGCAAAATCGGGCAGGTACGTCAAAAGCGCTCCGGTCAAAGCCCAAGAAAGAGGCTTTCATCTTGCCTTTGACGCAACCTTGCGGGCGGCTCTTATCCGAAACGCCCAGGACGGAATAACCGGCAATACCCCCATAGAATCTCCTGACCTTCGCAAAAAAGTATTTAAACGCCCGGGACGAACTTTAATTGTTTTTCTGGTCGATTCCTCCGATTCCATGGGGGAGGGGACCTTTGTCCGGATGAGGGCGGCCAAGGGCGCAGCCCTTGCCCTGATCGCAAAGGCAGGCAAAAAACGGCACCGGGTGGGCATGGTTGCGTTCAGGGAAAAATCCGCCCAGGTAATTCTAAGGCCGACATCGAGCCTCGCTCTGGCCAGGGAACGTCTGAAAGCCCTGCCAACAGGCGGTGCCACTCCCTTTGCCGACGGATTGATGAAAGCCTGGCAGATGGTGAAAAACGAGCGGTTGAAAGACCCGGGAATCCAGCCATTGCTCGTGGTGATTTCCGACGGAGAGGCAAATGTCCCCCATGACTCCAGCCGCGGACTTTTGGAAGTGATGGATGAGCTTTTTCTGATTGCTGGGCGCATCGGCCGGGACAAGATCCATTCCATTGTCGTTGACACCAAGCCGCCCATGGAAAAATCCAGGGACATGCTTTTACTTTCAGAGGCTTTGGGAGGAGCATACCATCATATCAGCCGTTCCCATGCAAAATCTGTTGTCGAAGCGGTTAAAATGGGACCGGGTCACAACCACAGGACCTAAATGATCCTGGTCGGAAAAATCAGAGGTCATCAGAGGTCAGTTGAGTTGTTTTTCCATTGGGCTGCACGAAACAGGTGTTCAATTTACAATCAACAGCCAGATCTGCCGTTTTAACAGGCCTGTTTTCAGCAATCTGCCAGGACATTCCCCCAATGGCCCGCTCCAAAACTAGTTCCAGCTTACTCTTTCGAAACGCTCGTCCCCTTGAAATCGATCTATCATTGTGGTGCTCTGTTCGTTCCCACGGGTCTGAAGGGCAAGTGTCACTTTCCAGGTTTTTGTCCTCGGCTCATGAACGAGGCTGCGGTTTTTAATTTGCATCCCCTCCTGGGCAAGCTGATCAGATATTTCACCAAGAAGGCCAAGATCACCGGTCCATTCCAACTGCAATGAAAAATAGCAGTCGCCCTTAATCGGGAGCAGATGAAGAAGGTACAGGGACAAAAGGACCAGCAGAGTAAGAACAACGGAAATAACATATTCACCAAGTCCAACCGTCACCCCGATCGCGGAAACAACCCAGATAGAGGCGGCAGTTGTCAGCCCCCGAACGAAATTTTTGCTTTTAACGATTGTCCCGGCACCGAGAAAACCAATTCCGGTAATCACGCCCGCAGCAGCACGGGCCGGATCCATTCGAATTGCGGATTCAGCACCCACGTTAAATTCCAATGAAAGTTTTTGAAAAGCGACGATGATTGCTGCGGAGCCAATACAAACCAGGATATTTGTCCGCAAGCCGGCTTCCCGTCCTCTGGTTTGACGCTCCAGGCCCACAAGGCCCCCCAGCACCATTGCCATCAATAGTCTTACTACGAAAACTCCATCATTGCTTACTGCGTCTTGGATCAATGCCAAAAAAAAACCTCCAGATTTAATAAGAGTATAGTCTAAAAATTGGTATTATACCGGATATTATGAAAACCGCTATGGATATCGTCCCCTGAATTATGCCTGAAATTCACAGTTTTTTAGACAGTTCTGCGATGTGCTCGGGGCCGATCCCACAGCAGCCTCCAATCAAAGTCGCTCCTTCTTGAATCCATTGGCGGGTCCAGTCCAGATAGGATGATGGGGTCAGATCGGTACGTAATTCATTCAGCCCCTCGTTTGCGGTTGCATCTTTGGGTTGGGGCGGAAAAGCATTGGCATAGGCGCCGATTTCGATGTTTTTGGCATCCAGGGATGCCAATAGATCCCGGGTTGTCTTAAGGGAGGGGCCGATGACCTCCGGCTGGCAGCAATTAAATAAAATAGCATCAACCTTGGCATCGACCATTGCTTCGACCGCATCGACAACAGATTCACCGGAACGTAATATGGGTTCATTGTGCAATCGTGAATCTTCCAGGGTGAAAGAAACCCAGAACGGTCTGTTTTCCATGTCCAGGCTCTCAATCAATGACTTGATCCGGAGGGGTTCATCAATTAGACTCTGGGTTTCACAGAGCCATAGGTCTGCATGCGGGTTGAGGCCTTCAATCAAAGGGCGTGCTATTTCAATGACTCGATCCGGTTGAAACAGATCGGCGCGATAGGACCCGAACAAGGGGGGAATGGAACCGGCAACACGGATGCCGGGCCGGGTTTCACTGACGGCTGCACGCGCCGTTTTTCCCGCAGATCTTGCCAGATTCCTTCCCTGATCTTTAAACCTTTTTTCGCCTAGATGAAAAGGGACCAGGGCGTAACTATTGGTGGTTATCACCGAGGCGCCGCTGGCAATAAATGCCTTATGGACCTCCTTGACGATCTCGGGGGCGGCCATCATTGCCTGTGCAGACCACTCCGGCTGTTTGAACGGGGCACCCCGTTTTTTCAGTTCCCTTCCCATCCCACCGTCCAGAAGGGTAATTTCTCCTGTCGTCATTGTTGACTCCTTCTGCCCTGCCGAACCAAAGATCCGGCAGAGCATGGATTCCATATCACCGGATAAAATTGGTCATGATTTTGGCAGCCGGCTCAGGGGCTGGAAACGCCTCTTTCCCGTGGCCGATAACCTTCATGATCCAGGCCATGTTTCTGCCCAGAATCTCCATGATCTGTTTCCCTTCCCCGTCCTGTTCCATTTCTCCGGGATGAAGGCCATAGGCCACATTCCAGTAGTTTGAAGAGGGCATGATCATCTCTGAGTAGCTGATGTAATGGTTCAGGGTATCCACCGTGGAGATTCCTCCGGACCGCCTGACCGCAGCGACGGCAGCGCCGACTTTGTGGCGGTACAGGCCTCCGTTCACCGTGGCCACGAAAAAGGCACGGTCAAGAAAGGATTTCATTGTACCGGCCACGCCTGAAAAGTGGACCGGAGATCCGAGCAGAATCCCGTCGGCCTGTTTCATCTTCCGGATCCATTCATTCACGGGATCATCTTCAAAGGAACAGGCTTGATTCTGATTTTTGACACAGCCGTGACAGGCAATGCATCCCCGGATCTTTTCTTTGCCGACATGGATCATCTCCGTCTCAATCCCTGCTTTTTCCAGTTCGGCGAAAACCGTGTTTAAAGAACAGGCGGTATTTCCATTTTTCCTGGCACTGCCGTTGAATCCGACAACTTTCATTTTTAAGCTCCTTTTTTTATGAGTTGTATCATGGGCAACCGGTCTTGGATAAAAAATATTCTTTCTAAGATAATCAATCCTTTCCGGAAAACAAGTTCAGGCTCTTTCCCCGAGAATGGTGTTCCAGATTCCGTCCGGGCAGCGCCGTTCCACGATACGGACCGGCATTGGATCAAGATCCGCCAGGATTTTTTTGGCCTCGGAGTTTAAGAGTCCGGACAGGATAAAGTATCTTTTTTCAAGAAATCCCGGAGTCTGGATCAGGATTTTCATGATATCATAGTGGATATTGGCCACCAGAAGATCCGACTCAAGATCCATGACCTGTTCCCCCCGGGCCTGGAAGGCAAGGATCCGGTCCTGGAAGCGGTTGAGCCGGATATTGGCAAGGCAGGTCTTCACGGCCAAAAGGTTGAAGTCGCAGGCCAGGACTCTGGGGCTGCCAAGGGCGGCCGCTCCCAGGGAGAGCAGGCCGGTTCCCGTGCCGATATCGAGCATGGAGGAGATTTTTTTTCGGGTGAACAGCCGGTGGATGAGATCCAGGCAGTCTTCGGTGGTCTGGTGGCGGCCCGTTCCAAAGACCACACCGGGATCCAGGAGAATCTCCCGGATTCTCTCTTCGGCCGGAAGCTCCGGCCGGTTCCAGGGCGGGGCAATGCAGAGGCTCTCCACGAAATAGGGCTCAATGGGGCCGCCGTGCCATTCTTCACAGGACATCTCATAGGTTTCCGCCAGAGCCATGCCCGGATTTCGGGCCTGAATCCGGTGGATAGAGGCATCCGCCCGGTCTTTGAAAAATAGAAAAGAAGTCTCTTCCTCCACCCACATGCCCAGGAAAAGGGGATCCCTTTCAATTTCCCGGTCCAGGGCCGGTATCCCTTCAAAATTGTATATGACCAGGCGTTGATAGGGATTTTCCAAAGTCTGGGCCGGTTCCGGTACAGGGGACGTTTCCATTGACTGCGCTCCCGGGGTTTTTAAATAAAGTTTGACATTCATACGAATGTGCAAAATAATCTTTTCCCAGGATAAATTCAAGCGGTCCGGATGATTGAACCAAACAAGGGTGTTGAAGAAATATGAAATTCAGAAAAGTTCAAATCGATTTTACATCATTGGATCTTTTCCTGGCGGAAGAGCTGATCTGCAATATCTTTTTTTCCTTCAACCTCAAGGGGGTTGTCTGCCAGGTCCCCCTGGAGGAACCCGACGAGGGATTCGGCACCCATACCCTGCCGGAGCCGGAGCAAAACTCCATTACCGGGTATCTGCCTGACATGGACTCTTCAGATATTATCCTTGGAAAAATCAAAGAGCAGGCAGAAAAATTGTCCTGCCTTGATATTCAGACCCGGATCCAAGTGGAAATTGTGGATGAAAAAGAGTGGGCCGACGCCTGGAAGCAGTACTTCAACGTCACCCGCATCAGCAAGCGGATTGTGATCCGGCCGGACTGGAAACCCTATGACCCTGAACCCGGTGAAATCGTCATCCACCTGGATCCGGGCATGGCCTTTGGCACGGGCACCCATCCCACCACAGCCATGTGTCTTCGGCAGATTGAGAGGTTCATCCGGCCGGGGAACAGCTTCCTGGATGTGGGCACCGGGTCGGGCATTTTGATGATCGCCGCTGCCGGGCTCGGGGCGGAAAAGATGACGGGGATCGACACCGACGAGACTGCCGTCCGGATCTGCGGAGAAAATCTTAAAAAAAACAATATCCGGCCGGATCTGTACGGACTCAAATGCTGCACCCTGGACCGGCTGGACACTGTTCCCTTTGATCTCATCGGGGCCAATATCATTGCCCAGGTCCTGGTGGATATCATGGGAGACCTTAAAAGATGCATGCACCACAAAACCCGGCTTATCCTGTCCGGCATTATCCGGGAGAGACTGCCCGATGTCCTTGACGCCCTTGAAAAACACGGGCTGGAGACGATCCATGAGGACCGCATGGACGAATGGGTTACCCTGACGGCTGCCTTCCCGGAACTGTCGCCTTGATCTTCTTCAGGATCTGGCACCCTGTTGGGACACTTTCCGGCGGCACTTCCCGCTTCTGATAATTTTTTACTTTCCTTGACAAAAACGCTGTTTTCCATCTACATTTCACATAATAAATCATTCTCAACCCCAAAAATGTATCGCCGTGAATTCATATGCCGGCCATACCAGGCAAGCCTTGCTCGGAAACCATGCTTGACAGCGGTACGAATCGTTCCGTTTTGAAAGGGTCTCCCGGCCCCGGATCCACCCTCCGACCCTTGGCGGATAAGGGCCTTTAACCCGAACAGGAGGAAAAATCTTGAAATCATTTGCCTTATTTTGGAGAATCTTTTTATCTGTTGTCTCTGGATTTCTCTTCATGCCTCCCATGGCCGGAGGCGAAGCCGAGCCGGTCAAGATCGGCTTTGTCGGAGATTTCACCTCTGTATCCAAGCCTTATACTGAAAATGCATTTAAAATTGCGCAGTTCGCCCTAACAGAATTCAATGCCCGGGGAGGCCTTCTGGGCAGGCCGATCCAAATGATTCACCGGGACGGTGCCAATGATCCCGCACTCCATTACCGGCATACGGCTGACCTGGTTAACGAAGAAAATGTTGTCGCCGTTTTCGGCGGGGCATCCAGTCTCTGTGTGTTGCAGGCCTCAGCCGCATGTGAAGAACTAGAAATCCCCTACCTGGTATCCATCGGCAATGCCCAGTCCATTGTGGTTGAAAAGGGGCATTCCTATGTATTTCTTTTTGAGCCCAACTCCCGCATGGAATCCTTAGGGTTCAGCATCTTTGCATCCTTAATGCCCTGGAAGCGCTATGCCTGGCTCGGGCCGGACTATATCTGGGGAAGGGATGTCATGGGATTTTTCAAGCAGTACTTTGAAACCATCGGATCGCCCATAACATGGGCAGCCGAGGTCTGGCATCCATTGGGTGCCCGGGATTATAAAGAGGCCATCCAAAAGGTGATTGCCAGCCGGCCTGAAGCCCTGGTGGTTGCCACCTGGGGGGAGGATTTGAGGCATTTTCTCAGGCAGGCCAAGGCTGTTGATCTATTCAAAAAAACGGCGGCCTTTGGCTGGTTCTCCATTGTTGCGGATGAATCCGATCGGATTCTACCCGAAGGGATCTGGAAGATTTCCCGGGGGCCTCTGGATTATCTATCAAAAAAATATCCCGGTACCCGGGACTTGATTCAAAAATTTTTCAAGCAGTATCAGATCTATCCCCTTGATTTTTCAATCTGTTGCTACGATTCCCTGCTTGCATGGCACAAGGCCGCAGAAAAAGCCGGATCCGTCGAGCCATCCGCCGTGGCCGGGGCGCTCAAAGGCTTGTCCTTTACCGGCCTCCGGGGGGACAGTTTCATCCGGGCCGTTGACGGCCAGATGAACTGCCCCACTTTTTTCGGCCGTCTGACCTATGTTCCCGATTGTCCGCTGGCCGTCATTGAATCGGTAATCGAGATCCCGGCCGCCAAGACCTGGCTTTCCGAAAAAGAGGTTATCGCCAAGAGGGCGGAATACCGTTCCGGCAAGGAAGATCAATAATGCGGATCCCCATCGGGCAGAATAGGAACATCAATAAAAAGGTAATATCCATCGTCGTCCTGGGTGTGTGCGCCTGTCTGTTGAGTTCCCTTCTTAACCTCTATTTTTCAACAAAAAGCCGGAACAATCAGAACCTCCTCTACCGGATTCAGCAGCTGCCCGGGAAAGCGGAGAACATCCGCCTGATGAGTAAGAATTTTATCCAGACCGGGGATCTGGATCTCTGGCAAAAGATCACCCGAAACATCTCATCCCTTCAAGTCAACGTGATAGATGCCTCCCCGGCCAACAAAGTATGGAAACAAAAGCTCGGAAATATCAATAAAAGGATCACGGAATATCATTATCTCCTGAACCAGATTCATTATCCGGCCCTTTTGCTGAACCGTGAAAAAAATAAGTTTCAACGAATCGGCTTATCCTTTTCCATGGAAGTCAAAGACCGGATCATCACCCCCTATCGAAAGGAAGAGGGGGTGTCCATATACCAGGGCAAAGCATTTGATCCCTTTAAAATCCGGATCAAAGAGACGGCCTATGATCTCATGGCCCTTCACATTCAACAGCAGCTCATACTGACGGAACTCCTGCTGGACTGGGATCTTGCCGGATACCGGCAGAAAAAAGAACAGATCACCGGAGCAATGGAACAGCACAAAACCCAGCTCAACTATCTCAATATATTGATGGGAAGTGAACCGGAAATCGACCGGGTCATCAATTCCCTCAAGCAGAAACTGGCGGATCTGGTTCAATATGAGCAGGAGATTGTAAAAACCTTTACCGAGCTGGATAGAATCAACCGGAACCTGGCAGCTGCGGGAAGCAGACTGGTTGATGACTGCTCGGCTTTTTCAGCCGAGATTCTGTCGGACATATCCCGCACCGGCAGACTCAACCGGAATTTGAACTGGGCCTTGCTGGTCGTCATTTTATGCGGACTGGTTTCATTGGGCGCCCTGCTGGCCAGAGATATCATCCGGATTGTCCGGGATCTAGAGGAAAGCCGGGAAAATTACCGGAGCAGCGAAAAAATGATCAAGGCGGTTACAGACAATGTCCCCGGGGTGGTGTTCCAGTTTAAAAGCAGCAAAGACCATGACTATACTATTGAATTCGTCAGTACAAAAATAAGTGAACTCTTTGGTCTGGAGCCGGATACAGAAAGGGTCTTTCATCAATTCAGCGACCGGATTCCCCAAGAAGAAAAGGAACAGTATCTCCATTCCATACGGGAATCCATTGACCAGGTCAGTCCATGGAACTATGAGGGCCGCTTCATCAAACCCAATGGGGAAGAAATCTGGTTTTCCGGAAATTCAGCCCCCCGCAGGGAAGGAGACTCCATTGTGTCCAACGGGCTTCTGATGGATATCACCAACCGGAAGGAGATGGAATCCTCCATGCGGATTTCCCAGTTTATTTTTAATAAGGCCCCCCTCGGCATCTGGCGGATGGGGCCCATGGGAGAAGTTCTTGATGTAAATGAAAAGGGCTGCGAAACCCTTGGCTTTTCCCGGGAAGAACTGTGCCGCATGAAAGTCTTTGATTTTGCTCCCGGATACACAATGGAGCATTGGGCCGAAACTACCAAAGTGCTGAATGAAGCCGGGATTAAAACCACAGAGGCCTTTCATCAAAACAAAGATGGAAAAATCATTCCAATCCAGGTCATAGAAAACCTGATGAAGTTCGAAAACCAGGAATTCCGTGTGGCCTTTGTCCAGGATATCACGGAGCGCAAAAAGGCCGAAGAGTCCCTCAGGATCGCCCGGTTCAGCCTGGATAATGCCAATATCGCCATCCACCGGATGGCTCCGGATGCACGGATTCTGGAAACAAATCAGAAAGCGGCCCAGCTTTTGGGCTATACCAAAGAGGAAATGAAGAACCTGTCCGTCTTTGACATTGATCCTGCAGTTACCCGTGAAGAATGGGATCCGTTGTGGCATGATTTGAAGGAAAGGGGGTTCCATTTATTGGAAAGAGAGCATCTCAGGAAAGACGGTTCCCCGATCCCGGTGGAGGTATACGGGACTCTTCTGGAATACGAAGGCCAGCAGTACTCCATCGTCTTTATCCAGGACATCACGGAACGCAAACAGGCGGAAAAAGAACTGCGGCAATTGCAGAACTACCTTTCCAACATCATCAACTCCATGCCCTCGGTGCTTGTGGCGGTGAATCAGGAGGGCAGGGTCACCCAGTGGAACAACCGGACGGAGCAGACCACCGGACTGAGTTTTGAACAGGCCCTTGACCAGCCTCTGGTCAAGGTATTTCCCCGTCTGGCAGAGGAAATGGAGCGAATAAGAACTTCCATCCGGGAACGCCGGGTGATCCGTTCTCACAAAATCCCGCTTAAAACGGACCAGGAAACCCGTTTTGAGGATATCACCATCTTTCCTCTGGTCTCCAGTGGAGTGGACGGCGCCGTAATCCGGGTGGATGACGTGACGGAAAAGGTGCGCATGGAAGAGATGATGATCCAGAGTGAGAAGATGCTCACCGTGGGAGGGCTGGCCGCTGGAATGGCCCATGAAATCAACAATCCCCTGGCCGGTATGCTGCAGACCGCCTCGGTCTTGGCCAGGCGGCTGGGGACCGGTGACCACATCCCGGCCAACCAGAAAGCAGCTGAGACGGCCGGCATCCCCCTGGAAGCCGTGGAACTGTACATGAAAATCAGGGATATCCCCCGCATGCTCGACGCCATCACCGCTTCAGGCAGGCGGGTGGCGGATATCGTGGAGAATATGCTCAGCTTTGCCCGAAAAGAAGACACAAAAATAATGCCCTGTCATCTGAACGCCGTTCTCGATAAAACCATAGAACTGGCAGCTACGGATTACGATATGAAAAAGGAATACGACTTCAAGCATATCAGGATCGTTAAGGAATACGCCGGTGATATGCCGGCCATACCCTGCCGGGAAAGCAAGATTCAGCAGGTGCTGCTCAACATCCTCATCAACGGGGCCCAGGCCATGCAGGCATCCAGGATACAGGATCCCTGTTTTATCCTCAGGACCTATGCAGATATTGACAGCGGCATGGCCTGTATGGAAATCGAAGACAACGGGCCCGGCATGGATGAGACCACCCGCAAACATGTCTTTGATCCATTTTTCACCACCAAACAGCCCGGATTGGGCACCGGCCTGGGGCTGAGCGTCTCCTACTTCATCATCACCGAAAACCACAATGGTGAGATGACCGTGGAATCGAGGCCGGGCAAGGGTTCTAAATTCATGATCTGTCTTCCCATGCATCCGGAGAACCGGCAGGGGCATTGATTGTGACCGAAAACATGCCTTCCGAACCCTGTTTTTCAGGAGAATTTCCTGATTTTAATTGATTCCCTGTCCCGGATATGGTTAATCTCCTGATCAATGGAACCCGAAACTTTACCGAATTTTAAGACTGTTCAAAAGGATGACTCTTTTATCCTTGCCCTGACAGGCAGGCTGGATGCCCAAGGGAGCGCCGGGATCTGGAAAAATGCGATCCGGACCGTTGAGACGGCGCCGGGCAACTGCATTATCCTTGACCTTGAAAAGGTGGACTACCTTGACACGGCCGGGGCTGTTCTGATCTCCCGCCTCAGGTCGGCGGCGGAAAAAAAGGGAAATACAGAGTTTCTTCTCCGGAAACCGGCTCCTGAATTCTCTCCGGTTCTGGATCTTGCAGAGAAGAGGGAGGGGCGTTCCTCCGAATCCGGCGGCCGCGCAACCCTGTCCTTTATCGAAAAAAGAGGGGAAAAACTGGCGGAGTTTCTCCAGGATGCAGGCTCCTTTATCACCTTTACAGGAGAGATCTTCTGGGCCCTCATTTCCAGTCTCAGGCACCCGGGGCAGATCCGCTGGGCAGACACTTTAAGGGTGGCGGAACGGTCCGGGGTGGATGCCCTGCCCATCGTGGCTCTGATCAGCTTTATCGTGGGCCTGGTCATGGCCTTCCAGGCTGCCATTCCCATGAAGATGTTCGGGGCCGAGATCTATGTGGCCAATCTCATCGGCATCGCCATGGTCCGGGAACTGGGGCCGCTTATGACAGCCATCGTCCTGGCCGGACGGTCCGCCTCGGCCTTTGCCGCCGAGATCGGAACCATGAAGATCAACGAGGAGATCGACGCCCTGACCATCATGGGGCTGGAGCCGGTTCGCTTTCTCATCCTGCCCAGGGTCATCGCCTCCACCCTGGTCACGCCCCTGCTCACCTTATTTGCCAATCTTGTGGGTATTCTAGGAGGCGCCGTGGTTATCCTCTCTTTTGATTATCCCTTTGTCACCTATTACAACCAGGTGGCCGGATTCGTCACCTGGCAGGATTTTGTCGGAGGCATTGTCAAGTGTTTTGTATTCGGTATTCTCATCGCGGCCACCGGCTGCATCCGGGGATATCAGACCGGCCAGGGGGCCTCTGCCGTGGGGGAGGCCACCACCCGGGCCGTTGTCTCCTCCATTATTCTCATTGCCGTATTTGACGGCATCTTTTCCGTGGTCTATTATTCTTTAGGGATATGAAAGAAACAGCCATAAAAGTCGAAAACCTGGATGCCGGTTACGGGGGCATCCCCATAATGAAAAACCTGAACTTTGAGGTTCAGTCGGGCCGGATATTCGTGATCCTGGGAGGATCGGGCTGCGGCAAATCCACCCTGCTCAAGCATATGATCGGGCTGGTTCCCCCCATTTCAGGCCGGGTCCTTATCAACGGCCAGGACATGGTCTCGGCTGCCGGGGACAAGAAAAACCGGCTGCTCCGGAAAATCGGGGTGGCCTTCCAGAACGGAGCCTTATTCGGCTCCATGAGTGTACTTGAAAATATCATGCTCCCCTTAAAAGAGTATACCCGGCTTCCCCGGGAGGCCATGGAGACTGTTGCCCGGATCAAGCTGGATCTGGTGGATCTGGGCCACGGGGCGGAACTCATGCCCGACCAGCTCAGCGGGGGAATGAAAAAAAGGGCGGCCATTGCCCGGGCCATGGCCCTGGATCCTTCCATCCTTTTCCTGGACGAGCCCTCGGCCGGCCTGGATCCCCTGACCTCGGCCGGCCTGGATCGTCTGATCATGGACCTTGCCTCAAATCTGAAAATCACCTTTGTCATTGTCACCCATGAGCTGGAAAGCATTTTAGCCATTGCCGATCAGGTCATCATGCTGGAAAAGGAAGCCAAAGGCATCATTGCCAGGGGGAATCCCGGGGTCCTGAAGGCAGACCCCTCCAATCCCTATGTGTACAATTTTTTTAACCGCCATCCTCCAGAGGCAGTCCATCCATGAACCAGAACGCCAATTTTTTCAAGCTCGGCCTGTTCGTGATCCTTTCATTCATCCTCTTTGCCGGATTCCTCATCGTGTTTGGAGCCGGGAAGTTCCTTAAAAAGGAACTCATGGCCGAAACCTGCTTTGATGAATCGGTCCAGGGCCTGGATATCGGTTCGGAGGTAAAGTACCAGGGGGTGAAAATCGGTGCGGTAAAAACCATTACCACCCCGGCACGGATCTACCATGTCCAGTCCAATTACGTGCTGGTTACCTTTTCCATTTTTGAAGAGTGCTACGTGGGCCAGACCGGGAAAACCAATGAGGAGAGAATCCATGCCGCCATTTCCCAGGGCCTGAAAATCAACCTGGCCTTTAAGGGCCTTACCGGGGCGGCCTACCTGGAGACCAACTATTTTCCCGGAGACACGGAAGAGCTTGATATCTCCTGGAAACCGAAAAATCTTTATATCCCCTCCCGGAAAAGCAGAATAAAACGCCTGGAAAGCGCATTGAACGGAATCCTGGAAAACCTGTCCCAGATCAATGTCAGCGGCATGACCGCCCAGATAGAAACCCTGCTCCATACCCTGAACAAAAAAGCCGAAGAAATCGATACCGCTGAAATTTCAGCTCAGATGGAGGGGCTTCTAGGCGAGCTCAGGCAGACCAGCCAAAAGATATCCCAAACCCTGGATTCGGATAAGTTCAACCGGATCATTGAGAATGCGGATCATTCTTTTTCAAACATGAACACCATCCTGGACCAGGCCAAAAAACCCATTGACGGTGCCTTACAGGATTTCAGGACCGCCGCCGGAAATGCAAAGAGCCTGACAACCGGTTTTGAAAAAAGCATGTCAGGAAAACTGGAAACCATGGGAAAGGATCTGGATGCCTTGATGCTGTCCGTGAACAAAACCGCGAAGATGCTGGAAACCATGATCTGGCTGAATACGGATACCATCAACAAGACCATTGATAATTTTGAACGGACCTCGGAAAACCTCAAGCAGCTCAGCATTGAAATCAGACAATATCCCGGGCGCCTGCTTCTGGAAAAACCACCTAAAAAAATCGCCCCGGAAAACCTTAAGGAAAGCCGATGATGGATCCAGGATCAAAAAGCATAAAATTATTCGTCTTTGTCAGCCTTCTCTTTTTCATCGGCTGCTCCGGCATCAAATCCGAATTTCCCCTTCAGAATCTGTTCCGCATCACATCGGGCCCGTGGACAGCCGGACAGCCGGAGCAGGGAGCGGACCTCCTGGTTTCTCCCTTTGACATCTCTCCTGAATTTGAATCGGATTCCTTTGTCTTCCGGGTATCCAGGGACCAGTACAAGGTGGATTTCTACAATAGGTTCATGGTTTCCCCGGCAGAGATGATCACCCATTCCGTCCGGGAAGACCTTTACGCATCCAGGCTTTTCAAGGCGGTCCAGCCCGGCGACTCCCTGGATGTCCAATACAGGCTCCGGGGCAAGGTGGTTGAGCTTTACGCCGATATCCGGGATCCGAATGCCCCCAAAGGCGTCATGGTCCTGGGGCTCACCCTGGAAAGACAAACCAAAGCAGGTTTTGCCCCGGTGGTCATCCGTACCTATCCGGCCCAAATCCCCGTGAAGACAATTGAAGCCGTTAATTTTGTAGAGGCATGGAACCAATGTCTGGGACGGATATTGTCGGATTTTTACCGGGAGTGTGCATCCCTTGAGGCGTTAAAAGTTCAGGGGAGCCCGCATGGAAATCCTCCGGACTTTCCACGTTCAACCCTTTGCTTAGGCCCGGGGGATCTTTCAAAGATCTTTTCATGGTGAATCGGTTGGTCCTCCCGATTCCGGGAAAATAAAACAAAAATGTTTCTGATTCCACAAAAATGTTATTTGATGGCTGCCATCTTCTGACAACCCCTTAGGGATAAAATTTGAAAAAGCCTTTTGTTAAAGGCTTCCGCCTTTGACTCTCCATGGCCGGACCCCAATAGATCTAACAGGCATTACTCTTGCATTCTCACTATAGCAGGTTTGCCGGGAAACGGCTGTTTATGAATTGAATCTAGGAAAAGGATTCCCATGACCATTGGAAATGCCCTCATGTTTATTCGCCAGGGACTTGAAGACAATGAGCTGAGAAAGCAGTTGAACCATGCGTCCAGCTCATCTGAACTGGACGCCATCTTAATCGATAAAGGTCTGATATTCTCAGACCATGATTTTGAAGAAGCTTTTTACAACCAGCTGTTCAAATGCCAGGAAGAGGTAGTGGCCGATCAGATCAAAGAATTTAAAATCTGGTGGGATCTGCTGAACCTGAGCCTTAAACCGGTGACCTCCTGATCCCTGACTGCCGGAGACGTAAAAAAGGAGAGAAAATATATGGAAATCCAAGAAAAGGTGCCCTGGAAAAATGATTTAAACTGGCAGAAATGGCTGAAGAACGGAGACCAGTATCTCAGCGCGGCAACCCCTAAGGGGGAAAAAAGCCGGTTCGGTCCTGACCTCAGATACAATCTGCTCTCCATGTCCCTGGAAGGGTATATCATGGCCATCATGGATTTTTATGATGTCATGCCGGAGAACCATACCTATACAGATCTTATCTCAGGCCTTGAAACCGTTGCCCGTCTTGACGGCCGTTTGAAATCCCGGATCCTTCAGTATGAGAACATCCAGTCCATCTGCTCCATTGAAAAATACCACAGAACCAGCCCCACGGAAGAAGATCTGGAGGATCTCAAGGGAGCCGTCGGTATCATCGGGTCCATGGCCCATGAAACCTGCGGTATTCCTTCCTGATATGGTCATGCCCGGCATAAAGACCCGGGCATGATTTTCACAACCCAAAACCTGCAACCCGGCCGGGATTCAGAGTCGCTCTTCTGCGTTACTCTTTTTTGTGAATGGCCATGCTCTGTCTGGCTTTGGGGTTTTAACTTATTGAAATTATTAATATAATACTCTTTTATCCTTGGGTTTTTCGTGATCGGCACGATCTTTGCCGTATCTTTTCAGCAGAAGCCCGGTTATCCGGGACGTATTTGCCCGCATCCGGGCAGAAAGATGAATTTGGAGGCAGATCATGGAAAAGAGAGGAAAAGGAACCCGTATCATGGAGCGGCCGCCCCGGCCGGCCCCTGATGCCCGGGTCCTGGAAAAGATCAAACATAGCTTCATCGTCATGAGCGGAAAAGGAGGTGTGGGTAAATCCAGTGTCTCGGCCAACCTTGCCGTGGCCCTTGCCAATAAAGGATATAAAGTCGGGCTCATGGACATCGACATCCATGGGCCGGATATCCCAAGGATGCTGGGGCTCAGGGAAATGATCCGCATCAACGGGAATAAGAAGATGGAGCCTGTTTCCTATTCCCCCAACCTGAGCGCCGTATCCATAGAATCTTTGATGCCGGACAAGGATACGGCCATTATCTGGAGGGGGCCGGTCAAGCACACGGCCATCCGGCAGTTTATCGGTGATGTGGACTGGGGTCCCCTTGACTTTCTCATCATTGATTCCCCTCCGGGCACCGGTGACGAACCCCTGACCATCGCCAATCTCATCCAGGATGCCCGGGCAATTATCGTGACCACTCCCCAGGAGGTTGCCCTGGCCGATGTGAGAAAATCAATCCGGTTCTGCCGGGAGGTGGACATGGAGATCTTCGGACTGGTGGAGAATATGAGCGGATTTGCCTGTCCTTGCTGCGGTCGTGTCCTTGACCCTTTCGGGACCGGGGGAGGGCAAAGAACAGCGATTGAGGCAGGGATCCCCTTTCTAGGAAAAATCCCCATGGATCCTGCTGTGGTGGCCTGCGGCGACGCAGGCATTTCCTTTCAAGACAGATATCCAAAATCCGGTGTCACAGGGGCATTTAAAAGGATTACGGATAAAATGGGCCGGCTTTTGAATAAACGGGAATAGTCTGCCGGGGGGAAGCTTTCTGCTTTTCCCCCAATCCCCGGAGAGCCCTAGTTTATCCTTGCCCGTCAACAATGAGGCGGATTTTTTCACTGAAAAACGCCGCTGCATCCCGGGCCTCTTTGTCCGTCATTTCAGGGATATCGCCGGATAACGCCTTCACACTGGCTTCATCGATATCCGTGATTTTATTCACGGCAAAGGAATCCACCTCACCCTCTTCGGGCAAGAGTCCGCATCCGCCGGCCACCCCCAGGAATTCGGTCCCTGCGAAAATAGGGACCACAATTTTCAAAAGACCGGCATCGCATTCCTCGATCACAGGGGATTTCGTCTTTTCGGCCTGGCCGGCCAGGTTCATATGGGCCGTGGCACAGATAAAGCTCTGGCCCTTGTCCGTTGATTTTATCTTGGGGCAGATCCTGTTGGACCAGTTCTTGGTATCCGTGATCCGGATCCCTTTTTTGTTAAATACGGAACTCTGCAGATTAAATTTTTCCCAGGCTTTTTCTTCCAGCTCCGCCCAGGTTTCAAGGGGGGCAATATCCGTCAGATTCATAACCAGTCAACCTCCGTTTCAAAATATAGATTCATTTTCAAGGGTCAGGCAAAAATATTTTCCGGTTTATAGGGATGGGCTCCCTCGATCACATCTACCCCTGATTTGGCCTTGATTTTACCGATAATCGCCTCTTTATAGGGACAATGATCCGTGATGCACGGTCCAATGTGGATCTTAGTGACTTTTTCCTCCATGGGTTTGTTCCACAGATTCACCTGGGCCAGGCGGGTGACAATGGTAGCTCCCGGACAATCCCCGCAGTTCAGAAGTCCGATCACTTCCGCATCCTGGCCTTTATAGAGATTGAACTCGCCTTCTTTGCGGTTAAATCCCACCAGGCACCGGCTGCATCCGATGCACACATCATCCATGGCTTTTTTACAGCCGACAATCAGGACTTTTTCCATTTTCTCCTCCATCTTAAGATTATTTTCGCAAACCGCCCGGGGCAGATAAACTGCAATGGGCATGCCAGGGGAGGAAAGGAGGGCTCTTAAAAAAATAAGGCTATAATTTCAATATATTAAAGCATAGACCGGGATCCGGTCCCGGGCTGGATCTCATAAAATTTTTCAATACCAGGACCTTGACGATTGCATGGATGCGACCCTTCTGATCTCCGGTTTCGTAAAACCCGGTCTTGCAAACATCAGAAAGGTTCCAGCTCCGAGGCTCTCTGGGCTGAAGCTGTCTTCCGCTTCCTGAAGTCTTAATGCTATCCGGTCAGATCATCCCTGCGGACGCCCAGTTTCCTCATCCTTGAGGCAAAGGTGGACCGGTTGACCCCCGAGGCCCTGGCCGCCCAGGTGACGTTCCAATTGTGTTTTTTCAAAAGGGCATCCACGTAGGCCCGCTCAAGTCCCGGCCAGGTCAGGGTGCTCAGGTCCCGGGTGAATTCATTCTGGTCCTCTGACAGGCCCTCTCCGGGGTTGGCCTCGTCCGTATCCGGGTTCTCCCCCCGGATATTGGGGGGAATGGTCATGGTCTCTATGGCGTCCGACGGGGTGATGACCATGAGGTAGCGGATCAGGTTTTCCAGTTCCCGGATATTTCCTGGCCAGTCATAGGCCACTAGGTGCTGCATGGCGCCGGACAGGATTTTCTTTTCCGGGATACCGGCCTTGGCCGACTCCTTTTCGAGAAAATATTTGGCCAGCAGGGGGATATCCTCCCGCCTTTCCCGCAAGGAGGGCAGATGGACCGGAAGAACCGAGAGGCGGTAGAACAGGTCCTGGCGGAAATTGTTCTCAGAAATCATCTTTTTGATATCCTTGTTGGTGGCGGCCACAATCCGGATGTCCACATACCTTACCCGGGTATCCCCCAGGGGTTTGACCTCGTTTTTCTGAAGGACCCTGAGCAGGCTGGCCTGGGTGCTCATGGGCATGTCCCCGATTTCATCCAGAAAAACCGTGCCCCCGTCAGCGGCTTCGAACAGGCCGGCCTTGTCCTTGGCCGCCCCGGTAAAGGCCCCTTTTCTATATCCGAACAATTCGCTCTCCAGAAGGGTTTCGGGAATGGCCGAGCAGTTCTGGACCAGAAAGGGCTTGTCCCTGCGGCTGCTGAGCCTGTGGATCTGTTCTGCCGCCAGTTCCTTGCCCGTACCGCTTTCCCCGGTGATCAGGACGTGAAAATCCGTGCCTGCATAGCTTTTGACCAGGTCCATGCTTGCCTGAAACCCGGAGCTCTGGCCGACAATGGCGTTGTTTTTTTCTATCCTGGACAGGGCCGATGTCAGGTGGCGGGTCCTGTTTTTTTCCTCGGAAAAGAGAAGGGCGTTGCTCAGGGCGATGGAGCAGATATCCACCAGGTTCTGCAAGGTGGAAAGGTAGTCCTTGTCCAGATTAAGCTGGCTTTTGGCCGGAGTGGTGTCAATGATCTGAACGGCGCCGAATACCTGATCCTCCCGGAAAATTAAGGGGAAGCAGAGGATCATACTGCTTTTGACGGCAAAGTCCTCTTCCACCTCCCGGAAGTGGCGCTGGTCAGACTTTGTTTCGGCAATGGCCATTTTTTTGTTTTTGATCACCCATCCCACGATGCTGGGATGATCCGAATCCAGATGGACGCCAAGGATGTTCTCGCTTTCATCTCCTGCCGCCTCCACGCAGACATAGGAGTCCTTTTTCTTCACCCATATGGATCCCCTTCTTACGTTCTGGATCTGTAAAAGGGAGTTTAAAAATTTTTTCTGGAGCTCCCGGGGGTCCAGTTCTTTAAACAGATCCAACTCTTGTACACCCATGAACGCCTCCCTTTTATAATGATATATGGCTATTTATATCAAATAAAAATAGCACATATTAAATAAAACAATCAAGCCGGTTTTTTACCCCGGGGATTATCAGATAATATATCTTTTAATTTCAATAATATATGTGTCTAAAATCTCCTTGGCACAAAAACTGATTTAATATCATCACACCGGGCCGTTTCCAAAGGATGCCCGTAACCATTGGTTCCCGGAGCGAGGAGTTTGACATGGAACAGAAAATATTGATAGACAGCCTTGATACTGCATTGATCACCTGCCCCAAATGCGGGAATAAGAAAATCCTTCAACTTTCCGAATACAAGCAGGTCAAATCCCTTACCCGGATCAAATGCCGGTGTTCCTGCGGGCATACCCAGAGGGCCGTCATTGAAAAAAGATCAGGGCCGGATCAGGACATCCGTCTGGCCGGAACCTTCCTGGCAAAGGGGAAGACCCGGTGTTCAGGAAAGATGACCATAAAAAAGCTCAATTCCAACGGTATCACCCTGAAAACCAATACCGACCGGAAACTTCCTCCCGGTCTCAGCCTCATGCTCGAATTTGTCCTGGACGATCCCAAACAGTCCATCGTGCAAAAGGAAGTTATGGTCCTTGCCCGCAGCGGTAGATACCTGACCGCTGAATTTGTCTCCAAGAATCACCAGGATAACCTGGGACCCTATCTCTTCTTCAATAAACTATACATGTGACCTGCAGGACCGCAGCAGGTCAAGCTCCCTTTGCCCGGTCACATCAGAGAATAGGGATCCACATCCACATTGATCCTGACATCCTTGACCGGTTTGATGCCGGGATCTTCTTTCATCTGTCTGACCAGGTGATTGATCCGGGTGGCCGATCCTCCCTTGACCAGGATCTGCCACCGGTACCGGTCGGAAATTCTGGGGATGGCCGCCTCAATGGGTCCCATGATCCGGATCTCATTTTCTTTAGATCCGGATTGTAAAAGCCGGTTGAGAACCCCGGCAACGGTTCTGGCATGGGCCTGGACCTTTTTGGGATCCTTTCCGGAGATCTTGAGTTGAATCATCCGGGAAAAGGGAGGGTATTCCAGGGCCTTTCGAAAGGGGGCTTCATTATTGAAAAATTCAACAAAATCCTGGCGCTTGGACGCCTCGATGATGAAATGATCCGGGGTATAGGTCTGCATGATCACCTTCCCGGGCTCCCTTCCCCGGCCGGCCCGGCCCGCCACCTGGGCCAGAAGCTGGAAGGTCCTTTCCCCGGCCCTGAAATCCGGAAGATTCAGGGAGAGGTCGGCGCATACCACTCCCACCAGGGTAATGGAAGGAAAATCATGCCCTTTGGCCAGCATCTGGGTGCCCACGATGATGTCCACGGTACGGTTCCGGATCTTTTTGAGCAGCTTCAGGGCGCTGCCCTTTCTGGCCGTGGAATCCTGGTCCATCCTGGCCAGCCGGGCATCGGGAAACATGGCCTTGAGCATGTCCTCGATCTTTTCGGTGCCGAATCCGAAATCCCTGATCTCGGGTTTCCCGCATTCCGGGCAGACAGCTGGAATTTTCTGTATAAATCCGCACAGATGGCATTTATAGTGACTGGCTCCCTTGTGAAAGGTCAGGGTCACATCACAGAACCGGCAGGACAGGGGGGTCCCGCAGTCATTGCAGGCCGGAAAGGTGGCAAACCCCCTTCTGTTGAGGAAGATCAGGGCCTGGTTTCCCTTTTCCAGGCAGGCCCGGATCTCCTTTGCCAGCTCCGGGGTGATGATCCGTTCACTCCCCCTGAAATCCTTGTACTTTTTTAAATCCACCAATTTGATTTCCGGCAGGGGATTGCTGTTGACCCGGCTTTCCAGATTGAGCCGGACAAACCGCCCGGCTTCTGCATTCTGGAAGGACTGGACCGAAGGGGTTGCCGATCCCAGGACCACCGGGCAGCCGTTCATCTTTCCCCGGACCAGGGCAAGGTCCCTGGCATTGTACCTGAGCCCGGTCTCCTGCTTATAAGAGGAATCATGTTCCTCATCCACAATGATGATGCCGATGTTTTCAAAGGGGGAGAAAATGGCAGACCGGGCACCGATGACAATGCTGACGCTTCCCAGGCAGATCTTTCTCCACTGGTCCAGGCGCTCCCCGGGGGAAAGCATGGAATGGATCACGGCGATCCGCTCTCCGAACCTTGCCCTGAACCTGCGCTCCGTCTGGGAGATCAGGGCAATCTCCGGCACCAGGACAATGGCGGTTTTTCCCTGCTCCACGGCCCGGGCCGCCAGCCTCATATAGACCTCGGTCTTGCCCGAGCCGGTCACCCCGGCCAGGACATAGGGGATAAAGCCCTTATCCCTGTCTGCTTCGACCTTTTCCAGGACAAGGGCCTGCTCCCGGGTCAGCTCGGGCGGAACATCCGGTTCCACCGGGTCTCCCAGGGGATCCCTGAACACCCGGCGCAGTTCGATCTTTATCAGTCCGGCTTGTTCCAGGGGGCGGATCAGTTTGGGAGCCGTTGGGATTTTGGCCCGGAGCCCGGTCAGGGAGATTTCACCCGATTCCGCGACTATATTTAATATCTCCCTGCGTTTCTTGGACATCCTTACCGACGGATCCGGCTCCGTATTGGAACAGAGGATATACTTTTCCTGCTTGGCCCGGACATTTTCCTTTTTCAGGATTGCTGAGATCTCTATCCACCCTTTTTTCTCCATTTTCCGGACCAGGGAAAGGACAGAAGGGCCGATTTCCGAGCGGCTCAGCCGGGTCAGCCGGATTCCTTCCCGGGCTTTGAACTGCTCCATCACACGGGCCTCATCCGGCCCGGCCTCGCCGCTGCCAAGGGCCCTCTCCCCCTTTTCCGTCATAAAGGCGCAGGAGACATCCCGCCGGTCAAGGCCGCCGGGCAGGGCCGTCTTGATCACCTCTCCCAGGGGATGGATATAGTACTGGGCGATCCATTCAAAAAAAGGAATCTGATTTTCCGGAAAAAGGGGATGATCATCCAAAAGCTCCAGGATCTCCCGTGTCTTGAATCCGGGTTTGTCAGGATGGTCACCCAGAAGATAGCCGGTGAGCCGTTTCCTGCCAAAGGGCACAAGTACCCGCATCCCCGGTGTCCAAAGTTCCTCCAGACGGGCCGGCATCTCATAGACAAAGGTCTGGTCCAGGGGAAGAGGCACGGCCACGTCTATATATTTCTTATGGATCATGGCGCCTATTTCCGCACAAAACCGGATAATTATCAATACCGGAATATTTTTAAAGAAACAAATTTCAAATAACCGCCTGTAAACATAATGCCTATGATAAAACAGCCCAAAATATCCCCAAACAGAGGGGCTAATTTTCTTGACGGAATTCCCTGTTTCTAATAGGTATGGAGGGATATATTTTCGCACCGAACTAACAAGGAGGTAACATGGCCGTCTATGTGGAGGATCATCCTCTCATTAAGCATAAACTGGGGCTGATGAGGCAGAAAGACATCAGCACCAAGGATTTCAGGGATCTGGCATCTGAAGTGGCCCGGCTCCTGACCTATGAGGCCACCCAGGACATAGACCTGGAAAAAAAGGTCATCGAAGGCTGGGCCGGCAAGGTTGAAATCGAAAAGATAAAGGGAAAAAAGATCACCATCGTTCCCATTCTCAGGGCCGGTCTGGGCATGATGGACGGGGTCCTGGACCTCATCCCCTCGGCCAAGGTGAGCGTGGTGGGTTTTTACCGGAATGAGGAGACCCTGAAACCGGTCCAGTATTATTTCAAGACCGCCTCGGCCCTGGAAGAGAGGATCTCCCTGATCCTGGATCCCATGCTGGCCACCGGCGGCACCCTCATCTCCACCATTGACCTGCTCAAGGAGGCCGGATGCAAGAGGATCAAAGGCCTCTTCCTGGTGGCAGCCCCCGAAGGCATTGCCAAGGTTCAGGAAAAGCATCCGGATGTGGATATCTATACCGCCAGTATTGACGAATGTCTCAACGAGGTGGGGTATATCCTGCCGGGCCTGGGGGATGCAGGCGATAAGATATTCGGAACCAAATAGTGTTTGAAGAAAATTTCACCCATCTGCGGCGTTGCTGCAGGATTCTAAGATCCCCACGTACCTTAAGTGCGCTCCGGTCTTAAAATTCTTTGCGCCTTGTCCATGGGTAAATTTTTCTTCAAACGCCAGGATCTCCACACATATTAAACACAAAATCTTCAAAGGAAAAAAGAACCATGTCTAATCAAAGTTCTACTGATTACAACTTCCAAGTGAAAGACTGCTTCCTGGGGGCCCAGATGCTCTTCGTGGCATTCGGGGCCCTTGTTCTCGTGCCCCTTCTCACAGGACTGAATCCCAATGTGGCCCTGTTTACGGCAGGTCTTGGAACCCTTGTGTTCCAGGTCATCACCCGGGGTAAGGTCCCGGTATTCCTGGCCTCATCCTTTGCCTTTATCGCCCCCATCATCTACGGGGTCAAGACCTGGGGCATCCCCGGAACCATGTGCGGTCTTGCCGCAGCCGGCGCGGTTTATGTGGTCCTTAGCCTTCTGGTCCGGTGGCAGGGAAGCCAGATCATCAAACGGGTTCTGCCCCCTGTGGTCACCGGTCCGGTCATCATGGTCATCGGGCTGATCCTGGCCCCGGTGGCCGTGCACATGGCCATGGGAAAAACCGGGGACGGTGCCATCGTTCTCTTTCCCCAGGCAAAGGCCATGACCGTGGGACTCTGTGCCCTGGCCACCACGGTCCTGGTATCCATCCTGGGAAAGGGCATCCTGAAACTGATCCCCATTCTCTGCGGAATCGCCGTGGGATATATTCTCTCCCTGTTCTTCGGATTCGTTGATTTTTCAGGCATTTCCAAGGCAGCCTGGTTCAGCGTTCCGGACTTTGTCTTTCCCCAGTGGAACCTCCAGGCGATCTTCTATATCGTACCCATTGCCATTGCCCCGGCCATTGAACATTTCGGGGATGTGGTCGCCATCTCAGGGGTCACGGGCAAGGACTATCTTGAGGATCCGGGCATTGAAAACACCATGCTGGGGGACGGTATCGCCACCTCCCTGGCCTCCATGCTGGGCGGCCCGCCCAATACCACCTATTCCGAGGTCACCGGCGCCGTGGCTCTGACCAAGATGTTTAACCCGGCCGTCATGACCTGGGCCGCTGTCGCCGCTATTCTCCTGGCCTTTGTGGGCAAGCTTGGGGCTATACTCCAGACCGTTCCCACTCCGGTCATGGGCGGAATCATGCTCCTGCTCTTCGGCGCCATCATGGTGGTGGGCCTCAACACCCTGGTTCGATCCGGGGATGATCTCATGGAAGCCCGGAATCTGTCCATCGTGGCCCTGATCCTGATCTTCGGCATCGGCGGCATGAGCTTTTCCGCAGGGCAGTTCCAGCTCCAGGGCATCGGCCTGGCCGGCATCCTGGGTGTGGTTCTCAACCTGGTTCTTCCCAGGAGCAGGGAATATTAATCCCGGCCTCCCATAAAAATCTTCAAAAAAACCTTAAAACACCCTGCCTCCGACTAAGCCGGGGGCAGGGTGTTTATTGATGATAGCCGGCCTGATCCAAGATTTCGGTACCAAACGTATTCAAATTCTTCATCTATTATTTTTCGGGTTTCCGGGCGGGGCGATTTTAGGATCAAAAAGGCAGGAAATATTTTTTTTAAGGATGGTGAGAAAATGTTCATTGGAAGAAGGGCAGGATTCTATTGCCAGCTCCATGGAGCGGTCATAGAAGAGCATGGCCCTGTCCCAGGTCCCCTTTAAGGTGTGAAGAAGGCCCATATTGTTCAGCAGCACGGCTTCAAGACATTTTTTCTCCAGATTTTGACTCAGGCAGAGAGCGGCCTCCATATTTGAAAAAGCCGTTTTAAAATCCCGGTCATTTCCAGCCGCCATTGCCCTCAGGGTAAGGACCTCAACCACCCTTTCCATATCACTCAGCTCATGGGGTGAGGTGGAATGGCCGTTGTTCTTTTTGGGGCTGTTTTTCTTAGAATCCAAAGGTTTAACCCTGAAAAAATAATTATTAGCTATACCAAACAATAAAAGCGATCTGCCTTCTTGTCAAGTTGGCCGGGGATTTAACGTGGCCCGGTCCGATGCGGCTATATCAGTCCCCGGCTTTTTCAAATAAAGTTCGGGCAGGATAATTTTTATTTCCTTTTCAAAATCTTCTTTCTGCCAGTAGACGATATAATTGACAAGGGCCCGGATGGGTGTATACCCGGCTTGGCGGAATGTTTCCAGTTTGTCTGAGAAGGATCTGGAAAATATTAATACAGGAACACCGCCTTTGTCCAGGCAGCGGTTTTCACGGAGGATTAATTCATCACCGCTTTTCATTTGAGAAATCTGAAACTGCCTGCCCATAAAGTAATCAAGCCAGATTTCCCGATGGCCCAAATGCATGACCAGTTGATCCGGAGGAAGCTGTTTTTCATTATTATTGATCCGTTCCATTTTTTGAGCTGAAATATCATCCATAAAGTTTGAGTTCAGATGGATGGTCAGGTTTTGTTTCGCTCTAGTCATGGCAACATAGACCAGACGTTTTTTTCCATCATTGATAAGATCGAAATGATCAAGCATTAAAAAAACATGATCAAACTCTCTTCCCTTGGCTTTGTGCATGGTGGATACAAAAATGGAGTCGTCGGGTTCATCTGAGAAATCCTCCAGTTTCGATTCCCTGACGAATATTTCAAAATCAGATCTGTATTTTTTCCGGGGGTTGGCCGCTTCAAACCCTTTGATAATTTTAATGCAGATATCCATTTTCGAACTGTCTTTGAATTCATTCCATAAGCTGCGTTTGGCCGCTTTCCATAACTCGTCATTGATGATAAACGTGTCTTCCCGCAGGGTAAGCCGGTCCAGGAAATATCTGATTTCTAAGAGATTATACAGATTGAACCCCTCATTGGTCTGGATCAGCTTTGCCGGCATTTTGTTCTCAAGGAGCAGGCCTTGAGCCTGCAAGGCCTCTTCATTGGTGTGGGTCAAGACACAGGTTGTCCCCTTAAGCCGGGTGGAAAGAAGGTCCTGAACAAGAGGGGTGATCAGATTTCGGCTTTTATATCGAACGATTTTTATCTGCCCGCAGTCTGCCTGCCTGGCGATAATTGGATTCTCTTTTAAACGGCGGCGGATCTTCTTTGCAAAATTGTTTGTAAATTCAACGAGATTATTCTTGCTTCTGTAGTTTTCAACCAGTTGATGCATGACTGCGTTTTTTTCTGAAATGAGCTGTTCAAGGTGTTTTGAGCTGGATCCCCTGAATTCATAAATATTCTGGTCATCATCTCCTACAGCAATGATCCGCATGTCAGGATTCTGATCTGCCAGAACATTGATCAGTTCGTATTCGTCTGCGTCCATATCCTGGGCTTCGTCGATCACAAGAACGGCTTTGGCAATCCTGGCCGGTTCAACCTGTCCATCCTTTATTTTTGCAATCGTTTTTTTGATAATTTCGCCCGACTTTTCAAGGCTTCCGATTTTGCCGAGCAGGTCAAAACAATAGGAATGAAAGGTCTTTATCTCGATAAAATTAGCAGCATTTCCGATCAGAGCGATCAGCCGTTTCTTGAATTCTGTCGCAGCAGCCCTTGAAAATGTGACCATGAGCAATTGTTCATGTTTTACATCTTCCATTAAAAGAAGAGAAGCCAGCTTATGAACCAGTATCCTTGTCTTGCCGCTTCCCGGGCCTGCTGCAACCACCATGTACTGGGTTTTATTATCGTTTATGATGTTTAACTGGGCGGCAGAAAGCTCCCCGAAAAGCTGTCTGAATTTGGCAGGCGTAATATTTCTTTTGATTTCATTTCCCCGGCTGCCTTTAAAATACCTGCGAAGAAACGATGCATAATTTAACTGGAAATAATCCTCCACAAATTGCAGGGCGGCCTTGTAATCGCGGATCATTTTTCTGGCATATTCCCCCACGATATGGATCTGTTCCACCTTGTTTTCGTAAAACTGCCCCAGTTTTTTATAGTCCTCGTTTTTGTACCGTCTTCTGTTGTCCTTTTCCAGCCGTTCAATTGTCAGCCGGTTGTAGGCAACCAGAAAGCCGCCTTCGATCCGGATCGCACCTATCCTGGAAAGATAGAACAGGGTATCTTCGATTTCATCAATAGTCGTTTTCTGCCTGAAAAGAGATTCACCACTTTCATAGGCCGCCTTTAATTCAAGCACTGAAAACTCGATCAATGCCAAATCCCCTCCAATGGTGAATTTATCCTCACTGGATTTTCCTACGCTGCCTGCATCACTCTTTTTTTTACTTCTTTCATAGAGCAGTTCAACAATAAACTGGGCCAGTTCATGCCGTTTTTCAAGTTTGTGTTTAAACTCTTCTTTGGGCTGGGTTAAGGCTGCAGAAAAGGTGTTTTTCGAATATCCGTGATGGCTTCTTTTAATCCAGTTTTTGATTGCCCAGAAATTGATGATCGTTTTGATAGTGGCGGGATTGACATTTCTACATCCGCTTTCTTCTGCCTGCTCGTTGAGTTCTTTGATATGAAAAATGGTTTCCTGCTGCTCAATACGCGTCAATAAAAAAGTTTCAAGGTCTGCAAATTTCTGCACAATATTGAGAGACCGGTTTGTTTTTTCACCTTTTTTGATAAACGCCGTCAGGTCTTTGGCATCTGCCAGTATTTTTTCTTCCCTCAGCCTCGTGATGATATGGATGACATCTTCTTTTACGATCCCCAGGTGGTCACTGATATAATCCACCCTTGATTCAGCCGTCTCATCATCGGCCTGTTTTCTGGTTTTGCTTGAGAACAGCTTTTTGATGATCCGCACGGCGTGCTGCTTCTGCTTTTCCTCAAACCGTTCTGATGCCGTGATCCGGTCAATGGCTTCCTGGGCGTTTTTCGCCAGGATGCTGTTTGCATAGATCCTGGGCATATTCTGCCCCCGCTTCAGGTAGCCCGCATTTTCCAGGGCTGCAATGGCGGTCTTCACCCTTGTTTCTATTTCGTCAATATTATCATCCCAGCCGGCTTTTCTTGCAATTTCCAGGGCTGAATTTGAGGCTCTTGAGCGGAAACGGGTAATCTCCTTAACGGCTTTCCAGACCTGCTGGATTTCCCTGACATTGAGTCTGGTCTGATTCAAAAGGATAAAATGCTTGCCAAGATCCTCTTCATTAAACAGGACGAAACAGTCTGCCGTGATATTTTCATCCCTTCCAGCGCGGCCGGCTTCCTGGACATAATTTTCAAGGGAATCAGAGATCTCATAATGAATCACCATGCCGACATCTTTTTTATCCACCCCCATTCCAAAGGCAGATGTGGCCACCATGATATCCACATCCCCTCGGATAAAGGCGTCCTGGTTTTCCATTTTCTTATTCTTGTCCATCTTGCCGTGATAGGGTTTTGCATGGTATCCGTCTGCCGTCAGCCGCTCTGCCAGCTCAAAGGCCCTGTAAGTTCTTGAAACATAAATAATGGTGGGACATTTTTTCTGATCCATCAGATCCCTGAGCGAATGATATTTTTCCTCTTCATTGTCTTTGAAAAATACCTTGTACTGCAGGTTGGTCCTGGACGCATTTGAATTGAAAATTTCAAGATCCAGTTCCAGGTTATCTTTAAAATAGGCCTTTATATCCTGGATGACCTTTTGTTTCGCCGTTGCCGTAAAACAGGAAACCGGTATTTTGTCTTCCAGATGCTTTTTATCCTGAATGGCCTTTATAAAATCGCCGATGTACAGATAATCGACCCTGAAATCCTGTCCCCAGGAGGAAAAACAATGGGCCTCGTCAATCACAAAACGGACAATATTTCTTTTCAGGATCACGTGCTCAATGGTTCTGGAACGCAGGGATTCCGGAGAAATATAGAGTATGGACGCCGTGCCGTTTTCCACCCGTTCAAAAGACTTTCCCCTTTCAATGGGATCAAGCAGGCCGTTGATTGTGACGGCATTGGTAATGCCTGCCTTTTCCAGGTTGTCAACCTGGTCTTTCATCAGGGACTGGAGAGGGGAGATGACGATGGTCAGACCCCTGGCGTTTTCCCCGCTCATCAGGGCAGGCACCTGGAATGCGATGGATTTGCCTCCCCCGGTAGGAAATACGGCAAGAATGGATTTCCTGTCGACGGCCGCCTGAACCGCCTGTTCCTGCAGGGCTTCCCCTCCATAGGCCCTGTAGGAATTAAACTTGAAAAATTTTTTCAGGCCTCGGTGGATATCCAATGCCTGGTTGCAGTAATCACATCCTCTCAGGCATGGATTGTTCCTTAAAAGAACCATCACCTGTTCAATTTCAGGATAGGTTTTCAACACCCAGGGCGGGGTAATGGAATAATGGTCATCCGTATGAACAAGGGACAGGCAATAGGCGAGCGCCACAGGAAAGTCTGTGACAATCTTTTCCAAGTCTGCATGGTTGCAGATCTCTAAATGGAATTTTTTAAAGATCAGGGGGGCAATGCAGGCGGTTGTATCTGCCCGGAATCCAAGATACCGGAAAAAACCCTGAAATCCTTGTTTGTCATGCAAAAGAGAAAAAAATATCTGTTTTAAATCATTGTCGGCCTGCTTGAATGCCTCAACCTCGTCATGAAAAAGATCCCTTGCCTTTATGGAATCATTTAAAGGATTGTTGATATCCTCTGTCTGTAATTTATCGTCTTTGAGCAGGGCATGGTAGGGTCTGACCGGGAAAAGCAGGGGAGACAAAAACAGGGTGTCAATCACATCCGCCCGGTCTATTCCCGCTTTTTCAACCGCATGGCTGATATAATTTAAATCATGATTGATGATGTTGTGGCCGCATAAAAAACGGGTGCCTTGAAGAAATTCGGTAAATCCGGCAACAGAACCGGAATGGAATGTGTCTTTATTCTCTTTTATACTGCCGAGATCCAGTATTCTGCCGCTTCCGGGATCAATTTCAGTATCTGCAAAAGCTATGGAAGGCCCTGTTTTCAATCATAATCCTCATCATAATCCGGGTATTGATCCGGAGAGCTGCCTGCAGATTTGATCAGTTTCATGTGTTTTTTTGTGGTCCTTACACGTCCGATCTTCTGAACCCGTATCCGGTGCCACCAATCATCACCGAAATCGAATAGATAATGGAAGACATCCTTTTCATTAAGCTCGATGTCACCGATCCGTGTTTCGGCCGCTGACCTTCTCTTTCGACCATATCCCATTATATCCTCAACATTTTGGGGATGCGTTATCTCAGGGGAATCATATATGGTCCTGAAACTTTTTGAATCTTCCCTAGTCAGGAAAAAGGAATATAGGTGAGGGTCGTATCTATCAAAAACCTTGAATATCATATCATGCAGATCTTCAAAGCTGCAATTTCCACTGATGTCGATCAAACGATACAGTCTGGGAATTCCAATTATGGATACTCTGAGTTGAAATATTTTCATCTTTGTCCTTTTTTAGCAGTTATTGTTTCAAAATCACAGGCTTGAGCGAGTGCATTTTTGATTTATTGGGATTTTTATATAATTCTTTTGGATCCATAAAAAAACACCTATAGTTCAACCGAATAGGGGTTTAAAAACTGCCGTTTCCAAAGAAGCTGCTTATCCACCTCATTCAATTCGGCCTCTTTACAGACAGATTCCCAATGTTGCTCGATTGCGGCAATCTGGCTATGGAATATGTTGCGGGCCTCTTTTTCAGTTAAAAGGAAATTGTGCGCTGTCTCTAAGCATGACTTGAGCTTGCTCAGATTGTTTTCTCCATATATGCGCATGGCCTGTGACGCCTCATTGCCTGTGCGGCCTTGTGGGCAAATATCATAAGCAGGTGTCAGTGTCAGCGCAGTGCCGTCCCAGAAGGCCGCATGGTTTCGTGCATGATCGTCAGTGTTCCCGCATAGAATATTGAAGACAAGTCGGGAGAACATCTCTTTGAGTGTCTGCCTTGGATGGGTAAAGCGGTGGCGGATAATTTCAGATAAAGTTTCGTAGCTGGCGTAACGAGCCATCATGTCATCCAAAGCAAACAGCGTCAGGGCCGAAACCATAGCCTTGCGTGTCCACTTGCCGGCTTTGGGTTCGCGATCAAATCGCTCGATCAGAAGAACATCCCTGTTCGCTGCTTTTTTTAATGCTACGGGTGCGACATCCAATCCTGCCAATTCAGCCAACCGCATGGCAATGTATTCAGCTTTCACGACGCTGTACAGATCTGTGCTGGATGAAAACTTGGCCACGTATTTTTTTCCGCCTTCTTCAACCAAGGCTTTGGGACGAGCCCCGCCTATGGAGCTGCCATGAAAAAGCGCCTGATCCAGCTCCGGAGTGAGGGGAATCCCTTGCTCGACTCTTTCTGCAGATGCAATCAACTCTTCCATAGTGACATTATTTACATTACGAGGCACATACTCTGCAGGCGACTGTTGAAAATCCAGCGCACCAATTCGATCTGACCCAGACTCCAGCAGGTACGTCAGTTCATCTAAATCGGCTGTGTCCGTGCCGGTACCTTTCAGTCCTAATTTTTTGTTGATAATCACACGTCTTCCCCAGGCATCAGGTGCCGCATCCCTAATACAACCAGGCATGGTCAAACCCTCGAGCAAAGGCAGCAATCCGGTTCTTAGCGGCAATTCGGGTTCGTAAATTGCAATTGCGGGCTTGCCGGCATTGACACGCTCCAGGTAGCTTCTGCCATAGTTGAACATGATATTGCCGTTATCCGCTTCAAGACGCCCGGCTACAACCGGTTCGGTTTCACCGGGGGGCCAGATCCAAACAAAGGCTTCTTTTTCCGTCTTAAAAGTCATCCTTCACCTTTTTTGACTTCTTGCGAACAGACTTTGGCATGAGCGCCAGCTTTTCCCTTGTGTTACGAAGCTGTCTGGTCAGAGCGCTTCCATCAGCCTCAAACAACTTGATGCCGACAATGGTGGCCACTTCGAAAACAGCTCCAATTTCACATTTGAGATTGCCTTTTTCAATGCGTTGCAGCAGCCCCCTGGAAATACCGGCACGATCCGCCAGTTCTTGGGCAGTAAGTTTGTGTTCATTGCGTGCTTCCCGGATCAACGCGCCGAGCAGGGCTGCCGCATCTCGGCTATACCGGGAGTAGGTGCGTGGGATAGATTTTGGCATCTCTTTCCTTTGGTTTATATATAGAACATAATATGATTATATGGTCTTTTTACAGATCAAAATTATAATGTTTAAATCCACTTGTCAAATGATATTTTGATTTATATATAATCCATTTGCCGTCATTGTGTTCCATATATAAGGCATTGTTTGCCGTTGTCCTGGACCCGATATGGCAATGGCCGGTATGGATATGGTTTGGTATGCTGATATGGGGTCGGGTGAACAAGAAAGTCATTACAACGTTTCAAAAACACCGGCTTGCCCGTGTGCTTTTTGTTTGTTTGAATATCCGTTCTGATTTTCTATATTGCTCTTTTTGCTCCCAAAAAGTGGAATATAGGCCTATAATCGGGGTGTTTTTAGAGGTGATTTCTTTTTATTTCAGTTTGTTGCCGTGGCCCGACCGCATTTAACCATCGTGACCGCATTTAACCATCCGTGGCCCGACCCCATTTAACCATTTACCACTAAACTTGATTGAGAGCAACATCGTTTCAAAGTTGCCACAATTTCCCGGAAAGCCGCCCCTGGCAGTCCGCTGCAACGATTTGTTATACACGCTTTAAAATATGTTCTTTAATAGAATTTTAATTGTTTGAACAATTCGGATGCTTTATCTGATAGCTTGCTATCCTTATCCCCTTTGTAATATCGATTTGAATAATCAAAATTTATACCAAGATTTTTGTTTTGAGGGTGACGAAGTACATAACCAGACATTTCTAAAATCATTGGATCTTTTCTCTTAGATCTTTTTTTTGCTTTTTTATCTATCGCAACTGAATGATAGAAGACGCAAAAATCTTCAAAGTTTGCATAAGGTGCAATTTCATCTTTGATCATGTCAAACCTCTTGGAATCTGTGTCTTTTTCTCTTCCAGTTTTCACATAATTTAAAAAAGACTCTTTCGAGTCAATTTTTGGAAGTTCAAATAAAATAATGCTTAAAGCATAGGTTTCATCTTCTTTTTCACCATTTTTAGCCAACGCCATTTGCGATTTGTTTCGGTAAGCAATTATCCAATCTTCGTTTTTTGGAGGAACAAATTTATAATATATAGAATGATCAAGAATATCATCTATTTCTGTAATGGGCTCATTCTCACTAGCTAAAACTTTTCCAACTCGATTTGATATGTTTGTATCCTCAATCCATAGCTTTGCACTTTTTTCTAACTCTTTATGCTTTATCTGATACGTTTTACCCGGAAAGGTTTTTACCTTAAACAGGTAACGAGAGTTAATATGTCGTTTGAAAGTAGGGCCATTCCAATATTTGACTTCAACCTCATACTCATCTGGTTTTAGAAGCACTTCTGCATTCCATTTGCTATTCCAAAGCTGCTGAAATGTTCTGATTTTTTTTCCATTAATAAATTCGATAGAAACATTTTTACTATCAGTTACCAGAATTGATGCTTCTTCAGGTTTTAGGTTACTATCTTCACTCATGTTAATGCTTTGACGTACACATCCCAAAAGAGCGAATAATATCCACAGACTAATTGTTATTTTTATAAGGTTTTTTAACAATGTTGTTTTCTCCTAATAGTGTATAACACCCCAAATAACCGACTCGCCCGGTTCATTTGGAATGTTGGAAGGGTTTAATTGGGAAATTATGGTCAATTTTCTCTTAGAATGCCCATTTGGGGGTCAAAATGGGACCGCTAAGAGCAGCTTTTCAGGGTTTGTAAAAAATTTATTCTTTAAAAACAGATGGTTGCAAAGTCTTGCTTGGTCCGACCCTCTTTCTCTTCACCTAAGAATTCACAATTCACAGGAATTCTAACCTTAGAATTAAGCTGAAAAATCTGGGGCTCCATTTAACGAGGTGTGTGCGAAATAAATTCCGCCGCTATTGGTAAAAAATGAAAATAATAAAGCCATCATGTACCAAAAGGGAAATATGAAAAAATCATATTTTCGATATCTAAATAAGCATATCTTTTCTGATGGTAGCCCCAGAAAATTCAGTATGAAATTAGCTTTTTAGTAGCCTTTTAGCAATTCCTTTCTTTCAAGAATATTAAATAATTCTAAATGATCCCATGAAATGAACCAAGGGAATGAAGATAGTTTTGTTGTCCACTCACTTACGGACTCTTCTGTTGGCTTTTTGCCTTTCCACATACTTAACAAATTTCTGACCCATTTTTTTTTATCATTATCGCAAACATACGGGCATGCAACTATATCGAGAAACAAATAGCACATTTCTGAGTTAATTCTTATGTCAGAGAGGTCTTTTAATTTGGTATCGATATGTGATAATAGTTTGCTTTTAATTTGGTTATATTTCTCTTCATTCCCAATATAATAGAGCAAAGATGTAATTTGAAAATAATTTGAAGATTCCTCTCCTTTTACCATTGAATCAAATTCTATTTTCTTTTTATTATCTTTGAATTTAAATACTTTTTTAATGGTTTCATGATCAAGCATAAAATCAGATCCCATTATTCTTGTTGATAAAAGAATGTTCATCGCCTCTAATAAAAAATTGTGGTCTTCTAAATGATATAACTTATTGAACCAGCCACTTTCTAAAAAATATTTTGTGTGCTCATAAATTTTCAGCCTGATTGAATTTGATTCATCTTTAATGAAAGCACTAAAAAAATTAACCGTTAAAAGATTAATAGTGCTGAGTTTAATTGATGAACTGACAGAAGGGCTAACAGTGTATAAATGATATGAAATATCAATTAACACGTGGAAAAGTTCCCTAAACGCAGAAGCATTTTTGTCAAGAATGTCTTGATGCGGAGCATTCTCGACTATATTAAAAATGAAATTATTAATTGCTGATAGTGAATAAAGATTCACAACATCGTTAATTTCAGAATCATAGATGCTGGTACCTTTCAAGTCATTTAGGAAATTTGAAATTAAGTTTTCTTTTTTCCAAATCTTTTTCGGGAGGAGGAACGTTTTTTGGCTTTCATCTTCTGTTTGTCTTTCAGTCAAGCTCTCTATGAATGTATTTATAATTTTCTTTGTTGCTAATATCGATTTTGATAATGGAGTGATGAACGGATGTTTAGTCTTTGTGGTTTTATTCGTATTTAAGAATAATTTATACTCGCGTAACTTATTTTCTATAATATGATATAAATTTTCACATATTTCATCTGAGAGAGCAAAAATGTAAATGTCATCTACATATCGTTTAATTTCATAGTGTATGCCTTTTAAATATTTGTTTTTTGAATTTTTTGCATCTTCTTCAATATTACAATCAATTTGTTGAAAAATAATCTCTGAAAAAATTCTACTTACTTCGGGGCCAATTATAATTCCATTCGTTTCATTATAATTTAGCGACTGCATTAATCGATCGAATATATTGCCAAAAGTTGATTTTGAGGACGTTGTCTCTTTTGAATGTTTTTTTGTTTTAAGAGCCCATGTTACCGAATGAGTATATAAACTATCAAAGCACTTTGATATGTCTAATGACCAAAAAGAAGTATACTTTCTTTCCAGCATAATAAAATCAAAGGAATTAAAGAATTCATGAAGCCTCGAATATCCACGATACGAAAAATATGAAGTAACATGCTTGTATTTATTATCATCATTAATGTTGCTGATGCTAGAACCCTTGAATTTCTTAGTATTTGAAAGTCTGTTTTTATTAAAAAAACTTGAAGCGATTTTTTCTGGGCATCTAATGCTAAAATCACTTTTGAAGGGTGTTGAAATCGATGACGCAATTTTAACGTTATCCGACAAATTTTCAGTATGTTAGTAATTGAAAAAGCCTCTGTTTAGTTGTATCTTTCAAGCGCCTAAACAAAAAGGAAACAACACCACAGAGGCTTTATGCATACAAAAAATATCAGGCGAATCATCACAAAGCAATTGAAAAAGAGTTTTCCGAACTGGAAAAAGATGACAAGGAAGTCCAAAAAAGAGCTGACAAAGCAAATCATGATGGAAGTTTTGGATAATTATGATTATTCTCAAACCTTGGACATCCCCATCGAAGAACTCATAGGAGTTGAAGATCAGGCCCCCTCAGCAGAGATTCGTAGCCTTCCTGAGATGGCGTCCTACATTGAAAATTTTCATTCCGACAACCTGTTTCATTTTGACACCCTGAAAAAGCCATACCCTGAAATTGTAGACCCGGAATTGCAGTTTGTTGACCAACTTATAGACAACCAGATTATCAACAGCTTGATTGCGCCTGACGGATATTCCGCTGTGCACAGGGATATTCAACCCTACCAGTTATTTCGGATGGAGCTTTTAAAAATAATCAAATACCCTGAAATCAGTTACAGGAAATTTTGCAGCGATGAATATTTTGGCAGGGAACGAAAGCAAAACAGGCGTTTTGTGAGACTGCCTTTAAATACCAAACACCAGGCAGATCATACTGAATTGTGTCACTTCCGGCGTGGCCTGAATTTCAAACAATTGATGAATGTCCTGGTATATTTCCTCCATCATTTTTATAAATCAGGCTGTCTGGAGAGTGCCGTTATCCATGGTGTTGATTCCAGTGAACTGCCGTCTGAAATCAATTACCCCCTTTGCACAATTCAGGTCAAAGGCAAAAAAATACGAATGTATTCCGATCCGGACTGTGATTGTGGAAAACGCCGGAATAAAAGGGATAAATCGTATTACGTCATTGGCTACCGGCTTCACACCCTAACAGCCATCAACCCATCGACAGGCCATAGTTTTCCATTGGTATCCCTAATCGGGGCGGCAAATCATCATGACAGCCTGTTTTTAAAACCGTTGATCAAGCTTGCTCAAACATTGGGTATTGATATCAAATTGATAACCGCCGACCAGGCTTATTGCGCTGGACCCTAATGAATGAACAGCCTGGGGCCTGAGATAAGCTCTGAATCTGTTTTTTAAAAAAATTAAAAAATAGAAAAACATCGCACGGGTGACTGGTTTTTATGCGCCCGGAGGGCGTGTAAAAAACAGGCAGCAGTAACCCTATGCGACCGCCTTTCGTTCTTGGTTTTTATAGTAAATTTCATCTGGTGTCCAGTTGTCCAGTGACTGATGAAAGCGTTCCCCGTTGTAGTACAGGAACCATTGTGTCAGTCCTTGGCGGAGCTTCAAACCTCCTTCAAACGCCCTTAAATACAAATAGTGATACTTCAGAGTCCACCATAGCCGTTCAATGAAAATATTATCACGAAAACGGCCACGGCCATCCATGCTGATACGGATGGCGTTCTCCTTCAAGACTCCAGTGAAGGCCTCACTGGTGAACTGGCTCCCCTGGTCTGAATTGAATATTTCGGGACAACCATATTGATGTATCGCATCTTCAAGAGTGTCAATACAGAATGCCGTTTCAAGGGTATTGGAAAGCCGCCAGGATAATACTTTCCGACTATACCAGTCCATAATTGCCACAAGATACATAAAACCTTTGGCAAGAGGAATGTATGTGATATCCGCACACCAAACCTGATTGGGACGGTTTATTGTCAGTTTACGAAGCAAATAGGGATAGACCTTGTGCCTCGGGTGCTTCTTACTTGTTTTCGGCTTTGGATATATGGCCCGTAATCCCATTATGCTCATCAGTCTCCGGACACGCTTACGACTTATTTTATAGCCCAACCTTTGCAGAAAAGTACGCATTGATCGGCTTCCATAATTCGGGGTTTTTAAATATTGCTCATCAATCAGTCTCATCTGCTCAAGATCCAGACGACGAACTTTTTTGGGGCGGTAATATACCGAGGTTCGGCTTACCTTAAGCAACTTACATTGTTGAACAATGCTGATCCGAGGATTATTGAAATCGACCATTTTTTTACGTTCTGTTCGACTTAAAAGTTGAGCTTTTTCGACAAAAAATCGTTTTCCACCTTTAATTTGCCAATTTGGCGGTAAAGCTCATCTACTTTGGTATCCATATGTTTTTTTTGATTCCGATTTTTATCGAACACATCTGCGGCGCCGTTAAGCAGATTCCGTTTCCAGGTGTTGATCATTGTCGGGTGGATTTCATACCGCGCTGCCAACTCGGCTACTGTTTGCCCATTTTTCAGGGCAGCCAACGCAACCTTCGCTTTGAACTCAGGTGAATACTGTTTCCGTTTCCTGGTGGTCATTGCCAACTCCTTTCATGTTAGTGAATCAGAGCTTAGCACATTGTTCGGATTCTGGGGACCACCGCATAGATTGGGCTGAAATCCTTTTATCTTTTACAATTTTTTTTTCTAATAAATCAGTATTGCAGCTTTCGTAAAAATTCTGAATATCAAATCTATGTATCAGATAGGGCGAGTTTTCTTTTAGCAAACTAATCAAAACTGCTATGATCGCTTCTCGGCTTCGTATTTTAATCTTATATGCTTTTTTAATGTTATTTAGAAAGGCTCTTTCAATTATCCTACTTTGGATATTTTTAAAAATAAATGCATCCTTATTCTTAATGGAAATTTTTTTTATACTATTTTTGAAATACTCACCTGATGAGAAATGGTGAAAAATTTCTTCAGATTTTTTAAACCTTTCCCTTCTATCGAGCAGTGCGGCATCCGAAGAAATTTCTTTTAGGCCTATAAATTTTTGAAAATTTTTTATTGTATATGCAGTTTCAAACATTAACGATAATCTTTCCAGGTTTTATTAGACACAAAATAATGCCTTTCTCTCGCATAATGATCCTTTTCAAATCCCATATTCTTTTTTGAAGAATTGCTGCTAATAAGCCGCGTGGCTTTTTTCGTCCGCGGAATTTGCCTTGTTTTGCGCTTTCTTACAGCGACTTTTTATCAAATATTTTAGAAAGCTTCGGTATATATTTTGATTCCAATTCATCTAAATCTCCATATTTCCGCCAATATTGTTCCAACTCAGAATCTCCAATTTCTCGCTCTTTAACAAAAGAGACAAATAAAGCTTTCATAACTTTTGTTACTTCTTCAAGATCATCCATAGTGTTTAATAAAAATTTTATTCCTTGCTGAAGTCCAGTTTTAGTTCTGAGATCATATTCGTGCGAAAACTCATGTACAAATAAATTCCGAGCCTTTAAAGTCCTCTTCAGCCGTTCATCGAACGTCTCATCAACATTGACCCTTTTTCTTAGAAGGTTCATTAGTTGACCGAGCGTTTTATTGTCAGCATTTAGTATCGCATCTATAGTTTTTTGTACCTCTCCTGAAAATACAACCTTTGCAGTGAAAGCGATAAACATTTCCAGGTCCTGAAGCAAAATCAGTCGACAACCAATCTCGGCAAAGATCTCTTCAGGGATATCCTGATTTGTTCCTGGCTTAAAAGCGTGCGTTTTTTGTAAATCCACCATAATGTTCCTGGCACCGGCGGGCATAAGGCGCGACGGCGTTTTGCCGTCGACCTTAATACCCTTGTTGGCCAATATTTTTCATTAATACAACGGGTTGTTCCATTTTGCTCTTTCTTTGTCCCATCTATACGAATCTGTCTTTTGTGCCTCAAGAACAAACTTTTTATTATCCATTGTCATTAATACGACTTCAACATTCAGCTCATCTGCAATTTCTATGAGTGTATCGATATGATGTGCCTTCATTTTGCAACCCAAAAAAATTCTTTTAATGTAAGGAAAAGGCAATTTATTTTCAAAATACTTGCAGATATCGCCATCAATTATGATTCGCCATTCCTTTTCATAGTTCCATTTTGCAGATTTAACTATGAATGTTTTGTATAGCAACGCATCAATCTCACTGTCATGTACTAATTCATTGTTAGCATTGAGTTTTAATTTTTGTAATTTCGTTCTTGGGATATTCACCCGATTTGCTGTATAAATTACAGGGAATAAACCAGCTACAGTAATAAAGGGTGTTGAAATCGATGACGCAATTTTAACGTTATCCGACAAATTTTCAGTATGTTAGTAATTGAAAAAGCCTCTGTTTAGTTGTATCTTTCAAGCGCCTAAACAAAAAGGAAACAACACCACAGAGGCTTTATGCATACAAAAAATATCAGGCGAATCATCACAAAGCAATTGAAAAAGAGTTTTCCGAACTGGAAAAAGATGACAAGGAAGTCCAAAAAAGAGCTGACAAAGCAAATCATGATGGAAGTTTTGGATAATTATGATTATTCTCAAACCTTGGACATCCCCATCGAAGAACTCATAGGAGTTGAAGATCAGGCCCCCTCAGCAGAGATTCGTAGCCTTCCTGAGATGGCGTCCTACATTGAAAATTTTCATTCCGACAACCTGTTTCATTTTGACACCCTGAAAAAGCCATACCCTGAAATTGTAGACCCGGAATTGCAGTTTGTTGACCAACTTATAGACAACCAGATTATCAACAGCTTGATTGCGCCTGACGGATATTCCGCTGTGCACAGGGATATTCAACCCTACCAGTTATTTCGGATGGAGCTTTTAAAAATAATCAAATACCCTGAAATCAGTTACAGGAAATTTTGCAGCGATGAATATTTTGGCAGGGAACGAAAGCAAAACAGGCGTTTTGTGAGACTGCCTTTAAATACCAAACACCAGGCAGATCATACTGAATTGTGTCACTTCCGGCGTGGCCTGAATTTCAAACAATTGATGAATGTCCTGGTATATTTCCTCCATCATTTTTATAAATCAGGCTGTCTGGAGAGTGCCGTTATCCATGGTGTTGATTCCAGTGAACTGCCGTCTGAAATCAATTACCCCCTTTGCACAATTCAGGTCAAAGGCAAAAAAATACGAATGTATTCCGATCCGGACTGTGATTGTGGAAAACGCCGGAATAAAAGGGATAAATCGTATTACGTCATTGGCTACCGGCTTCACACCCTAACAGCCATCAACCCATCGACAGGCCATAGTTTTCCATTGGTATCCCTAATCGGGGCGGCAAATCATCATGACAGCCTGTTTTTAAAACCGTTGATCAAGCTTGCTCAAACATTGGGTATTGATATCAAATTGATAACCGCCGACCAGGCTTATTGCGCTGGACCCTAATGAATGAACAGCCTGGGGCCTGAGATAAGCTCTGAATCTGTTTTTTAAAAAAATTAAAAAATAGAAAAACATCGCACGGGTGACTGGTTTTTATGCGCCCGGAGGGCGTGTAAAAAACAGGCAGCAGTAACCCTATGCGACCGCCTTTCGTTCTTGGTTTTTATAGTAAATTTCATCTGGTGTCCAGTTGTCCAGTGACTGATGAAAGCGTTCCCCGTTGTAGTACAGGAACCATTGTGTCAGTCCTTGGCGGAGCTTCAAACCTCCTTCAAACGCCCTTAAATACAAATAGTGATACTTCAGAGTCCACCATAGCCGTTCAATGAAAATATTATCACGAAAACGGCCACGGCCATCCATGCTGATACGGATGGCGTTCTCCTTCAAGACTCCAGTGAAGGCCTCACTGGTGAACTGGCTCCCCTGGTCTGAATTGAATATTTCGGGACAACCATATTGATGTATCGCATCTTCAAGAGTGTCAATACAGAATGCCGTTTCAAGGGTATTGGAAAGCCGCCAGGATAATACTTTCCGACTATACCAGTCCATAATTGCCACAAGATACATAAAACCTTTGGCAAGAGGAATGTATGTGATATCCGCACACCAAACCTGATTGGGACGGTTTATTGTCAGTTTACGAAGCAAATAGGGATAGACCTTGTGCCTCGGGTGCTTCTTACTTGTTTTCGGCTTTGGATATATGGCCCGTAATCCCATTATGCTCATCAGTCTCCGGACACGCTTACGACTTATTTTATAGCCCAACCTTTGCAGAAAAGTACGCATTGATCGGCTTCCATAATTCGGGGTTTTTAAATATTGCTCATCAATCAGTCTCATCTGCTCAAGATCCAGACGACGAACTTTTTTGGGGCGGTAATATACCGAGGTTCGGCTTACCTTAAGCAACTTACATTGTTGAACAATGCTGATCCGAGGATTATTGAAATCGACCATTTTTTTACGTTCTGTTCGACTTAAAAGTTGAGCTTTTTCGACAAAAAATCGTTTTCCACCTTTAATTTGCCAATTTGGCGGTAAAGCTCATCTACTTTGGTATCCATATGTTTTTTTTGATTCCGATTTTTATCGAACACATCTGCGGCGCCGTTAAGCAGATTCCGTTTCCAGGTGTTGATCATTGTCGGGTGGATTTCATACCGCGCTGCCAACTCGGCTACTGTTTGCCCATTTTTCAGGGCAGCCAACGCAACCTTCGCTTTGAACTCAGGTGAATACTGTTTCCGTTTCCTGGTGGTCATTGCCAACTCCTTTCATGTTAGTGAATCAGAGCTTAGCACATTGTTCGGATTCTGGGGACCACCGCATAGATTGGGCTGAAATCCTTTTATCTTTTACAATTTTTTTTTCTAATAAATCAGTATTGCAGCTTTCGTAAAAATTCTGAATATCAAATCTATGTATCAGATAGGGCGAGTTTTCTTTTAGCAAACTAATCAAAACTGCTATGATCGCTTCTCGGCTTCGTATTTTAATCTTATATGCTTTTTTAATGTTATTTAGAAAGGCTCTTTCAATTATCCTACTTTGGATATTTTTAAAAATAAATGCATCCTTATTCTTAATGGAAATTTTTTTTATACTATTTTTGAAATACTCACCTGATGAGAAATGGTGAAAAATTTCTTCAGATTTTTTAAACCTTTCCCTTCTATCGAGCAGTGCGGCATCCGAAGAAATTTCTTTTAGGCCTATAAATTTTTGAAAATTTTTTATTGTATATGCAGTTTCAAACATTAACGATAATCTTTCCAGGTTTTATTAGACACAAAATAATGCCTTTCTCTCGCATAATGATCCTTTTCAAATCCCATATTCTTTTTTGAAGAATTGCTGCTAATAAGCCGCGTGGCTTTTTTCGTCCGCGGAATTTGCCTTGTTTTGCGCTTTCTTACAGCGACTTTTTATCAAATATTTTAGAAAGCTTCGGTATATATTTTGATTCCAATTCATCTAAATCTCCATATTTCCGCCAATATTGTTCCAACTCAGAATCTCCAATTTCTCGCTCTTTAACAAAAGAGACAAATAAAGCTTTCATAACTTTTGTTACTTCTTCAAGATCATCCATAGTGTTTAATAAAAATTTTATTCCTTGCTGAAGTCCAGTTTTAGTTCTGAGATCATATTCGTGCGAAAACTCATGTACAAATAAATTCCGAGCCTTTAAAGTCCTCTTCAGCCGTTCATCGAACGTCTCATCAACATTGACCCTTTTTCTTAGAAGGTTCATTAGTTGACCGAGCGTTTTATTGTCAGCATTTAGTATCGCATCTATAGTTTTTTGTACCTCTCCTGAAAATACAACCTTTGCAGTGAAAGCGATAAACATTTCCAGGTCCTGAAGCAAAATCAGTCGACAACCAATCTCGGCAAAGATCTCTTCAGGGATATCCTGATTTGTTCCTGGCTTAAAAGCGTGCGTTTTTTGTAAATCCACCATAATGTTCCTGGCACCGGCGGGCATAAGGCGCGACGGCGTTTTGCCGTCGACCTTAATACCCTTGTTGGCCAATATTTTTCATTAATACAACGGGTTGTTCCATTTTGCTCTTTCTTTGTCCCATCTATACGAATCTGTCTTTTGTGCCTCAAGAACAAACTTTTTATTATCCATTGTCATTAATACGACTTCAACATTCAGCTCATCTGCAATTTCTATGAGTGTATCGATATGATGTGCCTTCATTTTGCAACCCAAAAAAATTCTTTTAATGTAAGGAAAAGGCAATTTATTTTCAAAATACTTGCAGATATCGCCATCAATTATGATTCGCCATTCCTTTTCATAGTTCCATTTTGCAGATTTAACTATGAATGTTTTGTATAGCAACGCATCAATCTCACTGTCATGTACTAATTCATTGTTAGCATTGAGTTTTAATTTTTGTAATTTCGTTCTTGGGATATTCACCCGATTTGCTGTATAAATTACAGGGAATAAACCAGCTACAGTAATAAAGGGTGTTGAAATCGATGACGCAATTTTAACGTTATCCGACAAATTTTCAGTATGTTAGTAATTGAAAAAGCCTCTGTTTAGTTGTATCTTTCAAGCGCCTAAACAAAAAGGAAACAACACCACAGAGGCTTTATGCATACAAAAAATATCAGGCGAATCATCACAAAGCAATTGAAAAAGAGTTTTCCGAACTGGAAAAAGATGACAAGGAAGTCCAAAAAAGAGCTGACAAAGCAAATCATGATGGAAGTTTTGGATAATTATGATTATTCTCAAACCTTGGACATCCCCATCGAAGAACTCATAGGAGTTGAAGATCAGGCCCCCTCAGCAGAGATTCGTAGCCTTCCTGAGATGGCGTCCTACATTGAAAATTTTCATTCCGACAACCTGTTTCATTTTGACACCCTGAAAAAGCCATACCCTGAAATTGTAGACCCGGAATTGCAGTTTGTTGACCAACTTATAGACAACCAGATTATCAACAGCTTGATTGCGCCTGACGGATATTCCGCTGTGCACAGGGATATTCAACCCTACCAGTTATTTCGGATGGAGCTTTTAAAAATAATCAAATACCCTGAAATCAGTTACAGGAAATTTTGCAGCGATGAATATTTTGGCAGGGAACGAAAGCAAAACAGGCGTTTTGTGAGACTGCCTTTAAATACCAAACACCAGGCAGATCATACTGAATTGTGTCACTTCCGGCGTGGCCTGAATTTCAAACAATTGATGAATGTCCTGGTATATTTCCTCCATCATTTTTATAAATCAGGCTGTCTGGAGAGTGCCGTTATCCATGGTGTTGATTCCAGTGAACTGCCGTCTGAAATCAATTACCCCCTTTGCACAATTCAGGTCAAAGGCAAAAAAATACGAATGTATTCCGATCCGGACTGTGATTGTGGAAAACGCCGGAATAAAAGGGATAAATCGTATTACGTCATTGGCTACCGGCTTCACACCCTAACAGCCATCAACCCATCGACAGGCCATAGTTTTCCATTGGTATCCCTAATCGGGGCGGCAAATCATCATGACAGCCTGTTTTTAAAACCGTTGATCAAGCTTGCTCAAACATTGGGTATTGATATCAAATTGATAACCGCCGACCAGGCTTATCACGATAGTGATGGTTCGGTTCTCAACGAAACCGGTGTCTATGTCGTCACCCCTGCATCGGAGAAAGCCAAACTTCCTGACAACGTTTTGGAATCGCCATTAAGGGTTGCCTGTAATGATTCTTGTGAGATTCCAATGCAGTTTTTGGGATCGACACCGGAAGGCCACGAATTTGGATGTGATGCCGTTCCGGGTGAGTGTGCGTTTGAATCAAATTGTTCAAAATCAAGGATCGTTGATTTTGACAGCGGCTATTTTCAACCAATGCCGATTTTTCATAGCGGATCTCAAGACGCAATCGAGATCCGGAAAAACTGTGAAAGGCCCTTTAATCTGATGAAAAAAAGAGAAGGCCTCGAACAAACACGGGTAAGAAGCCAGCATGGTGTGATTGTCCGATCAACTCTGACGACTATCGTAACATTGTTGATTGAAATGGCCGGAACAAGGCATAAACCAATGAAAAAAGAAGATGGGCAAAAGGAGTTGTTTGCTGCCACAGGATGAATTGAACGTTCAATGCGGGATTTTTTCTGAGCCGATTGATCGGTCGCTATTGGTATATCTGAATACAACAAAGGCCGCCGTCTGAAATAGATTTTATGCGGTAAAAAACAAAACCAGATATTGCTACGGTAAAAGCCGGACAATCTGACATTGGAAAAAAGAATTACAAACGCGTGGGGCACCTATAACGAAACAGAAATTTGAACGGTTTCAACACCCTTTAATAAGCATTGTACGCTCTGACAAAAAAAGGTCCTGTTCCTCTGATGAATATTGATATTTCAAGGGGAGCATATTTTGTGGATTCAATGTTGACATATCATATTCAACACAAAATCCTTTGTGGTTGTCTGCATAATGCGACCACATCTGGATCATATGCTCAAAATCACGGGTGGTAGGAGGAAAATTGTTGTGATAAAGATCGGAAAAGCAAGCAACCCTTATATTTACATCCCGCAATTTATCAATTTTGGTTTTTACTTCGTTTTTATATTTGGTCGTCAGCTTATATAGCTCTCTTTCGAATTCTTCACTTTTTCTATCGGATATGCTGTGCATAACTGACCAATACTCTTCAATGTTACTTCTCCAGTTATAAACATATTCTGTGCTTGAATTATAAATCCTATCGTAGTCCTCTCTTGTGAAACCGTTTTTATGATCGGCCTTATTCGCAAATCCAGTTTTTTTGATGTGATTTAGAATTGAAAATTTCTCGTAACTTTCAACGTCATAACCCGTATGGCAATCGAACGGATCGTTAAAGGAGCTTGGGTGTGAACACCAAAGCCTCTGTTTTTTTATATCAATTATATTGTCTGAGGTTGGAGCATAAAATTTAAACAATGTTTTTGGAATATGGGGGTTTTTATCATTAAGTACCTCGGGATTATTGATTATGATTTTGGAATAGGTATCATGGTGTTTTGTCTTTTTAGCAAAAACACTGGTGATAAATGATTTTTGCCATTTCTTTTGTGACTTTCTATTCCAATAATTCATGTCAGATCTATTCTGTGGATTTTATGGCCAACAAGTAAATGTGCGGATCCGCATAACAATTATTACCCGACAGCTAACCGCATATCCTGAAAATTTGAATGATATCCAACCGATTAATATCCCGGAAGGATAAAATTCTGAAGGTCCTTAATTCGAGATAATCATTCATGGTCCGGAAAAGCAACCATAAAGTTTATTCATATCCGTTGAATAAATCTGTAAAGAATATGGATACCTGCGTGATTCTTCTCCGGCAGGCGTTCTGATGATTTTTGTACGACTTCACAACAGATCTTCAGTTGGCTTTTAAGAAAAATATAAACGTAAAAACAATGGAATGGGGTTGACGGATTAATTGCACGAGCCAGGAGGATAAGTCAGGGGCGGGCAAGGGGATGGCGCGGCGTTGATGGCCAGGCTCGTCAGGATAGAAAGAGACGGCCATCTCCGCTTCTCAAGCAGCCAGGACGGCTGCTTGGGATAAAGCAGAATCCCCTTGCCCCGCCTCTGCCGGGTAGTGTCTGGATCGTATTTTTTTTGAACAAAAGAGGTTTCAAGGTTCAAGGCGGTTTTTATCGGTGATTTCCCGAAAAAGAAAGTGGAAAAGAATGGCTTTCACGCTTTTCCGCAGTGTCTACAGATTCCCGGACAACGCCAGAACATTCCGGTTAATGGCCACATTCAATTCCGGGTGAAAGATCTCATGGTGACGGGACTCAAAGGGGAGGAAGACCAGGGATATTTCGGCCGGTTCAACATCGGTCAGGGGAAGAACCTCAAGGATATCCTTCAGGGGGCGGAACAGGGAGGCCATGGTGATCCGGACGGTCTGGACCGCCTCGGACGGGGGCAGGGTCACGGGCTGGTAGATGTTTTTGGGAAGGGTCTGTGAAAATGGGGGATCCGGCTGGGCTATGACCATCTGGGTGAGGAGGCGCAGGAAGATCTTGGGCTGGATCTTAAAGGCCGGGGACCAGAAGAAAAGGGGCTGGTTTTCCCATTCGGTGGTGATTGTTTTGGGAAGGTTTGCCTGGCGGGCCAGGTCGGCATAGGAGGACAAAATCATGGGGGAGATCCGGGCCCGGATCTTCCAGAAGGGGACCATGATGTCTCCTTCCTGGCCGGGCCGGGCAAAACGGGCCTTTATTCTGGACAATTGATTTCCCCGGGCCCGCCACAGGGAGTGGCAGTTCCGGCAGACCAGGGCCAGGGAGTCGGGCCGGCCTTCCAGATCCCAGCCGCAGCCGGGGCAGAGTCCCGGGATAAAATGGGTCTCGGCCCAGGGCCGGCATAGGTCCTGCTCCGAGGGGCGGAATTTTTGGGATTGGCCCAGGGGGCGGTTCAATACCCCGTCCATCAGTTCATTCTCCCGGGAATAAAAAGGGGAATAGATCAGGCTGAAGGTCTCCCCGATATCCTCCTTGAACACGGGGGCTTTGGCCCGGGAGCGGGGGGCCTTTTCCTTGAGGACCACCTCTGAAGGCAGGGGGCGGATAAAAGACCCCCGGGGTTCTCTGGAGATGAGTTTCAGGGTCAGGGCCTGGGACCTAAACCCCAGGGAAAAGGGGATTTCAGGGGGCATGTCTTCCAGGGCCAGGGCCGAGATATCCATGAACCTGGGCTTTACCCCGGTTTCATCCCAGGGATAGCGCACCCCTTTGAACCGCCAATAGGGCAGGTAGAAAAGATCGGCGTCCCGGGGAATATCCGGGGAGGGGGACAGATAATATCTGGGGAAGCCTTTCTGGGCGATGCAGGATCTGACCCGGCAGAATTCGCAGACAAAGAACCGGGTGTCCTCCCCCAGGGTGACCGGGGCCCCGCACTGGGGGCATTGATGCTCTACCGCGTAATTAATGCTTTTCCCCGCACTGGTTGCAGAACAGGGAGTCGGGTAGATTCTCGGCACCGCATTTTGAGCAGAATCGGGTCTTCGGCTTTTCCTCTACCGGCTTGCCGCATCTGGGGCAGAACCGGGTGGCCGGGGTGATATTTTTTCCGCAGCTCTGGCAGCGCTCAAAGACGACCTGCTGGTGGCCGCACTGGGGGCAGAATTTTGCGTCCGGCGGGATCGAATTTTTACATTCCGGGCAGGAGGCGGTCGTCTGGGGAGCCTGCTGGGCCTGGGGATTCATCTGCTGGGCAAAGATCCCGGGGAGCATCATGCCCATGCCCATTCCCATGCCGGCCTGGGCCCCGTTCCCGGCAATGCCGTCGGGATTCTCCGCGATTTTTTCCATGGCCATGGCCGTCTTCATCTGCATGAGTTTGTTCATATCGTCGAACAGGCCCATTCGGCTCTTGTCGTCAATGGCCTTCTGCACCTCCGGGGGCGGGGTGATGGCATTGATGTAGAGCTGGGTCAGGCTTAGGCCGAACCGGGAGAAATCCTCCTGGATCTTCTGGGTCAGCCCCTCGGCCAGTTCATCGTATTGGGAGGGCAGGTCAAAGATGGTGGAGATCTTTTCCCCGATAAAGTCGTTGAACCGGGAAACCACCACCCGGTTCAGGTATTCCCCCACCTCTTCGGTGGTATAGATCCCCTGGGTTCCGGCCAGGCGGTTGATGAACAGGACCGGCTGGACGATCCTCATGTTAAAGATGCCGAAAGCCCGAAGTCTGACCAGGCCCAGTTCGCTGTCCTTGAAGGCCACGGGATCCCGGGTTCCCCAGGTCATATTGGTAAAGGTCTTGAGATTGGTGAAATAGACCTCGGCCCGCAAGGGGCTTTTCAGGGCCCAGGGCAGGCTGGCGATCTTGGTCAGGACGGGAATATTGCCGGTCTTCAGGGTATGGCGGCCCGGGCCAAAGGCCCCCACGGCCTTGCCCTTGTAAAAGAATACTGCGGCCTGGCTTTCCCGGACAATGAGCTGGGCCCCGAACTTGATCTCACCTGAGCCCTTTTCCGGGAGGCGGTGGATCAGTTCCTGCCCGGTTTCATCAAACCATTCCAGGAGTTCAAGAAAAATCAGATTGTCAGTTCCCATGGGCGGCTCCTTTGAATTTCGGGGATTATAATGAATTTTTTTATTCTATAGATCCCGGATGCCCGTGTCAAATCCAAAACCGGTTGATGTCCCGGAACAGTAAGGGGTTGCAGTGGGGCCATTCCCTTTCCGGGTCCGGAACGGGTGTTCTCCTGAAAAGGATAAGAACAGGGGATCAGGATTCCGGGTCCGGATGGGGGAGGGGCTCCCAGGGCCGAAGGTTGGTGGCCGGTCCTTTATCCAGGTCCTGTTTCAGGGTAATGGAAAAAGAGGTTCCTTTTCCGGCTTTAGAATCCACGTAAAGACTGCCCCCGTGCTCCTTGATAATTCCGTATACCACGGCCAGTCCGAGGCCCACACCCTTGCCCTTTTTTTTGGTGGTGAAAAAGGGCTCGAAAATTTTGGGAATGGCCTCTTCCGGGATTCCGGTCCCGGTGTCCTCCACCACCAGGGCCACGGCCCTTTCCTTTCTCCTGGCAAAGGTTTTAAGGGTCAGGATCCGTTTTTCGCTTTTGGACATGCTTTCCACGGCATTGGAGATCAGATTCATGCAGACCTGCTTGATCTGGTCTCCGGAACCTGAAACCAGGGGCAGGTTGTGTTCCAGGTCTTCCATGATCCTGATCCGGTGGATCTTCAGCAGGTTGGAATTGAGGATCAGCACCTGGTCAATGAGGTCGTTGAGATCGAATTTCACCACCTCGATCTTGGACTGGCGGGAAAATACCAGGAGGTTGCTTACGATTCTGGAGATCCGCCGGGTCTCGGTTTCCATGAGATCCAGGTATTGGCGGAACAGATCCAGTTCCTTTTCATCCACCTGGTCCTCCCGTAAAATCCTTTTGCTGAGCACGGCCAGATTGAGGATTCCGGCCACGGGATTGTTGATCTCATGGACCACGGATGAGGCCAGCTTCCCCAGGGAGGCCATCTTGTCCTGATGGAGCATCTTTTCATGGGTCTCCTTGAGCTGACGGGTCCTTTCCTCCACCATTTTCAGCAGCCTGGACTGGACATCTTTTTCATCGGCCATCCGCTTGGTAATATCCCGGCTGATCTCAATGAACTTGGAAATCTTTCCCTTTTTCTCCCAGATGGGGAAAATGGTCAGTTCCGTATATCTCGGCCGGCCGTCGGACCCCAGCCGGGTCAGTTCGACCTGGCAGTGACGCCGGGTTTTGATCACCTTTTCCAGGGGGCATTTTTCATGGCAGTTGCTGCTTTTTCGGGTCACCTCCTGGAACACATCGTAGCATTTCCGGCCGATCACCTCTTTTCTGTCAAAACTCATATGTTTTAAAAAGGCGTCATTGACCACCTGGATCTCCCGATCCGGGGATATGATAAGGATAAAATCCCGGATACCATTTAAAATGGTATCCATTTCCACTTTGGGTACGGTCACGGCATCACCTTTGGCAGGTTCGGGCTGGGAAAGGAAGCTTCTATTTTTACGTTACCACAGATCCCGGTCCGGTGTCTAAGAAAACCTGGTGGCCCTGGTCCACCATACAGAACCATCTTCTTCGTTGCTCTGACTCGCTCCTCTCTGCGGAGCATGACCGATACACCTCATTCCTCGGCGCCTTGAACCTGGCGCCTTGCGGGTGGCCAGGGAGGGAAAACAAAAACTCTTAAATTTCGAAGCCCTGTAAAAGTTGACAAAGGATTTGGGATGGGGAAATTCCAGACGGGGTGTGGGAAAATACCACATTGGGGCTGTTTCCGGCGATGCCGGGGCTTTTCTCCGTTTCCAGCCGGAAGGGTTCCTATCAGGCTGTTGAAAAAAACCACAGTCCGGGCAGGAGCCCTGGAATCCCGCCTTCCCCTTTGACCGGGGAAAAAGGGCAGGATTCCCGTCAGCAAAGGCGTCCAGGACCTTTCCGGCGAATAAAGATATGGGTGGTATCTTTTTTGCTCTTTATCAAATGCAGGACCATTCGATTCAACCAAGTCCATAAGGAGGCGATCATGGAAACCCGCACCACAGCTAACCGGACCAAGGCAAAGACTCCCTGTATCTGGATGGGGGCAGGGGTGGTAAAAAAGAAAACCTGCAATCATTTCAATGACTGTCATACCTGTAGATTTGATGCAGGCATGAAAAAGGGCGCGGCCACAGGCAGGCATATGACCTGGCAGGAGGCCATGCGCAGGCTGGATTCAAAAGAAAGAACCTGCCGCCATGCCCTCACCGGCAGAACCGGCCCCAGGATCTGTCCCATGAATTACAATTGCAAAAGGTGTGATTTTGATCAGCTCTTTGAAGACACCCTTTGCCCTGCCGCGGCTACAGAGAATCTTCATACCAGGGAGGTCAAGGGGTTCAACCTGCCTTCAGACCATTACTTCCACACCGGACATGCCTGGGCCCGCATCGAGCAGGGGGGCTTTATCCGGGTGGGCATGGATGATTTTTCCCTGAAGGTTCTGGGCAGTCCCGACCACCTGGAACTGCCCCTCATGGGACAGGAACTCAACCAGGGCCGGTCCGGCTGGGGAATGAGACGAAGGGATAAGGAGGCCGACGTCCTCTCCCCCATCAACGGAGTCATCACCCGGGTCAATCCCCATCCCATGAAATCCCCGGAGCAGATGGGGGAGGCCCCCTATTCCCAGGGGTGGCTGTTCACGGTCCATCACCCGGATCCCAAGGCAGCGGTAAAACCCCTGATGGACGATGAAAAAAGTCCTGCCTGGCTGGGGAATGAGGTCAGCGGTTTGGAAGAGATGATCCAGGATGTGGCAGGACCTTTAAGCGCAGACGGCGGTACCCTGATTCCGGATGTCTACGGCAGTCTGCCCGGTCTCGGCTGGGAAGCCCTGGTCAGCCGGTTCCTGGGTACCTAGGAGGATCCCATGGAACTTCACAATTCAAAGCCCTCTTTTGCCTGTCTCTGGATGCAGGCCGGGGTGGTGGCCAATAAACCCTGTTTTAAGGATTTCCATTGTATCGACTGCCGGTTCAACCAGGCCATGACCCGGGTCTGCCGGGAAAATCAGGAAGCCCGGGAAAAGCATCTGCCTGGGAAGAGAAAGGCTTCCCGGTTTGTATTCTGGCAGGACAGGCTCAGGCAGATGCCCCTGTCTCGCCGGCCCTGCATCCACCATATGAAGGGGCGGATCGATTTTAAGGCCTGTCCCCGATCCTACCATTGCATTGACTGCGAGTTTGATCAGTTTTTCCAGGACCGGTTCAAGGTTTTTGCCCGAGTGGAAGAGGTGGGATTCAAAAAGGTCAATGGGTTTGAACTGCCGTCGGGCTATTATCTCTCCCCCGGCCATACATGGATCAAGCTGGAGGGGGGAGGTGTGGTGAGTCTGGGAATTGACGATTTCGCAGCCAGACTTCTGGGAACCTTTGACTCCCTTTCCGCCCCCCTGATGGGAAAGACGCTTTCCCGGGGAAAGGCGGCCTTTACCCTGGGCAGGGATCGCCATCGCGTCACCTTTGACTCCCCGGTTTCCGGGGTGGTGACCGAGGTCAATCCCCAGGTCCTGAAAAATCCCTCGGCCATTGCCGGGTCCCCCTATATCGAGGGTTGGATCCTCACCCTTTTCTGCCCGGATTTAAAAAAGGATCTCAAAAGCATGATGTTCATGGACACGGCCAAAAAGTTCATGGCGGACGTTGCCGGGACCCTTCACCATTTTATGGAAGAACGGACAGGGCTCAAGGCGGCAGACGGGGGGGAGCTGGTCCCGGACATCTTCGGCAGTCTGCCGGATGTCACCTGGGAGGAGCTGATTGCCTTGTTTTTGTCGTCCAGAGAGTGATGGCGGCCCCAGCTAGGTTAATCCGTCCGGATCCTGTCCCAGGGCCTGGATTTCGTCCTCCATCAGGATCCGGCAGTACCGGCAGAATTTCTCGGATTTATTATCCACATCCTCCAGTTTCCGGCAATAGTGCATGATGCAGCGGGCATCCTCGCAATGGCGCAGGTTAAAGCAATGGCCCAGTTCATGGATGGCCTCCTTGAGTATCCTGCCGGCTCCGGCATCCCTGCCCCCCATGTCCGGCCCGGATATCAGCCGGGAAATGGAGACAATGCATGCCCGGCCCCCGAGCTGGGCCTCTCCGTATACATGGGTGAGGATGGGAATGAACAGGTCCTCCCGGGTGATGCCCAGGATTTTGAGGCCGTCATCCGGGCATCTTTGTGCCAGGACCTTTAATACCTCTGTGGAATGGAACTGGTTCCTTTCAGGGTCATGGGCAAATCCAAGGTCCTCCATCAGAGGAACCACCCGGGTGGGGAATCCGAATACATCCGGGAGACCGGCCGCCAGGGTCTGGTTCACCCAGGGAAAGATATCTCCGATGGGGGAGAGAATCAGGGCAGGAGCGGTCATGGATCAGGTCCTGTCCGGCTGGGCCAGGCCGTAACGCTTGATCTTATTGTACAGGGTTGACCGGTCAATCCCAAGGATCAGGGCGGCCTTGGAGATATTCCAGCCGGTCCGGTCCAGGGTGGCGGCAATGTGATTCTTTTCCACGTCCGAGAGGGAGAAATACCGCTTCTTGAGTTCGTCCTCCAGGGAGGGACCGATGGGAAGGTCATAGGGGGTGATGGTCCGGGTTTTACAGACCACCACGGCCCGCTCAACGGCATTGGAGAGCTCCCTGACATTCCCCGGCCATTCATGGAGCATGAGTTCGTCCATGGCATCCCTGGAAATCCGCTCCACCCCCTGGTTTATCTCCTGGGTGAATTTTTTGAGGAAATGGGCGGCCAGCAGCGGGATGTCTTCTTTCCGGTCCCTCAGAGGAGGTATGTCCAGGGTGATGACGTTGAGGCGGTAATAGAGATCTTCCCGGAAGGTCCGGTCCCGGACGGCCCGGGCCAGGTCCGCATGGGTGGCCGCGATCACCCTGAAATCCGCGGAAATGGGCTGGGTGCCGCCCACCTTGTAGAAAATTTTATCCTCAAGGACCTGGAGAAGGTCGATCTGCATGCGCATGGAAATCTCACCGATTTCATCCAGGAAAAGGGTGCCGCCGCGGGCAAGCTCCAGCCGTCCCTTCCGGGTTTCCCTGGCATCGGTAAAGGCCCCTTTTCTGTGGCCGAACAATTCGCTTTCCATGATATGGGGGGGGATGGAGCCGCAGTTGACGGCCACAAAGGGACCGTCCTTGAGCCTGGAATTGGAATGGATGGCCTTGGCGGCAAGGCCCTTGCCCGATCCTGTTTCCCCGGTGATGAGGACCGTGGCCCTGGAATCCCCGATATCCCGGATCAGGGTGAAAACCTCCTGCATGGGCCGGGACTGGCCGATCATGCTTTCAAACCGGGACTGTTCTTCAAAGGTGTCCCTTAAATAGGCATTTTCCTTTTTCCTGGCCCGGTGGTCCACAAGTTTCTTGATGAGCACCCCGAGTTCATCCGGGTCAAAGGGCTTGAGAAGATAGTCATAGGCATGGGATTTCATGGCCTGGACCGCCGAGGGCACTGAACCAAAGGCCGTGATCATGATCACATCAATATCGGGATATTCCTCTTTGACGTGGGCCAGCACTTCCATGCCCGACATCCCGTCCATCTTGATATCCAGAAGGATGATATCAAAACTGCCTGTTTTAAGGGCCTGGACAGCCTCCTCCCCGCTTTCAAGGGTTTTTACGTCATATCCGTCCCGCTGAAGCCATCCGGCAAGGGATTCCCGGATCACCAGCTCGTCGTCCACCACCAGAATCCTCGGGGGTTCCATATCGCCCTCCTCATGGTCTAAGCGGTTGAGGCCCGACGGATTTTCACCCGCCTTTCCCGGCGGTTGCGCCGCCTCGGGGTCTGGTCCGCCCCGGGAACCAGGGCCGGGGCAGGGCATTTTTCAATCCTTGGGGTCAATGTCCGGAATCTTTCCTTCCGGTCTTTTTCAAATTCCTCAATGGACAGGGGGGAGCGAGACAGATCAGGTTGTCGGTTCCCAGAACGGTTTTTTTGAATTTCGAGAATAATGAATGCCCCTATTCTATAGATCCTGGATTCCGGTGTCAAATCCAAAACCGGCTGCCGGGAAGGGCATGGCCGTCAGGGGATTATCTTTCGCCTTTAATCGGTTTCAAATGAGGCGCTCATCTCATCGATGAGTTCATCGGGCATGATCTTGAATTTACGGAAGTCTTCGGGTGTGAACAGGGCGAATTCTCCCCGGGCCCGGGTGCAGATTTCCCCGTTTTTGTCCAGGATTTCCGCTCCCACAACGGCGTTCCGTTCGTCGACCCTCTCCTTGATAAAGCCCCTGGCCATGATTTCCCGGTCGATGAAGACCGGTTTCAGAAAGGTAAGGCTCAGGCTCTTGGTTAAAATGAACCGGCGGGTCAGGTAGATGGCGGACCAGGACATGATCTCATCACAGATGGTGGACAGGATTCCGCCGTGGACCAGGTTGCTCCACCCCCTCATGTGGCAGGGGACGGTGATCGAGGAGCGCAGGTTTTCCCCGTTGGTTTCAAAACGCATATGAAGTCCGTGGGGATTGTCCCTGCCGCAGGCAAAGCAGTCCGTGTCCACGCGTTCGATTCTTTTATATTCTTTGGTTCCCTGGTTTTCCAATTTGTCCTTCTCCCATGGTCATCCCCTTTAAACGGGGCGGTTATGCTTTTTTAGAAAAGATAATATATCAAAGAATTTCATGGAAAGCACATAAAATAATTGATAATTGAGGGTGGATAATTGACAATGTCTGTAAGCGGGTTTGCTGATAATTTTGAGTGGAAAAGAGACAGAAAATGGATAAATACTTGAGTGACACCTATTTTATAGATAAAGACCATCCCCGGATAAAAGCCTTTTCAGACAGGCTGTGCAAGGGCGGGAAAACCGATATTGACCGTGCCGTCAGTCTCTACTACGGGGTCAGGGATGAAATCCGGTACAACCCCTACGCCATTGATCCGGAAAAGAGCAGTATGCAGGCCAGCCGGATACTGGAACAGGGGGAGGGGTATTGCGTGGCCAAGGCGGTTCTGCTGGCGGCCTGTCTCAGGAGCCAGGCCATCCCGGCCCGGCTGGGATTCGCCGATGTGAGAAACCATCTGGTCACGGGACGCCTCAAGGAGATGATGGAGACGGACCTTTTTATATGGCACGGGTATACGGATATTCATCTGAACGGGAAATGGGTCAAGGCCACGCCGGCATTCAATTTGAGTCTGTGTGAGGCGTTCCAGGTCAAACCCCTGGAGTTTGACGGAACCGGTGATTCCGTTTTTCATCCCCTTGACGCCCTGGGAAACCGGCACATGGAATATGTCCGGGACCACGGGACCTTTGCCGATCTTCCCTGGCAGCGGATTATCAGCGACTTATTGGAGGCCTATCCCGGTTATTTTAGGTCCCTTGGACGGGAAACCGGGGATTTCAGGGCCGAGGCCGTGGCGGAAAATTCCGGATAGGCTCCCGGGCAGGGTCAGGATCTCCCAGGATTGCCCGAATCCGTGCCGATCCCGGGACTGCCGATAAATGACCTGACAAATTCGTTGGCAGGCCTGCGAATAAGGTCTTCCGGGGTGCCGGACTGTTCGATCCGGCCCTGGTTGAGGATCATGATTCTTTGGCCTGCGGCAAAGGCCTCCTCATGGTCATGGGTGACAAAGATCGTGGTGATGTTGAGTGAAGACAGGATCCGCACCAATTGTGCCAGGAGCTTTTTTCTCAATACCCGGTCCAGGGAGCTTAAGGGCTCGTCCAGCATGACCAGTTCCGGCCGGGGAGCCAGGGTCCGGGCCAGGGCCACCCTCTGGCGCTCTCCCCCGGAAAGTTCCAGGGGATTCCGGTTCCCGAACCCGGTCAGGTTGACCAGGTCCAGCATCTCATCCACCCGGCTCCGGACCCGGTGCCGGTTCCATCCTTTCATCTTCAGGCCGAATCCGATGTTGTCGAACACGTTCAGATGGGGGAACAGGGCGAATTCCTGGAACATCATGCCGAAATTCCTCTTGTGGGGCGGGCTAAGGTCCATGGAGCGTCCGTTGAAGCGGATGGTGCCGAAATTCTGTTTTTCCAGTCCTGAAATGATCCGAAGTAAAGTGGTCTTTCCCGAGCCCGAAGGTCCCAGGATGGAAAGCTTGTCCCCCCGGGTCAGGCTGAAGCTGATATCAAAGAGCGCAATTTCCCCCTGGTCCGTGGTCTTGTGAATCTGATCTAAGACGAGTTCTTCCTTCATTAAAGGTCCTTTCTTCGGGTTAAAAGTCTTCCCGGGTATTTTTTCTGAGGCGGTCGATGAAAATAAATCCAAGGGCCGTGACCCCCATGAGGAGACTTGACATGGCCATGGCCTGGCCGTAGTTCATGGCGCCGGGCTGCCCCAGGAACCGGTATATGGCCACGGGGATGGTCGGAGTCCCGGGCCGGGCTGTGAAGATGGTGGCCCCGAATTCCCCCAGGCTCATGGTAAAGGAAAAAATAGCGCCGGCTGCCAGGCTCCTCGATATCAGGGGCAGGTCGATTTCCCTTAGAATTCTCAGGGGGGATGCCCCCAGCAGGGATGCGGCGTCATGGAGATTTTCCGGGACAGATCTCAAGGCCGGCACCACGGCCCTGAGAACAAAGGGAAAGCCAACAAGGGCATGGGCAATGGGAACCAGGAAGATGGAAGTCCTCAGGTTCAGGGGCGGTTTGTCCAGGGTGATCACGATGCCGAATCCCAGGGTAACGGCGGAGGTGGACAGGGGCAGCATGAAAATCGGATCCATGAACGAGGCCCATTTCCCTTTGAGGTTCCGGTCGCAGTACCGGATGAACAGGGCGGCGCAGATCCCGGTAAGGACGGCGATGATCAGGGCTGTACAGGCGAAGATCAGGGAGAATTTCACCGCATGGACCGGCGGGATATAAAAGACCGAGTCAGACAGGTTCTCAAAGAGGGCCCGGTAAAAGATGATAGAGAACTTTCCCTTGTAAACCAGGGACTCTTTGACCAGGGCCAGGAGGGGCAGGGCACAGAGGCCTAAAACAAAAGACCAGACAGAGGCGACGGCAAGTTTTTCCCAGGGTTTTCGGGCTGTTCTCAGGCGGGCCGGGTTCGGTTCCGGGGAAAACTGGGCTGCTTTTCGGGTCAAAGAGGTATAGGCGCGCATGAGTCCGAAGGTGAACAAAATCTGAACCAGGGAGAGAAGAGATGCTGCAGGCAGGTTGAAGAGATGGGCGGCCTGCCGGTAAATCTCCGCCTCTATGGTGGAATAGGACGGGCCTCCCAGGATGAGGATAATACCGAAGCTTGAAAAGCAGAAGATAAAGACCAGGGTGCAGGCGGCCAGGATCGCCGGTTTTAAAAGGGGCAGGGTGACATGGATAAAGACCTGCCGGGGGGAGGCGCCCAGAACCCCGGCCGCCTCCTTGATCCGGGTTTCCAGGCAGGTCCAGAATCCTGAAATGATCCTGAGCATGACTGAAAAATTGTAAAAGAGATGGGCCAGGAAGATAAGGACCAGGGGATGGTTGATCCGGAGTCCGAAAATAAGGCTCTGATTTCCCAGCAGGGCCTGGAAAGCAGCCGCCACCACAATGGCGGGAAGCACAAAGGGGATGGAGGCGATGGTGGTCAGAAATCGTTTGCCCCTGAAAGAGTACGTGGCCAGGACAAAGGCACAGGGAAAGGCGAAGATCAGGGTTAAGAGGGTGGAGACCCCGGCCTGCCAGAAGGTGAACCAGATGATTCTCATGGTCCTGGGAGAAGAGAATACCCGGTCCAGGGTCGTAAGCCAGGGGGTGGGATCGGAAAAAAAGCTTTTCCAGAAGATGCCGGACAGGGGATAGAAATAGAAGACCAGGAAAAAACCGGCCGGAACCAGTCCGGCCAGTGCATAGGGATGAACCCGGATTTTACCGGGATTTAAAGCATGTTTTCCGTCCATTCCCTAATCCAGTTGTCCCGGTTTTCGTCAATCTGTCCGGGGTCCAGTCGGGCAGGCTCCCGGGTTATCTTTGCATGTTCCCGGAATACCGTGGGCAGACCGGCCTTGGTATTGGCCGGGAAAACAAACATCTGCAAGGGGATGTCTTCCTGGAACCTGGGGGAAAGGAGGAAATCCATGACCTTTTTCGCCGATTCCGGTCTGGAGGTTCCTTTTAAGATCCCGGCAAATTCAATCTGCCGGAAGGCGGACCCGTTTTCCGTCATCACCCCTGTGGGGGCTTTTTCCGGCTTGGTCTCTGCATAGAACACCTCTGCCGCCGGGCTTGAGGCGTAGCTCACCACCAGGGGGCGGTTCCCCTGGGATGCCGCGGTAAACTTCCCCCAGTATGCCTCTTTCCATCCGTTGGTGATGAGCAGATCATTGGCCTTGAGCTTTTTCCAATAATCAATATACCCGTCCGGCCCGAACCGGCTGATGGTGGCCAGTAAAAAGGCCAGGCCCGGGGAGGAGGTGGCCGGATTTTCCACCACCAGGAGTCCTTTATACTTGGGGTCGGTCAGATCTTCCAGCATGGCGGGAATGGGCTTGCCTGCCTGTTCAAACCATTGGAGGTCAAAATTGACGCACACATCCCCGTAATCCACGGGGATGAGCCGGTTTTGGGGATCCAGTTTCAGGGAATCCTCCACATCGGCAAGATGGGCCGGCGCATGGGAAAGGAAGATATCCTCGTCCAGGGCCCGGCTTAAAAAGGTGTTGTCCACACCGTAGAAGATATCGGCCAGGGGATTGTTTTTTGTGAGAACGGCTTTGTTCAGGGCCTCCCCGGCGTCCCCGGATTTGAGAATGGTCAGTTTGACCCTGCATTCTTCTTCCAGGGCGACTGCCACTTCTTTGCTGATGCTGAAACTGTCATGGGTCATGATCGTGATGGCTGGCAGGTCCGGCGCTGAAGCCTGTGCCGGTTTGTCCTCCTGTTCCGAACAGGCGGAAACGAGCATGAATCCAAGGCAGGCCACAGACAGTATAAATCTGAAAACTTTCATTTTTCCTCCAAAAAAAAACCATTCTGCAGATAATCAGGGAAATCAAGGCCTGATTAAAAGAGAATGGTCGCAGAATTGAATTCCCTCCGCCGGCATTAACCGGATCAGGTCATGAACGGTCGGATTTTGCAATCCCTCTCAGCATGTTGACCATGCTCCCGCACAAATCTTTATCCTGTGGGAAAATAGAACGAATCCGCCGAACAGTCAAGGATAAACCCTTATTGAGCGATCCGATCCGGGATTATTCGCTGCGGATAATTTTGGATACCTCCCGGGTCAAAAAAAGGACTTTTTTGGCAGATTCCAGATCCAGGGATCCGGTCCCGCAGCTGGGCGTGATAAAGATCTGTTCCAGGACCTTGTCCCGGGAAATTCCCAGATCCGTGACCTGCCGGATCTGGCCTTCCAGCTTTTTTACCAGTCCTTCAACGGTCTGGGCGGCAATCTCTTCTGCATTGGCCGTGGGAACGATGCCCCAGGCCAGGATTCCTCCCTTTTCCAGAAAGGCCCTGACCCGGTCCGGATAAAGGATGAACCGGTCAAAATAGGAAAAGGCGTCAAAGGAGATGATATCGATATTGGCCGACAACAGCATATCCCACTCGGTATTGGCGCAGACATGAACCCCTGCCAGTCCGTCTTCGGCGTGGATTTCCCGGGCGATTTCCTCCAGACTCTCCTTCACGTCCTTCTGGGTGATGGTGATATAGGCGGATGTCCCGAATCCGGCCAGGGCCGGTTCATCCATGAAGATGATGGGAACCTCTGTCCTTTTTTTAAATTCCCGGGCCTGCCACCGGGCATTTAAGGCCAGCTTTTTCAGGGCGGCATCCCTGAGCTGGTCATTGTAGAAGATGTCCCTGTTGTTTTCATCCTTGACCGAGGTGGCAAAGGTGATGGGGCCTGTGACCTGGCCCTTGAGTGCCGGGTATCCTCCTTTACGCTCATCCACCTGGCGTAAAAATTCGAAAAATCCCTTTCCGGTTTCCGTGTCAAATGCAAACCTGGATTCTTTGAGATCCGCTCCCGGATCCGACAGGGTCAGATATTCTTCAAAAAAGGCCAGAAATTCTGGGTCAAATTCCTCTTTCTGGGTATCCAGAAAGAGTTTGTCTTCCTGCCGGGCCAGCCCGGGAAGGCCCGGCAGAAACTGATCGATCATGCCTTCCTGCCGGTACATGGGGAGCTGAACCCAGAGGGGAATTTCAGGGGTGTGTTCAAATACCAGGTCCGTGGCCTCTTTGTGATTGTCCATGGGAAGGCTGCCGATGAGCAGGGGGAGTGAGTTGGCCTTGAATTGCTTCATGAATGCGCCTCATATAAATATATATTGATATGTTGATCATTTAGGGGCGAAGCATACCATGTTTCCAGCCAAAAGAAAAATCTTTTTTCAGGACGCCTGGCGGACGGCCAGCACCGGACACCGGCCCCGGCTGATGACCCGGTCCGTTGTAGAGCCCACGAGAAATCTTTCCAAAAGGCCGTGTCCCCGGATCCCCAGGACAATGATGTCCGCCTTTTCCTGCTCGGCAAAGCGGATCAGTTCCGAATAGGGTTCCCCGTCCAAAACAGTGGTGATCGGGGTACACCAGGCCCGGCAGTCTTCCGGGACCATCTGGTCCATCTGCCGTTCAACCCGGCTCACCAGTCCGTTTCTGACCTGATCCTCGTAGGAACGGCTCTCCTTTTGCAGGTCAAGATAGTCGGCAGGGGTCCATCCCAGGTAATCCCCTTCCTGGATTTTGATATAGTCTGCGCTTGAGAACTGAACCCGCTCCGAAGGCCGGATCACGTGGGTAAGAAACAGCTCGGCCTGGAATTCCTGGGCAAGGCTCAGGCCGTAGTCAAAGGCCAGCTTTGAATCCGGGGAAAAATCACATCCCACAAGGATCCGTTTCATGCTGATCTCCCGGCCTTCCGGGAAAAAGGGGCGACCCGCATCGGAGTGGAGAACCAGAAGGGGGACGGGCAGGATTTTTACCAGGCGGTCTGTCACCGATCCCACGAGGAAGCGTTTGATCCCGGATCCGCCGTGGGTGGCGGCAATTACAAAATCGATTTCGTTCTCCACGGCAGTTTCGCTGATCATCTCTGCCGGATGCCCGGCCGCCAGGATGATTTCACAGGGCATGTCAAGCTTTCCGGCCAGGGCCTTGAGACGGGCGGCCGCCTCTTCCCGTCTCTCCTCTTCAATTTTGCTCGAGGCAATATATGCCTGGCCGGCACTCGATACAAGGACCATATTGGATACCACATGGCAGAGGGAAAGTCCGGCGTCAAACTTTCGGGCCATGGCCTGGCCATAGGCCAGAACCTGTTGGGAAAATTCTGAAAAATCAATGGCGCACATGATATTTTTGGGTTCTACTCTCATCATTTACCTCCTTTGGTTTTTTAAAAAATTCATGTTTTTAAAAATACCTGTTCAGAGAAATATGATTTATAAAATCCGGGAAGAGAAATTTCAGGACAAAAGCCGCAGGAAAAAAAGAAGGACAGGTTCCGGGCAGGGGCAGTCAGGGGAAAGAAAGTGTATACGCATTGTCGCGCAAGCTGTCTGAATTGTAATATTCAGAGGATGTCCGGGTCAAGGGAAAATATTCTCCCCGGCGGCGAACCCGGATTCAGGCCGGTAAAATATGGGGAATCCTCTGGGGATCCAGACCGAGAAGCCGGGCACCGGCCCGGTCAATTTCAAAGGGATCCATCCCGGCCATGAGCCGGTTCAGGGGAGGGCTGCACTCGGGGCCGCCAAGGTGATACTGGCACAGCCCCACACTGGCGTCCATCAGGGTCAGGTCCGGGACAAGAAAACGGTTCAGCTCCCGGATGGACTGATGCATCCTGGCATGGAAAAAGGCTTTTTTCCAGAATCCGCCCCCGGAATAATGTTGAGGCGGGGCAAATCCCATCATATTCTTCAGGGTGCCGGTCATGACGGCCAGGGAATGGGCCTTGAGCACGGGCAGGGAGATCACGTAGCTTTCAAAGGCAATTTCAGGGAGATAGATCTCGGGAAATATCTCATTTTCCCTGTTCTCCAGCCGGACCAGGGGGGCATGGTTCAGGTCCATGAGTTCCACATCCAGCTCCCGGGCCAGGCGGTCATATCCCAGGGTGGCGAATACTTCCGGTGTTTCCATTACATCATCTCCGCACCCCTCCCCGATGATCAGCCTCGCCCGGGTATGTCTGCGGACGTACTCAATGACGGCCCGGCAGAGTTCAGGGGAAGTGGTCACCGGAAAAGGACTTGCGTTGACCAGGTTGGGTTTGAGAAGAAGGGTTTTCTGCTTCTGGAGTCCTTTTCCTGCCCGGATGCGGTCCAGGAGTTCAGGCACGCTTTCAGCATAGCTTTTAAACTCAATTTCCATTATATTGACGGTTTTCAGCATCTTCAATTTTCCTGTAATAAGCCTAAAGCCAAAAGGCCTAACTCAAAAGTCGGCCCCGGGGATTCTGCCCTTTCTTAAGATTCATACCAGTAAATTCCATGGGGAGTCAATCAGGGACCGGCTGAAAATGAAATGTCAAAAAATTTTAACCAGGTTCGAATTTTACACTTAAAAATAAAAATTTCTTTATGGATCCGGGGGTTCAGGTTTCAGGCCGGCCACTGTTGCAATCCCCTGCCAACAGACCCTCCGGCTTTCGGCTTTCGCCTTTTGGCTTTTCCTGGCACAATGGTTGCTGTTACGATGAAGATAAATGTAAAGGGTATCTCTAATCATTAGGATTTTGGTTTGAGTTCAAGGCGCATTAAAATTTTAACCAGAGGAATATACTTAATATTTCGAGGATTAAAATTTTCATGCAACGAAGAAATCCGGCCAAAAGGCAATTATTAGAGGTGGCCTAAAATCAAATCCTGGGGAGAATAACCATGACCAAAAAAATGAAACTGGGACTTCACACCTATACCCTGCACCTATGGGGCCTGGGTCAGAACTGGGGCATCCGGGCCGATCCCCGTCCAAAAGAGATTGATCTGTTCCGGCTCATGGATCTGGCGGTTGAATGGGGCCTGGACGGGCTTCACATCACCGGGTGCGATCTGGAGACCAAGGACGATGCCCGCCTGGAGCAGGTCAGGAAAGCGGCCAAGAATCATAACCTCTATCTGGAGTACAACTTTTCCCGGGATGAAGAATTCGATCCCAGGCTCACGGATAAGCTGGCCGACGGGATCGGCATCGCAGAAAAAATCGGGGCGGCCCTGGCCAAGCTCAGCCTGGATATCCGGCGGCCCCGGCCCCTTTACGGATCCTGTTTCCACCCCGAAGTCATGCGTCAGCTCTGCGATGCATACGATGAAATCCTGGAGGTTCTCCCCCTGCTGGAAAAAACCGGCATCCAACTGGCCGTGGAAAACCATACGGAAACATTTGCAGAGGAAGTCCTCTGGCTCGTTAAAAGGATCAGCCATCCCCTGGTGGGGACCTGCGTGGATACAGTCAACTCCATGGGCGTGCTTGAGAATCCAGAGACAGCCGTGGAAAAACTGGCCCCCTTTGCCTTTTGCAATCATTTCTGTGATCATAAACTGACCCGGGACCAGTTCGGCATCCGGTTCCACGGCGTGGCCCTGGGCGACGGGGATATTGACTGCCGAAAGGTGTACAAGACCATCCGGGAACTTTCCCCCGCCGACCGCATCACCTTTGAGATCGAATGGGATATGGGGGAAGACAGCCTGGAGCAGGCCCGGGAAAAGGAGATGGATGCCTGCATCCGGTCCATCCGGTATGCCCGGGAGGTTTTGAAGATAGGAGAATAAAATAGCGAGAACAGCTATATCAGCTGGAACAGCGAGAGCAGCGTGGGAAAGCGTTACGATTGCAGGAGGTTCTGAGTTAAGCGGAGTCAAGTTCGAGTCATGGGATGCTTTATCCCATTCCATAATCATTAAACAAAGCCCCTGGCTGCCATAATCCGTTTATAGGAGCCAGGGGCTTATATTTGTTCTGGACAGTTTCTACGGAAAACAGCCAAAGCAGTTCTCGCCGCTCTCGCTGTTCCAGCTGTTCTCGCTTAACTCGGAAACATATCGTCCTCTATTTCCACCGTAACCGAACTGGTATTCATGAGTGCGTTAAACCGGCCCAGGGTAACGGGCAGCTGGGTCTCCACCCAGAACTGCAGGGATTTGATCACGCCCCGGTAAAAGGATTTGTCCTTTTTCTTGGCTTTTTCCAGCTTGGTGGCGGCAGTGACGGCCCGCCACAGCAGGAGCCATGCCATGACCGCGTCACCTGTGGCATCCTGGAAGGGATGGGCATTGGCAAATGCGGAAAGGACCTTTTCGGACATGGCGGTCTGTCCCATGTGAACGGCCACCTCAGCCAGTTTGTTGACTGCTTCTTCCACTTTGGCGGCAAATCCTTTGAGTTCTTCAATCTGTTTGGCTTCGCCCAGGGTCTTCTGCATTTCGCCGAAGAGGTCCATGATGGGCTTGCCCTTGTTCAGACCGAGTTTCCGGCCCAGAAGATCCATGGCCTGGATCCCGTTGGTGCCTTCATAGATCAGGGTGATCCGGCAGTCCCGGAGGAGCTGGGCCATGGGATATTCTTCAATGAAACCGTATCCGCCGTAAACCTGCATGCCCTGGGAACAGACCTCAAAGGCCCTGTCCGTGACATAGCCCTTGGCAATGGGGGTCAACACCTCCACAAATCCCTGAAATCTGTCTTTTTCTTCCTGGGAGGGGGCGATTCTGGCCATGTCTGCGCAGAACTGGACATAGTAGAGCAGGGTTCTCATGCCTTCCACATAGGTCTTCATCATCATGAGCTGACGCCGGACATCTGGATGGCGCATGATGGATACGGATTTGGCCTCCGGGTTCATCATCTCCAGCAGGTCCTTGCCCTGAATCCGGTTCCGGGCATAGTCCAGGGCGTACATGTAAGCCGTGGTGGCGCAGGCAAATCCCTGGAATCCCACCAGACGGCGGGCTTCGTTCATCATCAGGAACATGGCCTTCATGCCCTTGTTCTCTTCACCCAGGAGGGTGCCGATGCAATTGCCCTTGGAGCCCAGGGCCAGGGAGCAGGTGGAGTTGCCGTGGATGCCCATTTTATGTTCAAGTCCGGTGCAGATGACGTCGTTGAATTCTCCCAGGGTTCCGTCTTCATTGACCCGGTATTTGGGAACGAGGAACAGGGAAATCCCCCGGGTACCTTCCGGTGCGCCCTCGATCCTGGCCAGGACCGGATGGATGATGTTCTCTGCCAGATCGTGGTCGCCGCCGGATATGAAGATCTTTTCGCCGGTGATGGAGTAAGTTCCGTCTCCCTTGGGAACGGCCTTGGTGGTAAGTGCCCCCACATCGGACCCGGCCCCGGGTTCGGTGAGGAGCATGGTTCCGGTCCACTTGCCGGTGAACATATTTTTCAGGTAGGTTTCCTTCTGCTCTTTTGTCCCGAAGTTTTCCACCAGATGGCCGGCGCCCTGGGTGAGTCCGCCGTACATCATAAAGGGGTAGTTGGCCCCGTTAAAATATTCGGCAGCGGCCGAGGCCACGGTCCGGGGCATGCCCTGGCCCCCCCATTCCGGATCTTCCGTGGGCGCAAGCCATTCCCCCTCGTTGTAGAGTTCAAAGAGGCGTTTAAAGGAGTCCGGAGTGGTCACCACCCCGTCTTTGAGGGTACATCCCTGTTCATCTCCGTCTTTGCTGGCCGGCAGCAGTTCTTTGACTGCAAAGTTTCTGGCCTCTGAAATGATCAGGTCTATGGTTTTTTTATTGAAATCGGAAAAGTCCTCATGGATATTTGCAAGTTCTTCCGCCCTGAGCATTTCATGCATTACAAACTCAATGTCCCGCCTGTCGGAAATTACCTGTGCCATTTTAAAACCTCCTGAAAAATTTGGGTTTGCTATGGGTGTTTACATCCTGGATAGTGAATTTTCCTTCATCTGATTGATCCATGAATACACTGGAGTTCTTCATGGGGATCCTCTTGATTCCATATAACTTTTATACAATAAAAATAAAAGTTTAAATTTGTATCACCCACCTGTGAGTCCTGGTTCCTCCGGCAATAACCCTGTTTATTAAAAATGAATGATCATTCATCTCATGTAATTTCCCATTAGTCAATGGTTTTTTTAGGAATTCTTTTGAAAAAACCGGATCATTCTGATAGGGATTCAGGACCATGGAAAAAATCCTAATCTCTGCCTGCCTGGCAGGGGACCGGGTCCGATACGACGGGCGCCTGGCCCCTCTGGACCATCCCCTGATCCGGGAATGGAAAAAACAAGGCCGCCTGGTCCGGTTCTGTCCGGAAATGGAAGGGGGACTTCCCATGCCAAGGCCCCCGGCCGAAATTCTCCGGGGGCCCGGGGCAGGGGGGCTGGATGGAAAGATCCGGATAAAAACCGTTCAGGGAGAAGATGTGACCCGGGCCTTTATCAAAGGGGCTGAGCTTGCCCTGGCACTGATTCTCCGGAAGAACATCTCTGTTGCCCTGTTAAAGGATAAAAGCCCGTCCTGCGGCAGCTCCCGGGTGTATGACGGGAAATTCAGGGGGCGATTGATCCCGGGCATGGGGACAACCTCAGCCCTGCTGGACAGATTCGGAGTCCGGGTTTTTTCAGAAACCCAACTGGAGGCGCTTAACCTGTTCCTGAAATCCGGGTAATGAATTTTTACGCTTTTCATGGGGATTTGAGGACCATTTTATCGTCCTAACAATTCTCTCATTATCGTTACTTTCGTCGTTGAGAAAAAAAGGAATCAAACTTATTTTGCCAGACGGGAGTCGTAATCCACCACAAGGAGAAATGGTATTGTCTTTACAGAATAAAGATGGCCTTGGTACTCAATGCCTGTGGGATATGGCCGGGTGACCGGGGCAGGATCATAGAATAAAAAGGCTTTCCGGCCTGTGAATAGAAAATGAGAGGGAATAAAGTATCGAACGGATTGGAATTCCTCTTGAATTGATGTCCTTGAATTGCTCTGGACATGTTAGAATTTTGTTGTATAATGGCACAAACGAGATATCCGGAGCTGTTTAAAAAAAGGTTTTCAAGTGACAGATGCCTTTTTTCTTGACCGGTCTGTCCAAATGTAAATAGATAGTTTGTCAAACGCCGAATCCAAAAAATTATTGTACTATATATTTGCGGATTCCCGAAAGGTTGTAATGCCACTTATAATATTAACTTATTTTTTTGAGGAGAGAGAAAGATGAAATGGACTAGATTTTTGTCTGCCGCCAGCCTTGTCCTTTTGGTATGCCTGCTTGCCGCAACGGTTCAGGCCAAGACTTTTGTTTACTGCTCGGAAGGCAGTCCGGAAGGTTTTACCCCGGCCCTTTACACAGCAGGTACGACATTTGATGCGACATCCAAAAATGTTTTTGACCGGCTCGCGCTTTTTGAACGCGGAACCACCAAAATCATTCCCGGACTGGCTACATCCTGGGATGTATCTACTGACGGTACCGTCTATACCTTTCACCTGAGAAAAGGGGTTGATTTCCATTCCACGAAATTTTTTACACCCACCCGTCAGTTCAATGCAGACGACGTCATTTTTTCCTTTATGCGTCAATTCGATAAGAATCATCCCTACAACAAAGTTTCCGGCGGTTCCTATGAATACTTCACCGGCATGGGCATGCCGGAGCTGATCAAATCCATAGAGAAAAAGGATGACTATACGGTGGTTTTTACCTTAAACAAACCGGAAGCACCTTTTATCGCCAACCTGGGCATGGACTTTGCTTCCATCCATTCCGCAGAATTCGCAGATCAGATGCTCAAGGCCGGAACCCCTGAAGAATTCGACCAGAAACCCGTCGGAACCGGCCCTTTTAAGTTTGTTTCCTATCAAAAGGATTCCATGATCCGCTACGAAGCCCATGACACTTACTGGATGGGCCGTGCCAAGATAGATAAACTGGTTTTCTCCATTACACCGGACGCATCGGTTCGTTATGCAAAGCTGAAAGCCGGTGAATGTCATCTGATGCCCTATCCCAATCCCGCGGATTTGGATCAGATGCGAAAAGACCCCAAGATCAACCTGATGGAGCAGGAAGGCCTGAACGTTGGATATCTGGCCTTTAACGTTACGAAGAAGGAATTCAGCGATGTGCGGGTCCGCCAGGCTTTGAGCATGGCCATTAATAAACAGGCCATTATCGATGCGGTTTTCCAGGGCGCGGGCAAAATCGCCAAAAATCCCATCCCGCCTACCATCTGGTCGTACAACGATCAGGTCAAAGATTATTCCTACGACGTGGCAACAGCCAAAAAACTGTTGGCAGAAGCAGGATACCCCAACGGGTTTGAGACCGATATCTGGGCCATGCCTGTACAGCGCCCCTACAATCCCAATGCAAGAAGAATGGCTGAAATTATCCAGGAAGACTGGTCAAAAGTCGGGGTCAAAGCCAAGATTGTCTCCTATGAATGGGGGGAGTACCTCAAACGTTCCATGAACGCCGAACACTCCACCGTGCTCCTGGGCTGGACCGGAGACAATGGAGATCCGGACAACTTCATGGCCGTACTTCTCGGTTGTGACGCCGTCGGCTCATCCAACCGTTCCCAGTGGTGCTACAAACCCTTTGATGACCTGCTCAAGAAGGCCAAGCTGACAGCTGACATCAAGGAAAGAACCCGGCTCTATGAAGAGGCCCAGCTGATTTTCAAGGAACAGGCCCCCTGGGTGACCATTGCCCATTCTGTGGTATTCGAACCCATGAGTAAAAACGTTGTCAACTACAAAATTGACCCCTTTGGCGGTCATATTTTTTACGGCGTGGATCTGAAATAATCAAGTTGGTTTAAAATGATAGCGGCGGTACGGCTGACTTATTGCCGTACCGTCCCCTTTATGTGAAGACGACGGTTTTATCATGATTCAATTTTTTTTAAGACGGTTCTCCCATATTGTTCCCGCTTTTTTCGGTGTCACTCTCCTGACGTTTTCGCTGATTCACCTGATTCCGGGAGACCCTGTGGAACTCCGGGCAGGGGAACGGGGGATTGATCCGGCCCGGCATGCGGCCATGAGGGCTGAAATGGGCCTGGACAAACCCCTGTATGAACAGTATCTCAAGTATATCGGCGGTGTTTTCAAAGGAGACCTGGGCCGGTCTTTTGTGACCAAAAAACCGGTTCTGGAAGAATTTTTGACCCTGTTTCCGGCAACCCTTGAACTGTCGTTCTGCGCCATGATTTTTGCCATCCTGGTGGGACTGCCCGCCGGGGTGATTGCCGGGGTCAAGCGGGGCACCGTTTTTGATCATACAGTCATGGGGGTTTCTTTGACCGGCTATTCCATGCCGATTTTCTGGTGGGGTCTTTTAATGATTCTGTTTTTTTCGGTCCATCTGGGCTGGACTCCGGTATCCGGCAGACTGTCCGCTCTTTACTGGATCGATGCCGATACCGGTTTCATGCTCATCGATGCCCTGAGATCCGATGAAAAGGGAGCCTTTATATCGGCGTTGAGTCATCTGATTCTGCCCTCCATTGTCCTGGGCACCATTCCCCTGGCGGTTGTCGCCAGGATGACCCGTTCTGCCATGCTGGAGGTGTTGCAGGAAGACTATGTCCGGACTGCCAGGGCCAAGGGACTGGCCCCGGGGCGGGTGATCATGGTCCATGCCCTTCGGAACGCCCTGATCCCCGTTATTACGGTCATCGGACTCCAGACAGGAGTGCTGCTGGCCGGTGCCATTCTGACCGAGACCATTTTTGCATGGCCCGGCATAGGGAAATGGATACTGGAATCCATCAGACGGCGGGATTATCCCGCCATACAGGGCGGGATCCTGATCATCGCCACCCTGATTATCTTTGTCAATCTGGGGGTGGATCTTCTTTACGGTATCATCAATCCCCGCATTCGATACAACCGGTAGGAATATAAGATGAGTGAAACACAAACCCCGTCCCAGAACAGTCTCGCGCCGCCGCATCCCTTGAAAGAGTTCTGGATCTATTTCAGCGAAAACAAGGGTGCGGTTCTGGGGCTTTATGTTATTCTTTTTGCAATCCTTGTTGCGGTATTTGCGGATTACCTAGCACCGCACAGCCCCTTTGATCAATACAGGGACGCCATTCTCCAAGCCCCGTCCTGGATGGAAGGCGGCACCACCAAGTTTTTTCTTGGTACAGATGACGTGGGCAGAGATATCATGTCCCGCCTGATTTACGGGGCAAGGCTCAGTCTCCTTGTGGGGGTCATCGTGGTTACCATTTCTCTTGCCGCCGGAATTATCCTCGGAGTAACCGTCGGTTATATCGGCGGATTCTATGAAGTTGTTGTCATGCGGCTCATGGACATTATCCTGGCCCTGCCCAGCCTGCTTCTGGCCCTGGCCATTGTCGCCATCCTGGGTCCGAGTCTTCGGAACGCCATTCTGGCCATTGCTGTCGTTGTTCTGCCCCATTACGTAAGGTTGACAAGGGCGGCGGTGATTTCGGAAAAAAGTAAGGATTATGTCACCGCATCCCGGGTCTGCGGATCAGGTCCTTTCAGGATGATGTTTGCCGTTCTTTTACCCAATTGCATGGCACCCCTGATTGTCCAGGCCACTCTCGGTTTTTCCACTGCGATTCTGGATGCGGCTTATCTGGGATTCCTGGGCATGGGAGCCCAGCCGCCCACACCCGAATGGGGTGCCATGCTGGCCAATGCCCTCCAATTTGTCCAGAGGGCCTGGTGGGTGGTCACCTTTCCCGGGCTTGCCATCCTTTTGACCGTGCTGGCATTTAACCTGGCCGGAGACGGACTCCGGGACGCCCTGGATCCAAAGATGAAACGGTAAGTTTAGGTATATAAGAAAAAAATATGAGTCAGATTTTAAAGATAAAGAAATTATCCGTTGATTTTGACGGGTTCAAGGCAGTAGACGATGTGGAATTGTCCCTGGATGCCGGAAAAGTACTTGGAATAGTGGGGGAATCCGGTTCCGGAAAAAGTGTTACCCAGCTGGCCCTCATGGGACTGATCCCCTATCCCGGTATCATCAAAGCAGAGCAGCTCGTTTTTAAAGGCCGTGACCTTCTGACCCTGCCCGATAAAGAAAAACGCCGGATCACGGGAAGGGAAATCGCCATGATCTTTCAGGAGCCCATGACCAGCCTCAATCCTTGTTTTACGGTTGAATTCCAGCTTGTGGAGGCCCTGAAGGTCCATGAGGGCGGTTCAAAAAAGGATTTGCACCACAGGGCCGTGGAACTGCTTCAGCAGGTGGGAATTCCGGCACCGGAAGACCGGATGAAGAGCTTTCCCCACCAGCTGTCCGGAGGCATCAGCCAGCGGGTGATGATTGCCATGGCCATTGCCTGTAATCCGACCCTTTTGATTGCAGATGAACCCACCACGGCCCTGGACGTTACCATCCAGGCTCAGATTCTGGATCTTCTGATTGGCCTGCAGAAAAAGAACAATATGGCCCTGATTCTGATTACCCACGACATGGCCGTGATTGCAGAAACGGTTGAGGATGTTGTGGTCATGTACGCCGGCCAGGTGGTGGAAAAAAATACGGTCGACAATATGTTTTCTGCCCCGCGCCATCCCTATACGGAAGCTCTTTTGAACTCTCTGCCGGAACGAAATGTCGATTCAAAACGCCTGCCCACCATTCCCGGGGTGGTTCCGGGGAAATATGACCGGCCCACAGGGTGCCTGTTTCATCCCAGATGCAAATATGCAAAAGAGAAATGTGCATCTGTAAATCCTGAACTGGTTAAGGAAGGCCAGAGTGCGTTCAGATGCCATTTCCCTCTTGTCAACGGAGTCCCGCAATATGAATGAAAAGACCATTATTAAGGCCACAGAGCTTGCAAAATACTATACGATAAGGGAAGGGATGCTCATTAAGAGATCCTTGACCCTGAAGGCCTTGGACGGGGCAAGCTTTAATATCAAGCCTGGGAAAACTTTTTCCGTGGTCGGGGAATCCGGGTGCGGAAAATCCACCCTGGCCAGGCTGATCACCATGATCGAACGCCCCACTGCCGGGGATTTTGAGGTGGGCGGCATCAATGCCGTCACAGGGACTTCCCAGGAGATGAAAGCCCTGAGAAAAAAGGTCCAGATCGTATTTCAGGATCCTTATGGCTCCCTGAACCCCAGGAAAAAAATTGGATCAATTTTGGAAGAGCCGTTGAAAATAAATACGGATTTAAACCGGGAAGAACGGCGGGAACAGTCGCTGGCTATCATGGGAAAGGTGGGCTTGAGCCCTGAGCAGTACCGACGGTATCCCCACATGTTTTCAGGGGGACAGCGTCAGCGGATTGCCGTGGCCCGGGCCCTGATGCTCAATCCGGACCTGGTGGTGGCGGATGAACCGGTATCGGCACTGGATGTGTCTGTCCAGGCCCAGGCCTTGAACCTGCTCATGGATCTCCAGGAGGAAATGAACCTGGCCTATCTGTTCATCTCCCACGACCTGAGCGTGGTCAGGCTGATTTCGGACGAGATCATGGTCATGTATCTGGGACGACCCGTGGAGCAGGGTAAAAAGGAAGTGATTTTTGAAAATCCCCTCCATCCCTATACCATGGCGCTTCTGGCCGCTACGCCCCACGTGGATAAAAAGGCCCGGAAAAAGCGGATTCTGCTCAAGGGAGAGATCCCGTCTCCCCTGGATCCGCCGCCGGGCTGTACCTTTCATTTAAGGTGCAATTACATGACGAATCTATGCAGGGAAAACCAGCCCAGGTTGAGGGTTGTCGGGGAAAGGCAGGTGGCCTGCCACCATGCTGAAAAATTCTGCTGAAGATATAGGTTTACAGATCCATGAGGCCATTGCCCGCAATTTCCCCATTGCATCGGCCAGTGACGAGTTCTTTTATTTTCCCCAGGTCAAGGCCCGCGAACCGGACTGGGGAACCTGGGACCGGTTTTCTCCGGAGTTTATTTCCGGGTTTGTTAAAAGGCTTTCCTCATGGGAGGGTGAACTTGATGGACTTTCCACTGATTCGCCTTTATTAATTCCGGGGGAGAATCTGGAAATCCGGGTGCTCAAAAACAGGGTTCAAACCCTCGGGGAACAGCTGGATATCATCCGGACATGGGAGACCCAGCCCTCCTTTTATCTGACCCTCACCTGCCTGGGCCTGTCCAATGCCCTGGAATCGGGGCGGTCTGAGGCGGGTCAGAGGGCCCGGGCCCTGCCACAGTTCCTGGATCAGGCAGCCAGAAATCTAAAAGACGTTCCTGAACTCTACCGGGATCTGGCCATGGAAATGATCCCGGATACTAGGGATTATCTTTACATGCTCCTGCCTGAACTGCCTGAACTGTCGCCTTCCCTGGAGGCCCTGGACCGGTTTGGGGAGTGCCTGAAAAATCTTAAGGTGCGGCCGGGGTTTATCCTGCCCCGGGAAAAACTGGACCGGATTATTGATACCCATATCAACAGCGGCATGGGCATTCAAGAGGTCAATGGGGAACTGGATCTGGAGATTCAGGCCGTAAACCGGGGATTAAAAAAAGAGGCCCGGAAAATGGGGATGAAGGACTGGCAGGAAGGGTATGAGTCCATTCCCCTCCCAAAGGCAGGCGAAGAGGGCCTGCTCGGGATCTTTAGGGATGAAGTTCAAAATCTCGGTCTTCACTGCAGATCATCGGGACTGGTATCGGACCGGATTTTTCAGGCCAATCCGGTCCGGGTGATGCCGGTCCCCGGGTACCTGTCTGCGGTCCGGGCTGCGTCAAGTTACAGCATTTCCCCGGGCCATCCCCCTTCAGGGGGGGTGTTTTATGTGATTGATGCCCATGACCCGGACGAAGCCAAAAGGGGATACAACAGGGAATACCGGATCCTGGCCGCCCACGAGACCTGGCCGGGCCATCATCTTTTGGATATCTCCCGGTGGAACCTGGCCTCTCCCGTACTCAGGGCCTTGGAACAGCCGATTTTTTACGAGGGATGGGCCTGCTTTGCCGAGGAACTTCTCTGGCTCACCGATTATACCCAGGAGCCCCGGGACCGTCTCATGCTTTTGAAAAGGAGACTGTGGCGGGCTGTCCGGGGAAAGGTCGACCTGGGACTCCAGACCGGTGCCATGGAAACGGATGAAGCGGCCGAATATCTGACCCGCACCGGCATGGGCCGGTCCCAGGCCCGGTCATCCGCCCGGAAATATTTATTGAACCCGGGTTATCAATTGTGCTACACCTTGGGGCTGAGACGCTTTCTATCCCTGTTTGACCGATACGGTGAAAATGATCCAATCCAATTTTCCCGAAATATTCTGAGCCGGGGAGAGATCGGTTTCAAGGAACTTGAATCTTTATTAAAGCCGCATTTCACTGCCAACGGGGAATCAAATCAATAGGGGGAATTTTGACCCGATCCCATGAGTTTTACGGCTATCATTCAGAATGGAACCTGGGCAGCCCGGGGGGCTGGGACTATCAGCGAATTACCCAGGAAATCGGCAAGGCTGTATGGGACAACCTGTTTCCGGGAGGGACCTCCGGTATTAAACTGGACTTTTATCATCCCCTGCTGTTTCCGGTAAACGGCCTGGTCAACCTCCTGCTTGAGGCACACAGGGCCAGGGAAGGTGACAATCCCGGGCTGATCGCCGTGGTGGCCGAAGAGGAAACCCTGGAAGATGTGGTGGAAAATCAGAACCTGGCCAGGCACCTGGACCGGATTGAAGGCATTACCGGGATCCTTACGGCGCCCCAGTCCCTGGAGATAAACCACGGCCGGGTATGTTTCAAGGGCCGGCCTGTTTCCGCCGCATTCATGGATTTCAACACCGATGTCCTCCTCTCCCTGCACAGAAAGCACGACCTTACCCCCATGCTCCAGGCGGTCCGGGAAGGACGGGTCATCAATCCCAGGGGCACCGAGCCCATCAACGTCAAAAGCATGTTCGAGGTGGTGACCGATCCTGAAACCAATGGCTCTTTTCATCGGGAAACCATTGAACGGACTCCCTGGACCCGCCGTTTTTTTCCCAGGTCCACCACGGGCCCGGACGGAGAAGCCATTCCAGACCTTGTGGAGTGGACCCGGGAAAATTGGGACAACCTGGTCCTGAAACCCGAACGGGGATATTCCGGCCACGGGGTCTGTGTGGGAGGAATTTACAAGGACGGGGACAAGGCCGTTGAACTTGCCCTGGAAAAAGGGGCCTATATCGTCCAGAAAAAGGTGGATCTTGCCCTGTGGGCGGAAAAGGTTCCGGAACTGGACAAGGAGAACCGGTCCGTTGTCCTGACCACATTCCAGACCGATTTCAGGTGTCTTTTCGGCCCGGACGGCATGTTCGGATTTCTCTGCCGCTACGGCCAGGTTCCCACAAACGTGGGAAGCGGAGGCGGTGTCCAGCCCATGGCGGTCCTGGAATCGGATATGACCGTGGGAGAGGCCACGAAACAGATCAATGACCTCATCCTGGACATGGAATACGGCCGGGTCGCCCGGGCCGTTGAATTTCAGGAAAAACTGGCCCTGGATCACCGGTTTACCTATCTCCTGGGGCCCATAAAAATCGCCCTCCGCCCCAGGCTGATCACCCGGGCCCAGATCAACCGTCTTGAAACCTATTGCCGGGGAATCTGGGAGGACTGCCTCACCCTGGAGTCCATGTGGCAGAACGGTGGCCTGGACTCCTACATCGATATCGAACCCGAGGAACTTGAAATCGCAAGGTCCCAGCCCTGGAAAGGTTCTCCCGCTATTTTCGCATCCGACGGGATCTTCAGTTTCGGAGCCCATGAAAACCAGTGAACCCCCTAGCCAATGAAAACTGGTGGAAAGAGATCTTTGATGATCTCTATCTTTTGACCGACGGCCGTTCTGTCTGCGATCCTCAACTGACCTCCAGCGAAGTCGACTTTATTGAATCGGCCCTGGGTTTTGATCCATCCGATTCCATTCTGGACCTGTGCGGTGGCCAGGGCCGCCATGCCCTGGAGCTTGCCCGGCGGGGTTTCTCAGATATAACGGTCCTGGACTACTCCCATTACCTGGTCCGTGAGGGAGAAAAAAGGGCCGGGCAGGAGGGGCTGAACACCTCCTTTATCCAGGGGGATGCCCGGGATACCGGCCTGGCCCCGGAAAGTTTTCAGGGGGTCATGATCATGGGCGGTTCATTCGGCTATTTTGTCCGGGAAGAGGAAAACCAGAGAATCTTAAGCGAATCCTTTCGAATCCTCAGGCCCGGGGGAACATTCCTCCTGGACCTTCCGGACAGGAGATTTGTCCTGGAAAATTTTAATCCGGTCTCGGTTCACAACCCGGGAAAAAATATCCGGGTGATCCGGAACCGGGAGCTTGAGGGGGATATCCTCTTCTGCCGGGAAATTGTTACCTGTGGGGACAGGGGCTGCTTAAGGGACAGCAATTACAATATCCGCCTTTACAGCCCTGAAAAGATCGTCCGGATGCTGGGGGAGACCGGGTTTTTCGAACTCTCTTTCCAGGAGGATTTCATGGCCCGCCAGGAAACCGGGGATTACGGCACCATGACCAACCGGATGGTGGTTAAGGCCCTCAAGTAGGCTTTTGGGCGGTTGCGGTTATTTTTTCTTGTCCTTCTGCTCGTGATTAATCGCAGAAACAAAACTCGTCCGTAAAAATCCAGTAAGCATAGCCTTGGTTGTATTTTAATACGATATCCGTTATATAGGTATCTTCGGTTATACTAGGGCAGTGAAATTCTTAACGTGGCCGAAGAATAACCGAAAGGGCGGAGCCGTGCCCTATTATCCTTTCTTTGAATTTCCTTTTCTTTAGAAGTTTCCGGTGATTTTACGTCCAGCCTCTTCAGTTCCTTCTGGGCAACACCCGGCATTCTCTCTCAGCTTTTTTCAAAAAATTTGTATCACATCATCATTCCCAAGTTCATTTCCTTTTAAAAAAGATTCGGATTCTCTCCTAAACCTGTGCCAAACACATGGTGGCATGCAGGCGGAATGGAATTCTCTTTTAGAACCAGCATCCCTTTGGCCATCGTATCCATACCCCTGATACCCAAGGGCATTAAACGGCTTTGGCAAAAATTAAGTAAACATTCGTAAAGGAGGGAATAAAAAATGAAAAGCCATTATTGTCGCTTTATCCTATGTGTCGTTCTTATCAATGCCCTTGCCGCCTGCGCGGTGATCAAACCAGATCCCTTTAGAATTCAGATCGGGGATCGCAAATTCACCCCCAAAGAGATGGACTCCACGGCCATTGCTTTGGAACTGGGAAAAATCGATGCTTCCCATGCCAATATACTCCTCCAGGTCGACCATATTCCCACGCTGCGCCAGCGCCGGACACTTGAAGATCTGGGCATCCGGCTTGAGACGCCCCTGTCCGGCCATGCCTGGCTTGCCTCTGTTCCGACCTCTCTGACAGCTGAACAGATAGAGAGCATTCCTCTGCGCTGGGTCGGTTTCCTGGATAATCGGGATAAGCTGGCGCCGTCCCTGAAGAAAAAAACAACAGGGGCATATGCCGGCCGGGAGCCAGGCCGAATCGAATTGATGGTAAAATTGTTCCAGGAGGCAGATTTCAACGGGGTTGCCCGGCAACTGGAAAAACTTGGGGGGAAAATTCTCCGGGATGCCGGAGAAAATCTGGGGGTGATCGTCGTATCCGTGCCCGAGGGGAAACTGGATTCGGTCGCGGCCATTAATGCCGTGCGATATGTTGATCCGGCCCTTGGCCCTGGACTGCCGGAATCAGACAGGGCAAGGTCGTTTATCGGTGCCGACCCTGTACAGGCAGCAGGTATAGAGGGCACCGGGGTTACGGTGGGGGTCTTTGAATATGAGCATATTTACGCTGCCCATCCGGATTTCGGCGGCCGCGCCCTCAAAGGGGACGGCGGACCGACCTACCCGGATGAGGGTTTTGCCCATCCCACCATGACGGCGGGAATGATCGCCGGAGACGGATCCTTGGCAGCGGCAAACGGAGGGACCCCCCTCCAGTGGAGGGGTATGGCGCCGGATGCCTTCATCAGTTTTTATGCATACCAGGACCCTGTGGATTCCGTGACCAACTACATGGACGATGTCCAGGATGCCGTTGTTAACGACGGCATTGATATGGCCAATAACTCCTGGGGGGATTCGGGGTGCGCGGATTTCGCCTATGGCGCCTATGCCGGGCGTGCCCCATTTCTGGACAATATCGTTCACGGCTCCCTGGGACGAAAGATCCCCATTATCTTTTCCGCCGGCAATGAACGCCGGGGAATTTGGGACTCGGACCTGGAGGATTACACCTATGACTGCCTGGCCAACACAGCTTCTCCCTTTGAGAACTACGGCAGCCTCAACCACCCAAAATCAGCCAAGAATATCCTGGCCGTGGGGGCTGTGGACAGTGACAACGATAAGATGTCCGATTACAGCTCCTGGGGCCCCACCCTGGACGGAAGGATCAAGCCCGAGGTGGTGGCGTCCGGTCATCATAACGGGGCAGATGACGGGAATATTACCTTCATCGACAACCCCTACGGCCGGGAAGTCGATGCCTGGGGAAATGAAACCTACGGCAACCCGAGCCAGCAGGATTTCCGTGTTCCCTATCGTTTTAACCCGGCAGATCCGGATGATTTCCGGTATGGCTGGTATGGCCAGACTTCATCTGCAGCAGCCCAGGTTTCCGGTGGCTATGCCCTGATTCTGGATGCATGGCGCGAACAGTTTCCCGGCCGGGCCGATCCCCTGCCCTCCACCTATAAGGCCCTTGTGGTTCATACGGCCCGGGACCTGGACAACGCCACCTCCTGGTATAACCCCGGGCCCGACTATGCTTCGGGTTTCGGCGTTGTAGATGTGGATGCCGCAATTACATCTGTGCAGAGGCGGGAAGCATTGGAAAACCAAGTGGATCACGGCGGATCTGAAACCTATTACCTGGCAGTGGCAGCCGGGACTCCATCACTGAAAATTACACTGGCCTGGGATGATCCGGCCGCAGCCGACGGTGCCGACCCGGCCCTGATCAACGATCTCGACTTGGTTGTCACCGCACCCGACGGAACCCGCCATTATCCCTGGACTCTGGACCCGGCCTCTCCGTCGGCTGATGCGCAGCAGAATCAGGCCGATCGTGTCAATAACCTGGAGCAGGTGGCGGTTGATGCCCCTGTTCAGGGCACCTGGGAAGTCAGTATCGCGGGCCACAGTGTTCCCGAAGGCCCACAGCCATTTTCCCTGGTGGCGGACAACGGACCGGTCCGCAGACCCCTTGATCTTATCCTGGCCCTGGACATCTCAGACAGCATGAACTCTGCACCTCCGGGAGGAGGGCCCGTGGCCACAAAAATCGAATTGCTCAGGCAGGCCGTGGAGATATTCCTGGAAACCTGGAGTCTTCATGCCATCACAGACGATAAGATCGGAGTGGTCTATTTCAGCACGGATCTTTCCGGTATTCCAGGAGCGCCTTCCGTGCTCCTGGACCTGGATGCCCATCTTTTGAACATCATCGATCATGTGGGAATTGTCGGTGCCTCAGGCTGTACAGCCATGGGCGCAGCCCTGCAGGAGGCCTTTGACAGCTTTGATCCCCTGGGGAACAATAAACGCGCCATTGTTCTTTTCAGCGACGGTATGCAGAGCATCAATCCCTTTGTCGGTGAAGAGGGGACCCCGTCCCGTCTGAAAATAAAAGACTATGGTAGCGGTGAGACCCTGCCCTTTGGGGCGTTCCGATGTGACCCGGGTACGGCCTTGACCATTGGCGGGATTCCCAGCTCGCCGGATGGTGAATTCATCGATGAACATGATGTCCAGATCCATACCATCGGGACAGGGGTCAGCGGGGCCGGTTTCGAAGAATTGATCGAGAGAATCGCCGTGGAGACAAACGGGGCATTTCATTTTACCTCCACGCCGGATGCGGAACTGGATCTTTTTTATACCGATGATCTGGTCCAGAGCCTCAAGGCCAATACCCTGGAAATCGTTAAAACCGATGCGGGAAATCTCGCTGGAGGAAAAACGCATCTGATCCGTTTTCCGGTCAATGAGACCGCCAAAAATCTCACACTGGTATTGTCCTGGAAAGGGAAAATGCAGGAGAATGCCGTGTCCATACATGCTGCCACACCCGGTAAGAATCAGGCGGTTGCCGCAGAGATTAGAAACGGGAAGCATTATACGGTGATGCGGTTTGACCGTGCCCTGGATCCCGGGGATTTTACCGGCGAGTGGATGGTCCAACTGGAAAACACTACCAGCCGGACACTCGGCTTTCAGCAGTCTGTCATCGTGGATGAGGAAGATTGTTTCAGCTACGCCTTTGCCCATGATACCGGAATGCAGTATGCGGGCGGAAAAATCCATCTTACAGCCAGGCTTTCAGAATATGGCCGGCCCTTTGCCGAAGCCAAGGCAGTATCCGTATCTGTTTCAGCGCCTGCCCTCAGCCGGGGCAATCTGCTGGCGGAATGGCTGCCCCGGGCTCAAATCAAAATGCCGAAATTAAAATTCCCCCTGCCCTTGAAATTCAAACCGTATCGGATCGAGACAAATGCCGTCATTGAAAAACGGCTCAGACAACTGGGTAATGATCCGGAATTCACAGAGCTGCTGAACCGACGCAAGACATGGTCGATCCAGCTCCTGGACAACGGTAATGTGGAAAACGGTGACTGGCTGGCCGGGGATGGCATCTACAGTGCATTTATGGAGAATACCATGGTTGCAGGGGATTATCACCTTTCCTATCAGCTGGGGGCAGAATCCAATTGCGGAAGTGTAAGCAGGAGTCAAAATGCTTCCCTAGTGATTCAAGCCGGTGAATTTGACCCTGACCGGTCTGAGATTAAATTTCAACGTATCCTGGAAGGGGCTGTGATTCAGGTCCGGCCGGCGGACAAATTCGGCAACCTGCTGGGACCGGGCCAGGCCCATAAGGTGAATATTCAGGTGGAAGGCGGAAAACCTATGGGTTCCGTCATTGATCATTTGGATGGCACCTATGAACAACGGATCATAATCAGGAAAGATATCGACCCCAGAATTTCAATTGAAATCGGGGGGGGCGGACGTGGCAAATTGATAAATTCACAGTTTTTTAAAATATTTGAGATGAAATGATCCTTCAAAGGATGAATAGCCGCTATGGGATATCAGAGGGGAAAAATGAAAATGGTTTTAAGAGGTTGCCCCCGATATCTATATCGGCTATTCTAAATTAATTGCTGTAACGATGTCCCATATCCTTTTCTGTAAAACCAGAGGCCTTTATGAAAAAGATACAGCAATCAAACTTTCATAAATTTAATCCGGAGAGATCATGTTTGGACTCGACATGCTGGATGTGATGGTCGGCCTGATTACCATATATCTGTCTTTTGGTATTGCCTGTACCTCTATGGTGGAGGCGGTTTCAAGTGTACTGGGACTGAGGAGCAAGAACCTTCAAAAGGGGATGGATGAGTTTTTTCAGGGAGATTTATCCGTGGGCAAAAATAACAAAGCCTTTATCGACGCCTTTTATGAACATCCCATGATCCAGACCCTCAGCAGGGGGGCCAAGGGGCGTCCGTCCTATATCCCCACGGAGATGATCGGCCAGGTTGTTGAATCGATTTTAAACCGAAACGGAAGCTTCCAGAATCTGAAAGAGGGGCTGGATACCATGCCGGGAGAGCCGGGGAAAAACCGGATCAAGGATCTTCTCCTGGTGTTTCATGATCAATCCAAGGGGGATCTGTACCGGTTTAAAAAGAAGGTGGAAATCCATTTTGACGAATCCATGGAGAGGGCGGCCGGATGGTTCAAGCGCAAAACCCAGTATATCGCCATCGGTTTTTCCACCGTCCTGGTGATCCTTGGCAACATAGACACCATTGACATTGTCCGTCACCTGTCGGTGAACCCGGAGTCCCGGACCGCTTTGGTAGAATCCGCTGACAGGCTGTTGGAAGAACGAAAAAACAGAGAGACTGAAATTGTAGAGTCCTCGGATTCGGATGAGACCCTGAAGGAACGGGCAGAGGAAAAGACGGAAGAGGCCAGGAAAACCTATGCCAGGGCCGTGTCAAATCTGGAAAAATCCGGTTTGAAACTGGGCTGGAACAGGATCCCCCGGGGATGGGGGGAATGGATGTCAAAAATAACCGGACTTTTGATCAGTGCGTTATCCGTCTCTTTGGGCGCCCCGTTCTGGTTCCAGGTTCTCCAGCGGTTCATGCAGGTGCGCGGATCCGGCGGCAAAAAGGGAAAATAAACCGGAACCAGAGCTGCCGGAAGGCAATGTTATAAAAATCTTTGTCCATTCAAGAAAAGAACTTTGGCTGATTTACGTTCAGTTTCAAGCGAATTCGGTAGATGCTTTTGAGAGAGTACCCATAGTACCTGTATGGATCTATTATTCGATAAAAGTCCCGAGAAGAACAGGATATGGACGGCTTGACATGTCCTTCCCAATGGCTACCTTATTTTTTAAGAATGCCGTACCGCTCAAGATTCGTTCATACTTTAATTCAGACGGCAGAAATTCAGATCAATTTCTTAATCTTTAATGGAGAACCAAAACAATGAGTGATGACGAACAGAAAACCCTATGCGGACATATCGAAGACGAACTCCAGGTCAAGGACCCCAAGGCCTATATTGCATTGATCAAACCGGCCACCCATTACTGCGAGGGATGCGGACGAAGTGCTGCAAAGGCTGAAAACGTATGTAAACCCAAGCCTCTTTAAGACATACTCTGATGCGGACTGCCCCGTTTCCGGTTATACCGGAAACGGGGCAGTTTTTTTGGGGAGCAGGCCCGGTTCGATCATCTGAATTTTCGTTCAATGTTTCAGGAATCATTCCCCGTATTTTTTAAAGGCTGCCTTGGGAAACAGGCAGACCGGGCATTCTTCCGGGGCTTCATCTCCGTAGTGGACATGGCCGCACATGGTACAGCGCCATACAGGTTCCCCGGAATTTAAAGGTTTTTCGCGGGACAGGGGGATATCGGCCATGGGGGGCATGACCGGCTGGTATGTGTTCATCACATGACCGGACAGGATCATGCGCTGGACTTCGCTGGTGCCTTCGTAGATCCGGTAAAGGCGCATGTCCCGGAGCAGCTTTTCAATGGGGAACATCTTGGTGTAACCGAATCCGCCGAATACCTGCATGGCTTCATCCACTACTTCCCAGGCCGCTTCTGTGGCGTACATCTTGGCAATGGAGGCGGAAATGGTGGCATCCGGCGTATTGTCGGCCTCCCAGGCCGCCTTGAGGACCAGAAGCCTTGCGGTTTCAATTTTCTGGTACATTTCGGCAATCTTAAACTGAAGGGACTGGAAATTGGAGATCCGGGTGCCGAATGCTTTTCTTTTCTTTATATATTCAACGGCAAACTCCATGGCGGACCGGGCCGCTCCCACGGCAAAGGATCCGATGATGGGCCTTGTCCTTGAAAAGGTTTTCATGGCAAGGATAAATCCCTGGCCGGGTCCTGCAAGGACGTTTTCTTTGGGGACCCTGACATCTTTAAAGGAAAGACCGGTCGTATTGGAGCAGCGCTGTCCCATCTTGGGAATGGGGATGCCGCTTGATACCCCTTTCCAGTTTCGCTCGACCACAAAGGCACAGATGCCGTCATGCTTTTTTTCAGGATCTATGGTGGCAAAGACGGTCATGTAATCGGCTATGCCTCCGTTGGTGATCCAGAATTTGGTGCCGTTAAGGATATAATCCTCCCCGTCTTGTTTTGCCCGGCAGCGGATGCCGGACACATCCGATCCCATGAATGCTTCAGAGGTGGCAAAGCAGATCAGTTTGAAGTTTTTTGCCATGTCGGAGAGATATTTTTTTTGGGCTTCCTTGTTTTCGCACAGATAAATGGGTTCCATGCCCAGGGAGTTGTCAAAAATGGAGGTGGCGATTCCCGGGCAGGCTGCGGCAATCTCTTCGGTAATGATGGCCCCTTCCACCAGGCCCCAGCCTTTGCCCCCGAATTCCTTTGGAATGTCCGAATTCATCATCCCTGCGCGAAAGGCCTTTTCAAGGATGGATACGGGGATTTCATCTTTTTTGTCATAATGCCAGGCAACGGGCAGGACTTCTTTCAAGGCAAATTCCCTGGCTTGCTGCTGGATTTCCATTTGTGCTTCAGATAATTGAAAATTGAGCATGAAATTCTCCTTGTTGAGGTTTTGATTAAAATTTTACGATATCACAGGATCGGGTGATTTTACCAGGGACGGCACCGGCTGAGTTTGCCCCTAGCTTACCAAAACCAGAAAGGCGCCATCTCCTTTGCCAATTTAAGGTTGGGGGTTATTCGACCTCTCCGCTTTCAAGACAGGTCAGGGCCATGGCTTTTTGCAGTTCCCCGGCAAAGGCATTCCCTCCGCTCATCTGGACCGCCACTTTCTTTCCCTTGAGCCGGTCCCGGATCTTGACAGCAGCTCTCAGGCACGCCGAACCCGCCCCTTCGGTAAGGTTCCGGGTGTGGTGGGCCGCCAGGGCGATTCCCTCATAAAGCTCTTCTTCAGTGAGAAGGATAAAATCTTCCAGCCCGTTTTTATAGAGTGAAAAGGGGAGCTCATAGGCCTGTCCGGTGGCAATTCCGCCGGCAAAGGTGGTGTTGGATGAACAGAGAATCTTCTTTTCTTTCCAGGACAGATAAGCGGCCTTGGAAGCTTCTGCCTGCACGCCGATGATTTCCACTTCAGGGCGGATCTTTTTGAGAACGGTGATGGCGGCGGCTGCCTCGCTGCCTGCACCAATGGGGATGAGCATGGTGTCAAGATCCGGAACCCTTTCCAGGATCTCCAGAAATTCCGTGGCCACCCCGTTGACGAGACGGGCTTCATTGGCCGGATGGACAAAGTAAAGGCCCTGTTCCGCCACAAGCTCTTCCACTTTTTTCCCGGCTTCTTCAAAATCCTTTCCATACTCGATCAGCTCGGCCCCTGCATCCTGGATGGCCCGGACCTTAAGGGGATTGGAATTTTCCGGGACCACCACCACCGCATTCAGATCAAAGATCCGTGCGCTGGCCGCCACGGAGGTGCCGTGGTTGCCTGTTGAATAGGTGATGACACCCCTTGTCCCGGTTTTTTTCAGCTGATGCATGAGATGGATTCCGCCCCGGATCTTAAAGGTCCCCGTGGGATTGTGGTTTTCATGCTTGATAAAGACCTTGGCGCCGATCAGACGGTCCAGGCTCGGATACCGTCCCAGGGGTGTGGGTGAAAGATAATTTTTCAGGATTTCCCTGGCTCCGAGAATATTTGATAAAGAGATCCGTCCATGATCCGTGTCCATATTGTCCTCCTTTAAAAGTTGTAAATGTCGGATTTCGGATTGAGCATACTTCAGCTCTCTTACTCAAAACAGATACAGATTTACAAAAAATAGAGTGTGACAGATGGATGCTTTCAAGGATTATTCATCCGGTACCGATTGGGTTATCCCGAAACGGCAAATCCTTTAAAAAGGCCTGTCTGCGCTAAATGTTTTTTTCAGCTTGAAGTCATCGGTCAGGCAGAGGCTCTTTCGATACTCAAATGGTTTTTTTTGATGGGTGAAGATAAGTTTTTCGATTTCCAGCAAAGGGTGGCCCAGGTTTATGTTAAGGTGATCTGCGACTTCTTTTTCTGCCAAGGAAACCCCGAAAAGTTCTATATGACTGATCATGGGAATATTAAATTCATTTTCCAGAAAGATATATAGGGGATTTTTTTCAAGTTCACTCTGGCTGTAATTTTCTAATCCTTTAAACAATTTCCGGGGGAAATAAGAGGTGCAATAAACAAGGGGTTTGTTCTGGGGTAGAACCAGCCGTTTTAGCTCAAATAACTCTTGACCCTTGCTGAGATTTAAATAATCCCAGATCTTTTGATTTCCTTTGACAATTTTCAGACCCAGAAAAATAAAACTGGTGTTGAAATGTTCACTCTCAAAGTTATCGACAAATTGGTAAAAACGGATTTTTTTCAATCGCTCCGAAGCAGAGGTAACAAAAGTGCCTTTCCCCTGAACCCGATGGATAAATCCCTTACGGACCAGTTCTTCAAATGCTTTCCGGACGGTTGCAAGACTCAGATTGTTCAGTGCGGAAACTCTTCGTTCCGACGGTAGCCTTGTCTCTGGAGTGAGTGTCCCTTTCTCGATTTGCATTTGTATGGATTTGGCCAGTTGAAAATAGAGGGGACTGCCCATATCCTCTGAGTGGCGGAAGGGAATGGAACTGCCGATAAGCTTTCCCATTTGCTCGATTTCATTATTCATGTTGCTTCCAGGCATTTAATTGATTGCTTTTTCCAAATGTCGATTGTTTTATCTTGTATTCAATTTTTTTCGATAGTTCAAGTGTATAAAGGATACTCTCTGCAAAGGGCGTTTACCTCTGCTGCAACCCGGGGTATGCTGGCATCCGAATCAAGTACATCACAGATATATTCTGCGATTTTAATACTTTCTTCTTCTTTCATTCCCCTGGAAGTCACAAGGGGCAGACCGATCCGTATGCCACTTGTGACAAAGTGGCCGCGCTTTTCATTGGGATCCGTGTTTTTAACATGGTTCAAAGAATCTGGCATGGGTGATTTTCCATATGGCTGCTTCATTTTTCAATAGGGGGGGTGTTAAAATTTAAATTGGGCTTAGTCTGCGGGCATCACACTTTTCTTTCTTTTAATCAGGAAGATGACCGCTGCAAAGGTAAATACCAGAAATGCGAGTGAAATGGGTCTTGTGATAAAAACCGTTACGTCGTAACCTGATATGAGAAGGGCCTGGCGAAGTTTTGCTTCCAGCATGGGCCCTAGAAAAAAAGCCACGATAACCGTGGGGAGATTGATCTTGAACTTTGTCAGGGCATATCCCACCACACCAAAGGCCAGCATTATATAGACATCGAACATACTGGCGTATCCCACATAACTTCCGATGATGCTGAAGACAATGATGGCTGTGTACAGGTAGGATTTGGGAACTTCCGCCACTCGGTTGACTTTTTTAATATAATAATAACCGATCCCCAGGGTAAAAAGATTGCTGATAAAAAGAATGATAAATAAGGCATACAGCATATCCCCGTTGGTCTGCATAAAGGTGGGGCCGGGAACCAGGCCTTTCATCATGAATCCGCCCAGAATCAGGGCCGCCGCCAGGTTGCCCGGGATGCCGAGGGTGACCAGGGGAATGAGGTTGGGGCCGTTTACGGCATTGTTTCCGGCCTCAGCCGCAGCAATACCCTCCAGGGATCCTTTACCGAAGTTTTCAGGGTTTCTGGAGGATTGCTTGGCCATGATATAGCTTAGATAGGAGCCTACGGTGGTCCCGATACCGGGGATAATGCCGATTGCCGCGCCAATGCCTGTGGAACGGAAGATGGTCGGCAGGGTGGATTTGAACTCGGCCCAGCGCAAGCTGTGGTCTTCAGATCGCACCTCGATTTTATCCGGGTCTTTTGCAGATAATTTTTCAATCCTCCGTTTTGAATATTCCTTTTCAAGCTGGAGCAGGACTTCGGAGAAGGCAAGCATGCCGATCACCATGGGCATGATATGAAACCCGTCGGCCAGATCAAGGGTGTTGAAGATAAGACGGGTGGTACCGTATTCGAGATCTGTGCCGACGATACCCAGTAAGAGTCCTAAAACAGTGGCAATAATTCCCCGTACAGGATATTCCGATGCAGCAACACTGATGACGATCAAAGAAAAAATGATGATGGAGGTATATTCAGGTGGACCTATTTTAAGGGCGATCAATGCCACGGGAGCCGCCAGAAAAATTAATATCAGGTCGCTTAGGGCATCGGCAACAACCGATGAAAACAAAGCCTGTTTCATGGCTTTGCCGCTTTTTCCTTCCTGGGCCAGTGGGTAACCGTCCAGACAAGTCACCATGGCTTGGGGGGTACCCGGAATTTTAAAGAGGATTGCCGGGATAGAGCCCCCGAAGTTACCGCCTTTGGTAAGTCCCATCAGCATTGCAATACCGGCTATGGGGCCTAGATAATAGGTAAAGGGAAGAAAGAGGACAATTCCCATGTTATCGGTCAGCCCGGGGATGGACCCCAATATCATACCACAGCTCACTCCGACGCCGGCCCAAAGTAAATTCTGCGGGACAAGAACCATGCTCAATCCGCCTAAGAAATGCTCTATCATAGCACTATCCTTCTATAAGTTTTAAAACAAAAATCCTTCTGGAAAAGGAAACGACAGGATTTTTCTGATCACGATATAGACGATTGCCGGGACGGTAACTGAATAGATGCAAATGGACAGCCAATTGCGTGCCCCGAAAAAAAGCATGAAAAGAAAAACAAACAGAGATGTTGTGACGTAAAATCCAATGATACTGATCAGGAATACATAGATCATGGTCAAGGGAACAATGACAAGAGACTTGAGTGACGCAGAGGATATTAAAGAGGAGGTTTGTTTTTCCCCTTCGGTTTTGTGTTTTTTGATCCCTTCAATGAAAAGCAGCATACAGGGAATGAGCATCGATATTGTGAGGCACCTTGGAAACAATGCCTGCTCAAATCCTTTAATATGATAAGGGATGGCATAGAACCAGAGGAACCCGGCGGATGCCAGCAGAAGTGTTCCCAATTTCAATTCGTTATTCACTCAAAATCTCCTTTTGTAATCTGGGCGTGCGCTAGAAACCGAAATCCTCTGTCAAATGAAGATGCGGGTAACGCACGCTTTTCAGATTTCATCCATTATCAGTGGACATCTTTTGTATACTCAATCAGTGGAGAGATGGATTCAACCGCCTTTTTAACGATTTCCCTATATTGGTTGCCGGCAACGAAGCGGGGTGTAAAACCGGTTTCTCCCATTTTATCCATGAGAGCCTTGTCCTGCATTACTGTTTTCAGGGTGCTTTCAAGTTTTGCTCTGATTTCTTCCGGGACTCCCTTTGGAAGAATCATCCCGTATTCCAGCAGGGTTGCATAGGGATAATCCAGATCGTTCATGTTCCGGGTCTCCGGGAAAAAGGGAACCTTGTCCGACCCAAGATCGACCAGCACCCTTAGTTTGCCTTGACGTGCAGATTGATATGCCGGTGTTCCGGTCCCGGTTTCACATACATCCACGTGGCCGCCTAAAATTGCAGAAGAGGCAGCTCCTCCGCTTTTAAACATGACATATTTCCACTTGATCCCTTCTTTTTTTGCAATGCTTTTCATCACCCCGAGGGCCCATTGAGCCCCACCCGAACCAACGGATACCTTTCCCGGGTTCTTTTTGCTGTAATCGATAAACTCTTCCCAGGTCTTATAGGGCTTGTCCGGCGTAGTAAACAGGACCCTTTCCTGGGGCATATAACTGCCGATATAATCGAAATCATCTACAGCAAGAGGATCTGAACCCAGGAGATAGGGGGAGGTAAGGGCGCTGGTCATGGGTCCTGAGGCAATTGTATACCCGTCTGGTTTGGCTTTTTTAAGGCTCTGCACTCCGATCAACCCGCTTGCCCCTGGTTTGTTGATGTAGATAATGGGTTGTCCGAGAATCTCTTTCATCTTATCGCCAAGCATCCGGGTGCTTACATTGGTCATGCCGCCGGCGCCCCATGGTATGATGATGGTGATGGGCTTTGAGGGGTAATTATTGGCCGTGGCAGAGCCTGGGAAAAGTCCTGCAATCATGATCAATACTGTGAACAACATGAAAATTTTTTTCATTTTGGTTCTCCTTTTTAACTGATGTTTTATTTAGGCTCCTCCCTCTATATCAGGACAGGAAACCTGTATTTATCTCAGCAGATACGGGATCTCAACCCAGAGTGCATCGGTTGGACACTCCACCTCGCAGGGCAGACAGAACCAGCAGGTCCTGAATTTGCCGAATGGAGCACCGCAGGAATAACACCGCCCGGCTTCGGTACGGGCCTGCTCGTCCGTCAGGACCTGCTCAATTTCCTTAAAATCCCCTTCCCTGCCGCTGGTGTGCCGGGCAGGAACGGTCCTGGCCGCATCCGTTCCAACGGATGTATCAATATCATAATTTTTTTCTATGGGACCTTCATATCTCCTGCCGTAGCTTAAGTGCTCTTTGCAAAGGAACCGGTGGACGCTCTCTGCAGCTACCCTCCCCGATGCCATCGCTTCCACCACCGTTGACGGCCCCTTTTTAACGTCACCGGCTATAAAGACATTTTCCTGTTCCGTTTGCAAGGTCAGTTCGTTGTATCTGGGGATTTGGCCGTTAAATGGGTCCAGGTCTCTTTCCTGACCGATGGCCACGATTACCGTATCCGCTTCCAGGTCTTTTAAGATGCAGTCGTCAAAACTCGGGGCAAACCGGCCGGAAGCATCAAATACGGACAGACAGCGCTGCAGTTCAATCCCGGTGAGTTTTCCGTCATGTGCCTGAATGCGGGTTGGACCCCAAGACGGATAAATTTCAATGCCCTCTGCCGCAGCTATATCAAGTGCCTCTTTCCCTGCCGGCAGGATATCTGTATCTTCAAGGCTGACCATGGTGACTTTGTCGGCACCCAGCCGGAGGGCCGTCTGGGCCGAATCGACGGCAACGTCTCCTCCGCCGATGACCACGACCTGTCTGCCGACTTCTGGAGCTTGTCCCTCCCTGACACCATGCAGCAGGGGCAGGGCATGCAGAACACCGGGTAAATCCTCGCCCGGAATGTTCAGTTCTTTGCTCTTCTGACATCCGGTGGCTATGATCACGGCATCGTACTCTTTTGCCAGCCTGTCCGGGAAAATATCTTTGCCCAGCCTCGTGTTTCCTTGGAATATCATTCCCATGGTTTTTAACCGGTCAAATTCCCGTTGGAGGACGATATCGGGAAGCCTGAAGGAGGGGATCGCCCACCTGAGCATGCCGCCGGGTTCATCTTCGGAGTCGATGACGGTGACCCTGTATCCTTTAACCAGCAGATCCCAGGCCGCAATCATGCCTGCAGGGCCGGAGCCTATAATGGCACAATGCTTTTCATTGGTTTCTGCCATGGGAGGCAAAGGCAGATCAATGGCCTCAGAAGTCGCTGAAACGTAACGCTTAAGAGCCCTGATCGCAACAGGTTGCCCGTCCGTTTTTCCACGATGGCATCCTGCCTCGCACTGGGCTGAGCAGATTCTGCCCAGAATTGACGGAAACGGAAGGACTCTTTCGATCATCTCTAAAGCCAGGTCGTTTTCTCCCCGGAGAATCATCTGGACATAGCCTTGGCAGTTCAATCCCAATGGGCAGGCCTGCCTGCAGGGGGCCAGTTTCATTCTTAAATTATCCAGGATGCAGGTGTCGACACATTCTCCGCAATATATACATTTGTCCTTATCAATGACAATATTGTCGGACAATGCCTCCAAAATGGTATTCCTCATTTTTTCCTCCATCAATTGCCCATTTTAATGATCGGTTTGTGGGAGACTTTTACATCCTCCAAAGAATCGCCGCAGGTCAATACGATATGTTTTTTCCATTCCGCATCATTTTTTTCCGGAAAATCAGTACGATAATGCCAGGGCATCCAGCGGCTTTCTTTTCTTTCCTTTGATGCGATCGCGCACATGGTTGCGCTTTGAATAATATTTTCCACTTCAAAGTATTTGAAAAGATCATGGACATCACAGACCCGGACCATTGTTTTGAGTTCTTTTCGAAATCGGTCCATCCACCATAAGGCCCGGTCCAGCTTGTATTCGTTTTTGGGCGGTTTGAGATAGTCGCCGATCATGCGGCGGACTTTGTATTCAAATTCTTCAATGCTGACTGGATTGTTTTTCTGTGCCAGGCAGGCTTCCAATTCATCCTCGAAATCGGCTACCTGTTTTTCATTTATGGATACCTCTCCGTTTTCTGCCGCAAATTCACTGGCATATTCAGCGGCCACCTCCCCGATCACTAGAGCGCCGGAAAGATGCCCCCGGGCCACCAGGGAGGTGTCTCCCGCCGCGTAAAGGCCCGGAACGCTTGTCTCGGCATTTTCATTCACACGTACTCCGGTCAGCCCATGTCCGCCGCACAGATAAACTTCCGTGGGCCACATCTCGATCTCTCCCTTGCGGAAATCATTATCCCGGCCGGCATGGAAGCGTTCACAGGCCGGCCGTTCTGTGGTAAAAAGGATATCTTCAATTTCCTTAATTTTCTCTTCGCTAAGATGATCCATTCGAATCCGGATCGGCCCTTTGCCTTCTGCATGCTCAAGCAGCATTTTGGCAGGATTGGGATGGTCCTGATCCCGTCTTTCTCCAAAGGCATTTAAAAGCTTTGCCCCGCGTGTCAGGGTGATATAGAGCAAGGGAGCGTTAATATCCTTGGTGATGTAATAGACCAATGTATATTCAAACCCACTCAGCTCGGCACCTGCCCGATACGCCAGGCAGTAGCCGTCTCCGGTGTTCCCCGGAAAATCATATACCCCATATAGATGACCGTTGTCCGGCAGGCCAAATCGGGCGGTTCCGCCGGAAGAAAGGATAACCGTCTTGGCACGGCATATCATTAGTTCCCCGGTTCTCACGTTCATGCCGATGGCTCCGGCAATCCTGTTTTGATTTTTGAGCAAACGGACGGCCATGGTTCGATTTACGACCTGTACCCCCAGAGCCGCAGCTTTCTCTGACAGAATCGTTTTAAGTTCCGGCTCTTTCATTGTCACGCAGAAGCGGCCCTTGGGGTGGATTTTCAATACTTCATACTCATCTTTTTCATCTTTGGGAAAACAGACATTCCATGATTCAAGTTTTTTCATCACTCCGTAGCTTCTTTCGGCCATCCTGTAATTGACAGGCTCGTCCATGATACCGTCACAGGCAATGGAATTGGATTCAACATAGAGCTCAGCCGTAGAGACATCCGGGACGGCGACGATATTCATTGCATCCATTCCCCTGGCAATGCAGCCGGAATATTTCATGTTTCCTTTTTCAAAGACGACCACCTTTTGATCCGGGTTGACCTCTTTTGCCCGAATGGCAGCCATTGCACCGGCACTGCCACCTCCAATAATCAATACGTCCGCCTCAATTAAAGAATGTTCTTCTTTCAATATCCTGCCCCTCAATTTTTTAGACAACATCCAAACCATTGTTGCATAATTTATTGTTACGGTGCTCCGGTGCTCCGGTGCACTTTGCCAAGCTTATATAATTGACGTTTGATTGTTGTCAAGACTTTTTTATGTTGATGTTCATCACCGGTTAGGCTAACTTGATTTCGTCATCAACCTTTTCTTTATCAGGTCTTTATCGGGACCGTATGGTGTAAAAGGGGGAATTTGTCCATGAAAGCCTGTACCAAGTGCGGAGAATGGCATACCAGTGCCGAGAACAAGGCCGGCAAAGACCTGTCCTGTACCCAGGTAAAGGCCTATTGGTCGGGAGTCAGCCTCCGCCACAAGGAAGCATGCGGGCATTACGCCCAGATCCGGATCCGGAAAGACGGCCGGGTTGTCTGTATGAAATGTCAGCAGGATCTGGATCCGGTGCTTTAAGATGAATATCGACCTGAGCCCATGGGGCAGTATTCGAAAAAGCCTTCAGATCCTGGCACGGCAGTCCGAGGATGTGGAAGCGTTTTCCGCCCGGACACTGCAATTGATCGGGGAACTGGTCGGTGCCCGGTCTGTGGTCTTGCATATCCAGGATCTTCGGCGGGACACCCGGGTGATTTATGCCACCATGCGTCGAGATGGCAAAAACAATTGGGCCATGACCGTGGATGATACAGATGCCTACGACCAGAATATCCACTCCAGAAGAAAACGTCCCAAGTACATATTACAGTCCTGTTTTGGATTTATCCTTGATCTGCCGGCAAGATGGCGGGGCGTTATTCTGATAGAGTATCCCGGCATTAAAATTGTCACCCCGGAACAACATCGGATACTGATCCAGGTCCTGGGTGAGCTGAGTGACAGCCTGCATGTGGTTCTGATGAACCAGGAAGTGAAAAAACTGGAAACCCTGCTGCGGGACCGGGAACGGGTGAACCAGGAACTGCGGCAGAACATGACCGACATGAGCAAGGAAGCCTATTGTGTCAGCAGCGTCATCACGGGATTGACCCAATCTCTGAATGTATCGGAGATTTTCACCCGGATCCTGGGGGACACCCTGCCCCTGCTCAAGGCCAAGTCAGGAGACGTTTATTTTCCTCAGACAGATCAATGTGTTTCTTTCAAAGCTTCGGGCGTGCTATATGAACTGACCGAGCACGATCACCACCTGTCCCGCCGGCATTCCCGCGAGCACTGCCTCAAAGAGTATTTCGAGAAAAAATATTCCCAGTTGAAAATCCAGGCCGATGGAATTTCATTCGACCTTCTGCCCCTGGATAATCCGTCTTTTTCACCGTTTTTGAAAAAACGCTTCCAGTCCATGGATGTTCAATCCATATTTGAGTTTTCCTTTTGTTCCGGAGAAGAGGTCTTTGGAATCGGTTTGTTGGGATTTTCAGAGGATTGTGTCCAGGCCGATAAATCAAGACTCTTTAAAATCACATTAAATATGATCAGCCTTTTTCTGGAAAATATTTCCCTGATGAAGAGTCTTGAACATCAGGTGAAGCAAAAATCCAATGAAATTTTGAAAATGGAAAAGGAACAACGGTTTATGTTCGAGCATGTCAGCCGTCCCTTTTCCCTGTCAGCCACGGATCTGACCGCCAATTCCGAGCAGATACTGGAACAGATCGATCACTCCCAGCGGGCGGTTTTCTTAGGAGAACTGGCCTCGGGTGTGGCCCATCAGATCCGGAATCCCCTCAACCATCTGGTGGGGGTGCTCCATCTGATTAAAAACAAGGACATCGCAGGAGACGAAGACAGCGGGGAGCTGCTCCAGGAGGTGACCCATCGGGTGGAAACCATCCACCAGATGATCAACAAATTTATCCACTATACAAGAATCCCTGAATTAAACCTGACTTCGGAATCCGTCAACGATGTTTTGAAAGATTCCCTCCAGGCCTTTAAGGGACAGATGGACCAGGCCAAAGTAACGGTCTCGACCTCACTTGACCCTGGACTCTCCATGACAAAGCTGGATCTTTACCTGATGGACCAAGTTTATCATAATATCATTAAAAATGCCGTTGAAGCCATGGGGCAAAGCGGAGAATTGAGCATTACCACCCGGAAACTGGAAGTTAAATACGGTCCCAACCCCAGGCTTGAGTTTGTTGAAATCCTGTTCCAGGACACCGGGGCAGGCATTCCCAAAGAGGACATCGACAAAGTCCTTACCCCTTTTTTTTCGAGGAAGAAAGACGGGATCGGCCTGGGGCTGGCCATTGTAAACCATGTGGTGGGTCTCCATGGGGGGGCTGTCCAGGTGAAAAACAGGAAAAAAGGGGGTACGGATGTCAGGATCTGTCTTCCGATCCGGTAACGGCGGGTCCGGGACAGGCAGGCAAGCGGTCCCTATTCCGGCCGGTCGGGTTTTTATTTTTCCTATCATTGGAGGCATATGAACACCCAACAGATTTTGATCGTGGAGGATGATATCAATTCTTCCAAGGTCCTGGCCCGTATCCTGACCAAGGAAGGATACATTGTCGATACCGTGTCCAATGCCGAAGATGCCTATACCATGATTGTCGGTGCGGATTATGATCTGCTGATTATTGATATGGTGCTGCCGAACATGGACGGCCTCTCCTTTCTCAAAAAGATTACCAAAGAGTATCCTGATATTTTAACCCTGATGGTGACGGCCTACGGTTCCATCACAACCGCCGTGGAAGCACTCAAAGCCGGGGCCAATGATTTTTTGGAAAAGCCCCTTGTTCCGGAAAAACTTCTCCATGTACTCCATAAGGTCTTTGAAGAACAGCGGCTTAAAAATGAAATAAACGCCCTGAAGTCCGATTTGATGAAGCGCAATCAATTTGCCAACATCATCGGAAGCCATCCCAAGATGCAGATCATCTTTCAATTGATCGAATCCCTAAAGGATACGGACGTTGCCGTGTTGATCACGGGGGAGACCGGAACGGGCAAGGAACTGGTGGCCCGGGCCATCCATTTCCAGAGTCACCGCCGTCATCAGCCCTTTATGGCCATTAACTGCGCCTCGGTACCGGAAACCCTTTTTGAGAGTGAGTTGTTCGGATATGAAAGAGGTGCCTTTACCGGTGCGGGAAAAAGAAAACTCGGGAAACTGGAACAGGCTCAAGGGGGAACGGTTTTGCTGGATGAGATCGGAGATATGCCCATGTCTGTTCAGGGAAAACTCCTGCGGTCCCTCCAGGAGAAAAAGATCGAGCGCCTGGGAAGCAACAAGGCCGCATCCATTCCATTGAATGTCCGGATCCTGTCTGCAACCAACAAAGATCTTTATATGGAAGTTTCCCAAAAAAATTTTCGCATGGATCTTTTTTACCGCCTCAATGTGGTTCCCATCCACATCCCCCCCCTGAGAGAACGAATCGAGGATGTTCCCCTGCTGGTTGAACATTTTTTAAACAAGATCTCCAAGGACAGGGGTGAGCCCCTGCTCAGGATTTCCGAGAAAGCGTTATCCCGTTTGATGTCCCATCCCTGGCCCGGTAATGTCCGTGAGTTTGAAAATGTCATGGAGCGGGCAGCGGTATTGAATCCGGGCCGGGTCATTGAGGACATCCCGTTTCTGCCTGTGATGCAGGACCCGGAGACTCCTTCCGGGCCTCCTTCCATGGAAGTCAATCCCGACCATCCATTGAAAACGGTTTGTTCCCAGGCCCTGGCTGAAATAGAAAAAGACTATCTCAACAGGGTTCTCCAAAAGTACAAAGGCTCCATCAAATTGACGGCTGAACATGCACAGATCAACGTTCGCACGGTGCGAAGGAAAATGAAAGAGTATGGCCTGGATAAATGGGAATTCAAATAAATCATAACCTTGTATAAAAAACCGACATTAAAGTCCGGTTTTTGAAATCAATGTCCGGTCTGAAATGTCCGGTTTAAGATTTTATCCTTGGATCAGAGCCGGCCTTTTCGGCGCGACAAAATTAAATCATTGCAGGAAAACCCTTTGATCTGACTCTTTCCACGGTTTTCTCACGTCTCCATTTTTGATTTTCCCGGGTATGGTATGTTTTTTGCTCTATTATTCCATAGTTCACAGTTCTGTAGCTCAATAATTTGGATCCAGTCTCAGTTGTCTTAGTTGTTTAAACAGGGAAGCCGCAATTTAATATTTTAACACAATTTATTTCTTAGATTGTGGCTACTGCATGTCGAAGAGAGGAGAGTAATATGACACCGAAAGAACGCGTAATGAGTGTGATCAATCATCAGAAACCGGACCGGATGCCCTGTTTCGGAGCAAATTCCACGGTCAGTTATGATCAGATGGATAAGGTAAAAGCCTATTGGCCCGAAGGCCATGAAAAAGCCGATGTCATGGCAAAACAGGCCATGGCCGCCCATACGGTACTCGGGTTTGATGCGGTCAGGGTGCCTTTCTGCCAGACCTTTGAAGCGGAAGCTCTGGGATGCGTGTTAAAGCCGGGCAAGACTCCCAGTGGAGAGAGCATCCCCGGGATTGAGCATCCTCCCATTTATAAACTGGACGACACTCCGGAATTTCCAGATGATTTCCTTTCCCGGGGACGGATTCCCGCTCTGCTGGAGGCGGTCCGGATCTTGAGAAAAGAACTGGGCGATGATATCCCCATTGTGGGAGGCATCATCGGCCCCTTCACCATTGCCGGCTCCCTCCTGGGAACGGTTCAGATCCTCAAGGCATCCATAAAAAAACCGGACAAAATTGTCCCCTTTTTGGAAGTCGGGGTAAAGGCTGGGGCTGCCCTCGGCAAAGCACTGGTCGATGCCGGAGCCGATATCATCTCCTGTGAAGATATGACGGCATCCCCTGAAATGATCTCCCCCAATACCTACAGAGACTATGCAATGGACTATCAGATCCGTCAGTTTGATGCCATTTCCGTACCCAAAATTCTTCATATCTGCGGCAATGTGGATCCTGTTGTGGGACTGATGGGAAAGACCGGGGCAGATATTCTGAGCCTGGAACCCAAAGCCAGTGCAAAGCTGGCCCGGGAAAAATGCGGACCCGATATCCTGCTGATGGGGGGGGTGGATACGGCAACCACTCTTTTTATGCAGAGCCCTGAAACCATTAAGGAAGGATGCATAGAATCCATTGAAAACGGCATCCAGATACTGGCACCGGGCTGCGCCGTTGCCCCGGGCACTCCCCTGGAAAATCTTTTGGCCATGATGGAAGTCGTGAAAGGAGAATAAAGAACAGGTCCGTCAATACAGACGGGTGATCAATGGTGTAATCATTCTTTAGTCGTGCTCGCTCCATGTGGGGCGTAGGTTGATAAACCAATAAAAAAGGAGAGAGGCCAATGAAGATCGTCGATGATTTCTCAAACATTTTTAAGCGTTATGATCTTGACCTGGAGGTAAAGGGCGAGGCCAAGACCATTTCCAAAGACCCGATCATGCAGCAGGTCGCCAAACTCGTCATCGAAGGAGATGATGATGAGATCGGTGATGCCGTCAAAAAAGCGCTGGAGAGCAAAAGTCCTCTTGAAGTGATCAACGAGGCCTTGATAGCCGGGATGGACGAGGTAAGCCGGTTGTGGGAAGAAGGGGTTTATTTTCTGCCCCAGGTTATTCTCTCCTCGGATGCCATGAATGTCGGGATCTCTTTATGCGAAGAAGCAATGGGTAAATCCATGGATCGGAAAGGCAAAGTCGTCACCCATACCGCAGAAGGAGATATCCACGATATCGGTCAGGTCATTGTCAACGCCCTGCTCAATGCCAACGGCTTTGAGGTGGTCAACCTGGGTGCAGATGTCCCGACGGACAAGGTGGTTGCCGCCTGTAAAGAGCACAAACCCGTTATGGTTACCGGTACTGCATTGATGACAACAACCATGACCGCTTTCCCCAAAATCGCCCATCAGCTCAAACAGTCCAATCTGCCCATTCCTTTTGTATGCGGGGGCGGAGCCGTCTGTGAGGAATATGTCACTGATTTTGATCTGGGAGTCTGGGGAAAAGAAGCCAGTCAGGCACCGGGAATGGCCGAGGATGCGCTATCCGGCGAAAGCTGGGAATCCATGCGGTCAAAATGGAACGGATAAACAGATAATTAAATGGGAAAATCCGGGAATGATCGTTGATATTATTTACGGCTTTTTAGGCGCCGGAAAAACGACCTTTATCGTCAACGCCTTAAACGAACTGGGCGAAGATGAAAAAACAGTGGTACTGGTCAATGAATTCGGTGAAGTGGGCATTGACGGAGGCTTGCTAGAGAGACAGGGCGGGAACGTAGTGGAGATGCCCAGCGGTTGTATCTGCTGTACACTTCAGACCGATTTTAGATCCCAGCTCCTTGAGATTACCCGAGACCTCCAGCCTGAGAGAGTGATTATTGAGCCCACCGGCGTGGCCACCATTAAACAGATCCATTCAATTGTCGGGGCACAACTTTTCGAAAATACCATTGAAAAGACACATAGTATCATGATTGCCGATGCTGCCGGTTTTATGGAGTTATATAAAGCCAACCGTCATTTTATGGAATCCCAGGTGGAAAACGCCGATCTTGTCCTTTTGAATAAATGTGACCGGGTGGATAAAAGAAGCGCCCAGCTCACCAGAAGCGCCATATCAGCGATCAACCCCGGAACAACAATCATCATGACAGAGTTTGGGATAGTGGATTGGGCAGAGTACCGTCAGGCTCTTTCCACTGTCCCTTCCAAAGAGTTTTTCCAACCCAATGGAATCCAGCCCCATCTTCCCCACCACCATGAAGAGGAGGAGGAACTGGGGTATCGGTCCTTTGGTAAAATTTTCAGGGAAGAATCATTTGATGAAAAAGCTCTTCAGAGTTTCTTCCAGGAGCTCAACACCCCGGATTCCGGGATGGGCAAAATCGTCAGGGCAAAGGGTATCTTTCAGATCAGCGATAAATGGCTGCTGATGGAACTGGCCTCCGGGGATATTTCATCCCAGCCCCTCAAGAGATCGGAGGAGAGCAGAGTTTCCATTATCGGCAATGATTTAAACCAGGACTTGATCATGAATTCACTGGGGAATTGTGTGAATTCCACATAAGATATTTGAACCCCCTGCAATCTTAGGATCATTAAGCGTGTCAGAACGTGAAAAAAACGACCAGACCACGGTTCTTATCGTCGATGACCAGTATGGAACATTCCAATGTCTCCAGCACCTGATCGACGGGGAGAACTTTTTTGTTTTGGTGGTCTCCGACGCCCGGCAGGGACTGGATGCCCTGAAGAAGAACCGGAATCAGAAATGGATCATTATCACGGATCTGAATTCATCGGGCATGGGGGGAGGCGGTTTTTTGCACCAGGCCAGGCAGATCATTCCCCGGGCTGCCTTTTTAATCATCGGGCCCTTGAACGCTTTCCTCTACCAGGGTAAAAAATTTTATGAATTTTCAGGGACCCGTCTAAAGCAGGACATTAACGCCATCCTCCTGAGCATTGTCCGGAAAATGGATGACGGTCAGCCGGAAGAGGTCCAGCCCAGTCCGGTTCTTAAAGAGAGGTTCGGCAATATCATCGGCCGAAGCCGGAGCATCAATCAGATCTACCGGATGATTGACAATCTGAAGAAGTCATCGGCCACGGTTCTGATCCAGGGAGAAAGCGGTACCGGAAAAGAACTCATCGCCAAAACAATTCATCAGACCAGTTTAAGAAAAAAGGGTCCGTTTGTGGCGGTGAATTGCGGGGCCATACCGGTCAATCTGATTGAAAGCGAATTGTTCGGCCATGAAAGGGGGGCGTTTACCACAGCCGTTAACCAGCGAAAGGGAAAATTCGAAACCGCCCAGGGAGGAACCCTGTTCCTGGATGAAATCGGGGAACTGGATAAGGATATTCAGGTAAAGCTGTTACGGGTCCTTCAGGAGAAAGAATTCCAGAGGGTCGGCGGGAACCGGACCTTTAAGACAGATGTCCGGATTATCTCCGCCACAAACAAAGATTTAAATGAAGAGATAAAGCTGGGAAATTTTCGTGAGGATCTGTTCTACCGGCTCAATGTGGTTCCCGTCACCATTCCTCCTTTACGAAAAAGAAGGGAAGATATTCTGCCTCTTCTAGAGTATTCTTTTGAAAAAATATTTAAGGAAATGGACCGCTCTTTGCCCGTTCTCGGCGAAGATGCTCAAAAAAGCCTGCTTTGTTACGATTATCCCGGGAATGTCCGTGAAGTTGCCAATATCGTTGAGCGGCTTTCCGTCTCATGCCCGGGCAGGAAGATCACCTTGCAGGATCTTCCCGAGGAGATCCGCCTGGAATCTGATCCGTCGGCCTGTTCTGTAAATATGTTAAAAGAACTGCCCGACGAGGGAGTCCGGCTGGAGGATGTGGAAAAGGAACTCATCCTCAAGACCCTTAAGAAAACATCGGGAAACAAGCAAAAGGCGGCCAAAGCCCTGGGGATTACCCGCCGCCTGCTCTATCTTCGGCTTTCCCGGTACGCCGATGCCTGAGGATACCCGGCGTGACTTTTGGGAGAATATGTCCTTTTGCAGATACCCCTTAACCCTTTGTTTAAAATTGTTCAAAAGGAATTGAAAATGTTACCTGATGTTACACTTTTTGCCGGCCTTGTCACCCCATGTGACGTTCCCTTTGAAAGGGCAGTAAGCCGTCAAAATTTGTGCAGGAAAAACTATTTTATTTCAATAGGTTATGGCTTTAAAAAATATCGTATGCTGGTATGACAATTGCTCTACTTTATATGGAGAGAGAAAAGCGGGAGTCGGGAATAAGTTTTTATTATTTCCTGCTAGAACTTAAACTTATTAATTGTTTAACTAAGGAGATTTAAGACATGGCAAGAAAAAAAATTCAAAAGATGGCCTACGGCAGCGGAGCCGAGATGATGTTCGGTACGGCAAAAAAACCGGTTACTACCAAAAGAGGAATCGTGCTCGGGGGCGGGTATGTTCATCCGGAGGTGGTTCCCCATCCCAGGCCGGGCAGTGAAAAGACCCTGAAGACCCTGTTGAGGGAATATGAAAGAGCCAACGGAGACGCCCTGGAAAGAATGGTTGTTGTCGGACATCCCACCCTCCAGATTGAAAACGAGCATGTCTTCCAGATGACCCATAATCCCAAATGGGGTGGGGAAATCGCCGCACAAACGGCCAAGCAGATGGACGAATACCTTGAAAAATACGGTCTTAAAGCCTCCTATCGCTCGACCCCGGCTGACCTGCGTAAACCCGACATGGTGAATATGCGGGAAGACGATTACACCAGAGAAGTCATTGAATCCTTTGAAGAGTGCAGTAAATATGCCGATGTGGTTTCCATTGAATCCATGGGCGGAAAGGAGATCTTTGACCATGCCATTATCCGGAACGACATTGCCGGTATCCTTTTCGGAATCGGCGTTCTGGGCGCCATTGACATGGAATGGATGTGGGATCAGATCGTGGCCATATGCAAGAAAAACAACTGCATCCCCGGGGGCGACACCAACTGCTCCGAGGCCAACACGGCCATGTTTATGGCAGGCGGCCTGATCTCCAAGGACGTTCCCCATGTCTTTGCCGTATTGGCACGTGCCATTGCGGCGTCCAGAACCCTGGTCGCATATGAATGCGGCGCCACAGGCCCAACCAAAGACTGCGCCTATGAAGATCCGATCATCAAGGCCATGTCCGGCGTACCCATCTCTACCGAGGGGAAGGCCAGTGCCTGTGCCCATTCCGATTTGGCCGGCAATCTGATCATGGCAGTCTGCGACGTATGGAGCAACGAAGCTGTCGAGTATCATGACATGTTCGGTGCCTCGACCACCTCGGTTTTTGCCGAAATTCTGGGGTATGATTGCGCCATGCTCAATACCGCCCTTGAACTGGGCTACCAGGAACAGATGAAAGAGATCCTGGTCAACTCCGATATGTACCGTGATTCCCACAGCCTGATCCTGGCACCGGACAATGCCTGGGAAATCGGTAATGCCATCGTGAGCAACCGTGAGAGCAATTATGTCAGCGCCCTTGCCGGTGCCAAAAAGGCCGGTGAGATTGTCCTGAATGATCCCAAAATGAAGTTGACAAATCTTGAAAAAACCGCTCTTGAAGGTGCCATGAAAGATATGGACGCTCTGCCTGATAATGAGGGCAGCTTCATTGATATGTGCCTTGGCAAATACCAGAATGTCAAAGGATTTAACCCGGCTTCCTATGGTCTTTAGATCACACCGGAATATGGATTGAATCTTTGGTAACGGTTTTTTAACCAACCCATGTCCGGGGGTGTAAACTCATCCCGAACGGATAGTCCTTGATCGGGGAGGCATTGCAGGGTGCTCACAAAGAGTTCTCTGCAGTGCCTTTCCTTATTGTTAAATCTATGGTTATAATTATCCGCAACAGGGCATGAAACCCGGCACCGGTTTCGATTTCGGCGTTCATACAAACAAATTGGGAGGCTCAAGACTTCAAATGGCGAAAATCGGCATTGCACTGGACCTCGGCACAAGCGGATTCCGTGGGCAGGCTATCGATCTGGATCAAAACGGCATCATCTTATCAACGGCGGTTACGACCCGTCATCCTCTTCCCGGAGCCAATGTCATAGACCATCTCCATTTTGCTCTGGAAGTCGGATTGGACTGGGCCCACAGGGTCGTCATTTACGCCGTCAACCGAGTCATTGACAACCTCAGGATCGACAGAGAGGATGTGGTCTGTCTCGCGGTTTGCGGCAACCCCATTCAATTGTCTCTTTTCCAGGAGATTGAAATCCGGGATCTGGCCTACGCAGGAAAAAGAAAACTGGATGCCATGGGGGTTGTCCCCCCCAAACGGGATGCACAGATCGTAAAAGCCCTTGAAATCAAAGAGCTTGATCTGCCGCCGGAGATAGATGTCTTGATTCCGCCGGCGGTCCGGCACGAGATCGGGGCCGATGCCCTGGCCATGATGCTCCAGACCGGCATGCTGGAAAAAGATGAAATCTCCATTACCACGGATTACGGAACCAATGCGGAGATGGCCCTTTTTTACAAGGGCACGGTTTTTACCGGGTCCACGGCTGCCGGCCCGGCCCTTGAGGGACAGCAGATTGAAGACGGGCTTCTGGCGCTTCCGGGTGCCATCTGCGATGTTGAGTTTGAGGCAGATGAAGACAGGGACTGCATCCGGTGCCGCCAGCGAACGGGAGCCCGGGATCAGGCCAGGAAAGGAAGACTAAAAACCTCTGTCCTGAATCAAGATATGTCCAGTATCCAGGGGGATATTGTTGACCCGGAAACGGGCGATCTTATTGCCCGGGGGGAAGCAGATGCAGTCGGTATTACCGGAACCGGGGTGGTGGCTCTGCTCAGCCAGGGGATATCCGCCGGCCTCATCCGGATTCCAAAGATCACCACATCATATCAGAAGATCTTTCTGCCCAACGGACTGAAATTTACGGAAAAAGACCTGCTGGAGGCCGGCAAAGCCATCGGTTCTGTCCGTGCAGGTCATATCACCCTGTGCCAGGAAGCTCAGATCAAACTCGAAGATATTGAAACCGCCTATATGTCCGGTGCATCCGGAACCTATGTGGATGCCCTAAAGGCCCAGGAAATCGGTATGATCCCGCCCGGGGTCGAGAAAATTTACCAGGTGGGAAACACCTCTCTGGCAATGGCCAGGGATATGGTCAGGGATGTGAACGAACTCTGGCGCATGAAGAAAATAGCCGATGATCTGCGGCAGCATCATTGTATGTTCGCCTCTTCCAAAGTCTTTGAGAAGGTATATATCCTGGAACTCTCCCATTGGACAGAGGGGATGAACCTGAAGCAATACCAGAAATTTTTAAAAAAGTATGGTCTGCCTCCCTTAACCGAGGTGACCCGGCAGCCCGAGGTCATTAAAACCGTGGAAAAAGATATCCCGGATCTGGGTAGAATGGGGCTTGAGATTATTTCAAACATCGGTCATCAAAAGACCATTATTTTTCAAAGATGCCTGGGTGACGGCGCCTGTGTGGAGGAGTGCCCTGAAAAGGCCATCGCCATGGAGGAAGAGGATGGGGAATTCAAAATTATTATTGACCTGGCCCAGTGCGACGGAGTTGCCTGCAGAAGGTGTGAAAGGGCATGCAAAGACAAGGTGTTTGACCTGGTTCAATTGATTACTTCTCCGGAATGATCTTGATAAAGGATAACGGCCAAAGATGTAATGGAGTGAGTATGCAATGGACAAAGATGAAATAGACAGGTGGTTCCTCTCTGGATTTAAAAAGGTGACAGGCATCAAGGCCGCTTTTCCCTTATTTGATGAGGACCGGGAAAAGATTCTTGATATTGAGCAGGATGCCGAAGACAGATCTTTGATGGGGCTGGGCAAAGTAATCAATTCAGGCGTCAGAAAGGTGTTAAATGATCAGCGGGTCTATGTGGCTCTCACGGATATGGATTTTGAATGGGGATGCCATTCCACACTGATATTGAAGAAAGGAAGTGAAGTGGTGGGCCGGGAAATCAGGGATAAGGATGAGATTGAAAAATTATCCGGAAAGGAAAACGTCTGGTTCATGCACCGCAATTTTGTGGTTTTCAAGGATAAAATTTCCTTTCCCGGGGATATTATGAAAAAGATCTGCCATTTTGAAATCCCCGGGCTTGAGGGAGACTGGTGCAAACCGGAAAATGAAAAAATAAAATGCCGGTCCGCTGTTTTCGCCAACCCGGCCACTCCCTGTGACGTTTATTTAAAAGAAAAATACTTCAAGGGAAACGATGAAAGAGGATTGGGAACCGTCCTGATCGGAATTAATCTTGAGGGAATCTTGGATCATTAAAATTTCCCTGCAATGCGGAGATTGAATCAAAAGATCCCGGACAAACTCCGGGGCGGTTTATTTTTTCTGCCGGCCCCGCCTCCCCCCTTTAGCGAAAAAGAGATCTTTTCCTGCATAAAAAAACTACAAAATCGTTGAGCAACCGGGTTAAGTATGGGATTATAGAAAATGTTCAGCAAATCCCCATATAAAATTCGCAACCGGACTGCAGGCAGGGGGTGGTCTGGTACGTCCGCCGGAAAAACGGCCGGGACATATATCTGCCACGGAAAACAAAGAGGGCCCCTATGAAAAATTTTTTGATCAAGGGACTGGCAGTCCTTTTTTCCATCCTGTTTTTGAATTCCTGGACGGCCGGGGCAGGGGAGCCCAAGGTATTGCGGATCATAGAAAATGACTGGCCGCCATACTATTTTAAAGAAAAATCGGGTCCCTTGCCCGGGTTTGCCAGGGAGCTTTTAGACCATTGCCTTCCCCGGCTCGGGTTTGAGACCGAATTTGTCTTTTACCCGGTGAAACGGATGTATACCTATCTTGCAAAGGGTGAAATTGACATCGCTTTGTTCTCCTATCGGAAATCCCGGGAAGATTTGGTCCATTACAGCAGTGAACCCCTGTTCGTCTCCGGATACAGGCCGGTGGTGCGGGCGGGCACCAATATCCGTATCCAAAGCCTGTCAGATTTTGACAGCCTTACAATCGGACATCTGGCAGGGTTGAAGTACTCTAAGGATTTTTTGTCCTATATCGAAAAACGGCGTGGGGCAGGTACCCTGGTCACCAGCATCACAGGAGATTCATGTCTTAGAATGCTGACCGAGGGGATGATCGATGTCTTTGTGGATATCGAAAATACGGTGCGATGGCGGGCCAAACAGATGGGGTTCACGGATCAAATTGAGATCCTTTCCTATGATATCCGCACCCGGGACTATTTTGTCACCCTGTCTAAAACCTCTCCCCGAATTGTTGACAAGATTGATTTTCTGAAAAAAATGGACGAGTGCCTGAGAACCATGAAGACCGATGGCCGGTATCGGGAAATTGCCGCCAAATATGGTCTATAGGGGGCCTATTGTCATTCTTGAGGGATATGAAACTTCGTGCCGCCATTGCTGTGGTCTTTTTTGTCGGTTTTTTTATCCCAACGGTTGTGGCCTGTTTTCTGACCATTCAATACCAGCGCCAGGTCCTCACCGCCGAACTCAGGGAGGATCATGCCCGGACGGTTGAGGTGCTTGCCCTGGGTCTGAGAGAGTCGGTCTGGGCCCTGGTTCCGGAAGCCGGCATTCCCATCGTGGACGCCGTCATGACCGACAGCCGCATTCAGCGCATCCGTGTGGATTCCGAAGAAGGTCCTTTTATCCGGAAAACCCGGGAGGGCCCTGTCCAGGGTCATTCGATTCAGACCATGAAAAGCCCCATTCTTTATCAGGGAAGGCGCATCGGAGAGGTTTCCATGGACATAGACACCAGTCCCATGGAAGCGGTACTTGCCAGGCAGCAGGCCCGGTATCTCTGGATTTCACTGGGACCCTTTTGTCTGAGTGCCGTGATCCTCTTCTGGATACTGAGCCGGAAGATCTTAAGGCCCATGAACCGTCTCCTCCATCAATCCGAAGATCTGGCCGCCAAAAAACTTGACCGGAAATTTCAATGGGACCAGCAGGATGAGATGGGGATCCTGGGTCATAGCTTTGAGAAAACCCGGCAGTCCCTGGCCGCCCTTTTTCAGGAACTGGAACAGACCAATGAGCGTGTCGTGGGCCAGGCCGATGAACTGACCCAGACCAACGAGAAATTAAAAGTCGAGGTGGCTGAACGGAAACGGATTGAGGCCCAGTTGATCCGTCACCAGGAAAAGCTTGAAGAGATCATCAGCCGGCGGACCGCCGAGTTGACCCAATCCAATAAAGAACTGAAGCAGGAGATCCGCGACCGCCTCAGAATCGAGGCGGACCGCAGGGAAATGGAAGTTCGGCTTCAGCGGGCCGAAAAAATGGAAGCCCTGGGAAATCTCGCCGGCGGGGTGGCCCATGATCTCAACAATATCCTGTCCGGAATCGTCAGCTATCCTGAACTGATGCTCTTGGATATCACTGAAGATGATCCCATGCACAAACCCCTGAAGATGATTCAAAAGGCAGGGGAGAGGGCTGCGGTGGTCGTGCAGGATCTTTTAACCCTGGCCCGGAGGGGGATTACCGTCAACGATGTCCAGGATTTGGAAGAGATCGTTTCGGTTTATCTCGATTCGCCGGAGTACCGCAATCTCATGGAATCCCATCCCAATGTAAAAGTGGAAACAGAGTTCAACACCGGGGGATTGAAGATCAAGGGGTCTGGTGTTCATATTACCAAAACGGTGATGAACCTGGTCTCCAATGCTGCGGAGGCTATTAAAGAAAACGGAACCGTTCGAATTGTCATAGCTCCCAAACCCGGGGATAAGATAAATTCCATGGGCCAAGACCCCCCCCCCGGGAGACTTTCTTGTTCTGTCCATATCTGACGATGGAGAGGGGATCCGGAAAGAAGACCTTGATCATGTTTTCGAACCCTTCTACACCACCAAGATCATGGGAAAAAGCGGTTCCGGGCTGGGAATGGCAGTGGTCTGGGGAACGGTGACGGACCACAAGGGTATAATCGACATCCAGAGCGAAGTGGGCCGGGGGACCCGGGTAGACATCCATTTTCCAGCCGGCCGGTATGAAACTCTTCCTGAGGCCCGGGAGATTCCGGAAGTCATCGATTCTGGCCAAAAAAGGATCCTGGTGGTGGATGACCTGGAAGATCAGCGGACCATCACCCTGGGGATGTTGAAGCGCATGGGATTCAATGCCACGGCCGTGAACAGCGGGGAGGCCGCCATAGATCTTTTATCCCGGAGCCGCTTTGACCTGTTGATACTGGACATGCTCATGGAACCGGGGATCGACGGGTTGGAAACCTTTCACAGGAGTCTCAGGTTCAATCCGGACCAGCAGGCCGTGATCGCATCCGGCTTCAGTGAGCAGGAGCACATCAAGGAGGTAAAGACTCTGGAAAACTGCCGGTATCTTAAAAAGCCTTTTCTGCTCAATGATCTCAGACGGGCGGTTCAGGAGGCCCTGGAGGCATCGGAGAAGAGCTGAATGGCAATTGGTTTGTCTAAAAAACCGGATTCAGGTCACCGGCAGGAGTAAATTCCAGTCGGTTTTTATTTCCGATCCGGGCCTGGGGGATTGCCTCTGCCTCCTTGATCAATGCCCGGCTGACCAGAAAATCCATGGTATGCATGGTGTCCTTGATGATCACGGCCCGGACATGGTCCGGGTCAACGGGTCCGATGGTCTGGAATGACGCCTGGACAGCCTTTTCCTCGGTGGGAAGCCGGACCGGAATAAAGGCCTTTCTCAGGGACATGGAGGTCAGGGCGTTCATGAGGGTGGCTTCGTAGTCCATCTCCTGGAATACTTTTTCCGTGATAATGTCTGCATTTCCCAGGCCGATGGCGTTTCCGGCGGTTCCGGCCGACAGCCCCAGAATCGTCACCCGCCTGGCTTTCAGGCTTTTTGAAAAATCGTCTTCCATGAAATCATAGGTCCGCCCCGTGACATTGGGATCCATCCCGGCACCGCTGATCTCCTTGCCGATCTGCTGAATGACCAGGATATCGATGTCCTGAAAGGGCAGGCCGGGGAAATGGGCCTTTGCTTTTTCCAGGAGCAGGGGCTCTTTTTGGGCGATTTCCCGTGCCGGGACAACCTCCACAGCCAGGGTCCGGTCAAGCTGATCCTCCACGATTCCGATGCCCAGGCAGAGATTGGACCTGGCAACGATTTCATCTCCCATTTTTTTTAGGAGATCAAAGAACCCGTATTTCAGGGCCATGTTGTGATAGACCAGGGCCCCCTGGTGCTTGCCCATCCCCACCACCATCATCTTGTAGAGTCCGCTTTCCATGGGGCCCTTGAACTTTGTGTGGGGCTTGATCCGGTTGATGCAGATGGAATGGTCCGCCTCAAGGGCTTTTGAAGAGAAAAGTACGGGCACATCACCCAATATTCTGGAGATCTCTTTTACATCCATTTCCGGATGGATCCGGGCCTTGCATTCTTCCGGACAGATCCCCAGTTTTTCTAACACCCTTACCTGGCCCCGGGGGGTTGCACTTCCGTGACTGCCCATGGACGGGATGATCCAGGGAACCGCCCCTTTTTTCCGGATGCATTTACAGATGCAGGAAATAAACTCACTGATATTGGCGATCCCCCGGGAGCCCACGCCCAGGGCAACGGTCTGACCCGGGCAGACCCGGACCCGGTCAAGGGCCGGCATCAATTGTTTTTCCACTTCCCGGACCGGATCCCGGAGCAGATTGGCAGGAGGGGTCAGCCGGACCCGGAAAAAATCGGGAAAAGAAAATTTTCCTTCAATATAGTCTGGATATCGCATTGGGTTTTTTCCTATTTCTTCCTGGAATCTTTGGGGACAAAAAAAGAGTTGACAAGATCAAATCCCTTAAATAACTAGGATAGATGTCTGACTGCCTGTGGTCGTATATCACAGAAACTTGGGATGAGTAAAGCCCCGGGTAAGCGTTTCAATTTCATTCATTGATTTTTAATTAGTCGAGGAGGTTCCATGTTTAAAAAAGCCTTATTTTCATTGATCGCATTTACTCTGATTTTATCTTTCCATGCTGAGAAATCCCAGGCCAAAGACAGCCTGATCCTGGCCACGGCCACAACCGGCGGGACCTACTACCCGGTGGGCGTTGCCATCGGCACCCTGACCAGCATCAAACTGGCCAAGAAATACCAGATCACCATGACGGCCATTAACTCCGCCGGATCCGGCGAAAATGTCCAGATGCTGAAAAACAAGGAGGCCCAGCTGGCCATTCTCCAGTCCCTTTTCGGGCTGAATGCTTACAAGGGCATGGGGCCTTACAAGGGAAAAGCGGTAAAGGATTTCAGGTCCGTCAGCATGCTCTGGGAAAATGTGGAGCATTTCCCCCTGAATCAAAAAGCCGTAAAGAGCGGCACCATCTCCGACCTTGCCCGGATCAAGGGAGAGAAGTTCTCCATCGGCAAACGGGGATCCGGAACCGAAGGCTCAGGCAGAACCCTGATGGCGGCCCTGGGGATCGATCCTGAAAAGGATATGGTCCTGGAGTTTCTGGGATATACCCCCAGTGCCCAGGCCATGATGGACAACAGGATCATCGGGGCCAATATCCCTGCCGGCGTACCGGCCGCCGCCATTACCCAGCTTTTTGCCCAGATGGGCGATAAAAAGGTAAAGGTCCTTGATTTCACCGACGAACAACTGGCCGTTATCCAGAAAAAATACCCCATCTGGAACCGGTACGTGATCCCGGCGGGCACCTATCCCGGTCAGAAAACAGAGATCAATACCATTTCCCAGCCCAACTTCCTGGCGGTTCACCCCGATGTATCCGAAGAAACGGTGTATCTGATCACCAAAACCATCTATGAAAACCTGCCCTTCCTGGCCAATATCCACAAGGCCACCAAGGTCATGAACATCAAGAAGGCCATTGCCGGCCTGCCCGTGCCCCTGCACCCGGGTGCAGCCAAGTACTACAGGGAAGTGGGCATCGATATTCCGGCTTCATTATTGTAAATGTCAAAATCGGATTTTCTCCAGACCTGCCCTGTTTAGGGGCGGTCTGGAGACCCCCCGGGATCATCGGATCTGCCGGGCAGACAAAATTGCTGAAGATAAAATTAGACAACGGACTTGGATTTTCAACCTAAGGCGGCAGGTGCTATGACAGACAGCGACACCGTAAAAGAGACAAACGGCGAAGGCATCGTCATCCGGAAAAAGCTGTCCGGAAAAATGGAAACCCTGCTCTACTGGACCGGGGTTCTCATGGCCGCCTTCCATCTATGGGTCAATACCGTGGGGGTCATGCCCGAGATCCAGCGAAACGCACTCCACTTCGGGTTTATCCTGTTCATGGGATACCTGGTCTATCCCTTTAATCAGCGGTTTGCCTCAAAGCTGACGTGGATCGATTTTATCCTGGCAATCCTGTCCGTGTTTGCCGCCCTTTATCTCCTGGTTTTCGAAGACGCCCTCCATGCCAGGAACGAGGTCCCCATCCTTTCAGACCTGATTTTTGCCGGAATCGCAGTGGTCCTGATGCTGGAGATCACCCGGAGAACCGCAGGCTATATCATTCCGGGGCTTGCCGTTGTATTCCTGGGATATGCCCTCTGGTTCGGCCGGTACATGGAAGGCATGTGGAGTTTCCCCGGGGTGAGCCTTACCCGCATGCTCTACAGGATGTACTTTGCGCCGGACGGAATCTTCGGCACCATTGCCACCATTTCCTCCACCTTTGTTTTCTTGTTCGTTCTTTTTGCCGCCTTTCTACTCAAATCCGGGGCCGGGGATTTTATCATCCGGCTCTCCGTGGCCGCGATGGGGAAAATGGTCGGGGGACCGGCCAAGATGGCCGTGTTCGCTTCGGGTCTCATGGGGTCCATCTCCGGCTCTGCCGTTGCCAATACCGTGGGTACGGGCTCCATCACCATTCCTTTGATGAAACGGGTGGGCTTTTCCGCCCGGTTTGCCGGGGGAGTGGAAGCGGCCGCCTCCACCGGGGGGCAGCTCATGCCGCCCATCATGGGGGCGGGTGCCTTTATCATGAGCCAGTGGACCCAGATCCCTTATCTCAAGATTGTTGGGGTGGCTGTTATCCCGGCCTTGCTCTATTTTCTGAGCGTGGCCTTTTTCGTCCATCTCAGGGCCAGAAAGGATAACCTTAAGGTGATGGAGGACCATGAAATCCCAAGGCTTGCTGATGTGCTCAGGGAAGGCTGGCACTTTTTCATTCCCCTGGGGGTCCTCATCGGCCTGCTCATGTCCGGGTTCACCCCCACCTATGCGGCCTGTGCCGGCATTGGTTCCATTGTGGGGGCTTCCTGGCTGAACAAGAAGACCCGCATGGGCGTAAAAGACGTTCTGGATGCCTGCGACCAGGGGGCAAGGTCCATGGTGACCACCGGGGTGATCCTGCTCTGCTCCGGCATCGTCATCGGCGTGGTTCTCATGGTGGGGGCCGGGATCAAATTCTCCATCATGATCTCCGGCATTGCCGGGGGCAGCCTCATCATTACCATTGTCCTCATTGCCCTGGCCTCCCTGATCCTGGGCATGGGACTGCCCGTCACCGCATCCTATATCGTTCTGGCCGTGCTGGCCGCCCCCTCCCTGGAGATGCTGGGGGCCTCCCTCATCGGCGCCCACATGCTGATCTTCTGGTACTCCCAGGATGCCAATGTCACCCCTCCGGTCTGCCTGGCCGCCTACTCCGCCGCCGGCATATCCGGAAGCCCGCCCCTGGCTACGGGTCTGGAATCCTGGAAACTGGCCAAGGGCCTTTATATCATTCCCCTTTTATTTATCTATACCCCCATCCTTTTTGAGGGAAGTCCCTGGGAGGTGGCAGAGGTCAGCCTGTCGGCCGCCGTTGCCCTGTTCAGCTTTGCCGTGTTTTTTGAGGGATATCACCGCCGGCCCTTGAACTGGTTTTTCCGGCTGGGGTACGCAGGGGCCGGGGTCATGATGATCTGGCCTCTGATCTGGCTCCACGGGACCGGGCTGATCCTCTTTGTCCTGCTGGCCTTTGCCCAGGGCAGGGACTTAAGGGCCGGCCCATCCGTCCGGGGATAGGAGGGCAGGGGGTGGAGAAAGAACGATTTAAAAAGATTCCCGGGCAGAAGGTCGGTGTTAAGATGTTCAACCCGATCAAGGGGCGGATCATCTCGAATTTGCTTCTTCCAGAATTACCGGAAGGCTTACATCAGGCCGAAAAATCTGGGAATGAAAAGGGATAAAGCCGGAAATGCTATAACCACCAGGAGGGTGAATATCATGGCAAGCACCATGGGCCAGACCGCTTTAAAGGTATCTTCCAGACGGATTTCTGCCAGCTGGGTGGTGACGTAGAGATTTACCGCCACGGGCGGGGTAAACTGGCCGATGGCCAGGTTAAGGGTCATGACCACGCCGAACCATACCGGATCCCACCCGTAAAGGTCCATGACGGGCAGAAAAATGGGCAGAAAAATATAGAAAATGGAGATGGCGTCCATGAGCATGCCCCCGGCAAAGATCAAAAGATTGATGATCAGGAGCACCACCCACTCATTGGTGCTGATCCCCATGACCAGTCCGGCCATGGCGTCAAGGACTCCCACGGTGGAACCGGCCCAGGAAAAAAGCCCGGCAAAGGCAACGATGAGCATGACAATGGCCGAGGCTTCACTGGCATCGGCCAGGATCCGGTAAAAGCTTTTCAGGCTCAGGGTCCGGTAAATGACAAACCCCAGGAGAAGACTGTAAAAAACAGCCACCACGGCGGCCTCCGTGGGGGTGAAAACCCCTCCGTAAAGCCCTCCCAGGATGATCACCGGGGCCAGCAGCCCCCAGAAAGACTCCCTAAAGGATTTTCCCAGGGAGATCCTCTCCTCGCCCTCCTTTTCCGAGCCATACCCCTTTTTTCTGGCCATCCAGATGGCCGGGATCAAAAGGGACATGCCTGCAAGAAATCCGGGAACCGCTCCTGCCGCGAACAGGGCCGGTACCGAGGTGTTGGTAATGGCCCCGTAGATGATCAGGGCAATGGAGGGAGGCACGATAATGGCTGTGGAGCCGGCTGCGGCAATCAGGGCCGCGCTGTACCCCCGGCTGTATCCCTGGGCGAACATGGCCGGGATGAGAATGGCCCCGATGGCTGCCGAGTCGGCAGGTCCCGAGCCCGACACCCCGCCGAAAAAAACACAGACCCCGATGGCCACGATGGCAAGTCCCCCTCTCCTGCGTCCCACCAGGATATTGGCGAACCGGATAATCTTCTGGGAAATGCCGCAGCGTTCCAGGATAAAACCGGCCAGGATAAAAAGGGGTATGGCCAGAAGGGGGAATTTAGCGATGCCGGCAAAAAAGTTGGGAGCGATCACCGGGGTGCCCAGATCGGCAAGCCAGATGATCATAAACGAGGGTACGGCCACGGCCACGGCAATGGGTGCCCCTAAAAGAAGGAGAATCAGAAAGGAGACAAAGAGCCCGATTCCCATATCAGCTCCACCCCTTTATGTCTTCTGCTATGGTCTGGATGATCCGTCCCACGATCATGACGCATCCGATGGGAATACAGACCGTATAGATCCACTGGGGAATATTCAGGGACTCCGAGGTGATTTCCAATAATCGTTCATCCATGAGCTGCATATGCCCGAGAACTCCGAGGACGGCAAACAGGCCTGCAGACAGCAGTCCGATGGCCACATGGAGAACCCGGCGCAGAACCAGGGGAAACCGGTCCTGGAAAAAGAGCATGCTCAGATGCCGCCGGCGCCGGAATGCGCAGGAAGTGCCGAACATGGTCAGCCAGACCAGGGCATTCACCTCCAGTTCTTCGGTGAATGCCAGGGGATATTGAAAAAGATAGCGGGTGATCACATTGGCAAAGGCCAGCAAGGCCATGATCCCGAGAAGAGACGCCCCGAGCACCTCCTCAATGTGTCCCGCTATCCAGCGCAGGTTAAACACGGGATTTCCTAACGGGAGGCCTCGACAATGGTCCGGGCCTTGTTGACAAGGTCGGTGCCGATGACGGGGATCCATTTTTTATAGACATCCTTGGTTTTGGCCTTAAATTGATCCCGGGTGGCCCTGTCCAGTTCCACCACTTCCATGCCGTTCCGGCGGAGGGTATCCAGGGCGCTCAGATCCGGGGCAATCAGTCCTTTCCGGACCACTGCCCTCTGCTCTTCTGTGGCTTTTACGGCCGCCTGTCTGATGACCTCCTGATCTTCGGGGGTAAAACCTGCCATGACCTTGTTGTTCACCGTGAGCATCAGAGGATCAATCACATAGCGCCAGATGGTGGCATACTGATGAAACTGCCAGATCTTCACCGGTATCTCTATGGCCACAACCGGGTTTTCCTGACCGTCTACCACGCCCTGCTGAAAGGCCACCTGGGCATCTCCCCAGTTCATATTCACGGGATTGGCGCCCATGGCTTTCATGGTTTCAATGAAAATGGGGGTTCCCACCACCCGGATCTTCAGGCCTTCAAGATCCTTGGGCACTTTAATGGACCGCCTGGAATTGGTGATTTCCCTGAATCCGTTCTCTCCCCAGCCCAGGACGGTTACCCCTTTGGCCTGGATCATGGCTTCAAGTTCTTTTCCCACCTCTCCCTGGGTGACCGCATCCAGGGCCTTGTAATCGGGGAAGAAAAAGGGCAGGTTGAAAAGGTTAAGGGGCTTGATGGTGGTGGACCAGTTAATGGTGGAGGCAAAGCAGAAATCGGCCACCCCCTGGCGGTGAATCAGAAATTCATTGGTCTGTTTTCCGGCCATGAGAGAAGAAGAGGTATATACCTTGATGTTGATTCTTCCGTCGGTCCCTTCCCTGACCAGCTCGGCAAACCGGGTGGCACCCGCTCCCCAGGGCAGCTTGGGGCCGACCACCACGCTCATCTTGTATTCTTTTTTATACTTTGTACCTGCCAAAACGGCGGATGGGAAAACCATTGCCAGGCTGATTGCAGCAATGAACACCATCAGACGGATTCTCATGTTACCTCCTTTATGAATTCCTCAACTTAAGGTTTGTGTATTCCTTAAAAAGGAATAAAATTTTGTTATGATAGTAAAAACAGGCAAATCCGTCAATATAAACAGGCTCGATCTTTTCATTATTTTGAGGAGGGAGAGATCCTTGGACTGAAACGGATAAGGATAGTAATCCGGAACCGTTAATCCGACCCCGGATTTTCCGCCTGAAGACCAACAGGTTTTCCCATTCTTGATTTTGACACGGTCAGGCAGATGGCCTATACTCCACGGATACGCGGGCAAGATTTTCCCACGGGCAAGGGGGATATCCTTTGATTGAATTTAAAAAAGCAGAGATTGAGGCAGAGTTTTCAGATCCTTCGGGCAAGCCGGTCCAGAGGATTATCGAGGTGCGCACAGATCCCGTCACCTTAAAAAAGTCCAGAATCACCCCCCACCGGTCCCTTGAAAAGGAACGGGGCACGGATCGGCTTTACTCCCCTCCTGAATCGGATCTCATTGAGGAAAAATGTCCCTTCTGCCCCGGAAACCGGGATTCCATGGTCCCCCGCCTCAAACCGGAGATCAGCAGAAGCGGACATCTGGTATACAACCGTTCCGTTCTTTTTCCAAATCTGTTTCCCTATACGGAATGGTCGGCCGTGTCCCTGTTTGACGATACCCACCATGTGGAGGTCGGCACTGCCGAGCCTGATTCCTACGGGGACTGCTTCATCAACTGCTCCCGATACCTTGAACGGGTGATTCATACGGATCCCAGGGCCCATTACATGTCCATCACCCAGAACCACCTGCCCGGAGCCGGCGGTTCCCTGGTCCATCCCCATCTCCAGGTTCATGCCACCCGGGAGTGTTCAAATCTCCATGGTCTGATCCGGAACAGGGCCCGGGAATATGAGGCCGAGTACGGGAACTCTATTTTCTCCGACCTGATCTCGGCTGAAAAAGCGGCAGGGGAAAGATATATTGGTGCGACCGGCTCATGGGAGTGGATTGCCGCCTTTGCCCCCTCCGGGTTCTATGAGATCTGGGGGATATCCCCGGACAATGGTTCTCTTTTGATCCCCCAAGAAAAAAAGGTCTGGCAGGATCTTGCCCGGGGCGTGATTAAGGTCCAGCAATTTTATAAGAGCCTGAACCGGAATTCCTATAATCTTGCCCTCATCTCCGTTGAAGATGCCACTTCCTTCCCCAGTCTCAGGGTAAGCCTGACCGCACGGTCCAGCTATGCCCCCTGGGTGAGAAGCGATTTTACCGGGTTTGAAATCTCCTCCGGAGAGATGGCCACCTTTACCCGGCCGGAGTCGGTGGCTGAAATGGCCCGGAAATTCTGGCAAACTACCTGAAAAACGAAAGGCGGAAAATAATGAAACCAGTCAGAGTGTCTGTTGTCCAGGCCGCGCCTGTCTTATTTGATAAGGCGGCCACCAGTGAAAAGGTTGTTGAGTTGATTCGGCAGGTCCGGCAGGAGAAGAGTCAACTGGCTCTCTTTCCCGAGGCCTTTATCCCGGCCTATCCCCGGGGATTCAGCTTCGGCATGAAAATAGGCTCCAGGAGCGAACCGGGCCGGCTTCTGTACGAACGGTATTGGAACAATGCCATTGAGGTCCCGGGTCCTGAGACGGATATGCTCGCAGAGACCGCCAAAGAGGCCGATCTGTTTTTATCCATCGGTGTCATCGAAAGGGAGGGGGACTTTGGCAGGGGCACATTGTTCTGCACCCAGCTTTATTTTGATCCCCGGGGCAATTTCATGGGAAAACACCGGAAACTCAAACCCACGGGATCGGAGAGACTGATCTGGGGAGAGGGGGATGGGTCCACTCTGCCGGTCTTTAACACCTCCATAGGCAGAATCGGCGGATTGACCTGCTGGGAAAATTATATGCCCCTGGCCCGGATGGCCATGTACGGCAAGGGCGTTCAGATTTATATGGCGCCCACGGCAGACTCCAGGGAAACCTGGCAGGCAACGGTCCGTCACATTGCCTGTGAGGGCCGGTGTTTTGTCCTGGGGTGCAACCAGTACGTGACCCGTGACATGTATCCCAGGAATCTTGAGACCATTGAAGAACTGGATGACCAGCCCGAGGAAATCTGTCCGGGAGGAAGCGTCATTGTGTCGCCCTTTGGCGATATCCTGGCCGGCCCGGTGTTCGGATCCGAGGATATTTTGACGGCAGACCTGGATTTTTCCCTGATCACCAGGGGAAAACTGGATTTTGATGTGGCAGGCCATTATGCCCGGCCCGACGTGTTTCAACTGACCGTCAATGAGAAAGGGGCAAAACCTGTCAAGTTTGAATAGGATAATGAGATGAGGGAGTGGAAAAGATTTATTATCCTGTTTTCCGCCCTTCCGGGGGATTTTGATCTGATCCGCCGGAATCTGCCCATGCCGGCCACCTGACTCTGCTGTTCGGTCTTATCCGGGAAAGGGATCAAATCCAATCCGGAACTAATAAAGAGTTGGTAAAATAATTTTGAATTTGAGACTGGAAAAAGGATGCATTTGAACATGGACATACTCAGCGATCTGCACACCCACTCCCTGTTTTCCGACGGAAGGGCCTCCATTGATACCATGGCCGGAACCGCTGCTGAAAAGGGCTTAAAAGTCATCGCCGTCACGGATCACATGCCCCTGCCCTTTGAGACCCGTTATGCCATGGATATGGATAAAATTGAGTTGTACCGGAACCAGATCCACCAGGCCCGGCAGAAGTACAAGGACCGGATCAAAGTACTTGCCGGGCTTGAAATGGAATTCTCCCCTGAACTTTCCGGATGGATTGAACCCATGGTCAACCTGGGCTGGGATCACCTGATCGCATCGGTCCACGGCCTTTTTGTGGATGGAAAACCCCATCTGATCAACGGTAACAGACAGGAGTTTGACAAGGCCCTGTTTACGGTATTTAACGGCGACATCCAGTCCCTGTGCCGCCACTACTTCACCACCCTTCAGCAGGCCTTTGAAACCGGGTGGTTTGATGCGGCAGGCCATTTGGATGTGGTCAAAAAACATAATGAGGGATTTTTCAGGGAAAGTGATCCCTGGTACCGGAAACTGGTCCTGGAGACCCTTGAGACCCTCAAAAAGATGAATATGAAAATGGAGATCAATACCTCCGGCCTGATTCAATTCCCCAAAGAACAATACCCGAGCCTCTGGATCATTCGCCGGGCCGTTCAAATGGGAATCCCCCTGGTATTCGGTTCAGACTCCCACCGGCCAGATACCCTTGGCCAATCCTTCCACGCCCTGGCGGCCGGGATTTCTTTGGAGATGAAAAATCCGGCTGCGGTCTCTTCTGTCTGAGGCCAGGATAATCCCGAAAAGCCGGGAACCTCTCTGTCCGAAGACTCTCTCTTCAGACCCATGCCGCCAAATCTGGAGTCCTGAAAATTCTTGACAGGGGTTTTTTAAAGGATTAAATTGTTAGACCGTTAAACAATTAAAAAAGAGTACAGGTATCGGTCACGGAAAAACCCGGGGACAAGATCTCCAAGGAGAAAGATGAATTTACAATTCAAAAAAATGAAACCCAAAAAATCCTACCAGCACGTGGTGGAGGAGATCCAGACCGCCATTGTCAACGGGGACCTGGATTCAGGTGAGCGCCTGCCGCCGGAGATGAAGCTCAAGGAGATGTTTGACACCAGCCGGGGAACCGTCCGGGAGGCCCTCCGGGTCCTGGAGCAGAAGGGCCTGGTCAGCATCCGGACAGGGGTGAAGGGGGGCGCGGTGGTCAAGGAGGCCAATGCCGAGGCCATGACAGACAGCATCGGGATCATGATCCGTCACCAGGGGGTCTCCCTGGATCATCTGGCCGAGTTCAGGAAACTCATGGAAGGGTACGTGGCCCGGGAGGCGGCCCGGACAGCCGGGAAAGGAGATGTCCGGCGGTTGAGATCAATTCTCTCCCAAATCAAAGATCTGGTCAACACCCGGCCCTCCGGCTGGGAAAAATTTCATATTCTGGACGCCCGGTTCCACCGGGAACTGGCCCGGATCGCGGCCAATCCACTGATCGAAACCAATCTTACAGCCATCCATGAAAATATAGAGACCTATTTCCATGAGTACCTGCCATTCAGCCGGGCTCTGCTGGAAGAGGACTGCAAGGACCTGGAAGAAATAGTAAGGGCCGTTGAAGATAAAAATGAAAGAAGGGCTGAAGAGATTGCCCGGCGCCATGTCAGCCGGTTTTCTTCCCTCATGGAAAAGAACCTGGAAAACCGGGAGGATAAGAACCTTCCGGGAAAAAAAACAGGTTCCCGTGGCTGAGATCCGGGACAGGATATTCAGGATCCAGCGCTACTCGGTCCATGACGGGCCCGGTATCCGGACCACCCTGTTTTTCCAGGGCTGTCCCCTGTCCTGCCCCTGGTGCCACAACCCGGAAAGCCAGGCCATGGTCAAGGATTCCGGGTTTGAAAATGTCGAGGAGAGTCTTTCTTATCTGATCCGGGAAATTGAAAAAGATTTGATCTTTTACGATGAATCCGGGGGAGGTGTCACCTTTTCCGGGGGAGAACCCCTGTGCCAGCCTGATCTGCTCATGGGGCTGGCCCGGGCCTGCCGGGAGCGGGAGATCCATACCTGTCTGGACACCTCCGGGTTCGGGTCCAAAGAGATCCTTGAACAGGCCGCCGGGAGCGTCAACCTGGTCCTCTATGATCTCAAGATCATGGATGAGGGGGAGCACATGAAACTCATGGGAAAACCCCTGGAACCGATACTGGACAACCTGAAGATGCTGTCTGCAGGTAAGATTCCCGTCCGGGTGCGTTTCCCCCTGATCCCGGGGATGACGGATTCCCGGGAAAATATGGAAAAGATCATTGAATTCCTGGTTGGGCAGACCCGATACAGGGATGTCCATATTCTGCCCTTTCACAATACAGGCCAGGGAAAATATGATCGTTTGAACATGGAGTATAGACTAAACTACATCCAGCCTCCGGGAGAAGAAACGATTTCCAGGGTCAGGCAGATGTTTGAATCCGGCGGTTTATCCGCCATGATCGGAGGATAAAGATGAATTCAAGGGTTGAAAGATTAAGGCAGAAGAGCCTGGACCGGAAAGTGACTCTGTCCCATGAGCGGGCAGAACTGGTCACCCAATTTTATAAAACCCAGCCGGGCGTGGGAAAATCGGTTCCGGTCCAGCGGGCCCTGTGCCTGAAGCATATCCTCTCCACCAAGAAGATCTTTATTGACGACGGGGAACTCATTGTCGGGGAAAGGGCGCCCCAACCCAAGGCCGTGCCCACCTATCCTGAGATCTGTCTTCACTCCCTGGAAGATCTTGAGGTCCTGGACACCCGGCCCAAGGTAGCCTATGGGGTCAGCGACGAAACAAAAGAGATCTATGAGCAGGAGATCATTCCCTTCTGGAGGGGAAAGAGCATCCGGGAAAAGATATTTGCCTCCATGGATCCCTCCTGGATCGATGCATTTGAGGCCGGAATTTTTACCGAGTTCCAGGAACAGCGCTCTCCGGGGCATACGGCCGGGGGAGATCTGATTTACTCCAGGGGATTCAATGACCTGAAAGCAGATATCAAAAAGCACCTGGCAGGGCTGGACTTTTTTGAAGACCCGTCTGCCATGGACAGACAGGAGGTCTTACGATCCCTGGACATTGCAGCGGACGCCCTGATCCTCTTTGCCCGGCGCCATGCCAAAGCCCTGGACCGGCTGGCGGAAGAGGAAAAAGATCCCCAGAGAAAAGATGAGCTTGCAGAAATGGCGGCGGTTTGCCGCCGGGTGCCGGAGAACCGGCCCCGGACCTTTCACGAGGCCCTCCAGTATTATTGGTTCCTCCACGTGGGCATCATCACCGAACTCAACCCATGGGATGCGTATAACCCGGGCCGTCTGGACCAGAATCTCTATCCCTTTTACAAAAAAGATATTGAGGAGGGGCGCCTGACAAAAGAAAGGGCAAAAGAACTGCTTTCCTGTTTCTGGATTAAATTTCATAATCATCCGGCCCCTCCCAAGGTGGGGATCACGGCGAAGGAGAGCAATACCTATGTGGATTTCTGCCTCATCAATCTGGGGGGTGTCACCCCGGACAACCGGGACGGGGTCAACGATCTGACCTATCTGATCCTGGAGGTGATCCAGGAGATGAGGCTGCTCCAGCCCAGCTCCATGATCCAGGTTTCCCGGAAAAATCCGGACCGGTTCATCCGGCGGGCCCTGGACATCATTGCCACGGGATTTGGCCAGCCCTCCGTGTTTAACACCGACGCCATTGTCCAGGAGATGAGCCTCCAGGGAAAGAGCGTTGAGGATGCCCGGAAAGCCGGAGCATCGGGTTGTGTGGAGGCCGGGGCCTTTGGCCGGGAAGCCTATATTCTCACCGGGTATTTCAACCTGCCCAAGATCTTCGAAATTACCCTGAATAACGGCCTGGATCCCCGGACCGGAAAAAAAATCGGGCTTGAGACCGGCGATCCAAATACTTTTGATAGTTTTGATAAGCTTCTGGATGCCTATTCATCCCAGGTCCGTCATTTCGTGGATATCAAGATCAAGGGGTCCAACATCATCGAGCAGATCAATGCAAGGTATATGCCCGTTCCCCTGCTCTCCCTGGTCACGGAAGACTGCATCCAAAACGGGAAGGACTACAACCAGGGCGGGGCCCGGTACAACACCTCCTATATCCAGGGGGTGGGCATGGGAACCATCACCGACTGCCTGGCTGCCGTGAAGATCCATGTCTACGATCAAAAAAGCATGACCATGGCCGGTTTGAGAGCCGCCCTGGAAGAGGATTTCAAAGGCCATGACATCATCCGTCATCAGCTCTTGAAATCACCCAAGTACGGGAACGATAATCCTGTGGCCGACGGGATTCTCAGGCAGGTTTTTGATGTTTACCACAGAGCCGTTACGGGACGGCCCAATGCCCGGGGAGGGGTCTATCGGATCAACCTTCTGCCCACCACCTGCCATGTCTATTTCGGAGAGATCACCGGAGCCCTGCCCGATGGCCGGCAAAGTGGACTTCCCCTGTCCGAGGGGATTTCCCCGGTTCAGGGGGCGGATCACTGCGGCCCCACGGCCGTATTGAAATCTGCCGGAAAAATCGATCACCTACGCACCGGAGGAACCCTGCTCAACCAGAAGTTTCTGCCGGATTTCCTGGAAAACGAAACCGGCCGGACCGCCCTGGTTCACCTGATCCGGTCCTATTTCAAGATGGACGGCCACCATATTCAGTTCAACGTGGTGGATGAAAAGACCCTGAGAAAGGCCCAGAAAAACCCTGAAAATTACCGGGATCTCATCGTCCGGGTGGCCGGATATTCCGATTATTTCGTCGATCTGACCGAGGCCCTCCAGGAGGAGGTGATCTGCCGGACCGCCCATGCCGGCTCTTAACCCGAAGGGAGAATCAGACCGGATCCAGGGATATCACATGAATGGCCCGCCCCTTCTGGGTCCACTTCAGGTCAAAGTCAAAGAGTCGGATGCCGAAGATTTTATGGGAGTTCTTTGGAGATTCATCGTAATAGGCCGGTCTGGGATCCTGTTCCAGCACCTGGGTGATGAGGGTGATCAGGCCTGGGATCTCTTTTTCCCTTTCCCGGCACTGGGCCAGGGCCTGGGATGAAAATTCAATACAGAGATCTGATCCCGGAGCCTTGGGGGCAAATCCGCCCACAGAATCCTGAATGATATCTGAATAGGGCAGATAGGGCTTGATGTCGAGAATGGGGGTCTGGTCGAGAATGTCAGCCCCTTTAAGATGGAGAACCGGTCCCTGGTCTGTCTGCTCAATGGAGGTAAGACGGACTGCAGACATGCCTAAGGGGTTGGGCCGGAAAGGGGACCTGGAGGCAAAGACCCCCACTTTCTTATTGCCCCCCAGCCGGGGGGGCCTGACCATGGGCTGCCACTGGCCCGGCTTAGATCGATGAAAGACAAAGACCAGCCAGATATGGGAGAAGCCTTGAAGCTCCCGGACCGCCTCGGGGCTGGCAAATTCCGGTTCAAAGACCAGGAAGGAGGGGGCATCCTTGACCAGGTTGGGCTGCCGGGGGATGCCGAATTTTTCCTTGAAGCAGGAATGGATTCGGGCGATGGGGGTGAAGGTATATGTCATTGTTTCGTCTGAAATCACCAGAAAGAGCGGATCGGATACTGGGTGATCAAAGGGTCGGGGGTCAGGATCGTCAGGGAATGTTCAATGGCCTGGCAGATGAGCATACGGTCAAAAGGATCGTTGTGGGGAACCGGTAGTTTGCAAAGGTGCAGGGTGTCCCTTTCCGATAGATCCAGGGGAACGATGAAATGCCTTTTCCGTTCCTTTGGAATAAAGATGTCCGGCGGAATGGGGAGAGGCAGTTTGCCCAATCCATGTTTAACACCAATCTCCCAGGCGGAAACAGCACTCAGATAAATTTCATTTTCCGGCCTGGAAAAGACGTCTGCCGCCTTCGGGGAAAGCTGGTCAGATCCAATGGTCAGCCAGAGAAATGTGCAGGTGTCCAACAGAATCTTCACGAGTCTTCACCGTTAAAAACGGCAGCGATATCCTCCGGCAGGGGGTCAAAAAAGGCATCACTGATTTGAAAATCCGGATATTCTTTTCCGGCCAGGCCGATGGGACGTCTTTTTTTCGGCGGCGCCGCAATCGGCTTTAATTCGGCAACGGGGATATTGCGTTTGCAGACGATTACGGTTTCTCCATTGATGACCTTTGCAAGGCAGCGTGAGAAATGAGTCTTTATTTCATTGATATTCAAATTGATCATGGTCTGATTATAGCCCTTAAACTTGGTCATGTCAATGACCTGGTTATTGTCCGGTGTTGTCAATCTGATCCCGGATCCGTGTTGAAAACTCCTTTTCTTCCGCTGCGGTCTGTCGTATCCTGATTTCAATACATTAGGGGAGAAGACAGATGAAAATCATTGGAATCATTTTTGTTTTCGGCTTTGTTCTATTTGGAGTTCTCTACCTTTTTTCAAGGAAACTGCTCTACTTTCCGGCGCCCCTTGAGCCGGGGCGGCTCGACCATATCCGGAGCAGTCTCAAGGGGGTGGAGGAGATCTCTATTCCCGTTGCCCAGGGGGTGATTCTCCATGGATGGTTCATCAATAAAGATCTTGAACATCTGCCGGTCATCTTTTATTTCGGGGGAAATGCCGAAGAAGTTTCCCTGAACCTGGAGGAGTATTCTGCCAATCTGAACGCCAATGTCATCCTGGTCAACTACCGGGGATACGGAAAGAGTACGGGCAGGCCAAAGGAAAAGGATCTCAAGGCAGATGCCCTGGCCGTATACGATGCCATGGCCCGGCAGTTCCCCCTCACCCCCTCAGCCGTCATTGCCTGGGGCAGGAGCCTGGGATCGTCCATGGCCTGTTTTCTGGCCCTGGAAAGAAATCTCGGGGGCCTGATCCTGACCTGCCCCTTTGACAGCATTGAAAATGTGGCTGCATCCTATTACCCGGCCTGGCTGGTCCGGCTGGTTCTCCGGGACCGGCACCGGACCACGGATTATTCAGGCAAAATCCAATCAAATACCCTGGTGCTGGTGGCTGGCCGGGACGAAGTGATCCCGGCGAAAAATACCCTGGCCCTGTTTGACAGCCTTGGCTGTGAAAAAGAAAGGGTGGTCATGGAGAAGGCCGGCCATAACACCATTTCAGATTTTAAAGAGTATTTTGAGTCTGTGAACCGCTTCTGCTCCCAATTTAAACCCGGGCCTGCCTTGACCCGGGAATAGTATTCCAAAAAAGAATTTCAGATTCACAATCCAAATCTTTCCCGGTTGCGAATCGTCTAAGGGGTTACAGCAGACTCAATAAGAAGGAGAGAACACAGGCGTTCAGCATCCAGATCAGGACCTTGGCCGATGCCGGCCCCGGACGGGCGGGACCGGGGGCAAGGCTGAGGATGCCGTATCTGACAGGCCCGGAAGAATCTTCCGGTGTGAAAAGATAGATCAGGAGTCTCATCAGCCTTTTTATTATCCCTTTCATGGATGCACCTCCTTATCTGATTGGGTTTGTCGGGTCCAGCCGGGATCTTCTTTTCTCATTGAAAATATAAGACATCTGTTATATTAAGTAAAATTAAAACAATTAACTCTTAGGTTAAGCTATGTTAATGATTCCAGATCTGAACCGGGTCAAAATCTTTTACCATGTCTTCCATATCGGAAGTGCAGCCGGAGCGGCCAAGGAACTCAACATCAGCCCTTCCGCCGTGAGTCAGGCTTTGGCCAAGCTGGAGTCTGAGGTCAAGGCCCGTCTGTTTACCCGACTTCACCGCCGCCTGGTGCCTACTTCGGCCGGGAAGTCCCTGTTCTCCATTGTCTCTCCCTTTATCCGGGAGCTTGCGACTGGGATGGAAGGTATCCGGCAGTCCCGAAAGGTCCCGTCGGGAATGCTGAAAATAGGAGCTCCCAAAGAGTTTGGGAAAAATTATTTTCCCGGGATGTTTGCCCTTTTCCGGAAAACCTATCCGGCCGTGGTGTTTACCCTGACCCTGGCCGGTCCGGCCGAGATCCTGTCCATGATCTCTGGGGGGGAAATTGATTTCGGGCTGGTGGATATTTTCCTGACACGGGAACCCGTGTTCGGGGATCTGAGCCGGTACAGCATGGAGCCCCTGGTGGACGAAGAGGTCTGCCTGGCCTGTTCCGGGACCTATTACCGCCAGGCGATTAAGGAAGATCACTCTTTTGAAAACCTGGTCCAAAAGGAGTTTATCTCCTACCAGAGCTCGTCTCTGCCCCTGAAAAGCTGGTTCAAGCATCATTTTAACCGGTTTCCTGCCAACCTGAACCGGGTCATGACAGTGGACAGTCTTCAGACTGTGATCAACGGGATTAAGAACCATTTAGGCTTAGGAGTGGTTGCCGCTCACATGGTCCGGGAGGATATTGAAGACGGGAGTATTGTACCGGTGGGAACTTCCAGGGAGGATGTGATCAACACCATCGCCCTGGTCCAGCTCCAGGAGAAGATTCCCACCCTGACGGAAAAGACGTTCATCCGCTACATGAAGGAGGACATCAAGTCCTCCGGCTGTTTTGAAACTTTTCTGGATACCGGCTTCAGGCCCTGAAGGATTTGCATTCCCCTGGAGCCGGTTTTTTAAAATTCTTCTACCCCATCTTCCACTGGGGCGGTCGCTTTTCGAAAAAAGCCCTGACCCCTTCCTTGGCATCCTCTGTTGTGCAGAGCCGGGCAAAGGCCTCGTTCATATAGGCGAACTGGTCCTGGTAGCCCATGTCCTCGGAGGTATAAAATGCGGTTTTGGCGATCTGGACGGCGATGGGGCTCTTTTGAGCCAGGGTCTCGGCCCATTCCAGGGCTTTGGATTCCAGTTCGTCCAGGGGAGCGATTTTATTGATCAGGCCCAGGGCCATGGCCTGGTCCGCCTTTAACAGATCTCCGTACAGCAGGAGCTCAAGAGCCTTTTTCCGGCCCACGCATCTGGCCACCGGGATTACCGGGCCCACACAGTTGAGGCCCACGTTGATGGCGGTCAGTCCCATTTTGGCGTTGTCTGCGGCAATGACCAGGTCTGCCGAGGCGGCAAGCCCCATGCCGTTGGCGGCGGCAACTCCGTGAACCTGGGCAATGACCGGGGTTCGAAGTTTTGAGATGGATACCAGGGGCTGCTCCATTTTTTCGATCCATTCCCGGTATTCAACAGCGGTTTTCCCTTCCAGTTCATTGACATCGATACCGGCGCAAAAGGCTCTTCCCGCGCCTTTGATGAGAATCACCCGGACGGCAGGGTCTGTATCCAAATCCACCAGGGCCTGTTTGAGTTCGGCCGCCATGAGACTGCTGAAGGTGTTCATCTGTTCCGGACGGTTCAGTGTGATGATTCCGACGTGGGTCTCGGTCTTTTCAATGAGTATCTCTTCCATGGCCTCTTTCCTTTTCTTTAGAATGATAAGCGCAAATATACCCTTTGCTATAAAAATGGGGTGTTGATGGATCCGTGAATCAGCGTAGCACTTATGGAATGGGATGAAAAGGGGGGATCCGGATATTCTTTTCTATGGAAATCCAATGGGTTTGACAACTATTCTTTACCTGTAATAGATATTGGGTTTAGAGCGGATCAGGAGAAAAGCATATGAATCAAGGCAGCAAAAATTTGAAAGTAGCGGTTGTGGGGGCAGGGGCCATCGGCGGGATCTGTGCCGGGCTCATCGCCAAGGCGGGATACGATGTCCAGGTGGTTGTCAGGCGGCCGGAACATGCCGATGAGATCATGTCAAAGGGGATCCGTATTTCCGGGATCCGGGGCAGTCATCGGGTGAAGATTCAGGCGGTCTCCCGGATCGAAGATATGAAAGCCGACCGGGATGTTGTCCTGCTGGGGGTTAAGGCCACGGCCATGACGGATGTGGTTGAAAAGATGGACCTGAAGCCCTCTGCCGTGCTGGTTTCCCTCCAGAACGGATTCTGTGAACAGGCCCTGGCCCGGATCATCGGACCGGACAGGGTCATGGGCTGTGTGACCGGGTGGGGGGCCACCATGCACGGGGCCTGTGATCTGGAGATGACCTCTCTTGGGGATTTTATCCTGGGAAGCATGGATAATAAGGAAGATCCCCGCCTGGAACAGGTTCAAGAAATTTTAAACCATGTCCTTGAGACAAAGATCTCCCCCAATATCCAGGGAAGCCTCTACTCCAAGCTGATCATCAACTCCTGCATTACATCGACAGGGGCCCTGTGCGGCCTTGCCCTCGGTCCTATGCTGGCGAAAAAAAGAGTTCGGCAGGTTTTCCTGGAAATCATGAAAGAGGCCATGGCCGTTGCCCGGGGACTTGACATTAAAGTTGAGGTTTTCGCAGGCAGGCTCAATTATTATACCTTTTTAAAAGCCGGGGGGGCGTTTGCCGAGTGGAAGAGACATCTATTCTTAAGAATTCTGGGATTCAAATACAGGAGGCTGAAATCTTCCAGTCTCCAGTCCCTGGAGCGGGGCGAAAAAACAGAGATTGAATTCTTAACCGGGTTTATCACCTCCAATGCCCGAAACTTAGGCATACCGGTCCCCGTAAATGATCAGGTTCTGACCATGGTCAGGGAGATCGAAGCAGGCCGGCGGAAGATCTCTTCTGCCAATATTGATCAGATTCAATTCTGACCTTTTCCGGGATTCCAGCGGCCGGCTTAATCTGGAGATCCTGTAAAAAGCTTTTGACAACCTGGATTTTTTTTATATAATCAATACCAATTCCACGTCTCAACTGATCTGTGTATCACAGGACCACCATTTCGTCCGTCGCGCCATATCTTTAACTTTTTTAAGAGGAGGTGACCCATGACTGAAAGTGTTTACAAGATTATCGACCTTGTCGGTTCCAGCCCGACATCCTGGGAAGATGCCGCCGCCAAAGCCATTGAAAAGGCTTCCGGCTCCTTGAGGGATCTTCGGATTGCAGAGGTCCAGAAACTGGATATTAAAATCGAAGGCGGGAAACCGGCCCAGTTCAGGACAAATTTGAGACTCTCCTTTAAGTACCAGGACTAGTTTGAAATTTATCTTCGGCCGCAGCCGGGCTAGGCCTGTTAAAGGGTCCAGGCTCTGCTGCGGCTGTTTTTTATCTTCCCTGCCATGACCCCTTCCCCATGTTTTTAGGATTGAAGAGAACCCCTGTTTTGCATATAATGCCTTTTTCATCTTAACCGGATGCTGACACGGAGCCGATATGACAAAACCATGGGTCCCCGGGGACCTTGATTCCCAAGGCCGCTGTTTGGAAGCAGGGGAGAGAAATCTTCCATGATTCATTTCCTGACCATGGGAATCCTCCTGGGGCTGTCCGCCGGGCTTTCTCCGGGGCCTTTGCTGGCCCTTGTGGTCTCCGAAACACTCCAGCATGGGACAAGAGCCGGAATGCGGGTGGCCCTGGCTCCCGTGATCACGGATCTGCCCATTGTTCTGGCCGCCGTATTCCTGGTGTCAAGACTGGCGCATTTCAATGGGGTTCTGGGCATGATTTCCCTGGCCGGCGGGGGAGTGATCCTTTGGATGGGAATACAAGGGATCCGATCTTCCGGGATGGCCGTCCACGGGCGGTCCCAGCCGGACCGGTCTCTGGTCAAGGGGATTCTGGTCAATTTTTTAAGTCCCCATCCCTATCTTTTCTGGATCAGCGTGGGCGGCCCCGCCGTGATCCGGGCCAGGGAGGTGAGTCCTGCCGCTCCCCTTTTCTTTGTAGGCAGTTTTTATCTCCTGCTGATCGGTTCAAAGGTCGGACTCGCCCTGATTGCAGGCAAATCCAGAGTCTTTCTAAAGGGCCGGGCCTATATCTTTACCATGAAGGTCCTGGGATTTGCCCTTTGCCTCCTTGCCCTGGCCCTGTTCCGGGAAGGGTTCCGGCTTCTCGGTCTTTTATGAGATCTCAAAAAAGGGCAGCTTTTGACTTTCAGCTAAAAAAAAGACAGGCCGCAAAAGCGGCCTGCCAAAAGGAAAAAGATGAAATGGGATTAGAGCTCAAACTCCCTTGAAGTGACCGTATCTTCCATTCTCTGGATCCTCCGGTCAATGTTTTCAAATTTTCGTTTGATCCGCTGGATGGCCGACTCCCTGGAGGTTGTATAGGACTGGTAGAATTCATGTTCTTTTTCATCCCGCAGGGGAATCACGGGCTCCATTTTCATGATCAGCCCGGCAACGATGTAGAGTACACCTATGGGCCAGAATCCCGTGAACAAAAAGATGAAAAACACCACCACCCTAAGCCAGAACACATTGAGGTTAAAATACTCTGCAAGTCCCCTGCAGACCCCCATGAAGATGCCTCTCCTGGAGCGGTAAACCGGGCAGTTGAACAGCCCGTTCCTGTTCCGGAAAATGTCCTGGTGGCTGCAGCGGCTGCCGAATCGGCTGAATTGACCGGGCCGTCTGAACCCTCCCTTAAAATTATGTCTCATTTTTATATGTCCTTTTTCTGTCTTTCGATGAGGATGGTTTCAAGGGTCTCCACCCGTTCCTCCATCTTTGAGAGACCGTTGAAAATATCCTGGATCATCCGGGTTTCTTCGGTATGGGCCTCTTTCTCTTTTTTTGAAAGTCCCCCGGTTTTTATGGCCCTGATGATACCGATGAGGATCAGGCCCAGGGTGGCGAGGATGAGGATGGCCCCTCCGATGCAGATTCCTACGATAAGTACGCCATGCATACCATGCATAATAGTGATGCTCCCTTGTAATGGTTGTCTGATAATTTATGCATTGGTTGTATCATCATTTTTCAAAGATTTGGAGGACTTTAATGCGGCAAGCTGGCCTTCGATTTCATCATCGGCCTCCAGGTCCTCAAAGGCCTGTTCCAGATCGTTTTTCCGTCCGTAGTTCACCAGGTCTGCCTCGGCCTCCATGCGCTCGATATGGGTTTCCATTTCTTCAAATTTCTGCATGACTTCCGCACTGTCTGCCCTGCGGATCTCTTCCTGGGTTTTTTTCTTTTTACTGGCCCGGATATGCCTCTGGACCAGGACCCGCTGTTTTTCCCGGGCAGACTTGAGCTTGGATTCCAATTCCTGGATATCATCCCTGTACTGATCTGCGATCTGGGCCAGTTCGGTGAGCTCATTCTCAACGGCTTCGGCCCTCTGGGTAAATCGTCTTTTTTCAATCAGGGCCTGTCTGGCCAGATCGTCCCTGCCCTTATTAACGGCCAGATCAGCCTTGTTTTTCCAGAAGGCCTCTTTTTCCAGGATTTCATCCAGCATGCGCTGGACCTTTTTCTGGCTGGCAATGGTACCGGCGCAGGAGGATTTAATTTCAATTAAGGTGTCCTCCATTTCCCTGATCATGAGCTTGATAAGCTTTTCAGGATCTTCTGCCTTATCCAGCATTGCGCTGATATTGGATGCCACGATGTCTTTGAATCTTGTGAATATGCCCATGGTTTGCCTCCTTAAGCTGCCGCCGGAAATATCCGGGAGCGGTTTTTTGTTTGGTTTCCTCTGTCTGCTGCCTATCCCTAAGAGCAGGATATGTGCCAAAGAAAGAATATTGATAATTTGCCCATTATTCCAGGGGGTTGGTCGGTTTGACATCATGATGGAATAATGGTAGAAATACCATTATATGGTGTTTTATTCTATATTATGGTAATATTTTCCAAAGAAAAAGCGAGGGATCCATGACATATGGTGAACAGGATCGGATGGGGGATGGAAACTTATCCATGGCCCGGGCCCTGGGCCAGTCCGAGGCCTTTCTCAATTTCCAGGAGCAGCTGTCCCGTGTGGCTCCCATTGACCGGCCGGTCCTCATTCTCGGTGAAAGGGGAACGGGCAAGGAACTGGCCGCAGCCCGGGTCCATTTTTTGTCCAGAAGATGGCAGAAGCCCCTGGTGACCCTCAACTGCGCGGTCCTGACTCCCACCCTCATCGGATCGGAACTCTTCGGGTATGAGAAGGGAGCCTTTACCGGGGCCGGTTCCCGGCAGACCGGGCGCTTTGAACAGGCCGACCAGGGAACCCTTTTCCTGGATGAAATCGGAATCATCCCTTTGGAGGTCCAGGAAAAAATTCTCAGGGTGGTGGAATACGGTTCCTTTGAGAGGGTGGGCTCGTCCAGGCCTGTACAGGTGGATGTGAGAATCGTGGCCGCCACCAATGCGGATCTCTCCGGGATGGCCCAATCCGGTTCCTTTAAAAGAGATCTGCTTGACCGGCTCTCCTTTGAGGTGATCTATGTGCCTCCCCTGCGGCACCGGCAGGGAGACATCCTGCTCCTGGCCAATCATTTTGCCGGGCGCATGGCCTTTGAACTGGGCTGGGAAGAGGTCCCCAGGATCTCGGACCGGGTCGCCAGAACTCTTGAGGCCTATCCCTGGCCCGGAAATATCAGGGAATTGAAAAATGTGATTGAACGGGCCGTATACAGATCTCCCCTTCCCGATGAAGGGGGAAATCATGAGGTCGTCCTGGACCAGATCTGTTTTGACCCCTTTGAGTCTCCCTATGGAGATGGCCCTGAACCGGCCGGAGAAGCGGCTCCGCCCGATTCGAAAACCGGAGATGGGAACGGGTCCCGGGAAAATGACTCTTTCCGGAATCAAGAAGGGTCCTTGGGCATCCCCGGAGAGGATCTGCTGGAGAGCCCCCTGAAGGAGGCCATACGTTCCCTTGAGCATTACCGGGTGACCCGGGCATTGGAAATCTGCCAATTCAACCAGAAAAAGGCGGCCGCTCTTCTGGGACTGACCTATGATCAGTTCCGGGGGGTCAAGAGGCGGCTCGGCCTATAGGCTGTCCCGATGGTCCTGTTTTTTGTCTACAATGGGATACTGGATCTTCTGACGGGGCCTCAGGGCATTGAAATTCATATTCGGATTATACTTTTTCAGCAGCCAGATGGGAATTTCCAATTCATTCAGGCAGAGATCCCAGAGGGTATCTCCGTTTTTTATCACATAGGTCTCCACATCTGAAATCCTAAAGGATTCAAAAAAATCTTCTTCCATTTCCTTGTGAAATTCATACCGCTGCTCTTCAAAATCCTCTTTTCCCGACACCGGGATGGGAATTTTAATCTCCTGGTCAATGGAGATCTGCTTTCCCATTTTGATCCGGTTCAGGGACCTTAACCGGCTCGTGGGGATTTTGAGCCAGTCCGCGTAATGGCCCAGGGTTTCCTCCGGGGCCACCTTGATGATCCCAATGGCCTGATCTCCCTTGGAGGGAGCCTTCTTGATTTTCAGGCTGTCGGTGGGAATTTCCGGATTGATGCTGATCTTCCCGGGATCGGTCAGGGGCCTGGCCTGGAGCTGGCCTGCCACATCACCGTTGAGGGTGTCTGAATCCCCGGTCTTTTCTTCTTTTTGAATGATTTTTTCCGGGGCCTGGACCGGGGAAACTTCCTTTGCCTGTTCAGGGGCGGGAGCCGGGGGAGGGATGACCGGTTCTGACCGGGGTGCCGGCTTGGTTTTATCCTCCGGTTTGCTTTTTAACGCCTTTTTTCGGTTCTGGGCAAGGATGATTTCTTCCCGGGCCGGGATGCGGAGATTCTGGCCGATATAAATCACGGCCTTTCTGCCCAGCCCGTTGGTCAGAATCAGGTCGCTGACGGATACCCCGTGGGTCCGTGCAATGGCTCCGGCCGTATCCCCTTTCTGAACCCGGTGGAACCGGGAGGGTTTCTGCCGGGCCTGGTAAAGAGCCGATGCCGCCTCTGAGATGGTGTTGTGGGGGATGTGGCCCGGAAATCTCAACTCAAATCCCTTGGGGATATGTTTCTGCCCCTTGAACACCGGGGGGCGCAGGGCCGGATTCATGGCCCTGATTTCCGACATGGAGAGTCCGACGGCCTCTGAAAGGGGTTTGGCCGGGATATATCCCCGGGTTTTAAACCTTGTGGTTTTTACGGGTTTGGCAAAGTCCAGCTCGCCAAAATAAGTTTTGTAGTTTTTTGCCGTTTCCCGGGCGGCCAGAAATTCAGAGTAGAAATTCCTGGAGGCAAATCGAAAAGAGCGGCCGTTGTAAGAATTGAAAATTCTTTCATATGAACCCTTTGCCCTTTTTGCCCTGGCCATTCCAGCCAAGCCGTGGTTATAGGCGGTAATGGCCAGGGGCCATTCCCTGAGCCGGGCATGATTTTTTTTCAGGAGCCGGGCCGCCGCATCCGTGGAAACAAAGGGATCCCTTCTCTGGTCCACCACATAGTTGATTTTCATGAAAAGCCTGCCCGTTTCCCGGGTAAACTGCCAGATACCGGCGGCCCCGAATTTTGAGTAGGCCTTTGTGTCAAAGGAGGACTCCACACTGGCCAGGTAGACCAGGTCCGTGGGGAGACCGTGGGATAGAAAGATGGCTTTAAATTCCTCGATAAAGGCACCCGAGCGGATCAAACCCTCCCTGAACCGGTCTTTTATCCCGGTCTGGCATCTCAGGTTAAAGGCGGCCCGCTTAAAATCCTTGGGACCCGCCCCGGGGCCCAGCAGGGCCGCTACCTTCTTCTCCAGGGGCGTGGCTGGGGGGCTTCCCTTTGCCAGTCTGAGCAGGACGGATTTATATTTTTTCAATACGGCCTTTTTGATTTTTTTGTTTTTCCGGGCTCCTCTTATGGTGTTTTCCGGGGCAAGGCGGATGACCTCATAGACCCGGTTCAGATGCCTTGTGTCGTGGATGAGTCCCTGGGAGCTGTCATATACGGCAAAGACCTTTTTCCAGAAGTTCACATTGGGTCTGATGGAGGGAAAAATTGGAAAATCTTCTTTGACCGGGGTCAGGGTGGTGGAGGCGGAAAGGGGTATCCCCGTGGTGAAGAGAAGGAGTAAAATCAGGCCGATGATCATTCCCGGGCCTGATCGGGCGCTGGTCTGTCCGTTCATGGGCCTCCCTGGTTTCTGTTTCAGGACGGGCAGCCGGGGAATCCGGCATTTGGGTCTGAAACAAAAAATCAAGGCTACCATATAATACCGGATTTTTAAACTTGAATTTGGCCGGGGAGGAGAAACCCGGGCATATCGAAGCCAATAATTAATTAAGTCACACCTAACTTTTTCTTGACAGGCTTTTGCTCCCCCCTTATACTTAAGTCGTAAAAGTCCTCATACAAAAGAATCCCTTAGAATGAATCAGGAGGCCTCAATGCAATCGAAGTTCCATTTAAAAACTCAAAAACGGAATCAGAACCTTTATATCGATCTCTACGGTACTTTTGACGGATCTTCGGCCTTTGAACTGGTCAATATCATTCAAAAAGAAAAAAACCGGAATCAATCTATTTTCATCGACACCAGCCGGCTGTCCAAAAGCTTTCCCTTTGGAAGGGCCGTACTGGATTCGCACCTGCCGAACAACTCCCTCCGGGAGAGGCTTCACTTTTTGGGAAGGTGGGCCAACAGAATCCGTCCTGAAGGAAGCAGGACTCTGAAGATAAAAAAATCAGGTTGACTGGATCTGCACAAAATAAAGCTCCCTACTGATCAAAAGCCCGGATCATTCTGAACCTTTCCGTCTAAAAAACAAAGCCCCCCCGGCATGCCTTGGTCAATCCCTTTACCCGGAAGCCTGCGGTCAGGGAAGAGGCGGTTTTGCCCAGGGGTTTCCCCGGGCCTGCCTCTGACACTGATCAAATGGCAGCAGCAGCTTAGAACCAGGATGAGCCGCCTGGTCAGGGAGGCCGGGGAAGAAGGCCGGTACTTTCCGGTCCTCTTTGTGCTGGCCACGGCATTTGTTTACGGCATGGTTCACTCCGCGGGTCCCGGCCACGGCAAGGCCGTGGCCGTCTCCTATTTGCTGGGAACCCGTCCCGGACTGATCCGGGGCTGGCCGCTGCGGAAAAACACATGGGGAAGGCCTTCCGGCTTGAAGCTTTTATCCAGGCCGCAGCCGGCCTCATGGTTGCCGCCCTGGGGTTGTTTTTTTTATTGGGCGCTGCCTAATCCGGTCCTGCGGAAATACATCCTTCCTTTTTTTCACTTCAGACGATTTTTTTAAAAAAGGCTTGACAAGTATTCCTTACCATGAAATATGAGTTCTTCATATTTTAGTTAGTTTTTAATAACTTTAAGGTAAGTTAAAACAATTTTTGAATGGATCATACATAGGGAAGGATCACTTCCTGTTGAAGATAATTTGTATCCTGCGGGAACCATGCCCCGGAAGGGGCCTGCTTCTTTCAAAACAAAGGGAACCGGCCGGAGCTCTTTGAAGACAGTTTAGAGAAACACCCAGCTATCGTTGATGGGTCCGTAAAATAGTTCTATTGTTATGCCGTGTTGCTAGGAAAGGCTTATTTTTTTAGACAAGACACTTCATGTCTTGTCTCTTGTCCGAAACCGGACAAAATAACTCCATATATTTTAACCCTGATTTTCTTTAAAGGAGAAAAAATGAAAAGAGCAAATGCAGTACTCGGTCTAGTTACCGCCCTGGCCATGATCCTGATGGGGGCCATGCCCGGATTCAGCGCCTCCAATGCAGAGCTGGAGGAGCGGATCACCAAACTTGAGAAAGAGACGGAAGAAGGCTCTGTCCCGGCCTCCCTTGGGCAGATATCGGAATGGGTCTCCCTTTCGGGTACATTGGAAGTAGAAGTCGGTTTTGAATCCTCGGATGTCAACGACACGGACAACAGTGATATCAGTCTGGCTACCGCAGAGTTGGGCATTGAAGCAAGTCCCCAGGAATGGGTCACCGGATTTGTGCTGCTCAGCTGGGAAGACGATGATGACAAATTTACCGCAGATGAAGCCCATATTACCCTGGGCGCAACCGATCAGATCCCCTATTATCTATCCGCAGGAAGGCTTTATGTTCCATTCGGTTCCTTTGAAACCATGATGGTCTCTGACCCCATTACCCAGGATTTTGCAGAAACAAGAGACGAGGCTGTTCAGGTGGGCATTGAAATGAACGGGATTCGGGCTGCCGCCTTTGCCTTTAACGGAGAGGCAGAGGAAGCCAACGAAAATGATGACACCATAGATGTTTTCGGTCTTTCCCTTGGCCATGCCATGGAAACCGAGGCCTTTTCCCTGGATCTGGGTGTGGACTGGATCAATAACATTCTTGAATCGGGCGGCTTAAGAGAGGTTTATGATGATAGCGGATGGGCTGCTGCCCTGGAAGATCAGGTTCCTGCGGTTTCCCTCCACGCCGTTGCCGGTTTCGGCCCGGTCTCCCTGATGGGTGAATATGTGGTCATGACCGATGATGTCGTGGCTGCAGGCGGTGTTAAACTCATGGACGAAGCATCTGCATATGCCCTTGAAATCGGATACACCTTTGATCTGGCAGGTTATGAATCTACCTTTGCCTTGGGATACCAGGGCAGCGATGACGCCGAAGAGCTTCTGCCGGAATCCAAATACCTGGCCGCCCTTGGCGTCGGCATCACCGACAATCTTTGGGTAAATTTTGAATACTCATCCGCGGACAATTACTCTGTGGCCGACGGCGGAGACGGAGACGACATTGACACCTTCACCATCCAGATGGCCTTTGAGTTCTAATCCTTTTTTATAGATACCTGCTTAACGAAGCCGGCAATTGTTTTGCCGGCTTCTTATCCAATAATTTCCCGGGCGGCAGCCCCCAGCTTCTCAACTGCCGTTTCAATGGTGGCCTCATCTGCCATGGTGTAGTTTAGGCGCATGGTTTCATGTCCCTGGGAGGGATCCGTGTAAAAAAAGCGGCCGGGCACAAAGGCCACCCCCTTTTCCACGGCCTTTTCATAGAGGGTCATGGCGTCAAAATTTTCAGGTCCTGAAACCCATAAAAACATACCTCCCTGGGAAGGAGAGCAGGTGAATTCCCGGGGCATCCCGGTCTCAAGGGCATTGAGCATGGCCTGCTGCCGGGGTCTGTAGAGCTTGATGATCTTGGGCAGATGATTCTCCAGGTATCCCCCTTCCAGGTATTGGGCGGCCAGGGCCTGGTTGAATGTGGAGGTGTGAAGGTCCACCCCCTGTTTTACCAGCACCAGCCATCGGCTTAAAAATTCCGGCGCAGCATAAAACCCGATGCGAAGGCCCGGGGCAAAGATCTTGGACAGGGTGGAAACATAGATGACATGATCCGGGGCCATGGTTTTTACGGCCGGGACCGGTTCTCCGTCATACCGCAGGGCAGAGTAGGGATCATCTTCCACAAGAAGGGCATCGTACTTTTTCAGAAGTTCGGCGATCCGGATCCTTCTTTCCATGGGCAGGGTCCGGCCCGTGGGATTCTGAAAGGTCGGGACCAGGTAGATCAGCTTGATCCTGTGGGTTTTCAGAGTCTGCTCCAGGGATTCCGGAATCAGTCCATGGTCGTCGGTCTCCATGGAGACATACCGGGGCTCATAGGGGTTGAATGCAGATATGGCCCCCAGATAGGTGGGGGATTCCATGGCGATCTTGTCCCCTTTGGAGATGAGAAGTTTGCCCACGGCATCCAGCGCCCCCTGGGAGCCTGAAGTAACATGGATATCTTCCGGTCCGGCCTCAATTTTCCGGCCGGCCAGTAAAAGGGAAAGCTGCTCCCGTAAAGGGATAAATCCCTCGGTAAGGTCGTATTGAAAGGCGGCCGATTGATATTTTTCCATTACCCTCCGGGAAAGCTCATGGAACAGGTCCATGGGAAAACTTTCCGGGGAGGGGATGCCCCCGGCCAGGGAAATGATACCGGGTTTGGCCACCACCTTTAGAATTTCCCGGATGGCGTTGGCCTTCATCAGTTCTGTCCGCTCTGCCAATAGATTTGTAAAGTCCATTTTTCTCTCCTGGTTGAAATCTCTGTCTTGAGAGAGTTCTTATATCAGAAAATAAGATGGCCTGAACAGATACAGAAGAGCAAGATATCGACCATAACAGATTCCGGTCTGTCCGCCAGGTGCAGGGTTTTTCTTTCCAGGGATTGCCCATGTAAGTTTTGTGATCTCTTCCTGTGTTTTTTACCCACAAAGAGCACCAAGGCCACGAAGAAGTGCGGGCTCCCGTTATGCAGCAAAAACACTTTGTGAAATATCGGGGATCCTGCCTCTCCTTAAAAGGAGAAAACCCAGACAGTCCTCCTTGTAAAGATCAATTCAGATCCGGCGATGGGCTGTCTTCTTCCTGGCGTAAATTACGCTTTTTGATGGATTCGATTTTCTGCTGTGTTCCCAATAAAATCTCTTTCATGGCCGGATCCGAGCTTTTTGATCTGTCTATTGCTTTGCGGATAATACCTTCCGCTGATTCAACATGCCCTGTCTCAAGAAGAGCTTCGGCATAGTTGTTTGCGGCTGCCAGATGATCCGGATATTGCTCGAGCAATTTGCGATAGATCTCCTTGGCCTGTTCCGCATAACCGCGTATGAGAAGATTGGTAGCGGCTCCGAAAAGAACCGTCTGATTGACAGGCCATTTTTTAAGGGCAGAAGCATAACTTGCAGCCGCAGCATTTGCCTGTCCTGTTTCTTCGAAGGCGCTGACCGCTTCAATATAATTTTGGGCATTGGCGGTGGCTGGAATTTCTCCGGGTTTCAGGGCAACAATGCCCCAGGAACCGGCTCTGTTCCATAGCAGAAGGAAACGGCGGGCAGATATTTCAATCCGTTTTTGGGTCCCGGAACGGAGAATCAGGCGGTCCCCGGGCAAGATGCCAATCACCACGGCATAATGGTATGCCGGCCAAAAGGCGAATCCCTGTTTCTCAAGAATCATTACCGGTCTTCCGGCTTTGAGTTCCCCAACGAGTGCCTCTAAGTCCGGCTCAATCCGGTAGGGAATCCGTCCAAAGCGCCGGGTTGCTGCTTTCAGTTCCATTTGCAGACTGCCTTTGCGTCCAGGCAGGTAGGTCAGCGGCATCACATCTTCGGGCAAGGCTTCAACTCCGGATGATCCCAGCAGCATTGCCAGGCTGGCAGGGCCGCATTGATATTCTTCCTGAGCAAAAAAGGGTGTAGCATTCAATTCCACACCCTGTTCATACTCCATAACAGAGATTCGAGTTCTGCTGCAGCCCCCGGTCAGTATAAAAACTATAGTTAATAAGAGGGCAGGACTGCATTGATATTTCATCTTACATTCGTGTGAAAATATCGGTAACCCCTACAAGCTCGAGAACAATCAGTACAACCAGGACCACTCCCAGTACAGCGAACACATTGGATCCAGCCGGAAGATCATCAATCGACTTTTGAAGCTGATTAATTTCCGCATCACTCAAATTCGCAATTCGTTTGGCCGCGTCATCCGGGTTGACACCCATTTCAACCAATTGTTTTCTGACGTCATCCCTGGCCATAAACGCATCAACATCACTCCTTGCAGAATGGTTCTGCTGCTGTAAATATTCACCCGTCCCGATAACCTTTGCCTGGGCAGCCGGAAGCATTATACTGGTCAAAACAAAAACAGAAATAAACAATGTCATGGGAAAGATCTTGACCATTTTTTTCATAAGGAATCTCCTTTTTATTGATTTGTGAAAGACAGATTATTCAATATTTAAGAATTTCTCGAAAAGATGTCAAGTTCAGGCGGGAGATATCAGCGCCCATCAAACTTGAAAAGTACAATTTAAAATATGGGATTGGAAAAAAAGTTCGAATTTTGATTGCTGTGCTTTTCATGCCTGGCAGGTCAGGATGTGGAATATGATTTTTTTGAGTGTTTTTTCATGGACGCGGGCTCCATAAAGCGTTATGTCAGAATTGACAATACGATGGGGCTCATTTATTGTCAGGGATTGGAAATGACCTTATCGGGGCAGGGAAGTTCCGGATTCTGTTTTCCGCCCAAGCCCATGAACAGGAGGCGATTGCCCATGAAAATTCTGGTCATAGATGATGAACGGCCCACTCTGGCCATGTTCAGACTGTTTTTGACCGCATGCGGCTACGAGGTGCTCACCGCGGAAAACGGGGAGCAGGGTATGGATTTTTTTGCTTCCGAGGGGCCGGATATCGTATTCACGGACATCCGAATGCCCGGCATGGACGGGTTGGAGGTCCTGCGGCAAATCAGGGAATCCGGGTCGTCCTGTCCTGTGATTATCATCACAGGACACGGGGATATGGAACCGGCAATGGCCGCCCTGGACCTGGCCGCTTCGGATTTTATTAATAAACCGGTTGAACGGACCGCCCTGAACTCTGCCCTGGTCCGGGCTGAAAAACAGCTTTATCAGACCGAGCCGGCTGAGTTTTCAGTGACGGAAACACCTGGGGACCAATGCCTGAAGCTGATCTTCAGCGGCAGGCTCAGCCAGGCGGCGGCATCCAAGTTGTCCGCGATTGATCTGGAAACGGTTCCGGGCGGCAAGGCCCTGTTCCTGTTCAAAGATAATTTTTCCATTGACCGCCACGGAGTTTTCATTCTGCTGGAATATCTCAGGCAGACTGCCGGATCAGGGGTGCGCATAGAGATGTCCGGACTGTCCCACAATCATATCCGGTTTTTTGAAATGGCCGGTGTGGACAAACTGGCCAGCCTTGTCCCTTCAAACCCCGGGGAGACAGGACTGTGATACCTGACGGCTGCCATATTCCTGAGACAGCAGATGCCCTGCAGCGGCCGCGTCTGCATAAGATGCTGCACCGGTATGACCGGTGTAGGGTGATCCTGGTGACAGGCCAGGCCGCCCAGGGCAAATCCACCCTGGTGGCCGACTTCCTCAAAGAGAGCCGGGAACGGAGCCTATGGTTTCATCTGGATCGAACCAGCTCAGACAGCGGAGTACTCTTTGACCGGTTGATCCGGGAACTGACCCGCAGTCCGGACAGGGAGACCGGGGCCGGAAAAGACAGCGCATTACCGCCCCATATTCCTCTGGGATCCCGCCAGGATCTTCTCCGCCAGATTGATATCCTAAGACAATTAATGGTTCAATACGGACAGGGGCTGAACATCGTATTTGACGACATGGAAACTTTGGATGAAAAAGGCACGGCTCCGGGGCTGATCCAAGGATTGATCCGGGAAAGCCCGGGCGGGGTCCGCTTCTTTCTGATTTCCCGGAGCCGGCCGGCCGTCAACCTTTCCCGGTTCAAGATGAACCGGCAGGTGCTGACGCTGACCAACGCGGATCTTGCCTTCACCCTGGATGAGGCAATGGCGTTTTTCACGGCACCCGGCTGACTTCCTGAAGGCAGTGATGCACCCGGGAAGGATGCCGTTGAAAAAATTCTTAAAGCTACGGAAGGCTGGGTTGGCGGACTGGTTCTGGTCTGCGAGGCCATCCGGCAGGCCGGGACTCTGAACCACCTTCCGGATCAGTTGACCACCGAGGCGTTTTCTTATTTTTCCAGTGAAATTTACCAGACGCTGGCACCGGAAATCCGGGACTTCCTGATGAAAACCGCCATCTTCGACGAACTGGATACCAAGATCCTTTCCCTGTTTTTCGATACGGTTTCTCCGGAAGCCATACTGGATGAACTGGAACAGAGGAACCTGTTTATCAGGAGAATCAGAAACGACACCGGCCGGCCGGTGTACCGATACAACACCCTTTTCAGGAATTTTCTGGCCGCAGACCTTATGGAGACCATGGGCAGGGAAGGAGTTTTAAAACTGAACCGGAAGGCCGGGGAGATTTACTTGAACCGAAAGGATAGTGAAAAAGCCGTTTTCCATTTCAGGCAGGCCGGCTGCCATAATGAAATCGCCCGGATTATCCGGATCACGGGAACGGACTACGTGATTACCGGCCGGACGGACCGGCTGGCCGAGTGGATCGCTTCCCTGCCCGGGGAGATGACAGCCCGGGATTCCTGGCTCATTCTTTACGATACCATGTCCCGGCGGATCAGGGGAGGGAAGGCCAATATCACTGCCTTTGCCGAAGCCCTGGAAGGATTCCGGGTGCAGGCCGATATTCGCGGACAGCTCCTTAGCATTGCCTATCTCATTGAAGCCTCCGTGTTTATCCGGCAATCCTCCCGGGTCATTCTCAAATGGATCAGGGCCGGGGAGCAGGCCCTGGAGGATCTGAAGGGAAAACACCGTTTCTCCTGGGCCCGGACCCTTCTCTGGCAGCAGATCGGTTTGGGCTATATCGCAGGCAACGGAAATATTCCCAAAGGATTGTCCGCCTGCAGAAACGCTGTTCTGCTGGCCCGTCACATCCATAATTCGGATCTTCTGATCAATGCCCTCATTATTCAGACCCTGGGCCTGGTACAATCCGGAGATTTATCCGGAGCCAGGGCTATGCTGGAGAAGACGCAGACCGCGACGACCCTTTATCCTGAATACCGGGCCCTGAAAAACATCACCAATGCAGACCTTGCCCTGAAACGCGGGAATATGGCTCTGGCCGAAGAATTCCTGTCAAAGTCTGAAGCGGAAATTGAAAAGTTCGGCCTGATCTTTCTCTATCCCGGAACCGTTGAAGTCCGCGCCCTTTTTCATGTCCAGACCGGCCAGTTTGAGCAGGCAATTCAGGCTGCAGATCATCTGTCTGATTTTTCCATACTTGACGGCAATGATTTTTATCTGGGAATCTCCCACCGGATCAAAGCCGTGGCCTCTTTGTGCCGGGACCGGTATGGCGAGGCTGTTGACTGGGCCCGAAAGGCAATCCAGGAACTGAACCAGTCCCGCCGGGGGAATATCCACCTTTCCCTGGCCCGGCAGATACTGGGCATCTCCCTCTACCATAAGGGCGATCATGACCAGGCCCGGGAGGAACTCGAAACCGTGCTGGCATATTTCAAATCCATCTGCGCCGATTTGGGGGAGAGTGAGACTGCCCTCTGCCTGGGAATGCTGCTGCATGACTCGGGAGATCCGTGCAGGGGTACCGCTTATCTGAAGGCCGGTCTGGAAAAGGCCATGGAAAACAACTACCGCTATTTTCCCCTTGTCAATTACCGCATTCTCGCCCGGGGACTGGTCATGGTCACCGCTGAACAGGTTGTGCCGGGCAGAAAACTTGCAGATTTCCTCACCAATTTCAACGCCCCGGATCTTTTAAAGCAGGTGGCCGGGGAAATTGACAAGATCCTTGGAAAGCTTTCCAAAAGGGAAAGATTCTTGACGGCAGAGAAACTGGCCCTTCTTTTCAAGCACACCCGGCCAAAGATCATGATACACACCCTGGGTCCTTTTTCTGTTCAATCGGATAACCAGGTTCTTCCGGCCTCGGTGTTTGGCGGCCCCAAGCCCATACGGCTGCTCAAGCTCATTGTTTTAAAGGGAGGAATTGATATCCCCAAAGAGGTTCTCATCGACAGTTTATGGCCGGATGCACCGGTGGCGGCCGGAGAAAAGAATTTAAAGGTGAACCTACACCGGTTGCGCAAGGCATTGGAGCCTTCTCCTTCAAAGGATTTCGGCAATGTCTACCTGAATAACAGAGAGGGATGTATATCCCTGGATCCCGACCTGGTTCAAATCGACACCCAGCTGTTCACGGCCCTTTCTGAAAGAGGAGATACCCATGAAGACGAGGGAAGTTTCACTGAAGCCCTGGATGCCTATGAAAAGGCCATGGGGCTTTACCGGGGAGACTACTTTGCCGGGGAGCTCTACCTGGACGGTGTGGAAAATGGCAGGGAATTTTTCCGATCAAAAAGCATGAGAATACTGGAAAAAAAGGCAGCCGTCCATGAGGAGCTGGATCAGTGGCAGGCGGCGGTGAATACATGGCAGGCCGTTCTCAGGATGGACCCCTGCCACGAAACCGCCTACCAGAACCTGATGATACTCCATGCGGATGCCGGAATGAAAAGCGGCGCCGTACATGTTTTTGAAAGGTGCCGGACAGTGCTCAAGGCAGAGCTGGATACCTCACCCGGTCCGGACACCCTGGCGATCTACCGGAGGGTAGCAGCCATTTGACAACACCCTTTCGCGGCAAAGTCCTCACGCTCTTTCATATCCTTAAAAAAAACAGGCATGCGGGCACTGCCCGCTACACCGGCACGGTGAGCCGTTTTGGTTTTCTGAAACAGTTTTAAATTCTTAAAATAAAGATCCGTGAGATCCTTGATCCGACCCTGTTCCGCTGGATATCTATCTGAATTTATTATCTTATGAAACATGGTGGACATTCTGCACATCCCTTTGTAACCCCTTTGTAACCCAATGGTGGTATTGCCTTTTTGATTATGAAGCAAAGGGGCAGAGGCGCGGCTTATTGCCCGGTTATTAAAGGGCACCTTTGAAGGAATCCGTCCTCTGTCTGCCAGAAGCCGGACCGGTTTAATCTGCCCGTCCGGATCAGGGTGAGATAAAAGGATTTTAAATGATTTCAAAGGAAAGGAGAATGTTTTGAAACTAAGCCGAAGAACCTTTATGAAGTGGAGCGGCTCCGGTGTGATCGGGTTGTCCCTGCTCCGAATGGGGATTGATCTTGAACCTGTCAAAGCCTATGCATCCCAGCTCAAGATCGAAGGCGCAAAAGAGGTGATCAGCATCTGTCCCTTTTGTTCAGTGGGGTGTCACATTATCGCCCACGTAAAAGACAACCAATTGGTCAGTACCGAAGGGGATCCCGAATACCCGGTTTCAGAAGGCTCACTCTGCGCCAAGGGGGCCGCCATGCTTTCCATGACCCGCAATCCCCATCGCGTCACTGCCCCGCTCTACCGGGCGCCTTATAGTGACAAATGGGAAGAAAAATCCTGGGACTGGATCCTGAAGCGTATCGCCGCCCGTGTCAAGGAAACCCGGGATCAGGGACTCATCCGTACAAACGCCAGGGGAGAGCAGGTCAATCGTCTTGAAAATCTTTTTTCCCTGGGGACCTCCCATATGGACAACGAGGAATGTGCCCTTGTTCACCAGGCCATGCGGGGCCTGGGGGTGGTCCACATGGACCACCAGGCCCGCATCTGACACAGCGCTACTGTAGCGGCTCTGGGAGAGTCGTTCGGACGCGGTGCCATGACGAATCACTGGATCGATATTAAAAACGCCGATGCCGTTCTTATCATGGGCAGCAATGCAGCTGAACATCATCCCATCTCATTCAAGTGGGTGCTGGACGCAAGGGACAAACGCGGGGCCGTTGTCATGCATGTGGATCCCAAGTTTTCCCGGACCTCGGCCCGTTCAGACTTCCATGTCCCCCTGCGGTCGGGCACGGATATCGCTTTTCTTGGCGGCATGATCCATTATATTCTGGAAAACAAGCTCTATTTCAAAGAGTATGTGACGGACTATACCAATGCGGCCTTTGTCGTAAAAAAGAGCTTTACATTCAAGGACGGTCTTTTTTCAGGCTTTGATCCCAAAACCCGGACCTATGACAAAAAATTCTGGGATTTTGAGATGGACGGTAAGGGTATTCCCGAACAGGACAAGACGCTGGCCCATGGGCGGACCGTTTTTCAGCTCATGAAAAAACACTACTCCAGGTATACCCTGGACAAGGTCTCTTCTATCACCGGCGTGTCCAAAGATAACCTGCTCAAGGTCTATAAAGCCTTTGCCGCCACCGGTACGGCAGAAAAATCAGGGACCATTCTCTACGCCCTGGGCTGGACCCAGCATACAGTGGGCGTACAGAATATCCGGTCTGCAGGTATCCTCCAGCTGCTGCTGGGCAATATCGGGGTGGCCGGCGGCGGCATCAATGCCCTGAGGGGGGAACCCAATGTCCAGGGGTCCACAGACCATACCCTGCTCTACCACATCATCCCCGGGTACATGGCCATGCCCCGGGCAGACTGGCAGACCCTGGACGCATATCTTACGGCCAATACTCCGGTAAGCGCCGATACCGCCAGCGCCAACTGGTGGCAGCACAAGCCGAAATACTTCAACAGCCTGCTCAAGGGATGGTTCGGAGAGAATGCCACCCGGGAAAACGGGTTTGGCTACGAGATGCTGCCCAAACTGGAAAAGGGCGAAGATTATTCCTATCTTTTCCTCTTTGACCGCATGTACGAAAACAAAATAAAGGGCGGATTTGTTTTCGGCCTGAACCCGGCCAATAGTGTGGCCAACGCCAACAAGGTCCGCAGGGCCTTTGACAACCTGGACTGGATGGTCAGTGTGGATCTCCACCACTCGGAAACCTCGGACAATTGGCATCGTCCCGGTGTTGATCCCAAAAAGATCAAGACAGAGGCGTTCCTGCTGCCCAGCGCCCACCGTCTGGAAAAAGAAGGCTCGGTCACCAACTCCGGCCGCTGGATGCTCTGGCACTACGAGGCAGTCAAACCCCCGGGACAGGCCCGCACCTTTGGCCGCATGATTGTGGACATCATGAACCAGGTCCGCGACAGCTACAGGAAAGAGGACGGGGTCTACCCGGATCCCGTTGTCAAACTGGACTGGCCGGAAACCTATGATGCCGGCCTCATGGCCCGCCGCATCAACGGGATTTTTACAAAGGACGTAACGGTCAAGGGCAAGGCCTATAAAAAAGGGCAGCAGGTGCCAAGCTTCACGGCTCTTTCCGATGACGGCTCCACCCTGTCCCTGAACTGGCTTTACGCCGGCAGCTATACTGAAGACGGCAATAAGGCCAAACGCAGGGATCACAGCCAGACCGGCAAACAGGCCGCCATCGGCCTCTATCCCAACTTTGCCTGGTGCTGGCCGGTGAACCGCCGCATCCTGTATAACCGCGCCTCCGTGGATCAGAACGGAAAACCCTGGAGTCCTGAAAAGGCTGTCATTGAATGGCAGAACGGCAAGTGGACCGGGGACGTGCCCGACGGCGGGTGGGCACCCATGTCCAGCGGCAAGGGCAAACATCCCTTTATCATGGCCAAGCACGGCATGGGACAGCTTTTCGGGCCCGGCCGCCAGGACGGTCCTTTTTCCGAACATTACGAGCCCGTGGAAACCCCAGTGACCTCCCACCCCTTTTCCGGACAGTTGAACAGTCCCTGTTATAAATTTCTGTCCTCGGACATGGATCTCTTGGCCAAACCGGCAGATCCAGACTATCCCATTGTCCTGACCACCTATAGTCTCACCGAACATTGGTGCGGCGGCGGTGAGACACGAAACGTGCCCAATCTGCTTGAGGCCGAACCCCAGCTCTACATCGAGATGAGCCCGGAACTGGCCAAGGAAAGAGGAATTAAAAACGGAGACGGGGTTGTGGTGGAAAGTATCCGGGGCAGGGTTGAGGCCATTGCCATGGTCACCGTTCGCATGCGCCCCCTAAAGGTTCAGGGAAAAATCGTCCATGAAGTGGGCATGCCCTTCTGCTTTGGCTGGACCACTCCGGGCTCTGGAGATGCCACCAACCGCCTGACCCCGGCTGTGGGAGATCCCAATACCACCATTCCTGAATTCAAGGCCTGCTGTGTAAATGTCCGCAAGGCTGAAAAACTCACGGAAATTTCCTAAAGGAGACAAAGATATGTCATATTCATTTTTTGTTGATACATCAAGGTGCACAGCCTGCCGCGGATGCCAGATCGCCTGTAAGGAATGGTACGAGCTGCCGGCCAACAAGACTCGCCAGACCGGGTCCCACCAGAATCCGCCGGACCTGAATGTCAATAACTACAAGCTGGTCCGGTTCAGTGAACACCTGGAGGGGGAAAAGATCCGCTGGAATTTTTTTCCGGATCAGTGCAGGCACTGCATTGATCCTCCCTGCGTTTATATCGGCCAGAACTATGAGGATGATGCTGTTTTCCAGGATACAAAGACCGGGGCGGTGGTTTATACGGATAAGACCCGTAAGATTCCAAAAGATGGGTTTGACAGCATGCGGGAGGCCTGTCCCTATGATATCCCCAGAAGGGATCCTGCCACAGGCAGGATCTCCAAGTGCAGCATGTGCTACGACCGATTGGTCCGGGGATTAAAGCCTGTTTGCGTGGATGTCTGCCCCACCGGCACCATGAATTTTGGTGAGCGCAGCCAGATGCTGACCCTGGCGGAAGAAAGGCTGGCCAGGGTAAAAAAAGATCACCCCAAAACCATTCTGGCAGATGTTGAAGACGTCAATGTCATTTACCTGCTGACGGATTTGCCGGAGAACTATCATGAATACAGCGTGGCCCAGGGCAGTTCAGGCCTGAACCGGCATCAGTTCCTGGCCGGGATTGCAGCCCCGTTCAAACGGGCCGGCAAAGTGCTGAGCAAATCCGTATAATCATTTTTACAGACCCGGGAAGGCTTTGCGGCCTTCCCGGGATTTTCAGGAGCAGACGATATGGAACTTGCAGTGAAAAATGACCGAATGGAAAAGATCAGCCGGACAGAACAAACCCTGCTTGAAAGACATCCGGCACTGGAAAATGTGATCCGGCCTTTTGCAGGGGTGTTCCGGGAAAAAGCCGGCCTGGTGGAACGCCTCAAGGAAAAAGTGAATTGTGAAATGACGGTTTCGGACAAACCCCTGGCCCTGGAACTCGATGCCTTCCCGTCCCAGGCCTCTGTCATGGCGGCCCGGGAGATCATCATTGCCCTAAAACAAAATTTTCCGGCTCTGGAACCAGGTCTTTATCAACTGGAAACAAAAATGGGCAGTATGGATTTTTCCCGCCTTTGCAAGGCGTATCTTGAAAAGGGGGCGGATGCGGCGGCCGAATATGCCCAGGACCTTGATATCCCGGCGGATAGTCTGGAACTGGTCACAAGGTTCTGCCTTTCCGCTTTGCTGGAAGCCATGTTTTCAGGAAGGCCGATCAATGGACAACCTTCTCAGACCCATTGCCCGGTATGCGGTTCTCTTCCTTCCATCAGTTACCTTGACCGGGTACCGGATAATCAATCCGAGTTTCTGACCGGGGGCGGGGGAATGAGGTTCTTTCACTGCTCTTTATGCGGCCATGACTTCAAGACCCACCGGATATTCTGTCCGGTCTGCCACACAGAGGATCCGGAACAGCTGCGATACTATAAGGCAGACAAAGAAAGCGGCGAGCGAGTGGATGCCTGCCTCAACTGCAATACTTACCTGCCTTCCATCGACCTGCGCAAATCCGACGGCATCATGGATTTGGACACGGCGGCCCTGGGGCTCCTGCATCTGGACATATTGGCAAGACAAAAAGGATATCAGCCCTTAACCTGGACCCCTTGGAACCGAATGGAGTGACAAAGCGGTTGTGCCGTTTCCCCTGGAACCTGGAATCCCGGTTTGGGGAGCCAGGTAAAAACAATTGATAATTAAAAATTGAGGATGCTCCGCGTCTTTTAGATTCGTGCCCCCGGTTTTAGAGGTTCATAGGTATCCAGCTGGAGATGATCACGGGCCTGGGCCGGGACGTGGGTCATCAAATTGCTGAAGAGCACATGGCTTTTTGAAATGTCTGCAATGGTCGGGGTGCCCATCAAGCGCATCACCATGGTCAATTCGTCTTTGAAAAGCGAGCACATCCTTTCCACTCCCTCCTGACCGTAAGCGGCAAGGCTGTAGAGAACCGGCCGCCCGATGCCGACCGCAGTCGCACCCAGGGCCAGGGCTTTGAAGATATCACTGCCCCGTCGAATGCCGCCATCTATGAACACCTCGAAATTCGAGCGCCAATTCGAGTCATTTTCATCCAGCGCGGCAATAGCTTCGGGCAGGATTTCGATTGCCGACCTGGCCGTATCCAGTTGCCTGCCCCCATGGTTTGACAGAACAACTCCGGCACAGCCCATCTGATAGGCCATCACCGTGTCGAGTCCGCAGCCGACACCTTTTAAAATAATCGGCATTGAGGTGATGCCTTTGAGCCAGGTGATATCGTCCCAGCATAGGCTCGGGTCAATGAATTCACTGATGGCCCGGGCAACGCCCTCACTGCGTTTGACCTCATCCCCTTTCTGGACATCAGTGCTTTTGGTGAATTTGTTGCGCATATCCTTTTCACGGCGCCCCAGCTGCGGCGCATCTACCGTGACAAATATCGCTTTGACCCCGCCTTCCTCCAGCTGCCTGACATACTCCTCTGTACGCTCTCTTTTCGTATTTACATACAATTGGCCAAACTGAACCTGACCGGGCTGACGGACTTTCAGCATCTCATCCAGCGGAAAAGAGGACAGGGTGGGCAGCATGTAAATTGTATCTGAGCTCGCAGCGGCCCGTGAAATTGCCAGCTCGCCAGACTCGTTGGCCAGCTTGCCCAGGGCAGTTGCACTGAAATAGAGGGGCAGAGAAGATTTTACCCCAAGTATGGAAGTGGTCATATCAATCTCTTTTACATTGACCAGTATGCGGGGTTTAAACCAGATGCGTTGAAACGCGGTGTGGTTTTCCCGCAGGGTGATTTCATCATCACCCCCCGATGAATAGTAGCCCCACCCCTCCTCCGTCATTGTCCTTGCGGCGACGCTTTCAAAGTCAAAGGTATTCAGCATGGCGTCGATGGGGGGCTTTTCCCATGGCTGATCCTGCGGGACCCCGCTTCCTGACGGTGCAGACGGCGGTTTCTGACCCCTGGGCGGCGCTTTTTCCTTCCCGGCCACCACATGCCTGGCCGGGTCGACCGTGTCCATATCGACGACTCCGACACAGGCTTCCGGGGAAAGGAGTCGTTCGGGAATATCCTTGGGATGCACATTGTTGAACAGGTTGGACACATCCTTACCGGCGTTGTTGGTGATTATCGGCGATCCTCCGGGATGCTCCTGTTGAAAAACAGATAAATCATACACCTTGCCGTTTATTACAACCCAACAGTCGTCAGGGGTATTGTGACCTTCCACTTCCTGCATGGTAATCTTTCGCATAGTCGTAAACCTCGGTCTTTTGTTTTGATTGTCCTGCTCCTTTTTTCATTCAAGAGATTTAAATTACAGCGATTTGATGCGGCTGTCAAACTGCACGGCGTGAGGATCGCCGTAATAGTGAGAAGGAAAATTCAAGGAATACCATTATCCGATTACGCAGACGAAGCCCTAAATTTCGTGATCTTCCTGTGCTTCGTGGTTTCCTGTTTTTTTGTACCAAGAAGAGCGTGAAGGCCACGAAGAAGAGTTGTTCTTCACGGCACTAAAAAACCTGGAATTTGCGAGAATCTGGTTTGGACGGGGGGAGATTCGGATCGGGAGTCCGGCCCGGGTAAGGTGCAGCTCCGCAGGGTTTACGATTACCACAGTCTCTATCATCCCAGATATTTCCTGACATTTTGAATGTTCTGGAAAAGAAGCATGTGATGATGGTTGTATTGTTGATCGCAAATCTCGAAATCCAAAATGTCACCCTCCGGGCGAACCGTTTTTACCTCATCTGCGTCGTTACAGGTCGGTCGCGGTATGAAGACTACAGCTTTCCGACCCGTGCCTTGCATCTGAAGCAAAAACACTTCGTGAAATATCAGGGGTAAGCCGCTCCGCAAAAGGCGAAAACTCGCATCCGCTCAAACTGTTCACCTTTTTAGCTCCACGCCATGAAGAGTCTGTAAAGCAATCGAACCCGATGTCTCCGCCTGCACCCCACCCAGGCCTCATGGAGAGTGCGTTTGGCCATAGTATGTTATAGGTTAGATAATTAGTTACACTGTCCCCGGAATTCGGAACAGGATAATTAGTCGTGATTTTGGCTATCAGCCAAGATTACTTCTGCCAGTCCTGCCATTTTGGAATTTAGTGTGACACAGGTTTAATACCATCATTGTGCTCTACTAAAAAATCCGGAATGATAGCAATCAGGCATGGAGCGATACACGGAATATTGCTCACCGGTTTGATGATTTAAAAAGTGCGGACGTACAGGGATAGTCTTGGGTTGTTCATTCGTTTGAAAAACAGAGCGCATCCCGGAGGTAGTCCACGCAATCAGATAAGGGGTGATGTATAGTGCAATAATCAACGGGCTGTTGCCCAAACACCCCAATTAAATATTGATCGCAACCATCTGTATTGATAAGATAAAACAAAAATATATGGAGAGTTTCTTATCATGATGGGCAAGCAAACCCAGGCCGAACCTAAACTCTTTTATGATCGTATAAGCATAGAAGAAAGAATCTGTCCCAATCATCCACTCAGAGCAATTAGTGAAACAATCAATTTCAATTTTGTCTATGATGAGGTTGAACACTGTTATGGCTCAAACGGCAATGTATCGGTTCCTCCGCCGGTGATCCTTAAGATGATGTTCCTTTTGTTCTTTTACAATATTCGCTCCGAGCGGGAACTAATGGATACCATTCCGATTCGTTTGGATTGGATGTGGTTTCTTGGGTATGATTTGGATGACCAGATCCCAAATCACAGTGTGTTAAGTAAAGCAAGGAATCGTTGGGGCACTGAGATTTTCCAAACTTTTTTTAAGCGTATCGTCATACAATGTGTCCATGAAAACTTGGTAGACGGGAGCAAAATTTTCATGGATGCAAGCCTGGTTCAGGCCGATGCATCTAATAATTCTGTAGTAAACCAACAATCCCTTAGACGGTATTTAAATAAAAGCTATCGCAGGTTAGAAAAAAGGTTGGAGCAAGGAGAGAGAATAGAACCCAAAGCTGGTAAGGAAAACCGCAAACATATCTCCACCACAGATCCGGATGCCTCAGTCGTGCGTATGGGATCAGGACGTTCAAGGTTAAAATATAAGATCCACAGAACTGTGGATGAAAAAGCTGAAATCATAAGGCAATACATGAAGCACACCTTCTAACCGACCTCGTAGATCAACATGATTTAAATACTGGCAAGGAGACGGATACAGTTGTGACGGACAGTAAATATGGCACGATAGATAACTATCTGGCTTGTTGTGACCGCAACCTTAGTCCTCATTTTGAATCATTAGAGGCAACCAGTAAAAACAATGGACGGCGCAGAGGGATTTTTCTTCCTTCAGAATTTACATATGATACAGAGAAAGATAGGTTCATCTGTCCGAATGGGAAACATCTGAAGCGGAGAAAATTTAAAAAGAAACGAAATCATTTTGAATATGCGATATCCGGCAAAGTGTGTAACAAGTGCAACCTGAAAGACCAGTGTACACGCTCCAAATTTGGCAGGACTCTCAAGCGCCATGTCAGACAAGAAGATCTGGATCGAAAGGTAACCCAATCCCAAAGCCAGACATCCAAGGATGATATTGGCAAAAGACAGCATCTGATGGAGCGCTCTTTTGCCAGAAGTGTTCGATATGGATATAAACGAAGCAGGTGGAGACGGCTGTGGCGGCTCAAAATTCAGGAATATCTGACGGCTACCATCCAAAATATTATGATTCTTGTCCGGAACGGAAGGAGCAAAGACCGGGCTGTTATGGGCAAAAGCCTGGAGTATTACCCGAATTTGGTTAAGATGGTTGAAAAAGTCTGGTCAGCAAATCAGAATAAACATTTATGGAATTCAAGTGAATTATTCATCGGCTTTAGTTGACGCTTTGGGCAACAGCCCGTTAATGGGTGACCCCATGCATACATGACCCCATGCATATAGTAGCAACGTTGGCCAGTAAATTCGGGGGAAAGCAGGAAATACAATAATATATTAATCGGCTTTTTGTAGACGGCATTCCGGATCTCAGGATCCCTGCCCTGGCCGATAAAATTAACAAGGTAATATGTTTACACTTGCAATCCTGTCTATAATCAGCCTATTTTCAAAGAAATGGATATGCTAAACCACACATCATAATTGTTATATCCTAAACATTAGGAGGATCAAGATATGAAGAACAGAAAATTAATAATGTGGGTAGTGCGCATTCTTAACTTCGTAGCATTCGTGTTGATATTGTCCGCTATCTGTGAAGATGGATTCCCTCCCAAAAGTCCATTTTCATATCCGCTGTTATTCTCCATTGCGCAGACCGCTTTTTTTGCCTCGGCAGCCGCTCTGCTCATTGCTTTCAGGTGGAATGTTATCGGCGGGGTTGTGTCTATAGCTTGTCTGGCAATCACGTTTATATTTGTCCTGATATCCAAACAAATCGTGGTGTGGCCGGTCTTCCTCTGCATGATTCCCGGTATTATATACTTGAGTCTGAGCAGAAAAAAGGAGGCAAACGCCTAACAAAGCCGCTTGCACACGGATCGCTAAAAGCTGCGCTCGTTCCTCGCTTCGCTTTTAGCGCCCGGTGAAGCGGAGCGTTATAGATCTGAATGAACAAAATGATAACCAGAAAAAAGGTCAGATTGCCGAATTATAATTATTCGGAGAATGTGTTTTATTCCATCACGATCTGTACAAAGAACAGAGAAAATATTTTCGGTGATATTCCTACAAAGAAACAGGGGCAGACCTTCATTATTGACAAGATGACACGCGGGAAGCGGAATCTCACGAAACATCTTTTTAGTAAAACGAAAGAGAGGTAATATATGAACGGTAAATATCTTATAAAAATTATTTTCTGCTTTTTATTATTACAAAGTTTTATTGTGCCCAATTTATTGATGGCTGATTCTAACGATCAATCACTGTCCGAATCAAAAATAGTTGATAACTCCCCTCAAAATAGAAGAGGTCCTGGATTAAAGGTCGGTACAATACAGGGCAGGTCTCATATGATAATTGAAAAGGTCACGAATGAACAGATCCAAAAACAACAAAAAGAGATTGATGATTTCCAGCAAACAAAGGGCATGAACGATGAAGAATTAGTATTGATGAAGGCCTATTTAAATGGAGACATGTCCTATAAAGAAATGACAGCCAGGAAAAAAAAGATGTCGGGTGAAGCACCTCAAATAGACGAAAAGAAAATTAAGGAAAGCCTTAGCATGGAAGGCAAGTCTGATAAAGAGATAGATTATATTATTAAAAAAATATTTCGAGGAGAAGCCGATCCGGATGAAGACCAAAAAATGCCTGAAGAAATAAAAGCAGAGACTGATCGGCAGCTTCACACCCTCTGGAAAGAGATGAGAACAGCCTTGTCAAATAATGATATTGAAACGGCGATGAGCTGTTTTTCTGAGAAAAGTCAGAATACTTATAGATCTCTCTTTGAGAAGCTACCTCATAAAAAACTTCGTGAACTTGCAGAGGGCCTCAAAGATCTTCAGCTCATCAAATTTCACTCAGCCAGATATGCTGAATATGATGTACAGGAAACAAGAGATGGAGAGCAGGTATCCTGGATGGTTGTTTTTATAAAACCACCCTGGGAAAATGATTGGAAAATTAAGTCTTTCTAATATTCTTATTTATATTCGTAATCTCAACTTTCACCATTTAAAGACTATGGCAAGTAGTCGTAAATTTTCAAGAGTATAATGCCAAGCCTCTCGGCATCCGCCTGAACCATGAATAAAAATAAGCTTCATAGGGCCTCTTAATCGCTGTTGAATATGATTTACAGGAATTCCACAACAATAATTACGATTCTATTTTAGTAGGTTTGGGCAAATAAGCCCTTCTATGCAAGTGAATATATTTTTCGATAATGATTCAGGACAGGATGCATAATCATGTTTAAGACGCATGGTTCTCAATCGCCTTATCCACTTCAAGACAGTACTCTTAACAGATAGTCTGGGGTGGTCATCCGACTATAAAAAGCTCAACTTTCGGTGATTAAAACCAGTCGTATAGAAAATACAACAAACTGAAATCATTATAAAAATTGACGAATTCCACTCCGCATGATATGCTTTGTTTACCACTAAACAAACAATCGAAACAAAGGGAATTCGTCAAAATGAATACTACCTTTAACGGTCCACTAAATCAAATCACAAATTCAGAGCAGCTTGGCGTCCTCAATGAATACTTTGCAAAATTCAAAATAGGCACGCTATTGAACCAATCAGAAATCACTAAAACAAAGGGGGCATCTCCGCTTGCTATTTTCACAGCCCTTTTCAACCTGGCCTTTTGCAATAAGAATTTGTACCAGGGCATTGTGAGAAACAAAGAAATAGCGGTTGATAAGGACGCTGCCTACAATTTTCTGAACACACCAACATTCAACTGGCGGCGGTTTACCTTTCATCTTAGCCGCCGGATTTATTTTATCATCAGAGGTCTTCTTGATGATTCTTCCGAAGAGGTTCTTATTTTGGACGATTCTACCTATAGCAGAAATCGATCAAAAAAAGTGGAACTGTTATCCCGGGTGTTCGATCACACAAATATGAAGTTTATTAAAGGGTTTCGGATGCTGACCCTTGGATGGTCTGACGGCAATAGCTTCCTTGGACTTGATTTTGCCCTTTTATCATCCGCAGAAAAAAAGAATCGGTACAATGAAATCAATTCTGAGATTGATAAAAGGACCTGCGGGTACCATCGCCGTCAAGAAGCAGTCACAAAATCTACGGCTCACCTCGTACCGATGGTAAAAAGAGCCCTTGCTATGGGTGTCCAGGCCAGATATGTCGTGATGGACAATTGGTTTTCGATGCCCTCAGCAATAGCAAGTTTGCGGGAGCACATACAGGTCATATGTATGCTGAGAGATCACCCAAAATGGTATTATGAATATCAAGGCAAAAAACTCAGGCTGTCCGACCTTTACAGGAAATTGAAGAAAAAAAGGGGAAGAGCAAAGGTCAAAGCCCATGCCGTAGTATCTCTTCCAAACGGTAAACGGGCAAAAATAGTTTTTGTTCCCTGTAATACAAACCGAGGCTGGCTTGCACTACTGTCGACAGACTGGGCACTCCCTAATGAAGAAATCATACGGCTGTACGGCAAACGGTGGGATATCGAAGTTTTTTTCAAGATGTGCAAACAACACCTGAAACTGGTAAAAGAGGTACAAATCAGGAATTACGATGGTCTGATCGCACACACATCACTTGTATTTGCCAGATATAATCTTCTCAGCCTTTATCAGCGGCAATGTATGGATCAGAGGTCGTTTGGAGATCTCTTCAGAGCCTGTAACGATGAGATGACCAATTTGTCTTTTATGGTTTCTTTGGAGCGGATCATGCGCTTAGCTTTGGTAAAAATTCGGCGACTATTTGATTTTACCGAGCGTATGGTACAGGAGATGCTTGATCAGGTGATGGGTCAGGCTCTAAAATATTTCGGATTTTCTAATAGACCTAAGGAATTCTTGGGGGTGTAATTTTACTCCACCGAAAGTTGAGTAAAAAGGAGTCTGGCTGAAGGGTAGTCCTCACCTCAGCTCTTTAAATTTTAAATCTAAGGAACGTGCCGTTGAAACGATGTCTATGATATGCACAAAATGGGGTATCAGAACGGTACGGTTTCAGTTCCTCTCTCTTTCTTACGTATTCTCCAAAGGGTATTGGTGCTAATGCCAAGCTGTTTTGCCGCCGCCGTTTTATTGCCACCGCATTGCCGCAAGGCATGGGTGATAATTTTAAGCCTATAGCGATCCATATATTCGTTCAGCGTGTGAATTTGACCTTCAGTGCGCTCCGAATTGGTTTGACCGTGAAGAGAAGGAATGCAGTCCGCTGTTGCCGGGGACTCAGGATCGCCCGGATCTTTGTACTCCTCAAATAGATCCATGAACAAATGTTCGCTGAATTTATCCTTGCCCAGGAGTGTAAGATAACTTTCCATCAGAGCGTTTAATTCCCTTATGTTTCCCGGCCACCAATAGGTTTGCAATCGGTTTAGCATCTCAGAGGTGACGGACGCCAAGGATTTCCCGTGCCGTTTCAGCAACGGGTTCAGCAGTTCCGGGATGTCTTGAGTTCGATTCCGCAATGGCGGAATTGTAAGCCGTAGAACCGCCAGTCTGTAATAAAGGTCTTTTCTGAATCGCCCGACACGGACCTCTTCGCGAAGATCCCTGTGAGTAGAGCTGATGATGCGGACATCTACCGGAACAATTCGATCTCCCCCAACACGGATAACCTCCTTGCTTTCCAAAATTCTTAAAAGGCGAACTTGAATGTTGGAGGAGATATCGCCAATCTCATCGAGAAAAATTGTCCCTTGGTCGGCTAATTCGAACAGGCCTATTTTCCCACCTTTTTTGGCGCCTGTAAAGGCTCCTTCCTCATACCCGAAAAGCTCGCTTTCCAATAAGGTCTCGGAAAGTGCGGCGCAATTGACCGCCACGAACGGGGCCTTTTTACGGGGACTTTCGTTGTGAAGGGCATGACTGAGGAATTCCTTTCCCGTGCCGGTCTCGCCGTAAACCAGAATGGAGGCCTCGGTCTGTGCAAATTTTTTCGCTTTAGTGATCACCTTTTGCATATTAGGATCAATGGCAACTATGGTTTTCATCCGGTGTTTGGCAATAAATCCCTTCTTGTATATGCGTTCCCGCAATTTTCTGTCGATGCCATGAATGGCGCTTCCCTCCTTTAGCAGACTGACAGCCCCCCGAATCTGGTCGTTGATCAGGACGGGCAAGGAGGTCACAACAATGTCAGTATTTTTGAAATGGATTATTTTATCTGCCTTTTTTTGGGATTGAAGGGCATCCATGAGCCCGAGGGAATTGGTGAAATCGGAAATCGGTCGTCCCAGCCTCGGTTCGAGGTCCATTCCAAGTATTGTTTCGGCAGTTTTGTTGTAGAAGTTCAGGTACCCGTGCGCGTCAACACAAATCATACCGTCGTCCATCACGTTCAGAATAGTTTGCAGCCGTTGGTGATGTTCCGTTTCCATGCGGCGGGCCGCGGCCAAAGAACGTGCCTGTTTTATGGCCTCCCGGACATTCTGCGTTCCCGGTTTAACTATTACCGACTTGACATCAAGCTGATCTGCAATTTTTCTGCTCAGCCCCCCGCCGACAATTATGTCGACCCCTTCGCTGACGGCTTTCTCAATCCTCTCCTGCAAATCCCTATGATGATGGAACACAATCTCCCGGACATTCATCTTCAATAGTTCCCGGATGGTTTCGAATCCCTCATGTCCTTCGGATATGCTGGTAATTCCGATCCTGTTGCCTAACTCCCGGGCGTTGAGTAAGGCAGTAACAATATCTGACATATTCTTGGGAATGATCACCACAGGCTGACCAATGCTTTTTGCAATCATCCTGCCGGTGCCGCTATGGACAATAATGACTTCATATCCGTCCTTAATGAGTGTTTCTGCGACAGCTGCACCGTCATCCAGCCCCACTACCGTTGTGAACAGAGTTTCGGTTTCATGATTTATATTTTGTCTGACAATGCGTGAGATTTCCTCTGAATGGGAAACAAGGGCAAACCGGTATCTTTTGTGCGAATGGGGCATGGTCTCCTCGGCTTTGCTGATAATTGATCCTGCCTTGAATTAAAGACTTCTTGAACCCAAGACTCAGTAATCACTTGTCCACAAGTGATATAATATCTCAAATATATAATATTTTCTATATTTGAGGTTAATTCATTCCATATATGGAATGATTCAAAATATATAATTCTTGATATAAAATGTAAATATCGTTTGTTTTCAATGTATTATTTCTTATGCAGGAGTTACGGCATCATTCTTGCCCGTGCATATATATAGGTGCCTGGATAGAGGTTGAAATTGGCACTACAAATTTAAAAGTGAAAAGGGGAGCATGATGACATTAGGACATTTGATAGTGAATTCGGTTTTTCTAACGCTCATCCTTCGACTTTTGCATTGGTATGCCGTTCACAGAGCAAAATACCTGGTAAACTTAGAGTTGAGTTCAGTCACTCCATATTTGTCTGCCAAACCTGATTCTGTCAAACAAATTCATACCATTATCTGCCAGCCTTCTATAATGGGCCATGGCATTGGGACCACCCAAAAAGAAGCGGTGAAATCATATGGGAATCCAATTCGCCTGAGCCTTGAATCGCTTACCTCCGATTTCCTTGGACATCGCCGGTTGCCATGGGACCAGGGCATCGCATCTGCTATTGGCAAGTTTATGGGTCATACCGGAAGACCGCAGAATAGAAAAAATCCCGGAGAGAAAGGGGAACATTGACCAAAAAGCGCTACGGGCTGATATTAGATCCGCCAGAATTCAGAGGCCATTTCTGTCTGGGGCGATTCCCGTGGAAAATTGACGAGAAAACTGTCAGAGATCACCATGATAAGAATTGGAGGATAAACAGTAATGGCATCAAATTTTTATATGACTCTGGTATATTCAAGACCAAATAATAACCAGCCATTCTAAAGAACATGTGGGGAGATTCTCCCTAACACTTCAGTGAATTTCCTCTGGTTATGGCACTGCTATATTTGCAGCACCGTTTTTCGTATTGTTTCTCAAAGCCAGTGAAACACAATTGTTGATAGAGTTTAAACATAAACGGTGGTTGGACAAAGTAGTATCCCCTATCCATATAGTCGGGAAAAATATTGACCCTTGAAATCTGGGATCGTTTTTTCTTTTGATTCATTTCAACGGCTGCAACGCAGGAAAATTCTTTTTTCAAATCTACATCGCGAATCCATTTCTTTCCTGATTTGTCATGAACGTTTGAGTTCCCAACAAATTCATAGATTGAATTTGGCCAGTCCGGTAACGGGTAAAAACGGGGGTGAGCAATCGGCAACTTTACGCGGCCACATTGATTTACATAGACTGCGGGTACTTCTAGAGCAGTTGCATATCTGTGTGGGACCACTTCTGAAGCCAGATATGATTGACGCCTGAGAATTCTACTAAAACACATGGAATCCGGGTGCTTTAGCATCGGGACAACGGTACCCCACAAAGCAACGATAATCACTATTTCTACGCCACTTTGCCGAAATCCCTCAAAGGTCTCTCTTGAAAAAGAATCGAAGCAGATCGCACCTCCTACGCGCCCGAAGGGTGTCTCAAAGATACCGGGGCCTGGTTGTTTGCATCGTTTCCAGACAAGTCGCTCCTGACAGGTCGGGTTGCGTTTACGGTATATCTGCACACTTTTGTCAAACCCAACCATGACCATTGTGTTGAAAAAATACCCATCAATTTTTTCATAAATGCTTGTAATAATGTAAACCTGATGCTTCTCGGCCTGATCTTTGAGCCACGTCACCGTGTACCCATCAAGATTTTCGCCAAGATTCATAAGCTTTTCATTACAAGAAAAACCAACGTTAAACATTTCCGGGAGGACAACGATCTCTGCGCCATCCTGGGCTGTTTTTGAGATATGACGACCGGCCTTCGATAGGTTCGCTTGGAGATTGAGGGGTTCCGCAGCCATTTGTATAAGACCGATCTTAACCATTTCTTGCGCCTCCATTGTTATATTTTTATATCTATTCTTTTAATGTTTTAAAAGCAGAAGTTTTTATCATACAAGAGCATCGCCGCAAATAACCGGACGCAAAAAGCGCGCAGCGGTTATTGCGGTCCATGTTAATTTGCCTCGTTGTTCAGATTGAGGCTCGCTGCGCTCACACAATCTGATGTGGTCAAGTAAAAATGGACACTTTTTCTATGCGGCTTTTTCCTGCTGGGTGGACTTCCGGCGGCAGGCATGGCGGCTTGCACAGGATTATTTTTCCTTTACGCAGGATCGTCGGTCATCCACGCCTCTGGGGTGCGGGCGTCACCGCCTTTAATTGTCCACATCAATGATTCCAGGGCTGTCGGATTTTTTAAAGGGTCTTCCCGGACAACGATCATGTCCCCGTACTTTCCCCTCTCAATGGTACCGATTCTGTCTGATAGCCCCATCATTTCGGCAGGAATTTTTGTGGCCGATGAAATCACGTCCATGGGTGGGATACCGATTTTGCAAAGCAGTTCCATTTCCCTGATCATACTGGTGCCGTGGAAGAAATTTGGGAATACGGGCCAGCTTGAAGCATCTGTGCCGGCCACAATGGGGATGCCGGCCTTATACAGGGTGAGGATTGCCCGGGATGCGTTTTGCATGCAGGATCTGATTGATTTTTCAATGTTCACAACCTTTGGCAGGGCCCGAATGACAAAGCCGGGAAGCCATCGGGGAGATGACAGCGTAAAAAATCTGTCATAGTAATCTTCCCAGGCCCGGTCATCTCTTGCTGTTTCAAGCAGTTTTCCGGGGACCCTCAATTTTAAATACGGATTGTCCAGCCGTTCCCGCTCAAACTGCACCAGCATCTGGTCAAAGGTACATGACAAGGTGGTGGTCATGTATGTCCCAAGCTTTTTCATCCGGCTGATAAACCTGTCCGTGGGCTGCTTGAAGATAAACCCGGAATGGACAAAGCAGTGGACACCCATATCAAGCCCGATTTCCTGTTCTTTTTTTTTATATGCATGGACGTACAATGGCAGGTTTCTTTTCCCGGCCTCATCAACGATAAAATTACGGATTTCAGAAGAGAGCAACGGCCAGATATTTGCTTTGCCAAATCCACTTTCAATCATGGCTTTTACCCCGATAATATTGTCCATCCCCTCATATTCCCGGAACAGTGCTGCCACATCCGTCCGGGTCTTTGCAGGCTGCCAGTGAGGCCCCCAGAAAGGGGTGAGCATGTCATTGTCCAGGTATCCGTTGGGCGGATAAAACCCAGGGGCCAGTGCAAATATCCTGGGGCCCGTACCGCCTGACGTTAGGTGTTGGCTGAATTCGCCCAGCATCTGGGAGGAGATGGCATTGTCCAAAACAGTGGTAACCCCGCAGGCCAGGTATGACTTCAGCTGATGGTACCGGTATGTTTTAAGCTGTGCCTCATCGTCATTGCGGAACACTGATCCGGGAACACTTTGCAGATGGACATGGGCATCTATCAGGCCGGGCATAACGGTTGCGCCCTTTACATCCAGCATCGGCACATGGTCCGGACATGTACAGTTTCCAATCTCCAGGATCTGCCCCCCATGGATGTATATGGACTGAAGGTTCTCGAACACATTGCCCAGGCCGTCGATCAACCGGGCATTTTTAACCAGAAGTGTGTGCGTCTTTTTTTTCAATTTCCTGCCTCCGTATAAAAAGCGGTTAAAAATATTAAATACCGCGATTATAACTTTGGTGGATAAACCGGGAATAAATTGAAATTGATTTCACTGAATTTGAACATAAAATTTTATTTTGGGATAGAAACTAATCAGCAGCCATGCAGCTATGAAACAGGCGAACCGTTTCAGGGTCCGGGGAGCAGTCCAGGGCATCAAACACGTTCTTTTGGCATGCTTCATAGGTTTTTTTCACCAAAGACCGGTTCCCGGCCACAGCATAAAGCTGCATGAGTTTTTGATAGACGGGTTCAACGCTGTTGTCTGTTTCAAGGTATTTTTGCGCAAAAGATATCCCCTTTTCAGGCTGTGACCTGTCAAGAAAATGGCAAATCAGTTTCCACAGAACCGACAAATAGATGTCCTGTAATCTTTGCCTTTTCTCGATACACCACTGGGTATAAGCATCTTCAGCCAGGAACGGTCCCTTATAGACGGCCAGAGCGGCTTCATAATGGGGCAGGGCAGCTTCCATTTCAAAAGCCGTGTTCCCTTTTTGGACCGCGTCCCAAAATGTCAGCACATCAACTGTGCCGGCGTGTCCCAGAAAGAGCCTGAACGAAGTTCCCTGCTTTTTCAAATAACGGGATGGTGCCCCGCGCCGGATGTGGGGCTCAAAAAATTTTCGGACGGCGGTGACCACTACGTTGAACCGCTTGCGCGTTTTATTAAAATCCTGTTCCGGCCAGAGCAGCTCAATGAGTTCATCCCGGTGCTTAAATCCTTTGCGCTGGTTGAGCGCCAAATATTTGATCATCATTAACGCATTGGTATTGTTAAATGTTTCGGGCATCATATCCTGTTCGCCCAGAATCATGCGGAACCTGCCTAAAAGTGATATCCGTAAGGGCAAAACCGGTTCTTTTATGCCTTGTACCGGCAGGAGATGTACCCGGTTCATCTTCTGAAAAACTTCCCGGATAAACCCTTGTTTGATACCATTTGAATACAAGGCCGATAAAAGTGATTCTATGTGTGGCCCGGCATCTGCCACCTGGTGCCCATAGCCGTACTTTGCCGCAATCTCAATTGCCTGGTTCAGTTCCGCAAGTGCCGTGGTCCTGTCATTTAAATGCACCCGGCACCGGGCCGATATCATCAGGGTTTTAAAGGTATAAAAAGCAGACGACCTGACTTTTTCCAGAACCTGGGCCGTTTTTTCCAGCACAGCACCAACCCGCCCGGTTTCAAGCCACACACCCAGCATGCTCGTTTCAAGAATGCCCTGGGTCATACCAAGACCTGTCCGAAGCAGCAAAGTCAGCCCCTGTTCCAGGGCTTTTTCCGCACCCCGGGGATCGCCCTGCTTTAACCGGATAAAATGAATGAGATCATGAACATGGGCCTGGCCCCAATAATTAGCCTGGTGGGTAAACCGGGCCATGGCTTTTTGGGTCCGGTCAAGGGCCTGATCCAGGCGTTTCAAACCGCACAGGTGAAGTGCCGCCGCATAATTGAGCCATCCCTCCTGGTTGTCGCGAATGCCCATTTCACGGATAAGATCCAGCCCTTTTTCAGCCAGGCGGTGACCGATATTGAATTCGTTTAAAAAATAGGCCGGCAGTGCGGCATGCAGGTATGAAAAGGGCATGATGATGTCCACACCCATTTTTGAATACCAGTCTATACTCCTGCAGGCACTGGCATAAGCCGCCTTAAAATCCCCGGCAACAAAGTCCCGGTAGCAAAGTATAAACCCGATCCAGTTTTTCATCTTCAACCGCTGGGAATAAGGTAGCCGGCCAATATCTTTTTGTGTGGCCCAGGCCAACTGATCTGCCTGGCGGATATTTCCCAGGATGACGTAAATCAGTATCAGCAGGCCGGATATTTCCTGGCGTTTGCCCGGGTCTTTACATGTCAGGCATGTTTCCAGTAAATTCTTTGCTTCCGGGAGATGACCGGTATAATAGTAGTTAAGGCCCAGTTGTATCCGGCAGTCCAGGAGAAACGCCCCGGAGACTTGCGGGTCTGATTTGCCCAAAATGGTTTCATATAATGATACTGACCGGTGGGGATTTCCTGAAAAGGATTCCAACCTGGCCTGGATGTACAATAATGAAAGGCTTGAACGGATGAATTGCTTTGGAAAGGCATTTAGAACGCCCTGGACCCGAAGGAGCTGTCCGGATTCAAAAAGTATTTTTTCATGTTTCATCAGCCGGTGTGCGGCAGTATCAAAAAAACCACCGGAAATATAAGACCGGACAGCCCCAAGATCATTTCCGGATGCCTTATGAAGGTTGGCAATGTCCAGGTATAGCCTGGCAATGGTTTCCCGGGGCAGGGTTTGTTTTATCCGGGTGCGTAAAAAGGATCTGAGCAGGTGATGATAGGTATAAACCCAATTACCGATTTTCCCGGATTGCGTCCGGTATGTCAGCAAATGGCCGTTGACCAGTTGATTTAAGATCTTTTCCGACGCCGTAATCTGGAGAAGCGCGTTGCAAAATTCCGGTTCAAGGGTGTCCAGCAGCGATGTTTTCAACATGAATTCCCGGGTTTGGGGGTCCAGGGACTGGAAAACCGTTTCTTCAAAATAGTTAAAAATCAGTTTGTTTGAACCAGCCGGATCCGTGGGCAGCTTTTTCATCCGTCCTCCGGGCAGATCTTTCAGGCACAGGTATAATAAAACCAGACCTGCGACCCAGCCGTTTGATATCCGGTACACCTGGTCTGCAAGCTTTAAGGGCAAAGCCGGTTTAAAGTGCCTGGTTAAAAGATGGCGGGTCTCATCCAATGTAAACAGAAGATCGGATTCTGTTATTTCCATGGCTTGGCCGGTGAGATGCAGCCTGGACAGACCCATTTTAGGAGTGGATCTGGTCAAAAGGATGATATGAAACCATGGGGGCAGGTTCTCAACCAGAAACTTAACCGATTCCAAGATGGCCTTTTCTTTTTGCACAGTATGGAAATCATCCAGGACCAGGCAAGTTCGGGAGCCGGGAGATGTTTCCAGGGTATGGACAATCTCCGCCAGGGCCCGCCCCCTGTGAATCGCCCCAAAGGGGGCTGCGGCAATGCGTTGTTCCATCATGGGACACGGGGTTCTGGTACAGGATTTTAAACCCGCTGCAGCATACCGGATAAACCGGGAAAAATCTCGGTCCTGTTCATCGAGATGGTACCATACCGGCGTGATCTCCTTTTGCTGTAAGGCCCAGGCCGTCAATGCAGTTTTTCCATGCCCGGCACCAGCGGTTACCACTGTCAGGCGTTTATTCGTCAACTCTTTCAGGATAACGGACAACCGGGTGGGAATAAACAAATCCGGATGGATGGGGATAGACAGTTTGGAAGCCAGTATGTGTTCTTTGGTCATCACAGTTATACATCCCCGGATTCAAGCTGTTTGAGGGTATGTTTTCAGTTTATTTTTTTCCTGCAGACGGATATCATAACCATATTTTACCGAAAATAAAAATGCGGAGGAAATAAATGACTGGAATTTTTCATATCACAAGCGGGGACATTGCAGGCCAAAGCCTTTCAAAAGCAGGCCTTCCCGGGGAAGTTTTTGTCTGGCATGATATTCTTTATGACGGCCCCAGGCAGCCGGGGTGGCCGGATGAAAATGGTCTCAATGCCCGGGCATTGTTCCTGGAAGAATACACGGCAGGAGGACTGGCCAAAGACCTTATTCTGGAAACATTCCATGATCAATACCACAGACTTGCACAGGCCGCGTCTTATGACCGCATTGTTCTGTGGTTTGATGCGTGCCTGTTTGATCAGTCCATGCTTGCCCATATTCTGATGTGCTTATCCCGGAAAAAAATCCGGAACGTGGAACTTCTTTGTGTGGATTCTTTTCCCGGGATTGAACCCTTTCACGGGCTCGGGCAGTTGCAGCCTGAGCAGCTTGCCTCGCTCTATGATTGCCGGCGGTCTGTTTCAAACGAACAATTTGAGTTTGCAGCCCTGGTGGACAAGGCATTTGCAGCCCGGGACATTGCCTTGTTGTCTGAACTGTCAAAGATGGACGCACCCTCTTTGCCCTGGATTCCGGCAGCGGTGGCAAGGTGGATAGAGGAACAGCCCGATGCCATAACAGGTTTAGGCCGTCTGGAACACCTGGCCCTTGAAGCGATCCGCAGTGGTTGCCGGACACCGGACAACATATTCAGATCTGTTGCTCTGGCAGATACTCCTCCGCAATACTGGGGAGATACAACATTGTGGGCTAAAATCAATGACCTCGCAGACCGTGTTCCCCCACTGGTAAAAATTGAAGGACCTGGAGACAGGTTGCCCCAATGGGAGAGTTCGGTGCCTTTAGCAAACTTCAGCATCAGGGCCTTAGGCCCGTGGTCAGTATCTAATTCAAAAGAGACTGGACTGAACAATCGACTCCCATGTTAAGGGTATCCAACATTCAATACGAGATTGACGGTCGCCTCTAAGGCGTTGCTCATGGCGGCATCGGTCTATAATATTCTTTCCGGTGGTACTTGCCTTCAGAATATTGACCTGCCCAGAAACAATGACGCATGGCTCAATGCCCTTTACGCAAAAATCATCCCTGATTCAACAACAGATTGGTTTCTTTCAACTGTTGGTATGTTCGATTCTATGTTGAATAACCAAATTGGCCGAGGGCTGTTTATAGCAAAAGAAATAAAGGATATCCGTTCAATCCAGCTGGGTAAATCAGCGCTGATCACAGGCATTGAATGCCTTCTAAAAAAGGCTGACTTTGATAAGCCCGAAAAATAATAATTGCAGGTGCGTTTGGGTCCTATCTCGATAAACAGGACATGATAAGATTGGGAATGACACCCGGAATAGATCCTGAAAATATCGAAAAGGTTGGAAATTCAGCTGGTTCAGGTGCGGTGATGACCCTTTGTGATGAATCATATGTTAACAGAGCAATTCATATTGCCTCAAAGATCGAAGTTGTGGAACTTGCCTGTGACAGGGTATTCCAGAATAATTTTATTAAAAATTTAAATTTCCCAGTTACTTCATAATGATCGGCCGCAACAGACGGCCTGGTTATTGATTGGGGGATTGGGGATTGAAAGGAATTGGAACAATTGGGGGACGGGATTTTTGGGGAATTGGGGGACAAATACATTATTCCTTGAATAGCAACTCCAGCCGATTTTGATTATATTGACTAACAAAGTCGAACGGGTTTTGGACTCCCGTTCGGCTTTTTTAAGCTTTATTCGTAACAGAAAAATGTTATAAAAAGCGTTTTACATGACTGCCCCTCCCCCAAGAAAATACACTTCGAGTTGAGCTTCTTCTCAAAGCGACAATGAATTTGGGAAAGCGAGCCATTTGCCTATTATATCAGGGAGAGGAAAGCGAATTTTTTGTTCCAAGATTTCTTTTTCCGGTGGTCGTTTTTAGGCTGGCCTAAAGTTAAAGTTTCTTTAATTCTCTTGGGCTCAAGATTTATCAGGGATTCGTTTTGGTCACTTTAATATATGCCGACTGAAGACTATCTTAAAAATGAAATTTTCCAAATGCAGGTTATAGAAACCCACACTATTATTAACTCAACTTTCGGTGGAGTAAAATTACACCCCCAAGAATTCCTTAGGTCTATTAGAAAATCCGAAATATTTTAGAGCCTGACCCATCACCTGATCAAGCATCTCCTGTACCATACGCTCGGTAAAATCAAATAGTCGCCGAATTTTTACCAAAGCTAAGCGCATGATCCGCTCCAAAGAAACCATAAAAGACAAATTGGTCATCTCATCGTTACAGGCTCTGAAGAGATCTCCAAACGACCTCTGATCCATACATTGCCGCTGATAAAGGCTGAGAAGATTATATCTGGCAAATACAAGTGATGTGTGTGCGATCAGACCATCGTAATTCCTGATTTGTACCTCTTTTACCAGTTTCAGGTGTTCTTTGCACATCTTGAAAAAAACTTCGATATCCCACCGTTTGCCGTACAGCCGTATGATTTCTTCATTAGGGAGTGCCCAGTCTGTCGACAGTAGTGCAAGCCAGCCTCGGTTTGTATTACAGGGAACAAAAACTATTTTTGCCCGTTTACCGTTTGGAAGAGATACTACGGCATGGGCTTTGACCTTTGCTCTTCCCCTTTTTTTCTTCAATTTCCTGTAAAGGTCGGACAGCCTGAGTTTTTTGCCTTGATATTCATAATACCATTTTGGGTGATCTCTCAGCATACATATGACCTGTATGTGCTCCCGCAAACTTGCTATTGCTGAGGGCATCGAAAACCAATTGTCCATCACGACATATCTGGCCTGGACACCCATAGCAAGGGCTCTTTTTACCATCGGTACGAGGTGAGCCGTAGATTTTGTGACTGCTTCTTGACGGCGATGGTACCCGCAGGTCCTTTTATCAATCTCAGAATTGATTTCATTGTACCGATTCTTTTTTTCTGCGGATGATAAAAGGGCAAAATCAAGTCCAAGGAAGCTATTGCCGTCAGACCATCCAAGGGTCAGCATCCGAAACCCTTTAATAAACTTCATATTTGTGTGATCGAACACCCGGGATAACAGTTCCACTTTTTTTGATCGATTTCTGCTATAGGTAGAATCGTCAAAAATAAGAACCTCTTCGGAAGAATCATCAAGAAGACCTCTGATGATAAAATAAATCCGGCGGCTAAGATGAAAGGTAAACCGCCGCCAGTTGAATGTTGGTGTGTTCAGAAAATTGTAGACAGCGTCCTTATCAACCGCTATTTCTTTGTTTCTCACAATGCCCTGGTACAAATTTTTATTGCAAAAGGCCAGGTTGAAAAGGGCTGTGAAAATAGCAAGCGGAGATGCCCCCTTTGTTTTAGTGATTCCTGATTGGTTCAATAGCGTGCCTATTTTGAATTTTGCAAAGTATTCATTGAGGACGCCAAGCTGCTCCGAATTTGTGATTTGATTTAGTGGATCGTTAAAGGTAGTATTCATTTTGACGAATTCCCTTTGTTTCGATTGTTTGTTTAGTGGTAAACAAAGCATATCATGCGGAGTGGAATTCGTCAATTTTTATAATGATTTCAGTTTGTTGTATTTTCTATACGACTGGTTTTAATCACCGAAAGTTGAGTTATTAACATTCAACACTCCGATATTACTTGTTTTCACGGAATTTTGATTTGGGTACTGGGCGACACATGTGTCTATGATTGTTGAGTAGAAAAGTTAATTTTTTGCCATACGACTTCTTCTGCCAGTCATCGTTTTTTAGTTCGCCAAAGCTCAAAGTTACTTGTAAAATCATGAACTCGAATAAAACCAATTTTAACAATCAGGGATCAATCTACCGGTATGGTGCGGAGGTTGTTGGGGGCTGTGGTGGAGTCATTCGGGGGATTTCTTACAGGTTCTTATGAAGCGGAAGGGCAAAAGGATGAACTGTTTGAGCCTTGGCGAGTTTTCATCCTTTCCTGGAGTGGAATTAGAACCTGTTGAAATTCTTCCCGCTGCGGAACCGCAGTCCTCAGCAGCCGGACTCCCAAATTGCGAATACCTTCCGGTATAAATAAACAAAAAGCAGAGAAAAATATTTTACAGCCGGTTCACCGGCACATTGGCCAGCTGTTCCTCCAGAAATTCATCCATGAGGTCTTTGTATTTGTCTTGGGGATAATTTTTGCCGCAGGACCTGCAGCGCAGATAGACCTGGGTTCAGCTTCGTCTGATGGTCAGGCTTCCCCCGCAGGAGAGGCATCTTCCTTGAATTTCTTCCACTTTGCATCCTTTTTTTGGCCGGATTTTCATTCAGGCCCTTTTATTTTAACTCCAGATAAATTAAAACAACCTGAACAAAAGTCAAAATAAAAACAGAGCGAATGCATATGGATAAAAAAGAAGATAGGTATACGAGAAGTTATCCCATTTCCTGGGAGCAGCTCCACAGGGATTCCAAGGCACTATCCTGGCGGCTCCACGACCTGGACCGGAAGTGGAAGGGGATCGTGGCCGTGACCCGGGGCGGGCTGGTTCCGGCGGCCGTAATCGCCCGGGAACTGGGCATCCATCATATCGATACGGTATGCATCACCAGCTATGACTGGCAGAGCCAGGGGGAGACCACCATCCTGAAGGAAATCCGGGGAACCGGGGAGGATTTTCTGATCATTGACGATCTGGTGGATACGGGGGGGACTGCCCGGGTGGTCAGGGATATGCTGCCCAAGGCTTATTTTGCCACGGTCTATGCCAAACCGGCCGGCAAACCCCTGGTGGATGCCTATGTCACCGAGGTGAGCCAGGATACCTGGATCCTTTTTCCCTGGGATTCGGAATCCCGGTTTGTGGAGCCCATAGCCGGGAAGTAAAAGCAATTGATAATTAAGAATTGAGGATGCTTCGCGCCATTTGTGGATGCCGATGAAATGTAGCCGAACGCTTACAAATTGTGGAAATTTAGATTTATAACCGTTCAATTAAAAAAGATCAGGGCCGTCATTCCGGGGAAATGCTTCCCGAAACCACGGCCCTGATTATTTGAAAACCCCTTTAGACGTTTGCCTTTGGGGTTCTTGATCCTTATTTCCCGTTGACGATTTTCTTGTGGGCCATGAGCCGTATGGCGTTGACCTTGATAAAACCTTCTGCGTCTTCCTGGTTGTAACCCCCTTCAATATCCATGGAGGACAGGTCCTGGTTGTACAGGGAAGAAGGACTCTTCCGGGCCACAGGATAGGCATTGCCCTTGTAAAGCTTCAGGGTGACTTCCCCGTCGATGACCTCCTGGCTCTTGTCCATGGCCGCCATGAGGAATTCCATTTCCGGGCTGAACCAGAATCCGTTGTAAACCAGTTCCGCGAACTTGGCCGCCAGCATATCCCGCAGGCGCATGACCTCCCGGTCCATGGCGATTCCTTCGATATCCTTGTGGGCCTGGTGAAGGATGGTTCCCCCCGGGGTTTCATAGACTCCCCTGGATTTGATGCCCACGAACCGGTTCTCCACCATGTCCAGGCGGCCGATGCCGTTTTCCCGGCCCAGCTGGTTCAAATACTCGAAAAGCTCCAGGGGATCGGTTTTCTGGGTTCCGTCTTCCAGGTTGGCCACCTTTACGGGAAGTCCGTCCTTGAACTCCAGGGTGATCCGGGTGGCCTTGTCCGGGGCCTGTTCCGGGGCAACCGTGTGGGAGTAGATGCTCTCCTCGCACTCATAGCCCGGATCCTCAAGGACCCCGGCCTCATGGGAGATATGGAGGAGGTTGTCATCCTCGCTGTAGGGTTTGGAAGCGGTCTGCTTTGTGGGGATGCCGTGTTTTTCCGCATAGGCCAGAAGGTCGCTCCTGCCCTTGAAAGCATCCAGGAAAGCCTTGTTCTTCCAGGGAGCGATGACCTTGATGCCCGGGTTCAGGGCATAGTATGAAAGCTCGAACCTCACCTGGTCGTTGCCCTTGCCCGTGGCCCCGTGGGAAACATATTGAGCCCCGACCTTCTGGGCGATTTCAATCTGTTTTTTGGCGATCAGGGGCCTGGCAATGGCCGTGCCCAGAAGATACCGGCCCTCGTAGATGGTGTTGGCCTTGTACACGGGAAAGATATAATCCGTGACAAATTCTTTTTTCATGTCTTCGATAAACACATCGGACGCGCCGATTTTCAGGGCCTTTTCCCTGGCTGCCTGAAAATCCTCTTGCTGGCCGATGTTGGCCATGTATGCATATACTTCATAGTCCTGTTCCAGCAGCCATTTGAGGATGACAGAGGTATCCAGTCCCCCTGAATAGGCCAGAACCACTTTATTCTTTGACATTGAGTCTCCTTGTTTCTTTTATCGATAAAACATTCATTATATTCTGAATTGTCAAAAAAATGAAGAAAAAACTTGAAATAGTCAAGACTTAGAATATTGGATTCTAACAGATTTTTTCAGGCCCTGAAAAATCGGGGCTTGCGGTCATGATCTTTTGGGGTTGCCGGAAGGCGCCGTTTCTGGGCAGGCGTTTGATGGCTCGGCATTCCGGGCGTAAAAATATTGATAATTGGTAAATTTTTATCGAATTTCGATAAAAACTTATTGACAAAGACATAAGAATTTGGGAAGCTTCGCACGAAATGAACAAATAAATTGGAGGTTCCATGGAAAATACAGCAAGAATTCAGCGTATCAGCGGCAGACTCTATACCGCTTTTTTTGTGTTTGCGGTTCTTCTCCCGATCCTTACGGTGGGGTATTGGGTGTTTTTAAACCATCTGCCGGAAAGCCTGGTCACCGTATCCATGAAAATGCAGGCCGGGCTTCCCAGGCCTTCCGAGACGACCCTGGCACAGAGGATGCTGGGACTTGCGGTTTCCCTTGTCCCGTTGGCCATAAAAATGGCAGCCATGTTGACGCTTATGCGCCTGTTAAAGCTGTACCGGGCCGGCAATGTCTTTTCAGGGGCCCATGTGGCTTGCTTCAAACGGCTGGGCCGGATCCTGGTCTATTACACCTTTGCCGGAGTGGCTGAATCCACCGGGGTCGTTCTGGTCATGACCATGAACAATCCGCCCGGGCAGAAGATGCTGAGCATCGGTTTCAGCTCCAATGAGATTACCCTTCTGGTGGTGGCCTCCATTGTATTGATGATTTCCTGGATCATGGACGAAGGGCGAAAATTGGCTGAAGAGCATTCCCTGACCATTTAATCCATGACCTTAGGATCGAAAAAGGAGAGTTTATGCCCATTGTCATCAACCTGGATGTGATGCTGGCCAAACGGAAAATGAAATCCAACCAACTGGCAGAGGCCGTGGGCATTACCCAGCAGAATCTGTCCATCCTGAAAACAGGCAAGGCCAAAGCCATACGTCTGACCACCCTCGATGCCATCTGCCGGTCCCTGGACTGCCAGCCCGGGGATATCCTGGCCTATGTTTCCCCTGGACAGGGTGGGTCATGATGCCGGGGAAGGGATGAATCGGAAAAAGGAGCGACTGTGATAATCATCTGGGCGTAGACCGTGAAATCCTGGCCTCTTCAAAGGAGGCCATCTGGGTCATGATCTTGCAGGCCGCTTCGGCCGCATCCATGGCCAGGGCCGCTCCCGTGCCCTCGCCCAGCCTCATGTCGAAATCGATCACCGGCGTGAGATCCATGTGGGCCAGGGCCGCTTCCTGGGCTTTTTCCACGGATTTATGGCCGGAGATCAGATATCCCTGGATATCCGGGTGGATGAGAAGGGCGGCAAGACCGGCGGCCGTGGAGATCACTCCGTCCAGGACCACGGCGCATCCCTTTGAGGCTGCGGCCAGGGCTGCCCCTGCGATCCCGGCAATCTCAAATCCCCCGATCTTCTGCAGGATCTGGAATCCGTCCCCGGGATCGGGACAGTGGAAGTTGAGCACCTTTTCAATAACCTCGATCTTATGTTCCAGGCCCTTGTTGTCCACGCCGGTTCCCCTGCCCGCGGCCCGGGCCGGGGAGATCCCGGTGATGACCGAGATCATTGCCGAGGCCGAGGTGGTGTTTCCGATGCCCATCTCCCCCAGGCCAACGATATCGACGGGTTTGGCTGCATGGGCCTCCAGAAAGATCTTCATCCCGCTCTCCAGGGCAAGGATCAGTTCCTCCCGGGTCATGGCATCCTGGAGGGCGAAATTCCGGGTCCCTTTGGCCACCTTGGCCCTGATCAGATCCGGATGGGGGGAGAATTCCTTGATCACCCCCATGTCCACCACCTTCATGTCGATGTTATGATGGCGGCAGAGCACGTTGATGGCGGCCCCGCCGTTGAGGAAATTCTCCACCATCTGCCCGGTGACTTCCGCCGGGTAGGCCGATACCCCCTCTTCGGTGATCCCGTGGTCTCCGGCAAATACGAATATGTTTTTCTGCCGGATCTCAGGGGTCAGTCGGTTCTGGATCAGGCTCATGCGGATACCCAGATCTTCCAGTCTTCCCAGGGCGCCCAGGGGCTTGGTCTTGTTGTCCATCTTGGCAACGGCCCGGGAAACCAGGTCCCGGGACAGGGGATGGATTCCGGCCAGGGTCCGGGCCAGCAGACCGGTTTGAGGCAGCTGCTTCCTTATCCGGCCCGGCAGACTTCCTTTTCCAGTATCCTGAGCCTTTGGAGCCGGGACAGCAGGGGATGACGGCTCTGCCGACAGGGGTCGGGAAGAGCCCGTTAATTCCCCTGAAAAATCAAGGACATATTTCAGATATTTTCCGGACAGCACTTTGGGCATGAGACCGGGAGCGGATTCCGGGGGCAGAATCTCTTCCACCAGGAGGCGAAGCTCTTTTTCATGATTCCGGATAAAGGGCAGGGCCTTTTCCATGTCGCTTTTTTTCATGCCGTAGGCCCCGGAGACGACGGCCTCCTTGTAATGGACCAGGTTCAGAAGATTGGTTTCAATTTCTTCATTTTTGGAAATGCCGGAAAAAAAGGAAATATGGGATGCCTTGTCCACCTTGGTAATGGCCTGGCAGAAGGCAATGAAATCCGGGCAGGCATTGATGACAATCTGAAACCGGCTCTCATGGGTCTCTTTGACCAGGGGAATTTCCCATGCAGAGACAAAGGAAGAGACCCGGCTGATCTTGTCTTCGTGTTTTTCAATGATCAGGGGATTCAGCCCCAGGGATTTTGCATACAGGGCCGTGATCAGCCCCATGGTTCCGCCTCCGAAGATCAGGACCCTTGCCCCGGGTTCAGCCGGCAGTTTCTCAAAGGCATTGACCACACATCCCACCGGTTCGGCAAAACAGGCAGTAACGGGATCCATATTCCGGGGGAGGGGGATCAGACTTTTTTCCGGAACAAGAATTCTATGGGCAAAGGCGCCGTCATTGTGAAACCCGGTTATTTTCATGTCCTCACAGAGATTCTCACGGCCCATGAGACAGTACCGGCATTCCCCGCAGCTTTTTCCGGGCCAGACCGTACATAGACGACCCTCCCTGTCCCGGACCACCATTTCATGGCCCAATACTCTGGGAAACAGAAGGTCCCTGTGGCCCTGTTCCCACATCTTGGCATCGGTCCGGCAGACGGCGCAGGCCAGGACATCGACCCCGACCTCATCCGGCCCGGGAATCAGCTCCGACTCTTCCATATCCCGGATTTCAAGCTGCTCCAGACCTGTCAGCACCATCCGTATCATTTTAGAATGTCCTTTTTTCTCAATGGTTAATCCACATCCTTTTCCGAAAGAACCAGCTTTTTCAGCCGGACCCCGGGGAACCCCTGCTGTTTCAATTCTGTTTCATGGGCCCTGACCTGGTCCATTTTGTCCATGGGAAACACGCTGGCCTTGTCCAGGCCCACGCAATGGAATCCGTCGGGTTTCACCCGGATATACTCTTTACCGGTTTTTAAAATGAGAAGTTCCATATGAAAGCTTCAAGTCTAAAGTCAAAAGTCTTTTAAGGGTCAAATCAGCCGGTGAAGGGTGGCAAGCCCCTTTTCAGGTTCCGTGTTCTGGGCAGACACCCAGTTTTCCAGGGTTTCAAAGGCCTTTCCCTTTTCCAGGGCCCGGGCAGCCTGCTCAATCCCCTCTTCCACCCCGGATGCCTTTCCGGCGGCATAGTAGATCAGCCCGGCATTGAGAAGGGCCGCGTCTTTTCTGGCTCCCGGGTCCCGGTTGGCCATGAGGGCGGCGAACCGCCTGGCCTCAGGCCCGATCTCCGGTTCCGGCACCAGGTCTTTGCACTCCCTGACCTCAAGTCCCAGGGCTTTGGGATCCAGGGTAAACTCTTCTATTTCCTTGTTGCCGTCTATCCTGGCGCAGAAGGTGGGGCCGCAGACCGAAGCCTCGTCCATGCCCCTGTCAGAGCCGTTGATGGCTCCGTAAAGGACCAGGCCGTTCTTATATCCAATGGTTTTCATGACCTGGGCCACGGGCCGGATCATCTCCCTGGCATATACCCCTCTGACCCCGATGGAGGGCAGGGCCGGGTTGGCCAGGGAAGCGGCGATGTTCAGGGTGGATCCGAAATGGATCTGGGAGAGAATCCTTCCCAGGGCATTGGGATGAACATGGGGGCTCATGCCGTTGAACAGACCGATCCCGGCGCTTTCAATACTTTTGGCCACCAGATCAGCCGTGCATTCCACATCCACGCCTAAAGCTTCGGCCATGTCCACGGTTCCGCAGACCGAGGTGATGGCCCGGGCCCCGTGGCGGGCCATGGGAATCCCCCCGGCCGCGGCAATGAGGGAGGCGGCCGTACTGATATTATAGGTCTTAAAGGTGTCCATGCCCGTACCGCTGTTTTCAACCAGGTCCAAATCGGCCTTGATATTGACCTTGGCCGTGTCCAGGTCATAGATGGCCTCCCAGGCCCCGGCCACTTCCTCCGGGGTCTCCCCCTTGGCGGTCAGGGCCGATAAAAAAGCCCCCTGCTGCATTTCAGTGGTCTGGTTGTCTAATACGGTGATAAAGGTCTGCCGGGTCTCTTCCCGGGTCATATTTTCTTTATTGATGAGGCGGGTGATGATGGCGCCGAATGCTTTATTCCCTTGAACGGACATTTGCTCCTCCTGAATATGAGTATTCAAAAGGATTTTTGTCCCAGCAATAAATCCTCCGGCTTTTTACAAAGGCAGGCTTTCCGGCTGGCGGATCATCCTCGGCCTGCGCCTTCCCCCTTCTCCGTTAGATTCCGGATGAAAGAGTGGCGTTGTGCAGGCCTTGTCCCCGGTCACGGCAACGGCTGGCATGCAACGGAATTTCACCGTTTTTCCTATTATCCCGCCCTTTTATCCGTGGTCCCAGATTAAAAAGGCGGGCACCTCTGCAGCGTCAAAAGAGTATAAGGTGAGAAAAGGGGAAATGTCAACTCCTCGCTAAAATAGACGGTGGGTCTGGATTTAATCCGACAGGAGAACTTCGTCGGTTTCAAATTCCTGCTTTTTGATATCGCTGAACATCTGGATGAGTTTTTCCTTTGTCAGCTCTTTTTTTTCATCTCCCTGCACATCAATGATGATCCGGCCTCCGTCCATCATGATCAGGCGGTTGCCGAATTCAATGGCATGGCCCATGTTGTGGGTGACCATGAGGGTGGTCAGTTTCTGCCGGGTTACAAACCGGGTGGTCTGGTCCATGACCATGGCCGCGTTCCTCGGGTCCAGGGCTGCGGTGTGTTCATCCAGGAGGAGGATGTCCGGGTTGGAGGAGACGGTCATGAGAAGGGTCAGGGCCTGGCGCTGTCCTCCGGAAAGGGAGGAGACATTCTCCTTCATCCGGTTTTCCAGGCCCATGTTCAGGCCTTGGACCTGGTCCCTGAACCTTTTTTTCATGGATCTGTTCAGGCTGATGACCGGCCATTTGAATCCCTTTTTGGAGGTGATCATCATATTGTCCTCCAGGGTCATGTTGGAGGCGGTTCCGGCCAGGGGATCCTGGAAGATACGCCCCATATGGGCGGCCCGCCGGTACTCCGGCTCAAAGGTCACGGGTCTGCCCTTGATGAGGATCTCTCCTGAACTGGGGGCCAGGGAACCGGAAATGAGGTTGAACAGGGTGGTCTTGCCGGCCCCGTTGCTCCCGATGATGGTGAGAAAATCCCCGGGTTCCACCCTCAGGTTCAGGTTTTCTATGACAATTTTTTCCCCCGGGGTTCCCGGGTTGAAGATCTTGGAAATATTTCTTAACTCGATCAAGCTCCCCCCTTGGCCCGGAGTTTTTTGAAGTTGGCGATCCCTAGGGAGAGGATGATCAAAAGACCGGTGATGAGTTTGAGGTCATTGGGGGTCATATGGATGTAATAGCCGTAATACCGCCCCAGGTACATGATGGCCTTGAACAGGAGAGCCCCCAGGATCACCCTCAGGGTCAGGACCCATATCCTATTGGACCTGAGAAGAAATTCCCCGAGCATGACCGAGGCCAGGCCGGAGACCACGATGCCCTGGCCCAGGTTGACGTCGGCAAACCCCTGGTACTGGGCGGCAAAGGCTCCGGAAAGGGCCACAAGCCCGTTGGAGATCCCGACGCCGATGAGTTTAAGTGTGGCCGGATTAACTCCCTGGACCCGGACCATCTGCTCATTGTTCCCCAGGGCGCCGAAGACCAGGCCCATGTCGGTGAGGAAAAACAGATTCAGCAGAAGTGTAATGGCCAGAACCACCAGGATGAAAAAGATCAGGGAGGCGTACTCCGGGGTCATGATGCCCTCCGTGAGGGAGTGAACCTGGGTCAGGAGGGTCTCCTTTCTGAGCAGGGGCAGGTTGGCCCGGTTGGAGAGGATCCGGATATTGACGGAATAGAGCATGGTCATGGTCAGGATTCCGGCCAGGAGATGGGGGACCTTGAGTTTGTTGTGGATGGCCGCCGTGATAAAGCCCGCTCCCAGTCCGCCGCAAAAAGCCAGGAACAGACCGGTCAAAGGGTTTATCCCGGCGTGGAGGCCGGCGGCCATGATCACGGCTCCCATGGGAAAGGAGCCGTCAACGGTCAGATCCGGGAAATCAAGGACCCTGAAGGTGAAGAACACCCCCAGGGCCATGATCGAGTAGATCAGTCCTTCTACGAAAATACCTTCAATCATTTATCTGGATGTCATTTTGCCGTTTTGGATGACTTTATTGGCGGTTTTTACAATATCCCCGGGAAAGGTCAGTCCCAGCTTTGCCGCCACATCCAGGTTGATGAGCAGGTCCACGTCCCCGGGGTCGGTCATGTAGACCGTGGGGATCTCTTCGGGTTTTGCCCCTTTCAGGATATCGGCGGCCAAACGGCCGGTGACCCGGCCCATCTTGTAATAGTCGAATCCCCAGGCGGCCAGGACATCGTGGGTTTCGGCGGAGCTGGGATCGGCGGACATGACCGGGATCTTATGTTTCATGGCCACCTGGGTCACTGCGGCCAGGGCCGAGAAAATGGTGTTGTCGTTGGAAAGATAAATCCCGTCCACCCGGGGGGCAATGGTCTGGACGGCCTGCTTGACCTCCGAGGAGTTGGTCACCGTGGTTTCCACGAACTTGATGTTCAGTTCCTTGCAGACCTGCTTGGCAATACCGGCAAGGGTAACGGCATTGGCCTCTCCGGAGCAGTAGACATGGCCCAGGGTCTTGATGGGCTTGATCCGGTTCAGAAGCATGATCTGTTCCCGTACCGGGGTCATGTCCGAGGTGCCGGTCACCCCTTTTTCCCCCTTTTGTACCGAGGCGACCAGGCCGGCTCCCTGGGGATCGGTCACGGCGCAGAACAGGACGGGCCGGTTTTTGATGGCATTGACCAGGGCCTGGGCCGTGGGGGTGGCGATGCCCACGGCAATATCCACATCTTCGGCCTTGAACTTCTGGGCAATGGAGGCGGCCGTGGACATTTCCCCATTGGCATTCTGGAGATCGAACCGGGCCTGGGGAAAGCTCTCCCTGACTCCGTCCTGAACCCCCTGTTCCAGGGCGTCAAGGGCAGGGTGGGCCACGATTTTTGAAATACCGATGAGAAAATGGTCACCGGCATGGGCCTGGCACAGGGTCATGCCGATCATCAGGAAGACAGCTGCGGAAAGTCTAAATATTTTTTTCATGGGTGAATATGCCTCCATTGGTCTTGAAAAACAATCTTAATTTTATTGTAAATACGGTCTGTTCTGTCCTTGCAGTGTGGTTTTTGGAACCGGCAGTATTGTATACAGACGGGTGAAAATTGCAAGGTTAAATTAAATCCTCTGCATTTCAAATGGGTTATGCGGGTCTGCCCCGGCTTTTACCGGCAGACGTTTTCAATCCCGGATGCGATGATCCGGAGCTGTTTTTTCCGGGGCGGTTCCGGGCGGGCTTCCAGGGGAAAGGAATGGCCATCCTTTGGAAGATTATCCGGCCCGGGTGCTTTTCATCCTCGGATCCAGGTGGTATGGTAAGTGCCGGTAATCATAGGCTTGGAAAAGGAGTTTTTCTATGAAAGAATCAGATAAGAATCAGAAGGACCCGGGGCCCTCCAAAGAGAAAATGGAAGAGATCAAAGCCTGCCTCGCCCCCTGCGGGCTGAGCTGTGAGGCATGTTTTGCCCATGTGGACGGGGCCATCCGTGACCACAGTATAAAACTGAAGGAAAAGCTGGGCAATTTTGATATCTATGCCCGGCGGTTTGAAACCCTGGTGGGGGACCCGGTTTTTAAAAAATATCCCCAGTTCAAGGAGATGCTGGACTATTTTTCCTCGGCAAATTGTACCGGGTGCCGCAGTGAGCAGTGCAAGCTGTTTAAAGACTGCGGGGTCAGGCCCTGTCACCAGGAAAAGGGGGTGGATTTCTGTTTTCAATGCGATGCCTTTCCCTGTGACCAGACCCATTTTGACGAACATCTCCATGAAAGATGGGTGAGACTCAACGAAATTATCCGGAAGTCCGGCATTGAAGCCTTTTATGAAAAAAGCCGGACCCGGCCCCGGTATGTCTGACGGCCCGGTTCAAAAAATGACAGGGAAGAATTTCAGAGCTGTCAGCCGGAAACTGGGTTCCCTGAATGATCTGAAATTGCTTCAGATATCCTGGGTCTTTGATTTAAACTTTTCTGAAAGCATTGGGATGATCCGGGAAAAAAACACCTGGATGCCCCCTTGGACACTATGCCCCGGATTTCACCGGTGACTGAACTCAGGGAATTTATCCGGGGATACATGGCCTAAAGAGTATCCGGTGGATCTGTCCGGGAGACCATTGGATCAGCCTAAAATCGTCAGGCAGGCCCCGGTCATGGCCAGTCCGATGGCCAGGGCCCGGTTCAGGGTGATTTTTTCCTTGAGGAAGAGGGCTGCCAGGATGAAGATGAAGATGGTGGACATCTGGTTGAGGATGGCGGCCCGGGAGGCCGTGGTATATTTCATGCCGGCCACCCAGAAGACCAGGGCGATGTAATTGCCGGCGACAGAGGCCGGCAGGGCCGTGAGCCAGGCCCTGGAGAATTTCAGCTCGGCCAGGTAGCGGCCCCGCCCGGGATGGCAGAGGACAATGATCCCCAGGGACAGGACCCCGGCCCAGACCCGGACCAGGGTGGCCCAGAATACATCGGTCTGCTCCAGGACCTCTTTGACAATCACAATGCCCAGAGCCAGAAAGAGGATGGAGAGAATTCCGGCGATCAGGCCCCAGAGGGTCTCCTTTGAAAGGGAAGAGGTTTCTTCTGCGACTTTCCGCTTGGTAAGGGATCCCATGATCACGGCGGAAAACACCAGGAGACTGCCGGCAATTCCCCAGGGGCTTAAGGATTCGCCCAGGAATATAAAGGAAAATAAGAGGACGCTGGGAAGGTAAAGGCATTCCACAATGGCAAGCAGGCCTGCACCCAGACGGTCCAGGGCGATGAAGAAAAAAATATCGGCCAGGGTGATGCCCAAAAAACCGGACAGGGAAAGCATCATCCAGTATTTCAAGGGTTTGTCCGGAAAAAACGGGATATTGAACAGGAGCATGGTCACGGAAATCAGGACCAGGGCCACTATACTCTTGTAGATGTTCAGGGTGATGGGGGAGAAACTGCCCTGGCTCTTTTTGTAAAGAATGATGGCAACGGCCCAGAAAAGGGCCGCGTTGATGGCAAAAAAGGATCCCAGCATGGTTCTATACCGGCCCGACCGGTAGAATCAGGCGGCCCTTGAGGTGAGGAAGCCCCCTGTCCGCGTCCCTGAGTTCAAAATCGACATGGCTGCCGGGATCATTGCTGTTTTCCAGGGGGATCCCGGAGGCGTTTGTTCCAGTCCCGGGGCTCTCCTCTGTTTCCCCCCTGGCAGGGCCGCATTCATGGCCCAGGGAAATCCGGGCCGGCAGGAATACGGGCCGCTTGAACGCGGCCTCTATCCTGAAGGCCCCTCCCGGATGAAAGGTCTTTTCCAATTCCGCCGTGACCCGGGCCAGGCTCCACATTCCGTGGGCAATGGGGCTGGAGAATCCAAAGAGTCTGGCCGTGATTCCGTATAGGTGATGGGGGTTGTAATCTCCTGAAACAGAGGCATATCTTCGTCCCGTATCCCGGGGAACCGGGATGATTTCCCTAATTTTCAGGGGAACCTCTTCTTTCCTCTCCTTTTTTGTCCCTGTCTTTTCTCCGCTCCGGGTCAGGAATTCTGAAATGCCTTTCCATACGAGATCTTCCCGGGATCTGACCTGGAGCAAAAATTGGGTTTTTATGCCTTTGGGGGTTTGTTCCATCTCCCGGAGGCTGCAGCAAAGGTCCAGGACCTCTCCCAAAAGAACGGGGCGAAACTGCTCCATGGACTGGTGGGTATGGATCAGGCCCAGGGGAGTAAGCGGGAAAAATTTTGATGTGATATACCGGCCCAGAAGCCCCACAAACAAGGTCTGGAGGAAGGGAGCCGGAAGAATCTCCTCGGCCTCTCCTGATTCTCCACAGGAGGCAAATCCGCATACGGTCCTGTACCGGCGGATCCGTTCTTTTGAAGGAACCTGCCCTTTCAGGATGATCCCTGTCTTTTCCACCTGTCCGGGATCTGCCAGGGTCCGGGGCCTGAACATCCCCTTTGCCAGGGCTTTTATGAAGATGAATCCCATATGGGGCTGTCTTTTCAGGAAGACTTTTTTCCCCGGGTCCGGCAGATCCGGGGAATTGAGGCTGTATGGATCTTTTAAGGGTTTCATTTCCAGATGTAACAATCCCATGGGTTAAAGAGCCTGAACCTAACTTTGATTCTGAATGAAGTCAATATCAAAAGAGAATATCCCCGGGGCCGGAAGGGTTCCGTTACCAGCAAATTCTGTTTTTTTTACCTAAAATCCAGATTCCTATTGACCCTGAAATTTATAAGGTATAATAGCAGGATCTATCACCGGATAACGGGGACATTGAAGCCTGTCTGTTCAATGGAGATCAGGGGGGGATCAAAAAAGAGGATTTGTCTCTTTATCCTGAAGAGAAAGAACTCAAAAGAGGAATCAGTCCGGCAGCAGGACGACTTCAATTCAAAGGCGAATTTTAAAGAGGAGATCCCATGGACATCCAGTCTGATACCGATCTTTCATCAGGTGCTCAGATCGTAAACAAGGCCCAGAGCGTTAAATTGAACCCCAGTCTTTTGTATGAGGCGGTCATTGATATTTCTTCAGAGGGTCTGATCACTGCCAAGTGCATCAATCGGGCTGCGGGTATCCTTCTCAACGACCTGGGGCTGCCCGATTATTTTTTTGAAACCATTACCAAGGAATCCCTGAAAAATATCCTGGCCTCCATTGCCAAGGGAATCAATTTAAAAGGGGATAAGGTAGAGCTCTACTCCTGGGTGGCCGACATCGACTTTGACCTGTTCCAGGGCCGCCAGGTCCAGCGGGTCAGGATCGCCACCAAAGAAACCCGGGACAGCATGGAAAAAGTCCTGGGGGATCAGCTGGCCGGGCACAGGCGGGAGTATTACTACAATCCGGATTCGGAGTACTACACCCACGTGTTCCGGCCGGAAACAGTGAAGGATTTCCCGGATACCCGGTTCAGAACATCCCGGTTTCTCTTCAGCCTGGACCAGGATTATGCGTCCACTCCCCGGCTGACCCGGGACCGGTATGAACGCTTCCTGGAAAAAATATCCTCATCCGTGACCCCCTTGATCGAGGTGTTCAATCTTTCCGATATCGGGGAGATCCGGTTCATGTTCAACTCGGATTTCAAACGTCCCCAGCTGGCCGTGTTCCGGCGGCTTTTCGCAGACCACGGACTGACCATCACCCGGGCCTATTGGGAACCCTACCATACGAAAACCTCAGTGGTTTCGTCCGTCTGCTCCCTCTACGTGCGGGGGGAATTGTCCCGGGACCGGGAAAAGGAGCTGGTGGATGATCTGAGATCGTTTTTGAGTTTTTCCGTTTCCGACATCACCCGGCTCTATGTGGATGGTCTTCTCTCCTTCCGGGAGATGCTCTTTGCCGGTAATGCCATTGATTTCACCCACATGTTCATCTATAAGGAAAGGGGCACCCGGACGGACAGGGACATCATGGAGAACCTTGTCAAGGCGGATCACAGGGAATCCTTTTCAGAAAGGATCCATGAGTCCAACAAGTTCACCTATGTATCCAGGATGATCATGGAGACGGTGGAAAAGAATCCAGACCTGGTTCAATTCCTCTTTCAAATGTTTGAGTCCAAATTCAATCCCAAAGGTCCGGGAGCCTTGAATCCCGAAGCGATGGAAAAGAAGGAGGCGGAATTCGATAAGATCCTCTCCGTCCGTTTCATGGACTATCCCATTGGCCGGGATATCTTCACGTTCATGTTCAAATTTATCCCGGCTGTCCTGAAGACCAATTTTTACAAGGCTGAAAAAAGATCCTTTGCCTTTCGTATGGATGACCGGATCCTGGATCCCCTGGTCTTCAATCAGGCGGTTTTCGGGATTTTCTTTGTCAGCGGCCATTATGCCTGCGGCACCCATCTGCGGGCCGACGACATTGCCAGGGGTGGCCTGAGGCTGATCCGGGTGACCGAGTCCAATTATGCCATGGAACTGGACAATGCCGTGCTGCTCAACTATGCCCTGGGTCCCAAGGCCCAGCGGCTCAAGCACAAGGATATCTGCGAAAGCGGCTCCAAGGGGGTGGTGGTTCCCCACGCTCTCTATGCCCCCTGCAGCATGGATGCACTATATGACTACACCGAAGGGATCATGGATCTCATGCTGCCGGGCAGGGAGATTATTGATCACTACGGCCGGCCGGAGATGATTTTTTTCGGGCCGGACGAGGGTACGGCTCCCCTCATGGATGCCGTGGCCTTCCGGGCAAAACAGAGGGGATACCCCTATTGGCGGACCATTACAACGGGCAAAAGCTTCGGCATTCCCCACGACACCTACGGGATCCTTGAAAACGGGGATCTTTTCGGCCTGATTCCCGCCGGGGAAAAGGGAACGGAACTCCAGATCAACGGAGAAACCAAAGCCCTTACCACGGATATGGAGGAGATCTACAGCCATATCGGAGGCCGGGTGGAAACCTCCGGCATGACCACCACCAGTGTCATGGGATCTTTCCGGACCCTCATTGACCACTACGGGCAAAGGGAAGAAGACCTGAACCTGATGATGACCGGCGGGCCCGACGGGGATCTGGGAAGCAACGAGATCCAGTGTTATAAAGGGAAGATCTGTCTGATCATCGACGGGGGTTCCATTCTCTTTGACCCGGAAGGCCTGGACAAAAAAGAGCTGATGAAGATCGCCTTCATGCGCCATACCTCCCCCCGGGCCAACTCCCTTGCCTTTGACGGGACAAAACTGAGCAAAGCCGGGTTCCAGGTGCCTCTGCGGGAAAAAAACATCCAGCTTCCCGACGGGACCCTGGTGGAAGACGGTGCCGTATTCCACAGGAAATTCATCACGGATCCCGGAAACCGGAAATACATCGAACAGGCAAATATCCGTGCCTTTATCCCCTGCGGAGGTTTTAAGGACACCGTCAACCACGGGAATGTCAGGGAGTTCATTGGGCTGTTCAAGGAACTTGAGTTCATCGTGGAAGGGGCCAATGTTTTCTTTGACGACGCCTCCAGGAGGTATATTGCCGGCTCTACGGCGATCAAACAGATCAAGGACAGTACCGCCAACAAGGGCGGGGTCTTTTCTTCTGCCGTGGCCGAGGTCCTGACGGCCTTCTTGTTCGAGGATGAATACGAAAAACGGCTCCTGGAAGATGTGCCCACCCGCTGGGCCCTGATCCGGGACGTCCTGGACCTGGTCACTACCTTCGCGGGAATGGAAGCCCGGATGCTGATCCATATCCATGAAAAAAATCCGGACATCCCTTTGTTTGTCCTCTCGGAAAAGACCAGTGAGGAGATCTTTGCCTTCCAGGGAAAGGTGGCAGAGAACATGGACACGATTCTTTCGGATCCGGATCTGCTCTGGCATGTCCTGGAGGCCTATATCCCCAAGGTATTGGTGGAAAAGCTGGGCCGGGAGGCCATCCTGACCATCATGAATTCGGAAAAGATGACGGCTTACCGGAATGCGATCATCACCAAGAAACTTGCCGCCCTGGCATTTTACCATAACGGACTGGACTGGGAGGCATATCTGGAAAAAGCCGGATCGGATTTCTCCGGGACCCTGCATGCCCTGTTTGAATAGAGGGGGAAATCAGGGGTGACCGGTGCTGGCGCAGGTCTGTCTTGAACGGATAATCGCCAATCTTATGGCGAACGGACTCATTGTTTTCAGCGGCTCTGGAGAAAGAGGCGGCAAAGGTCACGATCCGGCTTGAGTGGTTTGGGTGAGCCGGTTTATCCTTATTGGCCCTTGCCCTCTATTATGGATATAAGGAGGGCGGCAGTCTGTTCCCCCGGGACTTCAAACAAACCGCAGAAACGGGACCGCCTCTTTATATTCCTCTCCATAGTCGATAATATCTTCTGAGTCTTCAGATTCACGGGTCCACTGGTAGGCCTTTATTTTGACCGTATCCGAGGTGGGCAGGGAACAGCTTTTTGATTTGGGAAAAGGGCCTTCAGATGACTGAAACCTTGTGATGACGGCCTCTTCCGGGATGTCTGATATTTCTACGATATCTTCAACGTAGATATACCCTATGTTTTGAAAGAGCGGTGCTTTCATTTCATCCTTGATAAAGAGGATCCTTTTCCGGAATTTCTGGAGGGCCAGTTCCGGAGTGCCGGCATTTACGATACATGCAAAATATCCATGGCGCTCATTATCGTTCTCCCCTGTTTCATCAAATGAAAAATGTCCTGCATACAACATATGATAACCCCTCCTTCAACTATGGTTGATTCCTGATATTGACCTGTTTGAATTCAAAATTAGGGTTTTTGTTGAAAACCCTTTTTTGGGAATTCTCAATCAAGCCGTTTCCGGCCCCTTTGCCTAAGTTTCTCTTTTCTCCGGGGCTCTTTGCGGCGGCGGGTATCCATATCTTCTATGATTTTTAACAATTCTTTTTTGCTCAGGCCGTTCCGGGTTCTTTGCTTGTCTGACATGATTTTTTTCTCCTTTCCCATGAAACCTGGATCTTGGTCCATATCTCAGGTTCATGATGGGTTTTTATGTTTCAATATTTATCGGGTCCCGGGTCGGTTGATGGGGAAAACCGTTGATTGAGCCCATATTGTTTTTATCCCGTTTAAAAGTGGGATCACTTTGAATATATTTTAAAATTAAATGTTCCGTATTTTTCAGAGTGGACAGATGAGTCCGCTCATACCCATGGGAGCCGTCAACGCCAAATCCCACCAGAGCGGTCCGGATGTCACTTCCCGCTTCAATGGCCGAGGCTGCGTCTGAACGATAAAATTCAAATAGATCTTTCTTGAAGGAGATCCCGTTTTCATGGCATATTTTTGCCAGTTTATTATTCAAATGGTAATCAAAGGGTCCTGACTGATCCATCATCACAAGGGTGGTTGAATATTCATCGGTATTTTGTCTGGGTGCGGCCATGGCGCTGTCAATGACAATCATTTCCGTTATATCGCTGTACAGCACTTCAGTTGCACCGATTCCGATTTCTTCATTGATGGTAAAAAGCAGATGACAATCCAGGGGCAGGGTGATTTTGTTCTGCATGATTGTCCTGGCAACGGATAAGAGTACGGCTGCCCCGGCTTTATCATCAAGATGGCGTGAGTTGATGAAACCGCTGTCATCCATTTCAGGACACGGATCCACGGCGATATAATTCCCCGGCTCAAATCCGCAGTTTTCCAGATCTTTTTTCCCGGAACATCTTGCCTCCACTCTGACTTCTACCTGGTCCCAGGAGACGGGCTGAGTGTCTATGCCGGGGCCGTATACATGGCCGGATGCTTTTAGGGGAAGGATGGTCCCACGGTATTTCTCTTGCTTGGTGAAAATGGTTACCCTTGCACCTTCTGCAAACCGGCTCGACCATGTTCCGATGGGCCGGACCGCAAGTCTCCCATTGGACTTGAGCCGGCTTACCATGGCCCCCAGGGTATCCAGATGAACGCAGACCGCCCGGTCAAGGGTTCCTGATTTCCCGGAAAGTGTGGCTCTTATGGCTCCCCTCCGGGTTACATTATAGGGGATTCCAAGACTCTCAAGCTCCTGGCATACATGGTGAACGATTTGATCCGTATATCCGGAGGGACTGGGGATCTGGAGCATGGAAATCAATTGATTTTTCAGATAGGATTCATCATTTTTCATAGCAGAGTTCTCTTACACGGTTTCAGGAAAAAGGAGGTCAACAAAACGTTCGGCCGTCGGTTGCGGTTCATGGTTCGCAAGACCGGGACGTTCATTGGCCTCAATAAAGGCATAGGTGTCTCCGTAGATGTCAGGCACCATAAAATCAAGACCGGTCACCGGAATATCAACCGCCTTGCTCACCTTCACAGCCGCATCTTTTAAAACATCGGAAAGGTCCTCTGTAACATCATGGATGGTGCCTCCTGTATGCAGATTGGCAGTCTTTCTCACAACAAGAGTTTTGTCTTTTTCCAGAATGGACTCATATTCATACCCTTCTTTTTTCAGGCATCTCAGGGTTTCCCGGTCATCTGGTATTCTGCTTTCACCGCCTGTGGCTGCCATTCGCCTGCGATTGTGTTTTTGGATCAGGTCTGAAATCGAGTGATTCCCGGTGCCGGTTATGGCAGGGGGCTTCCGGATGGCGGCAGCCACAATTTCATAATCAATGACGATAATTCTCAGGTCTTCCCCTTTGATGTACTCTTCCAGAAGAACATCGGAACAGATGCTTTCGGCCTTTTTTATTGCCCCTTTGAGTTCATCCGCATCGGAAATGTCCACACTGATGCCCTCCCCCTGTTCTCCCCTTGCCGGTTTCACGACCACCCGCCCCACCTTATTCATGAATTCAAGAGCGTTTTCAGGGTCGGTGTGCAAAATCTGCCGGGGAGCTTTGATTCCTGCCTTCATGACCAGTCTCCGTGTTAAGCGTTTGTCATCGCACTTTGTCATGGCAACGGCGGAGGTCATTTCAGAGAGGGCTTCTCTGCAGGTTATGGAACGGCTCCCAAGGCTCAGATTGAACAATCCGTATTCCGCATCAAGAACCTCGACGAGGATCCCCCTTTTCCGTGCTTCATCCACAATGATCTTTGCATAGGGGTTCAGCTTCTTCAAGGGTTGATCCACGGGCACATATAATTGCTCGTTGATCGGATTTTTCCGCTTTATACAGAATGCGGGAATTCTCTGAAATCCCAGCTTTTCATATAGCTTGATGGCCTGTTTGTTATCGTGCATCACGCTGACATCAATGAAGGTACGTCCCTTGGTGAAATAATGGGCGGTAAGATGCCGGACGAGATTGATCCCGATACCGGGCAGGCCTGCCTGGGGATCCACGGCCAGGGACCAGAGACTCGATCCTTTTTCCGGATCATTGAAGGCTTTGATATGATCAACACCGGTTATGGTACCGACAACCTGGTTGTCAGATCGTTTTTTTGCAATAAAATAGGTTCTTAACCGGTCCGCATGTTTATCCAGCAAAAATTCAGGGTCAGCCCCCTTCATCCGGCATTTTGAATAAATGGCGTTCACCTGATGGGCCTCCTCTTCATTTGACAGCCGGTTGATGGAAAAAACGTCATTGGCTTTTTGATTGTCGTACCGGTAATCATAGTTCCACAACCGGTAGGTGTGCGACGGATCCAGAAACAATTTATCAGGCGCCATGGAGATAATGACATGGGGGTCAATGACATAAATAGCGATATCTCTATTGTCATACCCCTGGGCACACATGGCATCAACGATTTGATCGTTTGATTCAAATGTGTGCCCAAATACCAGCCGGCCCCAGCCCATTTCAGAAAAGGAGTTGGGGCGCATCTTCCTGGTTACCGGGCTATTGATTTTTTCCCAATTTCTCAGGGACTGGCCATGGTTTTTCTCGATTCGATGCTTTAACTTGTCCATGGATATTCTCCTTATATTCCATTCTGCTGCATCCAGAATTCCAATAGCGCCGCCTGCCACAACTTTGATCCCTTGAGCGGGGTGATATGCGCCTCTGGAGATTCAAGCAGTACATCCATATACTCGTTTTGGATGACCCCCCTGGATCTGCAGGCCTCGCTTTTTAGAATTTTCTTTACAAAATCAAGGTATTTACCCTCTATGTATTTTAAGGCAGGCACAGGAAAGTAGCCCTTGGGCCGGTCGATTACTTCATTGGGAATTACGTTTCTTGCGGCTTCCTTTAATATGTGTTTCCCGCCGTTTCCAACTTTATGTTCCGGCGGGATCTTGGCCGCCAGTTCAACCAGTTCATGATCCAAAAAAGGGACCCTTGCTTCCAGACTCCAGGCCATGGTCATATTATCCACTCTTTTTACAGGATCATCGACCAGCATGATGGTTGAGTCAATCCTCAATGCCTTTTCAACCGGACTTTGGGCCCCGGGCAGTGAAAATTGTCTTTGAATGAATTCTTTTGTAAAATCCGCCCCCCGATATTTTTCATGGACAATTTCCTGGAATTCCTCATTGCTCCTGTCACAGAAAACATTGCAGTAATCCTGAACCGGATCATTGCTTTTCACCATGGGCGGGTACCAGTGATATCCGCCAAAAATCTCATCTGCACCCTGGCCGCTCTGGACCACTTTGACATGTTTTGCCACTTCTTGGCTCAATAGATAAAATCCGATGCAGTCATGGGAGACCATGGGTTCGTTCATCGCATTTACACAGGCAGTCATTGACGGCAATACCTGATCCGAATTCACTCTGATTTTATGGTGATCTGTTGCATAATGACGGGCGATGATATCCGAGTACATAAATTCGTCACCCTTTTCACCACCCACGCTCTCAAACCCGATGGAGAAGGTTTTTAAGTCTTTTTGGCCGGCCTCGGCAAGCAGCCCGACGATCAAGCTGGAATCCAGTCCGCCGGACAGAAGCACGCCAACGGGAACGTCGGCAACCAGCCTTCGCTTTACAGCGGCCATAAGTGCATGGGAAAGGTACCTTTTCCAGTCTTCAAAAGAGTATTGCTCCTCTTCCCTGTCCCGCTCAAAACTCAGGTTCCAATAGGGCCTCTGGACCATGGTCCCGTCTTTTTGAACGGTCATTGCCGTGGCCTGGGGAAGTTTTCTAATTCCCTGGATCAGTGTATGGGGCGCCGGAACCACGGCATGGAGGGACATGTAATGATGAAGGGCTTCCTTTGAGATCTTCTTTTTGATTCTACCGGTTTTCAAGATTGCCGGAAGGGAGGATGCAAAGATCAAAGAGGTTTCTGTTTTATAGAAATAGAGCGGTTTGATGCCCAATCGGTCCCTGGCCATAAAGACAATGTCTTTTTTCTGATCATAGACAACAAATGCAAACATGCCGTTGAATTTGTCGACGCAGTTTTCACCCCAGGCATGATAGGATTTAAGGATAACTTCCGTGTCCCCTTTTGAATAAAAGGTGTATCCCATTTGCTCAAGCTCGGTTCGAAGTTCCTTGTAATTGTAAATCGCACCATTAAAAATCAGTATTAGGCCCAAGACAGGATCAATGAAAGGCTGGTTTGATTCATCGCTCAGGTCTATGATTTTCAGACGGCGATGGCCCAGAACTGCCCAGAGGCCGTGATACAGGCCTTCATGATCCGGGCCCCGGTCTGCCATGGCTTTGCTCATGATGGTTACGGAATCTTCGGTTACAGGGTGATTATTAAAAAAAAGCTCACCGCAAATGCCACACATAGGTTCACCTATAAATAAAGGTTTGAGGGTTTTTGACAATTCATATTCGGTTTGATTTTTAACAGGCCGCGCTCTCTGTGGGAGCAGGAAAAATCAAAGTTGTAAAAAGAGCATCCCGGGTCGCGTCCGGCCCGTTTGATTTGAAATAAATATATAGAGCTCTATGTATTTTGTCAACCTTTCAGGCATCTTGTTATTAAAACATATTGATAATACTAATAATATTTTAATATTACGGTATGGATAAAAGTTAGATGGCTATGTTTTTAAGAGAGGGGTACCCTTGAAATGAAATTGAAAATGGCCTGGAGGCAGGCAAAGAGGAAAAGGGCTCCCAGGCCTATGGGGAAAGGATAGGGATAGGGGGGAGAGCAACACCCCCGGGTGAAGAATAGACCTGAAAGAAGCAAAAGGGGGTATCCTTTCCCTGGCAGGGGACCGGTATCTGCTAAAAATTCAAAGCACTGTCTTTTAAAACACAGGGGATTCCATATTGTTTCTAGACAAGGGCCCATTTTTCTGCAATGTGCTGAAAAGTCCTGTCTTCTTTGATTCGGCGGGCAGCCTCCCTCCATTTTTCCACAATTTCCCAGGGGGTTTGGATGGACACCATTTTATATAGACTTCCGAACATCGCCCCGCACGACACCGATTCTTTCCAGCTTTTTGGCATCCTCCAGATCCCTTATCAGGAAACCAGGGCCTTTTTTGCATACATCACCCAGGGTTTGCGTAAAAGAAGCATGACCCAATGAAATTGTTGTTCTCGTTCCGGTGTTCTGGAAAAACTGAACAAAACAATATTGGGATGTCTTGAGCCGATCTTCAGAGCACGTATCCCAGGAAAAATAGTTATGGGATCCCGGTTGTTTGTCCGCTTCTGGATTTCCCGGACAATATCGACCGAGAATTCCTCCACCTCCCCCGGTTCATTCATGGGGCTGCTTGGCGGTTCTTCAGCGGTTAAAAGGGTCAGTTCCTGTGCTGAAACCAAGGGAAATATTGTGAAATATAAATAGGATAAATTCAAATCATATGAATTTTTTCATTGCATGGTTCCTTAATATCTTTGTCCCGGGGTTTTCCCCCCGGAGTTGCGAAAGAGATTGATGGATTCGTCCCGGCCTTAAAGCCTGGGGCAGATAGCGATATGGTATCAGAAACCCAGGGGGCCGGTTGATATCCATCGTGGAAACTTGTACTTCATTATGGACTTTGTATTGTTTTCCCTGACCCTGACGGTTCATTCCTTTCCATCATAACTGCCGGAAAGCCTGAAATCAATGTGAATATGATTTTACCCGGCCTTTGGACCACACGCTCGGTTCTTATCGTCCACCGAACTTTGAGAGGCCGGCCCGGCCTCCAAGACAAATCTCGACTTTGCCGGGAAAAATGGTATATTACCGGATAAAAATAATACAGGTCCGGATGCGGAAGACAGCAACCGGCAACATCCGTCAGCAATCCTGAACAGGAGAGACTTCAATGGGTTTGAACTACGAGGAATTGGATTACCGGAAAACCCCCCTGGGGGATTTGATGTTACGGCGCAGGCGGTCTGTACAGCTTCAGGGCTCTGACATCTACGAAGTAAAACTCGGGGATCATTTTCTCATGTCGAGTCTGTTCCATGAATCGGAAGTTCAATTGTCCAGGCTGGGCCTGGGCATGTTGGAAGAACAGGATCTTGATGTTGTGGTCGGCGGTCTTGGCCTAGGATATACGGCCGTTACGGCTCTGGAGGACAAGCGCGTAACCTCCCTGGTGGTGGTGGAGTTCATGGAGGGGGTAATCCAATGGCACCAAACCGGTCTGGTCCCCCTGGGGAAAACCATAGCCACGGATCCCCGCTCCCGCCTGGTCCAGGGAGACTTTTTTGCCCTGTCCCGGGATCTGTCCAAGGGGTTTGATCCGGATCATCCGGGAAAAAAGCAGGATGCCATCCTCCTGGATATTGATCATACCCCTACCCATGTTCTGCACCAGACAAACAAGCGCTTCTATACCCAAAAAGGGCTGGGAGAAGTGGCAGAACATTTGAAACCCGGGGGCATCTTTGCCCTGTGGTCGGACAGTGAACCGGACCCGGCCTTCACCCGACACCTGGGAAAGGTGTTTGCAAGCGCAGAGGCCCGGATGGTCCGGTTTAAAAATCCCCTGACCGGCAAATCATGCGGAAATACCGTTTACCTGGCCCGGGTTGCATGAAGCCTTCGGATTTTCTTGCATCCATCAAAATCGTTCAAGGGTTAAAAAACAAAAATTGTTATTCCAAAGGCAAGGAAGAATCTTGGGCAAATATTTCCCTGGCGCTGAATCTATGGTAGAATGCCTTCTACATCCGGGTTATTCGATGGATATCCGATATCCCCCGGCGGGAAAAATTCAAATTGACAAGGGAAGGAAGCCCGGAAAAGATAAATCCAATCAATCTAACAAGAACAGGAGACGAAAAATGGGCACAATCATGGATATTGTTACGGCCAGAGATCCTTATGAAAAAGAGTTTCACCAGGCGGTCACAGAGGTTGTGGAATCTGTTAAACCGGTTCTGGACAGAAACCCCGAATATCGTCATGCCGGGATTATCGAGAGGATCGTGGAGCCCGAGCGGGTCATCCAGTTCCGGGTCCCCTGGGTGGACGACCAGGGAAAGGTCCAGGTCAACCGGGGGTTCAGGATTCAGATGAATTCGGCCATCGGCCCTTATAAGGGGGGGCTTAGGTTTCATCCTTCGGTCAACCTGTCCATCCTGAAATTCCTGGCCTTTGAACAGGTCTTTAAAAATGCCCTGACCACCCTTCCCATGGGGGGAGGCAAAGGCGGCTCCGATTTTGATCCCAAGGGGAAATCCGATAATGAAGTCATGCGGTTCTGCCAGAGTTTCATGACCGAGCTCTACCGCCACATCGGGCCGGATACGGATGTTCCGGCCGGGGATATCGGTGTGGGGGCCAGGGAGATCGGCTTTTTGTTCGGGATGTATAAGAGATTGAAAAATGAGTTTTCAGGGATTCTGACCGGGAAAAGCCTGAACTGGGGCGGAAGCCTGATCCGGCCGGAAGCCACGGGCTACGGTTCTGTGTTTTTTGCCAATGAGATGCTGGGAACAAAGAACCAGAGCCTGGCCGGCAAGATCTGCCTGGTGTCCGGATCCGGGAACGTTGCCCAGTACACCACGGAGAAGATCAATCAGCTCGGGGGCAAGGTGATGACCCTTTCCGATTCTTCCGGATACGTGTTGGATGAAAAGGGAATCGACGGGGAAAAGCTCCAATACGTCATGTACCTTAAAAATGTAAAGCGGGCCCGGATCAAAGAGTATGCCGATAAGTATCCCGAGGCCGTGTATACGGCCCTGGATCCGGCAGCAGATTCCAATCCCCTGTGGAACCACAAGGCCGACTGCGCCTTTCCCTCGGCCACCCAGAATGAGATCAATGAAAATGATGCCGCGAACCTGGTGAGAAACGGTATCTCCCTGGTCTGCGAGGGGGCCAATATGCCCACCACGCCGGATGGCATAGATATCTTTCTGGATGCCGGGATTTTCTATGCCCCGGGCAAGGCGGCCAATGCCGGAGGGGTTGCGGTCTCAGGCCTTGAAATGTCCCAGAACTCCATGCGGATCAAATGGCCCAGAGAAGAGGTGGAAGCCAAGCTCAAGGGGATCATGCAGTCCATCCACAGTGCCTGCCTGGATGCTTCGGAAGAGTACGGCACCCCGGGCAATTACATGAACGGCGCCAATATCGCCGGGTTTGTCAAGGTGGCCGATTCCATGATGGACCAGGGAGTGGTTTAGAATAATTAAGAATTAATAATGGATAATTGAGGATGGCCCCCAGGGCCGCCGTTTTTATAAATTGGCGCCCGAAGGGCCTCTCCAATTGTTAATTCTTAATTGTTCATTCTATAGGTCTTTAATATAGTCTTCGATCATGGTCATTTCAGCGGGCCGGACCGGCCGCCAGGAAACAGTGTAAAAGGTCTCATCGGTCAGTTTCCGGTCTGCATGGAATTGGGCGGCCGTGATCTTTTCGTCCAGTTCGATCCACAGGGTTTTTTCGATTTCAAGGCCGTACTCTTTGGATATGGCCTTGGCAAAATTCTCAATGCAGTTTGTCAATGAGGTGTTCATGGTGCCGGCTTTCCGGATGGGTTTGCAGACGGCGGCCACGGGGGTCAGGTAGCTGATATTCCCGGTGTCCGAACCCAGGCGGATGATCCTGACCCTGTAAGCCCCGGGCCACCAGGAGATGGGCTTTTCCCCTGTCATGGTTTTCCCGCTCCACTCGTAGGTGATATCGTGAAGGATCATGGATTCTCCTTTTGGGTGTCTAATGTTCTGCGGCAGGCATGGGCGAAATCCTCCGGATAACAGCCGCTGATCCAGCGGAGTTGGGCTTCGGAAAAGGTCCCGGGGGCGTAGGGAAGCCTGGGGATAAAAGAGTACATCAGGTGCTGGCCGGAACCCATCCTGTCCAACCGGCCCGAGAGTTCAATGGAGGTGACCATCTGGGCTCCCAGAGCCTCCAATACCTGGACGGCCGTTAAAATCCCCAGATCCAGGGATCGCCTTGTTCCGGTATCGGCCTGAAGGATGCTGTCGCACTCTTTCTGGGTGATGATCTGGAGCTCCCATTCACTGACCTGGGCCTTGGGCACGAATAAAATGATATTCTCGTCCTCAAATACGATGAGGGAGGACTCCCCGAACCGTCCGTCCGTCCTTTCATTGGTGCGGATTGCCTCAAGAAAGGCATTGAAGAAACTGATGCCGTGGGTCTTTTTAAAAGTATGGATAAAATCGGTGACCAGATCTCCAAAGGAAAAGCAGTCATAGGGGCGGCCGGAACGGTCCTCTACCTGTCCCGGGATCATGGCGTTCTGCTGGTGGATCATCTGGTGGGAGGCGTGGAGCCGGTGTCCGGACTGGGCCGATCCGAATCCGAAATTCCATCCCCACAGGGCCGCATTGAAATCCAGGGGGGTGTCCGGGGCCGATTCCAGGGCATCCAGGATCGATTTCCTCAGTTCTTCCAGCTCTTCCGGGGTCAGGTTCTTCCGAAAAGATTCCGGCCGGAGATTGAGTTGTTCGGCCGTGCGGACAAAGATCCTCTGGTAATAGAGATGGCGGATCCCTTCCATATCTTCGGAACTCAGATCCTTTGCCCTGTAGCGGACGGCGTCATTGGCCATGTTGGATGCAAAATGGCCCCAGGGGATATAGGAGTTGCGTCTCAGATATTCAAATACATGGGTCTGGCCGTTCTCGGAGACCACCTCTCCGATAATTTCGCTTTTTCCCTGGACCCCGGGCCTGAGAACCAGGACCTCTTTGTATTCATCGGGCAAAAACCGGTTGTTGACCAGGACTTCAAAGACCTCGTGATCCTTGATATCCGGGATTGTGGTTCCGTCCTTCTTTTTTTTATACCCCAGCCCCCAGGGGATCTTGGATTCAGGCTTGAACAGGATCTTACAGCAGGTCCGGGCCAGGGCCGCCAATTCCCCGGGATCGGTTGAAGACTGGGCCAGTCCCAGTCGGACAGGCCGGGGCAGGGCCTCCAGGAACCGGATTTTTTCCGGTTCGGAAAGGGGCTCATCTTCTCCCCGGTCTTTGATGAACCGGTCCATGGCCTGGACCAGGGAACAGGGGGGAGGGGGCTGAATGCCGATGATTTCCGTCCGTCCGACTTTAGGATCGGCCCAGGCAGAGTTGATGAAAGTGGCCCCCCGGAAGGGAAAGGGATTTGCAATCTCATAGATCAGATCTGCTTTAGGTTCGTGGATGTCTGTTTTTGGAAAGTTGACCCGGTTGTCCACGGGGGAGCCGTCTTCCGATTGCCCCAGGATTTCCAGGGTTTCGTTTTCCCTTAGGTTTTTTACATCAAACCGGGGTCTGTGGACTCCCACAATAAACTTGCCCCGGGGATGGACGCAGGTACGAGGGTTCATCATAACATTCATGGATTTGTTCTATGCCCTACCGTTTTAAACATCAGAAAGGTTTATATTTCAGGTGAGTTGGGAGGAACGAGGCAGATAAAGGTCAGGGGGCTGTCCCCTGTGTTTTTGATCTGGTGTTCCACGTTGGGGGGAATAAAAACTGCGGTTCCCCCGGTCATCCCATGCCATTGGCCTTCAATGAAAACCTCTCCTGAACCCTCGTGGACAAAGATCTCATGCTCCCAGTCATGGGAGTGTCTGGGGGTATGTCCCTCTCTGTCGATTTCAAACATTCTCATGCAGAAGTTGTCAGCTCCGTCGGCCTTTCCGATCAGGACCCTTCCCGCCACATTTTTTACCATGTCGTTGTTCATCACCACGGGGATGACGTCTTTTGCGTTGATTACTTTCATTTTTGAATCTCCCGGATATTTTTGTTAACAGCGAGAACAGCTTGAACAGCGAGAGCAGCTAGAACAGCCTGCCCGGGAACTATTCTCTTTTTCACTATCAGTCGGGGGCCTATGCCATGACCGCTGAATAGACAAATGTTTTTCCTGTCTGAAAAAGAATAAGGATTGTCCATGGGTTTTTAAAGGTATCTTTTATATTTTTCATGGGAGGCCCTGAACCGTTCCAGCTCCTCCGGGGTATCGGCCAGGAATGAAAAATCCTTGAAATCAAAGCCCGGGGCCACGGTACATCCCACCAGTCCGTATTCTCCCATTGGCTCGGCCGCCTGCCATGTACCCGCCGGGACAACACATACATGGGCCCCGGGTCCGATGATCTCTTCCCGGATTCCCTTTTTGTCGCAGAGGATGATTTTTATGGGGTCTCCCTGGTAAAAATTCCAGATCTCATCGTGGATCACCCGGTGAAACCGGCTGATCTCTTTTCCTTCCAGAAGAAAATAAATATGGGTCACAGCGCTTCGGTCCGATCCGGCAGGGCCGGATTCGACCGTTTGGCCGGATCTGTAGACCTCCCTGTAATATCCCCCCTCGGGATGGGGAGACAATTCATATTTTTCGATTAAGGCAAGCATGTTCCCAATAATTATCCATTCTCAATTTTCAATTGGTATTGATCCTACCACCCGGTTCCGGGGAGTACAATACAATAGTTCCGGATTTCTCCGCCGGTGCCTGTCCTGTCGCCCTCTTTGATCCGTCTTTTTGAGTGAATTTATGTCTTGACATATAGATGTCTTTATGGCTTTATGGAAATGTGGCAGGAGATTGGATGATGTTAATCCGAAAAAATATGCATGAGGGTTTCATGGGTGAAAAATCAAAGGTAAAGCAGTTGACGCTTAGAATGTCTGAAAACTTACATCGCGAGCTCAAGATCACAGCGGTTAAAGAGGGCAGAACCATGGGAGAGGTGACCATTGAACTGATAAAGGAGTATTTGAAGAAAACATCCGGTCCCCTGTGATTTTTTATAATTCATCATAGGGCCCGGGGAAAAATTATTTTCCCGGATGCCCAAAGGAGGATGTCATGGGTTTTTCAGATCTTTTCGTTCCCAAGTATCTGCACTCCAATCCCAAAGTCAGGATCAAATTTGTCAGCAAGACCACGGATCTAAAGCTTTTGGAGCAGATGGTAGAACAGGATGAGGATGACGATGTCGTCCATGCCGCCCGGGAGAGAATTCAGGCCCTGACGGTCACCCATACGGTCTGATGGAGGTCTTCATTTTGGCTGTTTGGTAAAGGGCATGAAGCCTTTATTTCACCCTGGCAGATCGTTTGAGCATCTTCCTTTTCTTTTTTGATTCAGGTCGATGCTTGAAACAACAGGGGCTGTTTTTCTTCATGCCCTTTTTATGGATTCAATCCCGGCACCCCCTAAAGGGATGCTCTCTTTATTATCCCGCCTTTTTAACCGATCCTTTCAAATATCGTATCAGATCCTCAATGGTCAGGACCGGAAAATCATTTTTCCGGGCAAAGGCCGCCACCTGGGCAAGTCTTGCCATGGTTCCGTCGGGATTGGTCAGTTCACAGAGAACCCCGCAGGGAGCCAGTCCGGCCAGCGTCATCAGGTCAATGGTGGCTTCTGTATGGCCATCCCGCTCCAGAACCCCTCCGGGTCTGGCCACCAGAGGAAAAACATGCCCCGGGCTGTTCAGATCTCCGGGCACGGCGTTTTCAGCAGCAGCGGCCCGGATGGTCCTGACCCTGTCTGCGGCGGATACCCCGGTTGTGACCCCTTTTGCCGCTTCAATGGATACGGTGAATGCCGTTCCGAACCGGCTTGAATTTCTCTCCACCATCATGGGCAGATTCAAAGTATTTGCCTTTTCCCGGGTCAGGCAGAGACAGACGATTCCGCTGCACTCCCGGATCAGCATGGCCATCTGGCTGTCCGTGAGGAACTCGGCGGCAAAGATCAGATCCCCTTCATTTTCCCGGTTTTCATCATCGGTGACCAATACCCCGCGCCCTTGCCGGAGTGCGGTCACTGCATTTTCCACCCGTTCAACACCATTTCCAAATTGAGATAACAGACTCTGATTCATGATGAATCTCCTTGTAATAAATATGGTTCATGAATCAGGGATGAAGGAATAAAAAACGGCCGGGCCCAGCCATGTCCCCGGGCACGGGAAAGTGCGCGCAGACATGGTCCTGCCCGTAAGTATTCTCTTCCATCCGGACTGTAACCGTCGGCCCTGGCCTCTCACCAGGTCTGCTTGACCTCCGCAAAGGTTGCGGAGCGCTCGCGGGCTCCCCGGAATTCCGGGATACCGCCGGTGGGGAATTTCACCCCGCCCTGAGAATAAAACTGCAAACTTGGAGGAAAATAATCCAAGTGCCGGTCTGTGTCAACAATAATCAAGGGAAAAGGTCGGGTAACCGCAAGTAAAATATTAGACCTTACCACCCCTTCAATTTATCCTTCTGTAGATTCAGCGCCGGCCATGGGCCTGCTTCACCGGCATATCCCGCTCCGGACCCAACCCATGGCCTCATGTCCTGGCGGATTTGAATGTTTTACATGTTCCAGTCTTGAGGATGATGCAAGCAAAAGTATGGTCCGCTCAATCTAAAAAAGGGTATTCGAAAGTTGGTTTTTATGTGATAATTTTACACTTGCATTTCAGGACTGAGAATGATTATCTCCAACAAAATTGTCAGTGTCCCAAAAAAACAGCAAACAAACCATTGCCCCTTCCGGTGCATAGGGGAATCGGCTGATTATTACTGGAGAAAGAAGGATAAAGTATGGATCGAATAATCAAATTTATAGCAATTGCCCTTGCAATGGCGTTTTCCTTTGGATTTATTTCTTGTTCACAGAACAACAACGACCCAATCCGTATAAATGGTTCAACCACCATTGAACCATTTATGAAAAAAGCCGCTGCATTGTTTAGGGAAAAAAACAATACGGCAATTCTAATCACAGCCCGGGGGTCAGTGAGTGGAATTGATTCCCTGATCTCAGGTTCCTGCGACATGGTCATGTCTTCGTCCGAGATTTTAGAGAGCCAGAATCTTCTTGCCGGGCAGAAAGGGCTGAACCTCAAATCCTTTTTGCTGGGATATGACATCATTGTCCCCATTGTTCATCCGGACAATCCCGTTTCAAACCTTTCATTGGTACAGTTAAAAGGGATTTTTAACGGTAAAATTAAAAACTGGTCCGCATTGGGTGGAAAAAACCTTCCCATTGACCTAATCAACCGAAACAGCACATCCGGAACCTTCAGGGTTTGGGACCGCATCATGGCTGACGGAGCCCGTGCAAAGGGTAGGGAGGTGGGTTCAAGCAGTTCGGTGCTGGCCCATATTGCAGAAAACGAAAATGCCATAGGCTATATCAGCCATAGCTTTGTCAATCCGGAGATTAAAATACTGCAGGTGGACGGTATAGACATTGAACATAGGGAAAATTGGATAAACAATCACCCTATCAAAAGGCCCCTGTTTCTCTATGTGAATGAGAATAAATTTAACGATACGATCAAAGAAATGATCATCTTTATTATCATGAATCAAGAGGTCGAAGAATTATTTAAAAAGAGCGGATTTTTCTCAACCTAAATAAAAATGCAACAAAAGAGTTTTACAAACACAAAAGGGAAGGTCATCGAACTTTTGGATATTATCAATAAGGGTCAAGGGCAGACTTGACCCTATCACTCAGCTTATCCACCTGCAGATTTAGCGCCGGCCATGGGCATGGGTCTTCCGCTGCATTCTCGCCGGCCTGTCCTGGCCGCCTTCCGACGATGCCGGCGGCAGGCTCCGTCCATGGGGCCTGCTTCACCGGCATATACCGCTCCAGACCCAACCCCATGGCCTCATGCCCTGACGGATTTGAATGTTTTCCATGTGTTAGTCTTGAGGGTGATGCAAAAAACCTTGACTGCTATATCAACCTAACAGCGACCATTGCCGAAAGAAGCCAACGCGACGAAAGAAATTCAAGAACTGAGCACAAATACCATTAGTGTGCACCTGGGAAGATGAGTATATTTCAAGAGTCTCTATAGATCGTATCTGCTCAGTCAATTTTCATGTTTTTGGTTGCATTTTTTTGTCCGGAGTGATTATTTCAGTCTAAGTGATAATACGCTCTCAATAAAGGCTCTTCATTTTCAATCGTTTATCACCTATATATTCATGATATGCGGTTATTATCTTGGAATGATATACGCCACCCGTATATCAGGCAGCTAAACGAAATCGTTCAATTACTTGTATGTTTAAAAAAGGACTAACGCTGAAGCAATCGTTAACAATAGATTCGAAGGTTATGTAAATGGATGAATTCAAGTTTGATATCAGCAAGTCTGTCCAGGAAAATATCGATTTGTTCAAAGTACTTATGGGGCTTGTAGATGAAGAGATGACAAAGCTTTTAATTGGTAACCTCGATAAGGTGACACCTTTTCCAGACCAAGGACCACAAAGAACAGCCGCAAGAGTGGCCTTCAATAAAGAAATAATGGAAGGGTTGGAAAACCTCAACAAACCAAAAGGATCTGAAGGATGAGTCGATATTTTCTTTCAAATATAAAGGTTGAGGGATTCCGTGGGATAAATAATGCCAACAGACCTCTTGAGCTTAAATTCAAGACAGATTCCGTGAATTCGGTCTTCGCAGCAAATGCCCTTGGCAAAAGCTCAATATTTGAAGCACTGACATATGCAATCAAAGGGGGCATTCCGAAACTTGATAATTTACCTGCTGCAGAGCGAGGGGCCGATTACTACTGCAATCTTTTTCACTGTAATCAAAAATCCAGTATCGAATTGACCTTCAGGCCGGATGACTCATCTGGAGATGTAGTTATCAGCGTTGAAAGAAATCCTGGCGGCTCCAAAAATGTCACCAGTCCAAGTGGGCACGCTGACCCTGATGGATTCCTAAGAGAGATCAGCAGCGAACTGGTTTTTCTCGACCACAAAACATTTCAAAAGTTTATTGAAGATTCACCTTTAGATCGAGGGCGTTCTTTCGCCACATTGCTTGGTAGCTCTCAGCTTTCCGAGTACCGTCAAATACTTAACACGTTGTCGAACTCTGGCAATATTAATACCGATTTTAAATTGAATGTTCTCGAAACCCAGCTTGATAGCCTCGCCGGAAGTAAGAAGGCAATACAAACAAGGATCTTCCAGAATTATGAACGTATAACAGGCAATCCCCCTGCAGACGCATCAGATCACCAAGCTATCATACAGGAAGTCACCAAAGTATTGTATAATGTCGAGCTGTTAAAGCCATTTCTCAAAGAGAAAGATATTACGAACTCAGATTATGTTGAAATTCGAAAAGCAATAAAAAAGGCAGAAGGAAGTGAACAACGGGAGGAATTAGGCAGGACGATAAAATCAATCGCCATACTCGATAGATTGCAGGCAACTTCCGATGAAGTGACAGAGCAGACACAACTGAAAACAGAACTTAATAAACGAGCCGACGCCTTGAGAAAGACAAAAGGGGCTCTGTTTAAGAAGATGTATGACGCAGTTCAAGAAATTCTTGAAACTGATGATTGGAGCGATCCATGCGTTTGCCCTGCATGCAATTCTAGTCTCCAATTCACGCTATCAGAGGCAATAGAGGAAAACTTAAGACAGTATGAAAATGTGAAGCAAGCTGAAAAAGATATTGAAGAAATTTGGAATGCTGCAACATGGACTACAAGGCTTCAAGGTCTGGAAAATTCACAGATATTGAAAGATAAGGATTTTGAAAAACAGTATTCAGAATTTTTTGAAAAATACAATAGCAAGAAAATAACAGTAGATGATGTTGATATTGGCGCCGCACAACTAATAAAACTCGAAGGAATAAGAACCTCCACTATAAAAGAGCTTACCACACAAAAGACAAAGATAGAAAAGAGTCTGCCAGCCTCTTTGGTCACTTTAACGCAACAAGTGGAATATGCGGACCAACTAAAAGGGGCAATAAAAGAATATGGTGATCTTCCATCGGCAACAAAACTTTCCGAGAAAATCGATATCATTAAAAGATGGAAGGGATTTATTGAGACCGCCTGCACCTTGTTTTCCAAAGCTGAATCCGAGTATGTAAAAGAAAAAACCGCATCCATTGAAAATTTTTATAGAGAATTATATTCAAAGATTACACAAAACCCTGAAATTGTCCCGAAACTGGTAAAAGCTGAAGGCACAGAGCATCTACATTTAAAACTTGAAAACTTTTACGGTTTAGACGGTTTGGCGGCAACAACGCTTTTATCTGAAAGTTATCGAAATGCGTTCGCAATATCGCTCTACCTTTGCGCTGCATTGAATGACAAGCCCAAAGCCCAGTTCATGGTGCTTGATGACATTACATCAAGCTTTGATGCCGGCCACCAGTATGCTCTGATGGAAATGCTGCGAACTGATATTGCACGCCCGTCCAATCCAGATGGTCCTCAGCTTATTATCCTTAGCCATGATGGTTTGTTAGAAAAATATTTCGATACATTATCGGGTACTCCTTCTTGGAATCATCAAAGGCTTCGTGGACTTCCACCAAAGGGTCACGTTCTAACTCAAACACAGCAATCTGACCATTTACGTGTTGAGGCCGAAGATTTCTTGAATAATGGGGACACGCAACATGCAGAGCCACTAATACGCCAATACCTTGAATTCAAAATCCTTGAAATTATCAGAAAAGTAAATATTCCAGTATCACTTGATTTCTCAATCCGTGATGACAGGAAAATGGTTAAGAACGGTTTGGATGCAATAAGAGCAGCGATAGATCTTCATAGTGCGGCCAATAGCCTTATTCTCGAACAGAACCAGGTTAATGATTTTGATGGTGTCCATGTCCCTGCCATTGTTGGGAATTGGGTTAGCCACTATGCTACTGGGGCTACATCCAGCCTATCACCTTATACATTGTTGGGTGTTCTTAATACCATTGACAAAGTATCTGATTGTTTTAGGTACGATTGCAGCTGTTCCGGTACAGTGAGACGCCGATTTTATAAGAATTTATCAAAAAAAAGTTGCAAGTGTTAATGATCAGGGAAAGAATCACATAACAAACCCCTTTCACTCGGATGGGAAACCCGCAGGGCTCCATTCCCACCGGTGAAGGGCACGTTCACGGCGGCTTCGCCGCCGTGAATGCGGTGCTGACTATGTCTATGATTGGAGACCGCCACTATCACCGAAAAAGTCATGAATAACAAAAGCAATGCTGGGCTTTGCTTGAGTTGTGAAGAATTATTCTAACCTGGATTATAGAATATATCCGAATCATCCGTACTCTCCTGGAGGCCTGGGTGGGGTGCAGGCGGAGACATCGGGTTCGATTGTGTACAGACTCTCCATGGCGTGGAGCTGAAAAGGGAATTTGTCTGAGCGGATGCGAGTTTTTCCCTTTTGCGGAGCGGCATGGTAGAGGCTGTAGGAATCGTTAACCCTGCGGAGCTGCATCCCACCCGGGCCGGATTCCCGATCTATCAGTAAATTTGAAAGACATTCCTTTACTGAAATCAAGAATTATCCTATCTTTAAAATATTGCTAAGCGACTTTATAAAACCCCTCATGTTGAAACATTTCGGGAGGCAGAGTCTTGGCTGTTGACTTACAACTTTGATTTTTAACCGATTAAATTGTGATTCTAATTTTTCAAAGGGACCCATGAACATTTCAATAGAGACAAAGGCATTGAAATCCTTTCTGTACGGGATACTGAGCTGCAAATGCCCGGTGACAGAAAAGACGGAAAAGAAGTTGTTTAATCATTTTTATGCTGTCTCAGATCAGCAAATTTCGGATTTTAATCCGGTTCTTTCCATTGCAGATGAAAATCCGGAACGGACCCCCATTCATAATCTGTTTGATCTTTGTGCCGGTTCCAGGGACAATCCCAATGAGTTTACCATTACCCTGAACGATGTACTCCGGTATCTTGGCTCTGTAACCCATTACAACATGGTGGTATCCGGTCATCCGGGGATCGAATTTTCCAACCCCGGGCTTCTGGTGAGCCACCTTCTTCTTCCGGTCATCCCGGATCAAAGGAAAGAGGGTGTTTCTGTAAAATATGAAAGGGAAGATATCCGGATCCGGTTTGACTCTGTTTTCTGGCCGGAGGGATCCGGGGCCGGGGGGGAAGATTATGCCATGCACATGGGGGTGGTTGTGTGCCGCCTGACAAAGGAACAGGCAAAGATGCTCCATATGCACCAGGCAATGATCCGGGGATTTGCCGAGGCGGCAGGCCGGATAAGCATGGTTGATTTCAGGGATCTGCCGCCCTATGGGGACCACGTTTCCCAGGTGATTGAAAGATTTCAAAGAAATATGCCGGCCGGGCCGGCCAGCCTGAGCAAATAAAGGAGGAAAGTTCCGATGAATCCAATCAAGGAAAAATTCTTTGCATTCAAGGACCGGCTGGTGAGGACCGGCGGCCAGGAGCCCTTGAGCAAGCTCTCCCTGGCGGTTATCCTGATCCTGGATATCTTTGTCCTGGTGATGATTTTTGAGGGACTTGGAGAGCATACCCGGCAGTTGACCTCCCCGGATGAGCAGGTCCCCTTTGAATGCCGGCAGGCCTTCATCGATAAAGACTGGACCCGGGCCGATTTTCTGGACAGGCTGCAGCGGCTGGTGCTCTCGGATTACAACAACAAATCCTTTCGGAGGGACAGCCTCCTGGAAAGGCGGGATACCGGGGTCATGCATGAAACCTGCCGGCAGTTTTACTCCCTGATCAAACAGGTGGCCCGGGATGAAAGGCTTGCCGCTCTGTTTGTCGACCGGCAGGATCTTCTCAAGGAGAGAAACCGCCTGGCCGCCCGGCTGAAAAAGTCAAAAGCTGCCTATGATACGGCGCTCCTGGAAGAGATTGCCCGAAAAAACGGGGAAGAGAAAAGCCTTTCAGGCCTGAAGGCCTCCATTCACTCTTCCACCCGGGGGATGGAAGAGATCTCCGGGAAACTGATCCTGACGGAACAGCAGCTTGAGGCCTCCCCCCTGATCATCCAATTAAAGGAAATGGTGGGTCCCTCCAGGGAATACCGGCAGGAGCTGAAAGATGCGTTCAAAAGATTCCAGTTCCTTTACCCTTTCAAGGAACTGGGGTGGCAGCTTGTCTTTATGCTGCCCATTTTCCTGGTCTTTTACTTCTGGAGCAGCCGCAGCGTAAAAAAGGACAACGGGATCCAGACATTGATTTCAAGCCATCTGCTGGTGGTTGCGGCCCTTCCCATTGTCCTGAAAGCCGGGGAGGTCGTCATTGACCTGATTCCCCGCCATTTTTTCAAAGATCTTTTCAAGATTCTAAAGTCCCTGCATATCATTGCCCTCTGGCATTATATCGTTATAGCCTTTTGTGTGGGAGCCGGCCTCCTGGCCGTATACATCATCCAGAAAAAGTTATTTAATAGGAAAAGGATCCAGCAGAAACGGCTCATGAAGGGAGCATGCTATTTCTGCGGAAAGACTCTGCCGGACCGGGCAGGGAGATGCCCTTTTTGCGGAACAAACCAGCTGAAGAACTGCAGCCAATGCCAGGAAGAAACCTATGTCTGCGGTGATTATTGTAAGCATTGCGGCTATAAAACCTGAGATAGAAACGAATATCCAGGTTCATTCCCATGACCCGAGCCGGGAATCCATGTCGGCAAGGGCATCTTCACATGCCTCTTTCAGATCCGGATGGTCCAGGGTGTTCAGGGTGGCTGCGAGCCATTCCAGGGTTTCTTTATCCCCGGCCTGACCCAGGGCGTAAAGGATATCCCCCTGGACCGGGATCTCCCTGCCGGGAAATTCCCGAATAAGCCGGGGGCAGATCTTTTTTGCCAGTCCGGGATGCTCTTCTCCCAGGCTCTCCACAATCACCATGGCCCCCAGCCGGACCGACCAGGTCCCATGGAGGAGAAGCTCGATAAAACCGGGAAACAGGGTGCGGGTTTCTATCATTTTATCCGTAATCCACTGGGCATTCCCCTCCTCGATGATGTTTTTCAGGGATTCTGGGCTCAGCTTTGCCGGATCTTTTTCGATCATCATGGTGATGATCTCTTCGGCGGTTACGGCTCCGGTCCACCGGAACTCATCCTCCAGGATCAGGCAGGGGGCCGACATGACCCGGTCCTTCTGGGCGGCTTCGGGAAAGAGGCTGCCGTCGATGATGGTCAGGCGGATTTTTTCACAGAAAACTGCCAGGGGAAGGAGGGTATTCACCATCCCGGGGCAGTGGGGGCATTGCAGGGCGATATAGAGGGTGAGATCACAGGGGGCCTGGATCTGTTCCAGAGCCTTGAGAATATGGCTTTCAGGTTCGGGCTTTTGGGAATGGATCAGGTCGAGCCCCTTAAGAAAGGGTTCCAACTCCTTTTCCAGGGGAAGGGCGGAATAGGTGATGTTCTTCCTTACTATCAATCCGGGCAGATCCCGCTCTTCTGAAGATGGATTCCCCTGTTCCCCGGGTTTGATCCGGAGGGAAGGGGCAAGAAAAGCAAGATCCTCACAAAATGTCTCAAAGTTTTTCAGAGCTTCGTGATCCGGGGAGGTCAGTCGGATGGTCTGGCGGCCGTCCCGGTTTTTTTCCCATTTCCGGATCCTCTGCCGGGCAGGGCCGTCAATCATGGAATCCGCTTTCAAGGGTTCTCCATTCTCAATTGTTTAATGGTGTTGTCTCCCCGGTGCCCGGCCTGCTCCAGTGCCTCCAGGGCCAGTTTGATCATGGCGGCTTTCAGGGTATCCCCGGACTCTCCCTTTTTTGAGGCGGATTCCCCGGAAGAGGCGGCGATGCCCATGTTCAGGATCAATCGGAAAGAAGGACTGTCCCCGGATTTGAATGTCTGGCCGGAGAGATGATCAAGAAGCCTTCCGGCCATGATCCCGGCTCCCTCGGGTCCCGTGCCCGGGAGAATGATCCCGAATTCATCATCGCCGAAGCGGCAGACCTGGTCGACATCCCTGACCATGGACTGGATAATGCCTGCGCAGGTGGTAAGAACCATGTCCCGGGTATCCGGGGCCTCTGCCGGGCTCTTTATGTTTTTAAACCCGATGAGGAGGACGGCCAGATCCTGGCCGTACCGGAGAGCCTTGGATGTCTCCCTGCCAAGGGCCTCATCAAAACAGCGCCGGTTGTACAGCCGGGTCAAACGGTCCCGCCGGGAGATCACCACGATTCTGTCCCGGGCATGGGTCATCTCCCTGATCATCCTGGATTGATCCAGGGCCTGGAAGATGATGGATCTGATATTTTTACTGGAGATTTCCTCTTTGATATAAAACCCCAGGGCGCCCCTGGCCAGGGATTCCGTCCCTGCATGGGCGTTGGCTTTGTCTGTGGTGTAGATCACGGGGGTGTCTATCCCCAGCCGGGTCAGGCGGGACAGGAGCTCCAGCCCGGTTCCGTCTGAAAGCAGGTGGTCCAGGAAGATGATGTCCAGATGATCTGAGGCGACCACTTCCATGGCCTCCTCCATGCCGGAGACCGGAAAGATCCGGTGATTTACCATGCGATCCAGATAATGCTGGAAGATATTGAACTCTTCTTTGGAGTTGATGGCATAGAGGATCCGGCAGGGTCTTTCCATGCCGTTGCCGTCCCGGATATCCGGAAAATCTTTTTCAATTTTCCCGGGAAATTCATTTATCTTCCGGCAGATTTTTTCAAGCTGCTTGGCGGCATGGCGGATCCGGGTGGCCCCGGATTTTACTGCCGGAGAGAGATCCTGGTTTCTCAACAGGGTGTATATGCCCGCCCGGATTTTTTTCAGGGGATGTCCCATCTGGGTGGCCGCCGCAGAGGAGAGGTTCAGTGCATTTTTCCTCAGGTTTTCCTCCTTGAGCGCCGTCCTGTGCTGGGCCATGATCCTTTCATAGATCGTATTGAGTTCATCTATGCCCTGGGACACGGCGGTCCGGTTCTGGTGGAGGGCAAGGAAAATCCTGATTTTTGCCTCCAGGGATTCAGGACCGGCATCTCTGGGGAGAAAGTCAAGGAGGAGTTCCGGGAACTGATCCAGGAGGCCGGGATCCGGTCCGCCGGCATCGGAGAGGATGAGCAGGGGGGTAGGTTGTTCCGGTTTGGAAAGGGCCTTTGCGACCTCGGGAACCTCAATGCCGGCCATGGGGGTTTCAAGGATGATAAGGGCGACTTCCCGGGTATGAATCCGGGGGCGCAGGGATTCCCAGTCTCCGGCCGGGATCACGTCCATCCCCGGAAAAGCGGAAAGGGCCTTAGTGATCCGGTTGTTTGTATCTTCTGACGCGATGACAAGCAGTTTGTCCCTTGTGATGTCCATTGCAGCTCCCCTTTCCTGTCAATTTTGTGGAATGGGTCTTTGGAGATACCCGTATTCCCTGTTTACCAGAAACCCGCTTTTAAATTAAGGGGAAATCATGTAAATAAATCAAATAAAAATAAATTCAATCAGGGCGCTGAGCAGATGAAATTCATTGCAGACCTTCATATCCATTCAAAATATTCCCGGGCCACGGCCAAGAACCTGGATTTTGAAAATCTTTATTATTCCGCCAGGATCAAGGGCCTGAGTGTCGTTGGAACCGGGGATTTTACCTTCCCGGCCTGGGTGGAGGAGATCGAAACCAAGCTGGAGCCGGCGGAACCGGGATTGTTTGCCCTGAAACCCGAAATTGCCCGGGAGATCGACCGGACCCTCCCGGAAAAGTGCAAGGGAGAAGTCAGGTTTATCCTCCAGACCGAGATCAGCAATATCTATAAAAAAGAGGGACGGGTCAGGAAAAATCACAATCTGGTATATTTCCCCGATCTTGAGTCTGTGAAGCGGTTTAATCTCCGTCTGGACAGCATCGGCAATATCAAGTCCGACGGCCGACCCATCCTGGGTCTGGACGCTGCCGATCTTCTGGAAATCATGCTGGAGATCAATGACCAGGGTTTTTTTGTGCCGGCCCATATCTGGACCCCCTGGTTTTCCATGTTCGGATCCAAGTCGGGATTTGACAGTATGGAAGAGTGCTTCGGGCCTCTGAAGAAGCATATCTTTGCCGTGGAAACCGGGCTCTCTTCGGATCCCCCCATGAACTGGCGGGTGGCCGACCTGGACCCGGTAAGGCTGATCTCCAATTCCGACGCCCACTCCCCGGGGTATCTGGGCCGGAACGCCACCCTGTTCGATACGGACCTGGATTATTTTTCCATGAAAAAGGCCCTGGAGACAAATGATCCGGAAAGGTTCCTGGGCACCTATGACATGCATCCCCACCAGGGGAAATACCATTATGACGGGCACCGCAAATGCAATATCAGCCTGAACCCGGCCCGCACCGCCGAGCTGGACAATATCTGTCCCCAATGCGGCCGGCCCCTGACCCTGGGGGTTCTTTACCGGGTCCAGGAACTGGCCAACCGGCCGGAAGGGTATGCGCCGGAAAACCGGCACGGGTATACGAGTATTATTCCCCTGAAGGATATCCTGTCCGAGGTGTTTGGGGTGGGGCCCAATACCAAAAAGGTGGCCGGGGCCTATGACAAGGCCATTGAGGCCCTGGGACCGGAGCTTGGGATTCTTACGGACCGGTCGGAAGAGGAGATTGAAAAGGCCGGGGTTCCCCTGCTGGCCGGGGCCGTCATGAAGATGCGCCGGGGGGATGTCCTCATTGACCCGGGATATGACGGTGAATACGGCCGAGTCAGGCTTTTTTCCCGGGAGGAGAGGCAGAGTCTCAAGGGGGAGAAAGACCTCTCCCTGGTTCTTCCGCCTTCCAAAAAGAGCCGGGCCGTGGCCAGGAAAGCCCGGGCTGAAAAACCGGAGAAGAAAAAAAGGTCTAAACCGGTATCGGGGAAATCCGGCTTGAACAAGGCTCAGGATCCGGGACTGATCCGGGGTCTCAATCCCGAACAGAAAAAGGCGGTGGAGTCGGAAGCCCGGGCCGTGCTCATCCAGGCCGGACCGGGAACGGGCAAGACCCGGACCCTGACGGCCAGGATCGCCTGGCTGGTTTCCGAAAAAAAGAAGGATCCGTCCTCCATCCTGGCCCTGACCTTTACCAACAAGGCCGCCGGGGAACTGGCCCGGCGCATTGAAAAGTATATGCCCGGGGGAAAGGGTGGGGTGATGTCCGCCACCTTCCATGGTTTCTGCCTGAAGTTTTTAAAGGAGCAGACCGGGTTCACGGCCGGTCTGGCAGATGACGACCTGAAAAAGGAACTGGTTAGAAAGGCAATTGAAAAGCTCGGACAGACCCTGGAAAATCCATCGGGAAAACCCCCGGGGAAAAGGGCCTTGGGAAGACTGGCCCTCCGGGCAGGTGATTTTATCGCCCGATGCAAACAGCAGCTTTTGAACCCTGACCTGGATTTTTCCCAGATCCCTGTGACCCAAGACCTGGCCGGGGAAATATCGGATGAGCCCGGCGGCTTTGAAATACTGCCCCGGATTTACAGGGTTTACCAGGCGCTTTGCCGGGAAATGAACCTGGTGGATTACGAGGAATTGATCTTTCAAAGCCATAATCGCCTGAAGGATGATCCTGAACTGCTGGGCAGAATCCGTGACCGGTTTGAATATATTTTTATCGATGAGTACCAGGACCTGAATCTGGGCCAGTATGAGCTGGTCAAACTTCTGGCCGGAAAGGGGAATCTCCTGGTCATCGGGGATCCGGATCAGTCCATTTACGGGTTCAGGGGCTCGGACCACCGGTACTTTAACCGGTTCGAGGAGGATTTTCCCGGGTGCGAAAAGTTCCGTCTGAAACAGAATTACAGGTCCACCCAGACCATTCTGGACGCCTCATGCCAGATGATCTCCAGACCCGACCCGGAGGGACAGGACCGGAAGATCTTCTCCAATCTGGACACGGGACAGAGGCTGATCATCCGGGAGGCGGCCACGGAAACGGCCGAGGCCGTGGCTGCCGGTAAAGTCATAGAATCCCTCATGGGCGGGCTTTCCTTTTTTTCCATGGATGCGAGAATCAAGGAGGGGGCAGGATCAGACCCGGGAGACGGGAAAGAGTACTCTTTTTCGGATTTCGCCGTTCTCTGCCGGACCAAGAGGCAGTTGAAAACCTTTGTCCAGGTTTTTCAAAAAGAGGGCATCCCTTTCCAGGCGGCGGATAAAGGGGAAGAATTCGGCATGGAAGGCATTCGGGAGATGATCGGTTTTTTAAAATACCTGGGGGGCCGGGCAGGGGAAAGGGAGAGGGAAGACCTTGGGGCCTGGCTGCAAAAGAATCCCGGCCTGGTTCCGGCTTCCGGGAGCAAAGGGATTGGACCGGCCCTGGAGGAAATCAAAGGCAGACTGGCCGGTCTGACCAGCTCTGCCTGCCTGGAAAATCTCAAGGAATGGATGGATCTTGGCCGGTTGCTGGGAGAAAAAGATGAGGTCAGAACCGCCTATGCCAGGCTGTCTAACCTGGCGGACATCCATGCCGATCCCGGGGATCTCCTGGACAGCCTGGCCCTGGATCAGGATCCGGACCATCTCGCAGACTCGGCGGAAAAGGTATCCCTCATGACCATCCATGCGGCCAAGGGGCTTGAATTTCCCGTGGTGTTTGTGGCAGGATGTGAACAGGGCCTGATTCCCTTTGCCAGGGACGGGAAGACCTGTGATGACCCGGAGGAGGAAAGGAGGCTGTTCTACGTGGCCATGACCCGGGCAATGGACATTCTCTATTTGACTTATGCCCGAAAAAGACGCATATATGGCACCGTTCAAAAAAGAGAGAGATCCTTGTTCCTGGACGATATTGAGCGCCGGCTGACCCGGACGGAGCAGAGCCGGATCCAGGAAAAGGCAAAACCGAAACAGATCCAGCTGGAGCTTTTTTAAGACAGGGTTCCGGCGGTTGAGAAGGGATCAGGATACAGCAGAATGAAAGAAAACATCGTTAAGACCATTGCACTTGAAAACAACCATGATCTGGTGATTCACGACCTGTCCAGAAAGATCGGGGAAGATGCCTGGGTGGTCATCATGGCGGCCAGGATGGAGATCCCCGTAAACCGGGATCTTTTTAAAACCCAGAGCCTGACACCCCGGGAAGCCGATGATATCGTGGAAACCCTGGGGGATCATATCGTTTATGAGTACAGGATTGAACGGAACATGATCATGGACAGGGACAAGGAGGAGGTCCTTGAAAATCTGGTGGAGACCTTTTTTGCCAATACCGGCCAGTATGTGGCCAAACCCCAGTTTCCCGAAAAACTGGTCTTAAAAGAGTACAGGGAAAGGATTGAGAAGAAGAGAAAAGAGCAGAGGTCCTGACCGCATAAGATTTTCAGGTCAGGGAGGATTCCGGGACAAGGTGAAAGCCCTGGTGGTCGGGGTCTGCCTTTTGCTCCTGCCTGCCGGGCCTGTCAGCGCCCATATCTATCATTACGTTGACCGGGACGGGGTTCATCATTTTACCAATACCCCCACGGATCCCAACTATATTCTCTATATGAAGGAAGAATCCCGGAAATCAGGGGCCGGGGAGAACACTATTTATGACAGCGGGACCTATGACCCCATCATCCGGAAGGCCGGGGCCAGGCACGGGCTGGAGTTTTCCCTGATCAAGGCGGTGATCCGGGTGGAATCCGGATTTAATCCCCGGGCGATCTCCAAAAAAGGGGCCAGGGGGCTGATGCAGATCATGCCTGAAAATTGTCAGGATCTGTCCGTGGCAGATCCCTTTGATCCTTCCCAGAACATCATGGCCGGTACCCTATATCTCAAGCGCCTGCTCAAAAGGTATAAGAACAAACTTTCCCTGGCCCTGGCCGCCTACAATGCCGGGCCGACAGCAGTGGATAAATATAAGCGGATTCCGCCCTATAAAGAAACCAAGGCCTATGTCCGGAAGGTCATGGCCTTTTACAGCCAATATAAAAAAGTCTAAAGCTTCCCTAAAAATCTTTTTGAATCTCTTTGATAAAGCCGATCAACCGGTCCCTGATTTCAGGCCGTTCAAGGGCAAAGGCCAGGTTGGCCATCTGAAAACCGGCCTTGTCGCCGCAGTCAAAGCGTTTCCCGGAAAATTTATATCCGAAAATGGGCTGTTCTTCCAAAAGGCTTTTCATGGCGTCGGTGAGCTGGATTTCTCCGCCGGCACCGGACTGCTTTTGGCCCAGGTATTCGAAGATCTTGGGCATGAGGATATACCGGCCGATGATGGCCAGGTTGGAGGGGGCCTCCTTTGGAGACGGTTTTTCGATCATGTCCTTGATACGGACGATATCATTTTCCACTTCTACGGCATCCAGGATTCCGTATTTGTCGGTCTGGTCATCGGGAACTTCCATTACCGCGGCCATGGATGCCCGGATCCGGTCGAATTTTTTGACCATTTCAGATAGAACGGGTTTGGGGCTCTGGATCAGATCGTCCGCCAGGAGTACGGCAAAGGGCTCATCCCCTATGATATCCCGGGCGCACCAGATGGCGTGGCCCAGCCCCAGGGGTTCGTGCTGACGGGTATAGACAATGGTCCCTGTCCGGGGCACCAGCTGCTGGATCTGCCTGAGCATATCGGTCTTGCCCTTTTTTTCCAGGGCGTGCTCAATTTCAAAGGACCGGTCAAAGTGGTCTTCCAGGGCTTTTTTCCCCCGGCCGGTAACAAAGACGATCTGTTCGATTCCGGCGTTGAACGCCTCTTCCACGGCATACTGGATAATGGGTTTGTCCACCACGGGAAGCATTTCCTTGGCCATGGCCTTGGTGGCCGGGATAAACCGGGTGCCGAGACCGGCCACCGGGAATACGGCTTTTTTTACCTTCATTATCACTCCTTTGGTTTATTCTACAGACAATATCTCTCTGTTTTTTTCTCTGAATCGGGCTTGCCCCTTCTCATAGTCGGGAATTTTTGTCCTGTCAAATAAAATCTGTTTGCCGGACATAACAGCTAAGGGGGATTTTAGATCCTATCCGCTTGACATTATTATATTTTCCCCGTATAGTCCATAGCCTTAAACCCTTTTGTTATAAAATAATGAGGATAACCAATGAGTGATGAAAATAAAAGAGCCGCTGAGATTCCCCCTGAGCAGCTCAGTCTGAAAAGCAAGTTCAAATTCAGTTGTCATAAGGGCGTCAAGTGCTTTACCGACTGCTGCAGGGGAATCGATATCATGCTCACCCCCTATGATATCCTGACCATGCGCAAAAAACTGGACCTGACCTCGGAAGAGTTTCTCTCCGTTTTTACCACGCCCCAGATGCTTGAAAAGGCCGATATGCCCGTGGTCACCCTGAAACTGCTGGACGATGAACGAAAGTCCTGTCCCTTTGTTGAAGACAAGGAAGGATGCGCCATATACCAGGATCGTCCCACCACCTGCCGCTACTATCCCCTTGGGGTGGGCTCCCTAAGTTATTCCGGGGAGCAGGGGGAAAAGGATGAGTTCTTTTTTACGGTCAAGGAGGCCCATTGCCGGGGCTTTGAAGAGGACAAGGAATGGAGCGTGGCCGAATGGCGGGAAGACCAGGGCGTGGATCTCAGGGATGAGGTCAACGAGGGCTGGCTCGATCTCATGGTCCGGAAAAAATCCCTTCCCCCTAGCATGAAGCTTTCCGAGGAAAGCAAAAAGATGTTTTTCATGGTCTGTTACAATATAGACAAATTCAAAGACTTTGTTTTTAAGAGTTCGTTTCTGGACCGGTACGAACTCCCCGAAGAAAAGATCCAAGAGATCAGAAATGATGACGTCAAACTGCTCCAGTTCGGGTTTCAATGGCTGAAGGCCATGTTTTTTCAGGCCGGACAGGAGAAGTTTACGGTCAAGGAGAGTAAGGAAAGCTAGATCAGCGAGAACAGCGAGAACAGCAGATTCCGAAAAATTAAGGGGCCATGGACGCAATTTCGTTCATGGCTCTTTTTTTTTCGTTTATTCAATCAGTTGAAATGAAATCTTGATTTTGAGAATTCTCGATTATCAGGTTTGCAATATATTAACTTTACAGTTGATTTTTCCGGACGGGGATTCTTAATCTCCAATACTCTTGATTTTTCGCCAGGCAATCAAAAGACACTGGTCCATACCACATATTGTGGTTGGGGAATTTTTTAAAAGCGTTCAAGTATAGACATAAGTAACACTTTTCAAATGTTTGGTTTCACTTGATATCTGACTGAAAATATTGACCGGGGGTTTTACCAAGCGCTTTTTTAAACATAGAGATAAAAGCACTCGGACTGTCATAACCAAGATCAATAGCAATTGTAGTAACAGGGTCATTTAGTGCTAACCGTTTTAAGGATTCTAAAATTCTGATTTGCTGCCGCCATTGCCCAAAGCCAGTGCCTAATTCTGATTGAAAAAGTCGAGTCAATGTTCGCCTTGTCGCACCGACAAGTTTCCCCCAATCTTCCAGTGTTCGATTATCACCAGGGTTTTCTGACAACTTTACAAAAATCTCTTTAAGCCGAGAATCCTTTGGAATTGTCAGGCTCAGTGGTGTTACAGCCATGTTTTGGATTTGATCTAAAATCACTGTGATGATGTGTTCTTCTGGACTATCAGGTTGATAGAGATTTGGCATTTTTATGGCATGTAAAATAAGTTCTCTCAATAAAGGAGAGACCGATATTACGCAGCAATGTTCAGGTGCTTCAGGGAAAAAGTTGGGCTCAATATATAGGGTTCTCATTGATAAATTCCCTGACACTTTAATTTGGTGTTGTGTTTGAGCCGGTATCCATACTGCACGAAATGGTGGAACAACCCAAATACCTTCTCCTGTTGTGACGGTCATCACGCCTCTTGATGCATATAAGAGTTGGGATCGAATATGCAGGTGAGACTCTATTAGGTGCCCCGAAGGGAATTCTTTTGCCATCCATGCAACAGGGCGCGGTTTTTTTATAATATTTTGTGGGTCAGAAAATCCGGGGTTTGTCTCATTGTCGCTATTTTTTGTCCTCATATCGCAAGATATATATTAATTTTCATGCTATCGTCAATAAACCAGAGAGAAAACACCGCCTGGAGTTTGTTATGAAAAGACAATCAATTTGGACATTATCCTTGGGGCATTTAATAACTGATGTTAATCAGGGGGCCTTGCCAGCAATTTTGCCATTCTTTATATCGACTTATGATCTGACCTATACAGCCGCAGCCAGCATTGTTTTTGCCGCTAATTTAGCATCAAGTGTTATTCAGCCAATTTTCGGGTATGCCGCTGATAGATTTTCAAAACCATGGCTTTTGTCAATTGGGTTGCTCCTTGCCGGATTTGGTCTTGGTTTGACAGGGCTATGTAAAAGTTATCAACTAATCATGGTCTTGACGATCATAAGTGGAATTGGAATCGCCGCTTATCATCCCGAGGCTGCACGCTTGGTTAATTTTGAAGCTGGGAATCATAAAAATACTGCCATGAGTATTTTTGGTGTTGGAGGGACAATCGGTTTTGCCATTGGACCTTTCCTGATAACAACCGCGCTCCTTCAATGGGGTTTGAAAGGTACTATCATCCTTGTTCTTCCCGTTACATTCATGGCTATATTCATGGCAACACAATTTTCTAAGTTTAAATCGATCGTTCGAGAAAACAATAAAAAGAATGACTCTACCTCGGAGCCTGAAGAGAAAGAAGATTGGTGGGCATTTCTTCGGTTGACGATGTTTATTATCGGACGATCCGTAATATTTTATGGTTTAAATACGTTTATTCCCATTTATTGGATCAACCATCTGCATCAGTCAAAAATGATGGGGTCATTTGCTCTAACAGTATTTGCAGGTTCTGGTATTGTGGGCAATCTCATTGGGGGAAAGCTGGCAGATAAATTCGGAAAGAAAAAAGTAATCATAATAGGTTTCTTGGGACTAACCTTACTTCTTCCGATTTTCATTTCAATCAATAATGTATTAATTGCTATAAGCTTAATGATCCCCATTGGGTCGATATTATATGCGACGTACGGTCCATCTATTGTAATGGGACAAAATTATTTGCCAAACAGAGTTGGGTTGTCGTCTGGCATTACCTTAGGCGTCGCTATTTCTATTGGGGGGGCCGCAACACCATTGATAGGTAAAATCGCCGACATTTACAGTGTCTGGTATGGAATAGCTACAATAGCCTGCTTACCTATATTGGTTACTGCGGTTGCCACGAGTTTACCTGAAAAATCTAAAAAGGTAGTTCAAAGCAAAGAGTAAGTTTTAGGATGATCCTCCCCACGGATTGAACACCTGAGGTTAAGCTTCATTTGCTGAAATCTTGGTCTGAGAAGGTGTTGAATAATGGTATCAGCCTTGGGTCTCAGCCAAGACGGCCAACGAGTTCAATGATAGACACATGCCTCGCTCTAATACATTATGAGTTTTTACTGTTTTTTATACGAAAATTAACGCGAATAAAATCAGACATGATCAATGATAAAACTGGCCAACCATTTCTTAAAAGTTAAACGATTTTAAAAATGAAGACAGGTAAAAACATTATGGTCAATCGTGGTTCAGAATTTAGGCGAACTCCCCTATAAAGGGGTAATCCCTCAGATTAAGGAAAAAGTTGAATGCCAATAAACCACTTGAAATCAGTTGACATAAGCCAATTGGTTGTGTACACAATCAATTATGGCATTTGATTATGATCACAATAAATCTTTGGGTTATTTAACCGGATTGGCCAACAGGATGCTAAGTAATACGCTTACAGCAAAATTCCAAGCGGATAATATCGACATGACTGCTGAACAATGGGGGGCCATTCTTGTTTTGTTGAACGATGGTGTCATCACCCAAAGGCAGCTTGGAGAAAAATTATATCTCGAAAAATCTAGCGTCAGCCGGCTGCTTGATGGACTTGAGAAACGCAATTGGATTGCACGGACCAAGGATCCAAAAGACAGCAGGCAAAAGCTGGTAAAGCCGACTTCAAAGGTCCTGGATACGGCAGAACGCTGCTCGAATATTGCCAGAACCATTTTAAAGGAAGCGCAGTGTGGCATGACTGAAGAGGAGCAATTGGCCTGCCAATCAGCCCTGCGGCACATCATATCAAACCTGGATAAAAGGAATAATTAGACAAGCCTAAAAAAACGATTTAATAGTTGTATACACAACATAAAGGAGGCGCAATGAATTTTAAATCAATCCTTGAAGAAACAAACGTATTTCTTGAGCACCTAGGGTTGGACCAAGAACCCTTTGGCGTTTATTACGATGACACCAAACCGGAAGAAGCCTATGGTCCTAAACCAGGGATTCCTATCTCACGTGAGATGGAAGACCAGGGCCAGGTGGACATGCAGGAAGTTATGAAAACGTTTTCCTGCGTGATCGGTAATATCTGGCTGGCCAGGAAAAAAAATAGTGCTGCATATATTTCAACAGAAGAGTATGGGTGCCTAGGGGGCGTGTTCTATTGTTCAATGATGAAGCCCAACCTCAGATTTATCGAACACTATGTTACTACAGGATTTGAGGGGACGCCCGTCCATGGAGAGCGATACCTGCCGTCCCCAGAAGCCATGAGAAAATTTCTTAGCAAAGTTGATCCCCGCAAACCACCAGCAAAATATTGTATTTTTAAACCACTATCTCATTTTTCAGAGGATCAAAAGCCTGAATTCGTTATCTTTTTTGCTCGGCCTGAGGTGTTGAGTGGCCTCTTCACCCAAACAACATTTACTACAGGCGATGTGGACAGTATAGCTTCTCCGTTTGGAGCCGGGTGCACGAATATCCTCGCCTGGCCGCTTTACTACAAAGAACAGGGAATGGAAAAAGCCGTACTCGGTGGTTTTGACCCTTCAGCCAGAAAATTTATGAAAACGGATGAGTTGACCTTTACGGTTCCTCTGTCTCTGTATGAGAAAATGCTGAACGCACTGCCGGAATCCATGTTCAACGTTGGAGACGCCTGGTCGATCGTGCGCAAAAAGGTCAACCGTAGCGCAAAGACATGGGGAGAGAAAAATTAGCTTACTATGATGTGGCTGCCTCTCGCAGACGATTAATGTCCCGTAAAGGCGGAGCGCCGAACAACCGGCTGTATTCACGGCTGAATTGAGAGGCGCTTTCATATCCAACTTCAAATGTTTCGCTCAGGGCATCTATGTTTTTTGTAAGCATCAGACGTCTGGCCTCGTTCAAGCGCAATCGTTTTTGAAACTGTAGCGGCGGCCTGGGATGTCAACCAAATCTTTTAAAACGCTTGGTAATAAAGAGTTTTACTCATTTTTAAATTATCGTTTAAAATAGGATAGTTTTTGACTGAAAATGAGACAAAAAATGAACGAATGAAAAGTGTACAATCATGGTATAAGCGCCATGGGCGCACTCTGATCCACATACGTGATCAATTATACCATAAGTGTTCAGAAAAAATCGTATTCTACATTTGACAGATAAACCAATAGTGAAAGGGGAAAGCATCTGCTTAATTTTGCCCCCGACAGAGTAAGGTATGTGACTGGTAATACCATCAGGCTATACAATTTTAATTTTTGCTACTGATTTTATCATACCGTAATATTAATTGATGATTGTTCTATAATCGTCGTTTGAACTGGCAGAGATAAAAGAGTATTTAAAAGATGTTCCCGATCAACCTTATTTTCGGCATCCAATTCAGGTGAACCTGTTGCGTATTTAGGCGTAGCCTGAATTTCAGCCAGCAAGTTAAAAGTCCCATTTTTATTGCGGGGAGTTGTCCAAGTTTTTGTAACATACGCGTCTGGGTGGTCCTCAAGGGCAGCACGAGCGCTAAAAACTGTCAAACTTAAAAAATCTTGAGTATTTCCTTCTTCATAAAACGATTTAGCCAAACCAAGCATATCCCCAGAAGTCATATTGGTTAAATCATACCCTGAGGTAATTTTCACTGATTTTGTTTCTACAATGACTTCAGTTTGTTGTGCATCTCCAATACTGTTTGCTCGCTGAGTTGAAACCTGGTCTTGTAACGTGAAGATAGAGTTGCGATATGTTTGTCCTGAAAAAATCGAGGTTTGCATACAATCACCTTTCAATTAGGATGGTTAATTATTTTGTTTTACTAAATTTATCGGCTATGTAACTGAAATTCCTTAAGAGCCAATGGTTGTATTAAATTGAACCATCCCTAACTTTCTCGAAACAGATAATTAAACGGGCCTGAGAGCACAGGTTTTTCTTGAGATTTATGAAGCGAGTCTCCGGGGATATTTTTATCCTACCTGAAAGACTGAATTTTGAAAAACAAGAGCGGTCTGGCCTAGTGCATATTGAAGCACATACTCCCCTGACGAGGAACTTCCGATATTGTATTGGGCCACAGCTGACTTGGGGTCCTGCGCATAGGCTTGGGCAAATTCCATATGTTTTTCTGCCGCATTTACCAGAGATTGGTTGGAACTTGCTTTAGTAAAAGCCTGCTGAAAATCGGGATGCTTATTTAATGCGGCCTCCAATCTATCGTTGTCGCTTGTTGAGAGATCGGAATTAACCCGGATCAACCCCTCTTTGTCAGTATGTATTGAAATTTTGGAATCCGACGAAATATTAAGTTGTTCAAGTGTATTCGTCAGGATATTTTCAGCTATTTGTAAATTTTTTTGACCAAAGGCCTGAATTTCATCCAGAGTGATCACTCCATCCTTTCCAGCACCATCCATGAAGTTTTCCAAGGTGCCAATTAATGATGAGTTGTTCTCTGAGACCTGGGCTTGCATCATTTTCCCTTCTTCCGAGAGGGTGACTACATCAATTTTTCCGGGTGATGAGGAAATTTTTTCCGGCTGACAAGGATAATTCAAAAATGCAGCTTGGGCTGAAATGGGGTTTATTCTCATGACTGCTCCTTGCTTTGAATAGTATTTAACATTTAAAACATTTGTGTAAAGCAATAAGCATACCTATTCCTATTTTTTATACCGAATTCGTTCTTGACATAAGTTGGAGAAAAAGCTTCAAGATACTGAAATGTAGAGCGATTAATCAGATCACAGTTGTGGCAATCGAACCGAGCCCTATGTCTATCAGTCAACCCTTTTATAAAAGTGAGCACTTCTGGCTATAGTTCTCATATTTCAAATTTCACCTCAACCACAATATCTTGAGGTTGTACTTTTTTGCTGAAGGATCAAGAAAATACATTGTTGACCGCCTTTTACCAGATCATAGCAGCAACTCACCAAAATCAGGTTTATAGAATACAAAATTGATTTCACTTGGAGGAAAATACATCAGAAACGTGGAATTTTAAGTCTTTCCGGTAGGAAAATTACTGACAATTCCAATGAAAAAGGGGAAAGGACGCCAGTCCTTCCCCCTGCTTTTCTCGCTGATCCAGCGGATCTAGCTGTTCTCGCTTTTAATAATCATACCACAGCCCAACATGATATTCCGGATTATTGATCCTCTCGTCAATATCCACATTAAAGGCCTTTTGAATGGGTTCAAAGAGTTCCGGGGTCCGGGACTGGACTTTTTTCATGGCAGCCAAGACAATATCGAGTCCTTTCCGGGTCATCCGGCCCAGGGGTTTCCGGCAGGGTCCCGATGGCATGCCCAGGATCTGCATCATGGTTTTCAGGGGCAGGGGATTTCTTGCCCGGCAGCTTACCGGGCCGAATTTGCTTTCCTCCTGGGTGGTGACCCCCACAAGATCGAGCAGAGGGGTAAGTTTTTCCTGCAGGAGTCTGGCTTCTTCGGGCTTTCCTTTATTGATCAGGGAGACCATTTCGGTCATGAAACCGGGGACGATGTTTGACATGACGGAGAAAGATCCGCAGGCCTTGACGGCAGGGTCGGTCATGATGTCATAGACCAGGCCGTCGTCCCCGGACAGGATCTTGAAGTCTTTTCCGCAGAATTCCCGGGTCAGTTTCATATTTTCCAGGCTGCCCGTGGCTTCTTTTACCGAAGTCACATTGGGGCAGGATTCAGCCAGGAGGGCCAGATCCTGGGGAAGCATCTGGGCTCCGGTCCGGCCGGGGATGATATAGGGGATGACCTCCACCCCGGGATATTCCCTGGCCACGGTTTCATAGTACTCTTTCCGGATTTCAAGGGAGCTGGGGCCGTTGTAGTAGGGGTCTGCCAGGAGAACAGCGTCCACCCCCTCTTTGACGGCGTGTCCGGTACCAGTCAGGGCTTCGGCGGTGTTGTTGGATCCGGTTCCCGCGATGCAGAGGCATTTCCCCTTGGCCTGCCTGGCAGCCAGGGCGATAACAAGGTCATGTTCTTTCCATTTGAATGTGGGGCTTTCCCCTGTGGTGCCGGTGGCCAGAATCCCGGTTATGCCGTTTTCGATCTGGAAGTCGATGAGCTGCTCAAAACCCTCCCGGTCCAGGTCGCCGGACTCGTTAAAAGGGGTGACTAATGCGGTAAAACATCCTTGATCCATAATTTAATGCTCCTGAAATTGTGTAATCTTTATAAAATGCCTTGCTACCATATGTCAGGCGCAGGTTCAATCTTTATTATTCCCCTCGGGCAGAAGGTGATTTTCTTCAAATACCTTGACACCTGGGTTGAGGGCTTTATTATAGTAGATTTCAACCAGAAAACAAGATGTTAATCGATCTTAAGGAGTTATATATGTCTGATGCTCAAACCCCGGCCGGCAAAAACCCGGTCAATCTGCCCCAGAATGCAGATGAGCAGATCGCCAAACTGAGGGATCAATTGTCCCGGAACACCGATTGCGGAACCACCCATTACAACCTTGCCGTGGCGCTCATGGGAAAGCAGGAGTACGCCGAAGCGGAAAGAGTCCTCCATGATGCCATTGACTGCAGTCCCACCCTTGCCGAGGCCTATGTGCTTCTGGGAGGACTCTGTCTGAAGAGAAACGATCTGGAGGGCTGTTACCGGTTCAATCAACGGGCGACCAAGGCCCGGGCCGGATTTGCAGAGGGCTACGGCAACATGGCCTTTGTCCTGCTGCAGCTGGTGGATGGGAAAGATCCCAAAGAGGATGAGGAAAAGCTGGACAAGGCCATTAAGCATTTGAAAAAAGCGATTATCCACAACAAGAATTTTATCCAGGCCTATACCACCCTGGGCACGGCCTATTTCATGAAGGGTCTGGTGGAGGAAAGCATCAAGGCCAATCTTGAGGCCGTAAATATCGAGTCTGAATTTCCCATTGCCCATAATAACCTGGCCGTGGGATACCTGGAATTAAAGGATTATAAAAAGGCCATCGAACATTGTGATGAAGCGGTCCGCCTCGGATTCGAAGTCAATCCCGAACTGCTGAATGAGCTTGCTCCCCATAGGGCGGCATGATTCAATCTCCTGAATGTTCTTTTTATATTTCAGGTAACAATCAAGAGATCCTTCCCGGCAGCCCCCTCTGGGCTCTTCCCCTGTCAGGGAGGATCTCCCAATATGACCCCTCCGTTCAATCCCAAAATTCGGATATCCCCGGAGATCTGACAATCGGGGATTATTTCTCAGCCTGCCGGACTTTTCTCTCGGCAGACAAGGGCCGGATTCTGTATTCTGCCCTGTCTCAGACGTCGCAAGGCAAGAAAGGGATAAAAAAGATCTCTCTCTTTCTTATCAAGCACGGGGCCTTTTATCACCCGGTAAAGATCGATGTGGATGCTGATGACGGGGGGACCGTTTCATTTGTTCTGAACGGGGCGGTTTCGGATCCAGGTCTTGCCCTTCTGAAAAGGGAGTACGGTCTTCTGGCCATGCTGGGGGAAAAAAACGCCGGAGACCTTATCCCCCGTGTATTTGGCATGGGAAGGTTCATGGAAAAAGGCCATGAATTCGGTTTTTTCCTGGGAGAGTGGTTTCAAGGATTTCGGGAATTCCATATCACCGGTTCTAAAGAGCCCCGCCGGATAGCGGTCTGGGAGGATTCCGGCAACAGCTCCTTTCTCTCCCTTGAACAGGCTTTGCCCATCTATGAGCAGGTGGCCTTTATCCTCACCTCATTCTACGACCTTGATACCTTTGAACAGATTTTCCCCTGGCACCATGCGGCCGGGGATTTTGTGGCGGACATTGAAAAACCGGATCTTCCGGTGAAGTTGATCAGTGTGAGGGGGTACGGCCCCCTGGTGGAGTTCCCTTCCGATCCCACAGGACAATATGTCCTGCCTTCCCTGCTCTTTTTCTTCTTAAATCTCTCTTTGAGAATCCGGCTGGACCGCCTGGACGGAACCGGTGAAGCGGTTTTCCTGGATGAACCGGTTTTAAGGGCCTGTGTAAAAGGATTTTTTAAGGGGCTTCAGGATCATGAAAATCAGCACCCAGATGCCCCTTCCGGGCTTGATGATCCGTCGGGAAAAAGGTCTCCCCTTGCGGAGGGTTTTGTTCAGTTTATCCGGGGGTTTGACGCCGGGACCCTGGAGGAGATCATTGGAAAGATGATGGACCAATGGCGTCCGGGGGCTTCGGAATCGGATCTGATAAACAATTGTCTTGAATCCCATTGTGCCGCTATCCATGGGATTTTTAAAAACAGCCGGGCACAGGATTTTTATTGACATGTGGAAATAGAAATTTTATATCTGCAATGTTATTTTGCTAAAGTTATTTCTTATGAAATAAATAAGCGTTTCTAAGTTTTTGTAATAACAGGCATTTAGACTATGAATGAAAAGTTTGGAAAACCTTTTCATTAATGTAATGTAATTTAACTTTTAACGGAGGTAAGTAAATGGCTAAGCATGAAACTCCTTTACTGGACCAGCTTGAAACCGGTCCATGGCCTAGCTTTGTCTCTGACCTGAAACAGCAGGCTGAAGTCAGAGCAAAGAATGAAAAGGGTGTTGAATTCCAGATTCCCCAGGATTGTGTGGACGATCTTCTGGGTGTTTTGGAGCTTTCTTTCAAGCATGGTAGAACACATTGGAAACATGGCGGTATCGTAGGCGTTTTCGGCTACGGCGGTGGCGTTATCGGCAGGTACTGCGATCAGCCCCAGGCCTTCCCCGGTGTTGAGCACTTCCATACCATGCGTGTGAATCAGCCCGCAGGGAAGTTCTACAAAACCGATTACCTGAAGAGCCTGACCGAACTGTGGGACTTCAGGGGCTCCGGTGTAACCAATATGCACGGCGCAACCGGTGACATCATCCTTCTGGGTACCACTACTCCCCAGCTGGAAGAAGTCTTCTGGACACTGACCCATGACATGAACCAGGATCTCGGCGGCTCCGGCTCCAACCTAAGAACCCCTGCCGACTGCCTTGGCCAGTCCAGATGTGAATATGCCTGTTACGACACCAATGCACTGGTTTACTTCCTGACCAATGAGTACCAGGATGAACTCCATCGTCCGGCATTCCCCTACAAGTTTAAATTCAAACTTGACGGCTGCCCCAACTGCTGCGTGGCCTCCATCGCCCGTTCCGACATGTCCTTCATCGGTACATGGAAAGACGATATCCGCATTGATCAGGATGCAGTGAATAAATATGTGGAAAACGATCCTGCATATCCGGCCAATGCCGGTGCCCATAAGGGTAAAGACTGGGGCCCCTTTGACATTGAAAAAGAAGTTACCGGTCTCTGTCCCACAAAATGCATGAAGTTTGAAAACAAAAAACTCTTCATTGACAATGCCAACTGCACCCGCTGCATGCATTGCATCAATGTAATGCCCAGAGCCCTGAAAGTCGGTAAAGAAACCGGTTGCTCCATCCTGGTCGGTGCAAAAGCCCCCATCCTTGACGGTGCCCAGATGGGTTCTCTCCTTGTTCCCTTCGTAGAGGTGAATCCTGACAATGATTACGAAGCCATCACTGAAGTAATCGAAAATGTCTGGGACTGGTGGATGGAAGAAGGTAAAAACCGTGAGCGTCTTGGTGAGCTGATCATGCGTCAGGGTTTCCAGAAACTTCTTGAAGTCACTGGTATTGATCCCATGCCTCAGCACGTTGCCTACCCGAGAACCAACCCCTACATCTTCTGGAAAGAAGATGAAGTGACAGGCGGCTGGGAACGCGACGTTGAAGAATACAGAAAACATCATCAGAGATAGGAAGGGAGATTTATAATGGCATTTATTTCTACTGGTTATAATCCAGACAAGCCGATGGAAAACAGAATCACTGACATCGGTCCGAAAGATCATAACGAATTTTATCCTCCTGTTATCGCAAAAAATAAAGGCAAATGGTCTCATCATGAAATTCTTGAGCCCGGCGTCCTTGTTCATGTTGCTGATTCAGGGGACGAAGTCTATACCGTAAGATGCGGTGGTGCCCGCTTGATGTCCACCACCCACGTCAACGAGATCTGTGAAATTGCAGACAAACATTGCGACGGGTATGTTCGTTTTACCACCCGGAACAACATCGAGTTCATGGTTGATTCCAAGGACAAGGTGGAGCCTTTGAAAAATGATCTGGCTTCCAGAAAATTTGAAGGCGGTTCCTTTAAGTTCCCCATCGGCGGTACCGGTGCCGGCGTGACCAATATCGTTCACACCCAGGGCTGGATTCATTGTCATACGCCTGCCACCGATGCCTCCGGTACGGTAAAGGCCACCATGGATGAGCTGTTCTCAGACTTCCAGCAGATGAGACTTCCGGCCCAGCTGAGAGTTTCCATGGCCTGCTGTCTGAACATGTGCGGCGCGGTTCATTGCTCTGATATCGCTATTCTCGGATATCACAGAAAACCGCCCATGCTGGATCATGAGTACCTGGACAAGGTCTGTGAAATTCCCCTGGCCGTATCTGCCTGCCCCACGGCAGCCATCAAGCCGGCCAAACAGACACTGGCCAATGGAACCGAAGTTAAATCCGTAGCCGTTAAAAATGAGAGATGCATGTACTGCGGGAACTGCTACACCATGTGTCCTTCCATGCCTCTGGCAGATGCCGAAGGTGACGGTATCGTTCTCATGGCCGGTGGTAAGGTCTCCAACCGGATCTCCGATCCCAAGTTCTCCAAGGTTGTTGTTGCCTTCCTGCCCAATGAAATGCCGAGATGGCCTTCCATGACAGATGCCATTAATAAGATGGTGAATGCCTATTCAAACGGTGCCAACAAATACGAGCGTCTGGGTGACTGGGCCGAGAGAATCGGATGGGAAAAATTCTTTGAAGTTTGTGAACTTCCGTTTACCCATCACCTGATTGACGATTTCCGTCAGCAGGCTTACATGAGTTGGCGTCAGTCCACTCAGTTCAAATTCTAATTTATTGGTTATTTGAACACTCGTTGTAAATAATGAGGGTGAACCGGAGGGCATTCGTGTTCTCCGGTTCATCCGTTTTAACGCAAAGGAGCGAAACATGAGCGAACTTCTTGAGAATACAGAGGCTGCAAAAAAAGCGGTTGTTGATTGGCTGACCAAAAAGTCCAAATCCAAAACCAAGTTTTATATCAAGGACTTTTATAAGATCTTTCCCGATGACAAACCCCGGGCCATTAAAAAAGTCGTTAATAAAATGGTTGAAACCGGAGAGCTGGAATTCTGGTCTTCCGGATCCACTACCATGTACGGTCTCAAAGGTGCGGGTATTCAGCACTCTTCTGAAGGCGAAGAATAAGATATTAGAATTAAATCCATGCAGGCCAGTAGGGAAAATGTCCCGGGAGTTATTGTTGCAGGACTCAGGGGTGGTTCGGGCAAAACAATTATATCCTTAGGGATAACTGCAGCATGGAAAGAGTCAAATCTCAGGGTATCCCCCTTTAAAAAGGGGCCTGATTATATCGACGCCGGCTGGCTCTCCAGGGCAGCCGGCCGCCCCTGTTACAATCTGGACACCTTTCTTTGTACACCGGAAACGGTGATCTCCTCTTATTTTATCAATTCCCAAGATTCAGACCTTGCCCTTATCGAGGGCAACCGGGGTCTTTATGACGGCATAGACACCGAGGGCTCCACGTCAACCAGTGAACTTGCCAAGCTTCTGAACCTGCCGGTTCTTCTGGTCCTGGACTGTACCAAAAGCACGCGGACCATGGCTGCCCTCCTCATGGGCTGCATGAATTTTGATCCCGGCATCCGCATCTGCGGAGTGGTACTCAACCGGGTGGCGGGAAAACGCCATGAGGGAAAAGTCAGGGCCAATATAGAGCGGTTCTGCAATATCCCGGTACTGGGCGCCGTTCCCAAATTAAGTCAGGGGGATTTCCCTGAACGCCACATGGGGCTGGTCACCTCCGAGGAGCACTCCTATACGGATCAGGCCATTGAATCCGCCATTAAAATCGCCCGGGAAAACATCGATCTGGACAGGCTCTATGAACTGGTGACGGCATCGGACGGCCAGACCAGGCCAGGGCTTTGCCCGCCTGCCCGGGATACCGGGAAAAAGGGCGGCCCGGATTCGGTGACCATCGGAATCATCCGGGACTCGGCCTTTCAGTTCTACTATCCGGACAATTTAAGGGCCCTTGAGGATCTCGGGGCCAGGATCGTCTTTATCAGTCCTTTGAAACAGGAGACCATCCCCCCGGTCCATGCCATCTATATGGGCGGCGGATTTCCGGAAACCCATGCCCCCCAGCTGGCCAAAAATCATTCCTTCAGGGAGAATCTGAAACGCCTTTCTCTGGAGGGACTGCCCATTTACGCCGAATGCGGGGGCCTGATTTTTCTGGGGGAGAGTATTCGCCTGGATGATGTGGAATATCCCATGTCCGGAATATTTCCCATTAAGTTCGGCCTGTCCAAAAAACCCCAGGGACACGGGTATACCAAGGTAGAAGTGGTCCATTCCAATCCCTTTTACAAAAAGGGGGAAACCCTTAGGGGACACGAGTTCAGGTACTCCAAGATCCGGTCCATAGAGTACAAGGATACTCAGATGGCCTTTCGCATGGAAAGGGGAAAGGGAATCCTGGATAAAAAAGACGGGTTCCATAGGAACAATACCTTTGGAACCTATACCCATATCCATGCCCTGGGAACCCCCTCATGGGCCCCTTCGCTTGTGGCCAAGGCCATGGATTATAAACTTCATCAACCGAGGTGAAATCGTGAAAATCATCAGCTCCATCAAAGAGATGACCGCCCATTCAGAGGAACTGCGCCGGAAGGGCCGGACTCTTGTATTTGTTCCCACCATGGGGTTCCTTCACAAGGGGCATCTGACCCTGATGGAGGAGGGTAAAAAACAGGCCGACGACCTTATTGTCAGCATATTTGTCAATCCGGCCCAGTTCGGGCCCAATGAGGATCTCGACACCTATCCCCGGGCCCTGGAACGGGACCTGGAACTCTGTGAAAAAATCGGGGCTGCAGCCGTGTTCACCCCGGATGCAGGGGAAATGTATCCGGAGGGTTTCCAGACTTACGTGGAACTCACCCGTCTGCCCCTGCACCTCTGCGGGCTGTCCAGACCGGTCTTTTTCCGGGGGGTTGCCACGGTGGTGACCAAATTGTTCAATATCGTCCGGCCCCATAAGGCGGTCTTCGGACAAAAGGATTTTCAGCAGCTGACCCTTATCCGGCAGATGGTCAGGGATCTCAGCCTCAATATAGAGATCATCGGGGTGCCCATCGTCCGGGAAGCAGACGGGCTGGCCATGAGTTCCCGGAACAAGTATCTGAACGAATCTGAAAGGTCCGATGCCCTGCTTCTGCACCAATCCCTGTTAAAGGCAAAGGAGATGGTTGCATCCGGAGAAAAAAATCCGGCCCGGATCCTTGAACAGGCCCGGCAGATTCTAAATTCCTGCCCTGGAATCAAGATTGATTATGTCTCCATCTGTGACATTGCCACCCTGGACAATCTGGGGGAGGGGGAGAGGATTGACCGGCCCGTGCTCATGGCCCTTGCCGTGATGCTGGGGAAGACCCGGCTCATCGACAATATGATTTTGTAAGCCGAAAGTCTAAAGGGGGAAACCCCAAAGCATGAGGCTTTAGACTTTTAGCGGTTTTAGCGGAATAAAAAAGGGTGTTTCCCCGGAAACGGGGAAACACCCTTAAAAATGTATATGCGTTTTTTTACCGCTTATGCCTTTTCATGGCATTTGCCGCAGGAGGTGGGAGCAGGGCCCTTCCGGCCTTTGGGGTCGCCGGCTTTGATATTGGCTTCCTTGTGGCATTCCACGCAGTTCCCATGCATGGCATTTTCATGGACCATGATGTCTTTTTTATTTTTCTTGTCTTTTTTGAATTTGTTGTGGCATTCGCCGCATTTTTTGACCTCGTCGCCCATTTTGAGATCCGCCAGGGGTTTGCCGTCTTTGTCGTGATGGCACTCGCCGCAGTTGAGTTTGTACTCTTCAATGTGTTTTTTGTGAGTAAACTCCACCAGTTTGAATTTTGGGGCCCCTTTTTTGCGTTTTTTGTAGCCGTCGGTTTCCATTTTTAAGGTATCTTCGACACTAGTACCTGCCTGGAGTCCGCCGGCGGCAAAAATCACAGCAATTCCTGCAGCCAGAAGAAGTGTGACCAGTCTTTTGTTCATAACTCGCTTTGCTCCTTTTTACAATTAACTATTTGTTTTGCCTTTATCCGATACCTGTCCATAAAAGGCATCGGGAGTTTCTTTTGCATGACCTATTTTTTACATATCTGCAGGGCCGAAGTCAATGATAAAAACAAGGGGGCAGGAGGTCCGATCACTCCTTATCGTCTTCAGGAACAACCTCTTCATCTTCTTGGGAAGAATTTTGGTCTTCCTCTTCCGGGCCATGGGTTTCCGGGTCCGGATCCTCATCAGTGTCCTCAATATCCAGGGGTTTTTTCCCGAAAACCCGGGCTCCGACGATACTGATTTCGTAAAGGATCATCAGGGGAAGGGCCATCATGATCTGGGTGATCACATCCGGGGGGGTGATCAGGGCGGCGCCGACGAAAAAGAGGAGAAGGGCGTACTTCCGGTTCTTCTTTAAAAAATCAACATTGACCAGACCCATTCTGGCCATAAAGGTAAGGACCAGGGGAAGTTCAAAGACAAACCCAAAGGCCAGGAGCATCTTGGATGCAAAGGAGAGGTACTCCTTCATGGAAGGCATGGCATGGATGGTATCCGTGGCAAATCCGAGGAAAAAAGCAAATCCGTAAGGGAAGACGATAAAGTAGCCGAATGAAGATCCCAGAATAAAGAAAAACAGGGACAGAACCACAATGGGAATCAGATATTTTTTCTCAGTTCTGTAAAGACCCGGTGAGACAAACATCCAGAATTCGTAGAACAACACCGGGGTGGCCGCGATAATACCGACCAGGAAAGAGACTTTTAAATAGGTGAAAAAGGCTTCGGGCAGGCCTGTGAAGATCATCTGGGCGTTGCCGTTTTCTCCCATGGCCTTTACCAGGGGAAAAGTCAGGATTTCAAAGAGTTTTTCCTTGAAAAAATAGGCCCCGACAAATCCGACGCCGACGGCTATGAATGATCGGACCAGCCGGTCCCGCAGCTCACCCAGATGCTCTGTAAAAGGGCTTTTGTTTTCATTGTCCATGGTTTACTCGTTCAGGTTCCCCTTGGAGTCCGGTTTCTCAGAATCTGAGGTCTCTCCCTCTTCGGAAAAATCAGAGTCTGGTTGGGCCGTTTTATCTTTGTCTTCGGCGGGCTCTTCTTCAACCTCTGTTTTGGGATCTTCTTTGGCTTCCTTGATGACCGTCTTAAGATCCTCGGACGGGGCAGGGACGTCCTGGACAGTGGATTCAAGGTCAATGCTCCGTTTGAGATCCTGGGCAGAGCGTTTGAATTCCCCCATGGCCCGGCCAAGGGTTTTGGCCAACTCCGGCAGTCTCTTCGGTCCGATGACGATGAGGGCGATTGCCAGGATCAGCAGAATTTCAGGCATTCCAAGACCAAACATCTTCTCTCCTTCTGTTAACTCGGTCAATTTTAAGTGTAAGGTTTTACACTGAGTATGGGTCGGTGTCAACCTCAAGGCCATTGGCAAATAATGTCATTCGGCTCAATCCCCGGTGTGCGGAAAAATGGTAACCCTTGAAATATTCTATATATTAACCTTCAGGTAAATAATTTCCGGATCTTGAACTTAAAACCAAATCCTAATTTTAAAAGCCCCTGGGGGACCTGTCCGGGTTCAGGTTCCTTTTTTGGGGGAGTACGGTTTTTTATAGGGTTTTTTCCCGGGAGCCCTTCTTTTCCGATACGGTTTCTTTCCGGAGCCCGGTTTGCTCTTGGGCCGGGGACTGGGCTTGGGCAGGTCCTGTTCAAGGGCATCGGAGGGGTATTCGCAGTCAATTTTATGGCCCAGAACCTCTTCGATCTGGGGGAGCTGGAAGGAACTCATCTCATCGGCAAAGGAGACGGAAGTTCCTTTGGCTCCTGCCCGGCCGGTTCTGCCGATCCTGTGGATGTAGTGTTCGGGCTCAATGGGCAGGTCATAGTTGATCACATGGCTGATCCCTTCAATGTGAAGCCCCCGGGCTGCAACGTCCGTGGCAACAAGGATGCTGATCTTTCCGTTTTTGAAGTTGTTGAGCACCTTGAAGCGTTTATCCTGGGAGACATCCCCGGAAAGAACGCTTGATTTGAGGCCGTACCGGGAAAATTTTGAGGAAAGATAGGTGGTGGTATCTTTCCGGTTCACAAAGATGATGACCCGGGTAAGCTTTTCCGAGGTGATGAGATTGTAGACATGTTTGAATTTGTCGTCCTCGGTGGTCAGGTAGACGATCTGGCGGATGGAGTCCGCAGCAGCCTGTTCCGGATCGATTTCTATCCGGACCCTGTCCTGGGTGGTCCAGGAATCGGCCAGGCGCAGAACCTCATCGGTGAGGGTGGCGGAAAAGAAAAGGGTCTGGCGTTTGTCCTTGTGGGGGGTCATATAGACCAGCCGCCGGACATCGGGGATAAATCCCATGTCCAGCATGCGGTCGGCCTCATCCAGGACGATAATTTCAACCTTTGACAGGTTGATGAGTTTTTTGCTGATGAAATCAAGGAGCCGGCCCGGTGTTGCCGCAATGACGTCCACCTTTTTTTCCGTGAGCTGGTTCTGTTGTTTCTGATATCCTGTTCCCCCGAAAACGGACACGATGTTCAGCCGTGAATATTTGGCAAGGGCGTTAAAATCTTTTTCAATCTGGTGAACCAGTTCCCGGGTGGGGGCCAGGATCAGGGCCCTGGGAAACCCTGTTTTGTTCTTGGAGGGGATTTCCTGGAACCGTTTGATCATGGTCATGATAAATGTGGCGCTTTTGCCGGTTCCGGTCTGGGCTTTTGCCGTGGCATCCAGCCCTTTCAAGGTGTGGGGGAGAAGCTGGGCCTGGATGTCGGTGCAGTACTCAAATTTGAGATCAGCAACGGCGTGCATGAGGTTCAACGGCAGATCCAGGTCGTGGAACCTTGTCTTGCCTTCCTGGGGCGCTACATCAAATTTGTCCAGGGTCCACGGCTTTTTCTTGGGGCGCGGGGGCCTTTTGGGCGAATTCGGTTTGGGGTCCGGCCCGGGGGATGGGGCCGGTCTGTTATTGGTTTTTTTCTTAAGAGGGGCTGGATTAGATGATTTTTTTTCGTCCTTCCCCTGGACCATGTTTTTCAAAAATGAGAATATTTTTTTCAATGGTGAGCTCTTTAGCGGTTAATAAAAAAGTTAATAGCCTGTTTGCATCCATGATGTAGCAGACAGGCAGGTGTTTGTGAAGTTAAAAATGGAATTGGAGGTTATCCGCCTGCCACCAAAGGCAGCAGGCGGATGGTTGAATTGTCTGGGATCGGGGTCTCCCTGAACCTGGGGCTGGAGACCAGTTTCCCGTTCAAGCGGACCACTGAACAGAAATCCGTATTTTCCAGGCTCTTTAAGAGGGATTCAACGGTCATTCCCTCTGACCAATGAATTTTTTTTCCGTCGACTTCTATGGTCCCTTTTTGAAAGATTTTATTCCACCCCGTTCTTTTTGAGGACTTCCACTACTTCGGGAAAGTCAATGCCCAGGCGGCGGACGGTTTCAAGGGTGGGGATACCGTCCCTGTTCCAGCCCCGTCTTTCATATACCGCATCCTTGAGCAGTTCATATTGTTCCTCCCGTTTCCGGCGCAGGGCTACCAATTTGGCCGGGGGGTCCAGGTCGGAGATATCCATGCCGTATTTTTCGGTCAGCTGGCTGTCGTACCTCTCTTTTCGGGAGTCATACTCTTCCAGGGTCACCGGGCCCATGGCCCGGTAGGGAAGGGTGTCGTGTTCCCGGGTGCCGTATCCCATCTTGAGGTTGAAAATGCGCTGAAAGTTATAGACTGCTTCGCTCATGGAGATGAGATCTTCGGGCCGGGTCTTTTTGCCGGTAACCGATGAAAAGAACTCGGCATACCATCCCATATGCTTGACCACCTTGGCCGGTTCGGGATTGGTGTTATTGTCTTCGGGAACGATATCGTTCCAGGGAAGTTTGCACAGGCCGCAGAGTCCGAACCATGTCCTGAACATGGGAAACCAGTGAAGGGCTTCTGCCTTGTCCTCAAAGGTGGGCATGAAATTGTGAACCATGTCCAAGAAGATCAGCCAGGCTTCGTCATGCTGGGGACCTTTCAGGGCCAGGCCGTAACCGCCCTGCTGGGCAAGGGACTCCTTGGTGATGTATTCGGAAAATTCCAGACCTTTGGACTCCATACCGATGTCCTGCAGGAAGTTTGGATCAGATCCGAAATCCCTGGCAAAGATCTCTTTCATCTGCCGGATGCCCTTTCCCACGATGGCGCCGAACCCTTCCCCCCGGGCCATCTGGTGAATCAGCTCCAGGGCGTTGAAGCGGTTGCCAAAGCTAAGGTCCATTCCCCCGGTGTGATCCAGGGTGATCTGGCCGTTTTCAAAGCATTCCATGACGAATCCGATGGAGGTGCCCACGGAAATGGTGTCCAGGCCGTAGGCATCGCAGTAGAAATTGATTTCCAGAATGGTCTGGGCGTCAAATATTCCCAGGTTGGAGCCGCAGCCGGCCACGGTTTCGTACTCAGGTCCGTCCACAAAAACCTTGGCACCTCTATAGGGTCCGGTAAAGGGGGAAAAGTCCTTTACCCCGTGGGCGCAGGCCACAGCACAGCCCCTCCAGCATCCGTCAAACCCCTTGTCAAAGATATGTTCATAGACCTCTTCACCGATGACTTTGGATTCCGGGTGGGAACCGAATTTGAAGTTATGGACCGGCAGGCAGTCATGATCGTTCATGATGGGGACCAGATGGGTGGTGCCCACCAGGGCCATGCGGTTCTGCTTGGGATCCAGTTCGTGGATCTCCCTGGCATGACTCTTGGTGACCTTTTTAAGTCCGTCCAGGTCAAAGGGATTGTTGGTCTTCATGGAGACGGCACCGAATCTGGCCACAATTGCCTTGACCCGCTTGTCTGCCAGCACCGTGCCGATGCCCCCCCGTCCGGCCTGTTTATACCGGACCCTTTTCCGTCCGGCATCCCACCAGGAGAAGTTGAGGCATCCGAAAAAGGTGTTTTCAGCGCCGGGCCCGGCCGTAACCACGGATACGTTGACCGGTTTTTCCGGATCAAAATATTGGGTCAGTTCCCGGGACATTTCATAGGAATCCGAGGGAAGACCCGAGGCCTCGAATATTTTGATCTTATTTTCAATCCCGTCGATGAGGACAATGGTCTCCCTGTCGGCTTTTCCGTCAATCTGAATCACGTCAAACCCGGAAAATTTTTTATAGGGACCGAAGTATCCCCCCACATTGGAGTCAATGGGAGCTCCGGTCAGGGGAGAAATGGCCGTGACAATGCTTTTCCCTCCCCCGGGATATCCGGGCGTCCCCCCCAGGGGGCCGGAAGAGATGCAGACTGCATTTTCAGGATCGTTCCATTGGGTATTTCCTGATACGGCATTCCACATGAACCAGAGGTCGTACCCCTTGCCGCCGATGAATTTATCCTTGATCTCTTTTTCAATTGGGCGGATGATGATGTCCGTGGTTTGAAGGTTGATCCGAAGGGACTGATTCGTATACCCCATGTCGATTTCAGCCCGTTCATAGGAGACGGATTTGGTCTCCGAAAGATTGATGTGACCCATTGTAAAACTCCTTAAAATTTATCCTTATTGTTTGATACAGGTTTGTTTTTTCTTCAGATCTGGCAAAATCCGAAGCGCGTTTGCGATTCCCCTATAAATTTGAGATGTTTCCCCTGATGCAAATATACCACAAACAAAGATTCAAGTATACACAACCCGATTTCGGGCGTGGAGGCTTGAATGGTTAAACCATTGATATGGTAAGAAAGGGGCCTTGTCAATCGGTTCTTTAATGTGATAAAGGCCTAAATAGGCAAAAAAACTTGACTTTTCGGCCGGTTTTGGGGTAAAAAAGCCAGATTGAACAGTATAATTTAAAAATGAAGGTAGATTGAATGCTTATTCTGGCAAATTTTCTTGAAGCGATTGCTGTGGTTCTTTACTATGCTTTAAACATCTATAAGTGGATCATTATTGCAGGTGCGGTCCTCTCCTGGGTCAGCCCTGATCCTTACAATCCCATTGTCCGATTCATTAACCGGGCAACCGAACCCGTGTTCTATCAGATCAGAAAGAGGCTTCCGGTCAGTTTCGGCGGAATTGACGTATCTCCGGTGATTGCCATTCTGGCCATTCTTTTTCTTGAGGTCTTTGTTGTCAAAAGCCTGCACGGGCTTGCAGGATCAATTGTTTAATATCGAAAGGGGAAAAAAATGAGCGTTACACCTTTGGTTGTCAGGCAGAAGGAGTTTTCCACCCGATTCAGGGGGTTTGATGTTCAGGAAGTGGATGTTTTCCTTGAGGATGTGGCCAAGGAGATGGATGCCCTTGGCAAGACCATTGAACAGCTCGCCGAGGAGAAACATCGCCTGGACTTGGAAAATCAGGGGTATCGAAAAAGAGAAAACTCCATGAAAAACGCCATGATCCAGTCCCAGAAGGTGATTGATCAGATGAAGGAGAACGCCAAAAAATCCTCCCAGGCCGTAATTGCCAATGCCGAGGTAGAGGCGGAAAAGATTCTAAGCCGGGCACACAACCGGCTTTCCCAGCTTCATAGTGATATTATCGAACTGAAGCGTCAGAGGATTCAGCTTGAAATGCAGATCAGCGCCGTACTGGAATCTCATTCCAAGATGCTTGAGATGACCAAGGAAGAAAATAAGGCCGCAGACGAGACCGATACCACATTAAAATTTATCAAACACGGATGATCATCCTTTGCATAAGAGGTTTTAATGGCTGAGATTGATGCTTTTTTTAAACTCATGAACGACCAGGGGGCATCCGACCTCCACCTGGCATCGGGACAGCTTCCCGCCCTGAGGCTGAACGGTGAGATCGAACGGATCAAATATGACCGGCTGACCAGTGACAAACTCAGGGGCATCCTGTACGAAATTACCCCCCAGGAAAAGATCAAGACCTTTGAAGAGACCGGGGATGTGGATTTCGGGTATGAGATCCCCGGTTTGGCCCGCTACCGGGCCAATTACTTTATGCAGAAAAACGGAATTTCCGCCGTATTCCGTGAAATCCCATCCAATATCCTCACCGCAGAGCAGCTGGGACTGCCCCCGGTGATCTCCAAGCTGGCCAATCTTCCCAGGGGACTGGTTCTGGTTACCGGACCTACGGGATCGGGCAAGTCCACCACCCTGGCCGCCATTGTGGACCAGGCCAACCGGACCCGGAAAGACCATATCATCACCGTGGAAGACCCCATTGAATTCGTACATAAGAGTCAGTCCTGCATCGTCAACCACCGGGAGGTGGGGCTTCATACCGATACCTTCTCATCGGCCCTGAGGGGGGCCCTGCGTGAGGATCCGGATATTATTCTTGTGGGGGAGCTCAGGGATCTTGAGACCATTTCCCTTGCCATAGAGGCGGCGTCCACAGGTCATCTGGTGTTCGGAACCCTCCATACCTCCAGCGCGGCCAAAACCGTGGACAGGATCATCGAGGTGTTTCCCTCGACGGAACAGGCCCAGATCCGGTCGACCTTGTCCGACGGTCTTCGGGCCGTGGTGGCCCAGGTTTTGTTTAAACGGGTGGATACAAAGGGCAGGTGTGCGGCCCTGGAGATCCTGGTGGCCACGCCTGCGGTGCGCAACCTGATCCGGGAGGCAAAAACCCACCAGATCCCCTCCATGATCCAGACCGGAAAACAATACGGCATGCAGCTTCTGGACGATGCCATCATGCAATTGTATAAAAAGGGCTGGATCAGTCCGGATGAGGCCTATACCAAGGCCAACAACAAATCAGCCTTCAGATCCTATCTTAAGAATCCGCCGGTTGATTTTACAGAAGCCTGATGACTCACCCGGGGGCTCAATGGATCATCGGGAATGAATGATTTTAGGTGCACCTGTAAAAAAACGGATTGCAGCACCTTGATATTTCTTAAATCGAACGGGTAAAGGCCTATGAAAAAACAGCAGATCGACCATATCCTGACAAAAATGCTGGACTCCCATGACAATGTGTCAGACTTGAATTTGACCCCGGGCAAACCCCTTCAGGTGGAAAGTTCGGGGCAGCTGGTTACCGTAAAGATCACACCTGATTTTCAGGTGTTGACCCCGTTCCAGACGGAAGTTTTTGCCCTGAACCTGATCAACAACGACAGAAAACTGACGGAAACCCTTTTGCGGGAGGGATCCTGCGACATGTCCTATCAATTGGGGACCAAGGCAAGGTTCAGGGTCAATATCTTTTCAAGGTCAGGCAAATACTCCATTGTCTTGAGAAAGCTGGAAACCCGGATCCCCACCATTGAAGACCTGAACCTGCCAAAGGCTTTTTTCTCCATGGCAGAGGAAAAAAACGGGATCATCTTTGTCACCGGCGCCACAGGGTCTGGTAAGTCCACCTCCCTTGCCGCCCTTCTGGATACCATCAATGAAAGCAAATCCGTCCATGTGATTACCCTGGAGGATCCCATCGAATACCAGCACACCCAGAAGAAATCCACCTTTAACCAGCGGGAACTGGGCATGGATTTCGACACCTTTGCCAGCGGACTGAGGGCTGCTCTGCGCCAGGCCCCCAAGGTCATCCTGGTGGGTGAGATGAGGGACAGGGAAACTGTTGAGATCGGATTGTCCGCAGCGGAAACCGGCCATCTGGTTCTTTCCACCCTTCACACAGTGGATGCCGGACAGACCATTAACCGTGTTCTGGGCATGTTCTCCACGGAAGAGGAAAAACAGATTCGGATCCGTCTGGCCGACACGATCCGGTGGGTGGTGGCCCAGAGACTGCTGCCCAAGACAGGCGGGGGCAGAGTGGCTGCTTTTGAAATTATGGCCTCAAACCTAAGGGTCAAAGACTCCATCCTTAACGGGGAGTCCGAAGGCAAGACATTCAACGATATTATCACGGCTGGCAAAGCCCAGCAGATGGTCTCCTTTGACGAGTTCATCATCTCCCTCTACGAAGAGGGTAAAATCGATGAAGCCACAGCCATGGCCTATGCCTCCAGAAGAGATATTGTGGGAAGGGGGCTGGACGCCATCAAAAGCGCCCGGGGAGAGGCCACCACAAATATCGATTCCCTTGAAATAGACCATGGGTATAAAGGGTGAAGACCCTTTGGATGAAGAATGAGAGGATTTAGTTAAATGAATATTACCTGCCCCCATTGTCAGACAAAATTGAATGTCCCGGATGAGAAGATCCCAAAAGACAGGGACTCTTCCTTTAAATGTCCCAAATGCAGTGAAAAGATAACTGTCCCGGCATCCAGGCCCCAGGCAGTTCCCCCGCCGGTTGACTCGGCTGGAAAACAGTCCGCGGCTTCTGCCCGGTTTTCCTCCCAGGGCCGCAGCCGGGCCATGGTCTGCCTGGGAGAGGGAACCCCAGCCGGTGCCGCCATGGCAGTCCTGGGGCAAATGTGGTTTGAGGTGGAGACCCCGACCAACGTCACCCAGGCCCTTAAGAAACTGGGGTACCACATCTATCCCTTGGTTATCATTGACGAGTCCTTTGATCAGGGGCGGGGATTGTCAGACCTGATCGCCCATGTGAACAACCTGGATATGTCCTTGAGGCGGAGGATCTGCCTGATTCTGATCAGCCGGCAGAGTCCCACTGGAGATCGAATGGCTGCCCTGCATGCCAGTGTCAATCATATTATCGGGTTCCACGACATGGCCCTCCTGCCCCAAATTCTTTCCGAAGCCCTGATCGAGCATGAGAATTTTTACATTGTCTATAATGAATCCATGAAGGCCGCAGGCAAGGCATAGTCATCCATGATCCACAACTGGTACGATCCGCCCGGGTTCTCCGAAGGGCTTAAACGGGCCTTTTCATTTTTCAATCTGGGGATTCTGATCTTCAGCTTCTTATTTGTTTTTTCCGAATTCCGGTTTGACTGGTGCGAAAAACTCCTGGGGGCCTATCTTCTCTCCAACAACGATTCAAGGCCTGAAAAAGGGGCGGTCTGGGAAGCCGGACATGATACCCTGGATGCCTTTCAATCCCTCACCGATATTATCAGCCGCCAGGAAACCGCCCGGCAGAGTGTCCGGGATGCAGAGTCCTTTGCCGGGCTTGCCTCAAGCCTGGGATCCGGGGAGTGGGTGATCATTGAAAGGGAGGAATTTCAAAGGTTCTATCGATCCCTGCCCCCGTCTGCGGCCCGGAAGATCATTGACCCGGCAAGGCTGGTCTGGCTTTTGAAAGGGGCCACAGTGGATAGGATCTTCTGTGAAGGCGGATCCAGAGGGATTCAGATTTATTTTATCGACGCCCAGAATCGAGTGGTCCAGCAGCTTGACCTGGACCGGGAGAGTCTGTCCGCTCTCCAGCAGGGCCCGGTGCCGGAAAAAGGGTATCTGGAGGATCTGGAATCCTTTTCAGGACGGATCTATCCGGCAGATGAGTTTTTCAGGGCCGCCTTTAAACTGCCTCCGGACATGATTTCGGATCTGATCCAGGAGCCTGAACTGCTTCTGGATCAGAAGGGGGTTATCCAAAGGGTGGGAATCTGGAACCAGGCTGAAAACGGAAATATCCGCCTGGGATTTGAATTTGAGGATCAGGGGGAAACCCGGGTGCTGTTTGTCCAGGCCAGGGAGTGGGCGGTATGGCAGCTGGGCCTGATCCTCAAGGGGGAGATTCAATGAGATCCGCATTGTTCTCCATGGTCCGGCTTCTCTTTTTCATTTTCCTGGGCATGGGAACCCTGGGAGCCTTGGCTGCCGCATTTCTGATTTTTCATGTATCCTCGGATCTGCCCAAACTACCCCAGGACCTGAGGCGGATCATTGAGATGCCCCAAACCCGGATATATTCATCTTCCGGCCAGGTTCTCATGAACCTGGGAGAACAGAAGTCCATTCCCATTTCCATGGTATCCAAGGATTTTATCAACGCCATCCTGGCCACTGAGGATCATCTTTTTTTCGACCACCACGGGGTGAACAAGCTTCGGACCCTTAAGGGACTTTACGTCACCCTGTTTAAACCCGGCCGGGTGGAGGGGGCCTCCACCATCACCCAGCAATTGGCCAAGAACCTTTTTTTCAGTTTTGAGCAGTCGTTTAAACGGAAATTTCAGGAAATGCTCATTGCCTTTCAGATTGAGGCGGCCCATTCCAAGGAAGAGATCCTGGAGGCCTATATCAACCAGATCCATTTCGGTGCAGGGGCCCAAGGGATAGAAAAGGCGGCCAATACCTTTTTCAATAAACCGGCCCAGGATCTGACCCTTGCCCAGGCCGCTCTTTTGGCGGGTTTGCCGAAATCACCCACGGCCTACAACCCCTTTCTCTATTATGACCGGGCGCTCAAACGGAGGAAAATTGTGCTGGACCGCATGGTCGCAGTGGGGTTTATCGACCGGGAAGAGGCTCTCAGGGCCGCAGAGGAAAAGCCTGTTCTCCATTCAGGAAAAAAGGATTCCAGATCCGGCAGTTATTTTCTGGATGCCCTGATCCAGCATTTGATCGAAATTTACGGTGAAAACCTTGTGTTCCACGGGGGGCTGAGGGTCTTTTCCACATTGGATACCCGGCTCCAGGCCTCTGCCGGGCAAGCCCTAAAACAGGGTCTTGAACGACTGGACAGCCTCATGGGTATCGGAGAGAATGAAAAAGACCGTCCCCAGGGGGCCCTGGTGGCCGTTGAAAACGGTACCGGAGCGGTCCGGGCCCTGGCCGGGGGGCGGGACTATTTTACCAGCGAGTTTAACCGGGCCGTGAACAGCCATCGCCAGCCCGGCTCAGGATTTAAGCCCTTTGTCTACTATACGGCATTCAAGAAACTGGGGCTTCATCCGGGCAGCCCCATGACGGACCGGCCCGTCCGTATCCCTGTTCCCGGAAGGCCGGACTGGGAACCCCGGAATTTTGAAAAGGTTTGTTCCGGGGATATGGTATTGAAAACAGCCCTGACCCGGTCGGTCAACACCATTGCCGCACAATTGGTTCAGATGACCGGACCCGATGCCGTAATAGAGACGGCAAGACTGTGCGGGGTGAAGAGTGAACTGCAAAAGGTCTATTCCATCGCCCTGGGGACCTCCGGGGTGACCCCCCTTGAAATGGCATCGGCTTTTTCCGTGTTTGCCAACCTGGGAACCCGGCATGATCCTTTCCTTGTCCAGCGGGTGGAAGATCCCCTGGGACGGGTGCTGTTTGAACATATTGTCCAGGACAGGCTGGTCCTTGAGCCGGCCGTTGCATACCAGGTTGTGGATATGATGAAGGCGGTTGTGGATACGGGCTCGGGCCGGTCCATCCGCCGGTCCGGATTTTTGCGGCCTGCGGCGGGGAAGACCGGCACCTCGGATAATTACAAGGACGCCTGGTTTACGGGGTTTACCCCCGGTCTCACCACTTCTGTCTGGACCGGGTTTGATAAAAAGAAGACCCTAAGGGATGCCGGCGGCAGGGGCATCACCGGAGGCCGGGGAGCGGCACCCATCTGGTCCGACTTCATGTCCCGGGCATTAAAGGGAGAACCGGAAAGGGATTTTCCCATTCCGGACCATATCCGCTTTGAGAAAATCGATGTTGCAACCGGGTGTGCCCCGGCCCCTGAAACAGACCCGGAAAATCCTGTTTCGGTATTGACCATTCCCCTGAAAACCAACCAGAACCTCTGCGGGGAGCCATGATCCGGTATCTGAGAAATATCAGTGTCTGTCTCTGGGTGTCGAGCCTGTTTTCCATTCCCTTCAGCTTCCTGGCTCTTCCCTGGATCAGACAGGTTCTCACCGGTGTCACTCCGGGGGCTGGGCTGATCGGGGTGGCAATTTTTTTCTACGGCCTGACCACAACGGGTTTTCATTTTCTGGGCCGGAAGATGATCCTGAATTTTATCCGGGAGGGAACCATCTGGGAACAGGCCGGTATAATTGAAAAGGCCCGGAAAAGGTATGGCGCGGCTGTCAGGGTTTACGACAGTTTCTTATTGTTTCCCTTGTCAGGGGAAGCAACAGGGAAGAAACTCATCCATGCATTGGCGAAATTTAGCCTGGGACCGGGAGCCGGCAACTTTGCCCATGGACGCCGGGCATCCTGTCTTTACCTGAGGGCAAACCCGGAGGACTCGGTCCTGGCAGAACTCTGGCTTCGGAGGTTTCTGGACAATCTCGGAGATAGAGGGGAGCCGGAAGACTCTGAACTTGAGCTTTTAACCTCCCTTGCTGAACTCCACCGGGCCGATGAGACTTTTCTGTCTCTTCTGGCCGGGGCTTTTCTCGCTCTGGGCAGGACAGATACCTCTGCCCGGCTGTTGTATTCAAGGGTTCTGGGCCGGCCCCGGCTCAGGAAGACCTTTGAAGATAAAATTGACCTTCTGCTGGGCCCATCCCCGCAAGGAACGCCGGATGGGGAAAGAGGCCTGGGGGATTTCATACCGATTACCGCGGACCAGGCCTATGATGAGATACCTATAAGATCCGGACCCGCAAAAAAGGAACCCGGTATTTTATTCATCAGAAAGGCTTTGATTAGGTCCTGGAATCTCTTCACTCGTGCCGGAGCCCGGGGAGTGAAATTTTTGAAAGCATCCGGCCGGGTTCTGGTATCCATTTTAAGGTCTTTTACAGCCTTTGCGCTGGCCGCTGTGGATCAGACACGGCAGAGGGAAAAGTCGGGGCCCTATATCCGGGCCGGGATACTGGGAGGAATGGCGGTTTTTCTTCTGATTTTTGTTATCAATACCATTTCCCATATGCAGCATCCGTCCGGCATGGAAAAGGGGGCCCAGGTCATTGAAGCCCAGATCCCCAAGCCATTTACCATACAGGTTGCGGCCTACCTGAAGCCCTCCCATGCCGACCGGTATTTGACCGTTTTGAACAAGAAGGATCTGGATGCCTTTGTGGAGAAGGTAAAGGGAGGCGGGAAAACCTGGTATGTCATCAGGATTTCCCGGTTCCCGGATAAGAAATCGGCGGAAGCCTATGGCAATCAACTGAAAAAACAGAAGATCATCGAAGATTTTTTTGTCTGCAACCGGTAAGAGGTCTAAAGGCTGATTGCCTTTTCGGCCAGTTGCATGGACGTTACAATGTCCAGCATATTGGTGGTGGTTCCCACCTTTTTGACTTCCATGAGTCCAAAATGGGTCAGGCAGGTGCCGCAGACCAGGATATCCACACCGGAATCCCCAAGCTCATTAAGGTCATCCATTGCAGGGGATCCTTCCACCGCCAGCTTAACACCGCTGTTGACAAAGACCAGACGCCAGAGTTCTTCTCCCATTTCCTTCAGGGTTTTGATGTAGTTGATCATGAGCTTTGTTCCCAACTCATCATCTCCGCTTCCCATCCGGTTGGAGGAGATCATGACCATGATCTTTTGAAGGGCGGGCCGGTCCTTCGGAGCCCCGGGTTCTGATCCCGGTCCCGACTCTGTTGCTCCATTTTCCTGTGCAGGGTCCCGGAATCCTTCAACGGCCGAGGTAGCGCCGTCTGAATCCACGGAAACCTGGAAATTCTGGAAACTCAGAAACCGGCTGACATTTTCCACAGCGGCCTCATTGTCAACCAGAATCCGTATCCTTGTGAGGGGGGTGTTTTCTATGGCTTCCTTGGTTTTCAATACCGGAGCCGGGCATTCCAAAGAGCGGCAGTCTATTTCTTTGATGGTCATGGTATTTTTCTCTGCTGGTAAAAGGTCCAAAGTCCAAAGTGCGGGGATAACCTCAATAACAAAGCCTTTCCAAGGGAATCGGCCTTATTTTGAATCCTATCTTAAGAAGACTCCTTCGGGAAGTCAAATAGGGATCATCAATGGAAAGTAAAATCAATATTCAAATTATGCATATAACCCGGATTGAGTATTGACACAGAAGAGGATGTGTGGCCATTATCCAGGGAGCACTCAACCCTGGAAAGGAGAAGGATTATGATCATTATTTCAAATGTTACCTATCCCCCGGAAAGCACCCGGGAGATCGCCAATCGATACCTTAAAGCCCCGGCCCTGCCGGATTATATCAAGAAAAAAGGACCTTATATCTCGGCCGGCCAGGAGTCGGGCATGCATTCCATCACCTATTATGAACTGGAAAACCACAGACTGGCAGAGGGCCTCCAGGCGATCGCCGACAGCCTGGCCGTCTACTTCGGGGTGCCCGGATACCGGTATGACATCAAACCTTATTTTGAACTGGAAGAGGGCCTGTCCATACTGGGATTGTAGTCGGCCCGGGACCGGTTCTTTGCCCAGCCGCATATTTTTTCAAATTCCGAGAACTTCCATTTAAGGGGAAAATCCCGGCATTGACCCGGTTTGACTTCATGGATGCGGCAGCCGTCATTCCCTAGAAAAATGCACTCCTTGTTTTCCTTTTCAACCAGGGACAGGGTCTGACGGTCCCGGGTCAGACGGGTATACTTCCGGGTGAAGGAGAGCAGATCCATTTCCAGGAACCGTGCAATGCGGTCGGCTTCTCCGGGCCTCAGCCTGACATATCCTTCCTGGCGGCAGCAGGCATGGCAGCGGATGCATCTGAAGTCTGTCATATCTTTCTGGTTTATTTCAGCCATTTTTATCAAAAAGATTTTTGTTGATTGTTAAGGGTTTCCAGCAGAACATGGGAGCTTTCAAAATCAGAGGAACAGGTTCATGTTCGGCCGGGCCAGGGTCTCGGGAGGGCATTGCAGCAGGCCGTCAATATTGTCCTGAATCTGATCCATGGTCTCGGCCCGGATGAGCTGTTTTAAGATGGAGTGGGCAAATTTGAAATTGGCGCAGAAATAGGGGGCGAATTTTTTGAACATCTTGACGGCAAAGCGGTCGTTGTAGTGCTCCCTGAGCAGTTCGGCCATGGATGTGGCCGTAAAGTGATACACATCCTCACCCGGTTTAAAGCCCCGGGTCCATTGGGCAAATATCCAGGGCCTTGCCACGGCCATCCTGCCGATGGATAGGCCCTGGCAGCCGGTCCGGTTTACCATTTGCATTCCGTCTTTCTCGGTAAACAGGTTGCCGTTCCCAAAAACCGGAATGGAAACGGCTTTTTCCACCTGCCCGATGATCTCCCATCTGGGGGGGCGGTTCCGCCGGTCAGGGGCCACCCTCGGGTGAAAAACCAGGGCGTCGGCCCCGGCGTCCTCAAATCGTCTGGCCATGTCTTCAGGAAAGCCGGGGTGGTTGTCCCACCCGGTCCTGAATTTTACAAATACAGGGCAGGCAACGGCCTTTTTCACCGATGCCACGATCCGGCCGGCCAGCTCCGGTTCTTTCAAGAGGGCGGCTCCGCATCCTTTTTTACAGATGGCGGCAACGGAACAGCCGAAATTAAGGTCCACACCGAAAAAGCCTTCCGACTCAATGCGCCGCGCCGCCCCGGCCATATCCTCTTCACCTGCCCCGAAGATCTGGCAGACCGTATGGGGCAGTTCCTCTTTTCTCCAGGTAAAGACATGTGAGACGGAGGGATTTTCGTGGGGAACGGCCCGGGCGCTGCACATGCCGGTAAAGAGAAGACCGAAACCACCGAACCGGGAAACCAGTTGCCTGAAGGCAATGTGTCCCAATCCTGCCATGGGGGCCAGGAAAAGGCGGTTGGATATGTTTTTTCCGCCGATGACAAGACCGGTGTTTAAAAACCGGGCAAGAGCGGCTGGGTCCGTATGTTTCATGGGCAGGGCTTTGGGTAACAAAATTAAAGTCTGACCTTATACTCGATATTCATAAATATGTCAATGATATCCAATTTTTCCAAGATCATATGAGACGGGCTCCCCGGGTGGCAACCTCCGTTCCAGTGGCTATCATCTGCCTGTGGTTAGGGAGGAAAAACTCCGAATCAAAGAACCCATTTTTCAGGGTCGGTCTTTCTTGACATCGGCCCTTACCTATAATATTCTGAGTGCTTATGTTAAACAGGGGTAAATTGAAGAATGCACACCAGGCATGAACAGGAAAAAAGACAGTTTGTCAGGCTTTTCAAAGAGCAGGGACTGGACCGGTTCGATCAGCGGTTTCAGGTGCTTGAGGCCTTTTTAAAGCTTGAGGACCACGTTACCCTCCAGGAGATCTCCCGGCAGTTGAAAGCCGACGGGATAAAGCTGGATGATGAGTTCATCTTTTCCAGCATGGAACATCTTTGCCGGTTCGGATTTGCCCTGAAGGCTGAATTTGATCAGGATAGGGATACCCTTTATGAACACCGCCATCTGGGGGTCCACCATGATCACATGATCTGCACAAAGTGCGGATCGATCCTGGAGTTCAAGGATGAAGCCCTGGAGAAACAGCAGAAAAAGGTGACCGCCGCCTACGGATTTTACATGCTCCAGCATAAGATGGAGATTTACGGCCTCTGTTCGGGATGCATGGCTTCGAGAAAAGAACTGGTGCCTTTGAACCGGGCCAGGCAGGGCGAAAAGATGATCATAAAGGAAGTGGATGCCGGTACAAAGATGCAGCTTCGCATCTCCTCCATGGGCCTGAGGATCGGAGATCCCGTTGAAATTCTGTCCAGCGGATTCGGGGGGCAGATCGTGGTGGCCTCGGGTCAGAACCGGCTGGTCATTGGAACGGGCATGGCCCAGAAGATATGGGTCAGGCATTTTGGAAAGGATGATTTGCCCGAACCGGACAAGATCCGGGACAGGGAGGGGAAAGGGAAGACCATGCCCCTGAGCCGGATGAAATCCGGTCAGGAGGCGGTGATCGTCCGGGTTTCCGGTGAAAGGCTTTTGCGCAGGCGGCTTCTGGAGATGGGGATTAACCGGGGAACAAAAATCTATGTGGAAAAATATGCGCCCTTGAAAGATCCCCTTGAACTGGTGGTCAAGGGCTACCATGTTTCCCTGCGGGTGGAAGAGGCAGCCAATATTCTGGTTGAACAGGTACACGACAGACAGATATGAGGCAGACATATACCATTGCCCTGGCCGGCAACCCCAATTGCGGCAAGACAAGTATTTTTAATCACCTTACCGGGGCCCGGCAGAAGGTGGGAAACTGGCCCGGGGTCACAGTTGAAAAAAAAGAAGGTCTTTTACGGCACCGGGATGCGGATCTCAGGATCGTAGACCTGCCCGGGACCTACAGTCTGACTCCTTTTTCCATGGAGGAAATCGCAGCCAGGGATTTTGTTATCAATGAAGCCCCGGATCTGGTGATCAATATCATCGATGCATCCAATCTTGAGCGGAGTCTTTTTCTGGCCCTTCAGATTCTGGAACTGGGCCGGCCGGCCGTTTTCGCCCTGAATATGGCAGACACGGCCCAGGCCAAGGGGATCCGTATAGACGAAAAAAAGCTGTCGGACCTTCTGGGACTGCCCGTTGTCTTTACCGTGGGCAACAGGAACAAGGGGATAGGGGACCTGGTTGACAGGGCCATTGAAGAGATCAGGGCCTTTGAAAAGGGGAAAAAAACAAGACCCATCCGCTACGGCAAAGAGGTTGAAGATTCCATCTCAAGGGTTTTAACAATCCTGGATTCAGACCCGGACCCGGAGAATATCGAAGCTCTTTCCCGGTGGAATGCCATTAAGCTTCTTGAGGATGACAGGATCGTCAAGGAAAGAATTTTAGTCCGGATGAGCGGAGCCGGGGAAGAGGCAGTTGCCGAAGCCAAGGCCTGCCGGAAGAGGATTTTTGATCAGTTCCAGGACGATTTCGAGATTGTGCTCACCGAGGATCGGTACGGGGTGATTGCCGGAATTGTAAAAGAGACTGTCACCAATCTTGCCTCCAGGCGGATCGACATGTCCAGGAATATTGACCTGGTACTTACGGACCGTTTTCTAGGCATCCCGGTATTTATCTTCTTCATCTGGGCCATGTTTCAACTGACGTTCAGCCTGGGGGCCTATCCCATGGGGTGGATCGAGTCAGGGGTGGGATTTTTGTCTGCCCGGCTGGACCTGATGCTGGAACCCTCTTTGTTCAAGTCTCTACTCCTGGACGGGATCATTGCCGGTATCGGCAGTGTGATCATCTTTCTTCCCAATATTCTGATTCTCTTTTTCTGCATTGCCCTGTTTGAGGATACCGGATACATGGCCAGGGCGGCTTTTCTGATGGATCGGGTCATGCATACTTCAGGGCTCCACGGCAAATCCTTTATCCCCATGCTCATGGGGTTCGGATGCAGTGTTCCGGCCATCATGGCCACCCGGACCCTTGAGCATGAAAAGGACAGGATTCTGACCATCCTCATGACCCCCTTTATGTCGTGTTCGGCCCGGCTGCCGGTCTATATTGTACTGGCAGGCAGTTTTTTTGCCCACAGGGCCGGCACTATTATCTTCTGCCTCTATACCGCCGGCATCCTCATCGCCATCCTGTCCGGCCGCCTGCTCCGTTCAATGTTTTTCAAGGGAGAGGATGCCCCTTTTGTCATGGAGCTTCCCCCCTATCGTACCCCCATGTTGAAAAGCCTGCTCATCCACATGTGGGACAGGAGCAAGATGTTTCTACGAAAAATGGGCGGGGTAATTCTCATCGGTTCCATCATCATCTGGGGGCTGTCAAATTTCCCCAGGAATATTTCATACTCAGTTGATTACCAGGGGCAGATCAAGCAGGTCATGGAGGCGGCTGAAACTCAAATGGCAGCGGCCGAAGAAAAAGAGCAAAAGATCCTCAAGGATCAGGTATCCCATAAAATTATGGAGATCGAGAATAAAAGGGAGCAGGAACGGGTGGCAAAATCTTATATCGGAAGGTTGGGCCATGCCCTGGAGCCTTTGTTTCAGCCCATCGGTATCGGGTGGCGGGCCGGTGTGGCTCTGGTTACCGGGTTTGTGGCCAAGGAGGTGGTGGTCAGCACCATGGGGGTGCTCTACGGGGTGGGGGAGGAAAATGGAAAGGCTCTGGAATCGGCCTTGAGAAAATCCGGCATGACCCCCTTGTCAGCCCTGTCCATGATGGTTTTTGTCCTGCTTTATGTGCCCTGTTTTGCCACGGTCATGACCATTTACAGGGAAGCATCTGCCCGGTGGGCATTGTTTAACGTGATCTACACAACTATGGTTGCATGGGCCATGTCTTTTCTGGTATATCAGACAGGATGTTTTTTACAGGGATGATATAAGGACACGGGGAGCCTGAAGTGAAAAGCGGGAAATCCGGCCTTTCTGCTGTTGTATGGCCGTTATATGGAGGAGCCGTCATGGAAAATTCTATGTTGAAATATAGGTTAAAATATTACGCTTTCCTGATTTTTTTGGGTTTGGTTCTCCCGGGAATGCTGGTCTGCCAGGCAGGCGCTGCCGAACGGGTTACGGTCAAAGCCGGAATCGCCAATTTAAGGTCCGGCCCCGGCACAAAATATGAAGTGCTTTGGCAGGTGGAGCAGTACCATCCTTTTCTGGTGGTTGAAAAAAAGGGCAATTGGTACAAGATAAAAGATTTTGAAGGGGATATGGCCTGGATTCACAAATCCCTTCTGAGCAAGATGACCGGAGTGATCACCAAAAAGACCAAATCCAATGTCCGGTCCGAGCCCAATACAAAGAGTAGGATCCTGTTTACCGTTGAGCGGGGTGTCCCCTTCAAAGTCCTCAAGAGAAAGGGGAACTGGATCAGGATAGAGCATGCAGACGGCGAAAAAGGATGGATTTATAAAACATTGGTATGGTGATCCGGCCCATGGCAGGATGGAAAAAAATCAGGACTTGAACACGGGGAAGACATCCTCTTCCCGTAGGGGACGAGTTCATTAACCTAAATCAAGGTGGAGCATGGCTGAACAGAAAATTTCGAACGAGAGAAAAAAAGAGCTGGAGCAGATGGACCCATTCCAGGTAAACCTCCTAAAGGCAATGACCTATGCAAAGGCACACAAAAATCAGCTCATGGCGGCTTTGGGCGCAGTGGTTGCCGTCATTGTCATCTTTTCGGGCATCATGGCCAGTTTTAAGCATTCGGAAGACAGGGCCTCTGAACTGACGGCCAGGGCGATTGCCAAGTATGCAAAGGCCCGGGATCCCCAAAAGGGATTTGAAGCGGTCAAGGATGATTTCGGGGCTGTTTTCCAGGACTATTCAAATACAAATGCCGGAAAAATGGCCAGGATGAAGTTTGCTAAAATATGCTTTGATGCCGGAGAGTATGACATGGCCTTTGACATGTACAGCCAGGCCTATGAAGTCTTTAAAAAGGACCCCGGTCTGAAAAATTTTCTACTGGCCGCCCTGGGGAACGTCTGCCAGGCCAAAAAAGATTTTGACCAGGCCCGTTCCTATTTTTCCCGGATAGAGAGCTCAGACTCAGCCCTGTCAAAGGACCAGGCTCTTTTTGCCCTGGCCGGCCTGCACGAGGCGCAAAATGAGTCCGATGCCAGCCGCAAATTGTACGAAAAACTGGCCAGTGATTATAAAGATTCAATTTATCACGACATTGCCGAGGCCAAATCCGCAAACTGATTATCCCCCCTTCATCCAGAACTGAAAAAGGCTGCTGACCTCTCGGTCGCAGCCTTTTTCAGAAAAGGAAAAAAAGATGAAAAAACTAACCCTTGGTTAGTGAGAATATAAAAATGCAAAGATCTTGCCAAACCGCCATGTTTTGCATATTTTTTTTCTCTTTTTTTTCTAAGCTCCTGAAACAAGGTTATTTTTCGTTAAAATATGACATTTTTTTCCCAATTGTCCCGGATGGGACAATTCTGTTTTTTAGGGGAAAGGTTCAAAATTTTGAACCCACTGAAAGTCAGATCCGAGCGTATCGAAGATAACATAATGAAATTATAGGGTTTTTATCGTAAGTTCAAGATTTTGAACCGATCACGGAGTGTATTGAATTCTCTTGTATTCCAATTGGTTATCAGACATCCAGGCCAAACTTTTTCAATTTCTGGTGTAAGCCGCTTTTTCCGATCCCGAGGATTTTGGCCGCCTTTGTCTGGACGTTTCCCGACATCTTCATGGCCCTTTGTATCATCCTTTTTTCCACGGCGGCAAGGGTTTCTGACAGGCCGGCCCCCTCGGGAATTCCATCCAGGGCAAGGGTGGGGCCGGAATTCTGCCGGACCTGGGGCGGCAGGTCCGGCAGTGAAATAATATCGCTGTCGGAAAGAATGACAGATCTTTCAATGACATTTTCGAGTTCCCTGACATTGCCGTTCCAATTGTATTCACACAGAATCTGTGTTGCTTCCCTGGAGATGCCGCTGATCACTTTGCCCGCAGATTCCGGACCACTGGTATATTTTTTGATGAAATGGTCAATGAGCAGAGGGATGTCTTCCTGCCGATCCCTTAGGGGGGGGAGAACAGCTTTTACCACATTGAGCCGGTAGTAGAGATCTTCCCTGAATCTGCCCTTTTTTACTTCATCCTCAAGGGTTTTATTGGTGGCTGCGATGAGTCGGAAATCAACGGGGATGGGCAGGGTCCCTCCCACTCTTTCCACTGTTTTTTCCTGAAGAACCCGCAGAAGTTTAACCTGCAAAGGCATGGGAAGTTCTCCGATTTCATCCAGAAACAGGGTGCCGCGGTCGGCCAGCTCAAACCGGCCTTTTTTCATGTTGGCCGCGCCGGTGAAGGCTCCTTTTTCATGACCGAACAATTCACTTTCCAGCAGAGACTCGGCAAAGGCGGAACAGTTCACGGCCACAAGAGTGTTTCTTTTTCTCATGCTGTTGCAGTGAATGGACTTGGCCACCAGTTCTTTTCCGGTTCCGCTTTCACCTTCCAGGAGGACCGACGCATTTGTCGGCGCCACCTTCTTGATGATTTCATACAATTCCTGCATGGGCTTGCTCTTACCGATGATATTGTCAAACTGATACCGGCTGTGCATGGCATCCCTGAGTATGCTGTTCTCCTGGACGATTCTATACATGGACAGGGCTTTGGCAATATGGGCGATGAGGGCTTCGTTTTCAAAGGGCTTGAGGATAAAGGTATAGGCTCCCTTGTGCATGGCCTCCACAGCCTTTTCCACACTGCCGAAGGCCGTCATGATAATAACCGGCAGGTCGGGTTTGAGGTCCTTTATCTTTTCAAGCAGGTCAATACCGGTCATCCCGGACATTTTTACATCGGTGAGGACCAGGTCAATGAGCTGGGTGTTCAGAATATCGAGGGCCTCCATGCCGCTTGAGGCCGTTAAAGAAGCATATCCCTCTTCCTCCAGGACCTCGCTTAAGATCATGGGGTAGTGTTTTTCATCATCAACGATTAATATGGTTTCCATTGTCCACTCCTAAACCGGCAGAAAAATTTCAAAAACCGCCCCTGAACCCGTAGAATTTGAAACCCTTATACTTCCTTTATGGGCTTCCATAATGTTTTTTACGATGCCCAGCCCCAATCCCGTGCCGGTGTCTTTTGTCGTATAAAAAGGGGTCCAGATCTTTTTTAGCACATCCGGATCTATCCCGTCACCATTATCGGTAAAGCAGACATGGATATGGCCCTTTTCCACGGCAATTGAAATGGCGATGACGCCTTCTTCCTTAACCGCCTGGAAAGAGTTGAGCAGGATGTTTAAAAACGCCTGGTAGAGCATGGAGGGATCCGCCATGATCTCGGGCAGGTTCGGGGTGAATGATTTTATGATTTCAATCTTTCGCTCTTTAATCTGGGGTTCCAGAAAGGTCAGATTCTTTTCAATGACCTCTTCCACGCGGCAGGGCCTCAGGTCCGGCAGTCTGGGCTTGGCAAAGTCCAGGAAGTCGGTGATGATATTGTCAAGCCGGCTGGACTCTTCCACAATAATATCGGGGATATTGCTCTTGACGGAAAGCCGTGCCATCTTTTTTTTCATGAGTTGGGCGCTGCTTTTAATTATCCCCAAAGGGTTTCTGATTTCGTGGGAGACACCGGCGGTCATCTCCCCGATGGCAGACAGGTGTTCCGCCTGGCGGAGTTTTTCTTCCAGCCGGAGTCTTTCTTCGGCCCTGCGTTCAATGATGTTTTCTCCATGCTTGACAATATACCTCAGTACAAGAAAGAGAATTCCCATTACACTGGCACAGGAGGCGACGATCAGTCCCTGGAGTCTGAATACCTGCTGGTAGTCATCGGACACGTCCCGGATGATCTCAATCACGCCGATAACCACCCGTTCCCCCTGCCTGGACAACCGGACCTCCTGCATCAACGGAGCAAAGGTAACGATTTTGGTTTCCTGGGGAAACCAGAACAGAAGTTCCAGAAAACTTCCCTTCTGGATGAGCTTGGAGGTGGATTCCTTTTGCATGGCCCTTTCATAATGGACTCCGCCGGCGTTTTTCTTTCCGATCCGGGTTTTATCAAAACTATAGCCGATGATATTGTCCGTTCCGTAGATATTGACCATTTCAACATGAAAACTGTGGAGGGTCGATTTTATAACGGCGTCCAAAAGGCGGTGCTGTTCTTTTTCCCTGAGTTTTATCTCTCCGTGCTGTAGGGCCACCGGGGCGACGAATCTGAGAAAAATTTGGTGATTGAGGTTTTCTATTAATAGGGTGTTGTACTCTTTGCTTTTTTCAAGGAGTAAATTTCTGACCCAGTGGGCATTGAGTGCGGCGATTATAATGGTTGCCGTCAGCATGACAATCAGGCTTGAAAATGTAAAGGCTTTTACCAGGATAAAGGGCCTTGCGCCCTGGGGGGGGAGTTGTTTCTGCGGGATTTTTTTCACATTTCTCCTTTATTTGGGTATTTTTGTTCATATTTTATCCGGGTTTGGTTTGCAATTGCCTTTTTTTTTTGCTATTCATGTAGCTAAACAGCGATAATGCTTGACTTTACAGCCGCATAGTATCAGAATTGCAGGAATATTGATATGATTTATTCATAGAAAAGTAAAGATATTATGTTCTACAGAAACGGCCCGAATACCAGTAATGGGGATGAAAGAATATGATATTGGGTGGAAAAAAGCATCTGATCGGTCTCGACATCGGTTCTTCCTTTGTCAAGGCGGCTGAGGTAAAGATCTCTTCAAAGGGGAACGTTCTTAAAAAGTTCGGCATGGCAAAAATCCCCTATGGCGCGATAGCGGAAGATCGTATCGTCGATATGGATGGGGTTGCCGAAGTGATCCGGACCCTCTTAAAGACCCATAAGATCAGAGAGAAAAACGTGGCCATCTCCACCGGCGGCCACTCCGTGGTGATCAAGACGATCAACACATCCAAACAGCCGGAGAACGAACTGCATAAAACCATTTACTCCGAAGCGGAGCAGTATATCCCCTACGACATTGACGACGTCAATATCGATTATCAAATCCTGGGGGGGAGTGAGTTCTCGCCGGAGCAGATGAATGTTCTTCTGGTGGCGGTGAAAAAGGATCTGGTTGCAGAATACATAGAACTCATTCAGACCGCGGGGCTCAACCCCAAAATAATAGACGTGGATACCTTTGCCCTCCAGAACATATATGAAGCCCTGCCCCACCGGGAACCCGAGGAAATCGCCATGTTGGTGGACGTGGGGGCTTCCAAAACCTCTTTGAATATCCTCAAGGGAACCAATTCCATCATGATGCGGGATAACGTATCTGGAACCAATCAGATCGTTGAGGGTCTGTCATCCAGGCTTGAGATCAGCGTTCAGGACGCCGAAAATATGCTCGCCCAGGGAAATGGTGAAGAGGGAGATCTTATCCGTGAAATCAGTGCAGATATATCAAATACCTGGTGTTCGGAGATCTGCGAGGTGATCAATGCCTTTCAGAACAACACCAATGAGGAAAAATTGGGGAAGATACTGCTCAGCGGAGGGGGAAGCCTTGTCAAGGGATTTGCCGAGAACCTTCAATCCGAAGTGGATGCAAGGGTGGCGGTCCTGGACCCCTTTGGCGGACTGGTTCTGGATTCAAAAAAATTTCCGGACTCTTTCATAACCAAGGTGGGACCCCAGGCACCGATTGCCTTGGGACTTGCTCTAAGACGGGTGGATGACAAATGATACGAGTCAATCTTTTACCTTTCAGACTGGAAAGGAAAAAGGAAAATATTCGCCGGCAGGTTTCGATATTTTTCCTTTTAATTTTATTTTCCGCCCTGGTGCTGGTCTGGTACACCCTGAGCGTGGACAGGACCATCCGAGAGACCCGGCAGCAAACCGAGGTGGTGAAAGGCCAGATTACCAAGTATAAGAAAAAGGCGGACCGGGTTACCCTGATCAAGAAACAACTTAAAATCCTGGAGAACAAACTTCAGATCGTGGAATCCCTTAAAACCCGGCGGAAGGACCAGCTGGACCTGCTTGAAATTCTGCCCGGTCAGATTGTGCCGGGAAGGATGTGGATCGAGAGCCTGAAATCCGATGCCGCCAGCGTGGTGATCACGGGAATTTCTTTTGACAACCCGACCATCGCCGATTTCATGAAGAACCTTGAAGCCTCAAGCCGGTTTTCCCAGATTAATCTGAAAAGATCCAAAATCAAGAAAATGGGCAATGATGTCATGCTCAAGTCCTTTGAACTGGTCTGCATGAAAAAGGTATCCCAGCCCCAGGGGAACGATACCAAAAAGAAAAAGGGAAAGTAATGGCAGAAGACGCAGCAGAAAACAAAAAAGACAAACTCAAGGAACAACTTGCCGGTTTGTTCACAAAAATCGGCAAATTGACCCGGCTCCAGAGGCTGTTGATCTGCGTGGGCACATTTGTATTGATCGGAGGGGCGTACTTTTATTTTATTTATCTTCCCAGGAGCGAAGAATTAGACCGGGTAAAGCAGGAGTATAAGGCCCAGTCCGAAAAATTGAAGACCTATCAGATCAAGGCCAAGGCCCTGGCAAAATGGGAAAAGAAGATGGAAGAGGTGCAAGGGGAATTCAATATCGCCACCAAAGCCCTGCCCGACAAAAGGGAACTGCCGGCCATGCTGACCGGTGTTTCCAAAGCCGGATCCAATGCAGGTCTGGAGTTTTTGCTTTTCCAGCCCGATGCCGAGCAGAACAAGGAATTTTATAAGGAAATCCCCCTGTCCATGAAGGTGGAAGGCTCTTACCACCAGATTGCGAATTTCTTTTTCCAGATGGCCCACATGAACCGGATCATCAATATCACAAACATGTCCATGAAGCAGAAGACCCAGGGGCCGGATCTCATTGAGATGAGCTGCACGGCAGTCACCTATATGTTTGTGGATTCGTCGGGAAAAGAGCAGGGTAAAAAAACAGGCAAGAAAAAGAAAAGAGGATAATCCTGACATGAGATTGAGTAAAATACTGGCTGTGACGGTTTGGGTTTTCTGTTGTGCCTTTTTGTTCTCATGTGAGAAAGGAACCCCACAGAAAAAAGCTCAGGCGCCGGCTCAGGTATCCGGGGCCATCTCAAAGACCGTGAGCAAAGCAGAACCGCCCAAGACCGGGCAAAAGGTTCCTGTAAAGAAGGCCGAGACCCAATCAATTGAAAAGATTTCCAAATCCCTTGAGGATAAGAATCAGGCCACAATCATGGAACTGGTCATGGGTCAGGACATGAAGTACAGCTCCAAGGGGAAAATAGACCCCTTCACTCCCCTGGTCCGGGAAAAAGAGGCAAGTCCTCCCCAGGCGAACGGAGCTTTACCGGAAGAAGAGCCCAAGAGGGTTTTGACCCCCCTGGAAAAAATGGAGCTCAGCCAGCTCAAGCTTGTGGCGGTGATCCTCATGGAAAATAAAAAAATTGCCATGGTGGAAGAGGCAACGGGCAAGGGGTATGAGGTCGGGATCGGAACCTATATGGGAAAGGATTCGGGTCAGGTGACCCAGATCAATCAAAGCAGCATCATTATCAAGGAAATCGTTAAAGATTATAAGGGGAACCGCAAGGAGCGTTTCCAGGAAATGAAACTTCATAAAAGAGATAGCGGGGAATAATATGCCTTTTTTTCAGTTTAATACAAGCATTTATCGGGTGATGATCGGCTGTTTGTTTCTGGCTCTATCCCTGGCTCCGGGGTGTGTTTCCCAGGAAACTGAAAATGTCGAAACCATGGAAAAACAGAGCGCTTCCATGGAAAAAGAAACTCTGGACATTGCGGACTCCCAGATCAGCGAAAACCCGCTTATCCAGTCGGTTCGCATTCAACGGACAGGCCAGGGGGTTGAGGCACTGATCCTTGGCAACCGGGAGCTTAAGGGCTACACCTCCATTAAACAGGCCTTTCCCTTTGGAATTGCCGTTTATCTGTCCGGAACCGGAATTGACAAGGACATGGGTCTTGATTTCAAAGAGGATGATCTGGTTCAGGACGTGAAGGTCGGATATGCTGACCAGGACCAGACCACCGCCAAAGTGGAAATTCTTTTAAAACAGGATATTTCCTATGAAGTCAAGGAGGAGGATGCCGCCCTGAGACTGGTTTTTTCCAAAAAACAGGGTGACAGCATAAGCCTGGCGGGCGGGAACCAGGAGCCGGCCGGGAGCATGGAAGAAGATTTCCCGTCAGCCGCCAGCCAAACCGGCTCAGAGGTTGTGGTTCCAGACACCAGGGCCCGGCTCACGGATATCCGTTTTGATACGGCCAGGAGCGGCCGGTCAGACATCCTCGTGGAAACCAGCCATCCTGTGAAGTATGAGCTTGTTCCCAAAAGCCCCGAAATCATAGACCTTAATCTCTATAATACCCTTATCCCGGATTATCACCAAAGATCCCTGAAAACCCAGTATTTTGATTCAGCTGTTGAAGAGATCATTCCCACGGCCGGGAAGGGCACGGACTCTAAAATTCAGATCCATGTCCGGGATCAGGTTCCCTACAGGGTGTTTCAGAACAAGAATTTAATATCTGTCTTATTTGAACCCTCTGATACCCAGCCACCGGTATTTGATAAAGCCGTAAAAACGGCCGGTGCGGGCCAGACCGCTCCCATACCTCCAGGCAACGCTGGGACGGCCCCGGCTCCGGCGGCAGACAACCAAGATTCCATGGGGGGCATGCTGGACGCTAGGCCAGTCTACACCGGCGAGAAAATCAAACTCGATTTCTATGAAACCGATGTAAAGAACGTTTTCCGAATTCTGAGGAGCGTCAGCGGTTTGAATTTTGCCATTGATAAGGATGTCCAGGGCAAGGTGACCATGACCCTTGAGGAGCCGGTTCCCTGGGATCAGGTCCTGGACCTGGTCCTTAAAATGAACAGCCTGGGGAAAAAAATGGAAGGGAATGTGATCCGGATTGCCACCCTGGAGACCCTGAAAACCGAAGAACTGGCCAGGCAGGATGCCATTGCCGCCATCAAGAAATCCCAGGAACAAAAAGAGAGTCTTGAGCCCCTGATTACCGAGTATATCCCCATCAACTATTCAGATGCAGCCAAAGATATCGAGCCCCATATCAAACCCATCCTGACCAAGGAACGGGGAAATCTGTCCGTTGACCAGCGGACCAATATGATCATCGTCACGGATACCCAGGCCAAGGTCGATCATATCCTGGAGATGATTTACAGGCTGGATACGGTGACTCCCCAGATCATCATTGAGGCAAAAATCGTGGAGGTGACCAAGAAATTTTCCAGGAAGCTGGGAATCGGATGGAACCTTTCCAATGCTTCGGGGGCTACCTCGGGTTTTATCGACGATTTTGACTTATCGCTCAATAGTTCCGGAATCGCCGGGGATTTTTCATTTTTCAGGCTGTTCGGCTCATCCGTCACTGCACTGAACGCTCAGCTGGAGGCATCAGAGGAACAGGGAGACGTGAAGATCGTCTCTTCTCCCCGGATTCTGACCCTGGACAATAAAAAGGCCAGGATCAAGCAAGGGGTGGAGTATGCCTATCTGGAGAGGGATGATTCCGGCGGATCCTCCGTCAAATTCAAGGACATTGACCTGCTCCTGGAGGTGACCCCCCATGTTACCCCGGATAAGAGGATCTCAATGACGGTCAAGCTGACCAAAAATGATCTCGCCGGCGAAACCACAACCGGGGTTCCGACCCTTAACACCAATGAGGCGGAAACCGAACTGCTGGTCAACAACCAGGACACCGTGGTCATCGGTGGGATTGTCAAAACAACCAAAACAGATAATAATAAAGGTCTTCCCTTTCTCACCGGAATCCCGGTTCTGGGCCACTTGTTCGGAAGCACCTCAAAGGAAGATGACAGAAACGAACTGCTCATCTTCATGACCCCGTCCATTGTCCAGCTTGAACAAAAACGGAATGTCAGGGCAACCTCGGATTAATTACGGCTCTGCCTGAGAGAATGAACCCTGATGTTGTAACCATTGGAAAGGTTTCAGTTCCAAAACAATCGGAACTGAAACCTTTCCGGTTTTTGGAGGCCGGGGTTATTTCAGTTCGGATATCTTTTCATCGGCTTTTCTGGCCAGCCCGGAATTTTTCGGCGAAAGATGTCTGACCTTTTTCCATGATCGCAGGGCCTTTGTGCGATCTCCTTTTTTTTCGTAGGCCTGGGCAAGGTCGGCGAGGAAAATGGCTGTTTTCGGAGACCGGTTAAGACAGGTGTGAAGGTAATCAAGGGCCCTGTCCGTCTGACCGGTCTGAAGATAGACCTGAGCCAGTCCGTGGGAGGCGGTGACAAATCCGGGAAAAAGATCAAGGGATTTTTTAAAATAGGTTTCCGCCCTGGAAAATTCTTTTTTTTCCAGATATGCCCAGCCGATATTTGAAAGGGGAAAATGGGGGGTGGGATATAGAAGGTTGCCCAAAAGACTTTTAAATGTCTCTATGGCCAGGTCCCATTTGTTTTGCCTCAGGTAGGCAGCCCCTAAATTGTTTACGGCATCCATGTAATCCGGTTTCAGATTCAAGGCCTTTTTAAAAGAGGCGGCTGCCAAATCATTTCTTTTTTTGCCCATATATGCCAGCCCCAGGCTGTTGTGAAGATAGGGGTCGTCGGGGATGCTCTTTTCAGCTTCGAGCAGCTTGGTCAGGGCGACGGTATAATTCCCCTGCCTGAGAAAGATCTCCCCTTCCGTTTTAATGGCCTGGCCGATATTGGTTTGGTTGGGGCGATGGGCAGACCCGGCACAGGAAATCAGAAAAAATCCTGCAAGAATTAAAAATAGAAAATTCTTCATTGCGATAATTCCCCGTATGGTTTTAATTTAATTGAATCAGGTCAATGTTTTCAGAGGTCAAAAAATCCTGGGCAGAGGAGTCAAGGGGAGTCCAGGAAATGAAAAGCTTTTTATCATTTCCCAGGGCATAGATTCCTGAAATGGTTTCCACCATTCCCTGCCGGGTAAAAGGGGGATCTTCCCAGGTGGTATAGCCCAGGTGGGCCAGCAGGGTGACGCAGATCTCCCTTGCCGTGAGGTCGGGTGAAACAAACAGGACATCATATCCCCGCTTCGTCAGAGCATCGATTGCAAGTCCAAATACTTTTCCCGCATTAATGAGAAGATCGGCCCGGTCTTTGAAAATTATCCTCCCCAACAGGGCTGACATCTCGATATTTTCCACGGAAAAGAGGACTTTTTCTTCCGGATGATAGGTAAGCCCCATGGCGGGCAGAAGACCTCCGAGCACATCATCCAGAGAGGCGGGTACACGGACACCCTGTTCCCTGGCCAGGGTTTCGGCTTCGTGAATAACCTGATTTATTCCCATGGTTTTCAACTGAGCCCAGTAAGATTTAACGCTTTGGAGCAATAAATCGTCAAAGGAGTTCTCCCGGGGCAGAATTAATATTCTGCCCTGGTCCCCGGTTTCAATGACCGGAGTTCTGGAAAGATCCAACTCCACATCGGGGAGGGGAGGTTTTCCCGGGAAATGCATGGTTCCCTGGTTGATGATGGTACCCTGAATCAGCGAGGCATAGCGTTTCAACTGCTGTATCTTATGCTCCTGGACTACGGGCAGGGCTTTTATCTGCTTTTCAAGGGCGGGGGAATTTTGTCCTGTCATGAAGGTGGTCCCCTGCTCAAGAAAGGATTCAAACCAGGACTGGGACAGAATGGCCGGATCCGGTATTTTGACCCGGGATCCCCGGTAAACGATGTCGATATCTTTTACATCGGGATTGAGGCGGGAGAAAACCTCTTTTCCCTGGGCAGATACTCCGCCCCCTTTTTTCAGGAAGGCAGAGTCCAAAAGTTCGGAAACGGTGTCTCCGGGCTGGACGGTGTGTTCGGTAATAAAGGAGGATAGAGAATTCCGGGGTTCCGGAGCCGAGGAGAATTCAACCACTGGAACCTCCACAATGCCTTGGCTGTCCTGTTCATAGGATTTTTTATTTATCCGTTTCAGGGGGATGAGGATATTGATTCCCGGCAATATGGCGTCAATATTGTTGATGTCGGGGTTGATGCTTTTAAATATCTTTAAAAAGAAGGGGAAATCCTTTTCCGAAATTTCCCCTTTCTGCCTGAAGATCTTATAGAGCCAGTCATCTTTTTTAACGATATAGGGCTCGCAAAGGAAATCCTTACCTTCAAAGGCAAAGATGGAATACTGTTTATAGGAGGTTTTTACCGTTTTGGCATCCAGGGATCCGGTTCTGCCCGGGAGGATACAAAGCAGGCTTAGGACCAAAAAGGCAAGCATGGTTCCGGACGATTTTTTAGGGTAAAATACTTTCATCATTTACTTGGGTGAAGCGCCAGTTTTTTTGCGATTTTTCCGGCAATATCCTTTACAAAGACTTTAAAGTCCCGATCGTTCAATCTTTTTTCCTGGGACGGCACCATTTGGGGATCGTCCGGTGAAATCAATTCCGGCAGATTGATAAACCCCGGATCCGGCTGGATCTGATATGCCTCCGGGATTTGCTTTTTAAAGTAGAGGTCCTGGAACTCGGAAAATTTAATGGCATGGGCCGTGGCGTCCAGAATAGCGGTCTCCTTTTGAGAGACCAGGTTCAGTTCATGGGCCCGGACCAGTCCGGCAAGACATTCTCCTCCCTGGGTGCAGGTGATATGGCCGTTTTTGTTGGCCGTCAGCTGCCAGTCCATTATAGATTGTTCCCTGACCTGGACGAAAAAAACATTCTGGCCGCCCGAAGCCCGGTTGTACTTCCTGGTGATTCCAATGACCCGGGGCATGGAAACCGGGTTGCCGATCATGGCGGCCTGGGCCACGCTGGGCCGGGTGTCAACAGGCCTGAACTTTCTTTTGTCCTCGTCGGGTTCAAGGTAGTATTGAAAAACCGGATCTGCATGTTCCGACTGAACCCCGATGATTTTCGGAAGCCGGTCTATGATCCCGGCATCCAGGAATTTCAAAAATCCGTTCATGACGGCGGAGATATTGCCGGCATTGCCGATGGGAACCACCACGACCTTGTTCTCCATGTCCCAGTCGAAATCCTGGGCGATTTCGTAAGAAAAGGATTCCTGTCCCAGGATTCGCCAGGCGTTTTTGGAATTGAGGAGCACTACGGCATACCGGGAGGAAAGGTATTCGACGATTTTCATGCAGTCATCAAACACTCCAGGAATCTCAAAGACGTTGGCCCCGCTTCCCAGGGGCTGGGAAAGCTGCTGGGTGGTGACCTTTTTATGGGGCAGAAGAACCGCAGACTTGATCAATCCTCCCAGGTAGGATGAATAAAGGGCTGCAGCCGCTGAAGTGTCGCCGGTGGAGGCGCATACGGCAATGACATCGGATACCAGGTTTTGGTCAAGAAGATACTTGATGCTGGACAGGGCGCTGGCCATGCCCCTGTCCTTAAAAGATGCACTGGGATTCTGACCGTCATTTTTATAGAAAAAATTGAGTCCGGTTTTCTCCCGGAGAAAAGGGCTGGCCTCAACCACCGGTGTATGACCTTCTCCCAGGTAGATGATGGAACTGAGGGGAATCTCAGGACCGATAAATTCATGGTATCGATAGATGCCTTTGAGGGCGGGGATCTTGAGCATTTTTCGATAATCCAGAATTCTCTGCCAGGTTTTTCCGGGGATTTTTTTCAGGTCCTTGGCATTTCTGTCATGGATAAGAAGCACCTGGCTGCATTCGCTGCAGACATAGAGAAGCCGGGTAACGGGAAACTCGGCGCCGCAGCCCAGACATTTATAGTAGAGTTCCCCCCGGGGCTCGGGGATGATATGGGGCCGGATATCCTCCGGAAAGAGATCAAGATTCATTTTGGATAACCGTCTGGCCCCCCATGTACGGAATCAGAGCTTCGGGCACCTTAACGGTTCCGTCTGCCTGTTGATAATTTTCAAGAATGGCGGCAAATGTCCTTCCCACTGCCAGGCCTGATCCGTTCAGGGTATGGCAGAACTCCGTCTTCTTGGCATTTTTTCTCTTAAACCGGATATTGGCCCTCCGGGCCTGAAAATCGAGGCAGTTGCTGCAGGATGATATTTCCCTGTACTTGTCCTGCCCCGGCATCCAGACCTCAATGTCATAGGTTTTTGTGGCTGAAAACCCCAGATCGCCGGTGCACAGGGTCACCACCCGGTAGGGCAGTTCCAGACGCTGGAGAATGGTTTCCGCATTGGATAAGAGGGATTCCAGCTCATCAAAGGAGGATTCAGGAGTGCAGACTTTGACCATCTCCACTTTATTGAACTGGTGCTGGCGGATCAATCCCTTGGTATCCCGTCCGTAGGAACCGGCCTCGGATCTGAAGCAGGGGGTATAGGCGGTAAATTTCAAAGGAAGCTGGTCCTCGGTAAGGATCTCCCGGGCATAGATATTGGTGATGGGAACCTCGGAGGTGGGAATCAGGTAGTAATCCCACCCTTCCAGCTTGAACAGATCCTCTTCAAACTTGGGTAGCTGACCGGTTCCGGTCATGGTGGTCCGGTTGACGATAAAAGGGGGGAGAGCCTCTTTGTATCCGTGTTCCAGGGTATGGATGTCCAGCATAAAGTTGATCAGGGCCCGTTCCATCCTGGCCCCGGAACCCAGGTAGAGGGGAAACCTGGATCCGGCCAATTTGGTTGCCCTTCCAAGATCCAGAATTCCTAGGTCTTCCCCTATATCTCCATGATCCTTAACGGGAAAATCAAATTCCGGGAGAATGCCCTGGGTTTTTTCCAGGCGGTTTTCGGTATCGTCCTTTCCCTTGGGCACGTCATCATGGGGCAGGTTGGGAAGTGTGATTAAAAAATTGTTAATGGTTTCCTCAACCCCGGACAGGTCTTTGTCAAGATCTTTGATCCTCTCGGAAACTTTGCGCATTTTTTCTATACTGGACTGGGCATCCTGACCCGATTTTTTCATTTGAGCGATTTCATCGGAAGCCGTATTCCTCTCGTGTCGAAGCTCTTCGATTTCCATGAGTAGGGCTTTTCTTTTTGCTTCATTTTCAAGGAATTCTGAGAAATCAATGTCTGCTCCCCTTTTTTCCATTCCTTTTTGTACAATGTTCAAGTCATTTGTTATCTGTTTTATATCTAACATTTCGATCCTTGCGTTTACCGGTTTGCGGGTTGCCAATATCATATCTGATAAGATTCTTCACAATTTTACTCTGATAGCACGGGGCCTGTAAACAGTCAATGATTATTGCAGGTTGACAAGCGGGGTCATGTGTATAATATTTCTTAAAAACTTTTTAGCCCAAGGAAAAATGAATTATGGAAGAAATGAAAAACACAAAAAACAGCGTGCTGGCTCAGGTCGATGAAAGGTTCGGCGCTCTAACGGAAGAAGAACTGGGAAAAAAGTCTGAAGCCATTGAAGAAAAGCTGTTTGAATTTGCTAACTTTATGGAATCCCAGCTGTCACTTTTATATACTCCCTTAAATAGTAAAATTATCCAGACCGAGTCCATCATTGAAAGAACTCTCCAGATTGAAAAGGGAGTTATCCTGCCCGTATTCACCGAGGCAAAAAATTCCTTTCTTCTTTATAAAATCAGTGATTTTGCCAAGGACCTTGTCATCAACTCAGATGGTATCCTGGAACCTGACCCGGGCCGGTGCAAGAAGATCTTCCTGGAAGAGGTGGACATTGCCATCATTCCCGGGCTTGCATTTGATGATAAGGGCGGCCGGGTGGGGTTTGGCAATAATTACTATACCAAACTGATCACCAAACTGCCGGAAACCTGCAGAAAGGTGGCTCTTGCCTATGAAGAGCAGATGGTGGATCAGGTCCACATGGAATCAAGGAAGTTCACCCTGGATATTATTATTACGGATGAGCGTGTAATCTATAAGATATAGAATTTCCTCTTAAGAGAGGGGAGAATCATCTTTTCCGGGATTGAGGGCAGTCTGGAAGCGCTTCAGGTCCGGGGTTTTTCCCATGACAATGACCGTGTCCTTGGGCTCGATCAGGGTTTCAAAGTGAGGATTAAAATGCATTTCCCCCGATTCTTTTTTGATGGAGATGATGATCAGGTTGAAGTCCTGGCGGATACCCGAATCTTTCAACGCCACATTGGTATACCGGGAGGATGACGGGACAAAGAGTTCTTCGATCTGGATGGCATCATGTTTCCTGGAGAGAGCGGTATCCAGAAAGCTTCTCACACTGGGCCTCAGAAGCTTCAAACCCATGGACATGGCCCCGGTATCATAGGGCGATTCCACCTTGTTGGCTCCGGCCACCAGAAGTTTTTTCCTGACATCGGGACTGGAGGCCCTGGCCATGATATAAATATCCGGATTGAGCTGCCGTGCCGTCAAGACCAGGAAGACATTTGCCGTATCCGTGGCCAGACAGGCCACAAGAAATCCGGCCCTTTCTATCCCCGCCTTTAGCAGAAGCTCTTCATCGGAGGCATCCCCGATGATATGATGGATCTTGTCTTTACTGAGCGCATCCCGGAGGGATTCTTCCTGTTCAACGACCAGAAGATTGTCGGTTTCCTCGTTGATCAGATTGCAAAGGACCCTGCCGATACGGCCGTAACCACAGACTATATAATGACCTTTGAGTTTTTGTATTTTTTTGTCCAACCGCTGCCTCCCTAGCAATGTTTTTATTTCACCCTCAATGATGGATTTGCTGATGACGCTGACCAGGTAAAGATAATACCCCCCGCCGGTGAAAATCAGGATAATGGTAAAGATCTTGCCAAAGTGATGGGTTTCATGGACCTCCATGAATCCCACAGTGCTCAGGGTGATGGCCGTCATATAAGCGGCATCCAGAAAACTCCAGTCCTCGATGAGCATATATCCTGAAATGCCGACTCCAAAAATACAGACGGCAGCCAATATGGCGATTTCAATTTTGATAAGGGGCTTCATAAGGGGTATAAATACGTTTGTTTGCGGGAAAAAGCAAGTATGTAATGGCCGGCTCCCATGGTCGCTATCTTCTTGACGGGGGACGGGCTTGCTGATATTAAGGGGTTCATGAATGACGAACCCAAAAAATTTGCCAATTGGCGCAGGGAAATGGTTGAACGGCAGATCATTGCCAGGGGTGTGACCGATCCCCTTGTGACCGATGCCATGAATAGGGTCCCCCGCCACTTGTTCGTGAGCGAGGCCCTTGTGGACAGCGCCTATGGTGACTTCCCCCTGCCCATTGGCGAGGGACAGACCATTTCCCAGCCTTATATCATTGCCGAAATGACCCAGTGCCTTGAACTGCAGGGAACGGAACGGGTGCTTGAAATCGGCACCGGGTCAGGCTACCAGGCGGCCGTTCTGTCCCGGATCGTTTACAAGGTCTATACCATTGAACGGAACAACACCCTTTTTCTCCAGACCCGGAAATTGTTTGACCGGCTCAAGTATCATAATATCGTTACCCGGTACTCCGACGGCACCCAGGGGTGGCAGGAAGAAAGCCCCTTTGACGCCATCATCGTCACTGCCGGAGGAAACCAGGTTCCCCCTCCCCTGGTGGATCAGCTTGCCGTGGGGGGATGCCTGGTCATGCCCGTGGGGGGACAGCTTACCCAGGATCTGATCAAGTTGAAAAAGACCGAGTCCGGGGTGGAAACCACCAATCTGGGCGGATGCCGCTTTGTCAAGCTCATCGGTCAGCACGGATGGAGCCAATAGGCCGGGACTATGAAAGAAAAAGGCTCACGGGCTTCCCTTGTCAAGGAACTGCTCATGGGGTTCTGCCTGGGGACTGCCAATATCATTCCCGGGGTCTCCGGAGGTACCTTTCTCCTTATCTTCAAGATCTATGAACGTGTATTTGCCGTTCTGGACCGGATCACCCGAGCAACCCTGCTTACCTTTTCAGGATTGATTTTTTCCCTGGTAAAAGAAGGCGGCTCCAGAGCCGCTTTTAAAGCGCTTGGGGATTTTTTAAGGGAGAACGATTTCCTGTTCCTTTTCAAACTCATCGCAGGCGCCGTGGCAGCCATCCTTGCCCTTTCGAGCCTGATGAAATATCTGCTGATCCACCATTTTTCCATGACCTATTCCCTGTTCTTCGGCCTGATCCTGGTATCTGTAATCATCCCGGTGAAGATGATCCGGTCCAGAAGGGCGGGATTGATTTTCTGGGCAGTCCTGGGTGCGGGACTGACCCTCATGGTGGCCTGCCAGGTCAATCCCTATGACAAGGTCAAAATAAAGTCGGATCATTATAAACTTCAGTATGAACAGACCGAAGCCAAAGATCCGGGAGCCCTCCCCGTGGAAAAAGGGCAGCCGGTATCTACCGGTAAATATACGGGAAAAGAGTATGCATATGCCGTGTTCTGCGGGGCCGTGTCCATCTCGGCCATGGTCCTGCCCGGCATCAGCGGCTCCCTGGTTCTCATCCTCATGGGGGCATACTTTGACGTTATCTCCGCCATTTCCGCACTAAAAGATCTTCATTTGGAACCCCTTTTGTTTCTGGGCTCCTTTGGTATGGGCCTGGTGTTTGGCGGCCTTTTGTTTGCCAAGCTGATCAATTACGTGCTCCGGCGGCATTACGATTCGACCATGGCCTTTCTGACGGGCCTGATGGGGGGATCCCTATATGCTTTATGGCCGTTTAAAAAAGTCATGATCATGGCAGAGCAGTACGTTAAGCAGGACGGAGGGATCGCTGTCCTGAACAATGTAAGTGTATACACCAATATCAATATCCTTCCCCAGTCAGGGGTCCAGACAGGGCTCTCCCTTCTCTTTTTTTGCGCCGGCTGTGCTGTCATGTACGGTTTTGTCCGTCTGGAATCATAAATAATTAATTGACTTTTATTTCATTCAAATTCTATTATCATAAAAATTCGTGAATCAGGAATAAGGTCCGGTTGGATTGTACCTGTCGACCTCATGATTTTCTAACCATGTAAATCCGGTTTTTCCGGATACTGGGAAAAATATGAATAAAAGAACACAGCGTGATGAGACCATTGCAAACGCCATTTCTCTGGAAATTTTAAATTCAGGCTTTAAATTCCCCCCCATGCCGGCCAATGGACCGAAGCTGATGCAGCTTGTTCGACAACCCGTTGAAAAGATCGATACGGATGAGTTGATCAAATTAATTGAGCCGGATCCGGGGATCTATTCCATGGTGCTGCAATTGGCTAATTCCATCTACTTCAAAGGGGTGGAAGATGTGGTCAGTTTGCGTTCGGCCATAGGCCGGGTGGGATTGAAAGAGGCCATCGAATCCGTTAATTTTTATTTTTTCCAGCGCATGCTTCCCGAAATTCCTGAAATCGAGGGATTTTCTGTCAAACATTATTGGGCATTTTCCTGGGCATGTGCGGTTGCGGCCAGGCGTCTGGGACACCCAAACCTGGGGCTGAACGTTCTGCCCGGAGAGTTGTATATTGCCGGACTCCTCCATGGCATCGGCAAATTGATCTTTGCCATCAATCATCCTGACCGGTTTTCAAGGTGTATTCAGATGGCCCGCCAGGAAGAACTGCCCCTCCATGTCATTGAACTGGAAGAATTCGGCACCACCGATGCCCTGGTGGCATCCAAGCTTCTGGGGGTCTGGAATATCCCCGCAGGCGTTATTGCCGGCGTCCGGCACTATCAGGATCCCGGGGCTGCGCCCAAGGACTCCAGGGACATTGCGGCCCTGATCCAGTATGCTTACAGTCTTGCCGCCGTATCCGGGATCGGCGCCAATGGGGACGGAATAATCATGCCACCCGAATCCACCTGGATTTTGAAAGAATCCAGGTCTCTGCTGACCAAAACCGAGATACGGGAACCTATCACCCGGGAGATCTTCCAGGTCCTGGAAGAAAAATCCGAAAGCGTAACCGGGGTCTCTTCCAAAGACAAACAAGACTCCCCGGCCCTTCCCGGCAAAGGCCGGCCCGGTCCAGGTCCAGCCGTGGATCCGGAGAAAAAGGGTCTCTTCTCCTGGGTGAAGTCTATTTTTACTTAATTTTTCCGGGGTGTTGCCAAGGGAGAAGTGGCCTAGGGGGTTTCGATTTTTATCCGGGCGCTGATACAGGCATGACAGGATCCGGACCTGATCCGGGCGGCATCGGAAAGGGAAATTACCCCGGTCAGGTCCTTTGTTCCTGATTCTTGGACAAAAAGCCGGTGAATGTCGGAAAAGATCATGATTCTGATGGCATCTTCCAATAACTGGTCTGATCCGCAGGTCTGAACCGGGGAAGACATGATGGCCTGTACGGGCTCTCCGGGGTCGGTCCCGCGCCGGTAGGCCAATGTCAGATCTGTTTTGGATATCACCCCGCAGGGAGTCTTGTCTTTGTCAATAATCAGGATGGCCCCGAACCGGTAAAAGGACAGCTCTTCTATGGCCCGGGAGATGGGAAGGCCCTTTATCACCGATTTGATTTCCCGGGTCATGATCTCCTTGACAAGAATCCGTTGGACTTCCTTCCGGGCTGGGCTGTTTTTTGTCCGGACATGGCCGTATTCGCAGTTGTGACAATACTGGTAAAGCAGACCGACGATATCGGGGTAGGCCAGGGAGCCGATGACCCGGTCTCCTCCCTTTTCCAGGACATAGAGCCGGTATATGCCCATGGACCGCATGGTATCCAGGGCCTTGTCAATGGCGTCCTGGTATGAACAGAAAAGGGGCGGACTGCTCATGATATCCTTTATCGGGGTGTCCAGGGGAAAACCGGCATAGTAAGCCCCCATGATATCGGTCTTGGATAAAACTCCCGAGGGTCTTTCTTCCCGGTCCGTGGCCAGAAGGCCGTTGACCTTGTATTTGGTCAGGGCATTGATTCCTCCGGCAATGGAAGCATCCTGGTCCAGCCGGATCACCTGGCGGCGCATGGCCCGGCTGACGGCGAGTCCGGTCAATGTTTTTTTTTCTGATCCCGGCATGGTTTACTCCGTAAACCGGTCAAGGAAATTGTAGAAAAGGTCAGAGATGTAGACGATCCCCAGAATCTTTTCCTCTTCCACCACGGGAAGGCGCCGGACATGTTTCTTGATCATCAGGTCCAGGACCATGAGAATATGGGTCTGGGGGGCAACGGTGATGATATCCGGGGTCATGATATCCCCCACCAGTATGGATCGGGTCTTGTCAAAGGCTTTTTCAATGATGCCGGCCATGTCTATATCCTCCATCCGGCCCCAGATATGGATATGCTTGGGCCTCATGAAAAGGAGGATGTCATACATGGAGATCATACCGGCCAATTGGCCGGAATCGTCAATAACCATCATGCCGAAGACTTTACGGCCCTCAAGTTCTGCGGCAGTCTTAAATAATTTTACGGCCTCTGCCACAGGTGTCGTGGGCGTTAGTGTATGAAATTTCGAGGTCATGATGTCCCGGGCTGTTCTTTGCATGATCTGATCCTTTCCAGTGAACGGGCAGGTTTCAAGGAGTCGCATTGAACATTACACCAATCTATATAATACGGAATCCGGGTAAAAAAAAGGGTTTTTATCAGGTTTTTAAACGGGTTGGCTTTTCAGGATTTTATTGTTCCTCGGGGGGAAATGCCACCACTTCGTCAATGGAGCCGGCGTCGCAGAAGAGCATGACCAGGCGGTCCAACCCCAGTGCGATTCCGGCGGCTTCGGGCATGGATCCAAGGTCGGAAAGGAATTTTTCAGGCAGGGGCAGACCGTCCATGCCCCTGGCACTCCGAACCCGGTTCTCCTGTTCAAACCGGCTGCGTTGGATTTTGGGGTCAATGAGTTCTGTAAATCCGTTGGCCAGTTCGATCCCGGCCATATAAAGCTCAAATCTCTGGGCCAGATTTGAATTGTCCGGCTTGAGCCGGGCCAGGGAGGCCATGGAAGCCGGGTAGTCAAGCAGGATGCAGGGCTGTTCCAGGCCCAGACAAGGTTCGATCTCAAAGCCCATGATCTCGTCGAACCTGCCCGACTCCAGGGCCTGGTCCATGGACAGGGAAGCGTATTCCCTGAAGGCCTGGGCCACGGTGAGTCTTTTGAAATCCGGGGCCAGGTCGAGGATTCTGCCCCGGCAGGCCAGCCTTGTGTCCATGTCCAGTCCCCGGGAAATGTGGCGTATCAGATCCTGGCACTGGTCCATGAGATCCTCATAGGTTTCCCGGGCCCCGTACCATTCGAGGAGGGTCAGTTCGGGCAGGTGAAACCGCCCCCTTTCATTGCTTCGGAAGCACTTGCAGATCTGGAAGATCTTTGGGATTCCCCGGGAAAGGAGCCGTTTCATATAAAGTTCCGGCGAGGCCTGGAGGTACAGGGGGGATTCTCCGGAAAAGGCCCTTGCCGGGTCGATGTGGGCCTCGGGAATAATGGCCGGTCCCATGACGGGGGTTTCCACTTCCAAATATCCGTTTTGAATAAAAAAGTCCCTTGTGAGCCGGATCACAAGGGACCTTGTCCTTAGATTTTTAATACTCCCGGTAAGGAAAAAGTCCTTCCGGACTCCCTCCTTTCTGCTCTGGCTGTTCCCGCTGATAACCGTTCTCGCTATTTTTTGATCAGGTACTGGTCCTTGGGACGGTCCTGGAGGCAGATCCGGTTGTACTTGGCCGGGTCGGCCTTGTCAAAGAACTCATATCCCTTTTCAATACAGGAGGCACAGGCATTGATGGGAATGTGCACCCCCAGAAGGTGTCTTCCCGGTGCGGCCTGTGAGTCAATTTCAAAACTTCCGCCGCAGTCCCTGCAGATCCAGATCTTTTCCTTCTGGCGTTCAAAGATGTTGTCCGTGTCATAGAAGATTTCCCGGTGGCGGACCTGGAGTTCTCCCGGGGTTCCGGCCTTTTCCCTCAGGGATTCTCTCTGGGCCCAGTAGGCGTTGATTTGGTCCGTGGTCTTTTTAATCTTGTCTGTGATGCTCACGGACTGCTTGAGTTTTTCCGGGTTGTAGTCCGGTTCCACCACGCCCGAGTAATCGATTCCGGCCATGGCCAGAATGATGCCTAAATTGACATATGGAAGGGCTCCCTCAATGGCGTATCCGCCTTCCAGAACGGCAATGTCCGGCTTTAACAGGGTGGTCAGCTGGGCATATCCCTGGGCGGAAAAATTCATATTGGTCAAAGGATCGGTGTAGTGGTTGTCCTGACCTGCTGAGTTGACCACGAGATCGGGCTTGAATTCATCCAGCACCGGCAGGACACAGTTCCGGATCACGTACAAATAGCCTTCGGTGGAGGTGCCCGGAGGCAGGGGAATGTTCAGGTTGGATCCCCTGGCGTTGGGCCCGCCCAGTTCCCCGGGAAAACCGGTGCCCGGGTACATGGTCCGGCCGTCCTGGTGAAGGGAGATGAAAAGGACATCCGGATCATGCCAGTAAATGTCGTTGGTGCCGTCTCCATGGTGGCAGTCCGTGTCAATGATGGCGATTTTTTTCAGGCCGTATTTGGACCGGATGTGCTCCACCATGATCGCCTCCATATTGATATGGCAGAATCCCCTGCCGCCGTGGGATACCCGCATGGAGTGATGGCCCGGGGGCCTGACAAGGGCGAATCCGTTTTTGACTTCCCGGGTCAGAACGGCATCGGCAATGGCTTTGGCCCCGCCTGCACTGATGAGATGGGATTCTGTGGTGATGCTCTTTTCGTCCGGGACACAGAAGTGGGTTCTCTGGATATCCTCCGGGGTGGCCAGATCGGGTTTGTATTCAATGATGCCGGGAATGTCAAAAATTCCCTCCTCGGTGACCTGGTCCTGGGTGTAGAGGAGCCGTTCCTCCCGTTCGGGATGGGTGGGATCAATGGCCCAGTCAAAGGCAGGGAAAAATACGAGTCCTGTTTTATTTGATGCTTTTAACATGATTCCCTCTCAACTTGATTGTAAAACCGTATCATAGCCTTTGATGAGACCCGGTTTGAGCTGAATTTTGGTCCTGAATATTTTCCCCTTGGGCGAAAAATTTCTGACGATATTGAACTGCTGGAACTCAACCACCTCCACTTCATCCAGGTTTTCAGCATCCGCACCTGAATTGACGGCCTTTTCCTTTAAGAGTCCATAGGCGGTCTCAATGAGATCGTCTTCTGAAAATGTCTTTGAGATCGGTTCTGCGAAATCCTCTTCATGGGCAGTGACAATACCCTGTTCCGTATCTGCATTCAGGGAAACCTCACAGGTGGTTCTGGCACAGGCCGCCCCGATGGCGTTGGCAACGGAAGATTCCGGAACCGCCAGGGTTTCAATCTGATAGAGTTCTTCAATCTTTTTTGCAAAGTACTCGGACGGGCCGCCTAAAATAAGGATTTTCTCGGGGCTGAGCTTATACCCCTCCAGAAATTCATGGACCGTGTAAACCGGTTTTGAATTGATCTGATCGATCATTTCAAAGGTCTTTTTAAGGATAATGGAACAGCAGCGTTTAAAGATCATTTCAGCCGCCTCCAGATCCGTCAGCCCCAATTGTTCCGCAATTTCATGGATGCCCTGAGCGGCTTTTTCCCGGTCCCCCTGGTCCATGAGGCCTAGGACAACCAGGGCGTCCGTCGGGGTGGGCACAGGTCCGCCAAAGGCCATGGCCGGCCCTTTCCGGTCGGGTCCGATAATTAATTGGCCATGATCCACCCGGAGGACCGAATCCCCTCCGATCCCCTTGGAATCGGTTCTCAGGGACCGGATCAGGCTCTTGTACTGTCCCCGCTGGATCCCCACCGGCTCCAGAATCGGAGCCCTGTCCACCAGAAAGGCGATATCCGTCGTGGTTCCCCCGATATCCAGGACAATGGCATCCTGGCCTTTGGGTGCATGGGGGATGGCTCCCATGATGCTGGCAGCCGGGCCGGAAAGAACGGTTTGTCCCGGGAAGTCCATGGAGGACTCCAGGGTCATGGTGCCCCCGTCGGCTTTTAGGATCTGGATGGGCACGGTCAGGCCCATTTTTTCAAGGGAGTTTTCAACCGCCTCAAAAAAGGATTTATGAAGGGAAAATACAGCGGCATTTAAATGGGTGGTGGCGATTCTCCTGGGAAAGTTGAGGTTGCCGGAAACATGGTGGCCCAGGAAAACCTTTTTAAAGTACTTGTTCAGGATCCGCTTGATCAGGATTTCATGGGAGGGATTTCTGACACAGAATTTGCTGACCACGCCCACATATTCCACCCCCGCCTTTTTGAGCTTTTTGGCTATGTCCTTGATCTGAATTTCGTTTACCGGGGCCTTTTCACGGCCCCTGTGATTGATGGATCCGGCAACGGGATAATAATGTTCTCCTGTACGAAAGAATTCGGGATCAATGCCCGGGCCGGCGGAAACAATCATGCCCACGGGCTCCATGGTCTGCTGGACAATGGCGTTGGTGGTCAAAGTGGTTGAGATCACTACCCGTTCGACCTGCTTGGGATCAATGTCGTCTATGAGCCGGGTAAATCCTGAAAGTACACTTTTGAACAAATCGTCAGGGTCTGTGGGGACTTTTATCTTTTTTTCAATGCCCGTACTGCTGATAAGAACAGCATCCGTATGTGTGCCGCCAACATCTAGACCAATAATCATGGCACCTTCCTAAATTTCTTTTGGTTTTATCAACCCTTGGTTACGCTAGTGTAACACTGCGGAGCTTGTCAGAAAAAGCAGGGGTTGTCAATGAAGTTTTCTCTGGTTTTCCAGAATATTTCCCGGCTTTTAAAGAGCCAGGATTGATGGTATAAGCCAGTCAGGAAAAGATATAAACAACCTTTAAGGAGTGGCCATGGAAGTCGTTAAGTGGACCGGGAAAGAAGGGGTTGCCGTCATTGAAATGTGCAACAAGGCAAATAAGCATAATCTTGAATTTGCAGAACAGATGAACCAATGTCTTGACCAGGTGCTGGATGACAGGGATCTTTTTTCCATTGTTCTCACCTCTTCGGATGAGAAGAATTTCTCCCAGGGCATTGATGTGGAATGGCTGGGACAAAAATTTGCTGAAAAGGATTTTGCCGCCATAAAATCCTTTATGTACGGGATGAACAATATTTTTAAAAGATTGCTTCTCATGCCCATGCCGGTGATCGCCGCCATCAATGGCCATGCCTTTGGGAACGGAGCCATTCTCTCCTGTGCCTGTGATTTCAGATTCATGAAAAAGGACAGGGGGTTTTTCTGCTTTCCCGAGGTGGATGTCAATATTCCCTTTCTTCCCGGAATGATCTCCTTTGTCAGAAAGGCCGTGCCGGAACCTCTGTTCAACGAGATGATTTTGTCGGGGAAGCGGATGACCGCGCCCCAGCTGGAACAGGGGGGTGTGATCCTGAAGGCATGTGAAAACCGGGAAGCCCTGATGGCCGATGCCCTTGAATACGCGGGGACCTATAAAAAACCCAGGCCCATATTTGGAGAGTTGAAGAAAAGGATGCACAAAGAGATCATCCGGGTCATTGTAGAGGAAGACCCAGAGTTTATAGAGCCTCTCAACCTGATGACGGGTCATTAAACAGACAAATTTAGGCTCCCCTTGTCAAGCCGGATGGAATTCAGGCTCATGACCAACCATGCGGCAGCCATTGCCTTCAGTTCCGAAATCATGGCTGGTCCATGGTGATCTCAAAATAGTGATCGAACAAGCCTTCTTGCTTCATGGTTTTGAGAATCCCGGCGACTTTCGGCACAAGGGAGGCATGCTTCTTATGCAAATACGCATAGGCTTTGACTTCCTGCATGATGCCCGCTTGATACAGGGTGGACACATCGAATTTATCGGGATTCAGCCTCTTCATCGTTTCAATGATGGTAAACTCGACATCCACATACAGATCCGTGCGCCTCGTGATAAGCTTTTTCAACCCCTGCTCCGCAGAGGTCACGTCCGATAAATGTTCTGCCGGGACGACCAGGGACAATTTGTTTTTGGACAGTTTTACTCCCCGGCGGTATTCCACGTTAAAGGTCGTATTTTTCAAGCTCTTCCATCCATTGAGCACGAGTCCTGGTTTGACGGTATATGCGACAAAGTTCGTCGAATACAATGCTTCCTCCACGCGGATCAGATTCGGATGATCTCTCTGATACTCAAAGACCCGGCTTATCTCTCCATCAACCTTGCCCGCATCGGACATTGCACTCGCGCGTGCCGCCGGGTATCCATCATATTGAAACTCATACCCAAGCCTGCGAAAGGCTTCGGTAAAGACAAGGGTTAACCATTGTCCATACATTGAGCTTTTGACACCTTTCGTTCCGACCAAAATCATCCTGCCGGCAGCTTCACTTGGTATTGAGAAGGTGGTAGCGAACAGAAAAGTGATCACACACATTCCAACCATGCGTTGAAGGTTGTTCTTGTTCATTTGATCTCCATCAAAATCGAAAGGGAAAGCCTTGAATCGAGATATTCATGCACACTCGTCACAGACTAGTTCATCCATGCGGATAGCATTAACCAACCCTCCTTCCGGTGGCTTTTTTTCATTTCTTGAGATTGATATCGCCATCTTCTGATCATGTCCGAAAAAGCAGAGGTGAGTTTCTTTTCCAGATGATACCATATTTTTTGATGATGGGCGAGTGATTTTCCGCCATCTTTCGAGTGAGGATCAATATTCGGGGATGATCAGTTTTTAAATTTCAGAAAAAGATCAGAGTTGCTGTTTCGAGCGCGCCTTAGCCAACTCAATGAATTTCTCGCATATGGGTGATCTGACCCGTTTGGCGTGGTAGGTGAGATAAAAGAAACGGTTCAGGTCAAGACCTTCGACGGAAAGTGCGGCCAGTTTTTTCTGCTGGATATAATCTTCAACGGCAATGGTCGAGAGAATGGAGATTCCCAGGTGGTTAAGGATGCCCTGGATCACGGCGATGGAGCTGCCCATGGTAATGCCCGCCTTGAGTTTTTCGGAATCATACCCGCCGTCATCCATACTCTTGAGGATGGACTGCCAGGTGCCGGACCCTTTTTCCCTGGAAATAAAGGCCTGGGTAAAGAGTTCGGAACAGGGAACAGAGGCTTTGTCCGCCCACTCATGGTCACAGGGAACAATGAGCTTCATCTCATCGGACAGCAGTTTTTCCTGAACAATGGCCGGATCCTCGGTTTTTGCCCCCACAATCCCCAGTTCAATCCTTCCCCTTTTCACCTCATGGATGATCTGGTGGGTGTCCCCTGTATTCAGGGACAGGGATACATCGGGGAAGGCCTTCATAAAAGGACCCATCACCCTTGGAAGAATATAGCCTGCCGGAATGGTGCTTCCTCCGATACATAACTCTCCCCGGGTCTGCCCCAGAAAATCAAACATGGCCACCTCGGTCTGATCCTTGATCTCCAGAAGCTGTTTTGAGTATTTGTAGAGGATACGGCCGGCCTTTGTGGGCTCGGTGGTCTTTCCCAGCCTGTCCAGAAGCCGGCATTGGAAATGGTCCTCCAGCTCTTTGATATGGGTGGATACGGTGGGTTGGGAAAGGTTGACCGTTTCGGAGGCCTTGGAGAAACTCTGAAGGTCGACCACGGCGACAAATATTTTGAGCTGCCATAAATCCATGTTATTTCTCCACAGTCTCTATGGTGGTTTTAAGCTTGGGAAATTTTTCCATGAGTTTGAACTTGACAGGCTCGGGAACCATGTCTGAAATATCCCCCCCGAATTCCGCGGCCTCTTTGATAATGGAGGAACTGGTAAATATCCAGCGCAGCCCCGTCATCAGAAAAACAGACTGAACATCCTTGTATAATTTTCTGTTCATCAATGCCATCTGGAATTCATTTTCAAAGTCGGATATGGCCCGCATACCCCTGATGATGGCAACGGCATTTTTTGTTTTTGCATAGTCCACCGTGAGGCCGTCAAAAGAATCCACCAGCAGGCAGTCATTGCCGTTAAAACTCTCCCGGATCATCCCAACCCGTTCCCCGGTGGTGAACAGGGATTTTTTGGCGGGGTTGTGCAGGATGGCTACAATCACCTTGTCGAAAATTTCAAGGGCCCGCTGGATAACGTCAACATGGCCGTTGGTTAGGGGGTCAAATGAACCTGGGTAGATGGCAATTCTCGATTTTTCCATGGGTCTCCTCAGTCAAAGGTCCGGGTCAAAAGGGAAATTCTGGTCTTTGAGTATTTTTTTTGCCGTGAAATGTCAAGCCCGTTCAGGGATTCGGGAAGGCTTTCTTTGACAGAATGCTCTGCCACAATCATCCCTCCGGGAGATAAGAGGCCTTTTAGTGATTCTTTTTCCAGGGTTTTTCTAAGATATCCCATATTATAGGGGGGATCCATGAAAATCAGATCAAAGGGAGGGGCTTTTATCCGTTCGGGAAAAGGATGTGAGATAATGTCCAGGCAGATCAATTCTGCTCTATCGGTGAAGCGGCACAGGTCGATATTCTTTTGGATGACCCGGCAGGCGCTTTGGGACCGGTCCGTGAAAACCGCATGGCCGGCACCCCGGCTCAGGGCCTCAAGCCCCAGGGCCCCGGTTCCGGCAAAGAGATCCAAAACCCTGGCCTGTTTAACCCTGGGGCCCAGGATGCTGAACAGGGCCTCCCTCACCCGGTCCGAGGTGGGCCGGATATCCTGACCCTGGATCTGGATCAACTTTCGTCCCCTGCATGTGCCGCTGATGATCCTCATCCGATCAGCCCATTCTTTTTTTGATAAACCGGGCACTGGTACCGATTTTTTTTGCCGCGATCTGGATGTCCCCCTGGCTCTGTTCCAGTTTTCTTAAGATATACTCTTTTTCAAAGTTCTTCCGGGCTTCCTCAAGGTTGTCAATGCTGAACAGCCACCTTCTTTCGGAGGTGGTTTCTCCGGGAACCTGGGGGGTGTAGGGGTGGGGGATATCCTTTACGTGGATTGTCTTGTCCTTAACCATGATGAAAAGCCGTTCCAAAAGGTTTTTCAACTCCCTGACATTGCCCTGCCAGGGATGCCGGGCCAGCAGGTCAACAGCCTCCTTGGAAATCGACTTCCGGCTTCCCGTGTTCTGCAGGGCCAGGTTGTCCAGAAAAGTATCCACCAGCAAAGGAATATCTTCCTTTCTTTCCCGTAAAGGGGGGACGTGGATGGGAATAACATTGAGCCTGAAAAACAGGTCTTCCCTGAAGGTTCCCTTTTCAATCTCCGCTTCAAGGTCCTTGTTTGTGGAGGTGATGAGCCTTACATCCATGTGAAGAGTCCGCCCCCCGCCGATCCGCTGGAAGGTCTTTGATTCAAGGGCCCTTAGGATCTTTGCCTGGGTATTGATGTTCATGTCTCCGATTTCATCCAGGAAAAGGGTCCCCCCCGAGGCCAGTTCGAATTTTCCCTTGTTTTTGGAAGTGGCCTTTTCAAAGGCCCCTTTTTCATGGCCAAAGAGTTCTGAATCAATATTTTCTTCGGGGATGGCTGCACAGTTGATGGCAATGAACGGGCCTTCGGGCCGGGTGCTGAACTGATGGATGGTCCGGGCCACCATCTCCTTGCCGGTTCCGTTTTCTCCGGTAATCAGGATGGAAGCATCCGAAGGCGAGGCGGCCATGACCTCGGAATAGAGCTTCTGGACGGCCGGGCTGGTGCCTGTGATGGAGTTCTTTTCAATGCTTTTTTTGCGCAGATAGATATTTTCCTCTTCCAGTTTTCTGAAATTCAGGGCGTTGTTGATGGTGACCATGACTTTGTCGATGGACAGGGGTTTTTCCAAAAAATCATAGGCCCCGGATTTTGTGGCGTCCACGGCGGACTCAATGGTGCCGTGGCCGGTGATCATCACCACCGGCAGGCTGGGAAAGCTTTTTTTGATCTCTTTCAGGGTTTCTATCCCGTCCATTCCCGGCATCCAGATATCGAGAAGAACGATATCCGGGGAGTCGGCCTCTATCTTCTGCAATGCCTCATACCCGTTGTAGGCATGCATGACTTCAAACCCGTCATCTGAAAGAATGCCTTCCAGAGATTCGATGATGGTGGTTTCATCGTCAACGATTAATACGGCTGGATACATATGATTTCCTTTCTGTAATCATCATGAAATTGACTTTACCTCTTATCTTAAAATTTTTCAGGCCGGAAGTTCAATGATGAATTTGGCTCCCCTGGGCTGATTGTCCTGGACCCGGACCACCCCGTTATGATCGGATATAATAGAGTTCACAATGGCCAGCCCCAGGCCCATTCCGGATTGTTTGGTGGAAAAATAAGGTTCAAAGAGTTTTGTTTTCTCCTTGTCTGAGATGCCCTTCCCATTGTCGGCGATTTCGATCCTGACGATCTTCAGAATTTGATCATAGGAGACATCAATGAAGATGGCACCATTTTTGTTGACGGCATATACGGCATTGTCAATGAGATTGATGAAGGCCTGTTTCATATGCTGGTGATCCAGCTTAAGGGTGGGGATATCCGGGCTGAATCTGGATTGGATATCCACATTTTCCAGTCCCTCCCGATATAGGGCAATGGTTTCAAGGATAACGTTTTCGATGCGGTCCTTGGAAAAATTGGTGTCCGGGAATTTGGCAAAGGCCGAGAACTGGTTGACCAGGTTCCGGATCAGGTCCACATGCTCTACAATGGTATCGGCACAATTGGTGAAGATCTCATCATTGATCTCTTTTCCGTACTTTCTCTTGAGCCTCTGGGCAGACAATTTGATGGGGGTCAGGGGATTTTTCACCTCATGGGCAATCCGCCGGGCCACCTCCCTCCAGGCCACCATCCTCTGGGCTTTTTCAAGTTCGGTGACATCGTCAAATACCAGGACCGCGCCCACGGTTTTTCCGGAATCATCTTTTAAGGTGGAATAGTGCAGGGAAAAATGCTTGGGACTTCCTGAAATCGTTGCCGAAACGGGCATCTCAATGTGCTGCTGCCCCTGGGCTGCCTGGGCAAAGATCTTATCGGCCAGTTTTAAGTATTCCTGACTCAAGACCTGCCTGAAGTTTTGTCCCAGGATGCGGCGGCTCTGAATGGCCAGCATGGACTCTGCGGCCTTGTTCATGGTGGTGATGATGCCCTTGTTGTCAACTGACACCACTCCGGTTGAAACATTTCGCAGCACAATCTCCATATACTGCCGGCTCTTTTCCAGTTCAGCATATTGATGTTCCAGCATTTTCCCGGACAGGGCGATCTGCTCCCGGCCGGCGGCCAGCTGCTTGGTCATGGAGTTAAAGGATGTGATCAATGTCCCGATTTCATCATCGGTCTGAAAGTCTATCTGGTAATCCAGGTCCCCTTCGCTGATGCGCCGGGTGCCTTCGGCAAATTTCATGATGGGAACGGTAATGGATTTGGCCAGCTGGAATCCGAACCAGATGGCACAGAACACCACCAGAAGAGCCACAATGGACAGGGCGATATAATAGGAGATCTGGGCCGGTTTTTTGGTCAGCTTCAGCTGCTGGTACTCTTCGATTCCCGTGAGAATGGCCTTGAGGTTTTCGGAAAGCTCCATGGAAACAATGGTGGTGACCACGATAAACCCTTCCGCCTTGGCCGGAGGAGAGCCAAAGGGGATGGTGGCAACGGTTCTTAAGAATTCACCCTGGTCTATGGGCTGGTATATGGTGGTGCTGGACCGGGAAGGGGGGATCTTGGTCAACTCTGTTGTGGTCAGCGGCCCGAAATGGAGGGCTTCCACCTCATTGTCCAGGGAGAGGGATCTCCGTTTGGCGTCCGGGGAGTAAACTTCAACGGCATGGCGGTTGAATGCCCTCTGGATTACCTGGGTGTACCGGGTCAGATCTTTTTGATTCTCTTTTTCAAGAAGCTTTCTGGAATCGATCTGAAAAGCCCCCCGCTTGGCAAAGAACTCATTTTTTTCCTCGATATAGTCATAAAGTTTCTGGCCCACGGCCAGAGAGGAGTTCAGGGTCTGTTCCACCGGGGCGTTGAACCAGAAAGCAATGGATGTGGACAAAAACTGGATGGAGAAAAAGAAGAGCACGGTGGTGGGAAGAAGAGCCAGAACGATGAAGGAGATGATCAGCCTTGTCTTCAGCTTTGAGCCGAAGATGTTTTTCTTCTTTTCCGTATAGAGTTTGGCGAGGTTTCTGAAAACCAGGATCAGCAGGGTCAGCAGCAGCAGCAGGTTGATGTTGATCAGAATAAACATCAATACGGTACTGGAAAAGGGGAAATCGCTTCCAAAGGGCGTGATCTTTATTTCGACAAAGGTGAGAATCCCCACGATGAAAAGGATGGCGAGGATGAGAATCCCTTCTTTTTTTCTTCTGGATGCCCCGGAGGCTGGATTTCTTATCTCTTCGGTCATGGATCAATAGGTGAAATTTACCAGGTACCAGTCCGTTTTGACATCCCAGAAAGAGACAAAGAAAAAGATATTATGAAGGGAGAGGGGCAGGGTGACCTTGTCCAGTTCAGCCTTGATTCTGATCTGGTACTTGCCTCCCTTTTTAAGGTTTTCCAGGGGAATGATCTTGAGATTGTCGATTTCCGTCATCCAGGATTTGGCCTCTTCAAAGGACTGGGTTGCCGATGGTTTTTCATTTTTCCAGGGTCTGGAGACCGTGTACTCCTTTTTCAGGGAGTTATATTTCACCGTGGACTTTGCCCGGACTTCCGCAATTTTTTTATCCAGCCAGGAATCGCTGGTCTGGTAAAGGGAGACATAAAAAGAAAAGGTTGTAGGAACCCCGTTGTGGACCGCCTGGGTGATTTTATCGGTAAAGGCGTTTCTGACCTCAAAATATGTCAGCAGATCGTCCCGGGTATTGGCCAGCTTTATGTTGGCCAGGGTCGCCGTGTTGTCAGCAAGAGTCGTCCGGGGCATCATCAGACAGATGAAAAGTACCGGGTAAATCAGAAAGGATTTCATGGTCAGGTGTTTGATTCCATTTTGGCCGGTCCGGTTTCCCATGCATCTCTATTCTCAAGGAATCTTTTAATGAATGCATGGTTCAGGGTGTGGCCTGATTTATGGGAGATAATATGCCCCTGGATGGGCATGCCCAACAGGGAGAAATCCCCGAGGCTGTCCAGAAGCTTGTGACGGACAAATTCATCCGGATAGCGAAGCCCGTCCGGATTTAATATTTTGTCCTTGTCAATGACAATGGCATTGTCAAGGCTGCCGCCTTTGCCCAGGCTGAACTTTTTTAACAATTCGATATCCTGGATAAAACCAAAGGTTCTGGCATGGCTGATTTCCTTTTCAAAGTTGTTTTTTGCCCGGTCATAGGTGAGTTCCTGCTTTCCGATCAAAGGGTGGTCAAAATCAATGGAGCAGGTGATCTTAAAACAGGGTTCCGGAATCACCTCCACAAACTTGTCCCCCTGTTCCACACGCACCGGTTTTCTGACAATCATGAAGTGTTTGGGCCGGCCCTGGACGGCGACTCCGGCAGCGGTGAAGACCTGGGTGAAATCCTTTGCGCTGCCGTCCATGATGGGCATTTCATATTCATCCATCTCCACCAGGACATTGTCAATGCCGAGACCGGCAAAACTGGCCATTAGATGTTCAATGGTTGAAACAATGGCCCCGTTGCTCCCCAGGACCGTGGCCAGACTGGTATCGACCACATGTTTGAAAAGGGCCTGCACAGGCTGGGTGCCGGGAAGGTCCACCCGCTGGAATTTAATGCCGTGGTTTTCAGGGGCCGGTTTGATGGTGATATTGTTTTTTTTGCCCGAGTGAACCCCGGTGCCTGACAGGGCCACATTCCTGGCAATGGTCTTTTGTTTAAAGTATGTATCCATATTTGTATGTCTTGTTGCATTCAATTTTTAATATCTAGGTATATATATCTAAATTTACAGAACAAAGCAAAAGAAATGAGAAAATTCTTTGGTTCCCCATAAATTTCTGATAGATAAAATCAAAGCCCGGTCTTTAACTTAAAATCCCTTGCCCGGTTTCAGAAGGTGCCCCATGATCGCAAAAGTCAACTCATGCGCCGTTAACGGCATTGATGCCATTGTGGTGGAGGTGGAGGTGGACATTTCCTTTGGCCTGCCCGTGTTCAATATGGTGGGTCTGGCCGAGGCTGCGGTCCGGGAGAGCAAGGAAAGGGTCAGGTCTGCCATAAAGAATTCAGGCTACACCTTTCCCATGGACCGGGTGACCATTAACCTGGCCCCGGCAGATGTGAAAAAAGAGGGTACCGGACTCGATCTGGCCGTGGCCGCAGGGATCCTGAGTGCCTCGGGCCTGATTCCCATGGACGCTTCAAAAAATTATCTCATGGCCGGGGAACTTTCCCTGGACGGCCGGGTCAAGCCGGTCAAAGGGGTTCTGCCCCTGGCCCTGGCTGCCCGGGAAAACCAATACAAAGGGGTGATGATTCCCGTCGAAAACGCCCAGGAGGCCGCCATGGTCAGGGAAATTGAAGTTCTGCCCGTGGGGCGGCTTTCCCAGCTTGTGGATCATTTTGCCGGGCAGAATTTGATCCCTCCCTTCTCCCTGGATCCTGGTTTCTTCAGGAACGCTGCCGGGAGAGGCTTTGAAGGGGATTTTTCCGATGTAAAGGGTCAGATTCATGTCAAAAGAGCCATGGAGGTCGCCGCGGCCGGCCAGCATCATCTTCTGATGACAGGTCCTCCCGGATCCGGGAAAAGCATGCTGGCCAGGAGGTTGACCACCATCCTTCCCATGCTCTCCTTTGAAGAGATTCTGGAGGTGACAAAGGTCTATTCGGTCATGGGCATGGCCTCCGCCCGCCATGGAGGCATCCAGGGAAGGCCCTTTCGTTCCCCCCATCACACCATTTCAGATGCCGGACTGGTGGGAGGGGGCTCAAAGCCGGTTCCCGGGGAGATCAGCCTGGCCCACAACGGCATCCTCTTTCTGGATGAACTGCCCGAGTTCCGGCGGAACGTGCTGGAGGTCCTCCGTCAGCCCCTGGAGGACGGCCGGGTCAGTATTTCCCGGGCCGGGGTCAAGGCGGTGTTTCCCTGCCGCTTCATGCTGGTGGCCGCCATGAACCCCTGCCCCTGCGGATTTCTGTCCGATCCTTCGGGAAAGTGTTCCTGTACTTCCCACCAGGTTCAAAAATACCGGTCCAAGATTTCAGGTCCTCTCCTGGACAGGATTGACATCCAGGTGGAGGTCCCCAGGGTGAAATTCCAGGATTTTATGTCAAAGGAATCCGGGGAACCTTCTTCCCGGATCCGGGCCCGGGTGGAAAAGGCCTTTGAACTTCAATCCAAAAGGTTTTTGTCCCACGGGATTTTCAGCAACAGCCAGATGGGGTCAAGGCTTAGGGAAAAATTCTGCCCCATGGATACCGGCTGCCGGCGGATTCTGGAGCAGGCCTCAAAGGGGCTGGGCCTCTCGGCCAGGGCCTGCCATTCCGCTTTAAAGGTGGCCCGGACCATTGCCGACCTGGACTATTCATCAAAAATCAAGACCCATCACCTGGCCGAGGCCATCCAGTACAGGAGTTTTGACAGGGATCCCATGTGATATCCGGGGGTTTTAAATGATATTTAACAGGGAGCTCATTTTTTTTGTGTATGACATGATTTTTTAGTATAATTTAAGGTTCGATTTCAATGACCGGAAAACAAGCATCTGATATGGTAACTCTTAGGTAATGAATTTTTAATAAAATCTGAAAGGACAGGACGTGGATTCAGCAGATAAATTTTTATCAAAGGCGCGGAAGGGGTTCAATGGGATCAAGGTTTCGGACAGTCAGAAAGAATCGGCCCTCAAGTGGCTGGAGCTCTGGCTGAAAGAGGATGCGTTCATCGATTATGTTCCCCAGATCCACTATCTCATTGACAGGGAAGAATGGGATTTTCTGATTGATTCATTCTATCAGATTATTCCCTTTGGCACCGGGGGAAGGAGAGGTCCGGTGGGGATCGGTCCCAACCGGATCAATATATGGACCGTGCAGTCATCCGCCCAGGGTCATTCCCAGTATTTGATCAAAAAATACGGGGAAGAGGCAAAAACAAGGGGAATTGTACTGGCCTATGATGTCCGCTGCTTTACCGATGTTTCGGTTTACAATGCTCAGATCCCCAATCCGGTCATGAATCTGGACGGCAAGGGGCTGGCCATGGCGGCTGCGGAGGTTTACGCTGCAAACGGGATATCGGTTTTCCTGTTTGAGGGGATCCGGAGCACCCCTGAACTTTCTTTTTCCATCCGGCATCTCAAGGCCGTTGCCGGGGCTCTTTTCAGTGCCAGCCACAACCTGCCCACGGATAACGGCAAAAAGGTCTATGATAATTTCGGTGGACAGCTCATCCCTCCGGATGACCAGATCCTGGTGGATGAGGTCACCCATAAGATAAAAGATATCTTGAGAATTGCATACGAAGATGCCCTGGATCAAGGTCTGGTAAGCCTGGTGGGTGAAGAAATCGATGCTGCCTATCAGAAAGCCGCAGCCTCTGTCTCCCTGTCCGGGGCTAGGAGTGCCCGGGTGATTTTTTCGCCCCTGCACGGAACCGGGATCACTTCCGTATACCCGGTGCTCAAAAACCTCGGATTTGAGGTGATGCTGGACCCCAAAACCGAGAACATGAGCGGCGGGTTTGAAAATGTCACTTTTAACATTCCCAATCCTGAAATTGAGGCATCCTTTGATACGGCCCTGGCCTTTGCCGGAGTCGTGGAGGCTGATATCATCCTCAACACCGACCCGGATGCGGACCGGATCGGAGTCATGGCCAGGCACAAGGGTGAGTGGAAATTCCTGAACGGAAACGAAATCGGGATCCTGCTCACCCAGTTTGCCATTTCAAAGTACAGGGAGAAACAGATCCTGGGCCGGGACAATCTGATCGTGGAAACCATTGTCACCTCGTCCCTGATCAAGAAAATCGCGGAAGAAAACGGTATCCAATGCGTCAACGACCTCCTGGTGGGGTTCAAGTACATCGGCAGCCTCATGAACGAGCTGGAGGAAAAGGGCCGGATGGATGATTTTATCCTGGGGACCGAGGAGAGTCACGGGTATATTGCCGGCAATTACTGCCGGGACAAGGATGCATCCTGTGCGGCTGTCTGGGTCTGTGAGCTGGCATCGGAACTGAAAGATGAAGGCAAAACCCTGTATGGGTACCTGGGCGAGATCTATTCTCAATACGGGTACTGCCATAATTATCTGACGGAGATCCGTCTCCTGGGCGCAAAGGGGATGGAACAGATCCAGGGAATCATGGATCATCTCAGGGAAACCCGGATCGATTCCTTTGGCAGCTTCCAGGTCCTGGACAAAAAAGATCATTGGGAGGGCGAACCCCAGCCCCATCTCTCCCTTACCAATACCATCTCCAGGAACGTTCTGGTCTATGGACTCAAGGCCCCGGAAGACGGGGTCAGCATAAAGGTAACGGTCCGGCCCTCGGGAACGGAACCCAAGATCAAGATGTACTTTGAGGTGATCTCCAGGCCGGCCGGCCCCGGAGGTCTGAACCAAACCAAAGCCAAAACCGTTGAACTCAAAGACCGGATTGAAAAAGATTTCATGAAGTACTGCTACCGGCTCCTGGGGGCGGATTTCCCGGACAGGGGATTCCTTCTGTTCTGGCAGCTGCCCTTTATTGACAAGTTAAAGTACTTTGAAATTGAAAAGGACATCGTGGGGCTAAGGGGCATTGAAAACCCGGAAGAACGGAAAAACCGCCTGTATGAACTGCTGGGTTTCCTGGGCTCCAACCCCGTCGACAAAATCGATCCGGCCTTCAAAGCCAAATTTGAAACGGGCATTTTGGAGTATCTGGGAATTCAGACAGGTTCCTGACCTTGCTTTACAATTTTTTTTACGTCCTTATAATGTCGGGGAACTGACAACATACGATTGATTAAAAAAAGAATGATTAAAAAAGATATATTCAACAGAGATGTCAAAGCCCTTTTCCAGGCCTCGGCCAGGGACAGGATCCATAGGTTTCTCATGGCCGGGGATCAGATCCGGGGGGCCGTGGTTCATACCACCCGGATGGTGAATGAGATGAGGGCCAACCATGACCTGGGGCCCCTGGAGACCCTGGTGCTGGGACAGGCCTATATCGCCTCGATCCTCATGTGCTCCGGTCTCAAGGGAAAGGAAAGGCTGGGCATAAATATCCAGTGCTCCGGGCCGGTCAAGGGCCTGGATGTCGAGGCCAATGTATTTGGGGAAGTCCGGGGCTTTTTAAAGACCGGCTCGATTGAGGTGGAAGATCCAAAACAGGTGAAGCGCCTCTCCTCCCTTTTCGGTGCGGGCTTTCTGACCGTGACAAAGTACCTGGAGGATTCTCCGGCCCCTTATTCCGGACAGGTGGCCTTGGAATACGGCAGTATTGCCGAGGATCTGGCCAATTACTTCCTGGTCTCGGAGCAGATCCCCACGGGATTTAAGCTGAGTGTTTTCTTTGATGATACAGAAGAGGTCACCGGCGCCGGCGGGGTGTTTCTCCAGGCCATGCCCGGGGTGGATCCCCATGAGGTGGCCAGAGCCGAGAAGATCATCCAGGAAATCGAGTCCCTGGGCCAGTCCTTTGCCCAGGGGACCCGGCCTCAGGATTTGATCCTGGATGAATTCGCAGATTTAAAGCCCAGGTTCCTTGACAGTTCAAGGGTTGAATTTTTCTGCCGGTGTTCAAGGGAGGGCATGGAAAAACATCTGAAGGGACTCCCGGAACAGGAAAAGAAAGATATCCTGGATCAGGAGGAATTCCCCCTTGAGGTTCGCTGCCATAACTGCAATTCGGTCTACCGGTTTACCCAGGGGAATATCCGTTCTTATCTGAACTGAGATTCAAATTTAAGGATTTCCAGACTTTTCCTTGCAAAAGGCAGTGGATCTATTATAAATAGCCATAGTGCTCAAAAGTTATGTAACAGCTATAATTAAGCTAAAAATATGAGGTTAATCCCATGTGCAATCATTGCAGCGACCACACCCATGACTCCCATCACCACCATCATCCCGAGATTGTCCAGCTCATGCCTGTTCAAAACAATCTCTATGCGGTGGTTCATTCAAATCCTTCCCCGGAATTTTCAGTACAGACCGGCAAAAATAATCTAAGCCTGGTTCCCGTTCTTTTCATGGGATTGATCCGCCACGGGGAAAAGACCATGGTAGAGGGGTTCTTCGCTTCAAGCTCCATCCAGTCGTGTGAGGATCTGGAGGGATTCAGAGGATATGCAGCCTCCCTCGAGGATGCGGAAAAATTGTATTCTTAAGGATGAACATTCCTAAATTAAGGAGGATCTATGCATAAACTTTTAAGGGATACCCCCGGAGAGAAGATCATGCTTCTGGGGAACGAAGCCATTGCCAGAGGAGCCATTGAGGCCGGAGTGGCCTTTGCCACTACCTATCCGGGAACCCCTTCATCGGAGATCTCCCTGAATCTTTTCCAGATCTCCCGGGAATCAGACCTCTACTTTGAATATTCCACCAATGAGAAGGTTGCCCTGGAGGTGGCCGCGGCTGCAGCCAATTCAGGTCTGAGAACCTTTTGCATGATGAAGCATGTGGGCCTTAACGTGGCTGCAGATCCCCTCATGACCCTGGCCTATGTGGGCGTGACCGGGGGCATGGTGATCCTGAGCGCCGATGACCCCTCCCTGTTCTCCAGTCAGAACGAGCAGGATAATCGGTACTATGCCAAGTTCGGCGGGCTTCCCATGCTGGAACCCTCTTCCGTGGCCGAAGCCAAGGAGATGATGCCGGCGGCATTTGACCTGTCCGAATCCCTGAGACAACCGGTTCTCATGAGGACCACCACCCGGATCAATCACTCCAACGCCTTTGTCACCTTTGGCGAACTCAGGCCGCGGAAAACCAAAGGAAAGTTCATCCGGGAGCCACTGAGATGCGTTACTGTGCCCGCGGTTTCCAGGGGACTTCATGCCAAGCTGCTGGAAAAGCTGGGCAGGGCAGGGAAGATGTCCGATTCCTCCGAATTTAACTTTATCCGGGGAAAAGGCAAACTGGGCATCATTGCCAACGGCGTCAGTTTCCACTATGCCGAGGACGGGGTCAGAGACCTGGGAATCGAAGACAAAACAAGCATCTTCAGGATGGGCTTTTCCAATCCCATGCCGGAAACCAAGATCAAGGATTTTTTAAAGAAATGTGAAAAAGTCCTGGTGATCGAAGAGGGCGAGCCTTTCATGGAAGAGGCGGTTAAGGCCATGGCCCAGGAAATCGGCGTCACCATCCCCATCAAGGGGAAAACTCCGGAGCTGTTTTCCCGGCTGTTCGAGTACGATCCGGCCATGGTCCGGGAGAAACTGGCTTCCTTTTTCGAGGTGGATTATACCCCGCCGGAAAAAATAGACGTTTCCAATGTCCCGGAAATCCCCAACCGGCCTCCCAATCTCTGTTCGGGCTGTTCCCACCGGGCCACATTCTATGAAGTCAAGCAGGCGGCCAAGGATATGGACGTGATCCATCCCACGGATATCGGCTGCTATACCCTGGGATTTCTCCCTCCCTTGAACATGGGGGATTTTGTCATCTGCATGGGGTCTTCCGTCAGTACCTCCTGCGGATTCTCAAAGGCAACGGATCAGAAAGTGGTCTCCTTTATCGGGGATTCCACCTTTTTTCACTCCGGCATCACCGGCCTGGTCAATGCCGTGTTCAATAACCACAATTTCACCCTGGTCATCCTTGAGAACGGGATTACGGCCATGACCGGCCACCAGCCCCATCCCGGGGTTGAAATGGAAAAATTCGGCATGCCGGATCAAGGACAGATCAACATTGAGCAGCTTGTCCGGTCCCTGGGTGTGGAACATGTCTCGGTCATCAAGCCGTTCAAGGTCAAAAAAAGTATCGAGACCATTAAAGAGGCCCTGGAATTCAAAGGTGTATCCGTCATCATCTCCCAGGAACCCTGTATCCTGTATGCCAGGAGCATGAAGATGAGATCTGCCAGGCCCTTCATGGTCACGGACAAGTGTACGGACCATAAGGACTGTATCAACAACATTGCCTGTCCGTCCTTTTTCATCCAGGACGGAAGGGTCTCCATTGACGCCGATACCTGTGTGGGCTGTGCCGTATGTGCCCAGATCTGCCCTGAAAACGCCATCCGGCCCCTGAAGAACTAAATCAATAAGGAAGAGGTATAGATAATATGGAAACAACCAGACTGATCATCGTAGCAGTGGGCGGACAGGGCAATCTTCTGGCTTCCAAGGTGCTTGGGGAGGCAGCCTTGATCTCGGGGGTTCCCGTCAGGATGAGTGAAATCCACGGCATGGCCCAGCGGGGTGGCGTCGTGGAATCCGCCATCGTCTTCGGGGATGCGGAAAGTTCCATCATCTCCGACGGTGAGGCTGATATTCTTCTGGGATTTGAACCGGCCGAGACCCTGAGGGCCCTGAACCGGTGCAGCAGCCGTACCATGGTCATCACTAATACCGCTCCCCTGCCGCCCTTTACTGTCTCCATCGGCAAGGGGGAGTATCCGGATGTGGATCTGATCAAGAATCTCATCCGTCAGAAAACCGGAGGCCTGGTGGCCTTTGATGCCATGAAGCTGGCCAGGGAAGCGGGCAGCCCCATGAGTGTAAATATCGTCCTGGTCGGCGCCCTGATCCGGTCGGAGGTTCTTCCATTTACCAAACAGGACGTCATGGAGGCCATTAAGAGGCGGGTGAAACCGGCATTTCTGGAGATGAACCTCAAGGCTTTTGAGCTGGGGTATGAAGGGGCCGGGGAAACCGTGGAAGCCTAGGTGTTTGAACGGCAACCCACCCATCTGCAGCCTTGCTGCAGAATTCTAAGATCCTCACGTACTCCGGTACGCTCCGGTCCTAGAATCCCTTGGGCCCTGCATCTGTGAAAGTTCTCGTCCAAACACGGGGTTCCGCTCAAATCATAAAACCCAAATGAACGCTATGGTTGAGAACAATCCTTTTTTTCCGGGAATAAGGTGAAACATGGCAGACCAAACCAAGGTAAATTCCCGTGTTCTTATCCTCTGTGCCACTGAGCCGGAAATGGCGCCTTTTCTGGACCGGCACGCGCCTCGGTACATGGGCAGGGTCCGGTCCGGGGGAAAACTCTTCTCCGGGAGTCTGGGGAAAATGGATTATCATCTCCTGATTTCAGGTCCGGGGGTCTTTAACACCGTCCACGCTCTGAGCATTTTCCTGGAGGAATCTGTCCCGGATTTCATCCTGGATACCGGAATCGCAGGGATTTTTCCTGAATCCGGCCTTCTGGTGGGGGATATCGGTCTGGCCGCCCGGGAGCAGTACATTCACACCGGAATCCAGAACGGTAATACCATCCCCGCCCCCCTTCCCTTTGACCTGATTCCGGACCTTGAATCCAGCCGTCAGGGCATCTATCCCGTGGATCCTGCCCTGATTGAAAAAGTTTATGAAGGCCTGAAATCCGGGCTGAACAATGTCCGGGTTTTCAAGGGACGGTTCATTACCGTGTCCGCTCTTACCGGAACAAAGTCCGAGGCAGAAAAGATCCATGCCGGTTTTTTCCCTCTGATGGAGGCCATGGAAGGGGCCGGGGCCGCCCATACGGCCGCCCTTTACCGGGTGCCCTTTCTTGAGGTCAGGGCCGGGTCCAACATCGTGGGAGAGAGGGATAAATCAAAGTGGAACATCCCCCTGGCCGCGGACCGGGTCTGCCGGATCTGTGAACAGGTCACGGCCCTGTCATGAAGTATATCGATTCCCACTGCCATCTCCACGATGAAAGAATCCAGGGGGATATCCCCGGGATCCTGGCCCGGGCCGAAGAGGCCGGGGTAAGGTATATGGTCTCCTGCGCCACCATGGAGAGCAATTTTAAGAGAACCCGAAGCCTTTCCCGGGAATACGGATCCATCCTTCCCTGCTACGGGATCCATCCCTGGTTCCTGGATTCATTGTCGGACCGGTGGGAACAGGTTCTGGGCGAACAGGCAGCCCCTGAGCCCTGCGCCATCGGTGAGACCGGCCTGGATTTCATGGACAAGGCGGCGGACCGGGATAAACAGATCCGGGTATTCCGGTTCCACCTGGAACTGGCCAATACCCTTGGCCGGCCCGTCAACATCCATATCCGAAAGGCCTGGGATGCCCTGATTCAGATTCTCAAGAAATCAGGACCCCTGAAAACCCCGGGACTGATCCATTCCTATTCAGGGTCTGCAGATCTGATCCCGGTGCTGGAAAAATTTAACCTCTATATCTCCTTTTCAGGCTCCGTGACCCGGCCCAATGCCAAAAAGGTGGTCAAGGCCGTCCGGGCTGTATCCAAGGACCGGATCCTTCTGGAAACCGATGCGCCGGATATCTATCCCAGCCTGGATGAGCCTGCCGGAAGCACTCCCCGTCTCAACGAGCCGGCCAACCTGGTTCCCATTGCCGGGGCTGCGGCCCGGATCCGGGGGATGAACGTTGAAGAACTGGCAGAAACTGCCTATGATAACAGCCTGAAAATATTCAGTCCCGTGTTGCCCTGAGGAATGCCTGTGGATCAGTTCGCCCGCATAGAACAGCTTTTAGGCCCCAAAGCCCTGGAAAAGATCAAAACGGCCCGGGTGGCGGTTTTCGGTCTGGGAGCCGTGGGCTCCTTTGCCCTGGAAGCCCTGGCCCGGTCCGGTGTCGGTTATCTGCGCCTGGTGGATTTTGACCGGGTGGATGCCTCCAATATCAACCGCCAGCTCCTGGCCCTGCACTCCACCCTGGGCCGGGAAAAGGCGATCCTTGCCCGGGACCGGGTGCTGGACATCAATCCGGACTGCCGGGTGGAGATTTTTTCCGCATTTGTCAATGCAGAGAGTCTCACAGAATTGCTCACCAAGGATCTGGACGTGGTCGTGGATGCCATTGACGGACTCAACTCAAAGGTCAATCTGATCTTCGGAGCCCGGGAAATGGGACTTGAGGTGGTGTCCAGCATGGGAGCCGCCGGAAGAACGGAAATTTCCATGATCCGGACAGGGGATATCCAGGACACCAGCGTCTGCCCCCTGGCCCGGGTGGTCCGCCGCCGCCTCCACCGGAGGGGCCTTTATCAGGGGGTGACCTGTGTGTATTCCATTGAAAAGCCTTTGAACAAACAGCCCTTTAAGGAGGACGACTTCTCAGAGGCCCTGCCCGACCATGGCCGGTCCCGCCCGCCCCTGGGCAGTGTTTCCTGGGTGCCCGGGGTCTTCGGCCTCACCCTGGCCGGAGAGGTCGTCAAAAAGATTTTGAAATGAAGCCTGACCGGCAGACCAAAGGGGTCAGGCTTTTTCAGTTTTCATAAAGAGGATGCCCAGGCCAAAGGAAATAAAAACCGTTCCTGAAATCCGGTTGAACCACGGGATTCTGCGACCGTCCGTCAGCCAGGCTTTGAGGGAATGGGCGCTTTTGGCGTAAACGGCCAGGGCCAGAAATGACAGGACCATGAACGTGGATGTCAGGATGGCAAACTGCAGGGGAACCGGCCTGGACAGGTCAAGGAACTGGGGGAACAGGGCGGTGAAAAAGAGGATCGCCTTTGGATTGGAAAGGGCCACAAAGAGTCCCTGAAGAAAGGTTTTCCGCCTTTCCTGAACAGGGGGATGATCAGGGTCTTCCAGGTTCGGCCAATCTGCATTTGAGAACCATTGCCGGATTCCCAGATAGATCAGATAAAATGCCCCCAATGTCTTTAAGAGGGCAAACAACAGGGCCGAGGTTTTCAGGACCGCTCCCAGTCCCAGGACAGCTGAGCCCGATACGATCAAAAGCCCCGTGATATTTCCAAGAGATGAGTAAAGCGATGTCTTAAATCCGTACCGGATGCCGTTTGTCACCGCCAGCAGAACGGCCGGCCCGGGGCTGATCACCCCCACAAGGGCCAGTCCGAAAAAGATAAACCAGGTGGAACCTTCCATTTGCAGAACCCTCCTTTGGGGACCCTTTGAAATCGGATGAAAAACCTCCCATGCCCCTTTGATTCGGTACAGGAAAATTCATTTCTCTTTTCCCCATTCCTTGTATGGATCATTGTTCGCTTTCTTTTCAACCCAATAAAATAATTTTTCCGGTCATTGTCAAGGGACTCCTGGGAAAAGGTCAGGGCAATCACATGCAGATCCGCCGGCCATTGGCATGGATCTTCCACTGCATTCTCGCCGGCCTGTCCTGGGCGGCTCAGAGGATGCCGGTGTCCGGCCCCGTCCCTGGGGGCTCCTTCGCACTTGCGTATTTGCATGCGCTTACCCAGGGGAAAAGACAATTCCCCTTGCCGGGGATGTACCGCTGTATTTTTTAGGATGGTATTGAAAACCGGATAAACTTCATGGTATGGATATTTCGGACGAATTGTTTTTTACTTTTTATCAACAACGCCAAAAGGATTTTCCATGTCATCTGACAGAGCGTTTTTTTCTACATCCCCGCCTCCTCCCTCTTTCTAAGATAAAGGCCTTTACCGGCCGTTTTACTTATCTTCCAAAGACAAAAGACCGGAGATTTCATCAGGCCTGAGATTTTGAAATCATCTGCCTGACAGGCTGCGGCCTGTCATCCGGTTCCATGCAAGCTCAAAAAAACTGCGTGCAGGATCCTCATCTTTACATCCGGTCTTGTCTTTAATCCCATACAATTCAGGGTGCCCCTGGGAACCGGAATTCGGGTTCCGGTGCAGGACAGAGAAAAATTCCAACCCCGGATCTGATCCAACCGTCTGCTTGGATTCGGGGACCCAATTTTTTTGGATGTCCACACCGGACCCAGCCGGGTGATCAGAGGCAGCCCTTAAACGGAGAATCATGATGCTGAAATATAAAATCCTTCCCTGTCTGGCGGGATCTGTCTTTTTGATGATGGTTGGTGTGGGGATGATCGTGGCCGAGCTTCCCCGGAAAATAATCGAATTAACCGGTTCAGGAGATCTGGTCGGTTTCCTGGCCTCCTCCTTTGCCGTATCATATGTTCTGTTCCAGGTTCCACTGGGCAGCCTGGCCGATAGAATCGGTTTCAAACCCCTCCTGTTCGGGGGATATCTTATATGTGTCTGTACCGGGGTGCTCTACTATTCATCCCAGTCTCTTCTTTTAATTTTTACGGCCCGGTTTTTCCAGGGGCTGGGGGAGATCCCGGTCTGGGCCCTGGCTCCCGCTCTGCTCTCCATTGGGTATCCCCTGGCAAAGGGCCGGGCCATGGGGATATACAATGCCGCTTTACATCTTGGACTGACCCTTGGGCCGGTTCTGGGCATCCTCCTGGGCAGCCTTATCCCCCGGGATCTGAAATTCCTGGTTTATGCGGGTTTATGCTTCCTGGGTGCCTGGGGGATCCAGGCCGGAATCCCCAACCTTACACCGGGAAGGGGGTTTCAAAAAACCTGCCTCTCCCCAAAAGAGATGATCCCGATCCTATCCCAAAGCATGCCCCTGATCACCCTTTCCGGGGTCTCATTATACGGGGCCGGATATGGTATCTTTATCACCGTGCTTCCGGTGTTCCTGATTTCAGAAAAAGGATTTTCCCCCTTTGATGTCAATCTGTTTTTCTCTGCCTTTTACGTGGGCCTCAGCTTTTCCCAGGTGATAACCGGACGCATGTCCGATATCTTCGGCAGAAAAGGGTTTATGATTTTCGGACTGACCCTGGCCTCTGTTTCCCTTTCCGGAGCCCTGTTTTTAGAGCCCTGTATTGTCCTGCTGGGGATTTCCAGCCTGGGATTCGGTGCTTTTTCCCTTTCCTCCCTTGCCTTTCTTTCGGAAATGGTGGAAGATTCTCTGCGGGGAACCGTCTCGGGCGCATATTTTCTGTTCTGGGGCCTTGGATATTTTTCCGGCCCCTTGATCATCAATGGTCTGGATTGTTTTATGGAGATCCGTCATGCTTTTCTTGTCTTTTCATTTTCATTGCTCATCCCTGTTTTCCTATGGTTTATTTTCATGGGCGCCGGCAGATTCAGAAACCGGGTCAAAAAGGAGGGGGTATGACGCCTTTTTCCAAGGATATTGAAAAGCCCCGGGGCCTCAAGGCATTGGTCGAACAGATCCAGGATCTTGTTTTTTCCGGCCGGAAGGGGGACCGGCTCCCCTCGGAACGGGAACTTGCCGGGATTTTTCATACCGGCCGTCCGGTTGTCCGGGAGGCCCTGAGGATACTGGAAGTCAAGGGCTTGATCCGGATAAGGCCGGGCAGGGCAGGAGGGATCTTTATCGCATTGGGCATGGACCAAATGGTGACCGATCATCTAAAGCTTTTGATGCAATCCAGGAGAATCTCTTTGAACCATCTTGTGGAGTTCAGAAGAGAACTTGAGGGTCAGGCGGCTCTCAATGCAGCAATAAAAGCGGATGACAAGGACATTCTCCAATTGAAATCGGGGATTGAGAAGATAAGAGAGTGTGCCGCCGGCCCCGGAAAGGATGTTCCGGGGTTCATACGGGCGGATACGGATTTTCATCTAAAATTGTCCATGATCGACGGGAACCCCTGTAATACGCATATATTGCAGGCCATATATAATTTGAATGAGTATTTCGGCAGATTCGTCCGGATCGGTAAATATGAAATTGAAAAAAACCTGGAGGATCTGTCCAATCTTCTGGAGGCGGTTTTAACCCATAAAGGAGAGGCGGCAAAGTCCCTGGCAGTCAAGCACATCAACAGGTTCAAAAGCTATCCGGATTTAGGTTATCTCTAATAATTAGAATTTTGGTTTGAGTTCAAGGCGCAGGAAAATTTTAACCGTAGGAATATATTGAATATTTCGAGGATTAAAATTTTCCTCTAACGCAGAAATCGGGTCAAAAGGCAATTAATAGAGGTGGCCTTTGGCATTCAGGCCAGCTCCAATTCCCACAACTCCTCGGTCAGTTCCTGACCCCAGATCTGATGGGTCTGGGTTTCCGAGGGCCTGAATCCGAACCGACGATAAAGCTGCCGGGCCACTTCCAGGTTGCTGATGGTCCAGAGGATGATCTTTTCATAGTTTTTCCGCCGGGAGAATTCAACGGCTTCGCCAAGGAGTTTTTTTCCGAGGCCCTTTCCCCTGGATTCAGGTTCGATCAGGAACCACCTGAGTTGTGCCGCGTTTTCACCGGTATCCACAATGGCAATGGAGCCAATGGTCTCCATATCCTGTTCCGCCACCCAGAGATGCTCTTTTTCAGGGTTGTACCGGGTCACAAACTCTGACAGCCCTTCGGCCACATAGGCATCAAAGGTCGCGTCAAATCCATAGGCCCGGGAGTAAAAAAGAGCATGCCGATAGGTGATATACCCAAGATCCCCGGGCCGGTGGGATCTGAGGGTAAACATGGGTGCCTCCGGGGATTCTCCTGTAAAGATCTGCTGGATGGTGTCCATGGCACGGATAAGCCGGTCATGGTCCTCCCGGGTGGTGTGGGTAAGGGAGGAATTGATCTGAAGGTTGGACATCTCCTGGAGCCGGTAAAGTTCGGATCTGCCCGAAGAGGTGAGATGGAGCACCTGTTTCCGGGTATCTTGGGGAGATTTCTTTTTGAGGAGAAGGCCTTTTTTCTGGAACCGCGTCAAGATCCGGCTCAGGTATGCCGGATCCATGCGGAGTTGTCTGGCCAGATCGCTGGATACGAGATCCTTGCCCTGGGCCAGTTCAAAGAGGATTCTTGCCTCGGCCAGGGAAAACTCACTTTTAAGAAGTTTATGATCCAGCAGACCGAGAACCTGGGTATAAAACCGGTTGAAACCGCGGATCTTTTCAATATGGTTTAGATGCATGATTTGCTCCCGAAATCAGGTTTAACCGTTGGTTTGCATTGCATAATCTCTATTTTAATTGACTTTGTCAAGTATTCTGTGGATAAAATCAAACAAAAAAGGGTGTCTGCTCCAGACACTCTTCTCGCCTGCAAAAATGAAAATTCTCTTTCCAGAAATTCCGGATTTGCCGGATATACTTTCGTCCCGGATGAAAAGATCTTGCAAATCGTAGATATTCTCTGGAATAATGACTGATCCGGAAAGAAGAAAACCAAAGTGCTCATCCGGTTCTTTGATTTTTTGCGCTCTATATTCCGGTCAACCATGGGAGGAAAAGGGAATGGAACCAAAAACAAGGGGGAGAGAGGTCATTCCAAAATTTCATTATGCCTGGGTGATCGCCCTGACAGGCATGGCCGTACTCTTCTCCTGCCTGGGCCTGGGCCGGTTTGCCTTAGGGATGCTTCTGCCCTCCATGGGAACCTCCCTGAACCTGAACTATTCCCAGATGGGGCTTATCGGGACGGGTAATTTTGTGGGGTATATGATTTCCGTGGTTCTGGCAGGGATGATTGCCCGGTCCATGGGCGCCAGGAAGACCATTTTCCTGGGGCTGATCCTGGTGGGCGGTTCCATGGTATGGATCAGCCGGGCCACGGGATACATGGAAATCCTGGTGCTTTACCTGGCCACGGGAATCGGATCCGGCCTGGCCAATGTCCCCCTCATGGGGCTGGTCTCCCATTGGTTCCTGAAAAGCAACCGGGGCCGGGCCGCCGGAACCATGCTGTCCGGAAATGGAATCGCCATTGTATTTACAGGGATCTTCATCCCTTGGATAAATGCCTTAATGGGAAAGGAGGGCTGGCGGACCGGCTGGCTGATCTTCGGGATCATCTCCATTTTTATCGCCGCAATGGCAGGGCTGTTTCTACGGAATGATCCCCGGGAAAAGGGACTTGCCCCTTTGGGAGAAACCGGGAGAGATCCTCTGCCGCTGAATCCGGATTCCGGGAAGGAAAAAGAACGTCATCGATGGACCATGGTTCATCTGGGATGTATCTATTCCCTGTTCGGGGCCACCTATGTGGTCTATGCCACATTCATCGTCACAGCCATGGTCAAAGAAATGGGATTTGGTGAGAATACGGCAGGCAATTTCTGGGCCGTGGTGGGTGCGCTTTCCATCTTTTCAGGCCCGCTGTTCGGAGGGCTCTCCGACAAGTTGGGAAGAAGGGCGGGCATCATGATCGTGTACGGCCTGTTTACCCTCTCTTATATCCTTGTGGCTGCGGATCTGCCCCAGGGGTTTTTGTATGCATCCATCGGTATCTTCGGTCTGGCCGTCTGGAGCATCCCGACGATCATGTCTGCAGCCGTGGGGGATTATGCCGGACCGGAGCAGGCGGTAAAGGCTTTCGGTTTCATCACCTTGTTTTTCGGAGCCGGACAGATTACCGGTCCTGCCGTTGCCGGGATTCTTGCAGATCTCACCGGAACATTTTCCACGGCCTTCTGGCTGTGTGCCGTATTAACCGGATCTGCCCTGGTGATGGCCTATTTTCTCCGGCCGCCTTCTGATTCCAATACCTGAAATCCGGCAGATCTTTATCTTTACCCGGAATTGTCTGTAAAAGATTTTGACTTCCCCGAACAGGTAAGTTAGTATCACTCACCAAAGATGAACCATAACCAGAGGCTGGCCATGAAGCATAAAGGCAAGACAAATCCGCCGGGGAGGATCAGGATCATGAAGGCCCTTTCCGGATTGATGATGGAAAAGGACTTCAATTCCATTACCACCGCTGAAATCGCCAATACGGCAGAGGTGACGGAAGCCCTGATCTACAAGTACTTCAGGGATAAGAAAGATCTTCTTTACCAGGTGCTGGATGGCCTCTTTTCCGAATTCAATTCAGGCCTGGAACGGGAAATAAAAAGAGAAAAAGGCGCCATCGAAAAAATCAGGGTGATAATTTTAAAAAGCCTTGAAGAGTATTCCGCCAACCGGGTATTTGCAAAGATGCTCTTTCTCGAGGTCCGCAGTTCCCCCCGGTTTTTCAAATCCAAGGCATATCAAAATATTAAAATCTATGCCGGGGGACTTTTAACTATCATCGAAAAAGGTATAGAAGAGGGGGAATTAAAGGCCTCCATCAATCCCTTTACCATGAGAAAGATCATTCTCGGGGCCATTGAGCATGCCTGTCTCGGAGAGATCATATTCAACCGTGACCTGGATATCCAGACCATTACCGATGAAATTTCCAATATTCTATTTGAAGGGGCCGGAGCATGATGAGAAAAGATCAGATTCAACCCTATTTTAATGAAAAATTGTCCTCGGGTTCCCATGCCGTGACAGAGGAAACGGCCAAGGAAATCTTTCAGGTATTCGGGATTCCAGTGGTGGAGGAAATTCAGGTTTCAACTCCGGAAAAAGCCGGACAGGCCGCAGCATCCATGGAAACGCCCCTGGTGCTCAAGGGCATTGTCCCGGGGTTCCTCCATAAGACAGAATCCGATCTCGTCAGTCTGGGGCTTCAGAATCAGGAACAGGTCGTCAAGGCCGCTGAAAAGATGAGCGCCCGGATTGGGAACAAAATCGAGGCCTTTTTACTCCAGCCCCAGATCCAGGGGAAAAGGGAGTTTGTGGCCGGCATGTTCAAGGATCCACAGTTCGGTCCGGTGATCATGTTCGGCCTGGGCGGGATTTTCACGGAAGCAATCCAGGATATCGTCTTTAAAATCGCCCCCCTTTCCGATGCAGACATGGAGGACATGTTCGCCCGGATCACTTCCCGCCGCCTGCTCGGGGAGTTCCGGGGAGAAAAAGCCGTGGATACCCGGGCGCTAAAATCCGTTCTCAAGGGGATTTCAGATCTGATCACGGCCCATCCTGAAATCAAGGAGATCGATATCAATCCTTTGATCATCACTCCCAGCGGGATTCCCATTGCCGTGGACGGTCTGATCATCCTGGACTCTGCCCCTCAATCATCCCCTTCAGAGACCCGGGCCGACCTAAAAGCCCTGGGGGCCAGTTTTTACCCCAGGTCCATCGCCTTTGTGGGGGCCTCGGCGACTCCGGGAAAGTGGGGACATATCCTTCCCTCCAATGCCCTTTCCCGGGAGTATCAGGGGAAGATCTTTCTGGTGAATCCCAAAGGAGGGGAAATCATGGGTCAAAAAGTCTATCCCTCCCTGGACGAGATCCCCGGACCTGTGGACCTTGCCGTGGTGACCATCCCGGCAAAAAGGGTCATGGACCTGATTCCCGCCCTTGAAAAAAAAGAGGTCAGGGGGATGCTCCTGATCACTTCGGGATTCAGGGAAGTAGGGGAAAAGGGGGCTGAGTTGGAACAGGCCCTTGTGGAAAAAGCCAGGCAAGCCGGGATCATGATCATGGGCCCCAATACCATGGGAATGTGCAATCCCCATGTGGATCTCTATTGCACGGCAGCCCATGCCTACCCCATCGCCGGCTCCACGGCCCTGGTCTGTCAGTCCGGCAATATGGGGACCCAGCTTCTCGCCTTTGCCGAACAGCAGGGCATCGGTATCAGAGCCTTTTCCGGCTCCGGGAATGAGGCCATGGTCACCATAGAAGATTATATGGAGGTCTTTGAAGTCGATGATCTCACAAGAATCGTGGTCCTGTACATCGAAAGCGTCAAGGACGGGAAACGCTTCTTTGAAAGTGCCAAAAGGGTTTCCCGGAAAAAACCGGTTGTGGTGCTCAAGGGCGGAAGAACCCGGATGGGAGGCAGGGCCGCTGCCAGCCATACCGGGGCCATGGCTTCCGATGCCAAAGTCTTTCAGGCGGCCTGCGGCCAGGCCGGGCTGATCCAGGTGGAACAGCCCATGGAACTGCTGGATCTGTCCGCTGTTTTTTCATCCCTTCCCCTGCCAAAGGGAAACCGGGTGGCCATCATGACCCTGGGCGGAGGCTGGGGAGTCATCGCCACGGACCTCTGCACAGAGTACGGCCTGGAGGTTCCGGCCCTGACCCCCGATATTGTGGAACGGCTGAGCAATATCCTGCCGGATTATTGGAGCCACGGCAACCCCGTGGATATCGTAGGTGAGACTGACCTGGAAAAGGCCAAATCCTGCATGGAGGAGCTGCTCAGATGGGAGGGATGCGATGCCGTCATCCACCTGGGAATTCACGGACAGCGAATCCTGGTGAAAAATTTCGTGGCCTCCATCAAAAAGGTGGATCCGGATTTTACCGAAGATCAGGGCCTTGCCTTTAACCAGGCAATGGTCGGATCCGAAGAAAAATATATCCGGCATATGGTGGATCTGACCGAGAAATATCAAAAGCCTGTTCTGGGGGTCAGCCTCCTTACGGACGAACTGAGCCGGACCCTCTACCGCTTTGACAATAAGGAGTATAAAGGAGTCTTCTTCCCCTCCCCGGAAAGGGCGGTCAAGGCCCTGGCCGGCATGTGCCGGTATCGTGGATGGCGGCGGTCCCAGGGGTAAACGGCTTGTCTGGGGTTGGGAAAAGAAAACATGTTTTACGTCTTTTCAACGATTAGTTCAGCAGGTAACAGGGATAATGAATGGATACGAGATGATTGGCGAATATCAAGGAGCAAGGACAGCTTGACTTGACCCGTTTGTCTATCACCAGATTGAAAGAAGGGGATATTTATTGATTCTGAATACGGGGTGCTACTTTCTGGCGCCCAACCAAGTCAAAAAAGAAAAAGGCTTGCGCTGATCTGGGCATCTATGATTTAGATCTTTATGGCGGTACTCGATATTCGACTACTACTGTCATCGTAAAAGAACTCGGAAAGGATAGGGTTCGCAAATCTTCTGGCCACCATACGGATAAAGCTTTTGATCGGTATTGTCAGATTATAGACGAAGATACTTTTGATTCAGCCCAGATAATGGCTAAGATTCGAGGAAGAATTATAACTTTTGATGTTGAAAAAGGAAAGGTTCCTGAAAAGTAAAAAATATTTGAAATTGTAAAAATTAACTATCTCTATTTTTTAAATTAACTTGACAATTTTGCTATGATTCGAGACTCTTAAATTAATAGCCTCGAATCATCTTATAAGAGAATGAGAAATGAATATTTGGGAACCTGACAAGATACTTTTATTTCTTGTGTTTTTTATTCCCGGATTTGTATCTATTAAAGTCTATGAACTCATCGTCGCATCTAAGTCTCGTAATTTTTCAACTTCTATCCCTGAGGCTGTTGGTTATAGTGTTTTAAATTTTGCTGTATTTTTTTGGTTAATATTTTTGATAACTGTACCAGATTTTAAAATAAATCATCCGATCCTTTATTTTTTATGTATCATCCTAATATTTTTTGTGGCTCCCACGATATGGCCAGTTTGCTTTATTTGGATCTTTAAATTTAAAGTTATTAGAAAATTTATTCTAAATCCGATAAAGATGCCTTGGGACGATGTCTTTAATCGTAGAAAAGCTTATTGGGTTATAATACATTTAAAAGATGGACGTAAAATTGGGGGGAAGTATGGTTTACAATCGAGAGCCTCTTCATTCCCAAATCAACGACAGATCTATTTACAAGAATTATGGAAATTAGATAGTAATAATGGATTTCAAAAAAAAATATCAAGAAGTGGGGGCGCACTTTTTTTTGAAGATGAAATATTAATAATTGAATTTTTTAATTGATCAGGGGGTGTCATGGAAGGAAAAAAGGAAGAAAAAGATATAACTATTCTTGAAGACGATTGGTGCTATAAGGATTCATATCAACCTACAGAAGATACTACAGACAGTAGTGATCCTCCTAGTGGGGGTAGTGGAGTGCCAGAAAAAAGTGATGAATAAAGATGATCTTCCTTTAGGCCGCACCATTTCTGCACCACCTAAAAAACAATTATTTTTAATTATTTCAAGATGTTGTTGGCACGCCCGGAGGGATTCGAACCCCCGACCTATGGATTCGAAGTCCAGCGCTCTATCCAGCTGAGCTACGGGCGCACAGGTGTTTGAAGTCGAATTTTAATACCATAAAACGAGGAAATCTGCAATTGAATCTCCGGTTTCGCAGGTCAAACTATAATAAAAGTAAACTTCCAGAAAATCCATCAACTCAAAAAAAAAAGCCCCGGACAGCTGACTGTCCGGGGCCTTTTTCAAATTCCGTACGGTGACTTTATGTAAAAACGGATAAAACGGTTTACTAAAGCACGGTTACGTTTGTCGCGGAAGGCCCCTTGGGGCCCTCTTCAATGTCGAAAGAAACACGGTCTCCTTCATTAAGGGACTTGAATCCTGTGGAATTGATGCCTGTGTGGTGGACGAATACATCTTTTCCGCCGTCTTCCTGCTCGATAAATCCAAAACCTTTTGCGTCGTTAAACCATTTTACAATACCATTCGCCATGCTGGCACTCTCCTGTAATAAATAATAATAAAATAATCGCTTCTAACTTTGGGAGTAAACCACATTTGTATCCTGGGATATACGCCTTAAAGAGGAAACATCTGCGCTTCCTTTGCGCAGTGACGACACAATACTATAAAAATGAGAGATGTCAAGTGGTAATATAAATTTATTTTGTTGCAATTTATTTTTAATGGTGTATGATGCAGCCTTGTATTCAAGTAAGAGCACATTCCCTGGTGGAATATTTTTTCCAGGTTGTCCTCGCCGACCTCGTTGTTTCCCTTACAATGTCCGTTGCCGTCGAAGTTTATGCTGATTACTTATAAGGTGAGAACAGTATGAAAATTTTGTCGGGAACATACCCTGTTTTAAAAATACCCCTCTACCGGTCACCCATCGGTTATCCATACCATTTTCACTAAAAAATTATTCTCGGGTTCCAAAGAATCCAGAGGTTGTGACGCCGGAAAAAGCCGGCTGCTCACGATAATAAAAAGGAGTTTTAATGAGTTTTACTGAATTTGATTTTCATCCCCAGATAAGCGCCGGCATTGCCGCCTGCGGTTATACAATCCCCACCCCGATCCAGAAAGAGGCGATTTCCCCTATTCTGGCGGGACATGATATCTTCGGCCTGGCCCAGACAGGCACCGGCAAAACCGCTGCCTTTGTCCTGCCCATTCTCCAGAGGCTGCTCAAGGGATCCCGGAAAAAGACAAGGGCCCTGATCGTTGCACCAACCCGGGAGCTGGCCGAGCAGATCCATGGAAATATTGAGAAAATGGCCGGCAGAACCGGCATTAAGAGCGTTCCCATATACGGGGGCGTGGGCAAATCTCCCCAGATCCGGGCGGTCCGTGCCGGCACAGAGATTATCGTTGCCTGTCCCGGACGTCTCCTTGACCTTGTCAATGACGAGGCCATCAGCCTCCGCGACATCGAGGTGCTGGTTCTGGACGAGGCAGACCACATGTTTGATCAGGGATTTCTCCCGGACATCAAGAGGATCATCAAACTTCTGCCCCAAAAGAGACAATCCCTTGTTTTTTCAGCCACCATGCCCGCTGAGATCAAGGTCCTGGCCCAAAAGATTCTTCACCGGCCCCAAACCGTCCGGATCAATGATTCCCTTCCGGCACCCACCATTGCCCACGGGCTTTTCCAGGTCAAAAAAGAAGAGCGGACCGCCCTGTTGAAGAATCTTCTTCAAAAAGAGGAAATCAAGACGGCCCTGATCTTCACCCGGACCAAGCACAAGGCAAAGAGTCTGGGCATGCAATTGCAGAGAGCCGGGTTTAAGGCAACCTCCCTCCAGGGAAATCTTACCCAGAACAATAGGAAAAAAGCCCTGGACGGATTCCGGGACGGGGTTTTCAACATCATGGTGGCGACAGATATCGCGGCCCGGGGCATTGATGTCACGGGAATTTCCCATGTCATCAACTATGACCTGCCCGACACCGTAGAAACCTATACTCACAGGACCGGCCGGACCGGCCGGGCCGACAGGACCGGCAAAGCCTATACCTTTGCAGGACCGGAAGACCGGAAGATGATCACTTCCATTGAAAGGAATCTGGGCAAAAAAATGGCCCAAGAATCTTTGCCAGCCCTGAATTCAGGTGCAAAACCCTCCCGGCAGGCAAAGCCCTCCCGGCAGGAGAGCCGGCAAAAGGCAATGCCGGCCGTTAGAGGCAGCCGCGGATGCTCCTGGTCGGAATCCCTGGTATTGGCCTAGTCGAAAACCTTCATAAAAATTGAGAAAGGGGCTGCAATGGCCATCCGGAAAAATTATTCTTTTGAAAAGCGCCAGAAGGAATTGGCCAAGAAAAAGAAAAAAGAAGAGAAACGCCAGCGCAAACTGGAAAAACAAAACAAAGATTCCGGGGAAGAAGAAACTTCCCCGGAACCGGAACCGGACAATTAAACGGGACATGCCATGCCTCCATTGAGGATCCGATATCAGACCCTGGAGATCGGCCATGTGGATATCCATATCCGGACCCTGTGGGATCATCTCCAGTATGAGGATGCAGAAGGGGTGGCTGAAAATTTAGGGATATCTTCCGCGGCATGGCCGTTCTTCGGCGTTGTCTGGCCTTCGGGAGAAGTCCTGGCCCATTGCATGCTGGACTACGAAATCGAAGGGAAGCGGATCCTGGAGGTGGGCTGCGGCATCGGGCTGGCCAGTCTGGTCCTGAACCACAGACTGGCTGACATCACCGCCACCGACTACCATCCCGAAGTCGGGGGGTTTCTGGAAAAGAACGTAATTCTCAACAAGGGGGAAAAAATTCCCTTTGTCCGTGCGGGATGGGATGACGGCGAAAATGAACTGGGGATCTTTGATCTCATTATCGGCAGTGACCTGCTCTATGAAAGCGGTCATGTCGATATTTTATCCGGATTTATCGATCTCCATGCCCGGCAGCAGTGTGACGTGGTCATCGTGGATCCGGGGCGGGGCCTTCATGCCCGGTTCAGCAAAAAAATGAAGGGCCTGGGATATTCCCACAGCCGGAGTAAACCCCCTGCCACGGAATATCTGGAAAAGCCCTTTAAGGGCTGGGTTTTAAGTTATTCCCGCTAAAGGCATCTTTCCAAGTACAGGTCCATATATTCCATCGGACCGGAACCGGTCACATCTTCAGGATCATGAACACAAAATCCCCGTCGTTGAAATCGACGATGAGATTGGCACCCCTGGATTCTGCATATCGGATCCAGAAGGGTCTGTCCGTCACTCCGCACTCGTAGTTCGGGTAAAATTCCCCGGTTTTCCCGTTTTTCCAGGACAGGATCATGGGATGGTCACATCGTTCAAAGGCCTTGTCCTTGGCCATCTGCTTGGCAGCCAAAAAATCAAACTCCGGATCATCGATATTTAAATTCAGGGTTTCTTCTGCCTGGTTTTCGCTGGTTTCTAATATCTGTCCCATTTGGGGTTCTCCTTTTGACAGGGGGGTTAAATTTCATTCTTAAATATAGGTATCCGATGAAAGTTGGCAATGGCTTATTTTGTGAGTAAGCTCAAAAAAGAGAAAATGGTCGCAAAAGAAAAAGATGAACATAAAAAGAAAATATGGGTTTAAAGAGAGGGATTTTAATGGTATGTTTTTTTACCCGGGATCTTTGCCTGGCGTCAGGGGAGGGGATAGAGGCAGAAAAACCCGCAAATCAAACCATGATAAGGCATAGGTGATAAAATAGATGCAGTTCTCCAGAAAAGCCATCAACAACAGGCATAAGAGCATTATCTCCCTGATCAGCAAGAACGGATTCGCCACGGTGGAGGAAATGGCAAAACGGTACAATGTCACCCCCCAGACCATCCGGCGGGATATCAATTTCCTGGATAAGGAAGGGCATATCTCCCGGTACCACGGCGGGGCTGCTCCGGCCTCTTCCACGGAAAACGTGGCCTACCGCCACAGAAAAGAACTGCTTTTGGCGGAAAAACGAAAAATTGCCCAGAAGGTGGCATCCATTATCCCGGATAAAACCTCCCTGTGCATCAATATCGGAACCACAACCGAACATGTGGCCAATGCCCTGTACGACCATAGGAAACTGAGGATCATCACCAACAACCTGAACGTTGCCGCCATCATGAGCAAGAAAGAGGATTTCCAGGTGATTGTGGCCGGCGGAATCGTTAGGAGCCGGGACGGGGGCATCACCGGAGAATCTGCCGTTAAATTTATCCAGCAGTTCAAAATGGATATCGGCATCATTGGAATTTCCGGTATTGACCTGGACGGAACCCTGCTTGATTTCGATTTCAAGGAGGTCCATGTGGCCCGGACCATCATCGACAACTCCAGAAAGGTATTCCTGGTCACGGACCATTCCAAATTCGGCAGAAATGCCATGGTCAAGCTGGGCTCCATCCGGGAAATCGATACGCTTGTTACGGACAAGCAGCCCCCGGCCGAGCTGATGGATGTGATTCAGAAGCACGATGTCAAGCTGATGATTGCCTAAAGAAGCAAAAAGACAGACAAAGAAAGTCAAGAGCAAAGGATGAAGTCGGGCTTACGACTTTAGATTCTTGGAAAAGCCCTTTGGCACTGCAATGTGCCAAAGGGCTTTTTTGATTTTATGCTTTGGACGAAAATCTGTCCGGATGCAGGGCGCAAAGGAGTTTGGAACCGGAGCGTACTTGTCGTAGGTGAGGCCCGATTATATAATATGGCAAACTCCTGAAGCAACGCTGCAGTCGGGTGAATTTTCGTTCAAACGACTATTTTACCTTTCCTTCTTTCCAGGCCTGTAACAGTTTGTCATAGTTGAGGGTTTCCCCCTGGGGTTTCTCATTGGCCAGTTTGGCCTTGGGCGACCCCGGTTTGTTCAGCCAAAAAGACTCGTCCTTTTTGGGATTGAGTTTGGGTCCCATGTCTCCCTGGATGCCCGAACGTTCGATTCTGGCAAGGATCTTGTCCTGTTCCTTGGCCAGATTGTCCATGGCCGTGGAAACGGTAACTTCGCCGGCTACGGCTTCACCGATGTTCTGCCACCAGAGCTGGGCCAGTTTGGGATAATCCGGAACATTGGTTCCGGTGGGGGTCCAGGCCACCCGGGCAGGGCTTCTGTAGAACTCAACCAGTCCGCCCAGTTTGGGGGCCCGGTCTGTAAAGGACTGATGCCGGATATCCGAATCCCGGATGGGGGTCAGGCCCACATGGGTCTTTTTCAGGGAAACCGTCTTGGAAACGCAGAACTGGGCAAAGAGCCAGGCTGCCTTTCTTCTGTCCACCGGGGTGGACTTGAGCAGGGTCCAGGAACCGCAGTCCTGGTATCCCAGCTTCTGGCCTTCTTCCCAATAGGGTCCGTGGGGAGAGGGAGCCATACGCCATTTGGGGGTACCGTCCGCATTGACAACCGGGGTACCTTTTTTGACCATGTCCGCGGTAAAGGCCGTGTACCAGAATATCTGCTGGGCCACATTGCCCTTGGCCAGACTGGGCAGGGACTGGTAAAAGTCCATTCCCAGGGCGCCCGGAGGGGCATATTTTCTCAGCCACTCCATGTACTTTCTCAGGGCGTATTTGGCTGCCGGTCCGTTGGCGGCCCCGCCCCGGGAAACCGAAGAACCCACGGGCCGGTTGTTTTCATCCACTCGGATGCCCCATTCGTCAACAGGCTTGCCGTTGGGAATGCCCTTGTCTCCGGCACCGGCCATGGAGAGCCATGCATCGGTAAAACGCCAGCCAAGGTCCGGGGCTTTTTTGCCGTAGTCCATGTGACCGTATATGGCCTTGCCGTCGATTTCCCTTACATGTTCGGAAAAGAACTCGGCAATGTCTTCATAGGCCGACCAGTTGGCCGGGACACCCAGTTCGTAGCCGTAGATTTTTTTAAATTCTTTTTTAAAATCGTCCCGGTTGAACCAGTCGTACCGGAACCAGTAGAGGTTGGCGAACTGCTGGTCCGGAAGCTGGTAAAGCTTGCCGTCCGGGCCGGTGGTAAAGGATTTCCCCATGAAATCATCCACATCCAGGGTGGGCAGGGTTACGTCCTTGCCTTCTCCGGCCATCCAGTCCGTGAGGTTGACCACGTGGCCGTACCGGGAATGGGTGCCGATGAGATCGGAATCGTTGACATAGGCGTCAAATACGTTTTTCCCCGATTGCATCTGAACCTGGAGCTTTTCAATCACGTCCCCTTCCTGGATCAGGTCATGGGTGACCTTTATGCCGGTAATTTCGTAAAAGGCCTTGGCAAGAACTCTTGACTCGTACTCATGGGTGGGGATGGTTTCGGAAACCACTTTGATATCCATCCCTTTGAACGGCTCGGCCGCCTTGATGAACCATTCCATCTCCTTGAGCTGTTCCTTTTGGGACAGGGTAGAAGGCTGGAATTCATCGCTGATCCATTTTTTTGCAGCCGAGATGTCTGCGCCCGCAGGAACTGCCGAGAGCAGGAACAATAGAGCGAGAATCCAGGCCAAGCCCGGGATTCCGAGAACAGATTTTTCACTTTTTTTTCCCATATCATTCCCTCCGTTTCTTTCATCTGCCTTCATGAAAAGAATCTAATATTGCAGACGTGAAGGCCGTTTGCGCCTGCAATATGTTTTACGACACTTTCGGTCATCTCCGGTCATTGCCTTTGGGTCCGGTTTCAGCCCTGAACCCAGATCAAAATTCCAACGATTGGAGATGCCCTTTATTCAATCCTTTTTTTGCAAAGGATTTACTCTATTTCAACGCTCCGTCCGGGAAGATGCTTGCCCATCTGCAAGGCCCAAAGAATTTCAAGACCGGAGCGCTCCTGTTCATGAGGATCTTGAGATTCGAAAGCAAGGCCGCAGGTGGGTGAGTTTTCGTCCTCCCATAATCTATCCCCAGCGCATGATCACCACCATCCATACCAGGGCAATGGCAAACCCGCCCCAGAGAGTGATGTCGGTGAGGCCGATCCAGGCCAGGTGGATATAGGCGCTTCCCAGCAGCCCGATAAAGAGCCGGTCCCCCCGGGTGGTGGAAAGGGGCAGGAATCCCCGCCTTTCCACGGTGGGAGAGACGATCTGCCATATTGTCATGGAGATGAGGATACAGACAATGGTGATGAAAAATATGGCTGTGGGAAGGGTCCATGCCATCCATTCTAAGTTCATGAGGTCTCCTTTCTATACCCTGCCCATGGCAAATCCCTTTGCCAGGTTATCCCGGACAAACCAGATCACCAGGGCCCCGGGGACAATGGTCAGAATGCCGGCAGCGGCCAGAAGCCCCCAGTCCAGACCCGATGCACTCACGGTCCGGGTCATGGTGGCGGCAATGGGTTTGGCTGCGGTGGTGGTCAACGTCCTTGCCAGCAGCAGTTCCACCCAGGAAAACATGAAGCAGAAAAAGGCCGTGACTCCGATACCGGATCTGATCTGGGGGATGAAAATGGTCAAAAAGAACCTGGGGAATTTATATCCGTCAATGAACGCGGTTTCATCGATCTCCTTGGGAACCCCGGACATGAAGCCTTCCAGGATCCAGACGGCCAGGGGAACGTTGAACAGGCAATGGGCCAGGGCAACGGCAATATGGGTGTCAATGAGTCCGAAGGTGGAGTAGAGCTGGAAAAAAGGAAGAAGGAATACAGCGGCCGGGGCCATCCGGTTGGTGAGCAGCCAGAAGAACATATGCTTGTCCCCCAGGAAGCTGTACCGGGAAAAGGCATAGGCGGCCGGCAGTGCCGTGACCAGGGAGATGGCCATGTTCATGGTCACGTAGATGATGGAGTTGATATAGCCGGAATACCAGGATGAGTCCGTAAAGATCTTGATGTAATTTTCAAAGGTGATGTGTCTGGGATAAAAGGAAAAGGAGCTCAAGATATCCGCATTGGTCCTCAGACTCATGTTGAGCATCCAGTATATGGGCAGCATGAGAACAATGAGATAAAGAATAAAAAACAGGGTTCGTTTTTGAATTTTCATGATTTTTCTCCTCTGCCGACATTTTGCAGAACCTGGTAGAACAGCCAGCTGAACAGCAGGATGATCAGAAAGTAAACCAGGGAAAAGGCAGCGGCCGGTCCCAGGTCAAACTGGCCCACGGCGACCTTGACCAGGTAGATGGATAAAAAGGTGGTGGTGTTGCCGGGTCCCCCCCCGGTAAGGACAAAGGGCTCCGCATAGATGAGAAAGGAGTCCATAAACCGGAGCAAAAGGGCAATGGTGAGCACCCCCCTCATCTTGGGCAGCTGGATGTACCGGAAAATGGCCCAGGCAGAGGCCCCGTCGATCTTGGCGGCCTGGAAATAGGCCTCGGGGATGGCCCGAAGGCCGGCGTAGGCCAGGAGAGCCACAAGGGGCGTCCAATGCCAGACTTCCATGAGCATCACCGTGATCCAGGCCTGGATGGGGCTGGCCGTGTGGTCAAAGGGGATGCCCATGCCGTTGATGGCCGCACCGAACAGACCGATATCCGGCCGGGTAAAGATGATCCAGATGGTTCCGATGACATTCCAGGGAATGAGCAGGGGAAGGGCAATGGTGACCAGGCTGGCTGCAGCAGCCCATCCCTTTTTGGGCATGATCAGGGCAATGAGAATGCCCAGGGGCATCTCAATGAGGAGTACCAGGCCGGAAAAAGCCAGCTGGCGCCACAGGGCCTCATGGAGCCGGGTGTCGGCCAGGACTTCCTCAAACCACTCAATCCCGACAAATACCCGCTGTCCCGGGCCGAAGATATCCTGGAGGGAATAGTTGACCACGGTCATCAGGGGAATAATGGCCGAGAAAGCCACCAGGATGAACACCGGCAAAACCAGGAACCAGGCCTTATTGTCTTTCCATTTGTCCATATCGTTTGCGCTCCAAGCGTATCAGGTTAAAAGGATCTCGTCGGAAAAGAGCCGGATCCAATCCTTGGGAAACCGTATCCATGCCTTTTCCGTGGGCGAGGGCTTTCCTTCGGGCAGCCTGGCCCTCAGGGTGTGGCTGCTGCCCAGGATCACGGTGACGATCTTGTAATTTCCCTGGTCTTCCACGGTTTTGACCCGGGTCAGGATTCCGCCTTCCACCTCCTGGGCGTTGACATCCAGGTAGAGGGGGCGGATGCCCAGTTCAAGCTTGCCGGAAGCCTGTTTTCCCAGGGCCGCCGTTTCAGGATCCAGTTCAATGGCGACCTCGTCCACCATGGCCCTGTCCCCGTTAAGGGTGCAGGGCAGGAAGTTCATGCCCGGGCTGCCGATAAAGTATCCCACGAATTTATGCCTGGGATTTTCAAAGAGTTCCTGGGGGCTGCCGATCTGGACAATCCTGCCCTCAACCATGACAATGACCTTGTCGGCAAAGGTAAGGGCCTCCACCTGGTCGTGGGTGACGTAGATCAGGGTGAGTTTGAGCTGCTCGTGGACCTGTTTGAGCTTGCACCGGAGCTGCCATTTGAGATGGGGATCGATAACGGTGAGGGGTTCGTCAAATAGGATGGCAGCCACATCGCTTCTTACCAGGCCCCGGCCCAGGGATATTTTCTGCTTGGCATCTGCGCTCAGGTTGGCGGCCTTTTTATTGAGGCTGTCCGTTAGATCCAGGATCCCGGCCACTTCCCTGACCCGGGTGTCAATGTCTGTTTCATTGAATCCCCGGTTTTTTAAAGGAAAGGCCAGGTTGTCGTAAACGCTCATGGTATCGTAGAGCACGGGAAACTGGAAAACCTGGGCGATATTCCGCTTTTCCGGGGGAAGGCCGGTGACGTCTTTTCCGTCAAACAACACCCTTCCCTTGCTGGGGGTGAGCAGGCCTGAAATGATGTTGAGCAGGGTGGTTTTCCCGCACCCGGAAGGTCCCAGGAGGGCATAGGCCCCGCCGTCCTTCCAGGTGTTGTCGATCATCTTCAGGGCATAGTCCTGATCTCCGCCGGGATTGGCCATATAGCTGTGAGCGATTTTATCTAGGGTTAATTCTGCCATTTAGCTCTCCTGTGCAGTTTCAGCCAGGGTATTTTTCGGAGACAGGATCAGTTCCCCTGTCTTTGAAAATACAAATAGGTTTTCCGGATCCAGAAAGATTTTGAGGCCGGATCCGATTTTCCTTGAGTAGACCCCCACCTCCTGGACCACCAGGTTGGTGCCTGCGTAATTTACGTGGAAAAAGGTTTCGGATCCGTTGATCTCCGACAAGTTGATGACCGTGTCCATGGAGATGTCCGCTCCGGCCTGGGCCTTGAGATAAAGGTGGTTGGAGCGGATGCCGGCCATATACTCCCCCGGGGCCAGGGATGAGAGGTTCCCGGAAAGGGAAAGGCTGACGTCACTGCCCAGGTGAAACGTGGAATTTTCCACCCGGCAGTCAATGAGATTGATGGGCGGATCACTGAAGACTTCGGCCACTTTGACGCTGGACGGCCGGTGATAGACCTGGGAGGTGATGCCGGTCTGGAGGACCCGGCCCTGGTCCAGGACCACGATTCTTCCCCCCAGTTTCAGGGCTTCCCCCGGTTCCGTGGTGGTGTAGACCACGATGGCATCTCTTTGCCTGAAGATCTCCTGGAGGTCAATCTGGAGTTCTTCCCTGAGCTTGTAATCCAGGTTGACCAAAGGTTCGTCCAGGAGGAGAAGGTTGACGTCCTTGACCAGGGCCCTGGCAATGGCGCATCGCTGCTGCTGACCGCCGGAGAGTTCAATGGGCATCCTCTCCAGCATCTCTTCCAGGTGGAGCATCTCGGCCACTTCCCTGACCCGGCTGTCAATCCGGGATCTGTCCATCCCCGCCACCTTCAGTGGGGAGGCAATATTATCGTACACCGTGAAGGAAGGATAATTGATGAACTGCTGATAGACCATGGAGATGTTTCGTTTTCGGACCGATACGCCGGTGACGTCCTTGCCGTCCACCCGGATCTTCCCGCTGGAGGGCCGGTCCAGTCCGGCCAGAATCCTCAACAATGAAGTTTTTCCGGCCAGGGTTCTGCCCAGAAATATATTTGTAGACCCGGAATCAAACTCAAGGGAAATGTCTTTTAAATATATCTCATCGCCAACCTTCAGATTGATATTTTCAAGTGAAATACTCATTTTGAGCTCCGAAAAAAAGGGGTCAAAATTAAAAATATGTTCGAAAATGCAAATACCATGGTTTCGTTCGTTCAGCAAGTGAAAAAAACGAAAATTTAACAACAACCGAACAGAAGATCAACAGGACTCAGGTGTGAAAGGGGTCTGTAAAAACGTAAAATTATTCCCTTGTTTAGTTTACTGATATCGGACTTGATTTAACCAGATCCGGAATGGGTTTTCAATGATTATTCCTTGGGGATCAGGGTTTTGAGAATATCTTCCTTGCCGATAACGCCCAGCAGCTTTTTGCCGTCCACCACGGGCAGGGTGTGGAAATGCTTCTCGACCATGAGACTGGCGATTTCCGAGACAGGGGTGTGGGCTTCAACGGTCACCGGATCTGAGACCATGGCCTGCTCCACTTTGGTGGCGGATAGTTTTTTGAATTCTTCGTCGATTTTTTTTGAAGAAAACAGAGGAAAGATACTGTCCAGGATGGTGAAAATAGGGGGGACCGGCATTTCCTTCTGCTGGAAAATCAGGTCGCTCTGGCAGAGGAGGCCCACCAGCTCTTCCCTTTCATTGACCACCGGGACTCCGTTGATATGGTTGTTCAAAAGCAGTTCAACGGCCCGGGGAATTTCCGTATCCGGATTGACGCAGATAATATTGGTTTCCATGATATCCTTGGCTGTGATCATGAGGCCTCCTTTTTGATATGGCTGGGATAAGGGGGATACCCTTTATAATCTATAATGAATGGGCCCGGAATGCAATGCAAACCCAATCTTATTTGGAAAATGAAGGGGCAAATGTTTTAAGGGGGCTTTTAAAAAAAGGAATGCCGCCTGTCTGTCAGGGTCGGAACAAACAGGCGGCTGGATAATGTTGCCAAGGAGATGGGGTTTTGTTTAGGGGTAAACAAGATCCTTTCATTATCCATGATCGGTTATATCGGACCTTTGGAAAACTTCTTCGGCCCGGCACATCCCTACTTTGTTCAGGATATTCTATCCAATCAATTATGGTACATATTTAAAAGGAACCGTCGGTATTTGTCAATAATATTTTTATAAAAAATGTAAAAAAAGAAAATTTTAACCAAAAATAACCAAAACCAACTAATTTTTAAAAATTATGGAGTCTCTGAAGCCCTGGAGTGTTTTGGATTCCCATGGATAGATTTTATGGAGTTATTTGGGACTTGGACTTGCTCCGGGGAGGGATTCCGGGGTATAAATCCAGGGCAGAGAAAAAAATGAAAAAGGAGTTTTTATGCTGAATCCCCTGTTTATCAAAGCAACAAGTCTCTCAGATGCCTGGTTCCAGACCCTTTACAAATGTGTGGAAACCGGCCGGTCCTTTACCATCAGCCGGGGCTCTTTTGAGGGGCAGAAAAGGCTTGAGTTTGATTATATATCCATCCATATCACCCATCCGGAAAGCCTGCCCCTGCTGCCCAAGGTCAACCCGGTTCTGGGATTTCCCGATCCGGTCGACGAGGATTATTTGGATGATTACCTGCCCTATCTCATGACCGGGGAGGAGAAGGAGGGGGAGTCCTATACCTATGGCCAGCGGATCTGCAAGTGTGATGTCGAGTGGCTGCCGGAAGAGGTTCAGGATCTGACCGAAATTCTGATCCAGGAAAAAGAGGTGTGGGAAGACCGGAACATCCTGATTCAGGAAAACGGAAAAACCTATCTGAATCAGATGGAACTCATGATCTGGACCTATAAGAACAAGGGGCCCAGGAACAACCAGATGATTCTCCAGGTCGGCCAGCCTTCGGACATGCTCCTGGTGGATCCTCCCTGTCTGCGCCACATTGATACGCGGATCCAGGACGGGAAACTTCACTTTTTCCCCTATTTCAGGTCCTGGGATCTTTTCGGGGGATTCCCGGCCAACCTGGCCGCCATTGAGATGATGAAACAATACTGCGCCGCCCAGATCGGTGTTGAGAACGGGGAGATCATCGCCAGCTCCAAGGGCCTGCACATCTACGACTATGTTTTTGAGATTGCCGAAGCCATCCGGGGCCGGACCATGGATGAGTTCAGGACCGCAATTGATAATTGAGAACGGATAAGCAAGAATTATGGATGCTTTGCGCCATTTGGATGTATTTTTGGAGCGGGGCATCCATTTTTTTGGATCTCACGGGGAAAGAACAAAGAGCTGGCCGTATTCCGGCCGGATCTTGAACAGACCTTCCGGGTAAAATCCGAAAATACGGGAAAGCAGAACCCGGATCACCCCGGCATGGGTGACCACCAGGGTCCTGCCCGGGGTTTTGATCCCAAGGTCCATGAAAAAGGGGAAAACCCGGTTAAAGACATCGTCAAAGCTTTCCCCGCCCCTGGGCCGGAATCGATCCATGGCCCTGCCCCGGCGGTCATACTCCCGGGGATGATCTTTTTGAATCTCTTCAAAGGATCTGCCTTCCCACTCCCCCATGTGGATCTCATTGAGTCGGGAATCGATGAAGATCTGTTCCAAAGGGCAGATCAGGGATGCCGTTTCCCGGCATCGCTTAAGCCGGCTGGCATGGATCCCGCTGAACAGGATATCCTGGAACGTTCTTTTCCACCAGAGGGCCTGGTCTCTGCCCAGGTCATCCAGATCCAAGTCGGTACTGCCGATGAAGCGCCGGGCTTCATGGCCGCCCCGGATCCGGCCGTGGCGCAGCAGAAAGATCAGGTCATTCCTGTCCGAGTATGGACCGGACAGATCTGCCGCAAATCGTTTCGATCCGGGTCTGTATGTCCCGAGTAAGTTCATGGCGTTTTACTATCCTTTCCTCTGCCCAGGGGAATCGGGCAATTTTTTTTTTGAACCGGGGGCTGTAATCCAGATCCAGTCCCCCGGGTCCGCAGATTTTGTCGGCAAAATAAACCACCTGGGTCTCGGTGAGCCAGTCCGGAAGAGGGTGCTCAAGATCTGTATGCTGTCCCACGATTTCAGCTGTTTCCGGAAATCCCAGGGACAGAAGCAGTCTTTTTCCGGCCCGGGCATGGTCTTTTTCTTTCTTTTTGATGTCATGGAGCAGGGCGCCTGCCCGGATTAAATTCAGATCCAGACCCGGATCCGGGTTCCCATCCGGGCCGGCTTCTGCCCTTTCAGCCCCGGACGGATTTTCCATGACAGCCAGGGCAATTTTTACGGCGGTTTCAGCCACCAGGATGAGGTGGGGGATTATGCCCCCCCCGGACTCATTTTCGGGCCGGGTTCCGAATTCGGAAAGAATCAAGGACATGCACTCTTCCCGGTCCGGAATGTTCAGCCGTTGGAACCTTTTCCTGACAAGATTATAGGCTTCCGGGGTGTCGGCATCCATGAGGATTCCCCGGTCATGGACCCTTGTCTTTTTTTGCCGGCTTCCAAGGGCGGACAAAAGCCGCCCCAAATTGGATCCAGGATCCAGGGAGAGGATTTTTGGGATGACCCAGCCGGGGATCAGGGGCGGATGGCCCGGTTTTGAATCAAATTCAGGGATGATGATCCTGTCCGGGTTTTGGGAAAAGGATTCAATAAGCTTTCGGACGGTAGGGGGCCGGATGGACGGGATATCCACGGGCAGGAGAAAAAAACCGGTGCAGGGATCCGGCAGGGCCCTGACCCCTGCCTGGATAGAGCTGAGCATTCCGCCGGCTTTATAATCCGGGTTAAACACCGGTCTGGCACCGGTTCCCAGTATGAGGGGCTCAATTTTTTCCCGGTTGTGGCCCGTGACCACGATGATGTCCTTGATTTTGGATTGCTGAAAAAGGGTGATCACCTGTTTTGCCATGGTGGAGTCACCCAGTTTCAACAGGGGCTTGTATCGATGCATCCGGGAGGAGAGGCCGGCTGCCGGGATCACAGCGGACAGGTTTTCCGGGAAAAGACCCGGGTTCATTTCATGCCCCTCTCCCGGATGATCTGGGCCATGATGCTCACGGCGATTTCCCCGGGGGTTTCCGAATGGATGTCCAGTCCGATGGGGGAGAAGACCCTGTCCAGGGATTCCTGGGAAACCCCCTGGTTTTTCAGGTTGGTATAGATCTTGTCCCGTTTGGGCCGGCTTCCGATCATTCCGATATAGGCGGCCTTGGTTTCCAGGGCCTGGGCAAGAACGGTCTGGTCATGGAGATGGCCCCGGGTGGTGATGACGATGAAGCTGTTTTCATCCACCTCAAGGTTCTCAAAGGCCCGGCTGAAATCATCAATGACCTCCACTAACCTTGCATGGGGAAAGCGGGAAGGATTGGCAAATTCCTTCCGGTCATCCACGACCACGGACTGAAAATCGGCAATCCGGGCGGTCCGGGCCAGCTGAAATCCCACGTGGCCGGCCCCGAAGATAAAAAGGGTGTCCCGGGGCAGCACCGGTTCCACAATGAACTCTTCCAGGCCGATGCTGATGAGAGAGGGAAATGAGCCGGTGAATTGATTGTCAGAGATCTCATCCAAAAGAGCCTTCGGCACCAGGGGCGCTCCCATGGGGGTACCGTCTCTTTTGACCAGGCATTTTCGGGTGGAAAATTCCTTTTGGCTGAACCCCGTAATTCTGGAGATGAGAAAGGCTTTTTCCCCTTTTGCCTCCAGGTCGGCCAGGGCCCGGAACAGGGAGATCAGTTCCGGGTCATGGCCGTTTGACAAGGGGAGAAAGGGTTCGATCAAAACCGTGAGATGGCCTCCACAGACCATGTCCAGCCCTGTTTTTAATTCATTGTCCAGGTTGAATTCCCGGATCAGGGCAGATTTGTTTTCCAGGCTGGCCAGGCAGGTTTCAATGGTCCGGGCTTCCACCAGGCCCCCTCCGATGGTGCCGAAAAGGGTCCGGTCCCTCAATACGATCATTTTGGATCCCGAGGTCCTGGGGGTGGACCCTTTGTGGGTCATGATGGTGGCCAGGGAAAAGGCTGTGCCATGGGTCAGGCACTCCAGGATTTTTTTGTTCAGAGCTTCCATATTCCGCTTCCGTCTCTTCCAGGGAAGGCATGCCCCTGATCTAACGGTTCGGGCCTTCCCGTAAATTTCATGAATATTCCGGTTTCAGCCCCGGGTTTCTCAGCCCGGGCCGGAACTGACGAACCTGATCCCATCATTTCCCGGATCAACGCATACTCCCAGTGGGAATATACCCGGACGGATGTAAAGGAAATCTCCCTTCGGGAACAGAGCGACCAGGTTTCCTAGAAATGAGCTATCAGAGGAAGATCGATAAATCAACCCAAACCATCCGGCAAAAAAACAATCCTTCCGGGTTCATTTTACAATGGGATACTGCTTCTGAGCCCAGGCGGCAATCCCCCGCTTGAGGTTCAGGATGTCTGAAAATCCTTTATCAATGAGGATCTTTGATGCCACGGTACTCCTGTTCCCGGTGGCGCAATAGATCAGGACCGGTTTTCCTTTATGGTCCTCCAGTTCCCGGATCCTCTTCTGCAGGCTCTGGACGGGGATGAGCAGGGCGTCTTTCAAATGCCCCCTTTTGTACTCTCCCGGGGTCCTGACATCCAGGACAAGGGGCCCATGGGAGCGGATAAATTCATGGGCCTGTTCCGCCGTCAATTCCCTGTAGTTTGCCTGGATATATTCGATGACCCGGATCTCGCCCTTTATGCTTCCAATGGTAAAAGGGTGAACCCCCGGGGTCTTCATTTTAAAATAGGAGGTCTTTTCAAGATCCGGATCCAGGGGCTTGGCCCGGTTGGAAAGGGAGAACCTTGCCACAGGGTCCCGGAGGTCCCGGGGCAGCTTGAATTTGATATAATCTCCCCGGTATACGGTGAAGGTTTGAACCCCGCTGTCGGGCCGGATCTCCAGTATGCGGAATCCGTTCTGGAGGGTGCCGGAGACTTTCTGGTCCGAGCCTGCCGGTCCGCAGAAGGAAAGAAAAAAGCCCGCAACCAGGAGGATAAGATAGACAAAAAATTTGGGTTTCATGGCTGAAATCCTTTGGATTCTGGTTCATATATACACATCATTATAAGACAGCAGAATCATCTGTCATGTTTTTTATGCGGGTCCGGCTTCGGTCTTGTGCCGGGAACACCAACAGGGTATGATCCTCTTCCGGAACGACAGAAAGGACAAAAACGTGGACCGCCTCGTTTGGAAGATTCAAAAATTTAAAGATCTGGGCATTGACGAACTTTATGACCTGCTCAAGCTCAGGGCCGATGTGTTTGTGGTCGAGCAGAACAGTGCCTATCCTGATCTGGACGGCAAAGACAGGCACCGGGATACCGTCCATCTCACGGCCCGGACAGAAGGAAAGCGTCTGGCCGCCTATCTGAGAATCCTGGCTCCGGGAATCAGCTATCCTGATCCCAGTTTCGGCCGGGTGGTGGTGGCTCCTGAATTCCGGAACCAGGGGATCAGTCACACCCTGGTCAAAAAGGCCCTTTCCCTGATCCGGGTCCAATGGCCGGGCCGGGCCGTCACCATCGGTGCCCAGGTCTATCTTGAAAACTTTTACGGACTTCACGGATTTGTGCCCCTGTCCAAGGCGTATGTTGAAGACGGAATCCCCCACATTGATATGAAACGGCTCCCACAAAAGGGGGAGGATCCTGGAGCCGGAATCCCAGATTCTCCTTGAGGTCTCCCGGATTCTGGGCTAATCTGTCCCAATGAAATGAAGAATATAACCTTTCAAGCCCATCTTAAGGAGAGGAAGTATGGACACAGAAAAATACAAAGACGTTATCTCCATGGCCATTCAGAATGAAATCGCTGCCCGGGAATTCTATGAAAATGTGTCGGCCCGGATCAAGGATGATTATCTCAAGGAGCTCTTTGCAGATTTTGCAAAGGAAGAAAAAAAACATGAAACCATTCTGACCGGAATCCTGAACCAGGAAAAGGTGGATGCCCAGTACTTTGATTTTGACAAGGATTTCCAGGTGGCGGAAACCATTGACATGCCCGAGGTCAGTGCAGACATGGATCTGAAAAGCGCCATCGGCCTTGCCATGAAAAATGAGGAAATCGCCATGAAGCAGTACACGGCCCTTGCCGCCAACTGTAGCGATCCGGAACTGGAAGCGGTTTTCCTGGACCTGGCCTCCATGGAAAGGGGACACAAGCACATGATGGAGGAAAAATTCGTGGACGTGGCATTTCCAGAGGTCTGGTAGTCCCCCTGGTCCGGGAAACTTAAATAAAATCTTAGCAGTGCCGTAACACCATAGAAACATTTGTCCTTTACAATCCGTCAACTTTTAGAGGATGGATTAGGGACAATGACGGCATTAAAATACGGGCCGGCCAGCGGTCTGAGACTGGTGAAGGGGCAGACGGATAGGGTTGACCCTTCCCGGGAAGTTCTGAGAAATATCCTGGGCATTGAAACCGGTTCCGGGGACCGTTTCATCCGGTCTCTGCCCTTTTGTGCCGGGGACGCCACGGCCGGAGCTGAAAATGAATTCCAGGCCGTGGTCGAAGGCCGGCGGGAAGACCTGGACCTGCCCCTCACCCTTTTATCTTCCAACTACTATAAAAACATCGTCAAAAGGGCCAAATCCGGTGACACCAGCGGCAGGTCCATCGCAGCCCTTGAAAAATTCCTCTCCGACATCAATGCCCGTGTCTGGGAAAACTCATGGGTGAGATTTCCCAGGAGGGCCCTCAACTCCTTTGCCAACCAGGTCTTTAATTCGGATTTAAAGGCGGATAAATCAGATCCCTCTTCCGGATATCGCAAAGATGCAAACGCCTTTGTCTTTGAAAACCAGGGAGAGGCCCAGATCAGGATCCCGGTGAGCTATCTGCTGAAACTTGCCCTGGCCGACGCAGTGGGGGACGATCCTGATCTTTCTTCCCATGTCCGGGACTGGGGCGAAAAGATGATGGACCATTTCTCCAATGACAATTCATCCCCGGAACTCTTTTCCTTTCATCCGGTAAAATCCGACCAGACCACGGCAGGACTGGGAGAGAAACTGGCTTCAGAGACCCTGCTCCGTTTTCTTCTGACCCAGGTCCTGGTGGCCTATGCCCATGAAAAATTTTTTCTCAGGGAGACCGGACAGAAGGTCAGGGTATTTTTTTCCTCAACCCCGCCCATGCGGCAGAAGCAGCTCAACAACTGCATTTCCGATTCCTTTTACCGGGAGCTGTTCATGAGTCCCTGCCTGTCCGGCTGGGACAGGGGGGAGGAAAAAAAAGATTATATGAATGTCTGCCACCGGGTATTGTCCCGGAGCCAGCTTAACGGGGTGGCCAAACTCAAGGAGGCCGGGATCATCACCTCAAACCTGGTGGTCCTGCCCAATACCTCCAATATCAGCCTGGCCAACAACGGGACCCATATCAGCCTGGGCAGCCTGAAACTTTCCGGGCTCATGGCCGACCCGAAATCCGGTTTCAAAAACCCCATGGAAAAGTATATGGGGGACCTGGTCATCAAGGTTTGTGAACATTTTCTGCCCCTTTTTCCGGGGATCTACAGCGCTTCCCCCTTTCGTCTGGAATTCAAGGATTTTCATCCGGAACAGGTATTGGGATTTTTGCCCCATGAGCTGGACTACACCCATCTGCGGATGCTCTGGCGCAAGTGGAAGAAAAAGGCGTCCATCAAAGTCATGGGAAGCCCCCTGACCCCTTTCGGACCGGTTCTGCTGGATACCATGATCAGCCGGGTTTTCAACCTGAAGGGGGATTTTGTCCCGGATTTCAGGCTTGTTGACTATTTTGCCTCCATCATGAGCACCTTTGAAAGCCCGGCCCTGGACGGCAGGCTGGAGAGCGAGGCCCGGCTCAAGAAAGATCTGACGGAGATGGGGATCTTTGATGAGAGAATGCCCCTGTATCAGCTCATCCGGCTCAGAAAATACGGGCAGATGGGATATTCCGGGTTTGAGCACCGGTATTTTTCCATTTTTGAAAATGTTCTCCAGGATATGGGAAACGGGGCCAATCTCCAGCTTCTCATTACCAGTCTGGCCCATAAGTATATCCTGTCCGGGGAGATCAGCCATGCCATGATTCCCGATGTCCCGGAAGTGGAGAGTGAGCGGCGCCAGATATTCTATTGTACGGCCATCAATCTCCCCTCATTCTATATCCGGACCCAAACAAAAAATAGCTTTCTGGCAAAGATCCTCAAGATTGCGGGTAAGACAAAGAAAAGCCGGCGCTACCCCGGATTCACCCAGGTCCGGGTCAGGGAGTACCAGAAAGGACTGATCCATCTGCTGAAAACCGACGGGGCCTCCCTGATGGAGGCCTTTAAAATGGAACAGGCGATCCAGGACCTGGAAAGAAGGATTGTAAATCCCGAAAGATACTCTGCCTGGGGAAAGCTGTGCTCCGGCATCCTCGACAGGGAGGGGAGCAGGGCAGATCCCATGACCCTGACCGGCCAATCCTTTAACCGCCGGGCCGAGACCTTTTATACGGACAAACTCAGAAAGATCCATATCGCCCAGGGATTTGAACTGCTCGGCCAGGTTCTCCAAAAGATGGACCTCTGGGCCACATACCGGGAAAAGGCCTATGGGGACTCGGTCCGAAGTATCCTGGGCAACGAGGACCTCCTGGAATTTCTGCGAAGGGCCCGGTCAAAATTTGAGGATGAAACCATGGATCCCGGGGAATTGAAAAAATTGATTTACCTGATCATCCTTGTGGTGGGTCTGGAAAAAAGCAAGTATGAAGCATCAGTACATTGACCGGGAAACCGGCCTCCCGATTACCGAAAATCTGGTCCACGACCGGGTGATCGCCGCCATATACTCGGGAATCCGGGAGAATGCAAGATTTCTTTTTGACCTCCTGGTTTCCCCCCGGGCCTCTGCCCTGGTTGGATTTTTAAATTACGATTTCAGATTTAAAAAACCCCCTCTGGATCCGGACCGGTTTTTTCGGACCCACGGCATTGATCTTAGGGAAATAGAGGGGCGGCTTGAAGACCTGACCTCCCTTCGCAAAGTGTTTGAACGCAGGATCCGGTTCAGGGAAGTGCGCCCCATGCCCGAAACACCGGGGAGTGTGGTATCCCCTGCAGATTCAAAGATGCTGGCCGGTTCTTTTTCCCGGGAAAAATCCCTCTGGGTCAAGGAAAAGTTCTTTAACTTTATGGAACTTCTGGGTGGGGATAAGCCGGAGTGGCTCAAAGCCTTTGACAAGGGAGACTGGGCCGTGTTCAGGCTCACCCCTGAAAAATATCACTACAACCATGTGCCGGCAGCGGGCCGGGTCATTGATTTCTACGGGATCGACGGCTGCTTTCACTCCTGTAACCCCGGGGCCGTGGTCAGGGAGGTCACTCCCTATTCCAAGAACCGAAGGGTGGTGACCCTCATTGATACGGATGTGGACGGAGGAGAGGGAATCGGTCTGGTGGCCATGGTGGAGGTGGGGGCATTGATGATCGGCCAAATTGTCCAGTGCTACTCGGGCCGGGGGTATGAAGATCCGGTTGGGGTCAGTCCCGGGCTTTTCCTGAAAAAGGGTCAGCCCAAGAGCCTTTTCCGGCCGGGCAGTTCCACCACCATCCTCATCTTTCAAAGGGACCGGATCAAGTTTTCCAGGGATATCCTGGGCAACCTGCACAGAAAGGACGTCCAGAGCCGGTTTACATCCGGATTCGGCCGGCCCCTGGTGGAGACGGACGTCAGGGTCAGGTCGATCATCGGCCAAAGGTTAAAAAACAATGGAGATAATGGAGAAGTATGATGGAGTCTGTTTTTTTTGTTCTGGGATTGGGCCTTTTTCTGGGTCTGGTCTTATGCTGGGGATTCAGGAACCTGCCTGAAGAAAGATGGCAGATGGTGGCCGCCCTTCCCCGGAAAAAAAGGGAGCACGGTTCATGGCAGGGGTTGAACCTGACCTGGTACGGACTGCTCTCGGCCAACGCCTACGCCTTCAGTGTGGTGATTCTTCTGGTTCTGGCCGTTTCCGCCGGGATCCCCCTGGCCGCCCTGGTCATCCTCACGGCCCTGTTCCTGGCCGTGACCGTGCCTTCGTCCCGGATCGTGGCAGGGATGGTGGAGAAAAAAAAGGCCACCCTTACCGTGGGCGGTGCCGTTTTTGTGGGAACCGTGATCGCCCCCTGGCTGATTCTTTTGATCAACCAGACCCTGGGCCGGTACATGGACTTTTCCATTTCCGTTCCCGTGCTCCTGGCCGCCATCTCCATCGCCTACACCTTTGGAGAGTCCCTGGGGAGACTGGCCTGCCTCAGCTTCGGCTGTTGTTACGGTAAACCGTTAAAAGAGTGCTCCGGCCTGACCCGGCGTCTCTTTTCCCGGTTCTATATCGTGTTTACGGGCAAGACCAAGAAGATCTCCTATGCCTCGGGCCTGGACGGGGAAAGGATGATTCCCATCCAGATGATCACCTCCGTGATCTACGGGGTGTCGGCCCTGGCAGGCACCTGGCTTTTCCTGGAGGGATTTCCCCGGGCCGCCCTCATGGAAACCCTTTTCGTCACCCAGATCTGGCGGGTGGGTTCGGAATTCTTCCGGGCCGATTTCAGGGGGGAACTCAAGTTCTCCATCTACCAGATCATGGCCCTGGCCACCATTGCCTATGGATCAATGGTGGTCTGGATATTTCCCCAGTCCCCTCTGTCAACGGACCTGGGCCTGGGCCTCAAGGCCCTGTGGAACCCGGGTATCCTGCTCTTTGTCCAGACGGTCTGGGGAATCGGGTTCTTCCATTCCGGCCGCAGTTCCGTAACAGATTCAAAAATTTTCTTTAACGTGGTACGGGATAAAATCTAATGGGATTTACCATCACCCGAAACCTTCAGGTAAAGGCCATGCTCTTCCTCTGGGTCTATGATCTGATCAAGTTCTGGCTCTTTTCAGACCTGGCCCGGGTCCACGGCATCAATCCCTGGATTTTTCTTTTCCTGGATATGGTCACCGTTGTCCCCTATGCCATGGGCCTGGCCCGGTTTATCAACTCCCTTACCGGCCAGGCCCAGAAACTCCATGAGGTCCTGGTCTGGGGAATTGTCCTGATTTTCAGCACGATTCTTCCCTATGCCTATGCCGCCTGGGCCGGAAAAGAAGAGTTCACCTTCCGGTCCTGGACTGTTTTCGGCCTGGTTCTGTTTTTTATCCTGGTCAATCTGATCCGGGCCGTCCAGGCGAAACTGGATAAAAAAAAAGATAGCTGCGCAGCAGCGGTTCAGGTGAAAGGCTGAAGCGGGATGGACTGAAGGCTGAAGTGTTTGATGTCAGGGAACAAATTAATTAACAATCAACCTAAATCCCTTTACCCCTTTTCAAGCCCTTCTCCCGATATCCTCGTGAAGCCATGAATCAACAGACCCATTGACCTTCCTGTACTTTTTTATCAAGACAGCCTCCCGCCTGGTAACCCTATGATATTGGGAGGCGGGTCCAAGACTTTCAGTACCTGAAGCATGGAGTTCGTTTTGTATGAAAATACAGATATTCCCCCATTTACACTCGTCCCCCGGCAAAATAAGATATCTGTTATCAGGAATTCGAACGAAAACGAAGTTGATCCCAAAACAAAAGGAGAATATCCATGTCTCTAAAAGACCAATTGATAAAGAAGCTGGAATCCCGGGTCAATGCCTTGGAAAAAGAGGCTGAGGCTGAAAAGGCGGAAGCGGCAAAAAAGCAGGCTGAGGCGGAAACCGAGGAGGCCGGTGCGGAAATTAAATCAGAATTCACAGAAAAAATCAGATCGATCCAGTCGGATATCACAACGGTTAAAACCAGACTTGATGAAATCAAAATCGCCGGAGAAGAACGCATGGAAGAGTTCAAACGCCAGATCGGGGACTGGATCGGTTAAGGGGTGGAAGAAGAGGAGAATATTCACGGCGACGAATATAAAATAAGGAGAAAGAGACCATGAATCGTAAAATACTGATTCCGTTTAACGAATCTGAGTGTGCCAAAAACACCGTCACCTTTGTCGCAGAACACCTGGACAAAGACCATGAGATCACGCTGTTCCATGTCGTGCCGGATACAGCGGCCGCATGCGGGCTCGACAGCCCCAGCCTCACACCCTATTTTGAAAAAGAGCGGAATGCCTTTTGCCGCATGGAGGAGCGGCGCCAGGATATGATGCTGGTAACGCTTGAAACAGCAAAAATGGCTTTACTGAATGCCGGGTTTTCCGACGCCAAGATCCACGTAAAAACGCAGGCCCAGAACAAAGGCATTGCCGCCGATATTGTGCAGGAGGTAAAAAAGGGGAACTACGGCATGGTTGCCATGGGACGGCGGTCGGTCTCAGGCATAAAAGATTTTTTTATGGGCAGCAATGTTCTGCGGGTAATGAACGCCCTGGGTGGCATTCCCATGGTCATCGTGGACTAAAAACCAAGGCCAACCCTAATTGTCTTTTGGCCTGATTTCTCCGTTGCGCGAAAATTTTAATCTCCAGAATGTGAAATAGTCTTCCGGTTAAAATTTTTTTGCACCAGAATCCTAACTTATCAGACATACCCATGAATTGAGGACGGTGTTCCGGTTTTGACAGGGGCAGGGGGCAGGTTTTGAAATATAAGAAAAGGATAATTCAAGACCTGCCCCCTATTTCCTACCCACAAGCCGGAAAATGAAGAATACCCCTTAGAAAGTTCATTTTGGGGTCAAGATGAGGCCGTTAAGAGTAGTTTGTGAGGGGGTTAAGGAATTCTATCTTTTGAAAACAAATGGTTATGTAAATTTCCTTGGTCCGACCCTATTCTCTTTCTCTATAACCAGAGACGAAAGCATTCGGCCAAGGGTTGGAAAACGCCTGCTCACAGTGAGCAGGTATGGTACAACCTAAAAAATGTGGCTTAACCCACGCTCCCGTTTTTTGGGAAGGTGCAGTTTTGTATTTGATGATGCCGGGGGGGCATTAGATTTTGACTTTTATACAAAATTCGGTTAGAAAGGCTCAGTTTTCCAACCGGATCAGGATGCTTCCATGCTTGCCCTAAAACAGATTAAAGCGCTCAACATCGAAATGTCTTCCAGCTGCAACGGGAAGTGCCCGTTCTGCAGCCGGGACCAGAAGATCCGGCGGTACGGCAATTTCAGGATCTTACTGGAAGATTTTAAAAAACTGCCGGAAACGCTTGTCCGGCAGTTGAAATGGATCAGCTTTGCCGGCAATTTCGGGGATCTCTCCTCCAATCCGGACATGGTGAAGATTGCAGCCTATATCAAGGGATTGAACCGAGATGTTGTTCTTGGGGGGGATACCAACGGGTCCATGCAGAGCGCGGACTGGTGGGCCTCCCTGGGAAAATTCTTCAGGGACGGAACCATGGAGTTTGCCGTTGACGGTCTTGCCGATACCCATGCTGTTCACAGGCGGGGAACCGATTACAACAAGATCGTCCGGAATATCAAAGCCTTTGCCGGTGCTGGCGGGGTGGCTCACTGGAAATTCATCGTGTTCCGGCACAATGAGCACCAGATTGCAGAGGCTGAAAAAGAGGCGGAAAGAATCGGATGCAAGCGCTTTTTTGTTATCCCGTCCAGGGACTACGGCGGGGAGTTGCAAAAACCTGAGAAGATCGAATTCCAGATTAAACGGGATATTTTCAAGACCTATGATGAAAAGCTGTCAGATTCCGATACCCGGGCCACGTGCAAGCCGATTAGCAACGGATCGCTTTATCTCGCAGCGGACGGCACGGTCCATCCCTGCTGCTTTGCCCATTGTATGTATATTACTGAACACAATTCTCTGTTTGATTTTCTGCCGCCCCTGGCCGCAATGTATTATGATCAGATCAATTTCAAGACAACACCCCTTTCAGATATTCTGAAAGGCCCTTATTTCAGTGAGATTCTGTCCCTGTCAAAGACAAATTCCTATTGCCGGATGAAATGCAATCCGTTCCGCAAAACCGTTAAAAAAGAACTGGTGCTCATAGATAAACGATTTTGAGGAGACGGCCTGTCAAAAAGATGCCGCCGCCCCTGAACAAAAGGGCTGGGGTCAATAGGGGCAGGTCTTGAAATATAAGAAAAGGATAATTCAAACCCCTATTTCCTACCCACAAGCCTCAAAATGATGAAGCCCCCTTAGAAAGTTCATTTTGAAAATGAGGCGGTTACGAGCAGTTTATGAGGGATTTAAGGAATTTTGTCTTTTGAAAACAAATGGTTGTATAAATTTCCTTGGTCCGACTCTATTTTGAAAATTTATTCAAATTTTCTATATCGCTCTTTTTGGCCCCGAAAAGTGGAATATAGACCCAAAATCGAGGTGTATTTTGAGGTTATTTCTCTTTATTTCAATTGGTTACTACGGCCCGACCCCATTGGCATTGGTTCATTGGTTGGTTGATTAATGATGATTTTGACAAAGCCACATAACTTGAGTCCAGCAGCGGCGATATGCAGTCCGGTGTAAACATTCGTTATCCACCTTCTAAAAGGTACTTGTTTACAGTTGCTTTTGCCAGGGACTCTGTGGAATCTATAAAAACAATGTTAGTCTTTGAAAAGGGAAGAACAGCGTTTAGATCAGTACATGCGATAACTGCTTGCTCTACTTGAGAATTATTGAGATCACTCAGTAGCTCATTCCAATGTATACAAGCCTCCTCTTTCACCTTTCCCGACTTAATTAAAGATATAATTTGGTTGATCTTCTTTTGCCAGTTACTGTGGAAAATAAATTCTAGATTAATATTCTTGAAGCCCATTTGATATAATCCGGAATCAAAGGTTCCTTGGGTTCCTATAAGAGTCACAGGACCAGAACTGCCTAAAAAAGGGAGTGTCTCTGTGATAATGTTAAGCAATGAGATATTGATTGAGGAAGCCAAGTCGCTGTAATAAGCATGCGCTGAGTTGCATGGCATTGCTATGAAATTTACGCCTGTCGACTCAAGTTGTTTAAGTCCACTATCTATCGTTTTTTTCATTAAGCTATGATCAATGGGGCGGTCGACATAGAATGGGGTAGGAAGGGACAGTATCATCATCTTTGGAAAATCTTCATCTAATGAAGCTCCATAGAGTTTTTGACACTGATCGACAACAGCATCTATGAATGATGCTGTCGATCTTGGTCCCATTCCGCCTAAAATTCCGATCATACATTTTGACATGAAATCACTTCCTTTTGCTGGATAACGCATTGCTCACCAGAGAGGGCCGCTTTTTGGCCCGAATCTGGTGGAGCAAAATGTTATAAATTACTCGATTATATTATATTTCTTACGTGCTTTATCCTTCGCCATTCCGTTGAAATGCCACCATTCATAGCTTAGAGGAAAAAAACCAACCTTTTTCATTATATTCGATAACAGTTTCCGGTTTCTTTTCTGTCCTTCGCCGAGATCAAACATCTTGAGTTTTGCATACCCCCAATATATTGACAGATTGCTCTTGTAAAAAGGAGTGAATCCCATATCAATTTCTTTATCATTATCCGTCCACTATGGTCACATCAACAGCTATGCCGTAATTATGCATTGATCCTCTATTGGGATTTGCAACAAATTTCTCGAACTTGGTTCCCTTCATTTTCTCATACATAAGTTTAGATACACTTCTTGGCCGAGCAGCATCTATAATCAAAATTGAATGGTCCGGAAATGTTGATTTTAAATACTTTTGAGCCAATGACAATTTTTGGGCGACTTCTCTACGCAGGTAAGCTTTTTTAAGCCCATCATAGAAATTTTCTCGGAAATAGTTTTTCTCGGGATCAGAATTCACAAGATCAACTTTAATCGATTCATCAATCGTATGAATGTCTACAAGCCCTGCTTCAATGAATTTCTTTTCAACTTCATTAGCATGACAAATGGAACCAGCAAGAAATAAAATAACAATGCTTAAATACAAAATATATGGTTTGGGAATATTCATATCCATTTGCTTTGCTTGGTTTGCTTGGTTTGCTTGGGGTCGGGCCACACTAACTATTCGAATTTTCAGTCAATATGTTCGATTTATAACCATTTTTAAGGCCTATATCGCTGTTTTTAGTATCAAAATCAGCGATATAGGGCATTTTACGCTGGCTAAAATTTAAGTACATATTCTCTATATTGCTCTTTTTGCCCCCGAAAAGTACAATATAGCCTCAAAATCGGGGTGTTTTTCGAGGTGATTTGTCATTATTTTAATTGGTTATCGTGGCCCGACCCCCTTAGCCTTAACCCCCTTAGCCTTAGACCTGAGATGAAATTAGAGTTCTAATTTTGGCCCCACCCAAGCCCTTTACATTCAAAACAATTGCTTGACCACCTTCAGTCATTTCAATCATCAATTATACCTTTAAACTCTCATTACATTTTTTTATTATTGTCGTTGAATTTTTCCAAATAACCGGTTCACCAGGTTCATTTGGCTTATTGAATTTTTCGCACAAGGGTCAAAAAGAACTTCCCCCGATTACCCAGTGAAACGCTAATAATGTACCTGTTTGATATGACGTGTTATTTCAGAAAATAAATTAGTCCAATTTTTAGATAAAGAATTACAAGAATCGAAAATAATCCTGGCCCCGGCTTGTTCTAATTCCGAATCGTCTAGGATGCCTGTATTCAAAGCAATACAGAAAGATCCAAAGCTTTCTGCTGACTTTATTCCTAGAGGTGCGTTCTCTATTACTATACTTTCTTCAGCGCAGCAATTCGATTTGATAGATGCTATTTGAAAAGGGAAGGGATATGGTTTACCTTTTTTATAATCATTTCCGGTAATAACCTGATCCATTTCAATCAATCCTTCAAAGTCTTTATAAATTTTCTCCTTTATTCCTGTTCTGCTGGATCCTGTGACAACATACATTGGTAAATTAGAATCACTTATTTTTTTAACCATTTCAATTGCACCTTCTTGAATAGGTGGGCTTCCTAACTCATTCAAGGCATCATCTTTGCGTTTTAATACTTCTGCAATATTTCCATGACTAACTCCTTTAGCACCTATTCTATCAAGATAATCTTCAACGGTTGCTTTACTAGGCTTTCCTTCTTGTCGATATACTTCAATCTCAGGAAACAATAAATCAATCGCTTTAAAACCCTCCTGCCAAGCAGAAACATAATGCGGTAATGAATTATACAGAACACCATCCATATCCAAAAATACAACTTTTGGATTCAAACAAGGTTTCCTTGTAATATTTCTCCAACCATTAAGTTTCTGAATAGCTTTTCGCTCTTCTTTCCAAGACCTACTTATTTTTTCTAATGTGAAAATTGATTGTTTTACTTCATCTATCAAATGAGACCCAAGTATGGAGTTCCTATTCACCCATAAACTTTTTGAACTATTCATTCCTCTATAGAGACTTCCACCATTCTCAGAATGATCTTTTTTGTTCTCGTAGGATGCGATTATTGCCTCATTATTATCAAATAAATATGCTCTTTTTGATGGAGGCGCATCATAAAAATATTGTTCAATTTTGACACTCGCAGTATGTTCGAATTCTTCTTCGAGTAACCTCGATGCGTTATATGAAATTTTAAACTTATCCCATGGCCTTATGGATAGCTTATTCTTGACATTATTAATGTTAGATATTTGTTGTTCACTTAAATCAGCTAAAATCGATCTCTTAAAAATTTTTATGTTTTTATCTCCCTGTAACCTGTGATGGCTAATATTACCAGACTCCACTTCGTTTGTATAAGTAAGGATAGATATCTCTTTAACATTCGGATCGCTAAGTTTATTTTGAAATATTTGAGATGCCTTTAATTTATCAACTAATCTTATTTCTATTTGCGATAATATTTCATTCTCATCAATTTGCTTGTCTGTATTTATGTCTATAAATAGACTTGAGATTTCATCAATAAACTCCATCGTTTGTGACTGAATAATATTTTGATTAGGTTCTGGAACGACTTCTGCTAGTATTTGACAGAAAAATTTTGACAAATCATTCGCATTATCCCCTGAATATATTACATATGCTGATAGAGGAGACGGTAACTGACTTTTAGACAATCCAATTGTTATCGGGATTACATTATTTTTTTTCAATCCAGCTACATAACCGCTTTCGTACAAGACCCAAGGTCTTGTAAAACTGTTAGGGGTTAACAAAGCAATAATTTTATCTGATGAATTCAAATTTTGGTGTACTTCATCCCATAGTACATCGCCAGGTTTAAGGCCATCTAATGAAGAGGAAAGCCATGGTTTTATGAGACCAAGAGATATAGACGATATAGTTTTTTTAAAGCTCTCAGCTAAGTCCTTGTCTATTAATGCGTGGCTTATGAATACTTTCATCAAATTTCACCTTTAATAATGTGATTCATATTTCGGGCCCAAATTTTTCTGTAATGCGGTGCTGACCGGCACAGCCGCCGTGAACAAGTGATTGAGCGGTTGTCCGTTTATCCGTTTAATATCTGACAGCTAACCGCATATCCTGAAAATTTTAATGATAACCAACCAAGTGAAGAGAGCTTGGGCTGAAACCGAAAATCAACTGGTACCTTAATTGGAGATTAACCATCCCCAACCAGAAAACGCAAGTGTAAAGTTTATCCCTTTAAAAATCAGATGCATGCGTCCTGCAATTGATACCATCAGCCTAAACCCTTTTATCCCTTTTCCACCCTGACATCCAGAACCAGATCAAAGCCAGAACCTGGCAGAAGAGCAGGGCGGAAAAGCCGGCCCGGTATCCTGCCGGATCATAGGTGTTGGCTGCACTGATCTCCCACAGGTTGATGACGGCGCCGATGGCCCATTGGATGGTGAAGGCCGCCACAAAAACTAGAAGATTGATTCCCGTGGTGACCCTTCCGGAAAGGGTGGGCGGGAAATCCAGGGTCAGGGAGGTATAGGAGAGGATCCCCGAGGTACCGAAAAAACCGAACAGCACCATGAGAAGGCCTGGCGGCAGGGGCAGGGCAAAGGCAATAAGGGACTGGATCAAAAGGAAAACAGTCATGCCGGAAACCGCCGTGGTCCGGACGGAAATTCCTTTTTTAAAGAGGCGATCCGCCAGAAACCCCAATGTGATGAATCCCGTGATCATGGCCATGGCCGACCAGGAGAGCAATGCGGCCACATCTTCCCGGGGCAGACCGGCCACATCCCTGAGCCAGGGACCGGCCCAGAGGCCCTGGAGGGAGATGTACCCGGCCTGGGACAGGGTGGTCAGGGGAGCGATCCGCCAGAAGACGGGGCTCTTGAAGACCTGGACGATTCCCCGGATCTGGATGCGGATCTCTTCGGGCTCGGTCTGTGCCGGGGATTCCGGAACCACCAGGAACAGGGTCAGTGCACTGGCCAGGGAGAGAACGGCCAGGGCCCAGAACAGCCCCCGCCAGTCTGTAAATCCCAGGGCCCATTCCACCGGGGTGGTGGCGGCCAGGGCGCCCAGGCCGCCGGCGGCCATCTGGAATCCGTTGATCCGGGACAGGGCCCGGCCCGGGAACCAGATCACATAGGATTTAAAGGCCGCCATGAGGCAGGCCGACACCCCGAATCCGATCAGGGCCCGTCCCAGGATCACCCCGGCAAGGCTGTCTGAAAAGGCAAACAGGGCAGCTCCGGAAGCGGCAAAGAGCAGGAGAAAAGACTCCACGATCCTGGGGCCGTAGCGGTCCAGGAGGATCCCCAGGGGCAGCTGGGCCGAGGCAAAGGCGATAAAATAGGTGGAGGTTAAAAGCCCCAGATCCGAGGGGCCGATGTTAAGATCCTGGGCAAGGTCCGGGGCAATCACGGCATTGACCACCCGGAAGACATAGGAGAGAAAATATCCAAAGGCAAAGGGCAAAAATATCTTCAGGCGGGTTCCCTTTCCAATGGCGGACGGCGGTTTTGAATCCACAGGCTGTTTTCCCCTATTCAAGTTGAAGTTCAGGTTTCATACCATAAACCACCCCCATCACAAAACCATAAAGATTCAAATCCTGTGGATCTCCGATAAAGAATCCGGTGCAAAATGGATTTTTAATCGCGCCGATGTGCCGGCCGGCAGGAAGATGGACTCCCTGCCGGCCCTGGCACTCGGTTTCACTTATTCGTCAAAGAGCGGAAAGTCCCGGTACACAAAATTATCAAAGACCGGGGTCATGCTCCGGAAATGATCGTCAAAGACGGGGAACCCGGATGAATCCAGGAGGATATTTCCCGACTCTCCCAGGGGGAACATGCTCTGGATCCGCACCGGGCCTTCAGACCCGTACTCCAGGCAGTGGGCATAGGTGGACCTGGAGGCAAAGGGATGGCTGTGGACCTGTCCCAGAATGGGATGGGTATACACAATCTCTCCCCTTAGATTTATTCCCCAGGGGTTTTCCCCCAGGCGGTCCAGGACATTATCAAGGGCCGTGACGATGATCTCTTCCGGGGTCTGGGGGGCGCTTGGATCTGCATTCTGGAACCAGTCATAGGAGTTGACAATTCCCGAATCCTCCCCGGCCAGGCCGTGGAGGAGTACGTCAAACAAAACCCTCCTGGGCTGTCCGTCGCCCAGTTCATCTTCAAAGGTGAGTTTCAAAACTTCCCGGATCCAGGCGTCCATGAGGACCCAGGCATCTGCCCGGTCCGGGCCGGCAGTCCACATGTCCGGTCCTCCCTCAACAAAGTGGCCGTCCCAGTTTTCAAGAAGGGCCAGGGCCTCAAGTCTTTCCTCCGGGGGATCGGCCTCATCAGCCCCAAGAACCGCTGAAGTGAATTCCCCCTCCACAAACTGCCAGGGGTTTCCCCCGTTTCCGAATGAATCTGTGGTTGCAATATCCAGGGCCAGATCCCGGATCTCCTCAAAGGAGAGTGTTTTGTTTTCCGCAATGGCCTTGTCAAAATAATCGTAAATTACATGGGAGCGGTGAAAGACACCGTAAATGTCACTGGTGCTGTTAAAGGCATTGTCGTAATCCGGTCGGGTCTTGTTGTTCCAGCCGCCGTAGTATCCCCGTGCCGGGTTCCTGTCCGTGGACCGGTCCATGAGAATCGCGCTGTCCCATTCCAGGGCCGGACCTGCCGCGCCCTGGGGCAGTCTCCATTCCCCGGCCGGCCGGACCGGATTTCGTCCGGACATCCAATAGGCGATATTGCCGTCCCGGTCTGCATAGCAGAAATGCTGGCTCACCCCGATCTTTTCGATGCCTTTACCGAACTCGTCCATGTTTCGGGCCCGGGCCAGGTCCAGGAAAGCCTCGATGGAATTAAATTCATATCCCCAGTGGGCGTATTTCCAGGAGATTATGGGGCTTGGGTCCGCTGCCGACGGATCATAGGGCATGGGATGGATCACAGGGCCGTGGACTGTCCTGAACACGGGGATCACGACATCTTCGGCTCCGAGCACCTTGATGGTTTCCATGCGGTGGAGTTCCACGTCTTCGGGATTTTCAAAGTAATAATCCGTTGTATGGGCGTGGCCCACCTGCATGGACCAGGCATGGTGGGGGGTTCTCCCGATGATGATGCCCGGGATTCCCGGAACCGTCATCCCGGAGATATCGAGTCCTCCGGCCCGGATGGAGCCCTCGGTGACGATGGAGGGGACGGAAAATCCCATCTGGGGGCCGGAGTAGATCATGGGGTTTCCGGTATCGGTATGCTCGCCGGATACTGCCCAGGCATAGCTTCCCATCTTGATAAAGGCATTGATCTCCTTGAGTTTTTCAACCACCTTTTTCCGGCGTTGCTTGATTTTGTCGGCGGCTCCGGCGATCACGGCAGCGTCATATTCGGTCCGGGAAAGCCCGGGCCCTGTCCTTTCCAGTGTCTTTTCCAGGGCCCGGCCCCGGCCCGGAACCGAAGCCGGACCATCCACGATATAGGTCTGGGATTCCGGATCATTGGTCCATCTTAAGTCATTGAACATTCCCGCCCCTTTGGCAGGGCCATAGGTCTGGATCAGGGTCTGAAACAGGGCGGCATTGTCGATCTGGGCCGTGTCCAGGGCCTCGGGGTCAAAGTTTCGCTGCATCAGGGCGGTCCATGCAAGGATATCTTTGCAGGTCCACTTTTCCGGCGGTAAGCCGGTTGTATAATGAAATTCCACGGGCAGAAGAGAGGGGTCGGCTTTGATCTCCTCTATTCTTTTGTTGATGCCCGCCACATAGCCCTTGATGACTTTGGAGGTCTCTTTGTCCAGGTTTTCAACGCCCCGGGCCAGTTCCTCCTCAGAATAGGCAATGGTCCGAAGGTAGATATCCGTTCCCAGTTGACCGGGGCCGAAGATCTCCGCCAGCCTTCCCATGGACTGACGCCGGTACAGCTCCATCTGCCAGAGCCGGTCCGTTGCCACGGCATATCCCATGGCCTTGAAAACCGTATGGGAGCTTACCTTGTCGGAACCGGTGATAAACCAGACCCCCCTGTCGTCCCGCCGGGTTTCCACGGTTCCGGTTCTCAGGAAAAATATCCGGTGGTCCACATCCCATCTCCGGTTCTTTTTTTTCGCCCTGGCAGCAGTAACCAGAAAATTCATGCCCCGGGAATGCAGGGAGCCGCGCTCATCCTCTTCAAAGGAGCGCAGTCCGTCGGCCAGGGTCACCCGGGCCTTTAATCCGTTCTCCACGGGGGTAAAAAGGTGGCTGATATCCCTGGAGTTCAACCAGGCCCTGAATGAACCCTTTTTGGGCTCCTGCTTGAATTCAATGAATATGTCCACCGGTTCATAGTCCAGAACATCAAACTTCTCCGGGGCCTGGATCGCCGTTATATCACGGCTGAATCCCATGCCCGGGGCCGGCGTCAAAAGAAAAACAAGAAAAACGAAGGCAAGACGGACTGCAGATTTCTCGATCATTTTTTCGCTCCTTTGATTTGATATTCAGAGTTTTAGGAACAACCCCAAATGGTTGAAGATAATTATCTATATCTGAGATGGGTTTGAATATTCAATGTTTTTTTGCGAAATTGTATGGATGCTGAAACGACCCGTAACCATAAATCTCTATCCGGAAAGGGCACGGGTATGATATGGTGCCCCGGCATTGGAAATATAAAGACAAACAGGCCCATTTATGTTCATACAGACAATAACGACGGTATCCGGCGCAATCTTTCAATTGTTTCTCATTTCATTTGCCGCAGGTCTCCTGGTCAGGAGGCGTATCGTATCAAATTCACAGGTCAAAGCCCTGTCCGAGGCAACGGTCAATATTTTTCTGCCCTGCCTGATCATGGCAAAGACCTTGATCCGGTTCCGGCCCGAAGAGTTCGGCAATTGGTGGCTGCTGCCGGTTGCCGGATTGATTATCCTGATCCTGGGGCTTTTGTTCAGCGCGGTCCTGTTCCGCTTGAACCCGGAGAAACGGCCCTTCATGACCCTGGCCAGCATGCAGAATGCCATTTATATCCCGCTTCCCATCGGCCAGATCCTTTTTCCGGACCAGTTTGATCTTTTTGCCCTGTATTGTTTTCTCGTTGCCCTGGGGCTCAATCCCTTCATGTGGAGTGTCGGAAAGGTCATGCTCTCAGGGGGAAAAAAGACCCGGATTCAACTCAGGGACTTTATTACACCGCCCCTTGCGGCCATTTTCATTTCCATTGCCCTTGTCTTTTCAGGCCTTTCCTCCCATATCCCCGGAACCCTCATCGCATCCATGGATCTGCTGGGCCAGGCCACGGTTCCCCTGGCGGTGTTTGTCCTCGGTGCCACCATCGGAGCCATTTCATTCAGGGATATGCCGCTGGGAAAGGATATTTTCATTGTCTCCGGGGTGAAATTCGTCCTGATCCCCCTGGCGGTTTTTGTCCTTCTCTATTTTACAAAATTTCATTCTGCCATGCCCCTGTTCTGCAGCCTGATGATGATCCAGGCCTGTTCCCCTCCGGCAACCAATCTGATCCTCATCGTGAAAACCTATGGAGGAGATGTCCAGGCCGTCTCCGGCATGATGCTCATCCAATACCTGCTCTCTATCCTGGCCATGCCCCTGTGGATCGCCCTCTGGCAGTCTGTCCAATAAAGGAGGGGGAGAAAACCATGAAAGTTCCCTTGCCGGCCAATCCTTTCTATGTTTGGCCCTGGGGTCCGGAAACATCGGGTTCACGGGTTAAATTGATGCTCAGGGGCCTGTCAAAATGGATATCCCGCTGGGGAAATGCAATGACGATATTTTCCTGTTTGAAAAGGGCGTCAATTTCAAATCTCACCCGGCTTTCAATCATCTTTTTCTCCAATACCATCCGGATCATTACCCAGAAATAGACCTCGAAAACCAGTGAATTGTCCCCGAAATCGGAAAAAATGACAAAGGGTTCAGGAAACTTTAAGACCTTTGCATTGGATTCCACCGATTTGAGCAGGGTTTTCTCCACCTTATCCACGGGAGAACCATAGGCCACGCCGACTGCGATCTTTGTCCGGATTCGATTGTCCGACAGGGTCCAGTTGGTGATATTCTTTTCCAGGAAGCTTGAGTTGGGAATGAGTTTGTGTATGTTTTCTCCGGTCCTGACCCGTGTGCACCGGGCGCCGATTTCCTCCACCTTTCCCAGGACCCCTTCGACTTCAATGAGATCCCCGATTTGAATGGGTCTCTCGCCCAGGATGATGAACCCGGAAATAAAATTATTGATGAGGTTCTGTGCGCCGAACCCAAGACCGATGGCCACTGCACCCCCCAGGAAGGCAAAGGCGGTGAGAGGGATATTCACGATCCTCAACGCAAATAGGAAGACCAGCAGATATGCAAAATAGGAGAGCCCCTTGTGCAGGGCAGATACGGTTGTCTCTTTGAACTGGGAGGTTTTCAGGAGCCGGGTATGGATCCGGCCCATGAGAAAACGGGCAAAGATACTTCCCATGATCAGGATCAGGATGGCAACCAGGATCTTTCCCAGGGAAACGGAATGCTGATCCACTACCCAGACTTCAAGGTTCCACATTTTGGTAGCGATCTGGAGAAACCGGATCATCTGCTGCCGAATGGATATGTCGTCCAGCCCGGTTTTGATCTGGGCAAGTAAATTCTGCTCCAGCTGATCCGTTGAAATAACCAGGGATTGATATTCAAGACGTCGTTCAAACCGCCTCTTTAAGGCATCCCGGACCACGTTGAGATATTTTTTTTCAGCAAGGGTCTGCCCCTGTTCCTGGATCAGGTTCTCGATGGAGGATATCTGATTCTGAAGGTTGCTCAAGTAACTTTGCTGGATCTGCAGGGTCTGGCTCAGGTTTTTGATTCTTTTTTCCGCTTCAAGCCGGATCTCTTTCTGCTGCTGAAAGTTCAGGTCGCCTTTTACGATGGCGTACCTGTTCTTCCATACAAGCTGCTGCCGGTCTAACAGGGCAAGGGAATCCCGCTTCATTTCAAGCACGATATTGTAGGTCTGTCTCCACTCATCCCGGGCCTTAAGATAGGCCTGGGCAAGGTTTCTTTCGGCCTCATCCCGGGCCAGGGCCAGTTTGTGCTGGGCTTTTCCCCATTCCACCTCGACAAGCTTCTGATCCGACCTTAGCCTCTCTATTTCACCGGCGGTCACTTTTTTTTTGGCTGCCAATATGTCCAATTGATGATCCAGGTCTGTTTTATCGTAGTGGATGTTTGATTTGACGTATTGTTCCTGTTCAAAAAGGAGCCTGGACTGGATGTCAAGATTGGTGATATCGAGTTCATACCTCTGTTTTTCAATTTCAAGGGCCTCTAGAAAAGTCTTCAGGTAAAGGACGGCGGTCTCCAGGATTTCAGCCCTGACAACGGCTTCCCCTGTTTTCCTGTCGCCTTCTGCCTTGACCCGCTTTTCATTGAACTGCCGGAGCTCGGATTCTTTTTGGGAGAGCTGCCCCTTATGATCTTCAATATCTTTTTGCTGCATTTCTATCGTAAATTCAAGGCTTTGCCTGATCTTGTCCGTGGTTGAAATTTCAACTTTGATTGAATCGTAAAAAGCAAGGGAATAGGGCGGCTTTGCCGTCATTCCCTTGCTGCGGAAATCTTCATAGATCTTTTTTGAGGTCTGATTTTCTTCTTTTGCCTTTTTCAGGTCCTGGACAGCGTTTTTTAATTTCAGGTAGGCTGAATTCAGCTTTGTCAGCATCTCTGCTTTTTGCTGAATCTGGTCCCGGGTGACATTCAATTCATCGGCCAGTTGACCGGTCTGGGTCTTTAAAAGAGGATCCAGTTTCCGGTCCAGGATATTTATTTTTTCTTCAATCTCTTCAATGCGGGGCAGGTCCCGGCCATTCATTTTACTCTCTTTTTCATCCGCCTGGATCAGGAGGGGGGACAGAAGAAAAAAGAGAATGCCGACCATCATAAGGCAGGTGCGCAACAGGGCAGGAATGGCGTGGCAGGACCGGTATTGACTCGGTTTCATTTTTCTCTCCTCAGATCTTGAATGGTAATTCTTAAAATATAAGCATCTCACAAAATCCGGCAATAAACCATGGGGAAAAAGCTTTGTTTCTTTTCACAATGCGGGATTTCAACGGCCTGTGCCCGTTTTTCTCCCCTGCTTTTTAATTGACAGGAACGGGCCTTGCGGCCTAAGATACTTTTTTCGGGAATTTTATTACACAGGGGCGAAAACAATCCCGCTTATTTCCGGGGATCCGTACAGGACCTCCCGTGGAAGGATCTGTCTTTTTTGAAACAGAATGGAAAGTCCAAATTGGATTCATATCCAGTCATCGGATGGAAAGAGTGGCTCTTTTTTCCGGAACTGGGGATTCCGGCAATCAAAGCAAAAATAGATACCGGTGCCAGGACATCGGCATTGCATACCTTCAGCCTGGAGACCTTTGAACAGGAAAAAAAACTCATGGTCCGGTTCGGCATTCACCCGGTTCAGAAAAAACGGGACATTGAGATCTACTGTGTGGCTCCTGTCATTGATTACCGCAGGATAAAGGACTCGGGAGGCCATATCGAAAAGCGGTATGTGATCGAAACATCAGCGGTGATGGGAGGCGTCCAATGGCCCGTTCAGATTACACTGACAAACCGGGACAAGATGATGTTCCGCATGCTCCTGGGCCGCAGGGCATTGGAGAACCGGTTTATTGTCAATCCGTGGAGATCTTATCTGACCGGTAAAAAGCTCTCCAAATCATATTCAGGCATGGAGAAAAACAGGAGAATATTATGAAGATAGGTATTTTATCCAGAAAAGCAGAACTTTACTCCACAAGGCGCCTGGTCGAGGCTTCAAAGAAAAGGGGCCACTCGGTGTCCGTTATCAATCCCTTGAGATGTTATATGAACATTACCTCCCATAACCCGACCATTCACTATAAAGGGGAAAAACTGGAGGGATTTGATGCGATTATTCCGAGAATCGGTGCGTCCATCACTTTCTACGGCACAGCCGTGGTCCGCCAGTTCGAGATGATGGGAGTTTATTGTGTGAACGAGTCCATGGCGATCAGCCGGTCAAGGGATAAATTAAGGAGCCTTCAGTTGCTGGCCCGGAAGGGCATCGGAATGCCGGTTACCGGATTTGCCCATAGTACGGAGTTTACCGATGATCTGATATCCATGGTCGGGGGGGCTCCCCTGGTCGTGAAGATGATTGAGGGGACCCAGGGGGTGGGTGTGGTCCTGGCGGAAACCCAGAAAGCGGCCCAGAGCGTTATTCAGGCCTTTCGAAGCCTGAAGGCCAATATACTGGTCCAGGAATTTATCCGGGAATCCAAGGGGGCGGATATCCGCTGCTGGGTCATCGGTTCCAAGGTGGTTGCGGCCATGCTTCGCCAGGGGCCCGAGGGAGAATTCAGATCCAATCTCCACCGGGGAGGGTATGCCGTAAAATTAAAAATTACCCCGGAAGAACGGTCCACGGCAATGCGTGCCGCAAAAATCATGGGCCTGAGTATTGCCGGTGTGGACCTTCTGAGGTCCAATCACGGACCCGTGGTCATGGAGGTCAACTCTTCGCCGGGCCTTGAGGGGATCGAGAAGACCACCGGTGTGGATGTGGCCGATCTGGTGATTGAATACATTGAAAAAAATGCCGGACAGCCCAAGAAAACGCGGGTCAACAAAGGATAAGATGCAATCTCCTGTTTTTATCGCAAAGACAAGGGTTGATCCGGGCACCCGGGCAATTCTTCATCTTCCCGTGGCCGGCCTCTATACCCATACGGAAACCTCCATGCCCGTCCATGTGATCCATGGCCGTCAAAAAGGGCCCAGGCTCTTTGTCTGCGGTGCGGTTCACGGGGATGAGATCATGGGAATCGAGATCATACGAAGGCTGCTGAAATTAAAAAAAATCATAAATCTCAAGGGCACGCTCATCGCCGTTCCCGTGGTCAATGTCTATGCCTTTGTCCATCATTCCCGGTACTCGCCGGACAGGAGAGACCTGAACCGGTTTTTCCCGGGATCTGAAAACGGATCTCTGACCTCCCGCCTGGCCCATTCCTTCATGGAGGAAATTGTCCGGGGCAGTGATTTCGGGATCGACTTGCACGCCGGTTCAAACCACCGGGACAACCTGCCCCAGATCCGCGTGAACTTTGAAGATCTAAAATCCCTGGAAATCGCCCAGGCCTTTAAGGTGCCCGTGGTGATCAATTCCGCCACCCGGGACGGGTCTTTGCGGAAGGCGGCGGCCAAGGAAAATGTCAGTACGGTTCTGTATGAGGCCGGAGAGGCCCTGCGGTTCGACGAAGTGGGAATCCGGGCCGGAATTCATGGGATCCTTTCCGTGATGGCCGGTATCGGAATGATCAGATCTTTTTCCAAGCGGAAACCAAAGGGGGAAACCCTGCTGGCCGATTCCACATCATGGGTGCGCGCCCCGGTTTCCGGCATCCTGAGAATGGAAAAACCCCTTGGGGCAAGAGTGACAAAGGGCAGCCGTATCGGGTTCATCTCCGATCCCTTTGGTTCCGGGGAGGTGGATATCCCCTCGCCGGTTTCAGGCATGGTCATCGGCCGTTTAAACCTGCCCCTGGTTCACCAGGGGGATGCCATTATCCATATCGCCCATATTGACCGCTTAAAAAGCATTGAACCCGCCATCGAGGATTTCAGGGAAGAGTTCATCGACTGACCCGGAAAGCCCTTTTTGGACCGGTATCCCCTTCATATTTCTATTCCCTGGAACAGATTAAATTTACGGAGTCCCTTTTTTCCCATCCCGGGAAATAATTTCCTCTCCCCAAAAAGGTGATATTTTTAAGTAATTGAAAGTTTGGGATATTTTTATTTAAAGGGGCTGGCTTGATTTTTGCGAATACTTTTATCGATACCTTGGGAAACCGATTGATGTGAACGACCAGGAGAAATAAATGATTAAAAAGATAATCCCCATTGCCGCTGTTTTCATCCTCTTGTGTGTGTTGGCAGCTCTTTCCCAGGTGCCTTCAATTGTCCTTCATTTGAAGGGCAATCTGATCGTCCTGGCCGGAACCTTTGCCTGCTGCCTTTTTTCCTACTCCCCGGGAAGGCTCACCAATCTTGTAAAGCAGATCCGGGAAGCCTTTTCCGGAAAGACAAAGGATTTTAAGGGGCTGATTCGTGAGATCGAGTCCCTTTCGGCCATTCAGAGAACCGAGGGAATCATTCCCCTGGACCGGCAGTCGGTCCGGATCGAAAACCGGTTCCTTAAAGCCGGGATCGAAATGGTGGTGGACGGGTATGACCGGTATACGATCTTTAAAACCCTTGAACAGGTCCATGACAATTTCCTGGATGCCCGGCGTTCCGAGGCGGATTTGATTCATACCATTATCCGGCTTCTGCCTATTTTCGGCTTTGTGGGGACCCTGGTCGGCCTGGTCAATGTACTCAACCACATGGGATCACCGGAAATGATCGGGAAGGGCGTGGCCACGGCTCTGCTCACAACCTTTTACGGGTTGATCTATGCCAACCTGATTTTTCTTCCCATGGGCAAAAAACTGGCGGAGAAGACCCGGCAGGATTCAATGGAACTGGTCCTGATCATTGAAGGTGTCTTGGACATTGCCGACGGGGTCAATCCCAGGGCGGTCGGCTATCGGCTCAAGTATTGTATGGAAGATTTTTACATGGACGATGCCGGTACGGGCAGAACAAAGAATCCGGAGTCTCAAAAATTTCTTCCCAGGCCATCCATCCGCTTCAAACAGCAGGATGTGGTCTGATGCCGGCCATGGGAAAAGCAAGTGACCGTCTTTCTTCCGAACTGGAGATGTCGGAGCGGCGCCGGCTCCAGCTCAAAAGAAGCCGGGCCCTTTTGGACCTTGATTCCGGTGAGATGAGTCAGTGGGTCATGGTGGACCTCATGACACTTGTCCTGGCCTTTTTTATCATGCTGTATGCATCCAGGCCGGAACTGCCTTCCTTTGCGCAGATGCCCCGGAAATCCGAAGCTGCAGCCGTAAAAGAAAAGACCCGGACCTTCCCCGATAATAGAAAGATCCTTCATGCTGAGAACGGACTTAAAGAGGCCGGGACCCGGCTGAGGCAGGTCTGGACCGGAATGGACAGTCAGGGGAACTCCGTCCAGGTCAGGGCCGACAGGATCGTGCTGGTGATCGGTGAGGAAATCAGTTTTGAGCCGGGCCGGGCCGATCTTCTGGAGCCCATAAAAATCCCCCTTGAAAAGGTGGCGCAATTCATTGACAGGGAGTATGTTTACCGGGTCATCGTCTCGGGCCATACCGATGATACGCCCATCCACACCCGGCAATTTCCTTCCAACTGGGAGCTTTCCCTGGCCAGGGCCTTTGGGGTGGCAAAGTTTTTACTCGACCGGGGGGTAGATCCTTACCGGATGTCGGTGGAGGGATTCGGAGCCTTTGATCCTGTTGCGGACAACGGAACTCCATCCGGCCGGCAGGCCAATCGCAGGGTTGAAATCACTTTGTTGAAAGGACTGAACAAAAGAGGGTGAAAAAGGGCTGAACCGGTTCTAACACGGCCTTTTTTCAGATACTCTGTCTGCTGGGCCGGCATCAAACCGGTTCATGGATCTGAGCCGGAGGATAAATTTATCCGGGGGCCAGATTCCGGTAATACCGGCGCTCGTACCAGGTGCGGGTATTTTCGTCAAACACGGCCTCTGATTCGTGAATCAGCCTGGCGCAGTCATCGGTCCAGGCCCCGCAGGCAAAAACCACGCTGTCTCCCAGGTTGAATTTCCGGTTACAGGCTTCACACCCTTTTTCGTTATGGGTGTTGAGGATGTTCAGGTCGACAATATACTTATTTTCCGTTTTAGATTCCATATACTCTCCTTTTCCGGTGAAAGTTCCTGTCCGTTCCCGGAGGGTTCATTCCGTTCTCCGGCAACGGGAAATTCATTGCTTCCCCTGAACCCAAGGGGGGATATTCATAAGATAAGAATAGAAAGCCAGGGTTTCAAGTTGTTTGTTAGGCAAGGCTTACATTCTATAAAAAAAACAGGCCCGAGCTTTGGAGCAGGGGCCTGTTTTTTATAAGATCCTTCAAGGGTACGGCCTTGTTTCTATGGCACCCGTGACAGGTTTAGTGAATGGGTACATTGTAGGCATCTTTCCATGGATCCTTCAAAGGGATGTTGATTAGAAGAAGCCCGTTCTCATAGCTGGCCTCGGTCTTTTTGATCTCAACGGGGCAGCAGAAGCTTCCGCTGGAAACATATTCAATATCGTTTTTATCGGCTTTGAGGTTAAAGCTGTCCTCATTCAGTTTCAGATTGATGTCCTTTTTGTGGACACCGGGTATGGTAAATTCAAGATGGAGGGTGGAGGTTTTATCATCAACACAGGAACATAGCTCTGCAGCCGTGCGTTTTTTTTCGTGACTTGATTTTTCCATTATATTCATCTCCTTACGGGTTAAGGATGGATTTTTGTTATATTTTTTAACAATGAAAGCGGAGGCGGTTTTTCTCCTCCTGAACACCGGATAATATAATACCGATTATCGGAAAAACAACCTGGAAAATGATTGTTTCCGGCGCTTTGCCCGGCGATATCCTTCCCTCGCCGGGATTCACTTACCGGCTAAGGCCCGGCCATACGGGTTGAGGTGAACTGTGCGGAAGGATAGGGATTGGGAATTATGCAGTCAGGTTGTCAGAACGGACGGGCAAGGTCCGGCGTTTGGGTTTGAAAGATGAAATCAAGGGCCGGAAATGGTTTGCCCGACGCCGGGATCAGATGAGCATCTGGGTTTGTCTGGCAATCTCAAGCTCCTCATTGGTGGAGATGACCATAACTTTTACCCGGCTTGAGGAGGTGGAGATTATAGAGCAGGTATCTGACAGATCTCGGTTTCGCTCCGGGTCCACTTCAATGCCGAAGGTTTCCAGGTTCCGGCAGACCCGCTCCCGGATAACGGAATCGTTCTCTCCGATCCCGGCGGTAAAAACAAGGCAGTCCACCCTTCCCAGAACAGCAAAGTATGCCCCGATATACTTACGATAGCTGTAAATGAGCATATCCAGGGCCAGTTCGGCCTGTTCATTGCCGGCTGCCGCGGCCCTGTGGATGTCCCTGAGATCGTTGTACCCGCAGAGGCCCTTTAAGCCGCTTTCCTGGGTAAGAAGGGTCATGATCTCTTCAAGGCTCATCCCGGTGTTGTCGGCGAGGTAGGAGATGATCGCCGGGTCAATGGAACCGGAGCGGGTTCCCATGATCACCCCTTCCAGGGGAGTCATGCCCATGGATGTATCCACGCTTTTACCCCCGGATACGGCGGTGATGGAGGAGCCGTTCCCAAGGTGGAGGGAGATGAGGTTGATCTTATCCGGGGGAATTTCCAGATAGTCTGCCGCCTCCCGGGTAATATACCTGTGGGAGGTGCCGTGAAATCCGAACCGGCGGACGCCTGCTTCGGTGTATAAACGGTCGGGTAGGGCATATCGATAGGCTTTGGCGGGAATGGTCTGATGAAAAGCGGTATCAAACACGGCCACCTGTCCGGCTTCCGGAAACATATCCAGGGCGGTAATGATTCCGGAAAGGGCCCCGGGGTTGTGGAGGGGAGCCAGGGGGATATTGGCCCGGATGCTCTCTGTTACTGCGTCGTCAATAAGAGCAGGAGCCTTGAATTTTTCGCCTCCCTGGACCACCCGGTGGCCAATGGCCGATATGGATGTTCTGTTCTCAATCACTCCCGACTCAGCATCCGTCAAGAGGGATAGAATCCATTCCATTCCGTGGCTGTGATCTGAGATAGGGGCTTCTATTTTCTTTGTTAACGCCCGGGAAGTGCCGGGATGGGAATGATAAAGAATTTTTCCCTTGGCTTCTCCGATGCGCTCAAGAACCCCCTCGCCCAGGGAAGCCTCCGTATCCATGTCTATCAATTTGTACTTGATGGAGGAACTGCCCGAGTTGATGACCAGTATTTTCATTTTTATTTTTTGAGTTCCATCATGACCTGACGGACAATATCCCCCACCAGACTCTGAACTTCAGATCCGTTCACCGGAGCGGAATACTGGGATTGAAGCCCCAGAAGTTTGGCGGCATTGTCATGCATGATTTTTTGGCGGACCTCCGGTTTGAAATCCAGGCTTTCATAGGTTTTCAGGGCCTGTTTAAAATCCACAAACGGGTGGGCGCTGGCATAGAGGATCTTGTCCGGAATCATGGTGTTGGCAGCCTGGATATAGGCTTCGGACATGGGGGAGAATTCGTATTCGGACAAATCGATGTAGACGTTCCGGTTCCGCTCCGCCACAATAATGGCCTCGTTCACCCAGGGGTAACCGCCGTGGCTGATAATCAATTTCAGCTCGGGAAAATCCCGGGCAACCACGTCAATATATCTTGGGGCCACATGGTCGATGATGGCGTTGGGCACCAAAGTTGCCGGTCCTGTGGTAAAAACAATGGGCACATCCAGTTCACAGCATTTGGAATAAATGGGATAGTACTTGGCATCATTGGCATAAATCTGGGCCAGATAGGGATCAACCGCTCCCCCCCGCAGACCGAGATCGTTTACCGACACCTTAAGCTCCTCAATGGCTTTCATGCCCTTGTGGGGATCCAGCCCCACAAAGCCGATGAATTTTTCCGGGTATTTGGAAACAAATTCTATGACGCTGTCATTGTTGGATTTGGCTCCGTAGGTGGTCTCGCAGTCCCGACCGGTAATGACGGCCTTGCGGACATTAAATCGGTCCAGATCCGCAACCACCTCATCCAGAGTCTGTGGTTTCATCTTTGAAAAATCAATGCTCTCGCAGAGCCCTTTGAACATCTTGCTGTTCTGGATACCGTTGATGGTTTCCGGGGTGTTGGGTCTGAATCGAAAATCAATAATGTCCATTCTTTTTTGCTCCTGTATCATCCGGCGATTGCTTAATCGCAGAACCGCCGGGGTCTTATAAAGTCAAATCCGGTTCCTGCCTGGCCCTATTCATTCAATGCAGGACCCATTCTTTTCTCAGCAAAGGCCTTGAGTTCGGCAAACTTTTTCCGTGGCAGGTCCTTTGTTTCCTTCAGGGGATAGGATCTGCCAAGATAGGTGTACTTCGGGGTTCCCATGCGGTGGTAGGCCAGCAATTCATGGGTGACGCCGGGCATGTCTTTGATAAAATCCACAATGGCCCCGATTTCTTCTTCATTGTCGTTGATCCCCGGAATCACCGGGGTTCTTACCGTTACGGGCAATTGGGGGTATTTGGCATTTAGACGGACCAGATTTTCCGTTATCAGAGAGTTGTCAAATCCGGTCGCGGCTTTGTGTTTTTCCCTGTCCATGACCTTGATGTCGTAATATATGGAGTTCAGATATTGGGATGCCTGGTCAAGGACGTTCCAGGATACATTGCCGCAGGTTTCGATATTCGTATTGATCCGCCGTTTTCTGGCTTCTCTCAAAAGGGCGACGGCAAATTGGCCCTGGTAGAGAGGTTCACCTCCGCTCAGGGTCAGACCCCCGCCGGACCGCATGTAAAAGACCGCATCCTCCTCCACACGGGCAATGGCATCGGCTACGGTAATCTCATACCCATAGATATTGAGTGCGTTTGCAGGACAGGCCTCGGCACAGGCCAGGCAATTGATGCAGGCCTTATGATCCACCAGGATTTTATTGTCTTCTCCAACGGACAAGGCTTTCTCCGGGCAGATATCCCGGCACCGGGAACATTCGTCACGGGTCAGACATTTGGCCGGGTTATATCCCAACTCGGGAAGAAGCTGCTGGGATTCAGGATTGGAACACCAGGCACAAACCAGGCTGCATCCCTTCAAAAAAATAATGGTCCGGATCCCTTCTCCGTCATGGAGGGAGTATTTCTGAATATTAAAGACAATCCCTTTTTGTTGCCGGTCGGGAAGGGTGGTCATGGCTGTCTGCCTTTTGGTTGTATGATCCATGGTTCGTTTTGGGTAAATGCCGGGGAGGGGGATTCCCCCTCCCCGGCGGGAAATAAAATCCGTTTAGATTGTCTCGTGGCTTGTCCTGGCGATGAGGTCATCCTGAAGATCCTTTGACAGATCACAGAAGTAGGCACTGTAACCGGCAATCCGGACAATCAGGTTTCTGTACTTTTCAGGATTTTTCTGGGCGGCCAGCAGGGTATCTTTATTAACGATGTTAAACTGGATATGCCAGAGTTTCAGGTCGATCAGGGTTTTGATAAAGTCAACCAGCTTTTTGGTGCCTTCCTCGCCGTCTACGCAGTTGGGCGTGAGCTTGACGTTCAGGAGACGGGCAGCTCTTTCCCTGTACCCATAGTTTTTGGAGGCGTAGTTTGACATGAGGACCGCAGTGGGGCCGTTGATATCCGCACCATGGGACGCGGAGGACCCATCGGACAGGGGAGTATATTCCAGGCGCCCGTTGGGGGTGGCGGAAACCACCTTGCCAAAAGGAACGTGGGAGGTAAAGGGCACCAGTCTCAGATCCAGATGGACTCCGAGTTCCTGGGAATATTTCTTTGTAAATTCCTGGGCGGAACGGTCCAGAAGCTGGGCAATGGAGTCGGCATAGGGATCGTTGTTCCCGTAGCAGGGGGTGCTTTTCAGCATGGCCTGTATGTCTTTTTTGCCTTCAAAATTGCTGTGGATTGCATCAATAACTTCTTTCAGGGTCAGTTTCTTATCTTCGAAAACCAGTTTTTTAATGGCTGCCAGGGAGTCGACAACAGTGGCATAGCCGATGAATTCAAAATAACCCAGATTGATGCCGCCTTCAATCACCGGGGTGTGAAGATCCGTACAATTTTCCATACACAGATCATGCATGGCAGAGCCAAAGGGAGTGGCAAAGTGTTTGTTCCGCAGGTTGATAATGGTATGCTGCTGGATAAACGCATGCTTGATATGGTTGGTCTGCTGCTGCAGGTATGCGGACAGGAATTGTTCCCATTCGGTAAACTGGGAGGGATCACCGGTTTCAAGGCCGATTACCTCATCTCCGGTCAGCTTGGTCTTTCCGTTGTAGAGAACCATTTCCAGGGCAGTGGCAAAGTTAATGTAGGCATTGCCGCTGGTGTAGGTGTCCCGGTTGGGCATCCGGATTTCAGCACATCCGGATACGGCATAGTCGTAAATTTCCTCAAAGGAGGCCCCTTTGGCCAGATGAAGGGGAATGATCTCTTCATCGTTGATGAGTTTGGGGAAACCAGAGCCTTCCTTGATGGTTTCGGCCACTTCCCAGAGATACCGTTCCGGCGCGCGGGCGTGGAGCCGGGCCGCCAGGTCCGGGTAGTGAAGCGGGAACTCCCGTTTTGACTGGAGAATCAGATAGGTCAGCTCATTGGTTGCGTCCCTTCCGTCCGGGGTCTGGCCTCCGACGGTAACGGCTTCCCAGTGGGCATACCCTTCGTTGAATGCTCCGCCGGTGGGGGAAAGGTAGAGGTCAATGAACTGGGCCATATTCACCCACATGCATTCGAACAGCTCAATGGCCTGGTCATCGGTAAGAACGCCTTCTTCAAGGTCTTTCTGATAGAACGGATAGAGGTACTGATCCATCCGGCCGTTGGAGATAATGGTACCGGTTTTCTGTTCCAGTCTGGAAAACATCTGGGTGAACCACTGGGACTGCATGGCTTCACGGAAGTTTCGTGCCGGATTCTCAGGAACATGGGTACATATCTCGGCGATCATTTCAAGTTCGGCTTTGCGCTGGGGATCACTCTCTTCACCGGCCATTTTGCCGGCCAGTTCAGCGTACCGCTTGGCCCAGAGGACCACGGCGTCGCAGATCAGGGTGATGGCGGTCAGAAAGGGTTTTTTCTCGCAGTTGTCCACCGGGGAAAAAGGATCCAGGCTTTCCAGTTTATCCAGGGCAATCTGTTTAATGCCTTTGAAGCCGATTTTAAGAACCTTTTCATAATCATGGACCCATTGCAGGGAAGACCTGAAGGATGCGGTCTCGTTCACAATGTAACGGGAAAGCTGGTCATCATTAGGGTCATAGGTCATTTTCAGGGTTTCTTCGGGCAGGGTCTTGGCCAGCATCTCGTGGAAGGTTTTTCCCTTCCAGAACGGAGCAATCTCGTTGATGATCACATCGGCATCGTCGGGCTCTATAATAAAAGGAGATACGTCTCTGGTTTCAAGCTGCTTGACTGCCAGGTCCAGGAAGTCGCCGTCCAGTTCCGGGTGAAGGATTCCGTAGCGGCCATGTCCGCCGCCCCGGCCTACCAGAAGCTCATCCTCATCGATAAAAATATCAATGTTTTTGGCCACATGCATCATCGCCTTTGCCCAGCGGAGGACCAGGGGCTGACCTTCGGTTTGCTTCATGATTTCGGTAAAAAGCCTGCCTCTCTGGACATCCACTTTCGGGGTCAGGTTCTGGACCCGGTCCAGAATTTTAAACGCCCTTTCATGGGCAGGCATGGAACGTAACGGGTTTTCCTTGCCTTCTGCAATATTGGTAAGCAATTTCTCATGTGGGGATAAGCAACATTCCATGATAATCTCTCCTTATACGGTTATCTTTTTTATTTTTTGTCTGAATGCTTTTGGTAACGATCTTTTAAACTGCAAATCACATACCATAAATTTTTGAAAAGGGATTTTTTTAATAGATAGGAAGAGTTGTATTAAAAAATTCCTTGAATTCAATTGGTTATGTTTTATTACCCGGCGGCAATTGTTGGGCGCATTTTTAAAGAGAATATAAAAAAACAAGATGTTTCCCGGTATGATGCAGGCCTGCACCCGGCCCTTCAAGGCCATGCTGCAGCTTTGCAAAATTCATTGGAATTGAGCCGGATTTTGCAAAAAGATGATGCAGGCCTGAAACATTGTCCCATTTCTAAAATGGCCTCTTCAATAAAATGAAAAGCCCTGCCCAGGAACAAAGGTCCTGAAAACAGGGCTTATAAGGGTTTATGCCCGGAGTTTTAACCCCAAGGCCTTTAGCCGTTTACAAGGCTGGGCAGCCAGTTGACCAGGATGGGGAACATCATGATCAGGAGAATGGCTATGGCCTGGCAGAAAATAAACTGGATCATACCCCTGTATATATCTGACAATTTCCAGTGGGGTATACATCCTTTGATAAAATAACAGGACAGCGCCACCGGCGGTGACAGCCAGGATGTCTGGAGGGTCATGGCATAGACAATGGCAAACCAGAGGGGGTCGATCCCAAGGGCTTTAATGGTCGGCATGAGGATGGGCAGCACAATGAGAACAATGGGTACCCATTCCATGGCCCATCCCAGGAGAAACACCATGACCATGATCATTCCCACCATAATCATGGGGGGCAGGTTCATGCTGACCAGGACGCTGGAGAGCCAGGCAGCCCCTCCCAGGCGGGAAAATACCGAGCCGTAAAAATTGGAGGCGGCAATCATGATCAGAATCATGGCCGACAGTTTCACCGTGGAATAAAGGGCCTCTTTGAATGGGTCGAATTCAAACTTCCCATAGGCGATGACCAGTATCAGGGCACCCAGGGCGCCGCAGGCGGATGCTTCGGTCGGGGTTGCCAGTCCGGCAAGGATACTGCCCAGTGTGGCACCGATGAGAACCACCAGGGGCACTACCCCTTTGAGGATTTCCAAGAGAAGGACAGATATGGATTCCGCCCTTAATTCTTTGGGAAGCGGGGGACCCAGTTCGGGTTTGAAAAAACAGCGGAGAAGGGAATACCCGCAGTAAAGACCGGACATCAAAAGACCCGGAATCACGGCGCCGGCAAACAGGTCGGTTACCGGTACGCCCATTAAGGGGCCCATGACCACGAGCATGATGCTCGGCGGTATTAATATCCCCAGGGTCCCGCCGGCGGCTATGGCCCCGGCCCCCATCCGGATATCATAGTTACTTTTCCTCAGGGCCGGTTCAGCCATGACACAGAGCAGGGTGATGGATGAGCCGACAATGCCGGTGGCTGCGGCAAAAATGGTTGCGGTCAGGATAACGGCTACATATAGAGAGCCTGGAATCGGGGCCATTAATTTCTGGATGGATAAAAACAATCCCTCCATCAGCCCTGCACTTTCCAATAGATACCCCATCAAAAGGAAAAAGGGAATCGCACCGAGAATGGGGTCACTCATGACCTGATAAAATTGAAGGTTGAGCAGATAAAAGACCAGTTTCCCAATACCCAGATAACCGAACAGGATGCCGATGAACATCATGGTAAAGGAAATGGGAAAACCGGAACAGAATGCGAGCAGAAGCCCGAAAAGCGACAGAATCGCCAGAAGTTGAGTAAATTCCATGAGTATTGTCTCCCTAATCTATAAGTGAAGAGCCGTCACAGGCGTTGGCCGGCTCATCAGCGGAATGATGTCCTCCGCCGTCGTCCCAATAAAATTGTCCGTGACGCCAGGCATAGTAACTTTTGGTAGACTCGGAAATCCCCTGGAGAATCATCAGAAAAACACTCAGGGGGATCGCCAGTTTCATGGGCCAGATAATGGGCATCCAGGGGCTGGATATGATCACCTCGTTTTGCAGAAATGATTTAAAAAAATATTTCCAGCCCACCTGGAGAAAAATAAAATGGGTGGGGAAATACAAAAACAGGTAGGTAAAGAAATCAACTCTTCCCCTGGCTTTGACCGACCATCTACTGTAGAGGAAATCCGTTCTGATATGCATCCCGGTTTTCAGACAATAGGGAGAAGCAATCATGAAAAAGATACCGTAGAGAATCAAGGCAACGTCCCCGGCCCAGATGGTGGGGGCATTAAAAAAATATCTTGCAACAACCTCATGTACAAGAGCGTACATCATCGGCAGCACAAGAATTGCAACGGCTTTACCAAAAAACGAACTGATGGAATCCAGGACCTTGACCATTTTGTCTGCAAACGGTGCCGGCCCGGTTCCCGGAGATGCACTCTCAGAATTATTAGACATTACACAACCTCATTTAAAAGCAAAGAAAAGGCTGCAGAAACGAGTTCTGCAGCCGGTTTACATATCCTATCCGGTTTTATTTATAGTCATGCATGGTTCCGGAATCCATTGCGGTTTTGCCCATCTTATAGTAAAGGCCGTTCACTTTTACCTGGTAGGGAACTGTCAGCTCTGCCCAGGCATTGAGAGAATCCAATACTTCTTTGAAGAAAGGTTTTTTTGCGGAGTATTTTTTCATGATTTCAGGAACAACTTCCATGTAGGCTTTGAAGTATTCTTCCGGCGTATCATAGAGGGTAACCCCTTCATTGATCACAAGGTCTTTCAAGGCCTGGCTGTTGATGCTGACATTCATGGAAATCTGATCTGCAACCATGGCTTTCATGGATACTTCAATGACTTCCTGGAGGTTGGGCGGCAGTTTGTCATACCAGTCTTTGTTGATGTAAACGTCGCCGATGGACAGGGCCTGGTGAAGCCCCTGGAGGTAATAGGCCTTCCACACATCGGACAGGCCGAGAAGCTTGTCGTCTCCCGGGCTGATCCATTCTGCCGCATCAATAACCCCTCTCTGGGCGGAAGGAACGATTTCGGAACCGGGCATGGATACAACCGGCATACCGATGGCCTTAAAACTTTCAGAGGGGATTCCCGGAGGGGACCTGAATTTCATTTTTTTCAGTTCATCCAGAGAATCGAATTTTTTGGGAAACCATCCAAAGGGCTCGGGACCCATGGGCATGGACAGCCAGGCCTTGATATTATAGTGAAGCTCTTCCTGATAGAATTGGTTCAGCAGTTTCTGGCCGTCTCCTTCCCAGGCCCAGGCCAGAAGACCTGTCTGGTCAAGACCGACACCAAGACCGGCTGTGGGGGCTGCAAACAAAAGGCCGGCAGGATGTTTGCCGGACCAGTAATGGGTCCAGGCCTGTCCGCCGGTAACAATACCGTCACTGACGGCATCCAGAATTTCAAAAGCCTTTACAATAGCACCGGAGGCATAAACCTCGACTTTGATCTCGCCATTGGACAGTTTTTCAATCCTCTTGCCCAATCTTTCCATGGTCTCAAAATACATACTTGAGCTTGGAACTGCGGTCTGTATTTTCAATTCATACTTTGCCGCCCAAACCTGGGATGTGGCGATCATTGTCAGTGCCACAAGAACCAACCCAATTTTTTTCAGCATAACACTCTCTCCTCTTCATTAAATATTAAATTGATTAACCGGTTACGTCCTTAGCCGAATCATTCCACATCACGTATTCAAGAAAGATACCATTGCATTTTTTTATTTATCAAAGATTAAAACCGTAACCATTATTTTTATCAATATGCTGGAATTACAAAAAATTTTTTAATTACCCCCCAGTGGAAAAATATTTATTCACGCCATTATTTTAACCGAAAACCGCAGCCGTGGGATTCTGGTGGCGGCAATTCTCACAAACGCGCATCTTACCTTAAATGTTGCATTTGTGAAACATTTTAAATTATAGGAGGGTGCAAAAATGCATCATGGATAGAGGATTGCCTTCGCTGGCCAAGGTGCAGACGTGCATCATTGATAAAGCGGACAGGTTTGAGCCGGATGAAGGGGCAGGAGATAAGTTTTCAAGACTTTATGATTTCTGGTCCCTGGTTTTTCTGAATATGGTGCTCCGGTTGATCTGGAGGACTTCGGCTGCCTTTCCTATGGAACCGTACACGGAAATGGCATCGTTGATAATATTTTTTTCAATATCCTGCAGCATGGATTTCAGAGATTTTTTTCCAAGTTCGCTGGAGTTCATGGCAGGATTCCCGCTGTCGTCACAGGCAAAACTTGCGGCAAATTCCTTTGGCAGGTCAACCGCCTTGATCAGGCTTTTATTGGCCATGATCACAATGCTGTGGATGGTGTTTTTCAGCTCCCGGACATTGCCGGGCCACTCATAGTTGATCAATTTCTGCTCGGCACAATTGGAGAAAAATACGTTTTTCCCGTATCGGGTATTTTTCTGTTTTAAAAAGACCTTGATCAATGGAAGAATATCATCTTTCCTTTCTTTCAGGCTTCTGATGTTTAATACGGCCACCTTCAGACGATAGTAAAGGTCACTTCTGAATGCCCCTTCATTTACCGCGTCCTGGAGGTCTCGATTGGTTGCGGCAATAATCCTGACATCAATGGGAATCGGCTGGGTGGAGCCCACCCGGATGATCTCCTGGTCCTGGATGGCTCTGAGCAGGCGAGTCTGCATCGGCAGGGGCAGTTCGCCGATTTCATCCAGAAACAGGGTTCCGCCGGAAGCCTGCTCAAAATACCCTTTTTTCCCTTTGATACTGGCTCCGGAAAAAGCCCCGGGCGCATACCCGAATAATTCCGATTCGATCAGGGTTTCGGCAATGGCCGAGCAATCCACCTTTAAATACTCTTTGTTTTTTCTCTGGCTGTGGCGGTGGATTCTCTGGGCCACCACATCTTTGCCCACACCGGTTTCCCCGAGGATGAGGACGGCCGCATCCGAGGGGGCAATGGTTTCGATCTTCTTTAAAAGACTTAAGGAGTGCTTTCCCACCGCGACCATGCCGTCGTCCTGAAAAGCAACTTCCGGATCAAAACTGGCCACCTGTTTCTGATAGGAAGAAATCAGGTCTTTTTGGGTGGCGATTTCTTTTTTTAAATGATTAAATGCCGTAATATCCCTGACAAAGGTAACCACCATTTCCACTTCATTGTTTTCACCAAAGACCGGGTTTCCATTGATGACCACATTTCTGCCGTTGAGTTCCTGAACCGTCATGGCCACCTCACCTGTGGACACAACCGTGGGATTGATAATCTGTTTGAAGACCCCCTTTTTGACTAAGTCTTCCACATTTTCGTCAAGAACTTTTTCAGCGGGAAAACCGGACAAGTCTTCCCAGCGATGGTTGACAAATAAGGTCTTTCCATCCCTTGAGCTGATGTAGACTGCATCCGGAATCAGATTTAAAATACTTTTACAATGCCGAGTGATAATGAGATGTTTGTCATCTGAAAAAGTGTCCATTTTTTTCCTTTCCGCCGGTTCTCCTGGGTCATCAACAATACAATAAATACGTATAAGCCTCAATTCAAGCCCATAGCAAAACCCGGATGCCGTTCAAAATACCGTTTGGCCAAACCCGCCGGGCTTGAATCGTTTTTTGTCACCCGGCCGTACTGGCAAAAGTAGCAGTCCTGTGAAAATAAGTCTATATTTGCCGGCAGACATCGGGCAGACTAATCGTCACTGGGTGTCGGCATGCAAGAATTTGACCGAAATTTAAAAGTCGTCGGGATTTGCAGAAAGGAAAAGAGAATAAAACTAGGAGAACCCCAGGGCGGCAATCGCCAGAGGGGTAAGCAGGATGGGGTGTTTGGGGATCAGGATTTTTCTGCCCAGTTCTTTTTCAAAGAGGCGGCTAAGACCCGGCAGGCTGCAGGTTCCGCCGGAGAAGATAAATTGGTCAATCTCCTGGTTTTGAATGTGGCAGGATACGATATGGCAGATTCGTTGAAAAGTAGGCGTGGCCAGAGCCAGGATTCCGTATTCCTCACTTTTCCGTTTTCGTTTTTCCGCCTCTTCAACGGAAATGCCGAAATGGCCGGCAATCACAAGGGAGATATGGGTGCCGCCGGTGGCCTCATCATCGGAGAAAACAACATTTCCCTTCTGAACCACGGCCGTGCCGGTGGTACCGCCCCCCACATCCACCACTGCGGTTTTATCCAGGTGGAGGAGCCGGGCCACACAACTGGGCTCGTCCGATGCATGGAGGACTTCAATGAGCTGATTTTCAAGGATATTGGTGGATAACCTGGGATCAGTTCCCGGAGGAAAGGAAGTGGACGCACCGGTAATGGAGATATTCAGCTTTTTTTCGGCCTTTTCCTTGAGCCGGAAGACAATATCATTTGCTCCCAGAAAATCGACTACCACACCGTCCCGGACCACCTCAGCCCATTCCAGGAAGACGGCAACAGGTTCTCCTGAGCCGTCAAGGACCATGAGCACCACATCCGAGGTGCCCAGGTCAATGCCCACATGGAAAGGGCCCTCAAAGGCCATGGGGGTTTCATCGTTTAATATCCCCATGGCCTTTTCAAGGCGGGCTTCTACTATATTCCAGGAAACCGGCAGGATCATGCGATTCTGAAACTTCCGACCAAAGTACATCGCCTGAGACGGACAAAGGTTCTGGCGTTGGATACGCCTTCACCCGTGGGCGTGGAAATGGTCATGGAGGTCCAGCCTTCTCCACCGGCGCCCAGGCCGGCAATATGGGGGCCGTTCTTGACAAAGAGACTGGTATTGACTGCTTTTGCCATGGTATCCATATTATCGATGTTTTTGGAATGCAGGCCTGCCGAATGACGGCAGTCGTTTTCCAGAAGCAGAGCCCACTCAAGGGCCTGATTAAAATCCCGGGCTCTTAAGATGGGGATCAGGGGCATCATCTGCTCCATTTTGGCAAACGTATATCCAGTGTCGGTGCCGGCGTCAACAATGAGAAGACGGCAGGTTTCCGGCACTGAAATTCCGGCGGCAGAGGCCAGTACGGCAGCATCCCTTCCCACCCACTTGGGATTGGGCCGGGGGTTGGAGCCTGGATAATCCAGAAGGACCTTCCGGGCAATGGCATCGGCCTGGTCCAGGGAGATTTCAACGGCGCCGCAGTTTTTCAGTTCATCTTTCAGCTTGTCGGCAACGGTGTCCAGGGCAATGATCTCTTTTTCATCACAGCAGACAATGTTGTTGTCAAAGGAAGCCCCGTCATAGATACTTTGGGCGGCCCGGGCAAGATCGGCCGTGTCGTCCACCACCACAGGCGGGTTGCCGGCACCGGCTGCAATCAGCCGCTTGTCGGTGATCTTTTTGGCGGCATCCACCACGGCTTCCCCTCCGGTGACCACCAGAAGGTTGATACCCGGATAGGTAAACAGCTTCTGGGCGGTTTCTATGGAAGGCTCTTTCACACAGGTGATGATGTTGTTTATCCCCAGTTCTTCGTAAACGGCCTTGTTCACCACTTTAACGGTTTCAAGGGTGGTTCTCTTGGCACCGGGATGGACGGCATAGACCACGGTATTTCCGCCTGAAACCATGCTGATGGTGTTGTTGAAAATGGTGGCTGCCGGGTTGGTGGAAGGGGTGACCGAGGCGATGACCCCCCAGGGAGCGTTTTCAAACAGGGTGAGTCCTGCATCACCCGTGGCTGCGGCAGGACTTAAAATCTCAGGTCCCGGGGTCCGGTTGGCCACCAGAAGGTTCTTTTTGACCTTGTCTTCCACCCGGCCCATACCGGTTTCATCAACGGCCATTTCAGCCAGCCGCCGGGCATTGGCCCGGGCTGCCCTGCGGACCATCCTGACCACCTGCTCACGGACGGCAATGGTCGGAATCCTTTTCTGGGCGGCGGAAGCGGCGGCCACCGCCTGATCCAGACCGGGAAAAACACCCCAGTCTCCGTCGCTGTCCAGCAGGGTCTCCTGAGGGGATGACCCGTTTGGGGAAGAAGTGGGAAGGGTCATTTTCTTCAGCACTTCGGTTACAATTGCTTCTATATCTTTTTCTAAAACGTCAGCCATACGGCCTCCAATTTAAGGCTAGTGATTCTTATTTCGTGTACAATGATTCCCTGCCCGAGGTAATCTGGTCAACAATTCCGACAATACTCAAGTCAACTGGAACCTCGGTATCATGGGCCATCCGGGCGGAACTTCCCCGGATGAGCAGGACCCATTCTCCAAGGCCTGCTCCGATACTGTCCACAGCCACCTGGTGGGGGGCCAGGACATTTCCGTCCACATCAATAATGTCCACCAGCAAAAAGGTCATCTGGGGCAGCTTGCTATGGCGTGCCGTGGAGACGACCTGTCCCACTATCTTACCGATTTCCATATCCAATCTCCTTTGCCGGTCCTGCCCGGGCCGCAATCCGTTTCCGGATCAGGGAATCGATGGGCAGGCCATATTTATCTTAATTTTCCCGTTTCAGGGTGCGGGAAATTTTCCAAATTACTTCAACCCGATGGGGAACAAGGTCTCCAGATCATCGTGGGGACGGGGAATTACGTGAACGGCAATCACTTCGCCTACCTTGGCCGCAGCCGCTGCACCGGCATCTGTTGCCGCTTTGCAGGCGGCAACATCACCGCGGACCATAACGCAGAGGATACCTGCGCCGATTTTCTCGTATCCCACCAGCTGAATCCTGGCGGATTTGGCCATTACATCACTTGCTTCGATCAGGGCTGTCATACCTTTGGTTTCAATCATTCCTAATGCGTCCATGTTCTACTCCTTTTACCTTAATATGGTTTTAAAATTTGCCTTAAAGGCGGTTTTACTTTTTACTTGTTTTGGTTTTCTTTATTGGTTTGGGCGGTCTGATCATATTTCCGACATGATCTTTGATCAGGACATCAACATCACTGCTGGGCCTGGGAATCTGGTTTGAATTAAAGCAGGTGCCTGTAACGGATATAGCGGCCTTTGCCGAATCCACGGCTGCTGTGCAGGAGGCCAGATCCCCCTTGCAGATCACGGTGATCAGACCGGCATCCGCATTGGCAACGGTTTCAACCTTGACATTGGCCGATTTGACCATGACGTCGGCTGCCTGGATGGCCGTAGCGATCCCGACGGTTTCAATAAATCCCATAGACTCATTCTGACTCATAATGTCCTACCTTTGTTTTCGGGAAAGACTCCCCTGTTAAAAGTTCTGAAGTTCAAGTGGTTTCACCCTTCAAAATCAGAGCACAAACTGCCTTACCTGGGAGTCCATCGCCGGAATGACGACGTTCCGAACCAGGAGGCCGCTCTCCTTTGCGCTTGCCGATCCGGCATCAACGGCCGCCTGCACGGCGGCCACGTCCCCGGACAACAGGCAAAAGGCTTTGCCTCCAAGTCCCATGGCAATCCTTACTTCGGAAATGAACACATCCGCGGCCTTGCTTGCATAATCCGCCGCCAGCACGGCCGAAGGGACGGAAAAGGTCTCTATCACGCCCACGGCCGGGCCGTGTATCCCCGAGCTGGTTCCGCTGATGGCCTTCACCACCTCGGGATTGATGTTGGGGATCACAAAATGATCCACCACGGTCTCCCCGCAACAGGCTTTCCCTGCATCAATGGAAGAATTTACCGAGGCGATTTCCCCATGGACGGCGGCAAGAAATTTGCCCGGGCAGATGGTCTTTAAAAACATGGGTTCCACCCGCGCCGCCTTGGCCATGTAGTCTGCCGCCTCAATTCCGGCTGCGATACTGTTAAACTCAATCATGCCCAGTGCCTGAAGTTCGGCTTGCATATCTATATCCCTTTTATGGTTATTGAACGATCAACGGCAATGACTTCCCCGGCAATGGAAGCGTGGATCCTGGCCCCAAGCGCTCCTTTGGGAATGTCGGCAATGCATTGCCCCCGGCTTACCCGGTCCCCCGGAATTACATTGGGAGCCGAAGGCGCCCCGATGTGCTGGGACAGAGGAATGCTGACCTTTGCGGGTTGATATTCTCCGATAAATTCCGGATGGAGATCCAGATATTTGGAGATCCCGATTTTCTCGGCCAGCCGGGGGGTGGGCACCCTTCTGAATTCCCGGAAACGGCTCTGACCGGGAGCCACCTTTCTGGGCCCCTCGTACTCAACCTTTTCCTGCCGGAATTTATTCTTTAAAAAGGCATTCACCCGCCGGGGGGAAATCCCCATGGGGCAGGCAAACAATTCACATACCCCGCACTCACAGCACATCATGGCCTGGGCCGCATCAATTTCAAATCCTGTGTTTCCCGCAAAGGCCCTCATGACCCTGTGGGTTTCAAACACATGACCGACCAGAAATCTCGGACACATTTCCGAACAGAGCCGGCACTGGATACAGGCGGTTGCCGCCCGTTTCTGCATCACTTCCGGCAAAAGGGTGGCGGCCTGGTGAAGGTAATGGCCCCTGGGAAGAACGATGAGTCCGCCGCAGGTTTTGGTCACCACCTCTTTTTCAATATCGGCGGGGTCATCCAGGAAGCGTCCCATCATGGGGCCGCCCACCACCACCACGGGATCGGGGACACAAAATCCTCCGCATTGGTCAATGCACTCTTTGATACCCGTTCCCAGGGGCACCTGGATCACAGAAGGTCTGTTTACCTCTCCTGTCACCGTCACCACCTTCCGGGTCATGGGGATTTGGTTCATGGCGTTATCCACGGAATAAAGGGATCCCACATTGGCCACAACAATGCCCTGATCTTTGGGAAGCCCCAGGGGAGGAACGGTCTTTCCCGTAATCTCGTGGATCAGGATCTGCTCGTCTCCGGCCGGATAAAAATTGTCCAGCCTGGCCAGTTCAATTCCGGTTCCTGCAATTGCCGCCTCAAACTTGAGGCCGATGCCGGTATATTTTCCCTTTATTCCGATCACCCCCCGGGATGCACCGGCTGAGGTCATTACCGCTTCCATGGCCCTGACGATCTGTTCCGGAAAGGTGTCCATGATATATTGGTCTGAATAGAGCAGGGGCTCACACTCGCATCCGTTGGCAATGACGGTGTCCACCCGGGTGTCGTATTTGACATGGGCCGGGAATCCTGCCCCGCCTTCGCCCACAACACCTGCATCCCGTACCCGGGAAATCAGGTCATGATTGGTTTTAGTCTGCCGGCTCATCTGGTAAAATTCATTCCTTTTTTAATGTTACTTGGGACTTTCCCCGACCGGGCGGACCACATCCCCCCTCTGCATGCAAAGCCCCAGTACGGCGACATTGAAAAGATCATCTGCACTGCATCCCCGGGATAAATCGTGCCATCCTCCCTCGAACCCCTGGAGAAAAGGCCCCAGGGCCGTAAAGCCGGCCATGCGCTGGAGCATCTTGTATCCGATATTGCCTGCTTCCAGGGAGGGGAAGACCAATACGTTGGCATTCCCGCAGATGGGACTGGCCGGCGCTTTTAAGGAGGCCACCTGGGGGACGATGGCCGCGTCCAGCTGGAGTTCTCCGTCCACCATCATCTCCGGTGTCTGTTTCCTGACCCGTTCAACGGCTTCCCGGATAACTTCTGCCCTGGGGTGCTTTGAGCTTCCTTTGGTGGAAAAGGAAAGCATGGCCACCCGGGGCTCTTCTTTGAGCAGATTTTTTGCTTTTTCCGCCGATGCAATGGCAATATCGGCCAGAACATCAGGAGAAGGTTCAGGCACCACGGCACAATCGGCCAGGATATACTGATTTTTCCCGTCCGGGGCGATCATGAGAAAAAAACTGGAAATGGTCTTCTGCTTTCTGGGCAGGATGCTGATCCCGGCCCGGAGCACATCGGCCGTGGACGAGAGGTTTCCGGCAATTCCCACTTCCACATCACCGTTACGGACCATCATGGCCGAGGCGGCCAGGCTGCATCTCATGGCCTGCTCCGCCTGCTCTTGGGTAATGGCCTTTCCCTTTTCATTCTGGATCCGGGTGAAGGCTTCCATATTCTTGTCCAGTACATCTTTACTGGTGTGATCGATTATGGTAAATCCGGAAAGCCGTTCTTTGGCCGATAGAATTTTGGATCGGACCATGAAGGGGGACTGGACCAGCAGGGGAACGGCCACCTTTTCCTCTTTCAGCCGGGTGGCGGCGGTCAGGACCCTGGAATCCAGGCAGTCCGGGAAGACCACGGTGCCGGGGGCCGCCTTGCAGGCGTCTATACAATCTTCTAGTATACCCACTCTTTTCCCCTTTATGAACTCACGCAGGCCAGCTTGACCATGGACGGGGTATTGTATTCGACCTTTGCGCCCTGGGCCATATAGAGGATGTCTCCTGCCTTGGCTTTCATGGAGCGGCCGTCCGCTTTGATTTCCACTTCTCCCTCGACAACGATGCTGATTTCAGGGGCGTCCACGGTTCTTGAAAAAAGACTTTTTTCCCACTTCATATAGGTGGCGGTCAGGTGGGTGTCCTCATGGAACCGGATGGCATCCGAGATCTGAACCTTGCCGGGAACGGCAGGGCCGGATTCCTTGTCCAGAAGCAGATCCCCGTCGATGAGGGAGACATCGCCCACCACTTTTACCGCTGGATTTTTGGAATTGCCGCTTGGGGCAGGGGCGCTTGAAAGTTTTGATTCCACCACCTTTCTCACAATGGCGGACAGCTCAACGGAATTTGTTCCGGGCAGCTTTTCTTTGAGAAGGGTGCAGACCCGGTCGGTAATCGATTGGAGATCGGATGTTTCGGAAATTGACCTGTTGCCGGCCGAAGTGTCGGGTGCCGGTTCCGGCGGGATGCTGCAGCTTGGTGAAGAACATGCATCTTCGGCAAAGCCTATGCCCAACTCTTCTATCTTGTCCCAGGCACCGGGGGTAACGATACAGTCTTTTTGTTTTACATCCAGTGTCCGGCTCCCGCCTGCAGCTGCCTTTCGAATGTCATCTGCCGTAATGACCTGTTTTCCCATTGATAATCTCCTAATCTCAAGCATGCGTAATTACTATCCTGGTCCACCGATTGCAAAGGATGTACCGGGCTTTGAGGTAATGATTTAAGTATCTGAAATAAAGAGAAAAATTATATTGGGATTCATTGTTTTACACAAAAACACTTCAGGCCTTTGCTTATGGGCTGCGGCGTCTGCACAAAACCGGAGGGCTCAGGGTGCAATTCTGCATCATGGGTCGGTTTTGATATTGCATCCCTGCAAAACGACCTTGGATTCGGTAAATTCAGATGGCAGTGCGATGCAGTTCTGCCACATGGAACTAAAAAGAAGATTCATCCGGGCCGTTCGATCCTTATTTTTTTTCTTCCGATTGATTATTTTCACAAATTTGAATACCATGCCTGGATTTTTATTCCCGCCCAAGGGGGGAGAATCCCAAAGAGGAGATAATGGTGGATCTGATTTGCATTTCTGCAGCATGGTTTGCCGGCGGTTTTATCAACGGCGTGGCCGGGTTTGGTGCCGCCATGGTTGCCATGCCCCTGGCAGCCCCCTTTATGGAGATTTCTCTTGCCGTACCGGCCTGCACCCTTATTGTATTGACTCTCAATTGCCAGGTCGGCTGGACCTTCCGCAAGGATATCCGCTGGAAATATGTAAAAAAAATTTTTATCGGGGCGATTCCCGGGGTGATTCTCAGCAGCTTTGCTCTCAGCTATCTGTCGGAAACCCATCTAAAGGCGGGAATGGGAATCTTTATCGCGGGATATGCCCTGGTCAGCCTGGTTTCCGGCAAAGGAGAGGTCCGTGTCATCCATCCGGCCTGGGGATATCTGTCCGGCCTGCTGTCCTCGGCCCTGGGCATGGCCTTTGGGTTTAACGGCCCGCCCCTGGCCGCATATATAGCCTATTGCGGCTGCCCGGCCCGGGCCATTAAGGGTATCCTCGGAGCGGGATTTATCATCACCGGTGTATTGATTGTCTCGGCCAAGGCCCTGACCGGCCAGATCAATCAGATGGTGATCTTTACCTTTGTTTTGTCCACCCCGGCCGTGATTCTGGGAAGCAGGCTGGGAATCCAATTGTCTTCACGCTTGAATGAAAAGACCTATCAAAAATTATTGTTTCTTTCCCTGGCGGCCATGGGGTTCAGGATTGCTTGGTCGGCCCTGATGTAAAGAGAGTTCCCGGTTTCCCCCAATTTATTCCTTAATTTAATTGCCTGCCTGCCGGATTCCCCCGGCCTTGGGCAGCATGGTCCCAAAGGTCTGAAAATTCCGGTAAAGGTCAAAGCAGGATTCCAGATCGTGGCAGATATGGCCGCAGACGCTCCTGTCCAGATAGTCCCTTAAATAGGCCCGGTAATCCGGATGGGCACAGGTGGAGATGATCTTCTCCGCCCGTTCCAGGGGGCCCAGGCCCCGAAGGTCTGCAAGGCCCTGCTCGGTCACCAGGATCTGGACCGAGTGCTCGCAGTTGTCCAGATGGGGAACCATGGGCACTACGGTTGAGATCTTCCCTCCCTTGGCAACAGAGGGGGTCATGAAAATGGACAGATGGCTGTTCCGGGTGAACTCGCCGCTCCCGCCCACGCCGTTCATGATATGGGTCCCCATGATATGGGAGGAGTTTACATTTCCGTAGATATCCATTTCCAATGCCGTGTTCAGGGCGATTACCCCCAGTCTGCGGATAATGCCGGGGTGGTTGGAGATCTCCTGGGGCCGGAGCACGATTCTCTGGTTATAGAAGTCCATGTTCTCTTCCAGTTTTTTCAGTTTTTCCGGCACAATGGTCAGGGAGGTGGCAGAGGCGCCCAGAAGCTTGCCTTTATCAATCAGGTCGAGCATGGAGTCCTGAAACACCTCGGAGTACATATAAAAGGGAGGGATATCCGGATGGCTGCCAAGGCCGGCCAACACAGCATTGGCGGTATTGCCCACCCCGGCCTGGAGGGGGAAGAACTCCCCCGGGATCCTGCCGGCTGCCTTTTCATTGAGCAGAAACTCAATGACATGGCCGGCGATTCTCTGGCTTACTTCATCTGCCTGGCTAAAGGCGGCCACCTGATCCGGTTCGTCATTCTCCACAATGCCCACCACCTTCCGGGGATTCACCTGGGCATAGGGCCAGCCGATTTTGGTCAGGGGCATCTGTACATTGATGGGATTTCGCCTGGGCGGCGGCGGCATGATGAAAATATCGTGGAGTTCCCTCAGACGCGGGGAATGCTGCCGGTTGATCTCGATGATGACTTTTTGTGCACAGGCCAGCCAGGTCGGCGAAGCTCCGACGGAGGCGGTCAGATAAACCCTGCCGTCCGGCGTGATCTCCGTGGCCTCCACAACGGCCAGATTCACTTTTCCGAAAAAACCGGCACTCACGGTCTGGGCCACGTGGGAGAGGTGCATGTCCACATATTCCACCTCCTGCCGGTTGATCTGGTCCCGCAGGACCTTTCCCGACTGGTAAGGAGCCCGCCAGGCAATGGCATTGGCCTCGGCCATGTCATTGTCAACATACTTTCCGCAGGAGGCCCCGGACAGCACCCTGAGCCTGAATTTCCGTCCCCGGGCCTGTTCTTCCCTGGCATGTTCGGCCAACATGGCCGGGACCGCCTTAACCGCCCCGGCTGCTGCAAATCCTGAAAATGCAAGGGTGTCCCCGTCCTTTACCAGGGAAACCATTTCTTCTTTTGTCAGTACTGGATATTTTTTCATGGGTCTTGCCTATGGTTTGGTCGTAAATTCATTAAATAATCCGGTTGGATAGAAAATAAAGGGATAGCTTCTATACCTTTTTAGACCGATTCTCAAGCTTTTTTTTGCCCGGGCAGGGAAGCAAAAGGCCGGACGCCTCATCCCTGAGTTCAAAAGCAGGAGCTGATGCATTGTCCGGCAAAATCAGGAAAACATCTCCTTGATAGAAAAAACCATGTTCTTTTTCGCTTTCTGGATTCTTTGGCACAAATGGGAATAAAGGTAAGGTCTTGTTATCCCATAAAATCTGGATTGGCGCTCATCCATCCGGAATACCGGAAAAAATTATAAAATTCCCATTGCCATAAAAATGAAACAGGAGTACAACATCTGTTTTTTATGGGAATCCTCCGGACTTTTCCAGGAGAAAACCCGGAAGGTAAGGAGCCAATTGTGAGTCAGTTTGGTTATATGGGAGTTTTTATCGGTGCTTTTGCTTTTTTCTGCCTGCTTATCCTGGGCCGGCAGAAAAGGGTCAGGACCGGATCGGATTTTTCCGTTGCCGGCAGGTCTTTGACCGCCACCCAGGTTTCCTGGGTCATTATCGGAACCCTGGTGGGAGGGGTCTCCACCATCGGAACGGTCCAGACCGCCTATAACCACGGGATCGTTGCATGGGTTTTCACCCTTGGAAGCGGAATTTCCTGTTTTATCCTGGGCTGTTTTTTCGCCGCCGTCCTGAGAAGAGAGGAGGTGGTCACGGTATCGGAACTTCTGGGCCGGTATTTCGGCCAGGGCTTTCAGTACTACTCCTCCCTGTTCAACTCCTGCGGCATGTTCATTCATATCATTGCCCAGTACCTGGCGGCCATGGCCATTCTGAGCTCGGTGTTTCATTTTTCCCAGCCCGTGTCCGTTCTGGTCACCCTGCTGCTCATGGGCATCTTTGTGGTATCCGGCGGCATCTCCGGTGCCGGCATGGTGGGTAAGCTTAAATTCTTCATGCTCTATGGCATCATGATTCTCTCTGCCGGACTTGCCCTGTACCGGGGAGGGGGCGTGGGCAATATCCTCTCTTCTCTTCCCGGGGAGATCGATTTTTTGAATTTTTTCCCCCATGGTGTGGGCCCCACCCTTGTGGATCTGATCTCCATGATCACCGGGGTTCTCTCCACCCAGATTTACCTCCAGGCTGTATTCTCCGCCAAAACCATCCGCCAGGCCAGAAACGGGGCCTTTCTCTCCGCCCTGGTCATCCCCCCCATTGGAATTCTGGGAATTGTCGTGGGCCTCTACCTCCGGGCCCATTATCCGGAGCTTGAGGGAAACAGTGCCCAGGCCCTGCCCTATTTTTTCAAGATCGCCCTTCCGCCGGCAATTGCCGCTTTCTGCTCTGCCGTGCTTCTGCTGGCAATTCTGGGCACCGGTGCCGGTCTGGTCCTGGGGGTCACCACCAACCTTTACATGGACGGGATCAAAAAGCTTTTTAAAGCCAGGGAAGAGAATGCTCTGACCATGGTGAGGCTCTGCACACTGGCCGTGCTGCTTCTTTCCGGAGGGATCGTTCTGGCCGGATTCGATACAGCCATCCTCCAATGGAGCTATCTTTCCATGGGATTTCGCGGAGCCTCCGTCTTTGCCGGGCTGTGCATCGTCGTCTTCATGGGCAGGCGTAAATTCTCGGGCCTGGTCCGGACCGGTCTTTACCTGCTCCCCCTGTTTTACCTGACCTGGGAAATCATGGGATAGGCGCGGGATGAATGCGCTCCATAATTATCCTTATGTCCCAGGGTTTTATGGCCGGATAAATCCGGAATCGGAAAATCCATCTCAACGGGGTTAATAAAGAGGGGTGCAGGGCCAATCTGTTTAAAGGGCCTGCAAATCTCGTCAAAAATCTGAAATAAGGGCGTATCCCTGGCGTTGATATCCAATGGATGATATCCATCCGTTGCCAACCTGTTCAATTCCCGGAAGGATTGAATCCGGTGAAACCCCATAGGATTGGGCGGCAAACATGCAGACCTGCAGTTTGATTCCGTTTTCAAAAAAATCGGGAATCATTGCCGCAATGGCATCCAGATGGATTTTGTCTTCCGGGGAATACCCCTCTGTATTCTTTGAGATGAATTTCACGGCCGGACCCATAAAGATAACCACAAAATCAGGTTTCCCCTGAATAGAGGTGACTTCCGGATCTTCAAAGGTATCATTGATAAGGTCAAGGTGGATGGCCAACGCCCGGGGGTTTTTTACCCGAAGATCAAAAACCGCTTTGACGGAATCCACGCCTTTTAATGCCTTGTAGGGCTCTGAAAAAGCCTTGTCTGTTTTAAAGGGGGTGAAAAAACAGACCGCAATAATAAAAGTTAAAACAGGATGCCTTCGCATATTCATTTTTTTCTCCCAATTGTGGAGTTGCTTTTTATTTTACTCTTCCGGATGGATCGATTTTTTCGTGTCTTACATCCATAAGATAGGCTTTTATTGAAGATGAACAAGTAGAGGAACAAAAATATAGGAAACCGGGGACCGGAGAGGATAAGATCATCACGATAAGATCCGCATCGGTCCCGGCATTGATTTGATTTTTGACGGGCAGAACTTTACAGATACCTGAACCATACTTTATTCTGATTTTAATCGATATTGAAATCCCTTGATTAAATTGGTATTTCTTTTGAAAAAGAATCCCTTGGCGGTTTTTTTTGGGAATTTCGGATAATTGTGTGTCAGACCTTTTGGGGAAAAGACAGATGATCAGAAAAGCAAATGAATCCGATTGCATGAATATCGCCGCCCTCTCCCTGGCGGTATGGTTTCAGACATACTGCATGGACGGCATCAGGACTGAAAATTCAGAATTCGCCATATCTTCTTTTACCGAGGATTATTTTAAAAAGATTTTGCTTGATCCCAGGTATGGATTGCTGGTGTTTGTTGAGGGAATCTATCTGAGGGGGTATGTCCTCGTGAATCTGGAATCCCGGTTTCAAAGTGAAAAAACTGGTTTTGAAATTGAAAGGCTTTATGTGCAGGGGCCTTTTCAGGGCCGGGGGATCGGTAAAAAATTATTATCTGAAATTATCTCAAGGCATGGGAACCGGTGCTGGCTGTATACCTGGGTGAAAAACCGATCCATTGCATTTTATGAAAAATTCGGGTTTATAGATATAGGGCAATATGATTTTAAAATAGGAAAAGAGACAATCAAAAATCGTGTATTGGCATACGGATCTGCCTAAAATGGTTTCCTTCGCAGGATGCGGGTATTTACTTTCATGACTCCAACCTTAAAAACAGCGCGGCTGAGATTAAGACCTCTGACCATTGCCGATCAGAATGCAATGGTCGACACAATCATGTCGGACCCTGATGTCATGACCTGGCTGCCGTATTCAGCCGGGACCTCAACCCCGGAGGGGCAAAAGGAAATTGCTTTGGGATATCTCACGGATTTCATCAATCCCTGGAAAGAGATTGGGCTGGGTGTCTGGGCCGTTTGTATCGGAGACAAGGAATTGGGAAAGCCCGGGGAATTTATCGGGTACTGCGGATTTATTCCCGAACAGATCAGGGGTGGGGGGCCGGAAATCGCCTATGCCCTTGGAAGATCCATGTGGGGAAAAGGAATCATAACCGAAGCACTGACAGCCTGCCTGGACTGGCTCTTTGGCCGGGAGGAAATCATCCGGGCCTACGCCGTAACCGATCATTCAAATACCGCATCCCGCAGGGTCCTGGAGAAAATCGGCATGGAACATGAAAAAGATGTGGATCTTTATGATTCCAAAGCCAAAGGATCAGGCCTGCTGCCTTTCTATTCCATTGAACGGGAGGTCTATTTTAGAAAAAGCCAAAAAGAATTTTCTCCATAGGTTCAGGGCGGACACAGACCCTTGGGCCGGGGTGCAAAAAAATATCTGCACCTTGTTCGCCGTTTCCCACTCCTCTCAACTCGCCGCCGGCTTCCTCTGAGGTTCAACACTGCATGGGTGGACTCAAAAAAGGTAAAAAAAGCAGCATCTTAAACCATAAATTATCCACTTATTTTTAAAGGAGAGTTGATTATGGCAAGAACCGTAGACAACCTGACGAAAATGTTTTTGAGCAATGCTGAATCCAATATTCGATACCTGGCCTTTGCCGAAGCAGCGGATCAAGAGGGTCGTCAAGGTGTGGCAAAGGCTTTCAGGGCGCTTGCCATGTCCAAAATGGTCCATGCCATTTCTCACTTCAAGGCGACGGGTCTTGTGGATACCACGGCCGAAAACCTGAAACAGGCCTCGGAAGAGGAAAAATATGATTACAAGAGCGCCTACCCTGCCATGGTCCAGGACGCTGTAAAGGAAGATGCCATCCAGGGGCGGCACAGCCTGGAATATGGATTGTCCATTGCTCCCGTCATCATAAAACTGATCGCCAAAGCCATGAACAACCCTGATATGGAATCCGAGGGATCCTATTATATCTGCCCGGTGTGCGGGAATATTGAATTCAAGACGCCTTCGGAAAAATGCCCATTCTGCGGGGTGGATGTAAGTCAGTTTACCGAAATTTCCTGAAGACCGGTCATCCTTTTTTTGCCGGGCTGAGAATTTTCTCGGGCTGGATCTGTATAAACTTTATTATTGCATTTATAGGCTGGGAATGATTATCGAATCCATTCGATTGATTTTTATATCTTTTTCACTTTTATGGCTTTAATATCCAAATAAGTGGAAAATCACGAAATAAATTTTCCACTTATTAACACTGTTGGGCTTGTGGGCTGATGCATGATGCTAACTTTGATGTTAGTATAAAGATACTGTCAAAATTTTTAAATTATTAAAATCGATGAAGTGGATAAAGATGATGAAATCTGCAAACCAAGTTGTTTTTATATTGGTTGTTTTTATTTGTTTTTTAGGATTGATTCATAGTTCTTTTGCAAATGAAACTCTTAGACTACATGTATGGGACGGGTATGCCCCTGAGGGAAAGGTGGGGAAATTTGAAAACTATATTCAACAAAAATACAATAGAGTAGTTAAGCTTGAAATTTCTTATATCTCTGACCCCAATGACTTCTTTGAACAAATAAGAGGAAAAAAGGCGGATATCATTAGCCCAGGTCATAATCTTTTGAAAGATGCGCGTTTTAATTTTATTAAAAACAAGATATTGCTTCCATTGGATTTAAATAATATTCCCAATTATAAAAATCTTATTTCTAACCTTCAAAATGCGGAGTATTCTTACCAAGATGGTAAGGTATATGCAGTTCCTTTTGCACATGGCCCTTATGGACTGGCATACAATACTGCCCATCTCAATGCCCCTGACTCGTGGGGTGTTTTCTGGGATTCCAAATATAAAGACAAGTACACTATTTCTTTAGACTATTAAAGGGTGTTGAAATCGATGACGCAATTTTAACGTTATCCGACAAATTTTCAGTATGTTAGTAATTGAAAAAGCCTCTGTTTAGTTGTATCTTTCAAGCGCCTAAACAAAAAGGAAACAACACCACAGAGGCTTTATGCATACAAAAAATATCAGGCGAATCATCACAAAGCAATTGAAAAAGAGTTTTCCGAACTGGAAAAAGATGACAAGGAAGTCCAAAAAAGAGCTGACAAAGCAAATCATGATGGAAGTTTTGGATAATTATGATTATTCTCAAACCTTGGACATCCCCATCGAAGAACTCATAGGAGTTGAAGATCAGGCCCCCTCAGCAGAGATTCGTAGCCTTCCTGAGATGGCGTCCTACATTGAAAATTTTCATTCCGACAACCTGTTTCATTTTGACACCCTGAAAAAGCCATACCCTGAAATTGTAGACCCGGAATTGCAGTTTGTTGACCAACTTATAGACAACCAGATTATCAACAGCTTGATTGCGCCTGACGGATATTCCGCTGTGCACAGGGATATTCAACCCTACCAGTTATTTCGGATGGAGCTTTTAAAAATAATCAAATACCCTGAAATCAGTTACAGGAAATTTTGCAGCGATGAATATTTTGGCAGGGAACGAAAGCAAAACAGGCGTTTTGTGAGACTGCCTTTAAATACCAAACACCAGGCAGATCATACTGAATTGTGTCACTTCCGGCGTGGCCTGAATTTCAAACAATTGATGAATGTCCTGGTATATTTCCTCCATCATTTTTATAAATCAGGCTGTCTGGAGAGTGCCGTTATCCATGGTGTTGATTCCAGTGAACTGCCGTCTGAAATCAATTACCCCCTTTGCACAATTCAGGTCAAAGGCAAAAAAATACGAATGTATTCCGATCCGGACTGTGATTGTGGAAAACGCCGGAATAAAAGGGATAAATCGTATTACGTCATTGGCTACCGGCTTCACACCCTAACAGCCATCAACCCATCGACAGGCCATAGTTTTCCATTGGTATCCCTAATCGGGGCGGCAAATCATCATGACAGCCTGTTTTTAAAACCGTTGATCAAGCTTGCTCAAACATTGGGTATTGATATCAAATTGATAACCGCCGACCAGGCTTATCACGATAGTGATGGTTCGGTTCTCAACGAAACCGGTGTCTATGTCGTCACCCCTGCATCGGAGAAAGCCAAACTTCCTGACAACGTTTTGGAATCGCCATTAAGGGTTGCCTGTAATGATTCTTGTGAGATTCCAATGCAGTTTTTGGGATCGACACCGGAAGGCCACGAATTTGGATGTGATGCCGTTCCGGGTGAGTGTGCGTTTGAATCAAATTGTTCAAAATCAAGGATCGTTGATTTTGACAGCGGCTATTTTCAACCAATGCCGATTTTTCATAGCGGATCTCAAGACGCAATCGAGATCCGGAAAAACTGTGAAAGGCCCTTTAATCTGATGAAAAAAAGAGAAGGCCTCGAACAAACACGGGTAAGAAGCCAGCATGGTGTGATTGTCCGATCAACTCTGACGACTATCGTAACATTGTTGATTGAAATGGCCGGAACAAGGCATAAACCAATGAAAAAAGAAGATGGGCAAAAGGAGTTGTTTGCTGCCACAGGATGAATTGAACGTTCAATGCGGGATTTTTTCTGAGCCGATTGATCGGTCGCTATTGGTATATCTGAATACAACAAAGGCCGCCGTCTGAAATAGATTTTATGCGGTAAAAAACAAAACCAGATATTGCTACGGTAAAAGCCGGACAATCTGACATTGGAAAAAAGAATTACAAACGCGTGGGGCACCTATAACGAAACAGAAATTTGAACGGTTTCAACACCCTTTATTATGAGGCGAATATCTATATTACTGCCTTGGCTATGGGATATAGTGTAAATGAGTTAGCGACTGCTGAGAATTTAAATAACCCGAAATTTAAAAAGAAATTAAGAGAATTAGCTCAAAATTCTTCTGTCATGTGGGAAGGAATTGATACGGCAGACATTCTTCAAAACAATTCTATTGCCGCAGTGTGGGGCTTTTCACTCCCAGAGCTTGCTAAAAGAGGGCAAGTTTGGAAAATTGCGGAACCCAAAGAAGGTACCATGGGGTGGGTAGATAATTTTGCCATTGGTTGGTCTTTAAAAAATAAACCTTTTCTTCGAAAAGTTGCAGAAGAGTGGTTAAATTTTGTAATTTCTCCAGACTTTCAGGTTGAAGTAACAGTTAGGTCTTTAGGTAGTGCTCCGACCAACACTCATATTCAAGACAGATTAACACTAGAAGAAATTGCTATGTTCCATATTAATGACCCTGATTACTTCCAAAACAATAGGATTTTATGGCCTACATTAAAACGAACCAGGGATCGAAATTTTATGAAACATTTATGGGAAAAAGCATTAATTAAAAAATAAGGAGTCCAACATTTCGGTAGAGCTGACCGCGAGAACGGGAGGCAATTTCCGCGAAGGCTGTCGGCGCGGCAGCTCACCTCGGCGTTACGGAGAGGAACAACATGGATAAAGAGAATACACTTTCTGCGGCCGATTGGTTTAATAACGGGTTAGACTGTTTCAATAAACCAGACGGAATGGGTGCCATTAAGGCATTTGAGGCCGTTATCAGGATAGACCCCGGCTATCGCCACTCAGATGGGGACAACCCTTATTTTTATCTGGGCAAGATTTCTGAAATCGAAGGAAGGATTGACGACGCGATTCAGTATTATTCGAGCGCTTTGGCATTGGATCCGTACGACGAGGAGAGCCTTATCGGCCGGGGAAGCTGTTATACCGTTAAAAAGAATCACAAAGGGGCTACCGTTGATTTTAAAAAGGTGCTGGACATCCCGTCTGAACTCAGGAATGCCCCGCTGCAGCATGTGCTGTATGCGATTGCGGAAAACTTTCGCCAGCAAAAGGATTTCCCAAATGCACTTCACTGGGGGGAAAAGGCACTTCTGGAAGAGCCTGAAAATTTGCGACACCAGGAATTGGTGGCCGACGTCAAAAAACAGATGCGGGACGCACCATAATTTTTGAAATGGTTTTTATATGGACCATAAGATCCATATAAAAACCATTCTATCCTGGCAACTCCATTCAAAGTACGGCAACGAATGTCAGCAAAAGATATTTTCCCGGTTTGTCAGGATTCAAAAACCGCTATAATTTCAAGGATTCAATAATTGTCTTGCCAAATAAAACCGAGGCTTCCGGTCCGTTGGCGGTTATGATCTTCCCGTCAACCGTTACTCGATCCGCGGTATAGATGCACGCCCCGTTTTGAAACCGTTTTTTCTCATTGGGATTCACAGTCGCCATTTTCCCGTCAATCACATGGGCATTGGCAAGGGTCACCGGCGCCCAGCAGATCGCCGCCAGAACCTTATCGTTTTTAACCGCATCCTGTGCGATTTTATGGGCTTTGGGGTCATTGTGATAAATTCCCGAACCACTGCCGCCCACAAAAACAATGGCATCGAAATCCGGGACACTGACATCATCAAGCACATAGCTCACATCGGTAACCTGGCCGTACATGCCGTATGCCTTGCCCTTTGCGACAGAAAATACCGTTGTGATTCCGCCTGCCTTTTCTATCATTTTTTTGGGCACACTGAATTCACTGTCCTCATACCCTCTGTTCCCGATAATCAGGGCCACTTTTTTCCCTTTGATATCCGGCAGGGTCATATCCGGGATATCAATCTTGGGGCCGGCCAGTTTTTTGTCGGTGAAGATGCCGGCCGATGCAATGATGTTGGCTTTCTCACTCTTGAGAACATAGGTGATTTTTTCCCTTGCCCGGCCATGGGGATCTGCATAAACATAATCGACCCAGCCTTTTCCTTCTGAATTTGCCTTTTCCAGAAATTCCCTGAAGAATTCCTTGCCGTTGATATCCTTTCTTTCCATATAACGGATGCCGTGCATCCGCTTCGGAAGATACGGGTGGGCCAGCAGTCTGGCCTCTTTTGTGTCCAGGAGAAAGACATATGCGTCCTTCCACACAAACGGCCCTTTTTTATCATTCAGCTTTGGGATAACCGCATCGAGCCCCTCTTTCTCGATCATTTGGACCACTTTATTCGTCATGTCGATGCATTCTGCCTTTGTGGCCTTTTCCCCGGCAAAAGCGGACACGGTGTAAAAAATGAGGGATAAAACAATGAAAATTTTTAACAAGACAAAATCAAATTTTCTGTTCATCTTAAGCTTCTCCTTTGTTTGTTGTTGGTAATGGCACCATACTCCCGCAGATTTTCAACACTCTAATCCGGCCCACTTAAGCAGGACTTAAATAGGGGATACAAAAAAGAGGGTTAAGATGATTTTTTCCGGGTCAGCAGCCGTTGAGCCAGTTCTTCGGTTTCCGGTTCAACCGGGCAGTCAAGTTCGGTCCGAAGCGTTTCCCGGCAGCGCTTAAGAGTGGATGCCGCCTGGACCAGATTTCCTGTTCCGGCATAAAGCCGCATCAGCTTCCGGACCATTTTTTCAGCGGTTTTATCAACGCTCAGGTAGGTTTCAGCTAAGCGGATGCACTTTTCATAATCTTTTCGGGTTTCATAAAAGGCAATCATGGTTTCCAGGGCAGAAAGATATTTATTCTGAAGATCCTGCCGGGTGGTGCTGCACCAATCGCAGAACGGGGCTTCGGCCAGCAGCTCTCCTGAATAGGCTAAGACCGCCTCCCGGCAGTGGCTAAATGCCTTGAAAGCGTCTTTTTCCCGGTGAGCCCGTGCCATCTCGTCCGTAAAAACCGTCATGTCAACCCAGCCTTCCTGACCCAGGCAAAGGCGGTAGGTGTCTGCCTGCCTTGATATGTAGGATGAGGGCGCACCGTCCGGGAGATCCGGTTCCAGAACGCGGCGCAGTGAAGTCATGGTGACGTGGAAGCGGTTGACGGTTTTGCCGGGATCCTGGTCCGGCCACAGCATTTCAATGAGGATGTCCCGGTTGACATACCCCTGGTGCCGGGAGAAGGCCAGATATTGAAAAAGGGATCTGACCTTCTGATTTCCCCATTTGCCGGGGCTGATTTCCCGGTCTCCCACAAGGACCCGGAAGCGTCCCAGAAGGTGAATCTTCAACCCGGGCGGATCAGGTCTGGGCAGGTTTGACAAAAGATGAGAGGCGGCTTTTTTTACGGACGGGCCACGGGATTCCCGCAGAATCTGTTTGAGATCAAGAATGGCATCGCTGCCGATTTTTTTTAATGTGTCGAAAATATAATCCCGCAGATGTCCCTCGGCATAGAGATCGACCAGGAAAGGAACAATCCAGTGCCGTTCCTCAACAAAGCCGTACTTCTTTCTTTCGGTATGAAGGCTCAGAACAGACAAAAATTTTTCCCGGCCCTTGTCTTTATCCTGGTGCCAGTGGTACATGGCAAGCCACAGATCCGCCCAGTGGGACAGCCCGAACGGCGCAAAGGCTTTCCGGGTGGATCGGATCAGGGGCAGGGCCTCTTCGTGGCGGTCCGTCATCATCAGGACAACGGCAAGGTTCCCCTTTAACGTTCCTTCTGTCATGGGCAGGTCAAGCCCGTTGAGCAGGTCCAGACCGGACAGGGCACTCTGTTCCGACAGAACCATATCCCCTTTGCGGGCATAGGCCGTGCACAGCGTATTCAGCCCCAGGGCCTGACCCCATCTGGCCCCCATGGACCGAAAAAGGTCGACGCTCTGTTCAGCATAAGCGATGCTTTCTTTGCATCTTCCCAGTCCGAATGCGCTTTTTGCCGCCTGGAGCAGCAAAAAGGGAAGCGTCGTATCCTGCCGGCCCCTGTCCCGGATACCCCTGGGCGTTAATCCGGCCGGCTGCCAGACCGGAATGGAAGAAATCGTTTTTGAATTTTTCCGTGTGAGACCTTCAAGGCCGTTGCGGGCATATGCGAGCCCCTCCTCAAACCGGTGCAGAGAATTGCAGGCACTGGCCAGCAGGGTATAGTGCCCGGAAAAATCCTGCAGATCCGACTGCTGCCGGACTCGCCACTCAACAGATCTGCCGATTTGAAGGGATTTTTCGTGGTCACCGGAGGCAAGGCATGTGTATCCCCGATAAACATCCAGCCATACCCTTTGCTGATCGGTGAGTGTTATACTCTTGAGGTGCGCCATTGCAGCCCGGCCGGTTTCATAATAAAGCTTCCATGACTCCCGGTGTCGCAGATAAGCCGTAATGAAAATAAGATACCCCAGGGCTTCGATGCGCAGCTCATCCGAGATGGCGGTCTGGTTCAGCAAGGTTTCGAGAACCCGGGCAGCCCTGGAAAACTCTCCGGCCATGAAGTAATTGAGTGCGATCTCAATCCGGCAGAGATTCATTCCGTCCGTATTGCTCTGGCCTTCAAATTTCACCAGAGCGCGGCCCCAGGAGGAAGCCGCATCTGTGTGACGGGCGAAAACCCCCTGGAGTTTGCCGTACAGGCACAGGACCCAGGGAAAGTCATCCATATATGGATGGGGGATGGCAGAAAGGCAGGTTCTCAGGATTTCATATCTGCCTTCCTGGAACAGGCGCCGGCCGCGGGTGTTCAACAACCGGACCACCTCCTTGAAATCAGGCGCAGACAGAAAGTGGTGCAGGGCGGTTTCAATTCTGCCTTTTTCTTCACAAAGGCGTGCGGCTTTCAGGTGCAGGTCTGAAACCGCCTCTTTTGAATAAAGGGCGGCAAGCTTTTTTTGAAGAAAAGCCTTAAACAGCTTGTGGTAAACATATCCGCCCCTGTCCGGCTCCTTTTGAATAAAAATATGAGAGTCTGCCAGATCCTCAAGCATTTGCTGTGACTCGCCAACGCATAAGAATTCATCGCAGAACCATGTCTTAAGGCGTGCCAGGATTGAGGTTTGGACAAGAAAGTCCCGGATTTCAGTTGCAAGGGTTGAAAAGACTTCCTCCTCCAGATAGTCGGCAACCGGGGCAGGCAAGGGATGCGGCTGATCCAGAAAGTTTCGGACGTCCGCCATGGTCAGATCCTGAAGCGCATAATAAAAGAGCATAAGACCTGAAACCCACCCTTCAGTCAACTCGCATATCCGGTCAGAAATATCCCGGTCCCAGTCGATCTCAAAATATTCCTTGAAAAGAAGAGCGGTTTCCTCGCCGGAAAAAACCAGATCAGCAGCACTTATTTCAATGACCTGTTGCTGCGCTTTCAGGCGGGAAAGGGACAGAGGGATGGAGGCTCTTGAGATGAGCACCATGTGGAGAAAGGAAGACGAGTGCCGCAGCAAAAAATTCAGCACCGCATTAACTGCCTCACTCTCCTTTACCCAGTGAACGTCGTCCAGCACCAGGATGAGATCGGTTTCAAGACACGCCTCCAGATCTGCCAGAAGCTGTCGGATACGCATTTCGTCTGCTGCACTGCCGGGTGGTTTGTCCTGGCAATCCACTATGGAAGATGCGTTGAATTCAGGGAAAATATTTTGAATCCCACGGATCAGGCCGCTTAAGAAAAATGTCAGATCCTTGTCCGTACTGTCCAGCCGTAACCGGATAATGCGGGCATTCACACCCTCCAGGGCCTGAACCGCCAGGGTTGTCTTCCCGTAGCCTGCGCCTGCAACAATTGTGGTGAGACGGTTTTCAAGTATTGCTTTCCCTGAGAGTCTGCTGATCAAGCGTCTCATGTTTTTGGTTATGTCAGGAAAGCACAGCTTTGATTTCAGTATGGGCGGTTCATGAATCAAAATATCAGGTCTCCAATTTAACATCGGCTTAACGACCCGGCACGGATTTAATGAAAGAAAAACAAACGCTTAAAAGGCTATACCACCATTTCGGGCAGGGTGTAAACCTAAGGGAAAAAAGAGGTCCCGTTTGGCCGCCGTTGCCGGTGTCAGGGGGCCATACCCTGCACGCAGCCGGCTGATCTTTTTGAACAATATTCTAAACGCAGTTTGGCTGGACAGCGAAAACCCGGAGCTCTCCGGGCTCTCAGGCAGTTCGCTGTTCCTGTCGCCCGCTGCGTTAAGACATTGATAACAACAAATCAGCAAATGACGCGTTGCAGGCCAGGCACCCCCACTCTGGCACCTGCCCCGGTTAACGTCACGATAGAAAAATTGCGCCGAATAAATATTTTTTTTTACTGGATATCTGTTTGAAATGCGCTGAGAAAGGTGTTATGGGTCAACTGTCTTGATTCAAAAGCAATCTCACCGGATATATTCATATATCTCAGGATATCCGGTCAGATATTAACTTTTGTAATGATATGCGGTTAACCGGATATTTCGGCTATACGGACCCGCACATTTACTTGTTCATCATACTAACGGGAGTAAAAAATATGGCACTTTCACTTGATATCAGCGCCATTGCGAATCAAATACAGTCCGCACAGGACGAGGTTCGACAGATTGAACCGATCACGTCACAACTGAAAGATTTTGATATTTCTTCTGCCTATGCAGTAGCGCACTTGATCCATGAAGCACGGATTGACAAAGGCGCCGTTCCTGTGGGAAGAAAGATCGGTTTTACTAATCCTGACATGTGGTCCCTGTACGGAGTAAACGAGCCTATATGGGGCTATCTCTATGACACCACTGTGGTTTACCTGTCTGGCCAGCACGGAACGTGCAACATCGAGCGGTTTGCAGAACCGAAGGTCGAACCCGAGATCGTCTTCCATTTTTGTTCAACGCCTCCGGTGGATGGAAATCTTTTAGACATTCTTGAGTGCATTGACTGGGTCGCGCATGCATTTGAAATCGTGCAGTCTCACTATCCCAGGTGGCGGTTTGAGGCCGCAGATACCATTGCAGACTCGTCCCTGCATGGAAGGCTTCTGGTTGGCGTACCCCTGGCAGTTAATCAGGCAGGAACAGATATTATAGATGCACTTGAGCACTTTTCAATCACGATTTTGCGTGATGGCAAGCCGTGCGAGGAGGGTAAAGGGTCCAATGTGCTTGGGAGCCCGCTGACAGCCATTGCTCACCTGATTGATGTACTCAGGACGCAGCCGGACTACATGCCTGTTCAGGCCAACGAAATAGTGACCACTGGGACAATTACAACGGCGCTCCCGATCCAGATTGGTGAAACGTGGCAAACTCAATTGGATGGAATCGCACTTCCCGGCCTCTCTGTGGAATTTGTTGGAGCCTGAAGGAAGATGGGTCAAGCCTTGATTGTTGCATTAGAGATCACAAAATCCAAATGAAGCGGAGAAACCGCTTATTTGGGGGTTGAAGTTGTAGAAAAAGGTCTGGTTCATCAAATTTTGAAGACCGTTTAGCGCGGAGAATGACTCAGATAATTTTTTTTAATAATAAGTTCAGAAGCATTTAACCTCAGAGGTCCTTTTAAATGGAGTTTTAAGCAAAATTATAACAAAAATTCGAGCAGGGAGTTTTCCTAAAAGCTCGTTATTTAAGGCGGTTAAAATGGATTTTCAAGCGGTTGGAACTTTCACACTAATGGTCCTGCTATTGACCATAATGCCTGGCCCCAATGGGGCTCTTCTACTAAAAACCGTTCCACAAAATGGACTTCGTGCGGGGATATTAAATTTAGCTGGAATTGTCTCTGCTTTTTATATTCATGGTTCATCCGATTAATGCGTACTTCTTGTTGTGAAGATCCAGAAGTTTTAGTTTAAAAAATTCAAAATCACGATATCCATATGCTTTACGTTTCATGGTTTTGATCTTGTTATTGGTTCCCTCCAAAGGCCCTGTTGAAATTGCATAATCATAAAAGGAGAGTATCCTGTTTCTGTGTAGACCCAGCGTCTTTGCAAATTTCTTCAGCATCTGAATATCTGATACATTGGCCAGGTTAATCCAGTTCTCCAGAACCTTCCCACCGGTATTTTTATCTGATTGGTTCCAAATTTGCCTGAGCTCTTCCTTCATATAATATACGGTTGATAACGGTTGATTGACTTCCAGTGCCTTTTGCAGATGTTCTGCTTCCCCCTTGTTCTTTTGAAGGTTTTCTGGATTCTTCAACAAAAGCCAGCGGGTTCCTTTTATCAGTTTTTGTTCCCCGCTATTCGACAGGTGTTTGTAAAGGTCCCTTCTGAATTCAGATAGTTTCTCATTGAACAGTTTTACCACGTGAAATCTATCGAAGACTATGGCAGTTCCAGGCATATTTTCAATAACAGCACTCAAATATGCCGGAGACATATCAATGCTGATAGCTTCTATTCCGGCCTTTGAAATTTTTATTTTTTGCCAGAAGAACTTCAATGCATCGCCTCCTTTTCCATCACCCACATGCAGAATTCTGCCGGATTCCAAGTCCATTACTATGGTTAGATATTGATGTCCTTTGCCTATGGAGATCTCATCTATGGCAATCCGCTTGACCTTTTTGAGGGGTATGCTCCGGTAACGTCTTGTAAGATGAGCTTTTTGTATCTGTTTGATGGTATCCCAGCTGATACGCAGGTGGCTGGCAATATCTTTGATTGTCATGAACTGGGATAATTCCAGGACATAACGTTCAAAGGCACGGGTATAACTCTTCCCCTCTTTGGAAAAAGACAGTTTGATTTGCCGGACAAATTTGCATATGGGGCACCAGACTCTCTGAATGGCCGTCTTGAGGATTACGGGTCTCGAACCTACGGGTATTGTTCTCAGAGTTCGTTTGATAACTCCTCTTTTCACGACAGATCTTGAGTTACATTCAGGACACTTTATTGCCTCGGGTTTAGGAAATATTTCAAAGGTGAGCACCCCGCCGATAAAGCGGGTTGTTTTATAAAAGTAGTCACGAAGACCAAAAGCGTGGTAAATAAGACTGGTGGACATGATTCTATTCTCCGGTTTTGTGCGGCTAACACAAAAAAATTGGAAAATGATCATGTCCACACCTTCATTTCAAGCATAAAATCATTTTTTGTTTCAGAATCCTATATCGGCCTGCTTCTCATTCCAAGTACGCGATTTTCTGATGAACCATATTCATGGACTATTTTCAATACTTGGGTTGTCCGCTTTGATTCTCAAAACATCTCAAGCGTTTTTTGCAGCAAAACTCCTGGGAGCTTTTTATCTTTCATACTTGGGTATTATGTCTCTTTGGCAGGCTTTTTTTGCAAAACAATCTTCTGAAAAAACAATAAAACGCGAAAATAATAAAAATGTGATTCGCAAAAGTAAGAGATTTTTTCTGGAAGGATTTCTCACCAATCTTTTGAACCCAAAGGCTTCTATGTTTTATCTTGCGGTCTTTCCACAATTTATTTGCTTGGAGGGAAGTCCCATTTTAGAATTCCTTATATTAGTAGTGATTAATTCTATTGTCGTTGTAATATGGTTTTCCTTTATAATTAATGCTCTTGGTAAGATAACACGGGCATTATCATCCATGAAATTTAAAAAAATAGTGCAAGGCGCAACTGGCTCGATAATGTTGTGGTTTGGGTATCGTTTGCTTACATATCAACAAAAAAGTTAATCTGATCAACATATAGCAGGACGGTTACACGATATCGCAGGTACTGAACCGGCTTAAAAATTTTTTAGCATGCATATGATCTTGGTGTTGAAAAGTCTTGTGGAAGCCCCCCGCGCCAGGTGAACCGAGATGTTAGCCAGGGGCACGACCCATGATATGTCATTCTTTGGAATCGTATGTTTTTTGGGCAAGTATGTCCATCGTTATAATGGTAAAGGAGAGAGAATGAGGAGGACACAAGACCGAAAGGACAAAAAATGAAAATTCTCTACGTAGTCGATTTGCATGGATATTCAAAGCGTTTCGAACGGGTATTTCAGTCAGCTATAGATCATGGTGTCGAAGCCGTCATTAGTGGCGGAGATAATTTCTCAGATTTATTTGTTGCACCTTGGGATAAAGCAATTGAATCTCAAAACAACTTATTTACAAAATTCCTTCCAAGCCACCTCAAAAAGTATGAAAATGCAAAAATCCATTGGGCCTGCATTCTTAGTATGCATGACTTAGAGATTTTTGATCAGCAGTTCATCTCATTGTGTAAGAAGAGTAACTATTTTCATAATTGTCAGAACCAAATCGCCAGAATCGGTGGATATGAGTTTGTTGGGACCGGAAACGTAGTCGATATCCCTTTCCCACCTAAGAATCGATGCCGACGTGACACCAAAAGATGCAAAATGGACAAGCAGTTTGGTCAACCCATTGGAATTACAAAACAAGGGTGGGTCCCAATCAAAGATTGGGAGAAACAGCTTAGGTCTTTCCCAACACTATTAGAAGATCTGCTTGCCCTCCCGGAAACCAAGGAACTACAGAAATCTGTGTACATTATCCACCATCCACCAAAGGGGTTGGGCCTCGGTTCGATTTTCTTAGACGCCGATAAGGCACCCATTATTGGAGATCTGCCAAAGAGCCCAGAAAAAGACATTGGATCAGAAGCAGTGTACTCATTTCTGGAAGACCGCCAACCGCTTCTGGCATTGCACGGGCATGTTCATGAAAGCCCCATGGTGACTGGCAAGTGGCGAGGGAAAATTGGGAATACGGTCTGTATTCAGCCAGGGCAAAATGAAAACAAAGATAAGACGCATTTTATGATTATAGATCTACCATCCTTAAAAATGGAACGCTTCCTTGAATAGAAGTCAGGATCTGACACAGAATTGATTTTAGGGATTTTAATTCATGGAATTCAGGGGGCACAGCACCGTTTTTTTCAAAAGAATCGAATTCCGCACGTAAGGCCGGATAGTAATACCACATCTGCTCCTTTGCTGCCTTATCTTTTAAACAATACCTTTTTATAATTTTTTTGGTTTCCATAAAAATGCTCCTCAAGTCTGATGTCAATTCGCACGCAATATAATACCCGATCTGCTTGTTTTGAATACATAATACTTTCAAGTTCATGCCTATTCCTACTTTTTTAGCAAGAAAGTCTTTGACTCATACAATAGGCCATGTTAGTATCCGCCATTAAAATGAAAGGTGTTTTTTTTATGAGTACGATTGCTGACTTGATGGGCCAAATTGCAGAAAAAGAAGGGCACAATAACACCAATATTCCAGGTGTTCGAATTTATAAAGCATCAGAATACCGTCCCAGGCATCCACTTTGTTATGGGAAAGGAATAATTATTGTTGGCCAAGGGAACAAGCGGGTTTTTCTCGGAGATAAGGTATACGAATACAACTCTGATAACTATCTTGTATTATCGGTGCCTTTACCAGCAGAATGTGAGACTGAAGCAACTGAATATGAGCCGCTGCTTTCTCTTATGGTGGACATTGATATGGGAATGCTTAACCGTATTGTTGAACAAATGGGCAATGACATTAACGCGTCACTGTGGGGACAAAAGGATAAATACCCCGGATTGTTTGTTGCTCATACAAACCAGGATATAAAGGATACAGTAGTACGGTTGTTACGTTCTCTTTTAAACCCTGTGGAGAGCAAGGTGATAGGTCCCGGTATTATTCATGAACTAATTTTCAGGATTATGAATGGTGAAAATGCTGCACCTTTGTATGCCCTTACCATGATACATACCAATTTGTCCAGAATTGACAAGGCCCTGAAACACATTCACGAAGAGTACCGTCATCCAATCGATATTGACAAGCTTTCAAATCTGGTCAACATGAGCCCATCCGCTTTTTTCCGAGCATTCAAAGAAGTAACTTCATCTTCTCCTATCCAATATTTGAAAAAGGTCAGGCTCAATATTGCAATGGGATTATTAATGGCAAATCAAGTTCGGGTAAATGAAGCTGCGACAGAAGTCGGGTATGAAAGTACAACTCAATTCAGCAGGGAATTTAAGCGGTACTTTGGCAATAGCCCGGTTAGTTTTATCCCTGCCGGTAAAATTAAATTGCCTTTAAAATTTCCTTTGTTTAAAGTCTGATTTCCATCTTCAAGAAAGTGAATTGGCCGCCTCTTGAATTGTGAATTAGGATTATTAAGAAATAAAATATATTTCAACAACCCAAATGCACTCGGGCAAGCCGGTGATTTGGAATTGTTCACTCGGACACACGTGGACGGGCCGTTGAACAAACCCGCTACATACGGCCAAAGGCCGGTGAACTCAATGTTGAAAACAATTCAAAGTTTTATGGATCACTTCTTCATTTTTTAAAATCCTTTTATGGCCAAGTCCTTTAACTATCATCAGTTCTATTTCCGGAAGCATTTTTATAATATGCTTTGAATCAGAAAACGGTATAACAGGATCGGATTGATCATGAATGATACAATAATTTTTTGCATTCCAGGAAATCAGATTGATCGGGTCATCCCCTGAAAAAGAATACTTATATTTATCTTCATATTCGCTAATTATTTTTAAGTAGATTTTTTTGGGGATCTGGTATTGGTTAAACGCATGATCAATCGTTTTGTTGAGTTGGATTGCAGGGGATATCAAAACAGCGGGTAGATTCAATTGCTCTTTTTCCAAACTGCATACAATGGCTGCAGCCCCAAAGGAATGTCCGATTAGCCCGGCAATATTATCGGAAAAATCAGAAGATATAAATGACCGTAAGATATCTGTCATCTGGAAATAGCTGCAGCTGTCGCCAGGGGATAATCCATGCCCGGGTCCATCAAAGATAAGGACAGAAAACCCTTTATTTAAGAAGGGTTTAATGAACGGGTAAAATTGAAGTCCGATTCCGTTCCAGCCATGAATGAAAATGATCATGGGACCCTCCCCCCATTTCCAGCATTTTATGGTGTCATCATTTACAGTCATCTCAAAGGCAAATCCTGTTTTGAGATATTCGAGCTGCTTTTGAGTATACTGATGGCGCTGGGGCGTAAAAAATTGTTTTTCATAAATGAGCCGAGAATGCCCGGAATCAGCTGCCATAGGATAATAATCAGCCTCTGGAGCAGGGTTTTTAATAAAAAGGTCCTTTTTAAAGTGTCTGGAGCTGTTTTTGTAAATCGATACGAGTGCGCCACGATACCCTCCCCCCTAAAATTATTTAAAAGACGGATTCAATTTTTTTCCAACAAAATATTCAGGAGCAATTGGGTTGGAATGATCATTGGGACCTGGGTCTGGTAACTGCCGTATTCATTGGGATATGCATTTAATATGTCCCTGTCTTCCAGCCAGGTTCCAACAATGATCCAGATGGACCAAAGAAGGTTGAATACAATCCGGTCAGGAGTAAAGCTGGTTGTGCTCCAGATAAAAATAAATGAAAACAGGTAAAGCGGGTGGCGGACCCATCTGTATGGTCCCTTTTGCTGGAAAAAGACTTTTTGGGGCTGCGGTTTTGGAGTCCTCAACCCAAAGGGATCAAATCCTCCCAGGGTTGTAACACTCCGGTACAGGCCATAGGCACATAAAACGGAGATTACGCCGAATATAATTTCCAACCAGCCCGGTGAATCAAAAACCGCCATGGTTTGCCCCTGCCAGAAAAAGATCACAATTAAGAAAGGGTGTTGAAACCGTTCAAATTTCTGTTTCGTTATAGGTGCCCCACGCGTTTGTAATTCTTTTTTCCAATGTCAGATTGTCCGGCTTTTACCGTAGCAATATCTGGTTTTGTTTTTTACCGCATAAAATCTATTTCAGACGGCGGCCTTTGTTGTATTCAGATATACCAATAGCGACCGATCAATCGGCTCAGAAAAAATCCCGCATTGAACGTTCAATTCATCCTGTGGCAGCAAACAACTCCTTTTGCCCATCTTCTTTTTTCATTGGTTTATGCCTTGTTCCGGCCATTTCAATCAACAATGTTACGATAGTCGTCAGAGTTGATCGGACAATCACACCATGCTGGCTTCTTACCCGTGTTTGTTCGAGGCCTTCTCTTTTTTTCATCAGATTAAAGGGCCTTTCACAGTTTTTCCGGATCTCGATTGCGTCTTGAGATCCGCTATGAAAAATCGGCATTGGTTGAAAATAGCCGCTGTCAAAATCAACGATCCTTGATTTTGAACAATTTGATTCAAACGCACACTCACCCGGAACGGCATCACATCCAAATTCGTGGCCTTCCGGTGTCGATCCCAAAAACTGCATTGGAATCTCACAAGAATCATTACAGGCAACCCTTAATGGCGATTCCAAAACGTTGTCAGGAAGTTTGGCTTTCTCCGATGCAGGGGTGACGACATAGACACCGGTTTCGTTGAGAACCGAACCATCACTATCGTGATAAGCCTGGTCGGCGGTTATCAATTTGATATCAATACCCAATGTTTGAGCAAGCTTGATCAACGGTTTTAAAAACAGGCTGTCATGATGATTTGCCGCCCCGATTAGGGATACCAATGGAAAACTATGGCCTGTCGATGGGTTGATGGCTGTTAGGGTGTGAAGCCGGTAGCCAATGACGTAATACGATTTATCCCTTTTATTCCGGCGTTTTCCACAATCACAGTCCGGATCGGAATACATTCGTATTTTTTTGCCTTTGACCTGAATTGTGCAAAGGGGGTAATTGATTTCAGACGGCAGTTCACTGGAATCAACACCATGGATAACGGCACTCTCCAGACAGCCTGATTTATAAAAATGATGGAGGAAATATACCAGGACATTCATCAATTGTTTGAAATTCAGGCCACGCCGGAAGTGACACAATTCAGTATGATCTGCCTGGTGTTTGGTATTTAAAGGCAGTCTCACAAAACGCCTGTTTTGCTTTCGTTCCCTGCCAAAATATTCATCGCTGCAAAATTTCCTGTAACTGATTTCAGGGTATTTGATTATTTTTAAAAGCTCCATCCGAAATAACTGGTAGGGTTGAATATCCCTGTGCACAGCGGAATATCCGTCAGGCGCAATCAAGCTGTTGATAATCTGGTTGTCTATAAGTTGGTCAACAAACTGCAATTCCGGGTCTACAATTTCAGGGTATGGCTTTTTCAGGGTGTCAAAATGAAACAGGTTGTCGGAATGAAAATTTTCAATGTAGGACGCCATCTCAGGAAGGCTACGAATCTCTGCTGAGGGGGCCTGATCTTCAACTCCTATGAGTTCTTCGATGGGGATGTCCAAGGTTTGAGAATAATCATAATTATCCAAAACTTCCATCATGATTTGCTTTGTCAGCTCTTTTTTGGACTTCCTTGTCATCTTTTTCCAGTTCGGAAAACTCTTTTTCAATTGCTTTGTGATGATTCGCCTGATATTTTTTGTATGCATAAAGCCTCTGTGGTGTTGTTTCCTTTTTGTTTAGGCGCTTGAAAGATACAACTAAACAGAGGCTTTTTCAATTACTAACATACTGAAAATTTGTCGGATAACGTTAAAATTGCGTCATCGATTTCAACACCCTTTAAGAGTGTGACACCTGACATAAAAGAGAACAGCAACGGATAGAAGAATTTTGGAATGACGGTATACAGGATTGATTTAAACCAGGGCCGGGTCATTAAGCTGTGCTGGAGAAAAAACAGCATACAAAGAAAAATATCAAACAGGATTTCAAACCCTGGACTTAGATTGAGCGGTATGGAAAACCGCGGGCCAATAACCATAAAAATTACAAACATAATGAGTGAAGAGATTGCAATGGCTGCAGATCCTATCTTTAATACAGGATGAGGATTTATTCGTGCTGAGGGTTGTGATGTTCGTAATTGGGGGCTATTGTTCATCTCAAACCGAATGAAATTATCCCTAAGACCGGGATATTTGAGAAACAGAGTAAGCCTTGATTGCCAGTCCGCAGATATATAAGTTTCCAGTGTTGTTAATTTCTTTTTCATATGCTCTCCTCCTCATATTTGTAACCTGTTAAGCGTTAATACTATGGAAGAAAACAAAAAACCTCACCCGATCGGGTGAGGGAGATCATTTTTTTGTTGATTGAATCAGGCTCTCGGAATAAAAGTGAGGGATAAATTTAAAAAAGGAATGAAGATGTTTATTCATGACACACCCTTTTTAAAAAGTATTCGCGATCCTTTGATCATTGTGGATTCAAACCGGATTATTCTTTATATCAATAAATCCGGTGCAGCTGTTTTTGGTAAAAACGATGGGAATGTAATTGGGCAAAAATGCCATAGAGCGTTTCATAAAACCGATTCCCCTTGTGTGATCTGTCCGATCGAACCGGTCCTGGTTAAGGAAAGAACCTATATCACCGAAAAATGGATGACCATGCCTGACGGCAGCAGAAAGTGCGGTGAAATACGGTCTTATCCGGTATTTGACGATCATAGGAAATTGATTGCAGTGACCACGATCGTTGTCGACATTACGCAGAATAAAAACAGGCAATCCAATACTGATAATGATTTTCATTCCATACAGTTTAAACTTTCAAAACGGGAAACACAGATCCTTGGACTGATCGCAGAAGGATATTCCAACCTTGAAATTGCTGAAAATTTAAATATTACGATTAATACAGTTAAGTCTCATATCGTTAGTATTTTTAACAAAATAGGCGTTTGTGACAGGACACAGGCTGCCATTATTGCGCTGAAATCCAATCTGATTTAGCAACAGCACAGAGTTTGTGATCGAACAGGCGAATCCATCACTCGACGGGACCGAGAGAAGTTCAGCCGTCTTTTTCAAATGCTGTGTCGGGCCCGTCAGTTCAACCATAATCAACTTTATAGAACCGAATTTAAATTTCAAAGATTCCGTGCTGAATTACAGCAGCCGTATCAGAATATCAAAAAAAGAGACTGCATGCAGGTCGCACGTGGAATAAAAAAGGGTTTTGGCTGAAGATAGCAGATCAGCCAAAACCCTTGAAATTTCTGGTACCGGAGGTCGGACTTGAACCGACAAGGCCCGAAGGCCGGAGGATTTTGAGTCCTCTGCGTCTACCAATTCCACCACTCCGGCGTGGGCATGATTATTAATGGAAAATCACGGATTTGTCAAATTATTTGTGAGCAGGGACAGTCGGTTACCGGCTCACACCTACCAGATTTTTAGGGCTGTGGCGACTGGTATATGGTTATTCTGTGCGGCAGGCAGGCGGTGGGGCGGGGTCTGGAGCGGGATATGCCGGCAGGGCGGCCCCATGGACGGGGGCCGGACGCCGGCATCCTCGGAACCCGGCCAGGACCGGCCGGAGAGAATGCAGCGGAAGACCCTGCCCGCTGCCTGCCGGGGAAACAGCCATCCATTTGGGGGATATCCCTTTCCCCGGAAAAAAGCATAAATATTGCTAAAAAGAGTCTGGAAAATCAGCCGGGCAAGGGCATTTTCAATGCATTAAAAATATCCCGGCCGGGCAGGGCGCCTTCCCGAAGAAGGGCAGGGGGATCCGCCGTGACATCCAGGACGGTGGAGCCGGAACCTCCCTGTAAGGGGCCGGCGTCCAGGGTAAGGTCTGCATCCCGGATCATGGATTCGGGAAGCCGGCCTGGATCGGTGCAGCCCGGTTCACCGGATGGGTTGGCGCTGGTGCCGGTGATGGGTCTTCCGGCTGCCTTGACCAGGGCTTGGGCCACGGGGCGGGCCGGGATACGGATGCCGATTTTGCCGGTGCCCGCAGTCAGGATCCGCGGCAGGGAAGGGGAGGCTTCAAAGACCAGGGTGAGGCTCCCGGGCCAGAACCGGTCCATGAGGATCTTGGCTGCCCGGGGAACGGATCTGACCAGGCCGGATATCTCCTCCTGGTTCCGGACCAGGATCAGGATGGGCTTGGAGGACGGCCGCTGCTTGAGATCAAAGATCTTCTGGATTGCTTCCGGGTTCAGGGCGTCAACGGCAAGGCCGTAAAGATACTGGGCCGGGAAGATCACCACCCCTTGGGAGTGGATGATCTTCCCGGCCGATTGGATGATTTTTGGGTCCGGATGATCCGGATCGACCCGGACCCATTTTCCCGGATCAGGCAAAGGCACGGGCCTTCTGGTTGACCTTGTCGGCCATGGACTTCTTAAAAGCGACCAGTTTTTGGGCCACATCGGGATCGGACAGACCGATGATCTGGGCTGCGGTAATGCCGGCATTGTGGGCTCCGGATTTTCCGATGGCCATGGTGGATACAGGGATGCCGGGGGGCATCTGCACGGTGGCCAGAAGCGCGTCCATTCCCTGGAGAGCCGAGGAATCAATGGGCACGCCGATCACCGGCAGGGTGGTGTGGGCGGCAATGACCCCGGCCAGATGGGCGGCATGGCCGGCTCCGCAGATCAGGACCTGGATTCCTTTTTCTTTGGCTTCCATGGCCAGGCCGGCGGCCCGGTCCGGGGTCCGGTGGGCCGAGGACACGGTGACGTAATAGGGGATGTCAAACTGCCTCAGGATGGCCAGGGCCTTTTCCATGACCGGAAAGTCTGAGTCGCTGCCCATGATCACTCCCACCCGGGGCGGGACAGCCATCCGCTTCAGGGCTTTGGCCCCGATATCCTTTCTCATGAAATGATCTTTAAAGGAGATCTTGGAGCAGGCCTCATAGGCCTTTTTGATGGCCGCATCCACAGTGTCCCCCAGGGCGGTAACCCCCAGGACCCGGCCGCCTGAGGTGACCACCTTGTCTTTGTCCATGGCCGTGCCTGCATGGAAGACCATGGTGTCCTTGACCTGGCCGGCCGGGTCAAGTCCCTTGATCTCGTGGCCCTTGTCATAGGATTGGGGATATCCTCCGGCGGAAATGACCACACAGACGGCCGCCCTGGGATCGATCTGGATGGAGTGATGGCTCAGGGTTCCGTCGCAGCAGGCTTCCATCAGGGGAACCAGATCATTTTCCAGGCGCATGAGAATGGGCTGGGTTTCCGGATCGCCCAGGCGGGTGTTGAACTCCAGGACCTTGATCTTGTCCTTGTCCACCATGAGTCCGGCATAGAGGACCCCTTTAAAGGGGGTGCCTTCCTTTGCCATACCCTGGATGGCCGGGATCATGACCTCCTTCATGGCCTTTTGTCTCATCATGTGATCCAGGACCGGTGCCGGGGAATAGGCGCCCATGCCCCCGGTGTTGGGGCCCTTGTCATCGTCGAAAATTCGCTTGTGATCCTGGGATTCGGGCAGGGGGAGCACGGTTTTGCCGTCGGTGAAGACGATAAAGGAGGCTTCTTCGCCCTGGAGGCATTCCTCCACCACCACGGTGAGTCCGGCTTCGCCGAATACCTTGTCCTCCAGCATGGTGTCAATGGCAAGATCAGCCTGCTCCAGGGTGCTGCAGACCACCACGCCCTTGCCGGCGGCCAGGCCGTCGGCCTTGACCACGCAGGGAGCGCCCAGGGCCCGGGCATAGGCCTTGGCCTTGTCAGGATCGGTAAAGGCGCGTCCCATGGCGCAGGGAATATTGTTCTTGATCATGTGGTTTTTGGAAAAGACCTTGGAGCCTTCCAGACGGGCGCCTGCCCGGTCCGGGCCGAATACCTTGAGGCCTTTTTCCTGGAACAGGTCGGTGATGCCCTTGACCAGGGGGACTTCCGGGCCCACGACGGTGAGGTCGATGCTGTTTTCCAGGGCAAAGGAGGCCAGGCCTTCTATATCATCTGCGTCAATGGGGACGGATTGGGCAAGGGATTGGGTTCCGGCGTTGCCGGGGGCGCAATAGATCTTTTCCACCAAAGGACTTTTTGAGATTTTCCAGGTCAGGGTGTGTTCACGGCCGCCGCCGCCAACAACGAGAATTTTCATCTTGTTCTCCTTAAATTGGTTCGTTTGTTTTCTTCAATGGCCAGATCGATGAGCCTGTCCAGAAGTTCCGGAAAAGAGTATCCTGCCTCCCGGGCCGACTGGGGATAGAGGCTGGTGGCCGTCATCCCGGGGATGGTATTGGTCTCCAGGACGGTGAGCTCCCCGTCCCTGAGGATCATGTCCGTTCGGGAATATCCCTTGAGGAACAGGGCCCTGTGGGCCATGACGGCCAGCTCCTGAACCCTTTGGGTGGTTTTTTCATCAATGCGGGCCGGACAGATTTCCTCGGTCTCTCCGGCCACGTATTTGGCCTCATAATCAAAAAATTCATGGTCGCTGCCGGGGATGATTTCAATGACCGGCAGGGCCTCCGGTTCTTCGTTGCCCAGAACCCCGCAGGTCAGTTCAATTCCCCTGACATAGGATTCCACGATGACGGTGTCATCATGCTCAAACCCGAGTTTGACGGCCGCATCCAGGCCGGATTTTTCCCTGACAAGGGTCATGCCCACGCTGGAACCGGCATTGGCCGGCTTCACCACCAGGGGCAGGCCCAGGGCCCCGGTCACGCTCTGGGAGTCCACTTTATCCCGGGCGGTAAAGGAAAGGTAGGAGGGGGTGGGAACCTTGGCCCCTTCATAGAGCCGCTTGGCCACAAGCTTGTTCATGGCCATGGACGAGCCCAGAACACCGGCGCCCTGGTAAGGGATGTCCAGAAGGTCCAAAAGCCCCTGGACCGTGCCGTCCTCTCCAAAGGGACCGTGGAGGATGATCAGGGCCGCATCTATCTTGCCGGCATCATTGACCAGTCTGCCGAGATCGGTTTTGGGGTCGTACCGGGTGATCTCGTATTTTTCCTTGTCCAGGGCCTCAAAAACCTGGGCTCCGCTGTTCAGGGAAACTTCCCGTTCAGAGGAGATCCCGCCGGATAAAAGGGCAAGTCTGATTTTTCCCATAATATTCTCCTTGTATCTTGGGTTTGCCTGGGGGGTTCGGGTCTGGTTTCATATGGGTTTGCCCCCCGGAAGGGGGCTTAAGGGCTCATCCCTGGATGAGGTTCTGTTTTGCCTTTTCAAACTCATGCCTGGATATGAGATTTTTTTCAAACAGGGTATTGAGTTCCAGCATTTTCCGCTCGGTCCGGGCCACGCCATCTTCAATCATCCGGGTATCGGGATGGACAGCACCATGGTCCGGGAGCAGGGGGCGCTCTTCCCTGGCCTTGACCGTAAAGGAGGCCAGGCCCCCCAAGAGTCTGACTTCAACGGTCCGGTCCCTGAATTCCGGGACCGAAAGAATGTCCCGAAGCTGGGAGGAGCTTTCCCGCATTCTCCGGTAGAATATCCAGGCAATGGAGAGGACCAGGATGCCGATGCCGGCCATGATCCAGGGCAGGTAATGGTATACGCCCTTGAAAAGCACCACGGTCAGTCCCACCCCGGCCAGGAGGAAAACATGGAGGAGCAGGATGAAATAGGCCGTAAAAATGCTCTTGAAAAGGCCGTCTTTATCTCTTCGTCTGAAATTCATGATATCTTTTTGATCAAATTATCCCTGTAGTCGTCCATGGCGGTCAAAGGGATGTTCCGGTCTCCCCTCAGGGTATTGAGCTTGGTTAAAAGAAAGTTGAGTTTTTTCTGGATCTTCAGCCCTTCCGGGGAATCCAGCCCGCAGTTTTCCAGCAGATCTTCGGCCTGGGTGATCTTCTTTCTCAATTCCAGTTCCGGCGGCAGAAAACCCGCGTTCTTCAGGATCTTATGGGCCAGGCGCCACTCTTCCGGCAGGTTCTGGTCTTCCAGGTCCAGGGGTTTGTTGGCCCCTTCCAGATTCTCAAACGCCCCTTCTCTCTGGGCTTTTTTGATTCTTTCTTCCACGATGGCTTCAAAACCGGGAATCATGTTCTGGCCTGTCTCCTGAAGGGAAAAGGGATTTATAAAAAACTCAAGATAATACAATGTTTCAGACTGTCAATTTTATTCGATCACAAAGGCTTTTGCAAGGGTTATTCTTGACAGTCTTCAGGCAATACTGTATCAAATATCATTTTAAATTAAAGAGGATATAACGGCTTGCGGCCCATGGCGCGCCCCTTGAAAAAATGGATGGTTATCCTCCTGGCGGCCTGTCTGTCTGGATTTTTTCCAGCCCATCCGGTCCGGGTCCTGGCAGAAGATCCCCCTGGGGCCGAAGATGACGGCCGGCAGTTATTTGAGGGGTTTTTATATTTCACCGACCGGGAAGGATCCCATTTAAAGGCCTGGCCCCGGCAGTTCCCGGCAGGCCTGGAATCCCACGACCTGGGGATGAAGATCCTCGGCTCTCTTATGGCAGGGCCCATGGATCCGGATTTGGAATCTGCCTGGCCCGAGGATACGGCCATAAGGGCTTTTTTCATTGCCGATGACGGCAGGGCCTGGGTGGACCTGGCCATGGAAGACCAAAGGTCAGGGAAAATGGAAAATACAGATACCCTGTCCGAGCTTCTGGCGGTTTATTCGGTGGTCAACTCCCTGACCCTGAATATCCCCCGGGTCCGGCAGGTCAAAATACTTGTGAACGGATCTGATGTGGCAAGCCTCGGCGGCCACGTCAGTCTTGAATATTTTTTTAAAACCAATATGCTGATAGTGAAATGAGTCAAAAAAAAGAAGCTCCTGTAAAGAAGAACATCTCCTCCTATAGAAATATCGGAATCATGGCCCATATTGATGCGGGCAAGACCACGGTCACCGAAAGGATCCTCTACTACACAGGCAAGTCCCACAAGATCGGGGAGGTCCATGACGGAGAGGCGGTCATGGACTGGATGCAGGATGAGCAGGACCGGGGCATCACAATTACCTCGGCCGTAACCACCTGCCAATGGAATCAGTCCGTCATCCAGATCATCGATACCCCGGGCCACGTGGATTTTACCGTGGAAGTGGAACGGGCATTGCGGGTCCTGGACGGGGCCATCGGCGTATTCTGCGCCGTGGGCGGGGTGGAACCCCAGTCGGAAACCGTATGGCGCCAGGCAGACCGGTATGCCGTCCCCAGGATGGCCTTTATCAATAAAATGGACCGGACCGGGGCCGACTTTTTCAAGGCCGTGGATTCCATCATCAAAAAGCTCGGGGCCAATCCCGTGATGATCCAGATCCCGGTGGGTGCCGAGGACAATTTCACCGGGGTCATTGATCTGATCAACATGATGCAGATCCGATGGGACGATGAATCCCTGGGGGCGGAGTACACCCGATCCGAAATTGATGAGACACTCCTGGACAAGGCGTTGGAGTTTCGGGAAAAACTTCTGGAGGCAGTCTCGGAACTGGATGACGAGATCATGGAAAAATACCTTTCCGAGGAGGAGATCAGTTCCCAGGAACTTACGGCCGCCATCAGAAAGGCCACCATTGCCCGGAAAATGGTTCCGGTACTCTGCGGATCCGCCTTGAAAAACAAGGGAATCCAGCCCCTTTTGGACGCCATCGGACTTTTTCTTCCCAGTCCCCTGGATGTCCCGCCGGTAAAGGGAATTCATCCTGAAACCGGTGAGGAGATGGAGTTTCTTCCCCGGAAAAACGATCCCCTGGCCGCCCTGATATTCAAGGTGTCCATGATTGAGGGCAGAAAGCTTTCCTTTGCCAGGATATATTCCGGGAAGCTTGTGGCCGGTTCCGAGGTATTCAATCCCCTTTTAAACAAAAAGGAAAAATTGTCCAGAATCCTGCTCATGCACGCCAATAAAAAGGAGAGGCTCCAGGAGGCTTCGGCCGGGGATATCATCGGCATTGTGGGGCTCAAGGAATCAGGTACGGGGGAGACCCTGTGCTCCCAGGAACATCCCGTGTTTCTGGAAAAAATGGATGTCCAGGATCCGGTGATCTCCATTGCCATTGAGCCCAAAACCCATGCCGACCAGGAAAAATTGGACGATGTCCTGGAAAAGTTCACCATAGAGGACCCCACCCTGCGGTTTTCCAAGGACGAGGAAACCGGCCAGACCATCCTCTCGGGCATGGGAGAGCTTCATCTGGAGATCATCATTTCAAGGATGCTCAAGGAATTCAAAACCAACGTCAACGTGGGCAATCCCCAGGTGGTCTACCGGGAGGTCATCACGGCCCCGGCCCGGGGACAGGCCGTGTTTGAAAGGGAGATTACGGGCAAATCCCATTTTGCCGAGGTCAGGATCCGGCTGGAGCCCCTTGACAGGGGGGCAGGGGTCAGTTTTATTTCCAAGGCCCCCGGGGAAGATATCCCGGAACAATATATTCCCGCCGTTGAACAGGGAATCCGGGAAAGCCTGGAAGGGGGATTCTTAAAAGGATATCCCCTGGTCGACCTGGGCATTGTCCTGGAGGGGGGGCGGTTCGAAGAGGGATCCGGTTCGGAGCTGGCCTTTTCCGTGTGCGGTGCCATGGCATGTAAGAATGCTCTGGAATCCGCATCCATTGCCCTTCTTGAACCCATCATGGATGTCGAGGTCTTTGTGCCGGACGCCTATATGGGGGAGGCCATTTCAGATCTGAATTCCAGGGGGGGCAAGGTGGAGTCCATCAGTCCCAATGCCGATATCCAGGTCATCAAGGCCGTGGTTCCCCTGGCAAAGATGTTCGGCTATTCCACGGCCCTGCGGTCAGCCACCCAGGGCAGGGGCACCTTTACCATGCAGTTTTCCGCCTTTGACAGAGTGTAGGGAGGGATATCTTCCGGGCTTGTCCGTTCGGGCAGGGGTTTATCTTTTCCGGGATTCCGATGTCTTTTCCAGACGTTTTTCCGCCTCTTTTTTCAGTTTGGGATCCTCCAGGGTTTCCAGGGCCTTTTTCAGGTGGCGGGAGGCGTTCCTGCCGTCCTTTTCTTCGGAGTAAAAGATCCCGAGATAGTAATGGGAGAGGCCGTCCAGTTTTTTGGCGGCCATGATCTTTGCCATGTAATAGTAGGCCCTGGGAAAGGTTTCAGGCAGTTCTGCAATCACCCTTTCCAGGTTTTTCTCAGCGCCGGCTAGGTTCCCCGATTCAAGCTGGGCAACGGAGTAATAATATTTTGCCTGGAGCCCGATGACCGGGTCTTCCTGGACATCGGTCAGCACATCCATGGCCAGGCTGAATTTTCCGTCAATGATGTGGACCCGTCCCAGTTCCAGGAGGATCATGGGATCAAACAACCTTTGGGACAATGCCTTTTCAAGGTATTCAACGGCCTTCTCCCGGCGGTGTTTTCTAAGATATAAAAGTCCCATCCCGTAATTCATGGCCGGATTTTCCGGATTTTTTTCCAGTTTCAGCCCTATTCGGGCAATGCTTTTATCCAGATCTTCGTACAGCCCGATGAGCCTGTACTTGACCATATCAAAATCATAGTCCGGGGTGCAGGCCTTGTGGGTCGGTGACGGCTTGTAATCGGCAAGAAGAGAGGAAACATGGGCGATTCTTTTACCGGTTCCCGGATGGGTTTTAAAATAATCGGGAATTCCTTCGATTCCCTGGTAATCGGATTCCCTGATTTTGATCAGGCTGGACAGCAGCCCCTTGGGGGAGTAGCAGGTTTTTTTCAGGAAAAGCAGGGCTTTCTGGTCTGCCTCGGTTTCATTTTCCCGGGTATAGGCCAGCATGGCGGACTGTCCGGCGGCCATGGAACCGATGGATAGGGCCTGGACCGCTTCTCCCCCCCCTCCGGTGGCACCGACAAGGGCGCCGGCCAGGACACCGGCCATGGTGCCGATACTGACCAGTTTGGACCGGTCAACGGACTGGGAAACATGGCGGCTGACCGCATGGGCGATTTCATGGCCCATGATGCCGGCAAGTTCGTCTGTGCTGGAAAGGGCGGTGATCAGTCCCCGGTTAAAAAAGATATTGGCTGCCGGGCTGGCAAAGGCATTGAACCTGTTATCGTTGAGGATATAAAAAGAGTAATGAAAGGGCTGGGGCGGCAGGGTGGAAATGATATTTCCGCCCACCTCATTGATCATGTGATTGGCCACCGGGTCCTTGAGGATGACATTGCGCTCTTCTATCATCTTCATGAACTTTTCGGCCAGTTTCATCTCGTCGGGGATGGAGATGGCCGAAGCAGCGGCCGGGGCAAGGATAAACAGGAATGCGAACAGGGTCAGAAAAAAACGTTGGGGCCTCATTGGATATCCTCGGGCGTTGAATCTAAATATGAATAAATTCCGTGTGTTCCATGGCAATCTCAATGCGGAAGCTGTAGTTGCCTATTTTCATGGAAAGCCGTCTGTTTTCTGCGTAGTGGGCGTCAATGACCAGGGTAATGGCCGAGTTAAGGGTCAGGGCCTTGGGCTGGCCGAAACTGGCATTTAGTTCGAATTTTTCTTCCACATCCTTGATGAGCTGGCCCATGAGCTGGTTGGAGATCTCGCCGATGGAGTCCGTGACTTCAGGGGAGGTAATGCTCGTCCCCAGCTCATCTTCGGGCATACCCATGGCGGTCATATAGCTTTTATAGATGGCAAAGGCGGCATCAGCGGAAAAATTGAGGATCACCAGTCCTGAGTAATCCCCCTCAAACTGAACAAAACAGGTCAGGTCAGGCCTCATGGCGACCTTGGGGATGGCCTGGATGGTGGATGAATATGTGATTTCCTGAAGGGTACTGGTTTCAAGGGTTTTCTGGGCGGTACGAAGAAATATCTTGGAAATTTCATCAATGGAGATGATTAAGGGTCTGTCTGAAGCGATATTGGATGACGGGGTGCTTGCCATGGAAACTCCTTAGGTGTTGACACGGAAAAGCTGACTTGGCAGGTCGACTGTTTTCCTTTATCGGTTGATTCATCTTTGCCTGTCTGCCGCTGTCGGTCAGGGCAGGTGGACTGGATATGATTTCCCCCTATTTATCAATGAATTCGGGCCAAAAGTCAAAGAAAAACTTCCCGGATCACCTTTCTCCCCGCTTATAGGGCGCCGCCAGCATGGCCGGAGCATTCAGTTTCCTGGGGTCCCTGAAGCTGATCACCAGAAGAATGAGCAGGGTGGCGATATAGGGGAGCATGGACAAAAAATTGGGAGATATCCCCAGGGGCTGCATGAGGTACTGGGCCACGAAGATGCCCCCGAACAGAAAGGAAGCCCAGATGGCCCGGCCCGGGTTCCAAAGGGCAAAAATGGTCAGGGCAATGGCGATCCATCCCCGGCCCGCAGTCATGCCCTCGATCCAGGATTTTGAATAGGAGATGGAGAGATGGGCCCCGGCAAGGGCTGAAAACCCCCCGCCGATGAGCACGGACAGATACCGGATGGCAAAGATATTGACACCCTGGGTTTCCGTGGCCCTGGGGTTTTCTCCCGTGGACCTGACCTGGATGCCCAGCCGGGTCCGTTCCAGGAAAAACCAGGAGACCAGGGCCAGTACAATGGCCAGGTAGAAAAACGGGCTCTGGCTGAACAGGATCTTTCCCGCATAGGGGATATCCGAGAGAAGAGGAATGGAAATATCGTTCATTTTAACGGTCAGGGGTTTTCCCACATAGGGCTTGCCCAGCATGCCGGACAGCCCCAGCCCCAGCATGGTCAGGGCCAGACCCGATACCACCTGGTTGGCCTGGAGGGTGATGGAGGCAAAGGCATGGATCACGGAGATGGCCATGCCCGCGGCAAGGGCTGCCAATACCCCCAGCCAAGGGCTTCCTGTGGTCATGGTGGTGACAAATGCAACAAGGGCTCCAATGGCCATGACGCCCTCCACCCCCAGGTTGAGGATGCCGCTTCGTTCACAGATCACCTCCCCTGTTGTGGCCAGAAGAAGGGGGGTTCCCGCAATCATGGTTCGCTGCAGGGTGGATATAATCATGTCTTCCATAGTCTGCTTCCTAATTTTTAGAAAAACGGATGCTGATCTTGTTGTTGAGAAAATACTCCCCCATGATCAGAAAAAACAGAATGATGCCGTTGACAATCTCCACGGTTGCCGCAGGCAGTCCCAGGGAGATCTGGATGGCGTCGCCCCCCACCAGGATGCCGGCAAAGAAGATCCCGGAACCAATGGCGTAAAGGGGGTTGAGCTTGGCCAGCCAGGCCACGATAATGGCCGTGAATCCGTACCCTGAAGAGACCGATGCCGGGTGTCCCAGGTATTGGTGGATCCCGGCCACCTCACCTGTGCCGGCAAACCCGGCCAGTCCCCCGGAAACGGCCATGAGAATGAGGCTGGTTTTCATGAAGTTGATTCCGGCATATTTGCCGGCATCTGGATTCTCTCCCACCACCCGGGCCTCGTAGCCGAACCGGGTTTTGTAGATGAGCACCCAGAGAACCAGGGCGGACAGGATGGCCAGGGCCAGGGTTGCATAGTGAATCCTGGATCCGGGGATCACCCCCAGAATGGCCGAATCGGGCAGGTTGTCGGTGCCCGGGAACCCGAACCGGGTCTTGCCCTTCCAGGGGCCCACGATGAGCATGGTCATGATTTCCGCACAGATATAGTTGAGCATCAGGGTGGAGATCACCTCATTGATGGCATACCGGATCTTTAAAAAAGCGGGAATGATTCCCCAGAGGGCTCCCCCGACAAACCCGGCCGCGAACATGAGAGGGATAATGGCGTAAGAGGGCAGGGCTTCTCCAAAGGTCAGCCCGGTCCAGGTGGAGAGCATGGCGCCGGCCAGGAGCTGGCCTTCGGCTCCGATGTTCCAGAATTTGGCCCGAAAGGCCAGGGTAAGCCCGGTGCCGATGAGGATCAGGGGGATGGCCTTGGTGATGGTCTCCTTGAACCCGTAGGCCGATCCAAAGGATCCCATGAAGATCTCCTTGATGGCGAAGACCGGGTTGACCCCGGCTGCCAGAAAGATCATGCTGATGACCAGGACCCCGGCCGTGAGACTTGCCACATTGGTCAGCAGGGACCTTATGCCCGTGATGTTGTACCGGTCGCTGGTATGGATTTTTATCATGATGCCCTGTCTTTTGGTTCAAGTCTTTTGGAACCGGCCATCATCAGGCCGATGTCACAGAGTCCCGGGTCATCGGAATTGAGGATGCCCATGAATTCCCCGTCAAAGATTACCGCCACCCGGTCGCACAGCTCAAATATCTCCTCAAGGTCCTCGGAAAACAAAAGCACGGTGGACCCTTTTTTCCTCAACTCCAGAAGATGCTGCCGTAAGAATTCCGTGGCCCCCACATCCAGGCCGTAGGTGGGGTGGGAGGCCACCAGGAGCTGGGGCTGTTCACTGATCTCCCGGCCCAGGATCAGTTTCTGGATATTGCCCCCTGAAAGATTCCGGATCTGATTGTCAATGGAGTGGGTGGATACCTTGAAATCACGGATAATGGTTTTGGCGTGATTTTTTACCTGGCCGTATTTCAGGAAGTAGCGTCGGGAAAATTTTTTGAGATGATGCTGTTTTAAAATGGCGTTGTCATAGAGAAACAGCCCCGGGGCGATACCGAACCGGATCCTTTCCTCGGGCACGTGGGAGACCCCGTTGTCATAGATCTTCCGGGGGGATAGATTGGTGATCTCCCTGCCCCGGACATGAACTTTTCCGGAATCGATCTTCCGGATTCCCGTGATGGCCTCGGCCAGTTCCCTCTGGCCGTTTCCGGCCACCCCGGCAATGCCGAAGATCTCATTTTCATATAGATCAAAACTCACCCCCCGGACCGCGGGCATTCCCTTGTCTCCGGTCACATGGATATTGTCCACATTAAGGACCTGACCTCCCGGAGCCAGCTTCTCCCGGGAGATGTTGAACACCACATCCCGGCCCACCATCATCCTTGCCAGGGATTTTTTATCCGTGTCCCGGGTATGGGCATGGCCCACGATCTCTCCCTTCCGGAGCACGGTCACCCGGTCACAGATGTCCATGATCTCATCCAGCTTGTGGGAGATGAAGATGATCATATGGCCCTGGGCCTTCATCTTCCTTAAAATATCTATCAGTTCTTTGATTTCCTGGGGGGTCAGGACCGAGGTGGGCTCGTCCAGGATGAGAAGATCGGCCCCGTTCAAAAGGGCCTTGATGATTTCTATGCGCTGCTGCTCCCCGGCGGAGAGCTGCCAGACCTTCTGGTTCAGATCCACCTTGAAATCAAATTGCCGGGAAAATTCCTTTACCCGCTCCCGGATCTTGATCTTTGGGAAAAAAAACGGGGTGTCCTTGTACCCCAGGGCAATGTTTTCAATGACCGAATGGTTCTGGATGAGCATAAAATGCTGGTGGACCATGCCGATGCCGTGGCGGATGGATTCCATGGGGCTTTTGATGTTGATGGGCCTGCCGTTGATTTCAATGGAGCCTGCCTCGGGCTGGTAAAGTCCGTATAGGATATTCATCAACGTGGTCTTTCCGGCCCCGTTTTCTCCCAAAAGCCCCAGGATCTCCCCGGACTCCACGTGGAGGTTGATGTCCCGGTTGGCATGAATGCCGTGAAATGACTTGGATATCCCCTTCATTTCAAGGCGTTGTATTTTTTTCATAAGGAAGCTGAAAGTCTAAAGTCGAAAGTCAAAAGCCGATACCGCCGGCAGAATAATTTAAAAAAAGCGGGATCCGCCTTCAAAGGAACCCCGTGATATGGGAAACCGCTTTTTTTTATGATTATATCCAAAAGCATAGGATTTCAGACATGGCCGGGAAAATTCCCGGCCATGTGATCGTGGCTCAAACATCTATTGGGGAATGGAGCCTTCTACGTTGTCCACGTAGTACATAATGCTCAAAAGATCGCCCTTGGAGGCCTTTTCCCCGGCCTTGATCTGAAGCTTTCCTTTGTTGTCCTTGATGGGGCCGGTATAAGGATCAAACACGTCTACCCCCTGCTTCATCTGCTCATACCGTTTCATGACCAGATCATAGGCGGAGATCTTGCCGAATTCCCGGGTATCCACCATGGCCTGTTTCAGCTCGGGAATAAACTTGGGATTGATCATGTCGGCGTGGCTGCCGCCCAGAAGAGCCGCCTTTTCCTTGGCCAGCCACCACATGTCCTCGTTGGTCCATTTGCCGTTGTGGATGTCTTCCAGGATCTTTACATACATGCCGCCCCAGTTCATGATCTGGCCTGAAACAACGGAATCCTTTCCATAGGACTGCATGGGGGAATAATGGCTGTAGGTATAGATCATGTCTCCTTTTTCCGCATGATCCTGGCCCACTTCGATAACGGCCGGGGTGTCTTCGGTAAAGGCAAGGTTGTCACACCCTTCGGAGATGAGGGCTTCGGCCGCTTCTTTGGCCTTGTCCGGACCGACCCATGCGTAGATCCATTTGACATGGACTTTGGCTTTCGGGTTGACCGCCTTGATTCCCAAGGCATAGGCATTGATATGGCGGATCAGCTCGGGAATGGGAAAAGCGGCCACATAACCGATCTTATCGGTCTTTGTCAGGGCTCCGGCCATGATTCCGTTGAGGTAGTACATCTGGTAAAGATCACCGAAATAGGTGCCCACGTTTTTTGATCTTTTAAACCCGGAGCAATGCATGAAGATCTTGTCCGGATACCTTTTTCCCGCCTTTACAGTGTCGTCCATATAGCCGAAGCTGGTGGTAAAGACCACATCGCATTTCTGCTGCTGGACCAGGCGGTCAATGATCCTGGCGCTGTCGGATTCTGCAACGGATTCAACGATAACGGTTTCAAGCCAGGGCAGCTGGCTTTCGGCATATTTCTTTCCCTGATCATGGGCATAGGTAAAACCGTAATCGCCCGCAGGTCCGACGTAAATAAAACCGGCTTTTAGTTTTTTATCCTCTTTTGCAACGGCATTTGCTGAGAAGCCCAGAAAAAATACCGAGCAGATTAAGACGAGAAGGGTCCATTTTTTCATCCCTTGTTTCTCCTTTTGATTTTCGGGGTTAAAATATCCGGGGATCATACGATATTTACCTGTTTCCAGTCAAGATTATCCTCGGCCCTGAACGGAAAATAAAAGGGGGGATTTCAGAAACAGGGGAGATAAAAGGTTGACCCGTTTGATAGGGCCCCATTCTCTGGACGGCTATTTTTTTATCGACAGATGAATTAAAATATGATTGTATTAAAAATTTCACCAAATGAGCTAAAGATTCTTCAGAGGACCCATGTCGAATTTAACAGATATTTTAAGACGTTCAGATGTTTTTAAGAGCCTGGACGACCCGGACATTGAAAGGCTGAGCCTGCTGTTTGACTCCCGGGAACTGCACACCGGGGACGTGCTGACCAGTGAGGGAGATCCGGCCCAGTATTTTTTCCTTCTGGAAAAGGGGACCCTTCTTCTGGCATATGAAGATGAAAAGGCGGTTGTCTTAAAGGATTGCGGGGATTTTGCCGGAATGGAGCTTTTATCTGCCAAGGGGATCTGCAAGGCCACGGCCACGGTTCTGGAACCGGGCCGGGCCCATGCCGTTTCCAGGGAAGAATTTCTGGCGTTTATCCAGGAAGACACGCCCGGGGCAGCTTCTGCCATGGCATCCTGGCAGGAGGTTCTGGACGGGATCGGTGATTTTGTCAAAAACCGGGAAAAGGATAATGTCCCCATCAGTTTCTAGCAGGGAGGAGATAGAGTCGTGTACGGATTAGAAGCCATCAACGCCAATAACGGATGGGCTATTTCAGTGGTGGGAATTACCATCGTGTTTTCCGGTCTTGTCATGCTTTCCCTGGTGATTTCCCAGCTTCACAAGCTTATTGCCCTTTATGAGCACCCTGAAAAATTAAAAAAGATCTTCACCCGGGCCGGGACCAAGGAAAAGGCCGCCCAGAGCCAAGAGGAGACCATCCCTCTCGATCTGACCCCGGGGCAAAAGGAGATCTTCAGGCAGTTTGCCCTCCTGGTCCGAACCATGGAGGATCATTTTTCCCTTTCCCGGCTTCTTTTTCTTGCCCAGATCAGCGGGTTGAAAGATCCCCATTCCAACCTGAATCTCCTGCTCAAGTCCGGGATCATTTTTGCGGATAAAAAAGGATTGTTCTGCTGGAACCAGGATCTGTTTGACCAGAGCCTTTAGATTCCGGCCCCAGGGCCGTTCAGACCAGACTGTTTAGATCAGACCTGAAAAGAGGAATACAATGGACGCACTATTTCTTGATTTTTTTCATAACACGGGGTTTTACCTGTGTGATTACCGGAACATCATCATGATCATCATCGGCATGGTGTTTATCTACCTGGGCATTGCCAAGGATTATGAACCCCTGCTGCTGGTGCCCATCGGATTCGGCATGCTCGTGGGCAATATCCCCATTTTCAAGGGCCTGGGCCTGGGGATCTATGAGAACAACTCCGTTCTCCATTATCTCTATTTCGGGGTGACCCAGGGCATCTATCCCCCCCTGATATTTCTGGGGATCGGGGCCATGACCGATTTTTCCACCCTGCTGGCCAGGCCGGTGCTCATGCTTCTGGGGGCTGCAGCCCAGGCCGGGATTTTCATCACCTTTCTGGGAGCCCTGGCCCTGGGGTTTGCTCCCAATGAGGCCTCTGCCATCGGGATTATCGGCGGGGCGGACGGCCCCACGGCCATCTTCCTGACAGCCAAGCTGGCGCCCAAACTCATCGGTCCCATTGCCGTGGCGGCCTACTCCTATATGGCCCTGGTCCCGGTGATCCAGCCGCCCATCATGAGACTGCTGACCACCCGTAAGGAAAGGCTTATCCGAATGGAAGAACCCAGGGTGGTCTCCAAACAGGAAAAGATGATTTTCCCCATTGTGGCCTTTCTGCTCTGCTGCTTTCTGGCCCCGGCGGCCCTTCCCCTGCTGGGCATGCTCTGCTTTGGGAACGTCATCAAAGAGGCCGTGGTCACCGAGCGCCTGGCTGTCACGGCAAGGAATGCCATCATCGATACGGCCACCATTCTTTTGGGGATCACCGTGGGGGCCTCCACCCAGGGAGATGTGTTTCTGACCTCAAAATCCGTGGGTATCTTTATCCTGGGGGCCACCTCCTTCTGCGTGGCCACTGCCTGCGGACTTCTGTTTGCCAAGTTCATGAACCTGTTTTTAAAGTCCAAGATCAATCCCCTGCTGGGTGCGGCCGGGGTTTCTGCGGTACCGGATTCCGCCCGGGTGGTCCAGGTCGTGGGACAGAAGGAAGACCCGACCAATTTTCTGCTCATGCATGCCATGGCCCCCAACGTGTCCGGGGTCATCGGATCGGCCATTGCCGCCGGGGTGCTGTGGAGCCTCATGGCATAACAATCAACAATTGAGGGTTGATAAGGCTTTGTACCCGTTTTTAATTATTCCGGAGCGCCGGATGAGGCCGGTGATGGGCAGGCGCAGATAAAAATTTTAAAAAGGGGTGGCCCCCGGGCCGTCCTTATTTTTTGCAAAGAGATTTTGGGCAAGGGCAATTTTGTCCAAGATTTGCTTTTAAGATCCAGGTATCTGATTTATGATAAATCATGGATACCGACTCAAGACAAAACCCCGGCAGCACTTCGGAGGATCAGACCCTGTTTTCCAGGTTTCCCGAACTGGGGAATCTTGAGATTCTCCACGCCTCCTACAGGAAACAGGAATTCCAGCCCCATTTCCATGAGGGCCACGTCATCGGAGTCATTGAAAAGGGATGCCTGGGATTTGACTATAGGGGAGAGAAGGTCGCGGCCGGACCCGGGGAGATCAACATTGCCGATCCCGGAGAGGTGCACAACGGGTTTGCCCTTTCAGACCGGGGCTGGCAGTACCGGATGTTTTACCTGGCCCCCGGGCAGCTCCATACCGCCTATGAAGAGATCTGTGAAAAATCCTGTTCCATGCCCTTTTTTAAAAAAGGGGTGATCCGGGACCCCGGGCTTGCCAGGGAGATCCACAGCCTTCACCGGGCGGTCCAGGATCCCAGGGTATCTATCCTGGAGAAGGAATCCAGGCTGATCACCCTTGTCCTGAACCTGGTCCGCCGCCATGCCCCGGAAAGCCCCGGTCCCATAAAACCGGGAAAGGAAAAACGATCCGTGGCCAGGCTGCGGTCCTATATCAACGACCGGTTTCATGCCGGTCTTACCCTGGATGATTTGGGCCGTGAAGCCGGGTTAAGCAAGTATTATCTGCTCAGGTCCTTTAAAGCCCACACCGGAATGACCCCCCATGCCTATCTCAGCTTTGTCCGGGCCGGAAAGGCCAGGGAGATGATGGACAGAGGGCTGGCCATCGCAGAAACCGCCCAGGAAGCCGGTTTCTTTGACCAGAGCCATCTGAACAGGATCTTTAAAAAAGTCTTTGGCATTACCCCGGGTCAGTATGCAGCCTCTGCCGGAAAACCCAAAAAATAAATTGATTTTTCCCTGATTCTCTGCGATGTTACTCCCCGCAGAAACAGATAACCCAATGAATGGATGCGGATAAGGATTATGACCGAACAAAGACTGATGCTGGGGAACGAGGCACTGGCATACGGACTGCTCAAAAGCGGCTGCCAGATGGCAATAGCATACCCCGGAACCCCGTCTTCGGAGATTCTCTCCTCTTTTGTCTCCCTGAAAAAAGAGATGGATATACCGGTCCATGCCCAATGGGCCGTGAATGAGAAGGTGGCCTTTGAAACCGCCTATGCCGGGGCCCAGGCCGGCCTGAGAACCGCCGTGGCCATGAAGCAGGTGGGACTGAATGTGGCGGCAGACCCTTTGATGAGTGCCGTCTACCTGGGGGTAAAAGGGGGATTCATCGTCATCAGTGCTGATGACCCCGGACCCCACTCCTCCCAGACCGAGCAGGATTCCAGGCTCATGGCCCTCATGGCAAAGATGCCGGTCCTGGATCCGGACTCTCCGGTCCAGGCCGGAGAAATGGCCGGCCTGGCCTATGAACTTTCCGAAACCTTTGAGATTCCGGTCATGGTCCGGCCCACCACCCGGGTCTGCCATTCCCGGCAGAGCCTGGACCTTCCCGGGATCCGGTTCGAGCCCAGGGAGGCGGCTTTTGAAAAGAATCCGGCCCGATGGGCGGCCACGCCCAAGTTCCGGCTCAAGCTCCACAAAGATCTGGAAGAGAAACTGGCCGGGATCGCAGAGTATGAGCCGACAGCCCCGGTTCTTGTGGCCGGGGATCCGGCCCGTTCCGGAAAAGCCATCGTGGTCTCTGGGGTGGCTGCGGCCAATGCCAGGGATGTAGTCAAGGATATGGGTCTTGATATCCCTGTCTTTCAGGTGATTCAGCCCTATCCCCTTCACACCAAATTTATCGAGAAAATGGAAGCCTACAAGCAGATCCTGATCCTGGAGGAAACCACCGGGGTCCTGGAAATGCAGTTCAGGGACCGGTCCCGGGTCCAGGGAAAAGAGTCCGGGTATGTCTCCCGCACCGGAGAACTGCTGCCCGAGGACATTGAAGACCTGATCTCCCGGTTTAGCGGGAAAGAATATACCCGGCCCCAACTGCCCGACATCCCGGGCAGAAGACCCACCCTCTGTGCCGGCTGTCCCCACAGGGCCAGTTTTTTTGCCATTAAAAAGGCGGCCCCGAAAGGGATCTATACCAGCGACATCGGCTGCTATACCCTGGGAATGAACCTGGGGGCCGTGGACACGGTGCTCTGCATGGGAGCCGGAATCAGCCAGGCCGCGGGTTTCACCCTGGCCTATGCCAACAATAAGAAGAAGCCGCCGGTGGTCTCCACCATCGGAGATTCCACCTTTTTCCATTCCGGTATCCCGGCACTTGTGGAAACCGTGGTCCGCAAGATCCCCTTTGTGCTGGTGATTCTGGACAACCGGACCACGGCCATGACCGGCCACCAGCCCACTCCGGCCTCCGGGTTTGATGCTTCAGGAGAGCCGGGCGCATCGGTGAGCATTGAAAAGATCGTTGAAGGCTGCGGGGTGGGGTTCTGTAAAGAGGGAAATCCCAATGATCTTCCCCGGTTTATCTCCCTTCTCAAAGAAGCTCTGGCCTTCTGCAAGGAGAAGGGGCCTGCCGTGGTCATCTCCCGGTATCCCTGTCTGCTCAACATGGACCGGGCCGCTCTCAAAGAAACCTATACAAAGGTGAGGGTGGACCCGGATTCCTGTGACGGGTGCGGCTATTGCGTCAACCACTTTGAATGCCCGGCCCTGTCCCTGGATCCGGAAGGGGAGAGGGTCATCCTCGACCCGGGACTGTGCAGCGGCTGCGGGGTCTGCAGCTTTGTCTGCCCCAAGGGATCACTGGTACGGGAGGAGCAGGAAGATGTCTAATAACCAGCAGATTATCATTTCGGGCCTGGGAGGACAGGGGGTCCTTTTTATTACCAAGCTTCTGGCCGGGGCTGCCATGGCCGGGAATTACCGGGTGATGACATCGGAAACCCACGGCATGGCCCAGAGGGGCGGAAACGTGATCTCCTATCTCAAGATCGGAGATTTTTCCGGTCCCCTGATCCGGCCGGGAAAGGCAGACGGTCTCATTGCCCTGAAAGAGGAGAGTTTTCACCACCATAGTTATTTCCTCAAACCCCGGGGAGTGGGTGTGGTGAACAGCCCGGCCATGCCAGAAGCACCGGGTTTCCAAGTCTATTCCGGGGATGCCGAGTCCCTGGCCTTGGAAGCCGGCAGCCCCCAGTCCGTGAACGTGGTCATGCTCGGATTTTTTACGGCAGCCATGGAAAAAAGAACAGATATCATCTCCATGGATTGCCTGGCCGAAGTCATCCAAGAGAAGTTCAGGGGAAAAGAGAAAATTACAACCGGGATTCTGGATTTGCTGGAATCCGGCTATAGATTGTACAAAAAGGGAAGATCATGAGTTTCATACCCTATGAAATGACCGGGGAAAAGATCAGACAGATCCAGTCCCAGGGGCTGAAGTGGACCGTGGCCCATGCCTTTGAGAACGCTTCCTATTATCGGAAAAAATTTAAGGATGCAGGGTGCGAGCCAGGGGATATCTCCGGTCTCGACGATCTTCAAAAGCTCCCCTTTACCGATAAACAGGATTTTGCCGAGGATTATCCCTTTCCTTTGCGGGCGGCGCCCATGGAAGATATCGTGAGGATCCACGGCTCCTCCGGAACCACGGGAAAACGAAAGATCCTCTGCTACACAGCCAAGGACATTGACAATTGGGCCAATATTTTTGCCCGGTGTTATGAGCTGGCCGGGGTGACCCGGGAAGACCGGGTCCAGATCGCCGTGGGGTACGGCCTGTGGACGGCCGGGGTGGGGTTCCAGAACGGGTGCGAGCGCCTGGGCGCCATGGCCCTTCCCCTGGGACCGGCCAATGTGGAGATGCACCTGGACATGTTCATGGATCTCCAGCCCACGGTGTTCTGCGCCACGGCATCCATGGCCCTGCTCATGGCCGAGGAGATCGAGAAGAGGAACCTGTCCTCAAAGATCAATTTAAAGACCATCATCCTGGGCGCGGAACGCCACAGCCTGTCCATGCGCCGGAGAATCCAGGAGATCACCGGGGTTGAGCATATCCACGACATCTACGGCATGACCGAGCTCTATGGTCCGGGCACGGGTCTGGACTGCGCCGAGCATACCGGAATTCATTACTGGGCCGATCATTTTATCTTTGAGATCGTGGATCCGGTGAGTCTCAAACCCCTTCCCATGGGAGAGGAGGGGGAGCTGGTGGTCACCACCCTGAAAAAAGAGGGCACCCCTTTGATCCGCTATCGGACCCATGATGTGACCCGGCTCATTTCCGAATCCTGTGAATGCGGGGTTCCTTTTCCCAAGCATGCCGGCATTTCCGGCCGGACAGACGACATGTTCATCTTCAGGGCCGTGAATATCTACCCCAGCCAGATCGACGATATCCTGGGCAAGGTAGATGAGGTGGGAAGCGAATACCAGATCCATCTGGCCCAGAACCAGGACGGCAGGGATTATATGACCGTCCGGGTGGAGAGAAAATCAGATGCATCCAACTGGGAGGACCAGGCGATCAGTGACCGAATTTCGAGAAACATCCGGGAAAAACTGATGGTCAGAAGCCGGGTGGACATCGTGGACTACGGCAGCCTGCCCCGCACGGAACGGAAAAGCCGGCGGGTATTTGATAAAAGAATCGAAAAATAAATCAGCGGCAAATCACAATCAAAGGGAGGACTTTGAAATGAAATTAAGAACCTTATCCATGGCCGTGATCAGTCTGGGTTTCACCCTGGCGATCTTTCTGGGCACAGCCATACCTTCGGCCTGGGCCAAGGGCGTCAGCCTCAACTATGCCAATTTCCCGCCGGCGCCAACCTTTCCCTGCGTACAGATGGAAAGATGGAAGACTGAAGTGGAAAAAAGAACCGATGGCGCAGTCAGTGTCAATACCTTTCCCGGCGGCACCCTGCTGGGGGCCAAGGATATGATGGACGGGGTCATCAACGGCCAGGCCGATATCGGATGTATCTGCATGGCTTACCAGCCCGGCCGCTTCATGGTCACCAATGCAACCAGCCTTCCCTTGAACATCCCCGATGCAAAGACGGGAAGCCTGGTTCTTTTGGATCTCTACAATCAGTATCAGCCTGAATCCTTTAAAAAGGTCAAGGTATTGACCATGTTCGTGTCTGCCCCGGCCAATATCATGTCCAAGGAGCCGGTAAAGAGCCTGGCCGATCTCAAGGGCCTGGATCTGAGGGCCTCGGGCGGAGCCGCCCAGATCCTAAAGTCCTGGGGTGCCAACCAGGTGGGCATGCCCATGTCTGCCACGCCCGAAGCCCTGCAGAAAGGTGTGGTCAAGGGGCTGTTCTCCTCCCTGGAAGTCATGAAAGACCTCAAGTTTGCCGAGATCTGCAAGAACGTCACCAATACCGATACCGTGATCTATCCCTTTGCCGTGATCATGAACAAGTCCAAATGGGATGGTCTTCCCGACAAGGTAAAAAAGGTCATGGACGATCTTTCTGTGGAACAGGCCGCATGGACAGGGGAGTACATGGACAATCATGTAAAGGAATCCATGGCCTGGTCAAAGGAAAAGCACCAGGTCAAGGTGATCACCCTGACCCCGGAGCAGAAAAAGGAATGGGACGATAAACTGGCCCCCATTACGGCCAAGTGGATCGAATCTGCCAAGGCAAAGAATCTGCCCGGCGAAAAAATAGTGGATGACATCAAGAGTCTCATTAAAAAGCATATGTAAAACCCAATGAAATATCTGGAAAAAATCAACGACCGCCTCAACCGGTGGGCAGCGGCCGGGGCCGGGGTGATCCTGGTTTCCATGATCCTGCTCACCTTTGCCAATATCGTTTTAAGAAAGGTCTGGATGCCGGTCCGGGGAACCTATGAGATCATGGGGTTTGCCGGGGCCGTGCTCACGGCCCTGGCCATGGGAATCACCCAGAAGAAGAAAGAGCATATCCATGTGGATATCCTGTTCAACCGGTTTCCCGGTCCGGTGAAACAGGCTCTCGGCGCTGTGAACACAGGGATCTGTGCCGCTTTTTTTTCCGTTGCCGGGTGGTTTGTGGCCAAAAAGGGCCATACCCTTTACGAGACCGGGGAGGTGTCCGAAACCCTGCGGATCGTCTATTACCCCTTTGCCTATGTGGTGGCGGCCGGCTGTTTTCTTCTGGCCGTCATCCTGTTTACCGATATGCTCCTTTGCTTTGGCAGGGACAAAAAGGATAAAACCGGATGAGTCTGACCCTGATCGGGATTCTGGGCATTGGAATCCTGCTGCTGCTGCTGTTCGTATTCGGGATGCCCGTAAGCTTTGCCATGGCCCTGGTGGGCTTCTGCGGATTCTCCTATATCCTCAATTTCAACGCCGGGGCCAACATGGTCTCCTCGGAGCTCTGGTCGGTTTTTTCCAAGTACGGGCTCACCGTGATTCCCATGTTCGTGTTCATGGGGCAGATCGCCTTTTATTCAGGGGTCAATGAAAAGCTCTACCAGGCCGCCTATAAATGGGTGGGCCATATAAGGGGCGGGATTGCCATGGCCACCATCCTGGCCTGCTCGGCCTTTGCCGCCATCTGCGGATCCAATACAGCCACCGCCGCCACCATGACCACGGTGGCCTTTCCCCAGATGTCAAAGTTCAAGTATAAACCTTTGCTTTCCACCGGAGCCATTGCCTGTGGCTCCACCCTGGGGGTGGTCATCCCCCCTTCGGTGGTGCTGATCATCATCGGGCTCTCCACGGAGCAGTCCATTGCCCGGCTTTTTTACGGGGGCATCGGTGCCGGAATTCTTCTCAGTCTTCTTCTGATGGCCACGGTCTATGTCCTTTGCCGGCTCAATCCTAGCTGGGGACCGGCCGGTCCGAAATCGAGTTTTGACGAGAAGATCCGTTCCCTTTCCGGGGCTGTGGAGATGATGATCCTGTTTTTCTTGATCATGACCGGGCTTTACGTGGGCTATTTCACCCCCAGCGAGGCGGGGGGAGCCGGGGCCTTTTTCGCCGTGGTCATCAGCCTGGTCCGGCGGTCCCTGTCCTGGGAAAATTTCCTTAAAGCGGTTCAGGATACCCTGCGGATCTCCTGCATGGTCATCCTGCTCATTGCCGGGGCCATGATCCTGGGCAAGTTCCTGACCCTGACCCGGATTCCCTTTAACATGGCCTCCTGGGTGGCCTCTCTGCCGGTGCCCGGCACCATGGTCCTGGGCGTGATCTTTTTGATGTACGCCGTGGGCGGGGCCATCATGGACGCCCTGGCCCTGCTGCTCATCACCATTCCCATCTTCTTTCCCGTGGCCAGTGAACTGGGATGCGATCCGGTCTGGTTTGCCGTTCTCATCACCGTGGTCACCACCCTGGGGGCAGTGACCCCGCCCGTGGGCGCCACCACCTATGTGGTGGCCGGCATGGCCAGGGAAACAGGACTCAAGGAAGTTTTCAAGGGGGTCTCTTTTTTCCTCCCCGCCTATGTGGTCTGTATTGTCCTGCTCATGGTTTTCCCCTGGATTATCACTTTTCTGCCCGGGCTCTTGTAAAATCGCAAAACCGTCCGGTTATGAAATAAAAAAAGGTATTGTTCCCGGATCTGAAGAAGGCCGGGCAGGGCATTGCCTTAGAATCCATCCTGTCCGGTTTGACGGTTTTGAAGAAAGTTTAAAGAATTTTCTTTAAATCCTTTGAAGTTTATTATAACAGAGATGGAGATATGCGGCCCGTAACCGGAAAAGGCCTGTTCATTTTAACCGGGAAGGGCTTGCCCCGGCTGAAAAAGGCAGCCTAACGCGGCTTTTGGCCTTTGGGGGAAGAATAGCTGAGAATCCTGATCCGCTCCACAGGATTTGGTTTTTGAAATATAAATGAATGAGGCGGGTGATCGGATATGAATTCTAAGAAGAGAACAAAAGACCAGCTTTTAGAGGAGGTGACCCGGTTAAGAACTGAAATTAAGGAATTAAAAAAAGCAGAGCTGGATTTTAAACAGACCAAAAAAGAATTGACGGAACAACGCCGATTATATCTGGATTTTACAAATTCATTGCCCGGCGGAATCTATCGCATACGGGTTTTCCCAAGCGGGAAATCAGATGAAACATGGCAGGATACAGAGGACGCACCCTATGAATTTGAATTTGTTAATGACGGGTTTTGTGAAATTCTCAAGGTGAGCCGGCAGGTGGCTGAAAACAATCCGGCACTCCTGGTCAGCCGGGTTGTTGACGAGGACAGGCCGGGATTTGCCAGAATGAACAGTAAGGCCAACCAGGAGATGTCTCCCTTCCTGTGGGAGGGGCGTTTATTGATTGAAGGGGAGATCACCTGGATCCATTTTGAATCCATACCCATGCCATTGGAAAACGGAGAGATCATCTGGACCGGTATGCTGTACGACATCACCGAGCATAAAAAAACAGAGCAGGCCCTGAAAATCAAAACCAAAGCCCTATCCAAGGCCAATGCCGAAAAAGATAAATTTTTCTCCATCGTTGCCCATGATTTGAGAAGCCCTTTAAGCTCCATCTCCGGCCTGAGCAGGATCCTTTGCCAAGAGATTCAAAATAAAAATTTTGAAAAAGTGGAAGCGTATTCCGAGATGATCCATCAGACATCCCAAAATTCGGTTGACCTGCTGATGAACCTTATGGAATGGTCGCAATCACAGACCGGCATGATGAAGTACAATCCCGGACATATGGAATTGAAAGATATCATGGAAGAAAATATCTTTATATTTACCGACATTGCAGAACAAAAATCCATCATTCTTACAAGCGATTTATCTTCTGAAATTCCAATTTATGCGGATAAAGACATGATGAGTACCATCGTGAGAAACCTGGTATCAAACGCCGTTAAATTTACCGAGCCCGGAGGAGAAATCAATATTTCAGCCCGGATCGATAAAGACAAGGTCATTGTTTCAATAAAGGATACAGGAATCGGAATGTCGGAATCCTTTATTGAAAAGATCTTCACTATCGGTGAAAACTGTTCCACTCCCGGAACCCAGAATGAAACAGGAACCGGTCTGGGACTGGTCCTCTGCAGGGAATTCATCGAAAAACACCAAGGGGAAATATGGGTTGAAAGCATGCCTGGAAAGGGCTCTGCTTTTTATTTTACCATCCCCGGTCATCCGGATATGGATTGAATCACAGCACATCACAGGTTTTCAGATTCCGGTTCAAAAAAAGAGTAAAAAATTGTATATACCCATAGCAGAATGTATAGATAGAGGGGAATATGGGTATAAGAGCGATATTGATTGATGATGATCAGCTTGCACTCAAGATATTGGCCCACGAGCTGGACAGATATCCTGATATTGAGGTGGAAGGGCTTTTTACAGACCCTTTGGAAGCCCTGGAAAGGATAAAAAAAATCAAGCCGGATGTGGTCTTCCTTGATATCAATATGCCGCAGTTAATCGGACTGGATGCAGCCTCCCAGATTAAGGACATAAACCCGAATACCGAGATTGTGTTTGTCACATCCCATAATCAATATGCGGTGGACGCGTTTGCGGTGGACGCCCTGGATTATCTTGTAAAACCGATATCAGAAAATCGCCTGGCAAAGACCATTCAGAAAATATCAGGTAAAACCCAGACATTGGACCGCCGCCGGAACCCGCTGTCTCAACCGGGAGAAATCCTTGAAATCAGATGTTTCGGCCATTTTCAGATACAATGGAAGGGAAAGCCGCCCATCACCTGGCGCTCGGCATTGACCCGGGAGCTGGCCGCCTTCCTGATACAGAACAGGGGCAAAAAGATGTCAAAGGAACGCATACTGGAAGAACTCTGGCCGGAAGACAATCCAAAGACATCCGTGGCAAGGCTCTACAGCGGGATGCACTATATCCGCAAGGCCCTTGAGAGCTATAATATAAAACGGGACATGGTTGAGCTCAGTGGAAAATATTTTATCAAACTGGGCCCCGGGATCAAACCGGATACTGCCTTATTCGAAGAAGCGGTTTCAAAGATCGACGATCATACAGACATCTTAACCCTTGAGGCCATGGAAAACCTTTATACCGGAGAGTACCTGGAAGAAGAGTCGTGGCTTTGGGCCTATCCGGAAAGGGAAAGAATCAACAATCTTTACACCCGGTTTGCCATCAGACTCGTTGAAAAATACCTGGATCTTTTGTCATATGAAAAAGCCGAGATCCTGTTATTAAAGGCCTTTGAAAAAAATCCCTATGAGGAGCAGATCACCTCTTTGCTCCTGCAGATTTACAAAAAGACGAACAAAAAAGCCAAAGCAGCCAAACATTTTGCAGCCTATGAAGATGTATTAAAAAATGAACTTGGCATCAATGCCGAGGAAAACATCCGGCGCCTCTATGCCAGCATAAATTAAGGCTGCGATTCTTCTCTTTCTCCCTTTTGTCCTCCCCTGTAAATATTTTTTAAAATTGTAAAATCCTTGCCCTGCAAGGGATCCGAGCATATTCAGCTTGATTTTGGAAGTTTTTTGGAAGATTCCTGGAAGCTTTCTGGAAAACCGGTCCAGTATGCTCCGGATGTAGACAAGCAATAGAAAGATGAAAAAGGAGATTTCTGATGTGTGACGGGTTGTCTATCCGTGCATCGGACGATCCACTCAAAAAAGGGAATAAAAAAACGGAGGTTGGGTATGAGAATTAAAAAGCTGGTTTGTGCGCTGGTTCTGACTTGTAGTGTTGTAACGACTGCGAATGCCGGGAATGGCAGGGATTTGGGTGATACGATTGTCGATGTTGCCAAGGTCTTGATGAAAACCCATGAACCGCCTGTGGTCGGAGGGAATGCCACGGCCAAGGCGACCATCAACGGTGTCGGCGGAATTGTAAATGTGGGTGTGAGCGTAGGCGGAGCTCTTGAATGCAAACAGACCGTGGCGGGAATTTTAAGCGGCAATATCTCCGGGAATGCCAAGGCTGAAGTTACGATAAATGGTGTTGGCGGTGTTGTGAATGTGGGTGTGGCCGTGGGCAGCGCAAATGTAACCTGCCAGTCCGTCGGAACCATCGGGGGATCCGGGTGCTGAATGTCATATCCTCTGTGGTTTAAAAAGATTCTGGTGGTTTCCGGCCTGCTCTTGTTTGCGGTTTCCGGTTTTGCCCAGGACGATGTCATGGATAATGATGTTCATGCGGTACTGATGCTGAACAAAGCCGCAAGCAAGCACCGCTTTCAATCCAGTTCCGTGGCCGGACCGGACACCCACACGGCAAAGCTTCGTTCATACCGCAACAGCAATATTGCCGCACACCATCAGACAGACGGCAGCGGTGTTTCCCTGGGAAATATATATCCGGCAAATGACATGAACCGGCCGCACAGCACAACAGTCATTGTTCAGGGGCATATCATCAATTCAGGAAAGTAAATCAGGTAAATTTTGTAAATAAGTTTTCGATAAGGGGCAGAAAAATGAAAGTATGGAATAAGAGTTGGGTGGTAAGCATCATGGCAGTCAGTCTGGCCAGTGTTTTTATTCTCAGTGCCCATGCGGGAGAACTGGTCATGGGCGGAGATTCCCCCCGTGTTTCAGTGACGGCAGAGGCCGTCAAGACAGCCGTTACAAGACTTGGGCACAAGGTAACGGAATTTAAGGATGCCAAAGGGAATCCCCATTTTGTATTTGATAAGACCGTGGAAAATGTAAAAGATATTGCCGTATTTATGGCGGACTGCGGTGATGCCGGCTGCTCGGATGTGGTTTTATACGCGGATTTCGGGGTGGTAAAAAAAATAAAACCCGAGCAGTTAAACAATTGGAACCATATCAGCAATATGCAGAGAAGCAAGGCATTTAGGTCCGGCAATGTTGATGGTGAGGGTCCGGTGGGATTATCCCTGGCCATCAGTTTCTTAGGCGACAGTGAACTGGACCAGGACAGACTTGCCATGCAGATCGGGCTCTTTCTGGTGGAGGTCGGAATTTTCAGCAGTGAAATCGATCACTTATAACAGGTAACCCCAGCATGAGTGTTTCACATCGTTCAAGTTTCCTGACAGCCATTCTTTTCTGCCTTCTGCTGGTACAGGCCGGATGTGTCCGTGTGGGCCCCCAGCCGGAGCACGCTATTGTTACTCCACACATCGGCGATCAGGGAATCTCCGGAATTCAAAGGGATTCAAGGAACAGTATCTTTGTTCCTGCGGGATTGTCAAAATCGGCGGTATCCCAGGGCAGTGTCTTTGTTTATGATAACCCTGCAGAGCGTTGGGAAGCAACCGCCCTGGACGATCAGAACATCACCTGGCGCAACAGCAAATCAGATACGAAGCTGACCAGCCTGTCCATGATTCTGCCGGCATTGCGGTGGGAGGGGGAACGAAAATCGGGCAGGCGGATGATAACCGCCATGTCCGGAAATCTTCATCCACTCAAAAAAGGCAACAAGATTCGTTTCCGCGAAGAGGTTTTCAATACCCGGCCGCCGGGGGAGTATTCCGGAGTCTGGGAGTGCGAGGTGCAGGGACGGGTTGAGGTGGTTGTACCGGCAGGGAAGTTCAATACCTGGCAGATTCTGTGCAAGCGGAACAGGCGGGAGCATATCTTACTCAACTATGCAGAAGAGCTTGGTAACAATGTTCGTACGATCCGGGTGCCTGAAAATAATAGCACACCGGTTGTTCGCCGGTTGATTGCGGTTTCGCCCATGCCTGCCGGTAGGAATCGGGCAGACGGGTCCGGGAAAAATAAAAAATAAGGTGGAAGGACCTCTATTCCATCCAATAGACAATGGGGTGTTGTTTTATCATGCCATCAATAAATTCTTTGAACCGGATGTTTTGTTTTCTTGTTTTACTTTTCATGTCCCTTGTTCTTGCCAGTTGTTCGGCAGTCAAAATGCCCATGGTGCCTGACGAAGTCAAGGCCCAGCATCCTTCAAACATGCCCAACCCGGTTGTCACGAATTTCAATGAAGCCTGTGCCTGCATGGATGATTTGATGCTGATCAATAAAGTGGCGCCCATATATATCGCCTCGGACGGACTTTTGAATTACACCTCCTCCCGCTCCATTTCTTCGGGCGGGAAAGAGATGCTGATTACGGCCCTGTCACGCATGGCGGTTCGCAGCAAAGGCGTGAAATTTGTGGCCTACGGGTCAGATATTCAGAATATCGTGAATCTGAACGGCGCCCACCCGGACAATAAAAGCTTTTATGTGCCTGACTACTTTATACGGGGAGGGGTAACCCAGCATATAAAAAACATCTGGTCCGGTCAGGAAGGGGACGGCACTTCCGTATCCATAGACAACGGAGACCTGATCAACCATAACACATTCTACTCCATCATCGGGGCCGAGGATGTAAGCGGCAGCAATTCAAACAGTGCATCTTACGGAACGGTGACATTGGATATGAGTGCGGGCTTTGTATCCAATTTACAGATTATTCCCGGGGCCAGTTCCGCCAATACCTTGGCCATGAGCGGCGGTGCGAGCAATTCACGCTCCATTGATTTAACCCTTGGCGATCTCGGCTATAGCTACCATCTGTCCAATCACCGCACCCTGGACTTTAACCAGGCTTTCCGTTCTTTGATTCAGGTGGGCGCCATTGAAATCATCGGTAAAATCCAAGGGGTTCCCTATTGGCGGTGTCTGGCCAATGCCGGTACGGTTGAGGCCAAAAACGAGCAGTTGCGCCGGCAATTTGTGGAACTGCACAAAACAGACAGTCAATCCATTGTCAGGTTTGCCCAGAAAGCACTCAGGGATCTTCACTATTACGACGGAGAGATAAACGGGAATCTTGATCTTTTGACCCGGGAGGGGCTGCAAAAATATCAGCAGCATATGGGGCTTATGGCCTCCGGCATCCTGGGGTATGATACATTTCGAATGATGAATATATTCACCCCGGCCAGGGATACGGCATATGTGCCCTGGTGGGAGAATCATACGCTTATTCCTTCTCCCGTTACCGCCGGTAAAGAGGGTAAAAATGCCGCCGCTAAGGCCAAATAGCCCTTTGGGGGTGAGACAGGCCTTGATGAAAGCAATGGGCTCCTGTTCATTGCAAAAGGGATTGGTTCTCTTTCTGTTCTGTTTTTCAGGTGTTATTGGGTATTGTGAACCCGTCTCAACAGTTACCGGAACAAATATCTCGGTAAAGGATGACCAGTTGATCCTGAATGTCGGGACAGCCGCGGCTGCCCTTGCCAAGGCGGCACAAAATATCGCGTCTGCATCCCATTCCCAGCTCCATATCGATCAACTGGATATTGACGCATCCCTGCACGGGGTGCTGAATGTGGCCGCCGGCCTCGCATCCTATGCCAAAGCCACCCAGGATCTCGGGGTGGCAGACAGCCGGGATCTTGCCCGGGATGTCTTATCCCTGGATTTGAAGCACCGGGTTACCAATGCGGCCGGTTCTTTGGCCGCCTCTGCCCGGGCGAGTCAGGACATCGGTGTGTTTACCGGGCAGACAACGGAAAACAGCAGGATCGAAATTTCCTCCGGCGGATCGCTGACCAATGTGGGGGCCGGCCTGGCCGCCCGTGCCCAGGCATCACAGACAATCGGAAAGACAGAGGCCAATGGCAAAACAGGGATCGCCTTTGGCAACGTCCTTGAACTGACCCTTGAGAAAGGAGGCGTCAATACGGGAGTCGGCATCCTTGGTGCCGGTTCAGCCACCCAGACCATCGGACAGATGGAGGGAAGCGATCTGATTTATAATTCAATCGCCATGGATGCAAAAGAAAAGATCACCAATGCGGGATCCGGAACCATTGGCTCGGGCAGGGCGGTTCAGGAGATCGGCGGGATTGAGGGAACCGGCAGGACATCGGGCAACCGGGTTGAACTGACCTTTGAAAAAGAGGTCAAAAATGCCGGGCACGGAATCATCGGGGTCGGTAAAGCCACCCAGGAAATCGGATGGCTGAAGGGAAATCTTTCCGGCAACAAGGTCTCTGTCGGTGCAAAAGGGGAGATCGCCAATGCAGGGTCCGGGAGCATTGGCTCGGGGAGAGCCGTCCAGAAAATCGGAGGGATTGACGGAACCGGTCAGACATCGGGCAACCGGATCGAACTGACCCTTGAAAAAGAGGTGAAAAATGCAGGGAAGGGAATCATTGGCTCCGGCAAGGCCACCCAGGAAATCGGATGGGAAAAAGGGGATGTCAGGGACAACTCCATCGCCGTTGATGCCAAGGGGCAGATCACCAATGTGGCCTCCGGAGACCTTGGTTTCGGCAAATCCACCCAGCTCATCGGTGAAATCGATGGATCAACAGAAACCGCCTCAAGGAACAGCATCAACCTCACAGTGGGAGAGGTCACCGGCGCCGGAAAAGGCCTGGCAGGCTCCGGCCGTGTCCAGCAGACCATCGGGGCCTTGACAAACGGAGGTCATGACAATTCAATCACCATCACCACGGGCAATATTACCGCTTCAGGTACCGGGGTTCTGGGACAGGGGAAGTCCATTGAGAACATAGGAAGGATCGATACCGACGATGCCGAGAATATCAACCTCAATATTACCACAGGAAACATCAGCACTTCGGCTGTCGGTTTGAACTCAACCGCCGAGATTGACATCGGATGGATCTCCGGCTCTCCGGAAGGCGGGGTCGACTCGAAGATAAAGGTGGGAAATATTGACAATAAAATTCTGGGGGCCAACTCTTCGGTTGCCATCAAAGTCGGCGATGTGACCGGCAAGATAGACGGATCCACCAAAATCAGAATCACCACGGGGGACCTGTCCGTGGATGTGGAGGCGGATTTCAATTCCAAGGACAATGATCTGGGAATGTGGATCGGAAACGTACAGGGTCCTGTTCACGGCAATGCCAATGTTTGCGTTGAGGCGGGGGATATCAAGCATTCTTCGGTTTACGCCGCCGGTTGTGTCGGCAGTGCCTGTCTCAGCAATCTGGTCGGATATTCAAAAATCAAGGTGGGAAATATTGGAATGGGGGATGATGAATATGTCGGGAATTATGCCCAAAAATTTGAAGAGTGTATTGAAAATCCCAGCCGGACCTGCCTGAAATATATAGAGTCGGATCTGGAGTCGGCAGCAAAAGCCATTTGTGACAATCTGTCCCTGTGCAAGGAAGCCAGGAGTGCCTGGAAAGAGTGTCCATTCTGTCCGGGGGAATTCGATCCACTGTATTGGCTGAAGAATATCTATTTATAAGACCGGCAGGGCGATGGCAGGTAAAAAGGATTGGTTTTGGCACCGGCCATTGGCAGGGCGGACCGGAAAACCAGAATCCTATTTACCATCTTAAAGATTTTCCCTTCCCCTATAGAGGCAGTTGAGGCTTCATCTCCGCAGCAGGAACAATTTTTACATGCTCTAAACGGCTTTCCACGAAAGGGTGACAACTCGTTTCACTCAAACAGGTCACCCTTTTGCCGCTTCAACCCGTTAAGAGCATGTACGAAATTACCCGGATGTCTCCGCTGAAGTCTCAACTGCCCGACCTGAATGTTTGAGTGTGTTCGTCCTGATAAGACCCGGCACAAAAGTTGAAATATATCCTGCCATATGGCATGATACCGGGCGGTTTGAATATTTTAAAGGATGAAAGATCAAAGGAATGAAATCCAAATCAGAAAAAACCGCCGAGTTCCCGTCTCTATCTACCGGTCCCCATGATGTGCGGCTGGAAAAGTGGATCAGTTGCTCCCCGTTTGAGCGGCTTCTGGGTATCGAGATCCTGGAGGCCCGGAACGGGCATTCCCTTCTGACCATGCCTTTTGTCCGCCGGCTGTCCCAGGGCGCAGGACTGGTCCATGGCGGCGCCATGGTTACCCTGGCAGATACGGCCGTGGCCATGGCTGTCAAGAGCCTGGTTTCTCCGGGGAGCCGGTTCGGGACCATTTCACTCACATCTGAATTTCTGGCCCCGGTAACCCAGGGGGTGCTCACGGCAAAGGCCGATGTTACCCTGGTGGACGACCGCCTGCTCCGGGGAGACTGCAGTCTAACGGATGCAGAGGACAGGGAGGTGATGAAGTTCACGTCCCGGTTCAAACTGGCAAGGGACGTGAAACTGCTGTAAGGTTTTTTTGAAGGGCAGATCTGGATTTTCTGGCCGGTTCTCATCCGGAGGCCGGGAGATCCAGAAAAATTCGGCAAGTTAGGTCAGGACCGGATCAGGGGGCCGAAAATGGGCCCCTTTTTTGCGGGCTTTCCCATGAACTGGGGCAGAAAGGTCGTGAGCAGGTAAACCAGGGGTACACAGAGAGCCAGGCTGATCAAGGTCATGGCCGATGAATAGGCGAAAACCGTTCCATGGGTCAAATCAAAGGTCCCGGCAAACCACTTGGCTGCCCCGGGATTGATGAAATGGTAAAACAGCCCGTTGAGGCAGAACAGGGACAGGGAATTCTTTCCCATATATAAAAGCCATGTCCATGCCGGGCCGGTGCGGGCGGCCAGGAGGATGAAGAGCGAGCCGGCAAAGGCCGTAAACGGGAAGAAGAAGAGATTGCCGTGGCCGGACAGAACAATTACCACCGCCTGGATGATCCGGAAAGGCCCCTGATTCAGGTCAAAGGTGAGGAAGACCAGGAGCAGGCAAAGGATCGAACCGATCCCGGTTTTCAGTTTTGAGAAATCGCGTCCCAGCCAGCCGAACCTCTGGATCAGGATACCTGCCGCGTAAAAACAATAGACCACCGGGACTTCATTGATGAACCAGAAGGCCTGGCCCTGGGCCACGAAATTATAGGCTTCATTGAGAACATACCCGCCGCAATAAAGGATGGCTGCGGAACATGCCAGCATCAACGGCCTGGTTACGATTTTTATAAGAAGATAATGAAAAATCTCCACACTGATGAGCAGGGCCATGAACCAGAGGGGAATGCAGAAGGCGGGAAAGCCGGTGAGGGTTTTGGCGATCCCCTTGAGGTAGGCCGCGGCGTCGGTCAGGGCTCCCAGGGGGAACCATCCCGGGATGAAGAAAGAGAGAACGCCCACAAGAATACTGAATAGCAGATAGGGAACCAGCCTTGCCCCCAGAATCAATTTGAGAAACCGGCCCAGGGGCAGGGCCAGTTTCCTGTCCGCAACAACAGTTCCGGACAGAAAAAAGAACAAAGGCATGTGAAAGGAATAGATAAACTTATACTGGACTGCAGCCGGGCCGCTGCCCAGGTACATGACCTGCTCCACAATATGGCCGTAATAGACCAGGACCATGGCATAGAACCTGGCAATATCAATTGCCGGAATCCGTTCCCGGGAGGTTTGGATGTGGTTCATCTTAGTATCCTTAAGATTTTTTCAACTCCTCCCGGCTGATATAGTACAATATGGAAAAGAAAAAAAGGCATGGGAACTTATTTGCGCCCCTAAAAATTTCAGGGCTTCAAAGATCACCATGCCTTTTGGCTGACTTTCTCAAGTAAGCGGATCAGGTCTTATACGAATTTTGGAGCCGTTGCCAACAGCATGGCATGTCCCCCCTGAACATTGCAGATATTGTCAAAGCCGTTTTGGGAGAGAAGAACCTGGCATTCATAGGATCTGGCCCCGGTACCGCAGACCAGGCAGACCGGCCGGTCCCCGGGCACTTCATCCAGCCGGTCCCTGAGCTCGGCCTGGGGAATGTTCATCCAGCGCTTTCCGTATTTTTTGATAAAGGGCTCAATCTCATTTTGATCCCTCACATCCAGGACCTGGATCTCGTTCTTTTCAAATGCCCGGATAAAGTCAACAGGATCCATGGTAATGTTTTTGCCTTCCAGGATATTGTCCAGGACATTGCCCGCATTGTTGATGATGTCCATGGCAGAGGCAAAGGGCGGGGCATATCCGGTTTCCAGGACGCAGACCTCATCCACGTCAATGCCGGCCTGGAGCAGGGGGGCAACCGAATCCACCCGGGACTTGACGGCATCCCCCTGGGAGCCGATGGCTTCAATTCCCAGGATCTTACGGGTCTTGCGGTCGGCAATGAGATGGATGTACATGAGCTTTGAAGCGGGATAAAAATGGGCCCTGTCCGGCTGGGCCACCAGGCTGTGGACCGGGTCGTATCCGATGTCCCGGGCCTGGGCAAAGGTCAGGCCTGCTTTGGCCGCGGCCATGTCAAAGACCTTGATGCAGAAGGTGCCCACGGTGCCCTTGAATTTGGATGCCCGTCCGTAAATGTTGTTGGCAATGATCCTGCCCTGGCGGTTGGCCAGGGATCCCAGGGGCATGGTCATGTTTTCCCCGTTGACCAGGTTTCGAAGCTCCACGCAGTCTCCACCGGCGTAAATATGGGGATCCGTGGTCCTCATGCCCCGGTCCACCAGCAGGGCACCTGACCTGCCGCAGGCAAGACCGGATTCCTTTGCAAACAAGGTGTTGGGCCTGACCCCGGCGGACATGACCACCATGTCGCAGTCCAGGGTTCCGGAGCCGGTCCGGACGGCGGTTACCCCGGATTCGGGGTCGCCAACGATCTCTTCCACCTTTTCGGAAAGCATGACTTTGACATCGTTCTTTTCCAGCTGGTTTTCAATGATCCGGGACATGTTTTTCCCCAGGGCCGCCGGCAGTACCTGGTCTGCCATTTCAACCACAGTGGTCTCGATTCCCCAGAGATCGGTCAGGGCCTCTGCCATTTCAATGCCGATGGCTCCGGCACCGATGACCACGGCTTTTTCCACCTGGCCCTTGGAGATCTTCTCCTTGATGTCCCGGGCCGAGTGAAGGTTGGACACGGTAAAGACCATGGGAAAATCCGCCCCCGGGATGGGCGGTTTGAACGGGGTGGCTCCGGTGGCAATGACCAGTTTATCATAGTCAAGGGATTCTTCTTTCCCGGTGTCCAGGTGACGGACCTGGAGTTTTTTTGCCTGACGGTCTATTCCCAGGGCCTCCACCCGGGGCAGGATATCCACCCCCTTGCTTCTCCGGAAGAACTCCGGATCCCTCAGGGCATGGGAAGAGGTGGAACAGAGTCCTTCTATATCCGGGATATCGCCTCCCACATAATAGGGGATTCCGCATCCCCCGTATGAGATGAGGGAGTCCCGGTCCACCACCGTAATTTCAGCTTCAGGGTCGAGCCTTCTCAGCCGGCAGGCCACCTTGGGCCCCAGGGCAACGGCTCCTACAATAACAATACGTTTTCCCATTTTATCTCCTCTGGCCGCGGGGGCTTTCGACCGCCCGTGTCCTGTTTTCTGGTTCTATAAAATCAGATCACCCAAAATAAGGGCAAAATGACCTCACACAATATAGCTATGGACAGGAGAATTTCAACCGGTAAAAAGGGAAAACTATTGCCGGGAAAGGCCGGAAAAGAATGGAAAGGGCAATTTCATCCAAGAAAATGAAAACCCGGGCGTGTAAGAATCTCCTCAAACCGACGGGGAGAAGAGAAGTGAAAACCAGACTCTATGCATATCTGAATTTGACATTGGCCATGGTCATCGTGGGCAGTTCAATGGTGTTCGGCAAGGTCATCACCCATGCCTTTCCTGTTTTCCTGGCATCGGGTCTGCGTTTCCTCATCGCCTTTGCCGTGATTATGCCCATCTTGATCTTCAAGGAAAGAGGTCTTTCCCGCATATCGGGAAGGGATGCACTCCGGCTCATCTTCATGGCATTCTGCGGCCAGTTCGTGTTTACGGTTTTCGTACTCTGGGGGCTTAGGTATACCTCTGCCATTGAAGGCGGAATCATCACCTCCACCTCACCGGCCATGATGGCGGTTGTGACCTTTCTGCTGTTCCGGGAAAGGCCCGGTCTGGTCCAGGGCCTGGCCATCGTTCTGGTGGTGGCCGGTGTTATCATGGTAAACGGGTTGTCCGGTTTTGCCGGGTTTGATATGGAGGCAGACCACCTGTTCGGGAACCTGCTCATGGTGGGGGCCGTGGCCGGGGAGGCCTTTTTCCTCCTCATGAGAAAACAGATTTCATCCAGGATTTCCAACCTGGCCCTGACCGGTTATCTCTGCCTGGCCGGAGGGGTCATGTTTTTCCCCTTTGCCCTTTTCCAGGCGATCTCATTTGATTTTTCCGGGGTGTCTCCCCTGGCCTGGGGGGCAATATTCTATTTTGGGGCGGTCTTTACCGTGCTGGCCTATCTATTCTGGTTCAACGGGGTGTCCAGGGTTACCGGAAGTACGGCAGGGGTGTTCACGGCAATCATGCCGGTGAGCGCCGTGGTCTTGTCCTGCATTTTTCTAGAAGAGAGACTCACCCTTTCCCAGGCCGGGGGCAGCCTCCTTGTTGTCATGGCCATCCTTATCCTGGCCCTGGCACCGGAAAGGAAGAATCCCTAAGATCACTTGAGTTTTGCCAGGAGGGCTTCAAAGGCGTTGTTCAGTTTGATGAAATCCTCATGGGAGCCCCCCCGGTCCGGATGGGCTTTCCCGGCCAGCTTTCTGTACCGCCGGGTCAGGCCCCGTTTGCTCAGGGTTTTCAACTCACTCTTATCCATTTCAAATATTGCACAGGCTTTTTGGGTCTGCATGGAGGGTTTGGGTGGGGCGGAAAAAGATCTGTGCCTGAATTTGAAATCCCGTTCCATCTCCTCCAGAAGGGTGGTGTGGGCATATTCATGGTCAAAGAACATGATCAGATACCGGATCATATAAGTGTCCAGGCGGGAGTCAAGGCCGAAGAGATCCTTGTTCAGCCGGCAGAGTTCCTTGAGAAAATGGGCCTCCACCTTATTCTGGTCCATGGCCTGGGGCATCTTTTTTGCCAGGAATCCGGAAAAAAAGCTCTGGATATCAAAGATCGCATATACATAGGATTTGACTTCCCTGGCCCTGAGCACGGCTTCCCGGGCCATGAAGCCCTGTTCGATTTCATCCCTGGACTTATGGATCAGGTCTTTAAACAGGGCCGGGGGCATGTTTTCCAGGGGACCCTGGTCCATGTTCCCAAACTTGAGGTAATGGGCCCGCCTCTTGTCAAAGGCATGGGTGGATTTGAGGAGGCCTTCTTTTTCAGAGTCGGTGAGCCTGGCCCGGCCGGAAAAGGACCGGTTCCTAAAGGTTTCCACGGCCCGGCGGATATCCGGCCTCACCCAGGGCCAGAACAGGTCTTCCAGCAGGTCCATGTCAAAGTTTTGGGCCAGATCCATGACAGAGTCCACCATGTCTTCATCCAGGTAAAAGGCGTTCCGGCCCGGATACCGGACCCATTGGCCGGGGCAGGGGCCCAGGTCAAAGAGATCCTGGAAGACAAAACCGGCATCCTTTTTCCTGGATTCCCTCAGGAAGAAGTTGAAGCCCCTGGGGTTTTTGATCCTGGCAATGTACATGGGTGTTTATCCCTTTTTATAGGACAGGGTCTTCATCTTTTTCAGACTATACTTCCGGGTGCCCAGGCCGATCTTTTCGGCATATTCCAGCTGATGTTCCCAGTCCACGTCAGGATAAAGTCCCCTGAATTTGTCCTGCCCCGGGCCTAAATTGTCTGTGAGAACCGTATGGGGAAGGCCCTGTTGCCCGTTGACCAGGTCGGCGCTGGCCTGATCAATGGCCACCGGGTCCCTGGAAATCACCACCCCGATATCATTGACAATGGGGGATTCGCTGTAGGGCAGGCAGTCGCATTTGGGAGCAACCCGGGTGATGAAGTTGATAAACAGGGTCTTGTCTGTCTTGTCTTTCAGCACCCCCAGGCTGTACTCCATCATCTTCTCCAGGAACACGGGCACGGTCTGGTTCCAGTTGATCTTTACGGATTCCGTGGGACAGCGCACAATGCATTCCCCGCATCCGATGCAGAGTTCCTTATTGATAAAGGCTTTTTTCTCTTCCAGATAGATGGCGGATCCCGGGCAGTGGGCCGCGCATTCCCCGCATCCGATACAGGTTTTGCGTTTTATTTTCGGGCTGACATTGGAGTGCTGGTCCAATTTTCCCCGCCGGGAGGCCGATCCCATGCCCACATTTTTCAGGGTCCCGCCGAATCCGGCCAGTTCATGTCCCTTGAAATGGGCCACGGAAATCAGGGCGTCGGCATCTACGATTTCAGATCCGATATAGACCTCTTTGCAGTTTTTCTGGTCCACCGGAACAGCGGTTTCGGATTTGCCCCGGATGCCGTCGGCAATGATCACCGGGGCCCCGTCCATGGATGAATAGGAAAACCCGTTTTCTATAGCGGTTTTAATATGGGAGAGGGCATCGGACCGGGTGCCCACGTAGAGGGTGTTGGCGTCGGTGAGAAAGGGGTTTGCCCCCAGATCCCGGGCAGACCGGATCACCTCCCGGATATAGATTGGCCGGATATAGGAGGTATTGCCCTGCTCACCGAAATGGATCTTGACTGCGGTAAGGTCTTTTTCGGATAAAACATCCTTGATCCCGGCCTTGATCATCAGTCTTGCAAGCTTTTGAATCAGGTTCTCCCTGGATGTGGCTGTCAGGTCCATGAAAAATACGTCTGCCGTCATGATGGTCCTCCCCAGAATAGGTAAATGAACCTTCATGATAGAGCATCCCGGGATAAAACTCAACCGCTGGGATGGGGTTTCAGGGGGAGTATATCAAAGTTTTTAAGTCCGGCTGTTGGGGATTCAGCTCCGCAGAGGGAAGGATTTTCACAGGTTCTAATCGGCTTTCCACGAAAGGGTGAAACTCGTTGCACTCAAACAGATCACCCTTTTTCCGTTCCAAGCCGTTAAAAGTCTGTAGAAAATCCCCCTCCATGTCTCCGCTGAAACCCCAACAGCCTCCATGCCCGTGCGGACAGCTACTATAACAGAGCCTTATAAATACTATTGTTCTGGTTTGAGTTGAAGATTCGCCGGTGGATTAATAGACATAGGTTGTGGTTTGAAATTCCTTATTTATTTCTTTGTTCAACTATTTGATTTATTATATTTTTAAATTCATAGAGATGTTTCCTATGATATGGTGGCACAGTACCATAATGATAAAGTTTCAACATGAAATCTTCATATTGTCTAATAATAAGTTTTAAAGAATGTTCAAATTTAACTCTATCCCCTATTGATAGATCATTATAACGAATTTCATAATAGTCAATGTATAATTTAGCTTGCCTAAATTTGTATTTATCACTTTCCTCATTTTTTAAAATACTATGAGCCTTTAAGAATAATTGAAAACTCTCATCGGGTACTTTTTCTTGAATAGCTTTCAAAAGATTTAACCGGGCAAATTGATTATCAATATAAGTAGTGTTATAGCCTGGGATATTTTCTGCTTTACTATATGCAAAAGTAAAAAGTCTTTCGGCATCTGATAGATGATCAGTGTGATCAGCGCTTAAAACAGCCATCCCGAATTGTAGCCAGAAGTGCGGATTCCCCATAACGTCAGGAACTTCTTGCTTCAATTTTTCATAAAATTCAATATATGAAGACGGTTTGTCAACATCAGGCAGTATTGCTGAAATAGTCGCAAATTTCATAATATTACTGCTTAGTGTTTTTTGTTCTTTTGTCTGAGATTTTCTGTTTCGTCTGATTTTTTCTACAATTCTAACTATTTGGTCAATTGAATACGATGAATTATAGAGATTTTTTAAAATAAAAACACCCAATATGGCTGAGCGTGTTATAATTTCATTACCACGAATTTCAAATACGCTTGATGCTTTTAGCCTTTCTTCGAATTCCTGGCTATAGATATGATTAGATTCCGAAATATCAGATATGAAACTTTTATTACATTCCGATGGATAAACAAGTTGCATAAGACAGATTGCATAGACTGTTTTTTTTGTATCAGGATACTCTATAATTGGGTATATTGCATCTTTGAACAAAGAAATTACATACGGTGCTTTGAGTATTTCTAACAAAATAAATGAAATTTGCGATTCACATTCATCGGATATATACAAGATTCTTTTTTCTGGATTTAGCGATGCAAGATTACCCCACAAACCAGCTTCATAGACCAATTTATCGATAGCTTTTATTTCTTCAGAATAAAGGTAATCAACGTTCAATGTATAAGGTTCTATTTCAAATTCTTGAAGAGCCTTAAGCGCTCGTCTATATCTCTGAGGGCGCTCTGTGAGAACCAACTTACCGTTATCACCTAAAGATGTTGAAAAGTACCTTATAATATCAAGATGATCATCGAAATTATCTACCACAAGATATACAGTTTCAGACATTTCTGCCAATTTCTCTATATCTTTTTCGAAATCGGCTTCTTTATCTTTTACCGTATATACTTGTTTCCCTTCAATAATTAGATTCGCCATTACCTGTTGAACAATGACACTTTTACCATTTGCAATGGCACCATGAAAAATAACTATATTTTGGGATTTAAGGATATTTAAGGCTTCTCCAACTTGCACTCGTTCTATAGCGTATGGCGATTTTTTTGATGTCAAAGAGGATGCAACATAGTTAATGTTACATTTACCCCTCAATAAAAAATCACGGATCTCAGTGTCTCTGTAATATTCTTCTAAATTTAAAGTTTCTTTTTTCAAAGCAGATAAATAACGCATGCTTTTGGGGTACTGTTTGGGTTTAGTTTTTTTCAAAAGCTCCCCAAAACTTTGAACTCCTATTGGAAACACCTCTCCAAATGCGGATAATCTATGATGCGATTTTATAGAAACATCTTCTCTTGTTATAAAAAAAGTTTTCCTTATAATGTCATCATTTTCGACTAATAAACGCTTTATTTCCATGTCGTAAAGAGAATAACCCACAAAAATTATTTGGCTACACAGTTCTAAATCTTTCTTAAATCTATACGCCCAAGGAGAATTGGCGAAGGCATCCGATTTAGTATACGATGATTCAGATAATTTAAATGAATTTTCTAAGGTTTCGTTGTCGAGGGTTTGAATTGCCCCATTTATATGAACGCAAATAGATCTATTTCCAAAATATAGTGTAGGACTCTCTTCGAGAGTAATGGGAATAATCGAGCGACCGACCTTTCCCGCCGCAACCTCATATGCATTATCATAATTAGTTGTATAAACTCGCCGCCAGTTTACACTTGCAATATTTTCATGAAATCCGGCAACTTTTTCTACGGCAAAGGATTTTTTTAGCAAACCTATTAATTTTGCAGGATCGTAATACTTAAGATAATAGTCAGCTGAAAATGTTAAATCATCATCTTCCTCAAATCCACCAAGCTGACAGATTTTACGAGACAATCGTTTTGCGAGTAACAATTCATTCCCGGACTTGTTGTAACAGCCTAAAGAGAAACCTGCTCCCAAGAATAGTATAGTATTTTTCGCATGTGCCTTTGATAAAGCGATATTTAAAGAGTCTTCGTTATAGCTTTCTTTGATATCTAATTTACTGAAATCAGGATTTACCATTTTAGCACTCCATAAAACTCTATAAAAAATGGAAGAATCATTTTTTATAATTAGAATTTGGCAGGAAAAATGAATACAATGATATTGAGCCTTATTCTAACTATTTGAATATGTAATACAAAATTGTTTATCAATTATCAAATAAATTGTAAAGTTAACATATGAAATTGAGTAATTTCAGTGCGAGCACTAATGGTATAAAAGTTCAGTATCCAATAAAAAACATCACTGAGCACTATAGTGTGCAAAGCTCACTCAAATCCTTTAAAATATCCCCGTCTCGTATCCGGAGGGGGGACAGGGTTGGAAGTTCAAGTTTTTTTTTATATTTTAGACCTCATGCTGATCCGCAGAAGGCCCAGATGAAAGCAGATAAAAATGGTGAAAATAATCTGTTCCATCTGCGGGTAAAGAGACGCCCTCTAATCCATGGTCTGCAGCAAACGGAAAAGGGTCTGCCGGGCCAAAATATCCCCGGAGATGCCCCCCCCCCAGTACCTTTTCGTCTTCCACCACGGGCATGGCCGAGATTTCATGGTTTTCCAGCATTCGGATGGAAACGATGATAAAGGCGTCCGGGCCGATGGTGACCACATCCGCAGTCATGACCCGGGTCAGGGGGGCGTCCATGGGCAGGCTGTCCGCATCCCGGCAAAGCTCGTCCACCAGGTCTTCCACTCTATTCCGGCCGGACAGGTTGATCAGACCGGAAGGGATTATATTTGACTCTTTGTCCCAGGAGGGGTAAGTGTTTATCCCGTATGGACAACCAAAGAGTCATCAGGGAAGATCGCATGGATTTCAGGTATGAGGGAAAGGAACTGGAAAGGCTGGAGGCCTTGTACCGGCTCTACTCCCGGATCATGGAGGAGACGGCCTGGGCGAAAAAAGCGGCCTGTTCAAAGGGATGTTCCCATTGCTGTACCTGCAACGTGACCCTGACCGGTCTGGAGACGGCCTTTCTCAATGACCGTCTGGGCAGGGAGGGGCAGGAGCGGGCGGCAAAGAATCTGTCGGAAAAATTTCCCCGGAAACGGTATATCCCTCTCCTGACAACCAATGGATTTGCCCGGGCCTGTATGTCCGGCCGGGAAGTCCCGGAAGAGGAAAACGATCCGGGATGGGGCAGATGCCCCCTGCTGGATAAAGATCTTTGCACGGTATACGAGTACCGGCCCTTTGGGTGCCGGGCCATGATCTCGGACATCTTGTGCGGAAAGGAGGGATTCGCCCAAATGCCTCCCCTGGTCCTTACCCTGAACAATATCTTCCTCCAATATATCGAACACCTGGATTCCAGGGGAGTCACGGGAAATCTTTCCGATATGATGGGACTGGTTCTGCTTTCCGGAAATCCGGAACAGGGTTCAGGTTCAGGTCATGAAAAATCAGAGGGGAAGGTTATTAGAAATTCCAGAATTCCGGCCCTCATGGTTCCCCCGGAACACCGGGAAATCATGGGGGCTGTTATCGAGAAGATTACGGCCTTGACCTGATCTGCAAATCATACTAACATTTAGCTTTTAACAAAAGGCGGAAGGGGGAAATCCCTCCATTGGATGTTCCCCCCTTCCGGCTTTTCTCTGTTTTTAACCTCTATCAAACCGATAATAAAAGGATAGATCATGGGAAAAAATGTGGTGAATCAAATCGATGACCAGGTTAGAATCGACACCATGCTGGTGAGCGTGTCGGACAAGACCGGTCTGGATGAGTTTATTCCCGGGGTTGTGGCTTTGAACCCGAAAATTCTGATTCTTTCCACGGGCGGAACATATGCCAGGATAAGCGAGATCCTGGATGAGCGTGCGGAGGATCATCTCCGGCAGGTCTCCGACTATACAGGTCAGCCCGAAACCCAGGGGGGGCTGGTCAAAACCCTTGATTTCAAGATTTACCTGGGCCTTCTCACGGAAACGTACAATGAAGCCCACCAGGGGGATCTGAAGCGGACCCGGGCCCGGGCCATTGACATGGTGGTGGTCAATCTCTATCCCTTCAGCCAGACCATCGCCAAAGTAGATGCCACCCCTGAAAATGCAAGGGGCAATATCGACATCGGTGGTCCCACCATGATCCGGGCATCGGCCAAGAACTTCATCCGGGTGGCCTCGGTGGTGGATCCGGGATCCTATCCCCGGCTTCTGGAAAAACTGGAAAAGGGTAAAGGAGCCCTCTCCCTTTCGGACCGGTTTGAACTGGCCCGGAAAGCCTTTGAACATACAGCCCAATACGACCGGGCCATAGCCGACTACCTGGCCGGCCAATCATTTGATAAAATACAATCCTGCTATGCCTGATTGTTAAGGAGAACACGCCATGTCCAAAGATCTCAAAGAGATGTACAAAACCATAATGGATGACAGTTTCACCCCTGGGATGGAGATTGCTTTTGTGGACGGGGACAAGAGGCAGACCCTTTTCTATGAAAAGGTTTCCTGGGTCATTGACGGGGTGAACAAGGGGCTGCGCTACGGTGAAAATCCCGGCCAGGAGGCGGCCTTGTACCGGCTGGTCAACGGAAACCTTGCCCTGGGGGATGCCCGGACCATTGCACCGGGAAAATATCTGGTTTCAGACATTGAACTGCTTCAGTCGGGAAAACACCCCGGGAAAACCAATCTCACCGATGCGGATAATTCCTTGAATATCCTGAGGTATTTTACGGACACCCCCTGTGCCGTGATCGTCAAGCATAACAATCCCTGCGGAGCGGCAAGGGCCAAAAGCCTTGAACAGGCCTACCACAAAGCCTATATGGCAGACCGGGTGGCGGCATTCGGCGGCTGTATCGCCTTAAACCGGGCCGTGGATAAGGTTACGGCAGAGGCCATTGCCGATCAGTACGCAGAAGTGGTGGTCGCCCCGGATTTTGAAGACGGGGTCATCGATATCCTGGGGCGGAGGAAAAATTTAAGGGTGATCCGCATCAACGCCATTGAGCGGCTCCAGGGGTTTATCGGGGATCGGGTGGTGGACTTTAAGAGCCTCATGGACGGCGGGCTTGTGGCCCAGTGGTCCTTTGTCCCTGAAACCCTCAAAAAAGAGGGGTTGATCCTCGCCTCCACCGAGTATAAGGGGGAAACCTTTACGGTGGACCGGGAGCCCACGGAACAGGAATATGAGGACATGCTTTTCGGCTGGCTGGTGGAGTCGGGCATCACCTCCAATTCCGTGATCTATGTAAAAGACAATTGCACGGTGGGCATCGGAACCGGGGAGCAGGACCGGGTGGGCGTGGCCGAGATCGCCGTGGACAAGGCCTATCGAAAACTGGCCGACAGATACTGCTTTGAGGAGAACCAGATCTCCTTTGCCGATCTGACCGATCCGGACAAGCGGGCAGACATCGAGTCAAGGGTGGCAGAGGTCAAGGGCGGCCTGATCGGTTCCGCCATGGTTTCCGACGCATTCTTTCCCTTTCGGGATGGTATAGATGTGGGACTTAGGCAGGGGGTCAAGGCCGTGATTCAGCCCGGAGGCTCTCTGAATGATTTTCAGTCTATCCAGGCCTGCAACGAGAACGGGGCCACCATGGTCTACACGGGGCAGAGAAGCTTCAAGCATTAATAAGGACACAAACAGCTCCAGAATATCGCCCTGCGGATACAAGGTCTTTGTATCCGCAGGGCGGTTTTTATGAAAAGGGAGCCATGTTTTTTTCAATCTTTCTTTAGTGTCAGACATCCTGTCTGAAAAGAGCCATCTCCCTGAACAGGTTCAAATTTACTTTTTTGGCACATGGAATCATTCCCATTCGGGGGAACCCATGAAAAGCCCCGCTGTCTTAGTGTCGGTTTGAACCGTCCGTGCTGTATCAGGATTTAAACCACCAGCGTTCCGGAGACTTCCAGCCGTCCAGGTCGCGATTTCCGGAAAGGGGGCCGTGGGCCAGTTTGTCTCTGGCAGCAAAAATGTATTGCGCAAAAACCGGGATAATGGTCCCGCCGTCCCGGCTGATGATTTCCTGCATCTCCCAGTACATGTCCCGCCGTTTGTCTGAGTTGAGTTCGGTGCGGGCCGTTGTCAGCAGTTCGTTAAACCGCTTGTTCTTCCAGTGGGTGTCATTCCAGGGGGAATCCGCTGAATAGGTGGTTGAGAACATCAGGTCTTCTGTGGGCCGTCCGCTCCAAAAACAGGCGCAGAACGGTTTTTTCATCCAGACATTTGACCAGTAGCCATCGTTGGGTTCGCGGACCACTTTCATCCTGATCCCGGCCTTGGAAGCGGTTTCTTTGAAAAGTACAGCAGAATCCACGGCTTTGGAAAATGCGGCATCTGCGGCATGCAGGGTTACGGACAGGCTGTCCAGTCCGGCTTTTTTCAGATAAAACCGGGCCTTGTCCGGATCATAGGGCCGGGGCTTGAGCTGGGTATTGAAATACCGGTTGGCCGGTGTGATGGGGCTGTCGTTGCCGGCCTGGCCGTACCCGCGCAGCAGAATTTTCACCAGCTGCTCCCGGTCAACCGCATATTTCAGGGCGAGACGCACATTGATATCGTCAAAGGGCGGGGTATCCGTGAACATGGGAAAGGTATAATGCTGGGTTCCGGTTACCGTATTAACATGGATGCCCGGTTTTTTTTTCAACAGGTGCAATGTATTGACATCCACCCCTGCAATGCAGTCGACTTCACCTGACACCAGCGCAGTTGTACGGGCCATTTGATCGTTGATCGGAATGAATTCAACCTGGTCGAAATGGGCGCGCCCTTTTTTAAAATAACCGGGATAACGCTCTGCCTTATATCGGGCTCCGGGTTCAAACTCCACCAGTTTATACCCGCCGGTGGCGATGCCGGACCGCCAGTCAGGACGACCGTCTTTTTCCGGGAAAATGATGAAAAAATATTCCGAGACCACATATGGAAAATCTGCATTTCCGCTTTCCAGCTCAAAGACCACAGTCTGGTTGTCAATTTTTCGTATATCTGTTACCGATTTTAAGAGCGGCTTGCCTGCGGATTTACTTTTTTCGCCCCTGTGATGGTTGATGGACGCAATTACATCGTCTGCTGTCAGGGTTTTACCGTTATGGAAGGTGACCCCACGGCGCAGCCGGAAGGTCCATTTCGTGGCCTTGGAATTGGGTTCAAACGACTCTGCCAGTTCCGGGATGATCTCTCCTTTTTCATTGATTTCCGTGAGACAGTTGCCCACCGCGCCGATCATAAAGGCATTGATCAGTCCTGTCCCGTATGTTGCCGGGTCAAGGGATTCCGATGTGCTGGCACCGGGCTGGCCGATTCGAAAATGACCGCCCCTGTTCGGAGTTGCCGCATGGGCGGTTGAACCCGGAAATCCGGGTATTGCAGCTGCCGTCAGCCCGAGTATGGAAAGCCGATACAGGAATTGACGCCGGGTCAGTTGACCGTTGAGAAATTGTTTTTCCAGTGATGATAGTTCCGGCATGTGTAAAACTCCTTTCAATATATGGGTTACAGGGTGTCCCCTGGTTAAAATTGTTTGAAACTAGTTAAAAGGCGGGATTTTGAATCGATGAGATGCCTGAGCAGACCATCCGGGCCAGCGGCCGGCCCAGGCGGGGGGGGATATCGTGGCCCATACCGTCCACAACCTGGAATTTGGAACCGGAAATCAGATCGGCCGTTTCTTTTCCCCTTTCCGGAGAGATGAGTCGATCCACAGCGCCGTGAATTACAAAAGTCGGAACGGAAATCTTTTTTACCTGCTCTTTCATGTTTTGCTTACAGATAATTGCCAATAGCTGACGATTGGCGCCTTCCGGAGAATAGCTGCGGTCAAAGGCTGCCGCCGCCATTTTCCGGGAATGATCGTCTCCTTCAAAATAACCGGGGCTGCCGTATTCTTGAACATGTGCCACCCAGTCTTCAATAAAGGACTCACGGGACTGGGGTTCAGACCACAGGTGATCCAGGGTCTTGATACCCAAACTGCTGCTGGCTGACATGATGGATGTCAGTGAAAGCACCCGGGAAGGATGTTCCGCCGCCAGCACCTGGCCGATGTAGCCGCCCATTGAAATTCCGACCAGGTGGGCGGCCTGGATATCCATCGCATCCATGAGTCCGAGGACATCCCCTGCCATATCATCCAGGGTATAGGGAGGATCGATCTGTTTACCGGCCGTAATCTGCTGCCTCATGATTTCCAGGGCCTGCCCCGGGATATGGTCAAGTTTTGTGGAAAATCCTGTGTCCCGGTTATCAAACCGTATGGTTCGGTATCCTTTGCCGGCAAAGGTTTCATAAAAGGATTCCGGCCAGTGGATGAGTTGTGTCCCCTGTCCCCGGATCAGAATCACCACTCCGTTTTCCTGAATTCCTGATTCTTCATACGCGATGTCAACGCTACCAGTATTTACAATGGGCATATTCCGCCTTTTTGTTCTCGGATGAATGTCACAACCAGACCAGACCCTATCAAAGACATCCGCAAAAGGCAAATGACGGGCGGTAAGGTTTCAGGCCCGCCACAAACCAGGGTTTGTGGTTCAACTACCCATGGCAAGACTCGTTTTTTTCCAGAGTCTGGTATAAGGGTTCGAAGGGGGCTGGGTTTTGTACCCGGATCAAGCCGGGAAAAGGGAGAGCTGATTGCGCCGGGCATCGGCGTGCTGGATGGCGACCTGGATAAGATCCCCGCTTTTGAGCTGATATCCGGATGCAGGCATCCTGGCCTCCAGCATGAACTCCTTGATCAGGATATTGTAATAATCCCTGTGGCGTTCCAGAACCAAGGCTTCAAAATCCTGGCCTTTTACAGACTCCAGATATTTGATCAGCCAGTACCGTTTCCTGGATCCCTGGATGCGGCCGGCATTGACCATGGGAATGGAAATGGTCTGGAGGATTTCGTCCAGTTCCTGTTTGGAGTAGGGCTGTCCAAAACCCAGGATGGCCTTGATCTGTCTCTGGGTGAGCAAATCGTGGTAGCGCCGGATCGGGGATGTGGCCGTGACATAGGCCTTGACCCCCAGCCCGGAATGGGATTCCGGCGTGGTGCCGATCACAGCCCGGCTCAGCTGTTTCCTCTGCATGAAATTGGGCATCAGGGCGAGTTCGATCCCGCTGAACAGCCTCTGTTTAGGGGGGGCCTGGGACCGGAATACAGCAGGGACCTCATTGTCGGCCAGGAATTTGGCCATGAGGGAGTTGGCAAAGATCATCATCTCCGATACCAGCATCCTGGAGGGGTTTTCCCGGTCCACCTTGGAATACCGGATTTCCCGGTTTTCTTCCAGCCATACGTTGACCTCGGGCAGGGTGATCTGGATGGCCCCGGCCTTGAGTCTCTTTTCCCTGAGCAGGGTGGCGATTTTATACAGACTGGTGATGGGGTCGTTTTTTCCGTTGAGAAGATTGGCCTCTGTATAGCTCATCTGCTGATGAACCTTGATAATGCTGGGGACGATCTTATAATCCCGGACCTCAAAAAACCGGTTCATCTGAATCAGGGTGGAAATCCCCGGCCTGAGTTCATCCTGTCTTAAACTGCAGAGATCTTCGGACAGGGAGGAGGGAATCATGGGCAGTTTGTCGTCGGGCATGTAAATGGAGCTGCCCCTCTGTCTGGCGGCCATGTCAATGGGATCCCCGGATTTGATATAGGCGCCCACGTCAATGATGTGGATACCCAGGCAGTATCCTCCTTCGGTGCTTTCCAGGCTGATGGCATCGTCGTAGTCCAAAGTGGACTGGCCGTCAATGGTGACCAGGGGCAGATGGGTCAGGTCTTTTCTGCAGGGATCCTTATAAACGGCTGCATGGGTCCTGGACAGTTTTTTGGCGGTCTGCATGACCGGGTCTGAGAATCGTGTGGGGACCTGGAGGGTCAAAAGATCCAGGTTTTCATCCGTGTCCCAGATTCCGCACCGGACAAAGTAGTTAAACAGAGGATCCGGGGTGGTCAGGCCGGACTTCTTGATCATCTGTCTGGCCATGGCAGATGTGTTTGAATCGCTGCCGAAGAGATAATAGGATTTTAGGATTTCAAGGACAGCGCCGTCCGGCCGGGCAGACTCATTCCCGGATTTGGACATGGCTGTCAGCCATTGGATCCCTTTCTGGATAATATGCTCTTTTTTTTCGGTTTCTTCGATCTGGCGTTTTTTTGCCTTGACCTGGTCCGGCGTATACGGGGCAAACAAAAGCTTATTGAATTTAAAGTAGAGCCGGTCCTTGAAAAAGGCCCGGATCACTGCGGCCTCATGGTCAGGGGTCAGGGGAGGATCAAAGCAGAACAAGGTCATGGCAGAAATATCAATGTCCCCGGATTCTTCATGGAGAATTTCCCAGAGTTCCCGGATGTCGATGGCTTCGGAGAGTTTTTTCCTGTTTTCGGTGATCTCTTTCAGCGAATTGACCAGGGTGGTTCTGGGCTGGGCCGTGTCCAGGCGCAGGGGGGCTATATGGGAGAGTCTGTTTTCCGAAAAATTGACTTCCCTGCTGTTTTCATTGAGTAATCTGAGCTTGCCTTTTTGCTGGCTTAATATTACTGCTGAAATAATTTTCTGTTGATCAATATATTCTACGACGGCCCCGATATTCATGAGTCAGACAATAACAGGAAGGGGGGTCAAAGTCAAACCCGGGAACTCACCGGATAAGGCCGTTTTGCCGGGGAATCGCCTTGAAAATTGGGCCTGGATGACATAGAATATTTTTCATGGGCAAGCGGGAAAAAAACAGAAAGAAAAAAAGAGTACCGGTTATTGAATCCGACCATGATCTTTACCGGGCATTCATCGGAAAAGAGAAACAGGGGGACGAAAAAACCTTTCCTGAACCGGATCAAAAGAGAACCGATCTCAACAAACACGGCCTGCCCGTCATCCGGGAACTTCCAGAGGAATTTTCACGGTTCGTTCCAGAGGAGGCGGAAGAGGATTTTCAGACCCTTTTGGATGAATCCTTGAAAACCCCTGTAAAAAAAGAGAAAAAATCTTCCCGGCCCATTCCCCTGAAAAAAAGGCTCAAGCGGTATCCCGGGCCTGAAAAGGAGCTGGACCTTCACGGATATACCGCATTGGGGGCCCAGGTCAGGGCAAGGTCTTTTATTCTCTCCTGCAAGCACCGGGGATTCTTTACCCTGAGGATCATCGTGGGAAAGGGGCTTCATTCGGACCTGGGACCGGTTCTCCCCGACGTTGTCGAGGATTTGCTCAAGGAGATGAAAAAAGAGGATATTGTCTTAAGCTTCCAATGGGACGGGAAAAAGAAATCCAGGAGCGGGGCCGTAATTATTTATTTAAAGCAGTTCAGGGATTAAGGCCAATTCTAATCATTGCCTTTGGGCCCGATTTCCTGCGCCTTGAACTCAAACCAAAATTCTAATGATTGGAGCTCCCCTTCAGCTGGTATTTCCGGACCGCCCGGTTGTGTTCGGCCAGGGTTTTTGAAAAATAATGGGTCCTATCGTTTTTGGATACAAAAAAGAAAAAGGAGCTCGGTTCAGGAAAAAGGGCGGCTTTCAGGGCCAGGGCACCGGGGTTGGCAATGGGGCCCAGGGGGAGGCCAAAGATCCTGTAGGTATTATAGGGGGTGCTCCTGCGCAGATGTTTTGTCCGGATCCTTCCCTTGAAATCCTTGTCCCCGTAGATCACGGTCGGATCGCTTTCCAGGCGCATCCGTTTTTTCAAGCGGTTGTGAAATACCGATGAGATCAAAGGACGTTCAGACGGATCTGCGGTTTCCTTTTCAATCATGGAGGCCAGGGTGACGATCTCCTGTACGGAAAAACCCATTTCTTTGGCCCTTGCCCTCCATTCCGGGGTAAATACGGAGTGAAAGGTGGCTGTCATTTTCCGGATGATCTTTTGGCAGCCGGTATGGTTGGGGAAAAAATAGGTGTCCGGGAACAGGTATCCTTCCAGGGTGTGGGACTCAATATCCAGGGATCGGATAAATTCGGGATCCCGGCAGAGCTTGAGAAAGTTCTCCCGGGTGCAGAATCCGGTCTCTGCAATCCGCTGGGCAATCTCATCCATGTTCAGCCCCTCGGGAATGGTGATGGGAAAGAGCCTCTCTTTTCCCTGGACAAAAATATCCAGGATCCGGGCCGGCGCCTGGGAAGCTGCGATCATGTATTCTCCGGCCTTGAGCCGGGAAGCGGCTTTTTTGTAGCGGGCATAGAGCTTGAAGCAGGTCTTGTGGGCGATCAGACCCCTGGCTTCAAGATGGGCCGCAATTGTATTGAGACCCTGGCCCGGAGAAATGGTAAACAGAATTTTTTCGGGATCCGGATCAAGGGGGGTGGTCATGCAGTGCGAAATCCGAAAAACAGTATACGCGGCAGCCAGGGCGACCATGATCAGGAGGATACAGGATCCCCATATAATCGGTTTGACTCTTTTCTTCACAACAGACTCAAATGTTTTTCATGTCCTGGTTCTGGGCCTGATATAAAAAGGGTATCTTTTCAGATACCCTTTTCAATCCTGTTTCTATTAAATCAGAGCCTATTTGGCAATGGGAAAATCAACATCCGGGTTATAACAGATCCGGCAGCAGTTCAGGCAGCGGCTCGCCTCTTCATGGGCCTTGTCTTCGGGAAGGACAAGATCCACCTCAACAAAGGAATCCAGCCTATCACCCACATGGAGCTCCGGCATCTTGGCCCGGGGGATGGGTGTGATCCCGTCCACCTTGGAGAAGATGGATTCATGGATCCTCTTCTGCTGTAATGAATCTTTTGGAGGCTCAACCGGTTCCCCTTTGAGGAACAGGTCGATGGACCGGGCCGCTCTTCGTCCGCCGCCGATGGCATCCACCACCAGGGAGGGACCGGTGGCTGCATCCCCTGCCGTAAAGATATAGGGGATAGAGGCCTGAAGTGTGGCCGGATCATTGTCAACCGTGTTCCACCGGGTCAGCTCCAGCTCTTTCATCCGGGGATGGGGATCCTGATCCCTGTAGGACCCGTCCGGGGACTGGCCGATGGCTGAAATGACCATGTCCACATCCAGCTGGGTTTCAGAGCCTTCAATGGGTTCGGGCCTGCGCCGGCCGGATGCATCGGGCTCACCCAGCTGCATTTTCAGGTATTCCAGGGCCTTGCATCGGCCTTCTTCATCGGGAACCACCCGGGTGGGGGCGGCCAGGAAGACAAACTCAATGCCCTCTTCTTCCGAGGCCACGATTTCCACCTCATTGGCCGGCATCTCCTTCCGGGTTCTTCTGTAAACCATATAGACTTTTTCCAGGCCGAGTCTCAGCAGGGTTCTGGCGCAGTCCACGGCAGTATTTCCCCCGCCGACCACGGCCGCGGTCCGGCCGAGGGGAATTTTTTCTCCCGAAGAAATCCTCTGCAGAAAATCAATCCCGGTAAAGCAGCCGGGCAAATCTTCGCCTTCGATCCCCAGGGAATAATCCTTCCAGGCACCCACCCCCAAGAATACGGCGTTATAGCCCGAGGCCATAAGAGAGCCCAGGCCGAAATCCACACCAAACTTGACATGGCAGAAATCTTTGATCCCGAGATCCAGGATGGTCTGGATTTCCCAGTCCAGGACCTTTTTGGGGAGCCGGTATTCCGGGATGCCGTACCTGAGCATACCGCCCAGTTTGGGCATGGCCTCGAATATGGTTACCTCGTGACCGATCCGCCTCAGGAAATAGGCACAGGACAATCCGGAAGGACCTCCACCGATCACGGCAATTTTCTTTCCCGTATCCGGTGCGCAGGGGATGGGGATTTTTGTGCCGGAATTCATCTCATAGTCTGCCACGAACCGCTTGAGCTGGTTGATGGAAACCGGATCATCCTCTATGCCCCGGCGGCATTCATCCTCACAGGGATGGGGGCAGACCCGGCCGCAGGCCAGGGGCAGGGGGTTTCTCATGCGGATGGTCTGGACGGCTTCGGCATATTTGCCCTCTCTGAGCTGGTTGATATACCTGGGAATATTGATCTCAGCCGGACAGGTCTGGGCACAAGGCGCCAGGGGGTCATGCTTCTGGTTGAACTTCATGAGTTTTTCAGACAGGGTCTTGACTTCGATGATATCCTTGGGACAGGCCTTTTGGCAGGCTCCGCAGCCCACGCATTTTTCCTCGTTCACCACGGGATGTCCGTCGGACCCGATCCTCACCGCATCGAACTTGCAGGCCCTGACACAGTCACCCAGGCCGATGCAGCCCACGGTGCAGACCCGCTTGCCGCCGAACACGACGGCCATGGCCTTGCAGGAGGAAATTCCCATATAATGGTACTTGTCCGCAGCCCGGTTTCCCCCTTCACACATATTGTAGGACATGGGACTTTCAGCTGCACCTGCGTCCACGCCCATGATCTTTGAAACGGCTTCCACGCCCTCCTTGGAGTTGATGACACATACGCTGGGAGGTTCTTTACCGGAGACAATGGCCTCGGCAGCCGCTGAACAGCCTGCATAACCGCAGCCTCCACAGTTGGCACCGGCCAGGTTCCCCTCCACCCGGGCGATCCTCGGATCTTCATATACATAGAAGATCTTGGAGGACAGACCTAAAATGATACCGCAAAGGGCGCCGATACCTAACATGAACAATAACGCTGAGATCATAAAATCACCTTACTTAAATTGTATCCTTTCTTTAAAGGAGTCATTTCCTTGAATCCTTGAATGTTTTTTAAACCATTCCTCTGAAAGACATGAATGTTAATGCAATGATCCCGGCGGTTACCAGACCGATGGAAGTATCCTGAAGGGGTTTGGGCACCCGGGCCAGGCTGATTCTCTCCCGGACACCGGCAAAGAGGATCAGGGCAAGACCAAAGCCGACGGCATAGGCAAAAGAAGAGACCGTGGCTTCGATAAAGGTGTATTCTTCCTTGATATTGATCAGGCAGACACCCATGACCGCGCAGTTGGTCGTAATCAAGGGAAGAAAGATGCCCAGTCCCGCGTACAGGGCGGGAATGCTTTTTTTCAGGAACATCTCCACGAACTGGACCAGTGATGCAATGACCAGGATAAAAGAGACCGTGCGCAGATATTCCAGGTTGAGGCCCTTGAGCAGATAGGCATCAACGACCCAGGTGATGATGCCGGCCATGACCAGTACGAAGACAACGGCCATTGACATGCCCACGGCAGTCTCCATTTTTTTGGAAGTCCCCAGAAAGGGGCAGTTGCCTAAGAATTGGGCAAGGAGGATATTGTTGATGAATATACAGCTGATAGCCAGGACGAATAGATCACCCATGTTGATATCTCCTTTTTATTTTTTCCCGATCAGATTCATCAGGCAAAGCATCAGTCCCAGTCCGACAAATGCACCCGGGGCTTCGATCATAAACTGGAAGGGCATGAATCCGGCTCCGATTTCAAAGGCCGGGGTTCCTCCCCATATGGTCAGGGTTCCTGCTCCCAGCAATTCCCTGACCGCACCCAGGGCCGCCAGGGACAGGGTAAAGCCGATACCGATGCCAAGGCCGTCGGCTGCCGAGGGAAGGACCGTGTTCTTGCCGGCAAAGGCCTCAGCCCGGCCCAGAACGATACAATTGACCACGATCAGGGGGATGAAGATACCCAGCTTGAGAAACAACTCGTAGGTATAGGCCTGCATGACCAGTTCCACGATGGTGACAAAGGTGGCGATAATAACAATATAACAAGCAATTCTGACCTTTGCCGGAATGATGTTTCGAAGCATGGAAATCAGAATGTTTGAAAAAACCAGAACAAAGGTTGTGGCAATGCCCATTCCAATACCGTTTTCAACGGTCTTGGTCACCGCAAGGGTGGGGCATAATCCCAATACCAGCCGGAACGGAGGTATCTCAGCCCATAGTCCTTTTGTAAATTCTTTTACCAGGGATTGTGCCATAATTTTATCTCCCGAATAGCTGTTGGCTATTTAATCTGCTTGATGATTTCAGGCTTCAGGGTTTCATATAGTTTCTGGGCCTGGGATGCTGCCTGGCTCACGCCCCCGGAGGTAACCGTTGCGCCGGACATGGCATCAATGGCGCCCCCACTGCCTTTAAGGGCAAAGTTGCTGGACATGCCCATGCCGGCAAATTGGCTGACAAAGGAGAGGTCGTCCTTGGCCCGGGCCCCGATACCGGGGGTTTCCGAATGGGTGGTTACCCGGACGCCCACAATTTCATCCGTATCCAGGTTGATGCCCACCATGAGACCCACAGGGCCGCCGAATCCGGTGCCTTTGGCCTCAAAGGCCACGGCTTTGGAACCGTCGGACAGAGTTCCCGGGAAAATCTGGAGTTCCATATCACCCTTGGTCACGTTGAATCGTTCACTTAGAGGATCGTTGGTTGCCTCGGGAAAGATCTCCGCGATGGCCGGGGCTTTCTGGAATTTGAGCACCTGGTTTTCAATCTGGACTTCGGTTCCGGATTTAACGGCTGCCAGAAGTCCGCCTGACAGGGCTGTCAAAACCGTTAAAACCACGATCATATTTATCATTTCACGCATTGCTTACCCCCTTTCCCAGGGCTTTGGGTCGAATCGCATCCACCAGGGGATTGATGAGATTGAGCAGCAGGACGGCAAGGATGGTCCCGTCATGGTATACGCCGATATTCCGCATGAGGATGATCATTATTCCTGCCCCTGCTCCGTAGATCAGCATGGGGATGGTATAGACCGGTGATGAAGAGTTTTCCGTGGCCAGGAAAAAAGCTCCCAGCAGGGTATATCCTGTGAAGAGATGGAAAAACGGTCCTCCGTAGACCTCTGGATTTGCCATGTTGAAACAAAAGGCGGTAACCAGGATGCCTGCGATGAATGAAACCGGGATTTCCCACCGGATGTATCCCCTCAGAATCAGGTAGATCCCGCCCAGGATCAGTCCCAGGCCAAAGGTGGAACCGATTCCTCCCACCTGCTTGCCCATGATCAGGTCCCCCAGGGGGAAAAGACCGGAAATCTCGGCAGCACCCTTGGTCTTTAGAGCAGCCAGGGGGGCCAGGGCCGTGAAGTCAAAGTCGTAGCTGACATAGGCAGAGTCAAAATCAAACATGACTTTCCAGGAAAGCATGAGGAAGGCCATTCCGATCAGGGCCGGATTAAAGGGGTTTCCCCCGGCCCCGCCGAAGATGACTTTCCCGAGGACTACAGCCACAAAGGTGCCGGTAACCACCAGCCACCAGGGGGCTGTCGCCGGCAGCATCAATCCGAAGAGCAATCCGATGAGGGCGGATTCCAGATCCCCGATGGATGGCTTCTGTTTTGAGAGTATGTTCATGACCAGTTCCCAGACCATGGCGCTGCCCATGGAGAGGGTCACCACGCCAAGGGCCACGGCGCCGAACTGAACAATCCCGAACAGGGCTGCGGGCAGCAGGGCCAGGATAATATTCAGGTTCATTTGAAACATGCTGTCTCCGTCATGCCAGAACGGGGCATGGGAAACGATGAGTTTATTGTCGTTCATTTGCAGCCTCCATATTAAGCTTTATGCCCTAAGGCTCATCAGTTCATGTTTCCCCAGGCGGATATACTGATACAAGGGGATCCGCGCCGTACAGACATAGGCGCATAAGCCGCATTCAATGCAGGACTCAAGATCATATTTGTCGGCTGCCTCCTCATACTGATCGGCTTCCAGATACCGGACCAGTATGTTGACAGGCACATTGGCCGGGCAGATCCGGACACACTTTCCGCAGTTGATGCAGGGGTAGTCGGAAAGTTCCGGAACAATATCCCTGTCCTGGACGATCACCATGTCCATGTCTCCTACAACGGGATGGTGGGGGGTGAAGGTGGCAAACCCCGTCATAGGACCGCCGATGATGATCCTGTCCATTTCATTGACGTGGATATTGAAGGTATTGAGGATCTTGCTTAAAGGGGTGCCGATCACGGCTTTTACCCGGCGCTGACTCCCGGTTTTGTCCATGACAGTGATGATTTTTTCAAAAACCGGTTTCCGGGATTCATAGACCCGGGACAGGGAGACCAGAGCTTCGGGCCGGATAAAACAGACCCCCTGTTCCTCCGGCGTCTTCCCGGGAACAGGTACCATGTTCAGATGGTCTTTCATGACCATGGCCGGCAAGGCTGAAGGATAGTCCGGAGAGGTTTTGAACACCAGAAAATTAGTAAACTCCGATTCCAGGTCCAGGTTTTCAGGGAGGGTCAAACAGAGCTTGGTTACCCCCGTTATTTTTTTAAGGAGCAAGGCCCCTTTTTTAATTTCCTCTGCGTATTTGCAGGCGATGAACTGATTGGAAGTTGAGAGAATATCCGTATCCGAACAGGTAACCACGATGGTATCGATTTTGAGATCCTTCCGGGCCAGGGTTTCAAAGGGAAGGTCTCCTGGGAGGGTCCGTAAAAAATCATCGGCGAATTCCAGGGTCTCTTCCGGTGTGAAAGAAGAAGGTTCCGTAGGCTTGGCCGGATCGTGGGTGATGATGACATAGGTGGCGGTATTGCCGAAATCATCGGAATAGGTGTCGAATAGCTTTATGGTTCCTGAAACCGGAGAAATGGCATAAACCGTACTGTCCTCGTACAGCTTTATCTTTTCTCCCTGCTGAACCGGGTCTCCTTTTTGGATGAGGGCCTGCTTCCCGCTGTCGATCTCCTCGTGGATCAACAAGGTCAGGCTGGCCGGGACAGGTATGGATTCCGGCTCTTTTGGATCAGGTTCAAGCAGATCATAGTGAAGCCTGGGCTGGCTTAGAGCAAAAAAAGATCGTTTAATCATAATAAGTCCTTGTTGTGTAAAAAACTAGAAATCATGAATTATGTCTGGAAAATATAAGGATCGGGAAACCAGAACCTATAATGCATGACATGAATTACATTCTACCGGACCTGCGCCAGAATCTTCATGGCATCCCTTGCATTGGGCGTGAAAAGCGTCCGCCCTGGACGGCATGTCTTCATCACCGGTTTCCTCGTGGCACTCACTGCAGTTGTAGGTCTCATCATCTTCAATGTTATGATGGCAGTCCAGACATTCCAAAGAATAATCGTCTGTGTGAGAAAGGTGGGTGAAAAGAACTTTTCCGGCCTTGTTTTGAAACATCAGTCTGAGCGGATGTTCAGGAACAGGGGATGTAAAAGATGCATAGCAGACAATTCCCGTGATCAAAAGAACGATCATGATGCAGACAGCTGCTTTAAGGTTGCGTTGTGATGTCATATTTTCTCTCTCAATTTTAAGGTTTGGAGTTAAGCGACAAACCCACAACTGGCAGCGTATATATTATATTATGGTTAGATTGGCAAGGGAAAAATCTTCCTCTTGGGCAGGGATTCGGGAAGGGGCCGGAGTCCGTTTGTTTACAGGGAAGCATGGCCGAAACCGGAGCGGTCCGGTGCTTTTTGGGGCGGGTGCTTAGACCCTTAGGGGATCTGGCAGGGCTGTGAAAGGGCAGGGGCCTTTTTTACTAGAAATGGCTTGTATTCATCGTTGTTGTTTAACCTTGAATGATTTGCTCTGATAATGAGAAAGGCTGCGGCAAATCCGGTGCCTCCCAGGATCAGAGCTCCCAGGGAAGCATCCATGGAGATAAGGGGGGCAAGGGCGTCCCCTGCTAGGGCGCCGATGAGAAGGCAGATGATGGGAAAGACATAGAGCAGAAAAGCCAGAAAAAGCATGGGTTTGGTTTCAAGACCGATGACCACCTGGTCCCCCTGTTCAACACCCAGGGTATTTTTCACCTTCAGGGTCATCTCCTTTCCGCCGTGTCCTCCGCAGCTTTCCCTGGAGGAGCATCCCTCACAGGCCGTGGATCGGGTGGTTTTGATCCATGCCGAGGATTGATCTGCCTGGGTAACGATTCCATATTCTTTGATCATGATTCTGTTCCGTCCGGTCTCTGCTCCACACTGACGCTCAACGTAATATTCGGATGTCCAGGGTGCCTAAAATCAGGCAACAATATTCATTATTCGGCTGGCCTCGGGGCCGGATGTCCCGTATCGGCCTGCCTGGGCGGCTTGATCTGTCTGGGCTGCCTGGGCCGATTGCTGGGAGGCCTGGGTCTCAAGGGTCGACGTCTCTGTTTCCCCTGCCGCTTCAACCGCCTGCATGTCCCTGGCTTCCTGGGTGATATTCACTTCAAACGCTTCCCTGGCCGCCCTGGCGTCTTCCTGGTTCAGCCGGGCTCTGGCCGCCTCCTGGTTCTGGGCCTGCAGCTGGGTGTTGTCGGTGGGAGCTGCCTGGTTCGCAGCATATGGGTTTTGGCTCTGTACACTGTTGATGTCCATGGAAAAATCCCTCCTTATACCATTGGATCCTTAGGTTTGAGGATAACCATATATATAAATGATGTCAAATTTTTTATTCTTTTTGCTTGACAAAAAAAAGGACCTGATATATAAACTCCAGGTCTTGATTCGGGGGGATCTCAATTCAAGACACTGCTCCCCAGTAGCTCAGTTGGCAGAGCAATTGGCTGTTAACCAATGGGTCCGCGGTTCAAGTCCGTGCTGGGGAGCCACTTTAAATTTAGACTTTCATTGATTTAGGTGAAGGTCTTTTTTTATTTTTGCCTGCCTTCCAAAAGCACCCGCCTGCCCGGAATTTTTTGAACATCTGCCCAAAGGGGAATTGGATTTTGGATTTGAACTTTGTCTACAAGCCTGCGGCTTTATCCGGTTAAGCTATTTGACACCAAGGTTCTTTCCGTATAATCTGAAATTATACAGGAGACATCCACAGACAGACGTCTTTTCTTAAAATGGATGGCCTGGAGGGTCTGAAGTGTGAAAAAAATCGTTTTATATTCTGTTCTCATTTTCTTCAGTTCGGGATTGCCGGTTCGGAATTCCAGGGCAGAAATCATCAGAATTGCCTATTTTGAAGTTGCTCCGCACATGTATTATTCCAAAGAAGAGGGCAGGCCCAGGGGGGCGACCATAGCCTATTTTGAAAAGGTGGTGGAAGAAATGGGAAAAAGGGTTGAGTGGGTGGGGCCGCTCCCCTTCAGCAGGATGGTTTCTTTATTGAAAGAGGGGAAAGAGGTAGACGGCACCCCTTTGATGTCCAAAACTTCTGAGCGGCGACAGTTTTTATACTATCCTCAATATTTTTATTATCTTGCCCGGCCCAATTTTGTTGTCAGAAAAAACAACCCACTCAACGCCGTTCATTCCATTGAGGATGTAAAGGGATTTGTCATCAGCCAGTTTAACAAGGCTGCCAATTCCAGATTTGTTACGGAACACCTTCCATACTTCCGCTTCGATAAGCTATCAACCGGAGATAAGCTTTTTGAGCAGCAGTTGAAAAAATTGATACTGGGAAGGGTGGATGCCATTCATACCCTGGATGAGTATACGATTCTGTTTGAGGCAGAGCGCCTGAAACTTGAGGGGGAGGTCAAACTTTTGGTTCTGCCCGAATCCCCCTGGCCTTTTTATTCTGTTTTTGTCAGGAACGAGAGAGGCAAAAGATTAACTAAAGAGTTTGATGCCGCCTTTGAAAAAAGCGGATATAGACCTGGGCACTACCGCGATATGGTTCAACTGGAGTTTGACAGGATATCTAAAAAAGAGATCACAGGCGCTCCATCACCGCGGAATAGAATTTACAGGCATCCGAAATCTGGCGGGTCTCGCAGTTCTCATTGACCATGTGGGCCAGTTTGTACTCCCCGGGACCAAAGCCGATGGTGGGAATGCCCATGGCCACCGGGGTCACCGCGTTGGTGCTGAAGTCCCAGTAATCCGGTTCAGGGTCTTTCCGGAAAATCGTCTGAAATGTTTTGATACAGGCTTTTGTCAGGTCGTGGCCGGGATCAATCTCCCAGGCTGTGTGAAAGGGCTCATAGGTGACGTCCATTCCGGTCCAGGATTTCCGTTTAAGGGTGCCGATCTTCCAGGATGCGTTCCTGCCTCGGACAATGGCATCCATCTCTTTTTCCAGGGTTTCCAGGGTTTCCCCGGTGACCATTCTCCGGTCCAGGTAGATTTCACATTCAAAGGGGACGGCGTTGAGTGATTCGCTCAGGCTGGATATCCTGGAGGCCACCAGGGTCCCTCTGGGTTCCCGGGATTTCATGAGCCGGTTCCCGGTCTGTTCAATCCGGGTGATGATTTCAGCCATTTCATAGATGGCGTTCAGTCCTTTTTCCGGGGCAGACCCGTGGGCGGAAATGCCCCGGGTCTTGACAGCGACCTGGGCCTTTCCCTTGTGGCCGGTCACCAGTTGATTCCCCGAAGGTTCACAGATGATCATATAGTCGGGAAGAATACAACACTCCTGAAACAGGTGTTTGAGATTCTCCCCGTCGCAGTCCTCTTCCATGACCGTGCAGGATACATAAAGGGTTTTATCCTCTAACAGGTATAGCTTTTTGGCTAGGGCCCCGGCATAGACCGAGGCGGCTGCCGCGGATTTCATATCCACGGATCCCCTGCCGCAAAGCCTGCCGTCCTCAATCACCCCGGAAAAAGGATCATGGATCCATTGGGTCAGATCTTCGGCCTGGACAGTATCGATGTGGGAGTCGAACATGATGATCTTTTCTCCCTTACCCATCCTCCCCACCAGGTTTCCCATGGCATCAATGATGACCTCGTCATAGGCCAGTTCCTTCATCTTCCCTTCAATGAACCGGATGATCTCTTCCTCATCCCCGGAATAGCTCTTGATTCTCACCAGATCCCGGGCAAATTCGATGAGTTCCGACTGGATTTCCATTACGGCCGATTGAATATCCTTCATGTGTTTTTCCCTCTATTTTCAATTATCCATTTTTAAAGGCAAGGTCCTTATAAAATTCCGACCCGGTGGTTGAAGTCCATAATTAAATCATCGATATCCTTTTCACGTTCAAAAATGCTTCCCCAGTATTGATCGTGGTCGATCCATTGCCGGTCAAGCTCATGGACATCCCGGCCCTGCTGTTCGACCCAGGTATAGTATTTTAAATTGTGGATGGCCTTTTTATCGTAATAGGACAGCTCTTTCATCTGGTCCATGGCCACGGAATCCAGCAACTGCATATCCTGGTGGGCATGGATTTCTAAGTAGGGCCCTTTTTCTTTGGCAAGTTCCAGAAGGCGGGACCCGTAAAGTGCCATGGAATCGGTGGCAATGCTTATGATGAGGTCATCTTCTGTCAGCTCGTTGTACTTGGCGAATTTGACGGCCCCTACCATGTTGGCAATACCGGATATCCCGAGCAGCCCCAGGTCACTGATCAGATCCGGATCAACCCCCCGGTCGACCAGAATCTTTTTTCCCGTTTCCTCATTGAACAGCCGGATCAGTCTCATGGGAAGTTCATCATCCACGGCAATGATGAAATCCGTGTCCTTGCAGTCATGGATCCATGGGACATGCTTGTCTCCGATTCCTTCGATCCGATGGCCGCCGAAACCGTTGTTCAGAAGTGTGGGGCATTGAAGGGCCTCGGCAACGGCCAGTTTTGAGCCGGGATATTTTTTTTTAAGATAATAGCCTGCGCCCAGGGTTCCGCCGGAGCCTGAGGCGGCGATAAAACCGGCAAAGCGTTTCCCCGGCGTTAGACAGGTGTCCAGGATCTCCCGGGCGGCACTGCCGGTGACAGAATAATGCCAGAGGGGGTTGCCCGGTTCATCAAACTGGTTGAAGATCTTGAGATCCTGACCTGAATCCTTCAGTTCCCGGCATTTGTCAAAGATCTCTTTGACATTGGATTCACACCCGGGCGTGGCAATGACCTCCCCGGCCACCCGGCTGAGCCATTCAAATCTTTCCCTGGACATCTCCTCCGGGAGGATGGCAATGGCCCTGCAGGCCAGGAGGGCTGAGATATAGGCGCCTCCCCGGCAGTAATTTCCCGTGGACGGCCAGACCGCCCGGGTGCTGCCGGGATCAAACTGCCCGGTCACCAGGCCCGGGGCCAGACAGCTGTATGCAGCCCCCACCTTATGGGCCCCCGTGGGAAACCACTTCCCGCACATCATGATGATCCCGGCCCGGCACCCGGTCAGCTCCGGGGGAAGGAGAATATAATTGGGGGAATCGAAAAGACCGCCCGATTCCCTGGGTTCATTTTTCCAGGTGATCCGGAACAGGTTGGCCGGATCCAGGTCCCAGAGACCTATGGTTTCCAGCCGTTTTTTCATGGATCCCGGTATGGTTTGCGGATCTTTCATCATGGAAAAAGTGGGCAGGACAATCCCTTTGTCCCGGCAAAAGGCAATATTCTTTTCCTGTGCTTCAGGATGGACCGTTAAATCAATCATTGGAATTCCTTTTTTTTTCTGAGTCATTGTCGGGACTTTTGGCAGTGGCCCTGAATCGTTTCAGGCTCTTTTCCCAGTTGGAATGGAGGATCTGTTTTGCCTGGGGAAGGTCATGGGTTTTGAGTGCCGAGACCAAGGAAATATGCTCCTCAATTGAAGATCGGGCCGGAGAAAACAGGTTGCCGTCCTCTTCCTTGAAATAACAGACCTCCAGGCGCCGGCTTCTGATTTTCAGGCTGTCCAGGATATGAATCAGATGAATATTTTCGGACCGCCGGATAAACACGTCGTGAAATTCATCATCTGCTCTGGATGCCTCCAGGGGATCATGATTCTCCAGGGCTTTTTTAAACCGGTCATTGGCCCGGGTCATCTGATTGAAATCCTGTTCAATAAGGAAAGGTGCGGCACTGGACAGGGCTACTATCTCAAGGGCCTGAATAACCGGATAAATCATTTCCGGCTCCCGGGGGGGGGATTTTGGATATCCGGGTCCACCGGTTGGCTGCAGATTCAACCAGATCCTGGTCTTCCAGGCGTCGGATGGCCTCTCTCACCGGGGTTCGGCTCACGCCCATGTGGAGGGCCAGTTCCTTGTCGACTATTTTTTCCCCGGGCTTGAGAACGCCTTCCATGATCCAGGTCAAAAGCTTTTTGTAGACTTCTTCCCGGATCGAAGGCCTTTCTATGGGATTGTTATTCGCTGGCAGGGGCATGGTGGTTCTCTTTGGTAAAAAGTTTGAATATTGGATGTGATATATCAGTTATGATAAGAAGTCAATGGATGAGAAAAAAGTGAGGACATGGCTCAGCGGAACAGCAATGGGCGCAATTGAGAATTCAGGATTGAGGGTGCCCGGCGCCGATTATTTATGAATCTTTTTTGCGGGGAACCTGAAATGAGGATCCTTTAATTTTATGTAAAACTCTCCCGTCCATGGCCAGGAGACCGGTGAAGATCAGCCCCATGCCTGCAAAGGCTCCCCAGGAAAGACGTTCACCCAGGAACACGCTCCCCAGGGTGATGGCGCTGACCGGGATCAGAAAGGTCACCAGCAGGATATTGGTGGGGCCGGATGTGGCCAGAACTTTGAAATAGATAATATAGGCCAGGGCCGTGGACAGGGCGGCCAGGGCGAAAACAGCGGACAGGGTTACCGGGCCGGCCGATAAATTCCATGGCCGTTCCAGGATCAGGGCCGGGGGGAGCATCATGATTGTTGAAGAGCAGACCATGCCCGTGGCCACCACAAGGGGACTGATGTCCTTGAAGCGGCGTCCGTAAATAGCAGCACAGGCATAGGAGAATGCCGCTCCCAGCACGGCTATCTGCCCCAGAATCTCAATGCCGAATCCCCGGAGGGACTCAATTCCGATCAGGGTTGTGACTCCGATCCAGCCCAGGAGAACGCCTGTGACCCTATTGGACGTCAGCCGCTCTTCCCGGGTCAGAAAATGGGTGAGTACAACACTGAAGATGGGTGTGGTCGCATTTAAGATACTGGCCAGCCCGCTTTCGATATGGGTCTGGCCCCAGACGATGAGACAGAAGGGAATTGAATTGTTCAGCGCTCCCACGGTGAAAAAGGCCCCCCACATCCGTGGGGATGCGGGAAAATTCTCTCCTTTTAACCAACAGACCGCCAGGAGGATAATTGAGGCCAGCCCGACCCTTGACATCACAATGGTCAGGGGTGGCAGCTGTTTCAGGGCCACCTCGATAAAGAAAAATGATCCTCCCCAGATGATGGATAAAAAAAGAATCAACCCCCAGTTCTTCAGCCCCATAACCCGGTTGACCGGGGACTCTTTTGCCTGATTTTTTAGGGTGTTTCCCTTAAGCGCCGCTTGTTTTTTCATAATCCCTTTCCATATCATCTGTTTTGACTTTTTAAAATAAATCTGTACGCTCGGCTTTCCTGATGTAAAGATAAAGCATGATAAATTGAATATGCGACCCGAATCTTGCTCAAATAATTGAGCAAGATTCGGGTCGCCGGATCAGGGGTGTCCGGCTATACTGGTTCCATGAAAAATTTATGGAGGATAAATCATATGAACAATTGTTCACGACAGGCAGAGGATTATGAGCGCATTGAAAAGGCCATTCAATTTATCGAGGCCAATTTCAGATCCCAGCCCGGCCTGGAGGAAATTGCCGCCAGTGTTTATATGAGCAAGTACCATTTTGAGCGGATCTTTAAAAAATGGGCCGGAATCAGTCCCATTCAGTTTAAACAATTTCTTACCCTGGACTATACCAAACAAAAATTGTCCGAATCGAGAAGCCTGCTTGAAACCTCCCTGGAAGCGGGGCTGTCGGGTCCTGCGCGGCTCCATGATCTTTTCGTTACTTTTGAAGCCTTCACACCGGGGGAGTTCAAGCGTCAGGGCAGGGGGATAAAAATCGATTACGGATTTTGTCCGTCTCCTTTTGGAGAGTGTCTCCTGGCCATGACCGCCCGGGGGATCTGTCACCTGGGGTTTGTACAGGACAGCCGGGAACAAAGTCTGAAACGGTTTTTTGACGCCTGGCCCGGGGCTCATTTTTCAGAGGACTCCGGTCTGGTTTTTCCGGTGGCGGAAAAGATATTCACCCCCGGACCGGAGGGTTCGGGCCCCTTTAATCTGGTTCTCAAAGGAACCAATTTCCAGATCAATGTATGGAAGGCCCTCTTGGCTATTCCGGCAGGATGGGTGACAAGCTACCAGGACATCGCGGGCCTGATCGGCCGGGCCATGGCTTCCCGGGCAGTGGCCGGCGCCATAGCCGTCAACCCGGTGGCATATCTGATTCCCTGTCACCGGGTGATTGCCAAATCCGGAAAAATTCACGGGTTTAGGTGGGGGGTGACAAGAAAAAAGGCCATGATCGGGTGGGAAGCTGCCAGGAGGGCTTAATCTTGAAAGGGCATGATCATTCAAAAGACCAATCCGAAGAAACGACATTTTTTCTGAAATATGACGGGTCCTTTGACTTCAACCAGATCCTTTCCTTTATGGAACCCAGAATATTGACAGGCCTGGAAATCGTAAGGGACAACAGCTATGTTAGAACCTTCAGAATTTCCGGTGCCAAAGGGTTTCTCAAGGTGAGGGACAATCCGGAAATCTCTGCCCTGGAACTTCAGATCCGTTCCACCGGGGAATCATCCGGTATGGAGATTCAGAAGAGGGTACGGAAGATGTTTGACCTGGACAGGGATTTTACCCGGATAAACCAAAAATTTTCCTCGGACGGACTTTTATCCGGGGGAATGGTAAACGGGCATGTCCCCCGCCTGCCCGTTGCCTTTGATCCCTTTGAATTTATGATTCGGGCGGTCCTGGGCCAGCAGATCTCTGTTAAAGCTGCGACCACCCTGGCTGCCAGGCTCGCCCAGAAGGCGGGAGTCAGAACCGGCAGAGGGTTCCCCCGGGGCCTGGATTATTTTTTCCCCCTTCCCCGGGAACTGGTTAAACTGGAGATTGACGGCCTCGGCATCACCCAAACCCGCCAGGCCACCATTAAAGCCGTCTGTGAGGGACTGCTCAGGGGGCAGTTTGAACTCAAGGCCGGCCAGGATTTGGAACGGTTTCAAAGGCAGTTTTCCGCATTAAAGGGAATCGGGGATTGGACGGTGAACTACGTTGCCATGAGGGGGCTGGGCCTGGCAGACGCTTTCCCCGGTTCTGACCTGGGCATTATCAAGTCACTGGCAAAAGACGGGGTCCGTCCTTCAAAGAGAGATATCATGGAATTGTCTGAAAAATGGAGGCCTTACAGGGCCTATGCTGCGTTGTGTCTGTGGAACTCCTGACCCGGGTCTTTGGGGAGTGTATCACCCCAGATAACTGATCTGCATGATGGCCCGGGCCGTACTCTCTCCCAGGCATCTGTATTTATGGGGGCGGTCCGCCCGGAATTGAAGAAATTCATTTTCTTTGATCTTGAAGGCTTTTTCGTCCACCAGGATCTCCATCCGGCCTTTCACTACAAATACATACTCGTAAACATTTCCTTCATGGGGTTCTCCAAAGAAAATCGTGCCGGGATCAATCTCAATATAATAGGTTTCAAAAGATTGTTCCGGCTCAAAGGGAATCAAGGGAAAGAGTCGATAATGCGCGGATTCAGAGGTCAGGGGAGTACCGCCTGTAAATGAGCTCACCTTTGCCTCTACCGCAGGTCTTCTGAGCAGACTAGTGAAGGAGACTTTTAAACCATTGGCAATTTTCCATATGGTGGCAATGGTCGGGTTTGATTTTCCGGTTTCGATCTGGCGGAGCATGCTTTTGCTGACCCCGCTCAGCTCGGAAAGGCCTTCCAGGCTGAGGTTCCTTGCCTCTCTGATGCGTTTCAGGTTGTTGGAAATCGAATCTATGGGTTGTTCCATATCGCAAATTCCTTGACAATATATTGCACGGTAATTAATATAACAATCATTTAGACGTTATATTGTATATCCTTTGCAGAACAGAATCAAGAAGTGAATATGGATATAGAAATTATACCGCTGGTTTCCTTTGTTTTCGCAACCACCTTTTCTCCCGGGCCGAATAATATTTCCAGTGCGTCCATGGGCGTTACCTATGGATACCGGAAAACCGTCAGCTATCTCATTGGAGTGGCTTCCGGCTTTTTTCTGGTGATGATGGCCTGTGCCTTTCTTTCCAGCAGCCTTCTGACCCTTCTCCCGGCTTCGGAAAAATACCTGCGAGGGGTGGGTGCCGCCTATATTGTCTGGCTTGCCCTGGGAACCTTGAGATCTAAAAGTTCTTTCAGCGAAACCAGGGGAGCACCCAAAGCGTTTACAAAGGGATTTGTACTCCAATTGTTTAATCCCAAGGTGGCGGTGTACGGACTGACCCTGTTCTCCACCTTTCTGTCTTCGATTTCCGGGGATCTGTATGGCCTGTCTCTGTTTGCTCTTTGTTTTGCCCTGACGGCATTTATATCGATATCCACCTGGGCATTGTGCGGTGCGATGATAAAAAACAAACTTAAGAATGAACGATTCAGAAGGGGAGTGAATCTTTTTTTATTTTTACTGCTCCTGTATACTGCTGCGGATCTTTCGGGGATACTGAATATCGGATCTTAACGACTAGAGGAGATAAAAAGTGGAAACCATAGATTTTAAAGATTTTTTAAAAGTGGAATTGAGGGTGGGAAAAATCATCTCGGCCGAAGACTTTCCCCAGGCCAGAAAACCCGCCTATATCCTGAAAGTTGATTTCGGCCCGGACCTGGGAATTAAAAAATCAAGCGCCCAGATTACAGACCTTTATCAGCCCTCGGACCTGGTCGGCCGGCTGGTGGTCGCTGTGGTGAACTTTCCAAAGAAACAGATCGGCCCCATCATGTCGGAGTGCCTGGTGACCGGATTCAACAACGATAACAATGAAATCGTCCTGTGCGCTCCGGACCGGGATGTGCCCCTGGGGTCCAAGCTGATCTGAAAAGGAGGTCGGGTTGAAGAAGGAGACCCGATAATGATAAACCGATCAATAGATATCTGCGTAATCTGCTGAAAAATAAGGGGTATAACCGGATTCCATGCCCTGTCCCGGAATCCGTTTGTTTTGAATCACTATATAATGTATGGTTATCGTTCAGGTATAAAAGATATCAGTGCCGGAGCCGTCTTCATTGAGTATGTACAGAACCATATTCCCGCAATACGCTTTTGAGAAAGGAATGAAGCTCAATCCCTTTTCCTTTTCCCGGGATCATAAAAATGGCTGAGGAGAGAAAACAGGAGTACAATCCCGTTATCCTTGGGTTTTCAGACCTGAAGGGCCCCATTGACATTCCCCTGAAAGAGGCCAGGGAAAAATACGGCCGGCTGCCCAGCTCCTACGGGTTTGTCCCCCTGAAAAAAGGGAGAGAACCCAAAAAAGGGCTCAACCTTGAACTGGGTAAATTTATCCGGGAAATTCTGGAAAACAGACAGTATAATTTTAAAGGAGAGGTCCTCCAATACTTTAAATCCTGGCACAGGGAGTACGGGTCTGAGTTCGGGTTTGACGTGAATCCCTTTTTAAATATGAATGATCCCGGGACCCTGGTGAAAATCGTCCAGGATAATCAGCCCCTGTTCCAGGATCTTCTAGACATGGATCTGAAGGCCTATCTCATTGAGAATCTCCTGATCCGCAAGGAGATCGTCAATTCAATCAAAAAAAAGGACCTGTACCCATCCGTTCAAAGGATTCTCAGGAAAAAAACAGCAAAATTTGAAAGGGGCGCAAAAAGAAAACAGGCAGAGACGGCAGTGAACCGGATCTCCGCTATCCGGATTCTCAGGAAGATCGAAACCCTGATCTCCTCCTCCATTATTTCACCGGATCGGGACAAGCTGACCGTCTATGCAGACGAGGTTGCCGGCCTGCTTCTGGGGCTGCCCCGGGAGATTGAACTGAGGGGTAGACAGGACCTTCAGGGGATCCGGGGAAAGGGGATCGAGTTTGAATATGCCGCCCGGGACGGGTCTTACCTGAGTCTTGGGAAAAGCACAGGGGACTGCACGGCCGATAAAAGGAATTTCCAGGCCGATACCAGCATAGAAAATATATTCTGGACCATTTTTTCCTGGATCCTGGATCAGAATTATCAGATTCTCAAGGTCTATTACAACGGAGAGTTCATCATGAAGGTCCACATGCTCCCCCTTTATGTCAGTGACATGGGCACCTCTTCTTCAGGAGCAAGCAATTTCCGCCTCCAAAAAGGCGGTCACACCATCCTGGCCCTGGATGCCGTTGAAACCATCCGGGCTTTTAGGGACGATCTGCCCGAATTTAGCAAAGCCCCTCTTCTGGAAAAAAGGGAGAAGATCTTTAGCTCGACCATGAAAAAGATCCTGGAACTCGCCGGAAAAATGGGAATAGAGAGAATATACGCAGAAAAGTTTTCCAATACGGCCTGGGTCAGGGAGATGTATGAGAATTATCCCGAGATCTTTCTCCATGTGGACCATATTCAGAAAATCGACCAGCTTGAGGATGTCTTTTCTCTGGCCCGGACGCTCTGTGAGGACAGAGGCCAGAAGCTTCCCGGGGAGGTGTTTATGGAAATTCAGATGAAAAACATCTACCTGTCTTCCCAAACCGGATCCCGGGCCCCGGGAGTGAAGTCCTTTGCTGTGATAAAGGGGGATCCGGGCCAGGGAATTCCCATGAACAAGGTCATCGGAGTGTGAATCCGCGGGTTTTCTCCCTGGTTTATTCGAATATCCCTTGACATATGCGGGTTTAGAAGAATAATGTTCTGCAAAAGAGCAAAAATGTGCGTGAATGCAGAAAAGGGCCTGGCAGCCCCGGTTTAAAAAAAGGAACCCCATGTCCCAAAATCCCAAACAATTTTTGATTCTTGACGATGAAGAAACCATCCGTCAGAGCATTGCCGCTTTTATGGAGGATGAGGGATATCAGGTATTCCAGGCGGAGAGTACCGAGCAGGCCCTGGGGATTCTCAGGGCCCATCAGATTGGCGAGGCCGTGGTGGACATCCGGCTGCCCGGGGAAGACGGGAACACATTCATGCTGGAAGCCAGAAAAATAAATCCAAATATCAAATTTGTAATTCACACAGGCTCGGCAGATTATATTCTGCCGGATTCCATACGCAGGCTCGGAGTGACGGATGAAATGGTATTGATCAAGCCGGCCGCGGACCTGAGTGTCCTGTGCGACCTGTTAAACCGGCAGAAATAACGGCGTTTCGATCAGGGGGACAGTGGGGAAACCATGGATGGGAATACCAGGAAAATTCTTGTCATAGATGACGAGGTCTATGTCCGGGACAGCATCATCGGCTTTCTGGAAGACTCTGATTTTGAAGTGATTGAGGCAGAAAACGGCAGGGACGGGCTGGAAAAATTTAAAGCCCATGACCCTGATCTGATTCTCTGCGATCTTCGCATGCCGGAGATGGACGGTCTTGAAGTCCTTGCCCATGTCACTGAGAAAAAGAGTGAAACGCCCATTATCATCGTTTCCGGAGCCGGGAACATCTCCGACACGGTGGAGGCCCTCCGGCTGGGGGCCTGGGACTATATCATCAAACCCATCCATGATATGAACGTCCTTGACATCGCCGTGAACCGGGCTCTGGAGCGGAAAAGGCTGATCCAGGAAAAGGCAAAATACCAGCAGGACCTGGAAAAGGCCAACCGGGAACTCAATGAATCCCTTGAAACCCTTGAGCAGACCCGGGACCAGCTGGTCCAGTCTGAGAAAATGGCCGCCCTGGGAGAGCTGGTGGCCGGGGTGGCCCATGAGATCAATACCCCGGTGGGGGTGGGCGTGACCGCCGCCTCTTTTCTGGATGTTAAGACCCGGGAGTTCAGTGAACTCTATGAATCCGGCCAGTTGAAACGAAGTGAGCTGGAAGAGTATCTTACAGTCGTGGGAGAGGTGTCCAACTCCATTCTCATCAACATGGAGCGGGCTGCGGAGCTGATCTCCGGATTCAAGCAGGTGGCTGTGGATCAGTCCAGTGAGAGCCGGCGGGTATTCAACCTTGAAGAGTACATCAATGAAACCCTTTTAAGCCTCAGACCCCGGTATAAGAAAACCGGCCACTCCATCCATGTGGAGTGCGACCCGGCCATTGAACTCAACTCTTTTCCCGGGGCCGTGTCCCAGATTCTGAACAATCTGATCATGAACTCCCTGATCCACGGCTTTCAGGACATGGAGCGCGGCCGGGTGGATATCCATATCAAGGCAGAAGAGGGAAATGTGATTTTCATCTACCGGGACAACGGGTGCGGGATGGATGCCCGGCAAAGGGAAAAGGCCTTTGATCCTTTTTTCACCACCATGAGGGGAAAAGGGGGAACCGGCCTGGGCATGTCCATTGTGTTCAATCTGGTGACCCAGACCCTTCAGGGGGGGATCGTTCTGGAAACCGAGCCCGGACAGGGGGTATGCATCACCATGAGGTTTCCGGAAAGTATTCCTGAAGACGAATGATTCATGCAGATCCTCAACCCTTCCAGATGGTATCTTCACCCTGTGTTTATCTTTGCCTGTTCCATCTTTGCCCTGGCCACCTTTCTGGTTCTCACGGTCAGCCTCTACATGGAGATCACCTCCGCCCTTGAAGTCATTATCTTAAAGTTCAATATCGATCCCAAGATGATTTTCCCCTCCAAGACCGGGATGACCATCATGGTGCTCAGCCTCTTGATCACCGTGGTCCTGGCCGGGATCCTGCTGGCCTTTATCTACTATCAGAAAACCATGAACCTGTTCCGGCTCCAGCACAATTTCATCTATAATTTCACCCATGAACTGAAGACCCCGGTGACCTCCCTGAGGATCTATCTGGAGACCTTTATCCGCCATCCCCTGGAGCCCGAAGATATCAAAAAATACAGTGAAAACATGCTGGAGGACATCAACCGGCTTACCGAGAACATCAACCGGATCCTCAACCTGGCCCGGATCGAGAGCCAGAATTTCGGTTCAGATGTGACCCGGGACAGCCTGGTCAGTCTGGTTGAGAATTTCTGCGCCGGGAACGCATCCCTTTTCAGGGGCTGCCGGATCAGAATTTTAAATCCTTCAAAGGCTTTGTTTGAATATCCGGTCAATTTGTTTTTGTTTGAGATGCTGCTCATGAATATCATATCCAATGCCATCAAGTATAATGAAAGTGAAGAGCCTGAACTCAAAATCGTGTTTAAAAGCTATCTCCAGAAGGTCACCATTGATTTTATCGACAACGGAATCGGGGTGGACCGCCAGGAGGCCAGAAAGATTTTCCGCAAATTTTACCAGTCCGGAGCGGAAGGACGCAAGACCGGTTCAGGCCTGGGTCTTTACCTGGTCTCCAGCATCGCCATGATTCACGGATGGCGGGTCTCCGTATCCAGTGACGGCAGGGGCAAAGGCTCCAGGTTCACCGTCACCATACCCCGGGCAAGCATTGCCAACGTCAGGGAGAAAAAATTATGGAAGCGTCTGAAAAAAAGCGTATTCTGGTCATAGAAGACGAAACCCATATTGCCGAAGGGATTAAACTCAACCTCACCCTGGCCGGATATGATGCCGTGGTGGCCGCCGACGGAATCGAGGGTCTGGACCAGTGGCGCAAATGGAAACCCGACCTCATTGTCCTGGATATCATGCTGCCCATGATCGACGGGTTCTCCATCCTCAAAACCATCCGGAAGGAAGACGAAAAAATACCGGTGCTGATCCTGTCTGCCCGGGGGGACACCAAAGACAAGGTAAAGGGGTTGCAATACGGAGTGGACGATTATCTGTCCAAACCCTTTGACCTGGAAGAGTTCCTGCTCCGGGTGGAACGGCTGATCAAAAAAAAGGGCTGGTATGAAAAGCCGGAGCCGGCAGACCGGACCGGGGTGTTTTCCGGGGATGTTTACCGGTTCGGCAGCAACCAGATCGATTTTGTGACATTTGAGGCAAACTGCCAGGCAGGTCTGATCATCCTCACCGAACAGGAGGCCACCCTGCTCAAGATCTTTATCGCCAACAAGGGCAAGCCCCTTTCCAGGGAGGTCCTGCTCAACGCCGGATGGGGGTATTCCACCGGCACCACCACCCGGACCGTGGATAATTTTATTGTCAGGTTCCGCAAGTATTTTGAGACAAATCCCAAAAAACCTGAATTTTTCAAAAGCCGGCGCTCTGTGGGCTATATCTTTGATCCCGGAGAGTGATCCCGGTTCTTACACCGGAAAATCCGACCTGTCAGATTCCGATCCGGGAAGAGGTGAAAAGATCTTCAACAGCCAGGCCTCATATCATTCCCCAGTTTCCATGAAATTTGATGAAAATTCCTGACGCCAGGCCGGCAGCACACACGGTCAGGATCAGATAATCTTTTTTTGTAAAACAGAGCCGGGAAAGAATCGTCCATTGGTTCCGGTATCCGAACCCCCGGTTCATCAGGGCCATGGTCAATTGGTCGGCAATGAGGATGGCATTGACGATTAAAGGGATCATGATGGCGATATGGGCTTTGAATCGCCAAAGCCAGCCTCCCTGGTCCGGGTCGATGCCCCGGGCCCGCTGGGCCGTGATGATGAGAGCCCGTTTTTTGTCCAGGGCCGGCACAAACCTCAGGGCCGTGGTGATCATGAAGGAGAGACTGGGGGGGAACCTGAGCTTTACAAAGAGGTTGATGAAATCATCCAGTGGAGTGGATGCCAGGATGAGAAGGGTAAAGACCACCATATTGACCAGGCGCAGCAAAAAGGTGATCCCCAGAAGAATTCCCCCCCGGGTCAGGCAAAGGGTTTTCCAGACAACCAGGAGGGGAGCCCGGTTCTCCGGGTGGATAAATCCGCTGGTGCTGCTGAATCCGGTAAAGATTGCAATCAGGAGGAAAAGGGGGAACAAGGGGATCAGCCGGGAAAACATTCTCTGGAAAGTCAGGCCCATGCCAAGGCCTGCACCCACAATCCCTAAGGTCATGATCCCGTGCCAGGCAGGGTGGTTGAACATAAGGGTCAGGACCATGAGCAGGATAAACAGGAGGAGTTTGCTTCGGATGTCCAGGCTTCCGAATCCGGCGGAGTGAATCTCCGGCAGGGAATTCATGACTTCCTCCCCCGGTCATGGGAATTGTCTTTTGGGACCAGACCGGCATGGGCCAGAATATCCTGGTTTTCAAGGGCAAACTCCATGGGTTCATCCAGGACGATTTCTCCCCTGTCCACCACCGTGAGACGCCGGGCATACCGGGCCGCCAGATTCAGGTCATGGGTGATGAGGACAATGGCCGTTCCCCGGCTGTGGAGTTTTGTGATGAGATCCATGACCTGGGCGCTGCCCCCGGGATCCAGGCCGGTAAAGGGCTCGTCCATCACCAGGACCCTTGGCCTGAGAATGAGAATGGAGGCCATGGCAATCATCTGCCGGGTTCCTTTGCCCAGGGTAAAGGGATGAAGGGATCGGACCGGTCCAAGCCCTGTAAGATCAAGGGTTTCATCCACCTGCCGGGCAATGTCCTGCCCGGACAATTTCCTGCCGGACAGGCCGAAGCCGATTTCTTTTTCCACGGTGGTTTCAAAGATCTGATGGTCGGGATTCTGAAAGACAAAGCCCACGGACCGGGCAAGATCTCTGGATTCCATCGTGGTGATGTCCCTGCCCTGGAAGAAAATAACTCCGGGATCACAGGGAATAAGACCGTTTAGATGCTTTGCCAGGCTGGTTTTTCCGGCACCGTTATGTCCCATCAAAGCCAAAAATTCATTCTGGGGGAGGGTCAGATGAACATCTTTCAGTATCGGTTTTTGGGGATCATAGGCAAAGTTCAAATCTTTGATCTCCAGGACCGGGGGACTTGCCCCGGCTCCGGCACGGCCGTCCACTTTTTGCAAGGGCGCCGGGAAGAAGGGATCTTTTTCCCGGCCGGCGGCAATTTTTTCGGGCCGTCCCTGCTCTTTGATCCTTCCCTTTTCCATGACCAGGACCCAGTCCACCATGGACCGGATATCGGTCATGTTCTGCTCCACAATGACCAGGGTGGTTCCCCGGGACCGGCACAGGGTGTTCAGGTGGTGATAAATCTCTGCCCGGCCTGCAGGGTCCAGTTCCGATGCCGGTTCGTCAAGGATCAGGACCGAAGGCTCCATGATCAGGATGCCGGCGATGGCCAGGCGCTGCTTTTCCCCGCCGGACAGGGCAGCGCAGGAACGGTTTTCATATCCTTCCAGGCCGACACGGGCCAGGGCTTTGGAAATTTTGGGGGCGATTTCTTTGGCCGGAACCAGAAAGTTTCTCGGGCCAAAGGCCAGATCTTCAAACACGGTCCGTCCCACGATCTGGACTTCAGGGTCCTGCATGACAAAGCCGATGTCCCGGGCCAGGGTCTGGACCCTGAAACGGGTAACATCCTTTCCTGCCACAAGGATATCTCCGGAAAGTTCTCCCTCCAGGGCCTGGGGAATGAGTCCGTTCAGGCAGCGGCACAGGGTGGTTTTTCCCGATCCGGAGGGTCCCCGGATCAGGGCGCATTTCCCCGGGTTCAGGGAAAAGGAGATATCCTCAAGGGCAGGGGTCTGGGAGGCCTTGTACCGGAATGAGACATGGGTAAGCTCAATGGCCTTGTCCATGGAAGGGTTCAGACCAGCCCGCCCCGGTGGACAATCCGGTGGGAGATCACGGCAATGATCACGTTGACCAGGGAGCCTGCAATCAAAAAGGGCATGGTCCCCAGGACGGCTCCCATTCCGCCGATGAAGATCATGCTGAAGGCTGAAATGATTCCGTTTAAAAAGATGGCGGCAATGGAGCCGGCCACCGGCCCCAGTCTTTGGCTGATCCAGCGGAAGGCAACTACCCATGCTGCAAGCTGCAGCCCGATAAAGAGGTGGAGGGGAATTCCCAGGGGAAATCCCACAATGCCCGCCGTGATCAGATGGCCGATGAAAATCACCCAGATCCCCTCCATATATCCAAAGGCCAGGCCGCAGAAATACCCGGGTGCCGAATCCAGGCCGATGGTGCCCACGGGACTGGGGATTTTGATCATGGCCCCCACACCACTCAGGGCGATGAATACGGCCATATAGGCCACCCGTTTCACGGGAATGGTCCGGGTATTTAAATCAGTGCCGGGTTCCGGGGGTGTGGTCATGGGGCTTTCCTTTTGTTTTAAAATGGTTAAGGGTCAGACCAGACGTCCCACAAGGGAGAGGGGAGTATCCCCCATGGACGGAAGGGTCATTGGCTTGTCACTGGTAAAGATGACACAGGTGGAAGGCCCGGCGGATTTGGTCAGATCCGGAACAGGATCAGACTCCGGTTCAAACCGGGTATGGGCATGGCCCGCCAGTTGACTGGCTTCGGCCAGGATTCCCCGGGAGCCCACGGGCAGAATTTCATGGACCCCGGGCTGTGCCATGAGGCCCCTGATATAGTCCACCCCGATGATCAGAGTTTCGTGGGCAGATGCCACTTCTTCTCCCACCCGGGGCAGGCCCAGGCAATAGACCCGGTCCCCGGGCCGGGACAGGCCGATGCGCAATTCATGTTTCCTGCAGGTTCCGGTCAGTCCGATGCCAAGCCCGGTCTGGCTGGGGATGAAATTTTTTTCCGTGCTGATGGCAAGGGAAAGATCTGCAAAACCGGCGGCTTTAAGTTCACCCCGGATTCCCTCCAGAATGAGTCTTCCCGTGGGATCGGGCTCCGATGAAATGGCCACGGTCATGATCCTGGGTATGGCGCCGGTGCAGAGGATCTCCATGAGGGAAACCCGGGACGTGAGCCGGCCCACCAACTGGGGGGGGACCTTTAACAGGTCCAGCTCCTTGTCCCCGATGGCCCCGCATGAATCACAGGCCGTAACCAGGCAGAGCCCGTCCTCCATGATGATGACTTCAACATCCCGTCCCTGATATCCCATTTCCCTCTCCGTCCGGATAAACGATTCAAACCGATGGTTACGATTGGCCGGAACCTTTGGTTTTACTTTGTGCTTTATCCCGGCCTTTACCCGGGAATTTGCCCCAGAAAATTATAAAAATCAGAGAATAATGTCAATATGCGTGGCTCCTGATTGCCGGGGGATTGTCTTGGAACGAGTTGATTCTGCGGTATGCCAGACACCTTTTTTACTATAATTCTCTATTTTATTTACGGGGTTAGTACATGCGGCGTTACCTTCACCCGGATAAATCCATTTTTTTGCTCACCAGATCAATCGGCAATTTATGTCTTTTTCAGGAATTTTTAGTTATAAATAAACAATTAATGCTCTTGACAATAATTACTGATATGAATAAAAAAGCGATTAGTAATTATGTTTATACCTTATAACAGCTGAGAGGTTTATTGAATAGATTAGATTTTATTGCTCAAATCACAACGGGATTCAGTCATCTTAATCTGGAAAATCAATTGGGTAGTATCATCAAAAGCATAACAAATTCCGAAGTTAATTTTCTAGTATTAAACCGGTGTTTCCAAGTTATATATTCATATCCGGAGACCTGATCAAATGGATAACAGGCACGGCAGAAATGCTCACTAAAAAAGCCGATAACAATATGATCCAAGTCGTTGAAATGTCAATTGACGATGTCCTATGCGATTTATCCGAGTATTTTTTAAGATTGATTCCTGTACGGACTATATCGAAGAGGGCAGTCGATATTTTAATGATTTGATCAATCTTTGCCAAAAGCTCGGAAGCATATTCCGTTTTCTGCCGGTCTGGATTGAAAATATAGATCGGGAGGGTGGAATCATAGGTGTCAGTCAAAAAAGCAGAAGAGTTCGATGATAATATTAAACCCTTCAAAAGGAGAATCAATGATTAAAACAGTCGGTGAAAACGGGATCATCGAGTTAGTCCATCAAGGACCCTTGACGGGAGTGCAGGTGTCGGCACTCAAAGAGAAACTGACGGGCCATTTCAGTCAGAATAAAGGAGTGCTGCTTGCTTTCAGTCAAACCAAAGTGTGTGATTCCTTGGGAATTCAGTTGCTGTGTGCGTGTAGCAAAACAGCAGCGGCCCAAGACAAATCGTTCATTTTAAAAGGCGATCTGGATTGCATCCTTGATATGGCGGAACGGACAGGTCTGACGCCTGAAGATTATTTTATACTGGATAAAAAGGAGACGTGAGAATGGCGCAATTGATTATGACAGTTGATGATTCCGGCAGTATCAGGCAGATGGTGAGCTTTACCCTGAAACAGGCCGGGTATGAGGTTGTCGAAGCCATTGACGGAGAGGATGCCGTCAATAAGCTTTCCTCCCATCAGATTCATATGCTGATTACAGATCTGAACATGCCCCGGCTGGACGGTATTGGATTGATAAAAAAGGTGAGGGCGGATTCGCAGTATAAGTTTATTCCCATCATCATGCTGACAACGGAATCCCAGTCTGAAATGAAGATAAAGGGAAAGGAAGCCGGAGCCACGGGGTGGATTGTCAAACCCTTTAAACCCGAACAACTCCTGGCTGTCGTAAAAAAGGTGCTCCGGTAATCCGGTGGTAACGGTTTGTAAAAAAAATAATAAGCCACAAAAGGAAGCCGGTTATGTCTGAAGAAAACAAATTCAGTGAAGGATATCGTCAGGAGGCTCTGGAGCTTTTGGTTGTTGTGGAAGAATCCATTCTTGATATTGAAGAAAATCCGGAAAACTTTGATGCAATCAACAGTCTGTTCCGGGCCATGCACACCATCAAGGGTTCAGGGGCCATGTTCGGGTTTGACGATATTGCAGCTTTTACCCACCATGTTGAGACTGCGATGGATAAAGTCAGGGAAGGGCTGGTGCCGATCACGGGGGAGTTGATCAATCTGGTTCTTTCTTCAAGTGACCATATTAAAAAAATGCTGGATACAAGTGAGGGTATCGAGCCCGAAGAAAAGAAAAAAGGTGAGGCGATTATTGCGGCTCTGATGGAGTTGATTCCAGACAGCCTGTCATCTGAAAAAGAAGAATCGAAATCTATTCCGCCTCACCATTCGGCAGAAACTGAATCAAAACAGATCAATACAAGTTACAGGATCAGGTTCAAACCGGATATGTGTGTGTTTGCAACCGGCATGGATCCCGTGCTTCTTCTTGATGAGTTGAACGATCTGGGAGACTGCCGAATTTTAGCCATGACTGACCATCTGCCGCTGCTGGATGATTTTAACCCGGAAAGCTTTTATCTTGCCTGGGATATCACATTGACGTCAACCTGTGGTTTAAATGCCGTCAAGGATGTATTTATATTTGTAGAAGATGACAGTGAGATCTCCATATCCGTCATCCAGGAGCATGGGATTGCCGAATTTGAGGAGGATCTTCCCAAACTCGGGGATATTCTGGTGGACAGAGGAGAGCTTTCCAAGCAGGAAATTACCAAAGCCCTTGATCAGCAGAAGAGAATCGGAGAGGTGCTGGTTGAGGAAGGGGTGGTCTCAAAGGAAAAAATCAATTCCGCACTCAAAGAGCAGCAGGCTTTGAAAAATGTTCAGCAAAATTCGGCATCCAGCTCGGTGCGGGTGCCTTCCGGCCGCCTGGATAAGCTTATCAACCTTGTGGGGGAGCTTGTGATTACCCAGGCGAGCTTAACCCAGGTGGCGTCGGATATCGATCATACCGGTCTGGCAGGCCCTGTGGAAGACATTGAAAGGCTGACCGGGGAGCTTCGGGACAATGTCCTGAATATAAGGATGATGCCCATTGGTACGACGTTCAGCAAACTCAGGCGGCTGGTCCGGGACCTGTCTTCCGAGCTTGGAAAACAAATCCAATTGACCACAAGCGGGGCAGAAACCGAGATGGACAAAACAATCCTGGAGCGGCTGGAGGATCCCCTGGTCCATTTGATTCGCAACAGTATTGATCACGGTATTGAAACGAAAGAGATCAGGGAAAAGAACGGCAAGCCTTCTGCCGGAACCATTTCCCTTTCAGCCGCCCATATCGGAACCAATGTCATAATCACCATTCAGGATGATGGCGCCGGCCTGAATGTGGAAAATATTCTTAAAAAAGCCAGGGAAAAAAGCCTGGTTTCAGAGAATGACACGCCATCTGAAAAACAGATCTTTAACCTGATTTTTGCACCCGGCTTTTCAACAGCCCAGACCGTCACCAGTGTTTCCGGACGGGGCGTCGGCATGGACGTGGTTAAAAAGACCATTGACACGTTGCGGGGAACCATTGAAGTGGACAGCCAGCCTGGGAAAGGCACTATCATCACGTTAAAGCTACCCTTGACCCTGGCCATTATCAACGGTCTTCTGGTGACCATCGACAAAGACTTTTTTGTGCTGCCGCTGATGAGTGTTGAAGAATGTGTTGAAATGGGCAGGATGGAAAAAGAAAAAACCAGGGGACGGGATATTCTCAATGTCAGGGGGGAGATGGTTCCCTATATCCGGTTGAGAGACCATTTCGGCCTCAAGGAAGATCTTTCAAACCTGGAGCACGTGGTGATTGCGGATGTCAATTCCAAACGCATCGGGTTTGTCGTGGATCATGTGATCGGCGGACACCAGACCGTCATCAAGACATTGGGTCCGATTTTCAGGAATGTTAATGATATTTCAGGTGCCACCATACTCGGAGACGGGACCGTAGCACTGATTCTCGATACCAATGTGCTGCTGGAAAAAGTCGACAGAAACATCAATTATTAAATGTCGGATCATTTGGGAAGCAACCCTGTGAAAAGGTCTCCCGTATATGACCAAAAGGAGAAAAAAAATGAGTGTTCCCGGTATCACCCAGACCAGTCAGTATCTAACTTTTGTCCTGGACCAGGAGATCTATGCCATGGACATCAACCAGGTGCGTGAAGTGCTCGATTTTACAAAAATAACCAAAGTCCCCCGGATGCCGGATTTTATCAAGGGCGTGATCAATCTCAGGGGCGGCGTGGTCCCGGTGGTGGATCTTCGGCTGAAATTCGGCCTGTCCCAGGCAGAAAAAACCGTTGATACCTGCATCATCATCATTGAAATTACCGTCCAAGAGACACGGACTCTTCTCGGCATCATGGCGGATTCAGTCCAGGAAGTCATGGGCATGGGACCAGACCAGATTGAGCCGGCGCCAAAGATCGGCACCCGGTTAAAGACGGAATTCATCAAAGGCATGGGCAAAAAAAATGAAGACTTCATCATCATCCTGGACAGTGACGAAGTTTTTTCAGCAGACGAACTGGTAGTTTTCCAGGCCAATGATGATTCGCCAGAAATTAATGAGGAAGCCTCATTAAATGGAAACGTCAATGGTGTACATGAGATAAGTGCATAGTTCCAAAAATATCCGACACATACGCTTTGATACGAAAATAGAGGGAATTGAATTATGAGATATAGAGATCTGAAGATTGCGTGGAAACTGGCAATAGGTTTTGGAGGTCTGATTTTTTTGTTGATACTGACAGGATATTTTGGATTCAATGGCATCAGCAAAGTGAGCCATTCCCTTTTTGTCGTAGGTGATGAAGAAGCTCCGGTGGTGGATATGGCCATGGAAATGCAACTTGCCCTTTCAGCTGCCAGAACGTCAATGGACGAGTTCAAAAGTGCCACCGCTGTTTTGGCAACGGATGATGAAAAGAGCCTGGGTAGGATTGAAAGGAATTATGAGAAGGCGATTAAGGATTTTGATACCTTTGCCGGGGCCATTCTTCAAGGGGCTATACTGGAGAGCGGAATAAAGGTTATTAAAACCGACAATAATGAACTTGCCGATTTGATCAAAAACGCCGGGGAAGTCCATGATAAAAAATTCCAGGCTGCCGCCGATGAAATGATGCTGGATGGTAGAGAATTGTTAAAGGCCAAAACCAAATTGAACCGGGCCATGGTTGAGGCGGAAGATGTTTATGAAGAAGTCTTTAATGACGCCTCCGCAGTTGAAGAGATGATCTCATCGGAAATCAAGACTCGTTCGGTTTCTTCGGATATCGGTTCAAAGGCCAAAGCTATCCTTGATGAAGAAGTCCCCCTGGCCGATCTGGCCAATGAATTAAAAATCAGCATAGCACAGACACGCCTTGTTATGGAAGAGTATGTGCAGACCCAGGACATTTCAAAACTCGCCGTCTTGGACAAGGAGTACAAGGCTTTTTTAAAACAGTTTGATGAGAATGTTATAGCTATTCTCAACGGAGGCACCCTAGAAGGCAGAACGATTATCGCTACAGATAATCGTTCAATAAAGGCCGCAGTAACTGAACTTGATGAAAATCACGCTCAGTTTCAAAAAAAGGCTGAGACTCTTATGTCCTCCCATCGAAACGCCATTTATCAGAGCATAAAAGCCAAAGAATCCATGGAGCGCCTTGTCACTTCCGGTGAAGAGGCTAACCACATGCTCGTTGACGTTGAAAAACTGGCCGGCGAAATAATGGCAACCGCTATAAATGAAGGCCGAACAGCAAAACGGACCGCCCTGATCATGATTATCTCGATTACGGTTATTTCTCTTATCATCGGTGTCTTTTCTGGGATGATCATATCCCGGAGTATTACCAAACCAATAAGTAAAATAGTCGGGATCGCCGAAGATATCGCTGAAGGTGATCTTGAGAAAGATATTGATATTGATCAAAAAGATGAAATCGGCGATCTGGCAAATGCCTTTCGAAGTATGAAAGATCGGATAAACAACGTTTCAAAAGAGACCACAACCCTGATTCAAAAGATCCGTGACGGAAAGCTTGATAAACGGGGTAATGCGGATGAGTATAATGGAGGATGGAAGGATCTGGTAAATGGGGTAAATGAACTGGTTGAGGCATTTGTTGCGCCGATAAATGTCACGGAGGAATATATTAGAAATATTTCCGTTGGAGACATGCCGGATAAAATTACAGATGACTACAAGGGAGATTTTAACCAGATCAAAAAGAATCTCAATATGCTGATAGATGCCACGAATGAGGTTACATCTGTTGCCGAAAAAATGGCTGAAGGAGACCTTGAGGTTGAAGTCAAGGAAAGATCGAAAAAAGACAGCCTCATGAAAGCATTGAACAGGATGATAAAAAATTTAAACGCGACCGTGAAAATCGCAGAAACGATGGCCGATGGTGACCTGACAGTCCAGGTGGACCTCCTTTCGGATAGAGATACCCTTGGACTCGCCCTGAATTCCATGGTGAATAAACTGGAAAGCGTTGTGGCGGATGTTAAGTTAAGCGCAGACAACGTGGCATCGGGAAGCCAGGAACTGAGCAGCACATCCGAGCAGATGTCCCAGGGAGCCACTGAACAGGCCGCTTCAGCAGAAGAGGCTTCATCCTCCATGGAAGAGATGGCTGCCAATATCAGACAAAACAGTGACAATGCCCAGGAGACCGAAAGCATTTCCACGAAGGCTGCAGAAGATGCTGAAAAAGGTGGCGACTCCGTGGGAAAAACAGTCGAAGCCATGAAACAGATTGCCGAGAAGATATCCATCATCGAAGAGATCGCCCGGCAGACAAATATGCTGGCCTTAAATGCGGCAATTGAGGCGGCCAGAGCCGGAGAACACGGAAAGGGCTTTGCTGTTGTGGCGGATGCGGTCAGAAAGTTGGCAGAACGAAGTCAGACAGCGGCAGGGGAAATAAGCATATTGTCTACATCCAGTGTCGAGACAGCAGAAACCGCCGGGGAAATGCTCAACAAGATAGTTCCGGATATTCGAAAAACAGCCGAGCTAGTACAGGAAATAAATGCGGCATCTTCTGAGCAAAATTCAGGGGCTGATCAAATCAACCAGGCTCTTATACAGCTTGATCAGGTCATTCAACAGAACGCTTCGGCATCTGAAGAGATGTCTTCCACATCAGAGGAACTTGCAGCCCAGGCAGAACAGCTAAAAGATAGCATATCCTTTTTCAAGACCAGTCTAAAGGAAGATAAATCCACCTCTATGATAAAAAACGAAAGCGATGATAATTTTGAGGTAGCCGGTAAAGTTCCACCGGTCCAAAAACAAGGAAAGCGTGACGCAACCGGAGTAATCCTTCAAATGGAAGAAGTCTCTTCTGAGGCAGATAAGCTCGATGTTGAATTTGAGAGATATTAAATAAAAAAAGGAAAATCAATAAATGAAGTTTAAAAATTTGAAAATTGGGAAAAAACTGGCGATCGGTTTTGGAAGCCTTGTGTCTTTACTTGCTCTGACGGGATTTTTTGGTTTTAACGGCATCCGTACCGTGAGTCACTCGCTTTTTGTTGTTGGCGATGAAGAGGCTCCCCTGGCAGATATGGCAATGGAGATGAAGATATCTCTATGGGCTGCAAGGAACGCCATGGAGGAATACAAAAGCGCCACAGCCGTATTATCAACTGAGGATGAAGAGAGCCTGGGCCGAATTGAAAAGAACTACCAGCAATCCGTAAAAGACTACGATACATTCACGGAGGCTATTCTTAATGGTGCTACTATAGAGGGCGGCATAAAGGTAATTAAAACCAATAATGAAAAACTGGCCGGACTCATCAGGCAGGCCGGGGAAATCCATGACACGAAATTCCAGGCGGCTGCCGATGAGATGATGGAAGAAGGAAGAGAACTGCTGAGAGAAAAGGCTGAATTGAATCAGGCCATGGAAGATTTGGAAGGCATCTATGGTGAAGTTTATCAAAATTCATCAGGTATTGAAGAGATGATCTCAAAAGAGATCGGCAGGCGTGCGTCCACCTCAAACATAAGCATGGAAGCAAAGAAAATACTCGACGAAGAAGTCCCCCTGGCCGATCTGGCGAATGAGTTGAAAATCAGCATGGCCCAGACCCGGCTCAGTTTGGAAGAGTATGTGCAAACAAAGGATTTTTCAAAACTTGACACCCTTGAAAAGGAATACAAACTACACTTGAAACAGTTTGACGATAATGTTTCGGCTATTCTCAACGGCGGCATCATCGACGGCAGAAGAATAATTGCATCGGACAATCCGTCAATCCGAGATGCGATAAAGGGCATTGACAAGGATCATACTGACTTTCAAAAACAGGCGGGCATTCTTATGAAAGCCCACCAGAAAACTTTGAGTCAGGCGGCTCGAGCCAAGGAATCCATGGAAAAGCTGGATCATTTTGGTGAGGAAATGAGCGGGATGTTGGAAAAAGTTGAAGCTTTCACAGGTGAAGCGATGAACGCTGCCAAGGCTGAAGGCCGCAAGGCTAAAAATACGGCCACTACAGTAATCATCATAATTACCTTGGCCTCTCTTATTATCGGTATTATTATCGGAAATATCACATCACGAAGTATTACCAAACCGATCTCTGAGGGTGTAAATGTGGCTCAGCAACTCTCAAAGGGGATCCTGGTCGATGATATTAACACAAGCGGAGAAGATGAGACAGGTCAATTGCTTAAGGCGATGAATAAGATGATTGAATCCCTTAAGGATACGGTCAAAGTTGCTGAAAAGATGGCCAAAGGAGACCTGAATGCCAAGGTGAACCTTCTTTCGGATCAGGATGTTCTTGGGAAAAGCCTTAACAGTATGATCGAAAAACTCAACAGTGTGGTATTGGATGTTAAATCCGCCGCAGACAACGTGGCATCAGGAAGCCAGGAACTCAGCTCCACCGCCGAGCAGATGTCTCAAGGGGCTACCGAGCAGGCTTCTTCAGCAGAGGAAGCCTCATCCTCCATGGAAGAGATGGCTGCCAATATCAGACAAAACGCTGACAACTCTCAGCAGACTGAAAAAATTTCCACCCAGGCGGCAGAAGATGCTGAAAAAGGTGGCAAGACTGTGAAAGAAACAGTGGAAGCCATGAAGCAGATTGCCGAGAAGATATCCATTATCGAAGAAATCGCCCGGCAGACTAACATGCTTGCGTTAAATGCGGCAATTGAGGCAGCCAGAGCCGGGGAACACGGAAAGGGTTTTGCTGTTGTGGCGGATGCAGTAAGAAAGCTGGCAGAACGCAGTCAGACAGCGGCAGGGGAAATCAGCCTGCTATCGATATCCAGTGTCGAGACAGCAGAAAACGCCGGAGAAATGCTCGACAAGATCGTCCCGGATATTCGGAAAACAGCCGAGCTTGTCCAGGAAATCAATGCTGCCTCCTCTGAGCAGAACACCGGGGCTGATCAAATCAATCAGGCACTTGTACAACTCGATCAGGTCATTCAGCAGAACGCCTCGGCATCTGAAGAGATGTCTTCCACATCCGAGGAACTTGCTGCCCAGGCAGAACAGCTAAAAGATAGCATCTCCTTTTTCAAAACCAATACAAAAGAAGATAAATCCTCCTCTATGATAAAAAGCGTACGTGAGGACAATCCTGAGGTATCAGGCAAAGTTCCACCGGGTAAGGAACAAGGAACGCGTGATTCAAACGGAGTAACCATCCAGATGGAAGAAATCTCTTCTGAAGCAGATAGGCTCGATGTTGAATTTGAGAAATATTAAATAAAAATGGAGGCCCATTAATATCCGGTTAGATATTTAGTGATATTATAGAAATTTATAACCCGTTGCTGCACCCGGGCATGACGTGATGTCAGGGCCCGGGATGCCGCCAATTTTAAGTTGTTTTCTTTTCGATCCCCGGGTCAGGGCAGCACAAGATCCATGACCAGGGGCAGGTGATCCGAGGTCATCTGTGTATCCTCTTTTTTTAACCCGGTTTTTTCCAGTTCTTCTCTGGACAGGGTGAGGGTGTTCAGGACCCGGCCTTTGGCTCCTACCACGACAGCGTCGGTATAAAAGATGCGGTCGTACCGGATATGGGGCTTCCCGGTGCTGGAAGGCCAGGTGTGAATATTGCCGGAGACCCTGTCGCCAGGAGCCAGGTCGGTCAGGTTGGAGCCGTCCCAGTCCGGTCTGATCGAGGGACCGAACAGATCTTCATCGGATATCTTTCCCGATTGAATGGTAAGCTCCGGTCCGGGGCTGCCCGTAAAATTAAAATCCCCCAGGATGACCACAGGGGTATTGACGGGAAGGTCGATATGGCCTCCGGCGGTTTTGATGTCCCGTATCCGGGAGATGAGGGCATCGGCGGACCGCTGGCGCTCCTTATTAAACTCCGGGGAATCGCAGCACTGCAGATGGATCCCCATCAGGTAAATGTCTTTTGTGAATCTGGAATCGGGCAGGTCGATCAGGGCCGTGGTAACCCCCCGGATACCGGACGGGGGAAGGGTGTCTTCAGCGGTCATGCTCAGGGGATACCGGGAGGCGATCATATTCTGATAGATTCCGCTTTTCATTCCCCCGAAGAGATGCCAGGTGCGGCCCAGGATCTTTTCAAGCCTCTGGGCCAGCTTATTCCCCATTGGGGCGGTGAACTCCTGGAAGACCATGACATCCGGGGAAAGGTGGGAGAGAATCCTTTCAAAGGCCTTGTCCAGACCGGCATTGGATATGAAATTGCCGCTGAGGTTCCAGGTCAGGATCCTCAGGGTCCGGCCCGGGTTGTCCGGTGAATTTCCAGGTTTCCGGGTCCGGTCCTGCTTGTCCGGTAAGTCCCCGGTGGCGCGGGGCTCGATCAGGCCCTTTTTCTGCCCAGGGCGGTAAACATAAGCCGTGGATCCGGTCCAGAGAATCAATTCCCGGGTCAGGGGGTTGGCAATTAAGCGGTATTCGCTGACTGCATTCTGCGTGTCCGGATCCATTCGGAACAGAGCTTCAGGGTCATGGATTTCCACCGGGATCCCCTCTTTTACGGCTCTTTCCAGGGCTGATTTCCGGATCAGGGCGGCAAAGTTGACATCCAGGCCTTCTCCGAATTTGTCACTGCCGCCCACGTGGAGGTTTCCAGAGGCGTCAAAGCCCAGGAAGCCTGCGGAAAGAATATCAACGATGAATGTTCCCTCCTTTTCAAAATTTAAAGGGGTGGCGTTTTTCCATGCCCGGTGCCATGCAGTGGAGGAAAATCGCTTGATGGTTCCCGTATGGCTGGGTCCCAGGCTCTCAAAGCCGTTTCCGGTATAGAGATTCCCTTTGCCGTCAAAGGCAATGCCTGCGGAGGCGCCGCCGATGCCGGAGATAAGAGTGGAGATTTCAGGGGCTTGGATGGAAGAATTCACGTTCAGAAGATATACTTGTGCATATCCTCCGAATTTCCCCGCGGTGACGGCCAGCAGGGAGTTGCCGGCCCAGGCAGCATCAAAATGGGGGAGAGAAAACCATCTGCCCTCCAGGCTCTTAAAATTAAAAATACCGATCCTTCCCTTGTTATTTCCTATAGCAAAATACCGGCCATCCGGGGAAATACGGAAAAAGGCCGGACCATAGGAACCGGTTTCAAGCCCCTTGACCGATCCCACGGCCTTGAATTCACAGGTTCCCGGGGCGGATTCGCTGAAAAGGTCATTTCCGGCCAGAACCAGAATCCGGCCATCGGGCAGTATATCCAACCCATTGGCTTTCCCGGGCAGGGTACAATCGGTTTCAAAGGTATAGGGGATAAAGTCTTCTGCTGAAACCGGGGCGGTCATGAGCCAGAGAATCAATAATGGCGTCAGACAGAATCTATTTCCCATGGAGAACCGCGTCCCGGACTTTTTCTGCTTTTGTGATCCGAACACCGATATTCTCCATTTCTTGTTTGCCCCTGGAGTAAAGGCCGGAAAGGGCATCCTCGACCAACACGATCTTAAAATCCCTTTCAGAGGCCTCATAGATGGATGCTCTCGGACAGTTGGGATAATTGCATCCGGTGAAGACAAGGGTATTGATGCCGTGTCCCTTCAGATACGGGTGAAGGGGGGTGTTGTAGAAGGCACCCCACCTGGGTTTATAGATGATGACCTCGTTGGGGCCGACATTTTGAACACCCCCTGCCAGAAGCAGTTCCGGCTCCAGGGCGATCCTGTTGTTAAACATCTCCGGAGCGGGCTCACAGCCCGGAGTTCCCTGGAGAAGAATTTCAGCCCCGTTTTCCACACCCTTTTTCCGGCAGAGTTCAACATTGCTTCCGTCTTTTTTATATATCCGGACAATGTGAATGATGGGCAGCTCTTTTTGGCGGTAGGCATCTAAAATCATTTTAATCTTGGGCAGGGCCAAAGAGGTCCCCGGAATCTCCAGGGGCTGGCCGTCCAGGGTGTCTTTCTGGGTGTCAATGGTGATCACTGCCGAAGAAATGAAATCAGGTTCAATATATTTATCCATGGGTTTCCTTTCATGTGTCATGAACGGCAAAAAAACAGCCGTCTGCGGATTAAGACCTATTCAGTAAAATAGTTGCCTCTCTTCCGGTCTGGGACCCAGGCTCAGGATGCAGGAGTTTGAAACCATAATCAAGTCAAATTTTCCGTTGAGGGGAAGAATTGAAGATGGAAGTTTTCCAAAAAAACGAGCGGACAGGCCCAGGGCTATTTCTTTTATTGAAATATTTGGAGCTGCTTTTTAGGACAACCTCTCCGGGAGTGCCGGCAATCCGAAAATGAAGAGGGGGCGGGCAAAATCAAACGGGTGATATGTATCATGCTGTCTCATTATTTATGTTCAAAATGATACACTTTTTTCTCAAAAACAGTGTTTATTGGGTAAAAAATACCCTGGCCCATGTTTTGCAGAACTCATTGCGTCGGGTCTTGACGGGTACTGTCCATCCTTTGTCTGAATGGGCGAACAGGGCAGCCGTGGAGACGGGTTTTAACTTTTTGAAAGGATTCTGATATGGGATGGAAAGATCTTGGCCTGAGGAACAAATTGTTTTTTGGATTCGGAGCGGTACTGGTGCTGCTGGTCGCCATGGGTGTCTTTAGTTATAACCGGGTGGGCTCGGTGGCCAATGACGCCGAAGCCGTGATCCTGGGAAACCAGCTGGACAGTCTGCTGGCCCAGAAGGAGATTGATCATCTCAACTGGATCAGCCGGGTGAATCTGTTGTGGACAGATTCCCAAGTCAGCAGAATCAATGTTGAGACCGATGACCATGAATGCGGGTTTGGTCAGTGGCTTTACGGCCAGGGCCGCAAGGACCTGGAAGCGGCCTACCCGGACATGGCAGATTTGGTCGGGGAAATTGAAATCCCCCACCGCCGGCTCCATGCATCCATTGTTGAGATCAACCAGCTCATGTCAGACCATCCTGAGAGGGCTGCAGGGCTGGCGGAAGCCGGCAGGGTCCTGCACCGGAAAACCCTGCCCGCACTGACCCGGGTCCAGGAATTATTGAATCTTATCCGTGAATCAGCCCGTGACAGGATCATAACCAATGAAGCCATGATCGAAAACGCAAAGGACACCCGTTCCAGTGTTATTATGATGACCACGGGAGCCATAATCATTGGTGTAATCCTGGCCGTTCTGATTGCAGGCTCTGTCCAGAAGCCCATGGCCCGGGCAGCTGAATTTGCCGAGCAATTGGCCGGTGGGGACTTTACCCAGACCCTGCCCGTGAACCGGAAAGATGAAATCGGCCGGCTGGCCCAATCATTGAACCGTCTGGTATCCAACCTGGGCAGATTGTTCCGGGAGGTCAATAACGGCATTGTCACCCTGGATGCTTCTTCCACCGGGCTGGGTGCCATTTCAAGCCAGATGAACCAGGGCGCGGAGCAGACCTCAGGCAAGGCCCATACCGTGGCGGCCGCTGCCGAGGAGATGAGTGCCAATATGAACAATGTGGCGGCGGCTAGTGAGCAGGCTGCCACCAATGTCGGTGTTTTGGCCGCTGCTGCAGAAGAGATGAACACCACGGTTCAGGAAATCGCCCATAATTCGGAAAAGTCCCGCAGCATAACAGATGAAGCCGTTTCCCAGACAAAAAGCGCTACGATCAAAATGGATGAACTGGGAAAAGCCGCCGGAGATATCAGCCGGGTGGTGGAGGTGATTTCCGAAATATCGGATCAGACCAATCTGCTGGCGTTAAATGCCACCATCGAGGCTGCCAGGGCCGGTGAAGCCGGAAGGGGATTTGCCGTGGTGGCCAATGAAATCAAGGAACTGGCCCGGCAGACCGCCAATGCCACCGTTGAAATAAAGCAGAAAATCACCGGCATCCAGTCCTCAACCATGGATACGGTCGGCCAGATACAAAAGGTTGCCGACATTATTCACCAGGTCAATGAACTCAGCACCATGATTGCAACGGCAGTGGAGGAACAGTCCATTACCACCCGGGAGATCGCCGGCAATGTCTCCCAGGCTGCCCAGGGGATACAGGAGGTCAATACCAATGTGGCGGGATGTTCCACAGTGGCCGGGGATATTTCAGAAGAGATCTCCCAGGTAAATCAGTCTGCCGATGAAATGGCTGCCAGCAGTTCCCAGGTCAATGTCAGTGCCCTGGACCTGCAGAAACTGGCCGGCCGGCTGACCCAGATTACCGGCCGGTTCAGGATAACGCCTGCTTCCTTTGATATCGGCTCCGTCAAGAGCGCCCATCTCCAATGGCGTTCCCGGCTGGAAGGGCTGCTCCACGGCCGGCAGGCTTTAAAGCCCGAAGAGGTGGCCAGCCACCATGAATGTGAATTCGGCAAATGGTATGACGGGCCCGGGGGACAGGCCATCAAGGACACTCCCGCCTTTTCCGTGGTGGGGCAACACCATGAAAACGTCCACAGGCATGCCCGCCGGATCGTTGATTTATACCATGGAGGAGACAGCAGGAAAGCCGCCGGATTGATGGAATCCTTTGAAGCAGAACGGGAAAAGATGTTCCTGGCCCTGGATGAACTCTATCTGGCCTGATACAGATTGCCTGGCCCCGGACCTTTGCCGGGCAGCTGGCGAACCTCCCGGTAAAGCAGGGGCAGAAGGAAAAAGATCTTTTGTGGAAAAATGAAAGCGCTTTTATGCCGGAATCATCAATGGTCCTGCGCGTCTGAACAAAGGTCCGGGCCGGACTGAACCTCATAGTACTTGTTTACGGACATGCCCGCAAAAAGAGTTGCCCCGGGGCAGGGAACCACATATTTTATCGGGAAATCAGCACCGATGATGTTGAAAAACTGAAGACAGGCGGAACAGATCCGGTTGGTTTTCCCGATGGAATAGGGAACAATCTCGTCCCCTGAATTCAGATAGTACTTCGGCCGGATGAAATTGGCATGATTGGCGCATTGTTCTTTAAACAATTCATCATAGGTGATTCCCCGGATCCCCATTATCTTTAACCAGCGGTCCTGGAGATCGCTGTCCGTATGGCTGATATCCAGGAACTCCCTCGGGCATTGCTCATGAAAGGCCTTGGTGTGATAAAGCTCTTCTATTTGTTTTTTATCCTTTCCCGGCAGATTTTCAGGCTTGAATTTGATCTTTTTTATAATCGTTTCCGGCTTCAACTCAATCCCGTTTTCCAGAAGGGGTTCATTGCTGACCACAAGAAATTTCCCGGCAAATTTTGAAGAGCCATACCAGGACAACTGGCGCCGGCACAGGCTGAATTTGGCCCATGCCCCGGGCTCCACAAATCCATAGTCGATTTTGGAGGATAGGGGAAGGCAGACCGCTTTTTTGGCCCCTGCCAGGCAGATATTCTTTTCTTCAAGTTTGGTTTTGATTCTGTTAAAGGTTTCATGATCCATCCAGTATGTGAATTTGATGTACATGTTCAGCTCCTTATGCCTTTCCGTTCAGATCCATTTCAGTATCTGCCATCTTAGTTCAGGATGGTACGGATGTACAGCTTAGATCCAATAATCCCTATGGCCAAGGCAGGTAAAATATTCAAGGCCGGCAGTTGTGACTTCACCTCCGCAACGGGAACAATTTCAACCTGCTCTAAACGGCTTTCCACGAAAGGTTGAAAACTCGTTTCACCCAAACAGTTCAACCTTTTGCCGTTCCAAACCGTTAAGAGCAGGTATAAAATTGCCCGGATGTCTCCACTGAAGCCCCAACTGCCTCCTTATCGGAACGAAAAATCTGTAAGATGTTGAAATTGATGATAGGTTCCTGGTTTGCCGGGTCGTGAGGTCATTGTTATGGGGCCGGAGCGGGATATGCCGGTGAAGCTGGCCCCACGGACGGGGCCAGCCGCCGGCATCTTCGGAGCCGGCCAGGACAGGCCGGCGAGAATGCAGCAGCGCAGCGGAAGATCCATACCAATGACCGGCGCAAAAGCAATCATTTTTATCTGCGGTCGTCCTGCTATAGTCCCATTTTCCAAAGGATTTTGATCATTATATCCTCATGGGTCTTTCAGGCGGATAATTCCATGTGGAGGATTATTATACGGTCCTTTCCTGGGGAATCAGCTTTTCCTTCCACTGCTTTGAGCAGAATTCAACACAGACGTTTTGTCCCCAGATTTCTCCGGCAGGTGTCAGACGTATCTCCTGGTCGTTAATCTCGATAAGACCCTGACGCAGCAGAAAAGAAATTTCTTCGGGGAACGCCTGTTCAGGGGATATGGAAAATTGTTTTTCGAATTCGATTTTGTCCATTTTGAGAAAAGAAAAGGCCCGGCACATATATCGGCGGATCTCTTCCTCTGTGGAGATTTTTTGACCGCAACCCATGGGATAACTGCTTTGCTGGATAAGCGCCAGATAGTCTTGCAGGGAACTGACATTTCGATAGACATAATTCCCAAGGTTTCCGTTACCTGAGGGCCCCAGGGCCAGACAATCATAGGGACCCATCCGGTGCTTTTCAGCCAGGCAGACCTTTCCGGGCAGCATCCATTTTGAAAGAATGGATTGCTGCTCATATCCGGCCTTTTTTGCAGCCTCTGCCGCTTTCAGGTACATCCTGACTTCAAGTTCCAGGTTTCCCAGAGGAATTTTTCCGGCCTGGATTCTGCTGTATAGCCTGGTCCCTTTGTCCACGTGCAGGGGGTAAAAGCTGATATTTTCCAGCCCGAGATCCGCTGCAATTTGAAAGTCCGTTTCAATATCAGCCAGGGTCTGGCCGGGAAGGTTGTACATCAGATCAATGTCTATATCCTCAAACCCCGCTTTCCTGGCGGATTTAAGGGCGGAGATCGCCTGCCCCTTATCGTCCTGAAGGTCAAGGATTTTCCTTATGGGATCGTTGAAGCTTTGGATACCGAAGCTGACCCTGTTGGCTCCCTTTTCCAGCACCATGGCGAGCTTTTCCTCACTGAAATTGTGGGTGCTACCCTCAACGGTGATCTCCGCATCCTTTTCAATGGGAAGGGTCTCAAAGCAATAATCCAGCAGCCATTCCAACTGGTCCAAGGAGAGGACGCTGGGGGTGCCGCCCCCCACGTACAGGCTGCGGATTCTGCAGGACCGGACATAGGGAGTCTGCGCAAACCTGTTGATTTCCTTTTTCAGGGCTCCAAGAAAATCAACAACGATATCGGGTTTTGCAATTCGTTTGGGTATGGCGCAAAACGAACAAAAGGAGTCGCAAAACGGGATATGAATATAGACATGGGTATAGTCATCGGAGGGCTTGGGCCTCGCCAGAACGGTTTGAAAATGGTCCAGGTCCTTGATATCTCCGGCATCCCTGTTTTCCGACGGCCACAGGGGATAGAGGGAGTAAAATACGCCCCTATTCCTTGTCTCATATATGTTGAGCATTTGTTCGGTGATTTCCACGACAGCCCCTCCTTTACGGGAAAATTAAAACGGGCAGCCGGCCGGTACCTGAATGGATTCGGCCCGGCTGCCGCATCCTTTTTTGATCAGTCTTCCTTTTTGAACCTTGCGATGAATTCTTCTCTTTCCATTTTTTTGGGTGCCACAACCACCACCAGTTCACAGGGATCAGGGCCGTGCATTTCATGGCCCACCTCTTCATCAGCCGGAATTAATGCCACGCTCATGGGCCCCATTTTTTCCCTTACCTTACCGTCTCCCTGAAAAATATCGCAGTGGCCCTTTAGGCAAATCAAAAGCAGTTCCATGGGATGGGCATGGGCCGCATAAAAGCCTGGCGGAATGCTCATGGCATGGCTGGTCAGGTTGTCGCCGAACAGCAGGGGGGCAATATCCCCCTCCACGCCGGTGGGGTAGTATGTGAGGTCCTTGATGTTTTCAATGAGGCTGATGGTACCGATTTTTTTGATGTCAGACATAGGTTTTCCTTTCTTTGTTATAGATCATCCGCCGACAGTTGAGCCGGCGGGATTTCACGGAAGAATTGATCATGATGCCACCGGTTTCTGGGGGATGATGAAAAGAGAACCGTTTTTCTTTTCCACTATGGATTCAACCCCGTACACACTGGCAATGTTGGATGGAGTGAAGACCTGAGCCGGATCTCCGGCGGCAAAGACCTTTCCCTCTTTCATCATCACCACCCTGTCCGCATACCTTGAGGCAAGATTCAGGTCATGGATGGCGATGACGGCAGAGAGGTCCTTTTCTGCAACCAGCTGCCTCATAATCTCCATCACCTCCAGTTGATGACGGATATCCAGGTTGCTTGTGGGTTCATCCAGAAGAAGGACATCCGCCTCCTGGGCCAGGGCTCTGGCAATAAGGACCCGCTGCTGTTCCCCGCCGCTGAGTTCATTAAAGTCCCTGAGGGCCAGGTGTTCAATGGAGAGCCTCTTCAATGCCTCAACCACACGGCTTCTGTCCTTTTCTCCCGAACGCCAGCTCAGGTGGGGACGTCGGCCCATTAGCACGGCATCAAACACGGTGACCGGAAAGGTTTTGGGCGCATTCTGGGGCACATAACCCAGGTTCCTGGCCACCTCCAGTTGAGGCATTTTCGCCAGGTCCTTTCCATTGAGAATGATACTTCCCCTGCCGGGTTTGAGAATGCCGTCAATGCATCGGATCAGTGTGGATTTCCCGGACCCGTTGGGGCCCACAACCCCCAGAAGTTCAGATCGGTTAAGATCCATGCCGATGGCCTTGAGAACAGGCTGCTTCCCGTAGCTGAAGTCCAGATCCTTAATGTGCAGCTTCAAAAGTACTCCCTCCTTTTCCTCATGATCAAATAGAGAAACAGGGGAACGCCTAAGAACGCGGTCAGTGTCCCCACCGGCAGGATGATCGGGGCGATGATCCTGCGGGCCACCGTATCCGATACCACGAGAAGTACGGCCCCCAAAAGCCCGGATGCCGGCACCAGGAACCGGTTGTCCCCGCCGATGATCATGCGGACGATGTGCGGGGCCACAAGGCCGATGAATCCGATGGTCCCCGTAAAGCAGACCACACTGGCCACCATGAGGGTGGAAACGATCATCAGAAAAATCCGGGTTTTCTTGACGTTGATGCCAAGGCTGTGGGCCGATTCGTCCCCCCCGCCGATGACATTGAGGTCCCAGGATTTCCAGAAAAGCAGGGGCAGGCAGACCGTCAGCACCACGGAGACAATGGACAGCTTTTTCCATGAGGCCCGCCCAAGATCTCCTACCATCCAGAACACCGCCTCTTTGACGGCCTCGGCATCGCCGAAATACTGGAGTATGGTGGTTGCTGAGCCGAACAGGCAGGTCATGGCAATCCCCGCCAGGATCATGGTTTCAGGGGCGGCCCCCCTCCGGCTTGCCAGGCCGATGATGATAAAGGAGCTGATCAGGGCAAAAATGAAAGCGCTGCTGATGACCAGGTACTGCCCGCCGGCAAGGCCGCTGCCGGCCAGTATGGCCAGGGATGCGCCGAATCCAGCCCCTGAAGAAATCCCCAGGGTGTAGGGGGATGCCAGAGGGTTTCTCAAAACCCCCTGGATGATACAGCCGGCAACGCCAAGGCCCGTCCCCGCCAGGATACCCATGAGGATGCGCGGCAGGCGCAGGTCCCAGACACAGGTTTCCGCCAGCCAGTTGGAGGCAAAGTAATTGGGGAAAAACCGGTGCAAAAAGGCGGTATAGGCCTCCCCGACGGAGATGTTTGCCGATCCCAGAGAGGCGGCCACTCCGGCGGTAAAAAGGATCAGCGGCAATAAAAAGAGGATGAGGGTGATCTTTCTTTCGGTAAAGGCCAGGTACTTTTCATTCACCCCGCCCATGTCGGTCTCTGCCATGGTTAGTTCTCCAGGGGCGGGTATAGAAACACGCCATGCTGTTTTACGTTGAAGTCCAGGGGGGAAAATGTATCCAGGTATTCCTGATGAACCTCCATGGGGTCCAGGTCGGCGAAAATATCGGGATGGAGCCATTTGGCGATATAGGAAAGGGTGATGATGTCATTAGGGAACATACCGCTGGTATACATATGCCACAGATGGACCCGTTTGCTTTTCACGGCATCCACCCCTGAAAGCTCGGGCCGGTTCAGGATTTGTTCCCGCTCCTCTTTCATTCCGGAGGGATCATCCGTATCATATCCGGTTGAGGAAAAGCTCTGTTTGAGAATGACCTGGGGGTTCTGCCGGATCACCCACTCCGGATCCACGGTGACATAGGTGGGGCCGAGACCCGCACAAATATTTCTGCCGCCGGCAATGTCGGCGAGCTGGAAGTTGGCAATGCTGTTGTAAAGGTCCCATCCCGGGGCCGGGTAGACCTTGGGCCGCTTTTTCTCGGGTAAGTCCGCCACCCGCTGTTTGATCATGTTCAGATATCCGTTGTACCAGGCGATATAGGCTTCCGCCTGCTCCCTTTCGTCAAGGATATATCCCAGCAGTCTCATATCCATGGTGAGGTTTTCCGGGTTGTAAGGGGTGTAATATCCCGTTTCGACCACGGTGACGCCGGGGAGCTTTTCCTGGAGCGCCGCCTTGTTCCCTGGACCGTAAAAGGAGCGGTAGGACAGGTAGAGATCCGGCTGCAGGCTGAGGACCGCCTCGTAGTCCGGGCCGGAAAAACTGCCGATGAGGGGCAGGGTGTCCAGTTCCCTTAAAAATATTTTGCCCATGTGCTTTTTCACGGCCGTATCAATGCCGACAACCCGGTCCTCCCCATTGAGGATCCGTACGGCATTCAAACAGGTCAGGTGGTCGGGGATAATCCGTCTCACCGGTTTTCGGATGTCAACAGCATCACCATCATGGTCCAGGATGGTAAGGCGGGCTTCCCGTTCGCCGATGATATCTTCGATCTGCCGGATATCCTCTATATCGGTCTTTTCGTTATGATCCGCATCAGCCAGCCGATTGCCGGGGGTCAACCCCTCTGTTACACGCTCGGCAAAGGTCACATCCCGCATATCGATGACCCCGTCTTCATTGGCGTTTCCAAAGATGCCCAGGGTCTGTTTTTTCATTGCCGCAGTTGCATTGGTCAGCGGTATCAGCAGAAGTATGACCAGGGCCGCAAGGACGGCCTGCCCTAGGATATGTGTTTTCATGATTGTTTCCCTTTGCTGTTATTCATTTTTACCGGGTAAGGCCGATACATGGCCCGTCCTTGGCGGGGGACAGACAAATACACCGTGCCGGTCCACCCGGAAGTTGATCCTCTGGAATTTATCCAGGTATTCCTGGTGAACGGCCTGGGGGTCCAGATCTTCAAAAAGATGGGGATGCAGCCATTTTGCATAGTAGGCAATGGATAAAATAAAATTGGGAAAAAGCCCCAGGGCATAGTTGTTCTGAAAATAGACCCGGTTTTGCGCCACCGCCGTAACATGGGCCAGCTCCGGCCGGGCCATGATGTCGTTGCGCTGTGCGGTGAGCTGGGATGCATCACCGGTGTCATAGGCCCCCCTGTCCGGAATGGTGGCCCCGATAATCACATCCGGGTTCTGCCGGATGACCCATTCGGGATCGACGGCAACGGCGAACTCCGGCCCTAGATCCCGGCCGATGCTGATGCCCCCGGCCAGTTCCACCGGCGGATAGGTTCCCCGGCACATATAAAAACCCAGGAGCGGGTAAAAGGTGTAGACCCGAGGTTTTTCTCCTTTCGAGAGCGTTGAGATTCGTTCCGTGATCATGTTCAGGTATGTGTTATGCCAGTCGATATAGCGCTCTGCCTCATCCCTCCGGTCAAATAGAATCCCCAGTTTTCTCATATCGCAGGGCAGGTTTCCCGGCGGGTAGGGTTCCCCATACCCGGCATAAAAAACCGTTACCCCGGGGAGCTTTTCCTGAAGGGTGCCGCAGCGGTAGGCAATAAGGACGTCCGGATTCAGGTGCAGTATGGCCTCGTAATCCGGCTGACCGTATGCGCCTATGGTGGGCAGGTCAAAAAGATCCAGCAGAAAGGCCGGCCCCATACACTCCTTGACGGCGGTAGATCCGGCACTGATCATGAGATCCTCCCCATGGATGATCCGCATGGCCGCAAGAGAGGTGATATGCTCCGGAATAACCCGTCGGATAGGCTGGTCAAAGGTCACCGCCTTTTTCTGCTCATCCTCGAATGTGATCTTTGTCTGTTGCCGGCCGATAATTAGTTCGGTCTGGGAGATATCCTGTACATCCAGTTTACCGTCATGCCGGGCATCTGCCAGGGGGGTGGCAGGCAGCAGGCCGAGAATGATCCGTTCGGTTAAGGTCACATCCCTCATGTCGATCACATCGTCTCCGTTGGCATTGCCGAAGATGCCAAGGGGCGGGTTAGGTCGGGCCGGCGCTGACAATGCCGGGGCTGTTGCCGCTGCCGTCAGGGCAGACAAAAGCAAAATGAGTACAATCCGGATCGGGATATGGGTTTTCATTTTAACTTTTTCTTTTCTTTTGTCTCGATAAAACCAGGAGCAGGCCCGGGATACATGCCAGCACTGCAAGCCCGGCTATAGCCATGGGCGTGGAGATGGTCATGCCCCGGGATCTTGTATCATGCTCCGGGGCGTCTCCGGTACCTGTGGCGTCAGCCGTTCCGGTCCGGGCAATATAGTTCTCAACATCAACTTTGCCGTCAAGCCAGCGAGCCGGGATGCTTTGTGCCTCTTTGTCAACCAGCAGCCCTTTTTGAAAGGCAAACTTCACCGGCCGGTCTGTTTTGCCTACGGCTTTGGCCCGGATTTTTGCAAGATGCCCGGTCCCGCTGATGCCCCGGACCCCAGGGAAGTTGAACAGCACCCGGATTCTGCCCGGATTCAGGGTGTTCCAGAGATCCACCGGAACCACAGTTTCCCCAATGGCCCCATTGTTGACCGCCTGGATCTGAATGGTATCCGGGTCAAACACAAGGTCAAACTGACCGGAGTCCAGGTTAAAGGCCTTGTCTATGTCGATGAGAATTTCAAATTGCCCGGATACACTTTGGGGGGCCTGGACACGTACAACGGTTAGTTGTTCGGCGAACAAGTCCGTTGACACCACCAGGAAGACGAAAAAACAAAGAATTGGCCAGGCCGATCTGAAACGCTTCTCCCAGGGCCTTTGCCGTGAGGGCAAGTTGACGTGTCGTTCTTTCATAGTTCACGGTCTCCTGTTGATTTTTTCCACGAGATCATGGCAGTTTTGGACGTTCTCCGGGTCATTACCTTATCGTCTTCCGTCACCAGGTTTTTTTTAAGATATTCCCGGATGACTGCTTTGGCGGAGGGCAGGGGGGAGTCAAAATATTCAACTCGCTCCCTTACAGCGTCCTCCAGGCTCTGTATCTGTTTGGGACCATGGTGCTCCCAGACCTCCACATTGGCGGTTATCCCCATTTGATAAAGGATATTGACGATAAAAATATAATTGGGGCCGTGGACAAAGACTTCCCCGTAAAGCTTGGGCCAGAGGTCTAAATAATCCCATTGGGGTTTGCCCGCAAAGTCAAAAATACAGACCCGCTGAGTTGCGGCCTGGTCTATTTTGAAAAGGGCCTCTTTAATATCCGCCATGGCGAGGGAATGGGAGGCAATGACGACATCATGGGGCTTGATATCCTTTCCGATGACGACATCTTCCCATCTTTTGTTTATGGTGGTGATGTTGTTGATACCGGCTTTGCCGGCATTTTCATGAAGGTGGTTCAGCATTTCCCCTGACGGCTCAACCGCTGTGATTTTCCCGGCGGTTCTAGCCAAGGGGATGGCCAGGGTGCCCGGCCCTGAACCGATATCAAGTACCGAGCAGCCATGATCGATAGCGAGTCTGGAAAGCATTTGGTCAATGGTATCCGTCCGCTTCAATACCGTCCGGTTGTACCAGTTTGCTTTTTTGTCAAAAAAACGGACCGGGTCTGTTTCCCTCTTTCGCCATGAGGCGGCCAGCAGGGCCTTTTTCCATAGCTCTTCCCAGTTAACGCCTTCGATCATGCCTGCTTCGATACCCATTGTTTCAATTCCTGTTAAAAGGTGTAGGAATATCCGAAAATAAAGCTTCGGGACATGCCGTGCTTCTTGTAAACAATATTTTGGGAGGCACTGTTTTGGGCCATTGAGTACCCATTGGCATAGTCTTTATCAAAGATATTTTCCACGCGCAGGGTCACCTTGTGCCGTCGCTCTTTTCCAAAACTGACAAAGGCGGATGCATCGGTAACAAAGTATTCCCCGTAATTGACATCCTCAACGCCAAGACCCCTTTCATAAATATTGCCGGTGTACTGGGTCATTAGGTCCACACCGAACCGGTTTATGTCATACCGGTATTTCAGATTGATCGTGCCGTTGAACTCCGGGATCTGTTCCAGCTGCTTCCCTGTGTCACCGTCTTCAGCGTCAGTCCAAGCCGCGCCGAGATCAAGGGAAACGTCATAAAAGGGCCCGATGCCTGCGGACAGCTCGACCCCCTTGATTTTGCTCTTGCCTGCCACGTTCTTATAGGTGGATGTGTTGGTTGCGGCATCAATGAGCACGGTTTGGATCAGGTTGTCCACCTCACTGTAAAAATAGCCGGCATAGCAGTTGAAATACTCCCAGTCACCGCCAACGCCGCCCTGGACGCTAAAGCTTTCCTCCGGCTCCAGATCCGGATTGCCGAGAGTACTTTCTCCGACCCCCACGACATCACCGGATAGCTGACCCAGCTTGGGCAGGGTAAAACCCGTGTTCACACTTCCTTTGAGATAGGTGGGGCCGAGGATGGGGGTTTTGGCGCTGACATCCCATACAAAGGAGGATGCATCATCGCTGGTCACCGTATACCGGCCGCTAAAGGATAATTTTGTGTCCGGAGCAAAGAAAAGATATGGCCTGTAGCTGGCAAAGGCTGCGTACTCCTGCACCCTGTCAAAGTCGTGCCCGTAGGCCCACATAAAGCTTCCCCAATAATTACGGTAATCAAGGCCTGAGACAATTTCATGGCCCTCTCCCCAGCGGGTGCTGGTCTTGAGATTCATCCCCAGGTCATCGCATTCCACAGGCGCGTGGTTCTGGAAGTAGGCACCGGATATCAGCTGCTGGGTGAGTTCTGCCCACCATCGGTGCAGATAGGTAGTGATATTGTAAGAAAAGTTGTTGTTGACGTCATGATCCCAGGTGAGAGTGGAGATATCCTGGTTCCAGTCAAACTTGGACTCCCTTTGATTGGGATTGGGATAGTCAAAATAACCGGTGTGCCGTCGGTATTGGGCGTTTAAAACACTCGTGCCGGCCAGGTCAAATTCCTTGCGGTATTTGACCCCTACGGTGCTGCGGTCATATCCGATGCTTTTATTGCCGTAGGTGTTGCCGAAATCGGCATAGGCCCTGTCATCGGCCACATGGTAGCCTTCATATTCCTCGTAGCTCCCAAAGGCCATAAAGCCGTGTCCGTTAACGGTTTCCGAGACATTGCCGTAGGCTTCCCGGTAATTGTCCTGCCCAAAGGATGTGCCGAACTGACCACTTGTCTCCTCGGTGATCCCTTTGGTGACAATGTTGATGACCCCGCCCCGACCGCCGGTTCCGTAGAACAGACTTTCTCCGCCCTGTAGAATCTCTATGCGCTCTATCATATGGACGCTTAGGGTGTAGTCCCAGTTCCAGTTCATTGTTCCATGAATGGCACCCACCTTTACGCCGTCCAGAAGCCATAAAATCTCACTGCTGCCGTGGATCAGGGTGCTGTTATACCCGCCCCTGCCCTGTCCGGTGGATGTATAGACACCCGGAACAAAGGCGGCAAGGGCTTTGGAAAGCTCTACAAAGCCTGCGGCTTCCAGCTCCTCTCCTGTGATGATTTTAACTTTGTGACCGAATTTTTCTAAAGAGGATGCTGAAAAACTGTTTCCAGCAATACCAGGTTCCGGCTTCTGGTCTCGGACAACAATATCTTCCAGCTCTTCATTTGCGACCTGCCCGGACTTGGTTTCCTGGGCAAGCAGAGGGTGGAACATCAGTAAAAGTAAAAGTATGGTTAAAACAAGGGTGAACTGTCTCATTCGCGTACTCCCGATTTCATAAAGTTATAAGGTTATATGGATGAATGGCCCGGCCCTCTTCTGACAGCCTCTATTGACCCGGGGGAGACGCGGTGATAGACTTTCACCGTGCCTTCCGGAGTCATTCCGGGGCATATCCAGGGGCAGCCGCAGGATCCTTGCCGGGAAAGCGGCTGCCCCCTTTTCATGTCAAAGGGGCCGGGCTTGCTGCCAATGGTGTTTCTTTACATCTGTTTGGTCCTTTCCAGCTGGGCCATGGCTGCCTGGGCGTCCTTGCGGCAGGTCTTGAATTGGGCCGCTTTTTCAAAGGCGCTGCGGCTGGCTGCAAGGTCGTTCTGCTGCCAGGAGGCATATCCGGCCATGAGCCAGGCCAGTCCTTCCCTGGCGTTTCGGGCCCGGGCTGCTTTGCGGAAAGCGGCATCAGCCTCCTTGAACTGTTTGGCCCCGTAGAGCAGGTTTCCTTTGAGCATGATCAGCTCGGGATCTTTTTCCCCTTGATCAAAGCTGATTAAGATGGCGACGGCTTTTTCTGCCATGCCAAGGCTGCGGTAGGCGTTGACCAGGTGTTTGATGATCTGTTTACCCTCTTTCAGGTCCGGGGTGTCTTTGAGCAGGGTCTCATACATCTCGGCGGCCCTGACCGGAATTTCAAGCTGCAGGCACAGATCCGCGCAGAGTTTTTGTTCTTTTTCCGACAGCGGGGTCAGAAATCCGTAAATGAGAAGATTTTCAAGGGCGTCCTGATACTTGCCCCGGGAGAGCTGGATATGGACCAGGGCCTTCCACCATTTGGACACAATGGGAGCGGTCCTGGACAGATGGGTGGCATAGGAAAAGGCCCGGTCCATATCATCTGCCTGAAGATAAATCTGCAAAAGGGTTTCCTGCCATTTGATCTGTTTTTCTCCTTTGGTTTCGGCTGCCAGGGAACGGACCGGGGGAATCGCCCTTTGCCAGTATCCGGCGGTCATCAGGGCATTGGCGTAATTTTCCCGCCACGGGATGGTCACAGCATCCGGGTGGGCGGCAAACAGGCGTTCAAACAGGTCTATGGCCTGATCCTCCTTGTGGGCCATCAGATTCATGACAGCAGCGTAGTAAAGATAGTCTGGTTTTTTGGGATCAGATATCCCGTAGGCTTTGACAAACCGTTCTCCGGCCGGCCCGTAGCGCCGGGTGTCGCTGTATACCTTGGCCAGGTTGAGCTGTGCATCCAGAAGATCCGGCGCGGTTTCCAGGGCCTTCAGGTAGGCGGATTCGGCTTTGGCATAGTCCTGGGTGAGCAGGCAGCAGTTGGCCAGAGTCAGGCAGACCATGGGGTGTCGGCAGACAGAATCTTCTGCTTTGGGTCCGATTTCGGTGCAGGATTCACAAATGATCTGAATGGCCTCATTGTACTTTTCCTGGTCCAGGGATGCTTTGGTTTTCTGGAGGAGACGGGCAACGGCAAAGGGCAGGGGCCGGTCCGGAGACCATGCTGCCCGGGCAGGAGAGATCAGGATACAAATCATGGTTGCCCACACCGGCAGAAAAATAATCGGGGGCTGATAAAAAATGGATCTCATGGGGCTGCCTCCGTCAATTGAGTTCAAACCGGATACGTGTCCGGGCAAGGGTTTTAACGGGAACTCCCTGGATTTTTCCCGGGGAAAACCGCCAGGAGGACACACATTGAAGTACACTGGCGTCAAATACCTTTTTGGGTTCCGCAGAGAGAATCTGAATATTTTCCACACTGCCCAGCTCCGTGACAACAAACTGAACCTCCACCCATCCTTGGAGACCCCGGTTTTTGGCCCCTATGGGATAGAGAGGCGGAATCCGGTTCAGTACGGTTAAGGGCTGATCCAGATCACCGGGGGAAAAGAGTCCATCGGGATCAAAGGTATTTAAGTTGAGGTGCTTCAGGGTAGTGAAGACTGCCGGCATCTCCAGGGTATGAGCCCCGCCGGGCAGCCGGGGATTGATCTCAAAGGGCAGGGTCAGGGGCTGCCTGACCGGGCGGTTCAGCCTGGGTTTGACCGGCTTGGGTTTTTGCTCCACCGGTTTGGGTTTGGGGGCGGGTCTTTTTTTCTCCGGAGGGATTTCCTCCCTTTTGATCCGGGTCAGCTGGATCTGGGGAATTATTTCGCCAAATTCCCTGGGAACGTCCTGGGGCTGCATGAGATTGGGGATTACCGCAAACAGAACCAGGTTGAGTGCCATGGTGCCGATCACGGCTCCCATCCAGCTTCCCATGCCGGCTTCAAGGCCGGCTTCACGGACCGGGTTCATTGCCCCTCCGGAAGACCCGCTGCCAGGGATACATTGGCGGCTCCGGCCAGGCGGCAGCCGTCCATGACCTGGATGGCCGTGCCGGTGCTGGAGTCCGTATCCGCCACCACAACCACCGCACCCTCCGGGTTTTCAGAAAGAGCCCTTTCCGTATTGGCCCGGACCGCCCGGATATCGATTTCCCGGTGATCCATGAACACCCGGTTCTGGTTGTCCACGGCAATGAGAATGGTGGCCTTGGGCTTGGGGCTGGCCGTGGAAGCCGTGGGCCGGCTCACATCAATGCCGGTCTCTTTGACAAAACTGGTGGTGACCAGAAAAAAAATCAAAAGAATAAAGACCATATCGATAAGGGGGGCGATATTCAGCTCCAAAAGCCCTTTTTTATTCCGCCGGTTTGCCGTTACATTCAACATCCGCTAGCCATCCTATTCAAAAATTATAAGTGCCGCCGCAGGTAAAGTCCCACCCGGGAGATCCGCTGCTGGAGGTTGGTGGCCCGCCGTTCCAGAAATCCTTTCATGTAGAGTCCCGGAATGGCCACGATCAGTCCGGTCTGGGTGGTGATCAGGGCCTCTGATATCCCTCCTGCCATGGCCTTTGCATTCCCTGTTCCGAAGGTTGCCAGCACGTCAAAGGTGGTGATCATCCCGGTGACCGTTCCCAAAAGTCCCAGGAGCGGGGCCATGGCCGCCAACACACTGATCAGGGCCAGGAATTTTGTCATTCGCCGGTTTATCCTTGATACCGAGGCATCCAGCAGATGCCGGTCCAGTTTTGGATTGCCCGTGCGGGTCCGGATAAATTCCGTGACCAGAAGGGAGACTGCCCCGCGGTATTGACCGGGATCGGGGATGCGTCCGTCCCTGATATGGGTTATGGCCATGCGGCTGCCCATGTTTTTCCGGTAGAGTCGTCTAAAAAACAGGGTCCGCTCAAGAATGAGCAGCCACATGACCAGGCTTAAGGCAATCAGGGGCCCCATGACCATGCCGCCGGAATGGATGATATTGGCCAGGCCCAGGGTTTGGTTCTGGATCCAGACCGCCATCAGGCCACCTGGTGTTTCTGGACAAGATTGATCAGGGCCACGGCCTTTTCCTCCATCTGTCCGATGGTGTTTTCCACGCTCCGGCTCAAAAGGGTGTGGGCCAGCATGATGGGGATGGCCACGGAAAGGCCCAGCATGGTTGTCACCAGGGCCTCGGAAATCCCGCCGGACATCATGCGCGGATCACCGGTGCCGTGCATGGTAATGACATGGAAGGTGTCGATCATTCCGGTGACCGTGCCCAGAAGACCGAGCAGGGGGGCAATGGCCGCAAGCATGCCCATGGTGGATAAAAACCGCTCCATGGGAGGAATCTCCTTGAGGATTGCCTCCTGCAGGGCATTTTCCATCTCCTCCCGGGGCAGGTGGCGGTGGGTAAGCCCTGCCTGGATGACCCGGATAACCGGATTTCTGGAATATCGTTCACAGGTCTGCCGGCAGGTTTCCCATTTCTTTTTTTCCGCTGAATTTTCTATCTTATTGAAAATCCGGTCCAGTTTGATCCTTCTGAACAAAAGGAAGATGATCCTTTCCGCTGCAATGAGCCCTCCCAGGACCAGGATGGCCAGGATGGGCCAGACAATGGGGCCTCCCTTGGGAATCTGCTCCCATAAACTCAGCTCATGGGTGAGCTGGCGCAGGGCGCCGCCCCGGGAGATATCCATGGGCACGGCCTCTGTCTTGCCGTCCATATATAGCTTGATTTTTTTCTGCATGCCCTTTGGGGGCAACCTGGGCAGGGCGTACAGCTTGCGTTCCCCCGGGGTGAAGTTTAAAAATCCTGTTTCCGCTTCCAGACAATAGGCAGCGGTAAAACAGCCGATCAAAAGGATCCTGGATTCCACCTGCCTGCCCGCGCGATTGACCATGGATGCGGTTTCAATGGAAACCGAACCTGCCCGTTTGATCTGATCAAAGAGAAGCTCCGTCATCTTCCGGATGTCCTCCATTCCCGGGAACAGGGATTGAGAGGCTATGGCCGCTAGAAAATCGGTTTTGGGATGGAATACGGCGGCCAGCAGGTTATCATCCACCAGGGAGCGGATATCCTTGGCATTCATACGGATGACCCCGGACAATTCCTTTATCATGCTGCCGGAATCTGCAAGTTTTTTGGACAAGTCGGCTTCCAGACCGGTGAGATCCTCATTCTCGGCGGACAGGGAATCGATTTCCCGGCCCAGGGTCTGGGCCTGTTTTTTTAATTTGTTGATTGCCTCATTCAGTGCGGCCCTGTCCTTAAGGATTCTATTCCGGCTTTTGGCTGCGGCTTCCCGGGCCGCCCGGAGTTCAGCCGCGGCTTTTTCTTTCAAGGAATCTTCAATTTCCCGGGTCTGGACCTGGATGTACCGGATATCATCGCCGGATGCAGGAAAGACGAAAAAGCAGATTGAGCCCAAAGTCAGCAGGAGAAGAGAGCAGAAGATCTTTTTCACAGTCACCATTATTTCACCACGATCCTTCCCAGGGGTAAGTTTAACATTTCAACAGGTTTTCGTTTGGCTCCCATGTCGATTGCGGCCTGGATATCCCTGAGAAAGGTATCTGCAAGGGGGATCCACGCCTTTTGGGCGGTATGAAAGAAACCGCAGCCCTGTTTATCCAGTGTCTGGTAAAAAAGATTCAGACGTCCCAGTCTGAAGATGTTGACCAGGGTCGGCTCTCCTTCCAGGTCAACGGTTTGCTGGTATGCTTCAACGGTCTGGCCGTATTCTGTTTCCACCAATAGCCCTTCCGTGATTTTTCTGAATTTTTCACTGACCGGAACCTCGGGGTCGGCCATCATGGATTCAAGGGCCTGTATTCGGTTTTGCCGTTCCTTGTCTAAAAAAGGAATGTCCCCGGCTTTAACCTGCCGGATTCTGTCCAGAACCTGGTCCAAAAAGGGCAGGATCTGTGCGGATATCTGCTCCATGTCCGACAATTGCTTTTTCTTTGCGTCAATGCGGCTGTGAAGGCCGAGATTGATTTTGATTAGTCCGGCCTTTTCGGCTTCCAGGGCCTCTATCTGTTTTTCCAGGGATTCGAACAAAGCGATTTTTTTTTCCTTGTCATTGCGCCATTTGGATTCGGACTTCTGGGTTTCCTGCTGGATCCGGATCGCTTTTTCCACCGGTTTTTCGATCCGGGTTTCCACATCGGTTTGTGATGGTCCGTTGGAAGGATTTCCAAGAAGAAAAAACACGGACAGGGCGAGATATGTGAACAGGTATTTCATGAATCATCCGCTTTCAGAGCAACGTTGCCCTACAAATAAAAAAGGCCAAGAATCTCAGCTCCGGAAGAATTCATCTCCGGGCCTGACCTTCTTGGCCTTGTAAATGTTTTATTATTTCTTTTTTTACTGCAAGATGCATCTTCTTGACGCATCAAATATAGATGCCCTTTAAGCATACCTGCTGCGATGTGTCAAGAGATAAATAAGTGATTGTCAGGGGGGCATGCATGAAGAACACATAAATATCTTAGTACTGAAAATCTCTTAAAGCGGCGCTGTGTTCCGTTACTTTCTGTTTGTCCTTTTTCATTTTTTTATGATAGAGTATACCCAAACATTCCCACCTTTTGCACACACGAAAATTTTCTCCGGATCAAGGGAACTATGGTTTCATGTGCTTACCTGTACATGAATTAACGATTTTACGATTTTTTGGAGGTGTCGTGATGAGATGTTTAATTGCCGGTTTGGTTTGTCTGGGCCTTGTCTTTGGGAGCGCAGGATGGGGGGGTGCCGAAGAAAAAGCCACGCCTGCGGAAGTGTATGAGATGGTTCTAAAGGCGGCAGCCGTGGTTGGGCAGCTCGGTCAAGGGGGGCTTGATGCTCTTTCCAACACCAAAGAGTTCGTATGGAAGGACAGTTACGTCTGGGCAACCAATTGCGATAAAAAAATACTGGTCGCACACCCGAACAAAAAGCTCATCGGATTGGATTTAACAAAGGTCTATGACAAGAATCCGGACGCGTCCAAACGAAAACTCCATAACCTGGAGATGTGCAAGGGCGCATCCAATCCCAATGGGGTCTGGGTCGAATACTGGTGGGAGAAACTGGGAGAAACGCAGCCTTCACGGAAGATCAGCTTCATGGTTCAGGTCCCGGGGCAGCCCTATCAGGTGACAGCCGGGATCTACGATGATACGACCACCATCGAAGAACTGAACAAAGGTTTCCAGTAAACAAAAAAACAGGCCGTTTTGGCCTCCCTCGGCTTATTTAAAGGCCATGGAGGCCTTCACAGCCTTTTGCCATCCCGCGTAAAGCGCTTCGGCATCCCGGGCATCCATTTCCGGGCTGAAGACCCGGTCACTGGCCCAGCTGGAGGCGGCCTCGTTCTTGTCCTTCCAGAAGCCCGTGGCAATGCCGGCCAGGAAAGCGGCTCCCAGGGCGGTGGTCTCTATGGTTTCGGGCCGTTCCACCTGGGTGGGAATGATATCGCTCTGGAACTGGAGCAGGAAGTTGTTTGACACGGCGCCCCCGTCCACCCGGAGTTTGGTGATGCCGATTTTTGAATCGGCTTCCATGGCACGGATCAGGTCCTTGCTCTGAAAGGCCAGGGATTCCAGGGTGGCCCGGACAAAATGCTCCTTGGTGGTCCCCCGGGTCAGTCCGAACACACATCCTCTGACATCGGAGTCCCAATAGGGGGTTCCCAGGCCTACAAAGGCGGGAACCACGTATACCCCGTCCGTATCCTTGACCCTGACGGCGTACTGCTCTGAATCCCGGGCGTCCCTGAACATCCTCAGGCCGTCCCTGAGCCATTGGATGGCAGATCCCGCCACAAAAACAGATCCTTCCAGGGCATATTCCACACCACCATCCATGCCCCAGGCAATGGTGGTGAGCAGGCCGTTGTCCGACCTCACCGCCTTTTTACCCGTATTCATGAGCAGAAAACAACCCGTTCCGTAAGTATTCTTGGCCATGCCCTTTTCATAGCAGGCCTGTCCGAACAGGGCGGCCTGCTGGTCCCCGGCAATTCCGGCCACGGGGATCTCAAGGCCGGCAAAGGCCTTGGGAGAGGTCTGGGCGTAGACCTGGGAGGAAGGCCTGACATCCGGCAGCATGGCCCGGGGGACATTAAGATGGGAAAGCAGGGTTTCATCCCATTTCAGGTCATGGATATTGTACATCAGGGTCCGGGAGGCATTGGTATAATCCGTAACGTGGACCCTTCCCTGGGTCAGTTTCCACAGGAGCCAGGAATCCACGGTACCGAAGAGCAGATCTCCTTTCTCCGCCTTTTTCCTGGCCCCGTCCACATGGTCGAGGATCCACTTGACCTTGGTGCCGGAAAAATAGGCGTCTATGAGCAGGCCGGTGCGGTTTCTGAATTCGTCGTTGAGTCCCTTTTCCCTCAGATCCCGGCAGATATCAGCGGTCTGGCGGGACTGCCATACAATGGCGTTGTACACGGGAAGGCCCGTGGTCTTATCCCATACCACGGCGGTTTCCCGCTGGTTGGTGATGCCCACGGCCTCAATGTCCTTCTCTGTGATTTCTTTATGGGCCAGGGCTTCGGCCACCACGGACTGTACAGAAGACCAGATCTCCATGGGATCATGTTCCACCCATCCGGGCTTTGGGAAATGCTGGGTAAACTCTTTCTGGGTGACCAGGACGATTTTGCCCTGTTTGTCAAAGATAATTACCCTTGAGCTTGTGGTTCCCTGGTCAATGGCCATGACATATTTTTTCGGCATATTCCCCCCTTGTGATAACTTTGATATATGGTTCAGTCCTTTCCAAGTGCCCGGGCAATTTCAGATACGGCCTTGTGGGCGCCGGCAATGGATATGCCGGCCCCTGATTTTTCCCGTTTCCAGTCCTGGTGGGCCAGGATGCTGCCGGCCGCGTAAAGTCTTGGATGAAAAAGCCTGGCCCCGCTTTGCAGGGGTCTGAACCCTTCGTCCGTTTCAATGCCGGTCCGGTTCACCCCGTGTCCCCGGGAATCGAAAAAATCCCTGTGAAACCACTGGGACCTGTCCCCGGCCTGGGTTACGGGCAGGTCAAAGAGGTTCTCCTTTATTCTGCCCTTTTCCACCCCAAGTCCCCTTCCCATGAACCGGCCCGTGGCCATGAGCAGGAAAGAGGCCCGGATCTCAACCTGGTCTTGTCCCTGGGATACCTTAAACACAAAGTTTTTGTCTTTGTCCATATCAATTTTTTTTACGGCCGTGGAAAAATGGGGGACGCTAAGGTCGGTAAGCTTGCCCAGGAAGGCCTCCTTGAGTCGCATCCCCGTTACCGAGGGGGCGAGAGTGGGAATTTCAAACACCTTTGCGCCGATGATTTTTTCGATCTTGTGCCTGAGTTCGTCAAACCGGTAAATTCCCAGGATGGCCGGGAGCCCCACGGCATCCATTCCTTTGGTATGGGGAAGGATCCTCCGGGCAAATTCGGAAAGGATGCCGGGATTTTCAAGATCCCAGGTCAATCGTTCACACATGAGGTCCCCGGCATCTTCCCTGCCCGGGAATTCAACGGTGGCGCTTTTGATCCCCGGAACCTGTCCCTGAAGCCCCAGGGCCATCTGCCTGGCGCCGAATCCCTTGAGCCCCCGGATGTCTGCGATGAGAATCTTCTGCCTTTCCTTAACGGCCCGGGATCCGGCCAGCATGGACAGGGGAACCGCATAGGTGGGTTTCAGGGTGCCGGCCGGGGTGATGATATACTGGTTGTTTTCAGGATCCATGTGATATTGAATCCCGATGGTTTTCATGAATGAGGTGAACTCTTCAAACCCCTGCCGGATGTGGTCTTTGCCTGCCAGGCCATAGGGATGGCCCGGATATTCAGCCACCAGGTCGGGGATCCCGTCAAAGGGTCTGGTGTAATGCCTGGGGGTCTTGCCGGGAAGGATGGAGAAAAGGTCGAGGCAGCCGCTGGAAAAACTCAGCTCCGAGGTCTGGCCGGCTTGTATAAAGGAGATTTCCCGGTTCAGGGCAAAGGCGGCCGCACTGATGCCGGCCATGCCTGAGCCGATGATGGCCAAATCGATTTTTCGGATTTCAGGTCGGTCCATCTTCTTTTTCCAGTCCCAAAATCGGTTGGGCTCCATTTTCAGGGCCCGGATTAGAAGTTTCGATTCCGAACAGGCCGCATAAAAAGGATTCCTGGAGTTCCACCCGCATCAGTTCTTTGTCCCTTACCAGGGGCTGGAAACCCTTCCATCGTTCATTGACGAACTCCCTGACCTGGCCCAGGCCCTGACCGCTTTGAAGTTCTCCTTTCCGGTAAAGATAGGCTGCCAGCCTGAAGGAGCAGAAGGTCCCCTGGCAGGGTCCCTTGCCGATCCGGCTCCTGTTGCCCACCTCTTCCAGGGTGGCCGGGGCGCCTTCTTCCTTGAGGGACCGGACAATATCATCCACCATCCGTTCGGATACCATTTCGCATTCACAGATCAGGGTGTCTCCCAGCTTTGGGCTGGCCGCCCAGACTTTGGGCGCTTTTTTGGGTTCGGTCCACTGCCCCTTTGCGCTTTCCGGCAGTTTGCGGGTGGCGGTGAGGCAGGGCTGATTATTTTTCAGGCGGCCGGCCGCCAGGTCGGATGTTTTTTCGGCCATGAGCCTGTAGGTGGTCAGTTTCCCTCCGGTAATGGTGATGAAATTTTCAAGTCCGTCGGAAAGATGATCCCTGAGGGCGTAGTTGCGGCTGATGCTCCGTCCGCTTCCGTTTCCGGTTTTGACCAGGGGCCTGACTCCGGCATAGGCCCGGATGTAGCGGGTGGACGCAAGTTCGGGGATCATGATTGCCCCTTCCCGGATAATGGCATCCACCTCTTCCATGGTGGGCCGGATGTCATCCAGGGAATCAATCTCCAGTGAGGTGGTGCCGATGATGGAGACCGTGCCCCCGGGAACAAGAATGTCTGCGTCTGAAGCCGGTCTCAGCCGGTTGATGACCTGCTGGTTGATCCGGCTCTGGGTGATGAGCAGGGAGCCTTTGGAGTAGAGCATGGGCAGGGCTGCGCCGGCCATGGCAGCCACCTGGTCTGCCCAGGCACCCGTGGCGTTGATATATTGGAGAGCCGATATGGTAAACTCTTTGCCGGTCCGGATGTTCATGACCCTGGCCGCCTGAATCTTTCCTTTCTCCCTGGTAAACCCCATCAGCTGGGTGTTTCTCAGAATTTGGGTTCCATGGGCCTGGGCATCGGCGGCATTATCCAGGGAAAGTTTGAACGGATCCACCACGGCATCTTCGACTCTGAAAACCGCTTTCAGATTCGATGCCAGGCAGGGTTCTTCCTCCCTGGCCTGGGCAATGTCAACGACTTGGCAGGGAATGCCCAGTTTCGTGCACAGCCCTGAAAAATCGGCAATATAATTGTCGTCGTCCCGGTCAACCGCCACAAAAAGGCCGCCGGTGTCTTCCATGCACTGGGAGGCCAGTTTTTTTAGAATCGCACCTTCGCTCCGGCACTCCATTGCCGCCTCGGCGTCTTTGAACACGTATCTGGCCCCGGAGTGGAGAAGGCCGTGATTGGCCCCGGAGGCTCCTGAGTTGATGTCCTCCTGTTCGATGAGAACACAGTCAATGCCTCTCAGGGAAAGGTCCCTGGCGATCCCGGTGCCGGTCGATCCCCCCCCTATGATCAATACTTGAGTTTCCACGGAAAATCCTGTTAAAGTCCTGGGCTTTACTATTGGCACTTAAATTATCACAAAAGAACATATAAATAAAACCAGGCAGGTTCCCATTAGGGGAAACAGTTTCGTTTTTTTCGCTTTTTTTTCGCTTTTTTTTCGTTTTCCGTTCGATTCTTTGTTTTTGACGGGACGAAATCTATTTCCAGACCAGGCTGAGTACGTATTCTTTTTCGATGACCCTGGACCAGGTCCGGACGTCCTTGGTCTTTCCCCGGTGAAAAACCCGGCCGTTGATGATCTCCACCTGGTGGAGGCTTTCGTTAAACCCCATCTTGATGTATTTTAAAAAAGCTTCCTTCAGGGTCCAATGAGTGAAGACGGTCCGGGCCCGGATTTCCATGGCTTTTATTTCCCTTTGGGTAAAGGCGGTTTTGAGAAAACCCGTGTCCGGGCAGGGACCGATTTTTTCCAGGTCAATGCCCAGGGTCAGGCCGGGATTCTCTGACAGGGTCACGGCTGTGAAGTCTCCGCTGTGGGACAGGGAAACCGGAACAAGGGGAAGGTGGGTGATAAAGGGAGCCCCTTTTTCCTCATAGCCGATGTTGAGGTTTTCCATGTCCAGGTCGGGCTCAAGGACATTTTGGACAAGTGTCTTGAGGGCAACCCTGCCGCTGACCCACTCCACCTGTTTTTTCAGCGCCCTGAACCGGTTTAGAAGGGCAAGCTCCTCTTTTGATAAAAAGGCCCGGGCAAAATCTTCTTTTTTGAATCTTTGGCTGGGCTTTCCCTGGTAGTCCGGGGAAACAGCCCCCGGCAGAACCTGCCCCAGGATATCTGAAATCTTCATCACAAGGATGTGAATAACGGGATCCGGGGTAAATCGATATTCAGGGAGTATTTCTGGGCAGCTCATGGAAAATTAATACATGAAAATGGAGCGAATGGCAATTGGAGAGAAAGTCCGGATGGCTTTCGTTTCTGTAAACATGGGCAACGAAGCGGACCGGTTCCCGGTGTCTGATCCAAGAAAAAAAAAAGGACCCATAAATTGACTTTTGGGGTTTTAAAATATATGGTGTGCCGATAATCGTACTGCCCGTTTTATGAATGTAATTTCGTTGGGGCCAAGAGGCCCCTATCAATTCTTTATTCGTTGTACAGCGTTTCCTGTTATCGGCGCCGCACCCCCTGGAGATGAGGTTTGGACAAGAACAAAAATATATTGATTGTCGATGATGAACCCCGGTTTGCCGAGTCGTTGAAATCCCTGTTCCGGAAAAGGGGATTCAATGCTCAGATATCTACGAACGGGCTTGATGCCCTGGAAGCATTTAAAACATTTCCCGCCAAGGTCGTTGTCACGGATATTGAAATGCCGGGAAAAAACGGGCTGGACCTCATGGCGGAACTGATCCGGAAGGATAAGTTTGTCCAGATCATTTTTCTCACCGGCCATGCCAATGTTGAAAATACGAAAAAGGCCTTTAAGCAGAACCCCAATACCTTTGAATTTTTCAAAAAACCTGTGGATGACCTGGACCTGCTCTTCCATGCGGTTGGGTCTGCAGAATCAAGGTATGATCAATGTAAAGAGAGGATGGAAAAAAGGACCCGGGCTGAAAAGACCATGGCCGTCACCGGTCATATCTTCGACTCCCTGGAGGCCCTTATCTTTGTTTCGGATATCGATACCTGCGAAATCATTTACAGCAATAGGAAGTTCAACCTTGAACTGGGTTATGAGCCCTATGAGAATCTGGACGGCAGGAAATGCTGGCAGCTCATCCATGAAGATCAGAAGAAGCAGTGCGAATTCTGCACCAACAGAAGAATCCTCGATGACCGGGGCCGGCCCTCCGGGCCCTATGAGTGGGAATTCAAAAGCAGCAAGACCTCCCGGCGGTACTCCGTCCTTGACAAGGCCATTCAATGGCATGATCAAAGGATCGTAAAGCTCTCCACCCTTTACGATATTACTGAGAAAAGAAGATATGAAGAACTCTTCAAGGCATATGAGAAAAAACATCAAAGCCTGAAAAGCCTTGAAAGCATCGGGACCCTGGCAGGAGGGATTGCCCACCAGTTCAATAACTCTCTATCCGTGATTGCAGGCAACCTGGAACTCATTGAAATGGAGTTCCCCCATGAAAGAAAGTTAAATCACTATATCCGGACCATGCAGAAGTCTGCAGAAAAAATGGCCGGGCTGACCACATCCCTGCTGGCCTATGCCCGGGGAGGAAGGTATAAGACCCAGACCTTTGTTTTTTCGGAACTGCTCAATGAAATACTTAAAAACATGAAGCCCCTGCTGTCGGACAATGCCCGGACCATAACAGAGATCACCCGGAAAAAATACATGGTCAAGGCAGATAAACTCCAGTTCCAGATGCTCTTGACCGCGGTCCTGGAAAATGCTTTGGAGGCGGGCTCCGAGACCATTACCATCTCCTGTGAAAGGGAGATCCTGGACCCGGCAGAGGCAGAGGCGAACCGGGAAGAGGATTATCTTTGCCTCAAAATCCAGGATGACGGCCTTGGCATGGACAGGGAAACCCTGGCCACCATCTATGAGCCTTTCTTTACCACCAAGTTCCAGGGCAGGGGGCTTGGCATGTCTGCGGTATACGGCATCGTGAAAAGTCATCGCGGGTTTATTTGGGTGGATTCCACTCCGGGCGAGGGAACCTGCGTCAGGATCTATTTGCCGATTTCCGGCATAAAACAAGACCGGAGGGCATCGGACATCTGCATGGAACAGCAGCTCAGCATCCTTCTCGTGGAAGACAAGGATGATGTGAGAAGCAGCACCAAGCTCATGCTGGAAAGAATGGGACATCATATCTTCGAGGCCGGTACCGGCAAAGAGGCCATTAAATTTGCCAAGTCTTACAAGAAGAGCATTCACCTGACCCTGCTGGATTATCTGCTTCCCGATGTCAACGGAGACATTGTCTATCCCCTGGTCATGGAAAACCACCCGGAAACCGAAGTGGTCATCCTCAATGAGTACGCCATGACCGATCCCATCCGCAGAATACTGGAGACCGGATCCGGTTCTTTTATGCAGAAACCCGTGACCATGGACGAGCTGTCTGAAAAAATTGGTGAAATCCAGGGCTGCTGAACCTAAGCGTTTTCCCGGCGGATCAGAAAATGGGGTGTAAACCTTGGATCGAGCTGATCCGGATTCACCCGGCCGTATTCCTCTTCAATTTCCAGGACCAGTTTACTCAAAAGATTCTTAAAGTCCGGATCCGGTTCGGATCCGGCAGCATCTGCAGCCCATAAGATCAAATCGTTGAGAACGAGATCCTTATTTTCTTTTGGGGCCGCATCCTCATCCCCGGGACCTGAAAACATCTCCTTGAAAAAGGGCTTGAACTTTTCCAGGGGAATGGGGTCAAGGCCGGCAGCTTCCGGTTCCCTGTCCAGACCGATCCTGTTTCTGGCCCAGAGGGTGAGCAGCATGCTCTTATAGGTCAGGACCCCCTGCCGAAAGGAGGTCAGATCTGGCTTGATTTTTCCTAGGGTTTTATCCAGGGATATGATCTGGTCCAGGGATGTTTTTGTTTCTTCTATGTCCCCCAGGGTTTTAAAGTTCCGGTAGAGCTTCCCGGTCTGGTAATTGTCAAAATAGAGGGGCCGGTCAAGGAAAAGCCCGCCGATCACCCCGAGAAAATTTTCGGACAAAAAGCTTAAAGGCAGGCTGTTCTCCATTAAAAAACTGTCTTTGTACCAGTTCTGGGCCCGGGTTTTCAATCGGATGCCGGCCCTGGACCCGGTCCTGAAGATGTCTTCCAGAAAATAGGTCTCAATGATTTTTCCGGCAGCCGTTCCGGTGATCTTGGCGGGTTTCTCAGATGAACTGAGAATGACTTCCAGTCCCAGACTCAGAAAGGCAGATGCCTTTTCAACGGTTTCCCGGATGGCGTCTTTTTCCCGGATTCTGATCCGGTCCGCAGATATGATCTTGTTGGTCAGGGCCGCCATTTCCGATTCCAGAGAGAAAAAAAGCTCCTGGGGGATCCGGGCAAGGGCCCGGACAAAGAGGTCGTCCCCCTGGATGTGAAGGGAGAAAAACTGGGGAGGCAGGGGGATATCCGGATGATAACCGTTCTGAATATCTGTTTTCGATCTTTTCCTCAGGGATTTGAAGTCCGTGGGCTGGTAAATGCCAATGGCTTCATGGGCCGGAAGAAAGCCTTTTTCTGCCAGACGCAGGTTCCTGAGCCGGAACTGCTCCTCCTCGGTTTCCGCAGGCAGCAGGCTCAAGACCTCCAAAAGCAGTCCGTGAAATACGGAAAGATCCATGTCTGCCAGTTTTTTCATCATCTTTTCAATGAGTTCAGGGGTTTCGTCTGCCTGGGATTTTTCCGGGTCAGGTTCATCAAGGTCGATACCCTCTTCGTTTTTTTGTTCGGGACTCTTTTGTTCAGGGAATCGGAAATAAAATTTGTCATCCAGGGTGATATAGGCGTCGGAATCTTCCGGCGGCGGCTCGTCATGCTCCCGGATGTGGATGATCATGTTTTTAAGGAGAAAAAATTCAAAGTAGTCGGGTTTCTCCGTGATGATCCATCTCAGGAACCGTTCCGGGTCGGCCTGGAAAAGAAAGTCAAAGGCCTTTGCCATGATATCGGTGTTGAGGCGGTCATCATCCCAGACCTCCACGTCCAGGACATGCTCCCACTGGTCTGATCTGGCCAGGGCCAGTACCGGAATAAAGTCATGGGGTCCGATTTTATGCATGAGATAGTAGAGGTCCTGGTCCGGAAAAGACTGAACCAGGGTGGCCGGACTGGGGGCTTCCAGGATCATGTCCAGGGCGGTTTCCGAATCCTTGGAAAGGATGTCCCGGCGAAGGGCCCTAAGCTTGAGTTCCCTCTGTTGAAGATTGGCGATCTTGTGATTTTGGGTCATGGATCTATCCTGATATTTTTTGTTGGCAGATGTCAATATAGGGGCGCACGGCTTCATCTTCTCCCAGGGGAGTGAAATGGTCCAGGGCCTGTTCAAATTTTCCCAGGTTCATGAAACTGATCCCCAGGCCGATACAAAGGTCCCTGGATCCCGGGTAATGGGTCAGACCCCGGGTCATAACCCGGATCCCATCCTCAAATTTTTTCTGCTTCTGGAAGAGCATGCCCAGTCCCATGAAGGCCCTGAAATCCGGGTGAGAATCCAGGGCTCTTTTAAACAGGTGCTCGGCGGTCCGGGCCGGGGCCTGGATCCGGGGATCTTTGGCATAGTCCCCTGAGAAAAAGGTCATGGCCAGCCTGGACAGAAAATCGGCATGAAACGGGGCAAGGCTTGGATCCTCATCCAGTTCAAGGGTCTGGGCGAAATTTTCAAGTCCCTGGTAAAAGGCCTGTCTCAATTGATTACCATAGGCTTTTACCCGGGCAAAGTCCAGGGTTTCATCCAGCTCAAACCAGGGCAGGTCCTCGATTTTTTCGTTCCAGATCTTGTCAAAGACAAGTCCTTTTTGCCGGGCATGATCATAAAGATGGGTGCCGGGAAAGAGGACCAGCATGTAGAAGACCGCTCCCAGGGGACGCAGCCGGTGTAAAAGATCAATGCTCTCCCGGATGGTTTTCCGGGTTTCTCCCGGGGATCCGTAAATAAAATAAGCCCGGGGCATGATGCCTGCGGCAGTGGTCAGGGAAAATGCCCGGACCGCCTTTTCATTGGACAGGGGTTTGCCCAGGATCTTTTTTATCTTGTCTGACCCGGACTCCACCCCGAAACTGATCTGGATGCACCCGGCCTTTCTCATCTGGATCAGAAGTTCCCGGTCGATGAAATCCACCCGGGAAATGGCGTTCCAGGTGATGGAAAGATCGGATATGAGGCGGCAGAACTCCATGACCCGGTCCCGGTCCATGGTAAAGGTGTCGTCGGAGATAAAAAAATGGGACACCCCTTTTTCGGCCAGGGCCCTGACCTCATCGGCAAACCATTGGGCCGAGTGAAACCTGACCCCGGATTTTCCCCAGAACCTGGGAGATCCGCAAAAGGTGCATTTGCCCGGGCATCCCCTGGACATGGCCAGATGGTGGTATCTAAAGTATCTGGAGGGGTGGGGCAGGCTGTCCAGATCATCGATCCCCCGGCCTGGCCCGGTATCTCTGATCCCGCTGCCGTCCCTGAACACCAGGCCCTTGATCCGGCTCAAGCGTTCTTTTGCAGGCAGATCCTTTTCATCCAGGGCCCTCACCAGTTCAAGGCAGGCGGTTTCCCCTTCCCCCCGGACAATGAAATCGAGGTCGGGGCAGGCCCCCATGAAAAATTCTGCCATAAAGGTGGGGGCTGGGCCGCCAAAGAGGATAGAAACCGGGTCCAGGATCTTTTTGGCCCTTTCTGCGCATTCCATGGCCTGGTGGCGGTTGGGATTGGTTACGGAAAATCCGATGATGTCCGGTTTTTCCTTTTCCAGGACCGATTCAAAAAGGGTCAATGCCTCCCCGGCCTCTTTGGTTTTGCACTGGGCCAGGTTGAGGATCCGGGTCTCAAACCCGTTCTCCATCATCAGCGCGGCAAGATAAAACAGGCCGATGGGTACCATGGTGGCATCCTCATCGGTGACCCGCCGGTCCAGGCAGGCCGGATTGACAAATAGAATTTTTTTCATGGAATTTAAAACCGGGGTCCGGCCTTACCAGGCAGAGAGGATCAGGTCCTCCAGGGAGCGCTTGGGAACATGGTGAACCTGGTTCTCATCCCTGAAGTACCGGATATCCCCGTCCTCCCCCAGGTCGTCGATCCGGGCGACTTCCACGGGTTTGCCCAGGGCAATGACCAGTTTGACTTCCAGGTGGTCCTCAATATTTAAAAATTCCTTGAGTTTTTTGATGTTGATGGCAGCGAACATACAGCCGGCAAGTCCCATGTCCCTGGCCCCCAGGAGAATGGTCTGGGCTGCAATGCCGTGGTCGCACCAGAATCTATCGGAGATGTTGTGGTCTCCCAGGATGACGATATAGGCAGCGGGCCGTTCTTTTTCCTCCGGACCTTTCCAGTCCTTAAGATAGGCAGCCCATCCCAGGCAGGAGAAGATCTCCTTGTTCTTGGCCTCATCCGTGGAGATGATATACTTCAGGGGCTGATTATTGGCTCCCGAGGCACAGTACCGGGCCAGACCCACCAGTTCTTTCACGGTCTTCACATCAATCCTATGGGAGTTGTCAAACCTCCGGCAGGACCGGTTGGCCCGGACCAGGTCTTTAAAAGATTTCATTTTTATTTTCCTTTACACGGAACCCGCTCGAACTGGGGCATGTTGATATCGATCCAGTCAAGGATCTTGTCCATTTCCCGGGCCATTTCCTGCAACGCCTTTCCCCGGTGACTGACCTTTCCTTTCTCTTCCAGGGAAAGCTGGGCAAAGGTCTTGTTGAACTCCGGAAAAAAGAACAGGGGATCATACCCGAATCCGTTTTCCCCCTGGGCTTCCCGGGTCAGGATTCCCTCGCACCGGCCTTCATAGGTCAGGGCCGCCCCCGTGGGCACGGCAATGGAGATGACGCATTGGAAATGGGCCTTCCGGTTTTCCTCATTTTTGAGGGCGTCCAAAAGCTTTTCCACGTTCTGGGCATCCGTGGCCTCTTCCCCGGCATACCGGGCCGAGTAGACCCCCGGTGCATTGTCCAGGGCCTCCACACAGAGTCCTGAATCATCGGCCATGACCGGATACCCAAGAATCCTGGCCGTAAAAGAGGCTTTCTTATAAGCGTTCTCGTCAAAGGTTTCCCCATCCTCAATAACCTCGGGGATGGGGCCGAAATCATCCAGGGTTCTGATCTCAACGGGAAAGCCTTTCAGCAGTTCCGTAATCTCCCTTTTCTTTCCCTTGTTTGTGGTGGCCAGCACCAATACCTGTTTCAATTTTTACTCCTTAGATGTTTAATGATTTTCGGATAATATAAGTCGGGGGAGCCTCTTTGTAAAGTGGGGTGGAGCCGGCATGGGTGCAGCCGCATTTTGATTTTAACCTGAAAACCTATATCAGGGAAAATCTTTTACAAAGTTGGAAACATCATCGCCAGTTCGGATATTGAGAAGGCTGGCGGGCTGTGGAGAAAACATCGGATGGAATTCTAAAATAATTCTGAGAAATTTTCATTCTGCGGAGCCTCAGTCTGCCCGGCCGGATTTTCGGCGAAAACAGAAAAGTCATTCTTTAGAGCTTGTATCACGCCAATTTTATTGATAATTCGTAAAAAGGCTGTTCGGAGATGATTGAGTAGTCGACTTATTAAAAAATTTGTTCTAACAATCATTGGATAATAATTTTCGGTCAATGGAACCGGCTAATTATTAAAATGTTTTTTTATAGTGCCATTCCGGCAGTAGGCCTCTGATAGCGAACGTCAGTATTCCATGGATCTCACACATTAACTTTAATCATTAAAGAAGGAGTCAAATGAAAGAAACTACAATAAAAAGATACGGGGAAAGAGTGGGATACACGGAATCGGAAGTTGAAAGATTCCATGAAGGAGGTCACAGAGTCCGCCAGGTAAGTCATCTATCCCGAGTGGCATCAAAGTATTCAATTCAAGCAGAGGTGATAGAGGCGAAGAACTGCAATTCCGGCCACACGGTTGGACAGATACTCACCCTTGATGTCGATGGTAATTTCATCACAAAATTATGCCCCGGTCGGATGTGCGTATATCTGTTATCACAACTTGCGATCCCCGTAGCCCTGATTAATGAAAGGTTCAGCGAGGGCCTTGAGCCCAATGACTTTCACTTTATGAGACAGGTACGCTGCCCTGATGCCGGAGTTAATTGTTTGGGGTATGGCCAGGTCATGCTCAAAATTCAGGTTGTTCCAAGAATTGGAAAATAAAGAAGAGCTGAAAATCTTCTCAAGATGCAGCTCGGCTGCTAGAAAATATCCTGTTCTATTCGAAGCCAACGCCCGTTCCATTGGCCAAGGACTGTCTTATGAGTAAATATATATCATGCTTTGTATAAAATTGACTTTTCGGATGGATATAATTATATTGTAATTACATCCATCCAAAAGGAGACACAAATGGCAACCTTAATAAAAATTGGGAATTCCCAGGGGATTCGGATCCCCAAGGCCGTGATAGAGCAGGCAGATCTGAATGACAAAGAGTTGTTATTCAAGGTAATGGATGACGGGCTTTTGATTCAGCCTGTGCGTAAAATCCGGCAGGGCTGGAAAGAAAAGTTTGACAGGGGAATCGATTCTGGTCATGGAGAGGAAACGGACCGGGAATGGCTGGAATCCCCATTGACGGATGATGAGGACCGGGAATGGTAAAGCAGGAGATCTCCAGATTTGAGATCTGGCTCATCCAGCTTGATCCGGCACAGGGATTTGAAATCAGAGAAACCAGACCCTGTGTTGTGATTTCCCCGGATGAAATGTCTTCATTAAAAACCGCAATTGTTGCCCCAATGACATCAAAGGGATTTAATTTCCCCACAAGAATTCCATGTACATTCAAGGGAAAAAAGGGGTGGATCCTCCTGGATCAGATAAGGGCGGTTGATAAATCCAGACTGGTTAAGAGGCTGGGGATCCTATCAAAAAGTGCACAGATAAAAACAATCAATTGCCTTCAGGAATTGTTTGCCCTATAGAGGATCGATAACATTATGGAAAGAATCGGATTCTACAATTTGAGTTCCTGTTCCGACGGGCACATGGGGAGACCCGGTTCCGGGAAGCCCGGAACGGTCATGGCCTGTTTCTGGTTTGAGCAGGACATCCGTTTTTTATTCCCCTATATCAATGCCGTGGCACAAAATTGCGAATTCCATGAAAACCTAGGACTGCTCAGATTTGAATTTGAAGGTTCCTGTTGCGTATTGTATCCGGATAAATGCATCATCTCTCCTTTGGAAGACCATGAGCATGCCAAGGCCTTTGTGGAAAAATTGATGGGGTTTTTAAATGCCGTCCTGGAGAAAAAGAAAGAGATCCCGCCCAAATTCAGGCCGTTTGAGCAGACGCCCGTCACAAAGATCATAAAAATCCTGCCCGGGACCAATTGCGGGGAGTGCGGATTGAAAACCTGCATGGCCTTTGCGGCCATGTTGTCAAAACAGAAGATCCGGCCTTCGGAATGCCCCCATATGGTCCGGCCGGTCCGGGAGCAGATCACCTATCCGGTCATGGATGAACAGGGGCGGCAGCTTTCCCAGGTGACATTCCAGGTGGATACGGCTGATCCGTCTTTTTCCCTGGACGAAACGATTCAGAACAAAAAAGAACTTGAATCCGGGGGGACGGCTCCCTTGCGGGAAGCTTCTGTTCAAGAACAGAAAATCGATTCGGACAGACCGGAATACAGGATAAACGGGATTCTTCCCGAACCCTTAAGTGCAAGGGAGATTGAGGTGCTTCGCCATATGGGCCATGGGCTGACCAACCGGGAGATATCGGATCTGCTCTTCATCAGTCCCCATACAGTGAAAACCCATGTGGCTCATATCTTCAATAAACTGGGCGTCAACCACAGAGTCCAGGCCGTGGTCTGGGCGGCCCGCCAGGGGCTGGTATGATTGTCCCGGCAAAATCCCCCTTTTGGGGGATGCGATTTGTCCTTATCTGTGAAAGGATCCGGAAACACCTTAACCCGGATTCGAAGAGAAAAGGAGGATAAAATATGTTTGCCAATGCCATGGAAGTGTTTAAGCTGCTGGATCAATCCAATTGCAGGAAATGCAATGAAACCACCTGCCTGGCCTTTGCCTCCAAGGTTTTTCTGGGACAGAAAACCCTGGATCTCTGCCCGGCCGTTGATCCGGAAATCCTGAAGCGATACGGCGGACAGGTAAATAAAAACAATTCCAGTGATGCGGAAATGGAAAAGGCCCTGGCCGAACTGAAAGAGGAGCTGGGCCGATGTGATCTGGAAGAAGCAGCCCGCCGGACCGGAGGAAAATTTCAAAACAACCGGCTGACCCTGAAAATTTTCGGGAGGCTGTTTTCCCTGGAAAATGGAGGAAGAATTATAACCGATATCCATACCACCCCCTGGCTGGTGCTCCCGGTGATTTCCTATGTGCTGGATTGCAAGGGAGTTCCTCTCACCGGCAAGTGGACGTCTTTCCGGGAGATTGAAAATGCAAGGGAAAAATACGGACTTTTTGCCCAGCGGGCTGAAAAACCCCTCCAGAAGATCGCAGACACCCATACAGCGCTGTTTGAAGATCTCACCCTGATCTTTAATGGCCGGGAAGTTGAAAATGTATATGAATCAGACATCGCCCTGGTCCTGGAGCCTCTGCCCATGGTGCCCATGCTGATCTGCTATTGGAAACCTGAAGAGGGAATGGAATCGGATCTCCGTATCTTCTATGATTCCAGCGCTTCGGCCAATGCCGGGGCAGATATCGCTTTTGGTCTGGGCACCGGTTTCGTCAGGATGCTCGAGAGGCTGACCCTCACCCATGGCTGGCAAGAGGCTTCCGCCCATGGGTAAGGAGGAATTATAAAATGATCGGAAGGTCCGGTGGAGCATAAAACCATTCTGGCAGTTGACTGCGGGACCCAGAGTCTGAGGGCGATTCTTTTTTCCCCCAAGGGCGATCTCCTGGCACGGGTTCAGCAAGGGTATTTTCCTTACACCAGTCCGGGGCCGGGCCTGGCGGAACAGGACCCTCAAATCTACTGGGACAGCCTGGTAACCGCTTTAAAAGAGTTAAAAGAAAAATATCAGGACCTCTTTGCCTCCATTTCCGGGGTGGGGGTGACCACCCAGCGGAATACCATGATCAATGTGGACAGGGAGGGGAAAGTGCTCCGGCCGGCCATTACCTGGCTTGACCAGAGAAGGGCCAAACCCTGTTTCGGAGAGTCCGGGGTCTTGTCCATGGGGCTTAAACTCCTGGGATTGGAAAGAAAAGTGCTGGATGTCCAGGCCCAGGGAAAATGCAATTGGATCATGCAGAACCAGCCCGGGATCTGGGAGAACACCCATAAGTACCTCCAGGTATCCGGATTTTTAAACCAGAGGCTCACCGGCGTGTTCAAGGATTCCAGCGCCTCCCAGATCGGTCATCTCCCCTTTGACTTCAAGGCCGGGACCTGGGCCACGGGGTTTTCCCTGGCCAGAAAACTTTTTCCCGTTCCTGCTGAAAAACTGCCCGAACTGGTGGCGCCCGGTGAGATCATCGGTGAGATCAGTAGGGAGGCATCTGAAAAGACCGGCCTGAAACAGGGGCTCCCGGTAATCGCCTGCGGATCGGACAAAGGGTGCGAAACTCTGGGCGCCGGGGTGACGGATGAAACCATGGCCGCCTTGAGTTTCGGCACCAGTGCAACGGTCCAGACCACTACGCCCGCCTATTATGAAACCCTTGCCCTGATGCCTCCCTATCCCTCTCCGGTTCCCGGGAGATATAACCCGGAGATTGAAATTTTCAGGGGATTCTGGATGATTGCCTGGTTCAAGCAGGAGTTTGCCTATGAAGAGGTGGAAGAGGCCGAAAAACTGGGGGTGCCGGTGGAAGAGATCCTGAACCGATGCCTGGAACGGACAGAACCCGGCGCCATGGGGCTTCTGGTCCAGCCCTATTGGGGACCGGGCCTGGATCTTCCCGATGCCAAGGGCGCCATGATCGGATTCGGGGATGTCCACACCAAGGATCATATTTACCGGGCTGTCATCGAAGGTTTAGGCTTTGCCATGCTGGAGGGCCTGGAGAAGATCCAGGCCAAGGGCGGGGTTGTCAAGACAAGTGCTGCGGTTTCAGGCGGGGCGTCCCAGAGCGATGAGATCTGCCAGATCATGGCGGATATATTCAATCTTCCCATGGTCAGGGGGCAGACCCATGAAACCTCGGGCCTGGGGGCCGCCATTGTCACGGCCAGGGGGCTGGGGATTTATAAAACCATTGGAGAGGCGGTTGGGAATATGGTCCATGCCAGTCGGGTGTTTCAACCCGAGGCCGGGAATGTAAGGATCTACAGGCGGCTCTACCGGGAGGTGTATAAACATCTTTACCCGACTCTGTCCCCTTTGTACGCCCGGATCCGGGAGATTACGGGATATCCGGAAAGTTAAAGGCCACCTCCAATAACGGCCTTTGGGGCGGATCTCCGCGTTGCATGCAAAATTTAATGATTAGAGCTCCCCTGAAATCTTTGGATTAGATTCCCGTGAGGGTCAGTTCGACCTTCCGGATCCGGGACCCATTGTCATGGTTGACAACCACCACCTGCTGCCAGGTCCCCAGTCTGGGGGCGGCCTCCCGGACTGGAATACTCATGGAAGGGCCCAGCAGGGCGGCCTGGACATGGCTGTGGCCGTTTCCGTCGTGCCAGGCCTGTTCATGGTCGTAAACCCGGTCCGGCGGTGCCAGGGCGGTTATTGCCCGCTTCAGATCCGATATTACGCCGGGTTCATATTCAATGGCCGTGACGGAACCGGTGGAACCCGGAACAAATACATGAATGATGCCGGTGGTGATGTTCGAGTCCCGGATAAATCCTTTTATCTCCGGGGTGATGTCCCGGATGTCAGGGCCTGTTTTCATGTCCAGGGAAAAATTTCGGGTAAACATGCATATCTGGTTCATGGATCTGGCTTCCGTTTTACGGGTTGACTTGAAAAAGAGGGAAAGACCGGCTCAAATGAAAGATGGCAATTGCTTAGACATGATCTTTACAATCATTGCACAATGTTCCATTTGAATTTTTTTTCTTTCTTTTCTTTAAATACAATTCAAAGGCGGATAAGGTCCATCCACTTCCGTTCTCATCACAGAATTTATTGCATTTGCTGCATTTGGGTATAAACTGCTTAAGGATTTCATTCTCCTTGAGCAGTTTGTCATTTTTGGAGGTCAGATCTTTCATCTCTTTGATGAGCTTTTCTTTTTGACGTTTTAACAGCCTCAGGTCTGATATTTCGCGGGTTACACCGATGATTTTCAGTTTTCCGCCCGGCTCTTTAAAAAGTTTGGCTTTAATCAAAGCCCAGTATTTCTGTCCGTTTTTATGGATCAGCTGAACTTCGATGGCCCGGGTCTTTTTTATCCCCTTTTCAAATTTGGGCAGTTCCTGTGCCAAAATTTTGGTTATTTTCTGAAAGGACTGGGGGGTTAATCTTTCCGAGGCGGATCTGTTGATATATTCATCAGGGCCGTATCCGCTCATTTTTTTAATGGATTCGGTCATGTATTCATATTTCAGGGTTTCCGCATCCAGGGTCCAGATCGCATCAATGCTGCTTTCGGAAAGCAGTTTTTGGTTGCTTTCGAATTTCTTGACCTGCTCAATATGTGTGGACATGATACTCTTAAAAATTGAAATTATTTCAAAAGAATTTTTGCGTATCAGGATAACTTTAAAATGAAAAGATTTCAAGCCCTGTCTGGACCCTGTGCGTGGGAGAAAAGGGGGGCAAAGGGGCGCCGGTCCCGGTATCAATGGCGGATGTCAAAGTTATAGAAAGGGAAGGGTTGGGCAGGTCATGTATAGGAATTTTTGATTTCGCCTTAAAGGAGTTTGTGGCCGATCGTGCCGTGACAAAATCAAAGGATTTGTTTGATTTTGTCCACAAAAGGAAATTACAATAGCATATACCCGCTGTTTTGACGGGAAAAAGGGAAGAGGATTATTTAATTTTTAATAAACAGGAGCCAGAAATGAGATCAAATCAGAGGAGCCGGGTCAATATCCTGGGATCGGGGACCTGTGTTCCCTCCCTGGAAAGATATCCCTGTTCCATACTGGTCAGGAGGGATGAAATGCAGATTCTTGTGGATGCCGGGCCCGGAACCATGGGGCAGCTTCTCAAACTCGGGGTCCATATCGATGACATCGACATGATCCTGCTCAGTCATTTCCACCTGGACCATTGCGCCGAGGTGGCTCCCATTATCTTTGCCACGAAATATCCCCGGTTTGATCGGGAAAAGCCCCTTACCCTTGCCGGGGGAAGTGGAATCAGGGATCTGTTTGAGGGGCTGAACCAGGTCTTTGGCCGGAGCCTGGATATGGAGGATTCTGATTTCCGGATTATTGAATTCCCGGAAAAAGGACGCCTTGATTTCAAGGAAATGGGCATCGGATATACCCGGGTGATCCATAAGCCCGAGAGCCGGGCATATCGCTTCACCGACCCGTCAGGGTTTTGCATTGTCTACTCCGGGGACACGGACTTTTCCGAAGATCTCATAGAATTTTCAGAAGATGCCGATGTCCTGATCTGTGAATCTGCCCTGCCGGACGCCCTGAAGATTGACAAACACCTCACCCCTTCTCTCGCAGGAGAAATCGCCTCCAGGGCCGGTGTGAAAAAACTGGTTCTGACCCATTTTTATCCGGAGTGTGATGACGCCGACATGGAGGGGGAATGCCGGAACACCTATGGGGGAGACCTGGTTCTGGCCAGGGATCTGATGGAAGTCTAATCCCCTTGATTAAGGATGACAAGAATGGAGAATCTTTAGGAAGCTCATGAACTGCGGAAAAAGGCAAATGCAGGAACGGTTTATCGGAATAGACGGATGCCGGGAGGGATGGTTCTACGTGTCCCTGGACCGGGATAGGCACTACGGTTTCGGCATGCTTTCGTCCATCTTTGAAATTGAAGAGATCGCAGATGAAAAAAGCCGGATACTGATCGACATTCCCATCGGCCTGCGGGAAAAAGAATCTGAGGAACGCCTGTGCGACAAAGCGGCGCGCAAGGTCCTGGGGAAAAAGAGCTCCACTATATTTCCGGCACCTTCCAGGCTCTCCCTGGATGAAAACGATTATGCCGCGGCCAGCCTGGCCAATCAAAATCATACCGGCAGGAAATTGTCCAAACAGTCCTTTTACATCATGTCCAAGATCAGAGAGGTGGATGATTTTGTCCGGCATTCCCAATCCGGGATTCATTTCCATGAGTATCACCCGGAATTGGGATTCCTGGCCCTTAACCGATTCAAGCCCCTGGCCTTTTCCAAAAAAAAGGAAGCCGGCCAGAGGGAACGATTGGAGATCCTTGCCCCCTGCCTGGCCTCTGCTGGAGATCTCTTTGAAAAAGCGGCAGAAAGCTTTCTGCGCAGGCAGGTGGCCCTGGATGATATCCTGGATGCCATTTCCGGAGCGGTCAGCGCCACGATGTACGATCAATGGTGTTTTTTGCCGGCTCATCCTGAAATGGATTCCCGGGGGATCCCAATGAAAATTGTTTATCCCTGTGGGGATCGATAATTCATCGGTATGCCAAAACCATCCTCAACGCGATTTCCGCCCATGTGGCCGTGATTGATACCGGGGGCAACTCTATTGCTGTTCTTAAAAAAAAATATTCCGATTCCTGTGGGGTGGAGCAATATCCCTAAATGAATTGCCGGCTAAGAGCCACGATACCGACGCCGATGATCATGGATAAGAAGACATTCCCGGTTTTATAGGTGCATCCGGCCGTGCACAGGGCGGCAATTCCTCCCCAGATGCCCGAGGCGGCGATGCCGGGAGCGATGAGGGAGAGGAGCAGGGTGCCGGGGAGGGCATCCATAAAGATCTTGAACCTTCCCGTTGAGGGGAGGCGTTCCGAAAGAAGGAGACCGCCGATCCTGAGGCCGTAGGTAACCAGGGCCGCGCAGATGATGGTAAAGAGTACGGTGAAGTTGTCAGTGATCAGGAGCATGGTTTTCCTTACTTGAGAAAAAGGTCTGGATCAGGGCCCCGCCCACCCCGCCGATGAGGATATACCATTTGCCGGGCAAAAGCTTTTCCGCGATAACGGCCAGCAGAGCTGCGGCCAGCCAGGGAAGAATATTCTGCTTTCCCTTCCACATGTTGAAGGCCAGGGCCGTGAACACGGCGATGAATGCAAAGTCCAGGGCATAGGTTTCCGGGTTGGAGATGACCGCTCCCAGGCGGTGCCCCAGAAGGGTGCCGGCGCACCAGGCCGTGCAGACGCAGATGCCGCCGCCCAGAAGGTACAGGGTGTTTGTCCCGCCCCGTTGATGGGCTGCCATGGTCACGGCCCAGTTTTCATCGGCCACCAGGTGCATCACGGATAGTTTATGCCACAGGCTTTTCCCCTGGAACACGGGCCGCAGGGATGCGCCGATCAGCAGATACCTCAGGTTGATGACCAGCACGGCCAGGGTGATCTCCAGAACGGGCAGGGGAGGGGACCACATGTCCACCATGACAAACTGGGCAGACCCGGCAAAAATGGAGAGATTCATAAAGAGAAGTTCGGTCCACAACAATGATTTTTGTGCGGCAAGGACCCCTAAAACACTTCCATAGGCGGCTACACTGGCGGCCACGGGCAGGTTGGCGGCAAATCCCGAAGTGAAATTATGGTTCATTCTCTATATCCCCTGTCACTTGTATTCAGCAAAATTTTATTTTAAAGGCTGTACCATAAAAAAACAGATACAAAAATATAAAATTTTAATCATCACAGATTCTGGAAAAAAGGGTTTCTTTGACTTTTTTTTATGATAATCTAGGCCGAGCCGGACAGGAGAATTGAGTCTGTTCCGGGGATAACCGGTTTTCAGATTTTGACCTTAGACCTTTGGCTTTTTAAGATTTGACCATGGACATATCAAAGATCATCAGCCCGGACGGGTACATCAAGACGATCCACCACAGAAAAAAAGACCTGCTCTCGGCAGACTTCTGCTTTCCCTTTGTTTCCGATTATATCTGCGGAGCCATAAAAGAGAACAAGCCCTTTTTCCTTTCCGGCCGGAGCGGAAATGCCCAGATGGGAATCAAAATCCAGGAGAAACCGGGTAAAACCGGCCCGGTAATTGAAGGATCCTCTGTATTTTTTGAGGGGCAGCTCAGGAATTTGAACCCGCTTCTGGACAATATTTTGGAACTGTTTAAGCCCGGGGATGAAATCGGCCGGCTGGTGGTGGCAGATCCGGAACTCAGGATCGCCGATGTCCGCCATTATCTTCACAAACGGCTTTTTGTGGGAAAGAGGGCCGGGAAAGGCTATTACGAAGGTTTTCAGATTCTCCAGGAGACCGACCCCGATACCGGGAAAGCCTGCGACTACATCAGCGTGGATCTGGAGCCTTACCAGTACGCCTTTGAGGCCCAGGCCATGAATTCCTCCTCCATCAATGCGGTGATGAAAAAGGGGCGCAGCGCCCTGGGCACCATCCGGTCCAGGATCCCCCTGGATCTGGAAAAGGGCCGTCTCAATCCCGGAGAGCTCTTTATCGGCGCCATCAAGATCTCCCTGGGGGATATCTACGGCATCATCGATTCAAAGGCAGAACCCGGGGAGGAAAGAATAGAGCATCTGCCGGCCCGGGTCCTGGACCCCTTCCGGACCTTCAGGGACCGTCAGGTGGAACTCTTCCATTTCGGTTCAAATCCCGTGCCCCTGGAAAGGATCCGGATCCGGATCCGGTTTTACAGGGCCGACAATCCTTTGACCGTGCCCCTGGAAAAGATCAAGGTCCAGGAAGGGTACCGGCTCTGCGATCTTCTGACCAATGCCGAGGTGGCCAATCTTTTTTCCTCCATTGAGCCGGACAACCTGGGGCTGATTCTCAACAAGGGCAATTTCGTCCAGATTCCGAAAGCCCTGGATCCTAGGGGAGAAGCACAGCTTGAGATCATCAAAAACGCCATCCTGGCCTCCACTTTCCGAAAGACAAGGCCTGTTCCCTTTACCGAGGAAAACGGAAAATTTGTGAAAACCCTGGAAAAGCTTTCCGTCCTGGGCGGGGTCAACAGCCGGGTGTTCATCGCCGGGGAATTCCCGGCCCCTGAAGTCATTGATGCATTGAAAAGGAGCGGGCTGAGGACCTTTCTCGTGAATGTCAACAATCCCTCTTTTGAGGATGATTACATCAAAAAGATGATCAAGCTCACCCATTCCGACCATTGGTCCGGATATATCGGATGCGAGTTCCTGCGGTATGATTCGGAAACGGACAAGCTTTACTCTTTTTACCACGGCTGCTTTATGGAACCCGACGACAGGGAACGGTTTGATAAGGTCAGGTACTGGTTCGCCTTTTATGGATCCCATACAAAGGAGGCCGACAACCGGCTGACCATCGACCTGATCAACCGCCTGGCTTTAAGGCTGGGATACGAGATGGGCATTGTCCACGGAGGGGGGCCGGGACTCATGAAAGAGGCCAATGACCTGGCCCGGCAGCACAATATCATGAGCGTGGGCATTGCCATTGACCTGGAAGGAGAACACCAGGCGTCGCTCACCACCTGCGACGGCCTGATCAAGTACCGGGAAGGACTGCGTCTGGCCCGTCAGGACCATATCCAGAAACTGAGCAATATTCCCATTATCAATACCGGGGGATACGGCAGCGCAGAAGAGCTGGCCATCACCATCACCTCCATGAAACTCCATGAGAATCCCCTGGTGCCTATTATCCTCCTGGACCCGGACAACCTCTGGGAAAACGCCCGGAAACAGACCTTCATCATCGCCGAGAAAAAATACGGGCCTGCATTTACCCCGAGGCTGGTAAAGTCCTGCGCCAGCGCAGAAGAGGCGGTCCGGATACTGATCGGTTTTCTGAAGAATCCCCAGGACTGGTATAAGAAAAACAAGATTCCCATGGAGAATGTTGAAAAGGCCCGGGAAAAATCCATGCGGATCCGGAAATCAGCCCTCTGCCAGAAGCGGGTGGAAGTGTTTGACAAACCCAATTACAGAATCGGGGAAAACACGGAATAGGGCCTGTTGTCCGGCCGGGGCACGGAAGTCAGGAATAGGGTTCCATGGCTTCTGATTTGAATCACCCGGCGTTTCGTAAAAAATTATCCAGGGCCTCTACCAGAACACCGGATATGGGCGTTCCGCTTTCCCTGGCATATCGTTCAATCCTCTCTGCCAGCTGACAGGGCAGTTCAACGGTGAAGGTCTGGGTCGGGTCGGAACATTCCTTGCTAATATTTTCCTCTTTCATCGTAATCCTTTGCTAAGTGTTGTACCTGATCTTTTCATGATCCCCGGGTTTTTGCAATGAAAGAATCAGGGACTCCGGTAAAAAAACCGGCCCGGATCCCTCTCCTTTTTTTTGTTGACATTCGGAGAGTTTATGATATACATCAGCTGTTGCATAAACTATGATGCATATTCTAACTTCTTGAAAAAGGAGGAAAAATGGCAACAACCGATCCGAGGAAAATGGCCTTGGAAATCGCAGGGGTAAGGGCTGCCGAATCAAGTCTGCCGGAGGATGAACAGGTGTTTCAGGACCCTTATGCCGCCTGTTTTTTCAGCCCAAAGGAACGGAAAAATATTGAGACTCCGGAGCAGGTCAGGGCACAGATAGAGTCCTACAACCAGATCATGCCCGGAGTGAACGGAGCCATCGTGGCAAGGATACGCTTCATTGATGAATATGTGAAGACCTGCATTGAAAAGGGATTCAAACAGATGGTCGTCATCGGGGCCGGATATGATACCCGGGCCCATCGTATTGACGGGGCAAAGGAAAACCTGTCGGTTTTTGAGGTGGATCATCCCCTTACCCAGGAAACCAAAATAAAAACAATCAAGACCATCTTCGGAAGCCTGCCCGGCCATGTCACCTATGTGCCAATGGTCTTTGGCCGGGAGCAGCTGGATGAGAAATTGTCCGGGGCAGGCTATAAACGGGGCCTGAAAACTCTTTTCATCGTTGAGGGGCTTCTCATGTATATCCCGCCGGCTGCTGTGGAGGCCCTTTTACGGGTCATCACCGGGATATCCTCTGCCGGAAGCGCCTTGGTTGCCGATTATTTCCACACAGATGTCATTGAAGGGACAAGCGGGCTTAGGGAAGCCAAGGCATTGAAACAATTCGTAGAAAAGGCGGGTTCCCGTCTCATGTTCGGCCTGGACCCCGGTTCGGTTTCTGATTTTTTTACCCGGCAGGGATTTCACAATCTTGAGCAGGTCTCTGCCCCATCCTGCAAGGCCCTTTACTTTAAGGGGGAAAGTAGGAAAAGGACCGTCTCTTCCATGTTTAATTTTATCACGGCGGTTGTGGCACCTTCCTAACCTCCCTGCCGGCAGATCAGGAAGATCCGGCAGGGGGGCGAAGAAAGGCCCCCGGGATGATTCTTACTGGGAATTGAATTGCTTTTTCAGGCCGTCAAGGATGGCCTTGCTCCCTTTCTGCATCACCCGGATCACTTTGTTGTCATCCCACACATCCGGAGGCGGATTGCTCACCTGGAAGGCCAGACCGTGGGCCATGAGCCAGCGCGTATACTGGACTTCATCAATCTGCTCCCGGGTCAGTTCCCGAAAGGGCGGGTAATCTGAAAGAGCCCGGGTGCATCTGTCCCAGATGATATCTCCGTGGGCCTTAAACCGCTTGATGTTCTTCTCATTATTGCAGCCCCGGAAAAGATATTTTTCCTCCTGGGCAAACATCACATACCCGATCCCATGATCGATCCAGGGATCCCCGGTCCTTTTACGGATCATATGGGTATAGAGCAGGTCAAGGGACATTTTAACCAATTCTTCTTCCAGCTCATCCATGGATTTGAAAAAAGAGTAAATGGGCCTGGCAGAGGAGCCCAGCTCATCAGCCAGGGTTCTCGTGGTCAGGCTTCCCCATCCTTTTTTCCTGACCAGTGTGAAAGCGGACTTAAGGATCTCATCTTTTGTGAATTTGAATTTTGGCGGCATCTTGAATTGTCCCGGGTTCTGGTAAACTTCAATTGATGAATATGCATCATATGATGTCTATCAGATCAGGAGCCACCCTGTCAATCGTCAAGGTCACCGGTCTATCCGGACCGGTACTCTTTTGCCCGTTCCTTTTTCTGTCCGGACATGCGAAATATCTTTTCTTCCGCCTGGGTGATGAACTTGGGATTATCCTGGAATCCATAGGATTCCAGGACTTTTTCCCGGGCTTGGTCAAAGAGGTCTTTTCCCGTGGATGAACGCGCAATGGAAGTTGTCCATCCGTTTTCCGCCCCAAGCCCTCCAAAGGAGATATCTGCATATTCGGCTGAAAAATCGTCACAGAAGTTGCAGGCATGCCGCCTGACAGGGGTAAGTTCATCAATGGGAATATGGAGGGTCTTTCCGGAAAAAAGGGAGAAGATAAAATCATCCTTGATGTTGATCTTTTCGATATTCTCCCTGCTGAATCCGTATTTTTTTTCCAATGCCCGGAACAGGGACCCGGTAAAGGAGAAATTCCCCGAGCAGAAAAGTCCCAGACAATACTTGATGGAGTCTGCGGGAAGAATGGAAAGGGCCTGCATTTTCCGTATGGTATTGATCTGACAGGGGGTCCCGACAAAGGCAATCCGGTCCAGGGGGGCCTGGCGAAGCCCGGCCAGGGCTTCTATGGAAGGGGAAAACGTCCCATATTCCCTTGCGAATTGAACCATGCCCTGGGAACTGCTGAAATGGGATCCGGCCGATGCCAGAATCCCCTCCCTCGTGGTTGTCAGGCAGGGAACCCTGCCCTGTTCCGTATTCCGGGAAACAATGGCCCCGTCTATTCTCCCGGTATCCATGAGATAGGTCAGGATGGCCGTGACCACACCACCGTCTGTTCCGTTTTTCCGGATATCGATCTCTTTTGCCCGGGTAACGGCAATGCCGATGATATTTCCCAGGGGTTCTTTCCATTTTGAATTTTGCCGGATCTCCCGGTCGAGTTCCGATGTCTGGGGGCATATGGAATAGCATAATCCGCATTCAAGGCATTTCTCTCTATCCCTGTAAACGGGACTGCCTTCCGGATCCATTTTAAGGGCACCGTAGTTGACGGCGGAACAAAAGGTAACGCATCCGCCGCAATGGCTGCATTTCCCCTCTTCCTGGACTTCCCGGATTAAATCTGAAAATGTCTTTCCCATATCTCCCTCCTTTTGCCGGCAGGGCCGTTCCTAAAATTGCCTGCCGGAGGAAAATCCCTGTGCCTGGGGCTTACCAGGAATTCATCATGTTTACCCCCATGAACCTTCCCACCTGATCCTGCATCTGCTTGAAACGGAAGCCGAGTACCAGAACCAGATAGTGCATGATCTTGAAACCGATCTCCCTGTTCTGGGTCATGATGTGATTGAGACGGGCCGTATTGATTTTAAGGACCTGGCAGCGTCTGGATACGCAATAGGCAGACAGTCTCATCTTAAAGGGAGGGATAAAACAGGACCAGCCGAATACCTGGGATTCCGGAATTTCTTTCTGATGGGAGGACAGGGTGCTCTCGTTGGTGCTGGGTCTCATGTCCGGCATCTCGAAGCGCAGTTCAACATTGCCGTCTATGACAATCCACATCTCTTTGGCCGGGTCTCCCTCTTTGAACAGGCATTCACCTGACTGGTAGATTTTCGAAGAAGAAATGTCCAGAATCTGTTCTAACTCCTCCGGGCGGAACTCTTTAAAAATCGGAAGATCTTCCATGATTTCGACTAATTTCATGATGCACCCCCTTTGTTTGACGTGTTTATGGTCATGGAAAAAGGGATTGACTTGTTCATCCCTTTTTGTATGCCTGCCGTATCGTCGCTGTCAGGGTCGGGCAGTTTGTCGCTGAAGTTCGGAGGAATCACAGAATCCGAATGGAATACTGCTATTGTAGGAAAAAATCAGAACTTTGTAAACCTTGAAAAACCGGTTTTATACCGGGATTTACCCTTCCGGTCCCATTTGATAATCTGATTACAGGGCAGATCCCGGTGAAAGAAAGTTCGTGAACCATTGAAGGATTTTTCGCAGGGCCTGTGAAAGAAAATATTTCGTCGGTTTTCTGCCGGGTCCTGCATGACAAAGGACCCTGTCTGCCCGTTCCATGGCTGAAATCATTAAAGGTTTGGGTAAATTGGTACAAATGGTTCCGACAATTCAATTAGACGGCTCATAAAGGGTGTGCTATAATTTGTCCCGTATGATTCCATAAACCATTCCAGGCAAAGGGCTCCACCGGTATGAACGATTCCAGGAAAAATCCGTTTGGTGTCATCCAGTCTCCTCTTCCCGGGGAATCCATGGTCCTGTACTGCGGGGACTCGGTTACCTTTTGCCTCACCCTTTCCGAACCGGCCGCTGGAAAGGCCTGGGTGAGAACCAATCTGGGCACGGCCAATATCGCAAGAAGAGAAATTATCGCCCGGGTGGAGAAAGAAGAGATCCGGTTCAATGAAGCCTGGCATGATATTGAGATGGCTCCGGAGGGTGATGCAAGGTTTGCCCTTGTGCTGCCCCTGGTGGAAAGCGGTTTTTTCCAGGCCAAATGTTTTTTCCTTCCCGGGAACAGCACCACCCCGGTCTGGCCGGAGGGGGAAAACAGCATTCTCAATGTGGAGCCTGCCGGCACCTGCTGTGCCAATATTATCTACAATGCCTTTGTAAGGCAGTTCGGCAGGTCAAAATCCGGCCCGACTGAAGACCCGTCCCTGGCATCCAGGGCAAAAATCCTGGATGCCGAAGGGTACACCGTCATACCCGAATCCGGAAAGTTCCGGGATCTTAAAAAGGAAGTCGAGTTTATCTTTTCCCGGCTGGGATGCCGGGCCCTTCATCTGCTGCCCGTTCATCCCACGCCCACCACCTATGCGCGCATGGGACGTTTCGGAAGCCCCTATGCCGCATTGAATTTCACGGATGTGGATCCGGCCATGGCCGAATTTGATCCTTCGGCAACCCCCCTGGAACAGTTCATGGAACTGGTGGATGAGGTTCATTGCCACGGAGGGTATCTGATCCTGGATATTGCCATTAATCACACGGGATGGGCCGCTGCCATCCATGAGACCCATCCGGAATGGCTGGTCAGGGAGGAAGACGGCAGGATCAGGGAACCCGGGGCCTGGGGAGTGGTCTGGGCGGATCTGACCAAACTCGATTTTACCCATAAAGACCTGTGGCAGTACATGGCCGAGATTTTTCTGCTCTGGTGCCACCGGGGAGTGGACGGGTTCCGGTGTGATGCCGGATATATGGTCCCGGTGGATGCGTGGGAGTATATGGTGGCTAAGGTCAGGGAAGAGTATCCGGATACTCTTTTTTTCCTGGAAGGTCTTGGGGGACCTCTTGAAACCACCCGGGAGATCCTGGGCCGCGGCAATTTCAACTGGGCCTATTCCGAACTCTTCCAGAACTATACCGCCGAAGAGATCACGGCTTACCTGCCCTTTGCATGGGAGCTTTCCAGGACCTGCGGTCATTTGATTCATTTTGCCGAAACCCACGACAACAACCGCCTGGCATCGGTCTCAAAGGAATATGCAAGGATGCGGACCGCTTTGAGCGCCCTTTTCTCCGTATGCGGGGGATTTGGATTTGCCAACGGGGTGGAATGGTTTGCCACGGAAAAAATCAATGTCCATGAATCTTTGAGCCTCAACTGGGGCGCAGAGGAAAACCAGGTGGAGACCATCGCCCGGATCAACCGGATTCTGAAGGTCCATCCCGCCTTTTTCAACGGGACCCGGCTAGAATTGATTCAGAAAAGTCAATCCCAGACCCTTGCCCTGCTTCGTTATAATAAGGCCTTTGACAAACGGCTGCTCATCCTGGTGAACCTGGACTGGCAGGCGGCAGGGGATGTCGCCTGGGAAGCCGGGGATCTTGGGATCGCCGGCGGCCAATGGATTGACCTGATATCCGGGGATGTGATTGTTGTGAAGCAGACCCATGAAAAATTCAGTTTCCGCCTGGCTCCGGCCCAGGTCCTGGCCCTGACCCCGGATCCCGGGGATCTGGAAATTCTGGGTCCGGATTTGGATGCCGATGACCCTGTCCAAAAACAGATCCCCCAAAAGGTCCTGTCCCAGAAATATAAGGCCAAGGTCTTGTCCGCCTACACTGCCGTGAACGGGTATTCCGATATCAGCGGTCTGGACCTGGACAGGGCAGGGAATCAATTGGCGGCCGATCCTGTGGAACTTATCCGTTCTTTGAATCCGGATTCCGAAGAAAGCCGGGTCATTCCCTATGATGTGGATAAAGACCTGAACCGCCAGGTCATGGTTCCTCCGGGCTTTTTTCTGCTCATCCGGTGTCGATACGGCTTCAGGGCTGAAATCCTGGACCGGTCCCCAACCGCCAAGACCTCCCTGGGGTATGAAGAGGGGCTGCCCGTGGCAGGAAAAGATCTTTGTTTCGCCCTTTTTCTCCCCATTCCAATAAAAAAACGGCATAGAGAATACGTTTTGACACTGAGGATTTTCAAACCCGGCTCCACCCGGGTAGAGGAGGCTTCCATTCTCTATCTGGCCCCCCTGGATTCTCTGTTGATGCGGTCGACCTTCAGCCGCAGGGAGATTCTGGATCATCCCCGGCTGATGCTCCTGGGCACCACCCGGCTCGGGGGGATGATGCGGGCGGCGGCCAGCTGGGGAGAACTCTACAGCCGGTATGACGGACTGCTGGGAGCCAACCTGGATCCGGCCGTGCCTGAAAACCGGTGGATGGTCTTTGCCCGGTGCCGGATCTGGGCCATATTCCAGGGATATTCCCGGGAACTTGCCCTGGACTGCCTGGAAACCTTTACTTTTTCCTATAAAGGTGTCGGCCGCTGGTTATTCCACATTCCCACCTCCGAAGGCAAATATTATAACCTGGAACTCTGCCTGGGGATTGCAAAGGATGATAATCGTATTTTTCTTTCCATAACAAGGAAAGAGACAGAGGCCCGTCAGGAAAGGTTTTTAGAGAATGATAAGCCCATTTCCCTGGTCTTTCGTCCGGATATCGAAGACAGAAGTTTTCACGAGACGATAAAAGCCTTTCAGGGGCCTGAACAGGAATGGCCCCGGTCGGTGAGCCCCTTTGAAGCCGGGTTTGACTTTTCCCTTTCCCGGAATAAAGTCCTCCAGGTCTGTCTGCCCGGGTCCCGGTTCGTCCCGGAGCCGGAATGGCAGTATATGGTCCACAGACCCCTGGAGACGGAAAGAGGCCTGGATGACGCCTCTGACCTGTTCAGCCCCGGGTATTTCACCCTGGAGTGTCTTGGCGGGGACCGGGTCTGCCTGGAAGCCGTTGTTCTGGACGATCCGGAAAGTAAAACCCGCCCGGAAGCCGGAAAAAATCCGGAGCCACCCTCTGATTTTGAAGCGGAGATCTCTGTTTTCCAGGCCGTGTCCAGAGGATTGGATGCCTTTCTGGTGGAGCGAAACAAGGAGAAAAGCGTAATCGCCGGATATCCCTGGTTTCTGGACTGGGGGCGGGACAGTCTGATCTTCTGCAGAAGTCTCATTGAGCTTGGCCGGATTCCAGATGCCCAGGCCGTACTCCGGCTGTTCGGCCGGTTCGAGGACCAGGGCACCTTGCCCAACATGATCTGCGGTCATCAGGCAGGGAATATCGAAACCTCGGATGCCCCCCTGTGGTTCCTGGCCTGCTGCAGGGACCTCATGGAAAAAACCGGGAACAGGTCTTTCCTGGACCAGGATCTGGGGGGAAGGACCCTGGAACAGGTGGTGATCTCCCTGGCCGAATCCCTGGTCAAGGGGACAAAAACCGGTGTCAGGGCCGATCCTGAAACCCTTTTGCTTTACAGTCCCTCCCATTATACCTGGATGGACACCAATTTCCCGGCCGGTTCCCCCCGCCAGGGATACCCGATTGAGATCCAGGCGCTCTGGTATAATGCCTTGGGCTTTCTGGCAGAGATGGCTCCTTTTGAAGAGTGGGGGAAAAAAGCCCAAACGGTCCGGGAGTCCATTATCGAACTCTTCTGGAATGGGACTCTGGGGTATTTTTCCGACTGCCGCCATTCAAAGGGGCCGGTACCGGCAAAGGATGCAGAGGCCGACGATGCTCTCCGCCCCAACCAGCTATTGCTCTTTTCTCTGGGAGTCATTGATCAAAAAAACATGGCCCGAAGAGCCGTGGAAGCCTGTCTGGGCCTGCTGGTTCCCGGCGGTATCCGCAGCCTTGCCGATCAGAGAATTGAGGTGCCGCTTCAAATTTTTCATCGGGGCCGGTTGTTGAAAGATCCCCATTTCCCGTACTCCGGCCGATACCTGGGAGATGAGGACACCCAAAGAAAACCGGCCTATCACAACGGTACGGCCTGGACCTGGCCCTTTCCGGTCTTTTGCGAGGCCTGGGCCCAAATTTTCGGTAAGAAGAGTCATCCCACCTGTCTGGCCTGGCTGGGCAGCGTGATCCAGATCATGAGGACCGGAGCCGCGGGATATATCCCTGAAATTCTGGACGGGGATTTTCCCCACAGCCCAAGGGGATGTGATGCCCAGGCCTGGGGTGTCAGTGAGACGGCCAGGGTCATACATAAATTATCTGTAAGGAGTGGATAAGATCAATGGAAGAACTGCAGATTTACAAGGTGTACCCCTCTATCCCGGAACCTTTGGCCTTTCTGAACTGTCTGGCCCGGAACCTCTGGTGGTGCTGGAATCATGAGGCCGTTGAACTCTTTCATAGGATCAATCCGGTTCAATGGAAAGCCGTGGGAAAAAATCCCGTGACTTTTTTGTCCCGGATCTCCCAGAGGCGGTTTGAGGTCCTGTCCAAAGATGAAAGCTTTCTGGGCCATCTTGCCAGGGTAAAAGACAAGTATGAATTCATGTTTGCCGACGAGCCCAAAATCAAAGAATTTGACTTTCAACCCGGGGAGACCGTGGCCTATTTTTCCATGGAGTTCGGCATCCATGAATCCCTGCCCTTTTTTGCCGGGGGACTGGGAGTTTTGGCCGGGGATCACCTCAAGGCCTCTTCTTCTTTGGGCATTCCCCTGACCGGTATCGGGATCCTGTTCCGGGAAGGGTATTTCAGGCAGTTTCTCGATCATAACGGCTGGCAGCAGGAAAATTATCCCATTATCGATGTGTTTGATCTTCCCGTCCAAAAGGTGGTTGATGCCGAAAACCGGGATCTGATGGTGGAAATTCCCGGGCCTGACGGGATCATCCGGGCATGTATCTGGAAGATCATGGTGGGGAAAACCGGTTTGCTGCTTTTGGATACCAATGTTCCTGATAATCCGGAACCCATTCGTAAAATTACTTCCAGGCTCTATGCCAGCCAGGGAGAGATGCGCCTGGCCCAGGAGATCCTGCTGGGAATCGGCGGAATCAAGGCATTAAAGGCCCTGGGGCTCTTTCCCGCAGTTTGTCACATGAACGAAGGACATAGCGCTTTTGCCCGGCTGGAGAGGGTTTCCCTCATCATGGACCAATGGGACCTTGACCTGGAGAGTGCATCCCAGGTCTGCAAGAGAGGGACTCTGTTCACCACCCATACCTCTGTAAAGGCGGGCCATGATGAATTTGATAAAGAGTTGATCCGGCCCTATATCCGGCCCTATGCAAAAAAATTTAATATTTCGGAAGAGGCTCTGCTCTCCTGGGGGGAAGCCCCGGGCGCCCATGCCAGGGGCAAGTTTTCCATGTTTGTATTCGGTGCCGCCTCTGCCGGCCATATCAACGGGGTGAGCCGGCTTCACGGCCAGGTGGCCAGACGCATGTGGAAACACCTCTGGCCCAAGCGGAAAGTCGAGGAGATCCCCATCTCCCATGTGACAAACGGTGTCCATATCAACTCCTATATTTCCCGTCACAAAAATTCCCTGCTGGAACGCTATCTGGCTCTGGACTGGGCCGGGCGGCAGTCGGACCCGGATCTGGTTTCCCGCATCGATAATGTTGAGGATGCAGACCTGTGGCACGTCCATGAACTGGATCGCTCCAACCTGATCCAGAAATGCCGTCAGCATCTTCTCTCCCAGTATGAAGCCAGGAATGCCTCCAGGAACGTCCTGGATGAGGTGATGGAGATCCTGGATCACAGGGTTTTGACCATCTGCTTTGCCAGGCGGTTTGCCACCTACAAGCGGGCAGCCCTTCTGCTCAAGGACATCCCCCGCCTGACCCGACTGATCACGGATGAGGAAAGACCCATCCAGTTTGTTTTTGCCGGGAAAGCCCATCCCAATGACAACGACGGCAAGGCCATTATCAAAGAGATCGTAGAATTTGCCCGGCTTCACAAGATAAGGCATCGGGTGGCTTTTCTCGAGAATTACGATATCAATATTGCCCGCCATATGGTCCAGGGATGCGACGTATGGCTGAATACCCCGAGAAGACCCAAGGAAGCCTGCGGCACCTCCGGAATGAAAGCGGCGGCCAACGGAGGTCTCAATCTTTCCATTCTGGACGGATGGTGGTGCGAGGGCTTTCATGAGAACAGGGGCTGGAGTATCGGCAACGGAGAAACTTCCGAAGATCAGGAATACCAGGATGAGGTGGAAAGCCAGGCCCTGTTCAATATCCTGGAAAATGACGTCATTCCGGTCTTTTATGACCGGAAACCCGGAGCCCCTCCCATAAAATGGATCCAAATGATGAAAGAGTCCATGAAGATGGCCATATCCAGTTTCTCAAGTGACCGGATGCTCCGGGAGTATTCTTCCCGGTTCTATATTCCGGCGGCAAGGCAGCTCAAGGAGCTGACCCGGGATTCCGCGTCCAGGGCCAGGGAACTGGCCCGGGTCCAATCCCGGCTGACACGGCTCTGGAGCCAGATCCGTCTGTCAAAGCCAATGATCCAGTCTTTATCTGATTTTATAGTGGGCGATGATTTTATCATTTCAGTAGAAGTTTACCTGGGGGAGCTGGCACCCGAAGAGGTGGAAGTCCAGATCTACCACGGGAGACTCCGGGGCATGGAACGACTGGAGGGAAGCCGGATCGAAACCATGGAGTTTAAGGAAACCATTGATCCGGGCACCCATATCTATGAATGCCGTATCTCCTGCTCGGATTCGGGCCGGTTCGGATACACGGCCCGGGTGGTTCCCAATGGAGACAATGTATTGCGCGAGACACCCGGTCTGATCACCTGGGTTGAAAACCTTGAATGACAAAGGATCGACACGATTCATCCATCGGCCAAAGGGGATAAAAAATGGAAGAAAAACCAAGGATTCTGATTGTTACGCCCGAGGTGACCTACCTGCCCGAAGACATGGGAAACCGGGTGAATTATTCAGCCAAGGCCGGGGGTCTGGCCGATGTTTCCGCGGCCCTGATCTCGGCTCTCTTTGATCTGGGATGTGATGTCCATGTGGCCCTGCCCAATTACCGCTCCATATTCAACGGGCAGTCCACCGGAGCCCACAACCGGGAACTGGCCAAGATCCGGAGACGGCTGGACGATGAACGGATTCACCTGGCCTCGGACCGGGCCTTCTACTACCTGCACAATGTCTATTCCGGGTATTCTGACAAAGACCTGAAAGCCTCTCTGGCATTTCAGCGGGAGGTCATGAACAATATCATCCCCCGGGTGGAGCCGGATATTATTCACTGCAACGACTGGATGACCGGGTTGATTCCGGCCATGGCCCGGCAGGTGGAAATTCCCTGCCTGTTTACCATTCACAATATCCATACCATGACTTCCACCATGGAGGAAATCGAGGACCGGGGAATTGACGCGGCTTCCTTCTGGCAATGGCTGTTCTTCAAACGTCCGCCTCTGAACTATGAAGAAAGCTGGGAGCAGAACCGGATTGATTTTCTCTGTTCGGGCGTGTTTGCCGCCCATTATGTGAATACGGTCAGCTACACCTTTCTAAGGGAGATCGTGGAAGACCGGCATGCTTTTGTGGAGTCCCGGCTGAAAAACGAATTGGTCCATAAATTTCATGCCGGGTGCGCCACCGGTATTCTCAATGCACCGGAACCCGAATTCAATCCCACCGTGGACACAAAGATCCGTTACAATTACGGTCCAAAGAATCACAGGGAGTTCAAGGCCAAAAACAAACGGTTTCTGCAGAAAAATCTCGACCTTGAACTGGATGAAAACGCGCCCCTGTTTTTCTGGCCCTCCAGACTGGATCCGGTCCAGAAGGGGTGCCAGCTCCTGGCCGAGATTCTCTATGACATTGTGAGCCGGTACTGGGAAAACAATTTCCAGGTGGTCTTTGTGGCCTCCGGTTCATATGAAAGGCATTTCCATAATATTGTCCGGTTTCACAACCTTTCCAGCCGGGTGGCCGTATGCGGTTTCAGTGAGGCCCTTTCCCACCAGGCCTTTGCCGGCAGCGATTTTCTGTTCATGCCTTCTTCGTTTGAACCCTGCGGCCTTCCCCAGATGATCGGTGGAATCTACGGGACCCTGCCCATTGTATTTGATACCGGGGGGCTCCACGATACGGTCCGGCAGATGGACACGGAACAGAACATGGGCAATGGGTTTCTGTTCAATGTCCATGACAGCGCCGGGCTGGGATGGGCCGTGGACCGGGCCATGGATTTTTATAAAATGGCGCCTGGGATCCGGGAACAACAGATCCAGAGGATCATGGTCGAGAGCGTACTTGAATTTAACCACACCCGCTGTGCAGAGGAGTATATCAACCTGTATGGGAAAATGCTTAAAAGACCCTTTCTTGTCTGATTCCGGCATCTTCAATGATCCGTTTCTGCTCCCCTACAAAGGGGTGATCCGGTCACGGGCAGAGGCTGCCAGAACAACGGAAGAAAAAATACTCCATGAGAACCGGGGTTCTCTGCAATCCTTTGCTGATTATCATCTTTTTTTCGGCCTTCACCCTGGGGACGGGAAATGGGTGTTCCGGGAATGGGCGCCCAATGCCCAAGAGATGTTCATTCTCTGTCCAAAAAACGGCTGGGAAAAAAATTCTGATTATCGGGTTCCCAAAAGGGACGGAGCGGTTTTTGAAGCCTGGTTCCCGGAAGACCGGTTTGCCCACGGAGACCTCTACCGGCTGAAGATCGTCTGGCCCGGCGGGGAAGGGGACCGGATTCCCACGGCCGCAACCCGGGTGGTCCAGGATCCCCGGACCCTGATATTCAATGCCCAGGTCTGGGAGCCGGATTCATCCTTTCAATGGAAAGCCAAAGATCTCCCGGGACTTTCGGAAACGGGTCAGCCCCTGCTGATCTACGAGACCCATGCCGGCATGGCCCTGGAGGAATCCCGCATCGGCACCTGGACGGAATTCAGGCGCCACATCCTGCCCAAGATCGTCCACAGCGGATACAACGCCATTCAATTGATGGCCGTCCAGGAACACCCCTATTACGGGTCATTCGGATACCATGTTTCTTCTTTTTTTGCGCCTTCTTCCCGTTTCGGCACTCCCGAGGAATTGAAACGGCTCATCGATACCGCCCATGAAAACGGGATCCGGGTGTTCATGGATATGATCCATTCCCACAGTGTGAAAAATGAGGTGGAGGGCCTGTCCCGGTTCGACGGCACCCTTGATCAGTTTTTCCACAGCGGTCCCAGGGGATTTCACATGCTCTGGGATTCCCGCTGTTTTGACTATGCCAAACCCATGGTCATCCGCTTCCTTTTGTCCAATCTCAGATACTGGATGGAAGAGTTTAGAATGGACGGGTTCCGTTTTGACGGCATCACCTCCATGCTCTACCATGACCACGGTCTTGGACGTTCATTTACCTCCTATGAGGATTATTTCGGTCCGGATGTGGATACGGACGCACTCTCTTATCTTTTCCTGGCCAACCGGCTTGTCCATGATATCCGTTCCTCCGGTGTCACCATTGCCGAAGATGTGAGCGGCTACCCCGGCCTGGCTGCCGATTGTGAAAAGGGGGGAACCGGATTTGATTTCAGGTTTTCCATGGGCATTGCGGATTTCTGGATCCGGCTGCTCAAGGAGGTAAGGGATGAAGACTGGCCCCTGGGAAGCCTCTGGCATGAATTGACCACCCGGAGAAAGGAGGAGGCCACCATCAGTTATTCCGAGTGTCATGATCAGGCCCTTGTGGGGGATAAGACCCTGATGATGCATCTCATGGGCGGCCATATCTATACGGGCATGGAAAAAAGCAATAAAAGCATTGAAACGGTCCGGGCTGTTGCCCTGCATAAGATGATCCGTCTGATCACCCTGGCAACGGCCAATGCCGGGTACCTCAATTTTATGGGCAATGAGTTCGGTCACCCGGAATGGGTTGATTTCCCGTCACAGCTCAACAATTTTTCCTATGTTTATGCCCGCCGCCAATGGTCCTTAAAATATCATCCCGATCTTTACTATGGAGACCTGTTTGAATTTGACCGGCAGATGATCGACCTGGCAAAGAGCCGGAATCTTTTTTCCGGTTCCGGCCCTGACCTGCTTTACCTGCACGAAGCCGACAAGATCCTCGCCTTCCGGCGCAGCGGCCTGATCTTTGTCTTTAATTTCAATCCGGACAGATCTTTTTTTGACCATCCCCTTGATTCTTCGCCCGGCAAGTATCGATCCATCCTGGACACGGATGAGCCCAGGTTCGGCGGCCAGAACCGTTTGAAAAAAGACCAGACCCATTTTACCCTTCACCGGTCCGGAGAAGCCGGCTCCGGACGGCTCAGCCTTTATCTTCCCAGCCGGGCCGCCCTGGTACTGGAACCGGCCGGGTAAAACAAGGGGCTTACCAGCGGTCCTGTTCCTCAATCTGGGGCCGGATATCCCAGATGTCTTCAGCGTACTCCTTGATGGTCCTGTCGCTGGAAAACATTCCGGTCCGGGATGTGTTCATCAGGGCCTTTCTTGTCCATACCTCGGGTTTTGAAAAATCGGATGCAATGGCCCTATGGGCGGAGGCATAACTGTCAAAATCGGCAAAGTGAAGGTAATAATCCCCCTGGGCCAGCAATAGGTTGTAAATGGGGCGGAACAATCCCGGTTCCCCGGGACTGAACCGGTCCGACCGGAGCGCATAGAGGATTTGTTTCAAACGGCTGTCCTTTTCCAGGTACTCGTTGGGCCGGTACCCGGCACGGATCGCCTCCACCTGGGGAACGGTCAGGCCGAAAATATAGATATTCTCCTTGCCCACCTGCTCTGAGATTTCAATGTTGGCCCCGTCCAGGGTTCCAACGGTCAGGGCACCGTTCATGGCGAATTTCATATTGCCGGTGCCCGAAGCCTCGGTGCCGGCGGTGGATATCTGCTCACTGACATCCGCTGCCGGGATCAGTCGTTCTGCCAGGGTCACCCGGTAGTCGGGCAGGAAAACGACCTTGAGGACCTGATTGACGTCGGGATCCTTGTTAAGGACCTCGGCAACGCTATGAATGAGCTTGATGATCAGCTTGGCGATATAGTATCCCGGTGCGGCCTTGCCCGCAAAGATAAAGGTCCGGGGCGGGCCGATGTCCTGGCCATGCTCTTTGACGGAGAGATAAAGATGAATGATGTGGAGCAGGTTCAGCAACTGTCTTTTATACTCGTGAATCCGTTTGGCATGGACATCGAAAATAGAGGAGGGATCTACTTTCTGGGAGAGCCTGTCCTTTATGTATGCGGTCAGTTTTATCTTGTTCTGCAGTTTAACATCCCGGAAACGGTCCAGGAATCCGGGATCATCCTGGAAGGCTTCCAGCTCCCAGATCAGGTTGAGGTCGGTCAGCCACCGGTCGCCGATGGTGTCCGTGATGAGCCTTGCCAGATCCGGGTTGCAGCCGGCCAGCCACCGTCTTGGTGTGACCCCGTTTGTCTTGTTGTTGAATTTTTCAGGCCACAGGGAGTAGAAATCAGGTACCAGCCGGGTCTTGACCAGGTCGGAGTGAACCTTTGCCACCCCGTTTACCGAGTGGCTGCCGATAATGGCCAGATTGGCCATCATCACCTTCTGTCCCGGCCCGTCTCCCTGGATGATGGACATCCTGGAGATCATATCATTGCCGGTCTCACCGAATTTTTTTTGTACCGAGTCCGTGAACCGCTGATTGATTTCAAAGATGATCTGAAGATGCCGGGGCACCACCTTCCGGACAATGGAGACAGGCCAGGTTTCCAGGGCTTCCGGCAGCAGGGTATGGTTGGTATATCCAAGGGTGTTGACGGTGATCTTCCAGGCCTTTTCCCACTCCAGGCCTTTTTCGTCCACCAGGATCCGCATCAGTTCGGCCACGGTCATGGCCGGATGGGTGTCGTTGAGCTGGATGGCCACCTTTTTATGGAATTGATCGAAACCATTGTGACTGAGCTCATAATGGCGGATGATGTCCCGGACGGAGCAGGCCACCAGAAAATACTCCTGTACCAGGCGCAACTCTTTGCCCACATCTTTGGAATCGGATGGATAGAGAATCTTGGTTACGGTCTCAGATCTCATTTTCCGTTCCACAGCCTTGATATAGTCCCCGTCGTTGAAGATCTGGATGTCAAAGTCCTCCGAGGCCCATGCGGAAAAAAGTCTCAGACAATTTACGGTCCGGCCCCCGTATCCGGAGATCAGAATATCATGGGGCCTGCCGATAAAAAGTTTCCAGTCCGTCCACATGGGATTGTACTCCCCGTTCCGGTCCATGGTGTCTTCAATTTTCCCGTAAATCGGGAGCAGGTACCTTTCACCGGACCGCCGGATCAGCCAGGGGGAGGACCGGTTGGGCCAGTAATCGGGCTTTTCCCTCTGGTATCCGTTTTCGATCACCTGGCGGAAGAGCCCGTAGTCATAATTGATCCCGTATCCGAATCCCGGCATGTCCTGGCTGGCCAGGGAATCAAGGAAACAGGCGGCCAGACGGCCGAGCCCACCGTTTCCCAGGGCAGGGTCACGCTCCTCCTCTTCCAGGTCCGCCAGATCCAGGCCCAGTTTTTTTAAGAACCGGGTACAGGCGTCATAGATACCCAGGTTGATCAGGTTGTTGGTCAGGAGACGGCCCACGAGAAATTCCAGGGACAGATAGTAGAGGTGCTTGGGATCATTCTTTTCGTACCGTTCCCGGGTCTCGAAGGCGATGTCCATCAGGTATTCCCCCACGGCGGAGGAGACACCATTGAGGAGGTCCAGCCGGTCGGCCTGGGCCGGATCCTTGCCAAGCACATATTTGATATAGTGGTGAAACGAATTTTCAAAACGGGTGAAATCAAAATAGGGCATGACGATCTCCTGTTTACATCCTTTAACGGCAGAAGAAGAGCCTGGGCTGGAAAATATTTCAGGTTGTCTCTGATAATTGTTTTATGCCCGGTTTCCCGCACCTTGAACTCAAACCGGAATTCCAATCATCAGAGGACCCTTTTATGTATAATAGGTTGGGCAGGCTCTTCTTGTCAATTGGTTTTGATTGAAGCTTCCAGGCAGAGTTAATCAGACATTGAAATCAACGGTCCGGGCCGCCACAGGATCGGTATATACAATTTTTGTCTTAAAGGTCTTGACGTTGATATGGGCCGTGGCCACGTGCTTTTTATGGCTCCATTCCAGGATCAGCTCATGTTTTTTGGATTTGAAAAGGTTGAATTCCCCGTTGAACGCCGGGTAGGCGTTGCGGAATTCCATGAGTTTGAGCAGGCGCTGGACAACCGGTCTCTGGGTCTCCTCGGCCACTTCTTCCAGGGTGTAGTTATGGCGGTTGATGTTCCGTCCCAACCGGGTGGATTCCACCAGTGGGATATCGTTTTTTCCGGCCAGGAGCCCCACATAGTAAACCTGGGGAATGCCCGGGGTAAAAAACTGGATGGCCCGGGCCGTAAGATAGGCGTCATCGTCACATCCCAGGGCCGAGTAATAGGTGCAGTTGACCTGGTAGACATCCAGGTTCTGGTATTCAGGCCCGGAATAGGTCTGTTTGATGTTGGATCCTTTTTTGTAGAGATGCTCGATGGTCTGGTCGATCTCCTCCTGGTTTAAGAGATCCATGACATCCACCACACCGATGCCGTCATGGGTGTCCAGGGTAGTGATCTGTTTTCTGGGGCATTTTCTCAGCCAGGATTTGAGCCGCCTGGAAGTCCCTGTGTACAATGCATGGAGAACCAGCATGGGCAGGGAGAAATCATAACACCAATATCCCCTTTCGGCCAGCTTGAGCTGGTATGAATAATGTTCATGCACCTCGGGCAGGATCTCGGTTTCAAAGGCCGAGGCATAGTCGTTGAACCAGTCCAGAAGTTCCCAGATCTTGGGTTCAAGGAAGAAGCAGGAAGTTCCCAGTTCAATGGTGGTATAGGCAATGGCATCCAGCCGGATCATCTTTGGCCGGTTCCGGGCCAGGCGGATGAGGAATTTGCGCATGACCTCCCGGGTCTTGGGGGAATCATAGTCCAGGTCGATCTGTTCATAGTCAAAGGTGCACCAGATCTTTTCCAGGGTTCCGTTGGGCCGCTCCAGCATCTGATAAGGGGGGCGGGGCTTCCGGGTATACACGGATTTTAAATCCTCATCCTCTATCCAGCCGTTGGGAGCCAGTTTGTCAAAGCTCAGGAACATGTCTGCATATTCGCTGGCGTTCCCCTTTTCAATATAATCCTGGAAATATTCGGACTGGCGGGAAATATGGTTGACCATGAAGTCAATGATCAGGTCAAAATCATGGCCGATCTTTTCCACATCATCCCAGGTGCCGAAAACAGGGTCCACCTCATCGTAGGTTTTGGGGGCAAATCCCCGGTCCGAGGAAGAGGGGTAAAAGGGCAGAATGTGAACCCCCCGGACCGCCTTGAAAAAATACTTGCGCAGGGCATAGTGAAGTTCGGGCAGGTTGGTGCCCAGACTGTCGGGATAGGTGATGAGCTGGATTTTGTTTTTAAGTGTCATTGATCAAAGACCCCTTTGCTTTGCGGATGAAACCATAATGATCCATGCCTTCCATCATGCCTCCGGCATAGGTTTTTTTTGCAAAATAGATCCTTCTTCTGGTTTTGAGTTCTTCAAGCTCCGGGCTGTAATTGCCCACCACCACACCCCGGGGCTCCCCTTTGAGCATCTCGGCATCATTGCCGGAATCACCGCAGACCATGAAATTTCCCAGGGGAATCTGCCATTTATAGCTTAGATACCGGACGGCTTTTCCCTTGGATGCCCTATAGGGCAGGATGTCCAGGTAGCGGTCATGGGAGTAGATCAGGGTGTATTGGAAACGGTTCTTGGTCAATACATGGTGGACACGTTCCAGGCGGTCCTTTCCCGGTTTCATGAAACAGCTCAGCTTGTGGGGGGTCTGGACCTCCTGTTCCTGGAAGGTGATAAAATCAATTTCCTTTAGCCGTTCCCGGATCAGGCCGGGTTTCCAGTTTTTTGAAATATGGGTTTCCCAGCCCTTGTCAAGGTAAAAGTCTTTCCCGTAGTGGATCTGGCTGCCCACGGAAGAGATGATGATGTCAGGGGTGATCCCGTGGGATGAAAGGATATCCCGGGCCGATTCAAACAACCGGCCCGTGGCCACGCCGAACCCAATGCAATGGGAGTTTTTCTCGATGATTTCCATGAGTCCGGCCAGTTCCTTGGGATCTCCCCCCAGAAGCGTGTTGTCAATGTCGGTGATGAGCAGATAATTGAGTCCGGCCAGGCGCTTGCCGATGCTGTGCCTGGGCACCCGGATCTGAATATCCAGGGTCTGGTGGGCCCGGCAGAGGTTTTTCATCTCATCGGCATAGGTCTGAACATGGCTGCTCCAGGTATAGGTTTTCCGGATGTTCATGATCCCGTTTTTTGAAAATTTCCGCCATTTGTCCTCATGGACGATAATCTCCTTGATGGCCGAGGCAATTGCCGTCGTGTCTCTGGGATCCACCAGTGTGCCGCTTTTGCAGTTCCTGATAATATCCGGAGGGCCTCCGTTGTTGGTGGCAACGATGGGCAGGCCGCAGGCCAGGGCTTCCAGAAGGGTCAGGCCGAAGGGCTCGGTCAGGGAGGGGTTGACAAATACCCCTTTTTTTTCCGCTGCGATCCTGTACAGTTCAGGCACCTCATGCTCAAAATCATGCCGCTTGGGAATGGCCATTTTTCCGTAAAGATTATACTTGTCCATCAAAAGCAGCATCCGGGTCAGGACATCCCGCTCACTGTCCCCTTTCTGGGCGATATCTTTGCGGATGCCCGCAAATACGGCCAGGTTGGCAATAGCCTGGAGATCGTAATCCTCTCCGTAGGCCTTGATCAGTCCTTCGATGTTTTTCCTTTTGTCCGGCCGGCAGAGAACCAGGATCATGGGCTTGTCCGGATGCTGAAAGAACCGGTTCAGTTCGCTGGTCAGGGATTCCTTGGCAAAAAGGGCAATCTCTTTTTCATCCGTGTCGGTGTGGTCCCGGTAATAGGGGTAAAACCTGTCTATATCAATACCGGGGGGAATGACCTTGTACCTGGGAAGGGTTCTGTTCCTGTACATGCCGTACTGGCCTTCGATTTCCTGCTGGGTGGATGTGATGACCATGTCCGCATATTTCAGGATATTTTCCTCCACGGCAATCCTGTGTTCTATTTTCAGATCCTTGTCCATCTCCCCGGGGTCTGCTCCCTGGCTGAGGAGCCTGGCTTTTTTGGGCCTTCCCAGGGAATGGCCTGTATATACAAAGGGGACCCCGAAGAAGCGCGCCAGTTCCTTGGCCACATATCCGGCATCGGGATAGTGGCCGTGGATCAGGTCCGGGATCTCCCTGCCGGTCTGGATGAATTTAATGGTCTTGTCCACAAATTCATCCAGATAGGGCCAGAGAAGTTCCTTGCGGATATATTTTCTGCCTCCGCACTGGATCCGGATGATCCTGAACTTGTCATTGATCCGGTCTTCGGCCACGCTGTAGTCTTCTGAATAGGATTTGTCCTGGATCAGCCGGGTGAACAGATCAATTTTTTTGATGTTGGGATTGGCAGACAGGGAAGAGCACAACTCGACCAGGTACTTGATCTGGCCCCCTGTGTCTGCATCATATCCCAGCTCCATGTTTTCTGCGCGCAGGAGTCCGTGAACACTGAACATCTGGATATAAAGTCCGTCTTGGCTGGTCATGTTTTTTCCAATCTCTTAATGAATTCAAGGTAAAGTGCCGGGTCTTGGGGCAGGGCCCCGCGGATGGTGCAGATTCGGGAGGCGAATTCATGGGCAAGACCGGCAGTCCTGTCCATGGGCAGCCCCTTCAGGAGCCCGGCCGCCGACATGGCAGCATAGGCATCGCCAGCCCCCACCGTATCCAGGATATCCCGGGAGGATTCAGAGCCGATCCTGGGGGAATGATTTTTTGTAAACCATTGGCTGCCCCGGCTGCCCAGGGTAAGAATGATAAGCCCTATTTCATGGGCGGCCATAAATTCTTCCATCCGGGTTCGGATGTCAGGGGAGAAGGGGTCAATGCCGGAGACCTCTTTTAATTCTTGGTCATTGAGTTTTAAGATATCCGAGGCCCTGAGACAGGCCAGGATAGTTTCCCGGGAATAGGCAGAGGATCTCAGGTTGATATCGCAGAATACCCGGGTGGAGACGGGTTTGCGCTCCAGGGCCTGTTGGATCAGTTTTTGGCCCTTTTCTTCCCGCTGGATCAGGCTGCCGAAGTATAGCAGTTCCGGGGATTGATCCAGGAGACGGGCCAGGCGGTCTTCAAAGGCAAGATGGTCCCAGGCGGCATCGGGAAGAATGGTAAATTCATGGGTTTTGTTTTTCCCCATGGAAATTTCCACCCTGCCCGTGTCATGATCCGGATCTGTCTGGATATCTTCATGGGGAAAATCATGTTTTTCCAGGAAGGCCAGGATTTCCCTGCCAAGGGAATCCTTACCCACCCTGGATACAAACCGGACCGGGAATCCCAGTTTTTTCAAATGAAAGGCAAAGTTGAACGGGGCTCCGCCCATCCTTTTATCATCGGGGAACAGGTCAAACAGAATTTCGCCTAAAACTAGGATCATGGTGCCAAATTTGTGTAAGAATGCAGAAAACAGGCATGCATTCTACGCCTTAAAGAGTAACGGACAGGGTTCTTATTTTTCAAAAAGTATAGACCAGAGGAACAATCTGCGTCAAGGCCTGGTTTTGGGCATCCATGAAACCTTGTTCTGAAAAGCTTAGTCTGACTTTACACCGAACTGGGGGATGATTCCTCCCACAACAGGCTCGTAGTAGCGGTAACGGGTTTTCTCTCCCAGGAGTTCGTCCACCCGGTTTTGAATGGACTTTCTCTCTTCACTGTGCATCCACCGGTTCCAGTCTTCCAGACGGTTCCAGGTGGAGATAACCAGGTATTCTCCCTGGCAGTCCAGGCAGGAAAAGGTCTGGCCCGTGAGGAATCCGGCCTGGCCCATGGCCCTGGACCTGAGTTGGACAATCAGGGGGCCCAGTTCTTTTGCAACGGTTTCATCCCTTACCGTTCTCTGGATGATAATGGAAACAGCCATAATACCTCCCCTCTTGATTTATGGTTAAAAGAAACAGGGGAACAGGAATCTGTGAAACCGGTTGGAGGCTGATTCAGGAATGTTTTCTGGGCGTGGGTTCAAATCCCGGCGGAGTTCCAAAGGATGGATAAATGTACCATCTTTTGGCGGTATTTTCAAATTCTATCGGCAGAAGATTGATGGTCCGGCCTGAAAACAGGATCCCCGGGAACAGGATTCGTTTCCGGGGACCCGTGTTTGAAACCTGTTGCTTGCAGGAACTAGTCGTTCACCGGATGGGAGGCCAGCTTCTCCAGGGCCAGGACCATGGCTGAATGGTCAAGGCCGCTGTCCCCCTGGGCGGCAACTGCGTTGAAAAGCTCCTGGGCCGTGGCCGTGTTGGGAAGGGAAATCTGCAGGGCCCGGGCATTGGACAGGGCCAGGTTCAGGTCTTTCTGGTGAAGGTTGATCCGGAATCCGGGATCAAAGGTCCGATTGATCATCCGCTCACCGTGGACTTCAAGAATCTTGGAAGATGCAAATCCTCCCATGAGGGCCTGGCGGACCTTGGCCGGGTCTGCCCCTGCCTTGGAGGCAAAGACCAGGGCTTCTCCCACAGCTTCGATGGTCAGGGCCACGATGATCTGGTTGGCCACTTTGCAGGTCTGGCCGTCCCCGTTCCCGCCCACCCGGGTGATGTTCTGCCCCATGAGCTGGAACACGGGCAGAACCTTGTCAAAGGCATTCGGGTCTCCGCCCACCATGATGGTGAGACTGGCGTTTTCGGCGCCGATCTGACCGCCCGAGACCGGGGCATCCAGGTATGAGCATCCCAGGTCATTGATCCTGGCGGCAAAAACCTTGGTTTCCACCGGGGATATGGAACTCATGTCCACCACGATGGAACCCTTTTGTATCCCCTCGGCCACCCCGTTCTTTCCAAAAAGCACCTCTTCCACATGGGGGGTGTCCGGGACCATGATGATGACCAGCTCAGCCTTTTCGGCCGCCTCTTTGCAGGAGCTGACCACGGAGATTCCTTTCTTTTTGAGGGAGTCGGGAACCGAAGATCTGTTATACGCGTATACTTCATGTCCCTTGTCTGCCAGGTGGCCTGCCATGGGGGTTCCCATGATGCCGGTTCCGATAAATCCGATTTTCATATTTTTCTCCTCCTTATCTGTATGAATCCAGCCAGCCCAGTCCGGCTTCCGTTCCTGCGGCCGGGTTGTATTCGCATCCGATCCAGCCCGGGTACCCGGCCTCGTCAATGGCCCGGAACAGGTTGGCAAAGTGGATCTCACCGGTGCCCGGTTCATGTCTTCCCGGATTGTCGGCCAGCTGGATATGCCCGATCCGGTCCATGAGAGCCCGGAGGGTATTCACAAGATCGCCTTCCATCCGCTGCATGTGATAGATGTCGTACTGGAAAAAGAGATTGGAGTGGCCCACTTCATGGATCAGGTCGATGACATCCTTTGACCCGACCAGGTGGAATCCCGGGATATCCTTGCTGTTAAGGGCCTCCACCATGAGTTTGACCCCTTCTTTTTCCAGGGTGCGGGCCGCAAATTCAAGGTTGTTCTTCAGGGTTTCCATGACCTGCTCCCGGGGCAGGTTCGGCGGGGTGAGACCGGCCAGGCAGTTGAGCGCCGGGCAGCGGAGAGCTTTGGCATATTCAAGGGCCAGAAGCACGCCTTCCCTGAACTCCTGTTCCCGGCCGGGGAGGCAGGCAATTCCCCGTTCACCGGCCTCCCAGTCTCCGGCCGGGAGGTTGTAAAGGACCTGCTTCAATCCGTTTTCTTCTAGCTTTTCGGCAAGTTCGGCAGCCGGCCATGAATAGGGAAACATGTACTCCACGGCCTTGAAACCCGCTTTTGCCGCTTTTTCAAAACGATCCGGGAAATCCACCTCGGTGAACAACAGGGTCAGGTTTGCAGAGAATTTTGGCATCTGGTTTTCCTTTCTGCAGCCATCCCCGGGGGAGGCTTGCATCTGGTTGAAAAAGGGTCTATATTTAAAATTCATCAGAACAACATAACATCTGATGTTTAATTTTTTAAGGTGTTTTCCCCGGGATGTCAATAGAAAAGCCGAGGATCTGTTGACCGGGCAGGGAGGATCACCCTTTCAGGAGAAAAAGATAAGATATGGAAGATTTTCAACTGGACCGCAAGCGCCTGGCAGATCAGATCGCCGATGCCCTCATGGCCATGATTGCCAGGGGAAGCCTCAAACCCGGGGACCGGCTGCCCCCGGAACCTGAATTGATGAAACAGTTCAAGGTGGGCAGAAGCTCCATCCGGGAGGCGGTCGGTGCCTTGTCCCTGGTGGGCCTGCTCACGGTAAGACCGGGCCAGGGAACCCATGTGGCCTCTTTTTCAGCCGAGGGTGCCCAAAAGCCCGTGGGCCTGCTGGGGCTCGGGCCGGAAAAGGTCTGGGAACTGGTGGAGGCCCGGATTGAGCTTGAAGGGGTGATTGCAGGGCTTGCAGCAGAGCGGGCCACCCAGGAGGATCTGGAGAGGATCCGGGAGAAACACCGGGACCTCAAGAAGGCCATGGCCGGGGACGAAGATCCCATTAATCCGGATCTGGAATTCCACGGGGCAGTGGCCAGGGCCTGCCATAACAGCGTTCTGGTCAAGTTCTTCCATGAAATGCGCCAGCCCACCCGGCACTGGATGGAGCAGAAGGCCAGGCATGACTGGGGGTACGAGAATGTGGTGGAACAGCACCGGGCCATTGTCCGGGCCGTTGAGGCCCGGGATCCGGCCCTGGCCCAAGAGGCCCTCAGATCCCATTTGGAATCCACCGGGGAAAGGCTGGTCGCGGCCATCATGGGAAAGGGGGATAGCCGGGCCGAAGGGTGATTTTTATTTCAATATTGGCAACAGACTCAGAAATTTCCAAGATCTTTGAGAATGGCTTCCTGCTCGTCCAGGATTTGGTCCAGGATATCCGGAGTGGTATAGGGATTCATGATCACCGATCGTAAGACAACCACGTTATGATTGTCCCGGGGGCTGGCCTTGAGCCGGGTCCTGGAGACAAAGCTTTTGCCGGCCTCCCTCTGGATCCGCTGGATATGGATGTTGATCTCGTCCAGCCGGGCGTCTATGGGGATCCTTTCTTCTTCATCGGTGGCGGATTCTAATTTTCTGCGGAATTCCAGGGGGACCACCCGGTAGGTGAGAATATTGAGCCGGGGCCGGGTGATGAGCTGGAACAGGGGTCGGGACTCGATTTTTTGTGCAAATTTGCGGGCTGTTTCAATGCCGTGGTCGATCATGAGTCCGAATCCCCTTGATCCCATGATTTTCAGGGCAGAATCCAGGATCAGGGAATTGGCCTCCCTGGATCCTTCCAGGGTCTTGATGCCCAGGTCCACCGAGCCCCTTCTGTTTACGTACCGGGCATGGTAGGAGATCTTATCCATGGCCTTGGGATCCTTGAAATAGACCATGCCGGCGGTCATGGGCATGTAAAACTGCTTGTGGCAGTCTATGGTCACCGAGTCTGCCCTTTCGATTCCCCGGACAAGACCGGCATATTTTTCAGACAAAAGGACCGGGCCTCCCCAGGCCGCATCCACATGGAAATGGATCTTGTGTTCCTCACAGATCTCTGCCAGCCGGGGCAGGGGGTCGATGACTCCCGTCTCTGTGGCCCCGGCAATCCCCACAATGGCCATGATCTTTGTTTTACCGGTTTTTTTCAGGTCATGGATCAGGGTCTCAAGTTTTTCCAGATCAATGCCCCGGTCTCCATCCACATCCACGGGGATGACGTTCCTGTTGCCGATCCCCAGGATACCCCCTGCTTTTTTCAGGGAAAAATGGCCCCGCTTGGATACCAGGATCACCATCCGTTCAAGATCATGGGCCCGAAGTGCCGCGGCCATGCCGTCTTCCTCAATCCCTGAAAAATCGTTTTTCGGAGGAAGGCTTAGGTTCCGGGCCACCCAAAGGGCCGTGATATTGGCCGTGGTGCCCCCGGTGGTAAATCCCCCCAGGGAGGTTTCAATGTTCTGGACATGGGCGTCGTAAAAGGCCTCTTCCCTTTGATAGATCATCCGGTGGATTTTGGCCAGAACCTGTTTTTCCAGTACCGAGAGCACCTTGGAGGTTTCCAGCTTGATCACATTCTGGTTCAGGGCCGCGGTAATGGCCTTGAGATGGACCATGAAAAAGGGAATGGCCGAAGTCATGTGGCCCACAAAATAGGGAGAGGCCACATTGACGGCCCGGGGCGCGATATCATTGATGATGTCTTCAATTACATCGGCCAGTCTTTTTAAGGGCTCCTTGTTGATCCGGGTGTCGGTAAACCCCTGGGCCAGCTGGGCCAGGCTGATCTCTTCGGTCACCCCCACATGCCGGTTCAGAAAATCATGAAGTCCGAACAGGATCTGCTCCATATATTTCACCAGGGTTTTCCGGCTGTTTTCATCTTCGGGCCGGATAAAAACCCGGTGCAGGGAGTTCCAGTCCGCAATCAGTTCTTTGGAAGTTTCACCTGGAGGGGTATGGAGTGGGGGAACCATGATATCTATGCTTTCTAGGGTAAAAGTTCTGTATGATGATTAACCGAGTGTTGACAGCGCCAAATCCAAATCTCCGATCAGGTCTTCCACGTCTTCAATGCCCGTGGAATAGCGGATCAGGCTTTCGGGGATTCCCATGGCCTTGCGTTCTTCTCTGGTGCACTCCACATGGCTGGTGGTGGCCGGGGGGCCTGCAATGGTCTCCACGGAGCCCAGGTTGGCGGCGCAGTGGGCATAGGTGAGATGGGCCAGCACTTGGCCCACGGCCTTGAAGCTGTCCTGTTTGAGGGTGAAGCTGAGCATCCCGCCGAATCCCTTCATCTGCTTTTTGGCGATTTCATGGCCCGGATGGGAAGAAAGTCCGGGGTAAAATACCTTTTCGATCTTGGGATGGGATTCAAGAAACCGGGCGATTTGAAGGGCGTTCTGATTCTGACGCTCAATCCGCAGGGCAAGGGTCTTCATCCCCCGGAGCAGAAGATAGGCGGACATGGGATCCAGGGTGGCCCCGTTGATTTCCCGGTAATGGTAGACCTGTTTGACCAGGTCTTCCCTGCCGCAGACCACCCCGCCCAGGGCATCGGCGTGTCCGCCCAGGAACTTTGTGGCGGAATGGAGGACCAGGTCCGCCCCCAGGGCCAGGGGACTCTGGTTGATGGGGGTGGCAAAGGTGTTGTCCACCACCACCACTCCACCTGCCTTTTTTCCGGCCCTGGCCAGCCGGGCCAGGTCAAGGATCTTTATGGTGGGGTTTGTGGGAGTTTCCAGGTAAACCAGGTCACAGCCCTTTTCGATCTCCGTTTCAATGGCCTCATGGTCCGTGGTATCGCAGAGAACCGTCTCCACATGGATCCGGGGCAAAAATTCCGTGAAAATCTTATTGGTGCCTCCATAGGTATCTTTAACCGAAACCACTCTCTGACCGGGCTTTAACAGGCCGAACAGGATGGAGCTGATGATTCCCATGCCGGTTGAAGCGCTGGTGGCTGCCTGACCCTTTTCAAGCCGGCAGATTTTGTTTTCAAATACTTCAACCGTGGGGTTGGTGTTCCGGCCGTAAATATGTCCTTTTTGTTTTCCCAGGGCCACATCAAGCCACTGGTCCACATCCTTATATCCAAAGGAGACGCTGTGCACCACCGGTACCTGGGTGGCGTTCTGGATCAGGGATTTTTCCTCTCCGGCCCATACCGAGGATGTCCCCATGCCGGGAGTTGGACGTTGCTTCATTATGGATAACCTCCTTGGGTTGCTCTCTTTTTTGTGTTCAGGGTTAAAATTTACAGGAGACTATAGATGTCATCCATATTTGTCAATCCTTTCCAATAACCGGTTTAATATTGACAAATATGGAGTATCTCGCTAAACGATAGGCAAAATAAAAATATGGCCGGCGTGAATACAGGTAAAGAGGGTTTAATGTATTTCTCGTGCGGTTCCCGCTGATAATCGCCCCTGCTTTTTTTACAAGGAGACAAGAAAATTGGACCTTCACGTCAACGACATCCTGACCCGGGTGAGCCGGTATAACCTGATCCGCAACGGCCGGATGATCTATATCGATGTTCATCAGAAAATCCAGGGCAAGCTGGCCGGGAACTTCATTGCCGTCCCCAACCTGGTCAATATCGTGGCCAAACCCGAGCACCAGGGGGCAGGGGATAATGAGCCCATGGCCCTGGAAGACTGTTTAAAGAAGATCAAGGGCCTCAACCTTGAGGACCTTTTCCCGGCTGCGGTTTCCAGCCCCGGACAGAAACCCGAAAAAGAGTGATTCCTTGCATGAATGCCGTTTTTTCGCCAAAGCATTGGCATCTGTTTTAACCTAATAAAAAGGAGAAAATTGTGAAATCATCATCCAGAATTTCTTTTATCCCGCTGTTTTCAATTCTTTTGGTTGTTTTTCTGAGTCCTCCCCTGTTTGCCGATGACTCCCTGAAGCCGTTCCTGATAAACCTCAAAGGTTGGCAGGGGGAAGCCCCCCAGGCCATGAACATGGACATGAACGGCGTTAAGATGATCAATGCGGTGCGGTCCTACGAAAAAGGGGACAAAACCATTGCCGCCACCGTGATGATTACCAGTCTCCAGATGGGAATGGCCTCTTTCCAGCAGATGAACATGTCCCAGGGCGGCATCAAGGTGGAAACCATACAGATGGACGGGTTCAAGGTCGTGCGTACCCACGACGGGAACGAAAATTCAGGGAATATCATGATTTTGCTGGGGGAAACAAAAGAAAGTTCCGCCCTGTTTTCCATGGGATATGAAGGCCTTTCAGACAAGGAGAGTCTTGCCCTGGCCAAAGGATTTGACTGGAAAGGAATGAAGAAAGCCGCAAAAAAATTGATGAAATAAAACCGGAATCAAATCATCAGTAAAATCCCCCGGATCCGGTCCCCTATCCGGAATCGGGGGAGATCTTTTGCTCCCGGGATATCATCAGAAGTTTTGCCGCTTTCTTTGCGTTTCCGGGAAACGGGTATAAATCCCCTTATTCCCCTTCACTGACCGTGAAACCGCTGGGCGTCAGACCGGTGGATGAGGGAGTCCCGGCGATATTGGCAAGATAAGCCGCTCCGAGTTTTTCAATGTGGCCGTTGATATTGTCAAAGTAATTATAGTGGATCTGTTCCTCGTCAATGATGGTTTCAAAGAGCTTCATGCTCACACTGTCCCCGTTTTCCCGGCAGACCAGGAGAAATTGATTGTATACATCAATGGTATCGTCTTCCAGCTCGGCGTCAAAGCTGAATACCGTATCTACGGGCTGCCCCTTTTCAATGGTCCCGTCATACCCGGTTACCGGCTCTCCTCCCAGTTCCTTGATCCGTTCGGCAAAGGCTTCTGCGTGGCGCATTTCATCAATGGCGATGAGTTTGATTTTTCCGGCCAGTTCGCCGTAATCCATGTCATCGATGTTATAGTGCTGATTCATGTACTGGGTGATGGCCAGAAGTTCCATGCCCCTGGCCTTGTTCAAAGCGTCAATCACCTTGTTCCTTCTTTCTTCCTTTGATTTTTTTTCCATGTTTCCTCCAGATCGTTTTCAGAGTTTTCGTTCCTTCAGACCCAATTTTATTTCTTCAAACACAAAACGCCTGGTGCAGATTTCCTGCACCAGGCGTTCGATTTTACTAGCCGGATGGAATTTTGTCCATACCCTTTTCCCGGGGAGATTACGCAGCCTCTCCCAAGTTTAATCCAAGGTCCAGGGCTTTTTTATTCATGTCCATGAAATCTTCGGGAATCGTGGTTTCCAGCACCTTGAGAATGGATTCGGGCCGGATGAGTTTGGTCAGTCCGATGAGGGCACCCAGCATGCAGATATTGAACACGATGGGTTTCTTGATCTCTTCCATGACCCTTTCATACATGGGCAGGGCCACATGCTTGGCATCCACTTTTGTCCCGATGGTCACGTACCGGGGATCCACCAGGAGCAGACCGCCGGGCCGGATGATGGGCGAAAAAGTATTATAGCTTTCCTGGGTCAGGCTGACCAGGATATTGGGCTGGATGACCTTGGGAAAGTGGATCTCGGAGTCAGCGATCAGGATGTCGCTTCGTGTGGCTCCGCCCCGGGCAGCCGCTCCGTAGCTCTGGGACTGGATGGCGTTTTTCCCTTCATAGATGACGGCCGCTTTGGCAAGGATAATGGCCGCAGTGATGACGCCCTGTCCGCCTGAGCCTGAAAAAACAATTCTTGAACGGTCCATTATGCTTTTCCTTTCATTGCGGTTTCAATGATTGAATCGTATGCCTCACAGTACTCGGGTTTTTCCGTGTCGTGAACAAAGATGCCCCTCTGGATGAGATTGGGGTTTTTTTCAAGTTTCTTGGAACCGATTTTCACTGTGTTGGTCCGATACCCTTCCATCATCTGGGCGGCGTCTCCTTCCTTGTTTTTCCGGCCGTAATAGGTGGGGCACTGGGTAAGGAGCTCAACAACGGAGAATCCCTTGTGGGAGATGGCCTGCTTCAGGTAGTCCTTGGCTTCAACGGCGTGAAACACAGTGGATCTTGCCACAAAGGTCGCACCGGCACTTTTGGCCAGTTCCACAATATCGAAATTGTTGTCAATGGTGGTATAGGGTGCGGTGGTGGCTTTTTTGCCCTGGCCGGACAGGGGAGAGAATTGTCCCCCGGTCATGCCGTAGATCCTGTTGTTCATGACGATGGCCGTGATATCGATATTTCTTCTGGCTGCATGGATGAAATGGTTGCCGCCGATGGCCAGTGCATCTCCGTCGCCCATGGGTACGATGGCCTTGAGGCGGGGCTGGGACAGCTTGACCCCGGTGGCAAAGGACAGGGCCCTGCCGTGGATGGTGTGGAGGGAATGGAAATCCACATACCCGGAGATCCTAGAGGAACATCCGATCCCCGAGGTGATGACGATTTCGTTTTTATCCAGTCCCAGTTCGTGGACGGCCCTGAGAAGGGAGCCGAGAACAATACCATGGCCGCATCCGGGACACCACATATGGGGGAAGAATCTGGCCCGCACATAGTCTTTAAAGTTAAACTCGCTGGTGTTCATGTTAAACCCCCTTTCCCTGGATCATCCTCAGGACGGTTTTGATGTCCGTAGGTGATATGAGCTGGCCGTCGGTTCGGTTGGCAAGAAATACGTTGTCCGGATTGTCCACGGCGTTTTTGACCTGGGTCACGACCTGGCCCATGTTCATCTCAACCACGAGTACGGCCTTGGCATTGGCGCATTTTTCCCGGACGATGTCCACGGGAAAGGGCCAGATGGTCTGGAGTTCAAGTACCCCGATCTTCACGCCCCTGGCCCGCCGGTTCTTGGCGATGTGGATGGCCGATCTGGCCGAGGATCCGTAGGAGACCAGGACATACTCGGCATCGTCCAGCCAGTATTCCTTGTACATGGCAATGTCGTTGACATTGTTTTCGATCTTGTCCACCAGATGGCGGAGCAGACCGCTGACCACCGTAGGATTGTTGTTGGGAAATCCCCACATGTCATGGAAGAGCCCGGTCACATTGTACCGGTGTTCCCCGCCGAAATCGGACATGGGGAGCCGCCCGTCTTCCCGGGGAAGATAGGGATGGTAGTCCACACCCTTGGGCAGCGAGGTCCTGAGCCGGTCCACCACCGGGATCTCTCCTTTTTCCGGAAGAGTCAGCTTTTCCCTCATATGGCCCACCACCTCGTCAAGGAGGATAATCACAGGGGTTCGATAGGTTTCCGCCAGGTTAAAGGCCTCAACGGTGATCTTAAATACATCCTGGTGGTTGGAAGCGGTCATGGCGATGATGGAGTGGTCTCCGTGGGTTCCCCATCTGGCCTGGTTCACGTCCCCCTGGCTGACATGGGTGGGGTTTCCCGTGGACGGGCCGCCCCGCTGGACATTGGCGATGACACAGGGAATTTCAGCCATGCAGGCATAGCCCAGGGCTTCCTGCTTCAGGGAAAATCCCGGACCGGATGTGGCGGTCATGACTTTGTTTCCGGTAAGGGAGGCGCCGATAATGGCACCCATGGAGGCGATTTCATCTTCCATCTGGATGAACTTCCCGCCCCCCTGGGGGAGCCTTGCGGCCAGATGCTCTGCGATTTCAGTGGATGGGGTAATGGGGTAGCCCGCAAAAAAATTCAACCCCGCGTAAAGCGCACCCTCGACACAGGCTTCGTTCCCCTGGACAAACCTGATATTATTCTTCATTTTCCCCTTCCTGAATTTCTTTGATTTGTATTGCCAGATCAGGGCATCGGAGTTCGCAGAGCATGCACGCTATGCAATCTTCCGGACGGACAGCTTCGGCTTTTCCCCTTTTGTCCAGTTCCAAGACCTGTTTCGGACAGAAGTGAACGCAGATACCGCACCCCTTACACCACTCTTTGTCAATGATATGTTTGACTGATTTGCCTTTTCCCATGTTCTCCTCTTATCTAGTGTAAACTAGTCCACAAAAAACAAGGCCCTTCATTATGCGATTTAAATTCGGTTGTCAAGGATTTCCAATATAAAGATGAATGGAATTCATTGTTTTTCATTTTTTAAAAAAAAGCAAGGAAAAAAATAAGTTATGGGGAAAACCGGCATGAAAATAAATCATATTTATCCATGAATCAAGGACATGGGATGGGCATTTTCAGAATTGAGAATTGACTTTTCCATGGGGCAGGGATATTTTAAAAATTTTGGCCGACGATAAAAGAATTGTCAATGAAAACAGATAAAGAAACCAGGGTCAGTGTCATCATCCCCACCTTTAACCGGGCCTGGACCCTTAAGGCAGCCATTGACTCTGTCCTTGCCCAGGACTACGGGAATAAAGAAATCCTTGTGGTTGACGACGGCTCCAGCGACGATACCCCCATGCTTTTGCAATCCTACAAAGACCGGATCCGGGTCTTCACCCAGGCCAATAAAGGGGTAAGCGCCGCAAGGAACCTGGGGATAGAAAAGAGCCGTGGAGAGTTGATCGCACTGCTGGATTCCGACGACAGATGGGAACCGGGAAAACTTACCTGCCAGGTGGATTTTTTCAATGCCCACCCAAAAGCATCCGTCTGCCAGACCGAAGAGATCTGGATCAGAAAGGGGAGACGGGTCAATCCAAAAATAAAACATAAAAAACCGTCGGGCATGATCTTTGAGCCTTCCCTGGACCTCTGCCTGGTCAGCCCCTCCGCCGTGATGATGAGAAGGGAAATTTTTGAACAAAAAGGGAAGTTTAACGAATCCTTTCCGGTCTGCGAGGATTACGACCTCTGGCTGCGCATCGCCCTGGATACGCCCATATACCTGATCGATAAACCCCTTACCCTTAAAACCGGGGGGCATCCGGACCAGCTTTCCGGCTCCCATTCCCAGGACAGGTACAGGATAAAATCCATTTTGGGTTTGATCGAATCCGGTCTTCTCTCCCCGGTCCAGGAACAGGCCGCCCGGAAAGTCCTGAAAAAGAAATGCAGGATCTTCGGAAACGGCTGTATCAAAAGAGGGAGGAAAGAAGAGGGGGAATACTACCTCAAGTTTACAGGTCCAGAATATTCATCTCATAGTACTGCTGACCCTCTTCCTGGGTCAAGGTCTCCTCAATCCGGCATCGCGACTGATCGTTTCTCAGGGTAAGGGAGGCATTGGGTCCCTGGATAATGGTATCCTGGCTGATGGTCTTCTGAACCGTCACCCTGGCCAGGGAGGTGGTCTCTGAAGAGAATTCCCGGATGCGCTTTTTTTTCTTGACCATGTTTTTGTTGGCCAGTTCCAGGCGTTCCACACCCTGCTTCAGGTTCTCTATCTGCTTTGCATACCCATCCTGGAGGGTGAATATCCTGTCCAGTTCCTTTTCTGCCTTTTCGACAATGTCAGCCAGTTTTTTGATCCTGGTCTTGGCCGTGCTCAGCCCGGAGATGTCAGAGGCTTTTTTCATCTCCACCATGGCCTCGCCAAGGGTCTTTATCTCGTTGTTGGCCTTTTCCTGTTCCTGGGCCTTCTGGCTAACGATGCCGTATAATTCCTGGTCCTGTTCCTCTATGGATTGGATGTTTTCCTTTAAATCCTTGAGCCGGGCCATGGAGGTCTCAAGGACCTTATCAATTTCCCGGGTCAGCATGTCGGCATGCTCGTCCACGCCGATTTTGATAACCGCCGGTTTGGAAGTGTCGGTTCCGATTCTTCCGGCCTCGATTCCGGCCTTGGCTGCGATTTTTGAGGCGATGATGAGCCCGGTGGAATTCTGACATTCTCCGCTGGTGGCAATGGAGGAATCAATGATCTCCTTTTGGATGACCAGGTCTCCGAAACAGGCAATTTTGGAATTGTTGATGAATTTTGCATGGATGTTTCCCTGGACGGAAATATTGGCGTCTGTGATCCCCGAGGAGATGCAGAGGTCGCCGGTGATGTCGACCTGGGAACCCTCTATCTCCTGGGCGGTGAGGTTGACGCCTTTTATGGTGAACCCCTCCTTAATCATTCCCTTTACATTGATATTGCCTTTGAAATCAATGTTGCCGGTCTGGAAATCCACATCCCCTTCAATGACAAGTTCCGGGTTGACCGTGATGCTGCCCAAGGCGTCCACGTGGGGCTGTCCGTCCAGGGCCGCATATATGGACAGGCCGTCTTCGGACAGGGTGGTGTTGGCCTCTGCGTTGAAAACAGGGTCCAGGACCTCGTCCACGGGAATGGGGTTGCCGGAAATGGTCACCCCTGTCTTTCCTTCCCGGGGAGGTGTTTTTACTGCCAGAAGGTCACCCTCGCTGACATAGGGGATCCCCCCCCTTTCCCTGAAGTCAATGGAGCCGTCTTCAAGGATCTTTCCGGGGTTGGTGTAATCGGTTCTGAAATGATAGAGGATGCTGCCGTCCTGACCCTTATCCGGAGGGGTGCCTGCGGCCACTTGGATTTTTTCATCCTGGGGAAGGGATTCAAGGATCCAGGATTCCAGCCGGCTGCTGCCGATGAGTCCATAGGTCACGTTTTTTTCCCTGAGCAGGTCGAGAAGGGAGGAAAGGGTGAGTTTTGACGGCGGATCCGGGATTTTGAGCTTTTTGATAAATGCCTGGGTCTGATCTTCGGAGATGGTGATCTCGACGATTTCCTCCAGGGAATTTGCAGGGTCTATGGGGTCGGTTCCATTGTCCTCGGTGTCCATCTCCCCGGAACCCTCCTCCTGGGAAAGGGGAGCTATTTTTTCGGGTACTTTTTCCAGGGATGAGAAAGCGGTTTCCAGAATTTTTTTGATCCCGTCGGTTCCGGTGGTATGGGATTCCGGGTCTGATGCCGGTTCCTGTTCCGATTCGATCTGGATGTTCAGGGACCCTTCCTTGACCGGATCAAGCCCGGCTTTTGATGCCGCCTTGTTAAAACCGTCCCGGATATGATCCTTAAGACGGACAAATTCAGCTTCGAAAGATTCACAGGTCATGGGGATATCGTGCTGTTCCAGCCTTGCAGACAGGGTTCGGATCCCCTTGGGAAGGTCTGTTTGAAGCAGCCTTTTCTTTGCCTTTTTCTCATTGATGAGGTTTTTTAAAAGACCGTCTTTTTTCCGCAGCTTTTGGGCGATTTGAAACATCTGCTTGTTCTGGTGGACCGTGACCCGTTTTAATTGTTTTCGTTTCATGGATCCCAGAAACTGCTGGAGGCAGGTTCTGGCCTGGTCCACAAGATCCGTGTCCATGAAAGGATATGTGATGCAGGCGTGGATGCCTGCCTTGTTAATAGCGCTGATCAGGATATCGGTCTGGTCCGCCGGCACCATGAGCATCCGCTGGGTCATGGGGGAGATTGCCTTGGCCTTCTGCATGATATCGTCTCCCTCCATGAGCGGGAGTTTGTAACTGGAAATGAAGAGGGCAAAGGGGGAGGCCTTGGATTTTTTCAACTCGATCAGGGCCTCTTTGGACACATCCTTACACAGGACGTCCCAGCCGGCCTGTTCCAAAATATCCCGGGCATGGGTGCGGATTTGCTCATCCTTTTCAAGGATGAGCAATCTTGGCTTTTTCTTTTCACTCATCCTGTTTCAGTCCTTCCGGTTCGGTGTCGTCATGGGATGCCTTTTCCGGTTCATCTGTCCCGTCATCCTCTTGCTCTTCTGCGTCTTCGGGGCCGGGTTCCGGCATTTCAAAACCGTTTCTCTGGGCCAGGTCGTTGAAATCCCGGAACAACGTCTCCAGGGTATGCAAAAACAGAAGGTCAAAGCGGTCCTGGTCCGGTGTTTGTCCAAGGGCGTTGAGAATATCTTCGGCCATGAGGTCCGGGCCTGAAGAGTTGCCTTCGCCCTTTTCCTCTTCCTGTTTCTTCTCCCGGGTTTCGCTGATATTCTTTTTTAAAACTTCGATTTCAGCGTCCAGGGCCTTCAGCTTTTTATTATGATCCGTGGTGAGTTCCATGAGTTCGCAGTTCAGATCGTAGAGCTGCTTGTTCTGTTTTTTGGCCAGGACCAATAATCTTTCGTTTTCCTGGGATTGCTCATAGAAGCGGAGACCGGACTGGATTGCGGCCAAAAGTTCATCATGCTCCCATGGTTTGGCAATATACTTTTGAACCGATCCCTTATTCACCGCGTGGAGAATGGTCTGCATTTCAGAATAACCGGTAATGAGGAAACGGACTGTGTCAGGGGAGATGCTCTTGGCCTGCTCAAGGAATTGGGTGCCTTTCATGCCCGGCATCCGCTGGTCCGCAATGATCAGAGAAAAGGGCTTGTCAGCGCTTTTTATCTTCTTAAGACCCTCGTTCCCGCTGTCAACCGTGACCGTCTCGATTTTTTCCATTTCCAGGATGCGGCTGATGGCCTTTGCTACCCGGGCCTCGTCATCCACAATCAATACCCTGTGGTTAAACTCTGCTTCCATGGCCACCCTTTCTTGTCTTCACTTCTCTCTGGTATACCGGGTAAGTGAAGTACTCTTGTTCTCTCAGTCAAAGAACCTTCCTAACAATTTCTTAACTATATCTGCAAATTGGACCAAAAGCAATACCTAGTCCCATTCAATTTTTTACTAGTTGTTGCCGGCATTTTCAGAATAAAGGGTCCCGGGATTTTATCAAGTGAGATATTCCCCCGGGAGGGTGGAGATCTCCATTAATTTCCCAATGGCTTTAAAACCTTTCTTGACAATCTGCGTCTCTATCCATTAGTGTTTATTTGAAATTTGGTCCAATGCCTCTTGATTAAATATTTGATTAGATTTTGTGGCCGGTCAGGCTGAATTCGAAAAGAACGGAGCCCTTATCATGAACGATTTTCCCGAAGATCTGGACAAGAGAGACAAGGCAGAACTGGTGGTGGATATGATGACCCGGATTGTGGTCCATTACGGACTATGGTTTACCGAAATCCGGCATCAGATGGGAATGGAAGAGGCCTTGACGGTGTTGGACAAGGCCACCAGGCACTCCGTGGGCATCGGGCTTTCACGGATGTCGAAACTTTTCGGGTTTAAACTGGAAGACGGGATGCCCAGGCCATTGCTGACCATGGAAGATCATGACCTTAAGGAATTGATGGCCGCGGTTTCCAAGAACTGGCTGGCCAACGACGGGGTCTGGTTTCAGGCCGTTGAGTTCAGTCACGGCATGAATGAGGCAAAGCGGTGCAATGATTCCTGCTGGGCCCAGTTTTCTCCCTACGAGGCCCACGCCATAAGCAAGTTCCTCGGTCTGGATGACCGGCCCGGGCTTGAAGGATTGAAAAAAGCCCTCAATTTCAGGATGTATGCCTTTATAAATAAACAATCAATGGTTGACGAGGGGCCTGAAAGTTTTATATTCCAGATGAATGAATGCCGTGTCCAGATGGCCAGGAAAAGAAAGAATCTGGATGACTATCCCTGTAAATCCGCCGGGCAGGTTGAATATGCCTATTTTGCAAGGGCAATTGATCCGAGAATTGAAACGGAATGTATCGGCTGTCCGCCGGACAAACATCCGGATCAATGGTTCTGTGCATGGCGGTTCACTATTCGAAATTAAATTAACAGCTGTCGGTTTGGCGTAAACATAAGGAAAGGTTGAGACTATGGGTGTCATATATGACAAGATCCAGGAGCTGAAGAAAAAAGAACAGGAAATTTTACAGATGGGGGGAGAGGCGGCCCTTGCCAAGAGAAGGGAAAAGGGAAAGCTCAATGCCAGGGAGCGGCTTGAACTCCTTTTTGACAAAGGCAGCTTCAGGGAGTTGGATATGTTTGTCACCCACCGGTGCACCAATTTCGGCATGGAAAAAAAGCAGATTCCCGCCGACGGAGTGGTCACGGGCCATGGCCGGGTGGACGGTAGAATTGTTTTTTCCTATGCCCAGGATTTTACGGCCCGGGCCGGTTCCCTGGGGGAGATGCAGGCCAAGAAGATCTGCAAGGTCATGGACATGGCCATGAAGGCCGGCGCTCCCATCATCGGCATGAACGACTCCGGAGGTGCCCGGATTCAGGAGGGGATAGATGCCCTGTCCGGGTATGGAGAGATCTTTTTCAGAAACTCCGCCGCCTCGGGTGTGATCCCCCAGATATCGGCCATCATGGGTCCCACAGCCGGCGGTGCCGTCTATTCTCCTGCCATGACCGATTTTATCTTCATGGTCAAGGAATCCTCCTATATGTTCATCACCGGACCCAATGTGATCAAGGCGGTCACCGGAGAAGAGATCACTTTTGAGGACCTGGGAGGGGCCATGGCCCACAATGAAAAATCCGGAGTGGCTCAGTTTGCCTGTGACTCCGACGAGGACTGCATCCTTCAGATAAAAAAGCTGCTCTCCTTTCTCCCGTCCAACAACATGGAAGATCCTCCTTTGGCGGTTCCTTCCGATGACCCCGGCCGCATGGATCAGAGCCTGGACGCCATCATTCCCGACAACCCCAACCAGTCCTATGATATCAAGGATGTGATCTCCTCCATTGTGGATGACGGGGACTATTTCGAACCCCACCAGTACTTTGCCAAGAATATCGTGATCTGTTTTGCCCGGCTCAACGGGCGGCCCATCGGCATCATTGCCAACCAGCCCAATAACATGGCCGGGTGCCTGGACATCAACGCATCTGATAAGGCCACCCGGTTCATCCGGTTCTGCGACGGGTTTAATATTCCCATGCTCACCATTGCCGATGTCCCGGGATACCTGCCCGGCAGCGACCAGGAGTGGGGGGGGATCATCCGCCATGGGGCCAAACTGCTCTGGTGCTACTCCGAAGCCACGGTTCCCAAACTCCTGCTCATTACCCGGAAGGATTACGGGGGCTCTTATATTGCCATGTGCTCCAGGCATCTGGGGGCGGACATGGCCTTTGCCTGGCCCAGTGCCGAGATCGCCGTCATGGGTGCCGAAGGCGCAGCCAATATCATCCATGCCAGGGAGATCAAGGGGGCGGAAGACCCCGTGTCCATGCGAAAGGAAAAAATTGACGAGTACAATGAGCAGTTTTCAAATCCCTATTGCGCTGCTGCCCGGGGATATGTGGATGCCGTGATCCGGCCGGCCGAGACAAGGCCCAGACTCATTGACGCCCTTGAGGCCCTGGCCACCAAACGGGAAATCCGGCCGGCCAAAAAACACGGCAATATTCCGGTGTAAGGGGGGAACATGCAAAAACAGGGAAAAACAGATAAAAAAAAACTGGCCGCTGCCATGGCAGCCGTATTCGCCTATATGAAGACCAATGAAGAGGCCGCTGCCATGCAGGCTGCCCAGGACGGGCAGGCCCGGGAACCGGAACCGCTGCAGGGACCGCCGGCTGCGCCCAATGTCTGGGGCATGGCCGGAAGACAGTCCATGATGCAGGCCAATACCATGATGCAGTTAAGACTATTTAAATAAACATAGATTTCAGGAGAATTTAGATGAGTGAACATACCCAAGTCAAAACGGTTGAGATGAATTACGACAAGGACAGGCCTGGGGCGGAAAATCCCTTAAAGATAGAGGATCTCTCCCTGCGGGACGGACACCAGTCATTGTTTGCCACCCGGGGCCGCACCGAAGATATGATCCCTGTGGCCGAAAGAATGGATGAGGTGGGATTCTGGGCCGTGGAGGTCTGGGGCGGGGCTACCTTTGATACCATGCACAGGTTTTTGGGAGAAGACCCCTGGGAACGGCTGCGGACCCTGAAGCGGTATATGAAAAAAACCCCTTTTGCCATGCTGCTCAGGGGGCAGAATCTGGTGGGGTACCGAAACTATGCCGACGACGTGGCCAAGCTCTTTGTTAAAAAGACCGTGGACAACGGACTTGAGGTGTTCCGGACCTTTGACGCCCTCAACGATTACCGGAACTTTGAAACCGTTGTTCCGGTGATCAAGGAATGCGGAGCCCATTTCCAGGGCTGCATGTGTTATACCCTGACCGAGCCCCGTCTCGGGGGTGATGTCTATAACCTGGACTACTACGTGAAAAAGGCAAAGGAACTGGAAGACATGGGGGCCGACTCCATCTGCATCAAGGACATGGCCGGGCTCTTGTCTCCCTATGATGCCTATGACCTGGTCAAGGCCCTGAAGGAAAATGTAAAACCCCTGATTCACCTGCACAGCCATTTTACCTCGGGCATGTCTCCCATGACCCATATGAAGGCCGTGGAAGCCGGGGTGGACATCATTGACACCTGCCTGACCCCCTATGCCTATAGGACCTCCCATGCGGCCCTGGAACCCCTGGTCATGTCTCTTCTGGGCACAAGCCGGGACACCGGGTTTGACATCAAGGGGCTGGCCGAGATCAACGAGATTCTTGAAAAAGAGGTCATGCCCAAGTACAAGCATCTGCTGGACGATACCAAGGTCTCCATCATCGATATCAATGTGCTCCTTCACCAGACCCCGGGCGGCATGCTCTCCAACCTGGTGAATCAGCTTCGGGAAATGGATGCCATTGACAAGATCGGTGAGGTGTACAAGGAGCTGCCCAGGGTCAGGAAAGAACTGGGCCAGATTCCTCTGGTCACCCCCACCAGCCAGATCGTGGGAATTCAGACCGTGAACAATGTGCTCTTTGATACGGATGAGGAGAGGTACAAGATGGTCACGGCCCAGGTCAAAGACCTGTGCTACGGACTCTACGGGAAAACCTCGGTTCCCATTGATCCTGAAGTCCAGAAAAAAGCCCTGAAAGGATATGAAAGGGGGGAAAAGCCCATCTCCTGCCGCCCGGCCGAGGTCCTGGAGCCGGAACTGGCGGCTGCCAGAGAACAGATCGGAGATCTGGCCGTGGATGATGAGGACCTGGTCCTTTACACCTTGTTTCCGGTAACCGGAAAGAAATTTCTCATGCAAAAATACGGCAAGGAACAGATGCCGGACAGCCTGAAACCCATCACCCTGGAAGACGTGAAGAAACAGGACGAGATGATCAGAAAGGCAAAGGCCGGCGAACTGGTGGAAAAGGCCAGCCTTGAAAAGGGTGAATTTGCCCGGACCTTCAACGTATTTGTGGAAGGGGAATCCTTTGAGGTGGGAGTGGAAGAGATCGGCGGATCCCCGGTGATCACCTACGCAGCTCCCGCCGCTGCAACTCCGGCGTCTGCACCGGCGTCTGCCGTGCCTGTTCCTGCCGCTCCGGCGGCCCCGGCCCCGGCGGCACCGCCTGCTCCGGCCGCCCCGGCTGCCGCGCCCAAACCGGCTCCGGCTGCCGCATCCGCATCCGGAACCCCGGTCAAGGCCCCCATGCCCGGCATGGTCATAAAATATGAAAAGAATGTCGGGGATTCAGTCAATGAAGGGGATACCGTTGTGGTCATCGAGGCCATGAAGATGGAAAATGCCCTGCCGTCTCCGGTGAGCGGTGTGATCCAGGCCGTTAACTTTAACAGTGGGGATTCTGTGGCCAAGGATGCCATTCTGGCAATTATTGAATAAGGCTGAAGGATGAAGTAAGTTTTCGTCCAATCACAGGTTAGGATCAATCTAAAAAAAGACCGACTATAAAAATGAAACAAGTTGTTGGTCGATATTTGATTGCTTCAGGCTTTTGACTTAATGTTTTAACATTCGGTTTCTTTGTAGCATGCAGTTTGACAAGTCAAACTGCATGCTTATTTTTGGAGGGATTTATCCGGAAAATTTTATGAAACAGCCGGGACGAACCGCTTTCAAAGGAGATAAAATCAATGGCGTTTGAAACAAGAGAAGAACTTCTTGAAAAATATATAGAAATGGATAAACCCCACTGCCCCCATTGCGATCAGGAAATGATCCTGTGGGAGGTCCCTCCCATCAATTTCTCGGACGGGCTGGGCTGGGGCACCCCTTTCCTTTTTGTCTGCTTCAACGATGAGTGTCCCTCCTATAAAAAGGGCTGGGAACATCTTCAGGAGACCATGGAGGCCCCTGCTTCATACAGGTGCATCAATGAACCCGGCCAGAAGAATTTCGAGTACATGCCCGTGTTCAGCCCCCTGGGGGCCACCGGCGGCAAACTGGACGATGAAATTCTGGTCAAGCAGAAGGCCGAAAAAGAGCTGCTCAAGCAGACCTTTTTCGTGCTGACCGATTATTATATGGCCAAAGACTGGGATGAGATTCTAAAGATCGCTCTGGATCCCAAAATTCCGGTACGGGCCCGGCTCAAGGCCGTTGAAATGGTCGGGGAACTGGCAGATGTGGAGGCCATCGAACATCTCATTAACCATAAATTCCCCACCCCGGTTTTCCAGGAGAGTGTGGACAAGGTCATTGAACAGCTCCATGAGCGCCATTTTACCCGGGAATGCCCCTTTTGTGCCGAGATCATCAAGAAGCGGGCCACGGTTTGCAAGCACTGTCAAAAAGAAGTCCCCCGGGGCTAGCATTTGGATGAATATTCACCCATCTGCGGCGTTGCTGGAAAAATTTACCAGATTGTTTAGGATTGGCCTCACGTCCTTCAGTACGCTCCGGTTTTAAATTTTTTTGCGCCTTGCATATGGGCAAATCTTTGTCCAGCCATGGGACAGGGATACTAGAGAAAAAGCGGGAAAGAGTTTTCCCGCTTTTTTTTATTCAGCGGTTGATTTTTTCCAGGTTAAAGGATCGATAGATGATCATTTCCCGCTCTGTTCTCTCTTTATCCAGGGGTTTGTCCTCCAGGTTTTGTAAGGTTGTTTCGGCCTCTTTTCGGGAGGGGACGGCCGAAAGGCCCTGGCCAAGGGTCTTGCCGGTCAGGGTGTCCATAACCACGGCATCTTGTCCGTCTGTGGAAACGGCCATGGGGACCTGGAATTCATAGACCAGACGGGCCCCGGCCAGGATTTCCCTTTCATAGGATCCAATGGATCCGGCTACGCAGGTCACGGCCATGAAGGGTCTGCTTTTGCAGCTTACGATCAGGTCTATGGAGGAAGGGTAGTCCTCTCCCTTGAACTGAACCGTAATGGGGACATCCACCCGGATCTCGGATCGGTCATACCCCCTGTCTTCCACTAAAAATTTTTCAAAGTCCTGCCGGCTCTTTTCCGGGCCGATGATATCGATCTCTTTGCCTGTGATATAGTCTCTTATCTGTTCCATATGGTTCCGTTTTCTATTTTCATCCTTTAAAAAAGCGGTGTACCGGTCATCTCGCCGGGCTGCTCAAGGCCCAGGGCCTTGAGGATGGTGGGGGCGATATCCCCCAGGATTCCGTCCCTGGGCTTCACCTCTTCAAAGGGCTTGCCCGAGATGACAAAATACACCGGATTGGTGGTATGGGCCGTGTGGGGAGATCCGTCCTCTGCCTTCATTTTTTCCGAATTTCCGTGGTCTGCCGTGATAAAGGCCGTTCCCCCGGTTTTCCAGATGGCCCGGACCACTTTTTCCACGCTTTGGTCCACGGCTTCACATCCCTGGATGGCTGCCTCAAGAATTCCGGTGTGGCCCACCATGTCCATGTTGGCGAAGTTGAGGACGATAAAGGGAAATTTCCCGGATTCTATCTGTTCACAGGCCGTGTCCGCGATTTCAAAGGCACTCATGGAGGGTTTTTCATCATAGGTGGCCACTTCCCGGTTGGAGGGGATGAGGATGCGTTCCTCCCCTTCAAACACAGCTTCTTCCCCACCGTTGAAAAAATAAGTGACATGGGCGTATTTTTCGGTTTCCGCTATCCTGAGCTGGGCAATATGATTTTTACTCAGGACCTCTCCGAGGATGGCAAAGAGCTTCTGGGGGCCAAAGGCCACGGGCAGGTTAAAAAGGTCGTCGTATTTTGTCATGCAGACAAAAGCGGAAAGCTCGGGGAGGGTTTTTCTCTGGAATTCAGCAAAACCTTTCTGGGTAAAGGCCCGGGTAATCTCCTTGGCCCGGTCTGCCCGGTAGTTGAAAAAGATGACTCCGTCCCTGTCCCGGATCAAGCCGTTTTCAGACCCAGGCGAATCCTCAATGAAAACCGGGGGAATAAATTCATCGGTCTTGCCACGGTCATAGGCGGCCTGGAGGGCCTTTTCCGGATCTTTAGCCCGTTCTCCCAGACCGGAGGTGTAAAGGTCATAGGCCTTCTGGACCCGGTCCCAGCGGGTATCCCGGTCCATGGCCCAGTACCGGCCGATGATGCCGGCCACCCTGCCGAAATTGTGCTTGTTCATATGGGCTGTCAGTTGGGCCATATAGTCGATGCCGCTGGTGGGGGAGGTGTCCCGTCCGTCCAGGATGGGATGGACATAGAGTCTTTTTACTCCCTTTTTTCTGGCCATGTCCATGAGGGCGAAGACATGGGAAATATGGCTGTGGACCCCTCCGTCGGAGAGCAGTCCCATGAGGTGGAGGCCGGATCCGTTTTGGGCCGCTTTTTCCATGACTTCCGTCAGCACCGCGTTTTCAAAAAAACTGCCCTCCTCAATGGCCGTGTTGATCCTGACCAGGTCCTGGAGGACCCGTCTTCCGGCGCCGATGTTCATGTGGCCGACCTCTGAGTTGCCCATGGTGCCCTCGGGCAGGCCCACGGCCAGACCCGAGCACTCCAGCCTGCAATGGGGGGCCGTTGCCAGAAGGCTGTCCAGAAAGGGGGTTCGGGCCAGTGAAAATGCGTTTCCCTGGGATTCAGGGCTGATGCCCCAGCCGTCAAGGATCATGAGGATATTGATGGGTGTAGATCCCATTTTAATTCTTCTCCTGGCCTTCCAGGGGGGCGAATTCAGACAGATCGAGTCTGGAGGCATCGCTCCAAAGGCCTTCCAGGTCATAGAAATCCCTGGCACTGGTTTCAAATACGTGAATGATGATATGTCCGAAATCCAGCAGGGCCCACTCGCCTTCCTTGATGCCTTCCGTGCCCAGGGCCTGGATTTTTTTCTCCTTGAGTTTTTTAATGATATGCTCGGCCATGGTGGTAACCTGGCGGCCTGACCCGGCTTCAACAATGATCAGGATGTCGGTATAGGAGGTGAGTTCCCTGACATCAAGGGCGGTTACGGATCTGGCCTTTCTGTCAAAAATGGGGGTCAGATAGGGGGTGACCTCTTGGGGCACTCCAACAAAAGGTGTCATATATATAAATTCCTTTTCATGATGATCTCTTTGACCGGGGCAGGGACAAGCCCCTGAACGGAAAGATTTTTTCTTATCCGGTCCCGGATCAGGGTGGAAGAGATATCGATTTTGGGTACATTGCAGATGATGATGTCCTGCATTTTGTCGTGGATAAACTTATTCTTTTCTTTTCTGTATCCTTTTGAGATATTTTCGTCAATAAAGGATGTAAAGGAGGGGGAAGAGACAGACGATTGCCTGACCATGACGATGATGGGGATGGTCCTAAAGATCCGGTCCTTGTTTTTCCAGGTATTGATATCAAAAAAAGCGTCAGACCCCATGAGCAGGAAAAAGCGGTCCCCCGAGGTCTGCCTGAAGGCCTGGATCGTGTCAATGGTAAAGGAGGGTCCTTTTCTTTTCAGCTCTATGTCCGAAGCCTCAAATCCTTCCATGTCCCGGACGGATGCCCGGATCATCTCCAGCCTGTCCCTGGCCGGTGCCAGGTTGCCTGCCGGTTTGTGGGGCGGGGAAGCAGAGGGAAACAGGATGATCTGCCCGAGGCGGAACTCCTCTTTTACATGCTGGATAATTCCCAGGTGGCCATTGTGAAGCGGATTAAAGGTCCCTCCAAAAAGTCCGGTATCCATGGCCTATTCCTGTTGAAGTCTGGTCGCCAGTATCTTGATCAGTTCTTTTACGCCTTCTCCAGTGGCCGCTGAAATCTTGAGGATCTCAAGGTGGGGAAGGGCTTTTTCAAAGGCCTGAACCCGGTTGGCAGTACCGGTGAGGTCGATTTTGTTCAGGACCAGGATCTGGGTTTTTTGGGCCAGGGTTTCACTGTACTGGGAGAGTTCCCGGTTGATGAGCTCAAAGGCGCCAAGGGGGGAATCCGGATCAATGCCGCCGGAATCAATCAGATGGAGAAGGATGCCGGTCCGTTCAATATGCTTCAGGAATTTGATGCCCAGACCGGTTCCCAGATGGGCCCCTTCGATGAGACCGGGGATGTCTGCCACGGCAAAGGGCTCTCCAAAGGGCGGTTCCACCATGCCCAGGGTCGGGGTCAGGGTGGTGAAGGGATAGTCGGCCACCTTGGGCCGGGCAGCGGACATGGCCGAAACCAGGGTGGACTTGCCGGCATTGGGCAGCCCTACGATGCCGATGTCGGCCAAAAGTTTGAGTTCCAGTTTCAGCTTGAGTTCCAGGCCCGGAATGCCTGGCTGGGAGTGCCGGGGGGCCCGGTTGGTGGCCGTGGCGAATCTCTTGTTTCCCCGGCCGCCTTTGCCTCCTCTGGCAATGGTGAATTCCGAATCGGGTTCGGTCAGATCTGTGATGGGTTCAAGGGAGTCGGCATGGGAAACCAAGGTACCGCAGGGAAGGTTGATATAGCAGTGACTGCCGTTCTTCCCGTGTTTTTGTTTGCCCAGTCCGGGAGCCCCGTTTTGGGCCCTGAGCAGTTTCTGGCGGCGGTAATCGTACAGGGTGCGTTTGGAGGGGTCCGCCCTCAGGATGACGTGGCCGCCGTCCCCGCCGTCCCCACCATCAGGCCCGCCCCGTTCAATAAACCGTTCCCTTCGGAAACTGGTGCATCCGGGGCCGCCGTCTCCCGACCTGATGGTGATAATTGCTTCATCTACAAATTTCACGCGGCATAAACGCTGACTCTTTTCCTGTCCCGGCCTTTTCTTTCAAAGGTCACGACGCCGTCTATTTTGGAAAAAAGAGTATAATCCTTGCCCATTCCCACGTTGTTCCCGGGATGGATTTTGGTGCCTACCTGTCTGACGATGATATTACCGGCCAAAACTTTCTCGCCGCCGAATTTTTTAACGCCCCGCCGCTGAGCATTTGAGTCGCGGCCGTTTTTACTGGAGCCTGCTGCTTTCTTATGAGACATTTTTCATTTCTCCTTACGCTGAAATGGAATCAATCTTTATCTGAGTATAAAACTGCCTGTGGCCTCTCATTTTACGATAGCCCTTGCGGCGTTTATACTTGAATACCAATGTTTTCTTCCCTTTGCCCTGTTCAAGAATGCGTGCCTTAACGCTTGCGTTTTCAACATTGGGGCTGCCAAGGGTGACGGTCTCACCGTCGGAATACATGAGAACATCTTCAAATTCAATTTCCGAACCTTCGGTACCTTCCAGTTTTTCAACGTTCAGGATCTGTTCTTCATGAACCTTGTACTGCTTTCCTCCGGTCCTGATCACTGCGTACATGTTAAACTCTCCTTATCAATTCAATACTTTTTGCAAGTTTAAAAAACTCTTAATTCTATAATTGTTTAAAGGCGTTGTCAATCTTTATTTGATTTCGGCCGAAAGATTTTCTCCATTGAATCGGATGGATAACCATACTCTATTTCCGGGAAAATGTCCATGGAATTAAGGTAAGGCCCGGACATTCCTGCTGTCCGGGAAACATTTCCGGCGGCATCGGTCTGCAAGGGATTTTCCAAAACTTGTTTTTTTAGGCCAAGTCATAGTAAGAAAAGAAACGGTCCTGCCGATCTGAATTTCGGCAGGCAGTGTAAAACAGCATAGAATATAACACCGGGGAATTTCATGACAGACATCATCGATAAAGTACTGTTCAAGGATCTGGAAGCCTGTGATCCAGAAGAGGTGATCTCCAGAATTGGATGCACCTTTGATAAAAACACCGGGTCCTACGGGGTCCGGATCTGGGGAAAGACCTATGAGGTGAATCCGTCCCGGGCCGGGGTCCGTGTTCCTCAAGGAAATTCCCATGGGGAGTATATGGAGCTGTTTCTTCTCCACTACCTTATGAAAGCCCGGAGCATTCCCCTGTCAGGAGTCTGGGTATCGGAAAAAGACATTCCCTCGGGTGCGGCCTTTTTCCGGGGACCCCACACCCTTCCCACCCATCTCATCGTCCAAGTCTTTGGTTCTGATCCGGATGGATTTGCGGCCCGGTGTGAAACCCTGGGCGGCACTTCCCTGGACATGGCCGATCAGGCGTATGGCTTCGAGATTACCCCCAGGATCCCCGTGGCGGTCCTGTTCTGGCAGGGGGACGAGGATTTTGGGGCGGAATCTAGGCTGTTGTTCGATAAAACCATTGCTCAACATCTGCCCCTGGACATTGTCTATGCCCTGGCCGTCCAGGTCTGCCGGACCGTTTCAGGAGAACGGTAAAAGTGTTTTCCATTCTGCCCCGGATCATCGGATCGGGCCGGGCCAATGAATTCCTTTTGACCGGTAATTGGATGAACGCCCGGGAAGCTCTGGATCTGGGATTTGCCAGCCGGATGGTGGAAAAGGAGAAGATGATGGAGACCGCACTCGAGCTTGCCCTGGCCATGGCCGGCAAAAATCCTCCGGGCCTGCGCATGACCAAGGGGGCCATTAATATCAACATCGACGCCGGAGGCCTTGAGGCCTGCCTCCACATGGAGGACCGGAACCAGATGATGCTGGCTTTCGGCATACATGTGAAGCCTGGGGGGAAAGAAAGTTTGCCTCACATTCAGGGGCTTGAAATGAGGGCCACCTGATTTATATTGTCCCCAGTTCGAGTGTAAACTATCTTTATTTTTTAGCAAAGAAACTACAGGTATGGATGTAAAATATATTAACCCGTTTATCTCTGCCTCCATGGAAGTGTTTTTGACTTTTGCCGGAGTCGAATCCCATCCCGGGGCCCCGGTTGTGAGCAAAAAGCCATTGGCGGACAAAGAAATTAACGGGTTCATCGGCCTGAACGGCCACGGCATCTCCGGTTACTTCATCATCAATTTCAGCTCGTCTTTTTTGACGGCTATCTATGCCGAGATCTTCGATCATTCAAAGGCAAAGAAGGAAGAGCTGTACGACCTTGCCGGGGAACTCACCAATATGATCACCGGTATGGCCAAAGCGGAACTGTCCAAACAGGGCTTTTTCTTTGACGTGGCCGTGCCGAAAATCAGCCAGGCTCCACTCCTGATGATCCCCCAGGACCTTGTCACCAACCCCGTCATTGTGGTGCCCTTTGACACAAGGGCCGGAAAATTTTATATTGAGGCTTCCATCCAGACCATTGACGAGGATTTCCAGCAGGACAGCATGCCTGAGGTTACGCCCCCTGACGGCTATATTTCGGTGGACGAATTTGCACAAATAACCCGTATGGTCCCGGTTAAGGTACGGCGCCTTTTAAAGACCGGATTTATCCAGGGTAAAAAAATTTCGGCCAAACAGTGGCACATTCCCTGGGAAGAAATCGACAAAATACAGGGAAATCGGATTTCCAGACCCAAGCCGGCCAAAGAAATTCCCAAAAGTCTTTTGGATGAAACCGTCAGTGTTCAGGAGTTTGCCGGGCAGACCGGTCTGAGTCCGACCAAGGTAAAAAGTTTTCTGCGCTCAGGTTTTTTGGCAGGGGTACTCAACGGTAAGGAATGGCGGGTCAAAAAAGGCCAGATTTCAAAGTTCAACAAGAAGGGTTAGCATGAAATATCCGGGCTAACTGTCACATACAGGTTTGACACCCAATGCCTGGCTCCGGGGACAACGGAGCCATCAGGGGGAATTTCAAAGATGCTTTGATACCCTTCCCGGTGCAGATGGAAAGCTCAGCCAGCAGTGTTTTGTCAAAGAGAAAATAAATCCTCAGCCGTTTGGGAATACGGAATACCTATTTTTTGACCATCAGGTTGCCGCTTGGCGCATCCTTGCGCATGTTGGAAAGCAACCGTTCACCGTATTCGAAGTCCCTTCTCTGGTGGCCTTGCGCTGGACCCTAATGAATGAACAGCCTGGGGCCTGAGATAAGCTCTGAATCTGTTTTTTAAAAAAATTAAAAAATAGAAAAACATCGCACGGGTGACTGGTTTTTATGCGCCCGGAGGGCGTGTAAAAAACAGGCAGCAGTAACCCTATGCGACCGCCTTTCGTTCTTGGTTTTTATAGTAAATTTCATCTGGTGTCCAGTTGTCCAGTGACTGATGAAAGCGTTCCCCGTTGTAGTACAGGAACCATTGTGTCAGTCCTTGGCGGAGCTTCAAACCTCCTTCAAACGCCCTTAAATACAAATAGTGATACTTCAGAGTCCACCATAGCCGTTCAATGAAAATATTATCACGAAAACGGCCACGGCCATCCATGCTGATACGGATGGCGTTCTCCTTCAAGACTCCAGTGAAGGCCTCACTGGTGAACTGGCTCCCCTGGTCTGAATTGAATATTTCGGGACAACCATATTGATGTATCGCATCTTCAAGAGTGTCAATACAGAATGCCGTTTCAAGGGTATTGGAAAGCCGCCAGGATAATACTTTCCGACTATACCAGTCCATAATTGCCACAAGATACATAAAACCTTTGGCAAGAGGAATGTATGTGATATCCGCACACCAAACCTGATTGGGACGGTTTATTGTCAGTTTACGAAGCAAATAGGGATAGACCTTGTGCCTCGGGTGCTTCTTACTTGTTTTCGGCTTTGGATATATGGCCCGTAATCCCATTATGCTCATCAGTCTCCGGACACGCTTACGACTTATTTTATAGCCCAACCTTTGCAGAAAAGTACGCATTGATCGGCTTCCATAATTCGGGGTTTTTAAATATTGCTCATCAATCAGTCTCATCTGCTCAAGATCCAGACGACGAACTTTTTTGGGGCGGTAATATACCGAGGTTCGGCTTACCTTAAGCAGCTTACATTGTTGAACAATGCTGATCCGAGGATTATTGAAATCGACCATTTTTTTACGTTCTGTTCGACTTAAAAGTTGAGCTTTTTCGACAAAAAATCGTTTTCCACCTTTAATTTGCCAATTTGGCGGTAAAGCTCATCTACTTTGGTATCCATATGTTTTTTTTGATTCCGATTTTTATCGAACACATCTGCGGCGCCGTTAAGCAGATTCCGTTTCCAGGTGTTGATCATTGTCGGGTGGATTTCATACCGCGCTGCCAACTCGGCTACTGTTTGCCCATTTTTCAGGGCAGCCAACGCAACCTTCGCTTTGAACTCAGGTGAATACTGTTTCCGTTTCCTGGTGGTCATTGCCAACTCCTTTCATGTTAGTGAATCAGAGCTTAGCACATTGTTCGGATTCTGGGGACCACCGCACCTATCCCTGCGGAAAAAAGCCAAGGATTGCAGGACGGAGAGTGAAGGTTGAAGATGATTTAGATTCAAAGTCCGGCTGCCGGGGACTGGGGTTCCGCAGAGGGACGGATTCTTACAGGCTCTGCACTCCGCTCCACGAAAAGGTGAAAACTTAGCTTACGCTCAAACAGTTCACCCTTTTGCCGTTCCGCTCCGTAAGACCCTGTACACAATCCCCCTCAATGTCTCCACCCCAGCCTCCGGCAGCCTCCATGCCGGAGCGGTATGATCATTCAATAGCTTAGCATCATTTGAAGGTTACCGATAAGGGGCCTGCCAGAAGTCAGGTTCTGATCCTGCCCCGAAATATTGGAGATATGGTTAAGCCACATTTTTCAGGTTCTAATCTTCTTCTTCATGATGAACGGGTGACTTCCAGGTTATCCCTGTCCCGGTTAAAATATCCCCGCGCCGTTCATGAGGCCAGGCTTTCCCCGGATCGGAGCAGGGGGATCCAAGCCGCTGGATGAGATAGATGAATACCGGCAGGGTGCTTCTGGTTTTGATCTCATAAAAACAGAGCAAACGCCCCCTTTTTTGGGGCTGTCCTTTAGCGGTGAAGGATAAACCGTACCTTTGATTTTCCCCTTCACATCAGCCCCGTTCAGGAGTGTTCCCAGGGATTGTCCAACGCATTCCAGAGCACCTGTCCTGTTATGATATCGGAACAAGGACCAGGTCCTGCTCATCAGAGATGCTGCGGATAAAGTTCCTTTAAAAACAAAATCTGGCTGTTTTTTGTCCAACTTGATCGCTTTCTTAAGATGGAACCTGTTTTGTAAAAGCCGATCTGATGCTCGATTGAAAGGGCTCTTGATGTCAAAAAACTTTGGATTTCAATCTGTTTCGGACAGTAATGGGATCCTTGTATAGAACCTGCCGGAACAAGCGTCTGACATAAAGTCGCTGCCCGTCGCCTTATGGATCCCGTCGTTTTATCCTTCGAAGCCCCGAAATCAACGAAAATACCCAGGGCCTGAAGGCGATAAAAAGGCCTGTGCTTCGCCTGTCCTTAAGGGGAAGACCAGCGTCCTCTTCAGCCAGCCGGTTAAAGGTTTTGATAAAGTCGTCCAGTTTTTTCTCGATGATGTCCAGGGATTTCCTAGTGAACTGTCCCGTGGTGAACAAAAGCCTCTCATTGGCGTGTCTAAAGTCATGTTCCATAAAATCTTCCGTAACTTTTTCCAGGTATGTGTTCCAGATCGGCCCCTTTTTATGCCAGAGTACATTTTTGGAAATCAGAAGACGGAATTTGTTTTCCGGATGCAATTCTATAATGCCGAGTCGGTCTAGCTGAACGAGCATCCTGGTGGCTTCGGACGCTGAAATGTCATACTCTTCGATAATATATGGCAATGGCCATCCGTGTATAATGAAGTATAGAAAAACCATCAGCTTATGATCTTGGGCAAGAATGCACTCCTGCTCAAAGGATAATGCCCTTGACGGCTTTTCACTGTTCCGCTTTGCCAGGGTTGCAAGCTCATAAAAGTCCAAATCCACGATATTGCAGATCTCTTCCAGCCGTGCCAGAGAAACAGTATGCTTTGAAAAGAGCCGTTTGACACTTGCCTCGCTGATCTGCATTCTTTCCGCAAGATCCCTGTAGGTAATCCCTCTTATTTTGAGTACCTGCTTGATTGAATTGAGTAGAAGTTTTGTCTGTTGCATGGGGTTTCCTAAGAAATTTTCAGGTGCCGACGTTAACAGATAAAACTTATGGCCCAAAAATTCGGCCAACCGCTTGAATCTACACATGGACCATATCAACCATGGCATCATGATTCAAGAGGATTATACCAGGCCGCAAAAAAGTCCCCTGCGGCCTTGGACAGGTGCCTGGTCTGTTCTGCCGGCTGTGGATGCTACTCTTCGTATTAATATCTTAGACTTCACAAAGAGCGCTTGATCGCAACCAATTTAGTTTATTAGATACGTTTTGGGGATGCCCGCGCAAAAAATTGCAATCCGAGAAAGGAGGAATGTCTATGAAAAACAAACAAGACATCATGAACAGCTATCGAAAAGGGGACCCGTACCAACGGCTGGATATTTTTTTCATGTACAGGTACTTTCGGAACGAGTTCACGGAAATCGAACATCGGGAAATTGCCGGCAGAAAATTCCGATGGAAGGCACCTGAACCGGACAAATTACAGCACCGCTTTGAGAGCATGGATAACAATTCAAGGAGGCGTAGCGATGCATTCACAGCCGGGCGTTTATCTGGATGAGGAAAATGAACGACTGACTGGTAAGAACTTTCTTTTTGCCAGGCAAGGTATAAAGCTTATCATGGGAACTGGGGTCACACCTTGATTATATTGCATTAAAGTTTCAATAGGCCAAATCAAGCGGATGATACCGTCTGTTTGATGTGTTAAAATGAATTATTATCATAACAAAATATATAGATGGGAATATGGCTCCTTGAATAGATAAGAAAAAATTCACAGAGACTCTGCAGAGCTGGGGCGCAGGTATTGTCCGCATTGCAGATACGGCAAATCTGGCAGGTATTGAAACTGAACCCGGAGATTTTCTGGATGGTTTTCCAAGGGCGGTGAGCATTGCGGTTCGCCTGTCAGACCCCATTATGGATGGGATCGACAATCAGCCGACCCCTCTTTATTCCTCCCACTACAGCCGGGTCAATGCTCTGCTGGATGATATCGCCCTGCGGACCACCAATCTCATCCAGGAAGCTAGAGACAGAGCCGTTCCGATTCCGGCCAGCCTGATCCTTGACTCGGAAAAATGAACTTCATTTATATCCCACAAAGCGGTTGCCCTAGCCGCCGGTATCGGCTGGCATGGGAATGAAATACTCGGCCGCGGCTGCTGTCACAAACGGGGGCGCGCCCTGGCCGCCCATGTCCGGGGCCACCACCAGGCATCCCCATTCCCTAAATCAGCAGGGCATGGGGCCGCTTAAAACAGTCCGGCATCCGCACTGTTCCGCTTTCATACCTGACCCCGGCCTTGTCGCCCTCGGACAGGGTGGGCAGCATCTCTCTGACGGCCGGTTTCCTGGCCTCATTGATGATCATGGTGCAGGCCTTTTTATTGAACCCGTCAAGCACGGGTGAATCCAGGAACTGCTCCGTCTCAAACTGTTCCCAGATCACAAAGTCAAGGTCCCGCCGGGCCGCTATTTCCTGGGTGGTTTCAGCCGTCCTCCTTTTTTTAACTGTGCCTGTTGATCGTGCCGCAGGGATTAAAGGGTTGAGTGCTGCTCAATATTTGGCGTTTAACCAGCCATGATTTAAATACATTTTGATGTTAATTTTTATTCCGGGGCAGGGGCGCAAACGACCCAAAAAATACTTCCGGCGTCGGTTTCGGCGCCATGTATCGGATCGGTTCAATCAGGTTATATAATAATAGGTTTTACCTATTATTAAACACTCTTTAATCAGTTATTGAAATCACTGGATCAGGAATTAAATTATGTTCATAGAAAATAAGGGTTCTTTGTGGAACCCGGAATGCAGCGAATAACTGAGACTTGAAAAGATGAGGTGATGATATGACAGATAAAAGATTAGAAGACTATGTTGAAAGTGAAACAGAAAGAGAGGAAGGCCATGCAGACACCCGGTACAGGAACTTTGAGTGCGACTCCCCTGACAAGAGCCTTGGATGCGATCCTGGCATTGACGTGGCCGGGTAATGAAAAACGGCAGAGCCTTAGTAGAGCAAACATTTATGGAAGTAACGGAGGTGAACTATGATATCAGCTATAATCGCATTTTTTGTGATCGCATATCACTTGGACAAATGTTGGGGTTCCAGAACCGGGACCTGTGAATTATAAGACTTTAACCTGCGAAATCCCTCTGGACCCAGGGGGATTTCGCGTTACACTAACAAACAGGCGGGATGGCGCTGAAAGGGATCAGGTCAATGAAAGATAAAGATGAACGGTTACTTACGGAGTCGTCTCAGATGTCGATGGAACAGATTACCTGTGCCCGGCTGACTTTCTGAACGAAGATTACAAAAAAGGCGTGGACTCCAACGTCTGGTTTGAAAAAGATGTTCCCGGCAGATACGCAGCTAGAAGATCAAATTAAGTGGTTACAGATGGCCTGAGATACGGTATGATAAGCAGGTATATGATCTTATCTGTTCTCAGTTACACTTTCCAAATGCGTTGTTGATTCTTTCAAGTGATTGGTCCGGTTTTCTGTTTCATCTGTCCAAGGCGGCTTACGATAAAACTATATTCCGCTATTTGATGTTTCATTAACTTTAAGATCAAAAGGAAATGTCATGGAAGTAAAGGATTATTGCAAGGCAATGCTGGCAGAGGTTACGGCTTGGAAAGAAAAGCTTGAGGCGATGAAAAAAGTAGCAGACTCTTACGGATCAACTGACAGAGAAAAAATTCTGCCCTTGATCGGTCAGCTGGATCAGGAAGTGGCGACGGCCCAGGTCCGTGTGGATCAGCTTAGAAATGAATGCCCGTCAGACTGGTCGCCTGTGAAAAATGAGCTTGATGACTTGTTTGGCACAATCGGAAGCCGTGTAGACAGGGCCTGGAGAGATCTTGAACCCGGAAATGTCGGCGGCTGAGCATTCCCGTCCCCGAATTGAGATCGCATTGCAGATCTGAAAGGCCCCCAAAATTTATTTGCGGGGTCTTTTCTATTCCGTCCGGCGATGATGCCTGAAAAACCACGATGGTGGATAATCTCCATTAGGTAGATTTCACGGGCCGGCTCGAGTTTGAATATGCGATTATGAGAGAAGTAAAATTGAAAGGGAAAAGGAAATGGAATTGAAAAATTACTTTGAAACCACGACCGGAACAGGGGTTTTATCAACAGCCGACAGCACTGGACGGGTTGATGCCGCCATCTATTCCCCTCCTCATTTTATAGACGGCAAGCTTGCGTTTATCATGCGAGACCGGTTGTCGCGCAAGAATTTTGAATCCAACCCCCAAGCGGTTTATCTGTTTATTGAAAACGGTACGGGATACAAGGGAAAACGGCTTTACCTCACCCGGACAGATGAAGAGAAAAACACGGAGCGGATCCATTCCCTGAAACGACGGGAAAAGGAGACCAGTCCCGGTGAGGATCTTTTTCTGGTGTTTTTTGAAGTGAATCATGAGCGGCCGCTTGTCGGCAGGTAAACAGCGTCCTGCAAAGGAGTGAGCAATGGTTTCCACACTGGTTTCAACAAAAAATTTTGGTGAAATCGCTGTTTTAGATGAGCAGGGAAGGCAGGTGGCATTATCGTCCTTATGGCGGGAAAAAACGGCGGTTCTGGTTTTTGTCAGGCATTTCGGGTGAGTCTTCTGCCGTCAGCAGGTCGCTGACCTTACCCGGAATTCCCGCCGCTTCAGCGACGAAAATGCCGATCTTGTTGTCATCGGTTCCGGTGATCCGGGGCACTTTGCCGAATTTCGCGAAAAAACCGGGTATGACGGGCTGCTTTTTTCCGACCCGTCACTGAAGGTGTTTTCCGCTTTGGGGTTTTCAAACAGCCTGACGGGATTGATTCGCATAAGATCCCTGACCAGAGCAGTCTCCGCCCTCAAGCAGGGGCATCGGCAGGGATCGGTCCAGGGAAGCGCCCTCCAGCTTGGTGGAGCGGTTGTCGTGGATACCTCAGGATCGGTACACTATTTCTTTGCCGGGTCAGCAGCCGGCGATCATCCTGATATCGATGAGCTGGTACAGGCTGTTGAGGCAGCATCATGATACGACTCAGGGAATCCATCCGTGTACGGAAAGAGATCAGGCAGGTGTTCACCTATCTGAGCGATTTCAGCCATATCCAGGAATGGGACCCGGCTGTTGTGTCATCCCGGATGACCCGCCCCGGAGAAATCAGTATCGGATCTGGCTTTGACCTGACCTTGAAATTCGGCCCCTTCCGTCCGAAGATGACGTATGAAATCGTCGAATATGAGCAGTTTTCAAAGGTTGTGCTGAAAGGCCGGGGAAGCTCTTTCAGTGCCGTGGATACGATTTTATTCCAGAAGACGGCAGTCGGTACCCAGATCGATTACCAGGCGGACATCCGGTTTTATGGCACCGGCTGCTATATCGAAGGTGTCCTGTCTCCCGCCATGAAGCAAATGGGCAGAAAGGCCATGGCGGGACTTGAAAGGACGCTTGGTGACGCGGGCGTGTTTGCAGACCGGAAAAGCTGGTTTCAGTCCGGTTCCGGTTTGCCGGACTACCTGGCAGACCATGCCGTTTTACCGGGGATGCTCATGTTCAGCCGGTACGGATACAGATTGAGCAGAAGATTCTGGAAAGCCCCCTCAGGAACTCTCTACGGCAAAAAAGTGGTATTGACCGGCGGGACATCTGGAATCGGAAAGGCTGCGGCATTCAAACTGGCAGAAAAAAAGGCCTTTTTGACGATTATCGCCAGGAACCCTGAAAAGGCCGAACAGGTAAAGCGGGAAATTGTTCAAAAGACAGGCAATCCCCATGTTGACGTTTTGATTGCCGACCTGAGCCTGATGCAGGACATCAGGGACGCCGCAGCAAGGCTCAAGGCTTCTAAAAAGGTCATCGATATTCTCATTAACAATGCAGGTGCTTTGTTCAATGAACGAAAATTGACCTCGGAAGGATTGGAGCAGACATTTGCGACAGATCTTCTGGGGGTGTTTTATCTGACCGAGTTGTTGAAAAAGAGGCTTGCCGGATCAAGCGGTTCACGAATCATCAATGTGTCCTCCGGCGGCATGTATACCCAGAAAATTGATGTTGAAGATCTTCAGAATGCCCAGAAAACGTACAGCGGTGCAAAGGCCTATGCCAGGGCCAAAAGAGGGGTTGTCATATTGACCCGGCTCTGGGCTGATGAACTCAAACCGCATGGAACAGCGGTGCATGCCATGCATCCCGGCTGGGTGGACACACCGGGCATCGAAAAATCCCTGCCCGCATTTCATCAACGGGTCAACCGGATGCTGCGGACAAGCCAGCAAGGTGCGGACACCATTGTCTGGCTGGCCAACTCAAGAGAGGCCGGCCGATGTACCGGTCTGTTCTGGCTCGACCGCCGGCCCCATGAAACCGTGGTCTTTCCCGGAACCGGAGAATCCCGGCGGGAACGGCAGGTGTTGTGGGAAAAATTAAACAGCCTGACAGCCACATACGAATAACGAAAATGACAGATCAACGCGTCAGCGTCACCTGAATATCGTCAATGCCGCCGGCGGTAAACCCGGCTTCGCATATTGAAAAATAATACTGCCATTTCCTGCAGAATATTTCATCAAATCCCATCCCGGAGATTTCTCTTCTGGCGTCCATGAAGCGGTGCCGCCAGTGCATGAGTGTTGTGGCATAATGGGCGCCCATATGGTGGACATCTGAAATGTTAAAATCCGTATGGGCATGGATGGTGTCTTTGAGAATTTTCAGGCAGGGCAGATGCCCGCCCGGGAAAATATGTTTCTGAATCCAGTCCCGTTCCCTGCAGTACTGTTGATATCGGTGGTCGTCTATGATGATCGCCTGAAATACCATCCTGCCGCCGGGCCTTAACAGGCCCTGGCTCTGTTTGAAATATGCGGCAAAAAACTGCGGGCCTACTGCCTCGATCATTTCGATAGATACGATCCGGTCGAATCTGCCTTTGATGTGACGGTAGTCCTGGAGTTGGATGGTGATCCTGTCTTTAAGCCCCTCGTCTTTTACCCGCCGGCATGCCCGTTCATACTGGGCCCTGGATACGGTAATCCCGGTTACCCGGCAGCCGGTCTTTTGGGCGGCAAAAACGGCAAATCCGCCCCATCCGCAGCCGATTTCAAGGATGTGGTGATGTTCCCGGATATCCGCCTGGTCCAGGATTCGCACCATTTTTCTTTCCTGGGCGGTTTCCAGGGTGTCGTCTTTATTTTTGAAAATTCCGCATGAATAAATCATCTCCCGGTCGAGGAAACGCTCATAAAAGGCATTGCTCAGATCATAGTGGGCCCTGATGTTTCCGGGCGTGTTTTTGATGGTGTTCCAGCGCCTGTCATGGGCGGTTTTTTCCTTTATCCGGGTGATAAGGGAAAGCAGCAGATTGCCGTCTGAAAAGCGGTCCCGGTTTTGAATCAAAAGCGTCAGCAGCGCAGCCAGATCCGGTGTGTCCCATTCTGAATGCATATATGCTTCACCAAACCCGATCTCGCCGTCAAAGATAATCCTGGGGAAAAAATGGTAATCTCTTATCTTCATGGCCGCAGCCGGCTGACTTCCGGAATTGCCGAAACGAACGGCTTTCCCGCTGGGCATCTCGACCTTGAGGCAGCCGGAGGTGATCCGTTTCAAGGCCATGAACACAAATCGTCTGCAGATGGATTCAACCAGGCCGGGGGTTTGTTTTTTCAAGGTCATGGGGCTCTGGGGAATTGGTTTGTCATGGAAGGGCAGCTTTTTCCGGAAATAAAGCTTGAATGCATGAGCATATATTCTGGGAACACTCAAGTGAGGTGCAAACGGGTATTTCAAAATCGTTTTCAGATGATTTGCGGGGGTCATGGCACGTGCGTCCCCTTTGAAAACGGCTGCCAGTATTTTTTTGTTGTCATTGACCAGTTCGATTTTGATTTCCAGATGATTTTCTGGTGCTGAAAAGTAAAAATGATAAGTGCCTTCAACCCTGTTGAATGGCGAAACATGGAATACCTTGGGTGTTTGAAAGGCCGCAATCCATCTGTCTGACCCTGGTGTGCCGGGTTTCAGTACATAGGGATGGCGCTCCCCGTATGTATTGTTGACTTCAGTAATGATCGCCGCCAGTTCATGATCCCCGGCAAAGCAATAGTAAAAACTGGCCGGGTTGAACACATAGTTGAAATACCGGGCGGATGTGATCATGATGATATTGGAAACCGGCTGATCTATCCGGTGCCGGTCAAGCAGTTCGGATATTTTTTCCCTGATCGGAATGTCACCGGGCTGAAGGTAATCCCTGTCATGGATGGCTGCGACAGCGGGGCGGTTGTATCCAAAAAGGGGGTATCTTTTGTTGAGGTCATCAAGGTCATCAAGGTCAATGGCATACATATATACCGGGTATGACAGATCATGGGTGACGGGCCGGAACCGTTGATGCTCGATTGTGCCGTGGAAGATTTGAGATTTCACAATGTCACCCCGAATTTTTCTCCCACGGCCAACGCCGAGTTGACGCCGTCTTCATGAAATCCAAATCCGAAATAAGCCCCGCAGAAAAAGGTGCGCTGATATCCGTTTAAGCGGGGCAGTCCTTTTTGGGACCGGAATGCGTCAAAAGAATACTGGGGGTGGGTATAGTTGATTTCTTCGATCACATGGGCTTCGGGGATCGGTTTTTGGGGGTTCAGTGTCACAAAATAGAGCTGCTGTGTCTCAAGTTTTTGAAGGCGGGTCATGTCATAGCTGACCGTAACCGGAGAGTCTGTATCTGACTGGGCGTGGCGTGTATAGTTCCAGCTGGCCCAGGCCCGCCTGCTGGGCGGCATGACACTCGTGTCGGTATGCAGAAAGGTCTTGTTTTTGGAATAGATCCATGCCCCGAGCAGCTCTTTTTCCCGCTGACTTGGGGTGTCAAGCAGATTCAATGCCTGGTCTGCATGGGCGGCAATCACTACGGCATCAAACACCTGAGGGGGGGCATTTTCAAAATGCAGGGTGACGCGGTCCGCCTCACGGGATATGTGGGTGACAGGGCTGTTTTTCACAGCGCGGCCGCGGAAGGATTTTAAGAAGGCATTGACGTAGGTGTGGCTGCCGCCTTTGACAAAATACCACGGGGGATGACCGGTGACGCCGAGAAGGCCGTGGTTTTCATAAAATTGGGCAAAGGTCCGGATGGGGAAGCGGCTCATCTGAAAATCTGAGCCCGACCATATGGCAGCCGCCATGGGGAGGATGAACTGGTCAGTGACTTCACGATGAAGGCCTTTCCGGCGGGCATATTCAGCAAGCGTGATGTCTGCCAGGCGGCCGGAAAGATATTCTTTTCTCAGAACTTTGAGATAACGGGTCATCTCAAAGACGAACCTCAGGAATTTCGGCCTGAAGATGTTGGCACGCTGGGCAAACAATGAGTCAAGGCTGCGACTGGCATAACAGAGGCCGGTCCGTTCGCAATAGTATGAAAATGACATGTCGGTTCTGCATGTTTCAACCCCCAGCCGGGACAGCAGGTGTATGAAATTGGGGTAGGTCCTTTCATTGAGGACGATAAACCCGGTGTCCACCGGTGTGTCTTTATCCGGACCCTCGGGGAGCATCACCGTATGGGTGTGGCCGCCGAAATAATTATTCTTCTCAAACAGGGTAACCTGGTGCCGGTTCTGGAGGAGGAATGCTGAGCAGATGCCGGAAATGCCTGATCCAACAACGGCAATGTTTAAATTTTTTCTCGTTTTGTAGTACATGACCGCCGCCTTTGTGGTTCAGAAGTTGAGAAAAAGAAAACCATCGCCTTCAAGTTATATCGAAGCCTGTGGAAAATCTCAATTTAATCTTTAGATTTATCGCTGATCCCTTATTGCAGGGCTTGCTCTGGCATCAAGGTTAAGAAAGTCCCACCAGATCAAAGCCTTAGCCGGCAGATTTGAAAAAATATGGTTACATCTTGATTAAAAATATGGTCACAGCTTGATTATTGCATTATAAGTTTCAATAGGCCAAATCAAGTGAATGATACCGTCTTTTTGGTGTGTTAAAAAAAATTATTACCAGAACAGAATAGAAGGGAATATGGCTCCTTTAATAGATAAGAAAAAATTCACAGAGACCCTACAGAGTTGGGGAGCAGGCATTGTCCGCATTGCAGATACGGCAAATCTGGCAGGTATTGAAACTGAACCCGGAGATCTCCTGGATGGTTTTCCAAGGGCGGTGAGCATTGCGGTTCGCCTGTCAGACCCCATTATGGATGGGATCGACAATCAGCCGACCCCTCTTTATTCCTCCCACTACAGCCGGGTCAATGCTCTCCTGGATGATATAGCCGTACGGACCACCAATCTCATCCAGGAAGCAGGAGGCAGAGCCGTTCCGATTCCGGCCAGCCTGATCCTTGACTCGGAAAAATGGACTTCATTTATATCCCACAAAGCGGTTGCCCTATCCGCCGGTATCGGCTGGCAGGGGAAAAGCCTCCTGCTGGTTACTCCGGAATTCGGTCCCAGGGTCAGATTGGTCACCATTCTGACCGATGCCGACCTGGATCCGGATTTTCCGGTAAAAAACAGATGCGGAAAATGCAATCAATGTAAAGATCATTGTCCTGCCGGGGCAATTCTCGGCAAAAATACGGTCAGCCACTATACAACCCGGAGTGAGGCGGTTGATCTCAATCGTTGTGTCCATCAGGTGCGGGATGTATTTGGCAAGCTTCCCAATACCACCCCGCTCATCTGCGGTGTATGCATAAAGGTCTGCCCATGGGGATCCAAAACAGGGAAAAATCTGCCCAAGACCGCTTTGTCCGCCGGGTAAGGTCGCTTTATCCGTTAAAAGGAGATAAACATGAAGATTCTCAACGCTGCCCACAGGGCATGGCTGTTTATGCAAAATCCCAGGCGAAACGCCAATTCAAGGAAAATTTAATTGTTTTTACCCCTCTGCCTGGCTACACTGGCTCTTCTTGCCGTCACTCTATTGCCCCTGTGGCGGAACCCGCATTGGCTGATCCGTGGAATGGACTTTCCCCGCCTGCAGTTTTCCGTTTCAGCGATACTATTGTTATTTGTTCATCTGATCTTTCTTGATCTTGGAGATGCAAATACCTGGATACTCATTTTACTTACACTGGCCTGCCTGGTCTGGCAGTTGTGGTGGATTGCACCATATACTCTTTTCTGGCCCGTGGAGGTGGAAAAGGCCAAGGATAAAGGTCCTGACCGGCGTCTCACTATTATTACCGCCAACGTTCTTGCATCCAATCAGGATGCAGAGTCCCTGCTTACCCTGGTTAAGAAGCACAGCCCCGATGTTCTTGTCACGCTGGAGTCTGATCAATGGTGGCAGGATCAACTCGATATTTTGGAATCTGAAATGCCTTATACCATAAAGTGTCCGTTGGACAATCTTTATGGAATGCATGTCTATTCACGCCTGCCCCTTGATCAATCTGAGATCAGCTTTCTGGTGGAGGAAGACGTCCCTTCCATGCATTCTCTGCTGAAGCTGCCTACCGGGGAGAGGGTAAGAATGCATTTCTTACATCCTGCACCGCCGAGTCCCACCGAGAATCCGGAATCTGCCGAGCGGGATGCCGAGTTAATGATTGTTGCACGCAGCATCAATGACAGCGGACAACCTGTCATCGTTACAGGTGATCTTAACGATGTGGCCTGGTCGCCCACAACCCGGCTGTTCCGAAAGATTACCGGTTTGCTGGATCCCCGGGTGGGCCGGGGGATGTTCAATACCTTTCATGCAGGATATCCCTTTGTGCGCTGGCCGTTGGATCACATATTTCACAGCCGGCACTTCACATTGCACTCGATTCACCGTCTTCCTCCCATAGGGTCGGATCATTTTGCTCTTTTCACGGAACTCTCCTATACCCCGGAACAGGGATCCGGTCAAAAGGGGTTGGAAGCTGATCGTTCCGATCTTTCCTGATCAAAATCCATGGCTGATGAAAAAGGAGTGGGTAAAGCGGATGTCCCCACTCCTGGAGAATGAGTAAGCGTTCTTTTGTTTCCATGAGCCCCCGGGTTCTTCACTCCTCTGTTTTTACGGAAAATGAAAAAATATCCCCCAAACGGGGGATGTTTTTTTCTACTGCCTTTTTTACTATCCTGTTAATTCCGAATTTGGCCGGGAGAGGTTGGGAACTCTATAAAGGAGACAGCAATGATCCAAAATTTGTTTGAACCGGTAGAAATTAAAGGGATTCAGCTGAAAAACAGATTCGTCCGTTCGGCCACCATGGAGGGAATGGGAACCCCTGACGGATATCCGACACAAAAGCTGAAAGAGTATTATTGCAGGCTTGCCCAAGGAGAGGTCGGATTGATATTTACCCATGGAACCATGATTGAGGCGTGGAAGAATCTTCCGGAAACTTTGGGCATTCAATCCCCTTTTTCCATTCACTCGGACCGCTATATCAATGCCTGGCAGGATGTGGTCCATGCCGTCCATGCCGGGGGCGCAAAAATCGCCATGCAGATCAGCCATCTGGGAAGGCAGGATATTCCCGAACTGAGGGGTTCGGCACCGATTGCCCCATCTGCGGTACCCATAGAGGAAAGCGGCGTAACCCCCCGGCAGATGGGTGTGGATGATATCGAAAATGTCATTGAGAGCTTTGCCCAGGCCTGCCGCCGGGTAAAGGAGGCGGGATTCGACGCGGTCCAGTTTCATGGGGCCCATGGAAACCTGATCAATAATTTCATGTCCCCTTTTACCAATATCCGGACTGACCATTACGGAGGACCCCTTGAAAACCGGGCCCGTTTTATGACGGATATCCTGAAAAGAACCCGTCAAGTCATCGGACCGGAGTATCCGTTGATGATTAAAATGAACTTCAATGATTTTGTGGATGGAGGCCTTGAAACAAATGAGGCCGTAAATATTGCAGGAATCATTGCAGAAGCCGGGATCGACTGCATTGAAGTATCCGGGGGAACGCTTTCCGAAAGCAGGAGCCACATTGCCGTTAAGGGGATAAAAAAGAAAGAGCAGGAGGCTTATTTCCGTGAATATGCCAAAGCTTTAAAGGAGCAGGTTTCCATACCGGTCATCCTGGTCGGCGGCCATCGAAGTCCGGATTTAATGGCCCGGATCGTGGAAGAGGGGACTGCTGATTTTATCTCCATGTCCCGGCCTTTTATCCGGGAACCCGGACTGATTCAAAGATGGAAAAAAGGGGATCTGGAAAAGGCAAAATGTATTTCCTGCAACCAATGCTTTGAAAATTGGATTTCCCGTCCCCTGAGGTGTTATGTGGATAATCCTGTGAGAGAAAAACAATAGATGGGTTTAAAAATCGCAGAACAGGGCGGATTCAGGCGACCTCAAAACCTTGGGACTGATCTGAGATCGAATACCATGGATTTTGATGGATACGAGTATTTCATTTTAAAGGAGTATGGATCATGGGTATGGAAACTTTATTGAAAATCCGGGAAATGGGAAGAGAAGTGAAGAGGAAAGATAGAGACCCAGAATCCTGTTACAGAAGACCAAAGCAAATACAAAAGGGAATTTTAAAAAAGAGGGAATGATGAATATCGGTATTTATATCTATGATCAGGCGGAAGTATTGGATTTTTCAGGGCCCTTTGAAGTGTTTACCACGGCTTCACGGGTCTGTCCGGACTCCACCCCCTTTGAGGTGTTTTTAATCGGTGAAACCGGCAAAACCGTATCTGCCCGGGCGGGTTTCCGTATCCATCCGGCCTATGGATTTCATAATCATCCGGCCATGGATCTTTTGATTGTGGTCGGCGGATATCATTATGATGAGATGAAGAAACCCCATGTCCTTGACTGGATTGCAGAACAGGCCGGTCGGGCCCGGTATGTCGCCTCCATCTGCTCCGGGGCATGGCTGCTGGCCCAATCCGGGGTTCTGACCGATCAAAATGTAACCACCCACTGGGAGGATATTGAATCCCTGCAGAGGAGTTATCCTTGTCTCAAGGTCCATAAAAACCAGCGTTGGATTGATGAGGGAGAGTATATCACTTCAGCGGGAATTTCAGCGGGAATCGACATGAGTCTATACCTGGTCGGCAAATATCATAGTCTGGATCTGGCCAGGAAAACAGCCAGGCAGATGGAGTATGAGTGGAGGGAGAACCGGGAATCCTAAAATCACAGGGAAAGGGCTGATTTATGAATATAACCATCCTTCCGGGGGCTTGAAAAGCCTGACCGATAAACCTCAGGCCCCAGGCCACAGTTAGAGCCGGGTGGTGGCCATCTCCCAGAGCGTTCCTTTTTTGGCCCTATTCCCTTCTGTGGACATCTCCAGTATCCGGACCCGGGCAAGATCTTGTGTAATTGTGGTACTGGAGTGCAGGCCCTTTACCGTGGTTCCGGCCAGGATTTTTCCCCGGACGTCCAGAATGGGCCGGGGGGGGATGACGGGAAATTTTTGGTCAAGGGAAGATTTCCTTTTCATATGGGTGTCCATTTCTTCCTGCAATTTTTCCAGATCCCTTTCTATGCGCCGCTCCTGTCTTTCCAGGCTCAGCTTCTCAGAGGTAAGCTCAATGATTTTATTTCTGATCACTCCAAGGGGAAGGCCATGGCTCTTTGTCCCGGAGCCAGTCTCCTCTTCCATCCGGGCAAGTTCCCGGCAAATCCCTTTTTTATTCTCCTGGATGGCCTCTTTCTCCAGGGTCGCATTGTCAATGGTAATTTGAGACTGCTCTATTTTTTTGTTCAGCGTTTTTAACGATCCTTTCAGATAAGGAGAAGGACCAACCGTAATTGTTGAAGAAAGGGCCTTGACAGATCCGATGCGGTAGATCCTTGCTCCGCCCCTTGCCGAAATTTTTGAGGCAAGCATTTTCCCCCGGGACATTTCAAAGGTTCCCTCAAGGGATATCCGGCTTTCCACCACCTCTGTGCCGATTTCCACATCCCCGATGGCCTCAATGGAGGACTTGTAGACAAAGCCTGCAGAAACAGAGCCTTCTGCATTGACACGGGAATTGGTGATTCCGTTGGCCACGGTCACATCCCCTTTTGCATGGATGATACCGCCGTCCACGGATTTGGCCACCACATCTTTGGCCTCGACCCTGAATCCGTTTTTAATGGTCCCGGTAATAATGACGTTTTTTGAAAATGTAATATGGCCCGTGGTAAAATCCACATCCCCCTGGATCACATGGGCATCGTTTACGGAAAGAATGCCGTCCTTGCTCAGCTTTGGATATCCGTCTGTTTCAGCGCGGGCAGAAAGCTCGTCCCCGGACAGATAGACTCCTTTGCCCGGTTGAATCTCCGTATCAAAGGGCGGTTCCGCTTCCATTACCTTCCCGAAAACGCTCAACCCGCTGTTTCCGAGTTTGCCCGGGACCTTTTCCGCCAGGACATCTCCGGCCTTGACAAAGGGGACCTTCCCCCTGGCCTTGTAATCAATGGATCCGTCTTCAGCCGTTTTCCCCGGGGAGAGGTAGTCCTGCTCAAACATGTAAAATATCTGGGTATCGGTCCCCTGCACCGGCTCTAAGCCCCTGGCCAGTTCAAACCAGGTTTCAGTATACTGGTCATCGGAAAGAAATTCTTCCAGGGCCGAATCCTTGGCAATTCCGTATATGATGCCCTTTTCATCCAGAAAATCTTTGAGCCCGGAGAGATTCAGAAAGGGGTTTGTCTTGTCCTCCCGGATAGCATATACCCTTAGTTCATTTTCAGGGATAAAAAGGACAATCCCCTTTTCCCGTATCTCCCTTGTCTGATTGTCCGGGCTGCTCCCCCTGGATCCCTGATCCATTTTCTGCTTCTGGAGAATCAGTTTCTGCTGCTGTTCGGAGATCATGCCCGCATCTACAAGCAGGTTCCCTATGAAAACGGTCCTGCCCTCCTGGTTGAGCTCTTTCTGTTCTTCCAAAGCCAGTTTCAGGTTGCTTTGGTTTAAAAATCCGAATTCAATACAAAGGGAGCCGAATCTTGTATCTTTTTGCGCTTTTGCAAAATTAAGGCAGGTTTTTTTCAGATTGGGGGCTGCCTTGGGGCTGATATACCCCTTGGCAACCATGAGTTTGAGCAATTGCCCCTCGGAGGAAAGGGGCCGGCCCGCAGCATCTCTCATCAGTCTCTGGAAGTTTTCCTTGGACAGAATTTTCAAGAACAGGGCAATCCGGGTGACCAATGCGGTCTGACACTGGATGATTCTACCGGCGGGTATGGGTTTTCCTGATTTGACCATGGGATCTTTCCTCATTGATATGCGTATTTACTATTCGGGTTAAACAGATATTCAGAAGAATAAAGAGAAAACAGATGGACAGCAAAAGAACAAAACCATGGGTTCTTTATGGGCCGGGTCCTTTAGATCCCGGCCTGAAACACCTCACGGCCCAGGTTCTTAGGGCTGTCTGCTTTTGGATTGATCTTTCTGTTTTGGGTTAGGGTATCTTTTCTGGGAAGGGCGTTCGACCTGCTGTTTTTCCCACCTGTTCCGGCAGTTGAACAAATCATAATTTTTTGCTCCAAGTCCTTGGTTGAATTCACAATAGCAAAGAAGCCCAACATTACTCTTTCCGTTGCATGTACCGTCAACTCGTACTTTCCTGCCCCGTGGGGGACGTAAACATGAACACGGTACCATGGGTAGAAATTCTTGTCAAAATCGAAGTTGGTTTAAGTAACCTGCTGAAATTATATTCGATTGTGTTTTTCTCCCTGTGGATGGCCTTTTCTGTTTTGTTATTGAACCCTTTGCCGGACAAGGGCTTGGGGATTATCTTCGTCCAGTATAAAAATTTTTCAAAAAATAAAAATTTTCTGGTCTTTACTAATAGGGTGTTGAAATCGATAGCATCTGCATGACGAAATACAGCAAATTTTCGGTTAGTTAAAGATTGAAAAAGCCTCTGTTTCGTTGTAACTTTTTAAGCAGCAAACAAAAAATGAAACAACAACGCAGAGGCCTTATGTATACAAAAAATATCAGGTGAATCATCACAAAGCAATTGAAAAAGAGTTTTTCGAACTGGAAAAAGATGACAAGGAAGTCCAAAAAAGAGCTGATAAAGCAAATCGTGATGGAGGTTGTGGATAATTATGATTATTCCCATACCTTGGCCTTGGACATTCCCATCGAAGAACTCATAGGAATAGAAGATCAAAGACCATCTGAAGGTATCCTCGATCTTCAGGAGATGGCTGCCTATATTGAGAATTTTCATTCCGATAATTTGTTTGACTTTGACAACCGGAAAAAACCATACTCTGAAATTGTAGATAAAGAATTACAATTTATTGATCAGCTTTTAGACAACAAGATTATCAATGATTTGATCGCACCTGACGGTTATTCCGCTGTGCATAGGGATATTCAACCCTATCAATTGTTCCGGATGGAGCTTTTAAAAATTATCAAATACCCTGAAATCAGTTACAGGAAGTTTTGTAGCGATGAATATTTTGGCAGGGAACGAAAGCAAAACAGGCGTTTTGTGCGGTTGCCTTTAAATACCAAACTCCAGGTAGATCATACTGAGTTGTGTCACTTCCGGCGTGGCCTGAATTTCAAACAATTGATGAATGTCCTGGTATATTTTCTCCATCATTTTTATAAATCAAGCTGTCTTGAGAGTGCCGTTATCCATGGTGTTGATTCCAGTGAGCTGCCGTCTGAAATCAATTACCCCCTTTGTACAATTCAGGTCAAAGGCAAGAAAATACGAATTTATTCCGATCCGGACTGTGACTGTGGAAAACGCCGGAATAAAAGGGATAAATCGTATTACGTTATTGGGTACCGGATTCATACACTAACCGCCATCAACCCATCGACAGGCCATAGTTTTCCGTTGATATCTATAGTAGGGGCAGCAAATCATCATGACAGCCTGTTTTTAAAACCGTTGATCAAGCTTGCTCAGGCATTGGGTATTGATATCAAATTGATAACCGCCGACCAGGCTTATCACGATAGTGATGGTTCGGTTCTCAATGAAACCGGAGTCTATGTCGTAGCCCCTGCATCGGAGAAAGCCAAACTTCCTGACAACGTTTTGGAATCGCCATTAAGGGTTGCCTGTAATGATTCTTGTGAGATTCCGATGCAGTTTTTAGGATCGACACCGGAAGGCCGCGAATTTGGATGTGATGCCGCTCCGGGTGAGTGTGCATTTGAATCAAATTGTCCAAAATTAAGGATCGTTGATTTTGACAATGGCTATTTTCAACCAATGCCGACTTTTCATAGCGGATCTCAAGACGCAATCGAGATTCGGAAAAATTGTGAAAGGCCCTTTAATCTGATGAAAAAAAGAGAAGGCCTCGAACAAACACGGGTAAGAAGCCAGGATGGTGTAATTGTCCGATCAACTTTGACAACTATCGTAACATTGTTGATTGAAATGGCCGGAACAAGGCATAAACCAATAAAAAAATATGATGGACAAAAGGAGCTGTTTGCTACCACAGGATGAATTGAACGTTCAATGCAGGATTTTTTCTGAGCCGATTGATCGGTCGCTGCCGGTATATCTGAATACAACAAAGGCCGCTGTCTGAAATAGACTTTATGCGGTAAAAAACAAAACCAGATATTGCTACGGTAAAAACCGAGCAATTTGACATTGGAAAAAAGAATTCCAAACACGTGGGGTACCTATAACGAAACAGAAAATTTGAATGATTTCAACACCCTTTAATATTCTTTTCCGTGTTTTGTTTTATTCCTTGGAATATCTGGGGTGGCAATGATCACTGTTTGAAAGCGGAGGGGATCACATGATAACTGATCGGAAACCATTACAGGACGGCACAACCTGGAATTCCGTAGTCTCGATTGATGACTGGGATCGGCCGATTTTGCGGATTCAGAAAAATCAGAAGCTGTGGGAAAGTGAACACTTCATGGAGCTTTACTTTGCCCAGTGCGTTGAAGGCATCTGGTTCATGGAAGCTGAGGAACCATTTTTGTGGGATGATACCGTGGACAAGGATAAGGCCCTTGACTATGCCTTTTCCCACCAGCACATTGTCCGGATCAATGACGCCATGCTTCAGCAGTATAAGGCCAGCAGGGAGCAGTTCATGGGGTTGACCCTGAATGACTTTTTCCGGCATGACCTTGAAAATGCTAGGAATATGTGGAGACAGATTTTTGACCACGGCAAGCTTACCTGTGAGACCAGTGAGAGAAGATTCCGGGGACCCACCAAATTTGCCGGTGATACGGTATGGTTTCTTGGAGATTACTTCTGCATTTATAACCAGGAAGGAAAAATGGTAGGCCATTTCGGCTCCCAAAGAGATATTACTTCACGGAAACTGGCTGAAAAAGCATTGACCGAAAGCGAGAAACGGTACCGGTTCCTGACAAAGAACGTGGCCGACGGCATCATGGTGGTCCTTAACTGGAAACTGGTTTTTGTCAACGATGCGCTGCTCAGCATGTTTGGCCACAATGACGCTGGTCGAATTGTGGGACAGGACGTGTTGCGACTCATTGCTCCTGAATCCAGGGAGCGGTTCAAAAAGGAACTGGGTACCCTGCAGGCAGACAATGGCAGGAGCAATATTTTTCAGACCCGCTGTATGACCCTGAACGGGGAAATTTTTTGGGCAGAGGTCAACAATGCCGTAATCAATTGGAACGACGAACCTGCCCTACTGTGTACCATAAGAAATATCAATGAGAAAAAGATCAAGGAACTCAGGGTCAGAGAGCGGGCAGAAAATCTTCACCAACAAAACCAACGGCTTCGGGCCAGCATAAAAGAGCGATTTAAGTTCTGCAATATTATCGGCAAAAGCCAGGCCATGCAGCAGGTGTATGAATTGATCATCCGGGCGGCTGATTCAGATGCCAACGTGGTAATATACGGGGAATCTGGAACCGGCAAGGAATTGGTGGCCCGGGCTATCCATGAGGTGAGCAATCGGAGTGACAAGGCAATTGTGCCGGTGAACTGCTATGCCATTCCGGATTCGCTTCTGGAAAGTGAGTTTTTTGGCTATCGAAAAGGGGCGTTTACAGGGGCATTCATTGACAAATCCGGTTACCTGGACCAGGCTGATGGAGGCACATTGTTTCTCGATGAGGTCGGGGACCTGGATTTGGTCATGCAGGGAAAACTGCTTCGGGCCATAGAAGGCGGCGGATATACGCCGATCGGCAGTCAGAAGATTTGCCACTCGGATTTCAGAATCATTGCAGCCACAAATAAGGATATGAGCCGGGCCGTGAGAAAAGGTGTTGTCCGGGAGGATTTCTTTTACAGAATTCATGTCCTGTCCATTATCCTGCCTCCCCTGAGGGAACGAAAAGAGGATATTCAACTTCTGGTGGAACATTTCCTGTCCCTGTTCAAAGGGTCGGGAAAGAATTGGAATATTCCGGGACATGTCAATGATGAATTGATGAATTACGACTGGCCCGGTAATGTCCGGGAACTGCAGAATGTGCTTCACCGATATAAGACGGTGGGGAAGTTGGGCCTTGGGGGAAATCGCACTGAGTGGGAGGGCAATGACACCATGGGCACGATCCTCCCTTCGGACGAGTTAGAATCCTCCCTTAGTTACAGGGAAACACTTGACAGGTTTGAAAAAAAAGTAATTTTCAATGCCCTGGAGAAATCCCGGTGGAACCGGAGCCAAGTCTCCCGGGTACTTGGAATCCCCAGGCGAACCCTGTATCAGAAAATGAAACGATTTGGCCTGAATCCAACTTAAACCCAGGGGTAAGATGCCTCTTATCTGAACTGCAGGCAAATCCGGTGGGAAAACACGGCCGGATTTGCCCGGTATGGGCATATCTTGCCCGAAATTGACTGATCCCCCGGCCATTCATGGTTTTTCATGTTAGAAGGCTTCTATATGTGGGCAAGTCCTGCTCATATCCAGTTTTTGCTCTTATCTTGTCGAACACACCCAATAAACTATAAGAATCTTTAAATTTCAGATGGTTAAAAAAAGCAAACCGGCCCGGCACATTCGTTGCTCCTGTTAATATTCGGAAGATTAATAAATCCAGATGGTTGACAGTTGCGTTACAAACAACCTGTTTGGCATCTCCGGGCGACCGATCGGCACCGGCTTCCAATTGTTTTTAACCCTATCATTGAGGAGACTTTTGATGAGTCAAAACAAAACCGTATACCCATACATCCCCAATTCAGTACCTGAGATACAGTCTCAAATGCTCAAAGAGATCAATGTTAACGATATCATGGAGCTCTATGAAGAGATTCCGGACCACCTTAAATTTAAGGGCACCATGAACCTGCCGGAACCGATTCACGATGAATACGGAATCCGCAGGCATGTGGAAGGACTGCTGAAGAAAAATAAGAACTGCAGTGAGTATTTAAATTTTCTGGGAGCAGGTTGTGCCCAGCATTTCATTCCCGCAGTATGTGATGAGGTCAGCGGCAGGGGGGAGTTCCTCACCGCTTATGTAGGGGACTCCTATGCTGATCACGGGAAATGGCAGGCCCTGTTCGAATATGCCAGCAACATGGGCGAACTTTTGGATATGGATGTGTTGAGTTGTCCGGTCTATGACGGCCACCATGCTGCTGCACGGGCTTTGAGAATGGCATCCAGAGCCTGCAAGAGAAAAGAGATTCTCATGCCCTCGTCCGTATCTCCGGACGGCCTGCTGGTCATAAAGAATTATCTGAATGGGGTGGGGGGACCTGATTTGCCCATTACCTTTGTAGATTTTGATTCTGCCACGGGGCTGATGAATCTTTCCGACTTAGAGTCCAAAATTTCGAATAAAACAGCCGCGGTTTTCATTGAAAATCCCTGCTACCTGGGCATGCTTGAGACCCAGGCTGAAAAAATTGGAAAGATTGCAAAAGAAGCTGGTGCAGAATTCGTGGTTAAAGTAGATCCGATTTCCTGCGGTGTGATTGCTCCTCCAGCGCATTACGGCGCTACCCTGGCTTGCGGCGATTCCCAAAGCCTCGGAATTCATATGCAGTGCGGCGGGGGGCAGACCGGCTTCATTGCCAGCCGCGATGACATGAAATACATCAGTGAATTTACCGAGCTTATGTTCGGCATTACAGAAACGGTAAAGAAAGGGGAATACGGATTCGGTGAAGTCCTGTACGATCGGACCTCGTACGGGTCCCGTGAAAAAGGAAAAGAATTCACCGGGACCACCACGGGGTTATGGGCCATTACCACCGGGGCTTATCTGGCCCTTATGGGCCCCAAGGGAATGGAGCAAGTCGGCCGGACCATTATGCAGAACGCGGCTTATGCCGCTAAAAAAATAGAGGAGATTCCTGGCGTTGAAATCCATTTCCCCACTCCGTTTTTCAAAGAATTTGTAGTGAATTTCAATCAAACCGGCAAAAGTGTTGCCCAGATCAACCAGAAGTTGATGGCCTTCAGCATTTTTGGAGGGAAAGATCTTTCTTTCGAATTCCCGGATTTGGGCCAGAGCGCTTTATACTGCGTCACGGAAATCATGAACAGCCAGGACATCGATAAGCTGGTTTATGCTTTGAAAGCTGTTGTTTAAGCCAAAGAAAAAATTTTGAATCAGTCAATCAGATACAAGGAGTAAATATTATGGGCAGAGATGCAAAAACATTGTTGCGAAAATTTCATCAGGCAAGATGGGACGAACAGATTATATACGAGATGAGTGTTCCTGGCGAACGGGGGGTTTTGGTGCCCAAAGCCGATGCTGTGGTTGAAAGGGTAATTGGAAACGGCATCGGCCTGGTGCCGGAAGGGATGGCCCGGAAAACTCCGGCAGCCCTTCCGGAGGTCAGTCAGATGCGGGTTAATCGCCATTATCTTCACCTGTCCCAGGAAACCCTTGGCACAGACGTTAACATTGATATCAGCCAGGGAACCTGCACGATGAAGTACAGTCCCAAGGTCCAGGAACATATCGCAGCCCGGAATCCGAATATTACGGAGGTCCATCCCCTTCAGGACACTGACACCCTTCAGGGCATTCTGGAAATCTATTATAAACTGGCCCAGTTTCTCAGGGAAATTTCAGGCCTGGATGAGTTCAGCCTCCAGCCTGGCGGAGGTGCCCACGGAGTGTTCACCAATGCCTCTATTGTCAGGGCCTATCACAACGCAAGAGGAGATCATCAACGGGATGAAATCATTACGACCATGTTCTCTCATCCCTGCGATGCTGCCACGCCTGCCACGGCCGGTTATAAGGTCATCACCCTGATGCCTGATGAAAAGGGGTATCCTGATCTTGAAGCCATGAAGGCGGCATTAAGTGAAAGGACGGCCGGTATTTTCATTACAAATCCGGAAGATACAGGCATTTACAACCCACGGATCGAAGAATACGTGAACGCGGCCCATGCTGTAGGCGCCCTTTGTTCCTACGATCAGGCCAATGCCAATGGGATGCTGGGTATTGCCAGGGCCAGGGAAGCCGGCTTTGACCTGTGCCATTTTAATGTCCACAAAACCTTTTCCACTCCTCACGGGTGCATGGGCCCTGCCATGGGCGCCATCGGCGTCAGGGAGATCCTCAAACCTTTTCTTCCGGTTCCCCGGGTGGAATTTGACGGGAGAAAATATTTTTTGAATTCCAACTATCCAGACAGCATCGGTAAAGTCCGCGCATTTTTCGGCAATGCCACGGTTGCCCTTAAAGCTTATGCCTGGATCATGCAGCACGGTGCAGAGGGCTTAAAGGAAGTGGCCAGATGTTCGGTCCTCAATTCCAACTATATGGAAAAGAAACTGCGGCAGATCCGCGGCGTCAAGGTCTGGTATGCTGAAGGCAAAACCCGGTTGGAACAGGTCCGGTACTGCTGGGAAACCCTTAAAGAGGAGACCGGCGTGGGCACGGATGATGTCATGCGCCGCATGGGCGATTACGGGCTCCAGCATTACTGGACCAGCCACCACCCCTGGGTGGTGCCCGAGCCCTTTACCCTGGAACCCTGCGAATCTTATTCCAAAGATGACATTGACGAGTATGTGGCGATTTTAAAAAAGATTTCCGATGAAGCCTATGAAAATCCGGAAATGGTTAAAAATGCCCCATACAATATGCCGGTTCATAAGGTTCCGGCTCCAAATATCGATGAGCCTGAACGGATTGCCGTCACTTGGCGCCAATACCTGAAGAAAAAAGGTTTAAAATAATTTGCCTTTGGGCGGAGCCCTTTTCAAGGTGTTTAACCAGAGGGCCCGCCTCCATTTTGCATCAGGAGCAGGTGATCTATGAAAAAACTAGGTGTAATTGTTAATCCCGTTGCCGGCATTGGCGGCAGGGTCGGACTCAAGGGCAGCGACGGCGAAGATATACTTGAAAAGGCGATTGCCCTTGGTGCCCGGCCGGAGTCTCCGGGCCGGGCAATGACCGCCTTAAAGGAGGTAGCCGGCATGAAAATCCCGGTGGAAATCCTGACCTATCCTGGTGTGATGGGTGAGGAAGAATGCCTGAATGCCGGGCTTTCCCCCATAGTCATCGGATCCATTGACCAGGGCCGGACCACTCCTTCGGATACCATTCGAGCGGCCATGGAAATGGCCGATGCCGGAGTGGATCTTCTTCTGTTTGCCGGCGGTGACGGCACTGCCCGGAATATATACAACGCCGTAGGTGAAAATGTATCAGTTCTGGGAATTCCGGCCGGGGTGAAAATTCATTCTGCGGTTTATGCCGTGAATCCTAAACGTGCCGGCCAGGTGGCTGCCATGTTCCTGGAACGAAAAAAGATGACGATCCGGTCCTCGGAGGTCATGGACATTGATGAAGATGCATTTCGGGAGGGCCGGGTTAAGGCCAAGCTATTCGGTTATATGAAGGTGCCTGAGGAACCCCGGTTCGTCCAGAGTGTCAAATCCGGGGGAGCAAGGGCAGAAAAAGAAATTCTGGCCGGTATTGCCGAAGATATCGCGGATGAGATGGAGAATTCAGATTGTTATTTTATCATTGGGCCGGGCACGACCACCCGGTCTGTCATGGAATACCTGAATCTTGAAAATACTCTTTTGGGAGTGGATGTTGTTAAAAATCGTAAAATCGTGGCCTCGGATGTTGATGAACAGCAGCTCTGGGACCTGATAGCCGGGGAACAAACCAAAATCGTGCTCACTGTCATCGGTGGTCAGGGCCATCTTTTCGGCAGGGGGAATCAGCAGATCAGTCCCCGGATTATCCGAAACGTCGGGCGGGAGAACATCCGTGTGATTGCCACCAAAGAAAAACTCATTGCACTGAACGGCCGTCCACTTCTGGTGGATACAGGAGATGAAACACTGAATGCCGAACTGGCCGGATATTTAAAGGTCACCACAGGGTATGAGGACTATACCATGTGCCGGGTGGGATACTAGATCCCCCGGATAAAGCAGTCGGAAAAGGTCAGAAAGGACGTATGATATGGATCAAACAATGTTAAACCGGATTTTGACGGACTCACGGACCGTTATGGCCGAACTTCTTGAAGTGGCTGGGCTTAAACCGGGCAAGCTTTTGGTGGTGGGCTGTTCCACCAGCGAAATCGTGGGTAAGCGGATCGGAACCGCATCGGTCAAGGAAATCGCCCAGGCTGTTATCCAGGGTATTTGCCCGGTAATAGAAGAAAAGGGGTTGTTCCTTGCCGCGCAATGCTGCGAACACCTGAACCGGGCACTGATCATGGAGTCTGCCGTGGCCGAACTCAGAGGGTATGAACCGGTTTGCGTGGTTCCTAGGATCAAAGCCGGGGGGGCCTTTGCCGCAGAGGCATATCAGGGTTTCAATGAGCCTGTGGCGGTGGAATCCATTGTGGCAGATGCGGGGGTAGACATTGGGGACACATTTATCGGAATGCACCTTCATCCCGTTGCTGTTCCGGTAAGAACCAGAATCATACAGATCGGATATGCACACGTGACAGTGGCCAGGTGTCGGCCCAAATTCATCGGCGGAAAACGCAGTGAATATGAAAACTAAATCATAAGCTATTTAGGAGATTAAATATGGAAACGACTAAGACCGAAAAAGCATTATCTGACAAGTGGAAAGGTTCCGGAACGCTGAAACGCTCGCTCAAGTGGGTTTACGTCTATTCTCTCGCCACAGGGGCCATTTTCACATTCATGGGATACTGGGACGGCGTATTCCTTTCATCGTGCGGTCCCGCCACCTGGTTGGCCTTTCTTATGATGACGTTTATGATCATGCCCATCGCCTATGTTTATTGTGAACTGGCGGCGGTGATGCCCTTTACTGGAGCCGAACTGCGATACGCAACCGTTGGTTTGAACAAACACGCCGGTTTCTGGTCCTGTTGGTTGATCATGCTCGCCTGGATCGCTGTGCCACCGGCCGGGGTCATGGGCGTACTGGATTGGTTGAATTTTACGACCAATGCTGGGATCAGTGACCAGACAATCACTTTAATTGGTTGCGGATGTCTGGTTGCATTTTGTTTCATGAGTATGTACAAAATAGAGATTGCTGGGAGTGTACAGACTTTCATGCTGTTTGCGGCCATGATCGGTTGCATTATCACCGTGGTTGTTCTGTTTTTAGGCGACCGTCTGGATTTTGCGAATTTGACGCCTCATTTCAGGTCTGGATTCGAGAGTAAGTACGGTCCTTTTTGGGGTTGGATGGTTGGTTTGTCCATCATTATTACTCCTTATTTCGGGTTTGAAGTTGTGCCAAACCTGGTTGAAGAAGGTAATTTTCCTATTAAAAGCCTGTCCAAGGCCATTTGGGGATCGGCGGTATCGGCCGGTGTCATCTATATCTTCTTCTATTTTTTTACCTCCAATGTCGCCCCTTGGGAAACCTTGACCAACAATGGAGATTTTTCCGGTTTTGTAATCTTGAAACAAATGGTGACTTGGAGCACAGGCTGGAAGCGTTACGCTTTATTTTTCGGCATCACCTGTATTCTTTTTCCCATTGCTACAAGCGTCTTGGGCTTTTGGATATCCTCGGTCAGGCTTTTATACGCCATGGGACGGCATAATTTCCTACCAAAAGCGTTTGCCAAGACCAATCGGCATTCCGAACCGATTCTGCCCAATCTTTTAGTATTGGCAATTGGCATCGCCTTCCTGTTGAATAAGAACAGCACTTTTGTGGCCGATTTTTTCATCCTGATGGCGCTCGGCTGTGCCACAACGTATCTGATTATAATGGTTTCAGCCATTCGACTGGCTCTAAATTACCCTGAATGGGAGCGTCCCTTCAAAATTCCCGGGGGTATGGGCATGCGCGTGCTTGCACTGATCATAGCCGGCATCATCACCTTTGGCTGTACATTCAGCTTGAACTGGGGGGCCATGCGAGTATTGACCATCTATCTTGGTTTGGGTGCCATCATATGGCTTTGGGCCATATTTGTCATCTGGCCGAAAAATAAAGTTTGGATGCAAACTCCTGATGGTGAAAAAGATTTTTAACAAGATAAGATAAATAGCCATTGAGACAAGCATATCCATACGACGCTTCGAAACTCTGGAGGAAAGGTGGCAATGTCCGGATAGTTGTTAATGTGTAAAATCAAAGGACCTATACTTCCGGCACGGAATGTCGCAAAAACGGAAACTCAAGACATTAACGAAGAATAACAAGGAGTTTAATATGAAAAAACTTGATGGAAAAGTCGCCGTAGTCACTGGCGCGGCAATGGGAAACGGCGAGGGAATAGCCAGAGTACTGTCGGCGCATGGCGCCTCAGTTGCCTTGTGGGATATATCGGACCGCGTCTTTGAAACCGCTGAATCACTCTCGGCTGAAGGCGGGAAGAGCAGCTCCTACAAGGTGGATGTCACCAAATTTGAAGAATGTCGGCAGGCTGCGGCGAAAATATTGTCCGACAAAGGCAAAATAGACATCCTTGTCAACAATGCGGGTGTTGTCCGGTTGGCCAATTTCCTGGAGATGAGCGATGAAATCCGTGATTTTCACTTTAACGTAAATATTAAGGGTACCTGGAATGTTACCAAAGCGGTCCTGCCCAATATGATATACAACAATTATGGCCGCATTGTGATCTTGTCTTCAGTGACAGGTCCGATTGTGGCCGACGAGGGCGAGACTGCTTACGCGACCACTAAGGCTGCACTTTGGGGTTTCGGCAAGGCCCTAGCCCGTGAAGTCGCAAAAAATGGAATCACTGTCAACTCGATCTGCCCCGGGTACATCATGACTCCGATGGCCGACCAGATCGCCCGTGAATCAGATCCTGGCAATCCAGATTCGGTCATTAAAGGAATCGCCTCCGGTGTCCCGCTGGGCCGCCTCGGCAACATCAAGGAGGTCGGTGATTTGGTTGCGTTTCTATCATCTGACGAATCCAGCTATATCACCGGAACCCAGGTTGTTATCGACGGAGGGAGCACGCTCCCCGAAACAGTGTCTGTTGGTGTATGACCTTTTGCCCGAGTCTTAAAGAACTGCCGCTTGATAACTGAGGTGGTAGGGTAATTGTGGACACTTCTCTAAGGGTGGGTTAATAACCCACCCACACGGAGGTGTCAAATAAAGAAAGACAGAAAGAAATATGCACCTGAATTGAGAGAAGAGGCAGTTAAACTGATAGAGGTTTTATTTTGACCACAGGCCTTAAGGATCGCAGATGAAATAAAATGAACCGAAAGTACGCCGAACTTTGGCTCATATACAAGGCACGCCAACGGTTAGCAGGTCCATTGGGGCTTTGGTGCAACGCAGTAGATGAACCAAGGGGCGGGTCATTTCGTTCATTTCATGAGATTTGCGGTCCTAATTCAACGGAATAAACCACTGGCATGCCAGTGGTTTATTCCGTTGAATTAGTAGCCATTTTGAACCTCTTCTTTTGCTTACATCGGATGCCCAATTGAAGTTTTATGCCACATTGTGATATTATTATGGCTTAGATATTTAACCATCCCCAAAATGGGGCAGAAATACCGGGAAGACAAAATGAAAATCGTATCCATTGCGGTGAGCCGGGAAAAGGGAACCATCAAAACCTGCGTGGATCAGGCTCAGCTCATCGAAAATTACGGGATAGAAGGGGACGCCCATGCAGGCGACTGGCACAGGCAGGTCAGTTTTCTGGCATCTGAAAGCATAGAAAAGGCCGAAACCGAAGCCCTGAAACTTAACTTCGGAGATTTTGCCGAAAATATTGCCACAACAGGCATTGACTGGGCTTCACAGCCGGTGGGCCGGAAGTTCAGGCTGGGCAGGGAAGCACTCGTGGAAATTACCCAGATCGGCAAAAAGTGTCATAAAAAATGTACCATTTTTTACCGGACAGGGGACTGCATTATGCCCAGAGAGGGAGTCTTTGCAAGGGTACTCAAGGGCGGTGCAATAGAAAAAGGTGACCCTGTTGAACCGGTGACGGATTAACCTGGCGATATCAATTTGAGGCACCCGGCCCAATGCCCGGAAACGTCAATACTTCGGGCAGGGTTCTCCACGCTTGGTTTTTCCGGGATGGTGTATGAATCGATTCAGGCCCTGCCCGGTAGAATAGAAGATGTTCTTCCTGTGATATAGTAGGCAATCAGCCCCACCCATTCCCTCATTGCCATCTTCAGGATAGTCAGGTGGCCTGAAAAGTCCGGACCCAGGCTGGGGGGCTTGTCCGGATGGGTGAGATGATCCACCGGATAGGGAATCACCTTCCATCCGATCTTTTCAAATACACCCACGGCCCGGGGCAGATGCCATGAGGTTGTGACCAGTATCCAGTTCTGGTTGGGCCTGGGATTCACCGCAGCCTTTGAAAAGACTCCATTCTCATGGGTATTTCTGGACCTGGATTCAAATAGGATGCCTGCGGGATCGACTCCAAGGTCATCAAACACCATCCGGGCCACATCTGCATCCTTGTATTCCCCATGACTCAAGCTTCCCGATCCGCCGGCAAAGAGATGAATTGCGTCCGGATATTGCCGGATCAGGCGGATGAATCCCAGATACCGCTCCGCTGCCCTGCTCAACTCTGCCTGGTTCCGGAAATGGGCAAGATAGGCTTTCTCCGATCCGCCCAGCATGATGATTCCGTCTACCCTTTCCGGGAGATCCGGATGGGTCTTGAACCGGTTCTCCAGGGGGGCCAGTATAAATTCCCCGACCGGAACAAAGGTAATGATGAGCATGGCCGACACTCCAAGGGTGAGGATCAGTTTTGCCTTTTTCACGGCCCCGGCCAGGAGCAGCAAAAATCCCGTGGAGATCATGAGCACCAGGAGGATATCCGGTGAGATGACCATCCAGATCAGCTTTGACAACCAGAAAAACAAGATCCTTCTCCTATCTCAGGGGTGTGGGTTCATTGAAAAAGCCCTGGAACACGGGCTTCTCATGCACAGTTTTCCTAGGAAAACCCGGGTTATTTCAAAGAGTCGAACAGATTTTCCGCCACCCCTGGAAAATCTTCCGGTGCAAAGCAGTACTTCATGTCCAGGAAGTCTTTTCTGAACTCAGCCACCTTGTCCTTGACAAAAGCTCCGTTCTTGATCAGGTCGGCCATGAGGGAGGCCAGGGTCCCAAAATCATCAGGTCCCATGCCGAACCGGGTCATTTCTGATACCCCCATTCTCAAAGCGCCTGAGGCGGTAAATCCTTCTTCCCTAGGGGTGGCCTGGTAGTTGACAATGATATTGTTCTCCTCCAGGGCCCTGGCAATGGCAGCTCCCCTGGCATAGCCCACGTTGAGGATGACCTGGTGGGTTTCGGTAAAGGAGATGTCAGGGTCCCCGGCCACATCCAGGCCCTGGTCTTTGAGGGCTTTTGCAAAGGCCTTGGCGTTTTTGATGACCGCGGCCTGGTACCCGTCCCTAAAGGCGTTCATCTCATAGGCGGAAAAGAGCAAACCGGTCATGGTGCCCAGGTGGTGGTTGGAGACGCTCCCGGGAAAGGTTCTTCTCTGGACTGCCTCCCAGAGCTCGTAAAGGGGATCTTCTTCTTTAAAGTCTGCGGCAATCACCCCCCGCTGGGTTCCGAAATAGGTTTTGTGGGTGGAGCCGGTGACCACATGGGCGCCCTGGCCCAGGGGTTCCTGGAAATGGGGACCATACAGTCCCAGGACATGGGCCATGTCGTACATGACAATACAGTCCGGGGCCAGCGCATCCGTGAGTTTCCGGATTTCAGCCACAGGCTCCTTGTGGAGGATCATGCTCTTTCCCAGGATGACCAGCTCCGGCTTGTGTTCGGCAATGATCTCTTCACAGGCCTGGATATCGATCTTGTATGGGTTGTCCTCCAGCACGGGAAAATTGACCACCCCCGGCCGCTCTGTCTTGGGGTCCCGGGCCACGAAATCCCGCAGGGCTCCCATGGGCTGGGCGCTTAAATGGCCTCCCCGGATAATGTGGTTGTTCATGATCTTGGAGATCCTGCGCTGTTCGCTTTTCCGGTCGGCCCGGTTCAGATAGTCCACCAGGGCGCTGAACAGGGCGGTGTTGGCCATCTGGCCCGAGATCACCCTGGATTCCACCCGGCAGCAGCCAAAGAAATCCATGAACTCCTGATTCAGCTTCTGCTCGATATCCCGGATAAATTCCGTTCCCTGGTAATAGAATACGTCCTCCCCGGAAAAAGCCTTGATTTCCTTGTGCTCGGCATACCGGTTCACAGGATCGGAGATGGACAGGAGCCGGGACAGATAGGACTGGCTCATCTCCGAGGGGATGAGGTTGATGCATTGATTCCGGCGCCAGGCATGGTTGGCCAGGGCCCGGGAGACCAGGTTTCCGGCCCGGGTTTTCCTCTCTTTTTTGTTCCCGGCCTTTTCTTGTTGTTCAAGCCGGAAGAGCTTAATCTGGTCCGGGGGAATGGACCGGACATGGGGCGGGGCTTCGGAACTCATGTGATAGGGGACCACCACGGCCTCACACCTTTTTTTCCGGATTTCGATTTCCAGGATATCCCCCTCAACCAGATTGCTGTCAATCAGGGCCAGGGCCACGGCCCGGCGTTTGGGAGTCTCTTCAAAATCTCCGTCAAGGCCGGATCCTTTGGCCACCTGAAAGGGCACCATGGTGCCCGAGGTGATAAATCCCACGTGGCGGTCCCCTGAAAATACCCGATATCCTTCCCGGGCTATCCCCTTGCCGGTTACAGCCAGGGGTGTGACCCTCCGGGGCAGGGCGGATATGTCGGAAAAATTTCTGTCAATGATCCGGCCTAGGGCCTCAAATTGGGCGGCCAGGGCTTGCTTTCCAATGAAATCCCCCTTGAGGGGGGAGAAACTGACGGCAAATTTGGACAGCCTGGAGGCAAAGATGGGGATCTCTTTTTTTTCATGGTCTATTCCCAGTTCATGACCGTACAGAGGCAGGGCCGCCTCCAGGCGGAGGGTATCCCGGGCTCCCAGTCCGATGGGGGCGGCCCCCAGTTCAATGAGTCTGTCCCAGAGTTCCAGGGCAGGTTCGTTGTCCACAAAGAGTTCAAATCCCAGGGGCTCCCCTGTGTACCCGGTCCGGGCGATCTGGACCCGGGTTTCCCCGATCCGGGCGATGCTCAGGTTGTTCCGGGCCGGCTCGGGCAGATGACCCCCGGTGATCAGTTTTTCCATGATGGTCCGGGATTCAGGCCCCTGGAGAGAGATCATGGCCTGGTCAAAGGTTCGGTCCTCCATCTCCACCCCGGCAAAGGCCGGCAGATGGGTTCTGAAATGGGCCAGATCTTTTTCCCGGTTGGAGGCGTTCACCACCAGCAGAAACCGGTCCGGCTCAAACCGGTAAAGATAGGCGTCGTCAATGGCCCCTCCCGCTTCATTCTGGATCAGCGTATACTGGCTTTCTCCGACGTCCAGAGCGGCCGCGTTGTTGGTCAGGACATGCTGGAGAAAGGCCAGGGCTTTTTCCCCGCTGAAGTATACCCGGCCCATATGGGATACATCAAAGATACCTGCGCTCCGGCGGCAGGCCATGTGCTCGGCAATGATGCCTTCCGGGTACTGGATGGGCATTTCCCACCCCCCGAATTCGACGATTTTGGCGTTCAGGTTCTGATGGCGTTCCAGGAAGATGGTCTTTAATAATTGGGTCATTTTCTCTCTCCGTATGTTAAAAAGCGAGAACAGCGGGAACAGCCATCAGCAAGATCAGCAGTCTGTCCCCACGTTTTCCAGTATTTGTTTTGCCCGCCTGTGTGCCGCTTTTTTTGTTTCTTTGATCACAGGTGTTTGGAAAGCGTAGTCCAATCCCGGGAAGATGTCAACGCTGAGATTTGGCAGGCTTTCAGGATGAATTGCCCGACCTTGCCCCGGCGGTCAGGCAGGCCAGGGCAAGAAGGGTGCAGACCCCGGAAATGAGGCTGATGCTCAGGATATCGGATCTGGACCAGACCAGGCCCCCGCAAAAGGCCCCGGATACCCTTCCCAGGCCGGCCACGGCGTAAAATGCCGACAGGGTGGACGCCCGGAATTCCGGGACCAGTTCCGTGGCCAGGCCCATGGATGTGACAAGGGTAAATTCAAAAAAGAAAAAGACCAGGAACAGCCCTGCCAGAACAAAGACAAGTCCCCGGTCCAGAACAGGCAGGAGAAAATAGGCCCCGCTGCACAGGACTCCTCCCAGGAGAATGGCCCGTCTCAGTCCCAGGCGGTCGGAGATCAGGGCCGTGCATCCTTCCCCCAGAAGTTCGGCCAGGCCGATGAGGATGGTTCCGAAGCCGATGGCGGCCAGGGAAAGACCATAGGATTGTTCCAGCCAGGCCCCGTACACGATGAACAGATTGTCGGAGCCAAGGGACATGAAAAAGGCGAATCCCAGCATCCCCAGGACCTTGGGGTTTTTCATGATGATCTTCCAATTGGACAGGAACAGGGCGCGGGAAGGGTGCTTTTGAGATTCCGGGATCTTGTCCCGGGCCATGAATTTCAGGATTCCCACAAAGCAGAAAACGGTCAGCACGCCCAAGATCAGGAAAGGGGCATGCCAGGAGAACCGGGCGATGACCAGTCCGGCCAGGGGGATGCCCATCAGGGTGGAGCCGGCCCAGGCGATTTCCATGATCCCGATATACCTTCCCCGCTGCTCATAGGGAACCGATTTCCCGATATAGGCCTGGAGGGTGGGATCAAAGATGCACTTGGCCAGACCCCCGAAAAAGAGGCAGAGGGCCAGGGTGGTGTAAAAGGGGAAAAAGCCCACTCCAAAGGCTCCGATAGCGGCCAGGACCAGGGCGGCCAGCATGACGCGCTTGTATCCGTATCTGTCGGCAAAGGCGGCGCCCACGGGTCCCAGGACTCCGGTGATCTGGTTCAGGGCAATGATGGGGGTGATGGCTGCCAGGCCCACCCCGGTTCCCCGGGCAAATTCAGGGGCAAAGGGATAGACCAGCCTCCGGGTGATGTTGAGCAGGAGCTTGGTAAAGGTGGCCACGCCGATAAAGGCGTGGAACTGCCTGGGTGTCTGATCCATATTAAATAACGGCCAGGAGCCTGAACTTGTCAAAGATCAGGAGCAGCCCGATGAGAATCAGCAGGGCCCCGGCAATCCGGTTGATGATCCCGATCATTCGGGTGGCCTTTTTCATGAAATCCAGCATGGAGTTGATGAAGATGGAGATGAGGATAAAGGGCAGTGCCATTCCGGCCGAGTATACCGCCAGGAGCCAGACCCCCTTGAGCACGGTTTCCTGGTTCCCGGCCACGATGAGGATGGTTCCCAGCATGGGGCCGATGCAGGGGCTCCACCCGGCCCCGAAGGCCATTCCGATGAGAAAGGTGCCGAAGAGGTGGAGGGGTTTTTCCTTGACATGAACCCGCTTTTCAAACTGAAAAGCCTTGATGTTGATGAGGCCCAGAAGGTGGAGGCCGAAGATCAGGATCACCCCGCCGCCCACATATCTGACCACCCAGGAGTATTCCGAGGCCAGCTTTCCCAGAAATGAGGCCGAGGCCCCGAACAGGATGAAGATAAAGGAAAAACCTGCCACATAGGCCAGGGTGGAGAGGATCACCTTTTGCCGGATCTCTTTTCTGTCTGCGGTCATTTCATCCAGGGAAAGCCCGGTGATAAACGAAAAATAGGCCGGAATCAGGGGCAGAACGCAGGGAGAGAGAAAGGAGAGCAGACCTGCTGCAAAGGCTGCCGGGAATGTAATGGTCTCGGTGAACATGGGGTATCCTTACATAAGGGTCAAAAGTCTAAAGCCCAAAGCCAAAAGCAGAAAATTTCAGGGTGTTCAACTCTGGTCGACTACGCAGGGGCCGGTTCATAACAAACTAAGCCATCTGCCTTCTCGTTTCAAGGGAGGGGTTTGTTTTTTTATTTCAGGCTTTTTACAGAACCCGATCTCTGATATGGTTTTACCAGGTTTATGCGGATTTATCTTTAAGAAAAGGTGCCAGAAACTTGGGGAATCATCGATCATGATCATAAAAACCCAGAAAGGCCGGTCCATTGATACGGCAGTTGACCTGGGTCCGGCGGAACGCCATATCCTCCAGAAACTCTTTGCCTGGCAGTCTGTGGTCGATTCCATTTCCCTTTTTAGGGAGAAAAAAGCCAGGGCCCTGGAGGTCGGATGGAACGATTCCGGTCCGATCCGGGAGAGCCGGGCCCTTTCCCTGGTTATTCAGGAGATGGAAGAGCAGATCCTCAACCGGTTGAAGAAGCATCCTTCTTTGTAACATAGGGGCATTTGGCATTGAAAAATAAGACAGAGGCCAAAGACTGGCAGGTTTACCTGCTGACCTGTTCAGACGGCTCTCTCTACTGCGGGGTCACCAAGAACCTTGAAAACCGCCTGGCTCTCCATAACCTGGGCAAAGCCTCCAAGTACACCCGGTCCAGACGGCCCGTAACACTGGCCGGGGCCACAAAGGGGATGACAAAAGCCATGGCCTTCCGGCTGGAGTACCGGATCAAGCAGTTAAAGCCCGGTGAAAAACTGGCCGCTCTGGACCGGGAGGCTTCCCTTGGTTAATCCGGGGACGGAATCCATCTTGTAAGGACCTTTTGAATGAAATCTGTTTTCGCCCCGGTTGGGCTTCCCGGGCTATTTTCCTGCCCAACTGTTTGAGGCGGAGCGCTTTTCAGCCCCTTATTTTTACCTCTTCCTTATGGAAGTGACGGTTTCACCTCCGATTCCCCAATTGTCGGTATTAACTTCCTCTATGATGACAAAGGTGGTCTTGGGATTTTTCCCCAGAACCTTCTGCAGCAGGTCTGTTGCCCCCTGAATCAAAGCGGTTTTCTGTTCTTTGGTCACCCCTTCATCCGTTATCTTTATATTTACGTAAGGCATATGTTTTTCCATCCTTTTCAAATGATTCAAAAGTAATCATCCCGGTTTCGCCTGGAAATAGCAAGCTCAAAACAGGGATGCCGCCCACTGGGCTCTTGATTTTCAGATTCTGCTCCGGATATTGAATATTCCCTGGTGAACTGGTAAAGAATCCTCTATAAAAGGCATGATTTTCATTTTACCCATAACCTGAGTATAGCCTGGATGTGGAACCGCTTAAATAAAGTAAAGATATTCAATGATTTTCCCCTGGACAATGATGACGGGAGAAGACGGCGGCTGACCGGGATGCTGCTCATTGCCGGATCAATGGTGGCTGCCGGATTGATGGCCCAGGACATTGCCGCCGGAAATTTTGTGGAAACAGGCATTGATCTTTTTATCCTCTTTTCCTTTGCCCTCTGTTTTATATGGCTGCCTAGAGTCCGGAGGGCGGAATGGATCTATCGGCTCGCCGTGGGGAGTCTGGCGACCGGGCTCCTGTTTATTGCCTTTACCGATGAGGATCAGACCAAATTCCTTTTGCTTTTATTGTTTCCCCAGCTCTTTCATTTCATCCTGGGTAACCGGGAAGGGCTGGTCTGGAATATATCCACCCTGGTTCTCATAATGGTCCGTCTTACCGCCTTTGCCTTGTCCGGAGAGGCCTATCCCCTGGCATTTATCCTGCGGTTTTTCATCGCTTATGCCTGCATCTCCCTTGTGGCCTATACCCAGGAATGGATCCGGGCGCTTTATTTTAAAAAACTGATCGATGAAAAAGAAGAACTGAACCGGGCAAATCGTGAAATCCGGAAATTATCCTGCATTGACAATCTGACCGGGGTTTTCAACAGGGGCTACCTGGACCGGCAGCTGGAAAAGGAATTCAAGTATTCCCGGAGATCTGAAAAATCCCTTGCCGTTGTGCTCTGCGATATCGACCATTTTAAAAGAATCAATGACCAATACGGCCACCCGGTGGGGGATCAGGTGCTGAAAATCATATCCAATGTCTTTTCAGAGGGAGTCCGAAGGGATATCGACTGGGTTTCCCGGTACGGAGGGGAGGAATTTCTCCTTGTCCTTCCGGGAACCGATACCCCGGGGGCCAAAAAGGTGTCCGAGCGTATCCGGCTGCGCATTTCCCGGGGCAACTACGAGGTGGACGGCATTTCCATCCGCACCAGTGTAAGCTTTGGGATCTCGGTGCTGGACGACCCTTTAGCCTCGACAATATCCAATCCCGAAGTTCTTTTGAAGATGGCGGATGATGCCCTCTACCATGCAAAGCAGACCGGCAGAAACAAGGTGATCTGCCACAGCGATCTGGAAGGACGGACCGGCTGAAGTTACAAGATGGGATGGGCCTTCTTAAAAAATCCCTGCCCAGTTGAAATTAATGTACGGACCCGGATCCTAGGCATCATATCCGGGCAGAAGTTCTTTTAAATAAGAATAGATTGTGGAAGGTGTAATGAAAAGCCAGATTCCATCATTCCGGCAATCCTAACTTACAATTTCAGGGGAAAGGCAATGTCATACGAGCATATCGGCAGGATCATAACCAGGGGCTTTGCAGATCACGCGACCCGGACCGCTTTAAAGTACAAAGAGGGGGAAGAGTGGATTCATCTCAGCTACGGCGATCTAAAAGAAAGAATTCATCTTGCGGCGTGCGCCCTGATCCGGGCCGGTATTGAACCCGGGGACCGGGTGGGGATCTATTCCGCCAACCGGTATGAATGGGCTATCACCGATTTTGCCTGTGTCCTTGCCGGGGCCGTGTCCGTTCCCATCTATGCCACCAATACCCGGGAACAGAGTCTTTTCATCATCCGGAATGCCGGTATCCGGCTGCTGTTTGTGGGAAATGCCTTCCAGCTTGACAATACCCGGGCCCTGGGGTCAGGGGAGGATCCAATTAAAATTGTCTCCTATGATTCCGGCCTGGCCGCTAAAACCTCCCATGCGGTCTCCTTTGAGGCCTTTATCCGCCCGGATATCTCCGGCCGGTTTGAACCGGAACTGGCCCGCCGGGAAGCCTCTATCCAATCCAAGGATATCGTCACCATTATCTATACCTCGGGAACCACGGGCAATCCCAAGGGAGTCATGCTCAGCCACGCCAATTTCCTTCATCAGTTCAAGGCCCTGGACATCCATTTTTCTGTAACCCGGGAAGATGTGTCTCTCTGCTTTCTGCCCTTAAGCCACGTGTATGAGCGGGTCTGGTCCTATTATGTTTTTTCCAAGGGGGCCCTGAACACCTATCTTGAAGATCCTAAAAAGGTCATAGAAACCCTGAGAATCGTCCGGCCCACGGCCATGGTTTCCGTGCCCCGGCTCTATGAGAAAATCTATGCTGCCGTGAACAATGCCGGTGAAACCGCATGGCCGATAAAAAAATATTTATTTAAAAAGGCCGTTGAGACGGGCTTTGCCTATCACACATGCCTCAAGGAAAATAACCCAATCTCTTTGGGGCTCAGGCTTAAATTCAGGATTCTGGACCGGCTGATTCTGTCCAAGGTCAGGGAAATCGTGGGCGGTCCCAAAAATTTCTTTTCCGCCGGCGGAGCCCCCCTTGCCCAATCCATTGAAGAGTTCTTTTTTGCCTGCGGCCTGCTCATCTGCCAGGGGTACGGGCTGACGGAAACCGCTCCCATGATTTCTTTTAATACCCCCGGGGACTATAAATTCGGCACCGTGGGCAAGCCTGTGCCCGATTGTGAGGTCCGGATCGGTGCACAGGGGGAAGTCCTGGTCAGGGGAGGGCAGGTCATGGCCGGGTATTTTAACAGCCCGGAAAAAACCGCCCGGGCCATTGTGGACGGCTGGTTCAAGACCGGGGATATCGGTCGGTTTGACAGGGACGGATTTTTAAGGATCACAGACCGGATCAAAGAGCTGATCATCACCTCGGGGGGGAAGAACATTGCCCCCCAGCATATTGAAACCCTTGTGGGAAAAGATTATTTCATCGAACAGATCGTGGCCATCGGCGATGGAAAAAAATTCATATCCGCCCTGGTGGTGCCGGCCATGGAAGCCCTTGAAAAATGGGCCGAAAAAAAGCAGATCACCTGGCATTCCGTGGAAGGACTGATCAACCGGCCCGAGGTCAAGGCCCTTTACCGGAAACGAATCGACCTCAACTCCGGAAAACTGGCCCGGTTCGAAACCATTAAAAGCTTTACCCTCCTGCCCAGGCCCTTTACCGTGGAGACGGGAGAGATCACCCCCACCATGAAATTAAAACGTAAAATCATCAATGAGAAATATTATGAACTCATTGAATCCATGTACCAGAAGGCCGTTGCAGGGCCGTCTCCGACTGCCTGAACAGGGAAATTCATCGCGCTCCTGATCATTTTTCGGCCCTTTTCTGACGAAAAGCAAGTTTCATTTAATCCGGCTGCTGTTGAATTGTTAAAATTTGATAAAAATTGCGAATTTTGTTGCATTTTTTTAGAAATTCTATAATATCCATCCAATTTTTTAAGTTATTAGTATTAAAGTTATGAAATAAAACCCGGATGCGCCAGGGGGTGAGGCCCGGGATACCGGCGTGTTTTTTAAAGGTCCGGAACTGAATTTCAAATCTTAGATGTAATGCCGCGTCTGGAAAATCCTGCCGGCAGGGGAGATATATCATGCTCAAATCAATCCGGTCAAAGCTCATTGTTTTTTCTTTTTCTTTGATTCTGATTACCATTCTTCCGGTGGTTGTTGCCGTGAACATTCTGATCAATACTTCGGTTCATGGCACCTACCTTGAAAATGTGGCCCAGCAGGTAAACACCATCGAACAGATACTGGAGGTGTTTTACGATGATCTGGACCGAAATATTGATATGTTCGCCAACCTTGATAAGGTTAAAGCTGCGGACCCGACCCTGTCCAGATATTTTACCGGGTATGACGGCAGCACAAAAATGACGCCCTCCCAAAACGGTGGGATTGAGCAGGAGATATTTGAGGCCTTTGACAATTATGCAAAAACCCATCCCGGAACCCTTTACGTCTATATGGGGACCGAAGACGGTGGGTATATTCAATGGCCTGAAACCAAAAACGCCAAGGACTATGATCCCAGAAAGCGGCCCTGGTATACGGCCGCCATGGAGAAAAACGGGAGTATTATCCGGACCAATCCCTATACAGACGCGGTCACCGGTTCCGCCATCGTTTCCAATGCCAGGACCTTTAAGGATAAGACCGGAAAGGTATACGGGGTAATGGCCATTGATGTCTCCTCCGATAAACTGGCCCAGATCATGAAAGGGGTTAAAATCGGGGAAACCGGGTATGTCATGATGCTCCACAAAACCGGTCTGATCCTGGCCGATCCCAGAAATGAAGAAAACAATCTCAAGAACGTCAAGGAGATCGGCATTGACAAAATGGAGACCATTCTGGAAAAGGAAAAGGCCAGCTTTGAAACCACCATAGACGGTATCCCTTTTCAGGTGGATTCATTTCAGTCCGGCAGAACCGACTGGGTCATGGCGGTTCTCATTGAAAAGTCCGAATTATCCCAGGTCTCCACTAAAATAAGAACCATCATCCTGATGATCACCCTCCTGGTGCTGGCCGTGATCGGGGGACTGGCCTATGTGATCTCGGCAAGATTCATCAAACCCATCAACCTCATGGTGGAAGGTCTTAAGGATATCGCCCAGGGAGAAGGAGATCTGACCATGCGCCTGGCCGCGGACAGCCGTGATGAGATCGGTGAAATGGCAAAATGGTTCAATACCTTTGTGGAAAAACTCCAGGGGATAATAAAAAGCATTGCCCAGGATTCCGAGGAACTCAACACCTCTTCTTCCTCTCTTTTGACCGTTGCCGGAAAGGTGTCCCAGGGGGCGGACAATATGTCGGGGAACGCCAATTCCGTGGCCTCGGCAACAGAGGAGATGAGTTCCAATATGACCTCGGTGGCGGCAGCGGTTGAGCAGTCTTCCACCAATATCAGCATGGTGTCGGCGGCTGCCGAGGAAATGACCTCCACCATCGGTGAAATTGCCCGGAACACTGAAAAAACCCGGGACACAAGCAATAAGGCCGTGTCACAGACCCAAAGGGCATCGGAGAAAATCAATGACCTGAACCGTTCGGCCCGGGAAATCGGAAATGTGGTGGAAACCATCAACGATATTTCCGAGCAGACAAATCTCCTGGCCCTCAACGCTACAATCGAGGCTGCCCGGGCCGGCCAGGCCGGCAAGGGATTTGCCGTTGTGGCCGCCGAGATCAAAGAACTGGCCCGTCAGACTGCCGAAGCCACACTTGAGATCAAGGAGAAGATCCAGGGGATCCAGACCTCCACCCATGATACGGTTTCCGAGATTCAGGAGGTTACCGGCGGCATTGCCAGCGTGAATGAGATGATCGACACCGTGGCTGCAGCAGTGGAAGAGCAGTCCGTTACCACCCGGGAGATTGCCGCCAACGTGAGCCAGGCCGCTGAAGGAATCCAGGAGGTGACCCAAAACGTATCCCAGAGTTCCGGGGTGGCCAATGAGATCTCCCAAAATATCACCGATGTGAGCCAGGCTGCCGCAGACATGTCCGAGAGTGCCACTCAAATCGATACCAGTGCCCAGGGGTTAAGCCGCCTGGCCGGCAAGCTTAAGGAAACCGTAACCCTGTTTAAGGTGTAAAAGAGGGCGGATTCAGACGGGTAATAAAATCCGTAATACTTCCACCCTGGTTTTTCAACAGTGGACTATCTTGATCAGCGGCTGGGGTGCGGATATAGGGTCTTGCTATTTGGTTGCGAAAATTCTATACTTGTTTCATTGTCAAAACATCCATAAAATTCGTAACCGATAATCAAGCAAGGAGTCAATTATGCGAAAATTCTTCTGTGTCTTTTGTTTTGTAACGGTCCTGGTTTTTTCTTTTCAAAACGTAAATGCCCAAGATTCTGCAACCCCTGAAGAGGTTTATCAACTGGTGCTAAAAGCCTATCCAGTGCTCCAGAATCTCAAGGAGGAATCTTTTTCTGCTTTTAACGATCCAAAAGGGGAATTCGTTTACAAGAACACCTATGTGGTGGTGATCAAATGCCCCAGCCACACCATGACCCATCCCTTTGCGGAAAATGCCAGAGGGATGGAAATGCCTGAAAGATTCAGCTGGTTTCCAACGATGTGTGAAGCGGCGAATCACCCCAATGGGAAATGGGTGGAGTATGAATGGCCCAAACCCGGAGAGACCGAACCGTCAAGAAAGATTTCATTTGTTATTGCCGTGGAAGGCACTCCCTTTGCACTTGTGGCAGGGATATATACGGATTCCGGTTCGGTTGACGATCTGAACGCCACCCTGAAATAATACGCCGGATCCTGTTCCAAGGAGTTGCAGACTGTCCGGTAAATATAATTTTAGAGTTTGGTAAGGTCCTTTTCCTATTATCCTGGGAACCTTGTCCAGCCAGCTCGAATTATTGTCCGGAACTGAGAGCAATGGAAAAGGAGGAGGAGACGCCCGCATGGGCTCATTCGTTTTTTGACGGATGAATCTCCATTGTCTTATATTTTAAACCGGCCAACCATCTGACTTAAGGTATCGGCCAGATCGGCTAGTCCTGATGCGCTGTCGCTGACTTTTTCACTGTTTTGGGAGATTTTAGAAGTGCTTTGGCTGATGTCGGTAATCTCCTGAGAAATCTGAGAACTGACTGTATTGGTATGGGCGATATTCTCATTCACCTCATTAATCCCCAACGAAACCTGGGATACATTCTCAGCGATTTCTTTTGTGGTGGCGGATTGCTCTTCCACTGCCGCAGCGATGGTTGAATTGATGTCGCTGACCTCTTTAACGACGCTGCTGATTTTATCAATCTGTGAGATTGTATTTTCCGTGGATGCCTGTATATTTTGAGCTCTTTCCTTGATTTCGCCGGTGGCACCGGCAGTCTGCCGGGCCAGCTCCTTGATTTCATTGGCGACAACGGCAAATCCTTTGCCCGCTTCACCGGCTCTGGCCGCCTCAATAGTGGCATTCAGTGATAAGAGGTTGACCTGTTCGGAAATATCTGTAATCGTTTCAACCACCTCATCAATCTCTAGGGCGGCCTTCCCGAGTTCTTTCATCTGGACCGAAGACTTCTCGGTCTGTTCAACGGCATCGAGTGCTATGCCGCGTCCCTTTTCACTGTTAGCGGCTATCTCATTAATGGTTGCCGTCATTTCTTCTGTAGCAGAGGAGATCATATGGATATTGGTTGTGGCCTGTTCCATGGCTGCTGCCACTGCATTCATATTTTCACTGACCTCTTTTGTGGATGAGGCAGCAGAATTCGTTTTTTGGGAGGTATTGGCCGCGCCCTCGGTCATTTGCATGGCAATTTCAGACAATCTGCCCGACGATGTTGTCAGACGTCGTGCATTGTCGGCCACATCCTTGATAATAATCTGGACCTTTTCGGCAAATTCGTTGAACCACCTGGCCAGTTCGCCGACTTCATCACTGCTTTTGACATCCAAACGCTTGGTCAGATCCCCCTCACCCTCTGCCGCATCCTTGAGGCCTGCGACCACGGCGTTGATAGGACGGACAATGGTTCCGGCGATCACCCAGACGATCCCGGCGGCCAGAAGGGTGACAAGGACCGAGGTGATAAGGGTGAAACGGGTGATGGCTGTGATGGGCGCAAATATTTCTTCATCATCCGACTGGACCACAATCATCGCATTGAGCTTGGCAGAATGCCGGAACGCATTATGCACCTCTTTTCCATCCGCGATTGCAGCCATATATCCGTTTTTTTCATTGATTATTTTCCGGCCGTAATCCGTCTTTTTCAGGTCAAGATGATTGATCTTGGTTTTATCCGGATGAGCCACGACCATTCCCTTATCGTCTATAATATATCCATATCCCTTTTCACCGATTGTAATGGAATCCGTGAATTTTTTGGAAAATGCCATCAGATCCACCACGGCAAACAGCACCCCTTCAACACCGCTTTTACCCTTGATGGGCGCGGAAATTACAAAGATCGGGTTCCCGCTGTTCTTGCTGATCAGGATCGGTGACAGGGAGATCTCCCCGGCCATGGATCCCTTGAAATATTCCCTCGTTCCTATATTGATCTTCCCGATAACCGTGGTCGGAAATCCGGCGATGATTTCTCCGGATAGATCGGCCAGGCTGATTCCCTCATAATATCCGTAGCTTTTTCGCCATTCCCCAAACATGTTATTTATATTTTTACGGGCAGCTTTCCCCACAAAGGAATCTTTTAATGCGGTCTGGCAGATCTCCAGCGTACTCCAGGTAGCGATATCCTGGGTCCGGTCAACCACCCACGAATCCATGGTTGCAAGGGTTGACCCGCAGATGGTGACAATCTGTTCGGTTATGCTGTTTTTTAGCGCATTTTTGGCTTTTGAGCTGGAAATAAAGCCTAAAGCGCCCAGGCCCAGTATGATCAGGATCAAAACGGGAAAAACGATTTTCTGTTTGAAATTTAGCTTCACGGCTCCTCCATCGTATATGTTTTATTAAAACACCCAAATCAGAACAGACTAATGTCCCAAGCTGCCTGAAAACAATTTCTCTTATATATTGTCACACAGAGGTGTGACGAATATGGATTCGTTTTTTTATTGATGATGTCTATTGTGTATTTTTTTAACTTTACATGAAATCGTTATAGAAAACAAATCCTATTTTCTGCTGTAACGCCAACCCAGAAGGACAAATGAATCATTACGGGATGATGACAGGAGGGTGCGTTTTATCAATAAAAGTCTTTAAACAAAGAGAAACCCAAGTGCAAATGATTATTAATACTGCCAAAAAGCAAGGCTGAATTGAGGCAGAATCCACACAATTTAAGGGTTGACTTTTCTTTTCTCCTATCATATCTGAAACAGCACAAAAATTGGCGGCAGAAGCCGCCGGCAGAACAGACCCGGCAAAGCCGGGGAAAGATAGCCATAAACTCGAATGAGGCCATGAAGGTCCGTTCCCATTCAGGGAAGCCGGATGTTCATGGCCTTTTTTTGTGGTTTTTCAAGCGAATAAAGAGTCGGATCCCATCAATACTGCCGCAGCAAAGCAGAACAAGGAGGGGTCACTGAAAAGTTGTTATTGAACGTGGATTGGCAGCAGAGAAGATTCTGCTGCATTTTTAAGGAGCTGAAGATGAGAGCGTACATACGGTTTGGATGGATACTCGGGATAATACTATTGTTGCAGCCTGGGTTTCTTTGGGCAGATGAAAGCATCAATGGACAAAGCGGAAACCTGGAAATGGATGAAATAGTCGTCACTGCTTCAAAAACACCCCAGTCTCCGGGCAATGTCACCCAGAAGGTCAGAATCATCGACAAAGAGAAAATCGATAAGATGGTAACGGGAAAGAGTAATCTTGCAGAACTTCTGACCTGGGAGCCGGGCATTTTTATCAGCGCTTTGTCCAGAAATGACGCCAACTGGGGATCCAGCGGTGGTCTGGGCGGGGATTATAACACCTATATGCTGGACGGACTTCCCGTGGACAGTTATGTGGATCCCCAGGCCCTGTCCCTCAATGCCGTGGAACGCATCGAGGTTCAGCGGGGGCCGGCTTCGGTGCTGTATCCCAATTATATGGCCATGGATTTCGGCGGAAATCAGAGTCCGCTGACCGGTACCACCAATATCATACTGAAAGACCGGATCGATAAAACCATGACCCAGGCAGAGGCCTATTACGGATCTTACAACACCTTTGGAGGGAAGTTCTACCACCAACAGGGAATGGACAACCTCCATTTCCTGGTGGGAGGCGACTATGAATCCTCCGATTACACCAACTACGGAACGGACGATTCATGGCTGAACATGCTGGATGATCCGGAGTATGAAAAGAGCAAATTGTTTTTTAAAACCACCCTGTTCTTTGATAAAAATGAAGATCACAAATTATTTCTGTTCGTGAACCGGGCTCACCACGAGGGGGATACCGGCCGTCCCAACCGGGATTTTGATCATACCTACTGGACGGTGAATTCCGGATATACCCTGCCAATAAACGACAGCCTCACTGCCGCGTTCAAGATTGGTCTCCGGGACTATGCCCGGACCTGGGAAGAGGACAACTATCCCACAAATCTGGCCCTGGCCTCGGAAAACGGGGTGGACCAGCAGGTTATCCCGGCAGACCTCTCCTTTTCCTTCCGCCATCTGGAAGATGCCCGGCTGACCCTGGGTACGGATTTTCAGGCCGTTTCCTATGAAACCTGGTCCGAAGCCGGTACAAGAACCATGGGGAACGATGCCGACGCTTATCAGTACGGAGTATATGTCCAGGAAGAACTGCCCGTGTCCGATTTTATCCTCCGGTCAGGGCTCCGCTACAGCTATACCCGTCATGAGATTGACCTGCTCAGCGGCAGTGTGCCGGGAAATGACAACGAGTCCTGGAATGAACTGCTCTGGAGTCTGGGAACCCGGTATCACTGGACCCCGGCCCTGTCCGTCTATGCCAATGCCGGTACAAGCTTTACCGCGCCCTCATTGAAATCCGTGGGCGGCACTATTTCCGAGTCAGATATGGGAGTGGCTGGAAGGGACGGACAACTGCCGAACCCGGACCTTAAACCAGAATCGGGTACCGGGCTTGATCTGGGCCTGGACATCAAACCTTGGGAGACTGTTAAAATGGGGGTCCGCGGATTTTATAATAAGGTGGATGACCAGATCGTGACCGTTGTCGTCAGCAATAGCCCTTCCCAGACCAGGGATATCAACGCCGGAGACACGACAAGCTGGGGTCTTGAGCTTTCCTTTACCCACTCTCCTCTGCCGTGGCTGGACTGGTTTGCCAATTATACTTATACTTCTTCCGAGATCAGTAATGATACCGACCCGGACCAGGATGGGAACGAGGTTTCCTTTGTGCCCGAGCACATGGGCAATATCGGTGCCACCCTGAATCTCCCCCTGGAGATCCAGTGCTCGGTTTATCTTCATCTGGCAAGTGAGATCTATGACAGTACGTCCAGCGCCAGCCGACAGAAGTTCAGCGGGTATGAACTGCTCAATGCCAGCCTGAAAAAGAAGATTAACCTGAGCCAGTCCTATGATGCGGAAATTTATCTGGACCTGTACAACCTGACGGACAACCGGTTTGAAATGCCCTGGCAGTATCAGGATCCAGGCATTTCAGGGGTGGGCGGCATCAGAATTACCTTTTAAGAGAAGAATGAATTATGCAGGTTATTCTTGAACTTTTCATATGTGCCCATGATGGTGATTCCCGGGTCTGTTTCCAGAAACACTGTCTGAATGTCAGTCAGAGCACCCGGGATCCGGACCGGGAGCTTGGGAGCTTCCTGGAGTCCATGGGGTTCCCTTTGGAGCTGGACAAGGCCTGTGCCCATTCCACCAGCTGGCGGTATCATGACCAAGGTATCGTTCTCACCTACCTGGTTTGGGTAGGTAAAGAGGCCATCCCTTTGGCTGCCCGTGAATATCTGAACCTGGATGGAGCTGATCCGCCAGGTTCCCGGGGGCCTTTTCGCCCCCGGCCAGCCCGGATCGAGGAGGAGGATGTCCTGGTACACGGGCTCCGCCACCTGAGCCACCTGGTCCGGAACCAGGACCCCTTTGTCACCCGGGCGGCGGAAAAGACAAGGGCCATCCATTTTTTCCGGTCCCTCACACCGGTATTGGCCGGCCAGTACTGGCGGGCCTCATGACCATGACAAAAGTGAAGCAATTGGTCCTGGTCCTGGCTTTCTTTCTGGCAGCCGGATTGCCGGCCCGGGCCGGAACTTTGACCGTCACCGATTTTTCAGGCCGGACCCTCACCCTGGATTGTCCGGCCCGAAGGGTGGTCTGTCTCATTGAAAGCGCCCTTTCAGGGATCTATATGCTCGGGGCCCAGGATCAGGTGGCCGGGGTTTCTGCCCAGGTCTACCAGGAAGGGATTTTTAAATATTATGCGGCCATGGATCGACGCATCGCCGAAAGGGAAATACCAAGCCCGGGGAGCTGGGATCATGTGAATCTGGAAAGTCTGGTCAGCCTCTCTCCGGACCTTGTCATCATCTGGGCTAACCAGACCGAGGCCATTGAGGCAATTGCCGGCAAGGGCATTCCCGTTTACGGGGTTTCCCTGTCATCCATTGAGGATGTATTGAAAGAGATCGGCGATCTGGGGCAACTGCTGGGAAAGAATGATCGTGCGGCAGTCCTCCGGGGCTTTGCCAGGCAGGAACTGGACCGGTTTGCCCTGGCCGAGAAAAAGTTCAGACACCGGCCGGAGGTTTATTTTATCTGGTCCCAGGGACTGCTGGAAACATCAGGCTCCCCCAGCACCGTGGATGACATGATCACCCTGGCAGGCGGGCGAAATGTCTGCGGTCATATCCCCCTGGAACATACGGTGATCAATCAGGAGACCCTGATTTCCCTTAAGCCGGACATCATGATTTTGTGGCCCAATAGCCGCCTTTCTCCTGAAGATATTACCGGACATCCAATATGGCGTAATCTGCCGGCATCAAAAAACAAACAGGTGTTTGAACTGCCTTCCCCTTTTTTCTGTGATCTGTGGACCTTGAAGTGCTTCTACGTCATCGACCGGATCCAATCGGTTTGCCAGCCGGCGGCGTCAGGACCCTTTGATGAGAAACGGGAGAAGCGACAGCTGATGACGGTCCTGTACGGACCTGAACTGGGACAGAGGATACCGGTTGAATAGCAGGGTTAAATTCTGGTTGCTGGCGGGGCTGCCCCTGCCTGTGCTTCTGTTTTCTCTGTTTGTCGGGCCTTCCGAGGTGGTGGGTCCAAGGGATACGGCCGACTGGATTGCCGGGTTCCTGGGACTTCACATCCCCGGCGGTAAAGGAAACAGTGACATGGTCCGCCTTATCATGGCCCAGGTCCGCCTGCCCCGGATTCTTCTTTCCTTTCTGGTGGGAGGATCCCTTTCCGTCACCGGCATAGGGCTTCAGGCCCTGTTCAGAAATCCTCTTGTTTCATCCTATATTCTGGGGCTTCAGTCAGGTTCGGCCTTTGGGGCGGCCCTGGCCCTGGGAACCGGGTGGCTGCCGGTCCAGCCCGCGGCATTTTTTTTCGGCCTGGCCGCTGTGGGATCCTCTTTTTTCCTGGCCAGGAAAAACGGGGTCGTATCCGGGGTGACCCTGATTCTTTCCGGCATCGTCGTTACCGGGGTTTTTACCGCTCTTCTGACCATCGTACAGTTCCTTACCGATCCGTTTAAGCTACAGACCATTGTACACTGGACCATGGGTAATCTTCATACCGCATCCTGGGACAAGCTGGCAGTTACCTGGCATATGATGGGCGCCGGTATCCTGGGATTGTTTTTGCTCCGGTGGCGGATGAACGTCCTGGCCCTGGGGGATGACGAGACCCGTTCCGTTGGGCTGAATCCCGAGCGTCAGAAAGCCCTGGTCCTGATCTTTTCCTCCCTGGCCGCTTCCGCCGCTGTTTCCGTTGCCGGGGTCATCAGCATGGTGGGCCTGGTCGTTCCCCATATGGTACGCATGATCATGGGAGCGGACAACAGGGCCGGGGTCCCTGTCTGCTTCACCTTTGGCGGTTCCTTTCTGCTCATGGTGGACAATATTTCGAGGACGGCGGCAAGCTTTGAAATTCCCATCGGTATTTTCACCACCCTGATCGGAGGGCCTTTTTTCATATTTTTGCTGAAAAGGACCCGGGTGGGATGGGAGATGTGATGGCGATTCAGGTCAAAAATCTAAATTTTTCCGTCGGGAGGCGTCGGATCCTTACCAATATCTGCCTTTCTGTTCAAGAGGGATGCTTTACCGTAATTCTGGGGAAAAACGGAAGCGGAAAATCCACCCTGTTCCGCCTCATCACCGGCTGTCTAAAGCCGGACAAAGGGCAGATCCTGATCCAGGGCAGGCCGTCCCCAGAGTTGAATATCCGTGACCGGGCCAGGGTTCTGGGATTTCTCTCCCAGCACCACCGGCCGGTATTCCCGTTCCGGGTCAGGGATGTGGTGCTCACCGGTTGTGCCGGACAGGCCGGGCTTTTACCCGGCAGAAACGAGAGAAGAAAAGCCGATGAAGCCATGGACCGGATCGCTATCCGGCATCTGGAAAACCGTTGTTTTACCGAACTGTCCGGTGGAGAGCAGCAGCTGGTCATGATTTCCCGGGTTTTGGCCCAGGACCCGCCCGTGATTCTTCTGGATGAGCCGGTTTCCCACCTTGATTTTTATTTCCAGGCAAAGGTTATGCAGACCATCCGTGACCTTGTGGATCAGAATTATACCGTGGCAGCCATTCTCCACGATCCCAACATCGCCGCCTGTTACGGAGACTGGTTTATCTGTCTGAAAAACGGAACCGCTCTGCCCAGACAACATCCGCCCCTGGACCCGGATCTGCTGGAGTCCATTTACGGAATGGACCTGGAACGGATCAGTTACCCTTCCCGGACTTTTGTGCTTCCGGCGCGTTCTATTGCAGCTTCTGGGCAGATTCCGGGCTTCCCGGACAGATGAGAACTGATCCTTAGATTCGCAATATCCCGTCCGGGGTTTGACTGAACTCCCGGTTCAGGGCTGCGGAAAGGGATATCCCCAAAACCCTGCGGGTGTCGGCAGGATCGATGATACCGTCGTCCCAGAGTTCCGAGGTGGAGTAATAGGCGCTGCTCTTTTCCAGGTAGTCTTGGGCCATTTCGTCCCGGATACTCTCCCGGTCGGTTTCGGACAAGGCCTTTCCCTGCCTCTCCAGGGTCCTGAGGCGGATCTGGGTCAGGGTCTGGATGGCCTGCTCCATTCCCATGACCGAAATCCTTGCATTGGGCCAGGAAAAAAGGAACCGGGCATCATAGGCCCGGCCGCACATGGCGTAGTTGCCGGCCCCGAAACTGCCGTTGGTCATGATGGTGAGTTTGGGCACATCCAGGTTGGCCTGGACCATGAGCATCTTGGCCCCGTCCTTGGTGATGCCTCCGTGTTCATACTCTTTGCCCACCATGAATCCGGTGATGTTCTGCAAAAAGATAATGGGGATCCGGTCCCGGTTGCAGAGCTGCATGAACTGGGTGCTTTTCCGGGCGCTCTCGGAAAACAACACCCCGTTGTTGCCGATGATCCCGATTTTCCAGCCGTATAAAAAGGCGAATCCGCAGACCAGGGTGGGGCCGTAGCCGGGTTTAAACTCATGGAACCGGCTGCCGTCCACGATCCGGGCGATCACCTCTTTCATGTCAAATTGTTTTTTAATGTCGTCCGGGAGGATGCCGTAAATCTCCTGGGGATCGTAATAGGGGGCCTCGGGCTTCCGGCGCTCCACATCGGCCTTGGTCGGTTTGGGAAAGGTTCCCACAATCTCCCGGACCAGGGCCAGCCCTTCCTGTTCGGAATCCACGGCATAGTCGGCCGTGCCGCTCACAGTTGTATGTACGTCGGCCCCTCCCAGTTCGTCTGCAGTCACCTCCTGGCCCGTGGCGGCCCTGACCAGGGGAGGGCCCCCCAGGAATACGCCCCCGGTTCTCCGGACCATGACGGAAAAATCGCTCAGGGTGGGGATATAGGCGCCTCCGGCCGTGGAGTGACCCAGGACCAGGGCCACCTGGGGGATTCCCATGGCGCTCAGGACGCACTGGTTCCGGAACATGCGGCCGGCCATGTGCCGGTCCGGAAAGAGCCCGGACTGGAGGGGCAGGAATGCACCGGCCGCATCCACCAGGTGGACCACGGGCAGATGATTCTCCATGGCAATGTCCAGGGTCCGGACCATTTTCTTGACCGTAAGGGGATACCAGGCCCCGCCTTTGATGGAACTGTCGCTGGCCATGATCAGCACCTCCCGGCCGCAGACCATGCCGATGCCGGAGACTACGCCTCCGGAAGGGACTTTTCCCCCATAGGCCATGTTGGCGGCCAGGCTGGACAGCTCCAGAAAGGGGGTGCCCGGATCCAGCAAAAGATCGATGCGTTCCCGGACCAGGAGCTTGTTCTGTTCTCTCAGCCGGTTTACATCCCTTTCCGGCCGGTCAGACCGGGCCTTTTGCTGAAGTTTCCGGAATTCAGCCACCCGCCTGCGGTTGCAGAGTTCATGGGCGAGGAAGGCAGGAGACTGGGTGTCTATACTTGATTTTATCCGTCGCATGGGGCCTCCGTTTGGGCCATGGTGATGAGCACGGCGTTCCGGTCAAAGGTGTCGCCCGGGTTGTAATGGATTCGGGCCACTTCATCGGGCCCGGCCGCGGTGAGAACGGTCAGGGTCTTCATGCTTTCGATGGTCATCATGGCCCGGCCCCGGGAGAGAGCCTCTCCCGGAGCGGCATGGACCTCCACCACGGTGCCGGGCATGGGGGCCCGGATGACGTCGCTGGTCTTTCCCGATTCCCGGCGGGCCTGGTCCACGGGATCAAGGATCTCAAGGGCAAGGGTTCTGCCGAAGGCCCGGATATATGCGGTCTCTCCTTTGACACTCATTTCCACCCGGGCTTCCCGGTCTCCCAGGCTGACCATATACTCTTTTTGCCCGGCACGGGTCAAAGAAACCGGACGGGATTCCCGGGTCCCGACTTTCAGGCGCCTCTCTTGGGGGTCGCCTGTAAGGGTGACCTGGTAGGGTTGGCCAAGAAGATCGATCCAGCGTCTCATATCAATTCCTCCAGTTTCCCATGGTCCCGTGGGGGGGATCCGGGTCAAAGGCCGGATCAGTGAACTCCCGGCTGGCCAGGGCTGCTGCCGTCAGGAGAAGTTCCCTCTGTTCCTGGCTCAGGGGGGGAGGGGTGAGTTCTTCCCCATACCGGTCAATAAAGCCGGTATGGATTTTCCCGGCAGCATAGGCCGGAAGGGACAGGATCCGGGCCAGGAAGTCAATATTTGTGGGCAAACCCAGGACCAGGGTCTGGTCCAGGGCCCTGCAGGCCTGTTCAATGGCCCGGGTCCGGTCATCTCCCCGGACAATGATCTTGGCCAGCATGGGGTCAAAGGCCGGGGAGATCTTCATTCCCCGGGTGAATCCGTTTTCCACCCGGATATCTTTCCCTTCAGGCAGATTATAGGTCACCAGGGAGCCCGGTGCAGGGGAAAAATCATCGTCCGGATCCTCGGCACAGATGCGCAGCTCAATGGAGTGCCCCTTTGCTTGGATCTCGTCCTGGGCCAGGTTCAGGGCCTCTCCCCGGGCCGCCCGGATCTGGAGTTCCACCAGGTCCAGGCCGGTGACCATCTCTGTTACCGGGTGCTCCACCTGGAGCCGGGTATTCATCTCAAGGAAAAAGAAATCTTTGTCCGGCCCGAGCATGAATTCAACGGTTCCTGCGTTGCAATATTCTGCCCTGCGGGCGATGTTTACGGCCGTGTCGCAGATTTTCTGCCGCAGTTCAGGCGTGAGACCCGGGGCAGGGCTCTCTTCCATGATCTTCTGGAAGCGGCGCTGGATGGAGCAGTCCCTCTCTCCCAGGTGGATCACCCTGCCGTGATGGTCGGCCAGGATCTGGACCTCGATATGGCGGGGATTTTCAATATAGCGTTCCGCGTAGATCTCATCGTTCCCGAAAAAACGCTGGGCCTCTGCCCGGGCAAGCTCCAGGGCCGGTTTCAGATCCTGAAGATCCCGGACAATGTGCATTCCCTTGCCCCCGCCCCCGGCCGCCGCCTTGATCAGGAGGGGAAGTCCCAGGTCCTTTGCCCCGCTGATGAAATCTTCCTCCCCTTTTGTCCAGGTCTTGGAGGGCAGGACTGGAAACCCATTGGCCCGGCAGAAAGCCTGTGCCCTGACCTTGTTGCCCATGAGCTCCATGGTTTCAGGCATGGGACCGATAAAGGTGATGCCCTTTTTTTCCAGGCTCCGGGCAAAATCCGGGTTTTCAGCCAGAAACCCGAATCCCGGGTGAACCGCGTCCGCGCCGGTCTTTTCACAGGCCTGGATGATCTTTTCCATATCCAGATAGGCCCCTGCCGGGGTTTTCCCCTGGATTCGCACGGATTGGGCCGCCATTTTAAGGGCCGGGGATCCGGCATCCACGGGATGATAAACAAGGACCCCCGGGATCCCCATGCGGTCCAGGGTCTTAAGGATCCGGCAGGCGATCTCTCCCCGGTTGGCAATCAATACTTTGGTGATGTCTGGCATGGAATTTTCCTTTTCAGGGGAAAACCCGGGTCAATCCCGGGGTTCATATTCGACGACGCGGACACCCGGCAGGGGAGGGTCCTGGGGGATCCCGGCAAAGGCCTGGGCCATGGAGAGCCATTCCCCCACCCGGTCGCCCTCCCATTTTAAACGGGTGTCTGCCAGGTTCCGCCTCTGGGTGACCACCAGGCAGAACTCTTCGGCCCTTCCCCGGACCTTGCCTTGGCAGCCGGGTTCATTCCATTCCCAGGATTCATTGCCCGGCCCCAAAAGAAGAATGCAGGGGGTATGGGCAGGCGGGTCCTGTCCCCGGATTCTAAAACTCCATCCAAAGGTGGTGACACCCATGTGGGCCACATGATAGAGCCTGGCCCTGTTTTCCCTCTTCTTTCCAAGGGCGTCAAAGATGTCCTGGCCGTGGGCCCAGGTTTCCATGATCCGGGCAGAGGCCAGGGAACGGGCGCTCATATCCGGGCCGTACCAGGGCAGGCGGTCTTGGGGGTCCAGTCTGGCAAGGCGCTGAACCAGGCGGGCTCGGACGGTGCGCCAATAGGAGAGCAGCCCTGCCGGGCTCCGGACCCCTGACATGGTTTGGGTCCATTGGGGCCAGGGTTGCCCGGACCCGATGTGCCCAAGGATCTTTTTTGCCCTTTTTCTGAACCGGTCCGGCTCTTTAAGGGCAAGCAGGGCTTCATGGTCGAAAAAGGCAATGTGGAGGACCTGGTCAAAGAGGGTCCAGTCGTAAAATAGGGTTGGCAGATCCCATTTTCTCCGGTCCAGGGTGAAGACAAGGCTGTCCAAGGCCTCGTACTCCTGTTTCAGGTCTGAACAGATCTTTTGCATATGAAAAATTGCCCGGGACGGGTTCAATAGTTCCGGATCACCCTTCTGGCCTTGCCCATCCGGGTCCTTTCAATGGAATCGGGTTTGACCAGTTCCACGATTCCCCTGAAGTTCAGTGTCTCTTTGATGGCTGTTTCGATTTTAAGTTTCAGGTCCTCCATCTCTTCGGGCCCGACCAAGGCCCCGTGCTCCACTTTGATATTGAGGCTGGTGTAGGGGGACGGGTGGTCCAGAACGACCTGGAATTCCCCGGTGACCCGGGGAACCATGTTTTCCAAAACCATGGCAATGCCGTTGGGAAAGACATTGATGCCCTTGACGTGCATCATGTCATCGGCCCGGCCCACGATCCGGAACCTGAACCCGGTCCGGCCGCATTCGCAGGGACCGGTCTCCAGGATCTCCATGAGATCGGAGGTCCGGTACCGGACCAGGGGCTGGGCCTGTTTTTTGAGATGGGTCAGGACCATTTCCCCCACGGCCCCGTCCGTGATGGGGATGTCCTCCAGGGTCAGGGGATCGATGAGTTGGACCAGGAGACCTCCCTGTCCCAGGAAATGGAGTTTGTAGTTGTCCGGGCAGACCGAGGCGAAATTACAGAGTACGTCGGAAACCCCGTAATTGGCGTTCTGGGCCTTCATTCCCCAGGTGGCCTCCATCCGTTCCCGGTAAACCGGATTTTCCAGCCCGGGCTCTCCCCCGAAAAGTCCCAGTTCCAGCCCCAGGTCCATGGGCTTTATATCGAACTCGGCGGCCAGGACCTTTTCCAGGTGTTTGGGATAGGAGGGGGTGGAGGAAATGGCGTTGATCCCGGCGTCCTTGATGACCTGGATCAGCTGTTTGGAGTTGCCTACCCCAAAGGGGATAACTGCGGCGCCGGTGGCCTCCAGGTTGGCATGATCCGTGTATCCGCCCATCCACATGCAATAGTTGAGACAGTGGATCACCCTGTGGTGGGGGCGCAGGCCCCCGGCCCAGAAAGCCCTGGCCCCGCAGTCATGGGTCAGGTCAAGGTCCTGGCGGGTCAGGGCGGTGTAAATGAAACTGCCCGTGGTCCCCGATGTCCTGTGGACTCGGTTGACCTGTTCCACGGGCGCGGCCAGAAAATCCCCGAAAGGGGGCTGCCTTTTCTGGGATTCCCTCAACTCCTGTTTGGTGGTAAAGGGAAGAAGACAAAGGTCCCTGGGATCTTTTATCTTATCCTTATTGATCCCGGCCTTGGAGAACTTTTCCCGGTACATTGGGCTTTGGCTGTATACATAATCGATCTGTTCCAGGAGCAGGGATCTTTCCAGGTTTTTCCGGTCAGGTTCGGACATGGATTCCATGTCCGGATTAAACATTGTTCGTTCCATTTTCTCTCCTGTGAAGTCTGCCCTATTCTCAAAGGGCGGGTCTTATTTTTGATTCATCTCCCTGAGCCGTTTTTCCGCAAACTGGGTTCCGCTCTGGGCGCAGATCAATAGATGGCTTTTTTCCAGTTCCATGGTCTGGTCAAACCCGGCTTCCATCCCATGGTCAATGGCAATCCTGGACAGGCTTGTGGCCAGGGGGGAACGGCCGGCGATCTTATCGGCCATGGCCAGGGATTCCTCCATGAGGTTTTCATGGGCCACCACCCGGTTGACCAGACCGATTTTCCCGGCCTCGGCCGCATCAATGAAATCCCCGGTGAGCACCAGTTCCTTGGCCTTTCCCAGGCCCACCAGGTGGGTCAGCAATTTGGTGCCCGCGTTGGTGACGGTCATGCCCACCGTGGTTTCGGGAAACCCCAGCACGGCCTTTTCCGAGGCAATACGGATGTCGCATCCCATGGCAAACTCGCATCCGCCCCCCAGGGCGTACCCGGGAATGGCCGCGATAATGGGCTTGCCCAGCTTCATGGTCATCCGCTGGACCTCCTGGAGCCTCTCGGCCTCATCCATCCATTGCTCCAGGGACTTGCCCTCTGCCGTCTCCTTTAGATCTTCACCGGCACAAAAGGCTTTCCCCTCCCCGGTGAGGATGATCACCCGGGCCTGGGTATCCTGTCTGGCCCGGTCCAGCTGTTCCATAAAATTCTTGAGCAGGTCAAGGTTGATGGCATTGAGGCGGTGGGGACGGTTCAGGGTGATGATGCCGGCTCTCTCCTTCCGGCAGTACAATACGGTCTGGTTTTTCATAACGCTCTCCATAAATTCAAATTACCTTAAAAACAGATCAACTAAAAACAATGCAAATTCAGGTACATATGTTACCATGAGGATCACGGGCAATGCCCCGAAGATCATGAAACATCCGGCGGGTTTGATATACTCGTTCAAGGGCAGATTGCCGCCGATCATCCCGGCCAGATAGAGCATGGGGGCGCAGGGAGGGGTGACGTTGCCCAGGGAAAGATTGGTCACGGATATGGCGGCAAAGTGGACCGGGTCTATGCCCACGGACTGGGCCACGGGCAGCAGGATGGCTGCGGAAAGGATGTTGCCGGACACGTCATCCACCAGCATGCCCATGAGCAGGAGGATGATATTGAGCATGAGAAGCACCCCCCACTTATTGGTGGTGATGCTGAACATGGCCTGGGTCAGGTGCTGGGGGACCTGCTGGGTGACCATGATCCTGGAGACCATGAGGATGAAAAAAAGGAGGATCATGATGGCCCCGGAGGTGATCATGGCATTTTTCACGCCTGAGAACAGCTTTTTGAATGTCATGGCCCGGTACAGGACCAGACCCACGATAACAGCATAGACGGCCGAGACCGCTGCCGCCTCCGTGGGGGTGAAGATCCCGCCGTAGATCCCGCCCAGGACCACCACGGGCATAAGCAGGGCAAAGGCGGCCCGGCGGGTGGAATGCCCGATCTCCTTGAGCTTTTGGCCCGGGGGCTGCCTGGGGGTCATGACCAGGTTTTCCATGCGCCGGCTTAAAAAGATATTGATGAGGCTGTAGCTGGTCATCATTAAAAGCCCGGGGATCAGGGTGCTTAAAAAAGCGGATAAAATGGAGATCTGGGCGGTCATGGCAAAGGCGATCATGGGGATGGAAGGCGGAATGAGCAGGGCCAGCATGGAAGAGGTGGCCACAAGGCCGGTGGCGTATCCCCGGGGATACCCCTGCTCGGTCATCTCCGGGATCATGATGGAGCCGATGGCGGCAATGGCCCCCGAGGCAGAGCCTGAGATGGCCCCGAAAATGGTACAGGTGACCACACAGACCACGCCTAGGCCTCCCTTTGTCCGTCCCACAATGGACATGGTAAAGTTGAGCAGTCTTCTGGAAATCCCGGATTCGCTGATCAGGGCCCCGGCCAGGATAAACAGGGGCAGGGCCATGAGGGTATAGGATTCAATGGAGCGAAATGCCGCCGGCATGGCAAACCTGGGATCAATGCCCGTGAAAAACAGGATGGCAAATCCGCCAAGGCCGAAGGCAAATCCCACGGGAACGCCCATGAGCATCATGATCACAACCACTGCCAGGATGGAAAATACAATTGTCACGGGAGCACTCCTTTATCCGGTTTCTGATAGTTGATTGCGACAGCCGCGTATTTGATCAGATTGGCCAGGCTGTAGAGGGTCATGAAAAAGGCACCGAAAAACATGGAGCCCACGCTGATAATCCTGGGCCACCAGAGCCCCGTGGTCCTCTCCCCGGTTCCGTAAATCCACCAGGAATAGGTCCCGGAATGGTAAAGAAATAGCAGGCAGGTCAAAAGGCTTAAGGTCCAGACAATCGCCCTCAGAATGATCCTGGCCCTCTCTCCCTTGATATATTTGTTGGCCACATCCCCCTGGACATGGTTGTCGGTTTTGGTGCTGAAAATCGCACCCAGAAAATAGATCCAGATGGCCACCAGACGGGAGAACTCTTCCAGGCCGAACAGGGGCTGCTTGAACACGTAGCGGAGCAGGACCTGGACCACCACGGTCAGGGTCATGAGGGTCCCGCCCAGGACGATGAGGAATGAAAACCCATGGGTGAGGATGCGGTCAACGGCGCCGAAGGTGTTTAGAACAGGTTTCATGGACATGTTTTATCCTTTGATCCTGTCCGGAAAGATTTTGGCTTTTTCCGGACAGGATTTTCTTTGGATCTTTACTGGGAAATGGGGGTGGCATGGGATTTGATCTTGGCCATGAGATCGGCTCCCAGAAGCTCCTTTTCAATGATGGGCCATGCCTTTTCCCGGCAGGCTTTTGCCGAGGTCTTCCACTCCTGGTCGCTGACTTGATATACCTTGACACCGGCCTGGGTGAGTTTGTCCATGAAGTCTTTTTCATCCTGTTCCGCTGCAATGGCCTGGTCGGCCATGACCTTGTCCGCGGCTGCGGTGAGAAGGGCCTGGTCTTCGGTGGAAAGGGAGTCCCACAGTTTTTTGTTCATGGTCAGAAACCAGTACTCAAAGGCATCCCGGGTGGCCACGTAGGTTTTGATGGCATCCCTCATCACATAGGCCTCCACTGCCGGGCAGGCGGATCTGGCATCCACGATTCCCGTCTGCAGGGCCGTGAAGGTTTCCGAATAGGCCACCGGCGTGGATATGAATCCCAGGGTGGGGATATAGACTTCAAAGATCCGGATGGGCGGGACCCGCATCTTGATGCCCTTGGCATCGGCCGGAACCTTTACCAGGTTTTTCACCCGGCCGGTATAGGCCATGCCGTCCCAGGCATTGAGATAGATTCCCAGAACCTTGAGCCCGATGCCTGAGTAGAGTTCGTTGAATATGGGGGTGAGCCATCCCGTGGAGCCGATGGCCGCCCTTGCCTCGTCCCAGGAGGAGAAAAGATAGGGCATGAACATGAGGTTGGTCTTGGGATCATAGGAGGTGGAGCCGGCATTGAGGCCGATTTCCAGGGTTCCCATGCGGTTGGCTTCGATCTGTTCCGACCAGTCCCCCAGGGCCCCTGCCGGAAAATAGGTCAGCTTCATCTTTCCATTGGATTCTTTTTCCACGATCTTGGCAAACTGCTTGCAACGGGCCGAGGCCGGGTGATCTTCGGCAATTCCCTGGCTGATCTTCCATTTATAAGACTTTCCTGCAAAAACCGGGGAGCCTGTCACGGCCAGGGAAAAGAGCAGGGCCGACAGGATAATGACTGCCTTTGGGATAAACCCTGCTTTCTGCCGGATCATTCGGATACCATTAGATTTTTCCTTTTTCATTTTACATCTCCTTTGTTTGGATGAAGCATTGAAATGAAATGTCCCGCATGGCTATTCTTTTACCGCAGAATCTTCAAAAGCGTGCAGCGGGAGGGATTCTCTTAAAAGCCTTGTGACGACCAGTTCTTCGTAAATATGGGAAATCTGTTCTCCTGTGAGGCGCCCTTCAGAGTTGAACCAGATGGCCACGGCCGTGCACATGGTCAGGATGGCATAGGAGATCACCTTGGCGTCCCCTGCGGCAAAGTATCCCTGGTCCATACCCTGGACGAGCATCTCCTGGAATATCTTTTCATAGGCATCCCGCTTGGCCACAAAACTTTTGAAATTGTTGGCCGTGAGCCCCCGAAGTTCGCTGTCAGCGATGAGCACCTCTTGCTGCCGGTCGCAGTGGAATTTGACATGGGCCCGTACCGCGGCCCGCATCCTATTCTCTATGTTTTCAATTCCTTGGAGGCTGGATTCTATGGTTGCGGTCAGATCCTCCATGGTGGACATGAGGATATCAAAGAGAATGTCTTCCTTGCTGGCGTAATGGTGATAGATGCTGGCCTTGCGGATATTGCTGTCCAGGGCGATATTGCTCATGGCCGTGGCAAAATAACTTTTTTTATAGAACAGGTTGATGGCGGCTTTTTTGATGATCTCTTTTGTGTCGGTCACGGATATAAATCCTCCTTGGGGGTTGCATACCAATTCAGGTTCAGTTCAGGATGGGCTCAGATCAGCAGGTTCGGGTGAAGTGGATAACAATTTACCGTACGTACGGTAGGTAAATAAGTATTTTAAAAAATAAAACTATAGAAAAGATATATTAAAATATCTGAGATTTTTCTACCTACCGTACGGTAGGCTTCCTATGTCTTATTGATAGAAAATTTATTTGTCAACAGTTTTTTTGTGAAGTTTATTTTTATTTTGGTGTGGGATTTACAGATATGCCTTTGGAGAAGGATTTGCACGGCCTTTGCTTTTTTTTGCATTACCAAGGGTTTTCGGTAGGATTTCGTTTTTTACAACGCTGTTTTTGATGCTGAAAAGTGCAAGCTAAACGCGAATAAACGCTATCTTTGAAACACATTTAACGGAAATACAGATAGTTAATTTGGTCCGGCAAGCGACCCGGATATTGGCAAGCGACCCGATCAAGGGCGTCCAACCAGGATCTCGAGCCAGAGCCAGTGATTCATGGCATCGAACTCATTTTTCGTTTTTGCCCAGCCGCTGAGCTTTTTCGGCAGACAGGATGTGGGCCCCCAATTTTTTATCATCCCCGAGAATATGGTTAAGGATCCATTCTTTGATCTTGGTCATGAGTTCATCCATGGCTTCTTCGGAGTATGTTTTATGGTTCGCACGGAATGATTTCAGGGTTTTGATATATGACCGGTGCTCCTTTTTATGGTCCTCCCGATCCGGATAATAATACAGATCCATGTATTCCTCTTCCAGCTTAAAGTGATGATTGATGTACATGGATAAAAAGGCAATGGTAAATCTGAAGGCATCTCTGTCTGTTTTATCCGCCCTGGCCTTTTTCAACTTGATGAAAAGGTCCATGAGTTCCTTGTGCTGAAAGTCCTGCCAGACGACACCGGTGCTGTACTTTTGATCCAAGGTCATGGGAATTCTCCTTTTTGGGATAAGGTCAACAGATAAGGAAAAATACCATGCTGCCGATAAAACGGCAAGATCCAGACCTAAAACAAACAGAGGATATGGGCCGGGGGCCTGGGGTCAGGGCCTGGTCAAACCTTGATTATTGCACTATGCAAATTTTGACATCTTTCTAGGATGGTAAGACAGCGAGGACTACTCGTCTGACAAACCATGCTTTTTTGGGGTCACAAAAATCAATCTCAAACAACTTTAATTTTATGTGCCGTTATTTGGGGGAAAACAATGAAGTGAAATAATGATTTCTCTTACATTTTTGCTTCACGCCGGTGATCGGATTGAAGAACGAGATCCTTTAATGCCTGCCGGTTCTTTGCCCGCATCCATTTTTTTTCAAATCTCGGATCCATGACGATTTGTGCAATGAATGAAAGGGCTCGAAGGTGAAACTGCCTTTCGTCCTTTGATCCTATTAGGACAAAGACCGCATGGACTCGGGGTTTGGAATCTGAAAATTCAATGCCTTTTTTACAGCGGACCAAAAGGATGGAAAATTTTTTCTCCCCTTCAACGATAATATGGGGAACCGCAAGCCCTGGAACCAGAATCGTTGTTGCCTCCTGCTCCCGTTTTGCGAGCAGATCAAAAATTGTGCTTGAGGACATTTTAAGTTTATCAGACAGGGTGTGCTACCATATCAAAAAAAGTATTCAAATCCATAGACGGCTTCAGGTCCATCACCCTGCTCTCTTTCACCAGAAGATCAAAACGCTTGGCTGCCGTTTGATGCTGGGATGAGACGATCCGGCTGACTTCCGGTAAAACCGGTTTCTCCTGTTTTAACTCCCTGGCCGCTGTCCGCACGACCAAATTACTCACAGCCTGTTTTGAATTCACATCAAACCGCAGGGAGAGCTCATGAATGGATGTTTCAGAACCGACAATAGTAACACGATCACCCCGGTTCCAGCCGGGTAAAGCTGTGGGGAACAAACAGGCCCCCCCCCGGCGTCTGACAGACATGATTATAGTGTCAAAGGGCAGGCGCAAATCCCGAAGCGCAAGCCCGGCCATATCCGCATTTTTAATGTAATATCTAAGATTTTGCGTTGAGTGTGCATCCCCAGGAACAGGCTGGCAGCCCCCGGTGATCTCACAAAATGATATAGCAGACCAACAATGGCCGTTGAAGGATCCACGATCAATACTCCGATCTTTTCAAACCGTTCAATATTTTCTTTATCAATCGATTCAATTTGCAACACGGAAATTTGTGAAATTTCTGACGGGGAACCTTCCCTTCCAGGGGATGGAACTATACAGGTCTGCCATCCTTGGGATGCCAGGGAGAGTGCCGGTCAGGGTAAAAAAAGCAATATAAGGAGCAGGACTCTTGACAGGGCATACCCCATGAATACCCATACAATGATTTCAAATACCAATAGGATGAGAAAGCCAAAATTGAATGCCAGACCAGACAACAGGGCATCCACGACAGATGAGTTCGCAGAAAACAAAAGGATGACAATTACATCCATAATAACCGTCACCCCCAGTACTGTCTGGGTGAATGGACCCTTCGCCCTGAGTTCATTGGCAATCGCAATTGCCGATGAAGGCGATCGGGCCACCAGTATAGCACCGGCCAACAAGGATACGGATACTTTTCCTTGGATCGACATATCAGCCATAAACGGGACAAAACCAGAAACCAGGAAAAGGGTGAGTGACGTCAGGCAGAATGTTGACACCACAAGGCCGGTGGTGACACTTAAAATTGAGTTTATTCGACTGCGGATTTCTTTGAGATAAAGCTCAGCTCCTGCTGCAAATGCGATAAATCCCAGGGAAATTTCATCTATAAAACGCAGATGTTCAATGGCTGGTTTTGATATCAATCCCAGCACATAGGGTCCGGTCAAGATACCGGTAAATAAAAAAATACTGATCCGCGGAAGACCTGTTTTTGCAAGCTCCTGACCCATCTGCCGGGATGCAAGGGCAATCCGGACAAAACCGGCTGCAAAGGCTGCGATTTCCATTGCCTTGAAAAATCCTTAAAAATTAAATTTTAGTTGGCCAGGAAAATGGATGTTATCAATCTGAATTTGGAAAAACTGCCAAAGGTGGCAACAGAATATCTCCGGCCGGCACGGATATATCCGGATGATAATTTTTGATTTTTTTTATAACAATTTCAGGTCAGGGCGTCAGGCGCAGGAGCCGTCCTCCTTTTTTATCCTCCAGAACCCAAATAGCGCCGGTGGGCCCCTCCTCAACCTCACGGATACGTTTGTCCATGCCAAAGCGTTCGACTTCATGGGCATTATCCCCCTCAATCTCGATCCTTACCAGAGCCCTTGATCTAAGCCCGCCTAAAAAAGCGTTGCCCTGCCACTGAGGGAAGAGTGCTCCGTCATATATGATCAATCCGGATGGCGCCACGGTTGGAACCCAATATATCTCGGGCGCATTAAATTCAGGACGCGTGTCGTGGTCCGGAATGGGAATCCCGGAATAATGATCCCCCCATGACACAAGGGGCCATCCAAAATTACCGCCTCCCCTGGTCAGGTTGAACTCATCCCCATGCCTGGGGCCCATTTCATGGGTCCAGAGCCGGCCCTGTTTGTCAAAAGCGATGCCAAGGAGGTTGCGGTGGCCTATTGACCAGAAGGTTTTGGCCAGTGCACCCTTATCCTGGAAAGGGTTATCGAGCGGAACGGAGCCGTCCTCATTCAGGCGGATAACCTTGCCTAAATTCTGATTCCAGCTTTGGGCCGGTTTTTGTTGTTGACGGTCGCCGGAAGTTATGAATAATTTTTTTTCGGGGCTGAAAGCCAAACGGTGTGAGTAATGCCCTCTGCCCTGAGTCTTGGGCTCTTGCCGCCAGATGACATCAACCTTTTCTATTCTTGGTTCGGCAGAGCCCAAATGAAGTTTTGCCCTTACAACTACGGCTCCTCTTTTTCCCCATGTATCCTGTTCAGCATATGAGAGGTAGATCCAATGATTGACCTTGTATTGAGGATGGAGAATAACGTCTCCCAAGCCTCCCTGACCGCCGTATGCAACCAATGGCACCCCTTTGACGGCCACCCTGGACAAGTCCCTTGGCCGGACAAGAAACAAAGTGCCGGGTTTTTCAGTGACCAACAGGTCTCCGTTGGGAAGAAAGGTCATCGCCCATGGTTCATTGAATTCTCCAAAACTTGTAACAACAAAACTAGAACCAAGACTGCCTTGAATGACATTGTCAGTGGATTTGGATAAACCGCTGCCGGTAAGCAGGAAAAATAACGGAATTATATGGCATATTATACGTAATAATTTCATAGTGTTCTCCGGACAAGGACTTTAGTTAGGAGCACGTTGAGTTTCAATATAGAGGATACAACGGGCATGTTTAATGTCTTACTCTTATTAAAAAAATAATATAAGTGCCGGGTATTGAATATAACAATATGCCACAATGTGGCATGAGTCAATGTATGCAATGTCCGAATTTGCTGGATAAGATGTCAGGAGGGAGGTTTTAACTAGGCCATATTCATTGTTGATTTATGATATTATCCGCGACGATCAAATTTCCGGATACGGCGACAGCTGATACCGGTGCGCACCGGCATCAGCCCATTGAAACTTGAGGGGTGTATCACAATGAGTTATAGTTTTTCCATAAAAAAGCTATGCACGAAGCGGTTGAAAATTTAGAAAAAAGAAGAGCCGGTTTTGTTTGATCCGGAGGAATAAAATGAGAGATTCAATTAAAAAAGCGATCGGTGATACTGTTCAGGGTATGATGAATTCAGGATTCAAAACCTCTCTTACGGAAAAAGAGCTTAATTCATTGGGCGTTACAATTCCTGAAGTACAACTTACAACACACCAGATAAAAGAAATAAGAGAAAATTTAAAGTTGAGTCAAACAGTTTTTGCCAAATTATTAAACCTAAACCCATCTTCAATACGGCAGTGGGAACAAGGAAAAAGAAAGCCGGCCGGCTCGACAAGGGTACTTCTTGATCTGCTTAGAAGATCTCCTCATATTCTAGACTACAGGCTTGAACTGTAAAGTGCAGACAGATCCAGGTCTATGTTTGAACAACAAGAGCTCTGGTTATGGAGGGCAGTAACCACATCAAAACGAATTCATCGGGGATAAAAATGGAATATGACGCTGAGCAGGTAACCCTGGGGATGATTCAAAAGCAAGCCGTCTTTAAGGGGAAGACCGTCCTTGAGATCGGTTGCGGCGACGGGAAAATATCGTCGCTTCTGGCAGATGATACAGAGCTGTACATCGGTATTGATCCGGATGAAAACACCATCCGGGAAGCCAAAGAAAATTATGATAACGTGGATTTCAGGATTGGGAATGGAGAATCCCTGGTGTTTGAAGATTCTCTTTTTGATCTTGTGCTCTTTACATTGTCACTGCATCATCAAAACAGCTCAGTCGCATTGAAAGAGGGGTACAGGGTTTTGAAAAATAATGGGAAACTTGTTGCTATCGAACCATCGGTAAAAGGTGAATTCCAGCAGTTTTTCCACCTTTTTGACGATGAAACCGGAAAAATACAAAAAGCATATCAAAGCATTATGGACAGTGCCTTTACACTGGAAAATAAAGGCTTTTTTGAAGCCATTGTTCGATTTGAAGGGAAAACAGATCTTTGTTGCTATGATTTTGACCGTGAAAGGGTTTCACCTGGAGATGAGAATCGGATTATGAATAAATTAGAGCAATTGCAGCCGGGGGCCTCAAACCTTTCTCCCATTATCCTGAAAGAGATGCTTGATATTTATCTTATGGCCAAAGCGTAAAAAGAAAGAGGGTTGCATTTGACCTTTATAGACCCCTATAGAATCAAAGCGGATTTTCTGAATTTCAGGCCAGGCACCAATAAGAGGAACAGCGCCTGGTGACCCGGAATAGGATTCTTTTTTTACCGGCCTGCCCTGAGCTTCATCTGAATGGCATTTGATCCGCAGGTCGTGGCACACAAACCGCATCCAAAACATTTACCCTGATGGAATACCAGGGATCCCGATTCCCAGCTCTGGGCGCCAAAAATGCACCGTTCCGCGCAAACCCCACACTGGACGCATGCGTCCGTGTCCACCACGGCGACATAATCCGCCTGGGCAATCAGATCGGGCCGCCCGAGACTCTTCATAAACTGAACATCATGACAACAGCATTCGCAGCAACTGCAGAGCGCATACACATGCTGCTCAGGATTATAGATCGTCAAATGGATAAGTCCATGCGCATTGGCCAGTTTCAGCACCTCCACCGCCTCCTGCAGATCGACGTGGCGGGCCTCACCTTTTTCCACTTTTTTGTCTGCCACATCGTTGGTATAAAAACAGACCTCCAGAGGATTGTCGCATTGTTTATGCTTTGTTCTGCACAAACAGTTTGCCAGCGCGAAGGATCGCGAATTCCGCAGGATCTCAAGCACCTTTTGCGTCGGCAATACCCATTGCAAAAACTCCAGAGACTGTTGCACCGGAATCACCTTTGATGAGCACGGAATCTTCCCCTCCTTTACCCATCCATCAAACATATGCATCCTTTTTTCAAGCTCTTCATCCTGGTTTTCTTTTTTCATACCGCACCCCGCTATGGTTTGATGCTCCTGAATTGATCTTGACCTCAAGGTAAATTCGAATCAGAATAAAGTACACTCACTTGTCAGTATACTTATGGAGGAGGAATCACATGCGCAGGAAATCTGCAGAAACGCGGCAGGAAATCATTGATGCGGCCTATACCCTTTTTTATCAGAAAGGCTTTATGCGTACCGGTGTTGATGCCATTGCCAATGCCGCAGGCATTACCAAAAGAACACTATATCAGCACTTTGGCAGTAAAGATGAATTGATCGGAGCGGTGCTGGAACATCAGCATCAGATCGCCCTCGAACGTATCCGGAGGTGGGCCGATTATATGACCGGGACCCCGGCTCAAATGGTGATGGCGCTTTTTGAGAAACTCGTCCAATGGGCGGCTGAAACCGAGTGGCAGGGATCCGGCTTTACCCGGGCGGCTATGGAATTTGCCGATCTGCCGGGGCATCCGGCCAGAAAAGCAGCGCGTCGGCAAAAGCAAGAGATCGAAATGGTTCTGACAAAAAAATTTAACGGACAGGGTTTTGATGATGCTGAAAAATTGGTGCGCGAAGTCCTGTTGCTGATCGAAGGGTGTCAGTCCCTTGCATTGATTCATGAGGATTTGGACTATATTGATGCTGCCCGCCATGCCGCCCTGATCCTGGTCCGGAACTATCAATCAGATATCTAGCTGCACACCGACGCAGCCGCGATCCTTTAGGAGGTGCCATAGGGCCCTGTATGGTGAAATAAAGCTAAACTTGATTAAATATCATTATTCTGTTTTCCCCTGCCAGGGTTGGAATCAGCCCGGGGTTCAAGCCCCCCATGGATTTGCCCTGTTTCCGCCGGATTGGCACGGATGTTGTAACCCTTGTTCGCTGTTGACACTTGAGCTCCTAATGCGCAGATGAGGAAAGAGAGGAATAATGGAATACATTTCAAAAGAGCTGAAAAGAGAAATTGCACGGTCCAGACCCACCCTTTATAAACACAGACGAAAAAGCAAAGTGATGGTGATCGATAATTACGGAGAAATGAAATCCGGTTCCTATCTTCGGATTCTGACCTATTTTTTCTCCACAGTCACCCTGGTTTTCGGGCTTTCCATAGCCGGATTTTATCCGCTTTACAATCATCAGGCCCGGTCCTTTGATGAGCTGACCCAAAAGGTGACTATCCTGGAGCAAAAGACAAAGAATCTGGCCCAGGAAAAAAATATCTATATGGCCAGGCTGGTGATATCTAACCCAAAGAAGATTGCCCCGAGGGTTGTGGATGTGCCAAAGGCAAAGCGACCTGCCAAAGTCAAAGAAAAGAAATCTTAAATCAAGATGCTTGAAATTGTTTTTTTTTAAAAGGGGTCTGCTGCAAAGGCAGGCCCCTTCTGGGTTTGCCGGCAGTGGATCTACAGCAGTTCGTTAAAATCATCCCGTCTTGTTCTTTCCCCTATCAGACAGACAATACCTTTTTCACAGCCCGTTTCATCTGGTCCAGGCGGGTCCTAAGATCTCCTGTATATCCGAGGGCGATGCGCAGCAGCCCGGGAGACAATCCCATTTTCTGCTGGTCCTCAATATCGATTTCAGAGGAAGTGGAGGAGCCGGAGCAGCTGATCAGGGTATCGAAATATCCCAGGGAAACGGCAATCATGCCAAAAGACTCTTCATTCTGAAGGACCTCCATGAGTTCTTCGGCCTTTTCCCGGGAACCGCAGTCCAGGGCCAGGATGCCGCCGAGGCCGTATCCTTCATTGCCCAAGTTTGTGGACAGCTCAAACTGGGGATGGTCCGGCAGACCAGGATAGGTGACCTTTACCTTCATCTCTTTTAGCATTTCAGCCATGGCAATTCCTCTCCGGCTGTGCTCCCGCATCCGGATGGGCAGATGGGGGATTCTCTGTGCCACGTCAAAGGCCACCCGGGGATCCATGGTGGGCCCCAGCAGCATGACCCGGCCGGTATGCAGATCCATCAGCTCCTGGATAAAGGATCTGTCTCCGCAGATGGCCCCGGCAATGAGGTCGCTGGCACCGTTGATGTACTTGGTCAGGGAATAAACCACCACATCGGCTCCCAGCGCCTTTGGGGTAAAAATCAAGGGGGAAAAGGTATTGTCCACCACCAGCTTGATACCCTGTTTGTGGGCTTCATCGGCCAGGGCCGGGATATCGGCGATGGAGAGAGTCGGGTTGCCCATGGTTTCCGTGTAAATGATTTTGGTCTTATCGGTGATGGCCTCTTTGACCGCTCCAGGATCCGTGATGTCCACAAAGGTGGTCCGGATGTCCATCTGGGGCAAGAGGGATTCCAGCAGAGCATGGGTTCCACCGTAAATCCCCTGGCTGGCCACGATATGGTCTTTGCTTTTGCAGATCTGCAGGATGGCGCAGGAGATGGCGGACATGCCGCTGGCCGTGCAGATGGCCGCCTCGGTTCCTTCCATGGCGGCCAGGTACCGGGAGAGTACGTCCACCGTGGGGTTGAAGTGGCGGCTGTAGAGAAAACATCCGCCCTGTTCCGGTCCTTTGAGACCGCTGAAAATTTCCGGCATGGTCCGGGGATGCATGACGGTAAATGTGGCCGAGCGTGAGATGGACGGAGCCACGCCTCCGTGCTCTCCGAATTCCCTGCGTGCTTTGAGCAATGCCTGTTCCGGATTATAAGATTTCATGGCAAACCTCCTTTGAATTTTATGTTCTCCATAATGAAAACTTACCAGAAACGAAGTGAAATGTCCTTGCTTTCTGGTCTGAATTTTGAATAAATTATAGAGGATTATTTCAAAAATAATAAATCGGGAGAAAGAATTTGCCGGATTATACGCTTGATAAGACGGATATTGCCATGCTCGATCTGCTGCAAAAAGAGGGGCGGATGTCCAATGTAAAACTGGCGGAAAAACTGAATCTGAGTGAAACCCCCTGCTGGCGCCGCCAGAAACGCCTGGAGGAAGCCGGTCTTATTAAAGGATATCAGGCAGACCTTGATCCCCGGCTCCTGGGTTTCGGGGTGCTGGCCTTTGTCCAGATCTGCTTTTCCATCCATACGGATGATTCCCTGGCGCAGTTTGAAAAGGCGATCCAGGAAATTCCCCAGGTTCTTTTCTGTCACAATATCTCTGGGGAAGCCGATTATCTGCTCCAGATCGTATCGGAAAGCCTGGAATCCTATGAAAAATTATCCCGAAACGTCATCCGGAGACTTCCCGGAGTGACTTCCATAAAGACAAGTTTTTCCCTGAGAGAGGTAAAGGCCACCCAGAATCTGCCCATAATTGACCATGGCCCCTCCGGGGAGAAATTCATTTGAGGGCATTCCTGCCTTGTAACAACCGGCAAATCAAGAAACCGGCACCCCTTCCGACAAGAGCAATTTAGTCTATAATTAGAAAGAATTTTCATTTTTGGCTTGACTTTATATATTTATAACATACAATACATTCATTACGTTCAGTATGTACTGAACAAAATAAAACTCAGGAGGTCGGTATGAAAAAAGACATTGAAGATATCCGGAATGAACTCATTCATCTGATTGGGGAAAAGGCCGAGCGGTTTGGCTTTTCACGTATTGCCGGACAATTGGAGGGCCTGCTCCTCTTTTCAAAGTATCCCATGAGCCTGGATGAAATGGCCCAGAGGCTGGAGGTATCCAAAGCCTCGGTATCCACCAATATCCGGATTCTGGAGCAGTGGAAAATTGTCAAAAAAGTCTATCATAAGGGGGAGCGCAAAAATTTTTATGCCATCCGCGGAAGCATATGGGAGATTGAAACGGAAATCATGTCCACCGTAGCCAAAGACGAGATTGACCGGGTGAAACGAATTTTGTCCAACAGCAGCAATGATTTGAACAGGCTCCAGGGCGGCACCGAACAGGAATCAAAAGAAATTTCATTTCTTAATGAGCGATTTGCCGAAATTGATGAGTATATTGAATCCATGGAATACCTTCTCAATTTATTTTTAAAACAAGGGGAAATCTCACCCGCTGTGGTGAAAAAGATAACCATTTCATAAGGGGAGCCCATGCGGACCATTTTATTTATCGGCAAGGGTGGCGTGGGCAAATCGACCAATGCCTGCGCCACGGCCGCCCTGGCAGCCGCCGGCGGCAGGAAAACCCTCCTGGTCAGTTCCGACCTGGCCCACAATCTGTTCGACATCCTTGACGTTCAAGGAAGACCCGGTCTGGTCAAGGCCTCTGACCACTTAACCCTATTGGAGGTGGATATTCTCCTTGAAATCAAGGAGAACTGGGATTCGATTCAGCAATATCTGGCTGATTTTTTATCCTACCTGAATATGGATCGAATGATTGCCGAAGAGATTTCTCTCATCCCGGGCATGGATGCCCTTTTCCTGCTCACCCGGATCTTAAGGGAAATCGAAAGCAGCAATTACGATGTGGTGGTTATTGACTGCGCCCCCACGGCAGGCACCCTCCGTCTTCTCTCCCTGACCGATTCATCCAGCAATAAATTAAACCAGATCATCAGCGTGGAACGCAGCATCTTAAAACTGGTCCGCCCCTTTGGGCGGCATATCAAAGGGATCAAACAGATTCTGCCCGAGGATGATCTCTATATTACCTTTGGCCGGGTCATTGAGGATATCGGCCGGTTGGGCGACATCCTGCGCGACCCCGGACAATCCTCCATCCGTCTGGTTCTCAACCCGGATAAGATCGCCATTGCCGAGTCCAAAAGAGCCTTTACCTATTTTGCCCTGTTCGGATTTCCCGTGGATGCGGTCATGGTGAACAAGCTGCTTCCCGAAGAACTCAATCAGGGGTATTTTAAAAATTGGTTTCAGCTCCAGCATGAGCAGATGGGGGTTCTGGAGAAATCCTTTCTCAACACCCGGATTCTGCCCATTGCCCACTATAGCCAGGAACCCATCGGTTTGGCCCGGCTCGAGGAAATGGCCCGGGATGTATACGGGGACCTTGACCCCTGTGATGTGCTTTCCGATGTAAATACCATTGGTTTTGAAAAGCAGGACAACCAGGTTATTTTGTCCATGCTTCTGCCCAACCTGGATAAATCCATGCTCGATATCGGCCGGAAAGATGGGGATCTGCTGATTACAGCAGGGACTTATTTACGGATATTGACCCTGCCGGATTCCCTGACAAAGGATGAAGTCACCAGCGCCGAATACAAGGGAGACACCCTTAGAGTGACCTTTACAAAAAAGGAAAACCACCCGACATGAAAGATTATCAACGATCTCTTAAAAGGGCAGGTCTGTTCTGCTTTGGCCTGTCCCTGTTCCAGGCCGGGATCGGGTTTTCCCCATCCCTGAGTTTATACTTTGGCGCACCCGAGACCCTGGTACAAAATTATCCTGGGCTGATCATCACAAGCCTTTTGATCGCCGGATTCCTTGCCCTGTTCGGTCTCTTTGCCCTGTCCGGCGCCGGATTGATTCAAAGGCTGCCGGCACTCCGGCCGGCTCTTGTCCTGATCAGCCTGATCTTTCTGGTCCGCGGCCTGTTGATTTTACCTGAACTGCTCGCTGTCACCGGTTTAATTGAACTCTCCATTCCAATGGCCATGCGGTTTGTCTTTTTTTCAGGGGGTTCCTTACTCATTGGGTTGATTTTTGCCAGGGGTACGATTGCCGGCTGGCCTTGGTTTCCGGTCTCATCTTAATGATAGGTCAAGTCTGCTCTCGACCCTTTGGAACTCCTTGGATGACCCAGGTTTATTTGAAAATCATTTATCCCCATATCTTCATCAACGCGGATCTATTTTAGATTTTAAATTGATGGACCATTACATCAAGATTTTCTGCCAATTTAGATAATTCAGATGCACTCGTACTCACACTCTGGCTGCCATTGCTTATCTCACCTGCCGCCTGACTCACCTGTGCGATATCTTGGGACACTTCGCCAGCTACGGCGGAGGTTTGATTCACACTCTCATTGACATCCTGAACCCCCGCTGCAGCTTGGCTCACGTTGTTTGAAATTTCCTGAGTAGTGGCAGACTGCTCCTCAATAGCCGTTGCTACGGTGGTTACAATATCATTTATCTCATTAATAACAGTTACAATTGATTCGATTGCGTTAATGGATTCAGCTGTGGTTGCCTGCACATCTGAAATTTTTTCATTGATCTCACGGGTCGCCTCTGCTGTCTGTTGTGCAAGTGCCTTTATCTCTCCGGCAACAACGGCAAACCCTTTTCCGGCCTCTCCTGCCCTTGCCGCCTCAATTGTTGCATTCAAAGCCAGAAGGTTTGTTTGTTCTGAAATATCCGATATGGTTTCAGTGACTTTGTTGATATCTGAAGCAGCTCTGCCAAGTTTATCCACTTTCCCGGATACCTCCTTGGCTGCTTGAACTGCCAGAGAAGTTGTTTCACTGCCTTTTGATGTGTTGTTGGCAATTTCATTGATTGTAGCGGTCATCTCTTCAGACGCAGAAACAATCATTTGAATGCTTGCAGATGTCTGTTCAATGGCAGCAGAGACGCTGTTCATATTTGTTGTCATTTCTTCGGCAGCGGCAGCAACGCTGTTTGATCTTTCCGCTGTCTGCGTCGAATGGGTATTCATTTGTTCCGAGACGGATGAAAGTTCTGTGGAAGAAGAGGTAAGGGTGCCAACGCCGGTGGATATATCCTTGAATATTTTTCGAAGGCTCATGGACATAGAATCCATTGCACTCAGAAGCTTTCCGATTTCATCTTTCCGGTCAATTTTCAGGCGTTGAGTCAAGTCACCTTTGGCAAGCGCATTGGCAAAGATGACAGCAGAATTAATTGGTTTTTCTATTGAAAATGAAATCATAATACCAAAGAAAACACTGGTACAGACACCTATAATTAATAAAATACCGATAATTGTTTTGGATCTTTTTCCCTCCGAAATAACCCTTGTTGAAACATGATGAACCATTTCGAGTCCAGCCTCCAAGAGGACTTCAGCACCGGACTCAAATTTATAAATATTTTCTTTCAGGGGTTTCATTAACCCGTTTGCCTTTTGAGGCGTGATACTCTTGTCAGATAAAACGGTCTTGGTCAGCTCTATAAACCCTTCCGTATATTTGGCATATGATAACCGGGCTTCGAGAATCGCTTTCTTTGCTTCACCAGAAAGGTGAGGATCTGCTTCAACTATCTTAACCAAGTCCTCAATAAGGGCCGCAGTTTTCTTTTCAACCTTTTGAAATTTATTGATATAATCGGTCTGTTTTTTATTTTTCCCGATATTAAGAAAAAAATCCTTCTCATATCGTCGATGCTGCAATGCGAGAATTTTTAATTCCTCGGATTTCTGAAAAAAAAGAAGATCCTTTTCAACCATGTCACCCACATTTGAAACACTGCTGGATATGCGGATAAATCCGATTCCCCCAACGACAACCACAATCAAAGAAACGAATAAAAAGCTGCCAATCAACTTTTTTCCGATGGACAAATTAGCAAACCATTTTATACCCATGGTCACCCCCTTAAGCGGCAAATAAATTTGGATAATTTTTGAACTTCTTTACTCTTTTGGGATGTAAGCTTCCATGCCTCTATTGTTGCTCCGACGATTAAATATCTTATCTTTTAATCCCCTGACCGGAGGCTCAAGCCCATGTGAAAATGGGAAATAAAAAATCAAACCCGGATGGGGGTGTATTGAATTTCTGAAACAATAATAGAGCTGAAAGTCTTTGATTTTTATATGTTATCTTTACTTTGCGGGAAAAGCAAGATCGTTTTAAAGCAGCATATAAGAATCGATTCTTTTTAAGAAAGGCCTGCCGCGAAGGCAGGCCTCCTGGTTTGCTGATAGGTGATTTACAGCAGGCCCTCCTGTTTCAGCCGGGTGAGGATCTCCCGGGTGGAGCGGCTCCGGTTCATGGTGTAAAAATGGAGACCGCCCGCGCCCCTGTCCAGAAGGCCTCTGCATTGCTCTGCGGCAAAGTCGATTCCCAGGTCGAGTACCGCATCGGCATCATCGGGATCAACCCCGTCCAGTTTTTCCTGTAAGGGGGGGACAATGCTCGATCCGCAGACCTTGGACAATATCCGGGTCAGCTTGACCGTATAGACCGGCATGATGCCCGGGATAATGGGAATGGTGACCCCGGCCTTCCGGCATTGGTCCACATAGGAGAAGAAAAAATCATTGTCGTAAAAGTATTGAACCACCACGTACTCGGCACCGGAGTCCTGCTTGAGCTTAAGGAATTCAATGTCCTTTTCCAGGCTGACGGCCTCCACATGGCCTTCGGGGTAGCCGGCGCAGCCCAGGGTAAAATCATATCTGGATTTGATGAATGCCAAAAGATCGGATGCATGGGGAAAACTGTCCGGATGGGGGGTGAAATCCTTGTCCTTGGGCTTGTCGCCCCGGATGACAAAGATGGTTTCCACACCCAGGGCCTTATATTTGTCCAGAACATCTGTGATTTCATCGGGACCCAGACCGTACCCGGCAATATAGGCTACGCCGGGCAGGTTTTTTTCTTTTAATACGGTTTTAACGGTCTGGTATGATCCGTCCCGGGTGGATCCTCCGGCCCCGAAGGTCACGGAATAATAGTCCGGGTTCATGGGAGATAATTCATCAAGGGTGGTATGAAAACCTTCCCGGGTTTTGTCGTCCCGGAAGGGGAAAAATTCCATGGAAACAATCGGCTGTCTGTTTTTATAGAGGTCTGTTACGCGCATGAATAATCTCCTTTTAATGACTAAAAATTGACTTGTTCAATCAAAACACTTTTTGTAATCGCTGCAAAGCCCATGCCTGAAAGGGCAGGGGGAATTAGAATTGAATAAAAAACGGCGGGTCGCCTTATTTAAAGGAGGGTGCCCATCTTCCTGTCCGATTCTCCCATTGGCCGGGACAGGGAAAATAGATGCAGGTTTGAGACTCTTTGTCGCAGGTGTGAGGCTGAAATTTCAGGTGATTTCATCAGGCCACGGTAATGCCCGGCGATTTGGTTTCCCGGACCCGGCCGACCAGGGCGGCATGTTCGACGCCTGCATCTTTGAGGCTTTTGATCAGTTCTTGGGCCTGCCTCTCCGGGCATCCCATGAGCAGCCCCCCGGAGGTCTGGGGATCAAAGAGGATATCCCGGGTGATGGGGGTGATGCCGGGCTCAAGGGTAACCATGTCCTGGCGGAACCGCCGGTTGGCATGGGCCCCGGCCGGTACCAGCCCCATGGAGGCAAAGTCCTCAACCTCATCCAGAAGGGGGATGGCCCGGTTCTCCAGAATAACGGACAGGGATGTTCCGTCGATCATCTCGGCCAGATGTCCCAGGAGGCCGAACCCGGTAATGTCGGTGCAGGCGGTGATGGGAAACCGGGCCATGACAACGGCCGCATCCTTGTTGAGCATGGCCATGAGGCGGATGGCGGACCGGGTGGCCCGGTCCGAGGCCAGGCCGCCTTTGATGGCCGTGTTGAGGATCCCGGTCCCCAGGGGCTTGGTCAGGACCAGGCAGTCCCCGGGGCGCAGTCCCTGGTTGGCCAGTATCTTTTGGGGATGGACAAATCCGGTGACGGACAGGCCGTATTTCAGTTCTTCGTCTTCAATGCTGTGGCCCCCCAGGAGAACGGTCTCTGCTTCCCTAAGCTTGTCAATACCCCCGGCCAGGATCTCCTTGAGAATATCTCCCCCCATTTTCTGCAGGGGGAAGGCAACTAGGTTCATGGCGGTTTTGGGGACCCCGCCCATGGCATAGACATCGGAGAGGGCATTGGCCGCAGCAATCCGGCCGAACTCAAAGGGATCATCCACGATGGGCGTGAAGAAATCAACGGTCTGGATCAGGGCCAGGTCGTCGGAAACCCTGTACACACCTGCATCATCCGCAGTTCCAAGTCCGATGATCACATCTTTGTCTCCCGGGATGTCAAGTCCGCACAATGCCTTTGCCAGGTCCCCCGGCGGCAGTTTGGACGCTCATCCGGCCCCTTTTACGGTGCGGGTGAGAAAAATGTCCCTGGGATCTGTTTTTATTTTTTTATCTGTTGCCATGGAGCTTTTCCTGATTTCTGGATAACGGCCTGTGAAACTCTTCTCCGGCACCCGGACACAAACGAATCCGGGGTATCATCAAGTTCTGTATGAAGAATAACATGGGATTCCATTATCAGGCCCAGGGGGTTTATGCAAATGAAAAATACCGGGATCCCTTCCGGCAAAAGGTCTGAAAGGGAAAATGGGGCAGGTCCGGCTGCTTGAAATTCTCAAATCTCTGGTTTTAATTTTTCAAGAGCCGGGTCTTTTCCGTAAACTGGGGGTAGAGGGCCATGGAGGAGTACAGGGGGTGGCCGTAATCCACGGAATCCCACCGGAAGCTGAGCATCTTGGCGTACATGACCGGATAGGCCACGGCGTCGCTCAGGATTTTGATCTGGGCCTGCTGCCATAAAAGGATCTGTTTTTTGGGGTTGATCTCCAGGCGGGCTTTTTCAATGAGATGGTCGATGCCCGAGTAATGGGCAAAATTGGTGTCCGGCCGGATCCCGGTTACAAGGATGGAGTCTGAATGGAAAAACCGGGTCAGGAAGACGTCGGCATTGGGCCGCCATGCCGCATAGATCACAATGGGGCGGGGATGGTTCCGGATCACCCTATGCATCCCGGAGTGGGGAAGGATATCCACCCGGCACTCAATCTTGATCCGGGCCAGCAGTTCCTTTAAAATCCGGTAATAATGGCGGTAGACCCGTTTTTCAGATCCCACCAGGTCGAGACTAAACCCATTGGGGTATCCGGCTTCGGCCAGCAGCTTCCCGGCCTTTTCAAGGTCTTGTTCATAGAGGAGCCCCAGTTGATCCACCCCGGTCCGGGTGAGTCCGCCTGGAAGAAACCGGGCCGGTACCGGGGAGAAGACCGGGCCTCCCAGGTTCTTGCTGTAAACCTCCAGAAACGCCTTCCGGTCCAGGGCATACATAATTGCCTTTCTCACCCGGATGTCGTCCATGGGCGGGATCCGGGTGTTGAGGTAAATAACGGCCACCTCCCCGGGGCCGTGGGCATCGGCCTCAATACCTCCATGCCTGAGCAGAGACCGGGTAAAACCCTTTTCTCCGGATCCGATGATCACGTCCAGGGAGCCGTCCAGCAGCCCCTGTTTTCTCTTTTCCGTTTTGGGGACAAAAAGAATATCCACCCCGTCCAGAAGGGGACTGCCCCTGAAATACTCTTTATGGGCGCGTAAACAAAGCTTTTTGCCCGGAACATGGGATTGGAACATGAAAGGGCCGGTGCCCACCGGGTGCTGCTGATGGGCCTCATATCCCATTTCTTCCACGGCTCTTTTGCTGAGGATGAATCCTCCGTTGTAGTTGGTGATCTTGGGGAAAAACAGGATGGAGGAGATGGGATCGTCCAGGATGAACCGGATCGTATAGGCGTCCTGCTTTTCAAGGGAAATCCCCTTGTACTCGCCGGCATAGGCGGATCGCTTCTCATCGGCCGCCTTTGCAAAGGAAAAGAGTACATCGTCCGCGGTCAGTTCATGGGCCGGGGTTTTCGGGCCGGGATGAAACATGACTCCTTTGCGAAGCTCAACCGTCCAGACCTGCCGGTTGCCCTCCATGGTCAGCTTGGGCATCCGGACTGCCAGGTCCGGCTCAATGGCCGGAGCATCCCCGGGTTTATACCGGAGCAGGCCGTTGAAGACCATGTCGGCAAAGGCCCGGTCCTGGGAACCGGCCGCATAATGGGGATCCATTTTTCCCATGCCCGAGACATGGACGGCAAATTTCAGGATTTTATCCTGCCTGCTCCGGCTGGAATAGGCAGACCCGTTCCCCAGTAATAAAGGGATCAGGATCAATGCGATGAATGATTTGACGTAGGCCATGGAATCAATCCCTGGATCGTTTTTTTGAATGTAAAGGTCCGGTCCCCAAACAATAGGACGCGGGTCAGTTTCTTGTCAAGGTAAAACAGCTCAAACCAAATCTCCTTTAAGCACTCGGCCGGGGAAGGGGAAAACTTAACCTTAGAGGGGGCAAAAATCGGAAGAGATTCAGCTTCGGGAATGGGGCCAAACCATCCGTGGATCTCTACCGGAAAGGTCCGGTAACAAAGGCGATGGGGCCTTTCTGGTTTTCAAGAAAGGAAAAATCTGAAGGGGGGAAAGGCGAATTCAGAACTCCCTCTTTTTCATGATATCTGACATGATTTCAAGTGCTTTCCTTTTTTGCAAATTTTTTATTTAAAACTGGAATTAAATCATGGTGGAGATGGCAGACATCTCTTTTTCCAGAATTTTTGCCGATACCTTGACCCGGGTCTTGATTTCCTGGGCAAAGACGGAGATCTTGTACTCCTCCAGGAGCCAGTAAAAGGCCTCTGCCCGGTCGGCCTTTTCCCGGGAAGAGGTGTCGGAAAGGGAGGCGACAAGGGTTTCCAGCTGACGCTGAAAAGGCTGGATCAGGGAGGATTTCTGGCTCTCCCGAACCGGATTGTCCGCTCCCCGCTGGGCCCGGATCCGGATGCAGGCGATATAGCGGTGAAGTTCCTTGATCCGGTCAAGGTCGTAGAGTTCCAGGAAATTGGGGGGGACCAGGTTTTTCAGGTCCTGGAACAGACGGGTGAGGATCGTGAATGTGGCCGGGCTTTTTTCATGTTTCAGGGAAAGCTTCTGGATCAGGGAAAAGCATTCCCCGTACTCCTCTCCCAGGGCCAGGACGGTACGGATAAACTCCATGGTGAGATTGTACAGATCCGGCCGGACTGCCTGGGCATGGGCAAGGAATCGGGCCCGGGTCCGTATGTTTTCTGCAAAGAGGGCCCGGACCAGGGCCCGGGTCACGGAAGAAGTGAAATCACCGGGGGTGCTGAAATAGGGCGCGATCTGCCGGAGACCCGATGCCATTTTAATATCTTTTTTCATGGCCTTGAAATCCTCGGGAAAACAGATTTGAAAAAGCCTGGCAACGCCCCGGGCATGTTCTTTTTCCGCCTGGGCCCTGGAGGTAAAGAGCCGCAGGCAAAGGTCATCTCCTTCGATTTTCAGGCCCGGGTAAAGTTTCTGGCTGAGCCCGTTGGCCAGGGGGATGTCTTGAGGTTCAAGGTCGGGAAAAGACCATTCCCGGATCCCGGTGCGTTCAAATTCCTTGCGGACCCGGTCAACGGCATCCGTCTCCGGCTGTTTTTTCCGGTCCGGAAATTCTCCCAGGATGGACAGATCCCTCATGGTCTTGATGGGTTTTCCCTTTTCGTCCTGGATGGAGATCCTCATCTTCAGGTGGTCGGCCAGATTATCCTCGGACCAGACAGATGCCGGGATGGTCAGATGGAGTTTTTCCCGGATCCAGGAAGAGAGCAGGGTGAATAAGGGTTTATCCTGCCCAATGATGTCCCGGGCGATCCTGGCGGCCGTTTCCTGTACCGGCACCAGCCTGACCCGGTATTTTTTGGGCAGGTTTTTGATCAGGGCAATTATCTTTTCCTCCAGCAGCCCGGGTACCAGCTTGTCTAAGCTCTGGCGGGGTACCTGGGTGACCTGGGAAACCGGGACCTTAAGGGTAACCCCGTCGTCTTCAGCCCCCGGGTTAAAGGCGTATTCCAGGGCAAACCGGCCCTGCTCGGTTTCCAGGGTGTCCGGGAAAAGGGCCAGTTTCTCCTCGTTCACCCGGGATCTCTGGAGCTCCTCAAGACTCATGTGGAGGAAGGCGTCATCCTCCAGTTCCTTGATGTATCTGGCAAAGGTGCGGATATTGAAAAAGGGCCTGGGAAGCCTGGACTGGTAAAAGAGGAAGATATCCTCTTCCGAGGCCAGGATATCCCTTTGCCGGGTCTTATTCTCCAGGTCTTCCAGGTCTTCCATGAGGGACTGGTTGTTGTCCATGAATTTGAACCGCATATGGGTTTGACCCTGGATCAGGGCCTGGCGGATAAAGATCTCCCCTGCCTCATCCGGGTTGATCCTGCCGTAGGCCCTTGGCCGTCCGCTGACAATGATCAGTCCGAACAGGGAGACCTGTTCGTCGGCCACTACCTCTCCCCGTTTCTTTTCCCACCGGGGATTGGAATAGGTATAGGTGCAGATCTCTTTACCTACCTCTTCCAGCCAGGCCGGATCGATATTGGCCACGCCCCGGGCAAAGAGCTGGGTGGTTTTGACAAATTCCGCGGCCACGATCCAGGAGCCGGCCCGGTTAAAGAGGCCGGATCCCGGGAAGATCATGGCCTGCCTGCCCTTGGTGGCATTGAAGATATTCTTTTCCTTTTTATGGGCAATATGGCCGAGGTAGCCGGCAAGAAGGGATTTATGCAGGGCAATATAGAGGGGACCGCCCAGTTCGAATTCCTTTGATTTGAGCCCAATACTTGACTTGGGCGGGTCCAGGGATTGGTCCGGGGAAAATCCGTGCTCCCGGAGCATCCGGGTGATCTGGCGGTGGATGTCCTGCCACTCCCTTATCCGTTTAAAGGAGAGGAAATGATCTGTGCAGAATTTTTTGAGTTTGGACCGGGTTTGCAGTTTTTTTTCAACCTCTTTATAGGCGTTCCAAATATTGAGGAGGGTGATGAAATCCGAAGACGGATCCCGGAACAGGCCGTGTTTCTGGTCGGCGGCCTGGGCCTTGTCCGCCGGTCTCTGGCGGACATCGGAGATGGCCAGGGCCGTGACAATGACCACGGCCTCCTTGAGACAGGCGTTCTTCTGGGCTTCGATCAATATCCTGGACAGCTTGGGGTCCACCGGGATTTTGGCCATGAGCCTGCCGGTCCGGGTCAGCTCATAGGCTTTTTTCCCCTTTTTATCGCCATTGGTCCGGACGTTTTTTGAGGAAATCTTTTTTGCCCGTATGGCGGAAAGCTCCATGAGGGTGTCAAACCCGTCCCGGATGCTCTTGGGAGCCGGGGGATCGATAAAGGGAAACTCGGCCACATCACCCAGGTTCAGGGAGATCATGCGCAGGATGACTTCGGCCAGGTTGGATCTCAGAATTTCCGGGGCCGTGAAAAAAGGGCGGCCGCTGAAATCCTCTTCGTCAAAGAGCCGGATGCAGACCCCGTTCTCCACCCGGCCGCACCTTCCCAGGCGCTGGTTGGCGGAACTCTGGGAAATGGCCTGGACCGGAAGGGCCGTGGTCCGGGTCCGGGGGGAGTAGCTGGGGATCCTGGCAAGGCCGGTATCCACCACATACCGGATCCCCGGAATGGTCAGGGAGGTCTCGGCCACGTTGGTGGAAACGATGACCTTGCGTCCCGGGGAGGATGAAAAGACCCTGGCCTGTTCCTTGGCGGACAGCCTGGCAAACAGGGGCAGGATGGATACGCCGGGGTGATTTTTCCCCCTCAGGATCTCCATGGTTTCCCCGATATCCTGTTCCGTGGGCATGAAGATCAGGATATCCCCGGACCGGGTCCGAGAAATCAGGGCCTCGGCCTCTGCGGCTGCCGCCTCCACATAGGCCTGGTCGTCCTGGGTTTCCCCCTGGCTGTCGATCATGGGCCTGTACAGGGTCTCCACCGGGAACATGCGTCCCGAAACTTCAATGACCGGGGCCCTGTCAAAGGCGGCTGAAAATTTTTGTGTATCAATGGTGGCCGAGGTGATGATGAGTTTCAGGTCTTTGCGCTGTTTGATCAGGCGCCGGAGAAGCCCCAGGGTAAAGTCGATGTTCAGGCTTCGTTCATGGGCTTCGTCCACGATCAGGGTGTCGTATTGGGTTAAAAAACGGTCCTGCTGGGTTTCGGCGAGGAGGATCCCGTCGGTCATGAGTTTGATATGGGCATGGGCCGGGGTTTTGTCGTCAAACCGGATCTTGTAGCCCACGGACCGGCCCAGGGGCTGGTTCAGTTCAAAGGCGATCCGTTTGGCCACGTTAATTGCGGCGATTCGCCTGGGCTGGGTGCACCCGATCATGCCGGCGGTTCCCCGGCCCGCTTCCAGGCAGAATTTGGGGATCTGGGTGGTCTTGCCGGACCCGGTTTCCCCGGAGATGATGATGACGGGATTTTCCTGGACCGCCCGGATGATCTCCTCTTTTTTTCCGGTAATGGGCAGATCCGGATTGTATTCCAGGGGCAGGGGCATGGCCTCCATCCTGCGGTTTCGCTGGTCAGCCGATCGCCGGGCTGATTTTAAAAGCCTGTAAAGCCTGGAATCCGCTTTTTCCCGGCCCTCTTTTTTTTTCATCTTCTTTACCGCCCTCAACTCCCTGAACAGGCGGTTCCTGTCCCGGCACATGCAGTCTTCGGCGATGGATTCTATTTTTTTCAGCATTTCCATGGAAGGGGAGTTTACCTCAGAAACGGGAAAAGTCAAATTTTCTTGAAGGGGGGTAACCCTCTGATTTGTATTTTTTTATTGACATGGTTCCCATAATAGGAGAAAAAGAACATTGTTCCAAAAATATGGGTATGGGAGAGAAGAAGTCCTTTGGATTGAAATGTAAACTGATTAATCAGGGGAGAAATGAATCATATGGGAGATAATGTTATCAAAATCGGAGGCGCCAGGAAAAGCGTCTTTAAAGATAAGGTCATGGAGATCCTTCCCGACGGCGGGAACCTCAATGCCTGCCTGACATGCGGGGCCTGCGCCTCGGGCTGTCCGGCAACCGGACTCGAGGGAATGGATCCCAGAAAGTTCCTCAGAATGGCGGCACTGGGGATGGATGAAGAAATTTTAAGCACCAATTGGGTATGGATGTGCTCCATGTGTCAGAGATGCATCTACGTCTGCCCCATGCAGATCAATATCCCCCAGCTGGTCTTTTACGCAAGGGCTTCCTGGGACAGGGAAGAAAAGCCCAAAGGAATCCGGGGTTCCTGTGATATGGCCCTGAGGAACGATACCTGTTCCGCCATGGGTGCCACGGAAGAAGACTTTGAGTTCGTCGTGGAAGACGTCCTGGAAGAGTACCAGGAATCCCAGCCGGAGTTTGAAGAGATGAGCGCCGACGTGAACCGGGAAGGGGCCTATTACTTTCTGAACCAGAACTCCAGGGAGCCGGTGACCGAGCCCGACGAAATGGTCCCCCTCTGGAAGATCCTGCACCTGGCCGGTGCGGACTGGACCTACGGATCCAAGGGATGGGCAGCAGAAAACTACTGCATGTTCATGGCCGAGGACGAGACCTGGGAGAAGATCGTCAGGATCAAGGCAAAGGCGGTGGATGATCTGGGCTGCAAGGTCTGGCTCAACACCGAGTGAGGGCACGAACTTTTCGCAGTCCTGGCAGGACTGAAAAAATTCAACATCCCTCACAAATTTGAAATTCAATCCATTATCCAGCTCTATGCCCAGTGGATCAAAGAAGGCAAGCTCAAACCTTCCTCGGACTGGAACAAGGAAAGACAGATCAAGTTCACGGTACAGGATCCCTGCCAGCTGGTCAGAAAGACCTTTGGCGATCCCGTGGCCGAAGACCTGAGATACGTGGTCAAGGCCGTGGTCGGGGAAGAAAATCTCATTGAAATGACCCCCAATCGGTCCAACAACTTCTGCTGCGGCGGCGGCGGCGGCTACCTCCAGTCCGGTTTCCAGGAACAGAGAAGGGCCTATGGACAGACCAAGGCCAACCAGATCCTGAACACCAAGGCAACCTATTGTATTACCCCCTGCCACAACTGCCATGCCCAGGTCCACGACATGTCTGAAGTCAATGACCATGCATGGGAAACCGTCCACCTCTGGACCCTGCTCTGCCTCTCTTTAGGCATCCTGGGACCCAATGAGAGGGAATACCTTGGGGACGACCTCAAGGAAGTGGATGTGTTTCATCCCGAATCCGCCATGTAGCATTAAAGATTCAGATAAAGTTAAAAACCCGGCCGGCATCAATGCCGGCCGGGTTTTTGTCTTTAAAGGGGTCTGGATATCGGATATGGAATTTTAAGGCCGGGATCCTTTTTCCATCTGTTTGACTATCTGATTGCCTCAATCTTTTAATTATGATAAGAAATTCTGATTATGGTTCAGATCATCAGCATAGCAAATCAAAAAGGCGGAGTGGGCAAAACAACTACAGCAGTGAATCTTTCCGCTTCCCTGGCCAAACTCGGGAAAAGGGTTCTTCTGGTTGACTGTGATTCCCAGGCCAATGCCACCACAGGTCTTGGGATTGAAAAACCCGACCTTGAGCTTTCCCTTTACCAGGGGATGATCGGGGAAGCAGATGCCCGGGATATCATTCTTTCCACCATGCTGCCCAAGCTTAAACTCATCCCTTCCAATGTCGATCTTATCGGATTTGAGATTGAAATGGTTTCAGATCCCAGGAGAGAGGCCAAGCTCAAGCAGTTCCTTGTTCCGGTACAAGAGGAGTTCGACTTTATCATCATTGACTGCCCCCCGGCTTTAAGTCTTCTGACCCTGAACGCGTTCACCGCTTCCCATTCCGTTTTGATTCCCCTCCAGAGTGAATTTTTTGCCCTGGAAGGCCTGGGACAGCTTCTGGATACGGTCAAACGGGTAAAATCTTCATTTAATCCGGGATTGAAAATAAAGGGCATTCTTTTAACCATGTTTGACAGGCGGACCAATCTGGCCCAGAACGTGATGGAAGATGCCAGGCAATACTTCAAAGACCTGGTCTTTAAGACAAAGATCCCCAGGAACGTCAAATTGGGAGAGGCCCCGAGTTACGGCCTGCCTGCCCTCTTATATGACAAGGCGTCCCAGGGATCTAAGGGGTATATGGCATTCGCAAGGGAGCTGTTAAGAAAATCTTGAGAGTGGAAGGATCATGAAGAAAAAAAAGAAAAACACCGGCCTGGGCAGGGGAATATCTGCGTTGATTCCCGATCTGGATATGGATTCTCCCGAGGGCGGATCTGATTTTTTCATGTGTCCTGTCGAGGACATCTCACCCAACCGGTATCAGCCAAGAACCCGATTCAACGAGGAAGAGCTGGCAAGACTCCGGGATTCAGTGATTCAGCAGGGGATTCTCCAGCCCCTTCTGGTCAGGAACATGGACGGGGGGTATGAACTCATCGCAGGGGAACGGAGGCTTCGGGCCGCCAAGGCAGCCGCCCTGACCAATGTTCCCGTGATCGTGAAAGATCTCACCGATGAACAGGTCCTGGAAGTCTCCATCATAGAAAATATCCAGCGGGAGAATTTAAATGTCCTGGAAGAGGCAGAAGCCTATGCCCGGCTCATTGACGAGTTCGGATACACCCAGGAAAAGGTGGCCGGCAAAATCGGTAAAAACCGTTCCACCATTGCCAATCTGCTCAGGCTGAGGTGTCTTCCGGATAAAATCAAGGAGAGTCTCCTGGCGGAGAAGATCTCCATGGGCCATGCCAGGGCCCTACTGGGCGGCGGATCTGAAGAAGATCAGATTCAATTGTTTGAACAGGTTCTGGCCAAAGGACTTTCCGTGCGCCAGACCGAACAATTGGTCAAACAGGCCCGAACCCTTACCCCCAAACCGGTGCAGACCCTCTCCCCCGACGACAGAAAATTACTTGAAACCACATCTTCAGACCTCTCCGGCCGGATCAATTCCCACGTCAAAATCAGGATGAACGGGGACAAGGGCAGGATAGAGATCCAGTTCAAGACCCGATCGGAATTTCAACGCCTCGTGGACCTTTTGAGCACTATTTCATGAAAATAACCATTGCCAAGACGGCCGGCTTCTGCATGGGCGTCCGCAGAGCAGTGGACATGGTTCTGGACGCATCCAACACGTTTGACGGTCCCATCTATACATACGGTCCCCTGATTCATAATCCCCAGGTCCTGGAAATGCTGGAGGGGAAGAAGATCTTCCAGCTGGATTCCATTCCGGAAAAGGGGGAAGGACTTGTCCTGATCCGGGCCCACGGGGTCCCTCCCGAGGATGAAATTGCATTAAACCGGGCCGGGTTCAGGGTAATGAACGCCACCTGTCCCAGGGTCATCCGGGTCCAGGTCATCATCGATAAACATGCGAAAAAGGGGTATTCCACCATCATCGTGGGAGATCCGAAACATCCCGAGGTTGTGGGACTTCTCGGGTATACCCGGGGAAGTGGGTACACGGTGACCTCCATGGACCAGCTCAGGGCCCTTCCCCGGTTCGAGAATGCGGTCCTGGTGGCCCAGACTACCCAGAACACGGCTTTATACGAAGAAATCAAGGAATGGTGCACTGAAAACGCCCCCCATTACATGCTCTTTGATACCATCTGCGGGTCCACGGAAAAACGCCAGGCCGAGGCCCGGGACCTGGCCGGGAAAAATGACGCCCTCATCGTGGTGGGGGGAAAACAGAGCGGCAACACCCGGCGGCTGGCCCAGGTGGCCGCTGAAACCCAAATTCCGGCCGTCCATATTGAAGATGTATCCGAACTGGACATCAGCCGGCTCATGGATGCCGGATCCATAGCCATTACCGCCGGGGCCTCCACACCCAACTGGATCATCACCGATACCTGTGCAAAAGTGGAAAAAGCCTTTCAGCAGAGACGTCCGGTACTGGGCGCTTTTGTCCAGGCAAGGGACTTTTTGACCAAGACCAATCTCCTTCTGGCAGCCGGGGCCGGAAGCCTTGCCTATGCCTGTTCCGTTCTCCAGGGCTTTTCCCAGACCCTGGATCATTCCGTCATCGCCATGCTCTATGTCCTGTCCATGCAGGTGCTGAACAATATCTTTACCATCAAGGCAGACCGGTATAATAATCCCGACCGGGCCGTGTTCTATGAGAAATATCTCAACTACCTGAGGGCCATGGCCCTCTGTTCAGGAACCGCAGGGCTGTACATTGCCTATTCAACCGGTCCGGTTCCCTTTTTTATTCTCCTGATCATGAGTCTTCTGGGACTGGCCTACAACAGCCTCAAGATCTCCCCTCTGCTGTTCTGGAAAAAGAAAAAATCGAGGATAAAAGACATCCCCGGTTCCAAAACCGTTCTCATCACCCTGGCCTGGGGAATTGTCACCTGCATCCTGCCGGCGGTTTCCAACCGGGGCAGCTTTTTTCTGCTGGCCCTTGCATTTTTATTTTCCACTGGATTGGCCTTTGCCCGGACCGCCTTTTTTGATATCCTTGCCATCCAGGGGGACAGAATCAGCGGCAAAGAGACCCTTCCCATCCTCCTGGGGGAACAAAAGAGCTTCCATCTGATCATGGGTCTGCTGATATTCGATATTGTTCTGATGATGGGGGCTTCTTTTCTGGGATTATTGCCGGAAAATGCATTCTGGCTTGCATTGGTGCCCCTTTTCATGGTTTTATTGATCCGGGTCTCCAAAAAAGACAAATTGCTGTCCGGGGGACAGTACGAGTTCCTGATTGAATCATCATTTCTTGCAGCCGGGGGGTTGGCTGCCGTAATCTGATCGGAAAAAAGGAAAAAAGAGGAGAGTATGTCAAGCGGGCATGATAGTTCAAATAAATGTCCTTTAATCGGACTCCTGGCAGTGAAAAATCTCTTGATCTCCAAGGCGGAGCTGGAAAAAGGGCTTTCCGCCTGTGCCGGTTCAAAAGATCCTGAGGCGGATTTGAAGGCCTATTTCCTTTCCAATGAAATGATATCAACGAAAAATATGGATCGCCTGGCCAGGATGGCGAAAACCCTTGAGATCCGCAGAAAGGAGATCCTGTTCGGCTCCATGGCCGTGCGCCTGGGCTTTATCAATCAGAGCGTGGCAGATCTTGCCCTGGAAGAACAGGAAGAGGATATCAAAAGCCAGAAGCGGCCCATAAGAATCGGAGATATGATGGTGATCTCCGGCTTCATGACCGAAAGACAGCGGGATTATATCCTCAAGCTCCAGAAAAGGGAGAGAAGGGAAATCTCCCTGCCCCAAGAGACCCCGGTACCGGATCCGGGCAAGGAAAAAGAATCTGTGAAAAAAGAGGACGGGAAAAAATCCCTGCCCGAGACCCTGCTTGAGCCCGAGATCATTACCGGCGGAATAAAACTCCAGGTTTCCGGAGACATGATGGCTGCCTTTTTAACCAAGACCCCGGAGTTTAACGAGGATGTCACTGTCGGTGAAATCAAAGATGCCCTGTTTGAAAGGGAGATCGTTTTCGGCCTGGTCAAGGACGATCTGATCCAGGGGTTTATCAATTCCAGCGGCTTCAAAACCCAGTCCTTTAGAGTGGCCAGGGGAATAAAGCCTGTTGAGGGAAAAGATGCCAAGATAGAGTTTTTCTTTAATACGGATTATCTCCAGGCCGGTGGCCTGGACTCCGAAGGGAACATCGATTTCAAACAGAGGGGGGACGTTCCCCATGTGGAAGAAGGGACCGTGCTTGCCGAAAAAACCCCCTGTGTGGAAGCCCGGCACGGCCAGAACATATACGGAAACCAGGTGGCCACCGAGACCGGAACCAATCATCCCTTAAAGTTCGGAAAAGGGGCCAAACTTTCCGAAGACGGCCTCAAGGTTCTGGCGGCTGTCACGGGATTTCCCAAATACTCCCTGTCCGGGAATGTATATGTTCACCAGGAGTATACCACGGGCGGAGATGTGGATTACGAAACCGGACACATTGATTATGACGGGAACGTCAATGTGAAAGGGTGTATCAAATCCGGATTCCAGGTAAAGGGAAACGATATCCAATCCATTGAACTGGACGGGGGCAAAGTGGAGGCGGACGGCAATCTCACGGTGACCGGGGGAATCGTTGAAGGCAAGGTCTATGCCAAGGGGGACGTGAATGCCAAGTTTGTCCGTAAGTCGGAGATCGTCTGTATGGGCAATGTCATTGTGTCAAAGGAGATCGTGGATTCCACCATTATCTGTTCCGGTTCCCTGATCCTGGAAAACGGGAAAATCATCTCCTCCGTTGCCACGGCCAAAATGGGGGTCTTTGCCAGGCATGTGGGATCGGAGACCGCATCCCCCTGCAGGATAAAGGTCGGCCATGATGCCTTTGTCGAAAGAGAATTGAAAAAGATCAATGTCCAGATCGATGAAATCAAGGGAAAAATCAAGGACTGCAACAATAAAAAAGAGGTCATGCTCCAGGAGAACAAGGAACTCCAGCTGGAGATCACAAGACTGGCCCATATCCAGGACCGCTCCCAGTTGGAGCAGGAGGAGATCGGCGGCAAAATCGCCTCCCTTGAAGGCAAGTCCGGTCTGGGAAACACCATAGAGGAACTCCGGCAACAGATGGATGAATTAAAGAAGAACGCCGATACCGCGGAGAAAGATCTGGATAATTGTTTTGACAGAACCGAAAGTGTTGAGAACGGAATCGAAGTTCTGGAGAAAAAAATAAAGGAACTTGAGGATCTGGAAGAAGAGAAAAAACTGGAAAAGAAAAACCTGATCCAATGGACCAAAGAAAATAAAAGCAATCCCGTTGTCAGGGTTGAAGGCGCTCTTCAGCCGGGAACCCATATCCAGGGATCCCAGAGTGAAATCAAGGTGAAAAATCTGATCCGCCATGCCAGGATCGCTGAAACCAAGGAGGACGGCGCGGGCGGGGGCATTTATCAGATGCAGGTGGTCAATTTCTAGATTTTGGGTTCAGAATTTTCAGGTGTTCAGTTTCGGGTCAATTGATCGATTTTAGCGTCCTTTTCTTTCCATATTCCATTGAGCCAGCAGCAGAATCCCTGCCTGAATTCAGGATCGTTAAAATAATCTCCCTTTAAATCCAGCCCCACATCTAGGACCTGGAAATCCACGACGATCCGCCGGGTTCTGCCGGAAATGAACTCCCAGAAACTGGGGACCTTGTCCGGATAGACAATGGTCACATCTATGATCTTATGGAGATACTCTCCCATGGTGCTCAGGACAAAGGCGATCCCCCCGGCCCTTGGGTTGAGCAGATGAACAAAGGCCGAGTCCTGGCGATGCTTCTTGTCCGGGGTAAATCTCGTGCCTTCCACAAAATTCATGATGGAGACCGGGGTGTGTTTGAATCTTTTACAGGCCTTCCGGGTGCTTTCCAGGTCTCTGCCCCGAAGATGGGGATTCTTATGGAGAAATTTTTTCGAATACCGTTTCATGAACGGGAAATCCAGGGCCCACCAGGCAAGACCCAGAAAAGGGACCCAGATCAGTTCTTTTTTCAGAAAAAATTTAAGCATGGGAATTTTCCGGTTCAGGATCTTCTGGAGCACCAGGATATCCACCCAGGACTGATGATTGGACAGCACCAGGTACCATTCTTTTTTTTTCAGGTTTGAAAGTCCCCGGATATCCCAGTCAATCCGGCAGAAAAGGTCGGTGTTCCAGGAGTTGATGCTGATCCAGAGGGTGGCAATGGAGATGAGCAGTTTATCCAGGCCCACGATGAAAGAGCGGACCGGCAGGATGAATTTCAAAAGAGAGGCCAGAATCAGGGGCACGGTCAGTAAAACAGTGTTCAGGGTATACAAGAGAAAGGAGAGGCTTCCCTTGATCCGGGGGGGCAGAAAAAAGAGCATGGCTAGTTATTCATTTTCCATCAATTGCGGGTTATATGTTTTTTAACGGTCCGCCGGTCCAGGCCCGTTGCTCTGGCCACCTTTTCATAGGTGCCCAGGGTGTCGTAAAGAAGTCTGCAGTATCCTGCCACCAGTTCGGGCACGGCAATGGACTGGTCCGACACTCTCCGGGCCAGGGTCAGGGCAGGGGAGGCATCCTGTTCGGCTGCATCTTCTTTTCCCTTGTAGTCCCGCCGGAGAAGGACGCTCCTGACGCACTGCTCAAGCTCTCTGACGTTCCCAGGCCATTGATAGTCCTTTCCCAGACCCCGGTCAATAATTCTTTTGACTTTATTTAACAATTTTTTGGACCGCATCCCGGTCATGCGATGGATGGTAAAGCTTAAAAGATCGTCCAGTTCCGAGGCCTTTTCCCGGATCCGCGTCCTCAGGGGCGGAACTTCAATGATATCCGAGCAGAGTCTGTAGTAAAAATCATCCCGGAATACTTTTCCGGACATGATGTCCTTCCGGGGCCGGTTGGTGGCGGCAATAACCCGCCCATTGAACCGGAAAGAGGCATGGGAGCCCACCGGAGAAAAGTTTCTTTCCTGGAGGACTCTCAGGAGTTTTATCTGGACGTGATTGGGGATTTCCCCGATTTCGTCCAGCAGGATGGACCCGTGGGGGCTGCACAGGGCAAACACGCCCTGGTAATCTTCCACTGCCCCTGTGAAGGCTCCCTTGGTATGGCCGAAGAGTTCCGATTCCAGGAGGGTTTCCGGGTACTGGGAAAGGTTCAGGGATGAAAAGGCCCGGGTAAAGCTCTGGGTAAAACAATTTTTCTTTTCATCAAAGGGAATGAATCCGCTCTGGCCGATGGCCTTGGCTGCCGTGCCTTTGCCCGTGCCGGTTTCGCCCAGGAGCAGGGTGGAGAAATCCTCCATCCGGTTCCAGAGATATTGATCGTAGAGGTCCATATTATAGGTAAAAACATTGTACCAGAGGTGTTTTTTCAGTTTTTTCATGCAGGGGCTCGTGCCCACAAGGGTCTGGGAGATGAAGTAGAATGCCCGTCTCAGCTGAAAGGAGAGGGCAAAATAGTGCCAGAACCGGTGATCGCTGAACCCCTTGTCCACGACCATCTGCCGGGCCTGTTCGGCGAATTCCACCTTTACCGGGGCATCTCCGGCTTTGATCTGGTCTTTGATGAGCTGGTCAAATTCATCCCTGAACTTGTGAAAAATATCAAAGAGATAAACCACCCTGAGGATCTCCCGGTCCTCCCTGGAATACTCGTTTATATTTCCCTTGCCCAGGGCCTGAAGTTTTTTCAGCCGCTGGTTCACCTCCCGGATACACATGTCCGTGGCTTCCCGGCTGTCTGTCCCGGGGATCATTCCGGCGATCTTCCGGTCCAGCTTTTCCCTCAGCTCGCTGAAGGGATTGGCAAAGGCGGCATTGTATACGGTTCTAAAAAATTTTTTTTCTTCCGGGTCCAGCATGTTTTTCGGCATAAAATTTATCCTCTGGCCGGGCAGGTCCTGACTTGTGAAAGAGAGATCTTCATGGTCTCCAAGCCGTACAAACCTCTGACCATCCTTTTTTATCTTCAATCATGGAGCAAATATGCATTTTTGTACTTCCCCTGTGCATAAAATGCAAGTTTAATTCGGAGAGAATGTAAGGGAAATGGCTGCTGAAGTGTTGATTCACTTTTATATCATTGGGTTACGGAATCGTGAAGGTGTTGGCATACTCTTTGATAGTGAATATGGGGATTTAGAGATTTAAACGGCTTCATGGCTCTGCCATGGGAAAAAAATAAAAAAATGGAGACATATCTATGATTACCAGAATACTGAATTCAAGACTGCCTTTGATGATTTATACCCCGGTCAAGGTCTTTGATATCAGGTATTTTAATTCAATTTATTCTGCCGGCGCCCTGCCCGTATTTGATACGGAATTCCTGAGCCGGGACGACATCCTTCAAAAGGCTTTGCTCCTGTCCAGGGAGGAGTTCAGTTTTGGAATCCGTCTCTCCACCCATGATCAGGATATTCTGGAGGCCCTGAAACGGGAAAATATCATCAACCTGGATCTGGTGGTCATCCCCGCTTCAAAGGAAGATCCGGGCCAGGAATTTTCAGGATTCGGGGACACAAAGCTTCTCATGGAAATCAAGGATATCAATCTCAAGGAGTCCATATCCAAGGCCGATCCCCACGGAATCATCATCAAGGGCAACGAGGCGGCCGGAAATGTTTCCAAGTACTCTTCCTTTATTCTCATGCAATGGTACTTAAAAAATACAGACGTTCCCCTGTTTGTCCACGGCGGCGTGGGAAAGTACACGGGGGCGGGGATGCTGGCGGCCGGCGCCTCGGGATTTGTCATGGATTCCCAGGTACTGCTCTGTGATGAAGCACCGGTGTCCCAGAATTTTAAGACCCTTCTTGCTGCAGTGGATGAAGGGGATTCCACAGAGATCATCATTCCGGGCAAGGATCCTTTCCGGGTATTTGCCAAGCTGGGCACAAAGATCGTAAAAGACCTCAAACAGCAGGCCGTGCTCCTCATTGACGACCCAAAAGGGCAGGAAAAACTATACTCTCTCATGGCCGAGCAGATCACGGCCCTGGACAACCCGGATGTCGCTTTTATCCAGTCCCTTTTCTACCTGGGCCAGGACGGGATCTTTGCCAAGGAGTTTGCTAGAGAATCCACCCGGCTCAGGGATATCGTTGAATCCTTTTTCACCACCATGGGAGATCACCTGGACTGCATCGACCGATTCGACCCCATTGTCCCGGATTCGGAATTCGCCAGGGATCAGAACACACGTCTGCCCCTGATCCAGGGACCCATGGCCAATATCTCCGATAATGCGGACTTTGCCTCCATGGTTCTGGACCAGGGGGCATTGCCCTTTTTTGCCGTGGGCAGCCTGCCTGTAAATCTGGCCGATACCATGCTCGGTCAGGGTGCCAAAAAAGTGAAGAATTTCGGTGCGGGCCTGGTGGGAATCGAGGCCTTCAACCCCATGGTTCACGAACATCTGGATATGGTGAAAAAGTACAAGGTTCCCTATGCCCTGTTTGCCGGGGGGATTCCCTCCCAGGTGGCGGAACTGGAAAAGGCCGGCACCAAAACCTATCTCCACACCCCTTCGGTTTCCATGATGGAAAATGCACTGGAGAGCGGATGCCGGCGTTTCATCTTTGAAGGCGGAGAAGCCGGGGGCCATGTGGGCTCTCTATCCTCCATGGTTCTCTGGGAGGCGGCCGTTTCCAAGCTCATCTCCAAGGGCAGGGATCTGTCCGATCTCCACCTGGTTTTCGCCGGGGGGATCTCCACCTGTTTTGCTTCCTTTTTTATTTCCGGGCTTGCCTCTTTTCTGGCGGCCAGGGGGGCCAAGATCGGCATCCAGGTGGGAACCGCCTATCTGTTCACCCGGGAGATCGTTGAGACCCAAAGCGTAAAAAAACTTTACCAGGACATCATCATTGAAAAAGATGAAACCGTTGTAATCGGAAAGACCCTGGGGCTTGCCTCCCGGACCGCTCCCACGGGATTTGCAAAGAAGATGGTGGAGCACGAGGCCGAGATGATCCGGGAAAAGAAGCCCCTGGACCAGCGCAAACGCTCCTTTGAAAAGAAAAATATCGGATCCCTGCTCATCGGAGCCAAGGGGTTTCTCCCGGATTTCAAGAACCCGGGAAAGGAGAATTACACCTGGTTTGAGGGGGAAGAACACCGGGAAAAGGGCAATTTTCTGGTGGGGGACAGCCTGGCATTTTTCAAGGACAGCCTGTCCATCAAGGCCGTCCACGATACCTATACCGCCGCAAAGAACCGTTTGTTCAGAAATATCGGCCAGCTGGAGGTCTTTTCCAGCCCCAGGAACCGGATCAACGACGAGATCGCCGTGGTGGGCATGGGCTGTACCCTGCCCGATGCGGACAACCCGGCCCAGCTCTGGGAGAATATTCTGGGCAAAAAATATTCCATCAGGGAAATGCCGGACGAAAGGTTCAACCGTGAGTTCTACCGCTCCGACGACCGGTCTGTGGAGGACACCACCTATACCACCCTGGCCGGTCATATAGAAGACTTTCAGTTTGACGCCGAGCGGTTCGGTTATTCTGAAAAAAAGGCGAACCGGCTCTCCAGAAGCCAGAAAATGGTTCTCCAGACCGCTTACAAGGCTGTTGAAAGCGCCGGACTCCTGGGTGAAGACAATTGCCTGATCTGTGATGATCCGGCCCGGACCGCCGTGATCATTGCCACCTGTCTTTCCAATGAACTGGGAAATGACCTCCAGCTCAAGTACTGGTACCCGGAACTGATTTCCATGCTGGAAAAAACAAAGAGATACCAGAGCCTTGAACCCGAAGAAAAGGAGAAGATCAACCAGGCCCTGCTGGAGGGCATGGAAGGGGAGAACAAGGGGTATGATCCGGTCCACGGAATCCTGTTGAACATCGAGGCCTCAAGGGTGGCCCGCCACCTGGGGGTGAGGGGAACCAACTATATCGTGGATGCGGCCTGTGCCTCCTCGGTCACGGCCCTGGATGCGGCCGTGGGTGAGCTTCTTTCCGGAGAACATGATCAGGTCGTGGTGGGCGGGGTAAACACCCACTTGGCCCCGGAATCCTTTATCGGATTCGCCAAGATGGGCACCCTGTCGGCCAAGGGATCCTATCCCTTTGACGGCCGGGCCGACGGATTCATCCTGGGGGAGGGGTCGGTGATCTTTGTGCTCAAGAGGATGAAAGACGCCATCCGGGACAGGAACAAGATATTCGGGATCATCAACGGGATCGGAGCCAGCTCAGACGGCAAGGGCAAGGCCATTGCCGCGCCCAATCCCAAGGGACAGGTTTTGAGTGTCCAGCGCTGCTATGAGAATACAAGGGAGGATGTCCGGCCCGAGGATATCGGGTTCATCGAGGCCCACGGCACCTCTACCATCATCGGGGACCAGGCAGAGCTTGAAACCCTGAAGAGCATGTACGGAAAAGCCGATGCCGGGATTTCCTCCATCAAATCCCAGATCGGCCATCTTCTTGGATGCGCCGGTTCCGCAGGCCTGCTAAAGGCTCTTCTGGCGGTCCAGGAAGGGGTCCTGCCCCCCAACGGTCAATTTGAAAAATTGTCCAAAAACCATGACCTGTCCGATTCTTCCCTGTTCATCGTCAAAGAGGAAAAGCCCTGGGAACCCCGGGACGGACGCGCCCGCAGGGCAGCGGTTTCTTCCTATGGATTCGGGGGCATCAACTACCACATCGCCCTGGAGGAGATGACCGATTCCTATACACCTGTTCCCAGGCATATCTTCAGGGATTTGTCCTACGATTTCAACGATGACCGGATCGTGGTGTCCGGCCTGGGCGTGTTCCTGCCCGGTGCCAGTAACACGGAAGAGTTCTGGGAAAAACTGGTCTCCGGAGAAAAACAGCTGGACCGGATTCCGGAGGACCATTTTGACAACGAGGCCTATGCCTCCCTGGAAAAGGACTCCTTTTTCCATCTGCCCAGGCTCAAGGCCGGTGTGGTCAAGGGGTATACATTCAACAACCTGAAGTACCGCATGCCTCCGACAATGGTCAAATCCATAGAGCGGGGACAGATCTTCGGCCTGGAAGCGGCCGGAGAGGCAATGGAATCATCGGGCCTGCTGAACCAGGACGGAGCCGGGGCAAGGACCGGTGTGATCCTGGGCACCATTCCCGGGGAACGCCAGAGCAAGAATATCCTAAGGGTGAGAAAACGTTTTGTGGGAAGTCTGATTGAAAAGGCCAGAGGCCTGGACCCTGATATCGGCAAAACCGTCTCCCAGGAGCTGGTGGACGCCATCCGTTCGGCCATACCGGAAAACAACGAGGATACCACCCCCGGACTTCTCTCCAACATCATCTCCGGAAGAATTGCCAACCACTTCGGGCTCAACGGGGCCAATTACGTGATCGATGCCTCCTGTGCCTCGGCCACCATTGCCATCCGGAACGCGGCCCGGAACCTGAAACAGAAAGATTTGGACTATGTCCTGGCCGGGGGCGTGGACTGCAACCTTTACCCTGCGGTTCTCATGGCCTTTAAACGGCTGGGCCTGTTGTCCTCCGGGGAGTGCAATTTTTTTGACGACCGGGCCGACGGCTATGTCATGGGAGAAGGGGCGGCCATCCATGTTTTGACCACCTATAAAAAGGCAAAACAGGCCGGCATGGAGATCCTCGGGGAGATCAACGAGTGTGCGGTCCGGTCTTCCGTGCCCGACCATCTTCTGGCCCCGTCGGAACATACCTTTGTCTCCACCATCAATGATGCCTATAAAAAGGCCGGGATCCGGAAACAGGACGTCTCCCATCTCGATTTGTTCGCCTTTTCCAATATCTTCGGGGATATGATTGAAAACCAGGTGACCCAGGCCTGTTTTTCCCACGAGATGCACTGCGGCAACATCAAGCCCCAGTTCGGATATTTCAAGGCGGCCAACCCGGCCGTGGCCATGGCCAAGCTCATACTCATGAACGCCAAGGGAAAGATCCTGCCCGATTTCAATTTTGAACGGGATCACTCCATTATCAAAGAGGGAAGTATCCTGAAACCGGCCCAAAAAATCAAGGACGCAAAACCGGGTCAGCCCCTTCGGTTTGCCGCCAATGTCAACGGCATCGGGGGAAACCACGCCCATGTGATCATGGGGGCCCTTCCCATCCGGCTCACAGACCCAAAAGCCGCCGCACAAAATGTGATCGAGGCCGATTTCAGGGCCGAGACCGGGGATGACCGCCTGTTTTCCGATACGGCCTGGTCAGCCGGTCCCGGAGGAAAGAAGCTGCGCATGGTGGCCCTGCTCTCGGGCCAGGGCGCCCAGCGGCCCGGTATGATGAAGGAGCTGTCCGAATCCGATACCCATATCCGGGAGGTCCTGGAAAAGGGAGAGGCCATTTTTAAAAGGGAGAGGGGATACTCCCTCCTGGATCTCATGTTCGGTGAAGAGGATGCCCTCAACTCCACCCAGAACACCCAGCCCGCTGTTTTCCTTTCCTCTGCGGCCGTGTGCAGCCGTTTGGCCGTGGAAGGGTTTTCCCCGGATTATTTTATCGGCCACAGCGTGGGGGAATATACAGCCCTTTTCTGTTCGGGCATACTGGGGTTTGAAGACGCCATGCGCCTGATCATCAAACGGTCTGATCTGATGTACGAGAGTACCCTGAAACAGCCCGGCAAGATCATGGTGGTATTCAAGAATGAAAAGGAGACCGGTCAGCTGATCCGGGAATCCTTTATCTCCAATATCTATATCACCAATAAAAACAGTGAAAAACAGACCGCCGTATCCGGCAAGGCCGATGATATTGAAACCTTCTGCAGCTTTTTGAAAGAACAGGGGGTCATGTTCAAGAAACTCAACCTGACCGGGGCCTTTCACACCCCCCTGCTCAAGGAGGCCTCAGAGCAGCTGAGGGATTATCTGGACAGCCTGACCTTTAACCGGGCCAAATACGGAAGGATCATCTCCAATACCCTGGCCGGTCCCTATCCTGAACGGCCTGAAGAGGTCAAGGATCTGCTGGCCCGGCAGATTGTCTCTCCGGTGGAGTTCATAAAATCCATTGAACATGTCTATGTATCGGGCAAAACCCATTTCATCGAGATCGGCCCGTCCCGGCTCCTGGTTAATCTGTTGAAAAATATCAATATCGGAGAGTTTGGAACCGCGGTTTCCGTGGATGCCAAAAAAGGGGAAGTCGAATCCTTTGAGGAATGCCGCCAATACCTCATGTCCTGCAACGCTGTATTTGAGCCCAGGTCCGTATCCATGGCTCAGGAGCAGACGGATTTGTCCGGAGTTGGAGGCATACAAGACCAAACCGAACCAAAGAAAGAGGAACTTCCCATGGTGGAGATGTCCGAAGATTTTGACACTTTTAAACTCAGCAACCAGGCACTGGTCGACCGGATCCTGTACAAGGAATTCCAGCAGCAGAAGCGGAATGCGGCCATAAACGCCCTGGAACGCTATGATTTCAATACCCGCCGCATCCTCATCTCAGGGGTGTCCGTGGGCCTGCCCGGCAAGGCCCGCCAGGTCTTTGCCAAGGATAACTTCGATGCCATCCTCAACGGCAGAAACTTTATCGAGCCCCTGACCCTGGAAGACCAGGAAAGAATCACCGATAAGAACATCACCAAGCTGTTTAAAGAGCCCGACGGCAATGCCAGGTTCGTCCAGATCACCAAGACCGAGGACGTGATCCATCTGGCAGGGCAATTGGGATACTTCAACCTCAACGACGAGTACGGGATCAAGGAGGAGTACGACATCGCCATGGCCCTGGGGATCGCCGCAGGCATCGAGGCCCTCAAGGACGCCAATATCCCCCTGGTCATGCAGTACAAGAAGATGAAGGACGGACGGACCATGATTCCCGACGGGTTTGCCCTGCCCGAGGAGATGCAGGAGGATACCGGCGTTATCATCACCTCCCTCTGGCCCAACGGCGAGACCCTCATGGCTGAGATGGAAAAGTACTTCTATGAAAAGCTTTTCTTAAAACCCTATGAAGAGTTTGAGAAGATCTACTATTATCTCATGGAAAAGGTCGAGGATATCGCCGTGAAAGAGGCGATTACGGAATGGTTTTTCAAGGCCAAGTCCAGGAAACGCTCGGATTTTGATACCTATAAATTTGACCGGAACTTCCTGGCCAATGCCTGCCCCCTGGGGTCGGCCCACCTGGCCCAGATCATCAAGGCCAAGGGGCCGAATACTCTTGTTTCCTCTGCCTGCGCCTCCACCACCCTTGCCATCGGAATTGCCGAGGACTGGATCCGGGTGGGCCGATGCAAGAGGGTCCTGGTGGTGGGCGGGGAAAACGCCACCTCATCCCGGCAGACCCAGTGGGTGGGATCGGGCTTCCTGGCCCTTGGGGCGGCCACCATTAAAAAACGGGTGTCCGAGGCAGCCAAACCCTTTGACGAGGACCGGAACGGCACCATCCTGGGCGCCGGAGCCGTGGGCCTGGTCGTTGAGGATGAAAAATGTGCGGCCGAGCGCGGCATGAACGGCCAGTGCGAGATCCTGGGCACCCATATTGCCAATTCAGCCTATCACACATACAACATTGACGTGCCCCACATGGCCCGGGAGATGACCAAGTTTATCAATAAGGTGGAAAAGCAGAACGGCCTGAAAAAGGAAGAGTATGCGGATAAGCTGCTCTTCATGTCCCATGAGACCTATACCCCGGCCCGGGGAGGTTCGGCAGATGCCGAAGTTACGGCCCTTGAGACCACCTTTGCCGGTCATCTCAACTCCATCTGCATCTCCAACACCAAGGGATTCACCGGCCATACCCTGGGGGCGGCCATCGAAGACGTGGTCCTGGTCAAGGCCCTGCAGAAGCGCAAGGCCCCGCCCATTGCCAATCTCCAGAAGGTTCCCGGCCATTTCAGGAAACTCAATTTTTCCGGTCAGGAAAAGATCGATTCCGAGTACGGCCTTCACCTGTCCGCCGGATTCGGCTCCCACTTTGCCTTCATGTTTGTGAAGCGGGTGAAGGAGAATCCGGTAAAAGGGAATCTCCTCTATCACAAATGGCTCAGGAAGATCACCGGATCCCAGAAACCGGAACTCAAGGTCATTGACAATACCCTGTGCGTGGTGGCCGGAGATGAAGCCGCTCCGGCCCCGGCCCCGGAAAGGGAAAAGACAGCACCCCCTGCCGTGGCCACCTCGGCATCCTGGGCTGCCCAGGCATTGAAACCTGAAACCGCTCCGGAAGCACCGGCCCCTGTCCTGGAACCTTCGGTCCTGCCCGTGGCCAAGATCCAGGAGATCATCGCCCGCCAGACCGGGTATACGGCCGACATGCTGGAGGGGGACCTGGACCTGGAGGCGGATCTTGGCATCGACACGGTAAAACAGGTGGAGATCTTCGGCACCATAGCCACGGAATTCGGATTTTCCGTTCCCGACGACCTCAAACTCCGGGACTTGAACACCATTGATAAACTGGGCGCCTATGTGGCCGAAAAAACCGGGGTAGAAAGCAAGCCCAGCCCCGTTGAAAATATCCCGGCCGCAGCAGGGGCTGCAGAATCCCCTGTTGAGACCGTCCGGGCCGTCATTGCCGAGCAGACCGGGTACACGGCCGACATGCTGGAGGGGGATCTGGACCTGGAGGCGGATCTTGGCATCGACACGGTCAAGCAGGTGGAGATCTTCGGCACCATTGCCTCAAAATTCGGATTTGCCGTTCCCGATGATCTCAAGCTTCGGGATTTGAACACCATTGATAAACTGGCAGACTATGTGGCCGGAAAAACAGGCCCAAAAACCCAGGCCCGGCCCGGGGCAGAAGCCGCAGAAGCTTCTCCTGCCCCAGCAGGAGCTGTTGGTTCGGCCATTGATACCGTCCGGGCTGTCATTGCCGAGCAGACCGGGTATACAGCCGACATGCTGGAGGAGGATCTCGACCTTGAGGCGGATCTTGGCATCGACACGGTCAAGCAGGTGGAGATCTTCGGCAAGGTAGCCTCCCATTTTGGATTTTCCGTTCCCGACGATCTTAAACTGCGGGATCTGAATACCATTGCCCGGCTGTCCGAATATATCGAGGCCCAGACCGGAAAGGCAGACTCGGTTTCCGGGACCCCGGGTTCCGCACCTGCGGAAGCCGGTGTGGAAACCCGGGCAATGACCTCCTCCCCGGTTCCCGGGAAGGATGCCGCAGACCGGGTAAAGGAGATCATTGCCGAACAGACCGGGTATACCGTTGATATGCTGGAGGAGAACCTGGACCTTGAGGCGGATCTTGGCATCGACACGGTCAAGCAGGTGGAGATCTTCGGCAAGCTAGCCTCTTCTTTTGGATTTGCCGTTCCCGACGACCTTAAACTGCGGGATCTGAACACCATTGCCCGCCTGGCCGAATACATAACCGCCCGGACCCATGCAGCCGAACCTGTGGAAAGGGAGGCCATCCCGGCAACCGGTTCCATCACACCTTTGGGTTCAGCGGAAAAAGAAACCGTTGGCTCATCTGATGAAAATGATGAATTCCCGGACCCGGCCTCTCCCATCAAGCGTCTGGTGGTGAGGGTGGATGAAGCGCCCATGCCCGGGGTCGGGGAAGCCGGTTTCAAGGGAAAGAAAATTCTGGTTTCCCTGGACAGCCATGGCTTTGCTGAGGGCTTCATGGAAAAGATCACATCCCTGGGCGGAAAGGCAATCAGTCTGGGCCTGCCAAAGGCCAAGTCCGGCCCGAAACCGGACATAAAGGCGGACCTTACCGATATCGAGGCGGTAAAAGAGGCGGTCAAGGATCTGCAGACCTCCCACGGGGATCTGGACGGGTTTATCCACCTGGCCTCCCTGGACGCCTATTTTGACCGGAAAAAGAAGGGATTTGCCGAGGATCCGGAACTCAACGCCACGGTAAAGGCCGGGTTTATCCTGATCCAGGGGCTTTACGAGATCCTGGATAAAAAGGAAAGTCTGATCGGAACCCTGACCTTTGATTCGGTGATCTTCCCCTACACAGAAGAGTGCGGGGAGATCCATCCCATGTTTGCCGGGCTGTCCGGCCTGCTCAAGACCGTGAACAAGGAGATGGAAAAGACCCGGGTCAAGGTGGTGGATTTTTCCTATAAACAGCCCAAGAAGAGCCTGGCCCGGATTGTTGATCTTTTTACGGATGAACTGCTGTCCGAGGATCCCAGGTGCGAGGTGGGGTATAAGAATAAAAAACGGTATGTTCTTTCCATGCATCCGACCCCTGCCGACCGGGCCGATTCCATCGTATCTGACAAAGATACCCTGCTGGTCACCGGCGGGGCAGGGGGGATCACCTATGAGATCATCAAGCAGATCGTCGAAAAGTACAAGGTCAACCTGGTGATCCTGGATATCAACGATATCTATGCCACAGATCCCAAACTATTGAACAAGGAGGCAAGCGAGCCCGAACTCATGGCAATGCTCCGGGAGGATATGGCCGGGAGCAAGCCCGTGGAGATCAAACGGGCCCTGGACCGGCTGCTCCGGGTGCGCCAGTCCGTTGAAAACCTGGAATATCTCAAGTCCCAGGGGGTTGAAGTTCAGTATATCTGCACCGATGTCACGGATTTTGACGCGGTCAAAAAGGCCGTTGACCAGTGTGAACGCATTGACGGTATCTTCCACGCCGCCGGCATGGAGATGAGCCAGTTCATCCCGAAAAAAGAACTCTGGTCCTTTGAGCTGGTGGTGGACGTCAAGGTCAAGGGAATGAGGAACCTGCTCAAGGCAGCTGAAAACAGGGAGTATAAGTACTTCTTTACCTTTTCCTCGGTCACGGCCCGGTTCGGAAACCAGGGCCAGGTGGATTACACGGCAGCCAACGACTTCCTGGGCAAGACCCTTTTCCGGGAAAAGCAGGTCCACCCGGAACGGACCTATAAGGTCTATGCCTGGACCGCCTGGGGGGGCGTGGGAATGGCCACCAATCCCACGGTGAAAAAGGTGCTCGAAGACAGGGGGATCCAGTTTCTGCCCATGGATCAGGGGGTGAAGTTTTTCATGGCCGATCTTCTGGACAGAACTGAATCGGAAATGGTCTTTTCCGGCCTGGATTATGATTTTGACATCGACGGCCTCCTGGGAGACCCCAATGACCGGCCCTATCCCTTCCTGGATGAAATCATTGAGCAGACTGAGGATTCCAGGACCTGGGTTCGGACCCTGGATCTGGAGCGGGATATTTTCCTCCACGACCACACCATGGGGGATGTGCCCCTGTTTCTCGGTTCCACCGGAATCGAGACCATGGCCGAGGCAGCCCGGAACCTGTCCCGGGACCGGGAGTATCTCACGGGCTTAAAAGAGTTTTCCATTCCCTACGGGATCAAACTGCTCAAGGGGCGGCCCAAGGAGTTGATGATCTCCGGCCGCACCCGGGGAGACGGGATTGAGTGCGAGATTTCCTCTGTGTTCAAGAATCCCCAGGGCAGGATCATGGGAGATCCCAAACGCCATTACCAGGGGATGTTTGAGTTTTCCAAAACCCGGCCGGAATCCAAAACCATTGACCTGCCCGAGTTTTCTCCCCTGTCCTGGGAGGGGGACCTGGAATCCCTGGTATACCACCCCAGCCGGCTCTTCATGTTCGGCCTCTTCGGAACCATCACGGATATCAATTCCTTTGACGGGACCACCCTGGTTACGACGATAGAAGACAAGAGCGATGCCGAGTTCTTTAAAGGAGTGGCCGACCCCAGGTTCCAGGCCGCTCCCGTTATGGTGGACGCCATGTTCCAGACCGGAGGACTTCTGGAGTTCTTGACCAGTTCGAGGACAGTGCTGCCCTACAAGATCCAGGAGATGAGATTTTATGAAACCCCCGGGAAAAACAGGCCCTTTTACTGCATCACAAAAAAGAAAGATGCAGGAGAGGAGACCAATACCTATGACCTGACCCTGGCCGATACTTCGGGCCGGGTCTATATCGAAATCAGGGGATTTCAGATGGTTAAGCTCAACCCCCTGGATGAGCCGGACCGGATCGCGGATAAGTTTTCCTGGGAGACCCAGCCGGCCTGAATACCTGATTCGGGAGAATAGAACCCAAGGGGATCCTGTGCCATGGAGGGTACAGGATCCCTTTGTCTCTTATGGGAAGTATTTCCCTGGGCCGGTCAGCCTATTCTTTCTTTTTCTTATCTTTCATCTCAATGTACCAGTCTTCCTCCCCGTATAGTTTTTCAGAACATTCCGGGCACATGCTGTGGGAGAACTTTGCCTGGGTGTGTTCCTGGATATAGGCATCGATCTGGCTCCAATACCCCTTGTCATCCCGGACTTTTTTGCACGAGGCGCAGATGGGAAGCAATCCGCTCAACTGCCTTACCTCTTCCAGGGCAAGCTTTAGGCGGTCATTGGATATCTTATGGGCCTCAATCTCCCTGATCAGGCTTTGGTTCTGCATGGACAGCTTTTCCGTCAGGGATTTTAACCGGCCGGACATCTCTTTTATAAAACCGGCCAGATCTCCGATCTCGTCTTTGGATCCGATTTCAATGGGAATATCAAAGTTGCCCTTTCCGATCTGTTCGGCAGCTGATTTGAGCCGGTGGATCTGATCTGTCATCTTCCGGGAAAACACCAGGGAGAGCAGAATGGAAATGATAAAACCGAAGATCACCACAAAAAGGCTGATATACTTGAAAAGCCAGGCCTTTTGAATCAAATCGGCCCTTCTTTGGGTCTCCAGGTCCACGTTCATCTTCTCGACCTTAACCCCGGCATCCCGGAGCCAGCGGGCCGCGTCATGGACCCGTAAGAATTCCGTCTGGAACCGGCTCACCCGGAAAGGGCCGCCCAAAGAAACCTGCTCATCGTAGAGGGCAAGGATGTTCTCTCCGGCCAATTCAAGCTCTTCTGATTTTATTTTCATTTGATCGATGATGTTCCGGGCAATGAAATGATCCCTGTCTGCCGTAAGGTTTTGGATATGCTCATTCAAGGATTTTACCCGGGCAAAAAACTTCCTGCGGTCCGCATCCCTGTGCAGGCTCAGGAACAAAAGCAGAAGGGTTTCCGCCCTTTTGGCATAACTGCTGATCTCCACGGCCGAGGTAATGGATGTCTGCCGGTTGAGAAACTGGGTCATGAGCCGGGTCAGTTGAACACCATCCCTGCGCAATGTCGAGGCGGATTCATGGAAGGCCCGGATGGGCAGGGAGTGGTCTGAAAGCCGGAATTCTTTTTCCAGGGCCGCGGCCTGATCAAATATTTTTTTTAGAATCTCTCCTCTGGAGGATAATCGCCCGGCTTCCTCTGCTATCTTGGAAACGATGATTTCCCCATCTTTGTCCTTGATCCGGCCCTGAAGTTTTCGGATCTGGGAATTGATATCGTTCAGGCAGGAGAGATATTCTTCATACTCCTTTGGATCCTTGAAAATCAAAAAAAATAGAAGACGGCTCTCGGCTTTTTTGGCACAGGCGTTTATCCGGGTGGCGGTATTGATAATGGAACGGAAATGCTGATGCTCGAATTCTATCTCCTGGATGAAATTGTGGGATGACCAGATGGAAATTATTCCCACAATGATCATGAACAGGGCAGTCATTGAAAAACAGGCCAGCAGCTTTCTGCGTAAATTCATCTTTAAAAATTTCAATTCAGTCTCACCTTTGGCCTTGGACGGCCGCGGCAACAAAGGGATAATCCTGTCATACCGCGAGCGCCATGCCCGGAAGCCGTTTAAAATTTTTATTTTGCCCGCCAAACCGGCCGCAAGAGAAAAAGAGATGAGAGAGAGGGACTGGAAAAAGAGACCGGAATTCACCAATGCCCGGTACTGCTTCCGGCATTGGAAGGAAAGAATAAAGATATCTCCCCATGGAGCCCAGCATACCTCAATTCAAAGGGGTTGGGAATAAAAAAATGAACCAAAGAAAAAGGCGAAGCACGGGTTCAATCTTAGGGCCGGTCCTTTCAAACCGGCCCTAAGATTGAACCCGTGTCAACGATTGCCCAGGGATTCCTCAGCAATTGTCATAGATCCTGATGATCTCTCCGCTGCCCGCACCCTCAATGCTTTTGACAAAGCCGTTGACGACTTTTTTCATGGGAATGGGATTGTGACCGGGAAAATAGTCTTGGTAATGGTCCACTGCGTCTTCAACCAGTCCCGATGAAACCACGTTGATCCGGATCTGGTTTTTCAATTCAAGGCAAACCGCTTTGACAAAACTGTGGATCGCCCCGTTGACCATGGCCGCACTGGTGGTCATGAGGACCGGATGATCCGCCAGGATCCCCGTGGAAAGGGTAAAGGATCCCCCCGGATTCATATACTCTTTGCCGACACTCACCAGATTGACCTGCCCCATGAGTTTGCTTTTGATGCCGATGTAAAAGTCTTCTTCGGTCATGGCGTCAAAATCGGCCCATTTGGCTTCCCCGGCCGTGCAGACGAGGGCGTCGACTTTTCCGGTTTTTTCAAGCATGGCTTTGACGGATCTGCCGTCCCTCATGTCCACATTCACATCCCCTGAGTTTCTCCCGGCAGTGATGACCTCATGTTTTTTTGAAAGATGGTCCCTGACCTTTGAGCCGATGGTTCCGTTTCCGCCGACGATCAATATTTTCATCATATCTCCTTTGAATAAAGATCTTTGTTCCTGGATATTAAATTATGTCTGACCGGGGCATTTGTCCAATAAATAGATCTAAAGGAAGCCATCAAACCGGGTATGATGATTCTGCAAAGGATAAAAAGAAAATTGTAAAACCGGCTTGACATTTATCTGATACATGATATTATCGATAATAGATAACTCGAAGGGAGCCAGGTGGATATGAAAGATAGGATAAAGCGGGAAAGTCTGACCGAGCAGATTAAATCCATCCTCATCGAGAGAATTGTTGACGGAACCCTTTCTCCCGGGGACAGGCTCAAGGAGCTGCAGCTTGCAGATGAATTCGGTACGAGCCAGGCACCTGTGAGAGAGGCCATCCGAAGTCTTCAGGCCCTGGGGTATGTGGAGCATAAACTTCATGTGGGCTCCCTGGTAAAGACCTTCAGCAAAAAAGAAATAGAAGAGGCCTTCCAGATCCGCCAGGCCCTGGAAGGGCATTGTCTGATGACCCGGGGCAGGGAGACCCAGGCGCTTGTTCTTGGGCTAAAAGCCCGGCTTGACCGGATGTCCCGGGCCCTTCCGGCCGGGGATGTCAGGGTCTTTACAGAGGCGGACAACGGGTTTCACCGGGCCATTATCGAGCATTCACAGAATAACCGGATGCTTGAAATATGGGAGTCCCTCAAGATCCAGCTCCAGGTGATCGCCACCATTGCAGAGGCGGCCATGCCTCTGGATGAACTCCATGCCCTGCATCTGCCCATTGTCGCCGCGCTGGAACAGGGAGAGCCGGAATTGGCGGTAAAGCATCTGGCCAACCATTATGAAGAGATCGGAGGGTATTGGAAAGAGCTTCAATAGGTGAAGCTCAGATGACGCCGGACGGAATTTTGAAACCATATATCAAATTATCGATAATAGGTAATATATAAAAAATAAGGAGGAAAGATGAAACAGAAAAAACAATCCAACGGATCTTTTTCATTTGATTTTGAAGCAATAACACTTGAGCATGTAAATAGTATAAAAGAGCGGAGCGAGTTTCTCCACGATGAAGCCGTGGCAGAAGCCTTTACCGGTTTTTTTCAGAAAGCGGAACGTTTTTTTACGAGCAGATGGAATATGTTGCACTGCGGCCACACCCAGTGTGAGGATGCTTCCCTGGGATAGCGAATCCTCCCTGTGCCGGTCCCGTAACAGGGCCGGCACAGGGCATTCCCGACAATGTCCATCTATCGGTTATTCTTGTTTGGATTTGTAATATTCCATGGGAGCCATGGTCTTGTAGCTCTCTGTCTGGATATAGTCCATGAAGAATTTGAAGGCCAGGGGATCGACAAATCCGGGCAGTTTATAGGCCGGGTTCATATCAGAGTCCAGAAACCGGCTGTCGGGAAATCCAGTGACCCTGTACTTTTCCGTGATGGCCTTTTCCCTGTCCCCGTCCACCTTTATGCTGACAAAATGCCGGTTCAGAAAGGCAATGACCTCCTCGTCCTTAAAGGTGGTGGCATTCATTTTCTTGCAGTATCCGCACCATTGGGTCATGAAGTGGAGAAAGATCTTTTTGTTTTCTTGTCTGGCTTCCCGGATGCCGGCGCCATAGGTCTTCCAGTCGATGGCCTGGCCCAGAGCAGGACTGTACAGAAGTGGGAAAACCAGAAGAATCATGAGAATAATCCTGGGGGTGGAATCCAAACTGTTTTGCAGAAATTTCATGGAAAAAGACCCTTTACTCAAAAATCAGCATTCAAAAATTTTTAATCCCCGTCCAGAAGCCGGCCGATGCCGCCCAGGAGGGAGCCTTCTCCCTTGGCCGTTCCCCCTGCAGACGGGGCATGGGCAATGATCCTATCCGCCAGCCTGGAAAAGGGAAGGCTCTGGAGAAAGACGGTTCCCTGGCCGCTCAAGGTGGCGAGGAAAAGGCCTTCCCCGCCGAAGAACATGGATTTAAGGTTCCCGGCCCTTTGGATGTCATAGTCGATCCCTGGACTGAACCCCACGATGCAGCCCGTATCCACCATGATGGTTTCATGGTTGAGTTGCTTTTCTACAATGGTTCCGCCGGCGTGGACAAATGCCATTCCGTCTCCCTGCAGCCGCTGGAGAATGAATCCTTCTCCTCCGAAAAATCCGGCCCCCAGCTTTTTATTGAATGCGATGCTCACACGGGTACCCAGGGCTGCGCATAGAAAAGCATCTTTCTGGCAGATGAGTTCCCCGCCCATTTTATTCATATCCAGGGGAATGATCTTTCCGGGGTAGGGGGCTGAAAAGGCCACCCGCTTTTTGCCCCGGCCCTGGTTGGTAAAATGGGTAAGAAAAAGGGATTCTCCGGTAACGGCCCGCTTGCCGGCATCCAGGAGTTTGCCCATGAGCCCCCTGTCCGGCTGGGATCCGTCCCCCATCTTGGCCTCAAAAGAGACTCCCTCTTCCATCCAGTTCATGGCTCCGGCTTCTGCGATGACGGTTTCTCCGGGATCCAGCTCCACCTCCACGGTCTGCATGTCATCCCCGAAAATTTCAAAATCCACTTCGTGGCATTTCATTTGATCTCTCCTTTATCCATGTTCTAAATCAGGCTCATTGCCTTCAGGTTCTAAAAGAACCCATATCATACATTTTTTCGGGGGAATTGTATAATGGGTTTTGGATTTTAAAGGGCAGTCGGTTTATTTTCCAGCGCCCCTGGTGAACATGTCCATATCTTCCCGGGTAAAAAAATCCAAATGCATTGGCCTGTGAACCCGAGTTCCTTCGGTGTCATGTCGATAAAATGGTTGTTTTTAATTGGAGGGCAGGGCAATCCCGCCGGAACACCCGCCGGAATAATTGAAAAGGCACACCTTACAGCCAAAGGCCTGGGGGCCATAAGAGGCCTGTCCCGCCGATGGTAGGGTTTCCCTTTTCCCCACAGGTCCGATTTATGCATCGATATTATCAAGGTCAAAATTCAGGAAAGACCTTTATGGGATATAAAAAAGGGGGGAGACCATGGATCTGAAAGAGGGAACAGGCCGGAAAATCAGGTTTTCCGGGAAGGTTCCGGGAAAACTCAAGGAGGGAAATGATTTCAGCAGTGTTGTACTGAACCACACGGGGGACGGGGTTCTGGCCCTCACCCTGGAGGGGGAAATCCTCTATGCCAATCCCGCAGCCATGAATTTGTTCGACCTGTCCTTGGAAAACCTGAATGCCAGGCCAATTTTAGAGAGTATCAGTCCGGACCAGCACCGGTATCTTCCCGGGTTTTTGATCCATCCCGGATCCGGACTGCCGGAAAAAGGAGAGGCCGGTCTGGTTCGGATAAATACCCGGAATCTGATTTTTAAATTCATCCCCATGAGCGCAGAGACCCTGGACTGGATTCTGCTGATCATCCATGAGATCCGTCAGGAGGATTGTAAGACCGCGGAAAAGACCTCCGGCCCAGACCGTCTGGGAGCCTTGAGGGGCCTGATTCCCATCTGTGCCAGCTGCAGGAGAATTCGAAATCCCGAGGGACTTTGGGACCCCATGGAAACCTTTATCCAGAAACATTCCGACGCCGTGTTCAGCCACGGTATCTGTCCGGAATGCTCCAGACTGCTCTACGGCAGTCATTCCGAAATCTCATAGAACCCTGGAAACCGGGTTTTTCCCGGATCGGACCCGGCCGTAGATCCAGACTCCCAGAAGAGCACCGAGAATGTCGGCGGCCCAGTCCATGACAGAGGCGGATCTGGACGGTACAAAAGCCTGGTGAATCTCATCGGACAGGCCGTAAAAAGAGGCGAACAAAAGAGCCAGGATCTTGATTCTCGAAAGGGGCAGCCCTTTTTTTTCCCGTGGGATCCACCGCGCCGCAAGAAGGGCCATCAATGCGTAGGCCGCCAAATGCATGACCTTGTCGTCATGGGGAAACAGGGGCTCTGAAATCAGACTGGGGCAGCCGGACTGCCAGAAGATGAAACCACAGAACAGGGCCAGGGGAAGCCGGTAAAACAGATTCAACTTCATGGATAGGCCGGATCAGAACACGGATTCATCCAAGGTCCTGTTTTTGATATGTTCCCGGACCGGTTTGATAAACTCATCCATGGACAGCCCCATCCTGACCTTACCGTCCAGGGTCCGGACAGACAGGGTCCGGCTCTCTTTTTCCTTGTCCCCGATGGTGATGATCAGGGGCACGTAGTTGAGCTGGGCCTCCCGGATCTTCTTCTTCAGGGTCTCGTTCCTGGCGTCGATTTCGGTCCGGATGCCCAGGAAGTCCAGTTCCTGACGGACAGACCCGGCATACTCGGCCAGGTCCTGGTTAATGGGCAGGACCACGGCCTGGACCGGGGCCAGCCACAGGGGGAATTTCCCGGCAAAATGCTCCACCAGGATGCCGAAGAACCGCTCCATGGAGCCGTAGATCACCCTGTGGATCATGATGGGCCGGTGCTTTTCATTGTCCTGGCCCTTATAGGTCAGGTCAAACCGTTCGGGCAGGGACATGTCCAGCTGGACCGTGCCGCACTGCCAGGTTCTTCCCAGGGCGTCCTTGATATGGATGTCGATCTTGGGGCCGTAAAAAGCACCGTCCCCCTCGTTGATCATGTACTCCTGTCCATAGTCCTCAAGGGCCTCCTTAAGTCCGTTGGTGGCCGTTTCCCACTGCTCGTCGGTTCCGATGGATTTGTCCGGCCGGGTGGAGAGCTCCAGGTGAAAGGTCAGGCCGAAACGCCGGTAGATTCTTTCGGCCAGCCTGAGTACACCCAGAACCTCGTCCCCGATCTGGTCCGGGGTCATGAAGATATGGGCATCGTCCTGGTGAAAGGCCCTTACCCGGAAGAGACCGGACAGGGCACCGGACAGTTCGTGGCGGTGAACCAGGCCGATCTCGCCGGACCGCAGGGGAAGGTCCCTGTAGGAATAGGACCGGGTTTTGTAGAGGAGCATGCCCCCGGGACAGTTCATGGGCTTGATGGCGTACTCTTCATCGTCAATGACCGAGGTGTACATGTTTTCCCGGTAGTTTTCCCAGTGGCCGCTTTTTTCCCAGAGTTTCCGGTTGAGCATGACCGGGGTCTTGGTCTCCACGTAACCGGCGGCCTTATGCTCCTCCCGCCAATAGTCCAGCAGGGTGTTCCACATGGCAATGCCCCGGGCATGGAAAAAGGGCATGCCCGCAGCCTCGTCGTGAAAGGAATAGAGATCCAGCCGGGTGCCCAGTTTTCTGTGATCCCGTTTCTTGGCCTCTTCGATGAAATTGAGGTATCTGTTCAGTTCTTTTTTGTCAAAAAAGGAAATCCCGTAAAGCCTCTGGAGCTGTTCCCGGGACTGATCGGCCCGCCAATAGGCCCCGGAGATCTTGAGCAGCTTGAGTCCTTTGATCATACCCGTATGGGGGATATGGGGACCCCGGCACAGGTCAATGAAATTTCCGTTTTGATACAGGGAGATCTCCTCATCCCCCGGCAGCTCATTGATCAGTTCTATCTTAAAGGGATTGTCTTTGAAGAGTTCAAGAGCCTCTTCCTTGGAGACCACCTTTCTTTCAAATCCGGCCTTGGCCTTGACGATTTTTTTTATCTCCGCCTCAATGGCAGGCAGGTCATCCTCGGAAATGGGAGCCATGTCAATGTCATAGTAAAACCCGTCTTCCACCACAGGCCCGATGGTAAGCTTTGCATCGGGATAGATATTGAGTACGGCCTCGGCCATGACATGGGCCGAGGAGTGGCGGAGGATATCAAGCCCTTCCTTTTGCTTTGTGGTGATCAATTCAATTTCGGAATCTTCTTTGATTTCAAGGCTCAGGTCCAGGAGCCTGTCGCTGATTTTCATTGCCACGCAGTTTCTGGCAAATCCTTCTGAAATGCTTTGGGCCACGTCCATGCCGGTGGGGTTATTTTCAAAGCTCTTTATCGTCTTGTCCGGAAATGTTATGCTGATCATCTTATTTCCCATTGTGTTTAAGCGGTTTTAAATATAAAGAAAGAAATTCTAAAAGAACTAATGTAAACAATCAAGGAAAAATATTTGAATTTTAAGTTTATAGAGTCGGATCAGGAACTGGCCCGGGTATGTGAGTCCCTTGGGAGGGAAGAAATCATCGGTGTGGATCTTGAAGCGGATTCCATGCACTGCTTCAAGGAAAAGATCTGCCTGATTCAGATTGCATCCCCCCAGGGGGCGTTTCTGGTGGATCCCTTTATCATCAAGGGCATGGGACCTTTCGTGGATGTGCTGGGAAATCCTTCCATCATCAAGGTCTTTCACGGTGCGGATTTTGATGTGAGAAGCCTGGACCGGGAGTACAGCGCTCGAATTGCCAATCTCTTTGATACGGAAATTGCCTGCCGGTTTTTAAATGTCAGGGAAAGGGGACTGGGAGCCCTGTTAAAAGAACACTTTAATGTCTACGTGGACAAGCGCTTCCAGAAACAGGACTGGTCCAGGCGTCCCCTGAATCCGGAGATGATCGCCTATTCCGTCGGGGATGTGGCCCATCTCATCGATCTCTATAAGACCATCCGGCAGCGTCTGGAAAAGGCCGGCCGCCTGGACTGGGCCCAGGAGGAATTTGAGCTCCAGGCCGGGGTGAGGTATGAGTGCAATCATCAGCCGCCCCTTTTTAAAAAGTTCAAGGGAGCCGGGAAACTGGACAACAGGAGCCTGGCCGTACTTGAAAGTCTGTTGAGGTTCAGACTTGAAGCGGCTGAAAAAAAGGATCAGCCCCTGTTCAAGATCATATCCAACCAGTCTATTCTTACCCTGACCACCCTCAGGCCCAAAAACGTGGAGCAGATGGTGACAAAAGGAGCTTTGAGCAAAAAACAGGCCGCCATGTACGGAGCCCAGTGTCAAACGGCCATAGAAGAGGCCCTGGCTCTTCCCCACAAGGATCTGCCCTCCTATCCCCGGGTATCCACCCCCAGGAAAACACCCGTGGTTCAGGATCGGATCAAGAGATTGAAAAAGATGCGGGAAAAGCAGAGCGTTGCCATTGGAATGGAGCCTGGATTCCTGATCAATAACGCCAGTCTCACGGCCTTGGCATTTGATAATCCGGATAGTCTGGAAAAGCTGATTTCCATACCCGGTTTTAGGAAATGGCAGGTGGAGGCTCTGGGGGATGAAATCCTTAAAACCTTGGGACATTAAATAAGAAAGAACTACGGAGGATCAGGAAGATGGAAATTCCCTTTGTTAAGATGGAAGGCCTGGGAAATGATTTTGTGATCATGGATGACCGGCAGGGAGGGATCCGAAAAGAGATCTCCTGTTCCGACCTGGCAAAAAGACTTTGTGACCGCCATTTTGGAATCGGCGGGGACGGAATCATCCTGGCCGGGGAATCCCGGGATCATGATATTGAATTCATCATCTTTAATTCAGACGGATCCGAAGCCCAGATGTGCGGAAACGGCATGCGCTGCTTTGCCAAATTTCTTTTTGAAAGACAGATCCTGCCGGGAACCCGGTTTCGTGTGGCCACCAGGGCCGGAACCATAGAACCCGAGGTCCTGACCGATGAACACGGCCGGGTGGTTTCCGTGAAAGTCGATATGGGAGAGCCGGTTCTAAAGCCGGAGCTCATTCCCTTTGTTCCTTCCTCTCCCTGTGAAATCGCCATGGAAGAGAAAATAGATCTGGAGGGGAGTCAGATGACTGCCACCATTGTCTCCATGGGCAACCCCCATACCGTGGTCTTTACGGAAGACCTCTCCTCCTCGGATGTGGAAAGAACCGGCCGGGCCGTGGAAAATCATTCCCAATTTCCTGAAAAAACCAATGTGGAGTTCATTGAAGTGCTCAATGACCGGGAACTGAAGATGAAGGTCTGGGAGCGGGGAGTCGGCATTACCCTGGCCTGCGGAACCGGAGCCTGCGCCTCCCTTGTGGCGTCGAACCTCACCGGACGGACCGGGAACCGTGCCGTGGTCCACCTGGACGGAGGAGACCTGGAGATCTTCTGGGACCGGGAAAACACAGGTCGTGTGTACAAGACCGGACCTGCGGTTCAGGTGTTTGAGGGCCGGATCAACATCTGATTTTCCCCTGGATGTTATTCCTCAAAAAAAGATCCTTGCTTTTTGGCGTCTGAGGCTATGAAATTCAGAAGGGATAGAATAAAAGACTTTCTGATCTTAATTCAAGTCGGGCGTTCCGCCCTTCCTGCTGTCTGAGAACTACAGAGGGTCGAGAAGACATAAACTCCATTGCCTGCCTGCTGAAAAACTCCATAGAACAACTCTTGTCAAAAGGATCTGAAAGCGATGGCCGGCAGAAGAAGTCATAGGATAGAATGGAAAAACAACTTTCCACTCACAATCATAGACAGAGTCAACAGACCTGCTGATACTTTAATGCGGTACTGACCGGCGCCGTGAATATCTCAAATAACAGGCTTGCCAGTGTTCATTTGGATTGTTGAAACCTATAATGCAACAATCAAGGTTTGAGCCAGACCCCAACCGCCCCTTTGACCCAACAAAAAACATGAAATCTTCATCCCTTTGATGACCTGCTCAAACAAAACCACATATTGTACTTGTTCTTTGTTAAACAACTATATATAGTAGCGCCTGTCAGTACAAGCCAAGAATCTTTTTTTAAGTTCTGAATTATCAATAATTCCAAAGGAGTTCGCTCAATGGGTACAAAAAAAGAACAGGCAGGCCAAATAGATTTTTTAACTGAAAATGCCAAAACGGTTCTGGAACGGCGCTATTTGAAAAAAGATGCATCCGGGAAGATATGTGAATCACCGGAACATATGTTCAGACGGGTGGCCGCCCATATTGCCAAAGCTGAAAAAAATTATGATACAGCGACAGATGTCCGGGAAATTGAGGATCAATTTTACAGCTTAATGGCCGAGTTCAGGTTTTTGCCCAACTCCCCCACCCTGATGAATGCTGGCAGGTCCCTGGGACAGCTGGCCGCCTGTTTTGTCCTCCCGGTGGAAGACAGCATTGACGGAATATTCGATGCCGTTAAAAATGCAGCAACCATACATAAATCAGGAGGGGGGACCGGGTTTTCATTTTCCCGGCTGCGTCCTGAAAACAGCAAGGTCGGTTCCACCGGCGGTGTGGCATCCGGCCCGGTCTCCTTTATGAAGATTTTTAATATCGCCACGGAACAGGTCAAACAGGGCGGAACCAGGAGAGGGGCAAATATGGCCGTTCTTCGGGTGGATCACCCGGATATCATGACCTTTATCACCTGTAAGAACAATAAAAAGGAACTGAACAACTTTAACATATCCGTGGGCGTGACAGATGAATTCATGGCCGCGGTGGCGCAAAAAAGGGATTATGACCTGATTGATCCCCATTCAGGGAAAATGAGCGGCCGTCTCAATGCTGATGCAGTCTACAATGAATTGATCTCACAGGCATGGGAGACAGGCGATCCGGGAATCATTTTTTTAGATGAGATCAACCGGTTTAATACCACTCCGGGTCTGGGGGACATGGAATCAACCAATCCCTGCGGGGAGCAGCCGCTTTTGCCCATGGAGGCCTGCAACCTGGGTTCCATCAACCTGACTCGGTTCATCACTGGAACCAAAAAACAGCCTGAGGTGGATTATGAAAAGCTTCTGGAGACCATCCATCTGTCTGTCCGGTTCTTAGATAACACCATCGATATGTCCAGATACCCCATGGATGAGATTGATAGGATGGTCAAGGGAAATCGGAAAATCGGTTTGGGCATCATGGGGTTTGCAGATCTTCTCTATATGCTTGATACGCCCTATGACTCAGAAGAGGCGTTGGCCCTTGCCAAAGAAATCATGTCCTTTGTTCAGACAGAATCCCACAAAGCCTCCTGTGATCTGGCAAAAACCAGGGGGGTATTTCCCAATTTTGACCATAGTGTTTTTAAAGGCAAAAAAGGCCAGCAGAGGCGCAATGCCACAACCACGACCATTGCCCCCACCGGAACATTGAGTATCATTGCCGGCTGTTCCAGCGGTATTGAGCCTGCCTTTGCATTGAGTTATGTGAGAACGGTAATGGACAATGACCGGTTGATCGAGGTGAACCCGGTGTTTAAACGGCTGGCCATTGATAAGGATTTCTACTCTGATGCCCTAATGGAGGAAATTGCTGAAAACGGCACGGTGAAAGGGAACCTCAATGTACCGTCTGACCTGCAAAAGGTTTTTGTTACCGCCCATGACATTAAGCCCGAACATCATATAAAAATGCAGGCTGCCTTTCAAAAGTATACCGACAATGCCGTGTCAAAGACGGTGAATCTTCCCCACGACGCCACCCAGGCAGATGTCCGATTTATCTATGACCAGGCTTTTAAGCTTAAATGCAAGGGGGTTACCATCTACCGGGACGGCAGCAAGGATAACCAGGTGCTTTCGGTGTCAAAAAAGGGAGAAAAGGTTGAGGAAAAGGATGATTTCCTACTGGCCGGGCAACAAAGGCCCCAAACCCTTGAAGGGTTTACCGAAAGAATAAAAACCGGGATGGGCAATCTCTATATCACCGTTTCAGAGTATAAAGGCAGACCCTTTGAACTCTTTGCAACCGTGGGTAAATCCGGAAAATCAACCCAAGCAAAAACAGAAGCCATCGGCCGCCTGATTTCTTTGGCCCTGAGGTCTGGAATTACAGTGGATGACATCATTGGACAGATCAGCGGGATTCGCGGAGAGCATGCGATTTTCCAGGATGGAGGTCTTGTTTACTCCATCCCGGATGCCATTGCCAAGGTCCTGGAAAAACGGTATCTGCCCAAAAATGGAAACGGGAAAAAGCAGTTTAAAAACAACCTTAAATCTGATCTATGCCCGGAATGCGGCCAGGCCATAATCTTTGAAGAGGGATGTAAAACCTGCCATTCATGCGGTTATACCAAATGCGGTTAACTGCATATTTGTAAATAAACCAGACCTGATGCCGGCATATGAGATTCGGCACCAGGTCTTATTTTTTAAATCTTATCTGTAATTTATAACCGTCTTGAAATGGCGATCCATTGATGCCCTCAAAAATTCCGGAAAAAGGGTCTGCCGCATAATTTGGGGGACACGAAACAAAATTGCCATGAATTAAATGGCGCTCCCCCGAATAACGCATCGTTTTCAGATGCAACGAAAATCGCATGCCAACTCGGGTGCCGTCAGAAGAATGCCGGGTTTGTTAAGGCCGGAATCACCTCATTGATTATCGGTGGCCGCCAAAAATTTCAAAGAAGCTTTAAGTAACAAAACAATGTTGAAACCGGCAGGATTATACATTGGCCATCAGATATGCTATGTAATTGCAATCGGTTCAGCCCTGTTTTTAATTCTATGAATTAGTGTAAAAATATGTCGGGTGAAATCGCAAAAATATCACGTCCGTCCCTGCGAAATGTATTGGAACGAAAGGAGAAATTGAACCGGCTGGAGTCGGCTCTGGACTCCCCTGTGGTATGGGTGGCCGGTCCTGCGGGAAGCGGCAAGACAACATTGGTTTCTGATTTTGTCCGCAGCCGCAAAAGGCCCTGTATCTGGTACCAGGTGGACGAGAGGGATGTGGATCCCGGTACTTTTTTCCATTATATGGGGCTTGCCGTCAAAAAGGCATTTCCGGAAAATAAAAAACATGTCCCTGATTTTTCACCTGAATCCCTTTCCGGGTTAATGGGGTTTACCATCACTTTTTTTGAGAAGATCTTTGATACGTTAAAAAAGGGCTCCCTGCTGGTATTGGATAATTATCAGATGATGCAGGCGGATGCCCATCTGCACCGCTTAATGAAAAGGGCATTGTCGATTATCCCCCGGGGCATGAACATCATCATCATCAGCCGGAAATCTCCCCCAAAAGAACTTGTTGGATTCCTGGCCGACAATACAATGGCTGTTCTGCTGTGGGAGGACCTGAAACTGACCCTGGATGAAGCCCGGGATATTTTGGTCCTGAGAAGTAAATATCATTATTCAAAAAAAGAAGTTCAACATCTTCACGAGATCACCAATGGGTGGGTGTCGGGTCTGACCCTCTGGGTCCATGCCTCTTTATTCTCGCCATCCGCCCCTGTTCAGGCGGCCTACGATACCCCGGAAGAGATATTTGATTATTTTGCCAGTGAAATATTTTCCAATACTTCTCCGGAGATGAAACATTTTTTAATGGCAACTTCTTTTCTGCCGAAGATGAATATTTCCATGGCCGATGAAATCGCCGGTACGCAGAACGCCAGGGACATCCTGCTGAACTTGGTCAGACAGCAGTACTTTATTCTAAAATATGGACGTTTAGACCGATTTTATGCCTACCACCAGCTCTTCAGATCTTTTTTGCAGGCCCGGGCCCTGGATACCCTGACCCGGACAGAATTGAACCATTACCGGAAAAAAGCGGCCCTGTTGTTGATCAAGAACGGGGATATCGATGAGGCGGCAAGGCAATTGATTGAGTGTCAGGCCTTTGATGAACTGGCTGAATTGATTACAACCCATTCTTTGACTCTGATTGGGCAGGGACGCCATGCCCTGATTATCGAATGGGTGAGTACACTTCCCGAAGAAATAGTGATGAAAAACATCTGGCTCGTATACTGGTTGGGCGTTGCCCGGTTGGTGATATCCCCGGAGGAGAGTTACCGGAATTTTGAGATTGCTTTTCAATTTTTCTCTGAAAGCGGGGATGTTTTAGGAAAGCTGCTTTCCTGGTCCGGTATTATCGACGCCCTGGCGTTGCAGTTCAGTAATTTTAAGGGATTCGATAAATGGATACAGGTATTTGATCAAATCAAAAAGGATTATTTGTCCATATCCGACGAAGAGATTCAATGCCGTGTGGCATCCAGTTTTTTCAAGGCATTGGTGCTTCGGCAGCCCCACCATCCAAGTGTGGAAATGTGGGCAAAGCTGGCTCTGGTAAGAGGCAATGACAGAGAAACGCTCAATATGCGTTCTTGGACCTATGTCCGTTTGCAATTTTATTATCTTGCCATCAAAACCGACACCCGGAAGCTCGAAGAGATCGCGGAAGAATTAAAAAGAATCGCTGCTGCCCACCCCTACACAAGTCCCATGGCCACGATCAATGTCCTGTACACGGAAATGGTTGCCCTTCAATTTACCGGCCGGCTGCAGCAAAGCCTGGCCGTCCTTAGTAAATACAGGATCGTTGCCGGAAAAAGCGGCATTCATCTGTTTGATTTTTTCTTCTCCATGCATGAAGCCAGTATTTATCTGGACATGAACAATGTCGGCAAAGCCGCCCGGGTGCTGAAACAAATGCAGTCCCATGAAGATGTCATGAATCCGTGGGTAAAGAGCTTTTACTATTTCCAGAAGACAAGGCTGGGCATGATGAAACAGGATTGTTCCGGTATAGAGGAGGACAACAGCAAAGCCCTGGCGCTGGCAGAAGAGGTTGGATGCCATTTCACGATTCTCGTCTGTCTGCTCCAAAAAGTCTATGTTTACCAGGCCAGAGGACTCAGAGAAAAAGCCGGGATCTTATTAAAGGAATATTTTGATCGAATTGAAAACCGGGAATCGGCTCGAGACCATTTTATGGGGCTTCTGACCCAGGCCCATCTGTTTTTTGAATCCGGAAAAGAAAAAAAGGGGCTCGCGGCCCTGCGTAAGGGCCTTGCCATTGGAAAAAAACATGAACTGCTGTTTAATTTTTCAGATCAGCCCGCCGTTACCGCCGGGCTCTGTATGAAAGCGCTGTCGGAAAATATAGAAGTCTCCCATGTCCAAACCATTATCAAAAAAAGAAACCTTCAACCCGAAGTCCCGCCGGTTCACCTGGATAACTGGCCCTGGCCGGTTAAAATTCAGTCTTTCGGCAGTTTTGAGATTTATATTGAGGGTCATCCGATTCATCTTTCCCGGAAATCACCCAGGAAAATATTCAAATTGCTAAAGGCAATCATCGCCTACCCCAATGATAAAGTGCCGGCAATATGGCTCATGGACAGCTTATGGCCGGATGCAGACGGGGACCGTGCAATGGAATCCCTGAAGGTTTCAATAAAAAGATTGCGCAAACTGCTGGGCAATCCCCAGGCTGTCCAATGGAAAAAATCAACGGTATGGCTGAATCCAAAACTTGTCTGGGTAGATCTCATCGCATTTGAATCCATCAATGAAGAGATCAACCGGCAGACCAGTGATCCCCGCAGCCATCCATTCATACGCAGCAGAATAGATTCGGCTGTCAATCTGGTGATGGGGCCCTTCCTTGAAGGGGATGACAGCCTGCCTGTGTTCATCTCCCGTCGGTCGGAGCTGGAGATTCTGCTTGCCCATCTTTTTCAACTGGCCTTGACCCATGCAAAATCAAAACGAAAATTGGTGAAGATGATCACGCTTTGTAACAAAACGGTGAGCAACCCAAGCCTTTCCCAGGCCATCCATCAGAAAGTCGTTGCATGGATGTCAAAAAATGGTGAATGACACCAGAGTTTTCCTTCCTTAAGACCACAAAAATTGAAAATAAAACCTGCTATTTGTCCCTGATCTGTCCCCGCCGGTAGAGTAAAGATCTAAAAAAGAGACTCCGTGCCGGAGAGAAGTCTCTCCGGTTATACGGCCAGGGCCTTGATTGTGAGGGCATGGCTGACGGGTCGATTCGAGTGATTGAAAATTGTAAAAAAGGGGAGGGGGCGATGAAAAAATTAATGGGGATCATTTTTCTGGGGATCATGCTCATGAATCCGCCTGCAATACCGGCCGGGGAAACAAAGAATCAGGCGGCAGTAGACGCAAAGGATACGCAAGTAGAGGGCAAAGCATACTTTGACAGCCGGACAGGCCATCGATATGTAAAAGCAGAGAATCAGACCTACATGGAATTTGACAGAAAAGGCCGGTTCCTGAAAACAGTGCCGGATACTTTGCCCCTTCTTTTACAGAGCCGGTCCATCCATCCCATATCCGACGAGAATTATATTCTGTATAAAAAATGCGTTCAGGGGAAGATCTGTTTTAAGTCATTGCGTGCGGTTTCACCCCATCCTGAAGGCTGGTATGCCGATAAACTTCTCCTTGCGATTAACTAAAAGAGAGATGGGGTTGTAAAAAGGATGATGAATCCGTTGAGTTTCTATCTATTTCCATTATGGCCGGGCCTGGAGTGAAGGGCTTTGGACTTTCCATGACCGCTGTTTGGATACTGTTGCCGCCTTTTTTAAAAAATTCAAAGGGCACCTCCAGGCAACAGTATCCAACCCCACAAAATCGCAGATTCTTCTGATCCGGGATGACCTGGAAAAAAGGGTCAAGTGCCGGTGACAATATGGACCCAGTTGTCAGAGCCGGAAATACAATTCGGCCAGTTCCCCCGAGGATACGTTCTTCTTCCCGGCCAGGGCGGTTTCCCGCACCAGGGAAAGGAGCTTTTCCCCCTGGGTTCGGTTGATGGAGATGCCCCGGGATTTGAGGGTATGGCGGATAGAGGCAAATCCGGAATGGTAGCCGGCCAGAAGCCTGGATTCTCCTCCCCCCACCATCCCGGGATCAAAGGGCTGGTAAGAGGATGAATCCCTGAGCAGGCCGGCACAGTGAATGCCGGATTCATGGCAGAAGACCTTGCTGCCCACAATGGGTTTTGAGGAATGGATTTTCCGGCCCGAGGCCCGGGAAACCAGGCGGCTGAGATCGGTCAGGCAGGAGAGGTCGATCCCGGTGAACATCCCCTCTATACCTGCCAGGGCCACGGCAGCCTCTTCCAGGGGGATATTTCCGGCCCGTTCTCCCAGGCCGTTGACGGTAACGCTTAAACTCTTTGCCCCGGCCTGGGCCGCGCTCACGGCATTGGCCGTTGCCATGCCCAGATCATTGTGGCCGTGGAAACCCAGTTCAAGGCCCGGCATTTTTTTCAGCAGGCAGGCGACCCGGGTCATGACCATGGAGGGATGGGCCGTTCCCACGGTATCGGCCAGACTGATCCGGCGGATCCCGCAGTATAAAGCCCTTTGTGTAAAGGTTTCCAGAAAATCCATGTCCGTCCGGAAGGCATCCTGGGCTCCCAGGGAGATCCGGTCAAAGTATTTTTTCGCCTGTTCAATAGATTCTTCCATCTGCTCCAGGACCCAGGCTTCATCCTTGTTAAAGGTCCGGAGCAGGATGGAAGAAACGGGAAAGCTGATATGAACCCCGGCAGTACCGCACTCCGAGGCTTTGTAAATGTCCTCCTTTCCCGCCCTGCACCAGGAAACAAGAGTACAGGGCAGCTTCAATTGAATTAACTGTCTGATCTGGCTGAAGGCAGGCTCCCCCATGGCCGGGATGCCTGCCTCGATTTCATCAACTCCGGCCCGGGCCAGGCTTTCTGCAATCTCAAGTTTTTCTTTGGTGCTGAAGACCACGCCCGGGGCCTGTTCCCCGTCCCGCAGGGTCGTATCTGCGATCCGGATCCTGATGCCATCTTTTTCAGCCATTTCCATTTTTGATCTATCCGTTCTCAATTCAATACATAGTCCTTGGCAATTTCCCCATCCTCCAGGGCATCCAAAATCTCGTCAATGGCATCCTCGGAGTCCACATTCCCATACCAGGTGTTTTCCGGGTAGATTACCATGACCGGTCCCTGGTCGCAGAGTTTGAGACAGCAGGTGGAAGATACGATTACATCTTCCAGCCCCCGGTCGATAATTTCATTTTCAATATAGGGCAGATAGGCGACACTGTTTTTTCTATGACATTTTCCCTTGAGTTCTCCATTGGGCCGGAAACTGGCGCAGACCAGAATGTGGTGTTTGGGTTTTTCCATTTGTTTTCCTCAATTCAATCGTTATAAGTTTTCAGATAGCAGATTCAAAACAGGCAACCGCCGTTTTTTCCTGACAGCTTTCAACTTTAGCCTTTTGACTTTCAGCTTCTTTACATACATCCCATACCCGATCCCTGGCAGGTTGCTCCGCAGTCGGTCCTTTCCCTGACCTTGAGGTGGCTGATGCTGGTCTTGTTTTTGATATGGGTCAGGACTTCGGTGATCAGGCCGTTGACTTCCAGGACCCGGACTCCCCCGCGGGTTAAAATGGTCTTGGGGGCTTGCCCGATGCCGGAAACCAGGAGCACTCCGCAGTCCTTTATGATTTCGGCAACCTGCATCCACCGGATATTCCGCCCCCCGGGTTCCGGTAAAGAGCGTTTGTCCACCATCACGGGGACGTCGAGACCCAGGTCGTAGATATTCAGATGGGTGGCCTCTCCCAAATGCTGGTTGACCAGAACCCCTTCCCGGGTGGCCACAGCGGCAAGGCGGGGCTTTTCAACAACCGGCTCGGGAGCTTCCTTTTTAGGTTCATCCTCTTTGATCATGGCCTGGGCAATCATGTTGCCCATGAGGTCTGTGTCTTCTTTCTCACCCAGTTTTCCAACGGCATCTGCCCGGCACCTGGCACAGTGAAGCATCTGGGGAAGATGGGCCCCGGTTTTTTTTCGGATGGCCTGGATCATCTTTTTGGAAGGCTCTTCCAGGTCGGCCAGGTTGGAGCCCTGGCTGGGATAATAGGCAATGCAATTGTGAAGATCTGCCTTGAGACCGGCCATCTTTTTTGCAATGGCCTCGGCATGGTGATCATTTATCCCGGGCAGGATAATGGTGTTGATCTTAACGATGATTCCCCTTTCCTTGAGGCCCTGAACCGCTTCCAGCTGTTTTTCAAGGAGAATCTCGGCCCCTTTTCTCGGGCCCACGGAGCGTTTCCCGGTCCTGACCCAGGAATATACCTTTTCCCCGATTTCAGGGTCCACGGCATTGACGGTGATGGTCACATGGCTGACCTTCAGACGCTTGATCTCGTCCAGATACGGGAAAATATTGAGCCCGTTGGTGGAAAGGCAGAGGATCATCTCCGGGTATTTTTCCCGGACCAGGGAAAGGGTGGCCAGGGTCTGGTCCGGATTGGCAAAGGGATCACCCGGGCCGGCAATGCCGACCACGGCAATATCTCTTTTTTGTTTAAATACCTCTTCCAGATAGTTCATGGCCTGGAAGGGTTTTAAGATGGTGGAGGTGACGCCGGGCCGGGTTTCGTTAACGCAGTCAAATTTTCGGTTGCAGAAGTTGCACTGGATATTACACCGGGGTGCCACGGGCAGATGGACGCGGCCGAATGATTTACAGGCGCCGGGATTAAAACAGGGGTGGTTTTCAAGGTTCATGAATCAATCCTTTACTAGAGATAGGAGTATCCAATGGATGAGTTGTCCTGACGGGCATGCAGGAGTGAGTTGACAATGGTATCAAAAAGCTGCTGGGCTCCTTTGTAGCCGATGTGCAGAATTCTTGAGCCGCCCATGCGGTCATGGATGGGAAATCCAAGCCGGACCAGGGGAGTTCCCATTCTCCTGGCCATGGCATACCCCTTGGAGTTGCCCAGGATAAGGTCGGGGTTGAGGGTTTTTGCCCTTTCTTCTATCTCCTCAAAATCCATGTTGTCCTGGATATTTACCTGGTCCAGAATATTGGGAGGCAGAATCTTTTGTAAGGCCTCTTCAAGGAGTCCGCTTCTTCCTCCGGATGCACAGAGCACCGGGATGATCCCGATCTCCCCCAGGAATCCGGCCATGGCCGCCACAAAATCCTCTTCCCCGTAGATCACGGCTTTCTTTTTGGAAACGTACTTGTTTCCGTCCACATAGGAATCCACCAGGCGCCATCTCTGTCTCAGGTATTTTTCGGGCATGGGCTTTCCGGTTGCCGCCTCAAGTTCCTGGAAAAAGAGGTCGGTCGCCTTGACACCGACTGGGATGCCCATGCGGGTCAGGGGGATCTTGAACCGGTTCTCAAGGAGGGCTCCGGCGCTCCCCTTGCCCGGTTCAATGGTCCGGGGAAAGGTGGTGCCGAATTCCATGCTTTTGACGGCCAGATGCATTTTTTCTATTTTTTCAATGGGGGTTCCTCCTTCCTGGATGGGCTGGTACTCCTCCCAGGAAGGACCTTCCAGCCTGTCCGAGACATCGGGCAGGATCACGCAATGGGTCTTGATATCGTCAAAGATTTCCTTGAGATGGCGGATATCTTCGTTGGAGAGCATCCCCGGAAAAAGGTTGATGGTCTTCTTTTTTTTGGGTCTATAGGCGATTTTTACATCTTTGGGGTTGAACCGGTCCACCACCGCTCTAACCGCCTGGTGGAATCCGTCAATATGGGTGCCGGAATAACTGGGTGTGGATACATGGACCAGGGCGGTCCGGCCGATCTTTTTGTCCATTCCGTCCAGAATCATGTCCACGTCATCCCCGATGGTTTCGCTCAGGCAGGTGGTGGCGATTCCGATCATGGAAGGGGCGTATTGGCGGGCCACATTTTCGATGGCCAGTTTTAAATTGGCTCCGCCTCCGAAAATGGCGGTCTCCTCGGTGAAATTGGAAGAGGCAATGTCCACGGGCTCCTTATAATGGCTGATCAGATACCGCCTCATATAGGTGGAGCAGCCCTGGGACCCGTGGAGCAGGGGGACAGCACCTTCAATTCCCTGGAAGGCCAGGGCCGCACCCAGAGGGGTGCACATTTTGCAGGCATTGGTCGTGGCGGTATAGGCCGGGATTTCTTTGGATTTTGTTTTCATCGTACTTTCCTCCCCGCCCGTCTGGGAACCAGGTCCCAGACCGGACTGGTAACGGTCTGGTGGACTTCCTCGGCAAAGTTTTTCATGCCGGCAAATCCGGCCAGGGGGATTTTTCTTTCATGGTTGTGATCGCAGAACCCAATGCCCATCTTATAGGCAATGGGACGTTCCTTGACCCCGCCGATAAAGAGGTCTGCATCCTTTTCCAGGATATACTTGGCAAGTTCTATGGGGTTGGCGTCATCCAGGATGACGGTGCCGTCACTGCACATCTCCCTGAGGATCTTATAATCTTCTTTGGTGCCGGTCTGGGACCCGGCCAGGACCACCTCCATGCCCAGATGCTTCAGCGCCTTGATCAGGGAAAAAGCCTTGAATGCGCCGCCCACGTAAATGGCCGCTTTTTTGCCTTCCAGGTCTTTTCTCTTTTTCACCAGGTCGGGCATGATGTCATAGGTCTCCCGGAACACCAGTTCCTTGGTCTTCTGGAGGATATTTGGATCCTCTTTGAAGAATTCCGCCACCTGATACAGGGCCTCTGCCGTATCTTCAATGCCGAAATAAGAGACCCGGATATAGGGGATGCCGTACTCTTTTTCCATCCACTGGGCCAGATGGGTCATGGCGCCGGAACACTGGACCACGTTGAGACAGGCGGACGCCGCGGTTTTTACCTCGTCCACCCGGCCGTCCCCGGTAAAGACCGACACCACATTGACTCCCATGGCCTTGTAATAGTCCCGGATGATCCAGGTCTCTCCCCCGATGTTGAATTCCCCCAGAATATTGATGCTCCTGGGGATTTTTTCGGGGGCGGGGGTTCTTGAGATCAGTTCGCTTAAGGCATCGCAGGCTGCCTTGTATCCGTCCTTTTTGGTCCCTTTGAACCCCTCGGAATGAACCGGGAGCACAGGGATGTTTTTAAGGGCCTCCACCTTTTTGCATACGGCATCCACATCGTCACCGATGATCCCGATGATGCAGGTGCAATAGACAAATGCCGCCTTGGGAGAGTGCTTGTCAATGAGTTCGCACAGGGCTTTTTCCAGCTTTTTCTCCCCTCCGTAGATGATATCGGTCTCGGACAGATCCGTGGAAAAGCTCATCCGGTGAAGCTCGGGGCCCGAGGACAGGGCCCCCCGGATGTCCCAGGTGTAGGAGGCGCATCCAATGGGGCCGTGGATCAGGTGAAGGGCATCTGCAATGGGATAGAGTACCACCCTGGAACCGCAGAACACGCAGGCCCTCTGGCTTACCGACCCGGCCAGGCTCTTCTTTTCACAGGTGATGTCAAAATCGTCTTTTCCCTTGCGGAAGATCTGATTTTTTCTTTCTTTTAATACACTCAGGCTTTCCATGATGTCTCTTTCAAGTTTTTTTTCGTGGTGTTTCAATATTGAGCGTTTGGATGAAAATTTGTCCATATCTAAGGCGCAAGGGAATTTAAAACCGGAGTGTACTGGCAGTACATGGGGATTTTAAATTTCTGCAGCAACGCAGCAGATGGGTGGATTTTCGTTCAAACACTACATGACCAGTTCAAAGCTCTCCTCTGGCGCATCCCTGTCCTGGCGTTCCAGGAGCACATCCAGCATCTTTTCCAGGAGCCGGATTCCGCCCTTGTAACAGGTGGTGGGAAAATAGGAGTGACCCACCCGGTCCAGAATGGGAAATCCGTACCGGACAAAGGGAAGATCCTCATCCCTGGCAATGTACTTGCCGTAGGTGTTGGCCAGGAGCAGGTCCACAGGCTCGTTCTTGATCCACTGGTGGAGGAGGTACATGTCGCCGCCGGCCTTTACATTGACCTTGCAATCAAGGCCGGCCGTAATTTCGTTGATCCTGCGTTCAAAACTCTTTCCCGGGGTGCCCGTGACAATGTGGCAGGGCTTCATGTCCAGGGAGACCAGGAACTCGGTCAGGGGGATGAGATGGTCGGGGTCCCCGACCAGGGCTACCTTTTTTCCGTAAAAATACTGGTGCATGTCCGTGATCACATCAATGAGCTGCCCCCGTTCCGTGTTGACGGTTTCGGGAACACTGACTCCGGCAACGGTTCTCAGGGCGTCAATGAACCGGTCCGTGGCCAGAAGCCCTATGGGCAGGTCAAGAACCTGACAGGGAACCCGGTGCAGGCTGTCCAGGGCCCGGACCGCGTCGGCAGATGCCAGTTCTCCCAGGGCGATGCTTCCCAGGCTGTCGGCCGAGCTTTTCAGCTCATCTGTGGTGACCCCGCCGGAAGGAAACATCTTGTACTTTCCGGTCTGGGGGCCGTTGAGTACATTTGAGGTATCCGGCCACATGATGGGCTTGATACCCAGTTCCATTACCATCCGCTTGATTTCCGCCATGTCCGAGGGCTCAACATATCCGGGGACGATGTTGAAGCATCCGTTGGATTCTCCGGTTTTTTCCGCAAACTGAATGGCCATGGACTTGGCCATGGTGGCAAAACCGGTGACATGGGAGCCCACATAGGAGGGAGTCGAGGCATGGATGACCCGCTTTCCCGGGGGGATCTTTCCGTCGGCCAGGGCCTTGTTGACAATCTGACTGACATCGTCTCCGATGGTCTCGGAAAGGCAGGTGGTATGGACGGCGATCACATCCGGGTCATAGGCATTGAATATGGTATCAATGGCCTGGATCAGATTGGCCTGTCCCCCGAAAACGGAAGAACCTTCCGTAAAGGAACTGGTGGCCGCCATGACCGGCTCCCGGAAATGGCGGGTCAGGGCGGATCTGTGATAGGCGCAGCATCCCTGGGAGCCGTGGCTGTGGGGCAGGCAGTTGTGAACGCCTAAGGCCGCGTACATGGCCCCGATGGGCTGGCAGGTCTTTGCCGGATTCACCGTCAGGGCTTTTCTTATCTTTATATCTTTATTGGTGTGTCTGAGCAGCATGTGTTTCTTTCTCCAAATTAAACTGATAATCTAAAATCCGATTTCCAAAATCCAAGATCCCCTTATTCCCAGACAAATTTTGCCGACAGTTCGGGATTTTTCTGCCAGGGGGGTTGAAAGAAATTCCAGATCTGGGAATTGACCATTCTGTCAATTTCTTTGTAAAAGTTCATTGCGCCATTGAACCCGGCATAAGGGCCTCCGGAATCATAGGAATGGAGCTGCTTCATGGGGATCCCGCTTTTCTGGATGGCATATTTTTCCTTGATCCCGGCGCAGTAGATATCGGGCTTGTAGATTTCCAGAAGCTTTTCGGTTTCAAACTGGCTCACATCGTCAATAACCAGGGCATTCTGATCCATTTCCGGCATCATTCCCTTGTAATCTTTAAAGGTCAGGCCCTCTTTTTCAAGGTTTTCCATCTGGGCATCGGTTTTCCTGGGATTGTATTTTTCCTCGTCTTTGTTCACTTCGATTTCTTCAATATTTCTGGAATCCGCGTCGATCTTGATATCCGGAATGACCTTTCGGCCTTCGTAGTCGTCCCTGTGGGCAAACTCATATCCGGCAGACACAATTTTCATGCCGATCTCCTTGAACAGCTCCTGGTAGTGATGGGCCCGGGAGCCTCCCACAAAGAGCATGGCCAGTTTGCCTTCACAGCGGGACTTTACCTCTTCCCTGACCGCCTCAACCCCGGGAAGTTCTTCTTCAATCACCTCTTCCACCCGTTTGGTGAGCTTGGGATCTTCAAAGTACTGGGCGATTTTCCTCAGGGATTTTGCCGTGGCTTTGGCGCCGATGAAATTGATTTTTATCCAGGGAATGCCGTATTTGATTTCCAGCATGTCGGCCACATAGTTGATGGACCTGTGACACATGACCGCATTCAGGTCAGCGGTATGGGAGTTGGCAAACTGATCATAGGTGGAGTTGCCGGAAAAAGTAGATACAACTCCGATGCCGCATTTGTTCAGGATCCGGTCAATTTCAAATCCGTCGCCCCCGATATTGTACTCTCCCAGCAGGTTGATCTTGTACTCCGCCTCCATGATATCGTCGTTTTTACCCACCACATGTTTGAAGATTCCGTTGTTGGCGATGTGATGGCCGGCGGACTGGCTCACTCCCCGGTATCCTTCACAGGAGAAACCAAAGATGTTGATCCCTAGTTTTTCCTTCATCTCCCTGGCCACGGAATGGACATCATCTCCGATGAGTCCGACGGGGCAGGTGGAGAAAATGGAAATGGCCTTGGGTTTAAAGTTGTCATAGGCTTCCTGGATGGCTGCCTTCAGCTTTTTCTCCCCTCCGAAGACAATATCTTCATCCTGCATGTCCGTGGAAAAGCAATAGGTCATGAAATTGTCTTCCTGGTCGCCGGTGGTCCGGGTCTGGTTCCTTCGGGTCAGCCAGGAGTAGAACCCGCATCCGATGGGACCGTGGGTGATGTTGACAATGTCCCGGGTGGGACCGAGGATCACCCCTTTACACCCGGCATAGGTACAGCCCCTCTGGGTGATGATGCCGGGAACGGTTCTGACATTGGCACCTATGGGGGCCACGTTTCCCTCTTCGTCGATTCTATTGATCTGGATCTGCTTGGAGCGTTTTCTGGCCACCTTGGCCGGATACTTTTCCAGAAGTTCCTTTTTTACTTCAGCCGGATCAATGGCCGGTCCGATATCGTCTAATATTTCTACACTCATATCTATATACTCACCTTGTCTTGTTTAGATTCATCCGGTTAGAACTCGTCCAGAACCGTATCTCCCTTTTGGGAAGTCCGGACCGAAATGGCTTCCGCGGTCGGCATGACCCAGATCACCCCATCTCCTGATTTTCCGGTTTGGTTCACATCGATCAGGGTTTTTACGGTTTTTTTGACCAGTTTGTCCGGAACCACGATGAAGATGATCCGCTTGGGGATGAGCCGGCTGGTCTGACCCAGCTGGGCAATGGCCTCTTCATATCCCTGTTCGGCCCCCTTGAGCAGGTTCATGTCCACAAGGCCCTTTCCCCTGCCAAGGGCTTCCAGGGCGGTCATGGATGAGACCCCGGCCTCAATCAGGGCTTTTTTTGTTTTATTGATCATGCTCATGCGGATGACCGCCATTACCTCTTTCATGCCGTCACCTCTTCAGCCTCTTCCGGTTCCCTGATTCCCGAGCTGATGGTATAGGTCTCTTCCACGGGACTGACAAAGATCTTACCGTCTCCGAATGCCCCCTTTTCCCCGCTTTTCGCCGTGGTCATGATGGTCTTGAGGGCAAAGTCCTTGGCTTTCTCATCAATGACCGTAATCAGCATTTCCTTGGGGATTTCATCGTAGGTGATCTCCCCGATCTTGATTCCCCGCTGCTTTCCGCGGCCGGCAACACTGATCCTTGTTACGGCGGGAAACCCCGCCTCCATGAGGGCGGCCATGACGGCGTTGGTCTTTTCCGGTCTGATAATGGATTTGATCATTATTTTCATTGATAAATATTTCCTTTGGTTTTCTAAGTTTTTTATTTAAGCGGCGATTCCATAGTCAATGAGCAGGGATTCCAGTTCTTCAATGGCAATGGGTGTGGGGATGACAAAGTTCTCATTGGCATCTATTTTTTTGGACAGAGCCCTGTACTCGTCTGCCTGGGGATGGTCCGGTGCAAAATCAATGACTGTTTTTCTGTGGATTTCCGCCTGCTGGACCATGTTTTCCCTGGGAATGAAATGGAGCATCTGGGTGCCCAGTTTTTTGGCCAGGACTTCAATCATCTCCTGTTCGTTCTCCACTGCCCTGGAGTTGCAGATGAGTCCGCCCAGGCGGACCCCGCCGGAATTGGCGAACTTCACGATTCCCTTGCAGATGTTGTTGGCCGCATACATGGCCATCATTTCACCGGATACGACGATGTAGATCTCCTGGGCCTTCCCCTCACGGATGGGCATGGCAAAACCGCCGCAGACCACATCCCCCAGAACATCGTAGAACACGTAATCCAGGTTCTGATCCTCGGAATAGGCCCCCAGCTGTTCCAGCAGATTGATGGAGGTGATAATCCCCCTGCCGGCACAGCCTACGCCCGGTTCCGGACCGCCGGATTCCGTGCACAGGGTTCCGCCGTATCCAACCTTTCTGACATCGTCCAGGAGAACGTCTTCGCCTTCTTCCCTCAGGGTGTCCAGAACGGTTTTCTGGGCAAGGCCGTTGAGAAGGAGTCTTGTGGAGTCTGCCTTGGGATCGCATCCAACAACCATGATATTTTTTCCTGCTTCCACCAGGCCGGCAACTGTATTCTGGGTTGTGGTTGATTTTCCAATGCCGCCTTTTCCGTAGATGGCTATTTTTCTCATTTCTTTTTCCTTTAATTTAAGGTTTTGTTTTAAACGACCATTGTCGTGTTTCGTGAAAACCTAATAGAGCAATAGGTGTTCCAAAAAGGATGGGCTAGGGGAAAAACTTTGTAAGGTATTGTTCAAAAAGGAAATATTTTTTAGGAAAGAGAGAAAGGTTTTGTTTAAATCGTGCAGAATAGTTTGTATCTAAGAATAAAAATACATATTTGTTTTTTACATAATTCAAATATGTAATATTTATGAGGTGTCAGAGGGTGTTTTTTATGGAATATTGAAAAGCAAACGCCGGGCTTGTTCCATCAAAACCGGAGTGTTTTCATGATTCTTGATTATTCATTCCCAATGGTTTTGGTCATACAGATCAGGTTTGTGGAATCCCACTTCCGGTCGGTATAAAATTGCAGGGCCGGCCGGTTGTCCTTGTCTGCAAGAAGCCAGAGATGCTCTATCCCGTGTTCCCGGCTCCAGGAATAGGCAGCGTTTATCAGATTTTTGCCGACACCTTTTCCCCTGTGCTCAAGGTCCACAACCAGGTCCTCCATAATTCCGCAGATTTTTCCCCTGGCCGTTGAGATCCGTGTCTGAACCGAAACCATGCCGATGACCCGGCCTCTGTCACAGGCCGCCAGGATGGTCCGGTGTTTTCCGCACCCGTCCAGCATCAGGGCAAGGCCCCTTGCCTGGAGGTCTGCATCAAACAGAAAATCCTCTTCAATGGAAAAGAGCTGTTCCAATAAGTTTACAAGAAAGGGAATGTCATCGGGGGTGGCGTTTCTGATTTCCAGGGAAGTTTCTTTCATCTTTGTCCTCTTTTAAAAAATAAATCATCCCGGGTTTCAGGATTTTAATAGTAAGGGGATCATATCGACTCTTTTGTTTTATTCTTTCACGGGAGGGGGGGCTTCCGGCGCACAGCCCTCACCGGGACTGGATGTCTGTTCATGGGCGGCCAGGCCCAGCCGGATTCTCACCTCTGTGATATTACTGCCCTCCACCACCCATGACCCGTCCTGGGCCACCACCATTGGGACAAAGCCAATGCCGGCGGATTGAAACAGGGCTCTTGTCTTTTGGATTCTATCCCGGGCCTTCTCACATGAGATCAGGTCTTCCTGCCCGGTCATGGCCCTGTAGTCCCCATAGGAATAACCGCTGCAGATGGTATGGGCAACTATTTTCTCACTTTCAGGACCGAGCAGGGGATGGAAAATGACCTTGAGAGCCAGATCGGCCTCAAAGACAGCTGTTTCAAGCTCGGGTAGAAGGGCCTTGCAATGGGCGCAGTTCGGGTCGGTGATCACATAGATCGCTCCTGTGGATCCGGCCGGCTGAAGCGATATCGATACAAGGGAAGAAAGGGTGTCTATATTGTTTTTCAGAAAGGTTTTCCGTTCTTCAGCCGCCAGGGCCTTTTTTTCTTCAGCCTCCTGCCTTACCCGGTTCGCCACATGGGAGAGGGAGGTCAATGTGTCCCGGGTCAGGTCTTTTTGCTGCCTGAGCATCTGGCCTGCCACAATAAAATCTTTTCCGGCGTATACCGGCACCAGACGGCCTTCCATGGCCAGAACCACTTCGCAGATTCCTCCCCGGTCCTTTTTAAATACAATTTCAGCATCCGGCGTCAGGGGGGCCTGGGAAGAGATCCAGGCCAGGTCAACCCAGCTGCATGGCGGCCCTGCCCAGGCCCGGGGCAGGATCCATAAAAGCATCCATATGCCGGCCATTATCCTTATTGTTCTTTGGATTTTCATCTGATCACCCTTATTTATACTCAGGCTTCCATAAAAATGCCCTTGTTTCTACCATACTATTCCTCCGGGATTCAAGGATATCCGGTCTGTTCTCCCGAAGTTGCATCAATTGACACTATACAGGATATCGCCTAGTAAAAAAGGGCCGGTTGAACCGGGGATCAGAACAATAATTCCAGGAGGCATGAGACGGCCGCGCCCATGCCGATAATGGATAAAATAATTTTATATGCCCTGTACCGGGGCCGGGCCGGTTTCCAGTACACTGCTTTTTTCCGGTGTCTGCCTGTCCATGCTTCATGTTCCTTATGCTGTATTTTGCCCAATTCAAAATTTGTCATGGGATCATTCATGATCAACCTCCTCTATTTTCCAGTTTTTTTAAATCTAACAACAGCCCGTTACACCAGCGTCTACGGCATCGTTAATTGAACATCTTTTTTAGCCGTCAAATCCTTTTTTCAATAAATTTTCATTGATCCGCGGTTCGGAAGATAAGTGGCGGCTTTAGCGGAGTTTTTTATTTAGGGTTTGATTTTGGATTGAAAGTACTATAAGTATTTCGAATAAAAAAATGAAATATAATGATCAAAATGATTAGAATTCTAGATGGTATAACCCCATGCACATTCCCATAGACCTTTTACACACCTTTATGGTGGTGGCTGAAACAAGGAATTTCACCAAGGCCGGCAAACATATCCACCGATCCCAATCGGCCGTCAGCATGCAGATCAAGCGGTTGACTGAAATCGTGGGCAAACCCCTGATCGAGATGGAAGGAAAACAGATCTATCTCAGCCCCATGGGGGAACTGGTCTTGGAACATGCCCGAAAAATATTGAAAGCTCATGATGCCGCCATGACGGCCATTCATCACTCAGAGCTGAAAGGACGGGTGAGATTGGGCGCCCCTGAAGATTATTGCTCCCTCTATGTCCCGCAGATCCTGGCCGGTTTTGCCCTGGATTACCCGGATATCCGCGTGGACGTAATCTGCCGGCCAAGCGCAGATCTGTACAGGGATTTGCTTCAGGAAAAACTGGATCTGGCCATCTGTACGGCTTTGGACATTGACGGGGAGAAAATCTTTCAGGAACCTGTTGTATGGGTAGTGGGAAATAATCCGGCTGTCCTGGAACAGGATTCACTGCCACTGGCGGTTTACAGCCATAATTGCCTCTACCGGAAGTGGGCAACCCAGGCATTGGATAAAATCTGCAGACCCTTCCACGTGGCCTATATGAGCCCAAGTATCTCCGGCATTCTGGCTGCTGTAAGGTCCGGTCTTGCAATCGCACCCATGGGATTGAGCGTGGCCGGACAAGATACCCGGGTCGTGGGGCCTGAATATGGGTTTCCGGCTCTGCCGGTGGCGGATGTCTGTCTGCACGGAATTGGAGATTCAAAAAATCCGTTGGTGAATAATCTGGCAACCCATGTACGGGAGTCTTTTTATGCACGGAAAAAGAGAGGAGCCGGCCTGCCGGCCTGATGCTGATCCCACTCCGGGAAACCGGATACCAGGGATAAGCCGATTTTATGCAAGAAACATATCTTAAATGGATTTCAGTATGGCCATTTCAATGAAGAATACGGCAAGCCGGGGATTACCGGAGCAATTCCCCTTCCTGCGAAGTACATTGAAACGGGCTCAATTTTTACCAATGCTTGAAATTTTTATTTGAAATGGATAATAGTATCCTGGCGGCTTGGGAGGCCCGGGAAGGACAGGGCCGATTCGAATTTATCAAGAGAATAAAGGCGGTAGAAAATTGGACATATATTATGTGGACGGTGAGTTTGTAAGGGCCGAAGATGCCCGGGTGCCGGCCGGCGACCTGGTTGTTCTGCGGGGATTCGGGGTATTCGACTTCATGATCACCTATAACCGGCGGCCCTTTCACCTGGAAGATCATGTGGATCGTCTTGGGAACTCCGCCCGGGAAATCGGCTTGAAAATCAACAAGAGCCATGAAGAAATCTGCGGGATCGTCAGGGAAACCCTGGAAAAGAATGCCCACCATGAAGAGTCCTTTGTCCGGCTTCTCCATACCGGAGGGGTGAGCGATGACGGGGTCACCCCCCGGGACAACGGGATCTTCATGGTCATGGTTACGCCGAGACGAACCATGGAGGCGGGTTTTTATGAAAAGGGAGCCTCCATAATCACCGTTGACATGGCCCGGTTCAAACCCACGGCCAAGAGCACAAATTATCTGTCCGCCGTATTTGCCCTCCAGGAAGCCCGGAAATCCGGGGCCGTGGAGGCCGTATATGTGGACAGGGATCACCAGGTATCCGAAGGCACCACCTCCAATATCTTCGGGGTTAAGTCAGATACCCTTGTCACCCCCGATAAGGGTCTTCTTCCCGGGATTACCCGGAAAGTGGTTCTGGATCTGATCAAGGATGAGTTTGAACTGGAACTCCGGCAGGTGGCCCTGCCGGAATTAATGGAAATGGACGAGGTCTTTCTGGCCTCCTCCAACAAGGAAGTCATGCCCGTGGTCAAGGTGGATGACCAGACCATCGGAACGGGCCTGCCCGGTAAAGTTACAAAAAAGGTCATGGCCCTTTTCAGGGAATATACAAAAGCATACGGAGAGGGAAAAGTCTGATGAGGGAGGAGAGTGCCGGAGCGCTCCTGCCCCAGACCCGGGTCCATGTCGACCGGGACGCCCTTGCCTTTAATGTCCGGGCCTTGAAGAAGAGATGCGGGGAGGGAGTTGCCCTCATGGCCGTGGTCAAAGCCAATGCCTACGGCCACGGGGCGGTTGAAACGGCAAAAACCGTCCTGGCCGCCGGGGCCTCTTTCCTGGCCGTGGCAAGGATCTCCGAGGCCGTGGAACTGAGAATAGCCGGTATTGAGGCCCCGATTCTTCTCTTCGGAGACATCCTGCCGGACCAGGCCAGGTATGCGGCCGCAAACAATATCCGCATTACCCTGGTATCCCTGGACACGGCAAAGGAAATCTCCCGGGCCCTTAAGGGGACGGGCTGCCGGGCCAGGGTTCACATCAAGGTGGACACGGGCATGGGCCGCCTGGGATTTGTTCCGGGTCCGGATGGGGGCCCGGATGACCTGGTGGAAGAAATTTGGGCCATGGGTGAACTAAAGGAACTGGAAATCGAGGGGATTTACACCCATCTGGCCAGTGCAGATACCGGGGATAAGGCCCATGCCCTGGAACAGATTCACCTCTTCTCCCGGATCCGGGAAGCCCTTTCAAAAAGGGGGCTTGGCCCTTTGATTGCCCATGCGGCCAACAGCGCGGCGGTCATTGATATGGTCGAGGCCCATTTTGATATGATCCGGCCGGGCATTTCCCTTTACGGGCTGTGGCCCTCCCCGGAGGTCAACCGGGATATTGTGGACTTAAAGCCGGTCATGTCCATAACCTCAAGGATCATCCAGTTGAAAAAGGTTCCCCGGGGATTCGGGATCAGCTACGGGTCCACCCATGTCACGGAAAAACCCACCCAGATCGCCACGGTACCCATTGGATATGCAGACGGGTACAGCCGGCTTCTTTCCTCCAGAGGCTCAATGCTGGTGAGGGGGATAAAGGCCCCTGTGGTGGGCCGGGTCTGCATGGACTTCACCATGATCGATGTGGGACATATCCCCGGGGTCAGGCCCGGGGACGAGGTGGTTGTCCTGGGAGAGCAGGGAAAAGAGTCTGTTACTGCCGATGAGATTGCCGGCCTGATGCAGACCATCAACTATGAGGTGGTGACCGGGTTCAGCAGGCGGATTCCCATTGAGTATGGAAGGGAAAAATAAAAAGGAAGAAAGGTTTGGCACCTGCAAACGAATTTGATTTTGACCGGGGTCTATGGGCAAGGCCCTCTGGAGACCCGGGGATGAAGCTTTGTATCGCCGGGGACTGGGCGCCGGTCAGGGCCTTTGCCAGGATCCTGGAGGATGATCCTGAAAAGATCTATGGGGATCTTTTACCGGGAATCCGGTCGGCCGACCTGTCCGTTGTCAATCTGAATGCGCCTTTGAGTGCATCGGGGCAGGCGGCAATTAAAAGCGGTCCGGTGTTCAAGGGAAAGAAAAAACATGCCCAGGCTTTGAAGGCAGTTCCCTTTACTGCAGCTACCCTGGCCAACGGCCATGTAATGGATTACGGCCCCAGGGCCTTTGATGAAACCCTGAAGGCCCTGGATCAGGCCGGAATCAGACGGACCGGGGCCGGCCGGGACCTGACCGAGGCCGCCGCACCCCTGGTGCTGGAGAAAAACTGCCTGAAGATCGGGATTGTCAACTTCAGTGAGGCCGAGGATCTTACCGAAGCCGGGCCGGATAAGCCGGGTGTTGCCGGCTGGGACCTGGACGGGGCCGAGCGCCGGATACAAAGGCTTAAGGGAAAGGTCAACTGCATTCTGGCCATTGCCCATTGCGGCATTGAGTATATCCCCTTTCCCCCGCCTTACGTGAACCAGGCCTTTGAGCGCATGGCCGATGCCGGGGCCGACATTGTCATCGGCCACCATCCCCAGGTGCCCCAGGGCGTCAGATTTTACAACAAGATTCCCCTTTTTTTCAGCCTGGGGAACTTTGTTTTTTTCCAGCCCACGGATCTGAAGTTCAGGAAACTGGGCTATACCCTGGATATCGGGTTGGATAAAGAGGGATTGGCTTCCGTCGCGGTGAAGCCCTACGCCATCGGGGATACGGGCCTTGAACTGCTGAAGGAAAAGGCAAAAGAGACTTTTTTCCGCAGTTTCCGGGAGATCTCCCTTCCCCTTCAGAGCCGGGCAACCCTGGAGCAGGCCTGGCATGCCTTTCTCTGTTATTACGGGAAAAAGGGATTTTTAAATGAAATCGAGACCATCATCATCCGGATCAAAACCCGGCCCCGGAAAGGGGCGGCCATGATGAGGAACCGGCTGACCTCCCCCCGGCACCGTCACCACTGGAAGGACATGATGACCGGAATCATGGAGGGAAGCCTCAAAGATCCCTCGGAATGGGCCGAAAGAATCATCAAGCAGTATTACACCGATACCGGGCATCTCCATTAATCCATTCAAACAGTCTTGATCATGCAATTTCCTTCCGGACCGGATCGGCCGGTGAGAACACGGTTTTGAGTTTTTCAATGGCCTGGTCGATGATTGCAGGTTCCGTGGCATAGGAGAAACGGAGATATCCCTCTCCGGCGGCTCCGAAAGCGGTTCCCGGGACCGTGGCCACCCCGGCCTTTTTCAGGATATATTCGGTGCACTCCTGGCTGGTCATGCCCGTGCCCCTGATATTGGCAAAGGCATAAAAGGCGCCCCTGGGCATCCGGCAGGAGAATCCCGGCACCCGGTTGAGACCCTTGACCATATGTTCCCGTTTCATGGCAAACCGGTCCATCATCTCTCCGATGAACCCCTGGTCCCCGGTCAGTGCCTCCACACCGGCCCACTGGGTGAATGAGGCGGTGCAGGATACGGCAGAGACCAGATAGTCCCTGAGTCTTTCGGCCATTTTTACCGGTACGACCATATATCCCAGGCGCCATCCGGTCATGACATAGCACTTGGAAAATCCGTCCAGAAGAACCGATCTTTCCAGGGCCCTGTCAAAGACAGTGATACTGGGGGCCTGGATCCGGTTATAGGTCATCTTGGAGTAAACTTCGTCGGAGAGGATGTAAATGTCGTGGGCTTTGGCCAAATCGGCAATGGCCTTAAGTTCATCCTCTGTCATCACCGAGCCTGTAGGATTCTGGGGAGAGTTGATGACAATGAGCTTGGTCCTGGGAGTGATTCTTTTTTCAACATCCTCCGGTGCCATGCGGAATTCGTTTTCCTCCCTCAGGGGGACCGGCACGGGAACGGCGCCCACCATGGCCGTCACCGACCCGTAGGTGGGGTATCCGGGGTCCGGAAAGATCACCTCATCCCCGGGGTCGATAATGGAAAGCATGGAAAAAAAGATGCCGGGTTTGAGGCCCGGGGTGATCACCACCTGGTCGAGAAGGGGGCGAAACCCCCGGGTCTTTTCGATTTCATCTGCCACAGCCCTGCGGAGCGGGTCCAGGCCCAGGGAAGGGACGTACTTGGTCTTTTTTTCCCGGATGGCCCGTATTGCCGCTTCTGCGATAGGGTCCGGGGTGTCCATGTCCGGCTCTCCGATTTCAAAGTGCAGGATCTTTCTTCCCTGCTGTTCCATCTGCTGGGCCCTTGACAGGACTTCAAAGGCGGCCTCTCCGTATATGCGGTTGGCGCCAAGGCTTAATTCAGGCATGGGTGTACTCCTTTTAAGCGGGGTTTTTCGGGACAATAAATTCTGATCAGATCTTATCCATGAACTTTGAAAATTCGCCTTCAACCATCTTGTAGGTATGAATTTCTTCGGGAAACCGTCCCTGTCGAACGTCGTCGGCATATGCCTTGAAAGCCTTTTGAATTTCAGATCCCAGGTCGGCATACTTTTTCACAAACTTGGGGGTAAAGGCCTGGAAAATTCCCAGGACATCGCTGGAGATCATGAGCTGGCCGTCGGCATCCATGCCTGCACCGATGCTGTATACCGGTATGGAAAGCTCATCCCGGATCACCTTGCAGACTTCCGGGGGGACCGCCTCCACCAGCAGGGCAAAGGCTCCGGCCTCCTCAATGGCTTTGGCATCTTCCAGCAGTGCCCTGGCCGTTTCTGCCGTTCTTCCCTGGGCTTTGAATCCGCCCAGCTGCCCGGAACTCTGGGGGGTCAGGCCGATATGGCCCATGACCAGCATTCCGCCGTCGCAGATGGCCCTGATCTGGGGAATGACCCGCATCCCGCCTTCCAGCTTGATGGCGTCCACCCCGGCTTCCTTGTGGAACCGGCCGGCATTGCGTACGGCCTCTTCCACACTGACCTGGTAGGATAAAAAGGGCATGTCCCCGATAATAAAGGTCTGGGCAGCCGCCCGCCGGACCGCCTCGCAATGGCAGATGCACTGGTCCATGGTCACGGGAACGGTTCCCTCATATCCGTAGATGCACATGCCCAGAGAGTCCCCCACCAGAATCATGTCCATGCCGGCCTGTTCGGCAAACATGGCCGTTGCGTAATCATAGGCCGTGATCCAGACGGCTTTTTCCCCGGCATCTTTTTTTTTCTGCAGGTCAAATCTCGACTTTTTTTTCATTTTATTTCTCCTCTAATCCTTCCCGTTTTTATCCCGGTCCGGGAAGGATCTGCCGCTCCCAGGCGGCAGGGCCATGTTGTCCCGGATCGGAATCAAAGGCTTAATGTATCAATACCATAAAATTGATATATTAAACTCGATTATTAGCACATCTTATCGTAAAATCAAGTACAAATTATATTAAATCCATAAATTGATATATTTTTTTAAGAAATATAGATAATTTTATAGGAATTTAAGCCAGAACGAAAAAACAAGCCAATGAAGACCGCCTGGAGAGAGCAACGCCCGGAGGTCGGACATTTTTTTTAAACAAGGACTATCTTGGTCATTCCAAAGGTTTTGACATGGTCTGGGAACCGGAAAATTCTGCCATCATCCAAGAAGAAGGTGAGAAGGATTCTCCCTGATAAAATGAACTGAAAGCATTCCACCACAACCCTAACGGAATAAAAACGACAGACCCGGTCCAATCCCTGGATAAAATTTGATTTGGATGATAAGATTCCGGTTCGTTTTGACAATTCCAGGAAATCAGATCAAATGGATTGGAGTGATATAGATGGATCCGGAAATCAAAATCAGAGGATATCATACAGACCTGTACGGCCACGTGAACAATGCCCGCTATCTTGAATTTTTAGAAGAGGGCCGGTGGCAGGTTCTTGAGGACTCCATGGATTTAAAAGATTTCATGGGCAGGGGGTTTTTGTTCTTTGTGGTCAATATCAATATTTCATACCTGAGCCAGGCATGGGTCAATAATTTGGTTTCGGTCCGGTCCGGCCTGGGGAAAATTGGAAATAAAAGTGCGGTGATCCGACAGCAGGTCCTAAACAAGACAACCGGGAAAATATGTGCATCTGCCGATGTCACCTTTGTGATTTCAGACTCCGGAGGCAAAGCCCTGAAGCTGGAAGGAGAACTTTTGGAGATTTTGAGACAGGTTCCTGACTTTGAAGATGGGGCTGCCGGGGAATAAGGCCTTTATTGAAAAACATTCCCATGCATCCTTCAGCCACGGTATGTGTCCGGAATGCCGGGAAAAATTATACGCGGCCAGAAATGGTATGACAAGCGGAAAAAGTCTGACCAAAAATCCGTATAAATTGGGGGGCTGACGCCGGGAACAAAAGACCCGGTGTCAGTCAGTTTTTTTGTCCCATCCATTGATTCAATCGATGGGTCCAGGTCAGATAGAGGGGCCTGGAAAAATTTTCAGATTCCCGGTTCATGAACCCATGGAGACCTGATTCTTCCCTTATGCAGGACACCCCGGGGATGACGGCCAGTTCTTTCATCAGCTCTGCTACATCAAAACCGGGCTCTGATTCCGGGAAGATCAGATCCATGGGAAAGGCCGGGCAGATCTCCCTGTGATCCCGGATCCGGGACCCGTAAAAACAAAAGGCCCGTTGAATCCCGTTGAAACCGGAGTCTGCCGATATCTGCCAGATCGCTGTCGCTCCGATGCTGAATCCCGCCAGGACCACTGCCCGGTTCTCTATTTTCGGAGATTTAAGATAAGCCTTGATCTTTTTGGCATAGGCCGGGATGTCCGTGGTCTGGGTAAAGTACTCATAGGCCCTGGCCTCGTTGGTGAATTCCCGGTCATGGGGGGACAGAATATGAATTCGGTCCGCTTTCAGCCGGGCGGCCAGCCGGTCCAGAGCCGGGGTGTGTCCGAAAATGTCCGATGCAATAAGAATATCCATAAAAGAAGGAGGGGGCGGGTTTGCGCCCCCTTTTTCCATCAGAGAACCAGGGATTCCGAGGCAATGGCCGCCACGGTATCCACCTTCATCTCCAGTTTATAGTGTTTGGAAAGTTCCCCGAGCTGGCGATGGCAGGACAGGCAGGGTGCGGCAATGTGTTTGAGGCCCGTGGCCTTCATCTGGTCGGCCTTGGGCTTGCCCGAGATCATCCTCTTTTTGGTGGTGGTGGAATCCTGGAGCAGGCCGCCTCCTCCCCCGCAGCAGATGCCGTCCTTCCGGTTGGGAACCAGTTCCTTTACCCCTTTACAGCAGAGAGCCAGCAGTTCCCTGGGGGCCTCGTACCCGTTTGATTTCCGGGCGATATTGCAGGGGTCGTGGTAGGCGATTTCATAGGGGTGGACTTCGGGGTCAAACTTGAGAACCCCCTTTTTTGCATATTCCAGGCAGAGTTCGGGAATGCTCATCACCTTGAATCCGGGCTTTCTGCCGATGATTTCCTCCAATAAATATTTCAGCACATGGTATCCGTGGCCGCATTCGCTCAAAACAAGGGTCTCAATCCCCAGTTTTTCAGCCGGCTCCACCACCATCATGGCCATTTCCCGGGTGATGTCGTCCTTGCCCACGAAGTATCCCCAATTGGTCACGTCGGTGTGAAAGGCCGACAGGGTCCAGGTTTCCTTCATGGCGTAGAAGAGCTTTCCCATGGCGGTCAGGTGAAGGAGGTTGATGCCCAGTTCCCGGGGGTTGGGCAGGTAGAGAAATTTTGATCCGGCAACGTCATGGGGGATCTCGGCTTGGTCGTCATCCACATCGTCCACAAACTCTTCCGAGACCCATTCCACGGTCTCCACAAACTCTTCCTTGGTCAGTCCGTTGACATCCCCCAGCTCCAGCTTGTTCTTGATTCCGGTCTTGATGTCCTCCGGGATCTGGCCGTCGGCTGCGGCAAGGCTCCGGGCCTTTCTCACCACCACGTCCATCTGGATTCCCATGGGGCACTCCTGGGTGCACCGATTGCATACCAGACAGTCCCAGAGCATGCCCGAGTCGATCAGGGCCTGATCCAACCCCAGGGCCGCCATGCGGACGATCTGCCTGGGAAGGGGGCCCTCTTCCCCTTCAAACCAGGTACACCGGGAACTGCAGGCACTGCAGGTCAGACATTCCAGGCTGTTGTCCCCCAAAGATAAATTGTTGAGCAGCCGGCTCAGCTCGGATTCCATATTGATTTTTACACAATCCATGATTCATGTCCCTTTGGTCTTTAAATATCAGAAATGATGCGGGAAAATTTTTGGGTTTCATTGGCGGCCACAGGCTCCCAGGCCACCTTTTCCGGAGATATCCCGGGAAACTTTAAAACCCTTTCAACGCCTTCCAGGGCCGCGGCCGTCCCCTCCATGGACCGGCAGTTTTCCCCATGGCATCCGCTGACAATGACCCGTTCCGCACCGTTGATCAATGTCTTCAGGATCAGTTCCGGACTGATCCGGCAGGCACAGGGAAGGGAAATCAACCGGATGTGATCCGGCAGATCAAGGGGGGCTGCCGCTAGGACCGAAGAACGTTCACAGGCCAGGACAACCACAGGTCCTTTCAAGTCTTTCCGGGATTTTCCCTGGCCGGCCAGGCCGTCGGTGCTGAACTCCTGGGATTCAATGGCGCATGCCGGACAGGAGGCAACGCAGAGATGACAGGAAAAACAGGCATCCGGGACGATCACGGGCCTGGATTTTTCATTGAGGACAATGGCCCCGTGGGGACAGATCCTGTAACAGGTCAGACACTTGGCGCATTTTTTCTCGTTGATTGTTACCCCTGAATCTTTTAGGGGCAGGGTGAAATCATCGGTTTCAAGGATGGATAGAATATCTTTGATCTCTGTTTCCAGATCCCGGCCGTCTGCTTCGTCATGGCAGGATCCGCAGTAAAAGATCCCCTTTCTGGGGCTTTGGGTGATCCTGTGGCGGACATTCGGGGACTGGAGAAAGCCCTCCCGGTCGGTTCCGTCATTTAACAGGGCTGCCAGGGCTTCAAATCCCGGGGCCGCCTTAATGGAAGGGGGAAGAACCAGGTCTGCGCTTCCCAGATCCAGGCCCAGGCCGGGCAGGGTGGCTTCCCTGAGTTGAATGGAAAATCCTTTTTCCCCCGGGGTAAGGGTCAGATCCTCAGGTGTGTTGTACCGGAAAAATCGGATTCCCTGTTTTCTGGCCCGGTCGTAGAGCTGCTGGCCCGTGGGGGAGTGAACCAGCATATTGTTCATGATGACAAAGACGGTTTTCCCGGCTTCCCCGGCCGCCAGGGCAGAGGTCAGGGCCTTCCTGGCCTCGGTCTTGAATTCAGGCCCGAAATAGTCCAGGAGGATGGCGGCCCGGTCCGGCAGTTCATCCGGCCCCATCCCGGAGAAATTCTCCAGGTCCAGGGCCTTGGAAAACCCTTTCTGAAGTCTGTTGCCCTGTCTTAAAGGCTCTGGCGCGGCGATGATGGCCGCGCAGGAAAGCTCCTTTTTTTTCCCGTTTTCGTCGTAAAGGATATTGAAGTTTCCGGCGGTTCCGCCAAGGGAAAGGATCCGGGCCTTGTCTTTGAGATCGATCCCGTCATGGGCCTGGGCTTTTGCCCTGCCAAAACAGACCACCTTATATCCCCGGTCTGCAGCGGTCCGGGCCGCGGTTCCGGCCTGGGGGCCGTTCCCGGTGATCACAATCCTCATGTTTTTCGGCCGGGTCATCCCCAGGTCCTTAAGAACCCTTGCCCCGGCCAGGAAGCCTTCCTGGCGGGATCCCAGAATATCCTTGGGACCGGCCGCGCATCCAGCCACATAGACGTCTTTCTGGAGGCCGGCCTCTTTTGTATTGAAAAAACCCCAGGAATTTGGATTGAGGTCGAGAAACCCGGCCGTTTCATCGAGGTGTTCCGAGGGTTCCATGCCCACGGAAAGAACCACCAGATCAAACTCCCTTTTTACCCTTGCCCGGCTCTTTGGATCTTCCAGAATCATGGACAGGGTTTTGGTTTCCGGGTTTTCCAGAATCTCAGCCGGAACCCCCTGGACCAGATCCACCTTACCGGAAAGGGCTTTGGCCATGACCCGGGTTTCCTTGCCGATGATCTGGAGGTCCATGTAAAACAGGGAGATCCCGGCATCGGGCACCAGAGCAAGCAGTTTATGGGCATGGCGCATGGAGATCTTGCAGCAGACCTGGGAGCAATAATCATTTTCAAGTTCCCGGTTCCGGGAACCCACGCATTGGATAAAGGCGATCCTGGGTGCCGGGTTTTCTTTGAAAAGGTCTTCCAGGCGCTCCTCCCGGATCAGGGTGTTGAGCCGGGCCGTGGTGACCACATGGGAAGGGGTGCCGGGCTGAAGCGAGGGAAGCCCGGCCGGATCAAAGGGGGAGAACCCTGTGGCCATGACGATTTTATCCGCTCGGATGGATTCCCCTGAGGTCAGGACGGCGGTAAACCCTTTCTCCGCCCGGGTCAGGCTCTGGATTCTATTGCCCAAAAAAAGTTTGATATTGTCCTGGCCAAGGGTCTGGTCCACCATTTCAATGCTCAGACAGGCCCCGCAGTTGGCGCAGGTATCCGTGGCCATGCAGGCCCAGTCTGCGGCGTGGCCTCCAAGGGTGGTGCGCTCTTCAACGAGAAGGATCCGGACATTCTTGCGGTCAAGGGTGCGGGCCGCTGCCATACCGGCTACGCCGCCGCCGATGATCAGAATCACGGAAGAAGGATCATTCATATTTTCCTCCAATTAGAATTCGAATTTCGCACTCAGGAGCATGGAGAACAGGTGCATAGTAAAATGTCTTATCATAAACCCTGGATAAATCAAAAGATTTTTCCCGTTGAAAAAGAGTCGGTCACCAGGGTCCCGGTTCAGCGGCCAGGCCCGAAAGGATCGCAGAAACCAGGATAAGAATGGAGATGCCCAGGAATACCGGCTCCTTGAGTCTGTGTTCAAAGGTCCGGTGAAAGGGGAAAAAGAAAATCCCCAGGCCCAGGCCCGTGATAAAGCCGAAGAGGTGGGCGGAGACATCTGTGTTCTCCCCGTGGCTGAACATGGCCACCAGGGTGGCACAGGCAAAAAAGGGAACCAGACGGTTCCAGATCCGGGTCCCGGCTCGTTCTGTCCCGGAACCGGCTTTTTTCCGGGTCATCTGAAAGGCGGCAAGGCACCCGGCTGCCCCCATGATGGCGGTGGATGCCCCTATGGACAGCCGGGCATTGCCCTGGAACCAGGCATTGATCAGGTTGCCCCCGGTGCCGGCAAAAAGAAGCAGAAAAGGTCCGGTGCCATATCCGGAAAGGCTGATCAGGGGAGCGCCGAAGATGAGAAGACCTCCCAGGTTCCCGAGAAGATGCCGGGCATCGGCATGGAGAAACAGGGAGGTTACGGCTCTGAAGGTCTCTCCCTGGAGGATGTACAGGGCGGAAGAACCGAATTCCAATACCAGGGTGTGGTGAATCTTGTGAATCTCCCCCATGACATGGATGAGAATGAGCAGACCCATGATGACAAAGGCGGTGGGGGAGTAAAAAGAGGAGACCCTGAAGATCGGGTCCAAGCCCGGAGTCCGGGTCAGGCAATTTTCCATGAAATATTGGTTCACATGGAAAAGAGCCTGGGAGGTCTGGTCCAGGGGGACAAAGAGGTCCAGATCCTGATCTTCCGGCCCGGGACAAGGCCGGATCATGGGAGTGATTCCCTGGGATGCCAGGACCAGCAGGATGATGTCGGCCTTTTCCCGGGCCAGGCCTGTAAATAATTTTACCATGGCTTCCAAAAGGGTTGGGAGCAAAGAGAAGGCTTTTTACTTGCTCCGGATTTTAATCGTTAGTATAACCCGGATATAATATCCAAAGATAAGGAGAAAAGAAAGCATGAAGATCATTCGATTTCTGACATCTGAGAACGTCGTTTGCCTGGGATGCGGGTATGACGGAACCACGGCAATGGAGCTGGAAGGCAGCATTTACGAGGATGTCCGGGAAACCGGCCAAAGAATCAAGGTTGAGAAATTGCTGGCCCCGGTTGATCCCAGGGCCATCATCGGCATCGGCCTGAACTATAAGCTCCATGCCAAGGAGACCGGGGTTCCCCTGCCCGAACATCCTGTGGTATTCATGAAAAATCCGGGAGCCGCCGCAGCCCATGAAGATCCCATTGTTATCCCCGGGGTCTGTGCGGATAAGCCGGAAGTGGATTATGAAGCGGAACTGGCCGTGATCATCGGCAGGGACGTAAAAAATGTCTCTCCGGAAAATGCCCTGGAGTCTGTCCTTGGATATACCTGCGCCAATGACGTATCTGCCAGAAGATGGCAGAAGCACGGGGGGGCCGGCCAATGGGTCAGGGGCAAGAGCTTTGACGGATTCTGTCCATTCGGCCCTGTGCTTTTTACCCGGGACGAGATCAAAGATCCCCAGGATTTGGGGGTTCAATGTGTCCTCAACGGGGAGACCATGCAGGACAGCCGCACCAATGACATGATCTTTTCCGTGGCCGAAATCATAGCCTATCTGTCCCAGTCCACAACCCTTAAGGCAGGCACTCTGGTCCTGACCGGCACACCCGAAGGCGTCGGGTTTACCCGGAAACCCCCGGTCTATCTTAAACCGGGCGATGTGGTGGAAATCAAACTGGAGGGAATGGACACCCTTAGAAACAAGGTTGTATCAGAATAGGCAGGGGACTTTAAAAATCGGCCGGGAGAGCCGGGTTAATACCCCGGCCCTCCCGGATAATCAGCAGGGCAATTGAACTGCTGAGGTTTTATTCAGGGGTTTGCGTATCCGGAAGCCTGGGGCAGTCACCAAATCCGAGCCCCCCTTTTCCGCCGTGTCTGCCGTACCCGCCATGGCCCATTCCAAAGCCCATGGCCATTCGTAATTCAGGGGCGATCGTCTTGGCGGCCAGTTGGAAGTCAATTCTTTTTTCACCGAGTTCCTTTCTCAAATCGGCAAGTTGGGCAGATAAGTCCAGAAGCCTGTCCCTGTCGGGCTGGGAGGTTTCCATCATCATCCGCATCTCATTTCTGATGCTGGCCATGGAAGCCCTTTGCTCATAGGTGTCGTCAATAAACTGCTGGCGAAGGGCCTTGAGCTGGGCCTGCTGATCCTGGGTAAGATCCTGCCAGGCAGAGTCCATATATCGGGGACAATCCCCTCCCATGCGAGCCCGGCCCTTGCCGTGCCCCCAGGAAAACGCATTGGTTGTCATTAAAGCGATTGCCGCAATTGAGATGATGAGCATCATTGATTTTTTCATGTGTAGGTCTCCTGATCTAAAGTTTAATCTTGTTGGTTTTTTGGGTTGCGATGATCTTTGTCACCTGTTTGAGAATTTTAAAAAGCAAGGGGTGTGCCATTGCGGATAAAATATTTTAACTCTCTGTAATTATAGATTAATCGGATTTGTGTCTCCTGTCAGGCAGGGGGCGGGGTGACCGGGATTTTTCGGATGTGTATATTTTTTACCCGGCATGGGGTATACAGGTGGTTAGAAAATACCCACCAGGCATCAGAGCAGGTCTAAATGGTTCCGCTTTTTATGCCTCTATAAGGAAAAGCCGGGCCTTTTTCCGGTGATCGTGGTTCAACGGGAAAGGTTCCGGGAAGCATCCCATGGTGGCCAGGGCCGCCGGGAATATGAAAAAGACAGCCTTTATCTGTTGTGGATCAGGTATGTTTCTTGCTTTTTAAAACCGGTTATTGGTTCGGAACTCAAATATATGCAAGAGTACAGAATAGATGAAATTTAAAAATAAAATCCCCGGCATGATCTCCCCTTTTATGATGGCCGGCGTATTGGCGGTTCTTTTGCCCATATTCGTATTTGTCACCCTGGACAGGATAGAACGACAAAGGGTTCATGTCCGGGAAAGATTGCTGGCAAAGGGAAGTTCTTTGATCCGGACCTTTGAGGCCGGGACCCGGACCGGCATGCTCTCCATGGGCTGGGGGCTGAGAAGGATTCAGGCCATGCTTCTGGAGACCTCTTTTCAGCCGGAGATTTCCTATATCATGATCACCACAAAGACCGGGGAGATTCTGGCCCATTCCGATGCCTCCATGAAGGGAAAAATCTTTGGGGCCATGCCGGACCTGAAACCCCTGAACGAGGATATCCTCTCTTTTTCCTCCCGGATCAGAAACCAGGGGGATGAGCAGGTGTTCGAGGTTTATAAACGGTTCACCCCTCTGCGGGGCCGGTTCAGAGGGCGTCATCCAAGACCCTGGTACCGGATAGGAAGAATGAGGCACCATTTTTTCAGCCCGGACAAACCGGAACCTCCGGAAGAAGACCCTGCCGGGTCAGAACCCGGCACCTACGGGAAGGTTCCGGATCAGCCCGGTTTTTCCGAGGCCGAGGAACATTACATCTTTGCCGGACTTTCCATGGAACAGGCCAATATCATCCAGAAAGAGCTGGTCAGGCATACCATTGGAATCGGGATCCTGCTTTTCTGCCTGGGGGGACTCGGGGTCATCGGTCTCATGGTCTTCCAGGCCTACCGGTCTGCCAAGGCCAGCCTTACCCGGGTCCAGGCCTTCTCGGACAATGTGGTCCAGAACATGCCCTCGGGCCTGGTAACCATAGACCGGGAGAATCAGATCACCTCCATGAACCGGGCCGCCCGGCAGATCCTGGGCCGGGACCTTACGGCTCCCTTTCCCCAGATGATCGATCTTGCCGGGGAAATGGCCTCCTTGAACCGGCCTGTTTCCAGGGAGTTCAACCTGTCCGGAGAAGGGGACCTGCGCCTGGATATGACCGGATCCCCCATTCTGGACCGGGACGGGGATTTAAAGGGATTTTTATTTTTGTTCCGGGATCTGACTCAGATCCGGGCATTGCAGAGGGAAGTGGAGACCACCCGGCGTCTGGCGGCCATCGGCAAGCTGGCCGCGGGCGTGGCCCATGAGATCCGGAATCCCCTGAGCTCCATCAAGGGGTTTGCCACCTATTTCATGAAGCGGTATGAGAAGGAGCCCCGGGATGTGGAAACCGCCAATATCATGGTCCAGGAGGTGGAGAGGATCAACCGGACCATTACCCAGCTTCTGGAATTTGCCAAGCCCCTGGCCGTGGAAAAAAAGGATGTGGACATCCATGATCTGATTTCCCATTCCCTGCGTTTGGCCGATCACGACTTTGGCCGGAAGTCCATTATCACCCATGTGGAGATGGAGACAAAACAGACTCTCTTTCATACGGATCCGGACCGGCTCAACCAGGTCCTGCTCAATTTATACATGAATGCGGTCAATGCCATGGATAAGGGAGGCCGGCTGGCCATACGGGTGAGTGACGGGCCCGGCGGAACCGGGCTCAAGATCCGGGTGTCGGACAATGGATGCGGCATGGACCCGGAAACCCTGGACAATATTTTTGATCCCTACTTTACCACCCGGTCCCGGGGAACCGGACTCGGACTTTCCATCGTTCACAGGATTGTGGAGAATCTGGGCGGGGATATCCGGGTGGAAAGCGAGCCCGGGCAGGGAACGGATTTTATTCTCTTTTTCCCTTGGGATATACCGGAAGCGAGGACAGACAGATGAAGAAAAAAATTCTTGTTGTGGATGACGACAGGGCCCATGCCAGGATGCTGGATACCCTGATCACGGACTGGGGGTATGAGGTGTTCCTGGCGGAAGACGGGGACAGGGGCGTGGACATGGTCCAAAGCCAGGCCTTTGACATGGTTCTCATGGATATGAAGATGATCCGGATGTCGGGCATGGAAGCCCTGGGCCTGATCCACGAGTACAACCCCTCTTTGCCCGTGATCATGATGACGGCTTTTTCTTCCGTGGACACGGCGGTAAAGGCCTTGAAAATCGGGGCCTATGACTATCTGACCAAGCCCATTGACTTTGACAAGCTCAGGTTGACCATCGAACGGGTCATGGAACGTATATTTTTAAAAACTGAAAACAAGACCCTTAAAGACCGGCTTAAGCAGGAGCGCTTCCACCACGATATCCTGGGCAAGAGCCAGGCCATGGCCACCCTCTTGGACACCATTCAGATGGTGGCCCCCACCGATGCCAACGTGCTGGTCACGGGAGAGTCGGGAACCGGAAAGGAACTGGTCTCCTCGGCTCTCCATGAAAACAGTCCGAGAAAGGATCATGCCTTTGTGCGGATCAACTGTGCGGCCATCACGGAAACTCTCCTGGAGTCGGAGTTGTTCGGACATGAAAAAGGAGCCTTTACCGGGGCGGAAAGAAAGAGAAAGGGAAAATTCCTCCAGGCCGACAAGGGCAGCATCCTCCTGGACGAGATCGGGGAGATGAGTCTGGGGATGCAGGCCAAGCTGCTGCGGGTGATCCAGGAAAAAGAGGTCGCCCCGGTGGGCAGCGATCAAAGCACCCGTGTGGACGTAAGGGTGATTGCATCCACCAACAGGGATCTGAAGGCCATGTCCCTTGCGGGCGAATTCCGTCAGGATCTTTACTTTCGCCTGAACGTGGTTTCCATTGACATCCCGGCCCTGCGGGAGCGGACCGAGGACATTCCCGAGCTGGCCCTTCACTTTCTGGAACAATTTTCCCAAAAGAACAAAAAGGATGTCAAAGGGTTTTCCCCGGATGCCATGGATGCCATGATCCGGTATGAATGGCCGGGCAATGTCCGGGAGTTGATGAATGCCGTGGAAAGGGGAGTGGTCATGGCCCGGTCCGATTATATCCTCAGGGAGGATCTCTCCTTTATTCAACCGGATCCTGCCGAGTCCGGCTCCCTGGAATCCGGCCTTGAAAATTACAGCCTGTCCGAGATCGAGGAAAAGACCATTTTATCCACCCTGGCAGCGGCCGAAGGCAACAAGAGCGAGACGGCCCGTCGCCTGGGTATCACCAGAAAAACTCTGTTGAAAAAACTTAAACAATATGGAAAAGCATGATGAAAGAGAAGATTGAAAAATCAGGCCCTGTCCAGGTGGATCCAGCCCTGGCCAAGGCGTTGGAAAAAATAGAAGAGTTTGTTGAAAATGCCACAGGAGCCAAGCCCACGCCCGAAGAACTGGCCCCGGCCCTGACAAAATACTTTGTTCTGAAGGAGATCCTGGAATTTGTCCGGCTTTCCCGGGAAGCGTCCCAGGAAACCTGAACTCCTATGGAAGGTTCAGGTTAGCTGACACCCGGATCACCGGGAAAGCGGATATCGATTCCGGGAGTTTCTTCCATGATCCGGATTGCCTTTGACAATTCAATTCTTTCCGGATTTGAGGAACTCTGGGAGAACAGGGCCTCTGAGATCTGGCGCTGTTCAAATATCATCTGTTCTCCCTGGCGGGTTTGAATATAGGCGGCCCAGGGAATAAATTTGGTCAAAGGAAAGACCTGCCCCTCACCGGGAGAGATATCAATGTTGATTCCGGCGATGAATGCCAGGTTTTTCCCCTGGTAGCCGGGTTCCTTTACGATTGTACGATACGCCCGGTCAAATTCCGTTCGTGTATTGGCCACGGCAGAAGAGAGCGCAGGATATTCAGAGGTGACGATCTGGGGCATGAACCGGACTAGATTCCGCTCCAGTTGATCCCGTCCTTCAACCGTATTGGAAATCTTCCTTTTGAAATAGAATAGATCCGGTGTCAGTTCATTTCCAATGGCCGCCCAATGTTCGGCTGACCCATGGGAAGGGCGAATCTGAAATCCGCTGCGGAGCCGGTACACCTTTGAGGTGCTCAGTACACGTACGGGGCCGGCTTTCAAGTCGATTATACGGTCAAGGTCGAGGAAAAGGCCCTGGTTCCGTTCTGAATCCAGAAACTGATTGTCAATGGCAAGGACGTCCAGACCGTCCACAACATTAAAAAATAGGTTTTTTCTGGCAAATTTATATTCCCTTTGATACCAGTTTAGGACTGCATCTATCTTTCCGCAGGACGGAGTATTGGACGGAGGGCAGGTCTGCAGTCTTCGGTAAACACCGAATTCTTCTGTGTTCGGGTCATACCCCACATGGCTGGCCTGGATGATGACCAGGTCTTTCCCATGGTGGGCATGGGGCCCGTGGCGGTCCGTTGCAACGATCCCCCCGACCAGTCCGTGGTTGAAAGGAAATGCACCAAAATGCTTTGCGATGATGATGACGGGGAATCCCTGGCTTTCATCGGAGCAGAACGCCCGGGAAGGCATCATCCTTCCGGATTCAAATCCATAGGATTTACATAGATTGTAAAAACGGGGCACAAAACTGCTGAATCGCAGCATGTACTTTTTGAATCGGAAATCTCTCAGGACATTCTGCATGGGGTCCCCCTTTGACAAGCCCGGCCCTTCCGGGATCACCTCGGGAAACTGCTTCCGGGAAGTGTACCGGATTACAGGATCTTAGAAAACTTTAATTTTTTTAAATTTCCCTGTTAAAACCGCTCAATCAATTTGTTGATCAAAAAGGTGCTCTCCCGCATGGCCTGCCCCCCAAAGGGTCCGAACCACTGGGCGATCTTCCTGAACCGGTCAATAAACAGGTCTTTATCATTTTTTTCCAGCATGTCAATGTGCTGTTCCATGGAATCGATAAAATCCCTGAGCAGTTTGCGCCGTTTCGGGGTGGCAAAGATGATCTCCGAATAAAGACCCGGATCCTGGGCAAAAAGCCGGCCCACCATGCCCAGTTCCAGGCGGTAGATGGGGCTTGAAAATTCCAGGGTCCGTTGGATGTCCGCCTTCTTCTGGAAAAGGAACCGGCCGAAGCAGAAAGTGGCAAAGTGGCGCAGGGCCTGGACCAGTTCCATGACTTCGTCATGTTCTTCGGGAGTGGCTTTCACAACGACCGCCCCCCAGAGGCCCAGCTGGTCCATCAGCCATTGACACTCTTCGAAATTTCGGCCCGGGCTCACCACGATGATCTGTTTGTCCAGGGAGCCTGAACTGGGTCCGAACAGGGGATGGATGCCCATGACCGGTCCTTTGTGGGATGCAAGCATCTGGGCCACCGGCTCCTGTTTGACACTGGTCAGATCGGCCATGAGGGTCCGCTCCGGTAAAAAGGGAGCGATTTTTTGGATGACCTGACCTGTTTTTTCTATGGGGACCGAAACCAGGACAAGATCAATGTCGGAGCAAAGGTCCGGGGCATGGTCCCAGTCCGGTTCGCCCAGGATCCTGACCTCATACCGGGATTTTTTAAAAAGCCCGGCAAACAGGGATCCCATCTGGCCGGTCCCCCCGATGATCAGCACCTTTGCGCCGGGCCGGACAGCCTTATGCTCCATCTGCCGGGTCTGCTTCACCCTGGACTGGCGGAGAATCACCCGGTAAAGGTCTTCCAGGAAATCGGGATCCACCCCGGTTTTGACGGCTTGAATTCTGAGTTTGGAAATCAGGTCCTCTTCCCGGGCCGGATGGTAGACCTGGACCTTGCAGGCTTTTTTCAGGGCAACCACCTGTTCCACCTGTTCCTGGCGCCGGACCAGCAAAGAAAGAATATCCGCGTCGATCCGGTCGATTTCATCCCTGAGGGGCTTGATCTGTTCCTGAAAATTTTTATTGTGTTTTTCCATATTATCTATATTCTTAATCCGTTGTTTTATTCCTATCCAGATCCCGAAAGGAGCTTCTTTGCAAGGTATCAAGTTCGTCCACAATTATCAATTATCAATTCTCAATTATGAATGTTAAAACCCTTCTGGGTTGTCTTTCCATATTTGCTTCAGCCTTCTTTTTTTACCTGGCCACCGTTATCATCAAATGGTCAAAGGTGTCGGGGCTGACCCTAGATTCGGCCATGTTTGTCATAGCCAGGTTCGGGTTCGGTTTTGTTACCGTGGTCCTGGTCATGGCCCTGGGAAAGAAAAAAATCAGGATAAGAAAAAAAAGACTGCTGGTGGGACGGGCCCTGGGCAACGCCTCTGCGGTCTATTGTTTTTTCAAAGCCGTGGACCTGACCACCGTGGCCCAGGCCAATATTCTGAACATGACCTATCCTTTGTTCATCGCCGTTTTTTCATGGATCTTTCTCAAGGCCCAACGGGACTGGATCGCCGTCCTCATCGTCCTGACCGCCTTTGTCGGGGTCTGGCTCATCCTGTCCCCGGGGACCATGTCCTATGATATCAACTCCCTCTGGGGCCTGGGTTCGGGTATATTCGCCGCCTTTGCCATCATGTATCTCAACCTGGCCAGGCAGGTCCACGATACCCATACCACCCTGTTTTTCATGTTCGGCCTGGGCGGTGCCGTGATTTTCTGCCTCTTCTTCAATAAAATGGTCATCCCCACCCCCGGGGAGATGAAGTATCTGTTCTGGTGTTCGGCCATTGCCATTGCCGGCCAGTACCTGATGACCATCGGGTTCAAGTTTGTCTCGGCCATTGAAGGGGGAATTATCTCTTCCACACGGATTCTGCTGGCCGCCATTCTGGGACCTTTTTTGGCCACGGATCCGGCCATGACCCTGTCCGGGTGGGTGGGCGCTTTTTTAATATTTTCAGGCAATGTCTATCTGACCCTGAGAAAGGCCAGAAAAAAGACTAACCCTCTCTAATCCTTGAAAGCCATAGACTCAAGAGGATCCCGGCCCTACCAGGATCAGCACCAGTCCCCAGGGAGTTGACTCTTCCTTCGAGAGGGATGGGGCCATGCTATTCCGTCTTCCGGAAATCTCTGGCCCGCTTGATCAGAAGATAGGAGCAATTTTTAATATTTTCTTGGGTGTACAGGGTGAACTCGTCTTTATAACTTTCCCGGAAAAGGTCCATGACCAGATCCTTGTCCGGCAACCGGGAGGCCTTTACCCGGCGGATGACGGCATGGGTGGTCTCCATGGCCTCCTGGATCCCTTTTTGTGCGGCTTCCCCCTTCAGGGGCCCCTGGTGGGCCGGGCAGATGATGTCCGGGGAGAGATCCCGGATCAGGTCGAGGGTCTGCAGATAGGTCTCTGCCCCCGTAAAAAACAGGGGCCAGAATCCCCGTCCTGGAAAATGAAACCCCAGGCTGTCGGAACAGAGCAGGATCTTCTCCTGCCTGACCCGGCCCATGAGGTTGCCCGGGGAATGGCCTGAAACCGGAATCAGCTCCAGAAGAGTTCCTCCCAGATCGATTTCTGTCCTGCCCGGGATCACCCTGGATCCGCTCAGATCCGGAATCCTTTCCAGGGAAGGGCGTCCCGGCATAATCCCCATTTTTTCAAGGGAGAGGGAGAGGAACCTGTCTTCGTTGATCAGGAGGGGGCCGGCCTTGGGATGGGTGACGAATTCGGCGGCCCCGGCCGCCGACAGGATCTCGGCCTTGGGAAAACGTTCAGCCAGGCCGGGCAGTCCGGTGATATGATCGGAATGGGGATGGCTTGGGATCAGATAGTCGGGTTCAACTCCAAGGCTTTCCAACTGGTCAATCACCCGGTCAACAATGCCGGAAATTCCGGTTTCAAACAGGGCTGATTTCTTTTTTCCCCGAACCAGGAAAAGGTTGAAAAAATAATTGCCCAGCAAGGTCACCCCGGGGGTCAGCACCATGGGGAATTCATTTTCCGGAATAAGGTGATCTTTCATGGGATATCCTGGATTTTTTTTTGCCCGGGCATGGCGTCTCCTCTGTTCCATTGTTTTTGAAAGTTATAACGTAAAGATCGGGCCCGGAGTTGTCAAGACAGGGAAAAAACAGGCCTCTTTTTTCATTGGATCCGGCCGTCCAAAGTAAATAAAAATCATCGGGACCGGTTCTGACCGATCCGTTTCTCCCCAATATATCGCTTATGCGGTCTCAATGTATGGTGTTCCCTGCACCGGTACAGGAGGGTCTGTCAGGAGGCCCCAGGTGAAAGATCCACGGGCACGACGGTTTTGACCCTGCAGGCTGAAAAATAAAGAATATCCCAATGGTCAAAATTTGCAGGGTGAATGTTTTTTCAGACACCCGGACTGTCTAATAAACCAGGCCGGAGCGGGTTGGTTTCGCCGGTGGATGAAAACCGGAGAAAATTGAGTGTATGAAATATCATTCATAATCGGATGGGGAGGAGGTTTTAAACCGGGCCTTCTCAGTCTATAATATGAGTTTTTCTCTGTTTTTTCAAATGCTTATCGTATCCGTATTCTCCTGGCATCTATCTTGCTCACTTCAGGTGGCAATAGGCGAGGAAGAGGAATGGAATTGCAGATGAAAATAATTATTATTTAAGGAGAAGGCCATGAAGAAATTGTTGACAGGCATTGTTGTCTTTTTATTTGTTTTGGGATCTACTTCGGCAGTGCAGGCGTACTCGTATTCGTTTGATATTCAGAGCGGGAGTCTGAATATGACAGTGGCACAGGGGTATGAAAATCTGACTATAGCGACTTCGACCTCCCTGGTCGTCGGGTATGATTCGATTCCGGCATTGGATTCAACCATGGACTATGATTATAGCCTGGGCGTTGATCTGGGACTTGTTTATTCAGTTACGATTCCAGTTCCAGATCTATTTGGCGGTGCTATCAATATGACTGATTCTATCTCCTTCAACCAAAGTTTGGTTCTGGGGGGCCAGGGGATAAACCTGGATGAGTGGATCACACTTGGCGGGACCTCAATCTACAATGATTCTGTGAGGCTTAACGGCGAATTTGAAGGCTACACCCTGAACAATGTGCTTCTGAGCTATAACCTGTCCATTGTGAATGATGCGGCCGTAGAAATGCTTGCTCTCAATATCACCAGCGTGAGTCTTTCCGAGGGAAATATTGCTGATACCCTCAGTGCTCTTGCTTCTTCTCTGACCATGGAACTGGTTGGGACGGATTTATCCGGATTCATTTCTGCCTTTGGTCTTACAGCTGAAGTGACCTTTACCTCGGGAACCCTTGATCTGGCAGCCACCCCGGTCCCGACCCCGGCTACCGTATGGCTTTTGGTTTCCGGTCTTGCAGGGCTCGTGGGCCTGAGAAGAAGCCGGGCCTGATCCCCTCCTGTTTTTTTGGCAATTTGTAAAAAGGTCTGCCGGCCAACGCCGGTGGGCCTTGTTTTTATGGAAAACTCAATTCCGGAGTATTCCTTTTTTCCGGTAGACCCGCATCAGGGCCGTATCCATCATCACAAAGAGAAGAACCGGCAGGAACAGAAAAATCAGGCTCAGGATGGAGGCCAGGGAGCGGTTGGAGGAGTTGAGCAGGGGAAAGAGGGTGCCGGTGAATGAGGGAACGCTTCCCCCGCCGATGAGAAAGACCAGGAAGTATTCGGAAAAGGCCACCAGAAAGACCACGCTGCCCCCGGCTGCCATGGCCGGCAAGAGCATGGGCAGTTCCACCCGGATCAGGGTTTCAAGGGTTCCGGCCCCCAGATTCCGGGCGCAGGTCTGGAAATCTTGTCCCAGGCTCTGGAATCCGGCCACCAGGGCCCGGAACATGTAAGGATAGGAGAACATGGACAGGATGATCACCACTCCGGTAAAGCTGTCTGCCAGGGAGAATTTGATAAAGACGAAATGAAGGCCCATGGCAAAGGTCATGGACGGCACCAGGGCCGGGGTGAGCAGGAGTCCTTCCAGCAAGGCCTTGGCGAAAAATCGGGTCCGGCTGAAGACCATGGCCGGAAACAGGCAGAGGATCAGGGTGACCAGCACCGTGGCCAGGGAATAGGCAAAGGAAGAACCCAGGCCGGTGAGGATCTGGTCCCGGTTCTGGACAAGAAAGACAAGTCCCCGAGTGTTGAATTCCCGGGGCCAGACATGGGGGAACCTCCAGCCCGGGGCCAGGCTTGAAATGATGAGCACGACCACGGGCAGGACAAAAAGGAGAGTCAGGACAAGGAACAGGGGCAAATGCTTCATAATTTCCTCACCCCGCTTTCCAGGCGGCTGACGATCCGTGAGTAAAGCATGATAAACAGAACGGCAAAGCAGAACATGAGGGTCAGGATGGCCATGGCCTCGGGCCGCCGGGCCAGGTCGTGTTTAAAGTAGAGATTGTATACATGGATGCTCAGCATCCCGGGCCGGCTTTCACTCAGGATATAGGGAATGTCAAAGGCCCCGAAGCTGTATAGAAACAGGATGATAAACCCGGTGTGCATGGCCGGGGCCAGCCTGGGCAGGACGATTTTAAATAAAATTACGGTCCTGGAGGCCCCCAGCATGGCTGCGGTCTGAATCTGCCGGATGTCAAACCGGGAAAGCAGGGCCATGACCAGGATCATGGCAAAGGGGGTGCCCTTGAGTCCATAGGCCAGGATCATTCCCAGACCCTGGCCCGAATAGAGCAGGTTGGGAAACTGGTTCATGTCTTGGATCAGGCCCAGGGAAAATGCCCCGGAGGCCAGAATTCCGGACCGGCTCCAGAAGACCTGGACCACAAAGGCCACGGCCACATGGGGCAGGATCAGGGGGATTTTATATACCAGGGCCGGACCCTGGAGTTTTTGGGGCAGTTTCCAGATCCAATAGGCCAGAAGGGTTCCCAGGGCCACCGAGCAGAATGCCGAAACCGCCCCTACTTTCAGGGAGAAAAAAAAGGAATTAAAAAACCATGGACTGTCCAGCAGTCCGGCATAGGCGTCAAAAACTCCGCCGTTGTGGGGCAGGGGGGTTAAGACACCAAAGGACTGGCAGAGGGTCAGAAATACCCCGCCGCAGAAAATCACGGCAAAGGGGAGAAGCAGGGGACAAAGCCCCAGGATCAGGCCTTTTCTAGTCCAGGACATGGGTCTTCCAGCCCTGTTCCAGGGCTTCAAGATAGGGGGCCGGGATCTCGGGAACTGCTGCCGGGTTGAGCTGGGCCGATCCCAGGGTGGCCGGTCCCAGGTCCACCTCTTCAAAGGCCTTTTGCTCTTCAGGAGTCAAGCGGGAAAGATCCAGGGCCGGGAAATCCCCCCAGGTCTTGGGATGGTACTTGGACAGCTGGGCATCCGCCGAGATGAGAAAATCGGCCAGCACCATTGCTCCGGCCTTGTTGGGGGCGTTAAACGGGATGGCCGTAAAATGGGTGTTAAAGATGGAGCCGTCCTTCATCACAAAAGTTCTTATTGTGTCGGGATAGGTCCCTTCCAGGATCTTGTTCTGGGCATGGGGCGGATGGTAGCTCATGCCCATGGCCACCTCTCCCCGGGAGAAAAGGGTGTCAAGGGCGGCACTGCTCTGGGGGTAGGTCTGGCCCTTTTGCCATAAAAAGGGTTCGATTTCGTTGAGCCAGGCCCAGAGCAGGGGGGCCTTGGCTTCAAATAATTGGGCATTAAAGCCGTTCATATACTGCTCATGCCCGCCGGTGGCCGCGTAGAATACCTGGCGAATAAAGGCGGATCCGGTGAAATCCGGGGGCTGGGGATAGGTGAACCGGCCGGGGTTGGCCTTTATCCATTTTTTCAAGGCCTCCATGGTATCCGGGGGGGAGGCCAGGGAGGCGGTGTCGTATTCAAATACGAACTGGGCCTTGCCGTAAGGCACCTCATACCCGTCCACGGGATATCCGAAATCAAAGGCCGCACTTTTGGGGTCCACATTTTTGATGACATTGGGCAGGTTCCGGGCAAAGGGTCCGAACAAAAGTCCGGCTTCCCTGGCATTCTTGAAGTTTTCCCCGTTGATCCATAAAAGGTCGATGTTTCCCTTTTCTTTACCGGCGGCCTTTTCGTTGAGCAGTTTATTGACAAAAACACCGGCATCCATGGGGACCCGGACCAGGCGGATATTGAACCGTTTTTTCATTTCCCCTGCCACATAGGTGTCCACCCAGGCGTTGACATGGGCCCATCCCCCGAACATGTACCACCTGACTTCGGTCCCCTCTGCTTTTGTCTTGAGGGTCTCAAAGGGGGTTTGTAAGAGTTCGGCATCCCGGGCCCGAACCTGGCCGGTCAGGCCCAGGCAGACCAGGATCATCAAAACAAGTCTGATCAGATTCTTTTTTTTCATCTTGTCTCCCAAAATTTAGATGGTTTTCAGTGAAAGTCCTACCTTTTGGTCTAGTACAAAGTTATCGTCCTGGCAGTATACGGTGAAGATCTTGTTTTTCAGCTCCACCCGATAGGCAATGTAATGGCCGGCAAAGGTTTTTTCCGTGATTCTTCCGGGCCCCTCATCCCGGGATACAATGGCCAGGTTCTCCGGTCTGGCCAGGATTTCCCCTTTACCGCGGGGTTCTTTTATGCCGAAAACCGGAAAAAGATCCAGGGGGATAATGTTTACAGGTCCCAGGAATTCAGCCACCTGTCGGGAAACAGGGTTAAAGTAAACCTGTTTGGGGGAATCGTATTGCCGGAGCCGCCCCTCCAGCAGGACCCCGATCCTGTCCGACATGGCAAAGGCCTCGGAAAGATCGTGGGTGACGCTGATGGTGGGGATGCCGAATTCCTTCTGGGTGCGGCGGATAAACCGGGCGGTTTCCATTTTCAGGTTCCGGTCCAGATTGGCAAAAGGCTCGTCCAGGAGAAGGACCGCCGGATTGACCACCATGGCCCGGGCAATGGCCACCCGCTGTTTCTGTCCCGCGGAAAGCTGGGCCGGGTAATGGGATCCGTGTCCGGTGAGCCGGAAATATTCCAGCATTTGATCCACCTGTTCCCGGACTGCGGTTCCGGCCATGCGCCTGGTCCTAAGGCCGAACCCGATATTGTCCCGGACCGTCATGGAGGGGAAAAGAACATAATCCTGGAACACCATGATCACCGGATGGGTCTTGGACGGGGGATCGGAAAAAATCACCTTTCCTGCATCGGGTTTGTCAAGGCCGGCAATGATGTTGAGCAGGGTGGTCTTTCCCACCCCGGAAGGGCCGACAATGGATACCAGTTCACGGCATCCCACATCAAAGTTGATGTTCTCCAGGACGGTTCCGGCCCGGTATCGCTTGCCTATGCCACTGAGTGTAAGATCCATGGAATATCGGAAAGATACTGCCTGATTTTGGTAAAGGTTTTTTGATTTTGCAGGGCACGGTCTGTCCGGGTATATTCATAAAAGGCCATGAAACACCAGGAAAGGGCCCTCAGCAAAATGGTTTTTTCCATGATCCGGGTTTTCTGGATCAGTTCCTCTGTATCCATTTTAAGGCCGGCTTCCCTGTGGTAGGCCTCAATAAATCTTCTTTTTTCTTCCGGCCCCAGGCAGGTATCGGTTTTCCACAGGGTGGTGGTGGGAACCAGGAAATGACCCAGGTCCTGGTATCTGTAGGAGACCACGGCCTTTTCCCAGTCCACGAGAAAGGCTCCTTTTTCTGAGATCAGAAAATTGCCCGAGTTGACCTCGGTGTTGACGAGACAGAGGGATTCGTCCCGGAACAGGGCCCGACTCTCTTCCGCCAGGGACATGATTTCATCGTGGTAGGCCAGGATCCTGTCCCGGACTTCCCTTAAAGGGTGATCCGGAAACCGCTGGATCAGTCCCAGGGATTCCCGGGCAATGTCCGTTACCGGGTCTGCCTGGACAATGAGGTCATCGGGCACGGGCTGGGAGTGAATCCGGGCAAAGATACCGGCGGCCCGGTCAAGATCCTCTTCATAGACCAGGGCTTTGCCGGGCAGAAATTCCATGAGTAGGCTTCCCCCTCCCAGGGGCTTTGGATCCGGAAGGCAGGCCAGGGGCTTCGGGGTGACCCCGGAGCTTTCAAGGGCCTTGAGCACCCTGTATTCATATGAGATCTGGTCCTGCCCCAGACCGAGCTGGCTGCCGTGGTTGATCCTCAGGACAAACCTTTTGGATCGGCCTTCCACAAGGTAATTGGCATTGTACTCTCCGGCGGCCAGGAACGAGACAGATCTGAACCCGGGAACCCAGCCCGTCCGGTTTAAAAATTCTTCTATCCTAGAAATTATCTCGTCTTTCATCATGACGGGATCCGGTTTTCCCCATTTAAAATTCAAGGTCTGCTGCGTACCGGGAATCGTTATGACTCTCGGTTTTATTCAATCCTGCCTCTATATCATATTTTCCCGGGGATCGCCCAGGTACCGGGTTCGTTCAATCCTGCCTGTCTACCGCAAATTTCTTTAGCGGATCAGCTTTTTGTCCAAGGACAATTTTTTAATACTACATGGTTTTAGCCCCAGAGTAAAATCAATGATTATTACCATGTTGAGCGGCCATATATCCAGCCATATAAAACTTGACAAAGAAACATATCCTGTCCTATTGAATCGGGTAACACATATTTCCCAGTTTCGCATATTCTATTTTATCGCATCTCATTTTTGAAACGGTCGCTCCATAAAAGCATTTCCGCGGCCTGAATTATTCATATATTAACAGAGGAGGAAAGAAGATGGAGAGTAAACAGCGTTTTTTGACGATTTTAACCTTGCTCTTGCTTGTTTTTCTGTTGACGACACCCCAGGGACTGTGGGCTGGCAAGAACAAAACAGGTGGGAAATCGTCCGGGACCTCCTGGTGGAATGTGGAGCCGGAAGATGAAGTTCCTTCAAGTGCGTATGATTCAATACTTTATTCCCAGATCGGCCCGAAGCTCAGAGAAATCCAGAAAAACAGCAATCGGGTCGCGGTTGAGGTGATCGGTCAATCGGCAGGCGGACGCAACCTGTTTCTTGTTACGGTTTCCGCACCCGGTACGTCCGGGCGCTTCGGGCACTACAAATCATTGCGAAAGATGATGATCAGGGATCCTGAAAAAGCATTGAGAAAACTGGATCAGTACAAGGATTTCAAGGTTCCGTTTTTCGTCAACGGAAGTATCCACGGGGATGAGTATACGGGCACGGATGCATGTATCCGGCTGATCGAGAAACTCGCATATGATGACAGTGAAGAGGTCAAGGCCATTCTGGACAACATGATCATTCTCTTCAATGTCGTACAGAATCCCGACGGCCGTGTGCTGGGAACCCGTAGAAATGAATCGGGGTTTGATGTGAACCGGGATTTTATCTCCCAGACCCAGCCAGAATCCAAAGCCACGGCTGCCCTGATCGCCGAATGGAATCCCATGGTTTTCTTGGATCTTCACGGGTTTGTTTCTCCCATGCTGATTGAACCCTGCAGCCCGCCCCATAACCCCAATTACGAGTATGACCTGTATATAAAATGGGCCCTGGAACAGGCCAAGGCCATGGAGAAATCCGTATTTGACAATACAGGACATACCTCCCAGATTCCTTTCAGAGACTGGGATTTCAGTACGGCGGGATATTATTGGGATGACTGGCCTCCGATTTATACCCCCATGTTTGCCATGTATCACGGTGCCTATGGTCACACCCTGGAAACGCCTTCAAGAGCTGAAGACGGGGTTGACGCACACTACTGGGCCGTCTGGGGGGCTTTGAACTTCTGTGTCGAAAGCAAGGATGAAATGATCCGGGATCAGATCGAAATTTTCAGGCGCGGTTTTCTGGACCTGCCCCAGGCGGTTGTTCCAGCGGATATCATTTCCCAGGCAGCTTACCCGGATTTTGAGGAACTGGATATCTTTCTCCAGGAATTTCCTGCGGCCTATGTCATCCCCGAGGCCGGTCCCATGCAGTTGAGCCCTCACCAGCCCGCCAAACTGATCCAATTTCTCCTGGACAACGGGGTTGAGGTTGAAAAAGCAGTGGCGGATTTCGTGCTGAACAGTGTCGAATATCCAAAAGGGACCTATGTCATATGGATGGACCAGGCCAAGCGGGGCCTTGCCAATACCATCCTTGAAGACGGGTTGAATGTTTCAGACCTAGGGATTGAGGACCTGGTTTTCTATTCTCCGCCAACGGCCTGGAGCCATCCTCTGCTGTGGGGCGTTTTTCGTGGAAGAATGGAAGAGAAAATGGCCATCAAGACCAGCAGGGTGACCAGAGCCGACAAGGTCAAGGGGAGTATGGAATCCGGAAGTGTCCAGGGATACGCCTATGCCCCGACCAGCATTGCTGCTTTCCGGGCAACCAATGACCTGCTCACCAGAGGGATAATGGTCAAGCGGTTAAAAACATCTTATCTGGATGCCGGGCAAGAACTGGGTCCGGGAACCCTTATCATTCCCAATGATGCCGTGCTTGCCGATGAACTGGTCAATAAATGGGGCCTGGATCTTTTGGCTGTTGATGAGGTTCCGGAAGAGGCCGTGGCTTTATGCAAAAGGCGGATTGCCGTTTACGGAGATGAAGGCGTAAGGTATTGTCTTGAAACACTGGGATTTGAATACGAAACTGTTTCACGATCCGACCTGAACGCCGGGGCCATAACCGGATATGACCTTTTCCTTAATAAAAGCAGGAGTTGGGGAGGGCTGAATGAAGCGGGCCAGACATCCATGGTGGAATTTTTTGAAAACGGGGGTGACTATATCGGTCTGGGTGGAACGGGCATTCATTTTGCTAATGACGCTGGCCTGACCGATTTCATTCCTGAATTCAGCTGGGACCCCGACGCCATCATTAAACTCGACTACCACATGCCGGATGGGATTGCAGCAGGATTCAATCCAGTCGACTATGCCTATGTCCTGGGCGCAGCATGGTTTGATGAGGAGAGCCTTCCCGAAGGGTTTTCCATCACAGCATCCATCGCAGCCGGGGATTTCTTGACTTCAGGGTTCTGGCCCGGCTGGAATGCATCCGGTGCTGCCGGGATGCCGGTCATTATCCATGGAGAAAAAGAGAGTCGGGACATTGTACTCATCGGTATTGACAGCACTTTCCGGGGACATCCGGAAAATACATTCCGGCTTATTGGGAATGCCATCTATGACGGTATGGAATAAATTGTATTCATAAATGAACCGGGCAGGATGAGGATCATCCTGCCCGGTTCATTATCAGCCCGCCCCTTAAAAAAATTCCCCCCTCGGGTTATGCTCTGCATTGACTTATATATCCCAGCAGGTAAAATGCTCCCGGCCATGCAGTCGATGTTTCGGCGAATCTGTCAAAAAAATATGGGTAAGGAATTTTTTCGATGAATATTTCAGAAGTACAACCTGCCGATCTGGAGCCATTATCAAGGCTCTATCAGCAGCTGATTCCCAATGATGTCTCCCTTGAAAAGATGAAAAAGATCTTTGAACGGAACCGGGACAATAAAAATCATATTGTCCTGGCGGCAAAGGAGCAGGGAACCCTGGTGGGGTCTCTGCTGGCAAGTATTACGGAGATGTTTTTCGGCCAATGCAGATCATTCATGGTGATTGAAGATTTTGTGGTGGATGAAAGCCGTCGTGGAAAGGGCATAGGAAAAGCCTTGATGAAAGAGGCGGAAAGAATCGCGGCCCAAAGAGATGTATCCTATATCATGCTCATCACCGATTCCATTCGGGAAGACTCGTGCCGGTTTTACCACGGGATCGGATATCAGAGTGAAGGCTATTGCGCATTTAAAAAACATCTGGGATAATTTGCCGGTTACAGCCCCTGGCAAAAAGGCAAATGCAGGGAAAATAGCCAGGAGATATTTGACGCAGGTTGGATTTTATTGGATGATAAATGATCAGGCAGATGAAACGGAGCTAAAATATGAAGGACAACCCTTTTACTTCAAATGACCTCATGGAGATCACTTCACGCCCCCCCATTCTCTTTGTCCGGGGAAAAGGATCGTGGTTGGTGGATCATGAAGACAGACGCTATCTTGATTTTGTCCAGGGCTGGGCCGTGAACTGCCTTGGCCACAGCCCGGAGTTGATCACGGATGTCCTTGCCGAACAATCGCGCAGGCTTCTTACGCCCAGTCCGGCATTCTATAACCAACCTTCCTTGGATTTGGCCCGCCTCATCGTGAAGCACAGCTGCTTTCACCGGGTGTTCTTTGCAAATTCAGGGGCAGAGGCCAATGAAGGGGCGATCAAGCTGGCCAGAAAATGGGGGGAACTCCATAAAAACGGGGCCTATGAAATCATCACCTTTGAAAATTCATTCCACGGCCGGACCCTTGCCACCATGTCTGCATCGGGAAAGCCTCAGTTTGAAAGATTGTTCGAACCCAAGGTAAAGGGGTTTCCAAAGGCCAGGATCAACGATCTCGGGTCGGTGGAGCGATTAATAACCGATCAGACTACAGCGGTCATGCTGGAGCCCGTCCAGGGGGAGGCCGGAGTCGTTCCTGCCCGGGATTCCTTTCTGAAGGAACTTCGGGAGCTGACCCGTCAAAAAAATATATTGCTGATCGTGGATGAGATCCAGACCGGAATGGGCCGTACAGGCAAGCTCTGGGGGTATGAACATGCCGGGATAAAACCGGATATCATGACCCTGGGGAAAATGCTCGGAGGGGGTGTTCCCCTGGCCGCCCTGGCCGCAACCCAATCAAAATCCTGTTTTGAACATGGGGATCAGGGCGGTACTTTTAACGGCAATCCCCTCATGACCGCCGTGGGCTCTGCCGTGATAAAGACTGTGGTCAGTCCCGGGTTTCTGGAAAATGTGGATGCCCTCGGCAGGTATATGATGCAGGGACTTACGGATCTGTCCAAACGCCGCTCCCTGGGCAGGGTCCGGGGGCGGGGCCTGCTGCTGGCCCTGGACCTTGGGCAGGATATTGCCGTCAAGGTGGTTGAACGGGCATTGGATGCGGGTCTGATCCTGAACGCGCCCCGGCCAAATATGATCCGGTTTATGCCGGCATTGAACGTGACCCTGGATGAAATCGATCAGATGTTGAACCTCTTTGAGAAAGTCCTGACCGGGCAGTAAAACAGATTTTCTTGCCCGGACGGTTTGGCGCGGATGCGCGTTTATCCTTAACCTATATTGGAGGGGACAAAGGTAAATGGAGATATTTCAGCCCAATCAGACAAGCGCAAGACTGCTGGTCACCTATGCCAAAGAAAAGTATTTCAAGGTTCAGGAAAACAAAAACATTGAGAAGTATTTGATCGTTTACGACATTTTCATTAAGGCCAGAAGTTATTATATCATTAACAAGATCTTTTTTTTCCTGGCCCTGCTGTCGGGCATTGTCGTTTTGCTGTGGCCTTCCCTGGCCATCTTTGCCAAGGATTTCGGCTGGGAAAAAGGGTTTCTCAATTCGGCAATCGTTCAGACGACCGTGACCGGAATCGCCGCACTCACCTTTGCCATTTACAGTCACTACAAAAAAAGACAGATGTACGCTGAAAATCTGATGCGGTTTACAATCTTTTCAGAAGAACCCTTAATCAATATTAAAGATTATGTCGTCCAGGAAATGGAAAGGATAGACAGTGGGTTCAGTTTTGGGAAAAGTGTACTCAAGGAAAAAAAAGATCAGAAATCGGCAAAAGGCTGATTGTCCCAGGGATATTGGAAGACAATAATCGGATGAAAATTTATTTGTTTGTATATACAACAAACGACTCCGGATAAAGCCGGACAGAATTTAGGCATAAAAGGAGGTCTCTTTTGCCGGTAACCGGGAAGATATTGATCAACGGAGAGTGGGTCAAGGGTGGGGCCGGGACATTTCAGGCGATGGATCCCTCAACCGGGAAAGTCCTGGAACCTTCCATGGGAAAGGCCTCCCAGGAACAGGTGAATATCGCTGCTGCGTCGGCCCAGGCCTGTGCCGGTGAATTCAGGCGCAGTTCTTTGGACAGGCGGGCCCGGTTTCTGAACGCCTGTGCAGATGAGATCATGGGGCTTGGGGATGATCTGGTGCAAAGGGCCATGGCAGAGACCGGGCTGCCCCGGGCCAGGATAGAAGGGGAAAGGGGACGGACCTGTTCCCAGCTCAATCTCTTTGCCGAAACCGTGCTTGAGGGTGATTTTCTCGATGTCAGGATCGACACGGCCATGCCGGAGCGTAAGCCCTTGCCCCGTCCTGATCTTCGCTATATGAACCAGGCCATCGGGCCGGTGGCGGTGTTTGGGGCCAGTAATTTCCCCCTTGCCTTTTCCGTGGCCGGCGGAGACACGGCATCTGCCTTTGCTGCGGGCTGCCCTGTCCTGGTCAAGGGCCATTCCTCCCATCCGGGGACCAGTGAGCTTGCGGCCCGGGCCATTGCCCGGGCCGTTACAAAATCAGGCCTGCCCGGCGGGATCTTTTCCCTGATCATGGGCTCGGGGTCTGAGGTTGGTTCCGCCCTTGTCAGGGCGCCGGAAATCAAGGCCGTGGGGTTTACCGGCTCCTTTGCCGGGGGAACCGCCCTGGTCAGGCTGGCCAATGAGAGGCCGGAACCCATCCCTGTATATGCTGAAATGGGCAGCATAAACCCGGTGCTTCTGTTGCCCAAACAGCTTGAATCCAGTGCCGAGGAAATCGCTGCCAACTTTGTCGATTCCCTGAATATGGGCGTGGGTCAGTTCTGCACCAATCCCGGGCTGGTAGTGGGAATGGAAGGAAAGAGCCTGGACCGGTTTATCCGGGCCGCATCCCTTCGCGTGGAGGGCCTGGAGGCCGGGGTCATGCTCAATAGGGGAATCTGCCGGGCATATGATCAGGGGATTGCCAATATCACAGGTCAGCCGGGCGTTGATCAGGAGGCGGCCGGTTTAAGGTCAGAGGACAGGCCCGGGTTCCGGGGGCAGGCGTTTTTGATGACGGTTTCGGCAAAAGAGTTTGCTGCCAATCCAAAGTTGAGGGAAGAGGTGTTTGGCCCGGCCTCCCTGGTGGTCAAATGCAGGGACAAAGCTGAAATGACAGGGGTGGTAATGCGCCTGAAGGGGCAGTTGACCGGAACGGTTCATGGGGAACCCGGGGAAATGGCAGATCACGGGGAAATGATCGATATTCTTTCCCAGAAGGTAGGGCGCCTGCTAGTCAATGGGTTTCCCACCGGGGTCGAGGTCTGCCATGCCATGGTTCATGGGGGACCTTTCCCTGCAACCAGTGATGTCCGAAGTACTTCGGTGGGGACGGCAGCCATAAATCGTTTTCTTCGCCCCGTCTGCCTTCAGAATTATCCCCGGAACCTTCTGCCGGAACCCCTGCAGAACGAGAATCCGCTCAGGATCCGGCGCCGGGTCAATGGGAAGCAGACCCGAGAGGCCATATAGGAAGGGGGAAAAAGATCAAGATTGGGCGGTTTCCTTTGACGGATCAGCAGCGGCAATCATCTTTTTGAACAATATTTCGGTTCTTGCCAGAAATCGATCCATTTCCCGGGGACTCACCGGTGCGCCAGAGGGACATTTATAGGTGAGGGGGTTCACCGGATTCCCATTCCGGATCATCCGGAAACAAAGATGGGGACCTGTTGCATACCCTGTCATTCCCACATATCCGATGACCTCTCCCTGGGCGATTTTCCGGTTTCTTTTCATGCTCCGGGCAAATTTATTCATATGGTAATATCGAGTGGTGTATCCCCCGCAGTGGCGGATGACCATGAAATTGCCCATGCTTTTGCTGTATCCGAATCTCTGGATCACCCCGTCTCCCACGGATTTGACGGGGGTTCCTATGGGTGCTGCATAATCTATGGCCGGATGGGGCCTGTATTTTTTCAACAGGGGGTGCATCCTCTTCAGGGTAAAAGTGGATGAAATTCTTGAAAAGGCAAGGGGAGCCTTTAGAAATGCCTTTTGAAGGGAATCCCCATTTTCATCATAATATCCCTGAACTCCATTTGAATCCTCATGTAAAAAGGCCTTGAAAGTACGGCCCTTATTGGTAAAGAAAGCTGCCTCCACCTTTCCATAGCCCAGAAGGTTTCCCTCATGATATTTTTTCTCCACAAGGACCTGGAATCGGTCTCCGGCCCGGATGTCTCGGATGAAATCAATATCCCAGGCAAAAATATCGGCCAGCTTCCAGGCCAGTTCGATTTCTTCCCCTGATTTTCTGACGGCCTCAAACAGGCTGGACGTGATCACAGCAGAGATGGTCTCTGTTTTGACATTGTACTCAAGGGGAGCCTTTTGGATGGAAAATTGCTTGTTTTTCTTCTCAATGACCAGTTTGTTTTCCCGGTCTATTCTATATTCAAATCCAATCAATTGACCTTCCTGGAGAAAGATCTTGTAGGGCTGCCCCTTTCTGAGCCGGCTCAAGGGAAAGATATCATTGCTCCGGCGGCTGATTGCATAGATGGTTTTCAGGGGAAGATATGGGGCCAGCAGGGAAGATGCGGTACTTCCGGGACTGACAACCCCTTTTACAATCTGAATATCCAGGGGAGCCGACTGGGACGGGGGAGAGACCAGGGAGTGGGATTCGGAAACATCGGAAACCGCCGGTGTCATAAAAAGGGTGAGGAAAAAAAGGGCTGTTGCAAATTTATTGGCAGGCATGATCAATGGCTCCTTTGGGACATAAAAATTAAAATGGAATGGTCTGGTTTCCGCATTTTCCAAGTCTGTCTGCCGAACAAGAAGTTCAACTTTTATGCCAGCCGGGGGCCTGGCCCAAAGCATGGATCAAATAGGGGGCTTTGATCCGGTTTCTCCATATTGGATCTTCCTCTCCTGTCGATTTTACTGGTTAAATTTAACCAAATCTGGCCTTATACGATTAAAATTATCATGGGCCTTGCGTGAAAAAAACAGACTCCTCAGTAAAACCGGATCTCCATTCCCCCTCTGTCTTTGACCGGTTTATTAAAACTCGCTCATTTGTTTTTGGCACTTTTTATTTATCTTTCGGGGAGTATCTATTACTAAATAAAAAAAAATTAAATAATAATGAAAATGTTATTGACATGGTATTTTTCATGCCTAATTTAGGTCTGAATGGAAGCCGGGAAAAGCCCATAAAGCATCCAGGTCCAGGCTTTAAATCACATCATTAAAGGAGGAAGAATTATGTTTACAAGATTTAGTGACATCGACAGATTGTTCGGGACCATGAATCTTCTTCAGAAAAAATTGGACAATCTTTACAGCGATTATGGGAAACCATCCACCTACAGATGGTCATTGGAGGAAACCTCACCCCGGACAAATCTCTATGAAAACGGCGATAATTTTGAAATCAGAGCAGAAGTTCCAGGGCTTGAAAAAGATGATCTGAACGTGAGAATCCAGGGGAACTACCTTGAAATCAGCGGCACCAGAGGTTCAGATGCCCCGGAAGGGTACAAGGCCCACAAAAGGGAAAGAGGAATCGGTTCTTTTTCAAGAAGCTTTACCCTGCCCGCCGACGTTGATTCTTCCAAGGTTGAAGCCACACTCAAAGACGGAATTCTCTATCTTTCTTTGCCGAAATCAGAGGCGGCAAAACCAAAGAAAATCACGGTCGGTTAAAAAAACGGCAGAAAATTTTTTGTTAAAAGGAGGTTTGTCATGGATAAGAGTCAGGAAATAGCCAAGAGAGACGAAAAAAATATTGAAAAAACCAGGGAAGTATACGAGATAATCCCGGCTGTTGACATCTATGAAAATGATGACGAGATCCTGCTCCATGCGGATATGCCGGGGGTCGTCAAGGAAAATGTCTCCGTGAACATCGACAACGGCACATTGTCATTGTCCGGGATCAGAAAATTAAAGACAGATGGTGCGGCATCCTGGGAGGAGTTTACAGATGCGGAATATACCAGGAGGTTTTCCGTACCCCAGACCATTGATGTCGAACGGGTGGAGGCCGAACTCAAAGACGGGGTGTTGAGACTTCACCTGCCCAAATCCGAGTCAGCCAGACCCCGGCAGATAGAGATCAAAACCGCTTAGCCATATGTGGATATGCCATCCCACCCGGAGACGGTCCGCCCATTGGCCGATCCTGGGCCCAAAAGGCCTTCTCCGGGTGGGTTTCTATTTTTTCTTCCCTGGAGATCTTCCGGGTTGACATTCCCAGGTATTCTTTCTGGACAACTTGAAACCCTTTGGGATTTATGCAAAGGTGGTCCTGGCAATTGATCCTGTTCTGATCTTTTCATTCTGTCTGGCCGGACCTGATAAACGCAATTGCCCTTTGTTTTCATATCTATAGGTTGTATCGGGAGGATAATGCATGGGAACTTCATGGAAGATTGGGTTTGCCGGTACGGACGGCCGGACGCTGCTTTCCGCGCTTACGGTCTCCACCTCAAAGGGCAGCGATGATCCTGATGTTTATCGCGGAATCGTCATCCGGGGCACCCCGGCCATGCCCGGGTTTGCCCGGGACATCATGGACTGGGATGTCGGGTTTGTTAAAACCGAAGACAACTCTGTTGAAGAATATGTCCGGGCCATTGAGGCGGCCTTTGCCGCAGGAGAACTGGATTACGTGATTCCCATGCCCGAATCCCTCCTGCTCAACGGCATCGTGGACCGGATGGAGGAAAAGGGGCTGGGAGAACGGGTGGCCGGGCTCAACCGGGCAGGTTCTTATATTGAAGGGGACAAAATCCGATGCAAGGAGTTCTGTGAAAGGGCCGGCATCCCCGTGGCCCATGCCTGGTCCGTGGCCGATGCAAGATCCTTTTCCCAGGTTTCCCGGATCGTTCTGAATTATCTTCACGCCCACGGGGGGGCCGTGCTCAAGTTCCCTTACAGCGCCGGCGGAAAAGGGGCCCGGATTATTTTAGATGCCTGGGAAATCAGGCAGGTCTACGATGAACTGGTCCGGGATTATAAAAAAGCCTATAAACGGATGTTCAAGAACCGGGAATGGCCCGTTTTAATCGAGTCCCGGATGTCCGGGGTGGAGATCAGCTTTACCCTCCTGGTGGACGGGCAGGGGGGCTTTTGCATCCTTCCCACGGCCATGGATTATCCCGAGAGATTCCAAGGTCCTGCATCCTCTGCCAATCCCATTACCGGGGGCATGGGCTCCATCTCCCCCCATCCCTTTGAATCGGAAAGTCTCATGGAACTGGTCCGGGAATCCATTGCCCTTCCCCTGGTCCGTGCCCTGAAACAGGAGGGTCTGCTTCGGCCCTGCATCCTCTATCCCGGCTGTTTTGTTTCCATGGAAAGGACGGCCCAGGGAATCCTGCCCAGGGCCATCCGGGTCTGTGAAATCAATATCCGGCCCGGGGAACCCGAGTTCCAGGCCGTCATCAGAAGGATCAAAAATCCGGGGCAGCTGTTCTCTGCCATGTTCCGGGAGGAGCTGGACCGGGTGGAGCCGGAGATTAGGGAAGACCAGATCTGTATGACAACGGCCCTGGTGACGGGTCCGGGCGGGCCCGACGGCCAGAAGGGATATCCCTGGCGGGTGACGAGGAATGAGAAGCTTGAGATGGATTTTTCCTACCTCAAAAAAAAGAGGCTTCTTTTGATCCCTTCTGCCATGGGGGTTTCCCATGAGAAAGGATTCATCTCCGACGGAACCCGGGTGGCCTATCTTGTTTTGAACGGCTCCGTGGGAAAGGGAGGTTCCAGGGCCGAAACCGCCCAAAAAATGATGAACCGGGTGAAGACTGCCTTTGGAGGCGGCCGGATCCGGGTGATCCCCCGGGAAGATCCGGACGGCAACCGCCTGGCCATGAGGGCCGATATCGGAAGCCATTTTTTATCTGCCCGGGATATCTTTTCGGAATGAGAATCTGAATCAGATCCCCCGGGTCCAGGAAAGGTGCTGGGTTACGGCCTTTTATACATTGTCTTGTCCATTATAGGGAATCTCAAAATAAAATTCCGATTATCGCCGGGAGGAGCAAAGATTTTGCGCTCATTCTCGAAAATCATCCATGATCTTTTCCGGAGAGGGATTCCTTCTCCTGTGGCGCCCTGCCGCCCGAAGGCATCCAATCCGCGAAAACCTTCGCTCCTCCCTGGAACTGCCCAGAGTCCAGATATACGATAAAAATAAAGGGACATATTTTTGAGAACAGTTTAGCTGTCCTGTTCAAGGGTAAACCTGAAGTCACAATATGGAGCCCCCTCCATGAGGGTCTGATGCCTTTCAAACCGGATGTCGGCATTAAATCCCTCTGCAAAGGGTTTGTCTCTACAGCAGGAAAGGCAGGTCCCGAATTCTTCCATCCCCAGCTCCCGGTAGCGTTCCGCATACATGCACCGGGTCACGTTAAAGACATAGGAGGTTTCGGTCAGCTCAATGATCTCCTCTTCCAGGGCGCCTCCCTCTGCCCAGCTGGAGACGATTTCAGCCAGATCCGCCATGGTGTTGCTCCCCCTTTCCTTTGCACAGGTTTCCCCATAGCTCCTGCTCATCTTCTCATGGGTCTGCTGAACCACTGCTTTGGCAGAATCGAGTCCTATTTTTTCACCAAACGCCTTGATCACCGGAACCAGGGCAGACGCTTCGATAACCCTTTGCTCGATCAGATTGACTCTATCTATTCTCATCTTGGTTTCCTTTGTTCATTGATTTTACCGGCTGGTTTATCCATCCAAGAACCCATCAGGCTTTCCAGACCTCGGAAAAGACCCTCATGATGTTTTCTCCCATGATCTTCTTCACATCGGCTTCATTATATCCACGGTCAAGAAGGGCATGGGTGATGTTCGGAAAATCAGCCGAAGATTCAATCCCTTTTGGATTTTTCAGGGGATGATTCAGATTCAGGGCAGGACCTTTTCGGGATTTGCCGGTGAGAATCCAGTCAAACCATTGCTTTGGCTGGTTTTCTGTGAAATCGGTCCCCACGGCAATATGATCCGGACCGATCATATCGGTCATATGGTCGATGACGTCGATGTAGTCGCTGAGAATGGAGTCGTTCCCGGCCGGGAGAAAGGGGGGAAAGATGGTCGCTCCGACCACCCCGCCTTTTTGGGCAACCGCTTTCAGTGCCTTGTCCGGCTTGTTCCGGGGATGATCACACAGACTTTTGGGATTGGCATGGGTAAAGACAATCGGTTTTTCAGAGGCTTCAATGGCTTCAAGGGTCGTCCGATGTCCCACATGGGACAGATCAATGAGAATTCCCAACCGGTTCATCTCTTCGATCACCTCCAGCCCGAATGAGGTGAGTCCGGCATCCAGCCTTTCAAGGCAACCCTGGCCGACCAGGTTCCCTTCCATGTAAGTCAGCTGCATCACCCGGACGCCCAGGCCATGGAAGATCGACAGCAGATCAAGGTCATCTTCAATGGCAGAGGTGTTTTGAAAACCCAGAATGATTCCGGTTCGGTCGGATTCTTTGGCCGCCTGAATGTCGGAGACTTTATGAACCGGCAGGATGAGATCCGAATACCTGTCAAAAGCCCTCTGCCACCAGGCGATGTTTTTCACGGTCCCACGAAAATTTTCCAGAATGGAACAGGTGCAGTTCACGGCGGTCAGACCCCCGAGGCGCATATTTTTAAAAACGCTTTCACTCCAGCGGCTGATTTCCAGACAATCGATCACAAGGGCTTCCCCGTGAAGCGCTTTGGCTTTTTGATCCACTTTGAATGACTCCTTTAATTTGACCCGGTTATCCCCCGGTTCCGGGCCGGTTGGCAGCGCAATCTTTCCTTTTTACCCAATAACGGGTAAAAAAAATAGAAAAATTTGAAGTTGGCCTTTATTCCTGTTTTTGAAGCCGGGGCCCTTGAATCTTTGGGCTTCAACGGTTAAAACCGGATAAAAGATAGAAAATTACAAAACGGAGGAAAAATATGAGCCTGTTCAAGATCGACCTGGATAGATGTGATAAAGACGGGATCTGTGCCATTGAATGCCCGGCCCATATCATTCGAATGGGCCCGGAAGGGCCGGTTCCCGTTGCCGGGGCCGAGGAGGCCTGTATCCGGTGCGGCCATTGCGTGGCTGTCTGCCCTAAAGGGGCTTTTTGCCTGGACTTTCTTTCCCCGGACCAGTGCATGCCCCTTGAAAAGGAGTGGGTCCTTGGTGAGGAACGGGTCGAGCATTTTTTACGGTCCCGCAGGTCCATCCGGCGGTACAAGGATAAATCCGTACCCCGGAACATCTTTGAGAAAGCCCTGGGTATTGCCTGCTGCGCCCCCACAGGGAGCAACCGGCAGCCGGTGAAATGGCTTGTAGTGGATAAAAAAGAGGATGTGGCAAAGATCGCGGGTCAGGTCATCGACTGGATGCGGTACATGGTAAAGGAAATGCCCGAAGTCGCCCGTACCCTGAATATGGAAATCCTGGTGGCCCAATGGGATAAGGGGATCGACAGGATATGCCGGGATGCCCCTTTTATGGTGTTTGCCCATGCGGCCAGTGAAATCGGCAGTGCCGGTGCGGACTGCCATACGGCCCTGGCCTACCTGGAACTGGCCCTGACCGGTTTCGGCCTGGGAAGCTGCTGGGCCGGATATGTAAACTATGCGGCCGGTCATTGGCCGGATCTGAAAAAGACATTAAATCTGCCCAGGGATCATTCCTGCCACGGGGCACTCATGGTGGGGTATCCAAAGTTCAGATATGAGCGGGCCCCCAAAAGGAATCCGCCAGATATCCATTATCTTGGGAGATAAGAGGGTCAGACGACCTGCCGGCGGAGGTCGTGAAAGATCTCCTCAAAGGATCCATTGCTGTCCCGGATCTTTTGGGCCTGTTTTTCAACGAACCGGTATTGAAGCTCGTTTTCCATGTCTGCCAGGCGGTGGTAGTATCCCAGCCGTCTTCCCAGGATAAAATTAGTCTGCCTGTCCGGGGGAAGACCCAGGAAATGATCCAGGACGGCCAGGAGCCGCTCTTTGTCTTGGGGCAGCTGCCCCCGGATTTCCAGGAGCAGGTCCACGGCGTGGTGGTTGGCGTAGTGGCTGTTAATGGTTTCAAGGTTTTCCAGGATCGTCCTCTGCTCGGCAATGATCTCGGCCTCGGACAGCAGACTGAATTTTCCTTCATTCATCTCCTGTTCCAGGCCGGAACCGGGCTTGATCCCGATGGTGAGCACCCGGATATGATCCGGGTTGACCCGGTTGAGGACCCGGGCGGTTTCTTGGGCGTGGTCCCGGGAGAGTTCTTTTCCCCCCAGCCCCAGGATGATGAACTGGGTGGTATGCATGCCCGCCTCCCGGGCCATTTGGGCGGTCTGGATAATCATCTCCGGGGTAATGCCCTTTTGAACCCTCTTGAGAACCCTGCCCGAGCCGGATTCCATTCCGCAGTAAAGCTTGTTGAGCCCGGCCCCGGCGATTTCCTTCATTTCCAGGGCGGATTTTTCCGCCATGGTCCGGGCCCGGCCGTAGGAGCTGATCTGCTTCAGGGAAGGAAACGCGGTTTTTAATTCTGTAAGGATCTGGATCAAATCCCCGGTATCCATGACAAAGCTGTCCCCGTCCTGGAGAAAACAGGTTTCAAAGGGATGACCCTTGAAGTACTCCCTGGCGGCCCGGATATCCTTTTTGATATCCTTTGGGGATCTTATGGAAAACTTCATTCCCTTGTACAGGGTGCAGAAGGTGCAGGCTGTCCAGGGGCATCCCCGGGTGGTGCGGATCAGCAGGCTGTCCGCCTCATCCACGGGTCTGATGGGGCCGGTTTCAAAGGGCATGGATCTCATGGGATCTCCGGGGAAATTTGAATAGGGGTATTATGGTTATCTGCCTTGCCATTTTTCTAAGATAACCCTGGATCATGGATTGTAAACCCGCATTATGGATCCAGCGGAGAATCAGAGGCTGCCCTTATCCCCTCTTTTTCAGCAGCTCGCGGTTAAAGGGCAGTTCCCTGAGCCTGACCCCGGTTGCCCGGAACACGGCATTTCCCACGGCAGGCGCCACCGACGGGAAAACAGGCTCTCCAACGCCCCCGGCCTTGAGATTGTTCTGTGCAATATGCACCTCTATTTCCGGTACTTCGGCCATGGTCAATACAGGATATTCACTGAAATTGGATGTTTTCACACCACCGCCGGCAAAGTTTATCTTTTCATAAAAGGCCACACTCAAGCCCATGACAACACCGGCCTCGGCCTGTGCCCGGATCGCATCCGGGTATACGGCCGTACCGCAGTCTATGGCGCATACCATTCTGTGGACCGTGATATTCCCCTTATTGTCCACCGAGACCTCTGCCATGTGGGCGGCAAAGGATTCAAAACAAGAGGCTACGGCGATTCCCCTTGCCCTGCCTATGGGAGCGGGATTTTTCCATCCGCCCTTATCCGCGACCAGGGAGAGAACCTCTTGGGCCCTGGAGCCTTTTTCCATGTGTTCCAGACGGAATTCAAGGGGATCTTTTCCCGCGGCATGGGCCAGTTCGTCCATAAAGGATTCGACGATGAAGGTATTGAGGGAATATCCAACGGACCGCCACCATCCCACAGAGATGGGAAGCTCAACCATTACGTACTCCACAAGCTGGTTGGGTATTGAATAGACCATGTCCCTGACACCGGAAACCGCATCCGGGTCAATCCCGTTTTCAATGTACTGGGGCATCAGCCGTTTCATGACTGACTGGGCCGCAATCTTGTGGGACCAGGCCGTAATCCGGCCGTCCTGATCCAGCCCAGCCCTGATGCGGCTCTGGTTGGCCGGGCGGAAATAGTCGTTACGGAACTCATCTTCCCGGGTATTCACGACCTTTACCGGACGGTCCAGGGCTTTGGAAAGCAGGACTGCATCAATCACCGGATCCGGTTCCCCGCGCAGTCCGAATCCGCCTCCGGCGGGAAGGATCATGACATCTACTTTTTCAGGGGGCAGGCCGGTGAGCCTGGATGCCGTCATCTGTGCCAGGGTCGCTCCCTGGGTCGGTGCCCATATCCGGCAGCGCTCCTTTTCCACATGGGCGGTGCAGTTTGTCGGCTCCACCTGGGCATGGGAGATGTAATGAAGCCTATAGGATTGTTCCATGGTTTTGCTGGACTTCGCCAGTGCACTGCCTGCATCTCCGGTCTGTTTGGCCAGGCTGCCTTTTTTTTCCAGACTCTCTTGATAGAATTTGTCCAGGAATTCATCGTCCAAGCCGGGCAGGGTGGCTTTGGACCACTTTATCCCAAGGGCATCCCTGCCCGTCATGGCGGCCCAGGTTGTCTCGGCGCACACCGCGATCCGGTTGTTTTCCAGGGGCAGGACTTTGATCACACCTTTCACGGCCAGGGCCGCATCCAAGTCATAGGATTGCGGGGAGGCTCCGGTAAAAGGAGCCCGGGCCACGACCCCGATGCAGATTCCGGGCAGGGTAAAATCAATGCCGAAAACGGTTCTGCCCATCACCTTGTCCGGGATATCCAGCCGGTTTCTCCGGGTGCCCATGATGTGGTAGTCCTTTGGAGATTTAAGGGGCGGATCTTTTGGCACCTCAAATCTTGCGGCACCAGCGGCCAGCTGGCCGTAGCTCAGGGAATGGCCGTCTGGATGAATCACCCTGCCGTTTTTAGTGATACATTCTTCATGGGAAATTTCCCATTTTTCGGCAGCCGATTTCTTCAGCATCTGCCGGGAAGCCGCCCCGACCTTTCGCAGCATGTCCCACCGGTGGCGGATACTGGTGCTCCCCCCGGTGACCTGCATATGCCATACCGGGTCTTTAAAGGGGTCCGAAGCAAGGGCTGTTTTGACCCGGACCCTTTCCCAGGCAGCGTCCAGTTCATCGGCAATCACCATGGGAATACCGGTATGGGTTCCCTGGCCCAGGTTTGTCTGGCCGACCCATACGGTTATGGTGTCATCTTCTGCGATTTCAAGGAAAGCATGGGGTTTGAATGGGAGGCTGTCCGCCGCCTGGGCCGATGAGCAGTTAAACAGGTCCAGATCGCCTGAAACAACGCTTACGGCGATGACCAGGCTGCTCTTTTTTAAAAAGCTCCTTCTTGTCATCTTTGTCTCCATTTTTTATCCTCCCTGGTTTGCATTTATCCGGGCGGCCAGCAGGATCGCCTTTTTGATCCTGGGGTGGGACCCGCACCGGCAGATAACATTGTCCATGACTTCATTGATCAGCTCTTCAGAAGGGTTTTTCTCCCTGGACAGAAAATCGGCAGCCTGGAGCATGATTCCCGGCTGGCAGTATCCGCACTGGGGAACCTGTTTTTCGATCCATGCGACCTTTACCGGATGATTTTCAGGCAGGCCTTCAATGGTCGTGATTTCACTTTCAAGGACCTCTTCCACATTGACCACACAGGAGCGCCGGGCATCTCCGTCAATGAGAACCGTGCACATGCCGCATTCGGAAATGCCGCAGGTATATTTTACACTTGTAAACCCTAAACTCTCCCTCAGTACCCAGAGCAGCGGCGTGCCCGGGTCTGCATCCACCTTTCTTTTTGTCCCGTTTACCTTCAGCGTAATCATCTTCCCTCCTTGATTAAGGGTTTGGAAATTTGTGTGCCTGGTTTTAGACTTCTGACTATGATTTGACGATTCGATCATTCTGTTTTTTCAATTAGATAGGGGTACTTTAACACCCTGTTTTTATTTATGCCACCTGTTTTTGATGATTTTTTTATTGAACAAATATTCAATCAATGATAAACAACGGATTCGTTCGGATATGAGCGCAACAATTATCGTTCCGTTAAACGGGGAAGAAGAGGTCAAATGCCCAGAAGCATCAAAGCAAACCAAAAGATCAGACAGGAAAGAAAAGAGCGTATCCTCACGGGTGCCCTGGAACTTTTTGTGAGAAACGGGCTGACAGGAACAAAGATCAGCGATGTGGCCAGAAAGACAGAGATGTCCAACGGCTTGGTCTACCATTACTTTTCTTCAAAGGAGGAGATCTTCATTGAGTTGATCCGGGTGGCCATGGACCGGATGATTGCGGCATGCAAGGGCCTGGAATCTGCACCGCTTGGGCCCCGCGAAAAGATAAAATATGCCATGGATGAACTGGTTAAAACCATCCGGTCAAATCCCAGTGCATGCCTCTATCATGTTTTGATCACCCAGGCGGCAACCTTGGACAATATCCCGGATAAGGCCAAAGAGGCGATTAAAGCAAATCGCGGCAAACCCTATGAAGTCATCACCAGGATAATTTCCCAAGGCCAGAAACTGGGAACCATCCGGCAAGGGTGTGCAAAAGATCTGTCTTTTTTTTTCTGGAATACGGTCAACGGCCTGGCCATTCACCAGGCCATGTACGGCGATTCTGCACAAAGCCCGGAACTTGAACCCGTCTATCATCTGTTTTTTGATGAAAAAGGAGATTAAATGTCAGGCAGAAATACCATAAGAGTGGCAAAAACAACCTTGGGCCCCATTGAATATCTTGAAAGGGAGGATCCCGGAGACAGCTCAAAAGGGGTGATCCTGACCATTCATGGAGCCATGGGAGGATACGACCAGTCCGATATCCTGGGGCGGACAATCGGCCCGGAAGGGTATAGATACCTGTCCATTTCCAGGCCTGGATATTTAGGGACACCTTTACGGGGAAGGGAAGCACCGGAAGCCCAGGCCGATTTGATCGCTGCGTTTCTGGATTCCCTGGAACTGAAAGAGGCAATCGTGTTTGCCATATCCGGGGGCGGGTACTCTGCTTTGTACTTTGCCTTGCGGCATTTTGAACGCTGCAAAGCATTGGTTTTATGCTCCACCACCGGCGGGAAAAACGAGGTTCCCGTTCCCTTTGCCTTCCATGTGATGAAACTGCTGGCACGCATCCCTTTTTTTCCGGAGATGATGAAAAGAAAAATAGAAAAGGATGTGGAAGGCTCCCTGAAAAAGTCTGTATCCCATCCTGAAATTTTCGACCGTACGATTCAAAATCAAGAGGTTATGAGACTTTTTAAAGAGCTTTCCATGGGCACAATGAACCAAATGGCCAAACGCTTGCCGGGCACGGTCAATGATATCCAAATCACCCGGAGCCGGAATTATCCCTTAAAGGATATCAGGGTTCCGACACTGGTGATCCACGGGAGCGATGATCCCCTTGTCCCCTTCAGGGAACATGGTAGAAGACTGGCCCGTGAAATTCCGGGAGCCCGTCTCTACCTGGCCGAACAGGGAGAGCATGTGACCATTTTTACCCACCGCACTGAGGTGAAAAACGAAGTCTCCGATTTTTTGACAGATCTCTCCTGAGGATCCAGCCATGGCTCGGCTCTTGAATATGGCGGTATCGCATACTAAAAAGCATCGTACACGAGATAATTATATGTTTGTATTTGATGGGTGAAAGATTGAAATGCTTAATTAAAGGGCCGATCTGTTTGAGTGGTCTATTGTTTTAACATTGAGTTCCAAGTTTTTTCTCTGGTTTTTTCAAATTCAAATGATAAATTCGAGATAATGCCCGCATAATTATAGATATCGCCAATATCCTTTGGAAAATATGGAAATATCGCCCTGAAGACATCACTTTTCATCTGTTTCAGTCTCATGCTGACCTACCCCGGTTGATGATCCGGAAAAATTATTAGATAATAACCGGCTGAAATTAAATGATTATTCTTATTTGACACAACAATCCGCTAGATAACCATTCCATACCAATAAAATAAAAAAACCTATAAGGAACCATATATAAGATGAATAATATTATTGCACTCTGGACCCATCCCAGATCCATATCAACAGCCTTTGAACGGGTTATGATGGAACGGGGAGATTTGAATGTACTTCATGAGCCCTTTTCATATCTTTATTACGTCCATGAAGGCGATGCCAGCATTGATCAGCAGTATGTGGATCCGGATCATCCCACAGATTACTCCGGCATTCGGAATCATATTTTCAAGGCATCAGATCAGGGCCCCGTATTTTTCAAGGACATGTGCGCCCATTGTTATGACCGGGTGGTGGAAGATACCGTCTTTCTGGATCGGGTAACCCATACCTTCCTCATCCGGGACCCTGCAAAGGCCATCGCCTCCTACTATGCCATGAACAAGGATGTAGCCCTTGAAGAAATCGGTTTGAAACAATTATGCGGTCTGTTCAAAAAAGTTCAGGCCATGGGTCTGGACACCGTTGTCCTGGATGCCGATGATCTTGAAGATGAGCCCGACGGTACGGTCCAGGCGTATTGCGATGCCATTGACATTCCCTTTATCCCGGAGGCCATGACTTGGGAATCCCGGCATCAGAAAGAATGGGACATCTGGAAAGACTGGCACAGGGATGCAGCAAGAACCACCGGTATTGAGAAGAATGTGGAGACCTTTGAAGTGACGGTGGATAACAATAAACATCTCAGATCTTTTTACGATCATCAGGCCCCCTATTACGAGGTCTTGTATGATCAGCGTTTAGAGCCTGTTTTCAGCGATTGAACAAAGCCGAAAATTCAATTGAAAAATATACAGATTCAGCCCCGAGTGCCTCGGATATGAAATCTTTCTGATTTTTGCAAGAATGGTAAACTTGGGATTTAATTTTCACACCAGGGCAATCGTATAAAAAAGATGAATCCGCCATCCGGCAATTCGCGCAGCTTCCCAGGGCGCATCGCTCCAACTTAAACAGGATGAAAGCTCTTTTCCATTATTCCCGGCATTCCATATCAGACCGGATTGGAAGTTTGATGGTAAAGCATGTGCCCTGGCCCGGAACCGAGGCCACCTCCATCTGGCCGCCATGTTCCCTAACCATTATGTAGTATGAGATGGAAAGGCCCAGTCCGGTTCCCTTATCCTCTTTTGTTGTGAAAAAGGGCTCAAAGATGTGTTCGCATGTTTCCGGATCCATTCCAATGCCGTTGTCCTCCACCTGGATATGGATGTTCTTCTCTCCCCGGTTCAGCCGGAGAATCAACCTGGGGGAGTCATCCGTGTAATCCTTTCCATTCATTGAATCCGAGGCGTTGGTTAAAAGGTTGAACAGCACCTGCTGAATCTTGGTCTTTTCACAGAAAACAGCCTCAAGACCGGGGGAGTATTCCCTCAGGATTTCCATATTTTTGAGGCTGTATTTTCCTTTCAGGCCATGGTCATGGCCGGCAAGTTCAATGGTGGCGTCCAGCAGGTCCGGCAGGCGGACTTTCTCCCTGACATGAGTGCTTTTCCGGGAAAAATTCAACATATTGTCAATGACGTTTGCGGCGCGCCTGGCGGCCTTGCCAATATTATCCAGCTGGTTTATCACCCCCCTTTTTTCCACATACTCATGGATGGCTGAAAGGGGAATCCCCAGGGATTCCGCTGTTTTTTGATTGGCCGGACTCTCTTTTCCCAGACGGTTAGAAGCAACCTGGACAGTCTGGATAATCCCGGCCAGGGGATTGTTGACCTCGTGGGCCATTCCCGCGGCAAGACCGCCCAGGGACATCATCTTTTCCGACTGGATCATCATTTCCTGGATCTTTACTTTTTCGGTAATATCATTGACCAGGGAGGCCGCGCCGATGACCCGGCCGTCCGCGTTTCTTAACACCGAGTTGTACCAGTCGCAGAGAATCTTTTTCCCGCTTTGGGTGATGTTCTCGTTGATGCTCCGTTCCCCTCCCTGACCGGAGAGCAGGGCCTTAAAAATTCCGGCAACCGGTTTTTTCATCTCCTCCGGCAGAATCAGGTCGGAGACATGTTTTCCCAGGGCCTCTTTTTTTGTATAGCCGAATATGCGTTCCGCCGACGGATTCCATTCAACTGCCCTGATTTCCAGGTCCCAGAAAATCGCTCCCACCGGAGTTGTCTCCAAGTGATCGGATAATTTTTGCTCACTGTCCAGAAGCGCTTTTTCCGCCTTTTTCCGTTCTGACAGCTCCTCTTTCAATGCTGCCAGGACCTGTCGGTTGACGGCAAACCCCTTGAAAACTACGACAAACACAAAGACCATGGCAACGGCATTATCGAAAAAGTACTCAAGAATCTCCTTTGGGGGAAGGACAGCTTTTGTGTTTAAATGGAAGTTGAACAGAATAAAGAGAAGGGCGTTGATACTGAAATAAACGGCAATGGGGGTCCGGTTTTTGAAGAAGGCGATGTGCATTCCAGAGAAGAGGCCCGTGACCAGAACAATGGTGTCCACCTTGCCCACGGCCGGACTGACCGGGTCAAGGAACAAGACCATCCACAAACCTGCAAAGCCGGAGATGAAAATGGTGTGGATGGCGCATGTATAGTAGCCTTTGACCAGAATCAGCAATGCGCCCACCATCACCAGGGCCGTAAGAATCTGTATCGATAGGGTGAGATTGATATCCTGCAGCCAGATCGCATAGGCCACGGTGAACAGGGTGGCGATAATTACAGATATCGTGACCAGAATGATGAAGCGCGCCCTGAGAAAAAGTTCCTTATCCTCTGTGTCATAGTTCTTCAGAAAGATGTTCAACGACCAGTTCATGTTAAAGCCCTGCCAATTCGGATTGAAAGCAAACCGACCCTTTTTAGCAGATATTCCGGTCAGATGTAAACCTTGGGCAGATCCAGCCACCAATTATCGGCGCCCCATCCAAGTCATAAGAAAGTTCCTGGATCTTTACCAGAGGGCATGGGAGTTATTTTTTACTGGTACAGCTGTAAGGAACCGGTCAACCGGTTGATTTTTTTCCCGGAGCCAAAGAGGCAGAGCCCTGAAAATTCCAGGTCCTGATAATCGGTCCCTGAAAGCTTTTCCCGGTATTCATCGTAGTGTCGGCTTTCCTGGGCAAGGGTATTGAAATCGATCAGGTCAATTTTCTGTCCCTGGTCCCTGTATTGGACGACCTGCTCATAAATTTCCCTGAGCCTGTTCCTGTCTGCCCCAAGAACGGGTATATTTTCCCGGGTAATTCCCCGGTGAATACCGGACGAGGCATCCTCAAGATCCGGACCCAGGATCTTCGGATCTGCATTTCCTAAGGATATCCCCAGCACGGCCGCGGTATTGGCTGCCAGCCCCGGAGAAAGTTCCTTATTAATGATCATGACAATTTTCATTTTATCTCCGCAATAAATATAAACCGCCTGCACCGGCCGGTCAGGAACCGGGTGCCGGTCAGTTTTGTTTTTAATCGTTCTTTGATTTCTACAGGAGAAAAAGGCGGTGGGATTGTAAAAAATTGCGCAAAGATTCAAGAAAAAAGGATGGCCTAGCTGGAATTTTTATATTGAGCCGGGTTGATGCCCGTGAACTTTTTAAAGGTTTTAATGAAATGGCTCTGATCGAAAAAGCCGCATTCAGCGGCAGTATCGGCCACGCTCCGGTCCTTGAGCAGAAGGGTCCGGGCCAGGTTGATCCGTTTGTCCAGAACATAGGCATGGGGTGTCAGATCATAGGCCCGGCTGAAGTCCCGGATGATGGAAAATTTATTCCTGCGGCAGATCTTTTCCAGATCCTCCAGACGGATATCCCCGGTAAAACGTCTGTCCAGAAAGGATTTTATTTTCTGAAGATTTCCCGGTAGGTCCTGATCTCCGGCTTTGGCTTCGGGATCAAGCCCGAAGATATCCAGGAGAATCTTTCCTACAAACAGGAGGGCCCGGGTTTCCTGCTCCAGGCCGTCTTCCCCGGATCCCATGGACGGTAAGACCAAAACTTTTCTGCAGCCAATGGGGATCCAGGAAGACCATGGTGAACCTGAACAGGTCAGGATCACTGGGCTGGCATAAATGAACGGTCCGGGGCGGGATCAGGACAACATCGTCAATCTGGAGTTTCAATTCCAGGGACCGGCACAGGATGGTGCTGGATCCTTTTTCCACAAATCCCAGGGAAAGCTCTTCATGGGAGTGTTTTTTAACGGAATAGGCGGTTTCAGCACCGGTTTTGATCTCCATGAAGGGCAGATGCCTGTTTCTGATGATCCTTGTTTTGTCCATTGGATTCTATCCCGGGTTCTCCAATTGGATTCCATAGTCTGGGTAAAGCTTCTCCAGTTTCCTTGATCTTTAACGCATTCTTTTTTTATTGTCAAAGAGCTATTCGTCGGGCGTTATCAGGGCTTTGCGGTAGATGACTACAGCTTCAGCCCTGGGTGCTTCGAATATGAAACCTTTCTGATCTTTGTAAGGTTGGGATGAAGCTTCCGCCATGGCGTACAGCTTTTTGACAATCGTCATTATCACCGGAGATATCTTTGGGCCAAGAAGAGGGAAAGACTTTTCATGAGCTTTTTGTCCAGTCCGGAATCCGACTTTGATATGCAGTCCGACAGTTGATCCGGCGGTATAACCCCCACTCCCTTATATTCGAATCCCTCTACCCCGGGGATTGCCAGAAGAGGAATTGGCATGATTTCCTTGTCATAGCCTTTTTTGATCAGCATGCGGATCATATGGCAGCGCTGCCACAACTTTTTCGTTTCAATGTCCATCTGCCTGCTGCCTTTATCCAGGGGGCGGTCCGGTGTGCTGATCACAAAAATTCCCTGGGGGGAGACAACGAGGCAGCTGATTTTAAAGAATTCCAGGGTAATCCCCGGAAAGATATCGAAGTCCTCATCCAATTGGGAGAGATCCTTCAGTAGCTGCGGCATCAGAACCTGCCGGGGAAGATCTTTCCGGAATAGGGCAAGCCAGGTCAGTGGATTTTTTTTGAATGCCACCAGAACAAAAAAAAGAACAGCCCCGATGACACTGATCAGAGTGAGGGTATTGTCGGCAGAAAGAGTGTCGGAACCGGTTTTCAGCATCACCCACAGGGTAAGGGCAACGATCAGAGCCAGGCCGATCTGTTTTCCCGGACTCCTGCCGGATCCGGATTCCTGTTTATATATGAATGCCATTTGATTTCCCCCTGGTATTTAGCCCGTTATTTCAGGCCGGTTTTGCCGGATCCATCCGGCTTTGTTTTCCGGTGATTCTTCTGCCTCCCTGCCGGTGATGATTCTGCCGCGGAGCAATACCGCGGCAAAATCAGGTATGCCGGCTTAATCCTCTTCCGAGGTCACTGTGATTCTGTTTCCCGGAAAGGAAGGCTCTTCTTCCATATAGGCCTCTTCTTTCGGGGTTCCCAGGTAGATCAGGGCGCTGAGAATAATGGCAGCTGCCAGCCCCCAGGCCGCTCCGCGGGTGGCCAGGACAGCACCGGCAACCCCCGCGATTCCCAGGTCATTAAAGGATCTGGACTTGAGAACACCGATGCGGACGCTGACATAGCCCTGGACCAGCATTGTGGATGCCAGGCCCACACCGAGGATCGGTTTGACCGTGGCAGTGACAGGGGCCAGGAAATAGCCTGTCCAGGTGCCGAATCTGAAGGAGGCGGCGCCCCCGGTCAGGGAATCCATGGCTTCCGGGCCGTTTTTATACCGGTCGCAGCAGACCACCTGCATGGCTGCCCAGAGCGGACCGCACATGGAGATATCCGGTCCGGCAACGCTCATAAAGGCATTTCTGGCGCCAAAGATGATATGGGCCCTGTCAGGGCTGTAATTGATTGCCTCATCTTTCCGGTATTTCTGGGCATCTTCAATCAGGGCCTGGGTTTGGATAACATCACCAAAGATTACGATATAGGCACTGAGTACCATGGGAATACTGGTCAGAAACAGTTTTGCAGAAGGAAAGGGGATATTGCCCAGCAGGGTAAAGTCCCTCCACAGGCCCGCAAAATCCGGGCGGGTGAAAATAACGGCTTCATAATGGGGCCAGGGGATTTCACCGAACAGGGGGCCGATGAAGATGGCAAGGGCCAGGGCCGGCATCATCCCCAGGTTGGACAGGGTCAAAAGGATCTTGCTTTTGTTTCTGACTCCCTTGAAATGGCTGGAAAACAAGAGGTAAAAGGCAATGCCGATACAGATGGTAATGGTCCAGGGATAGGCGTCAAAGCTTTTCAGTCCCTGTCCGGGTTTGAAGATGAGCATCACCGCAGAAAAACCGGCGCCGATGAGGATTGCCGACTGGACAGCATTGGGGATGAGGGAGATCACCCGTTTGGCAAGGCCTGAGGCCCCGATAAAGATGCAGAATGCCCCGAAAAGCATCTGAAAGGCGATGAGGGCCTGCATCCGCTCCACCCCGGGGGCAAAGGTTTCCACATAGGCAATGAGGAGGGGAATGGCCGGGGTGACCCATCCGGGAACCACAGGGTCGCCAAAGGTTACATGGGCAAGGTAGAGGGTGCCGTTGATAATCACGATGGCCAGGGCGACCTCGTAGGACATGCCCAGCTTGGCCGTCAGAACGGGAATGATGGCAAGGCAGACCGTGCACATGAGAATCCCCTGCAGGTAGTCGGCAAATTCAAAATTGTAGTGGATAAACGGGAGCCTCATTCTCAGGGGCCCTAAAGGGATACCGGGTTGCTCGCTTCCATACTGTCGTTTGATACTCATCGAACCTCCTTATTGTTAAGAATTAATTTGGGGTTATGAAAAACTGGCACCTGCTGCCGGGCCGGGCACCGGAATACCGGCAAAGGACGAAGTTCGGTTTTCATGTCCTGGGGAAGCCCTGGGGTTTCAGGATGCGGCACCAAGGAAAAACAGGGCTTCAAAATCAGAAGAGAGCTGTTCCCTGAATTCCGGATGGGCGATTTCGATCAATGCCCGGGCCCTCTGTTTTACGGTCCTCCCCCTAAGTTGGGCAATTCCGTACTCGGTGACCACATAATCCACATCGTTCCGGGAGGTGGTCACGGCCTGACCCCGGTCAAGGCCAGGCACGATCCGGGATACCTTGCCCCTGGCGGCTGTGGAGGGAATGGCAATGACACTTCTGCCTCCCTTGGATCCCCTTGCACCCCGGACAAAATCCACCTGGCCGCCCACCCCGCTGAACTGCCGGGTGCCCAGGGCGTCCGCCGCCACCTGTCCCAGGAGATCCACAGAAATGGCAGAGTTGATGGAAACCATGTTGTCATTTTCTGCGATGACAAAGGGATTATTGGTGTAGTCCACCGGATAGATCTCAACCATGGAGTTATTGTCCAGCCATTGGTAAAATCCCTGGGTTCCCATGGCAAAGGAGATAATGATTTTGTAAGGGTGAAGATTTTTGTTTCTGCCGGTGATCACTCCTTTTTCGGCAAGGCCCATGACTCCGTCGGAAATCATTTCCGAATGGATCCCCAGATCCTTTTTCTCGTCCAGGAAGTTCAGCACCGCATCGGGTATGGCGCCGATGCCCAGCTGGAGACAATCCCCGTCCCGGATCAATTGTGCCACATTGGCGCCGATGGCCTGCTCGATATCTCCGATGGCCGGCGGGTCCATGGTAATGACGGGGCGGTCTGTTTCCACAAAGGCGTTAATCTGGCTGACATGGAGAAAGGATGTACCGGGTATGGCCGGCATATGCGGGGTGACTTCGGCAATGACGGTTTTGGCACTCAGGGCCGCCTGGAGGGTGTAGTCCACGGAAACCCCCAGGCTGACATTGCCGGATTTGTCCGGGGGAGAGACCGTGATCAGGGCTACATCCACAGGTAAAATATTCTCCTTGAACAGCCCCGGGATATCCTTGAAAAAACAGGGGGTGTATTCTGCCTTGCCCTGGGCAATAAGATCCCGGGTGATCCCTCCTGCAAACAGGGAATGGTGACGGAAGGCCTGCTGGTGTTCGGGCCGGCAATAGTCGCTTTTTCCCATGGAAACCATGTGGACGATTTCAACATCTTTCAGGCGGCTGCTGTTTTCCACCATGGCCGCAAGCAGGGTTTCCGGCGAGCCTGTGGCATGACCGGCCACCACCCGGTCTCCGCTTTTAATTGCCTTGACGGCCGATGGGGCCGTTGTGGTCATTTCTCGGTAATAATTCTGCCAGTTCATCTAAATGCTCCGATTCTATTATTTTGATCAATGGTTCCGCATCTGCCGGGCTGTCCAGGAAAAATAGAGGCATCCGGCTGAAGGCCTCGATATCGGCGCAGGCATTGGGGCAGCCTGAGACCACCAGGATGATGTCGGTATCCGGCAGGTTCCAGGGGACCAGCTCGGCCCTTTTGGCCAGCCTGGTCCTTATCTTTTCGACAAGGGCGGACCGGTCATATTCCGGCATGCAGCCGCCGCAGTATTTCACGCCGATGCGGTACACCTTCCAAGGCCTACCCGGGAGTGATGCCGCAGAGTTTTTTTGCCACTTCCTTTTTGGCTTCCATATTGGTCTGCCGGGCAATCATGATGCGCTGGGCCTGGGGAGATCCTGCCCCGTGCATGGACTCGGTCAGATATCCCACGGCAGCCGTGCCCAGGGTCAGGTTTTCGATGAGACGAAGGATCTTCATCCGGTCCTCTGTGGAAACTTCGGAATTTCCCTTGAAATATTTTTTCATCAGGGGGCCCACCTCCTCGGATCTCAGGTCCTCTTCCGAGGGAAGGGTGACCATGAGGCCGCCGGCAATGTCCTGGGCCAGCCGGGCAATTTCATAGGGAAACCGGGTGACGTTCTGTTTGCAGACGTTGGCCAGAAGGGTGTTGACCAGATAAGTTCCGCTGGGTTCCCTGTGTCCCTGGGCAGCGCAGGCAATGGAACCGCAGAACAGGGTTTCATTGAGATGGTTCATCTCAATGATCTTGTCCTTGATATGGGAGGCCTTTTGGGCACCGTTGTACTCTGCAGCGATCTGGGTGGCTCCGATGAGTACATCCCCGACACCTGCCTTGCAGGCGTAGCTCTGGCGGTGGTATGAGGCAAACTGCTCCACCAGCTGCCCGGCAAATTCATACTCCTTGAACATGAAGACCCTTTCCCAGGGAACAAATACCCTGTCAAAGACCACCAGGGCCTCGTGGCCGCCGTAGATCCGGTTGCCCCGGTCCAGCTGGCCTTTTTCCAGCTTTCTGGTGTCACAGGACTGCCGGCCCATGATATAGGTGATGCCGTCGGCGTCGCTGGGCAGGGCAAAGGAGACGGCATAGTCTGCATCCTCTTCGCGCATGGCAATGGTCGGCATGACAATGATCTCGTGGGAATTTACAGCCCCTGTCTGGTGGGCTTTGGCCCCCTGGACAAGAATGCCGTCGGGCCGTTCTTCCACCACATGGAGGAACATATCCGGATCCGGCTGCTTATGGGGCGGCAGGGACCGGTCTCCCTTGGGATCGGTCATGGCGCCGTCACAGGTCAGGTCCTTTTCCTGGACATGGCACAGGTAGTCCTTGAACCTTTCATAATACCGGGTGCCGTGCTTTGCATCGATGTCAAAGGTGGTCATTGACAGGGCATTCAAGGCATCCATGCCCACACACCGCTGGAAACAGCATCCGGTCAAAGAGCCCATCAGACGGCCCATTTTTGTTTTTTTTATCAGGTCGTCGGTATTCTGGTGGATATGGCAGAACCGGTTGATGGTTTTTCCGGTAAGATGGGATCTGGCCGTCAGCAGGTCTTCGTATTCGGGTTTAAGGGAGAATTCATAGGTGGCGGCAACCGCATTCATGGAGGGTCGTATAATGGGATCATCCACCACATTTTCCACTTTTTTCCCGAACATATAGACGTTCAGGTTCAGTTTTCTCAAGCTTTCTTCGTATTGTTCAGCATTCATCCGCATGACCGACTCCCTTGTTCTTTTTATTTTATTCCCATTCCAAATTCCCTTGGGTTTTAATCAGCAAAACCAATGCCAGCTTTCTTTCCTGCCGGGGCCGGTGCCTGGGATTGGGGGTGAAATATTTCAACTAATTGAATGGATCCAGAGGGTTATGATTTTGTAAAGAAAAAGAAATTCATGATCCAGAGGATGTGAAAGGGGAGAATTTTGATTTTTTTTCGATGCTGTTCTGCATCTATAACATGCTTGTAAATTAAGGAGGCTTATTTGAAAGGTGTCTTTTTCATCGATGCAAAAATGATTCGATGCGATTTAGCATCGAATCAGCGGGAACGGATCTTGTATCGTGCGGCTTTCCGCACGATGGTGGACTGGTTAACCCCCAGAACACGGGCTGCCTTTCTCGTGCTTCCCTGCTCTGCAAGCACCTGGGCGATGATGGATGCTTCAAACTCGTCCAGGGCCGCCCTGAGAGAGGTCTGATGGTACCGGGGCAGGTGGGTTGAATTGTTTTCTTCGGTCAGATGGGCCGGCAGGCTCTCCAGAGTAATTTCCCTGCCCGGGGTGACCACCACAACCCGTTCGATAAGATTTTCCAGTTCCCGCACATTCCCGGGCCAGTCATAATCATAAAGGCAGTCCATGGCCCTGGGTGTAAAGGATTTATCATAATTGTATTTTTTGTTGAGCCGTCTTAAAAAAAATTGGACAAATCCTGCAATGGCCTCTTTTCGTTTCCGCAGGGGAGGGATATGGACGGGCACGACATTCAGCCTGAAAAAGAGGTCTTTTCGGAATTCCTTCCGGGCCACCATCTTCTTGAGATCCCGGTTGGTGGCGGCCAGGATCCTGACATCCACGAAAACAGGCTCGCTGCTTCCGATGCGGATACATTGTTTTTCCTGGACCACCCGGAGCAGCTTGGCCTGAAGTCCCAGGGGCATTTCCCCGATCTCATCCAGGAGCAGGGTTCCCTGGTCTGCCATTTCAAAGAGTCCGGGGCGGCCGGATTTTTTGGCTCCGGTAAAGGCCCCTTCTGAATAGCCGAACAATTCAGACTCCAGAAGGTGTTCGGGAATGGCGGCACAGCTGATTTTCATAAAGGGTTTGTCTTTTCTCGGGCTGGCAGAGTGGATCATGTCCGCCACCACTTCCTTGCCCACTCCCGATTCCCCCTGTATCAATACCGTGGAATCCACCCTGGCCAGGCGCAGGGCAAGGGCATGGACATCTGCCATTTTCTTGGAGATGATAATATATTTTCCATCCCCTTGGTTTCCGTTTTTTAACCGGGTCAATTCCTCCAGATACCTGTTCTGAAGGGATTTCATGTTCTTTAATTCTTTGTGGAGGCGGTGGAGTTCGGTCACATCCCTGACATTGGTTACCACCAGGCTGATCTGCCCGGTTTCATCAAAAACAGGTGTGCCGGTCACCATAAAGGTCTTTCCGGACCTGACCTGCTGGATCAGGGATTCCGGCTGTCTGCTGGACAGCACTTTCAGGGTGACGGATTCATTGAAAACCCCTTCTTCCACCAGCTCGTGCATGGTCCGGCCCAGAAGCTCCTCCCGCCGAAGGCCGGTGATCCGTTCGTAGGACTTGTTGAGGCGGATGGTCTTTGCATTGCCGTCGGTCACATAGATCCCGTCAAAAGAAGATTCGATGATGGCGGTAAGTTCATTGCTCAGATTCCGGGTGGCCATGAGTTCACTGGAAATATGCTCCAGTTCAGATACGTCCTGGAGTACGGCAATTGCCCCGGCGATTTTTCCTCCAATTTTAACGGGAGTCCGGTTGGAAATATAATTTTTCCCGTCAATGGAAATTTTCTGGACAGATTCGGTTTTTCCCGTTTTCAATATGGTGTGGAGTCTGGATGTTTTCAGGATGGAGGTGAGAGGCCTGCCCAGCAGCTCTTTTCTTGGGTGGCAAATGATCCTCTCTGCCGACCGGTTGCAGCCGATGAGGAAACCTGAATGGTCAATGACCAATACAGGATTGTGCATGGAGTCAATAAGGGCCTTCATCTCCTGGGAGATGGTCAGGGGTGTAGTCATTCTTTTTCTATACCAGTTTTACTGCACTCCGGGCAACTAGAACATGGAATTCATGCCCTGCAATCTGCGGTAAAGCGGACGACAAATTCCAACGCCCCATTTTTCATCATGGCATCCGGGTTGAGAACGATTATCATTTGGGGGTTGATTTTATTTCATAATTCCTTATACTTAAACAATATGTCCAAGTATGGGGAGGCATTATGGCATTTAAAATCAATACAAACACCATGGGTGGATTCTCCACCTATCAACTCCAGAAGAACCAGCAGGATCTTTCCAAGACCCTCCAGCGGCTTTCAACGGGGAAAAGAATCAATCAGGCTGCGGATGATGCATCGGGCATGGCCATTGCCGATCAGTTGGCCAGCCAGGCAGACAGCCTGGCCCAGGCAGCCAGGAACGCCAATGATGCCATTTCCATCGTCCAGGTGGCAGACGGGGCGCTGGCCCAGGCATCGGAACTGGTACAGGATATCCGGGTAAAAGCGGTACAGGCGGCAGGACCGGCCCAGAGTACAGAGAGCCGCCAGGCCATCCAGGCGGATATCGACGCTTCCCTGGAAGCCTTGAGCCAGATCGCCGACACCACCAGCTTCAACGGACAGAAACTGCTGTCAGGCACATTCAGCGACAAGGCGTTCCAGATCGGGGCGGCATCGGGTGAGACCCTGGAAATCTCCCTGGGCTCGATCAGTCCGGATCAGATCTCCAGTGAAGATCTGGGTACACTGGCCGACATTGATGTCACCAGTGATGAGGGGGCACAAAACGCCATTGCAATGGCAGACGAGGCCCTGGCCTATATCTCCCAGCAGCGGGCCGCCGTGGGGTCGGAGCAGAACCAGCTGGAGTCCACCATCAACAATCTGTCCAGTACAAGGGTCAATATCCTTTCTTCGGAATCCGAGATCCGGGATCTTGACTTTGCCGAAGAATCCATGAACCTGAACCGGCTGAAGATTCTGGCCCGGGCCAGGGGCTTTGCCCAGACCCAGGCCGCGGAAACCGGCAAGCGGATCATCGACATCCTGGAATAGGACCATGAAAAGACGGGAATTTTTAAAAAGTAGCGCAGGTCTGGCTGCAGGCTTTGCTTTCCGCCCCCTGGGATGGGCGGCTGAACCGGGCCGGCCCGAACTTGTGGGGGTCATGGGCGGGGAGCCCGGCCCCATGTTTGACCGGGGCATGGCTGCCCTGGGCGGGATAAAGGCTTTTGTCAAGCCCAACCAGACCGTGACGGTCAAGCCCAATATCGGGTGGGATAAGGAACCGGATATGGCGGCCAATACCCATCCGGGACTGGTGAAGCAGATCGTTGCCCAGTGCAGGCATGCCGGAGCCAAAAAGGTCTATATATTCGACCATACCTGCGATTCACCCAAGCAATGCTATGTGAGCAGCGGCATCCGCGATGCGGTAAAGGATGCCGGAGGAACCATGGTGCCCGGGAACGCCAAGGCCAGTTACGGTCAGATCGAGATCCCAAAGGGAAAGATCCTGACCCGTGCCCGTGCCCATGAGCTTTTTGTGGAATCGGATGTGTTCATCAATGTGCCGGTGCTCAAAAGTCATTCCTCCACCCGGCTGACCATTGGCATGAAGAATCTCATGGGTGTGGTCTGGAACCGGGGATGGTGGCATTTTTCCGGGCTTCATCAGTGCATTGCCGATTTTTCCACCTTTAGAAAACCCGACCTGACCATTGTGGATGCCTACCGGGTTTTGAAGGTCAACGGCCCCCGGGGGGTCAGCCCCGATGATACGGTTCTCATGAAATCCCTGATCATCAGTACGGATCCCGTTGCTGCCGATGCAGCTGGGTCCAAGATGTTCGGGATTGATCCCGGGGAAATTTCCTATATCCGCCGGGCCCATGACATGGGAATCGGGACCATGGATCTTTCCGGGCTCAATATCCAGAGAATCCGGGTATGACAATGAACAGAGGTTCAAAAGGATTTTCCTGCATCTGCCCGTGAAAAATCTGATTCGAATCCGCCTCAAGACCCTGCGCAGAATCGTCTCCCTGGGAGTCCTGATCCTTTGTTCATTCCTGTTCCTGGATCTGCACGGCATTTTCCCCCCGGAGTTCTTCCGGGGAGTTCTATTTTTTCAGTTTATTCCCTCCCTCCTGAAATTTTTCACCCCAGCCGGGACCGGGGCAGCCGGATTTATCCTGGTGATTCTCCTGACCGGCATTGCCGGGCGGATCTACTGCTCTTTTTTATGCCCCCTGGGGGGTATCCAGGATGTGATCCTGAGATTCAGGTTTTGGAAAAAAAAGAAAAAAATGAGATTTTCGTCCCCCTGGAACAGGGTGCGGTATTCAATCCTATTCCTGACATTGGCCTCACTGCTCCTGGTTCTTGTCTTCTCAGGCTCCATGGTTATGATCAATATTCTGGACCCCTACAGCAATTTCGGCCGGATCATGGCCGTCCTGGCAAGACCCGTTGCCGGGCTGGGAAACAACGGCCTGGCCAAAGTCTTGAGTCTGGCAGATCTTTACTGGATCATGCCCGTATCCATTCCCGTGCCCAACCCCGGTGTCATCTCAGCGGTCCTGGTTTTTGTCCTGATTCTGGCTGTCCTGGTCATCCGCCAGGGCAGGATCTTCTGCAATACCCTCTGCCCGGTGGGGATATTTCTGGGTTGGATCTCCCGGTTTTCCCTTTTAAAACTGGTCATGGACCCGGATTCCTGCACGGGCTGCGGCAAATGTGAAAGAGTCTGTAGGGCAGGGTGCATGGATCCGAAAAACAAGCAGCTTGATTTTCAGCGGTGCGTTTCCTGTTTCGATTGTTTGGAGGTTTGTCCCGAGGGAAGTGTTTCTTTTCAAGGCCCCGGGAAAAAGAAGGGAACCTGCCTTCCCCTGAAATCGAATGGTTCAGGATCTGGAACCGAATCCGAATCCGTTACAAATCCGGGCCGGAGGGCCTTCATGGCCCTGTGCGCCCTTGGGATCGCAGGATTCCACAGGATCGTGGAGGCGGCAGTCAAACCCGTGGTCTATGTGAAGAACAAGATACCGGTGAAGCGCAAACATCCGGTTCTTCCGCCAGGGGCTTTATCCCTGGATCATTTCACTTCCCGGTGTACGGCCTGCCATCTCTGTGTGACCGTCTGCCCCGGTCATGTGATCCAGCCGGAACTCGGCGGTTTCGGAACCCGGGGAATCCTCATGCCCCGGATGAACAATGCAAAGGGGTATTGCAATTTTAAATGCACCCGGTGCGGGGAGGTCTGTCCCACCGGGGCCGTTCTTGCCCTGGAACGGGAGGCCAAACAGCAGGTACAGATCGGCAAGGTGGTCTTTATCCGGGAGAACTGCATTGTGGTCACCCAGAAAACCGAATGCGGGGCCTGCTCAGAGCACTGCCCCACCAAAGCCGTGACCATGGAAAAGGAAGGCGGCCTCAGGGTTCCCAAGGTTCATCCGGACATCTGCGTGGGCTGCGGAGCCTGTGAACATACCTGTCCGGCCCTTCCCCATAAGTCCATTTACGTGGAGGGCAATCCGGTTCATCTTAGGGCGGAGAAACCCAGGAAGAAGAGCCTGGAAGCCTTTGATCCGGACAAGGGATTTCCCTTTTGATCAATCGTTGAGATCTTTTTCCAGGGGGATATAGGTGTAAGGCGCCTGAAAGTAGGTGAAGAATTTTGAGATTTTCGGCATGGACAGGCCCGAGAAGATCTCAGGCAGGGAAAGGCCGATGCCCAGATATATGTTTCTTTCCCGGTCCCCGTCCCGGGAATAGCCCCTGGTATAATACCCCAGCTGGAGCTCAAAATGGCGGGCAAAGGAATCCTGGATAGATTCAAATCCGTTCAGTTTAAGGGCCATGACAAATTTCATGTTCTCATAATCCGTGAACACATCTGCCCGGTCAAATTCCGGGATATACTCAATCCTGAAATTGATTTTTTCAGACAGACTTGGATGGGAGTAAAGAAAATAGCCTGCGGCAGAACCCAGAAGATTCATGATCATATCTTCATGGGAAAATCCATAATCACTGAAGGCGTCCCCCAGTTCCATATATCCCATCATGGCAAAGGATGACAGAGCTCCCAGGCGGGCCGACTTTTCAGTGGAATATCCCCAGTCCTCAAAGGTTCCGGCCAGAAGATGGGAGAGGCCGTAGGAAAAATAAAAATGGCCCCATTTGTCCGCCCCCCCTTCTTTTGTGTTTTCTGAAAACCAGCCTTCACTCCCGGTTGCCGGACTGCTTGAAAAATAATCCCAGTTGGCCGTGCCCCAGACCGTAATGGCAGCAAGTCCGGCCAGATTTGTCATGAGGACCTTTTGGGATTTGGATGGGTTCTGACCATCAAAACCGTGGGCAGGGGGCTGGCCGCTTACCAGAAAAATCAAAAATAGCAGAGTGAGAATTCCTCTTTTCAAGAATCCTGTGAAATGATTCATATTTTCCTCCTGAGCGTTCAGGGAAGCCGGGATGGATTCAAAAATTAGCAGGAGAGGGGCATCTTTAGAGAGAAGAACGGGAAAGAAGCGGAAATGAACGGGAGCTGGCAGATTCAGCAGGGTTCCCAGGTTCGGATTGCAAAGGATCATACCCCAGGAAAGGCGCGTATTCAATCAAAAATTTTAAGCCGGGCCGGATAAAAAATCTATTGACCTGTCTACAACCTTATAGTTTATCCTTTGACTCAATTAACCGAAGAGATGCGAAAATGAGGCAGTCATGTACACCATAGGAAAATTAGCCAAAAAATTCAATTTATCCCGGACCGCCCTTCTCCACTATGACAAGATCGGGCTCTTACAACCCTCTGGGCGGTCAGATGCCGGATACCGGCTTTATTCCGAGGAAGACCGCCAAAAGCTGGACCAGATCCGCCGGTTCCGGGAAACCGGCCTCTCCCTGGAGGAAATCCGGACCGTGACCGCTTCTCCGGCCCCGGACCTTTCCCGGATCCTGGAAAACAGGCTGGACAGCCTGAACCGGGAAATCCGGGAGCTGAGAAACCAGCAGCAGGTGATCATCAAGATCCTGAAGGACAGGAGTTTGACTGCCAGGACCCGGTACATGGACCGGAAAGGCTGGACCCGGCTTCTGAAAACCGCCGGTCTGGATGAAAAGGGGCAGCATAAATGGCATCTGGAATTTGAAAAGATGTCTGCCGAGGCCCACAGGGATTTCCTCGAACAGCTCGGGTTTTCCGAAAAAGAGATTCAAGGCATAAAAAAATGGGTGTTTGAATATGATGAAAAATAAGAATCTTACCCTTCTCCTTTCCGGGCAGCTGGTCTCCCAGACCGGGGACAAGTTCTATATGCTGGCTCTTTCCATGATGGTTCTTGAAACCACCGGGTCTCCTGCCAAAACCGGACTGGTTCTTTTTGCCGGCCTGCTTCCCGTGGTAGGGGCCGGGCTTTTTTCCGGAGTGGTGGTGGACCGGGTCAATAAAAAGACCCTCCTGATTGCAACGGATCTTTTCAGGGGGTTCATCGTATCCTTTGTCGCCTATCAATATATTCAGGGTTCCCTGGGACTTGGAACCATCCTTACCAGCCAGGTCCTCCTGGGGCTTAACTCCGCGTTTTTTAATCCCACCATTCCCAGCATCATCCCGGGGATCGTGAAAAAGGAAAACCTGTCCAAAGCCAATGCCGGGACCCAGTTTGTATCCGGTATCTCCAATATCCTGGGACCGGCTGCCGGCGGGATAATGGTGGCCGGCACCGGCTATTTTATCGTGTTCGGGCTCAACGCCCTTTCTTTTTTTATTTCAGCCGGGTTTGAATCTCTGTTAAAAATCCCGTCCATGACTTCCGGCCCCAGGGAAAGTCTGGGCCGCTCGTTAAAAAAGGGATACCAGTTCATCTATGGGGATTCCAGGCTGATGAACATTCTTTTGATGGTTTTTGTCATCCATTTTTTCGTGGGATGTGTGGAGGTGGCCATTCCGGTCATTGCCGATCTTCTGCCCGGTAAAGGGGCGGCCAATATGGGGGCGATCCAGGCGGCATTCGGGGCCGGATCCGTTGTCATGGCCCTGGCCTTAAGCTATGCCAGGATCAACGGCAGGGAATCTTTCCTGCTCTTTTCGGCGGTGGGGATGATCGGATGCGTCATCTCCCTGATTGGGATCTCCCGGGTTCTGGATCCCAATGTTCTTTTTCCCATGCTCCTGTTCGGGCTGGCCGGCAGCTCCATCATCCTGGCCGGTACCAGTTTCCAGACCCTGATCCAGAACCGGACCGAGCCTCACATGATCGGCCGGGTCTTCGGGGTGGTCAGCTCCCTGGGCAATTTTTCCATCCCCTTTGCCATGCTGGTCTACGGATTTCTCTTTGAAGCTTTTGATCTCAGGCGGGTAATGGGATTTTCCGGGCTCTTGATCATTCTCACGGCAACCGCTTCCTTTCTCTCCTATGGGAAAAGAGAAAAGCTTGCGGAGGCTAAGACTCGCTCAGGATCTCCTGTTTGACCGCTTTGAGACGATCTTCCATTTTTATGGAATAAAGGGGCGTGCCCGGGAACAGGGCGATTTCACCGAACAATCGGACCAGATTCTCATCCGGTTTGGCCGGTTTGGCGTCCCGGATGGAAAAATAGGCGAACTGCGTGTGCATCATTGCCTTGAGCTGTCCGTTTTCCGGGTTGACCATGACGAATTCCACCAGGTTTCTCAGGGTGTCAAAGGTCAGCATCCGGCTCCAGATCTCCAGTTCTTCTCCCAGGAGAGCCGGCTTCATGTACCGGATATCATGGGAAATCACTGCCCAGCTGTTTCCGGTTTTCCGGGAATGCTCAAAGATGTTGAGGACCTTATGGGTCCGCAGCTGCTCTTCCCGGGCGTTGAGAAAATAGTTTAAATACTGGGCATTGTTGAGGTGGGAAAAGGGGTCGCAGTCTTCAAAATTCACCCGTTTGATCAGCTTCATGGTCTGGATCATCATCGGTCTCCGGTTTGTTGTTGCTGCTCCAACGGAGGTTTGCAGGCTCATCAATAGGGGATTGATTCATGGGTAAGCCGGGTCTTGCGTAGAGACATGATCACTCAATATTTTTAATTAAGTGATCATGTCCCTGGTTTGTCCACTGGTTTGTCCATGGTGAGGGAAAACCCTGATTTCCCCGTTTTCATTCTGAGGCAAGGTTATCCTTCTGCCTCTTTTTCGAGTTCATCGAGTTTGTCAGGATCAGAAACGGCAATATCAACGAGGCATTGAGGGATGGCACTTTGCTCACACATCGTCCTGATTTCTTTCTCTACATCGCTGAATTCCTTGATCTCGCGAATGGCTTCGATATGGTCAAGCATATCTTCAGAACTAATATCCTCAAGGGCAGGTCCCGCAGCCTCTGCCTTTTTCCTGGCAGCTTCTTCTTCTGCTTTTCTTTGTTGTTCCTTGATTTCTTCTTCCATGGCTTTTTGGGCCTCTTCAATGGCACCCTTGTCAACGCCCGCCATCTCAATGATCAATTCCTCAGCCACATCATTCGTAATCAAGTGTTTGACCTTTTCCAGATCCGGCTTGCCTTCAACTTTCTCCAGGAGACCGGCCACTCTTGCTCTTTCGGCCTTTTCCTTTGCAATTTCCGCTTCCACTTCAGCCAGTTTTTCTTCTGTAATGGCCAATTTGCGAATGATGTTTTCCCTGGATACGTCTTCTTCAATAAGGTAGCGGACACCTTCATTCTCAGACATCTCTTTTGCTTTTTTTACAATCAAATCGAGTTTTGTCTCTTGGATAATCCGTATGATATCCAGTCTGTTTTCAACTTTCCTGATCTCTTTCCAGGTTTCTCCAAGCTTAGCGATAAAATTAGTGGTCGCTGAATAGGCGTCGAGAACATCCTCCAGTGAAAGTGCCGCAATCGCATCGTTGAAATCCTGCATCAACGGCCTCCCCACTTCCAGCATGTCATCCACGGCCCATCTTAAATGCATTATTTTGCCGCCGCTCTTGGAAACATTATACCCCTCTTCATCAAGTTCTTTTATAATCTTTTGAATCGCTTCCTCTTTGGCGTCTCCTGAGAGGCTCGTGGTATTGAGCTCAAGTAGTTTTTCCTCCCTTGCCAGCCACAGGGGTTTTTGTCCGGTTTTTTCAACAGCCTCTTCTGCCTCTTCAACTTCTTCAACTTTTTCTTCGGTTGTCATATTTAATCTCCTTTCACCGATATGTTTGCCCTGATATCCATAATTCATCCGGATTCCGTTCAAAACCGGTATTTCTTCACAGGGCGTATTATTTTTTATGCTACATGAAAATTATTGTGATATCTATGTAACCTTATTGGAGATTATCTTGATTTTCGGGCTTATGCAACCCTGATTCTTAAAACGCAGGTTTATATTTTTTATTCTGAATTTTCAGGAAGAAGACAGATTAATATTTATGTAAGGATGTATGAATGTTGGCTTGCTTTAGCAACGACCATTGCCCAAAAAAGCAAGACCCCTTAAAAATCCAAAGAATCGGGCACGAATCCCATTCGGGCTCACCCAAGGGCCGTTTGAATTTTTTCATAATGATTGTCCGGGGGGTGAAAGTCAAAAACCTTATGGGCGATCGGCCTTTCCGGGTTTTATTTATTGTCCCCATGTGATATGGAACCCATTTTATGTTCAAGTGTCGGGCAGCATATCAATAGAAATTTGCTTTGATTAAATAAAAGCGCGCGCCTGAATGGAAACCCAAAAAGGAGGTATTATGCAATTGCTTGCCAGAAAAAACACCGGTTTTAACCTTTTTATGGCCACGATGATGATCGTTTTGCTGTTTTTGACCGTGTCGCTGCATGCCGAAACCCGGATAACCTATAAATCGGCTAAAACGACCTCCTCCTATTATCAGATGGCCGTTCAGATTGCCGAGGCCATGAAAAAAGGATCCAACGGCAATATTATCGTCACTGTTGAAGAAAGTCAGGGATCGGTGCAGAACGTAAAGGAAGTCGCTCATCGTTCCGGTAACTACGTTTTCACAACGCCTCCCATGCTGGTCAAACTGGCCCTCAGCGGTAAGAAGATGTTCAGTGATGCCAATCCCAATTACCAGAAGATCCGCTCCTTGTTCACCATCCCTTCACTGACCATGCACCTGGTTGTACGCAAGGATTCCGGTGTGAAAACATTCCAGGATCTGGCAGGGAAGAAATTTCTGATCGGCAAGGGCAGTTTCGGTGCACGTGAAGCGGGAAAATACATTAAAATGTTTGGTTTGGAAGGGAAAGTCAAACTGGTCGATGTGGAATTGAATGCGGCTGTGCCGGCGCTGAAAAACCGTCAGATTGAAGGGTTTGCCACAGCCGGATCCTATCCTGCGCCGAATGTTCTGGAAGCCGCTGCCGGGACGAAAATACATATTTTAAGCATGTCCGATGCCCAGGTTGCCCAAACCAAACGGACCAAGCTTGTAATTCCGGCGGGAACATATGCGGGGGTCGACCAGGATGTGACCACCACATCGCTCCCGGTGGGCGCCTATACAACAACGTCGATGGACGATGAAACTGCGTATCTGTTGACCCAAACCTTCTGGGAACAGAAAAAGGCCATGGGTAAAACCGGACCATGGTGGAACGCCGTTACACTTGAAACCCTGCAAACGCTGGGGGCAAAGCTGCATCCAGGTGCTATCCGCTATTATAAGGAAATCAACGCGTCAATTCCCCAGAAACTTCAATAACCAGAGTCAATGCGCCTGCCCCAGCGGCAGGCGCTGGATGTAAACTTTATGATTTTCAGCTCCATTCAGCGATATACGGTTCTGGTTCTTGCCGGAGTGTGCGTCTATTATCACATCCACCTCATTTTTACCGGCCTGATTCCCAACCTGATCAGCCGTCCGGTTCATCTGGCACTGGCGCTGCCCTGGGTTTTTATTATCGGTGTAACGGGAAGCCGTTTCAAGCGGTTCAGCGGATACGTCCTCTGTTTTCTGGGCATATCCGGTTGCGCCTATATTGCTCTGAATCGTGATATTCTGGTCGAGCAATATGGTTTTATTCAGGGAACCTTTCAATATGTACTCGGTGTGGGTTTGATCCTTGTCGTGCTGGAAATGGCCCGGCGGGCCATCAAACTGGCCCTGCCGATTGTGGCGGTCCTGGCGTTGCTGTATGGATTTTTCGGTCACTATCTGCCCGGCGAGTTCGGTCACCCAAGTATCCCGGCCGGGAGTATGATCGGAACACTGGTCATCGCCGAGGGCGGCTTGTGGGGTCCTCTGACAGGGGTTTCCGTTAACGTGGTGGCCGTGTTCGTCATCTTCGGCGCCTTTATCAGTGCCGGTGACGGCGGATCTGCCTTCATGGCCCTGGCAACCAAACTGGCCGGTAGATTTCGTGCCGGTGCGGCCAAGGTGTCTGTATTGTCTTCGGCTTTTTTCGGCTCCATATCCGGCTCAGCTTCGGCCAATGTGGCATCAACCGGGGCGGTAACATTGCCTGCCATGAAGCGCCTGGGCTATCCGGCAAGCTTTGCTGCTGCGGTGGAAGCAGTGGCATCCAGCGGCGGACAGATCATGCCCCCTTTAATGGGAGCCGGGGCCTTTGTCATGATGGAACTTTTACGGGTCAATTATACACACATCATGGTGGCGGCCCTGCTTCCCGCAATTCTGTTTTTTCTGGCTGCCTGGTTCGGAGTGGATCTATTTGCTCGTTATTACGGCCTGCGGGCCATGACGCCTGATGAAATTCCTTCCGGCCGTGTCGTTCTCAGGCTGGCACCCTTTTTTCTGATCCCGTTTTCGACATTGCTGGCGATCATGTTTTTTACCGGCTACACACCGCAGTTTGCCGCCGGTGTGGCCATTTTTTCATCAATCGCATTATTGATGATTAATGACCATCTTGAATTTTCGATTTCCCGCTTTGCAAGACGCCTCTCTGTTGCCTTGACCAGTGCCGCCGGTCAGATCGCCATGATTGCCTCGATTATCATCTGCGCCGGTATCATTATCGGTGTGCTGAACATGACCGGCCTGGGGGTCAAGATCACTTCGATTATCCTGGGACTTTCCGGCGGTAATTTATGGGTTGCTCTGCTGTTAACCGCACTGGCCTGCCTGATTCTCGGCATGGAGGTGCCCACGACGGCAGCTTATGTCATCTGCGTGTCCGTTGCCGGACCGGCTTTGATCGAACTTGGCCTGCCGCCGCTGCATGCCCATCTTTTCGTTTTTTGGTATGCCTTGCTGTCTACCATTACCCCCCCGGTTTGCGGCACCGTGTTCATTGCGGCAGGGATGGCCCAGACGGGATGGGTGCCGGTGGCCGGCCAGGCCATTCGGCTGGGACTGGGACTTTATTTTGTCCCCCTTGCATTTGTTGCCAATCCTTGTTTAATTCATCTGGAAAACAAGCCTTTGCTGGCCCTTGCTGCATTTTTAAAATGTGCAGCTGGTTTATGGCTGTTGAGTAAAAGTCTGATCGGAAAACAGCCCTGGCGGTTCAGGGTGGCGTTTTTTGCTTCCGGCCTGCTGGCTATCTTTGCTTTTGGAATCGGATCCGTCTAGTCAAAGGTAAAAGGGTCACCCATTCAAGGCCGGAAGACGGCCGGGACCGTCCAACGAGAAAGCAGTGGAAGATCCATGGCAATGGCCGCCGCAAAGGACGTTTGTTAATGGGTTTGCCTTGGATAATCCGGTCCGGGGTGAGATCCCATACCCGGACCGGGAGGTCTTTTTTAAAAGTGGCCCAGGGGTCCCCTGATATGATCCACCCAGATATCCACAAAGGCATCGTATTCGGCTGTGCCCTTGAGAACGGGTTTGCACTTGAAACCGGCCTGGGTCAGGATGGATTTCCAGGAATCCTCTTCATCCCCGGCCATATCGTTTTTGGCATGATCTCCGGCCACGGACATGAAGGGAATGAGCCAGGTGGTCTTAATTTTTTTGGCCTTGAGCAGGGCTTCAATGTCTTCAAGGGCAGGGTATCCCTCTACGGTACCGATAAAGACATTGGGATCTTTGAGCTGGACCTGGAGCATGAGGGCCGCATAAAAGGCATTGGCCGGATGATGGGTCCCGTGTCCCATGAAGACCACGGCTTCCCCTTTTTTCCGTTCCTTGGGAATGGTGCTCAAGAGGGCGGAAACTGCTCTTTCCATGTCTTCCTGGGTGGCCAGCAGGGGATTGCCCAGTATGATGCTTTCAAAGGCGCCCATGGTTTTAAAGCCGGCCACTACCCGGATCAGATCATGGTATTCGGCTCCGCCGATGGTGTGAAGGCTCTGAACAACCACATGGGTAAAGCCTTCATCCGCCATCTTGGCCAGGGCCACTTCGGCTGAATCCAGATGGATTCCCTGTCTGGCCAGTTTGTGGCGGATAATATGGGAGGTATAGGCCCATTTTACCGGGATTTCCGGAAATGCAGCTTTGGTCTTTTTTTCGATGTTTTTAAAGGAGACCTGGGCACTTTCCTCACTGGAGCCGAAGGCCACCAGGAGGATCCCCTTTTTAACCGGTTTTTCCTTGCCGTGGTGACCGGCAAAGACACTGCCTCCATAACACAGGGCAAGACCCAGGATACAAGCAAACAAAACGATTTTTTTCATTTTTCCGTTACACATGTGAGCACCTCATCAAAAAATAAGTAATAGTGATTCTGTTTGGACGTAAATTTGTCCAGATGCAAGGCGCAAACAAGTTTGGACCCGGAGCGTACTGTAGTACGTGAGGATTCCAAAGCTTGTGCAGCAACGCCGCAGATGGATGAATTTACGTCCAAACACCCAATAAAAAACCCCGGATCGATTGTAACAATCGATCCGGGGTATCCCTTTTCTTTTCCAAGATCTTTTCCCCCTGGTTTCCGGGCAGGGGATTTTTAATTTCCAGGCAGGTCTTCTGACTTCCGGATCATCCTATTCACTGCACCTTCCCACCAATCTTCCAATTGGCAGTGGCATGCGGCAGCTTTTGTCCCCGGTTACAGCGGCGGGTCCGTTCCGGATTTCAACCGGATTCCCTATTCAGCCGGTTCATCGGCACCTGAATAGAAAATGCTATAAAAAAACAAAAGGGAAAAAGCAAGAAAATTAAAATATTTTTTCGGATTTCCGGTGTTCATGGGATATAATGGATCAAAGGGATGGGAACCATCAGAAAGGAGGCCACGCATGAGTACAAACAAAATGAATCCGGGCCGGCTGCTGGGGATATCCGGTGCATACTGGCAGACATGCACCCTCCATGCCGGAGTGGAGCTGGACCTGTTTTCCAGGATAAGCCGGGGGACCTGTACCGTGAAGGACCTGGCAGGGGAAGTCAAGGCCGATGAAAGGGGGCTTGCCATGCTTTTGGATGCCCTGTCAGCCATGGATCTTCTTGAGAAGAAAGAGGACCGGTACCGGAATACTCCGGAGGCGGAGATGTTTTTGTCCAGAGAATCCCCCGGCTATGTAGGGTTCATGATCCGGCACCACCATCATCTGGTGGAGTCCTGGTCAAAGCTGGATGAAGCGGTTAAAACCGGTCTCCCGGTCCGGAAGAGGGCATCTTACGGGGAGGAGGAAAGGCGGGAGAGCTTTTTAATGGGCATGTTCAACAATGCCATGGCCACGGCTCCTTTGCTGGTGCCCGGCATCGATCTTTCCTCCCGGACCCGCCTCCTTGATCTGGGCGGGGGGCCGGGGACCTATGCCGTTCATTTCTGCATGCAGAATCCCGGGCTGACCGCAGCGGTCTATGATCTTGAAACCACCCGGCCCTTTGCCGAAAAGATCATCAAGCAATTTTCCATGGAAGACCGGGTGGAGTTCATGCCGGGGGATTACCTGACCCAGCCGGTAACCGGTTCCTTTGATGTTGCATTCCTCTCCCACATTCTCCACGGGGAAAGTCCGGAGGACTGCCGGGGGATCATAGAAAAAGCCGTGAAGGTTCTTGAACCGGGAGGCATGATCATCGTCCATGAATTTATCCTGGACAATACCCGGGACCGTCCCCTGTTTCCGGCCCTGTTCTCCCTGAACATGCTCCTGGGGACCCGAGGGGGACAGGCCTATTCCCAGGAAGAGCTGGTCAGGATGCTGGAGTCGGCCGGGGTGAAGGAGATCGTCCGGACCCCCTTTAAAGGTCCCACGGAATCGGGTATTATCCTGGGGACCCTGAAATAATCCATATGTCGGTTTGAAAATGATGAATGAGGCTCAAGATGACTCCTGCTGTGAACCAGGCCAAAAAGGCAAAGATAAATTTTACACTTCACCAGTATACACACGATCCTTCCTCGGATTCCTATGGGGATGAGGCAGCTGAAAAGCTGGGCCTTTCCCAGGACCGGGTATTCAAGACCCTGGTCATTGAACTGGACAGCCGGGAACTGGCTGTGGCCCTGGTTCCGGTATCCGGGAAGCTGGATCTCAAGTCGGCCGCCGGGCTGCTCAATGCCAAAAAGGCCAGAATGGCGGATCAGAAAGAGGTTGAACGGGCAACCGGGTATATCCTGGGCGGGGTCAGCCCCCTGGGGCAGAAAAAATCCCTGGCCTTTATCATGGACGAGTCTGCCCGGGAATTTGACACTCTTTTTGTCAGTGCCGGCCGCAGGGGACTGGAGATCGAACTTTCCCCCCGGGATCTGGCAGAACTGACCCGGGCCGGGTGGGGCCGGATCCGGAAATAACCGCTCATTGCCCGGATTTTTTCCCGGGGATTTTCCATGGGATGAGCATGGGAACCTCCTCCTGGTACCTGGAATACTTTTTTCCAAAATCGGAAACCAGGTCTTTTTCTTCCCAATGGGCTCCCAGGATGATCCAGAGGGTCCAGAGGATGTTAAACAGGAGCCTGTCGGCCGTCAGAACCGGGCAGGCCCAGATCATTACCAGGACAAAAAAGTATAAGGGATGGCGGACCCATCGATAGGGACCGGTGACTGAAAAGGGCCAGGTTCTCCCGGGCCGGCCCTTGAGATAATCCCGGAGCGGAATGCGGCCAAAGGGATCAAATCCTTTCAGGGAGAAACCGCCCCAGAGAGTTCCGGCAATCCCCAGGAGAAAGATTCCCCTTGCCAACCCCTTTGCAAGGCCCTGAAGTTCAAACAGGACAATCGTTGACGGCTGCCAGAGAAGGACTGCCAGGATCAGAACGAGGCTTGAAGCAATAGTGAAAATGGAATGAACATAGTGGGGCGGGACCGATCTTATCAGCCGGGACTGAAATCCCCTCCGGATCATAGCGCTGTGCTGGACAAAGAAGATCAGTGAGAGCAGGGTATCCCATATCAGCAGACCCTGTTCCGGAAGCTTCAGATCCATGGGATGAAAACGGCCGGAAAACAGAAAGAGGGTAAATAAGAGCAGGGAGATCATACCCAGAAAGGGTGCCAGGATCATGATGGATCCTGCCTTGATTTTTTCCCTGGCGGAGTCTTTTTTTTTCATATTTACTCCCTGTCCGGTCCCGGGCCCCTTAAGCCGCCGGCTTTTTCCCCGGCAGATTCTAAGGATTCGCTACCAGAACCGGGGAAAGATTACAACATGGTTTTGAAAAAATCGTGAATCCCCGCCCCCAGCGGAAAGTGTCTGTTTCGCCGGGCAGGGTCCGGAGAACGGGTCCGTATGCAGCAGGCAGGGCAATCCGGAGCAGGGCGCCTTGACAGGCCCTGGCCAAGAAGCTTATACTGTCCTCCAATCCCATCTCTAAGCCAAGGATTCATAGATGAAATGGTTTCGCATATTCGTGGCACTGCTGGGTCTTGTGGCCCTGGTCGGGGCAGGGCTCATATTGAGTCTGCCCCATTTGAATGATTTCCAGACAAAGGGGGAGATCCGGATTCCCGGGCTTGGGAACCGGGTGAGCCTCCTCCGGGATGAAAAGGGCATGGCCTATGCCCGGGCCCAAAGCCTGGATGATCTTTTCATGGCCCAGGGATTTGCCACGGCCCAGGACCGGCTTTTCCAGATGCAGCTGACCCGGATGATGGTCCGGGGAAGGATCAGCGAACTGGCCGGTTCCCTGGCCCGGGACCTTGACATCCGCATGCGGACCCTCGGTCTCTATGCCATGGCCGAAAAGCAGGCGACCCTTCTGGATAAACAGACCGCCCGGTTCTTTCAATCCTATGTCAACGGGATCAACGCCTTTATCACCCAATGCCCCGGTGATATCCCCGTGGAGTTCAGACTTTCAGGCATCCGCCCCGAGCCTTGGAAAATCGCCGATTCCATCAGCATCCTCTACTATATGGGATTTTCCACCTCAGCCAACCTGGATACGGAGATCATTGCCCAGATGCTTCTGGAAACCCTGGGATATGAGAAGACCCTGGAGATCATGCCCCTGAATTTCAATCCGGACGATCCAGGGGATACCGGGGAACTCAAATTGCCGGCCCGGCCTTCCCTCGGTTTCACCGGGGGGGTGATTCAATACTTGTCCGCCTATACCCGGGACCGGGAGCTTCGTGCCGGGAGCAATAACTGGGCCGTGGCCCCGGAGCGGTCTGCCTCGGGAAGTCCCATCCTGGCCGGAGATCCCCATCTGGATACCCGGATCCTGCCCGGGGTCTGGTATCCCATGGGGCTCTTTTCCCCAAGTGTCCGGGCCGTGGGGGTTACCATCCCGGGGATTCCGGGCATGGCCGTGGGCCGGACCTCCCATATGGCCCTGGCCGTGACCAACAACTACGGGGATATGACAGATCTTTACATTGAAACCCCGGACCCGGAAAATCCCGGCAATTACCTGGAGGGAGATCTCTCCCTGCCCTTTGCTCAGGTCCGGGAGACCTTGAAGATCCGGGACAAAAATGCCGCCGGCGGGTTCAGAACCGAAACCATCCTCATCCGGAAAACCCGCAGGGGACCCGTGGTTTCCGATATTTTCAAAGATCTGAAAACCAATAAAATCATTACCTTGAGATTTGCCCCGGCAGAGTCCATGGGGTCAAAGATCGGCATAATCGATATTCTTAGGGCCAGAAACAGCCGGGATCTCTCCCGGGCCCTGGAGAACTGTCCCATGCTCTGCCTGAACTGGGTCTTTGCCGATGTGAAGGGGAATATCGGCCATCGGGCTTCCGGAAAGATTCCCGTCCGCACCGACGGGGACGGAACCTTTCCCCATCCGGTCCGGGATTCTTCCGACAATTGGCAGGGCTGGATCCCTCCGAACCGGATGCCCGGGACAATCAATCCTGCAAAGAAGTGGATCGGCACCTGTAATCAGAAAATGGTTCCAGGGGATTATCCCTGGTATTATTCCTCCTATTTTGCATCTTCCTATCGGTACCGGCGCCTGAAACAGCTCATGACCGGACCGGACCCGCTGACGGTTGACGATATGTGGGCTTTCCAGCGGGATACCCAGAACCTCATGGCCGAAAAAGTGGCCCCGGTCATGGCCCGGGCCCTGATGAAGAGCGAGTCCACCCGGGACCTGGGGCTGATTCTTTATGCCTGGGATGGGTCGGATAAGGAGAAGGAATCCGCCCCGTCCGTATTCCAGGCAATTTACCGGTATTTTGTTTTGGCCCTGTTTGAGGATGACCTGGGGGAGGACAAGGCCCTGTCCCTGATAAAGCGCCCTTATTTCTGGCAGGAAAGAGTAGAGAAGATGGTGGTTGAAGGCCAATCCCCCTGGTTTGACGATATCCGGACCAAGGATCGGAAAGAGTCCCTGGAGGATCTGATGATCTCCGCCGCCTTACGGGCCAGGACAGATCTGGTTTCCCTGATGGGATCAGATCCAGAAGTCTGGGAGTGGGGCAGGATCCACACCCTTGAACTGGTCAACCCTATCCGGAGAAAAGGCCTGGGCAGGACCCTGCTGGGGACCGGGCCCATGCCCATGGCCGGTTCCGGGGAGACCCTCTACCGGGCGGCTTTCCCGGCGGATAAGCCCTTTTCGGTTTCCTATTGCGCGGCCCTGCGCATGGTGGCGGATCTGGGGGACGGGGAAAAGGTGGCGGCCGTTCTTCCCGGGGGAATCAGCGGCCGTACCTTCCATGCCCACCAGCGGGACCAGGTCGGACCCTTTATGAAAGGGGAGAAACTCTATTGGTGGTTCAGCGACCGTGCTGTTGATGCCCATGCCAGGGCCAAACTGGTTTTGGCCCCCTGAGGTTTACCCCTGGAAAATTGGCCAGATCCATAGGAAATCCCTCGGTAGCATCCGGGGCATCCGGCCCCGGCAATGCAGGCAGAGAGTTCCCTGATAATTTTTTCCTTTGCCGGGTTGCCGGGGGTGGACAGGATTCTGATTAGAGCCTGCTGCAGCTTTCCGCCATGACATCGGAGATAAATTCGATATCTTTTTCTGTTACACAGATCGGGGGATTGATGCGCAGGATATTGCCGTGAACGCCTCCCCGTCCGACGATCAGGCCGCTGTCCTTGTTCATTTCCGCCACCCGGGCCGCTTCATCGGGGGCAGGCTCTTTGGTGGTCCGGTCCTTGACAAACTCAACCCCCCGCATCAGTCCCCTGCCGCGGAAGTCCCCGATGATATCGTGTTTTTCTTTTAAATCGAGCATCCTCTTTTCCAGGAGATCTCCGGTTTCCCGGGCATTTTCCATGAGGCTGTCATCTTCAATGGCCCTGAGTACGGCCCGTCCGGCTGCACTGGACATGGGGTTGGATCCGTAGGTGTTGAAGAATTTTTTCTTGGACATGGCCTCGGCCACCTCCCTTTTCGCCACCACGGCGGCAATGGGATATCCGTTTCCGATACCCTTGGCCATGACCACGATGTCCGGGGTCACCCCATGGGATTCAAATCCCCACATATGGGAGCCCATCCGTCCGAAACCGGTCTGGACCTCATCGATGATGCAGATCCCTCCGGCGGCCCGGACCCGCTCAAATGCGCCGGCAAGGTAGCCTTCGGGCAAAGGAACCACCCCGCCGTACCCCTGGACGGGTTCGGCGATGAATCCGGCGATCTCCCCCGGGGTTGAGGAGTTGATGGTCACCTCGATTTCGTTCACGTAAGGCTCCACGGTGGCCCCGTGGACGCCCCGGTACTGATCCGGGTTGTGGACATGGGTGATTCCCCCGGCAAGGGGGACGTTGTGGCGGCAGGTCTTTACCCCGGTCAGGGCCATGGCGCCAAAATGAAGGCCGTGAAAACTGTTTCTCAAAGCCAGGATTTCAAAATTGCCCGTATATAACCTGGCCATGAGAACGGCCAGGTCATTGGCCTCGGCTCCGGAGTTTACAAAATGGGCCACCCAGTCCTCGCCCGGGGGCATCTTTCCCACCAGTTCCTCTGCAAAATGGGCGGGCACGGCCTGGTAGTACATGGTCGTGCAGTGAACCATTTCATCGATCTGTTTTTTGGCTTCCTCATTCACCAGGGGGTGGTTGTGGCCCACACTGATGCAGAGATTCTGTGCCAGGCAGTCCAGGTACTGCTTGTCGTTTTCATCAAAGACGTACTGCATCTGGGCCCGTTTCAGGATCACCGGCCTGCTGAAGGCCGTAAAGGTTCCCAGAGAGGGAGACATGAACTCATGTCTCCGGTCAAGGGTGGCCTGGTAATCCCAGTCGGTTTCAATGGGTCTGTAGTTGTTCATCTGTATGAATTGTCCTTTCTCTCTGTTTTTCTGCCGCTGCTCCCGGGTTCCCTGTCCGCACCGGGGGGAATCATTCCCGGAACGGACAGGGCAGGCCAGGAGGGCCTTTATCAGACGGAAATGCCGGTATGCTTGAAAAAACGGTTAACGCAGTTGATGTCCATGTCCAGGAGCCTGGATATATTGTACTTGGCGGCAATGCCGTCCACAGTTCCCTGTCCCTCTGAAATCCGGAAGATATTCATATCCTCCCTGATCTCTCCCATGATAATGGGATCGTTGATGTCGTCCAGGGCAATATGGAGTTTATCGGCCACATATTTCTTGGCTGCATCGATTCTCATGCCGCGGTTCAGCTGCAGACGGGCCACCAGATCTCCGGTAGTCCGTACTCCGCCCATCCCCGCAACGAGTGCGTGTGCAGCGTGCATCCCATAGGGATCGCCTACGCCAACCTACAGCCCGTCCAGGCGGCAGATCTCCACGTGGGCCTTGGTCGCCCTTGAAAGGGCATCCACGGGCACGGTCAGAGTCAGGGGGATGCCGCAGACCCCCATGCCCAGATTCGCATGAACCGGGATCTCGGAGGTTTCCGAACAGGCCTTGCAGAAAGTCACGGACCGGGCCACATTCCAGGGAAGGGTTCCGCTGGTAACGATGTTGATGGCCGGACCGAATATGGTGGCCCCGGCTTTCTGGGCCAGTCTGACCTGATCCTGGGGATAGAGCCCGGCAAGTCTGACCCCCTCCCAGGAAAGGTCCCCGTGCATGCCCAGGACAAACTCCCCGGCCATACCCATCTCAATCCCCATGTCCGGATATTTTTCCTTTAGGATTCTGGTCGCCTTGAGGGCAGCCAGAAAATCGGCATCTCCTGCGGCGCCGACGGTATCGATATTGATCCCGTCCACCCCGGCTTCGTACATTTCAGAGGCCACATAAACAATGTCACTCACGGCATATTCAATGGCCTCTTCATAGGCCTGCCTGGCCTCCTCGATCTTCCCTAAGGGGAGGAGATCCGAAGGGTTGGGGCAGGGGCCGTCCGGCTGGCTGTAAAGTCCGAGATTGGGCATGGCTCCGTAAAACACCGGAGCCACTGTGGAGTTGAGCAGCAGGTCCAGGTCGGGCAGTTCAAATCCCACGATGGGCTTTGCCGGTTTAAAACTATAGTCAATGTGCTGGAGTTCCAGGGTATCTGCCCCCAGAGCCCTTTCAAATACCTGGAGGGACTGAATCCGGTCAATGACGATATGGGCCCGCCGGATCTTGGAGGACATGCCGTCGTAGCTCATGACCACTTCCTTGCCCGATTCCACCCCGACAATTTTGTCCGTATTCCGGAACATCTCCAGGATGTGTTCCATTTCATCCCCTGCCAGGGGATCAATGCCGGCCCGTTCGGCCGCATCTTTGGTGCCCTCCTCGATGTCCCTTCTCACTTCGTCTTCGGTCATGACGACCTTGAACCCGTCTCCGGTTCTGGTTAAAATTTCTGTCATACTCATCTCCTTCAAATCCAAGTTATGGTGCTTTTGTCTTCCGGTGTGTTCAGGCCCCTGCCTCCTCTTTGGAGACTGCCTCCTCCAAATGGAGGGCGGAACCGTAATGGCGGCTGAACCGCGTTGTGGAGTACTTGTCCAGTTTCCAGTCCGGGACCGCACAGGCACTGCAGGGCTTGACGAACCACTTGTTGCGCAGCGCCCTGGTTGCCCGGCTGGTTCTCGAATCTCTCACCAGAAATTCCTGGTTGCAATGGGTGGTGATCCTGGCCCGGTCTCCGGTCTGCTCAATGGCTCTGATGCCGTGAAGCACGCCCTTTCTGGACGGCCAAAGCTTCATTTTATGGAGCAGCCGGAACAGGCTGACCCGTTTTTGGTAGGTCCGTTTGACAGGGGTTCCCCTGTCAGGGCAGAGGGACATGGGCCTAATTCTCCATCTGTACAAACGGTCGGTCTTCCCCTCCCGGGGCTATCTTCTCCAGATCCGGGAACAAATCCGGGGAGGAAAGATTGTCAGGCCATGGAAGGCCGCCGGCATGGCCGTTCCGGGTAGATGCCATCCAGGTCAGATAATCATTCCTGGAAGCGGGTTTAAGACTCCTGGCTTCAAGAACGGGCCCAATGGCCCGGGGTGTTCTTCTGGATCCTTCAATATCCAGGGTCTGATGGGCTACCCCGGCCAGCCCCTGTCCGGGGACCACCAGGGAGGTGACCACATTGGCACCTGCATCGAGCCGCTGCCCCAGCCCGGCCAGTCCGTCCACATCCAGGGAGGCGGGAATGAGCCGGTCCGGCAGGACCAGCCTTAAAACCGCAATCACCATGAGTTCTCCCAGTGCGTCAGGGGAATGAAGAAGCTCCATGGGGGTTCCGGCCTGGGGCCTGAAGGTCATTACTCTTGCCTGATCCACATCGAGGGCTTGCATGGCCATGACGGCATCCCCAACATCATCCAGGGTTTCGCCCATGCCCAGCAGGAGCCCCTCTTCAACCAGCATGCCGAGACTGCCGGCAGTTTTTTTCGCTTCCATCCGCCGGTCAAAGGACTGGTCCAGCCTCAGGGTCGAAAAAAGTTCCCTGTTATAGGTTTCCTGGTAACAGGCATACCAGTCTGCGCCGGCGGCTGCCAGTTCTGCCAGGGTCTTTTCCGGAACTACCCCGGGAGAGATCATCAGGGGCAGGCCGGCGGCCCTTTTTATCCCTTTTGTAAGATCAACCAGGGCCTTGAATCCGAGATCGCCCCGGTTATGAAAAAAGGCAGACTCCCCCATGGTCAGATCGATGAGGTGGACCCCGCTTGCGGCCATGGCTTCGGCCGCCTCCAGAATCTCTTCTGGACTCTTTCTGTACCGTATGAGAGATCGGTTTGATCTGCGGTATTTGCAGAACAGGCAGTCGTTTTTACATTCTGTGCTGAAATAGAGAAACCCGTAGAGAAACACCCGGTTTCCAAAGTGACGGCTGCGGATCTGTCGGGCCGTGTCAAACAGCATGGAAATGCTGTCTTCGTCGGACAGGGAGAGCAGAAAAACGATATCCTCCCGGCCGGGTGCAGTTCCGGCCAGGGCATTGGAAAGGATCCCTTTCAATCGAAGGTTATGATCTCTGGTTTGGTGGGCCATAATCCGGTTCTCCTGTTTTAGGCCTTCTCTGATAATCGCCTTTTGGCCTATCCCCTTTGCCTTGAACTCAAACCAAAAGTCTAATTATTAGAGATAACCTTTAATCGTAGGGGGGTGGCACCTGCCCGGGACAGTCTGATCCCGGGCAGGACTGGCAATGGATCTTTTCTTCCTCTGGAATGGGCCCGGCAGTTGCCCCTAAGGATCTGTCCGGGCCGTCCCAGTGCAGAAATCTACAGGCCTCAGGAAAGCCCGAGAAGTTCTTCTGCCTTGCACACACCGTCCTGGGCATCCTCGGCATAGGCATCGGCTCCGATGCGGGTTGCCCAGCGCGGGGTGACCGGTGCGCCGCCGACCATGGTCTTGAAACGGTCCTTCAGACCTTTGCGTTTGAGCAGTTCTTCAAGATCCTTTTGTTTGGGCATGGTAGTGGTCAGCAATGCGCTGGTGCCGATGATGTCCACATCCAGGCGCACGGCCTCTTCAAGGATCTTTTCCGTGTCGATGTCACGGCCCATGTCGTGGACGGTAAAGCCGTTGGCCTGGAAAAGTGAGGTAACGATACACTTGCCGATATCGTGGACATCCCCTTTTACCGTGGCGATGAGGATTTTGCCCTTGGCTTCTTTTTGTACCGCCTGGCTGCTGATGGTTTCATTGACAACATCGGTTACGGCTTTCATGGCATCAGCCGCCATGATCAGCTCGGGAAGGAAAAGCTGGCCCCTGCCAAAGAGTTCTCCCACCTGGTTAATGCCCGGTATGAATGCCTCGTCCATCATGGTCACAGGATCAATCCCCTTGTCCAGTATCTCGCGGGCAAGGGCAATTGCCCCGTCCTTACTGCCTTTCACCAGAGATTGTCCGGCATCGTCAATTATGGCTTGGTCCATCATTGTTCATTTCTCCTTTTTACAAATATTGAATCTGAAAAACTGGCGGGGAGCCCGGGAGTTGCACCCGGCTGCACGGATTTAGAGTCCGCGTGATCCCATCCGATCCACCCCCCGAAAAGAGAAGGCCTTAATTTTCAAAAAGCCCTTCCCGGAAGGCCTTGAGATAATTCATGCAGTAATCGTCTTTTCCGGCCAGAGCCTCGGCTGCAACAATATTGGCCATCATCCTCGTGTCCAGGGGATTGATGATCAGGCCGTCAAGTCCCTTTGAAATGGCCATGACACCAAAAAGCTGGTTCAGGAACTTCCGGTTGGGCAGACCGAATGATATATTGGAAAGCCCGCACATGGTATGAACGCCCTTGAAGCGTTTGACGATCTGCTCAATAGAGTCGAGAAAACCGGTCCCAAAGTCCTTGTTCGTGGAAATCGGCTGAACAAGGGGATCAACGTAGATGTTATCGATATCGACGTTGTTCTGCACCAGGGCGTTCACCAGTTTGTCTGCAATGGTCAGCCGGTCCTCAACGGTTTCGGGCATCCCTTCATCGCTCATGCACAGGGCGACCACCTTGAAATCGGTTCCGGCCACAATGGGCAGCAGGGCATCGTACCGATCTTTTTCCAGGGAGATGGAATTGATCATGGGGGTACCCTTGTGGGCGGACAGGGCCGCTTCAATGGCCACGGGGCTGGGGCTGTCAATGCTGCAGGGTCCGTCCACGACCTCCTGGACGTTCTCCACGAGCCATTTGATATATTCGGGTTCCTCTTCCACAAAGATGCCGGCATTGACATCGATGAAAGCAGCGCCGGCATTGTGCTGTGCTGCTGCAACCTCTTTGATATAGTCTGCATCCTGTGCGCTTAATGCCTCGCCTATTTTTTTCCGGCTGGCGTTTATCAGTTCTCCTACAACAATCATTGAATTTTCTCCATGGTGTTTGAACCCAGGCACCATCACCTGAACCTTGATTTAACCTGCAGCAAACTCTTTGGCCTTCTCCACTGCGTCGGCAGCGTTGAACCCGTATCCGTCCGCCCCGATCTCCCGGGCATACTCTGCGGTTACCGGAGCGCCCCCGACCAGGATCTTTACCGTTTCACGGAGGCCGGCTTCTGTCAGGTGGTCTATGGTCTGTTTCATCTTGGGCATGGTGGTGGTGAGCAGGGCCGACATACAGACGATGCCTGCATTGTTTTCCACTGCGGCTTTTCCAAAATCAGCGGCCGTCACATTAATGCCCAGGTCGATCACTTTAAATCCGGAACCGGACAGCATCATCCCCACAAGGTTCTTGCCGATATCGTGGAGGTCCCCCTCCACGGTCCCCAGGACACAGGTCCCTGCGTTGGACTTCTCTCCTTCGGCCAGGAAAGGGGTGAGAACCTTTAGGCCTGCCTCCATGGTCTTGGCCGCCAGAAGAACCTCCGGGATAAACATCTCCCCGGTCTTCATTCTCTGCCCCACAATGTCCATGGCCGGAAGAAGGGCCTGGTCAAGGATGGTTGCTGCATTGCCTCCTGTGTCCAGGGCCATGTGAACCATTGTCTCCAGCAGGGCACCGTCTCCGGCGATTACCAACTGGGTTATCTTTTCGTTTATTTCAGCCATCTTTTTTTCCTTTCTGTTAGGATAAACCCAACTCCTGTTCCGCTCCCCGGACAATTAACCTGAGCTCTTCAAGAGTACTCTCAGACAGCGGTTCCGGTTTGTGGGTTTTCAAAATCATCCTGGCCGTTTCCATGGCCCTGGCATACATGTCCATGCTTCCGGATGCCACCCAGTCCTCCCGCATTCTTCTGTCCATCACTTTCGGCTGCGGATACATGCGCATATGCTTGTAGGTGTTTTCATGGGCGAGATAATCCTTAAACTGTCCCACCTCCTTGATGAGATCAACTGAAAGTGTTTCGTCGTTCACGGGTATGCCGCCTACAGCAAACTTGATCATCCTTACAAAGTCCGCATCCATTACCATCTGCCCGTAGTCAAATGTCATTCCGCTTTCGATCATTCCCGGTCCGTAAATCAGGTTGGTCCCTGCCAACGCTGCCAGAAGGCCGGTCATGGTCTTTTCATGACCACTTTGGGCATCACATAGTTTGCTGTCGCCCTAGCCACCGGCGGCCCATGTGGGCAGGCCGTAATAATTGCCGAGACGGGCAACCGCCGCATTGATCATACCGCACTCGGGCGACCCGACTGAGGCTGTACCGAATCTCAGGTCCATGGCTGTGGTGGAACTGCCATATATCATGGGGGTTCCCTTTCGGGTCAGCTGTCCCAGGCAGATCCCGGTCAGGACCTCGGCATTATGATCGACCAGGGTCCCGGCCATATTGACCGGGGTAGACCCGCCTGCCATGGCCATGGACAGGACATTGACCGGAATATTGTTTTTGGCGCCTTCCATGATGATTTCACAGGCGTCCCTGACCAGTTTCAGGGGGCTGACCGGGCAGGTGTTAAAGGACATGATCGGCCGTTCTTTCAGTGCCTCTCTTCCTCCGGCAATGACTGCCGCCATTTCGACCAGTTTCTTAACATTAAACCCGTTGATGGGGCCGATAAAGCAGTGTTTGGATGTGTTTGGAAAAAACGCCTCTGCATTGTGAAGCGGTGCCACATCCTGGGGGACTTCGTGGGCCCCGACGGCCCGCAGGTAGACGTCGATCTCATCCAGTGCATCCACCATTTTAGCGGTATCGGCAACATCCTGTTTGTTGGTTTGTCTCAGTTCTCCGGTGTCGGGATCCACGATCTGGAGCCCTTCTCCGAAATTGGTGAATCCCACCCGCCTGTTTTCCATGATGTAGTCGTTTTTGGGATTTCTTCCGGCAAGGAAGATCTTCGGCGGTGCCGTGCGCACGGCATCCTCAATCATATAAGGAGGCAGTTTTACGATCTTTTTCTCTTGGTCAACCTGCGCACCGTTACTGCCGAAAACCTCCAGTGCTTCTTCATCCTCTACGAACATCCCGGTCTTTTCCAGCACCTCAAGGGTGGCCAGATGGATTTCATCACATTCATCATCCGTAAAAACATTGAGGCTGAACCCGCCCATGGATGTTTTTCCAGCCAATAAGTTTCGACCCAAATTTTCACCTCCTTATTCTGTAAACCGCGTAAAAGCCAATCACCTGTTTTGTGTTGCCTGCTATATTCTGCAAGGCATATGCCATTGGACAGGCCTTTGTTTTTGTTGTGGTATAAGCCCTTGAAATCATGGTGTTTGATGCTTATATTTACTAGATATACCATGCTATAAAATGACCGGAAGTGCCTGTCCGGTGCCTTACCCGGCCGGGGCCATTCCTCTATCCTCTTTCTGGGTGAGGGGAGTCCTCATCAATGGAAAGATCTCCTGCAACCCTTTGTTTTCCCTTGGGTTCTCACGCTGCCGGCTTTTTACACCTGGGTCAGACATGGCAGGGAGGTGATCCAATCTCGGAGATCCGGGGCGGTCCGCCCCTGATGCATTATCGCATTATTTACCGAAACCCTTTGCCCCGGTGCATCACTTTTGCGGCAGTCCGGGGGGTGAAATAGAATATTATTGACGCGGTTTCATCTGGCAGAGACGGGCCTGTCTTCAATTTTCCTTGAGCAGAAGCCGGGAGTTTCCGGGCCGTAGTGCTTTCAATCCGACTCCATACATGCTTACGGATTTTCCATGGCACGCACTTTGCTAAACCCAAACCGGGGATGCAAAAAAAAACATCTTCATCACAACAGCCCGGGGTTGTTTGTCAAAGCAGGAAAAGGCCCTTTTTCAGATGATATTGACACATTAAGGGGAGTAGATACCATGGCAACGGACATCGGTAGCAGATGCAAGGAATGTTTTGGCAATTACCCGCTTTACATCCAGATACATGAAGACGCCATGCTGCTGATTGAATCCATCGGATTCAGGGTATCCCCGGCAACGGCAGGAAAAATACTGGACGCGGCAGGCCCTGCTGCAGAAGGGAAAATCACCTATACCGAACCCCTGGGAAAACTCTATCTGTCCAGGGATGTCATAGATGAAGGCCTGGACAGGGTTCGTTCCGGCATGGCCTTCTGGCCCAAGGGCTTCGGAACCGGTGGTATGGCCGCCTATATCGTGGACAAGGGCGGCCCCCGGACGCCTGGTTTAAAAGACATGGAAAGGCTTTCCGAAATCTATGGCCGTACCGATTTTCTGACCAGCCTCCAAACCTCCTTCAACCTGTGCAATAGAATCAAAAAATCGGATTTCCAGGGCAGGGCAGACCTGGAGTGCGGTCTGATTGATATCATGATCCGGTGCAGCAGTGGAAAGCTGGTTACCCCGACCCTGCTGACTGAAAAGGCGATCCGCCACCTGGCCGGTTGGGGTGCAAAGGGGCATAAGGTCGGTGTGGCCCTCAGTATTACCTCCACTTTTCTGAGCATCAGTGATCAGATGGTCGACCCCTTTCTGTCAGCGGTCCGGCAAGGGATCCCCTTTATCATGAATTCCATGCCCATCGGCGGACTCACGGCTCCCTATTCCATGAGCTCCCTGGCCACCCTGGCACACGCCGAGGCCGTTTTCGGCCTGGTTCTTGCCCAATTGATCCATCCCGGCATCAGATGCGTCCATGCTGCCATGCCCACGATTTCCGATTTGAGCAAAAAAGATATGCCCCTGATGTTCGGAAGCCGGTCCAACAGCCTTTTGAATATTCTTCTTGCCGAGCTCAACGCTTTTTTGGGGATCCCGGGCTGCCAAAGCGCCTGCAGCCACAGCCGGGATGTTTACGATGAGGATGCGGCCCGGGAAACCGTGGAGACTTTCAGCCTGGTTGATCGCTACGACTATCATAGCCTGAGACATCTGTTCGGGTTTTCAGCGCAGCTCAATGATTTTTCCATTGACCACCTGGAAAAACAGATTGACCTCTATCTTGATCTAAAAGAGAATCCAATTCCCGTTGAAATTCCGTCTCCGGCAGAATACGATCCCGAAGGCATGGACGCCATCCTGAGCGGGTTGGAACGGGGGGATTTTAGGAATCTGTCCCATACCCTTAAAAATATCGGGCGGTCATTCACCCTCTGATGCGGAGCCGCATCTTTGGCCCGTGATGCATAAATGAGTTGGATTCAGGAAATAATTTCAAATTTGCATCACCCAAATCAGAGATCCCGGGAACCAGAGAGTCTCCAAACCCGTTATACCCGTCCCTTTTCCAGGGGCTCACACCCCTTTCCCCCGGTGACCTGCCTTCCTGTGTCCCTTTGAATATCCAATGAAAATTTACTCCGGAGCAGAACAAGAGACTGAACCCGGCCCATTCGGGAGAACCCGGCCCCAGGCCCGTCTTTCAAGGATCCCTGGGGAAAAAGGAATTTGGCATCATTGTTGCAGACCTTTATGATGTCAGTGAAACGGCAAATCCGATTCAGAAATTGAATAATGGAAAGCTATCCGCCCTGACCGGCGGCATAAAAGGATAAGGATGCATTTTACCCCCTCTCAAAAAATTGATTTCAATATGCTGATCATCCTTGTCCAAGCTGTTTCCCGGATCCGAAATGCCGTCCTGCCGAATTCCAGAACAAAAAAATTGCTAAATATTCACCTGTTTTTCGTATTCCGGGAAAGAACCTGGAAATGGGGTTCCATAACAGACATGGTTGTGGAATCCATCCAAATGATCCGGTTTTTTCCTTTGAATAGAGTTATTGAACCGTTGTGCCCGGTCAGACTCTGCAGAGGGCTTTACCGCCCCTCAGAATGCTGTTCCTGAGTCAGTAGACCCGTATCGATTTGTACACCTGAACCTTGTTGGGTTTGGTGTTTGCCGCCAGGAGAAATCGAACCGGGGAACAACTGATTTTACTCTGGACAAACCAGTATTCTGCGTAGATGATGCAAAGGCATATTCTCATCAATGTTTGTACTGAAAGGAGAAAAACATGTTACTCAAATCAAGACAGGACGGAAAAACAGGATCTAAAATCAGCACAGCCGTAGGGAAACGCCTGGGAACCGGTCTTTTGGCAGCCGTTTTCCTGCTGGGCCTCCTATTCAACTGCAATACGGTCCTGGCGGCCCAAAAGGTGGTGATTGCCGAGATGAATTGGTCCGGTGCCATTGCCGTAAGCCATGTCATGAAACAGGTACTGGAAGACAAGCTGGGAGTATCGGCCCAGCTCCAGCAGTTGAATCCTGCCCTGACCTGGGCAGGGATGGAAAAGGGCAGCGTTGATGTTTTTCCCGATCTCTGGTGGCCCAACCAGAATGCAGGAATAGAAAAATACGTTGAGAAGAAAAAGGCCGTTGAACTGACCTTAAGTTTTGACAATGCCGCCCAGGGCTGGTTTATCCCCACCTGGGCAGCTGAAAAATACGGAATTCACACCCTTGCGGATCTGAAAGATCCTGAAAAAGCAAAAATTTTCGATATGACCGGCAACGGCATCGGTGACATCTGGGCCGGCGGTTTCGGCTGGATGTCCACTGAAATTACCAAGGTGCAGCTCCGTGACTTTGGTCTTCCCCTGGAAAACTACGTGGTGGACCAGTGGGTATTTCTGACCTCCCTCAAAGAGGCCATGCGCCAGAAAAAACCCATGCTTTTCTATTATTGGTCTCCTGAATGGCCTTTTGCCGTGTATGACCTGACAAAGCTTGAATTACCTGCCTATGATCCTGAAAAATGGGTCTACGTGGACAAAAAGCCCGAAGAAAGCAAGATTACCTGTGACTGGCAGCCTGCAAAGGTATATGTGGGCTATAGTGCCAAACTCAAGAAGAAATCCCCCAAGGCCTTCCAGTTCTTTAAACAATGGAATATGCCCATTGAGGAAGTCAATGCCATGATCTCATCCCTGGAAGAGGTGCCCGGCAATCCCAAACAGGATCCGGAAAAGGTCGCCGGTCAATGGATAGCCGATCATCCCCAGATCGTGAATCAATGGATCAAAGGAATCAAATAACCCCGTGATGCATAAGCGCCCGGGCCCGGTCTTAGCAAAGGAACCGGACCCGGGCACAAACACCGGATAAGGTTTGACGGATTGACATCAATACAGACATCAATTCGTATTTTTGAAATGGTCGGACAGACCGTTTCCATTGACGGTATACGCTGAAACGAGGTTAGAATGAGTAAAGGAAAAAAGAGCAAGATTCAATGCCGGAACCTGTGGAAAATATTCGGACCTGAACCGGATCAGATCATTCCCAACTGGGATCAACATCAAGGCCTTAACAAGGTGGAACTCCTGAAGAAAACCGGCTGTGTGGTCGGTACAAGGGACGCCAGCTTTGAGGTGGAGGAAGGAGAGATCTTCTGTCTGATGGGACTTTCGGGCAGCGGAAAGTCCACTTTGCTCCGCTGCATCAACCGGCTTCACATGCCCACGTCCGGGGAGGTGTTCGTTGACGGACTGAATATTACCTCCCTGCCGGACGATGCATTGCGTGGTTTCAGAAGATCCAAGACCGGAATGGTTTTTCAGCATTTTGCCCTGCTGCCCCACAGGCGTCTGATCGAAAACGCCGGGTTTGGCCTGGAAGTGCAGGGAATCGATAAGGCCGTTCGTGAAAAAAAAGCGGCTGAGGCCCTGGAGCTGGTCGGGCTCAAGGGATGGGAAAAAAGTTATCCCTATGAATTGAGCGGTGGGATGCAGCAGCGGGTCGGGCTGGCAAGGGCCCTGGCAACCGATCCTTCAATCCTGCTGATGGACGAAGCCTTCAGCGCCCTGGACCCCCTGATCCGCAGGCAGATGCAGGATGAGTTCGTCAACCTGATCAAAAAGGTCAACAAAACAATCGTTTTTGTTACCCATGACCTGAACGAGGCCCTTCGAATTGCCGGACACATCGCCGTGATGAAAGACGGCTTTATCGTTCAGCAGGGGACTCCGGCAGAACTGGTCCTCCATCCGGAAAGCAGCTATGTTGAGGAGTTTGTCCGGGATCTGCCGAAAATCAAGTTTGTCACAGCCGGGGATATCATGGAAGATGTGGGAGTCTACAGGGTCAAGCCGGAGGATACGGCGGAAAACATCATCAATAAGATGGACCACAATAATTTAAGGTTTGTCTATCTTACAGATTCGGACCAGGGGATTGTCGGGGTTCTCGATTATTTTCAGATTGTGGGCGAGCAGGGGATCTGCCGTACGAAACAGCCCCCTTCAGACCAAAGGATTATCCGGGATTTTCCCGTTGCCCGGACCGATACCTTTCTTGAAGAACTTCTTACCATCGGGTCCGGTTACCGGATACCCATAGCCGTCAGGGACGAAAGAGATCGTCTGATTGGAGTGATCTCCCGGGAAACCCTGCTTACCGCATTGACAAAGGTTTAACTTTAGATGGAGAGCGCATCGTGGATTTTCCAATACGAATACCGATAGGAAGATGGATAGAGGCCGTTGTTGTCTGGTTGACGGATCATTTTGCAGGCATTTTCGACAGCATATCCGCAGTGGTGGGTTTTCTGCTGGTGCAGATCGATAATTTTTTCAACTGGGTCCCATGGCCGGTGATGATGATCGCCCTGATGCTCGTCGCCTGGTTTACCTCGGGCAGGGGCACGGGAATTCTGGTGGGCATCAGCCTGTTTTTCCTGGGGTGCTTTGATTTGTGGGCCCTGGGCATGAGTACCCTGGCCCTGGTGGCAACCGCTGTTTTCATCTCCATTCTGGTGGGGCTTCCCCTGGGGATCATTGCCTCCCGGAGTGAACGCTGGAATTTAATCCTGACCCCGATCCTGGACGGGATGCAGACCATTCCAAGCTTTGTCTACCTCATTCCGGCCATCATGTTTTTCGGTATCGGCAATGTTCCCGGAATCCTTGCCACGGTGGTATTTGCCGTTCCGCCAATGGTCAGGCTGACCTGCCTGGGCATCCAGCAGGTCGATGCAGAGGTGGTGGAAGCCGGTCAGGCCTTTGGAGCGACTCCTTTCCAGCTTCTGATCAAGATCCAGCTTCCCCTGGCCATCCCAAGCATTATGACAGGGGTCAACCAGACGGTGATGATGTCCCTTTCCATGGTAGTGGTTGCGGCAATGATCGGTGCAGGGGGGCTAGGCTATAAAATTCTTTACAGCATCCAGCGCATCGACCTGGGGGTGGGCGTCGAGGCAGGCTTGGGTATTCTGATCATCGCCATTGTGCTTGACCGGATCCTCCAGGGCATTACCCGGAAACAGAAAAAGGCCTTGATGAAAGAGTAGCCGGATTTGGAGCAGGGGGGGGGGAACCGCGTATTCGTTTTCCTAACCTTTTTTACCATCAGAGGAATATTCGGGTTTGAGGATTTCTGAAAACCTGATATGAATGATTCATAAAATGATTCTCGATTAGAGACCATGCACGGGACAGACTGAATTGGTGAAAAAGAGAGTTTGATGACCAAACCCAATTATGTATGCGCAAGCCTGAGTGAGGAAGATCGCAACCGGATTTTCAAGGCCATTATGCAGCGTTCACGGGACGGCCTGTTTGTCACCGATCATACAGGCAAAGTGGTCATGATCAATCAGGCCACGGAAGAGATGTGCGAGATCAAATCCTCCCAGGTTATTGGAAGGAATGTAAAGGATCTGGTGAGAATGGGCATGTGGAATCACGCCGTTGCCCTTCGGGTCATCAATGAAAAAAAGATCATCAGCAGAGTCCAGACCATACATAACAAGAAAAAAATCCTGACCACGGGTATCCCCATTTTTGACAGTACCGGCAGGTTGAGGTTTGTGCTGACCAATGACCGGGATGTCTCCACCCTAAGCTGCCTGTTTGAAACCCTGGAACTCCAGGAGCCCCTGGAAACGCCCCTGAGATTCGAGCTTTCTGAATACAGCAAAGCCGCCGATGAAATGGAGGGGATTATCGTTCACAGTGCCGTCATGGCCAATGTGCTGAACAAGGCCCTGCGTACGGCCCGCTACGATATCCCCCTGGTATTTACCGGAGAGTCGGGTGTGGGAAAATCCATGATCGCCCGGCTCGTCCACCGGATATCCAGCAGGAGGGATCAACCCTTTGTGGACCTGAACTGCGGTGCCATTGCTGAAAATCTATTGGAATCGGAATTGTTCGGCCATGAAAAAGGGGCCTTTACCGGAGCTTCACTCAAAGGGAAAAAAGGGATCGTTGAATGTGCGGACAACGGGACCCTTTTCCTGGATGAAATCGGTGAAATTCCTTTGAACCTGCAGGTGAAACTGCTCAAGTTTATCGAAAGCCGTGAAATCCGCCGGGTGGGCGGTACCTCCTCCAAAAAAATCAACGTGCGCATCATTACAGCAACCAACAGGAATCTTGAGGAGATGGTCAAGATGCGGTCTTTCAGGGGAGACCTTTTTTTCCGCCTCAACGTTGTTCCCATTAAAATTCCTGCCTTACGGGAGCGCCGGGAGGAGATCAAACCCCTTGCCCTGATGTTTCTGAACCGTTTCAACAAAGAGTTCAACACCCGCAAGACATTGTCTAAAACAGTGCTTGAAACCCTGATCCACTATGATTTTCCCGGAAATGTAAGGGAACTGGAAAATATGGTAAAAAGACTGATTGCCATATCCGAAGGAGACCTGATCCGGGTCAAGCACCTGCCCCAGGCACTGAGGAGTGATTTTGCCGATAAACAGGTTTTCGGCGAAGATGCCATGACCGATTACCAGCAGACCGTTGCCGCCTTTGAAAAGCAGATCATCCTGGAGGCCGTCCGCAAGCACGGAAGCCAGCGAAAGGCAGCCCAGGCACTGGGATTAAATCAGTCAACCCTGTCCCGGAAGATCAATAGATGATTTCATCTTCCCTTTGCCTTGGTGCACGTATTTCGGCCACAGCCAATATTGAAAGTCTGTCTAGGAGGATTTTTGATTTTTGAAGTATGATTTTAGATTTAAGGATGCCCTGCCGGGCGCCATTCTGAAACTGGCGGCCTGAAAGGCCATCTACAAATCTAACTTCTAAAATCCAAAATCTTGTAGGGCCTTAAAGACTTGAGGCTTTGAGCTTTTGCCTTTAGACTTTTTCAAAAAAAAGGAGAATTAGAAAGATGGCATGGACCCAGACCCAGGCCCGGAGGTTAAAAGAACTGGGCCTTGATCCCGAAGCTGTTGAGTGCCCGGCATCAAATCCTTCCGAGCAGAACCACCTGTTCCAGCAGATTGAAAAGAAACAGGTCAAAAAGACAAGGGCCGCTTTGACACGGTTTCTTTCAAAGGACCGATTGACAAGGATGGAGCGCCTGTCCCATGACTTGAGCCGGACACTGATCCACCATGGATTCTCCCGGGTAACCACCCCCGTCATTATTTCCAAATCCGCACTTGCCAGGATGACCATCACCGAATCCCATCCCCTGTTCAACCAGGTCTTCTGGATCAACGACCGGCAGTGCCTCAGGCCCATGCTGGCGCCCAATCTCTACAGTCTCATGGTTGATCTGGGCCGCCTCAAAACCCGTCCCATCCGATTCTTTGAGATCGGATCCTGTTTTCGGAAAGAATCGGACGGGGCCCGCCACAATACGGAATTTACCATGCTGAACCTGGTGGAAATGGGAATTGAAATGGACAAACGGGAAAGTCGCTTACAGGAATTGGCCGCCATTGTTGCCGGTTCGGCAGGGCTTGAAAACTATGAATTTCAAACCGAATCCTCGGAAGTCTACGGGACGACCCTGGATCTGGTGGCCGGTCCTGACCGGATTGAAGTGGCCTCCGGGGCTGTGGGCCCCCATTCCCTGGATTCAGCCTGGGGCGTTACCGATGTCTGGGCCGGCATGGGATTCGGCCTTGAACGCTTACTCATGGCCGGGCTGGGAGAGAGAACCATAGGGAAATGGGGGATAAACCTGGCCTATTTGAACGGGAACCGGCTCAATGTCTGATAAATTAAAGCGTCCTGATGCTTTACAAACCCTGCCCAGGGATTATGTTTTAATTAATGGGCGAGAATGAAGTGATTTCATATCAAAAACAAGATCCATATTCAGGAGGCGGTCATGGGAAAAAAAGAATGTCCGGATTGTAAAGGAAGTAAAATCATCGTAGGAAACTGTGAATGCAACAGTGAATGGAGACGCCTGGAGGAAGACAACCAGGTGGACGACTGCATCTGTGATCCGGATACAGAGTGTCCGACCTGTAAAGGAAGCGGATACGTGGATGCCTGAACCCCGGGGATATCCTTTGACTGCTTTTTCAGCGGTTAGGCATTCTGGCTTCCATCAACAATAACCGGCATGCCTTTGGGGCTTACGCCAGGATTATCTCGTCTATATCTGATGAGAGTTTTCTGATGCTCCGGGTGAATTCGGTTTTAAATTGCTCACTCTCGGCATTGGTGAATTTTGCGAAATCAATAAGACCTAAAGTTTTTACCAGGTTCAGCAGGTCCAGCAGACCGGTTTCGGCCAGGGATTGGCAGGCCGAACTCCTTGCTTCCCTGCTCTCTTTATCCCTAATTCTCCCGGGCAGGGATTCGGACAGACCCTTGGGGTCGGCCTTGAACCGCTGGATCAATGCCTCGGTTAAAAGCCTGAACAATGCGTCCATCCGGTCGGTCCGGATCAGGGTGGGGGAATGGAAAAAAGAACGGGTTTCATCCACACTTACATCCGCCCTCCCGAGAAAGACGGTCTTGTCAAACCAGTTCAGGGTATAGGCGATATGATCCCTCTGCTGCCAGGTTCCTTTTTCCCAGGCATGGGCCCGGATTGCCTTTGTTAATTCCTCGATACAGATTTCATGGGACTCATAGTCAAAATTTCCCAGAAAGGCTCCGGACTGGAAAATATCGATTCCCGGGCGACGGGCATGGGCGGAGATCTCTGCACATAGGATCCGGTGTTCTTTTCCCGGCCTTTGAATGATGATTTTATAGGAGGGCGTTCCCTTGTCGACCCGTATCAGTTCTTCAACCGAATCAGGGGGAAGAATCAGGTCGGCTGCACAGGGGGGCAAAAAGGCCGCCCAGAGACCCGGGCTCAGGTCCACCCTTGCCAGGGCCTCCTTGAAAACAGCCATGTCCTTTTCTTCCAGGGAAGATACCGGGGTTAACCGACCTTTTTCCAGGCCGGGCATATAAAGGTCCATCACCGCTTCCAGGCCGGCCTGCCAGCGGGCGCTTCTCGGATCCCTTTTGTCTTTTATCCACTTTTCAGCCTTTGATAAGATCTGGTCCATTCAAACCTCTCTTTGAATTCTCCTGGTTTGGGGTTCTGCCGGATCTATGTAGCATAAAGATCCGTGACGGACAATTTGAATTTATTCATTGCACGCCGTGCCAATTATGATTAAATTGTGAATTTGCAAATGAACTGCCAGACCCGGATGCCGGGAAAAGGAAACACAGGGAATTGAAAAACATATTCACACTGATCAGACGCCCGGGCAATCTGAGTGCAAGGGGATACAAGTTTTTGATGAATATCTGGCCGCCGTACTGGGGATCTGGAATTTTTGTTGAACGCATAGCTCCGGATTTCAAGCGGCTTACAGTGGTTATGAAAATGGCCTGGTACAACCGGAATGCAGTGGGGACCCATTTCGGCGGTTCCCTCTACGCCATGACCGATCCTTTTTTTATGCTCATGCTCATGGGAGTCCTGGGTCCGGATTACATTGTCTGGGACAAATCCGCAGCCATTGATTTTATCCGGCCGGGCAAGGGGAGGGTCAGGGCGGAATTTTTTCTGACCGACAGAGATATCGGCCGGATCCGGCAAGAAACAGGCTCCGGGGAAAAATTCCTGCCAACCTATTCGGTGGACATCGTGGATGAAGACGGAGAAGTGGTTGCCAGGGTCAGGAAAACCCTGTATGTCAGGAAAAAGGAAAATAGAACCGGGTAATTAATAACCAGTTTCAGGTCAGGGGTGGTTATAAAATACCCGCTTTTGAGCTGGCCAAAATGGATTGTTTTTTTAATATACGTATAGATTTAAGCATATTATGAAAATATTTTGCCATCGGGTATGGGATTTGCTTTGAAGGTAATGCGATATCGATCATGGCTTTTTTGAACGGATAACCCAGGGCTTTAAAATGAGATATTGTGCAAAAATAGAAAATGAGGGCAGGCCGGGATCGGTCGTCTGGGGTCTATTCTGTCTCCTGGGGGCTGCCCTGCTGATTTTAAGCGGCTGTAAAACCCTTGAGCCGGAACCCTCCCCCGGGCTTCCAATGAATATGCCCAAAACCTTTTCAGGTCAGGCAAAGAGTCCGATACCCACTGATCTGATCCGGGAGTGGTGGCTTTCCATGGGCAGTGAAGAACTCAATGGTTTGATCCGGGAGGGGCTGGACCAGAGCTATGATCTAAAGGTTCTCCATGCAAAGATCCTCCAGGCCCGGGCCGGTCTTGAAAAGGAAAATGCGTCCCTGAAGCCGGGCCTGGATTTCTCCTTTGGGGGAGAGAGAACCCACACCCGGACCCAGGTCAGCCGCGGCCAAGGCGGTGAAACCAAGGGAGGCCATTCCTGGGACGGCTCCCTGACCGGATCCTACACCGTGGATGCCTGGGGAAAGGCCCGGGCCGCAACAAAGTCCAGTGCCCTGGCCCTGGATGCGGCCCAACAGGATTATGAGGATGCGGCCCTGGAGCTCACCGCTGATATCTCCGGGACCTGGGTGGATATCATTTCCGTCAGGAACCGCAGAAAGATTCTGGAAAATCAGATTAAGCTGAACACCACCCATCTTGAGCTTTTAAAGCTAAGATTTCTCAACGGCAGGGCCAGCGCCCTGGATGTGTCCCAGCAGCGGGAGGCTCTGGCAGAAGCCCTGGCCCTTTCCCCTCTTCTGGAGAAGGAGGAGATCCTTCTTCTCAACACCCTTGGGTTTTTAATCGGCAGAACCCCGGGACAGCCCATATCCGTGGATACCCGGGACCTGCCCGGACCGGCGCCCCTTCCGGGGCCCGGAATCCCTGCCAACCTGCTGGAGAACCGGGCCGATATCCGGGCCGCCTGGATGAGGCTGCTTTCTTCCCGGTTTGAGGTTGAGGCGGCAAAGGCGGATCTGCTTCCCTCTTTTACCCTGTCGGCCAAGGCCCTTTTTTCAAGCGGTCAGCTGGATCTTCTGTTTCACAACTGGGTGGCCAGCCTGGGAGCAGCCGTTGCCGGTCCCCTGTTTGACGGGGGGGAGAAAAAGGCCGAGGTCAAACGGACCCGGGCCGTGGTCCAGGAGCAGTTGAACCTCTACGCCCGGACCGTGGCAAAGGCCATCCAGGAGGTGGAGGACAGCCTGGTCACCCTGGACAAACAGGCCTCTTATATCCGGCAGCTGGAGCTGGAGTTGGAGACGGCCAGACTCACCCTTAAAGACGCCCGTATCCAGTATTTTAACGGGCAGAGCAGCTACCTGAACTACCTCACCGCCCGGGTGGGAATTGAAAAGCTGGAACGGCAGCTGGTCAGTGAGCGGGCAGCGATAATCAAGGAAGAAATCGGATTTTACCGGGTGCTTGGCTGGCAGGCCCCCCTTGGATCGGAACTGGACCAAAACAAGGAACCCGGACAGATAATTGGAGAAAAGTAAAAGATGATTCCCCCTTCAAAAGGCGGTTCTGCATTGAGAAATTTTGTTAAGATTGTCCTGCCCCTGTGTCTGATTCTGGGGGGGGCGTTCGGGTTCAAATATTTTAAGTCCAAGGAAGTGAAGGTCACGCGTAAGCCTCCCCAAAAACATGTCGCCCTGGTGGAGACCCTCCAGATGGAGCCCGCTACCCATGAAACCTTTATCCATGCCATGGGAACGGTTCTGGCGGATAAAGAAATTATTCTCAAGGCCCGGGTTTCAGGGGAAGTGATCTGGGTATCGCCCAAATTCGTCCAGGGCGGCCTGATCCGGGAGGGGGAAATCCTGCTTCGCCTGGATGACTCGGATTATAAGCTGGAGGTTGATAAAGCCCGGAACAGTCTGAATAAGGCCCTGGCAGACCTTGAAATTGAAAAGGGGCAGCAGCTCATTGCCCGGGAGGAACTCAAGCTCATTACCCAGATATCCCCGGAAGGGGTCGGGCCCACAGACCTTGCCCTGAGGAAACCCCAGCTTGCCCAGGCCAGGGCTGCAGTGGCCAGCGCAAGAAACGATCTTGAAAAGGCCGGTCTGGATCTCAAGCGCACAAGGATACGGGTTCCTTTTAACGCATTGATCCTGGAAAAAAATGTGGATCTGGGGTCCCTGGTGGCCTCCCAGGGGGCCCTGACCACCCTGGTGGATGTGACCAAGTACCGGGTGGAAGCTCAGTTGCCCCTGGACCGGCTTCCCCTTCTCAAGGTGGACGAAACCCAGGGAAGTCCTGCCCGGATCCGGTCCCAGTACGCCGATCATGAGTGGGAGGGACGTGTGGTGAGAATCACGGGGAAGACCACCGGCCAGAGCCGGCTGGCCGGAGTGATCATCGAAGTTCCCGACCCCCTGGGCCTGAAAGGAGATTCCCGGCAGAAACTGCTCCTGGATGATCATGTTGAGATCCGGATCACGGGGCAGACCGTTGAAAATGTCTATGCCCTTCCCAGATCCCTGGTCCGGGAAAACAACACCCTGTGGATTTATAATTCCGGTCACTTGAAAATCAGGCCGGCCGATATTGTCTGGAAGGAAAAGGACCGGGTGTTTATCCGTTCCGGGATCCATCCGGGAGACCGGGTGATCGCATCGGACCTTCCTGTGCCGGTCCAGGGAATGGAACTTGCACTTACACCGGGAGAAGGGTCGTGAAAAAAGAGAAGACAGAATCCCGGGGTGCCCTGGCATGGATGGCGGGCAATTCCGTGGCCGCCAACCTGCTCATGGCTGTTCTGCTGGTGGGCGGACTCTTCATGGGATTTACCATCAAGCAGGAGGTTTTTCCGGAATTCAGCCTGGACGTGGTCAATATCTCCATCTCCTATCCTGGGGCCAGTCCGGAAGAAGTGGAAACCGGAATCATCCTGGCCGTTGAAGAGGCCGTCCAGGATCTGGAGGGGATAGATGAAATTACGGCCAGTGCCAATGAAGGCTCGGCCGCAATCATGGTGGAGGCCATGGAGGGCGCCGATATCAACCGGCTCTGGCAGGAGATCAAGAGTGAGGTGGACCGGATATCCACATTCCCGGATGAGTCGGAAGATCCTGTAATCACCATTGTGTCCAGGAAAAGGGAGGTGGTCCGGCTGGCCCTGCACGGGGATGTCCCGGAGACCACCATGCGGGAACTGGCAGACCAGATCCGGGATGAACTTCTCATGGACAAGGGGATTACCCAGGTGGAACTGGAGGGGGTCAGGGACCGGGAAATCCAGGTGGAAATTCCGGGTGCCGTATTGAGGCGGTACGGACTCACCCTGGGCGATGTGGCCCAGGCCATTTCCCAGGCCTCGGTGGAACTGGGAGGCGGATCCATCAAGACCCGGGGCGGGGATATTCTGCTGCGGGTAAAGGACCGGAGGGACTATGCAGCCCAGTATGCCCGGCTGCCCGTCATTATCCAGGAAGACGGTTCAAGGGTGATGCTCGAAGACATTGCCCAGGTGACCGAAGGATTTGAGGAATCTGAGAGCTGGGCCTCTTTTAACGGGAAACGGGCCGTGACCATTGCCGTCCACCGGGTGGGAGAGCAGACCCCCACCCAGGTGGCCAAGGCGGCCAAGGCCGCTGTCCAGCAGATTAACGCCTCTTTGCCCGAAGGCGTGGGGTTAAGTATTGTCAGGGACATGTCCAAGATATTTGCCCAGAGGGCAGATCTCCTGCTCCGCAACGCCTACCTGGGGCTGGGACTGGTTTTCTTTTTCCTGGCCCTTTTTTTGGAGATCCGGCTGGCCTTCTGGGTGAGCCTGGGCATTCCCATCTCCTTTCTGGGATCCTTTCTTTTTCTGGCGCCCACGGGATTTTCCATCAACATGGTGAGCATGTTTGCCTTTATCGTTACCCTGGGAATTGTGGTGGACGATGCCGTGGTGGTCGGAGAGAATGTATATTTTTTCAGACGCCAGGGCCTCTCCTTTCTGGAGGCGGCCATCCGGGGAACCCGGAACATTGCCATGCCCGTGGTCTTCTCGGTGATCACCAATATGGTGGCCTTTATCCCCTTGATGTTTGTGCCGGGATTCATGGGCAAGGTCTTTAAAACCATCCCCTTTGTGGTCATTGCCGTGTTCGGGGTCTCCCTCATTGAAAGTCTGTTTATCCTTCCGGCCCATTTGAGCCATCAGAAAAGAGGTTCTTTTTTCCCCTTAAACATCCTTGAATCCTGGCAGGAGTCCTTTTCCCAGTCCTTTGAGACCTTTGTCAGAAAAGTATACGGTGGCTTTCTCTTCAGGCTTCTGGCCTTCCGGTATGCGGTGATTGCCTTTGGTCTGGCCCTGCTCATGATCACGGCAGGGTATGTGGCCTCGGGAAGGATGGGCATGGTGATGTTTCCCAAAACCGAGTCCAACTACGCTTTCTGTGAAGCGGAACTGCCCTATGGCAGCCCTGAGGAGAATATCAGGCAGATAGAGGCTTTCCTGGTCGAGAAGGCCGGTCAGGTGGTCAAAGAAAACGGGGGAGAAAAACTCTCCACCGGGATTTATTCCTATGTGAGGGACAACCGGATCCGGACGAGGATCTATCTGACCGATCCCGGGGTCCGGCCCAAGAGTACGGCCGAAGTCACCCGGATCTGGCGGGAAAAGACCGGCCGGATTCCAGGGCTTGAGACCATCAGTTTCGAGTCCAACCGGGGCGGGCCGGGCCATGGTAAAAATCTCACGGTCAGCCTCAGCCACAGGGACAAGGCACTTCTGGACAGGGCCGGAGAGGACCTGGCGGCAAGTCTTTCCCAATATGATATTGTCCATGACATAGATGACGGCTCGGCCCAGGGGAAAAAACAATTTGATATTGTCTTGAGCCCGGCCGGGAAACGCATGGGGCTCACCTCCCGGGAGGTGGCCAACCAGGTCCGCCACAGGTACCAGGGGGTCACTGCCGTCAAGAACCAGAGGGGGAGAAACGAGGTCACGGTCCGGGTGAGGCTCAGCCGGGAGGAGAGGATATCCGAGTCTTTTTACGAAGAGATGGTCCTCCAGGCCCCCCAGGGGGAAATCATGCTCAGGGATGCCGTTGAAACCATCCAGGGCAGGGCCTATACCACCATTAACCGGGTCAACGGAAAAAGGGAGATCCAGGTCACGGCCAATGTGAGGCCTCCCTCCCAGGCCGAGAATGTGTTAAGGGATATGAAAAAAGAGATCCTTCCCGACCTGACGGCCCGGTATGCAGGCCTTTCCTACAGCTTTAAGGGTAGGCAGGCCGATATCCGGGAAAGTGTATCTTCTCTTTTAAAGGGGCTGGGCCTGGCCATGCTCTCTATTTTCGCCCTTCTGGCCATCCCTTTTAAAAGTTATTTTCAGCCCCTGATCATCATGTTCTGTATCCCCTTTGGCATGATCGGCGCCATTTTCGGCCATGTGGTCATGGGATACTCCCTTTCGGTCATGAGCCTGTTCGGGCTGGTGGCCATGTCCGGGGTGGTGGTGAACGACTCCCTGGTTCTGATCGATTTTGCCAACCGCAGGGTGAGGGAAGGGGTCCCCCTGCTCTATGCCGTCCAGTCGGCAGGGATCCAGAGGTTTCGGCCCATTCTCCTGACCACCCTGACCACCTGCGGAGGGCTTGCCCCCATTATCACGGAGACTTCCCGCCAGGCCCGGTTTCTGATTCCCATGGCCATTTCCCTGGGGTTCGGCATTCTTTTTGCCACTTTTATTACCCTGGTCATGGTGCCCTGCCTTTATCTGGTGCTGGAGGACATCAAGGAGTTTCTTGCGCCGCCGGCAGATGAACCCGGGGAAACCGAAGAACCCAAAGCAGCGGAATCCCTTCCCGGAACCGGTTCCTTCCGGGAATTTTCCTCCAGGACTTGAACCCGGCGGGTTGTTTCTTATCATTAGGGAATAACCGTTTTGGTTTGGGAGAAAAATCATGCCCTTTGTCCGAATGCCCGGGATTGCAGGGAAGGTTTATATTCCCGGAGTCCCGGAGAAATCCAACAAGAAACATCCCTGCCCGGACTGTTTTTCCTGTGAACACTGCTCGGATGACCGCTGCCGGGTCTGCAGGAAGGAAACAATTTCAAAAGAGGAGCAAAAAAAGCAAAGCAGCGTCGGGCCTGGAAGTAAGAAACATGATTGATGTCAAAAAAAAACAAAAGTATGAAGGCCAGGCCGGAATGCTGGCCAACCGGGTAAAGAAAAGATACGGTCACCTGCGGAAACGGTATGCCCGGCAGAATCTTGATATATACCGGCTCTACGACTGGGATATCCCGGAGATCCGGGCCGTAGTGGACTGGTACGCAGGCCATCTGGTTGTCGGTGAATATGCCAGGAAACAGTCTTCCCCGGACTGGCTTCCCATGATGGGAAAGGCCGTTGCAGGGGCCCTGAATGTCCCGGAGGACAGGCTTCATCTCAAAATCCGGCATGCCGGCATCAAAGAGGGCAAACGGTATGAACGTCTCAATCACACCGATCTGAAGATTCCCATGCAGGAAAGGGATCTGAAATTCTATATCAATCCCTGCGATTATGTGGACACGGGTCTGTTTTCGGATCACAGAAACACCCGGATGATGATCCGGGAAAGGGTCCGGGACAAGTCTTTTTTGAATCTGTATTGTTATACCGGGGCATTTACCTGCTATGCGGCAAAGGGCGGGGCCTGCCGGACCGTGTCCGTGGACCGGTCCGAGACCGCTGTCCAATGGCTCAGACAGAACCTTGAACTCAACGGTCTGTGGAGTTCACGTCATGAACTGGTCCAGAAAGACAGCCTGGATTTCCTTAAACAGGCCGGAAACGAGTACAGGGATTTTGACCTGGCCGTTGTGGATCCGCCCTCCTACTCGACCACCCGGGCCAGCAGCAAACACTTTGACATTGCCCGGGATCATCCGGAAATGCTCAATCTGGTTTTCAGGCGCATGAAGCCCAGGGGAACGGTCTTTTTTTCCACCAACCACCAGAACTTTGATCTGAAGACCGGGGAGTTACAGGCCTCTGATTTTAAAGAGATCACTTCAAAAACCATTCCCGAAGATTATATGAGCAAACGCAGGCAGATCCACCGGTGCTGGAAAATTACCGTATAAATCAGATGACCGGAGCCGAACGGATACCGAGTTTCTGACTCTCTTTTCCCCCATGGGAGTTGATCTTTTTATAGAGGACTTCTGCCTGGATGGGCTTGGCCATATAATCGTTCATACCCGCTTCCAGACAGTTTTCCCGGTCTCCTTCCATGACATTTGCGGTCATGGCGATGATGGGAACCTCTCCGGCCGGCCCCTCCATTTCCCGGATGATCCGGGTGGCCTGGAACCCGTCCATTCCAGGCATCTGGATGTCCATGAGGATGAGGTCGTAGCCGGTTTTCTCCAGGGCCTGAACCGCCTCCTTTCCATTGGCCACCACGTCTGCCGCATATCCCAGTTTTTTGAGCATGATCCGGGCCACGTTCTGGTTGACCGGGTTGTCTTCGGCCAGGAGAATTCGGAGTTTCTTTTTTTTCTGCTCGGCAAGGGTATATTTGGTCACCAGGGGCCTGGCGCTTCTCCCTGTTTTCTGGCTTTCACCTGGGGGGCCGGACAGAACGCTGACAATGGCGTCATAGAGGTCCGACTGTTTGACAGGCTTGCTGAAATAGCCGTCAAACCCGATTTCCCTCATCCGGGCCGCATCCCCCCGGATGCCCCCGGATGAGAGCAGGATCAGTCTGGCCGGGGAAAGATCCGGGTCTTTTTTGATTTTTTGGGCCAGCTCAACCCCGTCCATTCCCGGCATCATCATATCAATGATTACGGCCTGGAAGGGCCTGGAAGCCCCAACTGCTTTTTCCATCTCATCAAGGGCTTCTTTGGCCGAAGAGACCGCTGTTGAGGAGCATTCCCAGGAATCCAGAAAGGTGAGAATGATTTCACGGTTCAGGGCGTTGTCGTCAACGACCAGGATCCGGCATTTTCGGATATCTGCGGTAAAGTGGCCGGCGCCGGGTATTTGTTTCTCCCCGGGCTGTTTTTCAAAGGGAAGTGTGAACCAGAATTCTGACCCTTTCCCCTCAACAGACTCAAAACCGATCTCCCCTCCCATGATCCCGACCAGACGTTTGGAAATGGCCAGACCCAGTCCGGTCCCGCCGAATTGCCGGGTGGTGGAGGCGTCTACCTGGGAAAAGGATTTGAAAAGCCGGTCCTTCCGGTCTTCGGGAATGCCGATGCCGGTATCCTTTACCCTGAAGATCAGTTCCGCAGTCTCTTGGGTTTCATTTTTTGTCTCCACCCGGATACTGACCTGGCCGTTTAAAGTAAACTTAATGGCATTGGCAGCCAGGTTCAGGATGATCTGCCGGAGTCGTCCGGGATCGCCCCTTACCAGGGAGGGGACTTCCGGAGAGACCAAACAGGCGATTTCCAGACCTTTTTCATGGGCCTTGAATCCGAGGAGGTCCATGATTTCTTCAAGGGTGATTCTCAGGTCAAAATCCATGCTCTCACATTCCAGTTTCCCGGCTTCTATTTTTGAAAAATCAAGGATGTCGTTGATGATCTCCAGGAGGGCTTCCGAGGAGATCTTGATATTATTTGCATAGTCTTTTTCGGTTTTACCCAGGCCGGAGTCCAGGAGGAACTGGGTCATACCCATGATGCCGTTCATGGGGGTGCGGATCTCATGGCTCATATTGGCGAGAAACTGGCTTTTGGCCCGGCTGGCATCTTCAGCCTCTTCCTTTGCTGTTTTAAGGGCCTGTTCCGCTTTTTTCCGTTCCCTGTTTTCCGCCTTGAGTTTTTCGTTGGCAATGGTGATCTCCCGGGTTCTTTCGGCCACTTTTTCCTCAAGGCGGTTCTTGTAATCCTTAAGCTTGTTAAAGGAATTCTCCAACTGGCCTGCCATATCGTTGAATGTTCCTGCCAGCAGGCTGATTTCATCTTTCCCCCTGACCACTGCCCTCTGTTCGAGGTTTCCATGGGAAAAGGCCTGGGCACAGTCTTTCAGATCGGATATGGGCCGGGTCAGGCTTTGGGTCAGCAGGATGCCGAGGAAAAGAAGGAAAACCAGGATCAGGACATATCCCGCAATATATAGGATGAGCCGTTCCCTGGCTTTTTGCTGAATCAGAAGACTGGTTTGGGCCACATGCTTTTCCATAACCTCCACCAAATCCTGGATCTGCCGGCCGATCCGGTGGCCGGTTTTTGAAGTCTGAAAGGCCATTCCCACGGGCCGGGCATGCTCCTCGTCCCGGGTGGTCTGGATCTTCTGGATTTGAGTGATAAAACCATCCAGATCCTTTGAAAGGTCGGCCAGGAGAGATTGAGCATCTTTTGCCAGAATCAGCTTTTCCGCCTCGGCAAGAAGCGTTCTTGCTTTTTGGGCTTCATCCAGGGCGTTTCCCGCAGACGGCAGATCATCCTGGATGAACCGGAACAGATCAAGACGGGACTGAACCACCCGGGCAGATGTCATGAGCAGGAGGCGTTCCGAGCGGGTGTCCACCTCGATCAACCGATTCACGCTCTCCTTGTTCAGACGCTGGAACATGGCCAGAAAGAGAATACTGAACCCCATCATCACGGCAATGAGCGTGAACACTGCAATGATTCTCATCCTTACGGACAGGTTTCTAAAGGAAAGGTCTGTCATGCTTGCACTCCATCCTAATTCAAGTCTGAGGTTTAAGGTAAACTTGTTGCGATTTTTATGCAAGGGCAGGATGGATTTGAATGATAAGGTCACGGTTGACAATTTGTCTGCAAAAGCCCAATATTCACTGGAATGTTCTCCGATGAAAAGGGGGACGATTTTTCAGATCTGATATGGGGAATATATGGCTGAGGGGAAAAAACGAATTTCATCGGGCATACCCGGTTTGGACAGGGTGCTCAACAGTTTGTACATCGGGGATAACGTGGTCTGGCACGATACTGCCGGAAGCCTTGCCCTGGATTTTTGCCTGGAGTTTATCCAGAAATCCAGGGAACAGAAGAAATCCATTGTCTATGTTTCCTTTGACCGGTCCCCTAAGAATCTCATCGAAAAACTGGGGGGGCTGGCAGAAAATCAGCAGCTGACCATTCTGGATTGTTTTACCAACGGCAAGGGAGACAATGCCCAGATTTTTAATAAATTTTACGAAAAAGACGGGGCCCAATGGCCTTATCAGGTCATCAAAATCACCCATCCTGAGAATCCTGACGCGGTTTTGGAGGCTATTCTGGGTCTTCATAGGACTCTTGCCAATGACGTTCGTTTTGTTTTTGAAAGTTTGACCGGTATGGCCGATCTCTGGGAGGGAGAAGGTCATGTTCTCAAGTTTTATTCCCATGCCTGTCCCCGCCTGTACGAACTGGATACCATCGCCTATTGGATTCTTGAAAAGGATGCCCATTCAGGAAAGCTTAAAGCCCACATCAATCAGATAGCCCAGGTGGCTGTCGATTTGTCAATTGATCAGGGCCGGACCCGGCTTAAGGTTATAAAGGCAGAAAACCGCACTCCGAAGATGTCTGGTCAGTTCCTTACTTATGTCAAAGATGGGGATGGTTTTTTAATTGAAGGGGAAAAAGATACCGGGCCCCGGCACGACCTGGGAGGGATGATCCGGACCTTCCGGAAACAGCAGGGTATGTCTCAGAAAGAGCTGTCCCGGCTTGTGGGCGTTACCGCCAGTAATATCTCACAGATTGAAACCAATCAGGTGTTTCCATCCATACCTGCCCTCTACAGAATCGCGGAGCATCTTTCAGTTCATGTCAGGGCGTTTTTTCAGGAAGAGGGCCTGGGTGAAAATGTAATTTTCCCCTCTGAACAGGGGATCCCGGTCCAGGTGTCCGGAGGATGCGAAAAAGATATAGAAATATATCAGATCACACCCTTTGACATGGATGGAAGAGCACAGTTGTTTCTGGTCCGGATTTTTCCCGGGGCCCGGTTGACCTCACATTTTTTCCGGCACAAGGGAGAGGAAATCGGCTATGTGCTTTCGGGAGAGTTGGACATGGTATATCAAGGGCAGCGTCAGACTCTCCGGGAGAATGACACGGTTTGTTTTAGGACCGACAGCCCGGCACAGTGGATCAATAAGACCCTGGATTTTACCAGGATTTTCTGGATAAATCTCAAGGGGAATTAGCCGGAAAAGAGACTTATAATAACGCTCTTTCCCGGATAGTTTGACCCTTTGGAATCAGGAGTTCAGAATTTTTTTCGCACTTTCGTTGTTTACATCTGTCACATGGGGAATTCCGGTTTCCTGGGCGGTTTCCCGGTTGCCGGAAAAAATTTCACTCCGGGTGATCTGGTTCAGGGAAAATTTTCTTGCCCCGGCCATAAGCTGCTGGAGACCGCAGCCCAGCTTATCCGCCTGGGTATAGAAGGCAATTGCCCCGTAAGGGATGCGGGCCAGTTCATCCTTGCCCAATTTTTTCTCAAGGTCATGGTAACCGGCAAATATTTCATCCGCTGTTTTTCCGACTTCCAGGACGGTTTTGGGCAGTTCATTCCAGTTGCCGTTGACATCGGCCCTTCGTTCGGGATGGATGGCCCCTTCAATGTTGGCCCCAAGGAAGCCCGGAACCATTATGGCCCGGCCCATGCAGATGAGTTTGGTATAGGGTGCGCCCAGGGCAAGGGCCTTGAATATGTGGTCTTCAAGGGCAAATCCGCCGGCAAAGGACATATCAACCACATTTTTCCCCTTGGCCGACAGAATACCGGCATATTCATGGGCTTTGGCGTGCAGGTGAATTGAGGGCACTCCCCAGCTCTGCATCATATTCCAGGGGCTCATTCCGGTTCCACCACCGGACCCGTCTATGGTCAGAAGGTCTAATTCTGCGTCGGTGGCGAATTTGATGGCCATGGCCAGTTCTTCCATGCCATAGGATCCTGTTTTTAAAGTGATCCTTTCAAACCCAAGTCCTCTGAGGTACTCCACGGAATTCATGAAATCTTCCTGGACCTGGCTTGCCGTGCCCAGGTTGGTCGAGCCCAGGCGGCTGTGGCGGGCAAAGGATTTGATCGCTCCCTGCTCAAAACCCTGCTGGACTTCAGATAGGGATGGGTCAGGGTCAACCACATATCCTCTTTGTTTCAGGAACATGGCATAATCCATACTTCGGACCTGGATCTCTCCGCCGATATTTTTGGCGCCCTGGCCCCATTTCAATTCGATGATGCATTTATCTCCATACTTGTCCACAACGTATTCTGCCACACCGTTTCGCGTGTCTTCCACATTCAGCTGGACAATGATGGCCCCATAGCCGTCAAAATATCTTAAATAGGTCTCGATTCTCCGGTCCAGTTCCGGAGCCCTGAGGATTTTTCCTTTCCGGTCCTGCTGGGGGGAAATTTCCGAGTCGCGGTCCACACCGACTACATTTTCTCCGATAACCACGGGAATACCGATGAGTGCTCCACCTACGGCAAAAGAATCCCAGTACTTTTCAGCGATAAAGGTGGAACCCAGGGCTCCGGTCATCATGGGCATCCGGATTTTTGTTTTTACTCGTTTACCGAACTGGGTCTCAAGATTTACATTGGGAAAAATACAGTCATCCGGATGGCTAGTCAGACCCGGGTTGAGCCCTGAAGCACCATAGGCATATCCCTGAATCCTAACAGAGTTATAAGACACACCGAGATGGGTTGTGTTGTTTGCACCGGCCGTGACCAGGCCGAAGCTCCTCGGGTACAATAATTTTCGTCCCACCATGGAGGACAGCCAGGTTTCGCATTTGCCCTGGCAGTCGGCCCTGCATAGGGTGCAAAGACTTGATTCACATGGATTCCCTCTGTTTTTTGTTCCCAGCGCGTCGTTTCCTTTGGAAAATCTCATTTCCATCCGTCAATCTCCTTTTTGTGAAAAATTTAGGGAAAAATATTTCCATTCGTCAGCGCCCTTGCTGAGAAAAACCATCTGCCAGCCCCTTTGCTGTCAAAAAGCAGTACAGGATACAAGTATATGGAAGAAAAATTTATGTCAACTTAATATTTACTATAATAATTAAGTAATACTGAATAATTATTATAGTAAATATTATATATACTGTTATTTTATAAAAAATAGAGGGGGGCGTAAAAACAAAGGCTATGGCAACGGTAATTCGTCCGATGGAAATACCTGGGACGATTTTTCCGTTAGGCTAAATTGGCTCTGGCCGGTGTGGGGGAAAATCAATTTGTAAGTCAGGAACTCAATGGCTTAAAAGGGCTGTTACCCATTTGCAACGAGTGCAACAGGATCCGGGATGAACAGGCGAAATGGTGGCCTTTGGAAGCCTATATCAGCAAGAAAACAGAAGCCGACTTTACCCACATCATCTGCCTGGACTGCAAAGAGATATTTTACGGCGATTTATAGGGAAGAGAACACCTATAGCTTTAGTTGATAAAATTTTGTATCCACCTTCATGATTGGAAATGATTCCGGCAGGCCCTGCTTTTCAATTTCAATAAAATGATTTTTTTCGTAGAACCGGTGGGCAGCCAGGAACCTGGGAGTTGTCCCCAGATAGATCTCTTTGACGTCTTTTGCCCGGGCCCATGAGATAAGGGTTTGCAAAAGCTTTTTGGCCGTGCCGGTTTGACCGCCGCGAAAGTCTTTCCTGACAAACATCTTCCTCAGGGCGGCCATTTGATTGCCGATGTCCAAAAGGGCAATGCTTCCCACCACATTGTCCCCATGTTCAGCCACCCAGAAATTTCCCTTCCGGGATTGATAAAATTCGGGAATATTCGTTAAATCGGGCTGATCGTCTGCGGTTATGGGAAGGCCGAATTCATTTTGCTGGATATGAACAATGAGATCGATTAGAGCCGGGCCCTGTTCATTTCCAAAGGGGGATATTCTGATGTTTTTTCCCATGGTTCTCCTTGTTTTACTCCCGGTTTAATTCCGGGATCCCCTGGGCCACTTTTTCCAACAGCCGGGTCAGGGTCATCTGTTCATTCCCGGTTAGCCCATCCATGAGATGGTGGATCCGGGACCAATAGTCCGGCAGCAGAGTTTCCAGCACATCCTTTCCCCCAGGAGTAAGTTTTAGGTTCATCTTTCTGCGGTCATTCCCATGGGGAATTCTTTGGACCAGGCCATCCCTGGCCAGTCCTTCAATTAATCCCGTCATGGTGGCACGGGTTACGCCGATCTGTTCCGCCAGAATCGAGGGCCGGGTCAGTTTGTCCGGTTCCCGGTTCATGACAATGAGAATAAGGAAGCGTCCCTGGGACAGGCCGTATCTTCTGAGCAGGGTTTCAAATCCGGTTAAAAGGTCGCTTCCCACCCGAAGGAGGGTCACCGTGGCTTTAACCGATGAGGGATCCATTTCCCTGTACCGCTGGGCAAGATCTTGAAACTCCTTTTGGGTGGGTTGATCCAATAGATAAAACATATGACTTTCTGCCGGTTTATTTGATTAGCTGGCTAACTATATGGGAGCTAATCAAATAAATCAACCTTTTTCCGGCAAATGGGGTTGAAGAATGTATTTTTTAAAGGAGGAGCCCTTATCCCGGGACAATAAAATACCCGCCATGGTGACCCATGGAAAAAGAGAAATTTCCATATGCCCTGCAATGGGCTCAGGGATTGGATACAGCCGGGATAGAGGGCTCGGCCCCAGAAGGGTTGGAGAATTCCGGCCTGAAAAGGGCTTTGGTTTTTTTGTTTGGATGGCCGGCAGAGATTAGAGGATTTCCAGACCTGCCTCTTTCCATCCGCTGATTCCCTTGTCCAAAACCTGGACCCCGGTGTATCCCTGTTCCGTATATTGAGCGGCAAGACCTGCCGCTGAGCTGTCCCCGGCTCAGCCTCAGTAGAAGATAATGCTTGTATCCTTTGACAGATCCGGTTTCATCTTCTCAAATTCGCTCATGGGAATGGCCCCGGCAAGGTGGGCCTGGGCCTTGAATTTGTCGTCGTCGTAGATACAGACCAGAAGGGATAAGCCTGAGTCCACAGCGGCCTTTGCCTCTTGGGCGGATATTCGGTGTATGCGGGTCATCTCAAGAACTCCTTTAGATTAAAGTCTTTGTCCGGGGGGGAATACAGATAATGATATGCATGATCTTTTGATTATCAAATCAAAAAGAGAGGCCGGATTTGCCTGGGAACTGGAGACCGGAGGTTTAGAGGGGAATAAATCGGTCGCTTACGGGATCGAATTTTGAGGGATAACCATCAATGAAATTGACCAGGGCAGGGCAGGGAATCTGAAGAACCAGACATCCCAGGAGAGCCCGGAAAACTTGGAAAAAATATTCCGGATCAGTCCCTTTTTCGTCTGTCAGCAACTCTTCCGGATTCGGAACGGAATTGAATTTTTTTAAAATCCGATCCATCTCATCCCGGATGAGAAAGCAGACGATTCTCTGTCTGACCGGATTTTCTGCCAGGTATTGGACAACAGAGTTTAAAAAAAAGGATGCAGCCAGAAGCTTGGACTGCCCGGCTTTGTCTTTGTCGCAGAAATCGAGATGGGCCCGGATCTCAGCCCGGTAGCGGTGGCGCATGTTTTTAGGAAGATTCCGGTATCCCCGGGATTCTGAAAGATATTTTTGTTTCAGATGGAGAATCACGGACCGGGTCATTTTTTTTCTCTTGGTTCTGGGGCCGTCGTCAAAAATACTAAAGTACTCTTTCAGGCTTCTCATGCCGGGCGGGGTGAGTTCATCGGTTCCGTTATCCAGGAGAATGGACTCCACCTGGACGTCCAGGAGCCGGTCCAGAAAAAAGGGAGTTTTATCCGGTCCCAGAACCTCCAGGGGTTTGAAATAATCCTTGAGCAGGGACCGCCTTCCCAGAAGTTTTACCGGGAAATAGGGAGTATCCCTTGATACGACCAGTTTCTCATGGCCCATGGGAGAGAGGGCGGACGTAAAGGCAGGGAGGATGATAAAGGCGCCTTCAGGGGTGATTTCACTGCCATAGGCATCGGTGATGGAGGGCTTGACCGTAGTGAAATCCTCGTCCTGGCCGGCCGGAATCAAAAGATCGTCCGAGTCATGCTGTTTGGAAAAAATCATTCCGGTTTCCCTTTCAAGGGCCGTGACCCGGTTCCGGTTCCTGGCGGTCAGGCTGACGGAAAAGGGAATTTTCCTCTGGACCAGGGATTTTAGCCTTTTGTTTTTCCCTTTGGGCGCCTTGGTCAGGATGCTGTATCGGATTTTTTTTCCTGAAAGGATATCCTCAAACCCATGGGGCGGGTCTTCCCAGTCCAGGGGATCCGAGGCCCCGTAAAGGGCCAAATCCCGGTTTCCGTGCTGCCCTAAGGCTTCAAGGATCCGGACAACGGCGTCCTTAGAGAAATGGGCCCTGATCTTGGGAAGGGCCCACTCGTTGCAGCGCCGGCAGAAATTGGAACACCCCTTGGTCATCTGAAAGGTGATGGCGGTTTCAAAGAGACGGTGCTCCTGCCAGGGATGAAGGTTCAGATTTTTTGACCAGGTATTGTAATCCACATAATGAACCCGGGAGGATTGCTCCCTGAAGATTCCCCGGAGCAGCGCCCCCAGTTTTTTATCTTCCTTTTTCAGGGAGGGAAAATCTCTGGAAAACCGTTTGAATGCCGTCCGGATCTGGCGGAGGGTCTTTTCATCATTTTCCCGGAGATCCGGACCCTGAAGCTCGACCTGGTCCAGAATTTCCTGGTAGATCCGTTCGGCCCCTGCCGGATCTTTTTCATATGCGGCAACCAGAAACTGATCTTTTAGGCCGGTGAAAAGAGAATCTTGTTTTTTGGCTTTCCGGGAATCCCCTTTGTCCATGTCCTGGGTCCTTCATGGTGAAAAAAAAGGGGGGAGTTCTCAAAGAACTCCCCCCGGATAAAATTTCTAATAATTATGCCCGGATCAGCCGCGCACCTCTTCTTTTACCGTGGTGGCCAGCTTGTACAGAATGGTCAGTACAAAGAAGCCCGTGGCCCATACGCCCAGTGCGATCAGGATCTCCTGGCCTGAGGGGGCATATTCCGATACATGGTGGAGGGGGGAGGGAACAAATCCGCCGGCGATCATGCCCAGGGCCTTGTCAATCCAGGCACCCACAAAGATCATGGCGCAGGTGACCGGAAGCAGAGTGGTATTGTTCCTCAGCTTGGGAACCACCAGGAAAATGGCGCCGACACCCATGAGGATAAAGGCGGACCACATCCAGGGCACCATCATGTTATGACCGTGGAGCCCGAAGAGCAGGTACTCGGTATGCGCCTTATGGCCTGGAATTCCCGAGTAGTAGACCACAAAACACTCGCACAGGAAAAAGAAGATGTTGGCAATGACCGCATAGCAGACGATCTTGGAAAGGGTCTGCATGGCTTCCCAGCCCGGATCAAACTTGGTGAACTTTTTAATGATGTAGCAAAGAATGATCAAAAAGGCCGGGCCTGCGGCAAAGGCGGATGCCAGGAACCTGGGAGCCAGGATGGCGGTCAGCCAGAACCCTCTTCCCGGAAGGCCGCAGTACAGGTATGCGGTAACCGTGTGGATGCCGATGGCAAAGGGGATGGAAACATATACCAGGGGTTTGGTCCACCAGACCGGCTCCACCTGGTTTCTTTCCGCTTCCAGCACCTTCCAGCCCACAACGATGTTCAGAAACAGATAGCCGTTGAGAACGATCATGTCATAGAAGAGCATGGAGTTGGGCGTCGGGTAGAGCAGCACGTTCAGCATTCGGGTGGGCTGGCCCAGGTCGACCACGATGAAGAGCAGGCACATGATCAGGGAAGCCACGGCCAGGAACTCACCCAGGATGGTGATCCTGTGGAACTTTTCATAGTCGTGGAGATAATAGGGAATGACCACCATGACGCCCCCGGCAGCCACACCCACCAGAAAGGTGAAGTTGGCGATATAGAATCCCCAGGTCACGTCCCGGCTCATTCCGGTGATCACCAGTCCGTTCATAAACTGGTCAATATAGGCAATGCCCGCTGCTCCCATGACGGCGAGCAGAAAGACTATCCATAACCAATAATTTTTACTTCCTTTAATAGCTATCTCAAGCATACTCGCCTCTCTTAAACGATGTAGTAAACAGAGGGCTCGGTGCCCAGGGACTGTTTACGTCTGATTGTATAATTTTCAGCCAGAAGTGCCCGAACCTCGGATTCAGGATCTTCCAGGTCCCCAACCACAATGGCTCCCTCAGAGGCCTCGACGCAATAGGGTTGCTCCCCTTGGGCCAGCCGCTCTGCACAGAGATTGCATTTTTCCACCACACCCTTGGTTCTTGTGGGGAAGGTGGGGTTGGTCTCCGCGATAAAGGGCCTGGGATCCCTGAAGTTAAAGCTTCTGGATCCAAAGGGGCAGGCAGCCATGCAGAACCGGCACCCGATGCAGCGGTGAAAGTCCATGATCACGATGCCGTCTTCCCGCTTGAATGTCGCCTGGGTGGGGCATGCCTGGACACAGGGGGCATTCTTGCAGTGGTTGCAGGTGACCAGAAAGGGCAGGTGCTGGAATTTTTCAGCCAGAAACTCATCTTCCTTGTCCGGGAAGGCATTGTGGAAATGTTCCTCCCATATCCACTTGATCTCCTGGGTCTGCTTGGCCGGACGGATGCCGGGATATTTTTCCTCGTCCACCTCATGGGCGAAGTCGGGTACGTTATGGGCTAAATGGCAGGCTTCCCTGGCCGCTTCAGCCACTTCCTCGTTCAATTTGTTGGTATCGATCACCATGCCCCAGCGGCCGGCATGGAGGGCCTCTTCATTCTTGCTCTTAACGGCATGGGCCGGGCCGTGAGAATCAGATGCAGCAAAGTTCATTGCCGGAGCAGCACCCAATCCCATGGCAGCAATTCCCGCTACTTTTAGAAAGCTTCTTCTGCTCTTTTTCATCATTCAATCTCCTTGGGGTTTGTGTGACAGTCCCAGCAATAGGGGCGCACGGATGCGTAGGTGTGGCAGGAATCACAGAATTTGGCCTTGTCTTCATGGCAGCCCAGGCAGGAATTTTCCCCTGTGGAAAGGCTCATGTTAAAGGTGTGGCCGTTGGCTCCCGTGTATTTTCTGTCTGCATCCCTGACCACGGAGTCCCGCCATTCATCCAGAAGGGACATATGGTTGGCCCGCATCTCATATTTGCTTAAAACGCATTTTTTCTCGGTCTTGGCCTTGCCCAGAAGTTCGGGCTCCGGAGCCGCAGCCGTCTCTGTCACGAGATTGAACCAGAAGGGAGAGAGTACGGCCAGGACAAATATCACAAGTCCGACAACAATTGTGTTCTTATTCATCTTATTCCTCCTCCTCGCATCCGGGTAAGGGTTCCATCCTCAGGTCCTCGGTTCTTTCCTTTTCACCCGGGAGAATCAAGGCGTTGCCCACCAGCTCGTGGACACCGGCCACCTCAACCTCGGGTACCCAGTATTCGCAGAGTGTGGAAAGGGCGGCCCGGTCAATGGCACAGATGGTTCCCAGGGTGTTGACCCCGTATTTTTCATGGACATGCTTGAGTGCCGTGGCCCGGGGAAGGGCCCCTGCCATCCTCAGTTCAATGTTTTCGCCGGCATTGAGGCCTGCGCCTGAACCGCAGCAGAAGGTCTGCTCCCGGATGGTGTTGGGCGGCATCTCATAGAAGTTGTCGCATACGTTCTGGATTACGTACCTGGGTTCGTCCAGAAGACCCATGCCCCTGGACGGGTTGCAGGAGTCGTGGAAGGTCATGACCCTATTGGAGTTCCGGCTCTTGTCCAGTTCCAGTTTGCCGTGCTTGATCAGGTCGGCCGTAAATTCGGTGATATGGACCATCTTGGTGGATTTGGCGTTTTCAAATTTGGTGCCGGTAATGGGGCTGACCGGTTCTTCCAAAAAGTCGGCAGGGCCGTTCATGGTATCCATGTACTGGTGGATGACCCGCCACATGTGGCCGCATTCCCCGCCCAGAATCCATTTGACGCCTAAGCGTTTGGCTTCCATGTACATCTTGGCGTTGAGCCGCTTCATGGTCTCATGGGAGGTGAAGAAACCGAAGTTTCCTCCCTCGGAGGCGTAGGTGGACCAGGTCACATCCAGACCGTACTTATCCTTGAGGTACTTGAACAGGATAAGATACCCCTGACAGGTGTAGGTGCCGGGGTCGGCAAATACGTCTCCGGAAGGGGTGATAAAAAGGATGTCGGCCCCTTTTTTCTGGAACTGGGGGGTACAGTCCACGCCGGTGATCTCCTCGATGTCTTCCACAAAGAACTCGAGCATGTCCTTGAAGGCATGGGGCTGAATGCCCAGGTGGTTCCCGGTCTGGTAGCAGTTGGACACCGGGGTGGCGATCCAGTCGATGTTGAGGCCCAAAAGGTTGAGCAGTTCCCGTCCCATGATGGTGATTTCAGCAGTGTCGATGCCGTAGGGACAGAAAACCGAACAGCGGCGGCATTCCGTACACTGGAAAAAATAGTACCACCATTCTTTGAGTACATCCATGGTCAGGGGGCGGGCTCCGTTCAGACGCTGGCCTCCCGGAATCTTCTGGAGGATTTTCCCGGCCGTGGTGAAATCGTTCCTGTAGACCGATCTCAGGAGTTCGGCCCTGAGGACAGGCATGTTCTTGGGATCTCCTGTACCCAGAAAGAAGTGGCATTTGTCGGCGCAGGCTCCGCAGCGGACGCAGACGTCCATGAAGACCTTAAAGGTCCTGAATTTTTCCAGGCGCTCTTTGATTCCTTCATGGAGGATCTGCTGCCAGTTGTCCGGCAGTTTCCAGTCTTCCTCGATGGGGTTCCATTCCCTGGCATTGGGAAGACCCAAGGTCTCCACACTTTCCGCCTTGGCCGCGTAGCAGTACATGCCCGGCCGGATCTGGACGGATTTGGTGGTATCCAGCCAGTTGCCCGGCTCTGCCGGAGATCTGGGGCTGAAATCTATCTTATCTAACAGTTCATCCGGTTTTAGTTCGTCAGCCATTGGTTACTCCTTCTTATCCACTGGGAGGCCCGCTTCAATCATTTTCTCTCTGAAGTGATCCTCATACTGTTCATAGGTATGGGTCGGCACGTCATAGTTCCAGGGGTTCACATGTCTTACGGCACGGGTATTGTTGGCCATATTCCTCGTGGGACTCAGGAAGATGCCGCCCATGTGCATGAGCTTGCTTAGGGGAAAGTAAGCAAAAAGAACGGAAACCAGGAACAGATGAGCGTAGAAAAGCCCCCCGACGCCTTCGGGAATAACGGGCGAAAAGGTCACAAGCCCCATGGTCAGGGACTTGATGCCGATGATATCCACTTTTGTAAAATACCGCATGGCAATCCCTGTACCGGCAATGGCGATGATCAGGAACAGCGGGAAGTAGTCTGCGGCCTGGGAAATATAATTGACCTTTGCGTCAAGAACCCTTCTGGCCAGCAGGAAAAGTGCGGCTCCCAGAAGAACTGCGCCGGACAGAAAAAGTCCGGGAAGGCCGATCTGGACAATACCGTCAAAGTATTCCAGCCATTGAAGGCAGGAGGGAACCGGGGATGTGAAAAATCTGAAATGCCTGAGCAGAACCACCAGGAACGCATAATGGAATGCAAGGGCACCTGCCCAGAGAAAAATTTCCCAGGAATAGGTGAGCCGATTGGATGCATTCCGGCCGAAAGCTGCTTTGGTGTTCCTGAACAGGGACCTGAAGGCAAAGATCTCCAGGAGCATGCGGATGAACACGCCGCCGGAAGTGTCAGGGTTGTCAATGGTGTTCTGTTTGATCCAGGGTAATGACTTCTGTTGCCCGCAGGTCGTGGGGATCCTGAACGGTACAGCAGAGGATGCCCAGCCCAGCACTTTTTTAACAAAGCCTGCCAGGAAGGCTATCACCGCCAGATAGGGAATTACAATCCCGAAGAACCATTGAAGCCCTGCTCCCTCTACCCCAGTGTATGCCACTAGAAAAAGCAGAAAAACAGCTGCAAGGGGGACCAAGTACTTTTGATTCATAATGTTAACCACCTCATCGTTACGTATGACAAACCTTACATTTTGTCATACATGTTAAGATTTATATGAGCCCAGAAGATCCTCTTCCTTGAGCTCGGCTACTAAACCTGCCCTTTCAAAGGCCCTGTGAATGCGTCTTTTGCTTTCAGTGGCCTTTAAAAGGAATATTTCTTCTTTGCATTTCAGGAGTTTATTGAAACCGGCCAGGGCGATATCGTCCACCATCCGGTAGAAATCGATTAATTGGTCCGGTTCAATGAGGGTGTCACCGATTGTTTTCAAGGCAAAGATAAAACTGACGGCATCGGCTGCTGAAAAAGCCTGGACCGCCCGGATACGGATCAGAGGATCCAGGGCCTTTTCCAGGGTTTCCCGGCTTGCCTGGTCCGACAAGAGATCCAGGACCTTTTCCAGGGTTTCCCGGGTGACCGCCCCTACAGGATTGTCAAAGCGGTCCGCGTCTTTGCCCAGGATTCTAGCGCTTTCCTGGGGATAGGTTTCAATGGTTGCCTTGAACCATTGTTTTAAGAATTCCTGCTTTTTTTCTTTAACTGCTTGTTTTGCATCCATATTATTTTATGCCGGTAATTCTGGCGAAATCTTTCATTCTCCATGGGGTAAATTTTAGAAGGATATAAACTTCCTTCTATTTTATGTCAACCCCAGGATTGCATAAAAACCAGATAACTCCCTTATTTCTGCACATCTATTTTCTGTTTATTTTTATCGGAAAATGAGGTATCTAACCCTAATCTTATTTCATGATGATGAATTAAAAATAAAGAAGGTAGTTATGAAAAAAATTGTCTTGGCTCTGGCCTTTTGTCTTTTGGTTGCTTCAAACGTGTTGGCAGACCCCTATGGTATCTCCCTGGGATACGGGGAGGGAAACGGCGGTATCGACGTCTACCGGATCGGGTTTACAAGGGATTTCTCAGCCCAATGGTTTGAAAATGAAACCGGCTTTCTGTCCGGCTATTTTGAGCTTTCCTATAATCACTGGAGCCATGGGGGCGATGATGTAAACGGCGGGGCTATCTCTCCTGTATTTGCCTATTATTTTGAAACGGGCAACCCCACGGTCCTTCCCTATGTGGAAGCTGGAATCGGGGTGGCCTATATTGACGAATATAAAATCAACAACCGGGACCTGAGTTCCCATTTCCAGTTTGAGGACAGGATCGGTGTCGGGATCAAGATCAAAGCCTTTGACCTGAATATGCGGTATATGCATTATTCCAATGCCGGCATTGAAAATCCCAACGACGGAATAGACATCCTCATGGGTACCCTGGCCTGGTCTTTTTAATCTTTTTCCTGCCGGAGGGCACCTGATTTTAGATTTTCAGGACGGAAAATCAAAGTCGATTTATCTGAAAAGGGTTTCAAGTCCGTTTCTTTTGATTTCATAGACGGTCCGCAGGAGTTCCCCGAGTCTTCCCTCGGGGAATCCTTTTTGGGAAAACCAGACCAGGTAGGTCTCCGGAAGATCAACCATGCGCAGCCCCTTGTATTTCCCAAAGGGCATCCTTGCGGTTTTCAGGGCAATAAAAGCTTTTTTATCCGGTTCAAGGGGGATGCTCATGGGATATCCTTTAAAACAGGATCACTGCTTCTTAAGATGTTGCAGGTCCCGGATACCGGGTCAAAAATTAGAACAGCCTTGCCCGATTGGAGCTGGTGAAGGACCTGGGCGATTTTAGTCTCCAGCAGGACCTCTTTTTCTCCATAATCAGTGCCGTCCCGGGTGACAAATTCTTCAATGACACCCTGAAGGGCTTCAGGGCTCAGCTGTTCATATGGGATTTTAACTGCGGCCATTTTGATCTTCATGGATTTTGTTTAAGAACAAAAGTGGGCTGAAACCCGAATCCGGTTTCAGCCCGTATTTCTATTGATGGCGGAGAAGGAGAGGTTCCAACCCTTGGCACAGGTTTTCCCGTACACTCGCCTAACAGGGAAAAAGGAATGATTACCAGGCCATTGCCGCCATTTCCAAACCTGATTTTTTGAAAATGGCCTGCAGCGGAATCAGAAAGCAAAACCACCGATTTTATTCGTTCGCTTCCAGCAGATCTTTGCTATCGGCGCTGATCAATTTCTGGCAATGATGACAAACCATGTTCAGTCTTTCTACGATCCCTTTAAAAAGAAATTTTCCACAGTGAGGGCACCGGTAATTTTTGAGATCGGGATCACTTACCATGGGCGGTATGATGGGGTCTGTTATATTTGAGTTTTGCATTTTTTCTCACTGTATGAATTTATCAAGTGGGGCTGAATTAATATAAGCATAGCCCGGATCAATGCAAGATCTTTAAAAAGGGATCTGAGTTTTTCCCGGGCGTATCTGTTTGTTTTTTTCTTTTTCGTGGGGTCTAAGGGACACCGGAAAAAGAGCGTTTTTTAGAAAAGTACAGACTTGGAATAAAATACGGGCTGAAATCCTGAATTGATTTCAGCCCGTATAGCTTTTTTGTGGCGGAGAAGGAGAGATTCGAACTCTCGGTACAGGTTTCCCCGTACACTCGCTTAGCAGGCGAGTTGTGTATCATCCGGCATTCCAGGCTGTTTTCAGGATTCCTTATTTTACAGGCGTTTTGATTGCCTTCTTCCTGCCCGACCATTCCGGTTCGTGCCTTAAAATCTTGTAAAAGGTCACACAAAAGGTCACACCTTGAGGCCTTCATATTGACTCCGGATAACCGATCAATTTGCCAGTGTTCTGAGTCGGTCTTTCTATGGTTTCAAAGTTGTCCTGATCCAGGGCGCTCAGTCCTTTAGCCAAATTCATGTTGATGATTGATTTGAGATAGGTATCCGTGGTGGAGGCTCTCTTGTGCCGGAGGATTTTTTGCATATCAGCAACTGAATACCCGCAATTTAAAAACAGATGGGCGGCTACGTGGTGCCTGATCGAATGAAAACCAAAAGGTTTGATCTGCCTTTCCTCTGGCCTCGGCCTCCATCTTCCGGCCTTGTCTTTTGTGAAGTTGATGGTTCTGAATATCCTGGGCAGGATTTTATCCAATGTTGTTTTTGGCAACTGCCCCCCGTTATTCCCGGGGAAAACATAGTCACTTTTTGCAATTTTGCTCCGGCGATAAAGAATTTCATAGAGACTATTATTCATCTCCAGGCTGGTCCTGTCCATGGACCCTCCCTTTCTTTTCCTCGTGGAAAACCATACTATCCTGTTGGAGAAGTCACAGTCCGCCACTTTGAGGCGACGGATCTCCACAGACCGGGCCAGGGAATGATAAAATGTCCGAATCAGATCCTTTTCAAACCCGTTTGCTACTTTGAGGGCTGTAAGAATATGCTCCTTTGGCGGCACATACTTTTCAAATGGATCGTCCGCATATTTTTCGATGGGGGTCATTGGATTGTCGAAAATGAGTTTTCTATTCAGCATCCACAGAAATAGCGTGTTCAGCTCTCGCAGTTCCCGGTTTGCTTTTTTCCCGCCCTTGGTATCATATAAGTTATCGAGATATTCTTCTATATCCAGCGTCGTTATAGGGAGGGGCAGATCCTTACGCCAGAAGCCCAGTAAATTTTTGATCATGGCTTTTTTATATCGAAAGGTATTGTGGTTTTTGCAGCGGGTTCGAACCTGTTTAAGATATGGAGTCGATGCCTTCGAGAAGGTTAAAGGGGTCTTCTTCTTCGGCGGATGAACCTGGGTCTCCTCGATCTCCTTCCAGTGATCCTCCTCCCATGCCGAGGCCGCAGTTTTTGTCTTGAAGCCTCTTTTTACCTTCCTGTATTGAAAGGATTCCGGACTGATTTGCTTCCAATGCTTGAATTCCAGGAGGCGACTGAACTCTTCCCCCTTTATAACCTTCTTGACTATCCCGGCCCAGCAGTTGAGCCTTTTGTCTTTGGATGGCATCCTTTTCCTTTTGAGAATAGTCCCTGTCAATCAAGAACGCAAAAATGTCCTCTATAATAAAGCGAGCCGATTTTAGATTCCTGCCCTCGGCTACAAAAACCTTCGGATAATCTTTCCAGGTCTTTTGCAGAGTTCGCTCCTCGACCTTCAATACCTTAGCAAGGGTATGAAAGTCAATCATATGAGAGGACTGTTCGGTCAATCTTAACTCCTGGGCGTATCCTTTTGATTAATGATTTTGAAAGGGATTGATAGTGTTACTTTCATTTTCAATGGCCGCTTTAATTAAACTGACCATTTCCTTAAGTTTATTGCTCTGATCTTCAGTGAAAACCGTATCATCAGAAACAATATCCTCTGCCTTTTTTAAAAGTTCTTCTGTTTGCCAGTTCATTTAAGAAAACCTCTCGTAAAAATTTCCTTTACAATATAAATTCAATCGTTTATCTTATGTTTACGGTCTCCTTTTTTACCGGAAAGGGGCCCTGATTGCAGGCCCCGGTGGTTTCCCGACCCCGGGGCCATTTGTTTCTATATTTTTAGGTGCCTTCACTTTTTCAGGAGGGGGGCTTGACAGAAAGCCACCCATCATGAGTACCCCGTTTATATTCCCAAATAAAAAGGAGACAATACATGCAAAACTGTTTATGCTGCAGAGAAGATATCCCAACTGACAGGCCGAGGAAATGTTCAGTACCAGGCTGTCGTAAAATATTTCGAGGTAGAGGCTGGGAAGGGATTGATGCCCATTGGAGATCGAACCACGAAGAAATAATGACCTATGAAGAATTTTGGAATTCATTGTGTCATGAACATAAAAAATGAATCCATGTCCGATTGATATGTTTTTAATTTCGCCAAGATTTCTCAACACCGTTGGGTTGACTTTGAATTTTGTTGGAGTATCAATTTTATTCTTCTGCTCTTTGCCGATAAGGATATCCCCACAAGGACTATCAAAGGAAAAGCGTGTCTTTAAACCAAGGCCATATGATCCAATGTTAAAGAATCGACCTACTTCGAAAGTTCTCATAGGTGCAGTTTTTCTTATTCTCGGTTTTCTCTTGCAGTTTATTTCAATTTGGCTTTGAGTCATTTCATTATCTTTGATTTGTTTTAAGTCAGCTTTATACAGAGTTAAGTTGCTTTTTCAGCCCACGGTAAAAGATTCGGCATCGTCCGTTTTTCATATGCCACCTGGATCTGGGGGGCCATATAGTCCCCAACCGTGGATCCGTCCGGGAGCATGATATGGGCCATGAATTCATCTTCTATTGTCGTAATTCCGACCTCCACGGCCTCCAGCTTCGCTTTAATGACCAGGGCCAGGGCTCTCCATCTCTGGCGACAGGCTTTTTCCCATTCTTTAAGGGCGGCTGCCTCTGATCTCTCCTTTCCGGTTGGTGTTTCTGTAAAATCTGAGTCAGATTTGTCAGGAAGAGGAAGGGTGAATTTGATCTGCCGGCCGCTCATTGTGAATCCGATCATGGCCTGGGCCTGGTCCCAGCCCGAGATAAACTGATCGGCCCCGTACCTCTGCAAGGTCTTCTCTATCTCGGCTTTGGATTTTTCCACGCTGACGCCGGTGTTTTCTGCGTATCTGGGCATCATCCCTCCTCCTAAAAGCAGATGATTTCCGGGAAACCAAAGACCCATTGATCAAACAATGGGTAATTGACCCAAATGTACAAAATCAGTGAGAGCAAAAACACGATCCATAAAAATTTCATTTTGGAAACTCCTTTATCCTTTCCGGATATCCGTAATTATCTTTTACCCAGACCTTGGCACCCTTATTTTTGGCAGTTTTGAATAGGGTGTATGCCCATTCCATTGGTGTTTTTTTTGCGCCCCGGTTTGAATTGGCTCCAATGATGATCCACTTGATGCCAAATAGGTCTGATTCAACCGGGCCAAGCAAAGGTTCAAATGATAAGAACCGGTTTATCCCGCAATAGGCACTGGTGGCCCATACAAGCTTATGGCGGTTGTCCGCCGTTCTCTCTGTACCGTCAACCGTTGTGCCGAACCAGCAATTGTTTAGCCCCATCAAACTGAAGTCTGCATATCTTTCCGGATTTTTGGTGAGGAACAAAAATGTATGGCGTGGATTCTCCCTGACCTTATCCAGGACTCTCTGGATCCATTCATCGGGGACCCAATCGCCAAACATATCGGTGCTGGATCCCGTGAAGATGACAGCCGGTTTCTTGGGAAAATTCGACTGCAGGTGCTTCTCTTTGATCTGGAGTTCTGCCATGGCAGGGTAGCGCTTCCAGAAGCCCTGCATGTAGCAGTAAGGGCAGTTGTGCTGGCACCGGCCGGAGATTGGATTATAGGTGAAGTCGCAGTAGTCTATTTTTCCGGGGCCTTGTTTATTTAGCTTCATATTCCTCCTGGGACAACCACGCCCTTTCAATGATTTCACACACCTTTGCCAGGTTTTTTTTTGAAAGCCCAACCAGGCAGGATTCAGACACTCCGATCTCTCCGTCCAAGATCGCGTTCTTCAAGTATTCCCAAATGCAGCATAGGTAATAATCAGTGAAGAAGACTTCTACTATTTGGCCGCAATCTTCGCATTGCCGATACCGAGAGAGTTGCCAGTCAGGTTCATACGTATCCACTCTGAAAAAATGGGTTTCCCCTGGCATGATGGAACCCCCACATTCTGAGCATTCACATTCTCTCGATGCTTGGTGGGTCCGCTTGTCGATTAAAATTTTATAATCCAAATCGCAGTCAACTGAACAATCCACTTCGCATGAACACTCCATAATTAAGCGATCCTCCTTTTTAAAGGGCCTTGTTTATTCAGCATCGTCATCCTCCTGATGCCGCCATAACCTTTCAATGATTTCACAGACCCGTTCCATGTTGTTTTTGGAAAGGCCGACCAGACAAGATTCTGACACGCCGATCTCTCCGTCCAGGATGGCATCTTTAAGGGATTCCCATATCTCTCCGATAAAATAGTCGTTGAAAAATACGGTTGCGATCTGGGTGCAATCGCTGCATCTCCGATACCGATCAAGTTCTAATTCTGGATATGACCGGTAAGTTTCGCAAAAATGAGGTTCTCCAGGAGCAATAACTTCTCGACACTCATCACAATCTCTTTCTCTCGGTGATTTATGGGAATCATTCTTAATGAAAGGTTTACAATGATAGTCGATGTCAGAATCCAAATCACAATATACCGTGCATGAACACTCCATAATTAAGCGATCCTCCTTTTTAAAATGATCTGACACTCGATATTATCCGGGCAATTGTGCGCCCAGATAAGTTGATTGTATTTTGTCTGCCGGTACCACTTGCCCATAAAATTCCCGGTGTATTGATCACCGTCCAGCATGAAGTCGAACATATTGAGAAGGAACACGGTTGCCTCCTTTAAAATGGGCAGAATTCAAAGTCACAGAATTTGCAAGTGTTCTGGGCAAAATCCAATTCTAAATTACACTCAAGGCAAAACATGGAATCGATGGTGGTCTGATTCTTCTCTGCCATGTTCGACTGAACCATTTCTAAGTAAGCCAGGTCCTTTAATTCGATTTGCGCCTGCTCCTTCAACCAGAACTTCAACAAGATCTTGGCATCGTTACTGGCCATGATCAGCATCCCCTCGATGGCTTTCAGTCTAAAGAGAACCTCACTCTCCTCATAATCACCCTCTTTAAAAGAGAATGCGGCTTGGGCCTTCCCGAGTTTTTCAATCAGGATTTCTGCCTCTTCGATGTGATTCATGCCCTCTCCTTTATCCATTCAGCCACTTCACGGCATCATCATAAGCCTGTTCAAAACCTTCTCCGAATCTCGACCACAGGGCCTGTTTGTACCTGGCCGGAAGGGCCTTATAACAACCGAGACAAAAAGCATTCCTGGCTTTTTTTTCGGCTCCGCACTGGCATTCTTCGCCTTTGAACTGATCGATGTACCATTGCCGGTCCGGGATCAGGGCAGGGGGCGGCCACGGGACATTGAAAACTCCTTGCTGCCCTTTGTAAGGATGAAAAGTCACGGTTTCCGGATCCTCAAAAACATAGCCTTTGGGGCCGCAAAACCATGGTGAGGTATGCTCGGTCACGCAGTCCACCATGTTCACCTTGCCGACGATCCCGCCGCGCAGATCCTTGGAATCCAGGACCGGCTTTTCCAGGTGCGGGAAGTTTTCGATGATCCAGTCAGCTCCGTCATTGTCGAAGGTCAGGGAGGCGTGAATCAGAACCGGTCCCCGGTGGTTCCAGGGCTTGGGCCGGTTCTCTACCGGTTTGTGTCCGAGTACGAGCATGGATGCCCATGGCTGATGGGATGATATTGCTTTTAAAGTAGATTTGTTGTTCATTAATTCCTCCGGATGTATCGCTGTTTTTGATGGTCCCTGCAGCCATCACCATTTTCGACGGGCCTGCAGGATTCCATGGTTTTGTTCAGGGCCTGGAAAATAGCGTTTCTTTCCAGGATAGGGGTCCGGGCCAGGCGATTGACCCAGCGATCCCTTTTCCGCTTGATCCTCTCCCGGTCCCGAAAAGTCTCCCCCAGGTAGGAGTAATCGTGGAGTTTTTCCGGGACCGGGTAATTGAACCAAATCCATTCCGTTGCCGTGCCCTGCCGGGTCTGGGCCTCAAAAGAATAGGTGTTCCACCCTGGGAGCATTTCCTGATATAGCGATGACCAGTACCCGGAGATCATCACCATGCAGGGCAGGATTTTTAGGGTTTTTAAAAGTTCGATGTGCTGTTCCCGGGTGTATTCATATTTATAGAGTCGGCCGCCTTTCCGGGTTTCAAGCAGGTATGGGGGATCGGCATAGACCAGGACATTTCCGTCAAGCTCATTCATCCTCAGTTTTTGCTTTAAGAACCTGGTCGCATCGTCACATACCATGGTGAAGGCCTCCGGTACCGCATCGCCGGTCCCGGGGTGACCGGATCCGGATGTGATTGCCCGGGACCCCACCGCATTTTTGGCGATACCTTCCGGAAGGCAGTTCCATGACCGAAGGACATCCGGATCGATGTCAATTCCGATGTTTGTTTTGGCTGGCCGTTTATATCTCATGATTGCCCCGCTACCACGGTGTGTTTCAATATAGGTGTCATGGGGAGGCATCAGGTTGATGATCCTCTGATAAACCCCAGCCCCGCCTTTGCCGCCCGGGTAGCTCGAGCTGATATCTATGATTTTGTCGGTGCCGGCCATCAATCAACTCCCTGCATAGAGCCCGTCCTAAACGCCTGATCGCACTTGACGCAATCGAACGGGCAATGTGGCCGATCTGGAACTTCAACCGGAACATCGTATTCGCCATAGATATTCGGAAGTGTTTTTTTGCACCCTTTAGGGCATGCAAGCAGACCACAGAACAGGCAACCACAGACTCGGCATTTCTTGATTTTGATGATCATAACAGCCCCAATATCCTGCGGCATGCCGGGCACATGGATTCATCATCCCTGGAACGAAAAACAGCTCCACACTGGACACAAACGCATTCTTTACTGGGTTTGTAATGCTTGAATGATACCAACCAGGCCTTGCCTATGACGTGCTGCCGGCAAAATGCCTGGTAATCAGGCCTGGTCATGGTACCGATGGGTCTGGAAATGATTAAGCAGGGCAGGGCGGCGTAAGCTTCGACGCTACCCGGGGAATTTGAATTTGTGTGGAAACGAAAATGGAAAACCGGTTGATCCTGGACGGATTTTCCGGTTTTTCGTGGTACAGAAGTTTGCATCTCAAGCCCTCCCGATTGGGATGGGCTTTATTGAGATATTTGGCTGTTTTTATTCTCTCAAGAAAGAAATGAGATTGTCAACGGTTTTTTTGTGATATGATTTTGATATGAGAAAAATACTTGTGATATTTCTATTGTTTCCGGCTTTGGTCCATGCAGGACACCTGCATCCGGAAAGATGGTATCAGGATAAATGGTGTTTTGAGCATGGAGGCCAGGCGGAATATCGGTTGCCGGATATGACACGGTGCGATTGCCTGACATCAACCCATAGTGTGGAATTCGATTTCGCGGTGAAGTGGTACGAGGCCGTGGGGCAGGCCCTTTATTATTCCCTACAGACCGGGAAGAGGGCTGGGATTGTTCTGATTATTGAATCCGAGAAAGATCTTAAATACTGGATCAGGCTGAATTCAACGATTGAGCATTTTGGGTTGCCTATTGATGTATGGAAGGTTGGGCCGTGATCCTAAAATTGTTCAAGGATCTCAATAATATCTCCGTCCAATCCAACCTTTGCCTTTACAGAATTTTTAACTACACCACCAAATGCATTCTTCCCCCTGAAAGTTGTGAGCACTACTAAGTGGTCCTTTAAATCCCAATACACAGTTTTTACATGATCATAACTGTCAGGATCGTTCATGCTTTCTTTAATAAATCTTTCAAGGTTTCGATGAGCACCATCCCATGGGCTGAACTGATGTTCTATCCTCTTTTTTCGCTCTTCTTTTGCGATGAGCTCTTGCTGTTGTTCTTTTATTTTTTGAGTATAAAATTCTACTTTATTCGAGAATCTTTCATCTCCAGGGTTTAGCTTCAGGAGCTCTTTATATCTTTTCAGGTTCATATTATATTGAGCCTGAGGGATATCTTTTAGTTCTGCGAGTAATTCGTCAGTTCTTTTTTTTCGATTTAAATCTTTTAATGCAGACTTGGCTGAAGACCTCATTTTTTTTATTTCATCATCGTTTATGAAAGAATACTTTTCTGATTCTGACAGAACATCTTGATAATTTCCGGTTGAGAACAAATTATTCAAAGACGCAATAATTTTATCTCTATTGGAAGCAAAATCATCCATAGCCTTTTGTCTTTGTTTCTGTTCCTCCAGTTTTCGCGCGGTTATTTTTTTTTGTTCTATTTTTTTTCGCTCTGAGGTGGCGTGGTAACTGGTGAATGTTATAAATAAAACAGTGATAGCGATTATCGCTACAGACCTTTTCCCAACAGACAACGATAGGCCTGTTTTTTGGTGGATAATCTTTCTAACTGGAGGTAGAAGAGTGCAACCAATGGTAATTAAGCAAAGCCCGGAAAGGGGGTCATTGAAGAAGAGTAAGCAGCCAGAGAAGAAAGATAAAGATCCGAATAGCCAATTGAGTGACAGGAATACATATTTCACCTAACCCCTCCTTTTTTATCTTATTAAACACTCAATATCATAACATTTTACACGTTCCGCAGAAAAGCTTTGATTCATCAATCCAACCCATCATAATTGGCATTAGAGCATTCTTCTTGACCATTTTTTAAAGGATTTCTTTTGTTTGTAAATCCGTCTCTTACAAATTTGCCTTCAAAAACAGATACGTCTGAAGATGACGGAGCAAATCCGTTATTCATTTTTTCATGTAGGTACCTTTTTTATTAACCTTACCGAAACAAGTCGTCTGTTATCCGGCGGCATCGGAAGGCCTCCATCCCGTTCTTTATTCAACCAATCCTGCCAATGATCGCTGACTGTTTTATTTACTGCATAAACGGATAGGGTAAATGGCTCTTCCGGGCCGCCCTCATATATTTCGGTGCTAAAGCCTGTATTTGACGGCAAGCGTGGGGCTTTCGGCCAGCATAATCCTAGACGTGGTTTATCAACGGCCAGCCAGATATATTGACCAGATTCTATGTTTCTGGTTTCTCCGATTACTTTGACGTGTTCTCCTGTGATGGATCCGGGGGAGGGGGTTGTGATTTTGGCATATGGGACCGTTGGGATCGATGAGGTAAAAAGGCTTGAGGTGGAATAAAGAAAAAGAACGATGCAAAAAGCCGTTAAAGAAGATAAGGATATGGTTTTGTACAAAAATGAATTGTTGGACTTTAAACAATTGGAAGATGGATCTGCATTTTCACGGATAGCTTTAACAATCTCTGATTTAAAGTCCGACATTATTAGAAAGCCTTTAAAATATCTTTAACCTCTTCTTTTATGCTGTTCTGATGCTTTCGGATTATCTGTACTACAGCTTCTCTTTGTTTTTGGTTTAGATCTCTTTCAGCTTCCATTAAGCATTCATTGAGAAGTTGAACAGATGGATCTATGGGAAATATATTGTCAGAATTCCCTTCTTCCAAAAATAAGTCTTTTCCGTATTGCAGAAAAGAAAGGAAGTCAGTACCCATAAAGTCAAATAATTTGTCTCGAGTTCGCTCTGATCCAAAAGAACCATTGCATAAATTATTAACTGTCTGTTGGGTAACTTTTGCCTTTTTTGCAAGCCAATTACGGCTTTTATTTTTTTCTTTTAGATACCCCTTAAAGGCAGCTTTAAAATATTCGGTTTCCAAGCCCATAGTTCCTTTTCACAAATTAAATTTGTAAAAGCAAAAGTTTTTCTAAAAATCATACAAAGATTTCTTGTAAAAAAAACATTGATTTTAACAAGAAACCTTTGTATGATTTTATCTATGAATACAAAGGTGAATATAACTCAAGCTCAAATGGCTGATTTTTTAGGCGTTTCCCAGCAGTATATTAGTTTGTTGATAAACGACAAGATCATTCCGAGAATCAAAAAAATTAAAAGATTTTCTAAAATAACGAATACAGAACTTTCTTTTTGGGTTGATTCAACAGGTGATGAAAAAGAAGCAGTCATCAAGCTATCGATGAAAAAGTCCAAAAATAAATCAGCTCTTCAGCAACCGAACCCAACAAAAGAGAAGGAAACGGCTTAAATATGGCACAAGAAGGATCAATTAATGTTCGTGAATGAGGAATCGTTAATGGACCTGGAAATCGATAAATTGACCGAACAATACACTCTGAAAATCCCTGAGATTTTAAAAGTTGCGATATCGTCTCTAACTCCGGAACAGAAAAAGAAACTAAATCTACAGATTATGTTCGGTATGGCTAAGGCAATTCACGATAGCAGATTTGATCCTGAAGCATATTTAACAGCGAGAGAGGGTTAATTCAATGGAAACAAAGGAAACTTCGTTTGAGAAAGGTGGAAATGTAGGCGGTATTACCAAAATATTACCCAAATATCATCGACCCTTAAACAAAACATAGGAATACTTAAAAACACCAAGGCTTAGCCGCACCGGGTAGACCGGCCTCCGACAAAACGCCGGGCAGGAGCCGGAAACAAAGGACGGACAGGCTGGATAGGATAAGGGCAGAGTTTTAATCAACAACCACAACAAAAGGAGGTCAAATTCTAACATGCACCGAATTGTTCCGAATCCTGGGTTTCCACCGCTTTAACACCCAAAGCCTCGTTACCACACTCCGGGAATCGGAACACCGGCCGCCGGCCATCATCGCGGCCACAAGGTATAAGCCCATCGGCAAGCGCCCAGAAAAGGCCTGGGTCTGCTTTCGATGACTGAATTGACGTCCAGGAGATGGCCCTGGGCGAGATAGAACAAGGCATTACACGCCCCTGGGACCGTCCCGGGGGCGAACCAAAAACAGGGAAGGGCTTTATTGAGATATTTGGCAATTTTTCAAAAGTTATTCCCCCAACCCCGGGCGGCCCGGAGAAATCTGGTGCCGCCCGGAAAGGAGAACATAGTGTTTAAGGCAAAGGCGGCCCAATCCATTCTCGGTATTTTATGGGTCCTGGGATTGATATTGGCCGGAGCACCAACGATGCCGGGATCCCCGGAGTGGTTACAACTCCTTGTTTGTATCTCGGGGGTTGTCATTTTCGCCGGGAGCAGCTTCGGCTTAAATTTTATAGATGGAGGTAAACATGGGCGAAGCAGCAATAAATATTGAGGCCTACCTTGAGGAGGAACGGCAGAAGGGAGCGATTGTTTTTCTCCCATCGGCCATTATTCCGGACAGCTTTTACCGGCCAGTGGTTGAGACTGTTTGGTTGACAGATGACGATATTTACAAATCTCAAGGAAAGTTTCGAATCAAGTACGAGGGCCTGTGCAAACTTTCGGGTAAGGCCGGAATAGAATGGAGCCCAATGGATTCAGGGCGAACAGATGACGGAAGGGATAAACTTTACATTTCATTTCGAGCCGTAGGTTTGATCCGGAAAGCGGACGGAAAACTTTACCCCACGGCGTGCAATTATGAACTGGATCTGGAGCTTGAGAAAGAGGATCTGGAGGAACAGTATCGGAAAAAGGCCGAAGAAAAGAGCTGGAAAGACGATCGGGCTAAAATTATCTGGATCAACGACAAAGTTAAAAGGGATTGGTTCCACAAAAGAAGACACAAGCACTCTCTATCTGAGTCCGGCGCCCGTGCCAGGGTAATCCGTTCAATTCTTGGACTGCCTTCACAGTACCAGAAAAAAAACGAAATTTTGGACAGGCCATTCGTCATTGTCCGGTTTGTCCTGGACCACCAAAACCCGGACATCAAACAGGCGTTGCTCACGGCGGCCCGGGAAAATATGTCGGCAGTTTTCGGCCACGGGTCAATCCCAGCTCTGCCAAAATTTGTGTCAGCTGCCAGCGGAGATGATAATGTCATTGATCTTCCTCATCAGCCGGCTTCCCCTGAACCCCCTGCTGAGGAACAAGGAAATCCATACGGGGATCCGCCTGGCCAGGAACCTGACAGCAGACTTATTGATTTTGAAAACAGTGATCCTGAATCCCAGGTCCAGACCCTTACCTACCTTTTTAAGGCCAGGAGCCAAAACCTCGGCGACTATCTGAACAGAGCCAAAATCAAAAGCCTGGATCAACTTCCGGCCAAAACGAGGATTGAGCTTTTTATTTACCTCAATAATCAAGGAGAAAAAAGATGAGTCTCCAGATTTTTCATACCGCAGACTTGCATTATAACGACAGGGACCACGACGAGATTGAAGAATGCGTGGATTTTATGATCGGAAAGGCCACACTGGATCGCCCCGGCCTATTCGTGGTTTCCGGAGACATAACAGATTCCCAGAACCTGAAGCTTGATTCCCGGTCTGCCAGGACCATTGCCCGGCAGTTCAGTGAAATGGCGGATATCGCGCCGGTGGTGAACATCATCGGCACACCAAGCCATGACGGTCGGTCGGCTGAAATCCTTCGGTATGTCAGGGGAAAGCATCAGATCCATGTAAGCGAAAAGCCCGAACAATTGTTGCTTATAGCTGGCCAGCTGCGCACAATAAATTCGGGCATTCCGGATGATGCCGAGGTACAGGCAGTCATTACCCAGATACCTACACCAACCAAGCAGTTTTTTCAAGCCGAATCTGCCATCGAAGATGGGGATAAGGCAATTTCCAATGCCATGACGGCCATCCTCGGCGCTTTTGGTGCCGTGGCTGAACAGTTCCGGTGTCCCCACATCTTTAACGGTCATTTTCAGGTAGGCGGTGCCTTTATCAGCGACACCCAGCAGCTGGTCGGTCGTGATATTGAAATCAGCACGGACCAACTGGCCATGGCCAATGCCCATGTGACCTGCCTTGGCCACATCCATAAAGCTCAGGAAATGCGGGGCAATGTCTTTTATTCTGGATCTATTTTCCGGAAAAATTTCGGCGAAACCGAGCCCAAGGGATTTTATGTCCATATCTTGGAATCAGAACCTAAGGTCGATCCCCCGTTCACAGACACCCTGAATATTAAATGGGCGCTCACAGAGTCCAGGTTCATCGAAACTCCGACCCGTCAGAAACTCACTATCCGGGAAGATGCCACAAAGACAGATATTTGTGGAGCGTTAGCGTGTTCGCACATGGCGTATAGCCCCGAAGACCTGAAAGACGCATTTTTAAAAGTGGAGTTCAAGGTCTGGCAGGACGAAGCCGGGAAGATCAACCAGGCTGAATTGGAGCGGTCTTTCTTGGAAGCGGGAGCGGCCCGGGCCGATGTCTCCTTGATCCGGATCCCGAGGGAGACGGTCAGAGCGGCCCGGGTGCTGCAGCTGACTTCCTTGAGGGACAAGGTCGAAGAAATGGCGGCCCTGAGGCTTGAGGAGATCAGTGAGGGGATCCTGAACAAGGCGGACCTCTTGGAATCAATGACACCGGAAGAACTGGTGCAGGTTGTGGGGAGGGTGAATTGATGAAAATACATTCTTTGAAAGTGCGCGGAGCCATTGGGATTAAAAAGGGCCTGGGACTGGATGAAATTGAGGTAGATTTTACCGGATTATCCGGACTGATTGCCCTGGCCGGACCGAACGGTCACGGGAAAACCACATTATTGGAGTTGCTTTCCCCGTACCGGATGTTTGCATCCAGAGACGGGGCGATGCGGCACCATTTCTTTCTGAGGGACTCGTTCCGGGACCTGACCTTTGACTTCGGCGGAGACATTTACCGGGCCCTGGTTAAGATCGACAGTAATTCAGATCGGTCTGAGGGCCAGATCTGGAAGAACGGAGAGCCCCAGATAAAAGACAGCAAGGTCACGTACTACGACCGGTACATCTCTAAACTCCTGGGATCCTCCAACCTTTTTTACAACTCTGTTTTCTGTGCCCAGAACTCGGATAAAATCTCGGACCTGACCACGGGCCAGCTGAAAAAGCTGTTTGTTGAGTTTCTGCGCTTGGATAGGCTGTCAGGGTATGAAGCGGCTGCCAAGCAATGCGTGACGGTCTTGAACGGAACCTCCCAGCAGCTTCAGCGAAATATAGACGGCCTTCAGGAGCGTTTGGACTCCTTCTCCGGTTTCGATGAGATGCTCAGGCAAACGGTGGTGACTAAGGATGCCATGATCGACAACATGGCCTTTGCTTTTGAGCAGATTAAAAAGCAGAAAGAGGAAATCGAGCGTTTAATCAATGTCCAGGCCAGAAACTCCGTGAATATCGAACGCCGGGATGAGCTTGAAAAAGATATTCAGAAGTTCAGAGATGAAATGGACGCCCGGTACAAGAGTGACCTCAAGGAGGCGAAACAAGTTAAAAAGTCTCTCTCCGAAAAACAGCTTGAGCTCCATACTCTCCAGGCCTCCATTTCGACCAAAAATCAGGTGATCCAAGCCGCGGATGAGGTCGTTACTCTGGAGGAGGAAATTGCCGGCGCCAGGAAAGTAGATGATGATCTCGGCAGGGATCTGGATTCAAAGTATCAGGAGATGGAGTCCATTGAAAAAGAGATTACCCCTATCCGAGAGGCCATCAAAACGCTCGAAAATGAATGGTTTGTTTCCCATGAAGCTCTTGAGGAAAAAGTCCCGGCCATTGAGGATAAATCAAGACGTGCAGTAGAGGCAATCGGTAAGCTGACCCAGGAAAGGGAAAATGTTCAGCAACCCACGAAACTGGCAAGGCTTGAGTCCGATGTTGAATCCTGTAAGAAGTCCATTGAACTCCTGGAGACTCGTGGGGACTGCCCCGTGGAAAGTCCGAAATGTCGCTTTGTCGTTTCTGCTATATCTGCCCGGGATAATTTGCCTGGTCTGGAAAAAGAACTGACAGACCTCCGTTCTCTTATCAAGGAAAATACGGAATCTATTGATTTTGATATCAATACACAGAAACAAATATGCGCGGAGGGAACTGCCGAACTTGAAAAAATAAGGACGGAACAAAAGGCCCTGAAATCTGAAGCAGATCAAAAGGCCGCTAATTTCCAGATTGAAATTTCCGAGTTGGAAGAAAAAATCGGCACCATCCGGGAGTCAATTCTTGCCGTTCAGCGAATCCGCGGGGAGAAAAGAAAGGTCTTGGAAGATCTGGTTGGTAGGCTTGAAGACAAGCGTGTACTTGCGTCTAAACTCCCGGAGATCCAAAGGGCTGAAGATCAGATCGAGCGGCTGGCAGAAGGAATCGAGGCCCTGGAAACAACCATCCAGGAAAAGAGGGACCAGTACTCCCGGGATGAACTCCAGTCCAAAGAAAAAATTCGGGACCTCGAAAAGCGCCTTGCCGAAGTCCGGTCGAAAATCGATGAGAAAGTTGCCCAGAAGATTCTCGACGCCCGGGCCATTCTTGAATCCAGGGACCTGGAAAAGGACAACCTTGCCCGGAAGATCAAAGCAGAGGATGAAAATATAGCGGTTCTCAAACAACGCCTTGAAGAGAAAGCCGGCATTGAAAAAGAACTGGCCCGGGCCCAGGATGAACTGGGCCGGGTAACGGTGGAATCCTCCCAATGGTTGTATCTGCAAAATGCTTGTGGCAAGAGCGGTCTCCAGGCCCTGGAGATCGACGGGGTTGCGCCTCTTATCACCGGTTATGCCAACGACTTACTGACATCCTCATTCGGCCCGAATTTCAGTGTACGGCTTATTACCCAGGATCCGGAAACAGGTAAGGAAGTTCTGGACATCGTCGTTATCAGAGGTGACGGATCCGAAACCTCACTCGAAAACCTGTCTGGTGGAGAAAAGGTATGGATTCTTAAGTCCCAGCGCCTGGCCATGACCCTTGTGTCCAAAGAGAAGTCCGGCCTCAATTTCCAGACAATCCTGTGTGATGAAGAGGATGGGCCCCTGGATTCCGAAAAAGCCATGTCATTTGTCGGTTTGTATAAGGCGATCCTGGAAGTCGGGGGATTTAATGACTGCTTTTTTATCAGTCATAACCCTGACGTCGTGGCCATGGCAGACCATTGGATCAATTTCTCAGAAAACGGGATCCTGATAAATTAAAAAGGAGGATGACATGATAACCATACATTTCGCAGTCGGGCATGAAAACCAAGTGTCTATCATCACGTCCTCAGACAGAACCCCGGAAAACGGTAAAGACATTGATGCCCTGTACAAGGAGATCGAGGCCGGGTGTCCTACCATCAGAAACTATCGGTTTGTAGAGGGCTTGTTTAAGGCCAGTTATTCCGCGGGATCCGATAAGCTCCACGCCATTTCCCGTTATACCTATGGTATGAGGAATGTCGCATGATGCTCATGCTCAGGAAACATCAGACCCAGTTTTCTGAGGTTATTGACGGCATAATTAACGGATCCGGGGTCCGGGATATTCTGCTGGCCGTAACCCCCGGGGGAGGCAAGAGTTCTATCCCTATCATAGCCGGCAGGCTCAAAGAGGCGGATCTGATCGACGGCCTTGCCTGGGTGGTCCCCAGGCAGGCCCTTCAGGACCAGGGAGAACGGGGTTTCCTGGATCCGTTCTTCCGGCGCATGTTTAACCACGGGTTAACGATCCGGTCGGCCACAAACGACAAGAACCCCTGCCGGGGGACAGACGGTTTTGTCACGACTTATCAGGCTCTTGGGATGGATGAGGGCGGAACCGTGCTCAATGAATTCAGGTGCCGCCGGTACGCCCTGATCCTCGATGAATTCCATCATGTTGAAGAGGGTGGTATCTGGCACCAGGCCCTGGACCCAATTTACCGTAATGCCGAATTTGTCGTGAAAATGACCGGTACTCTGGAGCGGGGGGATGGAAAACCCATTGCCTTTATCCGGTACCGGGGTGGTCATCCGGTTCTCGAAAATGATGACCATACGGCAGTAATCACATACAACCGGCGGGATGCCCTGGCAGAAAAGGCGATCCTGCCGATTTCTTTTTATCTCAATGACGGGCAGTCCAGCTGGGTGAATCAAAACGGGGAAAGCAGGAAAATAGATAGTTTCAGTCAAGCCAAGAAGACCGAAAGGGCAGCTGCCCTTTACACGGCCCTGAAAACTGATTTTGCCTCGGAATTATTGCGTGAGTGTGTGCTGCACTGGAGGGCCTTGATACGGGAAAATCCTAGGGCAAAAATGCTGGTGGTTACGGCTGAATTCGATCAGGCCAAAGATGTGACTTATATGCTGAAGAGGTCAATCGGGCTTAATGCTGAAATCGCCACCAGTCACAACTCCAAAGATGCTGCCCGGGCCATAAAGCATTTTAAAGCCGGAAAGGTTGATGTCCTGGTTACCATTGCCATGGCCTACGAGGGACTTGACGTGCCGCCTGTAACCCATATTTGCTGTCTCACTCATATTCGATCCACACCATGGATTGAGCAGATGGTGGCCAGGGGAGTAAGGATAGACAAAGGCGCGGGTCCCTATGAGTTTCAAAGGTGCCATGTCTTTGCTCCAAAAGATGACCTGTTTGTGGAGATCATGGATCGGATCCGGAAGGAGCAGACTCCGAGACTGAAAAAAGGATCTAAACCAGAAGAATCAGAATTTGAAAAAGCCCAGATCCCGGGAGATGGGTCCGGAACTATCGGACCGGATATAACCCCATTGGGTTCCTCATTAACTGACCGGAGTGAGCATTTTATCGGGCTTGATGGCGTGATTATTCAGGAACAGGCGGAACTGCCTTTAATGGATACCGTATCTGAACGGGAGACTAAGCTCCGTCAGAAGATCGCAAAGCACATTAACTCTTATTCCTACATCCACCGGTACAAGCCGCAGCGCATCAACGCAGAAATAAAACGGCATTTCGGAAAAGCCAGGGATGACATGGGTTTAGAAGATCTGGAGCTTTTGCTGCAACATATAGAAAAATATTACCCATGCGAGATCGTGGACACTTTGACGGAACCTCCTCCAGGCATGGAGGAATACTTAAGGCCCCGGGCCCGAAGGAAGAGGGTATCAAGTAAACCCCAGCACTGGACCCCCAGGTCGGAGATTATGAAGTTCGGATGTTATGACGGGATCAGGGGGAGATATGTCTGATACCTGGATCCTCATAAAACAGGCCCAGGCCACAGGCCTATGTGATTTGTGCGGCTGGAAGGGCCAGGCAAAACACGACAATCCATGTAACTACTGGCATGGGGAGTCTTTGAATTATCGGAAAGTCCAATCCGGCCGGCATTGTGCTTTGCGCCGGGATGAGCGGGATAGGAAAATTGAGGAGACCCGGCCGTATAAGCGGCTGGGTGGTTAGTAATATATAAAATTGCCCGGAATGTACCGGAATTGGAGGAAATATGAAGTGTGTCGTATGTGGAAAAGAGACCCCTGGTATGGGGTATTATTGCTGTTCAACCAGGTGTGAGAATGTTGAACGGGATCATGCTTTAAAGGATCGCTTTGTAGTTGGATTTGCTTTCACCAGAAACAACGAACAAGGAACTTATTCAGTTCTTCTTGTTAAGAAAAAGCGGCCAGAGTGGCAGAGTGGATGCCTTAATGGAATAGGTGGCAAAATTGAACTTGGAGAACTACCTAAACATGCCATGTCCAGGGAATGTTTTGAGGAAACTGGTCTTTCTCTTGACTGGATTCACAGGGGCGTCATGGAGGGAACCAACAACGACGGGGCTCCGTTTGAATGCCACATCTTCTACGCTTACGACAACAGCGTTGTTGACTTCAAACAAATCGAAGATGAACCTCTTGGACTGTATAGCCCTGGTGTGGTCAGAAATCCAAACTTTCGGATAATTTCCAACCTGAATTTTTTGATCCCTTTCGGTTTATCAGACGATCAAAAGCCATTCATGAGGCTGAAATACTAAGGGCGGATAATAGAATATTAACATGAAGCAAAACCTTTCCTTCTACCAACATTTTGTCGAGGCTGATCAGCATCCCAAATTTAAGATGCTGAGGGTTCAGTATGGCTGGGCCGGAGAGGGAAAGTTCTGGGCTCTAAATAACCGCATTGCCATGGCTGAAATGGGCTGGCTTGATATTTCGAAAAAATATAATAAGGCCACTTTTGCTGCCGACCTTGAATTCAATTTTGAAGAATTCGACGAATTCATAAGGTACCTTCATGAGGAGTGTGAATTATTAATTTTTGACGATGAAAAACAGTTTATTTCTACGGAGACAGTCCAGGAAAATCTCGAAAACGTGATGAAAGAACGAGAGGCCTCCAGGAACAGAAAAAACAGGAAAAAAAGTCAAAAAAAGACCGGTTCACCCAAACCTCAAAAAAGTTCGCCCGAACCCAACAATAATTCCCCCGACCAAAACAACAAAGGAAAGGAAAGTAAAGTAAAGGAAAATAAAAGAATACCCCTGCCACAGGTTGAACGGGATCCGGAAAATCAGGGTCCCCCTCTACCCCCGGATCCAGATCCACCATCTCCCCCTTCGGGGTTTTCTTCAAAAAAGAAAAATTCATATCCGGTTTTTGACAAGGGCGGGAACGGGGATTACGAGCAATATTTCCAGGCCATCAACTCAGCTTGTGAACAGATCGGCAGGCTCCCACCTAAACGGAAAAAGTTCAGCCCGGAGAAATGGGCACAATCCAGTATCAACGCCAGGGCACACCCCGGGGCTGTTGCAGAGACCATAGCTGGGTTGCCATTGTACTGGGAAACAACAGGAGATCCTTGGGGATGGTGTGAAGATATTTTGTCAAAGAAAAACGGCAATTGGAACGAGCAGGATGCCATTGCCATTCACGAGAAACTTAAAGCCATGAAGCCAGATAAATTATCGGGTTTTACACATGGTTTGTTTCAGGAGATGCCATGATTGAGTGTAAACGTCACAATGCAAGCTTTTATAAGCCTGACACCTGCATTGAACGGCAGAGAGCTATCGCAAAGGGTGAGGCCATTGAAAACGATCCAGGTAAAAAGATCACCGGCCACCTGGCTGGTGTTTACCACAAATACCAAGCCCTTTGTGGTGGATGTGAGGTCGGGCTAAAATTTTATCAAGACTCTTTGGAAGGAAAAATCATGGAAACAAAGACAGAGACACCGGAAAAAAAGTGTGCCAGCTGCGGAGAAAAGAAACCTGCTACCAGGGAGTATTTTGATTTTGCGCCCAGGGGGAAATTTAAACTCACAAAAGATTGCCTGGTGTGCCTCGGGAGAAAATCTGGTGAGCCTGGCGTCATCTCCAAGAGTACGGATGGGCCCCGGGAAAACTGCCATGGATCCATCACCGGCAAAGATACCGATACAGCCTGCAGTATCCCCAGGAATAGCGATAAGGATCCCATCGTCAAAAACGTGATGGGGTCCCGGGCAACTCTTCCGGGATCCACTCTCCCCGGGAATAGCGATGCGGTACCGGAGGCATCCACCACAGCGGAAACAAAACCCTGCGCCTGGGAAAAATGCGGGAAAATCATCAATAGGAGACCGGAAGACACTGACACAGGCTGGAATAACCGGAAATACTGCCATGATTCAGACTGTGCCCGGAAAGCCGAAAATGCCAAGGATGTTAAGCGCAGGAAAAAATTCCGGGATGCAGCTAAGAAAAAAATAGAGTTTGACCGGGAAAAGGCAACTAAAATTGCAGAGGAAGCCTCCGGGTACATCGTGGACCTGATGACAGCGCTCATTGATATCGATGGCACTGAACTCGACAGGATCAGAAAAGCATCGATCCAGACCGGCATCAAATCCCAGGAACTGGCCATCGAGAGGATGGGGTCATGATCAAAAAAATATTTTTCCTCCTACTTTCAAAAATCCTTCATGCCGCCAACTCGGATGTCACGCGGCCCTTCTGGTTTTATGGGATCAAAGACAGAATATTAAAGAGATTCGGCCGGCGCATAGCATGGGATCAGCAGCACATCGTCAAAAAATGCTGGTCCTGCGTGAACGGCAAATTCAGTGGATTTGATAACGGTTATGACTGGGTGCCTATGCCAGAGCAACCATGCTACCGGTGTTGCGGTACCGGAATTTATGATGAGTTCTGGGTTCTCCTGGAGGTATGGCACTTAGGTGCCCATGAGTTCCACCGGCCAGTCCAACGGATCCGGAAAGGGGAATACTTCACAGCCCCGAATGGTTGGACCTCCATCTGGTGTGATTTTAGAAAAAAGATAGAGGGAAAAATTACACATATCCATCACCCACGGGCCCGGGCCGCATTTTGGACATTGGCCACGGTTTTTACTCCCGGCCAGGTTCTTGTGTGGGTTTGGAAATGGCGGATTTACTATGGGATTCATCGCCGGACAATTAACGGTATTAACAGACTTCGGCACAGATTCAAAATCTGGATACACAGAGATGAAGAGATCCCGTTTTAAGGAGGCCCGTGGAAGAAGAAAACATTGATCAAGGATTCTATCTCGGCATCGATCCTGGGAAGACTGGAGCCGTGGCCAGGGTCCGGTACCCGGACATCGAAATTTTTGACTGGGATGGAGTCCTGAATACGGCGACCAGGATCCGGGAATGGAACTCCAGGTATGAGATTGTCGGGGCATTCATTGAAGCTGTCCACTCTTTCCCGGATGACGGCCAGGCTTCTGCATTTCGATTCGGCAAGAATGCAGGGGCCTGGGAAGGCATGTTGTGTGCCCTAAAAATCCAAATAAAAACCATTTCCCAAGGGCAATGGCGCAAGGGGCTCTATAAGCCCGGGGACCGAAGACCGGTGAAGAAAAGATCCTTGGACAAGGCCAGGGCCCTTTTCCCCGATGTGGCGGAGAAATACTTTTCCCGGGCCATGGATCATGACCGGGCAGAGGCGGCTTTGATTGCCTATCAGGCCGAGCGATTTTTTGAGAATTAAAAGGACCGTCCTGATTTATACATCAAAAGAAACCGTCATTGAAAACTATTCCGGCCACAGTTAGCCTATAACGGCTTGAGGAGATTTTTACATGATCCGTATAAAAAACCCGGACTTCAAGGCTTTGGATTCAAAAATTGCCTACAACTATCGGGATGATCTGTTTTTGGCAGTAGAGGATCATGGTTTCAAGTATCTCTCTGAATTGGTTTTTTATAAGTATTATGAGGAGAATGAATCCGTATCAAAGATTGCAGGGGCCCTGCCCATCACGAGAAGCCAGGTCTGTTTTTGGATGGATAAATGGGGCTTTGAAAGGCGGGAACGTGGCGGAAATACTCGGAACAGTCTTTTGGACATTCCGGAAATCAAGAAGATAATCAAACGCTTTAAGGGTGAGATGGCTTCCACCCGGGTTGCTGAAATTTTTGGTTGTTCGTATTCGACTGTTTTGAATATTTGGGGGGAAGATCAATGCCGAGGAAACTGATTGACTGGGATTCAATTAAGCCCCTTTACCGCCTTGGGACATTATCCAATTATCAAATTTGTGAGCAGTACGAGCAAGATCACAAGAATTCCCAAACCTGGAAAAAGACTGTCACCGAGGCCGCGATCCGGAAGCATGCCAAGATAAAAAAATGGAAAAAGAACCTTGCCGGAAAAGTAAAAAAAGAGATCCAAGAGAAGTTGGTACGCACGGAAGTTCGCACTGCGAACCAGGATAATCTCAGCGATGATGAGATTATCGAAAATGCGGCCGAAGCCGGATCCCAAGTCATATTTAGACACAGGAAAGAAATCCGGTGTCTGATTGAACTGGAGAACAAGTTTCTGCTTGAACTCGGAACCGATCCCACCAAACTTCACTTCGCAACATACCAAGGTGATATATTCTCAGAGGAATGTGACCTCACAGTATCAGAAAAAGCCGCGACATTGAAAAATTTGACAGAGGTCCGGGCTAAACGAATTGCACTTGAACGCCAGGCATATAACCTGGATGAGGAAGGGGCAGAGATTGATTCCGTTAATGTGGAGATGAACTTTTGACGGTCCTGGATATCAAATACAATGCTGAACCAACCTTAAAGCTTTTTCACAGGTCAAATGCTTTTGTCCGGGGGATCAGGGGACCGGTCGGATCCGGGAAGTCTACTGGTTGTTGTGCTGAAATTTTCAGACGATCCAGAGAGCAGGCCCCTTTAAAAGACAAAAAGCGAAGGACCAGATTCGCGATTGTCCGGAACACATATAGGGAGTTGGAAGACACCACTCTTAAAACCTGGACGGACTGGTGGCCAGAGTCTGTTTTCGGGAAAATTAATTACAACTCCATGACCCATTTCCTGAAGTATCAGGACATTGAATGTGAAGTTATGTTCAGGGCCCTGGACAAACCAAAAGACGTGAAAAAAGTTCTTTCCCTGGAACTTACCGGCGCCTGGATAAACGAGGCCAGAGAGGTCCCGTTTGGTATCATTGAGGCCCTGATTGACAGAGTAGGGCGTTATCCGGCCATGAAAGATGGTGGTCCAACGTGGAAAGGTGTCCTGATGGATACCAACAGTCCGGATGATGATCATTGGTGGTATGGCCTGTCAGAAAAAGATAAGAACGTGTGTGAAGTACTCGGAATTGATCTGGATGATTTGAAAGGCTGGGAGTTCTTTACCCAGCCAGGCGGATTAATAGAAACAAGCGATGGCCGATTTGTTCCAAATCCAGAGGCTGAAAATACTTCGAACCTTGTTGATGGCCCCGATTATTATACCATTCGTGCTGCTGGTAAATCAAAGGCCCATAAACGCATTTATTATTGCAATAAATACGGGTTTATTTCAGAGGGAAAACCCGTCATTCCTGAATACAATGATCCCATCCATTTTGATCCCAGCATAACCGGCCCGGTCCCTGGCCTCAAAATCGCATTAGGTCTTGATTTTGGTTTAACACCAGCTGCGGTTTTCGGCCAGGAATTATCCTTTGGAAAATACATTTGGTTTGATGAGTTGGTAACTGAAAGGATGGGGGCCGTCAATTTTTCGAATGAATTGAGAACCAAAATAAATAGAGACTATCCGGATTTCGAGATCGAAGAGATTTGGGGAGATCCTGCCGGGAACCATGAGGTGGAAACAGATGAGAAAACAGTTTTCAGCGTTTTGAATACCCATGGGATACCGGCTATTCCTGCGCCTACGAACGAGTTTACGCCAAGAAGAGAGGCAATAGCGGTTCCATTGACAACTTTGATTGATGGGGTCCCGGCCTTGCGGATTGGTCCGAAGTGCAAGGTGGTCCGAAAGGGATTGGCCGGAGGGTTTTGTTTTAAGAGGATTCAAGTTGCAGGAGAGGCCAGGTACCGAAATGAACCGGTTAAAAACAAATATTCCCATCCCGTTGAGGCCGGTGGGTATTTAATGTGCGGTTTCGGGGTAGGGGACAGAATAGTAAACGGGCAACCAAGTGATAACATAGGATACAGGCCAAAACGATGAACACAATGAATGCACCGAAAAGACTGCGCCAATGGGCCGGTTATGTGGAAGAGGCTCACCTTGCCGGAAGAGTGTGGAGAGCCCAAAGCTGGCGGGATGAAGAAATGTATGATGGAGACCAGGCATCCCCTGAAGATATCGCAAAATTCAAGGAGATTGGTGTAGAGCTCCTGACCATCAACAGGACGTTTCCCGCGGTTAATTTGATCCTTGGATCTCAGGCGATCAATAAAACCCAGATCACGGCAAAAGCCAGGACCGGGAAAGACTCTGAGATTTCCCAGACCATGAGCGAGGCGATACAGTATGTCATTGATTGCAATAATGGAGACCTCAATATTTCCCTGGCCTTTAAAAACCAGGTAGTCCCTGGCATTGGGAATTTGTTTGTCGGCAGGAACCGGGATCCAAGGTATGAAACGGTGAAAGTTGCATATCGGGACTGGAAGGAATGTCATTCGGATCCCTTTGTATCCCCATGGGCAGACGCCGGTCAATGCCGGTACAAGTTCTGGGAGAAATGGGTTGATCTGGATGCCCTGCAGGCCGCATATACGAAGAAGAAAAGCGAATTGGAGGATTTATATCTCACCCTCACAGAAATGGTCCGGGACGGCAACGCCTACACAACGGATGAAGCTGAACTTGTTGAGGAAATGAAGCAAATTGCAGTCGGTGTCCCCTGGGTGGATATCGGACGCAGAAGGGTCCGGCCGGTTGAGATCTGGTACACAAAGCCAAAAGATTGCTTGTTTGTAATGATGCAGGATGGGTGCTGGTATGAACTGGAAGATGACATGGACCCCAGGCAGCAACATGAATTGCTTGTCAACTGCATCCAGTTCACCAGGGTAACCGTGCCGAAAATGTATAATGCCGTTTTTTGTTCATCCGTCATCCTCAAGGATGAATCCCCATCTGACCTCGGGCATGACCTGTATCCGAATGTTCCGTTCGTTGGGTACGTGGATCGATGGGGATTCCCGTATGGAGTTCCAAGGCAGATCCGGGGCCAGGATGAGGAGGTTAACAAGCGGCGGTCCATGGCCTTGGCTTTAATGCGGTCAAGACGAACCATTGCAGAAGATGATATTGCCAAGGACAAAAAGGGTTTTGATAACCTTCACAAGGAGCTGAATGCGATTGACGGCATGGCCATCGTGAAAAAGGGTTCTATATCATCAGGGAAAATCCAGGTCAAAGAGAATACTGAGCTATCCAATGCCCAGTTCGCTATCATGGCACAGTCAGAAAGGGAAATTCAGGAGATTTCCGGCGCCAACGGCGAGGCCATGGGATATCAAACAAATGTCACTGCAAAGGTTGGCTTGGAAAATAAGCAGCAAAGATCCGGGATCATGACGGCCACGCTTTTGAATAACTATCGATTTGCTCTCAAGGCACTTGGGTTAAGGATTAGCGCCGGAATTCAGAAGACATGGACCGGCCCCAAAATATTGAGGGTAACAGACCGGTTGACCAGCCGTGACAAATTCATTGAAATCAACAAGGTTGTTGACGGGGTTGTTCAGAATCATATCAGTAAGGGGCAGTTCGACATGATCGTCACAGATGTTCCGAAGTCCGATACGATCCGGGAAAAGAACCTGAACCTGATCATTGAATGGGTCAAAAAATCACCGCCAGAATTCATTCCTCACTTGATGAACATGGCCTTTGAAATGACGGATTTGCCCAACAAAGACCAGTTCCTTGAAAAGATCAAGCCGTTAATGGGGTATGACCCCATGGAAGAAGACATGACCGCAGACGAACGGAAACAGAAGATCATTGAACAACTGGAGGCTGAAAAACAAATTCAGGCGAAAAAAGCCCAATTGGAAGATGAAAACATCCAGTTGGAGATCAATAAGAAGAGGCTTGAAAACGCTAAAATTGAGGCAGAAATAAATAAGATCCTGGCCGATACCAATAAAATAAATATCGACACTCAGGATAAGGCCAGTGAGTCCGGAAGAAAGGCCGAAAAGCACGAAATGGATAGGGCAAATTTTGTTTTGGATACCACGGCAAAGGGCCTGGATGTTGGCGAAAAAATAGTTGGGAGGGAATCTGAAAATGGAGAATGATTTATTCATAAAAAAAATGACAGAGGAAAAAACTGATTGCCTTGACGCATATATATACACATTTGAGGGAACTTTTCGCGGCCGGCATTTTTATGAAGAAATAAAGATTCCAAGTTTTAAAAATAATTTTGTCAGTATGGAAAACCTGCAAAAGAGATTGAAAAAAAAGCTTTCGGACTCATGGGATGAAGAAAGGCGAGGGAAATATCCTGTTGAAGATTTGAAAATGTTTTAATCAGGGAGAAATAAATGCCATCAGAAAAAATCAAATACGGAATGACCGCAACGGAAGAAAAGGTCTTTGACAGAAAATCGGAACGGCATTTCAAGGGCCAAAGGGAAATTCCGAATGGCCGAGACTTCAGGTGGAATACCTATCGGTTTTCCCAATATGATATGGGCGCTGGGAAGACAGCTGATAAGAACTTCAGGGATAATTTTGACAGGATTTTCCCGAAGGCCCCGGGGGTTGGGATATGAGACAATCTATCTTTGGAGAAACGACTTATCTGCCTCCAGGCCCAGAGAGAGAAGAACCCCTTCTCGATGATGAGGTCAAAGGTCTTGCTGGTGTGTATGATCACGTTAAAGCGGCCAGAATAGCTGAAATACGGGCAATGAGAGAGCAAACCCGTTTTGTCTCTCGAAATAGGGGCCAGGTTTCTTTAATTTGGCATGCCTTCAAAGAGAGAAAACCTCCAAAGCGAGGGCATTACTTGGTCGCTTATAATTCGGACTCAGTCTTTTATTTGGAGTGGTCTGGGGATTCTTTCATAAATCCGGTACAAAAATTTGATGGAGATAGTAGCTATTTCCCAATGGCTGATCCTCTTTTGTGGATGGAGGTAAAGCTTAAATGAAAGACCCTAAAATGACAAAAAATCGGGCGATCAAGACAGCTGAAGAGATCAAAGATTTTTGTAAAAAGAACGGGCTTTGGTGTGAGATCCATCGCGAGTACAAACCGTCATTGAAAAACATAACCATTACAGTTAGCCTGAAGGTGCTTGAATGAAGTAGCGGAAAAGTCCGCATAAGGTAAATAACCAACCAGGATCACCAGAGAAGGGCCGGTTGGGAGCATTAAATATGCTCTCTTCCGGCCCTTCTTTTTTTTAAACCCGCTTCCGGCAGCGTTACCGCCGAGTAAACCAACCTTTCGGGGGCTGACCCGTTAATTTCAGCAAGGAGAAGAGAAATGTCAGGAGAAGCAACACCAGCAGAACTTAACTCAGCACAGGGTATCACGATGGAAGACAGCGGAGACACTGTTACCGGAGAGATCGATTCCCGGGAAAGCCTTTTTGGAGAGACCATCCCTGAACTCAACGAATCAGGTGAAGTAATTACGGCTTCTTCACAGTCGTCAGATTCAAAAGAGGGGGAAGAGGGATCCGCGAAGGAAAAAGAAGGTGAATCCGGGGATGAAGGCCAGGGCCAGGGTCAGGAGGGTGAGGGCCAAGAGAAGAAAAGCCCGGAGGATTCTGAGAAAGCCGGAGAGGAACGGGGATCTGAAGAAGAGAAGGGCAAGGAATCTGAAAAAGACTCTGAATCCGGGAAGGAAAAAGAGGCGCCGGCCGAAGTGGCCCAGCTTACATCTGACCTTGAAAAAATGACCGAGCATAAAACCAACCTGGAAAAAGCCCTTTCTTCGGAACGGGCCAAGGTCCGGTCCCTCCAGTTCGCCCTTGACCAGAAGCCTGTTCAGACCAAGAAAAAGCCGGAGTCTAAAATTGATCCGGAGTTCAAGGTCCTGAGTGATGAAGAGTTTGATGAACTCTGGGAGGAAAATCCCAAAGAGGCTGCAATTTATCAGAGAAAACTCTTTGACCACAAGCAGGCCGTTTCCGAGCAAAAGGCCGAACAAAAACGGATCGATGACGAGGAGAGAGCCGAGCGAGATTTTCATCAGAACATTATCCGGACCAGCCTGGAAGAAGTCAGCCAGGCCGTTCCTGGAATATATGACGATGAATCAATCGGGAAGGCCTTGACCGAGTATGCCGTTGAACAAGGGTTTCAACCGGATGAGCTTGTTGTCCTTTCCAACCCGGCCACCATGGTCATCCCCCAGGGATCGGACAAGCCCCTTCCCCTGGGAAAGGCTGCCGTCTCTTTTGTTAAGTTCTGCAGTGATGCCATGAAATCAAAAGAAGTCGATATTTCTCAAATCCGAGAGGAAATTCGGAAAGAGGAAGCCGACAAGCTTCTGAAAAAATTCAAAGACAACCCGAAAGAAGCCGCACCCGGCCTGGACGAAGTTCAAACCGTAAAGGTTGAGATTCCCGGAGCCTGGAAGCCAAAGACCGAGGAGGAACTTGCGGTCATGACTGAACCGGAGCGGGAAGCGTATTATTCGGGTCTTCAATAGGAGACTTAAAAAATGGGATTCACTGATTTTCCACTTAACAGTGACCTTGCAAGACAGGTATGGGAACCTGGTTTGGCTATTGAGGCCGAGGACCAGCAGTATTTTAAAAAATTCATGGGCAAGGGCAAAAACGCCATCATCAAAGTTGCCACTGACCTGAAAAAATCCAGTGCCGGAGAAAGCATTACAGTCGGCCTGCAGATGAAACTTTCCGGAGACGGTATCGAAGGTGACAACGATATCGAAGGGACCGATGCCGAGGAAGGCCTGTCCCACTATGCGGACAAGGTCTATATCGATCAGAGAAGAAAAGGGACCAAATCCAAGGGCAAGATGTCCGAGCAGAGGGTGCCTTACAATCTCCGGAAAATGGGGCGCGACGCCCTGGCAATCTGGTATGGAGAGGACTATGACCAGCAGTATTTTATGTACCTGGCCGGTGCCAGGGGGGTCAACCCCAACTTCCATTTTGCCACTGACTGGACCGGACGGGCCAACAACGGCATGATTGCCCCCTCATATCAGGTTTATGGCGATGCCTCGGGTGTCCCGGCCTCTTCCAAAGCCGATCTTGATGCGGCTGACTTGATGACCCTGAATACCATCGAGAGATGCCTGGCCATGGCCGAAACAACGTCCCCCCTCATCCGCCCGATCTCCAAAGGGGATTCCGGCAAGTATGTCCTTGTCATGCATACCTTCCAGGCATTTGCCCTGAGGGCCTCCATGTCAACCAATGACTGGCTGGATATCCATAAACACACCGACGGCCCCAAATCCATGATCTACAAGGACTGCCTGGGTGAATGGAATGGAATCATTCTGCACAAGCATCGGAATGTGATCCGGTTTGACGATTATGGAGCCGGTGCAGATGTTGACGCTGCCAGGGCCCTGTTCCTGGGCGCCCATGCCGGACTGGCCGCATGGGGAAAGAACGGAGAATACGGCCGGTATTCCTGGAACGAGGAAACCGATGACCGCGGGAACCGTCTGGTTATTACTGCCGGCTCCATTTACGGCATTAAGAAAGGGACGTTCAACGCCAAGGATGTGGGCGTGATCGGGGTTGATACGGCCTGCATCGATCCCAATGCCTGATCCGTGAACAGAATAATTTAACCAACGGGGGCCTTTGGGCCCCCATCAAACATCAAAGAAAGGGATGAATCATGTTTTTGAAATACAAGGGCAGGAAAGAACAGCTAAAACTGACCCGGCCAGAACTTGAAAAGAAGTACACCTTCAAAGGCGACAAGCCGGTGGATGTCTCGGATAAGGACGGAGAGCTTTTGCTTGAAACTTATCCCAGATCTTTTGAGCTGGTTGAAGAAGAAAAAGACAAGGACAAAGGAAAGGGCAAATAATTCGCCCTTAAGGAGATGCCATGACAACCGCCTCCGACATCATCACAAATGACCTTGAAAAGCAGCTGAACGATACAGGCCAGATATTCTGGGAAAAAGAGACTTTGTTTAAATATACGACAGAGGCCCAGAATGCCTGCATCTTGCTGGGGGTTGACGCCAATATTGTGACATCCGATTTCAATTTGGCACAATCTTCACGGCAGGTCCTTCCTTCTGGCGGTATCCGGTTTGTTGATATCGAGGGGAATGTTGGGGGCGGCCCTGTCACAAGGGTGAAGAAGCAGACCATGGATGAATGCTGTCCGGGATGGCAATCAGAAACCACGGATAGTGAGATCGAGCATTTCCTTTTTGATGAAGAGCAGCCCATGGTCTTCTGGGTTTACAAAAAGCCGTCTGTCAACACATTGCAGGTTTTATTGTCATTCGCCCAGGCAGCCCCCTTGATTACATCGATGGAAGATCCCCTGGTCCTATCAGATATCTATGTGCCGGCGGTCAAAGAATACATCCTTTGGAGATGTTTTTCCCAGGAAGATGAGAACACTGCAATTGCAGTGGCAAACCAGCATCTTTCCAATTTTTTCACCTTCCTGGGGAAGAAATACCAGGGAATCGAAATTCTAAAGGCGATCATGAAAAATGGATAGATTTCTCAATACAGTACGCCGGGATGTTCCGGGCTGCCCCAATCCATTGATCAAAGAGGAGGTTTTAACGGCAGCTATCGAATTTTGCCGACGTACCTGGGCTTATACCGATGATATCAATCAGCCTGTTTTTAAAGGGGATGAAACCATAACGGTTTCGTTGCCTGAAGGAACATGGATCGTTGGCGTCAATCATTACACCTACAGCAACGGAGATAAGGTGTATGAGGTCGATTCATCAGGAAATATCATCACCCTTGAGGATCCAATCCCATATGATTTTGACATGGTTATTAATGTCGCCTTAAAACCTTTGGAGACAGTTTCCTCCCTTCCGAATTTTCTTTTCAATGACTGGTTTCAAACCATTGCGGCTGGGGCTAAAGCCAAGTTGATGATCATGCCCGGGAGGGCATGGAGTAACCCGAACCTGGCCGTTATCCATTCTGATGTGTTCGAAGATGGGGTAGGGGACGCCATGCGGGAACAATTCTCCAAAACCATGCCCACAGAGAAAAGGACGGCCAGAAGGCAATGGCTTTAATTGATATCTCCATATTCAAGGGAGAGATCCCTAGGGTTTCTGAAAAACTCCTCCCAAACGAAAATGCAGCCAGGGCAATAAACTGTGATTTGGCTTCCGGGGCATTGAAGCCAATCAAAGGCCTGGTTTCGAAAGAGACTTTGCAGGTGGGGGCAGAGACTGTTTACCGCCTTGGTGACCGTTGGCTTCAATGGAGAAACAAAGTAGATATCATAGAATCCCTGGTCTACAACTCAGGTGGAAGGATTATTTTTACAGGCGATCATTACCCCAAAGAGACAAATTCAGTCCTGGCTTTGGGAGGGACAACTCCCTATCCATCAGCAACCAGGAGATTAGGAATCTCTGCACCTACATCAGCCCCAAGTCATGCAATATCTTCGGCCGGGTCCGGAACTGTGATCGAAGTATCTTTCTGTTACACCAGGGTGGGAGAATGGGAGGATGACACCATAGTTGAATCAGCTCCGTCTCCTCCTACCAATAACATCAGCACAGAAAACGATTCCACGATTAAAATTGACGACTTCATAGATGCTTCGGAAGAAGGAAGTTTTACGACCCATTATTATATCTACCGCTTGAACGCCGGTGATTCGGGTGCAGAATTCCAATACGCGGGAAAGCTGGCTAAAACCGATGATCCCCTGGAGTTCTACGACAATTTGGGCGTAACTGATTTGGGTGAAGTCTTACCTACAACAGGATGGACTGTCCCAATAGATGATTTGAAGGGGCTCATAACAGGGTCTAACGGTATCGCCTTCGGTTTCAATGATAATACCCTTCACCCATCTGAACTTTTTATTCCCTACGCATTCCCAGATGAGTATAAGCTGCCCGTCGCTTCGGAAATCGTTGGATTAGGATTTAACGGAACGGCTGTTGTTGTATTGACAAAAACAGTGCCTTTCCTGGTTTACGGATCAGATCCGGCGTCCCTGTCTCTCGAAATAAGGCCGGTACAGCTTCCATGCAAGTCTGATAGGTCCATTGTCAGCTTCCCGGGGGGAGTCATCTATTCTTGTCCGGTTGGGCTGGCTTTGGTTAATTCTGATGGGGTTGCTTCAGTCATTACTCAGCACCTGTTTACCCAAGAGCAATGGTCAGCACTCGGACCGGAAAAGGTCTTCGCCTTTTATTATGACGATACATACATCGCTTTTTTCAAGGGCACTTCAATCGGGATTGAATTCAAGCCTGGAAATAACGAGATCAGGCGATTTGATCTTGGTAGGCCGGTTTATGACGGCAGATATGTTTCAACGGTCAGTACGAATGTCTATAGTCTCCTTGATTCCGGAGGAAACACGCTTCTTACCTCAGATGGTTTTGAGATCCATGTTATCGGAGACGAATATTCTCTGACATTTGACACCCTATATCTGATTCAGGCCAACAATGATTTGGATTTTTCCCAAAGGGATTTGGTGGCGTGGCAGGTCGGGGACCTGATGGACTTCGAGTGGGCAACAAAGGTTTTCACCAGCATCAGGCAAATCGTCTTAACTGCCGGGATTCTGATCGGGGATTTCACGAATGGGCCGGTAACTATTGATTTGTTCATTGATGGTGTTCTCGAAGAATCAAAGGTCATCTCAGACAATGAAATTTTCAGATTTACCAATAGAAAAAGAGGTTCTCGGTTTCAGGTCATTCTGAGAGGTAAGGGAAAGGTAGATAGAATCGTTCTTGGTCGGTCTGCATTCGAAATTATGAAGGGCTTTTAAATGACAGCTAATATTCCAAGGGTTTCAGGTCAGACATTTGTTGATGCGGTCAAAGATGTGCTCGATACGCTGACCGGAAAAAAAAGAAAGGCCAAATACGACAGGGCTTTGACTGTCAGGGATTTGGAGCGTCTTAAAATAAACGGTACTCCAATAGATTTGGACAGATTTCTTAAATCCGATAAGCAAAATCCATATTCCATATAGGAAGCAAAAATGAGTAGTCCATACACAATTCCTTATTCAGGAGCACAGATAGCAGAGGCCCTGGCGTCTGCCATGAGATTGCCTTCTTCTTTATCTGGTCTTTCCGGATCCATCATCGTCGTAAATGGTGACGAAGACGGGTTTGAGATCATAGGGCGTGATATTCCGGATGGATTTTCGATTGTTTTTAATAATGCAGCCGTCCCAACTGGATACTCCGCAGATCCCTGGTCCGATAATGTAAGTCTTATTATCGGGCCTACCTATGGATCTGGAAACGCTGCGGGGGCAAGTCCGACCTCTTGGCAAACAGAACTAAGCGTTGGTGAGCATGCCTTAACTGAGGCAGAGATGTACCCACATGCTCATAGCGAGGGGTCCCTTGTTACGGACACAGACACGCATGGTCATACCGTATCTGCCGGGAACGGAACAGTAGATGTGGGTCCAATAGCAGGAAGGGGGCTAGCATCTGCCATTATCTCAGTCGCAACAAGCAGTGATTCTCATGGCCATGGTGTTAATGGAGCCACGGGTTCTATTGGAAGCGGAGTTGGGCACGATCACCCACTCACACAAGACACTTACGACCCCAAATATCAAATCATGATAACCGGAACAAGGGCAGCATAAAGGAGAAAAAATGGCCTTAAAAAATTTTATTAAACCAGATTATTACACCCGGGTAAGCCGGATTGAAGTGAACAAGGAGTCTGATTCAATCTTTTTCTCCGTAACCGTCTTTGAAACAGAGGCTTGTGAGAGGGTTGTTTTCGGCCCTATCGGGTATCAGATCAACCGAGCGGAGCAAGAGCGGGTGTTCCTTTCTGATGCGTCCAAATTCTTTCCGGTTGCTCCAGAATACCCTGAAGTTTGTGCGCAAAGGGACGCCATGGTCCCGGAATGGACTCCAAGCTCCACCCAGGCGGAAAAAGATGAATACAACGCGGCAAGGACAAAGTGGTTATCCGATATGTCAGCGTATAAGGAGGAATTGCAGACCGCTAATACAAATGCCATGGCAAAAGCCAAGACCGACAACGAGTTTGAAAAGCATTTTTCAGACAAGAAAAAATACGATGACAGCAATCCCACGGCCTGCGCTTACAATTATCTGAAAACCCTGCCGGTATTCGAGGGCGTGATTGATGCCTAAAAGACGACCCTGTATACGAGGCTTGAAAGAGTATAAGGGCGGATGCCCAGCACAAGATTGGGATCCAGCTACTGGGAATGGTTGCCCTGCATGGCCGACATGCGAACTTGAGTCTATCAGGATAGATCGAAAAAACCGGCCATGCGTATATGGGTTAAGGCGCTTTGAAAAAAACGGATGCCCTGAAAAATATTGGGATCCATCTGCGGGTGAAGGATGTCCGTTCTGGCGAGAATATATTGTGCCGGATCCGGATGAGGCAAATCCTAAAAAAACCAAAGTAATTCGGGACTGTTCTTTTGGTTTCCTGGAATTCTGGCTTCGGGAATCAGTGAAGATGTCAGAGAGCAACCGGGCCACCACAGAAACATTCAGAAACGGGATGTGTGAAGTTGGGAGTGACGGCAAGGTTTATCCCAAGGCGAGTCCGATTGATGCAGCTATTTTTTCCGCCCTTCAGCCGTTGGTCCAGATTATTCCGGTTCTACAAAGGGCATTGGAAGACAAAGCCCTTCTTGAGGCTAATGGGCTAAAACGAATTGAGACCAAAGAATGAATTTTGCTCTTGTCCCATATACCGAGATCGACGGGCAGATGAATTTCAAGAATTCCAGAATAAAGGAACTGTTTTCCCGCATGCAGGCCGACCATACGGACGGGGTTGTTTACTGCCACGAATACATTAAATCTCCTGAAGAATTCTTGAGATATGTCAGGAGAAGCGATGTCCGCCTGTATTTCATGTTTGTTGATAAAGAAATGGTGGGCTGGACGATTCTTGATCGGATTGAAGGGCGCGTAGCGTTCGGGAGTTTCTGCTATTTCTCTTCGTTCTGGGGAAAGGAGACCGTGTGGGCAAGCAGGAAAATCGTTGAAACGCTTTTTTCCATAAAAGACCAGAACGAAGTCCCATTACTCGATTTGCTGGTTGGATTTGTGGCCACATGGAACAAACACGCGATAATGCACTTAACGGCATGCGGGTGGTTAAGTCTGGGGATTTTGCCGTCTGCGGTGTGGAACCCAAAGGAAAAAAAGAGCGAACCAGCAATGTGCTTTTATTGCGAGAGGGGGGGCCAATGAAAAGATTTAAGTACGACATGAGCAAAGCAGTGAGGGATACCCCTGCCGAGTTTAAGCTTAATTATTTGGAGGGTAGCTTAATCCAGGCGTTTGGAAGTGGCGGTGGGGGCGGAGATAGCTTTGATGCCGCCTATAATGCAAGGATGGCGACTATAGCTGAAGATTATGCCGATCTTTACGGTGAGGACCATGATTTTTATAAGCAGTACTACCAGCCCATGGAAAAGGCTCAAATTGCGGCAAACATGGAGTTGATTCCATCTGAAACAGCCCTTGCAAAAGCCGGAAATGAGTCCGCACTTTCTTTGCTTCCGACACAGACTGAATTGACGCAGGCCCAGAACGAATCGGCTCTTTCACTCATCCCGGGTCAAACGGAACTCGCCCAAAAAGAATTGGAATACGGTTCAGCGGCCATCGATGCAAAAACTCCTGTCATGAATGCATTTTATAAAGAATCACTGGAAGGAGTTGATGTAGAGGACCGGGCAAACAAGGCGGCGGCCTACGTGTCCCAGGCATTTGATACATCTAATGCCATACTTGGCAGGAGCACGGCCAGGATGGGTGTTAATCCGAATTCTGGAAGGTATGCTTCACTGACCACAAGCAATGCCCTGGACCGGGCCAAAGCCGTTGCATCCGCCAAAACAACGGCCCGCACAAATGCTGAAGATGAAAACTATCAACGGCTTACCAATGCTATGGGGTATTAATCATGCCACTTTATCAGGTTGAAAATCCAATGGGCCGGGCGATGAGCAGTCTTGACGCGTCATCAAATGCCTATAAATCAATGATGCCGAATATTCCCGCGAATCAGAAGCCTGGGCCGACGCCTGGTGGGGCTATTCTGTCTGGGGCTGGGGGGGCTATGATGGGGGCTCAAGTAGGAGCAATGACGGCAGCCGAAGGGGCAAAAGGCCTTGCAGCTGTCGGAGGTCCATGGGCACTTGGGATTGGTACAGGTATTGGTCTTTTGTCGTATTTCTTATCGTGATGGCATGGGAATGGCAATAGTAACACCGCCAACAATGATTTGTTTCTGTCCCCTTATTTCTTCCCATCCAATTAAGCTGTCATTTTGGTTGAAAACAAAATAATAAGGCCGAGTTCCGATGTCATGTGAGTCATACATGGGGTACTTAAGGAGAAAACAGCCATCAATAAAATCAGTGCTTACAGGAGCCTTATCATTAAAGAATTTAGCCAATTCAGATCGAGAAATTCCAGGCTGAAGAGAGTTTAATTTTGAAAGGTCAGGACCCTTTGAGGCACATCCAAAAATGAACAAAGAAATGCAAGCAAACAAGAAACATTTTTTCATAACGCCCTCCTTTTTCAAGGAAAGTAATATCAGGGAAGTCAAAAATCAAGGAGAATATCATGCCGGATAAATGGGGAAGGGTAGGATACAACGATTTCATGGGCATTGCCAATGTGTTTGGGCAGATCAATAACTTGAACAAGCAGAATCAGTATTATAACCGCCAGAACCAGGAGCAAGCCAAGAAGGATCAGACTCACAAGGATGCCGTGACCAATTACGCCATCTTGGGAAAGGATCCGGAATCCCAGAATTTGGTGGGGGGGCCGGAGGCCCAAGTACAGGCCCGGGACTGGATAGATCGCGGCAACAAATACATGGAATCCATTTCGGACGCCAAAGAACGGAAGCAGGCCAAAGAGATTTCAGAACTTTATCTTTCCGGACAGTGGGAGAATCTGTCTCCGGAAAAGAAAAAGAAATATTCGGCTTCAGCTGTGGCCCAGGGGGAGATAGTTGCAGCTAACTATTTTAAGGGCCAGACAGATGCAAGAAAGGCCATTGAGGAGACAAAAGAAGCCTTGGCAAAGGAAGGTTATAATAATCTCCTTGAATATCGGAAATATATCAGCAAGGCTCTGCAATCAGGGGATCAGGCCGGGGCTGCCACCCTTATCTCCGATTTGTCAAAGAAAATGAATCATCCGTATCAATATGAATACGATCCGCAAACAGGACGGTTAAAGGAATACTATCTTCATTCCGGATCCGGCCGGCACGAACCGACAGGCGGAAATCTTTCAATGGAAGATGCGGTCAATATGATTATGAATATCACGCCTGAACAGTTCAAGGTCGCTCAATATACCCACCTGGAATCGATTACCGGTTGGAACGAGGAGGCCCGGAAACCTTCCGGGAGTTCCGATGGTGGCCGTGGCCAGTACTACACCAAGGGGGGAAAAGAGTATTACATTTATCCTCAGAAAGCCATTGAGAACGGAGTCCAGCAACACTATGTGGTTATGGATGACGAAAACAATAAAACGGCCTACAAGTCAATGGCCGAGCTTCAACAGGCCGGTTTCCGGTACCAGGATCTGAAGAGGGAAAAAGATAAGGCTGATATTGAATCTACCCAGGCATTGACCGCCAACAGGAAGGCAGAGAAGGCATACCACGACAAGAGAACCGCAACCCTGGGCCAGGGGAAATTCACTGAATGGAAACTCTATGACCCGAAAACCGGGAAAGAATATACGGCCAAGGATAAAGGGCAGTTTGATTATTATCAGAAACAGGGCCTGGTTCCCATCGATACCAGTCAAAAGACCCTGACAAAGGCAGAAGTCGATCAGTATGAAAGGAGTTCAAAGGCTTTTTTCCAGGATACCCGGGACCTGGGCATGGCCATGGATGAAGTCAGCGGGAACATTCGGGGCACGATTAAAAAGGATAACTGGGAAAATATCCGGAAGATCGCCAAGCACCACGGGGTTTCACTTAAAAACAGGCAGGGAGAGCCGGTCGACCTGAACGGATGGTGGCCTGGAGGAAAAGCGGACACCATGGATGTTGAAGTCATGCCCTTTGGTACCAGCCAGTATAGGGACCAGGCGTCAATCGACCAAAAGGGCGCAAAATATGAGACATCAGCAACCGGAGAGAATGCCTTTTCTGGCCCAGGCGGGTCTGGCAGGGGCCCTGCAATTTCCCAGATGACCCGGGACGAAATAAAAAATGCATATAAGTTCAGTTCCATGGGGGGATCAGACGAACCGGGGAAAACCCCCGTCACCTGGGTACAGGAAAAAATGGGCACAGCCCAACCGAACAACGCAGGATATGAAAAAATAGGTGAAGGCCCCATTGAAATGACACTGAGGCTGACCGGAATTGAAACGGATCTCACCAAACAGAAAGCCATTGCCAAAAATCTGAGAAGCCGGTTCCCGGATGCCACGGAGGAACAAATCGTTGTCATGATTCAACAGGCCGCAAAGCCTGGCCTCTAGAATCCTTTATTCCCGGGAAAGGTATGAATATGCCATTTGATTTAAAATCTGCCCTGAAAGAGATGTCTGAGGAAGAAGTAGCCAGATATCTTACCCATGCCAGTAATTTGGATTACGACCTGTTGAAAGAGCAAAATTTTACGGATGCCCAAATCAATCAGGGGATTCTGGAGATGGCTCCTGAAGATTATGAGACCCTCGCAAGTCAGAGTTTCAACGAAAAAAACTATGGGGATGTCCAGCGGGGCCTTATACGTGGAGGTCATAACGTGGCTTCTTCATACGGAGGCATGGCCGCTCTTGGAGGGGATGTCCTTGAACGGGCCGGCGCCGAAAGCCTCGGAAAATCTGTTCAGGATTACGGTATGGGGGTCTACCAGGAGCATGAAAAGGAGGCCTCCCTTTTTCCCAAAGATAAATTCTCTGACAGCAAGTTTGGATGGGCCTTGGGAACTTTTGCTGAGCAGGTGCCGGTCATGGCTGAGATTACCATCGGTGCGGCTTTGTCTGGTGGAGGCGGGGCCCTCCTGGGGAAAAAGATTCTCCAGGAAGGTGTTGAAGCGGCGGCAAAAAAAGCAGTGGTCAAGAAGATGGCTAGCCGGGGTGCAAAGGCCGGGATGGCGGCAACTGTGTTCCCACTTGAAACCGGATTAAATTATGGGGAACTTCGGAATGAGCACGGCGTCAAGGCACCTTTGTCCTCTGTTTTTTTTGGGTCCCTGGCCACGGCCATGGAGTTTATTCCCGGCGGAAACATTAAAATTGTAGACTCGCTCCTGGACGCCGCAAAAAAAGGAGATGGCGGAGTAATGAAAACCATTGCCCGGGAACTCCTTGCATCCATGCCGTCTGAGGCAGCACAGGAAGCAGGCCAGGAAACTATGTCTGTTCTCAATGTGGTGGCCAATACCGACGAAAAGTTTTTGACCCGGGATAATTTTCTGCGGATTCTGGAATCGGCCGGCGCCGGCGGTATGATGGGTGGTGCAGGCGGCACGGTCAAAGGAGGAATAAATGCCTTCAGGCAGGGGCGGGGCCGCGGTGTCTCTTCCGAAGAGGGGTCACCCGGGCCTGTGAACGAACCTGAGTCCGGGCAGACCGGTACCGCCCCGAGGGCCGAGCCCGGGCCTGTCGATCCGGATGCCGGTACCAACGCCTTCAATGCGCTGTCCCACGAGACAAAAACAGGCCTTGAGCAGATCCGGGATGATTCCATAGGCCGGATGAATGCCTTTGCTCAGCCAGTTGTACAAAGATCGGCTCCGGAACAGGCCATCGAACAAACTCCCGTTCAGCCCCCTGGACAAATGTCTACCCCCCCTGGACAAACTCCCGTCCAGCCATCAATTCCTGATGATGAATTAAACCGAATGGTGAATCAGGAACACATCGAAATGCAAGATGAGGTTGACCGGATCAATGAGGTCATCGATAACAGTGATGACCCTTTTCTTAATCCAGTCAAAAGGGTACCCCAGGAGAATCAGAAAACCTCGGGATATCAGCGAAAAGCACAGAAGACTTTTGAAAAAATATATCTCGGCCAAAATCATGGCGATATTAAAAAGAGTCTGGATGTGATTGAAACCACAAACAGGTATCGGGAAGAGCTTCTTTCAGACAAGGGTGCGCTTGAGGCCAGGGCCAAAGAAACAAGGATGTCCCCTGAAGACCTTAAGAGAAACTTGGAACTGGACCTTGCAGAGAACTTACCATTAGAAAATATCATAAGGGAGCATTTAACAAAGGCCTCTCCAAGGAAAGGCATGGAGGAGGAGTCCGACGCCAAAGACAGGGAACTTTCCCGGGTAAACACAGATCCCTCAGAGGCTCAGAAGGAGGCAGGAAACTATAAGAAAGCCCACATCAATTTCATGGGTTTTGATGTCTCCATTGAAAATCCGGCCGGCAGCACCAGAAAAGGCGTGGACGGATCCGGCAAGGCCTGGGAATCCACCATGCAGAGTCATTACGGATACTTCAAGCGGTCCCTGGGCAAAGACGGGGACCAGGTGGATGTCTTCATCAATCCGGATTCCAGAGAAGACGGAAAGATTTTTGTCGTTGATCAGGTAGACCCTGGGACCGGCAAGTTTGATGAACACAAAGTCATGATGGGTTTCGGCTCCCCGGAAGATGCTAAAGCTGCTTACCTCTCCAATTATGAAGATGGGTGGCAGGGCCTGGGTGAAATTACAGAGGTCGGGCGCGATGATTTCAAGGCCTGGCTGGGAGACCGGAAGCGGACCAAGAAACCATTTGCCTTGGGGAAAAGCACGGTTTCCCCGGAAAAAATCACGGAATCAGGGGAAAATGTTACAGAAAACCTGGAAAATATCACAGACCTTTCTCCCGGGGATCCTGTTCAGTGGTCCACCAAGACCGGAAAAATTTTCACCGGGAAACTGACTACAAAGAGAAGTGATGGGAGATGGGATGTCACCAAGGATCAGGATGACCGGAACTCGATTGTCGATGAATCGATGCTTGAAAAAGTGGTTCAAAAGCAAGTGGTGGCGGCGGATGAGGTAACAACCCGATCGACCACCGATAAAAATACAGATACGGCCGGCCGTATCCCCGAAAATAATGATGAGGACCTCATCGCCAAAGATGATGGTTCCCCCCGGGAGAAGACATCAAAATCCGTTGGATCCGAAATCGGTAAAACAGATGATAGGGCCCCTGGGTCTACCGAGAAAAAGAGCGATGCTCCCGGACGCATCACCGAAAAAGACGATCCTGCAGAACGTTCAACATCTGAGTCTCCTTCAAAAATAGAAGACTTTGGAGAAAAAATAGGCGGTGCCAGAAAAGACATTGCTGTTAAAACCGGATCTTCCAGTAAAAAGAAAGAGCAAAAAGACACCGGCTGGAAGGCCAGATACCAAGTATCAAAAATTGAAAACGAAACCGTTCGGCGCAATGGAGAGTACGTTGACAGCGATAGAAACGGGAAATGGGGTATCTGGGATAAACGAAAAAAAAAGAGTCGTTGGGGTCTCCCTCAGCCGATAGGCGGTAAGGTTTTCGATTCAGAGGAAGAGGCAAAAGCAGCACGTCCACTCCTGGCCTTGGCAGAGAAACATTCAATCTATTCTGTTGGGGAAAACAGGTATTCCATATTCCGTAAAATCAATGATCGAAAACGTGTCAGAGTAGTGAAAGAGGACTTTGAAAGCCGGGATGCAGCCAAGGAATACATGGTCAAAAATGCGGATGAAATTCTTTCCTCCAAGCTTTCCTTCGGAGAGGAGGTTTTACCAAAGCCAGAGCAAGTTTACAGATACGGCAAAGAGAGAAGACAGGGTGATATTGCACCAGACGCATTTTCCAATGTTTTTGGTTTTCGTGGAGTTGAGTTCGGCAACTGGGTATCCAAAACAGAGGAGCGCCAGGAGGTCATGAATCATGCCTATGATGCCCTTCTTGATATGGCAGAAATCCTGAATATCCCACCAAAGGCTGTCTCATTAAATGGGGAACTCGCTCTCGCTTTCGGGGCCCGGGGGAAGGGCTTGTCCGGAGCCGCCGCTCATTATGAACCGGCGTATGCCGTCATTAATCTAACCAAAATGGCCGGGGCCGGGCATCTTGCCCATGAATGGTTTCATGCATTTGATCACTATCTTGGACGGCTTGATGGAAAAGCCGAGACTGAAAAAATTACGAATAGCCGTGGGGATTCTGTTTATAAAAGACAAACAGAGCAAATGACTTTTGCTACTCATGGTTTCCAGTTTTCAAAAAGCGGGGCCAGGGAAGAGCTCAGGGAAGCCTATAAAAAGTTCGTTAAAACAATGCTGGTTAAAGGAGAGAAATATGTTGATGATACTCAGCAAGTTGAACGATTTCTTTCCAGAGCAAAAGACGCTTTAAAATCCAGACTTGATAATATCAGGGACGGGCTATCAAAGCAACTCGATAAACGGTATTGGAAACGGAAAAACGCTCCTGCCACTCCAGAGCAATTATTAAGGTTTGATGAGCTTTCAGACATGCTCATAAATGGGGAGCAACTGGAGCTTGAAACAAAAGTAGTGGATTCGAAACGGAGAAGTCACTTCCCGGCCACACGCCACACAAACGCCATCCTGGATGAGATGAGCAATATCTATAAGGCCGTTCGTGGCCGTACCGGTTTTTCTGAAAACGGAGATAATACAATCGGTAAATTGGCTGGTCCCATTGGTGCATACCGGCAAAGAATCAAACTCCTTAAAGAAGCTGAAAGCGGCAAGGAAAAAATAAGGACAATCCCCACCAAATTTGTCATGCAGGCCAAGGAAGCGGATCAGGCAAGATCAAAGTCATACTGGTCAACCGAGCATGAATTGGCGGCCCGGGCTTTTGCTGCATACTTGGAAGACAGACTGTCGGATAAAAAAGCACAGAACGATTTTCTTGCCTACCATGCCCATGGCGCTGTTATCGTCCCTGTCTACCCGGAAGGGCTTTTCATGCCATATCCGGAAGGCGTCGAACGGCAGGAGATTAATAAGGCTTTCGATAATCTGTTCGATGAGATCAAAACCAAGGAAACCGATAAGGGGGTTGCTCTTTATTCTGTCTCAGATGATTTTTCGCTAAATGGAGATGATTTCAGGGAGCAACTCCAATCTTTTTTAAAAAGCCCAGATGGCTGGAAGAAACCCTTAAAAATTAAAGGGACTCCGAAGGTCCTACAGATCTTGGGCGCTGAGAATCATCCTATTCTGATAAACCCATCCACGTTGAAAAAAGTTTTATTTGAAAAACATGGCCTTCCAATTGACCTGATAAAACAAATTCCAGAAAAAATATCAGACCCTATAATGGTTTTTGACTCCGCTACTGTCCCTGGATCTCTGGTGGCTATGACAGAATTAAATCATGATGGAAAGACCCTTGTTGCTGCTATCCATTTGAATATCAAGAAAGGGAAGCATTTAATAAACAGGATTTCAAGTGTCTATGGCCGTGAAAAAGATTCTCACTTCACGAATTGGATCAAAAGGGGACTGCTGAGATATCAAAATACTCAAAAAACAAAAGACTGGTTTCACTCCAGGGGGCTACAATTGCCCAAAGGGGAAAACAGCCTTTTGAACAGTAATAAAATACTGACTGAAAAGGATCTTGTCAAGAATATTCAATATTCAATAAACCAAACCCCCGGGCAGGGTGTAAGCTTTCAAGACATCCAGTCAAGATTCAAAGGTCAGGACGTTTTTCTTTCCCCGGACGGATCCATTTCTATTCGTTTAAAAAATGGAACCGGCGTTCAAATCACACAGGTCCAGGAAATAGGAGGTAAGGATGTCCGGTTGGCCATGAAAGCCGGCAGGGTGGCCAAAGACGGTATAATCCTGGGAAAATACAAGAATAAAACGATAACCCTGAACAAGGACCTGGCCAGCAACTTCACCCGGGATCACGAACTCTATCATTTCCTGGTAGATATGGGCATGATCACAGAAGGGGAGCGTCTCAGGCTGTTGGCTAAATTTCAGGCTCTGAAAAAAAAGAACCAGATCCGGTTCAAACCTTCCGACCTCCGGGAAGAGAACGAAGCCAATATGTTCGCCCAGATTCTGGAAGACAGAGAAGCATATCGGAAAACTCCCCTGGGAAGGCTTATTCAAAAAATAATGGATTTTGTGAATGGGCTTTTGTATATTGGTCGAAAATCGATCCGCAAGTTAGCCAGGTCCGTTGAATCTGGAAAAATCTTTGATAGAGACACCGTAACTACACCGGTATATGAAGTCTCTGCCGGTAAAGGATCATTCAAGGAAAATGGAAAGCCGTCCAGAATATCTGATGCCAAATTCCCCGATGTGGAATTACGGCAAACAGGGGAAATTCAAGTCCCCAACAAAGGAAAGATTGGAGGCGCTGGCGAAATTGCCGCCATCTTTTCCTCCCTATCAGACGCCGCACAAGAAGAAGCCTGGGGAGTTGCCCTCGACAAATCCAACCAAATCATAGAAGTTCATAAATTTTCCAAGGGCCTTGCCGATGAGGCCCCTGGCCATGTCAATCAAATGACCGGCCACCTCTTGAAAAACGAAGATGTCCATACGGTTTACCTTGTACACAATCATCCAGGAGGGACGGTCTTTCCCTCTCCGGCTGACAAGGCAACGATCAAAAGTGTTGATGCTTCATTGCGGCTGAATAAGATCACGACAAAGGGCGTGGTTATTTCGGATGGAGAGTATATTGAATTCGATAAGAGAGATGTCGATATTCCGGAAAAAATTCCTGCCAAGGATATGGATTCCACGGCGCCGGTCAGTGAGCGAAGAATAGCGAAAAGAAGCCCTCAACCAGATTTTATCATAAATGAGGATGATCCATTTACCCAGCTCATGCGTTTTGATGGGGAAAGGGATGGTATCCTGTTGGCAGACGGTGGCGGCCAGGAGATAGCTTTTATTCCCTATGAAAAGGGGAAGACGATTCGAGAGTCGACCATCGACATTTTGGCAGCTGCCGCCAGGCATAACGCAACTTACGCCGTGATCCATGCCAAGACCCTGGACAATACCAATCGCTGGAAATTATACGGCCGGCTTGCGGAGGGCCTGAGGTCTCAGGGGATAACCGTCCTGGATGTCATAACGGAGCACCCGGCCACCGGGCCCATGAGTTTGGTTGAAGCCAAAAAAATGTATGGGCCCAGAATCGAAGGCATGGAGGCCCTTGACTCCGATGAGGTTCTCTACCAGACCTCTGAAGATTTGGTCTATGGGCTGGCGCAAGACACATATTTTCAACAGGCAGTTGATCTTGTGACCGGGACCCTAAAATACCGGAAAGATAAAGGGGAGGGGCATAGAGACGATATTTCGACCCTGGCATCCATATTCAAAACCACAATGTATAATGCTGATAAGATCGGAGGTGCCGCAAAACGGGCGTTTGACATCTTCCGGAAACAGCCGGATTGGAAGTTTGAAAAACAGCGGGAACTCCTCTTTGACGGTGATGAGTCCCTGCAGGCCAGAATTGAAAATTACAGGAAAAAAGACAAAGCCGGGTATCAAAAACTGAATGATTACATTGTAAATCAGGATGTCATGGGCAGGGGGCATATCGTCAGGGAAGAGGGCGATGTGTTTGTTCTTTACCACTGGAAAAAAGAGGGTGGGGCGAAGAAAAGACTGGGTATCTTCGAATCAGAGGATGAGGCCTGGGAATACAGCCGGGAAATCGAGGCCCAAGAGTCCGGATTGAATGAAATGGGGCAGGACGCCCTTAAGGCGACCCGGATGATCACCAGGAAAATGTATCTGCATTATGCCCAGGATATGAAGGCAGCAATAGAATCTTATAAAGCTGCAAACCTCCCCCTGCCCGAAATCACAACGGTCAGGAACGGGAAAGAGGTTCAAATTGACCTTGAAACCCTGTCAAAGGAACTTGGGGACCGACAGGGGTATTATTTCCCCAGGCTGAGACAATCCGGACAATGGAAGGTTTCGGGCAAGAAAAAAGGTCGGAAGGCGCATCAATATTTTGATTCCCGTGTGTTGGCAGATAAATATAGGGCCGGCCTTGACAGAAAAGGGTTTAAAACAGAGCTTACGCAGGTCGGGAAACTCAGTGAGGATGTTTATCAGGCCCTGGAACCGCTTCTTTCCCTGCAGCAAACTATCAATAAAACCCTGAGGGAAATGTCCAATAAGGACAAGGAAAGGGTGCTTGAGGATAGAAATCTTTCAACTGAGTGGCGGGGTGAAACCTTTGTAGTCAAGGGTCGGGGGATAGGTGTTGATGTGGAAGAGGTATTGACCCCCCTGGGTGGAAAATATAAGGACCATTTCGTGAAAACAGCCCGGGGAGAAAAATATTCTCCGGAGATCCATTTTGAAAACGTGGATCCGGCGGATGTGGAAGCCCTTGAAGAAAGGATACTTAAATCCGTTCTTTACTCCGGCCACCTTTTCAAGGATATGGATGTTGAGTTTGCCACTGCGTTTGCAAAGCAGTTTGACGCCGTACTCAAGGGCAGAGGTTCCCGGGCCCGGATGATCGCCAGGACAGATGCCGTGGGAGAAGATGTTTCCAGAGGGTATGAAGAGGATCTTATATCGGCTTTGGTTCAGGCCGCTAACTCAGCGGCCGGCGGGTACGCGAAGGGCCAGGTGGCACAGCAGGCCACGGCGGCCATTATGGGCCGCGACATCTCATGGCAGGATTTTCAGGAACAACATGGCGGCGGCATTATCCAGGACCTGGAAAAGGAATTGGCGGACCTTGAAATATACAGCCCGAAAGAGCTTGAACAAAAAAAGATTTATCGGGAAGACCTCAGAAAGCTCAGGGGCAGCTTGTTCAATAGAAAATTTATCTCCCTGGAGGAAGTCGAGGACATCCAAAAACAGGCCGCCACCCTGCAGAAAAAGATAGACTCCATCACCAAATACAGAGATCCAGCCCTGGCCCAAAAGATTCAGGCCAGATTGAACGAGGCCAGGACTGGCCTCTACGAGCAGTACCAGCATATGACCCGTGAAAGGAGCCTGCAGGAAGACAAGCAGGGGAAGATTTACCGGGACATCACGGCAACTCTAAAAGATATTTTGAGAAATGAAGAGGCCGCTGACCGGCTGATCGGCATGGTCAAAGCAGCTGCCGTTTTTAAATACCTGGGATTCAGGGTCAGTTCCGCCCTGATCAATGTGACAAACATGATTACAGGCGTGCCGGCTGTAATGAACGGTGAAACAAAGGACGGGATCAGCATTACATCTGCCTTAAAGCATGTGGCTATCGGGATCAAAGAATACAGTCTTTCGCGGCGTGGCAAATCAAAATACCAGGATCTTTTCGACGAAATTGCCAAAAAGGGGTGGGATGAACCAAAGTTCAACCGGGAGGCCTTCAGCGCACTTCAGGGCCGCCTGGGCAGGGGCTGGAATTTAGCAATGGAAACCTCAATGTTCATGTTCGGTGTAACTGAAAAAATGAACAGGGCCGCCACCATTGCCGGGACTTATCTTGCCATGAAAAAAGCCAACAATGGGAAAAAGGTCTGGAACCACGATGCAATGATGGAGAAGGCAAAGGATATTTCCGATAAAGCCCACGGCGTTTATGAAAAATCCAACCGCCCGTTTCACATGCGGGGACAGAACATCGGGGCCCGTACCTTGCAAATGGCCTATGTTTTTCAGACGTTTCAACATAACTACATTCAGGAAATAGTCCGCCTTGGGGTCGATAAAAAACAGGCAAAAGCGGCCCTCTATATGCTGCTTTCTCCGGTTGTTTTCGGGGCAGGGGCAACTTTACCCATGGGGCTTGCGAAGCTGATCTCAAAACTTCTTGACTGGGACGATCCAGACGAGGGCTTGGCCCAATTTATGGAAAAGAACCTTGGCCCAGGAGCGGGGAATCTTTCCAGATACGGAATCACGGGCATTGGAGGTCATGGTGTCAGTCTAAAAGGATCCCTTGCATTTAGGTTTGGTGCCCCCGGATCTTTCGTTGATATTTTTGGGGCTCCGGGATCCGTGGTAAGCGATATCTGGGAAGGTGGAAAAAATGTTGTCAAAGGACACTATCAGGAGGGGTTTGAAAAGCTGGCGCCGGCAGCTCTGGGGAATGTGTCCAGAGGAATCCGAGAGTCAGCGTCTGGAGTTACAACTCGGTCCGGCAGTCCAGTGTTTTTTGGTGATGAACCATTGAAAGGAGATACTATTGACACGATCCTTCGCGTGCTTTCTTTCAATCCAACCCATGTCGCAAAAAAACGGGATATCCAGTGGAATGAATACCAGGTTCAGACCCGATTCAAAAATCGAAAGACGGAAATTTACAAAAGACTGAGACTGTTTTACAGCCAGCCTCCCGGGAAAAGAAGCCGACACGAGAGAATAAAGATTGAATCGGATATCCGGGATTTTAACAATGAAGTGAGGGAAAAAGAGATTTCCAGATATGTCCCGTTGATAACCGGACAATCAATCAGAAATGCGGTTTCCAAAAAGCCGTCTAAAAAGGAACGATTAAGGGCGAGCTAAACTGTCATTGAATAACATTGGATTTTAACTAAAAATAACACTGAATCTCGTTATTTGGATTGTTCCAAATGCGGCTTTTTGGACTGATCATCTGAAGAGCAAAAAATAAAGGGCAATTACGGTGCCGTAATCATCGTGATTGCCCTTTATTTTTTTTAGGGAAGAAAAATTAAAGGAGAAGTGAAATGAAAAAATTGAGGTCTTTGTTCATAATATTATTTTTTTTAACGGTTCTTATAGAGTTAGCATATGCCACGATCCGGGAACCCATTGTCACGCCGCTGAACACATCTACATATACCGCTATTGTGGCGGTATATCCGTGTCCAAACGGTTTCACAGTCTGGGTGGAAGATGAAACCGGATACTACTATGCCACTGACCAGGCCGGAACAAATCCAGTCGAAATGAACGGAAGAGGGGCCATGACCTTCCCTGATTCTACCGTGAAAGGAGAAACAATCATCTGGATAAAGGCCAAAACCGGCACCCCTAATTTCATTCTCCAGCCGGCCAGGAGAGGAGGCAGATAATCCGTGAAAAAGCTTTTCTTTCTTCTCTTTGTTTCCCTTCTCGTCATTTCCTCGGCCTGGTCTGGGGGGATTGTTCTTGATGATAGTCCTCTTCAGATTGGTGGCGGCATAATCAGATCTCGTTTTGACGATGCGGGTCTTTACAAATACGCATTCTATTTTGAGCCGAAAAAAATCTTAATGGACCAGGTGTCCGGCCAGCCAATGATCGTCCAGGATCTCCTTGCCGGTCGGCCCGGGTATAATGGTACCGTTCACGGGGTAGGGGAGGCCGTTGTTGATTCGGATGGGCTTTTGACCTATGGGGCTTATACGAATCTCATTTTTTGGTCTGAAGATATCAGTAATGCTTTATGGTGGACATTTGGGGCTAGTAAAGAGGCGCCAAACAGATTCGTGGGGCTGGAACAGGGAGCCCTTGTTGCCCAGGACATAACAACTATTGAGGGCATGCTCTATACGTTCTCATTTGTTGCGTCAATACCTCCAGGGGCACAGACAGACAACTATCGTATTGCCCATTATGGTTCAGCATCTGCCTCTTGGACAGCACTGCCCATAACGACATTCCCCAAACCGTTCTCGGTTACTGTTCTCGGTAAAGAAGGTGGCGGTATTGTAAATTTTGGAATCCAGGACTGGAACACATCAGACTGGGCTGAAATCACAGTCACTGATTTTCAGGTCACAGAAACACCCTATGCCCTCCCATACGTCAGAACAGAGGGATCCGCAGTAAGTGTTCCTGAGAACTACAGTGATGCCGACCAGGGGCTTAAGTTCCAGATGGTTCCTGATGAGGTCGGAAGTGTTTATACAGGACCAGTAATAGGACAAGAACTAATTGTTAATGGCCAATTTACTGACACAACATCTGTAGATACTACCGTTGCACCGTTTACGGGATGGGATAATTTATCTACTCATGATGCAAATAATAAATGCACAATTGAAAATGGAGCTTGTCGCTTAATATCAGACGGAACCTATACCGGTATCGGGGCGCCACCGTCAGTAATAGGTAAATGTTATGAACTGAATATTGAAATTGTAGAAGTAATTTCTGGTCAACTTGCTGTGCTAGATGGGTTCTTAAATACTCTTGGTCTATTAGATTCGCCTGGAACATATAAATTTAGATATAAAGCTACAGAAGAATGGGGTGTTCATCTTAAAAGGTATATTACAGATGGACCGACAAACATCGTTTTCGATAATGTTTCATTGAGAGAGGTATCTCGAAACATGGGGATGCCCAAGTTATTTGGTGCGCTGGATGGGACTTATACGAATCTTATGCTCTGGTCTGAAGATATCAGTAATGCAGCATGGGATGGCTATGAGGTAAATGTTGCCGGGCCTAATAAGTTCACGGCGACTGGTGTTACTGGTGGGATGTCCCAGGACATTGAAACCACAGAAGGGGCTTTATACACATTTTCGTTTGCAGCATCAGTCCCCGTAGGTGCCCAAACAACCGGTTATTACATAATGCATTATCAAAGTGGCACACTCAGTGATCCAGGATATAATATTACCAATCTTGTCCTCACAAATGAGCCGACTCGTTATTCTGTGACTGTTTTAGGCAGACCAGGAGGTGGGGCGATTTCATTTGGAATTGAGGATGATAACGAAGCTAACTGGGCCGAAATTACAGTTACAGATTTCCAAGTTACCGAAACCCCATGCATCATGCCTTATGTAAAAACAGAAGATTCTGAAGTTTCTGCGGGACAGACTTCTGGAGAAATGGTGATTGAGTGGGTGCCGATGTTTGATTATGATGATGGGATAACCTCAGCCACTGAATCCATTGGAATTATTTCTTCCAGAAATGAAGAACAAAATTTCGTCTACTTACAGCGAGATAGCGATTGGGCAACAAAATCAACTATCCGTATTTCAGATGAAACTGGATCAGCCACAGCGGTTGATTTCCAATGGCAAAAAGCGGTCCCATATACTCTCCGTATTATCTATGGCCCTCATCCTGGGTATAGCAATGCTCAGAAAATGCAGGTGGTTGTTACCGATGGAACCACAACCTGGGATTCTGGGGTTGAGGATTTCGATGAATCGTTTGACCCCGAAGAATTCCTGTCCATGGCCTTTGGTAACGGATTCCCTCAATACATAAAATCCATCAAAATCTACAAGGAACCTAAGTCATGGTTGACAAATTAATGCGGCATAAATGGGCTTGTGAATAGGAGGAGCGGGGCATGGGTCAACCGGTTAGTTATGAAGCTATCGTGATATCTGGACTCTGCGGTGTTGGGCTTAAAATTGTCTGGGATTGGGCAATTTCTGGAAGGATCAAAAAAGAAGCCCCATACGTCACATCTAAAGAGTGCGAAACCCATCGGGAGAAATGCTGTATCGCCCAAACTAAACGAGATGTTTCAAATCTCAATGTCCGTGTCACTGGCACTGAAAAGCAACTTGACGAAGGGAAAAAAACATTCAGTGAAATTCAAACGGATATAAAGGGCATTAACAAGTCAATAACCAAGATTGCCGCGACAATGGAATTCTTGAAACCGGAAAAAGTGGTAACCCATGGATCACATCGAAATTGACAGGAAAGAGTCCTCTGCCACCGAAACAATCAGTTTCATGACGGTTAACGGCCAGGCCTTCGGGGTTGTCCTGGAACCCCCAAAAAAAGGCAATGAACAGGATATTTCTTGTATCCCCACGGGCGTTTATAAGGCCAGAAAGTATGAATCCCAGAAATTCGGGCGGACCTGCATCGCCCTCTATGATGTTTACGGACGGGAATACATTTCCATTCACAACGGGATCCACCATCTCCATACCAAGGGATGCCTGATTGTCGGGCTATATTCCGGGGAGTACGACGGGAAACGGGCCGTCATGAAGTCCAAGGCGGCCCTTAAAATGCTCACCGATATGGTGGGCGATGATATCAGGGTAACGATTAGGGAGGCTTTTTAAAATGAATTTGACCCCATGGACCAAACGCTTTGCACTGGTCTGCCTGGCTACATGCATAACCACTGCTATTATTTGTCGGGAAAGCCACATTGCCGCTTTTTTAGCTGGGGGCATGCTGACCATAATTAATCCGGAGAAGAAAAATGGATAAAGAACTCCTGCGCATTGCCGGCCGTGCAATCAAAAGAGTCTATGACGGTGAATGCCAGGACATGGGTTCTACAGAATGTGCTTTAACCCTTGAAATCTACCGGGGAAACCCCATCCAGGTCCTGGCTATCGGTGGCTCAAATGAGGGGATTGACTGGTTCTGGAATGCGCTCATGGTGTCATGGGACGGTGTGAAATACTGCTCTTATCTGTCCGCCCAGAGGATAGCAAGGCGTTTTTCCCGGGATAAGACAATGCCCTTACTGGTGACCGGGCACTCCAAGTCTGGACCCACCGCCTTGTACTGGAAAAAACGATATGGTGCCGATTCCTGCATTTCCTTTTGTCCGGCCAGGGGCTTCCGAAAACCGATTCCCCTAGACAACACGATCATTGTAATTGATCCGGACGATCCGGTACCCAAACTCGGGGCCCTGAACTTCAGGCACCCCATTTGTGAAAAAATAATTCTCCCGGATGACCATAAGGGGCTTTCCGTGGGGGATCATTTTATAGACCATATAATCAATTATTTTGAAAAGGAGGAAGGAAATGAGTGTATTGAAGTGGCTTGAAACCCTGGTTATTTTGGCCCTGGTTTCTATGGGTTTGACATTGATGATGGGATGCTCTGGAAAAGGAGGCCTCTCAGTAGCGGATATCTACCCCAATGCCTGTGATTCCATTGAGCCCGGGGAATCCTATTTCTGTGATTGGGCAAAGGAACTCGGGATCGATAATTTAAGCTTGTTTGTTGACGGGATCATGGTTGCCAATGTCTTTGTCATTGAAAGCGGTAAAGCCTATACAAAAGAGGAATGTATTGCTGCCGTGAAAAGCCTGCGTTCCTTTGTGGAAAATCCGGTATCATACTTCGCCCTGGCAACGCAGCTCGGTAAAATCGTGGATAAGTACCCGCTTGTATTTCAGGCTTCAGCGGATATTATGGGTAAAATGGTGGTCAATACCATGATCATGAAGACCAAGGACCGTGAACTGGCTTTAGCCCGGCTTGATCAAGTGCTTGCCGGCCTTGGCACATGACCGAGAAAATGATAAATTGAATTTGCTCCAGGCGGTCTGGGGCAATCAGCTTTTAAAAAGAGGGGGACTACTTGGTCCCCCTCTTTTTTTATGGCGAATTTGATATTCAAGTTTGTTATGTATAAACCTGATTTTTTCGGATGGGCTTGCAATGAAATCAAAAATAAGGTTACTCTCCAATAATCTTGCTTCTTTTCAATCACTTAATTCAATTAAGGAGATTTCATGAAGATTAAAAAATTTCAGCAATTAAGGTTAGTGGCCATTTTAATATTTGCTATGGCCATTTCTGGGTGTGCAATCAGCAAAAAGACGTATCTGCCTGATGGAAGTGAAGGATATAGTATTAGCTGTGACGGGGCGGCAGTTGGGATAAATGTTTGTTTTGAAAAAGCCGGGGAACTGTGTGGTTCAAAAGGCTATGAAATTTTTAATCGGGAAGGTCAATATGTGCCCTTTGCGATGGGATCAGTAAATGGGAATCAGGCCTTTGTAACCTATGGTTCTTTCAACACAAAAAGTATTATGATTAGGTGCAAAAAATGAAGTCAGAAGTGGAATTTTATCAGCTAAAAAAATATTGGATAACAGGGAAAGAATTTGAACTCAATGGGGAAAAAGTTACTGTTAAGGTTGTTGGATTATATGTTGATACCGAGAAGATGTGGAGTTACGAGTTAAGCAACGGCGAGATTTTATATAGAAAAAAACCAATCTGTCTTTGTTGTGAAAAAAACATACCAGATGAAAGGCCACGGATTTGTCCAATTTGTGATCATACATTCAAAGGAAATGGATGGGACGGTATTGACAGCCATTGGCGTGCTGAACATGAAGACATAATGATATATGAAGATTTTTGGGATTCCCTTTGTCCGAAACATAAGGAATAGAGCGAAATCTAAGAGTAAAGATTATACATTATTATCCGCCCTTTTCGAGATCTTAGCGGTAATCCACCAAATTCAATTTTATAGAATACAAACTTGATTTTAAAAATCATGGTTGCAATAAGTCCAGAAATCAAGTTACTCTCCAATAAACCTGAATCTTGGGTTTCTGGCACGGCCACTATATCTTGCGATTTGACAATTTCAGAAAAAGAGATCAATTATACCATAAATGCTCTCCCTGGTATTGCTTGTCTTGGGGAGATCATGCAAATAAATGTTTGGGTAAGAAATTTAGATTAATTCAAATATATTTACTTCTGTCGAATACATTTTCAAAACATTCTACCTCGAATTTTCTTTACACCCCCCGGCCATGCTGATATGCAATTCGAACAGACATTATAAATGATAGCTGTTTCGGTTCTCAATCCTTCTGGCATGATATGCGGCAAGATATCAGATCGTCGAAGATGACCGGACGGGGGCAACCGCTTGTTATGGTCTGTGAAAATTCTCGTAAATTACAGTGCTCATCTTAGTTGAGATGGAGGTATTTTCATGAGTCAAAATAGTCGATTAAAAATTTTTATAAGCTATTCACATTTGGATGAAAATCATATCGATTTATTTCTTAAACATATAGCCCCCTTAAAAAGAAATCAGTCAATCGAAAATTGGTATGATCGAAAAATACTCGCAGGGAAAGATTATCAAGACGAAATCGATAATAACCTTGAAGATGCAGATATCATTTGCCTTTTTATTTCAGCCAATTTTCTTGCATCCAATGCATGTATGGAAGAACGCGATGTTGCTATAGAGTTGGTAGAGAAAAAAGGGATTACTGTTATCCCTATCATCCTATCTCCATGCGGTTGGTCAGATGACCACGAGTTAAGAAGGCTTTTGGCCTTACCTACAGACGGAAAACCTATAACAAAATTCGATGATGATAACATCGCATGGAATGATGTCTATAAATCGTTAAGGGATGTAATAAATAATCTTTTTAAGATAAAGGAACTCAAAATAAACGATGGTTTCAGGGAATTCTTAAATAATGCCGATCTTTTGTCGAAGGCTCATTCCCAGAAAGATCAAGTCCTGTTGGAAGACATTTTTGTCCATACTGAATTATCAAAGTTTGATTATCTTAGGGAATATGAAAAAAAAATAACCTCCCACGAGTTAATTGAACAGTTCTACGGATATTCAAAAATTTTAATAGCAGGGGAGAGTCAATCTGGAAAAACAACATTATGTAAGCAAATTTTCGTATCTTTGCGAGAAATGAATTTTGTTCCCATTTATATTTTCGATAGAACTTTTCAATTCCAAGGAAAGATGGAGAATAGAATAGCCGCAGCTTTCAAAGACCAATACACAGATATAAATTTAGATGAAATCGATCCAAAACGTATCGTCCCAATCATAGATGATTTTTTTATGGCAAAGAATAGAGAGAGGCATATACGTGATTTATCGATTTATAAATTTCAGGTAATCGTTGTTGATGACATCTTTAATTTAAACCTTAAAGATGAAACTTTAATCAAACAATACATCCATTTTAGAATTGAAGAGCTCACACCATTATTGCAAAATGAGTTAATAAAAAAATGGGCATATTTATCAGATGAGAAAAATGGAAATCACAGTCAAGACAATTCACTATACAAACAAATAGATGAAAAAACTGAATTGGTTAATACGACTTTAGGGAAGATCTTTGGGAAAGGCATTATGCCTGCATATCCATTTTTCATACTTTCTATTATCAGTACATATGAAACTTTTGCAAAACCACTTGATCAAGAAATAACCTCTCAAGGTTATTGCTATCAAGCTTTCATTTATATGTACCTTAGAAAACAAGGTGTAAAGAATGAGGATATAGATACCTATATAAATTTCCTGACAGAATTATCCTTCTTTTTTTATTTAAAGCATAAAAACGAAATATCTATTGATGAATTCTCTCAATTTATCGAATCGTACTTGGAGGAATTTAATCTTCCAGTTGAACAAAAAATACTGATTGAGAGGCTTCAAAAATCACACATAATTGCTATCGATAGTTTTAATAATTGTTATTTTTGTTACAAGTACCTCTATTATTTTTTTGTAGCTAAATACCTGGCTGAACACGTTGGAGAAAACAGACATATTATTGATGATCTTATTAAAAATCTGCATAAAAATGAAAATGCCTATATTTCAATATTCATCTCTCATCACTCTAAGGAGACAGTAATTTTAGACGAAATTGTTCTAAACGCTCTCTGTTTATTCGATAATTATGAACCTGCAACTTTAAGTGATAAAGAACTCAATTTTTTTGATGATCAGGTAGATGAAATAGTAAATGCAGTGCTGCCTCCACCTAATGTGACTCCTGAAATGGTACGAGAAGAAAGACTAAATGGTCCTAAAGAACATATTGAAGACAAGATACAGGCGGATGCTGTTGGGGTTTTTGAAGAAGATCAAGAATTAGTAAGCAATTTACGAAGAAGCATTAAAACAGTAGAGGTGATGGGCTGCATCATTAAAAACCGTGCAGGCTCTTTGAACCGTGCGAGACTTGAGTCAATGTTTGAAGAGGCGATGGACGTTCATTTAAGAATCCTGTCCTCATTCTTTAAATTAATAAAAACAGAGGAAGAACAACAAGAAATCATAAATTATATCTCTGAAAATCTGAAATTATTTATCGAAGATACGCTTGAGAAAAAAAGAAAAGAAGGCAAGAAAGAGAGAGAACCAACGCATGAAGAGCTTGAAAAACTCTCTAAAAATATATTTTGGAATATTAATTTTATGACAATATTTGGACTGGTGAACAAAATAATTACATCTATCGGGTCAAATAAACTCTTACAAATAGCGGATTCTGTCTGTAATCGAAGAGATACGCCAGCGGCGTTTCTAATAAAGCATGGCATTTTTATGTGGTATAATAAAAATTTACAATTGGATGAAATTACAAAAAAAATTGACCAAGATGGGTTTTCAAGGATTGCTAAGAAAATAATGAACTATTTAATAGTAGATCATTGTTCAATGCATAGCATCAGCTACAAGGACAAACAAAGGATTGAGCAGAAATTCGGTGTGTCGTCTAAAAAACTTTTAGAGTGTGTACTTAGAGAGTAATTACCTTTTTAAGCTGAATGCAGACAATAATCACCTTATGGCCATCTTAGAGCAATTCGACAATCAACATGCACCAGATTTCACCGGTGATGTTGGCGTTAGGAATTGGCGACCCCAGAATATGTCTATTATCCGTCGCTTTCACCCAAATATATTGCCCACTACATCTTGGGGGTGCCTCTTCCGGATGAGAATTCAACTTTAGTATCCTGCTTTTCGAAGGCTTATCAGAAATCCATAAAAATTATTTTTTAGATTTTCGAAAAGAGAGGAGGCTCACATAGTCCCCCCTCTTTTTTGGGTGGTGTCAAAAGTAGAGGGAAAAATTGTCTCATTTGAATAAAAGGTCACACTAAAGGTCACACTGAGACAACAAAAAGGGCCTTAAATCAAGATCAGATTTAAGGCCCTATTGCTTATTTGTGGCGGAGAAGGAGAGATTCGAACTCTCGGTACAGGTTTCCCCGTACACTCGCTTAGCAGGCGAGCACCTTCAGCCAGCTCGGTCACTTCTCCGTGTCAAATCTGGCGGAGGAGGTAGGATTCGAACCCACGAAGCTGTTACACTTAACGGTTTTCAAGACCGCCGCCTTCAGCCGCTCGGCCACTCCTCCCAAATTAACCAGGGTTATATATCATCTTGGGTAGGGCAGGTCAATATAAAAAAAATAGCGAGAACGGCGAGAACAGCTGGGACAGCGAGAACAGCAAATGAAGAAAACTGATTTTAACGGGGGCCAGTTTCCGGTTGTATATCAGGGGAGAAACCGGACAGGGAATCCAGTTTGCCGGAGCGTTTGTTTGGATCGATCAGGAAAAGAGCAAGGCTGGAAAAACATGGCCCGGCAGATAAAAGGCCTGTCTCAATTCGTCCAAAAGGAGCCGGAGTTACGCCCAAAGACAGGGATTGATCAATCAGAAGCGTTTTTTATGTGCTGCCGGGAGAATAAGAAGGGCGCAGGACAGCGGCTGTTCTCGCCGTTCTCGGTGATAAATGGTTCTTGCCGGGTCTTCCTGGAGACGCTTTTAAATCATTGACATGGAGGCCGGTTGAGCTATATTAAAAAGTTTCAGGTTTACTTTTAAAGGAGAGATTGAATGAGACAGAAAATGACGTTTGAAAGAAATATAAAAGATGGGATCCTCACGGTACTGGAGTTGAGTGAGGTGGATCCGGGTGTGGTCATGCCCCTCCATGAAGAGGATTATGATCTGAGGGAGATCGTCGAGGCTTCGGGCCAGGGTCTGGAGCAGTTCAAGGCGGTCTTGAGGCGGAAAAGCCTGTTCCCTACCCACGACCTTTGCGCCAAGCTTTTTGAAGGAACCAAGGGCTTTTTTAAAAACGAGTCCGAGGAAAAGATCACCATAGAGTATAATGATACGGAATCCTTTCCCGTTGAGGAGGAGTTCCACCTGGAAGAAAGCGATGTGGAGCTGGATGCCCTTCTTGATGAGGACGGGGATACCAAAGAGGACGAGATCAAGGAGATCGATTCCGAAGACGACACACCCAAGTTCACCCCTGAAGACACGTCCGAACATGAAAATTAAAGATCAAATCAAAGAGCTTGTCCTCAATGCGGCAAAGTCCGCCTTTGAGAACGGGAGCCTTACCTCGGGCCAGGTTCCGGACATGGAAGTTGAGGAGCCCAAACACCAGGCCCAGGGAGATCTGTCCACCAACTTTGCCATGGTTTCCGCCGGGGTTCAGAAAATGCCCCCCCGTAAAATTGCCGAGGCCGTGGTTTCTCAACTGGAACCCCTCAGTTTTATCGAAAAAGTGGAGATCGCCGGTCCCGGGTTTATCAATTTCTTTTTGTCTGCTTCGGCCTGGCAGCCGGTTGTAGAAGAGGTACTTGGGCGGGACAGGGACTATGGCCGGTCTGACATGGGCCGGGAAAAAAAGGTCCAGGTGGAATTTGTCAGTGCCAATCCCACGGGTCCCCTTCACGTGGGACACGGACGCGGGGCAGCCGTGGGTGATTCCGTGGGAAATATTCTTTCCTTTGCCGGATTTGACGTCCAGAAAGAGTACTATATCAATGATTCCGGCCGCCAGATCCGGACCCTTGGCACCTCGGTATGGCTCAGACTTAAGGAAAAGGCGGGTAAGAGTCTTGAGTATCCCGAGGACTGCTACCAGGGAGTCTATATCAAAGATCTGGCAGACAAGATCCTTGAACGGGAAGGGGAGGATTTCCCGGACCAGGATGATGAGGAGGGAATTCAGATCTGCGCCCGGTTTGCCGCCGGAGAGATTCTGGCCGGCATCCGTCAGGATCTTGAAGACTTCGGCGTCGGTTTTGATCAATGGTTCAGCGAACAGAGCCTCTATGACTCCGGCCGGGTGGAAAAGGCCATTCAAGATCTTCAGACCCGGGATCTGGTCTATGAAAAAGAAGGAGCCCTCTGGTTCAGGAGTACGAATTTCGGGGATGAAAAAGACCGGGTGGTGGTGAGAAACAACGGTTTGACCACCTATTTCGCTTCGGACATTGCCTATCATATGGAAAAATTCGAGAGAGGATTTCACCGGGTCATTGATGTCTGGGGAGCCGACCACCACGGATATATCAAGCGGCTGGAGGCCTCTGTGGTTGCTTCGGGATATAAAAGCGAGCAATTTGACGTGATTCTGGTTCAGCTGGTCAACCTTCTGCGCGGGGGCAAGCCGGTTCAGATGTCCACCCGGGCCGGGGAATTTGTCACCCTTAAGGATATTGTGGATGAAGTGGGCAGGGATGCGGCCAGGTTCATGTTTTTAAGCCGCAGCTATGATTCGGGCCTGGATTTTGATCTGGAAGTGGCCAAACAGAAAAATTCCGATAACCCGGTCTACTATGTCCAGTATGTCCATGCCAGGATAACGGGAATTCTTTTAAAGGCAAAGGATCAGGGCCTGATCCCGGAGATCGATTTTAACAGGGGCATGGATCTTTCCCGCCTGGAAGAGGCAGAGGAGATCAAACTCATCAAGATCCTGGCCGGTTTCAGGGAACAGGTGGAAAAGAGTGCGGAGACCCTTCATCCTCACGTGATTTTTACCTATCTTTCAACCCTGGCCTCGGCATTCCACGGATATTACAACCGGCACAAGGTAATCACGGATGACCCGTCCCTGTCCCTGGCCAGGCTCAGCCTGGTCCTGGCCGTTAAAAAGGTAATCCGGAACGGCCTGGGGCTTCTTGGGGTCACGGCTCCGGAAAGAATGTAGGATCTTTGATGAAGGGGATTTTGAAATTTTCCATCTACGTGTTTATCGGGGGATGGATGTTTCTTCTGGGGATCATGGTGGGCCGGGGAAATTCTCCGGTGACCTTTGATACCCGGGGATTTCAGGAGAGACTGGCCTCCATTGCCCGGGAGTACGGGAAATCCTCTGAGGCCGGGGAAAAGCTTGAGCTTGAATTTTATGATGCCCTGAATGAATCAGCGGATTCGGTTGAGTCCGAGGTCCTGGAGGGAAAGATCAAGCCCAGAAAGACTTCTCTTATTGAAAAACCGGTCCTGACCCCTTCGAGTTTAAAGGATCCCGTGCCGGATCCTGAGAAATCCGAAACGCCGGTCAAAAAGAACTCTTCCAAAAAGAGCTTTGATGATCAAAAAGCCGCTGGGAAAAAGGAGAATCAGGTTCAGGATTCCCTGCCCTTAAAAGTCAGCAAAAAAGCCGCCACCCTGAACCGGGCCGCCCTTGCCCGGTCAAAAGCCGGCAGGACCGGTGAATCATCTCCGGCAAAGACAGACCCCCGGAAAAAGGCCGAGCCGGCTAAAAAAACAGCGGCCATAACATCCGGACCGACCCTTGGGAAGGAAACCGGACAAACCCCGGTTAAGAAGAAAGAACCGGTCGCTAAAAAGGCGGTTCGGTCCTATTATACCATCCAGGTGGCCTCCTATAGGGCCCTTAAAGATGCCCTGAGCCAGATGGCCCAGCTGGACAAGAAGGGGTTTTCATCCCGCCGGACCGAAAAGAAGATCAAGGAAACGGTCTGGCACAGGGTGAGATGCGGTTCCTTTGCCACCCATGAAGATGCCGCCGTATTTCTGGCCCAGCTGAAAAAGGCCGGATTTGACGGTTTGATTATAAAAAAGGAATAAAAATGAAGATATCCACGGATGAAGTTGAGAAGATCGCCCACCTTGCCCGGCTGGAAATTGATGAGGACCGGAAAAAATCCCTTGCCGGGCAGCTGAGCCATATCCTGGACTACATAGATAAGCTTAAGGACGTGGCCGTTGAGGGGGTAAAGCCTTCTTCAGGTGCGGCCTTTATCAATAACGTGCTCCGGGAGGATGAGGACAAGCCGTCCCCGGGGCCGGATGTGACCCTTGCCAATGCGCCGGAGAGGGATGAGGACTTTTACCTGGTTCCCAGAGTCGTTAAATAATGTTTTGGGGGGAATCTTCACCCATCTGCGGCGTTGCTGCAAAAATTTAAGATCCTCACGGACAAGAGTACGCTCCGGTCTTAAAATTCTTTGCGCCTTGACCTGGGCAAATCTTCACCCCAAAATCGGAGACTCGGCACGGGGAGAATTTTGAATGACGAGCGACGAATATTGAAAGTCTTCCCTTGGGCTTTCACAAATATAAACGATTAGGAATCGATTGAAATGGAACTTCATGAACTGACAATAAAACAGGCATCGGACCTGCTTGGCGAAAAAAAGATCTCCTCCAGGGAGCTGACCCGGGCTTTGCTGGACCGGATTGAGGCCCACGAGGGGAAGATCGACGCATTTGTCACCGTGGATCGGGACAAGGCCCTGGCCCAGGCGGATCAGGCGGATCAGGCCATTGCTTCGGGACAGGGGAAAATTTTTACCGGTATCCCCGTGGCTTTGAAAGATCTTCTCTGCACCCGGGGGATGAGAACCACCTGTTCCTCAAAGATCCTGGATAATTTTGTTCCCCAGTACGACGCCACCGTGGTGGAAAAGCTTAAAAAAGAGAAGGCCGTATTCATCGGGAAGACCAATATGGATGAGTTTGCCATGGGCTCTTCCACGGAAAATTCAGCCATCAAGAAGACCCGGAACCCCTGGAACCGGGATCATGTCCCCGGCGGTTCCTCCGGGGGATCTGCCGCAGCCGTGGCCGCCCGGTTCTGCAGCGGAGCCCTTGGAACCGATACCGGGGGCTCCATCCGCCAGCCCGCCTCCCACTGCGGTGTGGTGGGGCTGAAACCCACCTACGGCCGGGTGTCAAGATTCGGCATGGTGGCATTCGGATCTTCCCTGGATCAGATCGGGCCCCTTACCCGGGATGTCAGTGATGCCGCTCTGATGCTGAACCTGATCGCAGGCCATGATCCCAGGGATTCCACCAGCGCCGACAGGGAGGTGCCCGATTTTACCGGGGCCATGGCCGAAGTTGAAAAAAACTCCCTCAAAGGAATGAGGGCCGGGATCCCCAAAGAGTACCTGGGTATGGAAGGGATTGATCCCGAAGTGAGCCGGGTCTTTGAACAGGCAAGGAAAACCCTGGAGGATCTCGGGGTGGAGGTGATCGAGGTTTCCCTGCCCCATTCCGAGTATGTGGTGGCCGCCTATTATATCATTGCCCCCTGCGAGGCCAGCTCCAACCTGGCCCGGTTTGACGGGGTGAGGTACGGTTTCCGGTCGGAAGGCCGGGATGATCTCATCGATATGTACAAGCACACGAAATCAGAAGGGTTTGGTCCCGAGGTGCAAAGACGGATCATCATCGGTACCTATGCCCTTTCGGCCGGGTATTACGATGCCTATTACGGCCGGGCCTCCCAGGTCAGAACCCTGATCATGGAGGATTTTTCAAGGGCCTTTGACCAGTGCGACATCATCCTTTCCCCTGTGGCCCCTACACCGGCCTTTAAGATCGGAGAGAACACAGACGATCCCCTGACCATGTATTTGAGCGATATCTTTACCCTCTCGGCCAACATGGCCGGGGTTCCCGGGCTTTCGGTTCCGGCCGGTTTTTCATCTTCAGGACTGCCCATCGGGTTCCAGATGATGGGAGCCCGGTTTGATGAAATGTCCTTGCTCAGGGCCGGGTACGGTCTGGAGCAGGCACTGGATTTGAAACAAAAATTCCCCGAACTATAGGAGGAGGAAAAGATGTCCAATATTCAGCCCCAGGGAGAAGCCTTGAAAAAGGCCATTGAGTGGATATCGGAAAGGCGGAAAAAAGAACCGGATCTCAATCCCAGCCGCCTGGCCGATGAGGCTGCCCTGCAGTTTGACCTGAGCCCCAGGGATTCCGAGTTTCTTCTCCGGTTCGTAAAAGAGGATGAAACCGGGTAACTCCCATGGCTGAAATCCGGATTCTACCTGATATCCTGTCCAATCAAATCGCTGCCGGAGAGGTGGTGGCGCGGCCGGCCTCCGTGGTCAAGGAACTGGTGGAAAACAGCATCGACGCGGGAGCCCAAAGGATCAGCGTGGAAATCGAAAACGGCGGGAAAAGGCTGATCCGGATTTCGGACGACGGGGCAGGGCTCACCCGGGACCAGGCCCTGCTCTCCATTGAACGGTACGCCACCTCAAAGATCTTTACCCGGGAGGATCTGTTTTCCATTGCCACATTCGGATTCCGGGGGGAGGCCCTTCCCTCCATTGCCTCGGTGTCCAGGTTCTGCCTGGTCACCCGGACCCGTGACAGCGATATCGGCACCCGGATCGATATCTCCGGGGGCAGGCTCTCGGATGTCTCCGATACCGGTGCCCCTCCGGGAACCATGGTGGAGGTGAAGAATCTCTTCTTTAACACCCCGGCCCGGCGTAAATTTTTAAAATCACAGGCCACGGAAACCGGCCACATCGCCGATACCCTGTCCGGCATGGCCCTGGGCAATCCCGGTATCGGGTTCAGGCTGATCATCAATCAAAAACAACTTAAGAATTTTCTGCCGGGCCAGAATAAGTTGGAGCGTTCCCGGGCCGTGCTGGGAAAAGATGCGGCAGACAGGCTTTTCAGACTTGAGGCCCAGGAGAACGATATCTTTGTGACCGGCACCTGTACCCATCCTTCGGTGACCCGGTCCGCATCCTCCCGGATATTTCTCTTTGTCAACAACCGCCTGGTCTATGACCGGGGGCTTATCGCCGCCGTGTTCCAGGGATACCGGGGCCGGATCATGAAGGGGAGGTTTCCCATGGGCACCGTTTATGTCCGCCTTCCCTTTGACCAGGTGGATGTGAATGTTCATCCCTCCAAGCGGGAAATCAAGTTTTTACATCCAGGCCCGGTATACCGCCTGGTGACCCGGGCTGTGGAAAAGGCCCTGGCCCAGGCCCAGGAAAATGTGATTCAATATGCTGGCCAGGGACGGGCAGATTTTACGGACGAGGCGGCTCAGCCCCCAGGGGAAAATGGTCCCCGTATCCCGTTTGATTCCGGACCGGATCCCAGGTCTGCAGAAAACAAACCCTTTGCCTGGCATGGAGCCGGCCTTCCGGAAAAGGTGGAGCAGGCCCCTATCCAATGGGGAGCCAGGGAATCGTACAGGGAGCCCCTGGAAGCTTGCCCTCCTGACCCCCCTCTGCCCCGGGAGCCGGAAAAAAGGGAAGGGGACCCGGAGGACCGGATACGGATTCTCGGCCAGGTCATGAATACCTATATCCTGGCGGAAAAACATGGCTCCCTGATCATGGTGGATCAGCATGCCGCCCATGAGCGGATCGTCTACGAGCAATTGAAGAGACGCCACCAGAGCCTTTCCGTCCAGAGCCAGACCCTTTTGGCCCCTGAGACCCTGGAACTGGGCCACCGGGAGGCCGACCTTCTGTCCGGGGTTCTGGACGATCTGTCCGGCCTGGGGCTTAAGATCGAGCCCTTTGGCCCTGCGACCTTTGCCGTCCGGGCGGTTCCCGCCCTGATCGCGGAAAAGGATATACAAAGTCTGGTTCTGGAGATCGTGGACAGCCTGGTGAATAAAAAGGATTCTGTTTCCGGCTGGTTGGAGGAATGCCTCATCTCCATGGCCTGCCACACAGCGGTCCGGGCCAATAAGGAGATGAATCCAAGGGAAATGGAAAGCCTGCTCCAGGAGCTTTTCACCTGCGACAACCCCATGCACTGCCCCCACGGCCGGCCCACTCTGGTCTCCTTTGATCCGGCCCGCATGGAAAAGATGTTCAAGCGTCAGGTCTGAACCATAAAAATTCTTCACGCGCCTTCTGCTCTTTCTGGCGGATGAATCCTGTTGAATTTTTGTTTCACTACGAAGAGCACAAAGATCGCGAAGGGGTTTTGGGGGAAATTCAGGGCAAATCAGCGTGAAACATGCAGGGAATAAGGAATTTTTATAAAAAAATCCTTTTTTTAACTTGACCCGGGGAATGAATTTGCATATAACCATGGTAATTTCGCTAAGGGTAGCGGAATATGCCTTGCTGCCGGGTGTTCCGGTGCGGGGTTTTAAATGTAATTTTTTTTGTCTTCTTTTTAAAAGGAAGGGAAGATGGAAAAAAAGAAAAGGAGAAAAAGATGAAAAAATTAGCTGTTGCGATTTTCGTGGCCCTTCTGGGCCTCGCATTCACCGCACCCGCCTTTGCACTGGAAAACCAGTTCGGCGGTTACTGGCGTGTGAGAATGTTCAACCAGACCGATTTTGACGGTCGGGACAATCAGGATGGTATCTCTACTGCAGCCACTACCGGTCATATCGAAACGGATAGTACTGACCCCGCCTATGGAACTATGGTTCTGGATGACCCAACTGTTACAAACGCAGATGCCCAGAAAGTAGACACCAGAACCCGTCTGTATTACACAGCTGTTATCAATGACAACCTCAAGTTCGTCAACAAGTTTGAAATGGACGCTGTCTGGGGTGATTCCACTACTTACGGTGATATCGGTGCAGATGCCGTGTCAGTTGAAGTGAAAAATTCCTACGTTGATTTCAACTATGCCGGTGCCAACTTCAAAATTGGTACCCAGGGCGGAACCCTGCATCGTGGATTCCTTTTTGCCGATGACTTCTCCGGTATCACAGCTTCCATGAACGGTTTTACCTTTGTCTATGCCAAGGTTATCGAAACTGGTGACGGTCCGGGTGAAGAAACCCAGATGTATTCCGGTATCTATGGTTTTGATCTTGACGGTGTTAAAATTGCTCCTGCCTTCACCTATGTAGATGAAGCCAATGGTGACGAAGCCTGGTACCTGGGTGTCGACGTTGATGCCATGCTGGGTGGCGCATCTGTCTGGGGTACTTTGATCTACAACGGCGGTGAAAGAGGAACTGCTGATATTGAAGCTTGGCTGACCGCAGCCGGTTTCTCCATGTCCATGAACGACATGGTCGGTATCCATGGTCAGGCTTTCTATGCAACTGGCGAAGATGCTGATACCGATATTAACGGTTTTCAGGATGCTACCACTGGTGCTTCCTACTACTGGGCTGAGATCATGGGTTACGGTGAGTTTGATACCCAGGTATCCGCTGGTATCCCTGTTGACGGTGATATCATTTCCGGTATTTATGCCATCAACTTTGGTATGACCTATGCTGCCAGTGACAAACTGAAATTCACCGGTGACCTCTGGTATGCTGCTCTGACTGAAGACGATGCCAACGGCCAGGACGATCTGGGCGTTGAAGTTGACCTGGTTGCCGACTATGCGCTTGTTGAAGGCATGAACGTTAAATTGATTGCCGCTTATCTGTTTGCCGGCGATGCTACCACTGGTGGCGGATCCAACGACGAAAATCCGATGGAAATCGGTACTATGTTCAGCATCAGCTTCTAAGTCTGACTTAGAGTTTATCTGACTGAATAGTCTTTATGAACCGGGTGTATGAGTTGTTTCATGCACCCGGTTTTTATTTTTAAGCTGTCGACTATCGGCAAAAAACGGCCTGGAACTGCCAAAGGCTGCCTTTATTTTATGCAGATAAGAAGTTGATCCTGAATTTTATTGACAAACAACTGCCGATCCCTGGAAACATTTTAATCGATCCATATCCTTTTTCTTAAGACCTTCCTTGGAAACGCTCCCCTTGTCAGAGGTTCCGTATTTTGTAATCTTTTGCCACTTTTTAATCTTCAGATTGGGGAATCCTGAAAAAGCTGTCTATAGCAGATTCTGTTTATTATATTCCTGAATTGCCAGTGGAAAAACAGCTTGTGAGGCATGAGAAGATGTGGTAGGGTAGCAGGCTGTAATTATTTGATAAACTATAAAATATAGGTGTTTCATGAAGGCGACTTGGTTGCGGTTTAATGTTTTGATCCTGGCTGTTTTATTCAGCTTTCTCCTGTCAGCATCTGCCTGGGCAGAAGTAAAAAAGTTCATGGTAACTCCCATCAGAATTACTTCCCAGGAAGATCTTGGTTTTCTTGAAAAAGGCATCCTCAGGATGCTGGAGGCAAGGCTGAACATCCCTGACCATGCTTCTGTAGTGAAATCTTCCGAGCCAGCCGATTATATTGTAGAAGGGTCAGTTCTGATTTTCGGAGATCAGGTCAATACGGAAATCAAACTGATCAATGCCGCTTCAAAGGAACTCGAGATCGGTTTCAACGAGGTGGGCACCCAAAAAGGAGATGTGCTCAAGCATATTGATCTGTTTACGGAAAACGTCAGGACTCAGGTTCTGGGAATCGCTCCTGCTTCCGGTCTGAAATCCCCCGTGCAGCAGGGTGGATACCAGCAGGTATACCAGGGACCCCGGAATCCTGAAATGTGGCGGGGGCCGGCTCTGAAAAAGGAAATCCAGAGCATCGCTGTGGTCGACATTGATGATGACAAAGAAAATGAAACCCTGATCCTTTCTGACAATGAGCTGGAGATTTATAGGAGGACCCGGGAGGGATTTGCGCCTTTGTGGCAGGGCAGCCTGGATAATTTAGATGTAAAGCATCTTTTTGTGGATGTCATGGATCTGGATAACGACGGGCAGAAAGAGATATTCATCACCGGGGTCCATGAAAAAAATCTGATTCCGGCTTCCTTTATCTATCATTATGATGCCTCCGGATTGACAAAAATCGCCGGCTATCTGAAGTATTTCCTGCGGGTGGTGGATACCAAAGACGGTCCCGTGCTTCTGGGACAGAAGACCCAGGGTAAAGACGAAAGAATGCTGAATACAACAGTTTACCGGATGATCATGGATCAGACCGGTTCAGGCCTTATGACTTCGGATATCTCCTATCCCTTTGCCGAGAATGTTTTTGGAATGGCATTTGGTGATTTTATGAACACGGGGGAAGAGAGTACGGCTGTCCTTGGTCGCGATGGAGTGATTTCAATTTATTCTTCCGAAGGCGCACAAGTCTACAGGGGAAGCGAGGAATACGGGGGAACCCGGGCGGCCATTGATTACAAGGGGATACGCTATACCAAGGACGACGGTATGGTCATGGACAAGCTGTATCTTCAGCAGAGGATCTTTGCCGCAGATCTTTACCAGGAGGGGAAGACCAGTATTGTGGTCGTCAAGAATGTGGACGAGGCAATGGGGCTGCTTGACCGGACCCGGGTTTATCGGAAAGGACATATCGAGTCTCTCCAGTGGAACGAAATCGGCCTGATCAGTCAGGGCCGGACCCAGACCATATCCGGATATATCAGCGATTATACCATTGCTGACATGGACAATGACGGCAAAAAAGAGATCGTCTTTTCCGTGGTGGATCCCACCAAACTCCTGGAGGACAAGAGAAGCCGGATTCTGAGCCAGAGCTTTATCGTGAAAGGCGTCAAGCAGACGTTTTAATGGCACAAAACAACCATAGTGAAGGTTTTGGAGAATCTATAGTCAAAAGCTTTTTAAACTAGGAAAACATCTCTAAAACCCTGTTATGCTTGAAATAAAAAACCTGCCTTTTAGGCGGGTTTTTTATTGAACTGACAAAAAACATTGTTTAGTCAATAAAACGCTTGACATGGGCTCGAACCCAAGATAAACACCTAAGGTAGACAGGCTTCCACAGCCTTGTTTTGCTTGCGGATACGGTCGTTTAAAAGGAGCGGCCACAATATAACAGCAGGTTTTCAAAAGGGAGGAAGAGATGAGGAAAAACATCGTTCAAATCTTGGCACTGGCACTGATTTTAGGGTTTTTACCCCAATTGGCCCTGGCAGGGGGGGTGGATAACAAGCAGAACTGGTCTGCGGCTTATGCTTCAGGCCCCAGCCGGAACGCCGCCATTGACGGGGCCGATATTGCCGCTTACAACCCGGCCGGTATTGTTCACCTTCCGGACGGCCTGACCTGCGAAATTGATGCCCAGTTTATCAACATCAACTATGACCATACCATCGACGGGACCGATTACAGTGTGGACGGCTGGCCCATTGTTCCTTCCCTTTTTACCATCTATAAAAAGGACAAATGGGGATTTTACTTCACTTTCAACGTCCCTGGCGGCGGAGGAGAAGTCGAGTATGAGCAGGGAAACATTATTACTCAGAAAATAGCCAATCAATTTGGGGGGGCTGCTGCGTTTACCAATCAATATGCTTATGTTGAAAGTATTGATTACGGCCTAACAACCGGCTTCTCCTACGCCTTTACCGATAAATTTTCATTTTCTGCCGGTTTAAGAAGGGTGAATACAGAAAAGGATGTCGACCTTCACGGAACCACTGTTGTTCCCGCTCTGATTGCAGCGAACGGCGGCTCTTCTCAGGTTGTCGGCAAGTATGAGCAGGAAGCTGAAGGATATGGTGGAGTTTTTGGGTTGAATTATAAATTTAACAATACCATTAATTTTGGCTTGAGATATGAAACCAAGGTTAGTTTGGATTGGGATACAACAATCCCGGGCGACACATCACCGCTTGGTACAACCCTTTTGACTGCAAATAACAGAGAAGATGGCAAAAGTTATGCCAGGGATCTTCCTGCAGTACTTGGTCTGGGTATGGAATGGAAGGCAACCGATAAGCTGACGGTCAAACCTTCTATTACCTATTATTTTGAAGAATCTGCCGACTGGGGGGATCAGAACAACAAAATCGGGCACGATTCATATGATTTGGCTTTGAGTTTGGCCTACCAGATCAATGAAACATGGTCGGTATCCTGCGGCTATATGTACACCTCCAACGGAATGGATCCCAATGAATACGGCATCATCGAGCAGATGAGCCCGCCGCTGGATTGCAATACCTTTGCCGTTGGCGGAAAATACCGGTACAATGAGAGACTGGCCTTTACCTTTGGCGCCATGGGCAGCTTCTATGAATCCGAAACCGCCAGGGCTGCTGGCACAGCCCCTGAAACCGAATACAGCAAAACCAATTACACCACTGCCGTGTCTGTGGAGTACAGATTTTTCTAAACTGAAAACCTTCAGTTGAAGCGATTAAAGGCAGGTCCGAAAGGGCCTGCCTTTTTTCGTCTGGAGCGGAAAGCCTAAAGTCAAAAGCCGGGGGAAAAGGGAAGGCGGATGGTAACTTTCGAAAGTCTGTATCCTGTTTTATAGCTGTTCTCAAAATAACATTTCGATTCATGCCGGCAGGAGCAAAGATATTGCGCTCATTCTCGAAAATCATCCATAATTTTCTCCGAGGGGGGATCCCTTCTCCAGCGGCTTCCTGCCAGCCGAAGGAATCCAACCCGCCAAAACCTCTGCTCCTCCCAGAGTCTGAGCTCAGTCCAAATGTAAGATAAAAATAAAGGAACATCCTTTTGAGAACCGCTATAAAACCCCTTTATCAACACGATATGTGGTGTAAAAGCTTTGTAGGGATTATAATCATAGTCTATAGGCTTCGATCGATTTTCAAAGGCAATAAAAAAGCACCTGCCGCTGCAGGTGCTTTTTTATCTTTTTACTGAGTTGCCTGTGGATCAGAACAGATACTTCCAGATCTTCCACCCGTAGGATTCTTTGGTTTCCTGCCAGTTTGGATTCTGCATCATGTATTCGGGGTTTTTCCTTTTCATTTTTTCAATATTGGCCTGGCGCTCCTGTTCGATCTTGTCCCAGGTCAGGGTGTCCCGCTGAAAGACTTTTTGATTAATTGTGGCGGCGATCCGGTCTACCTTGTCGATAAGGTTATCGCTTTTTTCAGAGTGCTGGGAAAAGGCCATGAATCTTTTGTTGGCAATATCAAAGATCTTGGTATCAATGCTGAAGGCATTATCGAACTGGGTGATGCTCCCGGTAAGAATAAAATCACTCTGCAGGGTTTGGGCAATTTCTGCGATCTGTTTGTCATCCATTTCAATGCCGGATGAATACCCAAATGCCGCCAGTTTTTTGTCAATTTTGTGCTGGGGCAGGACCATGACATTATCCCGCCATGAGAGCCTTGAATAGAGCATGTGAAGGATGCCCTTGCGGACCGGGGCCATGTCCTGTGCGGCATTGATCTCAAAGGGAACAATGGCGACGGTTTTTAATCCGTCTTTGGCGGCAAAAAGGTTCTGGCCGCCAAAAAGGACCATTGAAAAAAGGATAACAGCCGGGATAACCGGATAAAGGTGGTATTTGGTTTTCAAAATAATCTCCGTTTAAAGTTTTGATTTCAACAGGGGAGCGACCACTTTCGGGTCAGCCTTGCCCCGGGATTTTTTCATGATCTGTCCCATGAAAAAGCTGAACAATTTGGTCTTTCCCTGTCTGTAGGATTCTGCTTCGTCCGGGTTTTCGCTGATGACCTGGGAAACCATGGCTTCCAGTTCCGTCTGGTCGGAGACCTGTTCCAGGCCCTTTTCACGGACAATTTCCATTGGATCTCTGCCGGATTCGGCCATCTCTTCAAAGACCTCTTTGGCGGCCCGGGCATTGATGGTCCCTTTTTCCAGCAGTTTGAGCAGTCCGGCAAAGGCCGGTGCGGAAACCGGGGAAAGGGAAATGTCGATTCCCCTGGAGTTGAGCAGCCCCAGCAGGGTGGTCATGGTCCAGTTGGCTGCCTGCTTGATGTCTTTGAGATCTGAAATAGTCTCCTCAAAAAAATCGGCAAGATCAATGCTTGCCGTGAGTACGCCGGCATCATATTCGGAAAGTCCGTACTGGTCTGTGAACCGTGATTTTTTCTCGTCCGGCAGTTCAGGCATGGCGTCTGAAACCGATTGGATCCACTCTTTATCCACGATGAGCGGGACCAGGTCGGGATCGGGAAAATACCTGTAGTCGTGGGCCTCTTCCTTGCCCCTCATGGAAAAGGTCTTGTTTTTGGAAGGATCCCAGAGCCGGGTTTCCTGGATCACGGTCCCTCCATCGTCCAGAACGTATGACTGGCGCTGGATTTCGTAAAGAATGGCCTTTTCGACATTTTTAAAGGAGTTCAGGTTCTTGAGTTCGGTCCGGATGCCGAATTCTTCCTGTCCAGCGGGACGCAGGGAGATATTGGCGTCGCACCTAAAACTTCCCTGTTCCATGTTTCCGTCGCAGACATCAATATATCTTAGGATGGCATGGAGTTTTCTCAGGTAAGCCCCGGCCTCTTCAGCGCTCCGGATATCCGGCTCACTTACGATTTCGATGAGGGGGACCCCGGTGCGGTTGAGATCCACCATACTCCGGGCCCGGACCGGGTCATGGATCAGCTTGCCGGCATCCTCTTCCATGTGAATCCGGGTAATGCCGATCCGCACGGGACCCCGGCTTTCGGTTTCAATGTCCAGGCGGCCGTGTTCGGCAATGGGGGCTGCATACTGGGAGATCTGGTATCCCTTGGGCAGATCCGGGTAAAAGTAATTTTTTCTATCAAACCGGCTTTCCCGGGCAATGGTGCAGTTGGTGGCAAGGGCCGCCTTGATGGCAAAGGTAACGGCCTGTTTGTTCAGAACGGGCAGGACTCCGGGCATGCCCGTACAGACCGGGCAGGTATTTGCATTTGGGGATCGGCCGAATTCGGTGGAGCAGGAGCAGAAGATCTTGGTCCTGGTTTTCAGCTGGGCGTGGACTTCAAGACCGATAACAGGTTCATACGCCATAAATATCTATTTTCCTATGCTTTTTTTAATTCTTTGTTGCGTAAACATTCTTTATACCGGCAGGCTGTGGATTTGGCAATATTTTTTGCAAGTCTTTTTAATTTTGTTCATCCTGTGCTATATTTGCGAGCCTAAAACTTTTTGAGGATACTCTATTCATGAAATTTTTTCTTTGCGTCCTGGGCATGGTCATGATCGTGGAGGGCCTGCCGTACTTTGCCTTTCCCAACCGGATGAAGGAGATGGTCCAGGTGATCCTGAGTCTTGATGAACAAAGGCTCAGGCGCTTCGGCTTCTTTCTCATGCTGGCAGGGCTTGGCGTGGTCTACCTTGCCATGGGGGCTGTCTGATGTATCTTCTGTCCGACTATGATTATGATCTGCCCGAGGAGAGGATCGCCCAGGTTCCCTGTGAGAATCGAAGCCGGTCACGGCTCATGCATCTGCGCCGTTCGGATCATGGGATCTCCCACTCCCGGTTTGAGGATCTGGCCGGTCTGCTGAAGCCCGGGGACCTCCTGGTGGTCAACAATACCCGGGTGGTTCCGGCAAGGCTGTTCGGAAAAAAAGAGACCGGGGGAAAGGTAGAGGTCTTTGTTCTGGATTATGCCCGGGGCATGGAACGCCTGGAGCAGACCGGTTTTTTCCAATGCGACTGCCTGGTCCGGGCATCCAAGAGTCCTAGGGCCGGGGCAGTACTGGAGTTGGGATCCGAAGAAGGATATGGAATGCAGGCCCGTGTGGAGCAGGTCAAAGGCAATCTGTTCGAGATCCGGTTCCTGGGCGGCAGGGACTTTCCTGAATTTTTAAAGTCTACGGGACAAATTCCCCTGCCTCCCTATATTAAAAGGGATGGATCTTCCAAGGAGCATGGAAACGATGGGGAAACCTATCAGACCGTCTATGCCCGGACCGAAGGGGCCGTAGCCGCCCCCACGGCCGGGCTCCACTTTACCGATGAACTGATCCAGACCCTTGGCGCAAAAGGTATTGAACTGGCATCCCTTACCCTCCATGTGGGATACGGAACCTTTGTGCCGGTAAGGTGCAAGGATATCCGGGAGCATGAAATCCATTCGGAGCTGTTTTCCCTGTCCCCTGAAACGGCGGACAAGATCAACCGGGCCAAAGAGGAGGGAAGAAGGGTGATTGCCGTGGGCACCACATCGGTCCGGACCCTGGAGTTTGCTGCCGATGAAAAAGGATTTGTCCAACCCGGTTCCGGGAGCTGTGATCTCTATATCTATCCGGGATTTCGGTTCAAGTGTGTGGACGCAATCATCACCAATTTCCATCTGCCAAGGTCCACCCTGCTCATGCTGGTATCGGCATTTTATGACCGGGAGAGGATGATCCGGGCTTATGAAACCGCAGTTGAGGAGAAGTATCGGTTTTTCAGTTATGGGGATGCCATGCTCATCGAATGATGGGTATTTGGATGAAATCTCACCCATTTGCGGCGTTGCCGCAGGACTTTAAGATCCTCACGTACAGCACAGTACGCTCCGGTCTTAAAGTCCCTTGCGCCTTGCATATGGGCAAGCCTTTATCCAAATACAATTGCAAGATTTATAAAAATGATCAATTTAAGGAAAGTATGCTGGAGTTTAAATTATTACAGCCGGAACAGGAAGAGGGGAACGGCCGGGCCAGGCTCGGGAGAATAAAGACGGTCCGCGGGATCATTGAGACCCCCATTTTCATGCCCGTGGGTACGGTGGGGTCTGTAAAGGGCATATCCAAAGAAGACCTGGATCACTGCGGGGCCCAGATCATCCTGGGCAATACCTACCATCTTTATCTTCGGCCGGGGTGTGAGGTCATTGAGCACATGGGCGGCCTCCATGAGTTCACCCGGTGGCAGCGCCCCATGCTCACCGATTCCGGGGGGTTCCAGTTTTTTTCCCTGGCCAAGCTGGCCAAATTCACGGACGAGGGAGTGGCTTTTCAGTCCCACATTGACGGGTCCCGCCATTTTTTCTCCCCGGAAAAGGCCGTGGAGATCCAGATGATCCTGGGATCGGATATCATGATGTCCCTGGACTGGTGCATGGGATATCCGGCCACTGAAAAAGAGGCCAGGGAAGCCCTGGAAAAAACGACCCGCTGGGCCGAGCGGGGATATGATTCCTGGCAGGCCAGGGGAGGGGGGAATAACCTTTTCGGCATTGTCCAGGGCGGGATGTTCAAGTATTTGAGATCCCTGTCTGCCGAGCAGATCACAGGCATTGATTTTCCCGGATTTGCCATCGGCGGCCTGAGCGTGGGGGAACCCACCGAGATCATGTACGAGATGGCAGACCATACCCTTCCTTTGCTCCCCGGGGATAAACCCCGATATATCATGGGGGTGGGAACCCCGGAAAACCTGGTGGAACTGGTGGGACTGGGATGCGACATGTTCGACTGTGTCATGCCCTCCAGAAACGCCCGGAACGGACAGCTGTTCACATCCCGGGGAACCATTAATATCCCCAATGCCAGATACCGCATGGACAAGGCCCCCCTGGATGAGGAATGTAAATGCTATACCTGCCGTAACTACTCCAGGGCATATCTCAGGCATCTATACAAATCCCGGGAGCTTCTGTCCTATCGCCTGAACACCATTCATAATCTCTATTATTATCTTGACCTCATGGAAAAAATGCGCCATGCAATAGGGGAGGGGCGGTTTCTGGAATTTAAAAAGGAATTCTACGCCAAAAGAGAGATATAAGAATTTAAGATCGGAGAAGAGGATATGCATGAAATGGGCATCGCCCAGCAATTGGTCCAGATCGCATTGGATGCCATCCCGGATGATATTGAAGATCCCAGGATCGAGGCCCTGAATCTGAGAATCGGAAAACTGGCCTCGGTGGTGGAGCACAGTCTGACCTTCTGCTTTGAAATCATTACCAAGGATACCCCCCTGGAAAATGCCCGGCTGGTAATTGAGGCGGTTCCGGTGAGAATCAAATGCAAAACCTGCGATCACCAATGGGAGGCAGATACTCCCATGTTCCGATGCCCCAAGTGCGAGGACGGGGAGATTGAGATGATTTCGGGAAGGGAGATTGATATTACATCCATGGAACTGGCGGATTAATCGGTGTTTGAACGAAACCTCACCCATCTGCGGCGTTGCTTCAGAATTTTAAGATCCTCATGTACACCAGTACACTCCGGTCTTAAAATCCTTTGCGCATTGCATATGGGCAAGTTTTCGTCCAAACACTGGGGATTGATCAAATAATACTTTTAAGGGGTAAAAATATATGGAAATCAAGATTCAAAAACGGGTATTGGAAAAGAATGAGACCGAGGCGGACAAAAACCGGGCTTATTTCAAGGAAAACAATGTCTTTGTCCTGAACATGATGTCCTCGCCGGGCTCTGGGAAAACAGAGACTTTGTGCAAGTCCCTGGGCCGCCTGATGCCGGGGATCCGTACCGGGGTGATTGTGGGAGATATCTGTACGGCCAATGATGCGGACCGGCTCAAGGTTACCGGAGCCAAGGTGATCCAGATCAATACGGATCAGTTCGGGGGGGACTGCCATCTGGCAGCCCATATGATTGACACATCTGCCAGGGAACTGGGGTGTGAAGACCTGGATCTGCTCATCGTCGAGAACATCGGAAACCTGGTCTGTCCGGCAGAATTCGACATCGGCGAGGATGCCCGGGCCGTGGTGCTCAGCGTCACCGAGGGAGAGGACAAACCCCTGAAATATCCCCTGATGTTCCAGGTGGCCGATATTGCCATTCTCAACAAGGTGGACCTTCTGCCCTATCTTGATTTTGATGCCCCCCTGGCTGTGGAGAATATGAAAAAGGTCCATCCGGGCATGCCCGTTTTTGAAATATCCGCAAAAACCGAGCAGGGGCTTGACCCCTGGCTGGAGTGGCTCAAGTCCAAAGTCAAAGAAAAAATTGGATAGCGGAAACGTCCACTTTTGTCCGATTTCGGCGTTGGATAAAAATTTTAATCCCTCCGGTTAAAATTTTTATCCGCCTTGAACTCGAACAAAATTAAACCTTTTCCTGAAAGGCATGAACGATCGGGAAAAAGGAATGTATTCCGCTTTTGCCTTTCGGCTTTGGGCTTTTGACTGAAAAAAGGAGGCATCATGGAAACAAAAAAAATGGCCTTTTCAGGCTCATGGTATCCGTCGTCGGCAAGCGAATGCGAAACCTCCATTGAAAAGTTCTTAACTGAAGGCGAGGGGCCCCTGCAGGGGGAATTCCTGGCCGGGATCGTCCCCCATGCCGGCTGGTTTTATTCGGGCTCCATTGCCTGCCGGGTCATTGCCAGCCTTCAGCCCCGGGACGGGGAAGAAGTGGATACCATTGTCCTTTTCGGAGCCCATATGCACGAACAGTCCGAGCCCTTTGTCATGGCTCAAGGGCTCATTGAAACCCCCCTGGGCCGGATTGAAGTGGACGAGGAACTGGCAGGGAGTCTGGCGGCCGGTGCCGGCATCCAACCCCTGACCCCGGGCCGGTTTCCCGATGAAAACACCCTGGAGCTTCAATACCCTTTTATCAAACATTTTTTTCCCCGGGCCCGGATCCTGGTCTGCGGGGTGGCCCCTTCTTTTCTGGCTTCTGTTATCGGCAGAACTTCGGTGGAAGAGGCCCAAAACCTGAACCGGTCCATCCGGGTGATCGGATCCACGGACATGAGTCATTACGGGCCTGATTTCGGATTCACCCCGGCCGGAATTGGTCAGAAGGCCGTGGACTGGGTGACGCAAGAAAACGATGCCGGGGCAGTCAAGGCCATGAAGACCATGGACGAAGATAAGATCATCTCCCAGGGGCTGGCCCGCAAGAATATGTGCTGCCCCGGAGCTGCGGCGGCCGCGGCCGCAGCCGCAAAAAAAATGGGCGCAGTCAAGGCGGTTGAACTTGACTACGCCACGAGTTTTGAAAAATCCAGGTCAGATTCTTTTGTGGGATATGCAGGGGTGGTTTATTCCAGGCCCTTGATATAGTCCATTGCCTGGTGGATGCGGTCCACGGTCTTCTCCCGGCCCAGGGCCAGGAGCATCTCAAATATCCCGGGACTCACCGTGGTGCCGGTGACGGCCACCCTCAGGGGCTGGGCAATCTTGCCGAATTTCAGGTCAAGATCTTCCATGATTTTCTTGAATACATTTTCCAGGTTCTCCTGGGTATAGGCATCCAGGGCCTGGATGGCAAGGGCAGCGGCTTCCAGCATTCCCTTGATTTCAGGGGTAAGGAATTTTTTGGCCGCCTTTTCATCCAGCTCAACCTTGTCCAGATAATAGAATCCGGCCCCCTGGGCCATTTCCTTCAGGGTCTTGCTCCGGGGCTGCAGGGTTTCAATGATTCCGTGGGTGAATTCATCGTCCCCGGCGTCAATGCCCAGCTCCTTGAGGTGGGGGATGAGATGGGGGGCCAGTTCCCGGGGGCTCTGGGCCTGGATGTGCTTGGCATTCAGGGCGTTCAGCTTGTCCATGTCAAACATGGATGCGGACCGTCCCAGGTGTTCCAGGTCGAATTTTTCGATCAGGTCCTCCCGGGTGAAGAACTCCTGGTCTCCGTGGGACCAGCTCAGGCGGACCAGGTAGTTGATCACGGCATCGGGCAGATATCCCATGTTTTTGTACTCTCCCACGGACATGGCGCCGTGGCGTTTGCTCAGGCGGGACTTGTCCGCTCCCAGAACCATGGGGACATGGCCAAAGACCGGAAGGGCGGCGCCCAGGGCCTGGTAAATCAGGATCTGTTTGGGGGTGTTGATGAGATGATCATCTCCCCGGATAATGGTGTTGATTCCCATGGTCAGGTCGTCGACCACCACGGCCAGGTTGTACATGGGAGAGCCGTCGCTTCTCTGGATGATGAAATCATCGATTTCCGCATTCTGAAAGGCCGTGCTTCCCTTGACAATGTCCTCCACAACGGTTACGCCCGAGTCTGGTGTGCAAAGGCGGACCACGCTGTTTTCCCCTTTGGAAATTCCTCTTTCCCGGCATCGGCCGTTGTACATGGGTTTTTTCCCCTGGGCCTTTGCCTGCTCCCTCATTTCATCCACCTCTTCCGGGGTGCAGGTGCAGTAATAGGCATGGCCCGAGGCCACCAGTTTCTCAATATACTCTTTGTAGATCTCGTAGCGCCGGGTCTGGAAATAGGGACCTTCATCCCAGTCAATGCCCAGCCATTCCAGGGATTCAAGGATGGCGGCCGTGGATTCATCCGTTGACCTGGCCTGGTCTGTATCTTCTATCCTGAGGACGAATTTCCCTTTGGTCTTTCTGGCAAAAAGCCAGTTGAACAGAGCGGTCCTTGCCCCGCCGATGTGAAGAAAGCCCGTGGGCGACGGGGGAAACCGGGTGATGATCGTATCCATATGTTCTTCCTCTTAAATTGTCAGTTCGGTAAAAAAATAGAAGCCCTAGGTATCATAAAAAGGGGAAATGGGCAATCAATTCCAAAACCAATTCCTGAAAAAATCTTGACTATTTCAATGGATTGGGGTAAATAGATTTGTTTTGTCGGATTTGAATGTGTGTAAGAATCTGAAATAAAATTAGTGGAATAGAGAACATATTAAATTGAGGAGAGAACCATGGCAGTACCCAAACAGAAAAGCTCCAAGGCAAGGGGCAGGAAAAGAAGAACCCATTACAAAACCAGCGCGCCCACAATCACCCTGTGTCCGGAATGCCAGGAGCCCAAGCTTCCCCATGTGGCCTGCCCCGAGTGCGGGATGTACAAGGGCAGAGACGTCACTGCCTCGAGTGAAGACGAATAAAAATAGAAGATAGGAGCCTTAGCATGACAATCGAGACCAAAGTGCAGAAGGTGATTGCCGAGAAGATTCCTGATATTGATATAGATGATGTGGTTCCCGAAGCCTCCCTGATTGAAGATCTTGGTGCAGACTCTTTGACCATTGTGGAACTTGTCATGTCAATGGAGGAAGTTTTTGAAATTGAAATTGATGATGATGATGCCGAAGGCCTGGTGACTGTCCAGGATGCCATCGATTTCATCAAAAAAAAATCTTAATAGAATATAAGGGGATCGGTCAGACATGAGCCGGGAAAACGCCATCATCATCGGAAGTGATCACGCGGCCCTGGAGTTGAAGGAAAAAATCAAAAAATTTCTTTTAGACAAGGGGGTTTCCGTGGAAGACGCCGGTACCCACAGTCCGGCATCGGTCAACTATGCGGATTACGCCAAGAAGGTGGCAGGGGCCGTGTCCCGGGGCGAGTTTCCCAGGGGGATTCTGCTCTGCGGAACCGGTCTGGGCATGTCCATGGCAGCCAACCGGTTTAGCAATGTAAGGGCTGCCCTTTGCTCCGATGTTTTCAGTGTAAAGATGAGCCGGCTCCACAACGATGCCAATATCCTTGTTCTGGGGGGGCGTATCCTGGGGGATATTCTGGCCTTTGAACTGGTTCAGACCTGGCTGGATACCGAATTTGAAGGGGGCAGGCACCTGGACCGGATTGAGTCCCTCGACCGGAATTAGGCCGGAAATAGGACCGGATACAGGCGTTGAAACGAGCCGGGCCGGCCCGTGAGACAAATACGAAAGATTGATCCGGGAAGAAGAATCCAGGCCTGAATACAAACAATTCAAATCCTGCCGGATGGAAGAGTGAGACAAATGGGAAACCAAGACATTTTGGGAAAACCCGGAAAGAACTCTGAACTTTCCGGAATTGATCCGGAAATTTCACGAATTATTGAAAACGAGGCCGTCCGCCAGGAACTGGGCCTGAACCTGATTGCGTCGGAAAATACGGTGAGCCGGGCTGTTATGCAAGCCCAGGGATCGGTCCTGACCAATAAATATGCCGAAGGCTATCCCAGCAAAAGATACTACGGCGGCTGTGAGTTTGTAGACCAGGCCGAGGAGCTTGCCATATCCCGGGTCAAGGAATTATTCCGGGTGGAATATGCCAATGTCCAGCCCCATTCCGGTTCCCAGGCCAATATGGCGGCCTATTTCGCTCTTTTGAATCCCGGCGACCGGATTCTGGCCATGGATCTTTCCCACGGCGGCCACCTTACCCACGGAGCCGAGGTCAGCTTCTCCGGCAGATTGTACGATTTCTGCCATTACGGGCTTTCACCGGATACGGGGACCATTGATCTGAACCAGGTGGAGGACCTTGCCAAAAAACATAAGCCCAGGCTCATCGTGGCCGGGGCCAGTGCCTATCCCCGGATCATAGACTTCAAGGGATTTTCCCAGATTGCAGCGGCCACAGGCGCTCTGTTCATGGTGGACATGGCCCATATCGCGGGTCTTGTGGCCGGCGGGGTTCATCCGTCTCCCGTGGGTCTGGCCGACGTGATCACCTCCACCACCCACAAGACCTTACGGGGACCCAGGGGCGGGCTGATCCTCTCCTCGGAAAAACTGGCAAAGAAAATCGGTTCCCAGATCTTTCCGGGCATCCAGGGAGGTCCTCTCATGCATGTCATCGCGGCCAAGGCCGTGGCCTTTAAAGAGGCCCTGGCACCCGGATTTGCCCAATATCAGGCCCAGGTCGTCAAAAATGCATCCATCCTGGCCCGGGTTTTAATGGACCGGGGATACAAGCTGGTCACCAATGGTACCGACAATCACATGGTATTGGTTGATTTCAGCCAAAAAGAGATTACGGGAAAAGAGGCCGAAGAGCGGCTGGGCCGGGCCAATATCACGGTGAATAAGAACACGGTCCCCAATGAACGCCGGGGACCTTTTGTGACTTCCGGGATAAGGATCGGGGTTCCCCTGGTGACCTCCAGGGGGATGAAAGAGGAGGCCGTTAAAAAGATCGCCCAATATATCTGCGATATCCTGGATGGTGAAGCCGATGTTGAAAAAGTCAAAGTCAAGGTCAAGGATCTCTGTCTTCAGTACCCCCTCTACCCGGAGAAAAATCAGGTATGAAAAATGACAAACGGCCGTCCTGGCATGAGTACTTCATGGGGATTACAGACCTTGTGGCCGGCCGGGCCACATGCACCCGCCGCAAAGTCGGGGCCATACTGGTCAAGGAAAAAAGGATATTGTGTTCAGGGTACAACGGCGCCCCTGCCAAAGTCCCCCACTGCAGGGAGACCGGGTGCCTCAGAGAGAAACTCAATGTCCCGTCCGGAGAAAAACATGAACTTTGCCGGGGGGTTCACGCCGAACAGAATGCCATTATCCAGGCGGCCTTTCACGGGATTCCCCTCCAGGGTTCCGTGCTTTACTGCACCAACCAGCCCTGTTCCATCTGCGCCAAGATGATCATCAACGCCGGTATAAAAAAGGTATACTTCAAGGACGGCTACGACGACACCCTGACCCTGGAGATGTTTGACCAGGCCGGGGTGGAGATGATCCGCCTGGAAGAGCCGGAAGGGTAGGAGACTGCCATGAAATGCCCCTATTGCGGAAATATGAATACCCGGGTGATCGATTCCCGTCCGGGCAAGATCGAGTTTGAGGTCCGCCGCCGGAGGGAGTGCCAGGAGTGTTTCCAGCGGTTTACCACCTACGAGCGCATCGAACAGACCCCGGTCATGATCATCAAAAAGGACAACCGCAGGGAAGAGTACGACCGGGAAAAGGTCCTCAAGGGCATTAAAAAGGCCTGTGAAAAAAGGGCCATCTCCATTGATCTCATGGAAGATGTGGTGGATGCCATTGAAAAGGAGCTAAGGGACGGCAGCGAACGGGAGGTGGCCTCCTCGGTTGTGGGAGAAAAGATTATCCAGGCCTTGAAAGAGGTGGATGACGTTGCCTATGTGAGGTTTGCCTCTGTCTACCGGGAGTTCAAGGATGTGGCGGATTTTATCCAGGAGCTCAAAGGCCTGATTCCCAAGGAGTGCCAGCCCATCGAATTTGACCAGATGTCGGGAAAGGCCGATGACGGATCATGATTACATGCGCAAGGCCCTGGCCCTTGCCTTAAAGGGAAAGGGCTTTACCTCTCCCAATCCCTGTGTGGGCGCTGTGGTGGTCAGGGACGACCAGGTGGTGGGTCAGGGATGGCACCATGGAGCCGGCATGGACCACGCAGAAGTCGAAGCCATTGAGGATGCCCGGGGAAAAACCCGAAACGCCACCATCTACGTTACCCTGGAACCCTGCAACCATTTCGGAAAAACTCCCCCCTGTACCCGCAAGATCGTTGAAAGCGGGATCTGCCGGGTGGTGGTCGGGTGCAAAGATCCCAATCCCTTTGTGAGCGGCGGCGGAATCCAATACTTAAAAGAGCAGGGAATCGAGGTGAAATCCCAAGTCCTGGAGGACCAGGCCCAGACCCTGATCGAAGACTTTATCTGGTATACCCGGAATGACAAACTGCCCTTTGTGATCCTGAAGAGCGCCGCCACCCTGGACGGACGCATTGCCACCTCCACGGGAGATTCAAAGTGGATCACCAACGAGGCGTCAAGGGCCCATGTCCACCGTCTCCGTCACGAAGTGGACGGGATTCTCATCGGCTCCGGTACCCTCCATGCCGACGATCCTTCCCTCACTGCCCGGATTCCGGGGCAGAAGACCAAAGATCCCCTCCGGGTGATTCTGGATACCCGGCTGAATATCCATGAAAACGCCAGGGTCATTACCCAGGAATCCGAGGCCAGAACCATAATTGTCTCCGGCCCCAATCCGCCAAGAGAGAAAAAAAAGCGCCTGGAGCAAAAGGGAGTTCAGGTCTTGGAAGTCGGTCTGAAACAGGGCAGGCTTGATTTAAATGAACTCATGATTAGGTTAGGAAAGATGTCTGTCATGAGCCTTTTGATCGAAGGCGGAGGGCAGGTGGCATCATCGGCATTGAAACAGGGCATCGTCAACAAGGTCTGTTATTTCATGGCTCCGAAGTTTTTAGGGGGAAGTGACGGAATCCCCGTGTTCGGCGGCAAAGGCCCTGAGAAGATCAGCCAGGCCTTTTCATTGAAAAGGGTCCGGGTGGACCGGTTTGATGAGGATATTCTGGTCCAGGGATATATAAAAGGATAGGAACCATAAGATTGTTTACCGGCATCATCGAAAGCTTCGGCACCATTAAACGGGTTGAGTCGGCAGGGGAAGGAAAGATCCTGCAGATCGCCACGGATCTTGAACTGTCCGATACCCGGATCGGGGATTCCATTGCCGTGAACGGGGCCTGTCTTACGGCGGTCCGGCTGGGAAAGAACGATTTTTCAGTGGACGTGGCACCGGAAACCATTTCACGGACGACCCTGAAAACGGCCAGTGCCGGTACCCGGGTCAATATCGAGCGGGCCATGAGGCTGTCCGCCCGGATAGACGGCCACCTGGTATCCGGCCATATTGACGGAACCGGAATTGTTAAATCCCTTACCTCCAGGAGCAATGCCCTGATCCTTGAGGTGAGTGTGGACCCGGATCTGGCCCGGGACATGATCGAAAAGGGCTCCGTGGCTCTGGAGGGCATCAGCCTGACCCTCAACCGGTGCTGGGATACAGGGTTTGAAGTCAGCATCATTCCCCATACCGCCTCGGTGACCACCATCGGACTGAAAAGAATCGGGGACAGGGTCAATATTGAGACGGATATGCTGGGCAAGTACGTCCGGAAAATTTTGACGGGAAACGTCTTAAAAAACCGGATGGGAAAGCCGGACCAGGGAATTTCTATGGAAACTCTGGCCAAAAACGGATTTTTATAGATCAAACTTGAACAGACAGAATAGAACGGGAAGCATCAATTTTTATTTAAGGATTATATACAATGCCGCATTTGACAATCGACCAGGCAATTCAAGATATTAAAAACGGAAAAATGGTCATTCTTGTGGATGACGAAGACCGTGAAAACGAAGGGGACCTGACCATGGCTGCCGAGGCCGTGACCCCAGAGGCCATTAACTTCATGGCCAAATACGGGAGGGGCCTGATCTGCCTTTCCCTGGATTCAAATATCGCAGACCGGCTCGACCTGCCCATGATGGTGGATCAGAACACCTCCCAGTTCCAGACCGGGTTTACGGTTTCCATTGAAGCAAAAAAGGGGGTGACCACCGGGATATCAGCGTCTGACCGTGCCACCACCATTCTCACGGCCGTGGCCGATGACACCACCCCGGCGGACATTGCCCGGCCCGGCCATATTTTTCCTTTGCGGGCCAGGGACGGCGGGGTCATGGTCCGGGTGGGACAGACCGAGGGGTCCGTGGACCTGGCCAGACTGGCCGGGATGAAACCGGCGGGGGTCATCTGTGAGATCATGGATGATGACGGCACCATGGCAAGGATGCCTTCCCTGGAAAAATTTGCCAAGGAGCACGGCATCGGCATCTGTACCGTGGCCGACCTGGTGAATTACCGCCTGAAAACCGAAAGCTTTGTGAAACGGGCCGCCGAGACGGTCATTCCCACCCGCATCGGAGGGGAGTTCAAGATCATCGCCTATGAAAACGATCTGGACAGCCTGACCCATATCGCCCTGGTCAAGGGGGAGATTGATTCGGAAAAGCCGGTTCTGGTCCGTGTCCATTCCGAGTGTATGACCGGGGATATCTTTTCATCCCTGCGCTGCGACTGCCAGGAACAGCTCTACCGGGCCATGTCCATGATTCAGGATGAAGGTGCCGGTGTGATCCTCTATCTCCGCCAGGAAGGCAGAGGAATCGGACTGGTCAACAAACTCAAGGCCTACGAATACCAGCGTCAGGGCATGGATACCGTTGAGGCCAACGAGGTGCTGGGATTTAAGGCAGATATGAGGGATTACGGGGTCGGGGCCCAGATGCTGGTGGATCTGGGGGTAAAGAAAATCAGGCTTTTGACCAACAATCCCAAGAAAATGGTCGGCCTTGACGGATACGGGCTCTCTCTTATCGAGCAGGTGGCCATTGAGGTGGAACCCAATCCCCACAACCAGGGATATTTGAAATGCAAGCAGGCCAAGATGGGGCATCTGCTCCATATGAAATAGTATTTGAACAAAAGCTCACCCATCTGCGGCGTTGCCGCAGAATTTTAAGATCCTCACGTACTCCAGTACGCTCCGGTCTTAAAATTCTTTGCGCCTTGCATATGGGCAAGCTTTCGTCCAAATACGGTGACCAACAATAGATAAAGGAAGAAAAATGCCTCAGATTATAGAAGCCGGGCTCCAGGCCCAGGGAAAGAAATTCGGAATCATTGTTTCCCGGTTCAATGATTTTATCACTTCCAAACTGGTGGAAGGGGCCGTGGATGCCCTGATTCGAAGCGGGGCCGATGACAAGGATATCGACCTGATCAAGGTGCCGGGCGCCTTTGAGATCCCCCTGGCCGCCCAGAAGCTGGCCGGCCTGAAACGCTACGACGCGGTCATATGCCTCGGGGCAGTGATCCGGGGGGCCACCACCCATTATGATTATGTCTGTGCAGAGGTATCCAAGGGTATTGCCGCCGTCAGTCTCGAGGCCGGCATCCCGGTGATGTTCGGTATTCTGACCACGGAGACCATTGAACAGGCCATTGAAAGATCCGGCACCAAAGCCGGAAACAAGGGCTTTGAAGTGGCCCTGGGGGCAATTGAAATGGCAAATCTCAACGCTGCTCTGAACGGAGTGGAATAGGATTATGGGTGACCGCAGGCAGTCAAGGGAACTGGCCCTCCAGGCCCTGTTTTTCCTGGACATCAATAAGGCGGACCAGGGACTTGAAGCCTTTTGTGATGAAAGGACAGAGGAACTGACCGACAATGTAAAACCCTTTTTCATGGACCTGGTCCAGGGCGTGACCAAGGGCATGGATGAGATTGACGACCTGCTGAACAGATATTCCAAAAACTGGAAATTATCCAGGATGCCGGTGGTGGACAGGAATATCATGCGGATCGCCGCATTTGAAATTTTGAAAAGGCCGGACATCCCCCCCAGTGTTTCCATCAATGAGGCCGTTGAAATCGGAAAGAAATACGGCACCCGGGATTCCGGACCCTTTATCAACGGAATTCTGGACAGGATCAGGCTGGAATTCGAATAAATTGAGCAGGAGGCTGTTTTGATTATAAAGAAACTTGAAGTCGGACCGATTATGGCGAATTGCTATATTCTGGGATGTGAAGAGACCAATGAAGCGGTTGTGATCGACCCGGGGGACGAGGCTGACAAGATCCTCATGGAACTGGCCAAATCTGAGCTCAAGGTAAAATATCTGATCAACACCCACGGTCATTTTGACCATGTGGGGGCCAATAAGCGGATGAAAGAAGCGACCAATGCAGTTCTGGCCATCCATCCCGGGGATGAGCCCATGCTCGGGGAGTTGTCCCGTTCAGCATCCATGTTCGGACTGGCAGCGGAAAATTCCCCTCCGCCGGATCTGCTGCTCAACCACGGGGATGAGGTCTCCTTTGGAAAGATCACCCTTCGGGTCATCCACACACCGGGCCACTCCAGGGGAGGGATCTGTCTCTATACCCAAGGCCATCTTTTCGCCGGTGACACCCTGTTTGCCGGCTCCATTGGCCGGACTGATCTTCCGGGCGGAGATTACGATACCCTGATCTCCAACATCAAGGAAAAACTCCTGGATCTTCCAGAGGATACAGTGGTCTATACCGGACATGGCCCGGAAACCAGCATCGGCAATGAAAAGCGAATGAACCCCTTTATCCGATGAACGGGTTTGTCAGGAGCCTGCCGCGCATCACCCGGGTGTGGCAGGAAGAGATCCGGTTTGAACTGCCCTTTGAAAAAATCGGGGCCTGCTTTGCCCATGATCCCGGAACCCTGGTCCTGCTCTCCGGTTCCGACCTGGATTCATCCCAGACCCATATCATGGGAATGGATCCCTGGCTTGAACTGAGGGGCAGGGGAGAAGAGTTTTTCCTTTCCACAGGGGGGAAATCCCACAGGATTGAAGGGGATATCTTTTCCTTTCTCAAGGAACTGACCTCTCATTTCAGGCTTCCCGAAAAATTCGGTTCCTTTCAGGACCTTCCCCTTTGCGCCGGCCTCATGGGATATTTTGCCTATGATTTAAAGGACCGGATCGAGGACCTTCCCAGAACCTGCCGGGACACCCATCTCCCGGATATCTGCCTCTACGCCCCTTCCCTGATCCTGGTCCAGGATCGGTCTTCGGAGCGGATTGTTTTGTCTGTGCCCGTACCTGAAGATGTGGATTTTGATTCATATAGAGACAGGATCCGGTCCCGGTTTTTTCAAAGGATCTCAGGGTTCTCCCCCCAGGGGGAAGAAACGCCGTTTTTTGTGGACGGACGGGGGTTCAGGTCCAGTTTTACCAAACCCGAATATATTCGGGCTGTAAAAAAAATCATCCAATACCTCCGGGAGGGGGATATATACCAGGCCAACCTGTCCCAGAGGTTTGAGACCCGGTTTTCCGGGGACGCCTATGCTCTTTTCCTTCAGTTGTTCAAAAAAAACCCGGCCCCTTTTTTTTCCTTTGTCCATGCCCGGGACCATAAGATCATATCCACCTCACCGGAGCGGTTTGTCCGGGTAAAGGGGAAAAAAGTGGAGACCCGGCCCATCAAGGGGACCATTGCAAGGGGAAAGACCCCCCAGGAAGACGAGGAAAAGGGCAGGGCGCTTGCCTCCAGCATCAAGGACGATGCAGAACTGACCATGATCGTGGATCTCATGCGCAACGACCTTTCCCGGGTCACCCGGCACGATACCGTGGTCGTGACCGAGCATAAACGGCTGGAACCCTACGACAATGTCTTTCATCTGGTCTCTGTGGTCACCGGCGAACTGGAACCGGACAAAACCTGTGTGGACCTGCTCAAGGCGGTTTTCCCGGGCGGCTCCATCACCGGGTGCCCCAAGATCCGCTCCATGGAGATCATCGATGAACTGGAATCGGTGAAACGCCATGTCTATACCGGATCCATCGGGTATCTCAGTTTCCATGATACCATGGATCTTTCCATTGCCATCCGCACGGCCACGGTAAAGGATCAGAGCCTCTACTTCAGTGTGGGCGGAGGCATTGTCTATGATTCTGACCCGGAAAAAGAGTTCCAGGAAACCCTGGACAAGGGAAAAACCCTGTTGGACATCCTGGCCCGGGCCTCCCAGGACAGGGAATTCTTCAGCCCCAGGGCCTGGGTGGCCGGAAAACTGGTGGACCAGGACCGGGCAATGATTCCGGCACAGGATCCCGGGTTTCAATACGGGGCCGGGCTTTTTGAAACCGTCCGGGTGGAAAAGGGAGATCCGCTTTTTCTGGAAGAACACATCAAGCGTATGGAGCAAAGCTGGAGATTTTTGTTCCACTCTTCTCCTCCGGATATTACCTGGCCCCGGGTGGTGGATCTTCTGATCCGGGAAAACTGCCTGGAAACCTCAACCGCGGCGGTTAAGCTGATGATCAGCCTGGCCGATGGGGGGCGGACCGGTGAAAACCAGGCGGTCCCGGCGGCCTTTGCCCGGCCCTATGCTCCACGGCCCGTCCTGCTGGAAAAACAGGGCCTGGACCTGGTTACCTTTCCCCATCCCCGGCAGACCCCCCTGGCCGGCCATAAGACCCTGAACTACCTCTTTTATGAACAGGCAAGGATTCATGCCCTGGAAAAGGGAGGGGATGAGGCCCTGATCCTCAATCCGGATCTTACCGTATCCGAGACCAATACCTGCAATATCCTGATCCGGGACGGAAGAACTCTTATCCTGCCTCTCTCCGTCCATGTGCTTCCCGGCATCACCCAGAAGGTGGTGGCGGACAGGCTGGAAACCCTGGGGGTTGAACTTGTTTCACGGCCGGTTCCTGCCAAGGATTTTTCCTCATATTCCGATATCCTCCTGACCAATTCCCTGGTGGGGGCTGTGAGGGTTCTCCATGTGGACGGACGCGAAATTCGTCACGACCCGGATTTCTGTGAACAGATCAACGGGATCCTGGAAAAAGCCCGTGGAAATCGGAATGGACAGGGGTGATCCTCTGCTGATTCTTCATGGGGGCCGGGTCAGAGGAGAACGGGGATAAGAGGGAAGAAGAGATTACCGAAATATAATGTTTTTCTAGGGTTTGGAATGGCTTTTTCCGGCAGATCAGGGTTGAATTTCGGGCAAATTCCATATACTCTGTCATAAAATTTTCCGGAAAATTGAGAATCCCTGAAAATTTGAGGAGAATGACGATCAAATGAGAACAGAAACAATGAAAAAAATATGGATAATTCTATTTATTTTTTCTTTTGCCGCCCTTTTCAATATCCCCTGTAATGCCTCTCCGACGGCAGTGCTGGTGGATCCGGTGTTTCAATTTCAGCCCCTGCCCGAGGGGCAGGTCCTGACCCATGAATTTATCGTAAAGAACCAGGGGGATACCCCCTTGAATATCACAAAGGTCGTACCTCCCTGAGGCTGTGACAGCCGTGCCTATGACAGGCAGATTCCCCCGGGAGGGGAGGGGAAAATAAAGATCGGGATCAAGACGGCGGGATACGGCGGAAAAACCATGAGCAAGAGAATCCTGGTGCAGACCGATGACCCGGCCCATTCAAAGATCTATCTGACCATTCGGGGAGCCGTGGAAAAAATTGTGGACATCCATCCGAAGACAGTGAGTATGAAGGGGGCTCCCGGGGAGGAATTGGAGACAATCGTCACCATCACGCCCATGGAAAAATATCTCTTTTCCATTCTGGATCTGAAACAGCAGTTTAAAAAGAACATCACCGCTGAACTGATCCAGCCCAACGGGGACGACCGGTCATGGAAAGTCAGGATAAAAAGCAATTCCCCAAAACCTGACACCCTTTATGAGGTCATCACCCTGAATACGGACAGCAAATACCGGCCCAGCCTGAGAATCAGGGTCTATGCCATTTACAGTGGCCAGAAAAAATCCTAACTGGAACCTCTTTTTCCCATGAATATTTCCAAAATCAAGGCGGTTGTATTTGATTGTGACGGTGTGCTCTTTGACACGGGCCTGGCCAATCGAAAATTTTATGATGAAGTGCTGGATAGATTTGATAAACCCGGTCTGACCCGGGAGCAGTTTAAAAATGTCCACATGATGACCGTGGGTGCGGCGGTGGAGTACCTTTTCCCCGAGCTTGAAGATCTCACTCCGGTCTATACATGTTTGAAACAGATCGGTTATCACAAGTTTATTCCGGATATGAAGATGGAAGACGGACTGGTTTCCCTGCTGGAAAAAATAAAGAAAAGGGGATGGGTCCGGGGGATTGCCACCAACCGGACCGATACCATGGAAAAAGTTCTTAAAGAGTTTCATCTGGATCCCTATTTTGATATTGTCGTGACGGCCCGGGATGTGGATAAGGCCAAACCCCATCCGGATGAATTGATTAAAATCATGGACCATTATGATTTGAGTCCCCATGAAATGGTCTTTCTCGGAGATTCAGACTTTGACCGGCAGGCGGCCCGGCGAGCAGGAACCTGGTTTATTGCCTTTCGACAGTCTTCCCTTGATGCGGATGTCCATGTGGATTCCATGGACGGGCTAGGAGATGTTTTACGGTTAAATGAATAAAATTCTTGACAAAATTCTCAATCATCATTAAATCTTACGAGATTTTTATTTGTGATTTTTTATAAATGTTTGGGTAAACATTTATTTTGTTATAGGTTAAATTAACATAAACTAAGGAGAGTGATTGAATGTCTAAATTAGTTGCCCCTCATGGCGGAAAAGGCCTTGTGATTTGCAAGCTTGAAGGCGCTGAGCTGGAAGCAGAACTGAAAAAAGCAGAAGGTCTTAAAAAAATTGAGATTTCTTCCCAGGTAAAAGGTGACCTGATCATGCTGGGTATTGGCGGATTCAGCCCCTTGAACGGTTTCATGACCAAGGCCGACTGGAAAGGCGTGTGTGAAGACTTCCTCCTGGCCGACGGTACTTTCTGGCCTGTGCCCGTAATGCTGGATGCTGCCAAGGACGATGCCGCCGATATCAATGTCGGTGATGAAATTGCCCTGGAAAGAGGCGGCGAAATCTACGCCACCATGAAGATCGAAGAAAAATTCGAGATGAGCGAAGACGATAAAAAATGGGAATGTGAGAAAGTATACAAGGGCCACGGCGAAGAGTCTGCAGATGACGTCTTCTGGAAAATCGCCATGGAAGATCACCCCGGTGTCCAGATGGTTATGGCCAGAAAAGAGTTCTGCCTGGCCGGCCCTGTAAAAGTCCTTTCCGAAGGTGAATTCCCTGAAAAATTCAAGGGCGTATACCTGACTCCCACAGAGACCCGCGCCATCTTTGATGAAAGAGGCTGGGCAAACGTGGCTTCCATGCAGCTGAGAAATCCCATGCACAGATCCCATGAGCATCTTTGCAAGATCGCTTTGGACGTGTGCGACGGTGTTCTGATCCATTCCCTCATCGGTAACCTGAAACCCGGTGACATCCCGGCAGAGGTTCGGATCGAATGTATCGACACCCTGATCAAAGATTATTTTGTTCCCGAGCATGTGGTCAACGGCGGATATCCCCTTGACATGAGATATGCCGGTCCCCGTGAAGGCCTTCTCCATGCCACCTTCCGCCAGAACTACGGTGTAAACAGAATGATCATCGGCCGTGACCATGCCGGCGTTGGTGACTTCTACACCCTGTTTGAAGCCCAGGAGATCTTTGATACCATTCCCCAGCCCGAAGGCGAAGGCAAGGCCCTGCTTTGCGAGCCCCTGAAAATCGACTGGACCTTCTACTGCCACAAATGCGACGGTATGGCTTCCATGAGAACCTGCCCCCACGGCAAGGAAGACAGAGTTATCCTTTCCGGTACCAAGCTGCGTCATGCCCTTTCCAACAACGAGGAAGTGGTTGACCATTTTGGCCGGGAAGAGGTATTGGTTCTTCTGAGAAAATACTATGCATCCCTGACCGAGAAGGTTGAAGTCAAACTTCAGAGTCATGCAGAAGGAAGCAAGATGTAATTGAGATTAAATCTCTTCAGATTTAATCAGGGTATATAAGAAAAACGGCCTTTCCCGATCGGGAAAGGCCGTTTTTGTCTGGGCCCCGGGGGAGAGGTGGAGGAGAGGGATTAAATGATCCGATCCACTCCAATGGCGATATTATAACAATAGTCTCCCATTTTTTCATAGCTTGAGACCAGGGAGATGAAAAAGACTCCGGCATCCACAGAGCATTCCACGTTTCTGAGCCGCTGGATATGGTTGGACCGCATATTCTCCCGCATCTGGTCGATACGGTCTTCAAAGCCCAGGGCATCTTCGTAAAATCCTTCGGGTTTATCCTTCATCCCTTCAACGATATGGTCCAGGAAGAGGTTTGCCTGCCCGGAGATATCGGTGAGATCCCTGAGAGCCTCACCGCTGAACCGGATATTGGCATCGTAGACCTTTTCAAGCATCTTGGATATGCTTTCCATGGCATCTCCGATCCGCTCGATGTTATTGGTGATCCGCATCATCTCGGAAATTTCTTTGGCTTCGGGTTCATTGACCTCTCCCTGGTAGATAGTGGTCAGATAGGAAATGATGATTTTCTGGCAGTCGTCAATATGGGTTTCAACGGCCTCCCGCTCGCCTAAAATATCGTCGTCCCGCCGGGTCAGACAGGTGGATATCTTCATGTTGTTCATCCGGACGTAGTCGGCGTAGTTGATAATTTCCCCCTTTACCTTGGCCAGGGCGCCAATGGGGGAATCCATAAAGCTTGCATCAAACTGGGGAAGTTTATACCGTTCTTTTGAATCTTTTGTCCTGGGGGAGATCAATATGGTGAACCGGACCAGTTTGGGCAGCAGTACCAGAAAGACGATGGCATTGATCACGTTAAACAGGGTATGGCCGTTGGCAATATATCTGGCCACATTGACATACTCGTTGTTGACCGCATCCCCCACGGGCCCGGCCCCCATTTTCAGGGTGAGTGTTTTTACGATTTCCACAAAAAAGGGAAAAATAACAAGGATAATACAGACCCCTGCCACATTGAATATGGTGTGGGCATTGGCGGTTCTGTGGGCCTCTGCGTTTCTGGAGCCCAGGGTTGCCAGCTGGGCCGTGATGGTGGTCCCGATATTTTCCCCCAATACCAGGGCCAGGGCCGTGGGAAAACTTAAGAGACCGGAGGTGGCCAGGGCCATTGTCAGTCCGACCGTGGCCGATGAAGATTGAACGGCCACGGTGAGCAGGGCTCCCATGGATACACAGAGTAAAATCCCTCCGATGGTGTCCGTGGAAAAGGTGGTGAAAAAGGAGATAAACTGGGGATCGGTTTTAATGGGGGCCAATCCGTTTTTCATGACGCCCATGCCAAAGAAAAGCAGGCCGAACCCAAGGATGATATCACCGATATGCCGGTATTGGCGCTTCTTGGAAAAATACTTTAATCCCACACCCAGGGCAATGGCCGGCAGAGCCGCTTCGGTCAGTTTAAATGCAATGAGCTGCCCGGTGATGGTGGTGCCCACATTGGCCCCGATAACCACCCCGACCGCCTGTTCAAGGGTCATGATTCCGGCACTGACAAATCCGATCAGCATTACCGTGGTGGCGGATGAAGACTGGACCATGGCCGTTACCCCGGCACCGGTGATACAGCCCAGAATTCGATTGGAGGAAATTGCTTCTAAAATGCTTCTGATCTTTTGACCGGCAGTGGCCTGGAGCCCTTCGGTCATCATTTTCATGCCGAGAATAAACAACCCCAGCCCGCCCAGCGTTTGGATCAGTATCCCTGCTATATCCACCCGTTCCTCCCCTAAGATTTCCCGGCTAACCCGAACCTAACACAAATCTAATCGATCCTTAATAATTGGGCACTGGTATACTCTAATTCGATAAATATTTCAATCCGGAGAATGCTCTTGGATACAAGACCGGGGGAATTTGATTAACCCTTTTTCCAATGGGGTGTTGCATTAGGTAACGGGTTTCAAGCCATGGAAATAAATTGGGTTTTCAGGGAAAGGTTAACCTGCCGGCTGAAAATAAAAAAGGCCGGTATCAAAAATATACCGGCCTTTTTTATTTTTATCAGGGATGAGTTCTTATTTGCAGGCTTTCTGGGGATCATCCAGGGGAAAGGCCTCGTTAAAGATCTCCAGCAGTTTTACCGTCTGTTTGGCCATCATTACGCAATTGCCTGAAATGGCATAGAACATGATGCTCAGCCGGGTTTTGGAGGATTCTTCACGGATCCGTTCGATCTGATTGGCATTGTAATCATCCACAAGTTCCCGCAGATAGTGGAATTGGGCTCCGATATGATGGCAGTCCACAATATTTTTTTTGCTGAAGGCCATTTCCACCTGTTCCAGGATATAGAGGATTATCTTTTTGATTTCCTTGAGTTCTTCGATCTGGGCCGGCAACAGTCCCTTATGCCTGTTGGCCACATGCATGGTGCAGCGGATCACCGTATCCCGGTGCCCGTCGGACAGTTTCTGCAGGCGCCGTATGATCTGGTAGTAGTTGTAAGACACCTCGTTTTCTTCCCTCTGCAGAAGGCGGAGCACCTTAAAGATATTGGCAATGATGATATTGGTGCCCATCTGGAACTGCTTGGTCTTTTTGCGCTGGGCCCGAAGACTTTCCAAATCTTCTTCAAACAGGGCATCAAAGGTGATAACAAAGGACTCTCTGATCCCCCTGAGCTGGTAGGCCAGGTGGTCAAAGGTCTTGGATACGGATTCCTGGAAATCTTCCACTTTTTCCAGGTGGAAGATATTCATTTCCTCTTTGGTTTTCTCATGGCCCTCATGGCGTTTTTTGTTTTTCCATATCATGAATCCCACAAATGCCATGAGGCAGATAATTCCGGGCAGGTTAAAGTGATAGATGATATTGGCTGCAATAAAGGAGACCACAAAGGCGATCAGGGCGGTCATAAACCATCCGCCGACCACGGTAAGAACGCCCGTGATCCGGTATACCGCACTTTCCCTTCCCCAGGCCTGGTCGGAAAAAGAGCTGCCCATGGCCACCATAAAGGTGACATAGGTGGTTGACAGGGGGAGTTTAAGGGAGGTGGCAAAGGAAACCACGGCCGAGGCCACCATCAGGTTTACAGAGGCCCTGATAAGATCAAAGTGGGGTTTTTCCTTGATGGCCACGTGAACGGTTTCCGACTTCGGGGTTATCCGGGCGGCAATGGCCTTGCGGACGGCATGGGGGGTAAGGGTCCTGACGGAATTGAAAAGGCTGTCAAAAAGATTGACAATACGTCTGGACAGCCAGACCGATTCAAAGCGTTCCATGCCCTCATCCTGCTGGCCCAGGCTGATTTCGGTTTCAGTTACGGTTCGGGCTTTTTTGGATATCCACAGGGTGATCACCATGATGGTTCCGGCAATGAGCATGATACTGGTCTGGGACTGCACCTTTTTGCTCAGGGCCTCCATGGTCACGTTCATGGGATCTGCCGAGGCCAGGGCGTTTTGAAATGCATTCAGTCCTGCCAGGGGCACACCGATGAAATTGACCAGGTCATTGGCGGCAAAGGCCATGGCCAGGGCAAAGGTCCCCACCAGAACAATGAGCTTGAGAATATTCACCCTGAATATACTTAAAAGAATCTGGAAGATCACGGCGGAAACCACAAATATGCCGGCCATGATTGCCAGGGAGTTTCCTTTTATCCAGGTTACGGTCTGGGCATCCATGAAAGTGGCCCCTTTGGAGCCCTTGACCAGGATGAAAAAGGTGATGGCGGTCATGGCCATCCCTCCCCACAAGGCCCCGTAGCGTTTCAGGCGCTCTTCATAGTCAAAGGTAAATATCATCCGGGAGATAAACTGCATAATCGCCCCGGAAGCAAAAGCCACCACAATGGACAGGAGGATTCCGCCCACAATGGCCATGGCCTTTGCCGTATTGATATAATCCCACAGGCCCAGGCCGTTGCTTGTCTGGGCCATGATTTTCAGAAAGGAGAGGGCCACCGCGGCACCCAGAAGTTCGAACACGATGGATACCGTGGTGGAGGTGGGAAGTCCGTGGGTGTTGAACAGGTCCAGAAGAAGGATATCCGTGATCATGACCGCCAGAAAAATCGTCAAAAGCTCGGGCATGGTAAAAAATTCCGGATGAAAAATTCCCTTTCTCGCCACTTCCATCATGCCCCCGGAAAAGGTGACCCCGGCCAGGATGCCCAGGCTTGCAATGATGATTATGGTCAGAAAGGGTGCCGCTTTGGATCCAATGGATGAATTTAAAAAATTCACCGCATCATTGGTGACTCCGACAACCAGATCAAAAATGGCAAACAGGATCAGCATCCCTGCAATGACATAGTAGATTTCAATGCCCATGGCGTTATTCAGGTCCTTTTATCTTGGAAAAATGCTCCATATGGAAAAATGGATGAAAATGAATATGGTCTAATTTAAGATGTGATTTAATGATTTTCTTGTATCTTGCTAACCTTGGCCTAATAATCAGGCCTGTTTTTAAGCTAGTTCAGCCGATTTTTCAAGATCTCGGCTCATATCCTAACACAATCCTAATAATTGGGACAGGAACTATTTTTTGGGAATGAAGCCGGTTATGAAGCGGTGTTTTTGAGGCTCAGAATCGTATCGTAGACGGTCTTTTTGGAAACATTAAAGGTGGCGGCCAGTTCTTTTGCCAGGTCCGAGGTTTTCGGATTTTCTTTTAATCTGTCCAGGATGACGGCCTCCAGTTCATCCGGGGAAAGAGAATTCTGGTCCGGGTCCTGTCCCTGGATAAAAAGAACGCATTCGCCCTTGACCTGGTCCCGGGTCTCAAGACAGAGCAATATCTCGGACAGGCTGCCCCGCAGGTACTCTTCATGGCGTTTGGTCATTTCCCTTGTCAGACAGGCATTCCGGTTTCCAAACAGATCAACAGCCCTTTTAAGAAGAGTCTTGATCCGTTTGGGGGATTCGTAAAACACCAGGGTGGCGGTCTGGGGTTTCAGGCGGTTGAGTGCCTGGTTCATCCTGGCCTGTTTCCTGGGCGGGAAGCCGCAGAATAAAAAAGAATCCGTGGGCAGTCCTGAAACGCTTAACCCGGCAATGGATGCACTGCATCCGGGCACCGGTATGACAAAAATATCATTTTCAGCAGCCAGCCGGACCAGTCTGTATCCGGGATCGGAAATGCAGGGGGTTCCGGCATCGGTTATCAGGGCAATGTTCTTCCCCTCTTGCAAATGGCTGAGGATCTGACCCGATCTTCTCTCTTCGTTGTGTTCATGGCAGGAAATCATGGACGTCCGGATCCCGTAATGGTCGAGAAGTTTTTTTGAATGACGGGTATCCTCGGCAGCAATGAGGTCTGCCTCCTTAAGAATCCGGATCGCCCTAAAGGTCATGTCCTCCAGGTTTCCCAGGGGGGTGGCCACAATATATAAGGTGCCTGGTTTCAAAATTTATCCGGCCTGGAATGCATTGGGAATCAGGTTGATCTGCCAGTCTCCGTTGGAAGGGATCATTTCAATCACATCAAACCGGGCCCTCTGATCCGTGAGTTTCTGTTCTTTGAGGAAAAAAGAGGCTGTGTTGATGATTTTTTTTTGTTTGGCCGGATTGACTGCCTGCCTGGGCAGGGCCTTTTGGATTTCACTCCGGGCCTTGACTTCAATAAAGCATAAGACATCCTTGTCCCGGGCAATGATATCGATTTCTCCGAACCGGGTTTTATAATTGGTCTCGACAAGAATGTAGCCCTGTTTTTTCAGATATCGGGCGGCCTGTTTTTCACCGCTTTTGCCCAGGTCCTGCCTGGCCCGGCTCATGGGGCCTTTACTCCTCGGAAGGTTTTCCGGTGTACGGGACAGGGCCCGTGTTCAAGGATGGCCTGTTTGTGGGCCTTGGTGGGATATCCCTTATGCTTTGCAAATCCGTAAACCGGATAGGTCCTGTCCAGATCCTCCATGATCCGGTCCCGGGTCACCTTGGCGATGATGGAGGCCGCGGCAATGGAGATGCTTCTTGAGTCCCCCTTGACCAGGGCCTGCTGGCCGATTTTCGACTCCGGGTCCATGTCCAGGGTGAACTTGCCGTCGATGAGCAGAAAATCAGGAAGAATGGCAAGCTTCTCTGCGGCCCGTTTCATGGAAAGCAGGGATGCCCGGAGGATATTGATCCGGTCGATCTCTTCATGGTCGCAGATGCCCACCCCCCATGCAAGGGCCTGGGCCTGGATGACCGGAAAGAGGGCGTCTCTTTTTTTAGGGGATAATTTTTTGGAATCGTTGATGCCCGGACAGTGGAAATCCGGGGAAAGGATTACAGCAGCAGAAACGACAGGGCCGGCAAGGGGTCCCCTGCCGGCCTCATCCAATCCTGCGATATGCCTGTATCCTCTACCTGTTAAATCCTTTTCAAACTGCCACATGGGAGTCGAAACAGGGTTTAGGCAAAACGTTTTTCTTTGATCCTGGCGGCTTTTCCGCGCAGGTTTCTCAGATAGTAGAGCTTGGAGCGGCGGACCTTGCCCCGGGTAACCACTTCAATTTTGTCGATAATCGGGGAATACAGGGGGAAAATTCTTTCAACCCCGACACCGCCGGAAATTTTTCTTACAGTAAACCGGGCGCCGGCCATTCCTTTTGTTTTTTTGATGACCACACCCTGGAATACCTGGATGCGCTCTTTCTCGCCTTCCCTGATCTTAACATGCACTTTTACGGTATCCCCTGAATCAAAATCGGGGATATCAAGGCGCATCTGTTCTCTTTCCAATTTTTCTATTACGTTTGTCATGTTTCCTCCTGGTTCCTTTCCTTTCGGCTGAACAACCCAGCCGTACTGAATGTTCAGTCGTTGGTAATCCTGTCTAAATATATGGATGCAGCAGACCGGACAGAAAGGTGATTATATGCCCCCGGGCCGTTAATGGGTGCAAGCCTCAGATTGCATGAATCGATAAACCCTTCTGTCAGCCCCCATGCCGTGCCAAAGGCCAGAACATGGGATGCATTGTTCTTTAATCTTGTCTTCAGTTCCCGGGGGGTGATGCAGTCTCCAGAATCTCTGGCACTGGTGGCAATGGTCACCACCTCCCGATTGTCTTTTTTTTCAATTTCCTCCAAAGCCTGTTCAAAGGTCCGGGTGACCCGGATCATTTCAAGGGCTTCTTTCCTGGAGGGGTTTAGCTCTCCTCCCTTTCCATGGGTCCAGTGCCGGATGATCTGGTCTGCCAGTTCAACCTGGTCCTCAAAGGGCGTCACCACGTAATATCCCCGGACGCCGAAGGTCCGGCAGGCCCTTGCAATATCATGGAGATCCATGTTGGTCAAGGCCGATCCGATTTCCATGTTTTTCCGGTTCATAACCGGATAATGGACCAAAGCCAGATAAAGGTTGTCCGCAGGGGCTGCCATTCAGGGTCTCTAGACCGATTCTCCGGCCAGGGCCTTCAGTTCTTGGGCCCATTGGAGCAGGACCTTTTTTTCCTCTTTTGACGGCCGGGTCTGTTCGAACAGGTCCGGCCGGTTCAAAAAGGTCCGGGTCAGCCCGGATTTCAGCCGCCATTGGGCCACTTTTCCATGGTCCCCCGAAAGAAGGACCTCAGGAACCTTGATTCCCTCAAAACGTTCCGGCCGGGTATACTGGGCATGTTCAAGCCGGCCGTCCACAAAAGAATCTGCAAGGGGCGAGGCTTCACTTCCCAAAACTCCCGGGATCAGACGGGCCGTTGAATCAATAATGGCCATGGCTGCCAGTTCTCCCCCTGTCATAACATAATCCCCGATGGACATCTCCTCATCCACAAAAAGGGAATGAACCCGTTCATCAATTCCCTCATACCGGCCGCAGACAAAGATCAGGTCCTGATTTTCCTCTGCCATCCGGCAGGCGTCTTCCTGGTTAAACCGCTTGCCCTGGGGGGTCATGAGGATCACCTTTGCCCGGGGGGATTTTTCCCGTGCAGACCGGATTGCCCGGCCAAGGGGCTCGGGTTTCATAACCATTCCGCTGCCTCCCCCATAGGGCCTGTCATCCACTGTCCTGTGCCGGTCCGTGGCAAAATCCCGGATATTGATGCTCTCTCCGGAAATCAGCTTCCTCTCCATGGCCCTGCCGATCATGCCGTGGTCAAAAAAAACCTCCACAAGTTCGGGGAAAAGGGTCAGCACTGTGAACTTCATTGATCAATCACCTGATCAAATCCCGGAGGAAGCCGTGTCCCCATGATCTTATTCTCCATGTCCACGCTCTTAACAAAGTGACGGTGCATGGGAATCAGGGCCTCCCGGCCGGTTTTTTTGTCCTTGACCACCAGAATATCATTGGCCCCGGTGGGGAAGATTCTCTCAATAATTCCTAAACTTCCCAGGTTCTCATCGATCACCTCAAGGTTGTAAAGATCTTCCCAGTACCAGGTATCTTCCTCAAGTTCAGGAAGTTCGTCCCTGGGAATCAGAATCTCCCACCCGATAAGCTCTTCGGCATCTTCCCTTGTATCCACACCCTTGAAGGCCAGGAGAAGTCCTTTTTTTCTGGGGGAAACCTTTTCAATGGTAAAAGACCTGCATTCCCCGGAGATCTTGGAAGAAAGATCATCGGGCCTGACCCTTACCTGCCCCCCCTTTTTAAAGGTATCCAGGGATTCGGCAAAGGATCTGACCTTGAGGTTTCCGCCAAGACCGTGGACCCCGGTGACCTTGCCGATGGTTAGCAGGCCGTTTTTATCCATGGTCTATTCGATGATCTCCAGAACCGTCCTCTTTTTGAGTTTGGTGCTGGCCGCACTTAAAATGGTTCTCATGGCCCGGGCGGATCTCCCCTGTTTCCCGATTACCTTCCCCAGATCCTCTTTTGCCACCTTGAGTTCCAGTACAGATGTCTGATCTCCGACAATTTCAGACACCTGAACCTGGTCAGGATTGTCCACCAGTGCTTTGGCAATGTACTCTATCAGCTCTTTCATAAATCCATCTCCTTTTACCGTCTTGGGGGTGGGGGTGAGAATACTCAAGGTTTTTCAGTGGCGGTTCCTTATGCAGAGGCCATTCCCTGTTTCTTCAATATGCTCTGGACCGTGGTGGAGGGTTTGGCCCCTTCTCCCAGCCAGTATTGAATTCTTTCCTGCTTCAAATTAATGGCGGCCGGTTCGGTCATGGGATCATAGGTTCCCAGTACTTCGAGGAACCTGCCGTCCCTGGGGCTTTCAAGGTCGGCGGCCACAATTCTGTAAAAAGGTTTCTTTTTGGTGCCTTTCCGGGTCAACCTGATTCTTACGGACATATTTTTCTCCTTAAAACGGAAGCATGCCTTTTAAAGACCGCATGCCGCCTTTATTAAATTTTTTAATCATTTTCATGGACTGGGTATAGCTTTTGAGGAGTTTGTTCACTTCCTGGACGCTTGTCCCGGAGCCAAGGGCAATTCTCTTTTTCCTGGATGCCTTGATAATGGCATGCTGATCCCTTTCCTGGGGGGTCATGGAATTGATGATGGCCTCGATTCTTACAAATTCCTTATCACTGATATTCAGCCCTTTGAGTTGTTTCTTATTCATCCCGGGCAGCATGCCGAGAAGGTCCTTGATGGATCCCATTTTCCGGACCGATTTCATCTGGTTCCTGAAATCCTCAAGGGTAAACGCATTTGCCCGAAGTTTTTTCTCTATCGCCTTGGCTTCCTTCTGGTCAACGGCATCCTGGGCTTTTTCAATAAAGGAGAGGGTATCCCCCATCCCCAGTATCCTGGATGCCATCCTGTCCGGATGAAAGGGTTCAAGTGCAGTTGATTTTTCACCCACACCGATGAACTTCAAGGGTTTCCCGGTGACCGCCTTGATGGAAAGGGCGGCTCCGCCCCTGGCATCTCCATCCATTTTGGTCAGGATAAATCCGTTCAGATCCAGACGCTTGTCAAAGGACCCGGCAATGTTCACCGCATCCTGTCCGGTCATGGCATCTGCCACCAGGAGAATCTCCGAAGGATTCACCCCTTTTTTTATGCCCTCAAGCTCAGCCATGAGCTCTTCGTCCATGTGCAGCCGGCCGGCCGTGTCAAGGATCAGGGTGTCGCATCCCTGTTCTCTTGCGGCCAATTGCGCATCCTGGCATATCTTCAGGGGCTTCATATCCGTTGAAGAATCAAACACCGGGACTTCCAACTGCTTCCCGATTTTTTTCAACTGATCAATGGCTGCCGGCCGGTAAACGTCCACGGGAACGAGAAAAGGCTTCCTGCCCTGCTTGCGCAGGTGGCGGGAAAGCTTTCCTGCCGTAGTGGTTTTACCGGATCCCTGCAGACCCACCAGCATGATTGACCCCAGGGTCTTGCCGTCAAGATTCAAATCCTGGTGTTCAGACCCCATCATTCTGGTGAACTCTTCATTGACAATCTTAATGACCTGCTGGGCAGGGGTCAGGCTCTGCATGACCTCCTGGCCGATGGCCCTGGCTTTGATGTCTGAAATCACCTTTTTGGCAACCTTGTAATTGACATCCGCCTCAAGGAGTGCCATCCTGACCTGTTTAAGGCCCTCCTCGATATTGGCTTCGTTCAGGGTGCCGTGACCTTTTAATTTTTTAAAGACTGAATCCAGCCTGTCACTCAAGTTGTCAAACATAAAAGCGTCGGTCCAAAGTGTCAAATCAAATCATTGAAATTAGACTATATTCCGTGATATGTCAAGAAAATAAAAATTTAAAGCAGGGATTATATGGCAGAAAATATACTGGACTACACCCGGGACGAGCTGGCTCAATGGCTTGAAAACAGAGGCGTCAGACCCTTCAGGGCCGGGCAGATTTTCAAGTGGATCTACCTTCGCCAGGCCAGGGATTTTGATGAGATGACCGACCTTGGCAAGGAACTGCGGGGAACGTTAAAGGAAAATTTTGTTCTGAGCCGCCTGGTCCTGGAAGAAAAGCAGGTTTCAAAGGATACCACGGAAAAATACCTGTTCCGGCTGGAGGACGGGACCCATATCGAATCTGTCCTCATCCCGGAAAAGGATCATTTCACCCTTTGTGTTTCCTCCCAGGTGGGCTGTGCCATGGACTGTCAATTTTGTCTTACGGCTCGGGGCGGGTTTGTACGGAACCTTACGGTTTCCGAGATCATCTCCCAGGTCAGGGATGCCCGGTTTTTTCTCATCGAAAGGGGAATTGAGCCCCTGAGCCTGTCCAATATCGTGTTCATGGGCATGGGAGAGCCTCTTGCCAATTACGAGAATCTGATCCGCTCCCTGGGCATTATCACGGATACGGATTTCGGCATGAAGTTTTCCCCCCGCAGGGTGACCGTATCCACCTCCGGGCTGGTACCCAGGATATCCGACCTTGGAAATCAGACTGACGTTAACCTGGCCGTTTCCCTGAACGCCGTGGATGACAAAACTCGGACAAGGCTTATGCCCATCAATAAGAAGTATCCCTTAAAAGACCTGCTCAGGGCCTGCAAAGATTTCAAGATGAAGCCCAGGAACAAGATCACCTTTGAGTATATCCTTATCAGGGGGGTGAATGATTCCGACAAGGATGCCCAGACCCTTGTCAGGCTGTTAAGCCCTTTAAGGGCCAAGGTCAACCTGATTCCCTTTAACCAACACCCGGGCTGTGATTTTAAGCGGCCGGATAAGGAACGGGTCTCTTCCTTTCTCCAGATCCTGCTGGACCGGGACATGACCGCCATTGTCCGGAAGAGCAAGGGGGACGATATACTAGCGGCCTGCGGCCAGCTCAAAGCCAAGATGTTTGGATAAAGGTCCACCCATCTGCGGCGTTGCTGAAAAAATCTAAGATCCTCACGTACAAAAGTACGCTCCGGTCTTATATTCTCTTGCGCCTTGCATATGGGTAAATTTTTATCCAAACATGGGGGCCGAGTTGCAAAATGTGAAGTCGCCGTTTTCAGGGGAGTTGCCCATGTGTTTTTTTCAGGGTATAAAATGTCCCTTCAGAAAAATTTAAATCGGTATTGGGATCTCGTCGGTTTTTCCCTCTCAACAAAACCAAATTTAAATTGAACGGACAGGCATAACCCGGCAGGGAGAGGCAAGGGGTGTTCCGCTAAATCATCTGCTCCCGTCCATGGGAGCAGATGAAGCTGAAAAGCCCGTGGTTTTCCCATCCTGGGACCCCGGTCTTTTAAGCCGCTTAACCCCTTGCCTTCCCTGTCTGATCCTCCAGGCGTGCCAAAATTGATCCTCTTCAAAGGTCATGCTGGCAGGGAGGCTGTTGAGGGCTGCAAGCGGAGTCATCGGACGGGATTCTTTACAGGCTCTTGGCCGTGCTTCTATGTTAAAAAAGGGGAACTGATTGAACGAAGTGAGTTTTCCCCTTTCTTAAGAAGTGCAGGTTAGAGCCTGTTAGAATCGTTCGCCCTGCGGAGCTGCGGTCCTTGACGGTCGGTTAGAATAGTGTCTTTCTCTCAAATTTACACTTGTATTTCTGGGTTAGGAATGATTATCTCCAAATTATCCTTAATATGCGGTTTCTTTCCAATGGGGAATGCACCAGGTGGATTTCTCGGACGTCTTGGTCAACTTTTAAAAAAATAGCACAAAGATGTTTTAAAAGCTCTAATAGTCCATTTTAAAGAATGATTGAATAGGAAAATCAATGATTAATTACCAGGAATTACCACCAGGTTGGGGTAATGATTCCTTGTCGAAATATCTTGAACAGGCTTATAAAAATACACTTGCATCGTTTGTGAATTTAAGAACCGAATATCAAGTTTTGCATGATATTGTTAACAGTTTTGGGAAAATTATTGATCACATACAAAAAACCGAAGATTTGTACTATTCTTTTTTCATAATGCGGGTTCAATGTTCTTTTATGGGAAGTATAAGCCTTGCCCTCGCTGGGCAAACGTTTGAAACTTATTTGGTTTTACGAGGTTGTCTTGAAGTTAGTCTATATGGCCTTTATATCTCCCAAAGTCCTAAAAGACTGCAAATATGGCTAAATCGAGAGAAAAATGAAGAAAAAAAAGAACGATGTAAAAAAACATTTTCTGCGTACAATACTTTGGAATGCCTTAGAAAAATTGACAACGAGACCTTTTGCATCGCACAAAAATTATATGATTTGACCATCGATCTTGGTGCTCATCCGAATGCAACAGGAGTGCTGTCAGCGATCAAAGCTTGTAAAGACGAAAAAGCCGTTGTTTATAAAACTCATTGTCTTGCAGCAGGCGACACACAAATGATGTTGAGCTTGAAAACATGCGCTCAAGTTGGAGTTTGTTCTTTGCAGATATTTAAAAATATATTCCCTCAAAAATTTGACATTTTGGGAATTTCTGAAGATTTAAATCGCCTCAAAGCGGGCTTGTGATCTAATAAGTATTTAATTTTAATATATGATATTATAAGTGCAATCTTTCAGTCAACTACCGAAAAGTCTACTCAATACTTTATCAATTTGAGAGCCGGGATTTAAAATTTAAGTTGAACTGTTTGTATGAGTTCGTGATATTCAGATCATCAAGTCCTGGAATTCGGAAGAGACCGGGGTAGTTACCTGAATGAGGGATTCTTTTTCGTTTTGAATAATTCTTACTTCCGAAGGAGTGCCGGGTTTGGCCTTGGTGTAGGAGGCCAGCATGGCTGCGGCAGTCTGCACTTGTTCCCGGCCGAACTTTCCGGTTAAAACCGCATCCGGGCCGGGCAGGGAGGTATGGCGGAGCCGAAGATCCTTTTCCGGGTCAACCAGGGAAAGGATGTTTTTGTTGTCTGCTTTGTTTCTTCCCATGATGAGTTTGCATTTGTCTGTGCTTTCCGGAGAGTTGAGCCTGAAATGACGCCCGTGCTTGAGCAGATGGATCTGCCGCACTTCACGGGTTTCCTGGACAAAGAGAAGGTCCCTGAGCCGTTTGGAAAAACCAGGATCCGTGAGCAGGCATCCCCCGGCAGGGGAGGGGTAGTCACGGATTTTGAATTCCCGGGCCATGTCCATCTGAATTTTCCTGGACCGGCCGTTAATGCCCAAAAGCGTTTCCCTGTTCACCAGGCCCTGTTTTTCCATGGGGGTTTCCGGCAGGCACAGGGCGCTTAGGGGCCTTAAGATATATCCGTCCATGCCTGAATTTTTCTCAACATATCTCAAGGCATTTTTGGTCTGGGATTTGGGGCGCTGCCCCACCACCTCACCGGAAAAAAGAAAATGAAATCCCCTTTCTTTCATCAGGTCTCCGGCCTTGGCAAACATCAGGGCATGGCAGTCCATGCAGGGATTCATGTTTTTGCCGTACCCGGCCCTGGGCGCCAGGAGCATTTCCATGTAATCTTGGGTGATGTCCCGGGTAATGAGTTCGATTCCGGTCCGGGCAGATGCTTTCCGGGCGGATTCCGATGAAAAGAACGGGGTCTCAAAACTGACCCAGGTGACTTCAATACCCTGTTTTTTCAGCACCAGGGCCGAAAGCATGCTGTCCAGCCCTCCCGAGCAGAGGCCCAGTGCTTTTATCCGGGGGCTTGTCGATCTTGTGATTTTATCCTGATTCATATATAAAAGCAGCTTATAAAAACGATGAAAAAATCCAATATTAAAATTCTGCTAAAGAGACTAAGCAGGCGGTATCCGGTTGTCAAGACCCAGCTTGAGCATCAGACGCCGTTCCAGCTTCTCATCGCCACCATCCTTTCGGCCCAGTGCACCGACCGCCAGGTGAACCAGGTAACCGGGCCGCTGTTTGCCGAGTTTCCCACGCCGGAAGCCCTGGCCGGGGCTCCCCTGGAGAATATCAAAAAGATCATTTTCTCCACCGGGTTTTACAATAACAAGGCCAAAAACATCAAAGCCTGCGCCGGGGCTCTGGTGGATCGGCACCAGGGCGTGGTCCCCGGGGATATCGAATCCCTGACTCGGCTTCCCGGGGTGGGCAGGAAAACGGCAAATGTTGTCCGGTCAGTCTGTTTCGGCATTCAGACCATTGTGGTGGATACCCATGTCCACAGGATTTCCCGGCGGCTGGGGCTGGCGGATCATAAGGATCCGGTCCGGGTGGAGTTTCAACTCATGGACATCATTCCCAAATCCTCCTGGAATGATCTCTCCCTGCAGCTGATCTATTTCGGCCGGGAGATCTGCAATGCCAGAAAACCCCAATGCAATGGCTGTCCCCTTTTTGACATCTGCCCTTCGGGTAAAAGTCTGGGAGCCGGTACAAACTGATCTTGATTCTTCAGCCGGGATTATGATAGAAATGTGGAAAATCCTGTAAAGGCCCCGTCTTTATTTTGCAGAAGCAGGATTCACTGAACTCCTTAGAACAATGGGTTTAAAAGCCGCCAAAAATGGATAAAACTTCTCTTTTTTCTGAAAGTTTCAGTCTTCTGGACAGCATTCCCATTGGTGTTTGTGTCATCGATAAAGACCATGATATTGTTTTTTGGAACAGATGCCTTGAGGCGTGGACAAAGAAAACAAGAAAAGAGGTTGCCGGCAGGAGTCTTGGCGATGTCTATCCCCATTTTAATAAAGAGGATTTCAAGGGCCGGATCAATACGGTTTTGGCAGAGGGAGCACCGCTTGAATTTTCCTCCCAGGTCCACGGACTTCTTTTTCCTTCCGCCCTTCCCAATGGAAAGTCCAGGATTTTCCAGACCACGGTATCCCGGGTCTCCATTCCCGGTGAGCCGGGCTTTTTCGCCCTGTTTGCCGTTGAGGATTTTACCCAGGCGACCGGCAGGATAATGGATTTCAGGAAGATCCAGGAAAAGGCCGAGCATGAAATCGAGCACAGAAAATCCATGGAGGCGGAACTTCGGGCTGCCAATGAGAAGATTGTTCAGCAGCAAAAGGGGGTGATTGAGGAGGAGCGCCTTAAGGTCCTTCTCCAGATGGCCGGTGCCACGGCCCACGAACTCAACCAGCCCCTGATGATTCTCCTGGGAAACATCGAGCTTTTAGAAATGGATCAAAACGATCCTGAAAAGATGGCCGTTCATATCTCAAAGATAGAACAGGCCGGCAAGCGCATGGCCGATATCGTCAGAAAGATCCAGGAGGTCAAGCGGGTTGCCAAAAAACCCTATTCCGGCGGGGATGAAATCATCGATTTTGACTCCCCGTCCCAGAAACCCTGATCCTTGAAAAGCCCTGATTGTCAACCTTTACCCGGACATCCCCGAGGATTGCTGAAGACAGATTTTTTTGGCTGCAACTCCAGGATTAAAGAACCTGCAGCCTGATATTGTGACCTTCAATGGTGGCGTTTACCGCCTTGATCAATTCGCCGGTACTGACATTGGCCGTCAGCTTTCCCTGCCTCTCTTCTATCTCAATCCCGCCGATGTTTGTTTTTGTCAGTTTCAGCAATACGCCGAGGCCGAATGTTTTTGTTATTTCAAAGGGTTTGTCCAGGTCTTTCATTTCGGTTTTGCATCCTTACTATTTTACCGCCCTTTTGAATTCAGGGCTTTGGTTTTTCATTTCATTTTAAGCAAACAAGTTTCATTGAAATAGCTCAGCAACTTCTGTGCCAATCTTGTTAGTCCTGTAATTAAAGGGGTTTGCAAGATGGATTGGGTTTTGGGGTCTGAAAATCTTACAAAATTGAATGCAGATTGATTACAAAATTGAATTTTTTAAGATCCATATAAAGTGCCGCCCTAAATCGCATTTTTGTATCATATCGGGCGGTCCGGCATGGAGGCGGGAGGCAGGTTTTGATTGTCTGGGGGCAGAGGCGGATTGCACCAGAAGGGTATCGTTCTTATCCGGGTCCAAGGTTGGCTGAGGGGAGGGCCGTCTTCCCTGAATGCTCCGGTCCGGTAATTCCAGGAAATTGGATTCTGTGCATTAAAAAAAATGCAGCGCAATGAATTTATTGCACATTCCAATGCCTGTCCCCGGGGAAAAAAAATCACGGCAGACTCCGGAAAATCCTTTATATCCACTGTTTCAAGAGGTTTGACGTTCCTGTTTTATACCCGGATGCCGGCAGGGGAATATTCGAATGCCGGATCTAATTAATTATTTATTATTTCAAGGTGTTATTATCCAAGTCCCCACTATTTTGACTGTAAAAAAGCCATTGGCATGCTTATCGCAGTCTTTTCAACAGATGGCCTGAAAATCGCCATGGAAAAAGAGCACCGGGATTATAGTGCAGCCCGGTCAAAAGAATAAATAGAAAATGGTAATTCACAATTGACAGCCGGAGGCGTTGAATGAGCAAATACTACCTGTTCCAGGACAATAAAAAATGTATTGGATGCCATACCTGTGAGATCCAGTGCAAGTCCAATAAACATCTTGCCATGGGACCCAAGCCCTGCCAGGTCATCCAGGTGGGGCCCAAAACCATTGGATCCGTACCTAAAATTTCGTTCATCTTCATGTCCTGTTTCCATTGTGAGAATCCCTGGTGTGTGTCTGCCTGTCCCACCGGCGCCATGCAGAAAAGGCCTGAAGACGGGATTGTCTTTGTTGAAAAGGATCTCTGTGTCGGGTGCAAGACCTGTGTGTCTGCCTGCCCCTGGGGAGCACCCCAATGGAATCAGGAAACCGGGACCGTGGTCAAATGCGACTTCTGCATGGACCGGATCGACCAGGGGCTTGAGCCGGCCTGTGTCTCCACCTGCACCACTGGCTGCCTCAAATTCGGCCAGGTGGAAGAGATGAGTCAGATCCGCAGGGAAAGGCATGCCAAGGCAATGGCATCCTTTGAAGACACCGTCTAGTCCATAAGGAGCATTATATGGCTGAAAATACCTGCCCGGTCAGGGAAACCATTATCTATCTTTCAGGATGCATCGGTCCGGAAGGGCTGACAGATCCGCGGGGAAGACGGATTTCAGAACAGATCCTGCACATGGCCGAAGAGATTTCCGAGGGGGCGGCCGGTCCGGACCACCTGGCTGCCATTGATTCCCTGATTGAGGAATATGCCTATGATCGAAACCTTGGGCAGAATCTGGAAACGGCCGGGGTTCTTAAACAGATCCTCAAGACCCACAGGGAAGTTTTCATCAGCCATATTGAATCAAAGAACTGTCCTTCCCACGACTGCGGGAAACTGGCCCCTTCCCCCTGCCAGATGGCCTGCCCGGCCGGTATTGATGTTCCCACCTATCTGAGCCTCATTGCCGAAGGCAAAGATGCCCAGGCCATTGAGGTGATCCGGCGGGACAACCCTTTTCCCTGGGTGTGCGGCCTGGTCTGCACCCGGCCCTGTGAGATGATGTGTGTGAGGGGCAGGATCGATACCCCGGTTTCCATCAAGTTTGTAAAGGCCTTTGCCGCCGAGCGGGCCATGTCCCAGAGGGCCTATGAGAATCCCGAGAAAAAAGAGGCCAACGGCAAAAAGGTCTGCGTCATCGGCGCCGGTCCCGGTGGTTTGTCCGCTGCCTATTACCTGGCGCTCATGGGCTACCAGGTCAAGGTGATCGAGGCATTGCCGGTTCCGGGGGGCATGATCATGGTGGGAATCCCGAGATACAGGCTGCCCAGGGAGGTCATTGACCGGGAAGTGGGCATGATCGAGGACCTGGGGGTGGAGATCTGCTATAACACACGGTTCGGTGAAGATGTCACCTATGAAGAATTGAAAAATGAAGGCACAGACGCCTTTTTCATCGCCATTGGCGCCCACAAGGCATGGGATCTGGGTATTGCAGGGGAAAAAGAGTTTTCCAGGGCCATTGATGCCGTAACCTTTCTCAAGGATGTCGCCCTGGGGGACCGGCATCTGCCGGGCAAGCAGGTGGTGGTCATCGGCGGGGGCAACGTGGCCATTGATGCGGCCCGGACCTGCCTGAGACTGGGGGCCCAAAAGGTGAGTATCGCCTATAGGCGGACCCGGACCCAGATGCCTGCGGATATCGAAGAGGTGGAGCAGGCAGAGGAGGAGGGGGTTGAATTTTTGTTTCTGACCATCCCCAAATCCATCTCCGGGGAGAATGATACCATTACCGGGCTGGAATGCATCAAGGCGGAGCTGGTGAAGCAGAAAGGATCGGACCGGCTTTCCCCGGCACCCATCCCGGGCAAGGATTTCACGGTTCATGCAGACTGTGTGATCAGCGCCATCGGCCAGTATGTGGATGATTCCGGGATGAAGGCATTTGAAAAGATCAACTGGACCAAGAGAGGGACCATTGAGGTCAACCATGCCAGCATGGAAACCGGGATGCCCGGGGTATTTGCCGCCGGAGACGCCGTATCCGGCCCGGCCACGGTGATCGAGGCCATTGGCGGCGGGAAACGGGCTGCCGAGGCCATTGACCGATACCTCAACGGCATTCCCCAGCCCAGGATGCCGAAAATTCCGGTCCGGTACAATATTGAACCGGTCATGGAGATGTCGGCTGCCCGGAAGATGACCCTGAAGCGGCCTTCCATGCCCATGCTGAATATGGACAGGCGCCGGACCATGTTCCAGCAGGCAGAACTGGGGTATGACGAGGAGGCCGTCCGAAGGGAAGCCGGCCGGTGCCTGCGGTGCGATATCTGCAGACGGTGCGGAAAATGCGTGGAGATCTGCCGGGACAAAATGGGGATCGACGCCCTTCAGATGGGATATCTGGATTTTGATCATCCCGTGGAAACCGATTTCAGGACCACATCTGAACGCTGCATCACCTGCGGGGCCTGTGCAGCCAATTGCGAGAACCATGCCCTGGTCATTGAAGAGAAACAGGGACAGCGCATGCTCAAGCTCTGCGGCACCATACTCAACAGCCAGGAAATCCAGTATTGTGAAGAGTGTAATGCCATTCTGCCCTCTGCGGAATATATGCAGTTTATCTCCAGGAAAACCGGCAATATGACCCAAATTACCCAGGACAGGCTGTTGTGCAATGAGTGCCAGCGCAAGCTGAGCGCCAAAATCAATGTAACCACCCGGCCGATACCTTAAAAAAGCTGAAGGTAAAGGCTAGGTCTGAATGGATGGAATAACGACCATGGACCGACCAAGATTCGCCCGCAAAATCCATAACAGTTTTGAAGAGTACAGCAGGCAATCTAACCGTCTTCAGCCTAAAAACCTTCAGCCTTTCATAGATAAGGAGGGATCATGCAGTTTCAGCGCGGAAATAAAATAGAGGTATTTCAGAAGTCCGGGGACGAGGCCTGGGAACCGTATATGGATGATTTTATAGGACTCCACGGATATGTGACCGACCCGGATACCAATATCAATGATCCCGAAGCCCTGATCGAGGTGAGCCTGGAGGGCAAGGGCACCCACAGACTGCCCCAGGACTGCCTGAAACTGGTCGAATAAGGCAAAATTTTCAGGAAATACGGAGAAAACAAGGATGAAGGTTAAAGCTCTTTTGGAAGACGGAAAAGGCGGATTCCATACCATCGCCCCGGATCAGAATGTGGATCAGGCAGTCAAACTCATGTCAGGATACCATGTTTCGGCCCTCATGGTCATGGACGGGGATCAGTCCTGCGGGGTCTTTACCGAACGGGACCTGGTCCGGTCCCATATTCTTTTCCCGGGAAAGGAGATCTGTGACATCCCCATCCGGGACGTGATGACCGACAAACTCATCGTTGCCGAACCCCGGGATACCCTGGAAGATGCCATGGGCATGATGATTAAAGCCGGGATCCGGCATCTGCCCGTGGTTGAGGATGGGAAGATCGTCTCTGTGATGGCCCTGGAGGATCTGGTAAAAAAACATGTCAAAGTTCTGACCCGGGAACTCCACTACCTCAAAGATTATATTTCAGATCTCCAGGACGCAGCCCATGATTGAAATTCGTATTGATGACAGGAAAATTGAGGCACAGGAGGGGCAGACCGTTCTCAGTGCGGCCAAGGAAAACGGAATTAAAATCCCCCATCTCTGCTTTCATCCGGCGTTAAAACCCTCGGGTTCATGCAAGCTCTGCGGGGTTGAAGTGGCCTCGCCAACGGGGAAGCAGGTGGTGATGCTCTCCTGTATCATGAAGGTGAAAAAAGGCCTGGAGGTGAAGACCGATTCCCCCCTGGTCATGGAGGCCCGGGAAAAGGCCTTTAACAAACTCCTGCAGATGGCACCCGACTCGGGCCGGATCCGGGCATTGGCCAAGGCCTATGATGTAAAGGTGACTCCGCCTCCCAACGGGTGTATCCGCTGCCGGCTGTGCATCCGGGTCTGCAGTGAAATCGTAGGGGCCAAGGCCCTGAAAATGGAGAAAACTCCAGAGGGTCCCCAGGTGGTTCCCCGGGCCGGCCAGTGCATTGGCTGCGGTACCTGCGCCAATCTCTGTCCCACCAACGTGATCCGGGTTCTGGATGAGGGAAATGTCAGGACCATTTTTATCAAGGAGATGATCGCAGGCCAGCACACCCTTGGAAGATGCGAGGCCTGCGGAAACACCTATGCCACGGAAAGTTTTCTCCGCCACGTGGAGGAAACCACCCAGGGACATCCGGACACTAAAGAGCATCATCATCTCTGTCCTTCCTGTGTCAAACTGATGTCCAACAGGGCCTTAACTGAAAAGGAAAGGGTGAAGAAATGACCATTTCAGCCTTAAAATCGGTCTGCATCGGGGTCGGGGGATCATTGATCCTGGCGGCTTTTTGTTCGACCTTTATCACAATGGAGAAGATTTTTTTTATTATGCCTCTTTTTGTCGCCTTTAACGGAGCAATGACCGGTTACAGGCTGGTGGAGGCATTGACGGACAGAATTCACAATACAGGGCTTTTCAGCTTTGTTCTGGGAATCGGGGGCGGAGCCCTGACCTTTGTGGCCGTGAATGCGGCCGGTTCCCTGTTGCCGGGCGGGTGGTTTGCCCTGGGTGTCTTGGATCTGTTTGTCTATATGATTGTTTCAGGTGTGACAAGTTATCTGGGGGCCAAACTGGCCGTCAGGTATTTTAAATTATAGTTAAATTTATAAGGAGAGTTAGATGAAGAAATTTTTTAGGGGTTTCATTTTGACGGCATTGGTTTTGGCGTTCGCCGCCACCGGAAGCCATGCGGCCAACAGCATTTCGGCAGGATCCTACAAGGCCGGCGATATGGTCGAGTTCTCGGGTAAGATCGAACCGGGTCAGGACCTCTACATCGCCGTTTCCCAGCAGGATATGTTTGCCCCCAAGGATACCAGCGGGGTTCACGAAATCAAGAAATTTAAAAAAGCATATGAGAAGGGCGGGTTTACCAAAGAAACAAGCATTCCTCCCCTCTATTACCTGATCACCAATGTGCCGGAAAAATTCGGGAAAGTGGATAAGAAAAAATTCGGCGGTCCCTCGGTTCTTCTGGGAAAAGGCAACGGAATCTACTCCACCACCATGTTTTACCTGAAAAAGAATTTCAATGACGTGGATGCCCAGGCCAGGGCCATGCTGGGTCCCATCAAGAGCGACGACCAGTGGAATTTTTTCAGGTGGGCCAATGAAAACAGCTACGGGATCAACACCATTGTCAAAGAAGGCAATCGGATCGGAAAAGTGGTTATCTTTTCCAGAAGCGTGATCGGTGACCAGTCCAGCGGCAACTACTGGGACAAGGGCACCAACGTGAAACTGGACAAGGCCACGGGTGAATATACGGTTTCCTTTAAGTCCTTTCGCCATACGCCTCCCGATACCCAGTTTGACGTTTATGTCAACGGAGCCAAGATCGGGGACTATAAAATTGAGAAAAACGGGTACTGGCTCACCAAGGGCTTTCGGTACATGAACCCCCTGTGGATCGTCATCGGGGCCATCCTGGTGGGGACCTACTTCTCCATGATCGGTGCGGCCGGCGGCATGCTCATGGCCGCCTTCCAGGTGCTTGTGGTCAATACCATGGGGCCCGTGGGCATCAACGCGGCCAACGTGCTCAAACCTTCCAACATGGCCCTGACCCTTTTCTCCCCCCTGGGATCCTTTTACCGGTATGCCGTGGTTGAAAAACGGGTGGCATGGCCCGTAGGTCTTTCTTTCGGCGTGGGCATCTTTATCGGTTCCATCTGGCTGGGCAAATACGTGTCTGCAGTTCTTCCCATGAAGGCCTATAAGGAATGGCTGGCCGTTCTGGTGGTGATCATGGGGATCAAGACCCTCATGGAGATGCGCCCGGCTGCCATGGCAAAGAGAAAAAACATCAAGGCCATGACCAAGAAGTTCAACGAAGAGATCGCCAAGGCCAAAGCCGAGGGCAGGTCCGCTGAAATGGGCAGCATCGAGCCCGTGAAAACCGGCCTTACAGATTACCGGTTTAAATTCTGGGGCGAGGAATTCAGGATCAATCCCCTGTTGTTTGCCATCCTGGGTCTGGCCATTGGTGTGGTTTCCCGGTCCTTCGGTATCGGCGGCGGCTTCCTCCTGGTGCCGGCCATGACCACCCTTGGGGCACTTCCCATGTACGTGGCCGTTCCCATCTCCCTCATTGGTACCTGTTTTTCCAGTGTGGGCGCCTTTATCGGCTATCTCATGACCGGATATCTCCCGGACATGACCCTGGCCGTTGCCATCATCATCGGCGGGTTTGCCGGCGGCATGCTGGGCTCCAGGGCCCAGAAGATGTTCTCGGAGATGACCCTGAAGGTTGTTCTGGCCATTACCCTGTTCTTCCTGTTCTTCAGATTCTTTAAAATTGAAATCTGGATCTAGAGTATAGGAAAGATCATTCTTGAAACCCGTGGTCCGACACCCTATAATACCCGGAAGGGGCAGGGCGTCGACCACGGGTTTTTAAATTGTGTTTGTTCAAGCATAGCGTTTCCATGAGTGGCTGATATATAGAAGGATTTTATGGATGCATTTTTAGACAGGGCCTGGGAGCAGATCAGCATCTTTCTGGAGAATCTGGTTCTTTTTCTGGACGGCCTGGCTTCCCCCCTGGAAAGATTCGGTCCGGGTGTGGTGATCTTTGTCCTTGCTTTTTTTACGGTCCTGTTCACGAGATTCATGTCACGGATCTTTGTGACCCAGAGGTATCGATCCCTGGAAAAGGAGTTTGAGCACTGGCAGGGGGTGAGGCAGGAGGCCATGAAACATCCGGACCCGGAAAAGGGCAAAGCACTGGCCAGGAACATCGACCAGGCCCGGTTGAACCGGGTCTATTACGATTATTTTTTTGAAGGCCTTTTAAAGGGGCTGTTCACCAATATCCTGCCCATTCTTCTCATGGCCGCCCATGTCACCACCGTGTATACACCCGGAACTCTGCTGGAACGCTTTGGAGACCAGTGGGTCCTGACCGCAGACCTGTTCGGAACCCGGGTCAATTTCAGTTCCATGTTCTGGTTCGTGGTCTGCGTGATCTTTTCTTTTGTGATATATGGGGTTTTTAAAATTTCCATCCACGCATGGAAAAAAAGGGCCGGTCATGATTCTGTGGATTAAGAGAAGCCCGGGTTTGAGAGCCCTGATCTGGGCCGTCCTGGTCCTGGCTCCGGTAAATGCCCATGCCATTCAGCTCCATGCGCATTCCGAGGGCATCATTACCCATCAGATGGGGCATCTCTTTTTTTTGTTTTCCATGGTCATGCTCATGTTCATCATCCGGGGCAAGGCCCTGGACCGCCAGAAAGGATGGCGGCTGATCCAATTTTCCGCCCTTTTTTTTATCCTGTGGAACCTGGATGCAGTGGCCGCTCATTTTTTTGACAACCAGATCCGGGCGGTGAAACTGGAGATCCAGGATTTTTACCGGATCAAGGTGGTTGCCCAAAACGGATCAAAGATCCTGACCTGGGTCTATTACGGGCTGAAGCTGGACCATCTCTTCTGTGTCCCGGCCATGTTCTTTCTTTACATGGGGCTGTCCAGCCTGGTGGATGATCAGCGCCGGCAGGCAGAGGACGAGAAATGACAGGCTATTTTCTCCCCATACTGGCCGTTGATATTCTGGGGTCTGTGGCCATGGTAGTGATCTCCCTGCTCTGCCTTTACAAGGCCAGAATCCTCAGATCCACCGATCCGGATAACGCCTTGTTTCTATATCTGATGTGGATCACCACCGGGTTTACCATTTTTGCCATATCCAGGTCCTTTGGCCACATCCTGCGGCAGTTCCTGGTGCTCACCGCCAATGAGCAGACCTGGCAGGCCATCTCTGCCTATTCCGGCAGTGTGAATACGGCTACCTTCATGCTGGTAGGGTTGATCACCCTCTTTTTTAACCAGACCTGGAATATCAACCAGAAGATTCTTTCCTCCAGAAAGAGGCTGGAGGCAGCCCATGGGAAACTCGTGGATCTGAATCAGACCCTGGAGCACAAGGTGATCCAGAGAACCGAAAAGCTGACCTCCAGCGAGCACAAGTGCAGGCGGATCTTTGAGCAGTCCCTGGATACCATCATCGTCACGGATCATAAGTTCCAGATCATGGAGATCAATCCGGCCGGGATCGCCCTGACCGGATACGGGCGGGAAGAGATAATGGAAATGGGTCTGGGCGGTTTTTTCTCCCACGCCTCGGACTGGGAGCAGCTCAGCCGGAAAATTGCCGCCAAAGAGTATATCCTCAACGAAGAGGCTGAATTTTCAAGGAAAGACCAGGAATCCCTGCTGGTCCTGATTACCGGAGGCGTGGATTACGGGGCATTCGGGTGTGCCAAAACCCATCATTTCATCATCAAGAACGTGAATGAAAAGCGACAGATGGAAAGACAGATCGCCCAGGCCGACAAACTGGCCGCCCTGGGAGAGCTGTCCGCCGGTGTGGCCCATGAGATCAACAATCCCCTGGGCATTATCCTGGGATACGCCCAGCTTCTGCTCAAGGAATCCCCAGAGCACCAAGAGGATTTAAAGATCATTGAAAAACATGTAAAAAACTGCAAAGGTGTGGTGTCGGATCTGCTCTCCTTTTCCCGGAAAGGATCTTCCGAACAGGGGATGGTGGATGTCAACAAGGTCATTGATGACGTGGTTAAATTTTTGTCAAACCATTCCGATTTCAGGAATATTGAGATCACCCTGACTCCCGACACCGGGGACCGGCTCAATGTCCGGGGCAATGAACAGGAACTCTCCCAGGTGCTGATCAACCTCATGATCAACGCCTGCCACGCAGTGGATAAAAAGGGGCGCATTCAGATCCGCACCATGAAGGACATGGATGAGAAGATCAGCATCATGGTCAGGGACGATGGAAAGGGAATTGAAGAAAGGCATCTGTCCAAGATCTTTGATCCCTTTTTTACCACCAAGCCCGTGGGCCAGGGAACAGGCCTGGGACTTTCCGTGGGCTACGGCATTATCAAGCGCCACCACGGGGATATCCGGGTTCAAAGCCGGAAGGGGAAGGGAACGGTTTTTACCATTCTCCTTCCCGCAGGTGAAACCAAGGCATGAGGTGGTTTAAGAAAACCAGAGGATGAGAATGAAGGCAAATATACTGGCAGTTGACGACGAAAAAGACATGACCCGGCTGCTCCAGAGAACCCTTGAGCCTGAAATCGACTGTAAAGTGGCCATGGCCTTTTCAGGAGCAATGGCCCTGTCCATCCTGGAGCAGGAAGAGTTTGACCTGGTGATCAGCGACATCCGGATGCCGGGCATGGACGGGTTTGAACTTTTGGAGAGCATCAGAAAAAAATATCCGGACCTGACCGTTGTCATGCTGACGGCATTCGGAAATATCGAATCCGCGGTCAAAGCCATAAAAAGGGGCGCCTATGATTTCATCCCCAAGCCCTTTGAACAGGGAGAGATCATCTTTAAAATCCGGAAAGCCCTGGAAAGAAGCCTGCTCATCCGGGAGAACAAGCGCCTGTTAAGGGAAAACCAGGACTCCACCTTTGAGATCATCGGGAAGAGTACCCCCATGCAGCGGGTGTTTGATCAGATCCGACTGGTGGCCTCCTCGGATGTGACCGTGCTGATAACCGGGGAGTCCGGCACGGGTAAGGACCTGACCGCCCGGGCCATTCATGCCCAGAGTTCCCGGAAAGACAATTCCTATGTCCCGGTGAACTGCCCCACCATTCCGGAGCATATCCTGGAGAGTGAGTTGTTCGGATATAAAAAGGGGGCCTTTACCAATGCCGCAGGGGACAAGCAGGGGCTTTTCCAGGAGGCGGACAAGGGAACGATTTTTCTGGATGAAATCGGGGACATCGGACCCAGTATCCAGACCAAGCTTTTACGGGTTCTCCAGGAAAAAGAGATCAAGCCCCTGGGAGATACCAAGGTCAAGAAGGTGGATGTCAGGATCATTGCCTCCACCAACCGGGATCTGAAGCAGAAAATTGCCGACAATGAGTTTCGGGAGGATTTCTTTTACCGGCTCAATGTCCTTCCCATTGAACTGCCCCCCCTGCGGGATAGGATCGACGATATTCCTTTGATCACAGAGCATCTTGTGGCGCGGCATTGCAGAAAGTTCAATAAAAGTCCCAAGGAGATGTCCCGGGAAGCCATGGATTTTTTAATGAAACAGCCCTGGCCCGGAAATGTCCGGGAACTTGAAAATGTCCTGATCCAGGCCATTCTCTATTCAAAAGAGGACCGCATTTCCAAATCCGACATCATGATTAACGACATGGGCCGGAAAGACGAATGCCTGGATACGGGCAGCGTATCCAACCTGGCCTATAAGGAGGCAAAGGAAAATATCCTGAACCGGTTCAATCACGATTATATCGGGGCCAAGCTGTCCATGTCCCAGGGCAATATCACCCAGGCGGCCAAGCAGTGCGGCATGGACCGTCAGGCATTGCAGCAGATCATGAAGCGGTATAACATCGATGCCGCAGACTACAGGTGATCCGGATTCTTTTTTTGAAAGATCTCGTCAAAAATCCGGTCATCTTCCCGGATGCAGCGTTGTTTGAGTTCCCTGTATGTCTCCAGCAGGGACCTTCCCTCTGAGGTCAGCCGGGTTCCCTTTTTTCTGTCGGCCAGGACCACGGCCTTTCCGAAATTCTCTTCAGTGGATTTAATCTTGCTCCAGACGGTCTTGTAAGACATGTTCAGCTCTTTGGCGGTTTTGTTGATGGAACCGGTCCGGTCAAGGGTTTCCAGGATGGTCATCCTGCCGGTCCCCATGATGATATTCCCGTCGTCATTGACCAGGAGCTGACTGGATCGAATCTGCATAAAAAATTTTGTATCTCCATTTGGGTATTTAGCCTGAAGACTAAAGGGTCTCACCCGGAATCTTTCATCCTTCAGTTTGAACACCTTCATCCCATCCACCTGACATACATACAATGTCCGGGCCGGAATGTATATGTTTTTCAGGTAAAAAGGCAAAATTTCTTTGGTAAATCAGAGTTTTAACTTGACCTTATGTTAATTTTAACATAAGGTCGATTCAGCATATGGAATCATGGAAACGGAAATATAAATGAAAGATTTTGAAACCCTTTTGAAAGGCTCGGGCGAGGCCCACGGCCACCTTTGTCCGGGCCAGGTGGTGGGGGTGAAAATGGCCATGGAAGGATGCCGCCTCATCGGGCTGGACGAGCCCAGCATCCTGCCCCAGATCAAGAAACTCCTGGTTTATGTGGAAATGGACCGGTGTGCTGCCGATGCCATCTCCTATGTTACCGGGGCAAAGCTGGGCAGGCGCTCCCTCAAGTTCGTGGACAACGGCATCATGGCGGCCACCTTTGTCAACCTTGAGTCGGGCAGGGCCTTCCGCATCGTTTCCAGGGAAGAGGCCAGGGAACTGGCCCTTGTCCTTGCCCCGGAAATCCCGGATAAGCGGGGCCGGCAGATGGAAGCCTACAAGAGGATGAGCATTGAAGAGCTGTTTGACATTGAGGAGGTCCGGGTGGATGTCCCTGCCTGTGACATGCCCGGTCCCACCCGGTTCAAGGCGGTCTGCGCCCGGTGCGGACAGATGGTCAGGGACAAGCGGGAAATCATGAAAAACAATGAGATCCTCTGCAGACCCTGCGGCCTGGGATCCTATTTTCAACCGATAAATGAACAAGGAAAAGAGAATGTGCCAAGACGCAGAGCACAGGGCAGCCAAAACCCTGCCCTTTAAAACCATTCCTGTGGAAGAGGCGGTGGGAACCACCCTTGCCCACGATATGACCCAGATCATTCCGGGCAAGTTTAAAGGCCCTGCATTCAAAAAAGGGCACAAGATAGAGTCTTCCGATGTCTGCCGGCTCATGCGCATGGGGAAAAATCATCTCTATGTCCTTGATCTTGAGGAGGGCCAGGTCCACGAGGATGATGCGGTCTATGAACTGGCCTCTGCCCTGGCCGGTCCCGGCGTCATCTTTTCCGGCTCCCCCAGTGAGGGAAAACTGGAACTGAGAGCCGCCTATCCCGGTCTTTTCAAGGTCAACGTGGAGGGGCTCACCCAATTCAATATGACCCAGGACGTGGTCTGTGCATCCATCCACAACAACACCGCCGTTGAAAACGGCCAGAGCCTTGCCGCCACCCGGGCCATCCCCCTGGTGATCCAGCAGGAAGAACTGGACCGGGCCACGGCCATTGCCCGGGAAAATTACCCGGTCTTTTCCGTCCAGATGTTTAATCCCTTGAAGATCCGCCTCATTATCACGGGAAATGAAGTCTATAAGGGGCTGATCAAAGACCGGTTCCGGGAGATCGTGGAGAAAAAGGCCGCGGCCCTGGGGGCCAGTCTGGAAGAATCGGTTATCCTGCCCGATGACCGGGACAGGATCGCCTCCCAGGTCAAAACCTTTCTGGAAAAGGATACAGACCTGATCATCACCACCGGCGGCATGTCTGTTGATCCCGATGATGTGACCCGGGCCGGGATAGAAGATGCCGGTTTTGACGAAGTCCATTATTCAGCCGCTGTGCTGCCCGGTGCCATGTTTCTTCTGGGATACCGGGGAGACAAGGCTGTCATGGGGCTGCCGGCCTGCGGCCTCTACCACCGGATCACCGTGTTTGACCTGATCTTTCCCAGGATCATGGCCGGAGAACATCCCGGTAAAAAGGATCTGGCAACCCTCTGCCACGGCGGCCTCTGCCTCAACTGCCCCACCTGCAGGTTCCCGGCCTGCTCCTTTGGAAAGGCCGGCTAGTGAAGCCCTTCCATATCATCGGCCAGCCCGGATCAGGCAAGACCACCCTGATGGTGGATCTCATCAGCGAACTGGTCCGGCAGGGGATCCGGGTGGGGAGCATCAAGCACAGCGCCCATGTCCATGAACTGGACAAGCCGGGCAAGGATTCCTTCTGCCACAGAAAGGCAGGAGCCTCACCCGTGACCATGATGGCCGGGGACATGGCCGCCATCTATCTTCCCCTGTCCCGGGGGAATTCAAAGCCCACACCTCAGATGTTCCTGGAAAACCCATTGTATCAGAATCTGGATATGGTGCTGATCGAAGGCTGGATCAGCGGCCCCTATCCCAAAATCGAGATGTGGCGGAAAGAGGCCGGTCGTCCTCCCCTGTTCACAAAGGTTGAGGGAGTCAGGGCCCTTGTCACCGACGATTCCCTGGATCCTGACTCCTCATCAGAAGCCAAGTCTGCCGGACTCAGGCTTTTCCAACGGAAATCCCCCCGGGACATCGTGGCCTATCTGCTTGAATAGAATCCGGTATGGATCTGTTTCTGGTTTTAAAAATTCTTCTCTCTAATAATTCCAATGGAACACCCCAAGACCCAGGATATTCATGACAATGGGAACCGCATAAATAAAACCGATGGTGATGATCTTGGTCTTCATGGCTTTCCGTGTGATGACAAAGATGGCGGCGCAGAAAAAATGGAAATAGCCGATGAGAAAGATCAGCCAGACTCCTTGAAAGGACCTTTCCCAGAAAGGATACTCCCAGACCAGGTGACCTCCCATATTGAGAAAGCACTCGATAAATACGCTGAAAGCGGAATAGCCGATCGCCCAGAACCACATATCCGGAATCCCTAGGATCTTTGCTTTTCTGTCCGGATTCAGGGAATGATAGTAGACAATGCCCATGATGGAGAACATGAACATGATTTCAATGTTCCAGCCGACCAGGGTCCTCAGAGCCGTCTCCCCGGGGGTGGTCCAGAAGGCGGCCCGGCCCGAGAGCACCATGACCCAGGAATTCCAGGTCTCATTGAAAAAATCCATCCCGAATATGGTCAGGCCGGCAAGCACAGCATCCCAGTTCCGGGTCTGCCTGGCCTCCTTGATCTCCCGCGTATAGATGTAGAAAACGATGGCCAGCAGGGGAATGACATACCATTTGAGCATGGACAGGTCCCTCAGGTTCTCAAGGGCTTTAATCGTGGCTTCAGTCATAATCGCCTCCTTTGGTTTGCAGGAATCAGGACCGGAACACCAGTCCGGTAAGATTCAACCCAACTGCCTCAAATATGCTTTTACAGCCTTTTTTGTCAACTCAAAATCGGTATCAAGACCGCGCCGGTGTTTCCCTTTCAGCAAAGCCAGATACAGGTCAGAGGGATCGGCATAACCCGGCAGGGAGAGGCAAGGAGTGTTCCGCTAAATCATCTGCTCCCGTCCATGGGAGCAGATGAAGCTGAAAAGCCCGTGCTTTATCCGTCCTGGAATCTCGGTCTTTTAAGCCGCTTCAACCCCTTGCCTCCCCCTGCCTGACCCTCCTGGCAGGCTAAAAATCAATCCTCTTCAAAGGCCATGCTGTCGGGGAGGCTGTTGAGGGCCCTAGCGGAGACATCGGGTGGGATTCTTTACAGGCTCTTGGCTGCGCTTTTCTGCGAAAAAGGGGAATTGTTTGAACGAAGTGAGTTTTTCCCTTTCGGAAAAGTGCTGATTAGAGCCTGTCAGAATCGTTCACCCTGCGGAGCTGCGGCTCTCAACAGCCGGAGTTGGAATGGTCTTTTTCTTTCGGATTTGTACTCTATAGATCGGGAAAAATTAATCCGCAGATTACACAGATGAACTCAGATAAAATACATGAAAATAATCTGCGCCCATCTGAGTTATTCACAGATATTCTCCAAGTATTCCTAACAATGACCTTTCAAAAAACGATAAGGTAAGGTTACTCTCCAATAAACCTGAATTTTGGTTGTTTGGCACAACCACCAGATCTTGTGGTTGGGCAATTTCAGAAAAAGCGATCAATCATACCATAAGTGCACACTTGGACAGGATAAAATTGATTCAGGAATATTTAACTGATCGGCTTTTTACTCAGCCACATTTTCGAACAGGGGAATCTATGACATTTTCTCGCACCGCCTGAAACTATGAATATAAAATCTCTTAGCACATCAATGATTAACGCAAAAACCCTGCCTGTTAAAGCATTATCTTCTGTTATTTATAGGCATTAATTACCCTCTATTGACATCAGTTTTATTATTCGATAAAAATTTTGGGTACTGTTACATCCTGTTCTTATTTTTTTTCATCTGTGCCGAAAAATGATATTCAATTCTGTCTGTAGAATTTTACGGTTCGTTTATATTAGCTTGTAATCTGTTGTGTTCATTAGGCAAACAGCTAATGATTTAACCATTGATATTTCTTCAAAGCTTAAATGACATGAGGATAAATCAAATGAATAAAATAGATAGATACTTACTTTACAAAATGAAAGAGCAGAAAATAGAATCGTTCGGTGAAAATTCAAGGATAAACAATCTGATGATTCCATTTTTAATGAGAGTTAAATCAAAGGGATGGAAGCCTGAAGGTATTCCAGATCTCAAAATCATTTCTCGATTGGGTGTGGTCCTTGCCTGCCTGGGGTCACGCTCCACGTTATATGCATTAGAAGAAGATCAAGAAGTCATTTCAATAAATGCGAGTCGAGTAGGAGGAGGATTAGAATTAGATAAATCTAAACTATTTATTCAGGCAGATACTATTTTATCTCCACCACTATCTGAAAAAGGAGATCAATCAATTATAGCAATAATAGATTCAGGAATTGATATTTTACATGAGGCTTTTATAGATTCAAGGGGTAACACCCGAATTTTGGAAATATGGGATCAAACCGATGATAGCGGTACCGGCCCTTTGCTAAAAAATTTAGCAGGATTAGGGCAGACTTTTGGAACCATTCATACCGAAAAAGATATTAATAAATACATAAAAAAGAATAACGTGCCCAATAATTTGGGAAGAGACACAGATGGTCATGGGACACATGTTGCTAGCATTGCTGCAGGTAGTTGTAGTAAAACGTTTCCTGGAGGCGTCGCCCCTGAAGCTAAGTTGCTTATTGTTAAAACTAATAATTATATCAGAGTCAACCCAGGAGACCCAAAGAGTTTGGGGTATTCGATTGAACATCAAACAGCACTACAATATATAGAAGAATTTGCAGCTAAAATAAAATTACCAGTTGTAGTCAATCTGAGCCAAGGGATGAGTGCTGGGGCACACGACGGGAAATCAGCATTGGAAGCTTCATTTGATTCCTTTTCTGGTTTTGGTAGAAAACGAGGGCGTATTATTGTGAAATCTGCTGGGAATGAAAGAGGTGAGGATGGTCATGCAAGACTGAAGCTGTTAAGCAACACAATAGATTTCTTGCAATGGGAATCTAAAGATGTGTATCGGCAGGAAGATTATATTGAGTTGTGGTTTTCTTCTTCGGATGAATTTGAATTTAGGCTAAAAGATCCAAATGGTAAGGTTTCTCCTGTATTACGGTCTGGCGACAATTTTTCTGATACTTTTAAACAATCAAATAATGAATTTTTTATGGAGTATGAACGCTACAATTTGGATAACGGTGATAGCAAAGTGACAATTTCTATCCAACCTGGTCCAACAAGAGGTATACTGAAAGGAATTTGGGAACTTGAAATTGAAAGCAAAAAAGTAAAAACAAACACGCCAATTGATGCTTGGATTGAGAGAAGGCATAAAAGACCCATTCGGTTTCGAAACTATCAAGAAAACGGGACTACAATTAGTATTCCAGGTACTGCTGAGTCGATTCTTTGTGTTGCGTCTGTCCAAAATGAGAAAAAGCCCTTTATGGTTTCTAATTTTTCATCGCTTGGCCCCACAAGAGATGGAAGAGAGAAACCAGATTTATCCGCACCTGGTGAACTCATATGCGCCGCAAAATGTAACACTTATAGAGGGGTATGCTCAATGCAAGGTACAAGTATGGCCGCACCACACGTTTCAGGGGCAGTCGCTTTAGCTTTCTCATGTAAACAGAAAATTGATCCAAATACGGTCCCATCTGCAGCACAAATCCGTAAAATTTTGAAAGATACCGCTCAAAATTCAAGTGTGAATTTTTGTCAAAAAATGGGATTTGGCGTGCTGAGTGTAAAAGACTTTCTTAATTCGATATAACGAGAAAAAAAACACACCTGCGTCTATTTGCTTGCTTCTATTTTAATGACGCGAGGATCTTGTTCAAGGGACCGTATTGAATCCAAACTGCCCGTGCAGGCCAATATTTTACCCATTTTGGAAAAAATTTTTAAATCAGGAATTTTTTTTAAAGGCTCCCAGTTTTTAGTTTCAACCTGTACTAAAAATGGAACAATAATTTTACCAGGAAGGTTATTGTTTGTACATTTGTAATATAAATATTTATCCGTGATCATAGTACTCTATCTTTATATTAAAATCTTGATTTATCCATGCAATAAATACGCCTAACTATTATGTTTTTTATAAGATATTATAATCAAAACACATTTAGCTTTCGTTGTTTTGTGAATTTAAAAAGTGGAAAGGAAAATCTTTCCACAATGCACTTTATTATTCCAATTATTGTAACATAAAGTATATAATTTGTCCGATTCATTCCTTTATCAAGGATAAAGTACAGCCTCAACTTTTTTATATCTCAAAAATTTCAATCTTTTTTTGGTGTTTGTTCTTTTTGAATGAATTTAAAATATGTTTACACAATCTCAAAATACTGTTATTCAAATCTACATGCTTAATCGCTAATTCTTTAACGATAAAGACTTTTATATTCTGTTTGCTCCAGTTCGAATCCGTGTTTCTCGTGTATTTTGTCCCCTTGCTTGCTATGTATTGACGTCATTGCGAATAGGAAAGTTATCTTATCGGTGGAAAGGATTAATTTATGGCACGAACAGTCATCAGCAAAAAGGACGTGAAAGCATCGATAGAAAAAATATCACATGATTATAATACCTCTGTGTCGATTGAAAACAGGTTTATACCTATGATGAACACAGAAGACATCATGTGGACATGTAAATTCAGGAATGGGGTCATAAAGCGATTCAAATTTCCTATTCGTACAAGCCCTGAAGGCGAGAGTGTTAGTTACGAGGACTCAGAGGAAGGTTCTCAAAAATTAGCAAGTGAAGATCTGGGGTTGAACAGTTCTCCAGAGATAATTTCTGAGTTACCTTTGGAACCAGATAAATACAAATCAAGACTCTTAAAATATATTCCTGCTGAGATAATAGCTTTATATATGACTCTTGATTCGTTGATTCGATCTTTGGAAAAAACGCCAATAGGGATTTATTGGGTTATAGTGATTTTTTGTCTTGTAAGTACTTATTTGTACCTTTGGCGTGTGCAAAAAGTGAAAAAGCAAGCTCAACTTTTTATTTCGGTAATGGCTTGCTTAGTTTGGATCTTTGCGATAGGGGGGCCCTTTGCCTATCTGAACTGGTATAATCCAGTTTATGGAGGTTTATTATTGCCAGCATATACTTTCTCGATAGCCATTTTCGAAGCCTGAGAATCTTTAGAATTTTTTGCAATAAACGTGTGCAATCTGTCTATTAGGGCTCGTGTTTTTTGAGATTAACCCAGATACAACATGTTGTATTCAGAGAACTCCGGTCAAAACGACATTTCATACCGGTGCTTGGTCTACTGTGTGGTAAATTGAAAAAAATCATTTACTTTTGTCGGGCCAATGCCATGAAGGTTGATCCAATAACCCCTGATCCACCACCTGCGTTTGACCCAGGCTTTTCTCTAATTGAAGTGAATTACATTCATTTGAATCTTCCAATGCGGCAATTAATCTGGTGGCATGTGAAATCACCCAAACCTGAGTATTCTTTGCTGCCTGGATAATTAACCTGGCAAGTGCTGGAAGCAAATCGGGATGCAAGCTTGTCTCTGGCTCATTCAGTACCATCAGTGAGGGTGGTCTAGGTGTTAGAAGGGCGGCAACCCAAAGTAAATATCTCAAAGTACCATCTGACAATTCCGCCCCGGACAATGGCCTCAACAACCCATTTTGATGGAGGTTTACATTGAATCGCCCATCTTCTTGCACCGGAATGCTTAAGCTCGCACCCGGAAATCCATCGGCAATAGCATTTTCGAGTGCTGCGACATCTCCAATCTCCATAATTGTTTGGAGAGCTGCTGCTAAGTCTCTTCCATCATGATGAAGAACGGGTGTGCGAGTTCCGAGCTGGGGTAATCTTGCCGGTGCTTCCGAATCAGATCTAAAGTGATCATAGAATCTCCAGCTTTTTATCTCTTCTTTCATCGTTACTATTTCAGGTGCTTTTACAGGGTCAACCGCTTGACTGAAGATACTTTCAAAACTGCTGGCGTGCTGCGTAATAACTTCCCAGCTTCGATTTGTTCGAACCTTTATTGCGGGCCCTGACCGATCAACTAACGAACTTGACGGTCGATATACATTCCCAGCCCAGATGCATTCCTGCTTTATTTCTGGGTCTAAAGCAAAAGCTGTTGGTCCCAAGTTTCCAGGAGTAGGCAATCCTAGTGAAATGGAATAGCCGAATTCGTCGCCGGAAAAACCTAAGCGTAACCTGACAGCTTTTTTTTTCGGTCCTCCCTGAACCTTTACTTCTCCTTGACGCATCCGCTTTGTGATATTCTCTGGTCCGGCCCAGAATGTCGATTTTAGACCTCCTTCCCTAGCCAAAGAATTTATCACTCCACCTTGTGCTGTTTCAGATAATAATCTTAGCGCCTTGTATAAGTTTGATTTACCGCTGGCATTTTCACCGGTGATGACGTTTAGACTCCCAAAGGGAATAACTAAATTTAATAGAGATCTATAGTTTCCGATTGCGAGGGTTTTTATCATTCTGATTTAGCTATTTTAACGGATAATAAGTTTATCTGTGGTTTCCGTTTATTCTTCATGCCTATTTATCTATCGGGATAACATGTTTAAAATCAATTTAAATTGAAGATTAACCATCCCTGACAACGAAAGGCAAGATAAATTTAATATATTAACGCCTTCCTCTGTTTAAATCCCGAAAAAGGCGAGCATTGTGTCTATCAAAGCTCAGATTTTCAATTTTAGCTCCATCACTACATCTGGGGATTGCTACTTCCCGATGAGGATTCAATTTTATACATTATTTCCCTGACAGCCCGGAAATATCAGAATTAAAATTTCTATTGCTGCTACAAGCAGCCGGAGAAAAAAACGGCCGGTCCTGAAAAGGACCGGCCGCTGGCAAAGAAGGGGCAGGAAATTGAATGGGCCTAACCCCGGGTCTAAGCTTTGGACACTTTGACAAAATGTTCCTGGTAGGCAATGGCTCCGCCTGCCTTGTCCCAGATATCCATTCCGCCTTTCATGAACTTGTTGTCGGCCAGGCCTTTGCCGAAAGCCCGGGATTCGGCTTCCAGGCGGTGGCCGAAACCGTGGATGACAAAGACAGCCTCGGGGTGGATGATGTCCGTGACCTTGGCCTTAATGGTTTCCGTGTAACCGTCCTGGCTCACGTTGACCGTGTCCCCGTCTGAGATTCCCAGTTTTTCCGCCTCTTGGGTATGAATCCAGAGGACATTTTCCGGCATCTGCTCATAGAGCATGGGGTTGTTCACGGTGTGACCCTGGGTGTGGAGGGCGCACCGGCCAAAGGTTATCCTGAATTCGCCTTCCTCCGGCTTTTTCGGGGATTCATAGGGCTTGAGGGAAGGGATTCCGTTGTCTTCCAGTTTCTGGGAAATCATTTCGATCTTGCCGCTGGGGGTCTTGAACTTATAATCCTGAAAATCCAAATATACGGGCTTTTCCGCCAGGGAGACCATTCCTTTTTCATCAAAATCCTCTATGGTGAGGCCAGTGCCTTGAAGCTGGAAGTTCCAGACATCCTCCCGGGTCTCAAAGGCCAGTTCAGGCAGGTCCAGACGCTTGGCCAGGCCCGAGACGATTTCCCAGTCGGATTTGGTGTCATAGCAGGGATCCACGGCCCGGCGCCGGACAAAGAACTGGGGCTTAAGGGCATTTTTGGTGGCGATGATGCTTTCCCTCTCCAGATAGGGAGACAGGGGCAGGACAACGTCGGAATACCAGGCTGTGTCTGACCAGCTGAAGGTGACGGAAACCAGTAGGTCCAGCTTGTCCCACATCTTTTTGACCCGATCCGGATCCGGGTATCCCATGAGGGGATCATGGCGGTAGGCGATATAGGCTTTGACCGGGTAGGGATCTTCGGTTTCCATGGCTTCAAAGAGCAGGTGGGCAAGGCCCGGCCCCTCTTCAAAGTGTTTGTATTTCCAGCCGATGCCGTCGGCCCGTTTTTCTTCGGGCTTGGGGTATAGATCCATGAATTTTTTCAGGCCCTTTGCCCCCACATCTCCGGGCTTGCTTACAAAGGGAAGTCCGCCTTTGGCGCCGTAGGATCCCAGCAGGGCATTGATGATATAGATGGAACGGCAGATATAAAAGGAGTCCTTATACCGGGCCGCCATCCAGCCCGGATGCCAGATCACGGCAGGGGCGGCATCGGCAATCTCCTTGACAAAGCTTTTCAGGGTGTCGGCCGGAATTCCGGTTTCCTGTTCCGCCCATTCCGGGGTGTAGGGAACCACAAACTGCTCCAGATCCCTGAAGCCTTCGATATACTTTCTGACAAATTTATCATTGTAAAGACGCTTGTGGATCAGTTCGTGGATGACGGCCAGGTTAAAGGCATAATCGGTTCCCGGGCGGATTTTCATGAAATTATTGGCCTTGGAGGCCGAGACATTGGAGCGGATGTCGATGACGGAAAGGCGGCATCCTTTTTCCATGGCATCCATGAGGTTGTTGACCTCCTGGACATTGACGGATTCAAAGATATTCCGGAACTGGAGGATCACATGTTTGCTGTTCTTCAGATCATAGGCCACGGCTTTTCTTCCCATCCCGGTGAGGGAAAGGGCGGAGTGCTGGACGTTTCTGGCACAGGAGGAGTCATGGTTGTTGTAGTTCGGGGTTCCCAGTCCTTTGAGGAATGCCCGGTGAATGTCCCGGAAAGGGCCTCCCCGGTCCGTAAAGGCGATGGCCCTGGCCCCATGGGTCTCCTTGATCTGTCCCAGACGGTCGGCCACATGGTCAAAAGCTTCTTCCCAGCTGGCTTTCCGCCATTTCCCCTCTCCCCGCTCTCCCTCCCGGATCAGGGGGGTCTGGGGGCGTTCATGGTCGTATATCAGGCCGGTACCGGCCGCGCCCCTGGGGCATACAGCGCCTTTCATGGCAGGGACATGGGGATTGCCTTCGATAAAGGACACCCGGCCATTTTGAACCTGTACTTTGATGGGGCAGCGGACCGTACACATGCCGCATACGCTGAAAACAGAACTTTTTGCCATTGTTGCTCTCCTTAATAAATTCCTTGGCTGAAGTTTTACCTAAGGTTATATTTTATATAGCCTTTAATCTAAAATCATCATCACGAGTCATCATGGATATATAAGCCAGAATCATGCCAGTCTCTGATCCCGGCTTTAATTCCCATGAAGAGTGTCCGGGTTCAGGTCAGCCCGCAAAAGAAAGGTTTTTGGCTTATTCCGGATCCCGGGAAAAAGTGCAGTAAAATTACTGCATCGCATATTTTTTGTTGCGTGATCGATTTAGATCTTGACTTTGCATTCCATTATCGGGATTGATGGGAAAAGATCAATCGATACACAAGGAGCCCGGGATCTGAAATGAAAATAACCACCCTGGTGGAAAACACCGCTGAAAAGGAAAATCTCGTGTCCAGGCACGGGATCAGTCTGCACATTGAAATGGAGGATCAAAATATCCTCTTTGATACGGGTCCGGATGATTCTTTTATCAAAAATGCCCGGGACCTGGGCATTGACCTGTCCGGGGTCGATCTGGCCTTCATCTCCCACGGCCATTATGATCACGGCGGGGGAATCAAGGATTTTTTACGGGTCAATTCCAAGGCCAGGATCATCTTAAAAGATGGTGCTGCAGGCCAGTTTTACGCGAAAATACTCCATGTGATCAAAAAAAACATCGGCCTGAAACCGGATGAAATGGATAAAAACCGGTGTGAGTTCATCTCCGGCAGCCTAAAGGTCAACGATCAGATCCGGGTGGTTACCGATTTCAGCAAACCCGGGTTTATCCCCAGGGGCAATCACAGCCTTTTTAAAAAGAACCGGGCCGGCAGACTTGTTCAGGATGATTTTTCCCATGAGATCTGCCTTGTGCTGGAATCCGGGGGAAAGCATGTCCTGCTTACCGGTTGTTCCCATTCGGGCCTGGGCAATATGATGCGCAGTGTCAGGCAGGAGACGGGAATTGACCGTTTCGACCTGGTTCTGGGCGGTTTCCACCTGTACAATCCAGTCAGGAAAAAAACAGAGTCCAGACAGGAGATGGACCGGCTGCTGGACGAAATCCGTGCCTTTGAAACTTCGGTCTTTTATACAGGGCATTGCACAGGCCAGGTTGCATTTGAGTATTTGAAAGAGAAACTGGGGGACAGGGTAAAACCCTTTCGAACGGGAACGGTGATTGAAGTATAGTCTTGACCCCGGGGGCTGGAACCCAAAGAGATCTTTTTTTCTGTGAACCGGGTTTATGGATGATTTTTTATGTGCCGGGCCAGGTCCAGGCCCTCTTTTTCAAGAAGAGAGAGCTTCAAATCCATTCCTTTCAAGGCCTTTTCTCCTGGGGCAGACTCAAGGGCCTTGGCTGCCCTGGCTGCTTTTTCCGCCGTGAGATATCGGAGCATTCCCTTGAGTCTGTGGGCGGCCCGGTTCAGATGTCCGGCTTTCCCGGCCCGGCCTGCCGCCTTGATCTCCCTGAACATACCCGGCCATTCAGACAGGAAATCATTGAAACACTCCCGGACAAGTCCCGTGTCATTGTCCATGATCCCCATGAGTTCATTCATATTGATTATCCCTTCATCGGGACGGGGTTCCGGTACGATCTCCTCCCGTTAAAAGCCGAAGATTTTGCCGGGCATTCTTCCTGAAATCAGGACTCTTTTTTCTGATCCCAGAAATCGCGGCTTTCTTTGAGGATATCATTGATATCCTCATCAAGAACCTCCTCCTGGAGCAATTCTTCATCTTCCAGATCCATATTTTCCAGGCTGTTCTCTTCCGGGTCCTGGTCTGCCCCGTCTTCGGTTTCCTGTGTCAGGGGATCTGATTCCTCCAGGGCAGGGGATTGGCCGTCATCACCGGGTTCATCCTCCAGCCCGTAGTCCGGAAGATCAATCTGGAGTTCTTCCTCATCCTCATCAACAGGGGCAGGGTCGTCTGAATCTTCATTTTCGGACAATGGATCCATTTCGTCTCCGGGATCGTCCAAATCCATTGATTCAAGACTGCCGTCCATGGCATCGGATTCATCAATCTTATTTTCCGTTTCACTGTCCGGGTCCTGGTCCATGGAATCTTCCGAATCTATGTCCTCGGAGGAACGGATATGGTTTCCCTCCCGGTCAAACAGCAGGCTGCCGCTCAAGTGGACATCAAAATCAAGTCTGAAAGCCACTTGGTTGTCATGGACCACGATCTGCCCCCCTTTTGAAGAAAGGGATCTGGCCGTGAGCCTGTTTTTGATGATGTCTTTTACGGCATCCAGGTCCAGGTCTTCCTTGACCGCATCAATAAGGTCTTTTTCTCCGCTTTTAATGACGTCAGGGTCTGTTATTTTCATGGGCGACTCCTAGAGGTTATACGCCTTGTTTGCGAAATCCGGCTCAATGAATTTTTCCAGATCGATTATTTTACCGATTTCCATGACATCGTGCATGTACTTCTGAATTTTGTCCAGGTCTTTGGCATTGGGATACAGCCCGTCCCAATGGATGGCCTTGGGCTGGGAAAAAACGTTTTTCAGAACCTCGGGGTTGAGGCCCAGTTTGCCTTCAGGGTCGAGGAATTCCACGGCGATTCCGGCGGCTCTGACCTTATCGTTTTCAATGTATTCCCCGGTTTCAACGAGAAGGGATACAAATTCCTGGGCTGCCTCGGGATGGTTCTGGATAAAATCATCCTGCATGGCCACGATGCAGCAGGGATGGTCATCCCAGCGGGTGGCAGAGTAAAATTCAAGGTTGCCGACCTCGGTGGCAATGGCCTTTGTGGCCACGGGTTCGGCCACCATGAATCCGGCCACATCTTCGTTTTCCTTCATGATGCCCGGCATTTTTACCGGGGGAACCACCTCAAACCGGACGTTGATGGCCTTTTTCCCGGGGACCCCGGGTTTGAGTCCCAGTTCCTTTAGAAACTGGTGGGCCAGCATATGATGGACGGACATCTTGTGGGGAATGTCCACGACCTTGTACTTGTAGAAGCTCTGGAGGGAGTCGAACCTGTGGTCGTAATGCCTGGATCGGACAAAGGTGGATCCGTTCTTATGGGCGTACAGGACCAGACGGATGGGCGAATCATAGGCAAAAAGGTCCATGGCAATGGGAGCAAGGACAAAGGCACAGTCTATTTCCCCGGTTTCAAGCCCTTCCTGGATGGGATTCCATCCGCCTTTCATGCTGGTGGTCAGGTCAAAATGCTGGGGCTCCACATCCCCGTTCTCGATCCTGTGCTTGAGAGCTCCCAGGGCAAGGTGGTCTGTGATCTGGATATGGGCGACGTTGAGCTCGACTTTCCCGCCGATTACGCTTCTTTTCCTGGGGGTTCTGGCCGTGTCCTGGGTTTCCCCGGAAAATGCCTTTTCAATGGCTTGGCCGATCTGGTTCTCGTCAAAGGGTTTGGGAACATGACCGCTTCCCCCGGCCTCCATGATGGCGATCTGCTGGCCCTTGTCCGACTGGGCCGTAGCCATGATAAAGGGAAGATCCTTGAACTCTTCGGTCTTTCGCAGTTCCTTCAGGAACTCCAGTCCGTCCATCTGGGGCATATTCCAGTCGCTGACCACCAGGTCGGGCTTTTCGGATTTGACCTTTTCCAAACCGTCTGCGCCGTTCACCGCCATTACCAGGTTTTCATATCCAGCCTTTTTGAGGATCTGCTTGAACATGATGCGCATGGTTCCTGAATCATCGGCCACGACAATTTTAATATCCGGGTTTACTGCCATTGCAACGCTCCTTGGTTTTATATAATATTATGCTAATTTAAATTTTTGTTTATCCTTGTCCCCTTGGGGACCCTAAACGTATCTGCCCAAATTATTTATTCCAGGACCAGGCCAGCGACTGCTGGAGCTTTTGAAAAAAACGGTCCAATATAAAGCCCAGGATTCCGATGGCGATGATCATGGCCATGAGTTTGTCGTACTCCATGGTGTCCCTGGCATCATTGATGAGATATCCCAGACCGCTGGAAACTCCTAAAAATTCTGCAGGCACGAGTACGATCCAGGCCACTCCCAGGGCCAGCCTCAGGCTGGTGAGCATATTGGGAACCGCAGCCGGAATCACTATGGTTCGAATAATCTGAAAATTATTCGCTCCTTGATTCAAAGCCATTTTAATCCACTGGGGATTTATATTTAAAACACCTATGGTCGTGTTCAATATTATAGGACAAATGGTCGCCATTACAATCAAAAAATACACGGCAGACTCAAAGCTTGCAAATAAAAGCAGGGCAATGGGCATCCAGGAAAGGGGGCTGATCATCCGGATAAACTGAATGGGGGAGTAGGAAAGTCCGCGGAGTTTGGGGAAAAACCCCACCAGGATGCCGATGGGAAATCCCAGGATGGAGGCGAGCAAAATTCCCGCCAATATTCTTCTCAGGCTGGTAAAGACCGAAACCCAGAACTGGTTTTCCTGGAGGGCCCTGCCCAATGCGGCAAAGGTGGGGCCGGGCAGAAATCCGTTGAATTGGGAGAATTCAGGTTTTGAAAAAATCAGTTCCGCTCCCAGGATCCACACCCCGGCAAAGAAGGCAAGCCCCAGAAGTTCGTATTTCCAGCCAAACTCTTTGGTTCCGAAAACCGCATTGAGCCCCACCTGTTTCGCGTTTTTATAGATGAATTTATTAATTGATTTCAACGATCTCTTCCCTTGAGTAGGGTGTTGCCGTGGTGCAGTCGCAGAAGGCTTCAATCCCGCCCATCTGCTCGATTGCCTTTTTTACAAACCGGTCGTCCACCAGTTCTTTTGCGGCAAGATCCGTATCCAGGGCCTCTAGAAAATGAGTGTCCCCTTCCACCCGGGTAACTTTCATCTGTTCCAGGATAAATTTCGTGGCAGAGGGAAACGGATAGGGCTGGAACCCGATCCTTGACGGTTTCCAGTCCGGATGGACCAGTTCTCCGGGTTTGGGATCCTGGAACACTTTGATCAGAACTTTTTCAGGCAAAGGCAGGTATCCTTCTCCGTCCCGGCTCAAAAGATGGGCCGTCTCCCTGGGATTGTTCCTGCACCAGACCTGGGCCCGTACAATGGCGTTCACCGCCTTTTGGACAAGGACGGGATCTTTGTCGATCAGGGGCTGGCCTGTGACAATCACACAGCAGGGATGATTCTTCCAGATATCTCCGGTATACCGCATGATCTTTGCCTTGAATCTGGTCTGGGCCAGGGCGTTGAAGGGGTCGGCTACGATAAAGGCATCTATCTTTTTCCCCAGAAGAGCCGCGGGCATATCCGGGGGCGGCAGGATGAAGAGGTTGACCTGACCGGGACCAAGCCGGTCCGACTGGGGACGGATCACCGGTTCCAGCCCCTGGGTCCTCAGACCCAGCTGGAGAATGAGATTATGCATGGAATACCATGACGGGACAGCCACCTGGCGGCCGCCCAGGTCGGCAAAACCGTGGATGCCTGAATCCCCCCGGACGGTCACGGCACTGCCGTTGGTGTGATCCCAGGCCAGTACTTTGACCGGAAACTTGCGTTTGAATCTCATCCACACCGGGATGGGAAAGAGCATATGGGTCAGATCAAATTTCCCGGCCAGAAAGGATTCAGTCAGAATTTTCCATGACCGGACCATGACGGGACGTTCAACCTCAAGCCCTTCCTGGGAAAAATATCCCAGTCCGTGGGCCACCAGCAGGGGAGTGGCGTCGGTGATGGGCAGATATCCCAATTTTAAAACCGGCCTGGCGGAAAAGGCCTTCTGGGGAATCGCCAGGCCGGAACATGCGGCCGCTGCGGTTTTTAAGAAATTTCGCCGACTCATGGGCAGGGAATTTCCTTGGAAATTGTCCATCTAAAGCAGGCTCCTCTTGGCCAGATAGGCGGTTTTAAACCTGTCCAGGATCTTATGCCGGATTTCCTTGAACCGCATCTGGTTCCGGTCCCTTGGATAGGCTTCGTTTATTTCAAACGTCTGGGTGATATTGGCCGGCTCGCCGGCCAGGAGAATAATTTTATTGCCCAGACGGATGGCCTCGTCAATGTCATGGGTGACAAAAACAGCCGTGAACTGCTCGGAGAGCCAGAGGTTGACCAGTTCCTCCTGGATATGGGCCTGGGTAAAGGTATCCAGGGATGCAAAGGGCTCATCCAGGAGCAGAACCCTGGGATGACCTACCAGGGCCCTTGCCAGGCATACCCGCTGGGCCATGCCCAGGGAAAGCTGGTGGGGCATGGAATCGGTAAACCCGACCAGCCCCATGATCTCAAGGAACTGATTGACACGATAATCCAGGTCCTCCAGATCGCCCCGGATCCTGCATCCGTATGCCACATTCTCCTTTACATTCAGCCAGGGGATCAGGGCAGGCTGCTGAAAGAGAATGGACCGGGACGGATGAATTCCCAGGATGGGCTCCCCATCCCCGAGAATGGTGCCCGAGGTCGGCTGTTCAAGCCCTGCCAGAAGATTGAGAAGGGTGGTCTTGCCACAGCCGGATTCTCCCAGGATAACGATAAAATCTCCGGGTTCAATGGAAAAGGCAATATCCCTTAAAACAACGTGTTCGCCCTTTTGGGGATCGGTATAGGTTTTGGTGATTTTCTGGAGTTCAATTTTCAATAGTTACTTCCGATACGGCGTTTAACGCCCAGGTGGGGTTGAGAAAATCGTCCAGATCAATTTTGCCGGACAGGATGCCCATGACCTCAACCATATAGGTCTGGATCATGTCGATGATGCCGGGGTCCGGCACCAGTTTGGGCGGGTCAAAGCTGATCCTGCTTTCATAAAGGGCCTTTAAAACAATGGACTCTTCCTGTTCCAGAAAATCCAACATCCAATCCATCTCCCAGGACTCCTCTCCGGCCGCGATCTGCTCTTCCAGGAGCCGGGCAGAATGGAAAAAATGACGGATCAGCTCTTCCATGGCCGGAAAAGATTCCCTTGCAAGCTCCTTTTCAAGGACAAAAGCACAGCAGGGGTGGTCTTTCCACAGGCTGGCCGATGTGCAGAACAGGTCTCCGAAACCCCGGTTGACGGCCAGGGTGCCAAAGGGTTCGGCTGCCATGTACCCTCCGATATCTCCATCCCCGTCCGATTCCATGATCTGGGGCATGAGAAAGGGTGGGGTGACCTGCATGGCCACATCTGATGTGGATTCAGGTCCAAAGCGGATTCCGGAGGCTTCCAGGAGTCTGTGAAAAAGCATGTGCTGAACGGACAGTTCCGAGGGGATCAGAAAGGTCTTATTCTTAAATGATGAGATATTTGTACGGGTCTTGTTTTTAATGATCATACTGCCGGATCTGTGGGCAAACATCAGACATTCCAAGGAAAATCCGGATGCGTGCAGATCCATAGCCATGGGCAGGGGGATGAAAGCCCCCTGGATATCCCCCTGTCTGAGCCCGTCACAGACCTGATCCCAGGAGTTCATGGGAACGGGAACAAGATCTGAGTGAACCAGTTGCTTTTCCCTCTGCCTGAACGCTGACATGCCCAGGACCAGATGATCCAGGATTTTTAAATGCCCGATTCGAATCCCTGCCGGTTTTCCCCCCACGAATGTCTAAACTCCCTGATATCTAACTGCTTTATTTGCAAAAAAATAAAATATTCATCCGCTACTATTAGCACAGACACCCGGGTCTTGGCAAGAGAGAGGGCCGGAACCGGGAACCCGGGTGAAAAGCTAGGGTGAAAATAGAGATGTCAAAGAAATCCCCGGCCAAAGATTCGGGGTTGAACTCAAGGGGTAAATATTATAAAACCGGATTGATTCAAAATAAAAAACAACATGGATACACATTCTGAAAAACCAGTCCCCCTGGATTATTTTTTAAAACCGGGATACATTTATCTGCCTGAAAAACCCACGGTCATCTCCACGGTCCTGGGTTCTTCGGTTTCCGTCAGTCTTTTTGACAGATCCATGAAGAGCGGCGGCATGAGTCATTTTCTTTTCCCCTTTTCAAAACATCCTGAAAAGACAACGGCCCTGTACGGAAATATTGCCGTGGCCACCCTGGTGAGGATGATGCTTGAAAACGGATCCAACCGCTCGGATCTGGAGGCCCAGATATTCGGGGGAGCCTACAATCCCAATCTATGTGACCGGGATATCGGCCGGGACAATCTAAGGACGGCCCGGAATATTCTGAAAAGAAAAGGGGTGAAAATCGTTTCCCAAGACGTGGGCGGGGAACGGGGCCGGAAAATCGTCTTCAACACCCAGACCTGCGAGATCATCACGCTTAAGGTAGACCGCCTCCGGGACTCCGACTGGTATCCCTACGAGGGAGACCGGTAAGGACAGAACATTTTTCCAAACGGAAGTGGAAACGGCCTACAACCTGCCCTTTTTAATGATGGCCACCACCAGCCAGATCCCCATGACAGCGGCGGCAATGAATCCCACAATGCCGATGACGGATACCCCGAACATCAGGGGAGGGACATTGGAGTTCACCACAATGGCAGAGCCCAGGATCAGGGAGGCGATGATAATGGAAAAAGAGATCCTGTTGGAGGTCTGGTCCTGGGTTCTCATCATCTTTTCAATATGGTCGATGTTGACGCTGATATGGATTTTCCCAGTCTTGGCCAGTCTGAGCAGTTCTTTAATGTCTGCCGGCAGAATCCGGAGAAGATTGAAGGATTCCCGGGCGATCCCCAGAATATCCCGGGCAATCCTCGGAGGGGAATATTTCATGTACTTGGCATTTGTCGCATAGGGCATGGCGTGGGCGATCATATCAAAATCCGGATCCAGTTTTCTGGCCACCCCTTCAATGGAGATAAAGGCCTTCATCATCAGAAAGAGATCCGGCGGGATTCTAAGCCCATGGCCCGCACAGAGCTCAAGGAATTGATTGAGCATCTTGGCGGTTTTGATCTCTTTCAGGGACTTTGACAGATGAAGGGAAACAAAATGGGAGATGCCCTTTTCCAGGTCTGCCATGTCGGGCAGATCTTCATATTCGGCCAGCTCGCATAGGAGGCCGGCCGTGGCCTTTGCATTGTCCGAGGCAATGGAATGGATCAGGTCCACAAAGATCTCCCGGGTGGTCTGGTCCACAAATCCGGTCATGCCGAAGTCAACGGGACAGATTCTGTTGTTCTCCAGGATAAAGATATTTCCGGGGTGGGGATCTGCATGGAAAAATCCATATTTAAAGATCTGCTTCATGATAAAGTCAGCCCCCAGCCGGGTGATCCGTTTCCGGTCCAGGCCGGACCGGTCAATGGCCTCTATATCGTCTGCCTTGATCCCCTGGATGTACTCCATGGTCAGGACGCGCTCACTGGATTGATCGGGATAGGTTTTGGGAATGTGGATGGCCTTGTCACCGGCAAACTGCCGGGCCATGCGTTCCATATTGGCGGCTTCAACTGTGTAGTCGAGTTCCTTTTCAAGGGTTTTTGCAAATTCTTCAACAATTTTTACGGGCCTGAAAACAGCGGCTTCCTCTATATTCCTTTCGATGATGGAGGCGATGTGGTGCATGATCTCAAGATCCGCCTCAATGGTCTTGCGGATGGCGGGGCGCTGAATTTTTATGGCGATTCTGTGATTTTCACGGATGGATGCCCTGTGGACCTGACCGATGGAGGCCGAGGCAAAGGGCTCTTTTTCGATGGATTCAAAAATCTCATCGTAGGGACGGCCAAACTCCGATGCAATGATATTTTTGACATGTTCAAAGTCAAAGGAGGGGATTTTATCCTGGAGATGGGCAAGTTCATCGATCAGGTCCACAGGGATCAGATCCGGCCGGGATGAGAGAACCTGGCCCATTTTAATGAAGGTGGGGCCCAGTTCTTCCAGGGCCATCCGGATTCTCTGGTTCCGGTTGAGACGGTCAACTTTTTCCACGGATTCGGGTACGCCCATATGAATCAGCTTCAGACCCGATTCAATATAATGATCGATGTTCATGGCATCCAGGATATTTTCAAACCCGTACTTGAAAATGATGCCGATGATCTGCTGGTACCGGATGAGATGCCTGTACCTTTGGGTGACCTTTCCTATGGACTTGATGCTCAACATGGGCAGGCGTCTATTTTTCTATTTTTTCGGCAAGGGCGTCAATGCGGCGGTTGAGTTCCAGGAGATCGGACCGGGACGGCAGATCCAGCCTTTTTAAGACATTTTCAATGGCCGCCTCGATTTTTTTGTCCAGACCTGACCGGGCATCCTCGTATTTCTGGCGGCATTCATCCAGAAACTCCTCTGCCTCGGCCTGATTCATCTTGGCGTTTTCTGCAAATTCCTTTGCCATCTCTTCAATTTCGGCCTTGGATCTCAATGCCATGCCCACACCGGTCAGAACGCTTTTTTTCAGATATTCCAGCATGATCTTACCTCCAAATTCTATTGATGATGTTCAACAGCGGGAAGAGCAGGTGCTGCATCCGTTCAGACGGTTTCCGCTGCTTTCATCGTTCACCTTTTTATCCAAACAAAATATATTATTTTCCCCGGGTTGAGATGGATGCTTGCCCATATGCAGGGCACAGGAAATTCTGAAACCGGAGCGTACTTCCGTACGTGAGGGTTTCAGAATTTTGCAGCACCGCAGCAGATGGGCGAGATTCCATTCCACCCCTTTATTTTGATCCAAAGGAGACGTCGAGTATATCCTCCACACAGGAGTCCCCTTCCAGAATCGCGTCCATCTTACCATAAACCGAGGGCAGAAGGGTATGAATAAAAAACCGGGCCGTTTCCATCTGTCCCGAATAAAAGGCGGCATCCTTGTTCTTGGCCGCTTTTTTGGCCACGGCTTCTTTTTCAAGGGATCCAGCCTTTTTGGCCAGCTTGGGTGCGGCGACCGAGGCCCGCCACAGGTGCATCCAGGCAAAGGTGATCTCCCCGGTGATTTCCAGGAAGGGATGGGCAAAGGCATAGGCGTTGAGAGCCTTTTCCGACCTTGACCGCTGCTTCATCTCTGCGGCCAGCTCTTCCAGCCGGGTTAGGGCATGGGATACTTTCCCGGCCAGTTCCTCCACCCCTTGAATTTCCCGGGCCTTTGTAACGGTCTTTTGGATCTGTTCCAGGAAATAGTCAAAGGATTTGCCGTTGTTCATGGACAGTTTCCTGCCCAGAAGATCCATGGCCTGGATCCCGTTGGTGCCCTCGTAGATCATGAAAATTCTTGAATCCCTGAGCAATTGCTCCACAGGGAACTCCCTGACATATCCGTATCCGCCGTAAACCTGGATCCCGTGGGAACAGACCTCAAAGGATTTGTCCGTGACAAACCCCTTGACAATGGGGGTCAATACCTCAATAAGAGCGGCGGTATCTGCTTTTAATTCTTCATCATCCGTGGTGCGGACAATGTCCGAGCATTTGGCGTAATAGTAGATCAGGGAGCGCATGCCTTCGGTATAGGCCTTCATGTTTAATAGCTGGCGGCGCACATCCGGGTGCTGGATAATGGGCACGCTCTTGGCATCGGCAGCCTTGCCCGCGGTCAGGTGTCTGCCCTGGATCCTTGTCCGGGCATATTCCAGGGCATACATATAGGAGGCCGAGGCAACGGCAAATCCCTGCATGCCCACAAAGGCCCGGGCCTCGTTCATCATCTGGAACATCTCCGGCATGCCCTTGTTTTCCTCGCCCAGGAGAGTGCCGATGCATTCGCCTTTTTCACCCAGGGAGAGGGAGGCCGTGGCATTGCCGTGGATTCCCATTTTCTTTTCAAGGCCCGTGCAGACCACGTTGTTGAATTCACCTAGGGTACCGTCTTCATTGACATGAAATTTTGGGACCAGGAACAGGGAGATCCCCCGGGTTCCGGCCGGTGCTCCTTCAATTCTGGCCAGGACCGGATGGATGATGTTTTCGCACAGATCATGCTCCCCTGCGGATATGAAGATCTTGGATCCCTGGATGGAGTACGTGCCGTCTGCCTTTTTCCTGGCAATGGTGGTCAATGCCCCCACATCGGAACCGGCCTCGGGTTCGGTGAGCAGCATGGTGCCTCCCCAAGTTCCTGCAAACATCTTTTTCATATAGAGGTTTTTCTGGGATTCGGTTCCAAAGACTTCCACCAGCTTGGCAGCCCCGTGGGTCATACCGTAGTAGAGCATAAAGGCGGAATTGGCGCCCGTCATGTACTCCAGGGCCGCACACCCCACGGTCTTGGGCATGCCCTGTCCCCCCACTTCCGGAGAATCGCACATGGCCAGCCACTCCCCCTCGCAATAGAGTTCCCAGGCCCGTTTAAAGGAGTCGGGAACCTTTACCTTGCCGTTTTCAAGGATGCAGCCTTGTTCGTCTCCGTCCTTGAAGGTGGGCAGGATTTCCTTGATGGCCAGGTTCCTGGCTTCGGAAACGATCAGATCAACGGTTTTTTTATTGAATTCCTCAAAAAGCTCATGTTCAACCATTCCGACCTGTTCATGAAGTACAAAGTCAACATCCCTTCTGTCTGCGATAAGTTGTGCCATATCAGACGCTCCCTTTTAAAATTGAGTTATCCTCATTCTCATTTATTTCCCTAAGCGATAATATACGGCTTGTCAACGGGTGGAAGGCAGAAAGTTTGATATGATTTAACTTTTTTTAAAAATAATTAAATTTCATTAAATGAATCTGATTTGTCCGTGGTTTTCAGCCCTGTTTAAGAAAAAAATATTGATTTTCCTTCAGATTCATACGATTCTATATAAATTAAGTTAGGAACTGAATCTAATTTTAGCTCCATGTGGGAGAAACATGTATATTAAATGCTGGGGATCACGGGGTTCAATATCGGTATCGGGTCGGGAATACGCTGAATTCGGAGGAGATACCACCTGTCTGGAAGTGATTGCAAAAACCGGAGAGGTCATCATCATCGATGCAGGAACCGGAATCCGAAGGCTTGGCAAATCCCTGGTCCGGAGAAAGGCATCTGAATATTTCATGCTGTTAACCCATACCCACTGGGATCATATCCTCGGCATTTCTTTTTTTGCTCCCCTTCTGTATAAAGAAAACAGACTGGTCATCCAGGACCGGAAATTTGACGGGCTGAGCACCAGACAGGTCTTTGAAAATGTCATGAGACCTCCGTTTTTTCCCATAAAACTGACGGATTTTGATGCGGATCTTTATTTTGACCCTTCCCTGAACCAGAAGTTCACCATCGGATCCATAGAGGTGGAGGCCATCCCCACCAGCCATTCCGAGGACAGCATGGGGTATAAGTTCACGGAAGAAGGAAAGAGCTTTGTCTTTTTAACGGACAATGAACTGGGATACGACCATCCCCAGAGCCAGGGGGCTGAAGCGTATGTAAATTTTGCCCGGGGGGCCGACATCCTGTTCCATGATGCAGAGTACACTCAAGAAGAGTACAAAGACAAGATCGGCTGGGGTCACTCCTCTGTTTCAGATGTCCTTGACCTTGCCGTAAAGGCCGGAGTCGGTCAGCTGGGCCTGATCCACCTGAATCAGGACCGGACAGATGCCCAGATGAAGGAGATGGTCAGACAAAGCTGCCGGATTCTTGAAAACCGGGCCCGGAAAACCGGGGCGCCTCCCATTTCCTGCTTCGGGGTCCCTTCGGACCTGGAACTATCCCTTTGATATTTTTTCTGAAAAGATGAACCCTCCGCCCGTGCGAAACTGGCAGGAATCCGTGGCCGCTTTTTTCCATCCAAGGGTTTTGACCATGCTGGCCTTTGGATTTTCGGCCGGCCTGCCCCTTCTTCTGATCTTTTCATCCCTTTCCCTCTGGCTCAGGGAGGCAGGTGTGGAGCGCTCTTCCGTTACCTTCTTCAGCTGGGCGGCCCTGGGATATTCATTCAAATTTGTATGGGCTCCCCTGGTGGACCAGATCCCCATTCCCTTTTTAACCCGCACCCTGGGCCGGAGACGATCCTGGATGCTGGCGGCTCAAACCGGGGTGATCCTGGCGATTTTATGCATGGCATGGATTGATCCGGGTTCAGGCAGCCACCCCCTGACCTTCATGGCGGCGGCAGCGGTGATGCTGGGGTTTTCCTCGGCCACCCAGGACATCATCATTGACGCTTACAGGATAGAGTCTGCTGCCACAGAACTCCAGGCCCTCATGGCCTCATCCTATATCGCCGGGTATCGGACCGGGATGCTGGCGGCCGGTGCCGGTGCCCTTTTCCTGGCTGAGGTTTTCGGCTCTACCATGGGCAGTTACTCCTTTTCGGCATGGCACGCCACCTATTGTATCATGGCCGGGCTGATGCTGGTGGGAGTGGTGACCACCCTTGTGATTCCTGAGCCCGAGATGGCGGATGATTCCAGAAGAGGCCGCTCTTCAAGGGATTATTTGGGGTCTATTCTGGTATTTCTGGCCGGAGCTTCCATGTTTGTTACGGTCTTTTATTTGAGTGCGGGCCCTGCCTCAGCCGTTAAACACCAGTTGAATCAGATATTTCATAATCCGGGCCTTTCCGGATTTTTTATAGAGTTCTGCCGGTTGGGCCTCGGGATTACATCCTCGGCAATCCTGGGAAGGCTTCTCATGGCAACCGGGATGGTGAACAAAGAGATGATCCGGGAAACCTATGTGGAGCCGGTACATGATTTTTTCAGGAGATACGGCTTGTCCCTGGCCTGCCTCATGCTGGCCCTGATCGGTCTGTATCGGATTTCGGATATCGTATTGGGGGTGATCTCCAATGTGTTTTACCAGGACCTGGGATTTTCAAAAATAGAGATCGCCGGCATCGTAAAGACCTTCGGCCTTTTCATGACCATGGCCGGCGGATTCCTGGGGGGAATCCTCTCCCTGAGATTCGGGGTGATGAAAATTTTATTTGCAGGGGCCGTGCTCTCCTCTTTGACCAATCTATTGTTCATGACCCTGGCCCAGGCCGGGCCGAATCTGCCCCTGCTTTATCTGGTCATCTCTGCGGATAATCTTGCTGCGGGAATGGCCAGTGCCGCCTTTGTGGCCTTTTTATCCAGCCTGACCAGTATCCGTTTCACGGCAGTTCAATATGCTATTTTTTCCTCTTTGATGACCCTGATTCCCAAGGTGTTCGGCGGGTACTCCGGTTCTATTGTAGATTCCCTGGGCTATCCCGCTTTTTTTCTGATTACGGCCCTCATGGGAACGCCTGTCCTGGTTCTGATCTGGTTCAGTAATAAACTTCTCAAGTTGAAAGAAAAGAACCGGGAATAAAATTCTTGACAAAAAATTCTCATTTTTTTACTTAGGAATGGGGAAAGATAATCGTGTGACACCTGAGAAGTGAATTGTTGTGAATGAAAGCTGATTTCCTGTTGAGCGGGTAATTTCTGGGCGGCACTGGTTTGTGGTTGATGCGGAGACTGGTCTGAATAACCGGTTGATGCGACAAGAACGTTTCAGGCTATCATACTATTGAGTTATGAGCTGTGAAATTCCGAATACCGCTTGCAGATGATATGAGGTGCCAAATAGCTTATTCCAATATCACGCAGTCCACGCGTAACGATATATTGTCCATGGCCGGCAGAATTATCCGGCCAGGCAGAGCTTGCGGACAGAAACCGGCCGGGATATCGAAAACGGATTATCCGTTTTCAGGATGTGGCGGGCACGGTTTTCCAGTCTGTTTTCCGGCAGTCTCTTTTATCCTAAGTGGAGCAGGTTCAATGACCGGCTGATTGAAGAAATTCAATGGCCGGTTTTTTTATGCCCTTTGGCATACGGCCTGTTGTGTCATTGGACCATGGAAGACCGCTCATGATCAATGCGGCTAAAATAATGGTTAGGAGATAGAGATAATGACGCAAAATTCAACATCCGGCAAAGACCTTTCAGGTTCTGTTATGGTTCTCGGCGGCGGTATCGCAGGAATGCAGTCCGCCATTGATCTTGCCAATTCAGGGTACTATGTTTATCTGGTTGAGAAATCATTCGCCATCGGCGGTATGATGGCCCGGCTGGACAAGACATTTCCGACCAATGACTGTACCATGTGAGTGATCTCACCCAAACTGGTCGAGGTCGGCCGGCATCTGAACATTGAACTCCTGACAAACACAGAACTTCTCGAGCTTGACGGTGAACAGGGAAATTTCACTGCCAGGGTAAGGGAAAATCCGCGATTTGTTGATCTGTTAAAGTGTACCTCGTGTGGAGAGTGTACCAAAGTCTGCCCTGTGGATGTTCCCAGTGAGCACAACCAGGGACTGGCTCCGAGAAAAGCCATTTTTAAACAATATGAACAGGCCATTCCCGGAGGGTACGGGATCTCCAAACGTTCCGTGGCGCCCTGCAAGGCCACCTGCCCGGCCCATGTATCCATCCAGGGATTCATCGCCCTGATGAACCAGGGCAAGCACCATGAGGCCCTGAAGCTGTTCAAACAGGAACACCCCTTTCCCGGTTCCTGCGGCCGGGTCTGCCACCATCCCTGCGAGTCTGTCTGCACCCGGGGGGACGCGGACCAGCCCCTGGCCATCCAATATCTTCACCGGTACATTGCCCAGCTGGACCTGGACAGTGAAGAAGGTCCCTGGGTCCCCGATATTCTTGAAGAACGGCCCGAAAAAGTGGCGGTTGTGGGTTCCGGCCCTGCCGGGCTGACCGCTGCCTATTACCTGGCCCAGAAAGGGTACAAGGTCACCATATTTGAAAAGCTGCCCGTCAAGGGCGGGATGATGGCCGTGGGCATCCCGGAATACCGCCTGCCCAAGGCGGAACTTGCAAAAGAGATCGACGTCATAGAAAAACTGGGTGTTGAGATCAAAACCTCTGTGGAATTCGGCAAAGACATCACCCTGGAGAGCCTGAAAAAGGAGGGGTACGCCTCTTTGTTCATGGCCACGGGCCTGCACGGGTCCAGGGGACTGGGCGTCAAAGGCGAAGACCTTGAGGGCGTGCTCAAGGGAACCGAGTTCCTGAGAAATGCGGCCATGGGCAAGGGAGAGAAACTCTCCGGCAAGGTCATTGTCATCGGCGGCGGCAACGTGGCCGTGGACGTGGCCCTGACCGCCCGGCGCCTGGGCTCCGACGATGTGACCATGGTCTGCCTGGAAAAGCGGGACGAGATGCCGGCCTGGGATTACGAGATCGAAGAGGCCCTGGAAGAAAAGGTCCACATCGTCAACAGCCAGGGACCTTTGCGTTTCTACGGGGACGACTCCGGAAAAGTCAACGAGGTCGGCTTCCAGGAATGCACGGCCGTGTTTGACGAGAACGGAAGATTCAATCCCCAGTACGACGACTGCAAGCTCACCTCCTATGAGGCGGACACGGTGATCGTGGCCATCGGCCAGATGGGAGAGACCGGTTTTGCCGATAAAGAGGGCATCGCCCTGACCCCCCCGGGGGGATACGAGGCAGATCCTCTTACCCTCCAGACCCCCATTGACTGGGTCTTTGCCGGGGGGGACGCCTATTACGGCCCCAAATCCGTTGTGGACGCCATTGCCTCGGGCAAGACCGCGGCCGAGTCCATCCATAGATTCATCAACGGCCTGGACCTTGCCGAGGACCGGGAAAAGAGCTATGAGTTTGAAAAGCCGGAGATCGAGAATGTTCCCCGGCTGGACCGGGTGCACCCGGACAAGATCAGCGTGGCCGACCGGGAGGGCAACTTTAAAGAGGTCACCCTGGACCTGGCCCTTGAAGCCATTGAAAGGGAAGTATCCCGGTGCCTGTCCTGCGGGATCTGTTCCGAATGCTACCAATGTGTGGAGGCCTGTCTGGCCGGAGCCGTGGAGCACGATCAGCAGCCCCTGGTAAGGGATCTCGACGTGGGTGCCGTGATCATGACCACAGGCGCGGAAGTCTATGATCCTTCGGGCCTGGACGATATATACATGTACAAACGCTCCCAGAACGTCATGACTTCCCTGGAATTTGAGCGGATCTTAAGCGCCGGCGGTCCCACCATGGGACATCTGGTCCGGCCTTCGGATGAAAAGGAACCCGAAAAAATCGCCTGGCTCCAATGTATCGGCTCCAGGGATACCAACAAATGCGGTAATGGATACTGCTCCTCGGTATGCTGCATGTACGCCATCAAGGATGCCATGATCGCCAAGGAGCATTCGGAAAAAGAGCTGGATGCGGCTATTTTCAACATGGACATGCGCACATTCGGCAAGGATTACGAAAAATACTATAATAGAGCCGCTGAAGAGGAAGGGGTCAGGTTTGTCAAATCCAGGATCCATTCCGTGACCGAGGAACCGGGCACGGACAACCTGGTTCTCAAATATGCCGACGAACTGGGGCAGATACAGGAAGAGATTTTTGACATGGTGATTCTTTCCGTGGGCCTGACCATTCCCAAGGAGAGCGCAGACCTGGCCAGCCGCATCGGCGTGGACCTGGATAAGTACAACTTTGTGAAAACCACTACCTTCAATCCCCTGGAAACCTCCAGGCCCGGGGTTTACGTGTCCGGATCCTTCCAGGGACCCAAGGATATCCCCTCATCCGTAACCGAGGCATCCGGCTCTGCCGGGGCCGCCGGGGTCCATCTGGCACCGGCCAGGCATACCCGGACCAAGACCGTGAGCATGCCCGAGGAGAGGGATGTACTGGGTGAGGATCCCCGGGTCGGGGTCTTTGTCTGCAAGTGCGGGATCAATATCGCCGGGGTAATCGACGTGGAAGAGGTGGAAAAGTATACCAAGGATCTTCCCAATGTGGTCTACACCGGAGAGAATCTTTTCACCTGTTCCCAGGATACCCAGGTGACCATCAAGGAGGTGATTGACGAATATAAGCTTAACCGGGTGGTGGTGGCCTCCTGCACCCCCAAGACCCATGAGGGGATCTTCATGGACACCCTGGAAGAAGCAGGGCTTAACAAGTATCTTTTTGAGATGGCCAATATCCGGAACCAGGATTCATGGATGCATTTCCACGAGCCGGAAAAGGCCACTGCCAAGGCCAAGGACCTTATCCGCATGGCCGTGGCCAGGGTGACCACCCTGGGACCCTTGCACGACAAACAGATCACCATCATTGACAAGGCCCTGGTCCTGGGCGGGGGTGTGGCCGGCATGACTGCGGCCAGGGGACTGGCAGACCAGGGATTCCATGTAACCCTGGTGGAAAAGGAAGCCGAGCTGGGCGGATTTGCCTTAAAACTTCACCACACCATAGAAGGGGACGATATTCAGGCCTTTGTCAAGGATCTTGTGGCCGATGTTGAGGGCCATAAAAATATCGATGTGCTCAAGCAGGCCCTGGTGGTCGGATTCTCCGGCTACAAGGGCAATTTTAACACCCAGGTCATGGTGGGGCCCTCCATGGCCGAGAAAAAGATCGACCACGGGGTCATGATTGTGGCCACCGGAGCCCTGGAATATCAGCCCACTGAGTTCATGTACAATGAAAGCGAATCTGTGGTTACCCAGGTGGAGCTTGCCGACATGCTGGAAAAAGGCGAGGTCAAAGATCTTGACCGGGTGATCATGATCCAGTGCGTGGGATCAAGGAACGAACAGAATCCCAACTGCTCCAGGATCTGCTGCCAGGCAGGCGTCAAGAACGCCATTGCCATCAAGGAAAAGAGCCCGGATACGGATGTGTTCATCCTTTACCGGGATATGAGAATGTACTCCATGCTCGAGGAGTTTTATACCAAGGCCAGAAACCTGGGGGTGATTTTCTCCCGGTACGATAAGGAACATCCGCCCCAGGTGGAGAAGGGAGACGGCAAGAAGATGTCAGTGACCTTCAAGGATCATGTCCTGGACGCCAGGGTGGAGGCCGAGGCCGATCTGGTCATCCTGAGTACCGGGGTGACCGCCTCGGATACCGAAGAGCTTTCCACCATCATCAAGACCCAGAGAAATCCCGAAGGATTCTTCATGGAAGCCCATGTCAAGCTCAGGCCCGTGGATGCCGCCACAGAAGGGGTGTTTATCTGCGGAACAGCCCACGGTCCCAAGCTGATCACGGAAACCATTGCCCAGGCCATGGCAGCCGCTTCCCGGGCCACGACCTTCCTGGCCCAGGAGTATCTGACCCTGTCTGCGGTGACCGCAGAGGTTGACCCGTATCATTGCGCATCCTGTCTGGTCTGCGTCAGGTCCTGTCCCTATAATGTCCCCGTGATCAATGAGGACGGGGTTTCCTATATCGATCCTGCCCTGTGCCAGGGATGCGGTGTCTGTGCATCGGAATGTCCGGCCAAAACCATAAAACTGAATTGGTATGAAGACGATTCATTGCTAAGCAAGGTGGAATCTTTGCTGGAGGGAGTGATATGACAAAAGAATTCGAACCCGTTATCCTGTCATTCTGTTGTAATTACTGAGGGTATTCAGCCGCGGACCTGGCAGGTTCCATGCGATTGAAGATTCCCTCAAGTTTTCGAATTGTCCGGCTGCCGTGCACAGGCAAGCTCGATATTATTCACATCCTCAGGGCCTTTGAAAAAGGGGCGGACGGAGTTTACGTGGTCGGTTGCATGGAAGGGGACTGCCACTTTAACGAAGGAAATTTCAGGGCCAGGAAACGGGTGGAACAGGCTGCCAGAATTCTGGATCAGGTCGGCGTCGGCGGAGAGCGGGTCCGCATGTTCAATCTGTCTTCCGGGGAAGGCCCCCTGTTTGCCCAGTATTCCATTGAGATGGTGAACAAGATCAAGGAGCTGGGACCCAGTCCCATCCGGATCGCCAAAAAGAAAAAGGCCCAGGCCGCCTGAATCAATAAAAAATATTAATCGCTGTAGATGAGGTGAGCATATGATAATAGCAGAGAAAAAACCCCTGGAAGAGATTATCGAAGAGGTCAAGGATTTCGACCGGATATTGATCCTGGGGTGCAACGAATGTGTAACCGTGTGCGAGGCCGGCGGCAAAAAAGAGGTGGAGGTTCTGGCATCGGCCCTGAGAATGTATTTCATCACCCAGGGAAAGGAAAAAGTCATTTCCGAGAGGACCCTGGAGCGCCAGTGCGACCACGAATATCTGGAGGAGATCCGCTCCAATATCGATGATTACGACGCTGTTGTCTCCCTGGCCTGCGGAGTGGGGGTCCAGTTTGCAGCGGAAAAATATCTGACCACGCCTTTGCTTCCGGGCGTCAACACGGTCTGTCTGGGGGCCAATGAAGACCGGGGACTCTGGACCGAACGGTGCCAGGCCTGCGGCTCCTGTGTTCTGGCCAGGACCGGGGGAATCTGTCCGGTCTCCCGGTGCGCCAAGCGGGTGCTCAACGGTCCCTGCGGCGGGTCCACCAACGGCAAGTGCGAGCTGGGGCCGGACACGGACTGTGCCTGGCAGCTCATCATTGACCGGCTCAAGGCCCTGGGCAAAATGGATGACTACGAGAAAGTCGCCCCCATCAAGGACTGGTCCACAGACCGGGCCGGCGGCCCCAGAACCGTAACAAGGGAGGATGTGAAGATATGAGCGAGCTGATGACACAAAGCAGACTGGAAAAGATATTAAAGGCCGGCCACCTGGGCGTCACCTCCGAGTGCGGACCGCCCAGGGGAAGTGACGCGGAAGAGGTAAAGGAAAAAGGCCGGCTCATCAAGGATTATGTGGATGCCATCAATGTCACGGACAACCAGACCGCCATGACCCGGATGTCCTCTCTGGCCGCCTGTATCCACCTCAAGCTCATGGGCATTGAGCCGGTTCTGCAGATGGTGACCCGGGATAGAAACCGGGTGGCCCTCCAGAGCGATATCCTGGGCGCCGCCTCCTTTGACATCCCAAATATGCTCTGTCTTTCCGGGGACCACCAGAGCTTCGGGGACTGCGCCCAGGGCCAGAACGTCCATGATCTCGATTCCATGCAGCTGCTCCAGACCGTCCGCCACATGAGGGACCAGGGCAAGTTTTTGGGCGGAGACGACATCAAGCGTCCGCCCAAAATATTCGTGGGCGCCGCAGCCAACCCCTTTGCCGATCCCTTTGAGATAAGGGTGCCGAGGCTTGCCAAAAAGATTGCCTGCGGTGCCGAGTTCATCCAGACCCAGTGCATCTACAACATCGACAAGTTCAAAGAGTGGATCAAAAGGGCAAGGGATAGGGGCCTTACCCAAAAGGTCTTTATCATGGCCGGCATGACCCCCATGAAATCCGTGGGTATGGCCAAGTACATGGCCAAAAAAGTGCCGGGCATGGACGTGCCCGAGGAGATCATAAAGCGCCTTGCCGGGGTGGAAAAAGGCAAACAGGCCCAGGAAGGCATTGATATCTGTGTGGAGCATATCCAGGAACTCAAGGAGGTGGACGGGGTTGCAGGATTCCACATCATGGCCATTGAGTGGGAGGAAAAAGTTCCCGAGATCGTGGAAAGAAGCGGCCTGTTTCCCAGGCCTGAAGTGTAAGACTCCCACGAAAATCAGTCTTGCCGGTAAACAATAAATCCAAAGGATAGGCTTTAGGGCCCGGGAAAGGAAAGTTCTTTACCCGGGCCCTGTTTTATAATATGAGTATGGATTGATGAGTTTTGAGGATTAAGGCTTTCTCTCCTTGTCCGGGTCCGGGCAAGGAAAAAACAAGTGTTGATTCAGAAAGGATTTAAGGGAGATAAAATGGCTGTCATTGTAAAGTATATAGTGGTCAGGAATGGAGAGGAAAAAATGACATTTGCGACAAAAAAAGAAGCAGACGCCTATGATAAAATGCTTGATATTGCCGACAATTTGTTTGAATTCCTGGAAACCTCAAAGATCAAACTGAATGAAACCCAGATGGAAGCCGTGTCCCTTCTTTTTGCCCAGAACCGGGATGACCTGATTCCCATCCTCAGGGGAACCAAGCCCAAAAAAGCTCCGGCAACCCCTAAAACCGCTGCGGCCGGCAAAGAAAATCCCAAACCCAAAGGAACAAAATCCAAAAAATAATCTTTCCTTTCCCATTCGCAGTCCCATTTTACTCCTTATTGTGAAAAAAATTCGCAATTATGTGTTTAAAAGTACACAAAAAATATTACATTTTTTTCACAACTTTAGAATTTATTCTTTTATCCCATCCGGGATGAAAACCGCCTCATATAAAAATAATTTCCAAAATTTCAAGCGGTTGTATTGTTTTTCCTTTCGAGGATGAGGCTTTGGTACGCATGATGCAGTCGTACAAAGGCAACGTGGATGAATGAATCCGTAGATGTTCCAAAGCTGATGAAAGCGGAAACTGATTTGAACTAAAAATCCAACGGAAAAGAAAACCATGAAAACCTTGATGAATATATTGATATGCATGCTGATCCTGACCTGTTTTGCGGCAACAACCTGGGCTTTCTCCATCACCATGGGAAATGACATCCTCATGGGCAAGGAAACACTCAATCCCGAGCCCGCAACCATGATTCTCCTGGGATTCAGCCTCATCGGTCTGGCCGGTCTGGGCAGAAAGACCCTGAACAAAAAATAAAATCCTTTGGGCAGTGCCTGTCCGGGCACTGCCTTTTTTTTCCTTCCAAAGTATTCTCCGGTTCTTCCCGGTTTCCATTTTAAAAACCCCCTTTTAAAAAAGAATTTCATGGTATATAGAGATAACTTATTCTCCATTGACTTCATCCAGAGGAATTAAAATGGAAAATCAATTTCGATCCGGAAAAATTTTATCTTTTTTATTCAGACTCTTGCGGGTAATCCTGATTTTCGGTATTGCCGGCGCCATTGCCTTTGGGCTGGTTAAGGGCAGAAAGAAAACCCAAAAAAAAGAATGGGTCCAGACCCCGCCTTCCGTCCGTGTGGTAAAGGCGTCCCCTGAATCCCAGGCAATGGTGGTGGAGGCTTTTGGAACCGTAAAACCGAGAAAACTGGTCCGGGTTTCCGTGGAAGTTCCCGGTCGGATCGAGGTTATTCATCCCGCTTTTGTAGAGGGGGGATTCATCCCCAAAGGGGATCTGCTGGTTGGGATTGACCGGCGTGTCTACGACCTGGACCGGCAGGCCGCCGCCGTCAGGGTCCGGCAGACCCGGGCGGAAATCAGGAGTCTGAACCAGGATATTGAAAATCTTAAAAAAGATGTTGAGCTGTCAAAAACCAACGTGGAACTGGCCCTCAAGGAAATGAAACGGATACGGGCGCTGAGTATGAATGATTTTGCCTCAAAGAACAGCCTGGACAAGGCAGAGCAGGCCCATCTGGGGGCCCGGATCCAACTCCAGGGGATTGAAAACCGTCTCACCCTTACCGGTCCTCTGATGGAACAGAAAAAGGCTGCCCTGGCCATGGCAGAGGTGGACTTTCAAAGGGCCGACCTGGCCTTTCAAAAGGCAAGGATAAAGTCCGAGTTCAACGGCTGGGTCCTGGAAAAGCATGCAGAACTGGGAGAAGTGGTGAGTGCAGGACAGTTTCTGGGATCCTTTTATGAGCAGGGAGCCCTGGATGTGGATGTGAGGATTCCCCTGGAGGAGATGAAATGGATTGAAAGTTTTTTCAAGAACGGGAAAACCCCAAGGGCCAGGGTCATGGCATCCAATGGGGAGACCCTGGCCTGGGAAGCCCGGGTGGCCAGAATCAAGGCAAAGATCGATGAAAAGACCCGGACCCTGCCCATGACCCTTGAGATCCTCAACAAGGAGAACCCTTCTCCTGGAATCTTTGATCTAAAGCCGGGCAGTTTTGTCAAATGCAGGATCATGGGGGATGTCCATGAAAATATATTTGTACTGGACCGGGATCTTTTAAAATCCGGGGACCGGCTCTTCCTGGCCACGGGAAGTGTTCTTGAGATCCGCAAGGTCAGGGTGCTGCGAAAATTTGAGGACAAGGTTTATGTCAGCCAGGGGATCGGCCGGGAGGATCTGATCATATCTTCTCCCCTTCCCGGTGCCGTGGAGGGGATGGCCTTGAACATCAAGCCGGTAGAGGATGCACAATGAAAGCCCTGGGCAGATGGTCGGTGGAGCACAGGGTCTCCGTGAATCTGATCATGGTTTTCCTTATCGTGGCCGGACTCTATACGGCCATGAACATGAGGCGGGAGATGTTTCCCCAGTTCCAACTGGACATGATCAGCATCAGTGTATCCTATCCCGGGGCCACCCCGGAAGAGGTGGAAGAGGGGATCTGCATTAAGATCGAGGAGCAGTTAAAAAGCCTTGAAGACATCAAGAGCATGCATTCCACAGCCATTGAAGGAAACGGGTCCGTCACCCTGGAATTGGCTGGCGGGACCGATATCAATGAAAAACTGGATGAGGTAAAAACCGAGATTGACCTTATCGACTCCTTTCCCGAGGAGGCGGAAGATCCGGTTACCGTTGAAATCAAGAACAATGATCCGGCCATTTATGTGGCGGTTTACGGGGATGTGGAAGAACGTCTGCTCAGGGATACGGCGGAAAGAATCCGGGACGATCTGGTGGATACTCCTGAGATCTCCCTGGCGTCCCTTTCCGGTGTCCGGGAGTTTGAGATTTCCGTTGAGATCTCAGAACAGAGCCTGAGGCGGTTTAATCTCTCCTTTGACGATGTGGCCGAAGTCGTTAAAACCGGTAGCCTGGAACTTCCAGGCGGAAAGATCAAGACCAGGGGAGGGGAGTTTCTGGTCCGGGCCAAGGGGAAGTTGTACACGGGTGAGGAATTTGAAAGGATCCCCCTGGTGACCCGGGAAGACGGGACCCTGATCCGGCTCGGGGATGTGGCAAAGGTCAGGGACGGATTTGAGGAGAGCGACATCGAGGCCAGATTCAACGGGAAGCCCGCTGCCATGGTGGTGATCAGAAGGACGGATTCCCAGGATACCATCGCCATTTCCGACCGGGCCATCCAGTATATTGAAGAACACCGGGAATCCATGCCCAAGGGTATCAGCCTGGGGTATTGGTTTAACATGGCCGACCTGGTCCAGGACCGGATTGATCTTCTTCTTAAAAACGGGATACAGGGAATTTTACTGGTCTTTATCGTCCTGGCCCTGTTTCTCAATCTGGGGCTTTCCTTCTGGGTGGCCGTGGGGATTCCCGTATCTTTCATGGGGGCCTTTCTGGTTTTCGAATTTTTCGGGGCATCCATCAATATGCTCTCCTTATTCGGATTTATAATGACCCTGGGGATCCTGGTGGACGATGCCATTATCCTGGGGGAAAATGTCTATACCCATTTTTCCATGGGCAAGTCTCCCAGACAGGCTGTGATCGACTCCATGGATCAGATCGGAGCCCCGGTGGTTATGGCTGTGACCACAACCATTGTGGCCTTTGTCCCCCTCATGCACATCACCGGCATCATGGGGAAATTCCTGCGCATCATGCCCCAGGCCGTTGTCATTATCCTGGCCGTATCTCTGCTGGAAGCGTTCTTCATTCTGCCGGCCCACCTGGAGCATGCCCTGACGCCCCCCAATCCCAGGAAATCCCGATTCCAGAAGATATTTTTTTTCTGGCTGGAATGGCTGAAAACAGATATCCTGGCCGCCCACACATGGATCAGGGAAAGGGTGGAGCGCGTGCTCAACAGAACCATTGACTCGGTCTACATTCCGGTCCTAAAGTACAGTGTGAGGAACCGATATCTGACCCTGGCCCTGGGGGCGGCCTGCCTCATTGTATCCATGGGGCTTATGGCCGGGGGGCATGTGCCTTTTGTCTTTTTCCCCAAGACAGACTCCAACTGGATTATTTCAGAGGTGATCTACCCCCTGGGCACCCCCTTTGAAACAACGGAGAAAACCATAAAGCAGATTGAAGCGGGCGCCGTTGAAATCAACGGGTTTTTCAGGGACCGGGTCAGGGACGGACAGGACCTGGTCCTGAACACCTATTCCCAGGTGGGCGTGATTCCGAGAAGAGACTGGAAGCCCCCGGTATATGGAGGACACTGCGCAGAGGCCTGGGTCGAGATCCAGCCGGCTTCCCTGCGGCCGGGAATATCCGCCTCGGAAGTGGTGGCCAAATGGAGGGAGTTGACCGGAGATGTCCTGGGAACCGAGCAGCTGACCTTTACCACCATCGGCGGCGGCCCAGGCGGAAACCCCATAGAGATCCGCCTGGTGGGAGCCGATTTCGATCAGCTTGAGAAAGCGGCCCAGGCCCTTAAAGACGAGATCGCCACATTTCCGGGTACCTTTGATATTACAGACGATTTCAGGCCCGGAAAAATGGAAAAACAGGTTCATATCCGGGAAGGGGCAAAGTCCCTGGGGGTCACCATGGCCGATATTGCCACCCAGATCCGGCAGGCCTATTACGGGGACGAGGCCCTTAAGGTGCAGCGGGGCAAAAACGAGGTAAAGGTCATGGTCCGGTATTCCAAGGAAGAAAGAGAGTCTGAAGCCAGCCTAAGCGAACTCCGGATCCGGACCCGGGACGGAAGGGAGATTCCCTTGAACCAAGTGGCCCGGATAGAGGAAAAACAGGGATACTCCGCTATCCAGCGGGTGGACCGGAACCGTGTTATTACCGTGATTTCCGATATAGACGAGAATAGGGCCAATGCCAGGAATATCGTTGAGTCCCTGAAAGCGGAGTTTCTCCCCCGGCTTCAGACCCGGTTCCCCGGTGTTACCTACGACCTGGAGGGCCAGGCCAAGCGGACCCAGGAATCCCTTGACAGCCTTGCCAAAGGATTTTCCATTGCCGCCATGGTCATGTTTCTTCTCCTGGCCAGCCAGTTCCGGTCCTATGTCCAGCCCGTGATCATCATGACGGCCATTCCCTTTGGTCTGGTCGGCGCCGTTGCCGGACACCTGGTCATGGGTCTGGATATCACCATGTTCTCCATCTTCGGTATCGTGGCCCTGTCCGGCATCGTGGTTAACGATTCCCTGATCCTCATCGATTCTGTCAACACCCGGGTCAGGGAGGGGGCCGAACTGTTCCGGGCCGTGATAGACACGGGCAAAAGCCGGTTCCGGCCCGTGCTCCTCACCTCGGTAACCACGGTGGCAGGACTCTTTCCTCTGCTCCTGGAAACCAGCTTCCAGGCCCAGTTCCTGATTCCCATGGCCGTTTCCATCAGCTTCGGTCTCATCGCAGCCACCGGGCTGACCCTGGTCTTTGTTCCGGCACTTTACGTGGTAATTCAGGACATTGTGGAGCTCTTCATCCCGGGGGACAGAGATCCGGGGGGAGAGGGGAAGACCCATTCTCCGGCTGTTGAGAACCAGACATCAAGAATGATTGGATCATGACCCCTAAAGACCGGGAATTCTGGATAAAAGAGTGGGAGCGGGAAAAACCCGGGGACACCCATGCGGTTCACAAGGGGTTTGCCTCTCCGGAATACTGGGACAGAGCAGCCGCAAGCTATAATAAAAATCCCGACGAGGTCCGGGAAAGGCGGATGGACAAAACCCTGGAAATGCTCAGCCAAAAAGGGCTTCTCCATGAAGGGATACGGATTCTTGACATCGGCTGCGGCACCGGGCTGCATGCCATGACCTTTGCCCGCCAGGGCGCAAGGGTCACGGCCCTGGATTTTTCAAGGGGAATGCTGGACCGGTGCCGTCTGGATCTGGAAAAAGAACCCGGCCTGAAAGGAAAAATTCTTCTGCTCTGTGAAGACTGGCACGGGATCGACACCCGGAAAAGAGGCTGGGAGGGTCACTTCGACCTGGTCGTGGCCTTCATGTCTCCCGGGATCGCCACGCCGGATACTTTTCTCAAGATGATGGCCTGCGCCAAAAAGGGCTGCGCCATCCGGAGCTGGGCAGCCAAAAGAGAGAATCCGATTATGGAGGCCCTCTGGAAGAAGATCATGGACAGACCCCTGGAGGACAAGCCCCAGACGATCTTTTATAAGATCAATCTGCTTTTCTCCATGGGATTCTTTCCGGATGTGTTTTTTGATCCCGTGGCCTGGGATCAGAAGATCCCCTTGGAGGACGAATTCCGGAACCAGCTGGCTTTTTTTAAAAATGTCAGCCGGCGGCCCGGAAAAGAGCTTGCCGGTCTGATCCGGGCGTATCTGGAGGAGATTTCCGTTGACGGACATGTGATTAAACAGCTGGAAAGTGTGACTGCGACAGTGATCTGGACCGTATAGGAATGGATCAGGGACGGCTTGAGGAAGAGTCTATGTCAATGATTTCACCCTTGAGATAGGGCTTGGTTCGGTATTTGGTAATGGTCATCAGTTTTTTGGTGATGCTTCCCATGCGCTCTACCTGTTCTTTGATCTTCATCAGATTTTCAGTCTGGCCATGGCCCTCAGGCAGATCTTGCATCATGATTTCCGTAAGACCCTGGACGATCATCAATGGCTGGTTGATTTCATGGCATACGGCTCCCAGGGTCTTCATGACGGCGGACAGTTTTTCTTTTTCAACCAGGGTGCGTTCATGTTCTTTGGCTTCGGTCATATCTTCCAGGGACAGAAGGACTACCCGTTCCTTATCCAGGAGAATGGGAAGGGTGAATATCTTCAGATGTCTTTCCCCAAACTCTTTGAAAATCATGCTGGTTTCCACCATGTGATGGGGCTTTTGCAGGATTTCCGTGTCCAGGACGGTCTGCCTGAGGATACACTTTGAACAATCCGAACCGAATCCGCAGCCTTCCGGGGCGTCGTCGTGATGGATGCAGCCGAATGCCTTTCCGCTGACCTGACCCAGGATATGGGATTTGTCCTTCCCCAGGAACGTGGACGTGGCCTCATTGGCCAGAAGGATGGTTCTGTTTTTATTGATAACGGCAATGGAAATGGGCAGGGCGTCAATGACCTTTAAAAGGCTTTCACTGGTGTGGATTCCGGAGTCTGTTACCTGGAAAGTTTTCGGCAAAGCAAGGCCCTCCCTGTTTGAGGTTTCCAAGATATGAGTGAGCCGAACAGGGCAAGAATATCTGAAAATCAAGAATTCTTCAAATGATTTATCTGCGATTGTCGGTCCGGCGCACAATGAATTTGGATCCAACCCCCTTCCTTTTAATGTGAGGGCGCATGGCTCCTGTTCCACCAGCCTGAACTCTTCATCCATTGGAATCCCAGCAGGGCCAGGAGAATGACGGCCGATCCCCATTGAATAAAACGGGGAATGATATGGGGTGCCGTTCCTATCATGGCCTTGGCTTCCATGCCCGTGAACCCGTAGATCCAGTCCAGGAGAAATCCCATGCCCAGGGAACAGAGGGCCACCATGGACAAATAGATGACCAGGGTGCGGGTACTGAAAAGATCTTTCACCACATAGATGGCAGCTGCATTGGTGGCCGGCCCGGCCAGAAGAAAGACCAGTGCCGCTCCCGGGTTCAGTCCCTTGAGGATCAAGGCTGCTGCAATCGGGGTTGAGGAGGTGGCACAGACGTACATGGGGATGCCCGCACCGAGCATGACCAGCATGGATAAGAGCCTGTGGTCATTGGCCCACAGGGTGATATCCTCGGGGAAGAAAAAAGTGATGGCCCCGGCAATCAGGATGCCCAGGGTAAAGGGCAGGGCAATATCGGCCACCAGCTCTCCAAAGGCGTATTTCATTCCGTCCCCAAGCCTGGGAATCAGTCTGCGGGGTTTGGGCCGGTTTCCGGACGCACCTGCATCCGAGGAGCAGCCTCATGTGCTGCCGGAACAGGCCGGTTTGACCATTTTGACAGGCTCGAATCCGGGTTTGGGATTTGGGAGAGGATTGAAAAAATTTTCAGCCAATCCCGTTGATATGGCCGTAACAAAGGCGGCAACGGGACGGATCAGGGTCATGAGAGGATCAAGTATGGCCCAGGATATGGCAATGGAATCCACCCCTGACTCGGGTGTGGCAATCATGAAGGAGAGGGCGGCACCGTTGTTGGCACCCTGTTTTTTTAACCCTGTGACCACAGGGATGACCCCGCAGGATCACAGGGGGATGGGGATGCCGAAAAGGGCCGAAAGAAATACCGGCTTGATTTTTCCCCGGCCCAGGTATTTTTTAATCTGGTCGGCCTTGAAAAAAGCATGGAGCAGGCCGGCGATAAAAAAACCGAAAAGCATGAACACGGACACGTCCATGAAAATATCCCATGCTTCAATAAATATATTATAAATACTATCCAAAAGAGTTCTTCCTTATCATGGGTTTTCGTTCAAATTGGTTCACCAAAATCATCCCAGGCGGACATGGGTTAATGCCCGGGTTTCCTAGTGGTTAATATGGTCAAGGCTCATTTTGATCAAGGTTCTTACATGGTCATCGCTCAGGGAGTAGTAGATAATTTTGCCCTCTCTTCTGTTCTTGACAATTTTCAGGGTCCTTAGAATCCTGAGCTGGTGGGAAACGGCAGAGTCGGTCTGTCCGCAGATAACGGCAATATCACAGACACAATGCTCCCGGCAGGCAAGGGCAAGGACAATTTTCAGCCTTGAAGGATCGCTCAGGGCCTTAAAAATATCGGCCATCAGGCCCACTTTTTCCGTTTCCGGAAGGGAAAGAAGGGTTTTTTCCACCTTTTCTCTGTTAATGCATTTTCCCGAACAGATATCCATGCAACACCTCATCATATGAACAATTATTCATATGATAAATCGATTAAAGAGAGATGTCAATTCAAAAGTTTTAGATGGGATACTATTGAAATGCACACTTTGATCCGGGCTCCGATGGAGGGCCTTCGGACGGGCGGCAGCGAGCTAACCGGGGGCTGCCTGGGGAAAAGCAGCCTGACTGGATGATGGATCAGCAGTCGTTCTTCTTTATGAAGTCCGTGAACTTTTTATAGGTTTTTGAATCCATGATATGCTCCATCTGGCAGGCAGTGGCATCGGCGGTTTCTTCATCCACCTCCAGGATTCTGAAAAAGAAGTCCTTCAGAAATACGTGGCGTTTTTCAATGGCCTTGGCGATTTTTTGGCCCTTGGGGGTCAGGGTGACAAAGCCATAGGGTTCATAGTTGATGAACTCCTGGGCGGCCAGTTTTTTCAGCATGCCGGTAACAGAACCTCTTTTAATGTCCAGCTTCTCGGCAATGTCCTTTGAGCGGGCCACGGTGTTTTTTTCCTGGAGTTCAAGAATGGTCTCCAGGTAATCTTCAAGGCTCTCTGACAGGTCTGTTTTGTAGGTCATGATCATTCTCCTTAATCAATTACTGCTATTCTTATACCGAAAAAAACCGGAAGTCAACTTTTTACCAGGTTCTGTCCTTTTTTTGCTCTGCAGAAAAAACACTTGACACGAAAAAAAGTTAGCTATATAAAACAATCCACCGTATGGATTATTTTATATTTCACACTATACTTTTAAAGCATAGCCAGTAAGGAGATTGATTTGACTAAGATAAATTTGCGTGAGATGAAGGTCAACCAGGCCGGAAGGATATCGTCGGTAAAGGCCGCTGGAGAGCTTGGCAGAAGGATCAGGGACATGGGACTCATCCCGGGCAAGGAGATCAGAATCCAGGGCAGGGCGCCATTGTACGATCCGGTCTCCCTGAGGGTAATGGGATTTACATTGTCCCTGAGAAACAATGAGGCAGATCATATTCAAGTGGAGGTAGAATAATATGAGTACGGCGATTGCACTGGCCGGCAACCCCAATTCCGGCAAAACAACCCTTTTCAACGCACTTACCGGTGCCAGGCAGCACGTGGGCAACTACCCCGGGGTAACCGTGGAGAAAAAACAGGGGACCTGTTCCACAGAATCGGGACAATCCCTCCATCTGGTGGATCTTCCCGGAACCTATTCTCTGACGGCCTATTCCCTTGAAGAAGTTGTGGCCCGGGATTTTCTGGTCAATGAAAAACCGGCCATGATCATCAATATCGTCGATGCCTCCAACCTGGAAAGAAATCTCTATTTATCCCTCCAGTTCATGGAAATGGGCCTGCCGGTCTGCATTGCCCTGAATATGATGGATGTGGCCCAAAAAAGGGGGGTTCAAATCAATGTTGAGGCTTTGTCCGGTCTTTTAAACGTCCCGGTGGTGCCTACGGTGGCCCGGAGCGGTGAAGGAAAAAAGGACCTGTTGAAAACCATTGCCCAAAGCCTGGATAAAAGCTCGACCCGGCCATCCCAGCCCTTGAAAATATCCTATGGACTGGATATTGATGCGGCCCTGGATGAGATGGAATCCATCATTGCATCGGAAAATTTTCTTACCCAGACCTATGGGGCCCGGTGGATCGGTCTGAAGTACCTTGAAAATGATCATCAGATTATGGATATGGGCGATTCGGCCTCACCTGAAATCTCTGCCCGTCTCAAGGATATTACCAAAAAACTGACCCGTCACCTGGATGCCACCTTGAACGTCCATCCCGAGGGACTGATTGCCGATCAGCGGTACGGCTACATCCACTCCCTTCTCAAACAGAATGTCATCAACTATGTCCAGGACAGGAACCGGCTGCAGATCACCGATAGAATCGACCAGGTGCTGACCCACCGGCTGCTGGGGCCCGTGATCATGATTGCCATTCTCATGGGACTCTACCAGTTTACATTTGCCTATAGCGAGGCCCCTGTAGGATGGCTGGAAAACTTTTTCGGATGGCTTTCCGGTATGGCGGATTCCCTTCTTCCCGACGGCCTTTTAAAGTCCCTGGTGATATCGGGCATTATCGACGGCGTGGGAGGGGTGCTGGGGTTTGCCCCCCTGATCATGTTCATGTTTCTGGGGATCTCTTTTCTGGAAGACTCGGGCTATCTGGCCAGGATGGCCTTTATGCTGGATCGGGTTTTCCGGATATTCGGCCTCCACGGGGCCTCGGTCATGGCCTTTATCGTGTCCGGCGGCATCGCAGGTGGGTGCGCCGTTCCCGGTGTTATGGCGGCACGGACCCTGAAATCGCCCAAGGAGCGTCTGGCCACGCTGCTCACCGTGCCGTTCATGAACTGCGGGGCCAAGCTCCCGGTCTTCGCCCTGCTGGTGGGCGCTTTTTTTGCAAAAAACCAGGCCCTGGTCATGCTGATCATCACCCTGGTCTCATGGACCGGAGCCCTTGTCGTGGCCAGGCTGCTGAGATCCACCCTGATCCGGGGAGAATCCACCCCCTTTGTCATGGAGCTTCCCCCCTATCGTCTGCCCACGGTCAAGGGCCTTCTCATCCATACCTGGGAGCGGACCTGGCAGTATGTGAAAAAGGCGGGCACCGTAATCCTGGGGATTTCCATCCTGCTCTGGGCCATGATGACCTTTCCCGGACTGGACGACGCCGGTAAGGCCGATTTCCAGGCCCGAAAAACAGCCATCACCCGGGACGTTCCTTCCCAGGTTTTACAGGATATCGAAACCCTTGAAGAGGAGAATTTGGGTGAACAGGCCCTTGCCGTAAAAAAAGCCCTGGTCCAGGTTGATTTCAGCCAGGCCCAGGCCGGATTGAAAAATTCCATTGCCGGAAAGATCGGTACCTCCCTGGAGGGAATCACCCGCCTGGCCGGGTTTGACTGGAGAACCAATATCAGTCTGGTGGGCGGGTTTGCTGCCAAGGAAGTGGTGGTCTCCACCCTGGGGACAGCCTATTCCCTGGGCGAAGTCGACCCGGAGGAAACGTCTTCCCTTTCCCAGAGACTTTCAAACATGGAAGGATGGGGCCCTTTAACGGCCCTGAGCCTGATTGTCTTTACCATTTTCTATGCTCCCTGTTTTGTGACCGTGGTCTGCATCGCCAGGGAGGCCGGATCATGGAAGTGGGGTGCGTTTTCCGTGGTGTTTAATACCGTGCTGGCCTTTGGACTTTCGGTTTTGACCTATCAGGTCGGGTCCCTGTTTGTTTCACTATAAACTTGCACCAGAGAACCAAGAGGAGGAATTTAAAGAGTGGATAGTATCGTTTTGGGAATCATATTGATATTGGCCGGAGGATTTGTTGCCCGGAATCTTATAAAAACCTTTAAAGGGGAGGGGGGGTGCTCCTGCTCCAGCGGCTGTGATTGTTCAGCCCAAGGAATCCGGGAAAAGACATGCTGCGGCCCAAACAGCAAATAGTCAGAGCGTAAATCATCAGATTCTGACTTCCCGGTAAAAAGAACCCGGTTCCATGGGAAATCTATATCCTTTCCATGGAACCGGGTTTTGGTTTTTAGGTTGTCATCTTTTAAAAACGATTTATAGTATACTAAACCGTTTTTCAAACAGAAAATTTAAATTCACAGGTGAAATATGACAGATGACAGCAGTACAATCACCCCTGAAATAGTGAACGATGACGAAGAATCTGTAAAGGAAGGTCAGCTGGTAGAGCAGAGCTTTAAACCTGAAATTTTATATCTGGTTCCCATTACGGGCCGTCCCCATCTGCCGGCCCAGGTTCAGCCCCTGGTGGTCAATAAAAAGCGGTGGGAAGAGACCCTGATGAAGGCGTCCAAGGATTCAAAAAACCTCATGGGCCTCACCTACCTGAGCAATGTAACGGGAAAATATATTTACAAGGAAGACTTCCCCGAGGTGGGATGCGTGGTCAGAATGCTCAACATGGTGGAGGTGGAGGGCAATATCCAGTTCATTGCCCAGGGCCTCGAGCGGTTCAGGATCAAGAAATTTTTATCGGACAAGCCCCCCTTTGTGGCCCAGGTGGAATACTTTGAAAAACAGGATGAGGATGCAGACAAGCTCAAAGCCTATGCCATTGCCATCATTTCGTCCATCAAGCAGCTTCTGTCCCTCAATCCCCTCTATTCCGAGGAACTTAAGCAATACCTGGGCCGTTTCAGTCCGGACCAGCCCTCCCCCCTGGCTGATTTTGCCGCCGGAATCACCACGGCCTCCGGGGATGAACTCCAGAAGATCCTGGAAACCGAGTCGGTCATCGAGAGGATGAAACAGGTGATGATGCTCCTCCAAAAGGAGATTGAGATCGCCAAGCTCCAGACCAAGATCCAGAAGGATATCAATGTCCAGGTGGATGAAAACAAACGAAAATTCTTTCTAAGGGAGCAGCTCAAGGCCATTCAGAAGGAACTCGGCATTCAAAAGGACGACAAGACCAGTGATGTGGATAAGTTTAAGGAGAAATTTGCCAAACTCGACCCCCCCGAACACGTGATCAAGCGGTTTGAAGAGGAAATTGAAAAACTCTCCGTCCTGGAAACCGGTTCTTCCGAATACGGGGTGACCCGGAATTATCTGGACTGGGTCACCTCCTTTCCCTGGGGGGTCCATTCCCGGGACAACATCGATATCGCCAGGGCGGAAACCATCCTGGAGCGGGACCATGCCGGGCTTTCCGATGTTAAGGAGAGGATCATCGAGTTCTTTGCGGCCGGTGTTTACAAGAAAGACATCTCCGGGTCCATTATCCTGTTCGTGGGTCCTCCCGGCGTGGGCAAAACCTCCATCGGCAAATCCATTGCCGAGGCCCTGGGGAGAAAATTTTACCGGTTCAGTCTGGGCGGCATGCGGGACGAGGCCGAGATCAAGGGGCATCGCCGGACCTATGTGGGCGCCCTGCCCGGGAAGATGGTCCAGGCCCTGAAGGACACCGGGGTGGCCAATCCCGTGATCATGCTGGACGAGGTGGACAAGATCGGGGCCTCCTACCAGGGAGATCCTGCATCGGCCCTGCTGGAGGTTCTGGATCCGGAACAGAATTCCGAATTCTTGGATCATTACCTGGATCTGCGCATCGACCTGTCCAAGGTATTGTTCATCTGTACGGCCAACCAGCTGGATACCATTCCAGGCCCTCTTTTGGACCGTATGGACCGGATCAACCTGTCCGGGTATATCACGTCGGAAAAGATGGAAATCGCCAGGAAGCACCTGTGGCCGAAGCTCTTGAAACGGAACAAGCTGACCTCCTCCATTATCACCATTACCGATCCCACCATCCGCCACCTCATCGAAGGGTATGCCCGGGAAGCCGGGGTCAGGAACCTGGAAAAGATGCTCAACAAGATCATCAGAAAGAGCATCGTCCGGATTTTAAAAGAGAAAAAAGAGAAGATCCGGATCAATATTCAGTCCCTGGAAAAGCTACTGGGGCCGCCCATGTTCAAAAAAGAAAAACAGATGAGAGGGGTGGGCATTGTAACGGGCCTGGCCTGGACTTCCATGGGCGGGGCCACCCTCCCCATAGAGGCCATAAAAGTCCACGATAAGACCTCCGGGATCAAGCTGACCGGAAAACTGGGTGAGATCATGCAGGAATCGGCCAACATCGCCATATCCCATGTCCGGGCAAACTCAAAGGAGTTTGGAATCAAACCCGATTATTTTGATTCTTCCTTCATCCATGTCCATGTTCCCGAGGGGGCAACCCCCAAGGACGGACCCAGCGCCGGGGTTACCCTGACCACGGCCCTTGTCTCCCTTGCCAGGGGAAAGGCCGTCAACCGGCCCCTGGCCATGACCGGGGAGATTACCCTGACCGGGGAAGTCCTCCCCGTGGGAGGGATCAAGGAAAAGATCATCGCGGCCCGCCGTATCGGGATCAGGGAAATCATCCTGCCCCAGGGCTGCATGTCTGATTTCAAGAAACTCCCCGACCATATCAAGGAGGGGATTGAGTTCCATTTTGCCAGGACCTATAAGGATGTGTACAAGGTGGTGTTCGGGTAAGAGTCAAAAGTTGAAAGTCTGAAGTCCAAAGCCGGGTAAAATTCCCGGCTTTGGACTTTCTGCTTTTGGCTTTCGCCTTTATTAAATGAGTCTCCGGATTCTCTCCCACCCCTGTTCCGGGATCTGGGCGCCCATGACCTGGCAGACCTCATAACCGCAGGCAGAGCCGAGACGGCCGCATTTTTCAATGTCAAATCCCTGGGCCAGGCCAAAGAGGAAACCGGCGGCCCACAGGTCCCCGGCCCCTGTTGTGTCCTTGGGATCCCTTCCCCGGACCGGATCGATCCGGAAGACCTGATTCCCATGGCTGACCCAGGAACCCCGCGGCCCCACCTTTAAAACGGCCCAGGTTACATTTTCAGACAAGGTCTCCAGGGCTTTTTCTTCATCCTCAACCCCGGTAAAGGCCCTGGCCTCGTCCTCATTGGCAATGAGGATGTCCACATATTCTTTGACCAGGTCGTCGAGCAGGTCTTTTGAGGCATTGACCACCTCAAAGCTGGCCAGATCCAGGGCGATCCTGGAACCGGCATCCCTGGCGGCCCGGATACAGGCTTTCATCAGTTCAGGATTGAAAAGCAGGTAGCCTTCGATCACGGCGATGTCCGTATCCTGGAAAAGTTCGGGAACCATTTTTTCCGGATCCATTTCCGTGGATGCCCCCAGGTCTGTGAACATGGAGCGCTGGGCATCCGGGGTGACCACGGAGAGCACCTTGCCCGTGGGGGAGCCGGACAGGGTGAGCCTGGGCTCCACCCCGCAGGAGCGGATCTGATTTTCAAACAGGTCTCCGTAGGTATCCATGCCCCGGGTTCCGATGAACCGGGCCTTTCCCCCCAGGTTTCCCACCCCAACGATGGTGTTGCAGGCGGCTCCGCCGGGTACGATGATCGGGACCTCCGGGCTTTTGTCCAGAATCTGCCGGATCTCCGGATCATCGTGGTAGGTCATTCCGCCTTTTTCCTTTCCCAGGTCTTTTAAAAACTGATCGCTTTCATTGATCAGTACATCCACCAGCGCAGATCCGATGCCGGTGATTCGTTTCATTTCTTTCATGGTCTTTTCTCCTTGATAAGTTGGTGCCAGATTGGAAAAAACCAAATGGGTTGTCAAGGAAATTTTTAAATTTATGCAAATATAAACATATATTGATATATTTCTTCCGCGCCATTGACAAACAAAGAATAAAGCATGATAATAGCCATTTGAATGGAATTCTATGATTCAATGTTTGATTGACATATAAAAACATAAAGCGAAGGAGTGTCAAATGCCGGAAAAAGGTTCTTCATTATTTACATCTGAATCCGTTACAGAGGGCCATCCCGATAAGGTGGCAGATGCCATTTCAGACAGTATTCTGGATGCCATCATGGCCGAAGACAAAAAATGCAGGGTAGCCTGCGAAACCCTGGTTACCACAGGCCTTGCCATGGTTGCAGGGGAAATCACCACAGATTGCTACGTGGATATCCCGGACGTGGTCCGGAACACCATCAAGGATATCGGGTATAACTCTTCCTCCATGGGATTTGACTGGCAGACCTGTTCGGTCATCACCAGCATCGACCAGCAGTCCCAGGACATTGCCCAGGGTGTAAATGAAGGAGACGGCCTGTTCAAGGAGCAGGGTGCCGGGGACCAGGGACTCATGTTCGGGTTTGCCACCAATGAAACCCCGGAACTCATGCCCATGCCCATCACCTATGCCCACCAGCTGACCAAACGGTTGAGCCAGGTGAGGAAAAACGGGGCCCTGGATTTCTTACGGCCCGACGGTAAATCCCAGGTCACCATCGAATATGTGGACGGGAAGCCCAGACGCGTGGATACGGTTGTGGTCTCCAGCCAGCATTCTCCCGACGTCTCCTATGATGATCTGAAATCTTCCATTATCAAGGAAGTCATTAAAAAGGTGATCCCGGAGGATATGATCGACGGAGATACCCGGTTTTTCATCAACCCCACAGGCCGGTTTGTTGTGGGCGGCCCCATGGGGGACTGCGGTGTCACCGGACGAAAGATCATCGTTGATACCTACGGCGGCCAGGGCAGCCACGGGGGCGGATGTTTTTCAGGCAAGGATCCCTCCAAGGTGGACAGGAGTGCCTCTTACATGGGCAGGTATGTTGCCAAAAACATCGTGGCTTCGGGCATTGCCGATAAATGCGAGGTCCAGGTGGCCTATGCCATCGGCGTGGCAGAACCGGTTTCCCTTTTGGTTGATTTTATGGGAACCGGCAGGGTTGATCAGATAAAGGCCGTTGATATCGTAAAAGAGGTGTTTGACCTGAGGCCGGCCGCCATCATCTCCACCCTTGACCTGCTGCGCCCCATTTACAGGAAGACCTCTTCCTATGGACATTTCGGCAGAAAAGATCCTGATTTCTATTGGGAAAGAACCGACAAGGCGGATCAGATAAGGGATCTTGCCGGATTATAGAGTTTGAACGAAAATTCACCCATATACGGCGATGCTTTATAAGATTTAGATCCTCACGTACTGCAGTGCAGTATGCTCCGGTTTAAACCTTTCACGCGCCTGATACCTGGGAAAATTATCATCCAAACTCAGGTTTTAAGAATTTAAGGAGTAAAATTATGTTGGATAGCAAAAAAAGCAATGGGGTTATCGATCTTGATCTGAATTTGAAGTACAAGGTCAAGGATATCGGGCTGGCCGAGGAAGGGCATAAGGACATGCAATTGTCTGAAAAGGAAATGCCCGGGCTCATGGCCATCCGGGAAAAATACGGCCCTTCAAAACCCCTTAAGGGTCTCAAGATCATGGGCAGCCTTCACATGACCATCCAGACGGCCATGCTCATTGATACCCTTTATGAACTGGGAGCGGATCTGAGATGGGCCTCGTGCAATATCTTTTCCACCCAGGACCATGCAGCCGCGGCCATTGCCGAGAAAGGGTCCGCCGCCGTGTTCGCCTGGAAAGGCGAAACCCTGGAGGAATTCTGGTGGTGCACGGAACAGGCCCTGCTCTGGCCCGACGGATCCGGACCCGACCTCATCGTTGACGACGGGGGGGACGCCACCCTGTACGTTCATCAGGGCGTGAAGATTGAAAAGGAGCCTGCCCTTCTGGAAAAGGAAACCGGCAGCCTGGACGAAAAATGTCTCATGGACCGGCTCCGGGTTTCCCAGGGCCGGAACCCGGAACTCTGGACGAAAATCGCAGAAAATATCCGCGGGGTTTCCGAGGAAACCACCACCGGTGTTCACCGGCTCTACCATCTGGCGGCAAAGAATGAGCTTCTGTTCCCGGCCATCAATGTGAACGACTCTGTGACCAAGTCCAAGTTTGATAATCTCTACGGCTGTCGGGAGTCCCTGGCCGACGGCATCAAGCGGGCCACGGACGTGATGATTGCCGGAAAAACAGTGGTGATTGCCGGATACGGAGATGTGGGAAAAGGATGCGCCGCTTCCATGAAAGGATACGGGGCCATTGTCATGGTTACCGAGATCGATCCCATCTGTGCTCTCCAGGCCGCCATGGAAGGCTATCCAGTGGTGACCATGGAAGAAGCCGCCAAGGTCGGCGATATTTTCGTAACCGCCACGGGCAACTACCATGTCATCAAGGGTGAGCATATAAAGCAGATGAAGGATGAGGCCATTATCTGTAATATCGGCCATTTTGACAATGAAATCGAAATGTCCTCTCTCACCGACAATCCCAAGAACGTGAAAATCAATATCAAGCCCCAGGTGGATAAATGGACCCTGGAGTCGGGCAGGTCTGTGATTGTCCTGGCCGAAGGGCGTCTGGTCAACCTGGGATGCGCCACCGGCCATCCCAGTTTTGTCATGAGCAACAGCTTTTCCAACCAGACCCTGGCCCAGATCAAGCTGGCCACGGAAAAACTGGAAAACAAGGTCTATACCCTGCCCAAGGAACTGGACGAGGAGGTGGCAAGACTCCATCTGAAAAATCTGTCCGTCAACCTTACCCGGCTGAGCCGGGAACAGGCCGATTACCTGGGTATTTCCCCTGAAGGACCTTTTAAGCCCGATCATTACAGGTATTAAGTATCAGGGTATTAAAGTTCCGGGGCCGGCTTTTAAAGCCGGCCCCTTTTTATCTGCGACGGATCTCATTTCTTTTCCTGCCTTTTCTTCCCAGGGTCTGGTCGCAAAATAAATTGACAATTTTATTGCCTTAGATCCCGGAGAATTATATAAAGACTAGTTATGGGGAAAAATCGTCCACCCGGGAAATCCCCCCATGTTTATTTTAAGCAGAATCCGTCGGAGCAGAGGAAGGGATCCTTTTGAGGATCAGGCTCTTGTTTTTATCCATCGGACCGGCAATGGCTCGGGGCAGGCCGGAAAAAAACAATTCGCCCGGGCCGCTTCCTCTGATGGAGAAAGAGAATTTAATTCAATGGGAATGATAACCGAATGAAAGACCTGGGAATTTTGCTTGAATCCGGGACCAACGAGATGGAACTGCTGACCGTGGTGGTCAATGCCCAGCCCTTTGGAATGAATGTGGCAAAGGTGCAGTCCATCCAGCAGTATGACCCCGGGGCCATCACCGCACTGCCCGAGGCGGAAAAGGGTGTGCTGGGTATGCTTTTGTACAGGGATACCACCATTCCGGTACTCGATCTTGCCCGGATTCTGGATATTGACCTTGACCGCGGCGAAGTTGAACCCCTTCGTGAAATTATTGTTGTTACCGAGTTCAACAATTCCGTTACCGGATTCAGGGTTCAGGGGGTGAAAAGGATTCACCGTCTTTCCTGGAAAGAATTTGTGCCTCTGGATCAGCTTTTTGAAGACAACGCCTGCTTTACCGGATCGGTAAATATTGAAAACAGCCAGGTCCTGGTTCTGGACCTGGAGTATATCCTCTCCAGCTTCTTTCCGGATCAGGTCATTGAAGAGGTCGATGAAGAGATGATCCAAAAGGGAAATACAATTTCCAGGGATCAGCTGGAAATCGTTTTTGCAGAAGATTCACCGACCATCCAGAAGGGGGTGTTCTCGGCTCTGAAAAAGGCCGGATTTGAAAAAATCACCCCATTTTTAGATGGCGAGAAAGCCTTGAATTATATCAGGAGTCATTATAAAACAGGTAAAAAACAAGAATTGAACCATGTTGTTTTGATCACGGATATAGAAATGCCGAGAATGGACGGTCTCACCCTGTGCCGGGTTATCAAACAGGATCCGGAACTGCACCCCATTTTTGTGGTCATTTTTTCCAGCCTGATCAACAGCCAGATGATCGCCAAATGTGAACAGGTCAAATCAGACGACTATGTTACCAAACCGGAAACAAACCGGCTCATCACCATTCTTGATCAAAGGTGCGGATGATTCCCTCTGAAAATGGAAAGAATCGCACCGGAACGGAGGCCCCCTTGGATCTTGACAAGGTTGCTCAGACCGTTGCTGAAATAAACGATAAAAGCCTTCAGAAAGAAAAAGAATCAATGCCTGCAGATAAACTGGCAAAGCTGGATACATGCCTGGTTCGTTTCAACAGACTCCTCGGCGGTTTCTGCCATGAAGATATCCCGGATCTGTCCACCATGACCCATACCCTGGATGAAATTATAAATGTCTCAGGGGAGCTGGACAATGCCACGACCTTTTTTGAAGTGGCCGTCGCCTGCAAGGGATATATTGAGCACATGATCCTTGAGAATATTTATGACACAACCCCCATTGAAGAGGGGATCCTGCTGCTCAAATCCATCCTAAACCATGTCAAAAAGGGGGAAGCCTTTACATTTGATTTTTCAGATGTTCTGGAACTGCTCAATATCCGGTTCATGGAACATGCCCTTCCCGGGGAGGAGTCCTCCCTGCCAGAGGAGGCCCAGCAGCCCACGGAGGATGAAACCTGGGGCATGGAGAGCACAGATTCCGAAACGCCGGATCCGGAAATTCCGGAAAAAATATCAGACGATGATATGGAGATCTTATCTGATTTTATTTCCGAGGCCGAAGAAAATCTGGACAGCATAGAGGTGAATCTCATCGAGCTGGAGCAGGATCCCGGCAACAAGGAGATCATTAATGATATTTTTCGTCCCTTTCACACCATAAAAGGGGTATCCGGGTTTCTCTCCCTGACCAAGATCAATAAGCTTGCGCATACAACTGAGAATCTTTTGGACAGCGCCCGGAGCGGGGATTTTTTGATCAACCCCAAGGCCACCGACGCCATTCTTGCCTCGGTGGATACCCTGAAAAGACTGGTGGAACGGGTGAAGCAGGGGGTGGGGACGGGATTTCGCCAGCCCGAGGACGATATTGATGTCGAGTCCCTGCGGGACAGGCTCAAAAAACTCCAATTGTCACTTACCCATATGGAAAAAGAACCCCTGGGGGAGATCCTGGTCAACAAGGGGGTTATCACCAGAGATAACCTGGAACAGGGACTGGAGACACAAAAAGATCAGCCCGACCGGAAAATCGGTGAGATCCTCATGGATGAGACCCGGGTTGACTCCAGATATATTGCCTCGGCCCTCATGGAACAGAACCTTCCCAGAAAGCCTGCGGCTTCCCAGGTCAAGGTCAGTACCCAGAAGCTGGATGATCTGGTGGACTATGCCGGGGAACTGGTCATTGCCCAGTCCATGCTCCGCCAGAAGACCTCTGAGAATGCCCGGTTGAATCAGAGCGTGGCCCAGCTGGGTCTCATCGTAACCAATATGCAGAATATTGCCATGTCCATGCGCATGATCCCCATAAAGGCCACATTCATGAAGATGATCCGTCTGGTCCGGGATCTTTCCAAGAAATCCGGCAAAGAGGTGAATCTGGAGATGTCGGGTGAGGATACGGAAATCGACAGGAATGTGGTGGACGCCCTGTACGAACCCATGGTTCACATGATCAGAAATTCAGTGGATCACGGTATAGAACCCGGACCGGACAGAATTGAAAAGGGGAAACCCGCCCAGGGGGCGGTCCTTCTTCGGGCCTATCACAAGGGGGGGCATATCAACATAGAGATTGAAGACGACGGCAAAGGGCTTGACAAGGAAAGAATCCTTGAAAAGGCGAAAAGCACGGGACTGATCTCAGGCAAGGAACAGATGAGCGATGCCCAGATCTATGATCTCATTCTCCGGCCCGGATTTTCCACGGCCAGGAAGATTACCGATGTCTCCGGACGCGGCGTGGGCATGGATGTGGTCAAGGACGGGATAGAAAAATTCAGGGGGCAGCTCAATATTGAGTCGGAAAAAGGAAAAGGTACAAAGTTTACCATCAGCCTGCCCCTAACCCTGGCCATCATCGACGGTATGCTGGTCCGGGTGGGACAGGAAAAATATGTCATTCCCACCACGGCCATTCAAAAGGCATTTAAGCCGATGTCCGGGGACTGCTATACCGTTGAAGGCAAGGGGGAGATGGTCAGGGACAGGGGAAGACTGATTCCCCTGATCCGGCTGGATGAAGCCTTTGGAAACGGGAGTGGAAAAAATCCTGTCAGGGACAGCCTGGTGGTCATTGTCGAGTCCAAGGATGAGACAAGGGCCTTGCTCATTGACGAACTTCTGGGCAAGGACGAATACGTCATCAAAAGCCTTGGGGGAAATATGGAGGAGATAAAGGGACTTGCCGGAGGTGCCATCCTGTCCGACGGACGGGTGGGACTGATTCTGGATATACACGGAATATTCAGTTTAATGTAAGATTTGTTTGTAAGGATTTCTCATGGTCAAAAATACGATACTGGTTGTGGATGATGAAGTCTCCATCCTGAACCTCATGAAGCAGGCCTTTACCCGGGCAGGGTATGAGGTCAGGACGGCAGGCGGGGCCAAAGAGGCCCTGGAAACCCTGAATGAAGAAAAGATCCATGTGATTTTTTCAGACCTGAACATGCCTGAGATGAACGGCCTGGAACTCTGCCGTAAAATCAGGAAAGAAATGCCCATGGCCATCGTTATTGCCATGACCGGACATGCCTCTCTGTTCGAACTGGCCGACTGCAGGGAAGCCGGTTTTGATGATTATTTCATCAAGCCGGTAAGCATCTCCACCCTGGTGGAAACCGCAGAAAAAGCGTTTAAGAAAATCGAACGGTGGACCGGGTCCTAGACGCCCTTTCCAACTTTGGTCTTTGGATCGTCCGTCTATTTCTGGATCAGGCGGATGATCTCCTCATTTTCCGGAAACCGCCCTGTCTGATGTTTGGAAAAGACAAGTTTATCGTTGCACACAATATCATAGACTCCGCCGGAGCCCGGGACAAGCTCGGGGGCTGTGCCCAGTTCATTCTTAATCTGGTCCGCCAGACCGGCAGCCCTGGGTTCATAGTTTCAGACCGAGCAATAGGTGATTTTGATTTTCATGACCGATTTTCCTTTTGGGTCTTACAGTCAAAAGCAGAAACGGTTTTGGGTTGAAACCCGCAGCCGTTTCTGCTTTTATTTTTCAGGACAATTATAAAGCTTGGAGTGCGGCATCGTAATCCGGCTCATGGGAGATATCGTCCACCATCTGGGCATGGATGACCTGGTCGTTCTCATCCAGGACAATCACCGCCCGGGCCGTGAGGCCTGCCAGGGGGCCGTCTTCTATGAGCAGCCCGAAATCCTTGCCGAATTCAGGGCTCCGGAACAATGAGCCGGTGATCACATTTTCAATGCCTTCGGCCCCGCAGAATCTTTGGTGAGCAAAGGGCAGGTCCATGGAAAGGCAGATCACCTTTGTGTTTTCCAGTTCAGATGCCCTTTGGTTGAATGTTCTCACAGAGGTGGCGCAGATACCCGTATCAATGCTGGGAAATATGTTGAGGACTTTCCTTAGTCCCTTGAAGTCTTGAAGGGCGCCCTGGGACAGGTCCTGGTGAACCCAAACGGCGGGTTTGGCAGTATCGCCTTTTTGGGGGAAGTCTCCCTTGAGAGAGACGGGATTTCCTTTGAGTTTGGTGCTTGCCATTGGTTCTCTCCTTTTGGTCTTGAATGGGGATTCTATCTTTGTACCGTAAAAAAAACGGAAACAGCTCAATCAGATAAAACCGCATTTGGGATCAATACTTTTTATTCTTTTTATTTATCTTTGAGCCTGTTCGCTGTTTTAATAGTAATGACCGGCTGGGATTTTTCAAGGCCGCATTCCATTGGCAATATCTTTTATTGCACCCCGGGGACAATGATTCGGGAATCCTGTTCTTTTTTCTGCTGGGCCTGCATCTGCTTGAATTGTTCAATGACTTTTTGGGTCTCCGCTTCCATGGCCCTGGGAAATTCATCCAGAGCCTGCTCCAGGGTGCCCGCCTCCAGGCGTGCATGGATGGGCACCGGTCCGTGGGGAGTCCCCAGTTGGGAAGATCCCATGAAAATCATTTCCCGGGTTTCATCCGGGGTTCCGTCCAGATGGATGGGGATCAGTTTTTTAATATTGGCGATTTTAAGGTCTGTGATGGATTCTTCACGGTACAGATTGTTCTTGTCTGCAATAAAATCGATGTTGTTTGGTGTTCCGCCGTTTCCAGCCATAAAATATCTCCGAATGTTAGGGGGTGGAAAAAAGGTGAATTTTGTCAGAGTTCTCCATCTTTTTACCTTTTTCAGGGTCCGGGCACAAGGGAAAATTATTTCTTGTTGACCAGATAAATCCCGGTTCCCACCAGAACCAGGGCTGCCACAAGATAGAGGGTGGCCGGTTCTCCCAGGAGAAGAACACCGGAAATCACCCCGAACAGGGGGCTTAAAAAGGTAAAAGGCGCAATCTTTGAGACCGGGTAGTTGGAAATCAGCCAGAACCAGGCCAGGTATGTGATAAAGGCCACCCAGACGATCTGATAGGCAAGGCTTGCCCCGACAAGGGGCGTCAGTTTCAGGATGCCGGGTTCCCCAAGGACCAGGGAAGCCGCCGGGAGAACTGCTGCAGAAACCGCCAGCTGGTACAGAAGGGTTTTGGCAGGGGAGGTTCTTGCCAGGGGGCCGGCCTTGATGGTTACCGTTGCACTGCCCCAGAGAACGGCGGCGCCAAGGAGCATGGTGTCTCCCACGAGCATCTGGGGCGTGGGAAGGGAGAGGGAATCATTAAAGACCGTTACAATTCCGGCAAAGGCCAGGCACAGGCCTGCCGCCTGGATCCGCCTCAGTTTTTCATTGGAGACAAACAGATGGGCACCCAGGGCAACGACAAAGGGGGACGTGTTCAGAAAAATAGCCGACCGGGAAGCCGAGGTGTACTCCAGCCCCCAGTAAATCAGGACGAACTCCGCGGAAAAGAGAAGGCCGATGAAAAGGCCATACCATAAAGTCCCGTCCCTTTCCAGGACCGGGATCTTCTTGAGTTTCATCCAGGCCAGAACCAGTGCGCCGGATCCCAGGGATCTGAAACCCGCCTGGAGCACCGGGGAGATTCCGTCAATGGCCACCTTGATGGCCACCTGGTTCAGGCCCCAGGAGGCACACAGGACAATGAGAATCAGGATCCCTTTCAGGTCCATGGATTGGCTTGTGTTTTTCATGACCTGTTAACATGGGCACAAAAAAGAAGAAAACAAGGGGATTGGCAAAACCGGATCATTCTCCGGCAGATATGCGTACGGCGGGTCCTTGATGTTATGGGGAATCTATTGTCAGAAAGATTCAATTTTACGATATCCATTGTTTCCGGTTTCCAGTTCACAGTTAATAAAAAACAGGCCTTGATCGAAAGCCTGGGCCGGCTTGTCCTGTTTTTGATATTTGTTATCATCAGGCAGCGGACGGGGCGGGGCGTTCCGCTAAATCTTATACTCCCGTCCTGGGAGAATAAGAAGCGAAGATGCCCGGCTCTTTGTCGTCCTGACGCCCCGGCCATCAACGCCGCTCCAACCCCGCCCCGCCCGCTGCCGGATCCCCCCGGTTAAACAGCCGGCGTCTTTTTGTTTTTTTATCCCTGGAAAACAGCTTGCAATAAAGTCGGTAAATGAGCGTAAGCTCCAACTTTTTTTTATAAAAAGGGTTGTCTTAAGCAAAAGATATTGGTTATACGGAATTACGGATAGCCAATGTGAGCAGAATCTCTTGACTTTTCAATAGGTTTTACATATTGGGTTTGAGGAAAAGGATCAAAAGAGGAGATTGCGTAAATACATATAATCTATGTTAGCTCAAAAGGGAACAAATGACAAACAATCAGGATATTGTAAAAAAGACTGCGAATTATATTAAGAGATCGGTTACCTTGAAGTTAGTTGCTGTCGGTATTTTGATTTTGTTGCTTCTCATACCGGCCGCAATGATCCAAAATTTGATACGGGAAAGGCAATCTCGACGTGATTCCGTGGTTCAGGAAATTAGTCAAAAATGGGGATACAGTCAGATAATAACCGGCCCGTTCATTACCATTCCCTTCAAATCATTTTTCAAAGATAGCGATGGTAAAACACAATTTAATTTAAACTACCTGCATATTTTGCCTGAAACACTGGATATAACAGGCGAGATGAAGCCTGAAATACGTTATAGAAGCCTTTTTGAGGCGGTTCTATATAATATCAATCTGAAGTTCAGTGGAAATTTCAAACTCCCGCTTGCGAGTCAGCTGAACATAGATTCAAATAACATACTATGGGATAAGGCCTATCTATCGCTCGGAATTACAGATTTGCGAGGTATACAGGATAAAATCGTCATTTCCTTTAATAAATCCGGCTATGATGCTAATCCGGGGTTAAAGACGACCGATCTTGCAGCGGCAGGAGTTAGCACCCTGATCAAACCTTTATTGCCGAATAAATCCAACAGTTTTTCTTTTGATTTGAACCTGAACGGTAGCGAGCAAGTAGGCCTTATACCTGTTGGTGAATCCAATACTGTCAAGATTAATTCTAGCTGGCCTTCGCCAAGCTTCAACGGTTCATTCCTGCCGGCCACACGGGAGGTGAAGAAAGATGGATTTTCAGCAAATTGGAAGATACTGCACCTGAATAGGAACTACCCCCAATTCTGGGAAGGTTCTCAATACAAAGTCACACAATCGGCCTTCGGAGTAAAGCTGATTCTGACGGCAGATATTTATCAAAAATCGATGAGGCTTGCAAAATATTCAATTATATTTCTCGTTTTCACGTTTGCAGCTTTTTTCTTTTCAGAAATAATCAACAAACAGAGAATTCATCCGATACAATATATCCTTATTGGGATCGCAATCTTGATTTTTTACACACTTGTATTGTCACTCTCCGAACACATGCATTTTAATTATGCATACATTTTATCTGCAGCATCTGTTTCTCTTATAATCTCTGGATATGCGAAATCAATAATACCCAATTCAAGATTTGCTTTAATGATTATGGGACTATTGGCAATCCTTTATGGATATCTGTTCATTATTTTGCAACTGGAGGATTATGCACTCATCTTGGGCAGTATCGGGCTCTTAATTATACTTACCCTTGTGATGTATATTACGCGAAAGATCAATTGGTATGATATCGAGGCGGTTCAACAAGGAAATGAGAGCTAACAAAAACGCTGGAGAGGGACCAGACTTACTGCGCGGCCTTTTGGGAATGCCTGGTTCAGGAAAAATTATCTTGTTATCGGAGCTTTTGGGGGTTAAAAAGCCTGGCCTCTCAGCTCCCCGTTATATCCTGAACGCATCAACTTTCATCAGAAAAACAAACAATTATGATATTCCGTGATAAACATGAAAAGTCATTACTTCCTAAGGCATTGATTATCTCTGCTATGACAGCTTCTCTGAGTATCACTTTTTACCTGACCTTTGTGCCGGAAAAAGAACTTTTTACCTGGTTGAAACCATACAAAATTGCCGGTGATCTCTACCGTAACTCTCTTTTACTATCCTGTTTTGTTGTCTATTTTATACGACTTTTATTTACCTTGTTTATCTTCTATCGACGAAAAATGCATTGGGTTGAGGCTATTGTAATAACCAGTATAATGCCTTTCATTATTCCCTATATGTCCTTTATCGGAGGACAAAAAAATCAACGGATTGGTTCCGTTGAAATTATTGGAGCTGTCTTTTTCTGGATTGGATCATACCTCAATTCACGCTCAGAACACTTAAGGAGCATTTGGAAACAAAAAAAGGAGAATGCGGAGCATATCTATACAGGAGGACTATTTAAATATGCTATTCATATAAATTATCTGGGAGATATTATTCTTTTTGCGGGTTTAGCCATGGTCGCAAACTCCATAAAACTCTTTACGATTCCAGGTTCAATGGCTTTATTTTTTATCATGGTTCTTATTCCTTTAAAGGAGAGGTATCTTGAAAAAAAATATGGAGATGAGTTCCGTGATTATAAATCCAATACAAAGAAGCTCATTCCCTTTATATTTTGACCAAGAATGATATAACAAGTGCTTGAAAGGCACCGGGCTTATTGCGCGGCTTTTTGAAAATATGCGGTATAAAACAATAAAATCTTTTATTTGGATTCCCGGGGGCAAGCCGCCCGGTCCCCCAGATTTGCATTATCATGAGGAGGATATAAAATGTCATTTGAAGTCTGGCTGACCTTCGTAGTTACCGCCTTGGTTATCCTCGTAGTTCCGGGGCCAACAAACATTTATGTGGTGGGGCAATCTCTTGCTTACGGCCGTAAGGCCAGTGTGCCGTTATCAATTGGAGTCATCGTGGGTGATGCTATGTGTATCACCATTTCATTGCTTGGCCTTAGCGCATTATTATCCGTTTTTTCGGCTATATTTATGTTTATCAAATACCTGGGGGCAATCTATTTGATCTATCTTGGTTTTAAAATGGTCCTTTTAAATACAAAATTAGGACCCCTGAAAGACCAAGCCAAAACATATAATTCAAAAGTCCTTTTTCGGGACATTTTTTGGGTGAATGCCCTCAATCCAAAAGGAATAATATTTTATTCAGCGTTTATGCCCCAATTCGTTTCAACTCAAAGTAATATATGGGTTCAATTTATAGTATTGGCCTTGACTTTTTTGGGTCTTGCGTTGATAAACGTTGTTTTTTACTCCCTGGTCGCATCAAAAGCGAGTGAATTGTTCCAATCCCGGAAACTCTCAAAAGTATTCAATTTAACCGGCGGTTTAAGTTTGATTTGTGCCGGGGTATATTCCGCAACTATTGAAAGAAAATGAAAGTATAACAAAGCGTTTCACATTGTTCCGACAGGCTCCACCCGGACTCGCTGAAGCTCACCGGGGAACTCCCCGTTAGGTTGCAAGCCAAATGCAGGAGGTCCATCAATGCATAAAAAGGCAAAAGAACCCAATGATCTTGAGAAGTTTTTTGTCGAGCGCGCCAATGCAGGAGATGTGGATGGGCTTGTAGCGCTCTATGAATCTGATGCGAGGTTGGATTGTGGGAATGGTGAGGTGATGATCGGTATCGAGCAGATCCGGGAGTTTTTTATCCATTTTTTGGCCGGCCGTCCGCAACTTGCTCCAAGCCGCCAGGCCCCGGCCTTGTGCAGCGGGAACCTGGCTCTTACATCCTCAAGACTTGACAATGGAGAGATTACCGCCGAGGTAGCCCGCCGGCAACCAGAGGGGAACTGGCTGTGGGTTATCGATCAATTCTCTGTTGGGAGTCGTTCAAAAGAGTGACATCTGAATCTTTTGAGGGGGACCGGCACTCATCCAGGACTTCCCGGATCAAGGAGGCCAGTTTCGCGCCGATGATCGGTTTTTGAGTATATTTTGCAATGCCGATTTCAATGGTTTTTTCCCGGTTTATGAATTCACTATACCCGGTACACAGAATAATCGGCATGTCGCCCCGGAGGTTCAAGACCTTTTCAGACAGCTCTTCACCCGTCATCTTCGGCATGTTCATATCCGTGACAATAAGATCAAACCTGAAAGGATCTTTGCGGAAAACCTCAAAGGCCTGCGACCCGTCTTCATAGGTGGTAACCTGGTATCCGAAATCCTGTAATAACTCCTGGGTCCCTGTTCTGATGACCGGCTCATCATCCACCACCATGATCTTTTCTTTGCCCCCTGCGGGACAAATCGTTTTGGTTTCCATCGGGTCCTGAACCATTGCCTTTTCCATCACCGGAAGGTAGACGTAAAAACTTGTTCCCTGTCCGGGGGAGCTGTCGACGAGCACGCTGCCATGGTGCTCCCTGACAATTGAATGGACCATGGCCAGGCCGAACCCCGTGCCCTTGTCCGCTTTCTTTGTCGTAAAATAGAGATCAAATGCCTTTTCCAGGATTTGGGGACTCATGCCGCAGCCGGTATCGCTTACTTCCAGAACAAGATAGGGTCCAGCCGGCAACCGCTGCCCCTGGATATCAAATGTCTGTGAACCATCGGTCTCTTTTAACCGGAGGGTCAGTGTCCCCCCCTTTTCACGCATGGCATGGTAGGCATTGGTACAAAGGTTCATGACAACCTGATGTATCTGGGTGGCATCGGCCATCACCTGTGCACTGCAGTCAATCTCTTCTCTGATTTCGATGATGGACGGAATGGAAGAGCGCAGCAGGGTCAGGGCATCCGCCACAACCAGGGAGAGCTGGAGGGGCTGCTTCTGACTATGGCGCTGCCTGCTGAAGGTCAATATCCGCTGTACCAGTTCGGCGGCCCGTTTCGCCCCTTTTACAATCTGACGGATATTGCCCCTGGCCCTTGAGGTGTCATAAATGTGCAGTTCAGCCAGTTGAGAATAGGAGAAAATTCCGGAAAGGATATTGTTGAAATCATGGGCAATCCCGCCGGCAAGGGTGCCGATGGCTTCCATCTTTCGGGATTGAAACAACTGCATTTCAAGTTGTTTGCGCTTGGTGACATCGTGTAAGATTACCACACTCCCCTTGAGATCCCCTTCACTCCCCCGCCAGACGTCAAAGCTGATGCTGACGTCCAGAAGTTCTTTTTCCTTGGTATACCGGCGGGTTTCAAATCCATGAAACCCCTTGCCTTTTGAAATCCGTTCAAGCATTTTCAAGGTCTGGGGAAGTTCCTGTTTGGGGACGTAGTCTATTTTTTTGCCCATGATTTCTTCCAGGCACCAGCCAAAGGTCTGTGTAAATGCAGGGTTTATATAGACGGCATTCCCTTCCATATCATAGACCGTTATGGGGACCGGGGAGGCCTCCATCAATCTGCGGTATTTTTCTTCTGCCACAGTCCTCTGTTCAATCTCATTTTTAAGTTCTGCGGTCCTTTGTTCCACCCGGATTTCCAGTTCTTCCCGGGCTTTTTTGATTTGGGCTTCAGCGATTTTGCGAAGGGTGATATCATTTGCCGCAACACGGTATTCATGAATATCTCCCCCAGGGTCCAGAAGGGTGTCGATGGAAAGGTTCAGCCAAATGGAGGTCTGATCTTTTCTTTGAATTTGAACTTCCATATTTTTGATTTGGGGTTTTTCCTGAAAATTCCCCTGGGCCCTCTGTTCTTGATGAACCTTTGTCGTCTCCTGTTGAAGTGCCTCCACGATTTTATCCATGTCGGGCAGCAGGCGGCCCACATTCATCCCGGACAATTGGGATTGTGAATACCCGGAAAGTTTCCGGGCCAGAAGGTTGCTTCTGGTGATGATGCCGTTCCGGTCAACAGAAAAATAAGCCACCGGTGCATTTTCATACAGATTTCGAAATTGCTTTTCGTTTTCAATTAACCGGGCCGATGTTTCACGGAGATGTTTTTCTTTCCGCCACAAAAGTTCAGCACCGGCTTTGCCCCTCAGCTGCCCAAGGGATGAGAGAGTTGCGGCTTCCACCATTTTAATGAGGATGTCCAGCCGTCTTTTTAAATCCGATTCTTTTACAAACCTGTTGTTTTCGATTTTCAACAGCCCTTCATCGGCTGTATTGATGGTGAGGATCCCATAGTCAGGAAGGTAAACAGAGAGGTAATTCCTGGCGGAAAAGTGCTTTACGATTTGTGTGTCCATTTTAATTTTGTCATGGCAGAGGCTTATCCGGGTTCCGTCATAACTATAGCAGGGGATATAAACGTACCGATGGGTAAGGTTCTGAAGATACCCGGATATTTCCGGGCAGATAAATACACTGATCCCCTTTTTATAATAGTCGGCAGAATTTCTTAAGATATAGGCGTTTATCCCGTGATTTTCCTCTTTGATCTCCTCCTGATCCGGGCCCCTGTCTTTTTTATAAAAATAAATGGGGCTCAGTTTTTTAGCGGTGACAATTCTTTTCCCGAATAATTTAAGGACCAGTCCCCTTATTCCTCTGCCGTCAAATTTATCGATGATCCCCCGGTCCCAATAGGTGGCGGGCAGGAATTTGAGCTGGGTATGGTTGGTTCCAAAGAGAATGCCGGTCTCTCTTGCCCCAAGGATCTCAAGGGAAGAACGTAATAACTTGCCCAGCGGGTTTCTTTTTTTGAAAAAATTATCTTCAAATTCAGTATGATACATTCACCAGACCCTCTCTTGAAAAACCGTGTAATCGGATGTCCAAGAGACTATACAGGGATTTATTATCTTTTTTCAAGAATTAGATTGAGCCAGGTTGAATCCTCTGGTTTATCTTAGGGGATGGGGGATATGGATATCCTCTGTTTTGGGAAAGAACTTTAAAAAACCTTAATTAAGAGGGTTTTTTCAGGTCAAAGTAAAATTTTATTGCCAGTGAGAGTGAAGCGAGTTTGGATCGGGCGGAATCTCCCCTTGAGGTGAGGATCAAAGGCATATCTCCGCAGAGGATCACACCGGCCAGGGCGGCACCGGACTGGGTGGTAAGGGTTTTCCAAAGCACGTTGCCTGCGTCGATGTCCGGCAGGATCAGCACATCTGCATTTCCCTTGATCAGGCCGTTGTAATGTTTTTCCTGGGCAATGGTCGGATCCATGGCCACATCCAGGGACAGGGGGCCTTCCACGATACAGTCTTCCCGATGGGCAAATCCGGCGGCAATCCGCTCGGCTGCCATGGAACTGTCAACGCTTTGGTTCACACTTTCAACGGCAGAGATTACAGCCACCTTCGGGACTTTAATGTTGAGATTGTGGACCACTTTTAATGCGTTTTCAAGAATGGCGACCCTTTTCTGCTCATCCGGATAGGTGTTCAGGGCTCCGTCGGAAAAGGCCAAAAGCTTGCTTCTGGTGGGAATATCCACAATGGCGGTATGGCTCATCACCTGGCCTTTTTTGAGCTGACCGCTCTTTTTCAGGTACTTGATGATTCCCCTGAGAATATCCTCGGTGTGGATCAGGCCTTTCATCAGGATGTCGACCTTGCCCTCGTCCAGAAGACGAATGGCCTCCTCAATGGGCTTTTCCGTGTCGACAATGGTGTAATTATCGTTGTCGATGACCAGGTCGGTCTCATATGCAATCTGATTGATCTCCTGGAAATCGCCCAGAAGCATAAATTTAGCAATACGGAATTGTCCTTCTTCATTGGCCCTCTTGGCGGCCAGGATGGCGTCTTCGTTATTGGCCCCGACAATGGCGATGGTGGGGGCATAGTTTTCCTTGACCGTCAGATAGGCGGCATCAATGATATCGTCCATGGAGGTCAGGGGGGCGCCTTTTTTCTTGAACCGGATCTCCCGCTTGAAAATATGGGTGTCGATGAGCTCGTCTTCCGCCTGTCTTTTTTTGTGCAGGGCGTCCCGCTCGGTTTCATAGTCCTTTAATGTCTCGGATTCGTAAAAGCCGCGGATCTGTCCGGCGGCCAATGCCTCATGCTCGAAATATCCGGGCATGACCACCACGGGATACCGGCCCCGAATATTCTGCTTGACCCGGCGCATCATGTCCTGGGACCCGGCAAGGCCCCCGGTGACCACCATCACCTTGACATCGGCCCCGTCTGCGGTGAGCCGGAGCATGCCGCTGGCAATATTCCTGGCCAGAAAATCCTGAACCAGGCCGATCTTCTTGCGCTGCCTGGGGGTGGCCCCCTGTTTTAAAAACCCGATCATGGCGTAGAAGTCATTGGTCCCCACAAGGGAAAGCAGGCCGCCGCGATTGGTCATGACCTGCTCAAGGTCTTTAATGGAAAACTCATTGGCTTTGATGGATTTGATGACCCGGTCGATGTCAATGGCCCCGCTCCGGCTGGTGGAAGGAAGGCCGGAATAGGCATCGATAAGCATGCTGACCCGGCCCCTTCTGTGGGCGGCCAGGGAGGTGCCGCCGCCCACATGGGCGGTCACAGCATCCACCTGTTCGGGATCCTGATTCATCAGGGAGGCCACCAGCCGCCATACAGCCTTGTGGCTCAGGTAATGGCCGCCGGATCCGTTCCGCTTGATCTTCACAAAACCGGTGATCCTGTCCACCACATCCAGTTCATCACAGACAAAAGGATCTGTTGTGGTCAGCAGCATATCGTTCTGGCTGCCGGCCAGCTGGGCCAGTTTTAACCCCATGGAAATTCCCATATTGCTGGCATGGGGGCGCAGGGGGCATTCCAGCAGGTCCCGGACCATTTCAGGGACCACCCGGTAGGTCCCGCTGGGAATGAGCTGTAAAAAACCGCCCTGGCAGGCAATGCCGTCAAGGGAGTCCAGGGGGGTCCCGATCTCTTCCAGATGACTGACAACGGAGCGAATCCGGTATTCAATGCCGTCCTCCTCATCCGGGGAAAGATGGATTTCCGATCTGTGGATCTGTTCCAGGCCCTGGTATATGGCGATGCGGGTGGATACCGTTCCGGGATTGATCAGAAGAAAACGCATGTTTCCCTCCTGGGCCTCCTCGGCCAGGGGGCTGCCCAGAAGGCGGCACATTACAGGGGCTGTGGAACCGCCGATCCTGTCCATTTCCAGCATCAGGGTCAAGGCGTTGCCCAGAATATTGTTGATCTGGGGGGAGCCAGTGGCTTTGAGCAGAACGTCAACCACCGATGCAAGCTCGCTTTTCAAAAGCGCTGCTTCGGATGCCGCGGGGTCCTGCTTGATTAACCCGGTGAGTTCGGCAAGCCATGCCTCACTTGAAACCGCCAGCTGACGTTCAAAAGCAGACATGGACACACTGGTTTTGCCAATTTCAGCGACTGCTTCAAGGACTCTGTTTCGAAGTTCCACACTTACTCCTCATGTTTTTTGATCAGATCTTTAACGGATTCTGCATTGGCCAGATGGCTGGTATCTTCATTGGCACCGGCATCTCCCGATGCAATCCGCCGGAGCAGCCTTCTCACCAGTTTTCCCGTGGAAGTCCTTGGCAACTCCCTGGCAATGACGATTTTTTCAGGCACGGCAAAATGACCGACTTTTTCAGTAATATAGGTGTTCAGCAATGTAATAAACGTATCTTCATCCTGAATCGGCTCCCGGGTGACCACAAAGACCACAAGCTCTTCCCCGGATTCTCCAGCCGTACTCACAACCACGGCCTCTTCAATGGCGGGATGAGACAGGATCATGGCTTCGATTTGGGAGGTGCCAAGGGTCTGCCCCTTGACTTTGATCACATCGTCCAGCCTTCCCATGAACCAGTGAAAGCCGTCTTTGTCAAAACGGACCCCGTCGTACGTCTGGAAGTGGTTGGGGAATTTGGTGAAGCATGTTTTCTTAAAATGAGTTTCCGCGCCCCAGGTGGCCCTTCCCATGGAAGGCCAGGACCTGGCAAAGACCAGATTGCCGCTGATATTGGTTTTGCAGATCTGACCAAAATCGTTCATGATCAGCGGTTCGACGCCCAGGGTGCCGAATCCGAGTGAACCGGGCCGGTTCAGCTCCGGTGAGGGATAGGTGTGGAGCAAGGCAGTGCCGCATTTGTTCTGCACCCACATGTTCACCACGAATTCCGGGGCCTTGACCAATACCCCGTCTGCAAATTTGATCAGCCGGGGAGGCAGGGACTCTCCGCAGCAGGCAATGATGGAAAATCTCTTGTCGGTTTTAAGGTGTTCCCGGTCCAGCTGATTCTTGATGTCCGAAACAAGACCGGGGTGGCAGAGCATTGCAGGATTCCCCTGTTCTTCCAATATGGTTTCAATGGTATGGATCCCGGAGTTGTCCTCGGCAATGACAATGCCCAGGCCGTTGGTCAGGGGGCCCCAAAGCCCGTAGGCCTGACCCACGCTCTTGGACGGATCCAGGGTATTGAAAATATTTTCCGGCTCGTTCTGATTCAATGCTTTATTGAAAACCGCGTCAAAGGAAGTGTGGGCCTGGACCAGAAAGCCGCCGGAGTCAAATACGATGCCGACGGGTTTACCGGCCAGCCGGTTTTCATATATGGCGAACAGCGGGTGGTTTGCCCTGGGATATGCCGGCTCAGGATCTTTGGAATCGGTATGGGCGGCAAATTCCTCCAGGGTTGGAAGGCCTTTCAATTTTTCCCCGACAATAATGATGCCCAGGGATCCTAGCAGGGAATGAACGGTTTCGACATGGGGTTTGTCATTCCCTAGGGGGGGACGATGTTCCATGATGAGCAGTTTGGAGTGTGAGGCCCTGACATCATCCGCCACAAGTGCGGCAGGCAGATGACAGCCGATGGGCAGGTAGGTCACGCCAAGATAGGCCGCAGCCAGGGCGCAGAAAACAAATTCAGGGCAGTTGGGAAGATTCAGGGCAATGCAGTCTCCCTGTGTCAGTCCTTCCCGGCTGAAAGCAGCGGCCAGGTTTAACACCTTTTCCTTTAATGCGCTGAAGGTATAGGTTTCGGCAGCCCCGTCTTCCGGATAAAATGTAAGGGCTGACTTTTCCCCCATTCCCTTCTCAATAATTCTGTGAAGGGCATTTTCAGTTGGATTGAGCCGGCCTTCAAGAAACCAGGACACCTCGGCCTGGGAAAAATCTTCCTGAACCACTGCGGCAAAATCTTTTTGCCACTTCAGCCGCCTGGCCTGACCGGCCCAGAATCGTTCCCGGTGATCAATAGCCTGTCTGGTTAAAAGACGAAATTCATTGAGACTAGCGGGTAATTTTTGCTTCAAATCAATATTTCCCATGGCGTAATCCCCAAATTTTAAGCAGCCGTTCAATCTTTTTTTTGCCGTGCGGCCGCGGAGTTCAAAATACAATGATGCCGACCTGGGCAGGATAGGACAGCATCAAAACCTCTGTCAACAGGAAAACAAAGAATACCATTTCCCGGGTGCCAGAGGGATAAAAATTTTGCATATGCCGGTGTATGGGGGCAGGACGGAACTCCTGCACTTGCCGGACGCGGAAAATAGAAAGCTCAGCCCCGGACTGGGCAGAAGGTCCTGGCCGGGACAAGGTGCAGATAATCTCTCCGGTTTAAAAGGTCAGCCCCCGGTTAATTGTCTTACCCCGAAGCCTTCCCGGTCATCTTCTCAATATCGATCCGGATGACGGCGGTTTTTTCCAGGTTCTCATGGGAGAATTCAAAAGTCCGGTTTGAGTACTGGGCCATGATGGCGGCCAGGCCCTTTCTTTTTTCTTCCGGCTTGTCCAGGATCACGGCCTTTCCCTCACCGATGACGCTTTTAAACTCGGCCCCCCATTTGCAGGCCTCTGAATTCTTGTTCAGCTTTTCCAGGATATCGAATTCAAAACAGACACGGGGATTTTTTTGAAGCAGATCGATTTTCCGGCCTTCGGTTGCACTGTGGAAATAGAGGCTTCCCTCCCTGTAGCCGAAATTCAAGGGGATCACATAGGGGCGGTTCCCGTCAACCATGGCCAGCCGGAAGACCCGGCTGGATGTGATGATCTCTTCAATGGCCGAACCTTCCTTTATCTCTTTTTCCCTTCGCCTCATCCGATATTCTCCATAAAGATCTTGAATTCTTGTTCTGATATGCCTTCCACTCCCGGGGGGCGTTCCGTGTCATCGTGGCAGTCGGATCCTCCTGTGATGAAAAAATTGTGGGTTCCGGCCCAATCCAAAAGGATCTTCCTGTGCTCCGGGGCATGGCCCGGGTAGTTCACCTCTATCCCCCGGAGACCGGCTTCAATGAATTCGGGCAGGATTTTTTCAACGGTTTCAACAGGGGGCAGGACCTCTTTATAATGGCCTTCACCGGGAAAGGAGCCGGCGGCCGGGTGGGCCAGGACCGCAGTGAGGTCCTGTGCCCGGATAAATCCGCCGATTTTGTCCAGTTCAATGCCGGAGGGCAGATAAGCCGGGCTGTCATTGCCGATGATGGAATTGACCATCTGCTTGTCCGTGATCCCGAAACGCTGGTTCAGGGAGAGGGCAAAGTGGCGGCGGCTGGCATTGGAGCTGAAAGCGGAGATATCCTCAAACTCCATCTCCCTTTCCAGAAGAGGGGAGGTCCCCTGGGGACCGAAGATCTTATTGATCTGGTCGATCCTGGCACGGACCAGGCCTTCTCCCCTGCCGTCTGCCAGAAGGGATTCAAAGGTTTTGACAAAATTTTCGTCCCCAAGCCTTTTTCCGGAAAAATAACAGAGCAGGTGCAGGGTCCCGGTAAAATAGGGCCGTTTGAAGCGGATGGAAACCTCTACCCCGGGAACAACGGTGATCCCTTGGGCCTCCCCGGCTGCCAGGCCGGGGGCCAGGCCTTTCAATGTGTCATGGTCGGTGATGCCCAGGGCCTTTAAGCCCAAGGCCCCGGCTTTTTTAACCAGCAGTTCCGGACTGAAATCGCCGTCCGAGGCCGTGGTGTGGTTGTGTAAGTCTGCATATATTTTCACGTTGGGGATTCCTCTGTCTGTTGATGGGGTTTCCGAACCACATGGCGGTTTCCGATTTCCCTATGATTATAGCCTAAAAGAATTGTGGTTTTTGAAAAAAAGTCAAGATATCATTTGATTTTTATGGATTACATGTTAGTAAGAAAAAATTATTTTTTTTACAAAGCATGCCTTCATAACCCAACAAGCAATGGATACGGACATGGATATTTTAACTGAACTCGGAAAAATTCAATCCCCTGAAGATGCAATTGAGGTTTTTAAACAAAAAAAACTGGATGACTTCCAGCTTTCGCGAATTTTGAAAATCACCCATCCCGAAGTACTCAAAAGAATTGCCAATGCCGTCCTCGTCTGCAACCCGGACAAAGTCTTCGTGAACACCGGCTCGGAAGAAGACAGGGACTTTATCCGGCAGCTTGCCCTGGACAAGGGAGAAGAAAGTCCCCTGGCCATGGAAGGGCATACCGTTCATTTTGATCTGGCCGAGGAACAGGGAAGAATCGTGGACCGGACCTATTATATTGCCGATCCCCAGGATCAGGTTTCTTCCCTGGCCAACCGGATGGACCGGAATAAGGCCCTTGCCGATATCCAGTCCAATATGAAGGATATCATGAAGGGGATGACCATGGTGATCGGATTCTATGTGAGGGGTCCTGTCGGGTCCCGGGTATCCAATCCGGCCCTTGAGATCACCAGTTCCGTCTATGTCTGTCACAGTGCGGAACTCCTTTATAGAAACGCCTACGCCTCTTTCCAGGATGAAGTGGAGCGCCAGGGCCATTTTTTCACCAATATCCACTCCCAGGGTTTGAACCGGACCCAGGACCTGCCCAATGCCCGGGTATTCATGGACAGGCAGTACCAGACCACCTACAGTTTTAAATGCACCTATGCCGGGAATACCCTGCTTCTTAAAAAGGGAAATCATCGGTTTGCCGTGGACAAGGCCGTATATGAAAACCGGGGAAAAGAACTCTCCGAACACATGTTTATCACGGGTATCCACGGCCCGGGAAACCGGGTGACCTGGTGTGCGGGAGCCGCCCCCAGCGGATGCGGAAAAACCACCACGGCCATGGCCGGGAATGTTTTTGTGGGAGACGACCTGGCCCAGATGTGGATCGCCGACGATGGAAGCATCCGGTGTGTGAACCCTGAATCCGGTATATTCGGTATTGTGGAGGACGTGAATCTTGAGGGAGATCCCCTGCTCATGAAGATTCTCCGCAAACCCGGTTATGAGGTGATTTGGTCCAATGTGCTCATCGATGAAAATAAGGTTCCCCACTGGGTGGGAAACAACGAGCCCCGTCCGGAAAGGGGAATCAATTTCCAGGGGGAATGGTTTGAAGGGAAAACAGATAAAAACGGGAAGCCCGTTCCCCTGTCCCACCCCAATTCCAGGTGTACCCTGCGCTCCTCCTGCCTGGACAATTACTCCCCGGAAGCGGAAAATCCTCAAGGGGTCCTGACCCGGATGTTCACCTACAGCGGCAGGGATGCCGACACTATGCCCCCGGTATGGGTGGCCAAGGATACGGACCGGGGCGTGGTCATCGGGGCCTGTATCGTGTCTGCCGCAACCGCCACAGAGGTAGGCGCCTCAGGCGTCAAACGGGCTCCCTGGGCCAATGCCCCCTTTATTCCCGGCGCCCTGGGCGACTATATGGAGGCCCAGTTTGCCTTTTTCGGATCCCGGGATATCGCCTCTGAATACAAACCGGTCATGGCCGGGCTCAACTATTTTCTTACCCACAGGGCCCGGGGCGGAGATACGGACAAACTTCTGGGGGAAAAACGGGATGTCAAAGTATGGCTGGCCTGGCTGGAAAGATATGCCCATGGAGAGGTGGAGTTCCTTTCCACCCCCATCGGAAACCTGCCCGGATACCAGGACCTGAAAGTCCTTTTCAAAGATCTTATCGACAAGGATTATCCAAAGGATCTATACGACAGGCAGTTCTCCCTGTACACGGACAATATCATCCGCCGCATCGAACTCCAGGAAGAAGCCTATGCCAGGGAAGAGGGGATTCCCGAAAGACTATTCAAGATCCTGGCGGAGCAGAAATCCGATCTAACAAACCTGAAGGAAAAGTGCGGTTCCGTTATTCTTCCCGATGATTTGAAATAGGGCCTTTGATGTGGAACCGGTAAAATCCGGGAAAACAAGAGGATTTGACATAAGATACATTTAATATCAGCCCAACCCGATCTGCTTTGAAGGCTGCGGTGAAAAGAGTATTTTCCACCGGGTTTCTGATGCTTTCCTGGTAGGGGGGGGGGTATGGGAAATTCATCCGGCCTTACAAACCAAGCCAAATTGACCCGGGGAAATATCAAATGACGCAAATCGCCTGCATCGAGCTTTACCACGTCAGGATCCCTCTGGACAAACCCTTTTACCCGTCCTGGATTCCGGGGTATCCCCTCAGGGAAAATCGTTTCGACCTGGTCCGGGTCATCACCCGAAGCGGGATTGAAGGATTTTCAGCCGGCCCGGCCATTGCCCGGGAGAGGCAGGGACTCGGTCATCTCATCGCCCCCTATCTCATCGGCCATGATGCCGCGGACATTGATCTCATGCTCCAGCGTCTCCGGGAGGTATCCTATTTGGGGGTGCGGGCCGGCTGGATGGAACCGGCCTTCTGGGATATCAAAGGAAAATTTGAGAACAAACCCGTGTATGAACTGCTCGGGGGGAGAGCCGGACCTGTGGAGGTATATGCCTCCACAGGGGAGATCAGGAACGAGACCTCCAGGGTCTACGAAGCAGAGCAGCGGCTCGGGGAGGGATTCAAGACCATCAAGATCCGGGTCCATGATTTTGATGTGGAGACTGATATCCGGCATGTCAGGGCGGTGAAGGATGCCGTGGGCGACCGCATGGCCATCGGTGTGGATGCCAACCAGGGCTGGCGGGTGACCATCATCAACGACGCCCCCCTCTGGGATCTTTCCCGGGCCAGGTACTTTGCCGATGCCTGCGCGGACATGGGCATTGCCTGGCTGGAAGAGCCCCTTCCCATGGACGATTACAAGAGCCTTGCCGAACTGACCCGATACAGCAGGGTCCCCGTCGCCGGCGGAGAGATCCAGACCAACGGAAGGGCCGAGCTCAAGTATATGGTGGAGCAGAAATGTTACGATATTTTCCAGCCCGATGCCGTCATGACCGGGGGCATTGCCCATGCCCTGGAGGTGGCGGAACACTGCCGGGCCCACGGCCTGAAGTTCACCCCCCATACCTGGACCAACGGCATCGGATTTGCCGTAAACCTCAATGTTCTTCTGGCCTCGGGCTTTAACGGGGTCAAGCCCCTGGAATATCCCGTCAACCCTCCGTCCTGGACCGTGGAAAAAAGGGACGCCATTCTGAAAAAACCTTTTATGCACCAACGGGGAGTGATCACGCCTTCCCCGGATCCGGGGCTGGGTTTTGAAATCGATGGGGCCAGACTTAGAAAATACGGAACCCGCTTTTTTTCAATGAACAAAAGAAAGCTGATGTTCTATACCATAAAGGAGAAGGGCCTGTTCACGGCCCTGAAGATCAACTCAAACAGGAAGAAATACGGGGTGAAATCATCCTGAAAAGGATAAAGATCAGGCCCGTTCTACTCCTGTCAAACAGAGTTCCATGGGAGTAAACATAATTCCTTGATTTTCTGATCTTTTTCTTCTTGATTTTATTGCCTTTTCTGACTATGGTTATTTTTTTTATTCGCAAAGGCAAAGTGGATAAAGATTTTCAGCTGTGAGCTGTATAGTATATTTTTTTGAATGAGGAGGAAGGAATGACAAAGATCATCAATCGTGAGGAAATGGCCCAGGGGACCATTGTCATGAATGAAATAGAGGCTCCCCGCATATCCCGCAAGGCAAAGCCGGGGCAGTTCGTAATTCTCCAGGCCGATGAAACCGGCGAGAGAATTCCCTTGACTATGGCAGATACCAACCCGGAAAAAGGCACCATCACCATTATCTACATGGTCGTGGGCAAGTCCACGGCAAGGTTTGCCGAACTCAAAGTCGGGGAAGAGTACTTTGCCCTGATCGGTCCCCTGGGGGCACCCACCCATATTGAAAAGCTGGGCAAGGTGGTCTGCGTGGGGGGCGGAACCGGGATCGCCGTACTCCATCCCATCACCCGGGCCCTTAAAGAAGCCGGCAACGAGGTCACCACCATCCTGGGGGCCAGAAGCTATGACCTGCTCATCATGGAAGAGCAGATGACAAAGGCTTCCACCAACCTTCATATCTGCACCGACGACGGATCCCACGGTCACCACGGATTTGTCACCGACGTGTTAAAAGAGGTCCTGGAAAAAGGGGACATCGATCTGGTGGTGGCCATCGGCCCCATCCCCATGATGAAGTTCTGCAGCCTCATTACCAAGGAAAAGGGGGTCAAGACCCTGGTCAGCCTCAATCCCATCATGGTGGACGGCACGGGCATGTGCGGATGCTGCCGGGTCTCAGTCGGCGGGACCACCAAGTTCGCCTGTGTGGACGGCCCTGAGTTTGACGGTCACAAGGTTGATTTTGACGAACTGGCCAAGAGGCTGGCATCTTACCTTGAAGATGAAAAGGCAAGTATGGATGCTTTTCAAAAAAGCAAATAATTATGCATACGCCCCCAGGGGCTGATCATATGGAGGAATAAATGGCAAGCAAGAAAGAAAAAGCAGACCGGGCCGTCATGCCGGAGCAGGACCCGGATGTCAGAAGAAGAAATTTTATAGAAGTCCCCCTGGGACTTACCGAAGAAATGGCCATGGTTGAGGCGTCCAGATGCCTCCAGTGCAAAAAACCGGCCTGTGTGGAAGGGTGTCCGGTTTCCGTTCTCATCCCCGATTTTATCAAGTGCATTGCCGAGGGCGATTTTTCAGGGGCCGCCAACAAGCTCTGGGAAAGAAATGCCCTTCCGGCGGTATGCGGCAGGGTCTGTCCCCAGGAAGAGCAATGTGAAGGCCGCTGTATCGTGGGCAAAAAAGGAAAGCCGGTTGCCATCGGATATCTGGAAAGGTTTGCCGCCGATTATGAGCGGAAGAACGGCAAGGGCGGCGTCCCGGAAGTGGCAGAGAAAACCGGCAAGAAAGTAGCGGTTATCGGTTCGGGCCCCTCGGGTCTGACCGTGGCCGGGGATTTGCTGCTCAAGGGACACGATGTCACCATCTTTGAAGCCTTTCACAAACCGGGCGGGGTTCTGGTCTACGGCATCCCCGAGTTCAGGCTGCCCAAGGAGATCGTTGCCTCGGAAGTGGCCACCCTGGAAAAGATGGGGGCGGACATCCAATGTAATTCCGTGGTCGGGGCCTCGGTCACCATAGACGAATTGTTTGAGGAAGGGTATGACGCGGCCTATATCGGCGTGGGTGCAGGTCTTCCCAGGTTCATGAATCTGCCCGGCGAAAATCTCATCGGCATCTACTCGGCCAATGAGTACCTGACCCGGACCAACCTCATGAAGGGATATCTGTTCCCGGAATACGACACCCCCATTGCCCGGGGCAAGAACGTGGTGGTCCTTGGGGCCGGCAATGTGGCCATGGACTCGGCCAGGACAGCCATGCGCCTGGGTGCGGAATCCGTCAAGGTGGTATACCGGAGATCCAGGGAGGAAATGCCGGCAAGGAATGAAGAACTCCACCATGCGGAACAGGAAAAAATAGAATTTGTTCTCCTGACCAATCCCACCCAGTTTTTCGGAGATGACCAGGGCCGGCTCACGGGCATGGAATGCCTGAAAATGGAGCTGGGTGAGCCGGATGCATCGGGCCGGAGAAGACCGGTTCCCGTCGAAGGTTCCGAGTTCAGGATCGATACGGATCTGGTGGTGGTCTCCGTGGGCTCCAATGCCAATCCCCTGCTGACCAACACCACCCCGGACCTGGCCCTGAACCGCTGGGGAAATATCGTTGCCGATGAGAATACCGGCAAGACCTCCAAAAAAGGAGTCTGGGCCGGCGGCGACATCGTCACGGGAGCCGCCACGGTAATCCTGGCCATGGGCGCCGGCCGGGCTGCGGCCAACTCCATGCACGACTATCTGACCATCGGTTGGTAATCTGAAAACCAAACCAAACGGGCAGTGAATCCACAAGGATTCCCTGCCCGTTTTTTATTGCCGTGGCTATTGCCTATGGCCGTTCATTGCTACACTCTATTTTTGCATTTTCGAACCAAGAATAATGATCCCCGATATATAACTCTGGAGACCCTTTGACAGAGAGGTTCTCTTTATTGGAGAATATCCTCACAGCTATGCTATTTATAAACCCATTTTTCAGAAAAGCAGAATATAAGTATTATAAAATGCAACGTTAACGATTGCAGGTGGAGACCTCGGAGCACAGTATCGCGGGTTATAAATTGGATACCTTAACTATAAAGCAACTGGCCACACGTCTAATTCAGGGTCACATAATAGAATTTACACCAACCAACCACTATGTTGACTTGTTCTTTGAAATCCTCGCTCCAATTCTTCCAAGTGCGGGGCTCATTTATTTTGCCCCTGATAGTGTAAGTTTTGTTCGAGCCACCACCTTCTTTAAAATGCAAATGGGCTTCTTTAGGCTTATCTATCGTACCAAGTAAATGCAGATGAGGGGCCTTTCTTCGATTGCCATTAGGATAAATAGCATCCTTAGGCAATGATTGGCCTATATCCCATCCTTCTAACTTATTTAATACTGAGCCAAATCCTGCCATCGAAACCTCCTTCCCTTGATTTGTCAGCATATTTTTGTATATCTGACAATCCATTCATTTCTTTCTACCCAAAAATAAGGTAAATAGTTGTTGCGGATCCGCTTATCCCTTATTATTCGACAGTTAACCGCATATCCTGAAAATTTTGATGATGACCAACCAAGTGAAGACAGCTTGAACGAAACCAGAGAAACAATTTTATTGGAGAATATCCTTACTTTATGTCTTTTGCAAGATCATTTTCCGAAAAGCAGGATACTATTATATCTTCCTGAATACCAAAAGAGTATCCGCAGTTGACGCAGATTCGCGCAGATTTTTTTCCCTTATCTTCATCGGCGTTCATCTCACATCCCGGACAGTTGCAGCCCGTTGGGTTATTCCTAAAAACCTTCAACCTTCAGTCCATCCACCTTCATACCTATACAATCCCCAGATCAATGGCCTTGATAACCTCCTTGGCCTCCTTGAACCCATGATCCTTGTCCAGGGCCTTCTGGAAATAGGATCTGGCCTTTGTGGAATCTTTCATGTCCAGGTAAAGCCGGCCGATATTGTAGTAGATATAGGGCTCGTCCGGATGGACTTTCAAGGCCTTTTTGTATTGGCCCAGGGCCTGCTTGATATCCCCTTTTTTCCGGTGGAGCACCCCCAGAGTATTGAACACGTTCAGGGAGTTTGACCCCGATTCCAGGATCTCGTTGAGCAGTTCCTCTGCCGAGCCCAGTTTATCCGTGTCCATGTAGATTTCAGCCGCCACATGGAGGCATTCCTCGGCCTTTTTACCATCTCCCATGGCCTTGTACGCCCGGGCCATGGCTTCATAGGCCCTGATAAAGAGGCGGTCCAGCTGGGTGGCCATGGTAAAGGCCTCAATGGCTTCGCTGTGGAGGTTTTGATTGGTTTTAATATATCCGATGTTAAAATAATATTCCGGATTTTCCTTTTGATTGACCAGGGTGTTGAAAACAGTCAATGCCTTTTCATATTCCCCGGACTCAATGAGTTCAAGGCCTTGCTCATAGGTCTTTTCCGCCTTGACAATGGCCGGATCCTTGGTCTTGCACATGGCCATGGTCAATTTTTTCTCCAGGGTGTCTTTATCATAGGGGATTACCAGAAGGCCGGTGACTCCGATCTGGCCGGCCCGGAGCACTTTGATCTTGGTAAAGGCATCATGGGTGAGAAAAAAAGGAAGATCTGCCAGGCTGTCCTCCCTTCTCAGTATCTTTAACAGGGCAAGCCCGGACATCTCTTCCATGTCATAGGAGGAGATCACACAGTCAAATTCTTTTGATTTCAGCAATGCCCAGGCATTTCCCCCGCCGTGGACGGGCAGAAGGTCTTCAAACCCGATCTCGTTCAGGGTCTGGATCAGCTCTTGTCTTTCCTCTTCTTTTTCATTGACCACCAGGATCGATGTGGATGTCATAAGGGCCTTCCTATAATTTGTCCAGAACAGGACGTTTTCGGTCCGCAACTCCCATGCCCGGGAAGGAACCGCTTTCCATTTTCTTCCTGATTTCATATACGGCATCCGGGTCATGCCGGGATGCCAATTGAAAAAAATTCAGTTTTGGGCTGTCCCCCATATGGGGGGATATTTTCCGGGCAACGGCCCGGTACCGTTCTTCAGCGGTTTTTTGGGCCTCATCAAACGTAAGGGCTTCCAGAAAGAGCTCCCCCCATGAGTTCAGGGCCAGGATCTCTGCCCTTTTAAGGATAGAAATTTCCTTATTCTCCTCATAGATCAGAAGGATCAGAAGTTTTACCCAGGAGGCCTTTTTCTCAAATACTTCTTCGGACAGGGGTTTGACGGGCTGGAGAGCCATGTAAAGGCGGTCCGGCTCCACAGGTTCGGCATGGCTTTCAAAGATTTTTTGGGGAACATCTATTTTTACGGAGGTCCGCATTCGGTCGTAAAGCTGGTTTTCAAGGATCCATCCCCAGACTCCCAGAAAAGAGGAATCCTGATGAAGTTTTCCGGGCAGGGGCTGGCCTGACAGATATCCGGACAGATACCATCCCCGGTATTTTTTCTGCTGTAAGATGAACAGGGTAAAGGTCTGCCTCCGAAGATAGATTGAACATTCGGCAATTTTTCCCGGGCCGTGGTTCAGGCATGCCGCAGCCCTGTGGGAAAGAATTAAAAAATTTCTCTTCTCTCCGGCCGGAATCGTCTCTTTGGATTTTTCATCCCCAGGACTTTGTTTTGCCAGCTTGACCATCTGTTCCAGCCGGGAGATAATGGTTTTTTCCAAAAGCTGTTTTTCAGGCTCTGCCCATTTCCCATAGGACAGGAGTTTGTTGACCTGGGTCTGGTTGAGATTCCATTCCCGGATATACCGGTCGAGCAATGCTTTTTTCGGGGATCCCGGTTCCGGAGCCTTGATATCGGGATAGCTGCAGAGTCTGAAAAATACGGCGTTCTTGATCAAGTTAAGGTTCCCGGGATCTTCTTTTTGGTGATATTTGATGATCCTGTCAAAGAGCAGTCGATAGGGATCGGCCCGGTAATCGTCAATGCCTGCCTTCGCATACCCGGCTTTGATTTCGTCGCACAGGAGCCGGTTGCTTCCCCAGGTTTCGGTCCGGTAGGAGAAAATCATGGACGCCTTGATCAGGGCCTTGACCGGATCTTCCCTTGATTTGCAGATATGCCACAAAACGCCTTTCAGGATATCCTGGTGGCCGGGGGATTCCACCATGCCAAGATCGATAAACCCCTGGGACAGGTTTTCCAGGGCCGGAACAGATGAAATGCTTTTGATTAAATGGGTATATGTCTGAACATCGCTCCCGGCAGGAATCAGGGCCCAGAAGGGAATCTTGCCGGCGATCATCAAAAAGGTTCTGTAAAATTCTTCCTTGAGAAAAACCTTCGGCGCGGTAATGGTCTCCCGGGCTTTAAATCCGGCATAGATATTCTTTTGGATATCGGCCTGGTCCATGATGAAAAAGGTGACTTCCTGGTGATGGGTTTCCCGGGCGAATTTTACGATCTTATTGAGTTTTTTTTCCAGGTTATAGTACCGGGTTTCGGAAAATGCTTTTTTGTCGATGATGATCCAATAATCAAAATCAGAGGCTGCGGACTGGGTAAAGGTTCCCAGGCTGCCGATATGATAAAACCCCAGTACACATGGATCCTCTGCCCGGGATTGGAGGATTTCCTTTTCAGACATGAGGTTCTGGCTCAGGATCTCTTTATAAAATCCGGACCGTTCAAACTTGTAGATGCCGTGGGCCGGTTCCCCGGCTTCAACGTATCCGGGCATTTCCGGTGTGTTGATATGGATGAGAAAAGGAATTTTTATGAAAAGCGACAGGCTGGATCCGGAAAGGTATCTTAGGGCTTCCCGCATTCTGACGATATTGTAGTTTGAAAAATGGGATTTGAGTTCCAGAATCCGTTTTTCCAGTTTTTTAAATGAATCTTTTTCTTGCTCCATGTCCGGTCCGGTATGTCCATTATAGGATAAATTAATTGAAAACCGCCTATAAAAAGGCTAAGATATGATCATGGGTATTATAAGGGTTAATTCTTGTTGTTTTCAAGCTTAATTTAAATGTGGAGTTTTAATGGGAGAATCTAAGATCCCCCATTCAGGTATTGAGCTGGATGCCATTGACCTGTCCAATCTGAACCCCCAGTCACCGGGTAAAGATCCGGGAAAGATTCCATCCAATCCGGACGATTACAGGATTTTCGTCAACGGCATGCTCAAGAAGATGAAGGGCCAGGAGTCCTTTTTATCCTTTTCCCGCCAACTCAACGACGTGAATCAGATCCTGGTTATGAAGTATTCATCGGCCCAGGACATTGCAGATGTGATTCTCAAGGATATGGCCCTGACCTCAAAGGTGTTGAAACTGGTGAATTCGTCCTTTTACCGTCATTTTTCCTCCAAGGGCATTTCTACGATTTCAGAGGCCATGATCATTCTGGGTACCGATGAGATCCGCTCCCTTGCCGCCAGCATAAAAATTTATGAGATGATGCAGGAAATGGCCAACTCCCGGATTCTCAAGGAAATGACCCTAAAGGGGCTTCAAAGAAGCATCATGGCAAGGCAGATGGCAGATGAAGGCGGGTTCAGGGATCCGGATGTGATCCAGATCAGCGCCATGATCCATGATTTTGGAGAATATTTGGTGGTTCTTCTGGCCCCGGAAAAATATATTCAGGTTGAATTGGTCATGGAGGCAAAGGGAATGGACCAGCAGGAAGCCGCAAAATCCGTTCTGGGACTGACCTATACCGATCTTGGACGCATTGTCGCCTCCAAGCTGAATATGCCGGAAAATATCGTCCAGACCATGCTGCCCTTTACCCGGAAAAACATGCAGAACGAATCCATGACCCGGGAGGAAGAACAAAGATGCATCTGTTCCTTTACCCGGGAATTGTGCGATATCCCCATGAACGGCCAGGGTAATGAAACAGACCAAGAGACCGGTTATGTGGCGGCCAGATACAATAGACTGCTTGGGGTCGACCTGCCAAAGGCCCTGGAATTGATCCGGACCTCCCGGGAAAAACTGGCCAAAAACGCCAGCCTCTGGCAGATCGAAATCCAAGAGGAGGAGGGTGCCGGAACCTCTTCTTCAAGCGGGGTAAAAGAGAAAGCCGCCCTGAAGGACGGCTTAAAATCCCTCAAGCACAGCCTGGATACGAAACGGGACATCCATGAGACCCTGACCCAGATCCTGGATCTGCTTTTTACCAATTTTTATTTTACCCAGGTTGCCATCTGCATCCGCCAGAAGGAAACCCCTTCCATGCAGGCCCGGTATGCAAAGGGGGGACGGTTTGAACGCCTGCTGGACAATTTGTCATTTGAGTTTGCCCGGTCCGAAGATGTGTTCAGCGATGCCGTCCTGAAAAAAAAGGATATTGTTGTCCGGGATATCCAGGGAAAAAAGTATAAGAGCAGGATCCCGGAATGGTATACCCAAAAGATCATGGCAGACAACAATATTTCGGGTTTTGCCGTATTCCCGGTCCAGGTGAACAATCGGGATATCGCCCTCATCTATGTCAGCTGGAAGGATGCGGCCCTGGCCATGACCCGGAAAACCACGGAGTATCTGCAGCTGATCCGGGAATTGATGGCAAAGGCCTTTGTCCGCTGTTCCCGGTCGGCAGGCCCCTGAGGATTCCCGGTTTTTCCTTGTATTCTCTGCAAATTCTTTGCAATGGGTCCCATATTAAAATTGACAATCATTCCCATCCCATCTATAAAGCATCTGCTTGAAAAACGGCCAGGATTTCAGACAGAAGATAAGGAAAGATAATGGATTGTTGGGTTTGCGTGGACGATACGGACATGCCGGGAACCGAAGGAACCGGGCGTATGATCCAGAGAATATGCGGGACATTGGAACAAGAAAAAATGGGAGTCAGCGCTCCCATCAGCCGCCACCAGCTCTTTGTCCATGAGAATATCCCTTTTACCTCCCACAACTCCGCCATGGCTTTTAAAGTTCATTTGGCGAAAAATCAGAGTCTGCCCCGATTCATAGAATTCATGGCTGAGAGGATTGAATTTTTATCCCGGAAAGGGTCTGATCCCGGTCTGGCAGTGACCCTTCCCATGGGTCCGGAAGACCAGGGGCGGCTCATTGATTTCGGGAAAAGGGCCAAGCAGGAAATCTTATCCAAGGAAGCTGCCCAGGGGCTTGCCCGGGAACTTGGCATCCATCTGTCCGAGCACGGCGGAACCGGGCAGGGGATCATCGGAGCCCTGGCCGGGCTGGGACTGCGACTTTCCGGAGATGACGGGCGTTACCGGGGGTGGTATCACCTGGGAAGACCCGGTGAAATTCTCCAGGTGGGAACCCTGTGCAGCCTGCCTTTCATCGACAGGCTGGTCACAAGGTCCGGCAAGGCATTGATGCCTGAAGAAAAGGTCAGTATTGGATCTGAAAAAACCAAAACCGTGCGTCTGGATCACGGGCAGGTGGTCGTGGTCTTTCCCAACGAAGAGGCCGGGCAGACCGGCATTCTTTACCGAACCATTACCAAGGAAGAGTCAAGACAATACTGAGCCTTAGGCTTCAGAAAATCGAAATTCCCTGCAAAATCCGGATTCAGAAAATTGGGGGTTTTACCCCCTAGGCGGCCGGTTTGATAAATACCTTATGATCCACCAGGGAAAGGGAATGGATCTCTCCCTTGATGAATTTCTGTTCTCCGAAGATGGATACCAGGCGGATGCCGTCTTCATCCGGTTCAACCTTGTCCACAGCCTCCATGACCAGGGTTTCCCCGTCTTCTTTCAATAGATATGCATTTGCTTCACACATGGTTTGGCTCCTCAATATTTATAAATCGAGTTTTTTACAAAAAGTTCATATGGGATTCGATCAGCTCATCCACCAGAAGGGGAAGGGGCAGACCGGTCAGTCCCACAATTCCGATATTTTCCTGGCTCAAGGGGAGAAGGATCTTCCTGGCCCGGGACAGACTCACGGCCTCTGCCATCTCCCGGGTAACCTCACCCATCATGGCATGGGGCATGATGATTCCCACCGGACCGATGATCACGTCGGCCCGCTTTACGGTCTGGACAATGGCGTTGGAGCCGGAAGCCCCCCGGTTGGCCCTGGCCTTGAGCATCTGGGCCGTGGCAATGGCATTGGTTCCCAGAGCGATCACCTCTATTTTCTCCTCAAAGCGTTCCTTGAGCTTTTTGATCACAACCGAGCCGATGCCTCCGCCCTGGCCGTCAATGACACAGATTCTTTTTTCCATATCCATACGCGTTTCTTTTCTCTGATGTGATTTGGGTTATCCCGATAAAAGATCCCTTACCCGTCGCTGGATTTTCTGTTCTACCCTGTCCGGGGAAGCATTCCCGTCGATAACGGCAATGGTCTCCCGGGTTTTAAGTTTTTCAAAGGCCGTGAAATAATTTTTCCTGACCTGTTTCATTATCCCGATTTTTTCATACATGTCAAAGGATTTGCGTCCGGATTTGATTCGTTCCAGGCAGATATCCGGGTCCACGTCTATAAATATATTCAGATCCGGCCTCAGTATTTCAGCGTTCTGGGCGTTCAGCCCGATGACCCAGTCCATGTCCATATACATGGCATGGTAGGCATAGGAGGAAAAATAATACCGGTCACAAAGAACGATCCGGCCCTGGTCCACCAGGGCTTTGATTCCGTTTTCCCTGTTGAGAAGATGATCGGTCCGGTCTGCGGCAAACAAGGCGGCAATGGTCCGCTGGTCGATTTCCACCCGCCCTTCCAGCATCTGGCGGACCAGAGATCCCACCGGGCCCTGACTCGGCTCAAAGGTTAAAATCACATCCTGGTTTTCGGTCTGGAGCAGGCTGTGAAGCCTTTTGACCTGGGTGGATTTACCGGATCCGTCTATACCCTCGAAAACAATAAATTTTCCTTTTTCTGCCAATGGATTCCCCCAACGATTGATTGATCCGGCCTGATTGGACGGCCAAAAATCCCAAGCATGCCTTATACCAGTATCTCATCTGCTTGGCAAATCCAAAAGGAGATATTGGATTGAATAAAGGGTGCCTAGGACCGGTTTCCGGCCGAGAAGAGAATGGCATGGGGATCGTTATCGGAAAAGGGTCTGCCAAGGCTGATACTCCCCTGTCCCACCATGGTCCAGTCCCTGTGATGGAGATGGATGTCCATGCCGTCATAGGCATGGCTGCCCGGGATGGTATTGATGTAAGAGCCGTTGGTGCTGTGGTCCACAAAGACAAGTTCATCGTACCGGCTCTCGATTCTGGCATGGGACCGGGATGCCGTTTCCGAGGCAACCAAAATGTGGCTGTCCGGACCCCTGCCAAAGATAAACGGGGTATCTTTCTCTTTGACCACGATTTTCTGATTTTCAAAGGTCAGCACGACTTGGGCACTGGACATTGGCCGGTCATGGGTCATGGGGACCGTGAAAATGGCCGTTGCATCTTCCTGGTTCCAGAGGATTTCAACCGTATCCAGAGGTTTGGATTTGCCTTTGACCCTGGCACGGGGCAAGGGCCGGCAGAGAGTTCTTTTTTCTTCGGATAGATCTTCCAGGGTTTTCCGTGTGGTGACAATCTGTCCCGCCCGGGCAAGGGAGGTCAGGCGGGCCGCCACATTCACGGTGTCACCGTAGGGTTTTCCCTGGTCCAGTTCAGCCCGGCCCCTGCAAAAACCGATGTGTACTCTTACTTTCTGGCCGCAGGAGGTGTTTGAAAAGCAAAAATGCTTCTGGATGGAACAGGCGCAGTTGACCGCGTCCAGGGAATGCTCAAACCAGGCCATGATCTCGTCCCCGATCACCTGGACCGTCATTCCCTGGTTTGCCTTGACAAGTTTTGCAATGGAGCCCAGGCTTTCCATGATACACTCATGGGCCATGCTGTCCCCCAGGAGTTCATGCATCCGGGTGCTGCCGGAAATATCCGCAAAAAAAATGATCAGTTCATGGGATTTTTTCCGTTTTTGACCCTTAAGCCGTGATTTGTCCGTGAAAAAGGTTTTTAAAATTGACATCCCGGTATCCTTGACTAAATATGGAATGATGTCCGATGATATTAATAACTTTGGATATATTGCCTGTCAAGGGGAATCCGGTTCATTCACCCGTAAGAACCCTTTTGTCCGGGAATGAACCCAATTCTTCTTCCCGGAGAAATAAAATTCTGGATTTAAAGCAAACTGTCCTTACCTTTACAGCAGGGGCGTTCTTATCATGGAGCTCTGGGGCTCCCCCACAAAAAGGAGTCGATTATGACCTATGAAGAACTTGTGGACAATTTTCGGTCCAAAAAAGTGTTTATCTATGGAAAAAGTGTGGTTCAGATTGTGGATATGAAGACCTATGCCGATTCCCATGGGACCAAAACGGATTTTATTTTTCAGACCGACCGTCAGAATCGGGGTATTATTACCCGGGAGCACGGCAACGGTGTGCCTGAGAACTTTGCCCGGTTAGACCGGAAAAAACTTCAATTGGAAGAAGATATCCTGGCTGCCCTTACCCCCCTGGTGGAAAAGTTCAGAAGGGAAACCGGTTCAGCACCCAAGGGTATAAAAATTCATACATCGGCTGTTGGATCTGACAATAGAAAACTGGTCGACTATTCCGTGGATGCCTGTACCGTGGACCTGGACGTTCACCGTCCCGGAGTCGATGGGGAAGAATAGAAGGCTCAATCCGGGACCGGCTATGGTTTTGCCGGGCAGGGGTTTACTGGCATGTGAAGCGGAGACCCCTTGACCTTGCCAATTGAAAAGGCATTTAACCGTTGAGACTGTCATTGTCGGGATAGATAAAAGTGGGGATGTCACATCAAAGGCATTGTTGGTGAAGGTACTTTTTTTCGTCCGTTGAACTATTGTCAGAGACGGTGTTTGCCTGATCTTGATTCGATCCTTAGAATGCATGACTCTCAAAAAGAAATTTTCTATATCATTCAAAAAATTTATTAAAACTATCAATTAGACCCCCGGCTCCCATCCATGGTAGCAGTTCACAATCATGAAAATCGTGGACTGGGCCTATAGAGTGTGCTGCTGGATATTGGGTGTCGTATTTATCTATGCCGGCACCACAAAACTATTTTCCCCCCGGGTGTTTGCCGTTCTCATTGAGGCTTACGGAATCGTTCCCGATGTTCTGCTGATGCCTGTGGCTGTTTTTTTACCGGCCCTGGAGGTGGCTGCGGGAATTGGAATCCTCTTTGATGTCAAGGGCAGCCTGGCTGCGATTTCTGGACTGGTGGTGATGTTTCTGCTGATCCTGGGATACGGCATCCACATGGGTCTGGATGTGGACTGTGGCTGTTTCGGACCGGAAGATCCCGAAGCCCTGGCTTTCCACGGATTAAGATCAGCGTTTAACCGGGACCTGGGGCTGATGGCCGGAGTCGTCTTTGCTTATGCCTGGCGGAGATACAGGGGGATCGCCCCGAAATCCCTTACCCGTTATCTGAAGATTTCAAAAATTATAAAAAAGGAGAACCTGGCATGAAAAAATTGACCTGGATAGTAAAACTGGCATTTATCGGAAGTCTGATCATGGGAGTTGCCTCCCCGGCATCTGCATTCCTGGACAATAAATTTGAAAAAGAGGTGGAAAAGGAAGCCGGGGCCGTTAAACTGGTGCGGGAGATCCAGCGGGGCGGCTACGATGTGGTCAAAACCGATGAACTTAAAAAATGGATTGATGGGGGCAGGGATATGATCATCGTAGATACCATGCCCTATGAAGCCAGCTATAAGAAAAATCATATCCCCGGGGCTGTCCAGTTTCTCTTTCCCATACCGGATATGAAAGAATGGGATACAAAGGAGACGGACGGGAAATCCCAGGCCGATTTTGAGAAACTTCTGGGACCGGATAAAAACAAGACCATCGTGATCTACTGCGGGTTTGTAAAATGTACCCGGAGCCATAACGGAGCTGCCTGGGCAAAGAAACTGGGATATAAAAACGTCTTTCGCCACCCGGGTGGAATCTTTGCCTGGAAGGGCGCTGAATACGAGGCGGAAGGATCAAACTAGACCCTCTATTTTCCATGCAGATCTTACCCACAGATTTCAGCAGGATGGATCCTGAAGTTGAGAGCCTGGTCATCCGGTTGAAAGACCATGCCAGAAACCTCTATGAGACCCGGCAGCTTCTCTGTTCCGAAGCTGTCCTGGTCGCTCTCAACCAGGGCCTTTCCGGCGGGCTCACCGAGGACCAGGCCGTGACCATGGCTGCCCCCTTCTGCGTGGCCATGGGAGACAGCGGCTGCCTCTGCGGAGCCCTGAGCGGGGCTGTGCTGGCCGCCGGGCTGTTCATGGGAAACGACCGTCCCTATTCCCACCGCAAAGAAATGCGGGAAAGCGGCCTGACCCTCCATAATGCTTTCCGGGCAGCCCACGGCGCCACCTGCTGCCGGGTCCTTTCCAAATCAGTCAGACACGATAAAAAGGCCCATTTTAACCAATGTGCCGAGTTCACGGCCAATGCAGCGGAAATGGCTGCCAGGCTGATCCTGGAAAACCGGCCGGACCTGGCCAGGGCCGCAGCCGGCCAGCCCCTCCCTGTCCATCACGGCAAAATCGGCGGACTCCTGAAAAAGCTTTTTAAACGCCTTTCCTAATCCTCTTGCTATCCTCTTCAGATCGGTCTATTTAAGAAGAGATCTCATTAAAATATATAAGGAGTATTATGAAGTACGATGTCATTATCGTGGGCGGCGGGCCTGCGGGGCTATTTGCGGCCTATCACCTGAAAGAGCATTCAGACCTGAAGGTTCTTCTCATTGAAAAGGGAAAAGACTCCCTGAAGCGGAAATGCCCCAATCACAACCTTCAAAAGTGCACCCAGTGCATTCCGTGCAACATCCTGTCCGGTATCGGCGGGGCAGGTCTTTATTCCGACGGCAAACTCAATTTCATCCCCAGGCTGGGCAAGACCGATCTGACCCAGTTCATGTCCGGAACAGCGGCCCAGGCTCTCATTGACGAGACAGAGGGGATTTTCACCCGGTTCAAGATGGACGGCCCGGTTTTTCCCACCAATCTGGACGAGGCCAGACAGATCCGGAAGGATGCCAAGCGCTTCGGCATTGATCTCTTGCTCATCAAGCAGAAGCACCTGGGATCGGACAATCTGCCCGGGTATATTGGGGGCATGGCAGATTATCTCCGGGACAAGGGCCTTGAAATCAGGCTTGAGGAAGAGGTCAGGGACATCCTTGAGCAGGACGGCCGGATCCGGGGGGTGGTCACGGAAAAGGGGGAATATGAAGCCCCCAACGTGATCCTGGCCCCTGGACGGATCGGGGCCAACTGGGTGGCGGGAGTCGCCCAGAAGCACGGGATTGGCTTAAGCCAGAGGGGCATCGAAGTCGGGATCAGGGTGGAGGTCCACAACGATATCATGGATGATCTGTGCAATGTGATCTATGACCCGACATTTTTCATCCAGACCCAGACCTATGACGACCAGACCCGGACCTTCTGCACCAACCAGGGCGGATTTATCTCCCTGGAAAACTACAAGGACTTTGTCTGCGTCAACGGCCATGCCTATTCGGGCAGAAAATCCTCCAACACCAACTTTGCCTTTCTCTCCAAGGTGGTGCTCACCGAGCCCGTGACCGACAACCAGGCCTATGGCGAGTCCATTGGAAAACTGGCCACCATCATCGGAGGGGGCAAGCCCATTCTCCAGCGGTTCGGGGATCTGAAACGGGGTCGGCGGTCCACCTGGAACCGGATATCCAAGGGATATATCGAGCCCACCATGACCAACGTGGTCTGCGGGGACATTGCCATGGCCCTTCCCGAGCGGATCCTGTCAAATCTGATCGAGGGACTGGAGACCCTCAACTGTGTGGTTCCGGGGGTGTCCAATGATGAGACCCTGCTCTACGCCCCGGAGATCAAGTTCTTTGCCACCCAGATCGAAACCTCCAGCCACCTGGAAACGGCCATAAAAGGAATGTACGTGGCCGGAGACGGACCGGGCGTGGCCGGGAACATCGTGTCTGCCGCTGCCACCGGATTGATTCCGGCCAAGCGCATTATTGAGATGCAATAAATTGCATCTCAAATGAATAATGGAGAATTAAGAATTAACAATTGAGGATGCTGGGCGCGCCAGTTTTAACTATGTTGCAGGTCAGGGTACGAGCAATATCGAATTCCCTGACTATTCCTGAACCTTCCGTCGGTTGCACTTGTTCAGCAACTTTTTTCATGACAGCTCGGTCCATCGCTGCTCTCAAAATAAAATTCCGATTCACCTCGGGCGGAGCAAAGATTTTGCGCTCATTCTCGAAAATCCTCCATGATTCTCTCCGAGGAGGGATCCAGTCTACTGGGTTGTGCTGCCGCCCGAAGGAATCCAATCCGGAAAAACCTTGCTCCATCCTTGGGTTTGACAGGGAAAGTCCAATAACAGATATGGAGTGCGATGAATTGAGGCGTGAAAAGACCCATCATGCCAGTATGGAATTTTTTTGCATTACTTGCATGCCTTGTGGAAATCATTCGACAGGATCAGTAATATAAAATTTATAGCTGCAATTTCAGCCCGAAACCTATGTGTGGGCGTTGGAGATTCGGATCTGCACAACGACCTCTGCATCTTGAAAAGTCAATCGAAATTGTGTTCCGTTTTGTTGTGGCGGAATCTCCGTTATTTTTAAACAAATGATTTGAAAATATGAGAGATTGGTCATCAAACAGCTACTCTAAAAGCACCATGCTGTACCAGCAAGGAAGAAGTCCGCCTTTTTCATCGAACTCCACTTTCAGCCCAAGGGATTCGACTGTTTTTCCGATATCTATACCATAGGCATCCATTGATGGTCTTGCCATCTGGGGATGCCGGCAGGGCTCCGGATAGGCACATTCTTCACACCAGACACATAGCGCCATGGCAAAGGCCATCATGCAATTGTGTGCAATCATGGCCTCTTTTTCCATTTTCACTGTGATTTCCTGGCCTTCATAAGGGTCAGTGGTTTTAATGATAATGGCCTTGCTGTATTGATCAAAAGCGTCTTGAAATATTTCCGGAGAAAGTTCCAGATTGGGTGGGCAGGTCCAGTATCTGCCCCATCTATTGCAGCCGAACCTGCATTTCAGAAAAGAGCGGGAATCAAATACAATGGCAGCCGTATCAATGATTTTTGCTTCTGATGCACCCAGTGCAAGAGCTTTTTTTACAAGGGATTTAAACCCGGATTTCATAATGATGCCTTCTGTTTTTCTATGATGTTTTTATACTGTAAGCCTTCGATAAAGGGCCGGCAACAGGGTCGGTAACAATTCAATTTTTTGCAGGACAATGGATTCGGTCTGGGGTGAAATCATTCGAAGGTAGTCGCTGCCCTTCTGGTCGGAAGTAATGATAAAAGGATGAATGTTTTTGCTGCGGGCTTCCTGAAACGCTTTTTTCGTGTCAGATATGGCATATTCCAGATGGCCGTATTCCAGGTCATAAGGCCGCCCGTCAGTGAGGATAACCAATATTTTAACTGCTGTTGTTACTTCCTCCAGTTTATGAGTTGCGTGGCGCACCACAGCTCCCATACGGGTCAGTCCATGGGGTTCTAAATTCCCCAGTCGATACTGGACGGTTTCATCATAGGGATCTTTAAAGTTTTTTACTCTAAACAGATCCACCCGGAAACGACCTTCAGTGCTGAATCCGTATATGGCATAAGGATCACCAAGGGCTTCAAGGGCTTCAGCCATGATCGCCATGGCCTCTTTTTGAATATCGATCACCCTGCGTCCATTTATCTCTTCACCGGTTGAGCCGCTCAAGTCCACAAGAAAAAATGCCGACACATCACGGATTCTCTTGTCTCGGCGGATATAAACATTTTCCGACATGCCCGCTCCGGATCGCATATCTGTCAGAGCCTTCACCAGGGCATCGAGATCAAGCGAATCGCCAGTGGGCTGTTCCCTGTATTTTCGAAACGTTTCCGGCTTTAGTTTCATGAATTGTTTGCGGATTAGCCGGATAATACCCCGCAGCCGTTCCTGGGTCTCCAGAACAAAGGTGTTGGGATTCTCCCTGGCAATTCTTTGTCTGACCTGACACCATTCAAGCTTATAATCGGCAATTTCCCTGTCCCATTCCTTGTAAAAAAAGATCCTGACAGTTTCCTGAAGCTCTTCAGGGTCCGGAGATGTGAATTCGATCTGGTCAAGCATTTCACTCAGCAGTTTCCATAGAGCATCCGGTTCTCCTTCACCGCCTGCGATCAATGACTCCAAAAGCCCTTCCAACAGCTCAGGCGGAATATCTTCGTATTCTTCAATCGCTTTTTCTTTAACCCATGAAATCGTCTCATCGGTTTCTTTCATGAGGTCAAAGAGGATGTCACCCCACCACGGCTTGGTCGTTGGGGCTTTTCTGCCGAGCCGGTTGGAATCCCGGTCGATCTTAAAGTCATCTGATAATTTTTTCATTTCAAGCGCAAGACCGGGCAATTGTTTGATCAGGCGTTCATCAGCATCAAGGTGTATTTGAACCGGGTCAGAGATAGTCGTTCCATCCACGCTGACATACGAATCTCCCTGGAGTATCATGGCCTGGTGCAGTGCCATGAGCTTGAACAATTCGAAACTTGATGCCATTTCCGGCAAATATATGTTCCGGCCGTCAGTGGCAGCAGCACCGGTAAACCCCTTACAGCCAAGCAGAGAGGCATTTGAACGGAGTTTGACCGGTTTGCCTGTAAGTGCTTCGCAGATAATGGACAGGATGTTTCGCTTGTTTTTCAATGCCACACCGGGGATGAGAATATCACTGGTTTGTTTTGCTCTTAAGGAAGTACCGTTGAAATAATTGATTCGTTCTTTTTCCGACGTACACTCTTCAATCCCTCTGTTTACCCATGAAATGGTTTGATTTTCACTCAAGAGCGAACATGCCTGATTGCCTTGCTGGATAAATCCCAGGGCTGCATCCACTGAAGTCATGGATATCCGAATTGCCTGGTCAAGGAAAGAACGCCACCTCTCAAGTGGATATCCGCAGTTTGCGTCTGATGACTCAACAAAATAGGCATTAACCGCTTTCCGGAGCCTTTTTTTGTCTATAGCTGTTTTAAAAGCCTCCAATCCCTGTTGCCCCCAGGTAATCAGATCCTGTGGGGCATCAAAGTTTTTTACGGCCTCCGGGGTTCGGTTGAAAAAGGTTATGGCAGCATCAATATCATACGTAGTCAAGTGAACAGCGATTCTCGTCCATTTCAAGATCAGGTTGATGTCAGAGGGAATTTTGACAACCGCTGTAAAAAAGGGCAGAACCAGTGACCAGTTCAACCGGCAGAGCATCTCTGCTTCTGAGAGGATAACGGTTTTATCCTTTGTTTTTTCAATGGCCTTTATCTCTTTTTCAACCCCTGCCAGAAACTTTGCAGCAGTCTGGGGCCGCAGGTGGGACACTGACCTCATGGCGGCATTAAAGGTTTTCTCTCCGGAACGGCTCATCCGGATCTGTCTTTGGGCCTTGTCTTGGGAAATCATAAAATTCAGAAAATTCCAGCAATGATTTCAGTAATCGCTTCCTGGATTTCATCGTCATCTGTCATTGCCCGGGTAACGGCAGCCTCGCAGGCGACCAGGGGCGGTATGCCGTCTGAAATAAGCCGGCCTGCATAAACCAGAAGCCGGGTGCTGATGCCCTCTTCAAGCCCTTGCTGTCGAAGGTTGCGCACCATTTTTCCAAGTTTGACAAGCCGTTCTGCCGTATTTTCATCCACCTGGCCTTCCTCAATGATAATGGTCTGCTCTTCCCTGGAAGGCGGATAAGTAAAATCGATGGCTACAAACCGTTGCCGGGTGGAGTGTTTGAGATCCTTCATCACACTTTGGTAGCCTGGGTTATAAGACATGACAATGAGAAAGTCAGGATGGGATTCCAAGAGCAGCCCTCTTTTTTCCTGGGGAAGTATCCGCCGGTTGTCTGTGAGGGGATGGATCACGACAGTAGTGTCTTTTCGGGCCTCCACAGCCTCATCAAGGTAGCAGATTGCGCCATATTTGACCGCCAGGCTCAAAGGACCATCCTGCCAGACGGTCTGGTTATCCTGCAGCAGGTAACGTCCCACAAGATCCGAAGCGGTTAAATCTTCATGGCAGGCAATGGTAACCAGCGGGCGGGACAGTTTCCAGGCCATGAATTCTAAAAACCGGGTTTTACCGCAACCGGTGGGGCCTTTTAATAAAACGGGCAGTTTGAGCCGGTATGCGGATTCAAAAAGGCTTATTTCATCCCCCGTGGAGACATAAAACGGTTCTGTTGTGATGTGATAATCTTCAATTTTAATGCCATTAAAATCTGGCTTGGGAGGAGTTTTCAGTTGAATATCCTGCATGCGGTTTCCAGTATTATTATTCATATTAATCTCAGCATATTTTATGCTATTTTTATATCTGCTTCAGGCGTTGCCTGTGCAGCCGACCTGTCCGTTTCCCCATGGGACGGACAGGGCAGTTCAATCAAACGTTTGCCGATTTATTTTGAGCCCGGAGATTTTTTCAATTTCCGGGCTCAAAATTGTATTGGGTTTAATACCTGCCGTATTGTTCGACTGCTTCCATCATAGCGATAGCATTTAACAGCGAACCGTTGGGAGGGAATTCACATCCTGTTGCAAGGATAAACCCACCATCTTTTCCCAGTTCCTCTATCTGCTTTTTACACTCTATTTTCATGTTTTCCGGTGTTCCGAGGAAGGCATGAGTGGCAGGGCTTACATAGCCGCACAAGGTGGTTTTTTTGCCCCATTTTTCTTTCAAATCCGCCATTGTTTCACAATCATCGGATTCATATGCAAAAGAGATGGCCACAGGCTCCATGGCTTCAATCTGAGCATCAAAATAGATGCCGTTGCCGCAATTGTGAACCATTACCATCATGTCATTGGCACGGATTTCATCTGCAATTATTTTGGCGAATTTTGCTTCCATTTTTTGCCACATTTTTTTGCTCATGATCGACTGGGATGCAAATAGGGTGTCAAGAACAATGGCGTGAACGCCTGTTTTGGCATAGGCCTTTATGTAGTCGACCAATACCTCTGTGATGATTTCTTCCGCAGCAATCACCGCTTCCGGGTGTTTGTAACAGTCCTTGAACAAATTTTCAGCACCGCGCATCATATTCAAAATCCCAAGAGGACCGTATATAAATCCCATTACAGCAGTATCTTTTGCCTTTTCGTTGCAGACAATATCCATATATTTGAGGGCATGCTGCATTCTGGGAGCTTTTGCAACATCTATCCGTTCAACTTTCGAGTAGTCATCCGGAGAATTGATAAAATGGTTATCATAATTTGGATGGGCTGTATCCTCAATGGGGTAAACCATTTCCTGGCCGAAATCAGCCGCTTCAACAGAAAGATCAACCAAACCGAGAATGCCGTCAAATCCGATGAGATCGTGGGCCTGAATCATGCTTTTAGCGGCCAGTTCGCCATCCATTGTCCATTCATCATAAGTGATCCCATAGACCCTCCTGGAGGCGCCACAGAGGAGGGGAGCAGCAGGAACTCGATCCGGGATACCGCCCTGAAGTACTGTTCCGATTCTTTCCAGTGATGTCATTGTCATGATCTTTCTCCTTTCTTTTCGATTGCGACCCTAAGGTCATTATTCTGACAAACTTCGTTCTTTCTGTTTTGTTGACAGTATCTGTTGTGCGATTGCCTCTATGCCTGAATTGTTTTTCCGACCAAGCAGAAACAGATTTTTTTCTGATAAATTCAGTGTTCTGCAAATTTTTTCCGCCGTTGCAGCATCTATCCGGTCGATTCGGCTCAAAACCAGGATATCCGCGTTTTGAATCTGCCCATGCAGCAGGCTTGGCCTTTCTTCCCATTGAAATGAAAAGGTGGGCCCGTCAATCAGTGTTATAAATGGGCCAATTTCGTATCGGATATCTCTTAACCCCATTTTAAGAACGTCCTGGAGTTCTTTGGTTTCAATCATTTCAGACGGTTCAAGAAAGAGGAAATCTGGATCAATGATTCTCTTGATCTTCTTTTTCAATCCGACCAGACCGGCGGCCAGGGAACAGCCGATTCAGCCTCCGCGCAGGTACTCCACAGATATCTGCCGGCCGTTGATATCACCGTCTTCATATCCTGCTTTCCCATCTTCATTTACAATAACGGAACAGCTTTTACCGCGGGCGGCAAAGTGGGTCATCAATGCCTTGATCGTTGTTGTTTTACCGCTGCTATATGTTCCTGCTATGCTGATAACTCTCATTTGTTTACCCTGAATAATTTCAGTTATTCTTCTTTGGATAACTGGTCTTCAAGTTGTTTGATGTAGTCTTTTTTCGATGTGACAAAATCAAATTCATCAAAATAGGTGTGTTCTTTTTTCTTCACGACGGCAACACCATATTTTTGGGTGATGTCATGAAGGCCGTCCAGAGTGGTCTTTTTAACCGCATCTTCTTTTATTCCCTGAATGATGCTGTTAATGGCTATATATAAATCCTTTACAGCGTGATCGATTTTGCCGGTGGAGAAAGCCCCATGACTGACACCGATAGTATCGGCCTTGACCGTTCCGGCTTCCGTTCTGATATGGGATTTGATATGGCCAATGCACCGGGCACCTGCAGCCATGCTCTTCTGCGCAATGGACACCATGATTTCTTCGGCCATTGTTTTTACGAAAACACTGTCCATGGGTGTCGTGCGGCTTAACTTGGCTGCAACACCATACCCACTGACACCATGCTCGGTATAGCATCCGTGTTCTGTGTTGTTTTCTGAGTTCATGTGGTTACTCCTTCCAGTCTATGATCCGTTGAGACAGCTGTTTGATACCCAGGTTCTTGAAGGATGACAGATGGACAATATCTGCCGTGGTATTAAATTTGCGGATACGTTCTGCGGAATCCTCTGCCTCTGCAGCATCGACAGCATCAACTTTGCTGATGGCGAGAATATCGGCATCCTTTATCTGGGTGGTAACCAGTTGTCCGAGCATGTCCATATCCAGCAGTTCGGCAGGCCGGGTGGCGTCAAACAAGACAATCGCAGGGCCCATGGAAAGTTTTGCATCCCGTCTTCCCATTTTTGCCGCCAGTTTCACCTGGTGCGGCACTGCAACACCAGTGGGTTCAACCAGGACATGATCCGGTTTAAAGGCTCTATAGAGCCCGGAGAGTGTTTTGGCAAAGGTTGTGGCGACCTCACAACAGATACATCCTCCGCCAATATCTTTAACCTGCATGTCGCTTTCTTCCATGATTTTACCGTCAACCGGGATTTCACCAATTTCGTTAACCACCAGCGCAATCTTTCTTTCATTGTTGCCTCTCAATACTTGTGAAAGTTTCAATAAAAAGGTTGTTTTACCGCACCCCAGGAAACCGGCTATTTGGGTAATTTTCATTGGATGTCCTTTTATTTTTGTTGATTTGAAGATGCGAATCGAGGAAATGTGTTGTCCTTAAAAAATCGAGGGCTTCATCGATGGTTATCGGTATGTTTATTGGACCATCAGGGTCGTCTAGTAAGCGTTGGAACATTTTTGTCAATATAGGAGGTTCCAGCCTGGATTTGTTTAATAGTTTTTCATCGGTCAAGATACTCCGGGCGGACCCGTCCGCTACTATTTTCCCATCGTCAAGAATAATGATTCGCCGGGCAATTCGGGCAGCAAGGTTCATATCGTGAGTGACAATGATAAAGGTATACCCATGGTGTGTGTTTAAATGACGCAGATGATGGATGAATTGGCGCATGGAAGCAGGATCCAGGCTTGCAGAAGGTTCGTCAAGGAGCAGCAGCGGCGGTTTCATGGCAATCAAACCTGCCAGCCCAACCCGTTTCATCTGGCCGCAACTCAACCGGTGAATCGGTCGGTCAGCCAGATCAGAGACCTCCATGAGTTCCATGGCGGTATCTGCCAATTTCGTTACTACCTCAGGGCTATGGTTCAGGTTTCGGGGACCATAGCTGACATCTTCCCGGACATGGGTACAAAAAAGCTGATTGTCAGGATCCTGGCAGAGAAAACCGACATGGTGGAAGGTCTTTTTACGCATTTTTTTATCCAGCAGTTCCCCTTCCAGATATATGTCACCGCTGGTGGGTATTTCGATCCCGCTTAACAGTTTGAGCAGTGTTGTTTTTCCTGCACCATTTGGGCCGCAAAGGACAACCACCTCTTTCTTATGAACTGAAAAAGTTATATCCTGCAAAATTGACGAATCTCCAATAGCATGGTTTAAATGAGAACAGTTGACAACCTGGGAGGTCGGGTTTTTATATTCAGGTGTGATGTTGCATTGATTCGGGCATTCTTCATTGGGAGACGCCTGGTCATCAAAACTGTTTTTTTCCTCAATACTTGAAGATTCTCCACGACTGACCATGGCTTCCTGTATTCGGACGGCCCTGTCATAGGCTCTCAGCAGCACTTGCGCCAGAATTCTGCCGGTGGTTTGAAGAGCGCGGCCATAGTTTTGGAAACCGCCCCTTGTCCGGGCGGAGCACTTCATTTTGTTGAATTCTCGCATCAGCAATGACATATAGCGATAGCCCATGGCAATGGTGTCAAGGAAAATAGCGGGTACCTGAAACCATTTTAACGCGTTCAAGAGTGTGTTAAAGGGGGTTGTCAGGAAGATTGCGGCCATCCAGGACATATCACAGATGACACGTGCGCCTGCAGAAAGTCCGAGATCAAAACCTTCCTTGTAAAATGTGACGGGTCCAAGGTTAAACAGGGGTGTTGTCCCGAAACCGATAGTGAAGCCTCCGATCACAATAAAAGTTGACCAGGCGGGGATAATAAAGAAAACCAAAAAAAGACGGACAGGGATACGCGACCAGACGGCCAATGATGTTCCAATAAGAAATAATATAAGAGAGAGTTGTATTTCAGCAAAATATATATTCAGTGTGACAGCGCTGATTAACAGGGATAGTTTGATACGCGCATCTACAAGGTGCAGCCCGTTAGGGTTAAGGCTCTCATGGTAGTCTTGTATGTGCGTATCAATTGTTTTATGCAAAGGTAATATCCTTATTTCTGTTCGATCTTATTTTCAAGCCTCCCTGCATCCCGGTTTAATCATTTCTCATTATTCTTTTCCCACCGATAAGGTGCCACCATCGGCCGAGAATGAATCCACAAATACCACCTGCTGTCAGCAGGAGTGCATTCCACAAATCTCCCATGGCTTCAATGTCGATATACGGATCTTTTGGAATAATTCCGGCTTTTTCAGCCAGTGTCTCATTGACGGATTCATCTATTCCGGAGAATGGATTTTGTGGTTGTTGATTTACATTCACGGAAGGATTCTGAAGGGGCATGGTTTTTTTTTGATCATGGGTTGCAACAGCATTATCAGCAGGCTGTATCCAGAGAGATAGGGCCAAAAAAATAGACAGCAGCATTCTTTTTTTTATTTGTCCGGATCGTTCAGGCAAAGGATTTACAACACCAAGATCAATCAGGACTTCTGATCGTTGTTTGTATATATACCGTAAAGCGAGTCCGGTAATTATCATTTCACCGAAAGCAATGGGCAATTGGGTCGGAAGATATGCAGCGTAAATGGCCATCAAATAGCCGCTTAACGAATATTGAGGAGCAGGGGCCGCCGTCAATTCTCCAGACAGAATCAGGCCGGAAACCGCATACACCATCACATCACCGATAAGACCCCCGGCAAATCCGGCAAACCATAGAGGAAGGCCCATTTTCCTGATTATGCGAAAAGATCCCCAGCCCCCTATGCAGCCAAAAAGGCCAAGGGCGACTACGTTCGCCCCCCAAGTGCCAAATCCGCCATGGGCAAAAAAAGCAGCCTGGAGCAACAAGCTGCCTCCTGTTAAGGCAATGGCGATCGCCGGGCCAAATAAAATCGCAATGAATGGTGTCCCGCACGGATGTGAGCATGTCCCGGTAAAGGCTGGAATGGGCAATAAGGAAACGAAAAAAATTACTGCGCCCGCCATCCCTAAAAGTGGTTTTTTATCCGGATGATCAGCAGCGAAGCGCTTCATTTTTCTTGTGCCGTACCAGACCAATGCCAGGCCTGCTCCGGAGTAGCCGATGGCACTTCCCCCGCTGATAATGCCTTCTGCTATGTGCATACGCCTCCTAGTGCTTGATAGTTGCAGGTGTTAACTCAATGAGAATCCATTCCTTGATAACGGGTTTAACAATTGACTGTAATGTCTTAGCTCAACGATGAATTAAATTTAGTTAACCCAATATCGGTTTTAATTTAAGTTCAATTCAATTAAGTTCAGTTCAATCTTTGTGCCACAATACGGGTGTAATTGTAACTATCTGTAATGCTATTGAATATATATTTTTACGCTGAATGAATCAAAAAGATTTCAGGAGGAATGCCGGGGCCGGTTGGCCCCACGAAATAAAAGAAAAGTTCATGAGATAGTTGGTTTAAACGCTTTTTAAGTGGACGGGGTCAAACGGGGACGGATGGGGTTTTTCCACCCCATGGGCTTTCATTTTTTTAAAAAGCGTTTTCCGGTTTATATTGAGCATTGAAGCGCTCTTAATGCGGCTCCAATTGTTCTTCTCAAGTGTGGCAAGGATGAGATTTTTTTCGTGAAGATCCATGGCCTGTTTGAGTGTCACGGGCTTATGAGCCTCGCTATGTGCCGGCATAGCGGTTTCCTCTGACGGGCTTTCAACTTTACCATATCCGAAATCAAGCCGCTTGAGAGATATGAACCGATGGAGTACATTCTGAAGCTCCCTGATATTACCGGGCCAGTCATAGGTGCTGAGCGAAGCGATGACATCAGCAGTGAAGAGATGGCCTTTTTTGTCTTCCAGGTTATTTTCCTGCAGAAAATGGTGGATCAAAAGCGGAATGTCTTCTTTTCGTTCCCTGAGCGGCGGCAAATCCAGGGGGATGATGTGCACCCGGTAAAAAAAATCCTTGCGCATCTTGCCTTCATTCACCTGTTTCAGGAGATCACGATTTGTGGCTGCAATAATCCGGACATCCGGTTTTATGACTTCGGTGCTGCCGACAGGGGTATAGCCATTGCCTTCAATCGCCCTCAAAAGTTTTACCTGCATATGCAGTCCGAGTTCTCCTATCTCATCTAAAAACAATGTGCCCTTGTCAGCCTTATCCATATGGCCGGGCCGGTCTGAGTAGGCTCCGGTAAATGCACCTTTTTTGCTGCCGAAGAATTCGCTTTCCAGCAAATGATCCGGTATTGCGCCGCAATTGACGGAAACAAAAGGCCCATTCTGACGATTACTTATGTCATGAATAGCACGGGAGACAAGTTCTTTGCCGGTTCCAGACTCTCCATAGACAATCACGTTGGCCTCTGAAGTGCCGGCTTCTATGATATGATTGTAAACCTCCTGCATAATGGAACTCTTGCCTACAATTTGTCCGAAACCATACCTTTTCTGCATGCCGGATTTGAGAAGGATGTTTTCACGCCAGAGGCTGGCCTGTTGCTCCTTAAGGCGTTTTTCAGCCTTTTTTGACTCGGTAACATCAAAAAAAGAGGCAATGCATCTTTTTTGCCCGGGAAGTATCCCGAGTTTAATGGCAATATCTTTTTCCAGCCCCTTCTGGTCAACAAACTTACACTCATACTCAAACGGTGCATCCACTGAACGCCTGGTGCACAATTTTTGAAAACTCTTCAGATCAAGCGTGTTTTCTTTGGAGATAAGTTTGGAAAACTTGATTTGATTTTCCACATCCTGTCTCGGATATCCGGAGAACTGTTCAAATTTGAGATTGGCCATGGAAATGGTCATGTCTTCTTCAATTATCACGGAAGGCGATCCTGCATACTCAAAAACACTTCTGTATTTCATCTCACTTTCCCGCAGATTATCTTCTATCTGCTTTCTCCGGATAATGTTCCACATTCCTTCCATGAGCAAAATCACCTGACGCACATCAGATGGATCGTAAGGATCTTTTTTGTTGCCAACTCCAGCAAGCATCACTATACGGCCTTGATCAAAAATCGGAACATTCATGTAGCGCAGGATATTCACATGTCCTTCGGGCTGTCCTCTTTTGTGTGTGTTCGGCTCCTTGTAATCATTTATTATGATGGATTTTCGCTGCCGGATCGCTTCACCCCACAGGCCCATATCATCTAAATGATAGGTTTTCTGCTTGTGCTTGATTTTGCAGTTTCTGATGACCATTTTTGACCAGGAGTACATCTGTACTATCTTCTCATCCTCATTGACAAAGGCACAATACCCCACCTTGCTGCTTGTCAGTTCAATGGCTTTTTCAAGTGCGTGTCCGGTGATCTCGTTCAATGGCATGCCAGTCATCTGATTCAAATCAAGAAGGGCATTGAGTCGGGACTCATTGAGTCTGAATGTTCCAAGGGCACGTTTCTTCCGGGTGACATCAGAAATAGTCCCTGTAAACAGAGCCTTTTTTTTGTCGTCTACAACTGGCTGTCCTTCTTCTGGCTGTCCTTCTTCGCGAACCCAGATGAGCCTTCCATCCGCGTGGGATATTCGGTATTCAACACTATATGCCTTGCCCTGTCTTGTTCGGTTAAGGATGGTTTTTTTTCTGATTTCCCGATCATCCGGATGAACAATACTGGTGTAATCGTGGGGAGTATCGCCGGAAAAATAAGAAAGAGAGTAACCGGAAATATAGTTTATACCATTATTGAAAAATTCAACTTTCCAGACCGGATTGCCGGAACATCGGTAGAGGGCCACCGGGATTTTCTGCACCAAGGATAACAATTCATGATCAGTCATCGGCTTACTCCTGTTTCGAATTTTTTTTTGTTTCATCCGGTTTAATTGGTGCGTTTGGTTTAGGACTGAAATCGCAACATTAGGATAGGAGAATGCTTTTTGTCAAGACTTCTATGAATTTCTGAATTCTTATCGGATCAGGTTAATATGCTGAAAATATAAAACATATCTTGAAAAAACACCCTGAGAATCATCTTGGGTTAACTTTTTTGACCCCAAAAACATCATTATAAGAAACAGGGCACGCGCCAATAGACACTATATCCAAAATTGTATCTGGCACCATAGGATAGGGCATTTTGGGGGAAGCAAAGGCCTCCGGCTTTTTTTGAAATCAAATGCTTTTGAATGTTACCGTGCAATTGTGTCCGGACCACGATATATCAAAGCTTGGGATAAGATTCATATTGGCTCTGCGAATCTATTTTGCACGAAGCCAGCATACCATGCCCTCTGGGTTTGACCCAAAGCCTGGCTCCCCGGATCAGGATTTTTACCGATAATATCTGCCTCAAAGAAGTGGAGCATGTCGCTCCTAAAATCAAAATCGGCTATGAACCGTTTTTCATGGAATTTGAAGGTGGATTCCGTGTGTAGAAAAATGGCGGTTGCATAGAAATTTGCAGGCTCATTCTCTTTGAAGAAACTGCTTAAACTTTTATGGAAAGTCAGTAAAATTTCAGAGCGCAGCCAGGTCACATAAACTGTGTCTTTTGACTTTGGTCTTTTCGCTTTCAGCTAGGCTTATCCCCTGCCTATTCTTCAGGATAATAAATGGCACAGGCATCATCCGACTCCCAGGCCATGACCCGGGAGACCGTGACATTTTCGGCTATTTTCTCTTTTGCGCCCCTGTTAAGAAGGTCCTGGACCCTGCGGGCGATATAAACGGCGATGCGCTCGGAAGTGGGTTGCTTGCCCTCAAACATCTCAAGCTCGTTGAGGAACTTATGGTCCAGCTCCTTGTCCACCACCTGGCGTACGGCTCTTTTGATGTCACCGAAATCCGCCAGTACACCGGCGGAGTTCAGTTTGTCTCCCTTTACACAGACTTCCACATACCAGTTGTGGCCGTGGAGGTTCTCGCATTTCTGGCCCACCATGGTCAGTTGATGGGCCCCTGCAAACCGGGTCTTTACCTTGAGTTCAAACATGGTTCCGCCTTGATGAAGATCTAAATATTTTTAAACAGGTTTTTCAGCTTGTTGGATATCTTATTGGCGTCTGCCTTGTCAAATTCCAATAAAAGATCTTTCTGCTTCTGGCTCAGCTTGGTCGGGGTTTTGACAATGACTTTTATGATCTGGTCCCCCCGCTTGCCGGTTCTCAGGGAGGCAATCCCCTGGCCCCTGAGTGTGAAGCTGTCACCATACTGGGTTCCCTTGGGGATCTGGAATTTTTCCTCTCCCACCAGGGTGGGGATGCTGATCTCATCTCCCAGGGCCGCCTGGACAAAGGAGATATCAATGGCACAGATAATATCGGTGTTGTCCCGCTGGAAAAATTTATGGGGCTTGACATTAATGACCACGTAGAGGTCTCCTGGAGGTCCGCCGGAAGAGGGGGATGCCTCTCCTTCACCGGTAAGTCTGAGTTTGGATCCCACATCCACACCGGCCGGAATCTTTACCTGGACCTTCCGGGTGATCTCCACCCGTCCGGCTCCCCGGCATTTGGGGCAGGGGTTGGGAATCAGGGTACCCCGGCCCTTGCAATAGGGACAGGTGGTCTTGACCTTGAAAAACCCCTGGCTCTGGATGAACTGGCCCGAGCCGTGGCAATGGGAACAGGTCTCCGAACTTGTGCCTTCCCGGCATCCGGATCCGCTGCACTCGCCACAGGTATCCAGTTTGGGAATGGAAATGGTCTTTTCCGTTCCAAATGCGGCTTCCATGAAATCAATGCTCATGTTGTACCGAAGGTCAGAGCCCCGCTGAACCCGGTTGCCCCGTCCTCCTCTGGATCCGCCGAATCCGAAAAAATCCTCAAAGATATCACCGAAACTGGAGAAGATATCCTCAAATCCGGAAGGCCCTGAGTGACCGGCGCCTTCAAGACCCTGATGGCCGAATTGATCGTAAATCTGGCGCTTGCTGTCGTTGGACAGAACCTCATAGGCTTCCGAGGCTTCCTTGAAGCGGTCCTCGGCCTCTTTGTTGTCCGGGTTCTTATCCGGATGAAATTTTATGGCAAGTTTCCGATAGGCTTTTTTCAGTTCCAGTTTATCGGCCTCCCGGGTCACCCCGAGGATTTCATAATAGTCGCGTTTTTCTGTCATATCCTACTCTATTTCATTCATGCCGGTTTGGATTGTAATCCGGTCTGCATTATGGTATTTTGCCAAGCTGCCGTTATCAAGAACCTGGTACTTGATAAATAATTTAAACTAATTCTAAAATTCAGGTTGTCAACGATGAAGAAAGAACTTGATTTTGTCAAGGATATGTTTGACAAAATTGCTCCCAGGTATGATTTTCTGAACCGTCTGCTCAGTCTCCGGCAGGATATATTCTGGCGGACCCAGATGGTGAAGGCGGCAGGGCTTGCACCGGACAGCCGGATCCTGGATGTGGCCTGCGGTACCTGTGATGTGGCCCTGGAAGCTTTTTCCCGGCTCAGGGGCAGGGCAAGCGTTGTTGGGGTGGACTTTTCCCTGGGCATGCTCCATCTGGGCAAAACCAAGATCAGCGGAACAAAAGGGATCGCACTGGTCAACGGGGATGCCCTGAATCTCTCTTTTAGACCCGACACCTTTGATGCTGTTTTCATTGCCTTTGGCATCCGGAACATCATGGACCGGAAGGGTGCGGTGGAAGAATTTTACAAGGTCCTCAAACCGGGAGGGCGTCTGGCTGTCCTGGAACTGAGCACCCCGGAAAAGGGAATTCTGCGCCGGATCTACCTGGCCTATTTCCGGAAGATCCTGCCCATGATCGGATCTCTTTTTTCAAAGGATGACCATGCCTATTCCTATCTGCCGGAATCCGTTCTGAAATTTCCCTCTGCCGTCGACTTTTCCAAGACAATAAAGGCTGCAGGGTTCCGGGATATCCGGTTCAGACCGATGAGCCTGGGTATTGTCACCCTGTTCGTGGGGATACGGCAATGAATTCCGTTCAAATGCTTCGGCTTCTTGACAATCCCTTTGCCCTGGCTTATAAGATCGCCATTATTTAGGATTTGCCTCTGATATGAAAAGAAATTTATGGACCACTGCCGAGGGGAAGATTTTTCTGCTGGGGCTTTTACTCAGCCTTGCTCTCCTGGCCTATATCGGGTTTTATGCGACAACTGATCTTGAGATAGCAAAAATCCTGGCCCTGGCCTTATTGGCACATACCTTCGGCGGCCGGGCCGCCGGCATCGGGCTGTGCATTCTCAACGGATTCGGCCCTGTCCTGACCATTGCCTATAATTTTTATCTTGAAGTCCTTATTGTCTGCTTTACCTATTCGGGATTTGTCCTGACCACCACCAATTATCTGAGGATAGAATGGATCACCCGGTTCATGGACCGGCTGGCAGAGAAGGCCTGGGAGAAAAAAGAGAAGATGAAGTCCTACGGATGGATCGGCATCTTCCTCTTTGTCATGGCCCCTCTCCCGGTCACAGGCCCTGTTGTGGGATCCATCATCGGCTATATGATCCGGCTCAGCCTGGTCAGAAATTTTTCAGCCACCTTTTTAGGCACCCTGACGGCCATCATTATCTGGTTTTTCTGTTTTGACTTTCTGGAACAGCGGTTTCACATGATCCAGTATGTGTTTGCCGGAATCGTGATTATCGTTCTCATCCCCTATCTTAAAAAGATAAAGGACTTTATCAAAGGTCTCTCAAAGAGCAAACCTGAATAACCGGCCGGACTTGAACGGATATTGAAAAACCGGGCTTAAAAGTTTTTTTTAAGGAGGGTGTGGGAGCAGAAGTTCTTGTCGTCCCGGCGGGGATATCCGATATTGTAATGGAGGCCCCGGCTTTCTTTTCTCATGAGGGCGGACCGTATGATGAGTTCCGCCACCGTGGCCAGGTTTCTCAGTTCAATCAGGTCCGAGGTTACCTTGAAATCCCAATAGTACTCGTTGATCTCTTCCTGGATGTTTTCAATGCGGCGCAGGGCTCTCTGGAGCCGTTTGTCCGACCGGACGATCCCCACATAATTCCACATGAGCCGCCGGATTTCATCCCAGTTGTGGGAGACCACAATGGCCTCGTCACTGTCCGTGGTATTGGATTCATCCCAGAGTTCCAGGTCAGTGATATTCATTTCACTGCCCATGGCCTTGAACTCTTCCACAGAAGTCTCATAGGCCCTGTGGGAAAAAACCAGGGCCTCCAGCAGGGAGTTGGAGGCCAGGCGGTTGGCGCCGTGCAGGCCTGTACAGGCGGTTTCCCCCACGGCAAAGAGCCTCTGGATATCGGTTCTTCCGTTCAGGTCCGTTGCCACACCCCCGCACATATAGTGGGCCGCCGGAACCACCGGGATGGGATCCCGGGTCATGTCGATTCCGTATTCCAGGCATTTGGCATGGATATTGGGGAAGCGTTTCCGGATAAAACCGGCCTCCTTGTGGGAGATATCCAGGAACACGGAATCTGCCCCGGATTTTTTTAATTCATTGTCAATGGCCCGGGCCACCACGTCCCGGCAGGCCAGCTCTTTGTCCGGGCTGTACTTTTCCATGAACCGGTTTCCTTCATGGTCGATCAGGTGGGCCCCTTCCCCCCGGACCGCCTCTGAGATCAGAAAGTTCTTGGCTTCCGGGTGAAACAGACAGGTGGGGTGGAACTGGACAAACTCCATATTGGCCACCGAGGCCCCGGCCCTGAAGGCCATGGCAATGCCGTCTCCCGTGGCAATATCCGGGTTGGAGGTGTAGAGGTAGACCTTGCTGGCCCCGCCAGTGGCCAGGAGAGTGATACCGGAATAAAAGGTTTCGATTTTTCCGGTCCGGTTGTTCAGGACATAGGCCCCGCAGCAGATATTGTCCTGCTGGGTCACCAGAAGCCCGCTTCTGATGCTGGAGGAAAAGGTGATCAGATTGACGGCCACATGGTCTTCAAGGATGGAGATGTTTTTGTTTTTTTCCACATTGGCTACCAGGGAATCTTCGATTTCCTTTCCGGTCAGATCCTTGGAAAAAACGATTCTCTTGGCGGAATGGCCGCCTTCCCGACCCAGGTCAAAATCATATTTTCCCTTGCCAGCCATGTTAAAGCTGGCGCCCTGGCCGACCAGTTCCCTGATCCGGTCCGGTCCGTTCTCCACCACCATTTTAACCGCATCCAGGGTGCAAAGCCCATCCCCGGCATTCAGGGTGTCCTGGATATGGAGGTCAAAGGAATCCTGCTCCCCGAATACGGCGGCAACTCCGCCCTGGGCCAGGGCGGTATTGGTTTTTTGGACTTTTTTCTTGGTGATGACGGTGACTGTGCCGAACCGGGCGACTTTCAGGGCGTAACTCAAGCCTGCAATGCCCGAACCGATCACCAGAAAATCCGTTTTTCTGATCATAACAGGGAGTTTTTCTTTTTCTTACGTGTGCTTAACCCCAGGAACAGGCCCACGATGAACACCCCGGCCCCGCTGAGAAACCAGAGTTTTTCCTCGTTGTTCAGGTTCTGTTCCAGGGAGGTAATCTCCAGTTTCTGTTCCTCGGACAATTGGACCAGTTTTTTATATTCGGCATCCAGCTTCAGAAAGTCGGCGGATTCCTGTTTCAGTTCTTTATATTTTTGTTCAATATCGACCAGGGCGCTGTTTTTCCGGGCCAGTTCCCGGCTCTTTTCCTTCATCTTCTCCAGGGAGGCGGCCAGGCTTTCATTTTCCTTTTTTAATTTCTCCACGGTCTGGGCCAAAGGGGCGTCTTCGGTTAAAAACCTTGTCAATACCCAGCCGATCTTGTCATCACCTGTCTTTACCTGGGACCAGTCATCCTGAAAGTCAACAACCTCAAGCTTGGTCCCCGAGGTAAGCATGGCCACGATCTTATGGTCCACCCCGGGCCCTGTCCGCATGGTGATCTTGGCGATTCCTCTCACATATATATCCTGGGCGGCCCCGGCAAAACCGGGCCCAAGCAGACTCAGACCGAACATTAAAAAGCAGATAAGGGATTTTCGCATTCTATCTCCTTGGTTTTTTGATTATTTCCTTTGGAATCTTCATTTACCATTGGTTATGGGCTTAATCAACATGAAAACGAATTCCGTTTAAGATACAAGTAAGAACCTTTAAAATCAATCCTTAAAAGACTCGACAATTTCAAGGAAATAGTCTTTAATGCAGGGTTGCGATCCAAGGATAGAAGGTTGGACAATAATATTTGGTACAAGGAGGCTCAATGCAGTTTCATATGCCGGCCAGGCTTTATTTCGGCTCTGGAGAGATACAAAATATAGATAAGGTGATCACAGAATATATAAAGGCAAAAAAATCTATTCTGGTTACGGATAAGGGGGTGGTGGCTTCAGGTCTGGTGGAAAGGGTGAAGCTTCTTGTTCCGGGGGTTAAAATATATGATCAGATCGAGGCCAATCCCAAATCCGACACCATCAATGCCATCGCCCGGGAGCTTCGGGAAATCAAGCCCGACCTGATCATCGGGCTGGGCGGAGGAAGTCCTCTGGATGCGGGCAAGGCCCTGGCCCTGCTGGCAACCAACCCGGGGAATATCGAGGCGTACGAGGGGCGGGAAAAGTACGTTCAGGATCCCCTGGCCTTTCTGGCTGTCCCCACCACCTGCGGGACCGGTTCCGAGGTCACCTGGGTATCCGTGATCACGGACGTGGACCGGAAATTCAAGATGAGCATCAAGGGGCCCAAACTCTATCCGGCCGCTTCCATTGTGGATCCGGATCTGATCAGGACACTGCCCGGGCCGGTGATCGCCTCCACGGGTCTGGACGCTCTTACCCATGCCGTGGAAGCCTATCTTTCCAAACCCGCCACCCTGATCACGGACGTGAACGCGGAAAAGGCCGTGGGCCTGATCCTGGGATCCATTGAATCGGCCTGGGAAGACATTGAAAACAACCGGGAACAGAGGGAAAACCTCATGTACGGGTCCACCCTTGCCGGGTTTGCATTCGGCAATTCCGATGTAACGGCGGTCCACTGCATTTCCGAATCCATCGGTGCCCTCTATGATGTGGCCCACGGAATTGCCAATTCCATTTTCCTTCCCCATGTCCTGGAGTATAATCGTCCGGCCTGTGAGGAAAAAATGGCTGTCCTGGCCCGGAAAACCGGGATCAGGAATTCAGATGACTCAGGGGCGGCCAGGGAGTTTATCGAAAACATCCGGCAGCTTTCAGCCCGGCTGGACATTCCCGTATTCAGGGATCTGAATATCGGACCGGATCAATTTGAGCTTATCGCCGACATGTCTTTCAGGAACAATTCCAACCCGTCCAACCCGAGATCCCTGGACCGGGAGGATTATATGAATATTCTTGAAAATGCCTACAAAAGCGGTGAATAATGGGTAAAAGGGAGTGAGTTTTGGATTTTAATCCTTGCATGAAACATCAGCTGGTCCGTAAAACCGTTCGTGAGTTCGCAGAAAACGAGATCAGGCCCTGGGTATCGGAACTGGACCGGGAGTCCAGGTTTCCCCAGGAGATCGTTGAGAAGATGAAGCCCCTGAACTACTTCGGGCTCCAGGCTCCCCGGGAGTTCGGGGGGGCCGGGCTGGACACCATCAGCTACGCCATTGCCGTTGAAGAGATCTCAAGGGTATCGGCAGCCATCGGGCTCTGTATTACCGTTCACAACAGTGTGGGGATCTATCCCATTCTGAGATTCGGCACCCGGGAACAGAAAAAAAAATTTATCCCTGACATGGCTGCAGGAGATAGCATCGGGGCCTTCTGCCTCACCGAGGCCAATGCCGGTTCCGATGCCGGCGGCGTAGAAACATCGGCCCGGAAAGAAAAGGACGGATATGTGATCAACGGGACCAAGATCTTTGTCACCAACGGCGGGGTCTGCGGTACGGTCCTGGTCTTTGCCGTGATCCAGGGGGCAAAGAATCCGGCCAATGTATTTATCGTGGAAAAGGAAAGAACCGGATTTTCAGTGGGAGAAACCGAAGACCTTTGCGGCATGAGGGCCAACCCGGTCTCTTCCCTCTTCTTTGAAGACTGCAGAGTGCCGGAATCCAATCTCCTGGGAAAACCGGGCCAGGGCCTGAAGATCGGGCTTACCGCCCTGGATACGGGACGTATCGGCGTGGCGGCCCAGGCCCTGGGGATCGCCCAGGCCGCCTTTGAGGCCTCCATTTCCTATGCCAAGGAAAGACAGCAGTTCAACCGGCCCATTTCCAGGTTCCAGACCATCCAGAATTACCTGGCCGAGATGGCCACGGAAATCGATGCCTCCCGTCTGATCCTCTACCGGGCCGCAGCCGTCAAGGACAGTGGAAAACCATTTTCAGCCGAGGCCTCCATGGCCAAACTCCACTGCAGTGCCACGGCAAGGAGGGTGACCGACCTGGCCGTCCAGATCCACGGGGGATACGGATACAGCAAGGAGTACGATGTGGAACGGTACTTCAGGGACGCCAAGGTCACCCAGATTTACGAGGGAACCAGCGAGATCCAGAAACTGGTCATCGCCCGCCATCTTCTGACCCAGCCGAGTTAAGGAAAAGCCATGTTTAAAATCGTTGTATGTGTCAAGCAGGTGCCCATGGTATCGGAACTGCCCTGGGACTCGAAAACCGGGACTTTAAAGAGGGAATCGGCCCAGGGAATGATGGATCCGGCCTCGGCCAGGGCCCTTGAAGCCGCCCTGCAGATCAAGGCGTTCCGGGAGAAGGATTGCCTGGAAACGCGGATAACGGCCCTGACCATGGGGCCGCCCATGGCCGAGGAAATTCTTCACCAGGCAAAGGCCCTGGGGGCGGATGAGGCCGTACTTCTTACGGACCGGAAAATGGCCGGGGCAGACACCTTTCTGACGTCCCGGATTCTGTCCCGATGCATCGGGAAAATATGCCCTGATTTCCATCTGGTCCTTTGCGGAGGTCTTTCCAGCGACAGTGAAACCGGTCAGGTGGGCCCCCAGCTGGCCGATGAGCTCAGGGTGGCCTCCATCGGGTTTGTAAAGGAGATAAAACTGGAAAAGATTGACCCGGAAAGGGGACGGATCCGGGTCATGCGCCATGTGGATGATTTTATGGAGGAACTGGAAATGGATCTTCCCGGAGTTCTCACGGTGGATCACGGGGCCTTTGATCCCAGGTATCTTCCCCTTGACGGCATTGAACCGGCCTTTGAACATCCCGAGGTTCTGGTCCTTACGGCCCGGGAGCTTGGCTTTGACGGGAAGTTCAATGCCCTGAAAGAGTCTCCCACCCGGATCATTGATGTCTACTCCCCCACGGCACAAAAAGAAAACCGGGTCCTTAAGGGCGCAGTAAAGACCAGTCTGGACACACTTTTTAAAGAATACGGCAAGATCATCTCCGGCGCCATGGGCCGGGATTTGAAAACCCATGAACATGAAGGTGATTCATGAAAATAACAAAAGATATCTGGGTCCTGGGGGATTATAGAAATTATTTCCAGAGCCGGGTAACCCTGCAGATTCTGGCCAGGGCATCGGACCTTTCCAAGAAGACCGGGGGCAGGGTATGTGCCGTTCTCTTCGGTCACGATCTGGATGAGTATGTAAACGAATATATTGCCCACGGGGCAAGGACCGTCTATGTTATGGATGATCCGGCCCTCAAAGAGTACTCCGTTGAAACCTATTCTTTTTTGCTTGCCGGACTGGCCCGGGAGATGAAGCCGGAAATCCTCCTGGTGGGAGCCACGCGGTTCGGGCAGGAGATCGGTCCCAGGGTGGCCAAACAGCTTGAAACCGGCCTGACCGCCGACTGCATTGATCTTTCCATTGATGAAAAGGGACGGCTGGTCCAGACAGCCCCTTCCTTTGGAGGAAATCTCATGGCCAAGATCATCACCCCGGAAAAAAGACCCCAGATGGCCACCATCCGGCCGGGGACCTTCCAGGAACTGGTCCATGACAATGATGCTGCCGGTAAAATTATCCGGCTTCCCCTGCCCGAAAATCTGCCCGGCCCCAGGATCCGGTGCATCCGGTCCGAGTACAAACCGGCCCGGAACAAGAAACTGGAGGAGGCGGATATTGTGATCACCGGGGGCAGGGGCATGGGGTCCAGGCGAAAGTTTCAAAGACTCTTTGAACTGGCAGGCCTCTTGCACGCCGAGGTGGGCGCCACCCGGCCGGTGGTTTACGCCGACTGGGTTTCCCATGATGCCCTGGTGGGCCAGGCCGGCAAAAACATCCGGCCCAAGGTCTTGTTCGCATTCGGCGTCAGCGGGGCGATACAGCACACGGCAGCGGTTACGGATTCGGATTTTATCGTAGCGGTCAACAAAAACCCCGAATCCACCATGATGAAGATGGCAGATGTGGCCATTGTGGCCGACGCCGGCCAGGTCTGTTCGGGGATGATCCGGATGCTCAAGGAGAAGATCAGAGAATAGGGCCTTACCATAATCTTCTTGACTTGTTTGCAGCCTAAATTTATAAATGAAGAGGATAAGGATCAATCCAGACGGCTACAGCCCTTATTGTGCCCGACTCGATTTTAACAGAATTGACACAACAAAAGGTATACCCATGACAGAATTGACAGAAATTATTTTTGGTTTTCTAAACAAAGTCGGTTTTATTCATCCCATCCATCCGGCAATGACCCATATTCCCATGGGCATGACCATGGGGGCCTTTGTCTTCAGGTTTGCCTCTTTTCTGCCCAAGCTGAAGATGCTTGCCAAGACCGGGTATCACTGCATTATCCTGGGGTTGCTGGGAATCGCTCCCACGGTTTTCGCCGGGCTCCTGGACTGGCAGCACCGGTATGAGGGACAGTGGGAGGCTTTGATCATCCTGAAGATGGTCCTGGCAGGTCTGCTGACTGTTGTCATGCTCTTTGTGGTGATCAAGGATGATCCTGAGAATGCCCGGTTTGACAAGATTACAGCCTGTTATCTTCTGATGCTTGTTCTGTCCATCGGCCTGGGGTATTCCGGTGGGGAGCTCCAGTACGGATAGCCCAAATTCGTAATTGATAATTCCGGTTCGGCCCTTCCGGGCCGGACTCTTTTATTGGAAGACCCTGTTCAAAAATGGCGCAAAGCCTGCTCCATTTTCAATTCTCAATGGCTTACAGGTTTTTTTCCGCCTCCAGGATGGCCCCAAGACCCTGGTGCAGATCCTGAATGATCTGTCGTTCAGACCTTCCCAGGCGGATCCGGTTGCTGATGTCAAACACCGCCTCCTGGACTGCTGTTTTTTCGCCGCCGGTTCCCCGGATCTGAAGATTGTGGAGCCGGGCAAGCCTTTCCAGAACCTCCATCCTTTTTTCCAGTTTTTCCAGCCGGATGTGAACCCCGGCCCGCATGGCTGTACCGATGTTGGTGGGGCAGGAGGTGAGAAATCCGTGCTCCGGGTCCACGGCAAATTCAAGGGAGGCACAAAGGCTTTCAAGACCCAGGACCAGCCTGTTGAATACCCTTGAGATATTTGAGGTGTTTTCCATGGCGATGATTCGCAAATGGTCTTCTTCATTGACCCAGATGAGGAAGTCCGCTTCCCGGTCCGTCTTCCGGGAGCGGCTGATAAAGGCCCCCCGTCCCCTTGGAAATTCTTTGTTGATGCCGGCGGCATCCATGAACCGGTCCCCCCTGGGAAAGACCCATTTTCTGGAGAGCAGGTTTTCCATTTTCCCGGGGGCAAGTCCGTCCAAAGAGATATACTCTCCGCCAAACTCGCTGGGAAGCCTCTTCACGGCCCCCATCACATTCTGCTCCACCTGATCCCGTTCGGCAGACTTCATATGGGGGGGGAAGCAAAAACCTTTCAGGTTCCGGGCCGTCCGGATCCGGGTGGAAAGAATGAACCTGCCGCCGGGATCCAGATCCTCCAGGTTAAGGGGGCTCAGGTCATGGATATGTGGGCGGGTTTGCCGGTGGTAGGATCGGATCACCGGATCAAACAGGTCTGAAAACAGGGCGTAGGACTGGCTGTCTCCGGCATATAGCCCGATGCTGGAATCGGGATTTTTTATTCCCGATTGGATGGCCTGGTCCAGGGTAAATCCGGAATCTGTTTTTTTTGATTTTAATTGAAGATAAATTTCAGGGGTGAGGTGTTGTTTCACCAGGGCTCTGGAGCCCCGGGGAAACAGATCAACTCTCATAGGATGAGGCCTGGGAGGAGACCCCCCTTGCAAGGGTGGTCTGGATCTTATCCAGGATCATACACTGGGAATGGCATTTGGGAAGCTCCTTTCTGAACTCGCAGTTGAGGCAGGGGCTCTTGGTCAAATAGCCGATTTCAAAATCAAACAGGTCTCTTTTTATGGCATTGCTCATGGGATTTTCCAAATCAAATAAACCGAATCATATCAAATTCCAGGGGGTATCGTCAATATTCCATCCGGAACAATGTTCAGTTTATTCTTGTCAGATTTCCAGGCAGATGATATGGACAAAAGCATAAATCAATAACCGCCAGGGAATAGGGGAAGGATCGTCAGTGGGTGAATCAAGATTTGCTGAATTAAAGGAAAAGGAAAAACAGGCCAGAAAACAGATTGTCATTGAGTCCGCGCTGGCACTATTTGCAAAGAAACCCTTTTATGAAGTGGGCATGAGGGAGGTGGCCGACGAGGCCGGGATATCCCCTGCCACGATCTACCGGTACTTTCCCAGCCAGGAAGAGCTGTTCAACGAAGCCTTTCTCCAGGATATCTATTCGGTGAGCAAAGAATTCCAAAAGATGGTCGAAAAGGAAGAACCGGCCAGTATTGACGAGTTCGGGATAAAATTCGTGGAGCATCTCATTGAGAATGAATCCAGCTTTCAGATGATGGCCTATCTCATGCTCAAGTATAATCTGACCCACCCGGTCAAGGGAAAATTCGACTCTGTGACCAAGGTGTTTTTTGATCTGTTTTCCACTCTTCTCAAGCGCCACGGGATGAGCGAGGAAAATGCCAGGATTTACTCCCATTCCTTTGTGGCCTCCATTACCGGCATTTTAATGACCTTCCGGAACTTCCCCTTAAAGGACAGGGAAAGTGTCAAGGCCCATATCATAAAAATCGTCAAGATCACGGCCTCTATTTACTCGGCTCAGCTTTTGAACCGGAAATAGCCTGTTCCGGACAAAAGATTACCGGATTGTAATCCTTTTGCCTGCCTCAAATTCTTGACACTTTTTCACTATTCTTTATATTGAAGAAAAATCGGTTTGTTTTCAATTCATTCAAGCATGTTAAATGCATAGTCAGAGGACCCCATGGACGAGATCAAAACTTCCCAACCCCTTGGAATTCAAGCCCCGGATCACCCGGATCAGGACAGGATGGCTCAGGATCTAAAAAACCTGATTGAAAATAATCACCTTTACATCAGCCGTATCAGAAATGAGATTTCCAAACAGCTGGTGGGCCAGGAAAAGCTGGTGGACAGTCTTCTGACCGGGCTTTTAACCGGGGGCCACGTTCTCATTGAAGGGGTGCCCGGACTGGCCAAAACCAGTGCGGTCAAGGCCCTGGCATCGGCTGTCCGTGCCGATTTCAAGCGGATTCAGTTCACCCCGGATCTTTTGCCGGCCGACCTGACAGGTACGGAAATCTACAGGCCCAAGACCACGGATTTCATCACCCGGAAGGGCCCTTTGTTCAACAATATCATCCTGGCCGACGAGATCAACCGGGCCCCGTCAAAGGTCCAGTCCGCGCTTCTGGAGGCCATGGAGGAAAAGCAGGTGACCATTGGGGAAGAGACCTACAAGCTTCCTTCTCCCTTCCTGGTCCTGGCCACCCAGAACCCCATTGAGCAGGAAGGGACCTATCCCCTGCCCGAGGCCCAGGTGGACCGGTTCATGCTCAAGGTCCTCATCGACTACCCGGACCGGACCCAGGAACTTAAGATCCTGAAGAAGAACTCCTTTGAAAAGCCCGCCCCCATTGAGCCGGTGATCGACTGTGAGCAGCTGGCCTCCATGTCCGGGCTCATGGATCAGATCTATGTGGATGAAAAGCTCAAGGAGTATATTGTGGATCTGGTTTTCGCTACCCGGGAACCGGACCGCTACGGCATGGACACGGCAAGGTATATCGAGTTCGGGGCATCTCCCAGGGCCAGTATCTTCCTTGCCAAAGCGGCCAGGGTGAACGCCTTTCTTTCGGGCCGGGCCTATGTCACGCCCCAGGATATCAAGATCGCAGGGCCGGACGTGCTCCGCCACAGGATTCTGCTCTCCTTTGAGGCCGAGGCGGAAGACGTCACCACCGAGGATATTATTGTCCAGCTCTTTGACAGTGTGGAAGTGCCCTAGTACTAATGATTCCGGTCCATATCATAAAAAAAATCAAGCGGATCCACATCAAGTCCAGGAGAACCGTGAGCACCATCATGGCCGGCCAGTACCGGTCCGTGTTCCGGGGATCGGGCATTGAATTCGAAGAGGTCAGGGAGTACAGCCCCGGGGATGAAGTCAAGGCCATTGACTGGAAGGTTTCCGCACGGCTTGGCAGACCCTTTATCAAACTCTATAGGGAGGAGCGGGAATCCATTGTCATGCTGCTCATCGACATGAGCGCCTCCCTCAATTTCGGTACTTTTTTCGGGCAGAAGCTGGAAAAGGCGGCAGAGGTGGCCTCTGTCCTGGCCTTTAACGCCATTAAAAACAACGACAAGGTGGGGGTGATTTTTTTTACGGATCAGGTGGAAAAGTACATCCCCCCTAAAAAAGGCTCCAGTCATATCTGGCGGGTGATCCAGGAGATCTTCACCTTCAGGCCGAAAGGCAGGGGAACCGACATCTCCTGTGGGGTGGATTTTTTATCCAGGATCATGAAAAAACGCTGCTTTGCCTTTATCCTGTCGGATTTTCTGGGGCAGGATTATGAGAAGTCCCTGAAAACGGCCCGGCAGCGTCACGAACTCATCGGGATCCAGATCTATGATCCCGGCGCCTTTGCCCTTCCTTCCCGGGGAATGATCCATTTGGCCGATCTTGAGACCTCCCAAACGGTTCTTGTGGATGCCTCGGACAAGAAGACCCGGCAGGCCTTTACCCGGATGAGGAGAAATTTTCACGCCCGGGCAAAGGAAGTTTTTTCCAGGGCAAAAAGCGATCTGATTGAAATGAAAACCAATGATTCCGTAGCCGACAGCCTGACCCTCTATTTCAGGCAAAGGGAAAAGAGATTCCGGTAAATGCAGGATATTCACGAGATAAAACCGCCGGTCATGGTGGGTATGGATCCGGCCCTGATCAAGATCCTGGTCATTGCTGCCGGATGTCTGCTTCTTGCGGCTCTGCTGTTTTATCTGTTTAAGCGGTTTTGGAAATCTTCCGGCTCCAAGGCAGATGATCTTTTGCCCAGCCCAATCCCTCCCTATGAAGAGGCAGTCAAAGCCCTGGACCGGCTGGCCAACCAGGAGGCTAAAGATCTAAAATTTTTTTATTTTGAGCTGGGAGCCCTGTTCAAGGCCTATGTCGGCAGATCCTATCAGATCCATGCCAGTGAAATGACCACCCAGGAACTGGCCCGGCAGCTTCGGTCCACGGCCATGGACAGGAACCTGGTCACAGGGGTGGTCAAATTCCAGGAGCATTCCGACCCCTTCCGGTACGGCCCGGTTCTGCCTGAGCCCGGCCGGACCCGTCAGGATATTGAAACGGCCCGGCAGCTCATTGAGGCCATTGAACAGGATCTCAACAAGACCCGGGAGTCGGATCCGGAACAGGGAAGGGACGTGGACAGGGCCCGGCCGGAAAAAGAGAGGCCCACGCCCTATACAAAACTCATCGATGTTTCCGTTGACGGTCCGGGAAGGGGGGAAGACTGATGTTCCGGTTTGCCTCCCCCTATTTTCTGTTTCTTCTGGTTCCGGTCCTGGGAACCGGACTGGCCCGGATGATGAAAAAACAGACCCGCCCCATGCGGGTGGCCGGCCTGGCCGGCCTGGGAGAAATCCCCAAGTCCCTGGCGGCGCGGGCTTCTGGAATCATGCCATGGCTCAAGGTCCTGGCCCTTGGTCTCATGATTCTGGCCCTGGCCCGGCCCCAGTCCGGGGAGCAGAAGATCAACGTCATGACCGAGGGGGTAAACATCATCCTGGCCCTGGATCTGTCAGAGTCCATGAGGGCCCTGGATTTCAAACATGAGGGTAAAATCGTCACCCGGCTGGAGGCGGTAAAGTCGGTGGTTTCCGAGTTTATCATGAAACGGGACGGGGACCGCCTGGGTCTGGTGGTCTTTGGCTCCAACGCATTTACCCAGCTTCCCCTGACCCGGGACTACAATACCATTGCCTTTATGCTCGACCGCCTCAAGATCGGCGCTGCCGGTCCCAGGACCGCCATTGGCGACGCCCTGGGGATCTCCCTGAAACGGCTGGAGGATGTGCCTTCCAAATCCAATATCATCATCCTTCTCACGGACGGGGAGTCCAACGCGGGAGAGTTGTCCTGGCAGGAGGGGGCAGAGATCGCCGCAGGCAAAAATGTGAAGGTATACACCATCGGGGTGGGCTCCAGGGGGGAGGCCCCTTTTCTTGTGGACGGTCTCTTTGGAAAGCAGTACGTATACCGGCAGGTCAGCATGGACCTGGAGGCTTTAAAGGCCATTGCAGAGAAAACCGGGGGCAGTTTTTTCAGGGCAGGGGATATTCAGTCCCTGGAAAAGATCTACGACATGATCGATTCTTTGGAAAAGACAAAGGTGGAGGTGGATAAATGGGTGGAGTACAGGGAACTCTACTCCTGGTTTCTGACGGCCGGGGTTCTGGTTTTTCTGGTTCACATGGTATTAAATGAGACTCGTTTCATACGAATCCCTTGAGAGAAACGGGATTTTAGATTTATGGGTGCCTGGCGTGAATTTTGGATTGGGGAGAATAAGGCTTTCGATTTTGCCTATAGACTGAATAAATATGAAATTTGAAGATCCTGAAATATTGTTCTGGCTCTGGGCCCTGATTCCGGCCGGAGGGTTCCTGATCTTCGGGATCCGGCGGAGGGAAAAGATCCTGGCCCGGTTTGCCGATCCCTCCATCTACCCGACTCTTGTCCCTGGATTTGATATGGGCAGAAGATGGATCAAGGCCGGATTGATCGTCCTGGCCCTGGGATTTGCCGTGGTTGCCCTGGCCGGGCCCAGGATGGGGTTCCGCTGGGAAAAGACCACCCAGAGGGGGGTGGATATCATGATCGGGCTGGACTGCTCCAGGTCCATGCTGGCAGGGGATGTGGAGCCCAGCCGCCTGGAACGGGCCAAGAGGGAGATCATTGACCTTCTTCACCTCATGACCTCGGACCGGGCCGGGCTGGTGGCCTTTGCCGGTCAGGCCATTCTTCAATGTCCCCTGACCCTGGACCATGAGGCTTTCAATATCTTTCTCAAGGTCCTGGAACCCGATTACCTGCCCGTGGGGGGGACCAACCTGACCGCGGCCATTGAAACCTGTTATTCCGGTTTTGAACCGGAGTCCAATACCCAGAAGGCAATTATCCTTATCACCGACGGGGAAGACACGGCAGGCCAGGTGGATGAGGCAGCCAAAAAGATGGCGGAGCAGGGAATAAAAATTTTCTGCATCGGGGTGGGGGACCCCAAGGGAGCGCCCGTGCCCGGACCCGGGGGAGGGTTTAAAAAGGATAAATCCGGAAACATCATCCTGTCCAGGGTGGATGAAAAGACCCTGGAAAAGATTGCCGCCATGACCCAGGGAAAATATGTAAGATCCGTTGCCGGGGACATGGACCTGGATCTGATCTATACCCGGGAAATTCTGGGCACCATGGAGAGGAAAACCCTGGACCAGGGGAAGAAAAAGGTCTGGGAGCAACGGTTTCAATGGTTTCTTCTTCCCTGTGTCCTGGTGCTGCTGATGGAATTCTGGCTTCCTGTGGTCAACAGGAAAAAGGTTCTGCCTGTTCTGATTTTGGGTCTTGCCCTGACCGGACTTCCGGGACCGGCCCATGGCGCATCGGCCGTGCAGCAGGGTATCCAGGCCTTTGACTCCGGGGATTTTAAAACCGCGAAAAAACATTTCATCGATGCCCAGCTGGAAAATCCGGATGATCCCCGGCTCTATTATAACATCGGTACGGCCGCCTATATGGATCAGGAGTATGAACAGGCGGAAAAGAACTTTGCCCAGGCGGCCCAATCTCCAGATCCCGAGCTGAGCCACAATGCAAGATTCAACCTGGCCAATACCCGGTACCGTATGGGCAAGCTGGAAGAAGCGGCCAGGGAGTATGAAGAGATCTTAAAGGCATTTCCCGGGGATAAAGAAGCCCGGGAAAACCTTGAATTTGTCAAAGAGAAACTGGAAGAACAGAAAGAGCAGCAGAACAAGCCGGATGAAAATTTAGACAATCCGGATAAGGAAAAAGACAAGAAGGATCAAAAAGATCAGAAGGGCAAGGGCAGTAATCAGGATCAAAACCAGAAAAAGGATTCAAAACAGGACAAACCGGATCCATCCCGGCAGGGAGATCAAAAAAAACAGGACCAGCAGAAACAGGACCTGGAAGATAAGCAAAACGCCCAACAGAAACAAAACGGGCAGCAGGGGGATGAGAACCGGGACCGGAAAGAATCTGAACAAGAGGGATCCAAACTAAAACCGGATCAGAAGGCAGACTCGGCCCGGGCCGGGAAACCCGAAAAGCAGAGTCCCGGGGACAAGGCCCTGGAAAGCAAGCTGAACCGGCTGGAGGATAAACCCGGTATGGCCCTGATGCCGGCCGTCCGCGGCCGGGCAGAACAAATCGAAAAAGACTGGTAGGACCCAAACCCATTAAGAATGGATAATTGACAAGGGATAATTGAGAATTGAGAACTGAGGATGCTTCGCACCAAATTTTTATATGAGAAAATTAAAACCATTACAGGTTTCAGTCTTCAAAACTATCAGGGGATGGATATGAGAGTCAGACAGATTTTTTTCCTGAGTTTATGGATCCTCCTTCTGCTTCCGGCCGCGGGACTGGGGTTCCAGGCCTCTGCCCGGGTGGACAGGACAAGTATGACCCCCGAGGATATCCTCAATTTCCAGGTGGTTGTCCAGGGAGGAAAAGGCGAGGTAGACCTGTCTCCCATCAAGGATTTCAAAGTTCTTTCTTCGGGGACCTCCACCAGCCGGAGTTATATCAACGGAGAATGGAATCATAAGGTGGCGTACCAGTACCGCCTGGTTCCCCTGAAAACCGGAACCCTGGTGATCCCCCCCTTAAAGGTGTCTGGAAAGGAGGGGGAAGTAAAGACCGATGAAATCCGGATTCGGGTGGAGGCCCAGGCCCGGAACGATACTGAAGGACGGCCTTTTTTTGCCGAATCCCGGGTGAGCCGTTCCGATCCGGTGATCGGCCAGCAGATCCTTTACTCCTTCAGACTCTTTGCGGCAAAGAGGTTTGCAAGGGCCAGCCTGGATGAGCCGGAATTCAAGGGGTTTTCCTCCCAAGAGATAAAAGACAGGAAAAATTATAGCCGGGTGATCAACGGCATGGCCTACAGCGTCACAGAGGTGAACTATATCCTGACCCCGGAAATTCAGGGGGAGATTACCATTGAACCCGGGGTGGTCATGGCCGAAGTGGTGGTCGGCACTCGTAAAGATCCATTCGGTTCGTTTTTTGACGATTCCTTTCCATCCATGTTTTCATCGGCCCGGACCCGGACCCTGAGGATTGCGTCCAATCCGGTTGTGGTAAAGGTGCGGCCCCTCCCGCCCCATGAAGGATCCCGGCCTTTTTCCGGGCTTGTGGGCAACTTCTCCCTGGACGCGGCTCTGGACAAAACCAGGCTCAAGGCAGGGGAATCCGCCACCCTCACCGTCACCATACAGGGCTCGGGCAATATCATGGATGCGGGGATGCCTGAACTTTCCCTGGATCCGGATCTGTTCAAAATCTATGAAGACACTCCCCTCGAAGAAATCAAGATCACGGAACAGGGGGTCGCCGGGAAAAAGGTGTTTAAGAGAGCCCTTGTCCCTTTGAAGCCGGGGAATGCCCGGATTCCGGCCCTGACGCTGACCTATTTTGACGTGGATGAAAATTCATACAAGAACCTTTCCACCCGGCCCCTGGAGCTTGACGTTATTCCGGCCGCACCGGAAGGGCCGGTCATGGTAACCAAGACCCGGGAGCCCGGGGGCGGGAAGACCCTGAAAAAGGATGTGGTCCTGGTTAACCGGGATATTCTGGATATCCGGGAGGATGTCTCCATCCTCACCCACAGCGGCCGGCCGGATTTTTTCCGGTTTATGGCCCTGGTCCTGGCCCCCGGCCTGGTGTTTTGTCTGGCGGCCCTGGCCCTGCGCCAGGGGAAAAAGGAAAAATCCCTGTCCTCGGTCATGGCGGAAAAGGCTAAGTCCCATCTCAAACAGGCCGGAAAAAAGAATCCGGAGCAGGAGGCTGTTTTATCCCATCTCCATTCCGCCCTGACCGCGGCAGTACTGTCCAAGGGAAACCGGAAAGGAGAAAGCCTGACCCTTGGGGAGGCAGAGGATATTTTAAACAGAGCCGGTGCAGACTCCGGGACCCTCCAGGGAGTAAAGGATATGTTTGAAACCCTGGATCATGCCCGGTTCGGAGGCGGAAAACTGGATGGAGAAAAGATCAAAGGGATGATGGACGGAATCAAACGTCTGATTCAGCTCTCCCTTGCCTGTCTGATCTTTATGGGTGTTTTCACCCCCGGGAATTTGAAAGCGGACGCTCTTCCGGATGTCCAGGCGGCCGAGACCCGGGCCGATTCATCAAAAGACCGCACCGCCCTGTTCATTGAGGCGATCAAATCCTACCGGGCCATGGATTTTATATCCGCAGCCCATAGCTTTGAAGCCATTGCAGACTCCGGAGTCCGGAACCCGGATTTGTACTACAACATCGGAAACGCCTATTTCAAGGCCAAGGACCTCGGCCGGTCCATTCTCTGGTATGAGCGGGCCAGAAAACTGGCCCCCGGCGACCCGGACCTCAATTTTAATCTGGAGCATGCCAGGAGCCTGAGGACGGACGAGGTGGAAAAGACCTTCTCATGGGGAGATATCTTTTTTTTCTGGGAGGGCCGGGTTCCCCTGGGATGGATTCAGGCAGGGGCCGTTGCCGGGTCGTGCCTGTTTTTTTTCTGGGCCGGGGTCAGCCTCTTCCGGCAGAGAAAGATATTCACCGGTCTGGGATGGATACTGGCTTTTATTCCCCTGTTCTTGACATTGGCTGCGGGTCTTGAGTATACCTCAGACAGGATGGTCTCCCATGCCGTCATTGTCCAGGACATTGCCCAGGTAAAGTCCGGGACAGCACCTGCTTCCACAACGCTCTTCGATCTCCATGCCGGAACCCGGGTCCGGGTAAAGGACCGGAAAAACGGCTTTTTGAAAATCATGCTGACCCGGGAAAAGGTCGGATGGGTCAAACCGGGAGACGCCATAATCATATGAATTTTAAACAAAGGGTGTTTTCGAAAAAGGAGGGAGTATGGAAAGAAGTGTACTGGTCCCGGTAGCCCAGGGAATCGAGGAAATGGAAGCCATCACCATCATCGATGTGCTGAGAAGGGCAGAGGCCCGGGTGACGGTGGCTTCGGTGGACGAGCTTCAGATCAAGGCGTCCCGGGGGACAGTCTTCATGGCAGATGCCCTGATCAAGGACTGCATGGATAAAGAGTTTGATCTGATTGTTCTGCCCGGCGGAATCCCCGGTGCCATGAATCTGCAAAAGTCAAAGGAGCTGGAAATTCTTTTGAAAAAGCAGGCGGAAAAAGAAAAATACTACGGCGCCATCTGCGCTTCCCCTGCCGTGGTGCTCCACCATCACGGCCTGGTCCGGCCGGGCAGAGTAACCTGCCATCCCGGTTTTGCCGGCCAGATCGAGAACGGAGCCGTCCTGGACCGGAATGTGGTAAAGGATCAAAACTGCATCACCAGCAAGGGGGCAGGCACGGCCCTGGAGTTTGCCCTGGAACTGGTTTCCCTGCTCTATTCCGGGGAAACAGTGGAAGGGGTGAAAAAGGGGCTGGCCCTATAGTTTTACTTGTTTCAAAGCCGCGTAATAGATATACTCAAAAGTTCAAACGTTTTTCTCAGGCCCGGGAAGAGGACCATCTGGACCACTTGACAAAACCCTGCCTGAACGGGGAGTATGTTGAGGGCATTGCCCGGCTCCTGAAAAGGGCCTTTAACCGATGAAAAGACATAGATGATGAAACCGATGACAGAAAATACCAGAATAGGGGTTGTGGGCGCGGGATCCTGGGGCACTGCCCTTGCCAAACTGCTGGCCGATAAAGGATATGGACTGGATTTATGGGTATTTGAGCCGGAACTCAAAGAAGAGATCGAACAGACCCGGGAAAACAATATTTTCCTTCCCGGATTCCGGCTGCCGGAACGCATCCTCCCCTCCAATGACCTTGAAAGGGTTGTCCGGGATAAGGATCTGGTGCTCCTGGTGGTGCCTTCCCATTTCATGAGGGATATTGCCGGCCGGATCAAGGACTTTCTTACACCGGATGCAGTAGTGGTAACGGCTTCCAAGGGGATTGAAAACAAGACCCACCTCACCATGACCCAGATCCTTGAAGAGATGATTCCGGGCCTGCCCAAAGAAAATTTCGTGGTCCTTTCCGGCCCCAGTTTTGCCAAAGAGGTCGCCGCAGGCGTGCCCACGGTTGTGGCTTCGGCATCTGTGAGCCGGGAAAATGCCAGATTTGTTCAGACCGTGTTCTCCTCTCCCCGGTTTCGGGTTTACGTCAACGATGATCCCGTGGGAACCCAGATCGGCGGGGCCATGAAAAACGTTTTGGCCATTGCCGCGGGGATCTGTGACGGGATGAAAATGGGGCTCAACCCCAGGGCCGCCCTTATCACCCGGGGACTGGCCGAGATGAACCGCCTGGGAACCCGGATGGGGGCCGATCCTTTGACCCTGCTGGGGCTGGCCGGGGTAGGGGACCTGCTTTTGACCTGTACCGGGGAGCTGAGCCGGAACTATACCCTGGGCAAGCAGATCGGCCAGGGCAAAAAACTGGATGATATTATTTCGGAAATGAGAATGGTGGCGGAAGGCGTCAAGACCACGCGCTCGGTTTACAACCTGTCCAAAAAACTCAAGGTGGACCTGCCGGTCTGCAACGAGGTTTACCGGGCCCTGTTCGAAGGGCTTTCCGTGGATGAAACCGTGGAGCGCCTTATGAACCGGTCCCTTAAGCACGAGCTGGACGGGGTGGTGTAAAGCCGTTACCAGAATTTTATAGGATCCTAGCTCAATCCCTATGCCCAAAGCCTGTGATGGGTATAACGTATTGATAATTTAAATAAAAGGGTCCTGATGTGGCTGAAACCATTGATCCCGAACTGCTGTCCCGCCTTTCCAGACTGGATTACGCTTTCCAGCCCATCGTGAATATCCATACCGGAAGCACATTCGGATTTTAGGCCCTGGTCAGGTGCCACAAAGAGGCCGGGTTCTCCCCCATCCAGGAGATATTTGACCCGGCCTTTTAGGGGGCCTCCACCAGGCAGACCTTTTTCCGCGGCAGAAGGCCTTCACCAAATTTGCCAGGTTCAAAGGGAAAAGAAATATCAAGCTGTTTTATAACCTGGACAACCGCCTCTTTGATTCCGGCGGCTATCGGTCGGACGAATCAAAGGCTTCAGCATCTTCTTTAGAGGCTGCCCTTCCTTTTTCAGGATGACCGGACCGGGAATCCTCCTTTTGACGGAGAATCCGCCAAAATACATGACCGCTGCCGGGGCTGGAGTGTCATCTAACAGGAATGCCTTTTGGATGTCGTCGGTCAAAGAAATTTTTTTTCGTCACCCGGATATGCCGGAAATACTTGAACAGATAAAAAATATTGATTATAACCATTTGGAACACTATTCCGCAGGGACCTGTCCGGATAACTGAAAACGGATTCCAAGAGTAAAAGTATATCCCTGTCAGAATGGCCTGTAATGAGTATAGTGGAACATTTTAGCCTCAACTTTAAAGGATGAGATTACGATGACACGCTCAACAGAAGATAAATCAAAAAAGACTGATCCAAGACAAGCCGGAACAAGGGCCATGACCCGAAAGCTTCCATGCCGAATAACGTTCATTGTCATCTTTCTTCTGGCTGCTGTCTTAACCGGGAAGGGTTTTTCTGCCGAAAGTACAGACCAGGGGACCTCATCCGCCGTTTCCCCTCAGGATCAAGGGAAAACAGCACAGGGCCTTCCCGCCGATCCCGGTGTCCTGATCCATGTTTACGGGGATGACTCCATGGTGGCCCTGTTCAGGGGAGAACTGGAAATTGGTTTTTTCAATCACGGGCTCAACTATTTTTCCGTTGAGAACATCCCTGAACTCAGGGAAAAGGTCACCCTGGGCCGGCGGGATATCAAATGGTATGAGATCAGAAAGCTGGTCCCGGGCGACACGGCTCATATCCTGGTCATCGCGGGCATCGAAAAAGCCGGGTCTCAAGTCCTTGACTATCACGGCAGAGAGACCCGGATGACCCATGCCACCTTCACGGTCCGGGCCGTTGATCTGGCCTCGGGCAGACCTGCGGCTGCCCCTGAGATCGGTCAGTTCCAATATACACCAATGAGCCTGTTTGAGGCCCTCCACCTTGCCGTCTCCCCCGGGGCAGACCGAATGGGAGGGAATATCAGAAAATTCTGGAATGAGAAAGTTAAAAGTGGGAATTAATTGAACCGGATAATAAATAAAAATTGCAATTGGCGAATCACTAATATCAAATTAACCCAGGAGAAAAAAATGTTTATGGACCGTATCAAGCAAATCTGTTTTTTTTGTGTAGTCTCATTGATCATCGCAGGACTGGCCGGCTGTGTGAGCAGCGGCACAGAAACCAAGGTCACATCCGGACAGGGCAGTCCCGACATCAACCAGGCCCAGGCCGAAGCTTATAACGGTCCCAAGGCCCGGGTGGCTGTTTCCAGATTCAAGGACAAGACCCATCAGGGATGGTACAACCAGGGCATCGGGGACGGGATGGCAGATCAGCTTACCACGGCTCTTTTCAATACGAACCGGTATATCGTCCTTGAGCGGCAGGCCCTGAGCGATGTGCTGGAAGAGCAGGACCTGGGAGCCAGCGGACGGATCAAGCAGGATACGGCGGCAGCCATCGGAGAGATCGAAGGTGCGGAACTCCTCATCGTGGCGGCGGTTACTGAATTTGAAGGCCATGCATCCGGTGCCAGCGGCGGTATCGGAGGATGGGGCGGCGGTATTTTGGGGGCCCTTGCAGGGGGCATGAACAAGGCCCACATGGCCATTGACCTCCGGGTCATCGATGCCAAGACCTCCAGGATTGTGGCCGCGACAAGTGTTGAGGGAAAATCTTCGGATTTCAACATCGGCGGCGCCATGGGCGGCCTGATCGGAGGCGGAGCCCTGGGGGGATCTTTGGGCATGTATGAAAAGACCCCTGTGGGCAAGGCCATCCGGGCCTGCATCCAGAGTGCCGTGGATTTTATCGTCTCCAAAACCCCCCAGACGTATTACCGCCACGGTGCTGCCCAGCCTGCTGCCGCCCCTGCTGTCCAGACAGCTCCGGCAGCCCCGGCCTCCGGCGAAAAAGTTACCATCACCGTATCTGCCCTGAACATGAGATCGGGCCCGGGCACCTCCAATTCCATTGTCACCGTGCTGAAAGGGGGCGAGGAGCTGACGATTCTTGAAAGGCAGGGAGGATGGATCAAGGTGAAGACTACATCCGGAACCATCGGCTGGATTTCTGAAAAGTACACCAAACCGGTTCCCGCCGGATAAAGATATTTACGGATGAAAAAAGGGGCCCCTGCATAAGGGGCCCCTTTTTTATTTAGAATCCATCAGGGCAAAAGGCTTTTTCACCAAAAAACAGGCGAAGTAAAAATAGAGTCGAAACTATTTTTTTGCCTTTTCCATGGCCCGCTTGAATCCTTCAAAGGATCCCTGGATGGCAGCCTCGGGCACGGCATAGGAGAGCCTGAAATGGCCGGGCCCCCCAAAGCCTGTTCCGGGCACGGCCAGGATATTCTCCTGTTTTAAGAGATTTACAAATTCCAGATCATCCTGAATCGGGCTTTTGGGAAATAGGTAAAAGGCCCCCTGGGGGATGTCAAATTCATACCCGGCTTTGCTCAGCCCCTGGCAGAACATATCCCTTCTTTTCCGGTAGATGCCGATGTCCACAGTCACCCCCTGGAGTCTTCCCACCACCTGTTGGAAAAGTGCAGGGGCGTTCACCACCATCATGGTATTGGCCACCCCGGCCGCTCCTGCGATCAGACCGGCATCTTCGGCCCTGGGGTGAACGGCCAAATAGCCGATGCGCTCCCCGGCCAGGGAGAGCTCCTTGGAATAGGAGGTCAGGACGATGGTATGGTCATAAATATCAAATACCCATGGGACATCCACGTCGTAAACGATCTTGCGATAGGGCTCGTCGGAAATCAGGTAGATGCGCTTTCCGAATTCCCGGCTCTTCTGTTCCAGGATCTCTCCCAGCCCGGTCAGTTCCTCCCGGGTATAGACCGCACCCGTGGGATTGTTGGGGGAGTTGATGAGCATCACCCGGGTCTTGGGCGTGATTGCCTCTTCAATGGCATTGAGATCCAGGTGGAAATCCGGGGTGGAGGATACGGTCTTGAGAACGGCGCCGGCAATAAAGGCATACTGGTTATATCCCACAAAATAGGGAGCCGGCGTCAGGATCTCCTCTCCGGGATTCACCAGGGCCTTGAGAGTATCGTTAAGTGCGCCTGCCGCTCCCACGCTCATCACCACCAGATCCGGTGTGAGCCCCACCCCGGTTTCCTTGTTTAAATAATCGGCCACGGCCTGCCTCACATTGGGAAATCCGGGATTGGGCATATACCCGTGGGAAAAGGTTTTGTCGTTGATCAGATCATTCAGGGTATCTTTCACCACAGCCGGCGGGGGAACATCGGGATTGCCCAGGGAAAAATCGAACACATTGTCTGCACCGTATTTTTCCCGCATCCTTATCCCCTCCTCAAACATTTTCCGGATCATGGATGCCGCCTCCACCACTTTTACCATTTTCTCAGCTATGGGCATGGAACCCTCCTATAATTGTATATAAAATTATGACCTTAATTCAGATACCATACAATAAAATCTTTGCCATGAAAATACCGGTATGCTAAAGTTTTTCAACCCGTGCCCTTCATGGCTTTTAAAATCAATTATCGACAGAAAATCTTTGGGAGTCTCTTCCCTTGATGGCGGCGGAAAAGGCAATTCAGGAAAAGGTTAGGAAACCCGGCAGACTTATGATACTTGATAATGAGATCGAAAAGGGATATCATACGCCCCTTATATTCAATTGCCTATTTAAGTGAAGGAAACTGCCATGGCCAATCAGACCCTTTCCGGACAATCCAATCCCGCCGTAACCGGCAAGACCGCGGCAGCGGCAATGTCAGTCCTCAACACGGACGTCAAGGACAAGGCCCTGTCCATGATTATCCAGGCCCTGGAAAAGAACCGGGACAAGATATTTCAGGCCAATGAAGCCGACATGGACCGGGCCGCACAGGAAGGACTTGAACCGGCCCTGTTGAAAAGGCTTAAATTTGATGGGGCCAAGCTTAGGGAGACCCTGGAGGGCATCCAGAGCCTGATCCGTCTGGAGGACCCTGTGGGCAAAACCCTGTCTGCACTGGAACTGGACAAGGGGCTTGAGCTCTTTAAGATCAGCCGTCCCCTGGGGCTCATCGGGGTGATTTTTGAATCCCGGCCCGATGCCCTGGTTCAGATTGCCTGTCTCTGCCTCAAGAGCGGAAACGCCGTTCTCATGAAAGGGGGGAGCGAGGCCGCTGAAACCAATAAGGTTTTATCCCGGGTCATCCACGACGCCGGGGTTGAACAGGGGCTCCCTGAAAACTGGCTCGGCCTGCTGCAGACCCGGGATGATGTGGCCGGCATCCTCAAGATGGATCAATATGTGGATCTCATCATTCCCAGGGGCAGCAATTCCTTTGTCCGCTACATCATGGAAAATACCCTGATCCCGGTCCTGGGCCATGCCGACGGCATCTGCCACCTCTATATCGATAGGGATGCGGATACTTTAATGGCAATTGATCTGGCCGTGGACGGCAAATGCCAGTACGTGGCCGTTTGCAACGCCATAGAGACCATCCTGGTCCATGAATCGGTTGCCCAGACAATTATGGCGCCCATGGGAAAGGCCCTCAAAGCCCAAAAGGTTAAAATTTTCGGATGTCCCAGAACCTGCGGACTCATGGATGCCGAGCCGGCCTCGGAACAGGACTGGCAGACCGAGTACCTGGACTATGTTGTTTCCATCCGGGTGGTCTCCTCCATGGATCAGGCCCTGGAGCACATCAACCGGTACGGATCCGGCCACACAGACGTCATTGTCACAAAGGACCGGGACCGGGCGATTCGATTCATGGACATGGCTGATACGGCCGATGCCCTCTGGAACTGTTCCTCCCGGTTCGCGGACGGATTCAGGTTCGGCCTGGGTGCGGAAGTCGGGATCTCCACCAACAAGATCCATGCCCGGGGACCGGTGGGACTGGAGGGACTCATGACCACCCAGTTCCGGCTCATGGGAGACGGCCACAGGGTGGCGGATTATTCCGGGGACAATGCCAGGTCCTTTCTCCACAGGCCCCTGGATCAAAAATTGGATAAGAAGTTTCAATAGGGAAGTCCCATGCCTGATCAGCGATTGTCAAATGCCAAAAGAATAGTGGTTAAACTGGGCTCCAACGTGATTACCGCAGAGAACAGCCTCAATCTCACGGTCATGGAGTCCATTTCCCGGCAGATCTCCACCCTCATGGACAAAGGCCTGGAGGTGATTCTGGTCTCGTCCGGGGCCATGGCCGCGGGCCTGCGCAAGATGGGGCTGGACCGGCGGCCCGATGAAATTCCCAAGCGCCAGGCCATTTCCGCCATCGGCCAGACCGAGGTCATGAATACCTATGAAGCGGAATTCGGCCGGTTCGGCAAAAAAGTGTCCCAGATCCTTTTGACCGGGGAAGATTTAAATGACCGCAAACGGTATCTCAATGCCAGGAATGCCCTGTACACCCTCATGGAGTGGAAGGTGGTTCCCATTGTCAATGAGAACGACACCGTCATGGTGGAGGAGATCAAGCTGGGGGACAACGACAATCTGGCCGCCATGATCACCCTGCTCATGGATGCGGATTTTCTCTTTATCCTGACGGACATTGACGGGCTCTATGACAAGGATCCTCGGAAATATTCCAATGCCAGGCTGATCCGCAGGGTCACGGCCTTTGAAGAGGAGATCGAGGAATATGCCAGCGCAATTCCCGGGACTCTTGGAACCGGGGGCATGCTCTCCAAGATTCTTGCCGCCAAAAAGGTGACCTCATCGGGCATTCCCATGATCGTGGCCAGGGGGGATTCTCCGGATATCCTGCTTCGGCTGTTTGACCGGGACCGCCTGGGTACCTATTTTATTCCCAAAGAAGAGAAGATGTCCTCCAGAAAATGCTGGATCGCCCATACCCTCAGGCCCAGGGGAAACCTGATCCTGGACTGGGGTGCGGTCCGGGCGGTCCGGAAGAACGGGAAAAGCCTTCTGCCCAGCGGTATCCTGGAGGTGGAGGGGGAATTTTCCCAGGGGGAGGCCGTATCCCTGAAAGATCCGGACAATAAGATCCTGGCAACCGGACTGGTCAATTACCCGGCCGACGATATCCGGCTGATCAAGGGGCTCAGGACCTCCCAGATCGAATCCTGCCTGGGCAATAAGCATTATGACGAGGTGGTTCACCGAAACAACCTGGTGGTCCTCAGCGATTGCTGATCCCCCCGGGCGCGAATTTCACCCTGGAGATTACCATCCTTTGCCGGACGTTCTTCATATCCTTCATGGCAAAGAGAAATAAAGGTCGAAACTGAATTGATGAAAAAACGAGAAAAACCGTATATCCTGGCTCCTGCCGGTGACAGGGATTCCTTTCTGGCGGCCATTGCTGCCGGTGCCGATGCCGTGTACTGCGGACTCAAGATCTTTTCCGCCCGCATGGAGGCGGATAACTTCGGAACCGAGGAACTGGCCGGAATGGTCACCCTGGCCCGGTCCCGGGGGGTTGAGGTCTATGTGGCCTTCAACTCCATGATCAAACCCGGGGAACTTGAAAAAACGGCCAGGCTCATTAAAAAACTGGCCGTTTATGTGAACCCCCATGCTTTGATCATCCAGGATCCGGCTGTGGTGCCCCTGGCCCGCAAGGCCGGGTTCAAGGGGGAGCTGCACCTCTCCACCCTGTCCAATCCATCCTTTGGCCGGGGACTTGAGCAGGCCCATAAAATGGGATTTCACCGGGCCGTCCTGTCCAGGGAACTGAACGTGGATGAGATCAAGTCCGTGGCCGCACTGGCCCCGGAGGGTCTTGATCTGGAGGTTTTTATCCACGGAGCTCTCTGCTATGCGGTTTCCGGACGCTGTTACTGGAGTTCCTGGTTCGGGGGGAGAAGCGGGCTCAGGGGAAGATGTGTCCAGCCCTGCCGCCGGATGTACTCCCAGAAGGGAGAAAAGTCCAGGTTCTTTTCCTGCCTGGATCTGTCCGTCGATGTCCTTGCCAAGGTTCTCAAGGAGATTCCCAAGGTAACCACCTGGAAGATCGAAGGCCGGAAAAAAAGCCCCCATTACGTGTTTTATACGGTGAGGGCCTATCAGATGCTCCGGGACGAGGGCAGGGATCCCCAAAAGAGAAAAACAGCCCTGGCATTTCTGGAATATGCCTTGGGCAGGCCCTTTACCCATTATAATTTTTTGTCCCAGCGCAAGATCAATCCCATTAACCGGGGTACCGAGACCGGGTCGGGATTGTTTGCCGGCAGGATCAGTAAGGGACCTTCTCCCTATTTCATTACCCGGGAACCCCTGTTCCAGGGGGATCTTCTCCGCCTGGGATACGAGGATGACAAGGGCCATGCCATCCAGCGGGTGAACCGTTCCGTCCCCAAAAAGGGCAAATTTGTTCTGAAGAAGAACAGGAATCTTGCAAAGGGCGCCCCCGTATTCATCGTGGACAGAAGAGAGCCCGAGGTTAAAGCCCTGATCAAGGAACTGGCCCTGGAATTGGAGGCCATTGAGCCGGTAAAGGTCAGGCCGGTCCAGACGGATGTTCATCCCTCTCCCGGACCCTCCGGGAAAAGAAACCGGGGCCGGGCCGGCAGGACCCTGCCCCTGGACATGAGATTGTCCAGAAAACCCGGCAGGGGACGGATGGATAGTGCCAGGGCGCTCTGGCTCACCCCGGAAGGGGGGCCCAAACTTCCCAATCGGCAGATCCAGGATACCTGGTGGTGGCTTCCCCCGGTGATCTGGCCTGAAGAGGAAGAAAAATGGGAGCGGGCGGTCCAGGCCGTTTTGTCCAAAGGAGGCCGCAGATTTGTCCTGAACATGATCTGGCAAAGACCTTTTTTCCCGAAGACCAAAGGTCTTGAGCTGTGGGCCGGGCCTTTCTGCAACCTGGCCAATGGGGAGGCCATCAATAGTCTTAAAGCCCAAGGGTTTTCCGGTGCCATGGTCAGTCCGGAGCTGGGGGAAAACGAGTTTCTTGCCCTGCCCGGGATGTGCGAGCTTCCCCTGGGTATTGTCGTCAAGGGAAACTGGCCCCTGTGCATTTCAAGAACCCTCTCCCCGGATATCCGTCTGAACAGCCTCTTTTCAAGCCCCATGGGAGAGAAGAGCTGGGTGTCCAAAAGGGATGACAACTTCTGGGTGTTCCCCGAATGGGAACTGGATCTGACATCCAAGCGGAAAGAACTGCAGAATGCGGGCTTTCAGGTCTTTGTTTCCATGGAAGAGCCGATCCCCAAAGGAGTTGTCATGAAGAAGCGGCCAGGTTTGTGGAACTGGAAGATGTCGGTGTTGTAAAAAAAACGACAGTCGCCGGTTACCAGTTATCAGTTCGGTTAAACCTATCTCCGAATCAAAAATCAGGATATTCAAAACTCTTTCCTTTTCGGCAAAAAAGCACAACCCCATATCTTGTGGCCGAGCTGAAGTTGAAAATCTAAGCTCTGATAGATTGTTGGGTCTACGATTCCTGAAAATTTTTGAACGCGGACGATTCACGGCGGCGCAGCAGAGCGAAGCGAGGGGACCGGAGGCTATCCTCTCTGGCAGTCCCCTGCAAAAGATTATTCAGCATATGGGATTATCCTTTCCCTCTGGGCCAAAATCATCAGCGGTAGTGCGGCTATAGGTGTTTTCCCTGCCCCGTTGCCTCAGGGGAAGACCGAGAGGATGGCACGGACGTTCTCCTGGTTTTTGCCAAAATCAACAAGGGTGGTTCTGACCTGGGAGCGGCTGGAAAGCTTTACCTGTGTCCGGCCCGGTTCCGTGGCCGTAACGTCTGCTGTGATGGCCTCCCCCCAGCTCTTCCAGGTCTGCCCGGCTTCGGCCTCAATGCGGCCGGTACCCCGGTCCTCCAGGGTAGTCTCACATTTTTTGACCCGGTTCAACCCCTCCAGGACCAGGTCAAAGGCCCGGTCCGGCGTCATGGGCAGGTCTATCTCTTTGGAAAAAGCCGCCTTTTCCGATGCCCCGTCCAGGTTGGCCTTCCTTTTGGTGATAAAATGGATGGTACAGGTAATGAGACTGACGATCAGGCCGAAGCCTGCCCCGGCCTGGAACCCGATTTTCAATGCCCCTTCCGGCCCCTGGACCGGCCACTGGAGCAGCCCCATAATCAGGCCGAAAGGGATGCTGGTGGCGAAAAAGATTTTAAAAAACAATTTAATGATAGGGGCCATTGAGACTCTCCTTTAACAGGGGGTTAATCCAGGACCGTACCTTTGGCCTTGGGAGCAGAGTTTGCGGCAGCCGGCGGAGTGCTGCCTGATCCCTTCAGGACAGGGAGAAAGGCTTTCGGGTCTATTTTCTTTCCGTCCGGGGTGATATAGGCCTGTTTTTGGGAGGGAAAGGGCTGAGGCCCTTGCAGGGCCGATGCCTTTGTGTCCAGAAGATAGGCCAGCTTTTTGGGATTGGCATAGAGGGGGGCGAAATACCGGCGGAATGATGTGAGGTAAAAGCCCAAGGATTTGGGCTTTCCATAGTTGAGTAGCACCTGATATCCCGCATCCACGCCCTGTTCCATGGCGGTGGCCAGGGCGTTGAGGATTGCGGCACCCTCCTGGAAGAAAAAGGGTTTTACATCCGCGGGAAATTTGTCCGGAATGGCCAGGATCTCCTGGGCTGCGGCCCGAGTCAGGGCCGGGTGACCGGCATAGGCGGCCAGCATACCGTAGTCCAGGAGGCGGTATACGGCCCAGGCCGTGGCGTCGTTGTTTTTCTGTCCTGCCACAACACGGCACCCGACCTTCCGGACGGCACCATGGTGCAGCATTGTGACCGGGATCGTTTCCCCGGGGGCTTTTCCCTTTAGACACGCCATTGCTTCAGCCCGGTTCTTTACGGGCCGGCCGCTGATCTGAGTAATGATATCTCCCTGGGCGAGTCCGTCGCTGCCGGGGGAAAGGGCCTCAAAAACATAGTCGACCTGGACTCCTTTGGGGGCGTCAGAAAGGAAGACAGGAAGCTTGACAGCGCTCTCCTGGGAGAGCAGGGACCGGCAATGGGAGAGAAAGACCTCTCCCTGGAAGCGGAGGGGGACATCTTTCATGTCTTCCAGCATCTGCTGTGTCCCGTTCTGGCGGCCGATATTCATGCCGGCCAGGGCAATTCCCTTTTGGTACTTTTCAGCTCCGGCCTCAAAAAAGCCGGCCTGGAAGAGCTTTTTCCCCTCGTTCAGCTGTCTGACCACCGCCAGCCTGGGAGAGTTGTCCAGCAGTTCGGGATGGTCTATCAGGCGCCTGGCCTCAGAGTAGCTTAAGACTCGGTTCCAGACCACTACGTTGTCCATGCTGCCTAAAAATTCACCCCCGAAAGAGGGGCTTTTGCCCAGTTGGGTATAGGTCCAGCCTTCCCCTGGATGGGCGCCCTCGGCAACGATGGCCTCAAATTTATGGGTCTGGGTATAGAGGCTGGCCTTGCCTGTGGCGGCGTCCCAGGTGGCAATGGCCAGGTGCCACTGGTTTTGGGGGACCTTGAACCAGCCGAACCATTTCACATTGGGGCCGGCCCAGGAGGTGAGTCCCTGGAGGCCGTCCCGCTTTTCAATGGTGACGGACCGGTCCCAATAGCCGTTGTCATGGCAGAAGAGCACCCCCCAGTCGCGTTCGGGCTTGAACGAGATGGCCACGCTGAGCTGGGGCATTTTGGCGGGATTGATGTCCATGAGCAGATTGATGAAATCATCCTTGCCGTCAAAGTGAAGGGCGCCGCCGGCGTTGCCCAGGCGGTCGGGGGCCGGAACCGGGCCCTGGGGCACGGAGACAATGTCGTTGGGTCCGATATCCACGGCATCCCCGTCCAGGGGAAACCAGGCATAAAGGCCGTTAAAGATTTTGTCCTCCTGAACGGTTGCGGCCCAGAGGCCTGGTCTCGGAAATATGACCTGGAGGGCCAGGAGGGTCAGGGCGAAGATGAGGGATTTTTTCATGGTGTCTCCTTAGATCTCATTTTAGCATGGCTTTGATGCGGTCAAGCCTCTGTTTTTTACCTGTTGATGTTCCTTGGGGGTAAATGTAAATCTGAGGCATCCCCCGACAACCTGTAGGGAAGCCTCTCCATCATAGTTTCGGGCATTGCGGTCTGCTTTCCTTTACTGCCTGAGAAGGTTCCGGATGCGCAAAAGCCGTTGTCTGATATCAGGTTCTTTTCTGTAGGTCAGTGTGTGCTCGACCATCTGCAGGGGGGTGCCGTTGTCCGACGTCAGATTACGGTTGGCCCCTCTGGCGAGAAGCAGGGCGGTCACCTTTTCAAAATAATTGCCAGGTGCTGAATGCCCCAGTGCCGCATACTCCACCACTCTCATCAGCGGGGTGTATCCCCATTCGAGATTTATATCCACGGGACAGCCGGCGTCCAGAAAGGCCCTGACTTTTTCTAAATCGTAACTTGCAAGATACTTGTACATGGTTTTGGCCATCTCCTTTTGGGACATGCCCGATCCTTTCTGGTTGCCGGAGGCCACGCTGATTAGCTTGGCCCCTTTGATGACAAGGCTTGTCCTGCCCACGGCCATCCGGCCCGCTGCATCGGTAACAGTGGCCTTCACCGACGCCTTAAGGTTGCCGTTGGTGGCGATGCCTGTGATGGTGCCGGTAAGTTTCCCCGGCTGAAGCCCCAGGCTCAGGCCGCTGCCCGGGGTCATGCTGACCTTGTAAGGCGCCTCAAAGTCCTTGGGCAGTTCAATGGTAAAGGTGCCGGGCCTGCCTGAGGCAAGGGAGTTGGGCAGGCGGATCCGGGCCGGGAAATGGGCCAGGGAAAATTCTCTGGAAACCGATCGGGCTGTGCCGTCGGCCGTGGCAATCTCGGCGGTAAAGACCCCCCCGTCACCCACGGCAAATGCCTTGTCCGGGATGGTAAAGCCGATGCGGTAAGGAGGCGTGGCTCCCTCTTTGGGGCGGGTGACGGTGGCGGAATCCAGAACCTGGCCATTCTTCTTTTTAACGGAAAGGCGGATGGTTACTTCCTTTATGGCCGGATCCAGGTCGTAGTAAACGTAGAAAAGGGGGCGCTGGCCCGGATGGAACACAGTCTTCGGGGCCAGGGTCTTTTTATTGTCTGTGGTCAGGGCTTTGGTGATTCTGATGGCTTCCCGGACCTGGAACTCGGCCCGGGCCTGGACACGGACGTCGGGGTCGGAGACCAGGTGGTGGGTCAGGGCGACGACGTATCCCCCGTCGGCAAACTGGTCCGGCCGGAAGCGGAAGACCGACTGGATCTGTTCTTTGTCCGCAGGCTGGGAGGTCTCCCTGGTAAGGCCGGGAACCGGGCGGCCCTTGGCATCGTATACCTGCCAGACCAGCCGGGTGAGCGTTGACGCTTTACGGGGCAGAGGCACGTCGGCGGTAAAGCGCAGGATGTCGCCGTTCTGGATGGCCAGGCCCTTAACCGGGGAAAGGGTGTTGTCCCGCTCCCGGAAACCCTTGACCGTGAAGGAGGTCAGGTCCGTGGCCTGGGCTTCCAGGGAAAAGGCCAGGGCCTGGTGGGCCACGATCTTGTCCGGGGCTGCCGAGTCAAAGAGGCGCACCGCCACCTTGCAGGGTCCGGGCTGAAGATCTGTGGTGTCCAGGGTCAGGGTGTTTGCATTCGGGTCATTGGCACCGGTGTACTTATACCGCCGGCCGTTGACCAGCCATTCCACCTGGACAGTGCCGGGCCAGTCTCCCTTCCGGACGGCCTGAAACAAGAGGGCTTCTCCCAGGGGAAGGTTTTTGGGGGGCGGGTCCAGTTTCAGATCCTGGCCGTTTTCGATTTTCCGGGATATGGAGAGCTCTCCCAGCCCGGTCTCTTCCGACATCTTAAACGCGGTCTGGATAAAGTCGGCCTGGAGGCCGGAACCGGCTTCAAAAAAGCGGAGCACGGCCTGGTAGGTGCCCAGGGGGAATTCCCCCACTTCAAAGGCGGCCCGGTTGGCATTTTCCGATTCGGCCGGCGCCTCCTTGAGGCGGGTGACGGTTTTGTCCGGGGCGATGATCTCCCATCTGGCCCGGTAGTCTTCAGTCCAGGACGAGGTCTTCCGGGTTGTCAGGACCACATCATCCTCGGGCGATAAGATCACGTCCCCTGATCCCATGGGACGCTGGTTCACCATAAAGGAAATGGCGGAAAGGTCCACCTTCCGGCTCCGGACCTGAAATCTGTCCAGTTTTTCCGCCTGGAGATCCAGGGAGGCCTCCCTGGAAAAGGAGGCCATGAGATTGTCTGAGATATCCGAAGTGGTTTTGATTCCCTCTTCCACGGCGGTTTTCCCGGCGATGAGGGGATCGAGGGTCATGGCCGTGGCCGTTCGGTAGACGACCTTGGTGCTGATCCGGGCCATGCGGGTGACCGGATGGGTCCGCCAGTCCCCGTACTCTCCGTGGGCCATGAGGGTTTCGGTGTAGTCCTTTTCCTCATCCGCCACCTGCCAGCCCCGGTCCAGGGCCTCCACCACCGGGATGGGAGAGAGTTCAATGGCGGCCAGGGCCAATGTTTTCAGGGCCTTTTCCCCGGCGGTATCTTTGGCGTCAAAGTTGATGAAAAGATGGTTGCCCTGGCGGGCGCTGTCCAGGGCGGCCTTGATGGAGAGCAGGTCACCTGCGATGCCGGCGGCCTGGCCGGCCCCGGCCAGGGAAAGCTTCGCCTTGAACCTGGGGTCGGCCTTGGCTTTTTGGGCCAGCTTCAGGGATTCGATCTGGCCGGAAACCTTGTGGGTGATGTCGGTGAGGGAGTTGATCTCCTTTGACTTGAGGCCAGCGATATCGGCCCGGAGTTTTTTGATGTCCGTGCGGCTGGTGCCGTCCACTTCTCTTATCTTATCCATGGCCGATGCCAGATCTTTGGGGATGCGGCCGGTGTCCAGCCCCTGCTCTTTATAACCCTCCCTCAGGGCATCCAGGGACTGAACCCCTTTTTTGAGCTGGACTGCTCCCTCGATCTCGAACATTTCGATGCGGTCCTTTAATACCGCGGCCCTTTCGGGATCGGCCGCGGCCAGCTGCCGTTCCATGTCTCTGGCCCGGCGGAACTGCTCGTCCGCCTTTTCAAAGTACATCCGGGCCAGGCCTTCGGGATCTTTGAGCCGGGTGAATCCTTTTTTGGCCCGGACCACGTTGGGGCAGGAGAGGACCTTGGTTTTTCCGTTGACTTCAAAGGCCCGGATGGTCCCCACATCGGAGAAGTCGGCCGAAGCCTCCATGTGGAAGCGGTCCGTGGGCAACTGGCGGAAGGTTTCTGCATGCTGCCTGACGGCCTCCCTGGGGGTTGCGGCATCGACCGCCATGCCGGTGTGCCGGGCAAACTCCTTATAGTAGACATCCTCCCAATGCTTTACAGGGACCTCAATCCAGCGGTCCATCTCCACCTCTACCAGGACCCGGACGTCCCGGTCCGTGTTCACGGCGGTGCTGTCCTTGCCTGGGGTGCGAAAATCATGGGTGAGGATCCGCTTGCCCGCGTACTCGGGCAGTTGGGAAATGTGGTTGATGACGGCCCTGTCCACGGGCTTGTACACCTTGTTTTCTATAGTCTGTGTGAAGGCGGCCTTGTCCGCTTGGGAGCCGAACTCCTTGAGGTCCCGGGTTTTCCGGGAGTCGGAAAAGGTTTCCAGCACCTGGGAAAGGTCGTTGAAATCCTGTGCCGGGGCAATGGACCAGGACAGGCAGACGAAAAGGAGGATGACCGGAAAAAGGCGGCGTTTCATATCATTCCCCCCTTTTTCCACAGGGAGAGCAGATAGTTAACCTGCCTGATTCTCCCGTCGGTGCGCTGGGGATTGGCATCCTCCCTGCCGCCGTAATAGAACATGAGGTTCAGGAAGCCGATGGCGTCTTTCCTGTCCCCTCTGGCCCTCATGAGGACGGCGGTATTGATGAGCTGCCACTCCAGCCATTCCAGCTTGGCCGCCGAAGAGGTTCGCAGGGGGACTGTTTTGTTAAGGGATTGGATATAGTTGAGGCCGGCCTGGATCCGGCCGTCGGCGATATAGCAGAAGGTGAGCTGGGAGAGGACCGTGCCCGTGCGCATGGCCTTTGACCCGGCGATGAGCATCTTGAACTGCTCGATGGAGGACCAGTACCTGCCCTGCTCCATGAGGACCTGGGCCAGTAGAAGCTGGGCCCGGCCATTGGCCGGGTTGATGTCCACGGCCCGGATCAGGGCGTCGGTGGAGGCTGCCATGGCTGAAGGGTCGGCCTTAAGTTCGGACCGGATCATCCCCAGCAGCAGCCAGACCTCATCCGAGTCCGGCAGGAGGGTCACGGCTGATTTGGCGTAGACCAAGGCCCCGGCGTAGTCCTCTTCGTTGCCGGACCTATGCCACTTTTTATACCGTGCGGCCGCAGACTGAAGGCGGATGCGGCCCAGCTTTTCCAGATCGTCTGCAGAGGGGGAGGGGCCCATTCCGGCCAGCAGGGCCTTTTCATCCTGACCGGGAGAAATGTCATTTCCGGGCCAGACCGGTGAGGCCAGGAAGATCATGAAAATCAGCAGGGGAAAAACTAGCTTCCCGACAAAAGACAGGTTCATTGTCAGCTCCTGTAAGAAAACGGCTGCCACCCGTTGACAGGGAGATCAGCAACCTCAAACTCAATCCGTCAACCAGAATTGTTTCCTATAAACCGCAGTCGATTCTATGATACATGGTTTCTCCTTGTCAACACTGTCGTTTTCTTTGTAAGTCATGCCTATCCTTGTGGCCTGCAACCCCATCGGGAATGACCGCCCCTTGCGCCTGGCTGTGGATATCAATGCCCACGGCCTGGCCAGGTACACGGCCCTGTGCCAGGATGCCCTTCTCGGGCGGGCCCTTTACCCATTATAATTTTTTGTCCCAGCGCAAGATCAATCCCATTAATCGGGGGACTGAGACCGGGTCGGGATTGTTTGCCGGCAGGATCAGTAAGGGACCTTCTCCCTATTTCATTACCCGGGAACCCCTGTTCCAGGGGGATCTTCTCCGCCTGGGATACGAGGATGACAAGGGCCATGCCATCCAGCGGGTGAACCGTTCCGTCCCCAAAAAGGGCAAATTTGTTCTGAAGAAGAACAGGAATCTTGCAAAGGGCGCCCCCGTATTCATCGTGGACAGAAGAGAGCCCGAGGTTAAAGCCCTGATCAAGGAGCTGGCCCTGGGTATCGTCGTCAAGGGAAACTGGCCCCTGTGCATTTCAAGAACCCTGTCCCCGGATATCCGTCTGAACAACCTCTTTTCAAGCCCCATGGGCGAGAAGAGCTGGGTGTCCAAAAGGGATGACAACTTCTGGGTGTTCCCCGAATGGGAACTGGATCTGACATCCAAGCGGAAAGAACTGCAAAATGCCGGTTACCAGATTTTTGTATCCATGCAAGAACCGGTTCCAAAAGGTGTTTTCATGAAGAAACGGCCGGGGTTGTGGAATTGGAAGATGTCGGTTTTGTAGAAAATTTTTGATTTTAGATCGATGATTTTAGATCGATGATTTTAGATTTGGGGATGCCCTGGGGCCGCCAATCTATGAAGGGCGGCGAAAGGCCATCCACAAATCAAAATCAGGATATTCATGTAAAAACGCTTTCCTTTTCGCCAAAAAAGCCCAACCCCCATATATCGTGGCTGAGATGAAGTTGAAAATTTAAGCACTAATAGACAAAGTCTGCTGTAAGAGATCTTCATGATATCATTCCATTTTAGTATGTATAATTATTACTATTGCATTTTCTCCTAAGAATGATTATCTCCAATTAAAATTGATTCTTTTCATTCTATCCGTATCCAATATGGAGATAACTATGCGATGTTTTAATTTCGGTGAGAAATGGAGAAAAATTCAAGATTCCATAAAAAAGAATACAGCTATTTACGCTATAGCTTTTCTATTTATATTAATTGTTCTAATTGGGAATTTGGACTTATCTATCGATAAAACTATTTATAGTCTATTTGGGGTTGTATTGGGTTCTCTAATAACTTCGTTCACAACTATTTCTTCTTCTACACAAAATCGCGAACATCAATTACGGTTGGCGGCAATTGATAAAAGACTTGAGGTCCACCAAAAGGCATACTCTATTTGGACACAAATGAGAAAGAAATATCATAATTCTGATCAAATGGATTCTTTTAAAAATGATTTTCAACAGTTTTGGGATAATAACTGTTTATACCTTGCACCAAAGGCTAGAAAAGCTATTTGGGATGGTTATCACGATGCTCTTGAATGTTCATTTCTTATAGAGGAACGGTCCACTATAAAAGGGGATGTTTCGAGAACACGTGAAATAAATGACCGATTATTTGAAAATAGTAAAAAAATTAAATTGGTTGGAGAAGCTATTACCAATGGTGTTGAATTACCAGCTATCAACGAAGAGCTTGAACTACCAGGCGAAAATGTAGAAGCTTCCCAAAAGTAAGTTAACTAAAAACTAAAGATATAGAGAATACATTTTATAGGATATAAGGTTCTGATACTCTGGCTAAAATCGGAACCAATAAAAAATTTCGAAAACCACACCGGATCTATATACATAGTCAACATCTCGAAGTCTTCAAGATATCGACACAAATCAAAACAAAATTACATCAAAAACTGAAGCAATTTAAATCATCATTATATTAATCCAAGCTTGCATTCTTTTTATGAAAACTATAATTCCTTATGATGAATTCGAATACATTATGCTTTGATGTGACTTAAATGAAATATTTTGGAATGGGTTGCCTGTCATTCAAAAAAATTATTGTAAAAGAATCGTGAAAGAATCAAGGAGGCAGTTTGAGTCTATATACTAATTTGCAGGGACGGGTAAGGAATACAAATCTTCCAAAAAGTCACGGATTACAGCCTATTTTCGAGGCAGTTGTAAATTCCATACATGCGTTAGAAGACAGAAAAAACTTATCCACAAGCGGCAAAATAACTTTACAGATAAAGAGGGACAATCAATCACCGCTTGATTTAGATGTGAGTCACCCCGCCGGGGAAATAAAAGGGTTTATTGTTGAAGACAACGGACTTGGATTTAATGATGCCAATTTGAAGTCCTTTGAAACGCTTGATTCTGAATACAAAATTGATAAAGGCTGTAGAGGCGTTGGACGGTTGCTGTGGTTGAAAGCCTTCCGAAACGTTAACATCAATAGTGTATTCGAGGATTCTGGTGCCCGGTTGAAAAACCGGATAATCAAATTTGATGTCCAGGAAGGCGTTAAAATAGTCGAAGAAAGCTATTTGCCCAGAGGAGAAATAAAAACATGTGTTCATTTAGAAGGCTTTGAACAAAAATATAGCGTTTACACGCCAAAAACAATTGATTCTATTGCCCATGCATTGCTTGAACACTGTCTGTGGTATTTCGTAAGACCAGAAGGGATACCTTTAGTCACAATTCTTGATACAGATTCAGAAGTGAATCTCAATGATTTGTATGATGACTATATGTGTGAATCGGCATATGCAGAGACGATTAAAATAAAAGAGTATGATTTCGATTTAACGCATATCAAATTTCGGGCATCCTCAAATAAAAAGCATGGGTTGGCTCTCTGTGCATCTAATCGATTGGTCATTGAAGAGAATATCAATGGAAAGATAACCGGCCTTCACGGCAAAATTTCAGATGATAAAGGCGAGTTTGCATATTGCTGTTATGTCTCTTCTCCATATTTAGACAAAAGAGTCCGTGCTGAGAGAACTTCATTTGATATTGAAAAAGAAATTGATGGGCTTTTTTCTGAGACTGAAATTTCTTTGAATGAAATTCGTGAAAAAGTTTTGGAACGTTCAAAAGTATATTTAGAGGATTATCTTAAAACCAATATTAAAGCCGGGCAGGAACGAGTAAATAATTTTATTGACGAAAAGGCACCTCGTTATCGTTCAATCGTTCCACACATTGAAGAAGAAAAATTAGCTGTTGATCCGAATATTACAGATAAGGAGTTGGACCTGCTCCTTCATAAACAATATGCCGAAATTGAAAGAGGAATGCTTGAACAGGGGCATGAAATAATGACAAATTTTGAAGGAGACTTTGAAACTTATAAAGAACGGTTATTTAAGTATTTAAAGACAGCTGAAGATATAAAAAAATCGGATTTGGCAAATTATGTGTCCCATCGAAGGGTAATAATTGATTTGATGGAAAAGGCCATCCAGAGAACTGAAACTGGAAAATATGAAAAAGAAGAGCTTATTCATAAGTTGATAATGCCAATGCAAATGGATTCAAATGCCTCACCAATAGACACGTTTAACCTGTGGCTTGTTGATGAACGTCTTGCCTTTCATAACTATTTAGCTTCGGACAGGACATTAAACTCAATGCCTATAACCGGTGATACGTCAACTAAAGAACCTGATATATGTGCACTGAACGTCTGCGATAACCCCCTCCTTTTTTCTGACACTCAATCACTTCCACTGGCTTCAATTACAGTCATTGAAATAAAGAGGCCAATGCGAAATGATGCTAAAGCTGGTGAGGAAAAAGACCCAATAGAACAGGCTCTTGGATACCTTAATAGGATAAGGAATGGAAAAGTAAAGACATTTAACGGCAGACCGATTCCAAATTCCAAAGATATTCCTGGATATTGTTATATCATTTGCGATTTAACCGAAAGTATTGTTGAAAGATGTAGGTTTAATGATTTAACACCGTCACGAGATCATTTGGGGTTTTTTGGTTATCATAAATTTTATAAAGCATACATAGAAGTGATTTCATTTGATAAGTTGGTCAAGTCTGCCAAAGAAAGAAATCGAGCATTTTTTGATAAACTTGGATTACCGACAAATTGAAACCATTCGCACTACAGTCCCTAATCGCAACCCGTTCAACTTCAATCTCTGCCATTTTTAATCAAAGGTATTTTCTCCATAATGTTTTTAATGACATATCCGGAGGAGGCGAGCACTTCTGGCTATAGTCCGCACATTTTCTCAAATTTTCAAAGTGAATGATTTTTGCGTTCGTTTTGACTGTCCCAGGCAAGCACTACCGGTATTGTTGAATGCTTTTTCAAGAATTGTCCATCTACCACATATTGTGTCGGTATCGAAAAACCAGGTTGAAGTAAGTCACCTAAACACCTTCAGCCTATTTACCTGAAAATCTTAGGTGTCATCCTTGATTTTTCAGGCTTTCGAGAATGGCTTGGCAGGCCAGATCTGTCCCGCCCCGGCGGGAGCCAATATAAGCCGCAGCCTTTTGTCTGAGGCTTCCCCGGTCCGGTGGATTTTCCAGCAAGGAGACCATGGCCTGGGCCGCTTCATGCCAGTTTCTCTTTTTGCATACGATGTTCCGGTCAAAGAGGGATTGGCCCACCCAGGAAAAATCGTCCCAGAAGGGTCCGGTCACTGTGGGGGCTCCCTGGATCACCGGTTCAAGAAAATTCTGCCCTCCCAGGGGCTTGAGGCTGCCGCCCACAAATACGGCGGATGCAAGGGGAAAGGCTGCCCGCATCTCTCCGAACCGGTCCCAGAGGATGATATTGGGCTTTTTCAAAGGGGTTCCGGGTAGGTTTTCCAGTTCAGACCTCAGGATAAAGTCAAACCGAAGGGTTTTCAGATGTTTTTTCCAGGCCTTGATCCTGTGCATGTGCCTGGGGAAGACCCCAATGACCTGGTCCGGGTACCGGTTCAATAGATGGCGGATCATCCGGATGCCCTGTTTTTCCTCCTGCCGCCTCAGGGAGGCCAGGATGGAAAATCTTGCACCCCCGGGGAGAAAGGCGGCCAGTTTGTCTTTTAGATCTGACCGGGTCCGGTGGTCATCCTGCACCTCCATGGAGTCAAATTTGATATTGGGCATGGTGGAGAGTTTTGACACCGGGAAAATGGTCCCGTATCGAAGGGCGTCCGGATCTGAAATGGCCAGGACGCGGTCCGGGGCAAGGGCTGACCATAAAAATTTGGTGAGCCGATAATGGCGAAAACTTTTTTTGGACATCCTGGCATTGAGGATAAGGGTCTGGATTCGGTTTTTTTTCAGGCGATAAAACAGGGCCGGCCAGATTTCGGTCTCCAAAAGGACCATCACCCTGGGGGAGATCTGGTCAATGACCTCTTCCACAATATCGGGAAGGTCAAAGGGAAAATAGGATGTCCGGATAAGAAGGGTTCCGGCCGGGGCTCCCAGGGCCGAATCCCGGGAAAGACCTTTTTCAAGGATCTCCATGCCCTGGGCCGTGGTGGTGGTGACCAGGATCCGGGTCTTTGTTCCGGGGCGGAATCCTTTTAAAATGGAAAGGGCAAGAAAGGCTTCCCCGGCCGAGGCCGCCTGTATCCAGATGTCGGACTTTGGAAAGGCAGCCGGGTTCAGCCGCTGATTAAATGTGGGACTCAGCCGTCGGTTCCTTCGTAAAAAAGGAAGGACTGCCCGCCACATGATATTGTAAAACCTGAAAAAATTGGGTATAAAGGCACACTTTGTCATGGGGGAGTATGCTCTCATGTTTTACCAATATTGACAATAGACTATCCAAAATATAAAATTTTATGAAAATGCAAAAAAAAGTCCTGTCCAAATCCAGGCAGAAAAAGATCCTCGAACTGGTTTCCGGGTACTGGAGAAGGCTGGCCCTGGCCGCTCTGTTCATGATTCTTGTTGCCGGGGCCAACGGGGCCATGGCCATGCTGGTCAAGCCGGTGATGGATGATATCTTCATTGCCCGGAACCGGGAAATGCTCCTGCTTATTCCCGGGCTGGCGGTTCTGGTGTTTCTGCTCAAGGGCATCGGTTCCTTCGGGTCTGAATACCTGATGAACTATATCGGGGAAAAGATCATCCGGTATTTCCGGGAAGCACTCTATGAAAAGATCACTGAGATGCCCATTGCCTTTATCCACCGGGAAAAAACAGGGGCCCTCATGTCCAGAATCACCAATGACGTGAACATCGTCAAGGGCATGGTTTCCACGGCGGTGATCAACGTGTTCAAGGATTTTTTCTCGGTAATCGCTTTTTTATGCGTGATCTTTTACCGGGACTGGCAGCTGGCCTGCGGTGCCTTTCTTGTCCTGCCCCTGGCATTTTATCCCATCCTGATCTTCGGCCGCAGGGTGAGACGGTTCTCCACGGGAACCCAGGAGACCATGGCCGATCTCAACTCCTTTCTCCACGAGACATTCACCGGGGCCAAGATTATCAAAATCTTCTGCCTGGAACCCTTTGAGATCACCCGGTTCAAGGAAAAAACCCGGCTCCTCTTCCGCCTGGAGATGAAAAAGATGGTTGCCCGGGCCCTGTCTTCCCCGGTCATGGAATTTTTAGGGGGATTGGGCATTGCATTCATCATCTGGTTCGGTGGATTGCGGGTGATCAACGGCACCTCCACACCGGGCATTTTTTTCTCTTTTTTAACCGCAGTCATGATGCTCTACGATCCGGTTAAGAAATTGTCCGGGCTCAACAATACTATCCAGGAAGGAGCCGCCGCCGCCACCCGGATATTCGACATCCTGGAGCAGGAACAGACCATTGAGGAAAAAGAGGATCCCACATTGCTTGAGGGAAAGGCCTTTGACGTGGAGTTTGATCATGTCTCCTTTTCCTACGGCCCCGGCGAAGAAGACGCCTTAAAAGAGATCAACCTCAAGATCGCCCCGGGAGAAGTTCTGGCCCTGGTGGGCATGAGCGGGGGAGGAAAGACCAGCCTGGTCAATCTGGTGCCCAGGCTGTACGACGTTACCCGGGGCCAGGTTAAGATCGGGGGAATTGATGTCCGGGACCTGTCCGTGGCTTCCCTGAGAAAGCATATCTCCATCGTAACCCAGGAGCCCATTCTCTTTAACGAGAGCGTCAGGGACAATATCCGTTACGGCCGCATGGATGCCACGGACCGGGAGATCGAGGATGCGGCCCGGGCCGCCTATGCCCATGATTTCATCCAGGGCTTTCCCAAGGGATTTGATACCATTATCGGGGAACTGGGCTCCAGGCTCTCCGGAGGAGAAAAACAGCGGATCTGTATTGCCAGGGCTCTGATCAAGGATGCGCCTATCCTGATCCTGGACGAGGCCACTTCCGCACTGGATTCCGAGGCAGAGCGGGTGGTTCAGAAGGCCATGGAAAACCTGATGAAGGGCAGGACCTCTTTTGTCATTGCCCATCGGCTTTCCACCATTGACTATGCCTCCAGGATCATCCTGCTCAAGGGCGGCCAGATCGTCGAGCAGGGCAGCCATGAAGATCTCATGGACAAAAAAGGAGAGTATTACAAACTCCAGATCATGCAAAAGAACACGGTGGAACCGGACCCAACCCGGGAAGAATAATAAAACCTGGCCGAAGGTCCAAAGCCCAGGGCTTCAACCTTCGCCTTTAGACATTTAGCTTAAAATCGGAGAAAATATGGGCGTTTCAAAAGAACTGCTGGAAATTCTGGTCTGCCCCAAATGCAAGGGCGAGATCGAGCTTACCCCAAAAGAGGACGGACTGATCTGCAAAGCCTGCAGCCTGGTCTATGAGATCCGGGATGATATTCCCATCATGCTGGTGGAGGAAGCCCTTCCCTACAAGGGGAATTCCGAGTAAGAATGAGCATCCCCAAACCCCCGGACCCGGCCAAACTGGTGATTTCCGTTTTCATGAAGGATAAGGCCGTTCTGGAAACCCTGTTTGAAAGGCTTGAACAGATCGGCGGGCCCGTGGACATGATCTCAAAGTGGCTGGATTTTGATTTTACGGACTACTATTACCGGGAGATGGGCTTTCCCCTTTTCCGCCGGGTGATCGCCTTTAAGGAGCTGATCGGCCAGGACGACCTGTCCCGGATCAAGCTTTCCACCAATGAGCTGGAAAAGGAAAATGAATCCGGGGGAAGGAGACAGGTGAATATTGATCCGGGATATCTGCTCTCTTCCAGGTTCATCCTGGCCACGGGCAAGGATTATTCCCACAGGATCTATATCGGGGATCAGATCTATGGGGACCTGACCCTGATGTACACGGGCCAGGGATTTAAACCGCTGGAATGGACCTATCCGGATTATCGTTCAAAGCAAGTTACGGATTTTCTTGAAAAAATCAGGAATAAATATATTCTGGACCTAAAGGGAAGAAAAAACAAATGATAAAAAGCATGACCGCCTTTGCAAAGGCCAGCGAATCCTCCGGGCATATCACGGCAGATGCCACCATCCGGTCCTATAATTCAAGGTTTCTGGATTTTGCCCTGCACCTGCCTGAAATCTGTCAGCCCTTTGAAGAGGAGATCAAGAAGATCATATCCGGGCTTCACCAGAGGGGCCGGATTGAAGTCCGGATCAATATTGAGGATGACTCCACAGAGCCGGATCTTTATCAGGCCGACATGGTCCGGGCAGAATCCTATTTCAGGGTTTTGACCCAGATCAGGGAGCATCTTCAACTGGAATCCGGTCCCACCCTGGACCAGGTATTGTCTGCCAGAAATTTGATCCAGCCGGCCAAAAAGGAGATTGATGCGGCACTTCTGTGGGAGGCCGTGTCCGGTGCGGTTGAGTCGGCTTCCGCAGATCTGGACCGGATGAGGTGCAGGGAAGGGGAGAACCTTTACAAGGACCTGGCCGGCCGCATGGATTTTATTGAAAAAAGCCTGGCCGGGGTTGAGACCCTTGCAAAGGAGATTCCCAAAATTTACAGGAAAAGACTCATGGAAAGGCTGGACCGGATTACCGCAGATATAAATTCCAGGGATTCCGTTCAGATCGATCCGGTTCGCCTGGCCCAGGAAGCCGCCATCCTGGCCGATAAAAGCGATGTCTCTGAAGAGATCGTCCGACTCCACAGTCACATCAAGCAGTTCAGGGAGGTCATGGACTCCGGAGATTCCCAGGGCAGAAAACTCAATTTTTTAATTCAGGAATTCAACCGGGAATTCAACACCATCGGTTCCAAGGCCGGCCATGCCGATCTTTCCCACAGGGTGGTGGATCTTAAATCAGAGCTTGAAAAGATCCGGGAGCAGGTTCAGAATATTGAATGATAAGGGTTCGGGAAACGATGTTTGGACGAAGGCTTGCCCATATGCAAGGCGCAAGGGATTTTTAGACCGGAGCGTACTATAGTACGTGAGGATCTGAAAATCCTGCAGCAACGCCGGTTATGGGAGAGATTTCGTTCAAACCTAACAAATAGGAATAAATGATATGGAACAGGTCCTACTGAACATCGGTTTTGGCAATACAGTCGTGGCAGAGAGGGTTGTGGCCATCCTTTCTCCCAATTCATCCCCCATGAAGCGTCTCAAGGACGAGGCAAAGGAGGAGCGCAGCCTCATCGATGTCACCCACGGCAGAAAAACCCGGGCCATTATTCTCACGGATTCCAATCACGTGATTTTGTCCGCCATCCAGGCTGAAACCGTGTCATCCCGGTTTGAAGCCCTGATGAAAGATGAGAAAGAAGAAAAATAAGCGGTCCCGGCCCTGGAAACAAAAGATAAGATCAGACAGGAAAACAAATGAAGGATAAAGGGAAACTCTTTGTGGTATCCGCCCCTTCCGGAGCGGGAAAAACCACCCTGGTCCGGGAGGTGCTCCGCCGCTTTCCCGATCTCTCCTATTCCGTATCCCATACCACAAGAGATCCCAGATCCGGGGAGGTCCATGGGAAGGATTATTTTTTTGTGACCCACCAGGCATTCACAGACCTGGTTGAACAGGGTCTAATGCTGGAATGGGCCCAGGTTCACGGCAATTGTTACGGAACCTCAAAATCCTTTGTGGAAGAGAGTCTTGAAAAAGGCCTGAGCCTGATCCTGGACATCGATGTCCAGGGAGCCCGCCAGATCATGGATTCAGATCTCAAGCCGGTCTCCGTTTTTATCATGGCGCCTTCCATGGAGGTCCTAAGGCAGAGGCTTGAAAGCCGGGGAACCGATTCCAGGGAGGTCATCGACCTGCGGTTGAAAAATGCAGACCAGGAGATCCGGCAGAAAAATATATACGACCATGTGATCGTCAATGACCGCCTTGACCGGGCAATTGATGAGATCTGCGCCCTCTTTGCCTCTGAAATCGGGGGAGCCTCAAGAATCCCCATGGAAAATAAAGGATAGGACCTGTTAAGATGCCGAAAAAATCCAGGGAAATATTGTTCGGGTTTCACTCCGTGGCCGAGGCCCTTAGGGCGGAGCGAAGGGAATTTGAGGCCGTCTATATCTCGGACCGGCGGTCAGCCGGCCGGGCTGATAAGATAACGGCCCTGGCCGGGAAGCGGGGAGTGAAGGTCGAGGAGTGTGATTCCAAGCGTCTGGATAAACTGACCCGGGGCGGAGTCCACCAGGGCATCGCCGCTAAAACCTCTGTTTTTCCCGTCCGGAACGGCCTGGATATCCTCCCTGAAATCCGGGAAAGAAAATCTCCCTGTTTTATCCTTGTCCTGGAGAGTATCGAGGATCCCCATAATTTAGGCGCCCTGATCCGGACCGCCCTGTGTGCCGGTGTGGACCATATTCTGATCCCCAGGAACCGGTCCGCCGTTCCCTCCCCCACGGTTTCCCGGACCTCGGCCGGGGCCATGGAACATACTGAAATTTACATGATGACCAATACCTCCTCTGTCCTGAGGGGGCTCAAGGAGCAAGGGGTATGGATCTCCGGCCTGGATGCCCGGGGAACCAGCTCTTTGTACGAATCGGATCTCACCGGCAGTATTGCCCTGATCGTGGGCGGGGAACACAAGGGGATCCGGCCCGGGGTTCAAAAGGAGTGTGATTTTCTTTTGTCCATCCCCATCTCCGGCGGCGTAAGCTCCCTGAACGCATCCGTGGCAGGGGGGGTCGCCATGTACGAGGCCCGGCGACAGAGGCTTTAGCCCGGATATTTCATGAAATATCCGGGTTGGCTGTAAAGGACATGGAGACGCTCCCCGGCCTTTTTGCCTTGGGTGATCCAGAAAAGGAGGCACAATGCTTCCGGTTTTTAAAAAGTCTTTTGTCAGGAGCGTAAGCAGGCGCTTCCAGCCGGTGTCGGATCTTGTTCAAACTCTCCTGTTTCCCCCAAGATGCCTGAAATGCGGAACCTATATGGATTCCGGAACAGCAGATCCATCCGCTTTTTCAGCTTATTTCTGCAAGTCCTGCCTGGGTTCCGGGCCCCGGCCCTTTGAACCTCCTTTCTGCCCCTGGTGCGGCCATGTTTTTGACCAGGGGGAAAACCATCTCTGTGAAGCCTGTCTGAAAAAAAATCCCAGGTTCAGGAGAATTTCCAGGGTCAGGGCATCTCTGGTATACAGCGGTGTGGTGAAAGAGGCGGTCCCCCTGTTCAAATACCAATCCAGACTCTCCCTGGCCCGACCCTTTGAACGCGTGTTGTTTAGAGCCTTTGAAACCTATTTCATGGAACCGGAACCCGATCTGGTCCTGCCGGTTCCCCTCCATGTGAGAAGGCTGAGGCAGAGGGGGTTCAACCAGGCCTATTTCCTGGTCAGGCACTTTCCGGATCTCTATTTCAGAAAATTTCACAGAAACCCTTCCTGGCAGGTGGATATTGCCAGCCTGAAGCGGGTGGTTCATACCCGGCCCCAGACCGGGCTGGATGAAAAATCGAGAAGGAAAAATCTAAGAAATGCCTTTCAGGTTTCCCCAAAAGCCCAAAGTCGGATCAAAAAGGCCCGGGTCCTTTTGATTGACGATGTGTTTACTACAGGATCAACCTGTAGAGAGGCTGCCAGGGTTCTGTTCCGGCACGGGGCAGACCGGGTGGATGTCCTGGTTCTTGCCCGGGCCTGAAATTTATCTCTCCTGGCCCATTGTCCCCATGTTTAGGGGAGTTCCTCATTAAAATGTAGGGTAAACCCCCATATAAATCATTCCGGCAGTCCTGTATGTTTCGTTGAAAAGGCCCGAAGCGGCTGAACAATTCTGTCTTCTTTGTTTTTTATTTCCTGGGGGTAGGACCTGATTGACCAGGAGGAAAAATGAAAAAGTTTGTATTGGTGATATCTGTATTGTTCGTGTTCATGGGATCTGTTCTTGCGGAAAACAAGGTGATACTGGGTACCTGAGAGCGGGCCCCCTATTTTGCAAACAGCCTGACGAACCAAGGACCTTTCGCACCGCCGGTCATGGGGCTTGCCTGAACGGCCAGGGACGAATATAATGGATGAATTTCACAAGGACAACAGGATGATCAAAGAAAGCAAAACAGCCCTCAGTGACCGGATCATCAGCAGGACCATCGAGTTCGGGGCCTGCATGGCGGGCATTGCAAATGTTGAAGAATTAAAGGAGTCGCCTTCCCATACCATATCCGGGAAACAGACCGAATTTTCCGGTGTGGGCACCAAGGAGGTGGACGGCAAGAAAAAAGGCAAGGTTATCTGGCCCGAACATGCCAATTCCGCCGTGGTCATCGCGGTGGAACATCCCCGGTATGCCCCGGACATGGACTGGTGGCTCAAGGGATTGAAAGGCGGCACCAGGGGAAATGCAAAGCTCATGTCCGTGTTTGCCAAACTGGCCAAGTGGGTTGAGGCGGAAACCGGGATCAAGTGCATCAAGATACCCTATCACATTGAGCACGGCGGGGTGTTTATGAAGGACACGGCTGTGCTGGCCGGGCTGGGCTGCATCGGGAAAAGCAATATTCTGGTCACCCCGGAATACGGCCCCCGGGTCCGCCTGAGGGTGATGCTGCTGGACCTGGACCTGCCTTCCACCGGGATGACGGATTTTGATCCGTGTAAAGACTGCGAGGAATACTGCCGCAGGGCCTGTCCCCAGAAAGCCTTTGAAAAACAGATATATTCCAAAGAGACCTTTGGGCAGCAGAAATTACCGGGCAGGACAGGGGTATACAGTCGATTCACCTGCAACCTGGAAATGGAAAAGAACTTGGATGCAGGCAGGGAAGTGGTCATTGAGGGCACGGATAAAACAGGGAAGCAGGTCAAGTTCTGCAGAAGGTGTGAAATGGCCTGCCCGGTTGGAAGATAAGGGGCTGGCCAGTTCGAAACTCAGGACCGGTCAGGGATGCGGATCAGCTGAACCAGACAGAGGGAGACAAGGCTTAGGCCGGCCCCGGCCAGAAAGGGAATCCTATAGTCCTTCATCCACAGCAGTCCGCCGATCACCGGCAGGAGTACGGCGGCGATATGGTTGATGGTAAAGCCCACAGCCGCGCTGGGGGCGATATCCCCGGGACTGGCGATCTTCTGAAAATTGGTCTTGATGCCCATACTGAAGCTGAAAAAGATGTGATCCAGGACATAGAGAACTCCCACCAGAAACCTGGACTCCACAAAGGCATAGGCAATAAATATCAGGATAAGGGTAAAGTACTCCAGGGATAAAAGCCTTCTTTCCCCGTATCTGAGGATGAATTTCCCCACCAGGGGACTGATCCCAAAGTTGATCAGGTTGTTGAGCAGGAAGAGCAGGGTGATTTCCTGGATCGAGAAATCAAATTTTTGAACCAGAAGGAAAACGGCAAAGGCGACAAAGATCTGACGCCTGGCCCCGGCCATGAAGGTCAGAAAATAAAAGAGCCAGTACTTTGTTTTGAGCACCATCTCTTTTTTTTGAGGGTGGAGTTTCTTTTTTATCGGATTTTGGGTCAGGGCCCAGATCCCGCAGCCGCAGATCAGACTGCCGAACAGGATGTACAGGGTCTGATAGGAAAAAAACGGGGCAATGGCAAAGATGAGGATTCCCACCAGGATATTGGCCAGGGCCGCGTATCTCTGCTGGGCTGCAAACACCAGGGGGGATGTGAGCCTGTCAAAGTACTGGAGGGTCAGGGACTGGTTGGTGGTCTCATAGTAGTGGAACCCGAAGCTCATGACCAGGGTGGTGAAGAGGAGGCCCTGGAAACTGGGCAGAAGTCCGGTCAAAAAGACCCCGCCTCCCAGGATGACGATGGAAAAGGCGGACAGTCTGTGTTCCTTGATGATAATGATCACATAGGTGACCAGAAGGGCCAGGAATCCGGGAATTTCCCGGACGGACTGGAGGATTCCGATATGGTGGCCGTCCAGGCCTGCCACGTGTACGGCAAAGTTGTCAAAAAGGGTCCGCCAGCACTGGAGTCCGCCCGTGGAGCAGATGGTCAGGACGATAAGGTACCTGAACATGAGCTCTTTTCTGTAATCAGGCACCGGAACCGGTCCGCTTCCGGGGGCAGTCAATGCTTCCCCGGTAGCTTTTGTGTCGGTCATGGGCTAGTGGATCTTTTCTATGATGGCGTCCACAACCTTTTCGGCGGTCTCCCCGAAAAGGGTCTCCACCTCAATCAGGTTGAGGAACTTGTCATCCCATTGAATGTTCCGGCTCTCCAGAACCCAGTCTTTGAGACGGGTGTATTTTCCGCCGAGGGCCTTCATCTTCTTCAGAAGAGAGACTTCCCGGGAAGACTTAAAGGCCACGTTCAGGGAGAGAATAAACTCGATGATATTGGGCGTTTCCGGGGATGAGGACATGATCGGGATCACCAGGATGTTTTTCCGGTCCTTGCGTCCCTTACCGATATAGACATTGCCTTCCCTGACAATGATGTTCTTGGTCCCCTTGAGGCTGTGATCGGTTTCCACCCTGGAGGTTTCGTTTTCCAAGGCACCGGTCTTTCTGACCACCCGGATCTGGGTCTCCTGGGTTACCTCTCCCAGCAGGCTCAGGCCCGAGATCCGGTAGAGCAGTCCGCCCTTGACCCGGGAAATCACCTCCTGGAGATTTTTAATGACCAGGACGTTTTTATGGGTGATCTGGGAGACCTGGATCTCGTTGGCGGCCAGTTCGTCAAACAGGGGCCCCTCAAATGTTTCCGCGATCCTGCTGGTGCCCACGGTCACTGTCTTGGCCTGGTGTTTGATGGCATCCACAGGCCGGGCCATGGTGTTGACGGCCAGGGCCATGCTTTTGAAAAAGGCGTCCAGCATATTGGAGGGCGTGCCCTTGGTCTGGAAGTCGATTTCAAAATCTGAAACCGGAAGCCGTCCGGACAGGTATTTGAGCAGCAGGGTGATATTGGTGGCGTTGTCCAGTCCCATGGCCGCCGGGAACCCGTTCTGCCTTCTTCTCTTGGAAAATTGATTGTAAAACTGGGCCACTTTTTCCCGGAAGGATTTTTCAAGGAGTACCTCATAGGCGTCATGCCCCTTGTCCGTGTATTCCTCCAGGATTTCCTGAACCTGGGTTTTTCCCTGGTACATGAACTGGGAGCCGTCGTTGATGGCCAGGGCCGCGTAATACCCCCAGATATGTCCCACCAGGGTATTGAGGACAGGGGCAAAGTGCTCCTTGATTTCCGGGATTTTAAACACATCCTCTGCATAAAGGTCAAACCGGTCCTCCCCCTGGTTGGTGATCACCACGGGGGTGGCCTTGTGGGCGTGGAAAATGGCCGTGTCCTTGATGATGTCGCCCAGGACACTCTCCCTTGTACCGGCGGCACAGACGATGATCAGGGGCTCAGAAGAGAGGTCGATATGTTTTTTGTCCTCCACGTAATCCGAGGAAATGGTCTTGTAACAGAGTTCGGAGAGTTTGATCCGGATTTCGTCGGCAGAGGTCTTGTTGGCGCCTGACCCGACGGTGGCCCAGTAGTTCTTGGTCACGGCCAGGCGGCTGGCAGAGGCCTTTATCTGATCTTTCATTTCCAGGATGGCCCGCATCCTGTCGGGAATGGCCTGGATCTCCCGGATCTCTTCGGTGATGAATTCCCCGGACCTTGCGCCAATGATTTTGGCAAAGTGGAGGCCCAGGACGGCCCCGGCCGCAATCTGGGAATAAAAGGCCTTGGTGGATGCCACGGACATCTCAATATCCCGGCCCGAGCTGGTGTAAAGAACCCCGTCCACCTTAAAGGTCAGGTCGGAATCCCTGCGGTTGACAATGGCCATGGTCCTGGCTCCGCAGCCCCGGATCATGTCAACGGTCCGGTTGGTGTCCGTGGTGGTGCCGGACTGGCTGATGGCCACCACCAGGGTATTGGCCATGGATCCGCATTGGTTGTCCGAGTCAAAGATGCAGAACCCGGAAAGTTCCGAGGATTTCTGGGCCCGGATTTCAATGTCCAGGCCTTCCAGGTAAAAACCCAGGAGGTCGGCACATCCCTGGGCGGCAATGCCGGCGGTTCCCTGGCCGATAAAATAGATTTTTTTGATTTTGCCGGACCTAAGATCTTCTTCAATGAACTCGGGAACCACGGATCTGTCCAGCCGGGTTTCAAAGAGATGACCCTCCCCGATAAGTCTGAACTTGTTTTCCAGGGTTTTTTCAACGGAAAAGGGAGACTCGGAGATCTCTTTTAGGAAGTAGTGGGGAAAATCCTGGCGGTCAATATCCCTGGAGGTGATCTGGCTGGTCAGAAGATGGTCTCTGCTGATCTCAATGGGGTCTCCGTTATAGTAAAAGGAGCGGATCCCTTCCACCCCGCCCGGGGAGTGCTGGTCCAACACCACGATCTGTCCCTTGTCCTCCCCGTTGAGCTTGATGTAATCCTGGGTTTCCTCCACAATTCCGTAAAGTTCGGATGCGGCAATATAGTGGTCCGGTGCAATGCCCACGAAGATGGCCTGGCCGCTTCCCTTCTGGGCAAGAAAAAGCTTGCCCGGCGCCAGATCAGAATGCATGGAAATGGCGTGGGAACCGCTGAAATCGTTTACGGCAAGCCTGAAAGCCTCCTCTATCCCGGCTCCGCCCTTGAGATGGGTCTCAATCTGGAGGGGAATCAGTTTGGTGTCGGTGTTGATGTCCCCGTGGATCTTGTCGTAGTGGGCTTCATATTCGGTTTTCAACTCCAGGTAGTTGTCGATGTCCCCGTTGAGGCAGACATGGATGATGCCCGAGGTTTCAATTTCCCGGTCCGTGGGGGTATTGTCCACGGGATGGCAGTTGGCCTCGGTGATGTCTCCCACGGAAGCCCAGCGGGTATGGGCGGATATGGATGAGGATTCAAATTTGTATTGGCTTAAAATCTGGAGAACGAGATCGTTTCGGATCTGGCTCCTGAGAAAGGCCACATTGTCCCCCAGGGCACCGATTTCAGCTGCAAACTTAAAGGCAAAGGAGATACTTACCAGGTGGATGCCGGGTTCCGGATAGGTGTCGGATATGGTCAGGCTGTTGTTGGACAGCACCTGGTGATTGGTCCTGTCCTTGATCCGGTCGGACAGACCGGCCTTGATCAGGCCGGTCCTGAAATTTTCAAACTCCTCCTTGGTCAGACTGAATACGGCGGAGATCCCGGCTGAATCCCTGCCCCGGACCTCCAGCCTGTCAATGCTGTTCAGCACGGCGTTGAGCCGTTTGAATACAAAAAGGCCTTCGGGACTGCCGTCCTGACCGGCGGCATTATATAGTTTCCGGATGGCTTTGATATTGTCCAGGACCTCTTTTTCAAGGCACCAGAGGGTATCGGCCAGTTTTTCCAGGCGAAGGGAGATGATCTCCACATCGGCGGACTCCAGTTTGGATTCAAGATTTTTAAATGTGGATCTCTGTTGGTCCAGGATTCCGGAGATCCAGAGGATGATTTCGGAGAGCGCCTTGATCTTGTCCGGGTTAAAAAATATCTCCTGGAACACGGCTTCCTTTTTCAGGTCCTGGGCGGTTTTAAACAAATGGTCCAGGATATGTTCTTCCCCCCCGAAAAATTGTTCCTTTACACAGAAATCCCCCAGGGTTTCAGGGAGGAGACCCTTTTCAAGTCCGTGGATCTGCTTTGAAAATCCGTCCAGATCAAATCCAGGGTCCTGAACTCCATCCTTAAAGGCCACAAAGGCACAGATTCCGCAGGAAAGCACATTGGCCTGGAAGGGAAAGAGGATCAGGCTGTTTTCATCTGCCTGATCCAGGGATTTTCCGACCTGGATTTTCATTGAAAGCATCTGTTTGATTTTGTTAGCCAGCGTTCTTGTCTGAAATGCCATATTTCCTCCCATGTCTTTGGGATCAGCTTTCCCTGTGGTTGGTGTCTGTACTCTTGGTATGCAATGCCGCTTTTTCTTGGCCGCTGTTCTTAAAATATTGTCTTAAAATCATCTTCCCGTAGCTGCTGGCCCGGGTGCCGATATATTTACGATGGCCCACGACAATGGAAACGGCAAGGGATCTGCCCCCGGTCTTTGGTTTCCCAAATCCAGTAAACCAGTCGTATTTGACCGTATGCTCCTTATTGTACAAGGATCCTGTCTTTCCACCGATGACCAGTTTAGACAGAATACGATCCCTGGAAATTCCCCTGAAGGCTTTTCGGGCGGTTCCCCTGGAAATGGTTTTTTCCATGAGAGAGATCATCTTTTCGGCACTGGCCGGCGCCATGCTGGTTTTATAGACTTCTTTTTTATGTTTGTAAATGACTTCTCCATCAAGGTTTTTTACCTGATCCACAATGGCCGGCATCAGGGATTTCCCTGAGTTGAGCACTGCGGTGACCATCATGGCTCCGAAAATGGGAGAGATCTTGGTGTCGGTGTTGAATCCGCAGCCCAGTTCTGCCAGGTAATAATCGTTTTCCCGGAGACGGAACCGGCCCGATTCAAAATTGAGTTCGGAAACAGGGGTTTCATTGAATCCAAAGGCATGGGCATAGGCATTGAGTCTTTCCCTTCCCAGTACGTTTTTGCCCAGTTTGCCGAATACCGGGTTCACGGATTCGGCAAAGGCCTCGGCAAGGGTGGTTTTCACCGTGTATCTGTTCCGGGTTTCCTTTAACTGGCGTTTGTAAAGGGTATATTTGTTTCCGTTGAAATGGACCGGTGTCTGGGGGGTGTATCCCAGGGAGTCCATGGCTGCGGTGGCGGTAACGATTTTGAATATGGAGGCGGCGGGAAAGTCAGAGCTGAGGCAGGGGTTTGCCTTGGGATCGTCCAGATCAAATCCGGCCATGGCAATGATACCTCCGTCCCGGGCGTCCATGGCCACCATGGCGATGCGCTGGGGCTTTCCCCGGGTCAGGGTCTTGAGCCGGTCCAGGGAATCGACCAGAAATTCCTGGAGATCCGGGTCCAGACTCGCCTTGATTTGTAACTTCTCGGCTCCTGCGCCGGCAGTGAAAATATCTTTTTTTGCATTGAGAAAATGGATATCTCCGATGAGCCGGCGGAGCTGCTGTTTGGATAAGACATCTTTCCGGGGCATGGGTTTTTCAACGGAATGGGCGGGTTCCCGGGGGGAGTCAAACCGGTCTGCCGGCCAGTAAAAGACCAGAGCCCCCAGGCCGAGGACCAGGAAAGCGGCAAGGGACAAAAACAGGGGCAGGGCCTTTACAAACATGAGCTTCTTCTTTTTTTTTAAAAGAAACTCAGCCTGATGCCTCTGCCAGGAATTTTCTTTTTTAAAGGTGTACAAATCAAACTCTCAAGGAAACCGAAGGGTTATTCTGCGTAAAGGATTCTATCTTTTTATTTTACCGGGCATCCGTCAGGGGCTTTTTTGTCCGGTCCCGTGAGGATGAGTTCCTTTTTGCTCCCAGCGGCCAGGACCATTCCCTGGGAAACCTGACCCATGAGTTTGGCCTCCTTGAGATTGGCCACCACAAGAACCTGTTTCCCCACAATGGTTTCCGGGGTATAATTTTTCGCGATGCCTGCGATGATCTGACGGGTTTCCGCGCCCAGGTCCACCAAAAGTTTGAGCAGTTTTTCGGATTTCTCCACGGGTTCCGCCTGGATTACCGTTCCGGTTCTCAGGTCGATTTTGGAAAAATCTTCAATGGTAATCTCATCCTTTAAGGCCGGTTTAAAGGGCTTTGCTGTCTTTTTTTCTTTTTTGTCCGGTTTGATCTCTATCCTGGGGAAGAGGATGGAAGGCTTTGAGAAACCAAGGCCGGTTTTTATCTGACCCCAGTCCATGATTTGGTCAAGGGGATAAAATCCCGGATCCGGAGGTTCAAGCCCCAGTGTCTCCTGCATTTTGGACGAGGTTTCCGGCATGACCGGATATATCAGGCATGAGACCACCCGTAAGCCCTCCATGAGGTTGTAGAGAACCGTTTCAAGCATGGGGCGCCGGGTTTCATCCTTGGCCAGGGCCCAGGGTTCCCGGGTGTCGATATACTTGTTCATCAGTCCGATAAAGGTCCATACGGCTGCCGTGCCGTTGTGGAACTCGCAATTGGCCATGGCCTGTCTGAAAGCTTCAATGGCGGTTCGGGCAGGGGATTCAAGGGAGAGGTCCGGATCCCGGGGTGTTAGATTTTCTTTTGAGAAACCTTGCTTGCAGTACCGGTTGGTCATGGTCAACACCCTTGAAAAGAGATTGCCCAGGTCATTGGCCAGATCGGAGTTGATCCTTGTTACGATAACGTCTTCGGTAAAATTGGCATCCTTGCCAAATACCATTTCCCGCATGAGAAAATACCGGAACGGGTCCACACCGAATTCCCGGGTAACCTCAAGGGGATCGGTCACGTTTCCGATGCTCTTGGACATTTTGCTGCCCCTGACGTTCCAGAATCCATGGACATTGAGCCCGTCGTAGATGTCAATGCCCGCGGCTTTGAGCATGATGGGCCAGTAGATGCCGTGGGGCTTGATAATATCCTTGGCCACAAAATGGCGGGCCGTGGGCCAGAATTTTTTGAATAAGTCGGAGTCGGGATAGCCCAGGGCTGAAATATAGTTGACCAGGGCGTCAAACCAGACATAGGTGACATAATCTTCATCAAAGGGCAGGGTGATTCCCCAGGTAAGCCGGGTTTTGGGGCGGGAGATGCACAGGTCTTCCAGGGGTTCCTTTAAAAAAGAGAGTATTTCTTTTTTATATTGTTCCGGGCGGATGAAATCGGGATGGGTCTGGATATGGTCGATGAGCCAGTCCTGGTATTTGCTCATCCTGAAAAAATAATTGGATTCCCGGATAACTTCGGGCTCGGTTCCGTGATCCGGGCATTTGCCGTCAACCAATTCCCGTTCCTGGTAAAACCGCTCGCATCCGAAGCAGTAGAGGCCTTCATAACTGGAAAAGTATATATCCCCGCTGTCATGGATTTTGGACAGCACCTGTTCAACCACCCGGATATGATCCGGATTCGTGGTCCGGATGAACTGGTCGTTGGAGATATTGAGAACCGGCCAGAGATCCTGGAAAAGTTTGCTTATTTTATCCACGTACTCCTTGGGGCTGGTGTCCTGTTTTTCTGCGGCCTGGACAATCTTGTCCCCGTGTTCATCGGTCCCGGTCAAAAAATAGGTGTCCCGGGAATCCATCTGCATGAACCGGGTGGCCACATCCGCGGCTATGGTGGTGTAGGCATGGCCCAGATGGGGTTTGGCATTTACGTAATATATAGGGGTTGTGAAAAACCGAGGTTTCTTTTTCATTTTTCTTGTTTACCTTGTTCTGTCTTTATTTAGGGGTGGGGATAATCTTCAGTTCACTGACTTTTTTTTCAAGCTCTGTCCGGTCTTCCATGAGCAGGGTGATGCTCTCTTTTAATACGTTCTGCCGGACCACTTTTCCCTGTCCCTCTTCAATGGTGATGGTCTTGCCCAGCTTGGGCATTTTTTTCTTCAGCTGCTTATAGGTCTGGTTCTCAAAGGTCAGGCAGCACATGAGGCGGCCGCACACCCCGGATATCTTCGTGGGATTCAAGGAGAGTCTCTGCTCCTTTGCCATTTTAATGGAAACCGGTTCAAACCCGGACATGAAAGAGGAGCAGCAGATCTCCCTGCCGCATTTGCCGATTCCCCCGCAGTGTTTGGAGAGATTTCGTATTCCCACCTGTCTCATCTCAATGCGGATGCTGTACTCTTTGACCAGCAGCTTGATCAGTTCCCTGAAGTCGATTCTGCCGTCCGCCGTATAGAAAAAGGTCAGTTTGTTCCGGTCAAAGGTGCACTCCACGCTGAACAGGTTCATCAAAAGGCCCAGGTCGTTGATGCAGTCAAGACAGAACCCCTGGGCTCTTTTTTCCAATTGTTTGAGTTCTTCCCGTCGGATGAAGTCCTCTTTGGTGGCGATCCTCACGATCTGTTTGAGTTTTTTCCCCTTGGAGTCGGTTTCTGCGGGCGGTTTGGCAACGATTCCGAATCCCAGCCCCTGTTCCGTTTCCACAATGACATGATCCCCGGGGTTCAAAACAAAGGCATCGCTTTTAAAATCATAGATTTTGCCGGCCCTTTTAAATTTCACACCTGCCACTTTGGTCATAATGACTTCCTATGGTAAGGATATTTTTATGAAAAAACGGTCTAGAGCCAGACGAATGGAGGCATTTGACCCCAGCCGCCGCTCTGTTTCATAAAAATGATCCATAAATTCAATGATACGCTTGCACCCGAGTATCTGACTAATATCTTTTAAAGCATCGAAAAAATCAAGGTTAACTATTTTTTCAGGGTCGGTTTTGAAAACGCAGAGATCCCTGAAAAAGGATCTCATGATGGACAGCCAGTCGGAAATATGCTCGGTTTCCCGGCCCAGTTGTTCCGATATGAAAAGGGCATGACCCAATGGGTTGGGGGCCCGGATCAGTTCGGGGATCTGATTCAGGAGCCAGGATCTCCTGCTTTTCCAGTCCATCTTCTTTGTTTTGTCTTTTTTAGACCCTGGTTTTTCCCCGGGATCTTCCAGGTTAAGGAGGCGCAGGGCCTTTTGAATATCGGATCCGGCCGTGCCCGAAGCAATTTTGGCTGTCCCGGGATCCACGCCCCAGGAATTGACAAGATATCGGGCGATTTCCCTGGATCCGGGGGACCTGAACCGGATTTGACGGCACCGGGACACAATGGTGGGGATCAGTCCGGGCAGTCCCAATGCGGTCAGGATGAAAAAGGTTTTTTGGGGCGGTTCTTCAAGCGCCTTGAGAAGGGCGTTCTGGGCCTGGATATTCATCTTCCCGGCATCTGATATCAGAACCATGCGCCAGTCAGCTTCATTGGGCCTGGCAGAGAGTACCCCCTCCATTTCCCGGATCTGGGAAATGGAGATGTCTTTTTTTTTTTCAAGAAGATGGATGTGGATCATGTCCGGGTGCATCCGGGCATGGATTTTTCTGCAGGACCGGCAGTTCAGGCAGGGACTGCCGTCGCTCCCTTCCCTGCAATTGGCTGCCTGGGCAAACCCGAATGCGGCTCTCTCTTTTCCTGTTCCGCTGGAGCCGGTGAAAAGAAAGGCATTGGGGATCTTCCGGGTCTGAATGATATGGGTTAATTCAGATGCTGCAGGAGTATGTGGATCAAAAACCGGCATCATCATTCTGGATGGGAAGGACAGATTTTAATAGTCCACCCGTTCTTTTAACTCCTTGCCGCATTTGAAAAAAGGAAGCCGCTTGGGAGGTATCAATACTTTCTGGCCGGTTTTGGGGTTCCGTCCGGTATAGCTCTTGTACTCCTTGATGTGGAAGCTGCAGAATCCTCTTATCTCAACTCTTTCCCCTTTTACAAAGGCCTCGGAAAGGGAATCAAAGAAAATTTTTATGACCTCGGCAGCCTCGGCCTTGGTAAGATTAGATCTTTCTTTCAGTGTGGAAATTAGTTCAAGTTTATTCATAACCCCTCTGTATTTTTATATAAACCGATTTTTAATTCCTGGGTTGTAATCAAAAAATCATAAAAAGTCAAGGACTTATGATAGTAAGTCCGGAATTTTTTCAATATGTTCAACCGGAATTTCAACCCCGGCAAACTGGCCCAGAAGATCTATTTTAATGATCACCCGGGTTTTCCCCTTATATTCGGAGAATTCCCCCCTCAGCCCGGCCATGGGGCCTTCCAGGATGACGACCGGATCTCCTTTCTTTAATTCAATGATGCTGCCCGTGATCAAATCCATATGGGTGCTGGTCATGAGTTTCAGGGACTCGATCTGGGACTCGGACACGGGAAGGGGGCCTTTTTGATTTCCCAGGAGACGGACCGCACCGGTGGTTTTTAAAATAGTCAGCTGGGAGGCCGGATCCGGGCTTGATCTGACAAAGAGATAGCCCGGGAACAGGGGGACCTCAAGCATGAGTTTTCGGTCTTTTCGCCGGCTGGGCTTTCTTTTCCTGGGCAGGAAAACCTCTATCTTCTTTTTCATGATCTGGTTGAGGACCGTCTGTTCGAAATTGCTCCGGGTCAAAAGGGCAAACCAGTTTAAATCCTTGTTCATTTCTGGCCAAACTCTCCAATCCCTTTAAGGATGATTAAAAACATGATCTTTTTATCTCCGCCTTCCTCCCGGTATTGAAGGTCAAAGCCCCAGCAGGCCTGGTCGATGAAGATGCCGGTCCGGGTTTCAATGGTGTTTTTTCCTTTCAGGTCCTTTTCAAAGGAATAGTAAATTCCCAGGGTGCTGGTGGCCTGAACCAGGAACCGGGTATACCAGGTGTTGGCGTTTTTAAGGGTGTAGCGGTATTGGGTTTGAATGGAATCTCCCCGGCTGTCCTTGAGGGTCCCTCCGGCATTTGTCTTTGTGAAGTGCCGGTTATAGGGATCCCAGGCCAGGTCAACATCCAGGGACAGATATTCCAGGGGATTGAGTTCGCTTTCCAGGTAGATATCTGACCAGGGGTGGGTACGGTCTTCTTCATCCCGTTCAATTTTAAGATCATAGTCCTGGGACAATTCGATCCAGGCCAGTTCCTTGTATACATAGGACTCCTCACCCTCTTTCCCCTCCACGATTTTTCTGGAGGTAAAGGTATTGGCCAGGGACCAAGTGATGATATTTTTCTCGGCAATCCGGTCAAGGGAATCAAAATAGGGCAGATCATCCTGGAGGACACTGGGCCGGAAGGCATATTCAAGCTTGGGAACCACCTCATGTTTGATCTTGTCCGCAAATTGGTTTTCCAGGGTAAAGATCCTGTTGAGCTTGGTGGAAAGCTGGGCACCCACGTCATAGAGGGTCCGGGTCCTGAACTCATCCTCGGAACCGTAACTATCCGTGAAATCATCTGTGTGCCAGGCCGTGGCCCGGGTGCCCACAAAGGGTTCAAAGAAAAAGGCCTTGGCAAACCGTGTGGGATAGTAGAGCTTGGGATAGACATCGACCCGCTGCCCGTTGACCTTTGTCTCTGTGGTGTCCTGGCGGAAAAACGACCTGAACTCCGAATCCAGGGTATAGTAAATCCCGGTGGCTCCCAGTTTGTGCTTGGATGCATCAAATTCAACACTGGGAAGGGTCTGCAGGGTGTAGTCATCGGTATCCTGGCGCCGGGCCGCCACGTTGTCATACCAGAGGGCCTTGGCCGTCAGGCTGTAGTTGTTCCAGCTCTTGTCAAGGGTCAGGCTGTTTTCCCGGACCGTGTCGTCGTACTCGTCCAGGTCCCGGCCGAACTCTTTTTCAAAGTATTCCGTGATTTTATCATACCCGGTATACCCGTCCCTGAACTCCAGGAGATAATCTGCATCACTGACAATATCCAGGTCCAGTTTGGCCTTGAATCCGCCGGGAAGTTCCTGGTCGCTCTTCATCCTGAACCAGTACCGGTCCGTATTGGTCCTCTGGGCCGTTGTGTCGAAGGCAAACTCTTCTGTATCTGCGGTCCCGTCATCGATCTGATCGTCTTTCAGCAAATCGAGAAAAAGGGTGCCTTTGGATTTTTCGTCCAGTACATACCGAAACTCTCCGCCCAATTTAAGGCCCCGGTCTGACATATAGTCCGCATAAAGGGTGGCATCGGTGTCCCTGGAAAGGGCGATGAACAGGGGTTGTTCATATTCAAATCCAAGCCGGTCCGAGCTGGAGAAGCTGGGGGCCAGCAGGCCGGTCTGACGCTTGGTTTTGGCTGGAAAGGCCAGAAACGGGACATAGAGGGCCGGCACTTTTTTAATCCAGAAGGCGGCATGGGTGGCATATCCGTATCCCTCTATGGTCACTTTTACGTTTTTTCCTGAGATTTTCCAGGCCGGGGAGTCCCCTTCACAGGAGGTGATGGTCCCTTTTTCAGCGCTGTAGGTAAACTTTCCGGTCTTACGGATTTTTTCGCCCTCAATATAGAAATTGTTCTTCTGAATAAAGATGGTTCCCTTGTTGATAAAGCCCTGCTCGGTGAGGAGGTTGATCTGCATGGCATTGCAGGAAATGGAATCTTCGCCGGAGATCAGAACCACGTTCCCCTGGGCAAAGGCATCCTTGGTTTTATTGGAAAACTCCACATAATCTGCCTCCAGCCGGGTCAGCCCCCCGGTGATCACCACTTCATCCTCGGCAATATACAATTCTTTTTTCTGGTCGTAGCTGACCACCTGGGCGGAGATATGCCAGGGAATCTGCTTGGGATCCTCTTCCTGGGAAAAGGCCCGGGCCGGATTGAATGGGAAAAAGAGTTCCGGCAGAACAAGGGCAAAAAAGATAAATGCTGCGGCCGGCAGCATTTTTATGTCACTAAATGAACGGGGCATTATCTTTCCGGTAAAAATTGCACATCATTTAAAATTACTGTATAAAGCCATTTTATAGGTTAAAAGTCAACCTCAACCTTCGGGTACGGAATCAATTCCCAAAAGGCAGGACCATCATGTTGGACATAGTATTTTTCCCTTTTTCCCATATCAGCCGAAGTCAGTTGAACACCTTGCTGACTATTTTTTCCTCTTTCCGATGTCTGCCCCTGGTTTCCCGGCTTGATCCGGACCATCCTCTGGCACCCATGGTGGAACAGGGCAGGGTGAAGCCGGAGTTTCATTCTCCTGAGGTTCTCAGTCTTGTGGATCGCCAGGTAAGGTCTTTTCGGGACTGGGCCGGGATGCACAAGGGGAATGAAAAAAATTTAAAATCCATGCTCCGGGATACCCCCTATTTTACAGACGATTCAGACCTGACCCGGATACAGTCCCAGTTGAGGGAAAGGGTGTCAAAGGATTCGGGACAGGGCCTGGACCGGGAACAAAAAAGCGGGAGAGATCTCCTGCTGTTTTTAAAGTTCGCAGGGATTCTGGACCTGGAAAACGAAAGAATTGACGATGAACTCAAGGACCTGGAAAAGAACAGGGGAGCCCTTTTTTCACAATTAAAGGGAGCCGAACAGGATGAAAGTCCCCCGGAACCCTCCGGGTTGGTTGTCACGGAAAGGGATCCCGGCCAGGTGATGACCGATTCGAGGATCCGCTCCTGGTGCCGGGTGGCCATGGAGAAAAAGATATTTCAAAACCGGGAAGATTCCATTTTGCTGGTCACCACCAGTCCGGCTGTGTTTGACCGTTTATATCCCGGCTCACAAGATCTGATAAATGGTCTTGACATTGAATCTATAAAAGTGCATGAAGATGGATGTTCTTTACGACAAAAATGGCAGAGTGACATTTCTGAAATTTTAGAACAGGGCGTAAGGGACAGGGGGTTTGCGGGAAAAGACCTGCCTGGATCGGCAGATGGCTGCCGGATTTCAGCTCAGATAAAGCTGGGGATTTTTCCGGAAAAAGCAAGTTTTTTAGATCTGACGGATTTTAATCTGGCCGGAAAAAACATAGGGGTCTGCCTGGTCAGGTTAAACCCCCATAAAAAAACTTGATTTTAATAAATAAAATGTTATAAAAGCGTTTTTTAAATTCAGCTTAAAAAATGAGTTTATAATGGAACATTAATTAAGGAGGCTATTAAAATGGCATTTACCCCAATTGTTGACCAGTCCAAATGCGTTGGTTGCGAAGAATGTGTTGACGTTTGTCCCGTGGAAGTATTTGAGATGGAAGATGAGAAATCAGTTCCTGTCAATGCTGAAGAATGCATGGGCTGCGAAAGCTGCGTGGAAGTCTGTGAAGAAGATGCGATTACTGTAGAGGAAGACTAGATCCTTTTTCATCACTGAAAATCAATGCCGGGTCAGCCGCAAATGCGCTGACCCGGCATTTTTTGTTGAGTCAAAAACCTTAGGCCTAAAACAAACCCCGCCCAAGGATCAGAATCTTAGCGAAAGACAGCTTAATCCCCCGTCCAGCTTTCTGAATTCAGACACATCCACACCCAGGGTCTCATATCCTTTTTTTTCAATCATTTCCCGGGTCTTGGGAAATCCCGCAGGAACCATCACCCTTTCATTGATCCAGACCGAGTTGGCTGCATAGGCTTCATCTTCATCCACGGCCATAAGGTTGAAATTCCGGAATTCCTGCCGGGTCAAGAATTCCCCCACCGCCAAGAGGTTGTTGTGCTCAAGAAAAGAGAGGCCGGTTTTCAGGTGGAGCATGGAGGACAGAGGAACAGGTACGACCCCCAAGCCGTATTTTTCCAATATAATGCCAAGCTGGTCTGTTCCGGCCGGATTGGTCCGGTCGGACAGTCCGACATAATATTGATTTCCCGTCATCATGATGTCTCCTGCATCCAGTGTGCTGGGGTCCTGGATGGACTCCACAGGAACCCCGATATTTTTAACGGCTTCTGCAACAGCGGAGATCTCTCCCCTCCGGGTTTCTGCCCCGGGCCGGGTGATCACGGCACAGGCCGGGGTGACCAGGCAGGTGTCTTCTATAAAGGTGGAATCGGGAAACTCTTCATCCGCTTCCAGGATGGTGACACTAAGGCCGCAGGCTTCCAGGGCCTCGATATAATTATCGTGCTGGTCCAGGGCCAGATTGTAATCGGGCCGGCCCAGGCCGGCTGTTGTGATGCCCTTTACCATATTTTTGCAGGGTCGTTTGACAATGGCTTTTGTGAACATGGGGTTCCTTTGTGCTGAAAGTCCGGAGTCCAGAGCCTGAAGTCAACGGAAGAGACACTGGCAAAGATTCCGGACCGGTTGATTTTCTTTCTAGTCTTTTTTTCCAAGGATCAGTTTCTTAATCGTCTCTCCCGCGTTGGTCAGGTAAACCCCAGAAATGACCAGGATTCCGCCTGTCAGGCTGGCCGGAGTCAGGGTTTCCCCCAGGATCAGCCAGGCAAGGATAATGGCGGAAACCGGAACAAAGTTGATAAATACCCCGGCCTTCATGGGACCGATTTCCAGGATGGCCTGGTAATACCAGAAAAATCCCAGCACGGTGCCGAAAAATCCCAGGTAGAACAGGCTGCCCCACTGCCCCAGGGTGTAGCCGGGTGCATTTGAAAATATATTATGGGCCAGGGCCGGAAAAAAGAGCAGGACAGTTCCGGCAATTGAAGAGTAGCAGACCGAGGCCATTGGGGAAAGATCCTTCATCAGAGGCTTGCCCAATAGAGAATAGGCCACCCAGGACAGGACACAGCCGAAGATGGCCGCTTCCCCCCTGCCCAGACCGCTTTCAAGGATCAGGGCTGGATTCCCGTTGGAGATGATCACCATGGCCCCGGCAACGGAGAGGCAGAGGCCTGTGATTTTCAGGGGTGTCAGGGACTCCTTGAAGATCAGGGCTGAAAACAGGCTGATAAAAATAGGATTGGTGGCAATGATCAAAGAGGCCCGGTTGGCATTGATAAAAGAGAGCCCCGTAAAAAACAGGACATTATAGGAGAATACACCGGTCATCCCCAGGAGAAGCACATTGACGCCCTGCCGGATCCCGATCCGGGGCAGGCCTCCCTCCATGCGGAAAGTCAGGAAGATTAAAAAGAGCGAGGCAATGAGAAATCGGAAAAATGCTGCGGAATACGGGTCAATATGATTGGCCAGACCCTTGCCCGCAATAAAGGTCCCGCCCCAGAAAAAGGCGGTGAGCACAAGCTTTATATAGGTCACCGGTATTGTCCTTTCAGTCTCTGATAAATTTTTGTATTTGCACAGAGCAGGGGGCAAAAGTCAAGGCAAAGATTTTATGCGACAAACCTGGTGTTCCCTTTTTAACCAAGAAGGACATGACGTCCATGAAGCGGTTTTCCTGGGGTGGTTTTTTATCCCGTCAAGGAAAAGGAATTTTGAAGAACCAGGCTGGTCTGGCCCTGGGCATACTCAAGTACATAGTCTCCTGACAAAGGACTGCCGATGCCGTACCGGGCCACCGCAGCCTTGGGATCTTGGGCATAGGCCTGGGCAAATTCCAGATGCTTCTCGGCCGCATCAAGCAGAGATTGGCTGGAACTTGCTTTTGTAAAGGCCTGCTGGAACTCGGGATGCCTGTTCAAAGCGGCCTCCAGCTTTTCATTGTCCCGGGCTGGAAGATCTGACTCAACCCTGACCCTGCCTTCTTCGTCGGTGTGTATGGTCATGCTTTGATCCGCCGGGATACCGAGTTGTTCAAGTGTCTCGGCCAGGATATCCCCGGATAATTTAAGATATTTTTCACCAAAGGCCCGGATTTCATCCAGGGTGATGACCCCGTCTTTTCCGGCGCCGTCCATGAAATTATCCAGGGTGCTCATTAAAGATGATGAGTTTGCCGAGGCCTGGGCCTGCATTTTTTTCCCTTCGTCCGAAAGGGTCACCACATCATTTTTTCCGGGTAGAGTGGAGTCTTTTTCCGTCTGCGAAGTAGCCGCATAGCTCAAGAAAGGGGCTGGTGCCGATATAGAGCTGATTTTCATGATCCCTCCTTGTTTTGTGTGTTCACCAAGGTATCGAAATACTGCAATAAATATGCCCGGATTGACGGATCCGGTGCGGATGGCATAACTCCGGGTGGAGATGGAACAAGGACCTGATATTTTTGTATCGCCGGCCGGGGAGGGTTCCGGATTCGCAGTTCAAAAGCCCCCGACTGGCACCCTAGCTCGGATACAAGTCAATTCCCATTTTATGGATCTTGTTCAATAATCTTGATCCAAACCTTTACAACCCGATCCAGGCCCCGTATAAAAACGATTTAAATACTTATGTTTTTAAGGTGACTTAACACATGCAAACCCAACACAGCTCCTGGTTCACATCCCAGAATATCTGTAAGGTCCTGGTGGGGGCAAAACTGATTTCCAAGGATCAGGCCCTGGATCTGCTTCGCCGGGAAAGTCAGGTCAGTGAAATCATATCCAAGAAGCAGGGCGGGAAATCCAGCAAAGATCTTTCACTCATTGATGTGATTCTCTATCTGAATCTGGAACGTCAGGACCAGCCCGGGAAGATCATTGACGAGGATTTGATCTACAAGGCCTTTGCCGCGGCCTGGAAACTGGAGTACAAGAAGATCGATCCCCTGAAGCTGGAACTGAAAACAGTTACCGGAACCATTTCCAAATCTTTTGCCCTAAAACATCTGCTCCTGCCCCTCCAGGTGGAGGAAGGCAAGCTGGTGGTGGCCACACCCAACCCCTTCAACCTCGAGGCGGTCAAGGATGTGGAAATGGTCTCCAAGCTCAAGGTCAGGACCATTGTCAGTTCAAAGTCCGACGTTGAGAAACTGATCCGGGAGTTTTTCGGATTCCAGTATTCCATTTCCGCGGCCGAGGATCTTTTTTCCCGCAAAGGGGTGGACCTCGGGAACCTTGAAAAATTTGTCAGCCTCACCGCAGTGGATGACCTGCCCTCCACGGACCAGCACATCGTCAACGCGGTAAACCATTTATTCTCCTATTCCTTTGACCAGAAGGCCAGTGACATCCATGTGGAGCCCAAGCGGGATATCTGCCTGGTGCGCATGCGCATCGACGGGGTTCTCCATACCGTGTACAAGCTGCCCAAGCAGCTCCACAATGCCGTGGTCAGCCGGATCAAGACCCTGTCCGGCCTGGATATGGCTGAAAAGAGACGGCCCCAGGACGGCCGGATCAAGATGGGAAAGGGGGATACCGAGGTGGAGATTCGGGTTTCCACCATTCCCGTGGCCTTTGGGGAGAAACTGGTTCTCAGGATCATGGATCCGGACATCCTGTTCCAGGATCTTGAGATGCTGGGATTTTCTCCGGATGATTTTAAGAAGTATAAGCGGTTGATTTCCCTTCCCTTTGGTATTGTCCTGGTTACAGGCCCGACCGGATCTGGAAAGTCCACCACCCTGTACTCCAGTCTGCGCATGCTGTCTTCACCGGAGGTCAATATCACCACCATTGAAGATCCCATTGAGATGATCCATGAGGAATTTAATCAGATTGCGGTACAGCCGGCCATCAGCGTGACCTTTGGATCGGTGCTCAGAAATATCCTCCGCCAGGACCCGGATATCATCATGGTGGGGGAGATCCGGGACCTTGAGACGGCCCAGTCCGCTGTTCAGGCTGCGCTTACCGGCCATTTGGTCCTGTCCACCCTGCACACCAACGATGCGGTGTCTACCGTGTTCCGGCTCCTGGACCTGGGCATCCCCCCCTATCTGGTCCATTCTTCCCTCAACGGAATCGTGGCCCAGCGCCTGGTCCGGAAGATCTGCCCCTATTGCGCCCAGTCCTTTGAAATGGATGCCCGAGAACTGGCCGGTCTGGGATTGAAGATCGAGCAGACAGGGGCGGTCGAACTCAAACACGGGAAGGGGTGTGTGAAATGCCGGCAGACCGGATATATGGGGCGGACAGGCATATACGAGATTTTACCCTATTCCGAAGCCCTCAAGCGTATGACCTCAAATGATGCCGATCTTGAGGCCATGCGGGGCAAGGCCGTTAAAGAGGGACTGGTCATGCTCCGCCAAAACGGGATAAGGAAAATGCTGGAAGGAAAGACCACCTACCAGGAGATTTTACGGGTCACCTGGGATCTGATCTAGTTCACCATGTCTCCGGGATGAATGTCCCTCTGGGAGGAGAGAATCATCACTGTGGAGGCAATATCCTCTGTGTGCAGGACAATGAGCTTGCCCGATTCGATGGGCGGAAGTTCCGGGAGTTTTTCCTTTTTAAGGGCCTGTTTCAGGGAGTTTTGTTCATAGGGAGGTTCAAGTTCCTGGGCTATGGTATAAATCTGTCCTGCCTGGACATTCTGGTTGCGTCCCATGTCTATGAAGGCAATTCTGTTGTCGTTGACCAGAACATTGTCATCTTCTGAACAGATAATGGCACTGTCAATGGGTTCAAGGGGTTCCCGGACCTTTAGCACAGGCTCCCTGTGAAAGAACTCCATAACCTGATCGCCCGCATTGGTGTCCCGGATGGCGTGCTGGATCACGGCGGTCACATAAGTGACCTTGTGTTCCAGAATTTTGATTTCAGACTTGATCCGGTGTTTGATACCTTTGAAACGCTTCCCGTTGATCTTTTCGTCTATGTCCTGGGTGACAAACACCTGGTAGACCTTTCCGGGGATGAGGCTGCCCTTGGCTGTGGGTTTGATATAGATAATGTCATTGACGGACATCATCAGATTGCCGTCCTTTTCCCTTAAAATCTCTCCCAGGCTCTCCTGGGCGGTTTCCCGGATAAATCCGGTGTAATCCATGGGAGGGTATGAAAAAGAGGGCTCAATGCGGACGGGAGGGGCGGGTTTGGAAACAATAGCCGGTTCCGGTTTGGCCGGGGCCGTCTTCTTGAGAAATATTTTGATCTTATTGCCGGGATAAATCCAGTGGGGGTTCTTGATCTTTTTGTTCATCTCCCAGAGACCGGGCCAGTCCCACTGGGAATTGTAGAATTTTTGGGACAAATCCCAGAGGGTGTCCCCTTTTTGGATGGTATAGTAAAAACCCGAGTCTTTGCCAGGATCAAATTCAATAGCCCCGGCGTCCAGAGTCTTCTGCGAAGTGTGTTTGGCTTCCAGGGCCTGTACCAGGCCGCTTCCCAGAAAAATCAAGCCAAGGATGATGATTCCTGCCTTTAGATGTTGCATGATATCCCCCGTGTTTATTGCGTAGCGTTTAGGAAATCTTGACTTTATTTAAGCTAGTGTTCTATAAAAAGTCAAGAATAGTTGCCATTATTGCTTGGGATCATCCTCATCCTGACCATGTTGCCGGGAACCCATTGACGGGAATTTTATAGAAAACGGACGCGAATATGAAGCAGATTGCAAACCTATTGTTCGAGATCAGGATGTTAAAGGACATCAACCGGTCAGGGTATTCCTTCCTGGGTTCCGGGCGGGAGAGCATTGCCGACCATTGCTTTACCACGGCCTTTATCTGTTTTACCATGGCCAGGCTGGATCCGGAGGTCGATTCCGGGCGTCTGGTGGCCATGGCCCTGGTCCATGATTTTGGGGAAGCCCGGACAGGGGATTTTAACTATGTTCAAAAAAAATATTCCGAAACCAATGAGGAACGGGCCATTTCCCATTTGATAAGGAATATCCCCTTTGGGGATGATATCAGATCCCTGATTGATGAGTTTAACCGGGGGGAGACAAAAGAGGCCAGACTGGCCAATGATGCAGATCAGATTTCTTTTGTCCTTGAATTGAAAAAACTCAAGGACATCGGTTCAAAACCGCCTGAAAAATGGCTTCCCATTGTGGGGGAACGGGTAAAAACCCGGTTGGGAAAGCAGATCCTGGAAGGGATTCTGGAAACCCGGTGGGATGAGTGGTGGATGAATGATTACTCAGAATAGTGCCCTGCAGGACCGGAGAGGTCCGGTTTTGTTCCAACAATCTTTTTTTGCTTTTTTCAATGAAACATTCCTCAAGGCACTCATCTAAAATGACACAAGATCTTATATCACTGCTCTATGTGGGCAAAAACCTTGACCCGGATTATCTGGAGCTCTTTTCAAAAGACAAGGGGTTTGCCGCCGGGATTTGTCCGGATCTGGACCGGGAGGAGAACATCCCGGCCGGGGCCCCGGATATCGTCCTGGTCGATTCCCTTGCCGGCCGTGATCCCTTGGCTGACCCGCCGCCTGATCCGGAAAACGGTCTGGTCGACCGGGCAAAACAGGATATTGCCCGGATCCAGGATATGGACTTCAGGTTCAGGCCTGCCGTTTTTCTGGTTCTGGACAGACTGCCCGGGTCCGGGATGCGCCGCACCCTCATGGAGGAAGGATATGACGGGTTTTTTATCCGCCCCTTTACTGCCGGGGAGGTCCGAAGGGCAGCCGGGATTTTTCTGAAAACCAGATCCCTTGAACAGAAACTCTATACCCTTGAGAAGACCCAGGAAAAGACCTTTGCCTACCTCGACCGGTTCAAGGACGAACTCAAAGGGTTGAAAGAGGAGCTGATCCAGGAAAAGACCAGTCTCAACCATGCCCTGAAACAGATCCAGGATCTGAATTCAGAGCGGAGTCAGATGAAACACCAGGTCTCGTCCTTTAAGCAGGATCTCCATCAGAACATGGAAGGGGTGAATTCTCTCTTGTACACCCTGATCAAGAGGCGGGTGGAAACCAATCGGAATCACGGGGAGCGGGTGGCCCATGTGGCCTGTTATATCGGCGGGGAACTGGGGTTTGATGAAAAAAAGTTGGAGGATCTCAGAAAAGCTGGTATGCTTCACGAACTCGGGCTTCTTTTCATGGCAGACCCCGATGTCAGGGGCGGTCTGGATAAGGACCGGCTCAGTGCATATGAAAAGGATATCCTGGTTCAATACCCGGTAAAGGGGGCGGAGCTCATCAGCCGGTGCTCGGCCTTTGAAAATGCGGCCCGGATTATCCGGTTCATGAACGAGAACGCCGACGGCACCGGATATCCCGACGGATTGAAAAAAAGGTATATCCCCCTTGCATCCAGGATTCTGGCCGGGGCGGATCTTTTTGACCGGCTCAAGGATGAGGCCGGCAGTCTGGAAGATCTTTTAAGGGCACTTGAGAAGGTTTCAGGTTCCCGCCTGGATCCCGTGATCGTTGGGTGGCTGGAAAAATATGCCGTTCTCCATATGGGGGCCGACGCTTACCGGGTCAGGGGAGTGGGGGTGGAGCAGCTTGAGCCGGGGATGCGACTGGGAACCGCATTGTTTACGGCCACGGGAACAAAGCTGTTTCCCGTTGACACCCTGCTGGACCGGGAATCAATCGACAAGATTATAAAGTACAACAGGGAATACCCTGTTGATGAAACAATTTACGTAAAGGTTTAAGCAATGGATATTTCCTCGATTATCGGTGTTGTCTCTGGAACGGGGTTTGTGATGGGAACCATCCTTCTGGGCGGCAGTATCATGATGTTTTTCAACATCCCTTCCATTCTCATCGTTGTGGGTGGAACCATCGCCTCCACCATGATTGCCTATCCCCTGGCGGATATTATGAGCATATTCAAAAGCGGAATGAAGGTTTTCATCTTTAAAATCGAGCAGCCCGAAGACATCATTGCCAATCTGGTGGAAATATCCAATAAGGCCCGGAAAGGGGGATTGCTTTCCATTGAGGGTGACATCCAGACCACCCCTGATCCCTATCTGGCCCAGGCCCTGCAGATGACTGTAGATGGGGTTAAAACCGGGGATATCGCCGCTATCATGCAGAAAAAAATGGCCCTGACCAAAAAGAAACTCGATCTTGGCTCGGACATGTTTTCCAGCATGGGGTCCTATGCCCCGGCATTCGGCATGATCGGAACCCTGATCGGCCTGGTCCAGATGCTGGCCAATCTGGACGACCCGTCTTCCATCGGGCCTAAAATGGCCGTGGCCATGATCACCACCTTTTACGGGGCTGTCATGGCCAATCTGTTTTTCATTCCCATGGCCGATAAACTTACCGGACGGGCAGACCTGGAAATCACCAATATGAATATTATCTTTGAAGGCATCATCTCCATCCGGGAGGGAGAGCATCCCAAGCTCATGGAGGATAAGCTCAAAGTATATCTGGCAGGCGGCAAGGGCAAGGAAGAAGAAAAAAAATAAAGTAACGGGCAAAGATTATGGCTGAAGATAAAGCAGGAGAAAATGAAGAGGAAATACGCCTGACCCAGCCTTCCCAGGAAGATGGGAAAAAGGTCGTTGAGGGTGCTCCGGAATGGATGTGTACCTTTTCAGATCTGGTCACGCTCTTGATGTGCTTTTTTGTCCTTTTGTTCGCCATGAGCACCACCCAGCAGGAAACCTATAAAGAACTGGTGAGATCCCTGAGAAGTGCCCTTGGCGCCCAGTCGGTTCCGGAGTCCGGTACCCGGGAGGGACTGACCATGCACTCGGTTCCTTCAGAAGAGCCCTCCGAGAGCCAGCAGATCGATGAACTGGGCGGCATGATCGAAAAGGAAATGGAGGACATCGTCTCCGAGGTCAGGGAACTGGTCCTGTTCAACAAGCTGGGCGGGGAGGTCAGCGTCACCAAGAACGATGACGGAGTGGTGATCACCATGTCGGATCTGCTGCTCTTTGATCAGGGGGGGACCCGATTGTCGGCAAAGGGAATGGATATCCTGGGAAAAGTAGCTGCGGTCCTTTCCAAACTGGCCTATCATGTAAAGGTAAAAGGGCATACTGACAGCTCCCCCATATCCTCCAACCTTTTTCCTTCCAACTGGGAACTCTCCACTGCCCGGGCCTCCACGGTGGTCCGGCTCCTGGTGGCCAATGGGGTGCCGCCCCGGTACATCTCGGCGGAAGGCTATGCCCAATACCATCCCGTGGCCACCAATGACACGGCCATGGGAAGGGCAAGGAATCGGCGGGTTGAAATCGTATATGAAAGGGATTCCATTGCCCGGCAGTTTGCCGACATGAAACCCCGATAGGCTCTATCTTTCGGTTGCTCCGGATTTACAGGGGAGTATTTCGTGTCTTTGCATCTTCCAGTGCGATTTCAAGTTCGGCCAGACCGATTTCTGACATGGTGAGGATATCGGCCTCCCTGGAGCTGGCAATCCCTGAAAGATTCTCTTCCGGGTCATTTCTTTCCATCTTGTGGCACACGGCATCTGTCAGCCGGATCACCACCAGCATCATATTTGTCACATCAAAATCCTCCCTGTGGTGGTCCCTGGCAATAATCCGGTAAGGATCAGGCAGGTTCCACTTGGTCAGGAGGTTGTACCCCAGGGACGGGTGGAGGCTGGCCAGGATCTTTTCAATGAGCTGGGGCGGCGGTTTAAAGGATTCGGTTTCGGAGATGAGCAGTTTTTCAATGGCGGTCAGCAGATAGAGCTGGCCCATGTCATGGAGAAGTCCGGAGATAAAGGCCCTGGGAATGAGGTCATTCAGGGCCAGATATTTCACCGTCCACAATGAGCCCATGGCGCAGGACAGGGAGTGGTTCCACAACCGTGTCTGGTAGGATCGGATCTGGGGGATTTCGGATTTAAAATTATTCTTGTGCATTTCCTGCATAATGATATTGACCATTTCATGCTGGCCCAGGCGGAGCACGGCATCCTTGAGGGTTTCTACGTCTCCGAGTCCGCGATAAAAAGGGGAGTTCGCGGTTTTCAGTATCTGGCCGGTCAATGTAATGTCTCTGCTGACCAGGCGGGTCAATTTGCTGAAATCCATGTTCTCCCGGGTGGCTTCATTTTGAATCTCCAGGGATTCGGGGCTCAGCACGGGAAGGGAGTCTTCTTTTTTGATCTGGTTTTTGATCAGATCAATTATACTTTCACTTCGATCCATTTTTTTAGATTACTCCTAATAGTCTGTTGATTTCATGGACTGGCCTGGGGGGGACAAGCCTCGGGATACATCTGAAGGCCTCTTCAAAGGTTGTGATTCCCTTGGAAATTTTAGACAGGGCATCTTCCATCAGGGTGACAAACCCGGCCGTCTCAATACTGATCTTTCTGAGTTCGTAACTGGCTCTGGACTCAAGAATGGCCGCCTTTATGAACTCGTCCAGGACCAGCATCTCAAATACGGCCACCCGGCCTCTGTAGCCGGTGTGATTGCAGGCGGTGCATCCCCGGCCCTTTAGATACTCATATTTCCCGATGTCCTGGGCGGTGTAGTTGAGGAATCTCATATCCCATGAGGTCGGCTTATACGCCTCACTGCAATGGGGGCAGATCCGTCTTAACAGCCTTTGGGCCAGGACACAGGAGAGGGTGGATGAAATCAGGAACGCGTCAATGTCCATGTTCATGAGCCGGATCAAGGCACTGACGCTGTCTTCGGTATGAAATGAGGTGAGGACCTTATGTCCGGTCAGGGCGGAATTGACCGCTACATTGGCCGAGAAATTATCCCTGATTTCACCGATGACAATTACGTCGGGGTCCTGGCGGACCACATGACGGAGGGTTTCGTCAAAGGTCCGGTTGATGGTGGTATCGATGGAACATTGGGAGATGCCTTCCACCATGTACTCCACCGGATCTTCAGCCGTGACAATGTTGATCTGGGGATTTGCGATATCAGATACACAGGAGTAGAGGGTGGTGGTCTTTCCCGAACCTGTGGGGCCGGTGATGACCATGACTCCGCTGGGGGCGGTCAGCACGTCTTTTTTGAACCGGTCCAGCATCTTGGGCTGCATGCCGATATGGTCCAGGCGGATGATCTGGTCGATGCGGTTCAGGATTCTCAGAACGATTTTTTCACCGAATACGGTGACAAAAAAAGAGGCCCTTAGATCGTAATTGTTGCCGTCGTGTTCAAAAGACATCCGGCCGTCCTGGTGGCGCCTTTTCTCAGCGATATTGGCCTTGCACAGGATCTTTATCCTGGCGGTCACCATGTTGGCGGCATTGATAGCAAATATCTTAAAGGGAACCAAGATGCCGTCAATCCGGAATCTGACCTGGAGACGTTCTTCAAAGGGTTCAATGTGAATATCGCTTGCCCCCTGGTCAATGGCACTTGAGATAATGGATTCCACGATACCGATGGCCGTGTTTTCATCCACGTCGGCCCGGGACCGGAGCCGGCCCGCACTGACTTTTTCCAGTTTTTTCTCTATGAGATAGGGAGAGGCGATACCCGGGATGAAATTGCTGCCGAAAAGTTTCTGGGCCCCCTGAATATCGGATTTGGAAAAGGGGTCCATAAAGGCGAGAAGGGTCTTTCCGTCTTCCTTTCTGATGGGGATAAAATGGTTGGATATGCACCATTTGATGGGGATGTTTTCAATGAGTTTCTTATCGATCTCCTCGGTGACCAGATCGATGAAAGGGAAGCCCAGCTGAACGGAAAGAGCCTCTATGAAGTCCGCCTCGGTCATAAACTGGTTTTCAACGATCACCTCGCCCAGCCGTTTGTTCTTCTGACCTTTCTGGATGCTCAGGGCGGCATTGAGTTTTTCCCGGCTCAGGTACCCGAGTTCCATGAGAAGGTCGCCGATCTTCAGGGAAAGGTGATTGGCCCGCAACACCTCTTTTAGTTGTTCCGCCTCGACATATTTCAGATCTTTGAGGGTATCGATAAGGGTCTTCCCGGATCCGAGCTTGGCGTGTACCCGCATGGCATACCTGGCGTTTTCCTCGGACAGCAGTCCCTGGGCGATCAGCAAAGATACGATTTCACCGGGTTGGATCTTTTCTTGTCCCATTCGCTTACCCTTTCACGGTTTGTTAAATTCGTACTCCTGAATCAGACCGGAAGTCCCGGTCTTTATGTAGCATCGAAAAGTATGTTTGAATTTAACAGCAAGGTACGGGGAAAGTCAAGCGGGACAACCCGTGGCCAGAGATCCTCTGTCTTGAGTGTTCAAAAACGGCGTCTGTCTGAACTTGAGTCGGGGACTGCGGGATTTATTCGTCTGAAGCTCGGTCGAGTCTGGCCTTTTCCCGGGTTACGATCCGGATCAGATCTTGGGCAGGAATATCTTTTTTCATCCCGGGGCAGGATCCGGCCATGGCGTTCCAGTTCTCAGGGTTTTTTATCAGGGTCAGGATAAAGGGCCAGGCCCTGCACATATAGGGTTTGACCGGGTGGATGGTGCATTGTTTTTCCGGGTCAAAGAATATGCAGCGGCCGTCTTCCCCCTGGGTCAGAACCGGCCTGGAGCCGGCCATATCACAATAGTCATTTATGAAGTTGTCGGGATCGGCCTGGATAAACCGGGCGATTGAAACCCGGTCATGGTCCGTGACATAGGTGCCCCCGAACCCACGGCAGCATTCTCCGCAGAGTTTGCAATCAAAGATATCTTCAGGGTTTTGGTATTTAGAATCCATATCGCTTTTCCATCGCCTGTTGCATGGTCAGGGGATCGACGTATTGAAGGTCCCCGCCCATGGGGATTCCCGAGGCAATCCGGGTGATCCGGATATTTTTTGATTGGAACCGGTTCGATTTCATCCGGTTCAGGATATAGGTGGCCGTGGCCTCCCCTTCCACATTGGTCCGGGTGGCCAGGATGATTTCCCTGACGTTTTCCGAATCTGCCCGGGCAAACAGCTCTGCCAGCCGGATATCATCCGGGCCGATACCGTCAATGGGAGAGAGGGCCCCTCCCAGGATATGGTAGGTCCCGGAAAAGGATTCGGATTTTTCAATGGCGGCCATGTCCGCCGGATTCTCAACCACACAGATCACGGAAGAGTCCCGCCGGGGGTCGGTGCAGATGCTGCACCGGTCCCTGTCACTTAAGTTGAAACAGACCGAACAGAGTTTCACCTTCTTTTTCAGTTCCACAATGTCGGCGGCCAGGGCGGCTGCCTCGTAATCCGGGGCGTGGAGAAGATGGAGGGCAAGCCGCTCTCCGGTTTTTTTCCCGATCCCCGGCAGGGTGGAAAAGCTGCGGATCAGTTTTGTAATGGCTTCGGGATAATGGTTCACGGAGGATCAAAGGCCCGGGATATTCAGGCCGCCGGTGAGTTTGTTCATTTCGGAAGAAACCATCTCCTGGGACCGGTTCAGGGCGTCGTTGACCGCAGCCTGGATAAGGTCCTGGAGCATTTCAATATCTTCGGGATCCACGATTTCCTTTTCCAGGACAATGGATTCAATTTTCTGGCTGCCGTTGGCAATGACCTTGACCATTCCGCCGCCGGCAGATGCTTCCACGGTTTTTGTGGCCAGTTCCTGCTGGGTCTTGAGCATCTTCTTCTGGAGCTTCTGGGCCTGTTTCATCATATTGTTCATGTTTTTCATTTTATCTCCTCCTGCCTGATTCTTATCATAATTTTTAAAAATGATTATTCATACATCAAGGTTTGACCTATCGGCCACTAAATAATTTTCCCGTCAAACATCCTTATGGCGTCCTGCACAAGCGGATGGCCCATGGCAGCCTGTTTGGCCTTGATTGCATCGTTCTTTTTTTCCTGGGTTTCCATGGGGTGGTTTTCCGATACGATATTGACGGCCAATGTCTTGCCCAGAAAATCCCGGCAAAGGTCCGCCAGTTCTTTTTTCTTATTTTCCAGCCTGGACTTGTCAAAAGCCGAGCAGTTTTCAAGTTCCGCCACGATCCTTTTATCATCGGTTTCTTTGACTCTTGCCCCTGTCAGCAGGACGAAAATAAAGGGCAGCCTGCTTTCGATGTGGTTTAAAAAGCCCTGCCAGGTCCTGGGGAGATCCGGTACATGAGTCTCCTGGGCCGGTTCGGGAACCAAAGGCACGGTCCCGGGAGGGGGCTCAGGCAAAGGGGTCTCGGGTTGCATTTCCTGTCCGGAACCCCAGGATTCCCGGCCCTCCCGGACATTCTCAATGGGATGGACTCTTTTCTCCGGGGCCTGCTTTCTGGGGCGGGCCTCATCCTCTGTCCGGGGCTGGCCGGTCTGAACGTTTTTTGCCAGAAAGTCCAGGCGTTGGACAATCAGGTCCAGGTCCGCATCCGGTCGGATCCTGAGCATTTTCAGGAGAATCATTTCAACGGCGGTTTTGGTATGGGAGGAAAACCTTATGATGGACTCTTCTTTTAGGAGAAGCTGGAGAAGCATGCCAAGGTATTCTCCGGAAATCTGGGAAACACTTTTTACAATCTGTTCTTTTTCCGTGTCCATGAGGTTCACGGGCGCCTGATCCGGTCCGCAGAGTTTGATTACACTCAGATTCCTGAAGTGGAGAATGATGTCGGAGTAGAATTTTTTCAGATCCAGGCCGGAATCATCCACCTTTTCGATAAGGTCCAGCAGGGCGGCTCCGTTGCGATCAAACACGGCAGAGGAGATGTCAAATAAAAGCTTCCGGTCCGGGATGCCCAGGCTGTCCACCACACTTTCAAGGCCGACCATTTCCCCGGGAGATGAAGAGAGGATCCTGTCCAGGAGACTTAATCCGTCCCGGACCGATCCGTCGGCCTCCATGGCGATATAGTCCAGGCCTTCGGGATCCACTGAAAATCCCTCTTCGGAGCTTAATTTTTTCAGGTGGCCGGATATGGCGGACAGGGGAATCCGGTTCAGGTCATGGCGCTGGCACCGGGACAGGATGGTGGCCGGGATTTTGTGAACCTCTGTGGTGGCAAAGATGAAAAGAACATGGGAGGGAGGTTCTTCAAGGGTTTTCAGCAGTGCATTAAAGGCTGCCGTGGACAGCATGTGGACTTCATCGATGATATAGATCTTATGGGGAGCCGATGCCGGCATATAGGCGACGTTCTCCCTGAGATCCCGGATCTGATCCACGCTGTTGTTGGAGGCACCGTCGATTTCAAATACGTCGGAGCAATGGCCCTGAATAATGTCTGTACATGTCTTGCACTTGTTGCAGGGAGAGGGGGTAGGCCCCTCCACACAGTTCATGGCCTTGGCCAGAATCCTTGCTATTGTGGTTTTTCCCGTCCCCCGGGGGCCGGTAAAGAGGATGGCATGGGCCACGCGCTCCGATGAAATGGCGTTTACAAGGGTCTGGGTAACATGTTCCTGCCCCAGGACCTCCTGGAAAGTCTGGGGTCGGTATTTTCGTGCAAGTACTTGATATGACATGGTGTCTGGTGTGATGAGTGGCGGAGAGGGAGGGATTCGAACCCTCGGTACCCGGTTAGGATACACACGCTTTCCAGGCGTGCACCTTCAGCCATCTCGGTCACCTCTCCGTTAAAATTAATTGAGGGGCAAAATAGTATCTTTTTTAATTTCTGTCAAGGCTTAAACCTCATCCTTGCCGCTAAAGATGAGAGAGTACTCTTGGGTGGGGCTGCCGGATTCATGGTTGATGATGAAAGGGGGGCGGACAATGCAGGGACCGTTCCCGTTTTTTATCCCCGATGCCAGGACAAGTTTGGCCGGTTCCGTTCTCCGGATATGGATGAACCTGAGCCAGTCCGGTTGAAATCCATGCCCGGCCATGGCCGAAAAGATGTCCGCCACTCTCTGGGCCGGGAAAATAATGGTGATGATCCCCCTGGGTTTAAGAAGCCTTTTGCCGTTGGAGAAGAGACTGTCCAGGTCGAGTTTGATTTCATGACGGGCCAGGGCTTTTTGGGGGTCGGGGTTGAGCCGGCCCGTGTCTTTTTTCTTAAAGGGCGGGTTTGAGATGATCCAATCCGAAGGCCCCTGGATCTCCTCCAGGTCCAGTAAACTCAGATCCCGGTGCAATACCCTGACCCTCTCCTTTAATTTGTTTTCTTCCATATTCCGGCGGGCAAACCCGGCCAGTTCCTCCTGGATTTCAATCCCGACGATCCGGACATCCCTGTGTCTCAATCCCAGAATCAGGGGCATGATCCCGCACCCGCATCCGATGTCGAGGATTTTATCCCCTGGACCGGGCATGATGTGGGCTGCGAGGATAAGGGGATCCATGGAAAACCGGTACCCGGTTTCCGGCTGCCGGATCTTGATTCGATGATTGAAAAAGGACTCAGGAGTGGATTTTTCCAATTTTAAATCTGATTTGGCTGATGAGTTCGGAATCGAGGTTCTTGTTAAGGTTGAGAATCATTTCCTGTTCAAGGAATTTGAGCTGGTGAATCCAGGAGGAGCTGGAAACGTTCACCATCAGGGTGCCGTCCTTGAACGCGTCGGGTTTGGCATTCATGGCAATGGGGCTTCCCACGGCAGTGTCCCAGACATCCCATATTCTTGTCATCTCCGTATCCATGGCAGGTCTGTACCGGCCAAGGGCCTTGCCCAGGACATCGGAAATATGGATCAGTTTGCCCTCTTTTTTATCCAACCCTTTGACCTCTCTTTGAAGATAAACCTTATCCTGAACTTATACCATGTTTGAATTTAAAGTATAGTTAATTATCGAAATCTAAAGCCTAATTTTTGAGAGACACTTGCCTTTTGGGGTTGATAATTATAAAACAGGCTATATTTTGCCTTCTGAAGCGTTTTATCTAAAACAATGAATTTAGATTTTTACAGGACATCTTTTATGAATTGGGATTGGGAAAAATTAAGGGAAAACCAGCAGAAATACGAGCAGAAAAAAGGGGATGGAGGGCCCGGGATGCCCAGGCCCCCCCAGATGGATGAACTCTTGAACAAGTTCAAGGGCTTTAAATTCCCGGGGATCTTTTTTGCGGGTGCCGTTCTTCTGGCTTTATATTTTGGATCTTCGACTTTTTTCACCGTTGACCGGAACGAAGTGGGGGTGATTCAGCGGTTCGGCAAGTATAACCGGCTTGCCCAGCCCGGGCTTAACTTTAAGTTGCCTTCGGGTATTGAAAAGGTCACAAAGGTGAATGTCAAAACCCCGGAAACAGAAGAGTTCGGGTTTAAAACCTACGGCAGTACGGATGCCTACCGGGGTTCTTCCGAGACGCCCCGGCAGGAGTCTGCTCTGGTACTGACCGGGGATCTGAACGTGGCCGTGGTCCCCTGGATCGTCCAGTACAGGAGAGCGGATCCCAGGGCCTATCTCTTTAATGTGAAGAACGTCAGGTCCCTGCTTCGGCATATGTCCGAGGCGACCATGAGAACCGTGATAGGGGATCGGAGTATCAACGAGGTGATTACCAAACGGGCTGAAATTGCCCTGGCTGCCAAGGAAATGCTCCAGAAGGAAATGGACCAGGCCGAGGCCGGGATCAACATCGTCACCATTGAAATGAAGAAGACCAATGTTCCGGAACCGGTACAGGCCTCTTTCAACGAGGTCAACCAGGCCATCCAGGAGAAAGAGCAGACCATATACAAGGCCAGGGAAGAGTACAACAAGGCTGTCCCCCTTGCCCGGGGTGAAGCCAAGCGGGTGATCAAGGATGCAGAAGGGTATGCCATTGACCGGGTCAACCGGGCCCAGGGGGATGCCGCAAAGTTCACGGCCATATACAAGGCCTATGCAACGGCCAAGGACGTGACCAAAAAGCGGATGTACCTTGAATCCATGATGGAAATCGTGCCCAGGCTGGGATCAAAGTATATCATCGACTCTGACCAGAAGAACCTGCTGCCCTTCTTAAATATGGGGGGGGCTTCCATGATTTCCAAAGACAAGTTCCTTTCAAAAGGTGAATAACGATATGAAAAATAACAATATTACAATTGCGGCACTGGTAGCTGTGGCGGTTCTGGCAGTCCTGGTTTATAGTTCCGCTTATGTGGTGGACGAAACCGAGCAGGTGGTCATTGCCCAGTTCGGGCGGATCATGGGAGAGCCGGTAAGGGAGCCGGGACTGAATTTTAAGATCCCCTTTATCCAAAAGGCCAATTTCTTTCCGAAAAATCTTCTGGAATGGGACGGGGATCCGGGTCAGGTTCCCACAAAGGATAAGACCTATATCTGGGTGGATACCTTTGCCCGATGGAAGATCAGCGATCCTGTGGTCTATTTCCAGACCGTCAAGGACGAGTTCTCTGCCCTGAAACGATTGGATGATATCATTGATCCGGCCATGCGGAACCTGGTGACCTCCTTTCCCCTGGTGGAAAGCGTGAGAAATACGGACCGTTCCATGGATACATTTGAGACCAATGCGGACGGGACCACCGACGGGAATGAAAAAAGCCGGATCCAGTATACCATTAAACTGGGTCGGGATGAAATTACCCGGAAAATCGTTGCTCAGGCAAGGGACAAGCTTAAAAAATTCGGCATTGAGCTGGTGGACGTGAAGATCAAGCGGATCAATTATATCGACAGTGTCAGAAGATCGGTCTACGACCGGATGATCGCTGAAAGAAACCAGATCGCTGAAAAATTCCGGGCCGAAGGCAAGGGGGAAGCCAGCAACATCCGGGGGGAAAAGGAAAAAGAGCTTCAGGTGATCAAATCCGAGGCCTATAAAACAGCCCAAACCATCAAGGGAAAGGCCGATGCCCAGGCTACACGGATCTATGCCCAGGCCTATGGGGCTGATCCTGAATTTTATGCCTTTGTAAAAACCATGGAAGTCTATAAGAAAACCCTTGAAAAGGATTCCACCCTGATCCTGTCCACGGATTCGGATTTGATGAAGTATATGAAGGGATCTTCGGAATAGAACACTCCGAAATTCTTAAAGGTATATTTTGAGTATTGAGCTGGGGCCTGGCCACGGCTCAATACTCGCCATATCTTAACCGCTATTTTTTCTTTCTCTGATGTCTTGTCTTAGCGAGGAGCTTTCTGTGTTTATGCTTTCTCATTTTTTTTCTTCTTTTTTTCAATACACTGCCCAAACCAATCACCTCCTTTTTAATTGCTTATAATTTTCATTTGAATAGGTTAACTATTTACTATAGCATAGAGTATCCGGAATTTTCAATTGTTTTATTTAAAAGCAGATGCTCATGAAAGAATCGAGGTTTTTTAATCCCCAGGAGCTTCAAAGGGTGGAGAAGGCCGTCCTCATGGCGGAAGAACTTGTGAATAATTTTTTCAAGCTTTCCTCCGGCCAATGGCTGAAAAACCGGTATGATATTAAGACGGCCAAGGATCTGGCCGCCCACGAGCGGGTGGAGGGTCCCTTTGCCCAGGTCGTCAAATACGAGGGGAGAAAAAAAGGCGCTCCACTAAGTTCTTCCTCTTATAGTCTGTATACCATATGCATACAGGACCAAGCCATCCTTTTCCTGGAAGAAAAAAATAAAGAGATCCTGCTGGATGCTTTTCTCCTGTATATCCTGGTTCATGAACTGGTTCACGTGGTCCGGTTCTCCAGGTTCAAACACCGGTATGAAAATGCCTCTGAAGCCTCTGTGACCCTGGAAGAAGAGAGGAAGGTGCATGGTTTGACCTATGCCATTCTGGAGCCTGTGAAATTGCCGGGGCTTGCTCAAGTTCTTGGTTTTTATGAAAAATGGCGGAAACGCATCTAAACCTGATTTTTCAGTAAAAATTTTAGATGGTCTGTCTTGACAAGAAAAAAAGACTTATTATTTTAAATTTGCTTTTTCAAGCAGCTATGGAAAAACAAAAGACGAGAAAAAACGGAGACAAGACCAATGCCGGTTTATGAGTATCAATGTACGGAATGCGGTGAGATTCAAGAGGCATTCCAGAAAATTTCAGACCCACCCATTGAAACCTGTTCAAAGTGCCGGGGCCATCTCAAAAAATTGATCTCCCAGAGTTCTTTTCATCTGAAAGGCTCAGGTTGGTATGTTACGGATTACGGCGGAGCCAAAACCGGATCCGGAAAAGGACCTGAACCCAAAGAAACATCTACATCCAAGTCGGCGGATACAGCTTCTAAAAAGGTAGAATCTTCTAAATAATTAGGGGCTGAACCAAATATAGAACTGAGAAGTCAATTCTACAATTTAGTGAAACACAATGAATATTAAAAGGAGAAATGTATCATGAGTTTGAGACCATTGAGTGACAGAATTCTTGTTCAGCGCGTAGAAGAGGATGAAAAAACCAAAGGTGGTATTATTATCCCGGATACGGCTAAGGAAAAACCTGCCGAAGGCAAGATCATGGCAACCGGAAACGGCCGCATGGGGGAAGACGGAAAACTGCTTCCCATGGATGTAAAAGTCGGTGACAGGATTCTGTTCAGCAAGTACGGCGGAACCGACGTAAAGATCGACGGCATTGACTATCTGATCCTGCGTCAGGATGATGTTCTTGGAATTATTGAATAATTTAATACATAATTAAGAATGGAGAACCTTTAAAATGGCTAAAGAAATTAAATATGATGCAAAAGCACGTGAGGCGATGCTCAAAGGCGTTAAAGCTCTTGCAGATGCCGTTGTGGTAACCCTTGGACCCAAAGGCAGAAACGTTGTTATTGAAAAATCCTGGGGATCTCCCAATGTAACCAAGGACGGTGTGACCGTTGCCAAAGAAATCGATCTTGAGGACAAGTTTGAAAACATGGGCGCCCAGATGGTCAAGGAAGTTTCTTCCAAGACTTCAGATATGGCCGGTGACGGTACGACCACGGCCACGGTTCTGGCAAGGGCCATTTATGAGGAAGGCCAGAAACTGGTCGTAGCCGGCAACAATCCCATGGGCATCAAGAGGGGGATTGACAAGGCTGTGGCAAAGATCGTTGAAAATCTTGAGACCCTTTCCAAGCCCACCAAAGATCAGAACGAAATCGCCCAGGTTGGAACCATCTCCGCCAACAATGATGAGACCATCGGAAATATCATTGCAGAGGCCATGGACAAGGTCGGTAAAGAAGGCGTCATCACCGTGGAAGAGGCCAAATCCATGGATACCACCCTGGATGTTGTCGAGGGCATGCAGTTTGACCGCGGCTACCTGTCTCCTTATTTTGTCACGGACAGTGAAAAAATGGTGGCTGCCCTTGAAAATCCCTTTGTTCTGATCTGCGACAAAAAAGTCTCTTCCATGAAGGATCTGCTTCCGGTTCTGGAAGAAATTGCCAAAACAGGCAAGCCCCTTGTGATCATTGCGGAAGATATTGAAGGCGAAGCTCTGGCCACCCTGGTTGTGAATAAATTGCGCGGTACGCTGAACGTCGCTGCTGTCAAGGCTCCCGGGTTTGGGGACAGAAGAAAGGCCATGCTGGAAGACATTGCTGTCCTTACCGGTGGCCAGGTGGTTTCCGAGGACGTGGGTATCAAGCTTGAAAACGTAACCGTCCAGGACCTGGGCCAGGCAAAGACCATTACCATTGACAAAGACAACACCACCATCGTTGACGGTGCCGGTTCCAGGGAAGCCCTTGAAGGCCGTGTGAAGATGATCCGTGCCCAGGCGGAAGAGACCTCTTCCGACTATGACAGGGAAAAACTTCAGGAGCGTCTTGCCAAACTGGTCGGCGGGGTTGCCGTCATCAACGTGGGCGCTGCCACAGAAACCGAGATGAAAGAAAAGAAAGCCAGGGTTGAAGATGCATTGAACGCTACCCGGGCCGCCGTGGAAGAGGGTATTGTTCCCGGAGGCGGTGTGGCTCTGGTCAGAAGCGTATCTGTCCTGGACAGCCTGAATCTGGAAGGCGAAGAAAAACTGGGTGTGGGCGTGGTTGCCCGGGCCATTGAAGAGCCCCTGCGCAAGATCGCAGACAATGCCGGTGTTGAGGGTTCTGTCGTGATCAACAAGGTGAAGGAAGGCAAAGGCGCATTTGGTTACAATGCCAGAACCAATGTCTATGAAGACCTGATTGAAGCCGGTGTCATTGATCCCAAGAAAGTGGTCCGTTTTGCACTGCAGAATGCAGCCAGCGTTGCATCTGTCATGCTGACCACAGAAGCCATGATCGCTGAAAAACCTGAAGAAAATGCAGGCGGAGGCGGAATGCCCGGCGGAATGCCCGGCGGCGGAATGGGCGGCGGAATGCCCGGAATGATGTAAGATGATCTGTCATTTTAAATGACCTAGGTCTTTTCGTCTGAGCTAGTATAAAATAAAGCCCCTTGAGTTCACTCAAGGGGCTTTATTGGTTGAAATTGGGCTTGACATGGATTCCACGCTCATATACTTAAATTGATGAAATTTTGTGTAAATCTTTACAGCCTGTTTATATCAGGCTTTTTTAGAGAGGTTTTATGGGCACTGAAACAATGGGGCTGCTTTACATGTTGAACGACGCCGGACCGGTGGTAAAGTTTGTCCTGCTCCTGCTCCTGTTTTTTTCAATCATCTCCTGGGCGATTATGTTCATAAAATTTAGATATGTCCGGAAAGCCTACAGGGAATCTTCAGACTTTACCGATATTTTCTGGCAGTGCCGGACCCTGGCCGATGCCTTTTCCAAGGCCAAGGCCCTGCGATCCAGCCCAATGGCCCGGATTTTCATTACCGCCTACATGGAAATGGCCAGGTCCGAGGGCAAGGACGGGAAGGAGACCAGGACACTAAAAACCGAAACTTCATATTTACATGCCATGGGCAGTATCAAACGGACCCTGAGACGGTCCATCAATGTGGAACTGCGGCGGCTGACCCAATTGGTCCCCTTCCTGGCCACTGCAGGGAATACCGCGCCCTTTATCGGGCTTTTCGGAACCGTCTGGGGGATTATGGGCACCTTCCAGGGCATCGGGCTGAGCGGCTCCGCCAGCCTGGCCGTGGTGGCGCCCGGTATTTCCGAAGCCCTTGTGGCAACGGCGGCAGGCCTTGCCGTGGCCATTCCTTCGGTTATCGGATACAACTATTTTACAGACCGGATCCGGGTGATGAACTCGGAGCTGGAGAGTTTTTCCTCGGATCTCTTGAATATCATTGAGCGGGATATCCAAAAACAGATGGAGGCATAATGCAGCTGGGATCCGGTAACGATCAATTCATGTCTGAGATCAACGTAACACCCTTTGTGGATGTCATGTTGGTTCTTTTGATTATCTTTATGGTAACCGCCCCCATGATGGTCCAGGGGGTGGACGTTGACCTGCCTGCCGCCAGTTCCGATCCCCTGCCCACGGACAAGGAGAACCTGATCATATCCATTGATAACGATCTCAAGGTCTATATCAACGACCAGGAAGTGAGTGCGGCCTTCTTGACCGAGAAACTCGGGGCGGTCCTGGAAAACATGGACTCGGGCGGGGTCTATCTCAGGGCGGACAAAAGGGTCCCCTATGGGATCGTGGTCAACATAATGTCCAAAATCAAAAAGGCAGGGGTTGAAAATTTGGGCATGATCACACTTCCCGACAATGAAGAAGAGTCCTGAAATTAAGGTATGGAATTCCGGCCCGGCTTAAAAGAGAGGAGAAAGCTTTTTCACGGCTTCTCCAGCCTTGAACTGGTGGATCAGGATAGGAAAACCCTGGCCCTGTTTCTCCTGGTCTCCCTTATGGTCCATGTTCTGTTTTTCATGGGTATTCTGCTTTTTCATCATTTTGAAAGGGTCAGGCCCCTGCCAAAGGTGATCCAGGTGGATCTGGTCTCCTTTACCCCCGGGCCCGAAGGGGGGGCAAAAATTCCCCAGGCCCCAAAGGCTCAGACCCCGGAACCAGAGGAAGCGGCCAAGACCGCTGAAATTCCTTTGGAGCCCCAACCCCTTCCAGACCCGGCCCCGGAGCCTGCCCCCGAACCCGTGGCCATGCTGAAGCCGGATATCAGCCTTAAAACCAAACCCAAGAACCTGAAAGAGATCATGGCGGCCCGGGAAAAAGAAAGAGAAAAGGAAAAAAAGAAGAAAAAACCCGAGAAGCGCCTGAAACCTAAGGTCGACCCTGAAAAAGAACTGGAAAAGGCCAGACAGAGGCTTGCCGAAAAGATCGATACCCAGAAGGAAAAGCAGATTTCAAACGCATTGAAAAGACTCAGGGAATCCGTGGAAACCCGCGGCAGCGGATCCGACCAGGGACAGGGCTCCGGCATGGCCAAAAAAGGATATAAACCCATAGATCTGTATAAAATGGTTTTGCAGTCGGCCATTGAACAAAACTGGGTGTTCAACGACGTTCTTGCCAGAATGGATCAGGGCCTCCAGGTCAGAATATTGATCAAGATATTGAAAAGCGGTGAGATTCGGGATATTACATATGAAACAAGATCCGGGAACCGGTATCTGGACGAGTCTGCCAAAAAGGCGATCAAGAGGGCAAATCCCCTGCCTGAACTCCCTCCGGGCATGAGATCCTATGACGTTGTCGTGATTTTTACACCAAAGGGTTTAAAATGAAAAACCTGCTTACACATCATATCTGCTGTATAATCCTAGGAAGTCTGGTTTTCTTTTTCTGTCCTGCCCAGGATCTTTACTCAAAAGAGGTGGATTATATTAATATCTATAATCCTTTTCTGAACAAGACCCCCATTGCCGTGACCCGGTTTAAGGCGTTTAACGGCAAAGATACGGAAATCAGGGGAGGGGAGAAAGCAGAGAACATTCTCAAAAAGGCCCTGGGGTTTACCGGATATTTAAAGGTAATGGATCCTGCCGCCTTTCTATCCGACCCGGCCCAAACCGGTCTCCAGCTGGGACAGATCAACTTCAGGGACTGGACCGGCATCGGGGCGGATCTTCTGGTGACCGGCGGGATTGAAGAGATCCAGGGTAAGGTCAAGTTCAAACTCAGGCTCTTTGATACCTTTAATGCAAAACTGCTGGTGGGAAAAATATATACCGGGCCTGAATCCCAGATCCGTAAGATGATTCACCTGTTCTGCAGTGAAATCTCCTATAAATTGACCGGCAAATGGGGGGTGTTCAACTCAAAGCTCTCCTTTGTCTCAACGGTAAAGGGGAATAAGGAAATCTTTACCTGTGAATTTGACGGGTTCAACATCCGCCAGGTGACTCGTCACAAAAGTATCAGTCTGTCTCCTGCCTGGTCTGATGACGGCCAATGGCTGGCCTATGTCTCCTATGCAAAGGGAAAACCGGATATCTACATTAAAAATCTGAAAACCAAGCGGGGCACCATCATCAATTACAAGGGGATGAATATCTCCCCGGACTGGATGCCGGGACAGATGAAACTTGCCGCTGCATTAAGTTTTTCTGGGGCCCAGGAAATATATTTGTTGACCCAGAAGGGAGAAATTATTAAAAAGATATCCAAAAGCTGGGGCATTAACGTGTCTCCGAGATTTTCACCGGATGGTAAGAGGATTGCTTTTACTTCCAACAGGGCCGGGACCCCACAGATTTACGTTAAGGATCTTGCAACCGGTGAAGCCCGGAGGGTCACTTTCCAGGGGCGTTACAATACGTCCCCGGCATGGTCCCCCGACGGCACCAGGATTGCCTATGTGGGCATTGAAAAGAACCGGATCAATCTGTTCATGATCAAGATGGATTCGGATCTGAGTTCGGGAATCGGCATTCCCATCCAGCTGACCCGGAACCAGGGAGATAATGAAGATCCCACCTGGTCACCGGACGGCGGCCTGATCGCATTTTCTTCAAACCGTGAAGGAGGGGTGTCTAGGATTTTTATAATGACAGCTGCAGGTACTGATCAGAGGCGGTTGTTCTCCCTGAAGGGAAAACAGACTCAGCCCAACTGGTCAGGGCCTATCAGTTCTAAAAATTAAAAGAAGTAATTCATTGATTCAAGGAGGCGTGATGAACAAAAAATTATGGTTACACCTGATGATGGCTATTCTTGTGGCTGGACTTTTTATGACTATTTCCTGCGCAAAAAAACAAGTCGTGTCCGAGTCCGCAATGGTGGAAGATCAGTCCATGACGGATGCAGATGCAAAAGCCAAGGCCGAAGCCGATGCAAAAGCCGAGGCAGAGAGAATCAAAGCCCAGGAACTTCAAGAGCAGATGGAAAAAGAACAGGCAATGAAAGAGGCCAAAATTGCCGCGGCAAAAGCCAGATTCCTGAATCAGAATATTCACTTTGAATATGACAGTTCAGCCCTGACCTCCATGGCCAAGATGATCCTGAAAGAAAAGGCTGCCTGGCTGGAGGCCAACCCTTCCGTTTCCGTTACCATCCAGGGCCATTGTGATGATCGGGGAACAACGGAATACAACCTGGCCCTGGGAGAGAGACGTGCCAGTGCCGTAAAGAATTTTCTTTCAGACCTTGGTGTGCCCAAGTCCCGTTTGAACACCGTCAGTTATGGCGAAGAACGTCCCCTGGACCCGGCACAGACCGAAGAAGCCTGGAGAAAGAACCGGCGCGCTCAATTTGTTTTAAAATAGTCCGAATACAGGGAAAGGTTCAGGCGAAAAAATATGCCTGAACCTTTTCCCGGTGATTTGCTTGGAGCTTGGTGATGAAACAATCCCTTTTATTGGCCAGTATCTGGCTGCTTGTCTTTTCCGGCTGTGTGGGTCAGGACAAGTATGTTCTGCTGGAAAACCGGGTGGCTTCCCTTGAGATGGAAAACAACCGGCAGCTCTCGGAACAGCAGAGTTTTTCCCAGAGAGAAGCCGGTCTCAAAGAAGAAATGGCCCGGATAAAAGAAGAACTTGACCAGAAAACAGGCGGGATCCAGGAAAGATATGCCGAGATCAACTATGAGTTGAAGCAGGCAAAGGAAAAATTTCAGCAGATGGATACCCGGATTCAGGAATTGAGTTTTAATCTGGGCACCAACAGTGCCAAACGCCGGGAAGATCTTGAAAAAGAACTTGAGCGGCTGGACGGGGCCATATCCAGGAATTACGAACGGCTGATCAAGCTGGAACGGTATATGGGATTTGAACCCATGGCCGGTAAAGGCGATGATCCGGATTCATCCGGAGTTATTTCTGAACCATCGGAAGAGATGTCTGAAACCCGGTTATACGATTTTGCCAAAACCCTTTTCGACAAAGGGGACATGGAAAATGCCAGGATCCAGTTTGAAAATTTTATCAATAAATTTCCGGATTCGAAAAACGCAGACAATGCCCGGTTCTGGATTGCCGATTCCTATTATGCTGAAAAATGGTATGAAAAGGCCATTCTGGAGTACCAGAAAGTGCTGGAAGACTATCCGGATTCCAACAAGACTGCCGCTGCAAGGCTTAAACAGGGGTATTCTTTTGCCGAACTGGGCGAAAAGGCCAATGCCAGACTGATTTTGAATGAGTTGGTCAAGCGGCATCCCAAGGCCAAAGAAGCCTCCTATGCCAGGGAAAAATTAAAGAGCCTCAACTAAACTCATCCATGATCAAAATAGTCGGTATTGACCCTGGATTGGCCGGCACAGGGATCGGCGTGGTCCAGGGTACGGGAAACCAAATTGCCGGATATTCCTTTGGCAGTATCTCCACCAGTCCAAAGGACCCCACCCCCCTGAGACTGGACACCATTTATTCCAAAATCCTGGAATTTCTTACGGATCAAAATCCCGATTATGTTGTTATAGAGGATATTTACTCCCTTGAAAAATATCCGGGATCAGGTATTATGTTGGGCAAAGTTTCAGGGGTCCTGCTGGTTGCGGCACACCGGGCAGGATTGCCCGTGGAAGAAATACCGGTCCGGGAGGCCAAGAAAATAATCTCGGGAAACGGAGGGGCAGATAAGTTTCAGATGGAGCGGGCCGTAAGAAATCTTCTCAATCATCCGGAGCCCATACGCCCGTTTCACGCCTCGGATGCCCTGGGGCTGGCATTGACCGGGTATTACAGGTATGGAAAGGTTCTATGATCGGGTATCTTGAGGGACGGGTCATGCGGGTTGAAGCAGAAGGGATCCTTTTGCTGGCCGGACAGATCGGGTTCGAAATTTTATTGAATGCAACCACCATTCAGCAGATCATGGGTCGATCTCAAGAGGACGAAACCATTGCCCTGTATATTTACTACCATGTCACGGAAAGACAACCCAAACCCATATTGATCGGTTTTGCTTCCCTGGAGGACAGGGCGTTTTTCCAGCTTTTCATCACCGTGGCGGCCATCGGTCCCATGAAGGCGGTAAAAGCCCTGACCCGGCCGACAGGGGAAATCGCCCTGGCCATCGAACAAAAGGACGTCTCATTTCTTTCCCAGCTCTCCGGAATCGGCAAACGGACAGCCGAAAAAATTATTGCCACCCTCCATGGAAAGGTAGAGGGATTCGTGACCCGGGTTTCAGAAAAGGATACCCCTGCCCGGGAGCCGATTTCTTCCAGCCTTCAGGAGGTCGCCGGCCAGGTGGAGGTGGTCCTGGTCGAACAATTGGGCCATTCCACTGCCTCTGCCAGGAGGATGATCAATGAGGCTCTTGCCCGGAACCAGGAGATCTCTACACCCGAGGACCTGTTTGATGAAATCTATAGGGAGAATCAATAATCATGTCAGAAGGGATCCTTTCCTTTTCGTCGAACAGCCCTGGCCCGGAAGATAGACTCGAACCGGGAGATAAAAAAGGGGTGGTGACATCCAGGAAACTCAGGGAGGACGGGGTTCCGGATATTATTTCCCTTCGACCCACCCGATTTGAAGATTATGTGGGGCAGAAAGAATCGGTGGAGACCTTGAAAATCGCCATTCAGGCCGCCAAACTCAGAAATGAACCCCTGGACCACATCCTGCTTCACGGTCCTCCGGGGCTTGGGAAGACAACGGTTTCCCATATCATCGCCAATGAAATGGGAAGTGATTTGACGGTGACCTCGGGGCCGACCCTTGAAAAAGGGGGAGATCTTATCGGGATACTGACCAATTTGGGAGACGGAGATATCCTTTTCATCGATGAGATTCACAGGATCCCCAAGGTGGTGGAAGAGTTTCTCTATCCGGCCATGGAGGATTTTGCCGTGGACTTTGTCTTTGACAAGGGGATCCATGCCCGGAGCCACCGGTACCGGCTCAAACGGTTCGTTCTGGTGGGGGCCACCACCCGGGTGGGATTGTTGTCTTCCCCTTTGCGGGACCGATTCGGGCTTTTCAGGACCCTGGATTTTTATACCTGTGAAGAGCTTCAGACCATTATCAAAAGGTCTGCACAACTGCTAGAAACAGAAATATCAGGTCAGGGTTGTATGGAGCTGGCCCAAAGGTCAAGGGGAACCCCGAGAATTGCCAACCGGCTGCTCAAAAGGGTCAGAGATTTTGCCCAGGTCCGGGCAAACGGACGGGTCACTTCGGAATCCGTCAAGGCCGCCCTCAGTCTGGAGGGGATTGACAGTCTTGGGCTGACCCGGCTCGACCGGAACTATTTACAAACAATTATTGATTTTTATAAAGGCGGACCCGTGGGGGTTGAGGCCATTGCCGCGACCCTCCAGGAAGAGACCGATACCCTGGTGGATGTGGTGGAACCCTTTCTTCTGAAGATCGGGCTTGTATTACGGACCTCCAGCGGAAGAAGGGCATCTGAAGAAGCGTATAAACATCTAAAAATAAAACCGGATGAATCAAGATGATGGTCTTAAATGAAAGTGGTTTTTAAATATTATTATCCCAGTATCTGTTTTTTGATCCTGGTGCTGACCCTGTCGGCCCCGTTTGTCTGTGCATCTGCTCAAAGGCCGGAAAATCAGCCTCCTTCCATAATTGAGTTGCCGGAAAATGAAAATGCCATCCTGGTGGAAAAGGAGAGCCAGATGCTTTATATCTATAAAGCAGGTCAGGGGTTTGACAGGTCCCTGGAACTTGTGTTCAGCGCCCCGTGTTCCACCGGTGAGGTATCAGGCCCAAAGATCGAGAAGGGGGATAAGAAAACCCCGGAGGGTATTTATTTTTTGATCGACGAGTTTGAGGATAAATATCTGGCCCCGGTATACGGCAAAAAGGCGTTTCCCACGGATTATCCCAATTTCATGGACCGCCGCCAGGGGAAAAACGGTTCAGCCATATGGATACACGGAACAGACAGGGCACTCAAGCCCATGGACTCCAACGGGTGTATTGCCCTGGAAAACGAAAATGTCATGGCCCTTTCCAATTACATCCGTCTCGATTCGACTCCCCTGATTATTGTAGATAAAATCGGGCAGGAAGAGTCTTTTCGGATCAAGGAAACCCGAACCAGAATCATGAACCTTGTCAGCGACTGGATAAAAGCCATTGAACGGGGTTCCTACCATGAATTTCTCTCTTTTTATGCACCTTCCTATGTGCCGGACATCTCCTGGTGGGAAGAGTGGCTCAAAATACGGGGAAGGGCGGTAAAACTGAAAAAAGAGTTAAGGCTGAATACCTCTGCCACCGGTATTTACAGACACAAAGACCTTTATGTGGTTCTCATGGATTTTGATCTGGCCTGGGGGGAAAAAAAGCTCAATCTTGGAAGGCGAAAGCTCTTTTTTAAAAGCCAGGAACCAGGCTATAAAATTGTGGGGGACATGTTTCAGATGAAAAACAAAACCTTTGCAGAGGCTGAAGTTCCACTTGTCGTGGCTGCACTGGAACTGATAAGCTCCCAACCCTCTAAGGAAGCTGCACTGGATACGGTCCGGGCCTGGCTGGCGGCTTGGTCTGCCAAGGACATGGATGCCTACGGGGCTTTTTATGTTCCTGGATTCCGGTCTGAAGGCATGTCCAAAAAAGCATGGATACGCAGAAAAAAAGCCCTGTCCAAGAGGTATGCCTACATCCGTGTGACCGGAGAAAATTTTAAAATATCCAAGAAAAAGGATGGGCTGGAGGTAACTTTTATGCAAAATTATGAGTCCAGCGGTTTTTCAACAAAGGGCGTCAAGCAATTGAAACTAGTTAACAAAGGTGGATCATGGAAGATATCTCAAGAGAACTGGAAAGGGAAATAGCCAGGGCAAAACCAGCTGAGCACAAAAGGTCCAGAAAAAAACGGATCCTTATTGTGGATGATTTCGGGGGGATGAAATCCGGCGGTTATCTGAGAGTTCTTGTAAAATTTTTATGGGTTTCAAGTGTCGTCTGTGCCCTGATTGCCGGCGGACTTTATTTTTTTTATGCGCATCTATCCGGAGAGAACCGTGTGCTTGCGGAAAAAGTGACTGTTCTGGAAAAAAAATATAAGAGGCTGGTGGAGGAAAAAGAGGTGTTGATGGCCCGGCTGGTCATTTCCGGTAAGGAGCCCAGGGTGGAACCGGGGTCCAAAGACCGGAAAGCGGTTCCGAAGAATGGGAAAAAAGAGCCATCCAGCGAGGAACTAAAGCAGAAGATCGCGGCCGTCACACCCGTAAAAGATCCAACGCCCAGCGCCGTGTCAAAATCAAATGAGAAAAAAATAGAGGCAGCCCCTGGGAAGAAAAAGATAGCGGCTGTCCAAAACCAGCAGCCTAAAGTTCAGGCGGAACCAGAGAAAATCCAGGCCCAAAAAACAGAGACTGATCCAGGGCCGAGCGGGAAAAGCTTAATCAACAGCGTGGCAGTGGAAAAATTCTCCATTACCCGTGATAAACTTGACAAACATCTTCTGGTGGGGTTTGACATCCGGAATGTTTCGGAAAAACCCGGGGGAGTTTCCGGAAGGATATTTACTGTCCTGAAGCCGGAAATCACCGGTCCGGAAAACTGGCTGGTGGTTCCGACGGTTCCATTGAAGGACGGAATTCCTTCCCTGCACAGGAAAGGGCAGTACTTTTCCATTGCCCATTTCAAGCCGGTGAGATTCAGGATCGAAAACGGGAAAAGCCCTGATTATTATAAGAAAGCGGCTGTGTATATATTTGACGAACAAGGAAAACTGATCTCTGAAAGTTTTATTGATATTCTGCCTGAAGAAACGGATCAGAACTGATGGAATTTAAAATTCTAAAAAGGCAAATTAAAAGGGGAGCCAGACCTATACATGGCCTTTGGGTCCACTCTTGTGCTGCGGTTATCCTTTTTTTCACGCTTCTGCCCGGCCTTGGTCTGGCCGGCCAGAGAACCCATACGGTCTATTTTGAGGGGCAGGAGAATGAACTCCATGTATACCGGGTCATCGGAGCCAGAAAAGGAAAAACCCTACTCATCATCGGAGGAATCCAGGGGGATGAGCCCGGAGGATTTCTGGCCGCGGATTTTTATGCAGATTTTGCCCTTGAAACCGGAAATCTCATTGTTGTGCCCCGGGCCAACTTTCCGTCCATCCTGAAAAACGAAAGACAGATCAACCAGGATATGAACCGGAAATTCATGGACGACCATACGGCCAACTACGAAGCCAAGGTGGTAAATGTACTTAAGGGACTGATCTGTGAGAGTGACTGCTTTTTAAATCTCCATGAAGGATCCGGCATATTCTCCCCCACATGGGAGGACAAGGACAGGAACCCCAAAAAATACGGGCAGTCCCTGATTGCCGATGATGCCCTGCTGAATCCAGGGGACGGTAAAAAACCGGTGAATCTTGAAATCATGGCCCAAAAAGTGATTGAAAAGATCAATATGAACATAAACAACGAATCTTATCTTTTTCATTTTAATAATCACCGGACAAGCCATCCTGATTCCCTTCACAAGGAGCAGAGGCGGTCTGCCACCTATTATGCCCATAATGTCTGCAAAATACCGGCTTTCGGGGTCGAGTCTGCCAAATCTCTGCCTTTAGAGCAGAAGGTCAGGCAGCACATCTACGCCATAAACGGATTTATGGAGGTCCTGGGTATCATCCCTGAGACCCCTGGGATTGATTTGAAAAAGCCGGAGATGCAGTACATGATCATCTCTGTGAATGATTCTATCCCCGTTGTTGTGGCCAAAATGCAGCACCTCAAGATTCAACAGGGGGACCGCGTCTTGGTCCATGACATCGTGGCCAATTATGAGCGGGGTCTGAGCGTGGATGTCCTGGGGGTGGGAAATGAATTTAACGATTTGAAAAAAAAGCTTAAAATCGTGGAATCCACCAGAATCGAGGCCAAAAAGGATTCCTATGCCTGCGGCAGTGTGTTTTTGGACGTGGCCGAGGGAGAAGCGGCATCTGTCCCCGATAGGGGGCCGGTTAAACTGGCCGTGGAAGAGTCCCGGAAAGAAAAGACCATATTGTATAAGCTGAAAATAAACGGAGAGACCATCATTGCAGACAATTACAGCCATGTGGCCGTAAATTACGGGGATAAGCTGGTGATCGAAGATATCATCACCGGGCAGATCGATCCCTCGGAGTATGTGGTGAATTTCAAGGGGTTTGTGGGGAATAAATCCAAGAATAACGGTGAAGACCGGGGGTATGTAATCGATACAGCTGCCGGAGTTCTGATGCAGGGATATTCACTTGAAAAACAGGGCAGGCGCTATCATATACTGACAACTTTTAAGGGCAAAGAAGTCGGTAGAGTTTATATAGACATTCAATCTTAAGGCGGCAAGGAGACTGATCGTGGCAAAGACCAATAAACAAAATTTGTCAATCATTGACAAGGAACTGAAAATCGACGGCTCGATTTCAAGCACGGGTAAGCTTATCATTAAAGGGCAGGTGACGGGCACCATTGAAGGGGATGCAGTGATCATTGCCGAAGACGGTATCGTCAACTCCAGTTCCACCCGGGTGGCCAGCATTACCATCGGCGGCAGGTTCCAGGGAGATATCTCCGCATCCAAGGAACTGATTATTCTTGCCACCGGCATCTGCTCCGGAAAGGTGGAATGCAAGGATTTGATTGTGGAAAACGGCGGAGTGCTAAATGCGGAAGTCTCCTGCAAGACATCCAGCAAGCTGTCAAGCCCAAAGGAAAAAAATTCAATTGTCCCGGGCCTGAAATCAGAAAAAAGAATTGAATTATAAAATTTCCTTGACTTTAAAAGGGAAATCAGGTAAATGTTGCGGGTTGTGTTTACGAAGAGGAGCAATGAGAACATTGAAAAAATATACTTATAGTGCAAAAAGATCAGACAACAAAGAAAACTGGTGTGTTGTTGATGCGGCAGACAAGGTTCTTGGAAGACTTGCGTCACAGATTGCCTACAGAATCCGCGGCAAGCATAATCCCCTTTATACTCCCCATGTAGATACAGGCGACTGGGTGGTAGTGATTAATGCTGACAAAATTCGTCTGACCGGCAACAAGCTGGATCAGAAACAATACTATCGCCACTCCGGTTACATCGGAAGTCTTAAATCGGACACTGCCAAAGAACTGCTTGAGAAGAAACCCGAAGAGGTGATTCGCAAGGCCGTCAGGGGCATGCTGCCGAAAAACAGACTGGGCAGAAAATTGGGCAAGAAATTATTTATTTACGCTGGTGATCAGCACCCCCATGCTGCTCAAAAGCCGGAAGTAATTGAAATTTAAGAATCAAAGGACAGAACACGATCAATGGAAACTGGAAACATATTTTACGCCACAGGCAAGCGTAAAGATTCTGTGGCCAAAGTTTGGCTGAGACCCGGCACGGGCAATATCATTGTCAATGACAGGGACATGGGTGAATATTTTGATATCAGTGTGAACCAGGAACTGCTGGCTTCTCCCCTTGTTTTAACCGAAAAACAGGATATCTTTGATATTAAAATTACCGTCATGGGTGGCGGTCAATCCGGTCAGGCCGGCGCTGTCAGACAGGGGCTTTCCAAAGCTCTGGTTCTTGCGGATCCCGAATTGAGAGGGGTGCTCAAAAACGCAGGGTTTCTAACCCGGGATTCCAGGAAAAAAGAACGTAAAAAATACGGGAAAAAAGGCGCAAGGGCCAGTTTTCAGTTTTCCAAAAGATAGTTCTTATTTGTTCGGTTCAAAAGGGGGGAGGCAAATTTATTTGTTCCCCCTTTTGTCGTTTGGCGTTTATGCCTTAAGATTCGCAGGGAGGTGGTATGAAAACCTTTTTGTTCTACGATGTCGAAACTTCGGGTTTAAACCCTGCATTTGATCAGATCCTAACCTTTGCATCCATCCGGACCGATCCGGATCTAAAGGAAATTGAACGCACCTCCCTGACCATTAAATTGAGAGAAGATGTTATCCCCTCTCCCCAGGCTTTCATCACCCATTGTCTGACCGGCGACGACCTGGAAAAGGGGATGAATGAATACCCGGCCGCCCGCAGGATCCATACCCTTTTCAATACCCCCGATACTGTCAGCGTCGGGTATAATTCCCTGGGGTTTGATGATGAGTTCCTAAGATTCCTGTTTTACCGGAACCTGCTCGATCCCTATTCCCATCAGTATGCAAACGGATGTTCCAGAATGGATATGCTGCCAGTGGCGGCCCTGTTCCGGGTTTTTTGTGAATCTGCACTTTCCTGGCCCCGGCTGGAGAACGGAGAGTCCAGCCTCAAGCTGGAGCTTTTGACCCGGGAAAACGCTTTTGTGACATCTGGTCAGGCCCACGAGGCCATGGCCGATGTAGAGGCCCTGATTGAACTGAGTAAAAGGCTTTCCCGGGAAAAAAAAGTCTGGAGGTATGCCCTGAATTTTTTTGACAGGGAAAAGGACCCGGCGAGAATCGCCAAGATACAACCGGAGTTCCAGGTAAAGGGTCATGGGTTCAAGCTTGGTATCATCGTTTCCCCTGCTTTTGGGCCCCGGGCCAATTATCTGGCACCGGTGGTCCATATCGGAGCTTCCTTTGCCTATAAAAATCAGGATCTGTGGGTCCGCCTGGATATGGAACAGGAGGTTGATCAAGAAACCGGAAAATATGACTGGTTTGTCATCCGAAAGCGTCCGGCGGATCAGGTTATCGTTCTCCCGCGCCTGGACAGGTTCTGGGACCGTCTGACCCGGGACTCACAGCAGACAGCCCTGGACAGGTTAGAGAGCTTCAGGTCAAGGCCGGATCTGTTTTTTGATTCGATAGACTATTTTAAAGCCTTTCGGTATCCGTTTATCCCGGATATTGATCCCGATGCCGACCTTTATCAGTCCGGTTTTTTTTCCTTTGCCGAGAAAAAGGAAATCGCACGATTTACCGATACCGAAGACCGTAAAAAACCCGATCTGCTTTTTAGAATTAAAAGTCCCCGGGTAAGGAAACTGGCCGGCCGCATCCTGTCCAGAAATTTCAGTGAATTTGCCCGTGAAAATCCTGAATTTGACAGCCATTTGAATCAGTTGAAATTAGGGACTGGAAACGCCATAAAGGGGTATAGAGACGATTCGAAAATTACCCGGGCCCAAGTCCTGGAGCAAATCGGAAAAATCGATGAAAACAGGCTTGATCCGGATCAGAAGCGGGCTTTTGCCTGGGTAAGGAAGTATATTGAAGATTTATGAATTAGGGGATTCGAACCGGCTTAACTGGTGAATCTGGGCTGCGTGGATAAAGTCGCTTAAAGCATCCTCGTCCTTTTTGGCCAGTTTGATGGTTTTGAGTCCGGCCAGCACAGTGGTATCCGTGTGTTTGAGATTCATGCGGACGACTTTAAATTTCAGGGCAAAGGTAGCCACGGGCTGTTCTTTTTTGGCGTCCACCAGGCTGATTCCCGCAACCAGTTTTTCATTCAGGGCCAATCCGATAAGGGGATTCTTTTTTTGTTTTACTTTTTTGGGGATGACAAGGCTGGCGCCGGAAAGGGAGATGTCCCTGACCCTGAAGTGTATGGGAGTATGGTATTCAAGCTGCCCGCATATCAGCTTGGCCCGGATGGTGTACCTGGAACTTAGGGAAAGCCGATAGGCCGACCTTATATTGGTTTCCTTTACAGGGAGTTCATACTGAACCACAATGGCTCTGTCCGTTGAATCTCCTGCCAGACGATAGGTGTCGATAAATTGAACGGGCCTGCATGAGATCCCCACCCTCACCCGTCTTTTTTCAGTCCGTATGATGGTGGTCAAGTGAAGTTGATCAAACTGGGTGGTTTCGGTGAAAGGAATCCGGGGCTGGGCAATGGTAATCGTCTTTCGGGAAAAGTCAACGTCATGGATAATGCTTGCCCGGGGAAGGGGCATCAATGAGTCGATGTTCATCACAAGATCCACACCGATGGACGGCAAGAATATGGTTTCAATATTAAAATCCATGGGCGAAAATCAGTTCAGGCAGCATTAACCAAAAGTTAAGTACTGCCTGAACATGAAAATTTAGATAGAAAAAGATTTTCAGCTGTTATTTTACAGCATCTTTCAACGCTTTTCCAGGGACGAATTTGGGGACGTTTCTGGCAGGAATATTGATTTCTTTTCCGGTCTGGGGGTTTCTGCCTTTTCTCGCTTTTCTTTCAGCGGTTTTAAATGTGCCGAATCCTACCAGAGTAACAGAATCGTTGCCGGCAAGGGCATCAGTGATTGCAGTAATAACGCAGTCTACTGCAGCCTGAGCTTCTTTTTTGCTGTTGAGCACCTCAGAAACCTTGTTGATCAAATCGCCTTTGTTCATCTTAATCACTCCTTTTTGTTTGAGTTTCTAGAAATTCCAGAATTTAAGTATGCCTTACAAACGTAATTCCGATTTACAAACGTTTGGCCAGCATTAATTATTTCAATCAGCTTTCAGCGTACGTTACGTCGTTGGGACGGGCCTGTCAAGGATTTATTGACATTTTTTAAAAATTTCATTGCACAGATCGGGTTAAAATCATAAAATCAATGAAAATAGGAGGGAAAAATGGATGCAGCTCTTGTGAATCCTTTCATTGAAGGAACTTTACACATTCTTGATACAACCGCCTTTGTTAAGGTCAAACCTGAATCTCCTTTTCTAAAATCAGGCAGTAAAGCCCAGGGAGATATTTCCGGGGTGCTTGAGATCAGCGGAGACCTCAAAGGTTCAGCCGTTATAAGCTTTTCAGAGAAAAGTATCCTGGGGATTGTATCGGCCATGTTCGGCGAGGATATGACTGAGATAAACGATGAGATCCTGGATGCGGTGGGAGAAATTTCCAATATGGTGGCGGGCCACGTGACCACCAAGATTGCCGAGATGGATAAAAAGGTTAAAGTCAAGCTGGACAGGGTGTGTACCGGGGCTGACCAGGACATCGACCATATCGAGGGGGGAGGGGATGTCATTGTTATTCCTTTTAAAACGACCAAGGGGAAACTAGTAATAGAAGTCTGCTACGGAGTCTGATCCTCTGATCCTGTAATTTCATCCGGATAGGGTGTGAAAATACCACCGGATCAATTCATCCCCGAAAAAGAGATAGAGGAGGGCGCCCCCGGAAAGAAAAGGCCCAAAGGGGATTTTCTGCCTGATATTGATGATTTTATTACTGACTAGGACAAGAATTCCTATCCCGCTTCCCAGCAAGGACCCTGCGAAAATGGTAAATAAAGCACCTTTGATGCCGGTCAAAGCCCCGATCATGGCCATGAGTTTGATATCTCCTCCGCCCATACCCTGTTCTTTTTTTACCAGAAAATATATGGCTGCAACGGCATAAAGAATTCCTCCGCCGGTAATAATTCCCAATACTATAGATTTGAGTTCAAGTTCCAGGACCCAAAAACCCAGGATCCCGAAAATAAGGGTGCCGGGCAAGGATATGATATCCGGGATAATCTGATGGTCCAGATCAATACAGGAGACCACGGTAAGGGTACAGGCAAAGACAAACCAGACCAGGGCCTGGCCGCTGAAACCGAACTTATAGGCCACGGCTGCGGCCAGGCATCCGGTGAATATCTCCACGAGGGGATATCGGAAGGGGATCCGGGTCCTGCATGACCGGCATCTCCCGCCCAGGATCAGAAAGCTGATTATGGGGATATTGCAATAAAAGGGGATGTTTTCCCTGCAGACCGGGCAGAAGGAACCCGGGAATACAATGGATTTTTTTTCGGGAATTCTATAGATGCAGACGTTTAAAAAGCTGCCCACGCAGGTTCCGAAGAAGAATGCAAGAATCAGAAAAATCAATATGGGGTCCATATGCCGGGAGGTTCCTTGGGTTGATTTAAAATATCCTTACCTTTATGGTATCTTAAAATTATTTTAGCAAGGATATTGTAAAAAGCAAATTCTGTTTTATTGTAGAATCAATCAAAAAGCCTTTGGGTTGACCATCGGAGGAAGCAAGAGAAACCGCTGAATTGTACGGATAGGTCGTGTATGGTTCAGCGCTTTAATATTAAGGAGTTTAAATGGCTGAAGCAGATATTGATGATCTCATAGAAATAATTGAAAAAGAGGGCAATATTGAGGATATCCCCAAAGATCTCCCGATGATGCCGGTCAGGGATGTGGTTGTTTTCACAGATATGTTGCTGCCATTGTTTGTCGGACGTGAAAAATCGATCAAGGCGATCGAAGAGTGTATTGAATTTGACCGGTATATTTTTCTGGCCGCACAAAAGGATTCCGAGGTTGAAAATCCCAAGGTCAATGACGTGTATGATGTCGGCACCATCGGCCGGGTTCAGAAGATGATCAAGCTGCCCGACGGCAGGATAAAGGCCCTTGTTCAGGGAATTGCCAAGGCCAGGGTAAACCAATTTACCAAGAAGCGTAAGTTCTTCAAGGTCAATGTGGAGATTCTCATTGATGCCGAGCCTGAAGAGCTTGACATTAAAATCGAAGCTTTGATGCGGAATGTCAAGGAAAACAGTGAGAAGCTTCTGGCCCTCAAGGGTGAACTGGCAGGGGACGTGGGGGATCTTCTCTCCCATATCGAGTCTCCGGGCAAGCTGGCCGACCTTGTGGCTTCCAACTTGAATCTCAAGGTGGAAGATGCCCAGGATCTTCTGGAGATCACCGATACCCTGGAACGCCTCAATAAAGTCAATGACCTGCTGGCAAGGGAACTGGACCTGTCTACGGTACAGGCCAAGATCCAGACCAATGTCAAGGATGAAATCTCCAGAAACCAGAGGGATTACTATCTCAGGGAACAGGTTAAGGCCATTCACCGGGAATTGGGGGAGAGTGACGATAAACTGGCCGAAATAGAAGATTTCAGGAGAAAAATCAAAAAATGCAGGATGCCGGAAAAATGCAAGATTGAGACGTTTAAGCAGCTCAAACGTTTGGATCAGATGCATTCCGATTCTTCCGAGGCCTCCGTGGTCCGGACCTACCTGGACTGCATTGTTGAACTGCCCTGGAGCCGCTCAACAAACGACAGCCTGGATATCAAGAAAGCCTGCAAGGTCCTGGACCAGAATCATTTTGGTCTTGAAAAGGCAAAGGAAAGGATTCTTGAATATTTGAGCGTAAGAAAGCTCAATCCCAAGAAAAGGGGACAGATCATCTGTTTTGTGGGGCCTCCGGGTGTGGGAAAAACCTCCCTTGGGCAGGCCATTGCAAAGGCCATGAAACGAAAATTCCACCGGGTTTCCCTGGGGGGGATCCGGGATGAAGCGGAAATCCGGGGGCATAGGCGAACCTATATCGGCTCCATGCCCGGACGGATACTCCAGGGCCTGCGTCAGTGCGGGACCAACAACCCGGTGTTCATGCTGGACGAGATCGACAAACTGGGCAACGACTTCAGGGGGGATCCGTCTTCGGCCCTGCTGGAAGCCCTGGATCCGGAACAGAATTTTGAATTTTCCGATCACTATCTGAACATGCCCTTTGACCTTTCCAATGTCATGTTCATTCTCACGGCCAATATTGCCGACACCATCCCCTCCGCACTGCTGGACAGGATGGAAGTCATCCATATTCCGGGGTATACCCACCAGGAAAAAATCGAGATTGCCAAAACCCATCTTTTCCCCAGGAAACTCAAGGAAAACGGACTGATCAGAAGATCCATCCATATCAGTCCCAATGCCATGGCCTCCATTGTTTCAGAATATACCCTGGAAGCAGGGGTCAGGGGACTGGAGCGGAGGCTGGATGCCATCTGCCGGAAAATCGCCCGGAAGATTGCCGAGGGCAAAAAGGGACGGTTCCCGGTCACCAAGCAGAATCTTGTCCGCTACCTGGGTCCGCCCAGATTCATGCCGGAACTGGATCAGGAGGAGAGCCAGGTGGGGCTGGCAACCGGCCTGGCCTGGACTGAAGTGGGGGGCGAGCATCTTTATATTGAAATTTCCCTTTTCCAGGGCAAGGGCGAGCTCATGGTGACCGGGCAGATCGGGGAGGTCATGCAGGAGAGTGCAAGGGCTGCCCTGACCTATACCAAGGCCAACCAGGAAAGGCTGGGGATTGATAAAAAGGCCTTTGATGAAACCGATATCCACATCCATGTGCCGGCCGGGGCCATTCCCAAGGACGGCCCATCTGCCGGTATTGCCATGGCCACTGCCCTGGTCTCCGCCTTTACCAACCGGAAGGTGAACAATAAGGTGGCCATGACCGGGGAAATTTCACTCAGGGGAAGGGTCCTGCCCATCGGCGGTCTCAAGGAAAAGGCTTTGGGAGCCCTGAGGGCCGGGATCAAGCACGTGATAATTCCTGAAAAAAACAAAAAGGATCTGTACGACATCCCCAGAACCGTCAAGAGCAAGCTTAAGTTTACCTGTGTCCGGGATGTGGATGAGGCGCTGGAGATTGCGCTGGAAAAATAAGATGGCCATTGGAAAAGATGTGAAAGAGTGAAAATTTTAAGTCTGAGTACGGCAGAGCAGGGGGCCAGCCTGGCAGTTCTGGACCGGGGAAGCCTGGTCTGTGAAGAGTACTGGACAAACGGGCTGACCCACTCCAAAAGACTCATGGTCATGGTGGAGAACCTCCTTGAGAACAGGGCCGGGATCACTCTCTCCCAGGTGGATGGTTTCCTTGCCGCAAAAGGGCCGGGAAGCTTCACCGGCCTTCGCATCGGCATCAGTATGATCCAGGGATTTGCCTATGCCCTGTCCAAGCCCTGTGCCGGGGTATCAAGCCTGGACGGGATTGCATGGCGGTTCTGCTATTCAGATCTTCCCGTATGCGTCATGATGGATGCCCGGCGTGGGGAGGTCTATACCTCGGTATTCCGGTTTGCCCGGGGAGATCTTGTGGGAAAAAGCCGGGAAAGAGTCTGCTCCCCGGAGCAGGCCTTTTTTGAGGTGGCCGGACAGGGGGCGGTATTATTTGCCGGATCCGGCTCAAAAGCCTATCAGGATCTGATCCTCAAGACCTTTGATCATCTGGCCGTGTTTGCTCCGGAAGCCATGGACCATATCAGTGCGGCCGCCTTGACCCGGCCTCTATTGGCCGATGCCGGATTCTTTGCCCGGCCGGAAAATTCACTGGTCCCCTCCTACCTTCGAAAGTCTGATGCGGAAATCAATTTTACCCGAAATACAAGTATATTGACATAAGGCCTTGTTTTGGTTATTATAATTCGGATATAGTCGGGGAAGAATAATTATGGATCCATCAAAATGGCCGGCAAGGGCGGTTTTGCCCGTTGCCGTGCCGGGTTTGAAATATATTTTTGCAACCATCCTCTTTACGGGGATGCTTTTTTATTTTGGGTGGACAGCACCGGCCTGGGCTTTCCTGGGAATCACCTGTTTTGTGTGCTGGTTTTTCAGGGATCCGGACCGGAAGGGGCCGGATGGAGAAAAGGATTTTCTGGCCCCGGCAGACGGCCGGGTAATTGTTGTGGACCGGATGGAAGAAAGCGAATACCTGGATGTTCCCTGCCAGAAGGTCAGCATATTCATGAACGTGTTTAACGTCCATGTCAACCGGATTCCCTTTGACGGTGTGGTTCAGGGGGTAAAGTACAATCCGGGTAAATTCATCAATGCCTCCTTTGACAAGGCATCCATCCATAATGAAAGAAATGCTTTGATCATAACCACGGAAAAAGACAAAACCTTTGCCGTGGTACAGATTGCCGGTCTGATCGCCCGGAGAATTGTCAATTGCGTCAAAGAAGGGGAGCGGATCACAAGGGGAGAGCGGTACGGTATGATCCAGTTTGGATCCCGGCTCGATCTTTATCTGCCCACGGATTTTGAGGTTAGGGTCAAACCCGGGGACAAAACCCAGGCCGGGGTCACTCTGATCGGGTACATGAACTAGGAGAAGAAAAAGAGAGAATTGCCATGCAGAAACAGAGTTTGAAAAAGGGGATCTATATCCTCCCCAATCTGTTTACGACCATGAACCTTTTCTGCGGCTACTTCTCCATTCTTGCATCGGTACAGGCCAGGTTCGAGAATGCCGCAGTTGCCATCCTCATCGGCACCCTGTTTGACCTGCTGGACGGTAAAATTGCCCGGGCCACCCATACCACCAGTAAATTCGGAATCGAATATGACTCCCTTGCCGACCTGGTGACCTTTGGACTGGCTCCTGCTCTATTGATGGTCCTGTGGGCGCTTGAACCCATGGGCAGGCCGGGATGGCTGGCCGGGTTCCTGTTTATGGCCTGCGGGGCTCTGCGCCTGGCCCGGTTTAACACCTTTGCCTCTTCCAGTCCTGATTTTGAAGGATTGCCCATTCCGGCCGCAGCCGCCATGAACGTCTCCTTCGTACTTTTATTTTCAAGGCTTTCCATCAGTCCCGAACCTTTCCGGGAGGTCATCCTGGTTATGATGTTTGGCCTGTCCTTTTGCATGGTCAGTTCTTTTTGCTATAAAAGTCTGAAAAAGGTATCTTTGTTCAAACGGTTAACCTTTAACAAACTGGTCGGAATGATCCTGGTGTTTGTGGCAATTGCCACCGAGCCCTGGATTTTATTGTTCGGGATTTTTCTGGTCTATGTGCTTTCAGGGCCTTTTATTTCTCTGGTTCTGCATTCATCAAAAAACGGAAAAGAAACCCAGGTGGATAAGGGAGCCTAAGCTTCATTTTTTCACTTTCCATGAAAGATTTGAATATTACCATTACAAAACGGAGTAAACATTAGTTTTGGAGCAAATACCCATTACAAAACAAGGCTTTACCGCTTTAAAAAAAGAGCTGGAAAAGCTGAAAACCATTGACCGCCCTGAAACGATCAAGGCCATTGAAACGGCCCGTGCCCATGGCGATCTTTCTGAAAACGCAGAGTACCACGCTGCCAAGGAACGCCAGTCTTTTATCGAGGGAAGAATCGGGGAAATCGGCTATAAGCTGGGAAATGCCAAGGTGATCGACCCGGAGACCGTATCCAAGGATGTGGTCAGGTTTGCCAGCAAGGTCCTGGTGGAAAATCTGGATTCTGAACAAGAAGTTGAATACATGATTGTCGGGGCGGACGAGGCAGATATCAATCAGGGGAAAATTTCAGTATCATCTCCCCTGGGCAGGGCACTTATCGGAAAACAACCCGGTGACGAAGCCGTTCTTCAGGCTCCCGGGGGAAAAAGAGTATATGAAATCATTGACATCCTTTAGGATGATTTTGGAGGAATGAATTTTGGCACGAGTTACCATTGAAGACTGTTTGAAAAATGTTGACAATCGATTTACCCTGGTTCATCTGGCGGCCAAGCGAGTCCGTCAGGTCAGGGAGGGGGCCGATCTTCTGGTCAAATCATCAAAAAACGAAGACGTTGTCACGGTGCTGCGGGAGATTGCAGCCAACCGGATTGTCAGAAAAAAAACAGAAGAGGGTCAAGACGAATAGCTAAGGATTGAAAACAGGGCTGAAAAAAAGAGTCCGGCATCTGCTGGGCCGTGCCGTCCACGACTGGTCCATGATATCGGAAAAAGACAGGATTCTCGTCGGAATTTCAGGCGGCGTGGACAGCCAGACCCTGCTGACCCTGCTGGGATCCCTGCAAAAAAGATCTCCTGTAAAATTCGATCTACTGCCGGTTTTTCTGGATCCTGGGTTTGAACCGTCCCCGGCCCCAAGGCTTGAACAGTACGTGAAAGAGCATTTCGGGGCCATGGTGACGGAATATACAGACTACGGAACCTTGGCCCATTCAGAGGAGAACAGGGAAAATCCCTGTTTTTTATGTTCAAGGCTCAGAAGAAAGCGCCTGTTTGAGATTGCCCGGGATTCGGGCTGTAAAAAGATTGCCCTGGGCCATAATAAAGATGACATCATAGAGACCTTGTTCATCAATATGTTTTATGCCGGAAAAATCGGTACCATGAAACCCAGGCAATCTTTTTTCAAGGGACGGCTTGATATCATCAGGCCTCTGTCATATGTTGACAAGGAAGATATTGTTACGTTTTCAAGGATGTTTCAGATTCCGAAATTTGGAAATCCCTGCCCCAGTTCAAAGAATACCAAAAGAGGGGAGGTCAGGAACATGCTGGAAACCATGTATAAACAAAATAAGCATATCAAAGGTAATATTTTTCGGTCCATGGGCAATGTGGCCCATGATTACCTTTTAGGGAATGAATAATGATAGATATTCAGAACCAGCCTGATTTTAGAAAAATTCCCATAGACAAGGTCGGCATCAAGGGCCTGAAATACCCTGTAAAGGTCCTGGACAAGACCCGGGGGATCCAGTCTACGGTTGCTGAAATCTCCATGTATGTAGACCTGCCCCATCAGTGCAAGGGTACCCATATGAGCCGGTTTGTGGAGATCCTTCACACGTTCCGGTCCAAGGTGTCCCTGGAATCCTTGAACATCATTCTCAAGGATATGAAAAAGATTTTGGGGGCGGAATCTTCCCATATTGAGATTACCTTTCCTTATTTTATCGAGAAGACTGCTCCCAGCACCGAAGCAAGGGGTCTGATGGACTATACCTGCTCGATTTTCGGCTCTTCCCATGTTTCGGGAAACACGGATATTGTCCTGAAAGTGGCGGTTCCCGTCACTTCGGTCTGTCCCTGTTCCAAGGAGATCAGTGACTGCGGCGCCCATAACCAGAGGGGGGAAGTCCTGGTAAATACCCGTTTCAAACGGCTGATCTGGATTGAGGATATCGTGAATATCGTTGAGCGGTCGGCATCCTGTGATATCTTTTCCGTTCTGAAGCGGGAAGATGAGAAGTTCGTTACGGAAAAGGCCTATAATCATCCCAAATTTGTTGAGGATATTGTCCGGGATGTGGCCAAGGCCATGATGGATGATACCAATATCACTTGGTTTTCAGTAAGCGCGGAAAATTTTGAATCCATCCATAATCACAGTGCCTACGCCTATATCGATTTTACCCGGGACGAGAAGGAAGGATACAACAGGGCGGATGTGCAAAAGCAGGAAATTTCCAAAAATTAGTCCAAAATCAGTCCCCTGATTCATCAACTGACCGGACCTTTTGAATCATTTTCCGGAGAATGGGTTTCCAGCCCCTGTTTTTTCCATTGATCATGATGACATAAGGATAGAGTTTTTCATTCTTCCCCTTGATATAACCGGCCCGGCACCTCACCTTTGTCAGGGTTCCTGTTTTATAGTACTCGTCCTGATTTTCAGACATCAGTTTGTGAAAGGGCGTAAACGCATCCAGGATCCGGACCATTTGGGCCGGCGTCAGTCTGTTTTTTCTGGAGAGACCGGAACCCTCTGCAAGACCTATCTTCTTAAGCCCCAACTCTTTTATAGCAAAATCTTCCAGTGCTTTTACCCCTTTTTCAAGGCTGGCAGGTTCTCCGTATCTTTGGGCTCCCATGGTCAGGATCAATTGATTGGCAATGAAGTTATTGGAAAATTTCAACAATTTTTCAATGATCTGGTCCATGGTGAACAAGGATTGATAGGTAAATGCCTGCCCCTTTCCTGGAGAAAAACAGCCCTGCCTGACACGGCCCCGGACCTCTATTCCCTGTTGTTCAAGAAAGAATTTAATCAAAAGGCCCGGGTAGATCCTCCTGTGGCCCGGGTCCAGCAGGATCCTTCCCTGCTTGAGTCCGCTCGATTGAATCTCTTTGATAAAAATATCCAGGAGCGGGGTCTGGGGTTCCGCGCTTAGAAAAACAGATTTTACAGGGTCCCATTGAAAGGCCAGGGTATTGAAATTGGCGCATAAAGCCCCGGTGGTTGCATCATAGGGGTTGAGGCTGGCTCCGGTTCCCGGGATGAGGATTTCTTTTTTAAAGAAGGAGAGATCCAGAATGATATCATTGACCTGCCTGAATTCTTTGATTCTGGTTTTTTCCACCAGGCGTGCCGTGAAATCCCGGATTGCCTCGGATACAAATAGAGGATCCCCCAATCCTCGAATATAAAGGTTTTGGGAGGATGTGTCATAGGCGGCCGGCATGGCGAACCGAAACCCGGATCCAAAATGGTGAATGGCGGCCAGGCTGGTCATAATCTTCAGGGTCGAGGCAGGAATAAAAGGGGTGTTCCGATTCCGGGAAACAAGGATCTTGCCTTGATCGCCGGTTAAAAGGATACCGGTGGGAGGGTTTGCGGTTCCTGAATTGGCAACGAGTGGAAAAATCAGGGCAAAAATTAGAATAAAAAATAGAGTTTGTCTTTTCATGGCAACGGTTTGAATTCTTTTTGTAATATGAAATGGGGCCGGGTATACTTATGCATGAATCTGTTTCATTTGAATAATAATAAAAAATCCTGAACTGCCTGTTTCATACGGTGTTTCGACTCCAGGGCCTTCCACCGGTCCGGGAAGGCAAGGGGAGAGAAACGGATGGCGGCTCTGAACTCGATCTCCTGATCCTTGGCCTTTATCGTTTCGAGGAGTATAGGAACCATCACCACCCCTTCATAACTGACAATGGTGTCATAATTAAGGGCTTTGACTGACTTTAATCCTTTTTCCCTTAAAACAGATTTGAGGACCTGTTCCCGGGCTCTTTTTTCCATCATCGGTTTTATCTCACCGGGACGGGCAGACAGGCTGCCTGAAATTGTGCATAGAGAAAAATTTTCCGCCCTGAACTCATCTTCGGCAGGAACCATGGTCAATCTTTCATCTTTTACCTGATGCTTATGGGATTGGATATCATATCTGAGATAATAGGAAGAAATTCCCTCGGATGCATGAACAGGCCCTTGAACAAAGGATGTCCACAGCAGAACAAGGGTAAATAGAGAAAAAAAATCAAATTTTAAGGAAAAAGGCATGGATCTTGTATTTATCTCTTAACATGGTGAAGCGGATCAAATATATTCCGCCCGGTTGCAAAGCCTGCAAAGTCCTGGCCGGGGATATGGATTAAATGTTTTTGATTCGGTATGCCTAAAACGCTAAAGTTAACCCAATATGTTGACGATTCCACTCTTAGCATGAACAATTGCCGGGAGTCAACGAAGGCCGGTGTCCGATGTCATGTCTGGTAAAACAGGGCCTGTTTAATATGGGTTAGGAAACCGCTCGGTGTCATTTGTGTCAAGAACAGAGGAAAATAGCAGTTTGTATGTTACGGTTAATCGGGTGAAATTTTAGGAAGGAAAACATGAAAAAATTAATTTTTTTGTCGGCAAGTCTTTTGATATTCTTTTTTTCCGGATGCACCACCACAGGATTCCAATCCACTGCCAGCGCCCCGGGGGATGTCCTTGGAACCACGGGCTCCAGTGTGGACAACCAGAAGGTGGTGACCTTCTATGTGATCGGGAAGGGACTTGAGCCGGAAAATGCCCTGACAAAAGGAGAGGCCGTGATCATGGCTGAGCGGGCAGCCGTTGCCGACGGGTATAGGCAGCTGGTTGAAAAGGTCAGGGGCGTTTATGTGGATGCCTTTATGAAGGCGGGCCGGGGAACCGTGAATCACGATATGATTCAGATCCATACCCAGTCCTGGCTCAGGGGAGCTGAGATCATGGAGGTGAGCCAGGGAGAGTACGGCATTACCAGTGCCCGTTTGAGACTGCGCATCAATTTTGCCAAACAGGGTATGGTATGGTGGCCCGTGGGAATGGGCAACAATGTCGAGCCCAGAACTTCTTCCGCTTCAGCGATTACCGGCGGAAATTCTTAAAACAAACGCATTGGTTTAGTTACAATAACCTGACGGAGTTAAAATGTTTTTGGAGGATATCATGGGACGGTTAAGTTCTGGGGTGAGAATCTGTTTTTTAAGTGTGTTTCTGGTGTTTGTTTTTTTAATACCTTCCCAATCATCTGCCGGGTATTATGAAAAAAAATTATTGGATACCGAAGCCTACGATACCATTGAGCTCAAACTGCTCATCGATCAAACCCAGGCAAGGGCCAATGTACTGACAGATCAGATCAAGTCCATTAAAAAGGAAATTGACTGGCTCATTCTTAAGATCAACCGGATCAATGATGCCGGAAGAAAACCCTCCCCTTCCCTTAAAAACTCCGTAACCGCCAAAGAAGAAAGAATCCAAATCCTGAAAAAGGAAAAGAACCGGCTGACTGCTCTCAATACCTTTTATACGAAAGAGTATGATTCAAGGCAGAACATGGAGCTCGGCAAGATCCTGGAAAAAAAGATAGGCCTTTCCCCAGAAAAAAACCAAAAAATCGAAACCAAACCCATTGTGGCTAAAGTTGAAAGGGCGGTAAAGGAAGTCACAGCCCCGGGACCCTCAGTCAAAAGGACCGGCATAGAGGCCTCCATCAAAAAAAACGGTCTGGAAAACTGGGTGGAGGTAAGCGGAGATGACACCTGCCTCAGGATAAACACCACCCTTCCCATTCTTTTTTCTTCAGGGAGCGCACAGGTGGCCAAAGAATACAGAGCCTTTCTCAAAAAACTGGCCCTGTTCTTAAAACCCTATGATGTAAAAGTCATGGTAAACGGCTATGCCGACACCGACCCCATCCGAACCAAGAAATATCCCTCCAACCTCGAGCTTGGTGCCTCAAGGGCGGCAAACATTGTACACGAGCTGGTCAAACAGGGGCTGAAACCCTCTATTTTCCAGATCGGAACCACAGGAGAATACCGGTTCGCCGCCAAACAACCCTCCAAACAAAAATCCTTCCACCGAAGAGCCCAGGTTACGGTGATTTTCACCGGGTGATTGCCTGGATTTTTTCTTTTGCAAATAAAAAGGGGGACTGCCGCAAAAGCAGCCCCTTTTTTGTTTATTTAATCTGAAATTCATATCCGGTTAATCAAATTCCTATACATCATTTTCTTGCTAAAATTTACCGGCTAAGGTGCAATAAAGCTTGACCTTACAGGCTCTTTCCCATATAAGTTCAGATCATGAACAACCCCAGGGACAATGAAATTCGTTTTAAATTGTTAAACCTTTTAAAAGATGAACCCAAACTGACCCAAAGAGAGATGAAGCAGAAAATGGGAGTCAGTCTGGGAAAGGTCAATTATTGTATATCCTTGCTCACCCAAAAAGGAATGATCCGGATAGAAAGATTTAAAAATTCTTCCAACAAGGCCGCCTACTTGTACCGCATCACCCCTGCAGGACTGAAAGAGCTGACCGACCTCACCTGGAGTTATTTGAAATTAAGAATTAAAGAGTACGATCAGATTAAACAGGAGATCCAATACCTTTCCGAACAAATTGAACAGATGGACAGAAAGGCCTGCGATGATTCCGGATTATTGGATGGGTTAAAAAGAATAATCTGATTTTTACAGTTTGAGCAAACCCCTTTTTTAAGTTTAGTCAAAAGGGTGGGGTGGAATGCCAAGGGGCGATGCATTGACAATGTAACCGACAGGGCGGAGCTATGTTCAAAAGGAGACTCTTGCAAAATGAACATATTCTCCAGGATTATAAAATTGGATCCAAAAAATTAAATTTTTGGCATAGGCGACATAGTCGCCACCCGAATTTAAGCCCTTGCGGCTGATATCTGGTGATAGAATCCCTCGGTTTCACCCATGTGGGGCCATTTGGTGTTGATATCGTCTTTACGCATGATCCCGTCATTGATTTTTCTCAAGGCCATGAACTCTCGATTGGGAGTGCCAGCATATCCTTTGTCGGCATAGGTGATTTTGATTTTATCTTTTGTATGCAACATAGAAATGATCGCCAAAGGAAGATATTTAGAATCGGAGAGCTTTGCACAGCCCACAAGGCAGACCCCAATATATCACGTAATGAATTTTTCAATAAAAATATAATTTTATATATCTGAAAATATTGAATAAAATTACAAAGCATGATAAATTTTCTTTGAAATTCAACCATTATTCAGGATGGTCCTTATGAGTTTTAAGAAAAAAAGGAAGCAAATGACATTTACCGATTTGGAATCTACTGAAACCAATTCTTTTACCAACATTTGACTCAAACGGGTAACGGAAATTGATAATTCCATCGACTGGCGTCCGATCGGAGAATTATTTGATTCTACTACGTATGAACCTGGAAAAAATAAACTTGGGCAGCCAGCATCTCCCCCTTTGATGTTGTTTAAATGTCTTTTGCTTCAAAAATGGTTCAGAATTGATTCAGATCCTGAACTGGAAAGCCAAATTAATGACAGAAGGGCTTTCCGTACTTTTTTAGACCTTCTTTCAAATGTAGCTTCCCCTGATCACTCAACCTTGTCTCGTTTCAGAGGCCAGCTAAGCAAGGGATGTTTGAAGCAATAACCCAAAAGATATTGAACAATTTTTTTCAGAAGGCATTAAAATCAATGAGGGGATTGCAATAGATGCGCGTATCGTCCGGTCTGCCAGCAAGCCGTTGAGTAACAAAAAATTGGACAAATTAAAAACAGGGCGCTCGACCCATGAAGGGCAGCTTGATAAGACAGGCAAGCCCCGGAAATTCTCAAGAGTTCTTGAATCCAACTGGGCGGTAAAAAATGACAAATTTTATTATGGGTTAAAAGAGCATACTTCCATAGATACAGATCATGGCTTTATTCTGACAACGGTCTTGAGTCCTTCATCTATTCACGATACCAATTGTTTTCAATACTGCACATTATACAGCCGCTATACGAAACAGGCTTTGAAAATGGTGTGTGCTGATAAAGGATATCACGGCCAGGAGAACCGAGAGTTTTTAAGTTTGAATCGTTTTGGTGACGGCATAATGAGAAAGGATACAACCACAGCCAAATTAATCGAACTTGAAAAGACCGTAATAAAAGAATATCCAAAGTTCGCTATATTGTGGAGCGGTATTTTGGTATCAGCCACCTCTATGATCGCGGTAAAAGAGTCCGATTTACAAGCATAGCCAAAAACAATATCGATATTTTGATCAGGCAGGTTACTTATAATATTCGGAAGAGTATTAAGGCCCTCAAAAAAATGCAACAGGAAGAGGCTTTTCAGGGATAAATGAGGATGATAGAATTATTTCTCCAAGTCTGATTTTTAAAATCCATGGAACAATGAAGAACTAGGGGCTGTTTCTAAAAAAACATCAAAAAAATATAGACATTTGAGAATACTAATGATTCCGTCTGTTTATGAACAGACATGCTATTTCAGACGAAAAATGGAAACATATAGAGCCTATCTTATCATCCCCTAAGATAGAAACACGAGGACGCAAGCCGAAGGATAACAGGTTAATGTTCAATGGAATTTTATGGATTCTAAAAACCGGTGCCCCTTGGCGAGATTTGCCAAAAGAGTTTGGACCATGGCAAACTGTTTATAAAAGGTTTGCCAGGTGGACGACTCTATCAGCTTGGAAAGATTTATTTAAGCAGGTCACAAAAGATATAGACACAGAATCAACGATGATAGATGGGTCTTATGTGAAACTGCATCAACACGGTTGCGGAGTTCAGGGAGGTCAATATTTTCAAGCAATAGGTAGAAGCAAAGGAGGTTTGACGACAAAGATCCATGCAGTGGTCGATGCCCTTGGAAATCCTTTCCGAATTAAGTTAACCGGTGGAAATGTGCATGATATGGTTCCTTCGTATGAATTGATTGCTGGCATAGAAAGCGATTATTTTTTTGCAGATAGAGCTTATGATACAGATAAACTCATTGAACTTGTTGAGGCAGTAGGTAGCAAGGTCGTCATTCCTTCGAAAGCAAACAGGAAACACCCGAGGGAGATTGACAAGCATACGTATAGAGAAAGACACCTGGTAGAATGCTTTTTTGCAAAGATAAAATCCAATCGGCGAATATCGACTCGGTATGAAAAACTATCAAGCAGATATGAAGCGATGGTTCTGATTGCTTCTTGCTTGGTCTGGTTGCAATGATTTATTTAGAAACAGCGCCTAGTAAAAAAATGAAACTTAGAAATCAAATTTCATCGAATAACGATCTTTTTTTTACAGTTTTAATGAAAATGGGGCTGATTCAAAGCTCTTATCGGTATAGATAATGGTGGGGGGAGGAAGTAAGCAGGACCGCCCATCCATCGGACGGGTTGACGAAAACACTATAGTCGTGCAAAGGTCTTAGGGTGATTCGGGACACTATTCCTAATAGTGAAATTTAAATAAATCTGTTTGGACAATCGCGATGGAAAATAAAAATGAATTTGTTTGCCCGTATGCCGGTGTTCAGTTCGACACCTCAATTGGGGATGATGAAATTAGTCTGCATGATATTTGGTCCATCTTGAGGAAAAAGGGCTTCGTGGTTTTAATGCTTGTTGTTTTGGCTGCAGGTATGATTTTTGCTAACGTTTTTTCCGGTCGAAAATATTTTGATGCAGTGGTAAAAATTTCCCCGCTCTCTGAGTATGATATAGAAACGCTAAACGCAGGAAACAATGCGTTAAAAGAAATTAGTCCATTTAACTCAATTTTTTATCCTATGTTAGAAAAAAACTTACGTGATAGAAATCTTCAAGCAAAGTTTTGGGAAAAAAGTGGAACTGTAGTAAGAATGGTAAGGGAGAATAATTTGAATACTATTTTAACCAAATCGTGGTTCCTGGGAAATCTTTCAATCAAAGGATCTAACATGAGAGAAAGCAATCCGAATCTTGAGGTTGAGCTTTCTGGAAAGAAGGCCCCAAAGGTAATTCACAATATATTAAATGATTTTATTTCATATGTTGTCGAGTATTCCTGTAATGATGTAATAGAACAAATAAAAGAAAGGTTGGAGATAGCTAAGTTTGCGGTTCACGAGCAGATGGGCGTTTTGCGGAAAATTTCCAAAACGATGGCACAACAAAAGCTTGTGATGCTAAGTGAACTTAAGAAAAATGTTGAAAAATCAGAACTGCTCAAGGCAAAAAAACAATTAGAATATTTGCAAGCACAAAAAATAATTGAAGAGAATGCTGAAATACTAAGAATGAAAAATAGACTGGATGATTTGATAAACCAAAAAGATTTGGCCGTTCAACTTGGTATCCTGAAGATGTCCGATGATATGCAGGGTAAACCAACATATGCAAAAGGAGTCAAAGCGCTTCAGGCGGAGATTGGTTTGGAGAAAAGAAAGCTTGCTGAGGGTGTTGTCTCATCAGAAAGGCTTGGGGAAATTCAATCTTCCATAGAGGTGGTACAAAATCGGATTACAAATCATATTGTTACTTCAGAGCAACTCGAGAAACTTCAGTTTGAAATTGATAATTTACAAGCTCAAATAAAGAGAGATTATAAAAGTAAAGAAGAGTATGATTTACAAGAACAACTCTATTTAATGAATACACTTGATTTTGAACGGCTTAAAACTTTAATGATGCAGATGGTTCAGGACTCTTTCAATGATACCACTTCAACCACTCCTTAAAAATAGCTAACTTGAAAATAATTATGAGGTCTTAAGGATTTGAATTTATTAGGTAAAAAAGTTCTCGTGACAGGCGCTGATGGCTTTATTGGGTCCCATCTTGTGGAAATGTTGGTTCGCAGAGGCAGTGGTGTCCGGGCATTAAGCTACTACAATTCATTTAACCATTGGGGATGGCTGGAATCGCTCGAGTGTTTGAATGATATTGAAGTCGTATCTGGTGATATTCGAGACCCTCATTTTTGCAAAGAGATTACCAAAGACATAGATGCAATTTTTCATCTTGCTGCATTGATTGCGATACCATATTCTTACACTTCTCCGGACAGTTATGTGGATACTAACATTAAAGGAACTCTTAATATCTGTAAGGCAGCAATGGAAGCGGGTTGTGAGCGGGTCGTTCATACATCGACATCTGAAGTCTACGGGACGGCTCAGTATGTTCCGATTGATGAGAATCATCCTTTAAAACCGCAGTCTCCATATTCAGCCAGTAAAATAGGGGCAGACCAAATGGCCATGAGTTTCTATTTGTCGTTTGGCTTGCCGGTTACCATTGCACGTCCGTTTAATACATATGGCCCCCGTCAGAGCGCTAGGGCAGTAATTCCAACGATAATTACCCAGATCGCAGCCGGTAAGAAACAAATTTTATTGGGCGATTTGACCCCAACACGTGATTTTAATTTTGTTTTAGATACGTGTCGGGGCTTTATTGCCCTGATAGAGTCCAAGAAAACAATTGGTGATGTAATCAATATCGGCTCTGGAACCGAAATTTCAATAGGTGATACACTTGGCCTGATTAAAAAGCTGATGTCTTCTGAGGTTGAGTTTATTACAGATGAACAGCGACTACGACCCAACCAATCTGAAGTTTTCAGACTTTGTTGCGATAATGGCAAAATTAATAAATTGACCGGTTTTCTGCCAAAATATTCTCTGGAAACAGGGCTGCAGCATACAATTGAGTGGTTTACAAATTTAGAAAATTTATCGAAGTATAAAGCAAATATATATAATGTATAACGATCTGATTTCTTTCATAAAAAATTGGTACAAAACTGATGAATACATACCACTTCACGAGCCCAGATTTGATGAGACAGACAAAAAATACCTGCTTGATGCTGTTGATTCAACTTTTGTATCCAGTGTTGGAAAATATGTTGATCAATTCGAACGGGGGGTGTCAACATATTTAGGTGTTAAACGTGCTGTGGCTACAGTAAATGGGACAGCAGCACTACAAGTTGCCTTAAGGCTTGCTGGCGTTAAAAAAGGGGATGAAGTCATAACGCAACCCCTTACATTCATTGCAACAGCAAACGCGATTGCTTATAACAGGGCGACTCCAATATTTGTTGATGTCAATCGTGAAACATTAGGTTTGTGCCCTGATGCTTTGGACAATTTCCTTCGTAACAATGCCCAGGAAAGAGGCGGAAAAACGTTTAATAAAATATCCGGTAAACAGATTTCCGCCGTGGTCCCAATGCACACGTTCGGACATCCCTGCAAAATGTCCCAGATAAAAAATATAGCGCAGAAATGGAATATTTCTGTTGTGGAGGACGCAGCAGAGTCACTAGGGTCAAAACTTTCAGACAAGCATTGCGGGACATATGGGGAATTAGGTGTTTTGAGTTTTAATGGCAACAAAATAGTTACTTGCGGCGGTGGCGGCGCCATAGTTACTAATAATGATTCATTAGCTGATATGGCAAAACATCTCACAACTACAGCAAAAGTAGCTCATCCCTGGGAATATGTTCATGACGAGATCGGGTATAATTATAGAATGCCGAATTTGAATGCGGCATTGGCAAACGCACAAATTGGGAAATTGGATGTCTTTTTAGCGGATAAACGCGATTTGGCAAATTCCTACAAGGATTTTTTCAGCACAAGAGAGTGGGGTGAGTTTTTTAATGAACCCAGTCAGTGCAGAAGCAATTATTGGCTGAATGCTGTCATCACCAAAGACAGATATGGGCGAGACACCCTTTTGAAGGCAACAAATAACGCAGGGGTGATGACTAGGCCGGTTTGGCAGCTTATATCTGATCTTGATATGTATAAGAACTGCCAAAAAGGAGATTTGAAAAATGCCAGATGGCTGCAGGAAAGAATTGTGAATTTACCAAGCAGTGCCAGGATCAATGAGCAAGGATAAAATAATCCTAATTGGTGGTGGCGGGCATTGCCATTCATGTATTGATGTCATTGAGGCGCAGGGTGACTATGAGATCGCAGGGGTAATAGAACGTACCAAAAAACAAAAAGTAGACCCAACCCTTGGTTATCCAATTGTTGGGTATGACGAGGACCTCTCAAATTTAAGAAAACAAATTGACTATGCACTTATCACTGTTGGCCAGGTTGGTTCCGGAAGCAAAAGGCAAAAGTTATTTGATCGGCTAAAAAAAATGAATTTTGTCCTTCCCGTTATTATCTCTCCTTCAGCCCATGTTTCAAGACATGCGGTTATTGGTGAGGGAACAATAGTGATGCATCAGGTAATTGTTAATGCTGGGGCATCTATTGGTAAAAACTGCATTCTGAATACAAAATGCCTGATCGAGCATGATACAATGGTCGGTCATCACACGCATATTTCTACCGCCGCTGTAATAAATGGGGGGGGGGAAATCGGTTCCTGCTGTTTTGTGGGCTCTAATGCAACAATCATACAAGGCGTTAGAATATCAGATAACCAATTTTTAAAAGCTGGGCGCCTTTATAGTGAGTGATAAAAACAGGGAAATCTGTGGAGGAGCATAAATCCTATTGTATCCTCATCATATATTTATCATCGCTGAAGCTGGAGTGAATCACAACGGCTCTCTGGAAATGGCAAAGAAGATGGTGCAAGTGGCAGCCATATCAGGGGCCGATGCTGTTAAATTTCAAACCTTCAGTCCAAGAGACATGGTCACAAGAGAGGCTGGCAAGGCCGACTATCAAATCAATTCAACCCGTAAAACAGAAACACAATTTGAGATGCTTAAAAAGTATGAATTGTCTTTTAAATCTCACATTGAATTGATGGAAACTTGCAGATCAGAACGGATTGAATTCCTATCAACACCGTTCGATTTAAGTAGTATTGAGTTATTAGTAAAATTGGGCTTAAAAAAATGGAAGATTCCATCGGGAGAAATTACCAATATCCCATATCTTCGAAAAATTGCTTCTCTTGGGCAGGAAATCATTCTATCAACAGGCATGGCCGATTTAGTCGAAATTAGCGAAGCCCTTGATATCTTCTTAACTTCTGGGATAACACCGGATATGATAACTGTCCTTCACTGCAACACACAGTACCCGACACCCATGCAGGATGTGAACCTCAAAGCAATGCAGACAATAAAGGAGGTTTTCCCACAAATACATGTGGGGTATTCTGATCATACAAAAGGTATTGAGGTCCCCATTGCCGCCGCCGCCATGGGCGCAGAAATCATTGAAAAACATTTTACACTGGACAATGATTTGCCAGGTCCTGATCACAAGTCTTCTTTGGAACCAGAGGAATTGGCTGCCATGATCAAGGCTGTAAAGAATATTGAAATAGCCATTGGTGATGGCGTTAAAAGGCATACCTCCTCAGAGCTTAAAAACAAAGAGATTGTCCGGAAAAGTATTGTGGCCATCAGGAGAATAGAAAAAGACGAAATTTTAAGCAGTAATAATATAGGTGTTAAGCGGCCCGGTACCGGGATAAGCCCAAGATACTGGGATAAGGTTATAGGAAGAAAGGCACTAAAAGCATATAATAAAGATGAGATGATTTATTTCCCCAGTTTTTACAAAAGTTGAAGGTAGATAGACGGTTTGTACAATTTAAATGCTGCCATAGCCGGATGCAACTACGCGGGATAGATTATGTTGCTGAGGGAGATAATGTAAAAAATGCGTACGGTTTGTGTTTTTACTGGAACAAGAGCGGAGTATGGTCTCTTAAAACCCCTTATGGAAGAAATACAGAAAGATCCTGATTTAGATCTTCAGTTACTTGTTAGTGCCATGCATCTTTCCCCTGAATTTGGACTTACCTATAAGATAATTGAGTCAGATGGTTTCAAAATAGATGAAAAAGTCGAAATGCTGCTTAGTTCTGATACTTCTATTGGTATTGCCAAATCTATGGGTTTAGCAATGATTGGTTATTGCGAAGCATTGGAACGGTTGAAGCCCAATATAGTAGTAATCCTGGGGGATAGGTTTGAAAGCCTGGCCATGGCCCAAGCGTGTATGATCAGTCGTGTTCCCATTTCACATCTTCATGGTGGAGAGGCGACTTACGGGGTTATTGATGAGCCGATCCGCCACTCAATAACCAAAATGAGCCATATCCATTTTACAAGTTGTGATGAGTATCGAAGGCGGGTCATCCAGCTTGGCGAGCATCCAAGCAGAGTATTCAATGTTGGGGCTATTGGTATTGAAAATATCAAAAGGCTTCCACTGATGGGGAAACAGGAGTTAGAGGAGGACATCGGTTTTTGTTTTGGGGGTTATGGCCTTTTGGTCTGCTTTCATCCAGTCACATTGGAAGATGCCAGCGCTGAGAAGCAGTTTGCAAATTTACTTGCTGCTTTGCATCAGTTTACATCAGAGTCAAGCCATCCAATAAAAACTATTTTCACTAAATCCAACGCTGATACAGACGGCAGAATTATTAATGATCTTATCGACTTATATACTGACGAAAACCCGAAGAATTCCATTTCATTTAAATCCCTTGGGCAACTAAGATATCTAAGCGCAATGAAGCATGCAATCGCGGTTGTTGGGAATTCCTCCAGTGGAATCATTGAAGCCCCAAGTTTACTGACCCCGACAATAAATATTGGCGACAGGCAAAAGGGAAGGATTCAGGCGAAAAGTGTCATTAACTGCGACCCTACGCCATCGTCTATTCAGAAGGCTTTAAAAAAGGCTATTTCGTCTGAATTTAGGGGAGCTTTGGCCGGCACGACAAACCCTTACGAAAAAGAGGATACATGCAGGAAGATAGCAAGCCGTTTAAAAACAACTGATTTAAAGCATATAGTCAAGAAAACGTTTTATGACCTGAATTAAATTCTTTAAAGTTGATGAAAACAAGAACATGAAAAATATTACGATCCAATCAAAGACAACTGTCAAAGAGGCCATGGAGGTCTTAAACAAAACAGCAGAAAAGGTTCTTCTTGTTGTTGATCAGGATAAAAAGCTGATCGGATCTTTGACTGACGGAGATATCAGGCGTCATATATTAAAGAACAAACAACTGACAGATAGTATTGAAACGGTCTACAATCCTGATCCTTATTTTATTTTTCAAAAAGATTTTGACAAAGACAATCTAAGGAAAATTTTAACAGACCATAAGATTGATCTGATCCCCATTCTTAATAATGAAAGAGTTGTTATTGATTATATTACCTGGGAAAAAGCTTTCGGCAATCTTTTGGGCGGGGCAGGAAACAAAATTAGCGCTCCGGTAGTGATTATGGCCGGAGGAAAAGGCACTCGGCTTGAACCCTTTACCAAAGTTCTGCCCAAACCACTTATCCCAGTTGGCGATAAACCTGTTATTGATCACATCATTGAACGGTTTCGTGCGTTTGGAGCCAATCAATTTTTTTTTACGATTAACTATATGGCAAAAATAATGCGAGCCTATTTTGAAGAGAAAGAATATGATTATAAAATAGACTTTGCTCAAGAGAAAGAGTTCAGAGGTACTGCCGGAAGTTTAAAGTTACTTCAAGGTAAACTGGAACAATCTTTTTTTGTTTCCAATTGCGATATCATTATCGAAGCTGATTATTCTGATATTTACCGCTTTCATATAAAGAATGAATACGACATCACTTTGGTTGCAGCAACAAAACAATACAATATCCCATACGGCGTCTGTGAACTGAATGGATCCGGCAGTTTAAAGCGAATAAGAGAAAAACCTGAATATAATTTTTTGGTGAATACAGGCTTGTATGTCCTGAATCCTGATATTTTATCATTTATACCGGACCATGGTATTTTTCATATAACGCATTTAATGGAGAGTCTCCATGATAATGGTGGTTCGATAGGTGTGTACCCTGTCAGCGACAGTTCATGGATAGATGTCGGTCAATGGTCGGAATATCGCAAAGCCATAAAAATAATTGAAAGCCTCTAATGGTTTAGATCAAATCGTTTTGATTAAGTGAGATAGTGATAATGACATATCCTCTAAAAAATGGACCGTTGAAATACTAAGGGGTTTTCAATGAACTTGATTGCAGAAACAGCGTGGCATCACCAAGGAAATTTCAGTTTTATGAAAAAATTGGTATCAGAAATAGGAGCCAAAGCCTGTGCAGATATCATAAAACTTCATATTACCTTAGAATTATCTGAATATATGGATGCCGATCATCCGGCATATAGCACGTTGAAGGAATGGATGTTTACAAGAAAAGAATGGCGCGAACTTATAAATTTAATTCTTTCCGGCAGTAAAGATCTGATGTTTCTTTTTAATGATACCCATTCAATTGAATTCGGAATGCAGTTTAACCCCGGCCATGTTGAAATACATTCTACTTGTCTAAACGACATGAATCTTTTGAATTGTTTAAAGCAAAATATTTCCAGAGAGACCAAGGTTATATTGGGTGCGGGCGGCTCTTCCCTTGAAGAGATTGAAAATGCCATCTATGCAATGGATCATCATAATATAGTTTTAATGTTTGGCTTCCAAAATTTCCCAACAAAATATAAAGACATCAATTTCAGTAAAATGAGAAAAGTTATGAAATTGTTTCCGGAATTCCAGTTTGGCTATGCTGATCATACGGCTTGGGACGAACCGGACAATATATTGATAACCTTATTCGGTGCTGCATTGGGTATGGATTACATAGAAAAGCACGTTACGACAGCATACGGTGAGGAGCGAGTCGACTGGTCTGCTGCAGTCAGTGTTGATATGTTTAATGAAATCAAAGAGAAGCTTGATCTTCTATCTGCTTGTGACGGAAATGGTTTATTGAAAATGAATCAAGGAGAAAAAGACTACTCTGTTTACGGTCCAATGAAAAAAGCTGCTGTTGCAAACACGGATATATCAGCCGGACAGAAGATTAATAAGAATATGTATTCGTTCAAACGGACAAAGCAGGTTTCAGACTTATCTCAGACAGATGTCCTTGAAAATATGGGGAAAATGGTTCAGATCAGCTTGAAAAAGGGGCAAGTCTTGTTGAAAGAGCATTTTGCTAAGGAAGATAAGGAAGGTTAGAATGAAAACAGGTTTTCTAATAACAGCACGATTGAAATCGACCAGACTTAAATTGAAACTATTATTGCCCTTGAATGGCAAAACAGTAATAGAGCGGGTAATAGAGCGGGCAAAATCAGTTTCAGGGATTGATGAAATTGTGCTTTGTACGTCTAAAGAGAGCCAGGATCTGCCTCTTGTAAGAATTGCTGCCGATCAGGATATTTACTATTTTAACGGCCATCCAGACGATGTGTTAATGAGATTGCATGATGCTGCTATATTTTATCATATGGATTATTTTATCGGCATTACAGCAGATAATCCATTGTTTTCAATTTATTACGCCAACATCCTTTGCGATATGGTTAAACAGGACCCTTCAATTGATTTTGCTGTTACAACCGGCCTGCCGGTTGGGATGAACATCTATGCCATCAAGACAAAGGCCTTACAAGTTATTTGTAAAGTTAAGCAGGAGATTGATACCGAGATCTGGGGCAGTTTGATTAATAGACCGGAAATTTTTAATGTGGTTGAGTACCCGGTAAAAAAAGAAGATGCGATTCCGGTGGAACGCGTTACTTTGGATGAACCCCTAGATTTCATGTTTTTTAAAAAAATTTATAATAGTTATCCACCGGATTATGTGATCGAAGAACCGGACTTGCAGAATCTGCTTATTGGACAGCCTGATATGAAGGATATAAATTCATGCGTGGTTCAAGCAAGTCTTACAGAAGAAAAACGGATCCAGATTGACGACTTTTTCAAAAGCCATCATGACCATATTTTAAAGGTAAAGAATCAAATTTATTCAGTCTAATTGAGTTATGAATAGAATTTACATCAGAGGCCGGTTTGTCAGAGTTTAAACCTCATATTGAAGTAAAAATCAGTTCTGAAAGATCGTTTGGTCTTGTCTTAGCAGCTGTTTTTGGTCTCATCGGTTTAGATCCGACCCTGGACGGAAACAGTGTACGCTTGTGGGCTTTGCTCACAGCACTGTTTTTTGTTGTGGCAGCTTTGTATACGCCAAAAGCATTGTCAGTACCAAATAAAATATGGCATAATATTGGTATGAGGCTCGGTTTTATATTTTCTCCTGTTGCTATGGCACTCATTTATTTTATCGCCGTTATGCCGACGGGTTTTATCCTTAAGTTTTTTAAACCTGATTTTTCGTCAAAAGGAAATAATCTAAAGAATGGTTCATATTGGGTTGAACGGAATTCCACTGATTGTTCAATGAAAGATCAATTTTGAGGAGGGGGGCGTATTGTCTTTTGTAAAAGAATTTTGGAAATTTTTAAGGGTTAGGAAAAAAATTTGGCTCCTTCCCATATTGTTGATTATGTTTCTTTTTGGTGGGATTGTCTTTTTGACCCAAGGTTCAGCCGTAGCCCCATTTATTTATACTTTATTCTAATAAGTGACCGCGATTTTAGGAATATCGGCGTTTTATCATGATAGTGCTTCTGCACTTATCGTTGATGGAGAAATTATTGCAGCCGCACAAGAAGAACGTTTTACGCGGCGAAAACACGACTCTAGCTATCCGAAAAATGCGATTAATTATGTGTTGGCAGAAGGGCGTTTAACTCTCGATCAAGTGGAATATGCAGTATTTTACGATAAACCATTTCTCAAGTTCGAGCGGTTGCTGGAAACCTATGTAAGAAACGTGCCAAATGGTATCAATTCATTTTGTAGAGCCATGCCTATCTGGCTTCGAGAGAAGCTTTTTCTAAAACCGATACTTTTAAAAGAGCTAAAGAGTCTTGCTAAGGGATTTGTGCCGGGACAATTATTCTTCAGTGAGCATCATTTTAGTCATGCTGCAAGTGCATTTTATCCGTCCCCTTTTGAAGAAGCAGTGGTTTTGACTATTGATGGGGTTGGTGAATGGGCGACCACTTCGGTAGGAATCGGCAGAGGCAATCATCTTGAGATTGTTAAGGAGATACGTTTTCCGCACTCAATCGGATTACTTTATTCGTCATTCACATATTATACAGGTTTCAGGGTTAATAGTGGCGAATATAAGCTTATGGGTTTAGCTCCTTATGGCGAACCCAAATATAAGAATCTGATATTTGAAAAGCTTGTCGACTTAAAAGCAGATGGTTCCTATTGTTTGGATCAGTCATATTTCAACTATGCTACCGGACTGACAATGACCAATGAAAAATTTGAAGAATTGTTCGGTCAACCCGTTAGAAAGCCCGAATCAGAATTAAGTCAGTTCCATATGGATATTGCGGCTTCAATACAGGCCGCAACTGAAGACATAGTGATGACCATGACTACAGCGCTTTCAAAAGAATATGATATACCTAATTTATGCATGGCTGGGGGAGTGGCTCTCAATTGTGTAGTGAATGGTAAAATATTGAAGGCGAAGTCCTTTAAAGATTTATGGATACAACCAGCTGCTGGAGATGCTGGAGGCGCTATCGGCTCTGCTTTAGGTCTATGGTATAGTGAACTGAATAAACCTCGTGCAATAAATCCTGTTGATTCAATGAAGGGTGCTTATTTGGGACCAGCTTTCAATCAAAAATCTATTGAACAGGATTTAATTGGTTGCGGTGCAAGGTTCGAAACGGTTTCTTACCAAGATTTGTTAGAACAAACTGCCCAAGCGCTTTCAGAAGGGAAAGCGGTTGGGTGGTTTCAAGGACGTATGGAATTCGGCCCCAGGGCATTAGGGAACCGTTCAATTCTGGGGAATCCTAAATCTGAAACTATGCAAAAAACCTTAAACCTTAAGATAAAATATCGTGAAAGTTTTCGTCCGTTTGCGCCTTCTGTACTCAGGGAAGATTTATCCGATTGGTTTGAATTGAATTATGACAGTCCTTATATGTTATTGGTTGATGAGGTTAAGCGGAATAAGCAGTACCAACTGACAATGGAAGAAACCTCCTTGTTTGGTATCGAAAAACTAAATACCAAACGGTCAGAAATACCTGCTGTCACCCATGTGGATTACTCAGCGCGTATCCAGACAGTGCACAAAAAAACGAATCCAATGTATTTCGACTTAATATGCAAATTCAGAGAAAAAACGGGCTGCCCTGTTCTGGTGAATACTTCTTTTAATGTACGTGGAGAACCAATCGTGTGTGACCCTGAGGATGCTTTTCGATGCTTCATGGGAACTGAAATCGATATGCTGGTTATCGGGAATTGCATCCTAAAAAAGGATGAGCAGGAACAGGCTTTGATTTCAAACTATAATGATAAATATACATTAGATTAGTTTTTATATGCTTTTAAAAGCATTGGGATATGAATAGTTTTTCAAAGTTAGATATTAAGACCAAATTTTGTGTTGTTATCTTTATGAGTGTAATCTTCATCACAGTTGTTGAACTGTTACATCTTTTTTATATGTTTTTAGTTCCAAAGGACAATTTTACGGGTATTATACACTACAATAATTACACTCATCATGATTATCTGCCCAATGCATTATTTACAAATTATGCAACTGGTGAGGATAATTATCCTCCTGCCGTCGTTTCTATCAATTCGATCGGAATTAGAGGGCCGGAATTAAAACAAAAAAAGAGTTACAGGGTCATTTTCCTTGGAGACTCTTTTATACAAGCCGATGAAGTTCAATTTGAAGACACTTTCAGTGAAAAATTGAATGAATATTTTGGTAGCAGGGTAGAGTTTATTTCACATGGAATAAGCAGTTGGTCTCCAATAGTTGAATTTTCCTGGCTGTATCATAAAGGAATTTCCCTCAAACCTGATGAGGTAAATATTTTTTTGTGTATTAATGATTTTTGGGGTGATGAGAAATATGGCAGACAAGCTGTGTTTTATGGTGAGATTCCAATCTGTTATAAATCGAAAAATCAAAAGGTGTCTATCTTTAATCATTTGAAAAGTAAGTTGTTAATTACCTCGGTTTTAAAAAAGGCGGAAAAATTATTTAAAGCCGAGAAAACAGGTAAAAAATCCTTTCTTAAAGATGTAATTCAGCCTTATTGTGAGAATGACAAAAATGATTGGCCCTTAAATCGCAAGAATTATTATGAGAGAACGCTTCAGATCGTATCCCAAATAAATGATTTTCTGGCGTCAAAAAACATTCAATTAAATGTTTTTTTAACGCCTATGGGATATGCATGGAAAGATGAAATCCAAGGCATTCGCGGTTTACCTAATTATAAAGGATTGGGTGATAGAATGATCAGCCAAAATCGACTTGAAAATTATATGCTAGATGATTTTAAGAAACTGGGAGTGAAATTTTATAAACTAGAATCTTTTTTCAGCGAAGCAAAGAAGATGAATCAAGGGGTTAAGTTGTTTAATTCAGCAGATGGACATTGGAATAAAAACGGGCATGAAGTCCTGGTCCGTTATTTTACAACTTTTTACGAGGGCCGCTAAGGCCTTAAACTTCATTGACTAAACGATCTCTCTAAATTGGAGATTTACAAATATGGCTATTATATCAACTGCTAGAAGCGTATTGAAATACGCGCCTTTTTTACGGAAATTTGTTGCCCATAAAGTTATCCCGTCGGGTTTATTTGACAGATTGATATTGAATTACGGTATTTCAGATAAATGGAAACAGCGGGTGAAACTTGTATGTGAGGCCCCTGATAATGAGTTCATCGATAGAGTTCCCAATGCCGGTTTGATTCAAAAGGGAAAACAGATTATGCACAACGGGTTGCGGATCAATGCAGGAAGTTACTATGGATTTGAAGAAGCCATTTTAATGCATGCGAACCGAGGTGTTCATGAGCCCCAGGAGGAAAGGGTTTTTCAAGCGGTTCTTCAGGAAATGGCGCCGGGAAGTGTTATGGTAGAATTGGGTGCATTTTGGAGCTTTTATTCCATGTGGTTCAATAAAAATGTTACCAATGCCAGAAACTTTATGCTTGAGCCGGATGAGTTTAACCTGGAAAGTGGAAAGAATAATTTCAAACTGAACAGCATGTGTGGCGAATTCAGACATTGCGGTATAGGTGAGGAAAGTGGTGTTATGCCTAATGGTGTGCCCACTGTATGTATAGATGATTTTGTTCGTAAAGAGGGAATTGACCATATCCATCTGTTGCACGCTGATATACAAGGATATGAATTGGATATGTTGAGAGGGGCTAAGAATTTGTTTAATTCAAAATCGGTTGATTGGGTCTTTATTTCAACACATGGTGAGGAGTTGCATTCAAATTGTTTAATTGAACTGAGAAAATTTGATTATCTGATCGTTGCTGGTGTCCGCCCTTTAGAATCGTATTCTGTGGATGGTATAATCGTGGCTAAAAGAAATAGAATAGGCGGCATTGATAGAATGAACCTTTCATTAAGAAAAGGGGCAAATTTAACAGAAGCTGGAGACTCAAAATTATGAGCAGAAAGCCTAAGGCTTTGATAACAGGCGTAACAGGAATGGTTGGTTCCCATCTTGTTGATTTTCTCCTTGAAAATACTCACTGGGATATTTACGGCGTGTGCCGATGGCGCAGTCCATTGGATAATGTTGAGCATCTTATAGAGCGTGCAAATAAAAAAGACCGGCTTTATTTTCTGGATGGAGATCTATGTGATTATTTATCTTTACAAAAGGTTATAGAAACAAGCCTGCCTGATTACGTCTTTCATTTGGCAGCCCAAAGTTATCCGACAACCAGTTTCACCTCTCCCCTGCTTACGCTTGATACAAATATTCTGGGCACGGAAAGGCTTCTTGAAGCGATCAGGCATTGTAAAGATGCGGATCCAGTCATTCATGTGTGTTCCTCATCTGAGGTGTTTGGCAGGGTTCCAAGAGAAAAGCTGCCCATTAATGAGAAATGCTCTTTCCATCCAGCATCTCCCTACTCGATTTCAAAGATCGGAACAGACATGATCGGCCAGTTTCATGCAGAGGCATATGGCCAGAAGGTCGTTGTAACCCGCATGTTTACTCACACGGGTCCTAGACGGGGAGATGTGTTTGCAGAATCTACCTTTGCCAAACAAATTGCAATGATTGAAAATGGGACGATTCCGCCGATTGTAAAAACCGGAAACCTTGATTCTTTGAGAACATGGTCAGATGTTCGAGATGCCGTGCGCGCATATTATATGCTGGTAACTAAAAATCCAATACCAGGGGAGTGTTATAATATCGGGGGTAGCTATAGCTGTACTGTTGGTGAGATGCTTAGTTATTTGGTGTCCCTGTCAACCCGGAAAGATATCAAAATAGAAACAGAAACAAATCGTCTCAGGCCTCTTGATGCGGATTTGCAGGTTCCAGATATCACAAAATTTAAAGCTCATACAGGTTGGAAACCTGAAATTCCTTTTGAAAAAACCATGAAGGATCTTCTTGATTATTGGCGGCGCAGGGTCAAGTCAGGAAGGGTTTTTCTGACAAGATGAGGCCGTTTTCTCCACTAAATTCGGATAAGTTTTAATGGGTACAAAAAAGAACGACCCAAGGCTGTTATCTCCGCAGTGCCATAGATTGCAGCCGGTCAAAACTTGCCATACCAATAATTGGTTTACTGTAAGGGACCGGGGAGGATACTATACGGTAGAGTATATATCTCCCCAAGTGATAATCCTACCGGTTGTGGCAAAGCATTCTATCGTCATGGTGAAGGTGAAAAGACCGGTGATTGCAGATAGTGCATTGGAACTTCCTGCGGGGGGTGCAAAAGTCAATGAGACACCATTAAGGGCGGCTGCCAGGGAGTTGTTTGAGGAGACAGGAATTCAAGTTGAGGATTGCCGTCGATTTCAGCCAATTCTGCCTGTTGCCGGAGCCCCGAATAGAAATCCTGAGTTGCTCTATGTGTATAAAGTAGATCTTTCAGAAGAAGACGTCATGCATAAGAAAGGGCATGATCAGGAAATTGATAAGGTTGAAATACTAAAATTTACCGAGATCTGTTCGAGAATATCAAGTGGTGACATTTATGTTACGACGCCAATCGCCGTAATATCCAGATATCTTCTATCCATGGGCAAGTTTCATTTATGAGACTTGTTTTCTAAAAAAAATGGCAGTTCCTAACAAAATTTTTCTTGCCGGATCTACAGGTTTGGTCGGCACGCATTTGATACACCATCTTTTAGATATGTATCCAGGGATTTATATTAAAGCGGCTTACAATAGGACTACGCCATTTATGGAGCATGAACGGGTTCATTATGTTCAGGTTGATTTGCTGGACCGCTCAACAGACTATGGAGATCTGTTAGAGGGATGCCCTTGGGCCATTATGGCAGCAGCTTCGACAGGTGGGGCTGGTGCTGCTCAATCATCCCCCCAGAGGCAAATGACAGACAACCTTGTGATGGATGCGTTGATGTTGGAGGGGTTATACTCTGCAGGCGTAAAAAGGATCATTTATTTATCCAGTGCAACAGTGTACCAGGCGTTTGACGGCTATATAAAAGAAGAGCAGTTGGATTTTAACGAAGATCCTCATTTTTCCTATTTAGGGGTTGGCTGGGCCAAACGTTCGGCAGAAAAATTTTGCCGATTCTGGCACGAAAAATATGGTATAGAAATCATCATTGCAAGATGTGCAAACATATACGGCCCTTATGCACGATTTGATCCACAAAAATCAAATTTCATTCCAGCATTAATTCGAAAGGCGGTCTCCAAGATGGAACCCTTTGAAGTATGGGGGAGCCCAGATGTGGCCAGGGATGTCATTTATGCTGAAGATTTTGCAGAAGCTGTTATTTTGCTTCTATCTCAGGAAGATATAAAATTTGATATCTTTAATCTTGGCTACGGTGATATTGTCACTGTGGGGGAGGTCGTTGATGCAGCATTGCTGGCCGCGGATCATAAACCAAATGCTGTGAAGTACAGTGAAAATTCCCCCCAGACAATAGGTTTCAGGGCCCTTGACTGCAATAAAATCAAATCGACGGTGAATTGGAAACCACGGCATAGTATAACAAGAGGCATTAAAAAAACCACTCTCTGGTGGGAACAAAATATGGAGACATGGACAAGATGAAAACCGGTAAACACGATGCAATTGTTCTTTCAAGCTCGGAAGAAAAGGATGCCCAGGCAGTATTCTCGGATTTATTAAAAAATACGCCCATCCCGGATGATGAGATCCTTTCAAATTTGGGTCTGTATTTGACCTCTAAAAATTTATCCAGAGTGCTTTTTTTCTATGAAATTTATAAAAAAATAGTGGAAACTCATGGAATTATAGCTGAGTTCGGTGTCCGCTGGGGACAAACCTTATCTTTGATGTCTGCGCTTCGTGGTATCTTTGAACCTTTTAACAGACATCGAAAAATTGTTGGTTTTGATACTTTTGAAGGCTTTAAAGGGATCTGCGATAAAGACGGGAAAAGATGCAATTGTGAAGATGGATCCTTTTCAGTGGAAACTGATTATGAAAGATACTTAAGAAAGATATTGAGTTTGCAAGAACAGCTGAACCCTATATCACACCTTGAAAAATTTGAACTTGTTAAGGGCGATGCCATAGAAACTATTCCAAACTATTTTCAACAGCATCCCGAATCAATTATATCGTTGGCTATTTTCGATTTTGATATCTACAAACCGACAAAAGCTGCTTTAGAAATAGTAAAGCCAAGACTTTTCAAGGGCAGTGTTTTGGTTTTTGATGAACTGTGCGATGATATTTTCCCCGGGGAAACGATAGCTCTCATGGAAACAATAGGGATAACCAATTTGCGGATCAAACGATTCCCCATGACCGCGAGAATTTCATACGCGGTGATAGAATAATGACTCCGGATTGCATAAATATCAGAAAACAGATTCTTCAGATTTCCTATGAAAGCGGGCATGGGCATATCCCAACCTGTTTTTCAATTGTTGAAATGTTGTATTCCTTATATGAGGTTATGAAACATGATCCTTTGATTCCCGAGTGGGAAGAAAGGGATCTGTTTGTTTTGAGCAAGGGGCATGCAGCATTGGCCCATTACACGGTCCTGGCTCATTATGGTTATTTCCCGATTGAAAGGGTAAACCGGTTTGGTTTGCACGGATCGGATTTCGGGTGTCATGCTGACAGGCACAAAGTTTCTGGCGTTGAAGTATCGACCGGATCTTTGGGACATGGGGTCAATGTGGCTGCAGGAATGGCATTGGCTGAGAAAATAAAAAAGAGGAATACTAAAGTATATACCTTGATCGGGGACGGGGAAAGCAATGAAGGGACGGTTTGGGAGAGTATGCTGGTAGCAGCGGACCAGGGTCTGTCCAATTACACAGTTTTATATGATAACAATATGTCCCATGGGCGCGGGCTTCAAATTAAAAACCCTGCTGAAAAATTTACTTCTTTCGGGGCATCGGTACATGAAGTGGATGGTCATGATATTGGTGCCATAAAAAAAGCCCTGAATGCCCCGACCGATTCCTATAAGGTTATTGTGTGTAATACAGTCAAGGGTTATGGCTCAGCCCTTTTAACCGAAAATCAATATGCTTGGCATCGCCGTTCCCCAACGGATGAAGAATTGAAGCAGATGATAGGAGAATTGGATGCGCGGACAGTTTAAAAATACGATAATGAATCTTGCTGATGGGGATGATTCCATCGTTATGGTTTTAGGGGATGTGAGCGTTTATCTGTTTAGGGACTATTCTGAAAAGTATCCGGACCGGTTTTACAATATGGGAATTTGTGAAAACACGCTTATCTCGGTTGGTGCGGGTTTGGCAGCCCGAGGGTTAACCCCTTTTGTTCATACGATTGCACCCTTTGTAACAGAACGGAGCTATGAACAGATAAAGCTTGACATGTGTTACAATAAGTTCGGAGTGAACGTAGTGTCATGTGGTGCATCTTTTGATTATGCCTGGGATGGCGCTACCCATCATGCATACACGGATATTGGCATTTTACGTCAATTGCCTGGTATGGAGGTGCTGCAGCCTGGGTCTGAAAAAGAGGCAGATGAACTGGTGCGGCAGTGTTACAATAACGGAAACCCGACTTATTTTAGACTGTCTGATAAACCCCATGATATCAGTCTGCCGGTGGAATTTGGCAAAGGTGTTGAAGTCTTTGACAAAAATGCGTCATTAACCATTGTCACAGCAGGCCCGATTTTGGGTAATGTCAGGGATGCTGTGGCTGATCTGGATGCAAATCTTCTTTATTTTCATACAATCTCGCCTATTGACCGTGAATTGATTGAAAAATACAGGGGGACAACATTCCTCGTGATCCATGATGCAACAGGCTTGTGGGAAGCTGTCAATGAGGTTCAGGGCCTTCGTGTATATTATCATGGATATTTCCGAGAATTTATGACTACGTACGGAACTGTGGATGATGTTCGCAATAAATTACAATTAAATACTGAAGGTATTCGCAATGCAGTGATAAGGAGATTAGAGAATGACTGATTTTTATAGCGGTAAAAAGGTTCTGGTTACAGGCGGCACGGGATTTGTCGGGACTCACTTTGTGGAGGCGCTGGTTGCTGCCGGTGCGAATGTCAGGGTGCCGGTCCATAGAAGAACACCAGCAATAAAAAATGAAAAAGTAGAATATATTTCAGGAAATCTTGAATCTTTAGAGGATTGTATTCGATGTTGCGAAGGCGTTGATTATGTCTTTCATGCTGCCGGGGCAGTTTCCGCAGCCGGGACTACGGTTGCAAATCCCATGTCTGCAATTTCAACGAATCTCATTTTAACGGCCCGTATCCTTGAGGCTGCAATGATAAAAGAAATAAAAAGAATTTTGGTCTTTTCTAGTGGAACAACAGCCTATCCTTTGGCTGATTATCCTATTAAAGAGGAAGAAATGTGGACAGACCATCCTCCGGAGATTTATTTTGGATATGGGTGGATGCGGAGATATATTGAGATACTAAGCCGGTTTGTCTCTTCAAAATCATCGATTGGCGTTGCGATTTGCAGACCAACCGCTGTTTATGGACGGCATGATGATTTTGATCCTGTTACCAGTCATGTAATACCTGCGCTTATTAGGAGAGCCGTTTCAAAAGAGAACCCTTTTGTTGTTTGGGGGACAGGCGATGAGATACGAGATTTTTTACATGTAACAGATCTTGTAAGAGGTTGCCTTGTTTTGTTGGAGAAACACGCCGTATGTGATCCAGTAAATATTGGTTATGGAAAAACGACGTCGATCAAAGAGATTGTTGAGATAATTCTAAACGCCGCAAAGCATGACAAAGTTGAAGTCCAATTCGACGATTCAAAACCAACTACTATTCCTAAACGTATGGTTGAGACGATAAAAGCTAAGAAAATTTTAGGATTTGAGCCTGAAATCTCGTTATCAAAAGGACTTGAGGATACTTTTGAGTGGTATCTCAAGCAGGAGAACAAGGATTCTTTAGTAAAGGCGGGGGCATGAGCCAAGCAAATACACTCTCACAAAATCCTCAGTTTCAAAGAACAACCCTGTATCAAGCATTTAAAGAAAGCCCGTTTGGGTTTGTTGATGCAGGTTCTGCAGGCGGTATACACCCAATAATATTACCAGTTGCTTCTCTGACACATTGTACTTGCTTTGAACCGGATCAATCCGCCTATGAGGTACTGTTCCAGGATTTTCGGAAAAATAGGGTTTTTGGTAAAATCAGCCTATTTAATACAGCTTTAGGAGATAGGAACGGTAATTCCAAACTCTACTTAACCAAGAGTGCAGTGAATTCATCTGTTCTTAAACCTCGTAAAATGCTTACCGAGCGATATGAGGTTAAAGGATTTATGATGGATCGAGAGGTGGAGGTCAGGACAGAGACCCTTGATAATATAGTTTTTCAACATACCGATTTTGGGGGTAATTTAGGTGAATTCATAAAATTAGACTGCCAAGGACTTGAATATGAAATATTAAAAGGCGGTTTGAAAACTTTGGATGAGCAGTGTGTGGCCCTCTGGTGTGAAACAGAATTGCTCAAAATGTATGAAGGGCAACGAACTTTTTCTGAATTGGATCTTTTTTTAAACCAAAAAGGATTTCGGCTGTACGGCTTTTATCCAAACTATATTTCAGCAAAAAAAATAGACCGGACGTCGTATGATACTGAGGAACGGATCATTTGGGCAGATGCTCTTTATTTTAAAGATCCCTTATCTGAGTCAAACAAAGTAAATAATTTTACAGAAAGACAACGTTGTTCACTTCTTTTAGCTGCTATATTGACAAAATATTACGACTTTGCGCTGGAGTTGATAGATTCTTTTTACCATAGCAGATCTGAAAAGGAAGTTTTGGTTGATATTGTGCTTGAGCTGGCGTCTGCCGGAAAGAAAAGGTATGAGCAGGATTTGATGCAGTTTATAGAGGATTGCCAGGAGTTCCCTGAGAAACAGTATTTACTGGCAAAAAAATTTGTTGATTCACATGTTTCCAACAACAATATAGACAACATTAGTATTTTTTAACAATAAAAGCGATTTATTCAAAAAGGAAAAATGATGATTCCAGAAAAAGTGATGCAGAGTTTTAAAGAAAAGGATATTCTTGTAACAGGCGGCACAGGCCTGATAGGACGGCAAATAGTTAAGAGTCTCTGTGATGCAGGTGCAATAGTAAAAATTGTGTCTCTTGACCAGATTACAGTAGATGATAGAGCAGAGCATATAACCGGTGATTTGACGGAGTTTTCTTTTTGTAAAGACGTTACAAAAGGGATTGATTACGTGTTTCATCTGGCCGGAATCAAAGGTTCAGCAAAGGTCTCAACGACAATGCCTGCAGCGCATTTTGTACCAACTTTAATGTTTAATACAAATGTTCTTGAAGCCTGCCGCCTGAATCAAGTGCAAAAATTTGTTTATACAAGCTCCATCGGTGCATATTCCTCAGGAGAAATCTTTAAAGAAGAAGATTATAGTATCAACTCGGAGCCTATGGATTTGGCCGGCTGGGCAAAGAGGATGGCTGAACTCCAGATTAAAGCCTATCTGACCCAATACGGACTGGATAGTTATGCCATTGTCAGGCCCTGTAATGTCTATGGCCCTGGGGATAATTTTGATCCGGAAAATGCCATGGTTATACCTACGCTTATGTATAGAATCTATAAAAAGGAAAACCCTGTGATCGTGTGGGGTGATGGGTCTGCCATAAGGGATTTTGTTTATTCCCGGGATGTTGCCGAGGGGACGATACTGGCGTTGTATCATGGCACAAAAGGCGAGTTTGTAAATCTTGGTTGCGGTGGAAACGGAATCACCATTAAAGAACTGGTTGAAGCCCTTCATAGTTTTTTGGATTTTGACTATGAGTTTGATACTTCCAAACCTTCAGGGTATCCAAAGCGGGTTATGGACATTACAAGGGCGAGAGAGTGGATTGGATATGATCCTGGGACACCTTTGGCACAGGGATTGAAAGAGACGTGGGAGTGGTTCATAAAAAATCAGCAAGAATATCTGAAAAAGAAAAATTACTTTACTGGAGATAATTGATGCTCAAGGTTGAACAAACAAAACTCACTGGTGTAAAATTGATTAAACCCTCGGTGTTTGAGGATTTCCGGGGTGAATACATCATGACATATAGTGAAGAACAATATTTAAAAAACGTTGTCGATGTAAAGTTTGTGGAAGACGATATCTCTGTTTCAAACAAAAATGTTCTGCGCGGATTGCACGGGGATTCAAAAACATGGAAACTCGTTTCCTGCCTTCACGGGAAATTTTATCTGGTAGTAGTTAATTGTGATGAGAAATCTTCATTTTTTGGACAATGGGAATCGTTTACATTATCATCTCGAAATCGACATCAGGTTCTTATTCCGCCAAACCATGGAAATGGTCATTTGGTTTTAAGTGATACAGCCATTTTTCATTACAAGCAGTCACAATATTATAATCCTGATGCCCAATTCACCTATAAATGGGACGACCCCCGATTTAAAATATGGTGGCCTACCAAAAGTCCAATTCTTTCAATGCGGGATGAATCAGGTTATTTTGCAAAATAACAGGAAGAAAGCATTCAAATGGTGGGTAAATTTGTTTATCGGGAACTTACGCCGCATGATCTCTTATCAATAGTTCATCTGGCGCATTCAATTTACAGGATTAAAAGATCTGAAAAGTTTATAGATTGGCAATGCTTTAAAAACATATTTCCTTCAGTGGCTTTTGGATGTTTTTCAGGGGATGAATTAATAGGAATGTTTGGCATTCAAAAAAGATTTCTGCCGGGTGGATTTAAAGTCGGGCAGCTCTCATGGATAAACATTAGTCCGGAATGGAGGAATTTAGGACACATGAAAAGGTTAGGGCAAATGGCAATCAGCTATTTTAACGATCTTGATCTCATTTGTGTTTTTGCCAATAAAAATGCCTGGGAACCATGCCTGTTTTCTTTTGACATGAAAGCCGTCGGGGTTTTGAAATCCTTAGAGTTAGATTTAGAAAAATGGGACTGTGCCCTTTATCCGGGATATAGTCATCCGGTGACAGCAACCTCAAAGTTTATAGATTTTGACAACAAAAAGGCTGTTTTTAAAAAAGATAAGAAATTCCGAGATTGGCGGTATGTGAAAAGCCCCGTTAATGAATACTCAAGTATAACATTGGATACAGGGGAGTTTCTAATATATAAGCTTTACCGTGATCCAATAACAAATCAATGCTCTGGCGATCTTGTTGAATTTGGATATTCAGAGGGATCTTCCAAAAAAATCAATACACTTTTAAGATTAGCGAACAGTGAGATCAAAAACGCAAATGGTTCAAAGTCGAATTTATGGGCCGTTCCCGGAACTGGCTTGCGAGCTGGGGCGGAAAAAGCTGGTTTTACTGAAACGGGTTCTGAATGTTTTTTTTTGATCAAAGTATTTTCAGAGAAATTGTCTCATCTATATGACCTTTCGCAATGGGAATTAGCTCAATGTGACGCTACAAACTATTGATACTTTATCCATTCTTATTTGTCTCAATTTTATTACAGGACGCTTTATGATTATCACCAGAACACCTTTTCGCATATCATTTTTTGGCGGCGGTACAGATTACCCTGCCTTTTATAAAGAACATAACGGTGCAGTATTAAGCACAACTATAAACAAATATTGTTATATCAATTGCAGGTTTTTACCGCCTTTTTTCGATTATAAATACCGGATTCGTTATACCAAACGGGAAACCGTCAATGACGTTTCTCAAATCCAGCACCCGACAGTAAGGGAATGCCTTAAACTATGCAACATTGAACAAGGGGTGGAAATGGTCCATACAAGTGATATCCCTGCACGTTCAGGGGTTGGATCAAGCTCTGCTTTTACCGTAGGCTTTCTAAACGCCTTGTATGCGTTGCGGGGAAAGATGACAACCAAAAGGCAGTTGGGAAGAGAGGCGATCTATATTGAACAGGAAATGGCCAGAGAAAATGTCGGTTCACAAGATCAAGTGGCCGCAGCATTTGGGGGATTAAACAGGATTGAATTCGGCGGGGAAAGAGAATTCTTTGTTAATCCGATAACCATTTCCGAAAGTAAAAAAAGTATTCTTCAGGATAATCTTTTGTTGTTTTTTACAGGTTTTGCAAGAACGGCTTCAAATATTGCCGGAGAACAAATTCGTCTCACACCGGAAAGAACAAAAGAGCTTAACGAAATGAAGGGGTTCGTAGATGAGGCCTGTTCCATATTGAATGGCAGCTCAAAAAGCATAGATGATTTTGGTAAACTGCTCCATGAGTCCTGGATGATCAAGAGGGAACTAACCGGTTTAATTTCAAACAAGGATATTGATGATATTTATGAGACCGCAATAAGTGCAGGAGCCCTTGGCGGAAAACTGTGTGGTGCGGGAGGGGGGGGGTTTATAATTTTTTATGTTCCGTCCAATAAACAGCAAAACGTTAGAAAGAGATTAAGCCAACTGCTTCATGTACCTTTTGGTTTTGACAGCCTTGGCAGCCAGATAATAATGTACTCAACCCAGGATTTTTTTTGAAATGGATGTTCTATTGCTTGTTGGCGGCAAAGGGACTCGTTTAAAGTCCGTGGTTAAAGATCGCCCCAAGCCAATGGCGGAGATAAACGGGCGCCCGTTTCTGGATAAATTAATCGAGTATGCCGCTTCCTTTGGGCACAACCGTTTTATCCTCTGTGCCGGGCATATGTGGGAATATTTGGCTGACTATTATCGTTATTCAGATTTGCCTTATAAAATGGTGTTCTCAATTGAAAAGTCGGCTCTTGGAACAGGAGGGGCGGTCAGAAAGGCTGAAAAACATATCCTGACAGAGGATTTTTTGGTAATGAATGGTGATTCTTTTTGCCCGGTTGACCTAGAAACGTTTAAAGCTTTTCATCATAGAAATAAATCCGAAGTATCTGTTGCGGTTACAAAATCAAAGGACATAAAGGATTATGGGCTAATAGGTTTTGATGATTCGTACAGAATTAATAATTTCGAGGAAAAAAAAGAAAGTCCGGAAGAAGGCTTCATAAATGCCGGAGTCTATTTGTTTAACAAGCGGGTACTAAAAAGAATTCCGAAAAATTTAAAGTGTTCCCTTGAGAAGAATATTTTCCCCTCTATTGCAGGGGAGAATTTCTTTGCCTATCCTGTGGACAGTCGTGTTTTGGATATTGGAACGCCTATCCGTTATGACTTAGCAAGAAAGTATTTCTCCAGATAGAGAAAATTTTATCATGCAATCAACTATATTTAAAGTGAATCGATCTGCAAAGGTTTGAGGCCAGCTATGGGCTATAATTATGATGATATAGTAAAATCATACAATAATGTCGGTGTATCAAAAGGAAGCGTTGTGCTGGTTAAAACAGATCTGCGCTATTTGGGTGGATATGAGTCCTCCAATGGTTTGAATCTGGTTTCAGCTCATTTTAATGCGCTGGCTGATTTGATTGATTTATCTGTTGGAACGATTGTGGTTTCAACGGCGACTGGATCCTTGACAAACACAGATAAGCCATTTGATATCTCAAATACACCAAGTGAGATGGGGGTGTTTACCGAATTCGTAAGGCAGCAGAAGGGTGCAGTCCGAAGCTTTCATCCCTTCAATTCATATACAGCTATTGGCGCCCATTCTGATGGAATATGCAAAAACGTAAGCCGTCATTCTTTTGGATTAGAATCACCAAAAGCCCGTTTATTAGAATTTGATCCGTTATATCTAAGTATAGGCCTGGAACCTCGTTGGACTTGCAGCTATATACACCATATTGAAATGCTGATGGGCGTGCCTTACAGATATACCAAAGAATTTCATCATCCGGTGCTTCAAAGGAATCGTCAAATAAAAAAGGAGTTATTTTATACCCATGTCTGGTACCGTGGGCTGGGATTAAAAAAGAATAGTAATATAAATGAAAATATCTTCAAACATTATTACTCTTCCGGTCGGAAAATCAACCAGGCAAAACTTGGGCGGGGATTGGTATATGGGTATCGTTGCCGTGATTTTTGTAGCGCTGCTACAGAGTATTTACGCGATAATATTTATGGGTGGCTAAATTTTCCTCCTCCTGTTGGTAGCAGGCCCTGGAGAAAATAATATAGTATTCAATAAATCAACCCATAAATAATCCATGATTGAACAATAGGAAGGCTAAATGATTGACGTCGACTGGATCAACGGGCAGAAAGCAAATAAAAAAAAGATGGGCTTAAGCCAGATATTATCCATTCTGGATTATAATCGGTCTCAACTTACCAAAATCAGCATTGTAAAGTTGTTGGATACGCTAGAATCATTTGCAGCCTCTATTCTAAACAGATCCAGTAAATTACTGAAAAAATATCCTGACTCTGGTGTTCCCTTTTTAGGAAGATGGTGTGGGAGTGGTAATGTAAAAGCCATTTTTAATGATACTTTCGGAGATATAACGGTTCTTGATTGCTATAAACCAAGAAAGAACGTAAAAAATAGAGAAATCAGAGCTTTTCCTAAGGGCAATGTCGTCCATTGGATGGCTGGGAATGTGCCCACACTGGGCCTGCTTTCTCTCGTATCTGGAGTATTAACGAAAAATTCTAATATCGTACGAATTAATAGTTTAGCTGATTTAATGTTAGCTGATTTGATGCACCACCTCAGCCAGATAGATGAAATCGGTTATATTATGGCGAGTTCCGTAGCAATAGTTCGTTACGATTATAACGATAAAAAAATAGCAGAAGAGTTATCTCTTTCTGCTGACAATCGGATAATTTGGGGAGGAGATCAGAGTACTGCATCAATCAAAAGATTACCAGTTAAGCCTACATGTACGGACCTTGTTTTTCCTGATAGAACGTCATTTGCAGTTGTGGGTGAGGAAAAACTGTCGGAAGACAGGATGCCGGCAATAGCAAGGTTAATTGCCCATGATATTTCCGTTTTCGAGCAAAAAGCATGTGCCTCGCCGCATACCATATTTTTGGATACAGACAGTAGTGAAGCTATTAAAAGGTTTTGTATGGTTCTGAAGGATGCTATGGAGGAAACATTAAAAAGAATTCCCAAGCGTATGCCGTCGCAGAATGAAGTTCAGGCAATTGTAAAAATGCGCACACGATATGACATGTTTCATGATGCATGGTATTCAGAAGGATCTGAATTCTCAATTTTAAGCGATGATATGATACAATTAGGTCCTGCCATAGGCAATAGGCTGGTATATGTTAGAAAACTTCCGTCTGATGAAGAACTCATTAAAATCTTACCAGATAACATCCAATCTGTCGGTATTGAGGCTGATACAGAATCCTTTGAAAGATTGACGGATGTTTTAGGTGCAGCAGGTGTTCATCGCTTTACCCCGATTGGTGCCATGACTCAGTTTGAAATACCCTGGGATGGGTTTGCACTGCCTCAATACCTTATTCGCTGGACGACCAGACCAACTCAAAAATAGTTTTATATCTGATTTTACTAAGAGCTGTTTCTAAAAAAGTTAAAAAAATATAGACATTTGAAATATCCCATGATTTCGTTCTGTTTATGAACAGGCATGCTATTTCAGATGAGAAGTGGGTACAGATCGAACCGATTTTATCATCACAGAAAAAAGAGACACGGGGCGGAAGCCCAAGGATAATCGGCTAATGTTTAACGGAATTTTATGGATTTTGAAAACAGGAGCTCCTTGGCGAGATTTGCCAAAGGAATTTGGGCCTTGGCAAACCGTTTATAAAAGATTTGCCAAGTGGACCACCATTGCAGCATGGAAAGATCTTTTTGAAGGGCTTGTGAGAGATTGGGATAAAGAATCCCTAATGATAGATGGTTCCTATGTAAAAGTTCATCAACATGGCTGTGGAGCACAGGGAGGCCAATATTCACAGGCTATAGGGAGAAGTAAAGGAGGCCTGACCACAAAAATTCATGCTGTGGTTGATGGCCTTGGGAATCCTCTTCGAATCAAGCTGACCGGTGGAAATGTGCACGACATGGTCCCTTCGTGTGAATTGATCTCAGGTATAAAAACAGACCAATTCCTTGCAGATAGGGCTTATGATGCGGATAAACTCATTGAACTTGCAGAGTCAGCAGGCTGCAAAGTGATTATTCCGTCAAAGGCCAATAGAAAGGTCCAGAGAAAAATTGATAAACATACCTACAAAGAACGCCATTTAGTGGAATGTTTTTTTGCAAAAATAAAGTCGTATCGTCGAGTTTCGATTCGATATGAAAAATTGGCCAGCAGGTACCATGCGATGGTGCTCATGGCTTCTTGCTTGGTCTGGTTGCAATGATTTATTTAGAAACAGCCCCTAATCAAGTCCTTGTATTTTTTCAGGTTTGAGATTGAAACAATCAAAATCGGCTGATCCCATACCAGATAAGGTCTCATCTTGGTGTGATACCTACAAAATAAGTTATCATTTTAATCGAATCAATAATAAAAAAATATTCTGGATTGAGACGGGAAAGGGTTTCCCATTAGTGTTAGTTCATGGTTTTAACGCGTCCTTTTATACATGGAGATTTTTGTTTAAGAATCAAGTAAGTGGATTTAGGTATATTGCGTTGGATCTGCCTGGGTTTGGATGTTCAGAGTCAGATATGAAAAAGAATGGGAATATTGGTGTCTATGCAGATGTTATAAATGAATTTTTAAAATTTAATGCGATAAAAGAAGCTGTATTAATTGGTCATTCATTTGGAGGTCTGCTTTGTCAATATTTTGTGCAGAAATATTATTATAGAACAAAAGCTGTTGTATTAGTAGCACCTGCCATTCCTGGAAATGTACGTCCCCCCAAAAAAGTAGAAAAGGGATTCATGTTGTACTCATATCATAACCCGAGGGTTTTAATGCCTCAGGATTTTGATATGTTCAAAGCCATCGGTTTGAAAACCCCTAAAGCGTTATTAAAAATTAAGAAATTCCCAAAATGGTCTGGCTCTCATGAGATATCGATCCCATGTCTGGTTGTTTGGGGGAAAAAAGATTTGATTCTGCCCATTGAGAATATAGAGGATTTAAAAAGCAGATTTAGCAATGTGGAGATCGCAGAATTAGAGGATGCAGGGCATTGTCTTCATGAAGAAAAACCAAAATTGTTTGAAACGTATTTAATTTATTTTATATCGAGTATTTTAAATAGAAATGCGGATAAATTAATTAGTGTCAAAAAGGATCCAAATCAACCTGTTTAACATTTTGATACTATAGAGGAATTTATGATTGATCCTGAAATTATAGATAAGAGTAAAATAGTAGAGTCAAAATCGCCAATTCCAGAGGACTCAATTGGAGTTTCTGAAGCCGCATTAAAAATGGCGTATCCATATTTGGGACATCGAGATTATACACATGGATCTTCTATGATTGAAGGTATGCTAAAAAGTATTCATATGGCTCATCCGTATAAAGATAGCTCAACTGCTCAAATCAGGCAATTTAGGATTATTCGTCAGTTTGCCAATCATGCCACTGCCGAAAGCATGAAAACAGAGAATGCCAGTAGGCATCCCAGATTAGGAGAAGCCCAGGCGCGTCTTGACATGCAGATAAATGGTGAAAAATATACCAGTTTATTGTTCTCTTCTATGGATCCCATTAATTGGAGATTGCCAGAATATAACGCAGCTGATTACGTCCGGGAAGTGAGCTGCGTTAATGAGAAGAACTCTTTTGGAAGATTACAAAATATAAATGATTTTGTTGATTTAATTAGAGGCGTTAATGAGATCAACAGGCAACTTACTGTCAGTTGTTTCCCAGAGGAATCCTGGTCAAAAAGGGTCCGGTGGGCTTATATAAAAAAGTTTCCATTCCTTTCAGATGACGAGGTCTTAAAAGCAGAAAAAGTAAGCTTTGGAGCACCTAAAATTGTTGATTTAAAAAATCATCGTTTTGAGATCAAAGAGGCTGAGTTGGAAGGGAAAGAACTGAAGCATTTTTTTCAAATCTGCTTTTTTATTGAATTATCATAAATGGAAGGATCTACTATGCCATTTGAATCCGTTAAAAATTTATTATCAGTCCCTATATATGACCATAACTATTCGGAAAAACAGGCATTATTAGTAAGGGTACTAAAAAAAATATGCACTCACCACTATGAGAACTGTCCACAATACCGAATGTTGTGTAAAAAAAAGGATTTTAATCCCCAACAATTCAAAACACTGGAGGAAATTCCTTTTTTGCCTACTGATATATTTAAAGACACGCTTCTGCTATCAATTCCTGAAAATCAAGTTTTTCGTGAAATACAATCAAGTGCAACAACATCTGGAAGACCCAGCAGGATGGGGGTAAACAAGGAGAATAATCAGTTGTTAACGAAATCTCTTCAGCGGATTCTGCTTGAGCGTGTAGGAAATAAGCGACACAATACCATGATATTAGACGATGAGTCCGCTCTTGGGCGCGGTAAGATTGTATCAGCAAGGGCTTCCATGACAAAAACTTTATCATTTCTGTCAAGCAAAATTTCAACCTGCCTGGTTTCTGATTCTGAAGCGTTAGGATTAGATAAAGCCAAACTAACAAAATATTTTGATCAAGCGGGTGAAGGGGAAGACCATCTCCTGTTTGGCTTTACATTTATTTTGTACAAGTATGTTGTTCAACCACTGCTTTCTAAAGGCACAACCTTCCATCTGCCAAAATTAAAGATTATCCATGCTGGCGGCTGGAAAAAACTCCAAGATCAAAAAGTATCTGAGGAAAAATTAATAAAGGATTGTTGTCGCTGTTTTGGTGTGTTGCCAGAAAATATAATCGATCTCTATGGATTCTCTGAGCAAAGTGGATTGCTATACCCAACCTGTGAATATGGCTTCCGCCATACACCGGTTTGGAGTGAGGTTATATGCCGGGATCCATTATCCTTAAAGCCGTTACCTGAAAAAATGGAGGGACTGATGCAATTTATTACTCCCCTTCAGATATCATATCCGGGTCACAGTGTATTAACTGAAGATATTGGGATGATCATTGGGCAGGATAAATGTGATTGTGGAAGAAATGGAACGGCTTTTAAAGTTATTGGACGATCAGACTATGCATCAGAGGAGCGGGGTTGCGGAGACATTATGAGTCATTATTTTAATTGAGGTTTTGTGGATTCAAAGGAGCAGTTGATGAGGAATTTTACAACAGACACTACCAGTTTTTCTAAACTGGTAGGAGAGATCAAAAAAAAAGATGTGTTTCAAAAAAAATCTATTCAAAAGTTACTTAACCAATATGGAGATGAGTACCTGGAATTTGCGGAGAGTGTTGTCATAAGGATGCTTAAAGCAGTGGATAGGGGAGATTGTTTCGAATATTTGGCTGATACTTATTTATGGTATACAAAGCTTTTGCGGATAGAGGAAATGTATTATGCAAAAGAGGGGAAGTACAGGTACGACAACTATGAAGAAGTATATGAAAAAGTGTATAGCCGCGATGACTATATGTTTGATTATGTTGTTGGTCTAGGATTGAGCCAGCCACTTTGGGCAAATCATTATAGAATTTTCCGGTTTTTCCTTGATGAATTCGTTCCAATGATCCATCAGGGAAAAACAGGAGCTGAAATTGGAGTAGGGCATGGGTTATTCCATTCTGAAGCAATGCTTGGTGCACCTGAACTTAATACATATCTTCTAGATGTCAGTAAAACATCTTTGGCCATGACACAGAAAATGATAAAAGCTTCAGGAATTGATCCGAAGAGAGCAACACCTGTTAATGTGGATGTACAAAAAGACATTCCAATAGAAGACGGGTCTTTAGATGTTTTGTTGCTGGGAGAATTAATAGAGCATATTCAGGATGGGGAAAACGTGATGACCACGTTATCGAAGAAGTTAAAACCGGGTGGACATTGCTACTTTTCAACCGCTGCCAATGCCCCTGCAGAGGACCATATACTGCTTTTTAAAACACCAGATGAAATCAGGCGATTTGTTAACAAATGCGGATGGAATATTATAAAGGAAAAGATGTTTACATTGAATAATATGAGTATAGATTATGCTACTGAAAATTTAAAAAACATTAATTATTGTGCAGTCATTCAACCTGCATAAGATAGTAAGGAGAAAAACATATGGAGAATGTTCAAAACCGCTGTGCTAAGGTTGTATCAGAAGTAATGGATGTGAATATTGAACAGATCGACCTCGACACCACACCGGAAAATTTAGATGAATGGGATTCGCTCACTCATGTTCAACTCGTTATTGAATTAGAAAAGGAGTTTGATATACAGATTTCGCCGGAAGAGGGTATTGAATATTTTACAAGTTTTAAAGGAATTGTGCAGTTCATAAGTAATAAAAAAAGCTAAGCCATGTTACGTGTTATTAATAAATATTGTCATGGATATACATTTGTTCCATTTGCTTATGCATTAAAAAATAGGGGTTTTTTCGATAAACTAACTATAGGAAGATCTTATTCCTTTGAAGATCTCAGAAACTTGACCCATGCCAATTCCGGGTATTTGAAAGCTGGTTTGGAAATGCTGGTTGTCTTGGACTGGATAAAGCAGTCTGGAGACGATTATACCGTTGGCAGTAATATGGATGAGCATGAGTTCATTCCAAAAGATGTTATCACTCTCTATAAAGTCAACCCCCGGGATTTAATTACCAAAAAATCTCATACCGATCTGTTGGCAAGGTGGCTGAATGAGGTCATGGACGGCTGGAGATGCAGTGACCGGTTCTCTTTATTGCTTGAGGGTGTCATTCTGTTGCCGGTGTTAATATCGCTTCGTGATAAATCTATTAACCATGCATTATTATCAGATAATGAATCTGCGATACCAGCTGTAAAGTTTATACAAGAGGTCTTTATAAAAAAAGGGTGGGCAAAACCCTCAGAGAGCAAATTTGAAATAGGGGCGGTAGGAAAGTTCATGATTTCTCACAGCCTGATTGCTGGGGTAACAGTATCGTACCGGCCATTGTTAAAGAACCTTGAAAAAATATTATTTGGAGAACCAAACTTACTACTTTGCTCTGAATGTGGTGAAGAAAGTCATATTGATCGATCTCTAAATGTTATTGCCAGCGGATTTCAGCATGAGAAGTATTTTAAAGAGGTTGAAAAAGTTTTTAATCAGATTTTTGAAGGATCAACTTTAGAATTACCTGACTATATTGCTGATATGGGATGTGGTGACGGCAATTTATTGAAGCGGATTTACAACTCCACTGCCGGTAAAACACAAAATAAGGATGCGTTTAATCATAGGTCGTTTGGTGTGATTGGACTGGACTACAACCCAAAGGCATTAATTGAATCGGAAAAAAAACTGTCCCAAATATCAGATCATCATCTCCTTCAAGGGGATATTGGAAATCCGGAGCAAATGAAGTCAGATATTGAACAATTGGGTATTGATTTTAAAAGAACAATGCATGTCAGGTCATTTTTAGATCATAATCGGCCTTTCACTCGATTAACAGATGTTCATTCATACCAAAAATGGACACAAATTTCATTTGCCTCATTTGGGATAGATATAGATGGAACAATCATTCCTCCTGAAGAGATGATGGAAAATCTTTCGCAACATTTAAAGAAGTGGAGCAAAGTTTTAAATAAATATGGGTTGCTCGCCTTGGAAGTCCACTATCAAACTCAACAGACTAAAAAGAATCACTTTGATACTGCCGAAGGCTTTCACTTTGATACATTGCACACGTTTTCAAACCAATTTTTATGCGAACCTGAATACTACATAGCAGCAATGGCTAGAAACAGTTTATTTGCAAAACGTCATTTTTACTGTTACCCGAAGGGTTTCCCTTATAACCGGATTACCTTGGGCTACTATGAAAAGGAATCATATTTCATCGATTTTGCTACTTTAAGGACAAAAGAAATCATTCAATCTGAACTGGTTAGAGGGGAAGAAAATAGAAACGCAAAAGCACTTCTAAACGTTTTTGGGGACATATCATTCGTGCTATGTTCCAATGAGGGCAATTTAAAAGGGGTGATTGTTTGTGCTGAGTCAAAGATTGACTCGGCTGCAGAGAGCCAAAGCACCATTGAGATTGAAGCGTTGCTCATTGAAGAAGATATAGATCATTTATGGTTGGCAGGGTTGTTGTGTTTTGCGGTACGGTTTTTTAATCTGCAAGATAGAACCGGAAAAATTGTGGTCAGCAGAAGCAAAATTGGAATCTCCAAGAATTTAGAAGATGAGATTATTCAGCGGTTTTGGAATATTGAACAAAAATTAGAAATGAGACCTTAAGTGCCTGAATTGTATATAGTTTACTGTGTTGATACTGAGGGGCCGCTATATGAACCCCTCACAGAGACGTTTAACCGGATTGAACAGATTTTTGGTTTAAAAATTGAACCAAATAGAGAAAATTTACTGAAAATCCAGAACAGAATGTTAAATTTGAATGGACTTGAAGATGAAGCCGCTCTGGTCTGTGATCCCCACTTATTGAACTATAATGATACATGGGGGAAAATCGATACCATGCTGAATAAGGTGATGGATGCCGATTTTCGTATCAAATTTAAAGATCACAATGGAAAAGGAATTGTTTATAACTGGCATTGTGTTGACCATGTAGGGTTTGAAACAAATGAAAGGAGACGTGACCTGGGATATGGAAATGTCTTCAACTACTATGAGAATAAAATTCGAGAGACTGGCAGTGAAGATAAAATTCATTGGCATTTTCATCCTGTTTCTTTTAATCGTGAAGCCCACATTTCTGCAACTTCCTATGACTTATCCTACCCGATTTTGCATCAGATAATTACCCGGAGGGTTATTGATAACAATTGGTTCCCAACCGTAAATAGAGCTGGTTTTCACACCATCAGACAGGATTCAAATTTGTTTCTGGAACAATGGATTCCTTTTGATTTCTCGAATCAGTCAGAGTACCAACCTGCTGATATAAAACAAAAAGATTTATCTGATGGCAGATTTGGAGACTGGAGACGGGCACCCTTGGAATGGAAGCCGTATAATCCTGATTATTCGGATTATCAAAGCATTGGCAACATGAATCGGTTCTCAACAAAATGTTTGAATGTCGGTACGCGGTTAAGGCTTCTTACGGAATTCGAAATATCAAAGGCTTTTGAACTGGCCAATACGGAAGGGAAAGCCATATTGTCTTTTACAAATCATGATGTCCGGGATATGTCCAAGGATATTGAAAAAACATACACCGCAATATTCAGGATTGCCAAACAATTTAAAAATGTAAAAATCTATCATTGTGATGCTGTTGAAGCCATGCAGGCATATCTCTATGACAGGGATGATGCTATAAATAATAGAATAAAGCTCAATTATCAATGGCATGATTCAGAAAGTTCTAAGAAATTATATGTTGAAGCAGTAAATGGCAAGGTTTTTGGATCACAACCCTATCTATCAATTAAAACCAATGAAAATAATTATTATCATGATAATCTGGATGAAGTAAAAAAAGATAAGATATGGTCTTATACTTTCGACAGGTTCACTCTGAATTTAAATAATATACAAAAAGTAAAAATCGCCGCTAACGATAGATACGGTAATTGCAGTATTGTTGAGTGTGGAAAATTAAAAGATAGTTAGTGTCCATCATAATACTGAAAGTGTATTCTTTCCCAAAAAATATTAAAATAGCCCACTCGGATAAATTTTATTTTACCTGCCCCTCATACGGATTCATCACTCCTATTTTATCAATAATTGATGAAATAATGCCTGCAAATCCTCAAATTGAAATTATTGTAATGAATGAGCAGATGAGGCTGTTTTGGCAGCAATTGATAACAAGCAAAAGCTTAAGTTGGAATTTGGTCTTTTTGCCTACAAGGCCTCCGGGACGTTTCAGGAATGCCTTGTCCTGGCTCAGGATCCGACCTGCCATAAGAAAACTATATGAAAAAAACTTCAAATCTGTTGCAGGGGCATATTTCTTCTGCTGTGGTCATGGATCAGATTTGATTTTGTTTTCTCTAGTTAAAATGATAGCCTCAGAAAATAAGGTTATTTTTTTAAATATCCAGACTACGGAAACAATAAGAGTTTTAAATTTAAAAGCGCTGGTTTTATACCTTCATAATTGGGTGATTTATAGACTTGATATCACAATCAGGCGTTTTCAATTTAGTGAAAAGCCCAGAGTGTTTTTATCAAAAAATTTTTTCAAAAAATTGGGTGCGCCTTTTCATGAGTTTAAGTATTTTTATTGCCACAACCTTTTAAAAAAGTATAATTCCATTCCTTCCCAATATATCTCAGGAAAAAAACTTTTGGTTTTAGCTGATACTTACTTAATTTATGATAAAAAGAAGAAAGAGGAAATTCACAACTGCCTGCAAGAGATTAAACAGACGATAGGAAGAAATTTTAGTAGGAGCGAAGTTCTGTATAAACTTCATCCCAATTCCATGTTCCAGAGAGAAGATATAGACAAAATATTTGAAGAATACGAAAAGATGCCATCTTTTATGAGTGCAGACTTTATATTTTCAGATTCAAAGATTGAATTTATTATTGGTAGTCTCTCAGCTGCCTTATCAACCGCTGCAAAACATACTGACATCACGGCAATATCATACTCAAAATTAATGCCTTTTGAAAAACAGAAGATTAAAAAAAAAAATATGCTCGATTTCTGGTCTGAAGAGTCTGATCAAAAAATACGCTTTATTGGCTCAATTGAGGAATTGGATTCAATCTTCAGACGAGACAACTAACCATCTATCTTGTAAATTCTATCATTAATGTGGATGTATGACAGTTAATATCGGTATAATGGAATTGTTTGCAGATGTGGAATTGATTCACAGTGAAGCTACACTGGCTTTACGTGCCAACGCTAATGTCACAATTTTTACAAGTCTAATGGGTTATGAGCGGGTATCCCCGTTCTTTGAAACTCGTCTGAATGATTGCCATTGGGTGATCAAACCGGAAAAAGACTCGCTGTCAAGGTTTTTAACTAAAGTAGAAAGGTATTGTGATGAAAAAATTGATTTGTTGTTCCTGAACACGTTTTATGTGCTTCCTCATCAACAGTTACTCTATTATTTTTTCAGGCCTAAATGCACTACTGTCCAGGTCGCCTGTAGAGTTGAGTCGTGGTTTGGTGAATTGCAGCCGATAAGAAACAAGTCAGCGAAAACTTTCATATTGTCTGTTTTACATAACATCAGTCAACTGATCCGGTGGCGGACGCTTCCCCATTTTAACGGTTTGTGGGTTGAAAATAGAGATGCGTATGATTATGCCGTGTCAAAAGGTTACAAGAAAAGCCTCACCTGTAACCCACTCCTTTTTTATACCCAAAAGAAAAATTATCAATCCTATAATGAGAAGCTAAAATGCATTACAATCGGCACCATAAATGATCAACGCAGAGATTATGATGGTTTGCTTGACTGTTTTGAAAAACTTTTTGATTCAGGTATGAAAAATGTATCTTTGACCTTATTGGGGGCTCCTGTTGATGATGCCGGTTTAAGAATCATCAACAGGTGTGACAACTTAATAGAAAAGGGTCTTGATCTCAACTATTACACAGAATATGTTCACGAAGAGATCGTGAGTCAGAAAATAGCCTCGGCAGATATAATAATTAACCCGAATAAATTAGGCTTGTATGGGACGGGAACTTTTGGAGCCATTATCAAAGCCATGCAGTTTGCCAAGCCGGGCATATACCCTATTAATAGTTTGCACCATAAAAATTTAGCATCCAGTTCTTTATTCTATCATAAAATAGAAGAGTTATCTGGCATCATCGAAAGCCTTTTGAATAGCCCCCAAAAAATTGAAAGGCTATCCAAAAATGCCCGTGAAAATTCTGAGAAATTTTCTTTGGAAAGAGTCTCCAAGGAGTTTCAAACATGTGTATTGGAAAAATATTTAACCGGTCTATAGAGCTTGTAGCGAAATGGTTTTAAACAGATTTTTTTCAAGACTTCTTACAGACAGCGAGAAAAAACATTTTAACTTCCTTGCGTCGGGCATGATCATCAATAGCTTTATTGAGTTGTTTTCTCTGGTTGCAGTTATGCCATTTTTGGGAGTTGCTGCAAATCCGGATCTTATAGAGCAGAATACCTACCTCAGTTTAGCATATAACATGTTTGGCTTTACGAATCATCGCAGTTTTCTACTTTTCCTTGGAGCCGGATTAATTGTAACTCTTTTTACGGCAAATTGTTCCGGGGCTTTTGTGAAATGGTTTAGCTTAAGGTTTGTCTGGTCTGTAAACAACAGTCTTTCAGTCCGGTTGGTTAAACATTATCTGGGGCAGGATTACTTGGCATTCATACAGAGGAACAGCGCAGATCTGCAGAAAAATATCCAAACTGAAGTTACACAACTCACTACCAGTGTACTAAATCCAATATTGGTTTTGATCAATAAAGGGTTTTCAGTTTTCGTGACGATTATTCTATTGATTGTGATAGATCCGATTGTTGTTTTATCCATTGGGGGCGTATTCGGAATCATCTATTTTATTGTTTTCTCTTTTACGAAAAAGACGCTTTCCAGCATAGGGCGAGGATCCCTTAAGGATAATGAAGCCAAGTTCAAAGCAGTCAATGAGGCGTTTGGCGTATTTAAAATTGCCAAGCTAATGAGCCTGGAAGAGTTTTTCATAAATCGGTTTGCCAAAGCATCCATGCGCTTTACAAACAATCAAACCAAAAGAATGGCAATCAGCCAGTTACCCCGTTTTGCCATAGAGACAATAGCGTTTTCTTTAATGATAGGTATCGGCCTTTATATTATATCCTCTAAAGATAATTTCGTTGAAGTGATACCTGTTTTGGGATTGTATGTTTTTTCAGCGTACCGGCTCATGCCCGGCATACAGCAGGTTTATACGAATTTTTCCGTAATTCGGTCAGGCTGGCCACATGCCGTGTATCTCAAAAATGAGTTTGAGTCAATCGCTCTTTCTGTTGAGAAATCAACTTTAGAATTTCCCTCTCCATTGAAATTAAACTCATCTTCTTTGATTGAGTTCCAGAATGTTACTTTTACCTATCCAAACACAAAAGGAAAGACCATAGACAATGTTTCTTTTTGCATTCCCGGAAAAGCTTCGATTGGAGTTATGGGTGAAACAGGATCCGGCAAATCCACGCTGATTGACTTGATTCTTGGCATTCTTGCTCCTGACACCGGGGTAATCCTTGTTAACGGTCACCCATTAGGAAGACAAAATATTCAGGGTTGGCAAAGATCCATAGGATATGTACCTCAGGATATTTATTTAACGGACAATACTGTTGCTGAAAATATTGCCTTTGGATTGTCAAAGAATGAGATCAATATGGACCGGGTTCGAAAAGCCGCAAATCTGGCAAATATCTCAAATTTTGTAGAAAATGAATTAAGGGATAAATACTATACTGTTGTTGGTGAACGGGGTATAAGGCTAAGTGGCGGGCAAAGACAGCGCATTGGAATTGCCCGTGCTCTTTATCGCGAACCGGAGCTTGTCATTTTCGACGAAGCGACCAGTGCTTTGGATAATGAAACTGAGAAATCGGTTATGGAGGCAATTGATAGTATCTCACGCGAAAAGAGCATCATCATAATTGCCCATCGCCTGACAACTCTTCAGAAGTGTGACCTGATTATTGCTATTGAAGACGGTAAAGTGGCTAAAATTTGCTCTTATGATGAAGTTGTATGATATAGAATCTGTAAAGATTATGGAGAATATTCATTAATATGAAAAAAAAGCTGATTAAATTTTTAAGAATAATATTAGGAGCAAACACTTACCTGAAATTCATTGCATTTAAAAACAGGGTTGAAGCCATAACAGGCGCTGTAAAAAAACGTGAGTCTTATTCCCAGCACGGTGAAGACAAGCTTATATATCAATTATTAAAAAAAATGGATTTACATGACACATTTTATGTAGAAATAGGCGCGAATCACCCGATTAAAATATCGAACACCTATCTATTGTACAAAAAAGGAATGAGAGGGATTGTTATTGAGCCCAACAGGGATTTATTATGTCTATTTGATATAGTCCGAAAAGAGGATATCCGGTTAAATATTGGGGTGGGCCCCAGTGCCTGTGTCCAGGAATTTTTAATGACAGACGCTCATGCCAGAAATTCTTTTGGGAAAAATATGGAACACATGCAAAAAAATTCTATTGAAGTGTGCAGCAAGGTTCATGTTCCAGTACTGACCTTGGATGACGTTATGAAAAATTTTTCCCGGAAAGTTTCATTCCTGTCAATTGACACGGAAGGAATGGAATTGGAAATATTAAATAATGCATCGGACACATTGGAAAGAACATATCTTTTAAGTGTTGAGGCAGATAGCCTGAACGAAGAGAAGGAAATCCTTGAGGCATTAGACGGCCGGTTTGAGACAATAAAACGTTATGGGTGCAACCTGATTTTATATAATGAAAAATTGTGCGTGAAGGCTGATATTGACTCAATACTTGACAAATTCTAATGCAAAACAGTTCTGAACAATTTTCAGTTGGTGAAAAAATCCTCCGGTTTCTATCCCTGCCCAAAAATTCCTTTTATGCGATACCCTTTGGCATATTAAGCGTTATCCTTTATCCAATTTTATATACAAATATTTTGAGCCTTTCGCTCTATCTGTGTTCGCTGTTTTTTATCATAGTCAGGCGCGAGAGAGTCCTAGTGACAAAAGATATTCTGATGTTAGCGGGGTTAATGGGGGCAGGTCTGTTTATAATGACATGTACGCTTGATCAGAAACCTTTGGTCAGCTTTATATATTCACCCCCCGAAAAAAGCGCCACAATAAATAGCATGCTGCTAACGTCTATTATCTGCTTTGCCGCCTTTATTACAGGATATTGTTATGCTTTCACCATTAAAAAACCATTCAGATTTTTCGGCTATATTGCGCTATACCATTGGTTTGCGGCAAGCCTGTATTTTATTCTGGTATATGGCTTTTTTTTGGGGAACAGTCTTTTCCAGGGCATGATAAGCACAGTCCTTCTGCCCTATATATACATCGCTCTTGAAAAACAGACAGGATTGAAAATAGCATATTCCTTAGTTTTATTATTGTACTTAATGTCAATTTACTCTAGAACAGCATTTGCGGCTTGTGCTATTTTTATTCTTACGTATTATCTGTATCCTTATCTGACCGTTAGTAAAATACGATACCATTTATACTTTCTAACTTTCACACTATCAATCGCTATCCTGATGACAATATACCTGTCCGGCAGCTTTGATTTTTTCAATGAGTTCAGCCTTGATTTTTTTGGGAAACGGATTCGCTCCGGAAGAGAAAAAATATGGCCTGAGTTGCTAGGTTATATATCAGAAAACTATTTATATGGTTATGGTATAAACCAGGGTAGTGAATATCTCATATCGGTGCTGAGGCCGTGGCGGAATCTGTCATCTCATAATATCTATTTGGAAATACTGTTACGTGGCGGGGTAGTTTTGCTATCTTTTTTTATTGTGTTGTTTTACCGGATTTGGGGATTATTCTATTCCGGCAATAATAATGAGATCAGCCGTGTTGCCGCCGGTGGGTTTCTGGCTCTTTTGTTCCTTAGTGCCGGAGCTGAAATCGGATTAAAGGGAAATATTTTAGTCAATACAATGGCGTGGTTTTTTTGGGGGGGGGCCGCAAGCTGCACATGGAAAAATAACGCAAATTCAATTCATACGCCTAGTGTTCATATAGGTATTCAGAATTTATCTAATTGATAGAAGGGAAGATTGAAGGTGAGAAGATATGTTTACCCGCATCTCGGTGGGTTAGATTTGGGTGTTTTGCGAATTCGGGGTCATGGTCTAGGAAATCTCTTGTTTCCTTGGGCTCGTGCTACTATTGCAGCTCGCGATCATAATCTGATTCCCATTAATCCGACCTGGCCTCAGTTAAAGCCAGGTCATTTTATGCGTGGTGAAAGCGATTATCGAACGTATCGTAACCTGTTTCGCACTACCCCAGATTCTGTCACCGGTTTACATAAACTATGGTTGCTTTGCACAGCAGTCCGGGAGTCTGAATTTGCACTGCAAAAATTCCCCCAAGAAAGGCGGAATAGATCTTCCATCGTCCAATTTGCAGGAATGGATCAGATGTTTGAGCCTTTTTTGGAAGAGCATGCGTTTCTGAAAAAGAAACTGCTTGAAATCGTTTTGCCCGAACACACCAAAGGGATGGAAGGAGATCACGTTGGAGGAATTGGAATACATGTCAGGCGTGGGGATTTTTGTATTGCCAACAGAAGTGTTGACATAACTTGGTATTGTGAGGTGGTTGAGGAACTGAAAAGAAAACTTGGGAAGAATGTCAGATTTAATGTGTTTACTGATGGAACTTCTGAGGAATTGGCACCATTACTTAAGAAGCCTGATGTACAAATGTATTCTTTTGGTTCGAGTATCGCGGATCTTTTGGCTTTAAGTTGCTCTGGCCTTCTGGTTGGATCGGCTGGATCTACATTCAGCATGTGGGCAGGTTATCTCGGACAGATGCCTGCCGTTTGGCCCCGTCACAAAATTCATGAAAAAGGAAATGTTCCAAAACTTCTTTATAATCAACCACTTGCGGAGTGTGAATGGATGCCTGAAATGGAAATGAAATCCGATTTTATTGTTCAGGCCCGAAAGCATATTCGATCCAATCCAGTTAATACATAAGGGTTCCTCTAATAATCTCGTAAATTATGTTGCAAAGTAGTCATTGTCATATTATCCAATTGTCAGGCATTGATTTAAAGAATTGACACCAGAAAAAGGGATAAAATTTTGCAGACAGGGCTTTTTGACATCCACGATAGACTTGGCAAACTGGATAAAAACGAAGATCCGCTTGTTCAGCTTGATCGGCTTATAAACTGGGAGCGGTTTCGGCCGATGCTTGAACAAATCCGAAAGAAAAAGACAAAAAGCAGCCCTGGTCCGAAATACTATGATGTTGTTTTGATGTTTAAGATTCTCGTCATCCAATCGCTTTATAATCTTTCTGATGATGCCGTAGAGTTTCAAACCCTTGACAGGCTTTCGTTTATGCGTTTTCTTAATCTGAGCTTGGGAGATCGTGTCCCTGATTCCAAAACCATCTGGCTTTTCCGGGAACAGCTTACCAAAGCGAATCTGATTGAAATACTGTTTGCAGAATTCGACGCCTTCCTGAGAAGCAACGGTTATACAGCCAAGAAAGGACAGATCGTAGACGCCAGTATCATTTCTTCTCCCAAGCAGCGGAACACACGTGATGAAAACCATGAGATCAAACAAGGCCAAGTCCCCAAAGATTGGAAGGCTGCTAAAAAGAGCCAGAAAGATACAGATGCTCGATGGACTATAAAGGGTGGCAAGAGATACTATGGTTATAAAAGCCATGTCTGCGTTGATGTTAAGAACAAGTTCATTCGAAGATATTCGGTCACAGAGGCTTCGATACATGACAGCAATGCGTTCGAAGATCTCCTGGATAATTCCAACAGCAGCCGGGATGTATATGCCGATTCTGCTAACAGATCGAAAGATTCTATAAAGCGACTTAAGCAGCAAGGGTATCGAGAGCATCTTCAGCGCAAAGGCAGCCGCCACAAGAAACTGACCGATTGGGAAAAGCAAGGCAACAGAACCCGCTCCAGAATTCGTTCCCGAGTGGAGCATGTCTTTGGGATTCAAGCTATGACGGCCGGCAGTCTGATTCTCAGGACAATAGGCATTGTAAGAGCAAGGGTCAAAATCGGTCTCAGAAATTTGGCCTACAACATGAATCGATATAAGACTTTGGCTGAAAACGGGGTTTGAGCCCGTGATGGGTGAGAATATCGCCATTTGGCGGTTTCCTGTCCTTATGGGGAAGCTTCCTTCGACCCATTTTTCTGTGAAATTTTGACTCTGAAAATAAATTTTGCTCAAGTATGTCATGATTTCTCAAAAATTTAACTCAGCATCTGGTTATTCGAGGTGCCCATAATACGAATAAATAAGGACAAAATTGCGCTCGTTAATAAAAAGAGATGAAAAAGTAGCAATTGTATATCATTTTTTTGCTCACTATCGGGCCCCGGTATTTAAAGAATTGCTTAAAAACGAACATCTGTCTTTTGTTTTTTATGGTGACATAAAAGATCCCGGAGGAAAGGGAGTAAAACCATGGAACAACTTGATAGGTAAATCTTATTTTATTCAGACGCCTACCAAAATGCTTATGGGGAAATTGTTATTTCAAAAGGGGTTAATCCAATTGGCGCTGAATAAAAAAATTCGCCAAATTATATATCTTGGGAATCCCTACCATATTTTGACCTGGATTTCAGTGATTTTGGCAAGGATAACAGGGAAACAGGTGTTTTTCTGGACCCATGGATGGATCAGGCAGGACCGAGGAATCAAAAAATTAATCAGGAATACATTTTTTCATTTGAGTCCGACGATGTTTCTTTATGGACAGAGAGCCAAGAAAATAGGCGTGAAAAATGGTTTCAAACCAGAGAACCTTTATGTTATTTACAATAGCTTGAATTATAAGGAACATAAGAAATTACGGCAAAATATATCTTTCAAAAAGATTGAGTCAATTCGCAATAATCTTTTTAAAACCGGCCATTATCCCATGGTTGTCTGCATTGGCAGACTGATAACTGCCCGGAAATTAGATCTTTTGTTTGATGCTTCAGAATATCTTGGAAAGGCAGGGCATAAAATAAATATTCTGATAATTGGTGACGGCCCCGAACGCAAGAAGTTAGAATCGCGGGCGAGAAGCCAAAAGATTTCAGTGAATTTTTATGGGGCCTGTTATAATGAAAATGTTTTGTCAAAGCTTATTATGGCGGCTAATTTAGTAGTCATGCCTGGTAAAATCGGCTTGACTGCAATCCATGCACTCAGTTACGGCATTCCTGTAATAAGCCACAATAACCCAGATCAACAGATGCCGGAGTGGGAAGCCATAAAACCGGGTTTCAATGGAGATGTTTTTGAACAAGACGATTTCAGAAGCTTGGCGCAGGTAATTAAGAAGTGGACCAGGACCGAGTTTGTACATGAATCGGTAAACAGAAAATGTTTTCAGATCGTTGATCAATACTATAATCCAGAATATCAGGTAAAAATAATTGAAAAGGCATTGATAGAAGGCCGGCAGACGGTGTTTCAGAACCCTAAGTAGATTGATTTTTTATGTTTGGAGCAGGTTATCGTCAGATGGATGTTAATATCTTAAAGCGATTAGCCAAAATGTTGCGTATGAAGCTAATCCTTGCATTTAAATATAAAGTGAAAAGCGCAGGAAAAGGGTTTTATGTTGGCAGGAGGGTTCACATACGCAAAGAATGCCTTGAAGCGCAGGATTATGTTTTTATTGGTTCAAAATGTCGAATTGCCTCTCGGACGAAGCTTGGAAATTTTGTAATGCTTGCCTCGGGTGTCTCTCTTGTTGGAGGGGACCACCGAATGGATCGGAGAGGGGTCCCTATGATATTTTCCGGTCGTGGGGTTAATAGACCCATTATTGTAGAAGATGATGTTTGGGTGGGGCATGGAACTGTTATTATGCACGGTGTTACCATTGGCGAAGGTGCTATTGTAGCAGCAGGTTCTATAGTTACCCACAATGTCAACCCTTATACGATTGTAGGTGGGAATCCTGCAAAAGAAATTCGTAGACGCTTTTCAAGTGAAGTCGAAAAAGAGGAACATCGTGCAAAGTTAAAGACGTATCGAGAAGATCGAAAGTTGTGGTTTCACCCTTATGAGATAGAATAATTCTGCAGGAGATAATAAACATTGATAAGACAAGTTTTACAAAATCTAAAGACAGGAGAAACCATTGTAGAAGAATCTCCCTATCCTCAGGTAAAAGAGGGAACATTGTTAATCGATACAAAATGTTCTCTGATATCGGCTGGAACAGAACGAATGCTTGTAGATTTTGGTAGGGCCTCATACATTGATAAAGCGCGTCAGCAACCTGAAAAAGTAAAGATGGTTTTGGAGAAAATAAAGACGACTGGACTGATGACAACCATCGACGCCGTCCGTTCTAAGTTGGATCAACCGATTGCAATAGGATATTCAAATGTTGGGGTTGTACATGAAGTGGGAAATACTGTCGCCGAATTTAAAAAGGGTGATCGAGTTGTATCCAATGGGCGGCACGCCGACGTTGTTGTTGTTCCTAAAAACCTGTGTGCAAAGATTCCGGATGACGTGGACGATGAAACAGCCGCATTTACAGTTGTTGCCAGTATAGGATTGCAGGGGATTCGCCTGGCAAATCCAACAATTGGTGAAACAGTAGTCGTCATAGGGGTTGGTTTGATCGGACTGATTATTGTTCAGTTGCTTCGTGCAAATGGGTGTCGTGTTCTTTCCGTTGATTTTGATGATTTTAAACTTGATTTGGCAAGAAAATTTGGTTCAGACGTTTGTAACCCTGGAAAAGGTGAGGATCCAATATCTGCCGGTATGAGTTTCAGCAGAGGAAAAGGAGTAGATGCAGTAATCATCGCAGCGGCCACAAAGGCAACAGATCCAATAACGCAAGCTGCTAGAATGAGCAGGAAACGCGGCCGGATCGTTCTGGTTGGCGTTACTGGGCTTGAGCTAAATCGGGCAGACTTTTACGAAAAAGAATTGAGTTTCCAGGTTTCCTGTTCTTATGGACCCGGGCGATATGACCCCAAATATGAAGATCAGGGATTGGACTATCCAATGGGTTTTGTCCGGTGGACTGAACAGCGCAATTTCGAGGCGATATTGGATTTGATGTCCAGCAGGAAATTGGATATGAAACCGTTGATCTCCCATCGGTTTGATTTTGATGATGCTCCCAAAGCCTATGATGTGCTGAGTGAAGGTAATAATATTCTCGGGATATTAATGAGGTATGAAGAAAGTTTAAAGGGAGGTTGCCATAAAGAAGTTTTAATAGATAAAATTTTTGAGTTTGATCGGCAAAAGCCTGTTGTCTCATTTATTGGGGCTGGCAATTACGCTTCTAGAATTTTAATCCCCGCTTTTAAGGATGCTGATGCTCAACTACACACAATAGTCACCCTTGGAGGAACGAATGGTGTGGTTAATGCAAGAAAAGCAGGTTTTTTGAAAGCCACTTCCGATTCTGAAAAATTGTTTGCAGATAAGGATGTCAATACAATCATAGTTGCTACGCGGCACGATTCTCATGCCAGTTATGTTTGCAAAGCATTAGGTGCAGGTAAAAATGTATTTGTAGAAAAACCCTTATGCCTAAACAAAAACGAATTAAAGAGAATCAAAAATATCTATTTTGAGAAACAATCCGATAAATCCGTAATTCATGTGCCGCGCTTAATGGTTGGCTTTAATCGGAGATTTTCTCCTCATACTCAGAAAATAAAATCGCTACTGGAATCAATCAATGAACCCAAATCATTTATTATGACAATGAATGCCGGTAAAATTCCTGTCGAACATTGGACTCAAGATATTTTAGTTGGTGGGGGACGGATTATAGGAGAAGCATGTCATTATGTAGACTTAATGCGTTATTTAGCAGGTGCGTCAATAGTGTCATTTAAAGCTATACGGATGGGAAATGCCCCAGGTATAGATGTTTTAGAAGATAAAGCCGCAATCCTTTTAGGATTTGCAGATGGCTCCTTTGGCACTATAAATTATCTTGCCAATGGGGCAAACAGCTTTCCAAAGGAAAGGATAGAAGTTTTTGTGGAAGGCAGAGTTCTACAACTGGATAATTTTTGTAGATTAAAAGCATTTGGCTGGCCGGGTTTTAAAAAAATGAATCTTTTTAGGCAGGATAAAGGACAAAAAAAATGTCCGGAAGTTTTTTTAAAGGCTATTGAACATGGCGATCCTAGTCCAATTCCCGCTCAAGAAATTTTTGAGGTTGCTGAGGTCAGTATCAATATAGTCAATGCTTTAAGGGCGCAGTGAGGTGACGATACAAAATGAGCGTTAGGATTAAAGTCAAAGCCTATGCTAATTTGGGTTTGAGAAATATTATTTCGGTCCTTTTGCATCGGCTTGGGTTGAAAATTGGACTGCATCCTGTATTGTTCGTAAAAACAGAACTCAGCGGAACTAAATTTTTTAAACGCCCGAAGCAAGTTGACAAAGAATTAAAGTCCTCTTCGATAATGGAGAATCATCTTCTCTATTTTGGTTGGTACTATGCACCAATGGGTAAAACCAGCCCTGACTGGGGATATAATCCGTTCAATCAAAAAAGACTTGACTCCTTTCAACAACCTTGGTGGCGCCTTTCTGACTTTAACTTGAATATTGGCGATATAAAGACTGTCTGGGAGCCTTCCCGCTTTAACTGGGTATTACCAATGGTTAAGCAGGTTATGGCAGGAAACAAGACGTCTTTGAGAACAATGAATACGTGGATTTCTGATTGGTGCAGATCAAATCCTGCATACATGGGGCCTAATTGGAAATGTGGTCAGGAGACTTCAATTCGTGTGCTGATGTTGGCAATTGCTGCAAGAACTCTCGACCAAGATAACGACACATGCCCGGATTTGGTTAAATTGATAGAAGGACATCTACTCAGGATTATTCCAACTTTGTCATATGCGAAAGCCCAGGATAATAATCATGCAGTTTCAGAAGCTGTGGCATTATTCATTGGTGGCGGGTGGTGTTATAAAAATGGGATAGAAAAGGGTAAAGGGTGGGAAAAAAGCGGAAAACAATTGTTGGAAGATCGAGTAAAGCATCTCATTGAGAATGACGGCAGTTTTAGTCAATATTCCTCTAACTATCATAGAATGCTGTTGGACTTGCTATGCATTGTTGAGTTATGGCGCAGGTGGCAAAAAAAAGAAAAGTTTTCATATAGTTTTTACAAGAAAGCTAAGGCAGCTGTATTCTGGTTATACTCAATAGTGGATATTGAGAGCGGTGACGCGCCGAATCTTGGTGCCAACGACGGCGCATGGTTAGTAAACTGGGGAGAAACTGATTATCGCGATTTCCGCCCTACAATACAACTATCCATGAACTTGTTTGAAGGTAAAAACGCCTACAAATATAATGCCCTTGGGGATTTTTATAGAGATTACCTGGAGCTTGAGAAAACAGAATCTTGTGTCAGCAAACCGTCTTCGAAACAATTTTGTGACGGTGGTTATATGGTAATGCGAAAGTTTAATTGTTTTGTTTTATTTCGTTATCCTAATTATCGTTTCCGCCCGAGGCACTGTGATGCCCTGCATATTGATTTTTGGTATGATGCTGTAAATGTATTACCTGATTCAGGCACATACAGTTACAATACTGGTGAACCATGGCAATCGTATTTTTCAAGCACAAGTGCGCACAACACAATACAATTTGATGACCGAGAACAAATGCCGGCTGTAAGCAGGTTCCTTCGCGGTGAATGGCTGAAAACCTCTACTCTTAATCCTTTAAAGGAGGTAGGTGATACGATGACTGGAGGCGCTGGCTATTGTGATTGGAAAGGAGCGTTTCATCATCGAAAGGTATCTTTAAGTGCAGATGGTATGACGATATTGGATCAAGTGAGTGGCTTTAGACACAAAGCCATATTAAGGTGGCGTTTGAGTTCTGAGATGGACTGGAAAATAAACGGTACGAAGGTTCGTAATGATTTATTTTCTTTCAAAATTTCTTCGAATATTCCAATTTCCAGATGTGAGATCGTTGAAGGTTGGCAATCTCTATACTACATGAAAAAGTCAAACCTGCCTGTTTTAGAAATTGAGATAAATGAGCCTGGTGCAATAACTTCTGCTTTTTCAATAAAAAGATGCTAAAGGACAAAGCTTACAAATGAGACATGTCCTCATTATAAACCACAATGCAGGGTCTATTCATCATGGCCCCAATTTCAGGTCGTATTATGTCGCGCGAGCACTAATTAAAAGGGGAGTCGATGTAACCATTGTAAGTTCAAGTTTCAGTCACAAACTAAACAAATTACCTAGGGTAAAAGATAAATACCACAGGGAGAATTTAGACGGCATCAATATGATCTGGCTCAAAACTCCAAAATACAAGTCCAATATCGAGCGGTTATGGAACTACATTTGTTTTGCGTATAGACTAAGGGTACTTCACGATTTGATTCCCGGATCTGTTGATACTGTCATATGTTCTTCGCCCCCCCCTTTCTGGATATGGCTATCAAGGAGATTAGCAAATAAATTCAATGCAAAATTGATTTTTGAATCTAGAGATTTATGGCCGGATGTTATTTTGGAAACCAAACGAACGGCTTTCTTAAATCCAGTCGTCTGGGTAATGATTTTTGCCGAAAGATACGCGTATAAAAATTCTGATATTGTTGTGGCAGTGAATAGTGGAGTTCAATCGACAATGGAAAAGAGAGGGTTGGGCAAAGGAAAATTCAGAGCAATACAAAATGGGGTTGTACTCGACTCAACTGATCAATCCCGTGACCTCTCCTTGCAGACTAAAGAAAAATTGCCTCGCCATGAATGTTTTATGGTGGGATATGCGGGTAGTTTAAGCAGAGTTTATGGCCTCGAGTATTTTATTGAAGCGGCAAAACAGCTGAAAGATAAGAATGTTTATTTTATTTTAGCCGGGACTGGAGCAGATGAAGAATATTTGAGACGAAAAGCGGCTGATTTACCAAATGTTATTTTTGTGGGATGGGTACCTAAAAAGGAGCTGAATTCATTTTTACAATTGATGGATGTAACATATGCTGGATTACTTGATTATCCCTCTTTTGCAATCGGCAGTGATAGCACAAAAGTGTTTGAATATATGAAAGCATGTCGTCCGGTTATTCATGCACTATGTTCGAAACATAGCGTTGTATTGGAATCCGGGTGCGGAGTTCATATTAAGCCAGAGGATTCGGCTTCAATTGCTGATGCAATATTAAAATTAAGACAGTGTACTAAATCTGAAAGAGAAAGAATGGGATACTTAGGGTATCGATATTTACAAAATAATAGAACTTATGATGTTCTTGGCAGCAAATGGTTTGACATAATTTGAACTTCAATCGGTTTGTTTCCATCAGAGATTTAAAAGTGGAAGGGAATCTTAAATGGTCAAAAAAGTAGTAATTATTGGTGCCCCGCGCTCGGGAACAAATATAATACGCGATGTCATCACTTCTTTTGATAATGTGGGAACTTGGCCCTGTGATGAGATTAATTTAATTTGGCGATATGGGAATTCAACATTTCTAAGTGATGAATTTACGCCTGATATGGTTAGAGATAAAGTTAAGGCATACATACGAGAAGCATTCTCGGAAATCAGGAAACAATATCAGCTAAATACAGTAGTGGAAAAAACTTGTGCAAACTCTCTTCGGCTGTCATTTGTTAATGAAATTTTGCCAGATGCCAAATACATATTAATATATCGAAACGGATTCGATGCTGTTGCGTCTGCCAAAAAAAGATGGATTGCTGATTTTGATTTAAAATATACGATGAAAAAAGTTAGATTTACTCCTATCAGAGATCTCCCATATTATGGGATCAAATTTTTGAGAAATAGAACTCAGAGGATTTTTTCCAGTGAAAAAAGATTGAAAACTTGGGGGCCTGTAACCGAAGAAATACAAAAAAACGGCAGTAGATATAGTTTAAACCAAGTCTGTGCATTTCAATGGAAAAGATGTATTCAAAATTCTTTTAGGGATTTACCTTTTATACCTGAAAAAAGGATGTTTCAGATTTCATATGAAAGTTTTGTTCGGAACCCTTTTGAAAATATTAAAAAAATTTGTGATTTTCTATCTATCCCTGCAAATACGGATGAACTGAAATTCGCGGTGAGAAATGTGAATTCAAAAAGTATTGGTAAATATAGAAAAGAATTGTCAAATTACGATATCAAAGAGATAATACAAATCATAGAGCCTGAGCTTAAGCTTTTGAAATATGAATCAGTTGTTAAGATTTGAAAAGTCCCAAAGGTCGTTAAAAAGAAATTTTGATATATTTTTATCGATAGCTGGCCTTATTTTTTCAAGCTGGATAATGTTGATAGGCTTTGTTGTTGCCACTATTGACACTAGAGAAAACGGTTTCTTTATTCAAAAACGGGTTGGGAAGAATGGACAGCTTTTTAATTTAATAAAGCTAAGAACTATGAAAACTGATGCCGAGCTTTACACTTCAGTGACAACTAAGAACGATCGTAGAATATCTTGGTCAGGCCGAATAATTAGAAAAATGAAAATAGATGAACTACCTCAATTGTTTAATGTCCTAAAAGGAGATATGAGCTTTGTCGGTCCCAGACCGGATGTGCCTGGGTTCGCTGATACATTGAATGGAAAAGATCAATTAATCCTTTCGATACGTCCGGGTATAACAGGGCCTGCTACATTAAAATATAAAGAGGAAGAAAAATTGCTAGCCTCTGTAGAGGATCCTGAAGTTTATAACAGAGAGGTGATTTGGCCGGATAAAGTTCGCATTAATATAGACTATATTGAAAATTGGAACTTCCGAGACGATATACGATATATTTTAAAAACAATTGTAGGGGAATCGTCAAGTGGTTTTCATGATAAGCAATAGAATATTTCTTTCTCCTCCTCATTTGGGAGAGTTTGAGCAAAAATTTGTTAAGGAAGCTTTTGAAAGCAATTATATTGCGCCGATAGGCCCTCAAGTAAACGCATTTGAAAAAGAGTTTTCTAAGTACACAGGGATTAAGCATTGCCTGGCATTAAATAGCGGCACTGCTGCCATGCATTTGGCCCTCAAAGAGGCTGGCGTCGGCCCGGGGGAAAAGGTTTTTGCTTCATCATTGACATTTATAGCAAGCGTAAGTCCAGCCGTTTATTTAGGAGCTGAACTTACCTTTATTGACTCAGATAGAGAAACTTGGAATATGGATCCGGACTTGCTGGCTGAAGAATTATACTCGGCGAACAAACAGGGGAATCTCCCAAAGGCAGTCATTCCTACTGATTTATATGGCCAATGTTCCGATTATGACCGGATTTATGAAATTTGTGAGAGCTATAAGATCCCTGTAATTATTGATGCTGCCGAAGCCATGGGGGCATACTATCTTCGAAAAAAAAATGAAAAAATTTTCAAATTACATGCTGGAACAGGTGCTTTTGCATCTATTTATTCATTCAATGGAAATAAAATTATTACTACTTCAGGTGGGGGCATGCTGGCTTCAGATAATGAGGATTTGATAAATCGTGCTAGATTTTTATCTCAACAGGCTCGGGAACCTTTCCCCTACTATGAACATACTGAAATCGGTTACAATTATCGAATGAGCAATGTCCTTGGAGCATTAGGCAGAGGACAGTTAAAAGTTTTAAAAGAGAGAGTTCAAAGGAAAAAAGAAATTTATCATTATTATAAAGAAAAGCTTGAAAGAACACCTGGAATTGATTTTATGCCGATAGCACAGTACGGCGAGCCTAACTATTGGTTAACTTGTATATTAATAAACCCTGAGATTTTTGGAGAGGACAGGGACTTTGTCAGATTGTCATTGGAGAAGAAAAATATTGAATCAAGGCCAGTATGGAAACCAATGCATTTGCAGCCTGTTTTTCAAAATCCAGGGGAAATCCATGAGAACGGTGCTTATTGTAAGAGGAGATATCCCTGCAAAATAGTTGGAGGAGAAGTAAGTGAGGATTTATTTTACAGGGGACTATGCCTTCCTTCTGGAACAGCCATGTTGAATTCGGATATAGATAGAATTATTGAGATTATACATGGATGTGGAAAGAAAGTTGATAATGATCTTTGATCGTAAACGATACAGTTGAAGAAAATGTTTTTTAGGATTAAAAGTTCAAATTTTTACATTGTTTGCCTGCTGGATTTAATATTTTTTTCCATAGCCCTTTTCGGTGGCTATGTCATCCGATTTGAATTTGTTCTTTCCAGCGGTAGTTTGGACCAGATCGCTTCATTGTTGCCGGGGATCCTCATTTTAAAGTTCAGTCTTTTTTGGGTTATGGGGCTTTATAAGGGCATGTACCGCTACACCGGGGTAGAAGATATTTGGAGCCTTTTTAAGGCCACAATGCTTTCTACATTGTTAATTATGGTTGGAGTCCTTCTCATTCACCGTTTTCAAGGTTATTCAAGAACGATCTTTCTCATTGACGGCATTCTCACCTTCTTGTTTTGCGGTGGTTTTCGTTTTGCTATTCGACTCCTTTTTAAGGAGTATGCTTTGCAGAATAAAAATGGACATAACGATTCCAAGGAAATAGAGAGAAAACTGGCCAAACCTATTTTGATTTATGGCGCTGGCAGTTCCGGTGAAAAAATTCTTCGAGAATTAAAGGAAAATTCAAGATATCAATATAAAGTTGTCGGATTTTTGGATGACGATGAAAAAAAAGTTGGAAGGGCTATTCATGGAATACCGGTTATAGGCAGCAGGCAGGATCTTGTCGGTATCAAGGGGAAATACAAAATTGCTGAAATTTTCATTACCCTCCCTGCATCTACAGGGCTTGAGATGAGGGCAATTGTTGAGGAATGTAAGAAGTGTAGTTTGCCGTTTAAAACACTTCCTGGACTCGGAGAGCTCATTGATGGGAAAGTTAAAATCAGTGCATTAAGAGATGTTAAGTATCAGGATTTGCTTAGAAGGGAGCCTGTGAAGATAGATTCTGGAAAAGTGAATGAATATCTTAATGAAAAAATTGTTTTGGTCACTGGCGCCGGCGGTAGTATCGGAAGTGAATTATGCCGGCAGATTATTAAATTTCAGCCGCGCCAATTAATACTATTGGATGCCTCCGAGCCAAGTTTGTATAAAATTCAAATGGAATTAAAGCATCGGGCTGGATACCAGAGATATTCCACCATATTAGGATTTATTCAGGATTCTGATTTAATTGATAAAGTACTGCAATCTTATAAACCCAACGTGATATTCCACGCCGCAGCCTATAAACATGTCCCTATGTTGGAGAGGAATCCATGGCAGGCAGTGACGAATAATATAGAGGGAACCCGAATACTTCTCGAAAAGTCTCAGAAGTATAAAGTTGGCCACTTTGTTCTCGTATCCACGGATAAAGCGGTTCGGCCTACCAATATAATGGGCGCAAGCAAACGAGTCTGTGAACTCCTGGTACAAAGCCGTTTCGGGAATGGTACTAAAATGATGGCGGTGAGATTCGGAAACGTTGTTGGCTCATCCGGATCAGTCATACCGCTTTTCAGAGAACAGATTGAACGAGGTGGACCTGTGACGGTAACCCATCCTGAAGTGACAAGATTTTTTATGAGTATCCCAGAGGCGGCTCAATTGATTCTTCAGGCTGGAGCACAGGGAAGAGGTGGCGAAACTTTTGTATTGGAAATGGGAGTTCCCATCAAAATTGCCGATATGGCTAAAGATTTGATCCGGTTGTCTGGGAAAGAGCCTGATATCGATATTGAAATCCAATATACAGGCCTGCGTCAGGGGGAAAAACTTTATGAAGAGTTAATTACCGCCGATGAGGGGGTCATTGAGACGCCACATGAAAAGATTATGGTTTTAAAACCCAATGATCATTGGAACGGGCATGGCAGCCAAAATGTTTTTCGTCATAGTTTGATGGTTAAAATTGATGAATTGAATGCCTTAGCAAAACAACACGATATTTGCGGAATTCAGTTTAAGATGAAAGAAATTGTTCCAGAGTATGATATTCAGAATAGTGCCTGCGTTTTTAATCCTAAATATTCAGTCAGCGGAATCGTTAACTGAAGTTGCCCCTCTGGGCATTTGCAAGAGTTTTTGATTAGAAACGATGAAATAGAGAGGCGGTACTGTTTCTGAAGATGATTTTTTGTTGGTTTACTGCCTTATTGGATAAATAAATAACTCCAATAAGGCAATAAATTACATATAGTTCCAAGAAAAAGTGATTTTTATTTGACCTTCAAAACGATCTCCTTTATGATAATTAATCATATTCCGATTCAGCCGCTAGCTGATTTTAAACTAAGTTTTCGAATTATAGTTCTCTTTTGATAATGGGGTTGAGCGAAGATCTCCAACTGAGGCTTCCTTTTGAGCAATCAGGGAAATTTTCGGTAATGTTTATTTACATCAACTTTATAAAGGAGAAAGTATCATGAAGAATATCAAAAAGTCAGTTTCCATAATTTTAGCAGGATTATTGGTTGCATGTTGTCTCGTTTCGGCGGTTGCCGATACCGGGAAGGTTAATATCAATACAGCGAATAAAGAAGTGCTGATGACCCTTAAGGGGGTGGGCGAAAAAATTGCAGATCGGATCATTGAATACCGGAAGGCTCATCCTTTTCAAGTACCTGAAGACATAATGAAAGTGAAAGGGGTGGGTCAGAAAGTATTTGAGGCCAATAAAGACAGAATTGTGGTAAAGTGAACGGGCTTGACCCGGCAAAAATTCCCTGATTCCAAGATCAAAATCGAACCCAAAACCATAGCTTGATCTGGACAGATTCTGTATTATAATTTAAGACCATGTTGCCGCTTGTAACATGGTCTTTTATATTGGATGCAAATGTATGACCGCTGGATATTGGGGAGAAAAGGCTTGGATATTTCAAAAATATATAGAAAAAAATCTTTTGGCATTATCAGTTTGTATATGGTCATTCTAAGTGCAGGAGTCTGTGCTGCCGGATACTACGCAATGGCTCGATTTTTAACCGTTTTTTCAACGGATGCGGGCAGGGACCTGCTGGGTCAGAATTTCCCGGTCTGGCTAAAATATATGGAATTGGCTTTTCAAAATTTTTATCTCTGGATCGTTCCCGGTGTTGCCGGCATTTGTTTTCTGTTGGGAATGGTGGGGTGGCTGGTGCTGACTTTTAGCTTGTCACCGGTTTTTCAGCAAGCTCATGCCCAGCTCAAAGAAAAACATAAAAAGAAATCCGGGAAAAAAGATTTCATAGACCCGAGAATTGAGCAGGACAGAAACAGGAGGATCTTTCTCCACACTCTTGCCGTTCTCCAACGGGAGGGGCGCCTGCTGGATTTTTTTGATGAAGACTTGAGCCTTTATGAGGATGAACAGATCGGTGCTGCAGTCAGAAGCATCCAGGAAGATTGTAAAAAAGCCGTAAAAAAATATATTGATCCCAGGCCGGTGATTGATTCGGAAGAGGGGGATGCGGTTACAATTGATCCGGGGTTTGATATGGACTCCATCAGCCTTGTGGGGAATGTGGCGGGTGATCCTCCTTTTCAGGGATCCCTGAAGCACCGGGGATGGAAAGCCGGGAAAAAGGAAATCCCCAAGCTCTCCGAAGTTCAGGACTCCAGTATTATCATGCCGGCTGAAGTAGAAATCAAATAGGGGCGATTGTGGATTTTCAGGATAGACAATTTGTTATCGGTATCGATCTGGGGACAACCAATTCCGCAGTCTCTTATGTGGACGTATCTCTGCTCCGGGAGGAATCCGGCAAGCGACCGGATAAACAAAAAGGGATTAAGGTTTTTAATGTACCCCAGCTGACCGGGCACGGTGAATTTTCAAAGATTCCGGTTCTCCCTTCTTTTTTATATATCCCTGGCGAGTATGACATTTCCAAGGAAGTTCTGAAACATCCTTGGAAAAAAAGAGAGGATATGTTTGCAGGTGTGTTTGCCCGGGATCACGGTTCAAAAATTCCCTCCCGGCTGGTTTCTTCCGCAAAGACCTGGCTGTGCAATCCCAAGGCCGACCGCAGGGCAAAGATTCTGCCTTGGGGGGGGCAGGGATTTGAAAAAGTTTCCCCTGTAGCAGCCACGGCGGAATATTTAAGCCATATCCGGAGCGCCTGGAATCATTTTGTCAAAGACGAAGATCAGTTCATTGAGAATCAGTTTGTGGTGATTACCGTGCCGGCCTCTTTTAACGAGGAGGCAAGGGATCTCACAATGGAGGCCATAAAGATTGCCGGTCTGGGGCAATCGGTCACTCTTTTGGAGGAGCCTCTTGCGGCCTTTTATTCCTGGCTGATCCTCCATGAAACGGATTGGGATCAGCATATCAAGGAGGATGATCTGGTCCTGGTCTGTGATGTGGGAGGGGGAACAACCGATTTCAGCCTCATCTCCCTGAAGGCCGCCCAGGGAACCCCCAGGTTTGAGCGCATTGCCGTCGGAGACCACCTTGTTCTGGGGGGCGATAATATTGATCTGGCCCTGGCCAAAATAGTTGAGGCCAAATTCAAATCAAAAACCTCCATGACGTCGGACAAATGGAAAACCCTCTGCCATAGATGCAGGGAAGCCAAGGAGACGATTTTAGGGAAGGGCGAAAAAAGTGTACGGATTACCATAAAAGGGGAGGGGCGCTCCCTTATTGCAGGAACACTTGCGGCCGATCTGACCCGGGGGGATGTTGAAACGGTTCTCAGGGGGCAGTTCTTTCCGGACGTGGATTCCCAAAATCTCTTGGAATCCCAATCCGGTAAAGAAATTGCCGATTTTGGACTGCCTTTTGAAAAAGAGCCGTCTGTGACCAAGCATATCATCAATTTTCTTGAAAATCATAGGGACAGTATTCATAAGGCTCTTGGAAAAGAGGATCCCATACCTGATTTTATCCTTTTCAACGGTGGCACCTTGACGCCTGACCTGGTGCAGTCCCGAATCAAGGAATCCATCCGGCGCTGGTTTAAATCCGACGAACCCCTTAAACCCGGGATCTTGGAAAACAGCAGACCTGAACTGGCCGTGGGAATAGGGGCCTCATATTATGGGCTTGTAAAACAGGGGATCGGCGTGAAAGTGGGCAGCGGCAGCCCGAGAAGCTACTACCTCGGAGTTTCCGTGCAAAAGGAAACAGAGCCTAAAGCCGTATGCCTGGTGGAAAGGGGGCTGGATGAAGGGTCCAGCATAAGCCTTCCCCGGATGGAATATGAAGTCCGGGCAAACCAGCCGGTCAGCTTCCCGGTTTACAGTTCAAGCTTCAGATCCGGAGATCTGGCAGGGGATATCATCCCTATTGACAAAACCCTGACGTCCATGGCTCCCATCCAGACGATTATTAAATTCGGAAAGAACGGGGAAAGAAAAGAGATCCCGGTCAGTATCGGTGCAGAATATACGGAGATGGGAACCCTTGCCATGTACTGCCGATCTTTGGTCAGTGACCATAGATGGAAACTGCAGTTCCAGCTCAGGGGATCCGGGCAGAGTGAGGAAGGACAGGAAAGGGAAATCTATGAGGATGCCATCATAGAAAAGGCCTGTTCCATAACCCGGCAGGCTTTTTCATCCCGGGAAGAGGATGGGGTTATCGGTATTGTTAAAAAAATTGAAGGGGTTGTAGACCAAAAGAAATTCAACTGGCCCCTCTCTTTTTTAAGGCGCCTGGCAGATCAGCTTATTGAAATCGACTCCACCCGGGAACTCTCTCCGGCACATGAAAGCCGATGGCTGAACTTGACAGGTTTCTGTATGAGACCGGGATTCGGAGATGCCTTTGATGGAGACCGGGCAAGGAAATTATGGAAAATTTATCTATCCGGTCTGAAATTTGATAAGGCAAAGCAGAACCGGCTTGAGTGGTGGATTTTTGTCAGAAGGATAGCGGCTGGTTTGAAAGCCGGCCAGCAGCGGCAGTTCTTCCAAGAAGTATCCTCTTTGCTTGTGAAGAACAAAGTCAAGATGGCTCCCCAAGAGATGATCGAATTATGGATGACGGCTGGAAATATGGAAAGGCTTTTGGTCAAGGACAAAGTGGTGCTGGCCAAACCTCTGCTGGCCAAGCTGAAAACCGGGAAAAGTTCAGATAAATTCTTCTGGACTCTGGGACGTTTGGGGGCCAGGGAGCTGTTATACGGATCCATGGACAGGGTCGTGCCGCCGGCAGAAGTGATGCGTTGGACAGACCAGCTCATGAAAATCAAATGGAAAAAACCGGGACCGGCCCTTGAACTGATTTCCCAGCTTGTGAGAAAAACCGGGGACCGTACCCGGGATGTTTCTCCCGAGGATCTTGAAAGGGCCGTTTCCTGGCTGGAAGAAAACGGCGCAGAGCCTAAACTCCTTAAAATAGTCAATGAAAAAATTGAAATGGCTTTGAAGGATAGAAGTGTTCAGTTTGGTGAGCGCCTGCCCGAGGGGCTTGTTCTGAAATAATAAAAATATGTGGATAAAATTAAGAAAAGGTTTGACATTGGTTAAACTTTCATATAGTATTATCGAGTTCTCTTGAAGGGGACTTTTGATCTTTGAAAATTGGTCAGTGAAGAAGTTTTGAAGCGGGTCTTGAAAAGACCTTAAAGTTTTAGTTAAAGGATTATAACTGGAGAGTTTGATCCTGGCTCAGAATGAACGCTGGCGGCGTGCTTAACACATGCAAGTCGAACGAGAAAGGGATTGCTTGCAATCCTGAGTAGAGTGGCGCACGGGTGAGTAACACGTAGATAATCTACCCACAAGCCCGGAATAACTATTCGAAAGGATAGCTAATACCGGATGAAGTTTGTTTACACAAGTAGACAAATGAAAGATTGCCTCTTCCTGAAAGCAATTGTTTGTGGATGAGTTTGCGGACCATTAGCTTGTTGGTGGGGTAAAGGCCCACCAAGGCTGCGATGGTTAGCTGGTCTGAGAGGATGATCAGTCACACTGGAACTGGAACACGGTCCAGACTCCTACGGGAGGCAGCAGTGAGGAATTTTGCGCAATGGGGGCAACCCTGACGCAGCAACGCCGCGTGAGTGAAGAAGGCCTTTGGGTCGTAAAGCTCTGTCAACAAGGAAGAAGTTAAGATTGTTTAATAGATGATCTTATTGACGGTACTTGTGGAGGAAGCGCCGGCTAACTCCGTGCCAGCAGCCGCGGTAACACGGGGGGCG
>NZ_ATUG01000003.1 GCF_000420085.1 Desulfospira joergensenii DSM 10085
TCGCCATTAAGGGTTGCCTGTAATGATTCTTGTGAGATTCCAATGCAGTTTTTGGGATCGACACCGGAAGGCCACGAATTTGGATGTGATGCCGTTCCGGGTGAGTGTGCGTTTGAATCAAATTGTTCAAAATCAAGGATCGTTGATTTTGACAGCGGCTATTTTCAACCAATGCCGATTTTTCATAGCGGATCTCAAGACGCAATCGAGATCCGGAAAAACTGTGAAAGGCCCTTTAATCTGATGAAAAAAAGAGAAGGCCTCGAACAAACACGGGTAAGAAGCCAGCATGGTGTGATTGTCCGATCAACTCTGACGACTATCGTAACATTGTTGATTGAAATGGCCGGAACAAGGCATAAACCAATGAAAAAAGAAGATGGGCAAAAGGAGTTGTTTGCTGCCACAGGATGAATTGAACGTTCAATGCGGGATTTTTTCTGAGCCGATTGATCGGTCGCTATTGGTATATCTGAATACAACAAAGGCCGCCGTCTGAAATAGATTTTATGCGGTAAAAAACAAAACCAGATATTGCTACGGTAAAAGCCGGACAATCTGACATTGGAAAAAAGAATTACAAACGCGTGGGGCACCTATAACGAAACAGAAATTTGAACGGTTTCAACACCCTTTAAAAATATGTTTTTTGTTGACAATTAAATTTTATTCATTAACCATATGTCTAGTTATTTTTATAGTCGCTCGCAGTTAATTAACATCGTGCGTTGATAAAAGAAGGTGTTTATGAACTAAAACAAATTGTTAAATAAACAGACCGGCCAAACCTGGCGCGAGCCAGGGACGGAAAGCCACGGATCTTGTTTCAAGACAGCCGGGTTGCAAAAGTTATAAGTCGTACGCCATGAAACTGGGTTGTCTTGAAAAAGGGACTCAGTTTTTTTATTGGCATCAGGCTTGGCTTTTGGCCTATTGGGGATATCCGAATAACTTGGAGAAGAAAAACCTCTCGATGGATGAAAGAGTTTTTAGGGCAGGCTGGGAGCAAGCCCACATCCTACTTGATTCTCGTTTGAAATACCCCTCTCCAAGGTGTTGAATCCTTAGCCAGCTATCGTCCAAACAAAGGAGGAAGGCAATGGCAGTTCTAAGAAAACACTTTTTTGGGGTCAGATGCCTGATTGTGGTATTTTATCTTATCCACACCACCCCGGTATTCTGCGCAGTGGTCTCCTGGGAGGGCAGCAGTGGAATCCAGCTTTTTAGCGATGCAGACAACTGGAATGCGGCTCCGGGTGACGGCGATACCCTGATCTTCGGTGCCAGTGACATCTACGCCAACAATGACATGGTCCTCACCGACATGGTCATCCGGGTAGATGGTTCGGGCGGGGGAACAGACACGGTTGTCCTCAGCGGCAATGCCATGGGCCTTGTCTCCGGCGGGATTGATTTAATTAACAGGGACATGGAGATCAACCTGGATCTGTTATTAAACTCGCCACTTAGTACCGTCACGTTCAATGTTGATGCCGACCGGACCCTTACCCTGAACGGAAACACCTCAGGAGTCGGCGGGATAAAAAAATCCGGCGACGGCACCATGGTCCTGACCGGCAGCAATGATGCCAATAACGGGATCCATGTTGCGGATGGGACCCTGGTGGGGAATACCGGCAACTTGGACAAGGTTCTGACCATCAATGGCGGCACCCTGGTCTTTGATCAGGATTCTGACGGCACTCATAATACCAACCTGATGGGCTTCGGCGGTACCCTTGTCAAAAGGGGGACCGGCACTGTCTCTTTGTCCGATTCTGTCAGTTTCAATGGCACCATGTCAATTGAAGAGGGGGCCTTTTCCGTTGCATCGGGAGAGGGCCTGGGGCAAGCCAACGGCATTCCGGTGACCCTGTCCTTTAACGGCGGCGCCCTTATCACCACGGGAACCACAGACTTTGCCGGCGATACCCTCCTCAATGCCGGGGGCGGCACCCTGGATACAAGGGCGGCCACCACCTTTTCCGGGGTATTGTCTGGCAGCGGGAGCCTGACCAAAACCGGCAGCGGCACCCTGACCCTCACCGGCACCAATACCTATACCGGGGGCACGGCCGTCACCGGCGGCATCCTGGCCGTGGGCGCGGAAAACAACCTCGGGGATAGCTCGGGAGCTCTCTCCTTTGACGGCGGCATCCTGCAGGCCACGGCCTCCTTTGACACGGCCCGGAATACCACTCTCAATGCCGGCGGGGCCACCATTGACACCAACGGCCACGACAATACCCTCTCAGGATCCCTCTCAGGCGATGGCTCCCTGATCAAGACCGGCAGCGGCACCCTGGCCCTCACCGGCATCAATACCTATACCGGGGACACCACCCTCAATGAAGGCTTCCTTGTCCTCCAGGGCGGTGGCGCCATTGTCGATACCGGAACGGTGACCGTGAACGGCGGGGTTCTGGATGTGGATGACGCGGAAACCATCGCCACCCTGAGCGGCACAGGGGGTATCATCAACCTGGACGCCGGACTGACACTCCTCAACGGCGGGACCACCACCTATGAAGGGAACATCCAGGGAACCGGCTCGCTGACCATAGACAAGGGGGGGAACAACTTAACTCTCACCGGGGCCAACACCTACTCCGGGGGTACCACCATTCGGTCCGGCGCACTGATCGGAACCACCGACAGCCTCCAGGGCAGCATACAGACTGAAAGCTCTTCACACTTACGTTTTATGCAGGATGTCGACGGCACCTTCTCCGGTGCCATTTCAGGCACGGGCACTATAGACAAACTCGGCACCGGCAAGGTAACCCTTGACGGGAACAGTTTAACTCTCACCGGGTCCACCAATGTCCAGCAGGGAGGTCTCCAGGTTAATGGCGGCAATATCCAGGGGAATTTCATAGTTTCAGGTTCTCTGATCTTGAACCGGACCGCCGCTGACGGAGACGGCACCTATACGGGGGGCATCAGCGGCAATGGCTCCTTCACCAAGACCGGGGACGGCCTTCTCACCCTCACGGGCTCCAACAGCCATTCCGGGGGCACGGCCATTAACGGCGGCATCCTGGCCGCAGGGGGCAATAGCCTGGGAAACGGGGATCTCTCCTTTGACGGCGGCATTCTCAGGACCACGGCCGGCTTTACCATGTCCCGGGACGTGATCTTCAACGGGGGGGGCGGCACCATTGACACCAACGGCCACGACAATACCCTCTCAGGTTCCCTCTCAGGCGGTGGCTCCCTGACCAAGACCGGCAGCGGTATTCTTACCCTCACCGACACCAATACCTATACCGGGGGCACGGCCATTAACGGCGGCATCCTGGCCGTGGGAGCCGATAGCCTGGGAAGCGGGGATCTCTCCTTTGACGGCGGCATCCTGCAGGCCACGGCCGGCTTTACCATGTCCCAGGACGTGATCCTCAACGGGGGGGGCGGCATCATTGACACCAACGGCAACGACAACACCATTTCCGGGACCGTCTCAGGCAGCGGCAGCCTGACCAAAACCGGTACCGGCATGCTCACCATTGTGGGCAACCATACCCACACCGGCGGTACCGTGGTGGACAGCGGCATCCTGCGGCTCAACGGCACCCTATCCAGCCCGGTTGTGGTGGGTGCTTCGGGGATTCTGGAAGGAATGGGCTTCTCCGGTGAGACCCGTGTAAGCGGGGTCCTGGCACCGGGCAACTCCATCGGTACCATTACCACGGGGAATCTGAGCCTGACGGCAGGCTCGGTTTACGAAGTCGAAATCGACGCCGACGGTAACGGGGATCAGACCATCGTCAACGGCACCGTGGATCTGGGCAATGCCACCCTGAACGTGATTGCGGCCGAGGGCACCTATGCGGCCGAGGGCACTTACCTTATCATCGACAATGATGGGGCAGACCCTGTTACCGACACCTTTGGGGCTATTGCTTCCAATCTGGTATTTTTGAGGCCCACGGTCTCCTATACCGACGGCGACGGCAATGATGTCCTGCTGACCATGACCCGGAACGATACCATGTTTTCTGATATCGCCGTCACTGAAAACCAGAAATCCGTGGCCAAGTCCCTGGAAACCCTTGCCACCCAGGGCGATCTGGACGAGGCGCAGGCAGTCATGGTGGGGCTTACGGCTCCCCAGACCCGGAATGCCCTTGACCAGATGAGCGGTGCCGGCCTGACCTCTTTCTATAATGTGAACCTGAGCACCGCCACCCAGCAGATGAAAAGCATCACCAGCCGGGTGTCTGCCTTCCAGGCTCAGAACGCCCCCTCTTTTGCCCAATGGAGTCAGGGTCCTCTTCCAACGGCTGATCGATCCTTTGAAATGTCAGATACCGACACCCTGCTTTTTGGCCTTGGCAATGCCGATTTGAGGCATACAGACCGGAACTGGGGCATCTGGGCCCAAAGAGTCGGGGTCTTTGGAGACCGCTCCGGAAATGAGCTCTTTGACCAATATTCATTTCAGAGCCGCGGAGTTGTCCTGGGAGCGGACAATCGCATCCCCTCCAATGTTCTGGCAGGTCTGAGCTTGAGCTGGACGGAATCGGACATCGGCTTTGACAGCCTGGATGACACCGGCACGGCAGAGGGGATTGTGGGGGGCTTTTACGGGGCCTGGACCCCTGGCCCCTGGCATGTCTCCTTTGCCGCCGCCTTTGGCCGGAATGATTATGAAACCCGGCGGCACATCCGTTTCGGTGGTATCGACCGGGTTGCCAAAGGAGAGTTTGAGGGCAATGTGTATTCAGCCTATATGGAAGCCACCCAAGCCATTGACCATGATGGGCTTGGGGGCATTATCCAGCCCCTGGTTTCTATACAGACGGTTCACATGGATTATGACGCCTACAAAGAGACCGGGGCCGGTTCCCTGAACCTGCATGTGGACAACCGTGAGGAGACCTCGGTGATTGGGTCCGTCGGAGTCGGGGCAGTCAAGGAGGTTCACCTGGCAGACGACAGACGGCTGATCCTGGAACTCAGCGGCCGCTGGGCCCATGAATTTGTCAACGGGAACCGGTATGCCACCACCCGGTTTCTTGGAGATTCAACAGGGGCCGGCGCATTTTCTGTGAAAAACAGCAAAGCGGCCAGGGATATGTTGGTAGGCGGCTTTGGCCTGGCCCTGATCGAAAAGGAAGGCTTCAGTCTATTTGCCAATTATGATGCGGCACTTGGTCATGACAGCATGGACCACAACCTCTTCTTGGGATTTCAGATCCAATGGTAAATCTTGGGAGGTTGCCCGAATACCTATATCTTAATCGACCCATATCCAGGGTCTTGGGAGAATGGAATGAATAAACAGGACTCAAAGCGCCAAAGTGAAAAACATGTGGTAATCCTTCTCTGTGATATGGTTGGCTATTCACAGATCACGGCAGATATGGGACCTGTGGAAATTCGCGATTTTATTGTGAACTATCACTGCAGCCTCCGTGAAATTATCAATAGTGACGGGAAACCGTACCAGCCCATAGAACCCTCTGCCGGAGACGGCGCCATCTCCATTTTTGAGAAAAAGCCGGGAGAAGCCGCATCAGAATGCTGCGACCGGGCAGTTTCGGCAGCGGTCAAGCTCTCTATAGCCATGGGGCAGGGGTGTATTCCCAAAATCCGTATCGGCCTCTTTGAAGGGGACATCATTGAGACATCCATTGAAGGGAAACCCATGCGGTGCGGTGCAAGTTTTTCCGCGGCCAAAAGGCTGGAAGAACTCTGCGGCTATTTCGGCACCAGTTTTCTGATGGACAGGGGGGTGGCCATTGGCCAGTCAAGGAACAGGCAGAGCACCGTCAGTATCGGCAAGATCACGCCCAGGAACCTGGATCACCCCATCCATGTGTACACAATCTATAAACCTGGCATCCACCAGTGTCCCCCAGATGTCGACCCGGAACTTTTGTCCAGATTTATTGAATTGAAAAATGAAGCGGTGAACCTGTTTTTCGGCCACGGGCTTCAAGGGATCTTCCCGGATTTTCCCCGTGCCAGGGAACGACTGAGCGACGCCCAGAATCTGTTCTCCGCGATCACCGGCAAAAAAGACCTGCCTTCAGAAAAACTGCTGGACTATATCGACCACATGTCGGTTCCGGTGGACGGGTTTATCCATGACGGTGTGATGCTACCCAAGACCGCTGGTGATTCGCTGGGCATCCGCCTGCTGCATTTTTCCAATGAGCTTCTCTGGGCCATGAATCTAGAATTTTACCACACCCTCGTGGTGGATACCGAATGGGAGAGATGCTTTACCCTTATCTGGAAAAAGAAGGGCCAAAAGATCCTCGGCCGGGACGACTCCCAGGATGATGTGTATTACATTGAAAGCGGCTCGGTTGTTATGCTGGATGGGGAGGGTCGCACCTACCTTTCCCCGGGGAATGTCTTTGGGGGAATGTTTTTTTTCCCCCCAGACCATCGACATAGGGCCATGATTCTGGCCGACAGCGATGTCGTGCTCCGCAAAATATCCGGGAACGACCTTAAAAAGCATCCCATGGTAATGGAAATTTTCAAGCTGCTGGCCATGCGCCGAATCCAGCCAAAAACAGAGCGGGATTTATACGAGATGGATGAAGACAAAGGGGTTGAATGCTTTTGTTTTACACGGCAGACCGTATAAATTGACTGAACCTGCCAGAAAGGGATAAACAGAGATGGAACCATGGATTCTCATTTCTGGCGCAGGGTTTTAAAAAAATACTATCCCAGGGCCATCTCAGATTATACCCAGGTCATTGCTTTGGCTCCCGGCGCGGCAGGGGGGATAGCCTCTTATCTTTTAGGGAAACACGACCAGTCGGTCACCGATTATTCAAACACCCTGGCCTCCTATTGTTATTTTTAAAAATCTTCTTATATATTTAAGGATAGAGGTAAATAAAACCAGGAGGAAGAGGATGCCATGGAAACCAATCCCCACCATTTGATCATGGGAGAGCTTATTGATTTTTTAAGCGGCCGGGTTCTGGCCGACACCCACGATGAACGGTACCGCCAGAAACTGGCCAGGCTTCTGATCATGAATCTGGGATACGCCAAAGAGGATATCAGGAAAGAGACAGAACTGACCGTATCTGCGGGAAGCCAAAGGGCAAAACTCAAAATCGATTTTCTCGTCCAGGCCCGGGACAAAACCGGGATGGTCATCAAATATGCACCAGGGTCCCTGGTGACAAGGCGGCTCTCCAACCTGGCCCTTTCGAGAATCATTCATCCTTACCAGATCCCGGTGATCGTCACCACCAACGGGGAAGATGCGGAAATTATAGATGGAATTACCGGCAGGGTAACGGGCCACGGGCTGGATGCCGTTCCCGGAAAAAAGACTCTTTTAGCCCTGGACCCGGAAGTTTCCTTTCCCGTTGTTTCCGGCGATTTGTTTGAGAAGGCTTCCAGAATAGCCTATGCCTGCGAGATCGACGGGGCCTGCCCCTGTGATACGGATGTCTGTGTTCTGGAAGGCGGAGTCAGGGTTTCGGAATAAGAACAAGTTCAAACCGGCAGAGCAGACATCAAGTTTCTTTGCTGAGGATTTTTTCCAGATAGTATCCGGTATAGGATTTGCGGTTTTTTGAGATCTCCTCCGGGGTTCCCAGGGCAACGATATCCCCTCCCTTGTCCCCCCCTTCCGGTCCCAGGTCGATCACATGATCGGCACACTTGATCACATCCAGGTTGTGTTCGATGACCACAACGGTATTTCCCGCATCCACCAGACGGTTCAGCACCATGAGCAGCTTATTGATATCATCGGGATGAAGTCCTGTGGTGGGCTCGTCAAGGATATAAATGGTTTTGCCGGTGCTTCTTTTGGAGAGTTCCCGGGAGAGCTTGATTCTCTGGGCCTCGCCCCCGGACAGAGTCGTGGCGGACTGCCCCAGCTTGATATAGCCCAGCCCTACCTGGACCAGGGTTTCAAGCTTGGTTCGGATAAGAGCGATCTTATCGAAAAATCGGACCGCCTGGTTGATGGTCATATCCATGACCTGGGCAATGTTCTTTCCTTTGTACTTAATGTCCAGGGTTTCCCGGTTGAAGCGCTTGCCCTTGCACACATCACACCCCACATAAACGTCGGGCAGAAAATGCATTTCTATCTTGACGATTCCGTCTCCCGAGCAGGCTTCACACCGTCCTCCCCGGATATTAAAACTGAACCTTCCCGGTTTATATCCCCGGGCCTTGGCTTCCGGGGTCCTGGCAAAAAGGTCCCGGATGGGATTCAATACCTGGGTATAGGTGCCGGGGTTTGACCTGGGAGTCTTTCCGATTGGGGACTGGTCAATGTGGACTACCTTATCCAGAAGCTCGATGCCCAGGATCTCCCCATACCTGCCCACCTTTTTCCGGGTGTGGTTGATCTGATTGGACAGGGCCAGAAACAGGGTGGTCAGAACAAGGGTGGATTTGCCCGATCCCGACACCCCGGTCACACAGGTAAAGCATCCCAGGGGAAAGGAAACATCGATCCCTTTTAAATTGTTTGCCGAAGCCTTTTTGATGGTCAGGGCCTTTCCGTTTCCTTTTCTTCTTTTTTCAGGCGCCAGTATTTGTTTTTTTCCGGAAAGATATTGACCGGTGAGGGAGTCATGACTTTTAAACAAATCCTCGGGAGGCCCTGAGAACATAATCTTCCCGCCATGGACACCGGCTCCGGGTCCGATATCAATGACATGGTCCGAGGCAAGAATGGTCTCTTCGTCATGTTCCACCACCAGGACCGTATTCCCGAGATCCCGGAGGCCCATGAGGGTCTTCAGCAGCCTTGCATTATCCCTCTGGTGGAGTCCGATACTGGGTTCGTCCAGAACATAGAGAACCCCGGTGAGCCGGGAGCCGATCTGGGTGGCCAGCCGGATCCGCTGGCTTTCCCCTCCGGACAGGGTGGCGGCGGACCGGTCCAGGGTCAGGTATTCAAGGCCCACGTTCTGGAGAAAGCCCAGTCTCTGCTCGAGTTCATTTAAGATGGCCGATGCAATCACTTTATCCCTGCCGGCCATTTCAAGGGAGGAGATGAATCCAAGGATATTCTGGATCGGCATGGAGGAGATCTCCCAGATGGCCTTTTCACCGACCCTGACTGAGCCTGAGGCCGGGTTGAGCCGGGTTCCCCTGCAATGGGAGCAGGGTCTGAAGTTCATATACCGCTGAATCTCTTCCCTGGCAGAGGCAGAGTCCGTCTCACTGTATCTGCGCCGGAGTCCGGGGATCACCCCTTCAAATTTTTTCTTGTACAGGATCTTTTTGCCGGCCCTTTCCACATAAAAGGGGATCTCTTCTTTCCCGGATCCGTAGAGGATGGCCTTTTGAAATTTTGGGGCCAGTTTTTTAAAGGGTTTATATATGTCCTCCTTATAATGGGAGGTCAGGGCATCCAGAAATTCCATGAACTGGACAGAGTCCCTGTTCTGCCAGGGAAGAACCGCGCCCTGGCGCAAAGAGATGGCGGGATCGGGAACAATGAGGTCCGGATCAAATTCAGAAGCCGTGCCCAGACCGTCGCAGCGGGGGCAGGCCCCCTGGGGAGAGTTAAAGGAAAAACTGGCCGGAGTAAACTCTGAATAGCTGACATTGCAGCCGGGGCAGGAGGCATTTTCGCTGAACAGGATCTCCTTTTCCCGACCCAGGTCCAGGACGGTCACCACCCCTTCCGACATGGAAAGGGCAAGTTCCATGGAGTCGGTCAGCCTTTTTTCCATTCCCGGTTTGATGACCAGGCGGTCCACCACCACTTCGATGGTATGTTTTTTGTTTTTGGCAGGGGGAGTGAGATCTTCCAGGCGGATCATTTCCCGGTCCACCCTGACCCGGGCAAACCCCTCTTTTTTCATCCTGGCAAAGAGCTTGTCGTGGCTCCCCTTTGCATCCTTGACCAGGGGGGCCAGGAGAATGATCTTTGTCCCCGGGTCAAGATCCAGGATCTGATCACAGATCTGATCAATGGACATGGATGAAACGGGTTTGCCGCATTCATGGCAGAATGGTTTGCCCACCCTGGCAAAGAGAAGTCTTAAGAAATCATAGATTTCAGTGACGGTCCCGACGGTTGACCTGGGGTTGTGGCTGGCGGTTTTCTGCTCAATGGATATGGCCGGAGACAGGCCGATGATGGCATCCACTGCCGGCTTGTCCATCTGCCCGAGAAACTGCCGGGCATAGGTGGAAAGGGATTCCACATACCTTCGCTGGCCTTCGGCATACAGGGTGTCAAAGGCCAGGGTTGATTTTCCAGATCCGGAAAGGCCGGTGACAACGGTGAGGCTGTTCCTGGGAATTTCAACATCGATGTTTTTCAGGTTGTGTTCCCTGGCCCCCTGGATAAGAATATTGTCCGGCTTCATGGAATGTCCGATTCTAGTTTCCAGAGAGTTGGTTTCCGGCCTGGACAACGGCCATTTTAACGGCCTCCATCAGGGATGAAGGATCTGCCTTTCCCTTCCAGGCAATATCATAGGCAGTTCCGTGGTCGACAGAGGTTCGAATAATGGGAAGGCCCAAAGTGGTATTTACCCCGTCCTTGAAATGAACCAGTTTAAAAGGAATCAGTCCCTGGTCATGATACATGCAGATCGCTGCATCAAAAGCCCCTTGCACGGCATGATAAAAAATGGTGTCCGGGGGCAGGGGGCCTTTCACGTCAATCCCCTCTTTCAGGGCAGAGCCCACTGCCGGGGAAATGATATTTTTTTCTTCTTCTCCGAACATGGAGTCTTCTCCGGCATGGGGATTTAATCCGGCGACTCCGATCCTGGGTTCGGGAATGCCGAAACGGGTTTTCAGACTGTCCCGGGTCAATCGTATGGTCCTGAGAACGGCATCGGAACTCAGGGCTCCGGGCACCTGTGAAATGGGCATGTGAATGGTCACCAGAACCACACGAAGGCTTTTGCCGGCCAGCATCATGGCAAATTCTTTGGTATGGGTCTGCTCTGCGATCAATTCCGTGTGACCATGAAATTGTGACCCGGCAAGTTTAAGCCCGGTTTTTGTGATGGGGCAGGTAACCAGGGCGGCTATTTGATTTTTAACTGCCAGGTCCACCCCTTTGATGATATAATTTTCCATGGCCCGGCCGGTTTCAGCAGTGGGGGTTGTGAGGCCCAGGATATCCGGATTTAAATCGGACAGATTGAGGACGTCCAGGGTTTGATGTTCATACAGGCCCTGGTCAGGAGTTTCAGGACAATTGATGTCCATGGAAACCGACGAAAACACAAGGGCCTTGTCAAGAATCCCAGCATCCCCGAGAACAAGGGGTCTGCATATGGAATAGACCCGGGGGTCATTCAGGGTTTTGATGAGAATCTCCGGGCCTATGCCAAGGGGATCTCCCATTGTAATACCGATGATCGGACGAAAGGGGGTCATAGGATGTCCATGAACTTTGGGTTGGCAAAGCAGCAATATACTATTGAAACGGCCAAGAGTAAATATGGGAGTCTTAAAATTGTGAAACCCTTATTGAACTCAAGTTTAAAAAAACTGGCAGATTTTATTAAATTCAAAAAAAATCGGAGAAAACAAAAGGAAAACAGAGGGTTTTTTTTACACCTGCTTCCCGGCGAAAACCGGGCCGGGGAAAAAACCTTGAAAATATAAGCAGTTGTAGAACTAATTGTAATATTTAAAAAAAGGGATGTTTCACAGAAAAATATCTATAAAAACAAATACTTGAAAAAACATGCCAAACAAAATCCTAGTCTTGTTCTAACATTTGTTATCAGATTTGACCGGATATAAATTTTGGAATAAAAAATTCTATACTTTAAGTTCAATCTTAAGTATTCGATAAAATGTGTCAGATTCGGCACAATTGATTTTTATATACAAATATAGTTCAGCAGGAATTTTACACCGGGTGTTATTCCTGAACAGAATTTAGCGCAGGGTTTATTTCAGGAAGGGAAGGACTGTTTTTGAAAAATATTGAATCATTCTGGACACAGGTCAAATCTAAAATCAAACAAACAATTCCAGACCACAGCTATCGAATGTGGATAGACCCGGTTGAACTGCTTGAGTATGACGGGAACTCCATCTGGTTGTCCACTCCAAATGAATTCTTTATCCGCCGCCTGAAAGAAAACTACCTTGATGTCTTTGAGAACGAATTCTCAAGACTCGGCAGTGAAGTCAAGATCCAATTCAGGGCAGAACCCGGAAAAACAGGAAAAGTCAAAAAATCAGGGAAAAAAGTAGAAGGAGCCTATCCGGCACTATCTTTCAAGCCGAAAAAGAACAAAAGCCCCCAGGCAAAACTCCCTGGATTCGATGCCTGTTTCAGGAGCGGCAGAATGATGAAGAAAGGATTCACCTTTGATGATTTTGTGGTGGGGGACAACTCCAGCTTTGCCTACTCGGCAGCGCTTTCCCTTGCCCGGGGAACCATCAACGGTTCATCCATCCTCTATCTTCTGGGAAAAACCGGGCTTGGGAAAAGTCATTTATCCCAGGCTGCCGGCCACCATATCATTACCCACGGCTTAAGCTCCCGGGTCTATTATGTGACGGCGGAAGATTTTACCAATGAGATGATCTTTGCCCTGAGAAACAATAAGATTGAATCCTTCAAGGAAAAGTACCGCAAAAAATGTGATGTCCTGATCCTGGAGGACATTCATTTTCTGGCAGGAAAAACAGCCACCCAGAAGGAGCTGGCCATTACCCTGGACTATCTTCTGGATGCAGACAAGAAGATCATCTTTTCTGGATGTGAACGGCCCGATGATATCCCCAAGCTGAACGATCAGCTCAAATCCAGGCTAAGCATGGGCCTGGTCACGGAAATCGGAATCCCTGATTTCCCGACCCGGGTCAAGATATTGCAGAAAAAGGCAAACACTCTGAACTGCGCCATCCCCATGGATGTGACCGAATACATTGCCCAGGAACTCTGTGATGATGTCCGGCAGTTGGAAAGCGGGCTTTTTGGTGTGGCGGCAAAGGGGGAAATCATGAATCAGACCATTGATATCCAGCTTGCCAGAAGCGTTCTGGCAAATATCACCCATAACCGGAAGCGGATCACCATCGATCTGATCAAGAAACTGGTATGCAATGAGTTTTCCATCAGTGAAAAAGAGATTATCTCCAAATCCAGAAAGCAGAAGATCGTAAAACCCCGGCAGGTGGCCATGTTTCTGGCAAAAAAGTATACAGACCTGCCCATCAAGAAAATCGGCACCAGTTTCAAACGCTACCACGCCACGGCCATTTATTCCGTAAATGCCATAGAAAAAGAGATTCGGACCCGGGGTCTCATCTACGAGCAGGTCAACTATCTTTCCACCAAACTTGAATCCGGCAGATTTTAAATGGGATTTACCGGCAATACGGTTAAAGAGCTTGAGGCCATTGTCGGTAAAGCAGGGGTTACCCTGGATTCAGAAGAACTCCTCTGCTATTCCTACGATGCCACCGGCCGCTCCTATCTTCCCCAGGCGGTTGTCTTTCCCAGCACAGAAGCCCAGGCCGCAGACATACTAAAACTTGCCTTTGCAAATTCGATCCCCGTGGTTCCCAGGGGAAGCGGATCCGGAATGACAGGGGGCGCCGTTCCTGTTCAGGGGGGCATCGTCCTGGTGACCAGCCAGATGAACCGGATTCTGGAAATCGACAGGGAAAATTTTATTGCCCGGGTTCAGCCGGGGGTGATCGTGGGGGATCTTCACCGGGCCGTGGAGGAAAAAGGCCTTTTTTATCCTCCTGATCCGGCCAGCTCATCGGTCTGCACCATTGGCGGGAATGTGGGTGAATGCGCCGGCGGACCCAGGGCCGTCAAATACGGGGTAACCCGGGATTATATCCTGGGGCTCAGGGCGGTTCTGCCCTCGGGGGAGATAATCCGGACCGGAGTGGCCACGGCCAAGGGCGTGGCCGGGTATGATCTGACCCGGCTCATCGTGGGATCCGAAGGCACCCTGGCCCTGGTGACTGAAATTACCCTTCGTCTTCTGGCCAAACCCGAACAGGTGAAAACCATGGCTGCCTTTTTTGACAGCGTGGATCAGGCGGCCAGAACCGTGTCCGGAATCATGAAACAGGCCATTGTCCCCAGGTGCGTGGAATATCTGGATGAAGCCTCCATCCGTCTGGTTCGGGACAGTCTCAGCTTTGAGATGCCGGATTCGGTGAAAGCCCTGCTCATCCTTGAACTGGACGGGGATTCAGATACCATTGAAAGGGAAGCCGTTCAGGTAAGGGATTTCTGTGAGGGGCACGGGTCCCTTGACGTGATCCTGGCAGAGAACCAGGCCCAGGCAGACCAGCTCTGGCAGGCCAGAAAGGCGCTGTCTCCCATTCTTTTCAAAATTGCCAAGAACAAGATCAACGAAGATATCGTGGTCCCCATTTCCCGGATTCCGGATCTGGTCAGGGAGACCCGGAAAATTCAGGAAAAATCCGGCCTGACCCTGGTCAGTTTCGGCCATGCCGGCGACGGCAATATCCACTGCAATATCATGTACGATCAACGGGATAAAGACCAGGCAGAGCGGGCAGAAAAGGCCGTGGACGATCTTTTTGAAGTCACCCTGAATCTGGGAGGTACCATTACCGGAGAACACGGGGTCGGCATTACCAAGATGAAGTTCCTTCCCAGGGAGATCAGTTCAATTGAGCTGAATTTAATGAAGGGGATTAAAAAGGTGTTTGATCCGGAAAATATTCTCAATCCCGGCAAGATTTTTATTCAGTGAAGTTTAATGGCGTATTGATTGTGAATTAAGAGTTTTTCGAGGATATCGATCTTGGGATTTCTGGCGTGTAAAATGCAGCACTTGATGGATATTGCACAATAGGTTGAGCAGAGTTTGCTCTGTTTATCATAGTCGCCAAAGCACTCGGGAGTATCAATGGAATCCTTCTTGCCAGAAGGATTTGGCAGGGTCTCGTTCATTAATTTTATTTCCATATTCCATCCATTCTCAAAAGATTTTTTCTTATGTAAATGAAAAAAATCGAATGGTCAACACTTAAATTTTTTGTTCCTCTTCCCAGGATCAAAGATGGAAACTGGCAAGAAAATTACAGGGGGGAAAGGCTGACCATGGATTCCAGTTTTTCCACCAGGGGGCCAAGGCTCTGCCGGTTGGTGGCGGATATGGCAATCCCCTGGTTGAGGAGCCATTTGTTGTCAAAATCCTCCATGTTTACCCGGTCGAGTTTATTGAATACATAAAGGGTGGGGATTTTATCCAGGTTCAGGCCTTTTAAGATCTTTTCCACAGACTCCTTCTGCTGCAGATACCTGGGGTTGCTGATATCAATGACGTGGAGGATGATATCTGCGTCCGAGAGTTCTTCCAGGGTGGCGTGGAAGGCTTCCATGAGTTCCCTGGGAAGGTTCTGGATAAACCCCACCGTGTCCGTGATGATCACCTCCTGATCCCTGGGAAATCTGAGCCGCCTGGATGAGGGGTCAAGGGTGGCAAAGAGCCGGTTTGCCGCGATGATATTGCTCTGGGTCAGGGTGTTTAAAAGGGTGGATTTGCCGGCATTGGTATATCCGACAATGGAGATGACGGGAAGGTCTTTCCTCCTGCGCCGGGCTTTCTGCTGTCCCCGCTGTTTCCGGATCTTCAGGATCTCCTTTTTCAGGCGGGCAATCCGGTCCCTGACCCTCCGCCGGTTGATTTCAAGTTTGGTCTCCCCCGGCCCCCTGCCTCCGATTCCTCCGGTAAGCCTGGACATGGCCGTATTTTTCGTGCTCAGCTTGGGAAGCAGGTACTCCATCTGCGCCAGTTCCACCTGGAATTTACCCTCCCTGGATTTGGCCTGTTTGGCAAAGATGTCCAGGATGAGCTGGGTCCGGTCAATGACCTTCATCTCAACGAAATCAGCAATGGACCGGATCTGGGAGGGGGACAACTCCCGGTCAAAGACCAGCATTGTGGAGTACTGCTGGATGGCCCGGATCACCAGGCTGGATAATTTCCCCTTTCCCACGACAAATTTGGAGTCAATGCTTTTCCTGCGCTGGACAGCGGTTCCCACCACCTGTATCCGGCTGGTTTTGCACAATTCCTTGAGCTCTTCCATGGAGGCGTGGGCTTCCCTGGGATCTGTGGTAGTGGCGTTGATGAGAAAGGCGTTTTCCCGTCCGGATTCAGGTTTGTGAAGGGCATTGTTCCGGCTCAGTTCCGATTCCAGGGCAAGGATCCGGTTCTGGCAGTCATTGTCAAGATCTTCTATAGTGGAAGGTTCCAGGACCTGAAAGGGATCCAGGGTTTCATCGGGAATGATATGGCCGGAGTATACAGGGCCTGGCTGCCCGTCCGGGGTGAGGCAGAGGGCCGTGATGAAATCGAGGCGCAGCAGGGCCAGATCGGTGAGATCATCCCGGGTCAGGGGTTCGTCCTGCAGGTGGGTGTGGATGCATCTTAGCCCCTTGAGCCGGCCGGGGATGGCCATGTGGTCCGGGGTTACCGGAATGACGATCCTGTGGGGTTCTCCGGCGATTACCGAGATCACCTTTCCGCTGCGGTTGACAAGGATGCCGACCTGGCGGCGGATCTCATGGCTGATTTCCACCATTTCCCTGGCAATTTCCGGGTCAAGGATGAACTCCGGCGGGGATTTAAGGGAATAGAGATTTTCAATGCGCTTGATCTGGGTATTCTTAAGACCCGTGGTGGTGCCGTAAACGATCTGCTTCATTGAACGTCCTGGTAAAAATCCGGGGCAAGCTCCTCAAACCGGGTATACTGGCCGTGGAAATGCATGAGGGCGGTTCCGATGGCTCCGTTTCGGTTTTTGGCAACAATGATCTCTGCCATTCCCTTTTTGGGGTTGTCCGGCTCCTTGTTGTATACCTCGTCCCGGTAAATAAAGGCGATGATGTCCGCATCCTGCTCCAGGGCTCCGGACTCCCTCAGATCCGACATCATGGGCCGTTTATCCGCCCGCTGTTCCAGCATCCGGTTGAGCTGGGACAGGGCCACCACCGGTATGTTGAGTTCCTTGGCCAAGGCCTTGAGGGACCGGGAGATCTCAGCGATTTCCAGGTCCCGCCGGTCCGACTTGAACGGGGATTTCATGAGCTGGAGATAGTCGATGATCACAAGGCCCAGGTCTCCCTGCTTCTGGAGCAGTTTCCTGGCCTTTGCCCTCACATCCATGGCCGAGATATTGGGGGTGTCATCGATGAAAATGGGAATCTCGTTAAGGAGCCCGGCCGCCTGGGTGGCGTTTCTCCAGTCTTCCTGGCTGATAAAACCGGTGCGCAGACGGTTGGAGTCGATGCGGGCCTCCGAGGTCAAAAGCCTCATGGACAGCTGTTCATTGGACATTTCAAGGGAAAAGACCGCCACGGGCCTTCTCTCTTCCAGGGCCACGTTTCTGGCAATGTTCAGGGCAAAGGCGGTTTTTCCCATGCTGGGCCGGGCCGCCAGAATGATAAGATCCGAACCCTGGAGGCCCGAGGTGATGTTGTTCAGCCGGGTGTATCCGGTGGACAGGCCGGACAGACCGCCGTCCTTGCCCTGCTGCTCCTCCAGCTTGTCGATGTTCAGATCAATGAGGTGACCCAGGTTCTGGAAAGAGGAACCGGTCTTTTTTTCTGAAATTTTAAAAATCTCGGATTCCGCATAATCAATGATTTCTTCCACGTCTCCGCTCTCTTCAAGACAGTTTTCAATGATCTTGGATGAGGCGTCAATGAGCAGCCGCAGGGTGGCCTTTCCCCGGATGATCCTGGCATAGTGAACGGCATTAACCGCCACCGGGGCGGAATCTGAAATGGAAGCCAGAAAAGCGGCCCCTCCGATGCTTTCCAGCTCTCCCTTTTCCTTGAGGGCATTGGCAACGGTGACAAGATCTGCCGGCTCTTCCCGGGATGCCAATTCAAGGATCACCCTGAAGATCTTTTTATGGGCGCCTTTGTAAAAGTCATCCGGAGAGAGGATCTCCATGATATCAAAAAGATTGTTATTGTTGATGAAAACGGCGCTGAGCACCGATTCTTCCGCATCAATATCATGGGGAGGGGTCCGCTTGAGCAGGGGATCGGTTTTTATGGTCTTGTTCGGGGGCACGGCGGTTTTTATATAAAAGGATGAAAAGGTTCTTGGACAGTCTTTATCCCCCACGGCCTCCTGTGATTTCACGGCCACGGCAGGGATAAAAAGGGGGGAGGGGCCGGTAACCGGCCCTGCTCCCCCGGATGATTATTTTTCTTCTTTTTCTTCGGGAACGATATTCACGGTGATCTTGGGTTCAACATCCTTGTAAAGCCGGATGGGAACCTGGTATTCCCCGATCTCCTTGATGGGTTCGGCAAGGAGGATGGAGCGGCGTTCCAGCATAATGTCCTGGCTGTTCAGGGCATCTTTGATGTCATGGGTGGTGACGGATCCGTAAAGATGTACATCCTCATGGACCTTGGCCTTGATGGTGCAGACCACTCCCTTGATGGTGTCGGCCATTTCTTCGGCCAGTTTTCTTTCCTTGGCAATCTGGAGTTCCAGCTTGGCCTTGGCCTGTTCCATTACCCTTTTGTTCTGGGGGGTGGCAACAACGGCCTTGCCCTGGGGCAGAAGATAGTTGCGTCCGTATCCGGGCGCCACGTCAACTTCTGATCCTGCGATACCCAGTGTATCAATGGTTTCTTTTAATATGACTTTCATGTAACCTCCAAAAAGGACCAGCTTAAAGTCAGGCTGGTTTTAAATTTTGTATCTCATTTTTGCGTATCAAGTTTCCTGAAATTGATCCAGTTGTCAAAGAATCCCAGGCCGATAACCAGAAGCAGCACATAGAGCTGAACGGCGATGAGGCTGTAACAGAAAACCTTAAGAGCCGTGGGTGATTCTTTTTTCTGGAAGAAAAATGATACAATGGCTATTCCTTGAAAAAAATAAACGAGCATTAAAACAATCAGGCAGTTCACACTCAGGTACTTGAGTGCATCGGCCGGCAGAAACAGGAGGATGCCCAGGATAATCACGGCCCAGACCAGGTGGTCCGGCGCCTGGTAGTGATTTAAGTTCTCCAGGTTCTTCAGACGGATTCCTTTTTTTTCCAGCAGCCTTTTCATGATCAGGATATTCATCCATACCGTGGACATGAGCGAGATGGTGAACATTCCCGGCAGAACAAATACAATTGCCGAGTTGAGCATCTGGATCTGCTGCTCTTCTATGCCCATCTCCGAATAGACCTGCCGGCTCATGGTGAAGTACTGGGACATGTAATCGGAAAAAAGAGCCCCGAGGCTCTGCCCCTGGAGTCCTGAATATACCAGGAGTCCGGCCAGTCCCAGGCCCAGTATCCCAACCCCGGTCAGGATCATTGTCCGCTCAATGCCCATCTGCCGTTCAATGCATTCTCCGATGAGAAATCCGGTCATGAGCAGCACCCCGAAGTAAAGCAGATCAAATCCAAATCCCTGGGTCATGACCATCAGGGCGGCAAAACTGACCGCCACGATGATCCCCCCGCTGTTCCTCCCCAGTTTCAGCCTGTAGAAAAGCACGGGCAGGGGAAGGAAAATCAGGGCAAAAACCCCGATGAGGGGAAATGCAAAGATGATGGCAAAGATCACCATGCACAGGCAAATCCCCAGGATAATGTCCCGGATATAGGGCGCTTTTATGCTATTGCCGGTCACCTGCAATACTCCCGTATCCTTAATACAGGGGTTTGCCCACAAAGGGCAGCAGGGCGATCTGACGGGATTGTTTGATGGCAATGGAGAGCTTGCGCTGGTGTTTCGCACAGGTTCCCGTGATCCTTCTTGGAATGATCTTGCCCCGTTCAGTGATGAATTGTTTTAATGCTTTGGGGTTTTTATAGTTGATTTCCATGCCGTCATCCACACAGAATCTGCAGATTTTGCGCCGCTGGAAAAATTTGTTTTTACCTCCGCCTCGTTGACCTCTATACATAATAAATCTCCTTCAATCTTAAATCAGTTCTGCTCTTCTTCGGCTTTTTCAGCCTCTTCAGCATCTGCCTCGACCTCTTTGGTTTCTTTTGCCTCTTCAGCTTCAGCTTCGGGTTCTTCCTCGGCTTCATCTGCAGGCTTTTCTTCCTCGGCTGCTTTTTCCAAAGCCTCAGCCTGTCTGGCTTCTTCTGCTTTGGCAGCGGATTCTGCAGATGCCTGGGCTGCTTTTTCAGCCTCTTCGACTTCCTGTGCCAGCGATTCGGCGGTCACGTCATCGGAAAGAAGGATGGTCATGAATTTCATTATATCGTCACTGAGACGAAAATTTCTTTCAAGTTCGGATACAAGGTCACCGGTGCCGCCGTAGGTGATGCAGGCGTAGTGGCCCCTGATTTTTTTTCTGATTTCATAGGCCAGTTTCTTATTGCCCCATTCATCAAAATCTAAAAGAATTCCATTTTCCTTGGCAATGATATTTCTGACTTTGTCGAACAATTCTGTTCGAGCCTTTTCCTGGAGATCAGGGTCAGAAATAAAAACAGTTTCATACTTCCTCATTTTAACTCCTTGCGGATATAAAGCCCCGGCATTTGGCCGGAGCAAGGATTAATACTTCTGTCACCTGCCCATCAGGTGACTAAAAACCATTCTATATACCACTATATACTCCAGGGGTCAATTGCATTTTCGGATATCAAGCCTTAGGGGGGATGAGGGATAAGGCCGGGTTCATAGGATCGGGACTGGAGCTTGGTGAAATAACCCCATTTTGGTGGTTGCTTTTGACCCGGATTGTCGAAATATAATCAAGGCATGATTCCTGGGGCGTAACCCCGGGTTTTGGTGATATAGAGTAAGTCTTTGATTATAAAATCTATTTTAATTAAAAAATCTGAAAGTCCTGAAAAGTGTTCCCGGATGGAATTCAACTTGCAAGGTTTGATCGAATTTTAGGGATTTTGCCCTGTTGGCCGCTGATGAAAATGGAAAAAGGGAAATCAGATGTTTTTTGATGATCGGATGTCGGAAAAAGCAGTCAAATACGGGATTGGTAGGATAAGCGGAAACGGGAAATTTCATTTATTGGCCTCCCCGGCGGACAGGGACAGAATACAGCCCCTCTGCCTTTCCAGGCAATGGAAAACTGAAATGCTTTCAGGCAGGCCCGGTAAGTGGTTTGATGAAGAAGTCCGTGCGGTCCAGGCCCTTCGTAAACATAAAAAAGCCTGCCAAAAATGCCTTCGGGTAATAGAGAGTATTGAATTCAACCTGCCGCAGAACCCATGATCCATGGGAAGTGCCCTGTCTTTACCATCAAAAAGAAAGTGTCCCGGTCCTCCAACCCGGGCTTGCTATTTGGACCGGCTTATGGCATCTAATAGAGTTCACTATTAAAACAGATGCTTTGGAAAGGAATCAGGACCATGGAGGAGCGGTACAACCCCGATGCTGTTGAGTCCAAATGGCAGGGATACTGGAATGAAAAAGGGCTTTTTAAGGTTTTTGAGGACCCGTCAAAGGAAAAATACTATCTTCTGGAGATGTTTCCCTATCCTTCGGGAAAGATCCACATCGGACATGTGAGAAACTATACCATCGGAGACGTGGTGGTCCGGTACAAGAGAATGAAGGGATTCAACGTCATTCATCCCATGGGGTGGGATGCCTTTGGCATGCCGGCTGAGAATGCAGCCATTGACAACAACACCCATCCAGCGGCCTGGACCTACGAGAATATTAAGGCCATGGGAGCCCAGCTCAAAAAAATGGGGTTTTCCTATGACTGGGACCGGGAGATCGCCACCTGCCGTCCGGAATATTACCGGTGGGAGCAGTGGCTCTTTCTTAAGATGCTGGAAAAAGGCATGGCCTACCGCAAGGAGTCTTTTGTCAACTGGTGTGAGAAATGCCAGACCGTGCTTGCCAATGAACAGGTGGAGCAGGACAGGTGCTGGCGGTGTGGCAAGGTGGTCCAGCAAAAAAAGCTGTGGCAGTGGTTTTTCAGAATCACCGACTATGCCGAGGATCTTCTGGTCCACTGCGATAAACTTCCGGGCTGGCCCAACAAGGTCACGGTGATGCAGAAAAACTGGATCGGGAAGAGCGTGGGGTCTGAGCTCAAGTTTAAAATTGACGGCCGGGACGAAGAGATTGAGGTGTTTACCACCCGGCCGGATACGGTTTTCGGCGCCACCTTCATGTGTTTGGCCCCGGAACACCCCCTGGTGGAATCCCTGAGCAGGGGAACGGATCAGGAGGCAGAGGTGACCGCCTTTATCGAAAAGGTGGCCAGCCAGGAGCGTTCCGCAGAGGGAATCGAAAAGTACGAAAAAGAAGGGGTGTTCACCGGAGCCCATTGCATCAACCCGGCCACGGGAAAGAAAATTCCCGTGTATACGGCCAATTTTGTTCTCATGGAATACGGAACCGGAGCCATCATGTCGGTACCGGCCGGAGACCAGAGGGACTTTGACTTTGCCAGAAAATACAAGCTTGAGATTATCCCGGTGGTTCAGCCGGAAGGAGAGCCCCTGGACGGAGCCACCATGGAAGAGGCCTATGCGGGAGAAGGGGTCCTGGTCAATTCCGGTGAGTTCAACGGCCTTGATAATAAAGAGGGGATGGAAACCATCATCCAGTGGCTGGAAGAAAAGGGCAGGGGGAAAAAGGCCATCTCCTACAGACTCAGGGACTGGGGAATCTCCAGACAGCGGTATTGGGGCGCACCCATTCCCGTGATCCACTGCAATTCCTGCGGTGTGGTGCCCGTGCCTGAAGAGGATCTGCCCATCCTGCTGCCCGAAGATGCCAATCTGCTTGAAAAGGGTGGTTCCCCGCTTCCGACCCTGGATTATTTTGCCAAAACCACCTGTCCCCGATGCGGCAGGGAGGATGCCAGAAGGGATACCGACACCATGGATACCTTTGTGGAATCCTCCTGGTACTATTTGCGGTACTGTTCTCCCCGGTATGATCAGGGCATGTTTGATCCCGATGCCGTAGGGTATTGGGGGCCCGTGGACCAGTATATCGGAGGTGTGGAACATGCGGTTCTTCATCTGCTCTATTCCCGGTACTTCATGCGGGTGCTCAAGGACCTGGGAATGATCGAGTTCAAGGAGCCCTTTACCCGGCTGCTCACCCAGGGCATGGTCTGCAAGGAAACCATGACCTGTCCGGAACACGGGTACCTTTTCCCGGAGCAGGCCGAGAAGGAATCTGACGGATCCCTGTCCTGTACCCTCTGCGGCAAGGATGTGGAGGTGGGACGGGTCATCAAGATGTCCAAGTCCAAGAAAAACGTGGTCGACCCCAATGAACTCCTGGAAAAATACGGGGCAGACGTGACCCGCCTCTTCTGCCTGTTTGCCGCCCCTCCGGAGAGGGATCTGGAGTGGAGTGAGGACGGGGTGGAGGGTGCCAACCGCTTTGTCAACCGGGTCTGGCGTCTGGCCCGGACCTGTCTGGACAAGATTGAAAAACCTTCATCCTATACCGGCCCGGCCTCCGGACTCAAGTCTTCCCATGCCAAGGACCTCTATATCAAGGCCAACCAGACCATCCAGAAAGTCGGGGAGGATATTGACAAGAGTTTTCATTTCAATACGGCCATTTCCGCGGTCATGGAACTGGTCAATGCCATGTACAATGTGGATATTGACAAGGCCGACCCGGAGATGAAATCGGTTCTTTACTTTTGTCTTGAGAATACGGTTCTTCTGCTCAGTCCCATCATTCCCCATTTCAGCGAGGAACTCTTCGAGAAAATGGGCAAAAAGGGATCTGTTCTGGAACAGCCATGGCCGGACTTCAGAAAGGACAGTCTTGAGTCCGATGAGGTTCTGGTGGTGGTCCAGGTCAACGGCAAGCTCAGATCAAAATTTTCCGTCGGTGCAGATGCCGGCGAGGATCTTGTCCGGGAAAAGGCCCTGTCCGATGAGAAGATCAAAAAGCATATCCAGGATCAGCCGGTGAAAAAGATCATTGTGATCAGAAAAAAACAAACCCTAGTCAATATCGTGGTGTAATCATGGATAAAAAATTCGGCATTCTGCTGGCTCTGGTGATCATGGTATCTGTTTTTTCCTGCGGCTACCGGCTGGAAGGCGGGGGGTATATCAAGGAGAATGTCACCCGGGTGGCTGTGGAGGTGTTTGAAAACAACAGCTCCCAGACCCGGGCCGGGCTGGCCTTCACCAATGAACTTATCCGGGAGATCCTTGAAAAAACAGATACCAAGGTTGTGGATTCATCCCGGGCCACCCGGAGGATCGTCGGGGTGGTCAAGGCGATTAAATTTTCTACCCTGTCCCGGACCTCAACGGAAACCGTTGTGGAAAGAAGAGTGACCGCCGTTGTGGATGTGCGTCTCGTGGGTCCGGACGATGAGATCCTCTGGTCGGTCAGGGATTTTTCATCCCATGAAGATTATACTGTGGCCGAGGATAAGGTTGATGATGATGGAAATATCCGGGAGGCTGTGGACAAAATCGCCACCCGGAGTGCCGAAAGACTGGTCAGCCAGATGATGGTGAACTTTTAAGGCTCCGGCTTGAAAACCGGGTTTGGAAAGCAAAAGAGGCAGGCGCTGTAAGGATCTGAAACTCCCTAGAGCCTGCCCCGGTCAAAAGGCAGGAGTTCCGGACCGGGTTGAATCCCTTGGGATGTAAGCCCCGGATCCGGACCCATGGATCTTATGCATTAACAAGCTTGGACAGTCTGGATATTTTCCTGGAAGCGGTTTTCTTATGAATGATCCCTTTTTTTGCGGCCTTGTGAAGCGCAGACTGTGTCTGCCGCATGAGTTCATCTTTGGCATCTTCACCGGCTTCCTTGGCAGCGCGGACCTTTTTCTCCAGGGTTTTAAGCGAGGTCTTTGCAGATTTGTTTCTAAGCCGTCTTACCTGACTCTGTTTTGCCCGTTTCTTTGCAGATTTATGATTCGCCAACTTGGTCTAGCTCCTTATGTTATTGTAATAAATATAATTATTAATATTTCAAATTAGACAGCTTATATGTTTTTCTATTTTTTGTCAAGGCAAACCTGTGGGAAAGATCTTTAAAAAGACCTCCCAGGTGAGCGGACTGACCCTGGTCAGCCGGATCATGGGGCTGGCAAGGGATGTTCTGATTGCCTCGGTTTTCGGGGCCTCCCTGCAGAGCGACGCCTTTTTCATGGTCTTCCGTCCCTTTGACCTGATGCGGAAGATGTTTTCCGACGGCATCATGAGTATCTCCTTTGTCCCCGTATTTTCAAGGTACCTGGAACAGGACCGGCCTGACCAGGCCCGGGCCATGTTCATGTCGGCCCTGGCCCTGATCTCCTTTGTATCGGTTCTTTTGGTTTTGGCCGGAATCCTGCTGGCGCCTTTTCTCTTCGGCCGGGTCGCTCCCGGATTTACAGGAAATCCCTATCTCTTTAATCTAACGGTTGTCCTGGTAAAGATCATGATGCCCTATTTGATCTTTGTCATGCTGATTTCCTTGAGCATGGGGGTGTTGAACTCCTTTGGCAATTTTTATGTTTCAGCGGCCACACCCATTCTCTTCAATCTGGTGGTGATTCTGTTTACCCTGCTGGCAGCCGGTCTTTTTGAGGCAGACATCCGGGTACTGGCAACAGGCGTTTTTGCGGGAGGACTTGTCCAGCTCTGTTTCCAGGTTCCCTTTATACTGAAAAGACTGAAGCCCTCTCTCAGGGATTTTTGTCTTCTGCACCCCGGATTTGTCCGTGCGGGCAAAGCAACCCTTCCCGCAATGGTCGGGGCCGCCTCTTTTCAGGTCAATGTAATGGTGGCCTCTTTTTTTGCCTCCTCTCTCTCCGAGGGAAGTGTTTCCTACATCTACTATTCAGACAGACTGGTTCAGTTTCCCCTGGCCCTTTTGGGGGGAGCCTTTTCAGCCGTTCTCCTGCCCACCCTCTCCAGGAAAGCGGTTTCCGGCAGCCCCGATGAGATCTCCAAGATCTTTGAAGACGGGATCCGGCTGGTGCTTTTCATGACCATTCCGGCCATGGCCGGGCTTATGTCCCTCAGCCGGCCCCTGGTTACTCTTTTTTTTGACCAGGGGGCCTTTGGCCCGGAGGCGGCACGGCATACGGCGGCCTGTCTGTCGTACCTTGCCCTGGGGCTGTGGGCCTTTGCCGGCACCCGGCTCTTTGTTACCCTTCACTATGCACTTTCCAATGTCCGGCTTCCCTTTGCTGCAGGTATGGTCTCCATGACGGTCAACGCGCTGCTCTGTCTTTCCCTGATCAAGCCCATGGGATTTCAGGGACTTGCCCTGGCGGTTTCCCTTTCCGGTTCAGCCGGATTTGTCCTGCTCTTTGTCTGGCTTCCCAAAGGGCTGTGTTTGTCCAGAATGAGGATTTTTGTTTCCGCTTGCAGGGCCATTCTCCTCTCTGGTATAATGATAATTCCCGTTTGCTGGGCTGCCGGCCTGCTCAGGGATGTCGAGACCATGGGCAGACTTGGGTTCGGGATGGGTGTAACGGCCTGTGTCTTTCTGGGTGTTCTGGTTTTTGGGGGGCTTGCCCTTGGGGCAGCCGGCCCGGAAGTCCGGCTGGCAAAAAAATGGATAAAGCATAAACATCAATGACCGTACTTGAAAAAATCGGATTTTATCTGACCGTTGTACTGATCCTCCTGCTGCTTTTCCTGATCTTTTTTTCCAGGAACGGGATTCTGGATTATCAGGAATTAAAGGCAAAGGAAGCGGGTGTAACCGCAAGGATATCCGCGGTGGAAAAGGAAAACAAACAGCTTGAACGCCAGATTAACAGCCTGAGAAACGATATCGAGTATATCAAGCACCTGGCCAAGCATGAACATGAAATGGTTGAACAGGGAGAGTTGATTTTCAAAAGCAAACCTGAAAAAAAGGACAAGACCCAATGAATCAGGAATTTATGACCATGGAAATGGCAAAGGTCTATGAAAATCAGGGTCACTACCAGGAGGCCCTGGATATTTATCAAAGCCTTGCCGATTTAAATGACCATGATTCCGGAGCAAAAATCCGGGAGGCAATCGCACGGGTGGAGGCGGCCCAGGCAAATCCCCCCAAAGCCGTGGTGAATGAATCCGACCCTGGGAAAAGGATCCAAGATCTTCTGGAACAATGGCTGCGGCTTTTGATTTTAAAAAAAAGGCTGGGCCTGTTCCGGAAAATCAAGGCCCGGTTTTGAACCCGATTTCATAAGATCCATGTGATGCCGGCAAAAAAGAATATTCTGGGAGTTGTACTGCTTCTGGCCCTTTCCCTCTTCCTCGGGCTGGGAATGAACTATCTTTCCCCGTCGGGAATCGCCCTGGTCGGACAATGGAACACCGAAAAGGGCGTGGTCTCGGCCCGGGCCAGGGATGATGCGGTTCATGGGGATATTGAAATCAACAATCCCATGGAAGTCCGCAGGATTGTGACCCAAAAGGAGATGATGATTCTGGATGTCAGGCCGGCCTTTGTCTACGAAGAAGGCCATCTTCCCGGGGCCTATTCCTTTCCCCTGGATGAGTTTGACGACCTTCTGGATCAACTTCTGAAGCTGGTGAAAAGGGATACGCCCATCCTGGTCTATTGCAGCGGATTCCAATGCACAGACAGCCACACCTTTGCATCCCGGCTCATGGACCTTCAATTCTCCCGGGTCCGGGTCTTTGCCGGGGGATTTGCCCAATGGCAGGAAATGGGGTTTGAAATTGAATAGTCTATCCGGGAAAAATATGCTGCTCTGGCTGATCCGCCTGGTTCTGGGGCTCACCTTTATCTATGCCAGCCTGCACAAGATCCTCCATCCGGCGGACTTTGCCAGGATCCTCTACGGGTACGATATCTTTCCGGAGGCCGTGATCAATATCCTGGCCATCTGGGTCCCCTTTCTGGAGCTTGTGGCCGGCACCTGCCTGATCCTCGGTTTTTTCCCGGCATCGGCCCTGCTCATCATCAATGCATTGCTTCTGGGTTTTGTTCTGGTGGTCGGGTTTAACCTGATCCGGGGCCATGAGTTTGACTGCGGCTGTTTTTCCCTGGCAGCCCGGTCAGAGCCCTTGTCTGCGGTCTGGCTCCTGGTGAGGGATCTTGTTCTTCTGGCGGCAGGCACCTTTTTGTACAGGCACCTTCCCGCCCTCCCGGGGCTGATCCGGACCCGGTCCTCCTGATCTTCTATTGTTCCCGGACGATACGGAATCCCAGGCTGTTGCGGACGGCAATGGGTTTGTAGTAACTTCGATAGGCGCATCTCTGGTACTTGCCGTTCTGGTACCAGCCCCCGCCCCGGATGACCCTGTGGTTTCCGGTCCGGCTTAAGGGATCCACGATATTCTCCTTATAGGTATCCGTGACCACACCCACCCGGGCCCTTAAAATATCCCGCCATTTGCAGGCATCCTGGACCCACTCCTGGACATTGCCATGCATGTCAAAAAGCCCCCAGCGGTTGGGCTTCAGGGTCTTGACCGGATGGGGTTTGAAATCCCTGGCAGGCCCCTGGAGTCCGGAGTTATAGCAGTACCAGGCTGTGTCCTTGAGGGCCGGGTCCGGTTCTGTGCAGGAAAAATTGGTGATGGGGCCGGTGGCAAAGGCCGTGGTGGCCCCGGCCCTGCAGGCGTACTCCCATTCGGCTTCCGTGGGAAGCCGGTACTTTCGGGTCCCTTCCATTTGATTGAGAAATGAGATGAACTGCACGGCCTCATTCCAGGTCACCGAGTCCACGGGATAGGTATTGCCCAGTTTAAAGGCCGAGGGATTGGGGGAGACCAGTTTGTTCCACTGCCCCTGGGTCACCTCTGTTTCCCCCATGTAAAAGCTTTTCGAGATGGTCACCTTGTGCTGCTGCTCATTCCAGTTCCTGCCCGGTTCCGAGGTGGGGCTTCCCATGATGAAACTGCCCGCCGGAATCCGGACAAACCGCATACCCAGCCTATTGGTAATGATGTCCTGGGCTTTTGCGGAATAAGGAGAAACAAGACCCGCTGCCACAAGGGATATGCTGAAAACCAGAGCCGGGATGAGCTTGAATAGGGATTTCATAAGGTGTTCCTGATTTATGATGACCGTTAATTTTGAGTTCCTGAAGAACTCTAACACACTCCCGGCCCGGTGTTCAATAGGTTCCCATCAATAACCGGGTTTGTCGACACAGACCCCATGTTTTGGTCTGAAGATAGATCTGTGGAGAGAAGCGAAGCGCCCGGCAATTCGGAAATCCGGCCGGGACGGGCCGCGGCTGCACAGAGTGAAAAATTCCTACAGCCTCGACCGATTATCAAATTTGGCATTGCACTGAAGGGGGAAAACTGTTCAAACAATTCCCCCTTTTAACCGCTCCATTCCATTAAGAGGCTGTACAGAATTCCACTCCATGTCTCCGCCGCAGCCCGTACCGGCCTCCACGATAAACCCAGCCTTTATCACACACCATTAAAAATGCTCCGGGTAAGTTGTTTTATATAGAAAGTTTTCTGTTGCTTTTTATGCTGGAGTAAGGATAATCTCCAATTAAATTGATTCTCGATTTATTTGAAACACAACAAAACTTTTTGCGAATGATATCGCAGGAATATTTTTAATCTGAGCCTTAGGAATCCCCATGAAAGATATGCCGTCAAAAATTCTCCGGAAGTTCGCCCCCAAACGTATTCACAGTCTGTCAGATAATCAAACCTATCCTCAATTTTGCAGCCAGGCAAGCAGTGATGAATTGATATTCAACAATTTCAGACGGAGCCCAATATATACTGAGATTTTAGAGCATGTAACAGAGAAACTAGGATTGGAATATTTTAAAATTATATCTGATAATCCTGATTTTCTTCATTCAATGGCAGGGTTTAAAGAAAACGATAACTATGGGAATCCTGTAAAATATGATTATCCCGAGATTGGTATGATTTCACCATCGACCCTGCGGTATATTAAAGTGCTTTCAGACATACGCACACTCTTTGAAACCTTAGATGATTTCGATATTTGCGAGATAGGGGTCGGTTATGGTGGCCAGTGCAGAATTCTAAACTCTTATTATACACCTGAAACATATTGTCTGGTCGACATTCAACCCGCATTGGCACTTGCTCAGAAATATTTAGATAACTTTCCAATTACATCAACATTATCCTACAGGACAATGGATCAGCTTGCCCAAGGAAATTATGATCTGGTAATCAGTAATTATGCTTTTACTGAACTTCCGCGTAAGATACAGGATGTATATATGGAGAAGATTATACTATGCTCCAAAAGAGGTTATATCACCTATAACGAAATCACACCGAAAGAATTCAAATCGTATAAAGCCGATGAGTTGGCTGCGATTATTCCGGGCGCACAGATTTTAGAGGAAAAGCCGCTCACGCACCCCACGAATTGTATAATAGTATGGGAAACAACATGACACCCTCTATAAATCTCGAAAGGAGTGTTTGGAAAATATATATCTGCATCGATGTACAGTTATCTCAAGGTTTAAATCCGTGCGATTGATCTCGTCCAAAAAGGGATCCTATTCTCACTGATAATTGTTCTCGCTTTTTATCCTTCTTTTATATAAATCCAATCCACCCAATCATTGACAAGACCCCCTGCCTGTGATAAGAGAATCAGGTTTACAGCCATGTCGGCTGAAAAGGATGAGATGACACCAAAGAAACCGTGGAAAGGATAGGCGGTTCCTTTGATTTTAATAAATTCAACCCAGAGGATTTAGGACAAAAAATTATGATTTGCACAACTGTCAGAGAAGGTGACGACTGCGTATTTATGACGGCTGCCGGATGCAGCTATAATGAAGGCAACTGCCTTCCCATCGTGGACGAGTGCATGGGATGCCAGAGGTCTGCGGAGTATCCCACCGGCAACTATTGCGCCGCCGCTCCGGACCCCTCCCTGAAATGGAAAAACGGCAATTGCAATATGGCTACCCACGTCAAAACCGTTACGGAAACCAAAAAGCAGAAGATCAATCCGATCAAGGCGTCCAAGAGAAGATAGATTACCCAGTTTTTTCAACATCAGACTCTGCGGTTTCTGCTTCATGTAGGATCGCAGAGTTTTTGTTTTCAGACGGGTTGTCCGGATTTTCAATTTTATAATAGTACCCATTGTTTTCAAGAAAGGTTCAAAGATGAACGCCATTGCTCAAGAACTCAACACCGTTATCCAGGATTCCAACCCCCATGTCTATGAGATGCTTTCAGACATGGGCAAGGCTCTTTTCTTTCCCAAGGGCATCTTGAGCCAGAGTGCCGAAGCCAAGGAAAAAGCCGGCCGCATCAATGCCACCATCGGAATTGCCAAGGAGGGGAATTCCGTTCTAAGCCTCTCCTCGGTGACCCAGTATATTCAGGGGATCACCCCGGATGAATACCTGCCCTATGCCCCGTCCTTCGGTATCCCGGCACTCAGGGAAAAATGGAAGCAGGATCTTTACAAAAAGAACCCGTCGCTGGAGGGCAGGAGCATTACCCTGCCGGTGGTGACCTCGGGCATCACCCACGGGGTCAGCATTTTGTCGGACATGTGGGTAAATAAAGGGGATGTCATTGTCCTGCCCGACATGATGTGGGGCAATTACAATATGACCTTCTGTGTCCGGAATGGAGCCAGGATCGTTCATTTCAAGGCCTATGATGAGGGTCTGACCCGGTTCAACCTGGACTCCTTTGAATCGGTGATGCGGGAGCAGGCAGAAAAAAACGACAAGATCATCACCATTCTCAATTTTCCCCACAATCCCAGCGGATACACCCTGAGCCGGGAAGAGGCCGACAGGGTGGCCGCCATCCTCATGGACATCGCCAAAGGGGGCACCAATGTGGTGGCTGCATGTGACGATGCCTATTTCGGGCTCTTCTTTGAAGAGGAGACTTCCAAGGAATCTTTGTTTGCAAAGATCGCAGGCAGGGAAAAACGGCTTCTGGCCGTGAAACTGGACGGGGCCACCAAAGAAGATTATGTCTGGGGCTTCCGGACCGGGTTTGTCACCTATGGGATCTGTGCGGAAAAAAATGTGGAAGAGGCCGGCCTGGCCCTGGAAAAGAAGACGGCCGGCTGCATCCGGGGCAATATCTCCAATTGCTCCCATTTAAGCCAGTCCATCCTGCTCAAATCCATGGCCGATCCCAGGTATGACAGCCTTAAGGCCGAGAAGTTCGAATTGCTCAAGGCCAGGGCCATGAAGATGAAAGAGGTGTTAAAGGACCCCAAATACCGGGAGGGCTTTGAGGTATACCCGTTTAACTCGGGATATTTCATGTGCATCCGGATCAAGGGGGTGGATGCGGAAAAATTGCGGATTCATCTCCTGGATCAATACGGGGTCGGTCTCATCTCCATGGGGGATGAGAACATCCGGGTGGCTTTTTCCTGCCTGGAAGAAAAAGACGTTTCCACTCTGTTCGATACAATTTTGACCGGAATCAAGGATCTTCGCAGCTGATGACAACATGAGCCTTAAAAAACAATTCGACTCCCTGGACATTGCCCTGGCCGGAAGATGGCTGTTTTACTTTGTTTTGATCGGTGTCATTGCCGGTGCCGGTGCCGTGCTTTTTCATTATCTGTGCGGCCTTGGCATGCATTATTTCCTGGATCTTATGGCCGGATACCGTCCCAATCCTCCTGCAGGGGAACATCTGCTCCTGCCCCACACCGACACTCCTTTCAATCGATGGATCCTCCTGGTTCTCCCGGCCCTTGGCGGTATTGTCTCGGGCTGGCTGGTCTATACCTTTGCCCCGGAAGCCGAGGGGCATGGTACCGATGCTGCCATTGACGCTTACCACCACAAGGGAGGCAGGATCAGAAGCCGGATTCCCTTTATCAAGACCATTGCCTCCACCATCACCCTGACCACGGGCGGGTCCGGGGGCAGGGAAGGGCCCATTGCCCAGATCGGGGCGGGATTCGGATCTTTTCTGGCCACCCGGTTCAATCTCTCTGAAAGGGAACGAAGGATCATGATGGCCGCCGGGATCGGCGCCGGTGTAGGCAGTATCTTCAGGGCTCCCCTGGCCGGGGCTCTTTTTGCCGCAGAAGTGCTCTACCGGGATCCGGATTTTGAGTCCGAGGTCATTATCCCGGCCGGGATCTCTTCGGTGGTGGCCTATTGCATCTTCTGCCTGGTATTTGGGTGGGGCTCGCTTTTTGATTCTCCGGGGTTTAAATTCCAGAATCCCCTGGAGCTTGGACCCTATATGGTTCTTGCCGGGGTTCTGGTGGTTACCGGAGCCCTCTATGTAAAAGTCTTCTACGGGGTTGTCGACATCTTCCACCGCTGGAAGATCCCCAATCATATCAAGCCGGCCATCGGGGGGCTTTTGACCGGGATCATCGGATTTTTCCTGCCCTATACCCTGGCCTTTGGATACGGCATGGCCCAGGACGCCATATTCAACAAATTGGCCATATCCACCCTCATTGCCCTGGCCCTGGGAAAGATCTTTACCACTGCCTTTTCCATCGGGTCGGGCGGTTCAGGCGGGGTATTCGGCCCTTCCGTCGTCATCGGCGGGGCCATGGGCGGGGCCGTGGGCAAGATCTTTCACCTGCTCATTCCTTCGGTGGTGGCCACCCCCGGATCCTTTGTCATCGTGGGGATGGCCGGATTTTTTACGGCGGTTTCCAACACCCCGATTTCCACGATTATCTTTGTCAGTGAGATGACCAACTCCTATCATCTGCTGCTGCCCAGTCTGCTGGTCTGTTCCCTGTGTTATCTTCTGGCCCAGCGCTGGACCCTGTATGAAAATCAGGTCAAATCGAGGATCGATTCTCCGGCCCATGCCGGGGAATTCATGATGGACATCCTCCAGACCATCAAGGTGGAAAATCTGAGCCATCTGATCAAGGATGTCCGATGTGTGAACGAGAACCTTCCTTTCAGTGAGTTTAAAAAGATCTTCCAGACCACCAAGCAGCACTATTTCCCGGTGATGAACGCAGAGGGACGGTTTACCGGTATCTTTTCATCCACGGATATAAGGGAGGTCATCTTTACCGTGCATATTGAGGATCTGGTGGTCATGAAGGACATCATGATCTCCAATCTGATCACCACCCATCCCGGTGAAGATCTGAATACGGTTCTGTTCAAGCTCACCCAGAAAAATATCGATGCCCTGCCCGTGGTTATGGAGGACAATCCGTCCGAATTTCTCGGGCTGATCTACCGGCGGGATATTATCGCCCATTACAATGCTCATATTCAGAAGATAAGGGAGAATGAGGAGGAGATTACAATCGAGCCCCAGCCCGGTCAGTAATTTACCCTGTAGAGAAAGAGGCCTCTTGCCGGGGCCGTGGCGCCGGCAAGGCTCCGGTCCCCGGCATTCAGTATCTCTTTAAAGGTTTGAACCTCGATCTTTCCCCGTCCGGCATCCACCAGGGTGCCCAGGATATTTCTCACCATATTCTTTAAAAAACCGGATGCGCAGATTTTAAAAACCAGCCGATGATCTTCCCTGGAGCTTACCTGGGCGCTGAAGATTTCCCGAACAGTGGATGTCCTGGGACTGCCCGTATTCTCAAAGGATTTAAAATCATGCTCTCCCACAAGGAGGGTGCAGCATTGATTCATGAGATCAAGGTCCAGGGGGGGGCGGATATGCCATAGATAATTTCTGCCGACGGCACAGGGGGTTTCCCGGTTCAGGATCATATAGTGGTATTCCTTGGAAATTGCACTATACTGGGCATGGAAATCTCCATGGGCCAGGGTGCACTCCCGGACCACTATGGGATGTTTGATCAGGCTGTTAAACCCCTTTTTCAGATCCGGGAGCCCGATTCGGGTGGAAGCAGTAAAACTTGCCACCTGGCCCAGGGCGTGGACCCCGGCATCGGTCCGGCCGGATCCTGAAATTTTAATTTCCTGGTTCAGAATCGTGGAAAGGGTTCTTTCGATTTCTTCCTGGACCGTGAGCCGGTCTTTCTGGCGCTGCCATCCGGAAAAATCAGTACCGTCATATTCCACAACGAGTTTGAAATTTTTTTTCATTTAAGGCTTTTTTTGATTCGAGGCGTCCATTTGTTCGCCGGCCCTTGCGATTTCCTGGGACAGATTCAAGGCGAATTGAGTGCCGAGAATTTTCGTGTAGTCGAGGTAAAAGCCTTTATATGCCCCTGCAATGGAGGCCTTGAGTTCAAGGCTTTTTTTCGTGGGGAAGATCTTGGTGGTCTTGCCCCGGCTCTCCCTTTCCACCATGTCTTTTACACAAAGGGAATCCACGAACCGGGTGATGGTGGAAGGTGTCAGGCGCAGTTCTTTGCTCAGTTCCTTGGGGCTGATGCCGGGCCGGTGAAAAACGACTAGGAGCAGCGACGCATGGGCAGGGGACAGGTTCAGAGGCTTGAAGTGGGCTTCAGCCATCTTGGTCATCTGCCTGGAAAAGGCATTGATATTGAAAAACAGACATCCTGTAAAAAATTGGTCGGTCATAACAGATTCCCGGAGTGTAAGTATTGTATATACAATTAGTTTTCCATTGTCAATTGATTCAAACCTGAAATGTTTTTTATTAAAAAGTTTGCTGATCATAACTTTATGCTTGACGGCTAGTTAAATTGTAGTTATATTGATTCAGGTCCAAAAGGAAAAAGGGTTTTGGCGCCATCCAAGCCCCTTTGATTCACACAGAGGTTATCGGAATCAGACTTTCGGCCCTACCTCCTTAATTACTATTATTTTGCCTGCGAAAAAGGCAGCACCCCTTGTCGGGGTGACTGCCTTTTTCATTTTTTGGTCCCGGACCAGGGACGAGAATATAATATTCTGGGGGGTACCCCCATCAAAGAGTTGAGATTTGCCCAGGATGTGATACAAGAATAGACAAAAAACAATCTGCAAAGGAGGCGCCGGAAATGAAACCCAGGTATATTTCACCCTCAGCGTTTCAATTTACACAGGAGATAGACATTTAAGAACCGGTCCCCATGGAAATGATACGACAATTTAAAGCCCTTTCCGATCCCACAAGGCTGCGCCTGCTGAATATTCTCAATGAGGTCGAGTTGAACGTGAACGAGATCGTTTCCATCGTGGACATGATCCAGTCCGGGGTCTCCCGCCATCTCAAGATTCTGCTGGAATCCGGTCTCCTTTCTTCCCGCAAACAGGGAAGCTTTATTTACTATTCCGCCAACCAGACTAGTGAAAACCGAACATTGATCCAGTATGTTTGCTCAAAGGCCCGGACCGATGAGATCTGCACCCTGGACCTGGAAAAGGCCCGGCAGAGCATTGTGATCCGTAAGAACAGGACCCGTCGGTTTTTCAGCACGGTGGCGCCCCAGTGGGACCGGCTCAAAAAAGAGGTCCTGGGGGAATTTGATCTCAACAGGGTCCTCAGGGATGAAATCGGCCGGTCATTGATCGTGGCCGACCTGGGCTGCGGAACCGGGGAGATGCTGGCGGTTCTGTCCCGGGAAAGCACCGATAACAGGGCAGAAAAATTCATCGGAGTGGACAGCTCGCCGGAAATGCTGGAACAGGCCCGGATCCGGCTTTCCGCCTCGGATTCCATCGACCTGAGGCTGGGAGAACTGGAAAACCTTCCCATGCGGGACCGGGAAGTGGACGGGGTCATTCTGAGTATGGTGCTCTTTCATATCTTTGAGCCCCAAAAGGCCATTGCCGAGGTTTTCCGGGTGCTCAAGCCCGGGGGGCTCTTTTTATTGGCGGATTTTAAAAAGCATGACCATGAAAATATCAGAGATATCATCGGCGGGGTCTGGCTCGGGTTTACAAGGCCTCAGATTGAAAAGTGGTTCAGGTCCGTTGGATTTGATATCCAGAAGTTTCAAGAATTTCAGGTGGAGCATGATCTGTGTATCTACCAGTTTAGTGCCCAAAAGAGGATGGACGGATAAGAAAGAAAAATTGAGAAAGGCCGGCCAGGAAAAGGGGTCGGTCAAAAAGCTTAGATTTGAAGAGGAGATTTTATGATTGTTCCGGTAATTCTGGCCGGCGGGTCAGGCACCCGTTTGTGGCCCCTATCCCGTGAGCTATACCCCAAGCAGTTAATTGATCTCTATAATAAGGACACCATGATCCAGAACACCCTCCTTCGCCTGGACGGGGTGGAAAATCTGGACCGCCCCCTGGTGGTCTGCAACGAAGAGCACCGGTTCATGACTGCTGAACAGCTCCGGCAGATCCATAAAGATCCCCTGGCCATCATCCTGGAACCCGTGGGCAGAAACACGGCTCCGGCCATCTGCCTGGCCGTTCTCAAACTCCTGGAAAAAGGGGAGGACCCGATCCTCCTGGTCCTGCCCGCCGACCATGTGATCGAAAACCGGCCGGCCTTCCATGAGGCCATCACCAAAGGGGCCGGGCTGGCAGAGCAGGGATACCTGATCACCTTCGGGATCGTGCCCCTCTCCCCTGAAACCGGGTATGGGTATATTCAAAAGGGAGAAAATATGGAAGGGAAGGGGACCGCCTCCAGGATTGCAGGATTCGTGGAGAAGCCGGATCTTGAAACCGCCCGGGCCTATCTGGACTCCAAAGAGTATTATTGGAATTCAGGAATGTTCATGTTCCAGGCCTCCACCATCGTGGCTGAACTGGAAATCCACGCCCCCCAAATGGTGGATCTATGCCGGAAGGCCATGGCAGGCGGAAGGCATGACCTCGATTTTTTCAGGATAGACCGGGAGAGTTTTTTTTCGGTGGAACCGGATTCCATTGACTATGCGGTCATGGAGAAGACAGACCGGGGAGCCGTGATTCCCCTGGATGCCGGCTGGAACGACCTGGGTTCCTTTGACGCCCTGTGGCAGACCGGAAAGAAAAACGGGGATTCCAATGTCATTGACGGGGATGTGCTCATCCATGATGTGGCAGACTCCTATATCCATGCCGGATCCCGGCTGGTGGCGGCCGTGGGGCTGGAGAAATTCGTCATTGTGGAGACCCGGGATGCGGTACTGGTCTCCCCCAGGGACAGGGTCCAGGACGTCAAGAAGATCGTCAACCAGTTAAAGGCCCAGAAAAGGGAAGAGGCCATCTCCCACTCCCGGGTCTACCGGCCCTGGGGGGATTATGAAAGCATTGATGCTTCAGACCGGTTTCAGGTCAAACGGATCACGGTAAAGCCCGGGGCCAAGCTCTCTTTACAAAAGCATTTCCACCGGGCCGAACACTGGACCGTGGTGTCGGGAGCCGCCATTGTCACCCGGGGGGAGGAAGAGATTCTTCTCAAAGAGGACGAGTCCGCCTATATCCCTTTGGGAACCGTACATCGACTGGAAAACCCGGGCAAGATTCCCCTGGAACTTATCGAGGTCCAGTCAGGATCTTATCTGGGGGAGGATGATATCGTCCGGTTTGATGATGTCTACGGAAGGGAAGAAGACTGATTTTTATTGACGGGCGGAGCGGCTATAAATAGTCGCCCCGGTCGATCTTGATCTGCTCGGTTTCAAGAATGGCATTCAGGCGGGTGATCATACCTGCCAGGTCCGGGGCATTCCCATCCTCGGAATTCTGATCCAGTTTCAGGGTCAGGTCCCGGAGCCCTTCCCTCATCGTTTGGATCAGATCCTGGGCCTGTTTCAGGCTTTTTTCCGGATCTGACAGCCAGGAGGCATAGGTGTCCAGGCCGTTGATAAATTCTTCGATTGTATCAATGAAATAGGCCCTGTCCCGGTTGTCCGGCCCGGATGGGTTTTCAAGGGCCCGGACCGGGAAAGAACCCTCTAATTCCGGCAGTCCCGAGGCCGGATCAGAACCTGTCCGGCCCATATCATTGGATGACTGAGCCGGTTTGAGCCGTTCCGATAAAATAGCGGAAAATCCATCCGGATCATCGGACGCCTGATTTGGTTTTTCGGATGGGGACCGGGTTCCGGAGTCATTTCCCGGTGTTTTGGCAATCTGTCCGGACCGGGAAGGGATGCGGTCTAATTCTTCCATAATTCGGATAAAAACTATTGCAAATCCATTGAAAATATTTAAAACTACCTATTTAATGATCATACGTGGGGGAAAAGCCCTGTGTCAAGATTAAATGTGGAGCATATGTATGAATGATTCCCTCTCACAGAATATGAAAGGCAAGTTTCTCCTGGCCATGCCCGGACTGCCCGACCCCAATTTTGCCCAGACCGTGACCTGTATGTGTGAACACAACGAATCCGGGGCCCTGGGATTTATCGTGAACAAGGTTCATCCCCTTCTTACGGGCCGGGAGTTGTTTGACGACCTGAATATCCCTTGTACCGACGGTGTGGACAAGCTGGACATATTCCTGGGGGGACCGGTCCAGCCCAGCGGGGTGTTTGTTCTCCACGGCCCTCCCTTTAAATGGAATGAAACTCTCAGGGTAACGGACTGGCTGGCCTTAAGCAATTCCCGGGACATTCTCGAAGCCATTGCCATGGAAAAGGGTCCGGAATCTTCCATGATCTTGCTGGGATGTGCCGGATGGGGCCCCCTCCAACTGGACAACGAGCTTCTCGACAATGCCTGGCTGACCTGCGACATGACCCGGGACATCATGTTTTCCACCCGTACGGATCACAAGTACGAAAAGGCAATGATGCTCATCGTTTGATTCTTGGCCTATGACAAATAAACACGCCCTGACCCAATCTCTCCAAGCCGCAATTACCGATCTTCTGGACGTCATGGACATGATGGACAATATTCCCGGCATGTCCGACAGCGCCTTTGCCGGGTTCAGGGAACATTGCGCCAGAATTCCTGAACTCATTGAATCCGGCCGGGTCAAAATTGCCGTGGTCGGGGTGATAAAATCCGGGAAATCCACCTTTATCAACGCCTTGATCGGAAAGGAACTGGTACGCCGGGGAGCCGGCGTGGTCACCTCCATTACCACCCGGATCAGAAAAGGGAAAAAAAACCGGGCCGTGATCACCTTGAAATCCTGGGACGAGATCAATCATATCCTGGGAAAAACCCTGGAGATGTTTCCCCTGGACGGATCATACCCGGATGATGCGGGAGAAAACCGGGATTCCGAACCAACAGATCCCTCCCTGTCCGGCTTTGACATGAGGCGGAAAAAGGATCGGGCCCTTCTCAAAAAGGTATATTCAAGACTCACCCGGGATTTTCCCGTTACCGGCGAGGGCATCCGGCCCGAAACCCTTGTGCTGAGAAACGCCATTGGGGGATTTGAATTCTGCAAGGACATGGTTCGGGCCGATCCCAAACAGATTCTGTTTGAATCCCGGTCCTTTGACAATCATAAGGATTTCACGGCGGATCCGGCCCGGGCCTTTTATGTAAAGGACGTCTGCCTGGAGGTGTTCGGCAAGGTCATTGACCCCCATATTGAAATTGCAGACTGCCAGGGAGCCGATTCCACGGACCCGTCCCAGCTGGCCCAGATCATACGCTATATCGAATCGGCCAACCTTATCGTTTATTGCATCAGCTCCCGGACCGGGCTGCGTCAGGCCGACATCGCTTTCCTGGAGCTGATCAAGCGGTTGGGACTCTTTGAGAACATCCTCTTTCTCAATAACTGCGATCTTACCGAACATGAAGGCCTGGACGACCTTAAGGCAATTGAATCCAGGATTCAAACCGACCTCAGGCTCTTCACCCCTGACCCGGCCCTCTATTCTTTTTCAGCTCTCTACGATCTGTTTGCCGCCATGGAACCCAGGCTGACCCAAAAGAACAGAATCCGGCTGGATTCCTGGCGGACAGACAAGGCCATGACCGCATACTGCAATGAAAACAGCCGGTCTTTTCACGGGGATTTAAGTCATTCCCTGGCCCGGCATCACTTTGATCTTCTCATCTCCAATCATGTGGAACGTCTCCGGATCATTGCCTCTGCCATGGATAAAAAGGCTGCCGTGTCCATGGAGGTCCTGGGATCGGAAGAGGACGACCAGGCCCGGGCCCGGGCCCGGACGATCCGGGAAAACGGGCTCCGTCTCCGGTCCATTGTGGACAACTCCGTTGAAGGAGCCGTTTCAGGACTGAAAGGGGAAATTGAGGATCACCTCAAATCCGTTTTTTCCAGGGATTCCATCCATATCCGGAAAAAGGTCCGGGATTTCATCAAACAGACCCCCATTGATCCCGGTCCCTACCGGCACATGCTAAGGGAATCCGGGTTTAAACAGATCCTCTACCTCATGTTCCAGGATTTTAAGCGCAAGCTGGATCTCTTCGCCGTGGAACATATCATCCCGGATCTGAAAACCATGGTCCGGGAACAGGAGGACCGGATTGAAACCTATTTCCAGTCCCTGCTCGATTCCTACCGCATTGATTTTTTAAAACCGGATCCCCGGAATTCCCTGCTCAATTCAGAATCCGGCCGGGAGGTTCAGGATCTTACCCGGGAAATACTGGAACAGAATCCTTTTCCCGCCGCGTCCATCGATATTCCGGCGGTCAAGAAGATCCTGGGCCTGGAACTGCCCCAGACCCTTTTTTCCCCCAGGTACACCAAGCGGATCCGGACCAGTATTCTTACCGGCTTAAGCCTCCACAGCCTTGTCCTGCTCATCACCTCATGTATCAATAAAAATATTCGGTTTTCCTTTACCCCGGGATTTAAAAAAGCCGGTGCAGGAATTAAAAAGAAGTGTCTGGAATCCTTCCGGCAGCAGATCGACCAATACCACGAGATCCTTTTGGATCAGTACTTCATCCCCCTGATCCGGGCCGCCACCCGGGACTTTAAGGATAAAATCCATGACCGGTTCTCCATGTACGCCACCCTGGACCAGGACATGGAACACCTCCTCTCTTTGAGGAAGGAAGAAAAAAAAGACCAGGAAAAGAAAATTTCCATTATCCGGGAAAGAGTGGATCAGATCACCCGGAACCTGGAGAGCATCGGCTCAAATTAATTATCGCCTGCAAATATCGGGAACAATCTCCTCTTCCAGTTCAAAGGGACGAAAGGGAAGGTTTTTGAACAATTTACTTTCCAGGACCCTTGTGACTTCAGCCATCCTTTCGATCCTTGACCGGAACTCCATATTGGAGCCGTACCGTTCCTGGATATACTCCAGACGCCGCTCCAGCGAGACCACCCGGTCATGGAGAACCCGCTTGTCCGAGTAATTGACGATCTCCTGTTCCGACACCGGGCAGTCCATGGAAATATGGTCCAGGACAACGTGCTGGCGGATGATATTTCCCACCTCCGGATATCCCAGTTCCTCCATCAGAAAACATCCGGTTTCAGAATGGACTTCCCCGGTATCAAAACTGCGGGTTTTGGTGATATCGTGGAGCAGGGCAGCCGAGGAAGTCAGCCTGAGATCAAGGCTGGGAAATTTCTTTTGAAGATGCCGTCCCAGGCAGAGGGCCACATTCCCGACCATGACGGAATGATCAATGATGTGTTCCATCATGTCCATTTCACGGATGAGTTTGAAGCATTGATTTGTGCTGGGGATTTTCATAAGCCTATGGTCAAAAAGTCTGAAGTCAATAGCCCGGACTCCAAAATTCCGGTTTCCCAGGAGTTTTTCACGGGGCCGATAAAATCCTGTTGAAGTTATACCCTCTATTGTTATTATAATGAAAGAACTTTTTGACAAGGCTGATGATGGATATGCTCAAGAAAATAATCTCAGGAGGGCAGACCGGGGCGGATCGGGCAGCCCTGGATGTGGCCATAAAATTCAATATTCCCCATGGGGGATGGATTTCCAGGGGCCGGAAAACCGAGGCCGGTCCCCTGCCGGAGCGGTACCGGCTGCGGGAGATTCTGGAGGCGGACTACCCGGCAAGAACCAAGCGGAATATCATGGATTCCCAGGGAACCGCCATCATCTCCAGGGGAAAGCTCACCGGGGGCTCTTTATTGACCCAATCCTTTGCCCGGGTGAAGGGAAAACCCAATGTTCATATCGATCTGTCCATGAACGAGGCCTTTGAAGCCTCCCTTGTCCTCCAGTCCTTTATTCTTGAAAACGGGATCGAGGTCCTCAACCTGGCCGGGCCCCGGGCCAGCCATGATCCCGGGATCTATTTCGATGTCAAGACCATCCTTGAATCCGTGCTTTACATGCTTTTTCTCGATTTTGAAGGGGAACGCAGGATCCGCCTGGATCTCCCCAAGAGGGTGAAACAGGTGGATTTCCCGGAAAAAATGGAAGATGCCGTTTCAATTGTGATCCAGGACCTTTCCCTCAGGGCCCGGACCTATATCGCCAGAATGGAGGAGGCAAGGCTTCAGGATCTTTATTTTATCTGGCTGGAGTACATCCGGCGCCGGGTGGGGTTTGACAACGGAAACCAAGCTTTGCTCAAGGCCTGTCAAAAAGAGCTTGACCTTGAATTTTTCAGTATTGAGGACGGGGTCATGGAGATTCTCAAGGCCGTCAAAATGAATCTGGAGCCGGCCTACAGGCTCAAGGTGGTGAAATGATTCCCATCCGGGACAACCAGCCTTCCCAGACCATGCCCGTTGCCGTTTACGGCATCATTGCGGCCAATCTCCTGGTATTTCTGTTCCAGGTTCAGGCGGGTCTGGACAACCAGGCCTATTTTTACCGGTACGGCCTGGTGCCCGGAAAGTACACGGTAACGGAGATGTCCCGCCATTTTTCTTTTTTGAACCAATTGTTTTCCATGGTCTCCTATATGTTCCTCCACGGCGGGTTCTGGCATTTTCTGGGAAACATGTGGTTCCTCTATATATTCGGCGACAATATCGAAGGTCATCTGGGATCCTTGAGATTTCTGGGATTTTATCTGCTCTGCGGTCTTTTGTCCGGCATGTTCCACTTTCTGCTCAATCCCGTATCCATGGTGCCCACCATCGGGGCCAGCGGAGCCATTGCCGGGGTCATGGGGGCCTATTTCCTTTTGTATCCCCGGTCCAGGATTCTGACCCTGGTGCCCATTATCATCATTCCCATGTTCATCCAGATCCCGGCCTTTGTCTTCCTGGGATTCTGGTTTTTAATGCAGTTTTTAAATGCCGCCGGGTCCGGGGGAGGCGCCGGTATTGCCTGGTGGGCCCATGTCGGGGGGTTCATTGCCGGACTTTTGCTGGTGAAACTGGAAAAGAAACTGCCCAGCACGGGCACCCGGGAAAAAATTCAGAAATTTACCCGGAAAAAGCATACTCCCAAACTCCAGGCCATCGTGACCCGGCCAGCCTCCCAGGGGGGGGATCTTCACGGCCAGATCGAGGTCAGCTCCCTGGAAGCCCTGGCCGGAGCCAAAAAAATCATCACTATTCCCTGGGGCTTTTATAAGCCCCTCTACAGGATCACCATTCCCCCGGGGATAAGGCAGGGGACAAAACTTCGGCTGGCAGGGATGGGAAGGACACTTCCGGGACAGCCCAAGGGAGACCTGTTCCTGACGGTTCAGATTAAAAATGCGATTTAAGACCCTGATAAAAATAGGTCTGGTTTCAGGCCTTGTTCTTTTTGCCTGCCTGATGCTTCTGGCGGCAGGCCTGCCCTTTATCGCCGAACAGGCGATTCATCAGAAATTCAAGGAGACCCTCCGGGAAAGGGACATCCAATTCCGGATCGACCGGATCGGGGCGTCCCGCATGGTGATTTCGGGCCTGGGCATGGGCAGGGGTTTGTCTGCAGACCAGGTTGTGCTTGAGTATGAATGGGATTTATCCCAGCCTTTTCCATTCTGGCTCTCACCTCAAAAGCTGATTCTTTCAGGGATATCCCTAAAAGGGGAAATGGATGAATCCAACAAATTCATTATTCAGGGGATAGGGCCGGAAACGGGTTCGGTATCCGGGGACACGGAAAAATCGGTTCAGGATATTCTGCCCCTGCTGCCCAAGAAACTTGTAGTAAAAAACTCCCTGATTTTCCTCACCCTCAGGGGCAGAGGGATCCATATTCCCTTTGAGGTTCTGGCTTCCATTGACCAAGAGAACAAAAGAACAGATCTTTCCGGGGAATTCACTCTTTTCGGAAATAAGGTCCAGATCCTGGCCGGACTGGATCTGAGAAAACTGTCCATACGCGATTTTGCCGGAGCGATCCAGAGTTTCACCATGGATGCCGCCGGGTTTGAGCTTGGCGATCTCGTCTCTCTTTTGGGGCCGTCTGACAGCCCGTTCTTATTTTCCGGCGGTTCAGATATCCGTATAGTCAAAAAAGGCAGGTCAGACTGGGGCGTTTCCCTGTCCAAGATAAACCTTGCCCGGCCCTGGGGTCTGGGCATCGATTCATTGTCCGCTGACCTTGGCCTGGAAAACAAAATTTTGACCCTGAACACCGGCTTCAATCTTATCTGCAGGGAACTTCCCGGAATCCGCATCCAAAAACCGGGTTCCGGATCAAAGGAACCGGGTCCTTTGCCCATTTCCTTGTCCGGCCGCCTTCAACTCGATTTAGGGGGCGGCGGCCAGGGGCCGAAACTGAAGAGCCTGAACTTAGAAACATCAACCTTAAAGGGCCTGGTGGTTGCGCAGGATCTTCAAAGAATCAGGGTTGAAGATCCTTTCATGGCCCTGACCCTGAAAGGGGATAAAGAAAAGATCAAGGGGAAGATCTTCATCCGGTCCGGCAGGGTATGGGCAGATCTGGAAGGAGGAAAGATTGCCGGCCGTTCCCTTGAAATTGAATCCGATATAAGGGGAAAAGCCTACGAAACATCCAAACAAGCCGGAACCGGCCTGAGTCTTGCCCTGGATCTAAAGTCCCGTATCTCCGGCATCCGGGTTGGGGCCTCCGGGGTCCGGGGAGAATTCAAGGCCCTTGAAACCCGCGCTCTTTTCCGTTTTGACGGGGGAGATAATCCGGAACTCACCGGTGTTGCCGGGCTGATCAACGGGCAGGTTTCTTTTCCCGGGCTTGGGGTTGAATGCCGGGGGATTCGTGCAAGTCTTCCCTTTAAAATCGGTGCCGACGGCAGGTATAAGCAAGGGACTTTTTCCGTTGATTCCATCCAATACGGCAAAAGACCCGGAATTCGCATGTCCGGAGAAATGGCCCAGACCGGCCCCCTGGAGCTTGAATTCAAAGGAGATCTGGCCTGCCCGGATGTTGAGGAACTCAAGTTGGACTTTTCCGGAAATGCAGACCTGGACAAAACAGTATCGGCCCGGGTGGATTTCTCAGCTCCCTTTTTCCGGCTTTTGTCCGAAAGAGTCCGGGCCCTGGTTCCGGAGCTGGGTCTGGCCGCTGAATATGATCTGGGTCTGTCCTGCAGGGGAGGGATCTCATACAAAGGAGAGAAAATCCAAACCCATGGCAAGGTCATCATCCATGACGGCTCTCTCTCTCTTCCCGACATGAATTTGAAAGCTGAGGGGATTGAGGCGGCCCTGGAGTTGAATGACCTGCTCACCCCTGAATCCCTTCCCGGGCAGATTCTGACCATGGAGTCTATTGAATCGGGCAAATTGAAGTTTACCGACGCCAGGATACGCTTCAGTATCGAAGACGGGGAATTCATCCACATTGAAAACGCAAGGGCAGGGTGGTGCAAGGGTCTGGTTACATCGGAATCCATCCGGTTCCCCTCAAAGGACCGGCAGAACAAGCTGATCATCTACTGCGATAGGCTGGAACTGGCAAGGCTGCTGGAGCAGATAGGGGCGTTTCAGGCCATGGGGGAGGGGACCTTAAGCGGACGGATCCCGGTCACCTATGCCCATGGCAGTATTTCCTTTGACAATGGATTTTTATTTTCCACTCCGGGCAAGGGGGGTGCCGTGAAAATTGGAAATACCGAGAAGATCACCACCGGCATTCCCGTGGACAGTCCCCAGTTTGTCCAGCTCGACCTGGCCAGGGAGGCTCTAAAAAATTTTGATTATACATGGGCAAAGCTTTCCCTCAATACCGTGAAAGACACCCTGGACCTCAAGATGGAGCTGGACGGCAAGCCTTCCAATGTTCTCCCTTTTGAGTATAAAAAGGAATTGGGCTCCTTTGTCCGGGTAAAGGCCGGCAGCCCCGGATCCCATTTCCAGGGAATAAAACTGGATGTAAATTTGAAACTTCCCTTTAATCAGGTCATGAAATTTGGTACTAGGATAGAATCCCTGTTCAAATAATAGTGGCACACAATACAAGGAGAGACTATGGCCAATAATATTTTTCGTACGGCATTGGTCTTCATTCTTTTTGGCTTTGTTTCAATGGGTTGCCAGACAAGCCATGAAGTGGAGATGAAGCCCGTTGAAATCAAACCCATTCACATCACCATTGATGTGAACGTCCGGGTGGAAAAAGCCCTGGATGACTTTTTTGACGATCTTGAAGCAGCCGAAGATGAAATAAAGGAATAGGAGGGACGATGAGACATCATAATATTCTTAAATTATCTGTACTGGTGATTCTTTGTCTGATGGTTTCAGGTCAGACCGCCTTTGGCCAGGGGATCAAGGAGAGGATGAAAAAACGGCTGCCGGTTATTGCCGACCTGAAAACCAAGGGAATCATCGGAGAGAACAACCAGGGATACCTTGCCTATGTGGGCAAAACGAAAGCCCGGGAAGAGGTCATTGCCGCGGAAAACAAGGACCGCAAGGCCATTTATACCTATTTTGCCAAACAGCAGAAGACCAGCGTGGGGGTTGTGGAACAGGTTCAGGCAAAGAGAAAGGCCCAAAAGGCCAATCCAGGAGAGTATATCCAGAATCCAGCCGGGCAGTGGGTGAGAAAATAAACGAAAACATAACCGGAAATATTCCATGGGAGAATAGCCATTGACGGTATGGGAAATACCGGATAAATAAATGACCAAATTCAGGCAGAAGCCTGAGACCCAAAAAGCACTATATTTACATATAAAAAAACCACGAAGGTTGACAGGATGTGTCTGGACTTTCGTGGTTTTTTTCGGAGGGGCAAAATAAAGCTTGGTAAGTCATTGGCTGTTCTTTTGGGAATCATTTTCTATCTTTGAACAAGGATTAAGTATCTTGCATTGATTTAGGATTCTTTTTATTATACATATTTCAATTACTAATGCCGGCATGAAGCCTGCCTGAAAACAATTTACTTCTTTTACAACTCAAGTCACGAAGGCTGAAAAGACTATTGCGACCACTGTTTAATGGATTTTTTGAAAAGGAGAGATTATGAAAAAGGCAAGTGTTTGTTCGGTATTTCTTTTTATTGTTTTCGCAGCAGTATCCGTCCAGGCCCACTACGGAATGGTGATTCCCTCGGATTCAATGGTGATGCAGGACGATGCACGGACAGTGCATGTTACAGCCTCGTTTTCCCACCCCTTTGAAATGATCGGCATGGAACTGGTAAAACCCAAAATTTTTTCCGTCCTTGCCAACGGCAAAAATCAAGACCTGCTGGGCAGCCTGAAACAGACAAAGGTGATGGGCCACACTGCCTGGGAAACCGATTACAAAATTAAAAGACCAGGCGTATATATGTTTTACATGGAGCCAAAGCCCTATTGGGAGCCTGCAGAGGACTGCTTTATCATCCATTACACCAAAACCGTTGTCACCTCTTTCGGGGATGACGAAGGCTGGGACGGTGAACTCGGCCTGAAAACGGAGATCGTTCCCCTGTCCAAACCCTTTGGGCTGTATGACGGCAACGTATTCCAGGGTATCGTTAAAATGAACGGAAAACCGGTTCCCTATGCAGAGGTGGAAATCGAATATTACAATGCAGACCATAAATATGAAGCGCCCACGGATTATATGGTAACCCAGACCATCAAGGCCGATGGAAACGGCGTTTTCACTTACGCCGCCCCCAAATCCGGATGGTGGGGGTTTGCCGCCCTGAACGAAGCCGACTTCAAACTCAAACAGGACGGCGAGGAAAAAGGGGTGGAACTTGGTGCTGTGATCTGGATCAAGTTCGAAGACTGGAAGAGCAAATAAACGAAAGACCCGAGCCGGGGATGGCAACGGAAGCCCCGGCTTGTCTCTTTAAAGAGGAGGGTGTTATGCATATTTCCGAAGGCGTGCTTTCAGCACCGGTTCTGATTACCGGAATGGGGCTTGCCGCAGCCGGAACGGCTGTGGGCTTAAAAAAACTCAAAGATGATAAAATCCCCCAGGCCGCCATTCTGTCTGCCGCGTTTTTTGTGGCGTCCCTGATTCACGTGCCCATTGGTCCCTCCAGCGCCCATCTCATCCTCAATGGCATTGTGGGACTTTTGCTGGGCTGGGCGGCGTTTCCGTCCATATTGGTCGCCCTGCTGCTCCAAGGGGTGCTTTTTCAGTTCGGAGGGATCACCACCCTTGGGATTAATACGGTGATCATGGCCTCGCCTGCAGTGATCTGTTTTTATCTATTCGGATCCTTTATCCATAAAAACGGGGCAATCTCCTTTGCAGCCGCATTTGCCTGCGGCTTCTTAAGTGTTTTTATCAGCAGCCTTATTGTGGGGGCGGCCCTGATGTTTACGGAAGAAAGCTTTTTTGAAGTGGCATGGGCCGTGGTTGTGGCCCACCTGCCGGTCATGGTAATCGAGGGGCTGGTAACAGGGTTCTGCGTCGGTTTTCTTAAAAAGGTGCGCCCCGAGCTTCTGCCCCACTGGCAAAGCCAAGGGCTTGCTGCAGCAGAAACCAGGCAAAAGGTCGTGGAAAAACAGGCTTAGTCCGTAATTTTGAAAGATTGGGCCTGCCCTTGGGAGCCATATTAATGACAGATTATTCAGAAGGTCAGATAAATTTATGAACCACAAAGCTTTTATATATTTTTGGTGTTCCGTGGTCTTTGTGACTCTATTCAGCGGCAATGCCCTGGCGCATAAAGTAACGGTCTTTGCCTGGGTGGAGGGGGACACGGTTTTTGGGGAAACCAAATTCAGCGGCGGGAAAAGAGCCAAGAATGCTGAAATCATTGTCTGGGATAAGTCCGGAAATGAGCTTTTGCGTACCCGTACCGAGGAAAACGGAGAGTTTTCATTTCAAATCCCTAAAAAGTGCGCCATGCGCATTGAGCTCATTGCGGGAATGGGCCATAAGGGAGAATGGACCATTCCCCTAGAGGAGATAGGCGAGATAGGTGAGGCCGCTGCAACGGACAATTCAGTATCGGAAAAAAACAGGGATGAAGCAAAACAGGAATCCGAAGCACCCTCCCTGGTCCAGGTTGAAAAGCCAACGAGCCAAGAGGCGCAGGTTCCCTTTTTGAATAAAGCTGAACTTGAGGCCATTGTTGAAAAATCAGTGGAAAAATCTCTGAACAAAAAAATCACTCCGCTGATAAAAATGATGGCGGACTTGGAGCAGAAGGATCCCTCCTTTAGTGAAATTGCAGGGGGAATCGGCTATATTTTCGGTCTGATGGGCCTGGCGCTTTATTTCAAGTCCCGGAAGAAATTAGGATGATGTTTTTTACCCATGATTGAAGAGGTTTTTGCAGCAGGGGATTCTCCTGTTCACTCAATAGATCCAAGGAGCAGGGTGGCTGTTGCCACCCTGCTTTCTTTTGTGATTGCCCTTTGTGAGAATTTTTCAACCCTCTGGGCCGGCCTTGTCCTTTCTCTGGTCCTGGTTTTTGCAGCCCGCCTGAACCCAAGGGAAGTCATAAAAAGAGTTCTGGTCATCTGGGGGTTTCTCCTTTTTTTATGGATCCTCCTGCCCTTGACCTATGAAGGTGACGTCATATACCGGATCGGAAAACTTGGCCTGACCAAACAAGGCTTTCTTCTATGCGCTAAAATCAGTCTTAAGTCCAATGCCATTGTACTGACCTTTATTGCTTTAATTGCCACCATGGATTTCAGTACACTGGGATACACGCTCAATTTTTTCAAAATGCCCAAAAATCTCGTGCACCTGCTGTTGTTGACCTACCGCTATATTTTTGTCATTGAAAATGAATATCGGCGGCTGATCCGTGCGGCAAAGATTCGCAGTTTTCAACCCAAAACCAATTTGCACACCTATCAAACCTATGCCTATCTTGTCGGCATGCTCTTTGTTCGGGCATCAACACGGGCGGAACGGGTGTACAACGCCATGAAATGCCGGGGATTCAAGGGAGAGTTCCATTGCCTGCATGAATTTTCCCTTTCCCGCTCAGACTGGATCTGGACCGCTGCTGCTATGATCGGGATTGCCCTTTTAATCATTATGGAGGTTATAGCAAGAATATGACAAGTCATCCCCCCCTCATCCGCCTGAACAATATCAGCTTCAGCTATCCCGGCCGCGGTATGGTATTGGACCATATTAATCTTGAAATCAACAGAGGTGAACGCATCGGCCTTGTCGGCCCCAATGGCAGTGGGAAAACCACCCTCTTTCATATTATCATGGGCCTTTTGAAACCCACCTCGGGAAGCATTAAAATTTTCGGCAAAGAAATGAAAACGGACAAGGATTTTAAAGAAACGTACAAAAAAGTGGGATTGCTGTTCCAGGATGCCGATGACCAGCTTTTCTGCCCCACCGTCATGGAAGACGTGGCCTTTGGCCCCCTCAATCTGGGGAGATCAAAAGATGAGGCAAAGGCGATTGCCCGCAAGACATTGGCCAAACTCGGCATTGCAGACTTTGAGTCCCGTATCACCCACAGGCTGTCGGGTGGGGAAAAGCGGCTGGTGGCCCTGGCCACGGTCCTATCCATGGAGCCGGAGGTGCTCCTGCTGGATGAACCCAGCACCGGGCTGGATGAAAACACAAAAAAGACCCTGATTGATGTCTTGAACCGGCTGGAACTTTCCTATATCCTTATCTCCCATGAAATCGAATTCATGTCGAAAATCACGGATGCCATGTACATGATGGAAAACGGTAAAATCAGAACTGATGTGGACGTCGGTCAATACACCCATTCCCATCCCAATCCCGGCCATCATCACCATTGAGAAATTTACCGGTCCTTTCCGAAGCACTTTTGGGGGAATGAAGGATATAAAGATACAACTATGCACGATATCAATTTTTCCCATGAACATGAACTTAAGGAACATGATTTTTTAGGGTGCTGCAAAGACTGCCAAAACAGCCTTGCCGTCATTAAGCCCCATATCATGGGATTTGCCGACAGGATCAGGCAATACTCCCGCAAGAGGCTTGAAGCACTGCCTCCTGAAGAGCTATACCGGCTCTACCAGATTCTGGATGACCTGGCCCATATGAATGCCGGCAGCCACCTGTCTTCCCTGCTGCTGGACGAAGAAGAGATCCGGCATGAACTGCCCCTGATCCGTTCCTATTACACCGCCTTTTTCGGCATCCATGAGGATCACCTGGCAGATGAACTGATCCACAGCCGGGATCCCTGGAAGCTTCTTGGCACCTTCCCCCTGTATCCCCGGTATGTTTCCTTGGTGGAAAAACAGATCGAGGCCATGCACATTGCACCCGGGAAACGCTTGGTGTTCATTGGAAGCGGCCCTGTTCCCCTGACGTTGATTCTCATGAACCGTCTCTTTGGTATCCGGTCCATCGGGATAGACAATACCCCTGAAACTGTCAGGCTTTCCAGGGAAGTGATTCAACATCTCGGCCTGCAAAAAGAGATTGAAATCGTTCAAGGGGATGATTCCTCCCTGGAAAATTTTAATTGGGATATTGTTCTTGTGGCCGCCTTGGCAGAACCCAAGGTCAGAATTTTTAGAAATCTGCGAAACATCCTGGACAAACGGGGGCCTGCACCGGTGGTGTTCAGGACCTATACCGGCATGCAGGCCGTGCTGTACAAACCGGTTCAGCCCGAGGACATCAAAGGATTTAAAATCGTGAAGGCCGTTGCCCCTACAGGCAGGGTAAACAACACAACGGTTTTCGTGCGCATTGATCAAAAAAACAGGTAGGAAAGTTTGGCAGACCTGGACCTTGTCAAAAAAGAATTCTTGGATATTTACGCATCCCTTTCAGATGTGACGGAAACATCACTGCTTAACGGGATCCAGGCAGGGTCATATCCCTTTTTCCAACGGCTTGACCGGATGGCGGCAATGGATGTCGATGACCGGGAGGCTGAAGAGATCCGCAGGGACAAGGAACTTCGGAAAGCCATGGCCCATATCTGCCGGTTGAAAAGAATAAACGGGCTGCGCATGGAAATCGATAACGCAAGGACAATTATCCAGTCTCCCGCACCCTGGGAGGCAGTCAGACAGTTTGTATATTATCCCAACTACCTGGAACTTGCCCGGATGGAATCGTCCGGCGCCAATCTTTTGTCCGGCGACAAGGTGGTTTTCCTGGGCAGCGGCCCTTTGCCTTTGACCCTCATCTGCCTCTGGACCCGGTACGGTATTAAGGGGATTGGCATTGAACAATGTCCGGAATATGCAGATCTTTCACGCCAGCTGATTAGAGGTCTCGGCCTGGCGGAAGAGATTCGCATTATTGAAGGCAACCATTATTGTTTGCCACTGGCAGAAGACTGCAGCCTGATCATGATCGGTGCCGATGCCCTGCCCAAGGATGAGATTTTTTCCCACCTTGCAGACCGCTTGGAAGAGGGGACAAAACTTTCCTACCGTATATATGAAAAGGGACTGCGGCGGCTCCTGGATGTTCAGTCAAGCTTTGACCTGCCGGCAGGGTTCAGGCAGTACAGGCGCATCCGGCCCCAGCCGCCGGTGAACAATACCTCGGTTTTCATATCTAAAGAAGGCAAGGCGGGTTAGCTCATGCCGGATCTTTTCACGCTTACCTCAGGGCTTCCCACTCCTTTTCTTGTCCTGGACCAAACCATCCTCAAACGGAATATTCACCGCATCCATGCCTATGCAGATCTTCACGGGTTTCAAGTTCGTCCCCATGTCAAAACCCATAAATCTCGAGCCATTACCCGGATGCAGATGTCGGCAGGTGCTGCCGGCATTGCCGTGGCCAAGGCCACGGAAGCTCAAACCCTGGCCCCGGAAAAGAAAACAGACATTACCGTGGCCTACCCGGCGCTGGGAGATGAGCGGGCCCAAATCATCGCAGAACTTTCAAAGAGGCACTACGTTAAAGTCGCTGTTGATTCCAAGTCCCTGGTGGATAGTCTTTCAGCCGCTGCTCTCAGGAACCGGACAAGAGTCGGTATCCATATCATTTTTGACGCGGGACTTCACCGCTGCGGTGTAACCGATGCTGAACAGACCCTGGAGCTTGCCCGGTATGCCCAAGAAAAGCCCGGGCTCGGCTATGAAGGCATTCAGCTCTATCTGGGACACCTCTACGGGGATACCGCCCGGGATCTGAAATGTTTTGAGCAGATCAATGCCCGGTGGGAACCGGTATTCAAGGCCCTGTGCAGGGCAGGGCTGCTTCCTCAAACGGTTTCTTCGGGTTCCACCCCGTCCCTTTTTGAGACCCACAGAATCAATTACATCAATGAAGTCCGGGTCGGTACGGCCTATATAAACGATTATTTTGTACTTAAATTCAACCATTGCAGGCGTTCGGACTGTGCTGCCCGGGTCGTTGCCACGGTTGTTTCCGACAGTATACCGGGACAGGTGATCATTGACGCCGGGTCCAAATCCCTTTCCGCCAAGCAGATGCTCCGCCATGGGAACCTGGAAATGGGGTATGTGTATGAGTATCCCGAGGCCCGGATATTCAGGCTCCATGAAGAACATGGGTGGATGGATGTCAGTCGCTGCAAAAAGCCGCCGGCCCTGGGTCAGAGAATCAGCATCATTCCGGTGAATGTGGCCCTGTGCATGAATCTATACGATTCTTTTTACCTGATAGACATGGAAGGTGCGCTCCAAAAAGAAAGGGTGGACGCACGGGGCTGCCATGTCTGAATAAGGAGACGGTCTAAAGGCTATTCTCCGGCCATAAAGGCGTTTAATTCCTTTAAAATGCTGAAATAGATATCCTCATCACTGCCGTAGATGTCAATGACGTCCTTGTGGTTGATCAGTTTTTCAACGATAAAGGCCGTCAGGTAGAGGCAGGCAATATTGGGACTTGATATCAGGGTCCTGAAGGGCGCCACCATATAATCGATGTCAAAGTCTTCGGCCTTGACCAGTTCGTCCAGGCATCTGGCGATCTGGTTTTCAATGCTGGATTTGCTCACGGTTTCAATGAGACCGTTTTCAATGAGCTTCATGGAGACTTTATTGCTGAAGGCATCTATGTTGTCCCGGATGGTGCGGATGGTTTTTATTCTCTCTCTTTCCTTGGAAGATTCGATCTTGGAAAGAAGTTTGGATTCCCTGTTTCCGGTGTAGAACATCTTGGCCATGGGTCTGTCCTTAAATTTACGAAATCATTAAACGCTAATCCACAGATATACTATAAAAACAGGCAATTAATCAAGGTAAAAATCATAGGTCTTCAATAATAATCTGCACGGTCCCGGGTCTGAATTTGTTGATTTTCAGGCGGAAGGCCAAGTGGCTGAAAAAGCTGGGAAGGTTATCCATATCCCTGACATTGAAGTGAAAGGCCTCAATGGGATCCCCTGATCCGGACCGGTCGTCCTGGAGCATCATCTTCCGGTGGAGGCCTCCCAGAATATGGGACGAGATCACCCTTGCATTCCGGAGCAGGAAAACAGGTTCTGGATTGGCCGTGCCGAACGGGCGCAGGCAGCTCAGCTCCCGGGCAAGGGAAAAATTGATCTCCTTGAAGTCGAGTTCCGCGTCAATGGTCAGGGTCTTGATGAAATCCGGGTCGGAATAACAGGTATCGAGATGGGCCAAAAGGCCTTTGTTCAGGTCTTTTAAACTTTTTTCGGTCAAGGTCAGGCCCGCAGCCATGGAGTGCCCTCCGAATTTTACGAGCAAATGGGCGTTTTCCGCCAGGGCCTGGTGGATATTGATCTGATTGATACTCCGGCATGAACCCACGATATTTCCGTTTACACTGGACATGAGCACCACGGGCCGGACATATTTTTTGGATAATTTGGAGGCAGCGATCCCTAGAACGCTGGGATTCCAATCCGAATCCCAGATCATGAGCAGACGGTGATCCAGAAGACCGGCATCTCTGGAGATCCGGTTCTCAATATCCGCCACGATCTCCTTTTCGATCATCTGGCGCTTCCGGTTGAGTTCATCAAGGATTTGGGCGGTCCTGTCCGCCTCTGAATGGCTTGGGCAGATCAGCAGGGAAACGCAGATCCGGGCATGGGAAATCCGGCCGGCCGCATTGATCCTGGGGACGATCTTAAAGGAGACGTCATCCGAGTCCAGACGGCCGGGGTCCAGGCGGGATGCACGGAAGAGGGCGGCAAGACCGGGACGCTGGTTCTTCTGCATCTCTTTGATTCCGGCCACGCACAGGATCCGATTGTCTTTGATCAGGGGAACCATGTCTCCGATGGTGCCGATGGCAAAAAGATCGAGAAAAGGCAGAAGGCTGGGTTCATTGATTTCCTTCCACACCCCTTTATCCCGGAAGAATTTTCTCAGGGCCATGACCAGGAAAAAGGCCACGCCGACGCCGGCAAGGTAATCCAGACCCGAGGGGCAGTCCTCTTGTTTGGGGTCGATGAGGGCCAGAGCCAGAGGCAGGCTCTCCCCGGGTTCGTGGTGGTCCGTGACGATCACATCGATGTCTTCGGCAGCGGCGGCTTCAACCGCATCAATGGAGGAAATGCCGCAGTCAACGGTGATGATCAGATCCACGTCCATCTCCGCGGCCCTGGCCACATGGTCGGGCTGGAGTCCGTATCCTTCCTGTATCCTGTGGGGAATATACCAGGTCAGGTCTGCCTTGAGAAGGGTCAGGAATTCAACCAAAAGGGCAGTGGCCGTGACACCGTCGGCATCAAAATCCCCGAAGATCATTATTTTTTCCTGGTTCAGAATCCCGGCGTAAATCCGCTCCACCGCCTTGTCCATGTCCTTCAAGGCAAAGGGATCCCCCAGTTCGCTGAAGCCGGGGGAAAGAAAGGAACGGGCTTCTTTTGCCGTTGTGATTCCCCGCTCCAGGAGCAGGCCGGCAATCACCGGGAGACAGTCCAGTTCCCTGGAAAGGGATTTGGCCTTTTCAGGGTCCGGGGTCAGATATGTGAATAAGGATTCCATTTTTGTTAAGGACAAAAATATAGCGGTTAAAGGGGGTAAAGTCAAAAAATTGTTTGGGAATTTATGGGATGAGATGGTATACTCCCACGCTTAGAACCTCAATATCAAAGCGAAAAGATTATGGAAACCATTCGCAGGGAATACCGGGTGGACAAGGCCCGGATCGGATTTATCCGATTTATATTTGAAGCCCATGAGGGAATCGGTGTGGTGACCACACTTGACCCGGCCCAAGGCCACATCAGGATATCCATGCCGCCGGATCGGACAAAGACCGTTTCCCATGTGATTGAGGACTTAAAAAAGGATTTCAGGTTTGACGAAATATAAGGGACTGGCATTTATCAACACCATCGGCTGCCAGATGAATGTCTATGATTCAGAAAAGCTTGCCGGGATACTCAATTCATACGGGTTTGAAAAGACCCAGGACATGGATGAGGCCGACATCGTGGTCTGCAACACCTGCTCCATCCGGCACAAGGCCGAAGAAAAGGCCTTCAGCTTTCTGGGCCGGTTTGCCAGGGAAAAAACCAGGCGCCCCCATCTTATCACGGTGATGGCCGGGTGCGTGGCCCAGCAGGAGGGGAAAAAGGCCTTTGACCGTCTTCCCCACCTGAACCTGGTCCTGGGGACCCAGGCCTTTTCCCGGTTCGGTGCCCATATCGACGCACTCAAATCAGGAACCCAGAGGATCGTGGATATCGAAGAATCCGACATGATCTTTGAGGCCCTGCCCGATGAGACCTGTTTTGAAGAGAACAAGGTGTCAAGGTTTGTGACCATCATGCAGGGATGCGATAATTTCTGCACCTATTGCGTGGTCCCCTATGTCCGCGGACGGGAAAGAAGCCGGGCCCCGGAAGCCATCCTGGAAGAGATCCGGATACTGGCCCGAAACGGCATCAAAGAGGTCACCCTTCTGGGGCAGAACGTCAACTCCTACGGGATCCGGGAACAGGGACTTTCCTTTCCCGGGCTTCTGGAAAAAGTCAGCCGGATTGAGGGTATCAAGAGAATCCGGTTTGCCACTTCCCATCCAAAAGATCTTTCAGAGGAACTCATCCATGCGGTCCGGGATATTGACAAGGTATGCCGTCATGTGCATCTTCCGGTTCAGTCCGGCTCCGATAAAATTCTCAAGAAGATGAACCGGGGCTATACCCGGGAAACCTATTTGTCCAGGATCCGGGCCCTGAGAGAGGCCTGCCCGGACATCGGCCTGTCCACGGACATCATTGTCGGCTTTCCCTTTGAAACCAAAGAGGATTTTCATCTGACCCTGGATCTGATTCAAGAGGCCCGGTTTGATTCTATCTTTGCCTTTGCCTATTCAGACCGGTCTTCGGCTCCGGCAGCTAAATTTTCAAGCCAGGTGGAAGAAACGGAAAAAAAAGACCGGCTCAATCAACTCCTGGAACTCCAGGAAACCCTTACCGAAAAAAAGAACCGGGCGGAAATCGGGCAAACCCTTGGGGTTCTGGTGGAGGGGTTCAGCGCCAAGGAGCGGGACGGGTTTGTCAAACCCTCTGCAAAGACCCGGCAGATGACAGGAAGGACCGAATCCAATAAAATTGTTCATTTTGCTTCAGACGGCATTAAAATCGGTGATCTGGTTGACATTAAAATTGAAAAAACATACCCCCATTCTCTGTGGGGAACCTCCGCGGCAGACCAATGCTGGGAACGGAAAATAAAATGAAAAAAAAGTCCATTAAAATCGGAAGAAACTCTGACTGCCCCTGCGGTTCAGGGTTAAAATACAAAAATTGCTGCCGGAATAAGAAAGCAGAGGTCTCTGTCAGTCAGGAGTATAAAAACCGGTATGACATCATCTTAAAGACAGATGAACAGATCCAGGGCATAAAAAAATGCGGAGAACTCCTCCTGTCCATTATGGACGGGGTGGAAAAGATGATCCGTCCCGGTTTGAAGACCGATGAGATCAATACCTATGTCCATGAAAAGACCGTTGAGGCCGGCGCCATCCCCGCTCCCCTCAACTACCGGGGATATCCCAAGAGCGTATGCGTGTCCGTCAACGAGGTGATCTGCCACGGCATACCGGGAGACCATGTACTGGAGGACGGAGACATCGTCAATGTGGACATCACCCCGATTCTCAACGGATATTATGCCGACGCCAACAAGACCTTTTTTGTGGGAACCCCCACCCCTGACGGGCAGAGGATCGTTTCCGTGGCAGCCGAGTCTTTAAAAAGGGGAATCGAGGTCGTGGCCCCGGGAGCCACCCTGGGGGATATCGGCCATGCCATCCAGTCCTATGCCGAAGCCCAGAAATGCTCTGTGGTCAGAGAATTTGTGGGACACGGGGTGGGCATTGATTTCCACGAACAGCCCCAGGTCCTCCATTTCGGATCCCCGGGCAGGGGGGTGGTCCTGGTGCCCGGCATGGTATTCACCATCGAGCCCATGATCAACCTGGGAAAAAAGGAACTCCACGTGCTGGAGGACGGATGGACCGCTGTGACCAATGACGGCTCCCTGTCTGCCCAGTTTGAGCAGACCATTCTTGTAACCGAAAACGGGTATGAGAGTCTTACGCCCTATGAGCTTTAGCCTTAACGGCATCTTATCCCTCAGCTATATCCTCTTCATCGGGATCAGTTCCGCTTTTCTGTTCTGTCTTGCGGTTCTGATCCGGATTTTAACCCTGCCTTTTGACCGGAAACTTTTGATTCTCCATCTTTTTACCTCATTCTGGGCCTCCCTTTACACCTGGTGCATGCCCCTGTGGTCGGTGACCATTTTCGGGCGGGAAAAAATGGATTCCCGAAAAAATTACGTCATCGTATCCAATCACCAGTCCCAGCTGGACATCCTGGTGCTCTACCGCCTGTTTTTCCCCTTTCGATGGGTGTCCAAGGCTGAGGTTTTTCGCCTCCCCTTTATCGGCTGGAACATGTCGTTGAACGGCTATATCAAACTGAAAAGAGGGGAGAGGTCCAGTGTGGAAAAGATGATGCAGGAGTGCCGGGACCTTCTGGAGAAGGGCATATCCGTCTTCTTTTTCCCGGAAGGAACCCGGTCTGAAACCGGCCGGGTCAAACCCTTTAAACCCGGTGCCTTTATCCTGGCCAAAGAGATGAAAAAGCCCATTTTGCCCATTGTTCTCAACCATACAAAGGACGCCCTTCCCAAGCATTCATTGGAATTTCACGGACGGCACAACATGGAAGTCAGGGTGCTGGATGAGATTCCCTATTCCGAACTTGAGCATATCCCTGTCCCTGAACTGGCCGACAGGATCCGGGATCTCATTGCCTCCCATGTGTCGGAGCACATGGCCAATTAAACCGGCATGGTATTATCCCGGGATTTAACCGTCCCGGAACCCCGGCCTTTTAAGCCGCTTCAACCCCTTGCCTCTCCCTGCCTGATCCCCCCGGCTTGCTGAAAATCAATCCTGACGTTGGACCAGCAAAGTGCAAGCATTCTGCATCCCTTAATAGAACGACCATTGCTAGGATCCCATACTCTGGAAAGGAAGTTCTACCGACTTAGATCGGGATCGATCATAAGGGCTGTCATCCACTCTCAGAACAGATTCAGGGTCATCATCTGGTAATCGGTTAAAAAATCATAAAGTTTCAAGCCTATGATCAATAGCAACCTTCTCCAGTGGGATCTGCTTTCTTAAGAACTTTGCATGCAGCACCTTTCCCGAATGATACATTGTCATTGCTCACAATGCCCCTGAAGAAAGTTCTTTCCAAAAACGGAAGTGTAAAAATCGCCATAATCAAGGAAGGAACACTATGACCATGTCGTTTCTTGACGCACATCGATGCGGGTATGTGGCAATGCTAAATTGATTGAAAAAATCATCAATTTTGCCCAGAATTTGAATGTCAGCTTGTGTTTCAGCATCAATCTATGGATCATTTGAGTCCTTATTGTTTGATATTATTGTGTTTTTCACAACTCCGCTATATATCAAACGGTAAGACTCAACAAGTTTTTTATACTATAAATTCAGAAAGTTATCCATTTCAACTGATCGCTTCAATGAATCCAGAAAGTTGAGTTTTAACCATAAAAAAGAATTTGCATATTGCAAGCCTAAGGGCTTCAACCTTATGGCATGGAATAAATTGGCCCATGCCAATTTTATTAACCTGGGCCAAACAAAAAGAACAGATTCAATATTCAAAAGGTTTTACACAAGGCTTCCAATTGCCTTTCCTACCATAACCGACTGTCAAACCCCATTAATGGCATAATGTACTGGGTCCATGGAATCAGCAGCAGACAGACAGTTGTGAGCATGATTATTCCGTATTTGAAGGATTCCCAGCTAGAATAATGATTACTTAGATAGCAGATGGTCGCAGGTTTGCTGTTGAAATATAAAACATAAACCTGGTTGATGAGAAAGGCCAGGGGCAGGCCAAATCCCAGAACATCCCATCCAAACTTCTGGGCGATACCGATGATGATCGGAAAGAATATAATTGTTCTGGCTGTCTTGCTCTGATTGAGTATGGAACTAAAGGCAAACAGAATACTCAGCAGCAGAAAAATAAGAAGTCTGGGAGCATCCTGCCCAATACCAAAGGCCTCAAAAAGATTGGTAATGCCGATTGCAACAATATTGGTGGTTTTTATCCCCCCACCTAATACATATGCACCAAAACTGAACAATAGGAGATGCCAGGGAATATCAGTATCGTTCCAATTTATGGATCCGATTCTTGGTAATCCTGAAAAAGCAGGCATCAATGCGGCGATTGCACCGATCAATGCAGTAGCGGTGGCGCTGATGCCGTGGAGTTTATCGGTCGCCCAGAGTGCGAGAACGCATAGAAAAATAATAGTGGATTTTATCTCATTTACCGAAAACGGGCCCATGCCGTCCAATTCTTCCTGCAAGCGGCCTAGACCGCCTTTGATGGATGGTGATTTTTCGATTTCTGACAGAGGGAAAACAAACCGAGTTCCTAACCACCATCCTAAGGCGCAGACGATAAGCGCCAAAGGAGCCAAAGCCATGAACCAGTCCATGTAATAAAGTTCCGCTCCTGCGCCGATGAGCATACTAGCCGCAACAAGGTTTGCTGCAGAACCTGTCATATAGGCACTGCAGGAAACATTGATGCCGAGCAGGTTCTGGAGTACAAGATTTCGTCCGAAATTATTACGGTTGTCACCTCCGTTTGCTCCGTAAATGGCACTGATAACCATGAAGAGAGGCATCAAAAGTGCGGCTTTTGCAGCTGTTGCGCTGACAAAGGCCCCAAGGATAATGTTCAGGATCAAAAAACTCCAGAAAACAGGCGTTGCCTTGTGACCTGCCCTTAGAATGAATTTTAACGCGATACGTTTTGCTAGTCCGCAGGAGACAAGCATACTGGCTAAGATAAAGCTTGCAATGTTAAGGATCATTACCTTATGGCCGAAATAGGCATAGGCTGTCTTTTCTTTAACAATACCGGTAGTGACGACCAAGACGATCAGGATGAGGGACGTAAGGTAGTTGGGTATTGCCTCTGTGATCCATAGAATCAATGATGCACCGAAGATGCCGAGCATGGTATAGCAGCTTTGGGGAGGCACTTTGGTCTGCACCTCAAAAGACTCGAATGATCCGCAAAATCTGAAATGGAAAAAACAAAAGAATAAAACTGCCACTGGCAGGCCGATCCTTTTTAACAGTGCCATAATTGGACCGATCGGCAGCACGGGAAGCCTTTCGAGGGTATAGTTGCTCATATCCAGAGAATCAAATTGTCTGGTCGCCGGTGTGTCAGTCCTCATTTTCGGGCCCATTTTTTCTCCTTTGATCGGCCCTTGAATATATGGGCCTATAGTTCCTTTTTTATTTACGGTACTTATATGCTTTGTACACGTCAGGGCTATTTTTCATCTATTTCCTATATCTCGTATATGAGCTGCAAATACAAATAATAACCTATTGTAGAATACATAAGTATATCTTATGTGTCGGACTTTTCATTGGGGATGATGTGGTCTATGCGTTTGATGCCGTCTCGGTTGAATACGATCCTGAATCGTTTGCATATTTTTTTATTCCCGATTCTGTGGCAACGAATCATATTCATGTGGTAAACTTTATCGATTGACCGCTTTTGGTAGGAATCTTTACCACAGACATACATGGTATGCTTGGGGTCGTCCATGTTATTGAGAAAATCGCTGATATTCAGGCGAGTGATATCTATAAGGCCGTCCCAAGCTTGACCTATTGCCCTGGTTTTTATCAAAATTTTCTTTCGGTAATACATAATGGTTTCACTCCTGAAGGAATTTTCAATATCTACCAGATGTGTTTTGTTTCTGAGTTTTATTATGGATTTTGGAACCTGAGAATCCTTAATAAAATATAAATTTTCCCGGCACCTGCCGATGAGGGTTGAAAAATTCTGATAAACAAACTGCTGCCGGTCGGAGAGCGTTCTTTTCAGTTTTGTCGACAAAAAATTCCGGATGACCTCTTTCATCCGATCCTTAAAAACATATCCGATGACAAGTGCCAAAAAAAGCGGCCTGCTAAGCGACCCGTAGGTGTCCTGCCAAATAAAAGCCACAGCTGTTGCAAAAAACATGGCCAAGGCAGCGGCCAAGCCCGAGATCAGTTGGAACAGGACGGTGCCTTCTTTTTTATGCCTGATTTCCAGATAAAGGGGACTGCCAACATATTTTTTTAATATATTCCATTTATAGATCAGTGTTTCGCTGTTCTTATTGATGGAAGTTTCGGAGGTGTCACCGAACTGTTTTTGGTAGTCCAACTCGTTATGGATCCGGTTTAATAATTTTTTCCGAATATTTGCGTGATCCTCATCCTCACAATTCCAGGAAGCCAGGTCAAGAAATCGGAACAAATAATAAGCCAGGCACATGCTGATATATTCGTTGCAATAGATCAGGACCCTATGGGAGTCACTATCCAGTTTACGACCATGAGTTATTTCATGGGTTCGCAGAAGAACGGCGCCCAGGCTTGTCTTATTCAGGGTATCATGAATGAGAGTGCTCAGTTCCTTAGCAGGCAGTGCTTTTCCTTTAAGGACATTCATTCTCAATTGTTTTTTTACCATCAAGGCATATATCTTTACGGCATTGCAGTAGGTTGCCCGGGTGGCCCTGCTATCTTTTTCATTGATCCGGTCTAGGGCGAATATGACCTTTGCCATGAAGACGTTGGGGTCTGGTGTACAGGAGCCTGGCATGTCCGGGATTCTTAACCGAATGTAATTTTTCAGACGGCTGTAGAACATCTGCTTGGTATAGGTCCGTTCATTTATACCTAAGGAATTGGGGATAAAAAAAAAGGTCTCTATGACATACTTTCTCTTTTTTTCTGAAGGACGGAAAAGCAGTTTCTGCTTAATTTCAAATTGAAACCTGCCATGGATGGTTATGAATTCCTGGATCATTTTTTTAGCGGAAAAGCAAGGGGATAGTAGGAGCCGATGGGTACTCCGGGTATTAAAAAATGCCCCCGGACAACAGGTATCCGAGGGCCTGGCGGAGGCTAATTGGTAAAAAGTTCATCCATCATGGGGGACAGTTTTTTTCTTGATATGCCAAGATTTGCCTGGGAGTAAAAGGTGAGTTTGCCTTCCAGACAGGGCTTTTGGCCTTCAAATGAGAGGTCCTTCAGGTCGAGGCCCTTTTCCTGAAGAAATGAAATCAGCTTGTCGTGGATCGCCGCGTCCCTGCAGTAGACGGCAAGGTCCCGGTTAAAATCCGGATTTGTGTATGCGTTCATGGACAGGAGCACATCCAGATTCCTGCGGCTGGCATAGGTCTCAAACCCCAGGCAGAGTTCATTGTCTTTATTGGTCCACTGCGCCATGGACAGCAGGACGGAAGAAATGCCGCAACTGATACCATTGAATTTGAATTCTTTGTAGTCCTTGCGGAGAAGATCAATGGTCGACAGGCCGGCGGTATCAAATTTGGCTTTCTGGACTTCCCTGAAATAATTATTTGGGTCAAGGGGGAAGTACTCCATGAGTTTGACAGCAATTTCACTGTCTTTTTCCGTGACCCGCCCCGCTGCAGGGTCCAGGTTCACCGTGTCCAGAAGAATGGTGCCCGTAAGAAGTGTAGCCAACTGAGTGTGCATGAGCCGGGCATGCTCCCGGATCAGTATCTCGCCCACCAGGGTGGCTGTGGATCCCACCGGCTCAATGACTCGGCGTTCAGCCCCTTTGTATAGCCCTTCTTCCTTGTGGTGGTCCAGGATTATCCTGATCTTGTCGCCGTAGTCCTCAAAGGTGCCGGACAGTTTATTATGATCCACAATGGCCAGGTTGTTTACGCGCTCCATGAAGGACTGGGGCATTTTATCCAGAAAAATCAGATTGTCCAGGTCAATTTGGGCCGTTTTAAACACATATACGGCTTCAGTTCTAAGTTTGAAATCTTCTTTTACGATGGGCATGAGAGGGACAATATTCTTATCGGGCTCCACCTGGGATCGGATATAGGCAAAAGCTATTGCAGAGGCCATTGAGTCAAGATCGGCAGCCTCGTTCCCCATGACCATGAGGTCAATGGGTTTGTCGTTGATATCTATTTTGGCACTGAGAAGATATTGGTTGATCGATTGGGGCATGTTTTCTCCTGTAAGCTATTTTAAAATAATAAATGCGTCGCTGTGGGGCTTTCATAAAACAAACTATAAAAGCAGAATATAAAAGATGGGGCCCCGGCCGGTCAAATTCGAATTCGCTATGGATGACATAACCGATTCTTATGGATCTGGATTCGCCGCAATACTGACTGGCGCATGCGTTTTTTGGGGATCAAAATTTATTATCTGGAGAGTCAATCTCACGGCAGTGATCCCGTTCATTTGCCCCCCCGCAGTTTTTTTAGAAAAGGACTCTTTAGCGGGCGGGAATGTTCAGTTTTGAAGTCAGGGTATCCTCACAATCAAAGGCTTCAGACAGCATGGATAAAAAGGCCTTGGCGACCACGGAAAGTTTTCTGGCCTTATGGTAGAGAAGATAAAAAGTTGCATCCCCCCTGAACCCCTTTAAATTTACACGGGCCAGCCGGCCTGACGCGAGTTCCCGTTTAACGGCGGATTCTGGAATGACGGTGATGCCGAATCCTTCTTCAGCGATTCGTTTTGCCGATTCAACATTTTCAAGCTCTATAAATTTTAAATCGGATTTATCGGTTTTATATTCAGAAAACCAGGTGGAAACAAACTGCCGGGTTTGTGTGCCGTGCTCCCGAGTGATAAATGGGATGCGTTTAAGATCGGATATGGATATCAGGTTTTTTTTTGCCAGGGGGCTGTCGCCAGCCACCACTGCAATCATCTCTTCATGGTGAACACCAACAGCTTCAACTTCAGGATACCGGCTGGGAGGCCCTGTCGCAAACCCAAAATCCACCTGGCCTTCAAGGACCATAATGGTTGTCTTGTGGGTGTTGCCCCCCCGCAAATTCAGTTCGATGTCTGGATAGGTGCCATGGTACTTGCCGATGATTTTTGGAAGCATATAGGCGCTGATCACCGCGGATGAAGCGATGTCAAGCCGGCCACGACTCATGTTGTTCATGCCCATGAAAATGGTTTCCACTTCTTGGAATTTTGCAAGCAGTTCCTCTGTTTGCTCAAAGAGGATCTCTCCCTGGCGGGTCAGCATAATTTTTTTTCCGGTTCTGTCAAAGAGGACTGTATCATAGAAATGTTCTAGGGCCTGGATGTGCTGACTCACAGCCGGTTGGGTCAAGAACAGGGCCCTTGCTGCTTTTGTGAAATTGCCGATCTTGGCGACCATAAAAAAGGATTTCAGATGGTCAATGTTCATGAGATTCATAATGAATGCTTATGGCCTCCATTTTCAATGATGATTTAAAATTCGGATCGGAGCGTGTTAAAAAATGGCCACTTACTTGGAACTCTTAACATAAACTTTCTGTAAGGGTCAATTGAAAGCTCGTGTCAGATTTAATGCGAAAAGGGGCCGTCGTTATGAAATTCAATATTATCAGCAGAAAAACCGGTATTGAAAAACAGATCAATGACTTCATGGACCAGGTCAGCCGTTCTGGACTCGTCTTTCAGGAAGGTGCCCGGTTTTATCTTAAGGGAGAGTATGAAAATTTCGACAGAGTATTGGCCGATATTTCAACGATAGAACATAAGGGTGACGAATTGAAGCGGGCCATCATCGAGCACCTTCATACCAAAACCCTTATCCCCGAATCCCGTGGGGATGTCCTGGAACTGCTGGAGAATATGGATTCACTTTTGGACAGGTTCAAGGGGGCGCTCTGGCGATTTGAAATTGAACGGCCCAATATTGATTCTGAGTTTGTCGAAGATTTCCAGGAATTGATCAAAGGCGTGGTCGAGGCTGTTGAATCTATTGTTAAATCTTCCCGAGCCTTTTTTACTGATATTGCAGCCGTAAGGGACCATCTACACAAAGTGTCCTTCTGGGAAACCGAATGCGACAAAATTTCCACTCGTCTGAGAACCGCAATTTTTCGCAAGGAGAATATCCGGTTGAGCCATCGCATGCTCCTGAGCGATCTGGTTCGGCATATTGAGAAAATATCTGATCGGGCAGAGGACGTGGCTGACCGGATGAATATCTATGTCATTAAACGTACATTATAGGGAATATCTATGTTCGCTTTTTTTCTAACCAGTGGTCTTTTTTTGGGATGGTCTTTAGGGGCAAATGATGCGTCCAACGTGTTTGGTACGGCAGTGGCATCCAAAATGGTCAGGTTTAGGACTGCAGCCATATGCTGTAGTATATTTGTAATTTTAGGTGCCGTGATCAGCGGGGCAGGGGCCTCGCACATTTTGGGCAAACTGGGGGCTGTCAATGCCATTGCCGGTGCGTTTATTGTGGCGTTTTCAGCAGCTTTGAGCGTCTACTTGATGACCAAGGCCAGATTCCCCGTGTCTACCTCCCAGGCCATTGTGGGGGCCATCGTCGGATGGAACCTTTTTTCAGGATCGTCCGTGGACCAGACCGCTTTGACCAAGATTGCCATGACCTGGCTGGTCTGTCCTGTGCTTTCCGGTATCATCGCCGTTGTTCTGTACCGGTTGTCCGCCCTTTTTATCAATACATGCAAAATCCACATGTTCCGGCTGGATTTGTATACAAGGTGGTCCCTTTTGATTGCCGGTATATGCGGGTCCTACGCTCTGGGAGCCAACAATATCGCCAATGTCATGGGCGTGTTTCTGCCGGTATCCCCCTTTGAAACGCTTTTTATTGGCCCCTTTTCATTATCACCGGCCCAGCAATTGTTCCTTATCGGCGGCATCGCCATTTCCCTGGGCGTCTTCACTTATTCCAGACAGGTAATGATGACCGTGGGCGAAGGCATTGTGGAGCTTACCCCTGTTGCGGCAAGCGTTGTGGTATGGGCCCATGCCATTGTCCTTTTCGTATTCTCCTCCCAGTCCCTGGAAGCCTTTCTGATCAACAACGGTCTGCCGTCAATTCCCCTGGTTCCGGTTTCCAGTTCCCAGGCAGTGGTGGGTGCTGTCATCGGCATCGGCCTGTTAAAGAAAGGCTTTTGGAGTGTGAGGTGGAAAATGGTCGGCGGAATTGCCAGCGGATGGATTACCACACCCATCATTGCCGCAGTAGTGAGTTTTATATCTTTATTTTTTATTCAAAACGTATTTCAGCAGGAGGTGTATACATCCCAAAAGGCTCTATCCTCCCCCCCTGCCATAGAAAAAAAGCTGGCCCGGACAGAAGTGTCAGAGGGCCTAAAAAATAACCCCATAATTATAATAACGGAGTTAAAATCATGGTAGATGTATTTGAAAAAAACGCCGCCACTTCCGCGGAAGATGCGGAAAAACTGGTACCCAGAGCTGAATTCAGGGTATTTGGACAAAATATTCTGGACATTGTCACCCAGTCTATGTGGAAGGCCCAGGCCAAGCTGTTTAAAATAAGGACCAGCAGCGAAATATATATTGTTTCCCGACTCACCAATGAGGCCAATGTAAAGATCCGTGACGGGTTGCTGGATATCAAAATCAAGGTGAGCGAGACTGCGGACGGATACGAAGTTTTCCAGCCCAGGGGAAAATTCCAGTTCCCGGTCAACAAGGAAGAACTGGGAAAAATCTTTGAAAACCTCCAGGCTGATGTCGTTCTGGATAAGGATACCTATACCCTTGACGAATTCATTTCCATGGTGGATGCCGATGCAGACCTGTCTGCCGTTGACGTTCAGAAAGAAAGATACGGCTTCTCCGTTGACGGCATGATCTGTGAATATGGAAAAGTCCTTTTCAACGGCGCCCTCATCGAAACAGCCTGCGTGGAAAGTGAAGATTATGAGGGCATGAAAAAAGCCATAAAGGCCCTGGAAATTGATGGGCTGGAAAATGTTAACTACCTGAAAGCAGCCAAAAGCGTTTTAAAGATGTAGTTTACTGACCACAGTCCTGCCGCCAGACAAGCTGCCATTGGGTCTCTCTTTGACCCGGGCAGCTTGTTTTTAATGCTTTTTCTCTCCTCATTCCCCTTTCCATAGCCCCACCCGATTCTGGCCATCCTGTTTTGTCTATCCTAAATAGGGTCGTCTCTTCTCAAAAAGCCAGATAGAATTTATGGCTGTACTCAAACGGGATTATAGGTGATCGACAAGAAAGATGCCGAATCCAAGTTATATATCCCGGTGGAAGGCTGTAGTGTGCCTGCCACCGGGATATGATTTTTAAGGGTCGGTTTTAAATTTTGAACCAGCTTGCCATTTCATTAAGATCCTCTGCAAGTCTTGAAAGTTCTGCCGCACTTTTTTTTACCTGTTTGCTGCCGGCATTTGTTGCCCCGGCCGCCTGATTAACTTCGGCGATATCATTTGTGACCTTCCCTGTAACTGACCTTGCATGGTTTATATTATCATTAACTTCCTGCAGACCTAAAGCAGCCTGGCTAACATTATTTGAAATTTCCTGTGTGGTGGCAGATTGCTCTTCAATGGCAGATGCAACTGTTGTTACAAAGCCATTTACCTCATTAATGACATCTATAATTTCTTTTATAACAGTGATTGATTCATCTGTACTTGCCTGCACGCTTGATATTTTTTCACTGATTTCGGTAGTGGCGACTGCTGTCTGCTGGGCAAGGGCCTTGATTTCTCCTGCCACTACGGCAAAGCCTTTGCCAGCTTCGCCTGCCCTGGCGGCCTCAATGGTGGCATTGAGGGCCAGAAGGTTGGTCTGCTCGGAGATATCTGAAATGGTTTCCGTCACCTTGTTTATCTGTGATGCAGAACTTCCAAGGGCGTTAATTTTTTGAGACATCTGCTTTGCCTTGCCCACAGCATGGGTGGTAGTCTCACTTCCTTTTGCCGCAGTACTGGCAATTTCCTGAATTGTTACCGTCATCTCCTCGGCAGCTGCCACAATCATCTGAATATTGGTTGTGGCCTGTTCAGTGGCGACAGCTAGGGAATTCATATTGCCGCTCATTTCTTCAGCAGCAGAAGATACATTTTTTGTTTTTGTGCTGGTATTTTCCGAGTTTGATTCAATCTGGCTTGATATGGCAGAAAGCTCTGTGGATGAGGATGTTAGAGTATAGATGCCATCGTTAATATCCCTGATCATTTTGTTCAGCCGTGATACCATGCTGTTCATGGAAGCGGCCAGGGATCCGACTTCATCTTTCTGCTCTATATCAAGCTCTTGGGTTAAATTTCCGTTTGCCATATCCTTGGCAAGCAAGACAACTTTTTTGACAGATCCTGTGATATTGCGTGTAATGGCGATCGTAATAAACAATCCAAGCAAAAAAGCAATCATCGAGATAAGGATGGCGATGCGTTCCAGAAAAGCACTACGTTTTCCTGCAGCTTCCATTTTCGCTTCTGCATTTTTTACCGCAAGATTGTAATTTTCTTCAATAATGGGTTCTATTACATCTATGACATCGCTTAAATCTTTAATAGCAGCCTTTATCTGGTTATCTGCTTCAACAAGCAAGAGAAAATGTTTCTTATATTTGTTAATATCTTCCTGCGATATTCCGGGATTGGTCAAGAGTTTGTCGATTGTTTCCAACACTTTTTCGACATACTTTTTATCCGCCCTCAAAAGATAGTCTTTTTCATTTTTTCTCAAAGTCAGCAGCAAAACAAGGGATTCTGTTTCATTACTTTCTTCAGCCTGTTTCATCAATTTCAACGCGACCTTCCTGAACTCGCCCTGGAAGCCGGACTCGTGGTTTATCCCCCTTTTATCCCAAAGAGATACTGCTTTATGAAACGCAGACCTATACCGATCCGAGTGTTGTATTATTCTTTCAGCATTTTCTTTAAAGTGTTTGTTTTTGATTATTTCAGCAATCTTTGCAATATCGATAGCCTTGCTTTTTATCCGGCTTGTTTTTTTTTCAAATTTGCCAATATATTTTATCTTCTTCCGTGCCAAATAATTTTTTTCATCATTGCGGCTGTCATTGAGCAGACCAATGATCTCCAGTGAATCGTTTGCAATAGCTTTGTCCATATGCCAGATAGAATCATATTTTGTTATGGTAAAATTATTGGAGTAATAAAATGTGCCCAGTGCGCAGGCGAATAAAAGAATCACCAGCCCTATGCCGCCTATAAGTTTCCCTGCAAGTTTCATGTTATTGAACGCTACAAGTTTCATTTAAGTTTTCTTATAGTATTATTTTTTATCATCACCCCGGTGTTATATTGCTTTCATATTGATAATATGCAGGATAAAAAGCTTCTATCTGTTTGGCTTAGACGACTTCATTCAAATATGAGAACAGTGGACAGCTACTTTGTCCCTGTTTTGGATTTGATTCCCTGTTGTTTTGCAGCCATGGCGGAAAGGATAATGGCTCTGTCTTCGCGGCCTTAACGGCCGCATCATTGCCTTTAGTTACCGATTCAATTGGGAAAAAGTGCCCGGAGTTATGTCTCCGGGCACTTTTCGGTTTGGCGCTTTCTTAAAAAATGGAATTAGAAGTAGTACTGGATGCGGGCCATGACAATGTTGCCGCGCTGGCTGTCGACATAGTCAGGATCATCTTCATAGTTGTCTGCATCGAAATGTACATAGTTGAGGACAAATTTCAGGTTGTTCTCAAGATACCAGTTGAGCCCGAGGGTGATGGTGGACATATCGCCTCCGAATTTGTCGCCATCGGTGAGACTGATGGCACTATACCGGGCGCCAATTTCCCAGGCACCGTATCCTCCTTCGGAGACAGGGTTAAAGGGTTTGACCTCTTTGAAATACCCGGAGGACTTTTTATACTTGTGGGACTCTCCGGTAAGCATATAAAAGGCAGATAGGTAAAATGCGTCAAAGTTGTAAGTCTCGTTATTGTCGGCATCATCCACCCTTACACCGGCATATTCACCAGAAATTAGAAAACCATGGCCGGAATAGGCGGCTTCAAGGGCATAGCGCCAGTCTTTTTCAGGATTTTCGAAATCCACACCAACTAGTTTTTCAGCCAGATGGGCATTGGGTCTGGCTTCAAATTCCAGGACCTGATCCCCATCTTCATCATCAGCATCATCAGCATAATCATAGTTAAAGTGTCCGATATTGGCTCCCAGATGAAAAACCTGGCCGCGTTCCTTGTCCAGTACCGGGACATAGGTCACCCGGCCCAGGAAAGTGGCAGCATCGGCCTGGTGATCAACGAGATCCTGCTCGGCATACCCGTTTGAATACAAGGCAGACACCTGGGTGATACCTTTGCTGTATCTGTGAGTCCACAGAGCGCCGATACCGCGTTCAGGCGAAAAGACATCGGTCAGGCCACGTTCCATGAAGTTCGTGTACTTGGAGCTGGTGGTGGATTCCAGGCCGTAGCGTACTTTCTGCCAGCCCAGGGTGAACTCGTCGTTTTCGAGTCCTGTATATGTCAGGTTGGCGTCTTTGAGATCCACCTCGGCTTCAGCAAAATCCCATTGGATTTCATATTCCCAGAACTCGGAAAACGTGCCTTCCACAGACAGGTATAACTTGCGAACTTCGTTTGATGTGTTGCTTCTCGTCAGCTTGCTTTTTTTGCCGCCCTTGTACATATCATCAAAGTTGGCGATATCCGTTGTTACCCGGCCGCCGATCGCGAACGAGGATCTGCCGTCTGGGGATTTCCACTCCGGGGCCCCTGTTTTTTTAGAAAATTCGATGTGGCTACCCTGCTTGGTACTCTCGGTCTGAACATCAGTGATCTGTTTCTGATTTTCAATAATCATCTGATGCAGTTCTTCATTGCTGGGAGCAGCCATGGCGGTAGCAGGAATCGCCAGTGCGCAGATTGCTGCGGTGATAAACCCTTTTTTCATGCTTAATCTCCTCTTGCCTTTGTTTGTTTAGAGGGAAATTTGTTACCGGCAACACGCCGGTCCTGAAAAACCCTGAATAAAAACATTGTTTACTAATGTAGTAAAAACATTGTTTACCAATGTAGTAAAAAGACCTTAAACTACAAAATTTGTCTAATTAGTTTTGGCCATAATGGAGATAAGGAAATTTTATGGTCCCAAAGAAAGGGAGGGGTCATGGGAAATCGTTATACGCCCATGGGATTTATTTATCGGCAACGACTTGATATTACATGAAAATAATATTAAGCCTATGCTGCACCGATAATAGATAAAAATAGATTTCATAAGCAGACTTAATTAGTCTCTCGGGATCTGGTGTAGTACCTTAGCCGTTTATTGAGTTTTATCAAGGATCAACGTCCATGATAATTATTTGAATGGAAATGGTAAGATTTCTAAACTATACCGGAACAAAAGGAGTGAATACATGAGAGTACTTGCATGCTGCACCTTGTTTTTGGCGTCTGTTTTTTTTGCACTACCCGCCCAGGCATTGGATAAAAAAGATTTTGACCAGGTTGAATATGCATTTGGCATCAATGAGCCCAAAACTTTTGAGATGGCCCCCAAATCACTGGCAGGCGAACGGGCGGACGATTATGACTTTATTGACTTTGAAGCAAAACGCAAAGAAAAGCTTGTGACCTACCTGGATACGCCTGACAGGCAGTTCAGCAAAAAAGCCTTGATTGTCCGGGTGAGGGAAGACCTGAAAAAACCGTGGAAAAGCAAGATCACGGTAAAATTAAGAGCCCCTTCTCCCGAACAGTTTGGTGATCTGAAGAACTATAAAAAAGCTGAGATCGATATTGTAAACGGACAAAAAAAATACAGCGTGAGCTATGATATTAAAATGAATCCCACCAAAATTGATGTGCGAAAGGTGGATGTGAAAGCCGTTGCAGAGCTGATCCGGAAGGGCAATTCAGAGGCCTGGACCCTTGTGGAACCGGTGTTCTCCCAGTACGCGGACCAGATCCAGCAGACCATTGTCATGCGGGCCCTGTCCTGGGAAGGCCTTGTCACAGAAATTTCAGGCAAAGTTGAAGCAGAGTATGCCGTCTGGAGTCCTTATTACAGATATCCAAAAACGTTTGTATCAGAAATTTCCTTTAAAGGGCGCACATCAGATGATAATCTGGGAAAGGTTGCCCAGCGAATTGAAAACGCCTTGAAAGAAAAGGGCATTGACTCTGATTTCAATCTGTCCAAAACCAAGACCACCTTCGGGCTAAGCCCGAATTTCAATTAAGCTTTTGATCCGGCCCCTGGTCTGTCAAGGGGCCGGTCTTCATGTATTCCCCTCTTTATGTTTGAATTTTCATTGATCTGATTTTCCTTTTTAGCCGGCTTATTTTAATTCATTCTTGATTGCCAGAACTCTTTTGTGATTATCCCGGATCCTCTTTAACCCATTGTTTTGATGTGCTTTTCACCTGATAAAAAATTAATATAAAGCCGATAAGCACACCTTATTGGACATTGAATACAATGGTGTGTCATTCAGGTATAGAGTCAAATTTTAAGTTTGCCGGAATGAGGGATTTAAAGACGTTGGAATAGAATTGGAATGTAGTTTTTTAAATCAAATCAATAAAAAGCGGGAGTTATCAAATGAAAAACAGATTGTCCCTGATGCTGGGATTGTCCTTTATTTTTCTTTCTTTTGCGGCCTTGTCAGCCGGTGCCAAGGAATCACATCCCCACAAGGTTCAGATTGCCAAGCACCCTGAAGCCCTTGAAATCGTTGAAGCAAGGGAAATGAAGTTTTTGATCGATCCGGCAAAGGTCGGCTTTGATCCGGAAACAGGCTTGACAACGATATGGAAAAAAATCAAAGCGTTTGCAAAAAAGGAAAACATCGTCCTCAAAGAAAAAAAATTTAATGCAGACGGGTTCACCTATTCAACCAAGGTGTATTTTGATACGCCAGAAGGAGATCTGACCAAACTCGGATATGTGGTCAGAATCACCACCAAGTATTTTGGCGGGAAACCGGCTTCAGCCGCATTGACTGTGAAATTTATCGACCGTGACAATCCTGAGCGGGTTTTTGACGCAATGCCGGATGAAGAAGATGCCTCTATCGAGGAAAACGTCGGGCCGGCAGCCAACTATACTCTGGACACCTATCTTGAAAAAGCCACCAAGATTGATGTGGATCTTACCGATGTCCCGGTTACCCTTGCAGATTTTGCCGCCCTTGTTCCTCACCTTAAAACCCTGGGGCTGGACCCCAAGACCAAACTGGTCGGTATTGGAGCCTACAGCATCCGCATGAAACCCGGTTTTGTTATCCTGCCGGGGATGCCCTTTCCTGCAGGGATCTCCATGGAAGCGTGGCTGCCTGTAGAAAGCGGTGAAAAGGCTTTTGTATATGATTTTTCCTTTGGTTACCCCACTGGAGACTACTATGACATGTCAAAAACCCATACGGCGGCTGAAAATATTATCCAGAAGATATACCAGAAAATGGACAAAGAGATCGGCCTGCCCCAAAATGCCCAATGGCGAGGCTCCAAGGCAACATATCTGCGCAAGGGCGGCCTGACCTTCCCCGAGTACACAGGGATTAAAAATCTTGAAATGAGATCCTATAAACCCCCGAAAAAAGGCAAGGACGGGACCATCTCTTTTAATGACGACCCGTCATAATTTTAGGCTTCATCATGCTGTCCGACCCCGGTTTGACAATGGGACCGGGCAGCAATCATCCATAACCAGAGTGTTTCAATATTTTACCAGGAGGATTCAATGAACATAAGAAAGTCTTTAGCATCCTTGGTCGTAGCTGCAGCAGTGGTGGGATTCACCCTGACCAGCGCCCAGGCTACCGTCACGCCTAATGCGTCGGTGCTCCAGGGAGAGAAAAATTACCTAACAGGCTATTCTGCATTAAATGTCGACGGTACCTACAACGTTGTCATTGAGATTCCAGCAGGTCATACAGCCAAGTACGAAGTGAATAAAAAAACAGGGATGCTCGAGTTAGAACAGAAAAACGGCAAACCCCGTTTTGTGAAATATGTTGGCTATCCTGGAAACTACGGAATGATTCCCAGAACCATTCTGCCCAAAGAACAGGGCGGCGACGGTGATCCCATGGACGTAATCGTGCTCGGCCCATCAACTGAGATCGGTTCTGTTGTAAAGGCCCGCCCCTTAGGCGTTCTTGACCTGCTCGACGGCGGTGAAAAAGACTATAAAATCTTGATGGTTCAGGAAGGCACTCCCATGGCGGTTTGCAATAACGTAAAAGATCTTGACGCAAAATTTCCCGGCGTGACCACCATTGTCAAGACCTGGTTTACCTCCTATAAGGGGCGTGACGAAAAAGGCAACTTCAAACTGGAGGCCAAGGGCTTCCTGGGAAAAGCCGCAGCTATTCAGCTTATTGGAGACTCCATCCTGGCCTTTGAAAATGCCCGGGTCACAGATGCCGACAAGATCCCCCTGAAGGCAGACGGAAATCCCCAGCTTCACTACTGGCCGGCATCAAAAAACAACGGCCATAAATTCGCCGGCGTTCCTGCCATTGGCAACAGCGAGCTGGACAAGCTGTACGGCACCCTGGCACTGCCCTCTTATATCAAATACTATGAAGTTGACAAACAGGACAGAATCATGCTCAATCCCTACCTCCAGGTAGCGACCAAAGCTCATCGTGCTGTCCTTGATCCGGAAATCGGCGTCTACAACTACATCGTGAATGCCGATGGCAATGTGGCCGTTGTTCAGGAAGCCAGACATCCCATGGGCAGAAAGTACAAAAATGGCTACATCCGCCCGGAAGACGGCCGGAAGAAGAAAGTTAAGGTCAAAAAAGGCAAAAAGAAATATCCGAAAGAAAAATTCGGCCATACCTCCGGGGTAGCAGGTTCAGTTGCCCGTCTCGGCGGTGAAATCCTTTTTGAAGACGGAACCTGGATCATCAACAACAAATCCGGCCGCTACTCCAAGAAAAATCTTGACCGTACCCCTGAACAATTGGGCAATGTCGCCAAGCTGATCATGGATACCTGCGATCCCATGGGCAAACCCTGGGGTGAAGTCCGTTATCGCCTGGCATACGGCAATGAAGAGGCCCAGAAAGCCTATAAAGGCAGCGATAAAGTCAAATATCTGAAGCCCAAGAAAAAACAAAAACCCTATATCCTGGTTGACCCTGCTAAATAACATGGCAATTTGAAAACCAATAGTAGAGTCGTAAAGGCGGGGCATGGAAAATACATTGCCCCGCCTTTTAATCTTCCCACACCCGGATTTCCGGCTACCCTTTTTGCTTATTATGAAACAGCCATTAAAATGTCATCATGCCACAGGGGGAATAAAAATACTGTTGTTTGTCAGTTTCCTCCTTTTTTGCCCTGTGAAGATGGCATGGTCCCACCCCACGAAACTGGACCGTCTCTATGGCATTCCCACCCTGCCCAGGCACATCAAATACTATGAGGTTGACAATCAGGATCGCGTCATGCTCAATCCTTACCTGCAGGTTGCCTCAAGAAGACATAAAGCCGTACTGAATACCCAGATTCCGGTGTATGGCTGGGTCATAGACGCCCATGGGAAGTTGAGAATCATTGCCGTGGCTCCGCACCCCAGGGGCCGCACTTATTCAGGCAATTATACACGGCCGGAAGACGGATACACAAACAGTCCAGGATATGTGGAAAGATATGGACATGTATCCGCACTTGCCGGAGCTCCCGGTCGTATCGGGGGAGAAATTGTCAATGATTATAAAAATAAAACATGGGTCATCAATAATAAATCCGGTCGGTATTCCAAGGAGAATATAGATCGTTTTCCCAATCAGTTGGGTAATGCAGCAGCCTTGATTCACGCTGTGGTTGACCCTGGAGGACAGGCTTGGGGACCGGTGGTCTATCTTTTGAATTATGCACCCGAATCATTGAAAGCTCGGGAGCAACATAATCCAGAACTCCGGTTCGGCAACCCCAAGACCAGGGGCCGGCCCTACCTGTTATTGGATCAGGACTGGTGAAAAATAGGCAAACCTAATAACAGAAAGCTTTGAAGATTGTTGAAACCCAGCTCATTCTTCTACGCATTTGCTGGGCCCTGAATTTTTGTAACTCTTGTTGACAAACGATGACTGCTCCGTTATCCGTGCTCATTGTTCGGTTGCAAATTCCATTGTAAAAAGAGGTTTATTACCACAATTTGAGCAAATCTACGTCAGAGGATCTGCGGTATCTGCGGAAAGATGTATATTCCGGGGTGCTACAAAATTCCCCTGACAGACGTTTGTTTCAAGCCTTCGAGAAATTTCTGGGTTAAAGCCTTGTCAACAAGGTGTTCATAAAGATTCCCTTCCCGGTTTGCACCAAAGACAGACCCGTCACTCAAAAAGAATGCCAGCAGTTTTTCACTGATCTTCTCCCGGTTCAGGGAAGGTTTTATTTTTGTCTGTCCGTTGAAGGGCCGGGGGCGGGGCAGGGTTTTGCCCGCGTCTATCCGGGATTTCATGTAATTGAGAATCCGCGTCAGCCTTAAGAGTGTAATGCTTTGAAGCCGGGTAGTGGTGTGATCCAGGGGCAGGGCAGAGGATCTCATCAGGGAGAAGGTCTGGGGCAGGAGATCGTTTTCTCTGCACAGATCCCAGTCCAAACTGCCAGGTGCCGGATAAAAGACGGAGAGACCGGCCAGAGTTCTTTTTTGGGCCAGGTAAAGGAGGTCTTCCAGGGACGAGGCTGCGGTTTGATTGGGGGCGCCGGCTATAACGTAGGAAACCGCAGACAGACCGGATTTTTGTGCCAGATCCAGAGTCAGATCATGGGCGTTTCTAACGTCGGGCCGGTTGAACCTCTTGAGCTGCTCCCCGGAGGTGGAGCCCAGGGACAGGTTCAGGGTCTGGAACCCGGATTCTTTCATGGCCCGGATCATCTCCCGATCCAGGGAAGGGGGAAAGAGGCCGTTCATGGCCCTCAGTTCAGGCCTGTTTTCCGGGAAAATTTTATCCAGGCCGTCCAGAAGGGTCATAAAGTACTTTTTGTTCAGGGTCAGGTTTTCGTCTTCAAAATCGATGAACCCGATGTCCCGGACAAGGGCCTGGGCTTCAATCTCTTTGAGTACTTCTTTTACATCCCTTTGGCGGAATCTTCCGTGGCTGGATCTGGAGGATACGGAACAATAGGAGCAGGGCATGGGGCAGCCCCGGCTGGTTACAACAGATATGGCAGCCTTTTTTTTTCTTTGGTAGTAATCCTGGCGGATCAGGCGGGACTGGGGCAGGGGATAATCGGACAGATCCTTCATCCACACCGGGGGATGGATAAAAGGCCCGCTCTTTTCCCTGAAACCGATACCGGGAACCTGCTTTAGGTCGGATCCGTCTGTCAGGGCCCGGCAGAGAAGGGGCAGGCTGATTTCCCCTTCCCCCCGAAGGATGAAATCAACGGCCTCGTCTACCAGGACCTGTTCCGGGAAAAGGGTGGGGTGGTGGCCGCCCAGAACCACTAGGGTCCGGGGAAAGAATTTTTTAACGGTCCGGGCCGTGGCAAGGGCCTGGTCGGCATATGGGGTGAAAAGAGATGAAATGCCCACCAGAAAAGGCCTCTGGTCCCGGACAATTTTACCGATATGTTCAAAGCTGTACCCGAAATGGCAAAAATCATGGAAAAGGGAAAAAAGGGAAATATCGGATCTGCCGTAAAAGGGATTTAAATTGGAAAATTCAGGGGGATAAGGCATGGACTTGGATTTATCCGTGGCCAGTCCGTCCAAAATCTGCGGTTCAAACCCCGAAGCTTCCAGGGCCGAAGCAATGGAGGCCAGGCCGTAAGGCACGGTCCGTTTCCGGGTGAGATAAAAATCCTGGACAGGCGGCTGGACCAGAAGAATTGAATCAGACACAGCCCTCTTTTCTATATCGAAAGATTTTCCACTGGGACTCATGCCCTAAACTATTTCAGTTTGGGGAATCTGGCAATAAAAAATAGGGAAATCAGGGGGAGAAAAGCAATATAAAAGAGGACCTGTTCGATTCCGTAGATATCGGCGAGCTTTCCCACCAGGGGGGAAAAGGCTCCCCCAAGGCCGTAGGCAAATCCCATCATCAGGCTGGAGACCATGGCCCGGGATTTGGGGGCAAGTTTCTGGGCCATGCCCACTCCCAGGGGCAGGGGGGCCAGCACCGAGAATCCCGCCAGAAAAGCCCCGATATATAGATAGGGGCCGGGCAGGTAGAGGTAGAGCATGAGTGCGGGCAACATCAGGAGATGGGAGAGAAAAAAGACAATCTTAAAACCGATCCGGTCTGCCAGGTATCCGCCCAGAAGTCCGCTCAGAGTGCCGGCCGCTATGAACAGGGAGACGATCAGGCCCACCGAGGTCAGGGCATGACCCTGTTTGGCAAGGAATACGGGCATGAACGTCATAAAGGCCTGACCGGTGACGGCCCTCAGAACCATGACAATCCAAATCAGGAAAATGGCCTTGTATACCTTTCCCAGGGAGTCCTTGACGGCACCGATAAATCCAAGGTGGGCCAGGTTTTCACTCACAGGCCGGGGCAGATAGCGCAGGCAGAACAGAAAGGAAATAAGGCCCAGTACCAGGGTCCAGGGCATGGCGGAAAGACCGAACCGGGCCACATACCAGGTGATGAAGATGGGACCCAGGGCAAAGGAGAGGGTTCCGCCGGTGTTGAAGATCGAAAGACAGAATCCCGTCCGATTCCCTGAATACAAAGGAATCATTCCCGTGGTGGAGGGGTGGAACATGGAAGAGCCCACAGATCCCAGGCAGAGCAGAAGAAGCAAAACCCAGAAATTCGGGGCCATTCCGGTAAAGGGAATGGAAAAAAAGGCCAGGAACAGCCCGGAAAGGACAAACCCCCTTGTCTCATACCGGTCTGCCAGATATCCCACGGCCGGCTGGATGATAAAGGATATAAACCGGACAAGTCCGGTGATCAGCCCCACCTGGGCAAGGCTCAGACTGAGGCGATCCACAAAGGCCGGCAGCAGCGGGGTAAAAAAGGAGGAGTAAAAATCTCCGGTAAAATGAACCAGGGTCAGGACAAGGATGAGCCTGTAATTGACCCGGGTTGAATCGGTTTGATCAGACATGGGATCTATCAATTAATAGTTGAGAATTGACAATTAATAGTTGTGGACGGCCCTTTGGGCGCCGGATTTATAAAATGGGGCGGAGCATCCTCAATTATTAATTCTTCATTATCCATTGTTAATTTTTAAGGCTGTGTATGGGCGCCGGAATCCTCCCGCCGTGGCGGACAAAAGAATCTTTCAGATCCAGATGGGGCACATCCATGATCCGGGCCTCCCCCAGAAGTCCGCCGAAAAAGACCTTGTCCCCGGCCTTTTTTCCGGGAACCGGTATCAGCCGGGTGGCCGTGGTCTTGGCATTGATCATGCCGATGGCCATTTCATCTGCGATGATTCCGGCCAGGCATTCCTCGGTGATGTCTCCGGGAATGGGAACCATGTCCAGTCCCACGGAGCATACACAGGTCATGGACTCCAGCTTTTCAATGGACAAAAATCCCCCATGGGCGGCCTGGGCGATGTTGAGATCCTCGCTCACCGGTATAAAGGCGCCGCTGAGTCCCCCTACATGGGAACTGGCAAAGGCCCCGCCTTTTTTCACGGCGTCGTTGAGCATGGCCAGAGCTGCTGTGGAGCCCGGGACCCCGATATGGGTCAGTCCCAGGGCCTGGAAGATCTCACCGATACTGTCCCCGACCGTGGGGGTGGGGGCCAGGGAAAGATCCACAACCCCGAACCGGATCCCCAGGTTTTCCGCCACTTCCCTGCCGATGAGTTCTCCCACCCGGGTGACCTTGCAGGCGGTCCGTTTGATGATTTCGGCAATACTTCCCAGGGTCATGTCCCGGTCTTCCAGATTCCTTTCTATGGCCCGCTTGACCACGCCCGGTCCGGAGACCCCGACGTTGATCACCGCATCGGCCACGCCGACGCCCAGATAGGCCCCGGCCATGAAAGGCATATCCTGGGGGATATTGGAAAATACGCAGAGTTTGGCGCAGGCCAGGCCGTCATCTTCAGCGGTCAGGGCCGCTGCCTCTTTGATGGCCCGGGACATCTCCAGAACGGCATCCATGTTGATGCCGGCCTTGGTGGTGGCCACGTTCACCGAGGCGCAGACCCGCTGGGTCTGGGCCAGGGCCCGGGGCAGGGCGCTGATCAGGGACCGGTCCCCTTTTGCCATCCCTTTTTCCACCAGGGCGGAGAATCCGCCGATAAAATCGATATTGACCTCTTTGGCAATGTCGTTGAGCTCAAGGGCGATCTCCACCATCTGTTCCGGGGAAAAACAAGCCCCCACAAGGGCAATGGGACTGATGGAGATCCGCTTGTTCACCACCTGGATTCCGTATTTCTCCCCGACGGCGTCGCAGACAGGGACCAGGCGGGCGGCATGTTTCAGGATCTTTGCCCTCACATTGCGCTTAAAGATATCAATATCATGGCTGATGCAGTCAAAGAGGTTGATCCCCAGGGTGACGGCACGCACATCTAAATTTTCATTTTTTACCATCTCTATGGTGGAGATGATTTCTTGGTCGTTAAACATGATTTTTCCTAAGGGTTTTTCCGTGAAAGTCTGGAAAGATGAGAATCAGACCATTCAGCGGATCTATATTTTATTGATGACATCAAAGATGTTTCTGTGCTGGATACGGATGTCGAGATCAAGCTCTGCGGCCTTTTGTTTCAGGGCGTCGAACATGGCTCCGGCATCCACATCAGGGGTGATCTGGACCTGGTAGGACATGACATTGGCCCTGGGGTCCAGTCCGCCCTTGAACACGGCCTTGAGATTGATAATATTGGCGTTGAATCCGGCAATAATTTTGGAAATTCTGGCCACCAGCCCCTTTTGATCCGGCCCGATGGTGGTGATCAAAAAGATGTCTCCCCCGGGATCATTACCGGTTTCCAGGTCATTGCCCAGGGTATTGATGTGGATGGTCAGGCCTGAAGTTCCGTTTTTTTCATCCAGACGTTTTCTGAGAAGGGTTTCATCGACTCCCGAAGGCGGCTCGATAATGAAAAATCCGGCAAACTGGTTCTGGAGGATCATCTGATTGACGTTTTCCAGGTTGCACTCCAGCTCATACAATAAATTGGAGATATGGGAGATGATGCCGGGTCTGTCCTTGCCCAGGACAGTGATAATCATTTTGTTCATGGTTCTTTTACATGGCCTTTCTGAGTTGGGATATGGTTTCTTTGTAGTCCGGGGTGTTGAAGATGGCGGATCCGGCCACAAAGCATGAGGCTCCGGCATCTGATATCTGCCTGATGGTGTCCAGGTTCACTCCCCCGTCCACCTGGATGATCGCCTTGGAATTTTTTTCTTCCAGCATCTTTGACAGCAGGCGGATCTTTTCAACGCTGGACTCAATAAACTTTTGTCCTCCGAATCCCGGATTAACGCTCATGATCAGGATGAAATCGAGCTGATCCAGGACCCATTGAACCGATTCCAGGGGGGTTGCCGGATTCAGGGCCACCCCGGCCTTGACTCCCAAACTTTTGATGAGCTGGATGCTCCGGTGGAGGTGGGTGCAGGCCTCTGCATGGACAGATATCAGATCCGCCCCTGCCTTTGCAAAGGAGGGGATCATGAGGTCGGGTCTTTCGATCATGAGGTGGACGTCCAGATCAAGACCGGAAACCCGTTTGCAGGCTTCCACAATGATGGGGCCGTAGGTGATGTTGGGCACAAAGGCGCCGTCCATCACATCGATGTGAATCCAGTCTGCCCCGGCCTTTTCAATTTCCTCAAGTTCCTTTCCCAGGCAGGTGAAATCAGCGGAAAGAATGGAGGGTGCGATTAATCCCATGGGTTTTCTCCTATGGTGAGCAACCGGGTCCATGAAGGGAGCCGGGACTCTGCCCAGAGCAGGTCTTCGGCCTCCCGGGTCCATGGATCCAGGGTTCTGTGTTTAACATGTTTTTGATCAACAAAAACGTCTATAATAGTTTTTATTCCCGCAGGAATCAAGATATTAATATCTTGTCCCGGAGAGAAATATTCGTTGAACAGGTCCAGGGTGAGACCGCCCATGGTCATTTCCACCCGGACGTGTTTTTTTAAAAACCCCGGAGAAAGGGGAGTTGATACCAGGATCACCCCTTTGAGATTGTCCGGGTCCATCTCCAGGTTTTGCCGGCTGTGGCTGGCCAGAAGTTCGATCTTTGATTCGGAAAGGACCGGATGTCCGGATATTGGATTCTGGGAAAGGACAATGCCCGGCCGGGTATTGGGACTGTTCCGGGATGTGATGGAATCGGGTTCCAGGTTCATCCCGTCCAGAACCTGGACAGCATCGGCAAGGAGGCTGCCCGTGAGATCCGGCATGACCATGGGGAGAGCCGAGGGTCCCCGGCTGACCAGAAGCATGCATGGGGCCTCTTTTGAAGATTGGGTAAAAGGCCTGGGATACTGGGCGATGACATGGTCCTTTCGGGTGTCCGGGGAGTGGACAAAACTTAAGGAAGCCGGTTTCAATCCAACACTTTCCAGGGTGAGGCCGGCCTGTCCAAGGGGCAGCTGCCTCAGATCCGGCATGAGGATCTCTTCCCGGCCCTTTGATATATAGATCATCACGTCTCTCCCCTTTTTGATAAGGGCGCCCGGGGCCGGATCCTGGAAGGTGATGCTGTACTCCGGGATGGCCGGATCATACTGGCTTCCAAGTAGCTTGGCGTTCAGGCCCATCCGGGTCAGGGTCTCCAGTACATAGATGATGTTTTTTCCCTTGAGCTGGGGCAGGACCACCTCTTTTGCACTCTTGGTAAACAGGGTGATGAACAGATATCCCCCGGCACCGGCCAGGGCAAAAACCAGGGAGAAGATGAGCAGGTATCTGAGTAAGATCTTCATGAACCTTTTCCCTTTGGAGACCGGATGAGCCTGGCGGCAAAAAAACCGTCCATGTGGGCATGGTCGGGATAGGTTTTAAAAAAACCCTGGGGATTGAGAATCCCGGGTAAGGCAAAGGATAAATCAGGATTTTTATCCAGGGTGAAATCCTTTCTCTTGAGCAGGAATGAATCGATCACATCCTCATTTTCTTCTTTTTCACAGGAGCAGACCGCATAGACCAGAACGCCTCCGGGCCTGACCAGGTTTGCAGCGGCATTGAGCATTTTTTTCTGCCGGCCTGAAAGCCGGATCACATCGTTCTGGGACCGTTTCCATTTGGTATCCGGGTTCCGGCGCATCACCCCCAGGCCTGAGCAGGGGGCGTCGATCAGGACCCGGTCAAAAAAAGTCTTACAATCTTTGAGGGTCGTCTTGAGAAGGTCTGCGTGCCGGGTCTCGACAATGGTGATCCCCAGTCGTAAGGCCTCCTGGTCCAGGCCGGCGAGTTTGGAAGTTACCGTATCCATTCCCAGGATACTGCCCTGGTCTTTCATGAGCTGGGCCAGGTGAAAGGCTTTGCTCCCAAGGCCGGTGCAGGCGTCCAGAACCGTTTCCCCCGGGCGGGGATCCAGGATCCTTCCCACCAGCTGGGCTGCCTCATCCTGGACCTGGAAATGGCCCTGGTCAAAACCGGGAAGATCCTGGACACGGACTCCGCGGCTTAGGATCTGAATCCCGTCAGGACTGGTTTGGGTCGGCTCTATCTCCAGTCCCGAGGATCTGAGGGCTGCCCCGAGATCCGTTCTGGTGGATCTCAGACTGTTTGCCCTCAGGGTGAGGGGAGGAATCTCATTGATGATGTTGAAGAGGATTCGGGTTTGATCTACTCCAAAAGCAGATCTCCATTTCTGCACCAGCCAGGAAGGAAATGAAAAGGATACGGCCATATGAGCCGGAGAGTTCTTTTTATGGGGAATCTGGATTTTGGAATGATTTTCAGCGGCATTTCTCAGGACCGCGTTGATAAATCCCGAGGCCTTTTTCAGTCCCTGGTTTTTTGCCAGGTCAATAGATGTGTTGATGGCGGCGAAATCCGGAATCCGGTCCAGAAAGATCATCTGGAATAGGGCGATCCGTAAAAGAATAATCACCCGGGTGTCCAGGCGGTTAAAGGGCATATCGGAAAAGGTTTTAATGATATGGTCCAGAAAGGCCCTTTGGCGGAGTACACCGAACACGATGGCATGGCACAGCCTCCGGTCCGGACCGGACATGGCATCCAGCCGGTCCTGGAAATGATCCAGGACATGGTCCAGGGTGGTTTTTATATTTTGAGACTCCTGGAGAAGGACCAGGGCTATATGGCGGGGATCCGGTGTCATTCCGCCGTAAAGCGGGCCGGCAGGTCTATCCTGTGTCCCCTTAGAAATTCATCTGCCCTGAGCCGCTTTCCCGATGATCCCATGAGTTCAAGGATGATCAGGCTTCCCTCCCCTGTTCCTACATGGATGCCCTGGTCGGAGATCCGGAGAATGAATCCGGGCTCTCCCTTTTCCAGGCTCACCCCGGCCCTGAAGATTTTGATTCTCTTTTTGTTTAAAAAGGTAAAGGCCCCGGGCCAGGGGGTCATGGCATTGATCTGGGCCCGGACCTGCTTAGCCGGTCTGGTCCAGTCGATGAGGCCGTCGGCTTTTTTGAGCATGGTGACGTAGGTGGCTTGGGAATGATCCTGGGGAACCGGTTCGACCCGGCCTTCAAGGATCTGGTCGATGGTTTCAAGGATAAGGCCGGCACCCATGGCCGAGAGCCGGTCGTGAAGATCCTGGGCCGTATCTTCTGTGCTTATGGACGTTTCCGAACTCAGCAGGATATCTCCCGCATCCATGGCCTTGGCCATGACCATGGTGGTCACCCCCGAGATCTTGTCCATGTTCATCACGGCGGCCTGGATGGGGGCGGCTCCCCGGTATCTGGGAAGAAGGGAGGCATGGATATTAATCGGGTAGACCTTTGGAATGTCCAGGATCTCCTGGGAAAGGATCTGGCCGTAGGCCACAACCACGAAAAAGTCAGGTTGGTGCGAGGCCAGCAGGGCAACATTTTCAGAATTGTTCAGCCGGTCCGGCTGGAAAACCTCCAGGCCGAGATCCAGGGCTGCTTCCTTAACCGGAGAAAATCCTAGCTTTTTGCCCCGTCCCCGGGGACGGTCCGGCTGGGTGATAACCAGGGGAATCTGAAAATCATTTCTTCCAGCCAGGGCTTTCAGGGCCGGAACGCTGAAATCCGGGGTGCCCATAAATATGATCCGGACAGGGTCTTTCAATCTTGCTCATCCTTTTTCATCTGTTTGAGGATTCTTTTCTTGTACATATTTCGTTTCAGGGACGAGATCCGGTCAATAAACAGGATCCCGTCCAGATGATCGATTTCATGCTGCATGATCACGGACATAATTCCGTCCGCATCAAACTCCAGCTTTTTACCCTCCAGGTTCAATGCCCGGACCGTAACCCGCTCGTACCGCTTGACGTCTGCCCGGTAATCCGGGACACTCAAACAGCCCTCGTTTTCCGAAGTAAAACTGCCCGAAGATGCGATGATCTCCGGGTTGATCAGGGCGGTAACCTCCCTTACGGAATCCTCTTTTTCAGGATCCTGGGCATGGGAATCATAGACGATGATCCGCTTGTTGACCCCGACCTGGGGAGCGGCAAGCCCCACACCGGAATCATGGAACATGGTCTCTCCCATGTCCCGGACAAACTCCCGGATCTCTTCATCAATGGTTTCCACTTTTACAGACGGCTGGGACAGGGATTTTTCAGGATATTTTAAAATTTCAAGTACGGCCATTTTTCTTCAGAATTTCCTTTGCAGTCTTTATATCTTGCCTGATCTGATCTGAAAGCTCTTCCAGGCTGGAAAATTTTTTTTCATCCCTGAGCCGGGCCACCATATTGACCCGGATCCGGGTTTCGTAGATATCGTCATGAAAATCCAGGATATGGACTTCAATGGTAAACATCTGGTCTCCGAAGGTCGGTGAAAACCCGATATTGGCCACCCCCGGGAAGTTCCCCTTTACCGTCTCAACGGTAACGGCATAGACTCCCAGTTTCGGGCAGAGCTCATCATGGAGTTTGATATTGGCTGTGGGAAAGCCGAGCTGACTGCCCCCCCTTTTTCTTCCCTTGACCACCTTTCCCCGGATCTGGTAGTGCCGACCCAGGTATTTTACGGCCTGCTCCACCCTTCCGTCCATGACGATTTCACGGATCTTGGTGCTGGAGATCCTTCCCTGCCCGGTATCGGTATCATTGATCCATGAAGATACAATGGTTTCATACCCGAGATCTTGACCCATATCCTTTAAAAGGCTTACATTGCCTTCCCGCTTCTTGCCGAATGAATAGTCCGGACCGATGATAATCGCTTTCATGCCTATTCTGCGGACAAGGATCTCCTTGATGAACTCCCGGGCCGGGATGGCGGAAAACTCCTTGGTAAAGGGGATGCAGATCAGAACATCAATGCCGGACTCTTTTATGAGTTCAAATTTCTGATCATGCCGGGTAATCAGGGGGGGGCTTGCAATGCCCAGGGCCCGCAAGGGATGGGGCTCAAAAGTTATGGCAACGGAGGTGCCGTTCAGCTCATCCGCCTTTTCCATCACCTGGTGCAGCAGAGCCTGGTGTCCCTTGTGAACACCGTCAAAATTTCCTATGGTAACAACAGCATTTGAATACGAGCCGCTGATCTGATCAATATTCTCGATTAACTCCATGATTCCTGTTTCTCTGGAATAAATATTCTTGACAAAAGCCACAAACAAATATATATAGCCTAACCATCGTTTTTAAGCAATCCTTAATTGGCTGCTGAGGGACGTGAATAAAGTGCCGAAGTGGCGGAATTGGTAGACGCACTAGTTTCAGGGACTAGCGAGCGCACGCTTGTGGGAGTTCGAATCTCCCCTTCGGCACCACCCACTGGAAAGCTGCTGTGATAACAGCGGCTTTTTTGGTTTCTAAGCCTGTAAACCTCATTTCTTCATTTGCCATACACCCTGCACAAATGAGGACTGAAAATGAGAACAGGCAACACCCCTTCTTATCTTATCTGGAAAAGCATAGGTCAATTCCCAGGAAGAAGTCTCTGTATCATGCCTGATGATATATTCCCCTCTGTCTGATCCCAGGAAGTTAAAATATCGGTGATCCGGGGTATGCCACATGTCAAAGATTTGATCCATCCGGATCTCCCTGTCTCGGATAAAAATTGACCGGGGGATCTCTTCTCTCTGGTGATTGGAATAGCATTTAATCTGAAATTCCATTGGGCTTTGATTTGGTATATTGGGATTTTATCAGGGTTAGTTCTGAGTCCAGTTTTATAGTTTCTATAGTTAATGCAGGATAATCTTCAACTGTACTTTTAGGATATTTTTTTCTTTACATATACCACTTTGTGGTTATTTTTATTTTTACAGATTCATTATAATTCATAGTGAAATGTTTGTCTTTGTCTATTCTATTACAGTTATATCATGTTTCATACCAACAATCTCCCAGTGATCTGATTATGAATCTGTGTTCAATGTGAATTCATATTTTAATTTATTAGGGTGAAATCAGTATGTTTCTCAATTCAATTGATTTTTGAGAGTGATCCCTTTTAAACAAAAAAGGAGAAAATTATGAACGTGTCTGTAAAAATTATTTTAACCTGGCTATTTACTATTCTTCTGATGATGGGATGTGTAGCCGGTGAGAAACAAGCCAAAAAGATGTCTCCAGATGAAAAAGCAATTAATATGGCTTTGGATAAAATGGTTAAAGCCAGATTTGTAGATCGCGACCTTGAAACTTATATGTCATTTTGGCATGAAAATGCTAAGGTTTCAAGAGGCTCTGGCAAGGATTTTATGTCAAAACAGGAATACAAAGCGAATGTTGCAAAATCCATCGCTGAAGGAGATAAACTTATATTGGTTTCAAAAAAAATAACGGTTAATGGGACTAATGCGGTTGCAAAAACGAAATATAAATTTAATGGGAAAGGGCCTTATCCCTGGCAATTTGATTTTGTCAAACACAATGGTATTTGGTTAATTCTTTCTGATAAATGGTAACCAATAAAAAAAATCTCATCATGATCAACTTACTATCGTATTATTTTTCCTTGAAAAAAACAGGCCCTCCCTATCTAACGGGAGGGTCATACTCCTTAATTAGTCCACGCTGATCTTAATCCAAACTCAACAAAACTCAATAAATCCTAATATTTTTTAAGTGTTTAGCCTATGGTGATCAGGTTGTCAGCCATTTTGGTTATGGCGTATAGTTTTAAGGAACTGCTCTCTGAACAATTCTGCTCCACCCATTGCTGGGTGTCTGACCTTTTCAGCTTTAATATCCATCTTTTTTAGGATAGATTCTGCTTTATTTCCCAAAGCAATAATCTTTCTGAAGGTAAAGGATTGTACTAAAGCCTTGAGAACAGCTTCTCCTTCTTTTAATTCAGATGTGTTTGGAGTTCTGTTGGACAATATGTTTTTTGAATTTTTATAGGGATGCCACGGAAAAGCATTCCAAAAAACAAAATTCCTTGTATCCAAGTTTTCATCAATCAGTTTTCCCCAAACTATTGTGGCTGTAGGTTCATTAAAACCGTCCATATGTTTTTTCTGATTGCTTGTTCTGTGGAGTGTGGCTTTAGATACATGGTGTGGCAGAATCCCTTGATCTACCTTGTGACCCTGGATAATCCTCTCTGATGTCATAGGGATGCCGGTAAAATGGCCACCTTGATATCCTAATGCCTCTGCCAGCAGGAGATATTCTGCATTTGTACGTTCATTCAGATAGGCCTTTAGATTTGATAATCTTTTTTTTGGGGCAGTTCTATCAACGTCATTTTCTGGATCAGAATCAACCCATGGATTAAAAACCAGGGGGCTCTCTTCCCTGTTCAGTAGTTTAAAAAATGAATCCATTATAATTGCAGGCTATCCAAAGTTCTAATTCCACTAATTTCGTTCACGACCCGGTGAACATCTCCCGGGCATCATTTTCTTTTTGGGTTTTGTTTGCACAATCACAGCCATTTATTTTTGATTCTCATCGGGTGAGCACCAGATGATGTGACGTTTGTTTACGAAGAGAACAGGATGGTCAATCGCTTTTTTCAGGCCGGTCTGATGCACGGTGGCGCCATTTAGAACAAGAAATTCTTCTTTTTTGCTTCCCACAAGATCGGAAAGACGGTCATACCCATGTTCCTGGTTAATATTGGCCTGCCCGTTTATCGTTGTGCCGTCAACAAGCTTGATCATGATTATACGATATTCGGTAACCCTGATTTTATTGTCCATACCGGTATCCTCCTGTTGAAAGAATGATAAGGGGAAGTGCATTGATAGGATTACAGGCAGGAGAGGGGATTGTCAATGGAATGGGTGGCAGGAAGCAAGGCATTGAATCGGCGGCATGGTTTTGCGAATAATTTGACTGTTCCTGCAATTCTAATCAAATCAAGGGACTGATGTTAAGGAGGTTTTTTCTTGACATTTTAACCCAATTTTTATATAGGTTCTTGTCCTGCTGTTCGGACTAATTTGGTTGAATTGAACCGCAGGATGGAACAACGCTAAACAGAGTGAATATTTGCCGAAGTGGTGGAATTGGTAGACACGCTAGACTTAGGATCTAGTGCCGCAAGGCGTGGAGGTTCAAGTCCTCTCTTCGGTACCAAATAACTAACGGGAATCATTTATGATTCCCGTTTTTTTATGGAATTAAAAGACGGTGCTGGAGATGGATGTTGTTTTTTTAACCAGGAAAACAGTTATCAAACCTGTTTCCTTAATGGGGCTGCCAGGGTCCGCCCCGGATTGTTTCAGGGTTCTCTGCCGGTTTTTCTCCTTAGATTTTCTAAATCGTAAAGATATAGGGAGAACCCTATGTCCGTTATGACAGGCGTAAACTGGCTCAATGCCCTTGATATGAGGACAATTATCCTGGTGGCCCTGATGGTCACTTATATTTCCACCTATATAATGGCCGTCACCTGGGTGCGGATCCAGGGAAAATTCCAAGGAATCGGAGGGTTTACAGGTTATTTCGGCTTGACTGCCCTGGGTCTTAGCCTGGTTCTGTTTAAAGGCCAAATTTCAGATCTGATCACCATTGTGGGGGTAAATGCCCTGATGTTTGCCGGGATGGTCATGTTGGCAGGGGGTATGGCCAGATTCCTGAATGTCTTCATGAATAGAAGCTACTATTTCCTTTTATTCATGGTGTTTATCCTGCTTTACGTCTGGTTTGCAATGGTGAATCCCGACGTACGCATTCGGATCATGATTTTTTCCGGGAGTGTGATTCCCATACAGGTGCACCTTCTCTGGATGATTTTTTTCAAGGCAGCGCCGGATCAACGAAGACACGCCTTTAATACCGGAATAACCATCCTCCTCTTTTTTATCATTTTTTTGATCCGGCTTTTAATTGCCTTTTTCTTCCCTGAACCCGAGAATTATCTGTATGACAGAATGCCGGATCATCTGTTTCAATCCCTTTTGATCGCCCTTATTGTGCTGCTGTCCCATTCCCTCCAGTTGATGATCAACAGCAGACTGTTAAACCTGACCCAATGTCATGCACGGGTTCAGGAAAGACTTGCCTGTCAGGATGAATTGACGACCCTGTACAATAGAAGAAAGCTCAACGAACTTGTGGAAAATGAATTTTCACGCTTCCGGCGTCATGGCCGGGCTTTTTCACTCATCCTTGGTGACATTGATCTTTTTAAACAGATCAATGACCGCTGCGGCCACACCAAAGGAGATCAGGCCCTGATCCGGGTGGCAGAGATTTTAAGAGAAAATATCCGAGCGGAAGATACTGCCGGCCGGTGGGGAGGAGAGGAGTTTTTGATCCTTCTGCCTGAGACCGGGCTTGATGATGCTGTTAAGGTGGCCCGGAAGCTGAGAAACATATTTACCTGTCAAGGAGCAGAGACCCGTGCTCTTTTTGGCCAGTCCCTGAGCCTCAGCTTTGGTGTGGCCCAAGTTGAGGATCAAACAGATATGGAAAAGGTGCTCAGGCAGGCGGACATGGCCATGTACCAGGCAAAGGAGGAGGGGAGGAACCGGATGGTCGCATATTCCCTGTAACTGTCCACGCCGGCCGGCATCCAGTTTCTCAACGTTTTGTTCAGGATTTTTGTTTCATTCGACAATTCTCAAACTTCAAAGCCTTTTTAAGAATAAAGATTCTGCCATCCAACCCGTTTTACCAAGGAGTCATCCGGTCTGAGAATTTATATCCATGCCATTGGCCTGTCAGAGCAAAGCCGTCCTTGCCTGACCCGGAAAAGAGCCGGATCAGGCTGGGGAAATCATAAAAAAGCAGTGTTGATTGGAAGGACGGTCTAATTAATCAAAGGGCAGGGCTTTTGCCAGCACCTCGGCCAGGGTTTTGTTATAAAAGCCTTCCACCTTTTCCCGGGTAAAGTGGACCTCAGTACGTTCCAGGGTCAGGGCCACAGGGATGGTTTCCAGTTCCTTGGCGGTCTTTTTTCCCAGGAAAAAAGTGATGTCCAGGTCCAGGACCATTTTGGTCACGACCCCGCTTTTTTCGGCGCGCAGGTCAAAGGTGTTGATCCGGGCGGTCAACAGGGTATCCACCGGAGCCTCTGTGCCGGCAAGGCCCTTCAGGTCCGGAGACCAGGCCGGGGCCGGATAGACCTTGAGTCCTTTCCGTTCCAGGTAGATCCTTGTCTGGTCCGTGAGAGCCTGGGCAAGGTCTGTGCCCCGGACCAGGAAAACCTCCCTGGAATCGTCATTCAGCACCCGGTGGCCGATTTCCGATGCCGGAGTCTGGCCGCGCTGGTCAATGAACCGGGCCAGGGCCAGTGTTCCCTGGGCAGTGGCCCTGGGTGAGTCGGTATAGGCCAGGGTGATGAATTTGGGACCCGAAGCGGCGCAGCCCCCCAGCAGAACCAGGCAGATCAGCAGGATCAGATACCGGGCCGGAAGAAATGTAACAGGTTGTGTGAAAAGACGGGGTAAATTGGTTCGAATCAAAAAGTGGTTCATGGGAAAATCTCCTTGCTGGAAAATGTGGTTTCGATCCGTACTCATAACAGCAGAAGGCCAAAGTGTAAACCCCAATGAAAGGCAGCGAATTGGCTGGTAAATTCCATAGTTCCCTGATTTGGTGCTGGATTTGGGACAGATCACCGGGGTTCAATATAAGACCGGGCTCCGAGAAAATGATCTTTAAAATAGACATTGTCAAGAAAGGCAATTTGGACGGTCTTGCCCCGTCCGGGGGCATGAACAAATTTTCCATTGCCGATGAAGATGCCGACGTGAAGTCCGGCTTTCTTTTTGGGACTGCTGAAAAAGACAAGGTCACCCGGGACAAGGGACTCTTTTGGGACGGGTCTGCCGTTTTTAAACAGGGCAGAGGTGGTTCTCGGGACCTGGATGCCGGCCGAGCCATGGGTGTAGTAGACCAGGCCGCTGCAGTCAAATCCCCGGGCCGGGTCATGGCCGCCCCAGGCATAGGGAGTGCCGATGCTCTGAAGGGCATGGGAAAAGATTGCTTTTCTCGGGTTGGAAAGGTCCTGGGGTGTGTAACCCCGGGTAATGGAAGGTTCTTTCGGCGGGATGTGGGTGGCGGCTGGTTGGTGGGTGGAGCAGGCCGTTAAAAAAAGAGTGGCCCAGAGGAGAAGAGAAAGGATGGGACGGGTATGGTCGAATTTGAATTTCACGGATGGCCCGGGATGGTGATCAATTCTGGCCGCCCCCGGCCGGAAAGGAAAACTCTCCTTTTTTGCTCACCCGGATCATGGGGCTGAAGCCGCCGGTGTCCAGCTTGACGTCCAAACGGTAGCTGAGTTTGTCCCTGGATCCACCCCGGATCAGGTCGGAAAAAAGATTCATACTGCCCAGAAGACTCAATGATCCCTTTAAAAGGATATCCTCTTCTCCGTAGCCGGGCACAAGGGGCAGATCATTGGAAACACCGGTGAAGATCTTATGGTTTTCAATGCTGAGGGTATAGGAGATCCCGACCAGGTCAAGGTCGGACCGGTTGGGGTTGACCACGTGAAGTCCGACCTCAAACCCCGGGGCCATTCCCTGGCCGGGAACGGCTTTGAATGAAGTCACGCTGACCACGGGAGTCTCGTAATCCTGTTTTAAAACAGAGCAGGCCGTACAGCAGAGGAAGAGAACAAGGATCCCGGAACCGAGAAATAATTTCAGTATAGGGATTTTTTGATTCATCCGATGATGTCGATCACCGAGCCAAGGGTCTCATCCGTGGTTTTTATCACCTTGGCATTGGCTTCAAACCCGTTCTGGGCCGAGATCTGCTGGACAAATTCTTCTGCAATATCGGTATTGGACAATTCCTTGAGGGAACCGTCGTTTTTCAGGGGATCTTCCACCAGGGGGCCTGAGCTCGTATCCTGGGTGGTATAGGTGGTGACGCCTCCGTTTTCCCCTTCAATGTTGCGGGTCCGGCTGGCTTTGAATTCATCGGACAGGGAATTGGCCACATTGTTGGCGCTGGTGTTCATCTGCCGGGTAAAGGCCTGAAGGGCGGAAACGGAATTGCTTAGGGACGAAATCATTTTTATTACCTCCGTAAAACACTTTTTTTCTGGTCCCTGAAATTTATGCAAAAAACGTGCTCAATTATCAATATTATGCGAAAATGCTGTAAAATCGAAGGGTTATGAGATTTTTGTTCGATTTCGGGGTCTGGTTCCTGGATGAGAGTTGACCAATTTTGTATCAAAAATGGACAAAAAATGTTGCCCGGGAGGATCATATGCCTGGAGTGTGGGAATGAAAAGGCTTGTTTTTTCATGTCAAGCTGGTAGATTTTTCCAGGCAGCGAACCGCCGCACATCGGGGCGGTTCTTTTGTGCACCACCCCTTATGCAGAGGAGACTGTTCATGTTTTGCGTTGAAAATTCAGTGCTTGTCCTGGTTGACGTTCAGGGACGCCTGGCCCAGTTGATGTACGAAAAGGAGAGGTTGTTCACATCCCTTGAAACCCTGGTCAAAGGAATGAAAATTCTCGGCGTGCCCATTATCTGGATGGAGCAGATCCCTTCCAAGCTCGGCCCGACCATTGACTCTCTTTCGAAAATCATGGAGAAAGAGCGTCCCATTGAAAAAAATTCTTTTTCCTGCTGCGGTGAGCCTGAATTCATGGATAGATTGAACGGGCTTGGCAGAAACCAGGTGCTGATTTCGGGCATAGAAACCCATATATGCGTGTTCCAGACCGCTTTTGACCTTCTCGAAAAGGGATGTGAGGTCCAGGTGGTTTCCGACTGTGTCGGCTCCCGGACCCTGGAAAATAAAGAAATCGGACTCAACCGGATTGTTCAATCCGGGGGGCAGCTCACCTGTCTTGAGATGGTCTTTTTTGAATTGATGAAAAAGGCCCAAGGAGATGCCTTTAAACAGATCGTTGCTTTCCTCAAGTAGGGAAGGGGTTACACGGCAAGCTGAAAAGAATGGGTGGCCTTCTCCGGCAGGCCTTTGACCCGGACATAGGCCTCTGAAGCTTCCCTTGAACTGCCGAAAGCTGTTTCTTCATTGGCCCGGGCCTGTTCCTCGGCCTGCAAGGTCATCAGTTCAGACAATGCCTTTGAGGCCATTGCGCTTGCCTTTGAAGCGACTTTGACATCCTGGGCAGAAGGGTTGGCCGGGGCAAGGGCGGCATTTTTCACCTTCTGCATCTTCTGGATGGTTGCCTTGGGGTCTCCCGGAACAGGGGCCGTATCAATGCTCACCTCTCCGGCCACGGCATAATTTACACCGTCCGGTCCCCGCTGAAAGGTGAAATTGGCTCCGGAGAGGGCCAGTCCTCCGGCGGCCGCAATATGGGCCATTTCATGTCTTCTGACTTCCGAATCTGCCTGCTTGAGTTCCGTGACCAGTCTGAGTTCAGCCTGGGTCAGGCCGTTCTCGGCCGTTTCCGAACCGGTTCCGGTGCGATCAACTGCGGTTTCCCCGGATTCTGCTTTGTTTGCGCTCTCGGTTCCCACCGGCTCTGGCTGAATCATTTCTCCGGCTGAATTGACCGGGACCCGGGAGGCTCCATTTTTTTGAACCTTGTCGTCCCTATCTCCGGGCATGGATTGGGTCTGAAATCCCGGATATGGCGTGCTATATGGGCTGGTCTGGATATTCATGGGCAAAAAGCCTATAAAACTCTTATAAAATTATCTTTGTGCCTCAGAACATTATTATAAGTATTTTCAGGCCTTTTTTCAATTTGTTTTTTCGGGGCTCGGATTCCGGAATCCGGGGAGGGGTTCGTGAAATTAAATATTTGACAACAAAAGGAAGATGCTGTACTGTAACAGGATTCGTTCCACACTCTCTTGGCCGGAACGAGGTTTGGCTGATACTATAACAGACCGAGTTCGTTTTCAAGGATAATCTTATGGGTCGACAAGCAGACGTTACCAGGCACACCAAAGAAACCCAGATCGATCTTCACATGGATTTAGACGGAACAGGGCAGGCCGACATTTCCACAGGGATTCCTTTTTTTGATCATATGCTCACCGCATTTGCCGTCCACGGCTTCTTTGACCTTAAAATCAAGGCCAGGGGAGATCTTGATGTGGATTATCATCACACGGTTGAAGATACGGGACTGGTCCTTGGTCAGGCCGTGGCAGAGGCCCTTGGGTCCAAAAAAGGAATTGTCCGGTTCGGTGACAGTTGCGTGCCCATGGACGAGGCCCTTTCCAGAACCAATATTGACCTGTCCAACCGGCCCTTTCTGGTATACAATTTTCCTGACGACCTTACATCATGCGGCCCTTTTAATGCCTATCTTGCCCGGGAATTTTTCCAGGCATTCAGCGTAAAGGGGTGTTTCAACCTGCATATCAATGTGAATTACGGCTCCAATGAGCACCATGTGCTTGAATCGGTATTCAAGTCCATGGGCAGGGCCCTGCATGGGGCCAGCCGGATAAATGATAAGATAACCGGAATACTTTCCAGCAAGGGCAGTCTGTAAAAAACCTTCACGTTTCACTTTTTGTTTATGAAAAAAATTCTACCATGATTATTATACCTGCAATCGACATCAAACAGGGCAAGTGCGTGCGGCTTCTCCAGGGCCGAATGGAAGAGGCTACCCATTATTCAGATAACCCTGCCGACATGGCCGTAAAATGGGAAGAGCAGGGCGCCCGGCTCATCCATGTGATCGACCTGGACGGCGCCTTTGCCAAAGAAGTTACAAATTTTGAAAGCATCCGGGAGATACTGAAAAATATCAAGACGCCCATCCAGGTGGGGGGCGGTATCCGGGACATGAAGACCATTGAACGCCTTCTCAATGCCGGGGTCTCAAAGGTCATCATCGGAAGCGAAGCCCTGTACAATCCAGACCTGGTAAAGGAGGCGGCCCGTTCCTTTGAAGGGAAAATTGTCGTTGGCATCGATGCCAGGAACGGGATGGTGGCAGTGGAAGGATGGAGTCAGACATCTGAAACCCGGGCCGTTGACCTGGCCAGGGAATTTGAGTCCTGCGGGGTCGCAGCCATTAATTTTACCGATATCCACAGGGACGGCATGCAGACCGGTCCCAATATCCAGGAAACCGGTGATTTGGCCAGGGCGGTATCCATCCCGGTGGTCGCTTCGGGAGGGGTTTCCACCCTCCAGGACATCAAGAATCTCCTGGAGATCGAACATCTGGGAGTCACCGGGGTGATAACGGGGAGAGCGATCTACGAGGGGACCCTGGACCTCAAAGAGGCCATCAAGATTTCAAAATAGTAATATTGACTTGTTTTTTTAAGTAGTTATTCTTATATCTATTAAACCAAAGTTTTGGAGTCGGCGCCACCAAAGATGTACGTTCCTGAAGAAAAAATTTCTGAAATCCTAAACACTTCGGACATTGTAGAACTCGTATCCGAATCTGTTATCCTAAAAAAGTCAGGAAGAAATTTTTTCGGTCTCTGCCCGTTCCATTCAGAAAAGACCCCTTCTTTTTCAGTCAATCCCAATAAGCAGATCTTCTATTGCTTCGGCTGCGGGGCAGGGGGGAATGCCCTTGCCTTTGTCATGAAATACCATGGCATCGGGTTTCCCGAAGCAGCCAGAATGCTGGCCAGAAAACACAATATTCCCATTGAAACCAAAGATCTTGATCCGGCCAAAAAACAGCAGATTCAATCCCGGGAATCCCTTTTCAGACTCAATAAAAAGGTCATGTCCTATTATTCCGGGATTTTAAAAGAGGATCCTGCCGGGAAGATTGCCGGGGCCTACCTGGAAAAAAGAGGGACCCATCCGGATATCATCGACCGGTTCTGTCTGGGATACTCCGCCGATAAATGGGATGGGGCTGTAGGGTTTCTGCGCAAAGAAAAAGTGGGGCGGAAAACCGCCCTGAACTCGGGTCTGATCCTGCCCAGAAAACAGGGCCAGGGATTTTACGACCGGTTCAGGAATCGGATCATGTTTCCGATATTTGATATTAATATGCAGGTGGCCGGATTTGGCGGGCGGGTCATGGATGATGCCATGCCCAAGTATCTGAATTCTCCTGAAACCCCGGTATACAGTAAAGGCCGGATTCTTTACGGCCTCCATGCGGCCAAGCAGCATTGCCGGCAGGAGGGAAGCGTCTATATTGTTGAAGGCTACTTTGACTTTCTATCCCTGTTTCAGCACGGGATCAAAAACTGCGTGGCCAGCCTGGGCACGGCTCTTACTTCGGAACATGTCCGGATTTTAAAGGGGTATGCCTCGAAAATGGTATTGGTGTTTGATTCTGATGCCGCAGGGATCAATGCGGCCAAGAGGAGTATCAAGATCTTCATGCAAGAGGGAGTGGACACAAGGATTCTGGTGCTGCCCGACGGCAATGATCCGGATTCCTTTGTCATGTCCCGGGGAAGAGATGCCTGGGACGGGGTGGCAAAGGGGGCAAAAACCATAATGGAGTTTTTGCTCCACCTGTCCATGGAGACCCACGGGCTGACCGTGGAAGGCCGGGTGAAGATCCTGGAAGACATGAAAGCCTACCTGGCGGAAATTTCAGACAGCGCCCTGAGATCCCTCTATGTTAAGGAGCTTTCCGAAACCCTAAATATCGATGAAAAGGCGGTTCTTGAAAAAGTCAGGGATCAGGTCAATAGAAAAGGGAGCCATGCCCCAAGGGGGAGACTGGAAGAGGAGATACCAAAGGAGTCGGATCCCCTGGAGGAACAATTGGTGTCCATGATGCTTAATTTTCCTGAAACCATACCCGATCTGATCCAGGCCAAGGTATTTGATTTCTTTCAATCTGACCGGTTGAGAAAAATTGCCCAATTGATCTCTCGAACAGACCCGGGGGATTCGGGTCTGGTAAACGAAATCCTCGGCAGGGTCGGGGGTGAGGCCGACCAGGAACTGATTGCGTCCCTTGCCATGAAAGGCAGTATGGCAAAAGAGGAAGAGAAAGTTGAAAATATACACGAGACTGCTGGTGATATCATCAAGCGCTTCATCAGGGTCCGCAAAAAGAATGAAAATAAAATAACAACCAAAATAATCAGTGCGGAAAGGGGCGGTGATGCCGATGTGATGGAACTGCTGAAATTGAAACAGCAGGAAATCCAGGAGTACAGCCGATAACTTTAAGCCTTGGGAGGCAATTTATGGCAGATAAGACAAACCAGTCTGGAGAGAATGTGGTTATCAGTGATAACATATTAAAAAAACTCATTAAAAAGGGTAAAAAAACCGGAAATCTCTCTTTTGCCGAAATCAACGAAGCCATTTCAGATGATCTATCATCCTCTGATCAGATAGAAGATATTATCCTTCAGTTCAAAGAGCATGGGATTGAGCTTGTGGATATGGGAGAACCTAAGAAAAAAAAGGGGAAAACTGCTGCCAAAACCACAAAAAAGGTGGTGCAGGCGGAGAAAAAAACAGCCAAGAAAGATCCTTTTGCTCCCAAAAAGGAGCGATCAGATCTGGAATTCGGTGCAGTCACCGATCCTGTTAAGATGTACCTGAAGGAAATGGGAATGGTTACCCTCCTGAGCCGGGAAGGGGAGATCGAAATCGCCAAAAAGATCGAACTGGGCGAACGGGACATGCTCAGGGCCATGCTGGACTGCCCCATCTCCCTGACCACCATTTTCATGTACGGGGCAAAGATGGAAAAGAAACTCATGCGCCCCAAGCATGTGCTCCGGGATGTGGATGAGGGAGACGGTGTGGTGGATGAAGCGTCCAAACAGGAAAAATTTCTCGATTCTTTAACCATCATCAAAGAGATCCATGAGAAAAACCAGGATAAGCGGGAAGAGCTTCGAAAGACCAAGAAAAGAACAAAAAAATATGAAACCCTGTCCATGGAGATCTTTGAAAATACCGAGACCATATTTGAGCAGCTCAAGCCCTGGCGGTTCGAGGCCAGCATCATCGACGGGATTGAAAAGAGCATCAGAAACACCATCACCTGGTTCGACACCATCAACACCCTTTTGGAAAGATGTGCCAAAACCTTTAATGTTTTAAAGGACACCATGCTCAAACAGGCGTCTGACCAGGAGAAGTTTGTGAGCTGGGCCGTTGCCAGGAGCCATTTATCCGAAGAAAGGGCGATTGTCCTGTACAATGACATCATCGCCATCACGGAACAGGTCTCCCAAAAAAACGACAGCCTCAAAGGGGATGCCGATGATCTGCGCGCCATTGTCAAAGGGATTGACAAGGGCCGGAGAAATGCGGATTCCGCCAAACGGGAGCTTGTCAGGGCCAATCTGCGCCTGGTGGTCAGTATTGCCAAGAAATATACCAACCGGGGACTTCAGTTCCTGGATCTGATTCAGGAGGGCAATATCGGCCTGATGAAGGCGGTGGACAAGTTCGAATACAGGCGGGGATACAAGTTTTCCACCTATGCCACCTGGTGGATCCGCCAGGCCATTACCCGGGCCATTGCCGATCAGGCCAGGACCATCCGGATTCCGGTCCATATGATTGAGACCATTAACAAGCTGATCCGGACCTCAAGGTACCTGGTCCAGGAAATGGGCAAGGAACCCTCACCCGAAGAGATCGCCGAAAAAATGGAGATCCCCATTGAAAAAGTAAGAAGGGTTCTGAAAATTGCCAAGGAACCTATCTCCCTTGAAACCCCCATTGGAGAGGAAGAAGACAGCCATCTGGGTGATTTTATCGAGGACAAGAAATTCTCCATTCCTTCGGAAGCGGCCATTGATTTCAGCCTGGCCGAACAGACCCGCAAGATCCTGGCCACTTTAACCCCCAGGGAGGAAAAGGTGCTGCGGATGAGATTCGGCATAGGCGAGAAATCCGACCATACCCTGGAAGAGGTCGGAAAAGATTTCACCGTCACCCGGGAAAGGATCCGCCAGATTGAAGCCAAGGCCCTCAGGAAGCTGAGACACCCGACAAGAAGCAAGAAGCTCAAGACCTTTATTGAGAATTAAATCTTGACTCGGGAGCCTGATTTCTATATATTCTTTAAGTTTTTTTAATGGCGTGGGGCCCATAGCTCAGTTTGGCAGAGCCACCGGCTCATAACCGGTCGGTCCCTGGTTCGAACCCAGGTGGGCCCACCATAAAACAAGAGATAGGGACCGACAGGCAGTATGGTATGTTTTAGAAAGAGATCGATCTGGAAAATGCCCCAGGGCCTTACCCCCTTAAAAGGCCATAACAGGCCAGAAGGATTGTCCGATCATATATGATGGCGCAGGCAAAACATCAGTGGAAAAATAAACCAAAGCGTGGTAGCTTACCACGCTTTTTTTATTTCAGACACGGCCGGATGAAAATATGGGGCTGACCGCCAGGGACATACTCTCCATGGTCGACGGTTTTGCACCCTTTGATCTGGCTGAAAACTGGGACAATTCAGGCCTTCAGTCAGGGAATCTGGCCTGGCCCGTAAAAAAGATACTGGTCAGCCTGGATATTACCCTTCCGGTCATGGAGGCCGCCGCTTCCTGGGGGGCGGATCTGGTTTTGAGCCACCACCCGCTCATGATGAATCCTGAAAAAAGGATTGATTTCGGGGCAATGCCCGGACAGGCAATTGCCATCTCGGCCCGGGAGAAGATCTGCATCCTTTCCGCACATACCAATCTTGATAAGGCCCTGAACGGGCTGAACGATCATTTTGCCGGAATTATCGGCCTGGAAAACCTGGTCCCGTTCTATTCCCCACCCGGTTCTTTCCCCCGGGAAGAAGAGCCTGCCGGTCTCGGCAGAATCGGGGACCTGGGAAAGAATATCCGCCTCAAAGATCTGGTTGAAGATGTAAAAAAAAGACTCGGCCTTGACAGGGCACGGGTTACGGGCGATCTGGAGGGGGAAATCAGCCGGGTGGCCGTCTGCACAGGTTCCGGCGGATCCCTGGTCCAGGAGTTTCTGGACTCGTCGGCCCAACTCTATATTACGGGAGATCTGAAATACCACGATGCCAGACAGATCCAGGCAGGAGGAAAAGCCTCGGTGGATGTCGGACATTTCGGTTCGGAAATAATCGCGGTCGACCTTTTAACACAACAGCTGGAACAGGCCGGTCGGAAGCGAGGAACCAGCATGGAAGTCAAAGGATTTAACAGAGAAAAAGATCCATTTATAATCGTTTAAGGATGAGTCATGAAGGAAATTGTAAAACAGGATATAGAGACCCTTGTTCAACTGCAGGAAGCTGAAACTGAAATTGTGAGGCTTCAGGCCGTACTCGTGAAAGTAGAAAAAGAAAAGGCTGAAATTGGCTCAAAGCTCAAAAAATTCAAGACGGCTCTGGACCAGAACCGGGAAGAGCTGGAAAAAAATCTTAAGATGTGCCGGGATGTTGAAGAGGAGATCAGAACGGTAGACCAAAGGATTATTAAGAGCAATGAAACCCTGAGAATGGTGAAAACCAACAAAGAGTATCAGGTCCTTTTGAGGGAAGTGGATGACAATAAAAAGAGAAAGGACGCCCTTGAAACCGAACTCCTTGAATTGATGGATGAAAGAGAAAAATCTGAGTCCATTGTCAGTGAAAGTGAAAAAGAGTTCAACCTTTTGGAGGAACAGACAAAGGCGGAACAGGCAGAACTGGACAAACAATCCTCCGACGACCGGGCCAGTCTTGAGGAATTCCAGTCCCGCCAGGCTGAAATCGGAAAGACCCTGGATCCTTTTCTGATTGACAGGTTCAGGAAAATTTCAAAGATGAACCAGGGACTTGCCGTTTCCAGGGTGAAGAACGAGATCTGCATGGGGTGTTTCATGAATATTCCACCACAGCTTTATATTGAGGTTCAGCGGGGAACCTCATTGATCTCATGTCCCCAATGCAGTAGAATACTCTATCATATAAAAGAGAAATAAATCCCTTGACAGGGATTTCGGTCTGTCCGGACTAAACGATCGCTGGGTTTTCAACCTGGAGGAAAGTCCGAACACCCCAGGACAGGACGCTCCATAACGTGGAGTCGCGGTGACGTGAAGGAAAGTGCAACAGAGAGTAGACCGCCCGGCTGTCCGACAGCCGGGTAAGGGTGAAACGGTGCGGTAAGAGCGCACCAGTTTTCCGGGTGACCGGAAAAGCTTGGTAAACCCCGTCCGGTGCAAGACCAAATAGGGAAACGCTTGAGGGCTGTCCGTCCGAGTTTCCGGGTAGGTCGCGTGAGGTGCACGGCAACGTGCATCCCAGATGAATGATCGTTGGCCTGTCCAGAGTAATCTGTACAGGCAACAGAATTCGGCTTATTGGCCGGTCAGACCGAAACTTTATTTTTTCAGGAAACATGGATGAATCTGAGTTGTGATATCTCTTTTGAGGAAAAGGCAAATATCTTTTCCTTTGAATATTTAAAATGTCTGTTGTTCATCAACGACCTTGAAGACAATGAGTATGTTTTTACAAAAAAACTCTTCTCCAAACTGATTATCAACTCCCATATTCTTGAAGACTTCCTTGATTTTCACGGCGCAAAAAAAAACACCGAATGGGTTTTATACCGGGAGCTGTGCGCCACCATCAGGCATCTTTCCCTGGCCTGTTATTCCCAGAGACATATCATCAACCGGTTTGATTTTTACCGGTTTGAAAATGGTCATCACAACACCTTCCGGCTGGAAGCCCTGGACACCATCCGGATTATCCAGGACTCCCTGAAGCTGGCGGCGCCGGTGATCATCCAGGAAGCCCTTCGATTGAACATTGCCCTGCCGAGTCAAGGATATGATATCAGTTATTTTCCCGGCATATCCTCTTCCAAGCATCTGATCCATAATATTGATGATTTTAATGAAAAACACCATCAGCGGAAAAGTCTGACCCGGATTTCCAGTGAATTCCTGGAAGTGGTCAAGGAATTCGAGCCCTTTTCCTTTTACGAGAGATATGATTTAAAAAAGATCCGGGAACTGGTTCCTGAAAAGATCAATGAAGTCATCATCCGGAGTTTTGAGATGCAGGTCCACAATATTCAATCCTCCTTTGATTCCTATGTGGTTTACACCCAGTCCGAGGAAAATATGGTTCTTGACCAGCTCAGGAGCCATTTTTCCATTGTTTTCCATATCCTCCAGGTCATGGGCAGGCTGCTTCATTTTTACGAAAGACATCTCTACGACGTCGGTTTCAAGGATGTTTACAAACAGGTCAGTGAATCTTTGACCAATCTCATTGATCCGGATGTCCTCTTGGACCGGGCCGTTAATTTTTGTCTTTTTTATGCATGGCGGTTTTTATCTTCGGGCAAGGAAGTGGCCATCCGGGTTTTAAATCAAAACATGGAGACCTCGGTCGTCCGGGTCGGCATACCAAAGGACAGGGGATTCCACAGCCGGCCCAGCCTTCTGGTGGCTAAAATCGTCCAGCACTACGGCGGGGAGGTTAAGATGCAGGTGGCCGGGGATGAGTTTGATGCCTCCTCGGTTCTGGATATTCAATGGGCAGGGGGAAAGATCAAAAAAGAAGAAATCGAAACCGTATCCTTTATCGGTGACTCCAGGGCCCTGCATGACCTGGAGATCCTTGCCGGGGTAAACTACGGCGAAGACGCCATGGGCAAGGGCATTCCCCTGCCCAAAGAGCTGTCCTATCTCAGTTGACCATGCTTATTTCCATTAGAACCACGGTTTGATTCAGATGGATTCAATCTTTTCCATAGCCGTTATCGTTGCCGGCGGGACCGGCAGAAGAATGAAGTCCAGGCAGAAAAAGCAGTATATGAGCCTGGGAAAAGAGTCTGTCTTGTCCCGGACCCTGACCTGCTTTGCCCGGAATAGACATGTTCATGAAATTATTCTCGTCGTTCCCGAAGACGATATGGAATTTTGTACCCAAAAGATCATTGGCGGCCTTGGTGGATCCAAGCCCCTTTCCCTTGTGTCCGGAGGGAACTCAAGGCAGGAGTCTGTTTTCAGGGGACTGCTTGCGGCAAAGTCCCATACGGAAAATTCATCTGAAACCATGGTTCTGATCCATGACGGGGTCAGGCCCTTTGTCCCGGATCCGTTGATTGACACCTGTCTGGCCAGGGCCGTGGAAAAGGGAGGCTGCATCCCGGTAATTGAGCTTTCCGACACCATTAAAGAGGCGGATTTGGATGGTGATCTGGCCGGAAAGATATTGAAAACCATTGACCGCAGCCGGTACTATAGGGCACAGACTCCCCAGATTTTCAGGCTGGATCTGATTTTAAAGGCCTTTGATTTTGCCAGGGAAACCGGCTTCACAGGCACGGACGATGCCTCCCTGATGGAGCATGCCGGATTGCCCGTTTATACGGTCCAGGGAAACCTGTTCAACATCAAGATCACCACCCGGGAAGATCTTGAGTTTGCCGAATTCCTGATGAAAAGAGATTCTATCTGAAAAACAGGGGGATGGGTCATTCTGATCCATGGCCTGGGCGGGGGTAAATGATCTGCTATCCGGAGGCGGCCCCTGCTCCTGATTTTTTTGGGGAGTCCAATTTTGACAACGGCCATTATTTCAATTGTCCCGGCAATCCTTTATTTGATTTTAGGTTTACTTTACCCCTAAATTATGTCACATTTCACAGACAAAACCTTTAGGGAATTGCGCTTCTGGTTTGTCAATATTTTTTGGTATTGACTTTGAAATAAGGGAAGCAGAATAGAGAATAGACAGAACATCCTTTATCCACGCTTATTGGAGGTATCTCAATGGCTGAAAAACCAGCTATCAAGATTGGCTATCTTAAAATTACTGATCACCTGGTTCTTGGCGTCACAGATCTAAAACTCAAAAAGGGCATGGAGAAATTTGAACACTGCACCCTGGAGCCTGTGGTAAAGAACGGCTGGAATGAGGTAGCAGACGCCCTTTCTGTTAAATCCCTGGACGGCGCCCTGGTGCTCGCCCCCACGGCCATGGATCTGTTTAAGTCCGGTGTTGATTTAAAACTGCTGCTCTTTGCCCATAAATCAGGAAGCATCCTGGTCAAAAGCAAAAAGGCCAATATAGAAAAAGTGGAGGATTTTAAGGGCAAAACCGTTCTGATTCCCTACCAGTTGTCCATTCATAATATGCTCTTTCATCAGCTTCTCTCTGAGAAGGGACTCAAACCCGGCCGGGCAACCGAACCCGGTATCGATGTGACCCTGGAAGTGGTGGCACCTTTTCAGATGCCCGAAGCCATAGAGTATGACGATGAAGGCGAGATCGGCGGGTTTATCGTGGCCGAACCCTTCGGCTCCCAGGTTGTGGCCCAGGGACACGGGGAAGAGTTCCTCCTTTCTAAGGATCTGTGGCCGGCCCATCCCTGCTGCGTATTTGTCATGCGTTCCGAGGTCATTGAGAAGCATCCGGAAGCCATCCAGGAGATCTGCACCAGTTTCGTAAGATCCGGGCTTGCCATTGATGACCAGCCCGAGCCTGCCTCGGTCATCGGCGGAGATTTTCTTTCCCAGGACAAGGATCTCATCAAAAAGGTTCTGATGGATCCTCCTGACCGGATCCTGACTGGTGAACTCTTTCCCATCAAGGAAGACCTGGAACGGATCCAGAAATACATGATGGATGAGATGAAGATCATGACCAGCCTGGTGGATCTGGATAAGTTTGTGGATACCCAGTTTGCCGAAAAAGCCGGCGCCAAATAAAGGATATCTCTAATAATCAGAATTTGGGTTCGAGTTCAAGGAGCATGAAAATTTAACCGGAAGAATATACAGACTATTCTGAAGATTAAAATTTCATGCAACGAAGAAATCGGGATAAAAGGAAATTATTAGAAGCGGCCTAAAATCTTATTTCGCCGAATCAATAAATGTATAGATTTGTTCCAGGGCCTTCACACTCCATTCCGGTTTTCCGGACAGGGTGGGAACCTTGTCCTGGTTCAGCCGCCGGGCCGCCTCATGGGCATCTGTTCCCTGGGACTTTAACTCGATGATAACCTTCATGACCTCTGCCTTGTAAGCTTCAATATCATCCTGGGGAGTGATCTTAGGCCTGAGGGAGGGAGTCTCGTCGATCAGAGATGAAAGATCGTCCATGGACCGTTCCTCTCCGGTTCCTTCCTTTTCCGATGGATCTTTTGTATCATTCCCTGTCTCCTTATCCTGGATAAGCTGGGAGAGATCATCCATGTCAACCGGTTCGGAAGTCTTCCCCTGAGTCGTTTCCTGTTCCGAATCAAGGAGTAGGCTGAGATCGTCCACCATTTCCGGGGCAGGGGACTTCTGATCGGCATCCGTGTCGATGAGCCTGGAAAGATCATCCAGGTCAGGGATCTCCTCTTTTTTCTCTTCTTTGATCAGCAATGAGAGATCATCCAGGCTATCTGTCCCATCGGTCTCCTTTGAAACCGTATCGATCAACTCATTCAAATCATCCTGGGGATCCGGTTTGAAAGGCGAGCCTCCCCGGTTCTGTCCTTCCTCCAGAAGAGTGGAGAGATCATCGCTGATATGGACCCCCTGATCCTGGATCAGGGAATTGAGATCGTCCGTCTCAACCGGCTCGTCCACAAGGGAACTCCCGTCAGCGTCAATATCATCTATATCCAGAAGGTCTGAGAGGTCATCCTCATAAGGTTCGGATTCCTGTCGGGTTTCAATATCTTCAAAAGAGTCTGGCTCAGGATTCTCAAGGAGGCCGCTATCCGCATCAAAGATATTGGCGGCATGGTGGGCGATCCGTACGGTCTCTGGATCATGAACCTTGAGCCGGTTCATCTCCTGGAGGGCATTGGCGATATTGTTCATGGCATTGGCCTTTTTTTCCTCGGCCTCGGCCCGCTTTTCAATGGCCGCGGCCTTGCGTTCCTCGGCCTCGGCCCGTTTTTCATGGGCCGCTGCGATGCGCTTCTGCTGCTCACCGATGTCACTGACCAGGGATTTTATCAGCTTTAATCCGTCTTTGCTGACACGGATGTCCTCATCCGGACCGGTGAGAAATTGTTCTGCAATGCCCAGAAGATCCGGGGCCTCATCGCCGGAACCCGTTCCGGTCCCTGGTTCGGAAACTGCCCGGTCCAGGTCCTCATCGATCTGTGAGGGAAGAATACCCGAGTCGAGCCCATGTTTGATTTTCAGCAGGAGATGAACATCCTTTTGGGGGTAAACCTGCCGTCCACTCGAGGTTTCCGGGGAGAGGAACCTGCCAAAACGCTTGAGAAGAAATTTAGTGAATGCAGTTCCGGCATTTAATTCCCGGGAGATCTCAATTATGGTCAACGCCTTTTCCTGGATCATGTTACCCTCTTTATTGTTTCAGACCTTTTCATCTTAATTAATGGTTTCCGGCCAGGATTGCAAAGAATTTTAGAAAAATCTGACAATGGGCTTTTTCCTGCCGGTAATGGTCCTGTATTTTTCGTCGGGAACGCCCAGGGCAATAACCGCATGAATCTCCTCCTCTTCAGGAAGGTTCAGTTTCCTTTGAATGGACCGGTCCTGTTTCATGGCCTGGACGGCAAAACCGATGAGGCATGAGCCCAGGCCCATGGCATGGGCTCCCAGTATGAGATTTCCCGCTGCCAGGATTGCATCCTCCACAGGACAGCTGGCATCCGGACCTGACCCGATCAGTATACATGCCGTGGCCCCATGGAAGAGCCGGTCAATTCCTCTGGTTTCCATGTCCTGGATCGCTTCCCTTACCGATTCATAATACTCTCTGAAATAGGCGTCAAGTTTTTTCATCCCCAAAAGCCGAAGCCCTTTTCTTAGGATCGGATTCTCAGCCTTTGAATTTAAATTTTGGAAAAATTCTTGAATCCATCCCCCGAGCCGGAGAACTTCCTGTCTCGAACCCAGAACGGAAAACCGCCAGTCCTGGCTGTTTGTTCCGGAAGGGGCCAGGGCTGCCAGTTTGATCAGGTCCCTTAAGCGTTCAGGTTCCAGGGGCCTGTCCCTAAAATTCCGGCAGGAGCGCCTGGATGCCATGAGCCCGGCAATTTTTGTAACGGGAAAATCCTTGAAACCGACCCAGGCCCGGTCAAGTGTGAAGGTCTCAAAACAGGTCATGTCCGGATCAAGGGATTTGACCTGAACGGCCCCGGTGGGGCAGATTGCCATGCAGTGGCCGCAGCCCAGGGATTGATTGCCCGTGACCATGGCAATGTCGTCTTTCAGGGTAAGGGTATGGCAGGGGCACACCTTTATGCACAGGCCGCACCCGGTGCATTTTTCAGGATCGATAATCGTTGTAACCGTTCTGGAGGCCATGGAGAATTTCCTTGTCCGATGTTTTTTATCCCAAAATATCATGGCCCAAAGTAAATATCCATTAATAGAAATTTCTTAAATCAAAAGAACCGAAAAGAGGATTTTATAGGTTTTAGAATCGTCCTTCGGCTCAGATGCAATCCTTTTGCCTTCTCTTGGATAAGGCGATTAAAGGATCAAAAGAATTTGACACCCTATTTTTTAATTGTTACTTTTAACTTTAGCAGGCTGTTCATTCTTACAAACGGATCATACAACCAATACCCTTTTAAACAGCCTGAATTCAATCATACAGCACAAGCTAGCCTTAGTATAATCTTGACCGGCAGCATTCACCTCTTTTGCTGCCCATAGGAGGGGAAAATGGCAGTGAAAACAAACCCAAAGAGTTTGGCAGACCACGTTAACGGAGTCAAAAAAGGGCAGCGAATGTTTGAGGATGCCTTTCAGGGCGTGTCGCGAATGATTTTGGATGCCGGAATTCGCAAGATCACGGTAAAGGGCAAAACCACCTACCGGTTTGATCTGTTCAGCCAGGGGAAAAAACATCTGGTGGGCATGTATGACGAAATCAACTCCTTTGTTTCCTTTGTCAAGGACGCCTCAGAAGGGGGATCGTCAAGGGAAATGGCCTTTGTCCTGGTGGGGGAGCCCGGAAACGGGAAGACCTTTTTTGTGGAATACCTGTGCGCGCGCTACCGGGAATTTTTAAGCATTCCGGAAAACAGAAAATACACATTTAAATTCATCAATCTCAAGAAACTGGGCGGATACGGTAAAATCGAATTCATCGAGTCCCAGACCTATGAAGATCCCATGATCCTGGCCATGAACATGGAAGAAACCCGGGAAAAATCCATGGCCTATCTTGCCAAGAAACACCGATTCACGGAAGCCCAACTGGAAAGCCTTTACGCCAGTTACCGTCCCCTAGGCGCCTGTTCCGCCTATATCTGGGACCAGATTCGGGAGGTGTGTGACGGCGATGTCACGAAAATGCTCTCCTTTATCGAGGTGACTCCGGTTCCCCTGATCGAAAGTCTGGGCACCATCACCGGGAAATATCCGGCCAAGGACAAGATCACCTCTTCGGCCGTGGACCTCATGGGAGAAGAGTCCATCCAGAGACTGCTTCATATCTCAGACTCCAACAACCCCTACCGGTTTGATCTCAGGAGGGGGGCCCTGGCCCGGGTGGCCGGAGGCGGGATCCATTTCAGCGACGAGATCTATAAAAATAAAAAAGATCTGGTCCAGGTCTATCTCGGGGTGATCCAGAACCGGATGATCGAACTGGACGGCTTCAAATGGCCCATTGACACCCTGATCATCGCCACCAGCAACAATTCGGAATTTGACACCTTTTTGTCGGAAAGAGAAGAGGCGCCCATTGTGGACCGGTGCAGGATCTGTTATGTGGCCCATAACACGGATTACAAAATCCAGAAAACCCTGACCGAATACGCCATTGGCGCCGATATCAAGCGGTCCCTGGACCATGAGGTGCTCCACCAGGACCCCAACCTCAACTATGCCACCTCCGTGGGCGTGGTGCTGACCCGGCTGCCCAGGTCGGAGAAGCTGACACCGGTGGAAACCATGAAACTGGCCGCCGGTGAAGTGGCCGGGGAAAAGAGCCTCAAGACCCTGGCCGAGCTCATTGATTCCCTGAACCAGGATACGGACATCACCAAGCGGTTCGGCCAGAAAGGCCTGGGCCAGAGGAATCTGGGCCGGGCGGTCCAGCTGCTGCTGGAAAGCTCGGAAACCAACGAGGGCCGGTGCATGTTTGCCCTGGATATATTCAATGCCCTGGAGCGCACGGTTCTGGACTATGTCCATGAACCGGCAGACCGGGCCAAGTTTATGGAGGACCTTAAGATCGCCCGGGGCCTCTACCGGGAAAGGATCATGACGGAGATGTTCAACGCCTATATGGATGAGCCCCTGGCCATTAAAAAAGACGTTCTCAATTACGTAAACATGATCATCGGGGTGGATGCCGAACATCTGGGGCCGGACATGATGTGGAAGTACAAGGATCCCCAGACCGGTGAACTCAAGGCCCTTAAAATCGACGAACGGTATATCAAGAACGTGGAAGAAAGACTGGGTCTGAAAACCGAGGAGCAGAAGGCCTCTTTCAGAAATTCCATTAGAAAGATCTACGGGCAGAAATTGTCCGTGGATGCCAACTATGATTTCATGGACAATCTGGAGCTGGTCAAGGCCATCACCGATGTCCGCCTCAAGTCTGATATTGCCGGGGCCGGATCTTTGATCGGAGCCCTGGCCAACCGGACCAACGAGGAAAACCAGAAGCTGTATGACCGGATGATCTCCACCATGCACGACAAACTGGGATATTGCCGTACCTGTGCCCAGAAGACCATCGAGTATTTTTGTTCCCAGGAAGATGACAAATAGGGAGGCGCGGTATGATTACCCTGGATGAACTCCTTGAACGGGACCGGAAAAGAGAGGAAGACGGATTTAAACGCAAGATCCGTATCGGAAGGATTGTCAAACCCGGAACCGGGGGCAAGGAAAAGATCATTGTTGTGCCCACCACGGTGGAGGAGAAATTTGTCCATGATGAATTTGATCCCGACCAGGAACCGGGGGAGGGAGAGCCCACCGGAGGCACCGGAGAGGGGGAGGAGGGCGATGTCATCGGAGAGCAGCCGGTCCGCCCGGAGCAGGGGGAAGGAGATGAAGATGGGGAAGGCCAGGGAGAAGGCCCTGGGGAAGGCCAGGGCGGAGAACATGAATTCGAAGCCAATGCCTATGAACTGGGCAAGGTCCTGTCCCAGGATTTTCAACTCCCCAATTTAAAAGACAAGGGGAAAAAAAGAGCCCTGGCAAGATATATATATGACCTCACCGACCGGAACCAGGGAGTCGGCCAGGTCCTGGACAAGAAGGCCACTTTAAAGAAAATTGTGGAAACCAATATCACCCTGGGCAATATTCCCGATGTCTCAAACATCGATACCACAAGGTTCATCATCTCTCCCCGGGATATGATCTACAGGATACTCTCCCGGGAAAAGGAGTACGAGTCCCAGGCCCTGGTCTTCTTCCTGAGGGACTATTCCGGGTCCATGAGCGGGAAGGTTACCGAGGCTGTCGTGTCCCAGCATGTCATGCTCTACTCCTGGCTGGTCTATCAATATGACAAACAGGTGGAGACCCGGTTTGTCCTCCATGATACCGAAGCCAGGGAGGTCCCGGATTTTTACAAGTACTACTCCTATAAGGTGGCCGGCGGAACCAAGGTCTTTACCGCGTTTAAGCTGGTCAACGACATCGTGGAAAGGGAAAGCCTGGCCCGGGATTATAACATCTATGTGTTCCACGGTACGGACGGGGATGACTGGGACAAGGACGGAAAACAGACCCTTGAGGAAATGGAGAGGATGCTCAGCTATGCCGCAAGGGTGGGCATCACCATTGTCAAGCACAGGTATGTAGGGAAAAAAAAGACTGAAGTGGAAAAATATCTGAGGGCCTCGAACATATTAACCAAGCATGAGAACCTGATTAAAATGGATGTCATGGAAGAGGATGTGGATGATTCCAGAATTATCCAGGGAATAAAACATCTGATTTCCTGATGATTCCCTAACCCGGCACCCGGCCCGGAAAGAGAGTTGGAAATGGAACTTGTCAGTCAGCATGTCAAAGGCATAATGGAAGAGTGTAAACTCCGGGCCAGGGATGCGGGCTTGCGCTTTGACGATGAGACCCTTGAGTACATCGTGACCAACCGGGATATGATCGAGCTTTCCCCCAAGGTCATGATTCCCACCCTCTACGACTACTGGGTCCATGACGTAAAAGTGCTGTCCGGCAAGGGGATGTACGAGGCATATCCCTCCAATCCCTATGAGACCGTCATCAACACCCGGCCGGCCATCTCCTATTACAACGACAACAACCCGGACTGGCTCAACGTCATGATCTTTTACCATGTCCTGGGACACATCGATTTCTTCCAGAACAATATTTTTTTTAAAAACACCTGGGATGTGGATATTACGGGCCAGGCCCTGGCCGACAAGCGCATGATTGCCAGGCTGCGGTCTGAAAAGGGTAGATGGGTCGATTATGCCATTGAATTCTCAAGGTCGGTGGACAACCTGGTGGGATACCATCACCACTTGAATCGGATCTTTTCAGAAGAGAAACAAAGGCGGATCAGCCGGATTGATTTTTATTTTGATATTTTTCTCCAGAGGATAAAAAAGGTTCCCCACAACACCTATCTCAAGGAGATCACCCGGTACAATCGTTGCCGGGAAACCGATGAAGATTTTTTTGATCTGATCAAGGGCCTTTATCCGGAATTTGAGGAGTTGTATAAAAAAGAAAGCGAGTCCAAGATCGAGCCTGAACTTGATGTGATGGAGTATATCTTAAGATACTCCTCTTTTCTCAAACAGGAGGAGAATGAATGGATAAAGTCTGTTATTCAGATTGTCCGAAACACCTCCCTCTACTTCCAGCCCCAGGTCCGCAGCAAGATCATGAACGAGGGATGGGCCAGCTACTGGCATGACACCCTTTTCATGAGGGACGACAGAATCAGCGGGCACGAGTCGGATTACGCCAAGGTCAATGCCGCCGTTACCTCCCTTCCCAAGGTCGGATTCAACCCCTATGCCCTGGGCATGAGGCTTTTTGAGCATATCCGTGAAATGGAGAACAAGGGCTGCTACTCCATTGAATATTCCCGGCTCAGGGACGAAGTCCGAAAAGATCGGTACGACGATCAGAAAAATACCGGGGATTCGTATATATTTAAAATCCGGGAAACCTTGAATGATTTTACCTTTATCAACCGGTTTGTTGACCAGGAATTTGTCACCCGGCATAAGCTCTTTGTTACCGGAAAGCGGTTTGTCCGGGAAAAAATGGCATGGGAGTACTATATTAAATCCAAGAAAGCCGAAGATTATAAGCAGATGATCATCAACTCCCTGTACCATCCCCCCCATATCCGGGTGGACCGGGAAGAAAGCAAAAAGGGGATTCTCTACCTGGACCATACCTTCGAAGGCAAGCCCCTGAAACTGGATTATATCGAAAACACCATGATGGGTATCGAGTATCTATGGGGCGGTCCGGTTTACCTTGAGACCAGTGAGCCTGTGACCTCGTCCAAGAAGGCAGTGACTTCATATGCCAATTTCTGGGATCCGGCTGCCCCGGCAGCCAAGGAAGATGAATCCAAAGAAAAAATCCAGTGGAAGCGGCTGCTCTATGTCATGGAAGATCGTAAACTGAATAAGCGGGAGCTGTGATTGATGACGGAAAACAAGACATCCTCGACAAAATCCACGGGTCAGGTTTCAGACCTGGCCGTTGACCAGGCACTTGAGCTGCTGGACCGGGAAATCAGGGATTATCAGAGGCTCCAACCCGTATCTTTTGGGGATTTTTTGAATATCTTAAAATCAGACCCCTCCCAGGTCCTGAGAAATATCTTCCAGTCCTTCCACGATATGATCAAAAGCTATGTGGAGGAATCCCAGGAATCGATCACCGATGACCTGACCCGGATGGCCTTTACCGACTATGATTGTTCAAGGCTGTTCTCCGAAGGATCCAGCAACCCCTATTTCCCGGACATGCTTTTTGCCAACCGCTTCATGAAGCAGATGGAGTACCTACGGCACGGGGCCCAGCAGAACAGGATCTATGTATTTTACGGACCCCACGGGTGCGGCAAGAGCACATTTTTAAACAATCTTTTAAAAAAATTTGAGATCTATGCCAATACAGAGGAGGGTCTGCGCTATGAGATCGTCTGGCGGCTGGATATCAAAAAGCTCCAGGACAAGGAAGCCGTCATCCCGGTTTCCGCCTTTGAAAAGCTGATCCAGTACGTGGAAAAGGAAGGGGAGACAAACATGGACAGGGACGCCGGGCTGATTGAATTCACCGGCAAGGAAAGGGATTATATTGAAATTCCCTGTCTGGCCCATGACAATCCCTTTCTGGTCATCCCCAAGGAACAGCGCAGAAATGTCCTGGATGAACTGATCAAGAACGATGAGTTCAAATGGCGTCTGTTTACGGAAAAAGAGTATGAATGGGTATTTAAAGAGGAGGTCTGCACGGTCTGCTCCTCCATTTATCATTCCCTGCTTGAACGGGTGGGGAATCCCGGTGAAGTCTTTAAGATGCTCCATGCCAGGCCCTATTACTTTAACCGGCGGATCGGCAACGGCATCTCTGTGTTCAATCCAGGGGACCAGCCCTTAAAGCAGAACATCATCTCAAATCAGATGCTTCAGAAAAGGATCAACACCCTGTTCCAGGACTCCAACATCATCAACTATATCTTTTCCAACTTTGCCAAAGTCAACAATGGGATATACGCCCTCATGGATATCAAGTCCCATAATGTGGAGAGGATGGTGGAACTGCACAATGTGATTTCCGAAGGGGTTCACAAGGTCGAAAATGTAGAGGAGAGGGTGGATTCCCTGTTCTTTGCCCTGATGAATCCCGAGGACAAACAGAATATCGGGGATTTCCCTTCCTTTGACGACAGGATTCAGTACATCGACATTCCCTATGTCCTGGACGTGAAGACCGAAGTGAAGATCTATCTGAACATCTTCGGCCGCCACGTGGAGAGCAGTTTTCTGCCCATGGTTCTGGATAACTTTGCCAGGATCATCATCTGCACCCGCATCGGAAAAGAATCCTCGGCCCTGGAAGAGTGGATCCAGGAGCCCAAGAAGTATATGAACTTCTGCGACGACAACCTCATGCTGCTGAAGATGGAGCTTTTTTCCGGAAACATTCCCAAATGGCTGGATGATGACGATCTCAAGGCCCTGGATAAAAAGAGGATGAAAAAGATCATTGCCGAGTCTGAGATTTACGGAAAGGAGGGCTTTTCAGGACGGGACTCCATCAAGATATTTGATCAGTTTTACTCCAAGTATGCCAAGGAAGACAAGCTGATCAACATGTCGGAACTCTGCACCTTTTTTAAAAAAATGGACTCTGATCCCAAAAAAAAGATTCCAGAGGGGTTTTTGTCCTCCCTATTGAGAATGTACGATTATTCCGTGCTCCAGCAGGTCAAGGAATCCCTTTACTATTACAATGAAGAGCAGATTGCCAAGGATATCAAAAATTATATCTCCGCCGTGACCAATGAGATCAACTCCGTGATCCGGTGCATTTTCACCAAAGAGGAGATCCATGTCACCGAGGCTTTTCTGGAGAGCATTGAAAACCGTCTCCTGGCGGAGAACATGGACCAGAACCGGAGAAAGGATATCCGGAACGATGTGCTCAAGGAGTATACCACCCGGACCCTGACCCATGAAATCATGATCGAGGGCAAGGACATCCTTGAGACCCGGCTTTTTGAATCCCTTTACGAGCGGTATGTCCACAACCTCAAGAAACGGGTGCTGGAGCCCTTTGTGGACAATGAAAACTTCAGGGGCGCCATCAAGGATTTTGATACGGAAAAATTCAGAACCCATGACAAGCGGATCAAAAAGGACGTGAAATTTCTCATCGACAATTTGTCCCGGAAATTCGGATATACCCTCCAGGGGGCCAACGAGGCCTGTATCTATGTGATTGACAATGATCTGGCCAATAAGTTCAAGTGATGTCTGATTGAAAACCGCGCAAGTGCATCGGGATTATTCCTTGATTCTTGGCCCTACATCATTTATCCTTTCAGGCCGAAATAAAACCCATATCCGCCGGCCTTGTTTGTTTAAGTCCGGTAAAATCAATATAAAATCAACGGGCCCGGGACAGCGTTTTTGACAACAGGCCTCTGATTCTGGACAGCCCCCTTGCCATGACCCAATCCATCATCCATGAAATCAATCAGCAGAAAAGCAGTGTGATTATTGCCGGGGAAGAGGGGGCCCACAAAGCCTATCTTACATCCCGGATCTTCAGATCGGCCGGTCAAAGCCTTGTGGTCGTCCTGGGGGATCAGAAAACGGCCCAGGCCTTCATGGAAGACCTGAAATTTTTCCTTCCCCAGGAGGAGGAGGCGGTTCTCTATTTTCCCGGATACCATATCCAGCCTTTCAAATCCCTCTCATATCACCGGGAAACCTCCACTTCCCGTCTGGCTGTGCTGTCCGAGCTCATGGAATCCGGTTCCTCACCCAGAATCGTTGTCACCCATATCGAGACCCTTCTTCAGCAGCTCATTCCCAAAACCGGGATCAATCATTTTTCAGAACTAGTCATGGTCAATGAGGAGACCGACCGGGATGATCTGGTGGCCAAACTGGAAGCCGGCGGATACATCCGGACCTCCCTGGTGGAGGATCCCGGAGATTACTCGGTCAGGGGAGGGATCCTGGACCTGTTTTCACCGGGACAGGCCTATCCGGTAAGGCTGGAGTTTTTCGGTGACCTTGTGGAATCCATCCGGCTGTTTTCTCCCTATACCCAAAGAACCACTCGGGACCTGTCTGAAATCGTTATTCTGCCGGCCACCGAGGCTGTGATTCACCGGCAGGATCATCCCCACATCCTTGCCCGGCTCCGCCGGGCCGGAGCTGCAGCCGGACTGGAGGCCCCCAGGGTCCGGGAATATGTGAATACCATCCGGGAAACCGGCCGGTTCCCCGGCATAGAGAGCATGCTTTCCATTGTATATGAAACCCTGGATACCTTTTTCGACTATATTCCGGACAAGGGGCTTGTGATCCTGGATTCCCCGGATGTGCTGGAGTCCAGGGCCCTTGATTTTGAAAACAAGGCCCTTCTCAACTACAGGACCGTGACATCGGAAAACCGTCTTTGTGTTGAACCCGAGACCATTTACCTTTCCTGGGACCAGGTCCGGCGGAAAATAGACTCCCTGAACCACCTGTCCTTTAAACCGCTTGAGCTGGAAGAGGATAAGGCAAAAACCAGGATATTTCATTTCAATTGCCAGGACAACCTGATCCTTTCCCAGCAGCTGCGGTCTCTTTCCGGTGAGGAACATCCCCTCCAGCCTCTGGTGGACTGGATACAAAAAAGATCCGACCTGGGGCAGAAGACCCTTTGCGTCCTCAGCCAGCCGGTCCAGGCCAAGCGCCTGCTCTCCCTTCTGGCCCCCTATGGAATTGAACCCGGGTTTGTGGATTCCTTTGACTCGGTCCGGGGCAAAAGGCCTGGAATCTATTATCTGATCGGCGATCTTGGCGCCGGGTTTATCCTGGAGCAGGAAGGTCTGGCCCTGATCACGGAAAATGAGATTTTCGGCAAAAAAAGAATCCGGCGCCACAAGAGTGCGGCCCGGGATCTGAAAACCGAATTCATTGCTCCGGAAGAATTGAAAGAGGGAGACATCGTCGTTCACATGGAGCATGGTCTCGGGCAGTACCGGGGACTTTGCCGCCTGAAGGTCGAGAACATTGCCCAGGATTTTATTCTCATCCTGTTCCGGGATGATGACAAATTATATCTGCCCGTGGACCGCATCGAAATGATCGGCAAATACGTGGGCATGGACGGCTACACCCCGGTCCTGGACAAGATCGGGTCTAAAACCTGGGTGAAATCCAAGGCCAAGGCCAAGGCAGAGGTGGAAAAAATGGCTGCCGACCTTCTGGACCTCTATGCCAAAAGAAGAGTCAAGAAAGGCTTTTCCTTTAGCCGGCCGGACCATGTTTACAATGATTTTGAAGCTTCTTTTCCCTATGAGGAAACCCGGGATCAGCTAAAGGCCATCGATGATGTGAGCCTGGACATGGAATCTCCCATTGCCATGGACCGGCTGGTCTGCGGGGATGTGGGATACGGCAAGACAGAGGTGGCCGTCAGGGCGGCCTTTAAGGCGGTAAACGACGGAAAACAGGCCGCTGTGGTTGTTCCCACCACCATATTGGCGGAACAGCATCTGGCCACCTTCAGGGAACGGTTCAGCAACTATCCGGTAAATGTGGAGTGCCTTTCCCGGTTCAGGTCCAGAAAGGAACAGACCCGGATCATCAAGCAGATGGAGTCGGGACTGACCGACATCGTCATCGGAACCCACAGGTTGCTGCAGAAGGATGTGGGATTCAAATCCCTGGGCCTTCTGGTCATCGACGAAGAGCAGCGGTTCGGGGTCAAGCACAAGGAGGCCCTCAAGAAAAAGAGAAGCACGGTGGATGTGCTGGCCCTGAGCGCCACCCCCATTCCCCGGACCCTTCACATGTCTTTGACCGGGATGCGGGATATCAGCGTGATCACCACCCCGCCGGCAGACCGCCAGCCCATTGTCTCCTATATTTCGAAATATGAAGAGGCCATTGTCAAGGATGCGGTGAAAAAGGAACTGGCCAGAAACGGCCAGGTTTTTTTCGTCCATAACAATATAAAAAGTATTTTTAAGATGGCTGCTGAGCTTGAAGCCCTGGTCCCGGAGGCCAAAATAGGAGTGGCCCACGGCAGGCTTTCGGAAGCCGACCTGGAAAAGGTCATGTTCCAGTTCGTCAATTTTGAGATCAACCTTCTGGTCTGCACCACCATCATTGAATCGGGTCTGGATATCCCTTCGGCCAACACCATGATCATCAACAAGGCTGAACGCTTCGGTCTCTCCCAGATCTATCAGCTCCGGGGCCGCATCGGCCGGGGAGATCACCAGGCCTACGCCTACCTGTTCATCTCAGACGAATCCCGCCTCACCAAGGACGCCAAAAAAAGACTGTCCGCACTCATGGAGTACAAGGACCTGGGCTCCGGGTTCCAGATCGCCATGAAGGATCTGCAGATCCGGGGAGCCGGAACAGCCCTGGGGGCTTCCCAGTCCGGACATATCGCGGCCGTGGGCTATGATATGTTTTTAAAGCTTTTGGACAACGCGGTCCATGAGCTCAAGGGAGAATCGAGGATCGAACCCCTGGAGCCCGAGATCAACGCATCCATATCTTCGGGATTTCCCGATACCTATATCGAATCCGTGGAGCAGCGTCTCACCCTTTACCGAAGGCTCTCCCGCCTCACCCGGGTGTCCGAGATCGCAGACATGAAAAAAGAACTGGCAGACCGGTATGGAAAGCTTCCCAAGGAAGCGGAAAACATGCTCCTCAAGATCATGCTCAGGGTCTTGTCCATCCAGGCCGGGATCCAACGCCTGGATATCACCCCCAACACCCTGATCCTCGTATTTTCCGAGGATCATATGAAGTTTTCCCTGGATCGGCTGGAAAAAATCCTGGTCAATCTGCCGCCCCACCGATTCCTGAAAAAGGAGAGCGTCCGGTTTCAGCTGGGCCGGAAAAGACTCAATATCTCTCCGGCCCTGGTGGAGACCCGGAATATTCTCAAAGCCCTTATCCAGGCCCAGACCCGGGGATAGAAGAAAAATCCATGGAAGATGGATTGGGGCAGGGGGCGGGTCCGCAATCAGGTGAGAAGGGTCAGCCCCAGTTCTTCTGCGATTTTCAGGGCCTGCCTGTACTCTTTTACGGTGAGGGATCTGGAAAGTTCCGGGATGTTCCGGGCCCGGTACATGGGCCGGTACTGGGACATGACATTGACCCGGGTCCGGGGGGAGATCTCATTGGCCAGAAAGTTCAGAATTCTATCGGTTCCGGCCAGATTTTCAGGCAGGACCAGGTGGCGGACCAGCAGGCCCGACCGGGCAATCCCCCCTCCATCCAGGATCAGGTCTCCGACCTGGTCGTGCATCTCTTTTAGGGCCTTTCTTGCTACTTGGGGATAATCCGGGGCATTGCATGCCTGTTTTGCGATGGTGCCGTCCCAGAATTTAAAATCCGGCATATAGATATCCACGATGCCGTCCAGTATTTTGAGAGCCTCCAGGCTCTCATACCCGGAGCTGTTATAGACCAGGGGAAGATCAAGCCCGTTTTCAGCGGCAATGTCCAGCCCTTCCAGGATAAAAGGCAGATAATGTCCCGGGCTGACCAGGTTGATATTATGGCATCCTGCTTTTTGAAGATAGAGCATGACCGAAGCCAGCTGGCCCGGTTCTGCCTCCTCTCCTCTCCCCTCTAGGCTGATGTCAAAGTTCTGGCAGAAAATGCACCCAAGGCTGCAATGGGTGAAAAAAACGGTTCCCGAGCCCCCTGAACCGGACAGGGGAGGTTCCTCTCCAAAATGGGGGGAAAAACTGGAAATCTCCAGATGGTTTGTGGCCCTGCAATATCCCCTTTGATCTCTGCTTCGAGTGATTCGGCAGGCCCTGGGGCAGAGACGGCAGCTTTCCATGAGGTCCCGGGCCTGGGCAATCTTTATTTTCAGCAGGCCCTGCTGTCTGGTTTGCAGATAGATCGGCATATCCATGGCTCTGAATTTTGTACGGTTTGGGTTTTATTTCCCAGATACTTGTTTATATTTTTATAAAATTTTATATAATAGCCGGAACCCAAGAAGGCATCACCCCTCGAACCCATTCCTGTTTCTCCTGGTGCGGTTATTTGAAGCTATCATTTTTTCTCCTCCATATCCATAGGTTCGGGTTTTATTTGGACTGTTTTTCAGGAAAAATCATGAACCGAAAACTGCCTGATATTCAAGAATTCCAAACCCTGATCTTTAAAAAAAAAGATATTCTCAGATTTTTATTGTCTTTTAGCAGAAGGCTTCTCAAGGCCAGGCAGGCAGGTCTTATGTTTGGTACGGATTATTCGGGAGAGAAGTTTCTGCCCCCCTACAAATGGGACAGGGGCGTGGTTCACAAACTGGACGGCAGGGGGGCGGCAGGCCTCCTGTTTCAATGGTTCGGCCCGGGCATCGTGAAAATAAAAAGGCTCTCTCCGGTCTATTTCTCCAGGACGGATCCCTTTGGGGATGTCAGGGAAAATGAGGGGGTGGTGGCCTATATCCTGAGGAAACACAAGGATTACTATGCAAAGGGAATTAAAGTCCTGATTATAAACGGGATCGGACTTGCACCCCGTACCAGTGGAGAGCCGGGCAGGGCAGGTAAGATCCCAAATGATCTGCCGGTGATCTCCTATGACGGAAAAGGCTTTGATATGCAGGCCGATATCCGGGTGGATCCGAATATCATCGGGTATTTCAGGCCGGATAATTTTGTATCCGCCTATGTCCCGGACTATGGGGCCATTATCTTCAATACCGTGGACCGGCAGCTTCTTAAGATGGATGATAAAGGCTTTGTCCATGGAGACCGGCTGAAAAAAAGAATGGATACCCTTGTTTCGGCCATTGAAACCGCCTCCCTGGCCTATCTGGGCAAAGCCAGGGGCAGGTCTGCCACCAAACTGATCTGGCGCAAGGAAAAGAGACTGCGGAAAACCTGGACCCGGCTCAAGGAAAAAGAGGCGGAACTGGACGAGCAAAAAAAACAGCTCATGGCCGTGGGCGCGGTAAAGGCAAGTCAGTTGAAAATGACCCCTGTCATGATAACCGACGGGGTTTATGCTTTTCTGGATATGGTTGGATCGGTCCGGGTCAGAAATTGCCTAAGCCCCAGGGAGTACTTTCTGATATTGAACCTCTGCCATGAAATCGCCGCTGAAACCGCGGCTGTCTTTTCCTGTCGTGTGGACAATTTCATCGGAGATTCCGTCTTCCTCCAGAATGTTTCCATATTTGACGATCCCGGCCTTGACCGGCGGCCCGGTCCTGCCGAGCGTGTCATGCTCCTGGTCTGCGCCCTGGCCTCCATTTTTAATGAGATCCACCGCATCCGGTTAGGCAGCCACCCCATGGACCGGGAAAAGAGAATCAGGACCCTCATGAGAACCCATTCCATGGATATCGGATTCAGGGCCGGCCTTGAATTCGGACCGGCCCTGGTCGGCCCCCTGGGATCCTCAAGAAGACGGATCGTCACGGCCATCGGCACAGCCGTGAATACGGCTTCCCGCCTGGAAAGCACGGGCGTATCCCACAAGATTCATACTTCCGAGGAAGTCCTGAACCTTCTTGAAGAGAATCTGGTCTCAAAGGACACGGCCATGATCTGGAAAATCGGAATCGCCAGGGGGATCTTTGACCGGAGGGACACGGAAAAATCCCTCTCTTTTTTCAAATTTTACAGGGAGTACTTTCACCTGGATCAGCAGGTGGTGGAGGAAAATACCAATGCATGCTACAAGGAATTTTCCCGGGAGCTGACCTATTTTATTCAATGCATCCCGGGTTCTGAAAGCACAAGGGTCTGTGCGGGGATTTGACCCCTGCATGATGGGCAAATCCCTTGAACTTGGAATCTAATTTTTCTATAGTGGACGAATACATGGAATGAATAGCAAGGACAATTTAAGGTCATATGGAATTTTTTTCGGGAATAAAATACAATTTAAAAGGTTTGGGCCTGGCCATGAAAACGCCTTCTCTTCTCATGCTGGGCCTGCTTCGTTTTCTGGTGATCCTGCTCCTGACCCTCTCCCTGGTCGGCCTGATCCTGCTCTGGCACGATCAGATTCTCTCCATGATATGGAAGGCGCCTGAATCAGGGTGGCTGGTCTATATCTGGAAGATTGCCTCATGGATTTTAACCCTGTTTCTGGCCGGGATTGCCATGGTCTTGTCCTATCTCATCGCCCAATTGTTTTTTGGGGTGTTTATCATGGATTACATGTCCCGGATCACCGAGAGAATGGTTCTGGGGCAGGAAAAAAATCCCGTACAGACTTCTCTGATTCAGTTCTTTCTCCATCTGGTCAGACAGGAGATCCCCAGGGCGGTGATCCCGGTCATCATCAGTCTTCTGATCATGATTTTCGGGTTGTTCACTCCTTTGAGTCCCGCAATTATACTGATATCGGCCCTGACCGCAGCCATGTTCATGGCCTGGGACAATACCGACCTGGTTCCTGCCAGACGGATGGTTCCCTTCCGAACAAGAGTGCAATACCTGAGACAGAATCTGATGTTTCACCTGGGGTTCGGGCTCTTATTTCTGGTCCCCTGGCTCAATATTCTGATTCTTTCCTTTGCCCCGGTGGGAGCGACCCTCTATGTCCTGGACAAAGAAAGCAGATAAACGGTTTTATCCATGCTCCTTGTTTGCCGCCAAGCCATCGATGAAGAGACCAGACAGGAATCTGAAACCGCCCCCGGGGAAGAAAAGGTGGTGGTCTGCCGTCTGTGCAGCAATGTCGTTACCCGGCCGGCCCATCAGACCACGGTGGATTCGGCTTTTTCCCATACCTTTGCCAATCCCCACGGTCATGTCTTTGAAATCGGATGTTTTACCCGGGCCGAGGGGTGCGTATCTGTTTCCAGACCCTCATCCGAATTTACATGGTTTCCCGGCTATTCCTGGGAAATTGGAGCCTGTTCCGTATGTGGCGCCCACATCGGATGGAAATTTTCGCGGATCAACCCGCCCCCTTCAAGCCCGGGTCTGTTTTACGGCCTCATCCTTGACAAACTGATATTTCCATAAAAAATATTTTGACAATTGTGGAATTTTTTATATAATATAGGGAAATATACTTCAGTGGTAAGCTCAGATCCTGAACTGCAAGATATGTAAACCATCCTTTCTCCATCTGCCCGGCCTAAACCAATCATTTGGGACGAAAATATGAAAGACGAAATTGAAAAAGGCAAGGAGGTAAAAATGACCCATGCAAAAAGTGTGTACATCAAACGCTCTCCGGTGGACCGAAGATCGCCGGTTGACAGGCGTATCCTGGACATGGGCCCGGGATATCCCGGAAATCAGAACCGACAGAATCGGAGGGACAGGCGAAGGGGCTGGGAGGACCGGTACGGCTGGGAAAGAATCAGCAAATGGTCCAGTTCCCCGATTTATTCAGACCTTCCATAGAACAGAGTATCCCTTCAGCCCAATGCCCGTTTCCCTGCATTCCTAAAAATATTATAGAAGACCCGATTCCACCTCATGCTGCCGGATATTCCGTCAAGGCAGCATGGGGCGCAGAAGCCCGTGGCAATCCCTTTGTTTTTTATTTCCAGAAGATGAGGGTCCCATTTGAAAAAAATAACTCCTTGAAATATCAGAGCCGATCCATTAGAACTTGATCATTTGCTGAACAATGTTGAAAAAGGCCCCCATGAGCAAGATGAACAAGACCCTGCACACCTGGTCCAACCGAGAGTTGATCATTCCCTATGCCGCCCCTTATTTTGCCTATGTGGGGATTGCCTCCCTTCTCCAGGACAAGATCAGTGTTGAATTGAACTACAGCCTCAAACTGGTCATTGTCACGGCCCTCCTGGTCTGGGCCTGGCGCTGGTACATTCCCCTTACCGGGCCTAGGAGCCGGAGGGCCTCCTGTCTTTGGGGAGTGGGTTTCGGTCTTGTCGGGCTGGTTCTGTGGTGCGGACTTTACAGACCCTTTGCAGGGGACGGCGGCGAGGCCTGGTCTTTTTCAGGGTTTATCCTGCGCATGGTAACGGCCAGCCTGGTAGTTCCTGTTTTTGAAGAGCTGATGATGAGGGGGTTTGTATTCAGACTAGCCCTGCAATGGGATGAGTTTCGCAGACAAAAGGCAAAGACCCCCCTTTTGGACGCACTTGAGGAAGCGAATATTAACGATGTCAGCCCCGGAGCCTGGAGCGTCCCGGCGGTTTTAATATCCACCGTTGTCTTCACTGTGGGGCATACGGTTCCGGAATGGCCTGCAGCGATTGTTTACGGTATTCTCATGTCGGTTTTATGGATAATGCGAAAGGATCTGCTTTCCTGCATAGTGGCCCACGGAGTCACCAACCTGGGGCTGGCCCTTTACGTTTATTTCACCGGCAGCTGGGCCCTGTGGTAGAAAAAGAATTATCGGCAAAACAAAAGGATGGAATATGAAGGTTCTTGTCACCGGCGCAGCCGGCTTTATCGGATACGGTCTGGGCAGACGTCTGCTGGACCAGGGCCACCAGGTCCTGGGAATTGATAATCTCAACGACTACTATGATGTGGAACTGAAAAAATCCCGCCTGGCTCTATTGAACGATCGGGACGGATTCCAATTCCAGCGTCTGGACCTGGCCGACAGAAAGGGTATGGAAGACCTTTTTGTATCCCATTCCTTTGACTGTGTCGTTAACCTGGCGGCCCAGGCCGGGGTCCGGTACAGCATCGAAAACCCGGCTTCCTACGTGGACGCCAACCTGGTGGGGTTCGGCAATATCCTTGAGGGATGCCGCCATTCCAAGGTCGGCCACCTGGTATATGCCTCCTCAAGCTCGGTATACGGCCTCAACACAAATATGCCTTTTTCCGTCCGCCACAACGTGGACCATCCCATCAGCCTCTATGCGGCGTCCAAAAAGGCCAATGAACTCATGGCCCATACCTATTCATACCTTTACAACCTTCCCTGCACCGGGCTTCGGTTTTTCACGGTGTACGGGCCCTGGGGCCGGCCGGACATGGCCCTGTTCCTCTTTACCAAAGCCATACTCAACAATGAGCCCATCAAGGTATTCAACAACGGTGACATGAAACGGGACTTCACCTATATCGACGATATCGTGGAAGGGGTGATCCGGGTCATGGAAAAAATTCCGGAGCCGGATCCGGACTGGTCCTCGGACAATCCCAACCCGTCATCCTCCCGGGTACCCTATAAGATCTACAATATCGGAAACAACCAGCCCGTGGCCCTGATGGAATTTGTCGAGGCCATTGAAACGGCATTGGGGCAAGAGGCTCTCAAGGAATATCTCCCCCTCCAGCCCGGGGATGTGCCTGCCACCTATGCCGACGTAAACGACCTGATCACAGACACCGGATTTAAACCCTCCACACCGGTCAAACAAGGGGTTCAGAGATTTGTGGATTGGTATAAGGGATATTATGAGGCTTGATTGGGATCTTGGGTCTGCTTGATTTTTGGTAGTATATACAGCCCTGACATGGAAGCGAGAACTGATATCAGCGAGAATAGGTGCTGCAATATGCTTACCCATTTTAGGCATTTTGAAATCAGGTTAATCTCCAAAACTCTTGATTTGCCCAGAGTCAACAATATCCGGTAATAATTTGACTCTTCCGGATCCGCGGGCGGAGAGAAAATAAATTCTTAAATGGTCCCCGACGGAACGTAATTTTATATACTATAGAAGAACACTCGGAAAAATATTGGTTAATGAAACAAGAAACAATTTGAGTTTTAACATAGTTTAAGCTATGTGCGCGGTCGTTTATGCTCACCAGCATTGATTTGTTAAATTTTTTCAAAAGCGGGGGTTACTAATAATTAGTCTGTAAGTTTGCTCCAATATCGTGAGAACCACTCTTGAACGCTGTCACATAGTTAGCAGTGCATTGGAACGTAAGTGCACTTACGTTCGTCGCAAAAAATAATTTCATTAGGTTCCGCCAATCATTTTGGGTTATGGGATAATTTTTCGCGATTCGTGCGACCTGCCTAGTGTTGTGGGCAGCTACTTTTGCCTCGGTGTCCTTACTTGCGTTAGCCCCAAAATTCCCTGTATAAACATTCCCAGCCTCGAACAAGATGCCGCTCAGGATTTCTACGTGACGAGAGTGAACTGCGGAAGACTCAAGGTATTTTTTAGAAGCGAATTTTACACGAATCTGGACCGGCATATTGGCCTCTCTTTCTGGTAGCACCGTGTAAACCTTCACCTTCTCTGGCACCGCAATCTGCCCGTATTCTTTTTTTAAATTGGAACCAATGGTCACCCCCGCATTAATAACGACGTTTCCGCTATTACTCAAGAGAGAAAAAATCTCCTGCTGATAGGCTACACACCCTGCATCCGTGCATCCCAAGGCTGTTTTCACTGGTATGCTATACAATCCTTTAACTACCAATTCAGACAAGTTCGCAATCGTTTTTCTTTGATATGGAGAGTATGTCAAGTTGCATCCATTCCCAACCTCACCAAGTCTCACCTTCAACATTTTCAATATCTCTATCGGCGCTTTTTCTTTCTTCCAGAGAGATTTCAGCCAAGCGTCTGTTTTTTTCAACCCTTTAATCCCTCCCACGCCCCCAATAATACGACTCTTAACATGGGATAAGTATTTTTCTTCTTCTGTGAAGGCCTTTTTCAGTGTATTAAAGTAGTCATGGATATTCCGCCAGTCTTTCGTCAATGGGACCGCAGTATTCCGATCCTTGTAGACTCTTAACCCCATTAATGTTTCAGTAGTCATAGCACCCCTTTGATTATAAATAATTGTGCAGGTTAGTATATGATGTAATTTTGAATGATATCCAACCCAATAAGTTGAAATTCCAAATTCAGTAGGAATGTTTCAGGCGAGTATAAAGGTATTTCAAAAAATCTACTTAGAGAAATAAGCATAGGCAAATTTGAAAGTGAATATTCAACTTAATTGGAGATTAAACATCTTTTGCCGACAATTGCAACAATCAATTTTATGCCTTGTGAAATTACCTTATCAGGATAATGAAAGGGAAAGAGTTTACATTATTAAACTGACAATATACCAGAGGATCTGCCGTGCACCGGGTTGAACAGATCCCAGCCCTGATTCTTCCAATCAGGGCTGGGATCGAATGAAAATCTATGTCCCCTTCAGACGGTGAGATCCAGCTGCTGGACGGTTTTAACCTGTCCCTCTTCGGTCAGGGCGACTCCGGTGCTTGTGATCTGCCCCAGGGAAGTGCCGTTTGAACTTTTGAGCTGGAATTCGGAACTCACCGATCCCAGGTGAATGGCTCCGATGCCGGTCTCGGAAAGCTTCTTCAATACATTTTCCCCGGAGTCTTCCTGGATCCAGACCATCAGATCCTCGTATACGGCATCGTTTTCATCGATCCAGTGATTATTGTCCTTATCGTAAAAGGAAAGCTCCTGAAATCCGTTACCCGTGGAAGGTCCGAAAAGCTCTTTGCCGTTGTTGATCTTGCCGTCCCGGTTCAGGTCCAGGGCCAGGAAACCGCTGCCCTGTTTGAGCCGGGCAATCTGTTCCTCCTGGCCGTCTCCATCCAGATCAAAGGCCATTTTTTCATCGCTCAGTTCGGCCGAGGTGCCTGAATAATTGATCACCAGGGGATCCACAATGCGGAAAGTTTCAGTGATTGCGCTGGTGGTTTCCCGCTCCATAAGGACATCCAGGGAAAAATCGATCTTTCGACCGTCAGCGGTTTGAATGATCCCGGAGGCCTGGACCTGGGTTTTTTCTTTCTCGTGCAGGGTAAATCGGTTGATCCGGTTATCAGAGGCAGACATCTGTTCCGGCCTCAGGGCTGCCGCCTTGGCCCTGAGTTCAGAGGCCATGGATGTATAGATGGAGAACCTTTTATCCGTGATGTGCCCGGACGGAGTCTGGAGAAGGGACGGCTCAAGTATCTGGGTTGACATCCGGGTCTGCCGGGTCACGTCCCGGCTCTCAAATGCGTTGACCAGCCAGTCAATGGCATTTGCAGCCCACTCAAAAACCGATGCCGCGTAAAGATTTTTTTCCAGGTCGTCGTCCCCTGAGGCCTCCTCTGACTCCCTGGTGGTCCGGGCGGATGCGGTCCGGGCCTCGTCCCCGATGTCAACGGTATCCTGGCCGCCGGTATAAAAATAGGCGGAGGACTGGGTCTGCCGGTTTTCCTTACCGGTGTGCCGGTCCTTATGGACGACCTGGCCGTTTTGGTCCAGGGAATAAAGTGTGTTTTCCGATGAATGACTTAGCTGGGATGAGCTGGCATAGTTTATTGCCGATGACAGGATCTTCATTTGGGTTCACCTCCTTGTGAAATATCTGAAGCCTGGAGTTTGGATTTCCTCCACTGGTGAATAATGAATCGGCTGGATTCAAGAAAACCTTTAAACACATTGCGATATAAAATTTATTATTGTGTTATTGAAGGAAAAACTAAATTATGGAATGGAACTCTTTGGAATAAAAGGGATTTTAAAAAGTCTATTTTTTTGAGAAACCGATTGTTTGTACTCAAAATTCGCCGGTGGAAAGCCAGAGAATCAGGCCGGGCCAGGGATTCAATGGGCTGAATAGATTTTTTACAGGGAGTTCAAAATTTTAAGAACGACCGGTCCGGGATATGGAAAAAACAGGGGGGATTTCTATTTTCCATACCCCGGTCTGGTCCTATGCCGGGGTGATTTTTAAGTCTTTTCCTCTATTGGAAGCGTTCCAGGGAAAAGGGCTTGAGATTAATCCCGGGTTCATGGCCGTAGATCAGATCACAAACCGCTTTCCCCGTTCCCGTGGCCAGGGTCAGTCCCAGCATGCCGTGGCCCGTGGCCACGATCAGATTCTCCTGGGACGGGGCCCGGCCGATGACGGGCATATCGTCATAGGTCATGGGACGCAGGCTGGTCCATTCCTCGATCAGGGGCCGTCCCAGGGGCTCTTTTAAATAGGCCCCGGCTCCTGTCATCAGCTTTTCCAGCCGCTTTCTGTTCATCGTGGTGCCGTACCCGGAAAACTCCATGGTGCCTCCCAGTCTGTAGGCGCTCTTCCAGGGGGTGACCACCATGTTCTTTTCATAGAGCATGCAGGGAGTTGCGGGACAGGGTTCCGGCCTTTCCATGGTGATGCTGTAGCCCTTACCCGGCTCCACAGGCAGGTTGAAGTTCAGTTTTTTTGCGGTCAGGGGGGCCCAGGCCCCCGTGGCCAGGATAAAATCATCCGCCTCAAATTTCCCCTTGACCGTATTCACGCTTTTGATCCGGCCGTTGGAAACTTCAAGATCATCTGCCTGGCAATTTTCCTCGATGATCAGCCCCTTTGAAAGCAAATATTTTTTCCAGGAGTCCATGAGCAGTTCCGGCCTCAGATGCCAGTCAAACCGGTTGAGCCATGCACCAGCCACATCCTGTCTTAGTGCGGGTTCCATGTCAAGAAGCTCGTCTTTTTCAATCTTTCGGGCTCCCAGGCCGAAATCTTTCAGGAAATTATCGGTCTCCTGAAAGGCTTCAAAATTGGCAGTCTCCTTGAAAACGGAAAGAATTCCCTTGTCTTCGAAATCACAGGCCAGTTCCTCCAGGCTGAGCAGGTCACGGAACAGGGTCATGGAAGAGGTTAAAAGTTCAAATTTGGCTTTGGCCGCCCGTGTTTTGTGGGAATCGTTGCATTTGAATGCAAAGTTCAAAAGCCAGGACAGGCGCTTGAGGTCCAGGGTGGGCTTGATATAAAGGGGAGAGGTTCCCTTAAGGGTGCGAAGGATTTCATGGCTGACCGCCCCCGGAGAACAAAGCGGGATCAGGTCGCTGAAGTAAAGGAGTCCGCAGTTGCCGTGGGAGGCGCCGTCTCCGATCCTGTCCTTTTCCAGTATCCTGACGGAAGCTCCCTGTTCGATCAGGTAATGGGCGCAGCCCAGTCCGATGACCCCGCCGCCGATGATAATGACTTCTTTGTTAAAATTCATATTTGTTTTTCCATTGGTATTTGAAAATAAAGGTCACCTTATGCCTCTTTATTTTCAAATTCAATAAAAATATCCATTCCCGCATTTTTTGGAATTGGATTTATCATCCATCCCTTATCCGTCCGGACGGAATCCATCCCACCGGTTCTCGCTTTTTATGATAAAAGATGGTATAGGCCAAGATGCTTGTGATGAATTGAGGATAGAACAGGACGGCAGGATGCCCATTCTTACGGTAAAAAATCTCAAAAAATACTTCCCGGTGTACAGCGGGGTGTTTCAGCGCCGGACCGGCTGGGTCCAGGCCGTGAGCGATGTCTCCTTTGAAGTGGAAAAGGGCGAGACCCTGGGGATTGTGGGGGAGTCCGGATGCGGCAAGACCACCCTTGGAAGATGCATCCTGGGATTGTACGCCCTGACCCGGGGAGAGATATCCGTCAACGGAAGGACCGTGTCGGAGCTAAACTCCGCCAGGAGAAAAGAACTGTCAAAAAATCTTCAGATGATCTTCCAGGATCCTTTTGAATCCCTTAATCCCAGGCAGACCATCCGGCAGGTCCTGGAGGAAAAGTACCGGATCCACGACGGACATGGACTTGATCTGGAAAAAGAAATTCAGGATCTGCTGGAAAAAGTCGGCCTTTTGCCCGAAACCCTTGACAAGTATCCCCATGAATTTTCAGGGGGGCAAAGGCAGCGGATCGGCATTGCCCGGGCCATCAGCATGGATCCCGAGATCATTGTCTGTGATGAGCCGGTATCGGCCCTGGATGTTTCGGTCCAGTCCAAGATCCTGAATCTGCTGCTCCGGCTCCAGGAGACCATGGGGCTGACCTATGTTTTTATATCCCATGATCTCTCCGTGGTCCGGCATATCTCAGACAGAATTGTGGTGATGTACCTGGGGAAAATCATGGAAATCGCCGGGGCAGATGTCATCTATGACCATTGCTGCCACCCCTATACCCGGGCCCTGCTGTCGGCCATTCCCCTGCCGGATCCCGGGGCCGTCAAAAAGAGGATTCTCCTGAAAGGGGAGGTGCCCTCCGTGGAAAATCCGCCCCAAGGGTGCCGGTTCAACACCCGCTGTCCCCATGCGGAAAATTTGTGCCGGGAACAGGAGCCGGAACTGATTGCCCACAGGGATGATCCTGCCCATCTTACGGCCTGCCATTTTTATAACTGAACCCATGCTCAAGGATTTCAAGGCTTAAATTGACTTGCGAAAACCGGTCCGGGATGGTAATGTTTCTGATTTGTTGGAACGGAATCGGATTCAAATTTTAGATCTTGGGCAGGGGAAAGATGGGGCCTGGAATTCAGAAATATATTTGGCTGTTTTTTGCCGCCGGCCTGGTGTGCTTTTCAGGAGCCGGGTGCAGTCCGCCGCCGGCCGTTGATGTAACGGAATACGTCATCAAGTGCGGTGATATCCTCATTGAAAAGGATGAGTTTCTTGAGGAACTGGACATGAAACTGGCGGCCTATCCCTACGACATTAAAAAAGATCCTGCTGAATACAATGAAATGATCATGGATCTTGTTCTTGCCTTAACCGAACAATCTCAGCTTCTTAACGCCGCCGCTCAGATGGGGATCCAGGTTTCCGATGAAGAAGTGGACCAGGCGGAAAAGCTTTTAAGGGAAGATTATCCCGAAGACAGTTTTGAACAGATCCTCCTGGAAAACGCCCTGCCGTACGAATTCTGGAAAAAAAAGCTGAAACAGAGCATGATCATGGAAGAACTGATTCAAAGGGAGCTCAGGGAGAAAGTGAAAATCACTCCCGAAGAACTGGTCTCTTTTTATGACAAGGTCGCCGATGAATACAAAGAAGAGGAAACCGGGGAAGGCCGGACCGATTTGACCGAGAGCGGCAGTGAACTGGTGGAAAGGCTGCGCAGGGAAAAAAGTCAGGACCAGTATAATGAGTGGATTCAGAAATTGAAGCTGGACTTTCCCGCAGAAATTAATAAAGATGCGATCGCAAAATTTTTAATCGGTAAGGATAAAGGACATATCAATGATTAAAAAAGTTTTTCTGATGGTTTTTACCCTGGCCTGGCTTCAGATTTCCCTGGCTGCCGGGACAGAAGTGGTCGACCGGATCGTGGCCGTTGTCAACGATGAAATCATCACCCTGGTGGAACTCGATAAAATGCTTTCCCCCTATAAAACAAAAATCGAAGCCGGAGCCGGGTCTGAAAAAAGGAAAAAAGAGATGATGGAGAGTCTTGAAAGAAAGATGCTCCATCAGATGATCGATAAATCCCTGGCCAACCAGGAGGCAAAAAAATATCATATCCAGGTCACAGAGCCTGAACTTGACAGGGCCATTGAAAATTTTAAAAAACAGAACAAATTTACCCAGGAAAACTTTGAAAAAGCCCTTGAAGCCCAGGGAATGACCTATGAAGGGTACCGGGACAGGATCAGGCAGGAGATTCTCCAGTCCCGGCTGATCAACCGGGCAGTCCGTTCCAAGGTAATTATCACCGATATTGATATCAAGGCCTATTATGAAGAACACCTGGAGGAATTTTCCGGAATAGAAAAATACGAGCTTCGGAATATCCTCATGAAGGATGAAAAGGCCATAAATGAAGTGAAAAACAAGCTGGACCGGAATGCCGACTTTAAATTGCTGGCCGAGGAGAACTCCCTTGCACCCAATGCCCGGGAAGGGGGGTATCTGGGAATTTTTGACATCAATAATTTCAGCGATGCCGTTAAAGACGAGCTGATCCACCTTAAAAAGGGCGACCATACCGGTATTATTCAGATCGATCAGGGCTTTCAGATTCTTTTTGTCGAAGAGATCGTCAGGGAGGGAGGGAAAACCCTGGACCAGGCCCGGGATGAAATTCAGAAAATTCTCTACAAGGAAAAAGAAAGGGAAAAGTTTGCCCAATGGCTCGAGTCCCTTAAAGAGAATGCCCATGTAAAGATCATGCTGTGATGGACACCCTTATCAACCGGTTTAACTGGGAAAAACAATGCAGACCGAACAATTAAAAATTCTGAACACGAGCATCAAGAGACTGCTGCGCCGGGGGGCCACCCGGCAGCTCATCAAGATCATCGACAAGACCCACATGGCAGACCTTTCCATCGTGTTCAAGGAACTTTCCGGCCTGAATCGAAAGAAATTGTTTGAGCTCATCCATGATCCCGAAAAAATCGGCCTGCTTTTTTCAGAGATGGATGAAACCGTCTTTCTCGAGTTCGTGAAAAATGTGGAATTTGAAAAGCTGGTCCGGGTCTTTGACCACATGCCGTCGGACGACGCTGCCGAGCTTTTGGGACTTCTGGACGAAGAGCTCTCCGACCAGATTCTCTCCAAAATGAAAAAAGAGGAGTCCGACAACGTTGAGCAGCTCATGAGCTATGGCGAGGATACGGCCGGCAGCCTCATGGTTACCGATTTTGTGGCCCTGGAAGAGGATGTAAAGGCCAGGGAGGTCATTGAAGCCCTGCAGAACAAATATCTTGACGTTGAAATGCCCTTTTACATCTACGTGGTGGATGGATACGGCAAGCTCGTGGGAGTCAGTTCCCTGCGCCAGTTGGTGGTGGTCCAGCCGGACAAGCCTTTAAAAGAGTTCATGGCCACGGACATGGTCTCTGTGAAAACCTATACGGACCGGGAAGAAGTGGCCAGGCTGGTCTCCAAGTACGATTACCTGGCCGTTCCGGTGGTGGACGATGAAAACTGCATCCTGGGAATTGTCACCGTGGATGACGTTATCGACATCCTCCACGAGGCAGCCACGGAAGATATGCTGAAAATGGCCGGTGTGGGCGAGGAGTATATTGAAACCCAGACCGTATTGAGGGGATCCAGGATCCGCCTGCCCTGGCTTCTGGCCTCCTGCCTGGGCGGAGTGGCCGCTTTTTTTATCATCGGCGGTTTTGAAGACTCCCTGGCAAAATTCGCAGGCCTTGCCGCTTTTATCCCTGTGATCATGGGTATGGGAGGTAATATTGGAACCCAGAGTTCCACCATTGTTGTCCGGGGAATCGCCACGGGCAGAATCAACATCCAGGATTTCTCCCGGGTGGTTTCCAAGGAACTGGCCGTGGGTCTGATCCTGGGAGTGATATACGGAACCCTGATCGGCCTTGTGGCCCGGTTCTCATTCATGGCGGAACCCTTTTCCTGGTCCCTGGCCCTGGCCGTGGGCCTGGCCGTTCTCTCGTCCATGACCGTTGCCGCCCTGGTGGGATCCATGGTGCCCCTGGCCCTTGAGAAATTCCACGTTGATCCGGCCGTGGCCACGGGTCCCTTTGTCACGACCTCCATCGATATTGTCTCTGTCTATTGTTATTTTAGAATTGCAAAACTTTTCCTGGGCATATGACCCTGTTTTCCTGATATGACCATGTCCGGTTTTTCAACCCAAGCCATCCTGCTGAGAAAAATCGAGTACGGGGATCATGATTATATCATCACTTTCATGACCCAGACCCTGGGCAAGATCACCGTAATCGCCAAGAATGCAAAAAAAAGCGTAAAAAGGTTCTCCGGCGCCCTGGATCTTTTTTCCTTAAACCGGATCCAGTGCCGGTACCCAAAGAAGAACAGGGATGGACTGATCATCCTTACCCAGACCGAGCTTGAGAACGGATTTGTAAATATCCGGTACGATCTGTTTAAAACCGCCTATGCCAGCTACTGGGCAGAGCTGGTATACCTGTGGCTCGAGGAGGAAAAGGTCCAGCCCGCCCTTTACGATCTGTTTGCCTTCAGCCTGGACATGCTGAACCGATCCGATATCTCCCCCCAGGTGCTCAACCTCCTGTACCAGATCCGTTTCATGAGCATCTCCGGATTCTCCCCCAGCATTGAATCCTGTGAGAGCTGCAAAACCCATCTGGACGCCATCCCCCAGAAGAATGTCCGGTTTGACTTAAAAGAGGGCAAGATCATCTGCGAGTCCTGTTTGAAAAAAACGGCCTTCCAGGGACAGGCAGGTTCCGGCGGCCCCAGACACGGTCTCTATGTTTCAAAGGGAACCTTGAAACAGCTTTTCTGGATCAACAACTCAGACTTGAAACGGGCCGACAGGATAAAGTTTTCTCCCTTTGCCATGGCCGAAGGCCAGGCCCTGATGGAATCCTTTATCCCCTTTCATATTGGCCGGGAGATGAGAACATTGAAATTTTTGAATCGTTTAAGGCGGGAAATATGAATTTTCAACCCAGACTGGAACAAGGACAGGTCGTAACCTCCGTGCCCTGCAGGATTGACTTTGGCGGGACCCTGGATCTGTCCACCTTTTATCTTCCCCTGTCCCATCTGGGTCCGGCCGGGCTCAACCTGGCCCTGGATATGCGGACCCGGGTCATTCTTTCCCCCCATACCCGGGGACGGGTGAAAGTCTCTTCAAGGGGATTTGATCCGGCTGAATTTGACGGGGGGCAGGCCCCCTTCAACCATCCCATGGGACTGATCTTTGCCTGCGCCCAATACTTCAATGCCCATGGGATCCACATCTCCATTGAGTCGGCTTCTCCGCCCAGGAGTGCCCTGGGGGGATCGTCTTCCGCTTCCGTGGCTGTCCTGGCCGGGTTTTTCCAGGCCCTTGAAAAAGAGAGCCATCCGGAACAACTTGCCTGGCTCTCCCATTATATTGAATCCAGTGTGGCCGGTGTGGTCTGCGGGGTGCAGGATCAGGCTGCCGCAGCATTCGGCGGCGCCAACCTGTGGAAATGGAAAATGGGCCTGACCGGCCCCCGGTTTGAACGGGTTCCCCTTTTTGAATCTTCCCGGGAGCTTGACCATTTGAATGACCATATTCTGGTGGCCTATTGCGGAATTCCCCATGTATCGAAAAATATAAATAAACAATGGGTTGACTCCTTTATCCGGGGAGAAACCCGGAAGGATTTTCAAAAAATTGTGGGGATCACAAAAAAATTTTTCATGGCCCTGAAAGAGAAAGAGTGGGATCTGGCCGGTGATCTCATGAATGAGGAGACCCGGCTTAGGCTTGGAATGACCCCTGAGGTGCTTGACAACACCGGCAAAAACTTGTTTGAATCCGCCCAGGAACTCAATTGCGGTGTCCGGTTTGCCGGGGCCGGCGGGGGAGGGTGCATCTGGGCCGTGGGAAGGGCCGGAAAACTGGCTGCCCTGGCCGGATCCTGGAAAAAAATACTTGAGCCTGTACAAAACGCACAGATTCTTGATACAAGGATAGATCCCAGAGGAATAATGATCCATCAATTATAATTTTTTTATGAGAGCAGACAGATATGAATTTTCAAGATGTCATTTTAAATCTGAACCGATTCTGGGCCGAAAAGGGTTGTGTCCTTATCCAATCCTATGACATGGAAGTGGGGGCCGGAACCTTTCACCCCACCACCCTGTTAAAAGCCCTGGGTCCCGAACCCTGGAAGGTGGCCTATGCCCAGCCGTCAAGGCGGCCCACGGACGGGAGATACGGAGAAAATCCCAACCGGCTCCAGCATTACTACCAATACCAGGTCATCCTCAAACCCTCTCCCCCGGACGTTCAGCAGCTTTACCTGGACTCCATGAAGGTTCTGGGCGTGGATCCCCTTGAACATGATATAAGATTCGTGGAAGATGACTGGGAGTCCCCGACCCTGGGAGCCTCGGGTCTCGGCTGGGAGGTATGGCTGGACGGCATGGAAGTGACCCAGTTCACCTATTTCCAGATGACCGGGTCCGTGGAGGTCAATCCCATCCCCGTTGAGTTGACCTACGGGCTGGAGAGGATCTGCATGTATCTCCAGGGCGTGGACAACGTATTTGACCTGAAATGGAACGATGAAATCACCTACCGGGACGTTTACCACATGCAGGAAGTCGAACAGTCCACCTATAACTTCGAGGTGGCGGATGTGGATCTTCTGTTTGACCTGTTCAAAAAATACGAGGCAGAGGCCCACAGGATCGTGAAAAAGGGACTGGTGATTCCCACCTATGAGTACTGCCTGAAATGTTCCCACACCTTCAACCTCCTGGATGCCCGGGGAGCCATCAGCGTCACGGAAAGAACCGGGTACATCAAACGTATCAGGGATATCGCCCGCCTGGCATCCAAGGCCTATATCATCCAGAGGGAGGAGATGGGCCATCCATTATTGAACAGGGGAGGGGAGGCATAGAACATGAATACATTGTTGATTGAAATCGGATGTGAAGAGATTCCGGCCGGGTATATTGTTCCTGCCCTGACCGCATTTCAAAAGAATATGAAAAAAGCCCTGACCCGGGAGAGGATCGAAAGCGGTGAATCCAGGATTCTGGGAACACCCAGGCGCCTGACCCTGATCATTGAAGATGTTGCCGATTCCCAGAAGGCCCGAACCTCTGTCCTCACCGGCCCCCCTGAAAAGGTGGGGTTCGATGAAAACGGCAGTCCCACCATTGCGGCCAAAAAATTTGCAGACAAGGCCGGCATCGGCCTGGATCAGATCAAGGTGGAGGATACGGGCAAGGGCCGGTATCTCACCGCAGTGGTGGAAGAGACCTGTGAATTTTCGGCGGCCATCATTGAATCCATGCTGGAACAGCAGATCCTGGGCCTTCCCTTTCCCAAGTCCATGCGCTGGGGCAGCCTGAGCATCAGCTTTGCCCGTCCCATCATATCCCTTATGGGGCTTTTGGGGGAAAAGACATTGAATTTTTCCGTGGGCACTATCCAGTCCGGCAATGAGACCCTGGGTCACCAGTTCATGAACCCCCGGACCTATGCGGTAAAGGATGCCGCCTCCTATGTGGGAGTTCTGGAGTCGGCAGGGGTCATACCGGAAATCGAAAAGAGAAAAAACATGCTTCTGGAGTCCATTCAAAGTCTGGCTGCGGAAAATAAGGGGCAGATTCTGGATGATCCGGAACTGGTGGACATTGTCTCCAACCTTGTGGAGTATCCATACCCTGTGGTGGGCCGGTTTGATGAAGAATTTCTCCAGGTGCCCGACGAGGTCCTGATCACGGCCATGCGGGAACACCAGAAATATTTTGCCCTCAGGGATGAAAACGGGCTTCTTCTGCCCATGTTCATCGCCGTCAACAATACCCGGGCCAAAGATATGGACCTTGTGGCCCAAGGGCATGGAAGGGTCCTGAGAGCCCGGCTCTCCGATGCCAAGTTCTTCTATGAGGTCGACCTTGAATCCAGCCTGGACGAGTTTGCCGAAAAATTGAAAAAGGTGACCTTCCAGGAAAAACTGGGCTCGGTCCATGAAAAGACCGGGAGGATCGCCCAGCTCGTGGACTATCTCACCGATGTATCGGGCTATGATGACAAGGAGGGTCTCAAGGCCAAGGTGAAACGGGCCGCAGCCATATGCAAGGCAGACCTTGTCAGCCAGGTGGTCATCGAATTCACCAAACTCCAGGGCGTCATCGGCCGGGTATATGCCCAAAAAGCCGGTGAGGACCCGGATGTGGCCGACGCTGTGGAGCAGCATTACCGACCGGTCCAGTCCGGCGGACAGCTCCCGGAGAATCCCACGGCAGCCCTGCTGGCCATTGCCGACAAGCTCGACACCATCTGCGGATGCTTTTCCGTTGACCTGATTCCCACGGGGGGTGCGGATCCATACGCCCTCCGCCGCCAGGGCATCGGCATCATCCAGATCATACTGGGGGAAAATTTAAGTTTCTCCCTGGGAGATCTCATTGAAAAAGGCCTGTCCCCATTTATGGATGATCCCGGCAAACGCAAGGAAAAGGCAGGCCAGGTAATGACCTTTCTCCAGAACAGGATGGTCAATATCCTCACCGAACAGGGATATTCCAAGGAAGCGGTCAGCTCGGCTCTGGGCGCCTCCTTTGACAATCTTCCCGACGTGGTACTCCGGGCCGGGGCCCTGGACAGCCTCCGGCAGGCAGAGGATTTCGACCCCCTGTCCGTGACCTTTAAGCGGGTGGAAAACATCCTGAAAAAGGCCGGGGATCTGTCCGGCCTTTCCGTGGACTCCGCCCTGTTCGAGGATCCCAGTGAAACCCGGTTGTTTGACTCTGTATCTTCGGTCCAGGCCCGGGTCCTGGATCTGACCGGAAACGGGGAGTATGAACCGGCATTAAAAGAGATTGCCACCCTGAGACCCGATGTGGATGCCCTGTTCGAGGATGTCATGGTCTTTAGTGAGGATCCCGGGCTGAAAAACAACAGGATCGCCCTGTTGGCTTCGGTGTCTGGATTGTTTAAGAATATTGGTGATTTTGAAAAACTATAATTTTTAGGAGAAGATTCAAATGGCAGGCTATGATCCTGATAAAGATAAGAAACTCTGCGAATGGAAAAATGAGGAAACCGGTCTTTTAATCTCCATACACCAGTACGGAGATGGAGAACCCAAGGTCCAGGTCGGTCCCAGGATCCTCAAGAAAAAGGATGGAACCGACAGGGCGCCGTCCAAGGCCGGACGCCTTTCCGTGGAGGACATCATGTGGCTCTACGATATCATAGATGAGGTAAAGGATGAGCTATCCGACCGGGTCGGACCTGAATAGTAAATCCCTGGTCCCTCCCCTGGGAGCCAGACAGGCGCCGGATATCGGTCCGGTGGCTGTCCTGGTTTCCACCGAGCCGGATGTAAGAACCATGGGGTCCTTGGTTGAAAAGGTCAGACAAGGACCCTTTTTCATGGGCCGCCTCTTTAAAACGGAAAAAGGGGTGACCATTGCCGGACCCTATATCGGCGCCCCTTACGCTGTCATGCTCCTGGAATCCCTGGTGGCCAAAGGCGCCCGGCAGATCATCGTTCTCGGCTGGTGCGGGGCCCTGACCCGGGATCTTGCCATCGGAGACCTTATCCTTCCGGACCGGGCCATCTGTGACGAGGGAACCTCAGGGAACTACCAGGCCCTGGACCCGGATCTTGGAATCACCTTTCCGGACAGGACCCTTTCAGAGAAATTGGCCGGATATCTTTCCGTCAACGCCATGGAGGCAGGCCAAAGACCGGTCTGGACCACGGATGCCATTTACCGGGAAACCCCGGAAAAGGTGGCCTGGTTCACAAAGCGCGGGGCGGCAGCCGTTGACATGGAATGCTCGGCCTTGTTTGCCGCGGCCCGGTACAGAAAGGTCCGGTTGACCTCCCTGCTGGTGGTGTCGGACAGTCTGGCCTCCAAAGACTGGGACCCGGGGTTCAGGAAAAAGAGATTCAAGGAGGCAAGGAAACAGGCCTGCAAGGCCGTGCTTTCCTTTGCCCATGGATTGGGTGAGGATAGGTAACTGACGAATATCATGGATCTGAAAATAAAAGAAGAAGCCCGAAGGCTCCAGAAGGAGCTGACCTTTCACAGCCGGCAATACCACGTTCTGGATGATCCCCTGATCTCCGATCATGAGTACGACATGATGCTCAGGAGACTCAAGGAAATTGAAACTCTGTTTCCTGAACTTTCCGTTGAGGATTCTCCCACAAAAAGGATCGGGGCTCCCCCCCTTGAAAGCTTTGAGTCGGCCCCCCACACCCTTCCCATGCTCAGCCTGGACAATGCCTTTTCCGATCAGGATATCACGGATTTTCACAACCGGATTCTTAAAAATCTTGAAACGAAAAAGGTCCTCTATACAGTGGAACCCAAGCTGGACGGGGTGGCTGTGGAACTCCGGTATGAAGAGGGGATCCTGGTCCGGGCCACCACCCGGGGAGACGGATTCAGGGGAGAGGTGATCACCGATAACGTGCGGACCATCCGATCTGTCCCCTTGCGGCTCGACCGGGATAAGAAGAATCCCCCGGCCCTGATCGAGGTCCGGGGCGAGGTAATTATCTTTGAAAAGGATTTTCAAGCCCTGAACCGGCAGCGCCTGGAAAAGGGAGAATCTTTATTTGCCAATCCCAGAAATGCGGCTGCCGGCTCCCTGCGGCAACTGGATTCCAAAATTACGGCCAAGAGGCCCCTGGCCATGTTTGCTTACGGCCTGGGCCAGGTCCAAGGCATGGATTTTAATACCCAGGCTGAATTCCTCGAGACACTCGAGGCCTTTGGCTTTCGGGTGAATCCCCATATCCGCAAAGGGATTTCTTTAAAAGAGGCCCTGGTCTTTTATGGCCGGCTCCAGGAGATGCGGCCGGATCTGGACTATGAAATCGACGGGATGGTCATCAAGGTGGACCGCATCGACATGCAAAGGGCCCTGGGGGAGAAAATCAAAAGCCCCAGATGGGCCATTGCCTATAAATTTCCGGCCACCCAGGAAACCAGCACAATCAACGACATCCGCGTCCAGGTCGGCCGGACCGGCACCCTCACCCCTGTGGCCGAGCTTGCCCCTGTCCGGGTGGGCGGGGTCACAGTCTCCCGGGCCACCCTGCACAACGAGGATGAGATCATCAGAAAGGATATCCGTATCGGAGACAGGGTTCTGGTGGTCCGGGCCGGGGATGTGATTCCCAAGGTGGTCAAGGTGATCGACTCCGCCCGGACCGGTGACGAAAAAGAGTTCTGCATGCCCCGATTCTGCCCGGTATGCAACAGCCCGGTATCCCGGCTGCCCGATGAGGCCGCCGTCAAGTGCATCAACTCCGGATGCCCGGCCCAGCTCAAGGAGAGGATCCGTCATTTTGTTTCCAAGAAAGGCTTTGACGTGGACGGCCTGGGCAAAAAACTGGTGGAACTTCTGGTGGACAAGGATCTGGTAAAAGACTTTGCAGATCTTTTTTCCCTGGAGCAATCCACCCTGGCCGCCTTGGACCGGATGGGGGAAAAGTCGGCCCAAAACCTGGTCAATGCCATCCGTCACGCCAAGAGGGTTTCTTTGAACCGGCTCCTATTTGCCCTGGGTATTGATCACACCGGGGAAAATGCTGCCATGCTTCTGGCCAGGGAATTTCCCGGCCTTCCGGAACTCATGGATGCGGACCAGCTCCGTCTGGAGTCCATCCACGGCCTGGGGGAAAAAGGGAGCACTGCCATTACCCGGTTTTTTTCCATCCCGGAAAACCGGGCCGTGATCCAGAGGCTCCTTGGGGCCGGGGTGGAAATCTTCAATGACCTTTATCGTTTAAAAGAGGATTCCCGGGAAGAGCAAGACCATGTCTTTTCCGCTAAAACCATTGTGCTTACGGGCACTCTGGAGACCATGACCCGGGACGAGGCCAAAACGGCCCTTAGGGACCTGGGAGCCAAGGTCACCTCCACGGTTTCCTCAAAGACTGATTTTTTGATTGCCGGGGCCAAGGCCGGGTCCAAACTGGCAAAGGCAAAAAATCTGAATATCACCGTCCTTGAAGAATCGGATCTGATTCACATGCTGGCCCATGGCAAGAGGGATTGATAAATCCAATTCCTTACTCCAAAAGAATACAAAACAAAAAACAGGAAAGGGATTCAATGATCCATGCTTAAAAATTCTTTTCAGCATATCCCGGGGATCGGTGCCAAGACAGAAGAACAGATTTGGGACTGTGGCATAAGGACCTGGCAGGATGTACTCAAGGGTGATCATCCCGGAATATCTTCCCAGCGACTGGCAAATATAAGAGAGCATATTCAAGATTCCCTGGAGAATCTGGATAACCCGATATATTTTTCCGATCTCCTGCCGGCCAGGGAACACTGGCGCTTATTTCCCGAGTTTCGAAATTCAATGGCCTATCTTGATATTGAGACCACCGGCCTTGACATGTGGGGGGCTGAAATCACAACCATCGCCCTTTATGACGGAAAAAAGATCAGCTACTATGTCCAGGGCCGGAACCTGAACGATTTCAAGGAAGATATCCAAAACTACAATATCATTGTAACCTACAACGGAAAGATTTTTGATCAGCCTTTCATTGAAAAGTATTTTAGTACAAAGCTGGATCAGGCTCACATTGACCTGAGATATATTTTGAAAAGCCTGGGATACTCCGGAGGCTTAAAACGATGTGAAAAAGCATTGGGGCTTGACCGGGGGGATCTGGACGGGGTTGACGGCTATTTCGCTGTTCTGCTTTGGCAAGAGTATCAACAAAACGGGAATGAAAAAGCTTTGGAAACCCTGCTGGCCTATAATATCGAAGATGTGGTCAATTTGGAGACCTTGATGGTTCTGGCTTACAATATGAAGATGAAGTCCCTCCCATTTTTTCATACCCTTGAATTACCCATGCCAATGGTTCCAAAAATTCCTTTTTTACCGGATTCCAAAACCATCCATCAGATACAACAGGAAGCTTTTTCATCCTTTGGCCGCTTTTAAGGAAGAATTCTTCCAGGCAGTTCAGTATATCAGGACGGCAAATAAAGATGGATAAAATCGCCCATTATTTTCAAGATCGATTTTTTTTGTTCAATATGGGGGGCATGGCCGCACTCTTCAATGATCCGGGTGCTGCAGTCAGGTATTTTATCTGAGAGGGCATTGAGCTGGGCCAGACTCCCGTAGGGGTCCTGGCGGCCCTGGAGGGCCAGGACCGGAACCTGGATCCTTTGCAGATACTTTTCAATGTTCCAGTGAATGAATTTGGGGTGAAGCCAGACATCGTTCCATCCCCAAAAGGCCGTGTCCGTATTTTCTCCGTGGTGGCGTTCCAGCTTTTTTTTGAGATTGCCTTCCAGGTAGGCTTTTCTGGCCTTTTGTATCGATTTGATGGTGACCGGTTCGACAAACACATGGGCGGCTTCCGTGATCAGTCCCTTGAGACGGGCGGTATGGGGGCTGCCCGCATAGATCACTCCGATGGACCCCCCGTCTGAGTGGCCGATGATGATATGATCTTTGATCCCGGCAGTTGCCAGAATTTCAGGCAGAATATCCAGGGCTTCTTTGTGCATGAAATTGATCTTCCGGGGCAGGGCACAGGGAGCGGATTTTCCATACCCGGATCTGGAAAATACAAATCCCGGGCATTGGCAGATCCGGCAAAGATCCCGGGGAAAGTCCTTCCACAGCCCCAGGCTTCCCAGTCCCTCGTGGAGAAAGACCAGTACAGGGGAAGAGGATGAACCGGTTCTGTGCCATTGAACCTCAATGGATTGATTTTTGACTTTCAGGGTGTCGGATAGAGATTCTATAATCTAGCGGCCCTTTTTTCTTTTCAGGCTTTCATAGGCCTGCTGGATTTCCAGGAATTTTTCATTGGCCAGGTCTGAAAATTCCTCTCCCAGATGATTGACCTTGTCTGGATGATATTTTTTTATCTTTTCCTTGTATGCGGCCTGGATCTCTTTCCATGGGGCATCCGGGCCCAATCCCAGGATCCGGTATTCAGATCCCGGTTTTGGGGAGCGGAATTGGGTTTTGTCATTTTTCCGGGGGGCTCCGGAATTTGAAGGACGGTTTGATCTTCCTTGTTTTTCAGACCCGGTCTTGGCACCTTCCGGCCCGGGATCTGCATGGGACCGGCCCAGGGGTTTTTTCTTGAACAGAAACCAGGGCAGCTGCCCGTGTCGGAGCAGATAATATACGCACCAGAGAACCAGGCCGTCGTCCAGCCATCCCAGGTAGGGAACAAGGATATCGGGTATGATGTCCACCGGGGAGATCAGGTAGGCCAGGCCGAACAGGATCAGGGCGAGTTTGACAAAGAGGCTCATAAGAATACCGAAGTTCAGGTTTTTTTCAGGACATCGATCATGGTGTAGAGCCGTTGTCCCGAATCGGGTTGAGTCAGTTTCTCTTTCAGGAAAACCACGGCATCAAAGGTGCCGGAAACGTAGATGTCCCTGCCGTTGATATTGTGCTTGAACTCAAAGAGAACCGTGTCGTCGGCAGATTTGAGAGTATAGGTGTGCCAGCCGTGGCCGGACAGATACTCTTTGGGGATCTGCCACTCTTTTTCCTGGATCTCCGGGTCCCGGATCTGCTCGATTTCCTCCTTTTTGAAATTCGCCCCCAGGGTGTTGAAATAACCCACCATGGCCTTGGCCGTACCGGATGTGTCTGCCTTGGACTGCTGATGGCTTTCCTTCACCCTAAGGGAGTATCCGGCAAAGAGGTCCGGGAAGGTGTTGGCCGCATATTCCATCATGGCCTGGAATCCAACGATCTGTTTGGCCATGTTCGGGGCAATAACTGCAGGGGTCTGCCCTTTTACCACGCTTTCCTCCAAGGCCTCCCGGTCCCCGCCCGTGGTGCCCATGACAAAGGGAATCCGGTTTCGGGTATAGAATTGGGCATTGGCGTTCACAGCGCTGGGATGGGTGTAGTCCACGGCAATAAACCCGGGATACTCTTCAACCAGCCGGAGAAAGACCTTTTCCCGTTCTTCGGGTTTGACCAGGGAAAATTCAAAGGAGTCCACACGGAACCGGGATTGAGGAATTTCCGGGCCGGTCAGGGAATAGGGGATCAGCTCAAACCGCTCATCCTTAAGGGCTGCGTCTGCCATGGTTTTTGCCACATTGCCGGGCAGACCGTTGATCATGATATGAATTTTTTCCATGCCTTACCTCATAGCTGTCTGACAAGATCTGTCAGGTTTTTCAATTTCCCTTGGTCCAGTTTCAAGAAAATGGATTTCAGGCTGTCCAGGGCAGGGGGGATGTGGGCCTGGAACCCGGTTTTCCCCTTGACCCGGCTTAAATAGCCAAAGGCCCCGAGAATTTGAAGGTTCCGGGTCAGGCAGCAGAACCCAAAGGTCCTCAGGAAATTCTCTGTCTTGATTTTATCCTTTATCCCGAGGATTTCAATTGCATATGCCAGCAAATCCTCCTGAGCATTCCGGGCCAGTGTAACATAGGGATCAATTAAAAGGGAAGCCAGATCATATTCCAGAGGGCCTGTCCGGGCAGACTGATAATCGATGAAAAAGATCTTTTCTTTATGGATCATGATATTCCTGGACTGCATATCCCGGTGCATCAGTCCCGGGGTTGAGTGTTTCAGGGCCATGTCTGCGATATAATTGAACTCTTCAATATAATCATTAAAATCAATTTCTATCCCCATATACCCCTGAACAAAGGCCTCCATAAAGTATCGGCATTCTTTTTCCAGGATCAAATCCCTGGAGTAGGTCTCGGTCTGGCAGGTCCAGGCCGGATCAAAGCCGATTTTGCCCTTTTGGGAAAACTCAATGATTCTTTGGATCACCCGTTTATACAAAGAGAGGATACCGGAACGGTCCAGTGTCTTTATCCGGTCGGCCAGGTGGGCATGGCCTAGGTCTTCCAATACCACGATCCCGGACAGTTCATCAAAGGCCAGGATTTCAGGGACCGGGATCCCTTTGGAAAAGAGGTGGCCCCCGATGCGGACAAAGGACCGGATCTGGGCCAGGTTGTCCCCGGCCCGGGAACAGATGCCGTGGTCGGAGATAACAACGGACCGGGTTCTTGCGGGCTCCCGGGGAGACGAGGCCCGGAACCATTTCCGGTCTGAACCGTCCCCGGCCAGGGGGGTTATCTCGATTGGACCGAGATCAGTGACGGGAAGGTCAAGGGCCTGTCCGGCCGTCCATCTCATGGAGGTTTCCGTGTAGGAAAAAGGAGTTCCGATATCCCTCCAGAACAGATTCTGTGCCACATAGGCCTTGACCTGGTGTTCCGGGCAGAGGGTCCGGTAAAGATCAATGGAGGAGAATTTCTTTTGGTCCGGGAAACGGTCAAATATGGCCGGGGACAGGACCTGGATTCCGGTAAAGGCCAGTCCCTTTTCCGGAAATTCAAAATTCTCGATAAATCCCCTGGAATCGATCTTGACAATGTTAAACTCTTTATGGTCGTGAACCGCCAGGGTGGCCAGAACCCCTGAGGCCGAATGAAATTCATAGAGAGCTTTTAAATCAAGGCTGGACACCACATCGGAATTAATGACGAAAAAGGGGCCATCCTCCACAAAAGATCGGATATTGGCAATGGCCCCGCCCGTTTCCAGAATCTCTTTTTCATGAACCAGTTGGATTTTCACCGGAACCCGGAGGCTCCGGACAAAGGATTGAATCTTTTCGTGAAGGTGATGGGTGTTGATGAGGATGTGCTCACACCCCGCCTCAACCAGACCGTTAATGGCAATTTCCAGCAGGGGCCGGTTGCCCAGGGTAAACAGGGGCTTGGGTCGTTCCTGGGTATGGGGCAGGAGCCGGGTGCCGAATCCTGCCGCTAGGATGAGAGCTTTCATGGGATGGCCCGAATATTTGGCGGATCAGGACAGGGTCAGCTGGATCAGGCGGTCGATAATCTGTTTATAATGCTCGATTTGAACCTGGTCTTCAGCCCCGTTGATCCCGTTTTTCATGAAATAATTGGCGGCATTTCTATAATTAATCAGGGAGATGGATTCTTTCAGCCGGATCTGGTTTCGTTTGTACAATTTCCCGGCCTGGGACAGGATCTTTTTGCCCCTTTCCCTGGCATCGTACTCCCCGGGTTTTTCTTTTTCAAAATAGACAAGGGCGGTATGGTAGGATTCCAGGAAAGGCTGCATAAAAGCGGCAAACCATTTTAATTTTCTCCGCCCGCTGGAGGTCAGGTTGAACATCTCGGTCTTGGAATCCGGAACCAGGATCCCCTGGCTTATAAAGCCCTTGATGCTCAGGGAGATCTGTTCCTCGCAGGTCAGGTCTTCGTCGTAGGAGAATTCATCCGTAAACATCTTCTGGAGAAACTTATACCGCAGAACCAGGTCGGCCGGAGAGAAGGTAAACCGGTCGCATTCCAGTACGGCCACGGCAGTATAGGCCGAAGGAACAAAAAAGGAAATCACGGAGTTCTTATAGTAATCCAGAATGGCCCGTTTATTGTGCTTGATGATGAACTGGGTATCCTCTGTAATTTCATCTTCATCCTCGTCTGCCAGTTCCATGAAATTCCGGCTGATAAAGGTACGGATGACCGTATCCAGGGTGTTGTCCGGGTCAATGAGCAGGGTGTCGGACAGCTCTGCCTCAAAAAAGGTAAGAAGATTCATATAGGTATTGACCCGTTCCAGGAGCTGCCTCTTTGAGAAGGTGTTGGAGGAACCGGTCAGGATGGCGCTGGCCATAATGCCGTGGGGGGTGGCCACGGCATTGGCGTTGATCCGGTTGATGAGTTTGTAGCCCAGTTGTTTGATGAACCGGATATACTCTTTGTCCGTGGTTTTGATGAGGTCTATGTTTTTTTCCCGGATATAATCGTTGATGGAAATGGGTTCGTCAAAGCGGATATAGACCTTTCCATATTTCTTTTTTAAAAATTTCCGGGTGGAGATCAGTCCCTTGAGGGTCTCCGGACTCTTATTCCCCCCCTCGATTTCTTTTAAATAGGCATCCTCTTCCAGAACCCGGTCATATCCTATGAAAATCGGGACAAAGTAGAGGTTGTCGCAGGCGCCATCAAGATAGGCCCTGATGATCATGGCAAGGCCGCCGGGTCGTGGAGTGAGAAGCTTTCCGGTCCGGCTCCTCCCACCTTCAATGAAGATCTTGATATTGAACCCCTCCAGGAGCAGTTTTCCCAGATAGGCGGCAAATATCTTTGAGTAGAGTTCGGCTCCCTTGAATGTCCGTCTCAGGAAAAAAGCTCCGCCTCCCCGGAACAGGGGACCCAGGGGCCAGAAGGATAGGTTTTTTCCGGCGGCGATGTGGGGGCAGGGCATATTGTTTTTGTACATGACATAGGGCAGGAGAAGATAGTCAAGATGGCTTTTATGACAGGGAACCAGGATCAGGGGGGCCTCGGTGGACTTTTCCCGCATTCTGTTGATCTCTGACTGGTTGACCATCAGTCCTTCGAATATGTTTTTAAATACCCAGGTCAGGATCCACCTGCCGAAGTTGATCACCCTGAGGTTGTAATTGGCGGCAATCTCGTTGATATAAGAGGCGGCCTTTTTATTGGTTTTCTGCAAAGAGATGTTTTGGGCTGCGGCATATTCGGCAAGATACTCCCGCAAGGATTTACGGGTCAGGATCTCTTCGGTGATTTCCTGGCGGGACTTGAGGACCGGCCCGGTAATGCTTTTTCTCTGGCGGTTGAGAATGTCCGTCAAATAGGTCCTGAGCTTGTGGGTCTGGAATTCGGCATCCAGGCGATCGATTTCCGGCCGGCGGATAAACTCCTTGAGGTCCACCGGATTGGCAATGGCCACCTTTATCTTATCCGGGTGACGAAACAGGATATACAGCCGTTTGAGCAGTCCCGGCTTTTCATGGGTCCCCAGGAGAATATCGGCCAGTCCCGGGTCCTTGTGCATGGGTTTGGAAACGTAGATGATATCCTCGGGCACGATGATGACGGATTTGTCCATGCGTTTTTGAAATTCGATGAGAAGGAAAAGGGGGTCTGGGGTGGATTTGATAAATCTCTTGTAAAAATCATCCTCTTCGATAAGGCAGACAAATCCGGATTTTCCCTTTAAAAGCTCTTGCTCGGCCTGTCCCGAGGTGTAGATGTCCCTGAAATGAAAATGATGGAGAAAATAATCCATGTGAGAGATAAAGATCCTGAACAACCGTTTCAGGGGCTGGGTGAAGAAAAAGGAAAAATCAAATCCCAATTCAGGATAGGGCAGTTCCATATCCTTGAAACAGGTATGCAGGTAGAGAAAATCAAAAACCCGTTTATTTTTGCTGGCAAAAACCACAAAATTGTCCGGATCGATTTTTTTGATTTTATCCAGATTGTGATCATCCACCTTTACCTTGGCGGTGAGCCGGTTAAGGATTTTTTTTATGATCAGGCTTCTGTTGCCGGGGTAAAGGCTGGTGTGATAGGTAATTGAATCTTCCAGAAGATTATCAATGTATTTTCTGATTCTAGCGCGGGGCCGGGCCAGAAGGGCTTTAAGAGGTGCAAACAGATTCATGAAACTTTCCTTACTATTTGGCCTTGGTCTCTCCCGAGTATAAATTGAAATCACCGATGGTCCGCATGGGAGTCAGCCTGGCTGATTTAAACCTTTATTCATTACCAGAGCTGGGTTCCAATGGCAATATTATTATCACGGGCATCCCGGGTTTTATCTAAAAACTGATGACAAATCAGGTTATGAATCTTTTTCATTCCCCTGGAGAACCGGGGGATCCAAACCTGGAAAAACGCCTTGATAAAAAGGTGATCCTATGGTAATTGTCTTTATCTGTGGATGATCATTTCTATTCAACAAGAAACTATTTAGCTGTGGAAAAATAAACTTAGTTAAGGAGGATGTACTTATGAAAACTTTAATTGGTGGTGCGATTGCAGTTCTTCTCGGTGTTGTCGGTCTGGCGGTATGGTTTGGTCAGTTTTTGCAGGTCCTTGCCGGATGCATCCCACCTATTCTCTTGCTTGGCGGCGGACTTGCCCTTTACCTCGGTTTTGATGAACTTAAGGACTCCTGGAAAAATGAAGAAGGCCAGGATGCCCCGGCAGATGATGATAAGACCAGAATCGCCGAACTTGAAAAAGAACTGGCAGATCTGAAAAAATAAATTCCAGGATCCTGATTCATTTTTTGTGATCCTGTTTTGGGGCCGGCCCCTGGGCCGGCCTTTGCCGTTTTTCCTTTCCAAACCTGCCGGGCAGGCAGTAGACCGGTCTCCCCGGGCCGGAAAAGCCTCATCCCCCAGAGGGGTACCTGATCCTAATCTTTTTTAATGGCCGAAGTCGCAAGAAAATCCGCCACTTCGTTCTCCTTGATGCCGGAATGTCCCTTGACCTTAATCAGTTTCAGATCTGTAAAGTTTTCCATGAGCGTTCTGATCCGGCCCACCAGTTTCCGGTTCTTCCTGGGTTTCCATCCCTGGCTCAGCAGTCCCAGGGCATAGCTTGAATCCGTGTAGACCCGGACGGGAAGATCCCTTCTCTTTAAAAGGGAAAGGGCCGCCTCAATGGCGGTCAGTTCGGCGATGTTATTGGTGGAGATTCCAATGCTTTTGGAAAGTTCTTTCCGATTTTCCCCGTAGATCAGAAGAGCCCCGATCCCCGAAGGCCCGGGGTTTCCCGAAGAGGCTCCGTCCGTATAAATTCGGATGCAGTTTTCCGGCAGATCGGTTTCCATATTTTCCGGAGTTGTCAGTTCCTGTTTCCCCTGGTCGCCCTTTTTTTTACCGGAAGGTTTGGGCTTCTTGGGAGCTGCCGGGACAGCCTCCTCTTCCGGCCTGAGGTTGTCCATTTTGATCCTGTACTCATAATCCTGGTTTAAATTATACTTGATCCTGACCTTGCCATCCTCAACCTTGATCTTTCCCTGGGAAGTGATTTCCGCCCATACCTTGTTGCCCTTGAAACTCATCCGTTTCCAGGGCAGGTTTTTAGATTCATCCCCCATACAGATGATACTTTCTTGAAAGGGATGTAAAATGGTTCAGTCCTTTGCACCAATTATCCTCAAGGTCTTTCAGGTTTTTCTGCTCCATGATCTCCTGCCGCAGGGTTTGGCTGCCCAGGATCAGGTCCATGGGCATGCGGTCATATTCGTATTCATAGGGAGGCTCTTTAAATTGAAACTCATCCGGATGAAATTTGAGTATGGCCTGCAAAAGTAGAAGAGAGGAAAAATAGGGCCGGTATCGGTCCGGATCCAGGATATGGATGTGAAACCCTCGGCAGACCCGGTTCTGCCATTTGCCCGAGGTGGGCTCGAAATTGACCTCCCGGAGATGAGCCCCTTTTATCCGGCCCCAGGTCTCCTGAATAATTGCCCCGGTATCGAGAAAAGGGGCCCCGAATTGTTCAAAGGGCAGGGTGGTGCCCCGGCCTTCGGACAAATTGGTTCCTTCAAAGATCACCTGCCCGGGATAAACCGAACAGGACAGGGGGGTGGGCAGGTTGGGAGAGGGGGGAATCCAGGCCAGTCCGGTGTCCTGCCAGAGCATTTTCCTGGTCCAGCCTTTCATGGGGATGAGACTCAGATCGCATCCCAGGTTGAATTCAAGGCTGAAGAATTTTGAAATCTCTCCCACGGTGAGTCCGTGGCGCATGGGAATGGGGAACCTGCCCACAAAGGATGCAAATTCAGGTTCAAGAAGGTTTCCTTCCACGTGAATCCCGCCGATGGGATTGGGCCTGTCCAGGATCATCACTTTTTTGCCCAGGCCGGCAGCCGTTTCCATGCAAAAGGAGATCGTATATATAAATGTATAGACCCGGGTGCCCACATCCTGGATATCCACGATCAGGGTGTCGATATCCTGGAACATATCCGGGGTGGGGATCCGGGTATCACTGTACAGGCTGTAAACAGGGATATTCAATCGGGGATGGATGGTGTGGGAGGATTCGATCATATTGTCCTGTTTTTCCGCGTAAAAACCGTGCTGGGGGGAAAACAGGGCAGACAGCTGACCGGGAAAGGATTCATTGATGATCTCAACGGCATGGCGAAAGTCGCCGGCAACAGAGGCCGGGTTGGCCAGGAGACCGAGCCGCTGGTTTTTCAGCTCTTGGGGCGGGTTTTGTCTGAAATTTTCAAGACCTGTGATGACGGCGGGGTTCATTATCTTTTATCCACAATTTGGGTTTTACGTCTGACAAGTGATTCATCTTGAGGTTTCTCTATCACAGGTATTGACAAAAATTCAAATCCTAAATAGATAGTAGGTTTTTACATGAACATATAATCCACAGATATCCGGGTCAGGAGCGGTCTCCCATGAAATTTAAAATCAGCAGTCAGATAGAAACCATAAAGCCTTATGAGGCGGGCAAGCCCCTCAGGGAGCTGGAAAGGGAGCACGGCATTTCAAATGCCGTTAAACTTGCCTCCAATGAAAACCCCCTGGGATTTTCTCCCCGGGTGACCCGGGCCGTGCAGGAAAACCTGTCCGCCATGAACCGGTACCCGGAGCCGAGTGCGCCTTCCCTGTGCAAAAGCCTGTCGGACAAGTATGGTGTTAAACCGGAAAATATTGTCCTGGGGAACGGGTCCGACGATATCATCGCCCTTCTGGCCCATGCCTTTTTGAATCCGGGCGATGAAGCGGTTATGCCCCTGCCCTCTTTTCTGATGTACGAAATCAGCGTCAAGACGGCCAAGGGATGTCCCGTCATGGTGCCCCTAAATGATTTTTCAACCAATCTGGACGGTATCCTGGAAAAGACAGGACCCAGAACCCGGATGGTCTTTATCACCAACCCCTTTAACCCCACGGGCGGCACTTTGACCCGGGAAGAATTTGAGGATTTTGCCGCAAAACTTGCCCGGGATGTGATCATTGTGGTGGATGAAGCCTATATTGAGTTTGTCAGGGACGGGGCGGTTTACAATTCTCTGGATCGTCCCCTGGACGATCCCAGGATCGTTACCTTGAGAACTTTTTCCAAGGCCTATGGCCTGGCCGGTTTCAGGATCGGTTACGGGATCATGGACCCGGAGGTGGCCGAGATACTGAACCGGATCCGTCAGCCTTTCAATGTTAACGGACTTGCCCAGGCAGCAGCCGAAGCCGCCCTCGGCGATGATGATTTCTTGAAAAAAAGCATTGAACTCACCCACCAGGGAATCGATTATCTATGTGATGAGTTCCGGGAAATTGGATTGGAATTTCTTCCCACCCAATCCAATTTTCTCATGGTTAACCTGAAAACCGATGCCACTCAAGTGTTCAATAAGATGCTCAAACTGGGCGTGATTGTCAGGTCCATGAAATCCTACGGGTTTGATACGTTTATCCGGGTCAATACCGGCACCCCCGGGGAAAATCAGGCCTTTATCAAGGCATTGAAATCTGTTCTATAAGGAAATTCCCATATGTCTCCCAGAATCATCACCATTGACGGCCCTGCAGGAGCCGGAAAGACAACGGTAAGCAAAGCCCTGGCAGCCGATCTGGGCTGCGTCTATGTGGACACCGGCGCCCTGTACCGAGGAGTGGCCTATGAAATTCAAAACCAGAATGCAGACTGGGAAAAGGATGAGATCCTGGCCGAATTCCTGACCGGCCTCGACCTGAATTTCATTCTGGACGGCCCGGATTTAACCCTGGTCTCTTCAGGAAAGGATATCACCCCCTTTATCCGGACCTCTGAAATTTCCATGCTGGCCTCTGCCGTTTCAGCCCGGCCCGAGGTCAGGGCGACCCTGCTCGATTTGCAGAGAAGGATCGGCATGAACCAGGACGCGGTTTTTGAGGGCCGGGACATGGGAACCGTGGTTTTCCCGGATGCGGATTTTAAGTTTTTTTTGTCTGCCGATATCTCGGTTCGCGCCCGAAGACGCTTTGATGAAACCGGCGATCAAGGCAAAGATTTTCAAACCGTCCAGGCGGAGATGAGCCGGCGGGACCACGACGATACCCACAGAAAAGAGGCGCCTCTTAAGCCGGCTCCCGACGCCGTAAGAATAGATTCCACCCATCTGAGCATCCTTGAGGTGGTCGCCAGAATGAAGTCCTATATTCAAAATTCGTAAAAAAGGAGCTCCCGAATACCGTATTATTTTCTTGATTTCCTTTTTTGAAGTTGATATAAAGGCAAATTGTACTCATCCTCTGGTCGGTTTCCCACGGTCTAATACCAGTATTTATACGGATTTAACCCGGGTGTTGCCCAGAGAGGGCGGGTAACAAAAATTCGACAAGGGAGAATAATATTAATGAACAACATTGCTGAAGAAAACGAAAACCAAAAAATGAATACTGATGAATTAGAGAAAACAGAAGAGGCTTCTACGTCCGAGTTTGATGACATCACCGGCGAAGAAACGATGGAAGAGCTTTTGGGCATTTACGAGTCCAGCCTTAAAAAATTTGAAGAGGGGCAGGTAGTTACCGGAACTGTGATATCCGTCGGCAGGGAAATGGTCCTTGTGGATGTGGGATACAAATCTGAGGGCCGGATCTCTATTCACGAATTCATTGATGAGGAAGGCAATGTCAACGTCAATGTCAACGACCAGTTTGAGGTGATGATCGAAGTCTGGGATGAAGAAGAAGAAACCGTGCTTCTTTCCCGGGAAAAAGCCAAGAAAGTCAAAGTCTGGGATGCCATTAAAGAAGTGTACGATGACGACTCCACCATTGAGGGCGTCATTACTTCCAGGGTAAAAGGCGGTTTTTCAGTTGATATCGGACTGACGGCATTTCTGCCAGGATCCCAGGCTGACCTGCGCCCCATCCGGAATATGGATGAAATGGTCGGACAGACCTATACCTTTAAGATTCTGAAGTACAATAAAAAGAGAAACAATATCGTCCTTTCCAGAAGAGTCCTTCTGGAAGCGGAACGGGATAAACTGAGGGCCACCACCCTTAAGGCCATTGAAAACGACAAGGTCATGGAAGGGATCGTCAAGAACATCACCGAATACGGGATCTTTGTGGATCTCGGCGGTGTGGACGGTCTTCTTCACATCACAGACATCTCCTGGGGCCGGGTCAAACATCCCTCGGAACTGTACAGCGTGGGCGACCATATCAACGTCAAGATTCTCTCCTTTGACTTTGAAAAGGAAAGAGTTTCCCTGGGCATGAAACAGCTTACCCCGGATCCCTGGACCACGGCCATAGATAAATATCCTGTGGGCTCCAAGATTACGGGCCGGGTGGTCAGCCTCACCGATTACGGTGCCTTTATCGAGCTTGAAGAAGGGGTGGAAGGCCTTATCCATGTATCTGAAATGTCCTGGACCCGGAAGATCCGCCACCCGTCCCAGATGGTAACTGTGGGCGAAGAGGTTGAGGCGGTTGTTCTGGATCTCAAACCCGATAACAGAAGAATATCCCTGGGCATCAAGCAGACGGTTGACAATCCCTGGGAAGTCATTTCCCAGAAATACCCCGTGGGGACCATCATCGAAGGAAAAATCAAGAATATTACCGAGTTCGGCCTCTTTATCGGCATTGATGACGATATTGACGGTCTGGTTCATATCTCAGATATTTCCTGGACAAAGAGAATCAAACATCCCTCTGAGGTCTATAAGAAGAACGACACCATCCAGGCCGTTGTTCTTGATATTGACAAGGCCAATGAACGATTCTCCCTGGGCATCAAACAGACCCAGGCAGATCCCTGGGAAACCGTTGGACAGCGCTACGAAGTCGGCAAGGAAATTTCCGGCGTAATTACCAACCTGACCGACTTCGGCGTATTTGTGGAATTGGAGGAGGGCATTGAAGGCCTTGTTCATGTTTCCGAAATCAGCAAAGAAAACATCAAGAGCCCCAAAGAGCACTACCAGATCGGAGAGACCATTACGGCCAAAGTGATGAATATCAACTCCGATGAAAGACGGATCGGGCTTTCCATCAAACGTCTTGAAGACGATGACGATGATAAGTATCTTGAAGAATTTGCCAAGAACATGAAGCCTGCCACCTCCTCTTTTGGCGAGATCCTCCGGAATAACATCCAGGAGCAGATTGAAGCCAACAAGGCCCAGGAAGAAGCCGATGCAGATGCGGAACCAGAGGCGGATGCCGATGCCGACGCAGATGTCGACGCAGAAGACCCTGCAGAAGAAGAGGAATAGGTTTTTCCCGACTCAAACCAGAGGCGGCACCCCTAACCGGACTGCCGCTTCCGTTTAACCGGAAGACTGTTCTTTCATAATATAAAGGCCGGATGAAATCATGATTTCACCGGCCTTTTGTTTTTTACAAAAGGATGATTCCCATGTTTGCCAGACGCCACCCGTTCTTGTTTTTTTTCATGATTATTTCCTCCTGCATGACCCTGGTCTTTCTCGGATTTATCGGCCTGGCCTATATCGGTTCCCAGTTCGTGGGAAAGGGCCTGGAGGACCGGTTCACCTCTTCAGGGAGCGGCAATATCGGCATCGTGGAAGTAGCCGGGCCGATTCTTTCCTCCAAAAAGATCATCGAACAGATCCGGGATTTCAGGAAAAACGAAAATATCAAGGCCATTATTATCCGCATTGACAGCCCGGGCGGCGGTATCGGGCCCTCCCAGGAAATTTACCGTGAACTCATGAAAACCCGGGCATCCAAAAAGGTATTGGCCTCCATGGGATCCGTGGCCGCTTCCGGAGGCTATTATATTGCATCGGCCACCCAGGGGATTGTGGCCAATCCCGGTACCATCACCGGCAGCATCGGCGTGATCATGGAATACGCCAATATCATGGAGATCGCCAAGAAAATCGGGATCTCCCCCGTGGTCATCAAGAGCGGAGAATTCAAGGACATGGGATCTCCGTTACGGGAACTCAAGGAAAACGAGAAAAAGATTCTCCAGGACCTGGTGGATGAACTTCATCTTCAGTTTGTGAATCATGCAGCCAAGGCCAGGGATATCAAGGTCGAAGAGATGGCAAAGCTGGCCGACGGAAGAGTCTATACGGGACAGACCGCCCTGGCGCTGAAACTGGTGGACAGGCTGGGCAATCTGGATGATACGGTCCAGTGGGCCGGGGAGCTGGCCATGATCCAGGGAGAGCTGAAACCGGTTTATCCCAAGGAGGATCAGTTGAGCTTTATCCGGAAACTGGCAGATACCCTACTCAAAGATCTCCACATCTCCGGCGCCGTGACGGATCACCTCAGGTACGTCATCCAGTAGGGAGACCACGGAAGAGGGCTGGCCCGGCACGGGCCCTCCGTCAATGACCGCATCAAGCCTCTTGCCGAAGTAGTCGTGGATCAGGGAAGGATCCTGGAATACCTTGCCGTCCGGGTCTGTGGCACTGGTTGAGATGACGGGGTTGCCCAGACGCTGGGTCAGGACCAGGGCAATCTCATGGTCCGGTACGCGGATACCGGCGGTTTTCCGTTTGGTGAGCATGATTTTCGGGACCATTCTGGAACCGGGAAGCACAAAGGTATAGGGACCGGGCAGCAGCCGCTTCATGGCCCTGTAGGCGACATTTGAAACTTTGGCATATTTGGAGATGTCTTTAAGATCCGGACAGATAAAGCTGAAGGGCTTGTTTTTATCCCTCTGTTTAATGGCATAGATCCGTTCAATGGCTTTCTTGTCCATGATATTGCAGCCGATACCGTAAAAGGTATCCGTGGGATAGGCCAGGAGTCCGCCTTTTTTAAGGATTTCCACCGCAATTGAAATCTGGCGTTCCTGGGGGTTGTCGGGGTTGATTTTCAACAGCATGGTGTATCCGGTCCTGTAAGGTTATTCTCAAACGTGCCATTACGGCTAAAAACTGGCAAGTGACAACCTATAGATAAAGTCCCGTGATGTCAACCCAATGGTTGCCTCCACGGATAAAAGGGCAGGGCAGACCCGGACAGGGAGGGGAATTGAAAAAGCTTTCCATTAGAAAACTTGGGAAAATTTTTATTGTTATCCTGATTGTTTTTTTCTGTGTCCAATGGGGCAGAGGTTTTTTTCCGGATCAGGAAAAACATGCCAGAACGTCCATCCAGTTCCTGGTGAAGAAAATCTTTCCTGCCGCGGACCGGAAGACCCAAAAGGGATACGGATTAAAAGTATTGAACCGGTCCGAACAGGATACAGAGGGTTCAGACCTTATCATCCTCATTCATGGGCTGGATGAACCCGGTATGATCTGGATGAATCTGGCACCGGTCTTAACCGGGAAAAACTTCAGGACCTTTGAAATGGTCTATCCCAATGACCAGGCAATTTCCCTGTCGTCGGATTTCTTCCTGGGCGAACTGGAGAAATTGGACGAAAAAAGGTCCGTCATCGTCATTGCCCACAGCATGGGCGGACTGGTGACCCGGAATATGCTCACCCGTCCGGATCTCAAGTACTCGACCCTGGTTCAGAACGGCCTGGTTCCCCGGATTAAACGTCTGATCATGGTCGGCACGCCCAACCACGGCTCCCAGCTGGCCAGGCTCCGCATCATGACTGAGATCAGGGACTTCCTTCATCACTGGCTGGAAAAGGATGCCCCTTTCCTTTATTTTCTCCTGGACGGAACCGGGGCCGCCGCCGTTGACCTGATTCCCGGCAGTAAATTTCTCAGGGAGCTTAACGCCCGCCCACGGCCGCGGGATGTGGATATGCACATCATTGCCGCCCGGGTGATACCCCTGAACCAGCGATTCTTCGACACAATCGGAGACATCCTGGTCACTGTGGATTCCACCCGCCTGAAAGGAGTTCCCCTTACCCTGGTCCGGGGAACCCATCTTACCATGATCCGGAATCTTACCCGGTCAAGCACTAGGGTGCCTCCGGCCATTCCAATCATCATGGATATTCTGGAGGGCCGGCTTTAAAGCGGCCTATCTTTTATGACAGGCGTTGCAGTTGACGGGGCCATAGGATTTGCCCGTCTTTTTCCGGTCCCGGTGACACTGGATGCAGGATTTGTTCATGATCTGCTTTTTTCTAAGATCTCCCTTGGCAATGGAATCGGCAATGGCCCCTTTCCTTTGTGAAAAGAGGTCATGGCAGATCATGCAGTCTCCCAGAGCATCCTGGTGATCGTGGTGGGGAAAAGTGATATCTCCTTTGTTCCCGGCATGAATCTGAATGGAATCACTGCCCCGGTTCATGGCAGCGGATACACTTACGGATAGGAAAAACAATAGAAGGACAAACAAGATCAGTCTTTTTCCCATGGGTTCTGTCTCCTGTCTTCAGGTTGTAAGAATTTGGATCTGAACAATATGGCCATACTATACTCTTCGCATTATAGGGAATTATACTCCCCGGCTGGCGCCACCATCAACCAGTAAATTCACACCTGTCACATAACTTGCCCGCTCAGAGCATAAAAATGCAACAACATCGGCAAATTCATTTTGATCTCCGAATCTGCGGAGCGGAATATTCCCAATGGCCTCATTTCTTTCAGATGGAGTAAAATAACGGTCATTCTGGGGTGACTCGATCAATCCGGGAGATACACAATTGACCAAAATATTGTCAGGAGCCAATTCCCTGGATAATGTCTTTGAAAAACTGATGAGGCCCGATTTTACGACGTTTGAAGCAATTAATTCCCCGCCCGGTTCCTTTCCCGACAGAGCCGAAATATAAATGATTCTTCCCCATTTCTGATTTTTCATTATCGGGGTAATTTGGCCGGTGCAGTGAATGGCACTCAATAAATTGGTATCAAATGTGTTTTGCCAATCCTTCCGGCATAATGTTTCAAGGTGTCCACGGGTCGCCTGTCCGACATTGTTCACAAGTATATGGATAGTTTCCCATTCATCAACAATTCTTTTGACAAATTCGGTTACCGATTCAATCTGAGTCATATCCCCGGCAAAGGTCAATATCTGGGCCTGGGTTTCCCTTCTCAGTTCAATTGCCGTCTGCTCAAGAAGATCCTGCCTCCGTCCTGAAATAGCGACTCTGGCGCCTTCCCCTGCGAGGCTGAGGGCGATTGCCTTTCCCAAACCGGCGCTCCCCCCGGTTACGACTGCGATTTTATTTTCCAGATCAAGGTTCATTTTATATGATTTTCAAGGATAAAAGACGGCTTCTTATGATTGAAACGCAATTGCATGATCGATAGGTCCGGATATCCATCATGAGCGAATAGCGATCTGACGATCATCTTCTTGTCTGCGGTGTTTCATATCAGCATTCAAAACCTCTGTAAAGGTATATCCAAGCTGAGCTTATAAAGAGTATAAACGAATCAATTTTAGATAGAGGAAATTCAGAATGATGCAAGACCCGTTCGTTCGACAGCTCTTGATCAAGCCGCCTTGGGCCAGGGGCATGAATTCTTTGTTTTCCAGCGGTTATGTACCCAGAACCATTGGGCTGGGCAGCGACGGATCATGGTCTCAATGGCAGAGGTATAATTCTGGGTGTTGATCTCCAGGTCCTTTATCCTGTCATTGGTAAGGACCAACGGCACCTCAGGCAAAAATTCAATGAGATACTTTTGTCCCTCTCTTACGATGAACATGGGAACAACCGGAGCCTTCGTTCTCAGGATCAGAGAGGCGACACCGTCATTGGTGCAGGCAGGCCGGCCGAAAAAATTCACAAAACAGCCCTCATGCCAATCCACATTCTGATCCAGAAGCGTACCCACAATATGGCCTCTGGCAAGAAGAGCGTCGACCTTTCGGCTGGCACCTTTCAATGCAATCAGCCGGGTTCCGAACTGCTCCCGGATTTCAAGTAAAAATCTTTCCAAAGGCTGAAAATCGAGCTTCCTGTAAAGAATTGCATTTTCCAGCCCCAACTGAGAAACGGCCTGACAGAGCAGTTCCCAGTTTCCCAGGTGGCAGGTCAGAACCAGTGCTCCTTTTCTCTTTTTAAGAGCGGCTTCCAGGTTTTCATATCCTTTAAAAGTAAAATAGCGGGGGAATTCGCTTCTTTTCAGGTTATATGCCCACCCGATTTCAAACAGGATTCCGGCTATGTTTTTAAAGATTTCCCTGGCCATATTTCTGACACCCGGATCATCCATGGAGAGACCAAAGGCATGGCTGATATTCTCCTGAACAATGAGCCGATGCCGCTTATCCGCCTTAAACCAGATCCGTCCCAAAAAATCGGAAATACCCCTCGCTATGGGGCGGGGAATCCAGCCAATCAGCCTGGTAAAAAATTTGATCAGCCGGTATATTGTATCGTCTTTCATTCTTCAGCCTTTATTCTATAGTCGTGGCAATCTGCCCTATATCCGCTCAATCACTATTCAACTGATCCCAAAAACCAGGTTCAGGCATTGATCATTGCTGAAACAGAAAGAATCTTTTATTCCAGGGTAAAATTCCTCACCCTTTTCATATTTGGTGTGCCGCTCACCGTGCAGGTCCTGGGTTCGTCAAAGGCCCTCAAGTGGGTGTACGCTTCCTTTACCGATTGAAGATATACCCGATTCCCAGACCTTCTGCCAGATAAATTAAATCGGGCGGTATTGAAAACCCGGAAATCAGCCTTACATTGAATTTACCGGCAAGTTAGCCGGTGCTAACAAAAAGTTGAGCCTTTATGCTTTTCCGAATAAGGTGGCTTAGCCGCACCGGGTAAAGCGGCCGCCGGCAAAGATCCGGAAGGTGCCGGGAACAATGGGCAGGACAGGCCATGGACAGCATAAACCATAGAAAAAACAAAGGCCCTTGGCTTAACCGCCAAGGGCCTTGAATTTTTTGGTGCCCAGGAACAGAATTGAACTGCTGACACGGGGATTTTCAGTCCCCTGCTCTACCGACTGAGCTACCTGGGCTCGAAACAACAGGGGGTTTATATTCCTTTTGGGAAATTATGTCAAGGGAAAAATTAAAACCCTGTTAGGCCAAACCGGCTTTGCTTACATATCTCCCAGAATATGCTGAACCAGGGCACAGGCGCATACAGAGGCGTTTTCAGCCCTCAGGATACGCGGTCCCAGGGAAAAAGAGATAAAGCCTTTTTCTTGGGCCATCTTGATCTCCCGGCTTGAAAATCCCCCTTCAGGACCGATAAGGATGGCCACCCGGGAGTCCGGGGCAGGGGAGGGGACGGTAAGGGATTTCAAGGGGGTGTCTGAGCCTTCCCAGAAGGCGATCTTGATATCGGACGGGGCGGTCCGGTCGAGAACCTTTCTAAAGTCCACCGGAGTGAGGATATCCGGCACCCGGCTTCTTCTGCACTGCTTGACGGCTTCCCTGGCGATGTTCTGCCAGCGGCCCAATTTCTTTTCAATCCCCTTGGAATCCGGGGTGGGAACGGAGCGTTCGCAGAAAAAGGGGATCCACTCATCAATACCGAGCTGGGTGAGGTTTTTGATCATCTCATCCATTTTCTGGTTCTTGAGCATGCCGGAACAAAGGCTTATCTTCAAAGGGGATTCTGTTGCAGAGGGCTGTTCCGAGATGATTTCAATGTCCACCTGGTGCAGGGAAGTCCCAAGGATAAGCCCGGAATAGTCGACTCCCTTTCCGTCTGTCAGGTCAAGGGGGTCTCCTTTTTTCAGCCGGAGGATCTTTGAGATATGCTTGGCCTCCTGCCCAATAATCCTCACCCTGCCGTTGGCAATGGCCTGTTTCTGGATCAGAAATTTCGGCATATCAGATCAGTGCCGACAATTTATCAATGACGGTTTGAACCTCCTCATCCTTTAAGGCCGGGAACAGGGGCAGGCTGAGGCATCTGGAGTAATAGGTCTCAGCCTGGTAGCATTTTTTTTTGGTATACCCGTATTTTTTTGCATAATAGGGCTGGAAATGGATGGGAATATAATGGACCTGGCAGAAAATATTTTCAGCGGCAAGCCCTTGATAAACTTTTTTGCGGACAGAACTGCCTCCCCTGAACTGTATAGGATAGAGGTGGGGGCAGGCGGTTTTCCCCAGTTCCTGCGGGGGCAGGATCAGCCGGTCATCGTCTTTAAAGGCTTTATTGTAGAGCCTGGCGATTTCCTGTCTGCGGGCCCGGAACTCGTCTATCCGGCTAAGCTGGGAGACTCCCAGAGCGCACTGAATATCGGTGATTCTGTAATTGAACCCGGGGGTTTCCATTTCATAGTACCAGGGGCCGTGCTCCTCGTTGAGTTCCCGGTTTTTGACCATACCGTGGTTTCGAAGGGTCTTGAGCCTGAAGGCCAAATCATCGTCATTGGTGAGAATTGCCCCCCCCTCTCCTGCGGTGACGGTCTTTGCCGGATGAAAGGAGAAGATGGCCAGGTCGGAATGGGCACAGGAACCGCAGGCATAGGTCCGGCCCTCAAAGGTATAAGTGGAGCCGATGGCATGGGCGGCATCTTCAATGACGGCAAATCCAAACCGTTGGGCCAGGGATCTTATGGCAGGCAGGTCGGCAGGCATGCCTGCAAAGTCGACCGGGATGACCAGCCTGGGCGGTTGATTTGAAAGGCAGTACGCCTCCAGTTTTTCAGGGTCCATGCAAAGGGTGAGGGGGTTGATATCGATAAAATCGGTTTTGCCTCCGCAGTATTCAATGCAATTGGCCGATGCCAGGAAAGAAATGGGAGAGGTCAGGCCGAGATCCGGGGCAGAGATTTCCAGGGCCAGACAGGCCAGGTGAAGGGCTGCGGTTCCGTTGGTGCAGGCAATTGCGTGCCCGGCTCCGGTAAGTTGGCAAAGACGAGCTTCGAATTTTTCAATTTCCGGTCCGGTGGTGAGAAAAGAAGAATCAAGGGTGCGGACAACCGCCCGGATATCCTCTTCATGGATCCATTGTCTGGCATAGGGAATGGATTTGGTCATGGGGGCTCCTCGTGTAAAAAAAGATGCCAAGAAGAATACGTGAAACCCGGGAAAAATACAATCCCTATCCTTGACAGGTTCCAGGATTCCCCCTTTAACAATTCATTGACACTTTGTTATGGGTTTGATAGTTTTTTGTTTCCGTGGAAAATTGGCAGAATCGGTTAATTTTCAATGAAAGTGAGGAGAGTATGACTGAAGATCAAGAACTGGATGATGAAATCATCGAATTAACGGAAATTGTTGATGACAGCCTTTCCCGGGACTTGGGCAAAGAATCCTTTGACGGGGAGGTCATGGAACTTGACGATGTCGAATCTGGGGATGAAGATTTTCAGAATGTCCCTTCCCTTGAATCCGATGGAGGGGTCGATCTTTCAAAGGTTTCTTCGGACAGGGTCGAAGCTGCCCTTGAACGGGTCATCGAAAAGAAGTTCGCAGGAAAAATCGAAACCATTCTCTTTGAGGTCATTGAAAAGATGATCGAAAAGGAAATCAAGGAAATCAAGGCAAGCCTTCAAAAGGATCTGGATCAGATCGGCAGCGATTGATTTTCAGCATCATTTAAATTTATCTGGGTATGGGGATGTATATCCCCTTTTTCATTAATAAGGGTTTTAGGAGTGAATTTATGGGTTCGGATGCTCTGGACAAAGGATATGAGCCTTCGGGGATCGAAGAAAAATGGTATAAGTACTGGCTGGACAAGGGCTTTTTCAAGGCAGAGGACTCGAGCGAAAAACCGGGATTCTCCATTGTAATTCCGCCGCCCAATGTTACCGGGGTGCTTCACATGGGCCATGCCCTGAACAACGTGATCCAGGATATCATGTGCCGGTACCGGAGACTTCTGGGATACAATGTCCTCTGGATGCCGGGAACCGACCATGCCGGAATTGCCACCCAGAATGTGGTGGAAAGAGACCTGGCAGTCAAGGGCCAGACCCGGGACATGCTGGGCCGGGAGGCGTTCATTGACCAGGTCTGGAAATGGCGTGAAAAATCAGGCGGTGCCATCATCAACCAGCTCAAGCGTCTGGGGGCATCCTGCGACTGGGACCGGGAAAGATTCACCATGGACGAGGGCCTGTCCGATGCCGTACGAAAGGTCTTTGTCAGGCTCTATAAGGAAGGGCTGATCTATGAGGGCCAGTACATCATCAACTGGTGCCCCCGATGCAGAACAGCCCTGGCCGATCTTGAGGTGGAATATGAGGAAAAAGACTCCTACCTCTACTATATCCGCTACCCGTTCAAGGGAAAGAAAAAAGGACTCACCGTGGCCACGACCCGTCCGGAAACCCTGTTCGGGGATACGGCCGTAGCCGTAAATCCCAATGATGAAAGGTTTGCCGACCTGACCGAAACAGAGGTGCTCCTTCCCCTGACGGACCGAATGATCCCCATTATCCGGGATGACTATGTGGACACCGGTTTCGGCACCGGAGCCCTTAAGGTGACCCCTGCCCATGATCCCAATGACTTTCATCTTGGAGAGAAGCACAATCTGGAGAAACTCAAGGTAATCGCCGATGACGGGACCATGCTGGAAGGGGCAGGACCCTTCAAGGGACTGGACCGGTTTGAATGCCGGAAACAGGCCCTGGAAAAACTAAGTGAACTGGGGCTCCTTGAAAAGAAAGAACCCTTAAAGCACAGTGTGGGCAACTGCTACCGCTGCCACACCGACGTGGAACCTTCCATTTCCAAGCAGTGGTTCGTAAAGGTCGCTCCCCTGGCCCAGAAAGCGAGCGAGGCCGTCCGGAGCGGGAGGACAAAGATCATTCCCGATACCTGGTCCAAGACCTATTTTGAATGGATGGACAATATCCGGGACTGGTGCATCTCCAGGCAGATCTGGTGGGGCCACCGGATCCCGGTCTGGAAATGTCCCGGATGCGGGGAGGTGATTGTGGAAGAGACAGATCCTGAATCCTGTCCTTCCTGCGGGTCCAAAGAAATTGTCCAGGAAACCGATGTTCTGGACACCTGGTTTTCCAGTGCGCTCTGGCCTTTTTCCACCATGGGATGGCCCAAGGATACCGATCTGCTCAAGACCTTTTATCCTACCAATGTCCTGGTTACTGGATTTGACATCCTCTTTTTCTGGGTGGCCCGGATGATGATGATGGGCATCCATTTCATGGACGAGGTTCCCTTTGACGATGTCTATATCCATGCCCTGGTCCGGGACGAACACGGAAAGAAGATGAGCAAGTCCAAGGGCAATGTCATCGATCCCTTAAAGGTTATCGACCAATACGGGGCAGATGCCTTCCGATTCACCCTGGCCGCCTTTGCCGCCCAGGGACGGGATGTGAAGATGTCCGAATCCAGAGTGGAGGGATACCGCCATTTTGTCAACAAACTCTGGAACGCCTCCCGGTTTGCCCTCATGCACATGGATGAGGAGAGCTTAGGATTTGAACAGGATAAGCTATCCCTGCCGGAAAAATGGATCCTGTCCAGATCGGCAGCCACTGCCCTGGCCGTGAAACAGGGAATAGAGACCTATCGGTTCAACGAGGCAGCCTCGGCTGCCTATCAATTTGTCTGGCATGAATTCTGCGACTGGTATATTGAGACTGCAAAGCCCTCTCTTTATGAAAAAGAGGGCAGGGCCAGAAAGGAAACCTCCAGGGGGGTTCTGGCAAAGGTGTTGGAAGATATCCTGGTCATGCTCCATCCCTTTATGCCCTTTGTTACCGAAGAGATCTATCATATCCTGCCCAGCACAACCGGGTCTGTCATGGCGGCTTCCTTTCCCTATGATGAAGAGAGCTTTGAACTCCACAGGGATCAAAAGGTTGAACAGGATATGGGCTTTCTCTTTGACCTGATTTCCGGGATCCGGAATATCAGGAGCGAAATGAATATTCAGCCCTCCACCAAGATTAAGGTTCTGGCCCATGCAGATGATGAAAAAGAAAAGATCATCCTTGCCGAGAACAAGGCCATCATCGTGAATCTGGCCTCTCTGGAGAGCTTTTATTTCTGCGATACAGATTCCATACCATCCTCTTCTGCAGCATCGGTTACTTCCGCCACCACTTGTTATGTCTCCCTGGAAGGGGTGATTGATTTTCAAAAAGAAACAAAGCGTCTGGAAAAGGAAAAGGAAAAAAATACCAAAGAGCTGATCGGGGTTCAAAAGAGACTGAACAACGAGAGCTTTCTGGATAAAGCCCCTGAAGAAGTCATTAAAAAGGTTAAAACCCTGCACAGGGAACTGGAAGAGAAAAATGAAAAACTCCAGGCCAGCCTGGACCGTATAAGGAAAATGCAATAGGCCTTCATCCATGAATCTTACGGAACAGATCATCTCCCTGGCCCTGTTTGAGGATTCCGGGCTGGGGGATATTACTTCGGAGAGCATCCTGGACTCCGGCCACCGGGGAAAGGGAATCATGCTGGCAAAGGAGTCTTTCGTCCTTGCCGGCATTGAAGTGGCCAAAAAGGTTTTTTATTCCCTGGATCCCGGGATTGAGTGCAGGTCCGGATTTACCGACGGGGACCGGATATCCGAGGGTGAAATTCTTTTCGAGGCCCGGGGCAGGCTCATTGATCTACTCAAGGGAGAACGGGTTGCATTAAACTTTCTCCAGCGCCTCTCCGGCATTGCCACCCTGACCCGCACCTATGTGGAAACCCTGGGGAGTCCGCCGGACAATCCCGGGGTCAGGCTCGTGGACACCCGGAAGACCACCCCCGGCTGGAGATGCCTGGAAAAAGAAGCCGTGAGGGCAGGGGGAGGATACAACCACAGGTTTTCCCTGTTTGACGGTATTTTGATCAAGGACAATCATATTGCTGCGGCAGGTAGCATTGAAAAAGCGGTCCGGGCGGTAAAATCCAGGACCTCCCACCTTATGAAGATAGAGGTGGAGGTCTCTTCCATGGATGAGGTAAAAGAGGCGGTGAAATCCGGGGCCGACGTGATCATGCTCGACAATATGAGTCCCCCTGACATGGAGCAGGCAGTGGAATACATCAAAGGACGGGCGATTGTGGAAGCCTCGGGCAACGTCTGTCTGGAAACCCTGAAGCGCATTGCCTCCACAGGCGTGGACGTGATCTCCTGCGGATCCCTGACCCATCAGGCCCGGTCCGTGGACATCTCCATGCGGATATCTTGATTTTTCAGCTATAGGTCAGACGGTTCCGGCCGCTTTCCTTGGATTTGTACAGGGCCTTGTCCGTCCGTTTGATAAAAGAGGTGACATCTTCGTCCCGGTTGAGTTCGCTGGCCCCGATGGAGACTGTAACCACGGCCTTTACCCCGGGTTCGGGCTCAAATACCTCCGAGGCGATCAGGTCCTTGATCCTGGCCCCCACCACACAGGCTCTTTTCAGACCGGTCTCGGGAAGGATAATGGCAAATTCTTCACCGCCGTAGCGATAGGCCGTATCCATGGAACGCATGCACGAAGAGATCACCCTGCCGATACCCATGAGCACCTTGTCACCTTCCAGATGCCCCCAGGTGTCGTTGTAGTTCTTAAAGAAGTCTATATCGAGAATCAGCAGGGAGAGAGCCCTTGAATAGCGGTTGAATCTCTGGATTTCAAGTTTGATCTGGCGGAAGAACTGCCGGGAGTTGTGGAGCCCGGTCAGGGCGTCTGTGATGGCCAGCTGCTCCATATCCTTGAGCATCTTGGTCCTCTCCCTTTTAAAGGCCGCTTCCCTGAGAACCCGTTTCAGTCTGAGGTCAAGTTCCTCGAATCTGAAGGGTTTGAAGATAAAATCACTGGCTCCGGCCTTGACCGCCTCTTCATAGGAGTACTCTGCACTATAGCCGGTCATGACCATGACATCGGCATGATGCTTCTTTTTGATCTCCATTGTGAGTTCAAGACCGTCCATTCCCTGCATCATGATATCGGTGAGGACCACATCGGCGTGAAAAGATTCAAGTATCTGCAGGGCATCCTCAGCACTGGATGCGCTTTTCACAGTATAACCGAGTATTTTGAGATATTCTTCCACGGATTCTTTGATTGCGGTATCGTCATCAACTATGAGAATGGAATTTGCCATTGTCGGCTCCTGGAAAGACAGGTTAGTAAAGAGGGAAATCTTGACTCTTTTTTGCTCAATTGATAAATGTATGGGCATAGAATTAAACTAAAACCAGGATATTTGTCAACATCTTAGTTAGGAGCTTTATTGAAACTCAATAGAAAAAATATCAGGAATTTTTCCATCATTGCCCACATTGACCATGGAAAATCAACCCTTTCCGACAGGTTGATTCAACTGACCGGAATTATTTCCGACAGGGACATGAAAGATCAGATTCTGGATTCCATGGACATTGAAAGGGAAAGGGGAATCACCATCAAGTCCCAGACCGTTTCCCTTCCCTATACCGGCCCCGACGGTATTGAATATCTGCTCAACCTCATTGACACTCCGGGCCATGTGGATTTTTCCTATGAAGTATCCAGGGCCCTGGCCTCCTGCGAGGGAGCTTTGATCATTGTTGACGCCACCCAGGGCGTGGAGGCCCAGACCCTGGCCAACCTATACCTTGCCATGGAGCATGACCTTTCCATTATCCCCGTGATCAACAAGATCGACCTCCCTTCGGCCGCCATTGACTGGGTCAAGGATCAGATCGAAGAGGATCTGGGTCTGGACAGTGAGAAGGCCCTGCTGGTATCGGCCAAGGCCGGAACCGGGGTGGACATGATCTTTGATGCCATTATCCAGGGAATACCGGGCCCGGAATCGGAAAAAGAGGATGTCCTGGATGAAGAAGGGTTCAAGGCCCTGATCTTTGATTCCCACTATGATGCCTTTCGGGGAACCATTGTCCATTTCCGGATTTTTCAGGGCCATGTCAAAAAGGGCGACCGGATCATGTTCATGTCCAATAACGCCCAGTATAAGGTTGAAGAGGTGGGACTCTTCCAGATTAAAAGAAAACCCCAGGACAGGCTCATTTCCGGACAGGTGGGGTATTGTATTGCCGGGATCAAGAACATATCCGATGTGAAGATCGGCGACACCGTGACCATGCCGGACCGGAAATGTGATGCCCCCATGGGAGGGTTCCGAGAACCTACGCCGGTTGTGTTTTCCTCCATGTATCCCGTGGCCTCCGACGATTACGAGGAACTGACAGAGGCCCTGGAGAAACTCAAGCTCAACGATGCCTCCCTGATATATGAAAAGGACAGCTCCGTTGCCCTTGGATTCGGGTATCGGTGCGGGTTCCTGGGGCTTCTCCATCTTGAGGTGGTCCAGGAACGGCTGGAAAGGGAGTACGACATCTCCCTGATCCTGACCTCTCCCTCGGTGCAGTATGAGATCACCCGGACCGACGGAGAGGTCCTTATCATCGATAACCCCGTGGCCTATCCGGACCCGGCCGAGATCACCAGGATCAGGGAGCCCTTTATCAATGCCTCCATCATCGTACCGGACAAATACATGGGCAATGTCATGCAGGTCTGTCATGAATTTCGGGGGGTGAGCACCAACTACCAATACCTGACCTCCAACCGTATGGAAATGCGGTTTGAACTGCCCCTGGCCGAGGTGGTTTACGAGTTTTACGACCGGCTCAAGTCCGTGACCCAGGGATACGGATCCTTTGATTATCAAATCGCCGGGTACCGGGAAACCGATCTGGTAAAGCTCGATTTTCTGATCAACGGTGAAAGGGTGGATGCCCTGTCCCAGCTCATTCACCGGGACAAGGCCGAGGCCAGGGCCCGGGTCGCCTGCAAGAAGCTCAGGGAAGAGATTCCCCGGCAGCAGTTCAAGATCCCGATCCAGGGTGCCATCGGCGGCAAGATCATATCCAGGGAGACCATTTCTGCCTTTCGAAAAGATGTGACCGCCAAATGTTACGGGGGAGATATCTCCAGGAAAAGAAAACTTCTGGAAAAGCAGAAAAAGGGCAAAAAACGTATGAAGATGGTGGGAAGCGTTGAAATTCCCCAGTCTGCCTTTCTGTCAGTTCTTAAATCCGATTAAGAGGTTATGAAACAGAAGCAAAAAGAGAAAAAAGGGAGTTTGCAAAAATCAGAAGGGTTTCGATCCCAGGGCATCCAGGACGGAAGCCACCGCCATATGGCCCAAAGATCCTGTACCGGAGAAGATGAGGCCCTTCTGATCCCCTTAAAAATCTAAGGGAAACAATGAATTCCAGAGACACATTTGGGTGGGCTCCTGATCTGCGCCTGTTCTTTTATGATGATATTTGATATCCCTTCAGATGGCTTTTTATAAATTTTTTATAGAATGTTGGGGTCTGTTCCGCTGACATCCAGCCTCAAAATTTATAGCAACTGACCCTGAACTTCCCTCCAGCATCTATAATTTGATTCACTGGACAATCCGACCGTCATGCTTCACCTTGGCGATATCCCGTGTCCATGAATGGAAAAATAAAACGATAAGGGGATAAAACCCTTCCCCTTGTCAAAGGTACCCAAATTCGCAAAAGGAAGGTTCCATGCTCCAATCCGGTAATTGGTTGTATTTTATTGGGGTCGGTTTTTGAATGGAAAGAGGAAGGCGCTGTAAAAATAAATAGTAAGGGAAAGGGGACGCCCATGGAGTACGAATGCATCATCTTTGAAAAAAAAGAAAAGCTGGGTCTGATCAAACTCAACCGGCCCAAAGTGCTGAATGCCATGAACCGGCAGCTCTGGATTGAAATCCAGGATGCTCTGGAAATGGTCCGGCAGGACAAGGATATCAAGGCCTTGATCATTACCGGTGAGGGCAGGGCATTTTCAACGGGTGCCGATCTTAAAGATTCCAAAGGCCGGAGTATTGAAGAGTATAGAAATTATCTTGAATCCCTCCAGGAGGCCTCCAGAAAAATCATCCGGTTTGAAAAGCCGATCATCGCCGCAATCAACGGGTATGCACTGGGATCGGGATACGAATTGGCCCTGGCCTGTGATATCCGAATCGCAGCCAAAGAGGCCCTGATCGGATCCCCCGAGGCCAAGGTCACCTCGTCCGTAACCGGAGGCGCTTTCCGGCTGGTCCAGGATCTGATCGGACCGGCAAAGGCCCGGGAGCTTCTGTTCACGGCTGAGTACATTAATGGTGAGGAGGCCCAACGGATCGGTCTGGTCAACCGGTGTGTTCCCCTGGAAAATCTAATGGATGAGGCCTTGGCCATGGCGGAGAAGATCGCAGCCAACTCTTCATTTTCCCTGAAGCTCATCAAGAAGGGGCTGCTCATGGCCCAGGGGGAGTGCAGCATGGAAACCCTTATGGACTACGAGATTGAAGCCTGTCTGGCATGTGTATCGACGAAAGAAAGGGAAGAATCCCTGGAAGATTTTGAAAACCGGAAAAAATAAGCAAAGGAAAAGATCATGTTGGACAAAGTGCTCAACGCCAGATCAGTGGCCATTATCGGAGCGTCTAAATCCAAAACCAAACGGGGATATCAGGCCATTAAAACCCTTAAGGCCGACGGATTTGAAGGGGAAATTTATCCGGTAAATCCCAAGGAAGACATGATTCTGGGAATTCCCTGTTATAAAGAGGTGACCGACATTGAGGGGCCTGTGGACCTTGCATTGATCACCACCCCTGCCCGGACCATCCCGGGGATTTTACGAAAATGCGGGGAGAAAAAAGTGGCCGGCGCCGTAATTATTGCCGGTGGTTTTCGCGAGTTGGGGGACAAGGGCAAAGAGCTTGAGGATGCCGTTATTCAGGCTGCCAGGGAAACCAATGTCCGTCTTATCGGTCCGAATACTTCCGGAATGATCAACCTCAAGTCCAATATGAATCTGGTGGGAATCGAAAACCCTCCCAGGGGAAATATCGCCCTTCTCTGCCAGAGCGGAAACATGGCCCTGACCTTGATTACCGAAGCCACCATCCGAAAACATGAAGGCTTCACCTATTACGTGGGCGTGGGCAATGAGGCCGACATCAAGTTCCACGAATACCTGGCTTTTTTCAGAAATGATCCGGATACAAAGGCCATTCTCATGTACGTGGAAGGCATGAGCCAGGGCCGGGAGTTTCTGCAGGAGGCTTATAAAACCTCAATTGAAAAACCCATTATCCTCCTGAAAAGCGGACGGTCGGCAACCGGGAAACGGTCCGCCGGCTCCCATACAGGGTCCCTTGCCGGCATGAGTCAGGTGGCCAAGGCCGCCTATGAACGGGCCGGAATCATTGTCATTGAAAATTCAGATGAACTTTTTCCTGTGGCGGAAACCCTGTCCAGCCAGCCCCCCGTAAAAAACAACAATATCGCCATTCTGGCAGACGGGGGAGGGCATGCCACCATTGCAGCCGACCTCTTGTCCGACTACGGGGTAAACATGCCTGAACTGAGTGAAAAAACAAAGGAAAAGCTTGGCTCCATCCTTCCAGAAGCCGCCTCTCTGGTCAATCCCGTGGATGTGGCAGGAGGTACGGATTCAGATCCCAGTCTCTTTGCCGACTGCGCTAAAATTTTGATGAAAGATCCGAATGTTGGGGGACTTCTGGTGGTCGGGCTTTTCGGCGGCTATGGAATCCGGTTCGAAAAAAGCCTTGCCATTGGTGAAGAGGCTGCCGCCCACAGGTTCGGGGCCATGATCCGAAAAAGGCACAAACCCATTTTCGTTCATTCCCTGTATGCCTCCCACCCATCCCATGCCTTGGATTTGCTGCGCCATTATGATATACCTGTCCATGATTCTCTGGACATTTCATGCAAGGCTGTTGCCTCCCTCTGCCGGTACGGGCGATATCTGAAATCCTACCACGGCATAACAAATTTTGAGTTGAACTGGCGGGCAAAGGCCAAAAGGGAGGGGATCAGGATCATTGAGAACGCCGGAAAAGAGGGCAGAACCGCTCTTCTTGAACATGAGGCCAAACAATTGATCCAGATGCACGGTGCCCCTACCTCGGTGGGAGGCGTCGCCGCCAGCGCGGAACAGGCCTGGAAAATGGTCTGCCAGATCAAGGGCAAAGTGGTGTTGAAAATCGCCTCCCCGGATATCCTTCACAAGAGTGACGCCGGAGGTGTCCTGCTCAATATTGAAACCAAAGCCGATGTCAAAAAAGGGTTTCAGCAGATCATGAAAAACGCCAGGGCCTTTAACCCGGATGCGGATATCAGAGGGGTCCTGGTCGCTCCCATGGCCAGGCCGGGGCTTGAAGTCATCATCGGCACCAAAATCGACGAGCAGTTCGGACCGGTGATCATGTACGGTCTGGGAGGAATCATGGTGGAGATCATGAAGGATGTAACCTTCTGGGTACTTCCGGTCTCTTCGGCATCCTGTAAGAAAATTCTGGAAGATACCCGGTCTTCCGTACTGTTGGACGGTGTGAGGGGACAAAAAGGATACGATAAAAAGTCCATGCGCAAACTCATCTCCATCTGCTCTGAACTTGTGGAGGCCTATCCTGAAATAGAGGAGATGGATCTGAATCCGGTGATGCTTTACGAAGAGGGACTGGATGTGGTGGACGCCAGAATTATCCTCAAAAAGAACCCGGAACAGGTTGTGAAAAAATTATAGAAAAAAAGCGAAGATGAAAGGGGGAAAAACAAAAATCATTGTTGGCTTGAGGCATTTGACAAACGATTCATCATTAATTTGGAGGTTTAAATGAAAAAATTATTGGTAATTTGGATGGCAGCATTGTTCGGTATCTTTCTTTTCATGGGGTCTGTCCCTGTTCAGGCATCTGACCAGACCTTTGTTACCATTGGAACCGGCGGTGTCACAGGAGTCTACTACCCCACCGGCGGAGCCATTGCCCGCCTGGTCAATAAAGGAAGAAAAACCCACGGCATCCGATGCTCTGTGGAGAGCACCGGGGGGTCTGTCTACAACGTGAATACCATTGCCGCCGGGGAATTGGATATGGGCGTTGCCCAGTCAGATGTGCAGTATAACGCCTATTACGGAAAAGGACCCTTCAAAGACAAGGGGCCCATGGAAGATCTGAGAGCCATCTTTTCAGTTCATCCCGAACCTTTCACCGTTGTGGCCAGGGCGGATTCCGGGGTTAAAAATTTCACCGACCTTAAAGGCAAACGGGTAAATATCGGCAATCCCGGTTCCGGACAGCGCACGGCAATGGAAGTTGTCATGGGGGCTTTTGGCTGGACCAAAGAGGATTTTAAACTGGCCTCGGAATTGAAACCGGCAGAACAGTCCAAAGCCCTTTGTGATAATAAAATCGATGCCTTTGTCTATACGGTGGGCCACCCTTCCGGATCCATCAAGGAGGCCACCACGGCCTGCGATTCAGTCATCGTTACCGTTGACGGGCCTCCCATTGAGAAATTGGTTTCGGATAATGCCTATTATCGGTTTGCCGTCATTCCCGGCGGGATGTACCGCGGTACAGATACCGACACCAAAACCTTTGGTGTGGGTGCCACCTTTGTTACCTCTGCCAAGGTTTCGGAAAAGATCATATACAACGTTGTAAAGGCGGTTTTTGAAAATTTTGAGCGGTTCAAAAAGCTTCATCCGGCTTTTGCCAATCTGAAAAAAGAAGAGATGATCAAAGACGGGCTTTCCGCCCCTCTGCATGAGGGCGCTGTCAAGTATTATAAAGAGGCGGGTTTGATGTAAGATCTGAAAAACAGGATATGCGGAGGGGCTCTGGATCGGTTGGATCCGGTCCGGCCCCGGCCGTACGCTTTTTTTTGCTCAAGCTGCGTCACCCTTTTTAATTGGAGGACCCCCTAGAATGACCGAAGCAAACAGCGGAGAATCATCCCATGATGCTCTCCAGGAGATGATTGCCGAGGCAGACACCGGTGCACGGAACCCGGTCGGTACCCTTCCCAAAAGAATTTTATTCTTTGTTCCCCTTGCCTGGACCCTGTTCCAATTGTGGTATGCTTCCCCCCTTCCGTTTATATTTAATGTCTTTGTACTCAACGATACCGAAGCCCGGGCCATTCACCTGGCCTTTGCCATGTTTTTATCCTATACGGCCTATCCCACATTTAAATCTTCCCCCAGGGAGTATATCCCTTTACAGGACTGGTTTATAGCTCTGCTGGCAGCCTTTTGTGCCGCTTATCTATTTATTTTCTATGTCCAGTTGTCTGCCCGCCCGGGAAATCCCACGACGTTTGATCTGGTGGTTTCCGTGATTGGCCTGGCCCTGCTGCTGGAAGCCACCCGGCGTGCCCTTGGACCGCCTCTCATGGTCGTGGCAATGGTTTTTATGTTTTATACATTCGCAGGACCCCATATGCCCGATGTTATTGCCCATAAAGGGGCCAGTCTGGTAAAGGGCATGTCCCACTACTGGCTCTCGACAGAAGGGGTCTACGGGGTTGCTCTGGGCGTTTCCACGGGCATGGTTTTCATGTTTGTTCTCTTTGGTTCCCTGCTCGAATCCGCCGGAGCCGGAAATTACTTTATCCGGACGGCCTTTGCCGGTCTGGGACATATGCGGGGGGGGCCGGCCAAGGCCGCTGTAGTATCCTCAGGCCTGACAGGCCTTGTGTCCGGTTCATCCATCGCCAATGTGGTCACCACAGGCACCTTTACCATTCCTTTGATGAAAAAAGTGGGATTCCCGGCTGAAAAAGCCGGTGCCGTGGAAGTGGCCGCATCCACCAACGGCCAGCTTACCCCTCCGGTCATGGGGGCTGCGGCCTTTCTCATGGTGGAATACGTGGGGATTTCCTATGTGGAGGTCATCAAACACGCTTTTTTGCCGGCCATCATCTCCTATATCGCCCTGGTCTATATCGTCCATCTGGAGGCCTGCAAAATGGGGCTGAAAGGCATGGAAAAAAAGGTCACCAAGACCCTTGTCCAAAAACTTTTTTCCTTTGTCATGACCCTATTGTTCATCATCATCCTTGGCGGTGTCACATACTACGGACTGGGCTGGATAAAGGGTGTTGCCGGAAAGGCCACCATCTACGTGGTCACCCTGATGCTGACAGCGGCCTATATCGGACTGATCTGGTTTGCCTGCCGGGTGCCGGAACTGGAAAAATCCCACGAGATAACGGAACTGCCGGATCTGGGATCCACGGCCCAGGCCGGCTATTATTTTCTTCTGCCCATCGTGGTGCTCATGTGGTGCCTGACCGTGGAGCGACTGTCTCCCTCCTTGTCGGCATACTGGGCAACCATGCTTCTCATTGTGATCGTTCTGACCCAGGGACCTTTAAAAGGATTTTTTCGAAAGACCCAGGACCCGAGATTCAGTTTCAAGACAGGCTGGGACGATCTCATTGAGGGCATGGTCTCCGGTGCCCGGAATATGATCGGTATTGGGGTGGCTACGGCCGCGGCCGGTATCGTGGTCGGCACCGTTACCCTCACCGGCATCGGCCTTGTCATGACCGAGTTTGTCGAGTTCATTTCCGGCGGCAACCTCATGCTGATTCTCCTGTTTACCGCGGTCATCAGCCTTCTTCTGGGCATGGGCCTGCCCACCACGGCCAATTATATTGTCGTATCCACACTCATGGCCCCGGTGATCGTGGAACTGGGAGCCCAGAACGGACTCATCGTCCCTCTGGTGGCGGTCCATCTCTTTGTTTTTTATTTTGGTATTCTGGCCGATGATACCCCGCCTGTGGGCCTGGCCGCCTTTGCCGCGGCCGGTATCTCAGGGGGGGACCCCATCCGGACGGGGATCCAGGGATTTGGTTACGATATCCGGACGGCCATCCTTCCCTTTTTGTTTATCTTCAACACTGAATTGCTGATCATCGGTATCGGAAACTGGTTTCACCTTATCGTTGTCGTTATTACGGCAGTGATCGCCATGCTGGTCTTTGCCGCCGCCACCCAAGGGTATTGGATCACCAGGAACAGGATCTACGAAAGCCTCCTGCTCCTGCTTGTGGCCTTTACTCTGTTCCGGCCCGGTTTTTTCTGGGACAAAATTTATCCTCCCTTTGAAATCCGGCCCGGGATAGAGCTGGTTCAAATTGTGGAAAAGATCGAACCCAATACCATGCTGAGAATGGATATACGAGGAGAAGATCTGGACGGAAATGAATATGCCAAGGCTCTGATGCTTCCGGTGGGCCCGGCCGGCAAAGGAGGGGAACGGCTCAATGAGATCGGATTTGAGGTCCGGGTTGAAGGGGACAGACTTCTGGTGGACAATGTGGTCTTCGGTTCCAGGGCGGAAAAAATGGGGGTGGATTTTGACCAGGAGATTGTCAATGTCAACATGGTTGCCCACCGTCCTCCCAAACAGCTGATGTTTATCCCGGCCCTGGGAGTTCTGGTCCTGATCTATCTGGTCCAGAAAAAGAGGAAAACCGGATTGGAGACTGTTTAATCTTTACAGGAGAAACCCATGTTCCAAAAAATATTGGTTCCCATTGATATCGACTACCCCGGGACATCCAAGGCGGTTTATGACAATGCCGCAGAGCTTGCCTCCCTGAGCAATGCCCAGATCCGGATTGTCAGCGTCATGCCCGGGTTCACCATGCCCATTGTAGCCTCCTTTGTGACCGAGGATATCAAGAATGAGGCCAGGGCACACTTTAACCAGGCCCTTGAAAATTTTATCCGGGAAAATTGTGCCCAGGGCAGAGTCACCCATAAGGTGCTCGTGGGCAGGCATTATGAAGAGATCTTAAAAATGGCGGACAAATGGGGCGCCGATCTCATCGTGGTATACCATAATCACCGGCGGCCCATTAACGAGGCTTTTTCCGATACCTGTGCCCGTAAAATTGTTAAACATGCCAATTGTTCGGTTTTACGGCTGCGCAACGTATTGAAGTGAAACCGCAGCCAGGCAAAAACAAAGGCCCGGACCATAAGCTCGGGCCTTTGTTTTTCTTTTTCTCCGGGATCCTTTATTCCATCCGATGCCAGGTCTGGGTCCGGTAAAAGAAAAGAATGCTTCCCCTTACCTTGAGCTTGTCTTCTTCCACCCAGATTTTACAGGCGTAGATTTTCCCCTTTTTCGGATCCAGGATCGTGCCTCCGGAATAGGTGTCTCCGTCGGGCTCAAGGCCCTTGATCACCTCCATGCCAAGGGTGGGTTGATCTTTCCTGGGATCATCATCCGGACATTTACTGCAGGTGGGATGGGGGTCCTCTCCGGGTTTCCGGAAAAGCTTGACAACCTTCCCATAAAATTTTCCGTCCTTTTCAAAGATTTCAACAATGGATTTGGGCTCGTTGGTTTCATCATCAATGGTTTTCCATTTCCCCTCTACGGGCGCCTTGGCAGAGGCTGAGCAGATAATGCAGAAAGAAAAAAGAACCAGGTAAACACAAAGCTTAAACATCTTTTTCATGACTTGTCCCCCCAAATGTTGTCGTTAAATCGTTGCTGTGAACACTGTTTTAGTACATAGTTCCATGTTTATCCCCTGTCAAGGAAAAAAATAGGACAGGCCGTGCAGGCGTCCCGGAGATGGGGTGCGGTCAGAGGGTGCAAAAATGGAAAAACCGGGGCCATGGGCCCCGGTTTTTCTGATTGAACAGAGTGGATTTGAAAATTTAATGGATGGTGATCTGTTTTACCTCTTCTTTGGCCGGGTTCTTTTTCAGGGTGATTTTGAGAATCCCGTCTTTAAAATCAGCAGATACTTCGTCGGTCAGGATATCATCGGAAAGGGAAAAGGACCGCTGGAAGCAGCCAAAGCTTCTTTCTCTTTTATAGTAGTTTTCTTTTTTCTCTTCCTGCTCAAGTTTTCTTTCCCCCTTGATGGTCAATACCTTTTCCTTGATGTCAATGGAGATGTCTTCTTTTGAAAGACCGGGAAGTTCCACGTTCAGTACGACGGCATCCTCTTGATCCAGGATATCGACCAGGGGATTCCACACCCGGGTTTCCCTGGGAAAGAGCTGGGGATCATTGAAAAAGCCGTTAAAAGAATTTCTGAACAAAGACAGTTCGCTTAAAGGGTTATATCGTACAAGTCTCATTGTTATTCCTCCTGTGGTTGGTTTCCTCTCCTGGTGTTCAGGAGCTTTCGTTTGAAAACAAATTAACCACAATGAGAAATATGTCAACTAAATAATTAAACTTTTTTTATTCATTACTAAAATATAATATACTTTTAAAGTAATGTTTTTTGGGGTTGGATCGACTTTATTTTTTTTTCCCGGCCGCAACCCATAGCGCTGCCCAGGAAAGGATCACCGGCAGAATACCGATGCAGACATAGAAGGCAAGCCTGCCCTCCCATGGTTTTAAAATCAGGGCCGCAACAAAAGGCAGCAGGATGCTGGCGACGATTCCGGCCCGCATTCCGGGGGATAATTTCCCGGAAGGCTTTTGGGAGACTTTTTTAGGAGCCGGTTTCATCATTCGGGGGACAATGAGGATCAGGCAGATGAGAAATACTAAAACAAGGATCTCGCTTATTCCGGTCAAATCTATTTCCTTTTATGGAGCTGCAATTTTTTTATCGAAGATTCTGAAACAAGGCTATTCTGTATCATTTTCAAGCCGCTTGCTCAACACCTTAACCGGATCATCGGAATAATCCCGGTTTTCATAAAATCGGATCACCTTGGAATTGGTTTTCCTGACCATGAGGTTGATTTTGGGACACCCGAGCCTGGCCAGGGCCTTTTCCGCATGGTCAAGAAGTGCTTTTCCGATCCCAGTTTCTCTCAGTTCCGGAGTCACCCCGAGGTAGTATATCCAGCCCCTGTGACCGTCATATCCCGCCATGCAGGACCCCACTAGGGTTTCCTTTTTCCAGGCCAGGAAAAAAAGCTCGGGATTCTGAAGAAGTTTGCGCTGGATATCTTTCTCAGGATCATTCCAGGGACGGGTGAGGCCGCACTCTTCCCAGAGTTGAATGACCTGGGAAGTTGAGTCGGGGGTAAAGGGTTTTATCTCCAACGGGTCCATAAATTCCATTTTAAATCTCCGGGATCAGACTCTCTTTTCCATGAACAGGCTCAAAGGGTCTTGTTTATACTTCCCAAAGGGAGGGCAGGGGAGAAACCCCATTTTTTCATAGAGCCGGATGGCCGGGATCTGTCGGATACCGGTTTCCAGTCGGATCATATGAATGTCAACTTCCTTTAAATGGGCTTCCAGGGCCTGAAGGATTTTTTGCCCGATGTGCAGGCCCCGGTATCTTTCAGGCACGTACATGCGTTTGATTTCACCGTAATCTTCAAACCGTTTCACTGCCCCGATCCCCATCAACTCGTTATTACGTGAAGCTCCCACAAAATAAACATTGGGCCGGATCAAGGTTTCAATGTCATCCAGATGGTTGCTTTCGGCAGGGTAGAGCCCGGCCTGAAACTTATCCAGTTCACGGATAAAGCCAAGGACCCTTTCATCCCTGGGAGAGATTAGAGAGATTTTCACCTAGTCCTCGAACAGGGCATTGATAAAGAGTTTGGCATCAAACTCCTGGAGGTCGTCAATGCTTTCTCCCACGCCGATATACTTGATGGGAAGATCCATGGATTTTGAGATGGCAGCCACAATACCTCCCTTGGCCGTACCGTCCAGTTTGGTCAGTGCGATCTGGGAAAGGCCCACGGCCTCATTGAATATCCTGGCCTGGGAAACGGCATTCTGACCGGTGGTGGCATCGAGTACCATGAGCACTTCATGGGGAGCCCCTTTCATCTTCTTGCCCACGGTCCGCTGGATTTTTTTGAGTTCTTCCATGAGATTTTTCTGGGTGTGAAGCCTGCCTGCCGTGTCAATGAGAAGAACATCAATTCCCCTTGCCATGGAGGCCTCCACCGCATCATAGGCCACAGCCGCAGGATCTGCTCCTTCCCGGTGTTTGACAATGGATGCATTGGATCTGTCGGCCCAGATTTCCACCTGTTCGATGGCTGCGGCCCGGAAGGTGTCTGCCGCAGCAATCAATACTTTTTTGCCCTGGCGGGTATACTTCATGGCCAGCTTGCCCAGGGTGGTGGTTTTGCCGGTTCCGTTTACCCCCACCATCATGATCACCCGGGGTTTGGGCACGGCCCTGTCCGGTTCTGTTCCAGGATCTGAGGGAAAAAGGGCAATGAGTTCATCCTTGAGCACCTGCTTTAATTCATTGGCACTGGATAAGCCCCGGCTTTTTTTCCGGATCCTGTCCATCATCTCCATGGTGATATCAAGGCCCAGATCCGAGGTGACCAGAAGTTCTTCAAGTTCTTCAAACAGATCCTCGTCAATGGCCTTGGCCGATGTGAACAACTCGTTGATATCCGTGGTCAGGACATCCCGGGTCTTGCTCAAACCGGATTTCAGACGGCTGAAAAGCCCGGAACCGGAACCTTTTTCGTCTGTTTCCGGCTCGGCCGGTGTTTCCGGTGTTTCCGAAATTTGAGGGCTGGAAACCGAGGCCTGCTCTGGTTCTTTCATCCGGGACTGGGAAGCCTCCTGTTCGGGAAGACCTTTCTCCTTTTGTGCCGGGTCCGGGGAGGGCGGAACCTCTTTTTTCCGTTTAAACAGGTTAAAAATCAAACAAAGTTCTCCTATCAAAGGTTGATCATGCGTATGATCTTTTACAATTTTCAAAAGGTAGAATCAAGTTCAAGTTTTTCTGCTGCTCCGGGCTTTACTTTATTGGTGTCAGTCGTTTAAGATAGAAGAGGTCAAATCAACGAAAGGTGAAGAAAAAGGACAAAACATGGTAACGCCTTTGGACGAGAAAATTGCAATTCTTCAGGACCAGGTGAAAAAGCTTCAATCCCAGAAGGACAGCCTGATAAAGGAACTGGATGAGGTAGAGGAGAGGGCGGAGGAAAAAGACCGGCTGTACAATAAGTACTTTCCCGTCATCATCGACATGGTGGCCCAGGATGAAGATTCTTCCTTTTCCCGGGCCTGCAAGGAGATCAGTACAGGGCTGAAAAAGAGAACATCCCTGACCAAGATGACCTATGTATTTGAACAATTAAAGACCGCCATGATCAAAGAAGACATCGGCCCGGTTTCCCTGAATAAGAAAAAATCCATATTCTCTTCCTTTAAAAAATCTCCCACGGATCGGTTTATAGAGGAGTTCAAGCAGGATTACCATGACCTGATAAACGGCCTCAGGTCCTGCCTGGAGGATACTTACACTCCCGCCCTTGACAAGGCTGCCGCAAGCATAATCAACCTTTCCGATACCGGGGACATCCCCGGGATCCGGGATCAGATCTTCAATCTTTTGTTTTCCTATATCTCGGACACCAACCAGGACAGGGAAAAGGTCAGTCTGTTTGTCCTTGAGATTGCCGATAAGATATTCCAGATCGAATCCAAGCTTATCATTTCCCATGAACAGACCGATTCCATGTACAAATCCGGACAGGGGTTTGAGAGTGTCCTTCAAGATGAAATGGGAGAACTGAAAAAAACTTCTGATATAGCCACCAGCCTGGAGGAACTCAAATCCCAGATCACAGCCAGACTGGCCTCCATTGACCAGGCTCTTTTAAAGAAACAGAAAACGGAAAAGGTCATCCAGATGGCTGCAAGAAAGAATATGGATGCCTTTAAGTCCGGATTTGTTAAACTTAAAAAAGAGCTGGACCAGGCCACCCGTCATTCCCGGGAACTGGAGAAGAAAGTCCAGCAGGATCAGTTGACCGGCGCCTTTAACAGGAGGGCATATGACAGGAAGATTCTGGAGGAGATGGAACGGTTCAAACGGTACGGTACGGTTTATTCCCTGTTGCTCATTGACGCGGACAGATTTAAGAATATCAATGACCGGTACGGCCATGCCATTGGTGACCGATGCCTAAAGGAGATCATAAAAAGGAGCCTGCCCCTGATCCGGACCAATGATATGCTGGCCCGGTACGGTGGGGAAGAGTTTGTGGTGATCATGCCGGAGACCGAGTCCGAAGGGGCCAGGGTCGCGGCGGAAAAGATTCGAAAGACCATAGAAAAAATCGAATTTCTCTATAAAAACGAAAAGGTGAGTGTAACGGTAAGTATCGGTATCTCCCAGGCAAACCCAGAAGATCAGAATCATCTCCAGGTGTTTGAACGGGCGGATATTGCCGTTTACAAAGCCAAGGAAAACGGACGAAACCAAGTGGTGGTCTACTAAACCCCAACCTTGCATACAAAATTTAGGAAAAGCAGGGTAAACTTTCCACCAAAATCTATTTTACATCCACTGAACAGGAGTGTGCATGAAACCACAACCCGGACCCAAACCGGAATCCATATTGAATCATCCCCTGGTCAAAGAGGCAGTCGCAGATATCAATCCGGAAAATATTGAAAGAAGGTCATTTATCCCCCAAAAAATCAAGGTTTTTACCACCGGGGATTCCTGCCTGGAAGAAAAAGAGGAATTCAAATTCACGCTGCACAAGGAGGCCCGGCGAATCCTGCCGGATATCATTGATAACTCTGTTCAGAAGATCGTAGATCCCGGAGATTCCGCCCGGGATCAGAAAAAAGAGTTTAAACGGAAAACAAGGATCGGGGTTGTCTTTTCCGGAGGACCTGCCCCGGGCGGGCATAATGTGATTGCCGGGCTCTTTGATGCCATAAAATCCTTTAACCCGGATTCCCAACTCTTTGGCTTTCTCAAGGGACCCGACGGGATTCTGGAATCCCGGTATATTGAAATTACCCGGGACCTCGTGGACAGGTATCGGAACATGGGAGGTTTTTCCATGATCCGGACCGGCCGGACAAAGATCGATTCCAGGGGAAAGATGGATCTGGCTCTGCAGACCTGCCGGAATCTGGGACTGGACGGTCTGGTCATTATCGGGGGAGATGATTCAAATACCAATGCCGCCTTTCTTGCCCAGCACTTTAAATCATCCGGCATCAAGGTCATCGGGGTTCCCAAAACCATAGACGGGGATATCCAGGTCAAAACAAATGACGGTCAGACGCTTTGTGCCATATCCTTTGGGTTTCACAGTGCGGCCCGGGGATTTTCCCAGAATATTGCAAGCCTTGCCTCGGATGCCGGATCCACCACGAAATACTGGCATGTCTGCAAGGTCATGGGCCGGGTGGCCAGTCATTTGACCCTGGAAACCGCACTTCAGACCCATGCCAACCTTTCTCTGATCGGCGAGGAACTGGCCGACTACGTCAATAGAGATCGACTTGAAAAGGCAGAAGAAGGGGGAATCGTCGATTATAATGCATTTGGGATTACCCTGCGCCACCTGTCCCGTCTGATCTGTAATACCATTGTCCGGCGGGCGGCCTTTGGAAAGAATTACGGGATCATCATCATTCCCGAGGGAATTCTTGAGTTTATCAACGAAATCCAGGTCTTTATCATCAAGCTCAATAAGATCATAGCAGATTACAATCATATCCATGATATTAGCTTTCACCTGGTCTTTCCCGGATTGAAAGACAAGCTGGAGTACCTTCGCCATATCAGCCAGGGCATGGTGGACAATACCCCTTTTCCCATCTGGAACCTGAGGGATGACGAGCTGTTTAACCAGCTGCCCTCTTTTTTCCAGGAAGGCCTGCTGGTGGAGCGGGACCTTCACGGCAATTTTCAGTTTTCCCAGGTCAAGACCGAAAAAATCATCATGGACATGGTCAAGGAGTACCTGGGGGTATTAAAAGAGCAGGGCAGGTATAAGATCGGAATCGACAGGGAGGAATACAAGACCCTTATGGATACGGGAAACCTGGATCTTCAATCCCATGCCAAGGCCCTGTTCAAAGATCCCCTGGCAGACTTTCTTCTGGTCAGGGAATCCATCATCTCCCTGAAGACCTTGAAGCAGGCCCTGGTTTCCAATGACCTTCTGGGGGACGAAGAGGAAATTCCCAGACCTGTCGTGGAGATATTCAAGAAATCCCAGCCCGAGTTCAAGACCCAGACCCATTTTTACGGATATGACGGAAGGGGCTCGGACCCCACCCAGTTTGACTGCACCTATACCTATAACCTGGGGTTTACGGCCTTTCATCTCATTGCCAATGGATCCACAGGACAGATGGCCGCCATCAAAAATCTGGAAAAGGATTTTTCCCAATGGGAACCCATTGGAATCCCCATTGCCAGACTCATGCATCTGGAGGAACGAAAAGGCAGACTGGAGCTGGTCATGGAAAAGGCCTTGGTTGACCTGGACTCCAATGCCTTTAAGGTCTTTAAGATGGTCAGGGAGAAGTGGGTGGCGGCAAAGGCCGGACCCGATGCCTATCGAAGACCCGGGCCCATCCGTTTTTCAGGCAGGACTGAAGAAGACCGGCCCATCACCCTGATGCTCAGTTCCCTTGACGGATAAAACCGGGATTCGGTCTCAAGGCCTCCCATAAAAATCAAGCGGGCCATCCAAGGATGGCCCGCTTGAGAGAGATGATAGGAGGAGGGCTTTCAGAAGCAGAGCTTCCGTCTGCTGATTGGTTTATACCACTTGATGCTTACAGGAACCTTACCCCAAGATTACCATCCGATCATTTTACCAGGCCGATTTAACCGGCGGAATGTTTTTTGGGAATATAAGAGCAGAGGGGTTCTTCCGACAGATAAGAGCCTGTGGCCTCATAGGCCCGGGCCCGGCATCCCCCGCAGACCCTCTTGTACTCGCAGATTCCGCATTTGGGATCGAGTTTGGAAAAATCCCTTAGTTCGTTGAATACCTTTGAGTTTTCCCAGACCTCTTTAAAGGTCTGCTGGGTGATATCCCCGCAGGTCACGTCCAGAAAACCGCAGGTCTGTACCCTTCCCACGTGGGAGATAAAGCAGAACCCGGTTCCGGCAAGACATCCCCGGGTCACGGCGTCCAGGCCGTGGGTTTCAAAACTGACTTTTTTCCCGTCGGCCTTGGCCCTTTGTCTTAATATCCGGTAATAGTGGGGGGCGCAGGTGGCTTTGAGCTGGAGTTTTGTCTTTTCCCTCTGGTCGTAAAACCAGTTCAGGGTCTTTTCGTATTGTTCCGCGTCAATGGCGGAATCCAGGATATACTTTCCCCGGCCCGTGGGAACCAGGAGAAAAATATGGTGGGCCACGGCCCCCATCTCCTCTGCCAGAGATAAAATTTTGGGGATTTCCTCCAGGTTGGCCTGGGTGATGACCGTATTGATCTGGAATTCAAGTCCCACATCCCGGGCGATCTTTATCCCCCGGATGGCATGGTTAAAGGCATTGTCCACCCCCCTGAACCTGTCATGGGTCTCGGGATTGGAACCGTCCAGGCTGACACTGATCCGTTTGATACCCGATTCCTTCATCTTCAGGGCGGTTTCCCGGGTGATCAGGGTTCCGTTGGGGGCCATGACCATGCGGAGGCCGATTTGGGTTCCGTAGGCGGCAATATCGAATATATCTTCCCTGAGAAGGGGCTCTCCCCCGGTGAGGATCACAATGGGGGTGCCGACCTCCCGGATCTGTTCCAGGAGCGTAAAGGATGCCTTTGTATCCAGCTCGTTTTCATAGGGATGGTCTTCGGCCACTGCCCGGCAATGCTTGCAGGAGAGGTTGCACCTCCGGGTGGTTTCCCAGGCCACCAGCCGGATGGTGTTGGGTTCCGGTGGTCCCGAAGAAGGATGACCGCCCGGATGGGAAGCAGAGGGATTCTGATTTGAATGGGTCATTATCCGTTCAACTCCCTTGCTACATCAACGGCCGAGTAGGTCAGGATCAGGTCGGCTCCGGCCCGCTTAATGGATATCAGGGTCTCCATGATAATCTCTTTGGCATTTACCCAGCCCATCATCTCCCCGGCTTTCATGATGGAATATTCCCCGCTCACGTTATAGGCGGCAACCGGGAGATCAATCTCCTGTCTGAGCCGGTAAATGATATCCAGGTAGGACAGGGCAGGTTTCACCATGATGATGTCTGCACCTTCCTCAATATCCATGGTGGCTTCCCGGACGGCCTCGTCTGAATTGGCCGGATCCATCTGGTAGGTCTTGCGGTCCCCGAACTGGGGGGCGCATTCGGCAGCCTGGCGAAAGGGGCCGTAAAAAGCAGAGGCATATTTTACGGCATAGGACATGATGGGGATATGGGTGAATCCTTCATCGTCCAGAATGCCCCGGATCTCAGCCACCCGTCCGTCCATCATGTCTGAAGGGGCCACCATGTCGGCGCCTGCCTGGACATGGGAAAGGGCGGTGCGGGCCAGAAGATCCAAAGAGGCGTCATTGTCGACGCATCCCTTTTCAACCACCCCGCAATGGCCGTGGTCTGTGTACTCACAAAGGCAGACATCGGTGATTACGCTCAGATCGGGTACGGCTTCCTTGACCGCGGAAACCGCCTTCTGAACAATGCCGTCGGAGGCATAGGCACCCGTGGCAAGCCCATCTTTCTTGTCCGGAATCCCGAAGAGGATGACCCCGGGGATACCGGCATCCCTGGCCGCCCGGGCCTGGTCAACGATGTGGTCCACGGAAAGCTGGAACTGCCCGGGCATGGATTCAATGGGTTTTTTAACGGCCCGGCCCTCCACGGCAAAAAGCGGAAGGATAAAGTCATCCCCGGAGAGTTTGGTTTCCCGGATCATCCGTCTGAAATTGTCCGTGGCCCGAAGCCGTCTGCCCCTGTAATCGGGAAAAAGCATATTGGATCTCCTTATTTTTTGATTTCTTCGTCGGTAAGATAGCAGGCCGGATCAGAATCCCAGGGATCATTGGCCACGGATTCGGCCCGGGCCCTGAAGTTGCCGGCACAGATATCGAGCCATCTGCACTCTGCACACCGTCCCTTGACATGCTTTTTCTTTTCCTTCATCTTCATGAGAAACTCATTTTCAGGGTCTGTCCAGATTTTGGAAAAAGGCTTGTCCTTTATATTCCCGAAACTGATTTCCCGCCAGAACTGGTCCGGATGAACCTCACCGTCCCATGAGATGCATCCAATGCCCCTGCCGGAGTTGTTGCCCTCGTTCATCTCCAGGAGTTCCAGCACCTCTGCGGCCCGTTCCGGGTCTTCATCCAGAAGTCTCTGGTAGACATAGGGACCGTCTGCATGGTTGTCCACGGTGAGGACCTCCTTGGGTTTGTTCCGGTCGTGGAGATCCCGGGTCCGGTCCATGATCAAGTCGAGTACTTTCCGGGTTTCCTCGTGGCTTAAATCCTCCTTGGCAATTTCCGACCCCCGTCCGGAATAGACCAGATGATAAAAGCAGGCCCTTGGGATATTTTTTTCCTCCAGAAGGTCGAATATGCCTGGAATATCCTGGACATTTCTCTTGTTGATGGTAAAGCGCAGCCCCACTTTGATGCCGGCTTCCTGGCAGTTTTCAATGGCCTTCATGACCTTTTTAAAAGAGCCTTTTACTCCCCGGAACATATCATGGGTCTTTTCCAGCCCGTCCAGGCTGATTCCCACGTAGGAAAGACCGATCTCCTTTAAAACCATGGCTTTTTCCCGGGTAATCAGAGTCCCGTTGGTGGAGATCACCGCCCTCATCCCCTTGGAGACGGCATATCTGGCATAATCCACCAGCCTGGGATGGACCAGGGGCTCCCCTCCGGAAAAGAGAAGGACCGGGACCCCGAAATCGGCCAGGTCGTCGATCATGGCAAGGGCCTGTTCATGGTTCAGTTCATTGTCATAGGAGATGTCTTCGGATCTTGCGTAGCAGTGGACGCATTTGAGATTGCACCGCCGGGTCATGTTCCAGACCACCACGGGCTTCTTGTCCTTGGAAAATTGAAGCAGATGGGAAGGCAGTTTTCCGGAATGCCTGGAGTAGCGTAAGGTATCCGAAGGTTCCACGGTGGCGCAGTAAAGTTTTGAGATTCCAATCATTTAATTTCTTTCCTGATAAGATCGTTTAAATAGGATTCATGGTCCAGCAGGGCTTTCTTGGAAAGAAAAAACCGGTTCTTCCCGGCTTTTTCCCGGATCAGATTAAATCCGTCGTAAAAGCTGTCATAAATGGTTTTCAGAATTTCTTCGCTGGTGGCGTTATGGTCGATGAACTGCTGGATCAGAAAATCAACGGCATCTTCTTCAAAAACCAGATTCAGGTCATGGGATTTGGAGACCTCCAGTTCCATCTCCTTGACCGAGTCATGGAATTTCTTGACCTGCTTGACCGCAGTCTCAATTTCCATGACCCGGGTGGTAAAATACTGGGCCACCATTTCACACCGGGTTTCGGACAGGGTCAGGCCGTGACGGAGGGAAAGGACTTTCCAGTTTTCCCGCAGATAATCGGTAATATAGGTTTTAAAATTTTGGCAGGTCCTTTGAAAATCCATTTCCAGCTGCTCTTTGTTCTCGTTGGAGATGACTTTCTCAAGGATAGAGGCCGGAGAGGATAAAACTTCCTTGTTGACGGTCAAATGCCGGATATGGGTTGAAGGCAGTTTCTCTTCAAACTCGATAAGGGCGTCTTCCACCACGCTCACAAGCCCCCTGGCACCGGTATTCTCCTGAAAAGCCCGTTTGGCCAGTTCTTTAAGGGCATTATCACTGAAAACAATGTCAATGCCATAGGCGGAAAAGTCAAGCCGTTTATTCAGGATAACCGGATTGTTGGGCATCTTGAGGATGGCGTAAAGGTCTTTTTCCTCAAGGGTGTCCAGGACGCATCGGACCGGAACCCTGCCGATGAATTCGGATTCAAAACCAAACTTGACCAGATCTTCCGCCCGGGTCTGTTTCAGCAGATCAATTTCATCCCTGGCCTGGGCCAGTTTGGAACCGAACCCGATGCTTTGGCGGGTGAGCCGTTGCCGGACCACATCGGAGAGACCTGAGAAGGCACCGCTGAGGATGAAAAGAATATTGGCCGTATTGATCCTCCGTTTACTCCTCTGGCCGGTTTTCTGGAAGAAATCGAGTTCCTGCATCATGGAAACCGGATCATGGGGTACTTTTAAATCGACATCGGTTTCTTCCATGGGCTTTAAAAGTGCGCGCTGGACACCGGTCCTGGAAATCTGGGCACCGATAACGCTGGGGCTTGAAGCGATTTTATCGATTTCATCTATGTAGACGATCCCGCATTGGGCCAGTTCAATGTCATCGTCTGCCTCCTTGACCAGGTCCCGGATCAGGTCTTCCACATCACCGCCCACATAGCCGGTTTCTGAAAATTTTGTGGCATCGGCCTTGACAAAGGGGACTCCGATCTTTTTGGCAATCAGCCGGATCAGATAGGTTTTCCCGATCCCGGTGGGACCGAGCATAAGGATATTTGATTTGATGTTCCCGGTGAGCCTCGGATGGCCCTCTCCCCCGGTCTGGGCATGGCGGATCCGGTTGAAATGGGTGCAGATCTTTGTGGAAAGAACAGACTTTGCCTTGTCCTGGCGGACCACGTACTGGTCCAGATGGGCGATCAGCTCCGCCGGTTTGATATCGAAATCAATCAGTTGATTTTTGCCTTTGGAAGGAGACTTGCCGGAAACAGGGGCCTTCTGGGGCTGGATGGAAGGGGAGATAATCCGGACATTCCCGCCGAATTTCTTGTTGAGAAATTCTCCGAGTTCCTTTTCAATCTTCTTGGGGTCCTGGGCCTGGTACTCGCTTAATATTTTCATAATAATCTTAATATAACCAAGATCGTTCAATGTTCAAGGCAGGCTAGGATTCCTTTTTTCCCTTTGTCTTGAAATAGGAGCACGGTTTTCCAGAAGCCTGGAATACCACCATGCTGGGAAGCTGCTTGGTTTTAAATCCCATTGCACGGCAGCCGTTGGGATGTTCCGGTTCCCAGGTCACATAGAAGAACCTGCACTTAAAACAATCTCTTCTGGTTTCCTCGGTCATGGTCTGCTCATGGGGGTGACGGTTTACGTGTTAACCCCGGAGAACGCATCCCCGGGTTTAATCCTTTGTATTTTCAACCCTGAAAACAAAAAAAGCCACGGACATTCTGCCCGTGGCTTGATTTTTATTGGTGCCGAAGGGGAGATTTGAACTCCCACGGGTCGCCCCACACGCCCCTCAAGCGTGCGTGTCTACCTATTCCACCACTTCGGCATGATCGTATTAGTCTGCGGCGTTATTCCCCTGATCACTTTGGTTGTCATCTGCCTGGGTCTGTTCAATGGGAGCAGGTGTTGTTCCTGCCTTCATGACGCTGGTTTCAGATTGGTGACCCGACAGATAGGCCAGGGTCAGAGAGGTAAGCATGAAGATAATGGCCACCCCTGTTGTGATTTTGGCCAGAAGGGTAGCAGGACCGGCCGCTCCGAAAAGGGTCTGGCCCGCTCCTCCGCCAAGGGATACTCCCATTTCCGCACCTTTTCCGCTCTGAAGCAGAACGATGAGGATCAGAAGAATGCAAACGATGATATGTAAAGTAACGATTAAGGTTGTCATTATTTTTTCAAACTTTATTTGTTAAAGTTTATAATTTTAATAAACTGGTCTGCATCAAGACTGGCACCGCCCACCAGGGCACCGTCCACATCTTCAATGCTCATCAGATCCGAGACATTGTCCGGTTTGACCGATCCTCCGTATAGTATCCTTGTCCGGTCTGCCAGCTCATTGGAGAAGAGGGTGCTGATCTTGGACCGCAGATGCCGGTGTACCTCTTCTACCTGTTCAACGCTGGCGGTCCTCCCTGTACCGATTGCCCAGACGGGCTCGTAGGCCAGGACCAGATCTTCCAAGTCTCCAGGACCTGAAGCTTTTAACCCATCTGAGACCTGTTTGTCAAGTATAAAAAAAGTTTTACCCTGGTCCCGCTGGGTTTCGGTTTCTCCGATGCATAAAATGGGTTTGAGTCCGCCGGCAACGGCAGCCTGAACTTTTTTGCATACGGATTGGTCGGTCTCCTGAAAATATTGGCGCCTTTCCGAATGTCCGATAATGGCGTATTCGGCACCGGCTGACTTTATCATTTTGGCGGACACTTCCCCGGTGAACGCCCCTTCATCTTCGTGAAAGAGATTCTGGGCGCCGGTTTTGACCCGGGTGCCTTTCAGGGCGTGGCTGACCAGGGCAAGGGAAAGGTGGGTAGGGGCGATCATGATTTCAACATCTGATACGTCTGAAGAGAGAGAGGCCAGGTGGGCCCCTGTTTCCACTGCCTCAGGGCCGGTTTTATACATCTTCCAATTGCCTGCAATAAGAGGAATTCTGCTCATGGGGCCTCCTTGAATTAAAGGGATTTACCCACCATCAGGGCAAGATCGATCATCCTGGCAGAATAGCCGGCTTCGTTGTCATACCAGGAGTAGATTTTCACCATATTCCCGTTGATCACATCGGTGCAGGATGCATCTACGATGGAGGACAATGGATTGGAATTATAGTCAATGGAGACCAGAGGAAGCTGGCTGAAGCCGAGGATTCCTGCAAGGTTTTCCAGGGAGGCTTTTTTCAGGCAATCGTTGACGGCCTCCTTGGTCAGACCCTGTTTTTCCGTGAGCACCACCAGATCCACCATGGACACATTGGGGGTGGGGACACGGACGGACATGCCGTTGAGCTTTCCCTCCAGTTCAGGCAGGACAAGGGAAACCGCCTTGGCCGCTCCTGTGGTCGTGGGAATCATGGAGAGACCCGCCGCCCTTGCCCGGCGAAGATCCTTATGGGGAAAATCCAGAATTCTCTGGTCCCCGGTATAGGCGTGGATGGTGGTCATCATCCCGGAGACGATGCCGAAATTTTCCAGCAGCACCTTTGCCACCGGTGCCAGGCAGTTGGTGGTGCAGGAGGCATTGGAGATAATGGAGTGGGAAGAGGGGTCGTACATGTCGTGGTTGACTCCCATGACAATGGTGATATCCGGGTTTGAAGCCGGGGCAGATATCAAAACCTTTCTGGCACCGCCGTCAAGGTGCTTGGATGCCCCTTCCCGGTCCCTGAAAATTCCTGTGCATTCACATACGATATCCACATCTGAATCGCCCCAGGGAATCTGGGAGGGATCCTTAAAGGCGGTCACCGTGATCTGTCTGCCGTCCACGGCGATTCCATTTTCAGATGCCTTGATCTCATTGTCCAGTCTTCCATGCACGGAATCGTATTCCAGCAAATGGGCAATGGTTTTAGTATCGGTAAGGTCGTTGATGAACGCAACCTCAAGTTCCGGATGATTTAAGGCTGCCCGGAACACGATTCTTCCGATTCTGCCGAATCCGTTGATTCCCAATTTAATGCTCATTTTTCCTCCTAACTTAAGTTTGTTACCGTCTGTATTCTGAATATCCCGGAGAAACTTGCGGCGGTCTGTATTGGAATGAAAATCTGCTAACACTTACGGGTCAGGCCCGTTTGGTCCCTTTTAAAATTCCGCTTGCAAGGGATATGCTTCTTTTGCCGTGCTCCACCAGGGATGAGGTCAGTTTGGCCATGTCCATCTTTTCCCTTGCCGTAACCGCTTTTAAAAGAATGGGAAGGTTCACCCCGGAGATCACCTCCACCTTTCCCTCCTCAAGAAAAGAATAACTCAGATTGGAGGGAGTCCCTCCGAACATGTCCGTGAGAATGATCACCCCGTTATCGCCCTTGACCTTTGCAATGGCCTGTTTGATTTTTTTCCTGAGATGGTCCGGATCTTCCTTGATATCAATGGTGATAAAAATCAGGTTTTCCGGCTCCCTGCCAAGGATAAGCGAGGCCGTCTCGATCAGAGACCTGCCGAGATCTGCATGGGTGACGATGAGTATGCCTGTCATTTTTCTTTGACGTCCCGGTCAATATCCCTGTGGATGATACCGGGACTAAGCCCCTTTTTGTTGAGATGTTCAAAAATACTTCGCGCAATGGCCACGCTTCTGTGCCTGCCGCCTGTACATCCGACGGCAATGGTCAGATAAGCCTTGTTCTCATTTCGGTATAACGGGATCAGGTAATCGAGCAAACCTGTGTAGCGTTCCAGAAAATCTTTGGTGTCCGGATTGGACAGGACAAAATCCTTGACTTCCTCGGACTCCCCGTCCTGGTTTTTCAGTTCCGGTATGAAATAGGGATTGGCCAGAAACCGTACATCAATGACAAGGTCGGCTTCATTGGGAATACCGTATTTGAATCCAAAGGATTCCACGTTCAGCTTCATGATCTTGGACCGTTTCCTGCCCCTGGAGATCAGGTCCAGAATCCGGGATTTGAGCTCATGGACATTGTAATTGCTGGTATCGATAACATGGTGGGCCGTCAGTTTAACCGGGGCCATGGTCTCTATTTCCGATTCTATGCTTTCCACAAGGCTGGTCCCCCGGGAAAGGGGATGGTGTCTCCGGGTCTGGCTGAATCTCTTTACGAGGATGTCTTTTCCGGCCTCAAGAAAGATGATCTGGGGCAATACGCCCAGATCCTCTATGGCCCCGATTCCGGGAGCATATTCCTGGACAAAGGTCTTGGACCTCATGTCCATGACAAAGGCGATTCCTTTAATCTCCCGGCTCTCTTTTAAGGGAAGTTCAAGGAATTTGGGAACAAGGGCCATGGGCATGTTGTCGACACAATAAAACGAGGCGTCTTCAAATGCCTGTATGGCAGTGCTTTTCCCTGAGCCTGAAAGGCCGGTAATAATATAGACCTTTTGTCGTTTCATCTAAAATTCTTCATCCTGATCCCGGATGATTTCATAGAGTTCATCAGCGGTCCGGGCAGACTTGAGCCTCAGCTTAAAATCTTCTCTTTTGAGGAGTTTTGAAATCTGGGCCAGCACCTTTAAATGACTGCCGGTGGAATTCTCCGGGGTGAGCAGCAGGAAAAAAATATGGACAGGTTTGCCGTCCAGGGAATCGTATTCGACACCGGTCCGGCTCAGACCGAATCCCACTTTCACGGATTCAACCGTGTTGAGCTTGCCGTGGGGAATGGCGATCCCCCCTCCGATCCCGGTACTGCCCAGCTCCTCTCTTTCCATCAACACCCGGGCAATCTCCGGGGCAGGGGCCGTACCGTTTTTGGCAACCGCCTGGGAAAGTTCATTGATGACCCCCTGTTTGTCTGCTGATTTCAGGTCATCAATAATCGAATCTTTGTCTAGAATCTCACTGATTTTCATAGGAAGCTCTATCCCCCGGGCTGGATCAGTCCCAGCTTTCCGTTGTTGTGTTTGTAAAGGACGTTCAATTGCTCTGTCCGGGCGTTGTTAAAAACAAAAAAAGCCTGGCGGCCGGAAATGAATTCAGCCACGGCATCGTCGATATCCATGGGTTTGGTGTCAATGGTTTCCATGATAATATCATCCGGGGCCAAAGGATCCGTCCAGGGCTCTAAAGTTTCAAAATCTTCAGTATTGGTTTTCAGGCTATGTTTTTTGCCTGACATATGACGTTTGATTTTTTCTTTGTTCTTTTTAACCTGGGCCCGGATTTTATCCACCAGGGCATCAATGGAGGAGTACATGCTTTCCGATTCTTCCCGGGCATGGATATTGATTCTGTCACAGGTCAGGGTAAGCTCGGCAATGTGTCTTATCTTTTCAACGCTCAATACCACGTGGGCTTCGGCAGGACCGTCCAGAAGTCTGTCAAATTTATCCAGTTTTTTTATGACATAGGACTTTAAAGATTCGGATGAATCGATATTTTTAAAGGTCACCATTATCTGCATGATAGATCTCCCTAAAGTTGTTTGCGTTTGTTGGAAGGCAGGATGTTGAGAACCTTCCTGTACTTTGCAACCGTTCTTCTGGCGATCTGGATATCGGACTCCTGAAGGATGGAGGCGATCCGGTCGTCGCTTAACGGGCTTTCAGGATTTTCATTGTCAATGAGCTGGCGGATGGTCTCCTTTACGCTGGCCGAAGCCATGGATTCCCCTCCGATGCGCTCAATGGAGGAATTGAAAAAATATTTGAGTTCAAACAGGCCCTGGGGAGTGTAGGCGTATTTGTTGCTGGTCACCCGGCTGATGGTGGATTCATGCATTTCTATGTCCTCGGCAATATCCTTGAGGATCAGGGGTTTTAAATAGGCGATCCCCTTTTCGAAAAACTCCCTCTGGAATTTGATAATGCTTTCCATGACCAGGTATATGGTTTTTTGTCTCTGGTGAATGCTTTTGATCAGCCAGGATGCGGACTGCATCTTTTCATTCAGATAATTTTTGGCATCCTTGGGAAGGACTTTACCGTTGGCAATGGCGTTCTTGTAAAACCGGTTTATCTTGAGTTTGGGAAGGCCGTCATCGTTCATGACGATTTTGAAATCATCCCCATGTTTGTACACGTAAATATCAGGGATGATATAGGAGGGTTCCTCCGTTGAAAATTTCCTTCCGGGTTTGGGCTCAAGGTATTGGATGATGGCAACGGCAGCCCTTACATCATCCACGGAGATCCGGAGGGCCTTGGCAATTTTTTTGGAGTTTCTGTTCTCCAGGTTCTTTAAATGGTACTTGATGATATCGGTAATGACCCTGTTCTTGATCCCCAACTGGTCCACCTGGATAAGAAGGGTTTCACAAAGATCCCTTGCGCAGACACCCGGCGGATCAAAGGTCTGCAGGACCGTTAAGACTTCCTCTACCTGGTCTGGTTCGGTTTCGGCTGTAAGGGCGATTTCCTCCACATCGGAACAGAGATATCCGTCCCGGTTCAGGTTGCCGATGATCATCAGACCGATCTGTTCCTGGTCCGAATTCAGACCGTACATCATGAGCTGCCATTTCAGATGTTCTTCAAGGGTCTGTTTTTCGGGGGTAAAGGCCTCAAAATTAGGTGCTTCCGTGTTTTCGGATTCCGTATAGATCCGGCCGGTGGAATTATACTCGTTGATATAATTTTCCCAGTCCACGTCGGAACGGACCTTTTCTTCAATGGTGACCTCCCTGACCGGTGCTTCGGCTTCAGGGGATTTGGTTTCGGTCTCATTGGCCGTGATCTTCTTGTCGGAGGTATCCTCATTAGAGGCCTCCTCAAGGGCGGGATTCTGTTCCATTTCCTGCTGGATCATTTCCGCCAGTTCAATCCTGGAGAGTTGGAGCAGTTTGATGGCCTGCTGGAGCTGGGGGGTCATTACCAGCTGTTGGGTCAGGGTGAGGTTTTGCTGTAAGCCAAGTTCCATATTATAGTTTAAAATTATCTCCCAGATAGATTTTTTTTGCTATTTCACTTGAAATGATCTTATCGGGCGGACCCGATTCAATCACAACGCCCTGGTTCATAATATACGCATGATCACAAACGCCCAGGGTTTCCCTGACATTGTGGTCTGAAATCAAAACCCCGATCCCCTTGGAGGTCAGCTGTGAAATAATCTGCTGTATATCAATCACGGCAAGGGGATCGATCCCGGCAAAAGGCTCGTCAAGGAGGACAAAAAGGGGATCCGTAGCCAATACCCTCGAGATTTCAAGCCGTCTTCTTTCCCCGCCGGAAAGGGAGGCCGCCTTTTGATTGGCAAGTTTTTCAATGCCAAGCTCCTTCATCAGGCCGGATGCCTTTTCCTCTATGTCGGTTCCATTTGCCGGCAGGACCTCCAGGATGGCCGTAATATTCTCCCTGACCGTCAGTTTCTTGAATATGGAGGATTCCTGGGGCAGATACCCGATCCCTTTTCTGGCCCGAATATACATGGGATCCCGGGTAATGTCCTCCCGGTTTAGGAAAACATGTCCCTGGTCGGGCCGGATCAGGCCGATGGCCATGTAAAAGGTAGTGGTCTTTCCTGCCCCGTTGGGCCCCAGAAGACCGGTAACCTCTCCCTGTTTAACAATAAGGTCCACCCTGTCCACAACGGTTTTATTGTTGTAGATTTTAACTAATTTTTCAAGTGAAAGCTCTGCACCCTTTTTCCACATCTTTACTCCACCTTGTCCTGGGGATCGAAAAAGGCTTCCACACGGCTTTTGGGGTCGCTCTCCACCATGGCCCTGTCTTCTTTCCGGAACAGGGTGATCTTTTTGCCGGTCACCCAGCTCTTGCCGGTCAGGAGTTTCGGAGATCTGCCCGTCAGTACAAGAACCTCGTCCTCGGTGGTATATACCATTTTATCGGCAAAGGCTTTTCGCTCTCCTGAAGTATACTCGACATTTCCCGTGGAGATGATTTTCTTTACCCTGGACTGGTCTTCTTTACCGGTGTCGTCACTATGGAAAAAGACCTTGATGGAATCGGCAAGAATGACGGAATCCTCCCGGGTGGCCCTTACGTTGCCGGTGAATTCAATTGTGGAGGAATCCTGGAGGGCCACCATGGTATCGGAGATAACGTGAAGACTCTTTTGAGCCAGGGCCTTGTCCGTGTCAGAGAGTTTTTTGGATTCCGGGCCGGCATCCTTCCCGGCTGTTTCTTCAGGACGTGCCTCTTTTTTTACAAGGGTCTGGTTCGGTTTTTTATCTTGGGTTTGGGCGGATGAGAGCGGAAGACCCAGGAAAAACAGACTGAAAAAAAAGCATGTCCAGATAAAGAGGGCAGAGCTAAGGGATCTGGGAGTTTTCACTGAAGTTTCCTTTGACATGTCCTTTAAATGTGACTCTGTTTTTGTTCAGCTCGGTAACCATGGAGTCGGCTGTAATGACCGAGGCATGGTCTTCAAGTGTGACCCGCACGTCGGACCGTATTATATGTGTTTTTTTTTCATAATGCAACTTATCAGTTTTCAGAACATATGTTTCATGGCGCACCAGAACGTTTTCCAGAAAGGTCATATCCCGGGTCTTGGTGTTCAATATTCCCTTGTCTGAATAGAGAAAGACCTTTTTGTTGTCCCGGGTGTAAAAGGTGACGTTTACCGCCTTGAGAACGGCCTTGTTTTCCTCTCTCAGCAAAGTGGCGGAGGCGGCTTTGAGTTCCCATTCCGTGATTCCGTTTTTCTTGGAAACCTGTTCCATGCCGTCCAGTTTGAGGGCTGCCTTGGAATCAATGTGAATATTTTCAATTTCCGGGATCTCCATGACGGATCGGGTAAAATAGAGGAACCCCCCGAGGCTGAGGAAGATAAGAACAAGACCCCCGGAAAGGAAACGGATGATCCTCTGCCTGGCCGGCCGGTTCATGAAATAAAGGGTTCCAGTGCCGTGTCCCACAGCCCCCGGGCTTTAAGAATGGCTTCACAGACCTCCCGGACAGCCCCTTTGCCGCCCCTGGCCCGGGTAACCATCCGGGCACGCTCCTTGACCTCAGGGGGGGCGTCGTACACGGTAATGGGTGCGCCCACCCGGATCATGGCCGGAAGATCAATGAGATCATCTCCCATGAATGCGATTTCATCGGCTTGAATTCCGGTCTGCTCCATGACGGTTTCCAGGGCCAGGGCCTTGTCCCTGACCCCGTCAAATATGAGATCGATCTTCAGGTTACGGCAGCGGTGGAGCAGTGCTTCCGAGGCCCGTCCGGTAATGATACCGGCCCGGATTCCGGCTTTCATCAAAAGTCTCAGCCCCAGGCCGTCCCTTGAGTTGAAGCTCTTGATCTGTTCCCCTGAATCCGAATAGGTGATGGTCCCGTCGGTAAGGACCCCGTCCACATCCAATAAAAGAAGCTTTATATTCTCCAGATGAATTTTCATGAAATTTCCTGATCTGCCTGCATGGCCGGAACCGGCCGGTTTACAGACCCGCAGCCTTTTTTATGGCCACAAGCGTGGTTAATAGGGACTCCATATCCTTCAAAGGCATGGAGTTGGGGCCGTCGCACAGGGCCTTTTCCGGTTCAGGATGGGTTTCAATGAAGAGGCCGTGGGCACCGGCGGCAATGGCTGCCCTGGAAAGGGTGGGCACAAATTGTCTTTCACCGGCGGAAGAATCCTGGGCACCTCCGGGCAGCTGGACACTGTGGGTGGCATCAAACACCACGGGAACCCCCATTTCCCTGAGGATGTGGATGGACCTGAAATCCACCACAAGATTGTTGTATCCAAAACTGGTTCCCCGCTCTGTGATGCAGATATTTTTATTTCCGGCAGATTCGGCCTTGGTCAGGATGTTTTTGCATTCATGGGGAGAAAGAAATTGCCCTTTTTTGATGCTGACGGGCCTTCCGGTCCGGCAGGCCGCTGAGATCAGGTCTGTCTGGCGGCATAAAAAGGCCGGGATCTGAATTACATCCAGGACCCTGGCAGCCTCCTGGGCCTGATCCGGCAGGTGGATGTCCGAGATCACCGGAACATTCAATTGGGTCTTGACCCGGCTGAGAATCTCAAGCCCCTCGGAAAATCCCGGTCCCCGAAAGGACTGGACAGATGTCCGGTTTGCCTTGTCAAAGGAGGATTTGAATATAAAGGGGATGCCGAGTTTTTCAGTCACCTCTTTTAAATGCCCGGCCGTCTGAAATGTGATATCTTCGGTTTCCAGGACACAGGGTCCGGCAATCAGGAAAAAACCGGCATTCCCGGATGTAAGCAGATCAAAAAAGAAGTTTTTCATGTAAGGCCCCAAGAGGTTTTTATCGGTTAACAATATTAGGGATCTAATTATAGCCAGGCGTCAAAAAAGTCAAGAATTGCTTGATAAGTTAGGGTATTGCTGGTATTTTTAAAGGCATTTTAGTCGATTGTGGCTAACCTGCTGAAAAAAATAGAAAATATCCCGAATTTTCCAGGAGTGACCTCCCATGGTGAGATTCGGCTTCCCAGGGGCATGATTGGTATGAAAAAAATTCTCTTCCTCTTGATACTTGTTGTTATGGCCGTTCCCCTTATCTGGGTGCTGGTTCATAAATACGAAGGAACCGCTCCTAGGGTCGAAGTCAGCCTGCCTTCCCTTTATCTGAAAAAAAGTTTTGAGATGGGTCTGGATGCCGGTGACCCGGGCACAGGCCTGAGAAATGTACAGGTTTCCGTAGTGCAGCAGGGCAATGAAAAAGTCCTTCTGGACAAGACATATCCGCCTTCTTCTATTCTGAATCTTTTGGGGGGGCCGTCCATGCCCCATGAACGGTTTACCCTGAATATAGAGGTTGATAAACTGGGATTGACGGATGGGGAGGCCCTGATCCGGATCCGGGTCTCGGACAACTCCTGGCGGTCCTGGAACAAGGGCAATGTCACCTATTTTGAACAAAAACTGATTGTCGATTCCACCCCTCCGAAGATCACAATTTTAAGCAAGCAGCACAACGTATCCAAGGGCGGTTCCGGGCTTGTGATTTACAGGACCTTTGAACCGGATCTCAAAACCGGGGTCAAGGTGGGTGACAATTTTTTTCCGGGATATCCCGGGATGTTTGATGACAAGGAGATTTATGCCGCGTTTTTTGCCCTGGACTATACCCAGGGGCCTGGAACGAAAATCCGGGTCATTGCGGAAGATGCCGCCGGCAACTCCATTCAGAAGGGATTTTACCATTATATAAGGGACAAGAAATTCAAGATTGATACCCTGAATATTTCCGACCGGTTTCTTGGGGCCAAGATGCCCGATTTCAGCATGGGAGGAGAACACTCCGGTGCAGACGATTCCATGCTGGATAAGTTTTTAAAGGTAAATGGTGCGGTTCGGAAGGCCAATGTGGAAAAGGTGCTGGCCGCACCCAGTGACACGGTGAACCAGGTTCTGTGGAAGGGCAGGTTCGGGCGTCTTGCCGGAGCCGCCACCCGGTCCGGCTTTGCCGACCACCGCATATACCGCTACAACGGAAAAGAAATCGACCGGGCCGTTCACCTGGGAATCGATCTTGCCTCCACAGCCCAGGCCCCGGTTAAAGCGGCCAACAGCGGCCGGGTCATCATGGCCGAGGCCGTGGGCATTTTCGGGAATACTATTATCCTGGACCATGGATTCGGCCTGGCCAGCCTTTATTCCCACCTGAGCAGTATGGCTGTCCGCCCGGGGGACAAAGTAGGCAAGGAAGATATTCTCGGAAATACCGGATTAACAGGTCTGGCCGGCGGAGATCACCTCCATTTTTCAATAATTGTCCACAATGTATTTGTCAATCCCGTTGAATGGTGGGACGCTTCATGGATAAAAAACAATATCACCTCAAAAATTGAGGCAATCGGAACCCTAAAAAACTAAACCGGATTGGCAAAAGAATTCAATAAGGACATCATGAGCAGTCATAAGATCAATAAAACCTATGAACAGATAAACAAGAAGATTGAACGGGGTGAGGCGGTTGTTGTCACGGCCGAAGAGATCATTGATATTGCCCGCAGGGAAGGGGTGGTGGAGGCGGCCCGGCAGGTGGATGTGGTCACCACAGGCACCTTCGCACCCATGTGCTCCTCCGGGGCCTTTATCAATATCGGCCAGTTCAAGCCCCTGGTAAGGACCACAAAAACCTGGTTCAACAATGTGCCGGCCTACTCGGGCCTGGCCGCGGTGGACTGTTACCTGGGCGCTACCCAGACCTGTGAGGATGATCCCCTGAACAAGCACCATCCCGGTGAATTCAACTACGGGGGCGGCCATGTGATCCAGGACCTGGTGGCGGGAAAAGAGGTTCAGATCCGGGCTGAAAGTTACGGCACCGACTGCTATCCCAATCGGAAGATCGAAAAAATCGTTACCCTCAAAGATCTTCCCAACGCCATGCTCTGCAATCCCAGAAACGGGTACCAGAACTACAATTGTGCCATCAACCGGTCCGATAAAATCAAATTTACCTATATGGGCACCCTTAAATCCAAAATGGGCAATGCCAATTACTCCACCTCGGGACAGCTCAGCCCCCTGTTCAACGACCCATATCTGAAAACCATCGGGCTTGGCACCCGGATTTTCCTGGGCGGGGCCCAGGGGTATGTGAACTGGACCGGCACCCAGCACAAGAAGGATGTGGAGCGGGGTGTTAACGGGGTCCCCCTTTCTCCTGCCGGCACCCTTTCCGTGATCGGGGATCTCAAGGAGATGTCCCCGGAATGGCTGGTGGGACAGTCCATCCGGGGATACGGGATATCCCTTTCCGTGGGCCTGGGCATTCCCATCCCCATATTAAATGAAGAAATTCTAAAGTATACGGCCGTGTCTGATGAAGAGATCTTCACCCAGATCGTGGATTACGGGTATGATTATCCCGAAGCCATCTCCAGATCCTACGGCCAGGTCAGTTATGCTGAACTGAAAAGCGGTTCCATCATGGTAAAAGGACAAAAGGTAGTCACGGTACCCCTGTCCAGCATGGTCAAGGCAAGAAAAATCGCCCGGATCCTGAAAACAGCCATCCAGCGTTCCAAGTTCTTTCTCGGTCAGCCCCAGCACATGTTCCATTAAACCCAAAGGCAGATTTCATCCATGGCGAATATCAAGACGAAGAAAAAAAATGCGTGGCGGGAGAACATCGAGGCAATCCTGATTGCCGTTGTCATTGCCATGTTCATACGGACATTTATTGTCCAGGCGTTTAAAATTCCTTCCGGCTCCATGCTGGAAACCCTTCAGATCGGGGATCAGATCCTGGTCAACAAGTTCATCTACGGGGTAAAGATCCCCTTTACCGGGGGCAAGACCCTGATTCCGGTAAAAGATCCGGAGCGGGGAGATATCGTTGTTTTTCTCTATCCCGAGGACCCGTCCAAGGATTTTATCAAACGGGTCATGGCCGTGGGCGGGGACACCATTGAAATCAGGGACAAGGAAGTCTTTATCAACGATAAAAAGGTGGAGGCGGAACCCTATGCCATCCACAAGGATAACCGGATCATCCCCGGCAAATTCAGCACCAGGGACAATCTGCACAGGATAAAAATCCCGGACAACAAGCTCTTTGTCATGGGAGACAACCGGGACAACAGCCACGATTCCCGGTTCTGGGGATTTGTGGATTTAAGTGAAGTCAAAGGGGAGGCTTTCATGATCTACTGGTCCTGGAACAAGGAAAACTGGGGCATCCGGTGGCGGCGCATCGGAAATCTGCTATTTTAAGGAAAAGATCATGGTGTTTACAAGAAAGGACATTCTGGATATAAATTCCCTGGATAAAGATGAAATCTCCATGATCCTGGACACGGCCCAGGGCATGAAGGAAATTTCCCAGAGACCGGTAAAAAAAGTGCCCACCCTCAGGGGAAAAACCATTGTTCTCTTTTTCCAGGAACCCTCCACCCGGACCAAACTCTCTTTTGATATCGCCGCCAAGCGGCTGTCTGCCGATTCCGTATCCATTTCCAAGTCATCTTCCAGCATAGTCAAGGGGGAGACCCTTGTGGATACGGCCAGGAACCTGGAATCCATGAATCCGGACATCATTGTCATGCGCCACTCTTCATCCGGGGCAGCCCATCAGATTTCCCAACGGGTAAAATGCTCGGTGATCAACGCGGGAGACGGGATCCATGCCCATCCCTCCCAGGCCCTGCTGGACATGATGACCATCCGGGAGAAAAAGGGAAAGATAGAGGGGCTTAAAATCGCCATTGTGGGAGATATCTCCCACTCCAGAGTGGCCCGGTCGGACATCATCGGGCTTTCCAGGATGGGGGCCAAGGTTACCATATGCGCGCCGGGGACCATGATTCCCCCGGGAATTGAGGATCTGGGCTGTGGGGTGGCTGAAAACATGGAATCCTGCGTAACGGATGCCGATGTGATCATGATGCTCAGGATCCAGAAGGAACGCCAGGAAAATATTCTCTTTCCCACGGAAAGGGAGTATGCCGCCCTGTACGGCCTCAACCGGAAAAGACTGGATCTGGCCGGAAAGGATGCCATTGTCATGCATCCCGGGCCTTTGAACCGGGGGGTCGAGATCTCCAGCGGGGTGGCAGACTCGGGATGCTCTTTGATCCTGGAACAGGTGACCAACGGGGTGGCCCTGAGAATGGCCCTTTACTACCTTGTGGCCGGAGGAGGAAGCCGACATGCAGATGTTGATTAAAAACGCCGGGGTGATCGACCCTGGCAATTTGGAAGGAAAAAAGGACATCCTGATCCAGGAGGGTCGGATTGAGGCGATTCTGGACCCGGGGCAACCGGTTCCGGATAAATTTCAAACCCCGGAGCTTCAGATTGTTGACGCCCCGGGCATGATCCTGACCCCCGGGCTCATCGATGTCCATGTTCACCTCCGGGAGCCGGGCCATGAATATAAGGAAACCGTAGAAACGGGCCTTAAAGCCGCGGCCCGGGGAGGATTCACTGCGGTCTGCTCCATGCCCAATACAAAACCGGTGAACGACAATGGTCAGGTGACCTCTTTTATCATCTCCCAGGGTAAAAAAGCCGGGGCTGCCAGGGTCTATCCCGCCGGGGCCGTATCCGTGGGATCCCTGGGCAAAACCCTGGCCGAGATCCATGACATGAAAAGGGCCGGGATCCGGGCCGTCACAGACGACGGAATGCCTGTGGAAAATCCACAGCTCATGCGAAGGGCCCTGGAGTACTGCAAGGGGCTGAACATCCCGGTTCTGGTCCATGCCGAGGACAGGAACCTGGCTGCCGGCGGCGCCATGAACGAAGGGCCCCGGGCCACCCTCCTGGGGATTCCCGGGATTCCCAATGCCGCGGAAAGCGCCATGGTGGTCCGGGATATCGGTCTGGCCGAGCTCACCGGGGCCCATGTCCACTTCTGCCATATCTCCACGGCCGAGTCTGTGGAGGCTGTCCGCCAGGCCAAAAAACGGGGGGCAAATGTAACCTGTGAGACCGCCCCCCACTATTTTACCCTGACGGACCGGGATATCAAAGAGTATGACACCAACTTCAAGATGAATCCCCCCCTGCGGTCTGAAAAGGACCGGGATGCCATTATCCAAGGGCTGATTGACGGCACCATTGACATGATCGCCACGGACCATGCCCCCCACAGCATCGATGAAAAAGACCTGGAGTTTGACCGGGCCGCCTTCGGCATCATCGGCCTGGAAACGGCTCTGCCCCTGGCCCTTGATCTGGTCCGGGAGGGCCGTTTGTCCATGGAGGATCTGATTCTCAAACTGTCCAAGAATCCGGCCCGGCTCATGGGGGTCGATAACGATCTAAAACCGGGAGCTGTAGCTGATGTAACCCTTATCGACCCGGATGCGGAGTATACAATTGATCCGGAAGATTTTCTTTCCAAGAGCCGGAACACCCCATTTGGGGGAATGAAAGTCCGGGGAAACATCTTTATGACCCTGGTTGACGGGAAGATCGTTTACCAAAGGTAAAATTCTGTGGAAGGTGACGGCCTTATGAGTGACAAGCACAAGATACTGGTGGTGGATGACGAGCCTTCCATGAGGGAGTTCCTGGAGGTCCTCCTGTCCAAGGAAGGGTATGGTGTGGAACTGGCCAAAAACGGGAAACAGGCCCTGGGACTGATCCGGAAAAACCGGTATGACCTGGTCCTGTCCGATATCCGCCTGGGGGACATCACCGGCCTGGACGTGCTCAGGGAGGTCAAGAAAACACAGGGCGACACCGTGGTCATCCTGATTTCCGCCTATTCCACCACCGAGATCGCCGTGGAAGCCATGAACGAAGGGGCCTATGATTTTGTTCCCAAACCCTTTGACAACACCGAACTCAAAGGAACAATCGCCAGGGCCCTGGAGCTGAAAACCCTGGAGCACGACAAGGAAAGGGTCAGTTCCGAACTCCGGGACTACATGTACTTTAACCGGATCATCGGGAAAAGTCCGGGCATGCAGGCCATCTATAAAAAGATAGAACAGATCGGCCCCACCAAGACCAACGTCCTCATCACCGGGGAGAGCGGCACGGGCAAGGAACTGATCGCCCGGGCCATCCATGAGAACTCCGACCGGAAAGACAAGCCTTTCGTGGTGGTCAACTGCGGGGGCATCCCGGACACCCTCATGGAGAGCGAGTTTTTCGGCCATGTCAAGGGCTCCTTCACCGGGGCCATCAGCGATAAAAAGGGACTCTTTGAAGCGGCCAACCAGGGCACCATCTTTCTGGACGAGATCGGGGAACTCTCCATGATGCTCCAGGTCAAGCTGCTCCGGGCGGTCCAGGAGACCTCATTCAAGCCCGTGGGCGGAACCCAGGAGATCGACGTGGACGTTAGGATCATCTCAGCCACCAACAAGAAGCTGGAAGAGGAGGTCATCGAAGGAAACTTCCGGGAAGACCTCTTTTTCCGCCTTAATGTCATCCCCATCAAGGTGCCCCCCTTAAAGGACCGGAAAGGGGATATTGAGATTCTGTCCAATCACTTTGCCGAAAAATACTCCAAAAAAATGGGCAAGGACATTATCAAACTTTCCTCCTATGCCATTGATTTTTTAAACAAGTACAGTTTCCCCGGCAATGTCCGGGAACTGGAAAATCTCATCGAACGCAGTGTGGCACTCTCCTCCACCAACATCATCCTGCCCGAAAGCCTGACCATCTCCATGCACAAGAAACGCCGCTGGGTGGAGGGCATCGAAGACCGCCGCTTTGATCTGGAACAGGTGGAGCAGGGCGTGGATCTGGACGAAATCCTCTCCGCCATTGAATCGGCCTATCTTAAAAAGGCCATGGAACTGGCCCGGGGCAACAAGAGCAAGGCGGCCGAATACCTGAACCTGACCCTGCGGTCCCTGAGGTACCGGTTGGATAAGGTGGATGACTGATACGAAATTTCACAGGCACCCCATCAATTTGATCTTATATAACCATTGAAGATTCCAGTCTTTTCAAGGTTTGGATGGTTTTGACATTTTTTGTCAGCCAGGAAATGGTTTTTGTTAACTCCGGGTACTCTTACAACTCAATTTTTTTTCAGCAATCTCTCCCTTAAGAAAAATTATTCTATTATTTCAGCCTGTTAACATTTACCTATCCTTTTTTTACCCCCCTGGCACACCCGTTGCTATTTAGGTTAGGCAGTTGAGAAAACGAACAAACAATTTTAAGTCAACCAAAAATAAGGAGAATTAAAATGACTAAAATGTTGAAGAAAGACCAGAAGGGTTTTACCTTGATCGAACTCATGATCGTTGTGGCTATTATCGGTATTTTGGCGGCTATTGCTATTCCGAATTTCCTGCAGTATCAGTTGAAATCTAAGACTGCTGAGGCAAAGACCAACCTGGGGGCAATTAAGACATCGCAAGAGGCTTACAGAGCTGAACAAGATGCTTACCTTCCTTGCGCCGCAAACCCCGCTGCTGCCATAACAGCAGGGAAAAGAACGTGGGATGCTGGCGGAGGTTTCGCAACTATAGGATTTGCACCCGCTGGTGATGTTTACTATCAGTATGCCGTTGCCGTAACAGCTCCCGCAGCAGCAACTCCACCTACTTTTTCAGCTACCGCAACAGGTGACTTGGATGCCGATGGTACAAATGCAGTTTTCACCATGACTGATGCTGGTGCACTTACAGGTCCTGTCCCTGCAACTGCATTCTAAACCTTACTTTATAGTCAGTACTATCCCCAGAGAATTCTATTTCAAAAAAGAGAGAGGTCAAAGCTTTTGACCTCTCTCTTTTTTCATTTACAAGCCATACAAAATTTTCAATAAAAACTCATCCATGTACAAGAATTTTCCTTCACAGAAAAATTATCTCAAAAGATTTTAATTTAAGATTGGAACAACAGTATTGGATTTTGTTAATATGGTTTTTAAAAAATTGTAAGAGAGGTTTTACAAAACCTGGAAAACTCAACAGTTAAATATTTTTGATAGTGTTTTATCTTATGGCATGTTATTGAAATCAAGCCATGAAAAAAATAGCCTTTTGCATAGTGCTCATGCTTTTTTGTTTTTTTATCAGTTCAAACATCGATAAAAAATTTCAACCTGTTATTATCGAAGATTTATTTTATCTGCCATCTGGAAATTTTTTAAAAGGCGCAGCCCTTGGATTCGATGAGATATTAGCTGATTTTTTATGGATTAAAGCACTATCTTATTTTGGCGAACATGCTTCCACCGATCAAAACTATTCATGGTTGAGTCATATTTTAGATATTGTCACCACGTTAGATCCTTTTTACCAGATTCCTTACGAATTTGGTGGAGTTATTCTTACTACAGAATTGAATGATGTGGAAAAGTCGACACTTTTACTTAAAAAGGGCATGAAAAATATCTCTACATCTCATCCTAGATATTGGTATTTTCCTTTTTTTATAGCCTTCAATTACATGTATCATAAAAATGATTATATAACTGCCGCTCATTATCTTGAACAGGCTGCAAAATTTCCTGAAAGTCCAGCTTATATTCCTTTATTGGTATCCAGGCTTTATGCCGACGCTGATTCACCGGAGATCGCTGTGGCTTTTTTGAAAGAGATGATAAAAAGTACGGATAAACCAGAACTAAAAACCAAGCTGACACAACGGCTCAATGAAATAATTAATACCAACAACATAAAATTCCTGGGACAGGCCGTAGATCAATTCATTTCAAAATTTTACAGGTATCCTAACAATTTAGGAGAACTTATAGAAAAAGGTATGATTAACTCTGTGCCGTTTGATCCCAGGGGAGGCAGGTATTATATATCCCGGGAAGATCATTTAGTTCGAAATACCAAAAAGTCGAAAAACCTGAAAGTCCACATTGACAAATCACCAAAATCTATTCTTAATATGGTTCCGGCAGAATAAAACAGGGGCTGATAAGGTGTTAGAGCAAACTGCAATAAAATTAAAAGGAATTCACAAAAGCTTTTCCAACGGCTGGTTAAAAAAGTCCTTGGTGATTAAAAACCTGGACTTAGAAATTAAAAACAACGAGATCTTCGGATATCTCGGAGCCAACGGAGCGGGTAAGACCACAACCTTTAAGCTCATGCTGGGGCTGATAAAGCCGGACAAGGGGGAGATCTCTTTCTGGGGAAATCCTGTATCCGATCTAAAGACCCGGGCATTGGTGGGCTATCTGCCCGAGCATCCCTATTTTTATTCCTATCTTACCGCAAAAGAAGCCCTGGAATTTTATGCCAGTCTCTTTGACATGGACCGGGCTTTGAAAAAAAAGAGGGTAGGGGATCTGCTCGATCTTGTGGGACTGGATCATGCAAGAGGTGTCCAGCTTCGAAAGTTTTCCCGGGGTATGCTCCAGCGCATCGGCATTGCCCAGGCCATGGTCAATGATCCCAAACTCCTGATCCTGGATGAGCCCATGTCAGGCCTGGATCCCATGGGAAGAAAGGATATGAGGGATATTATTCTCAACTGCCGGGACCAGGGAAAGACCATTATATTTTCCTCCCATATCATTGCCGATGTGGAGATGATCTGTGACCGGGCCGGGATCCTGGCCAAAGGTGAGCTTCAGCAGATCGTGGCCATGGATGATCCCGTCACTGCCGGGGAAACCTCCTGGGAGATCACTTGCCGGGGCGGGCAGCTCAATCTGTCCGGGCTGGACCGGGAAACCGATATCAAACAGGTGGTGAGGGGGAGCCGGAACATCATCTCCACCCGGGATCAGGATTTGGCCGGCCGGATCATGGAACAGGTAAAGGAACAGGGACTCGACCTGATCTCCTTTGCTTCGGGAAGAAAGAGCATAGAGGATATTTACATTAAAAGTATAGATGATGGGGAAGACGATCATGAATAAGATCACGGCCATTGCATTGAATACCTTCCGGGAATCCATAAGGGACAAGATCTTTTACAGTCTGCTCTTTTTTGCCGTGATCCTGGTGATGTTCTCCACGGTCCTGGGCAAGCTGACCATTGGTGATCCCTTAAAGATCATCAAGGATTTCGGCCTGGGATCCATCTCCATTGCCGGAACCCTGATTGCCATATTTGTGGGTATCGGTATGGTATACAAGGAGATGGAAAAAAGAACCATCTTCATCATCCTGTCCAAACCCCTGGCCCGGTGGCAGTTTCTCATGGGAAAGTACCTGGGTCTGGGTCTCACCATCCTGGTGGAGGTGGTAGTCATGTCCGTTCTTTTGTTCGGCCTTTGTTTCGCCTACGATCCCCAGATTCCCTGGAGCCTGCTCACGGCCATTATCCCCATATTTTTCGAGATCATGATCATCCTGGCCTTTGCCTTTTTCTTTTCCACCTTTGCCAGCCCCTTTTTGAGCGGGATGTTCACCCTGGGGATCTTTATCATCGGTCATTTTACCCGGGATTTGAAAAGCCTTGCCGCCGCAACCGAAGATGTTTTGTTTAAAAATTTAGCTGATGCTGCCTATTATATTCTCCCCAACCTGGAATTTTTGAATTACAAGACCCGGGTGGTCCATCATCTGGCCATCTCAGGAGAGGAAGTGCTTCTCTCCCTGGCCTATGCCGCCTGCTATACCCTGGCCGTGCTTTTGATCAGTATGTTTATCTTTCAGGGCAGGGATATTACCTAGAAGCCTAAAGCTGAAAGTCTAAAGCTGAAAGCAAAAAACACCCGCCTGGGGCGGGTGTTTTTTTTGTGAAGCATTGGGTTTAATACCCCGTTGCTTGCGACGTTAAAATTGATAAATTCTTATAGGAATACCCCGTCCTCTTGCGGCGGGGAACTTTATGGGGACGGATTAATCAGAGGTGCCTAGCAGTTCCTTTCTCTTGGACAAGGGCAGGGCCTGGATGGCGTCCTTAAGGCCCTTGCCGGAGTATACGACGATCCTGTCCGCGGTCCAGAAACCGGATTCGTCCTTTTTGATCAGAAAAACACTGGCCGGTTTTCCCTGGCGGATATAGCTTCTGCTGACCTGGATCAGTACGGGCTGGCCCTGGGCGTCCTTTTCCCCTCTGTTCTGCCAGACGGACCGGATTTCAGATACGGTGAAGTCCCCGATCTGGGCCACATTCCCGCTGTTGGCCAGTTCATAGACGATATCCGTAACCACCCTGTAGTCAGTTGCCTCTTCAGCAGAAGAGATGCCAATGAAACAGACCCCCAGTATGAGGCTCAGGATAATGATTGTATAGGATTTCATAACACTCCTCCTGCTTTATTGTATTCAGGGAAATCATTTAAAGATCTGCTGCCAGGACCTGAGCCTTGTCCGCTGGTCCGGCAGATTGACATTGACAGGCGTGGGGGGCTGATCCGTGGTTCCCACGTAGAGAATGTCGTTGTAGATGACCAGTTCGCCGGAGGGTTTTCCCGTGCCGATATAGATCCCGGCAACACTTGCCGTATCACCGGATTCAGTCCGGACCTGTGTATCTCCCGAGTCAAACTCATCGTTTCCGTTGATATCAAAGACCTCAGGGCTCACAGCATTCCCGTTTTCCCAGTCCAGGGCAAAAAGCCAGGTATCCCCGTTGCCCTCGCAGACATCCCCGTCCGGAACAAAGGTGGTGAAAAAGACAACTCCGCCGACTACCAAGGGCTGGGATATCACCCGCTCTGAGCCTGAATCGGCGGGAATGGCCAGGTTGAGGATCCAGGATTTATTGTCGGCATTACATACCCCGTGGATGTCAGGGGAGGTGCAGGACAGGGTCCGGTATTTGTTTAAATCAGCATTGCCGTCACCGTCCAGATCGGCTAGGGTTCCGTCCGCGTTCAGGGCATATGCCTCTATGATGCTGGTTTTCATTTCCACAAGATCGCTTTTCTTATAGGCCGTGGCCGTGGCAGCTCCCTCATCGAACAGCCCCAGGAAGTACTGCTGATCAACGGTGAGTTTATCCACCTGATCAATATACTTGCCGGTTCCGAAGTAGAGCCAGATATCCCCGTGGCCGGCATAGGCATATCCGGCCTTGGCCGTCACCGGCGTGGTGTGGTCCGTTGTTCCGGCATCATAGAAGAGTTCGGATACGGGCTTCTGGTTGAATCCGATTTCTTTCACCCGGTACATATTGCCGTAGAGATTGCCCATATAAATCCGGTCGGACAGGTAATCGTCATCCTGGGTGTCAATGACCAAGGGCGGCCCAGGAACGTCATTTTTCAGGGTTGTCGGGTGCAGCTTGATCTTATAGATGGGAGTATCGGAAGCATCCAGCCAGACCTGGCTCTTGTCCCAGGAATTGACCGCAAAAAGGTAGGATTCCTTGTCGGACTGGAGAAGGGGATCGTCGGAAGAACGGTATCCCGAACCGAAATAGGTGGCCCATCCGGTTCCTTTGGGATCAGAGTAAACCCTGTCAATGGAGGGCCATGAAGTGGCCAGGCCCAGATCCGTATCTGTAAATTCCCATAGAAACTTTGATTTTACCTCCAGGGTTGTGCCCCCGGAAAGTGTTTTGGCCGGTGCATCAAAATCTTCACCATAGGTCACGTCCAGGGCGAAAAAGGCGGATCCTCCCTGTCCCAGCCCGGTGGTCAGCACGGTCCGCCAGCCGGTGGAATCCACGTAAATATCCATGGGTTCTGGAGATCCGTCCACCAGGAATTTATGGCAGTAGGAAGGGGAACACATATCATCGCTGGGATTTGTCCCGGCAAGGGCCATCTCGGTTTTCACGCTGTCCGGATAAAACCGCCATTTTTCGCTTCCGTCGGATAATTTGAAGACATGAAGAGCCCCGTCGTTGGAACCCACATAGGCCAGCTCATCCCTGGCCCTGACGTTTTCATCGTACTTAAAGGCAAAATAGGAATCAAATTTATAGTAGTAGGGCGGCGATCCGATAATGGCCGGGGTGGAATTGATGACATCCCCCATGGCCTTGCATAAAAAATTATCCCCGGCTATGGAGGCGTCGGTATAGGCGGAGACATATCCCGTGGTCGTGGCGGTACTGTCGTAGATAAATCCGTTGATCACTGCGGGCATGCTGGTCTTGGTTTCCCACAGATAGGTGGCTTCAAGCTCTCCTGTAAACGTATTGAATCGGGTTCCCGTGATATTCCCGGTCCAGTCGGAGGCGTCAAAGGAGGCGTTCAATAATATGGCGCCGTTGTCCACCGAGGTGGTGGGTGCGGGAGAAGAACCGTGAAAGACCTGGGCTTTTACATTGGAGACAATGGAGTTCATGGCGTCGATGAACTCCTGACGGTTCTGGGCCATGAACGGGACAGCGGTCCCGGTGGCGTCCTCATTATGCAGATGGTAGAGCTGATCCTCGTCATCTGCCTCTCCGGCGGTCTGCATCTTTTTAACGATGCGGTCCAGCTGGTCGGCATTGGTCAGGCCGAAGCCTACGGCCACGATGCTGACGCCTTCGGTGATCAGGTCCTCCACCGCCTTATCGATCCTTGTGTTGTCCGTGGCCGTGTTTCCCAGGCCGTCGGTGACGATCACCAGGATTCTGGGCTGGCAGGAGTATTTAAAATAGGTTTCAGTGTAGTAGCTGTCCAACCGGTTGGACTTGAAGTACTCCAGTCCGGCCCGCATGGTAGGGGCAAGGGGGGTGCATCCCGAAGGGTAACCGTCATCGGCCTTGTCCTGGAGGGCTGCCTGGTGAGCTGCATCATGCTCGTGGATCCCGATCCTGTACTTGGTATAATAGGTCGGGGAATTGTCACTGTCCGAGTCATTGCAGGATCCGCCGGCCCAGGTGGCAAAACCCCAGGCAATGCTGCGGTCGAGAAACACTTCCTTGAGAACGTCCTCGGCAATGGCGATGCGGCTCATCTCAACCCCGCCCCCGATATCCATCTTGTCGTTCATACTTCCCGAGGTATCCAGTTGAACCATGATGGCCGGATTGATCAGGTTTTCCGCATAAAGGGGGATTTCCCCGCAGGCCGCCGTGGAGGGCACGGATTTGACGATAAGGGTGATGGGAACTTTCAGGGGAGAGTTGTTGGCGGCTCCGGTAATGGTCAGTGTGGCCGTATAGGTCCCGGCAGACAAGGCAGAGGTGTTGAAATTGACCGTCACCGTATGGGAATCGTTCTGGGCCAGGGCCGGGACAACCGAGTCGGCAGCCACGGCCCAGGTCTCATCAATGGTGATGGTTGCGGTTGCCGGATCATCATTGTTTCCGGTGTTGGTGATGGTAAAGGTCTGGGCAGCGGCATTGTATCCCTTGAAACAGGTGGGCCCCAGGGAATCGGGATTGGCCGTCCAGTAGGGGCCCGGGCATCCGGTCTGGGGATCGACACTGTTACCGGTGGGCGGGTTTGCCGGGGTTTCGCTTCCCTTTGTCAGGTAAAACCCGTCTATGCTGGTATCTGCCTCCCGCATGGCGATCTTGAGGGTATGGGTGCCGGCCGTATTGATCTGGATGGTGTTGTCCGTCCCCACCTGCATGGATTTGGTCCAGATATAGGTGTTGTAAGTGCTTCCGAAATTCCAGGCCTTCCAGGCATCGTTGTCCACGGTAAAGAACATGGAGTCCTGGGATCCGGATAATGCCTTTCCCCGCATCCAGATATAATAGGTCCCGGTGGTTGAAAAGGTCACCTGATATGTTTTTACTTCCTTGCCCGGGGTGGTGGTGGCAGATCCGCCGCTTCCCGAGACCAGAACCGTGCCGCTGCCTTCGGCTGCCGTACTAAACCAGTCCCCCGCATTGGGGGTACCGTCCAGATTATAGGAACCGGAAAAATTTTCCGCTTCAATATAGGTGCCGGAAGGATCAATGGGGCATAGGGCCCGGGCCTGTTCCGGGATAAAGATTACAAGAACCAGAAAAAGAAAATAGAGAAAGGTTTGCCCTGAATTTTTTTTCGCCATGATGTACCCCTTTTTCATTGTTTGGATAGGAAAATTAATATCCGACCCGGTAGACTTTCCTGACCCCTGTCACGACTTCGGAAGTCCCGTTGGAGTTGCATTTTACCTCGTACTGGAAATCTCGGTAACCGGCCCCGAACCCTATGGCCGGGAAATCATTCTGATAGGCCAGGCGGTACCAGTATGGAATATTTGAAATTCTGCCGTCTTCGGTACCGGTCGAAAAGGCAGCGTTGGTGGTCTTGTCTCCCCCGTCACCGAAATTCCGGACGATGTTATAATAGATATCGTCCCAGTCATAGCTGGAATCACCTGCTTTCAAGGTGGTGTTGACAAAACTTGGGGGCGTGGCCTGGGCGTTGAGATAGGGACCGGCTTGTTTCCATCCGGAGTCGGCCGAATAAAATCGCTGATGGGCCCGGCGTTCATTCCCGGCAATTTTGAGTTCAAAACTGGTGGTGTTGATGGCGGCCAGGCCGGTGATGGTAAGAAGAGACATGATCAGCAGGGTGGAGATGAGGGCAAAACCGGATTCGTTTTTAACGGGAGAAATTATTGTTTGAATTAATTTCATCAATATAGCTCACTTTTGAGAAAATTAATGGTTAGGGTCTTGGCCTGCTGATCCTGGTAATTCACGGTAAGGCTGACCAATTTGATATTCAACTCATCTGCCTCGTCCGTGGTTCCGTCGCCGTCGTTATCTGTTCCGTCGGTATTGGTCCATTCCGCGACATTCCAGGAGATCGACGCCACGCCCGCTGGCAGCTGATAGCCGGTAAGCTCGGTTTCATCGTGGGGATTTCCGGCCGGATCCATTGTGGAATCATCGTAGTCCAGGTTCAGCAACCGTTCGAACCCGTCACCGGCAACGGAGCTGGCAACTGTCAGATTATTTGCACTGGAATTGCCCCGGGTGCTGGAAACCTGCATGGAGTTCAATGCCAGGATCCCGATGGTCAGGACCAGCATGGCCATCAGCGCCTCGATCAGGGTAAAGCCTTGATTATCTTTTAAAAGGTTCATGGTCAATTTAACCCCAGGTTGCGGCACCGGATCCGGGTGGTCAGCATCCGGCGGCGGAAATTGTCATTATACGGTCCCCAGTTCTGTCCGGATGGGGTGGTATAGGTTGTTGTATGGGTGAATTGGGGGTCCTGACGGCGGGCCCTGGCCAGGACGGTCATCTGGACGGACCGGATATCAGCGACCGTTGCGGTGATGTTCCCGGATGCATTATAATAGAGAAATTCCACTGCCTGGATACTCTCGGCAATGTCCTGGTATCCGCCGGCATTGTTTGTCTGCATGCCGATGTCAATGGGATCGGGAACCCCGTCTCCGTCATTGTCATTATCCGGGATCCCGTCTCCGTTACTGTCTGCATCCATGGCAAATGAAAATCCGAACTCAAGGGTCTCGGGGCCGTCTACAACCCCGTCCCCGTCCATATCGGTGGTCATCTGAAACCGCCCGGGAAGAGCCCATACGATCCCGAAATTCCCGCTTCCCGTGGGATCATACCCGGCCATGCGGAGTTCCGAGGTGATGATGGATAAGGCCGCCCGGATATTCTGCTGCATCTCCGTGACCTGATCCTGGGCGTAGTAGGTCTTCTGCTGGGATGTATAGGCGGCATAGGCGCCGATCATGATAAGGCCGGCAATGACCATGGTGATCATGAGTTCAATCAGGGTAAATCCTTTATCCTTTCTCATTGCCAGGCCCCTCCGTCCCATCTCCAGATTTTGACCAGTCCGCTGACCCGGGTCCCCACGGCATAGCAGATATCCTGGTTCGGGTTTTCCAGGTAAGCGTATCCGCCGTTGCCGATTCCCTTGGAATTCACAGTTAAGATATTCACCGGAGAAGAATAACTGATATTATCGGGCGGAAGCGGATCCCCGCTGCCAGGGCTGCCGGCGGTCACATTGCCGGGACCGAACCTGACCCTGTTGTTGTAGGCCGCCGCCAGGTCAACGGTCCGGAGAATGTTGTTGTCTCCGGTTCCGGTATAATCGTTTGCCCCGTCCCAGCCATCGGCCCCGGGGTCATCACACAGGTAATACCGGTTGTTGGCCGTATCAAAGACAATGGCCGTGCTTGAATTGTTCTCCACGGCGATCATCCTGGCCTCCTGCATGGAAGAGTATAGATCCCTTGCAGCAGACTTAAGATATATATTGTCCTGCCAGGAGGAAAAATTGGCGATGGTGACACTGGCCAGCACAACGATAATGATCAGGACAAGGACCAGTTCGATGAGGGTGAACCCGGAGTTATTTTTCATTTGCATGAATGTATTGGATTTTGTATTCTTCATTATATCCTGTATTATCAATGCTGGCATTGGCAAAGTCAATTTATTTTAAAGCCCTGGGCCAAAGAATTGCAATAACAATACCACGCAGACCCGTTTCATCCCGGACGGTTTGCCTTATGCGTTGAATTTTCCGGAATACCCGACGCATGGCAGACCTTTACAACCGGGGCGATGAAAGAGCAGAACCCTCTTTTTCATGGTATAAAAAGGAAAGGACCGTTGAAATACGATTATGGGATGGTGATATATGGCTGTAAAATTGAAATATAGAAAAACCGGGTTGGGATTTGGGTATCTCCTTTGGATCTTTTTTTTCGTACTGGTCCTTGGGGTTTTCCCGGCCGGGGCGGATTTTTATCAGTACAGGGATTCCGGCGGCACCATTGTTATTACCGATGACTTGTCACAGGTCCCTGAAACCCAAAGGCCCGGAGCAAGGTCTTTTGAAGAGATCGTCGAAAAAAAATCAGGCGATCACGAGAAACAAAACTCCAGTCCTTCCGCCTCCAGTTCCGGGACTGCGGGTGAAAGCGGCGCCCCGGACAAGGTTCAGAATCCTGAAATGGAAACCCTGAAAGCCTGGCTGAATCAGGAGGAAAAAGAACTTAATCAGGAAAAAGAGGCCTTGCTTGTCCTTAAGGAAACCCTGAAGACACCTGCCGGGATTGAAGAGTACAACGCCAGGGTCCAGGCCCTGAATAAAAAAATTACCGCCTACCAGATCGAACTCGATAGGTTCAACCGGAAATTGAAAGAGATTGACAATCCTGAGTAAACGATGGACAATTTTTGACCATGGGAGCGTGGTTTTGACTTTCAGAGAAAAGTCAAATTTATTCTCCATTTATCGTTTCCGGGCAAAAAATCTAAAACTTTCCGTAAAAGGCCTTTCCGTCAATTAATCTTCCGTCTAAATTGACTTTTGGGACAATTCGTTTTAGAAAGACAGGACCAGCCAAAATCAGCAAAAGAGCTATTTATAGAGACCGAGGAGAGACAGATGAAAAATAAGACAGCAGAACGGAAAAGAACCGGTTTCACCCCCTTATCTGCCCTGATCCATATCGGGTTTGGGATTATGATCATGATATTTCTCTCCGGATGCGGGGGGAATCCCTTTTCCAGCAGCCCCGAGGACGGAGCCTCTTCGGAACCGCCTTCATCCAAGTCCAAGAAGACCACGGCCGTGTACTATGATTTTGTGGATGTCCTGGTTCCCATGGAGCTGAAAATCGTCAAGGACAGGACCATGGTGGTAACCACGCCCGGATTCAGGTCGGGTGTCCTGACCCTCAAGGGGCGGGTGGACAGCCGTTCTCTTTTTAACTTTTTCAATAACAATATGCAGAAGGACAATTGGGGGATCATCAGCCAGATCAAATCCCCGGGGACCACCATCATGGTCTTTAATAAACCCTCCAGATGCGCCGTGATCACCATCCGGGACGAACAGATCAACACCTATGTGGAAATCGGGGTGGCGCCCACGGTAGGGGATGCGAATCAGCACTTTTCCTCCCAGGACATGTCTGAATCCGACCTGTCCAATTAAATCCGGAATTTTTCATGATCAAGGACAATCATATTTTACTGGGCGTCACCGGAGGGATTGCCGCCTATAAGTCTGTCGAACTTCTACGCCTTCTTAAAAAGGCCGGGGCCGACGTCCATGTCGTCATGACCGAAGCGGCCCGGCATTTTGTGGGCCGGACCACCTTTGAAGTGCTCTCTGAAAACCCAGTGATCACAGATCTCTGGAAAGACACAGGTTCTTCCGTGGCCCATATCGACGTGGCCTCCCTGGCAGACGGGGCCGTGATCGCTCCGGCCACGGCAAACTGCATTGCCAAGCTGGCCCAAGGCTTGGCCGACGATGCCCTGACCACCACCTTCCTGGCCGTAACCTCCCCCATCCTGGTCTGCCCTTCCATGAACACGGATATGTACCAGAATCTCAGGGTTCAGAGGAATCTGGATCTTCTGGAACAGGACGGGCTCCATATTCTCGATCCGGATGAAGGGGTCCTGGCCTGCAAGACAGTCGGGGCAGGGCGGCTTCCCGAACCCTGGTTTATTCTGGACAGGATCACGGCCATGCTGAACCCAAAAGACCTGAAGGGGAAAAGACTCCTCATCTCTGCCGGGCCGACCCGGGAAGCCATTGATCCGGTCCGGTACATCTCCAACCACTCTTCGGGCAGGATGGGATATGCCGTTGCAGCAGCCGCCGAAAAAAGGGGAGGGGAGGTCACTCTGGTGTCCGGTCCCGTGGATCTGGCCCCTCCGCCGGGGGTTGGTCTCATCTCTGTGGAGACCTGCGACCAGATGGCCCGGGCCATGCTGGACGAACTTCCCCGGGCCGACATTATCATCAAGGTGGCGGCTGTGGCCGATTACAGGCCTGTTCACCAAGAAGAGCTCAAGATCAAGAAAACGGTCGGGCAGACCCAAATGACCCTGTCCATGACGGAAAACACGGATATCCTTAAAAAGATCGGAGAGTTAAAAACAGACCAGCAGTTTTTGGTAGGCTTTGCCGCAGAGACCCATGATCTGGAGGTCCATGCCCGCATGAAAATGGAAAAAAAGAATCTGGACATGATCGTGGCCAATATGGTGGGGGGGGAAGACTCCGGATTCCAGTCCCGGACCAATAAGGTGAAGATCTTTTCCAAGGACGGAAATTTCAGGGATGTTCCCCTCATGGAAAAAACCAAGGTGGCCGATATTGTTCTGGATACGATCCTGGGTCATCTGGGATAACGGCCATGCCTTCCAAAACCCCGGATAAAACGGAATCTTTTGATATTTCCCTTTCCCTTGACCGGGTGATCAGGGATTTATCCCAGTTTGTTTCCGACCAGAAGGACCTGGACAATATTGGTTTAAAGATTTCCGACTCTTCAAAACAGATCCTGGAGTCCTGGGTTCATCCGGAAACAATGCCCGGCCCGCCGGGAAGAGATTTTCTTTCCCAGGGACCTGAAAATTCTAAGATTTGGTTTGTGGACACCCAGCCCTCTTTTTTCAAGGGTGAACCTGGTGCCCTTTTAAAAAAAATCATCCGGGCCATGAATCTGGACCCGGCCAAGGTATTCATCTGTACCTGCACCCGGCCCGAAACCCTGGAAAATAGACTCAAAATATCCTGTCCGGACTTTCTCATTCTTCTGGGAGAGAAAACCGTCCGGTGTTTTACCGGTTCCCGGGAGTCCATGGAGAAGATCCAGGGACGCTTTCTTACCTGTTGCGGGATTCCGGCCATGCCCACCTATCATCCCAATGATCTGCTGGCGGAGCCGGACCTGAAAAGGCCGGTCTGGAATGCTCTTCAACAGGTAATGACAAAGGCGGGTCTAAAAAAATGAGTCCCCCCAACCTGATCCTGGAGGAGTTCATCCATGTCCTGGTGGCTGAAAAGGGATATTCCCCCCATACCTGCCGGGCCTATCGGTCCGATTTGATTCGCTTTATCTCTTTTTTTCTTTCCCGGACACCGGATGGGGAACGTCCTGAGCATGCAAAGGTCATTTCCCGGCAGGAGAGTGAAACTGAACTCCAGATTCGTTTTTTACCTTGCGCTCGCGGGATCCGAAAGCAGGACATCCGCCAATACCTGGCTGCGGAGGTCCGGGAGGGGCGGTCAAAGAAAACCCTGTCCCGGCGCCTTTCTTCCCTGAAGTCCTTTTTCAATTTTTTGGTGCGGGCGAACCATATGGATCTGAATCCGGCAGACGGGGTGCCTTTTCCGAAACTAGAAAAAACCATCCCCAGGTTCCTGACCATTGACGACCTTTACAGGCTTCTGGACTCAATTCCCACTGCATCCTGGATGGACAAACGGAACCTTGCCATGTTTGAGACTTTTTATTCCACGGGCATGCGGGTATCGGAAATCCATTCCATGGACATGGATGACATTGACTTTAATTCCCAAATGATTAGAGTCTTTGGCAAAGGCAGCAAGGAACGGGTGGTCCCTGTGGGGAAAAGGGCTTTGGCCGCCATTGAAACCTACAGGGCCGCCCTGAAGGAAAAGTGTACCCCGGTTTTTTTAAACCGGTTTCATTCCAGGCTGAGCAGCCGGTCCATTCGGAGGATCTTGGACAAGATCGTCAGGGAATGCGGTCTCTTTGTCCCGGTTTCCCCCCATACCCTGCGCCATTCCTTTGCCACCCACATGCTGGATTCCGGTGCCGATCTGAGGGGGATCCAGGAGATACTGGGGCATGCCAGCCTGTCCACCACCCAGGTCTACACCCATGTGAGCATGGATCATCTGACCCGGGTATATGACAAGGCACACCCAAGGAGCTGAAAACCAAGGAGTTTTGATACAATGGCAGATTTTGATACATTCCACGGCACCACCATACTGGCCCTGAGGAACGGGCAGGGAGTCGTGGTGGCCGGAGACGGCCAGGTCACCCTGGGCAATATCGTGACCAAGCACAAGGCCAGAAAAGTCAGAAGAATATACAACGATAAAATTATCACCGGGTTTGCCGGGGCCACGGCCGATGCCCTGACCCTTTCGGAAAAGCTGGAGGAAAAACTGGAAAGGTACAATGGGAGTCTGACCCGTGCCTGTGTGGAACTGGCCCGGGAATGGCGGACGGACAAGTATCTTAGGCGCCTGGAAGCCATGATGATCGCCGCAGACGAATCCAATACCTACCTGATCTCAGGGAACGGGGATGTCATTGAGCCGGATCAGGGGGTGATCAGCATCGGGTCCGGGTCTGTTTCCGCCCAGTCCGCCGCCGTCGCCCTGATGGAGAACACCGACCTTTCCCCCAGAACAATCGTTGAAAAGGCCATGGCCATTGCAGGGGATCTTTGCATATACACCAATCACCATGTGACCCTGGAAGAGATAGAATCCGACCCGATAAACCCAAAAGAAAAGTAAAATTTAAGAATGGAAGATTTAAAACCCCAAGAAATTGTAATCGAACTGGACAAGTATATCATCGGCCAGGACGATGCCAAAAAATCCGTGGCCATTGCCCTGAGAAATAGGTGGCGGAGACGCCAGCTGGACAAGGACCTCCAGGAGGAAATCGCCCCCAAGAACATCATCCTCATCGGCCCCACCGGCGTGGGCAAAACCGAAATCGCCCGGCGCCTGGCCAATCTCACCGACTCTCCCTTTTACAAGGTTGAAGCCTCCAAATTCACCGAAGTGGGATATGTGGGAAGGGATGTGGAATCCATGATTCGGGACCTGGTGGAGCTTACGGTCAACAATCTCAGGGCCAGGCAGCAGGATTCGGTCCAGGAAAAGGCGGCCCGGATTGCCGAGGAACGGATTCTGGATATTCTTCTGCCTCCTTCATCCCAGCATACCGGGATCAGTGGAGACAACTCCATTGAGGTGACCGGCACCCCGAACTCTGAGGAAAAGTCCGGGGCCGGGACAAGGGAAAAGCTCAAGTCCATGCTCCGGAAGGGCAAGCTGGACAAACGGATGATCGATCTGGATGTGGCAGACAAAACCTCTCCCATGGTGGAGATTTTCTCAAACACCGGTATGGAGGAAATGGGCATTAACGTCCGGGACATGCTGGGGAACCTTATGCCCAAAAATACCAAGCGGAGAAAAGTTTCCGTCAAAGAGGCCATGAAGCTGGTAACCCAGGAGGAGGCCTCCCATCTCGTGGATATGGAACGGGTAAAGACAGATGCCATTGCCATGGTGGAGCAGTCGGGTATCATATTTATCGATGAAATCGATAAGATCGCCGGCAAGGAAAAAAGCCAAGGTCCGGAGGTCTCAAAGGAGGGGGTCCAGCGGGATCTGCTGCCCATTGTGGAGGGCTCTTCCGTTCCCACCAAGTACGGCACGGTAAAGACGGACCATATTCTCTTCATTGCCTCGGGCGCCTTTCACGTATCCAAACCCTCGGATCTGATCCCGGAACTCCAGGGGAGGTTTCCCATCCGGGTGGAGCTCAACTCCCTGGGGGCCAAGGAGTTCAGCCGGATCCTGACCGAGCCCAGGAACGCCCTGATTCTCCAGTATATCGCCCTTTTACGGACCGAAGGGGTGAATCTCTCCTTTTCCCAGGATGCCGTGGAAAAGATAGCCGACATCGCTGTTGAGGTGAATGCCACCACGGAGAACATCGGGGCGCGGAGGCTGCATACCCTCATGGAAAGACTTCTGGAGGAAATTCTTTTCAAGGCACCTGATGTTGATGTAAAGGATATAGTAGTTGATGCAGGCTTTGTGGAAGACCAGTTGATGAACATCGTAGAAAACCAGGATTTAAGCAGGTACATCCTATGAGCCAGACCGTTGCAGACATATTAATTGAGGCCCTTCCCTATATCAAACGGTTTTCCGGGAAAACCATCGTGGTCAAATACGGGGGCCACGCCATGAAGGATGAAAAACTCAAGCAGGATTTTTCCAACGACATCACCCTGTTAAAGTATATCGGCGTAAATCCGGTGGTGGTGCACGGGGGAGGTCCCCAGATCAACCTGGTTCTGGAGGCCATGGGCATGACCTCCACTTTTATCCGGGGCATGCGGTATACGGATGAATCCACCATGGATGTGGTGGAAATGGTTCTGGGGGGAAAGGTCAACAAGGATATTGTCGCCCGGATCAACCAGGAGGGAGGAAAGGCTGTGGGTCTCACCGGAAAGGACGGGGGCCTTATCCTGGCCGAAAAGATGAAGATCCTTTTCCAGGAGGATGAATCCAAACCCCCGGAAATCATTGATCCCGGCATGGTGGGGGATGTCAAGGAGATCAACCCGGACATCATCCACACCCTGACGGCCAAAGGCTTTATCCCTGTTATCGCACCGGTGGGCATCGGCTCCCGGGGAGAAACCTATAACATCAACGCCGATGTGGTGGCGGCCAAGGTGGCAACGGCCCTCCAGGCAGAGCGCCTCATCCTGCTCACCGATGTGGACGGTGTCCTGGACCAGGAAAAAAAACTGGTCTCTACCATCAGCGGGAAGACCGCAGGCGAGATGATTTCCGACAACCGGATCTCCGGGGGCATGATCCCCAAGGTGGAAAAGGCCCTGGATGCCGTCCGGGGCGGGGTGGGAAAATCCCACATCATCAACGGCAGAATTCCCCATGCACTTCTGCTGGAATTATTTACGGATTCCGGAATCGGCACCCAGGTTTATTTAGAGGGTAAAGGCGAAAGGATAAAGGATGACTGATTCTATTCAAAAAACAGACGATTTTGTATTCCAAACCTATCTGCGCCAGGGCAGTGCCCCCTTTGTAAAAGGGGAGGGGACACGTCTCACGGATTCCGAGGGAAAAACCTATATAGATTTTCTGGCGGGTATTGCCGTATGCAACCTTGGGCATTGCCATCCCAGGATCACCCGGGCCATTGAAAAACAGGCATCCACCCTGGTCCATGTGTCCAACCTTTTCTATACCCGGCCCCAGGCCGATCTTGCCCAGGCCCTGGTCGAGAACAGCTTTGCCCGGCGCGTTTTTTTTGCCAATTCCGGTGCCGAGGCCAACGAAGGGGCCATCAAATTGGCCCGGAGATTTTTCCAGGTCAAAGGGGACACCCAACGGCACAAGATCATCACCATGGAGCAGTCTTTCCACGGCCGGACCATGGCCACCCTGTCCGCCACGGGACAGGATAAAATCAAAGACGGGTTTTATCCCCTGCTGGAAGGATTTATCCATGTGCCGTTCAACGATCTGGATGCCCTGAAGAATGCCATGGATGACACGGTCTGTGCCGTGATGCTGGAACCTGTCCAGGGAGAGGGGGGGGTGATCCCGGCCGATCAAGGCTATCTGGAGCAGGTCAGAGCCCTTTGTGATGAAACCGGGACCCTGCTGATATTTGACGAAATTCAGACCGGCATGGGCAGGTGCGGCACCCTGTTTGCCCACCAGGCCTACGAAGTTTTTCCGGATATCATGACCCTGGCCAAGGCCTTGGCCAACGGCTTTCCCATCGGCGCCGTGCTGGCCACAAAAGAGGCGGCCAAAGGCTTTGGGCCCGGAAGTCATGGCTCCACATTCGGCGGAACCCCTTTGGCAACGGCAGCGGCCCTTGAGGCCCTTTCCCTGATTTGTGATCCGGATTTTCTTGCCCGGGTCATTGAAACAGGAGATTATTTTAAAGAAAAATTAGGGGAACTCAGGGACCGGCATGAGCGGGTCAAAGAGATCCGGGGCAAAGGCCTTCTCATTGGGATGGAAATCGATGAAAAGGCCGGGGCCGTTGTCGATGCCTGTTTTAAAAAAGGCTTTATTATTAACGGAATTCAGGATAAAGTCCTGAGGTTTGCGCCCCCATTAATTGTGGAGAAAACTGAAATCGACCAACTTGCGGCTGTTCTGGACAGCCTGTTGTAAACCGGAGGCATGTTTTGAAAAAAGATCTCTTATCCTTGCTGGACCTTGAACCAAAGGATTTTAAACACCTGTTTGACAGGGCCCTAGAACTCAAGAAACGATACGGCCGGGGAATCATGGATACCCGGCTCACCGGAAAAACCCTGGGCCTGATTTTTGACAAAAAATCAACCCGCACCCGGATCGCCTTTGAAACGGCCATGATTCAGATGGGAGGCCATCCCATCTACATGAGCACCCAGGACACCCAGATCTCCAGGAACGAACCTGCCAAGGATACGGCAAGGGTGCTCTCCCGGTACATTGACTGCTTGGCCATGAGAACCTTTGATCATGGTCTTGTGGAAGAATTTGCAGCCACTTCCTCAATCCCGGTGATCAATGCCCTGACCGACTCTTTTCATCCCTGCCAGATCCTGAGCGATATCATGACCGTTATCGAACACAAGGGCGGATATGAAGGGGTGAAGATCGCCTGGGTGGGGGACGGCAACAACGTGGCCAACTCCTGGATCAACGCCGCCTCGGTTCTGGGTATGAACCTTATCCTGGCCTGCCCGGACGGACACGGGATCCGCCCGGAGATCCTTGAGGGTTCGGGAGCGGAAACCAAACCCAATATTGTACTTACAAACGATCCCAAAGAAGCGGTGAAAAAGGCCGACGTTGTATATACAGATGTATGGGCCAGTATGGGGGAAGAAGCTGAACTGGAACACAGAATCAAGACGTTTCAGGGCTTCCAGGTCAATAAGGAATTGTTATCCGGAGCAAAGCCAGATGTTCTTGTCATGCACTGCCTGCCGGCCCACAGGGGGGAGGAGATCGCAGAGGATGTCCTGGAAGCGGCAGACGCGGCCTTCTGGGACCAGGCAGAGAACAAGCGTCACATGCACAAGGCCATTCTGGAAGCCCTCATTCTCAATGGATAATTGAGAATGGATAATTGAGAATCGGGGAATTAAAAATATTATGAGTGAAAAACTTTGGGGCGGCAGATTTTCCGAATCCACAGACGAACTGGTGGAAAAGTTCAATGCCTCCATTGACGTGGATAAGCGCCTTTACGCCAGCGATATTGAAGGGTCCATTGCCCATCTGAAGATGATGGCCAAGGTGTCCATCATTGAGGAAGAGGAGGCCCGGGCTCTGATCCAGGGTCTGGGCCGGGTCAAGGATCGGATTGAAAAGGATGAGATCGCCTTTTCAAACAGCCTGGAAGATATCCACATGCACGTGGAGGATGCCCTGGGCCGGGAATGCGGAGATCTTGCCCGGAAGCTGCACACGGGACGAAGCAGAAACGATCAGGTGGCCCTGGATGTGCGCATCTACCTGAAAAAGGAAACCCGGCATCTCATTGGGATGCTCAGGGCATTTCAAAGGGCCCTGGTGGGCCTGGCCCGGGAACATCAGGATGTGATCATGCCCGGCTACACCCATCTTCAGCGGGCCCAGCCTGTTCTCTTTGCCCATCATCTTCTGGCCTATTATGAGATGTTTAAACGGGATATTGAACGTTTGTCAGACTCCCTGAAACGGGTGGATGTCATGCCCCTGGGAGCGGCTGCCCTTGCCGGGACCACCTATCCCCTGGACCGGGAATATACCCGGGAAGTCCTGGGATTCGGCAGTGTATCCGACAACAGCATCGATTCGGTATCGGACCGGGACTTTGTCATTGAATTCATCTCCCATGCATCCATCTGCATGATGCATCTCTCCCGGATGTCAGAGGAACTGATCCTCTGGTCCTCTTCGGAGTTTTCCTTTATCACCATTTCCGATGCATTTACAACGGGTTCCAGCATCATGCCCCAGAAAAAGAACCCGGATGTGGCCGAACTGGTCCGGGGCAAGACCGGCCGGGTCATCGGGAATCTGGTTTCCATCCTCACCCTGATGAAATCCCTGCCCATGGCCTATAACAAGGACATGCAGGAGGACAAGGAACCCCTGTTCGACACCGTGGACACCCTGAATATCTGTCTTGACGTATATACCCGGATGTTTCCACACATCAGAGTGAATCAAGAGGCCATGCTGGCCGCCTGCCAACGGGGATTTTTAAATGCCACGGACTTTGCCGACTATCTGGTCAACCGGGGCATGCCTTTTCGGCAGGCCCATTCCGTTGCGGGTCAAGCCGTCGCCTTTGCCCTTGGGCAGAACAAAGAACTGGAGCAGCTGAGCCTCTCCGAGCTGCACTCTTTCAGTGACCTGGTTCAGGAAGATGTATACGGATTCATATCCCTGGAACAGATGATTGCCCGACGGATCACCTATGGCGGAACCGGATTTGCCGGTGTAAAAGAGGCCCTGGACCGGGCGGAAAAGGAGCTGAATATTTAGATGAAGATAAACAGAACATTGCTCTTTGGGCTGGTCTGGCTCACCGCCCTGGCCATGGTCACGGCCTGCGGCAAAAAGGGACCGCCCCTGCCGCCCCTGAAAGAAGGCCTAAATCTGGCCCCCCCCATTGACCTGACCTTTCAATTGACCGGAACCCGGGTTTTTATCCAATGGAACCATAAAACAGATCCTGACAAGGCCCGGGTCAGACCCGAAGCCTTTGAGGTGTCTGCCGCTGTCAAGGGGCCCGGCGACTGTGAGGGCTGTCCCTTTGTGTTTAAGTCCATGGCCACGATTCCCATGCCGGATATGAAATATGAACTGACCCTGGATCCGGTCAGCAGATACTATTTTCGGGTTCAGGCCCTGGGCCCGGATGGTATGAGAAGCAAATATACCCAAACCATCTTGGTCGACCCGTCCGGGACGGGTCAGAATTCAAGCGATTAAACCGGGTTGTTCCCATAAATATCAGATCATGTCTTCTTTGACCGCTTTTCTAAGTATCGGCTCCAACAAAGGGGAGAAAAAAGAGAACCTGGACCAGGCAGTCCAATGTCTGGACCAAGATCCCTTTGTCTCTGTAAAGGAAGTTTCAAAATTTTACCGGACCCGGCCCCAGAACTACGCAGACCAGGACTGGTTTATCAATGCTGCCCTGCGGATTGAGACAAAGGCAGACAACCCCTTTGGACTTCTTGAAATTCTAAAGCGGATTGAGTCTTCCCTGGATAGTGCCGGGAAGGCGTTCAGATTCGGCCCCAGGAAAATTGACCTGGATATTGTCTATTTTGAAAACTGGATTCTGAAAACCGCTCTTCTTGAAATTCCCCATCCCAGGATGCATGAAAGATGTTTTGTTCTAAGGCCCATCTGTGATATAGGAGCGGATACGATTCATCCGGTTTTTAAATTGAAAACCATTGAACTCTTGAAAACAATTGAAAATGAGAAGGATCAGGAAGTGATTCCTCTCGACCCAAAGGAGGACTGAGTTGAAATTTTTTATAGATACGGCAAATATCGATCAGATCAAGGACGCCAACAGCATGGGAATGGTGGACGGCGTCACCACCAACCCGACCCTCATTGCCAGGGAAAAGGGTGAATTCAAGGAGATCATCGCCCAGATCTGCCAGATTGTGGACGGACCGGTGAGTGCGGAAGTCATCAGCCTTGAAACCGACGGCATGGTGGAAGAGGCCAGGGAGCTGGCCAGGATCGGGAAAAACATCGTGGTTAAGATTCCCATGACCGTTGAAGGACTCAAAGCGGTGAAAACCCTTTCGTCCGAAGGGATAAAGACCAACGTCACCCTGGTGTTTTCCGCACTCCAGGCACTCATGGCTGCCAAGGCCGGAGCCACCTATGTATCTCCCTTTGTGGGACGTCTCGATGATCTGGCCCAGGAAGGCATGGGGCTTATCGAAGAGATCGTTCAGATCTTTGCCAATTACGAGTTTGACACCCAGATCATCGTGGCCAGCATCAGGAATCCCCTCCATGTCCTGGATTCGGCCATGATGGGGGCTGACATCGCCACCATCCCCCACGGTGTCCTGAAAAAGCTGGCTTCCCACCACATGACGGACAAGGGAATTGAATCCTTCATGGCCGACTGGAACAAGAAAAAGGGGTAATCCCTTTATGACCTGGCCGGAGAAGGTGAAGGAGGCGGTTCTGACCCCCAATTTCATAACCCTTTCCAGAATCGTTTCAATACCGGTGATCATGGGGCTTCTGACATGTGATCACCGCTGGACCACCCTGATTGCGGCCCTCCTTTTTTCCCTGGCATCTGTCACAGACTACCTGGACGGGTATCTGGCCAGAACAAGGGGGCTGATCACCCCTCTGGGAAAGATCCTGGATCCATTGGCAGACAAGCTCCTGGTTTCTTCCACCCTGATCATGCTGGTGGGCATTGAGTTCATCCCCGGATGGATTGCCAGTCTGATCATAGGAAGGGAATTGGCTGTGACCGGGTTGAGATGCGTGCTCATTGAAAGGGGGCAGGATGTCTCTGCCTCCTGGCTGGGAAAGGTTAAAACCGGGTTTCAGATCGCGGCCATTATTCCTCTAACCCTGCATTACCCCTACCTTGGGATTGACTTTACTGCCGTCGGACAATTCTTTTTATACGGGGCGTTGCTCATTACGGTCTGGTCCGGAACCGACTATTTTATCAAGGCGAAAAAATATCTGGTGTTCTGATTTTCATATTGACAAAATAGACTCAAACCTATATTAATACCTTTTGTTGCTGGGCGGGAATAACTCAGTGGTAGAGTGCGACCTTGCCAAGGTCGAAGTCGCGGGTTCAAATCCCGTTTCCCGCTCCACCTTCAAGGCGGCTTGGCCAAGGGGTAAGGCAACGGCCTGCAAAGCCGTTATTCTCCGGTTCAAATCCGGAAGCCGCCTCCATAAAAAAATCAAGGGTTTCGAAACCGATTTCGAAACCCTTTTTTTACGGTCTCATTCCCCGGAAAGCAGTCTATATGGAAAGATCCATCCATTTATCGATTCGGGTTTATCCTTGACAAAACTGGATTGAAACCATACAAGATTTGAATAACCATACATGATAATTCGCCGGTAAGGACGAAAAAGAAAGGCCTAAGGTTTATTGAAAGGAAAAATCCATGGAGGGAATCGAGGACATTCTGGAACTTGACAAATCTGAGGGATTAAATATTGAGATCGGTACCGAGGTCTATCTGGATATCACAGGTGTCAGTTTTTCGGTTTCCAGCATATTCGTGGGCCTGCTTGAAAACGAGTTCATGATCATCACCCTTCCCAAGCGGTTCAAAAGTGTTCAGAACAAACTCTACCCGGGCAATAAGATGATCGTTAAATACCTCCATGAGGGGTCGTTGTATGCATTTCAGACCAGCGTCATTGAAATGATTACAGACCCAATCAGGGCTCTTGCCATTGAATATCCCAAAATTGTCCAGAAACAGGAACTCAGGGTCGTCAAGAGGAACAGTGTGGTGATTCCGGGCCGGGTAGAGCTGAAGAAAAATCACCTTCCCGTGGTTGTATTTGACATCAGTAAAAAGGGATGCTGTTTTAAATATATCGATGACAAAAAGAATAATTTCATTTTCCGGGAAGGGGACCTGCTCAGGATCTTTTGCCAGTTTCCCGGGGTTGAGAGTGAATTGGGTGCCATGGCCTATATCCGGAACATCCGGCGGGAGAAACGGCAGATCTCCATCGGTACGGAGTTCTCGGACATGACTAAGAAATTTATCAGTCCCCTGATGGAGTTCCTCTGCTCCATTGAAGGATTTCAATCTTAGAAGAGAATAAAGCTCAGACTCAAAGTCCGGGCAGCCTCCGGCGATCACTGACCTTGAAAATTTGAATCTTTTTCAATCTCCTGTTCAATCCGCTCCGACGTTTAAGGCCGGTTCTGCGCTCAAAACTCACCAGAGGATCGATCCTGCAGCGTCTGTCCTTGATCCGCCTTCGTCCGCCGTTGTCCGCCGGAAAACCGAAAATATTTAATCTATTCATCCCTGAGCCCCCAACATATTTGATTCGTAAGAACGGTCTGGATATCTTTTACGCCGGTATCAGAGGAAGGTTTGGAACAGGTCAGGCCCTGGGTTTACCCTCCAGGGCCTGTTGTCTTCCCCTATCAGAATTTAAACTTGCCCAGAATGGTATTGAGCTTGTCTGCCATGCGGCTCAGCTCCTGGGCATTGTTTTCCAGCTGCTGGCTGTTTTGTGAAATTTCCACAGAGGCCTCGTTAACCCCGGCGATATCGGTATTGATCTCCCGGATGACACCCACCCCTTCCTGGATGTTCTGGCTGACAATGTCAATTTTTCCGGAGGATTCAGCCATGCTGCCGGCGATCTCCTTGGTGGAAGCAGACTGTTCTTCAATGGCCGATGCAATGGTGAGAACGATATCGTTGATATCGTTGATAATGGCCATAACCGAACTGATTTCTCCGGCGGCCTCTTTTGTGGTGGATTGAATGGATTCAATTTTGCCTTTGATATCGGCGGTTGCATGGGCGGTCTGGCCGGCCAGATCCTTAATCTCACCGGCAACGACGGCAAAGCCTTTTCCGGCTTCTCCTGCCCGGGCTGCCTCAATGGTGGCATTCAGGGCCAGAAGATTGGTCTGCTCGGAAATATCATTAATGGTATCAGTGACCGCGCCTATGGAAACAGCCGATTTTTCCAGCAGATCCATTTTTTCCGAGGCTGTGGTGGACTGAGTGACTGCCTGGGCTGAAATCCCCTGGGCCTGCTCCGAATTTTTGGCAATTTCATTCACCGTGGAGGTCATCTCTTCTGCTGCACTGGCAACGATGTTTGTATTGTGAAGGGTTTCCTCCATGGCCTGGGAAATGGAATTCATATTACTCTCCATTTCCTCGGAGGCCGCAGCAACCGTAGCGGCCTTCTGGGAGGTGTCTTCAGCATTTGCGGCAGATCGGGTGGCAATATCCAGAAGTTTGTCGGATGAATCATTTACAAATTTTGACTCATGGGCGATGCCGGCAATGATCTGCTGGAGATTTTCCAGAAAGGAATTGAACCATTTGGCCAGTTCTCCCAGTTCATCTTTTCGCGAACCGTCGAGCCTGCGGGTCAGGTCTCCCTCTCCCTGGGCAATGTCCTTCAGCCCCTCAATAACCAGTTTAAGGGGCTTGATCACAAAGGCAGATACCAGAAAGACAATGCAGAGGAAGAGAACAGCCGTGATTACAGCACCGATGACCATGAGCTGGTTTCTTATGGTATCGGCTGCCTGGAAAACCTCGGAAACGGGAGCCGTAGCCACAATTATCCAACCGGTCAGGGGGTCCTGTGAAAAACTGACTATTTTTTCACCTCCTTTATATTCATATGTGAGCGACCCGTTTTTCATTTCAAGAATCCGTTTTCCGAATTCAAGCTGGCTCAGGTCCAGCTTCATGATCTGGCCCGTATCCGGGGGGTAGGCCAGAACTATCCCCAGGGAATTCATCACGTATACATATCCGGTTTCCGCCACTTTGACCTTGTCGATATGAGTCTCGGTAAAAGCACCCAGATCAACGACTGCATATACAATTCCCTTGACCTCTTTTCCGCTTTTCACAGGCGCGGATATGACCATGATCGGCTTTCCCGAGGTTTTGCTGACAAGGGGATCGGAGATGAAAATCTCTCCTTTTATCGAATGCTTGAAATAATCCCTGGAAAAAACATTGACCTTGCCGATGTTTTTTGCGTGGGAGGAGGCGACGACCAGGCCGCTGCTGTCCGCAACCCGCATTCCGCTGAAAATTTTATGGGTGTCGATATAATATTTCATCCTGGCGCTGGCCGAGGACCGATTGCCATCCATATCCGACGATTCCAATGATCCGGTGACGACATCCATACTGGACCAGGTATCCACGTCCAGCTGGTTTCGCACAAGCCAGGTATTGATTTTGGAGGCCGTGGACTGGGACAGCTGACGGATCTGGCTTTCGACTGCCGTCTCCAGTCCGGTTCTCGCGATGGAATAAGCGACGATAATGGAGACGGCAAGCCCGAAAACAATCAGGGCCACCAAAGGAACAAGAAGTTTGGCTGTAAGCTTCATAACTACCTCAAAAAAAGGATTAAAATTCGTAGACTCAATTGTATTGAAATTGTATTGGAAATTTGTCTATCATAGCAAATTAATGTTGAGAAAATCAATTGGTTTCGAAATCATGCCCGGTAAATCCATTTTTCCCGAATTTTATTGACCCAAAGCATTTACACCCGGTTTTGACGGTCTTATAATATCCACCGTTAAGGGCTTGGATTGGAATTATACAGATCAGGGAGTTTTCATGAAGGAATTCAGGTTTGCAGGTGTCCATACCGGTATAAAAAAAGAGGGCCTCAAGGATATGGGAATTATCCTGTGCGACCGCCCGGCAAATGCGGCTGCTCTGTTCACCAAAAACAGGGTCAAGGCAGCACCGGTTCTCCTGGGAGAAAAGGTCATCCAAAAGGGGCTTTGCCAGGCCGTACTGGTCAACTCCGGTAATGCCAACTGCTTTACCGGAGACCAGGGGCTGGAAGACGCAGAGAAATCAGCCTCCCTGGTATCTGAAAGTTTTGCCGTTCCCAGGGAACGGGTCATGGTTTCATCCACCGGGGTGATCGGAGCTCCCCTGCCCATGGACAAATTTCGTACGGGAATTCCCCTGTTAAAGCAGAGTCTGTCCCCCCAGGGGCTTGAAGATTTTTCCCGGGCCATCCTCACCACGGACACCTTCCCCAAGATTATTGAGAACCAGGTTGAAATCGACGGGAAAAGGGTTCACATGATTGGAATTGCCAAGGGTTCGGGCATGATAAGGCCGGACATGGCCACCATGCTGGCCTATGTGTGCACCAATGCGGATATCGATTCCATGGATCTTAAAAAACGGTTGATCCTGGCCAATGAAAAATCTTTTAGCCGGATCACCGTGGACGGGGATACCAGCACCAACGACACCCTTTTATGCCTGGCCTCGGGACAGAGCGGGGTTGTCATTGATTCCGGCAACGGAAAGATTTTCCAGGAGATGCTGGACAAGACCTGTCTTGAGCTGGCAAAGATGGTCGTCCGGGACGGGGAAGGGGCAACCAAACTGGCCCGGATTGTCGTTAAAGGGGCCGGGACGGCTGAAGATGCCTTCAGAGCGGCAGAGGCCATTGCCCATTCCAATCTGGTCAAGACCGCCATTTACGGACAGGATCCCAACTGGGGCAGGATTACCGCGGCTGCCGGACGCTCAGGCGCCCGGGTGGATCCCGATCTCATGGATCTCTACTTTGAAGATGTGGCCCTGGTGGTCAAGGGAAAATGGCAGGGCAGGGAAGCCGAAGCCAAGGCCTCAGAAATCATGAAAAAGGAGGAGATAACAATGACCCTGGACCTGAATTTGGGCCAGGAGAGCGATGGCTTTTTGTTTTGTGATTTTTCAGAAGGCTACGTGAAAATCAATGCCGACTACAGGACCTGAGATGAGGCTTCAAAAATATATGGCCCATGCCGGGGTCTGCTCCAGGCGGAAAGCCGAAGCCCATATTCTTGACGGCCGGGTGGAGGTAAACGGAAAAATCGTCACCACCCTGGGTACCCAGGTCGATCCCGGCAAGGACCGGGTAAGGTTTGATAAAAAGCCGGTAAAGCCCCCCGGGAGATCCTCCCACACCTATATCCTGGTCAACAAGCCCAGGGGAATCGTCACCTCCTGTGCCCAGGAAAAAACCCGGATCATTTTGGAACTTGTTCCTGTAAAGCAGAGGGTGTATCCCGTGGGGAGGCTGGATAAGGACTCGGAAGGCCTGGTTCTGCTTACCGACGACGGTGAGCTCCACAACAGGCTCTCGCACCCCTCCCATGACCATGAAAAGGAATACCGGGTCACGACTCTATATCCGATAAAGGATCAGGCCTTGGAGACCATGGCCGGAGGCATGGTTATTGACGGAACCAGGACCCGGAAGGCCAAAGTCAGACGCCTGGGCAAAAACGAATTCAGGATCATCCTGAAACAGGGTCTCAACCGGCAGATCCGGAAGATGGTGGGCAAGACCGGGAACCGGGTGGAGCGCCTGCTGCGGACCCGGATGGCAAATCTCACCCTCGGCCGCCTGAAACCGGGACAATGGCGCCACCTGAGCCGGGAAGAGATCCGGCAGTTAACCGATAATTCCGATGCCCACGGCCGTTCTGATCTTGTCCAGAAAGGGTCCTGAAAATTCTCTGGCCTTGAGCGCCCCTGCCCGGAGGATGGTTTCTATGTCCCCGGGGTTTTGTACCAGTTCATCGTAAGCCTTGCGGGGTTGTTTTAGGATTTCATTGATATATTCGAACAATTCCTGCTTCATGGTTCCCCAGGCAATGCCCTTGCTGTAGCGGGCCTTCATTGTTTTGGCCTCATCTTCCGTGGCAAAGGCCCGGTATATGGAGAAGAGAGTGCAGGTTTCAGGATCCTTGGGCTCATCCGGGCCCAGGGAATTGGTCTGGATCTTCATGATCATCTTTCTCAGACGTTTTTCCGTATCAAACAGGGGGATGAAGTTGTTGTAGCTCTTGCTCATCTTTCTTCCGTCCAGGCCCGAAAGAACGGCGGAACTCTCATCCACGACCACCTCGGGCAGGATAAACAACTTCTTATACAGGTGGTTGAAGCGGGCTGCAATATCCCGGGTCATTTCCAGGTGCTGAACCTGGTCCTTCCCCACGGGTACCTTTCTGGCGTTGAACATGAGGATATCGGCGGCCATGAGAATGGGATAGGAGAAAAGCCCCATGGTGATTCCCTTGTCCGGGTCCTTGTTTCCGTCTTCTTCATTCTCCTGGACAGATGCTTTGTAGGCATGGGCCCGGTTCATGAGTCCCTTGGCGGTCAGACAGGTCAGGATCCAGGTCAGTTCCGGGATTTCAGGGATATCGGACTGGCGGTAAAATACGCAGTTTTCATGGTCAAGTCCCAGGGCGATCCAGGCTGCGGCAATCTCCAGGGAAGATTGTTTTCTTTTCTTGGGGTCGTGATTTTTAATCAGGGAATGATAGTCGGCCAGAAAATAATAGGAAGTCAGGTCCGGGTTTCTGCTGGATTCGACGGCAGGACGGATGGCACCCACATAATTGCCCAGATGGGGAGTTCCGCTGGTGGTGATGCCTGTGAGAAAATCTGCGTTTTTCATTTTTATAGGGTCCTAAAATTGGGTTTGGGTATGAATTGGGGAAGTATCAAAAACCCAGGGTTTAATCAATCAATTTATTGGCCCTGGCATACTCTTGGGCAAAGGCGAGCTCCTTTTTCTTTGTGGCCAGCTTTCCGTCCAGTTTGGCGTTCAGGACCCGGTTGATGATTTCAGTATAGACCGGACCGGGTCTGATTCCGAGTCCAAGAAGGTCCCGGCCCCGGATCAGGGGCTTGACATGCCGGTGGTGGGTATAGAATTTGGAGATGTCTTTTCTGATGGTTTCCTTTTTGGTCAGGGCCATCATATAGAGGATAAACTCGGTTTTAAAGTTAATCAGTCCCCAGTAAAGCTCCTGCCGGGTCAGAGGATAACTCTCCTCAATCAGAGATAGCCGGTTTTCTGCCTTATACCTCTTTTCGAGCATCAGGGCCCTCTCATTCACCGAAAGGATCAGCCGGTTGCAGATCTCTTCGCAGACCTGAAAGGAGCATCGGTGGAGCAGGGCCATGAAATAGACCGCCCACCTGGGATAGTCCGGGTCGACATAGAGCAGGTCATGCCAGGTCAGGGCCTTGTTTACGGATTCAAAAAGGCCGTAAATGTTGGGGGTAATGTTCAGACTGGGGTGAATCACCTTTTCAAGCCCGTAGGACTCGAGAATCCGGATGGCCGGGATGGGGTTCTCCTCACTGAAGATCTGTTTGAGTTCCGACAGCACCCGGATGCCGCTCAGGTTTTTAAAACAGTCTATCTTTATGGCGTTTTTAATAAGATTTGAGGTGACCTTTCCGATTTTGAATCCAAACCGGTTTGAAAATTTGACGGCCCTGAAAATACGGGTGGGGTCTTCCACAAAGCTTAAGTTATGGATGATTCGTATGGTTTTGTCTTTAATGTCCCGGCTTGCCCCGAAATAATCGATCATGATGCCGAAATGATCCGGATCCAGGGAAATGGCCAGGGTGTTGATGGTAAAATCACGCCTGGCCAGATCCATCTTGATGGAGCTTTGTTCAACAATGGGAAGGGCTGCCGGCATGGTATAATATTCCAGCCGGGCCGAGGCCACATCCACCTTGAAGTTGTCGGGAAATAAGATCACGGCCGTACCGAATTTTTTATAGGTATTGACCCGGCATTCCATGGTTTCGGCAAAATGTCTGGCAAAGGCAATGCCGTCTCCCTCCACCACAATGTCTATGTCGTCAATGGAGCGGTTCAGGAGCAGGTCCCGGACAAATCCGCCCACAACATAGGTATTCAGCCCCATTTCTTTTCCGGTTCTGCCGATGTTTTTCAGAAGTTCCAGGGTGTGCCGGTCCAGGCGCTGGTCCAGGATATTGTCCACCTGCCGCTCCCGGGCGTGATGGCGCTGGGAGATGATCTGCTCAGACTCTTTCAGGGCTTTATTGTGCTGGACTAGGTAGGAGAGAAGGTCCGTGCGGGTAATCACCCCCTGTATCTTTCCCTTTTCAATAACCGGGACGATTCTCAGCTTTTCCTCCATGATCCTCTGTTCGATTTCAGATATCTTGGACCCAGGGGAGACAAAAGAGCCTTCAGAGTTCATATACTCTTCAACCGGCTGATTTTCCAGCTTGTGGAAAAGGGTTTTTTCAGCCACCTGCCGGGTGATATACCCTTCATAGGCATTGCTTTTCGGGTCAACTACGATCAGGGTATTGAGATTGTAGCGGGTCATCCGCCTGGCTGCCTCTTGGCAGCTTGCCCGGGGGGCAATGGTAATGGCCGGGGATGTCATGAGAGATCTGGCGATTTGGACGGGTTTGACATCTTTTTTCAGACGGTCGATGAGCATGTGTTCAACCTGGGTCAGGGTTTTGTTGTCCACCTTGGCCGAAGCCGCAAAGGCGTGTCCCCCTCCTCCGAAACCGGCCAGGATTTTCCCTGCATCTACTTCCGGCAGCCGGTTCCTGGCGATGATATTCACCTTGTTTCCCATGAGAACAATGGCAAAAAACAGGTCCAGGCTTTCCATCCTCATGATTTTCTGGACAATGGATGCCAGGTCAGTGACGTATTCAGAGGCCGAGATGGTGGAGATGTGAACATCTACCCCGTTGATTTTGTGGACGGTCATCTCGTTGAGAAGTTCGTTGAGCCAGGTGACCTGCTCGGTTTTGATTTCCCTGACCACCAGGCTGACAATGGTATTGATGCTGGCGCCGCAGGAGAGCAGATACCCGGCCTGGTTAAAATCGGCCCGGGTTGTGGAGGAATGGGTAAAAAGACCGGTGTCTTCATAAATTCCCAGGGCCATGACCGTGGCCTCTTCCGCTGTGGGAAGGATCTTTTTTTCCTGGAGGATCTCACTTAAAATCGTGGTGGTGGATCCGTAATTTTTAATGACCGAGTAGTGGCCGGCCACATCACCGGGCAGGGAAGGGTGGTGGTCGTAGATATGAACGGTCAGGTCTTTTTTATCCAGGAGTTCTGACACTCCGGTCAACCGGTTTCTTTGTCGGGTATCCACCAGAACCAGGGTGGTGGTGGCACTGAAATCGATCTTTCCGGGTTCAGCCATGTTAAAGAGGTAGCTCATGGAGCTGATGAAAAAGTCCCTGAGACTCTTTTCCTGGGATCCGGGAAAAATGATCACGCTGTCGGGATAAAGCTTTTGGGCCGCCAGCATGGCCCCGATGGCATCGTAATCCGCATTTACATGGCTGGTGATGACTGTTGGAACCTGGATAATCTGTTTTTTCCCGGACAAAGATTAACTCCTGTTGAATTCAGATGATGAAATTTATATACTATCCCTTAAAATTTTACAAATGAACCGATTCTGGTATAATACCCCCGTAGGACTTTACCAGGAGGATTGAATATACCAGGATCTTAAAAAAAGGAAAGCCCATGCCGGACATCTATCAGTGGAAAGGTAAAAACCCCAAGGGCAGAAAGGTCAAGGGGGAAATGGAGGCCGAGAATCCGGATCAGGTGGCCTCTAGTCTCGCCAGGCGTAAAATAACCCCTTCCAGGATACGGAAAAAGCCAAAAGACATTTTAGAGAACGTCGAGTTTCTCCAGCCCAAGGTCAAAGAAAAAGATGTCATCATCTTCTGCCGGCAGTTTGCCACCATGATCGATGCGGGCCTGCCCCTGCTCCAATGCCTGGATATCCTCCAGTCCCAGCAGGAGAACCCGACTTTTAAGAAAAATCTCAAGAAAATCAAGGAGTCCGTGGAATCCGGGGAGACCTTTGCGGATTCCCTGAGGAAATTCCCCAAGGTTTTCAATGAGTTGTTCATCAATATGATTGCCGCCGGAGAGGCCGGGGGTATCCTGGATGTGATCCTGGGAAGGCTGTCCGCCTATATGGAAAAGATGGCCAAGCTGAAAAAACAGGTCAAGGGTGCCATGACCTACCCGGCCATTACCATTTTCGTGGCCATCATTGTCGTAACCATTATCCTGGTGTTTGTCATTCCCGTATTTGACAAGATGTTCAAGGATATGGGATCCAGCCTGCCTACCCCCACCCTGCTTGTGGTGGCCTTGAGTGATTTTGTCGTTGCCAAGATCTGGTATATCCTCGGCGCAACCGTTGGAGCTGTGTTCTTCCTTAAACGGTTCTACAAGACAAAAAAAGGCCGGGTCATCATGGATGATCTCTTTCTCAGGATGCCCGTCATCGGAATTCTTATCAGAAAAGTGGCCGTGGCCAAGTTTACACGGACCACATCCACCATGATCTCCAGTGGGGTGTCTATCCTGGAGGCCTTGGACATTGTTGGTAAAACAGCAGGAAACAAGGTCGTTGAGTTTGCCATAAAAGACGTTAAAACCGGGATCTCCGAGGGGCGCTCCATGGCAGACCCCCTCCTGGAAAGCGGTGTCTTTCCTTCCATGGTATGCTCCATGATTGCCGTGGGGGAATCCACCGGAGCCCTGGATGCCATGATGGAAAAGATTGCCGACTTTTATGACGAGGAGGTGGATCAGGCCGTAAAAACCCTCACCGATATGATCGAGCCTTTCATGCTGGTGTTCCTGGGGGTTGTGGTGGGGGGGCTTGTTATTGCCATGTACCTTCCCATATTTTCCATGGCAGGTTCCGTTGGTTAACCTGGCGTCTTCTCTTCGAAAAGATTCCTATTTTTTCCGCCAGCTCAAGTGGACCATTCTGGCCAGGATTATCTTTTCAGTTATCCTGGCCTTTTCCTGTCTGATATTTACAACAGGGAAGGGCTTTTCAATGCTGCCCCAGCCCTTTATGAGCCTCTATTATCTGGCTGCTGCTTTCCTGGCATTGTCCATCGGATATGCGGTCTGGCTCAAGTGGGGCAGTCATCTTCTGCCCCTGGCCTATGTGCAGATCATATTTGACAGTTTTGCAGTAACCGCTATTATCTTTCTCACCGGCAGTTTTAACTCGGTTTTCACCTTTCTTTACCTGGTGGTCATCATCTATTCGGCCATGCTTCTTCTTCGAAAGGGCAGTCTTCTCGTTGCAACCATTGCCAGCATTCAATACGGTATTCTCATTGAACTTGAATACTACAACTTCATACCGGCCGTTTGGAACCCTTCTCCCATCAGTGAGGATCCCGCCCATGTGATTTACCGGATCATCATCACCATAACCGCATTTTTTGCCGTTGCATTTCTGAGCGGGATCCTTTCCTTTCAATTGAAAATCGCCCGCCAGGATCTCAAGATTACCCAGGAACATTTGAAGCGGGTGGAAAAAATGGAGGCCATGGATGAGATGATTTCGGGCATTGCCCATGAAATTAAAAATCCCCTGGCCTCCCTGTCCGGTTCTATCCAAATGCTCCGGGAGGACACCCGGCCCGGCACCCATGAGGACAAACTCATGCAGATCATCCTCAGGGAGACGGAAAGACTCAAAAATATCGTCAATGACATTCGCTTGTTTGCAAAACCCAACAGGGCCGGGGCCGTTCCAGTGAATATCTCCGAGGCGGTTGAAGATGTGATCGCTCTTTTTCTGAATACCCCCCAGTGGAAACAGAGAATTGAACTCAACCCCGTTCTCGGGAAAGATCTTTACATAGACATTAACCCCATCCATCTGCAGCAGATTCTGTGGAACCTGATGAAGAATGCGGCTGAAGCCATACCCGGCAGGGGGAAAATTACCATCACCCTTGAATCTCCCAGGAATCAGAGAATTTATCTGGCCATCCAGGACAATGGAAAGGGAATTGATTCCAAGACTTCCCGCCAGATATTTGATCCCTTCTTCACCACCAAAGCCGAAGGAACCGGCTTGGGGCTTTCCATCATTCACAGACTCATCCATACCTATGGGGGAATGATCGATTTTGATTCAATTCCGGGCAAAGGAAGTGTCTTTACCATTATCTTTAAAAATGCAAAATCACCTGATTCACCAACAAAATCTTGACAAATCCTCCTGATTCAAGCTATTTATTCATGTTTTATCGTCTGAAAGACAGGATCGATAAAAAATTCACAAACGGACACCACACAATTAGAGAAAGCATCAATATTTATGGATAAAGAAAGCAGACTGATTCAGGTTCGAAAAGAAAAGATAAATGAACTAAAGGAAAAAGGGGTCAACCTATACCCCAATGATTTTAATACCGACGGATCCATTGCCCGTCTCAAGGAGATCATTGACCGGGATCCGGATTCCCTGGGGGAAGAGGGCCGGCAGTTCCAGGTAGCGGGCCGGATGATGGCCATCAACAAAATGGGAAAATCTTCCTTTATCCGGTTTAAGGACGGGTCGGATCAGATCCAGGCCTATCTGCAGAAAAACATATTGGGAGAAGAGACCTACGGCCTGTTCAAAAAACTGGATATCGGAGACTTTATCGGGGTCAAGGGTCCTCTATTTCAGACCCGTACCGGTGAATGGACTCTTTTGGCCCAGGAATTCAGGCTTTTGAGCAAGGCTGTAAGACCCCTTCCTGAAAAATTTCACGGCATCAAAGATCCTGAAAAGAGGTACCGTCAAAGATACCTGGATCTGATCATGAACGATGAATCCCGGGAGATCTTCCTGAAGAGAAGCCGGATCGTGGCGGCCATGCGAAGATTTTTCGAAGCAAAAGAGTTCATGGAAGTGGAAACCCCCATGATGCAGCCTTTGGCAGGGGGAGCCGAAGCCACACCCTTTAAAACCTGGCACAATGCCCTGGGCATGGAGCTCTTCCTGAGGATTGCCCCGGAGCTTTACCTGAAGCGTCTGGTGGTGGGCGGTTTTGAACGGGTTTTTGAAATCAATCGGAATTTCCGGAACGAAGGGGTATCCACCCGGCACAACCCGGAATTTACCATGGTGGAGTTTTACCAGGCCTATGCCGATTACGAAGACCTCATGGACCTGACCGAGGAGATGTTTGAGGCCATTGTCAATGAAGTGGCCGGGTCTAAAATCGTTGAATACCAGGGCCATTCCATTGATTTTTCCAGGGGATGGAAGAGGATTTCCATGATTGAATCCCTCTCCGCCATCGGTGGAATCGATCCTGCCATCCTCAAGGACACCCAGGCTCTGCTCGAATTTGCCGAAGCCAACCAGATCCAGATCACTAAAAAAGACAGGCACGGCAAGGTGCTGACCAAGCTCTTTGACGTTCTGGTCGAGCCCAAGCTGATCCAGCCTACATTTATCACCGGGTATCCTGTGGAGGTTTCTCCTTTGTCCCGGAAAAGCGAAACCGACCCTGAACTCACGGACCGGTTCGAACTCTTTATTGCCGGACGGGAAATTGCCAACGGATTTTCGGAAATCAATGATCCCGAAGATCAGCACAATCGTTTTCTCATGCAGGTACGCCAGAGGGACGAAGGCAATTCCGAGGCCCATATCATGGATTCGGATTATGTGGAGGCCCTGGAATACGGCATGCCGCCTACAGCCGGAGAGGGGATCGGAATTGACCGCCTGGTTATGCTCTTGACAAATTCCGCTTCCATCCGGGAGGTCATCCTTTTTCCCCACATGAAAAAGAACGCCTAGTGGCTACCTGATGACCATTGAACTATTCATAGCCCGGAAATATCTCAAGGCCAAAAGAAAAGAAGGATTTATTTCCCTGATCACCTTCCTTTCCGTGGCCGGCGTGACCCTGGGGGTGATGGCCCTGGTCGTGGTGATTGCCGTCATGAGTGGGGCGGAAACCGAATTCAGGAAAAGAATACTGGGACTGGAGCCCCATATCCTCATCATGAATTACCAGGGCACCTTTGACAATTACCAGGGACTTCTGGACAAGTTAAAAACCAGTCCCCATATAATTGACACTTCTCCCATCCTTTTTGGCCAGGCCATGATCCGGACAGGCCGGTCGTTTTCAGGGGTCATGGTCCGGGGAATATCGCCTGAACACGGGGCTTCCCTGATCAAAGGGTATTCGGCGGCCCGGCTTGAAAAAGCCCTTGGACCGGATAAAACAAATGGAAATCTGCCCGGCATTATCCTTGGAAAGGAACTTGCCAATTCCGTGGGGGTCATTGAAGGAGACAAACTCATCCTCATGTCCTCCAAGAGTTTTATTTCCCCCATCGGCCAGATCCCTTCCATGAAGCGTTTTGTCGTCAGGGGAACCTTTTCCTCGGGCATGTCCGAATATGACGGAATGCTGGCATATACCCGCCTCGACCAGGCCCAGGGCCTGGTTTCTTCCAAAGACAGGATCTCTGCCATCGGAATCTGGGTGGATGAGGTGTTCAAGGTGAAATCCATCCGGGAACAGGTTTTGAATTCCCTGGAGTATCCCTTTTATATCCGGGACTGGATGGATATCAACCACAGCCTATTCTCTGCCCTCAAGCTTGAAAAAACCGCCATGTTTATCATTTTGACCCTGATCATCCTGGTGGCCGCCTTTAATATCGCAAGCGCCCTGATCATGATGGTCATGGACAAGACCAAGGAAATAGCCGTTTTAAAGGCCATGGGCGCCACCCGTGACATCATCCGGCGGATCTTCATGATCAAGGGGATGATCATCGGTTTTCTGGGCACGAGCCTTGGAACCGGTGCCGGGGTTCTGATCTGCTTTCTTCTGAAAAGATATGATTTTATCCGCCTGCCCCAGGCCTACCCCTTTTCAACCCTGCCCGTGGAACTGGAAGTTCCGGATGTGGTGGTGATCGCCTTGAGTTCTTTGGTGATCTGTTTTTTATCCACCTTGTATCCCTCCCATAAGGCATCAAAAATGGATCCTGTGGAGGCCATCCGATATGGCTGACACCGGTTTAAAAACCCTTATGACAATGGATGCCGTTTCAAAGGGGTTTAACGGCAAGGGAACAACCATCCACGTTCTCAAAGATGCCGACTTCAGGATAGATAGGGGAGAGACCATTGCCGTGGTGGGCGCTTCGGGAATCGGAAAATCGACCCTCTTGAATATCATCGGCACTCTGGACCGGCCGGATTCAGGCAGTGTGGCATTCCAGGGACAGGATCTTTTTTCCCTGGGGGACCCGGCCCTTGCCCAATTCAGGAACACCAGAATCGGATTTGTGTTCCAGTTTCATTACCTGCTCCAGGGATTCACAGCTCTTGAGAATGTCATGATACCCGGATTGATCGGACGCAAATCCAAAAAAAGTATTGAAAAACAGGCCTTAAGTATGCTTGAAAGAGTAGGGCTTGGTTCAAGGCTCTTTCACCGGGTGGAAGATCTGTCCGGAGGAGAACAGCAAAGGGTTGCCATTGCCAGGGCCCTGGTCATGAAGCCCGATCTTCTTCTGGCGGATGAGCCCACCGGCAACCTGGATCAACAAAACGGCCGGGCCGTCCACGGACTCCTGGACGAACTGAACAAGGAACTCGGTATGACCATGATCGTGGTCACCCACAATATGAAGCTTGCACGGATGATGGACAGGTGTGTCACCATTGAAGATGCCAGAATTATACCCGCAGAATAAAGGAATGACGGTAAACATTATGAACTTCAGACAATTTCTCAAGGCCTGGGGCCTGGCATGGTTTGTTTTCCTGTGCCTGACAAGTACACTTCATGCAGAACAGGAGCAGAGCGTGGCCATTTTCCCCTTTTCCCTTCAGGCCAGCCAGCCCAACGAAAAGATCAGGGAAAGCCTGGCCCTGATGCTCAAGGAGAAACTTGAAAAAGACGGGGTAAAAGTTGTCTTTGCCAGGGAGTATTCCAGTCCTGAAAAAATTGAGAAAATTGCAGAATGGGATTATTTAAAATTCAGGCAGGAAGGCATCCGGCTGGGTGTGGACCGGATCATTACCGGCAACGTATTTATCTCAGGCCAGCGGATCAGTATTGACGCCAGCATGAGGAGCATTTTTGAAGATGAACCTCCCCTGACCTTTTTTTCCCAGGCAAAATCCATGGGGACAATCGGGGCCGCCGTCAACCGCCTTGCCCGGTCCATCATCGGGGAATTGCTTCATATGAGCATCGTATCGACCATTTCCGTTACCGGGAACCGGCGTGTGGAGGCAGATGCCATCTTACGGGTGATTACCCTGCAGGTGGGTGATATTGCAGATCCTGAAAAGCTTACCAAAGACCTGGGCCTGGTATATAAGATGGGGTATTTTGATGACGTGACCGTCAAAAAGAATCCCCTGGACCGGGGGCTGGAAATCATCTTTGAAGTCAAGGAAAAGCCAAGCGTCCGGGCCATTAAATTTAAAGGCAACCAGGTCTATGAGGATGAAGAACTCTACGATGTGGTGGACACCACGACCGGATCCATTCTGAATATATATAAAATCAACTCGGATGTGGAAAAACTCAAACGCCTTTACACGGATAAAAACTATCACAACTGCCGGATCCTATATGATGTTAAATCCCTTAAGAACAATCAGGCCGACATCATATTTACCATAGAAGAGGGTGAAAAAATTAAAATTGAATCCATTGTATTTGAGGGGAATACCCATTTTGATGATGATGATATTCTGGATGAGATGGAAACCTCTGAAGAGGGATTCTGGTCTTGGATGACCTCATCCGGTGAGTTGGATGAGACCGAGCTTGCCAATGATGCCATCCGCATTGAATCTTTCTATAAAAACAGGGGATTCATCAATGTAAAGGTTTCGGATCCTGACATTCAATTTGGCAAGGAGAGCATCTCAGTCTCTTTTAAAATCGAGGAAGGAGAACAGTATAAGACCGGTTCTGTGGATATAGCCGGAGATCTTCTGGTCACCAAAGAAGAGCTTTTCGAAAAGATCCAGGTCAAAGAATCCGAGTTGTACAACCGGGAACTGATCAGAAAGGATGTGATCACCCTCACCGACATGTATTCGGACAAAGGATATGCCAATGTCAACGTGGCCCCTGTCACGAACCGGGATGATGAAAATCACCTGGTGAATATCCGCTATGAAATCGATAAGGGAGATCTGGTCTACTTTAACCGGATCATCATCACTGGGAATTCAAAGACCAGGGATAAGGTTATCCGGCGTGAAATGGCCGTGGAGGAACAGGGCCTCTATTCAAAATCAGGCATACAGAGAAGTTATAGAAATTTGGGGTATAAAGATTATTTTCAGACCTTTGATATTCAGCCGGTCAAGACCGATGAAACCAATGAGCGCAACCTTGAGGTCAAAGTAACTGAAAAATCCACCGGCAACGTATCCTTTGGAGGAGGCTACAGCAGTGATGACGGAGGATTTGTTCAGGCTGCCGTCCAGGAGAGGAACCTTTTCGGCCGGGGGCAGACCGGGAAGATCATGGCCAAACTATCCCAGGAAAGTGTTCTTTACAATATCGGTTTTACCGAGCCCTGGCTCTTTGACAAACCCATTTCCGCCGGAATCGATCTGTATCGTCTGGAGAAAGAGTATGACTACTATGACCGGGATTCCACAGGAGTGAACCTCCGGTTCGGGTCCCGTCAATTCTGGGACTATACTTCGGTGGGGATAAACTATAACATAGAAAAATTTGATATCTCCGATGTCGATACTACCCACACCAGTGTTACCGAAGGGGAGTTTTTAAGCTCCAGTATCACCCCCTATATTAAATATGATTCCAGGAATCATTTTTTCCTTCCCACGGAAGGTGCCTTTCATAAATTTTCCATTGAGTATGCAGGGGAGTTCCTCGGAGGAGAAATCGATTATACAAAGTTTCTTGCGGAAACCGGATACTGGCAACCCCTGTTCTGGAAGTTTACCCTGGGGCTCCATGCCGAAGCCGGTTACCTGGACGACAGGACCGATGGAAGTGTTGACATTGACTGGGAACGGTTTTACCTTGGCGGTATTAATTCGGTCCGGGGATTTGATAATACCGACATTAATGTGAGTGAACCCGGTGCGACCGTTGAAAGGGGAGGGGAACAATACCTCCTGTTCAATGTTGAACTTATTTTTCCCATGCAGGAGGAAATGGGCGTGGCAGGGGTGCTCTTTTATGACCGCGGGGATGTATACAGGAGCGGTGACAGTATAGACCTTGCCAAACAATACTCCAGTGCCGGATTTGAACTGAGGTGGAATTCTCCCATGGGGGCCATCAGACTTGCCTATGGATGGGTGGTCGAAGGTCAGGACATAAAAAATACCGGAGACGGTCAATTTGATTTTTCCGTGGGTGCTTTTTTCTAAACGGCCCGGGAAGAAGCTTAAGATACAGGAATTAAAAAATTTATATAATTTCAGGAGGAACAATGAAAAAACTTATTATCGCCGGGGTCATCACCTTATTTTTTTTAACAGGGTATACTCCGGCTTTCAGTGCAGACGTGGCCAAGATCGGGGTTGTCAATTTTGATAAGATTCTCAAGGAATCCAGCGCCGGCAAGATGACCCAGCAGCAACTCAAGACCAAGGGCCAGGAACTCCAGGGCAAATTGAAAAAAGGCAAAGAAGAACTGGAAGAATTGTCCAAATCCTTTGAAAGGGAAGCCCTGGTGCTGAGCCCTGAAAAAAAGAGGGAAAAGGAAAGGGATTTCCGGATCCGGGTCAATGACCTGAAAAAGATGCAGGAAGATTTTGCCAAGGAACTCAAACGCATGGAAATCACCCTGATCAACCAGATTCAAAAGGATATTTTCGAAATTGCCGGTAAAATCGGTAAGGATGAAGGATATCTCATGATTCTGGAAAGAAAGACAGCCGGTATTCTCTATGTTCCGGATCAGGTGGATATCACGGACAGCGTAATCCAAAAATACAATGCAAAGACATCAAAGGGACAATAGCGACAAAGGTTCACATGGAAGTAAGTATTGACCGAATCGCCCGGATCATCGGGGCGGAGATCATCGGAGACGGGTCCCTTGTTATCTCGGGGATTTCCTCCTTTGATGATGCCGAATCCCACCATATCACTTTTGCCGGTGAATCCTCCTTTCTGGGACGGCTCGATTCCAGCAGGGCCGGCGCGGTAATCGTGCCCCGGTCCGTTACAAAGGAAAGCCAGACCACTTTACTAAGGGTGGACCACCCTAAACTTTCCTTTTTCAAGGTGGTGGAGATCTTTCATCCGCCCCAAAAGAAAAGGCCTTATATCAGTCCCTCTGCCGTTGTCGGGGAAAACGTTTCCCTGGGAAAAAAGGTGACCTTGGATCCCAATGTGGTTATTGAGGATGATGCGGTCATCGGGGACCATGTTCATCTTATGCCCCATGTATTTATTGGCCGGGGCGCCAGGATCGGTGACCATACGACCATCAAACCCAATGTGACCGTGATGGACGGAACCCGGATCGGGAGCCATACCCTCATCCATTCCGGGTCTGTGATCGGGTCGGACGGATACGGGTTTGCACAGGGAGCCGGGGTCCATGAAAAATTTCCACATACCGGAATCGTAGAGATCGGTGACCATGTTGAAATCGGTGCCTGTAATACCATAGACCGGGGCACCCTTGGCATCACAAGGATCGGTTCCGGTGTAAAAACAGACAACCAGGTTCATATTGCCCACAACGTAAAGATCGGGGAAAATACCCTGATCGTGGCCCAGGTGGGCATCGCCGGTTCAACCCAGGTCGGAAAAAATGTCATCATCGCCGGTAAAGCCGGGGTATCCGGGCATTTGACCATCGGAGACAACTCAATTGTCGGACCCTATGCCGGGGTGTCCGCCGATGTTCCCGAGGGGGAGATCGTTTCCGGAATACCTCATATGCCCCATAAAACCTGGCTCAAGGCAGTTAATATCATTCCCAGGCTGCCTGGGATGAGAAAAAAACTGCTTGCCCTGGAAAAACGGCTTAAGTCCTTAGAGAATCAGGATGTTGTCTAGAACAAATAAACCCAATACCCGTCAGTCGTTATACGCAACAACGGAGCAAGTATGATCCATCCAACAGCCATCATAGACCCTTCTGCAGAAATTGATTCCAACGTTACCATCGGACCCTATTCCATAGTCGCATCCCATGTACGCATCGGTTCCGGTACAAGTATCGGACCCTACACCACCATAGAGAAATACGTCACCATCGGTGAAAATTGTCAGATTTTCCAGTACGCCTCCATTGGCGGGGCACCCCAGGATCTGAAATTTCACGGTGAGAAAAGCTATCTGAAAATCGGCCGGGGAAGCATTATCCGGGAATTTGTCACCATCAATCGGGGCACAGAAGCCGGAGGGGGGATAACCGAAGTCGGCGAAGAAAATTATCTCATGGCCTATACCCATATCGCCCATGACTGCAGAACCGGCAGACAGGTTATTCTGGCCAACAACTCCACCCTGGCCGGCCATATTGAAATCGGAGACCATGCCACCATCGGCGGACTTGTGGCCATTCATCAATTCGTTCAGATCGGTGATTATGCCTATATCGGAGGGAAATCAGCCGTTGTAAAGGATATCCCCCCCTATGTAATTGCAGCCGGTGACAGGGCCACCCTCCACGGTCTCAACAATGTCGGGCTGAAACGGCATAAATTTTCCAGTTCCACCCTCAGGGAATTGAAAAAAGCCTATCGGATTTTTTTCAGGATCGGTCTGACGGTAAAACAGGCATCGGAAAGGGTAAAGGCGGAAGTCGAACAGATCCCGGAAGTAAAGAATTTTATTCATTTCATCGTTGAATCCAACCGGGGCGTGACCCGATAGATAAGGATGTATCCAAGGGGAACATGAAAATAGGACTGATTGCCGGGGGCGGTCAATTTCCTCTCCTCTTTGCCGGAAAAGCCGCAGAAAAAGGGATTGAGGTGACTGCCGTGGGGTTTTATTCTGAAACCGATGAAACCCTTCCGGCCCTTGTTGACGACTTTAAATGGCTTTACCTGGGCCAGGTCTCAAAGATGGTTAAATTTTTTAAAGCCAAGGGTATTGATCAGGCCGTCATGCTGGGATCCATCCAAAAGACCAATATATTTAAAGATATCCGGCCGGATTTCAAGGCCCTTGCATTCATCGCCAGAACCGGCCGGACCCATGATGACAACGTACTCACTTCCTTTGCCGACCTGCTGCTGAAAGAGGGAATCCAGATCAGACCTTCCACATTTCTTCTGCCTGAACTCATCAGTCCCAGGGGCTCCTGGACCCGGAGAAGTCCTGACAGGGCTGAAAAAAAAGACATCTATCAGGGATGGAAAATTGCAAGGGAAATCGGCAGGCTCGATATTGGCCAGTGTATTGTCATCAGCAATGGAACCATTCTGGCCGTTGAGGCCATTGACGGAACCGATGCCACCATCCGGCGGGGAGGGGGACTTTCCCATAAGAGCGGTGCCGTGGTGGTTAAATTGTCCAAGCCGGGCCAGGATCTCAGGTTTGATCTTCCCTCTTCCGGCCTGGGAACCATCCGGACCATGGCTGACTCCGGAGCCAGGGTCCTGGCCCTGGAGGCGGAAAGATCCATTTCCTTTGACAGAAAAGAGATGGTCGACCTTGCAGACAGGCATGGGATAGCGATTATAGGGCTCATTGATGAAGACATTCCCAGTGAATCATAAAGATACTTGCTCTAGGGCCAATTCCAAGCCCCGTCATATCATGGTTCTTGCCGGGGAGCCCTCCGGAGATGTTCATGCCTCTGCCCTGGTCAGGGAAATTAAAAAAAAAGATCCAAAAGCAAGGATATCCGGCATGGGAGGCATGAACATGGAAATGGCCGGGACTCACCTGTTCTATTCCATTGATAAGCTCTCTGCCATGGGGTTGACTGAAATCGTTTTTCAGTTGAAGTACATCAAACTGGCCTTTGATGAGTTTAAAAATCAATTGAGGAAAAACCGGCCTGACCTGCTTATCCTCATTGATTATCCCGGGTTTAATCTCAGGGCGGCACGCTTTGCCAAACAAAAATATTCGATCAAGATCCTCTATTATATCACTCCCAAGGTCTGGGCCTGGAACACGGGGCGGCTCAAACAGATCCGGGCCTTTGTGGACCATGCGGCATTGATCTTTCCCTTTGAGGAAAAATTGTATAAAAAGGCTCAAATTCCGGCCACCTACGTGGGCAATCCCCTGGTGGACAATCTGTCCGAACAAAATCCGGCATCCAGAATTCATGATCCTGCCGGAACCGGTTTGGCAAAAGAGGGGGGAATCAGAACCATTGGAATTTTACCGGGCTCCAGAAAGGCTGAAATCGATAAGCTGCTGAAGATCATGCTCCGGGCCGGCAGACTCATCCATGACCGGGATAAAAAGACCCGGTTTCTGGTTTCATGCGCCGATTCCGTTTCCAGGGATAAGATTGAGGCCTTGATTGCCCCCTTTAATTCCGATGGATTGTTTAAGCTGGTCCCGGGACATCCCAAAAAGATATTTGACAGGGCGGACCTGCTGGTGGCGGCATCCGGAACGGTCACTCTTGAGGCTGCCCTTTACGGTGTCCCCACCATCATTATCTATAAAATGTCCTTTTTAAGCTACAAACTTGCCAGGATCCTGGTCAGGGTCAAATATGCCGGCCTGGCCAATATCATTACCAACAGGGAAGTCATGCCCGAACTTTTACAGGAGGAGGCAACTCCATTGAAGATCAGTTCAAAAGCCCTTGATATGATGGGGGATTTGCTCGGATGTTCCCAAAAACTGTCCCTGGTAAAAAAACTGCTGGGATCTCCGGGCGCATCTGAACGGGCAGCCCGGATCGCACTGGATCTGGTCAAATGATCTTTTATCCTGTTACCGGGTTCAAAGAAGTGATCTGCCAACAGATAGACCATTGGATAAGATTGACAAATGATGATAAAAACTATTAAACATAATCCATTGCAAAATTTAAAAGGACGGTTTTCATCTTGATGACCTTTGAATTGACCATGCTGTTCATCTGCCTGTTTCTCTCCGGATTTTTTTCATCTTCTGAGACAGCACTTTTTTCCATTTCCAAGATCAAGGCCCTTCACATTGCCAAGGACGGTTCAAAAACCGGCCACCTGATTTTCACCATGAAGGAAGACTCCCATACCCTTTTGACCACCATTCTCATCGGAAACAACATCGCCAATATCAGTGCCTCTGCTTTGGCCACATCCCTTTCGATTTCCCATTTTAAATCCAATGCCGTCGGCATTGCCACAGGGGTCATGACCCTTCTCATCCTGGTATTTGGCGAGATTTTCCCCAAGTCCTTTGCCAATCACAACAACGTATTGGTGTCCCGGGCGGTGATCTTCCCTTTGTTCTGGATGTCCAGGCTGTTCTGGCCCTTGATTTTTATCCTGAACTTTATCCCCAAACTCCACGGCACCTTTGACAATGCCCAGGAGGCTGTGACCGAAGACGAACTCATGACCATGGTGGAAGTGGTGGAGGAGGAGGGGGAAATCAAAGAAGAGGAAAAGGAGTTTATCACAAACATTTTCGAATTTGACGATACCTCCTGTTCAGAGATCATGACCCCCAGGGCCGACATGTTTGTCATTGACGTTGCCGAAGGACTCGATATCCAGAAAACCCTGAAAACAGGATATTCAAGGATACCGGTCATCGAAGATACCATCGATAATATCATCGGCATTCTTCATGTGAAGGACCTGTTTTCCAGTTTCCAGAAACTTGCGGCCTCCGGGGATCAATCCGCTATTCTGGACATAAAGACCATCATGAAAAAGCCCTATTTTATTCCGGAGTTCAAAAAACTGGATTCCCTTCTTCATGCCTTTAAAGCCAAGAAAAGCCATATGGCGGTGGTTGTGGACGAGCACGGCGGGGTGGCCGGAATTGTCACCCTTGAAGATGTGGTGGAGGAGATCATCGGAGAAATCATAGACGAGACCGATAGGAACGTGCCGGATATTATCCGGCTTAAGGGGAATAGATGGATGGTGGCCGGTAAAATCGACATTGAGGACCTGAACAGGGAAATCAGCATATCCATCCCGGAATCGGGCAACTATGACACTTTTTCAGGTTTTTTTCTGGAGCAGGTGGAAAGAATTCCCAAACCCGGGGAATCCATTAAACTGGACAATTGGACGGTCACTGTCAAGGACATGGATGGCAACCGGATAAAATCCTTTATCTTTAACAGGGAATAACCGGAACAGGGCTTTTAAATGAAAATATCCTGGCCCGAAGGCCAGGATATTTACTAGATCAAGGCTTTTCAGCAGGAGCATCCGCTCGTGGGCAAAAGGAAAGGGCTCAGGTTCAGGTCAGAATCAGCAAGCCTTAATCATTATTTCTGGCCTATCTTATAAAGAAGAAACACCCATGAGTCAATCTGAAAATATATTTTATTTAAAATCTAACCCAATCCAAATCTTTGAAAAGACTTTCCCGAAACAAAACATACCCCGGGGAAAATGTCTTGACATATTTCAGCGCCGGTTATAAGTTTCAACGGAAACTGGCAATTTTACGAGAGACAGGGAATGAAATCAGATCTTACGGACTTTTATTTTTATTATTTTCGATTTTTTTTTATCGGAACCCCCTGTCTGTGGTGAGCTGACCATTCCATTTAAGAAAAAAGCAATCAACCGCAGCAGGGAAATCTGCTGCGGTTTTTTTTATTCAAGGCTGAATTCATGGAAAAAGACAACCCAAAATCAAACCCGGCCCGGGAATCTGAAAAAGAACTGGCCCCCCTCAGGGAAGAGATCGACAGGATCGATGCCGCCATCCTGGAATTGATCAACCAGAGGCTTCTCATCGGCGAAAAAGTGGGGGCCGTTAAAAAGGAAAAGGGCGGACAGATCCTTGACCGGGCCCGGGAAAGAAGGGTCATGGAAAATCTGTTCCGCATCAATAAGGGCCCTGCCTCAAAAGATCTTCTCCAGTATATCTTCAATGTCATCATCACGGCGACCCGGGAAATCCAGAAGCCCAAAACCATTTCCTTTCTGGGACCCAAGGCCAGCTACACCCATATTGCCGCCTTGCATTATTTCAAACATTCCGGCAATTTTATCCAGCAGCCGGGCCTCTTTGACATATTCAGGGAAGTGGAAAAAAAAGAGAGCCACTTCGGCGTGGTGCCCATAGAGAACTCCATTGAAGGAGCGGTGAATCACACCCTGGATCTCTTTTCCCAATTCGATCTGAAGATCTGTGCCGAGCATTACGAGCCGGTCTCCCATGACCTGCTTTCCATTACCGGGGACCCCGGCCATGTAAAAACCGTTTACAGCCATCCCCAGGCCATTGCCCAGTGCAAGGGGTGGCTGAAAAAAAAGTTTCCCCATGTCCGGGTCACGGAGACCAGTTCCACCTCCAAGGCGGCCCTGATCGCCTCAGAAGATCCGGATGCTGCCGCCATTGCCAGCCGAAAAGCCGCCCATATCTATGAACTGCTTCCCGTTGAATCCGGAATCGAGGATCATTCCGGAAATGTCACCCGGTTCCTGGTCATCGGCAGGGAGAGTCCCGATCAAACCGGCCGGGATAAAACCTCCATCATGTTCGCCACCTCCCATGTCCCCGGCGCATTGTTCCGGACCCTGGCCCCGGTGGAGCGGGCAGGTCTGAACATGCTGAAGCTGGAATCCAGGCCCACCCGGAATCAGAACTGGAGTTATTATTTTTTCATGGATATCGAAGGTCATGTCCAGGACCCTGTTGTTGCCGAAACCATCGACCAGATCGGGACGTCAGCCCTTTCCCTCAAGGTTCTGGGCTCCTATCCCGTTTTCGTGCCTGAAAAGTTATGAAAAAGCAGGAGCAACCCAAATGATCAATACGAGCACGGATTTATACTGTGTACTGGGCTGGCCGGTGGGCCATTCCAAAAGCCCTTTGATTCACAACCGGGCCTTTGCCGACCAGAAGATCAACGCAGTATATCTTGCCTTTGAACCCAGGGACATCGGGTCTGCCGTTGAATCCGTTCGAACCCTTCAGATCAAAGGGGCCTCGGTAACCATTCCCTTTAAGGAATCGGTCATGACCCACCTGGACTGGATCGATGAAGAGGCCCTTGGGATAGGGGCCGTGAATACCCTTGTAAATAAAAACGGGAAGTTGCTGGGGTACAATACCGACTCCAAGGCTGCGGTGGATCCCCTCAAACCCTTTGGAATCAAAGACAAGACCGTCTGTATTATCGGGGCCGGAGGGGCCGCCAAAGCCGTTGCTTATGGAATATGGAAACACCAGGGGCGCCTGGTCATCACCAATAGGACCGTGCAAAAGGGCAGGGACCTGGCAGACCGCTTCCAGGGTCGGTTTGTCCTTCCCCAGGATCTGAAGAGCCTGGATCCGGATATCGTCATCAACACCACATCCCTGGGAATGGAACCCGATATCGATCAGATGGCCTATCCCGCCCGGCTTCTTAAACCGGGAATGGTGGTCATGGACGCCGTGTACACCCCTTTGAATACCGGTCTGATCTCGGCGGCCAGGGAAAAAGGATGTGATGTGATTGACGGGCTTTCCATGTTCATTGCCCAGGGAGCGGCCCAGTTCAGGCTATGGACCGGAATTGAACCGGATTTGGAAATCCTTCGTAAAACCGTATTGGAAAACCGATGAGATCATCCTAAGATTGAATGGAGAAATCAAGATTTGAAAAAAATAAAACCAAGATCGATTAAAGACCAGACGATAGCCGTCCCCGGATCCAAGAGCCTTTCCCACAGAATGCTGATCTGTGCCGCCCTGGCCAAGGGAAGTTCGAAAATCACCAACCTTCTGGAAAGCGAAGATATTACCCTGACCACCCGGACCCTGGCCTGTATGGGCGCAGACATCCGGGAGATCCGTCCCAATCTGAAGCAGGTAAAAGGATTTGACGGCAGACCCGGCCAATGGGATGACCCGATTTATCTGGGCAACTCCGGCACATCCATGCGGCTTCTGGCCGGCATTGCCGGCCTGGGCCGTTCGGAATTTATTCTTACCGGAGACCGGAGAATGTGTGAAAGGCCCATGTCAGAGCTCATGGAAGCCCTGGAAATGATCGGAATCACGGCCCGGTCGGAAAATGATCAGGGCACTCCGCCGGTGCATATCTTGGGTGGAAACCGGACAGGGGGACACACCCGGCTGGACTGTTCAAAATCGAGCCAATATCTTTCTTCCCTGCTCATGATCGGTCCTTTTCTGGAAAAGGGTCTTGATATCGAACTCACCGGACCACCCGTATCCTCTCCCTATATCGATTTGACCATGGACGTAATGAAACAGTTCAATGTCACCGCAGAGAGGATCAGTCCCACCCGGTACAGGGTTCCCGGGGGGCAAGGGTATGAGCCGGGGGATTATTTTGTGGAGCCCGACCTTTCCAATGCAGGGTATTTCTGGGCGGCAGGAGCCATTACCGGGAAAAAGATCCGGGTGGAAAATGTGAGCAAAGATTCCCTGCAGGGGGACTTACATCAGGTCTATATCCTTGAAAAAATGGGCTGCACCCTGTTTATGGAAGACAACAGCGTTGCAGTGAAGGGCAATGGACTCAAAGGGGTGGACGTGGATATGTCAAAGACCCCGGATGCCGTGCCTGCCATTGCCGTTACCGCAGCCTTTGCCGGGGGAAAGACCCGGATTACCAATATAGGTCATCTAAGGGAAAAAGAGTGCGACCGGATTGATGCCGTGGTCTCCCAGCTTTTGAAGATGGGCATTGAGGCCAAACAGGGCGATGACTGGATGGAGATCACCGGGGGAACCCCCAAAGGTGCGTTTATTGAAACATTCAACGATCACAGGATCGCCATGGCCTTTTCCCTGCCCGGCCTTATGGTTGGGGAAATGGAGATTGAGAATCCCTCCTGTGTTGAAAAATCTTTTCCCGGTTACTGGGAGATCTTTGACAGGCTCTAGCGCAGAAGGTCACCTCTAATAATTGCCTTTTGACCCAATTTCCTGCGCCTTGAACTCAAACCAAAATTCTAATTATTAGAGATAACCGGAAATTCTAAATTTTTATTAAAAAAGAGGTGAAACCATGTCAGGTTCCAGTTTTGGAAAAGTGTTTCAGGTTACCACATTTGGAGAATCCCACGGTCCTGCCCTGGGTGTGGTGGTCCAGGGCTGTCCCCCGGGACTCCCCATTGACGAATCAATGATCCAGACTGCCCTGGATAAAAGAAAACCCGGCAAGGGACCGGCTTCCACCAAGAGAAAAGAGCCGGACCGGCCCAGGATTCTGTCCGGAACATTTGAGGATCGAACCACCGGCACCCCCATCATGATCCTCATTGAGAACAAGGATGCCAGATCCAGATCATATAAAGATATATCCAGACTTTTCAGACCCGGCCACGGGGATTATTCCTATACGAAAAAGTACGGGATCCGGGACTTTCGGGGAGGGGGAAGGGCTTCGGCCCGGGAAACCGCAGCCCGGGTGGCAGCCGGTGCAGTGGCCCAGATTGTTCTGGATCAATACCAGATCCGGATCATGAGCCACACCCTTGCCCTTGGGGGGATTCAGACCACGATCTTTGATCCGGACGTCATTGAAAAGAACGTTTTAAGATGTGCTGATCCGGTGGCCGCCGAAGCCATGGAGGCCCGGATCAAAGAGGTAAAGAGTCAGGGGGATTCCCTGGGGGGTGTGGTTGAGATCCGGGCGAAAAATGTCCCGGCGGGAATTGGGGACCCTGTTTTTGACAAGCTGGACGCGGACATTGCCAAAGCCCTGATGAGCATCGGTGCGGTCAAAGCCGTTGAAATCGGTTCCGGGCTGAAAGCCGCTGCCATGACCGGATCTGAGAACAACGATGAAATCACTTCAACCGGGTTTCAGACCAATCACTCCGGCGGGATCCTGGCAGGAATCTCCAACGGGGATGAGATTCTTTCCCGGGTTCACGTCAAGCCCATTCCTTCCATTTCCAAGGTCCAGAAAACCATTGATACCCAAGGAGAGGAAACCACGATTTCTACAAAGGGACGCCACGACATCAGCGCGATCCCGAGAATAAACATGGTCTGTGAATCCATGATGGCGCTGGTACTCACAGACCATATTTTACGGCAGAAAACCCTGGTCTGAACAAAAGCAAAAAAACAGACTTATTTTTTAATAATGTCTGTTTCCAGTTTGTCTGCGATTTCAAGGGCGGAATTTAAAGAATCGTTGATCGTAAAGAGTTGGATTTTCAGTGTTTTCAGGGATGCGGGGGTTGCAGCTATCTTTTCCTTGGAACCGAGAAGGTCTGCCAGCTGTCTGGATTTTTTGGCAAAGTCCATCAGCTTTTCACTGAAATTCACCACTTCCCCGGCCCATTTATCCCTTTCTTCCTGGGAAATCTCCATGTTGGCGTTTCCGGTGCCGTTGATCAGATGATCAATCTGATAATCTTCAGGGTTTGCTATGATTTCATACATGTTAAGCTCCTTTTTACCGGTTAAGGCCTGGGCCCAACCCATTTCTGATGATTTCCCAAAGAATATTTCAACTCCGGACGTAAGTCAAGGTTAGGTATTGAAAACATTGGATATTCAGGTAAAAACCCCTTGGGCTGAACTAGAAGACCGGGTTTTAGTCAAATATTTGTAGCCACTTAGCCCTGCCGGGAAATTTTAGATTCCCGTATACAGGGGTTGAATCCGGATTCAGCTGCGCCGGGGCAGGGAATCGGGGGGTTTTTTTGATTTTTCCACCCCGGGTTAATTCAAAAGATAGTCAACCAGGTCGTTTTTGGTATACAGGATTTTCAGGCCTGCCAGGGACAGGGTGTACTCGGCATCGGAAATCCTGCGTTCGGCCGTCACCAGGAGGGTGTTGGCGTCCATCATGTCAATACTGTCCGCCATGCCGTATTTGAACTGCATCTGGACGGCATTGAAGTTTTCCCTGGCCGATTTCAGTTCATCCTGGAGGTTGGCCAGAGTGGTCCGGGCGGTTTGAAATTCCAGAAATGCCACCCTGGATTCAAGGATGATCTGGTTCTTGGTACTTTCCAAAGCCTGTTTTGCCTGTCTTTCCCTGGCAAGGGCCTGCCTGACCTGTGCCCCCCGCAAACCGCCGTCATAAAGGGTGAAGCTCAGTTCAGCCTGGACATACGCTTCTTCGGTATCGTATTCAACATCGCTGGGTGCGGCCTCATAGGAAAGGTCGGACTCTTTGTACCCGGCTTCCAGGCTCAGGGAAGGCCAATAATCCCCTTTTTCATATTTGAGATTGTCCATTGCCCTTTCCAGGTCTTTCTGGGCTTCTTTGACTTCATTCCTGTTTTCCAGGGCCAGGACCTGAATTTTTTCCAGGACCGGGTTGAAGTTGCCGAGATCCTCCACATCATCTCCTGAAACGGTAAAACCGGTGTCAATGCCCACAAGCCTTGCAATATTGGCTTTCCCCTGAAGAACGCCGTGATCCGCCGTGACCATGGATGTCCGGGCTTTGGACAATTCCGCTTCTGCCCGAAAGAGATCGGTCTTTGTGACGTTTCCCACGCTGAGTTTTTCCTGGACAGAGTTTCTGTGGGTTTTCAGCCGTTCCACATCGGCAGCGGCGATTTCCTTCTGCCGTTTTGCACTCAGGGTCTGAAAATAGGACTGGGCCACCTGAAAGAGATAATCGGCCCGGATACTTTCCAAGGCAAACCGGCTTTTTTCGATCCCCTTTTTACTGTACTCATAGGCGGTCAGTTCTTTCCCGTTTATGGTAAAGGACTGGGTCAGTTTCACACCCAGGGTGAGGGAGTCCGGATTATTTGCTTCATCCTGGCGGCGGTTCAGATAGCTGCCGAATGCAGTTGCCCTGGGAATGAGAACCGACAGGGCCCGATTTTTTTCTTCCTTGGCAATATTTACATCATCTGCTGCGATATGAATGCGTTCTGCATTTTTATTGGCTGCCCGGCAAAGATCCCCCAAAGAATATGACGGGCCTGAAGCCTCATCCACGGCAAAAACCTGAAATGCGGTAAACAATATCGAAATCTGGATTATTACAAACAACAACCTGTTCTTTTTCATGGCCGACCTCGTATTATGGATGGAAAATTCAGGTAACAATATTATGATTGATCCTGGTTCGTCAAGTTTTGAAATCAAGTAAACTTGGACGGGGAGGATTCCCGGCATCGGGTTCAGATTCTTTAACCCGGGAATAGAAAAAAAAGGCTTTATATGGTATAAGTCAGCCCAATAAAAATTAAACCATAAGGAGAACACCATGACATCCATACTTAACGATGATCTGCCCATGGTCAGGCAGGGCAAGGTCAGGGACATCTTTGATACCGGAGATGCCCTTTTAATGGTGACCACGGACAGGCTATCCGCTTTTGATGTGGTTCTGCCCAATCTCATACCCGATAAGGGCAAGGTGTTGAATCAGATTTCCGTGTTCTGGTTCAAACAGATGGAAGATATCATCAAAAACCATATCATCACCGTGGATGTCAACGAATATCCGGATGAGTTCAAGGCTCACAGGGATGCCCTGGACAAGAGAAGCATGCTGGTGAAAAAGGCGGAACCCCTGCCTGTGGAGTGCATTGTCAGGGGATATATCTCGGGTTCCGGATGGAAATCATATCAAAAGGAAGGCCATGTATGCGGGATAGAGCTTCCCAAAGGCCTTAAGGAATCGGATCAGCTTGAAACTCCGCTTTTTACCCCTTCCACCAAGGCGGAAGTGGGAGATCATGATATCAATATCTCCTTTGAAGAAACGATAAAGATCCTGGGTAAGGAAAAAGCAGAGAAGATTAAGAGCCTCAGCCTGGCCATCTACAAGAAAGGGGCGGAACTCGCCCTTGAAAAGGGGATTATCATAGCAGACACCAAGTTTGAATTCGGTATGCTGGACGACGAGATCATTCTCATTGATGAAATTTTGACTCCGGACTCCTCCCGGTTCTGGCCTAAGGATGATTACGAACCCGGGCGAGGCCAGAAAAGCTATGACAAGCAGACGGTCCGGGACTGGCTGGTCAATTCCGGATGGGACAAAACCCCGCCCGGTCCCGAGCTTCCTGCGGAAATCATAGAGAACACCTCCAATACCTATAAGGATATCTATACGAGATTAACCGGTGAAACCCTCTAATATCCTGAAAAGAATCCGGGTGGCAGAGATTGATCTTTCTGACACCCGGTTTGAAATCAGTTCCGGGGAGGAGGATCTTTCCTCCCTGGCCTTTTCCATTCAGGAGAACGGCCTGCTCTCTCCTCCGGTTCTCTGGCCGGTCAATGATTCCTTGATCATCGTATCCGGCTTCAAACGGATCCGGGCCCTCCGCCTCAACCATGAAACCGCTGACCGGGAAACCGGAGCACTCGACTGCATTCTCCTCGAGGATGCCGACGAAAAGGAGTGCGCGGTCAGGGCCGTGGCTGAGAATGCCTTTCAAAGGGAGCTGACCCTGGCGGAAACCATCAGAGGGCTCAAGCTGCTCAACCGGTTCACAACAGTGGATGAGATTGCCCGGATCTCCGCCCAAATCTTCAACTGCCGGTTCAATTCATCCCATATCCGGGAGCTAATGGCCCTGGAAAACCTGGACCCCAGGGTGGTTGATCTGCTGAACAGGGGGAGCCTTTCCCTGAAAGCCGGCCTCAGGATTTTAAAATACGATCCTCCGGTTCCCGGTCTTTTTCTCGACCTTTTTTCAAAAATCAAGGCTTCCTCCTCAAAGCAGATCGAAATGATCACCTGGGCCATGGAAATCATTGCCAGGGAAAAACTCGATCCCCAGAGCCTGTATCAGGAAAAGGAGATCCAGGAGATCCTTGGCCGGGAGACCGAAGATCTCGGGTTAAAGGCCAATCTTGTCCGGCAGGTTTTAAAGAAACGCCGGTATCCCAATCTTGAAAAAAAACTTGGCCAAGTTAGGAATTCCATCAATAAACTGAACCTGGGCAAGGGAATCCGATTTATCCTCCCGGAAAACCTTGAAGGAACGACCTACACCCTGTCCTTTGATTTTAAAACCAGGGATGAGTTAAAAAAAAGAGGGGAAGACCTTATTCTTCTTGAAAAAAACCCTGCCCTGTCCACGATCCTTGACAGGGAACACGGGTAGGGGGGCAAAAAAATGAAACTCTCCCGGGTGTTTATGGATGCAGACATCAGGTCTGATAAAGAGGTCGGCTATCTTCTGGACAAGGTGGGAATTGAACCGGAAATTGTGCCTGACTCCAGAGAAGTTTACGATTTCATCAATGGATCATTGGATCCGGTTTCCAGGGCCAAGTCCATCCTTTACATCACCCGAAACAGGGGGGCGGTTATCCGGGAGTGTCCGGGAACCAGCCACTATACCTGCTGCGACTATACCATCCTTCACACGGGTACCTTCTGTACCATGGACTGTTCCTATTGTATTCTCCAGGCCTATTTCCATCCCCCGGTTCTCCAGTATTTTGCCGGATTCGATATTCTGTCCCGGGAACTGGAGGGGGCATTTAACAAGAACCGGATTTTCCGAATGGGAACCGGAGAGTACACGGATTCCCTGATCTGGGAGAAGATCAGCCTGGGCCCTAAATTCCTGGTGGAGAAATTTGCCCGGCAGACCAACAGTCTGCTGGAGCTGAAAACCAAAACCGTAAATGTATCTTCCCTCCTTGACCTGGATCATAACCAAAAAACCGTTCTGGCCTGGTCCGTGAACACCCCGGCCGTCATCCGCACCCAGGAACGGGGGACCGCATCCCTGAAGGCCCGGCTGGAAACTGCAAAATTGTGCCAGCAAAAGGGGTATGGCCTTGCCTTTCATTTTGATCCCCTGGTGATCTATGAGGGGTGTGAACAAGAATATAAACAGGTGGTTGATGAAATATTTGCCCATGTCCGGCCCGAGTCCATCGTCTGGATCAGCATGGGAAGCTTCAGGTTCATGCCCAAGCTCAAGCCGATTGTTGAAAATCGGTTTCCGGATTCTGATATCTGTTACGGAGAGTTTATCCTGGGTCTGGACAATAAGATGCGCTATTTTAAACCCCTGAGGATCAATCTATATAAGGAAGTGGTCGCCCGGATCCGGGAGCACGCACCCCAAACCCTGGTTTATTTCTGCATGGAAGACCGGGAAGCCTGGGAAACCTGCATGGGTTATTTTCCGGGAAAAGAAGGGGAACTCGGCCGCATGCTGGATCTTAGCGCGGTTGAGCACTGCCGGTTGAACTCCGCTCTTTTGTAAATCCATTCCATAAACAACAGGCCGGGAAACTCAGTTTCCCGGCCTGATTCTTCTAATGTACACCGGCGGTCTGTCTGTCCGGATTATTTTTCCTTTTCCGAATTGACCCGTTCTATGATCTTTTTGGACAGGTCGCCCGGGACTTCATCGTACTGCTCAAATTCCATGGTAAAGGTACCCCGGCCCTGGGTCATGGAACTTAAGTCCGGGGCGTATCTCAGCATCTCAGACATGGGAACCAGGGCGTTGATGATCTGCTTGTCTGCTTCGGAATCCATGCCCAGGACACGACCTCTCCGGGAGTTGAGATCTCCCATGATATCGCCGGTGTTGTCGTCGGGCACTTTTACGGCCACCTTCATGATGGGTTCCAGCAGGGTGGGCTTGGCATCCTTGGCCGCATTTTTAAAGGCCAGGGATCCGGCCATTTTAAAGGCCATTTCTGAAGAGTCTACAGAATGGTAGGAGCCAAAATCCAGAGTGGTCCTGAAGTCCACACAGGGGAATCCGGCCAGGATACCCACGGCCGAACTTTCCCGGATACCCGCTTCAACGGCCGGGATGTAATTTTTGGGAATCACGCCGCCCACGATCTTGTCGACAAACTCAAACCCGGTTCCCCTGGGAAGGGGTTCCAGTACGATCCAGCAGTCTCCGTACTGACCATGGCCGCCGGACTGTTTTTTATGCTTGCCCTGGACCCTGATTTTTTTCTTAAAGGTTTCCCTGTAGGCGACCTTCGGTGTGGCAATATCCATTCCCACGTTGAATTTTCTCTGGATCTTTTCAGCCGTGACTTCAATATGGACCAGGCCGCGTCCCGAAAGTATGGTTTGACGGGTTTCTTCTTCCCTCTTGAGCTGAAGACCGGTGTCCTCCTCGAGCATTTTTCTGATCGCTTCGTGGATCTTGTCCTCATCATTTTTGGATTTTGGAGAAATGGCAAAAGAGATCACCGGCGGCATGGGGGCCGGGGCCGGAATCTGAATTTCTTTGCCCTCGGTGAGGGTATCTCCGGTCAGGGTTTCCTTTAATTTGGCCACTGCTACAATGGAACCGGGCAGGGCGGATGTGATGGTTTTCTGCTCTTTGCCCGCCACCTCCAGCAGCTGGGAGTATCTTTCCTTGGTGTCCTTGGTTACGTTAAGAAGATTTCCTTCTTTGCCCAGGCTGCCTGAAATGACCCTGAAAAGAGAAAGTCTTCCCGCATATGGATCGACAATGGTGTTAAACACAAAACCGCAGAATTCGGCGTTGGGGTCAGGGGAAACAACAACCTCCTCTCCATTGGCGTCCTTGGCTGTCCAGTCCCCCCGATCCAGGGGAGAGGGCAGATAATCGTTGATCAACTCAAGTATAAGTTCAATGCCGATCATTTTCGTGGCAGAGGCACTTACGGCCGGGTAAAACTCGGCCCCTAAAATGCCCTGGCGGAAAGCGGCCTTTAATTCATCTTCGGTAATTTCTTCGCCTTCAAGGTATTTCTCAAGAAGTTCGTCGTCCAGTTCTGCTATGTTTTCAACAAATTCTTCCTTTGCCATGGCCATGTCGTCGGCCATGTCCGCCGGAATATCCACTTTTTTTGCCTTGCCGTCATCATCATACTCAAATGCCTGGCCGGACACGATATCCACCAGTCCCTTGAAATTGTCTTCCCGGCCGATGGGAAAGCAGATGGGGACAATTTTCTTTTTCAGGGCGGTTTTGCATGCTTCAAGACAGACGGTATAGTCGGCTCTTTCCCTGTCCAGTTTGTTGACAATAACGACTCCGGGCAGATTGTACTCCAGGGCACTGGCTCCGGCTTCCTCGGTCATGGCGGAAGGGCCGCCCACGCCGTCTATGACAAAGATCATACTGTCTGCCACGGGAAAACAGGTTTTGGAAGCAGAGAAGAAATTCTGGTCACCAGGAGTATCCATCAGGGAGATGGTATGCTTGTTATGGGTATACTTGATAAATGCCGTGTTGATGCTCTGCTGCTTCCGGGTTTCTTCCGGCTGGAAATCCATGACTGTGTTTCCTTCCTCAACCCTTCCCAGACGCTTTATCACCCCGGCCTTAAACAGCATAGCCTCAGCAAGAGTTGTCTTGCCCGCACCTCCATGGCCTGCCAAAGCCACATTTCTCATGGTTTTGATTTCTTCGCTCATTCCTGCTCCTTTAAAAACAATTAATAAAAAAGTAATATTTAAATAATAGAATTTAAATAAAAAAAACAGTGTTTTTTACGGGCTTTCCTGAAAAACCATGAATATGATGCTTTCCTGGTTTCCCTTGGGGCCGAGAATAGGGGAGGGGACTATTCCCCTGATTTCATACCCCCGTTCCTGGAAAAAATCCGACAGATCTTTTCTCACGGCTTCCCTTGTTTTTGGATCCCTTACAACACCTCCCTTGCCAATATTTTCTCTTCCGGCTTCAAACTGGGGTTTGATCAACGCCAGAACCTCGGTTCCGGCAGCCATAAATTTTTCCGCAGCCGGAATCACTTTTTTAAGTGAGATAAAAGAAGTGTCAGCCACCACCATATCCACTTTTTCACCGATCACATCATAGTCCATATACCGGATATTGGTTCTTTCGATGACAACCACCCGGTCATCCTTGCGCAGGGACCAGTCGAGCTGTCCGTACCCCACATCACATGCATAGACCTTTTTGGCTCCGTTCTGTAGGAGGCAGTCGGTGAATCCGCCTGTGGACGCCCCGATATCAAGGCAGACCCGATCCTTTGCACTAATGGGAAAGGTCTCAAATGCCTTTTCAAGTTTGAGCCCCCCCCGGCTCACATAGGGGTTGTCGTCATCCTTGACCACAATTTGGGCCTGGGTACTCACCGGGATTCCGGGCTTATCACAGACCGCATCATCCACCAATACCCTGCCGGCCATGATCATTGCCTTGGCCCTTTGCCTGGATCCCACCAGCCCTTTCTCAGTGATGAGTTGGTCGAGTCTCTGTTTTACAGGCTTGTCCTTATGCATCCGGCTCTTTGCCCAAAAGGGCGCGGGCCTCATTTACAATGGCCGTTGTATCGATGTGATAGTCCCTGCGGAGAACCGCCTGGGAACCATGCTCCACAAAACAATTCTCAATACCGATCCGCTTGACCTGAACCTGGCCCAGGTTCCTGTCAAAGAGCAGCTCAAGAACGGCTGAACCGAAGCCTCCGTCCAGGACATGCTCTTCCACGGTGATGATTCTTTTGATTTTTCCGGCCCTTTCAAGGATAAGAGATTCGTCAAGAGGCTTGACAAATCGGGCATCCATTACCGAGACCCGGATATTTTCTTCCTCCAGAATCCGGGCAGCCTCAAGGGCATCGTTCACGGACCGGCCAATGGCAATAATGAGGAGATCCTGACCCTCCTTGGCCATCCTGGCTTTACCGATTTCAATGGGGGATGGATTTTCCTCAATTTTGACTCCTTCCCCCTTGCCCCGGGGATATCTCATGGCAATGGGTCCCGGATGATTTACCGCCGTCTGAAGCATCCTGGCCAGTTCATTCTCATTGGAAGGGGCCATGACCACCATATTGGGGATGCTTCTCAGATAGGCATAATCAAACAGACCATGGTGGGTGGGGCCGTCTTCTCCCACGATGCCGCCCCGGTCAATGGCAAAGATCACGGGATGGGCATCAATACAGACATCATGGAGGATCTGATCATAGGCCCGCTGCAGAAAGGTGGAATAAATGGCCACCACCGGTTTCAGCCCCCTGGATGCCAGGCCGGCGGAAAAGGTAACGGCATGCTGCTCTGCAATCCCCACATCAAAGAACCGGTTTTCAAACTCCCGGGCAAACCGGGTCAGACCGGTTCCCTCGGGCATGGCCGCAGTCACTGCCACGATTCTTTCATCCTTCTTGGCCAGACGGATCATATGATCCCCGAAAACCTCTGTATAGGTGGGGACTTTATCTTTTGCTTTTTTATCGCTTTTCCCGGTTTCAACGGCAAAGCAGCCCACTCCGTGGAAATAAACCGGATTTTTTTCAGCCGGTCCGTATCCTTTGCCTTTTTGGGTGGTGACATGGAGAAGTACCGGGGAATCGGGATGCCGGATATTGGTCAGAATGTCGATGAGGTGGTCGAGGTTATGGCCGTTGATGGGGCCGAAATAGTCGAAGTTAAAGGCTTCAAAGAGCATTCCCGGGGTGACGAATGTTTTAAAGGAGTCTTCCCACCGTTTGGCAAGTCCGTACATGTCGTCGCCGATCTTGGGAAAAGACTTTAAAAAAGAACCGAACTGGTTCCTCATATTCTGAAGGGTCTTGGATGAAAAGGTCCGGCTCAGGTATGAAGACAAGGCCCCGACATTGGCAGATATAGACATGTCGTTGTCATTGAGGATGACGATCATTCCCGGTTTCAGATCCCCGGTCTGGTTCAGTCCTTCATAGGCAATACCGGCGGTGAGTGATCCGTCTCCGATTACGGAAATCACGTCTGAATTGTCTTGGATCAAGCCCTTGGCAGAACGGATTCCCAGGGCCGCTGAAATGGATGTGGATGAATGGCCCACGGTAAATCCGTCATAGGGACTTTCCTTGATTTTGGAAAATCCGGAGATTCCCTTGTACTGGCGAAGGGTGTCAAAGAGTTCATTGCGTCCGGTCAGAAGCTTGTGGGCATAGGATTGATGCCCCACATCCCAGATCAGGGTATCCTGGGGAAGGTCAAATACATAGTGGATGGCCAGGGTCAGTTCAACGGCCCCCAGACTGGAAGCCAGGTGCCCCCCGTTTTTTGAAACCACTTCAATAATCCGGCTTCGCAGTTCCTTTGCAAGGTCCGGCAGCTGGTCCCGGGACAAGGCTTTTACATCTCTGGACGTTTTGATTTGTTCAAGCAGACTCAAATTTTTTACCTGTGTTTAATTTTATATTTTTAAATAACTTGTTTTACGTCTATCTCTTCCTTTGAACGATATACCGGGCAATGGCCCGTAAAGGATCTGCCTTTTGGTCAAACCCTTCCAGGGCATCCCATGCGTCCCGGATTAATTTTTCAGCATATTCTTTGGAGCGTGAAAGTCCCATAACCGCAGGGAAAGTGGTCTTTTCACTGGCCGCATCCGAGCCTGCCGCCTTTCCCATGATCTTTGGATCGCCCTCAATGTTGAGGATATCATCCATGACCTGGAAGGCCAGTCCGATGGAATCGGCATACTTTAGCAGGGGAGTGCGAAGTTTTTCTCCGCCATTTGCGCTTTGCACACCCGAGTCCACACTGACCGATATCATCCTCCCGGTTTTAAGGGTATGGAGCCGGATCAGACGGTCCAGAATTTCATCTGAAGGCCCTTTTTTTAACAGTTCCTGGGACTGCATGTCCAGCATCTGTCCTTCCACCATTCCGTCGATGCCGGCTGCCAGGGAAATATCTGCGATCACCTTTAAAAGAACGGCATTGTCCGGATAGACCTCAAATAGATCATGGGGCCGGGACAGGACACGGAAGGCATGGGTGAGCAGGCCGTCCCCCGCCAGAATGGCGGTGGCCTCGGAGAATTTTTTGTGGCAGGTGGGAACCCCCCTTCTCAGATCGTCATCATCCATGGCCGGCAGGTCATCGTGGATCAGGGAGTAAGTGTGGATCAGTTCAATGGCACAGCCGGCGGGCAGGGCAAGCATGGGATTCCCGCCGCAGGCTTGGGCCGAGGCCAGGGCCAGAATCGGGCGCAACCGCTTGCCTCCGGCCATGAGGGAGTGATCCATGGCCCGGATCAGTTCCCTGTTTTGATCAAAGCCTGTAAAAATTCTTGTAAGCCCGTCATTGACCAGTTTCCGGCAACTCTTCAGATAAGCGGGCAGATCAAATGAAAGTTCATTGGTCCTCAAGGGGAGTTTCCTCCAGGGAGCCATCCAGTCCCTGTGTTAAAACCGTTATCTTTTTCTCGGTCTGGTTCAAGATTTTCTTGCAGTATTGTGCATGGGCAATGCCGGTTTCATATTTTTTCAGGGCCTGCTCAAGGGGCAGGTCCCCGGATTCCATTTCCCGGACGATCTCTTCAAGCTGCTTGAGTGATTCTTCGAAACTTTTTTTCTTGGCCATATTTACAATTTCTCCAGGGGATTTTTCCCCGATTGTTTTATTCGCATATAGAATCTTCGACCCGGGCCATCAGCCGTCCCTTTGACAAGAAGACCTCAACGGAAGTCCCGGGTTGAATTTTGCCGGCGTCCATGGCAATTGTTTTTTCAGGAAGGGTCTGGACGATGCTGTACCCCCTGTCAAGTACGGATTCAGGGCTGAGGGCCGACAGATGCATTTCAAGCTGATCCAGCCGGGTCCGGGATCTGTCCAGGCATCCCTTCATTTCCAGCCCCATTCTCTTGGAAAGCTCTTTGAGTTGACGGGTTCCGGCCTCGACCTGGGGTTGGGAGCCGTTCAAATTCCGGCAGGCCCAGGAGAGTTTCTCCTTTTTATGAAACAGCTGATTTTCAAGGGAATTCATCATCCTGGATTCAAGCTCTTCCAGCCTGAACCGGTAATCATCCATGGTCCGCCTGGGACTTTTGAGCCTGGATTCAAGATCATGGATCCTGTTTGTTAAAAAGCCCAATCTTTGATTCATGGAAGAAACCATGGACATTTCAAGACGTTCCAGAATCTGAATGAGATTTTTTTTGTCGGGCAGGGCCGATTCAGCAGCCGCAGACGGGGTAGGGGCCCTTAGATCCGCCACAAAATCGGCTATGGTGAAATCGGTTTCATGTCCCACCCCGGTGATCACCGGAATGTTGGATTCGAATATGGCTCGGGCCACAACTTCAGAGTTAAAAGCCGCCAGATCCTCCATGGATCCGCCGCCCCGGGCAAGGATGATCAGATCGGATTTTCCCGACCTGTTGGCCAGTTCAAGGGCATGGGCAATTTCTCGATCTGCGCCTTCACCCTGGACCTTGACCGGCAGAAGTTCAAGCCGGCAAAGGGGAAGCCTGCGATTGGCGACCTTTATGATGTCCCGGACAGCCGCACCGGTTCCGGAAGTGATGAGATTGATTTTCAGAGGCAGAAACGGAATTTCTTTTTTATGGGCCGCGTCAAACAGACCTTCCTGGAACAATTTTTTTTTCAGCTGTTCAAAGGCGAGCTGAAGGGATCCGGCCCCCTCGGGTTCCATATGTTCAAAGATGAGCTGGTATGCACCCCTGGGTTCGTACAGGGAAAGTCTGGCAAGCCCGATAACCTTGAGCCCGTTTTCCGGGTTGAACTTCAGGGAGGTCTTTTGATTTTTGAACATGACGCAGTTGACAACGGCTTTGGCATCTTTGAGGGAAAAATAGGAATGCCCGGAAACAGGAACCGCATAATTTGAAATTTCCCCGATGATCCATACAAAGGGAAATTTATTTTCCAAAAGAGACTTGATCTCTCTGGTCAGGTTTGAAACCGTGTATATGTTTCCATTATTTTTTTCTGCAGCCATCTTCCCAACCCGTTCAAATGCAAAGATAATATTTATAGAACAATGGTGTGGTTTTAACAATACAAATCTTGGAATTCTGATATTTTAATCAAACCTGATTTTTCTTTTAAAACCCCCGGATATCAAAGGTCTGATAATATATATTATGTAAACTTTTTATAAAATACCCGGAATGTACGGATAGCCCGGGTTCCAAGGGGAATTAATCAAATTGTAATCTTGCAATCCCCTCTTTTGATGTTATATTACGAGTCAAGATATATAGACAATCCATTTTACGGAGGAAACCAATGAATACAAATTTTTCAACATCCCAGTATGCAGGCACTGCCAGCCGGGTGAATGCCTTTATCCGAAGTACATACAATTGGATGGCAGTCGGTCTGGCTCTTACAGGAGTCACTTCCTATTTTGTCTCCACCAGTCCGGCCATTCTTCAGATGGTCTACGGAAATCCCATTATGCCCTTTGCCATGATGATCGGACTGGTCATTCTCTGTGGATTCCTGGGCGCCAGAATCAATAAAATGCAGGCCAGCACCGCCACGGGCCTTTATGCGCTTCTCACCGTGCTTTACGGTGTCTGCCTGGCTCCCATTTTTCTGGTTTACACATCATCGTCCATCGCCTCGACCTTTTTCATCTGCGCAGCTACTTTTGGTGCGGCAAGCGTCTACGGCATGGTGACTAAAAAGGATCTCACCGGTATGGCCCAGTTTATGATGATGGGTCTTATAGGAATCATCATTGCCATGGTCGTCAATATCTTTATCGGCTCCACCATGATGCAGATGATCATTTCCATGATCGCCGTGGTTATCTTCACCGGTCTGACGGCCTATGATACCCAGAAACTGAAATCCATGGCCGTGACAATGCCGGATAACGCCACCGGAGCCATGGTTCGCAAAGGCGCCATCATGGGGGCTTTGAGTCTTTACCTGGATTTCATGGGTCTGTTTGTCCATCTGCTCCATCTGCTGGGCGTGGCCAGAGATTAAGATCTGCTAAATAGACATCTGCATTGCATATTGTATATGCAATAGTAAATACGGGCGTTTTGGTGAGGTTTGTTTATACCAAAACTCCCGTTGTACGTGCAATGCCCGCCACTGAATCGATTGTCAGGCGATATTCTCCCGGATGGACTGACAGATCTTCTCGCAATAGGCAAGGGTTTGATCCTGATCCGGCCCTTCCACCATGACCCGGAGCAAAGGTTGTGTACCGGAATACCGGATCAGCACCCTGCCCCGGCCGGACAATTTTTCTTCCACCTGGTCAATGGTTTTGGCAATGGGAGGGATGCTTTTAAAATCCGGCCTTGATGCATCCACTTCCACGTTGATCAAAACCATGGGATATACGGTCATAATGGATGCCAATTCGGATAAGGGCTTTTTTGCGGTCATCATTATTTCAAGGAGCTTAAGGGCTGAAAGTATGCCGTCTCCTGTGGTGTGATCTTCAAGAAAGATCATGTGCCCCGAGTCCTCACCGCCGATCACGGCTCCGGACCGCATCATCTCCTCCAATACCTTGCGGTCGCCCACATCGGATTTTAAGTGTCTGATGCCAAGGGAGTCTAAGGTCTCTGTCAGTCCGATATTGCTCATGATTGTGCTTACAAGGGTGTTGTTTTTCAAGCTTCCCTTTTTCTTTGCGTATTTGGCGCAAATGGCCAGAATCTGGTCCCCTGAAATCTCCTTGCCGGTCTCATCCACTGCGATCAGGCGGTCTGCATCGCCGTCAAAGGCAAGGCCGGCGTCGGCCTTTTCTTCTATAACCCGTTTTTTCAGGGTGTCCGTATGCTGGGATCCGCACTTCTCATTGATATTGCATCCGTTTGGCTGATCAAAGATATAGAGAGGATCAAACAGGCCGGAGCCAAATACCATGCGTCCGATTTTTGACGCCGCGCCGTTGGATGCGTCGATGATCAGCTTGAGGGGGTTTTCGCCGGGCCCTTGGGGTTTCCTGATTGGAAACCTGGACAGAAGAAAAGCGGCATACTTATCCAAACTATCTGAAATTATGGAAATTTTTCCGATATTTTTCTGTGAAACATCGTCCTGGTCATTCAGAATTCTGGATTCGATCTCCTCTTCCTGGGCATCGGTGAGCTTAATTCCGCCCTTTCTGAATATTTTAATTCCGTTGTCATAATAGGGATTGTGGGAAGCGGAAATCACGATGCCGGCCCCTGCCCCTTTCAGACAGGAACAAAGATAGGCAACCCCTGGGGTGGGAATTACTCCGGCAAGGCGGACTTCCACCCCGGCTGATGAGGCACCTGCGGCCAAAGCCGCTTCCAGCATATGGCCAGAAACCCGGGTGTCCCTTCCGATGATCAGAAACTGATCTTGATTTTTTCTGACAAAATTTCCCACTGCCCGGCCTGTTTTGACCGCGATTTCACAGGTGATGGGAAAGGTGTTTGCCCTGCCCCTGATACCGTCTGTTCCGAAAAGTCCTGCCATTTTTTTGCCTTAATTCCGATCTGATTTATATCAATAGGGGCTCTAGTATCCGGTTTTCAATATTGTACAGCCATTCACTTCCGGTTTTCCGGGCCTGGGAAGAAAGTCCTTTGATAACGCCAGTATAATCCTTTCCTTTTTCTCGGATTCCGGCCTCTACTGCCCGGATTACTTTTTCTCCGCCCTCGTTCATTTGCTCTTTTTTCAATTCCGCCTCAAAAATTCTTTTGGCAAGGGTAAAATTTTGGATGGCCCTGTCATGGCTGTTGATCCGGGTGGATACACCATTGGGTTTTGTTTTTTTTGAGCCTGAGGTTAGGATCTCTTTGGAGGTAATTAGTTTTTCACAAAAAATTCCCAACCTGCGGATCCTTTCCCCTAGGCAGATGTCCAGGTTTTCCTGCATGCCCCAAACCAGAGCCTTTGAAAGATCATCCCCGGCAAACAGGGGCCGGACATGGGCATACCAGGCCTTCAGAGAGATCAGTCCGGCAATATATCTGAGATTATGATTGAAAATTCTTTCCACCTGGGAGTAGACCCCGGGCTTCCAGGGCATGGACATGGATTTCATTCCCCCTGCCAGAATCAGGCGGTCCGGTTTCTCTTCATCCTTTCGAACAACTGAGCCGGCAGCTGAAATGCAGCCGAACCCGATTCTGACAGGGCCCACAATGCCCCCCTGCCCCCCCAGGAAAATGGGCCGCTGATCCAGCATGACCCCCTGGTGCACATTCCCCATCATGGACGGAGTGGCCTTGTCCTGGTTCGGGGTATAATTAAAATGGATAAAGGAAGACCCGACTTCCGAGTGGTCTTTCCGGCTGGTGCCGCCGGCCATGAAACAGTCACAGAAGTTGATCAGGCTTCCCAGTGTGACAAAGGGAAAAAGAAGAGTCTGCTTGAGTCCCACGGTGTGGGCGGCATTGGCCTGTTCTTCCAGAATGGTTCCGGAACGGACATGGGCCCCAGACCCAAAGGTATTCTCCCCGGCAAAAACAGCTCCCTGGAAAAATCCGCCGTTGAGCCGGGTGTTTTTCCCCACCAGGGTATCTTCCAGGGTGACCGGTGCCTCATACCCGATCCTGGAATTTTCCATGATCAGGGTTCGGGACCCCATAAGCTTGGTTCCGCTGAACAGAGTGACATTGTCCGTGGAAATCCGGTCCAGATCGACTTCCTCCGCGATATAAACCGAATCCGGATTGGGAATATTGACCCCCCTTTGGAGTAAAGCTTCTATTTTACGCTCTTTCATGGCTTCACTATTAGATTTCTTCTGCCTGCCCTGTCAAGGATTTTTAAGTTTCCCGGCTTGACCCGGGGGGCCAGGTTTACTATCCTAGGGACCATCTTGATGGATTTCATACCCTTTTATAGGAGAACAAAGATGAGCCGGGCAACCATGCATGAACTTGACGAATTCAAAGCTCTCAGTCTTCAGGCGGAAAAATTCAGTCAAAGTGAATACCACCTGAAAAATCTGATCCGGGAACCGGACCGGTTTCAGAGGTTCAGCCTGGGCGCGGATTCCATGTTTTTTGATTTTTCACGGCAGCGGATTGATGGGGAGAGTCTGGCCTCCCTCCATGCTCTTGCAGAAAAGACCCGGGCCCTGGAGACCTTTTCTCAAATGACCCTGGGAAGCCTGGTGAATAAAACCGAACAACGGGCCGCCCTCCATACCGGTGCCCGGGAGTTTAGCCGCAAAGAACTGCGGACAAAAGAGGTGGATGTACTTGGGGAAATGGCCCGGGTGAATCAGGAGATTCAGGATTTTTCATCCTCCCTTCATGCAGGCAGGATAAAGGGCTCCACAGGCAAACCCTTTACCCATGCCGTGATCGTTGGGATCGGAGGGTCCTATCTGGGGTGTGAGTTTGTATATGAGGCGTTAAAAACCGTTCATGATCCCAAAATCAGACTCTCATTTCTCTCCAATGTGGACATTGATAATTTTGGCACCATTACCAAAGAGATCGACCCTGAAACCTGCCTCTGGATCGTTATTTCCAAATCCTACACCACCACCGAGACCATGGCCAACCTGGAACAGGTTCAAACCTTTCTTAAAGACCATGATCTGAATGTATCCGGCCATCTGGTCACGATTACGGCAAAAGCAAGTCCCGGCGATGATCCGTCCGCAGCCATCCTGGACAGTTTTCACATGTTTGATTTCATCGGCGGCAGATATTCCGTCAGTTCCGCCGTGGGCGGACTGCCTTTGAGCCTGGCCTTCGGCTTTGGAGTGTTTGAGGACTTTCTTCAAGGATGCCATTTAATGGATCTTCATGCCCAAAGAAAAGCGCCGGAAGAGAACATCCCCTTAACCGCCGCCCTGATCAGCATCTGGAACATCTTCTGCCTCGGGTATCCGGCCCAGGCCGTCATCCCCTATTCCAGCGGTCTATCCAGGCTGGCCCCCCATGTTCAGCAACTCTATATGGAAAGCCTGGGAAAAATGGTGACGGAAGAGGGGCAATTTTTGAATCAGCCCGGGGGATGCATCATATTCGGAGAACCCGGAACCAATGCCCAGCACTCTTTTTTCCAGCTGGCCCACCAGGGTCCGGCCTTTCCCATTGATTTCATCGGTGTGGTCACTCCGGGGTTTACGGGCAGGGCCGCTCTTTCAAAGGGGGTATCCAACCACCAGGAACTCTGGGCCAATATGATTGCCCAGACCACGGCCCTGGCCCTTGGCAAGGAAGACGAACGGCCTGAAAAATTTTTTCCGGGTAACCGGCCCTCGTCGGTGATTCTGATCAATGATTTGTCCGCCCGGAGCATTGGCACACTCCTGTCCTTCTATGAGGCAAGAACGGTTCTGGAAGGATTTATCCTTGGGATCAATCCCTTTGACCAGTTCGGCGTGGAGCTGGGAAAAACCCTGGCAACCTCCATCCGAACCGAGATCCAATCAAAAAACAACGACCCTTCCCACGGTTTTGATCACATGGGAAGGGCCGAAGAATTTTATCTGACCACTCTTTTTAAAGGTAAGCTATAGGGTCTCTCTTAAATTATTCAGAAGAACTTATAGATGGACGCCCCCCAGGTCAGGCCGGCGCCGAGACCGGCAAATAAAACGATCTGACCGGAAGTCCCGATCCGGCCCTGTTCCATGGCCTCGTGCAGGGCAAGGGGAATGCTTGCCGCCGTTGTATTTCCGTAGTTTTCAATATTATGAAAGACCTTGTCTTCAGGGACCTTGAGGAATTGACCAAAAGCCTGGTTGATCCTTTTGTTGGCCTGGTGGGGAATGATCAGGTCAATCTGGTCCAGGGTGATGCCTGCGGTCGTAAGGGCTTCATTGGTCACCTTGGGCAGCATTCTGACGGCTTTTTTGAAAATGGCAGGGCCGTCCATGACCGGATAGTACCGGGGATCGTCAAGGCTGAGTTCCTTGGGGAAGCGGTCGACAAGCCTAGAGGCCGGCAGTTCGGTCATGAGGGAAGAGGCAAAATGCCCGTCCGCATGGAGTGCGGATGCCAGCAGCCCCACCTTTTCATCGGTCTCGATTCCTTCCAGACATACGGCAGCGGCTCCGTCACCGAAGATGACGGTCACGTCCCTGCCCCGGGTGGATTTGTCAAGCCCGGAAGAGTGAACCTCTCCGCCCACAAGAAGAATTTTTTTGGCCAGTCCGGATTTGATATAGGCATCCGCCGTTGCAAGGCCGTAGAGAAATCCGGTGCACTGCTGACGGATATCGAGAACCGGCGTGGAGTTGAGACCCAGGCGCGCCGCCATGAGGCAGCCAGACCCCGGAAACATGATGTCCGGGCTCAATGTGGCAAAAATAATAAAATCAAGATCCTCGGGAGTCCATCCGGCCATATCCAGGGCTTTTTGGGCGGCCTCATATCCGAGATCCGAAGAACCGCACTCTTCGGTAATCCAATGCCGCTGCCGGATACCGGTTCTCTGGCGGATCCATTCATCCGAGGTATCCATTATCTCTTCAAGATCCTGATTGGTGACTATATTGGGAGGAACAAACATGCCGGTTCCTTTTATCATGCTCTGTTTCATTGGTGGCTTCCTTGTTTTAATTATCTGCCTTGATAAATTCATTCCAGTGATTTATTATTCACGCCTTATAATATTAATTTTGTGTTAAGGCAAGAACCTTAGCATCCGAACCCATATCCAAAGAAAGCTACCCGTGCTCATTCAATTATTGATTCTGGCCGCAGGCCTTGCCCTGCTTTATATCGGCTCCACTGTTCTCGTGGAAGGGGCAGCCTCCACCGCCATCATGTTTGCTATCCGCCCGGTTATCGTTGGATTAACCATTGTCTCCCTTGCCACATCCGCCCCGGAGCTTCTGGTCAGCCTGGTGGCGGCCATAAAAGGGTCCGGGGGAATATCCATCGGCAATATCATCGGTTCCAATGTCATCAATATCACCCTTGTCCTTGGGATTTCCGCCCTGCTTAAGCCGGTCTCCGTGAAAAAACAGGTGGCCAGGATTGAAATTCCCTATATGATCCTTGTTTCCCTGGTGTTCTGGATTCTCTGCCTGGATTCAGATCTGGGGCGGACCGACGGGATTATCCTTTTGCTCCTGCTTCTGGTGTTTCTGGTTTACGGCATCCTGACCGCAAAGGACAACAACAAGGGCTGTCCGGATACCCCCTCCCCTGTCCGGTCCGGCAAAAAGATCCTGAAAAACGGCATCTACATCGTTCTGGGGATCATCATGCTTGGGGTCGGGGCGGATTTTGTTGTCACTGAAGCCATTGTCATTGCCAATAAAATCGGGCTGTCCCAAACCTTTATCGGTATTTCAGTGGTTGCCCTGGGAACCTCTTTGCCTGAACTTGCCACTTCCGCCGTTGCCGCGGCCAGGAATGAAAGTGATATCTCCGTGGGGAATGTGGTGGGATCCAATCTCTTTAATATCTGCCTGGTCATGGGAACTGTGGGGATGTTCAATCCCATGGCCATTAATCCGGAACTTCACTCTTTTCAGTTCCCCTTCATGCTCTTCATCACTGTCCTGTTAGGCAGTGTGGCTTTTCTGGGCCGGGGGGTGAATAAAAAAACAGGAACCCTGTTTATCGCCTTATTTTTCATCTATATTGTCGTGTCCTACTTTAGATAAGATAAAAATCTACTCTTTTTTTCTTTTTTTCTCTTGCAAACCATTGCGGATCTATTATATGCACTAACCATTATACAAGATTCCCTTGCACTCTTAAGGTAAAAAAAAATGGCAGAAAACCCTTTACGACTTTTAATAGTCGATGACAACGAAGACATCCTGTCCACCTTTTATGAATTTTTCAATTCAATGGGATATGAAGTGAAAACCGCCGTGGACGGGTTTGCAGCCCTTAAGATCCTGAAAGATAAATCCCATATTTTTCACTGCCTGATAACGGATCTTGTCATGCCGAACATCAGTGGGGTGGGATTAATCTCCATCGTAAAAAAGGAGTATCCCCATATCAAAATCATCGCCATGACAGGTTACGGAGATCAGCCCGGAGCACTTGCATCCGAAGCAGAAGCGGATCTGGTCCTGTTTAAACCCATAGATCTTTTTAAAATTGAAGAAAAGGTTTCCGCCCTCTTAACCAAAGATAACCCAGAAAAATAAATCTACGACAAAATTATGAGTACACCCTTAATCGGCGTAAGCAAGTCAATGTTGAAAATCAAGGAATTGATTAACCATGTAGCCCATACCTGCCTGAATGTTTTGATCACGGGCGAGACAGGGGTAGGAAAAGAGGTGGTTGCTCAGAATCTATATGCGGAATCCACAAGGTCTTCCAAAAATTTTGTAAAGATAAATTGTGCGGCATTGCCGGAAACCCTTTTGGAAAGCGAACTTTACGGATACGAAAAAGGAGCCTTTACCGGTGCCCACAGAAAAAGGCCGGGCAAGTTCCAGACCGCTGACAAAGGGGTTCTTTTCCTGGACGAAATCGGTGATATGCCCCTGGCACTTCAGTCAAAGATGCTTCATGTCCTGCAGAGCGGTGAGTTCTCTCCCCTGGGATCGGACCAGGATTTTAAAACCGATGTATGGGTCATCGCCGCAACCAACCACGATCTAGAAAAAAGCATGAAACGAAAACAATTCAGGGAAGATCTTTTCTACCGTCTCAATATCATTAAGATTGACATCCCCCCCCTTCGTGAGCGGAAAGAGGATATCCCCCCCCTGATTGAATATTACTTCAGGATATATAAATCCGAGTACCCGGACAGCCAGGGGTCCAAGCCCGACCCGGACACCCTGGCCAAGCTCTGTGAATATCCCTGGCCCGGAAACGTACGGCAGCTTCAAAACTGCATCAAAAAACAGATGGTCATGAACTCCTGGAAAAAGATATTCCAGGAACTGCCCCAGGATCATCCCCCCGAACTGATCCCCGAGGTTCCTTCATCCCGGCCCCGGAATGAAGCGTCTGAAATTAATGTCCATGAAGAATTAAGCGACGAGCGTGTATCCATCATCTCCCAGTTTGTGGACCTGTCCACCAGTTCGGAGAAGTTATTTGAAGACATCTCATTGAAGAAGATCAAAAAACTGGCCTCTGACAGGGTTGAGAGAGAAGTGATTACCTTTGTTCTGGAAAAAGTCGGGTGGAACCGGTCCAAGGCTTCCAAGATTTTAAAAATCAGCTATAAGACCCTGCTGTACAAGATGAACGAATTCAAGGTCTCTCCCCCTGTAAAATAACAAGCCGTCTGTTTTATTCTCTCTTTTTCGAGTTCTTAAATTTACGATCTGACTGAAAATTTGGGTTTACTTCCCCTTTTTTTTTACATATAGATAAAACTTATATTTCCCGCAAACATTGATTGCATCACAGGGATCTTTTTCGTGTGATTGGAAAAATATTTAGGTTTAATGAAATTAAACGGCCAATGATTTTGGATTTCCTCAATAAGAAATATGGGGATTCAGAAAAATTATTTTTATTATCTTAGAGGAGGACCCATGAGAAAACTTGTTTATTTCACCCTTGCAGCCTTTGTCGTGACCATGCTGTTTTCACCCCTTGCCTTCAGCGCCAGGAAAACCATTATCAAGATCGGCATCAACGCGCCCCTGACCGGGGATATCCCCAAGGTAGGAGAAGGCAGTAAATATGCGGCCATGATGTGGCTTGAGGACATTGAAAAGGCAGGCGGCCTGGAAGTGGGCGGGAAAAAATACGAAGTGGAACTGATCATCGAAGACAATGAATCCAAGGCTGAATCCGCTGTAAAAGCCAATACAAAGATGATTTCCCAGGATGACGTTCTGGCCATTATCGGCCCCCAGTCTTCCAAGCAGGCGGTTCCGGCCGGTGAAGTGGCCAACAAGTACAAGACCGTCATGATCAGCCCCTGGTCCACCAACCCCAACACCACCCTGGACCGCCCCTATGTTTTCCGGGGATGTTTTCTGGATCCCTTCCAGGGACCGGTTGTGGCCAACTTTATCACCGATGAGTTCGGATTTACCAAGGCAGCCGTCCTCTACGACGTAGCCTCGGACTATCCCAAGGGCCTGGCCGAAGTGTTCAAGGAAGCCTGGGAGAAAAAACATGGGGCCGGATCAGTGGTCGCCTTTGAAAGTTTTACCACCAAGGATACGGATTTCTCTTCCCAGTTGACCAAGATCGTTAAATCCGGAGCCGAAGTCCTGTTTACTCCCCAGTACTACAATGAGGTGCCTCTGATCGTCAGCCAGGCCAAAAACCTTGGATGGAAAGGCCCCATCGTAGGGTCTGATTCCTGGGGATCTGCAGAGACCGTTGAACTGTGCGGAGAGGCCTGTTATGGCCTGTTCTTTTCCTCTCATTATGCAGCAGCCGGAGCCAAAGGCGCCACCAAGGAATTTATTGACCGGTACAATAAAACCTACGGTTACATCCCCGACGACGTGGCCGCACTGACCTGGGATGCCCTGCGCCTGGCCCAGCAGGCCATTCAGGATACCGGAAAAATCACCGGCCGGATCGAAAAAGACAGAACCGCCGTCCGTGATGCCCTGGCCAAAATCAAGAACTTTTCCGGCATCACCGGCAATATGACCTTCACCGAAGAAGGGGATCCCATTAAATGCGCCGTGATTGTCAAGATCAACGACCAGGGGGATTACGAATTCTATAAATCCAGTTGCCCCTAAAGAGAATACCTAACTTTTTAATAGATGACTGCTGTGCCCCGGGCACAGCAGTCATTCCTTATTAACCTATATGGTCCTAGACCATAAATATATTGAAAAGCGAATGCAAAATGCTGTTCTCGCTGATGGCTGCTCTCGCTTTTCTTGCTTTTCAACAGGAGTTGGTGAATGGAACCTTTGATAGAATTATTTCAATATATTCTACAAAACCTGATCAATGCCCTCCAGCGGGGCAGTTTTTATGCGGTGATCTCTATTGGGTACTCCATGGTATACGGGGTACTCATGCTCTTTAACTTTGCCCACGGCGATATCTTCATGGTGGGCACTTACATCGGCTTCGGGATTGCCACTCTTTTTCTGGCCATGTTCGCAGGCTTTTTGCCTGCCCCCCTGATCTTTATCTCCACCGTGGTGGTGACCATGTTCCTGGCCTCCTGGATCGGGGTCTTTGTGGAGGTGGCCGGATACCGGCCCCTGCGTGCCGCCCCGCGCGCCTCAGCCGCCATTACGGGTCTGATGATCGGTATTATTTTTGAAACCGGGATTCTCATTCTGCTGGGGGCCAAACGCTTGAGCTTCCCTCCCCTTATGGAATCCGTTACCTATAAAATCGGCGGCATCTACTTTACCAATGTCAAGGCCATGATCATCATCCTTTCCTTTCTCCTCATGCTCGCCCTGCACGCCTTTATTCAGAAAACCAAATGGGGAATGGCCATGAGGGCCATGTCCTATGACTTTCTTGCCGTCCCCCTCATGGGGGTCTCCATCAATATCATCGCGCCTTTGACCTTTGCCGTTGGAGCCGGTCTTGCTTCCGTCGCCGGCATACTCTACGGTCAGGCCTATCCCATTCTGGATCCCTACATGGGGGTTATTATCGGATGGAAAGCCTTTGTGGCGGCCATTCTCGGAGGCCGGGGTTCCATCAAGGGAGCTGCCCTGGCCGGCTATCTTTTGGGATTCATCGAGATCTTCGTGGCCACGATTTTCCCGTCAACCTTACGGGACCTGATTGCCTATTCCATAATCCTGGTGATCCTGACCTTCAGACCCAGGGGATTTTTCGGAATGGAGCACAGCACCAAACTCAGGTTATAACCTAACTGCTTTGTCCATTAGACTTTTGGCTTTAGACTTTATTTACAGGAAAGATGAATGGAATTCGCAAGAAAATTTAAAAATATGTTTTCAACAGTGCCCGTGCTGGGATGGTTTCTGGGGTTTCTGGCCGCCGTACTGATTGAGTATTACTGGGGATACGATTATATCTCATACTACCTGGGGCTGCCCAAGATACCCGTGCTGTTCGGCGCCCTGATCATGCTTAAGGAACCCTTGATGATACCCGGCGCCATCGGGTATGATCTGATCGTATATGTGATACCGATCCTGGTGGTTTCCAGGCTCAGCACGTTTTTTACCAATTCTCTGGCTGCCGGCCTGGAACGCCTTCCCCTCTGGCTGTCCGCCGTGATCCATCTGGCCGCTTTTTATGCCATTCTCCATCTTTGGGCCGGTATCAACGACTACAGGGTCCTGATCATCAAGCTGACCATGATCTCCATCATTCTCACCGTAAGCATCAACGTGATCAACGGATACCAGGGGGAGTTTTCCTGTTCCCACCCCGGATTCATGGCTTTGGGGGCCTATGTTTCCTCCATCTTCACCCTGCTGCTCTTTACCAATGATAAAATCTTCGGGGCTGCGCTCCTGCCCCCTGCCCTGGGCCCCTGGCTTTTTCCCCTGGCCCTTCTGGCCGGAGGTGCCGCCGCCGCCCTGGGGTCCCTGGCCGTTGCCATTCCCTCTTTCCGAACCCGGGGAGATTATCTGGCCATCATCTCCCTTGCATTCATGTTCATCGTGAAATCCGCAGTGGAAAATCTTCAGGTCCTGGGCGGGGCCAGGGGCATGGGCGGTCAGCCCGATTACGCTCCCCTGCCCGTGATCTTCTGCTGGACCCTGCTCTGTATCTGGATCGTGCACAATTTTGTCAGCTCCATCCTGGGCAAGGCCCTGAACACGGTCCGGGACGACGAGGCCGCAGCCGAATCCATGACAATCAAGACCCGGAAAACCAAGATGAGCGCCTTTATGTTCGGGGCCTTCTGGGCTGGAGTCGCAGGCGGACTATTCGCCCATGTCCTGGCCTATATCAACCCGGGCATGTTCAGCATCAACCGTCTGGCCGAGATCCTGGCCATGGTCTATTTCGGGGGACTCAACTCCATTGTGGGATCCATTGTTGGCGCCGTGAGCATCAACGTTCTGGGAGAGGCCCTGCGCCCCCTGGAATTGTTCAAGTGGATCATCATCCCCTTGATTCTTATCTTTGTCATGATCTTCAGACCCTACGGCCTGATCTCTTTCAAGGAGATTGATGCCGGAAAACTTCTCCGGGCCAAAAACAAACGCGAACAAGGAGTATAAGATGTCGACATTGCTGAAAGTAGATAAGATGACCCATTATTTCGGAGGGTTGCGCGCTGTCCACAACTATAACCTTGACATCGCACCCCGGCAGATTACCGGCCTCATCGGACCCAACGGGGCCGGGAAGACCACGATTTTTAATTTAATCACCGGGGTCTATACCCCCACCGAAGGGGAGATCTCCCTGGAGGGTAAGAACATCAAAGGCCTTGAAACCAATGAAATTGCAGCCAAAGGCCTTGGCCGGACCTTTCAGAACCTTGCCCTCTGGCGCCACATGAGCGTGCTGGACCATATTAAAATGGCCCACTATTCCCAGCTTTCCTACGGTCTGTTCGGCTCTTTTTTCAACACCCGGGCCTGCCGCCGCCAGGAAGCCCAGGTGGAAGAAAACGCATTCCGGCTCCTGGAACTTTTCGACATCAAGCAGCATGCCGACCAGCTGGTGACCAACCTGCCCTACGGGGCCCAGAGACGGGTGGAGATGGCCCGGGCCATGGCCACCAAACCCAAGATCCTTTTCCTGGATGAGCCCACGGCCGGCATGACCCCGGACGAACTGGTCCGGATGATCAAAATTATCCAACAGGTCCACCAGGACTTTAAGGTCGCCATTTTCCTTATTGAACACCGCATGAAATTTGTCATGGATCTGTGCCAGCATATTCAGACCCTGGTGTTCGGGGAGGTCATTGCCGAGGGACCGCCGGAAGAAATCCAGAACAACCCGGAAGTGATTGAAGCCTATCTCGGAAAGGAGGACCTGACCTGATGCAGCTTAAAGTCGAAAATTTAAAAGTATCCTACGGCAATATCAAGGCCCTGCACGGGATCAGCTTCACCGTTGACCAGGGTGAAATCCTGACCATCATCGGCGCCAACGGGGCCGGGAAAAGCACCACGTTACGGGCCATTTCCAGGATGGTGCCTTCAGAATCCGGATCCGTGCTTGAGTTCAACAATGAAAATATCCTCAAATACAGTGCCGATAAGGTGGTTTCCAAGCTCGGCATCTCCCATGTACCCGAAGGAAGACGGATCTTCGGCAACCTGACGGTCACGGAGAATCTGGACCTGGCCTGCTTTGCCAGAAAGGACAGGGGCCAGATCGAAAAAGACAAAAAATGGGTATTTGACCTCTTTACACGGCTGGAGGAAAGAAAAGACCAGCTGGCCGGGACCCTGTCCGGTGGAGAGCAGCAGATGCTGGCCGTGGGCCGGGCCTATATGTCCGGCCACAAGATCATGCTTCTGGACGAACCTTCCATGGGGCTTGCCCCCTTGCTCATGCTCGACATGTTCAAGGCCCTTAAGGAGATCAACAAACAGGGAACCACCATCCTCCTGGTGGAGCAGAACGCAAGACTTGCCTTGAAATTCGCCCAGAGGGGGTATGTGATCGAAAACGGCTCCCTGGTCCTGGAAGGTCCGGCCGAACAGCTATTGGACGATCCCCAGGTCAAAAAGGCCTATCTGGGAGCCTAACCTAAATACCGGGATTCCAGCAAAGAAATCCTGAATTATAGCAAAAAAGTCCTGGGGTATAGTAAAAATAGCTTGACATCCTGTTTTGATTTTTAAATAACAAATATCAGATTCAGGTGCCGAAAGGCATAATAGGGAACCCTGTGGAATTCAGGGATGGGCCCGCCGCTGTAATCGGGACGAACGCCGCAACAAAGCCACTGGCGTAAAAGCTGGGAAGGCGCGGTTACTAGGATGAACCGAAAGTCAGAAAACCTGCCTGAAGCGGTCTGATACTGCCGTCCCACGTGGACTAGGGAAGGCGCATATCTGAGGAAAACAGGGCACCCCAGATCATTCTTCAACAAATGGTCCGGGGTTTTTCATTCTCCCGGACAATAAGGGGAGAAAGACATGATTAAAAATCTACTCCGTTTTTGTATTGCTGTTGTATTGCTGCATCCGGGCATGAGCTATTCCGAAGAATCAAACCGCAGTATAGTTGAAATGGACGAAGTCATTGTCAGTGCCACCAAAACCGAAGAATCAAGAAAGGATATATCCAATAGCACTTTGGTGATAGATGATCTGGATCTTGAGGATTCCCCTGCCCAGGGAATAGGAGACCTGATAGGAGGTGAATTGGGGATTGACTGGAGAACCCGGGGAGATTTTGGAGGTGCGGGCCAGGAGCTCCATATCCGGGGAATGGGAGGAGATGGAACACAGGTTCTTATTAACGGCCTTACTGTGAACTCGCCATCACTTGGAACCTCCAATATCGGCAAACTCTCCATCACCAATATCGAACGTATCGAAGTAGTTAAAGGATCAGGCTCTGTCTTATACGGATCCGGGGCCATGGGCGGAATTGTCAATATTATCACCAAAAGCCCAAAGGAAGGGCAGACGGATCTTGCGGTCAGTGCGGGATACGGCACGGAAGACACCTACCAGGTCAGTGCTGAAAACGGGTTGTTTTTAAATGATCATTTCGGATATTACATCACCGCCGATTTATTTGGAACGGACGGGTTCCGGGACAATGCAGATGCGGAACAAAAAAACGGTTCCTTTAAATGTATCTATAAAAATGAAAACGATTTTCAAATCAGCCTTTACGGAGACATAGTTGACAAGGAAAACGGAAATCCCGGACCGGTACCTCCGGATGGCACACCATCTTTTTCAGTCAACGGGATTCCTTTTTATAACAGTGAGTCTGCAAACCTACTGAGCCGTGCCGAAGAGCAGGATACACATCTGATCTTTAAAATCGAGGCGGATCCGTTAGAGTGGATCGGGATAAATCTTCAGGCTGATTTTACAGATATGGAAAGTGATAATATTTCGCGTTATTATGATTCATTTTCTCCGGGAAACCTGCCCGGATCCCACAGCATTGTAACCAATGAAGTAATTGGGATGGAAGGCAATCTGGACATCCATCCCTTGGACAACGGTACATTGTTGGTAGGATTTCAGTATAAGGAGTATGATTGGGAAAGCCAAAGTGAAACATTGGACGGGTACGGGAATGTCGCATCCACCTTGACAGGTAAAAACAGCCTTCATTCCACAGGATTGTATGCAGAACTTCACTACAGGCCCATAAAATATCTGAAGGGAACATTGGGAATCCGCCAGGAGGATCATTCCGTATTCGGATCGGAAACTCTGCCCCGTTTTGGACTTGTCTTGAATCCAACAGATTCTACGGTAATAAAATTTAATACTGGAAAACATTTTAAAGCTCCCACACCCAATGACCTGTTCTGGCCCTATGAAGACTGGGGTTGGGGTTCGGGAACCCAGGGAAATTCAGGCTTGAAACCGGAAACAGGAATGCATTCCGATATCGGCATTGAACAGAGTCTGTTGGATAATAAAATTTTTGCCAGTCTTACTTATTTTAAGTGGGATATAGACGATAAAATTGAATGGGTCCCTGATGCAAGTTATTTTTATACACCTGAAAATTTATCAAAATACGAAGCGTCCGGCATTGAAGCAGGTCTTAAATTTGGACCTTTTTACAATACCGACCTTTCACTAAGCTATACAAAAACGGACGCAACTGAAGAGAAAGAGGGAGGTGCCAAAAGGCAGGCCCGGTATACACCGGACGATTTTTTCAAAGCAGCTGTGACGAGATGGTTTGATTGCGGTTTGGATATTACCGCAGTATATCGCTACACAAGTAAAAGACCGGCAATTTACACTTTGGATACAGACAGCACTCCGGCACAAACCCTGTCATCTTACTATACCATTGACATTAAGGCAAACCAGCGTTTGAGTGACAATTGGACCTTCTCCTGCCAGGTGAACAATCTGCTGGATGAAAATTATGATACCTACGTCCAAACTTTTTATGATTCATCAGGGGTGGGTACCTTGTCTCCATATCGTGGTGCCGGACGATCTTTTTTTGCCTCAATGAAGTATTCTTTTTAGGCGGATGAAAATATCCTGGTCTTTCCGGCCGGGATATTTGTTGCCTTAACCGGGATTGATTCATCGATTAAAAACCCTGGCCCCAGGATCAGGGTTTCACTGGGTTAAATTAATTATAAAGGGATCACATCCAGGGCATCGGCGATATGGTCACAGAAGATTTTTGCCACGCCCTCCATATCACCGATGCCCTGATTCACTACCTTAGAGTGACCCCTTGCTACCAGCATCAGGGTCATCAGTCAGATCTTGGAAAAACCGGCTGATTTTATCCGGTTCATATCTTGAACTATAGGGTTTTTTCTCAAGTATATAGCAAAAAAGTACTTGACATCTTGTTTTAATTTTTAAATAACCAAGAGCAGATTCAGGTGCCTATCCAAAGGCATAATAGGGAACCCTGTGTAATTCAGGGACGGGCCCGCCGCTGTAATCGGGACGAACGCCGCAACACAGCCACTGGCAAATGCTGGGAAGGCGCGGCTACTAGGATGAACCGAAAGTCAGAAAACCTGCCTGAATGGGTCTGATACTGCCGTTCCCCGTGGAATAGGGAAGGCGCACATCTGAGGAAAACCAGGGCACCCCAGATCATTAAAATGGTCCGGGGTTTTTTATTTAATCATCCCGGACAACAGGACTGCGTGGAAGAGTGATTGGAATCGCCCGATCATGGGAGACTGCTCTTTCCGATAAAAGGAGAAAAAATGAAAAAGCCTGGTTTCACCATGTTAATTTTACTTATTTTACTGCTGCCTCTTTCCGGATGGGCTGACTCATCATCCCAGGATCAGTCCGTAAACCAGTTGGAAGAAACCGTTGTCACTTCCGGCAGGATTGAAGAAAAAAAGCAGGACGTCACCACCAATATCACGGTTTATACCTCAGAAGATATTGAACAGTCCTCCATCCAGGATTTAAGTGACTTGCTGCTCAAGGAGGGCTTTTACATCAACGAATATCCCAACTCCACCATTTCCGTGGGGATTCGCGGGCTCAGTACCGATACCCATGGAAACGATCTAGCAAGCAATGTGCTTATTCTGATCAACGGCCGCAGGGCCGGTACCGGTAACATTGCCAAAATCACCATGAACAATGTGGAGCGCATTGAAATCATCCGGGGGCCGGGATCTGTCCAGTACGGTGCAGCAGCCATGGGCGGGGTAATTAATATTATCACCCAAAAGGGCTGGGAAGGATTCACCGCATCCGTGGAAGCCACCATGGGTAGCTGGGATTATGCAGAAGGGGCTATGGATTTTGCCGGCGGGGTGAATTGGTTTGATTATTCCGTGAGTGCATCGAAATCGTCCAAAGGTGATTTTAAGACCGGAGACGGCATAAAATACGATAATACCGGGTATGATTCAAAGGAAAATATCGATTTTGACGCAGGAATCACTTTTTCGCCGAAAAACCGGATCGGTTTTTCTTTTTCCAGTCATGATGGCAATCAGATCGGAAGCCCAGGCAAGCTTGAGTCCGTTAATACGGAAGACTATGTGGACCATGCCCTGGAGTCCTTTGACATTTACTATGACGGTCAGACCCAGGACGATTTTCTGCTATGGAAATTGCGTTATTTTTCCGGCAAGGATGAGTATTATATAACCTATCCCAGCAGCCCAAGTAAAAACTACACCCGAGACACCAAAAATCAGGGCCTTCAAGCCCAGATCACTGCCAGATGGGATCTGATTGATGTGACCGGCGGACTGGACTGGGTTGATTATGGAATTGAGTCCTCCAATGGTCCGGGAAAGGAAAACACTTTTGACAACCCGGCTTTTTTTATTCTCACCAAAACTCGCCTGATGGAGGAACGGCTGATCCTGTCCCTGGGCGGGCGGTATGACAAATATGAAATTGAAAGTACAAGCGGCAAGACCAAGAACGAAAGCAACCTTTCTTGGAGCTTTGGAACGGTCTATAAATTTTCCGAGAGCCTGAGTATCCGGGGCAATATTGCGGATGCGTTTCGTATGCCTACGGCCGACCAATTGTTTTCCTATACGGATTACAGTGCTTTTGGCTGGGGAATCTGGTCCGGAAACGAAGATCTGGACCCTGAAAACAGCAGAACCTACGAAATCGGGATTGACTATGCGGAAAACAGTCTGAGTGCCAGCCTGACTTATTTTTACACCGAGTTTAAAGACAAGATCTCCTATGAGTCCATAGGTGGCGGGGTCACCCAGTATAAAAATATCGAAGGGGCAACTATTTCAGGCTTTGAGGGCAGTATCAAGTACAACATCTCAGATCGGTTTAATTGGGCTTTCAAAGTTGAACCTTACGGCTCTTTTACCATTTTTGACGAATACACAGACGATTCCACAGGGGAAAATCTTACACAGACTCCTGACTGGAGTGCCTCTTACGGGTTGAGCGTCAGTAACCGGGAGATCGGGTTGAGCAGCCGCCTGAATTTTACCCATTACGGAGAGCAGGATATGAGTGACGGCACTCAATTGAACCCTGTCGATGTGGCGGACTGGTCAATCTCAAAACGGCTGTTTTCTTTTGAAAAATATGGTGAAGTCGCGCTGAAAGGAGAAATCGTCAACCTGTTTGATGAGGACTATGCTCTGGTTCAGGGGTATCCATCTCCGGGCAGAACTTTTTATCTAGGTGTAAAGTACACCTATTAACCTGAGAACAATTCTGAATGCAGGCCCATTGACGGCCTGCATTCAGAATGACAACCATACGGTTTAAAATGAAAAAAACAACCATCCTGGTTTTCTTCATAGCCTGTTTTATGCCTGTTTTGTGCAACGGCCATGATGCCCGGGTCTCACAAAAAGGTTCAATAGAAGTTACGGATGCATCCGGAAAAGTGCATGTCTTTTCCCGGACACCGGCCCGGGTGGTCTGCCTTGCACCATATATCACCCAGATGCTGGTCGACTTCGGCCGGAAAGACCGGATCCTAGCCTTGACGAGGCAGGATCTCATATCCCATCCGGCCTTGAAAAAAAAGAACCTGGGAAGCTATTTCAACCCCGACCTCGATGCCATTGCCGTCCTTGACCCGGATCTTGTGATCTGCCCTGCCGGCCGGGCAAAGAAGGTTTCGGCTTTATTGGGCAAAAACCTGCCCGTACTGACCATGCATGAAGATACCATGGGCCAGGCCTTTGACCAGATGCTGGATCTGGGCCGGCTTTTTGAATGCGAGGCAAAAGCCGCTGAAATCCTTGCTCGCATAAAGACCCAGCTGTCCATGGTGAAACAACGGCTTGCCCGGGAAAAAGACCTGGAAAAAATACGGGTGGTCCGGGTCATGGCTGGCAATGTTTTAAGCAGTCCGGGGGATGATTCCTTTCAAAATGAAATGATAGCGGCAGCCGGTGGAATTGTTCCCCTATGGGGGAAAAAAGGGTTTGCCGTAAGTGTTGATCCAAAGGCCTGGCAAGAATTCAATCCCCAAGTCATATACGGCTGCAGCGACAATGCCGACAAGGTCCGTAGCCTGCTCAAAACCGAAGCCTTTAAAAATGTGGATGCGGTAAAAAAGGGCAGGATTCACATGTTTCCCTGTGAGATGACCTGCAGGGTTTCCACCCGTACCGGAGATTTTGTCCAATGGCTGTCTGCCGTGCTTTATCCCGACATTTTTGCGGACCCGGGAAAGGCGGTTACAGAAGATTTCCTGCTTTCTCAAGAGCCGGTGGAGGTCAGCCTGGACTATGTTGATGCCGCAAAAGTAGTAATCCATCGCCTGGCCGATTCGGAATACAAATCCCTTGTGATCCGGTTTACCGAACCATTGAATGTTCTGTCAACGTTCCAGGGGATGCGTGAGAATGTGGATGGATGCGGCAACTCTTTTATCCCCATGGCCGCCAGCCTGGGGCACATGAGAAACGGTGTGGGAAAGGTTCTGACAACCCTGGAAAGAAACCTTGGATTTGCCGCCGGGAAATTCGCTACCCTCATGACCGGGGCGGACATGGAAAATCTGTGTGTGGTGGAAAAACAGTTCAAGGATCTTTCGGTCACAGTTTTTGCCACTGCCGGGGTTAAAGGCAATGCCATGCGCATGTCAAAAGACAAAGGATATTATTTCCCCCACGGAACCATCAACATCATTTTAGGAACCAACCGCCGTCTATCTGGCCAGGCCATGGCCCGTTCTCTGATCACGGTAACCGAGGCCAAAACCGCTGCATTGACCGATCTTGATATCAGGAGCAGCTACACTCCCTGGCAGAACCGGGCCACCGGCACCGGCACCGACAATATCCTGGTGATCCAGGGGAAAGGCCTCTTGGTAAAACTTGCAGGCGGCCACAGCAAACTGGCCGAACTTACAGCCCGGGCGGTTCATGAGGCTGTAACCGGGGCCATTTTAAAACAAAACGGCATAAGGACGGGCCGGGACATCTTCCAGAGGCTTTCCGACCGGCGGTTAAGCTTGGAGGCCCTTGTCGACCGGTTTGAGTTTTCCATGGAAAAACGACAATTGGTTTCAGAACTCGAATCCCTTTTGTCCATGCCCTATTACGCAGCTTTTATGGAATCAGCCCTGGCTGTTTCAGATGCACGTGACAAAAACCTGATCAAAACCGATGAATTCTGGGATGACACCTGCTCCCAGGCGACGGCACGCATCTGCGGCAGGGTGATTCTGCCTTCCCCATGCACGGGCAAAAGGATTCAACCCACTGTGGCAAAAGCCATGGGAGCTTTGATTGCCGGGATCGAAGCCATGAAAGGAAACTGATAATGGAACCATCCAACCTATGCAACAGGCAGCCTTCAATTGTGAAAAAAATTATTTTTCTGTGTTTGGCCAGCCTTCTTGCCGCAGGAATGTTTATCCCGGCGGCCCAGGCCGGACAGACTCTTACCATGCTGGGCGGATCCTCCTATTCCTACAAAATCAGCCGCGCCTTTGCCCAGGTCAGGCTGGACCCGGCTGCGGCTGATCTGGATCTCTACTTTTTTACAGAAGAGGATCTTGAACAAAAAGCCGTTGATGCCAAGATCATTTCCAGGTCCAAGGTGATCATCCTGGATGACATGCACAGAAGCCTTCTGGAGTACGTGCTGTCCAATGTCGATTTTAAGAAGACAAAGGTATTTGGTCTTTCCACGGTGGACAATAACCCGGATCGGATTATCGCAGATAAAGCCGTCAAACAATATGCCCGGCCGTTGACCCAGAAAAATCTGGCCAGCCTGATCCGGTTTATAGCCCGACGCGAGTTCAAGCTGAACACAACGGCCGATGCACCCCAGATCGTACCGACAACCGGAATTTTTCACCCGAAAAGCGACCGGATCTTTGAAGATTTCGATGCGTATCTGACCTGGTATAAAAAAATGGGAATTTTTAAAGAGGACGGATTCTGGATAGGGATCCCGGAGATGAGTATCTATGTATACCCAGGGGAAGCCGGAGACGTGGTCATCAAACTGGTGGAAAAACTGGAAAACGCCGGCATGAACGTGCTGCCTGTCTTTTCCTACCCTGCATCAAAAGCGGTTGAAGCCTTTTTTTATGATGACAGAGCAAAAAAATCCCGGGTGGATCTGGTGGCCTCCCTGGCGTTCAAATTTGCTCCGGCCAATGTGGACCATACACGGGCGCTCATGGAAAAACTCAACGTTCCCTTACTCAATCCGCTTCGGGTTCATTTTCTTACCGTGCCCCAATGGCGCACCGATGTCCAAGGCCTGGGTCCCATGGAAGTGAGCTATGCCATGAGCAATCCCGAATTTTTCGGTTTGATCGAGCCTTCGCTCCTTGGAGGAAAGATCGCCCATGTGGATCAAAAAACCAAGAAAACACTCTATACCTATGAGGCGGTCGAAGAAAATATTGATTTTTTTGTAAACCGGTCTAAGGCCTGGCTGAAGCTTATGTCTACGCCCAACAGGGACAAAAAGATCGTGATCATGTTCTGGAACCACACGCCTGGAAAACAGAACATCGGCGCCACATACCTGAACCTGTTTTCAAGCATTGAAAAAATCTTGAAGCGGCTTTCTGACGAGGGATACCATATCAAAGGCCCCCTTCCGTCTGAAAAGGACATCCAGGAACTGATCCTTTCCACGGGCCGGAATATCGGATCCTGGGCCTCGGGAGAGCTTGAGGAAATGATCAGCAAAGGCCAGGTGATCCGGCTGCCCGTGGAACAGTATAAAAAATGGTTGGCCGGTCTGGATCCGCAATACCGGAAAGAAGTCGAAACCGACTGGGGACCTGCAGAAAAGTCAAAGGTGATGGTAAAAAATGGTGAGATTATCATCCCCTGTGTACGCCTCGGCAACGTGATCCTGGCCCCGCAGCCTTCAAGGGGATGGCATGACGAGCCCACTAAGCTGTATCATTCCACAAAGCTCTGGCCCCATCATCAGTATTCTGCCTTTTACCTGTGGCTTACCCATGAGTTCAGGGCCGATGCCCTCATTTCCCTGGGGACCCATGGTTCCCATGAGTGGCTGCCGGGCAAGCAGGCGGGCCTGGGCCGCTCCTGCTCTCCCGAAGTACTGATCCAGGACCTGCCCAACCTCTACCCTTATGTCATGGACAATATCGGGGAAGGCACCCAGGCCAAGCGCAGGGGAAGGGCTGTTATCATCGACTACCTGATCCCGGCCATGAAAAAGGCCGGTGTTTATGAAGAATACAGTGAACTGTCAGATCTGATGTCCGGTTATAATCAGACAAACACCATAAACCCGGAGCTTGCAGCCAAAAAGTTTGAACGCATCCGGGTCATGGTTGAAAAATTGGGTCTTCTCAAAGACTTGAATCTGACCCAATTTGATGAAAACGCCTTGGAAAAGGTGGAGCATTTCCTGCTGGAGATCGGAGAGGCCAAACTGCCTTACGGGCTTCATACCTTTGGAATATCCCCTGAAGGAGAGGCCTTGAATGATTTTGCAGATCTTTTAGTGGAGCGCAATGAGATTCTCACGCTTTTGGACGTCAAAAAGGATTTAAGCCTTTGTTCAAGAGAGATTGATCACCTGATCAACGGCCTGTCCGGTGGGTATGTGCCGGCATCCGAGGCCAATGACCCCATCAGAAACCCCCAGGCCATCCCCACGGGAAACAATTTTTACGGATTTAATCCGGCCAAGGTGCCGTCCATGGATGCCTGGCTTCTAGGAAAAGAGCAGGCCGATCAACTCATTGACAAATATAAAAAAGAACACGGGAAATTCCCCGAAAAAATCGCCCTGGTTTTCTGGAGCATTGAACTTCAGAGAAACGAAGGTACCCAGGTGGCCACAGCCCTGCATCTCATGGGAATGAAACCGGTCTGGGACAAGAACGGCAAGGTGCTGGGGATTGAAACCATTCCGGGAAAGGTCCTGGGACGGCCCCGGATTGACGTTCACATGCAGGTGTCCGGGCTTTTCAGGGACAATTTTCCCAATCTGATCCTTCTGCTGGACGAAGCCGTGCAACAGGCCGGGCAGCTCAAGGACGTTGAAAATTTTATAGCGTCACACAACGAAAAGATAAAAGCCTATCTGGTCGAAAAAGGGTACGGTGAAAAACAGGCGGATCGACTCAAGCAGCTAAGGGTGTTTTCCAACGAGCCGGGCAGTTACGGAAACACCATCGAAGACCTGATCCCGGCTTCTGGCACATGGGAAAATGATGAAGAAATTGCAGACGTGTTCATCAATTATGTTTCCTTTGCCTATGGCAAGGATATCTGGGGAAAACCGTTGAAGTCGGCGTATAAAAAGAACCTGGAGGACGTGGATATGACCATGCACACCCGGTCCAGCAATATTTTCAAAAGCCTGGATACTGACGGGGTCTTTTCCGAACTGGGAGGGCTTGCCCTTGCCGTCAAGCGCGTATCCGGCAACTACCCGGACGTAGTCCTGTCCAACCAGGCAGATCCGGATGCCGCCTTTGTCGAAGATATTGAAAAGGCCATTGGCCGGGAACTTCGGGCGCGCTATCTCAATCCCAAGTGGATTGAAGGCATGAAAAAGGAAAATTATGCCGGTGCAAGGGAAATGAACCGGTTCGCCGAACACCTGTGGGGATGGCAGGTGGTCACCCCCTTTGCCGTGGACGGGGCCAAATGGGAACAGATCTACGAGGTCTATATAAAAGACAAGTACGGCCTTGAATTAAAAGAGTTCTTTGACAGGCACAACCCCTGGGCTCTCCAGTCCCTGGCTGCAAGGATGCTGGAGGCGGACCGAAAGGAATACTGGAAGGCCCCGGAAGAGATCAAAAAGGATCTGGCCAAAACCTATGCCCTCAACGTGATCGAAAAAGGGGTAGCCTGCTGCGAACATACCTGCAACAACCCCATGCTCCAGAAATTTGTGGCCAACATCATCTCCCTTTACGGCCTGCTTACACCCCAGGAACTGGAGCAGTTCCAGATGACCATTGCTAAGGCTGTGGGAAGGACCCAGGAGGAACATGAGGGCGACCACGAAAGGATGAGAGAGGCGCTGAAAGACGCCTCACAAAAAAACAGGCAGGAGGAAGCGGTCCAGGCCGAAGATGCCCCTGAAAAAATAAAGGGATACGAGATGGTGGAAGAAAAGGCCGAAGAAACCAAGATGACCTCTTCGGGTGCCTCCTGGATGGTCATGGTGATTGCGGTGATTTTCCTGGGCCTGATCTCCTTTGGTTGGAAAAAGAGGAGATTCTGATGTTCAGGGAACTCTGGATGAGCGGCGTTGTCCTTGCGTTTTTGTCTTTCGGCATCAAAACGGGCATGGGGGTGGGTTCACGGATCTTCAACAAGGATTGCTCAAGGCTTTCCTCATGGCTTTTTTCGGCCGGCACCCTTGTGTCCTATCTGGTGTTGTTTTTCGCCCTCCACGCGGTTGTCACTCGGCTCAACCTTCTGGACTACCTGGATCAGCTGACCGGTTTGATTCAATATGGAATGCTGGTCCACCTGGCTGTGGCCCTGGGGCTGATAACCTGGGGGGCAAGCCTGCTGATGAAACCTGTAAAGGGCAAGGTGACCACAAGTTTCAGGGCCGGTCTTTTCCTGGTCCTGCCCTGCCCGGTCTGCGCAACGGTGATCCTGCTGAACCTGACGCTTGCCCTATCCCTGTCCAGCCTGACACCTCTTGCCACGACCCTTGCCCTGTTCTTGTTTTTTTTCGGGATTGTTGCGGCAACCCTTATGTCTCTTTTTCTTTTCAGGAGAAAAAAAGGAATTGATAACTCGCTTCTGGGCGCTGCCATGGTGCTGATTGCCCTTTACTTCTTTATGACCGTACTCATTGCTCCGATCTATCCGAAACTGAAACCGGCTTTTGCCATGGCCGCTTCCAACAATCCGGTCACAAATATCGAACTTCTTCCCATACTGATCCTGGCCGGTGTATCCCTTGCACTTTCGGGATTTGGATTTGCAAGGATTTATTTTTTCAAGGAGAATAAAAAATGAATTTGTTCCCGTTGTTTCAAACCGTTTTATACACCATTTCCACTGCACTGCTCTACCCGGTGGTGCTCCTTTTGATCTTCTTATCCGTCTGGATGATGGTATATGCAGGCGGGTTTGCCGCTGAATGGGTAAAAAGGAGAAGATTTTCAGGAGATCAAAAAGTATCGGACGCCATGGAGCAGATTCATGAACTGGGGGCAGTACCGGTTGAAATGCAGAAAAGTCTGCCCATGCATATCGTTGTTTATTCCCAGGGTCTGGCACACCTTGCAAATCATCAGGGCAGGTTCACGGCTGAACGGATCGAAGATCTCAACCAGGAAAAAACGGCTGGCCTGCAAAAGGAAGTGGACAAGATCCGGATGATTATCCGGATCGGCCCGAGCCTCGGGCTGATGGGAACCCTGATACCCATGGGTACGGGACTTGCCGGACTGACCCAGGGGAATATGGCCCAGTTGTCCTCCAGCCTGATCCTGGCCTTTACCACAACTGTGGTGGGCCTTGCCTTAGGGATCTGCGCTCATTTTTTCAGCGTGGTAAAAGAGCAGTGGATGTTCGAGGACATGCGCCGGATCAACCTGATCACCGAAGCCCTTGCCGAAAGCGCAAATCAAAAAATAAACCAGGTGAAGGCGGCATGAAGTATATCCTCCGAACCCGGCCGGATCTGATAAAGAGACCGGATAATGAAGATCCGCTCTCCGGTGTAGCCAATCTGTTTGACGTGGCACTGGTTTTCATTGTGGCGCTTTTCCTGTCCTTGATGGCCACTTTCCAGGTCCTGGACTTTCTTAATCCTGAAAGTGAAATCACTGTCATGAAAAAGGTCAAAGACCAGTGGCAGATCATCACCAAGAAAGGAAAAGAGGTCAAGGTAAAAAAGGTCACGGACCGGACCGTGGGAGGAGAGGAAGGATTGATGCTAGGTACGGCCTACCAGCTCAAGGACGGACGGGTGATCTATATCCCTTCTGAAAATGAAGAAAGCAGGAATCCCCAATGAAGAGTAAAAAAATCCGGCTGACAGCCATCGTGTTTTTCCTTTTTACGGGTATCTTTATATTGGATGCCGTTTCGGGCTCGCAGCCTTCCACCAGTTTGAAAATCGCCCTGGTTCATTTCAGCGTGGCCTACAAACAGCCGGATAAAAATCTTGCCGCATTGAAAGAACTTCACCGCAAGGCTGCCCGGCAGGGAGCCAAAATAATTTTAAATACTGAGCTTGCCCTTTCCGGATACTCCTTTTCCTCCAGACAGGACGTGTTACCCTTTACACGGGAGCCAACAGACAAGGCTGTCCGGGAAATGGCAGACCTTGCAAAGGAACTGAACATTTTCATCGGCATCACCTTCCCGGAAAAGGACCCGGAAACCCAAAGCTATTATAATTGTGCTTTAGTCTTCTCCCCCCAGGGACGCATGATCTGCAGGTACCGGAAAATATACAGTGAAAAGCGGTGGGCGCGGTCAGGAAATCCGCTTCAAAACGGGACTTTTGACACTCCCTGGGGCAGGATCGGTGTGGCCATCTGTGCCGACAGTTATTTTGGGCTGATTCCCAGGACCCTTGCACTTCGGGGAACCGATCTTCTGTGGGTCCCGGCCAACTGGCCGCCAACGGGCAGACTCAACCCCCTGGATGTCTGGAGGACACGGGCCGCGGAAAACGGAATTTACCTGGCAGCCTGCAACCGGACCGGAAAAGACAGGGTCATGGACTGTACAAAGGCGGTTTCCGCCGTAATCGCTTCTGACGGAACCGTGATGAAAAAGATGAGTTCCAAAGAATCCTCTCTGCTGATCGCCGATATTCCCTTAAACAACAATGGCCGGATCGACCATGCAAATCGAATAAAAAGGATGGTTTTGCGCGACATCGGTCTCTACCGCCAGATTTATCTGGATCCCTGGACCGAAAACTTGACTCAATATTACAAGCTGCCGAAAACTGGAAAGTTTTATGTCAACGTCATTGTCCCAGAAAACGGGCAGATGGATATCAAGGCCATTGAAAAATGGACCAAAAATCAAAAGCAAAGCCGTCCGGGTCTCTGGGTACTGCCCAGGGCACGGCCCGGCCTGCTTGACACAAATCATCTTGTGAGCCTTGCAAAAACACACAATGCCGCCTTTGCCCTCTCCTTTTCAGGGGATGAAACTTTGAATCCGCCGCTTCTGGTGACTGCCGACGGTCCCCAGCCTTTTTTTAAGCCTGACGGCACAGACCCTTTCCCCTTCAGGCTTTGCCACTTTGGGCCGGCCGTCCTGGCCCTGGTGCCCATGGAGGCCTTTAGCCACCCGGAACTGGGTGTTGTTCTCGCCAAACTCGGATGCGACATGGTTTTGCTGTCCGAAGACAGGCTGAGCGAAACCGATATGCTGACCTGCTCTGTCCGGACCATAGACAATATCGCTGTTGCGGCAAGTTCTTTATCTTCAGGACTCATTGCCCACATGAAAGACGTTCACGGCGATTTAAAAACAGATTGGATTCAAAAACCCGGCATCTGCTCCCTTGAGCTGGACACGGCAGAAACCCGGAAAAAAAAGTTTTACGACCGAGTTGATTTTGATGAATTGCTGAAAATTCAAACAGGAGAGATGAAATGATTAAAAAGAGAGAGGCTCCCCAAGGAACCATCCAGTATCTATCCCCATTGTTTTTATTTTTCCTGTTTTTGATTATGCCGGTGACGGCTCCTGCCCAGCAGGTTCAAGGGACTGCCCAGGATTTGGGCGAGATCACCGTCATTGCAGAGAAAATTGATACGTTCATTGAACAAAACCCCTCCCAGATCGTCAGTATGGATGCAAAAGAGATAGAAACCAGAAATTTTCTACAGGTCCATGAGGTCCTCGGGTCAATGGCCGGAGTGGATGTAAAACAGAATTCAGGGGGCCTGGGAACCCGGATTTCCATCCGGGGGGGAGGCGGTTCGGGTTCGGTTCTGGTGCTTATAGACGGTCGGCCCGCCTCAACCATGCAATACGGTGGGGTAGACTTGAGCAGTATCCCCATTGATATCATAAAAAAAATCACGGTGTTCAAACCCCCGGTTCCGGTCTGGCTGGGGCCGGGCAGTGCGGCAGGAGCCATTTATATTGAAACCAAAGGAAAAAATATCCGGGTCAGACAGGCTTCCTCCGGGAAAGTCCGGTTGTCGGCCGGTTCCTACGGGCTGGTTTCCGGAAGTGCCACCGGCCGGTTCGATGCAAATAAAAGTCAGATTCTGGTCTCCGGGGGGTATTCCCATAAGGACGGGCGCCGGGACAATAGTCAGAAAGAGCAGGGTCATATGAGCGTCGGTTATGACAAAAAAGAGGAAGGCCGTCACCTTCAGATCAACGGAAAGGCCTTTGTATCCGACCACGGGGTATCCGGACCGGAGTATAATCTGACGCCCAATGCCAGGCAGAGATATGAAAAGGCCAGTCTTGACCTGAAATATGATGGTTTTGTTGATTCCCTGGATTATACCTTCAAAACCTGGGGAGATTTCAAAAGACTGGATGATACAGCCAACAATGGTTCTCAATCCATTCTGGACACGGTATCTGCAGGCCTGGGAACGGATTTTTTTCTTACGGACGAGTCTGAAAAAAAAGAATTGAAAATCGGCGGGCTGGCTGAACACATCAATGTGGACCACACCCTGACCGGTGAACATGACAGAACCCGTATGTCGGTTCATACGGAAACCAATATCAGAACCCAGCCCATGGTCTATACCATCGGTGCGAGGGCGGAATATACCAATGACTTTTATTTTTCTCCGGCCGGTCATGCCGGAGTAAGCTATGCCGCCTCCAAAGATACGGTTTTAAAAGCCAGTGCCGGATATTCCGAACATGTTCCCTCTTTTGGACAGCTCTACCAGCCCAGTCACGGAGCTGTGGACCAGGTCAGGGGGAATCCGGATCTGGACAAGGAAAAAATCGTCTCCCTGACAACCGGATTGGAACACAGGTTCCATGAAAAGCATAGTCTGTCCCTGTCCCTGTTTCGTACGGACACCTGGGATCTGATCAAGTACCAGCGGGACAGCAACCAGGTCAGTGAACCTGTCAATGTGGACAGGGCTTACAAGCAGGGGATCGAGACCCTGGTCAAATTTGCCCTGGGTGAAAATACAAGTATCGATGCAGGTTATATCTGGCAGGATACGAAAAACAGAGACAATGATAAGGAGTTGAGCTATGCGCCGGAGCATACCCTTAAACTGATTTTCAAGACAAAATTTAAAACAGGGACCCGCCTGGAATGGACCACCCGGGGATATACCAAACAATATTCGGACAATCTCAATACTGAAGCAGAAAGGATCGATCCTTATCTGGCCACGGATGTCAAAATCAGCCATCCGGTTACCCTGTTTGAAAAAAAAGCCCTTGTATTTGCCAATATCCATAACCTCTTTGACAAAGATTATTCCTCCCATTACGGATATCCGGATGACGGAATAAAATTGGAATGCGGTTTGAGCATTAATTTTTGATGGTTCATTTCACAATTTTACGGGAGTCGTATGGAACTGAAATCATTGATAATCGGGCTGTGTATGTCCACGGCCGCCTTTGCAGTCAAGAGCGGAACCGGGCTGTCCTATGCCTTTATGCGCTCCAAAGGAAAAAGCCTGAAATTCATGATCCTGGTCTCTTTTATGGCCGGCTACGGACTGGTTTTTTCCATGGCCGGAGTGATCCTGCTCCATGTGGATTTCATGGCCCGGCTGGATCTGGTCCAGGAATTTTTTAAAAGCGGAATGACTCTGCATTTTGTTTTCGCCGGCCTTTTGCTGTTCTGGGGACTGGCCCTGCTCAAGCAGAATCCGGAAAATCTGCAAACCACCCGGATCTGGATCGCCCTGCTGATCCCCTGCCCGGTCTGTTTTTCCGTGATCCTCCTGTCCTGCGGTTTTGTCACGGCCCTTTATCCGGGACAGATCCTGGTCTTCCCAATCCTCTATGCCGGGTTTCTCCTGTTGAGCCTGGCCGTTGCCCTTATCGGTTCCTGCCTGATGAAAAACAATCATTTTACCGAGCATCGTCTGGGCACGATAATGGTGGCCATTGCCGTTTATTTTTTACTCTCTGTGATCCTGGTGCCCCAGTTTTCCGATCTGGACAAGGTATACAGGATTTCAAGGGCGGAAACGGATTTTCACTATACCCCGGTCAAGGCAATTGTAATTCTTCTTTGCACTGCTGCACTGTCCTGGGGCTTTTTTAACCCATTTAAACGGAAAAATTAAATGCAGATTATTGCCCTGTTAAAGACCTTTATCTATCTGATTGCCTCCTCCCTGTTTTTACCCGTACTTCTCATCCTTTCCTGTCTTTTTGTCTGGATGCTCGTATACTCGGGCACCTTTTTCAGGACCTGGCTGGAACGGCGCCGGATAAAGACCCTGCCGGATAAGCTGCCGGAAAAAATCATCTCCGGTTCCTACCGGAATCATCTGCCCCTTTGCGTGGTCCGGGTTGTGAAAATTCTTGAAACCCTGAATGGTTCCGATGATCAGGTTTTGATCGTCAACCTCCTCAGGGATACCGAGCACAGAATGTGGAAATCATTGGACATGCTCAAAATGATGATCCGCATCGGACCGGGGCTGGGCCTCATCGGTACCCTCATTCCCATGGGGACCGGGCTGGCCTCCCTGGGCCAGGGGGACCTGAGCCGGTTGAGCCAGGACCTTGTGGTGGCCTTTACCACCACTGTGGTGGGCATGGCCCTGGGACTTCTGGCTTATTTTTATTTTACCGTCCAGCGCAGATGGGTGGAACAGGACATTAAGAACATGGAACTGGCCGCCGAACTTCTGGCCGGGAGAGACCAGCCATGATTTACCTGAGATCCAGACAGAAAAGGGGGACCGGATTTTCCGACAACGACCCCATGGCAGGGGTGGCCAATCTTTTTGACCTGGGCCTGGTCTTTATTGTAGGTCTTTTGATTGCACTTTTCGGGGCCTATCATCTGGAAGATCTCTTGTCCCAGACCTCGGAATTCACCCTGGTTAAGAAATCATCCGACGGTCAGATTGAAATCATCGAAAAAAAGGGCAAAAAGATCGATGCCATGAAAATGACAAAGGAGACAGCCAAAGGCCGGGGCCAGAGACTGGGCACTGCCTATAAACTGGAAAACGGTTCCATGATCTATATTCCGGATTAATTCAATGAAATTATATTTCTCTCTGCTTTTTATTCTTTTATTTCCCGGGGCTGTTTTCGGGGCCGACCTGGTTTTCATGGTATTGGATCATAACTCCTATATTGCCACCCAGGCGGTCAATCACCTTGATCTTCCCCTGGACATCCAGGTGATCACTGCGGACGATGTGACCCGGCAGCCGGATGCAATGGCTGCAATCATCGATGAATCTTCCCTTTTGGTCATTGATATCATGGGACGGGAACTGGAGTCTTTTCTTTCACAACAGAGCGGTATTGAATCAAAAATTATCTATACCCTTCGCGGCTCCCTGGATGATGAGTCCCTTAAAAAAAAAGGATTCCGGTTTGATCCGGACGTATCTGTCTATTACCGGTATCTCTCCGTTGAAAATATAGAAAATATGCTCAGGCTGGTGATTCACCGGCACATGGATAAAACCATGTCCTTTGCCCCTGTGGTCAAACGGCCGGATCTGGGGCTATACCACCCGGATACCGGTAAAATTTTTACAGATGCCGATGATTTCTGGGCCTGGCAGAAAAAAAGACCGTCCTTTGACCCGGAAAAGCCCAAAATCGGTTTTTTGTTTTTTTCCTCCTTTTTGACCCAGGGCCAGAAAAAACCCGTGGACTATATCATTCAAAGTCTGGAATCCCATGGGTTTTTAGTCATGCCCTGTTACGGCAGGGACCAGAGAATCGTCCAGTCCTTTCTATTGGACCCGCAGGGAAAAGCCAGGGTGGATATGGTCCTGGCCTTTTCCTTTAAATTTTACAATGCCCTGACTCCGGAATTGGGGGCGGCTTTGAAAAAACTGGATGTCCCCATCTTCAATGCGGTCTCCCTTTACAAGAAATCCCATGAAGAGTGGCGTAAAAGTCCTGTGGGGATAGATAATCTGACCGTATCCTGGTCCCTGGCCGCTCCTGAACTGTCCGGACTTGTGGAACCCACGGTCCTTGCCGCCAAGGAAAAAATCAGGGATCCGGAAACCGGCAGGAACTATTTTCTGAACCGCCCTGTGGTGGAAAACATGGACCGGATCATTCCAAGGCTCAAAAACTGGAACCGGTTGCAGAAAATGCCCAATGATCAAAAACGGATCGCCCTTGTTTTTTACAACCACCACCAGGGCAAGCAGAATATCGGGGCATCCTATCTGAACGTATTCAGGAGCATTGAAGAGATCTTGACCGCTCTCAGAAAAAAAGGATACCAGGCCGGCTCCCCCCTTTCAGAGACCGATATCAAGGATATGATTCTGAAATCTGCCCGGAACATCGGATCCTGGGCCCCGGGCGAACTGGACAAACTCATCTCATCGGGCCGGGGAATCCGCCTGCCCATTGAACGGTATAAAGATTGGTTTGAAGCCCTTCCTGGAGATTTTAAGGAAAAGGTCAGGGATCAATGGGGGGAGCCGGAAGAATCCGGAATAATGAAGTCCGGCAGGGATTTCATTATTCCGGCGGTTAAAATCGGGAATATGGTTCTTCTGCCCGAACCGGCCAGGGGATGGGGGGATGACCCCATGAAGCTCTACCATGATACCACCCTTTATCCCCACCACCAGTACCTGGCCGTATACCTGTGGCTTCAAAAGGAATTCAAGGCAGATGCCATGATCCACCTGGGTACCCATTCCACCTATGAATGGACCCCGGGAAAACAGTCGGGACTCTCCCCTTCCTGCCCCCCGGAAGTGCTGATCACAGACATTCCCAATCTTTACCCCTATATCGTGGACGACGTGGGGGAAGGTATCATGGCCAAACGGCGGGGCCGGGGAGTCATGATCTCTCATTTGACTCCGACCCTGAGATCTTCGGACCTTCATGAAGAGTACAGCCGCATGGCCGAACTGGTCAATGATATCGAAAGGGCTGAATCCCGGGGCAGCATCACGGCGGAAGAAAAGAGAAAAGAGCTGCTGGAACTTGCCGGAACAACCGGTATTCTGGAGGATCTGAAATCGGAATCCATTGCCGGGAAGCCGGGTTATTCCCATGATAAACAAGAGCCAGACTCCCGTGATTTAGCAGGCGATCCAGAACCGACAGGGGACCATGACCACGAAGACACCGTCCATCTGCTGGGCCATTACCTGGAAGAAATCAAGGCGGAGATGATTCCCTTTGGCATGCATACATTCGGCAGGTCTCCGGGTCCGGAGGAAACGGCGGAAATGGAGACCTCCATCCAAAAGTGGAATCCGGAAATCGACCCTGCCCGTCTATCGGAAGATCTTGCCCAATCCGGGATCCGGGAAATCAACAGTCTGATCCGGGGGCTTGACGGGCGGTTTGTCCCCCCCGGTCCGGGCAATGATCCCGTGAGAAATCCGGAAGCCCTGCCCACGGGAAGGAACTTTTACGGGCTGAACCCGGGGAAGCTGCCCAGTAAGGCGGCCTGGGAACTGGGGAAAAAAGCCGCCCGGGAAATCATTGCCAACCATATTAAAAAACAGAACGGCTATCCCCAAAAGGTGGCCGTAATTCTCTGGGCAACGGAAACCCTGCGCAACGAAGGCGTGAATGAATCCACCATCCTCTATCTGATCGGGACAAGGCCCAGGTGGTCTAAAACCGGAAGGGTTCTTGGCCTGGAGCTCATTCCGTCAGGGGAACTGAACCGGCCGAGGATCGACGTAATGATCAATACCTCGGGTCTTTACCGGGATCTTTTTCCGGAAAAAATGATCTATCTTGACAAGGCCATTGACCTGGCCGCCCGGCAGACCGATGTGGAAAATCTCATTGCCCGGCATAACCGGGAGATGAAAACCCGCCTGATAAACCAGGGAATGGATCCGGAAAAAGCTGAAGAAATGTCCCGGTTCAGGATCTTTTCAGAGCCCCCCGGCGCCTATGGAAACGGGGTCTCGGAAATGGCCGGGGGATCATCCAAATGGGATAATCCCGATCAGGTGGTGGATGTGTTTGAAAACCGGACGGGTTTCGGATTCAGTCAAAAGCGTTGGGGGCTCCAGGCCGGCCGGTCGTTCAAGGAAAACCTGTCCCGGGTGGATGTCACGGTTCATTCCCGGTCATCCAATGTTTACGGCCTCATGGATAATGACGACATGTTCCAGTACCTGGGCGGGCTTTCCATGGCCGTTCGAAAGGAATCGGGGAAAACACCGGAAACCCTGATCACCCGGCAGCAGAACAAAGGCCGGGTTGAGGTGGAAGACCTGGGCAAGGCCCTGGGCCGGGAAATGCGGACCCGGTACCTCAATCCAAAATGGATACAGGGCATGAAGGCCGAAGATTATGCCGGCGCCAAAGCCATGTCCGACTTTGTTGAATATTTGTGGGGATGGAACATGACCACACCGGAAAAGGTGGATGGGGCAAAATGGCAGCAGACTTACGAGGTCTATGTCAAAGATAAATACGGTCTTGAACTGAAACAATTTTTTAACCAAGCCTCGCCCTGGGCTTTCCAGTCCATTACCGGGCGGATGCTTGAGACCCATCGAAAAGGGTATTGGAAACCGGACCGGAAAGTTCTGGAAACCATGGCAGCCGAATATGCGAAAAGTGTAATTGACAAAGGAGTGGCCTGCTGTGATCATACCTGCAACAATCCCCTTCTCAACCAGATGGTGGTCTCCATCATATCCATTCCGGGTGTGCTGAGCCCGGATCTGGTCGAAAAATTCAGGCTGGCCGTGGAGCAGGCGGCCAAAAAGTCACTGGACGAGCAGGTCCGGGACCAGAAGGATCTGATCCAAAAGCTGTTGGCTCCTGCTCCGGAAAAATCAGCCCAGGCTGATCCTGGAAAGGATAAAACAGACGAAAACATGGTGGAGGGGTATAAAATGGAAAAAATGGATAAAAAAGAGGATGTCACCCAGATGACTTCCTCGGGGATTGAATGGATGGCCGTTATTTTTATCCTGGCCATCATGGGGCTCACCGCCCTGGGAGCCGGAAAAAGAAAATTTTAAATCAGGAGAAATTCACATCATGAAGATCATTCACATTCTGGCAGTTGCAATCCTTTTCCTAGGAAGCCTTACCGGGTTGAGCGTTGCCCGGGAAACCAAAGACCATGCACAGGCTGAAAACCAGGAAGGCATTGCCAGGGCCGGGGTCTGGCTGGGATTGATCGATGCCCGGAAATATGATGAAGCCTGGCAGACCAGCGCCAAGGTGTTTCAGTCCGCCATACCCCATGAACAATGGGCCAAGACGGCAGCCTCCGTGAGAACTCCCCTGGGAAGCCTCATCCAAAGGAACCTGTTTCACGATCAATTCACCAAATCAATGCCGGGCATGGCCGACGGCCAATATCTGATCCTGCAATTTCTGGCCGAATTCAAAAATAAAAAAAGCGCCGTTGAAACCCTGACCCTTGTAATGGAACCTGACGGGATATGGCGGGTGGCAGGATATTTTATCAAGTAAATATGAAATCAATTTGGCTTTTCCTTCTGATACTGACATGGTTTTTCCCACCGGCACCTGCCTGGGCCGGCCCTGTTGCTCTGCCAGGGGAACCGGATCTCTTATACTTTCGCTTTCTTGGGATGAAAAAAGAAAAAAACGGTTCGGTTTCCCAGGCATTTGAAATGGTCTGTACCGACAGGAACATTGAAGACATCCAGGTCTTTTCCCGGGACAGCCGGAATAAGGACATCTATAAAATTCCTCTGAAAAACCGGAAGTTCACACTCTTTGCCCGGGATTTTACCCGGATCCATCTTTTTTCAATTGCAAAAAGCCAAACCCGGATACTGACCGCAGCCACTGATCTGATCTTGTTCGGATCGTCAAAGATCATCCCGGACCGTCAGCCGGCAGATCCTTTAAAGGTGAATCAAGTGATCCCCCTGCCCTTTATCCATTTGAGGCCCTCAAAAGATCATTATTGGAAACAGACAGGCCATTCATTCTTCTTTACAATCGAATCCTTATTTGACCCTAGGGCACATTTAAATTTTGATTTGAGCTCTGCCGGTTTGAATGTTCTTGAAAACAAGAATCTACACAGGCTTATATTATCATCCTCAAATGATTTCAAATATATCCCCCCCCATGATGAGCGATTGCGGAAACAGGGTCAAGGGGCCACACGCCAGGATCTGATCTTTACCCGGATATCCAATGGGTCCGGAGACTACGTCCTGACCTATTCCCTTGAACTCCACCGGTCCCGGTTTGCCTATAACAATCATTTCGCCGGCTGGCTGGCTTTTGGCGCAGGGATCCTCCTGGTTACAGGAGTGATTCTAAGGAAAAGGAGAACCCCATGGTGGAGCGGTTAAGAATTTTTTCCCAGCACATCGGTTTTCTCTTTTTCATGTACGGGGGAAGGCTGGGCATTGACCTGGGCAACTCCCTGCCCTGTTTTTCCTGCCCCTTTGTATCCGGCTGTGCCGGCCACTGCTATCTAATGGCGCTCCAGCGCAGTCATGTGGGGTTTCAAACCGGTTTCGACCTGATCTTTTCCGGGGCTTTCATCCATATTCTCTGGCCCTTTGTCCTTTTTCTGCTCTTTTTCATTCCCCTTTCAAAACTCTGGTGCTCCTGGCTCTGCCCCTTCTGCCTGTTCCAGGACTGGATCTCATGGATCAGGAAAAAGCTTAAAATCCGTGAAATGATCATGACCCAAAAAATCCGGCAGAATCTCAAACCTGTAAAATATGTTCTCCTGGCACTGCTCATCCTTATCCCCATGGCCATTGCCAATTTCAAACTCCATCCGGACTGGGGACTTCCCTTTTGCCGGATCTGCCCGGCAAAGCCGATTCTGCCCCTTTTTGCCGGCAATCCGGATCATTTCCACATTGACTTTACCAATACCGTCACCCTCTCTTTTACCCTGGTTTCCATGCTGCTCACTGCCGGATTTCTCGTGGGGATCTTCTTCAAGGAACGGTTTTTCTGCCTCTTCTGCCCCATGCTGGCTCTGATGCATCTGTTGAAAAAAATAAGCCCGGTCCGGTTTGAAAAAAAAATCGAGGCCTGTTCCGGATGCGGAAACTGCCAGCGCATGTGCCCCATGGATATAGAGGATGTCTTTTTTGAGAAAAACAAAAAGGATGTTCTTACCCAGGACTGTCTGGGATGCATGGCCTGCGTCGAATCCTGTCCGGGGAACGGGGTTCTGACCTATAAATGGTTGGGTTTTAAATTATTCTCCTCCTCAAAACACTACCTGGCCGGAAAATGGAGCTTAAAATGATTTCTGATAAATCTGAGTTAAGTCCCCGCCAGAAAAGGCTTCTCCAGAAAACCCGGAACCGGATGTCCGGTGAATGCAGGGATGTAATCGATTCCATCAAAAATAGGGATGATTATGCCCCTGGGCTGGCCCCTTTTCTGAAGATCCTTGAACAAACCCTTTTTCCGGAGGAATTTACCACAGCCCTGTCCCAAAAGAGCGTATATACCCTCTGTGTCCAGGCACCCCTGGAGCTTTTTCGTGCAGCAGGGGTGCGGCCCTTCAAACTTGCATGCGGGTCACACGCAGCCCTGGAGGCGGCTCCTCTTCATCTGCCCGCCCTCACCTGCCCCATGATCAAATCGGTCCTGGGACTGCTCCAATTGGAAAGCAAGACTTCTCCTACCAGATGCGTGATCCCCACGACCTGCGACTGGGTGGTAAAATTTAAAGAACTGGCCGGCCTGAATGAGAGAGCAGATATCCATTATCTGGAGCTTCCCCATCTAAGGGAAACCGAATCCGCTTCCAGGCGGTGGCTGAACCAGGTATATGGGCTGAAAGCCTGGCTGGAAACCGTGACCGGTCGGAAAATCAAGCCAGGCGATATTTATGAGGCAATATGTTCCTATGCCGGGGCCTACGAGGTTTTCTGCCGTTTGATTGAATTGAGGCGGGCCCAGTCCCTGCCCGGCCTTTCTTTTGCCCTCATGGCCAATGCTCTGGCCTATATGGACGTGGATCAATGGACGGCCTGTGTAAAGGAGTACATGCTTGATCTGAAGGAACCTGCCCCTCCAAAGACGCCTGTATTTTTAACCGGCAGCCCGATTCTTTTTCCCAATTACAAGCTGCTGTTCCTGATTGAAAAAGCAGGCATGGCCGTGGTGGCCGATGACCTTTGTTCCATGGAAAGAAGCATCCCCGGTGCCCTAACCTGGGAGGACAGGTCGGAATACGCCCTTTTAAGGGCCCTTGCCGAACGAAATCACAAGGCCTGCATCTGTCCGACCTTTGCAGATAATCAGAGGCGATTCAACAGCCTGGTCCATACCCTGGAGCAGAGCCGAATCAAGGGAATTATATTTCACGTTCTCAAGGGCTGCCACCCTTTTGACATTGAGTCGGGAATCCTTGAACTGCAGCTCAAGGCAAAGGGGATCCGGTTTTTGAAAATCGAAACCGATTATGTCAGGGAGGATGAACAGAATATTGTGACCCGGCTGGAGGCATTCAGCCGGACCCTCAGTTTATGAACGGCCCCTGAAAATTGTCAATCAGGAGGCATGCATTGGGAGTTGTATATGAAAATCGGGATTGATGTCGGCAGCACCGGCATAAAAATTGTTTTTCTGGAACCGGGAGCACCGGGTAAAATTCTCTGGAAAACCGTTGTACCTACAAAACCCGGCCAGGCTTCACTGGTCAATGGGCTTGTAGAACAAGGGCTCTTGGCCTGCTCTGCCCACAAAAGCGACATTGAAAAGGTCAGTGTCACCGGATACGGCCGCAATCTAATTGAATCCAAGACCCAGGTCATAGACGAAATCTCCGCCAATGCCGCAGGGATCCATTCCCTGACCCGGGGCCGATGCCGCACCCTGATCAATATCGGCGGCCAGGACGTAAAAATCATCCGGCTTTCAGACCGGGGACAGGTCCTTGATTTTCGGATGAACGACAAATGCGCTGCCGGAACCGGACGCTTTTTTGAAATTGCCGCCACCATACTCGATACCCCTCTGGAAGATTTCAGTGCACCTGAAACCGTTGAAGCCGTCAGTATCAACTCCACCTGTGCCGTATTTGCCGAGAGCGAGATTGTCTCCCTTCTGGCAAAGGGCATTGATAAACGCTCCATCATTAAAGGCATCAACAATGCAGTGGCCAAACGGATCGCCAATCTTGCCGGAAACGGCCTTCTGGAGGAAGAGGTCTACGTGGACGGCGGACCTGCCAAAAACCTGGGATTGATACAGAGCCTGGAGGATGCACTTTTGTGCGATATCAAAGTCACCCGGGAACCCCAGTTTACCGTAGCCCTGGGATCGCTTCTGGCGGACTGAAGAAATCTATACGGGGATCACATCCAGGGCATCGGCAATATGATCGCAGAAGATCTTTGCCACGCCCTCCAGATCACCGATGCCCTGGTCCACTACCTTCACCCGGATATCGTTTCGTTCAAAGGTCTTTTGCCAGGAATCTTCCTCATGGGTAAGATCTTCCTTAAAGTGAACCCCTGCCACCAGCATCAAAGGGATCAGGCAGGCCTTGGAAAACCCGGCTGATTTTATCCGGTCAAGGGTATGGTCCAGTCCTGGAAATTTTTCCACGACCCCCACAAAGACGTGGTTGCCGTAGTGGGATCTCAGGACAGACTCCAGAGCCGGATATGCGGTCCAGGCCGGATGATCCGTTCCATGGCCGACCAGGACAATAGCCCGGTCATTCTCCCGGGGAAACAAAGGAGCCAGGGCAGCCGCGGTTTTGTCGTGATCCAGGGGAGAGGTCAGAAGGGGCAGTCCCACGGAAGACCGGATATTGACATGATTCCGTTCCCCCACCAGGCGGTCAAACTCATGTCCGCAGACCAGGTGAAGGGACTGCATCACCACCCATTCATGGCCCTGATCAGCCAGGATCCGGGCCATTTCAAGGGGATCTTTTAGACCAAGCTCTTTTTTTTTCTTCATGGCATGTTTAACCATTCTGGAGGAGTAGGCCCAGTGAATTTCATGCCCGGGAAAGGCCGACTCAAATACCCGGTCCATTTTTTCATAGGTGGCAAAGGCCTTGGCCGTGGTGCCAAAGGCCGTTAATATGATGGGAATTTTCCCATGGCTTTCCAGCATTTTATTTTTCCTTTTTCACGGGATTCTTTTTGCGGGTCTTGACCCGGCTCAGGGCTGAACGGGCCTGTTTCTTGTACTTCTTATATCCCAGGGCATGTTCAAAGGCGTTTCTGGCCTGGGGGTATTGTCCGCAGTTCATGGCAGAGTACCCCAGCATGAGCCAGGTCTCCCCCAGGGCAGAATCCTGGGTACTTGAATGGTTTTTGCCTTTGACCGGTTTTTTTGCCAGGATTTTTTCATAGATCTCTGCGGCCCTGGCATACTCTTCCCGGGTGTACATGATCCTGGCCTTTAATTTCAAAAGGCGGTCATCGGATCCTAAAGACAGTCCCTTTTCGATCCAGGCAAGAGCCCTTTCCGGATCATGGGCCATGAGGGATGCCTGGCCCGCCTTCAGGATCAGTTCGGGTTTCCGGTTTTTATCCAGGGCATTTTCATAGATCTTACAGGCCTGGCCGGGTACATCCAGGGAAAGATAGAGATCAGCGGCCAGCAGTTGTTCTTCCGGGGTCATGGGGGTCAGATACCCGTATATGATCAGGGCGGTCAGCCCTTGTTTGATGCGGTTGGAATTGAGATGAATATGGCACAGGGCCTTCCACCACTTGGGCTCCAGGAGATCTGTTTTTGTGAGAAACTCGGCATAGGCCAGCGCTTTTTGGGCCATGCCCAGGGAAAGATACTGATGAAGCAGGATCTCCTGCCATTTTTTTCTTTTTTTGATATCGGTCTGCCGGGCAAGCTCCTCAATCACGGGCAGAGCCTGTTTAAACCGGTCCAGGGAAAAGAGGATATTGACCAGGACCTCTTTCCAGGCAAGGGGTACTGCCTGGGGATGGGTTTGGATCAGGCGGGAAAAGATATCCAGGGCCTTTTGGGCTGCATTGGCCTGGAAATGGCAGACGGCAGCGTAATAGAGATAAATGGGCTTGGGGGGTTCAGATGTATTGTATCCCTGTTCAAAAGCGATACCTGCCTGGCCGTATTCTTCCATTTCATACCGGCACTTGGCCAGATTGAGCCAGGCCGGGGAAAAGGATGGATTCCGGGCAACTGAATCCCGGTAGCATTCAGAAGCTCTCCGGAGAGGATCAGGCACGGCCGGATCTTTTTTGCCTTCAATACTGTCCTGGTCCAGGGTCAGATAAAAATTGCCCAGAAGAAAAAGGACATAATAGTGGGTATACCCTTTTTCCCGGACAGCTTCCGGTTCCAGCCCCTTCCCCTTGTCCCTGAAGGATTCCAGCAGATCTATTCCCTTTTGAATTTCTCCGGTCTGGTACAAATGCTGGGCCTTGTTGACACAGATGGCCGCAGCCAGGGGAAGGGAATCCTCTGCCGCCCCGGTTGCGGGGACAGATAAAAGGCAGGCCAGTATGAAAAAAAAGAATTTCATCATTCTTCCAGCTCAAAACGGATGGTGGTATGGGCCCTGGCAGCCACGGGAATTCCTTCAACGGTTCCGGGCTTGAATTTCCACCTGGAGACACAGTCCATCACACTTTTTTCAAACATCCCCTTTGGCTCGGATTTCAGGATCTTCACCTGTTCCACCCTCCCGGATTTTGTCACCCGGAATTCAATGGTGACAAATCCCTCGATCATCCTTCGCTTGGCCCGCATGGGATAAAGGGGTGGAATCTTTACCAGTGGGGTCAGGGGAGAGTCGAGTTCGTTGATGTCATATAGGTCTTTGAGAACCGGCCCGCCCATGGAAAAATTTTCAATGGCCGGCAGGTTCAGATCCATGGGGGTTGCCGGCAGTCTGGTGTTGATTTTAAAGGCTAGCCTCGGCTTAAGGTTCATGGGGCGCTGTTTGGGCGGAGGGGTTTTGGATCTGGCAGCGGTTCTGGGCCGGACAGCCTCATTTTTGGGCGGGGTTTTCTTTTTAACCGGTGGAGGGTCTTCTCTTTTGACCCGGATCACCTGGATCTGTTTGTAATCTTCCAGGGATTTGTTCAGGTCGGGTACTCCCTGGATCAATCCCGGCATCAATGCAAATAAACAGATATTGAGCAGGGCCGAGGCGGCCAGGGCAAGACTCCAGCCCCCAAGGGATCGGATCCGGGAAGCCATACTAGTTCTTCGAACCCGGGCTGGCGGCAATGGAAACGTTCTCGGCACCGGCCAGTTTACAGGCATCCATCACATTGATGACCAGGCCGGTCATGCTTTGTTTGTCTGCGACAATCACCACGCTGCCCTCGGGATTTTCAGCCAGGGCCCTCTCCACATTGGCCCTGACCGCCCGGATATCCACCTGGCGCCGGTCAATATGAATGGTGCTGTCCTTTGTGATTCCGATGAGAATCGTTGTCTGGGTCTTGCTGATGGCCGTGGTGGCCGTGGGCCGGCTGATATCCACCCCGGTCTCTTTTATAAAGCTGGTGGTGACCAGGAAAAAAATCAATAGGATAAAGACCATGTCAATGAGCGGGGCAATGTTCAATTCCAGATTTTTTGTATTGGCCCGTCGGGCAGCTGAAATATTGAGCATAGAGATTCCTTTCCTATAAAAACTGCTGCAAATAAATCCCGGTTGCAGCAACCCTGTATTTGAGGTTATTGGCTCTTTTGGTTAAAAAACCGCTCATGTAAAGGCCGGGGATGGAGACCATGAGCCCGGTCTGGGTGGTAATCAGGGCAATGGATATTCCCCCTGCCATGGCCTTTGCATTGCCGGTGCCGAAAAGGGTGATGACCTCAAAGGTTTCCATCATGCCGGTCACCGTACCCAGCAGGCCGAGGATCGGGGCCACCCCGGCCAGGACTTTGATAAAACCCAGATAAGAGTCCAGGGAAGATATCAGACGGACAACGGTTTCATCCAGAATAAACCGGTCCAGTTCCGGGTCACGGCTCCGGATCAGCAAAAATTCCCTGACCAGAGCGGAGCTGACCCCCTTATACTTATCCGGGGGTAGCTGGTTGTTTTTTACATATTCCCCGGCTTTGTCCCTGGATATATTGGTGATATTGAGGCGCCGTAAGAAAAGCATGCGGTTGAAAATCAAAACCCACATGACAAGGGAAATGCTCAAAAGAGGAAACATGACGATCCCCCCGGAGCGGATGTAGTTGTCTATGGAAAATAAAAGTTCCCGGATCATGGCCTGTACTCTAGTGGTTTTCCACGGATGTTTTAAAGACCAGATTGACAAATGCCACGGATTTCTCCTCCATTTTCATTATCTGGGTTTCCACCTTCCGGCTTAAAAGGGTATGGCCCAGCATAATGGGAATGGCCGCGGAAAGGCCGAGCATGGTTGTAACCAGGGCCTCGGAAATCCCTCCGGACATCATCCTGGGATCACCGGTTCCAAAATAGGTAATGGCATGAAAGGTATTGATCATACCCGTGACGGTCCCCAAAAGCCCCAGAAGCGGTGCAATGGCCGCCAGCATCCCCAGGGTGGACAAAAACCTTTCAATGGCTGGAATTTCACTTAATATCGCTTCCTGGAGGGCGTTTTCGATTTCCGGCCGGGTTTTGTCTTTCAGGGCCAGGGCCGTCAAAAGAACTTTTGGGATCAGGCGGGTGCGTTTGGACTCCAGAAATGTCCGGCACCCTTCCCAGTCGTCTTGAATCATCATGGATTTAATCCTGAGCATGAGTTTTCCGTCATTGGTGGTCTTCCGGAAAAAGAAGATCAGGCGCTCGATAAAGATGAGAACGGCCAGGATCAGGATCAGCAGAATCGGCCATACAATGACCCCGCCTTTGGGAATCTGCTCGGCCAGGCTCAGCTGATGGGTCATCTGGCGGATGGCTCCCCCCTTTGAGATATCCATATAAACGGCATCGCCCTGCCCGGCTATATAGGATGAAATATTTTTGGCAATCCGGGCCGAGGGGAGCTTGGAAAGGGCAAAATACCTCTGGCTCTGATCCGAGTACAGGAGAAATCCAACTTCACTGCCCAGGGAATAGATGCCCGTAAAATTGCCCAGGAGCAGAAGTTGAGCCTGCTGTTCCTTTCCGTTCCTGTCCACGATCTGCCCCTGGGTGATCCGGACCTCTCCGGACAACAGGATCTCCTGGAACAGAAGGTCTGCGGCTTTTCTCACATCTTCCATGGAGGGCGTTTTCTGCTGGAGAATCAGGGGTTCAAGCACGGCATGGCGGTCGGGGTGAAGTCCGCTTTGCAGGCTCTGGAGCAGCAGAGCCTTAAGATCCTTGGCATATCCCCTGACCGTCCCTTCAAACTCCCGGTTCTCTCCGCTGACCTCAACCAGGTCTTCCCGGAGTTTTTCCGTTACTTTTTTAAGGTTGCCGATGTCGGATTCCAGGCCCTGGTTCTGAACCCTAAGGGCCTGGTTCTCTTGTTTGAGCCGGGCAATGGCCCTTTGCAGCTCATTTTTATCTTTTTTAATGACCGCGGCCTGGGCCGCCGCCTCTTTTGCTGCTTCCTGTTTTTCCTTTGAGGCCTTTTGGATCAGCTCCTGCTGCTGTTCTTCTAGGAGTTTATGTTCCAGCCGTCCGTCAGCCCCTATTGCCGTCCCCGGAAGGATAGACCAGAAAAAAAACAGGACCAGAACCAGGGGATAAATTTCTTTCATCATTCTCGTCATTCTCATCAAGGCCTTATTCATTTCCGGATCCCTCCCCGGGTGCCAGCCTTCCCAGGGGAAGGGCCAGAAGTTCCACGGATCTTCTTTTTTTACCGATTTCAACGGCAGATCGGACCGCCATGAGATGGTTCTCCGGCAATTTCTGCCATAAGCCATGGGCTACGTTAAAATAAGCGGCAGAGTTCTGGTCCAGAGATAAAAAGAAAAGGGAGACCCGTCCCAGGCGAAAGATATTGCCCAGGATTTCCTCCCCGGCCAGGGAGATTTTATCCTGGTATACTTCAATGGTGGTCCCGTATTCGGCTTCGATAAAAAGGGCCTCCATCACTTTCCTGTATTTTGAGGCCATGGTATTTTCAGGATCGTCCATGACTTTTTTCAGGCGGGCCAGCCGGCCTGTCCGTTCTTCTTTCAGGAAGGGAGCATCCCCGGATATCAGGATTTCAAGCTTTTCATACACCTCCTCCAGAAAGGGCATGAGTTCCCTTTGAATTTTCAGGGCCTCTTTTTTTTGCTCCTTCAGGGTCTGATTCAAGGAGGCCTGGCTCTGTTTCAGATCCATCAATCGCTGGTTTTCCTTTTCTAGGGCCCCATTCTCCTCCTGGAGCTGCTCAAACAAAAGGGTGAGTTCCGTCCGCTCCTGTTCCCATTTGTCTCTTTTTTTCTGGGTTTTCTGGCGGATGGACACAGACTCTTCCACCGGTTTTTTTATGTTTTGGGCCGTGTTTGCCCGGCCGGTTCCGGTCCAGGGAAAGACCAGGAAACCGGCCCATAGAACCGGCAGAATCCATACCGATTTTTTGAGGATGCTGTTTTTACATTTCATTGATCCTGTTCTCTTTCATGGTCAAAGGGGTTATGGGGTTTTTATTTTCACTCTCCTGGAGATTGCTCACAAGAAAGATCCAGGGTTTTTGGGTGATGGGATTGGGGGAAACCTTGACCCGGGTCCGGTAAACCGCTTTGATGGCTTCTTCGGTCAGAACGGATGCCGGGGTGCCGGTATTGAAAATAGTGCCCGTGCTCTTGTCCAGAAGCACCAGCCGGTCCGAATATTCCGACGCCAGGTTGAGATCATGGAGAACCATGAGAACCGTCAGTTTGAGTTCTTTTCTCAAGCGGTTCATCAGATCCAGAATTCTGACCTGGTGGGTAATGTCCAGATGGGAGGTGGGTTCGTCCATTACCAGAAGAGAAGGCTCCTGGGCAAGCGCCCTTGCAATGGCGGCAAGCTGACGTTCACCTCCGCTGATTTCATTCACCCTGGCATGGGCCAGTCCGGCCACCCCTGTCAGCTCCATATAGCGCTGGGCGATATCTGCATCTGATTGGGTTTCAAAGAACTGGTACTTCCCGAAAAAGGGCAGCCGTCCCAGCATGACATACTCCCTGACCGTCATGGAACAGGGGTCGATGGTCTGGAGGACGGCAGCCACCTTCCTGGCAAACCCCTTGCCCTTCAACAGGGCAATATCCTGTCCCAGGATCCGGATCCGGCCGGCGGCGGGCATGATATTTTTCAGGATATTTTTAATCAAAGTGGTTTTCCCGCATCCGTTGGGACCGATAACCGCCAGGAATTCACCCGGAAAAACCTGAAAAGAGATATCATTTAACACAGGTTTCCCCGGGTATTTGAAATTTAGGTTTTCAACCTCAAGTACGGGCTTCACAGGCTCACCTTTTTCCTGGAAAGAGCCCAGATAAACATGACGCCCCCGATGATTCCGGTAATGACCCCCACGGGCAGTTCCAGGGGAGAGATGATGACCCGGGCAATGACATCGGACAGGGTCAGAAAGGCCGCTCCGGCCAGAAAGGAGGCAATCAGAAGAATCCTGTGATCCGGCCCGGTCATCATACGGACAAAGTGGGGAACAATGAGCCCCACAAACATGATGATCCCTGCCACGGCCACGCTCAGGCCCGTTAAAAAAGAGGCCGTAATAAATAAGAATTTCTTGGTCCGGGCGGTATTGATCCCGAGGCTTGCCGCTTCCTCGTCCCCCAGGAGAAGTGCATTCAAGTCCATGCAGAAAAAATAGGAGATGAACAAGCCGGCCAGGGCTCCGATGCAGGCGGTCCGGATCAGGGTGGTGTTGGGTTCGTCCAGGGACCCCATGATCCAGAGGACAATGCTCTGGAGATCATCGCTGTGGGACAATGCCATGAGCAGCATGACCAGGGAAGAGGCCACATAGGAGATCATCACCCCGGTGAGCAGCATCCGGTTGGAACGGACCGACCGGTTTCCGCGGTTCAGCCCGTAAACCAGAAAGATCACCAGGCTGGCCCCGATAAAACCGGACAAAGGAAAGGCAATGATGCCCAGGATCGCGTGAAACTGGAACAAAATGTTGAGGCAGACCCCCAGGGAGGCTCCCCCGGAAATTCCCAGGGTATAGGGCTCCACCAGGGGATTCCTGAACATGCCCTGGAGCAGGGTTCCGGCAAGGCTTAAGGAACCGCCCACGGCCATGCCCAGCAGGATCCTGGGAAAGCGGATGTCCATGAGTATGCTGTACTCGGCCGATCTCTTTTGGTTGAAAAGAATATCCGGGATCTTTTGGATTTCAATTCCGGCGCTGCCCGTGCAAAGGGCAAGAAGCGCGGTTGCCGCCAGAAGAATCAGCAGCCCCCCTGTGATCAGTCCCCATTTCCTAAATTTTTGATGAATCAAGAACAGCCTCCCCCTGGACAGGATGTAAGCGAATGGCAGTGGAATCGGTAAGATGGGGGTGAACCAGGGGCAGAATAACTTTCAGCCCGTTCACAAAGGTCATGGGTGTGGGGCTGCAGATCAGTTCCGGGTCCAGGACATAGACCCGGCGGCTCTGAACGGCTTCCATGGCCTTGAATGCCATCCACCGCTGTTTTTCGAGTTCTCCTGCCTTTTTGGAGGAGCCCATGGTGGCAATGAGAATGATCTGGGGATTTTCCGCCAGGACCTTTTCCCTGGAGTAGATGCCGGAGGACTCATTCTCTGCGATATTTCTTCCCCCGGTGTACCGGATATATTCATTGATGAACATCTCCTTGTTTGCAGAATGAAGGGGTTTTAAACCGATCTGCATGAAGACCCTGGGCTTTTTCAGGTCCCGGGTCAGCTCCAGGATCCGGCCGGCCTCTTTTTCAGCCTTTTCAACGATTTCCCGGGCCTGGTTTCCATGGCCGAGCCTTTCCCCGATATTCAGGGTCATTTCACACATCTGTTTAAAGGTTTTGGGATTTTCCGATTTGAATATCGGAATGGACTGGCTTTCTAAAATCATCAGCTGCTTTTCACTGGTCAGGGCGCTGGCAATGACCAAATCGGGTCTTAACCGGATGATCTTTTCCACGTTCATCCGCGTAACCGACCCGATTTTCTCCTTTAATTGGGCTTCGGGCGGGGAATTGCAATAATTGGTATCGGCAATCAGGCGGTCCTGGGCGCCAACAAGGTAAATGGTTTCCGTAATAATGGGAGAAAGGGAGATCACCCTTTGGGGCAGGGATTGTCCGGCCGTGGCAGGCCGGTCCATGGTGAAAAACAGACCTATTGATACGGCCGCAATCAAAAAAAATTTTAGTCTATTCATGGCGCAGTCTCTCCAATACTCCCGTAAAAACGGCGTTCAAAGATGTTCGCATCACCCTGGGGATATCCTCCGCCGTGACCAGGTCTTCGATCAATTCAACCGGTCTCCCGGCGATTTGGGAGGCCACCACAAGGCAATACTCCTCATAAAGGCTAAGGTCCCGGATCAGACCTTTTTCGTATTGGTCACTCAGAACAAAGGCCGATTCAATAAAAGCGCTATACCGGGGCTCCAGCAGGAGATGCTCCACTTCCCCGGATAAAGAGCTTTTTTCAATGGACTGGATGTTCATGCATTCACAGGTGACATTGGATGCCAGGCTGTGGATGGAAAGCTTTCTTTCCTTGAGGCGTTGGAAAACATGACGCCGGGCCGTGATTTTGTTCTGATTCAGTATGGCTTCCCGGACCGCATCGTACACGGCCCTTGCAATGAGTTCCCCCATTTTGGAATGGCCTCCTGCATTTTCTATGGTCTCCCCTTCCCCCTGGACCATGAGGATATTGTCCGTTCCTGTGCCGGTGGCCCGGTTCTCCAGAGGGGTATAGGTGCTCCGGATATCCAGATCCTCCAGTGCGGCGGTCTTGGCCTCTGTGGCGGAGATGATCCCCCGGGTCATGGCCCGCCGGGAGAGCTTCATATTGGTCAGGACGATGATATTGATGGTGCCGGGTTCATAGTGTTTCCCAATATCCTTTGACATCCGGACCGCATTGGACATGACCCCGGCGGTGGCCGCCACCACCACTTTCATCTCCTTAAACCTCTTTTCCTTGAGGCTCAGATTGTCCATGTCTGCGCCGGTGATCAGGAAAGCAGTGCTTGATTTCTTCTTTTTATTGGCCTTGAGAATCCCGGAACGAATGGATTCAATCCCCTGAAAATGACCCGGTCCCCAGGTGGGGGGCGGGGAATAATGATTTCCCACGGTCAGGATGCCGGACCGCTCTCCTTCCAGACTGGAGACAATGGTCTGGGGAGTTTTAAAATCGATCATCAAGGTTTTGTTTTCAAAATCAAGGATAAAGGATCGATTCACCTTTGCGGATTTAACGTAATCCAGATCAATGTTTATGTTTCCAGAAAAGTTGATTTGAGTGGGAAGAATTTCATTTTCCGGGGCGGCAAACTCCCGGGTGTAGATCATTGAAGAGAGCCAGGAGATAAAATAACCGGTGTGGGAGGCGGCCCGGCAGGTGAGTTCACAGGGGAAATAATAGATCCGTCCCTTTTTTACAGCCTCCACGTCCTTCCACCCCTCCTGTGAGAAGAACAGATCTGCCGCCTTTTCATCTCCCCCGCATCCGTAGATCACCTGGGGGTTGAACCTGGTCCACTCTTCTCTGGTCACCGGAACCACACTGCCCGGTTTGCCGAAATCAGGGGGAATCCCCCCTGCCAGCCGGATCAACTCATTCTGAAAGGACTCATTCCCCGGGGTCATGATCTGGTCCCTTCCCATGAGGCGGATCACCCGTTTTCTCTTGCCCGGAACCGCCTTGGCAAGCTTTTTCCCGATATGCTCAATCTGGGCCCGGTTCTTTTGGACAAGGGTCTGGGCGGCCTCCTCTTTTTGAAATATCCGTCCCAGGGTCAGGATGTTTTCATAGGAGTGCTCTATACTTTTTGTTCCATAGACAAAGAGTTTGCATGGGGAATCTTTGAATGTTTCCTTCACTTCTTGATGAAGAGAAGAGAGGATGATCATATCCGGGTTCAGGGCTTTTATTTTTTCAATGGATGGCTGAAAAAATCCGCCCACCACGGTTTTTCCGTCGGCTCCCCGAAGGGTGGCGTCATGGAAGGTCAATCCCAGGACAGATTCTTCTGCCCCGAGTTCAAAGAGGATTTCCGTGGCCGTGGGAACCAAGGAGACCAGGCGTTGGGGCTGGTGCTCGATACTCAGGCGGTTTCCAAGGGAGTCGGTTATTTCAAATCCCCAGGCCCTGCTCTGGGGAAGGACCAGGCAAAAGGCCGCGATCGCAATTAAAAAAAGGTTTTTGATTCCTTGGCTTTTTTGTGGTCTCACTACAGAGATTCCCCGTGTTTAAAAGATTGTGGCCTAAAATACAAAAGCTCCGGATCGATGTAAAATCGATCCGGAGCTTCCCTTTTCTTTGTCCAGGATCAAGAACGTCCCTGTGCCTCAAGGGATAGTTCATTTTCAGGCAGGTCTTCTGACTTTTGGATCAACCTAGTGGCTGCGCCTTCCCACCAATATAAGCATTGACAGTGGCTGGATGCAGCGTTCGTTCCCAACTACAGCGGCGGGCCCGTTCCGGATTTTAACCGGATTCCCTATTAAGCTTTTCAGCACCTGAACTATTGTTTTCATATTTTGTAAACCATAAAAAGTCAACCTCAAAATGGTCGGGCGATCGATATGAAAGGAAATTGGGAGGGGGATAATGGGTTCCGGGTAAAATAAAAAAAAAGAAAGAGGCCGGAGCTATCCCCTTTTTTCCATGATTCCGGTGACCAGGGGAACGGCCAGAAAACAGATGACAAAACCCACCACCCCGTTCCACCCGAATTCCTGGAATCCGTATCCGGCCCCGGTGATTCCCAGCCATCCCCCGCAATAGTAGAACAGGACGTAAAGGGCATTGGCCTTTCCTTGGCTGCCGGATAATTTTTGATTGAGCAGTCCCACGGCAACGGAATGGATGGTAAAGAATCCGGCACAGACCCCCAGCAATCCCAGGATAACCGCCGGAACCCAAGGGACCAGAAGCAATGTCAAAGATCCTCCCAAAACAAGGGTTCCTACGATCAGGGTCTGCCCCCCTCCCAATGAATTGCTGATCCTGCCGGCCAGGGGGCCCAGGAAGATTCCCAGAATATAGACAAAATAGATCAGGGTGATCAGTTCCGTGGAAAAATGAAAAGGATCTCCTGCCAGCCGGTAGGGCAAAAAATTAAACACTGGCGAAAAGATCAGCAGGCTTCCGGCACCGCAGGCATATAGCGGAAGAAGATCCCTTCGCAATAATAGATCAATGAAACCGGGTTCCTGTCCGGAAAGAGGCTTTTTCCCCGTCCCGGACCGGGGCAGGACGACTAGGGCTGCAAAGGTGGCCAAAAGGATCAGGCCCGAGGCAGACACAAAAGCGTACCGCCAGTGAAGGGGCGGATGAATCCAGCCGCCCAGCAGCCTTCCCCCCAAACCTCCCAGCACGGTGGCGGAAACATAAGATCCCATGATAATGGTCAGCCGTTCCCGGGGAAGGGTTTTGGCCAGCCAGGCGGCCAGACTGGTGGTCAGGGCCGGGATAAAGAGTCCCTGGAACATCCGGGCCATGACCAGAGCCCTGAAATCATGGGTCCATGCAGCAACCAGGCCTCCTGAGGCTACGCATATGCCGCCGATGAGAATAATCGGCTGGATGGCGATCTTATCGGCCAGAAAACCGAAAAAAAGATTGGAGAGTACGATTCCCAGGATGACCAGGGAGACGGTCATGGACACCTGGACCGGGGATACGCTGAACTCCTCCTGGAGCACGGGCAGAATGGGCTGGGTAATATAGATATTGGTAAAAGATGCGGAGACCAGCGCAAATACGACCATCTGAAGTTTAAAAGTCCCTGTTTTCAAAATTTGGTCTCCGAAAAAAGATCTTGAAAACAGGGTTATACACCTGCATGATTTGGAATTACAATCCTTTTTGTCCGATTGCGGCAGGAATCATAATGGTCCCCGGATCCTTTACCTCAACGCTGCAAATGTTATGTGAAGCGCTGGGGTTTACTCCCGTCTGCTTACCCTGGGTTCATGGGGCCGGCCAATCTGATAGTAGAGTTCCTTTCTTTCTTCCTCTTCCTTGCAATGGATGCATTTGGTGGTCACCGGCCTTGCCTCAAGCCGTTCTAAAGAGATATCCTCTTCGCAGGATTCACAGATTCCATAGGAGTTGTTTTCAATTCTCTCCAGGGCTTTGCGTATTTTTTTAATCAACAGACTTTCCCTGGATCGGATTCTCAGCCTCATGGTCTGATCGGCTTCATTGCTGGCCCGGTCAAGATACTCAATTTCCCCGCCGTTCCGGGATCTTAATTCAATCATCTCATGGGTGGCGGAATATAACAGCTCATCGAGCCTCTTGAGTAACATAGTCCTGAAATGCTCAACCTGATCTCGATTCAAAGATCCGCTTCCCAAAAGATCAATAGATACAAATTCCATTTTTCCGGCCTCCAATTCGTGTGACTGCTTTTCACCCAGCAGATTGACAAAAACTTAGCAAGATGCATGCCCATGCCTAAACCCGGCATATTCATGGTATAAAAAATGCAGAATGCAGAATGTCCGGTAAACAGACCCGCCAAGGTGCGGATTGTACAAAGAGGAAATATCTAAGGGGAAGGAAAATGGGTAAATACGATTCCGAGTATGCCGATTTCAGCAAAATTGGAAAAAGTAAAGTGCGCAGATTCAGGGATTACCATGATGAAGAGCTCAATCACGAGGATAAAAAAGAATTCTATAAAAAGAACAAAAAAGAGGGACGGCTGAAAAGGAAGAACAGAATAGACCCGGATTTCGAATTCTAGTGGAAAGCAGAAAAACAGACATTAAATGTCGGAAAATATAAGTTTGGCCTTTTGATCCTGGACATCAAATGTCCTTTTTCGGTTTAAAATTCTTTTTATCCAGCCCGTGTCTCTTCAAAAGGCGGCTCAGCTGCCTGGGAGTGATTTCAGCGATCCTGGCCGCAGGATCGATTCTGCCTTTTGTCTGCTCCAGCAGAGCGGTAAGATAGGAGAATTCAAATAAATTGACGGCATTCTGCCTGGCCCGGGCCAGGGAGGTGGCCGGGGGGTGATCCGTTATTCCCGGTTTAATTCCCGGCAGGGTCTCCAGGGGAAGGTTCCTGGGCATGATCCTGGATGAGTTCTCCAGGATATAGGCCCGTTCCAGGATATTCTCCAATTCCCGGATATTGCCGGGCCAGTCGTATTTTTTGAATCCTTCAAGGATATTCGAGTCAAGTCCTTTGATCCCTTTGCCGTATTTGATATTCAGGTTTTTAAGGAAAATTTCGATCAAATAGGGAAGATCTTCCAGCCTTTCGTTGAGGGGGGGGATCTCTATGGGGAAAACATTGAGCCGGTAATAAAGGTCCTTCCTGAACTCACCCTTTTCCACCTGGCAAGCCAGATCCGAATTGGTGGCCGCAATGATCCTGACATCCGACTGCAGGGTGGACTGTCCGCCGATTCGGCTGTAGATCCCGTCCTGCAGTACCTGGAGCAGTTTTATCTGAGCCGCCTGGGTGATGGTTCCGATTTCGTCCAGGAAAATAGTCCCTCCCCGGGCCATTTCGAATTTCCCCGGTTTTTTTCGGTCCGCTCCGGTGAACGCCCCTTTTTCATGGCCAAAGAGTTCGCTTTCGATGAGGGTGTTGGGAATGGCCCCGCAATGAACTTCGATAAACGGCTTTTCGCACCGCTGGCTGTGCCAGTGGATCAGTCTGGCCATCATCCCCTTTCCCGTACCCGTATCTCCCAGGAGCAGAACAGTGGCTATGGTGGGGGCAACCGACCGGATATCCGCATAGATCTTTTTCATCCTGGGATTTTTGGACTGGATGATATCCAGCCACTCTGTTTTCCAGAAGACATCCCTGAGATAGTCAAGTTCAAAATCCCGGGAAAGGGTCTGGCTCGCAGACGAGACCAGCATCTGGACTTCCTTTTTAATGACCGGATAATGAAGATATCCTGAAGCTCCTTCCTTAACCGCCCTGAGGCCAGCCTCCTGATTCTCCCGGCTGCACAGGACCACGATCTGAACAAAAGAATTGGTTCTGACAAAGGGATGGTCTGAAAAACTGAATCCTTCCGACTCCTGAATCTCTTCCAGAAGGGTGATGTCGGCGATGATCATGTCAAAGGGGGATTTACCGTGAAGGGCCTTGGCGGTCGGGAAATCCGGCGCATGTTTTACGGCAATGGATTTTTCCAGTATCTTTGATATGCCAATGAAATCTTCTGGGCGGCGGGTTAGGACCAGAATATCTTTCAAATTCATTCCCCAAAAAAGCATTGTTCAATGTCTGGCGTAACTCATGAGAATCCGGACAAATTGTAAGGAAGTATTACCAGCAAGCCGAAGGAGTGTCAATAAGATCATTGAACGGCGCTGTTTCCGGCAGAATCTGCAGGAAAGAGGCGGTTGACTTTTTGTGTTTGGCCGGAACTTGAAATTATCCGGCAAGGATCTGAAGGACATCCACCTGTTTTACGCCCCCATGGACAGATACCCTGCCCAGAAGAGTCACGGTTTCCCTTAACCGCTGATTCAGAATTCTTCCGAAATCATTGTCTGTAATGACAAGAAGATCTTCATCAAATGTGGTGATACCGGTTCTGAGAACCAGCCCGTCATTGTCCCATTCCACGGGAATGATGATCCCCTGGATATATTTTTCCCTGGTTTCCATGACTTTATGAGGGTTGCAAATAGTGAACCAGAAATAGGATGATTCTCATGGGGAAATCAAAGATCAATACAGGGAAAAAGGCTGGAGTCCGTATATTGATCTTGCCCTGTCGCACAGGTAGTTGCCTGTGCCCGCCTCCCAGGATCTGATAAAATTCCTGCAGGCAGAGGGCCTGTCCAGATAGATACTGCACCGGACCCGGGTACCGATGCATCCTTGAAGGGCAATGCAGCGGGGATTGGCTGTCTGGGTTCCTTTCATGATTCTCTGGGAAAGCTTTTGACTCAGGGTCAGATCGGAAGGGACAAGACCGCTGTTCTCGGTGATCTCCTCTTCGGGAAAGGATACCGGATACATGGCGCAGCAGGCCCCGCAGGTCTCACACGGATTGGGTTTCATGCTCCTCCCTTAAAAATGATTGCAGATACTCTATTTTTAAAAGAGGCAGCATGAAGCATGCCAGTTCCGGTTTTTATTGAAGATCAGGCAATAGGGCGGAGGGTGGCAATAACCGGGAGGACCTAAGCAAAGGAAAAATAAAATTCAGACCTCTTGCTTCCGGTTCCAGGGCCGGGTCAGGCTTTGCCGGTTCCTCGTTTAAACGGACTCGCATCTCTTTTTCCGGGATCTTCCAGAAAGGAGATGAATCCCTTCCGCTCCCGGGAAAGCCCCTCTGCAAGGCTCATCCGGTCTCCGGATTCCACCAGGGATTTGATTTTCCCGAGCATGTCCCGGTCCATGGAGCAGATATGCCCGGCAATCTCCCGGACCCGGGTCATCAGGATTTCCCCGGGAACCACTTCATTGACCAGCCCCCATTCAAGAGCCTGGAGTGCTGAAACCGGCTGCCCGGTAAAGGACATCTGCTTGGCCCTGCGCCTGCCCACGGCCTGCTGGAGCAATTGACTGACTCCCCATCCCGGATGGATCCCCAGTTTGGCATGGCTGTCAATAAAAACCGCCCGGCTCGATGCAATGAGAAAATCGCAGCAAAGAGCCATTTCCAGCCCCCCGGTGATGGCATGGCCGTTTACCGCTCCGATAATGGGCTTGCCGCAGGAAAGGAAAATTTCCGGCAGTTCCCTGCCCTCTCCCTGGATATCAAATAATTTTTCCGTATGCACTGCTTCCAGATCAACTCCGGCACAAAAGGACTTTCCCTTTCCTGTTAGAATGATCACCCCGACATCCTCCCGGGACCCTGCGTTTTCAACGGCCTCATACAATTGGATGAGCAGGGCCTGGTTAATGGCATTGTGGCGCTCCGGCCGGTTCAGGGTTATGACGGCAATGGATTCACTGACCTCCAGTAAAACAGATTCTTTGTTTTGTGACATGGATTCTCTCTTTTATTCCGGATCCATACGGTTAAAGTTTTCTGCCCGGATCGGTTGTGGTTTCTAAAATCAGATTAAGGGCCTGAAAGAATCTTGTCAACAAATAGCGAAATTAGTTTCAATGGAATGTTTTTAAAAAAAGATGTATAAAATCCTTTTCACTTTGACGCTGATTCCGTTACATTCCTACGCTGATAATGAAAATTGTTTTGGACGGAGAAAAATGAAAATCAAGAAGGCAGAAACAAAACCGGAAATCGAAGAAATCCGCAGGCTTTTCCGGGAGTACGAGGCATTCCTGGATGAGGATCTCTGTTTTCAAAGTTTTGAAGAGGAGCTTGCCGGTTTACCCGGAAAATACTCACCTCCAGGCGGCGACCTTCTCCTCGCTTTTGACGATGACAGAGCTGTCGGATGTGTGGCGGTTCGAAGCCTGGGCCATGATGTCTGCGAGATGAAGCGTCTATTTGTCAGGCCCGGGGCCCGGGGGACCGGTTTAGGGAAAAAACTGGCCCAAGAAATGATCGTGATTGCACGGGAACTCGGCTACTCTCTTATGCGGTTAGATACCCTTGAACGGCTCAAAGAAGCCATGCATCTTTACGAAACCCTCGGCTTCAGGAGGACAGATCCCTACTATGAGAATCCGCTTCCCGGCGTCGTATACTTGGAGAAGGTGCTGAAAGAGGAAAACCCGGGCCAATAGGAAGCCGCGGCCAAATCGATTGCCCGAGTTAAACCTGCGGATTAGACGAATTCAGGTAGAGCCAATTTTATGCCGGTTTGAATTGACTTTAAAAAAATACGATGGTAACTATCACACCCCATGAAGCGACATAGTTTCAGCTGACTTCAGGCATGGACTGCCGGCGGTGGCATACCGATATCCTGGGGTAGCCTGGTGTTGGAACTTCTAACTTTTAACCGGAGGAATCCATGAAATCCAAAAAATCCGTTTTTACTGCCCTTGTGTCTGTTTTGTTCATTCTCTTATCCTTACCTGCTACCGGGTCTGCCCGGAACTGGAAAACAGGGGGTGTGGCCAATCCGGATACCCTGGAGCACCGGACCCTTGAGAAATGGGTTCGCCTGGTAAAGGAAAAAACAAATGGGGAAATCGTCATTGACGCGTTTCCATCGGAACAACTGGGACCTTACCGGGATATGTTCGATAATGTGGTCCGGGGAGTCCAGGAAAGCGGTCTTCTGCCGCTGAGCCCGGAGTTTGATAAGCGCCTCCAGGTGGGCTACACGGTTTTTCTGGCCGAAAACTGGGACCAGGGCCGCAAAGTCTGGAGCTCGGAGGGCTGGATGTTCAACCTGCTCAAACCCATTTTCAACGAACTGGGGGTTCAGCCTCTGGGGGTATTTTTCATGGGGTTGGACGGATTTGCCAGCACCAAGGGACCTGTGGTGCTTCCGTCAGACATCCGGAAATTCGGCATCAAGGTGCGCACATGGAATCCGGCAGACCGGTTGTTTTTTCAGGAAATGGGGGCCCAGACCGTTGACATTGCCTTTTCAGAACTTTTCACCTCTCTGCAGACCGGTGTTGTCCATGCCCAGGACAACGCTCCCCTTATCACCTATGAGCATTTGAGGGATGTCACCAAATTCTATACCGATGTCAACCTGCTGTTTGAACCCGTTGTGCTCATGATCAACAAGGAGCTTTGGGACAAGCAGTCTCCTGCCGTTCAGAAAGCAATCCAGGATGCGGCTACCGAGGCACTTGCCTGGGGAAACGGCCAGGCTGAATCTGTGGAAAAAGAATACTTTAAAAAAATGGAGGACAGCGGTATTCAGGTGATTCACCTGACCGACGAACAGCGGGCCCAATGGAAAGAATACGGCATCAAAAGCTGGGACAAGTTTGAAGAGATCATCGGCAAAAAAGCCATGGACCAGATCCGGATGAATATCCAAAAATAAAGCCTCCCCATCTTCTCCGGGCTTTCCCCCAAATTTTTTTTGGGGAAAGCCCGGAGCCAAAGGTGACCTATGAAAAGTGTATTTTCCTGTCTGTATGCTGCCGTAAAATTTATTGAAAACAATGCCAGAATAGTTACCATTGTGGCCATGACGGCCATAGTCTTTATTCAGGTTGTGGCCCGGCTGATTTTTAAATGGTCATCGCCGGCAATGGAGGAAGCCGCCAGGTTCATCATGATCTGGTCCATTTTTATCGGTGCTGTGGTCAGTACACGTGAAGACAATCACATCCGCATGGCCGGTTTTGCCAGAACCCCCCGGGGGATCGCCTTGTTCAACGTGCTATCCAAGCTTGTCACCTTCCTGTTTTTATGCGTTTTTGTCAAATGGTCCCTGGACTATGCCTTGTATTCCCTTAAAAAAGAAATGAACTCCATTGTTCTGGGAGTTCCCATGATCGTGGTCCATGCCTGTTTTCTGGTTACAGGCCTGCTGATGAGCCTGCACACCTTTTTGCACCTGGTCCGCCAGACCCGGACCGCTTTTAAAACATTCAGGGAAACCACCCCATGACAACATTACTGCTGCTCATCGGCCTGACCATTATCATGCTTCTGGCCGGCTTTCCTTTGTTCGCCTGTTTTGGCGTCGGCTGTCTTGGCATGATCTTCTTTCTTGAGATGAATCCCGGTTTTGCCGTCCCGGCCATATTTTCAGGTCTCAACTCCTTTGTTCTGATGGCCATTCCCTTTTTTATCTTTGCCGGCGGAGTTATGACGGCGGGGGGCCTGTCCGCGAGGATCGTATTTTTCGCCAATTCCGTTGTGGGACGGTTCCGGGGGGGACTTGGGATTGTCACCATTGTCTCATCCGCTTTGTTCGGGGCCATATCAGGGTCTTCTTCCTCGGCCGTGGCCACCATCGGGATCACCATATTGCCCCAGATGGAAAAGTACGGGTATAAGCGCGAATATGCCACAGCCCTTGTGGCCTGTTCAGGCATCCTGGGACAGCTGATCCCGCCCAGTATTCCAATGATCCTTTTCGGGATGGTTACCAATACCTCCGTGGCCGGGTGTTTCCTGGCCGCGGCCGGTCCCGGGATACTGATCATCCTGGCCTATTCAATCATCAATTACTTTTACTGCCGGCGCCATCCTGAAATTCGCATGCTGGAAAAAACCAATGCGGCTGACTGGCTCAGAAACATGGCTGCGGCTTCCCGGAAATCCTCTTTGGCCCTGCTCATGCCGGTCATCGTCCTGGGCGGAATCTACGGCGGGATCTTCACCCCCACGGAGGCCGGATGCGTGGCCGTGGTCTATGCCGTTGTCGTGGGCTCCGCCACCCGGAGCCTGTCCTGGCAAGCCTTTAAAAATGCAGCGGAAGAAACTGCCAGCATTGAAGGGGCCATCGTGTTCATCATTGCCTTTATCATTGTCATGTCCCGTATTTTCACCTATGAGCGTCTTCCCCAGGCCATTGCCGACGGCCTTCTGGACCTGACGGAAAACCGGATCGCCCTTTTGCTGCTGATTAATGTTTTCATGATCATCATGGGTATGATCATGGACGATATCAGCGCCATGCTCATTGCCGCCCCTCTGTTGTATCCCCTTTTCATGAGCCTGGACATCCATCCCTTCCAGATGGCCGCCATCATGGCCATCAACCAGGGAAGCGGCCAGATGACGCCACCGGTGGCAACCAACCTGTTCACAGCCTCAAGGGTATCCGGTGTGCCTGTATCGGATTTTGTCGGAGACTGTGTGCCTTTCCTGTTGCTGGGTAGCCTGCCCGTCCTGCTGCTGGTGACATTCATCCCTGAAATTTCACTTTTTCTGCCAACCCTTTTTTTAGGGAACTGATAACCTGATTCACGGCATCATGCCGATAGGAGAAACAATAATGAACTCAAAGCCCGTTGTCTGGATGAACGATGAATTTATCCCCTGGGAGAACGCCCAGGTTCCCATCTTGTCCCATGGTCTGTCCAGGGGGTCGGCCATATTTGAAGTGTTCGGAACCCATACCCGTGACGGCCAAACTTTTGGTTTCCGGATGGACGCCCATCTGAGGCGTCTGGAAAGGACAGCGGATCTTCTGGGAATGGAATTGAAATTTTCAAGTGAAGAGATTGCCGCTGCTGTCGCCGGTCTGGTCGATAGGAACAAGTGCGGCCGGGGCATCGTCAAAATTGTTGCGTTCTGGGGAGAGGAGGCCGTCATCAACCTGATTCTGGAATCCAAACTGGATGTGGCGGTCTTTACCATCCCCGCATCGGAAGAGCTCGGCCTGGACAAGGATGCAGCCATTTCCGCCTGTTTTTCCCAATGGCGGAAATTGCACCCGGAAACCGTCCCGGTCCAGGCCAAGGCCTGTGCCAATTACCTCAACTCCTATCTGATCAAAAAGGATGCCATCACCCGGGGATATGACCTGGGCCTGACCCTGGGAACTGACGGATTTCTGGCAGAAGGGGCTATTGAATCGGTGTTCATGGTCAAGGACGGGATATTGAAAACACCGCCGCTTGGCAGAATCCTGGCCAGCATTACCCGGGACAGCATCGTCCGTGTGGCCCAAGACAACGGTCTCATCGTCCGGGAAATTCCGCTGCAAAAGCAAGATGTGTACGAAGCCGATGAGATGTTTACCTGCCATACCGGGATCAAGGTTCTGCCCATAAGACAGTTCGAAGACCGGGACCTGAAGGCCCCGGGACCGGTCACTGAAAAAATTTGCCGGCTCATGGAAAACGTCATGGCATTGGGAGATCCACGCTATGCCGACTGGTTTCAGAAACTGTCCTAAAAAGATGACAGAATCTAAAAGAACATTAGACCTTACTACAGTTTTGAAAAGCGGACTTGCTGAATTCAATTGTTCAGGAATTCTGTGCGCACTCAACGACTGCGGAAAAATTTATACTTACTCTTCTGGTTCTATTTCAACAGAGGAACATAACAAGCAATTCTACATTTACAGCATAACGAAAACATTCACTGCTACAGCGATCCTATTATTGTGTGAACAAAAGGGAGATTTTCTGAACAGAACATTTATATCTTTCTTTCCTGATTTGAAAATACCTCCAAATATCACAATTCGTCACTTACTAAACCATAGCAGTGGATTACCCGACTACGGATCAAAAGAGTATGAGGATGCAGTATATTTGAATCCAGACAAACCATGGAGTTACGAGAAACTAATGGCGTATGGATTGAAAAATACCCCACTTTTTGATGCTGGAACAGGCTGGGCTTACTCAAACCCTGGATATGGCCTGCTTAAGGAATTGATTGAATTGTTATCTGGCATTGAATATTATTCTTTTGTCACAGAATTTATTATAAAGCCGGCTAATCTAAACGATACGAGACCATTTTTAAGACCGGACTATGAATGCAATCTGTTAAGAGGAAATGATCCACACATTTTAGGCGATTTTCGTACAAAGTATCATCCAGGCTGGATAGCGACGGGATGCTTGATTTCAACTGTTGGAGATATTACCCGTTTTTATCAAGCCCTATTCTCAGGCACAATTATTTCCGAAAGGTCTCTAAAACTAATGAAAGAAACCATAGATGTTCCCGCCCCAGCCCCACCGCCGACAATTCCAGCATACGGGTTGGGGCTTATGCATGGTAGAAATGAACCATTAGGGGAAGCCTATGGTCATGGAGGCGGTGGCCCCGGCTACACAACATATGCTAAACATTATCCTAATTTATTTGGAAATTCATTTACTATGGGGCTTGTTTTGAATACAACATTACCTGCAACTCCATTTAAATTGGCAGATGATATTGTCGGTGAGTATATAAAGCAGAAAAAAAGCGAACAAGTGCATTAACACGGATGTTTTTCGCGCCGCTGTGGTATTCTGGGGACAGTATACCTATTTCATCCGTGACATTATTGAAATAAGTATACTGTCCTCAGAATTGCAAAATTTCATAAAAAGCTTTTTTCAACAGTGAGCTTTATAATATATTAAATTGACTGTTGATTTTTTGAACCGGGGATGGTTAATCTCCAATTAAATTGACTTATAATTTTAGAATCACTTGTGAAGTGTAAAAAATGTTTTTAGAAGATTTACCACCGCAAAAAAGAAACCGATTTAAAATAATTTCGTTTTTAGTTTTACCTGCACTTTTCATTTTCGGATTTTATTTAAGTACCAAATTATCAGAAATTATTTTTGACCATTTAGTGGATATAAAGGGAATCATATTTGTTGGTGTCGTTTTGATTGTCCTTTATATTCGGTCTGTTACTATTCTCTATAGAAAGCTAAAGCAACCAGAGGATCTATAAACAATCACTTAACAAGGTTGAAACTCCGCTTAATACATTATTATCCTGATTTTCTGACTTCATCCTCGTGAGGGAGGTTAATACTATATTAAATTGACTGTTGATTTTTTCGGTAGGGGATGGTTAATCTCCAATAATCTTGATTATCGATTTTTGACCAGCCTGTCTGAATTGGTTGGATAACATTCAAATTTTCAGGATATCCAGAATCACACTTCATATTGTTATGGTGATTATGTTTAAGAAGCTATTATTGTTGTTAAAAGGTATAAGCGAACGAAATCAAAAGGCGTTTGCTGATAAGATTGAATCTTTTAATGATCCCTTAGCTAAAGAGATTGAGTGGGACTCAATAACTCAGGTCCATTGCGGCTTTCTAAACCGCAAGCTCCTGAAAACTAAAAATAATAGCATCTTTTTTATCCCATCTATAACGGCCGTGCTTTTTCACATGGGGCTTATCATCATGGGTGGATATGTAATGTGGGAGTTTTCTTTGCTACGCCCAACGATAGATACTATTGTTTTGTATCCGATTAGTACGATTCAAAATTATATCCACTTCCTGCCGAAGTTGTTATCATCAAGCAAAGTTTGGGGGCATCTTTTTGGTTATGTATTTTTTTTTATGGGACTTTTAGGCTTGTGCTATTCATTGAGGCCAATCGTATTTAACACAGACAAAAGGCTCTACTCAAAAGGATTTTTGTATACAGAGAAAGTCTCTTTTGATGAAATACACGCCATACAAATTATATCGGAGATAGGAAGAGAGCCTGAAGACTCAATTATATATGAACTGAACTTAGTACTTAAGAACAAAAAGAGAATAAATGTGTTTGGACACCCTGAAAAGAAAACTATAGTTAAAGATGCTACTGAACTTTCTCAGATATTATCCGTGCCAGTTTGGGATATGACATAGCTATCCATATAGAACCAATTAGTAAATAGGATTTTCATAGGTTAGTTTCAAAAGCTGGGTGATAATAAATTTAAATTAACCATAACCAGTGCTTTCACAGCGACGGCAAAAAGCAGCCGCGCGTGAAGCACACGTTAAGTCAAAAATATGTATATCCGGTTTGAAACTAATATTTGTTTTCAGGGAACTCAATATAAGAAAGGAATATTCGCTGCGATGGGTGACCTAAAACGAATGAACAGAATGTCTAAAAAAGAGAAAATTTGGTATGAAAATACGGCGGACTGGTTTAATAAAAATTTGCCAAATCCATCATGCTTTGACTTACCAGTTCCCAATGATATAAAGTTCCGTTCAAAAAGTTGGTTTGTGTTTTCGAAGTCTGATTTTTTATCAAACTCAAAAGCGGTTGCCGAGCTTTTACAGAAGCATGGGATTGTGGTTAATGAATTATTATCAGAAAATCCTGGAAGTATCTTATATAAAGATTCGTTTCAAGTCGTTGTGCTACCTGCAAATTGAAAGAGAATCCATAGCTTGAGAGGAACCGGGCTTCCTGTGCGGCCTTATAGCCTCACAGGAAAGCGGTGACTTTGTCTATTAGTCCTGTCTTTTTCTGAAACCGGCCAACCGCTGTATGTTGTGCCTGGATTGGAAGACGAAAATTTAAGTTTATAGAATGGTACCTTTCAGAATAATTGATGTTGTTATTTTGTGAGAGATTTTCAATCATTCTCACACATGATCACGACTCAATTATTCTATAATCCTGATTTCACAGAAATTTTTCAAAATCCAGATAAAAGTTTTAAAAAATCATTCTTCCAGGGAGGGAGACCAGATAGGAGGTGAGGAGCAGAAGTTCACCTCCTATCCGGAGAGGACTTCCGGATAGGTTTAGGCGTCTGCCCTGCCCCCTATCCGGTCGGAAATGCATTATAAAAATTCCGGTAAGTAATTCTTTATTATCTTACCCGTGAATGGGAAAACCAGCCGCCTTGGAAGCCACCTCACCCATGATCTCCCCCAGAGTGGGATGGGCATGGATGGTATGGGCCAGTTCTTGGGCGGTGATTCCCTTTTCCACGGCCAGGGTGGCTTCGGCAATGAGATCTGTGGCATGGGCGCCCATGAGATGGACTCCCAGGATCCTGCCGGTATCCTTTTCCACGATCATCTTGGCCTGGCCGGCAATTTCGTCGATTGCCTGGGCTTTTCCCAGGACCCGGAAGTTGACGCTTGCGGTTTCAATGGAAATTCTTTTTTTAACGGCCTCTTCCTCACTCAGGCCCACGGTGCCGATCTCGGGCATGGTAAAGATAGCGCCGGGTACGGCCTTATAATCCATGGAACCGCTGCCTCCCATGGCGGATTCCGCCGCCACAATCCCTTCGTGGGAGGCCACATGGGCCAGCATGACCCGTGAGGGACCCAGGATGTCGCCGATGGCATAGACGTTTTCCACAGGGGTTTCCATGGAGTCATTGACCGGAATCCAGCCGCCCCTGTCGGTTTCCAGGCCGATGTTTTCAAGACCCAGGTCCGAAGACAGGGGGGTCCTCCCGATGCAGACTGCCATGAGATCCGATTCGATCTCAGGGCTCTTTGGATCCTTGGCCTTGGGATTGTCCGTAAACGGACTCTTGGAAAGGGAGATCCTGACCCCCTGCCCTGCGGTGTCGGCCGCCGTCACCACGGTATCGCAGATCAGCTTGATCTTGTTTTTTTTCATTTCCCGGCCCAGCAGCTTGGAGATATCCTTGTCCACGGAAGGGAGCGGCAGGGGTCTGGACATGGCCTCCACCACCGTAACCTCAGTGCCCAGGGCGGAAAAGATAAAGGCAAATTCACATCCGATCACCCCTCCCCCCACAATGGTCAGGGATTCAGGGATTTTATCCAGGCAGAGAATATCATTGGAAGAGAGGATCTTTGCATGGTCAAAGGGGAAATCCGCAACGTTCATGGGTTTTGTGCCCACGGCCAGGATCAGGCGGTCATAATCTAATTCTCTATCCGTACCGTCCTCGGAGGCCACCTGGACAATGCCCCTGGATTTTATCCGGGCAAATCCCCTTTCCACCCGGATCCCCCGGGAGCTGAGCAGGGATTCAATTCCCTTTCTCTGGGAAGAAAGGATCTTGTCTTTATGATCCATGAGGGCAGCAATGTCAGGGGAGACCTTTCCCTCTATGGATATGCCCATTTTGGATGCCTTATGGCAGTTTTCCAGGAGTTCTGCGGAATTCTTCATGATCTTGGAGGGAATGCATCCCCAGTTGAGGCAGGTCCCGCCTAAGTTTTCCTTTTCAACCAATACCACTTCCCCGCCCAGGTCGGCGGCTTTCAATGCCGCCACATATCCTCCGGGTCCCCCTCCGATGATGACAATTTTTACAGCCATGACGCCCTCTCCTCTTTTATTGCGATAATGTTCAGCCAAACCGGTTCAATTTTGACGAATCCAATTTTCACTATACAGGCTTTTCATAAGTTTTTTCAAATAAAATTGATTTTTTCATGAATTTTTCCAAATAATAATTGACTTTATCATCATCGTATCGTAATTTTCAAGTGATTTGATCACAATTGTATTTTTCATAATTCTTTAGGTGGGAAACGGGGCAAAATGAAAATTGACGAGATCAACATAGACATCATCAGGGAATTGAAGCAGGGCAAGAAATCTTTTAAGCGAATTGCCGATAAACTGGGCATCACGGAAAACACGGTCCGGGCCAGGGTTAACCGGCTTCAGCAAGAGGGAGTTCTGGAGATCTGCGGACTGGTGGACCCGGCCATGCTGCCCGGACACCGGGTGGTCATTGTGGGCATTAAACTGTCTGAAATGAACCTGGTGGACAAGGGGCAGGAGATCAGCAATCTGCGGGGAGTCATCTCCGTCAGCGTGGTGACCGGCCGGTACGATCTCATGGTCCTGGTCCTCTTTAAAAAGAAATTCGGCCTTCTGGAGTTCTATACCGAAGAGATTGCCAAGGTCGAAGGGGTCAGCTCCGTTGAAACCTTTGTTGTTTACAAGTCCTATAATCTGAAAGTTCCCTATATCTTTTAACCTGCAATGCAAAGGGCACTGCCATGAACACCGCTTTACAAACCACACCTTTAAACCAATGGCATAGAAACGCCAATGCCAATATGGCCGATTTCGGGGGATATGACATGCCCCTCTGGTATGATACCGGGGTAAAGAATGAGCATCTCTCCGTACTCAGATCCGCCGGCATATTCGATACCAGTCACATGGCCTGTATCCGCGTGGAGGGAAAGGAGGCATTTGATCTTCTCAACTTCTGTTTTACCCGGGACTTGAGTTCCCTGGTTCAGGGACGCTGTGTGTACGGGGCCTTCCTGGACACCAAGGCCCACTGCATTGACGACGCCATTGTCTACAAGTTTTCAGATACCCAGTTCATGGTCTGCGTAAACGCCGGAATGGGGGGTGCCATAGCCGCCCATCTTAAGGAAGAGAAGTCCGGCCGGGACGCCATGGTTGAGGATCTGTCCGGTCGTGTGGCCAAGATGGATATCCAGGGAAAAAACTCCGCCCGGATCCTGGCCAAACTCATTCAAAATCCGAAAACCGTATTCACCAAGATGCCCTATTTTTCATTCAAGGGCCATTTTGAATCCGACGGCCCGGGGGCATCCGAGGTGAAGCTTTCCGACAACACCCCTGTTCTTCTTTCCCGGTCCGGATATACCGGCGAGTTCGGCTTTGAGATTTTCCTGGCTCCGGAGGCCATTACCGCTCTCTGGACCGGGATCCTGGAGGCCGGTAAAGATTTCGGCATCACCGCCTGCGGCCTGGGGGCCAGGGACTCCCTGAGGGCCGGTGCCTGCCTGCCCCTGTCCCATCAGGACATCGGCCATTGGAAGTTCATCAACCACCCCTGGGATTTTGCCCTGCCCTGGGCCGATGACCATAAATCCTTTACCAAGGACTTTATCGGGGCGGACGCCCTCCAGGAACCGGGCTATTCATCCTATATATACCCCTTTGCCGGGGACAGCCTGAAAAAAGTGGCCGCCGGAGAAGAGACCCGGGTCTTTGAAGCCGGAAAGGACGGCGACAAAATCGACCTGGGCCATGTACTCACCTGTGCCACGGACATGGGCATCGGCCGGATGGACGGCCGGATTGTCAGTATCAACACCCCGGATCTTCCGGAAGATATAAAGATCAAAGGCATCAGCTGCGGCTTTGTCATGGTCGAAAAACAACTTGAACCCGGTACCAGACTTATTCTCGAACAGGGAAAGCGGAGCATTGAAGCAGCCGTTGTCACAGACATAAGACCGGACAGGACCGCAAGAAAGAAACTGGAAACCTTTATTTAAAATTTAAGAAAAAAAGGAGGCTGTCATGAAAGAAATGGACCAACTTAATTTACCTGAAGATGTAAAATACACCGAAGATCATGAATGGGCAAAACTGGAAAACGACCTTGTGACCGTGGGAATCAACGATTATGCCCAGGATCAGCTCGGGGAGATCGTATTTGTGGAACTGCCCGAGGTGGGAGACTCCTTTTCCAAGGGGGATGAATTCGGCAGTGTTGAATCGGTAAAGGCGGTATCAGAAATGTATATCCCCATTTCCGGAGAGATCGTGGAGATCAACGAAGACCTGGAAGATGCCCCGGAACTGGTAAACAATGACTGCTATAAAGGCGGCTGGATCATCAAGGTAAAACCCGAAGATCCCTCGGAACTGGACGGTCTGATGGATAAGGGTCCCTACCTTGACATGCTGAAAGGATAAATGCCATGCGTTATCTGCCACATACCCAAGAGGATATCCGGACCATGCTGGCCAAGACCGGCCAGGCCGGGCTGGATGATTTATTTAATATCATACCCGATGAACTCAAAACTAGGGAGGGACTCAACCTTCCCGAAGCAATGAGCGAGTGGGATCTGAACGCCCACATGGAAAATCTGGCCTCTGCCAATATCGCCTGCAGGGATTATAAATGCTTCATGGGCGCAGGCAGTTATGACCATTTTATCCCGGCCATTGTGCCCTATCTGATTTCAAGATCCGAGTTTTCCACAGCCTATACCCCCTATCAGCCCGAGGTCAGCCAGGGCACCCTCCAGGGGATCTACGAATTTCAGACCATGATCACCGAACTTTTAGGAATGGACATAGCCACGGCCTCCCATTACGACTGCGGAACGGCTCTGGCCGAATGCGCCCTGATCGCCCTCCGGAAGAACAAAAAAGCCAATAAGATCGCCGTATCTTCCCTGGTCCATCCCAGCCATCGTCAGATCGTGGAGACCTATATCCAACCGGCCGGATATGAGATGGTGGAGATTCCCCGCACCCGGGAGGGTCTGACCGACCTGGCCGCCCTTGAAGCCATGGAAGGCATTGCCGGTGTGGCGGTCCAGTCTCCCAACTTCCTGGGCAATATCGAAGATCTCGGGGCCTTTAGAAAGGCGGCGGATGCCAAGAAGATCCTGTTCATCACCTCCTTTACCGAAGCCATGGCCTACGGCCTTCTCAAGAATCCCGGAGCCTTTGGGGCGGACCTGGTTGCCGGGGAAGGTCAGAGTTTGGGCATTGCCAAGACCTTTGGCGGACCCGGCCTGGGGCTTCTGGCCGGCACCAGCAAAATGATGCGGAATTTGCCGGGACGATTCATCGGCAAGACCAAGGATGCCAACGGAGATGACGGATACGTCCTCACCCTGGCCACCCGGGAACAGCATATCCGGAGGGAAAAAGCCTCTTCCAATATCTGCTCCAACAACGGACTCAATGCCATGACCGCCTGTATCTTTCTTGCCACAGTGGGCAAGATCGGGATCCGGGAAATTGCCCAGCAGAATCATGACAAGGCCGTATATCTGAAAGCCGGACTGGAAAAGGCTGGGTTTAAATCCGTGTTCAACGGGCCTTTTTTCAACGAATTCGTTCTCAAGGTACCGGATGATTTCAAGCAGAAAAGAGCACAATTGGTTCAGAACTCCTGCACATTCGCAGGACTTGACCTTGAACCCTGTTATCCTGATCTAAAAGGCCATTTCCTCTTCTGCGCCACGGAAAAGGCATCCAAGCAGGATATCGATGATCTGGTAAAGGAGGTGGCATGATGAACAAGCAGCCAGGAACAAGCGGTCTGATCTTTAATGAACCCCAGCTCTGGGACAAGAGCCGGGAAGGCCGGTGTGCCGTCTCCCTGCCCAAAATGGACGTGGACAGAAGTCCCCTGGGACCTGAACTCACCGGGGACGCCCCGGACCTGCCCCAGCTCTCCGAACTGGATGTGGTCCGTCATTTCACCCGGCTCTCCCAGTGGAACTTTGGTGTGGATTCGGGGATGTATCCCCTGGGATCCTGCACCATGAAGTACAACCCCAAGACCAACGAGGTCCAGGCCGCCCGCCAGGGATTTGCCGGGGCCCATCCCCTGGCCGGGGAAGAATTCTCCCAGGGTGCCCTCAGGCTCATGTATGATCTGGAGCAGTATCTGGCCGAAATCACCGGATTCCCGGCGGTTACGGTTCAGCCGGCTGCCGGTGCCCACGGTGAACTTACCGGCATGCTCATCATCCATGCCTATCATGCCAAACAGGGCAGGCAGAGATCCAAGATCATCATCCCGGACACGGCCCACGGCACCAACCCGGCCTCGGCCTCCCTCTGCGGATATGAATCCATCAACATCAAATCCGGGCCCAAAGGCATCCTGGATCCGGCCATCGTCGCCGAGGTCATGGACGAGGACACCGCCGGCATCATGATCACCAATCCCAACACCCTGGGCCTTTTTGAGGAAAATATAAAAGAGGTCTGTGAGATCGTCCATGCCAAGGGAGGTCTGGTATATGGTGACGGGGCCAACATGAACGCCATCATGGGGATTGTCAAACCCGGGGATTTAGGGATAGACGTGCTCCATCTCAACCTGCACAAGACTTTTTCCACCCCCCACGGCGGCGGGGGCCCCGGTTCCGGGCCCGTGGCGGTGAGAAAGGATCTGATCCCCTTTCTGCCCGTACCCAGGGTGGAAAAGGAACTGGACACCTATAAATTCGTTACGGACTGCCCGGATTCCATCGGCCGGATGCACACCTTTTACGGTCATTTCGGGGTCATGGTCAAAGCCTATGCCTATATTCTCTCCATGGGAGGAGAAGGGCTGAAACAGGCTTCCCAGTATGCGGTTCTCAATGCCAACTACATCAAGGAAAGCCTGAAGGATACCCTGAATCTGCCCTATGACCGGCCCTGTATGCACGAATGTGTGTTCAACGATGCAAATCAGCAGGAATACCATATCACCACCATGGACATGGCCAAAAGACTCCTGGATTACGGATTCCATCCGCCCACGGTCTACTTTCCCCTGGTGGTGGACGGGGCCTTTATGGTGGAACCCACGGAGACCGAGTCCAAGGAGGATATCGACCAGTTCATTGATGCGGTCAAGGCCATTGCCGCCGAAGCCAGGCAGGATCCGGAGAGTATGCACAAGGCTCCGGTAAAGACCAAGGTCACCCGGCTGGACGAGGTCGGTGCCGCCAGGAAACCCTGCCTGAGGGGATAGACAGATGAAGGCAGAGGCAGTCAGAAAGGACCAGGATTTTCTAGAATCGGATCTGCAGTCACGGAACCGCTCCTGCATCTTCACGGATCTGGGTCTGGCTGACTATGCCGATGTCCTTATTCTCCAAGGCTCCACAAGGGATGAAATGATCAAAGACCCGGCCCTGCCGGACCGGGTCTTTTTCGTCCAGCATCCAAGCGTATACACCCTGGGCAAACGGGGGGGACGGGAAAATCTCACCGTGTCTGAATCCTTTCTGGAATCAAAGGGAATTCCCATTGTCCAGACCGGCCGGGGGGGCAACATCACCTATCACGGCCCGGGCCAGGCGGTTCTCTACCCCGTGATCCATTTGGAACGGGCCAGAATCGGGGTGGCCGACTTTGTGGCAGGCCTGGAAGAAATCATGAAGCGGACCGCTTCGGATTTTGGGGTCCCTGCGGACCGGAACGAAAGAAACCACGGACTCTGGGTGGGAAACAAGAAAATCGGAAGCGTGGGCATCTCCATTCAAAAGGGAGTTTCCATCCATGGCCTGGCCCTGAACCTCAACCCGGACCTGACCCCCTTTTCCTGGATCAATCCCTGCGGACTGGCCGATATGTCCATGACCTCCATTGAAAAGGAAGTGGAAGGTGTTCAGCCGAGCGTTTCGTTTTCCATGGACCGGGTAAAATCCTTATTTATCCAACATTTTAGCGATATCTTTGACTATGCCATCGCTGAGGAAGAACATGAAAACTGATGCCAAAACCTGCACCGGCCCCTGTAAAGCCCTGCCCCGCCAGGCCAAACCCCGGTGGCTGAAAAAGAGCCTGCCCAAGGGCGGGGATTACCAGCGGGTGACCCGGCTCCTTTCAGAGGCAGGTCTTCATACGGTCTGCCAGGAAGCCTCCTGCCCCAACATGTTTGAATGTTTTTCCAAGAACACCTCCACCTTCATGATCCTGGGTTCCCAATGCACCCGGAACTGCCGGTTCTGCAACGTGGGGTCCCGCCCTCCCCAGCCCGTGGATCCGGAAGAACCCCAAAAGCTGGCCCGGGCCGTTCTTGACCTCAAGCTCAACTATGTGGTGATTACCTCGGTTACCCGGGACGACCTGCCCGACGGCGGGGCATCCCATTTTGCCCGGGTCATAGGGGCGGTCAAAGAGGCCGGACCGGATATCCAGGTGGAAGTCCTGATCCCGGATTTCCAGGGAGATACAGAGGCCCTTAAAACCGTGATTAAAGCCAAACCCGACGTCATCAACCACAACATCGAAACCGTGGCGGATCTTTATGACCGGGTCAGGCCCCAGGCCCTTTACCGGCGGTCCCTGGATCTTCTCAGGAAGGTAAAGGATATCGCCCCGGATATGCCTGCAAAGTCAGGGATCATGGTGGGTCTGGGAGAGACCCGGGATCAGCTTGTACGGACTTTTACAGATCTTCACGATCACGGGTGCGACCTCCTTACCATCGGCCAGTACCTCCAGCCCTCCAAGGCCCACCTTAATGTTGAAAAGTTCTATTCCCCGGAAGAGTTTGCCGAACTGGAAAAGACGGCCCGGGAAATCGGCTTTTCCCAGGTGGCTGCCGGACCCTTTGTCCGAAGTTCCTACAAGGCCAAGGAATTATTTCAAAAGAACGGGTAAACGTTTACTTACATACCGATTCCTGCCGGATTCTTTCGCCTTATAAAGAGCCATATCCGCCTGCCGTATCAGCTCCTGAAAGTCCATTTTCCCGGGAGATTCGACATAAACCTGACCCACTGAAACCGTGACTTTTCCAAAAGGATTCTGGGAATGGGAAAAAGGGAGATTAAATGTTTCCACAACTATTTTTTGAGCCAGATGCTCCGCCATTTCAGGAGAGGTCGCTGGAAGAATAATGGCGAACTCTTCGCCGCCGTACCGAAATACAAAATCGGTTTGCCGCCGGACAAGTGAAACAAGCAGAGTTGAAAAAGTTTCAAGCAGTTTATCTCCACCCTGATGACCATAGGTGTCATTATATTTTTTAAAGAAATCCAGGTCGGCCATAATAAACGCCATGGCCAATCCTGAGCGGCTGCACTGATTCACAACCCGGAAGATGACCTCATCCATATACCGGCGGTTGTACAGCCCGGTCAGTGTATCCCGGATGGCAAGCTCATTTAGCTTTTCCATCATTTCTTTTAGTTTTTCCTGGATCGATTGTCTTGTTTTTTCAAAAGCAAGGGCAAAAAGAAATACACCGATATAACTCAAGAAAATACGGAAAAATTTTGGCGACGAAAAGGGAACAATACCCGGTATAAAATCGGAACCGGCATTCAGCAGTGCTGACAGTCCAATCATGGCCAATGAAAGAATGCTTCCCAATCTTATGCCAAGGAGGAAAAGTGCCGCCATGGGAAAAAGATAATACCAAATAAAAGCCATCTGTTGGCTGGCCCCGCTATGGAATAAAAACATGAGAAAAAGTTGGAGAAACAAAATACTTATAACACTATACATCTGTAAATTTTTACCGGTTCTGGCAAGAAAAAAAAGAAGTATCAGAAAAAAGGCAAAGCCTATATTCAGGTAAGAATAAAAATATGATTTTTCGGAAAACAGCCGGACACTCATGATCATAAGAAACGCAATTCCCAGAAGGGAAAGCGCATAGATCATAATCTGCTTTCTCAGGTTATCGCTGGCCTCAATATTGTCGGCATCAACCGACAATGGTTTGAATATCAATCTCCAGAAAGGACGTTTTATAAACATGGTATCCCTGTATTTTTCAAAGTGATTTCTTTTTTTAACAGTTTGAAATATAGGTTACAACCTTTGCCTGGCCCGGTTTTTTTTGTTTTGGGGATTCTGTCCGCATTGAAACTTTACCGCAGAACGGATATAGAGATATAATATAGCAACGGAGAACCTGCCCATGGATGAAAAGCTCTTTATTCGAAAATGCATCATGGAAACCGCTGAAGGCCTTCGGGAGGGGCTGAACCGTTTTTCAGGCCCCAGCCGGGTAGCCGTCATCTATGCTGTGAAGCCCGGAGACCCCATGGTTGTCTATGATCCACAGAACCTCCTGGCCGGACATGAACCCAAATTCAAGGAGCTGTTCCTGGACAAGGATGACTGGCAGAAAAAATGTTTCCTCAGGTATGACAAAAAAAAATTCAGCAACCTGCTTCCGGAAAAAAATCTGGAACTGGCAGGACTCATCTCCTGCGGCGGGCGGTCCGGCACGGTCTCCTATCAGATGTGGTTTACCGAGCACCACCCGGATATGTGCACCATCGGCCCAACGGAACGGTGGCTGGAGCAGGCCGTCTGGCGGCTTTCCCACGATATTGCCAATGAAGAAGAACTTTACACGGGTATCTCCGGCGGTTTCCTGAAAGAATATGCCACCCACGCGGTCAGGGATTTTCTGGTGGATGAGATGAATGTGCTGCTCGGATGGGATACACGGATCCGGGTCTATCCGATTCTCGAGGCTGTGCTTAAAATTTCCTGGACACCGGAAGAAGGCGCCTGGCCCAAGGGCAAGCTCCTTTTTGTCGAAAAGAGATCCCTTTCAAACCTTAAGTTTCTGGCGGAATTTCCCGAAACGGAACGGCCGGTTCTGGACAATGTAAAACATATCCGGAAGCTGCTGCAATCCGTTGAAAATTCGGATCGAAAACTGGTGGCTGACGAGGAAACCATTATCGGTATTATCGGAGATGAGGTCCCTGGATTCTCCATTACCGCAGATTTCAATGGACAATATGGTTTCTTAAGCCTAAACGCGGACCCGGTCTGTTCATTTTCAGACGGCAGCTTCAAGTCCACCAACCGCAGGCCAAAGCTGGTTCAGGTGGAAGAAGTCCTGCTGGATTCGGCCATGGATCCGGAGGAGGCCAGTGCCTTATTTAAGGTCATTACCGGAATCGTTCACGATGCGGCAACCCACCGGCATGGCTGCACCCTTGTCGTGGATCTGAACCCGGCCCCGATATTCATCTCCTGCCATTCGCTTCAGCATCCCCTTGATCTCAGGCAAAAACAAGGCCTTGACCTTGCCAAATCCCTTTCCAGGGTGGACGGTGCCCTTCACATCGGGACCGACCTCAAACTCCGTGGCTTTGCCTGTCTCCTGCACGGCCATTACATTCCCGGGGAACACAGGGCCCGGGGAGCCCGGTTCAACTCCGCGCTCCGGTTCACGGCCGAGAACGAAAATATTGTTGTCATTGTAGTATCCATTGATGCCCATGTCTCCGTGATGATGAACGGCAGGACACTCGATACCCAGTGGAAGCTGAAACCTTCTGTATTCTGCAGTACGCCGGTCCTGCTCAAAGAATGGGCTACCGCCTCTGATCTGACCTATTATTGAATCCATTGAAACATCCTGGCCGTCTGGGTGATCATCCGGGATTTTTACCAGAACAGGCCGAGGAGTCGGGTCATGATCCGTTAAACCGGATTATCCCGTCCGGGCCGGGTCACCTCATCCACGAGGTAGAGAATGGAGGAATAAGGGATCTTCCCGTGGAGGGAAAGGCCCACTTCACAGGTCACCGAGGTGGAATAGCCGGCTTCGCAGGTGCAGACATGTTCATCCAGTCCGGCCAGGGCAGATTCATTGAGTTCGGGAAAATTGAATCCCCGGTCGCCGGCAAATCCGCAGCAATGGATATCCTCGGGCCAGACCACCTGGGTGGCGCATTTTTCCGCCAGCTCCTTGAGTTTGATCTCAAGCCCCATTTTCCGGGTACTGCAGGTGGGGTGGATGGCGATTCGGGTATCTTTCTGGGTGAATTCCAGCCGGTCAATGAGATATTCCAGGACGAATTCAATGGGTTCGAACAGCTTCAACCGGGGATCCAGGGTCTTCTTCATCCGGTAGAGGCAGGGACTGGTGTCGCAGAGCACGGGCAGTTGCCCCTGATCCGTAACTGCCAGCAGGGCTTCGGACAATTCCCGGGCCTTGGTGTCGGCCTGGTCGATGAATCCCTTGCTTTCAAAAGCCTGGCCGCAGCAAAGCTTGTCTAAATCTTCCGGAAAGACCACCCCATACCCTCCTTTTTTGAGCAGGGAAAAGGTTGCCTCCATCAGGGGAAGCTGTTCTTTATTTTCCCGGGAGGGACCGCCCATCATCCTTGATGCGCAGCTGGGAAAATAGACCACCATATCGGCAGGGGCTGTTTCTTCTTTTGTCCTTGGGATTTTTCCTCCACCCGTGGGCATGTGCCGGTTCCACAGGGGCAGACGTTTGTTGCTGAGTTTCCGTGCACCGGCTGCCCCTTTTTCCATGAGCCGGGTACCGGCCAGGGCATGAACCCTGTCTGCCGCATTAAGCCCCATGGAAACTGTTTTGGCGACCGGGGCGAAGTTTTCACCGGTTTTTTTTGCCAGGGCATTGGCAAGGGCTCCCTTTGCCTCCCTTCGCAGTTCTTTGACCATTTTGCCCGTATCAATGGACACGGGGCAGCGTTCCGCACAGAGGCTGTCCGCCGCACAGGTATCCATGCCGGGATAAAGATAGGCCCGGGCCAGGTTTCTCGCCTTGAGCCATCCCTTTTCATCCGCCATCTGCCGGCTGATCTCCCGCCGTCCGGCAATGCGCTGCCGGGGGGAAAAACTTAAGTTCCGGGAAGGACAGACCGGTTCGCAGAACCCGCACTCAATACATTTATCCGCAATCTCATGGGCCGGAGGCATGGATTTGAGGTTCTTGAGATGAACCTCCGGGTCGGGATTAAAAATCACTCCTGGATTGAGCAGATTTTGAGGATCAAAGATCTCCTTGATTTCCTTCATGAGCCCAAAGGCCCGGGCCCCCCATTCCTTTTCAACAAAAGGGGCCATATTTCTCCCGGTGCCGTGTTCTGCCTTGAGAGAACCGCCATACCGGGACACCACCATTTCCACCACCTCGTCCATGAGATTCTTGTACCGGTTCACCTCAATGGGTTCGGAAAAATCCTGGGTAAAAACAAAGTGGAGATTCCCTTCAAAGGCATGGCCGAAAATAATGGCCTCGTGGTATTGATATTTTTTAAACAGGGCCTGGAGGTCCAGGGCGGCATCGGCCAGATGGGCCGTGGGAAATGCCACATCCTCGATGATCACAGTGGTGCCGGTCTCCCGTACGGCGCCCACTGCCGGGAACAGCCCCTTGCGTACGGCCCACAGGATTTTAAATTCTTTGGGATCCGAGGTAAAGGAAATGGGATGGAGGGTGGTAAATCCGGCCAGACTCCGGGTGATCTCTTCAATCTGGCCGGCCAGGGCTTTGGGGGTGTTGGCCCGGGTTTCCACCAGAAGGGCCGTTACTTCAGGCCCTACCCCTCTGATTTCCCGGGGCATGCCCTCCTTGTTCTCCACCGATGCCAGGCTGGCCCGGTCCATGATCTCCGCCGCCGATACCTCAAGGTTCCGGAGAACGGGAATCGCCCGGCAGGCATCGCCTATGTTTTCAAAGAGGATCAGGGCCGAAGCCTTGTGGGGATGCTCGGTCACGGTTTTGAGCACCACATCGGCAATAAATGCCAATGTGCCTTCGGAACCGATCATGAGGTGGGCCATGATATCAACCGGATCCTCATAATCCACAAGGGCGTTAAGGCTGTAACCAGTAGTGTTTTTGATCTTGAACTTGTGCCGGATCCTTGCCGCCAGTGCCTCATCCTCCAGAACCCTTTGCCGAAGGCCGGCCAGCCGGTCCAGAAGAGCGGCATGGGATCTTCTGAATTTTGCCACGCTCCCGGTGTCACCGGTATCCACCCGGGTGGCGTCGGCCAGGATCAGCCGGATGCTTTCCAAAGTCTGGTAGGAGTTCTGGGCCACCCCGCAGCACATTCCGCTGGCGTTATTGGCCAGGATCCCCCCGATTTTAGCCGTATCAATGGAAGCGGGATCCGGGCCGATCTTCTTATTAAAGGGAAGCAGATATCGGTTGGCCCATCCTCCGATGATCCCGGGCTGAAGCCGGATAAACCGGGCCTGGTCAAAAATGGAATACCCATTCCATTCCGGGCCCAGCCGGACCAGGATGGAATCGGAGATGGACTGGCCGGAAAGGCTGGTACCGGCCGCCCTGAAGGTGATGGCAAGGTTTCGTTTACCGGCCTCCCTGAGCACCACCCGGACTTGACGCTCATTTTCCACATCAATAACCATTTCAGGCACCAGGCAATAAAATCCGGCATCGGTTCCAATGACGGATCGCAAAAACAGATCCGTAATCAATTGTTTTTTTGGAATCTCCTGAAGTACGGCATGGTAGAAATCCCTGTAGACCTTCTTAGAAGGCATATGTCCTCCCCTGTGAATTGGTATGAGGGTAAAGAGTAACATTTTTTAATTTACCGCAACAGAAGTATATTGTTTCCGGATGATAAGATCCGAATGGAAATCCCATGTTCCGATTCTAGGAAAGATAAAAAAACAGGAATAGATAAAGTTTCCCCTTGCATTTCCGGACCGGGAATGATTATCTCCACAGATCGCTTTGAGCGATACTACCCGGACAACGGCTTATCAGAAAAGGTTCAAATATAGATAAGATGATACATTCAGCTCGTTCCAAGGCCCTTTGCATGGTTCTGGGGGCCGGTACATTATGGTCGTTCGGGGCCCTGACCATCCGCTACATGACCGAACCCCAGATCTACCGCTGGCAGTATCTGTTTTTCAGGGGGCTGACCATTGCCCTGATCCTATGCGCTTATCTGATGGTCAGAGACGGATCCGGCTTTTACAGGAATTTCAGAAAAATGGGGATTCCCGGATTTGTCGGAGCTTTCGGCCTTGTGGGGGCCTTTATCGGTTTTATCTGGTCCATTACCCTGACAACGGCGGCCAATACTCTTTTCCTCTATTCAACCATTCCTTTTATCGGAGCATTTCTGGGCATATTCATCCTCGGGGAAAGGCTCCGCCTGATGACCTGGGTGGCCATGACCATTGCCCTGATCGGGATTTCCGTGATGGTGGTGGAAGGACTGGGAACCGGCAATGTTCTGGGAACCCTTACCGGGCTTGGCTCGGCATTCGGTTTTTCCGTTTTTTCCGTCTCCCTGCGGTTCAGAAAAGAGGTCCCCCAGTTTGCCGGCATTGCCCTTGCCGGCATTCTCTGTGCGATCTTAACCGCCGGTATCATCCATACCCAGAGCGGCTCCGTACTGATGCCGGTCCGGAACATAGCCCTGAGCATGATCCACGGCTCCCTGGTCGGTGTGGGCCTGATTCTCTTTTCCTTTGGGTCCAAGCATTTTCCGGCGGCCGAACTGAACCTGATCTCCCTGATTGAGGTGGTCGGCGGAGTCGTCTGGGTCTATCTGCCCGTCTTCGGCATCCATGAGGTCCCCAGTATGCTGACCATCATCGGGGGAAGCATTGTATCGGGAGCAATTCTCCTGAACAGTCTGGGCCCAGGTAACAAACCCTACCGGATACCCGCCAAAAAATCCGTATAGCTCCTTGGTTTAGATTTGTAGATCGGCTCCCCTATTCAGTTGATTGTTTCATGGGATTTTGGTATTTTTCAAGGAAGAAAAATTCTTTTTATCGCAATACAATCGAATGGGTTTGATCATTTCTGTGAATAGCGGATGGGGCTATGAATAAGATCATTACGAAAATTCTTATGGCAATTATATCCTGCTCGGTTATTGTTGCCGTTTCAATCGGCTATCTCAGCGTGATGCAGGCATCCAAAATCCTCCGCCAGGAGGCATATGATAAATTCCACTATGTATCCAGCAATTATGCCAACGAATTCAGTGCCAGACTGAAAAAAATAGAGGGATCTGTTGATACACTCGAATCCTTTGTTGCCTCATCATTTGATTCAAATCAATTTGCAGCCGATCATGGGTATCGATCCGGGTATATGAAAAAAATGAATGGCCTGCTCAAAAGGATAGGTGATAAAAGTCCCGGCATTCAGGGAATTTACGTTGTCATTAATCCTGAACTCACAGGTCAGGTTTTTGAGTCCTGGTTTATTAACAACGGAAAGGGGGATTTCATTTACCAGGAACCCGAAGACATCTCAACCTTTTTCCCGGCCAATAAAGATATGGCATGGTATTACGAGCCCATCCGCAAAAAAAAGGGGGTCTGGATCCCTCCATATGTTGATGCCACCATTGATGTGAAAATGATATCCTATACAAGGGCCATCTTCAATGAAGGGCTATTGATCGGAGTGGCAGGTATCGATATAGCCTTTGAAGATATGGAAAAAGAAATTGAAGATATGAAGCTATATGAATCAGGGTATTCTTTCCTGATCAACACGGACTTAACCATTCTTCTTCACCCCTCCCTTGAAACAGGAACATATATACCTGATATCAAAAATGAAGCTTTGAATGAAGTCATAGCGTCCATGACAAAAAACAAATCAGATGTGATTGAATATGTTTTTCAGAATAATAAGAAGATCATGGGATTCTCCAAGCTTTCCAACGGCTGGATATTAAGTGTTTCTACCGTTGCATCCGATATCTTCATGCCCATTGTCCGTCTGAAAAAGAGCATCATGATCAGTGTCGTCTTCCTGCTCATTATCACCGGCATTATCGGTCTGCTGATATCCAAATCGATTACTGCACCGATCAACCGGTTACGGGATATGGCGGCATTGATCAGTCAAGGACAGCACGATATTGAACTGGATCTGAATTCAAATAGCGAGATTGGCGAGTTGTCAAAAAGCATCCAAATCATGACAAAAAAACTGGTCGCTTCCCATGAAGAACTCAAAGAGATCAGCGATGATATGGAATATCTTGCCCACCATGATACGCTCACCGGATTGCCCAATCGCAGGTTCGGTGAATCAAAACTAGAGTCGATTATTGAGAACAAGCAGGATGAGAATTTCCTTGCGGGCATCATGTTTATCGATCTGGATAATTTCAAGACGATAAATGACACCTATGGGCATCGTATAGGCGACAAATTGTTGATCCAGGCCTCCAATACAATGAAACAATGTATCCGCAAAGAAGATATGGTTTTCCGGTTCGGCGGAGATGAATTCATGGTTGCCTTTAAAGATATGCATAGTCTTGAGGCCATCAGTGAACTGGCAAACCGGATATTGAGTGCCGTATCTGAACCCATTGTCCTGGATGGTATTCAGCTCAATATGTCCTGCAGTATCGGCATTGCTATATTGGGAGAGCATGGTGACAACATCAAAAAAATCATGATCAATGCCGATGTTGCCCTGTATGATGCAAAGGAAGACGGACGCAATACGTTCAGGTTTTTCAGTTGAGCTTCAAGCCTGGGTCCCATTTCTATGGATCAACATGACCGGGTAAATCCGTTCTCAATCTGCTGGTATGGCCTTATCCCCCTTCCCCGCCATTCCCATATAAATGGCCGACAGGGTCAGGAGCACTCCGATCCAGTTGGTCATGCCGGTGGGCCGGGCAAAAAAGAGCACATCCCAGACAAAGGCCAGCAGCGGTTGGAGCAGAAGGATTAACCCGGTTCGGGAGGTCCGGACATGGGGCATGGCATTGGCGATCATGACCCATCCGATACACTGGCTGAAAAGGCCCAGGGCAAACAGGGAAAAAAGGGACTGGATGTCCGGTATGGCAAAGGAGTCCCCCCCGGCAGCCAGGATTCCCCCCAAAAAGAGACTGCTGAACAGGGAGACCAGCATCATGTAAAAGAACCGGGATTGGTTTTTGGCATCGGACTGGAGCTGTTTTAAGGTCAGCAAATACCCGATGTAACAGGCTGCGGTGGCAAATCCATAGAGGATGCCAATGCGGGATTCCGGTCCCAGTGTGTCCCAGTTGACACCGATGATCAGGTAAAGCCCCAGCATGGCCAGGGGCAGGGAAAAAATAAATACAAGGCGCAGTTTTTCCCTGAAAAACAAAATTCCCACCAGGGTCAGGCCGAACACCTGGAAGTTGCCCAAAATGGTGGCCAGCCCCGGTCCGATGAAAAGGATGCTCTTATGCCAGCAAAACAGATCCATGGCAAAGAAAACACTGGAGAGTGCGGCCATGAGATATTTTTTAAAGGGTTTGGCAAAAGATTCCCTTTGAATGAGGACCCCGGGGAGCAGAAAAAGGCAGCCGAAAAAGACCCGGTAAAAGGCCGAAGCCGTCGGGGAGACATGGGCAAGTTTTACCCAGACCCCTGAAAAGCTGATCATGGCGGCTCCGGCGACCAGGATGGTCACGGCATTCAGTTTGGGCCGGGAAGAGAACATGGACTGATCCCATCAACAGGCCCCTGGCTGCTGAATGATTTTAATGCGCCCATGGAAAAGGGCTCAAAAAAAGATGAGTTCATGGGGCGGGTATCCAGCCGAAAAGTTTCAGGTGCCTGTTCCTTCAAATGAACCTGCTGTTTAGGCCGGGGTCAAAAAACAGAACCGGTCCAATATCCAATACCCCTGCCCTATTGATGACACCCGGAACAGGTCACGGGTCCGAATGCCGGAAGTTTATCTTCATCTGTGACACCGGCCATTTCAAGGGATTCTCTTTTCTTTTTCAGATCCCTGTGACAGTAGAGGCAGGCCTTGTGATAGGCAGACAGATAATACCGCTGATTTCTCGGATCGTTGATGCTGCGGGATCCGGAATCGGGTTCTACCTGATCATGGCAGCCGGATGTGGTGCAGTTTTGCACCTGGCTCTCTCCGTCCCATTTGTGGTGGCAGGCTCCGCAGCCAAAGCTGAAATGGGTCTCATGGGGAAACTCGACAGAGGAGCGTTTGGCGTATACATCGCCCGGGGCTTCCAGGGTAAAGGTTCCCAGGGGCACGGGAAAAGGGGTCATTGAATCGGTATAGGGCTCTTGGGGCTCCTTATGGCATCCGTCGCAGGCAATGGGACCGGTAAAACCGGCAGCCTGTTTTTTATCCAGTTTTTTCAACTCTTCCCTGTGACAGTCCCGGCAGGCCTTGTGATAGGCACCGGTCATGGAAAAACTCTTTTTTTCTTCCCAGGGCCGGGCAGAGGGAGCACCGGGCCAGAACTCTTCATGACACCCGGAAGAAGAGCAGGACTTCACCTCCTCCACCGGTTCCCATTCATGGTGGCATCTCTTGCATGAAAATTTAAAATGAAAGGAATGGGGAAAGACGACCCATGACTTCTTCGGGCTGTAGCCGGGCGGTGGAACCAGGGTCATGGTTCCGGCAGGCAAAAGAAAGGTTTCTTCTGCGGCAAAGACAAGGGGATTTCCGATCATCAGGATGAAAGCAAAGTAAGACGCAATAAGGAGGGTTCGTTTCATTTTCTTTCTCCAATTATGGGTTATCATCTCATGCAGGGCCCGGGAAGACGTTGCGCCGGAATCACTTGCATTTATTTTTAAAATTACCTGCCGTTGATACTTCAATATAGGATGCCCCCTGCTTGGGGCCGAAACTGCCGGCCACAACGATGATCAGGGTGTCTTCCTTCATCTTTTTTTCCTCCACCAGGCGGCAGATGGCATCCTGCAATGCCTGTTCCGTATCCGCGTCAAGGGGGATGTAATCAGCATAGACCCCGAATGAAAGGGATAGCTGACGCATGACCTTTATATCATATACCTGGGCATAGATGGGGTTGTCCCCCCGGTAGGCGGCCAGGGCCAGGATCGATTTTCCGGTCAGGGAATCGGCCACAATTCCCTGGGTGTTGAGGCGAAGGGCCGCCTTGACTGCCGCCTTGGCCAGATAGGCCGTGATTTTGTTTTCCAGGCTATAGGGGACATCAATGAAACTGCTCAGTTTGTTTTCCACCTCCTGGGCGATTTTGGCCATGGTCCGCACGGCCACTTCCGGATATTTTCCCGAGGCGGTCTCGCCGGATAGCATGAGGGCGTCGGTATGATCCAGGCAGGCATTGGCCACATCAGAGACCTCGGCCCGGGTGGGCCTGGGGGACTCGATCATGGAGTGAAGCATCTGGGTGGCCACAATCACGGGTCTGCGCCGTTCAATGCAGGTGGCCACAATGCTTTTCTGAATCAAGGGGATTTTTTCCGTGGGAATTTCAACGGCCAGGTCTCCCCTGGCCACCATCACCCCGTAGGCATGGTCCAGGATCTCATCCAGGTTATCCACGCCCTGGGAGTTTTCAATTTTAGCGATGATTTTTATAGCGGATTTTTTTTGGTCCAGAATATCCTGGACCGCGATGACATCATGTTTGTTCCGGACAAAGGAATGGGCAATGAAATCCAGGGCATTGTCCGCAGCAAACCGGATAAAGCCCCTGTCCTTTTCGCTCAGGGCCGGTAGCCGGACATGGACCGAAGGGATGTTGATACTTTTCCTGGCCTGGATCACTCCGTCGTTTTCCACGTGGCAGATCAGATAATCCCTGTCTTTTTTCATGACCGCAAGGGCGATGTATCCGTCGTCAATGAGCACGGAACTGCCGATGGGAATATCATTGACAAAATGTTCGTAGGAGACGCAGATGACGTCGTCCCTGGATATTTCATCGGGGGCACCCTTGATCCGGATATAATCTCCATGTTTTACCGCCAGGGGTTTTTCCGCGTCGCAGGTCCGGATTTCAGGTCCTTTGGTGTCGAGCAGGATGCCGATCTTATCGGACACGGCCCGGGTATTATCAATCACCTTCAGGGCATCTTCATGGCTCATGTGGGCGGTGTTAAGCCGGACCACGTTCATGCCGGCCGTATAGAGCCCCCGGATAAAATCAACGGAGCAGTTAAGGTTGGACACGGTGGCTACGATTTTGGTTTTCCTCAGCATGCTTATCCCCTCCCTGGGGCGGATCTTTTACATAGATTGATGATAAAATTTTCCACGCCTGCCCTCTCCTCCGAAGCCGATGTCTTGAATTGATGATCCAGGTCTGCCAGGTCGATCAAACCATTTTTTAATTCTTCCAAAGTGAAATTTTCCGATTTCTGGAAGATTTGGAACACAGGGTATAAATTTTTAGGATTGGGCGCAAGAAAAAGATCAGTGGAAGGCGTGTTTTTTTTGCCCTTTTTTTTCTTCTCCTGATCCTCCCTGTCCAAGGGCTCAAAAACAGAGGCATTCTGGGTCAGTTTCTGGCGGATCTCCTCGTCTCTTTGAATCACCGCCGGCATGACCCGGGTCTTGAACGAATTAAAGTTGATCTGCCTTGGATTCATGCCCTGCATCTTGGGATCCATGGTGAAAGACTTGATCATCAGGAGTTTTCGAATCTGATTTTCCATGGATTTCAAGATCTGGAGGGGATGGAACCGGTCCTTGAACAGAGAGGAAAGAAAAAAAAGGGATTGGGTAAGATTCCGGTCCAGGACCGCATTGGTAAAGAGAAAAATAGGGTCTTTTTTATCCCGTTTAATAAGCTTTTCAACGTCTCCAAGGGTAATCCGGGGGGTGGCGCCGGTATAGGAGACCAGTTTATCCAGATTTCCGGCAAAAAGTTCCAGGTTAAATCCGGTCAAATCCGTCAAAGCCCGGAAGGCGTTCTGATCCAATGTCTTGCCGGCCTTGAACATCACCTGTTCGGTAATGGAGCCGAGCACGGCTGCCTGTTCATCCAGATCGGCTTTTCTGGCGCCCTGGGGAACGCTGCAGTCCACGACCAGTCCGAGTTTTTCAATGCTTTTGAATATTTTTTTTCTCCGGTCCATTCCCTGGGCCAGGAGAACCAGAAAATGATTCTCAGGCAGCCCCTCCTGGATCAGGCCGGACAATCGCTCCAGATCTTTTTCCCCATAGGAGATCCCGCCGGCTTCCCCGGCAGGGGAAAAAAGGGGGGCGTTTTTTACGGCGATTACCTTGGGACCCGATAAAAAGGAAAAGGTGGTGGCCTGTTCGATAATGTCACCCATTGGGGTGGTCGGCCCATCCAGGGCTTCAAGGCCGAATTCCCTCTGGCCCTCCTCGAGCAGAAAACGGGTCAGGCCCTGATAGACCTTGGAGCTGAGAAAGGCTTCGCCGCAGATCAGAATTATCTTGGGACAGGACGCCCTGTCCATTCCGGAGAGGGTCTTATCCACCTGATGATGTTTAATCAGGGTCATTGGCTGATCTGTATAATTTGATGATAAAGGCCAGGGCCACACAGGAGACGATCAGGCCGATTCCCTGGGACATGGATAAAAAATCTAATAAAAACTCTCCCCGATAGTCTCCCCGAAAGGTTTCGATCACGGATCGGAAAGCGGAATAGATCATGATGTAGACCAGGAAGATCATTCCGTGGAATTTCTTGTGTTTCTGGAGCCCGACCAGAATCAGAAACAGAAAAAAATTGGACAGCATCATGTACACCTGGGTGGGATGGAGGGGAAGATTAAGAGGGGCCAGGCCCTGGGGATTGGTGAACCGGATGGCAAAGGGAAGCTCGCATTGCTTCCCGTAGCAGCAGCCGGCAAAAAGGCAGCCGATCCGGCCGATGGAATGGCCCAGGGCAATTCCAGGAGCGATGATGTCTGCGGTTTTCCATACTGGCAGTCCCTTGATCCTGAGGGCCACGGCCGTTGCCCCCACCGCTCCGATGAATCCCCCGAAAAAGACCAGTCCACCGTTCCAGATTTTAAAAATTTCCAGGGGATGGGCGAGAAAGGCCGGATAATCAATGAGAACATATAGAAGCCTGGCCCCGATTACAGCGGATATCAGGATAATAAAAAAGATGTCGCTGATATCCTCGCCGGAAACCCCGTAGAATTTTCCGTTTTTCTTGGAAAACCATAGGGCGGCCATGAATCCCAGGGCCACAAAGAGACCATAGGTGTAGAGTTTGAATCCGCTGATTTGGATGAGAATGGGATGCATCTTGTTTAGAACTCCGGTATCTTGTTCAATACCACATGGTAGACTAGGATCACCATGCCAATGCTGATGGCGGAGTCTGCCACATTAAAGGCCGGCCAATGGGCCGTGCCGATGTAAAAATCAAGGAAATCGACCACTTTTCCGTACCTGAACCGGTCAATGAGGTTCCCCAGGGCTCCCCCGAAAATCAGGGCCAGGCCGTAGGATAAAAAAACAAGGGCCTTTGCCGTCCTTTTATAGAACCATAGCACCGACAATGCAACCAGGGAGGACAAAAATAAAAAAACGATCTTCCGGATCCAGAGGGGCTGGTCGGCAAAAAAACCAAAGGCCCCTCCGGGATTCAGGACATGGCTGATATTGAAAAAATTTTCAATGACCACCACCTGGGCGTTGAGGGGCAGGTAAAGACTGATCAATGCCTTGGTAACCTGATCGGCCAGGACTACCCCCCCGCTGACCAGGACCAGCCGGATGAACTCTTTTCTGCCTGAATCCAAAATCATATCAGATTATTTTTTTCAGGGCAGTTGCACATCTCTCACAGGCAGTTGGATGGTTCGGATCATCTCCAATGGTCTGGTCAAACCGCCAGCAGCGTTCGCATTTTTCTCCTTCGGCCTTTTTGACCCCGATCTCAAGGCCCGGGATCTCCCTGCCCTGGTATGCTGCCGAATCCGTTGAGTCGACCAGGCAGACACTGGATACGATAAAGATATCGTTCAGGGCCTCGGGCAGGGCCTCAACCTGGGTTTTCAGCTGGGAATCCGGCAGTTTGATCTCAAGGGCCGCATCCAGGGGATGACCGATAAGCTTGGCTTTCCTGGCCTCTTCCAGGGCCCGGCTCACCTCGGTTCTGAGGCTGATGACCGCCTCCCATTTTTCGGCCAGTTCGTCGTCTTTCCAGGCTTCATCGGCTTGGACCATCTCTTCCAGGTGGATACTCTCTTTTTTATCCGATCCCGGCATGTGCTGATAGATTTCATCGGCCGTAAAAGGGAGGATGGGGGCCATGAGTTTGACCAGGGCGTCCAGAATCAGGGCCATGGCCGTCTGGGCATCCCTTCTTGCAGGATCATCCGGGGGAGAGGTATAGAGCCTGTCCTTGATGATATCCAGGTAAAAGGCGGACAGGTCCACCACGCAGAAATTGTGAAGGCTGTGGTAAATGGTGTGGAATTCATATTCGTCGTAGGCCTTGCAGGATCTTTTCACCACCTTGTAGAGCCGGTGCAGGATGAAGCGGTCCAATTCGGACATGGAAGATAGAGGCCGGCCATTGGCTTTTAAATCAAAATCATAGAAATTGCCCAGCATAAACCGGCAGGTGTTTCTGATCCTGCGGTAGGCGTCGGAAAGCTGTTTGATGATGTTGTCCGACACGCTAATGTCGCCCTTGTAGTCGGCAGATGCCACCCAAAGCCTCAACACATCGGCACCGTATTGTTTGATAACCTTTTCGGGCAGGACCACGTTGCCAACGGATTTGGACATTTTCTTGCCTTGCTCGTCCACGGTAAACCCGTGGGTCAGAACGGATTTATATGGCGCCTTCCCGGTTCTTCCCACGGATGTGAGCAAGGAGGAGTGGAACCATCCCCTGTGCTGGTCGCTGCCTTCGAGATAGAGATCGGCCGGTCTTGAAAGCCCGGGTCTTTCTTCCAAAACCGCAGCATGGCTGGTTCCGGAGTCAAACCAGACATCCAGGATGTTGTGGTCCTTGGAAAACCCGGTGGATCCGCAGGATTTGCATTTGGCCCCCTCGGGCATGAGAAAGGCCGCATCCTTTTCAAACCAGATATCAGAAGAGTGTTCGGTAAAGAGCTGGTGAACCCGGTCCACAGACTCCCGGGTAACATAGACCTCTTTACAGTCATTGCAGTGGAAAACCGGGATGGGAACCCCCCAGGACCGCTGGCGGGAAAGACACCAGTCCGGCCGGTTCTCAATCATGGAATAGATCCTTTCCCTTCCCCAGGACGGAATCCATTTCACGTTGTTGATCTGTTCCAGGCTGTTTTTGCGCAGCCCCAGCTTGTCCATGGAGATAAACCACTGGGGAGTGGCCCTGTAGATGACCGGGTTTTTACACCGCCAGCAGTGGGGATAGGAGTGGGACAGGTTTTCGTTTTTCAGCAGTCTTCCCAGGCTGTCAAGATGCTGGTTGATCTCCTTGTTGGCCTTGAAGATGAACTGGCCGCCAAAGAGTTCCACATCCTTTGAAAAGGTTCCGTTGTCCTCAATCGGTGAATAACAGTCCAGGCCGTAACGTTTGCCCACAATATGGTCGTCGGCACCGTGGCCCGGGGCCGTATGAACGCAGCCGGTTCCGGCATCCAGGGTGACGTGGTTCCCGAGGATGATCAAAGAATCCCGGTCGTAAAAGGGATGGCTGCACCTTTTGTTCTCCAGGTCCCCTGCCCTGATTTCCCCGAGCACGGAATAGTCGTCCAGGCCCAGGGTTTCCATGACCTGTTTCACCAGATCCCTGGCAAGGATGAGGACGCCGTGGCTCTGGGTTGTAACGGCGGCATAGGTAAAGTCAGGATGAAGACATACCCCCAGGTTGGCCGGAAGGGTCCAGGGGGTGGTGGTCCAGATGACCATGGAGATCTCCTGGGTCCCAAGCCCCGGGATCAGCCCGCTGATATCGTCTTTCAAAGGAAACTTCACATAGATGGATGGGGAGGTGTGATCGTGGTATTCGATTTCAGCCTCTGCCAGTGCGGTCTGGCAGGAACAGCACCAGTATATGGGTTTTTTGCCCAGGAACATGTCCCCGGACAGGGCAAATTCCCCGCATTCCTTGGCGATCCGGGCTTCATAGGGGTAGTTCATGGTCAGGTAGGGCTCATCCCACTCCCCGGCCACACCGAACCGCTTGAATTCCTCCCTCTGAATATCCACAAATTTGGAGGCATAGGTCCTGCATTCCCGGCGGACCTGGACCGGAGTCATCTCTTTCTTTTTGCTGCCCAGTTTCTTGTCCACGTTATGTTCGATGGGCAGGCCGTGGCAGTCCCAGCCGGGAACATAGGGGGCATTGAATCCGGCCATCTGCCGGGACCGGATGATGATGTCCTTTAATATCTTGTTGATGGCATGACCGATGTGAAGATGTCCGTTGGCATAGGGAGGACCGTCATGGAGGATGAAAGAAGGTTTGTCCTTGGATTGTTCCCTCAGTTTTTCATAGATCTTTTTTTGCTCCCAGTCCTTGAGCATCTGGGGTTCTCGCTGGGGCAGGTTGGCCTTCATGGCAAACTGGGTAGAAGGCAGGTTGAGCGTTTTCTTATATTCCATTTTTCCTCCGAATCGGGCATAAACTTAAGGTCAATATTGAACTCTCCTTTTTATTTCCAAACCGGCTGAAAGTCAAGGAATATAAAGCTGTCCTTTTTTTCAAGGTTGTGCTATCCATTCCCCATAAACCCTTGTCTCTTGGAGATCAATCCCGGACAGAATGACCGAACCCGAACATAAAAATCCGTCCCTGACCCGGTTTCGCAGATTTCAGAAATCCATCATGGAAAGAATGCTCTGGCCCCATTCACTGGAACAGAACAGCCTGATCCGGTGGCGGGCCTTTATCCTTTCCTCGGTTCTCATCGCAGGTCTTTTTCTGGGCTTTTTTGCTCTGGTGGCCGCAGGTGTCATGATTGTAAAGGAAAATGCCTGGGGCCTGGCCGCAGTTGACCTGTCGGGACTGATGATCTGTCTTGCCTTTTTGTTTGTCCGGGGGATCTCCTTTGAGATCCGATCAACCGTCACCCTCCTGACCTTCTACCTCATCGGCATAAGCGTTGTTCTGACGGTGGGGCCTTTGAGCGGCGGACCGGCCTGGCTCTTTGCATTTGCCGTTCTTGCCGGTGTGCTCATGGGAAACCGGGCCGCTCTGGTTGCTATTCTGATGAATGCCCTTTTTTTGTCTGTTACGGGTTTTTTCGTCTCCACCGGGAAGCTGGGAGCCGGTTTTCCCTTTTTTAAATCTTCCCAGATCATGATCGCCGCAGGGGTCAACTTCATTGTCTTGAATGCCATTGCCGCGGTGTCGGTTTCCGCCCTGGTAAAGGGACTCTTCCTCTTGATAGAGGAACAGGAAAATCTGACCCGGGATCTGCTCCGGGAGCGGCGCCAGATGATGGAAATTCAAAAGAAACTCGAATCCGAAGTCCGGGAGCGCAAGCAGGCGGAAAAGGAACTTTACCAGGCCAGGAAAATGGAATCCATTGGAACCCTTGCCGGCGGGATTGCCCATGATTTCAACAATCTTCTCTATATGATCCTGGGAAATACGGAGCTGGCCCTGACCGATCTTGGAAACCCCGGAAGGGTTGAGAAGAATCTCAATCAGGTCAAGGAAGCCGGTCTCAGGGCCGCCGATATTGTAAAACAATTGCTTAATTTCAGCAGCAAGAACGACCAGGCTTTCAAGCCGGTCCATGCGGTTAAACTGCTCCGGGGATCCCTTAAATTCCTTCGGTCCACCATTCCCAGCAACATCGAAATAAAGGCAGTGCTTCCGGAAAAGGAAACCGTCATCCTGGCCGATGAGGTTCAGATCAATCAGGTAATGATGAATCTGTGCATCAATTCGGCCCAGGCCATGGAAGAGACCGGGGGGCGGCTGGAGGTCAAGGCTTTGGTAACCCGGATAGAAAGGTCCCTGCCCGGTTTTGAATCCTCCCCTCCACCCGGACCCTATTTTAAAATCACGGTATCTGATACCGGTCCGGGAATTCGGGAAGAGTTTCTGGAAAAGATATTTGATCCCTATTTTACGACCAAGGAGCTTGGAAAAGGGTCGGGCATGGGTCTTGCGGTGGTCCACGGGATTATCAAGAATCACAAGGGCCTCATCCGGGTGGAAAGCCGGATGAACCAGGGAACTCTTTTTAAGATCCTTCTGCCCATGACCGATCTTTTACCCGAACCTGAACCGGTTCCTGAAACCGGGGTTCACCGGGGCAAAGAAAAAATTCTATTCATTGATGATGAACAGATGATCCTCAATATGGCCAGAAAAACCCTGGAACATCTGGGATATGATGTGGAAACCCGCATCAACCCCCTTGAAGCCCTGGAAGAGTTCAGATCCCGGCCGGAAGAATTTGATCTGGTGATCAGCGATATGACCATGCCGAGGATGACCGGAGACCAACTGGCCGCGGCCCTGCTGGAAATCCGGAAAGATCTCCCCATTATCATCTGCTCGGGGCACAGCAACCGGATGGACAAACATCGGGCAGAAGAGCTGGGAATCGCTAGATATCTGTTAAAACCGGTATCCATGTCCGATTATTCAAAGGCCATCCGGGAGGTCCTTGGGGCCGAGCCGGACCAGAACCCGCTCTGATTGTTGTAAGGGCAGCCGGTAGGCGTCTGTCCGGATGATAAACCGGTTTTCAAGATCCGGGGTGATCTCGTCCAGGGCCTGACTGCCCTTCATGGCGTAAATGATGCCCCCGGGCCTGAGAAAAGGCCGGGCCAGACCGACAAATTTTTCAAGATGGGCAAATCCCCTTGAAATCACCATATCGTACTTCCCTGCATGTTCCGGATCATGGTGAAGATCTTCCGCCCTGGAATGAAGGGCCTGGATTTTTTCAAGACCCAGGGTCCGGATCGTATGCCTGAGAAAGTTGATTTTTTTCCGGGAGGCATCCACCAGGGAAAATTCCAGGGCCGGACAGAGAATTTTCAGGGGAATCCCGGGAAATCCCCCGCCTGTCCCCATGTCCAGTATCCTCTTTCCGGGACCCAAAAACCGGTAAATTGCAAGGGCGTCAATAAAATGTTTTTCAGCCATGTCCAGGGGACCGGTGATGGCCGTGAGGTTGATTTTTTTATTCCAGAGGGTCAGCTCCCGGGCGTGGGCCGAGATCAGGGAAATCTGGTGATCCGTAAGATCAAGGTTGATATCCCGGATCCCCTGTTCCAGATGTTTTTCAAACTCCAGGATATGGTTGTCCATGTTTTTGGGGGTCATCTTTTTTATAATTTTCCAAGCAGGAGACTGGTTTCATTGAAAAAGGCGCCGGCCACACATGCGGTGAGCAGACAGGAAAAGGTGGCGGCGATCAGGGCTTTGACAGCCACGCTGGAGATGTCCGTGGTTCGTTTCGGCGTCAGGGCCGACACCCCGCCCACAAAAATAGCCATGGAGGCCACGTGGGCAAAGCCGCAGAGAGCATAGGCCGTAACCACGGCCGACCGGGGGTGAATCAGCCGGTTTTCGGCCAGGACCAGGGCCAGATCTTTATAGGAGGCCACTTCCGTCAAGACGATTCTTTCTCCGATGATCCCGGATATGATGCCGGCATCCTCAAAAGGAACCCCGATGATCAGGGTCAGGGGATAAAAGAGGGCTCCCAGGATCTGCTTGAGAGAGAGGTTTATTTCTGCTCCGGTCCACTGACCCAGGACATCTCCGATCATTCCCAGGAAGAGATCTGCAAGGGCCACCAGTCCCAGTACGGCGATCAAAAGGGCCACGATGCTGAAAATTACCTTGAGACCGGTAGAGGCCCCGTTGATAACGGCCTCAAAAAGATTGGCCTCTTTTTCATAGTGGATGTCCACGTTTTTTCCCAGGGTGGCGGGAATCCCGGTCTCCGGCATCAGGATCTTGGCCGTCACAAGGGCTGCAGGAGCGGAAAGAAAAGAAGCCGAAATCAGGTGGCCGGCTATGGAGGGGAACTCCTGGCGGAGGGTGAATACATAAAGGGCCAGAACATTGGAGGCCACCGTGGACATTCCTGCGGTGAGAACCGTGCCCAGTTCCGACCGGGTCATCTTCTCCAGATGGGGCTTCACAACCAGGGCCGATTCCACCCCCACAAATATATTGCCTGCCGTACAAAGGGCCTCGGCACCGGACACCTTCATCAGCCGGGTGAACAGCCTGGCAAACAACCGGATCACAAAGGGCAGAACCGGATAATAGTAAAGGACCGCCACCAGGGCTGAAAAAAAGATAATGGTGGGGAACCCCTGAAAGGCCAGAATAAACCCTAGAGATCCCTTTTCTCCGGGAGGGAGGGCAAGGGGGCCGAAGACAAAGAGGGTTCCGTGGGATGCGGTCTCAAGAATCTTTACCGCAAAATCGTTGACCCCCTGGAACAGGGTCACCCCGGCCGGCACCAGAAAGAGAAAGGCGGCAAAGCTGAGTTGGATAGCCAGTCCCCAGACCACCACCTGCCAGTTCAGAGGGGTGGTGTTCCCAAAAACGAATCTTGAAACGGCCCAGAGGATAAAGAGAAGGATAAAGATGCCGGAAAAACTGACTAGGTTATAGATATCCATCTTTTGATGCTCCCGTCATAATAGAGGCGTTAACCGCCAAAACCCGGAATTGGGTATTGGGGGGGGATTTACCAGCGTGTGGAAAGCTTTACTATTACATCCCTTCCGGTCTTTTTCTCAAATTCTGTTTCCGCCTCCCTGGCTTTTGCGTAGGACGGATAATTTCCGGTCCTGACAAAATACCATTTTCTGGCGCCCTCGGGAGCAATGGTCATGAGCCGGCTGGGTATCCCGGACCGGCCCAGCTCGTTCTGCATGTCCCGGGCATTTTCCAGGATCCTGAAGGCTCCGACCTGGAGTTCATACACCTTTTTTTTCCCGGTGGACGGATCTATCCCGTCGTTTGCCTTGCCCTTGCTTGTTCCGTCCCTGTCCCGGGGACCGGTTCCGGTCTTCTTATTTTCGGACCCGTTTGTAGTGACGATGTTTTCCAGGGTGGAATCAAATTTTAATTCGGCCAGCTTGTTTCTGGCATAGGTCTGGTCCGGATGAAGGGATATTGCCTTTTCATAGATTTCCTTTGCCTGAACCGGCTGGTTCATCTTCGCTAAAAGGTCCCCCTTGAGACAGAGAGCCGGATAAAGATCCGGCATGATCTCCAGGGTTCTTTTGATGTCGTTCAGGCTTTTTTGGTTTTCCTTGAGCTCGGCCCAGCAGATGGCCCGGTTGAAATAGGTAAAATAGGAGTTGGGGGCCTGCTGGATTTCCTTATCATAATTTTCAATGGCCTTGCGGTACTCTTTTTGATAGTACCAGGCCACCCCCAGGTTGGAGTAGAGCCCTTTTAAATCCGGTTGAATTTCAATGGTCTTCAGGAAATCCTGAATAGCCAGGTCGTAAAGGTTCTGCTTCATATAGGCCACCCCCCGGTTCTTATAGGCATCGGCTGCCCTGGGGGAAATTTCAATTAAAGAGGTAAAGGCCTTGACCGCTTCCGGATATTTTTCCTGTTTTAAAAAAAGAACTCCCCTGTCAAACCACTCTTTTTCAGACAGGTCCGGAGCGGATGCCTTCCCGGCCTCTTCCCGGGCATGGACGAATCCGGCAGGGGGATGCACCGCGATAAACAGCAGAAAAACGGCCCATATGAGATGTTTTTTCAAGCGTATGCTCCAGATAAGTTTTACGAACTCATAAAGTTAGTAGATATGGAAGGCAAATTCAATAAAAATCAACATTTCGAATAAAATATTGACAAATTATGTTTCATGGTGTATACGTTCGTGTTTCATAAGCTAAGTTTAACCTGGATTCAATTTTAATAAAATCGTAATCATAATTTAGCAAATTTAATATAAAGCAATGCCTTTGGCAATTTTTGCCGTTTTATTGTTGCAGATAAGTTTACATTTTTATTCACGAGGATGATGCAAAAATGATCAGAGATTTAGAAAGGGTAAGAAACATAGGGATCAGCGCCCATATCGATTCCGGAAAAACCACTCTGACCGAAAGAGTTCTGTTCTACACGGACAGGATTCACCAGATCCATGAGGTCAGGGGAAAAGACGGAGCCGGTGCAGTGATGGACTCCATGGAACTTGAAAAGGAAAGGGGCATCACCATTGCCTCCGCCGCCACCCATTGTGAGTGGAGCAACCATGGAATCAATATCATCGACACCCCGGGCCATGTGGATTTCACCGTTGAGGTGGAACGCTCCCTCAGGGTCCTTGACGGGGTTGTCCTGATCCTCTGTTCGGTATCCGGGGTCCAGTCCCAGTCCATTACCGTGGACCAGCAGATGAAAAGATACAAGGTCCCCTGTATTGCCTTTATCAATAAATGCGACCGGTCCGGCGCCAACCCGGTCAAGGTCAGCACCCAGCTTCGGGATAAACTGGGGCATAACTCAGTGATGATGCAGCTTCCCATCGGACTTGAAGACAAGCACGAGGGTGTGGTGGATCTGGTGACCATGAAGGCCTATTATTTTGAGGGCGAAAACGGGGAGAAGATGGTTGAAAAAGAGATCCCCGAAGAGATGCTCGAAGAGGCCGAGACTGCAAGGGAAGAAATGGTGGACGCGGTTTCCCTGTTTTCCGAAGAACTGACCGACGCCATTCTTGAAGAGAAGGAACTTTCCGAAGACTTGATCCGCTCCGCTGTTCGAACCGGGACCATTTCCAGGGAAATGACCCCTGTCTTTCTGGGGTCCGCCTATAAAAACAAGGCGGTCCAGCCCCTGCTCAATGCTGTTTTGCATTACCTGCCCTCTCCCCTGGATATTGAAAATGAAGCCATTGACCTGGACAACAACGAAGAAAGCGTCATCCTTGAAAGTGTGTTTGACAAGCCCACGGTTGCCCTGGCGTTTAAACTGGAGGACGGCCAGTACGGACAGCTCACCTATATCCGGGTCTATCAGGGTTGCATCAACAAGGGAGATACCCTGATCAATTCCAGGGACGGGAAAAAGGTCAAGGCAGGGCGCCTGATCCGCATGCACTCCTCCCAGATGGAAGATGTAGACTCCATTCCGGCCGGCCATATCGGCGCCATGTTCGGCATTGACTGTGCCTCAGGCGACACCTTTGTTTCGCCCCAGATCAATTACTCCATGCTGGCCATGCATGTCATGGACCCGGTAATTTCCCTTTCCATCGTGCCCAAGGACAACAAGGCCCAGATCAATATGTCCAAGGCCCTGAACCGGTTCACCAAGGAAGATCCCACTTTTAAAACCTATGTGGATCATGAAACCGGGGATACCATTATCCAGGGGATGGGGGAACTCCACCTTGAAGTCTATGTGGAGCGGATGAAACGGGAGTACGGCGCAGAGGTGGAAACCGGTCAGCCCCGGGTGGCCTATCGGGAGACCATTACCCAGAAGGCCCTTTACAACTATACCCACAAGAAACAGACCGGCGGTGCCGGCCAGTTCGGAAGGGTATCCGGTTTTCTTGAGCCCTGCGAAGAAGAATTCGAATTTGTCAACAAAGTCACCGGAGGAAGGATTCCCACCCAGTATATACCGGCCTGTGAAAAAGGGTTTGTCGCCTGTCTTGAAAAAGGCCCTAAACTTGAGTTTCCGGTTACCGGTATCAAGGTTACCCTTGAAGACGGTGCATACCACGCCGTGGACTCTTCGGAAATGGCGTTTCAGGCGGCAGCCAGGGGAGCCTTTCTGGAGGCCTATGCCAAGGCCCGACCGGTCATCAAAGAGCCCATCATGAAGGTGGTCATTGAAACCCCCAATGAATTTCAGGGGGCCTGCATGGGATTGATCAACCAGAGAAGGGGTATCATCCAGGGGTCCCAGGAAGAAGGGGTTATGTCCGTGGTCGAATCCCAGGTTCCCCTGTCGGAGATGTTCGGATTTTCAACCATCCTGCGCTCCGCTACCCAGGGCAAGGCCCAGTTCACAATGGAATTCTCCACTTACAAGCAGGTTCCCCAGTCCGTTGCCGAGGACATTGTAAAAAAGAAACAAGAAGAAAAAGCAGAAAAAAAATAATTATCCAAAGAGAGGAAACATGCTAAAAAAAGACCTCATTCTCAGAAGTCCGGTGGAAAAAACCATTGGCAGTGAGAATATCACGAATGCCCGGTTCGGTGCGGTCCTGTCCAGGGCGGGCGTTGGGAAAACAAGTTTTCTGGTTCAGGTTGCCCTCACCCAGCTCTTAAAGGATCAAAAAATTCTTCATGTCAGCCTGGATGACTCCATAGAAAAAATCAACCTGAGATATGAAGAAGGATATACCAATCTTGTGGACAGCATCGGATATGTGGATCCCCAGAAGGCCAAACGGCTCTGGGATGACATCAATCCCTGCAAGGTGGGCATCAGCTATACCGAAACCACCTTTGATACCGACAAGATCAAGGATTATCTGAAAAGTTTTAAAAAGGCGGACATGGAGTTTCCTTCCATCATGGTTCTGGACGGCTTGAATTTCGACCAGGACAATTCAGCCATACTGGAGTCCCTGAGTGACCTGAACAAAGAGTTTTCCATTTCCATCTGGTTTGCCATGCAGAGCCACCGGGAAGAGGCCCTCAATAAAGACGGATTTCCCATTCAGCTGGCCGTTCACAATGAACTTTTTGATAAGGCGATGTTCCTGAACCCGGTTGACAATAAAATCGAAGCCCTTGTTCTCAAGGACGGAGACAGGGCCAATGTCAAGCATCTTCTGAATCCGGCCACCATGATGGTTGAGAATGGATAATTAATATAAAAGAGGAGCACCTCGGGCCAGCTCCTTGACCCAAGAAGACCCTTCAGGCAGAGAAATTCGGGAAAACCCGGTTTCTCTGCCTTTTTTATGCCCATTCCCGGATAAAATTCAAAATGGCCTGAAACACCCGGTTTGAATCCTTTCCGTTGAGGATGCCGTGGCGGTCATAATCAAATAAATAGTACTCCTTGAAAGGAGATCCGATGAGTTGGAACAATTTGCCTGTTCCCCGTGTGGAGACCACCGGATCCTTTCTGGACTGGGCAACCAGGACCGGTTTTTCCAGGGTTTTCAGCTTGGGCTCCAGCTGAACCATAAGTTTTTCAAGCTGGCGGATCCCGGCAATGGGATTTCTTTTGTAGTTGATCCGCGGGTTTTCAGGGTTGTTGCTGATAAATTCCTTGGCAATGGCCCCAAGTTTCATTTTCCGGATCATGGAGTTCCAGGTGTCAATGGCAGGTACGAAATAGGCTCCCAGGTCGTTGAGGCGCATGGGCGGGGCCACGGCAAAAACCGCCTGAAAATCCTCCACCCGGGTAGCCAGCTCAAGGGCAAGTCCCGCTCCGGTCGAGAATCCGCCGATAAAGGTCTGGGTGCAGGTGTGGCGAAGGGCCACATAGGCCTCTTCTGCAGATTCCATCCATTGTTCATAGGTGGTGCGGGCCAGGTCTTCCGGAGATGTGCCGTGGCCCCTGAGCCGGGGAGCAAATACGGTAAATCCGTTTTCATGGAGGAACTGGGCAAACTGCTTCATTTCCTCGGGAGCGGCCATATAGCCGTGGATGAGCAGAATTCCGGGTCTTTCTTTTCCATGACCGTCCGGTTGCCCCCCTGCCCGGTCTTCCCGCATATCCATAAACAGGGGCCTTCCGATTCTCTTTTTTTTGGACTCCCCTTCCATGAAGTGATCTGCATAATCCCGGGTAAAATCCTCCTGGATTTTTGCCCTTATCCCATGGCCCACGGCCTCCATGATTTCCGGGCCGGACTTTCTGGCGATTGTTTTCAGGAAATCTTCCACCTCCCCCACCGGTTCCACCTCATTGGCCATGACCAGGATGGGATTTTCCGACCGGATGGAATGGAAATTGGAAGCCTGGAAAAACCGGGCCTGGTTCTTGATCATTCGAATCCCGTCTTTTTGAATCACGCCTGTTGCCAGGGCCAGGTCAAGGAACTCGGATATTTTTTTAAACCGGTCATCGGTGAGAAGATGGATCTGGTTAAGGTTCAAGTGATCCGAAAAATGGCAGACTTTTTTTTGCCGGAGCCCTGCAATGGCATAATAGACCTTGGCCTTGAACTCGTAGACGTCAAACCCGTTTTCCCGGTATGGAAGATGTTTGAGAATGCAGGCCATCACATGGTCATGGTTCAGGGTGATCATGGAGTATACCGAGGACATATAATTTTCCATGATACCCAGGGAGAGCCTTCTGAGCAGCTGCCGGGCATGGATGTCCCTGGAAAAGTGAATCCGTCTCCTGGCGGAAAGCATGCTTTCAAGGTAAAAATGACGTAAATAAGGGGTCATGGTGATGGGGGGACCGAAGCGGATGGTGATATCGACCCCGGCAAAAAGAACTCCCCCTTCGGTCATGATTTCGTCCATTACTCTCTTGGAGGGTGTCTTCATGAGCAATCCGGCCAGGGAAGCCAGGATGTTTTCCCTGGGCCGTGCCGGATAATAGGTAATGTTCACGGGAACGATATAGGTTGATCCCTTCAATACCCTGTCCATATCAGTAATATTGAGTTGTTTGGCCAGACGTTCAAATTCGGAAACCTTCATGGCCTGGAGACGGCGCAGCCGTTCCCGGAAAAACTCGCACCTCAGGGCGGCGACAGCGGGTCCGGTATGGGGGCGGGAAACATGGATATCGTCTTTGAGATAAAATTGGTTCTTTTTAATCAGTTTCTTGTTTTTGACCAGCATCCCCTCGGGAAAGATAATCCACTGCCCATCCCCGGGCAAGAGGGTCTTCAGGATTAAATCATCCCGGTGGGGGTCCCCTGTGGAAACCGCACCGAACCGGGTCATGAGGGCTTCCAGTAAAGGCAGCTCAAACAGGTCCTTGGCTGCCAGGGACCAGACATCTTTCTGGGTAATCGAGTGGATGTGAAAGGGGAGAAATATGGTTTCAATCCGGGTAAAATGATTGGCACAGAAGATCACGGAACCGTCGGGAATGTTTTCCTTCCCCTCAATCCGGATCCGGGCCTTTGAAAAACCGGAAAGGGCCTTAAGGGTGTAACTGGACAGCTCAAAAACAACAGGGTTCATGGTCCGGGTCCTTAAAAGAAGATTGTGAATTCGACCGGTTTATTATATATATAGGGGGCATTGGTCTTGATCCTATTCGTTGGGATCATTGTACTGAATAAGCCTTTTTTTTGTCAAAGAGATTTTCAGGAGAGCCTGTAAAGGGGCTTTGGAGGATAAACATTGTACTCAAAAATCGTTATCTTAAATTTCCCGTCCGAGGTGGCCCAGAAGGCCCTGGTCTGCCAGCTGACCAAGAAGTATGACCTCATGTTCAATATTCTCAGGGCGGATATTTCCAATAAAAGGGAAGGATTCATGGTCCTGGAAATCTCCTCCCCTGCAAAGGCGGATTTTAAAAAAGGGGTGGAATTTCTCAAGACCCATGGGGTCAGTATATCCCATCCGGAACATCAGATCTTTAAAGACGAAGAGATCTGCACCCATTGCGGGGCATGTACGGCGGTCTGTCCCACCGAGGCTCTTTATATCCAAAGGCCGGAAATGGAGGTGATCTTTGATAAGAAAAAATGTTCGGTCTGTGAGCTCTGCATTCTCACCTGCCCCACCCGGGCCATGGGATTGTTCAGTAAAACCGGGGAAGAAGTTTCTTGATGAAATCCCCTGTAGTGGCCGTGGCATTGAGCGGCGGCATTGATTCCCTGGTATCTGGTTTCCTCATAAAAAAAAAGTTCAAAGATCTGTTCGGCATCCATTTTTCCATTGGGTATGAAAAGGAATCCCTTGACCTTTCCCGGCTGGAAAAGCAATTGGATTTCAAGATCATCCGGGTGGATCTCAAGAAAGTGTTTGAACAGGAGGTGGTCGACTATTTCATCTCCACCTATCTTAGGGGACAGACCCCCAATCCCTGTCTGATATGCAATGAAAGAATCAAATTTGGAGCCCTTGCCGCCGAAGCCAGGAAGCTTGGCGCCGACCTTATGGCCACGGGTCACTATGCCCGGGTGGTCAACCCGGTTTCCTTTCCAGATAAAGGAATCGTCCGGCCCCGGCTGGAAAAAGGGGCGGACAGGAACAAAGATCAATCTTATTTTCTGGCCAGGCTCAGTGCCGGCCAATTGGAGAACATCCTCTTTCCCCTGGCGGAATTTACCAAACTCGAAGTCCGGCAGATCGCCCTGGAAAACGATCTTGAGCCCGTGAACAAAGAGGAGAGCCAGGATATCTGTTTTATCCAGGAAGACAATTTTTCCCAATTTATTTTACGCAAGACCGGAATCGAACCGGTGCCGGGGGAGATTAAAGAGAAAAGCGGACGGGTGATCGGCACTCACAACGGTCTCCATACCTTTACCATCGGCCAGAGACGGGGAATCAACTGCCCCGGACCGGAACCTTTTTATGTGAAACGGATTGATCCGGCAACCAATACCCTCCATGTCTGCTATAAAAAGGATCTTACCCAGAAAGAGATGGAGGTTACCGACATCCTTTGGCATCCCATGGAGCCCCTAGTGCCCGGAAAAGAGTTTGTCCTCAAGACAAAAATCCGGTATGCCCATAGGGAGTGCCTTTCCCGGCTCAAGATCCATGGAAAAAGTCAGGGGGGGGCTGTTTCAGGCAGGGTGATTTTTGATGAACCCCAGGGGGCAATCACTCCGGGACAGGCCGCCGTATTTTATGAAGGAGAACAGATCCTGGGAAGCGGGATTATCCAATGAAAAAATTCTATATTGAAACCCTGGGATGCAAGGTCAACCAGTATGAATCCGACGGCATTGCCTCCTGTCTGGTTAAAAAGGGCTGGGTCCGGACGAATAAGGATCAGCCGGCGGACCTCTGCATTATCAATACCTGTGCAGTCACGTCCAGGGCCGGAATGCAGTCCCGCCAGGCCATCCGGAGAATCATCCGGGAAAATCCCGAAACCCGCATCATTGTCACGGGATGTCATGCCCAGACCGATCCGGATCTGGTCCACAAAATCGAGGGGGTTCACCAGGTGGTCTGTCACCGGGACAAGACCGGGATTCCGGATCTTGCCTCGGACCTGATCCGGAAGTCAGACCCGGAAAAAGAGGATTCCACTCTGGCCTTTAAACCGGTCGACCACACACCGGCCAATCAATTTATCTCCTTTCCCGAGGTGGTCCAGGGCAGTATGACCCGGGCCTACCTGAAGATCCAGGACGGATGCAATGCCTTTTGTACCTATTGTATTGTTCCCTATGCCCGGGGATCCTCCGTGAGCATGCCGGAGCAGGAGGTGTTCCGCCATCTGGAACTGCTTGGTGATGCCGGGTTCAGGGAGGTTATCCTCACCGGAATCCACACGGGCATGTACGGCCGGGACTTACGCCCCGGGATTTCCCTTTCCGATCTGGTTGAGAAAATTGACCGGCTCAGGCCCGTTGAAAGAGTCCGGCTCAGCTCCATTGAACCCATGGAGATGGATGACAGGCTCATTGACTGCGCCGGAGACGGCCGGGTTCTCTGTGATCATTTTCATATTCCCCTCCAGTCCGGGGATGACGATATTTTAAAAAAGATGAAGCGGCCCTATACCTCCGGCCACTTCAGCCGGGTGATCCGCAGGATTCATTCCAAACTGCCCTTTGCCGGCATCGGAGCAGACATCCTCATCGGGTTTCCCTCTGAAACCGATGAACAATTTACAAACACCTTTCGCCTTATCAAGGACCTGCCCATATCCTATCTCCACATCTTTCCCTTTTCTCCCAGAAAGGGCACGCCTGCCTATGATTTTGAAAATCCGGTGGATCCCGAGGTGATCAAAGAACGGTGCCGGCTCATGCGGGCCCTGGACAGAAAAAAGAGAGAGGCCTTTATCCGGGACAATATGGGAAGGCGTCTCAAGGGACTGGTTCAGCACAAAGAGGACAGGCAGTCCGGGCGGCTCAAGGCGGTGACTTCCAATTACCTCACCGTATCTCTTGATCCGGCCCTGGCAGATAAAAATCAAGCTCTTAAGGGGAAAATGGTTGATCTTGTTCTTGAACGATGTGATAAAGAGTTTAACCTGTTTGGAAGAATAACCCCCTAGTACTCTATTTCCTGGGAGAGATCTGATTATGGAAGATGTATACAAAAGACTGGCACGTCATCTGGACAATACCCCCGGCGGGTTTCCCGAAACCGAATCCGGTGTGGAACTCAGAATCCTGAAACGGCTCTTCACCCCCCAGGAGGCTGAACTCGACCTCTCCCTGATCATGATGCCGGAACCTGCCGCATCCATTGCGGACCGGGCCGGTAAAGATATAGACCTTATCGAACCCATGCTCAAGGAGATGGGGGAAAAGGGGCTGATCATTCATATGAGCCGGGGCGGCAATGATCTGTATATGCTGGCCCAGTTTGTGGTGGGAATCTGGGAGTATCAGGTGAACCGCCTGACCCGGGAACTTGTGGATGATTTCAACGAGTATGTTCCCTATCTCATGAAGGATATTGAAAAACAGAAAACCCAGCAGCTGAGAGTGATCCCGGTGGAAAAATCCATCAACACGGAACTCAACGTCATGGACCATGAGCGGGTGGGGAACCTGATCCGGACCCAGTCCAAAATCCTGGTGGCCCCCTGCATCTGCAGAAGGGAACATAAGATGGTAGGCAAGGACTGCGGCAAGATGGAGGAGGCCTGTCTGATTTTCGGCGGCGGGGCCTATCTTTATGAAAGCCGGGGCATCGGCAGAACCATTTCCCAGGAGGAGGCCCTGGAAATCCTCCACAAAGGGGTCAAACAGGGCCTGGTGCCCCAACCCTCCAATACCAAGGATCCCATCAATATCTGCCTCTGCTGCGACTGCTGCTGCCAGATCCTAAGCAATATCAAAAAGACCGAAGCCCCGGCCAAAATTGTAAACACCAATTTCCAGGCCCAGGTAGATCCGGACAATTGTACGGCATGCTCTGCCTGCGAGGATATCTGTCCCATGGATGCGATCTCCATCGATGTCTCGGCCGCCGTGGACAGCGACAGGTGTATCGGGTGCGGTCTGTGCGTGACCGTCTGCGAGTTTGATGCTGTGGCCCTCAGGGACAGGGAAGATACGGAAAGGTGGGAACCTCCCCAGACCATTGTGGACACCTACATGAAAATTGCCGGGGAAAAGGGCCTGCTTTAGAATCCGCGTTCCTTCCGGATTCTCTCATAGGCTTCTTGGATTTCCACAAATTTGTCATTGGCAAATTTGATGAACTCCTCAGGCAGTCCCTTGGCCTCGATCTTGTCCGGATGATACTCGTTTGCCAGGGTCCTGTACTGTTTTTTGACCTCTTCATCGGATGCGGATTCATCGATCTTCAGGGCGGCGTAGTCCTGGTTGGTCTTTTTCACGTATTTTGACCGGAACCGCCGGGCATCTGAATCCGCATAGTTAAAGATCCTGAAGGCCGCCTGAATCATGGCATCTTCCTGGGGGGATATGTTTCCGTCCGCCGCAGACACCCTGAACAATACATCCAGCATGAGTTCAATAATGTTGGGCTGGGAGCTGAAAACCGAATAGAACTGGCGGGCAAAGGCGTCAAAGGGTTCCGGAGAATTTACCGCCTGCCTGAATATGTTCTTGGCCGTTTCCTGGCTTTCCGGATCCAGCTGAAGATCCTGTCTCATGAAGGTCTCCACGGCCTGAATCTCCTTTGGGGTTACTGCCCCGTCTGCCTTGCACACCTTGGCAAGCATGGAAAAGGCTGCCGTGAAAAAGACAAGCTGAGCCTCTTCATTGGAAGAAAGGGAGGTTCTCCGGCCGCCCCCGGGAATGGAGGCCAGGTATTCATCCTCTTTTTTGTCTACAAAGGTATGGCCGAAGGCCGCTCCTGCCACAGCCCCAATGGGACCGCCCAGGGCAAACCCGATGGTTCCGCCGATCATTTTTCCAAACCAGCTCATGAAGTTCCTTTATTCTTTTCTTTTGAATTGGCGTTTCGCCGTTTCATCCGTTTGTTTGCATTTTTAACCCACAATGGGGTATATATAAACTTAAAAACGATCACAGGTCAAACTTAAACTGGTTAGGGGCGGATCCATGGCAGCAAAAAAAATTATTGGTACGATTCTTCTCATTCTGAACACAGCCGGACTGGGATTCGTGGTCTACATGACCTGTATGGTCCTGGTCGAACGATTCTCTCCCACTGAAAATTCCGAAGAGCTCTCATTGCCGGAAGATCCCAAGGGAAAAAAGCCCCTGATCATAGAAGAGGATATTCCCGAGGATGACGACCTTCTCAAGGACATGGATTTGTCCGACCTGGATGACCTGAACCTGGACGATTTCGACTGATTTTCAGTTTTTTCTCATCCAGGGTTTTTTCTTCTTTATTTTTTCCTGGACCGGTGCACAGAGGCTTTCAATGCTTCCTTCGCCCAGAAGCTCTTCCACTTCCCTGAAAAAAGAGGGCTCGGACCGGGTCATATACTCCTCCGAGAGTTGCACCAGTACCGGAGGCTGGTCTTCATCTGTATGAATTTTCAGACAGGAGGAACACTCTCCCGGATATCTTTCAATGATGGGTTTGAGTTTTTCCAGGGCATTGGATTCGTCCCGGGCCGCGTCCAAACGGATCAAGACCCGGCTGGTCCACTCCTGGTCTGCCAGTTCCACTGGAACGATTTTTTCGGCCAGCAGCTTGACCATGTTTTCGGTTTTCTGAACTTCGGCTTCCAGGATAACGATGGCCTCTTCTGCCAGCAGGGTATGGGTTTTGGCGTAGACTTTGGGAAATACCACCACCTCGGTGCTGGCGTACTGGTCCTCAATGGCGCAGAAGGCCATCATATCCCCTTTTTTGGTCTTATGGAGCTTGGATACCTTCATGGTTCCGCCCATGCGGACCATCTTTTCATCTCGGCTATCCTGGAGGGAGACAGAGTTCACACTGGCAAATTTCCGGATAATGTCCATGTACTTATCCATGGGATGGCCGGTGATGTAGAACCCAAGGGCCTCTTTTTCCAGTTCGAGAAGCTGGTTGTCCTCCCATTCTTCGATATCCGGGAGTTTGGGAATGCTGACCGGAACGGCCACGCCCAGGTCTGAATCCCCAAACAGATCGAGCTGGGCGTCTGCTTTTTCCCGTTGAATCCTGTTTCCATGCTCCAATACTTCTTCCAGTACGGCCATCATCTGACTTCGCCTGGCTTCGGTGGAATCAAAGGCCCCGCATTTGATCAGGGCCTCCAAGACCTTCTTGTTGACCTTGGAGACATTGACCCGTTCACAGAAATCATAGATGCTTTCAAAGGGACCTTCCTTCTGTCTGGCTTCCACAATACACTCAATGGCCGCTTCCCCGATCCCTTTGACCGCGGCCAGGCCGAACCGGATAGATCCCTGGGAAACCGTGAAATGGGCATCGCTTTTATTGACGTCCGGGGGCAGGACTTTGATATCGTGGGACCGGCACTCATCCATGTACTTCATGACCGCATCGGAGTTGCCCCGCTCACTGGTCATGAGGGCCGCAATAAACTCCAGAGTAAAATTGGCCTTAAGATAAGCGGTCTGATAGGCGATGAGGGCATAGGCAGCGGAATGGGACTTGTTAAATCCGTACCCGCCGAATTTCTCCATGAGGTTGAAAAGCTCTTCTGCCTTTTGGGGATCGTGGCCGTTTTTTTCAGCCCCTTCAAGGAAAAGCCTCCGGTGTTTTTCCATGAGATCCAGCTTTTTCTTTCCCATGGCTTTCCTGAGGCCGTCTGCATCGGCCATGGAGTAGCTTGCCAGAACCCCGGCAATCTTCATGACCTGTTCCTGGTAGAGGATGACTCCGTAGGTCTCATTCAGAACCGGTTCCAATTCCTCAAAGAGATAAACCACCTCTTCCCGGCCATGCTTTCTTTCCACGTAGGAATCGGCCATGCCAGAGTCAAGGGGGCCGGGCCGGTACAGGGCCACCAGGGCAACGATATCGGAGAATGCTGCCGGCTTGAGCCTGGATATCAGGTCTTTCATTCCCGAACTTTCAAGCTGGAACACTCCGGTGGTATCGGCGTTCTGAAGAAGCGCAAAAGCCTTTTCGTCTTCGTAATCCAGATTCAGGAGATCCGGGGCCTCTTTGCCCTGTTTCTCAATGAGCTCAATGCAGTTCTTGATGACGGTAAGGTTCCGAAGTCCCAGGAAATCAAACTTTACCAGCCCCAGTTTTTCCACGTAATTCATGTCGAACTGGGTAATGGTCTCCCCTTCTTTTCCCCTGAACAAAGGCAGATATTCGTTCAAGGGTTTGTCTGCCACCACTACGCCGGCGGCGTGGGTGGAAGCGTGCCTGGGCAGTCCCTCCAGAAGCAGGGCAATCTCCAGCATCTGGGTCTTTTCCGGGGATTCACCACATTTTTCCCGGATGGCCGGGACTTCCTCAATGGCCTTGGTCAGGTTTTTGGCATTGTCCGGGATCATCTTGGCGATCTCGTCCACTTCCGAGAGGAGAACCCCCAGGGCCCGGCCCACATCCCGGATTACGGCCTTGGCCTTAAGCTTTCCAAAGGTAATGATCTGGCAGACGTATTCAGGTCCCCCGTACCGCTCAATGGTATACTTATATACCCTGTCCCGTCCCTCAATGCAGAAATCCACGTCAATATCGGGCATGGATATCCGGGAAGGGTTGAGAAACCGCTCAAAGATCAGTCCGTGTTCAATGGGATCCAGGGCAGTGATATCCATGGCATAGGCAACCATGGAACCGGCGGCAGACCCCCTGCCCGGACCGACGGGCACACCGATTTCTCTGGATTTTGCAATGAAGTCGGCCACGATGAGAAAATACCCGGGAAACCCCATATCGAGAATAATTTTTATCTCATACTCGATCCGGTCCCTGTACTCTTTCTCATCGATGTCCGGATTTTTCTTCTTTATCCTGGCCAGCTTTTCTTCAAATCCGGCCATGGCCTTTTCCTTGAAGAGCTCGGCCTCGGATTCGTCCTGGGTCTGGGCATATCGCGGGAAATGATAGGTCTTATCATCAAATTCCACATTACATCTTGAAATGACCTCCCGGGTGTTTTCAATGGCACCTGGGAACTGGCCCAGGGAATCAATCATCTCCTGGGCGGATTTAAAATAAAGCTGATCTGAGTCGAATTTGAAACGGTTCTGGTTGGTAAAGGTATCTCCGGTCTGGATGCAGAGCAGGATCTCGTGGGCCTTGTGATCTCCCTTGGACAGGTAATGGCAGTCATTGGTGGCCACCATGGGGATGGAGAGTCTCTGGCTCAGATCCAGAATCCCCTGGTTCACCCTATGCTGGATCTCCATCCCGTTTTCCTGGATCTCCAGAAAAAAATTATCTTCCCCAAGGGTATCCAGGTAGAATTGAGCCGCCTGATCCGTCCGTTCCGTGTCATTGGCGATAATGGCCTTGGGAATGTCCCCCTTAAGGCAGGCAGACAGCCCGATGAGTCCCTTGGAATGGGCTGCCAAAAGCTCCCGGTCGATCCTGGGTTTGTAGTAGAATCCCTTGAGCTGGGCAATGGAGACCAGTTTACACAGGTTGGCGTACCCTTCCCGGTTCTTTGCCAGGAGCACCAGATGGCTCAGACCCTTGTTGTCCATCTGGGTCCGGTCATTAAGGGTCCTGGGGGCCACATAGACTTCACAGCCCAGCACGGGCTTGACCCCTTCCTTTCTGGCCTTTTCGTAAAAGGCGGCCGCCCCGAACATGGTGCCGTGGTCGGTCATGGACACGGCATCCATGCCGTATTCCCGGCACCTTTTGATCAGGGAATCCAGGCGGATGGCACCGTCCAGCAGGGAGAACTCCGTGTGGACGTGGAGGTGGTAAAATGGGGAAGATAATTGGTTCATAATCTGCGCTTAACTGCTTTCGACCCGGTAGTTGGGTGCCTCCTTGGTGATCACCACGTCATGAACATGGCTTTCCTTGAGGCCGGCCGCGCTGATTCTCACAAACCTGGCCTTCTCATGGAGTTCCTCAATATTGGCTGCCCCCAGATATCCCATACCGGCCTTGAGTCCCCCGATCATCTGGGTGATGTTTTCACGGATGGTTCCCCGGTAGGGAATCCGGCCCACAATACCTTCGGGAACCAGTTCTTCATTCTCCTCCGTGTCTTTCTGGTAGTACCGGTCGGAACTTCCCTTTTTCATAGCCTCAACAGATCCCATGCCCCGATAGGCCTTATAGGATCTGCCCTGGTAAATCACGATCTCTCCGGGGCTCTCACGGGTTCCGGCCAGAAGGCTTCCCAGCATGACGGAATCTGCACCGGCTCCCAGGGCCTTGGAGATATCTCCTGAGAACTTGATTCCTCCGTCTGCAATGATGGGGACGCCTGTGGCCTGGGATATCTTTTTACAGTTCCGGACAGCAGTCAGCTGGGGGACACCGACTCCGGCCACGATCCGGGTGGTGCAGATGGATCCCGGCCCGATCCCGATTTTGACGGCATCACTGCCGGCATCGATCAAATCCTTGGCTCCCTTTTCCGTGGCTACGTTTCCGGCAATGATCTGGCAATTCGGAAAGGCTGATTTTATCCTTTCCACCGCATCGATGACATTCTTGGAATGACCGTGGGAGGTGTCAATGACCAGGGCGTCCGCCCCGGCCCGCAAAAGAGATTCGACCCGTTCCATCATATCCGAACCCACACCAATGGCGGCCCCGGCCCGAAGGCGTCCCAGGTTGTCTTTGCAGGCATTGGGATATTTTTTGATCTTTTCAATATCTTTGATGGTAATCAGCCCCTTGAGTTTGCCCTCCTTGTCCACCACCAGAAGTTTCTCGATCCTGTGTTTGTGGAGCATGATCTTGGACTCTTCAAGAGTGCATTTTTCCGGGACCGTCACCAGGTTTTCACTGGTCATGACCTCCCGGGTAGGCTTATCTAATTGAGTCTCAAACCGAAGATCCCGGTTGGTTACAATGCCCACCAGTTTTTCGCCCTCGGTTACCGGGATTCCCGAAATCCTGTACTTGGCCATGATATTGAGAACTTCGGAGATGGATACATCCGGACGGACCGTAACCGGATCAACGATCATCCCGGATTCTGATTTCTTAACCCGGTCCACTTCAATGGTCTGCTCTTCGATGCTCAGGTTTCTGTGAATAAATCCCAGCCCCCCTGCCCTGGCCATGCTGATGGCGGTACGAGCCTCGGTAACCGTATCCATTGCTGCACTGACAATGGGGATATTCAGCTCCAGTTCCTTTGTCAAACGGGTTTTTGTACTGACTTCGTCGGGAAGGATTGCCGAATAATCCGGCACCAGAAGGACATCATCAAAAGAGAGTCCGTCATCGGGTAATATATTGGTCATAAAAAAGCCTCCAGAAGGGAAAATTGTTTATAAATACTATTAAGGCCGGCTCTTTAAAGATTTAAAACAGCCAGCCAGATTTGAATTTTTCATTCGCGTATTATAAACACGTACTCTTACCAAATTTAATCTTTTCTGGCAAGGTCAATTCCGGACAAACCCCGGCAAAAAATTTTCTATCTTTTGCGTCCGGTTGCGGTATTTTATCTCAAAAAAGGTCGATGAAGGGGGATTAAAACTGAGGAGAAGACCTGTCATAGCCCAGGGAAATCAGCCATTTTTCAGCATCTTCCGATGTTTTAAAAAGTCTAATTTTGTAACGGCTGATATCCTTGACTATATTTTCTATCTGCCATTTTTTGATCTGGGAGGTTCCGACCGCAAGGGCATGGTGGGTGTGGGTATTTGTCAGTTCAGTATTGAGCAGTTCGGAGAGGATTTCCTCGATTTCCGGTGTGCCCAGCTGCCATTCTTCCATATCATGGAGAACGGCCCAGGGCTTTTCCCGGTAACATTTTTGGACAATGCCCAAGGTATCCCTGGCAAACCTTTTTGAAACCCTTTCATCCCAGGATAAAAATGATTTCACGTAAAGAAGGTTGGCATAGGGTTTTAAAGTATAAAATTCACTTGTAACTTTCATCTATTCATCATGGGTTTGGCATTAATAATATAACCGATGGGGATAGGCAGAGCAAGAGCTCACCCTCGTTTGAGGGTCATAGTTTAATGATCCCTTCGATGAGGTGTTTGAGTTCCGGCAGTAAAAAGGGTTTGGCCAGAACGGCATCAAACCCGACATGTTCCAGAAGCCAAGGGGTACCGGACATGCCCACCACCGGGGTTTTAAGATTTTTCTGGATCTTCACATACTCAAGTACTTCCTGGCCGGATTTTCGCGGCATTTTCATGTCTGTAATGATCAGGTCATAGGAGATCCGGTTGATCTTTTCCATGGCCTTTTCCCCGTTTTCCGCAGTATCAACGGTATAGCCGAATCGGTCCAATACCATCTCCATCATATTTAGGATGGGGCGTTCGTCGTCCACAACTAAAATTCCACCGGCTTGAATGCCCATTGCAAGAGTCCGATAAATTTAACAATCATGGTATTTTCGTGAATGAAAAACCAGGTTCCTGAGTCAGGGAACCCGGTTGCTTTCTTTCTGGTGTCTGAGTGACTGCAACCCGGCTGTCTGATAGAAGACCCGTGGCTTTCCGTCCCTGCCTTGCGACAGGTTTGGCCCTAGTTATAAGGATACCATATATAAGAATTTATCATTATACAAGTTTTAATTAAATGAGATTAAAACCCATGTAAAACCCGATTGAGGATCCTGAATCAGGTCAAAAGATTCCAAGATTATAGACTCAGAAAAATTTTAAAATTGAAGGTAAAACCCTATGGAAAACAAATACTTTTCTCTTGGCGGAAAAGATGCCGCCGGTCTTTACCGGGATCCTTTGAATTTCAGAAAATGGGGGATAAAGAGGACTTCAGGATCATAGGAGAGTTTGGCCTGACGGAGCCCCTGTATGCCCAGATCCTGTTCTCTGTTGATATACCGGCATTTGTCCTTTAAAAACCTGGCGGTTTCCCAGTTGATGACCTGACCCGCTCCCTTGAAACCATGGTCTGATTTTTCAAATTGGATATCATAGGTAAAGGGATTCAGCCGGCTGAACATGCTGAAGGCGGCGATTTTATCTTGAACAAATATTACCAGACCTTCCATGTCGAGTTCCTCGAAATGATCCAGACACCTTTTAACGGCCCTGTATTCATTTTCAAGTTCCGTTGACGGCGGGTCCAGACGGTCCAGAAGGGTTCGGGCAAAACGGGCGATCTGATCAACATTATCGGCAGTTATGGGACGGATCTGATAATCGGGGTATCTCTTTTTAAACTGGGAGATCAGATTCTTTTTTTTATGAAGCTTTTCCCCTTTCAGGCTGTATAGTTTATGGGTCAGGTAAATGTACTCGGCATGGTCTCTGTTTTCCTGGATGGAATAGTACTTATCCACTTCAGGATAAAATTCGATATAATCCCTGCAGACCAGGCCGATGTCCGGACTCAGTCCCATTCTGAGCAGATAGGTGGACAGGGCAGCCAGTTCGTCGGGAGCCAGGTCTTCTCCCATGGGCATAAATGCCTGGTTGTGATCTGGATCAAATATAAGAACCCTGTCCTTGTAAAGACACCACAGGTGCTCATAGGTGTCGTTCCAGGAAAAGAGGTTGGAAAAATTATACTCGCAGGACATGGGAGAGTATTGATCCACATAGGATTGAATCAAGGCCTTGTCTGAGAGATCAAACCCTTTTCTAAAGGGATAATCAATGGTCTGTTCTGAATCACAGGCTATTTTGCTGCACCTGGTATGCATATTACGCTTCCTTCTGGGCAAATAGGCCCAAGTCTAATTTCAGAGGGATGTATCCCTCCAGTTTCCGGAACCCCAGTGGTTCATAAAATTCAAAGGTTCCCGGTTCGCCAACCAGTCCGATCCAGTCCACGCCCCTGTCCTGCAGGCCCCGGATCAGGGAGAGGATTATTTTTTTCCCGATCCCCCTGCCCCTGTGAGATTTTAATACGGTAACATCCTGAATATAGGCATCGCTGGTCTGGTCGGAAAGGGCCCGTCCCATGCCCACCATTTGGCCCTTCACAAAGGCACCGGCAAAAAGGGCTGAGCCCTTTACCAGGTCGTGAAAAAAATCCGGATCTGCCGGATCCTCCTCCCACCATCCAGCTCCCTTGTAGAGGCGGATGAGAATCTCCTTGGGGGCGGTCTGCAGGAATCGAATTTCAATATCCTTTACAGATTCCTTTTCCCTCATTACCGGGTTTTCTTTCCCGGGTTCCGTTGTTTCCAGAATTCCCCTGGCCTGGTCCGAGGAGACGATGACTCGTTTGGATTCAAAGGCCTTTGTAAGGGAGTCCACGGCCCGGTCAAATATCTGGTGGTCTCCGCAGGTGAAGATATCCACAGCAGCGTAATCGTGTTCCGGCCATGCATGAACGGTGAGATGGGATTCGGCAATGATGACCACTCCGCTGACGCCCTGGGGCGTAAACTCATGAAAAGAAGAGGATATGATGGTTGCCCCGCTCTCCCTGGCCGCCGTCAGCATGGCCTGTTCTACTTTATCCCGGCTGAATAGGACTTTTCTGTTGCAATCGTGGTATTCAACGGTAACCTGCCTGCCTAGGGCGCATGAATGATTCCTGGGGGTAATCTGAGGCAAACTTCTCCTTTCGAGCATATCAGTCTGTCCGGCCATGTCCTTGAAAAATAAATCTGTTTTTCCTTAGCCTTTTCCGTACCGGTACTTCTTACTTTTTCTATAAACATAAAGACAAACAGGCAGGTGTCAAATTTCTTTATGGAATTATAGAGATAAATGAACCCGTCTGAAATAGAGAAAAAATTTTCAGGGATCTGGTTTTAATAGACTTCCATCATGGCCTTGAACCGTTCCTGTTCAGTGGAGGACGGGAGGTTTTTTTGCTTGAGCAGATCCTGGATTTCCGGGGCATTAAACCGGATATAGGGATTGACCTTGAATTCGTCGTCCAGGGTTGAAACCACCTTTTCAGGATCATAGGACTTTAGATAAGCATCGATATGCGGATTTTCCTTTTCAATGATCCGGGCATATTTCATGGAATCCTCCACATAGTCATGGCCGGAATAGATCTTTGTCTTTGCCGGATAGGCGGTCAGTCTTTTTATGGAATGAAAAAAGGCATCCAGATCTCCTGAAAAACAATTGCCCACGGTACCGTTGAACAGGGTATCCCCGGTCACAAGAAAATCTCCTGCTGCAAAAGAGATACAATCAAGGGTATGTCCGGGGGTGGGAATTACTTCCACGGATTCGCCGGCCAGTTCAATAACCTGACCGGCTTTCAGTGTTTTGCAGTCCAGAAACTGGGCATTTGTTTTTTCCAGCATGGCCGGGTTGCCGCAGGTATGGTCCTGGTGAAGATGGGTATTGGTGACAAATTTTATTTTCAGTTGGTTTTCCCGGGCAAATTGATTCATGGGACCCACAGCCCCGGCATCAATGGCCAGGGCTTCCTGACCCGAAAAGACCAGGTATCCGAAATTATCCCGGGAATATTTAAATTGTTTGATTTCCATTTTACCTCTCTCCATTTAAGCATAACAGGGTCATATCAATAAAAATCTTCCTCTCCGTCGAATTCGTCAAATTCATCGGCATCGGCCCCGTGCCCTCTTGGGTCTTTCACCCGCTCATCATCTATCCCGTTTTCATAGATATCTTCAATGTCCACGTCGTCCAGTGCATCCTCGGAAAAATCATCCTGGTCCCTGAGTCCCTCTTCCTCTGAGATAACGACAAGGGCCTCTTTTAGATTCCGTTCAAAGCTTTCAGAGTAGTCGTCATCCGGGTCCGGCACAAATTCGTACTCTTCTTCATGTTCCTCCAAAAGATCGCGCAATTCAGATTCTATAAATACCGGATCCTCCTTTTCTTCACCATACGACTCGAGAATATCATTGAAAAGATCAAGGAGATCAAACTCCTCCAGCGCGTCTTTTATTGTCATCCACTTTGCCATTAATCCCCTCCTTTGTGGAAGATAACAAATTGAGCAAGAAACAAAAAAGCTCTTCTGAATCCGGAACCGCAAGTTATGACCCTTTCCGGTAGAGCGATTGCAGCGTCGGATTGTAAATACTTGACCAATTGGTTTGCAAAGGTTCTTTTAAAAATAATCTCTATCTGCACATTTTTCAACAGAAGATTTATTAAAAAAAGTCAGATTTTATATTGAATTTTGGGAAGGGTGACGGTGAACCGGGTTCCTTCATTGAGTTTGGATTCCACATGGATATTGCCGTTGTGGGATTCAACAATGCTTTTAACGATGGCCAGGCCCAGGCCGGTACCGTTGATATACCTTGTCTGCTCATTCTTTACCCGGAAAAACCGCTCAAAGATCTGGTCCAGGGATTCGGAAGGAATGCCGAACCCGTTGTCCTCCACATGGATCAGGGAAGAATCTGTCTCTTCCGAGGCCCAGACCTTGATCTCCCCTTCACCGGGTGTATACCGGATGGCATTGGAGATCAGGTTGGACAGGACCTCTTCGATATTGGTCCGGTTGCCCATGATGGAGACGTCCCCGGGTGAGGGAATATAGGTCAGCCGGATGGATTTGGCATCTGCCTGCTCCCTGTAAAACCGGACCTGTTCTTTAATGATCTCTTCCACGGAAAGTTCTTCCCTTTCCTGGTTGATGAGGCCGGACTCGATCTTGGACAGGTCCAATAATTCAGTGGCCAGATCGGTAAGGGAACGGATCTTGTCGGAACTCCGGGTCAAAATCTCTTCCTGTTTCTCGGTCAGATCCCCGGCCAGACCGTCCAGAACAACTTTCAGCTGCATGAGAACGGAATTTAAGGGGCTTTTGATCTCGTGGGCCACCATGGACACAAAATCGGATTTGAGCTGATCCATCCGTTTCAGGGCGGTGATATCGTGACAGACCGTTACCGCACCCAGGTTACGGTTCAGCCGGTCCCTGAACGGGATACACCGGATGCCGATGACCATATCTTCTCCCCCTTTTTTTCCGGGGATGGAGAGTTCATTGGTGATTTCGGAAAATTTATCCCGGTGCTGTCCAACCGCCTGATCAATCATTTCGAGAATAACCGGTTCCTGGATCACGTCGCTGATCAGGCTTCCGATCACGGATTTTTTGCGGCAGCCGAGCATCTTTAAAAAGGCCGGATTGGCAAGGGCTATCCGCTTCTGATGATCCGTGGTCAATACCCCGTCCCTGAGGATATTGATCATCACCCTCATGCGGGATTTTTCACTGGCGATATCCTGGAGAGTCTCGATAAATTCAATGGCTTTGGCAATGACCACCCGGAGTTCCTGGGGGGAAAAGGGTTTGGATAAAAAATCAAAGGCCCCTTTTTTCATGGTTTCAATGGAATGCTCCAGGGTGGCGTAACCGGTGATAACGATGATCACCGTGTCTGGATGGCGGGATTTGACGTCGGACAGAACCTCCATTCCGGATATGCCCGGCATCATCAGGTCGAGAAGCACGATATCAAAATGCTTTTCCTCTATCATTTTCAGTCCCTGGATCCCGTTGTCTGCCAGGTCGACCTGGCATCCTTCCTGGGTAAGAAGACGCTCGCAGGCCTTCTGGATCCTTTCTTCATCATCGATGACCAGTACCCTCGGCTGGAAAAACACCTCTTTCATGCTCTTTTTTGCCGGGGGGGTGGAATGGTTTTCTGCTCTATCGTTGTCCGTATGGTTTGCTTGATTTTCCAAAATAATATTACCCGTGCTGTTTCATTCAGATTAAAGTTTCTCAGCTCAGTCAGCGGGCCTGCACAAGGGCCCTAGTTCCTCCCGGGGTACATATAAGGGAAGCTGTACAATAAAAGTGGTTCCCTTGGCCCCGGTTTTCTTTACGTTGATTCTCCCGCCGTGTTCCTCGATGATTCCGTAGACGATGCTCAGACCCAGCCCCGTGCTCTTGCCGATCTCTTTTGTGGTAAAAAAAGGGTCAAAAATTTTGGACAGGTTTTCCCTGGGAATCCCCTCTCCGGTATCCTTGATCTCCATATATACCTTTTTTTGAATTTTATTCTTGTAGGAGTAGAGACTGATCTTTCCGTATCCCTTCATGGCATCTGCCGCATTGATCACCAGGTTGATGATCACCTGGTTGAGTTTACTGGTGTCTGCATTGATGAGCATCATCTCATCTGCCAGATGGCGTTTGATCTTGATATTTCTGAACTTTTTCTGGTCCCGGATCAGCCGAAGACTCTGTTCGATTACTTCGTTGAACTGAACCACCCGTTTATTGGAATCCGTGCTCCTGGAATAAACCAGAAGGCTTTTCACGATGTTTTTGCATCGATTGGCGTCTTCAAGGATATATCCCAGGTCTTCCCGGACGTCCTCGGCAAGATCTTCCCTTTCCAGGAGAAGACCGGCATAGAAGAGGACCCCGGTCAGGGGATTGTTGATCTCATGGGCCACCCCGGCAGCCAGCTGTCCCAGGGAGGCCATTTTTTCAGACTGGGCAAGCTGCTTCTGGGTATCCTTGAGTTTTTTTTCTACTTTAAGCTTATCTTCCAGGCTGTTGTAAATGGCCATGGTTGCCGTTTCATTGCCCTTATCGTCATAGATTATGGCCGCAGACATCTCCACCTGGAGTTCTTTTCCGTTTGCGTTGACGATGTTGGTCCTCGGGATGATCAGCTTTCCCTTTCCGCCGATTTTCTCATCCCTGAGCATGTTCATGATCTCCTTGGCCTTGCCCGGAGGATAGAGCTGTTCCGTGTGGCGGATGCTGCCCTCTACTCCGTTGTAATCCCCGAACAATTCCTTGGCAACAGAGTTCATCAGAGTGATATTTCCCTTGCGGTCCGCCGCAACAATGGCACTGGCAGAAGAATAAATCACCTGGGTCATGAATTCCTTGACACCGATGAGTTGATTTTCAAGGGACTTTGTCCGGGTAATGTCCCGGATGCTGAAGATGACAAAGTCAACTTCCCCCTGGTCGTTGAGAATGGGGGAAAAGACCCGGTCCTCCCATTTGTAATGATGCTTCAGGGTATAGGACAGGGCTTTTTTATCTTTTATCACCCTTGCCAGGGTACACTCCTGGGAATTGCAGGGGGTGTCTTTGTACAAAAAAACCTGGAAACAATGCTTCCCAAGGATATCCTCTTTGGTCAGGCCGTAGGTCTCGAAAAATTTCTTATTGGCGCCCAGGATGTTTTTCTGGGTTGAAATCACCACACTGGGGTAGGACAGGGCATCAAATATACGGAGCCGCCAGGCCATTTCATCCGGTTCATATCCGGTTCCGGTTTTTTCCATACTCCGGTCTTTTTTGTTTTCAGAGTTCATGGTGCCTCAAACCCTTTTCCCAATGCCTGTCTCCCCCCTTCTCCCTGGCCGGAAGGGAGTACCATGCTGATACTGGCCCCGGTGCAGCCGATGAGCAGCACGGGAATGCCCGCCAGGTCCAGGCAGGATATGGCCGTATCAAGAATGCGGTACCTGTCCCCGAAATGGGGGCCGTGGAAACTGATCAGATCCCCCCTTTCAGGTGAAACGGCTTCACCGGTACTCATAGGTTCAATCTCTTTTAAAAACAGGTTCTTATCATCTCCGGCCAGGGGGGATGTCAGAAAAGCCAGATCATAGGAAATGGGTTGGTCTGATTCAAAAGACTCTTTTTTTAGCAGGGCCGATGAAAAAGAGAATTTCACACCTGTTTTTTCCAGGGTTTTGAGGGTCCGGCCGCATAAAGAAAGATTACCGGGGCCAAGGGAGAGGTGAAAGAGTTCCAGATCGGGATAAAGAGAGATCCCGTATGTTTTGATTTTTTCTTCCACGTATGTGGCCCGGGTTTCCGGATATTTCTTTAAAAACTGACTGATGTCTTCGTCAAGTTCCTGCATAAAAGGAGTGTGGGATTCGGGCAGAAGAAATCCTTCCTGAAAAAGGGAAATAATTCTGTCCTGGTATTGGGTCTCAATGACAAAGGAGATCATGGAATTGGAAGATACCATATGGCGGAAATAGATATCGGTCCGGTCGAAAATTTCAAGCAGGGTCGCCAGTATCTGAAGATCGGAATGGTGGGGATAAATCGAAATCATACAGACTTCGGACAGGGGATTGTTTTTCCGGCCCGGTTCAGGGTTTGGGAAAGAGGACTCCCCTGCCCTGCCCGGCAGGGCCTGGACCGGTTTTTCGAAATTTTTCTTTTCCAGACAGCAGGAAAACCGTGTCAGGGAGGGAGTAAAATGCATTCCCACGCAGATCATATTGATCCGGTCCTGGGAAAGCCTTTTATAGAACGGTTCTGATTTTCCGGGATTTCCCGGCGGATAATCCTGGCTCGCCTGGATCATTTTTCGGCTCAGGCGTATGCCGTTGATGTGGATCATGTTCTTACAGGTTTCCGGCAATATTCACCTGTCAATTTCCATAAAAGAATAGCGGGATTGCGCTTGCGCTCTCCCGCTGTCTTCTTTTTTATGGGATTCGGCAGGGTATATTGATAAAAAAGCCCATCAACTGCAATGATCGTTGACGATCTCCATGAGTTCATCCAGATCGATGGGTTTGGGGATATAATCGTCAGCCAGGGTGGTTTTGCCGTCGTGGTGGGTATAGCTGGTTGTTTTCACGGAATCGGCTACCGCGGTCAGAAGAACCACTGCAATATCTTTCAAAGCGTTGTCATTTTTTATATCTTCGCAGACCTCCCATCCGTTTTTCCGGGGCATCATGACGTCAAGGATAACCACATCGGGTTTTGCTTCCTTGATCTTGTCCATGGCTTCCACACCGTCATAGGCCTTGGCAACCTTGTAGGATTTTGCTTCCAGCTTCATGGATACCGCCTCTACCAGATCCGGATCATCATCTACGACTAAAATGAGTTTGTCTTCGCTCATGTTAAGGTCTCCTTATTATTATTGTCCTGACTGATTAGTGTTGTCCAGTCTATGCCTTCATTTGCCTAAACTAAACCTTGGGTCGGGGAGATAACCCTGCCCCTTCTACCAGTTCATGTACCCGTTCTTCCCACTCAATGGCCATGATGTGGAAACCGGCAACGCCTTTGCACTCCTTGAGACGTTCCATCTGCTCAATGGCCATTTTAATCCCCTCTTCGGGCTGTTTTTCCTTGGTCACCCCTTCCAGGCGCTTGATCACCTCGTCGGGCACATCCATTCCCGGCACCTTGTTTCTCATATACCGGGCCATGCCGAGGGATTTCATGGGTGTGATGCCTGCGAGAATATAGACCTTTTCATGAAGGCCTCTGTCACAGACTCCTTCCATCCATTTTTCGAATTTATCCAAGTTGAATATACACTGCGTCTGGATAAAATCAACACCTGCGGCAACTTTTTTGGCCAGACGCATTACCCGAAGTTCAAAGGGGTCGGCAAAAGGATTGGCTGCGGCACCGATGAACATCTTGGGGGGATTCTTGATATCGGCCCCGCCCTGGAACATGCTTTCATCCCTCATGTCCTTAACCATTTTGATCATGTTTATGGAATCTAAATCATATACGGATTTGGCCATGGGATGGTCGCCGAACTTGGGGTGGTCTCCGGAAAGGCAGAGCATGGTGTTGATCCCCAGGGAATAGGCTCCGATGATATCGGCCTGCATGGCCAGACGGTTTCTGTCCCTGGACACCATTTGGATGATGGGATCCAGCCCCATCTGTTTGATAATCACGCCGCCGGCAATGGAGGACATCCTGACCATGGCGGTCTGATTGTCCGTAATATTGATCCCGTCCACATAATCCTTGATCATGTTGGCTTTTTCTTTGACGATCTCCACATTGCATCCCCTGGGAGGACCGACTTCAGAGGTCACTGCCAGGGCACCGGACGCCAGTACTTTTTCCAATCTGCTTTCTGTTTTCATTATACCAAGTCCTCCCTGATGATTTTTCTGGGTCCGCCGCCGCCCGCAGGCCGCCAGTCTTTTGCTGCATTCAGTTCCTCATACCGGTCCTGGATACCCAGGGCCACCAAGCGTTCCCAGATCAAGCGCCAGGCACAGTCCACATCCGGGCTGATTTCACACTGGCCGTTGGAGGTACCGCCGCAGGGGCCGTTGAGCAGACTTTTGGAACACCGGGCCACGGGACAGATTCCGCCGGTAATGCCCAGCATGCAGTCACCGCAGCCCTGGCAGCGTTCCGCCCAGATTCCCTGGCTTTCAGAGGCGCCCATGAACTTGGTATTCACCGCCGGGAAAACCGGGGTGGTTTTATACCGTGCTGCAACGGTCTGAACCCCGCATCCGCAGGCCATGGACAGAACCGCGTCCGCGCCGTCGATATAGGGAGCCAGTTCTTCGACGTATTCCGGATCGCATTGTCTTTCCAGGGTAATTTCCTTGATCTCCAGGGTCTTGCCCTGTTTGAGACTGTTCAGGTGAAGGGCGGATGCCAGAAGTCCCACTTCTTTTCGGCCGCCTGCCGCGCATACAGTGACACATTCGTTGCATCCCACGAGAAGGATTTTGCCGCAGGGCTCAATATATTTTGTGATTTCCTGTATGGGTTTTTGTTCTGCAGTTATCATGTTTTTATCTCCAAAGTATTGGGTTAACTGGCGGCCCCAACGGCAAGTTTTGAGGGATTGCCGGGGCTGGGACCCAGTTTCTTTATGGTTTCGGTAAATTCAAAGGCTGTCTGGGCAAATCGTTCTCCCATGCCGGCGGACATGTTGATCATCTCCACCCGTCCGGGTTCCCATCCAAGTCCTTCCAGGATGCGCTTGACGTTTTCCACCCTTGCCGCGGCCCGGATATTGCCGTTTTTAAAATGGCAGTCCCCTTCCAGGCAGCCGGCCACGTATACACCGTCGGCTCCTTTTTCAAGGGCCTTCATGATGTGGATGGCATCCACTTTTCCGGTGCAGGGCACCCGGATGATCTTGACATTGGGCGGATAGGATATCCTTTTGCTGCCGGCCATATCAGCCGCCGTATATGCACAGTAGTGGCAACAGAAGGCCACTATTTCCGGTTCAAAATTTTCCATTAATTATACCTCTCAAATAAACCGTCTAATTTCGCCAAAATCTGGTCGTCTTCAAAGGCCATGAGCTGAATGGCTTTGGCCGGACAGTCTGCGGCACAGACTCCGCATCCCTGGCACTTGGCAGGATCGATCTGGGAGTAGCCTTCTGCGTTGATCATGGGAATACCAAAGGGGCAGGCCCTTACACAGACCAGGCAGGCCGCACATTTGGTTCCGTCTACCTTGGCCACGCTGGCACCGAGGTTGATCTCCTTTTTGGCCAGCATGGTCTGGGCCCGTCCTGCTGCGGCCTGGGCCTGGGTGATGGACTCCCGGATGATCTTGGGAGAATGGGCCGTACCGGCAATGAAAAATCCCCTCAGGGACATGTCCACGGGCCTGAGTTTTACATGGTCTTCCAAAAAGTAATTGTCCTCGGTCCGGGGAAGATGGAACATGAGAGCCAGGTCCTCGGTGGTTTCATCATCGGCAATAAGCCCGGTGCTCAGGGCCACGCGGTCTGCGGCGATCTTGATCTCCGAGCCCAGGATAAAATCATGAACCCGGACATAGAGCTCTTTGTTTTCTTCCTCCACCACAGGCCGGTTGTCCAGGCTGAAGCGTATGAACTTCACACCCTGGTTCCGGGCTTCCCGGTAATAATCTTCCTGGAATCCATAGGTTCGAATGTCCCTGTACAGGACAAATACCTCGATTTCCGGATTGATCTGTTTTAAGCGAAGCGCGTTTTTCATGGCCGCCTGACAGCAGATCCTGGAGCAGTTGGGATTGGATTCTTCCCTGGATCCCACGCACTGGATCATGACGATCTGATCCATGGTTTTGATCTGTTCAGGATCATTTTCAAGGATGTCATCCAGTTCCAGCTGGGTGACCACTTTCTCGTATTGGTTCAGGCCGTATTCCTGGGGCCGGTTGGGCAGTGCGCCCGTGGCAAGAATGGTCACCCCATGGTCGATCTGCATGTAGTTCATGCGCAGGCCGGTCTGGATCCCGGTCTTGAAGAGTCCGGGCATGCCGCTGTGGTCAACGATGACCGACCGGGTCAGGACCTGGATATTGTCGTGGGCCGTAACCTTTTCCACAAGATCCCGGACAAATGCACCCACATCCTCGCCTTCGATGGTTCTTGAGATGGACTGGGCCAGTCCTCCCAGGGCCGGGGCTCGCTCTATCAGATACACTTTTATGCCCTGGTCCGCCAGCTGAAGGGCTGATGTCATACCGGTGACGCCGCCGCCCACAACGAGAGCGTTCTGGCTCATGGGCAGGGTATGATCGGTAAGGGGATGGTTTTTCCGCACCCCGCTGATGCCGACCTGGAGCAGCTTGATTGCCTTGTCAAAGGCCTGCTCTGGCTGTCCCATATGGGCCCAGGTGTTCTGGTCCCTTAAATTGACGATTTCCACCAGGTATTTGTTCAGGCCCGTTCTTCTGAGCAGGTCCTGAAACTTGGTCTCATGGGTTCTGGGGGAACATCCGCCGATGACGATCCGGTTTAATCCGTTTTCCTGAATCATGGTTTCGATTTCAGCCATGGATTCACTGGAACACCCATAGCCGACCGCTTTGGCAACGGCCACGTCCGGAATGGTTTCTGCAAATTCTATGATTTTCTTTACATCGACCAGGCCGCCGATCTCATAGCCGCAGTCACAGACAAAGACCCCGATTTTGGGATCATCATCGGCTACATTTCTCTCCGGCGGAAACAGGTCTTCAACCTCTTCTTCCGGGAGAAAAGCAGGCAGATTGGTGGCGGCCATGGAGGCGGCCGCACTGCCCTGTACCATGGTTTCAGGGATATCTTTGGGGCTCTCGTAAACGCCGCAGACGTAAATCCCAGGTTTTGAGGTAACAGCCGGGTTAAAAGGAGCTGTGGCAGCGAATTTGTGTTCATTGAGATCAATACCCAGTTTATCTGCCAGTTCAATACTTTCCTGGCCTATTCTGAAGCCCGTTGACAGAACGACCATGTCAAACTCTTCGGTCTCCTGGCTGGCTTTTTCCTCAAGGGCATAGGTGATCTGAAGATTTTTGGTTTCGTCATCCTGGACAACGGAATGGGGTTTGCACCGGATCATTCTTACCTTGTACTCATCCCTGGCCCGGTTGTAGTACTGTTCGTAATTTTTGCCATGGGTTCTCATGTCCATGAAAAAGATCGTGGTCTCAATGTCTTCCCCGAATCTTTCCTTGGTGACCATGGCCTCCTTAAGGGCGTACATGCAGCATACCCCAGAGCAATAGGGAACATCGGCCTTGTTGATCCCCCTGGAGCCCACACATTGGATCCAGGCCACCCGTTTGGGACGCTGGCGGTCCGAGCGCCGGACCAGATTTCCCTGGAAAGGTCCTGAAGCCGACATGATTCTCTCGTACTCGAGACCGGTCACTACATTGTCGAACTGGCCGGAGCCGAAATTGTCCAGAATTTTGGGATCAAAGAGGTCCGCCCCCATGGAGAGCACAATGGAAGCCACTTCCACCCGGGTCTCTGTGACCGTGTCCTCGGCCAGTATGGCGTCCACCTTGCAGACCTTCTGGATTTCCTTTATATCCGCGACCTTGTCCATGTCAATGGAATAGGCAAAGGGGGTCGCCTGGGGATATCTCATACAGGTGGGAGCCCGGGGGTCAAGCCCCGGTGTAAAACGGACCGCGTCCGGGAATTTCTTGGCGCATTCCCCGCAGGCCGTACATTTGTCTATGTCAATGTACCTGGGTTCAGTGACCAGGGTGGCGGTAAATTTCCCGGCCTCCCCCTCCAGGCGGTCAAGTCTTGTCATGGGTTTCAAATCCAGGCGGGCTTCCCTTGATCCCTGGGACAGGTACGGGGAAACCGTACACAAATCGCAGTTGTTGGTCGGGAAGGTCCGATCCAGCTGGGTCATAAGTCCCCCGATGGAATAGGATCTATCTATGAGTACGACATCCCGCCTGGATTCTGCCAGGTCGAGTGCCGCACGGATTCCGCCTACACCACCACCGATTACAAGCACGCGGGAATCCGCTGACGGCTTGTCTTCCGAATAGTTAAGCTTTTGCATGTCTAACCTATAAATTTATGGGTATCCGACACCTGCATGGCCCCATACAGGAAAAAATCGGATAATGGGTTAATCTAATGGGTTACAGACCAGCGCTGTCCAGGATGGCCGGCAAGCGGTCTTCCCAGCCCAGAGCGGAGATCTTAATTCCCTGTGCGACTTCCTTGAGAGAACCGGCCATCTCGCCGGCAATGCGGATGCATTCACCTTCACGATCCTTTGACTTTCGTATTCTGCGGATCAGATCCTCGGAGAGTCGGGAATTGGGGTCATTTATGGAAATATACCGGGCCATGCCCACGTTTTTGAGGAGAAAAACAGAGGCAATAACCGGTACATTTAACGATTTAAACGCATTGATAATCCGGGAGTAAAAGTTCAGATCAAATACGGGCGGCAGGATGATATACCCGGCCCCTGCCTGAACTTTCTTTTCTGCGGAGGCGACTTCCAGGCTGAGCTGATTTTCATCCGCGATGGGCGGCACAGCATACCCGGCTTTCAGTTCGGGTTTCCCTCGAAGATCAAATCCGGCCATATCCTTGCCGGAGTTCAGGGAACGGATCATTTCAAGAATCCCGATTTCGTCCAGGTCGTCGACAATCTTGGCATCGGGATGATCACCGTTGATCATATCCTCACCCTTGACAACGAGAAGATTGTGAATTCCAAGCACATGGGCCGAGAGAAGGTCACCCTGGAGTACCATCCTGTTACGGTCCCTGCCGTAAACGTGGATCAGAGGTTCGATCCCCTGCTGATGCATCAGGGAACCGCTTGCCAGCGCACTCATATGCATGACACCGTTGTCCATGTCCGGAATGACAACAGCGTCCACCCTTGACTTGAGATGTCTTGCATTGCTTACCAGATCAGATATATCGATTCCCTTGGGAGTGTCTACTTCGGCGAGTACGGCAAATTCTCCCGAGGAAAGTTTTGACTGAAAACTCATATACACGTCCTTTCCTGTCTTAAAGATTTATCCATCCAACCCGTTCACATCCAGCTTCAACATGTTTTTTTGGCTAAAACCGAGTTCGTATCTTACCAGAAAACCCGTTTCAATACAACTGAAGTGCGATTCAGCTATATTGGTACCGAGACAGTCTATATGTGTTTTTAGTAAAATAAACAATAAAAAAATTATTATTGACGGTTCTTTATCATATTAAGCTCCAATATTGGCATTCAACTCCCTGGAATTCATACCCAAGATGAAATTGAGTTCAGCCCTTTAACATCACCCCGAGTGCATATCCCGGAAGAACTCCTCTTTCCTTTTCCACCCGGTCTCGGGCAGGAACCGGCCGGGCCGACCGAGTCTGTTTCGTCTCTGCCCCGGGGCTGATCTCCAGGTCCGGCAGGATTTTTCCGAGCATCAGGCTGGCCGCGAAAAAAACAAGGGCCCCCATTATATTGACCCAGGGCATGTGGGGGCTTTCGCTCCCGGCAATTAAAAGACCTGCGCTCCAGGCGATACCTGCCAAAACAACCCAAATTCTATTTTTTTTCTCTTTTTTATTCATTTTACGGTCTCCTCGAATTTATAAAACTCACCACTTGTTGAAAAAAGTAAACAGTCCGGTTAAATTTTTTTTGTCCTTTGTCAGGCCCGCTTCCGGGCCCAAGCCTTTTTTTTATCTTCATCGATACTCCCTGCAGCTCCAGATGACTTTTCCCAGTATCCTGACCTTGGAAACTTCGTCCATGCTGATGTAGATCGGCTGAAAATCCGTATTTTCACTCAAAAGCGCCAGCCGGTCGGGTAGTTTTTCCAGCCGCTTTACCAGGATGGTATCGTCTACTCCTACGGCATAGATGGCTCCGGCCAGAATCCTTGTCCGGGACTGATCAATTAGAACCGTGTCCCCTTCCCTGAGAACCGGTTCCATGGACCGGCCAAACACCTCCATGGCCACCATACTGGCAGGAGAACCTTTTTTTGAGAGCCAGGATGCCTGAAAGGAAAGAAATTCAGACACGTTCTCTCCGCATTCAAAGGAACCGGTCCCGGCGGACAGACGGGCTTCCACCTTGGGGACCTGTTTGAACATGACATCATCGCTGGTCTCCGTGTTGAGAAACACCTTTCCGATACCGGTTTCAATCCACTGGGGGTTGAGTCTGTACCTGCGGTAAAGCCGTACAATCCAATTGTCCGGAATCCTGTTTTTATTCCGGGCATGGGTAATGCCCGACCGGTTGATCCCCAGTTCCTTGGCCAGTTCCGACTGGGAGTGTATGCCGGTGACATCCATGATCCGGTTGATTAAAGTGTCTATTTTGTTTTCCGCCATTTATTTTCTCCTCATTCTGAATATATTATCTTTTTCATGTTTGTTTAAAAAATGCAACAAATTTATAAAAAAATTTTTTCCTTAAAAAATCTCTTTTCCAGAACCGAAAAAAATCCGCTGTAACCTTTTTGTAACCTGCCCTGTGGTAAGGAAATAAAATCTTAAAGAATGGTAAGGTCCAAAGGCCTTCGGCGAAATCTTTGGACCAGGGTAAACAAGAACCTCAACACATCTTAAGGAGGCGTTAGTGAGATGAAACTCAACCGAAGAGATTTTATCAAGATTTCAGGGGCAACCGCAGCAGGGGTCGCGGTCAGCGGACTCGGGTTTGACCTTTCACCGGTCAAATCCCACGCCCAGATCCTGAAGACAAAGTATGCCAAGGAGACCACCACCATCTGCTGCTATTGTGCCGTGGGTTGCGGTGCCATCGTCCACACCAGCAAGCGGGGAGACGGCCGGGTCATCAATATTGAAGGTGACCCCGACCATGTCATCAACCGCGGTTCCCTCTGCTCTAAAGGGGCATCTATAAAACAGCTGGTTGAAAACGAGAACCGGCTCACCGAACCCATGTACCGGGCCCCCTATTCAGATAAATGGGAAACCGTGTCCTGGGAATGGGCCCTGGGAAAAATCGCAAAAAATGTCAAGGAAACCCGGGATAAGGGGTTTACGAAAAAAAATGCCAAGGGCCAGGTGGTCAACCGGGTCACCAATATCGCCTCGGTGGGCTCGGCTGCCCTGGACAATGAGGAGTGCTGGATCTATCAGGCATTGATGCGTTCCCTGGGACTGGTTTACGTAGAACACCAGGCCCGTATCTGACACAGCGCAACTGTAGCGGCTCTGGCAGAGTCGTTTGGACGCGGTGCAATGACCAATCACTGGATCGACATCAAGAACTCGGATTGTATTCTCATCATGGGCAGCAATGCTGCCGAAAATCATCCCATATCCTTTAAATATGTGGCCCAGGCCATGGAAAAGGGGGCCAAGCTTATCTCGGTGGATCCCCGGTTTACCCGGACCTCATCCAAGGCCGACATCTATGCCTCCCTGAGATCAGGCACGGACATCGCCTTTTTGGGCGGGATGATCAAATACCTTCTGGACAACAATCTCTACAACCAGGAGTATACGGCCGCCTACACCAATGCCCCTTTTATCGTGGGCAAAGCCTTTGGATTTGATGACGGCCTTTTCTCGGGGTACAAAGCCGGGACAAAGGGACCGGGCCTGGGCAGTTACGATAAATCCACCTGGGCCTTTGAGACAGATGCCAAGGGCGTCCCCATGATGGATCGTTCCCTGAAACACAAACGCTGTGTGTTTCAACTCCTGAAAAAACATTATAAGAGGTATGATCTGGATACGGTCTCCAAGGTCACGGGAACCCCCAAAAAAGACCTTGTAGAAGTGTACAAGACCTATACGGCCACAGGTGCCCGGGGCATGGCCGGTACCATCATGTATGCCATGGGCTGGACCCAGCATACCGTGGGCACCCAGATCATCCGGACCATGGCCATGATCCAGCTTCTTCTGGGCAATATGGGCGTGGCCGGGGGCGGGGTCAACGCCCTCAGGGGCGAGTCCAATGTCCAGGGATCCACGGATCACTGCCTGCTCTGGCATATCTGGCCGGGATACCTGAAAACCCCGCGGTCTTCGAACACAAGCCTGGATGCGTATAACGCCAAATGGACCCCCAAGAGCAAGGATCCCCTGTCTGCCAATTGGTGGCAGAACTATCCCAAATACTCGGTCAGCCTCTTAAAATCCTTTTTCGGGGAGACCGCCACCAAAGCCAACCAGTTCGGATACAATTGGCTGCCCAAGGTGGATGACGGCATGGGCTATTCCTGGTTTGACCTGTTTGACGCCATGTATAAAAACGAGGTCAACGGATTTTTTGCCTGGGGCCAGAATCCGGCCTGTTCCGGGTCCAATGCATCCAAGATCAGAAAGGCCATGGAGAACCTGGACTGGATGGTGAACGTCAATATCTTTGACAATGAAACCGGCTCTTTCTGGAAAGGTCCGGACGTGGATCCCTCCAAGGTGAAAACTGAGGTGTTCATGCTGCCGGCTGCCGTGTCCGTTGAAAAGGAAGGCTCCATCACCAATTCCGGCCGGTGGATGCAGTGGCGGTACCAGGGACCCAAACCCATGGGCAACAGTCTGCCCGACGGCGACATCATCATGCAACTGGGGCATCGGATCAAAAAAGAGTATGAAAAGGGGGGAAAATTCCCTGACCCCATTCTCAATCTCAAATGGGACTATGAAACCATGGGTGTCTATGATCCCCACAAGATGGCCAAGGAGGTCAACGGCTATTTTCTCAAGGATGTGGAGATCAAGGGCAAAATGTACAAAAAAGGCAGCCTGGTACCCAGTTTCGCCTTTCTTAAGGATGACGGGTCCACCTCGTCGGCCAACTGGCTCTACTGCAACTCCTATACGGAAAAGGGAAATATGTCTGCCCGGAGAAGCGGAAAAGATGCGGTCAACAAGATCGGGCTTTTTCCGGAATTTGCCTGGTGCTGGCCCGTGAACCGGCGGATTATTTACAACCGAGCCTCTGTGGATCCCAAGGGGCGGCCCTGGGATGAAAAAGACTGGGTTATCCGGTTTGAAGGAAAGGCGGAAGACGGCAAGTACGTTTCCAAAAAATGGACCGGGGACGTGCCGGACGGAGGATGGTATCCTCTGGAAAATCCGGACGGATCAAAGCGTTCCGATTCCAAGTATCCCTTTATCATGAGAAAACACGGTCACGGCCAGATCTTCGGGCCGGGCCGGGCCGACGGGCCCTTTCCCGAGCATTACGAACCCCTGGAGTGTCCGGTGGAAAAGAATTATTTCTCTTCCCAGATGGTCAACCCCACGGCCGTGGTCTATTCAACCAAGGCGGATTCCCATGCCACCTGCGATCCCAGGTTCCCCTTTGTGGGTACCACCTACCGGGTATCCGAACACTGGCAGACCGGTCTTATGACCCGCCCCCAGGAATGGCTCATGGAACTGCAGCCCAATGTCTTTGTAGAGATGAGCGAGGAACTGGCAAAGCTTCGGGGCATTGACAGCGGGGAACGGGTTAAGGTCAGTTCAGCCCGGGCTTCCCTTGAATGTACCGCAGTTGTCACCAAACGGTTCAAACCCTTTAAGGTAGGAGATGCTGTTGTTCACCAGGTGGGAATTCCATGGCATTACGGCTGGCGCTGGCCCAGTACCGGGACCGAAGAAAGTGCCAACCTTCTCACCCCGCCGGCCGGAGATCCCAATACCCGGATTCCGGAAACCAAGGCCTTTATGGTCAATGTGACAAAGCTTTAAGGAGGTGAACCCAAATGAGTAAAGCATTTTTTGTTGACGTAACCCTGTGTACGGCCTGCAGAGGCTGCCAGGTGGCCTGCAAGCAATGGCATGACCTTCCGGCGGAAGCCACGGTGAATACCGGAACCTATCAGAATCCTCCGGACCTGAGTTTTTCCACCTATAAACTGGTTAGGATGAATGAAGAGATCATTAACGGCAAGCTCAACTGGCTGTTCTTTCCGGACCAGTGCCGGCATTGTATTGATGCCCCCTGTCTGGAGACCGCCATGGATCCCGATGCCATATACCAGGATCCTGCAACCGGGGCGATACTCTATACAATAAAAACAAAGGGCCTGGATGCGGATGAAATCATTGATTCCTGTCCGTATAATATTCCCAGGAAGGCGGCCGACGGCACCCTGGCCAAATGCGATATGTGCAATGACAGGGTTCATAACGGTCTAAAGCCGGCCTGCGTCAATACCTGCCCCACCGGTGCCATGAACTTTGGGGACCGGGATGAGATGCTGGATCTGGCCCGGAAAAGACTTGCCATGGTAAAGAAGAAATTTCCCAAGGCCTCCCTGCTCGATCCGGATGATGTCAATGTCATCTATCTGGTGGCCCAGGATCCGGGTCTTTACGCCGAATACGCAGTAGCCGGCGTGAACCGGGGAGGTATCAGCCGGAGTGTGGCCATGCGGAAAATGATGGGGCCCTTTGCCAGGCTCATGAAAGTATAGTTGATTCTTACCCGTAAATCCTCCGGGGGAGGCGTACGCTTCCCCCGGATTTTCCAAGGAAATTCCATGAATTTAAATGATATGATCAGACCTGAACCCTCCATCGAAGATATCGACCAGGCCGCCCGGCTGATTCAAAAGGCCAGGCCTTCCTACGGGCCCATCATTGAATTTTACGGCCAGGTCTTTATTGCCCAGGAAAAAAGCCGTCAGGCACTTGAGCTTGACCCCATCCTCATCGATTCCGAACTTTTGAAACTTAAATTTGACAACGGCATGCCCCTGATTGATCCTTCCCAGTTTCGTATTGACAGGATCCGGGCAGAATCGTTATTGAAAACACTCTGCAGCCTGGCGTCTAACCATGCCCCCAAACTTGCCTCCCATGCCCGGAAACTTCAAGCCGGCCTGGACAGGCTGGACCTGGACCTGCTTTTTCAAGGTATCCTTGAAAACCGGGAAACCGCCATTGAAAAAGCAGCCCTTGACATGAACATGCCTGTCCATGTTCTGATGTTTTTTGTTTTTCTCTCCATGGCCCCGTCCCTTCAGACCTGTGCTTCTCAATTGGCTGTTTATCTCAAGGATTCTTCAGAACCCAAAAAAGGATATTGTCCTGTTTGCGGCAGCCATCCCAATGCCGCTTTTCTGGACCCGGAAGGAAAAAGGGTCCTCATGTGCAGCCTCTGTGCCCATGAATGGCATACCCGGAGAATGGGATGCGTATTCTGCGATTCCAACGATACCCGGCTTCAGCATTATTTTTTCAATGAAGAAGAAAAAGAATACCGGGTCTATCTATGTGACAACTGCCAGAATTACCTCAAGGTGATCGATTTAAGGGTCCTGAACCGGACCTTTGTTCCCAGGCTCGAACAGATCGCCACCCTCCACCTGGATATGAAGGCCAGGGAAAAGGGATATAAAAATGCCTTACCGGGTTTTCACGACTTATAAGCCTCAATTGGAGGGGACCAGGAGTCTTTATGCAAAAAAAAATATTCATCTGGGCGATTTTTATTTTCCTGGCTGCTGCCGGGCCGGGGTTTGGGGAAGCTGAAAAATTAGACCTGGATTTTAAACTGTCCTCACCCAAAGATCCGGTCCAGCTCGAATATCTCGGACTGGACCGGGCCGAATCTTTTTCCCTGGATCAGGTCCGGGCGGACATCCTCATCGTTGAGATCTTTTCCATGTACTGTCCGGTATGCCAGCGGGAAGCCAAAAATATCAATGCCCTGTTTGACCGGATCCGGCAGAAAAAAGAGCTGAACCGTCGAGTCAAACTCATCGGGATCGGTGCGGGCAACTCAGAGTTTGAGGTGGCCTTTTTCAAAGAAAACTATGGGATTCAATTTCCATTGTTCAGTGACTCGGATTTTACCATTCATAAAAAGATCGGAGAGGTCAGAACCCCTTTTTTTATTGGATTGGAACTTAAGAAAGAGGGCTTTCATGTTTTTTTCACCCATGCCGGAGAAATAAAAAATCATGAAGGGTTTCTGGAGGAAATCCTCTCGGCCTCGGGTCTCGATTTTAAATAGTTCCCAAAAGGCAGAACAGATGAAAAACAGATGTAACGAAAAACCGAAAATTTTTAATGGAACAGGGACAAGCGTAAGACTTGTACTTGTTCTCTTTTTGTTTATATGTCTTTTCCCGACTTCCGGGCACGCCGTATCAAACGCCTTTGGAGGAAAAATCTTTGATCCGGGGCATCTTAAACCTGTAGACAGTAAACTCAAAGTCAAAATCGGGCAGCAGGCTCCTGATTTCTCTCTCAAGTCCCTGTCCGGTCAGACCGTTACCCTGAGCCAGTACAGGGGAAAGAAAAACGTTTTGATTTCCTTTGTTCCGGCTGCCTGGACTCCGGTATGTTCGGATCAGTGGCCCGGATACAATATCGCAAAACCCCTGTTCCAAGCCCAAGATACTATTTTGCTGGGCATTACCGTGGACAACCGGCCCACCCTGTTTGCCTGGACCCGTGAGATGGACGGGCTCTGGTTTCCGGTGCTTTCCGATTTCTGGCCCCATGGAAAGGTCAGTGATTCCTACGGGGTGCTCCGGACGGACGGAACCTCGGAACGGGCCCTTTTCCTGGTGGATAAAAAAGGAATTCTGCGGTTTATCCATGTATCGGATATCAATATCCGACCTGAACTGGGGTATATTATCCAGGCAATAAAAGGTCTGAAACCTTAATCTGTCGGCAGGTTCTTTATTTTACGGTACAGGGCCAGGGTCTTTGCGCCCGGGGTTGCGTCCAGTTCTTTTTTTAAAATTGTTCTGCCTCTTCTGAAAATCTGCATGGCTTTGTTAATTCGGCCTGCGTCGGCATGAAGGATCATCAGGTTCTGATATCCCTCCTCAAACAGGGGATCGATTTTTAATACCCTGTTCCAAGCCTCTACGGCCTGCCCCCATTGATCCAGGTCTTCATGGAGCCGGGCCTTTTGTCCCAGAATGTCGATCAGTTTGGACCGGAAGGATTCCCTGGGACCGATGGCCTCTTCCAGATAAGGATCTTCGGTAAAATAATCTCCCCGGTAAAGCCCAGCGGCCTGGTCGTAGATTTCAATGGCCCGGTCCAGCCTGCCTTCTTCTTCCAAGATCCCGGCCTGGTCTGCAAGGGTCAAAAATTGGTCAACATCGAGGCTGACCAAATCCGGGTCCAGGGAGACCAGACCGGCTTTCAATAGGATATAAGAATAACCGAAAACTTTATCCGGACAGGGTTCCAGGGCTTTTCTCAACCGATGCAGATTGATCTTGAAATTTTTCTCTCCGGCTGCCGGAGGGGCTTCGGGCCAGAGAGTCTCAATGAGCATCTCCCTGGGAATTTCCCTCAACCCGTAGAGAATAATCGCCTTGAGAAGAGATTTGGGTTTTAACCCTCCAAAGACACCCGGATCAAGGGGAACGGCATTGATTTCAACATTGAACTCTCCCAGGGTGTTGATCCTGATTTTGGGCAGGCTCATCCTATAGAGAGGCCTGAGAGTATCTGCCTGGGCCGCTCTCTTTTTGGCGGGTATGGCGCTTATGTTTTTCAGGACCTCTTCCCTCAGAACATCCCCTTTTTCCTTTGACATCATGGCAAAAAGGAACTGAGACCGGTCCGTTCCCGCCAGATCAAGGGTCACCAGAATCCGGGCCAGGGTTTTTTCATTGATCAAGGGAAAATAGGCGTATTGATTGGATTCGGCCTTGTCCAGGCCCTGGTTCAGAAGAAGTACAGCCCTGGACCGGTCTTTTAATTCCCAGGCTGTCAGGCCGGCTATCAATGCGGTTTCGCAGAAAAAGAGATCCGAAGAGATCTTCTTAAAGTATGAAAGTGCCTGACCCAGCTCCTGATCTGCCCCTTCAAGGTCATTGTTGAAAAAAAGGGAAACTCCCAGGATCTGCCTGGCCAGAAAATAATGGATATCCCCCCGTTTTGACAGCCCAAGCTCATTTTTTGCCTGTTTGGCTTCCTCTACGGCCCCGACATAATCCTCCTGAAGAAGGAAAACCGTGGCTTTTAAACGATGGGATATTCCCAGGTAAAAATCATTTCCCTCGAGGATGGAGAAATCCGAAAGGTGATCTGCTGCCTGCAGGGCCTGGGTATAATCACCAATTGAGGCAAAGAAGACCGACCGGGCCTCCACAAATCCCGGATAAAGGAAAATCAACCCGAATTTATCAATGTCTGCCTCTGATTTCTCCAGAAGAATCCGGGCCTGATCAAAGTCCCCTCTTTTCAGGGCATAATCCAGACTGGTGATTCTTTTGAGAGCCCTGTATTCGGGGTGGGGGCTGTGGCCGGTAATGGTCTGGATCTTATCCAGCATTTTTCTGGCCCGTTTAAAGTCACCTGATTCGACAAGACCCAGGGTCATGATAATGGATGCATTGAGGAGCAGGTCGGGATTTTTTATGCCGTTTGCCAGAAGGATGGCGTTCTGGCAGGCGGATATGCCTCCTGGGATGTCTCCGGTGCCGGCAATATATCCCAGGCCGATATGCTGCCAGAGGATGGTCCGGGCCCAGGTATATTTATGGCTGCCCCTGCGCTCCCTGAGAATGGCCTCCCCTCTCTCTATCCATTTCAGGATCTTTGAAGAAGGCTGACGGATGAACACGCCAGCCTCGATGATAAATGCAATGCTCAATATCATTCCCCGGTGGTCCCGGGCATTCTTGAACATTTCCAATGCCTGTGAAAAAGTCTTGAGGTTTTTTTTGCCCCCCTTGATCCTCAGGGTCATGGCCTTAAAAAACAATAGCCAGGCATCCTCCCGGATCATTTCTTCGGGCAGTTTTTCTATCCATTCGGCCAGACCGGCAGTTTGTCCGGTAACGATATAATGGGTTCCCTTAATCCGGATGATCCTGGCCATCTGTTCAAAGGCCCCGGCCCGGATATAGTGGTGTGCGGCATCTTCATGGCGTTTCATCTCCCAGAAGATATCGCCTGCTTTCCGGTCCAGGGCAGCAAGTTTTTCAGATTCCAGGGTATTGACCAGGTCTGACTTTAGAAAATCTCTGAACAGCCTGTTGTACTTATATATGGGCCAGGACGGGTGGGAATCTATTTTCTGGATAAAAAGATTTCGATTTTCCAGGTCTTCCAGGATGGGTGTGGGATCGAGATCCTCAAAAAAGGCATGAAGCACCCGGGTGTCCAGGTGATTGAATATGGATGTTTTTTTTAAAAAATTCCGGATAGGGGGAGGCTGAGCCTGATAGATCTCCTGGCTGAAATAGGAAAAGGCATCCGAAGACATGCGGTCCGGCAGTTTTTCCAGGCTCCTGAACCGTTTAAATGATTCGGAAACCAGGGTCAGTCCTCCAGCCCATCCTTCCGTGACCTTGAGGATCTTGGCGATCTCCAGGGGGCCCAGTCCCGGGTTGTCCCCCGGTTTTTCAGGTGAATTGAGTTTAAGCTGGAAAAAATTCAGGGTTTCTTCGTTGGTAAAGGCAAGGTCTTCATTGTCCAGAACCAGGACCTGGTTTTCCATTTTCAGTCGCCGTAAATTGAGGGGCGGCATTACCCGGGATAAGAGGAAAAACCGGGTCCTTCCGGAATTTTCCCGGATGATCTTTTCCATCAGGATGAATGAGCTCGCCCCGGTATCCAGGGACTCCAGGTCGTCAAAGACAATATTGAATGGAAAATCGATTTTTTCAAGCAGGGTGGACAGGGTCTCGGCCTGGCGCAGTAGATCTTCCCGGGTGCCCAGGGTGGTCTGGGGAATCTGGGTTTCAAGGAGGGATCCGGTCTGTTCCAATTGATCCTGGATCCCGGTCATGAGAATTTCAAAAAGCCGGGTATGGTCGGAAGCTTCATGGGCCAGATGGCACCAGATACATGCCTGGTTCTTCTGCTTCAAAAAAGAGGCGGCCAGGGTGGATTTGCCCTGGGCAGCCTGTCCCAGGATCAGAAATACCCGTGTGGCTGAATCCTGGTCAATCCGTCTGAATAGCCTGGGTCTGCGGACAATGTCACTCACCTTGGGAATGCTGTACCTTGTGCTCATCAGCCCCCTGTTTCCTCTGAACGGGTCTGAAACTCGGCCAGCTTGTCCATGCCGGCCATCTGAAAAAATCGGATATAGTTGTAGGAAAGCCCTTTCATCAGAACCGGCAGCTTTTTCAATTTAATTTTCATGAGGATATCCATGAGCAGCCTGATGCCCTCCCGGTCAATAGAAAAACTCTCGTCAAAGGAAAAATCAGCCTTACTTGCCTTGGGCCATTCATCCCATTCCAGCATGGGTGTGATCTTTTTGTCGGCCTTGCCGGTCAATCTGCCCCTGAAAAGGATTTTTGCCTGACCCTGTTTTATTGAAAAATTACAGGAAAATTCAGGGGGCTCGGTTATCCCGGCCCTTTTCTCGGCCCTGGCCAGGGCGGAATTAAGGGCCTGTCTTTCCACGGGTTTATTGATAAAATCGGAAGCATCCAGATCCAGGGCCTCTATAGCCTTTTCCAGATCTCCATGACCTGTGATGATAATGACCTGGACATGGGGATCCATTTCCCGTATCCGGCCCAGGACCTGGAGACCGTCAATGCCCGGCATCTTAATGTCCGTGAACACGATCCCGGGCCGGATTTCCCGGAAACGGGCCAGGCCGGTTTCTCCATCCTCTGCCGTGAAAACCTCATATCCGTAGGCAGCCAGAAAAAGTCTGAACATGGAAAGTGTGGGTTTTTCATCGTCAATTACCAGTATTTTCATTGAAGGGTCTCCTTGATTTTATCCGGGTCTGAAAGCTTGTTCCGGGAACGGTTCACCGGGCCGGTTTTTGCGTGGGCCGGGAATTCTATGGTAAAGGCCGCGCCTTTACCTGATTCTGCTTCCACGGTAATGGTACCGTTGTAGTCCTGGACAATGCCCTTGATAATGGGCAGTCCCAGTCCCAGTCCTTCTCCCATGGGCTTGGTGGTATAAAATGACTCAAAGATATTCTCCACCTGGTCCGGTGCAATGCCGACCCCGTTGTCCCGGACCATAAACCCGGCCCGGTCTCCATGGGAAAAAGAGGATATTTGAATCTGTCCCGGGCTTGAATCCGCCATGGATTCCACCTTTTCATTGATGGAATCCCGGGCATTGGTAATCAGGTTGAAGATCACCTGTTCCATCCGGTTGTTGTGGGCCAGAATATGGGGAATGGTCTTATCAAGGCAGAGTTTGATTTCAATGTTCTGGAGAGTGATCTGGCGGCCGATGATCCTGTGAACGGCCCGGATACACTGGTTGATGTCAATTACCTCCCATGCAAAATCCGCCTTCCTGGAAAAGGTCTTTAACCGGTCCACGATCTCCGATGCCCGGGTCACCTGGGCGGAGATTTCAGTGAGAACCGTTTCCAGATCGGCCGGGTCCACATTCTGCTTTTTTTCTTTCATCATGGAGAGGTATTCGCTGCCCATTTTAATGGCATTCAACGGCTGGTTGATTTCATGGGCAATGCCCACGGACATTTTTTCAATATTGGTCATCTTGGAGGCCTGGATAAGCTGGGAGTCCTTTTCCACAAGTTCCGATATATCCGTAGCCGCCACGATGATCACATCACGGTCTCTGTACTCTGCAGGACTTGCATGGATGTTGACAAAGATGGTCTCCCCGTTTTTTTTAAAGAATCGAACCTTGGAAGAAATCAGGATCGATTCCCCCATGGGGAAATGACAATTGAACTTATCGTTCTCCAGGTCCCCCAGGGTCAGCATACTGATGCCGATAAGTTCCCGGTTTTCATATCCAAAAAGTTCCGTGGCTTTGGGATTGGCATCAAGAATTTCAAAATTTTTCCTGTGTATGACAAATATGGGGTTGGGACCGCTCCGGAACAGGGACCGGTATTTTTCCTGGGATTCTTTGAGCCGGTCCGTGGAAAGCTTGAGTTCCGAGGTCATCCGGATAAAGGAATTGGTCAGGGCGGCGATCTCGTCATCCCTGGCCCGGATATCCCTGGACATGGCCTCCAGATCCTTTTTTGAAACCAGGCCGCCCCGGCTCATCTGGTCGGTATACCGGATCAGGTTTGCCACCGGTTTGGTGATGTGAAGGGCGAGCCTGTGGCTTAAAAAGAAAAACAGGATGGAGACCACGGATAAAAAACTGAAAAAAATCAACCGAAGTCTTGAAATCAGGATTTCTATGTGTTGTTTGGCCAGCCCTGCATGGACGGAACCGATGGTATAGATCCCCTCTTTAACGGGAACCGACACATGGAACACGGAATGACGCCTGACATTGAGATCCAGGACCTTCTGGACGGCCGGATCCTGGTTTTTAACAAGTGTAAGAATATTATCGGGCAGGCCCGTTGTAAAAGTGTGGGCCAGGATCTGACCGGCCTTGTCGGTGATGACAAGATAAAGAACGATGTTTTTCCGGTTTCCCATCCTGGCGTCGTAGGCCAGACCGGTCAGTTCGGCCCGGTTTTCAGTGAGGATAAAAACCCGGGAGCTGTCAGCGATGGCCTGGGCGATGCCGATTCCCCTTTTCTGAAGTTCGCTGGTCAGGCCCGTGATCAAAAGAGCCCGGGTGAACAGGGCGATCAGAACCGATACGATCAGGGTGAATCCCAGGCAGGAAACAAATATCTTATTCTTCAGGGAGAGTTCGTTGAAAAATTTCATTGGATCAATACCAGTTCACCCTGCCTGATTTGGGTAAAATAGACCCGGTCCAGTCCCTGGTGGTCGTTTTTTCCGAAAGAGAGGGGATTATCAATCCCCAGATCAAAGTCATCAATGGACTCAATGGCCCGGATAAATCGTTCCCGGGTGATATCCCTTCCTGCCCGCTGGATTCCCTCCACCAGTATTTTGGCGTTGATATAGCCTTCAAGCCCCACAAAGCTGGGCAGGCTCTCCGGATAGTAGATATCCAGCAGCCGGATATACTCACTGACGCCGGGAAGGGGAGGACGGGCATCATTTTCCTGGGGAGGCGGCACCACCTGGGTGACCATGACCCCCTCACCTATTCTGCCCAGACGTCTGGCCAGCTCCTTGGATCCCACAAAAGAGACATTGTAAAACAGAGGAGTAAATTTTAGATCCCCGGCCAGGCGGATAAATTTTGCGCAGGAGTCGTAGGTCCCGATCATGACCACGGCCTGGGCATCAGAGGCGATGATCTTATCAAGCCCGTCCTCCACGTCCAGGGTTCCCCGGACATAGGAACCCTTTGCCACGGGAATCATATCGTATTCTTTCAATGCAATCTCAACCCCCCGCAGACCGTCGAATCCGTATTCATCATACTGGTAGAAGACAGCGACCCGGGCAAAGCCTTTTTCCTTTACGATGAGATCGACTGCGGCCCGGGTTTCCTGGTAGTATGAGGCCCGGACATTGATCAGAAAGGGGTTGACCGGATCCCTGAGGCGGTGGGCACCGGTGAACATGCCCACCAGGGGAATCCCGGCTTCATTGATCAGGGGAATGATTCTCACCGTGGTCGGGGTTCCCACGTAACAGAACAGGGAGAATACCTTTTTTTCAACGATGAGCCGCTGGGTGTTGTAAAGACATCGGGAGGGGTCATACCCGTCATCCAGGGCGATGATATTGATTTTTCTGCCGTGGATGCCCCCCTGGGAGTTGATGTGCCGGATATAGGCATTGGCACCGTGGAGCATCTGGGTGCCCAGATAACCGGCATGCCCTCCCAGGGCAAGGGAGGATCCGATTTTGATTTCATTCTGGGTGATGCCGGTCCGGGTTTCGCTGGGTAAATCAGAAGGATCGGTCCCGGTGCAGGCCGAAAACAGGAATAAACCCATGATTAAAATCAGAATTGCCCTTTTTTGTACCTGCCCCATCCTGTGAAGATCCCCTTAATTCAGTTTCAGACCCGGAAACAATAAAATACCCCCTGCCGAATGTCAATCCAACTTCCCCTGCAGACCCCAAAGGCATGCAATCCCGGGCAAAGTTTGGAGACAGCCTTTAAAGGATCCGGCCTTGGAATTTCCTGTTTTTTACGGGGCCCCCATACCCATCCGGTAGACCACGGCCTCTGCCGGAGCTTCCAGCATTTCAGCAAAGACCGCCTCCAGTTCCCTGCGGGTACTGCAGTCCTTGAAATTGTCCCAGTCTTTTTTTTCTTCCCACATGGAAAGAACCACAATTTCATTGGGGTTTTCACACCCCCTCAGGGTTTCTGAAGAGATGTATCCCTGTTCATGCATTGCATTGGTCCTGGCCTGGACCAGCATCTGGGAAATTTTTGGAATATCAGGATTTTTGAACTTTCTTTTAATCACGACTTTTACCGGCATAGGGACCTCCTTTTGACTTTGGGTTGAAAAGCAGGGGGCAGTCTGATGGTTCCAGGCAGAGCCGGAAAAGAAACCATGGAATTGCACCAGAGGAATCGGGCCGGAAAATGATTCCCGTTCCAGGGAATCTGTGGGAAGAACTCAAAGGGATTGGATTTGGTTTTCAACTGAGGATGAAATCCGGAAAAAACAATCTCAGGATTCAGCCTGGGCCTGAGTTTGGTCAACTGCTCCCGATTTAAAAATAATTATAGGATAGACTCGGCCCTGAAGTCAAAAAAATTCAAATAAAAAGAATCTTTGACCAAAAACAAAAACTTCCTTAGAATTAACTTGATATCCAAATTTGTTTGGTATATACGTGCTCTTTTTTTAGATAACTTCCTTACAGGATACCCATGAAAATTCAAAATATCACCTATTCCGTTCCTTGGAACCTTTTTCTCATCACCGCCGGAAGCATCATCCTCTCCATCGGCCTTAAATCCATTCTGATTCCCCACGGAATGATCATGGGCGGATTCTCAGGTCTGGGACTTCTCTTGTTCTACTCTTCCAAGGTAATGACCCCGGGGCTGTGGTACCTGGTTCTCAATGTTCCCGTGTTTATCGTCGGGTGGACGTTCATCAGCCGGCGTTTTCTGCTTTACAGCCTTTACGGAACCCTGGTGGTGACCTTGGCCATTGATTTGGTCGGCTTTGAGATTGCCGTAAAAGACCACTGGCTGGCAGCCCTGGCCGGCGGTACCCTTGTGGGGACCGGTGCCGGCATTATTTTCAGGTCCCTGGGATCTGCAGGGGGAAATGACATTATCTCCATTATACTGAACCAGAAATTCGGCATCCGCATCGGAACCTATATTTTCCTGTTCAATTTTGTCCTGTTTTTCTTCAGTTTCAGTTCCCTTGATACGGATATCATCCTCTATTCAATGGCCACTTCTTATATCTCTTCCCAGGTTCTGGAGAGCTGCATGGCCCTGTTCAACCAGAGAAAGATGGTCATCATCATTTCAGAGGCCCCCAGGGAAATCGCCAAGCAGATCATGAAACGTTTAAAAAGGGGAGCCACTTTCTTGAAGGGCCAGGGGGCTTATACAGGAAATGACAAGAACATCCTTTTGACCGTTGTGAATACCTACCAGATCAAACGCATTGAAGAAATTGTCTTTAACATTGACCCCGAGGCCTTTCTCATCACGGAAAACACCTTTAATGTCCTTGGAAAAGGGTTCTCAAAACGGAAAGTGTATTAAGGAGACTATTCCCGGCTTTCTTGACTTTATGGTTTGATTTCATTTAAAGTGAATCCTAGATATCGGCAGATTCGTTCCTTTCACCCGGATTTTGCCGACAATTATTCAAGGCAGGGAGAAAGACAATGGATAATTGCAGGATCTTAAAACCTGTCCGACCTTTATTCATCGCATTCATCATCATCTTTTCCTGTTTCGCTCCGGTATACGGCTTTGATATTCTCATGGGAACCTCCCCTTCGGGCACCCTTTCCCATTTTACCGGCCGGATGGTGGAAAGAATTATCAACAGGGCAGTTCCCGGGATTCAACTCAGGGTTTTGGCCGGGGCCGGAGATATGCACAATCTGACCAACCTCTCCCAGGGTTCCCTGGATATGGCCTTAATCGATTCAAGGATGCTCCATGATGCAGTCAATAAAACCGGAAATTTTGAGTTCCTTGACGTGGATTATTCACACCTGACAATTCTCACGCGCCTCTATGATGTGCCCATTCTTCTTATCGCAGGGAAAGGAACTCGGATTCGATTGCTGGACGATATCCGGGAGAAGCGGGTAAACGCCGGATATCCCCTGTCCCCTGCCAGTCTTGCCTTTGAAACCATTCTGAAGGCCAAGCACTGGAACAGAAGCGATTTCAGCCTGGTCTATGAAATCTCAGATTCCCATTCCCAGGACACCATGGCCTTCTGTCACGGGAACATCGATGCCATGCTCCACATCGGAGCTCATCCCGATCCTTCCCTGGAGCAGCTTTTCAGGCTGTGCAATGCATCTGCCGTGGACATGGACGATAAGTATATTCATGGGCTTGTCCGGGATCATCCCGCCTTTTTCAGGCTCACCATTCCGGCCGGGATCTACCCGGGTCAGGACAAAGAGGTATACACTTTTGGCACTCAGACCCTGTTGGTGGCCTCCCCGGACCTGGATGCCCAGACCGTAACCGCCATTCTGGAAACCCTGTATAGATATCGCCGGCGCCTTTCAGCCAGCCATCCGGCACTATATCTTAAAAAGACAGGTCGAAAAGAGATCACAGACCTCGGTTTGAAGCTGCATCCAGGAGCCCTGGATTTTTTTACCGACTGATTTCCTAGGCCTTCCGATCCCTATGAATTTTTTTGAAAGGTGAAGATCAAGCCAGAAGAGAATGATTTGAGGCAGGCTTTATTCGTAAATGGTGTGCAGCTTGGGATCAAAGGCCTCCCGGATGCCCTCCCCGGTAAAGGTGACCGTTACCAGGGTGAGAATCAAGGCCCCCACCACGGATGCGGATATCCACCAGGCCTCCATGTTCTGCCATCCCTGGGAGAGCAGTTCCCCCCAGGACGGGGTGGGGGCCGGCAGGCCGAATCCCAGGTAGTCCAGGGAGGTCAGGGAGACGATTCCCCCGGATATGGCAAAGGGAGCATAGGTCACGATCACGGAAATGGTGTTGGGAATGATGTGGCGGAAGATGATCCTGAAATGGGAGGCCCCCAGGGAGCGGACGGCCAGAATATACTCCCTTTCCTTTTCCTTGTAGGTCACCGTGCGCATGACCCAGGTAATGCCGATCCAGCCGAAAAAGGCCATGATCAGAAGAAGGATCATGAAGCTGGGCACCAGGATGGAGGATACAATGATGATTACGTATAAGAAGGGAATATTGGACCAGATTTCGATGATTCTCTGGAAGAACAGATCGAATTTCCCCCCGAAATAGCCCATGGAACATCCAATGGTAATGCCCACGGTATAGTTGAGCAGGAGCAGAACAAAGGAAAAAAGAATGGCGGTGCGGAACCCATAGACCAGCCGGGCCAGGATATCCCGGCCCACATTGTCCGTGCCCAGGAAATGCTTGTCGGAAAAAGAGGGGGGAAAGGGAGGATAGGCATTGAGCCTCAGGTCGTTTTCATAGGGGTTGTACGGCACGGGCGGCAGAATGAGAAAATTTCCTCTCTGTTCCTGTTTGAACTTTTTCCCCAGTTCCCTGTAATCGGTTTCATACTCGTAATCCAGACCGAATTCAGAACCCGGAATCATGTTGGAATAGGTGGGAAAATAGAATTTTCCCTCATACCGGACCAGCACAGCCCTGGAGTTGATAAACACCTCGGCGAAAAAAGAAAGGAGGATCATGGTCAAAATGATTACAAAGGACCAGAAACTCCGGCCGATGGATCTGAACCGCTTCATCTTCTGAAGGGTAATGGGGCTGAAAATTTTTCCTTTCATTTAAACCTCACCCTGGGGTCGACCAGAGCCACGCACACGTCCGAGAGGATGTTCCCGATCATAAAGAGCAGAGAAGAGATCACCAGGATTCCCATGACCACGGGATAGTCCCGGTCAATGACCGACTCGTATCCCAAAAGCCCCATGCCGTCGATGTTGAATACCTTTTCAATGAGAAAGGATCCCATGAGGATGATGGAGATATTGTTGCCGAAACTGGTGGCAATGGGAATGAGACTGTTTCGCATGGCATGACGGAACACGGCCTTTTGAAAGGGAAGGCCTTTGGCAATGGCGGTCCTGACATAATCAGAGGCCAGGTTGTCCATGAGGGTGTTTTTCATGAGCAGGGTCATGACCGTGAAGGAGCCCACCACGTAGGCGAAAAGGGGCAGAACCGTATGCCGGCCGATATCCCAGATCTTTTCAGCCATGTTCATATCATCAAAAAAATCCGAGGTAAGGCCTCCCAGGGGAAATAGATCGATCTTGGATGAAAACAGGACCAGCATGAGAACTCCGGCCACCCAGCCCGGAATGGCGTAGCCGGTGAAGATCACGGCAGAAGAGAGATTATCAAATCCGGATTTATGTTTGATCGCCTTGACCACCCCCAGGGGGATGCAGATTCCGTAGACCAGGGCAAGGCTCAGGGTCCCGAAGTAGAGGGAAATGGGGATCCTCTCTTTGATCATGGACCAGACCGGGTCCTGGTACCGGGTGGAGCGGCCCAGGTCCCCCTTGAGCACCCTGCCCAGCCAGATGAGGTAGGACTGGAGCACGGGTTTGTCAAACCCGTAGTACTCCTTGAGTTTGTCGATCTGCTCCTGGGACAGGGGCTGACCCGCTCCTGCCCCGGGCCGCACAGAGGAGCTTCCCTGGCCCATTTGAAGAGCCCGGGCCTGGGCAATGATTCTTTCAATGGGGCCTCCGGGCACAAAGCGGGTAATGGTAAACACCATGATGGTAATCCCGATAAAGGTCGGGATTACCAGTAAAAGCCTTCTAATGAAGTATGCGGTCATACCATTTCAAAAACCGATTCAAGTGCCTGGTCTAAATTTTCAGGCTTTGTGCCGCCTGCCTGGGCCATGTCCGGCCGCCCGCCGCCCCCGCCGCCCACGATTCCGGCGGCTTTTTTGACAATATTCCCGGCCTTGTAGGTCGAGGTCAGATCTTCGGTGACCATGGCAATGAGCAATGCCTTTCCACCGGACTCTGCCCCCAGCAGCAGGACACCCGATCCCAGACGGGTCTTGAACTTGTCTGCCAGATCCCGGAGCTGGGAGGGATTTTCGATTTCCACCCGCTTGGCCAGAACTTTAATCCCGTTGATTTCCCGGGTATTTTCCTGGATATCCTCCACAGACTTGGAAGCCAGCCTGGCCTTGATGGAGGCCAATTGTTTTTCCAGATCCTTTTTTTCAAAGATCAGGGTTTCCACCTTGTCCACGATTTCGTCCCGGGCCCCTTTGAGCAGTCCGGCCGTGGATTCGATGAGTTTCTGATCGGCATGGACCGTGTCCAGGGCAGCCTGTCCGGTGACCGCTTCAATCCGGCGGACACCCGAGGCTATCCCCCCCTCGGACAGGATCCGGAACAGCCCGATATCTCCGGAAGCCCGGGTATGGGTCCCGCCGCAGAGTTCCCGGCTGTAATCGCCCTGGGAGACCACCCGGACCACGTCCCCGTATTTTTCTTCAAACAGGGCGGTGGCTCCGGCCTTGACCGCCGCGTCCATGCCCATCTCTTCCGTCCGGATCCCATGGTTTTCCCGGATTCGCAAATTTACCAGGGTTTCAATGGCTGCCAGTTCTTCGGATGTCACGGCACTGAAATGGGTAAAGTCGAATCTGAACCGGTCCGGCGTCACCAGGGACCCGGCCTGTTTCACATGGTCCCCGAGAACCTTTCTTAGGGCGGAATGGAGAATATGGGTGGCTGAATGGTTGATGGCCGTTGCCTGTCTGCGGGATTGATCCACCTTGAGACTGAATCTGTCTCCTTTTCTGCATTGCCCTGAAACCACCCTGCCCTTGTGAATCACCAGGCCGGAGGGGTCTGAAATTGTATCAAATATTTCAATGGTGCAGCCTGAATTCTCAAACTTGCCCCGGTCTCCGACCTGGCCCCCGGATTCTGCGTAGAACACCGTCTCAGGGGTAACCACTTCCACCTCATCCCCCTTTGCTGCCAGATCTGCCTCTTTATCCCCCTTGACCACAATGAGCAGTTCGGATTCGGTTTCCAGGCTCTCATATCCCTTGAATACGGTTTTTACGCCTGCCGAGGTCAGGGGTTTATAGGCATCCCCCACACCGGCAAATTTTTTCTTGGATTTGGATCTGGCCTTTTGCCGGGCCATGGCAGCATCAAACCCGTCAAGATCGAGATCAATGTCCATTTCCTTGACATGGTCCACGATGATATCCACGGGAAAGCCGAAGGTGTCGTAGAGCTTGAAGATCACATCCCCGGGAAGGATCTTTTCCTTTCCGGCCCGAAGATCTTCAAGGGTGCCTTCCAGCAGCTTCATGCCAGTGCCCAGGGTTTCCAGGAACTTCTCCTCTTCATTCTTCACCACGTTGAGGATAAAGGCGGCGGAATCTTTAAGTTCGGGATAGGCCTCATCCATAATGGAGAAAACGACCTGAACCGTTTCATGGAGAAAGGGCCGGGTCAGGCCGATACTGCGTCCGTACCGGATGGCCCGGCGCATGATCCGGCGGAGCACATACCCCCTTCCCTCGTTGGAGGGCAGGACCCCGTCACAGATAAGAAAGGCGCTGGCCCGGGAATGATCGGCAATGACCTTCATGGCCACTTCCACTTCCTTGGATTCGTTGCGCTCTTTTCCGGCCAGTTCCCCGACCTTTTCCATGATGGGGATGAAGAGATCCGTATCAAAATTGGTGGGCACATCCTGGAGAACCGAGATGATTCTCTCCAGCCCCAGACCCGTATCGATACTGGGTTTGGGAAGGGGGGTCATCTTGCCCTGCTCGTCCCGTTCAAACTGCATGAAGACCAGGTTCCACAGCTCCAGCCACCGGTCGCAGTCGCATCCTACGGCGCAGTCCTTGTTGTCGCATCCGAATTCTTTGCCCCGGTCAATGTGGATTTCGCTGCAGGGACCGCAGGGGCCGGTATCCCCCATGGCCCAGAAGTTGTCCTCCTCTCCCAGGCGGACAATTCGCTCTTCGGGAACGCCCACCTGATCCCTCCAGATCGCATAGGCCTCGTCATCCTCATGAAAGACAGATACGTAGAGTTTCTCAGGATCAAACCCATACCCGTTGGTTAAAAGGTCCCATCCGTATTCAATGGCCTTGTCCTTGAAGTAGTGACCAAATGAAAAATTCCCCAGCATTTCAAAAAAAGTATGGTGGCGTGCCGTGTATCCGACATTTTCAAGATCATTGTGCTTTCCCCCGGCCCGGACGCATTTCTGGGCAGTCACGGCCATGGAATAGTCCCGTTTCTCGTCGCCGGTGAACACCCGTTTGAACTGGACCATTCCGGCATTGACGAACAAAAGCGTAGGGTCGTCCTGGGGAACCAGGGAAGAGGATCTGACATGCTGGTGATCCTGTTTCTTAAAATACTCCAGAAAAATTTTCCTGGCTTCGTTTCCTGTCATATTGCGCTCTCCTCACTCACAAAGGGAATTATTCAGCTGTCTTCGGGGGATTTTCTTTGGAACCTGGAATGCCCAGTTCCTGCCTGACCCTGGTTTCAATTTTTTCAAAGATATCGGGATTGTCCGTTAAAAATACCTTGACGTTTTCCCTGCCCTGGCCGATTCTTTCCCCTTCGTAGGAATACCAGGATCCGCTCTTGTCTACGATGTTGAGTTCCACACCCATGTCCAGAAGATCACCGGTCCGGGAGATTCCCTCCCCGTACATGAGATCAAACTCCACACTTTTAAAGGGGGGGGCCAGCTTGTTCTTCACCACCTTGACCTTGGTTCTATTCCCCATGATATCCTGGCCCTCTTTAATGGCGGCGGCTTTCCGGATCTCCAGACGCATGGAAGCGTAAAACTTCAGGGCGTTGCCCCCGGTGGTGGTCTCGGGATTCCCGTAAACCACTCCGATCTTCATTCGGATCTGGTTGATAAAGATGATGGTGGTATGGGTCTTTCCTATGGTTCCGGCCAGTTTTCTCAGGGCCTGGGACATGAGCCTGGCCTGGAGACCCATGTGGGAATCGCCCATTTCCCCTTCGATCTCGGACCGGGGCACCAGGGCGGCCACGGAGTCCACAACCATGATGTCAATGCCCCCGCTTCTGACCAGCATGTCTGCGATTTCAAGGGCCTGCTCTCCGGTATCGGGCTGGGAGACCAGAAGTTCGTCGCAGTCCACGCCGAGTCGTTTGGCATAGGACACATCCAGGGCGTGTTCCGCATCGATGAATGCGGCAATGCCTCCGTCCTTCTGGGCCTGGGCCACGGCATGGAGGGCCAGGGTGGTCTTTCCTGAAGACTCGGGACCGTAAATTTCAATCACCCGTCCCCGGGGATATCCGCCCACACCCAGGGCCTTGTCCAGGGCAAGGGAACCGGAACGGATCACGGGAACCGCTTCAATTTCCCGGCCCCCCAGTTTCATGACCGAGCCTTTGCCGAACTGTCTCTCAATCTGGCTCATTGCGGTTTGAACCGCTTTTTGTTTTTCCATATTTTTTTCCACTCCCAATTCTCCTAAACCAATGGGTTATAACAACCCGGTTAAATTCAATATTTTCAATACAACTGCGGCCATCACACCTGCCATGATATCATCCAGAACCACACCGGCTCCGCCTGAATATTTTTTTTCAAAGTACCGGACCGGCCAGGGTTTGAGTATGTCAAAGCACCGGAAAGCCAAAAACCCTGCCCCGATTGAAACCGGTCCGGGAACCACCAGGGACAGGGTTACGCAATACCCGGCCATTTCATCTATGACAATGGCGCCCGGATCCTTTTGGCCCATGAGGATCTCTGCCCGGTTGGCAATGGAGATCGCAGCCAGGACAAGGCAGATCAGGAAAAACCCGGTATGCAACGGGTTCAGCAGAGCCATGATCCAGACCAGGGGCAGTGCTGCCAGGGTACCGAAGGTGCCCGGCGCTACCGGAGCCCGGCCCAGGCCGAACCCGGTGGCGGTAAATAGTATCAGCTTATCCAAAAGATCCTTGTTCATCCTGTCCATTTGATATCTATCTTTTAGGCCCTTCAGTGTCAAGAAAATTAGCCTCTGCCATGACCCTGGCATAGACATCTTTCAAGGGAAGATTCTTTTCCATGGCAATGGCCTTTAAGACCTCGTACTCCGGAACCAGGGTATGGGAATGATCCGGGGCATAGACTTTTTTTACCTGGATCCGGCCGAAACTTGTTTTTGCATATACAAGCTCTCTTTTTAATACCTTGCGCTGGCAGGGGAAATACCGGAGGCCGATGGAACTGGTCTGGGCAAGGACAAGGTCACTTAAACGGTGGAGATCTTCTGGTTTGGTTAGAACCTCTATCCGGGTTCCGGGTCTGTTTTTTTTCATCTGTACCGGGGTGTAGGATACGTCCAGGGCCCCCTGTTCCAGAAGAAGCTCCATTACAAATCCCAGGATTTCAGGACTGGTGTCATCCAAATGGGTATGAATCACAAATACCGGGTCCTCCGGTTCAGGCAGATCCCTATATCTTTCGTTATCTTCCCGGCTTTTTTCTACAGGCTTTCCCATAACCATGCGCAGAAGATTGGGCAGGCCGGAACCGGTATCCCTTTTTCCGGCACCATACCCCACCCCCTGGATCTCCATCTCCGGTATGGGGCCGAACTCCTGGGCCAGGGTAACGGCAATGGCGGCACCGGTGGGGGTGACGATCTCGGTTTTCGCATCCGAACCCGTAACAGGGACTCCTTTGAGTATGGCTGCCACGGCCGGCACGGGAACCGGAATCCGTCCGTGGGCGCACTTGATAAAGCCTGAGCCTAGGGGGATTTTGGATGCCACAACCCGGGTGATCCCGAGCTTTTCCACACATAAGAAACTGCCGATAATGTCCACCATGGAATCAATGCCGCCGATTTCATGGAAGTGGATATGGTCCATATCATGCCCGTGGATGGCTGATTCTGCCCGGGCGATTCTTTCAAAAGCTTCCAGGCTCTTCTCTTTAACAAACTCTGAAAGATCAGACTCAATGATAATTTTTTTAATATCCGTGTACTGACGGGAGGTCTGATCATCCCTGACCTCAACAAAGAGATCCACGGCCTTGAGGTGATGTCTGTAAACCGTCTCGGTCTTCAGTCCGAATCCTGCAAAAAGGGATGTAAGGTGCTCCTCGATCCAGGCTGCCTCCACCCCGAGATCCACAAAAGCACCAAGGGTCATGTCCCCGCTGATACCGGAAAAAATATCCAGGTAGAGGATCATCCGAGACTCACCCCTGATGCATGGAGCTTTATGATTTCAAGGATCAGGTTGGCTGAATTCACCATATCCTCCAGACGGATGGATTCCTGAAGGGTATGAACGTCGGTCATGCCAGTCCCCAGAACCCCGGCCACGATGCCTTTGCCGAAAAAGATATTGGCGTCTGCCCCGCCCCCGGTGGTCTTGGATTCAAGATCCCGGCCCAGGTTGGCCGATGCTTTTCTGGCCAGTTTGACGGCTATATGATCCTCGGGAATATCCGTATTGGGGAAATCATTTTCCACCCGGACCTCCACCCTGGGAAACTCATCATCTCCCCGAAGCTCTCTGGCTGCGTCCTCGAATCCGTTTACGATGTCCCGGGTCACTCTCTCCAGCATGGATGGGCTATGGGACCTGGCTTCCCCGTGGATTTCCACCTGTTCCGGAACAATATTGGTGGCCATGCCCCCGCAGATGGTTCCCAGGTTGCAGGTGGTCTCAGGGTCGATTCGTCCCAGGGTCATTCCGGCGATGGCCCGTGAAGCGGCAAAGATGGCACTCACCCCTTTTTCCGGAGAAGCGCCGGCATGGGCGGCCCGGCCGTACACTGTGGCTGAAATCTTATTGGCGGCAGGGGCCTTGGTCACGATCCCCTCGGTATCGGTTGAATCAAGGATATAGCCGAATTTTGAATCCATGAGAGAGTGGTCAAAGTGCTTGGCCCCCATGAGGCCGATTTCTTCGCACACGGTAAAGATGATCTCCAGGGGGGGACTGGGAAGATCATTTTCTTTGATCACCTCCAGCACCTCCAGGATGATGGCCAGGGCGGACTTGTCGTCCGCTCCCAGGATGGTGGTTCCGTCGCTGCGGAATACCCCTTCCTCAAACACCACCTTTACCCCGTTCCCCGGTTCAACCGTATCCATATGGCCGGACAGAAACATGGGAGGAACTTTTCGGTTGCCCTTGAATTTGGCCACCAGATTGGAGCAGTCCCCCCCTACTTTCTCCCCGGCATCATCAAAACAGATTGATGCGCCCAGAGATTTTAAAATCTGCTCGAGTTCCCGGGCGATCCCGGCCTCATGTCTGGAAATGGAATCGATCTGGGCCAGTTTGGTAAAGGTCTGGCCGAGTCTTTTTGAATTGATCATTTTTGTATCCTTAAGTCATTATTTTTAAAGCCCATCTTTTCCAGCAGAAGATCCTGGGCAGTCGGTTTCTGTTCTGATCCCGGTCCGGCATTGTCTCTGCCTTTTTGCGGAACCCTGGAATAAATGAATTTTTATACTAGAATTTTTCGGTTTTGAATAGTCTTTCACGACGGGATTAAAGGATTTCCTCAACTTTCGCTGTCCACCTCAAAAAATTAAACCCGGGAACCCAGGTTCCGGGTCCCGGACAGGACAAAGCACAGAAAAGGCTCATGGCGCCTGGGGATTGTCTCCACAGATCACGGACAAAAACTTTTGACCGGCATCTGAAAAAAGTCGTGTCCAATCTTATCAAGGGCCGTTTATTTCAAAAATCAATTTATCGTAATAGAGTTAAAACCATTGGCTATCCAATGCAATTCTGTTAAATTAATAGAGGGTTGGCAGTCCGGGCGGTCGAACAACGGCAGGAAAAGGCCGTCGGCCACGATCCGTTTTACAGAGTCTGAAAAAAATCGTGAACCTTTTCACTCAAAGGGACGGCAGAATGGAAAATCTTTCTTACAAGGCCTATATCGTAGAGGAAACTGGAAAAAAAGAATTTAAAGGCCAGGTCAGACAAACCCCCCTGGAAAATCTTCCCCAGGGCGATCTTTTAATCCGGGTCCATTATTCATCCCTGAACTATAAGGATGCCCTTTCTGCAACCGGGAACCCCGGAGTGACCCGCAAATTTCCCCATACACCCGGGATAGATGCGGCCGGAGTTGTCGAAGAGAGCCGGGACCCCAGGTTTCCAAAGGGAGAAGCCGTCATCGTCACCAGTTACGATCTGGGAATGAATACCTGGGGCGGATTCGGCCAGTACATCCGCGTCCCGGCAGACTGGGCTGTTAAACTGCCCCAGGGCCTGACCATGAAGGAGAGCATGATTTTCGGAACCGCCGGATTCACGGCCGGTATGTCGGTTCATAAACTGATCCGGACCGTAGGGCCCGACCAGGGGGATATCCTGGTCACCGGCGCCACGGGCGGGGTGGGAAGCCTCAGTGTGGGGATTCTCTCCCATCTGGGATACAAGGTCACGGCTCTGTCGGGAAAGACCGACACCACTCTTTTGGATTCCCTGGGCGCCCGGGCGGTCATCTCCAGGGAGTCCTTGCTTGAAAACAGCAAGCCGCCTATCTTAAAGGCCTCCTGGGCCGGTGCCATTGATACGGTTGGAGGAGAAATCCTGGCAACGGCCATCAAGGCCACGGGTCAGGACGGTGTGGTCACCTGCTGCGGCAACGTGGCATCCCCGGACCTGCCCATAAACGTGTTTCCTTTTATACTGAGGGGGGTTTCTCTTCTGGGAATCGATTCCCAGCATTGTCCCATGAATTTGAGGCAAACGGTCTGGGAAAGGCTTGCCAGTGACTGGAAATTCCCCATGCTCGAAAAGATCTACGACGAAATCGATTTAAATGACCTGGACAATAAAATAGGCCTTATCCTGAACGGGAAGCTAACCGGAAGGACCCTTGTCAACCTAAGATAATTGGATGCGAAAAAATTTTGACTTTATCAGGGTAGATGTGCTATTTTTTCCTCGGTTTCACAAGGGTCAGTAAACGAATCCAAAAAATACAGAACAGACACGAGTCTTGCATTCATAAATTGAATATTTCATGCTCAATTATATGATTCCCGTGCTTGACTTGGGCCTGGAAAAAATATTAATATGGATTAATACAATAAATCGAATTCAATCTATTAACCCCATTAATTCATTCGCGGGGCCGTGCCCACGCGAAAGAGATATATACGGCTAACCCCTGACAGGAGGCAGTATTATGAGTGATTTTTTAAGAAATCTGAGAAGCTCCCACAAAAAGGAATCCGCCCACCCCAGAAAATCCATGGACGGCAACTATTATCCCCAGAATGACCGGAGGATCGTCAAAGATCGTAGAGCCGGATTTACAGGAAACTCAGAGGGCCTGTCCGAAAAAATCAACGAAATCCTGCCTGAAATCATCGAACATATCGCCAATCTCACCGAACAGGTTGAAAAACAGACTGCCTCAAACGAGAAGCTTGCAGAGGCAAATATTCGTCAGGCCGATGCCGTGGCCGGTTTCTTTGAATCACTCAATAATTTTCTTTCCAGTGATCTCACTGTTGGAGCTTCTTCTGCAGCCCCGCGGCCCATGGCGACCACCTCCTATGCCTCCGGAACCCACTATACCAAAGATGATGTGCTGGCGATGATCCGGAATATGCGAACCCAGGGGGCCACCTTTGCCATCATTGCCGATTATCTAAAGGAAAAGGGCATTCCCACTTTCTCCGGAAGGGGAGACTGGCATGCCCAGACCATACACCGGCTCTGTAAGTAGGTTTTTGGGCCGGGGATGTTTTTACTTGGCTTTGAATCCCTGGAGCATGATCCTGAATGCCGTTGTCAGGGTGGATTTTACAAAATCCTTCTGATCATTTAAAAGACGTTTGGAGTCCACCCAGAGAACCACCCCCGAATAGGTCGCCCAGATGACATCGGCCAGGGCCACAGGATGTTCCTCAATAAAAATACCCGACTCAATCCCCTCTTTTACCACGGCGATTATGGCGCCATGGGCCTCTGTGGAATATTTTTTAAGCTGCTGCATCACTCCGTCGGAAAGATTGTGAAGGGTCTCACCGGATTGAAGGTGGAACAGGTTGATTAAAATCTGGGGATCCTGTTCATAGATCTCAATGAAAATATCCCTGAACCGTTCAATTTTGTCGTCAACGGAAATGCTCTCCTCCACGACCCGGTTAATCTGGGAGGAGATAAAGGCAAGTATGTTTATGGACAGGGAAGTATGGAGTTCTTCCTTGTTCTTGAAATAAAGATAGAGGGTGCCGGGACTCAGTTCTGCCTGGGAGGCGATTTCCTCCATGGTGGTGGAGTTAAACCCCTTGGCGGAAAAAACTTTGCGTGCGGCATGGAGGATTTCCTGCCGTCTCAGTTCTTTTTCCCGTTGCTTGCGTTCATATATGCCCATTCTTTCCTCTTTATTTTTTGAATATGATTCATAAAATTACTGACACCCTGCAGAAATACAAAATTCTATAAAAAACCGCAAGGCTAAACTTTAAAACCGGATCAGGTTTTCAACATGCCTGTTTTGATTATAGAAAGGGATCTCAGTTTTAGAGGTGGCCTTTAATCGGTTTTTTTACTATTATACCTTTAACAATTTAGAATTTTAAGGGAGTGCTATATATGATTACCAAACCTTCTTACTGGGCAGATTCTTTTGTGGAAAAACTCACCGATGCACAGGGGGCATTACAGCATATCCGCCCCGGCCAAAGGGTGTTTATCGGATCTTCCTGCGGTGAACCCCAGCATCTTGTCAATGAGCTGTCCCGGATCTCCAACCGGTTTACCGATCTTGAAATTGTCAGGCTTCTGAGCATTGAAAGCGGTCCTCTGACCCGGATCGCCAACAAGTCCCATTCCCAGCAGATGAATATCCGGTCCTTTTACCTGGGATCTGCCTCACCCAAAAAGATCTCCAGGATCCAGCGTTTCATTACCCCGATCAACCTGTCCCAGATTCCCCAGCTCTTTAAAACCGGGCTCATGCCCCTGCATGCAGCCCTGATCCAGGTCTCCCCGCCGGATGATTTCGGCTGGATGAGCCTGGGGGTTTCCGTGGATATCAACATGGCGGCCTGTGAGTCCGCTGGAATGGTCATCTGTCAGGTCAATCCCTCCATGCCCAGGGTGTTGGGGAGAAGCTTCATCCATGTGAACGATGTGGACTATATTGTGGAGCATGAAGAAGACCTGCTCACCATCCAGCCCCTTCCCGAGACCGAGGAGGCCAATACCATCGGCAAGCATATCTCCAGGCTCATCGATGACGGTTCCACTGTCCAGACCAGCCTGGGGGTGACCAACGAGGCCACCATGCTATGCCTGGCCGATAAAAACGACATCGGCATCCATTCCCAGTTTCTCTCGGATACCATGATGCGGCTTTTTTCCATGGGGGTTGTCACCAACAAGAAAAAGGGATTTAACGAGGGCAAGCTGGTTGCCGGAAGCGCCGTGGGTTCAGATCTTCTCTATGAGTTTATCGACGATAACCCCTCCATTGAATTTCATCCCTCAGACTATATCAACAATCCGGCCATCATTGCCCGTCACAACTCCATGGTATCCCTGAATACGGCCATTGCCATTGACCTCACCGGCCAGGTGGCGGCCGATGCCCTTCCCTTCAACAACTACACCGGCATCAACGGTCTCCTCGATTTTACCCGGGGGGCGGCCATGTCAAAGAATGGAAAATCCATACTCATGATGACCGCCACCTCGGACCATGGAAAGAGGAGCCGGATTATTCCAAAACTTTCGGATTTTGCCGTGGTTGTGCCCAGGGGGGATGTCCAGTTTGTGGCCACAGAGTTCGGGGTGGTCAACCTGTTCGGGAAAACCCTCCAGGAAAGGGCCATGGCCCTGATCAGTATTGCCCATCCCGATTACAGGGACGAGCTTTTTTCCAAGGCCAAGGAGCAGGACCTCATTGACTCCGGCCGGAAATTCAAACAGGCCATTAAGGGAGTCTATCCCCTCAAGTACGAGGAGATCATTACCATCAAGGATATCCCCATCACCTTCAGACCGGCAAAACCCGTGGATGAACGGGGCATCCAGGAACATTACTACTCCATGAACCGGGGGGATATTATCTCCCGGTTCTTCCATGAAAAGAAAAGCTTTGTTCACGATCAGATCGAGACCACATTTGAGATCGACTATGTCAATGACCTGACCATCGTGGCCACCATCGGGGAGCTGGGATTTGAAAAGATCATCGCCGTGGGTGAATATTTCCGGAACACCATTATCAACATGGCGGAAATCGCCTTTTCCGTTTCAAGGGAGTACCAGGGAATGGGCATTGCCAACGTTCTCCTTGACAAGCTGGCCAAGGCGGCCAAAGACAATGAAATCAAGGGACTCATCGCCTATACCTCCCCCCAGAACAAGGGGATGATCCGGTTGTTCAACAAACTTCCCTATGTGGTTAAACAGGAAAAAGACGATGACATGATCATCCTCAATTGTCTTTTCTCCGAACCCAAGATGCCGGCGGAGGAATCCGCCTGATTCTTTGAGGCGGCAGGAAACCCAACCCTTTCCGGCCGCCTCAGAAATGCTTTCTTTTCAGCCGGGCCACCGACTCGATATGATAGGTATGGGGAAACATGTCAACGGGCTGGACCTCCTCGATTTCGTACACCGGGGCCAGCATTTCAAGGTCCCGGGCCAGGGTGGCGGGATTACAGGATACGTAAACGATTCTTTCCGGATGAATTCCGAGGACCTGGGCCACCACGTCCTTGTGCATGCCCACCCGGGGCGGATCAATGATCATGACATCCGGGGTCCGGCCAAGAGACGGAAGAACGTTTTTGATATCCCCTTCCAGGAATTCACAGTTCAGGATCCCGTTTAATTCGGCGTTCTTCCTGGCGTCAATGACTGCGCTGGCTACGATTTCAATACCGATTACCTTTTTCGCCCGGCCGGACAGCCAGATGGGAATGGTGCCGGTGCCGGAATAGAGGTCCAGAACCAGTTCGTCTCCTTTGAGATCGGCATACTCCTCCACCTTGGCGTAAAGATTCTCACAGGCCCGGGTATTGGTCTGGAAAAAGGAGTTGGCCGAAATCCTGAACTCATGGCCTTTCAGCTTTTCCCGGATATGGTCCCGGCCGTGGATGAGTATTTCTTCCTGTCCCGTGGACACCCCGGATTTTGTATCAATGATATTGTTGACAATGGATTCGATTTCCGAAAATTTTTCAGAGAGGTGCTCTCCCAGGGCTTTGAGAATCCCAGGATTTTTCTCCCGGGTCACGATATTGACCATCCAGCGGTCAAAGGCCACGGAATGGCGGAGCATGACAAAACGCCAGAAACCCTCATGGGATCTTAAATGATAGGCCGGCAGCCCGGAGGCCTTTACAAATTCACGGACAGCGGCCAGGATTTCATTTCCCTTTTCCGGCATGATGCTGCAGTTCTCAATATCGATAACCTTATCAAAGGTGCCGGGCACGTGAAGGCCGATACCCAGGTCTTTTTTAATACTCTCATCCTCGAGTTCGTCGGGCATGAGCCATCGCTTCTGGGAACAGGAGAACTCCATCTTATTCCGGTATCCGAAAATCGGATCCGAGGGGATTACGTCCAAAACCCTTACCTGTTTCAGCTTCCCGATATGGGCCAGAGATTCTTCCACATGGCGTTTTTTATAGGCCAGCTGCTGATCGTAATCCAGCTCCTGCCACCGGCATCCTCCGCAGAAATTGCAATAGGCGCACCTGGCATCTCCCCTGAGGCGGGAGGGTTCCAGGATTTTAATCAGCTTGGCCTCTGCCCAGGATTTCTTTTTTTTAACCACCTTGACAAAGACCTTGTCCCCAGGCAGGGTCCGGTCCACAAATACCGGAAATCCTTCGGGTTTGGCCAGCCCCTTGCCCCCAAAGGCCAGATCGATGATGTCAAGCTCGTAGGTCTTTCTTTTTTTTATTGTCATTCTATAGTATTCTTCCAGGGTTATTCTGAATCGGTAATCGATTTAAATATTAATTGCAAACCAGATATTATACGACAGATTGTCATTTAAAACAATAAGGTTTCAAAATTGAACATTGAATTCAAAGTCCGGGATTTCTGTCTCAGGGGGAAACTCCATCTGCCAAAAAACAAGCGCCCTGCCCTGGTCATCGGTTCCCACGGCCTTGAAGGCAGCATGAACTCGGCCAAGCAGATGGTCTTGTCCCGGCTTCTGCCGGAAAACGGAATCGCCTTTTTCCGGTTTGATCACCGGGGATGCGGAAGCAGTGACGGGGATTTTATCAAAGAGACCTCCCTTGAAAAAAGGACAGAGGACTATCTGGCCGCAGTCCAGCACCTTATTGACCTGGATCTTTTTTCCGGAGATATCGGCCTGTTCGGCTCCAGCATGGGAGGGGCCACCTGCATCAATGCCTGGAACCTTCTGGAACAAATGGAGGTGAATCTTCGCGGAGGGGTGCTCTGTTCCGCTCCGGTGAGAAGCCGGACCATTGAAAACATCCCGGTCCAGGCCAATGACAGCCGCCCTGCCCTGCCCCTGACCTTTTTTGCGGAAAATCTGCTTTTTGATATTCTGGACAAGGCCCAAGATCTTCACCATGTACTTGTCTTCCACGGAGACAGGGATGAAGTGGTTCCGGTTTCCAATGCCTTGGAACTCCATGACCGGATGCGGTCCCCGAAAAAACTGATCATCCATAAAAATGGGGACCACCAGATGACCGACAAAGGGGATCAGGATGAGTTTGAACGAGAAACCCTGTCCTGGTTTTTGTCCATATGTAAGGCTTAACCCTTCAACAACTGCCGCCGGAGAAAGTTCAAGGCCGTGGCTGCAAAGATCTTCTTGTTCCTGTCCCTGTTGTCGAATGTAAAGTGAAACCGTTTTGCCAGGGAAATCTTAGGCCCGGCCACGCCGATACAGACCGTGCCCACGGGCTTTTCATCGCTTCCTCCGCCGGGCCCGGCAATGCCGGTGGTGGAGACGGCCCAGTCAGACCCGGCCGCCTTTCTGGCTCCCCGGGCCATTTCAAGGGCGGTTTCCTCATGAACCGCGCCGTGTTCTTCCAGGGTTTTTAGACTGACCTGCAGAATCCTGACCTTGGCCTCATTGGAATAGGTGATTCCGGAGAAGAGGAAATAATCGGAACTTCCGGCTACATCCGTGATCCAGTTTGAAATCAGTCCCCCTGTACAGGACTCTGCAACAGCCAAGGTGAGTTTATTATCCCGCAGGATCCTGCCCACCTCCGCCTGGATGGAAGATCCGGTAAGGGAAAAAACTTTCCCCTCAAGCTGTTCAACGGCCCAGGCCTTGGCCCGGGCCATTTTTTCCAGGGATTCGGGCCGGGTCCTGGTACCGGTGTCCGACATCACCAATTTGACCTCGACACAGGGGAAACTGGCCCTGAACCCCAGGCGGATGCCGGGAAAAAGGTCGGAAAAAGCCTTGAGCCGGGCTCCGACCATGGATTCGCCCAGGCCGAACAGGGTGAGCCGCTCAATGACAAGATGAATATCCAGGTCGAATTCTTTCTGAATCCTGGGCAGAACCACATTTTCAAACATGAGTTTCATCTCAGAGGGGACCCCGGGCATGAAGAAAAACAGGCATTGGTTGATCCGCATATAAAATCCAGGGGCCGTGCCGTGATGGTTGACCAAAACCCCGGCAGAAGCAGGTAAAAGGGCCTGTTTTTGGTTTTCCTGGGTGAGTTCAAAGCCCCGTTTTTTAAAATAAACCTCCATGGATGAACCGGCCTCTTCATTGAAGACCCGTTCTTCCCCGGCAGCCCTGGCACAGGCCTCGGAAGACAGGTCGTCCTGGGTGGGGCCCAGGCCGCCTGTGACCAGGCAGAGATCCGTATCCCGGGAAATCTGCTTAAGGGTTTCTACGATCAAATCCAGGTCATCTCCCACGGCTGAAAGTTTTTTTACATGGATATTGGCCTGTTTGAGTCTGTCACATAAAAAATTGGCATTGGTATCCACCAGATCTCCCAGCAGGATCTCATCTCCGGTGGACAGAATTTGTGCAATCATTTTTCTTCCCCTTCCTCATTAAAAAACAGAGCGTGGTTGGATGAAAAAAAAGCCGGATTTTTCCTGAACCTGGATCCGATGGCCAGCTCTTTTTTAAAAGTTTTATCCAGAAACTGCTTGACCTTTCTCCGGTCCCATCCTCTCGGGTGGGTGAAGTTGAGATAAAGGGAAAGGTCCCCGTGGTAAAATTCCCGGGTCTTCATGTCATCTGCATCCTCACTGAACCTGGGCAGGTTGAATACGGCCAGGTTCAGGTAATCGATGTACTCTTTGTGGGCCTTGACAAAATCGAGGGTGTGGCGGGCGGCGTCCTCGTCCTCGGCCCCGGTTCCGAATAAAAGATAGACATAGGTGAGAATCCCGGCCCGGTGCAGATTCTTCAGGGTCTTTGAGACCAGTTCCAGCCGGGTCCCCTTGTTCATCCAGTCCAGAACCTCCTGATCCCCGGATTCCAGGCCCAGCTTGAGCATTTCACACCCGCTTTTTTTGAGGTCCCGGCAGAACCTTGGGTCTGAAAAATCCTTTTCAAACCGGACAAAGCCATACCAGAGAAAATCAAGTTGCTGACCGGACAATGCCCTGAGAAAGGCCGGAGTCATGGCATTGTCGATGAAATGAACCACATCCGGCTGATGGCGCCGGCCCATGGTTTGGACGTCCTCCAGCACCTTGGCGGCCCTCTGGGCGGCATAGGGCCGGGTCTCTGCCTTTTCCGGGCAGAACCTGCATTTGGACCAATAACAACCGATGGAGGCCCTGAAGGGCAGGATCCTGGCCGGGGCCAGATAATCATGCTCCCCGGCAAATTTATAGTCCGGAATATAGTGCTTTTTTGTGGTGCCGGAAACATTGAGAAGTTCCAGCAAAGGCTGCTCACCCTCTCCCCGGATCATCACATGGACAAGATCTGCAAAGGGATTGTCAAAATCGGGCCGGGCCATCCATGAGGAGACCAGGCCTCCGCCCATGACCAGTCTCTTTTCCGGGAAATTATCCCGTATCCAGCCGGCCAGGGCAAAGCTGACCAGGGCCTGGTTCAGGTAGCAGAGGGAGATTCCTATGTATTCGGAGTCCCAGTCCAGGATCCGGGATTTGAGTTTTTCTTCAAAAAAAGGATAAAAGGGGTTTTCCCTGTACTGCTCGGCACTTTTGAGCAGATCCCGGGAAGAGACAGAGGAAAGCCGGTTGTCCGAATAATCGCTCAGGGTGATGCGGAACCGGTCCGGATCCACGGAGATGGACAGCAGCCGGTTCAGATCATAAACCCGCTGGTGGTACCGGTCCTCATTGGTATAGAGGGAAAGGGTCCGGATGTCTTCCAGGATGGTTTCCCTATTTTTCAGGGCCCTTCTGGACCAGGAGTCCCTGGGGCTCAGATTGGATTCAAGATCCGATTGGATCAGAAAAAGCAGACCTTCAATATTGGCATCATAGACCCTGCAGTCCAGGCCGTGTTCTTTCAGGGCCGCAGACAGAAGTGCTACTCCGGCCGGGGGTTCGCTGGGTTTTGCCACTGGGGGAAAAATTAAAAACATAAAATGTGATCCGTACGGGCTGGATCCCTACCTTGAAGGAGCCGCCCTTATCCTGTTAAATTCCGGATCTTTTGTACCATAAATTGAGATTTTGTCCATGCCTTTGTCCATGCCGATGGTTTTGTTTCTATCAAGAGAAACATTTGTCTTGACAAGTTGGTGGAGTTTGGGATATGTCCAGATAAATTAAACCTTGAGAGGAAAAATGAACACAGACTCCGCCACCATAAAAATGAATTCCTGCCAATGGCATAACTGGCCATTGCTGCTGCAGTTATGACCTGTTCAACTGCAGCAGCCGAACCTTTGCTGCAGACCCAGGATAACACAAGAGGCTGCCCATGCAGCCTTTTTTAGTTTTAACCCATTGAAACCGAGTGAACATCATGATCTTAAAAGAGTTTCCAAATAAGTCGGAATTCAGCGAACTGGCCGAAACCTGCAATGTCGTTCCCATCTGCACCCGGGTGCTGGCAGATACAGATACTCCGGTCTCCATTCTCCAGAAAACCTATTCAAATGAAATGGAAAGCTTTCTTCTCGAAAGTGTGGAAGGGGGAGAACGCTGGGCCAGGTACAGTTTTTTAGGGGTGTCCGCCTTTGGCACCCTGAAGATATTCAGGGACCATGTGGAGGTCCGCACCCGGGGAATGGATCCCGGCACCGGGGAAAAACAGGAAGAAGTAAAAAAAATTCCCCATAACAACGATCCCCTGGGCGTGGTCAGAACCATTATCAAGGCCTATACCCCGGCCAAAATGGAGGATCTTCCCAGGTTCTGGTCCGGAATCACCGGGTATATGGCCTATGAAATGGTCTCGTTTTTCGAAAACATCCCCGTGTCCCTGCCCGGGGACACCCCCTATGCCCATTTTATCATCCCGGACCAGATGGTCATCTTCGACAATATCCAGCAGACCATGACCTGCATGAAGATCTGCTATCTCACCCCGGACTCGGATCCCGATGCGGTATTTGATTCGGCCCGGGCAGACCTGGACAATCTCCTTTCCACCATCAACCGCCCCTTTGAAACCAAATATCCGGAAAAGGGAAACGACTTCACCCTGGAGTCTGAAACTCCGGAACAGGTCTACCGGAACAATGTGGACCAAATCCGGCACCATATCCGGGAGGGGGATATCTTCCAGGCCGTCTATTCCCAGCCCTTTACCTGCAAAACAGAGGTGGACCCCATCCTGATCTACCGGGCCCAGCGGTATATCAATCCCTCTCCCTATATGTTTTTCATGAACTTTAAAGACCGGGTCATTGCCGGATCCAGCCCGGAGACCATGGTCCGCCTGGAAAACAACGTGGCCACCCTGCGTCCCATTGCCGGGACAAGGCCCCGGGGAGCTACGGAACAGGAAGACCGGACCCTGGCCGATGAGCTGCTCAACGATGAAAAGGAAAGGGCCGAGCATGTCATGCTCATTGACCTGGGCCGGAACGACCTGGGCCGGGTGGCCGAGGCCGGAACCGTCCAGGTAACCGACACCATGGTCATTGAGCGCTACTCCCATGTCATGCACCTGGTCTCCAATATCACCTGTGACCTCAAACAGGAGGTGGACGCCTTTGACCTGTTCAAGGCCACTTTCCCGGCCGGAACCCTTTCCGGTGCCCCCAAGATCCGGGCCATGGAGATCATAGCAGAGCTGGAGAACCGTCCCAGGAACGTCTATGGCGGTGCGGCAGGATATATTTCCTTTACAGGAAACATGGATTTTGCCATAACCATCCGGACGGCGGTCATGGAAGGAAACCGCCTGGTGGTCCAGGCCGGGGCCGGGATTGTATACGATTCCGATCCCCAGAAAGAGCTTGAAGAGTGCCGGAACAAGGCCCAAAGCGTTGAAACCGCCCTGAAACTGGCATTATCCCATTCAAAGGAGAGATAGAGGAATGAAGGTCGCCATCATTGACAATTACGATTCATTTACATTCAACCTGGTCCACTATATTCTCCACACCGGTGTGGAAGTGGAAGTCTTCAGGAACGATAAGATCAGCGTACAGGAGTTGGAAACCATGAACCCCGGGGCCATTGTCATCTCCCCGGGACCGGGACGGCCCGAGGATGCCGGCGTGTCCATGGATGCCATCCAGGCCCTTTCCGGGAAAATTCCCATCCTGGGGGTCTGTCTCGGCCACCAGGCCATTGCCCAGAGCTTCGGGGGAACCGTGATCCACGCCAAAAAAATTATGCACGGCAAGACCAGCGTGGTCACGGCGGACGGGGAGCATATCTTCACCGGCCTGAACAAGCCCTTTACCGTAATGCGCTACCATTCCCTGGCTGTACAGGAGTCTGACCTGCCCGACTGCCTTATGGTAACGGCCAGGACAGAAGACGGAGAAATCATGGGTATCCGCCATAGGGAGCATCCCACCCAGGGAGTTCAGTTCCATCCGGAATCCTTCATGACCACTGTGGGCAAACGATTGATCCGTAACTTTATCAAAGGAGCTTAGATCCAAATGAACTTCACCCAAAATCTAAACCAGATCATACAGGGCAAGGACCTTGACCGGGAATCTGCCGCTTCCATGCTCATGGACATCTTTTCCGGGGAGATCACAGAGGCCCAGATCGGGGCTTTCATGGCTGCCCTTGCCACCAAGGGGGAAACCTTTGAGGAACTGGCCGGTGCAGCCCAGGCCATGAGGCGCAAGGCCGTCCGGATCCAGGCCCTGTCCAAGAAGGTCATTGATACCTGCGGTACGGGCGGGGACTCTTCCGGCTCCTTTAACATCTCCACCACCACGGCCTTTGTGGTGGCCGGAGCCGGGATCACCGTGGCCAAACACGGCAACCGCTCCATCTCCAGCAAATGCGGATCAGCCGATGTTCTGGAGGAACTGGGGGTCAACCTCGCGGTGGACCCTGAAATCGTGGAAGAGGCCGTGAACGAGATCGGCATCGGTTTCATGTTTGCCCCCCTTTACCATGGTTCCATGAAATATGCGGGCAAGGCCCGCCAGGACTGCGGCATCCGTTCCATATTCAACATGCTGGGACCGTTGACCAATCCGGCGGCGGCCTCCTGCCAGATCCTCGGGGTCTATGCCCCGGCCCTGACCGAGATGTTTGCCCGGGCTTTGAAAATCCTGGGAGTGGAACGGGCCTTCGTGGTCCACGGCCACGACGGCATGGACGAGATCACCACCACGGACCTGACCCGGGTATCCGAACTCAACCAGGGCGCCATCAAATCCTATGACCTGGATCCCATGAACTACTTTGGCGAATATGCTGATCCAAAAGACCTCAAAGGGGGAGATGTAAAGGAGAATGCCGCCATCACCCTTTCCGTGCTCAAGGGGGAAAAAGGACCCAAACGGGACATTGTCCTGATCAATTCCGGCTGCGGCCTGGTGGCTGCCGGGGCCGCCCCTGACCTGAAAGAGGGAATCGCCCTGGCTGAAACCTCCATTGATTCGGGCAAGGCCCTGGAAAAACTGGAACTTCTGGCCCAGTACACCCGGGAGAACGGATAAGATGGGCGTTTCCGGATTTTTAAAGACCATCCTTGAAATCAAACAGGAAGAGGTGGCCGCAGGCAAGACGGCCATCCCTTTGGCCATCCTCCGCAGGGAAGCTGAAGATACTCCCATACCGGCCAGTTTTGAACCTGTCATGGCCAAAAGCTCCCCCAAGGATCCCGGCATCATTGCCGAGATCAAGAAAGCCTCCCCGTCCAAGGGAGACATCCGGCCGGACCTGGATCCAAAATCCTATGCCAAAGAGTATACCCGGGCCGGGGCCAGAGCCATTTCCGTTCTTACGGAATCCCGGTATTTCAAGGGAAGCCTCAAGGATCTTGAAATTGCCTGCTCGGCCACGGACCTGCCCGTGCTGAGAAAAGATTTTATTATTTCCTCTTTTCAGATATTTGAAGCCAAAAAAGCCGGGGCCTCGGCCGTCCTCCTCATCACCACCATGCTCTCCCGGGACCAGCAAAGGGATTTCACCCTTCTGACCCGGGAACTTGGCATGGAACCCCTGGTGGAGATCAACTCGGAATTCGAACTGGACCAGGCCCTGTTCTGCGGTGCCAAAGTAGTGGGGATCAACAATCGGAATCTGTCCACCCTGGAGGTGGACGTGACCGCGGCCCAGAGAATCGCGGCCATTTTCCCCGATGATATTATTCCCGTGGAAGCCTCCGGCATCTCCGGCCGGGCCGGAGTGGAAAAAGGTCTTGAAAACGGGATATTCAACTTTTTGGTCGGGGAAAGCATTGTCCGGGCCGCCGACACCCGTGCCTTTATCCGATCTCTCAGGGGGGAAGAGTAGCCGGGAATTGAAATGGTTAATGGTTTTACCGGCCACCGGTATGGGGCCTAAAGCCCTGAAGAAAGGAAAAACCAGATGATTTCCAAAATCCACGTTCCCCGGCCGCCCTTCATTAAGATCTGCGGCCTTACCGATCCTTCCAATGCAGTCGACTGCGTCCGGGCCGGAGCAGATGCCATCGGTCTGGTCTTTTTTGAAAAAAGCCCCAGGAACGTCTCCATATCCCAGGCCGCAGAAATCACCCGTGCCCTGCCCCCGGATCAGGTTTTCTGCGGGGTCTTTGTAGATGCAACCTTTGATTTTATCATGGAAGTAAAGCAGATCTGCGGAATAAAGGCGGCCCAGCTCCACGGGAGCGAATCCCCGGAACTGGTGCAAAAGCTGACTGGACAGGGCCTCATCGTTATCAAAGCTTTGTTTGCCGCGAGAAACCCCCTTCTGACAGATGCGGCAAAATACCCGGACGCCTCCGCTTTCCTGGTTGAGTACGGGAAAGGCATTCTCCCCGGAGGCAATGCCGAAACCTGGGATTACTCGGTCTCCTCAGGACTAAAAACGGATAAACCCGTGATCCTGGCCGGAGGACTCTCTTCGGAAAATGTCCGGCAGGCCCTTGACCAGGCCCGGCCCTGGGGACTGGATGTTTCTTCTGGTGTGGAAAAAGAGCCCGGCATCAAGGACGTTCAAAAAGTGAAGGACCTTATCGATATTGTCAAACATACCTGATCACCAGTGATAAAAATCCGGAATGGCCCCTTGATGTCCCCATCGGCAGCCTGAAGAAGGCGGGGCTCCCTGCCCCTTCAAAAATCCGTATGAAACTCTTCACCTTGGACAGCCGCCTCATCATTAAAAAAATCGGCGGTCTTTCCGGAAAAGATCAAGACCGCCTGGGAAAAAACCTACAGATAATAATGGGTCTTCCTGACCTTTAACCTGAAAACCTAACGGATCAGAATATTGGTGCCCGGATATATCTTGGTCTCCGGAGTCAGGTTATTCAGCTTTCTCAGTTTGGCCACCGTGGTCTTATACTTCTGGGAAATGGACCAGAGGGTCTCCCCCTTTTTCACGGTATGGAACATGGACGTTTTTTTGGTGGCTTTCACGGCCGGTTTTTTCACCGGAGGCTTGGATGCCACAACGGCTTTTTTCTCCACCTTCTTGACCGGCGCTTTCGTTGCCGGGGCTTTTGCTTCCTTGATTCCCACCATCTGTTTCTCAAGCACATTCATGCGCCGGATCAGGGAGTCGAGTTTAAGGGTAACCGAGTTCTCAAGGCGGGACAGGTTCTGCCGGACCTCAACCAGATCCTTTTTCACGGATGGATCCGCTTCAGAATTTTCCCCGGACAATCCAACCTGCTCTTTCATCATTTTCAGCTCTTCCAGAGCAGATTCCATATTCTTGATCCGCTCCTCAAGCTTTGCCGAAGAACCGGTATCAGAAACCGGTTCAACCTTACCTGGCCCTGAACTCCGGAAAAACAGAAAAAACACAATGGCCGTAACCACCAGCGCCCCGGCAATGATGAGGGTAAATTCATTCTTCTTCAAAAGAGAAGATCCCATGGAGGCCTGGTCCTGAATTTTCTTCTTATTTGAAGCCGCAGTTTTTCTGGGCTCGATCTGCTGCTGATTTATGCCTTTTTTCTGGTTCATTGGTTGCTCCTGTTACTTATTAATGCATTGTTTTGAATTTCAGGGCTTCAATTTGCCATTTAACAAACTTGATAGTTGATTTTCCCCGGTTGTCAGGAGAATAATGTATTAAGTTGACTGTAATGTCAGGGGCTCCCGATCTGATGTAAAGGAGGAGCCCCAAGCGGTATGCTACACCGAATTGTTATGTCTGATGCCGTCGCACCTCAAACTTTAATTTAATTTCAGTTCTAAACTTCATTAAGACGATAATCTCTAAAACACATTTCTTTTGCCTGAACCATCGGCATTGCTAATCCAAATAGTATAGGAATCTTTTCTAAAACTGATAGTTTTTTGTTCAATAAAAACTATTTTTTCCCCATCAAAAGAAAAAGATGGAGGATCATATATCCCTGTATATTCATTTTCATCAAGATGAATAATCTTTTTTGAAAGGCCCGTTTTGGAACTCATAATATGTATTTCATCAAAGTTAGGCATGAATAAGATGTCTGCGTTGATAGGGCAAAATTTGGGATTATACAATTTATCATAATCAAAAGATCTTCTTTGAAAAGGACGGAGTAGCCTTAGTTTTGTATCTTTTGGATTAATTATGGGTTTAATAGGCTTAATATTGTCGGGATCCTTAATAGGTATTTCAAAAATAGTGCAACATTCAAATTTTCTACCCATCATATAGGCTAACAGTTTTTCTCCTTTGGGGTCTACGCTCAGGTCATTAATGGCATAATAATTGCCATTTGTTATCCTTGTTAATCCACTTCCATCGAGGTTTATAGAGTAAATGTCAGAGTCATGCCAACCTTTCCTTGCAATTGGAGAATATTTTTTAAAAGACTTTGCCCTAATAAAGAAAATTTTTGAGCCGTCTGGTGAGAAAATAGGGTTATAATCATGATCCGGGCTTTTTGTAATTGCAATTTTGTTCGAACCATCTATATCCATTAAGCAAATATCTGCTGCTGTCTCCCCATTCCCTGATTCAAAAACGATTTTATTTCCGATAGGAGAGCAGACAGGATTATAGTCAAATTTACTATAGTTTTTTAAAGAAATGGGTTGTGAGTTTCCTTCAATACTCAATTTATATATTGTTGTCCCTTTTTTATTTTGAATACAAAAGAGCAAACTTTTTCCGTCAGGTAAAAATGATGGCGTATGCAATTCTACACCGTAATAACGTGATGAAGGCTTTTCATTTAGAAGTTGAGACTGCAATGATCCACAAGAACACAATATTAGCATACAACATATTATCAGAAATTGTTTCATTTTAAGTTCCTTTGATATTTGGAAGACATAACAAGTGATTATGCAGATCTGTATAGAGTGTAAAAAATGAATATTATCCAACTATTTTTAAGATAGGCTGATCCTAACTGGAAATCAGCTTAATTGGAGATAATCATTACCGGTCCGAAAATGCAACTGTTAATTTTATATACAATCAAATTGAATTCAAATGGGTTTCGCCCCAGGAAAAGCAATGATATTATCATTACGTAAAAGTTTTGACTTTAACGTGACTTTCATTTTGCCTTGCCTGCCAAAGGTCATATTGGGTTTGTTGAATAAGCCAACTTTCAGCACTGCCTCCAAAGGCTTTAGAAAGCCGTATGGACATTTCAGGCGAAATGCCGAAGCGGCCATTTAAAAGCGCTGACAAGGTCTTCCTGGAAATCCCAAGGCCTTTTGCTGCCTCGGTGATACTCAAACCTAAGGGTTCAATGCAAAGTTCTTTTAAGACCTGGCCGGGATGGGGAGGATTATACATACCCATATTTAGCTCCTTAAGGATCTTCAGCCTCTTGTATTTGAATGTTTTAAACATGATAAGCTGTAACCCGGCTATGGGCAGGTGTCAAGAAAATTTCAAGCGTATTTTTTTATACAAAATTAAGATGTTCTGAAAAAAGCCGAATGCCCAAAAGGGCAATCCATTGATACAAGATTAGAAAATTACAACCATGGCAAACCAGGCCGATCAGGCAGCAGGAGGGGATGGGGGTGGAGCGGCTTAAATGCGCTGAGGTCCAGGACGGAAAACCTCCGGGCATTTCAGCTTCCCAGCCGCCCAGGACGGGGGGCTGGGATTAAGCGGAATCTCCATCCCCTCCTGCTGCCGGGTAAGATCAAAATCTTTAAAACCTTTAAGAGCTGTAAAATGTTCAAAATCAGAAAAAAATACTACCTCGCTACCCTGCTCCAATGCACCAAAGAGGAAAATTCCGAGCCAGCATCCTCCTGAAATATCCAGCAACCTTTTCCCAGCATCTCGGGTATATCCACCCATGTCCGAAAATTTTTTTAATGGGAAAAACCCCGGGATTATTGTATAACCAAACTTAAGGCACAATCGAATTTGAAATTTCAAAACCGATAAAACACGTCCAAAAATTTAATTTGAAAGTTAGAATGGAAATATGATCATAGAAAGCGCAATCGACGTACTGAAACTGGAAGCCGAAAGCATCTTAAAACTTGCCGAAAACCTGGATGACTCCTTTAAAATTCTTGTTAAGGATATCTGTTCCTCCACCGGGCGGGTCATTATCTCGGGCATCGGTAAATCCGGGCTCATCGGCCGTAAAATAGCGGCCACCCTGAGCAGCACCGGCACCAATGCCATGTTTCTCCACCCTGTGGAAGCGGTCCACGGTGACCTGGGCATGGTCAGGCCCGAAGATGTCTTCATTGCCATATCCAACTCCGGGGAGACCAGTGAACTCAACCAGCTTCTTCCCGAGATCCGGGCCATTGGATGCCGCCTGGCCGGGTTCACTGGGAACCCCTCATCCACCATGGCCGGGTTCTGCGATCTGGTCATCGACACCGGAGTGGAAAAGGAAGCCTGTCCCTTTAACATGGCTCCCACCTGCTCCACCACGGTCCAGCTGGCCATGGGAGATGCCCTTGCCGTGGTTCTGATCAATGAGAAAAACTTCAGAAAAAGCGATTTCATGCGGTCCCACCCCGGCGGCGCCCTGGGCCAGAGGCTGACCTGCAGAGTTGAAGAGATCATGTTTGAAACAGCAAAGGCCCCCTGCGTGTCCGAGGAGGATCCCATGGTTTCCACCCTTGGGGAAATGGACCGCCACCGGCTGGGAGCTGTGATAGTTCTGGACCGGGAGCAAAGGGTCAGGGGCATTATCACAGACGGGGATATCCGGCATCATGCCGCCGAAGGCACGGGCATGCTCGGCAAGTGCAAAGCCAAGGATATCATGACGGAAGATCCCCACAGCCTGAGTCCGGATGCTTTTTTATACGATGCCCTCAACATCATGGAAAAGTATCAGATCACGGTTCTTCCCATCACCGGCAGGGATAACCGGCTGCAAGGAATTCTTCACCTTCACGACATTCTAGGGAAAGGATCTTTTAAATACAATGGAGGCAGTTAATGAATGTCCAGGAGTTTGAAACTGAAATTTCCACACTCGGCAAGGCCAACATTGTTTCTCCCATGAAAAGGGAGGATCAGGCCGGCCGGGCCCAGAAGCATTTTATCTCCGACGATGCCAGGATCCTGGCCGATGTCCGGCCCGAGGCATTCAAGGATGCCTTTGCTGCGGGGGTAGAACTGCCCAGCTTTGAACTGGCCGGGCCCAGGGAATATCTCTATTTTGATCCCAGCAAGCTTAAATGCGCCGTTGTGACCTGCGGAGGCCTCTGCCCGGGCCTCAACGACATCATCCGGGCCATTGTGCTGGAGCTTTACCACAATTACGGGGTCAGGAATATTTACGGAATCCGCCACGGTCTCCAGGGATTTATCCCGGAATTCGGCCATGAGGTCATGGACCTGGATCCGGCTGCGGTTTCCGGAATCCAGGATAAGGGCGGATCCATCCTGGGTTCCTCCCGAGGAAGCCAGGACATTGGCAAGGTGGTGGACTGCCTGGAACGGATGAACGTGGGAATTCTCTTCATGGTCGGCGGGGACGGCACCCTTATGGCATCCAAGAAAATCGTGGATGAGATCTCTGCCCGGGAGCTGAAGATCTCCGTGGTGGGCATTCCCAAAACCATTGACAACGATATATTTCTGGTGTCCAGATCCTTCGGGTTTGACACGGCCGTTGATGTGGCCACCATGGCCATCAAAGGAGCCCATAATGAGGCCGAGGCCTATCCCAACGGCATCGGCCTCATCAAACTCATGGGTCGGCATTCCGGTTTTCTGGCCGCCACTGCCGCCCTGGCCCAGCAGGATGCCAATTTCGTGCTGATCCCGGAGGTGGATATTCAGCTCCATGGAAGAAACGGGCTTCTCCAGGCCATTGAGAAACGGCTCAAGCAGAGGCGCCATGCCGTGGTCATCGTGGCCGAAGGTGCGGGACAGAACTTCTTCAAGGACAGGGAAAAAAAATACGACCCTTCCGGCAACGTGATTTTAAAGGATATCGGTAAGTTCCTTAAAGAGAACATAAGTCAATACTTCAAGGAAAAGGATATCCCCATTTCCCTGAAGTATATCGATCCCAGTTATATTATCCGGAGCCTGCCGGCCAATGCCAACGACAGTGTATTCTGCGGCCTTCTGGCCAGGGATGCGGTCCATGCCGGCATGGCCGGAAAGACCAAGGTGCTCATCAGCTTCTGGAGCAACCATTATATCCATGTGCCCATGGAAGCCTCGGCCGGCAAGAGAAAGACCCTGGATCCCAATGGACGGCTCTGGCAGTCCGTACTCGAGGCCACGGGGCAGTACGCTTATTTTTCAGATTAAGCCGTTGGCCTTCCAGAAAAATTTTAGAAAAGTTTAATTGTTCGGGATGCCCTGTTTATCGATCTCCATGAACCGGCCCCGTTTGATCGTGATCAGGAAAAGTTCCTTGCGGGCCGCCCCGGATTGGTCAAAGATCGTGTTTCCCGTAACCCCTTCGAATATCCTGGCCGTCAGCAGGGCATCTCTCAAGGCCTTTCTTGTGTTTACCGCTTCATCCAGGCTGGTTTCAAAAAGAATCTTCATGGTATCGTAGGAAACCGCCTCGAGAAATCCGGGCCGGGTCTGGTAGAGGTCTGAAAATTCCTTTTCAAAGCGGGCGGTCTCGGGCCGGTTAGAGTCTCCGAAATAACCGTCGGTGATAACGGCATTCCTGTTATATCCCTTGGATCCCTTGAGCAGGCTTTTGTCGTGCCAGAGATTGGTGCCCAGAAGGACGATCCCCTTGGCATCATAAAAGGCAAGCTGGGGAAGGAGAAGATTGAGGCGGGAGGCTGAGTCGGGAATGAAAACCGCCTGAAAATCGATTTCGATCTTGTCTTCAGATTTTGTCAGGGAATTCCTTGAGTCCGTCTCCAGGGAATCAAAATTCTCAAGGGGCAGGACCTCACCCTCCGGGCCCATTTCCCGGTTCTCGGCGGCAAATCTTTCCTTTAACTCATCCGGAAGCGGATAAACCTCTCCGGTCAGTTTCTGAATGGGAAGTGTAAAATCGGTTTCGTTTCCCTGGTAGGCTTCCACCCCGACCACATCCACCCCGAATTCATCGGCCATGTCCCAGAACAATTCCATGTATTTTTTTCCATACCGCTCATCCGGATAAAGAATGGCTACTTTTTCAATGCCAAGATCTCTGAATGCGTAGGTACCCAGGGCCTGGACCTGTATCTCCGGGGTAATGAAATTGGAAAACAGATAATCTCCCTGCAGGGGAAAATCCTGTTTCTGGGTCAGGGCGATCATGGGAATTCCCAGTTCCTGGGCCCGTGCTCCGGCCTCCTCAACGGCCAGAAGCGGCCCCAGAATCCCAATGACCTTATCCTTCACAAGTTCTTCCAGACCGGTCACCGCCTTTTGGGGATCTGATCCGGTATCCTTTATAATGACATTGAAATTTCTGCCGTGGGTTCTGGAGAGATCCTGAATTGCCAGCTCGATTCCCTTGAGAGCCCTCTGGCCAAAGACTCCGTATTTACCGGAAAGGGGAAGCAGGCATCCAAGAGTATCCTTTTTAATTTCCGACTGGGTGATGCCGTCAATGAGATCAATGGCGTCCAGGGCGTAAGGATGGTCTGGATAATGTCCCACGAACTGGGTTAGAGCCTCTTTGGCGCCGGGCTTGTTCCCTTCGGACAAGAGGTTTAACCCGAGCCAGTAGAGAAGCAGGGGCTCGGGAATGGTCAGGTTCTCGATGGAGAGGACCTTTTGGATCAAGGCGGAATCTGCCCGGGCCAGGGTGATTTCGATCTTTGAAAGAATGGTGTCCCATTCTTTGTCCTGGGACTGGGCCAGGGCCTGGTTGTACACCAGAAGGGCATCCATGAAATTTCCCTGGGATGAAAACAGGTCTGCCTGGGCTGTGAGCACCTCTACCAGGGTCGGTTTTTCCTCTGGTTTCGCAGTTTCAGCCTTGATTCCGGGTTCTTTTTCTTCCTGGACAACCGGGTGCTCTTCCATGGGTTTTTTAACGGGTTTCTGGGCACATCCGATAACCATTAAGCCGAGCAGAACCGCTGCGGTTCTCATGCAAAATCTTCTTTTCTTACTCATTGTATATTCAATTCCAATGAACGGGTTTACCTCTTACTATCCAAAGGATATAAATTTCAAAAACCGAACTATATGTAAAAACCGAACTTATGTCAAAAAATCATTCACAATCTGTTGAGCCCTGGAGAACTCTTCGGGATTGACCCAGATGATTCCGGGTTCTTTTTTAAACCAGGTGAACTGGCGTTTGGCATATCTGCGGGTATCCCGTTTCAGCAGACGGACAGCCTCGTCAAGATCGACCTCTTCCTTTAAAAACATGCCCATATGGCGGTAGCCGATGGACTGCATGGATTTGAGATCCAGGGAATACCCCTTTTCCACAAGATCCGCCACCTCCCTGAGCAGGCCCTGGTCCATCATCATGTCCACTCGTTTATTGATCCTTTCATAGAGCCTCTCCCTGTCCATGGAGAGCCCCAGGGTCAGGCTTTCAAATTTTTGATCCTTGAAATCATGGTCCTGCTGCTGGTGTGAAATGGGTTTGCCCGTGGTGGAATAGACCTCAAGAGCCCTGACCAGCCTGAAGCTGTCATTGGGGTGAATCTTTTGGGCGGCGGCCGGGTCACAGGCCTTGAGTTGCTCATACAAATATGAACTCCCCTTTTCATGAAGCTGTTCCGTAAGCCTGGAAATGGTTTTCTCGCACACCGGCCGGGACCGGAACAGACCGTAAAGAAGGGCCCGGATATAAAAACCCGTGCCCCCGGCAACAATGGGCATCTTCCCCTTTTTTGCCAGTTCATCAATGACCTGGCCGGCCTGCCGGGCGTATTGACCCGCATCAAATTCGATTTTCGGATCCAGGAAATCAACCATGTGGTGGACCACCTGTTCCCTTTCCTCTTCATCGGGCTTGGCCGTGCCGATATTCATATGCTTATAGATCTGCATGGAATCGGCCCCGATGATCTCCCCGTCAAAGGCCCGGGCAAGCCGGATGGCAAAACCGGTTTTTCCGATCCCTGTAGGGCCGCAGATGGTAAGTATTTTCTTCATATCAAGTAGAGCCTGATCCGGTCCCGGTTTCCCGTGAACCCGGATAACTGACTGAATTGAATTTAGTCCTGCCTTTATACCAGGTTGAGGTTGACAATGGCTGAAATAGTGCCTTATAACATAAATCTTTAATCACGAACAACGGTTTAAGGGATGAAAAACCGGCTTTTGCCCGGGGGATCATACGTTAAACCCTTTGGCTATTTGTGCTTAGTTCCACGAACCCAAACAGGAGATATTGATAATGGGAACTCAAACAACCGGATCAGTGGTGGTGATCGGCGGCGGTATATCCGGCATGCTTTCTGCCCTTGATCTTGCAAATTCCGGATTTTATGTCTACCTGGTTGAAAAAGGTCCGTCCATCGGTGGGGTCATGTCCCAGCTGGACAAGACCTTTCCGACCAATGACTGTGCAATGTGAATTATCTCACCCACACTGGTCGAGGTCGGCCGGCATTTAAATATTGAACTTTTAACCCTTTCAGAGGTTAAAAAAGTTGAAGGTGAAAAGGGCAATTTTCAGGTCGAAATCCTGAAAAAGCCCAGATATGTGAACGAGGACCTCTGCGTGGGCTGCGGGGCCTGCACAGAGAAGTGCCCGGGTAAATTCGAGGACCAGTACAATGCCAATCTGGTCACAAGAACCGCCATCTATGTGGAATATCCCCAGGCAGTCCCCCTGAAATACGGAATCAATCCGGATGTCTGCCTCAAGCTGACCAAGGACAAATGCGGTACCTGCGAGGAGGTCTGTCCGGCAAACGCCATTGATTACGCCCAGACCGAACAAACTCTAACTGTCAATGCAGGTTCCATTATTCTGTCCCCGGGATTTGCCCCCTTTGATCCCACCCGGTTTGACAATTACCAGTATGCAAATTATCCCAACGTGGTGACCTCCATGGAGTTTGAGAGGATCCTTTCCGCCTCCGGCCCCACCATGGGACATGTGACCACATTCCCCAAGCTGCCCTTAAAGCCCAAAAAGAAAAAGGACAAGGCCCTGGCGGAAAAACGGAAAGATCCCAAGAAGATCGCCTGGTTCCAGTGCGTGGGATCCAGGGATGTGAATAAATGCGACAATGCATACTGCTCTTCGGTCTGCTGCATGTACGCGGTCAAGGAAGCCATCATTGCCAAGGAACATGCCGGAGGAGACCTGGACTGCTCCATCTTCTTCATGGACATGAGGACCCCGGGCAAGGAGTTTGAAAAATATTACGAGAACGCCAAGGACAAACACGGGATCAACTTTATCCGTTCCCGGGTCCACACGGTGACCGAAGACCGGGATACCCACGATCTCAACATCCAGTACGTGGATGAACAGGGCAATATGGTCAATGACGCCTTTGATATGATCGTTCTCTCCGTAGGCCTTGAAATCACCCAGCAGACAAAGGATCTTGCCGACCGTCTGGGGATTGAACTTACGGAAAGCGGTTTCTGCAAGACCGATTCCTTTGAACCGGTGTCCACCACCCGGGACGGTATCTACGTTTCCGGTGTATTCAACAACCCCAAGGATATCCCGGAATCTGTCCTGGATGCCAGTGCGGCTGCCTCGGCTGCCGGGGATGCCTTAAGCGAGGCCCGGAACACCCTGACCAAGGAAGTGGAGACCATCTCCGAGACCAATGTAATCGGGGAGCGGCCGAGAATCGGGGTATTTATCTGTGACTGCGGATCCAATATCAAGGGCGTGGTGGACTGCGCCCATGTCACGGAATATGCGGCCGGTCTGCCCTATGTGGAATTTGCCGACGAAGCCATGTATGCCTGCTCCCAGGATGCCCAGGACAAGATGGTGGAGTACATCAAAGAAAAGAACCTCAACCGCATCGTGGTGGCGGCCTGTACCCCTAAAACCCATGAGCCTCTGTTCCAGGAAACTCTGAAAAACGCAGGACTGAACAAGTACCTGTTTGAGATGACCAATATCCGGAACCACAACTCCTGGGTCCACAAGAACAACCCGGAGATCGCCACATCCAAGGCTAAGGACCTGGTAAGAATGGCCGTGGCCAAGGCAGCCCTGGCCGAGCCCCTCAACGAGGAAAAGATCAACGTCAACGATACGGTCATGGTCATCGGCGGCGGACTCGCCGGCATGACAGCGGCCAAGAGTCTGGCCACCCAGGGGTATGAAACCCACATCGTTGAAAAAGAAGAAAAACTCGGGGGACAGGCCCTGAACCTGTATAAGACCCCCCAGGGTGAGGATATCCAGGAAAAGCTCACGGAATTGGTCCGGGAAATCGAGGCCAATGACAAGATCACGGTCCATACCAACACCACACTTGAATCAGTGGACGGATTTGTGGGCAATTTTAAATCCAGCCTGCAAAAGGACGGAAAGCCCTTTGAACTCGAATACGGGGTCAGTGTTATGGCCACCGGGGCCCGTGCCTTTGAACCGGACGAGTATCAATTCGGCAAGGACGACAGGATCATCACCACCCTGGACCTGGACAGGATGTTCATGGAAAAGGACAGCCGGCTGGACCAGGTAAAATCCGCCGTCTTTATCCAGTGCGTGGGCTCCAGGCAGCCGGACCGGCCCTATTGTTCCCGGGTCTGCTGCACCCATTCTATTGATAACGCCCTAGAACTGAAAAAGAAAGATCCCGGCATGGATGTCTTTATCCTTTATAGAGATATCCGGACCTACGGGGAACGGGAACTTCTCTATAAAAAGGCAAGGGAAATGGGGGTGATCTTTATCCGGTATGAAAGGGATAGGAAACCCGAGGTCTCTTTTGATAAGGATAGCGTAAAGATTAACCTCATTGACCATGTCCTGAACCGACCCGTCACCATTGAAGCGGATCTTCTGACTCTGGCTACGGCCATCATTCCCAATCGGGATGACCGGCTGGCCAATTTTTACAAGGTCCCCCTCAATGATGAGGGCTTTTTCGTTGAAAAACATGCCAAACTGGGCCCGGCCGAGTTTGCCACTGACGGGGTTTTTGTCGCCGGTTCCGGCCACTATCCCAAACCCCTCAACGAGGCTGCCACCCAGGGACGGGCTGCCGCATCCAGGGCACTGACCCTGCTGGCCAAAAAGGACAGCCTGTTCACCTCGGGCACCATTGCCAGGGTGGATCAGATGAAATGCTCTGCCTGCGGGGTATGCGTATCCATCTGTCCCTATTCCGCTCCCGGTTTTGTGGCCGAAGGACGGTTCCAGGGCAAGGCCGAAGTCAATGCCGTCCTGTGCAAGGGCTGCGGACTCTGCGTGGCTTCCTGCCGGTCGGGCGCCATCCACCTTAAAGGATTTGATACCAATCAGATTTTTTCACAAATTTACGCTTTGGGTGAAGCAGGATAAAGGAGAAAAAATTCATGTCTGAAGAAAATATTAAAATCGTCAGTTTCCTGTGCAATTGGTGTTCCTACGGGGCCGCCGACCTGGCAGGGGTGAGCCGGATGGAATACCCGGCCGATATCCGGGTGATCCGGATTCCCTGCACCGGACGGATGAGCCCGAAATTCATCCTCTCCTCCCTGCGGGAAGGGGCAGATGCGGTCTGGGTATCCGGCTGACATCCCGGCGAATGCCATTACCTGGACGGTAATTACTATGCACGCAGGAAGTTTGCTTTGATGGGAAATCTACTGGAACACATGGGGATCGAAAGGGACCGGGTTCATTTTTCCTGGATCTCTTCCGCCGAAGCCACCAAGTTCGTGGATGTGGTCAAAGAGATTACGGACAAGGTCCGGGCTTTGGGACCCAACAAAAAATTTGTAAAGGACTACAGCTGATGGATACTTGCATCGAAAAAATTAGACAGCTCTCTGCCGACCTGCTGGAAAAGGGTGAGGTGGATCAGGTGATCGGTTTTGCTGAAGGAACCATTCCCATGGCCGCAAGTCCCGTTGCCGTCAGATCCGGTGCAGATGTGGCAAAACTGACCTTCAATTCCACATGCGGGCTCAACCTTGCCAATTACATCCGCGGACTCAAGGGAAAGACAGGCGTGATCGCCAAGGGGTGCGATTCCAGAAACATTGTCACCCACATCGTTGAAAACCAGGTCCAGCGGAATCAGATCTACATCATCGGCGTGCCCTGCACGGGCATGGTGGACAAGAGAAAGATCGCCGCCCTTTTTGAGGATGAGATCACAGGCTTCACAGAGGCAGACGGGAAGATCATTGTTACTTCGGCTTCAAAGGAAGAGACACTTCAAAAGGCGGATGTTCTGCGGGACAACTGCAGATATTGCACCCATCCCAATCCGGTTCTCTTTGACGTCATGGCCGGAGAGGAGATTGAAACGCCGGCCCTGGACAACCCGTTCCCGGATGTGGATGAAATAGAGGCCCTGGATACTGAAGCCCGGTGGGCCCATTTTGAAGAATTAACAGCCAATTGCATCCGCTGTTACGCCTGCAGGAATGCCTGCCCGCTCTGTTACTGCCCCACCTGTTTTGTGGACGAATCCGGCCCCCAGTGGGTGGGCAAGGGCCAGGACAAGACCGATGTTCAGACCTTTCATTTCTTACGGGCATTTCATTGTGCCGGCCGCTGCACCGACTGCGGCGCCTGCGTGGAGGCCTGCCCCATGGGCATCAACGTCCGGGATTTTACCCGAAAGCTCAACAAGGACGCCCTGGATCTCTTCGGCTGGGAAGCCGGCCTTGATCTCAGTAAACGTCCTCCTCTGGATGCGTACAGTCCGGAAGATCCAAATGATTTTATCAAGTAGAGAAAAGGGATTGCCATGAACTTTATAAATATTGATAAAAAAGACTGGGCCCAGGGCATTGATAAATCCAGGGGAAGCTATCGCCTATTCGGTCCGGTGACCAGTGACAACGGCTGTATATTCAAAGAACTTGAAAACGATACCCAGCCGGAAATGGACGCCCCGGATACGGTCATGTCGGCCAAATCCGTTCTCTTTCCCCAGACGGAAAAAATATTGGTCACCACCCTGGATGAATCCAAGGATGACCATCATATCATGAAACGGGCCGGAAACGACCTCTCCCCAAGGGCTGTTCTGGGAATCCGGCCCTATGATGCCAAGGCGGTTCAGCTAGTCAAGATGAACTTTGACACCGAGGATTACCGGGACCCTTACTGGTGCGACGCCTATGAAGCCACCACCTTTGTGGGCCTGGCCGTCAACAAACCCGGCCCATTTGATTTCAGCCTTTCCGCCGGCACAGGACCCTTTTCCGAAGAGGGTCTGGATATTCTTCTGGCCGATATGGACGACAAGTACCTGGCAAAGATCCTCACCCCCAAGGGCGAGGCCTATGCCGCGGCCTGCGGGTTTTCCGGGGCAGCCGATGAAAAAGAGAGCCGGGCTTTGTTCGACATTCTCAGGAAAGAGGCTGAAAAGTCAATTACCTCCCAGGTTCCAACCGGCGGACTCAAGGAAAAGACCATATTGGATCTCCACGAGGCCCCATTCTGGGACGATATTGCCTTTTCATGCATCAACTGCGGCACCTGTACCTTTGTCTGCCCCACCTGCTGGTGCTTTGACATCCAGGACGAGACCAAACTCAAAGAATCAAGCCGGTTTCGAAACTGGGACACCTGCATGTCTCCTCTGTTCACCCACCACGCCTCGGGCCACAATCCAAGGGGGGTCAAGGTCCAGAGAGTGAGGCAGCGGTTCATGCACAAACTGAAATACTTTCTGGACAAATATGATGCCGGGATCATGTGCGTGGGATGCGGCCGGTGTGTCAAGAGCTGCCCCGTGAACATCGACATCCGCCAGGTATGCAAGACCATGAACAATTACGAGAAAGCTGAATAGCGAACAAAGGAGGAAACACCATGGAAAACCCCTATCTGCCCTACCCGGTTCGCATTGATGATATAGAGGTGGCAACGGAAGACAAATCCCTGAAAACCTTTACATTTGTTTTTCTGAACCCGGAAGATGAAGAAAAGTTTGCCTATAAAGCCGGCCAGTTTGCCGAATTGTCCATCCCCGGGGTGGGAGAAATTCCCATTGGAATCGCCTCTTCCCCGGTTGAAAAGGGCTTTGTTAAATTCACCGTGTTTCGGACCGGTGTGGTTACCTCCCATCTGCACAATATGAAAAAGGGAGATATCATGGGCATCCGGGGCCCCATGGGCAACTGGTATCCCTGGGAAACCCTTGAAAACAAAAACGTGGTCATCATCGGCGGCGGATTTGCCTTTACAACCCTGCGCTCTTCCATCGTCTATATGCTTGATCCGGCCAACCGGGATAAGTTTAAGAATATAGACGTGGTATACGGGGCCCGGTCTCCTGGCATGCTTCTTTACCGGGAAGAGCTCTACGACTGGGAAAAACGGTCTGACATAAATATGCATATCACCGTGGACGGCACCGATGATCCGGACTGGAAATACCATGTGGGATTCGTTCCCCAGGTCGTGGAGCAGAATGCTCCCAAGGCCGATGAAGATACCTATGCCATTGTCTGCGGGCCTCCCATCATGATCAAATTTACCCAGCCGGCCCTCACCCAGCTGGGATACAAACCCGATCAGATCATCATGTCTCTGGAGAACCGGATGAAGTGCGGAATCGGAATGTGCGGAAGGTGTAATATCGGAAAGGAACTGGTCTGCAAAGACGGTCCGGTTTTTACTTTGGAACAGATCAATCTCACCCCCAAAGAATACTAATATACCGGTGTTTTTAATGGTGAGTATTTTTAAAAAGAACCAGGATTCTTTGTTGACAATAGTAGATTGCTGAGCTATGTTAAGTTCTCAATTATCATAGGCTAACCTTTAAAGCAAAGACGGCTATGTCTTAAGATGATAGTAAAAAAACTTTTACAGGAGGAATTTTTAAATGGCAACAATCGAGTTTAACGGGAAGAGTTTCGAAATTGATGAAGACGGTTTCCTTCTCGACTACAATCTTTATTCAGAAGAATGGGTAGAATACGTTAAATCCCAGGAAGGCATCGAAGAGATGTCAGACGAACACTGGCAGGTCGTTAAGGTTCTCCAGGACTACTACGAGAAAAACGGTATCGCACCCATGGTACGGGTACTGTCCAAACTTACCAAGTTCAAACTGAAACACATCTACGAACTCTTCCCCTCAGGACCGGGTAAAGGCGCCTGTAAAATGGCTGGTCTGCCCAAACCGACCGGATGTGTATAGTACATCTGAACAAAACCAAGCAAAGAAATTCTAGATCCATCTAAATAAAAGGGGCTCTGTCTGTAAACAGAGCCCCTTTTGTTGTATGCTGGGACCCGGCAGAAAAGACCCCCAGGAGTTCATATGTCCCTGAAAAATTCCCCTCCTTCGCCCATTGATGAGGCGGATAAGAGGATACTTAACACCATCCAGACGGATTTTCCCATTGATGCCAGACCTTACAGGATCCTGGCAGACCGCTTGAACATGAACGAGGACCAGCTGATAAAGCGGATAAAGGCTCTCAAGGATGAAGGGATCATCCGGAGAATCGGCGGGAATTTCAGCCCGGACCGTCTGGGATATTATTCCACCCTGTGCGCCGCAAAGGTGGACCCGGAGAAAGTCGATCTTTTCACCCGGACCGTCAATGCCTATTCCGGAGTGACCCACAATTATCAGCGGGACCACTCCTTCAATATCTGGTTTACCTTTATTGCCCCGTCAAGGGAAATGATCCAGGAGAGTCTTGAGGAGATATCCCGTAAAACAGGAGTCGATACCATTCTCAACCTGCCGGCCACCCGACTCTTCAAAATTTCCGCCAATTTCAGGCTATGAAAAAGCTGACCCTTGCCCTTGTCGTTCAAAACTGTGTTGCAGGGGAATTTGAAATAAATTTAAACTCCACAATCGACTTCGTTTCCAGGGCGGCCGTCGACAAGGCTGATATCATCATTTTCCCGGAGATGAACCTCACCGGATATACCGCCGGCAAGAAGATCAGGCAGATTGCCCGTCCCCTCAGCGATCAAATCACGGAAAAGTTTTCATCCCTGGCCGGAAATCTGGGGATCACCATTCTCACCGGTCTTGCGGAACAGGTGTCAGGTGATGAAGACCGCATTTACGCGAGTCATCTCGTGTTTCATCCTGGTAAACCGGTGGAAATCTATCGGAAAATTCACACGGCTCCCAATGAAAAACCTTATTTCTCTGCCGGACATGAGGCCCGGATTTTTTCGGGCCGCCAATTGAAATTCGGGATCCAGCTCTGTTACGACGCTCATTTTCCGGAATTGTCCACGGCCATGGCCGAGCAGGAGGCAGATGTGATTTTTCTTCCCCATGCCTCACCCAGGGGAAGCTCCCGGGAGAAATACGAGTCCTGGATGCGTCACCTCAGTGCCCGGGCCTTTGACAACGGAATCTTTATCGCCGCTGTTAACCAGACCGGCGATAACGGGACCGGGTTGAATTTTCCGGGACTCGCCCTGGTCCTGGGACCTGACGGGAATATCGTATCCCGGTCCCTTGACAACAAAGAGCAGATCCACAGGGTTGAACTCGACCCTGAAATCCTGGAGCATGTGCGCTCCCACAGGATGCGGTATTTTCTTCCCAACCGGAGAAGAGATCTTTTTCCCCTGTAAGAGGGTTGAACGGGATGGAAGGGAATCCATCCATCCCCAGTCTTGATCTATTTTTCGATCAGGGCGCTGCGGTTCTGGATATAGGCGTTGCGGATGGCCACATAGGGATCCAGGGAGGCCTCTTTCAGGGCTTCGTAATCACCGATTCTAAAGGAGGTCCGGTTTATCTTATCCGTGGCAGTGGCTCCCCAGTAGAGTTCCCAGGGTTCTGCATAATTTACCGGCGTGATAAAAGAATCTCCGATATCGCCCAGGGCGTCCCTCAGGGTGGACGGACCCAATATGGGCAAAACAATATAGAACCCGTTTCCGATTTTCCATGATCCCAGGGTCTGGCCCAGGTCTTCTTCCGAGGTTTTCATTCCCAGATGCTTCTGGGCCACCGGGTTGAATCCCAGTACACCGGCAGTGGAATTGGCCAGGAAAATACCGACCTCATCCCCGGCCCGGTCCAATTTTCCCTGGAGAACATTATTGACAAACCGGACGGGAAAGAGAAGATTGTGAAAAAAATTATTGATTCCTTTTCTGGCAATCGTCGGGACAACGGCCCCATACCCCCGGGCAACCGGCTTGAGGGCGTAAAAATAGAAAAAATCGTTCAAGGTGTACATGGCATAGTTAAAACCGTAGAGGGGATCTGCAATTGAAATGGTCTGATCATTTCCCTCTTCATATTCTTCAAACAGATCCAGTTCGTCTTCGGTTTCCTCTGCTGAACCATCGGATTGTGCCAGTAAAATCATGGAAGATGAGCTGGCTGAAACTCCTTCTTGAGTCCGAAAAGATTCAATCAATACAGGTTCAATGGGATTGAGTTCCTCTGCATTTCCTTTTGGAGCGGAGATCAACAATAGCCCTGCCATGGCCAAGGTCATAAGGAAGGGAAGTTTTTTCTTCATTCTTTTAACTTCTCTTTAAGGTCATTGATAATTTTTTCGGGTGAATCTGAGACCGCCTGCCGGAACTGGTCCCGGTAATTGGCCGCCATGCTTACCCCTTCGATCTGGACATCGTATATTTTCCAGTCCGTCTGATCTTTTTGGATCAGTCTGTAAATGATGGGGATGGAAACATCCGATTGAATGAGCCGGGTGGAGGCATCGACCCTCAATATATTTTTCCTGGGTTTCAGGGACCGGGTCTCATCATATTGGACCTTGATATTGTCCACATTCTGACCCTCAAGCCGGGAAACATATGTTTTGGAAATGAGGCGGGAAAAATAGAGGATAAACTCCTCCTGCTGCTTCTTTGAAAAAGACCGGTATTTCCTGCCCAGGGAGAGTTGGGAAAAAGTTGAAAAATCAAAGTTCTCCATGGCCCTGTCATGGAGCCGCTTTTCTCTCTCCTCGGCGGAAACGGAATGATTGGTCTCCTGGATCAGGGAGATCATGTCGTTTAAAAATTTTTCAAGCTCTTCCCGTGCCTGGGCTTCATATGGCTGGGGAGTCGATTCCTGGGCCCTGAGCAGGGAGTGACTTCCCATAAAGAAAATAAGACATGGGATCAACAGAACACTCAATAGAAACCGATATTTTATTTCGTCTATACGTTTATTTTTTTTCATCACTAAAAATAAATTTTCTTACCAGAGATTCAATGTCAAGGGAGGATTCCGTATTCTCTATTTCATCACCATCTTCCAAAGGAAACTCAGACCCGCCCGGTGAAATGTCCACGTATTTTTCACCTATTATACCAGAAGTTTTCACCGAGGCAATGGAATCTTCGGTCAGTTCAATTTTTTTATCGACGGCAAAACTCACTTTTGCCACCAGACGTTCCCGGTCTATGGTTATAGAGGAAACGCTTCCTATGGGGACCCCTGCCATTTCCACCCGGGCACCCTGCTTCAGCCCGGAGACCGATGAAAAATATCCGTAAACCGAATATTGGTCCTTTGAAAAAAGCTTGATTTCCCCCAGGGATATAAAAAGATATGCTGAAGCCAGCAGGCCGATCAGTACAAAAAAACCCACGTAAAATTCTTTTTTCCTAGATTCCATCATGAATTCCTAAATATTGTTTCCTGTTTGATGCATGATAAATTTGAGCCGTCTCAGGATTCCCGGCCATGAATAAAATGATTCAGCCGATCAGAATCTGAGGTGAAAAGTTCATCCCGGGTCCCTTCAAAGATGATCAAGCCTTCATCCAGCATGGCGATTTTCTGGGCCACATCAAATATCTCGGGGATATCATGGCTCACAATTACAGCCGTAAACCCGAATTTTTCCTGATACTCTTGGATCATGGTATGAACATTTCTTTTTCTCACAGGATCAAGACCTGTGGTGGGTTCGTCAAAAAGGACGATTTTCGGGTTTGTGACCAGGGCCCTTGCCAGGGCCACCCTTTTTTTCATCCCGCCGGACAACTGCTGGGGGAACTTCTCCTGGATCCCTTCCAGGCCGAGCTGGTTCATGCGCTGGTCTACTTTATCCCGAATGGAGATGTCGGTCTGTCCGGCCTGTCTGCGAGCCTCCTTCAGGGGCAGGGCAATATTATCGTATATGTTCATGAAATCAAACAGGGCATTGTCCTGGAACATATAGCTGAGATCCCTTTGAAGGGCATTCTTTTTTTTCCGGGAGATATGATCAATGGGCTGCCCCTCAAACAACAATTGTCCGGAATCGGGTTGGATGAGACCGATGATATGTTTGAGCAGGACAGATTTCCCCGTACCGCTTTTACCGATAATGGCGGTAATCAGTCCCTTGGTGATGGAGAGATTGATCCCCTTGAGCACGTGGTTGGTGCCGAAGCTTTTCTTGATATTTTTGAATTCTATCAGAGCAGGTTCCATTTTTTTAAACCGAAAAATAAGTAATGATATAATCAAAAATCAGAATATAGACACAGGATTGAACCACGGAGTTGGTCGTGGACATGGAAACGCCTTTGGCGCCCTTGCCTCCCTTGCCTCCCAGATGGGTGTAATATCCCTGGAAACAGCAGATGCTGGTAACGATGACGGCAAAGACAAAAGCTTTTACAAAACCGCCGTTGATATCTTCCATGACCACGCTGGAGATGACTTTATCCATATAAACCGCCTTGTTGATTCCCAGCATCACCGATCCGGTCAGATACCCCCCGAATATCCCCACCACATCAAACAGGGCGGTAAGCAGGGGAAAGCTGATCACGGCCGCCACAAGTCTCGGGGTAAATACAAAACGCTTGGGGTTGATCTGCATGGTCATGAGAGCGTCGATCTGTTCGGATATCCGCATGACACCGATTTCTGCGGCCATGGCAGACCCGGCCCTGGCCGTGATCATAATGGCGCTGAGCACCGGGCCCAGTTCCCGGATCAGGGTCAGGGACACGGCAGATCCCAGGGCGGCTTCGGATCCGAAGTTGACCAGGGAGTAATATCCCTGAAGTCCCAGAACCATGCCGGTAAACAGACCGGTCAGTACAATGACGAAGATGGATTTGGCCCCGATGAACCAGACCTGTTCAAGGATCTTGTCGGACTGGAGCGGCAGGACAAATATCTGGGCCGCACCAGAGACAAAGAAGAGGCAGAACCGGCCAAAGGATTCAATGAGCCTGAGTGTGAAAGAACCTAAATTTGCAATGAGTTCGCTGGGCATAATGGCATTTTTATATATCTGGTTTGACGTTAAAAAACAAGGAATAGAGTTGAATCAACCTGGTTTTGGGCTACCTTATACTAAAACCCGGGCAATGATAAAGAAGAAAACAACTCTTCGTGTAAATAATTTATTTGACACGTACCTTAAAAATCATTACGTATAGAATGATGTGATACGGATTAAACTCGAAACCAAAAACCCAGGAAGCAGTCATGGCCCAGAAAATTACCTTGAGCATTCCGGACATGCTCCACGAAAAACTGAAAGAATGGCGGGATTCATTTAATTTCTCCCAGATGTTTCAGGAAGCCGTAACCGAGGCGATTCAAAAAAAAGAAGAATTCAAGAAACGCTTTTCAGAGGATTTGGATATGCCCGATATCATCCGGCGCCTGAAACAGGAGAAAATGCTCTGGGAGAAAGAATTCTTCAAATCAGGTAAAAAGGAAGGGGGACGCTGGGCCAGGTCCGCCCATTTTGAAGATCTCATGCACGTATTACATCTTGAAGACACGTATCAACTCATCAAGGACAACCAGTATAAAACCTATTTTGAAAAAATCTACCAGGAGCACGACCTGGCCAGATATGCGGTTGGCGGCGGCATTGACCATGAGAAACAATTTGTGGAAGGCTGGTTCAAAGGGGTGGCCGAGTTCTGGAATCAGGTAAGGGAGAAAATATAGCCATGCAATCAAACATACTGGGCATTGACATCGGATCGGTTTCCGTCCATATCGCGGCTATTGCCGTCACGAAAAACAAAAGCGCACACATTACATATACTGCGGCCGCCTTTCACAACGGAGAGGTCAAAAACACCCTTTCCTCTCTCCTGGAAGATCCCGCCCTAAAGGATATTCACTATATCGCCGCAACGGATTCCACCCCTTCCTTTGTAGCCTCCCAGTCCCGTATCGACGGACAGGTAGCTGTGATCCGGGCAGCCAGGCATTTCCACGGACATTCCTTTGCCACACTTTTACACATCGGCGGGGAAAAATTTTCACTCAGTCTTTTTGATGAAGCCGGTAATTATACAGGGGCCAGGCACAACACCTCCTGCGCCGCCGGTACCGGTAGTTTTCTGGATCAACAGGCCAGGCGCCTTAATCTTGCCGGCTCCGAGCAGATCAGCCTCAAGGCCCTGGCCAATACCAAATCGAGACCGGACATTGCCACCCGGTGTGCCGTGTTTGCAAAAACCGACCTGATCCATGCCCAGCAGGAAGGGTATGATATCGAACAGATCTGTGACGGCCTCTGCTACGGCCTTGCAAAAAACATCTCCAACACCCTGTTTAAAAAAAAGATTAACAAGGGGAAACTCATCTTCTGCGGAGGGGTATCCCAGAACCGGGCCGTGACGGCCCATCTGGAGAAGATCATCGGGCATGACCTTTTCATCGATGAGTTCTCCTGTTTTTACGGGGCCATGGGAGCGGCTTTCTGTCTTCTGGATGAGCTTGCCGACACGAATCTGTCACCTATATCCAAGGACCTTCCCGGTGCGGTTTTCCTTTCAGATACCCGGAACAGCGTTTACGAATATCCGCCCCTTGAACTCAATCTGTCGGATTACCCTGATTTTTCTTCCTTTAAGTCCTATGAATTTGAAGGGGTTGAATCCGATGTATACACGGATCCGAATACTTTGGAGATATCCCATGGATATCTGGGACTCGATGTGGGGTCCACCAGTACCAAGTGCATTATTGTCAACCAGGACGGTGCGCCCATTGCCGGATTTTATACCAAAACCGCTTCCCGTCCGGTCCAGGCCGTCCAGAAACTGTTTAAGGCCTGCCACCATTTTTTAAGGGATTTTCAATTGAATTTTCCGATTAAAGGCTGCGGTACAACCGGTTCGGGAAGGCGGATCTCCGGCAGGATCATCGGGGCAGATATCGAACCCGATGAGATTACGGCCCATGCCACGGCCGCCGTGAACCTGAACAGTAATGTGGACACCATTATCGAGATCGGAGGACAGGACGCCAAGTTCACCCTGCTCAAGGACGGAATGGTCACCTCTTCGGTGATGAATACGGTCTGCGCAGCAGGAACCGGAAGCTTTATCGAAGAGCAGGCCCTGAAACTCAACTGTCCCCTTTCCGAGTACTCCGCCCGGGCCGAGGGGGTTAAGGCCCCGGTTTCCAGTGACCGGTGCACCGTGTTCATGGAAAGGGACATCAACTATTATTTTGCCGAAGGATACGGTAAAGATGAAATTCTGGCCTCGGTCCTTCATTCGGTCAGGGACAACTATTTAACCAAGGTGGCCACGGAGAGCAAAATCGGCAGCTGCGTCCTGTTTCAGGGGGCCACTGCCAGAAACAAGGCCCTGGTTGCCGCCTTTGAACAGAAACTGAACCGGCCCATTCATGTGTCCAGGTTCTGCCATCTCACAGGAGCCCTGGGTGTGGCCCTGCTGGCCATGGAAGAGAATGTCTCTCTTTCCAAATTCAGGGGATTTGACCTCTGGAAACTTGAGATTCCCGTCCGCCAGGAAGTATGCCGGCTCTGCACCAACCACTGCAAACTGACCATAGCTGAGTTGGAAGACGGCCCCCAGGCCTATGGGTTTTTATGCGGCCGGGATTACGACACCCAGAAAATGGTACCCAGAAAAACCCGGTTTAACCTGCTCAAAGACCGGAAAAAAATCACCCGCCAGACAGACAGCCCTCCGCCGAAACACGATTTCACCATCGGCCTTCCGGCTGCCCTGCACATGTTTGAAGACCTTGAATTCTGGCAGTTCTTTTTTTCCAGGCTGGGCATTAAAACCAAAACCAGTCTAAATTTAAAACAGCCGGTAAAAATCGGAAAAAACATTGCCGCTGCCGAGTTCTGTGCTCCGGTCACGGCTTTCCATGCCCATATTTCCCATCTTCTGGATTGCACGGATTATGTGTTTCTCCCCTTTTATTTTGAAGACAAAACCCGGGTCAAAGGGACCCGGCGCCAGCACTGCTACTATACCCAGTTTGCCCCCTCCACCATCTCCTGTCTGGAAAACATGGACGGGGAAAGGATCCTCTCCCCGACCATAAGGTACCTGTACACCAATTTTCATACCAAAATGGAACTTTACAGGGCTTTGAAGAAGATTTCCCCTGATTTTCTTTTTTCCTTTTTTGACATCGGTTCGGCCTGGGATAAGGCCGTTGAATTCAAAAATCAAAACAAACTCAAATTAAGGGAATATTTTCAGAAGACCATGGATACCACGGAAGGAATCAAAGTTCTTCTCCTGGGACGTCCCTATACGGTCCTGTCCGATTCCATGAACAACAATATCCCCAGGATTTTTGAAAATTTAAATGTACCTGTTTTCTTCCAGGACATGCTGGCCAGGGAAGACCATGATCTTTCCATGCTCCGCCCCCTGCTCGGGGAGATCCATTGGAAGCACGCTGCCGGAATCCTGGAAGCGGCCTATATGGCGGCAAACACTCCGGGGCTCTTTCCCGTCTATGTCACCTCGTTTAAATGCTCCCCGGATTCCTTTGCCGTGGATTATTTTAAAAAGATCATGGAGAAGTTCAACAAGCCCTATCTCGTGCTTGAACTGGATGAGCACGATTCAAGTGTGGGATATGAAACCCGCATCGAGGCGGCGGTCAGGGCCTTTACCAATCACCATGTTCAGCCGGCCAAACCCGAAGCCTTGGCCGGTCCCCTGTTTGACAATGCATGCGCCCGATCCCTGGACAACAAGACCATTATCTTCCCCAACTGGGACCGGTTCAGCGGTGAACTCATTGTCTCCACCTTTAAGAACGAAGGTATTCATGCCCTGCTCATGGAGGAAACCCGGGAAACATTGAAAAGATGTATGCTGACCAATACAGGCCAATGCATCCCCCTCAATGCCGTGGCCGCCGGGTTCATCCATACGGTGGAAAAAAACGGTCTGGATCCGGAAAATACCATTCTATGGCTCAATGAATCCGACATTGCCTGCAATATCAAGATGTACCCCTTTCATATCAAACAGATCCTTGAAAGGGAGGGGAGAGGATTTGAACAGGCCGGTATCTATCTTGGAGAGCTGTCCCTGTTTGACATCTCCTTTAAAGCCTCGATCAATGCCTATTTTGCCTATATGTTCGGCGGCCTCTTGAGAAGCATGGGATGCAAGATCAGACCCTATGAGATCCATGCCGGAGAAACCGACCAGGCCCTGGATCAGGCCCTGGCCATCATTTCCGCGGCATTTCTTACCGGCGGTTCCAAGGAAAAGGCTTTGAAAGAGGCGGTTTCCCTGATTTCCAAGGTCCAGACCCGGCAGAAAGGAGGACGGCCAAAGGTGGCGATATTCGGTGATCTCTACGTCCGGGATAATGATCTGATGAACCAGGATCTGATCCATTTCATCGAAAAGAACGGAGGAGAGGTGGTCATCACCCCCTATTACAAGTATATCAAGATTATTGCCAATTCCTATTTTAGAAAATGGTTTAAGGAGGGCAAGTATTTAAGCCTGATCTCAAACAGAGCTCTTTTTGTTGCCATGAATGCCATGGAGAAAAAATATTATAAGTACTTTGAACCCATCTTGAATGAAAAAGACCTGGAGGTGGGCCAGGGATATGAAAATATTCTGGAGCAGTACGGTATCCTCCCGGAACATACCGGTGAATCCATGGACAATATTTTAAAGATCCATCATATTGTCAATGAACATCCCGACCTTGCCCTGCTGGTACAGACCAATCCGGCGTTCTGCTGCCCCGGCCTGGTGACCGAAGCCATGGCCGCCAAGCTTGAGGAGAAGACCGGGGTGCCCATTGCCACCATTACCTATGACCTGTCCGGGGGAAATAAAAACAAGGTCATTGTCCCCTTTCTCAAGTACTACAAGAATAAAGACTATTGCCAGAGCCGGAAGGTATCGGTCTGACGCATTCCGGGCAGATAGGGTTTGACATCGGGGTATTTATGTAAGAATTGGTTCTGAAACTCAATGCGCAGCACATTGAACTTATTGTGCCGGTCCACGGCCCGTCTGTAGCGGATATAGTATTCGTCATAATTTTTCAAAATCGACGGGGTCTTGACCTCGTTGATGGCATCGAAATTTTCATAGGTGAACTTGAGCAAAGCTTCAAAATTGTCCAGGTAGTCTCCAAGACTTTTGTAGTGAAGAATCACCTCCCGGCTGGTATAGAACTTCTGGATATGATAGACCCAGTTGAGTTGGTTTTTCACAAAATAGGATTTGTAGTCGTTTGTAAACCGGACAAACCGGTCTATGGCATCCCGGTTCAAGGCAATAATACCCCTGAGTTCTTCAATATAATCAATGGTGGCCTTGAGTTCAGTGACCCTGGACTCTACCTTGGACAATTCTTCCAGCTTTACCAGGGCCTGGTCCAGGTCAGCGGTGGTCTGGGTTAAAACCTGGCTGAACCGGATGGTCTGCCGGGTAATGGGGGGCAGATGGGCATACTTGTTTGCCTCTCTTTCCTTTTCCCAGGTATAAAACTCGATTCCGACGATCAAGGAAAAACTGGCCAGGAAAATCATGAAGAGGGTTATCCCCTCGGCCTTCCTCGATTTAAAGATAAAATAGGGAGCAGTCACAGGGGCAAAAAGCACCATGGCGGCCCACCAGAGAGGCTGGTTTCTCCTGTGACAGTCGAAGAGCATGAGACCTGACAGGATCAGAACATATGGAAAGTAGAAGAAAAACACGGGCCGTCCTTTATATGGGTTGAGATCTCATATTGGCGGCCGTTTGAGGTAATGGTGACTGCTCCGTTGAGATCTGTCCGATAAACATTGTATCCCCTTTCCCTGTACTTTTCCAAAACCTCACCATGGGGAAAACCATACCGGTTCTTAAATCCACAGGATACTATTACACTTTCCGGCTTCACTTGATCAAGGAAAAAATCATGACTGGAACTTGAGCTGCCATGGTGGGGGGCAAGGAGTATGGATGATTTGAGGGCCGGACCGGCCGACTCTGCCAGGCGGATTTCCCTCCCGTGCATCACGTCTCCGGGAAAGAGCATGGATAAATTTTGAAAATGAACCTGAAAGACCAGGGAGTTATTGTTGAAATTATCTCCCGGAACCAGACTGGAACAGTGGAAAAAGTTTATCTTTACCTGATCAAGAAAAAAATGATTTTGGACACAATCCGGCAGAATTAACGGGATTTTTTTTTTTCGGCATGTGGCCATCATTTTCTCATAGACCCTGGATTTGCGGGAATCCTTATTCTTCAATAGCTTTCTGACCTTGAAATTATTCAGAATAAATACCAGGCCGTTCATATGATCGGACTGGGGATGGGTCAGGACAACCATGTCCAGGGTCAATATCTTCTTATGCCACAAAAAGGGTCCAACTATATACCGGCCCGGATCAAAGGAGGACAGGCCGGAAAACCCGCTCCCGTCCACCAGGATGGTATGCCCTTCCGGGGTTTGGATCAACCCGGCACTGCCCTGGCCCACGTCCAGGATTGTGATCATGAGTTGTCCGGGATCTAATCTTTTCTTTATCTTCAGGCCTGTATTAATTCCGGCCGCCAAAGATAGAAAAATCAGGAAAAGCATGGGCCCCCTTTTTTTTCGACTCATTACCAGCCAGAAAAGAGTTCCCAGGAATAGATAGATAGACAAAAGTTCAGACCTGTCCGGGGTAACGGTCCTGGACCATGAAAAGGGCAGAGAAATTAAAAAATCGGTAACGCCCAGGCCTAAATCGATCAGTCTTCCACAGAGTTGGATGATCATGGCAGAGGCCCCGGCATGGATAAAAAACAAAAAAAGGGCGGCAAAGCCCAGGGGAAGGCATAGACCTCCCAGGATGGGCACCAGGACCAGATTGGCCGGAACCTGGACATGGGAGACCATGTTGAAATAATGAGCCACAAGGGGAGCTGTTCCCAGTCCTGCCATCAGGGGAACCAGACCGGCAGACAAAAGTTTTATTTTCAATCCATTTTTTTCGAGCCAGCCCCTTTGCCTGACCAGGTCAAACCCGACCAGGATAAACAGGACCCCGGCAAAGGAGAGTTGAAAAGAAATGGAAAAAAGGGCCGGGGGATCCAGAATGAGGATGAGAATGGCCGCCAGGGCCAGGGTATTGAGAAGCTGGGCTTCTTTTTCCATCATAAACGAAAGCATAAAAATCAATGTCATGATAAATGCCCTTTGGATGGATGGGGAAAATCCGGAAAAAAAAGCGTATAGAAATAAAAGGGCCAGGGTGAGAACCATGGCCGTTTTTTTTGCCCGCCCAGAGATCAGTAGAGATCTGGACAGGGACAGGAGATAAAACCAGATCCAGTAGAACACAAATCCAAGGATCGACATGTGAAGGCCTGAAATGGCCAGAAGATGGGATGTGCCGGCCCGGCTGAAATCATCCCGGACTTGTGTACGGATCATTTTTTTCTTTCCTGTGATCAGTGCACATAAAATATCTGCTCTGTCCGAAGGCCCCAGGACATCCCGGATAAATCGGAAAAACCGGTTCCTCAGGTTTTCCATCGCCTGGATACTGTTAAAGGGCCAGACCCTGCAGGGAACAACCCGGATCTGATCGGCATTGATATAAGAGGAACCGGTAATGCCCCTTCTCTTTAAATAGGTCTGGTAATCGAATCCGCCGGGATTGCTGAAATTGCGTACCGGTTTCAGCCTGGCTTTAAAAAACAGCCGGTCTCCGTACCCTGCCCCGAAGTTTTCATGATTGTAAATATTTAAAAAAATGGACCCCTTAACTTTTTGATACAATTCAGGACCCTGATTGCCGGACAGGCCCTGGACTTCAAACTTGAGGCGGATTTTTTCCGGATAATGGTGTTGAAAGGAGAGTATTCTGCCTTTTATCCGGTAAACCGAGCCATCACAAAAACGACTGATATGAAGGGGAGGCAAAGTGCTGTGCTCCATCCGGAACATGGAATAAAATCCATAGATACAGGCCAGACTGCCCAGCCAGACAAAGACGATCCGATTGGTTTTGAGTGCAGGACAGGTAAAGAGGAAATAAAGGGGCAGGAACAGGGCGATGAAAAGGGATCCAGGAAAAAATCCATGGACGTTTCCGGCCGTTATCCCGATGATCAGGGGAACGACCACGGAAAACAAGGGGGGATGGATTGGAATCCGTCTGATTTTCATACCCCGAATCCTTTTGCCGTTTTGATGGATTTTGGCTTTAACAGCTATATTAAATCATAAAGGATTCCCGGCAGGTATGCAAATGAAGTGAGGCGCCCGGAGATGAGTTTCTCTTGTTCAGAAATTGGACTATTCTATCCGCTGGATGTCCGCGCCAAGACAGGAGAATTTTTCTTCAATGGCTTCATATCCCCGGTCCATGTGATAGACCCTGGAGATCAGCGTGGTGCCCTTGGCAATCAGTCCGGCAATGACCAGGGAAGCCGATGCCCTCAGGTCCGAAGCCATGACCGGAGCTCCCTGGAGTTTTTCCACGCCCCTGACCATGGCGTAATTCCCATTGGAGATTTTAATATCCGCACCCATGCGAAGCAGTTCATTGGCATGGATGAACCGGTTCTCAAATATGGACTCATGGATGATGGAGTTGCCCTCTGCAATTGTGGCCATGGCCATGAACTGGGCCTGCATGTCTGTGGGAAATCCCGGATAGGGCAGGGTTTTGATGTCCACACTATTGATGCGGGGTCCGCCTTTTACCCGGACTCCCTTTTCCTGAAGGATCACCTCGGCACCCGTGTCTTTGAGTTTACTGATAATTCCGCCGATGTGCTCGGGATTGCAGTCCTTTATGGTCACATCTCCGCCGGTGGCGGCTGCAGCGACCATGAACGTGCCGGTTTCAATCCGGTCGGGGATGACCCTGACCTCGGCGGGTTCAAGAGAGTCAACTCCTTCAATTTCAATGATGGGCGTGCCGGCCCCGGATACTTTTCCGCCCATTTTGTTCAGGGCATCGGCCAGGCATATGATTTCAGGTTCCCGGGCAGCATTCCTCAGCACGGACCGGCCCTTGGCCAGGGCCGCAGCCATCATGAGATTCTCAGTTCCCGTTACCGTTGGAATATCAAAATAAATTTCATTGCCAACAAGCCGGCGGGCCTTGGCTTCAATATATCCGTGATCAATTGTGATCTTCGCCCCGAGAGCTTCAAGCCCGGACAGGTGCATGTTCACGGGTCTGGCACCGATGGCGCATCCCCCGGGCATGGAGACCTTGGCATGGCCGAACCTGGCGGTCAGGGGACCGAGAACAAGGATGGAGGCCCTCATCTTCCTGACAAGATCATATTCAGCCTCGATTTTGTGGATTCCCGACCCGTCAACGGTAAATACATTGTCCTCAAAACTGCATTTTGCCCCGAGATCCTCCAGCAGATTCCGGATACTGGTGATGTCCATGAGCCGGGGCACGTTGGTGAACACGGTGGTTCCCTTGACCAGTATGCCCGATGCAATCAGGGGAAGAGCCGCGTTTTTGGCCCCGCTGATCCGGACCTCTCCCTGAAGCTTTCTGCTGCCGTTGATCTGAATCTTATCCATAAAAAAATTCTCTAGACCTATTTCAAAATATTTAGTAGAATATCACAGGCTGAAACAACCTTATACCGGCTTTCAGCTTTTGGCTTCAGGTTGAAAAAAAAGGGCTTTGGATTATGCCAAAGCCCCTGTATCTTTTTGGTACCTGGGACGAGAATTGAACTCGTACAGGGCTCAGCCCCGAGGGATTTTAAGTCCCTTGCGTCTACCAGTTCCGCCACCCAGGCATAATCCTGGAATATTTATATTATTTTTGCCAAATATTCAAGGTGATTTCTTGAATTTTTCCCCCTGCGGAATGAAACAGGATCCAGGCTTCCCCATTGTCATGGATTTAAAAATTTGTTAAAAAAGGCCCCATGAAACCATATTTCCAGGACAAAATCGTATTGGCCTCCCAGTCCCCAAGGAGAAAAGAGCTTTTGGAGCAGATGGGACTGAAAATTGAGATCCTTCCGGCCGATATTGACGAAGCCAATGGAAAGGATCTGGAACCCATCGCCCTTGTGAAAGATCTTTCCCGGCTCAAGGCCCGGGCTGTTCTTTCCAAGTGCCGGGATGCCTGGGTCATCGGAGCCGACACAATCGTGGTGGTTGACAACCGGATCCTGGGGAAACCCGGGTCGGAACAGGAGGCCGTTCAAATGCTGGAAGTTTTAACCGGCAGGGAGCATTCGGTGCTGACCGGATTTACCATCGGCCATAAAAAAAAGGATAAAGAGATCACCAGGGCCGTTGAAACCCGGGTGCAATTCAAGTCCATGCCCGGCAATGAAATTCTCTGGTACGCCAAGAGCCCCGAACCCTATGACAAGGCAGGGGGATACGGGATCCAGGGAATGGGCGGGTTCATGGTGGAATCCATCTGCGGTTCTTACTCCAATGTCGTCGGACTTCCTTTGTGTGAGGTCATGGAAACCTTGGTGAAATTGGGTGCCGTTCAATTCTAAAAAAAGATCGCAGACACCCCATTGGGTATTTAATTGCTGATCCCATGAATCCTTTGTGATAGACTGGTTTTTCCATAAGAATAAGGGACAAAGGAATATCGAAATGACCCCTGTGAAAGAGAATCTTGAACTAGTGAAACAACAGCTCATAGAAGCGGCGGTTGCCTGCGGACGGGATCCGGAAACCCTCACCCTCATCGGCGTGAGTAAACGCAAAAGTGCTGAGATTGTCACCCGGGCCATTGAGGCCGGTGCCGAGAACCTGGGGGAAAATTATATCCAGGAGGCGGTTGAAAAAATTGATCTTATCGGAAAGGACCGGGCCTGCTGGCATTTCATCGGTCATCTCCAGTCCAATAAGGCCAGATTCGCAGTCAAGTATTTTGACTATATCCATACCGTGGACAAACTCAAGCTTGCCAGGGAAATCAACAAACAGGCCAAAAAAATAGATAAAATTCAGAAGATTCTGCTCCAGGTCAATATTGCCGAGGAAACCACCAAATCCGGGGCCCAGGCCGAGGATATGCTATTCCTGGCCCGGGAGATCAGTCAATTTGAGAATGTGTCGGTCCGGGGTCTCATGTGCATGCCCCCCTATTTTGAGAATCCCGAAGATGCCAGGATCTATTTTAAACGCCTGGTTGGGATCAAAGAGCAGATATTGGAGGCCAACATTCCGAATATATCCATGGAAGATCTGTCCATGGGCATGAGCAATGACTTCAGGGTCGCTGTGGAAGAAGGCTCCACCATGGTCCGGGTGGGAACCGCCATTTTCGGGAGCCGGGAATGAAGCTCCTCCTCCATACCTGCTGCGCACCCTGCTCTATTTATCCCCTGGAGGTCATCAGGGGAAAGGGCATCGAGGTGATGGGCTTTTTCTTTCGACACAATATCCATCCCTATACCGAATGCATCCGCCGGGAAGATACCCTGCGTCAGTACAGCCGGGACATCGGATTGAAAATGATCTGGCAGCAGGGCTATGAACTGGAACGCTTTATCCAGTCCGTGGTGTTCAGGGAGGACAACCGATGCCGGACCTGCTACCACGAGCGGCTCAAGGCTGCGGCCCTGGTGGCGAAAAAAGGAAAGTTCGACGCCTTTTCCTCCACCCTGCTCTATTCCAAATTCCAGAACCACGAACAGATCCGGGAAATCGGGGAAGCCCTGGGAAAACGGTACGGTCTGAAATTTTTCTACCAGGATTTCAGGGACGGATGGAAAATTGGAATCGAAAAATCCAAACAGCTTGACATGTACCGCCAGCAATACTGCGGCTGCATTTACAGCGAAAAGGACAGATACTTTAAACCCTCAAAATAGTTTATTGGATTTTCTGTTGACCCCCATGTTTGAACTTTGGCTGAAACTTCAGTTCATGGGTTTCTTCTGGATCTGATTGATAATGTTGATCATCCGTCTGTCGGTCTGGTGGAGGCGTGCGGCAAGCACGGAGAACAGGTGCTTGGCCACTTCCGGATACTTTTCAATGATCTCTTCCAGCTTGTCGCCGGGGAAGCGTTTGATTTTGGATCTTCCCTTGGAAACGATGGAGGCGGATCTGGGATCCCCGGTAATGGCGGACATCTCACCAAAATAATCCCCGGGCTGGGTGATTTCGGCGATTTTCTTTCCGCCCTTGACCACGTAGAGGGCACCCTGGACCAGTTTGAAAAAATCAATGTCTGTATTGCCTTCCCGGATAATGACGTCCTTGTCCTCGTACTGTTCCACATCGGGATTAACCAGGTAGGCCGGCAGGGCCTCCTTGGTGATAACGGTTTTCCTGAGCACCTCTTCCAGAGAGGTTTCCGTGGTCCTGATCTTCTGGAGCCCGGCATCCCTCAGAGTGACCATTCCCTCCTGGACAGCCACCTTCCTGAGCTGGTCCTCGGCAACCTCGGCACTGATGGCCTTGGCCACCTCCTCGGTCACTTCCATGAGTTCGTAAAGCCCTACCCTGCCTTTGTATCCGGTTCCGTTGCAATTTGAACATCCATTGGGCCCGTAAATTTCCAGATCATCGACCTCATCCTTGGAAAATCCGTCAAGTTCCAGATCCTCGGGATTGTGGCCGGTGACCTTTTGTTTGCATTCCGGGCACAGCCTCCGGGCCAGGCGCTGGGACAACACCATGGTGACCGAAGAGGCCAGCATATAAGGGGGAATTCCAATATCCACGAGACGCCCAATGGTGGACGGGCAGTCATTGGTATGCAGGGTGGCAAAGACAAGATGGCCTGTCATGGCCGCCTTGATGGCGATCTCGGCCGTGTCGATATCCCGGATCTCCCCCACCATGATAATGTCCGGATCCTGGCGGAGAAAGGCTTTCAGGGCAGCAGCAAAGGTCATGCCCACATCTTCCCTTACCGGGACCTGGTTGATGCCCTTGAAGTTAAACTCCACAGGGTCCTCGGCCGTGAGAATCTTGATGTCGTCCTTGTTGAGCCGGTTGAGAATGGAGTAAAGGGTGGTGGTCTTGCCCGAGCCTGTGGGGCCGGTAACCAGCAGCAGTCCGTACGGCCTTGAAATACAGCGCTTCAGCATATCAAAGGTGGAAGATTCAAAACCCAGGCGGGTCAGGTCGATACTCAGGGCGCTCTGGTCGAGGATTCGCATGACAATGCTTTCCCCGAACAGGGTGGGAAGGGTGGATACCCGGAAATCAACGGATTTGCGCCGGCCCAGCCTCAGCTTGATCCGGCCGTCCTGGGGCACTCTTCTTTCGGCGATATCCAACTGGGCCAGGATCTTGAGCCGGGACACCACGGCATTTTTAATGGAAACGGGAAGATTCATGGCCTTGTACATGCCCCCGTCCAGCCGGTACCGGACCTGGAAAGACTTTTCAAAGGGCTCGATATGAATGTCGGACACCCCGTCATTGATGGCCTTGGTAAGGATACCGTTGACCAGTTTGATGATGGGGGCATCCGAAGCCATGAACTCATCCTGATCATCCTGGAGATCGGTGATGCCGACTTCCACTTCCTCGGCCGCTTCGGAAACCAGGGAACCGAAATCATCCACTGAAGTGACCGGCTCATCGTCTTCACCCTCATCTTCAAAATGGAGAAAACTCTTGTACTCATCATCGCTGATCTTGTAAAAATCACGGTAGGCCTGGATGATATCGTTTTCAGTGGCCACAAAGATCTGGAGGTTTTTCTGGGTGGATTTGGTCAGCATCTCCACCAGATCTGTGTCTGTAGGCTCTGCCATGGCCAGGGAAAGATCGTCCCCTTTCAGTTTCAGGGGGAAGACCATGTGATTCTTGGCCTGGTCAAAGGGAAGGAGTTCCAGGGCTTCGGCCTGGGGTTTGATCTCGGAAAACCGGACTACGTTGTAGTTGTAAAGCCGGCCCAGGACATTGATAATGGTGTCGGGATCGATATATCCCTTGTTGAGCAGGATGGAACTGAGTCTTTCCTGGGTTTTTTTGTGAACACTCAGGGCCTCGTCCAGCTGCATGCTGGTGATCTGGCCCTCTTTTGAAAGGATTTCGCCGATGCGGGTCTTGCCGGCCCCGGACTGGTCCTTGATGGTGGATTTAAGGCTTGAGGCTGATTTTGCCATTCAATCTTTCCTGACCCTTTTTACTTATAGTTCTTAAACACTCTGATTCCCCCGGCCATAACCAGAAGGACGCCCAGGGTATAGAAACAGAATTTTACCAGGCCGAGCTTCTGGCTGAAGAATTCTATCTCCCCTACCCTCGGCATGACCTGGGGGATGCGGTAAAACACCCCCAGACCCACCGCGATCAACAATATACCATAATAGAATGCCAATCTTTTTTTGTCCATCTTAAACTCTTACCTTTCCAAAGCTGTCAATTCAGTGTCAAATTTCAGTTTCTTGGTTTCCAACTCCTCTGTCAACCGTTCCAGGTCTGTGAACAGGTTCTCTATCTCGTTTTCCAGTCCGGCCAGCTCCTTTGAAAACTCCTGAATACCGGGCCCGTCCTGTTCCATGGATGCCTCCAGAAGCTTCTCATTGATCGACCGGGTCAGGGCTTCTTTTTTTTCGATTTTGTTTTCAATTTTGTCTATTTTTTTCTGGACAGGCTTGAGCACCCTGGAGCGCTCAGCAATAATGGCGGACTTCTGCCTGCGCAGCTTCTTTTTATTGGGGCCGGCCGGCTTGGACTTTTTTGCGGTCGAAGTCTCCTCTTCCTCCCAGCCTTCTTTTTCGAGAAATTCCTGGTAAGTTCCCTCAAACAGGCTGATCCCGTCGCTTTTAAAGACCACCAGGCGCGTGGCCAGGGCGTGAAGAAAAAGCTCATTATGGGTCACCAGGACAACGGCACCGGGAAAATTTTCCAGGGCTGCGGCAAAGGAATCACAGGCTTCGATATCAAGATGGTTGGTGGGCTCATCCAGCAGCAGCAGGTTCAGGGGGCTGAGCAGAAGTTTTCCCAGCATGACCCTGGATTTTTCACCGCCGGAAAGCACGGAGATTTTTTTCAAGGCGGCATCTTTTTCAAACATCATGGCTCCGCAGACATTCCGGCAGGCCTGGCGGTCAAAATCCGGGTGGGAGTTGATCAACTCCTCTTCAATGGTAAAATTTTCATTCAGGGTCTGGACATTGGTCTGTTCAAAATACCCCAGGGAGACCCCGGGATTGAGCCGGAGTTCTCCGGATCCGGATTCCAGGTTCCGGCTCAGCAGCTTGAGCAGGGTGGTCTTGCCCCGGCCGTTCTTCCCGATAATGGCCACCCGGTCCCGGGGATAGACGGTGAGGGAAAAATCCTGGATCAGGGGGGTCTCCGGGTCCCATGAAAAATTGAGATTCTGGGCGATCAACACCTGTTTTCCGTCAAAGGGAAGATGGTTGAATGAGAATTCCAGATTTTTCAGTTCCTGGAGTTTATCTTTGGTATCGGTCTTTTCCAGGGTTTTTATCCTGGACTGAACCATGTTGGCCAGCCTGGCCTTGGCCCGGAACCGGGTGATGAACTCCTCGATTTCCTTTTTCCGTTTTTCTTCGTTCTGGCGGGTCTTCTCGTATATTTCTTCGTCCTGGGCCACCTGGAGATAGTATTTCTGGGTATTCCCCTGTATCTTCCGGATCTTATGCCGGTGGACCCCTGCAATATGGGTGACCACATTGTCCATGAACCCCCGGTCATGGGTCACCAGAAGGACTTCCCTGGGCCAGGAAATCAGAAATTGGGAGATCCACCGGATCGAGGTGATGTCCAGATAGTTGGTGGGCTCATCCAGGATCAGAAGATCCGGATCCGATACCAAGACCTTGGCCAGATTAAGCCGGACCTGGTATCCCCCTGAAAACAGGGCCGGGTCCTTTTCCATGTCCGGATTGGAAAAACCCAGGCCTGCGAGGATCTTTTCCGCCTTCCAATAATGATCCCTTTCGTGATCGGCAAGCCCCAGCATGGCCTCTTTGAGAACACTCTCTTTTGAGAAACTGATCTTCTGGGACAAAACCCCCATCCTGTAGCCCGAAGGACAGGTGATCCTTCCCTCATCCGGATGATCCATGCCTGCGATCATGTTCAAAAGGGTGGTCTTTCCGTGTCCGTTCCTGCCCACAAGCCCCACCCTTTCCCCGGGATTGATCTGCAACCCGGTATTGTCAAACAGAATCTGGTCTCCAAACCCCTTGGATATAGACTCGATATTTAACATTTCTCTACTTCCTTTTTCCGTATCATGAAATTCCCATCATTGGTTTTGTTTCGGTCTACAATACCATTGTACGGTTTTTTTATAAACCCAAGTTTTTTTCTTGACTTGAATTTTTAATTTTTTAATAGTTAAAAGTTATTCAATGAACACTAATTTCAAAAATTTACTTCAGAGGCGGATATGACAAAATATATTTATGAGTTCGGTCCCCGGCGGACCGAAGGGGACGCCACCCGGAACGATCTTCTCGGCGGGAAAGGCGCCAATCTGGCCGAGATGGCCCGGCTGGGGCTTCCCGTTCCTGCCGGTTTCACCATCTCCACTGAATGCTGCAACCATTATTTCGAATTGGGGGGGAGGTTTCCCGATACCCTGGAAGACGGAATTCTCAAGGCCCTGGCCAATGTGGAAAATGAGATGAACATGAAATTCGGGGACAGGGAAAATCCTCTTCTGGTTTCCTGCCGGTCCGGTGCCCGATCTTCCATGCCGGGCATGATGGAAACCGTCCTAAACGTGGGGCTGTGCTCAAAGACCATTCCAGGGCTGATCCAGAGAACTGGAAATGAATGGTTTGTCTATGATGCCTACCGGCGTCTGATCATGATGTACTCTGATGTGGTCATGGAAAAGGCCGATCAGGTCATTTCCGAAGACGGCATGGGAATCCGCCTCAACCTGGAAATGATGATGAACAACCTGAAAAACGACAGGGGATATGAAAATGATACGGATATCTCCGTCGATGACCTGAAGGGGCTCTGTGACCGGTTCAAGAAAAAGATCAAAGAGTACTTGAAAACGGATTTCCCTGATGATCCTTATGATCAGCTCATGGGTGCCGTCGGTGCGGTATTCAAGTCCTGGTACGGGAAACGGGCCGTATCCTACAGGCGGATCGAGCATATCCCGGATTCCTGGGGAACCGCTGTCAACGTCCAAAGCATGGTGTTCGGCAATATGGGAAATACTTCGGCCACCGGGGTGGCATTTAGCCGGGATCCTGCCACAGGGGAGGATAAATTCTACGGGGAATGGCTGGTCAATGCCCAGGGAGAGGATGTGGTGGCCGGAACCCGGACCCCCAACCCCCTGAACAATGACACGAAAAACCGCCAGAACAAACATCTGCCTTCCCTGGAAGAGGCCATGCCCGACCTTTATGCTCAGCTTTTTGAGATCCGGAACCGTCTGGAAAGCCACTATAAGGATATGCAGGACATTGAGTTCACCATTCAGGAGGGGCGTCTTTACATGCTCCAGTGTAGGAACGGCAAACGGACCGCAACAGCGGCCCTGAACATGGCCATGGATATGTTTGACCAGGGAATGATCGATGAGAAAACCATGGTCTGCCGCCTGGACCCCAGGGTTCTGGATGATATGCTCCACCCCATTGTGGATCCGGCCGAGGAGCAGAAGGCCGCCAAGGTTGCCGAGGGCCTTCCGGCAGGACCCGGAGGGGCCTGGGGGGAAATCGTTTTCACGGCCGAGGATGCGGTGCAATGGGCCAAAACCGGGAAAAACGTCATCCTGATCCGGGAGGAAACCAATCCTGAGGATATTGAGGGCATGAGGGCCGCCTCGGCCATCCTCACGGCCAGGGGAGGCATGACCAGTCACGCGGCCCTGGTGGCCAGGGGTTGGGGAAAGTGCTGCATCGTCGGTGCCGGTGCCCTGAAAATCAACATGGAAACCCGCCAGGTCAGGGCCGGGACCCGGGTGTTCAATGAAGGGGATGTCTTTACCCTCAACGGCACCAAGGGGATGGTCTATGAAGGCCGGCTCAAAATGAAGGATGCAACCGAAAATTCAAGGTTCAAACAATTCATGACCGCTGCGGACAAGTACCGGACCATGCAGGTCCGAACCAATGCCGATACCCCGGAGGATGCCAGAACCGCCCTGGAGTTCGGTGCCCAGGGCATCGGCCTTTTCCGTACCGAGCATATGTTTTACGGGGCTGACTCTGACAGGGCCCTGTTCCTTCTGCGGAAAATGATCCTGAGCCAGTCCCGGGACGAACGGCAGCAGGCTTTGGACGAGCTCTTCCCCCATGTGAAAAAGGAAATCTATGAGACCCTAAAAGTCATGGACAATCTGCCGGTAACCCTGAGACTGCTGGATCCGCCCCTCCATGAGTTTGTGCCCCAGTCCGAGAAAAATCAGGAGGAGATCGCCAGGGCCCTGGGCATAGACCCGGAAGAGGTAGTCCGCCGGTCCGTGCTGCTCAAGGAGTCCAATCCCATGATCGGCCACAGGGGAGTCCGCCTGGGCATCACCTTTCCTGAAATTACGAGAATGCAGGTCATGGCGGTTTTTGAGGCCTCTGCCCAGTTGATCCAAGAAGGCGGATCTCCTTTGCCTGAAATCATGGTGCCTGTGACCTGCAATGAAAAAGAACTGGAGTTCACCCGGAAAATTGTGGAGGATTGCCATGGACAGACCCTGGAAACATACGGTCTAAAGACGCTTCCCTATCTATTCGGCACCATGATTGAAATCCCCAGGGCCGCCCTGATCGCCGATAAGATGGCTGAAACAGCCGAGTTCTTTTCCTTTGGAACCAATGATCTGACCCAGATGTGTTTCGGATTTTCCCGGGATGACATCGGATCCTTTATGAACGACTATATAGACAATGCCATTCTGGCCTCTGACCCCTTTGAAACCCTGGACCAGGAGGCAGTGGGCAGTCTCATTGAAATCTCTGTGGAAAGGGGAAAAAAGACCCGGCCCGATATCAAGCTGGGCATCTGCGGTGAGCACGGCGGAGATTCGGCCTCGGTGGAGTTCTGCCACAGGGCCGGTCTGACCTATGTGTCCTGCTCCCCCTACCGGGTCCCCATTGCCCGGCTGGCAGCAGCCCAGGCAGCCATTAAAAACGGGGCCTAGTCCATCGGAGGTAAATTAGAAGCAGGTAAGGGGGCTTTCACTGCTTCCCCGGGTCCGGTCATGACCGGACCCGGGGAAGGCCGACCCGAAACTTCCCGTCCATGGGATGGTTTGAGCGGACTTTACAGTTCCAGCCCCCTGCCCTGCTGCATGGGATGAAGAAATCCAAACGATCTGATCCCGGTTAATCGAGATCGATCCAGTACCGTGTCCAGGGGCATCGTTCCTTGTAAGGGAACTTCATCAATTCCGTGGCAAGAATCGTAAAATCTTTTTCCCGGATGGTATAGTAGACCACATGTTCCTTGCCGCTCAGGGTCTCAACGCCCAGGGCAACGTAAAGGACCTGGAAACCGTCTTCCACACTGCACCGGACGGCTCCGGTAACAATGGTCAGATCTCCTTCATCCCTGACATCGAAAAGATCGATCATGGTGATCTTAAAGGCCTTGCCCTTGAAAGGGGAGACCGCCCCGGTCCGGGTCAGCTCGCAGGTGACAAAATTTCTGAACCTGGCCTCATATCCTGCAAATTCATATTCGCCGGCAGCTAAGGGATCTGAAAACAGGGTCTGAAAGAGGATGGCCGATAATAGAAAAAAAATAAACCCAATCTGCTTCATGGATCAGCCCTCTTCCATGACCAGGGTTTTGATGGTGTTTTGAAGATCCTGGAGTACCACGGGTTTCAGCAGCACAGACCCGGCCCCTGAAAACAGGGACAAAAGCTCTTTCCTGACCGTATCGTTCTGATACCCTGTTTCCACCAGAATGGGAATCAGGTGATCTATTTTTAAGATCCGATGGATAAACTTACCGGATCTCATGCCCGGGGCCTTATGGTTGGCGATGATCAATTTGAATTTTCCCGGCTGATTTTTAAAGGCGGACAGGGCCTGTTTGCCGTTCAGGGCAACCATGGGGGTGTAGCCCATCTTTTCGATCACAGAGGAAATCAGACGGGCCCGGGTATCGTTGGAGTCGATAACCAGTACATACCGGTCCCCGAGGAGAACCGTCCCGTCTGCATCATCGATATCTCCCCCATAGGGCCATTTTCGTCCTTCAAAGGGATGCAGCCGGGTCACCTCTATCTCATAGGCTTTTGAGGAGATGAAATTGTCATTATCATCATCTTCGACCTTGGCAATGAATTTTTTGTTCCTGGCAATGTACTGCCTGAGCCATTGTCGATACCGTCCCTGGTCGTCCCCTTTGAGAATCAGCAGCTTGGGCCCTGCTGAGGTACGGACCTGAATGGAATGGTAAATCAACGGGGTTCTGGAAAAATCTTCCTGGATCTCTTTGTAATTTTCTTCGAGAAATTCCATGATATAGTCCCTTGCAAGAACTTTAACGGGCAGGAAAAGGGTGAATGCCAGGACAAATAAAAGAAAACTGAATATGGCTTGTTTTTTCATGAACCACCTTGAATAACCATGGGCTGTTGCTAAAAATTGATTTAAAAAGGGGATCGACAGAACCGGATCAAATCTTGAGGGAAGATCCTGGAGTTTCAGGAAAAAAGCCAGGTGAGAACGATTAAAATAAGGTATAGAAAACCGAGCAGGATTAAATGATTTTTATGGTCTGTCCGCCTTCGTGCCCGGGACAGGCTCAGGGCAAAACTGAACAAAAAAACAGCCAGGCCCAGGATAACCGTATACGCCAGATATTTTAAAAATTGAAAATCCCATGCGGTTCTCAGGCTCAGACGGTAAAACCGGTCAAAAAAGGTCTCAAACTCCGGCTGGGCACGGTGAAACACCAGAAGGCTCACAAAGAGGATCACCCAGGCGGCAAAACTCAGAAAAATAAAGAGCCGGGACCTGAAATCCGCTGTGCGTCGACGGTCTGAATTTTTGTTTTCCGGATTGATGTGCGGTTTCTCCCATATATTTATAATTGCTTTTGCCCGGTTAATATATTATTTTTGTGGAATGAATGCCATAGCCCTTTCCAGAAAAGAGTATCAGAATTTAAAGCAGCTGGTGTACGAGGCTTCCGGCATCAATCTCCATGAAGGAAAGCTGGAGCTTTTAAAATCCAAACTTGCCAAGCGCATGCGGTTCACTGGCAAATCATTTAAAGAGTACCTCTCTTTTCTGAAGGCAGATGAAAAAGAGATCATAGAGTTCATTGATACGGTTACCACCAATCACTCTTTTTTCTTCCGGGAGAACAACAGCATTGAAATGATTCTCACGGACTTCAATTCCCGACCGGATAAAAAAACACACCGATTTAAAATCTGGTGCGCAGCCTGTTCCACCGGAGACGAACCCTATTCCCTGGCGGTTCAGTTCAAATCCCTGGGACTCAACTTTGAGATCCTTGCCACGGATATTTCCCATTCCGTTCTGGCCACGGCTGTTCGGGGGATATATAGAAACGACAAGATCAAAAATGTGCCCAAACCCATGCTTCACAACTATTTTCAAAGAGGCTCGGGCAAGTACCAGGGATATATACGGGTGAAAAAAGAGATCATAGACCATGTCCGGTTCCAGAAATTCAACCTGATCAATGATCCGGCTCCTTCGCATAAATTTGACGCTGTGCTGTGCAGGAATGTCATGATCTATTTTGACCATGACACCAGTGAGAAAGTGGTCAACAAACTCTATGAAACCATTCTGCCCAGGGGATATTTTGCCATTGGAAATGCCGAAAGCCTCATGAACCTGAACCATCGGTTCAAGTCGGTTCCCAAGGTGCCCAGCCTCTATAAAAAATAAGGAAAACCGGTTCAAGCGAGGGGGAAAAGGACGGGAGAGTCAATTCCCGGTATCCCCTGTCTTTTTGAATTCCTTATCATCAATTTTCCATTCAGAGATGGGCCTGGCCCCGGAATCTCCGGGTGATCATCTCGATGATTTCCTCGGCACTGGTTTCAATGGGTTTGCTGGAGACATTGATCATGGAGTATCCCCGGGTGATATAGTATTTCTGGGCATCCAGGACTTCCTCTTCTATGGCCTTCTGGGAGGAGTATGCGTAGATATCCGACGCCCCCAGGCTTTCCTGGCGCATTTTCCGGTGGGACAGGAGCTGTTCCACATTGATGTTCAGGGCGATTATCCGGCGCCGGTCCACATCCTCCAGGGCTTCCGGCATGGGGACCCCGGGAACAAAGGGGATATTGGCCACCTTCCATCCCATGACCGCCATGTACATGGACAAGGGAGTTTTACCGGCCCTGGAAAGCCCAACCAGGACGATTTCAGAACCGGTCAGGGTTTCCGGATTCATCCCGTCGTCATGGGCCAGGGAGAAATCTATGGCCGAGACCTGCTTGAGGTCCACATGGTGGGTCTCCCGGTAGAGCCCCGGCTTTTCAAGGGGATCCTGGTTCAGAAAAGTCTGAATTTTGGAGAGTACTGGCCCCATGAGGTCGATGGTGACGATGCGGTACTCAATCCCCTTCCGGGTCAGGTATTTCCTCAGTTCCGTATTGACAATGGTGTGAACGATGAGGCTTTCAACATCTTTTACCTTTTCAATGAGTTCATCCACCTGACTTTCCGTCCGGATGTGGGGAACTTTGACAACGGTGATTCCATTGTCCGGAAATTGTACCAGGGTGGATTCAACCAAATGAAAACCGTTGATGCCCTGGCCGCAGGAGGCCACATAGATCATCTGGAACTCTTTGGATCCGATTTCATCAATCATGGATTCAGTCCTTTATCCGATTCAAAATTTGGGGTATATATCATACAGGCTATATAACCCAAAACAGGAAACCAGGCAAATATGACACATGAAGACCAGGGGCACTATGCCCGGAAACATCCGGGTGTCCAGATGGATCCAAAGATCAATCAAAAGATCAAATTACTGGCCGGCAAAGGCAGCCTCACCTGTGCAGATGCCCACAGGGCCGCAGGCGATCTGGCGGTAAGCCCGGCCGAGATCGGAATCCAGACCGATCTTATGGAACTTAGAATTTCCCAATGCCAGATGGGGCTGTTTGGTCACGGCAAAGACCACAAAAAAATAGACCCGTCCATTGAGGTGGATGAGGCACTCTGGTCAAGGCTGGAAAAAACCGGAAAAAACGGCAGGATCTCCTGTGCCGAGTGCTGGGAGATCGCCCTGGAATTCAAGATGAAAAAACTCGATATCGGATCGGCCTGCGAAAAACTGGGGCTTCGGGTCAAGCCCTGCCAGTTGGGAGCATTTTAGCCCTTCAAAAGAGCAGAAAAACCCATGGTGGTGGGAATCGGAAAAATAAAATTCAGGTTATTTGATGTCAATTCCCTGAAAGCCAAACGGAAGATCGTCAAAGCCGTTGTCACAAGACTGCAGAACCGGTTCAATATCAGTGTCGCAGAAACCCGGCTCAACGACAGTCACGACTGGGCCGAGATCGGATTCGCCCTGGTGGGCAACGATGTGAGAAAAATCAACTCCAAGATAGACAAGGTGTTCAACCAGGTTGACGACATGGGCCTGGCCATGGTTGCCGATACAAGTATGGAAATCATTCATCTTTAGGCGGCATTTGGTCTGAGATCCCTGCCTTTTTCCGGCTCTTTCTTTTCCTCCGAAGCTTTTGCTTCCGCAGTTTTTCAATCTCCCGGGTTTCCCGGCTCATCTTTCCGGTACTCTTTTCCTCAAGCCTGTCCACCAGGCTGCGCAATGCCATGAACCGGTTCAGATGCTGGGATCTGTGCTTTCCGTATTTAACAAAGATCCCGGTGGGAATGTGGCGGACAAATACGGCAGAAGAGCTTTTATTTACTTTCTGCCCTCCCCTGCCCGAAGATCGGATGAATTTTTCTTCAAGGTCCTGTCTTTGTATGCCCAAATCAGCCATCCGTTTTTCCAGGGCGTCCAGTTTTTTCTTGTCCGGTCCCATTGCCTCTAAAACATCCTCCTTTTCCCTGCCCGCCGGAAATGTAAAGCTGTTATATAGCATATTGGCTTGAAAGATGATAATTAGGATGAATTTTTAAATTGATAAAGGGTATCTGATATGACAAAGGAAGCAGCCGGAACCTGTGAGCCCAATCCCCTTGGATTTGAAATGGCAAAGTGGTCCATTTTTTTCATCCTGATCCTGACCTATATCCTGGTGTATTTCCACCGCATGGCCCCGGGTGTGGTTTCCGAGTTCCTCATGGCCGAATTCAAGACCACGGGAACCCGGCTGGGAACCCTGTCGGCCATTTATTTCTTTGTATATGCATGTATGCAGATCCCTTCCGGAGTCATCGCAGACACCCTGGGAACCCGGACATCCGTTGTCTCCGGAAATCTGGTGGCCGGTATCGGCTCCATTGTATTTGGAATGGCAGGCTCCTTTGAAATGGCCTGTGCCGGCCGTTTCCTGGTGGGGCTTGGGGTCTCCGTGGTATTTGTCAGTATCATGAAAAACAACTCGGTATGGTTCCATGAACGGGTCTTCGGCCTGATGAGCGGGCTGACCCTGCTCTTCGGCAACCTGGGTTCCGTGCTGGCAGCAGGCCCCCTTTCCTCTCTCCTGACCTTTTTTGAATGGAGAATGGTCTTCATGGGTATCGGCTGCCTCTCGCTGGGTCTGGCTTTTCTAGGATTTCTCATGGTCAGGAACAGACCTGAGGACATGGGCTTTGCTCCGCCCAATCTCTATTCGGATCAAAACAAAACCCAACCCAGACCCGGAAACTGGATCAAAAACCTGGGATCGGTGATCATGGTCTTGAGAATCTGGCCGGGATTCTGGGTGCAGTTCGGGATGATCGGCGGGCTTTATTCCTTTATGGGGTTGTGGGGAATCCCATATTTGAGGGATGTTCACGGACTGACCCGGGGAACGGCCGCCGATCATATGACCGTGATGCTCTTAAGCTTTGCCGTGGGAGCGCTTTTTTTCGGGTGGTTTTCCGATAGAATGGGCCTTCGCAAACCCATCCTCATTGCCAGCGTAGCACTTTATAGCTTGTCCTGGATTCTGCTTATGTATACATCCTGGTCTCCCGGACTTCCCGGATATCTGCTCTTCGGATTCATGGGCTTTGCCGGATCAGGATTTGTCCTGACCTTTGCCTGTGCCAAGGAGATTATCCATCCCGAACTTTCAGGGATGGCCGTGAGTGTGGTCAACACGGGATGTTTTATCGGCACGGCTCTGATGCAGCCGTTATTCGGCTATCTTGCCGACCAAACCTGGGCCGGCACCCTGGAAAACGGGGTCAGAATTTACGCGGCCTCGGATTACCACAACGGGTTTATTGCCATGTTCATCTTTGCCCTTCTGGCCCTGGCCGCATCTTTCCGGGTCCGGGAAACCCATTGCCGGAATGTCTGTGTCTGAGGATATAAAGATCTCTGCATTGCATTGCATTGCACCATTGGGCAATATATGGCCTGGTAATCTTCATCTGAAAAGAATGTCTACTGCCTTTGATCACCCTTCTGTGTAATATGGTGGGGATAATCCGGGGCCGCTGCTCTTTCAATCTCACCATTATTCCTTTTTAAATTTTGGTGAATTGATTGACAATCCCACTATAAAATACTACTAAATTCTCCAATCACCTCATTGGAGGGCTTTGTATGAAAAGTGGCATTTATACACTCGAAAAATGCAGACTCTGTGGAAAATCTCTCAAATTCAATGAACGCAAAGAACTAGTCATCTGCCCCTCCCATAAAAATGAAACTGATTCGGGTTTTTGCTTTGTCCGTTTCGGCGCTGCCGTGAACAAAACCTTTTCCAATGCCAAAGAGGCCCTTCAATTTCTTTATGGTCTCAGATTCAAAACCGTCCGCTTGCTTGATCACCATATTGAAACTTTCCAGGAACTAAAAAAACAATTTTTAGCTTTGCCTGATATTCCATTTTTTCGCCTTCATGGCGGGATTCAAAGCGTCCAGCCAAATCAATCATTCGGTCAAAAATATTTTAAAAAATGGTGGGATCGGGCCTGTGATGAATTAGGCGTTCAAGGTTTCGATTTATATGATGGAACGCGGCACACGACTACTACAAAAATAGACAGGCGGACCGGTAGTGACAATGCCCGAAAAGCATCTGCCCATGAAACCAACAAAGTCTTTGACAGGTACTGTCAATTCCAAGATGATACTTCTTTTGAAATGGCAAAAAAATAAGGATAATCTCCAGTTGAATTTTATATTTTTAACCCTAAATTGAATTTGCACTTGGTGAAAAAATGGATCTCCCGTCTACAAGAAAAGTAATATGCCTACTGTTTGTTTCTATTTTATGTTTACTGATGTGTTCATGCGCAATGCCAGTACGTTTTCCGGGATTGTCCGGCACATTATTGGACAGTAATACAAAGCTTCCGATAAAGGGAGCACATGTTATTTGCATTGACAAATACTACAAATTCATCGAAGCCATCAATGTAGGGGGACCCAATTCTGATTATTTGGCGATACACATAACTGCGACTGATAGTAATGGCTATTTCAAACTTCCTTCATATTTTAAGTGGACTTTTCCATCCAGCGGTCTAAGGGAAATTTTGATATATAAGGAAGGCTATTACAGTCCAATATACTTCCAGAGTGGCAAAGACAGCTTTTATTTTAACCCTCCTGGTTATAATCATTTAGACATTGAATCAGATTATTTTAGTAATTTATATTTAACAGAGAATATAAACGATAGAGAAGGATTTATCTTAGATTTTTCTACAACCGCACGATCTCTCATCAGCCGAACGATTTATTGTGCGCAAGATCTTTCATGGCATAACAAATCCAAATTTAATCAATTCAGACCTGCTTTTGAAAAAATACATTCAATTCTGAGCAAGAGTTCAGTTAGAATTAAAGAGCAATTATCCATAAAAAGATACAGCAATACAACAACCGAGAGAGTATTGAAAGATTGGGACAAGGATTTAAGAAACCTAAAAATGCTCATACGCAGATCTGATACCGGAACAACTGTAAATACAATTGAACAAAGGGTACGGAATAGTTCAGGGGTTGTTCATGTAAAGTCAGAAGCGCGGCACTAAATTAGTTGGAGGCTTGATCGGCTGGTGGGAAACTGATGAAAATTCTACTCATTCATTATAAAATTGACTGCCTAAAAGTCTACTCGACAAACTCCGTCAATCCTCCAAAAACTATATTATAACAGCTTGAATTTTAATAAGCTTTTGTCGAGAAACCATGGTTCGATCCCCAGGTGCTTCCGCCATTTTTTTCTATAAAATCAGTATATTATATTTTTAATTTTCTGTCCAAAACTTTAATCTTTAGGATAGGCTTGCAATGAAATTGTAAATCAGGTTGATCTCCAAACTTCAACAGCTTTTTAATTCTATATTCTATTGAATTGATTGACAATCGCGCTTCGAAATAATACTAAACCCTCTATCAACATCATTGGAGGGCTTTGTATGAAAGGTGGCATTTATACACGCGAAAAATGCAGACTCTGTGGAAACTCTCTCAAATTCAATGAACGCAAAGAACTATTCATCTGTCCCTCCCATAAAAATAAAACTGATTCCGGTTCCTGTTTTGTCCGCTTAGGCACTGCCGTGAACAAAACCTTTTCCAATGCCAAAGAGGCCCTTCAATTTCTTTATGGTCTCAGATTTAAAACCGTCCGCTTGCTTGACCACCATATTGAAACTTTCCAGGAACTAAAAAAACAATTTTTAGCTTTACCTGATATTCCCTTTTTTCGTCATCATGGCGGGATTCAAAGCGTCCAGCCTAATCAGCCGTTTGGTCAAAAATATTTCAAAAAATGGTGGGATCGGGCTTGCGATGAATTAGGCGTTCAAGGATTGGATTTGTATGGTGGAACACGGCATACGACTACTACAGAAATAGCCAGGCGGGCTGGGACCGATAATGCCAGAAAGGCCTCGTCTCATGAGATTAATAAGGCTTTTGATCGCTATTGTCAGTTCCAAGATGATACTTCTTTTAAAATGGCCCAAATGATAAACGGCAAAAAATTGCAAGTTATTAAACAATATAGAAAAAAATAGTTCGAAATTTAAAATTTTGCTCAGCCTAATTTTTTATATGAGGTGACTATGAAGGCGAAAGATTTATTTGCAGATGGTGGCGATCTTGTTCATAAATTACGAAGTGAATCCGACATTATCCGCCATATTCAAACCCGTGAAGGTGAAACCGCTAATTATAGTTTATTTTTGGGTGCTGGAGCATCAATAAATTCTGGGATAAGAACAGCACATCAATTGATTAAAGAATGGCTATTTGAACTTTTTGAAAGATTCAACCACACACTACCCAAAGATACTTATGAAGCAATTGAATACTTTAAAAAGGAACATTCCAATTGGTATAATTCAATAAATCCATATTCTTCTCTTTTTGAAAAAAAATATGATTTGCCAAGTCAGCGACGAAGATTTATTGAAAAAGAAGTTGATCAAAGAGTCCCTTCTATAGGCTACGCATATTTAGTTTCACTTGTAGATAAACATTTTTTTAGTACCATTTTTACAACTAATTTTGATGATCTAGTAAATGAGGCTTTTTATCAATTTTCAAATAATAGGCCGATTTATTGTGCTCATGACTCTTCAATCCATTCTATTTCGATCACATCAAAACGACCCAAAATATTAAAACTACATGGCGATTACCTTTTCGATGATATTAAAAGTACTCTTAAAGAAACTGAGTCTTTAGAGCAAAACACAAAAGAAAAGTTGATTGAATTTTGTAAAGAATTTGGACTAATTGTAATTGGTTACTCAGGGAATGATCGCTCGGTGATGGATGTTTTAGAGTTTCTAACAAAACAGGATAACTATTTGAAAAATGGAATTTATTGGTGCTTCAGAGAGGAAGATCATATTAGTAGGGTTCTGCGTAACTTGTTGTGGAAAGATAAAGTTTACCCCGTATTAATAGATGGATTTGATGAATTTTTAGCACGAGCTTACAATGACCTGATTGGCGGAGGTCTTGATATCGAATCTAATATTAAGCAATCAAAACTTCAAAAAACCATTAATAACATAACTAAAGACAAGTATAACTTATCAAAAAATAATTTTATTAAAGAAGAAATTGAATTAATAAAAAACTCAAATCGCAAAAATGATATTTCTAATTTTATCAATGATATTTCAAAAGACAATGATTCGGATTTGCCTTTGTCAGATTTAAGAAACCTTTTAGAGATAGAAGATTTGATTAATAAAAAAAACTTTCAAGGAGCATATGATTTGTGTGAAGCTTACTATCAAAATTCACAAAAAAATAACTCAAAATCAAAATATGCCTCCAAAATGGTTTCCATATCGTTATATCTCAATAATAATCAATTATCACTAAATTGGAGTGATCGTCTAATTGAATTAGACAGGCACAATGTAGTTTACAATTTAAAGAAAGCGAATAGTATTTTTGATCTGAGAAAAAGATATGAATATATTCATGGACTAATAGATGCCTTTTCATATCGATATGAAATTTATAATGAAACCGCCAAAACTGGTTATATGCTTTTCAAGAATGATCCTGTGTACAGTGCGGTCAATTTAAACGACCTTCTCCTCCTTTTGGAGAAAAGCTTAAAATTACATCCATCATTATCTAATATTGCTTGGAACTACAAACTAGATATTTTGGAATACAAATGTGAAAAGGTGAAGGATAAAACAGAATATGAAAAGAGAATTAAGAATCACATAAAAAATGCTGTAAATATAAATCCTAAAGATTTTAACGCATTGAATTTAAGAGTTAGCCAGGGCATAGCTAAAAAAAATTTTCAGAATTCAAAAGATTTAATCAAAGAAATATATCAACTAAAATCAAAATGTTCCAAGCTTAAAAGGAACAGTTTAAATGAATTGATTAATGAAATAATGGTTTCACTTCCGGATTTTCCAAACAATAATGGATACAAATCACTTTCAAAAGATTTTTATGAAATTCACTTGAAAGATATTGATATAAACGAAAACAGCGGCCTATTAATAAGTAAAGGTTTATATTTTATTAATATTCAACAAAATTTAAAAATGGCTGAAAAATATTTCCTTAAAGTTATCTCCACTCCAAAACCTTTCACTGCCTTTGACGAACTGATTAAAGTTTCGATGGCTTTAGGTAAAAATAATTTTGAAAAAATTGATAAACTTTTAGAAGATGAGAAGTATAAAATAACACCCCAATTTTATTCAAAATGTAAATCTGAAATTTGTATGCAATTAAAGGATTATTCTAAATCTAAAAAATTTATCAAAAAAGCTTATGATATGGGGCTCTCAATAGTTAGTTATTTAACAGAACTTTCATATATTTACCTTCGTGCAAAAGAGTATGAAAAGGTTTTAGAAATGTATAGCCTCCACAATGACGTTATCAATCAACTGGATAACGTATAAATAATTTCGCACAATTAAAAATTGAAAAGATGGTCTCAACTTGGTTATTTGTTAAATCGACCAAGAAAAAACAATAATCAAGAAAGGAGACCATCTTGGAAAAAGAGTATACACAAAAGCTGGATAAAGTCATTAAAATTGATGAATCAAAGATTCAAGATCACCTTGGAGAAATGGTAAGAGGCACAGTTGAAGAGACGCTCAATAAAATGTTGGATGCAGAAGCTGACAAACTTTGCAATGCAGAGCGCTACCAACGCACCCAATCCAGAACTGATACCCGAGCCGGTTATTATCAAAGAAACCTCCATACAAAGGCAGGCGAGGTTAAACTGAACGTGCCTAAGCTGAGACAACAGAAATTCGAAACCGCTATCATCGAACGGTATAAACGCCGAGAATCTTCAGTTGAAGAAGCCATGATAGAGATGTATCTGGCGGGTGTGTCTGTAAGACGGGTTGAAGATATCACCCAGGCGCTTTGGGGAACTCGGGTCAGTCCCGGCACTGTGAGCAATCTGAACAAAAAGATTTATAAACATATAGAAGACTGGCGGAACCGGCCGATTGAAGGTAATCATCCATATGTATACTTGGACGGCATTGTTCTCAAAAGAACCTGGGCAAATGAAGTCCGTAATGTATCTGTCCTCGTGGCCGTCAGCGTTTCCCAGGAGGGATATCGCCAGGTAATAGGTGTCCAGGAAGGCCACAAAGAAGATAAAGCAGGCTGGAGTGGTTTCCTAAAGCATTTAAAGCAACGGGGTCTCAAAGGTGTTGAACTCGTAATTAGTGATGCCTGCCTTGGCCTGGTTGAATCCTTGGGTGACTTTTATCCTGATGCCAAATGGCAAAGGTGTACAGTTCATTTTTATAGAAATGTATTCAGTGTCGTCCCTCGCGGCAAAATGAATGAAGTATCCAGAATGCTCAAGGCTATTCACGCTTCTGAAGATAAACAGGCAGCAATTGAAAAGGCAAAGGCTGTGGTTTTGAAATTAAAAGAGAAAAAACTCAGATCTGCTGCCGAAAAAGTTGAAAAAAACATTTTAGAAACGCTCACATATTATGATTTTCCAAGTAAGCACTGGCGGAGGATCCGGACCAATAATCCTCTCGAGAGGATTATGAAAGAGATCCGTAGACGAACGCGAGTGGTGGGTGCTTTCCCTGATGGGAACTCTGCTATTATGCTGGTTGGAGCTCGACTCAGACATATTGCAGGCACCAAGTGGGGATCGAAAAAATACCTGAATATGGAATTATTAAAAGAAATGAAAATTAACAAAGAATATGCAGCTTAAATTATGAAACTGAGTTGAGACCAGAATCAAAAGTGCGAAAAATATTTGACACTACCATCAACTGAAAATTGAACCCGTTGTTATAAATTGGCAGTTGGCTTCCAAAAAAATTGATTCTGAATGCTATGCTGAAGTAATACTAAGAAATCTAACTGCACAATCTGAGGATGATGGCGTTAAAATATGTGCTTTCGCAATTTTGGGTAATGATACAGACGCAAGAAGATTAATTAAAAAGACAATAGAAGCGAAATTTATAAGATATTTTGAATACCAAAATTGGCCTGCAATTCGGAAAGATTTATTAGAAGGGCTTGAAATAGTTAAAGCAGCGTAATGTTGAGTTGTGGGTACAAATGAATGTTTCTCACACCACCTTTACACCACCACGGCCACGGCATTTATCGTTACAACACTCTGAATTTATTAATAATAATTGGTGGAGGCGGCGGGAGTTGAACCCGCGTCCGAAAACAATCTACCCAGGCTTCTACATACTTATCCTGAACTTTGATATTGGCCGGCGGAGCCCCTTCAGGATGGGTATCTTCCGGTATAGCCTGAGAAATTCAACCTTTAAAGAACAGGCATCTGTAAAGGCGGTCCTGCAATTATGACGTTCTGATCCGGATCTGCAGAAAGGATGCCGGGAGAACGGAAGCTGGTTTAAGCAGCTACAGCGTAATTATAATCATCTGCGATTATATTTAATGCTTTGCCAAGTTAACGAGCTGACAAAAAACTCGGTATGCTACCTTGGGCTTCAAAATCTCCGTCGAAGCCATTTCGCCCCCAAATTGTAAAAGATCAAAAGGTAATACTATTATAAGCCTGCACCGCTGAAAGTCAACAGGGTTTCAGCCGGAGTACTTTTTTCTCTGGCGGTCAAGATCCCGCTTTACGTCCCGCAGTTTGATGGTTTCCCTCTTGTCGTAGAGTTTCTTCCCCTTGCCGAGCCCGATCAGCACCTTGATCTTGTCGTTTTTAAAGTAGATCTTCAGGGGAACCAGGGTATAGCCCTTTTCCTTGGTTTTGCCGATGAGTTTTTTGATTTCATACCGGTGAAGCAGAAGCTTCCGGGTCCGAAGAGCCTCATGGTTGTCATTGTAGGCATACTTGTAAGGGGAAATATGGAGCTGTCGCAGAAATACCTCTCCGTTTTTGATGTCGGCATAGGAATCCTTGAAGCTGACCCGGCCCTCCCGCATGGATTTGACTTCAGAGCCTTTCAGAACGATTCCGGTCTCATACTCATCATCAATGTGATAGTTGTGCCTGGCTTTTTTATTGGTGGCGATGAGCCTTATGTATTCCTCTGAGGTCATGCGGTCTCTTCAATTTCCCGGTAGGGAAGTATGTCCTTATACGCAGTCCGGACATACTCCGTAATCTCTTCAACCGTGGAAAACTCTAAGGCTTTGTCCACGATCTTCTGGTTCTCCTCCATATCCAGGTTCCGGATCAGTTTTTTAATTACCGGAATGGAGGCCGAGTTCATGGAAAGATTTCTCAGGCCCAGCCCCATGAGCACGGGGATATTGATGGGATCCCCGGCCATCTCGCCGCACATGACAACTTCAATCCCGTTTTTCTGGGCCGCATCACAGGTGATCTTTATCATTTTCAATACCGCAGGGTTCAGGGCCTGGTATAAATGGGCCACCCGCCGGTTTCTCCGGTCAATGGCCATGGAGTACTGGATCAGATCATTGGTGCCGATACTGAAAAAATCAACATGGCCGGCCAGTTCTTCGGCCATCATCACGGCGGAAGGGACTTCAATCATGATGCCCAGGGGGATATCCTTGTTAAAGATCTTGCTCTCGGCCTTGAGTTCTTCAACGGCCAGGTTAAGGATTTCCCTGACCTGGATGATTTCCTCCACACAGGAGATCATGGGAATCAGAAGCTTGATGTTGCCGAAGGCAGCGGCCCTGAGAATGGCCTTGATCTGGGTAATGAAGATATGTCTGTTTTCAAGACAAAACCGCACGGCCCGAAGACCCAGGGCCGGGTTGGCCTCTTCCACAGGATCGATATAGGGGTTGAACTTGTCCCCGTTGATGTCAAGGGTCCGGATGGTCACCGGCTCCGGAGTCATGAGCTCCGCCAGTTCCTTGTACTTCTGGAGCAGCTCTTCTTCCGTGGGATACCGTTTCAGATCCAGGTAGAGGAATTCCGTCCGGAAAAGACCGATGCCGATGGCCCCGTTGTCCTTGGCAGCCACCACCTCTTCCACCAGCTCAATATTGGCCATGAGGGTTAAGGGAACCTGGTCCCGGGTCACGGCCGGAAGGTGGCTCTCCCTTTCCAGGTCGGCCTGGTATGCGGCAAATCGGGCCATCCGCTCTTCATATTTAAACAGGGTTTCTTCATCTGGATTGACGATGATAGTGCCGGAAGAGCCGTCTATGATGAGAATATCGTCGTTGTTGATGTCAATGGTGGCCCTGCCCAGACCGAATACGGAAGGAATCTTCAGGGATTTGGCCACAATGGCCGTATGGGAATCCCGCCCTCCCCTGTCCGTGACAAAGCCTTTGATCCTTTCCAGCTGGATCTGACTGGCATCGGCCGGAGACAGGTCATGGGCCACCAGGATGACCCTCTTGTTAATATCGGCAATGTTGATGTCCCGGGCCCCGATAAGATAAGACATGATCTTATCCGAGACCTGGACAATATCGTTGACCCGGGCCTGGAGGTATTGGTCATCCACCTGCTGGAACATGAGTTTGACCTGGCGGGAAACCTTTCTAAGGGCCCATTCCGCATTGATCTTGTCCCGGGATATGGTGTCAATGGTCTTGCCGTAGAGCATCTTATCCTTGAACAGGATCATGTGGGCTTCAAGGATATTCAGGTTTTCACTCAGGTCGTCGTCCAGGGCCTCTATGATCTTGGCATGGTCTTTTTTGGCCTTGGAAACGGCATTTTTAAACCGGTCGATTTCTCCCTGGACCATGGCATCGGAAACAGGGTACCGCTCAATGATGTTCACCCCTTCCTTCTCCACAAGGTATGCCTTGCCGATGCAGATTCCGGGGGATCCACTGATCCCCTTGAGAATGGTTTGTCCGGGAGTGGTGTTACTCATTGTTTAATTCTCCGAATCCCTGTTCAAAAAAACGTTTGATCCGATTTAAGATGGGTTCATCACCCTGGTTTTCCGCCTGAATTTCAACGCAGGTGCCTTTGACCGCATTCAAAGTAAGAATATCGATGATGCTGGAAGCATCCACCTGGGATGAGCCCTTGGAAATCCAGACCTCGCCCTGGGCTTCCATGGCCATTTCTGCTATTTTTGCGGCCGGCCTGGCATGCATTCCCAAATCGTTTATGATGGCGGTCTTCAGACACACTACAGCTTTTTTTTTCAATCTCAAGCCCTTACTGGAAAAAAGTTTTATCTCTTTATATCTTTCTATTTGAAAAGTCAATCTAATGCAGGGGGCACTTGAGCCGCAACGGCAATTTGGCCAGCTAATTTTAGTCAGGGACTATATCATATTTATGGGAATTAGGCCAGAGTCTCTGTTGCAGGGAAGGTCTTACAGGAATCTGGACGGATCAACAGAATTTAAGAGAAATTATTGGCCCCGTGAAAAATAGAACATGGTATCCGTAGGAAAAGATTTTAACCCGATCCGGGTCAGAATGTCTTTTTTGGCTTCATCCAGGTTTTTAAATTTTCTGCCGATTTCATGGCTCCGGAAAAACATCTCCCCCCAGGCGTTCACATAGGCTGCACAATAATCGGTAATAAAGGGACTGCGCCGTCTCTCATAGAAATTAAGAGAAACAAAGAGGCTGACGACCACGGAGGAGGTTCTTTCCAGATCCCTGAAGCTGGTGATTTTGTTCAGGCCGGTTGAAAAGAAATCATGCATGGAATCATAGAGTTTTTTGATATCATCATGGGTCACCGGACTGGGATTGGGAATCAGATAGATAATGGACTGGTTTGTATAGAGTCTGTTGGTGATCAGCCAGGCTCCGATCACCTCGATACTGTCCGCGGTAAACAGGGGTTTTTCTCCTTTGAGACGGGTCTTGGACTCCGAGTGGAGAAGTTCCCACTGCCCCAATGAGCCCGGGTCCTCCTGTTTCCGGATATAGAGCCTGGGGAAATGGCGGTGGCCCCGGGACACCAACAAAAGTTTTTTAATTTTAAAGGGCTTGTCCTGGAATTCGATCTGAACCTTGCGTTCAAGGACTTTCCGGTCTGATTCTGAAATTTTAAGTCCCTGGGAGCGGCTTTTAAACTCTTCTTTTACCTTTTTATACTTGGCCACCATGTATTTTTCCAGGGTGGTGGAAAGCCGGTGAACCCATGAATATTTCCATTCTCTGAACCTGCCGATTTCAAATACTTTATTTTCATCCCACCCCCAGTCCCCAAGGCATTTTTCCAGCAGAATCTTGCGCAGGCCCAAAGGGGCGGTATCAATCTGTTTTTTCTTTGAGATTTCGAGTTTAAGGAAAAAACAGGTGAGAACCAGGTTCATTGATTTTGGGTCATCCAGCAGGGAGTAGAAAGCCAGAAGATGGTTCAGGAGAATAATATAGGAATCGTTCTGGGTCAGTTTGAGGTGGGTGCCTGAATTCATCCATTCGTTTTTATACTGGTTGCACAACAGGGCCTCTTTGCCGTAGGAGGCAATGTATTTTTCCAGCAGGGCCATTTTGATGATGGACTTAAAGGGACTTTTCAGCCATTTGAACATCTGCCATATGGATGCTCCGAAGTATTCATTCACCGGGATGGCGTGGATGTCGCCCAGGTCGATATACCGGCACATGGAAGAAAAATGGGTCACCTGGCCGTAAATCAGATTATAGTAATTCAGGCTGATGGCCGTGGGCAGAACCGACCAGAGAGGGAGCCTGCCCGCCACATGAATCATGGTCCGGTAAAACTCTTCCTTGAGCAGCCTGGCCTGGGCAGAACCCGAGCTTTCCTGGGAAAAGCCTCCGAAATCGTTGTTTCTGGCCCGCAATACATCCACAAGGAAAAAGGTGACGTGGATTCTGAACCGTTCCCTGGCCAGATGTTCCAGGGATTTAAGTTTTTTGTCCAGAAGCTGAATCTCATCTCCGGACATGAGATTTTCATTGATGCAGACCCAATAATCGATATCAGATTCAGAGGTCTGGGCCAGGGAGCCCACACTGCCCATGGTAAAAAGACCTTCAATCCAGGGGGTCTGGCTTCTTCTCAGCTCGAACCGGTTCATCCCCGTATATTTTCCCAGGAGCTGTCCAGTTCGCACCGAAGGAAGGTAATCGGCAATGCCGCAGGGGGTTCCGGGATCAATGGAGCCGGAGCCGATAAATTCAATGTTTTCATGGATCAGCAGGGGAACGATCTGGAAAAATTCAGCCTGGGAAGGCCTGAAAATATCAAAGGCCGTTAAGAGACTGATTCGGTTCTGCTTGAAAAACATCATCTCCCCATGGTGGATGAACTCACAGAAGATCAACTGGTTGATCTCGTGAACCAGAGCCTTATCAATTTGAGGCAGGTCCTCCATTTCCAGCTGGTATCGTCTGGCATTGTAATCCAGACTCTGTGTTCCGAAAAGGGCTTTTGAATGGGCAGGAAACCGGGAAAACCTGGCCCTGGCCCCGGTAAAATCGGCCTGATCAAGGTCGGCCGAGACAAAGGAAACCCCGGATATGACCGCATGGGCAAAGCTGGCAAATCCCAGGCGGGTATTGTCAAATCCGGTTTTGGATATCCGGGCGTCAATAAACACTGCATCCTCAAGCTCTGCCCTGGCGAAATTGCAGTTCAGCATTCTGGCTCCCTGGAAACTGCAGTTTCTGAATACGGTTTTCAGGGCAGTCACATTAATCAAAACGGCACGGTCAAAATCAATGGACTCAAACTCTGCATCATTGATATTGACATTGAGAAGCACGCAGTCTTTAAAACAGGTATTCCCGAAATAGGATCCGGAAAGGTCGCAGTTCCTGATCACAGCCCGGTTAAAAAAAATCCGGGATCTGAAAAAGGTTCGATTGGTAAGGGCTTGCCCCTCAATCACCTGATCCTGGAATTCAATGGTGTCCTGGTTCAGGTTGCTTTTCAGCACATCTATTTTTTTCTCTTCGGAGGATTTAAGAAGGGCATGAAACAGACCCTTGGGCTGGGATTCTTTTTTCAGCTTTGTCTGCTGGACAATAAGCTTGTCCGGTTTTTCGATATCCTCTCTTTCCTTTGCCAAAAGAACTTTTGTCTTTTCAACAAACTTTCTGAAATCCGGGGCCGGTTTTTTGCCTCTCTTGTCCGTAACCTCCTTCATGATCCTGACCACCCGTTCCGGCCGCTTCTGTATCATCCCCAGGACACAGGCCAGGTTGATCTGAAAATTATTTTCCAGGTACCGGTCCTTGTTCAGGGCGATATCCTGGACAAAAAAGAAGGAGATCCGGGACAGGCTGGCAATTTCCCTGTATATTCCCGGCAAAAGTTGAGGAAATCTTTTCCGTACCAGGTTGACAAGTCCGAAGGGGGGCATGGATCCGGTAACGACCAGGGCTTTGAATGCATGTACGGCCTCCGGGCCTTTACACCGGCCCAGTTGCTCCAAAATAGGATCAAACATTTCCGGATAAACGCCGACGGCGGAATTTTCAACGATCCGGTACACAACGGACCGCAGCTTTTTAACTTCCTGGCCTTCAAGAGTCTGGGCCAGGATTTCCCAGGGTACCTTGTCCTGCATCATGGCGAGGGCTTTGAGTCCCATTACTTTTAAGGTTGGGGAGGCTGAGGCGATTTCCTTTTCAAGAACAAGGTCCGGGTTTCTCAAGTTAAAATCAATATGATTCAGGAAAGGGTCTGCATCCTGATTTCTGTCAAAGAGTCCGGCATAGAATTTTACCACCGGATCCCGATGGCTTATTTTTTGTAGAATGGTCTTGCATACCGGTCCGTAGTCAAGACGGATATCCGGGGAAGTTTTAAGATATTGGTCAATGAAATAAAGGCGGTGTACATCTTCGGCGGCAAAGAGAACCTTTTTCATGGTTTCCAGGGTGATGGTCCCCCTTAACACGGTTTTCAGCGCAAAATAGGCCCCTCTTTCCCCCAGTTGAAGCAGGGATTGAAATAAAGAACTCTGCTCGTTGAACTGCATTTCCGGCCGGATCTGCTGATAGATTCTGGCAGATACCCGGCCGGATTCTTTTAGGCCCCTAAGGTATTTATCCGGGTCATCGGTTTCATTTAAAAGGAGGTTTATTTTCTCAATAATCAGACCCAGAATTCGTCTGGATTCAGAACGCATTTTAAAATGATAGGATAAAAGTCCCTGGATCACAGGCAAAATTGCAAGGGCAGGGTCGAGTTGGGCGGCCTTTTTCACCGTTTCGATCCTGGCTTCTTCATCGAGTTTGTTCCAGATGATGTCAAAGTTGTTCAGACTGATTTCAATTTCCGGGGCAGAAGACATAGTGACTTGTGTTTTTACTTTTATGAATAAAAATGATATACAAGCATGTTTAAAATTAAGTTTCAACCAGATTAGCATATATAAAATAATTTATGAAATTATTTGATCACGGTGCCGGCAAATCAGATTCCGGCAAGAGTTACGACGCTGAATCCATAGAGATTCTCAAGGGGCTGGACCCGGTACGGCGCAGGCCCGGCATGTATACGGACACCACCAGTCCGGACCACCTGGCCTTTGAGGTCATAGACAATAGTGTGGATGAGGCCATAGCCGGTTTTGCCGACACCATTGAGGTGATCCTCACGGAGGAAAACTCTGTTATTGTCAAAGACAACGGCAGGGGCATGCCCGTGGACCTCCATCCTGTGGAAGGCATCTCCGGGGTGGAGCTGATCATGACCCGGCTCCATGCAGGGGCCAAATTTTCAAACAAGGATTATGCGTTTTCCGGGGGCTTGCACGGCGTGGGCGTATCCGTGGTCAACGCCCTTTCCTCAACCATGAAAATCATGATCAAGCGGGAAGGCTCCCGGTATGAGATCGGGTTTCAGGACGGGGTAAAAACCGGGGAACTGGAAAACATCGGCAGTGTGGGGAAAAACAACACCGGCACCTCGGTTGAATTCTTTCCCAACCCGAAATTTTTCGACACTCCCAAATTTTCAAAATCCGCCATCCGGGCCGCCTTAAAATCAAAGGCCATTCTCTGTTCAGGCCTGACCACCTCTTTTCTGGTTCAGGCCACCGGGGAAAAAGAGACCTGGTTTTACGACCATGGTCTGGATGAGTACCTGAACGAACATTTAAAGGAGAGAAAATGCCTTTTTGACCAGCCCTTTACCGGGAAATCGGAAAATGATGATTTCCAAGCGGTCTGGGCAGTCAACTGGATCAGTGAGGGAGGGGGGACCATTGAAGAAAGCTATGTCAACCTGATCCCCACCCGGCTGGGGGGAACCCATGTCAATGGGTTTCGTTCCGGCCTGCTGGAGTCTGTCCGGGAGTTCTGCAAATTCAGGAACCTTCTGCCCAAGGGCCTTTTCCTGGCTCCTGAAGATATCTGGTCCAATGTGGGATATGTTCTGTCGGTGAAGCTTTCCGAGGCACAGTTTTCCGGCCAGACCAAGGAGAGGCTTTCCTCCCGCCACTGCGCCAACCTGGTCAACCCCAAGGTCCGGGACCGGTTCAGTCTCTGGCTGAATCAGAACGTCGCCCAGGGGGAGGCATTGGCCAATCTTGCCATTGAAAACGCCAGAACCCGGGTAAAAAAATCGAAAAAAATTACCCGGAAGCGGACTTCCAACGGCATTACCCTTCCGGCCAAACTATCGGACTGCACCAGTGCAGACCAGAACCTGAGAGAGCTGTTCTTCGTGGAAGGGGATTCCGCCGGCGGATCTGCCAAGCAGGCCAGGGACAGACGTTTTCAGGCCATCATGCCCCTGAGGGGGAAGATCATGAACACCTGGGATCTGTCCTCTTCCTCTATTATCGAATCCCGGGAGATCCGGGACATTTCTCAGGTCCTGGGGATCCTGCCCGGGGAAGAAGACATCTCCAAACTCAGGTACTCCAAAATCTGTATTCTGGCGGATGCGGATTCTGACGGTCTGCACATTGCCACCCTGCTCTGCGCCCTTTTTCTCAAACATTTTCCCAAGATTGTCCGCCAGGGACATGTGTTTATTGCCATGCCTCCCCTTTACAGGATCGATGCGGCCAAAGAAGTGTTTTACGCTCTGGATGATTCGGAAAAAGAGGCCATTATCAAACGCCTGAACCGCAGGAAAAGGAAAACCAAAATCAATATCCAGAGGTTCAAGGGCCTGGGGGAGATGAACCCCTCCCAGCTCAAGGAAACCACCATTGCCCCGGATTCCCGGCGGCTGGTTCAGCTGTCTGTTGACCCGGAATCCGAAGAAGGCGAATCCGATTCCCTGAAGCGGGTTTTTGAGGTCATGGACATGCTCCTGGGAAAAAAACGGGCCAAGGACAGAAAAGAATGGATTGAAGCCAACGGCAGCATAGAAGAGATTGAATCATGAAAGAAACTAGTCTGGTTTCAAATGACTATGAAAAGATTCCTTTCCAGGAATTTACCCAGAAAGCCTATTTAAACTACTCCATGTACGTGATCCTGGACCGGGCTCTCCCCCATATCGGAGACGGGCTCAAGCCGGTTCAAAGAAGGATCGTTTACTCCATGAGCCAGCTCGGGCTTTCCGCCACGGCCAAATTCAAAAAATCCGCCCGGACCGTTGGGGACGTGCTGGGTAAATTTCATCCCCACGGGGATACGGCATGCTACGAGGCAATGGTCCTCATGGCCCAGCCCTTTTCCCTGAGATACCCTTTGGTGGACGGCCAGGGCAACTGGGGGGATCCCAATGATCCCAAATCCTTTGCCGCCATGAGGTATACCGAATCCCGGCTGTCCAGATACGCTGAGATTTTTCTGGATGAACTGTCCGAGGGAACCGTGGACTGGACGCCCAACTTTGACGGAACAATGGACGAACCCAGAATCCTTCCGGCCCGACTGCCCAACCTTCTGCTAAACGGAACCACCGGCATTGCCGTGGGAATGGCCACCTCCATTCTCCCCCACAACCTGCGGGAAGTGGCAAAGGCCCTGATCCATCTTCTTGAGAACGAAGATGCGGGCCTGGAAGATGTCTGTAAACACATCAAGGGTCCGGATTTTCCCACCCGGGCGGAGATCATCACCCCCCCCGAAGAAATTGAAAAGATTTACCAGACCGGAACGGGCCGGATTAAGATGAGGGCGGTCTTTGAGATCGAAGACGGGGAAATCGTATATACAGCCCTTCCCCACCATGCATCCACGGAAAAAATTTACGAGCAGATCGCAGCCCAGATGGAGGCAAAGAAGCTGCCCATGGTCAGTGATATCCGGGATGAGTCCGACCACGAAGATCCCACAAGACTGGTGATCATCCCCAGGTCAAACCGGGTGGATCTCCATTCCTTGGCCGACCATCTCTTTGCCACTACGGACCTGGAAAAATCATACTCTTTCAACATGAACATGATCGGCATCAACGGCCGGCCCCAGGTCAAGGATCTGCTGACCATTTTAAGGGAATGGCTGGAGTTCAGGGCGGACACGGTCAAAAGAAAACTTGAATTCCGTCTGGACAAGGTGGTAAACCGGCTTCACATACTGGAAGGGTTCAAGATCGCCTATTTGAACATAGACGAGGTCATCAGAATCATCCGTGAATCAGATCATCCGAAAAAAGCCCTTATTGATGCCTTTGCTCTTTCCGAAATCCAGGCAACGGCCATCCTGGAAATCCGGCTGCGCCAGTTGGCCCGTCTCGAGGAAATTAAAATCCTCAAAGAGATGGAAGAACTTGAAGCCCAGCGCAAAGACCTTGAAGAGCTTCTGGGCAATGAGGATGCTTTTAAATCTTATATCATCGATGAGATCCGGGAAGATGCCAAAAAATACGGGGACAAGAGAAGGTCCCCCATCAAGGAAAGAAAAGAGGCCGAGGCCTTTTCACCTACGGACGTCATCGATGTTCAGCCCGTCACCGTTATTTTGTCAAAAAACGGATGGGTCCGGGCGGCAAAGGGTCACGAAATCGACCCGGAAAAGCTCAAGTTCATGTCCGGGGATTCCCTGCTTTGTCACGCCCGGACCCGGAGCGACAAGCCCCTTGTCTTCCTGGATGATATCGGCCGGAGCTACATGCTCTTAACCCATGTGCTTCCTTCGGCCCGGGGAAACGGCGAACCCCTGACCGGTCATATTTCCCTCCAGCCCGAGGCACAGATTTCTTACATGCTCACCGCCCAGGAGGATGACTATTTTCTGGTCGGGTCGGACAGGGGATACGGATTTATCACTAAATTTTCCGATTTTTTCACCACCTATAAAAACGGGAAGGCCGTCATTTCATTGAAACCCGGGAGCAAACCCCTTGCCCCCCGGCTGGTGAATGATATGAAAACCGACCGGGTTGCCGCAATTACAAATCAGGGCAGGCTTTTAATCTTCACCCTGAATCAGCTGCCCAGCCTGAAAAAGGGCCTGGGCAACAAGATCATCTCCATTCCCAACAAAGGGGCAGGTCCGGATAAGAATGAAGTTCTTAAGTTCCTAAAAATATTGCCATTAAATTCTAATCTTGTTATACATTCCGGCAGGCATTTCCTGAGGCTGAGTCCGGGAAATCAGGAGGACTACACAGGTATGCGCGGCCGACGGGGCAGACTGCTTCCCAGGGGATATCGAAAGGTTGACAGAATTGAGATTAATTCACTTGAAAGCCGGGACGGGACAGAGGAATTTGAATAAAACCCATTCATGAACCGTTTTTTACATAAATATTTTCTCCTTCTTCTGCTCTCTCTTCTCTGCCTGATCTTTGGAATGGTCTGTGTCCTGATTCAGGAAAAAAAACTGGGTGAAACCCTTTCCAGCGTTGAGCGGATAAAGAAATCTGGAACCCTTCGCCTGATCACTAGCAACAGCATGAACACCTTTTACCTCTATCGAGGGAAGCCCGACGGGTTCGAATATGATCTGGCAAAAGAATTTGCAAAACACTTGAACGTTGACCTGGACGTTGTCACTCCGGGTTGGAACAATATGTTTTCCTATTTAAAACAGGGCAAAGGGGATTTCATTGCGGCCGGTCTCGCCATTACCAAGGACAGGCTTGAGCAGGTGGCTTTTTCCATTCCCTATATGACCATTCAACAGCGTGTGGTTCATCACAATCTGATCTTCGGGCCCAAGAACATCCAAGATCTGGAGTTCAGGACCATCCACGTGAGAAGGGGAACATCCTACCAATCTAGGCTGGAAGAGATAAAAAGATCCGGGGTGGATTTCAAATATATTCTCCATGACAACACCCCCACCGAAGACCTGATCGCCATGGTCAATGACCGGAAAATCAAATTTACCATTGCCGATTCCAATATCGCCCTGCTCTGCCAGCGGTACTATCCGGATATCCGGATCGGAATCCCGGTTCAGGAAAGAGAATCCCTGGCCTGGGCCATCCGCAAAAATGATGACGACATGCTCAAGGCCATCAACCGGTTTCTGCTCCATGCCAATGAAACCGGAATTCTAAAGAGAATCACACAGAAGTACTACCACAATATCCAGGATGTGGATCTGTTTGAAATTAAAAAATTCCATGACCGGATGAAATCAAGGTTTCCCAAATATAAAAAGCTTATCCAGAAAGAATCCAGAAAATACGGGTTTGACTGGCGCCTGGTGGCTGCCGTTATTTACCAGGAATCCCAGTTTGACGCCAATGCCAGGAGTTTTACCAATGTCAGGGGGCTGATGCAGGTTACCCGGGCAACTGCAGAGGAACTGGGCATTGCCAATCATAAAAAACCCGGCCAGAGCATCAAGGCCGGAATCAAATATCTGAATAAGATGTTTCGCAAGTTTGATCACATGGAAGATGAACACCAGCAGATGCTCTTTGCCCTGGCCAGCTACAACGTGGGATACGGCCATGTGACAGACGCCATGAAAATCACGAGAAAAAAAGGCCTGGCCGACAACAACTGGCAGGATGTAAAAACCGTTCTCCCCCTTTTGTCAAAGGCCCGGTATTATAAAAAAACAAAGCACGGATATGCCAGGGGCTGGGAACCGGTCCAGTACGTGGACCAGGTCCTGACCTATTTTGATATCCTGAAAAAAAATGCCTCTTAAAAAAAATTACCTTGCCCTTTTTATAAGATTAAGCAAGCATAAACCTTCAATAATCAGGGCCGGGATTAACCAAACTTTAAAATGAGTGAATAAATGACACGAAAAATTTTAATTAACGCGCTGGACCCGGATGTCAGCAGAATTGCGGCTGTCATCGACAACAAGCTGGAGCAGTTTCACATTGAAACCCGGGCCAAACAGGTCACCCAGGGAAATATCTACAAGGGAGTCGTTACCCGGGTAGAACCCAGTCTTCAGGCGGTTTTTGTCGATTACGGGATGGAAAAGAACGGATTTTTACAAAAAAACGAAATCCACCGGGATTATTTTCAGGATATTGAAACCAAGGACAAGTCCCTGTTCAACCTGATCAAAAAAGGACAGGAGATGATCGTTCAGGTGGTCAAAGATCCCATCAGCCAGAAAGGGGCCATGCTGACCACCTTTATCTCCCTGCCCGGCCGCCTGGGCGTCCTCATGCCCGGCAATACCACCCGGGGGGTTTCCAGAAAAATAGACGAAGAAGCAGAACGGAAACGCCTGGTCAAGATCCTCAAAGGAATCAACGTTCCGGAAGGATTCGGAATGATTGTCCGGACCGCCGGGAAAAAAGCCACAAAAGCCCAGCTGACTTTGGATCTGAAATATCTCATGAGGGTATGGAAAAACATCGATACCCTGGCTGTGAAAAACCAGGCCCCCTGCCTTTTGTACAAAGAGCAGACCCTGGCCGTCAGATCTCTCAGGGACTATTTCACCACGGATATCAAGGAAATACTCATTGACAGCCCCGAGACCTTTAAAGAGGTCAAGGATTTCATGGCCATGATCGCTCCCAAACAGAAGAAGATTGTCCGTCTCTTCAAAGGGGAAAAGCCCATTTTCACAAAATACCAGTTGGAGGAACAGATCGCCTCCATCTTTAAGCGGGAGGTCCAGCTTAAATCCGGGGGATTCCTGGTCATTGAACAGACCGAGGCCATGGTGACCATCGATGTGAATTCGGGCAAGTCCACCAAGAAAAAAAATATTGAAGAGACCGCTTTTCACACCAACCTTGAAGCGGCTGAAGAAGTCGCCCGTCAACTCAGACTCAGGGATATGGGCGGACTGATTGTCGTGGATTTCATTGATATGAAAGAGCGCCGCCACAAGGCCGATATCACAAAAACCCTTAAAAAGAACCTCAAGGGGGATAAGGCCAAGACCAAGGTGGGAGGAATCACCACCTTCGGACTATTGGAAATGTCCCGGCAGAGAATCCGCCACTCCATCACCTTTGGAAGTTATGAAACCTGCAGGCATTGCAACGGAAGGGGCACGGTTCCTTCTGTTGAAACCCAGGGGCTTGCTTTTTTACGCCAGATCAATTTGAAAACCCTGAAACCTGAAATCAAACATGTCACCGGCCTGATTCCCAGGGAAGTGGCCTATTATATCCTGAATAAGAAACGGGAAGAACTGCTCGACATAGAGGCCAAGAGAAAGGTCTCCATCAGTATTAAAATCGATCCGGAAATGGTCTTTGGTCAGAGCAGCATCACCTGCACGACCTGATCCATGGGTTTTGTCCGAAAAAGCCCGGAATATGGGCCGGTTTCTTGACATAATCCCTGGTTTTGTGTATCTGAGACCGGTTAACTTAAATTTTTGCAGAGGGGAAGACATGCTCCTGAAAAAAGATGGAAAGACTATTGTTGCAGCCGCTCTGATCATTGGTACACTAGTCGCCCTGGGCTTTTACATGGCCAAAAAGCCGATGAAAGAGCAAGACAGCTTTCCATCCCAAGAAAAACAGGAGATCCAGCCAAAAGAAAAAATCCAAACGGATACCGGGAAACCCGAGAAAAAAATTGTCCAGGGAGAAATAGAAGACAGGCCGGCCATTGATTTCAAAAACTTAAAAAAAGATCCGGCCCTGGATGAACTTATGGTGGAAAGAAAAGACAACCTGGGTATCAAGGAAAGCCTGGATATGATTGTTCGATCCGATGAAAAATTCGTTGTGGGGGGTCAAAAGATCTCCATGCAGGAGATCCTTGAAAAAGCATTTACCGGCCGGGGCGAGGTATACCAGGAAGAAATCAAAGCTTCGGGGGAAGAGGTTGCCCAGGACATCAAGGAGTACGGCATCTACGTGGTCAGACCCGGGGACAATCTCTGGAACATCCACTTTAATATCCTAAGGGAATATTACGCGTCCAGGGGAATTGAGGTGGAATCCAAGGCAGACGAGCCTAAAAACATGGGATTCAGTTCCGGTGTGGGCAAAATTCTGAAATTTTCCGAAACCATGGTGATCATTTACAATCTCATCGACCGGAAGGTGTCCCGGGATATCAATCTGCTCCGTCCCCTGAGCAAGGTTGTGGTTTACAATATGAGCGAGGTCTTTTCCCTGCTCCGGGAATTCAACTATGAAAATGTAGACCGGATTCAGTTTGACGGAAGAAATATCTGGATACCGGCAAATAAAAATTAATTTATTTTTAATACTTTTAAGGAGGCGTTATTTTGATTAGCACAGCGTATGCAATGGGAGCCGGCGGAGGCCAGGCAGCCCAGGGAGGCGGATTGGCAGGATTCCTGCCCATTATCATTCTTTTTGCCATTTTTTATTTTCTTTTAATCCGGCCCCAGCAGAAAAAAGCCAAGGAACATAAGGAAATGATCGGGAACCTCAAGAAGGGAAACCGGATCGTTACTTCCGGCGGCATTTACGGCACCATCCTGACCGTTGATGATACCACCATTGGCCTTGAAATAGCGGAAAAGGTAAAAATTAAAATTTCCCGTGGAAACGTTGCGGCCCTGATCTCAGATTCAGAACCTGCCCAGAAATCAGACAAAAAGAAATAAAAGTGGAGTATCCTCAATTGAAATCATTTACCTTGAAACGCGTGTGCATCCTGGGCATTATTATTGCGGCCGTTGTGTGGTTGCTGCCGACCTTCACCAATACCTGGCCCCATAAAAAGATAAACCTCGGGCTTGATCTCCAGGGAGGCATGCATCTGGTACTGGAAGTCCAGAACATCAAGGCGGTTGAAGCCGAGATCGAAAGAAATGTCCATGAGCTTAAAAAAGAACTTCGAAAACAAGAAGTTCAGCATCTGGGAATCACCCGTCAAAAAAACAACACCATTCTGGCCAAAATCAGCGGCACACAAAACAAGGAAGGCTTTCAAAAGATCCTGACCGAGGAGTTTGGCAACTTCAAAGTCTCATCCCCTGCCCTGAACGGAGAAGAGTATATCTTCACACTCCGTCTTCCCGATGAAGAGACAGACAATATCAAGAAAATGGCCACGGAACAGGCCCTTGAAACCATCCGAAACAGGATAGACGAATTCGGCGTGTCCGAGCCGGACATCCGGATTCAGGGAGACAACAGGATACTCCTCCAACTGCCGGGCATCAGTGATCCGGAACGGGCCAAGGCACTGATCGGGAAGACCGCCCAGCTCACCTTTCAGCTGGTCAATGAGGATGCCAGCCTGGAGTCTGCCGTAAAAGGTACGGTTCCCGTGGGCAGCGAGGTTCTCTATGAAACCAAGACAGATCCGGTTTCCGGGTCAACTTCAAAGATACCCTATGTGATCAAAAAACAGATCCTTCTGGACGGAAGCCTTCTCACCAATGCAAGGGTCGAGTTTGACCAGTACCAGCAGGCCCAGGTCGGTATAGAATTCAACCGGAAAGGTGCGCGGATTTTCGAAAGAATCACCGGCGCCAATATCAAGAAGAGACTGGCCATTGTTCTGGATAAAACCGTGTATTCGGCCCCGGTAATCCAGGACAGGATTGCCGGTGGGAAAGCCCGGATTACAGGCAGATTTACCACAGAAGAGGCAAAGGACCTGGCCATTGCACTGCGGGCCGGTTCTCTTCCTGCCCCGGTCCAGATCATTGAGGAAAGAACCGTGGGGCCGACCCTGGGAGCGGATTCCGTCCGCATGGGCATGATCTCCATGATTGTTGGCGGCGGCCTGGTGATCTTTTTCATGATCATCTTTTATAAGGGTTCCGGGCTTATCGCCGACCTTGCCCTGCTTGTGAACATCCTTCTCATCGGCGGGGGGCTGGCCGCATTTCAGGCCACACTTACCCTGCCGGGCATTGCGGGAATTATTTTGACCATTGGCATGGCGGTTGACGCAAACGTCATCATCTTTGAAAGAATAAAAGAAGAGCTCAGGGCCGGAAAAACCCCTCTGGCATCCGTTCATGCAGGTTTTGAACGGGCCACCCTGACGATATTGGATGCCAATGTCACCACATTGATCGCCGCCATTGTTCTGTTCCAGTTCGGTTCCGGACCGGTTAAGGGGTTCGCAGTAACCCTGGGTCTGGGTATCGTAGCCAGCCTTTTCACGGCACTGATTCTGTCAAAGAGCATCTTTGATTTCATGCTTCAAAACAGAAAATCCTCAACACTTAGTATATAAGGAAGACGAAGAATGCAGCTTATCAAGTCTGATATCAATATCGACTTTCTCGGAAAACAGAAAATCGCTTTTCTGTTTTCTTTGATCCTGCTTGTTGCCAGCCTGGGATCCCTGATCTACCACAAGGGACCCAATTACGGGATCGATTTTGCCGGAGGAACCCTGGTTCAGGTGAAATTCGCCCAGAACGTGTCCATTGAAGACATCCGCAACAGTCTCGGCAGCCTGGACCTCAAGGGAATTTCCGTTCAGGATTTCGGTGAGGACCAAGACCATGAGTTTCTCATCCGGACGGCCAGTTCCAATATAAGCGGAGACGGATTATCAGAAGCCGTCTCTGCCGCCATCTCCAAGGGCACAGGCATAACTCCTGAAATCAGGAGGGTGGAAATGGTCGGGCCCCAGGTGGGCCAGGACCTTAAGAAAAAGGCATTGCTGGCCATTTTTTATTCCCTGCTCTTTATCACCATCTATATTTCCGGCAGATTCGAACTCAAATGGATTCTGTCCGGCGTCACGGCAGGGGCTCTTATGACCGCAGTGTACTTTCTCTCTTTTTTCAACGTGAGCATGCCCTTTCTCATCGCCGCAGCCATGGTGGTCACCCTGGCATTGTTCTGGACCCTCAAACTCCAGTTTGCCATGGGAGCCATTGTGGCACTGATTCACGATGTGCTCATCACCGTGGGGATCTTTTCCCTACTGAATCTCGATTTTTCCCTGCCCATTATTGCGGCCCTGCTGACCATCATCGGGTATTCCCTGAACGATACCATTATCGTTTTTGACCGGATTAGGGACAATATCAAAGGGGAGAACTCCCGGGAAAAGCTGCCCGGGCTGTTCAACATGAGCATCAACCAGACCCTTTCACGTACCCTGCTGACGTCTCTGACCACCCTGATCGTTCTGTTTGCACTTTACTTTCTTGGAGGTGAAATCATCCACAACTTTGCCTTTGCCATGATCGTAGGGGTGCTCATCGGAACCTATTCCTCCGTATTTGTGGCAAGCCCCATTGTTCTTGCCGCCCATAACAAGGCCTGATAGATGAAGGGTTCAAGGTCTCTTTTCCTGAAATTTTTAGTTTTGCTAGTGTGCTGCGCGCTTATTTCATCCTGTTCCGGCCTGGACCTTTTTGGCAAAAATCCAGACCCGGAACAGGACCTGGAGGATCCTGGTCAGCCCTTGGATGCAGATCTTGAACTGGCACGCCTCACCCGGGCCCTTGAAAAGGCAGAACAGGAAAAGGGCATAAAAGACAAAACCATTTCAGAACTTGAAGAGAAAATCCACGGCCTGGAACTAAAGGTCAGGGACTTGGAAAAACTCATTGCCCAGAAAAAACCTGCCGTGATCCAACTGGAGTATATCGAACCGGTCCAATTGTACCAGAAGGCCCGGAATCTCCTGCTGGAAGGGGATGCCGTCAATGCGGCCCAGCTGTTTCAATCCTTTGCAGATCATCACCCCAATCACAGCCTGGCAGACAATGCCCTTTACTGGCTGGGGGAGTGCTATTACTCCCTTGGCCGGTACACCAAAGCCGTTGAAGAGTTTAAAAACCTTGTAAAAACCTATCCAAAGGCTGAAAAAGTGCCCGATGCCCTGCTCAAAATCGGATACTCCTTTCTGTCCATGGATGATATCAATCGTGCCGGCCATTTTCTCAAGCAGGTCTTGAAGAAGTACCCCTTCTCGCCCGCTGCCGAAAAGGCTGAAATTAAGTTAAAATCAATTGAATAAAACACATCAAATCTGTAAGGAATGCATCAGGATTCAGAAAAACACCTGCCATGGTTTATATTGAGAGAAATTCCCTTCCTGGGAAACCGGGCCTGCAAGAAACTGATCCTGGAATTCAATACCCCTGAAAATATCTTATCCGCCCCTGAAACAGAACTGCGCCGGGTTAAAGGAATTTCCAAAAAAATCATTGAAGGCATTAAAAATCAATCCAGATATAAAAAAGCTGCCCTAAGAGAGCTTAAGGCCGTTGCAGAGAACTGCGTTAAAATTGCGACTCTGGATCAGAAATCCTACCCACCTCTTCTTAAACTCATACCTGACCCACCTCCGGTGATCACCTATCTCGGCCGTTTTGAAGATTCAAACTCCCGTCCATGTCTCTCCATCGTGGGATCGAGAAATGCCACTTCCTACGGGATGAACACCTCCCGTCATCTTTCCGGTCAACTTGTTCGGGCCGGATTTACCATTGTCAGCGGAATGGCCCGGGGTATCGATTCAGCCGCCCACCAGGGAGCCCTGGCCGGCCAGGGAAAAACCATTGCCGTTCTGGGTTCGGGACTGAAAAAAATTTATCCCCGGGAGAATCAAGTTTTATTCTCAAAAATATGTGAAAACGGAGCCGTTATATCAGAGTTCAAACTTGACACCGAGCCTTTGGGGCGTAATTTTCCTGTAAGAAACCGGATCATTGCCGGACTTTCCCTGGGAACCATCGTAGTGGAGGCGGAAAAAAGAAGCGGATCGCTGATTACGGCCCGGCTGGCCGGAGAGTTTAACCGCGAAGTATTTGCCGTTCCCGGTTCCATCCGGTCCAGGAGGAGCGAGGGAACCCATGCCCTGCTGAAACAGGGCGCCAAGCTGGTGGAAAATGAAATGGACATCCTGGACGAACTCCACCAATTTGTCCATGTTCAGAGCCCGGAGACGCCGGTTAAGGCAAAAAAAAACAAACCAAGAATGGACAAAGTGGAATGCATCATATATAAGATGCTCGACCCTTATCCCAGACATATTGACCGGATCGTAGAGACCAGCCGGCTGGAAAGCGGAAAGGTTCTGGCGGCCCTGCTGGACCTTGAGTTAAAAGGTCTTGTCCTGCGGCACCCCGGCAATTATTATTCGATTTCGGAGGAGTAAAATTGGCAAAACCCCTTATCATTGTTGAGTCCCCAACCAAAATCAAGACCCTGAAAAAATATGTTGGAAAAAACTATAATGTGGCAGCCAGCGCCGGCCATATCCGGGATCTTCCCGTTAAGAACCTGGGAATTGAGGTGGAGGACAATTTTAAAGCCAAATATGTCAATATCCGGGACAAATCAAAGGTCATCGCCAATCTGAAACAGAACGCAAAAGATACGGACGAAATCTTTCTTGCCCCTGACCCGGACCGGGAAGGGGAAGCCATTGCCTTTCATATCATGGATATCCTCAAGAAAAAGGACCGGAAATTTCATCGGGTGCTCATCCATGAACTCACCCAGAAAGGGATCACCGATGCCCTGGAACATCCCATGGAGCCGGACAGGGCCAAGTACGATGCCCAGCAGGCCCGGCGGAAACTGGACCGTCTTGTGGGATATCAGATCTCCCCCTTGCTCTGGCAGAAGGTTCAGCGGGGTTTGAGCGCCGGAAGGGTCCAATCCGTTGCCGTTAAGATCATCTGTGACCGGGAAAGGGAAATCCGGGCCTTTATCCCCCAGGAGTACTGGACCATTACTGCGGATCTCATGGCAGGCTCTCCTCCTCTCTTCAATGCCTCCCTGGTACGGATAGACGGAAAAAAAATAGATAACAAAAAAAATAAAATAGAAAACCAGGCCCAGGCCGACCAGATCACCGATGATCTGTCCAAGGCCCAATTTATTGTCGATGAAATTCGAAATAAAACGGTAAAAAGAAATCCTCTGCCTCCGTTTATCACCAGTAAGCTCCAGCAGGATGCCATTAACCGTCTCAGATTCTCGGCCCGGAAAACCATGGTAGTTGCCCAGCAGCTATACGAGGGGATTGAGATCGGAAGCGGCGGTCCGGAAGGTCTGATTACCTATATGCGTACGGATTCCACCCGCATCGCTCCCGAAGCGGCCCAGGAGGCCGGGGAGTATATCACAGGGGAATTCGGCAAGGAATACGGTCTGGGGAAACCCCGTTTTTTCAAAAATAAAAACAAGGCTCAGGATGCCCACGAGGCCATCCGCCCCACCTCGGTATACAATACTCCTGATAAAATCAAGGCCCATCTCTCACCCGATCAGTTCAAACTCTATGACCTGATATGGAAACGGTTTGTGGCCTCCCAGATGGCCCAGGCCCTGATCGACCAGAAATCGATTCTCATAAAGGCAGGAGAGAAATACGGCTTCTCGGTCTCCGGCTCCACCGTTCAGTTTCCCGGCTTTATGAAATTGTATAAAGTTCCGGACACCACCGGGGACAAAGATATTCAGAACCTTCCCCGGGTGGATGAGGGAGAAAAACTCACCTGTGAAAAAATTGATCCGCTCCAGCATTTTACAAAGCCCCTGCCCAGGTTTACCGAGGCATCCCTGGTCAAGGAACTGGAAAAAAACGGCATCGGCCGTCCCTCCACCTATGCATCCATTCTCACCGTGATCCGGGATAAGGGGTATGTGGACCTGGTGAACCGGTCCTTTATTCCCAGCGAGCTTGGATTTATCGTCAATGACCTGCTGGTGGCCTCATTTCCCGAACTTCTGGATATCTCCTTCACGGCCCAGATGGAGACCAATCTGGATGATGTTGAAAGCGGAAACCTTAACGAGGTGGATCTTTTAACCCGGTTTTACGACGGCTTCAGCCAGACCCTGGAGAATGCCCGGGAAAACATGGTCAGCGTCAAGGGAGTCGGGCTTGAGACCGGCCTGAAATGCCCGACATGCGGCCAGCCCCTGAACATTAAAATCGGGCGTAACGGCCATTTCCTGGCCTGTACTGCCTATCCGGATTGTTCTTTTACCTCAAACTATGACCGGGATGAAAAAGGGGAAATCGCCATTGTGGAAAAGCAGGTGGACGATACCCCGGTCAAGGACTGCCCTGAATGCGGAAAGCCCATGGTGGCCAAAGAGGGCCGGTTCGGTATTTTTCTTGCCTGTACAGGATACCCGGACTGCAAGCATACGGAATCGGTTAATCAGGAAAATTCCAAGAAAGATACCGGGGTCAAATGTCCTGAATCCGGGTGTACAGGAACTGTCCTGGAAAAAAAATCCAAGCGGGGTAAGATCTTTTACGGATGTTCAAAATATCCGGACTGTACCTTTGCGTCCTGGGACAAACCCGTGGAAAAGGCATGCCCGGACTGTGGCGGTAAATTCCTTGTGGAAAAGGAAACCAAGCGGGACGGGAAATTTTTAAAGTGCCCGGACCGGGCCTGCGGATATAAAGAACATCTAGATTGATGATCTTAGATTTTTGATTTGAGCCGTATATTCATACCCAAATCAAAAATCTAAGTTCCAAAATCAAAAACCGGGTTATTCATTAGCCCTTTCAACATACTCCTTGGTCCGGGTATCGATCTTGACCAATTGCCCTTCTTCGATAAAAGGCGGGACCTGGATCTCAAAACCGGTTTCAAGGGTGGCCGGTTTGGTGGAACCCGTTGCCGTATCCCCCTTGGCCCATGGATCGGCTTGGGTGACCTCCAGGTTGATGAAATTGGGAAGGGTGACCCCAATGGGATTTCCATTGTGCAGCAGGACCGTACAAACGGTGTTTTCCTTTAAAAGATCAATGACATCCCCCAGCTGTTCCTGGGTCAGAAAGATCTGTTCGTAATTGGAAGAATTCATAAAGCAGAAGGTATCCCTGTCCGAATACAGGTACTCCATTTCCTGCTCTTCCAGGTCTGCCTTGGGGAATTTATCTCCTGACCGGTAGGTCCGTTCAAACTGGGCTCCGGTAATCATGTTTTTAAGCCTGCACTTGTAAAGGGACTGGCCCTTGCCCGGCTTTTTAAATTCAAACCCGACAATGATGTGGGGATCCCCGTCTATCTCAAATTTCAGGCCTTTTCTCAGGTCACTGGCTAGGTACATCCGACGCTCCTAAACTATGGTATTTAATTTGTGTGATTCTTTGGGCCCAGTAAAGCATAATCAGTGCGGATTGGCAAGGTCAGGCCAAAAACAGCTTGCTTTTTTAGGCCATTTATAGGAAATATTATGATTTAGTAAAATTTGAATCAAAACCAGAATGGAAGCCAAAATATGATCATTGTCATTGATTTCGGGTCACAGTTCAATCAGCTCATTGCAAGAAGGGTCAGGGAAAACAACGTTTATTGTCAGGTGGAGCCCGCCGACATTTCCATTGATAAAATCCGGGAAATCAACCCCAAAGGCATCATCCTTTCCGGTGGCCCCTCAAGTATTTATGAAGAAAACAGCCCTTCCATTGATACGGAACTCTTTGACCTGGGCATTCCTGTCCTGGGGATCTGCTACGGCATGCACTATATGGTCCATGCCCTGGGAGGCGTTATCAAAAGGGCTGAGAAAAGAGAATACGGATTTGCCAACTTAGAGGTCAAGGACGCCCTGCCCCTTTTCAAAGACATGGATAATCTTTTCCAATGCTGGATGAGCCATGGAGATTCAGCCAAGGAACTGCCTCCGGGCTTTGAGGTGACGGCATCCACGGAGAATACGCCCATTGCCGCCATAGCCGACCATGACAGAAAATTTTACGGTCTTCAGCTTCACCCGGAAGTGGAGCATTCCGTCAACGGCTCCCTGATGATCCGCCACTTCCTGTTTGACGTCTGCCGATGCGAACAGAACTGGACCATGAAGTCATTCTCCGAAGGTGCCATTGCCCAGATCAAGGATGCTGTGGGGGACCAGAAGGTGATCATGGGTCTTTCCGGCGGGGTGGATTCCTCCGTGGCCGCCACCCTGATCCACAAGGCTGTGGGGAAAAACCTTTTCTGCATATTTGTGGATAACGGCCTGCTCAGACTCAATGAAAAGGAACAGCTGGAAAAAAGTCTTACCAGCAACCTGGATATGAACATCAAGTTTGTAGATGCCAGGAAAAAATTCCTGGATGCTTTAAAAGGAGTCACAGATCCTGAAACCAAACGGAAAATCATCGGGAACCTTTTCATCGAAGTATTTGAGGCGGAAGCCGGCAAGATCCAAGGGGCCAGTTTTCTGGGACAGGGAACCCTCTATCCCGACATTATCGAATCCAAGTCCGCCTTTGGCGGGCCTACCTCCATCATCAAATCCCACCACAACGTGGGCGGCCTCCCGGAAAAAATGAAACTCAAACTCATTGAGCCTCTTCAACTTCTGTTCAAGGACGAGGTCAGAAAACTGGGGCTAGAGCTGGGAATCAGCGAAGATCTGGTATGGAGGCAGCCCTTTCCCGGACCCGGTCTGGCCATCCGGATCATGGGGGATATCACCGAGGAGCGGCTTAATGTATTAAGGACCGCCGATGACATTCTCCTTCAGGAGATCAAGGCCGCCGGGCTTTACAGAAAACTCTGGCAGTCGTTTGCCGTGCTTCTCCCGGTAAAAAGTGTGGGAGTCATGGGAGACAAGAGAACCTTTGCCAACTGCGTCGCCATCCGGGCCGTAACCAGCTCCGATGCCATGACCGCCGACTGGGCCAAGCTTCCCCATGACCTTCTGGGAAAAATTTCAAACCGGATCATCAATGAGGCGGAAAAAATCAACCGGGTGGTGTTTGACATCACCTCCAAACCCCCCGGAACCATTGAGTGGGAATAAATTGGAAGCAGTGGTTAAAACCCTTAATTGCATCAATCGTCAGAAAATAGGAAATTCCCATGAGTCTGAAAGACTTCAGAAGTGACGACCTGGATCTTCCCGAAGAAGAGACCGACATCCCTTCTTCCGATTACCACCAGGAAATCAATACCTTAAAAATAGATAAATTGTCCAACCGTGTGACCATTATCTCCATCATCATTCCCGTACTGATCATTGCCATTCTGGTTTTTGCCTATATGGACATGAAAGAACAGGTCCTGGAGACGGATGAAATCAAAAAGAACCAGATGGACCTGGTCTCCCGCCAGTTGGAAGAAAAGGTGAATGCCCTGGATATCCGGATTGCCAAAAACAGGTTTGACTTTGATCAGCAGGTCCCGGAACTGACCCAGAAAGGACAGACTCTGGCAAATCAGGTGGCAAAAATGGAAACCACAAAGGCGGATGACAAAAACATGAAGCAAGGAATGGACAAGCTTCAAACCTCCATTTCCGGCGTCACCAATCGTCTGAAAAAGACCGAGTCCCTTCTGGCCAAACTCGACAAACGGATCCAAAACAATGCCGCCCAGAACAAATCCGCCCTTGAAACCATGGAGAGAATCAACACCCAGCTCCAGGATGCCATCGGTGAAAACAATGTGAACTTTAAAAAGGCTGTGGGCCAGGTAAAAGAGGAGATCCAGCTTTTTAAAGAGGAATTTGACGCCCGTCTTCTTGAGCTGGCCGCCTATGACCAGGAGATTGCCCTTTTGAGAAAAGACCTGAGTCTTCTGGACAAAAAGATAAAGGAGATGGAATCATCTGCGGTTTCCACACAGGAACTGAACCGCCGCCTGACATCTTTTCAATCCTCTGTGGAAAAAATGATTCAAAATATAGACTCTAAAAATCCGGTAACCAGTTCCGATAAAGCCGCAAAAGAATCCCAGGCCATCAAGCCCAAACTCACCATTGACACGGATCCGTCGACCAAGGGTATTTCAGAAGAAACCCTGACCCAGTAGGCCGGAAATTCATGGATTCTCCGGCAGGTTCAAGAGAGAACAAAGGACATCCACCCCCAGTAACGGGCTCTCTCACCCGCATCCATACCGAAGCCCAGCTCCTGGGTCAGAAGCTGGGCTTTTCCGGGGCCTTTCTGGCAGTTCAATACCTGAACACCCAGATTGAATCCTTTCCGGAAACGCTGACCCGTCAAACCTTTCAAGCCCTTGTCTTCACAGCTGAATCCAGGCAATTTGAAACCAGAAAACAAGCCTTTTTTCTATACCGGGATATTTTTTTGGCCATGGTCAAGATGGCAGTCCAGCCAGGGATTGAGTTTTCAGAAGGGATCATTCCCAAACTCCAGAAAATTCTTATATCCAGCAAAGGGAGGAAAAAAAGGGCTGCCGCCCAGGCCCTGGGAAGCCTGCCCATCCGCTTGAACCCTCCTGGACCGATAATCATACACCCTTTAGTGTCATACCCAATATCATTTCAAGCTCTTATTGATGAGTTCAGCAGGCAATCCGGTCATAGGGCAGATCTGCTTTCAGGTGTATGGCAGGGGCGCAGTCTTGTTTTTAACCTTGCCCCGGAACGAAAAGGAGTTGTCAAATTTGCCAACTCCTGTGACAATATCCCTGAGCTGGCACAGGAAGCATCCTGGATGACCGAACTTGCCAGGATCCGCTCCGGTTTCGGGTGTAAGTTCCGCCTGCCCTCTCCGATCCAGGTCCGGGGAAAAAGCCTTTTTATCCTTGATTCCATTCCTGAACATATCAAGCCCCAAAAACATCTGCATGAAAATTTGAGGGCCATTGCCTACTTTGTGCACAGGGACTACTTTGATTATCCCAACCATCTGGGGTTGAGTGAAAAACAAGACTCCATCAAGGAGATTTTTTGCAGAAATGCCATGCTCTTGGGATCTTTGACCTCCATGGGCATTGTCCATACCGCCCTGATCCCCCTCTTCCATAACCGGGTCCAGCAGAACCGGCGTCAGGACCAGGGAATATACCTGTGGGAGCACGGCGGCAGGCTGGATCAATGGCTGGAATCCTGCCGCTACCCCAATTTTGCCCGATCCGGAATCCGGGATTTCGAGCACTTGAGTTTATTGGAAAACACAAGGGATCTGGCCCATTATATCGGGGAGCATCTCTTAAGCTTTATCCTGGTCATGGGAAGTTTTTTTAGAAACAGAACCACGGAGAAAAAGGCAAAAGAAAGACAGGAAGATCCGAGGGACACAAGGTCTTGTTTTGATCCGGATCTGTTCTCAGATTTGATTCAGGGAGTGGCTGAAGCCTATTACAGGTCCGTCGCCGGGAAAAAGCCCGGTAGTATCCTGCCTGTTAAAAAACTGGTTTGCTCCTTGATAGAACGGATGGGAATGGACGAACACATGGAAGAGAGACTCAGGATTGCGGATCAGGAGCGCATGAGCGACAAGGAGTTTGTTTTTTTCCTGGAAAGCCGGGGGGTTGAGAAACCGGAAGTCTTCATACGGGCTGAAGAAGAGATCACCCTTGTTACCGGTCCCCATCTGGGCGGATTCAACCAGGGCATATCCGTGCCGGAGCTGATTGAATTCTTATTCACCTTTTCTGCCATGTGCGTGTCAGACCGCTATCTGAGTGAACATAGCCTATCATGACTGCAAAGGCTTATTTTACAGACCATTTGCCTCCGGTAACCGAGTGAACCCGGTCAATATCTGACCTTTAACCGATCCCCAGGATGAATCACCTTTTTCAGGGTCAGATTGTTGAGCCGGAGCAGGGAGGCAATGGAAACGTTGTATTGTTTGGCAATGCCGGTCAGGCTCTCACCGGGTTTGACCACATGGAATCGCAGATGCTGACCGGCCTTCCAGGATTTATGGAGATCGGTAAACTTCTCCTTAAATCCCTTTTCCCGGCCCTGGGGCACCAGAACAACACTCTTTCCGGGACCCAGGGAATAACCCCGGATTTCCGGATTCATATCTTTAATGATTTTAAAGGAGACATCAGCCGCCCCGGCAATCAGAGTCAGAGGAATCTCTTTATTGGAACTGAATTCCAGTTTTGAAAAGCTGAAAACAGGATAGAGGTCCGAGTGTTTCAGATGGAATCCGTAGGTCTCCGGGTTTTCCAGGATCAGTTTGGCTGCCAGGATTTTAAATATATATCTTTGGGTTTCAAGGGAGAGATAGAGTGAAAAATAATCCCGGGTGTCCTGGGATTCTATTTCGGCCTTTAACCCATGTTCTCCCATGTTGTAGGCGGAAAGAGCGAGAAGATAGGAACCGAATTCTAAATTGAGTTTTTTAATGTATTGGCAGGCAGCACGGGTGGATTCAAAGATATTCCTGCGCTGGTCGATTCTGGAGTTGATTGTAAGACCGTATTTTCTGCCTGTATGCTTTAAAAACTGCCAGAATCCGACGGCGCCGGCAGGTGAACTGGCATGGGGCCGAAGTGCGCTCTCGATAACAGGCACATATCTTAAATCCAGGGGAAGATTCTCCTTGGCCAGAATGGCATCGATATGGGGAAAGTACCGGGCCCCTCTTTTGATCCACAGAATCACCTGGGGCCGGTTCCACAATGCCAGGAGCATCTCTTTTTCAAGCCTCTGTTTTACCTCATGGTTTTCAAGGGGAATCTTTACTCCGCAGAATCGGAGTTCATCCTGGAATCGGATACTCTGGATGAGAGAAGGGATCTGCTCCAGAACCTGGGAGGGGCTTTCCGGTTCCTCGCAAATTCCCCTGACCGGGCCCATCACCAGGATGAACAGGGAAAGCCAGGGCACTGCCCGGGAGAAAAATTTATTGGCCATGGAAAATCGTCCCTAACATAATTTTGGTATTGAACAATGTCGGATCATTTTCAACCAATCATTGCAAAAAAGAATTTGAAAGTCAATTTACCGCCTAGGCACAGGATTGGGATAAAAAAATAAAATCACAAAAACAAAATCCTTTCTGGTGTGTCTTTGCCTTTTAAAATCTCCCATGGTATATCCTTGGCCAGTGCATAAAATTTAATCATTTTCAGGTATAAAATTGGACTCATTTTTAAAGGATCTGCTCAGGGAAGCCGGCCGGATTTGCATTCAGGAACAGGGAAGACTCAACCGGAACGATATTGAATTTAAAAGTCAAAAGGATATCGTCACGGTTACCGATAAAAAGGTGGAGGATCTGATCATTAAAAGGATCAGGCACCGCCATCCCAGCCACGATATCCTAGGCGAAGAAACCGGCAGATCACCGGCCTCCGTTTCAAAAAATTCTGAAAAATACCTGTGGATCATTGACCCCATTGACGGTACCACCTCTTTTTTTCACGGTCAGCCCTTTTATTCCATAAGCATTGCCCTTAACAGGGGGGATGAAACCCTTCTGGGAGGGGTCTATGCACCGGTACTTGACCAGATGTTTTTCGCCAAAAAGGACGGGGGGGCATTTTTAAACGACGAATCCATCCGGGTTTCTTCATGCGAATGCCTTGTAGAATCGGTGATGGCCACGGGGTTTGCCTGCCTCAGGGCCGGACTGAAAAAAAACAACCTTGTTTATTTTAACCGGATCGTTCCCTTGCTGAGGGATATCCGCCGGTTCGGATCTGCCGCCCTTGACCTCTGTTATGTGGCCTGCGGCAAAATTGACGGATTCTGGGAAATGGAACTCAATCTCTATGATATCGCCGCAGGAGCCCTGATCGCCCGGGAAGCCGGCGCCGTGGTCTCAGATTTTTCAGGTGGAAATCATTTTCCAGACCAGGGAATTGTTGCCGCCAACCCATTTTTGTCCGGATTATTAATTGACCAGCTCAATTCCAGGCATTAGTGTAAGTCTATGATCTATGTCTTCACTTTTATTTTTATCCTGAGCCTGGCCGCAGGCTGGACCCTTGCCCGTTTCATGGAATTGTCCGCCTCCGGAACCCTTGCCTGCCTGGCCGGAGCTGGGTTTGCCGGTTCCAGCATCATTGCCCTTGTCTTTGTTTTTCTTTATTTTTTTCACAAGGAAACAGACAAGGAGAAAATTGAGAGGCTCCAGGAAGAAATCAAGGCCATGAAAAAAAGGCCCGTGAAGAGGATTGAATCATGACCATCCAATGGTTTCCCGGCCACATGCTGGAGACAAAGAAATTGTTAAAAGCCTCTGTTTCCAAGGTGGACGCGGTTCTTGAGGTCCTGGATGCAAGGCTTCCCCAGGGCAGTGCCAACCCCCTTGTCAATAGTCTGTGCCGGGACCGGGCGTGGATTAAAGTTCTGAACAAGAGCGATCTTGCGGATCCAGAAATTACGGCCCTGTGGCTGGACTACTTTAATACCCGTTCAAACACCCGGGCCCTGGCCGTCTGCGGATCCCAAAAAAAAGATACTGCCAAGGCACTGAACACCTGTGTCAGTCAAATCAAACGGAACAAGGCCCGGAAGATAAAGGTCATGGTGGTCGGGATCCCCAATACGGGTAAATCCACCATCCTGAATACCCTGGCCGGTAAGAAAATCGCCAAAACAGGGAATGTACCGGCCGTGACCCGTCACCAGCAGCGGACAAGCCTGAAAAACAATATTGACATTTACGATACCCCGGGTATTCTCTGGCCGGTGATTGAACCCAGGGAAAGGGCCTTATCCCTGGCTGCCAGCGGAGCCATCGCAGACACAGCCCTGGACCATTACGAGGTCGCCCTGTTTGCGGCTGATTTTCTGATGGCCCATTATCCAGACCGGCTGCTTGAAAGATATTCTTTTTTGACCAAAATTCCCGATGAGGCCGGGGATCTGGTTGAAGCTATCGGCGCGTCCAGCGGCTGCCTGAAAAAAGGGGGAATCGTGAATATCCAAAAGGCCTCCCAGCTATTGATACAGGACCTTCGATCCGGTAAGATAGGAAGAATAAGCTTTGAAACACCTGATTTAGATGAAATGGAAAATGAAAATGAGATTAAATCATATACACCTTGACTCTGTTTTCGGAATTCGGTTCCGGTTCGTTTCCTGTCTTTTTTTGTCCCTGATCCTGCTTTGGACAGGACTGGTCAAGGCAGAGGGGCTTTTACCCCAAAAAACCCAGGAAAACCAGTGCATCCGGATCGTCAATGCCCTTGAAAAAAATCACTATCTCAATAAAAGACTGGACAACCAGATGTCTTCCCAGATCTTTGATTTATATATCAAAAGACTGGATCCTTCCCGCTCCCTTTTGACCCGGTCGGATTTAAACAGATTGAACCGGTTCCGGTACAGCCTGGACAATGATCTTGTCCAGGGAAATCTGGACCTGGCCTTTGAAATCTTCAACCTATACCAGTCCAGGGCTGTTAAGCGGCTGGAAACCATCCTGGGTCTTGCCAAGACCTGGGAAAAAAGCATCCCGGTGGATTCAAATAGGGAAATCATCATTGACAACGAGAATCGTCCTTTCCAGGAGAACCTGGAAGATTTAAAAAGGATTTGGAAAGATGACCTGATCAATCATATCATCACCCTGAAACTGGATGGAAAAGAGAACAAAGAGATCAGCGAAACCCTTGAAAAAATATATTCTTCCAGGTTGACAAGACTCTCCCAGACCAATTCCAATGATGTGTTTCAATTGTTCATGAACAGCGTAACGGCAAGTTTTGATCCCCATACCCAATATTTTCCGCCCCGGGCCTCCGAAGATTTTGATATTCACATGAGTCTTTCCCTGGAGGGGATCGGTGCTGTTCTTCAAAATGAATACGAATACACCAAGGTGGTCCGCCTGATTCCCAAGGGGCCTGCCGACGAATCCAACCTTTTGATGCCCGGCGATAAAATTATCGGTGTGGGACAGGGAAAAGACGGCGAGATCAAGGATACCATTGGGCAACGGATTGACAAGGTGGTTCAGCAGATCCGAGGGCCCAAAAACACCTATGTCCGGCTCAAGATCATCCCGGCTAAAAAAGCCGATTCCACGGCCACCATCTCCATTAAAAGGGACAGGGTTAAACTGGAGGATCAGTCTGCCAAAAAAGAGGTGGTCTCCCTGGAAAAAGACAACAAGACCTATAAGATCGGGATCATTGAAATTCCCAATTTTTATATTGATTTTGCCGCCTATCACCGGGGGGATAAAAATTATAAAAGTACAACTTTCGATGTAAAAAAGCTTTTATTTGAACTCAAAGAAGAAAAAATCAACGGACTCATCATCGACCTGAGGGACAACGGGGGCGGTTCCCTGAAAGAGGCAAACGATTTGACCGGACTCTTCCTTAAAACCGGCCCCACGGTCCAGATCAAGACCAAGCATAGAATTACAAGGCTCTACGACGAGGACAGGTCTATAGAATACACGGGCCCCCTTATCGTTTTGATTAACCGGATGAGTGCCTCGGCTTCCGAGATCTTTGCCGGGGCCATAAAAGATTATCACCGGGGAATCATCGTGGGCACCCGGAGTTTCGGCAAAGGGACAGTTCAGGAACTCAAAACCATTGGGGATGGGAAACTGAAACTGACCAGTGCCAAATTTTACCGGGTATCCGGTGAAAGCACCCAGAACAAAGGCATTGAGCCGGATATCCATTATCCCCGGATTTATAAAATTGAAAACATTGGAGAGAGCAGCCTGGACGGCGCCCTGCCCTGGGATACCATTCTCCGGACCCGGTACAAGGCCTATCCTTCCTTAAAGCCGTTATTCACCACCCTTGAAGAACGGTATCAAGATAGATCCAGCCATGCACCGGGCATGATCTATCTTAAAAAGCGGATTGAGATGACCACCCGTTTGAGCAGCCAGAACCGTCTTTCGTTAAATATAAAACAGAGGGAAGAGAAGCGGGCCAGGGATGAGGCAGGCGAACTTGAGATCGAAAATGAGTATTTGACCGCCATGGGAGAAAAACCCCTGGATTCCCTTGACGACATTGATCCTAAAATTAAAGAATACAAAGACATCATCATGAATCAAACCCATCTCGTGATGGCGGATTTTATATCCCTTGCCCAGGACAAGGGATACAGCTGGCAATGATCCAAACCCATGCTGAAATTGGGGAATAGGACAAAAAGGAGCCTGCTGTACGGGGCCGCATCTATTATCGCTTTGATGCTGCTCTTTCCCTTTGTCACAGAACTGTGCCTCAACTCCGCCCCGTTTAAGCGGGAAATTGCGGACCGTGCCCACCAAAAGACCGGAATCCAAATTGATCCGGATAAAATTAAGTTCCAGATAAAGATCGCCCGTTTATTGCCAATGCTCAGCATCGGTATAAAGGATACCCCCTTTTTTCTAAACGACGGGCTTTCCATTCAAGTCAAAGCTGCCTATGTTGAACTGGACACCCTAGGTCTTATCCGGGGCAAAATTATTCCCCGTGGAATTCGGGTGGACACCCCAAAGCTGCAATTTATATCCCGGCCCCCACAGGAAGCCAAACCGGACAAAAAGCAAATTGCCGAACCTTCCTGGTTCGAGGATATTGATTTGAGCGAAAAAGAGATTCAGCGACTTTTCGCTTTTCTGCCTGACGACTCGGATGAAATTGAGCTTGCCCTGAGTAATCTCAAATCCGAGTATTTCAAATCAGTGAACGGAATATTTTCAGTATCCCGATCTGCACAGACCCTGACCCTGGATTTGAATGGCCAGGTGGCAAAAATTCCAGAATCGAGGATTCTGGAGATTCCCGTTCTCAATTCCATGCACATTCAATCCATGGGTTTTGAAACCATCCGGCTTTCCTGTGCGCTGTCGGCTTCCAACGGGATCTCCGGGAACGTAAAACTGGGGAATTTTTCCATGGAGTCGGATCAACTTTCCGGGAAGAGGATTCTGGTGGAACAGGCCATGGCGGATTTTCATATTTCAAACAAGTCCTGGTCTTTCCAACTCAAGCCTTTTGCCCTGGCCTATCCGCAAGGAAGGGCCGGAATGACATTCTCCCATGACCCGGTTTCGGGAAAATCCAGCATCGCCTTCACGGGCTCTGAAATTCAGATCAAAGAGGCAAGGCAGGTCTGCCTTGCCCTTGGAAGGGACAGTCGTTTCATTACCCGGTTGTTCGATATTCTCAGGAACGGAAAAGTAGAAGAGATCGGAATTTCATTTAAGAATGACACTCTCCAGGATCTGTTTGACGCCCATTCCATGGTGCTCAAAGGATCGGTTCAGCAGGGATCGGTTAAAATCCCGGAAACCTCTCTCCTTGTCCATGGGATTCAGGGGCGCGCCTTTATTCAGAAGGGTCTGCTTCAGATCAGTTCCCAATCCGGGAGCATTTACGGATCTAAGATTGAAAAGGGCTGGCTGGAACTCGATCTGCTCAACCATGATGATGTCCCCTTCAAAGGAGAATTCAACCTTCATGCCGATCTCTCAGGGGTGCCGGCAACCCTGATATCAATTATGCCCGGAACCCGGCTTGCAGAAGAATTGAAAAAGATCGACAAAATCGAAGGTGAGGCTGAGGTGAGGCTGATTCTTAATATGGAAACCGGAGATTCTGATCCAAGGGTAAGGGTATTTGCCCAAAACATCGCCGCCAAGGGAAGATATAAACGGATCCCCCTGCCCCTGGAGATCAACCAGGGAAAGTTTACCTATACTTCAGAAAGAATTACCCTGGATGAACTGTCCGGAAAAATCAATGACAATCCCATAGAGGATCTATCCGCCATGATAGAGACATCAGACAGGTTTCAATTCAGCCTCCAGTCCGCCCGGGCCAGTCTTAAAACCGGAGATTTCATGGACTGGATTCAATCAACCCCCTGGATCATGGAACGAATCGAGCCGGTTAAAAATCTGTCAGGTCTAGTAAATATAGAAAACCTGAATATCACAGGACCTTTCTTTCATCCCGAGGAATGGACCTTCCTGGCAAAAGGATTTTCCAGGGGCATGGATCTGGGATTTTCCTCTCCCAGGGCCATCCGTAACCTGAGTGGTGAATTCTCCTTCACGGACAAGGAGGTTCATGTCAGCGCCCTTCGGGCCAAGGTCCATGATCTGGGATGGCTGTCCGGGAGCATAGACTCCCGGAAGCTGGACAGCATTCGAACTCCCCTGGATGCCGTTCTGAAAAATATAGACCTGAAGTCCGGAGAGAACCGGATCTCCGGCACCATTCTTTTTCCTTCCGGGGCCGGTCTCGATTTTGTTCTTTCCGGGAAAAGCCTGGAACTTCTGAAACCTCAAACCCTTGTGTTAAGGGATGGGGAACTGACCCGTGCCGAGATAGGCTTTTCCTATGATCCGGTCAGTCCTCTGTTCGATTTCAAGGGGTTTGTCAATACCCGGACCTTTGACAATATCCTTCAAAAAGATTCTTTTCTTTACAAGACCGTCCACGCCTTTACAGGCGGCAACCCGATCCGGATATACACGGATAAAGTTTCAACCCTTCACCTGGATATCGGCCACCTTAATCTGGATCCCCTGATTCAAAAGAACGGTCCCCGGAAGAACAAATCGGAAAGGCAGCCTCTGATCTTCCCAAAAACAGCTCAAATCAAAGCAGAAAGTCTGGGATATAAGAACCTTAACTTTACGAATCTGAAGGCAGATGTTTCTTCCGGTAAAAAGGGGAAGAGCATCCAGATTCTGAACCTGGATTTATGTGACCTGGAGTCCTCAGGGACCGCCTCCCTTACCGGTACACCGGACCAGACCCTGGTGGAAATGGATGTAAAGATCCGCTCCGGTGAAAGAGAAAATATTCTTCCCATGCTTTCCTGCATTTTCAAGGACACCCGCCTTATTGAAGGACCCTATTCTTTTTCCTGCGATCTCAACGGAAAAGGACCTTTGGATAATTTTACAAAAACCCTGACCGGCAAACTCAGTTTTCAGTCCCAAAACGGCAGAATCTATAAGGCGACACTCTTGTCCAGGATTTTATCCGTCATTAACATCTTAAGCCTGCCGGATCTTGAACAGGAAGGATTTGCTTATGATTCCTTTGATGTCCAGGGAAAAATCAAAGATGGGGTGATCCATCTGGAAAAGGCAGTGATCGACGGAGAAAACATGGCCATGACCTTTACAGGATGGATCTCTCCCTTTGAAAACAAAATGGATCTGACCTGCCTTGTGGCCCCTTTTAAGACCATTGACACCATAATAAAGTATATCCCCGTGATCAATACGGCCCTCCAGGGCAGACTGGTCTCTTTCCCGGCAAAGGTCCAGGGCCCGCTGAACGATCCGGTGGTAACCCCGCTTCATCCTTCAGCCGTTGGCGAAGGACTGATCAATATGATGGGAGACATTCTCAAGACCCCCATAAGATTATTGAAAGGGACCCCCTGACATGGAATCTGACACGGACCTTATCCACGTTCGAGAAATCGAACTGCCCTACTCCGCCATCAGCGCGACGGGGCAGATCAAGATCGACAGCCTGCTGAACCTGTTCCAGGATGCGGCCTCCACCCATAGTCGAGAATTGGGTATTTCCGGATTTGACCTGGCTCCCAAGGGGCTGAAATGGGTGGTATCCAGGTATCAAATCCGGATTATACAGGGCCTGCCCCTGTCTGACCCCTTCTTGTTAAAAACCTGGCGCCGGCCCTGGAAAAATCTATATGAGTTACGCTATTTTTCCGTTTTTGATTTAACAGGAAAAGAGCTCGTTTCCGCACTCGGGATATGGATCTTGCTTAAAGCCAAAACCTCAAAACCGGTCCGGCTGACACCCCATTTGCCCGCCGAGTTGATGTCAGTTCCGGCGGATACCCCGGATCTGTGGGAAAATGACCATGATCTGGACACATATGACTATCAGACCCGGTTTAAAATCAGATACCATGATCTGGATTTAAACCAGCACGTCAATAATTCCGTGTACGTAAAATGGGCCATGGAAGCCCTTCCGGCTCCGGATATCTTTGATTTTTCCCCCTGCCGTCTGGTCATCTCATTTGTAAAAGAATCCTTTTATCCGGACATGATCATTTCCAAAATAAAAATCAACTCCAGGGAAAAGGAACTGACCAGTTTTCATTCCATTACCCATGCCCGGGACAACTCCAGGCTTGCCAACCTGACTGTCCATTGGGAAAAAAGGCCTTCCCATGGCCCTTTTTGAAACTTTGGATCCCGGTGTATCTAAAGCGCTGAACAAGGCTGTTCATTATCTTTCCATCCGTCCCAGGACCAGCCTGGAAGTGAAAACTTTTCTTTTGAAAAAAGGATTTAACGACAAATGCATCCAGTCTGTCCTAGGAATATTAGAACAGGACCGGTATCTGGATGACAGGGCATTTGCCAAATTATTTATATCCAGCCGCATCAGAAACAATCCTAAATCCAAATTTGCCCTGGGCCTTGAGCTGAAAAACAAGGGAATTTCTCCTGTCCTTTTCGATGAATTCCTTGAAGAACTGGATGACCATGAACTGGCCTTATCCGCAGTCAGCCGGAAATTGGAAACCTGGACCAGGACCCTTGATCAAGAAGCCGTGAAGACAAAAATTTTTAATTATCTGTCCTACCGGGGATTCACCTATGAGGTCATTCATGGAATCTGGCAAGGCACCATGGGGGAATGAATAAAACTACGGGCTGTCGAAATTTTGACAAACCAGGTATGGAATTCTGGCGAAATTGATGATATGGGAACAAAAGGAATTTGTTCCGGAAAATTTCCTAGGAAGTTTACGAAACTTCCCAGGAATATAAGTAAAAAATGTTATTTATTGGGCAAAAAAATACCTATTTTTATAACTTTATTTTCCTGCTTCCCGGTGGAATATTCTGAAACAGGAAACAATTTTTCACGGATTTTACTGAACTATAAAAATGACGGGTTTTCCTAACCAATTGAAATAAAAAATAAAAGATTTTGACTCTAGAAACAGGAATGGTTAATATATTGGTGGTAATTGAGATGGCATAATATGTGCATTATTCATTGAAGATTTAACCAGTCAAAAAGGATATTTTCCATGGTTGGCAGAAAGCGAACTATTGAAAGAAGGAAACATAAGAGGTATAAAGCAGTGGAAGGTGCCTACGCTGCCATAAGCCCGAACTCCCACAAGCTCGGACAGATCATCGATATCAGCATGGGAGGGCTTTCCTTCAAATATATTGATACCAAAAACGGGGATGAAGACGGTGAGATCCAGCCGGAAAAAACCGTTTTTCTCAGCAGCATGGGTTACTATGTGGGTGACCTTCCTTTTAATGTCGTTTCAGACTACGAGGTTACCAATGTGCCCTCTTTCAGCTCAATGAAGGTCAGGAAGCGGCATATTCAATTCACGGATTTAAGCTTTAAACAGCTTTTTGATCTTGACTATTACCTCAGGAACAACGTGTCCGAGCAGGTTGAAAAGCTTCCGGATCAGTATAAATCCTGAGCCCTTCTCAATGGACCCGATTGATTAGCCAGCAGATACAGGGGCAATCAATTTCTTGTCCTATCCCCCAAATTTTTAGAATCTAATTTGTCTATTCTCCAGATCCGGCGTCTGCTGAATCATTTTTTTCGGGCCCGATAAGAATCCTGGCAGCATCCTTAATATTCAAAAATCTTTTGGCCAGAGAGCTCAATTCATCCGCACTGATAGATCCGTAATCGCTGATGATCTGACGGGCCCATTCAAAACGCTCGGGATGGGAAAGGGAATCTGCCATGACTGAATTGAGCCAGTATGAATTGGTTTCCCTTAGATCTTTGAGGTGAATCATTACCGGCTTTTTGACCAGATCAAGCTCCCTGGAATCTACCCCTGTTTCATTGAGTTGACGGGCGATCTTTTTGACAACGGCCAGGATCCGATCCGATGAGGCAGGGTCCACCGCCGCAACAACGTGCATGACCCCGTACCCTTTGTGAATCATGGAAGGATGGTTATATACATAGGGAGAATAAGAGGCGCCCAAGTCTTCCCTTACCTTTTTCCGGAGGCGTTCGGAAAACACCCGGGCAAGCATGGATAATCTGCGGGTCTGACGGATATTCCAGAAATCATCCGTGGGGAAAGCGATCCGGACCATCCCTTTTTCAATTCTGGTTTCCAGAGCGATGTTAAGTTCTTTTCCTTTTGGAAAAACAATGGACCGGTTTTTTACAAAAGACACCTGCCTGCGCTCACCAAGAGAACCCAGACAGGCAGCGGCCTGGTCAATGACAAGATCCATATCGAAATCACCGACAACGGACAATTCAACGGGGGAAGACTGGATATAAGGCAGAAGCCAGTCCCGGACATCCTCCATGGTCAATTGGTCGATCTTGTCAGGAGGATCCAGGCCGAATCCGGTATCATTGCCGGCCAGGAACCGGCTTCCTTTTATGCGCATGATGCCGTCAGGAGTGTTTTTCAGATTATTGTACATCTGCCGGTAAAGGGTTTTGGCAAGGTCAAGGCCCTGGGGTCTGAAGCCCGGGTCCTTTAAAAAGGTATAGAGCAACTGAAACACCAGTTCTGACTCTTTGGGATCGGCCGATCCGGTCAAACTAAAGTACTCATCCTCAATCCCGAACTCAAAATCAGCGTTCCGTCCTGCCAAGGCTTCCTCCAGCTGATCCATGTCCATGGCCCCGAATCCGCTCTGCTGAACCGTGGTTTGACCGATCCAGTCGAGCCCGGGCTTGGCAGCCGGTTGGGACCGGCGTCCCGGACCGAAAACAAGCTTGAAGAGTATCCTGTTCTTTTGAAACCCGGTTTGCTTCAGATTGATCCGGACATTGTTCCGGAGATCAATAGTGGTGATGCCCAAGCCTTTGACATCATCCTTTCTTTTGACGATCTGAAAGTTGCTGGAATCTGTATCCTGGGACCCAACGGAGTCCGGGCCGGGGATTTCAAGGTAGGGAAAAGACTTGGATTCGGATTTTTCAAAGGGAGAAACCGGTTCCAGGGTAGCGTCAACATAAGTCTGGGAAATGATCTCTTCCGGTTTTACATCTCCTGAAGGATTTATTTTCAGATTTCCCGAGACCAGAACCAGTCTGTGATCCTGAACCCAGGCATTTTTGAAGGATTGGTTGACCTGATCCAGGCTCAGAGATTCAAGGAATGGCTCAAGAAGGTTCAATTTCTGGGATGGGGACAAAAAGAGTTTTTTGTTGTTGATCGCTTCAAGAATCGCCCTGGAAAGATCCTCGGTTTTCCGGGTATCTTCCTGGAGCACACGGGCCTTAAGAAAAGAAATATAGTCTGCTTTAACCCGGTCCAGTTCCCTCTGGCTGAATCCGAAATCACAGGCCTGTCTGAGCATTTTTTCCAATTGATGAAGGCTGGTTTTCCAGTTTTCCGGTCTACAGCTGGCATTGAGGGCAGTAATGGTAACATTGTGTAGAAACTGGCCTGAATAGGCCGAGGCCGAAGAAAAAGCCGCAGTCTGCTCCCGTATCAATCTGGAGAGTCTATTCTGAATGATCTGGTCCGCCACGGTCAGCACCAGTTGCTCTTTCATATTTTCAAGGGTCTGGGGAGCAAACTTGGCACGGGTTATCCGCTCGATGGTTACTTCGGTCTCTCCGGCTTCAGGCTCGTGATAGTAAAAGGCCTTGATTCCCTGGTGGGGTTTCCAGGAAATCCGGGGAGTTTTCTGTACCGGTTCCCCGGTCCTGGGTCTGAGTTTGGAAAATCTTGCCGATATCAGGGAAACCATCTCTTTGATATCAAAATCCCCAACTGCAACAAGAACCATGTTATCCGGTCTGTACCACCTGTCGTAGAAATTTTTCAGTAATTTCCTGTCTGCCCCTTTAATAACCGAATCAACTCCGATGGGATGACGCCGGTTAAAGATGGCCCCGGGCAGTTCAAAAGCAAGTTCATGCTTGAATCTTTGATAGGAAACAGAGTCTCGTTCCCTTTTTTCGGCCAGGATGATTCCTCTTTCCCGTTCTATCTCCTCTTCAAGCAGAAGTGCCCCCCGGGCATAATCCTGGAGGACCAGGAGGCCGTCGTCCAGATAGGCCTTATCCCCTTTGGGCAGGTTTAGATCATATACGGTCTTGAAATAAGAGGTGCTGGCGTTGGCATCCCCTCCGAAATCCATGCCGATGGACTGGAAGTATTCCACAAGATCCCCGGGTTTGAAGTGTTCCGAACCGTTGAAAAGCATGTGTTCCAGATAATGGGCCAGGCCCTGCTCCTGGTCTGACTCATGAACCGAGCCTGCAAAGACGTTCAGGTGAAGGCTCACCCGGTCTTTGGGGGTCTGATTTGCCATGAGCACATATTGGAACCCGTTCCCAAGAACCCCTTGAACCAGTGCAGGATCGCTCTTTGTCCCGGATGATGGGTCTGAAAAACTGAGAGGGTGTTTCGGGCCGCAACCGCCCAGCACAAATCCCGTTAACAGAATCAGTATGGCAAGTGATTTGAATTTCATAATCAATAGATCTTAATTCTGTATAATATCCAGGAATCGGGGCCCGGTCTGAAGGTTTGGTTGGCAAACCATTCCTGAGATCCTAAAACAAGTATCCCTTCTGGAGCTTAGTTTAAAAAAGTCTCGTCAATCTCAATTTCATTCCTGGTTTTCAGATCATCAATCCAGGCCTGAAAGTATTGCCCCTGCTTCATCCATGCCAGTTGATCCCGGGTCTCTTTGAGATGGCCGGCCATGTCTTCGCTTGAGGGTTTCTGCTTTTCCTTAAATCCGATGACGGCGAATCCTTTGGAAGTTTCCAACACCTCTGGATGAATCGGTTTATCTTTCCCCAGGCCAAAGGCAATCTTTGTCAATTCCTGGGAATTTCCGATTTCCTGGATCTGTTCATTTCTTTTAAACAAAGGGGTGGATTCAAGTTTTACGTTATTCTCTTTGGCCACCTGTTCGAGGGTGGAGGCGGTTTTTGCCTTTTCCACAAGTGCCTCTGCGGCTGCTTTGGCAGCTTCATTCTGGAGCTTGGACTTTAGCTCGAGTTCGATCCGGCTCTTTACTTCTTCAAAAGAGAGAAGTTCCGGCTCTATTTTCTCAGTCACACGGATAATATAGTAGTCATCGCCCATTTGCTGAACATCACTGATTTCATTGAGAGGAAGCTCAAAAGCCGCCTTTGCAAACTCTGCTCTTCTAACCAAATCGAGCCCCTGGCCGGATTGGGTAAAAGCCTTGGTTTCCATTATTTTTTTCTTTGCAATCAGGGCCACCTGTTCCAGGTCATCCCCGTCAACTACGGAGTCAAATGCCTCGCCGGCCTGATAATAGGCCATATTGGTCATTTCCTGATTGGCAAGCTCTTTTCTGATTTCTTCAGATGCCTCTGCCAGGGTTTTCACGGTGGCGTCAAAATGAGCCTCCACCTTAATCAGATGCCAGCCGAATTGAGTCCTGACCGGCTGGCTGATCTCACCGGCCTTCAGGGAAAAGGCTGCATCTTCAAAGGGCTTGACCATGCTCCCCCTTGCAAAGGACCCAAGATACCCGCCGCTGGTTTTTGAAGGGCCTTCGGAAAATGTTTTGGCCAGTTTGCTGAAATCTTCCCCGTTTTCAGCCTTACTCCGGATCTCTTCCGCTCTGACCCTGGCAGATTCCACTGCCTTCTCATCTGCGTTTTCCGCGACTTTAATCAGAATATGCCGGGTCTCAACCTTTTCCGGGATCTTAAACCGGTCCGGATTTTGATTGTAGAATTCCTGGATCTGATTTTCAGACACCTCAACCTCGCCCTGGTGATCCTCGGGGGAAAATTTGATATAGACCGCCTTTAATTTGGGTTCAGATTGATAAAGATGCGGGTTCCCCGTGTATTGGTTTCTGATCTCCTCTTCCGTGGGCTGAACTTCAGTAAAAGATTCCGGCCGGGTCAGAATATAGTCCACCGCTACCTGGGTGTTCTGAAAAACATACCATTCCTTGGCTTCCACATCCGATACTGTGATACTGCTCAGGACAAGATCCCTGACCTTCTGCTGCATCAAGGAATTCCGCTGAAGGATCTCGAAGCTTTCAGGAGTCATGGAGTTCATGCCCAGGACTTTCTGGTACAGGGCGATATCAAAGGACCCGTTTCTTTGGAAGGCTTTAACGGACAAAAGGGAATCCTGAAGCTCCTGATCCGTTACCCGGACCTTTAATTTTTCAGCTTCAGCGGCGATGAGCTTTTCTTGAATCAGGTTATCCAGGGCCTGCTGCTTGACGTTTAAGGCATCCAAAAGTTCCTGGTTCAGGTTATCGCCGAAACGCTGCCTCATCTGCTCAACCGTATTTCTGTACGCGCTCTGAAACTCCTTGATACTTATGGGCTCATCATTGATGGTGGCAACCGTATCATTTCTGTTAGATTTCATGGAACCGATACCCAGGAACACGAACACGATCACAATGATCCCAAGAAAAAACTTTATAATCCAGTTGCCTGTATTTTCACGCAGATAACGCAGCATCACTCTCTCCTTACCTCTCCAGAAATAAACTTAAGTACGGGTTTTAAAAAAACAAACCATACTATATCTTCATAAAACTCCATGTCAATGAATTATTGATTCTGTCCATGAATTCTAAAAAAAACCAATTTTTTTATTGACATGATCCCGGGTTTCGATTATACATCAGCATCTTCTGACGTGGGGCTGTAGCTCAGCTGGGAGAGCGTACGGCTGGCAGCCGTAAGGTCAGGGGTTCGATCCCCCTCAGCTCCACCAATTTCAAAATAGGTCACTGTAATCCCAGTGACTTTTTTCATCTCAAAACCTGTAAAATCCATTCTCTATCCCTTAACACTTTTCTGAACCATTTTCCCTGATGGAGGAGATTTTTTTGAGGATAGCAGTCTGACTGCGCAAGATCATAAATATATCGTTAATTTCGAAAAGGCCTGTAACTCAGCGAAAGTGAACTTGTCCATGGGCAAGTTCACTTTCGCTATCTTCTATTTTTCAAACCGGACCACAAAAACGTGGCTGTTTCCCCTTCTGAATAGCATCCGGGCAACATAGCCTTTTTTGATTTTGTTGAGTTCCTTCTCATACCCGGCAAAATTGGTAACCGGTCGGTGGTTGATCTCCACCAGAAGGTCTCCCTGGCGGACGCCGGATCTGGCAGCCTGGGTTTCAGGTTTGATTTCCGTGACCACCAGTCCATTGATGCCCTGGGGATACCCCAGATGGCGGGCGAGTTCATCGTCCATCGGCTTGAACTGAAACCCGAAGGTATCATACCCGTCCATGCTGGCCAGGGTTTCAGGATCATTATCAGGCCTTTTGCCCAGCTTGACTTTGAGGGTTTTCTCCTTTCCGTCCCGGATCAGCTTGACCTTAATGTTTTCATTAACGCCAAGGTTGGCAATGGTAAGGGTCAGATCCCTGGAAGTTTCAATTTTCTGATCGTTAATTTCTGTAATGACGTCTCCGGGCTTTATCCCTGCCTTTTCAGCCGGGTTATCCTCGTAAACCTTGGCCACGTAAACTCCACCCGTATCTTTGATGCCATAGTAGTCGGCCAGTTCTTCGTTGACATTCTGGATGGCCACACCCATCCAGCCCCTGGAAACCTGCTTGGACTCTGTGAGCTGATCGATGATACCGGTGGCCAGATCAGACGGAATGGCAAAGCCGATGCCCTGGCCGGATTTGATGATAGCGGTGTTGATACCGATAACTTCACCCTCAAGATTGAGCAAAGGGCCGCCGCTGTTGCCCGGGTTGATGGAGGCATCGGTTTGAATGAAATCATCGTAGGGACCCGACCCAAGGATCCGTCCCTTGGCCGAGATGATCCCGGCGGTCACGGTCTGTTCCAGACCAAAGGGACTGCCAATGGCCACCACCCAGGAACCGATATCTGCCTTGGAGGATTTTCCGAACTTGAGAGGCACGAGATTTTTGGCCTTGATTTTGACCAGGGCCAGATCGGTCATGGGGTCGGTACCCACGATTTCTCCATCATACTCCTTGCTGTCGTATAAAATCACCTTGATCTGGTCGGCGTCCTTGATCACGTGGTTATTGGTGACGATATAGCCGTCCTTGCTGATGATGAATCCGGAGCCCAGGCTCTGCTCTTTGCGGTTCATGGGACGCTGGTTAAAAAATGGGGCAAAAAAGTCCTCCATTCCCTGCTGGTTGCCAAAGGGATTACCGAAAAAATGGCGGTAAACCCTTCCGCCCCCCTGTACGGTCTTGACGGTCTGAATGTTGACCACACCGGTTTTTGCCTTTTCCGCAAGGGTTGAAAAACTTGCCGGGATCATGACGGATCCATGATCTTTGGCTGCCAGGGCCGGCAGGGCGGTCAGACTGAAAACCACCCATACGATTATCCATACTTTAAAATGTTTCATGGGTTTCCTCCAAATTTAGTCCGTAAAAAAATTCAGGCTCATCCAGCGAATTCCGCTGTTCTTTCCTCATAAAGATAATAATACCGAATAATAATTTTTAAATTACCTGAAGATTACGATGAGGTAATGTGAGCAAAAACACCGATCCCATGTTTGAGGAGCTTTCCAGTTTAATATCCCCCCGGTGCTGGCGGGCAATGGTTCGGGCCAGACTCAACCCCAGTCCGGTCCCCTGGGTTGTCCGGGAGGAATCTGTCCTATAGAACCGCTCAAAGATCTTTTCGGAACAAGTTAAATCAATCCCCGGCCCTGTATCAAAGACCCGGATATAAAGGGTTCCGTCTTTACCGTCCCGGGCATGGACAGAAACCTCGCCATTGTCCGGTGTATATTTCAAGGCATTGTCCAGGAGGTTGGAAAATGCCCTCTGGAGCATTCGGATATCGGCATGAATTTTAAGGTTTTCATCAACCTCAAAAGAAAACAGGATATTCTTATCCTCTGCAACGGGGATAAATAGCTCGCAGGCGTTAATGATCATGGAGGAGAGGTCAATCTCCCTGAATTCGAACTCCCCCTCCCCGGCTTCCGCCCTGGAGATGACCAGCATGGTGTTGATCATGTCCAGAAGCCGGTCAGACTCCTCAATGGTGCTGGCCGCCATGGTCTCATACTCTTCAATCGAGGCGTTCTCGACCAGAGCAAGCTCGGCAAATCCCCGGATCCTTGTAAGGGGGCTTTTCAGATCATGGGCAATATTGTCGCTCATCTCCCTTATACTGGTAACCAGATCCTGAATCCGGTCGAGCATCCGGTTAAAGGTGGCGGCCAGATGGTCGAGCTCATCCTGATTTCCGGTCTGGGTTACCCGCTGTTCCAGGTTGGATCCCGTGATGCTCTGGGCCGTTTTCCGGATCCGGTCCACTCCGGTCATGGCTTTTCTGACCAGGAACCATCCGGACAGTCCGGAAAAAACAATAATAAATCCCATGGCCACCAGAAAGACCAGCCTGAATGCGGATAAAAACCTGGACTGGAAATCCATGTCAATTCCGGTCTGAAGGATAACGTTTCTGGCCACAAAGGCATAAAGTACCCTGGCTTTCTGGGTTTTGAATACGGATTTCTGTTTTTCCGGCCGGCCCAGCAGGGTTTCAAACACAGGGCTCTGTTTTTCCAGAAGGACTTTTATGGCCTGCTGATCCACGGATACATTTTTCCAATAGGACATGTGAGAGGAAGCAAACACTTCCCCGCTGGGATAGAGAAGTCGGAAAAAAATCCTCTTTTCCCCGGAAGCCTGGGCCTCAAGAACGGCCAGATTGCCGGCTCCCACAAGGCCGTTTCTCTTGATCACGCTGGAAAAATAGGCAGCCTTGTCCAGAAGATCCCGATCGGTCTCGTCCTGAAGACTCTGGGCCGCAATATAGTAGAACAGACCAAAGGCCACACAGGAGGAGATGGAAAAGATGCCGGCATACCAGAGGGTCAGCCTGAAGGCAATGGTCCTGAAAACATCAGGCATTATCGGTTTTAAGGACATACCCGGCTCCCCGCACCGTGTGGATGAGCTTGTTGGGATACCCCTTGTCCACCTTGTCCCTGAGGCGGCAGATCCTGGCCTCCACCACATTGGTCATGGGATCGAAATTATAGTTCCAGACATGCTCCATGATCATGGTTTTGGACACCACCCGTTCCCGGTTCCGCATCAGGTATTCCAGGAGGGAAAACTCCAGCGGCTGAAGATCAATGGGATCTTTGCCGCGGAACACCTGGCGTTTGACAATATCCACGGACAGATCCGCATAGGATAGGTTGACCGGATCCGTGATGTTCCCGGCCCGCCGGATCAAGGCCTGGACACGGGCCAAAAGTTCTGAAAAGGCAAAGGGCTTGGTCAGATAATCATCGGCCCCGGCCTCCAGCCCCTTTACCCGGTCATCCACCCTGCCCCGGGCACTCAGGATAATGATGGGGGTGTTGTTTTCATGGGACCGGATTTTTTGAATTAATGAAAGGCCGTCCAGTTCCGGCAGCATAATATCGACAATTAAGGTATCATAGGGAGCGTCAAATGCCATATCAAAGCCTTGTGTGCCGGTTCCGGCGATATCCACGGCAAACCCCGAGGATTTAAGCCCCTTTTCAATGAAACCGGCAATTTTTTCATCATCTTCAACCAGCAGAATTCTCATGTTTATTCTCCGATTATCTTGATCAAAACCCGTTTTTTTCTCCTGCCGTCAAACTCGCCGTAGAAGATCTGCTCCCAGGTGCCGAAATCGAGGTGTCCGTCGGTCACGGCCACCACCACCTCCCGCCCCATGATCTGTCTCTTCATATGGGCATCGGCATTGTCTTCTCCCACATTGTGCCGGTACTGGTCCACAGGGGCGTGGGGAGCCAGTTTTTCCAGCCATTGGTCATAATCCCGGTGAAGGCCCGGCTCATCATCGTTGATGAACACCGATGCCGTAATGTGCATGGCATTGCAAAGGAGAAGTCCGTTTTGAATTTTGCTTTCCTTTAAGGCCTTATCAACCTCGGGGGTGATATTGATCAGGGCCCTTCTTTCCGGCACTTCAAACCAGAGTTCTTTTCGATGGTGTTTCATGATGCTCTCCATGTTCGGTTCTGAAACATATTGTATTGATAATTATTTTTGATGTTCGATTTAAGATTTTAGATTTGCGGCTCCCCCTCCAGGTCGGCATTCTGTAAATTGGCGCCCGTCAGGGCGATCTTTAATCTAAATTCCCACCTCTAAAATCTAAAATACTATATGCCCCCCCGCCATTAATCAATATTGATTTGATTTTTTTTATATATGTCTATACACTTGCCGGACATTTTGATCATGAATACACTTTTTTCAATAAAATACGGCTGGTGGATTTTCCAGGCAGTGCTCATCCTGGTATCCGTCTTTTTCCTGATATTCGGCATTGATCTGCTCATGGCCTCCTACAGGCTGGACGATCCCTTTTCTTTTATCATGACTTTTTTTGCCGCCAATTTTATCCTGTTGATCAGCGTTGCCTTAGGGATTTCCTTTGTCATAAAGATGGTCAGGGTCTACAAAAAAGTTCAAAAAAAGACCTGATATTCTTTCACGGGGGGTGCCCATGTCCGTCATATTCAGTATAAAAGAGGTATCCAAGGCTTACGGGGACGACACCCTGTTCTCGGATCTCTCCTTTGACTTTAAAGCCGGGGAGCAGATGGGACTCATCGGCATGAACGGCTCCGGAAAATCCACCCTGCTCAAACTCATTGCCGGAAAAAGTCTTCCCGACAGCGGTGAAATCAGGGTTAAACCCGGGGAACGATTGGTTTATCTGGCCCAGGAGGAGCGGTTTGATCCGGAGCAGACCATTGAAGAAATCCTTTACCACAGCCTTGAAAAAGAGTCCCAAGGATCCTGCCCGGGCGTTCTTGACGACCGGGAAAAACATCGAAGGGTAAACCGATCCCTGGGCAAAGGGGGATTTCCCGATGTTCGTGTAAAGACCAAACATCTGTCCGGTGGATGGAAGAAACGCCTGGCCATCACACGTGCCTTGTGCATGAACCCGGATCTGCTTCTGCTGGACGAACCCACCAATCACCTTGATCTGAGCGGTATCCTCTGGCTGGAAACCATCCTCAAGAACGCAGATTTTTCTTTTGTTCTGGTCAGCCATGACCGGGCATTTCTGGAAAATGTCTGTCTGAATATCATGGAAATCGGTCCCTACCATGCCAAGGGATACTTTAAAATTTCCGGCCAGTATGTAAAGTTTGAACGGGAAAGGGGAAAGTTTCTCGATGCCCAGCTCAAACAGCAGTCTTCCCTGGCCAATAAAATGAGACGGGAGGAGGAATGGCTCAGACAGGGGCCCAAGGCCCGGACCTCAAAGGCGAAATTTCGTATTGAACAGGCCGAGGCTTTACGGAACCGCCTGGATGAGATCCGGAAAAGAAACCGGCAGACCGCCCGGGTGGATATCGACTTTTCCGGCACCGGCCGCCAGACCCGGAAACTGCTCCGGGCCCATAATATCTCAAAGGGGTTTGAGGAAAAACCTTTGTTCTCCGGCATCAGTTTTGAAATCGGACCTGGATTCTGCCTGGGGGTTACCGGAGACAACGGCTCGGGCAAATCCACCTTCTTATCCATTCTCGAACAGAAGAGTCTGCCCGATTCCGGCACCATCAAATGGGCCGAGGGCCTCAAACTAGCCGTATTTGACCAGAACCGTACCCGGCTGGATCCGGAGCAGACCCTGAGGCAGGCCCTGAACCCGGCCGGAGGAGATTCCGTAAATTACAGGGGAACCCCCCTCCACGTGGTTTCCTGGGCCAAACGCTTTCTTTTCATGCCCGACCAGCTGGACATGCCGGTAAAACGATTGTCCGGAGGGGAGAAGGCCAGGATCATTCTTTCCAATCTCATGCTCCAGCCCTGCGATATCCTCATGCTGGACGAACCGACCAATGATCTGGATATTCTCTCTCTTGAGGTGTTGGAACAGAGCATCAAGGATTTTACCGGCGGGGTGATCATTGTCTCCCATGACCGGTTTCTCATGGACCGGGTCTGCCACAGGATACTCTACCTGGATCCGGACCTGGCTCGGGATGACGGCCCGTCATCCAACCAGGCATTCCAGGGACCGGGTCCTGCTTTTTTCAAAGATTTCAATCAAATCCTGAAATTCCGCGAGACGAAAAAGGCCTTAAAACCGGGTGGGGGCCGGCCTCAAAAAAAGCAGAAAACAAAAACGGCCATAAAAACGGCCAAAGCCTTTTCCTATAAAGACAAATTTGAGCTGGAGCACATGGAGGAGAAGATCCTGGATGCTGAAACCCGGGTGGAGGAGATCACCGGAGAAATTCAGTCCCCCCAAGCCCTCAACGACCCGGCCCGGATGACGGAACTATGCACCCGGCTTGAACAGGCGGAATCCCTGGTTCGAAATCTTTATGACCGCTGGGAGGAGCTGGAAACCCTGAAAATGAACTCTGAATAATTGAAATATAGACCTGCTTTTAACTGTCCTGCATCTTCCCCTCTTCCCATCCCTTACCTGCACTGGGAAGCGGTTGAAAATTTATCCAGAGACAAGACGCAAGGAAATCAAAGACCGGAGCATACTTTTGTACATGAGGATCTTAGATTTTTGCAGCAACGAAGTAGATGGATAAAATTTCGACGGCTTACCCCATGTAGTCCACGAGCATGCCGGTAGTCTTCCGCAGCCTCTGACTGACCAGCCTGGCGATTTTCCAAACCAGCTTAAATCCGAGGGTGGGATCATCATCGGTCAGGGCCAGAAGATTTTTTTCGCTGATAAAAAAAATAATGGTGTCTTCTGTTGACACACCGGTGGCAGATCGGGGTTCTCCGTCCAGAAGGGCCATTTCTCCGAATGTCTGGGAGCTTCTCAGGGTGGTGATCAGGCTCTTCTTCCCGTCCTGCTGCTTGATGATATCTATGGAACCCTTGACAATGATGCCCAGACTTTTGTCCTTATTGCCCTCCTTGAATACCACAGCCCCCTTTTTGGCCATTACCGGGTCAATATACTGGCAAAGCTTGCAAATATGGTCCCAAGAAAATTCGCTGGCCCATTTGGTCTTTTCAAGAATCTGGGCATATTTGGCGTATTTTTCCTGGGTCACTCTTTCATCGGGTTCCATGGTCATGTTAGAACTCCATGCTTTACGGGGACTGATTCATAAATAGTAATGGGTTCTGCCGGACCTGTCAACCGGGAGTGTTCAAAGGTGCTTTCAAGATATCCCAGGAAGGGAGAATTATTTTTGATTTTTGATTGAAGATTTTCGATTGGTGGATGGCCTTTCAGGCCGGGCTTTTACATTGGCGTCCGCCGAAACATTCTTCAATCAAAAATCAGAATTATAGGGACTATTCCTTTACGATAAACTCATCCAGTTTGTTGAAAAGCTCCTCCGGCCATTGTTCGGCAGTGAGAAAAACTTCTTTTTCCTCCTGGGTCAAACTCTCTCTGATTACAGGCGGAAGGCTCTCGAAAGCCTCTTTTCTTTCTTTTAAATTTTTTTTATCCATTTTATGGGATTCCTTTTATTATCCGTTACACAGGCGGGAAATCAAATAGGGGACCGCTGTTTCCACCTTTAAAATTCTTGGGCCCAGACTGAAGGTGGAAAATCCATGGTCTTCGAGGGTCTTTACCTCAAGGTCGATGAACCCCCCTTCCGGTCCGATCACCAGCACGGTCTCCTGATTTACCCCACTAGGGCAGATCTGTGAAGTTTTTGGATGGGCCGTGATGCAGAATCTGTCCGTTGCCAGGTTGGGCAGTTCCTGTTTGACAAATCGGGTAAAGATCCGTTTTTTATAGACTTTGGGCAGGAGAGTATCCCTGGCCTGTTCAAGTCCTAGGATCATTGACTTCTCAATGTTTTCATCCTCAAGCAGAGGGCTTTGCCAGAAACTTTTTTCCACCCGCCAGGAATTGACCAGATAGATCTGTTTTACTCCGAGGCTGGTGGTACTTTCAATGATCCTTCTGAGCATTTTGGGACGGGGAAGGGCCAGGACCAGGGTCAGTGGCAAGGGAGGCGGAGGTTCCAGGGTAAGGTCCACCTCCATCTCCATACTCCGGGACCTGATGGAGAGGATGGTTGCCTGGCCGATCTTTTTGTTGAGCCGTCCGCAGAGGATTTTCTGTCCCGGTTTTCCCTTGAGAACCCGGGTGATATGATCAAAACGGCGGCCAGAGAGTTCCACCCTGTCCGGGCTGATAAAATCCCGGTCTTTGAAAAGAATCAGGTTCATGCTTAAAAATTTACCTGTTCCCCGGACCTGACCATTTCCCTGAATTCTTCCACCCAGTTTTTCCCTCCCATGAGAAGGGCCAGCTCCTCGGCCAGGTGAACCGGTTTGAGTTTAAGATGGGTATGTCTTCCCAGGCCCTGGACGCAGGAGGGGCAGTTGGTAAGAATTTTCATTCCCCTCAAAGCCCCTGTTTCCTGAATGGCCTTTCCTTTTCGGATCAGCATGGAATGACTGATATCCGGCCTGGACAGGGCCAGGGTTCCGGCCTCGGAACAGCAATAAGGGACCTCGACCACATCCATGCCTGTTTGCCCGAGCAGAAAAGCCCCTTCTTCCTTAAGGGAGTCGTGGCAGGGGGCGTGGTAAAGATATCTTTGGTCGGAACCGATTCCTTCCAGGCCTTTGAGTGCGAACCCGGACACATCTTCAACATGGCAGTCAAATACCGATTCAATTCCCAGATCTGAGAGGGACTCCATGCAGGTGCCGCAGGAAACGACACAGGCGTCAAATTCCAGATCGTGGAACATATCCCTGATCTGGGTCATGATAATGATATTTTCCAGGGAGATCCGGTCGGCCTCTTCTTTTCTGGCATTTACACGCAAAGGATAGCCGCAGCAAAGATATGGAGGGGGCAGAATAACCCGGCACCCGGCCTTGAGAAGGATAAAAAGTCCGGCCATGGAAATCCTGGAAAAAACCCGTTCACTGCCGCAGCCCGGGAAATAAAAAACCGTTGAAACGGCGGTTTGTTCCGGTTCCAGCAACAGGGCCTGATTTTTTTGTGAATTGGGTAGAAAGGCCCGCAGGGTCTGAAGAGGCGGCATTGAAACCGGAGTCCTCAATATCTGTGCAGTCCGGGTCTGTTTTACGGATTGCAGGCCGGTCAGAGGGGAGAAAAGCCTGGATCCGGTTCTCTGGAGGGCGGAACCCACATTCAGCAGGGAAGGCCTCATCAGGCGGTTAACCGACTCCTTTTTACTTCCGAGATAAGAGAGGGTCATCCGGGTGGACAAAGGTGTATGTTTAAAGTCCATGGCCTTAAGAATTTTTCTCTCCTCAATGGAGATATGACCGGAATCGATATTTACCGGACATTTGATCAGGCAGCGGTGGCAGATGGTGCAGTGATCGGCAATTTCCTCCAAATTCTTCATCACTTTGAACCCGGTGGAATGGGTCCGCTGGGCAATGTAAAGCATGGCTTCGATGAGTGCACCGATTCCCAGGTTTTTGTTCCTGGGATGGAAAAACATATTCCCCCCCGGGTTAAACACGGGACAGAGGGGTTTGCATTTGCCGCACCTCACGCAATTGGCAATCTTCATGGCCAGTTCGGACAGAGACCCGTGTTTTAGAATCCGGGCTTCGAGTTCCAGCAGGTTGAAGGAGGGAGTGAATACCTTGTCAATGATGTCCGGTTCGGATAGTTTGTTGGGATTCATGATCCTGTGGGGATCGATTTTTTTCCGATAGGCTTCAAAGGCCTCAATAATATCCGGGGATAGGTGCTTGAACTTGGTCAGGCCGATGCCGTGCTCCCCGGATACCGCCCCCTGGAGTTCAACGGACTTTTCCATGACCCTGTCTGCGGTCATGGATGCCCGTTCCATCATCTCCCTGTCATTGGAAAATACCGGGATATTAACATGAACGTTACCGTCTCCTGCATGCATATGGGTGGCAATAACAATGAGTCTGGCCCGGGTCTGCCTGTAGATCCGGTCTATATTTTCAAGGAGTCTGCTGTATCCCCTGAGGCTTTCAACCACCTGGCCGTAAAAATTCTTGGAATGAATTTCCGCTTCCAGGGCATCCCTGGAGGCGATATCCAGCTTTTTTTTGAACTCATAGGCCAAATTCCTGGCCTGGGAGACTTTCCGGGTCAGCCATTCCGGATCGGCCAGGGGTTTGGCCGTGGTCAGATAATCCACAATGGCCTGGATGATCCGGATCTGGTTGTATTTTTTTTCTTCCAGATTGGTCTGATCGATGAACCGGACAAAATCAGCCAGGCTGTCCATGGGCAGAACAATATCTTCGTTGAGCTTAAATGCATTGGTGTGGGCGGCAATGGCGCCCAAACGCTTTCTATCGTCCCAGAACCGCCTTGCCTCTTTTTCGTCCCCGGCAATGCTCAGGCTGGTCCGGTCATAGGGTTCGAGAATATCCTCAAGCCTTTCAATGCCCCTGGCCAGACTTTGGGGGTCATCGGCCACCATATCAATGAGAAGGACGGCCTTGAGCCTGGAGCCTGCCGGTTGTTTGGTCTTATATTTGATGGCCTTGATATATTCTTCGTCCAGATGTTCAAGGGCCATGAGGGCCGGATCCTGGTCAGAAAACTCTTTGGATATGGCCATGATCACCTTACCGGCCTCGGCCATGTCGTTTCCGAAAAATTCAATACAAAAGGTCTTCTTGTATTGAAATTCAGGGTAGAGAACAAATTTGGCAGAGGTGATAATGCCGTCACACCCCTCTTTCTGGATGCCGGGCAGTCCGTTCAGGGTTTTGTTGGTCACGTCCTTGCCCAGACCTTTTTTCCGGATTTCATCACCGGAAAGCTCTATGGTCTCCACAATCCGGTCTCTATCGTCGTAGACATGAAAGACCAGATGATCTCCGGCCAGAATTTTCCTGAGGAGATGATCCTGACGCCGGACCGTGTAGGAAATTCCGTCGGGCATGGTGATTTTATAGGACAAGACATTGTCAATGGCCGTTCCGAAAAGAACCGCTGTCTTTCCTCCGGCGTTTTCCGCCAGATTTCCTCCGATGGTGCAGGCCCAGGCGGATGTGGGGTCAGTGGCAAATATCAGGCCCTGGTTTTTAGCCTCATCCTTGGCGTCCTGGGTGACCACCCCGGCCTGGACTTCCATGGAAGCAAAGGTCTTTCCCTGCCCGTTCTTTTCATGGGTGATCGGAAAGATCTTATTGAGCTTTTCCGTATTGATCATGACACAGGTGGGGGTCAACGGGGTGGCCCCGCCGGTGAGACCGGTTCCGGCCCCCCTGGGGATGATCTCAAACCCAAGGTCTTTTATCCCCTTCACGAGCAAGGGAACCTGGTCTTCCTGGTCCGGGCGGAGAACGGCCAGGGGTGCGAACCTCCGCCAGTCAGTGGCATCGGTGATATGGGCCGTTATGTTAAAAGGATCAAAATAGATATTCTCCTTTCCGATCACAGGTCCCAGCCGTCTCAAAATCTGCTGCTGGTGTGAAAAAACCGTTTGGATCTGACGGGAAAGATCACTAAGAGCCCGGCCGCAGGCGTCCAGAACAACCAGAACCCCGGGGTGGCGGGCATGGTCCCGGATAATGGACAGGTCATTTTCAAACTCTGAAAAGAGCCTTCTGCGCTGAACAGGATGCTCTGCCAGTTCCTGGAAAAGAAAAGGATTGCGCTGGATGATAAACAGGTCTCCCATGAACCTGTGGAGGAGCCGGGAAGACCTGCCCGTGTCCGTGCTCCGGTCAAGGGAGCGGATCTCCCTTAGAATGCCAGATCCAAAAAGATGGCGGATTATCTGATCATCGTCTGCAGAGGTGTAGTTGTAAGGTATCTTTCTTTTTGGGTCTGACATTTCTTATTCTATAGCTCAAAGGTGGTCATGCTGACCACCAGGTCAAGATTGGCAATTTCCTCCACCACATCCGGTGGTACAGGAGTATCGGTTTGGAGAAAGATGATGTTCCTGTCACCGTCTTCCTCACGGCCCACCATCATCCTGGCGATATTGATCTTGTGTTTCCCCAGGGTAATGCCGATGGAGCCGATGGAGCCGGGTTTGTCCACATTGTGGATCAGTCCCAGGTGGCCTTCCGGAATCACCTCCAGGCGGAACTTGTTGATGCGTACGATTCTGGCGTCATCTTTTCCAAATATGGTTCCTTCCACGATATTGGTCTGGGTATCCGTTACCACGGTCATCCGGATCAGATTGAGGAAATTCCCGGCTTCCCGGGCGGTGGATTCGGAGATCTTAATCCCCATTTCATTGGCCAGGGAAATGGCGTTGACCGAATTGACCTCATACCTGACAAATTGATTTAAAATTCCCTTGATCCCTTCGATGGTGATGGGCTTGAGATCAAGATCCGGAAATTTGCCGATATATTCGATATCCACCTGTTTTACCCCGCCCCTGGTGATCTGGGACTGCATCTTGCCCATTTTTTCCGCCAGGTAGAGAAAGGGTTTGAGCTGGCGCAGCACCTCACCGGTCACCGAGGGTACGTTCACGGCATTGATCACGGTGTCATGGAGGAGGTAGGCAATGATCTGGTTGGCTGCAGCCACGGAAACATTGGTTTGGGCTTCCTTGGTGGAGGCTCCCAAATGGGGGGTGGCAATGACCTGTTCCAGCTCCAGCAGTGGATGATTCCCGGGGGGTTCGGTGGAGAATACGTCAAGAGCGGCCCCGGCCACCTGTCCGGACTGAATGGCCTCGTACAGTGCGGATTCGTTGACGATTCCGCCCCGGGCGCAGTTGATAATCATGACCCCCTTTTTCATCTTTTCAAAGGCCTGGGCATCCAGAAGGTCGATGGTGGAGTCCATCTTGGGCACATGAATGGTGACATAGTCGGACCGGGCATAAAGGTCGTCCAGGCTGACATATTCAAAACCGGCCTTTTCAATGTGATCTGAAGAAATATTGGGATCATAGACAATCACCTTCATCTTCAGTCCCTTGGCCAGTCCGGCAACAATGGAGCCGATGTTTCCAAACCCGATCACTCCAATGGTCTTGTTGAATATCTCCCTGCCCTGGAGAAGCTTTTTGTCCCAGTTCCCGGCTTTCATGGAGGCCGTGCCCCGGGGGATGTTCCGGGTCAGGGCCATCATCATGGCAATGGCGTGTTCCGCCGTGGTGACGGTATTGCCTCCGGGGGTGTTCATGACGGCCACCCCCTTTTTGGTGGCCTCTTCAATATCAACATTGTCCAGGCCGATGCCGGCCCTGGCAATGACCTTGAGATTATCGGCGGCCGATAAAAGCTCTTGGGTGACCCGGGTGGAGCTGCGGATGGCCAGGGCATCGTATTGACCGATGATTTCCCTGAGTTCTTCGGGTGAAAGCCCGATATTCACGTCCACATCAATGCCGGCCTGGTTTCTGAAAATATCGATGCCGGCCTCATCCATTTTGTCGCTGATCAGAACCTTCATGGCCTGGCCTCCTTTTGAAAGGACTCCATGAATTGAACCAGGGCGTTGATGGCCTCCATGGTGGTGGCGTTGTAGATGGAGGCCCGGCAGCCGCCCACGGATCTGTGCCCCTTGAGGCCGCCTAACCCTTGGTCCGTCGCCTTTTGAATGAATAATTTTTCAAGATCCTCGTCGGGCAGGCGGAAGGTCACATTCATCAGGGACCTGGAATCCTTTTTGGCCGTGGCCCGGTAGAAATCACTGGAGTCCATGAAATCGTACAGGATTCCGGCTTTTTCCAGGTTAAATGCTTCCATTTTCTCCAAACCGCCCATTTCCTCTTCGATCCATTTGAGAACCAGGTCAATTGTATATACACCGAAACAGGGCGGAGTATTGTACATGGAGTTTTTCGCAGCATAGGTGGAATACTTGAGCATGGAGGGCAGGTCCTCATTGGCCGTATCCAGGAAATCTTTTTTGATAATCACCAGGCAGGTTCCGGAAGGTCCCAGGTTCTTTTGGGCTCCGGCATAAATCATGCCGAACCGGTCCATGGGAAGAGGCCGGGAAAATATATCCGAAGACATATCAGAGACAATGGGGATTCCGCCGGTATCCGGGAACTTGGCAAACTGGGTTCCTTTAATGGTGTTGTTGGAAGTGATGTGGACATATCTGGCATCTTTGCTGAATTCGATCTCATTGGGGATATAGGAAAAATCCTTGTCTTCGGAGGAGGCCACAACCTTGACGCCCTTGTTCTGAATCTGGACTTCCTTGATGGCCTTGGTGGACCAGGTGCCGGTGTTGACGTAGTCGGCGCTCTGTCCATCTGAAAGGAAATTCATGGGAATCATGGCAAATTGCATGGAAGCCCCGCCCTGGATGAAAAGAACGTGATATTGATCATCGATATGAAGAAGGCGTTTGACCCTTTCCACCGCATCATTGATGACCTCGTCAAAATAGGAAGATCTGTGACTGATTTCCGTAATGGACATGCCTGAATTGTTGAAATTCAGGAAAGATGCCTGGATTTCCTCCAAAACCGGCAGCGGCAGGGCTGCCGGTCCTGCATTGAAATTGAAAATTCGCTGATCTGTCATTTTCTTTTCCTTTCAGATGTTAGGGTTGTAAGTTTTGAGGTTGAAGAAGATCCTTCCCCCTGATTCAAACCGATCCAATATTCCATTAAGTAGCTGAAAACGTATCCAGATACAAGGCGCAAGAAATTTTATAATTGATGCCTGAAATTTTAACGAAAGTTTTGATCATCTGCAACCATCCACAAATTAAGATGGATGCGTTTTTGAGGCAGACATCAATTGTGCTCCCGGGTTTTATGAAACTCGATAGCCGGCCACTCTTCCATGGCAAACCCAAGCTGATATTCACTGGTGGTTAAAAAAGTGAGCCATCCTTCCGCATCCATGGCAAGGCTGGATTCGTTTTTCCGTTTAAAATCCTTGAGCAGAGACTCATCTTCGCAGGTGACCCACCTGGCCACAGAAAGATCAATGGTCTCCACCCCGGCTTTTACCTTGTATTCGGCCGCAAGCCTTGCCATGGTCACCTCAAACTGGAGAAGCCCCACGGCACCGATGACATGCATATTTCCCATCAAGGGCCGGAACACCTGGATGGTGCCCTCCTCTGCCAGCTGGGTCAGTCCCTTGTTCAGGGCCTTGGCCTTCATGGGATCCTTTAGGATCACCCGTCTGAAATGCTCCGGTGCAAAATTGGGAATGCCCAGAAACTTGAGGGGTTCCTTGGCGGTAAAGGTATCTCCGATCTTGATGGTGCCGTGGTTGTGAATACCGATGATGTCACCGGGGAAGGCCTCTTCAATATTGTTTCTTTCCCGGGCCATGAAAATGGTGGCATTGGAAAGCTTGATCTCCTTTCCCAGGCGGTGGTGGCGGACTTTCATCCCCTTGGAGAATTTTCCCGAACATATTCTGAAAAAGGCGATCCTGTCTCTGTGCTCCGGGTCCATATTGGCCTGGATCTTAAATGTGAAGCCGCTGAAATCTGACTCCAATGGATCCACATCCCGGGTGAGCGCCCTCCTCTTTCCGGGTCTGGGCGCGATCTTGATAAATGCATCCAGCATTTCCCGGACACCGAAATTATTGATGGCGGAACCGAAAAATACCGGGGTCTGGGTTCCGTTGAGAAAGAGGTCGAGATCAAAGGGGTCAGAAGCCCCCTGAATCAGATCCACATCCTCCCTGAGCTGGTCTGCCTGGGTGTCAGAGATCAGCTCATCCAGCCTCGGATCAGATAGATCCGTAATCCGGATGCTGTCATCGTCTCTCGGGGTATAGCCCGGGGTAAATATGCCCAACTCACTGTTCTCCAGATCATAGACCCCTTTGAACCGTTTGCCCATGCCGATGGGCCAGGTCAGGGGGATGCATTCGATCTGGAGTTTCTCTTCGATATCCTCAAAGATATCCAGGGGTTCCATCCCTTCCCGGTCCAGCTTGTTGATAAAAGTAATGATGGGGGTGTTGCGCATGCGGCAGACCTCCATGAGTTTCCGGGTCTGGGGCTCGACTCCCTTGGCATTATCAATGATCATGACGGCGCAGTCCACGGCGGTCAGCACCCGGTAGGTATCTTCGGAAAAGTCCTTATGTCCGGGAGTGTCCAGAAGATTAACCTCATAATCCTTATAATTGAACTTCATCACCGATGAAGATACGGAAATCCCCCTTTCCTGTTCAATGGAGAGGAAATCAGAGGTGGCGGCACGATCAGCCTTCCTTGACTTGACTGCCCCGGCCTGCTGAATAGCCCCTCCAAAGAGAAGCAGTTTTTCCGTCAAGGTGGTTTTGCCGGCATCGGGATGGCTGATGATGGCAAAGGTTCGTCGTTTATTTATTTCTTTTAAAAGTACTTTATCCAAATTCGTATTATCTCATTATCTATAAAAACGAAATATCCAATAAACAGGGTCTATTAGATATTATTCATTTTTTCTTTTGGGTTTTTTACAATCGTGGCGCGGTAAAGGGTAAAACATCAACCGCGCCAGGGAGGGTTTATTTTTTGTATTTCTTTTTAACCTTAAAAAAATCCCAGATTGCCCAGGGAATCAGGACCGCACTCAACACCTGGTTAAACAAGGCGTGTTCCGCCATTTCCGGATCCGAGGTCAACCACCCGTCCCAGAAACACCACAGCCCGAATCCCAACAGCAGAAAGGTAAACACATAGGGACTCATCTGGGGAGGTCTTGGCGTCTTTTTTTCTATTGTTTCCTGTTCTTTCATATTGGGTTTACGATCTCCTTTAATCCAATTTTTCCTTCTATTTATCATAGTTCATTTTAATTGAGAAGCAAGAAAAAAGATGCTAAAAACAAACACTGAACAAAGTTTTTCCTTGATACTGTCCATGGTTTTCAATGATCCCCGCATAAAATTTTCTTGCGGTTTTTCATATTTACAGGTAAATTTTAGTCGTTTAGGTCAATTGTTTGATAAGATCTTTTGAGTTCGAATTAAACATCCTATGGAGAAAATGAATGGATAAGGCCAATCAGGATTCTGGATTCAAAAAAGGCGTCTGGATAAAAGAGCAGCAGGGAATGCTTACGATGGGTGCCATTGACGGACCGGACAAAGAGGCCATGATCGTCCCGGATGAACTGTGCACCAGGATTTTCGCCTTTGAAGAAGAGATGATGAGTGCCTTATACGGCAGCCATCGTGTTCCTTTCAACCCGGCAATTGTCGATATAGAAAAGTTATTAGCAAACCTAAAGGCCCGGTTCAAAGAGGTCGAGATGAAAATCTCTTTTTCAAATCCTCAAAACGAAGAGTTTCAAGGAGATTACGAAAAAATTTTCGATCTTATTGGAACTCTGGTCTTAAGCTCGATATCCCAGGATGCCAAACCCCTGATCTATATCAACGCTTCACTTGTTCAAGGCCATTTATGTATTATTTACCGGGATTCCGATTCCGTTTCAGACCCGTCCCAACTGACCAAAGAAATGAAATATATCAGAACCGAATTAAAGGGTGAGGCCAGTTATAAGAAAACGAGTGAAGACAGATCCTACTATGACATTATGATACCGTCAAAAACATAAGATCCTTTGGTATCCATGGATTTTCACAGGATTTTCTTAATGCCTTGAAAATTGACTTTTTCTAAGATATGGTCTGCCTGCTTGGATTATTGAATTGAAAAACTTGGGCGGTGCATGAAATTTTTTCCCTTAAAAACGGTTATAATATGCCTTGTATTGACCCCGATACTCTATATCGTTACCCTTGACTATACCCGATCATCCCTGGAAAACCGGTATCTGCAATCCGTTCAAAACAGCCTCATTGGAAACTCCCAGCCCCTTTTAAACGGTACTGTTCATATTGAAGAACAGGTAGCCAAGAATATACAGACGTTTTTAAATCAGGACTATCTGGTTCAGCATAAACTCTTAAAACTTGACATTCTGGTCACCACCTCCCAGGGAAAAATAATCTACCCCACCTATGTGACCCCTGAACTCTTATCCGACGAACTGGGCAAAGATTTTAATCCCGAAGTCATTGCTAACCAAAATTTTGAAATTCTCAATTCCGGTCTTGAAGTAAAAGTAAAAATCGACCTGAGCCACGGCTCCAAAATCGCCAATGCGCTTTTGATCCTTTATTCCTCTATTTCTTTTTTCATCTTTTTCATCTTTTACCGGGCCGGAACCCGGAAGGCCGAAAAAAACAGCAGGGATCAGCAGGAACTGATCACCAATCTGAAAAAAGAAGAAAAAGTTCATCGAGAAATCGTCAATGATATCAGCAGAGAGCGCCAGGGACTATTTGAGAATATCAAGGCTTTAAACGAAAAATACCAGGCAGACAAAGAAAAGGCCAAGATCAACGAGGATGAAATGTTCAAGGAGATCGTCTCCCTTGAAGAAAAACTGACTTCATCTGTGGAACTTAAAAAGCGCAAGGAAAATGAAATAGAGGAACTCAAATCAGCCATAGAGAGATATGAACGAAGAAAAAGCTCTAAAGGCCGGCGGAATGAGTTTGATTTTCTAACCAAAAGATTTTCAGCTCTCTATAAAAATGTGGATATGAACCGCAAAGCCCTGAGCGGACTTTTGAACCTGACGGAAGATCAGCAGATCAAAGCGGAAGAAATTATTCTTCAACTGGACAGGGAACCCGAAAAAGTTATCATCAAAAGAAAGGTCTTTTCCGGCAAGAAACACAAAACCGCTTGCCTTGAAGTCTTATTCGCCTATAATGGAAGACTCTATTTCAGAAACACCGGGACCCGGACAGAGGTGGTGGTGATCGGAACCAAAAATACCCAAGCCAAGGATATGGAGTTTCTCCACAGTTTATAAGCCATATGTATACCTCATTTTACAAACTTCATTCAAAACCCTTTCAGATCAGTTCCGATCCGGCATTCATGTGGTTCGGGGAAAAACATAAAGAAGCCCTGGCCACCCTGAAATACGGCATTTTGGACAACAAGGGCTTTCTCCTTTTGACCGGAGACGTGGGAACAGGAAAAACTTCCCTGATCAATTCCCTGGTCCAGAGTCTGAATGAAGATATTATCTGTACTACGGTCCCGGATCCCAGCCTGGATAAGATGGACTTTCTTAATTACATCGCTGCTGCCTTCGGCATGGGCAGGGAATTTCTGGCCAAGGGAACCTTTCTGGCCCACTTCAGGGAATTTCTTCTGGAGGCCAATGAAAAGGGCAAAAAGGTGCTGCTGATCATTGACGAGGCCCAGCTCCTGACCCAGGAGATGCTGGAGGAAATCCGCCTGCTGTCCAATATTGAAAAAGCCGATGCCAAGCTGATCAATATTTTTTTCATCGGACAGAACGAATTCAATGAAATTCTGAACCGGCCCCAAAACCGGGCGGTCCGGCAGCGCCTGACCCTGAACTACAACCTGGAACCCCTGACCCCGGATGAAACCGAGGCCTATATCCGGCACCGGCTGAAAATCGCCGGAACTGAAGAAACTCTATTTGGGCGGTCTGCCGTCCAGGAAGTATTCATGTACTCCGGCGGATTTCCCAGAAGGATTAACATCCTCTGCGACCATTCTCTGCTGTCAGGATATGTAAAGGAACAGCAAATCATAGATGGGGCCATTGTTAGAGAATGTGCCAAGGAGCTGAAAATTCCGGCCCATGTTCGAAACAGGGACATCAACGGTTTTTCTCACACGAAACCAAAGCCGATTCGACCGAATCACGTGGGAAAGGCTGAGCTTGCCCCCCCCTCACCCCATAATCATATGCAGACACCCTCCCAGCCCCTGCAGAAAGCCGCTATCAAAGTGCCCTGGGGATGGATTTTCGCCTTGGCAATCTGTTTCTTTTCTATCTGGATTTTAATCTTTCCGGGTCACTTCAAACAAGCCGCCACATCAGTTGATCACCATCTCACCCAGCTAAAAGAAAGGGTGAGTCCCATAATATATAGGCTCCTCAAGCCATATTTGAAGTACTCTGATTTTGAAAAAGATCAAATTTCCTTCCAGAATTTACCACAATCCATCCCTGATGCCTCGAAACAAAAACCAGTAACTACTCTTAAAAATCAACCGGAATCCCAAACATCTGAAAAAAAGGAGTCTGGAGGATCGAAAAACCATGTAGAAAAAAGTATTGAAAATACGTCTCTCAGTCCCGTTCTTTCAAAAAAGTTTTCAAATCCATCCAATAACGAAAATATTCAAATAGAACCCTCTCAAGAAAAGTTAATTCATGAAATTGTAAAAATCCCCAAATCGCAATCCCAAGAAGAAGCCATTGTAGGCGATATTGAAAATATCATGCCATTTTTGACTCAAAAATCTGCAAGAATCTATGATACTCGCCAAACGGAAAGTGGAGATTCGAATAGCATAGAAAAAAGATTTTTGCCTATGCCCACAGAGAAAATCATTCTCCGGTTTAAATACAACACCAATGACTTCACCCCGAAAGGGCTTGAACAACTGGAAAATTTTTCACAGGTCCTATCCATGCACCCTGAAGCCAAAATCATGATTACCGGATACACCGACTCACAAGGATATGCCAAGTACAACAAAAAACTATCCGAATTCAGGGCAAATATTGTTAAGAGTTTTCTTTTGGGAAAAGGCATTGGGCAGGATCAAATTCAAATCCGGGGTCTAGGCGGAGAGAATCCAATTGAAACCAATACTACGGCTTGGGGAAGAACGATGAATCGCAGGGTCGAGATTGAAGTGCTTGAGTGAACGTAAATCGTTCACCTTATCTCTTTACCTCTTACTTTAACTCCACCAATTTTCATCTCTTTGAATAAATTTTTTATTCATGGGCTTACCCCTGGTTAACTTTGCGCCAGTCAGGCTTAAGTACATCTTCCTCACCCTTTTGATTTTTGGGAAAAGGGTCTGGGTTTTCAGGATCAAATATAAACTCGTCTTCATCTTCACTGCTCTTTGTGTCTAAATCGGACAATACAACTTTGATCTCTAATTTTTCTTTATTTGAAAGATTGCACCCAAGGGCCGTTTCCAGTTTTCTCTTTGCCTCTAAAAGCCTTCCCTGCCGATAAAAAATCATTCCCTGATGATATTTTATAATTCCTTTATCAGGGGCCTTTTGTTCGGCATCGGCAAGTATCCACTCGGCCTGAGAGTAGGCTCGTTTATGAAAGTAAGCCCATCCCAGAGTATCCATGATCCAGGCTTCATTTGGTCGTTTTTCATACGCTTTTCTTGCAAGATCAAGAGCCTTGTCATATTCAATTCCCTCTTCTATATAAAGCCATGCAAGGTTCCCGGAAAGTTCCGGATCGTCTGGAAATTTATCAATGGCTTGAATTAGAGTCTTTAAGGCAGAATCAGTTTGATTATTGCGGACATAAAAATCCGCAAGCCGGACCCAGGCCTGCCGAAAAGACGGTTTTGTTTTAATACATTTTTTCAAGCTTTGTTCTGCCTGTTTTTTATCACCTGAATGTTCATAAACTTGAGCAAGAAGTGTATAAAAATGACCAGGTACATCCTGGTTTTCCATAACTGGTCTAAGGTATTGTAAAGCCTCTTTTGGTTTTTTTGAATTCATACTGAGCCAGGCGGCAATATGTACAACTCCTTGATTATTGCCTTCTCTATCGATGATTTGATTGATTTTTTGAACTGCCTGGTTCCCTTTTCCCATATCAAATAAAAGGGAAGCGTACCTGAATAAGACATCTGTCAACTCAGGCTGTTCAGTCAGTAGCAAGTTATATAATTCAAGTGCCTTGTCATACTTTTTTAATTTTTCAAAAGATTTGGCAATAAAAAAAACAGAAGATAGATTGTTTCCCAGACTCCAGGCCTTGGAAAGGACAGACACTGCCTGGTCATTTTTGTCCTGTTCCATAAGACAGAGACCTTTAAGGATATACCCCCTCGGATTTAGTGGAGCCAATGAAATACCCCGATCAAGATACTGAAAAGCAAGATTGTATTCACGATTACTATAATGAAGCCCTGCCAAGGCAAAAAGGGTTTCCACATGATCAGGATTCAACATCAGGGCTCTGATCAAACTATTCTCAGCAAGTTTAGTCTGTCCACCAGCTAAATAAGCAATCCCAAGTAAATAGTGCCCGGAAATGAGCCCAATGTTTTTTTCGATGGCCGATTTCAGACTTGAAACGGCATAAGCCGTTTTCCCTTTGTAAAGCCAATACTTTCCCTTAAGCAAATCATAGTCGGCTTTATAATCTTTTTTATTCTCAGCGCGTTCCAAATACCTTTCCGCATTTACCATATTCATCTCAGAAAGGTAAAGATTGCCAAGCATCAGTGTAAACCTCGTATCATTTGGATATCGGGTTTCCAGATCTATCAAAATTTTTTGTGCCTTATTTCTCATTCCTGTTTCTAAAAGAAAACGACAGAGGGTTATTTCTGTTAGTATATTGCCTGGATCTTTTTTGACAGCTTGGGCCATATAAAACTCTGTTTTATCATAATCCTTAATAAGGAAATAGTAATCTGCCAAAAGCATTGAGTCTTTTGGAGAAAAGGCCTCCTCTTTTGAGAAGTCTGATATCAATTTTCCTGCTTTTTGTTTTTCCCCTGCCATAGTTAGGCATATCGCTAATTTTATTATAGGCCTAGGATTTTTTGACTCCATGATAGCTGCCTTTTCATACATCATAGCGGCCCGTTTAAGATCATTTGACATCATAGACGTGTCACCGGAAAGGATAAAAAATTCTGAATCCTTCCCTTTAATTTTTTCAAGTTCAAAAAGATTTTTCAGGGTTCCTGTTTTATCGCCCTTGAGCAATAGGATTCGTATCAAATCCTTTCGAATATTTTCAGCTTTTGGATTGAATTGCAGAGCTTTTTCGAAGTAATTATTAGCAGAATCAATATTTGAAAGTTTTAGATGAGCGTCACCTATCTTATGAAATATTTCTGAAGTGGGTTTTTCGGCCGCAGATTTTATCCAATATTGAATTGCAGTCTTATAGTGTTTTTCAGCAAAGGCCCTGTTCCCGTTTTCCTCGTTTGAAACGGATGGCTTTGAATAACAGCCCGCCATTAAAAAAATAAAAAAGAACAAAAAATAACTGAGTTTTTGTATCACTTTTTAATCACCAAAGTAACTATAAGAGAGGCGATAACAATTACTCCAGACCAAAGAATGATTTCCAATTTATTCGAATATGCATATCGTGCTATACCAAGTATAAAACTGAATATCCATGGTAGTTCACTGGCATGTGAATTACCTACACGCTGGGAGGAAGGTTTTCGATATTCATCATCTCCTTCTAACCTATTGGAAACCTGTTCAGAATCAGCGACCGATGCTTCTTTTTTTTTAAAGTTTTGAAATGCTATTAAAATATCATCCTTTTTGCCACTTTGATTACTACCTATGTCTAAGTAACCGATACTATATAAATTTAGAGCTTCAAGCTTTTTTTCCAATATTTTTAAGGTATTAAGGTTTTGTATTTTCTCTTGGGCCTGAGGCTTTTTTTTTTCTTCTGTTTCAAAAGACGAGATGTTCAAATGTTTTAAAGCAAATCGAGTTCTTTTTTTCAAAGCCAGGTACTCTTCAAGAATAGATCTAATTCTCAAGTTAGCTGCAATCTGCCTATCTAAGGATGAAGTTGGATCGAAGCCCTCTTTAGTTAAAACATTTAACGGGATATCAATATCAATTAAGTCGGCAGCAATAGGTACCTTTCCCTTTGGATATGTTATTAAAAAAGATTCTCTATTATTGTACTTCGTATTATACGAGAGGACATAATGCTTTGAAATGGTCTCTGAACTACCTTCAGGAATTTCTAACTGATGGGCAGGAGGAGGTTCCTTTCGAATTGAAAACCAAGAGTAAGAGGTGACCGGAGCCAAGAATGTAAGGCACCCAATTAGAATAATTTTTTTTGTCACACTGATCATCGGAATCCAGAAAAATTTGAGTGTTTATAGATAAAACGTTAAGCATCTCGCCAAATGAATACCACCAGTGAATTGGTGGCATCATGCCCCCCCCTTAAAGGTGGGGGCTCGCACCAGCCACTTTTTGTTTTTTATTTAAAGGGCAAATACATCTGATTCTTATCCTTTTGTTCTTGATTCTTAATATATGTCCGAATCATGCCTCATCCAAACCGACAGTGCTGACACAATATCCTCGTGCCCAAAATGTTCTTCCTCGTATCATTCGACTGCTTCTGGTTGCAAAACTCATCACCTCCGAAGCGCTTTTCCCTTTCAAAAGGCCAATCGTATGGGCGACCGAGTATTTGGGTGGGATCGAAATACGCAGATGAATGTGATCCGGCATCGCATGCCCTTCTAATATCTCAACCCCTTTTATACGCGCCCATTTTTTTATCGTATCGACTACTATCTGCCTCTTGACTCCGTATAATTCTTTTCGCCTATACTTCGGTATCCAAACCACATGATACTTACAATTCCAAACTGAATGTGCTAATCTATTGAAACGTTCCACTGAAATCTCCTTCTATTGAGTAGCTGGCGCTCTCATTGTAGGAGATTTCTCCCTTCTTGGCACTAATCTCTGGCAAAACCATTGTTCATACCACTGGCATGCCAGTGGTTTATTCCGTTGAATTTGACTGTTGTGCTCAAGAACCGATATCATAAAACGAAAGAAACTGTCCACTCATTTATCCCTTTAACTCAACTTTCGAGATTCCTTCAGCCCAGAACACAATAAGATCAAATAATAAGGGCTCAAATGAGACTGAATCGCCCCTCGTTTTTTAGACACTTCTACGCTATAGAAAGTGACTTAAGGATGGGCTTATGAGCGAAAAACGGTATACAGAAGAATTCAAAAAAGAAACGATCAAACAAATCAGAAGAGGATAGGTCATCTATTCGCTTGAAGGCAAGGGGATTCAACTATCTCTGATAGGAACATTAAAAAATCACTGTTGTTTCTATCCTCAAAAGACTGTATAAACATATTTCAAATATTGATTTTTCATTGACAATCATTAATATCACATAATATTTAGAAGATTAGCTTCTGCGTACATAGTAAGAAATCTAAATAAAAGTCGCCGTTTGGATTTGGATACTTTAAAAACTCGGAGATAGTGTATGAAATCCAGTCACAGGTTCATCTTGATTTTTCTTGTCATCTCTCTTGCCTGCACAGGTTGCACAAATAAGGAAAATAAAAAAATTAGTCACGTCGAAAAAGGTGATCATTATTTCGCTGATAAACAGTACAAACAAGCGGAAATAGAATTCAGGAATGCGCTACAAATCGATCATAATGATACATCTGTCCTCTTAAAGATAGCCCAAACACAAGAGAAATTGGGGCAGCTCAAGAATGCATTGCAGACTTACAGACGTATTGAAAAAATAGATCCCAAAAATGAAGTGGCCCTTCTAAATATTGCAAAATTTTTCTTATTGACGAAACAGGTTTCCGAAGCAAAAAAGCGGATAGACGTGGTTTTAACGAAAAATCAAACCAATACAGATGCTCTTTATCTTAAGGCACAGTTACTAATTCGTCAAAATGGGATTTCAAACGCTGAAAAAATATTAGAAAAAATACTAAGTATTAAAAAGGATCATGTCCCAGCACTTCAGGCCTTAGCGAGACTGAAAAGTTTTCAAAAAAAATATGATGAAGCTGAAATACTTCTATTAAATGCAATTAATTTAGCACCACGCTCTTCTCAACCTCGAATCGCTCTGGCTGCGTTTTATATAAATCAAAAAGATTTCACAAAAGCAGAAGAACAACTTAAACTTTCTGCAAAAGAACATCCAGACAATGCCTCACATCAAATTATTTTGGGGAACTACTACCTTAAAACGAACAATATCAAAAATGCGGAAAAAGCTTATAAGAAAGCTGTAAAAATAAATCCCAGTGTAGATAATTATTTGGCTTTGGCCGGGTTTTACAATAGAATCGACAAAGATGAAGAAATACTTCCGCTAATTAAGAAAGCGTTAGAAATTGATCCTAAAAACATTACGGCAAGACTATCATTAGCAAGATATCACTACATAAACAAAAAAGCTGACGAGGCACTAACAATTGTTGATGAAATTATAGAACAAAGGCCGCAACTCTACGCTGCCAAACTATTCCAAAGCGAAATTTTTATACTCAAAAAGAAGTATCAAAATGCATTACTGTTATTGGAAAAGCTTGAAAAAGAAAATCCTAAAGAATCTAAAATTTTTTATCTAAAAAGTCTTTGTCAAATTGCATTAAACAATACCACAGAGGCTACAGCTTCAGCAGCAAAAGCAATTGAATTGAAACCTACGTATATTCGAGCGAGAATACTTCTTGCAGATATCTATTATCACCAAAGAGCTTTTGAAATGGCTATCGACCATACTACTGAAGTATTAAAACTTGTTCCCAACTCATATCAAGCGTTGTCGATCCAGGCGGATTCTCAATTGGCCCTCGGTCGATTTTTAAAGGCAGAGGAATCATACAAAAAAATTATAGAATTAAATCCGAACAACGGATCTGCCTATTATCGTCTTGCTGCTTTAAAATCAAGACTGAATGAATTTAAAGCAGCAGAAAAATTATTAGAAAAAGCTTATTCAATGAATAGCACAAACCTTGATGTTTTCGCACTGAGAGTTAAAAATAGGATCACCCAGAAACAATTTGACAAGGCTCACTCACTTTGTGATCAAATGATTGAAAGGCACCACGATAACAAGATAGTCCAAGCAACTGCCCTTTGTATTGAAGCCAATCTCTTTAAAATTGAAAAAAGGATTGATGAGGCTGAAAAATCTTTACTTAAAGCCATTCAAGCTGCCCCTAGTTACCTGATCTCTTACAATTTACTTGCCCAAATTTACCTATCTCAAGATAAATTGGAGAAAGCCAAAGAGCAATTCAAAAAAATGATTCAAAAAAGTCCTGATTTACCTTCACCACATATGATACTGGGTACAATATTTGAGTCAGAAAAAAAGTTCAAGGAGGCTGAGTATCATTATCGAAAAGCAATTGAGATTAAAGCTGATTTTGCTCCTGCTGCTAATAATCTTGCCTACCATCTGGCAGAACGGACAAATAAATATGATGAGGCTTTAAAATACGCAAAAATTGCTAAGGAACTTCTTCCTGAGGAGATTAGCGTTTCAGATACAATTGGCTTTGTCTACTATAAAAAAGGACTCTACAGCAATGCTATTGCCGAATTTACTGAAGCGATCAAAAAAAATCCGAATCACCCCGTCTTATGCTATCACCTTGGTCTTGCCTACAATAAAAGAGGAGATTTCGAACTTGCTAAAAAGTTTTTGAATAGATCGCTCGAAATCAGTGATACGTTCCAATACGCAAAGAAAGCCCAAAAATTGTTATCGGATTTAAAAAAGGATAACCGTGAGGAACTATAACCTTTTCATAAGTGTTGTTATTATAGTTTTAGCATCGTCCTGTAACCTTTGCGGACAGGAAATTACCGGGAAGAAGCTTTCAGAAAAAATATTTAATCGAGACAGAGGGAAAGATTCCTTTTCTGTTGCACTAATGATCATTGTGAGTAAAAGCGGGACTGAAAAAAAACGCGAATTCATTAGCAAGCGCGTAATGGTTAATGGATTAGAGAAGCAAATATTACGCTTCACTTCGCCCGCTGACATTGATGGTACAGGTTTTTTAACCATTGAAAAACAAGGATGGGAAACGGAGCAATTCTTATACTTGCCTGCTTTAAGAAGAACTAGGAGAATCGTTAGTTCTCAGAAAGTCCAGCGATTTGTAAACAGCGATTTCACCTATGAAGACATGGAGCGTCAACCTGTTGACAACTATGTCTATAAAATCGTCGGTTTTAAAAATCTTGGAGGGTTAGACTGCCACATCCTTGAAACCCGTCCAAAGAAAGGCATAAAATCCCAGTACAGTCTTACTGAAAGTCTGGTTTCCAAAAAGTCCTTTGTGCCGTTGCTTGTCAGGTACTTTGATAAAAAAGGCAACCATATAAAAACATATAAGGTTTTGAAATTAGAATTGATACAAAACATATGGACAGCATCGACTGTAAGTATGGAAGACATTGTAAAAGGACACAAAACCTACATTAAACTTAATAAAATCGAATACAATATCCAGATAGATCCCGCAAATATATCTCGAAAAACCCTTGAGTTACCTTAAAATGGCATCATTATTGCTTCCAGTATGTTAAGAACTTACAAGGGAACAAATAATGACAAAAACCGAAAATAGACGTGTTTCTCTACTCATTATACTGATCAGCTTTTCTGCGTGTATTGCCCAGCCGACGATTTCATTTTCCCTTCCTTCCATCCGAGTTCAAAATGTTACTCTAAGTAGGGATAAAGACAGTGATATTGTCATTGTTTTTCTAGATAAGCATCCAATTACTCGCTCTTTTACGCTCCACAATCCCGAAAGGATCGTTGTCGATATTTCAGATACATTTATTCCAAAGGTATCTATGGCAAAAGAAAAAGAAAGTGGAACAATAAAAAGAATTCGTATCGCTCAAAATCAAAAAAAGACTGTACGCGCTGTTGTGGATCTTAATACAAAGGTCTATACACATAGTGTTACGCTAAAATCGATAGATGGGAAACCGGCTCTTTTTATTAAGGTGCAAAAACCAGGACAAATTATCTCCTCCCTCTGTACGGATAGATTAGACCATTCGATAACCGAAAACACTAACTCAGCAAGCCCTTACAAAGAACCATTTTCCATCGAGACTACAAAAAAAAATAGAAGTATTGCCGAGGACAGCCAAGTTTCCGTTCTTCTTTTTGATGACAATGAGACAAGAGATATATTACAAATATCAAAGGATACCGATAAGGAATCTGATCTATCCTTTTCAGGTTTTCTGCATATGAGGACCACCTTTCAGTTAAAAGACGAGGATCGGATTGAAAATAAAAATAATTTTAGAAATCGCTTGCTGCTGAAGGCCGAATATAAAAAAAAAGCTACCGTTTCTGCCCTGTCTGACTATCTATACTTTGATCAGACTGACAAAACTGAGGATTATAATTTGACCCTTCACGAGGCAAAATTACAGCACATTGATAAAAAATACGGATTTTCTATTGGAAACCAGGTGGTCCGATGGGGCAAGACTGACCAGATCAGCCCGGTCGACTCGCTAAACCCGGAAAATTTGCGTCAATTTATCATTCCTGAATATGAAGAAAGGAAAATTCCAGTTTTAATGGCAAAGGGTAGTTATTATTTTGATGAATTTAACATTGAAGGAGTATTTATTCCATTTTTTAAGGAGTCTAAAATTGACTATTTTGGAACTAATTGGTCTATTTTCGGCCATCTTAAGAAGGAGATATTGGATTCATCGCTTCCCCTTTCCTTAAAAAATTATTTCGGTAATATGGATATCCATGAACATGACCCGGTTAACGAATCAGAATTTGCTTTTAGACTTTCAACAACGACCAAAGGTATTGACATGGGACTAATTTTCCATCATGCCATTGAAGACACCCCTTATTTTAAAAATTTTCCGGTCAAAAACATTGAGGTGGATGGCGATATTTCATCACAAGGACTGACAGACCTATTGAAAAATGCAATCATGACAAATCAAAGCATTGAGGTGGAATATAAAGAAATCAATCTATTTGGATTTGAGTTCGAAACCATTGTCGAAAATTTTGGACTGCGCGGAGAAATAGCCTGGCAGGATAATCAATCTTTTTTGACGTCTTCCCTGACATCTGTCAGCTCTCCCTCACTTCATTATGTAATTGGAGCAGACTATTTGACCCAGAAAAATACATATTTTAATATGCAGTTTTCCCATCATCACATCACAAATTATAACCCGGAAACGCTCTACTTTAAAAGAAATACTTACTCATTGCTGGGAGAAATCCGGACAGAAATAGTTTCCGACTGGCTCCAGGCATGCTTAAAATATAACATAACGATTAACGACAATGCCTGGTACCTTTCACCCTATCTTAAATATACCTATGTGACAAACCTTGAGTGTCGTATCGGGGCTCACTTGTTCCATGGAGACCAAAACACTTGGTATGGAAGTTTTAACACCGCCGATCTTCTCTTTTTGAATCTTTTATACCACTTTTAATGGATTAGAGGAAATTCCCTATTTCAATCGATAGTATTAAATACATAATTACCACAGGATATGAAAAAAAATACATAACATTATGTATTTTTTTTCATATCCTGTGGTAATTAAACGCCGCATTGTTAATTCGATCGAGAATTTAATTCAGCGCAAAAACGTTTGATTCATTAAAAATATCAATAACATACGATATCGATACTCGTCTAAAGGCCTGAAATAAAATTTTTGAGGTTTATGGCATCTTACTTGCAAATCCTTATTTCAAACTTAAGATTAAAGGGGGTGATTTAACGAATTACAAACGATAGACGGATTCGAAAATCATGAAATAGTAATACAAATCAAATAGGAGATTATTGAAAATGAATCTTAGAAAAAATTTAATAGCATTGGTGTTATTCACGTCATTGTTTTTATTAAGCAGCACAGGTTACTCATTTGTCCTAGGCCTTAATTTCGACGAGGACGGACTGGATAACGGAACAAGCTATATCCCTATCTATGGATATTCCTATGACCAATTTGGTTCTAATAATACTGCAGGTGAAGGACAGGATACAGAAGACTTTACAGATATCATATCTGGAACTTCTGCTGAGGTTGATATCGTTACTGTACAAACCACAAGCGGTGGGGCGGGTAGTGATGATATTCTCGGAAACGGTGATACCTTTTACGAAGATATAGGATTTTCAGTACAGAACGCCCTTGACTGGACCGGATTATCATACTCCGTGGGAGCGTCTTTTGAGGGTGCTCAGATCAACCTGGAAGTACATCTTGACGGACATATTAAGGATTATTCCAACGCTGCTGGTGACGTTGACATTACCAACGCAACTACATATGCAAACATTCAAAGTGCCTCGTTCACATCCGTTTTTGATACCGGGGGTGCCACTCTTTACGTTGACGCCAATGCCAACGGTGTCCAAGATGTAGGTGAAGATACCATAGCTACTTTCACTCTGTTAAGTGGTGATGATATCAGCCTGGAACCGACTGTTTTTGCTGGTGGAGATGTCGGAGACGACATTGCTTACTCTTTCGAATGGACTTATGCAAATCCCGAATATTGGGACAACAATGTATACGACCCGGCTGGTTTGCTTTTGCAGGATCTTATCACTCTGGAACTTGCGTTTGCTTCAACTACCGATAATATTACCGGTATAAATGCCTTGGGTGTAGGTACGGATTCTGACACTGGTGAGACTACTCTATTAATTCCTTTTGCTGCCGCTGGCGGAGACGCTATTTTCAGCGCCAAGGTTATACCGGAACCTTCAACACTGCTTCTGTTAGGTTTTGGTTTGTTGGGTTTTGCAGGTGCGTGCAGAAGGAAAAAACTTAATTAAGAACTTGTATTCACTAAAACAATAATTAATTAAAATAGTAAAATAAAACAGGCGGTCGTCTTAAAATCGATCGCCTGTTTTATTCTGAATCAACCTTATCAAAATAATGAACTAAAACACGTTCCAAAAATTGATCTGTATTAGAGAATCTGAAAACTTTTTTTGTAATTTCTATCGTTAGTTTATTATCAAAACATTGGGTAGTAGAAAGATAATCAAAAAACACCGGTAGGGCTTTCATAGCCCTCTTGGTGTCGGCAGACACAAACAGACTGATTGCTGGCAGTACAGTTTTAAACAACCATACAGGAATTAAAAAACATGGCGCCAATCGGTATCTGTATGCTTTAATAATTTTTCGTATTTTCTTTCTAAGATCAGAAATCAATATTGCGTTATCCGGCCCCGAACACTCATGAAGAATCAGTCCAGAGGTTTCTTGCGTCTTGCTGGACCAGGCAATAACTTTTGCGACATAATCCGATGGTATAATATCCAAGCGTGCGGTTCCCGTGGCCGGTGTAAACCCCAGCGTTCTCCTACCAGAAAGAAACTCGCAAAGATGATAGAAAATCTGGTAATGAATGATTTTCCCTGTTATAGAATCCCCGACCACCATGCTAGGACGATGAACAGTTATGGGCATTCCTTTTTCGACCTGTTTCCGAATAAAGTCTTCTGCCTCAGCCTTTGCCTGTTCATAGGTGTTGTGGAATTCTCGCTCTGTATCGATCCAGGTCTCCGGAACAATTCCGGGCATTCTTCCCCCTACCCCCACAGTGCTGACAAATTCAATCTTTTCCAGATTCTTGTTTTTCAGACAAATTCCTGCCAGTTCAACAACATTTTTAGCCGAATCCACCGAGCATCGCCGGGCCTCTTCCAAGGGCAGATTCATTCTTACATTTCCGGCGGAATGAATGATATGTGTACATTTCTTTGAAAGACGGTCATATTCAATGGAATTCATTCCAAACAATGCTTGGCTGATATCACCGATGATGCCGTTGACCCTTTTTTTCCTCTCATCTTCAAAATCGAATTCCCAAAAAACAAAGAGTTTATTCAGCCTTTCCTGGAGGTGATTTTCGTTTTCTGCCCGTATCAGAAGATCGATCGAACTGTCCTGGTCCTCAAGCAGCAAGGGGATAAGGGCTGCTCCTATGGCGCCTGTGGCCCCGGTTACAAAATAATGTTTCATAATTATTCCTCACAACTCCATAAAACTTATCACGCCTTTAAATTGCGCATACCAGCAGGCCGTTATTCCTGATGGAATCATATCTTTCACTCTCTTCCTCTATCTCAAGGGAATGGTAGATTTCATCTATGTCCGGGGCGAATTTTGCCTCAATATTTTTTCGCTTAATTTTAAAATTACCGGTCAATTCTTTGTTTTCCACGCTGAGTTGATATTCTGTGATCAGAATTCCGGCAGGTCTTTGGAATTTAGGCAATGGCTTGATCAGGTCACACAGATCTTCTGCAATAATTTTTAAATTTCGCCGTGCTGTCAAAATATCAGATCCAGAATTTTCGAAATTTACTTCCTGCTGTATTCTCTTCGATAAAAGGTCCCGGGAAATCGTAGCCAAAGCGATAATAAATTTTTTTCCGGCTCCAAAAACAATTGCATGTTCTATGTACGGTGCCCGTCGCAACCGGTCCTCAATTCCAGTAGGAGCGATTTTCCGGCCGGTGGAAATCTTGAATATTTCAGATTTTCTGCCGGTAACTGACAAATAGCCATCGCGGTCAACATTCGCATAATCGCCAGTGGGAAAATATCCATCTTCTGAAAAATCTTTATTTCCGGACGGATCTTCGTAATATCCTGAAAAAACGCCCGGACCCCGGACAAGCAGTTCCCCGTCTTCCAAAAATTTGATTTCATTTTCAGGTCTGGGTTTGCCCACACTGCCGAAGCGGTATTCACTTGGGGTGTTCATGGCGTTGGGAATGATGTTCTCACTGATGCCGTATGCTTCCAAAACCAAAATACCCAGGGCATGGTACTTTTCCAGGAGCCACTCAGGCATGGGGGCGGACCCGCTGATCAGATACCTCATATTGGATCCCAGAAAAGATCGAATTTTTTTCAGCACTAGGCGGTCCATGAGTCCATACCAAATACGGTCAGTCAAAGAACCTTTTTCATGATTCCTGATGGATGCGGCATGCCGGTCTCCAACACGAATAACCTTTTGAATTAATCTTTGCTGCCAAAGGGGTTTACTCTTTATCTGTTCGTTGATGGCTTCATACACCTTTTCAAACACCCTTGGCACACCGATGAACAAATGGGGGTTTATCCGTGGAAGAAGAGTGATAATTTCACGGGGATCTTCCACAAAATAGGTGGATGCGCCAAGCTCAATAGCACAAAAATTGATCATACGCTGAAAAAGGTTGGATAACGGCAGCCAGCAGGGAAAATTGCAGTTCCCATCCATGTCATCGAAACCGCTTAAAATCGATCTGCAGGCGATCAGTACCTGGTCATGGGTATACAAAATCCCTTTGGGAGCTCCGGTAGTTCCAGACGTAAATATAATGGTGGCCGGTTTTCCATTCCCGGCCAGGATTTGATTTTGTCCTTCCGATGATTCCATGCTTTCCAGACAAAGCCATTCTCCGGAATCGTGAACCCTGTCCATACTGATCAGACATCTGAACCCGGACCGGTGTTCGATATCTATTTTTTCAAGCAGCTCTGGATTCTGGACAACGATAGATTCAAGTTTTGCCTTTTGAATGATATGGTTAATGTTCTCCCGGATCTCATTGGGGTCAATGCCGACCACTACTGCGCCCATAAAAAGTGCAGCCATCTGGACAAATTCCCAGGTCTGGGAAGTTGGGGCCATAATACCAATATGGTCTCCCGGTCTAATTCCGGCCTGTCGAAATCCCGATGCAATGGCTTTCACGGATCTATAATAGGATTTCCATGTCGTTTCCTGCCATTCCCCTTGATCCCCAAGGGTAAAGTGAGCCGGCAGTTGAGGAGTTGTCTCTGCCCTTTTTTTCAACATTTCCGGAATGGTCTGTGCTTGTTGTTGCATCATGCACCTTTCTATCAGGTTTTAAAATATCGGATCATAGGTCCCCTTGGGCATGTTGATCCGAAGTTCCTTTTCATCCAGTTCCAGCCATTTAAGGCTCCGGGTAACATCTTTTCCAAGAAACACTTTGTTTTTAATCATAAAATTCACAATAGGTGTCATGATTTTCCAGTACAGACGAATTGCTTTGCCTTCCCGGATTAAGGCAGAAAACTCAGGATGATAGGGATTAAAGCCGAAATGTTTAAGGTCGGAATACATCAACAGCCAGTTAATGGGATAGTTGCTGTAAATCGGACTGGCATGTTTCCCTGTTTTTACCAACTTGTTTTTTACCACACTCTTCATCACCTTATCCTGGTTGTATTCCCAGGCATGAAACGGGGCCAGGTACCTTGGAAATACAGTGCCTTTGGGATAAGATAGAGGATTGAAAAAATTGGCCAGTTCTGCCTCGGTTAAAAGGCCTGAACTCCTGAGGCCGGGAGGTGTCCAATCGGTCTCACAGATCAATTTTCTGGAAAACTCATAAAGCATTCGTTCCGGCTCTGGCTGCCCAGGTGAATATCCGGCCAGAATGAGGGGGATCTCCTTTTCCATGGCCATCTTAATGGCATCACCTTCAAATAAGGGGGCATAGACATAGGATATGGTATATACAGCACCCCGTTCTTCCTGGTTTTGCAACAGGTATTTAAAAATTTTAGCATAGAGATTGTCTGAGGGGGAAAAGGAAATATGATCAATCTCCAGTTTTTTTAAGGCCCGTCTCATGTTGTCCCAGGCGATTTCAGGAATATTCACATTGGTGGTAAAGGCTAGAACATTGAGCCTGTAGTCGATTTTGAGCTTATACAAAAGATAAATACTATCTTTTCCTCCACTTAGTGGAACCAGGCAGTCGTATTGCCCTTGTCCCCTGCACTCCTGCAAAGCTTTTTCAAGATCTTCCTGACGCTCTTTTCTGATATTTTCATCCGGCCCCGTATCCTGAATTTCATATTCCCGGCAGAACCGGCATACTCCGGCATGATCGATATCAGCATCCGGTACTTTTGCCGGCAGGGTGCACAATTTGCATTCACGCATATTTATCTCCCAATATTTTCCACTGTTCTAGTGCCAGCAACAAAGCAGGCAAAATAAAAACATCACCAATAAGCGCTGAGACCATTATAATGGAACTCAACAGACCAAAATATATTGTCGGAACAAAAAAGCTTAACACCATAATAATAAATCCGATCACTAAAATCAGAGATGAAGAAAAGAGTGCCCGTCCCTTTTCAAGAATGACCATGTTTATGGCTTTAGATATAGGAATATTCTTTTTTACATTCTTTTTAAATGCAGTTAAAAAATGTATGGTATCGTCAACCGCTATCCCTAATGCTATTGCGGCAATAAGGGATGTTGCCGCATTCAAAGGAACCCCGGCGACTCCCATGATACCAAAATTCAATATAATAGGGAAAAAATTGGGGACAATACTGACCAAGCCTAATTTAAAGGATTTCATCACAAAAAACATCATTATGGCAATCACCCCTGCAGCGATGGAAAGACTTGAAATCTGACCATTGACCAGGTATTCAATCATATTGATATCCTGAACCACCTTCCCGGTTATTCTGACAGCAAGCCCTTGGTTCGGCTGGGCTTTAATCACTTCTGTAAGTTGCTCAAGGATACGTTTCTGATCTGCGGTGCCGTGCCGATTAATGCGAAGGGAAATTCTGGCACGATCAAAAGATTCATTCACAAAATCATAGATATCATCCGACCCGTACAGGAGCAGGTATTGTGCCACCAGAGGCTTTGATTCGGGAAGTTTTCTCATCAAGGGATTTTCGTTATGAAATGACTGGTTCATATCTTTTAAAAAATCAACAAAAGAGATTGTTTTGTCTACACCTTCAATGGCTTCCATTTCCTGCTGGAGCTTTTCAATAAAGGTCAGGTATACAGGATCTTTAAAAGGTTCTTCTTGCTCCCTTGCAGATACCAGATCAATCTCTATGGTTCTGACTCCTGATATCTGTGTTTCAATAAAATCAGTGGAAATTCTCACTTCACTGTCTTTTTTAAAATAGTTCAGGACATTTGTGTCAACTTTAATTTTAAAAGCGGCAAAGCCAGTAGCAATAACAACGCCTATACTTAAAAAACAAATCATGAAATATCTGCTATTAATAATTCTGAATATATGATCAAGAAAAATGTTAAACGCGCCCTGTTCTGATTTAATAGTAAAAATTTTTCGTTCTGGAAAAAAAAGAATAAGGGAGGGGAGAAACAAAAAGGCGTAGATGAATTCAAACACCATTCCGGCAGAGGCAATCAGAGCAAACTCCTTAATCGGGACTAATTTGCTTGAATACAGAGAAAAGAAACCCACTGCCGTGGTCAGAGTGGTTAAAAAAGAGGGTACGATTACTTTTTTTAGCACATGGCAAAGTGCATCTTCCTTTTTTTTAAACTGAGCTAACGTGCCCTGATCCAGGTGTGAATATATATGAACTGTATCGCAAAGGGCCAGAGCCATGACAACCGGCGGTACAATGGTTGTAACATTATTTAGGGTAATGTCAAGAATCGGAAAAAGTCCCATGGTGGAGCCCATGCATAGAGATATATTCAACAGTGCAATACATGTCAGCAAAATATTTCTGAAAAACAGGAAAACAGAAATGGTTATGAACAGATAGGTTACGGGAATAAAAACCGAAATATCTCGTTTCATAAACTGGGACAAATACAGGTTGGTGGTTGTCCAGCCCGCCATAAAAACTTCACCGGTCTGATCTAAGTATTTATGAAGAACCTTCTCGCAATTTTGAACCAGCCTCTTTCTGTACCCTGGATCATTTGGTCTTTCATAAACAGAAACCACAATGGCAGCCGTTTTCCCATCCAGTGAAATAAAATTGTTAACATACAGTGGATTTGCCAAAGCATTTGTTTTTAATTTTTCAAGATCTTTTTTCTCTTCGGGTATTTCTTCAAGAAATTTTTGTACAATGAAAAAATCGTTCTCGCCAATTGTATCATTTACGTTGGCCAGACTTTTAACCTCTCGGACACCCTCTATTTCTTCTATATCTGTCGTAATTTCTTTTAAAAGAGTCAAATTCTGATAGGTAAAAAGGTTTTTTTTATTAAACGCAATGATAAAAAATTCATCATTGCCAAATATATTTTTAAATTCCTTGTAAAAATTAGCATCAGGATCATTTTCCAAGGTAAAATAATCTACATTATCAATAGTTTTAATTTCACGCAGCCGGATAACAAAAGGCAGTGCGATCAGAAGAGAAAGTATCAGAAAAAACCATTTGTGTCGCGTGATGATATCCATGGGGATCCGGTTATAAGTTATGAAGACTTCTTCCGAAACTTTTACCTCATAACGATTAGCCTTTTTTTCAAAAACAAAGTTTTTTTACTTTGTAAATCCTTGTATTTTAGTCTGCTTGAACAAAAATAAAAGTTAAGTGCGGTTTTTCTGAACCGAATTTTGTATGGTATAAGACCGAGTTACTCATCAGATTCTCTAATAATATCACTCTTTAAACTAAAATACAAATATTACAAAAAAGCTAAATCGCATCATCAGCGGATGATAAATTGCTCAAGGATAAAAATCAATAGAGAATCTGTTCCATCAGGTAAAGGTGTTTTTATTTGAGAAGTATTAAAAATTTCGATTCGATTTTTTAATACAACCTATTGCTTAGATTTAACAGGCAAACCATACTCCTTGACTATCACAGCCACTCCAATTATAGTTACATGTATTGAAAAGATTATTAGAATAAGACCCATCAATGTGGTTTATAAGTAAGCACCTCAATACTCTATCTTGAAAATATGAAGAGGGCGCCAGATGATTAAAAACGCAATGGAATATGATAAATTCAGATTCGGCATTGTCGATGATGAAGCGATAAAAAAAGATACATTCCGGATGCGGTATGAGGTGTATGCGGAAGAATTTGGCTTTGAAAAAAAAGAGGATCATCCTGAGGGACTGGAGACAGATGAATATGAAGACAACTCCCTTCATTTTGCTTGTCTGAATCAAAGCGATTCAGTGGTCGGGACCATTCGGCTTGTGCTGAATTCTGCCAAAGGATTTCCAATTGAACATGCTGTCAAGACAGCCTTTATTGGTGAAAAACCTGACCGAAGCAAAATTGCTGAAATTTCAAGGCTTACGGTAAGTAAAGATCTAAGGCGCAGGAAGGAAGATGGAATGCACGGCGTGGAGTCCTATATCACAAAAAGAGAGGGAGGAGTACTTCCAGATGACGGATCCATACCGGATGAAATGAAAGGGAGAAAAAATCCCATTATTGTTCTGGGGCTATACCAGGTCATGTACCATGAGAGTCGAAGAAGGGGCATTACTCATTGGTACATGATCACAGAAGAAAAGGTTTTTTTTGCCTTGAAAAAATATGGCTTTTTATTTCATCAAATTGGAGAACCTGTGTGGTATCATGGAGAACGGATCCCCTATCTTGGAATTATTGAGGAAGTAGAAAAGGATCTGATAAAGAACAATCCAGAAATGCTCAAAATAATGCTCACCGGCCTTGAAAAAAAATACTATCCCGCATTTTTCAAAGGATAATCAAAATTCTGTCAACTTATCGGTTTTGATCCTTACCTTCGTTTGAGTTGATCATTTTTTGAATATCCTCCAAACGCCCTATGCATGTTTCCATTCCACACCGCATTAATGAAATTCCCTGATGAAAATCATCCCAGGCATACTCTTTTACATCCGGGTACAACACCATGTCGGCTTTTTTCACAAAATCCCCGGTTGCCCGGCCATGAACGATGCTGATTGTCTGAGACACAATACTTTTGATGCCCGGAGTCTTTGACTGAAAGACTCCCCCACCACTTCTGGGTTCTATACTGACGGCAATCACCATATCGGCGCCCTTTCTCAGCAGGACATCCACGGGAACCGGATTCAAAAGGCCGCCGTCAACCATCCATCTTCCTTGGTGTTTGAAAGGTGAAAAGATGGCCGGGATGGCAATACTGGACCTGACCGCATCGGTCACATCACCGGTTTCAAAAATGACTTCTTCTCCGTTTAAGATATCCACGCCGACAATATAAGCCGGAATTTTCAAATCGAGAAAATCTGCATTATTTACTGCGTTTCTGACAAGGCCAGCAGCTTTTTTCCCTTTTAATAATCCCTGTCTGGGGAATGTGTAATCAAATATTTTTTTCTTTGCCTGAAATTTGGTCGGAAAAAGGTCAATGGTGTATTTCTTTAATTTTTCCACGGACGCAGTTGCGGCATAGATGCCGCCGACCAATGCCCCCATGCTGGCCCCTGAAATCATGTCGATATGAATACCGGCATCCTCTAACACTTTAAGGATCCCAATATGTGCCCATCCCCTGGCTGCTCCTGCTCCAAGGGCAATGCCAAGCCGGATCCCCGCAATCTCCCTTGCCACAGCTCTGGCTCCTCTGACCGGAAAACACTTTATTGTATCAATCCGGTCGTTAAAGGCGTCATCCGATTGATCCACCCAAATATTGGGCGTTTCTGAAAGACCTAGCATTTCTTTTATTTCCAGCCTTGGGATACCCGTATTGCCGTAAAGATGACTTACTCCTGTCCTGATCCTCCCCATGAATGCACTTGGCCCGCATATCTTTTCCAGCTCATCCAGTCGCCTTCTGACATTTCCAACCTCCTCCCGGGTATTGTTCATTAATACCAATGTCCGATCACATAGTCTGACAAAAAGCCTTTCCATAGAGTTAAGGTAATGTGACAGGTTAAAAAAGACAATGTCATAACTCTGCTGAAGCCCTTCCATAAGTGCAGGAATCACTTCTGAGAGTCTGTTTGAAAATCCGGTAGTCAGTTGAAGTACGTCAAATCCGGACTCATGATGAAACCAGGTAATATTTTTTGAGTTATAGCTATTGTCAGGCAAAAGCTTAAAAAGGCCGGGATCCGGACAAACAATCTTTTTCATACCGTATTTATGCATGATCCCTTCAGCCTCTAAGTGTGGTTCTATAACTAGCACTCTTTTCCGGGACTCATCTGATATGTGATAGGAAACCGTATACAGAAAATGAGAAACACCCAGTTCCGGCCCGGTGGCAGATACAGCATAAAAAACAGGGATATTTTTCTTGGCCGCAAATTTTCGTTCTTCTAAAACCATTCGTTTGGCGTAATGACGGCTTAGATAGAGCCCAATGCTTTTATCTTTTTTAATCAGTATTTCAAAATTGTCTCTGGTAAGGCAGTATACTGTACAGTCCAGGGAAACGATAGCTGTTGCATTTCTGGGTTCGTTGGACAGGAGGGAAAGTTCTCCGAAAAAATCTCCTCTTTTCAATTCACTCAAATAGACATTCCGGCCCTCTATCTCCTTTGACAAAGAGATAACGCCGGATCGAATAATATACATGGAATCTCCAGGATCTCCCTGATGACAGATTGCGTCTCCTTTCCGAAAGTTCTGTTTTTCAAACAACCCTGCCGCCTCAATAACCTGTTCAGTTGGAACAGATGAGAATAGCGGGACGTTCAAAAGAAATTCTATCAAATCCTGAAGAGTTTTTTCCATCTTCTGAATTAACTCGCTCTTTTGGAGTTAGCAGTTATTGACTTTTTTGATCCCTGACATCTACCCCTTTTAACTCAAGTTTGGATCGGATTTCATCGGCCAAAACCCAATTCTTTTCTTCCCGGGCGGCATCTCTTTGTTCGATCAAAGACTGTGTATCCCTATCAAGAGAGTGTGCTTCAAATGAAAAGATTCCCAGCACCGAATTGATTTGCTTAAACACATTGATCAACTTTTCAGATCCTTGTGAATCAATGTATTGATTGTCAATCAGGATGTTAATCTCCTTTATTTTTTTTAAAATAATGGACAATGCAGCAGCAATATTCAAGTCGTCATCCATTGCTGCATTAAACTCTTTGATAATGCTGTTGATCAGATGATCCAGTTCGGAAAAATTCTGGCCCGCCTTTAAAAGGGTAAGGGTTTCGATGAAATTATCCATTCGTTTTAAGGTTTTTCTAACCTGTTCCAATCTCTCCTCCGAATAAATTACAGGCCTGCGGTAATTCGTGGACAGGAGCCAGAACCGAATTTCCCTCGGGGTGAGTTTCTGTTCCATTAAATAAGGGATATTAAAAAACCGATTCTCTTCATCTACCTCCTTTCCGTCAATTGTCACCGGGCCGCAGTGCATCCAATAGTTGGCCAGAAGTTGCCCAGTGGCCGCCTCAGCAATGGCAATCTCATTTTCATGGTGGGGAAAAATCAGATGCCTGGCACTGGTATGGATGTCAAAATTTGATGAAAGGTATTTCATGGCCATAGCCGGGCATTGAATATGCCATGACGGCCTTATATTTCCCCATTGGGTTTCCCAGTAATTTCCCTTTTTCAATTCATTGAGTCTGGAGCGTTTCAAAAGGGTAAAATCCCTGGGATTTTCTTTTTCATAGTCTTCCAAATCAACCGTTGATCCGACTTTGATTTTATCCAGCCTTATCCCTGAAAGGCGGCCATAAGATGAAAGTCTAGAAATGTCAAAATATACAGATCGTAGTTTTTCATATCCCATCCCCTTCCCCACAACCTTTTCGGTTAATGAAATCATTTCGTCCACATGATCGCTGGCTAAAGGAAATGAATTAGCCGGTTTTATGCAAAGAAGCCCGAGATCATTTTTAAAATCATCAATATTCTTTTTTGTAAACGCTTCAAGTTCAAGACCCGATTTTTCAGCTCCTTCAATGGTTTTATCATCAAGGTCAGTGATGTTCATTACATGATTGACTTGGTAGCCGCTGTATTCAAGATACCTGCACAAGAGATCGGAAAACACGAAGCGTCTTGCCTCTCCAAGATGCATCCTTGCATGGACTGTGGGTCCGCAGGAATATATCCCTACCTTTCCTTTTTCCCTGGGAACAAAATCCATTTTTTCTCTCCCCAAGGTGTTAAAAAGTCTGAAAGACCCTTTTTTGTCGCTTGTTGAGAAAAGGTTTGTACTAAGATACCGTTCTCCACCGTCCGGAAGGATGACAACAATAGTACCGGATTTAATGCTTTTTGCCTGATTCACAGCAGCGGCCATTGCAGCGCCGCTGCTCATCCCGACAAAAAGCCCCTCTTGTTTTGCCAACAATCTTGCCGTTTCAAAGGCCTCTTCATCCTCAACAGTAACGATTCTGTCCAATCGCCTTTTATCATAAATCCCTGGAGGATAGGATTCCTTCATGTTTTTCAATCCCTGGATTTTGTGCCCAACCGAAGGTTCCACACCGACAATTTCTATGCTTGGTGCTTTTTCCTTAAATTTTCTTGACAACCCCATCACAGTTCCGCAGGTTCCCATGGTGGCGATCACCATGGAAACTTGTCCCTTCGTCTGATCCAAGATCTCCTCTGCCGTGCCATGGTAATGGGCCATCCAATTGGCCTCGTTGTTGTATTGATCCACATTGAAATAAACGTCAGGATTTTCGCGGGTCAACCGGTAGGCCTCTTCAATGGCACCGTCCGAGCTTAAATGGCTTGGGGTTAAAATAATCGCAGCCCCTCTTGCCTCAAGTATTTTTCTTCGCTCGAGACTCACAGATTCAGACATGGTTAAGACGAGCTTGTATCCCTTTATCGAACAGACTAACGCAAGTCCGATACCTGTATTGCCGCTTGTTGCCTCAATCACAGTTTTATCTTTTGTGAGTTGCCCTGATTTCTCGGCATGCTCAATCATGCTGAGAGCAGCCCTGTCCTTTATAGAACCACCAGGGTTTAAATACTCAAGTTTTGCCAGAATTCTAACCTTGGAATTCTCCGACAGTCCAACTTCTACCAAAGGTGTATTTCCGATTGTATCTATTAAGGAGTCATACATATAATTGATTCTTTTTCATCTTACCTTATATTCAAATGCACCTATATCAATTGAAGCATCCCTTTCCCGCAAAACTGCCTTGGGAGTCATCGAAGGAACAAATTTTACCTTTGTGGGCAAATCCAATGAACCTGTATTAATCAGCAAAGAACCTTTTCTGGGGGAGTAAGGATAATTGCCAACTCCTACAAATTGTTCATACCCTCCAGTACTGCTGTTTAGAAAAGCCGAGGTTTCTGCGTTGTATGAAAAAAAATTTCTCTCTCCGGCGACCTGTCCATTGCCAAACCATATTGATCTTCGACCTAACATGACATTATTTTTCAAAATAGCTTTACAGTCAAACCGATTCACATACAAGAACCCTTCCTTGGTTTTAATAGTCGATATAACGGTATTGTTAAAAAAATAGAGGGTTCCGGAACGACTCCCTAACTGCTTTTTATTCTCAACCCTGTCACCTCCAAAAAGAATCATTTTCGGATTGCGTATCTTTTTCCCATGGGTAATAAAATTACCGTAAACAAAAGCATCCTGAGTGCCATATCTTAGGTTCTCAACCAAATCAATCTGAGGACTCATACCTCCTGAAATCCAATTATATCTGATGACCGTAAGATTACTTCTGTCTTTAATATTGTTCCCGTCTGAGAACATTTCACCGAACCGATTAAATTCTATCATGGTTTTCCGGGCCTGTATGTATACATTGTGTCCCCATGATTCACGAGTGAAATCACCATTATTATGGATACGACTGAATGCCAGATAAAAATAACTCGTTTTCGGATAACTGTTTGTTAAAATTCCCATACCGCAAGAATGAATATGACAATTTTTTACTTTTAAATTTCTGCCGTCCCATAAAAAAATGCCAGCTGCATTTTTGGCGTACTCATAAGTATTGCTACCCCACTTATATCTGCTTGTATTATTAGCGTTTTTTAATTCAAGATTTTCGATACGGATATAATTTGCTGGGTTGCAGTCCCCTAAAACAATAAGTCCCCTGTTATAATGACTGTCTTTGCATATTTTTTGAAAATGAACGGCTCCAGCTCCGTCAATGACCGGCAAGCGTCCTTCATCATCTGGGATTCCGCGCAAAATTATAGGAGACTTGTGTGTCCCGGATACGGAAAGAACAAGCTTTTCTTTGTAGGGTTTTTTCTTCTTATAGATATTAACCACATCCCCGGGCTTCAAGCTGTTCCATTTAAATTCCCTGAATTTGGAGAACATTTTATCATCCCCAAATTCATAATTGGCTGCAAAACTGATCTGGGTTATAAAAAAACAGGTATATAAAAAAAATAAAAGTCTGGCTTTCATATAATTATTTAAAAGATTCAACTTTAGATATTACATACCGGTATTTCCCAGAGGCATCCCTGGGGATACTGTCGGTCATTGAAACTTTTACATTTACACTATCACCCATTCGCTTTTTAAACCCTTTTTCAATCCGCTCATTACCGTTTTCGGGATAAATCTCTTCATGAATTTTTAGAAGAACTTCTATATCATCTACCGCATGCTGTATGATCTTAAATTCATCGACACCTTCAATGTCCCGAACGACATAAATGACTGACAATGCATGCTGCCACCTGCCGTCCGGAGTTACAATAAAATCTGTAGTGCGCCCCTGAATGTTCTGAATTGTTCTCCATGTTCTTCCGCATGCACATCCGTTGGTGCCCGGCTGTGCTACATCACCAGTTCTGTAACGGATGAACGGCATCCCCCATGCGTCCAGATGCGTCAGCACCACCTCACCATCCTCTCCGCAGTTCACCTCTTTTCCGTTTTTCAAAAATTCGACAATATAATTGGATTCAATAATATGATATTTACCTTCTTTGCACTCATGGCTGACAAACCCTCCTTCCCTGCTGCCGTAACAATCTGTCACAGGAACACCACCAAAACTCTTTGAGATAGTTTCCCGCTGGTGGTCATACAAAACTTCAGCAGTTGAAAAAACCACTTTTACACCTTCATCATCGAGTTTAAATCCATTCTTTTGAGCCATTTCACAGAAGAGTGCTACGGTACTTGGATATCCAAATACGCATTTGGGTTTAAACTTTCTAATCTGTTGCACCATGTCAGGAATCTGCATTTCAGAAATCTCAAAAGCACTAATTAACAGATCATTTGTCAGCATATCTCTGATATCCTTAATTTTATCCTGCTTTGTTATTTCAAGCGGTGATCCCCATAAATATAATTCTTTGTCTCCAATATCAATATCCCACCACCGGTGTGTCAGTGCCCTGGCAGCCGCATCATAAGCCTGCCGCTTCCTGTCAAAATAAAAAACCAATGGTTTGCCTGATGACCCGCCAGTATTGTAGCGCTGCAGACCGCCTGGAGAATTGTTCCATTTCATATCATCAACGTTTTTACGAATTTCTTCCTTGGACAATAAAGGAATTATTTTAAAATCATCAATATTCTGCATTTTTGATGGCTCAAACCCAGCGTCTGAAAACCTTTTCTGATAAAATGGGATATTTGATTGGGCGTGTAATAAAAGGTCCTTTAGTTTTAAAAATTTCAGTTCCTCTATTTTTTCTTCAGACATGTACTGTTCATTTTCCAGTCGTTCCAGAAAATTATATGTGTCCCTGCCGAGTATCTTTTCATGAAGCGGGAAAATTAAATGTTTGACCAATTTACTGTACATTTCCACCCCCAGTTATAAAATTACTGTCAAAAATATCATGGAATATAAAAATAAATTTATCAGAGATTTTAAATGTAATAATTGAAGACACAACAGCAACGATTACATTTGTAAAATCCGGATGAAGTCCTTTTTGCATGAGTTTTCCGGATTCGATGACAAAAGAGAATAGAAAAGCAAAAAGAACAGTTATAGATAAATATATGTTTTTATTTTTATGCTGCAATCTGTAAAAAAACCACCCTGAAAACCCAATCGGTATATACATTCCAAAATTTAAAATTAAGCTTTGCACTGCTCGTGTCTCTGTTGAAAAATAATGAAAATAAAAAGGTATCAGCATATGAACGTCAAAAGATGAAACACCTTTTTCAACAGACTGCCAACCTTTTGTCGACCAGCCACCTATCTTCATCACCATTATGATATAAACCGGTGAAATTACGAAAAGTAAACCCGTCATAAACGATTTAAGATTGTTAAGATTGTTAAAAATCCATTTAATCACGAATAAGCCCGCAATTGCACCTAAAACTCTTAATGGAATTGAACGAGAGTGTGAAACTCCTGATGCTGTAAAAAATTGAAGTGCCTCAACGGTGAATGCAACAATAAAAGAAAAGGAACAAGTTAATAGAAATTTTTTTTTAGGATTTGAAGCCTTATATTTAAAGGCTGTAAACACCCCAATAGGGGCATAGGAAGCCGCATCCACAGTCGTCTTTATAATATAGGTAAGACTAAAGTTTAAACCTCCAAGTAATGGAGCGGCCATCCAAATTGCACATTTATCGTTAATTTCTTTTAATGAAATCAAAAAATCAAACGGAAAAAGAGAAATACAAAAAAGTGCTGTTAAATATAAAACCATAAACGCATTTAGAACAATATCTGGCCTGGTATCAGTTTTTATGATTGCCCAAAGGCCAATCAGTTTTTGCCCTGGAAAAATCCACAGGCCAATTCCCAGGCATGTGCCGATTGTTTCCGCGATCAAGTCATTTAATGAAACCGTCCGTGGAGATATAAAAATTTGGCAAAATTCAATTACAACTGCAATTGTTACACAACACAGAAACACGCCGAAAAAAATAATGAATTTTTCTGAAAAAGAATGTTTTTTTTTTAACATCCATCCGATCAAAGAAAATCCAAAGGGAATATATAAAAGGATATTTGCTATCCAATCTGCTCTGTTTGTAATTTGCAAATCAAGATAAGGGATACGCCTGAATTGATCTAATGCCTCTTGCATTTCGACCAGTCTAAACTGGAAAGGGATAAAACTGCTGTAAACGATAGCCAGCAAACACAATAACGGAATATAAAACTTGATTCTGAAATGATCGTTATCCGAAATCACTTGTTCGAAGCTTCCCATAAAGACACATCAATAGGATTAACAGCTAACCCAAACGCAGTTTTGGAAGCCGGCAGGGCATTACTGACAATACTGCCGGAGATGATTTTAACCCCATTTCTCTGATTGAATTTCAATCTTAGATCCGGATTTATTTTCACCCATGGTGTTCTGACATCTGCTGCAATGGTGAACTCCGTATTGTCTTTGGCCTTTAATACAATTTCCCTGGTCAGTGGGAATCTCCTCCACCTCAAAATCAATGTTGCTGTTTCCCCTTTTTTCAGGGGAGACAGGATCATCTCCTTCATTTGGGGCCCACCAAATGAATATGAAATTCTGATATGTTTTTTATCCGGATACTTAACAGCTTTCAGCTGAATACCCTTGGACTCAACACCTGGAATCAGCCCCTGCTGCCCGGCAATAAAATTGATAATTAATGTTGCTGACTTAGAGACACCCGGGATACCCATGGTGTCGATTTCCCAATTTTTCTTTCTTTTCCGTGCCTGTTTGGTGATATTCTTTATAACAATAGGAGGACCAGTTTTAAAAGTAATTGGTCCAAATGTTTCTGTCAGGTCAGTGATATTATTGTAAGGATCAGTCAGTATGGGCCGGCAGGAATAGACTGCATCCGGCTCCAAATTCCTGAGAATAGCATAGGGTTTCGAAGAATAAATAGGCCAACTGCTTTCCTGTTGGGAATGGGTCCCTTGTTTCTGATAATACACCTTTAACAAACACACCTCAGGATTTTTTTTCGAAGTGCGGACAACCACACTGAAAACTCCTGAATACCTATCCATCGTGGGCCCTATTTGAATACTGATGTCATCTTTTGATCCAATAGCAGGGGAGAGTCTATCGATAACCGTTTTTGAAAGATCCGGATGATACAGGGGATCGCCCACTAGAGATGTTGCCCAGTTCACATAATAGGTTGATCTTAAGAAGCATTCGCCAAGGTCCCGCCCCCTGAACAGATACCGGATCAGGATACGGTTATCCCAGAAAGTTGCATTTGTGATATGAGGTCCTTCTCCATATGCCGGACCGCCGCAGGCACTGACCGTAACGCCCTGATCAATCTGTCTCCAGATGGGAGCAGACCTCCCTATGTTCCATCCATTTGAGCTAACTACTGTCCGTTCCATGCCTCCAGGGAAATAGCCCTGGTATACGGGATCTACATTTTTATTCGAAACGAAATCCTTCTGTTTGACCGGTCTTTTTAAAAACGGTAGCCCTTCCTTACTGTGCTTTGATATAATAGAAAAATTCAAAAACCTGATTTCCTCTCTGCCCCAGAGATTCCTTTTTTCAATCTCCTTGAGTGATGGTTTCAAATCCGTCTTTGCCTTTTGAGCTATCATCTCCGGCCTTAAATATTTAGACGCATAAAGGGAATAATCAATGATTCGTTTTGCCTCCCGGGGCCCCTGACCATCGATACGGCTTACGCCATACCCAAAAAAATAAGAAGGTGTCTTTATCCTTTCTTCTTCAAACAAGGGGAGATAGATAAATCCAGGCGTTTTTTTTCTTCCAAGGAAAGAGTACGTATCCGGATGCATGTATGGATTCCAACGGCGCCCTGTCAATGGATAGGTCAACACACTGATAATTTTATAATTTCTGACGCCGGCATCTGAATCTGGACCGCCACTCATAAACCGGGATACAACAGGGGGAATAATCTGTTTTCCCCATCCATAATAGAGAGTCTGAAGTCTTTGTTCCAGAGAACCCAGGGCACCGTGATCATTAGACTTGCTGGTAACGCCCCTTTCAATTCCAAAAACACTTTTGCAGGAAAAGGGCAGACCATGTGCAACCACAATATAACGGATATGATCTTTTAAGAATTTCCCGTCCGGCAATGAATTCTTGGAGCTTTCCAGAAATGTTTTAACAGGTATTGCTACATCCTCTTGGAAATTTTTTTCATCAAGGATACCATCTTCACCATAGATGGATGGTTGAAAATCTTCAATATCCCAAAATGTAAAACGAGAATTCTTAATTATTCTGCCTGATTGATTTTTTGCGGTTACGAAAACATCAACCGTTCCGGAAAATAACTTATGGGCATCGAACCGGAAACATCTGCCTTTACTTTTTCCAATTTCAGGATATATGGTGCGCCTGCTTTTCCTGACCGGGATTCCGGAAACCATGAAATGTGTTACTTTTTTTCTGTTTTTGTTTCTATCCTGAACGTAAAACTCCACGGTCTCCCAATCTATCTCTGTTTTACCTGGAACCAGATTAATTTCAACTTTCCTTGAATCCCTTACACAATCTGCATGGCCTGGTTTTCTCCCCATCCCTTTGAATACAACCCCAGTTTTATTGTCATTGCTGTCTTCTTGTATAAACCAGTTGTTTAAATGTTTTTTCCCGTGCCTGCACTTAAGGCCCAGTAAATAGGGCCTCTTACCGCTCACAGGATCAGCGTGCATCCTGGCATAATATTCGGCGACCTCTTTTGAATCCTGGCCCGTCAAAGACCCATCGGTATCCACATCGTAATCTGCATTATATAAGACAAGCACCTGATCCGGAGCTGCACCATCAGGCTTAAATTCTGCATTTACTGCCGTCTGAAAGAAGGAAAAAAAGGCCCACAGAATAAAAACTATTTTTAAAAACAGACTATGCCGTCTAAACAATGGCAACCCTGCCATAAACTTTCTCATATTTTTCAACCATAGACTGAAGACTGTAATCACTGCCTGCTGTTTTTCTTGCCATACGGCCATGCTGCAGTCTCTTTCCTTCATTCATTAGATAATCAAGCAGAGCATCTGCCAGCTGCTTTGGATTCCCAGGATCAATAAGGCTTCCAGCGACACCGTTTGCGATAATTTCTGTATTGCCGCCCACACGAGTTGCTACTATAGGCAAGCCTGTTGCCATTGCTTCTAAAAGAGTATTGGAAATTCCCTCATTCAGTGACGTTAGAGTAAAAACTGTAAGCGATCGCATAATATCAGGCACGTCGGGACAATTGCCCAAAAAGATTACCCCCTCCCCTGCCTTTTCTTCAAGGATTTTTTTTTGCGGCCCGTCTCCAATTACGAGTAATTTTGCTTCAGGTATCTGTTTTTTAACAATAGAAAAGGCATGAAACAATGTCATATGATCCTTTATCGGATCAAGGCGGGCAACGATTCCAATAAGAGGTGCACTATTCGATATATTATATTTTGAGCGTATATCTGCTTCAACTCCGTCTGGTCTGTAAACACCTGTATCCACGCCATTATAGATTTGAGTTACACGATTAGGCACCCGGATTTCTCTTTCAAGCCAAGTCTTCATCTGAACAGAAACGCAAGTGTATTCCTTAATCCATCTTGAAAAAAAACGCCTGACGAAAACCCTTTTGGAATTTTTCCCAAAGGGATCTTCTAGATCCCATCCATGCTCACCGTGAACAACGGTCTTGATGTTAGCCAGGCGTGCAGCCAGCACCCCGTCCATTCCGCTCCAGTTCCGGGTATGAACGATATCGGGTTTCAGTTTTTTAAGAACCCTGGCCAACTTAAAAATGAAACGCAATGAATTGCCTTGCTTTTTTTTAAGGGCAATAACCGGTGTGTCTTTAGGAAGCAGACGAACGGAATCCCCGGCTTTTGAGAGACAAATAATGGTATGCTTCACAGAAGAGGAAGCGTTTTGGACAAGAGTCGCTATGCCCTTTTCAAGTCCACCGGTATCAAAAGAATAAACAATATGGACAACCAGAACTGAGCGCATTGATTTTTATTCTAATTTTACTTTAACAACATTTGAAAGCTTACTGAGATTTTTGTCTTCATCCCATGAACATAGTGCAAAATAATATATTCCAGGCTTTAAACTTTTGATATCCATATGTTTTTTTATTCCAAAATAATTATGCGGGCTTAAAGTTTTAACCGTAAAAACTTCCTTTGTCCCCGCCCTGGAGGGTATGGGTTCTCCAAAAACATGTTCAGCCATCCAAAAAGAGTCGATTTCATTCCAGTCAGGATCCCAGAGAGTTGTTTTCAGCAATTCTGGTTTAAAAATTTTGCTTGAAGGTTTGTAATAGTTTTGTTTTAACCGCTTGCCATTCAAAGACAAAAGAACGGAATCCTCAACCTGCTTAACGATTCTGCGTTTTTCCGATACTCGCCCAGGATGATCTGTTGGTGCAAATTCAACAATCGGTTTCTTGCTGTATTTTAAGAAATACCTTTGGGCAGTCCCTTTATCGCTGTCATCTTTCGGGCTTGTCCAGGAAAGGGTAATCCCTGAACGATCTGCTATTATTAACTTCAGATCGGTGACAGCTTCAGGAGGGAAATCGGTTTTCTTTGGTACAATTTTTTTCTGCCAGTATCCGGTCTGAAGGAACCAGTCCTTTTGATATGAATTTTTTCTTTTTTCCTCAAAAATGTCGTATCTTCGTTTTACACTAGGCCAACCCGTATAGTGAAATAAAATCGGCCACATCTGAATATGCCTGTCATGACGCTGTGGAACAATTTTATCGATATTGTCAAACCAGCGATTCGGCATGGATGTCGATTTATTTATCATTCCAAGCCTTGGGAAAAATAATACATGGTGGCTGAAATAGTCTGCCATTCCCCAGATCCCGTCAAGGATACGTTCATCACCATACGCCTTAAACGCCTCATGCAGTGTCATGACCCCTTGGGCTTCCATCCATGTCTTGGCTTTTGATTTTATAACCTCCTGATTCTCACGTAAAAGATCAATATCCACGTTTTGACTTATTTTGTTCTGAAGCTCTTTGGAAAAGATCCCCAGAACTTTTGATGGTTTCGGGTTCCAGCTTGTGAGCTGACCGTGCCGGTGACGCAGAAGCCCGAGCATCCGTCTGATCTGCCAAATTGCATACTGATTATAGGTTTCATTACCGGTGGCCTGATAGCCGGCCAGAGTTGTGTAGAGCATCCATGTATAGACTCTGCTGTAATGACCTCTCCTTAACGCATCCGGATCTTTTTCAAAATAATCAACCGAATCCAATCCCCTGGTTTTTCTTTTAAAAATATGTTTGTGCTGGAAATTGACCGCCCAGTTCACAAAACCATAAATGGAATCAAGAGCTCTTCTGTCACCCGTAAGATAATAATATTCAAAAAGTCTGAAAAGTGCATAATGTTCCATATCGGGAAGCCACTTGTACATATTTAGATAGGTTTTTCCACCCCCTTTTTTTTCTGTATCCCTCCACAGATAGAAATTCTTGGGCCCGAATCCAGAAATTCGATCCCAATTTTTAAAAAAATTATCGATTTCCTTTAAGGATTTGGTATTGGAATTCCACTCTGGAATATTGTTCTTGAACGCCCACCCAGGATTATGGGCAATCGTCCATCGGCTTTTGGCAATATTTTTCTCAAAATCCACAAGATCGCCGCTTCTCATAAAGCTGAGCCATCCTGAGTTCAGACTCTCATGATGACCTCCCGAATTATATCCATGATTTTTCCCGTAAAGTCTATATCCAATCATAGAAGGTTTAAAATGCTTTAATTCTCTCAATGACTTGTCAGGAAGAATTTTATCCGGGGATATCTCAAAATACCAGGTTTCCGTTGCAGCCACCCAGTTAGAATGGGCATACGCAAATAAGGGAAAATTAAATGCCCGAAAAATATCTCTGATTTTATATTTATCTTTCTTTTCATCATGAAAATAGTATAGGACATCACTGATTGATCGCTCTCCAAAATCCAGATCATAGGCTTTTGATTCGGCACTCAATATATATTTTGAAGGATTTGCATGGAGTAAGACACGAAGTTTGTTGTCTTTTATTTCAATTGCTTTAGGAGCTTCCTGCCAAAAGTATTTAATACCAATACCAAGCCCCCCCTTCTCGTTGGAAAAGTCTAAGAATACGGCTTTTCTGCCTTCATTGAAAATTTCAGCTTCTTTGTGGCGGCTGTTTACACCGGAAAAAACATATTTCCCGGGTTCGGCAAATTTACGTCCCTTCTTTTTTACATTCACCCCTAAATTTTGAAAGAGAAGGCTTTCTCCACCATATTCTTTTGTTGATAACTCGAAGTCTCCGTCTTTCTTATACCCTCCGGCTGTTACAAAGATATTCCCGTTAAGGCTTAAAGTATGCTGCAGTCCTGCTTCAATAAACATACGATTGGAAAACGGCATCTCTATCTCAGAATTGTCGATTGAATGTTCTACCTTTATGAAAGATTTATTCATATAAAAATGAAGGCGGGTTGTGTAGTTGTAAAATCCGCTTTTGAGAATGCCTGCACCTGTTTTTTGCGATAAAAATTTTCCTTTAAGAAGAACAACAGCATGCAATGGACCTTCATCCTCTACCAAAACATCATCATAGATATTTCTGGAACCCGAATATTTCTCCTCTTTTATAAATATTTCTTCTAAATTTTTTTTATGCACCCAGCCATGTGTATTCCATGAGTCTCCTTTAAAGTGCTCCATATAATCAATATTCCCCGACCGGATAAACGGTCCGCTGTATTCTTTATTATTGATTATCTCTTGATCATTGACCGTGACTGAATCAAAAAGACTTCCGCCTCGTGTTTTTGATATGGTGACACATAATTTGCCTGTCGTAACAATTAAACGTTTGTTATTCTCATCAATTTGTATGGGATTCTCTAAATTGAATGGATGGGACTTATTGGTTAAAAAAACCAATTTTTCTTCATTTCCTTTGAGATCTATTTGAAAATCTATCAACACCCAGCGAATAGATTTGTCTCTCGCATAATAGCGGCTAAGTGCCTTGAACTGACAGGGAATTTGTTTGCCTTCACTATTGATTAACGAAAGTTCGTCAGTTTTATGCACAATCCCGTATGGAAGGGGTACACCACTGGTCACAGGCCACTTTACACGACCGACACCTGAATTATCTCTAATGCTTAACGGCAACGTAAAAATTCCGTTTTTAAATTCAAACGATTTCTGGACGGACGCATGTGACACAGTAAAATTGGCTGCTAGTGCAAAACAGGCGACAATAAGAATGAATAAAATCTTAAGTCGCATCGTTCAATTCAATTTCTCCATATCCAGTCTGAATGCCATTACGACCAACGGTCTTTTATAGTCCCCAGTAACAAGCAGGAAAACCTTATTCCAGGCATCATAAACCATCATATAATTCATCTTCTGAGGAGGGAGGTCTGCACCCACAATCTTAATGTATTTGTTCTCTTCATAATCGTATACAAAAGTGCTGGCAGATTCCGGGGGAATTGATTTGGTTTTTTCTGAATTATCCTTTTTGAATTTTCGATTATCCGGGACAATCAAAAAGACGCCATTATGAGTATCAAAGGCCACTGGAAAATGCTCATCCTTAGGGCAGGTATCTCCTCCTGGTATTTTTTTTTCCCATTCACCTTTTTCTCCCAGAACATCGCCCGGTTTGTAGATCCAGACATCATTAGTATAACGAGAGTTTCCGAACACTGCAAAAACCTTATGTTTACTGTCATACTCCATATTATAGTGAATCCCATGGTGGCTTTCTTTTGTTGCCTTTATCCACTCGTCTCGATCCGGACCAAGTTCCCAGATCCCTTTTCTATATGCTGTGATAACATCCCGGTCACTGTCATATGAAGACGCTGCCGCAAAAAATTTCGGAGATTTTTTATTGCTTGAATTTACAAAAATTCTCCATTGATGTGTCTCCAGTTGATATATCCAAGTCGGATGAATTTTGGGGCCTTTAATTGTTTTTCCAATAGAATTATGTGCTGGGACTGCTGTAACAACCAGAGAATCTGTTAAGGAATCATAGAGAATATTGTCAAAGGTATGCATGGCCCATGGGAGAATCTTCTTGTTCCCGCAAATGGCGTTTCCTGATTCATCTGTACGGTAAGTTTCTTTTGGCGCAGGCGGATAGTACGAACGCCAAATTCCGTCAACAGGATCAAATACATGAACACTATTATCCCAGTCGTAACCGTGGGTATTGGATCCGAATATGATCAAATTATGCCGCTTTGAATCATAGGCGATGCCCGCATGAGCCTGTCTTATGAAGGATCTCCCTCTGTAGATTTCAACCCATTTATTCGCAGGCAATTCTTTCCGATGTTTCAAACCCGGTGAAACCAGTGGTAGAATCATTTTTGAAGTAAAAACACCAACAAACGGCTTAGAATCGAGAAAAAAAAGGCCTGTAGCAGCACAGGCCAAAACAAAAAAAATGGTGACAATCCATTTCATCACATATAATTTTCATACCACAAATTCAACATCATAACTGTCCACAGCTCAGTGGCCCTGTTCCGCAGGCCCTTCTGATGCTCACCCCAAATGGTATTCAGATATTTGGAATCCAAGTATGTCTTACTGGCACGTCCTTCCAGTACAAGGGACCTGCTGTATTCTTTCAGATCTGAACGCAGCCATTCAAGTATGGGAACACCGAATCCCATTTTTTTCCTATATAGAATTTTTTCCGGGACTTTACTTTTTAAGGCTTTCTTAAAAATATGTTTCCCATCCGTACCAACCAGTTTCATTTTGGAGGGAATCTTTGCCACATATTCCATAAACACATGATCAAGAATGGGACAGCGAACCTCCAGAGACACAGCCATACTGGCCCTGTCCACCTTGGTCAGAATATCTTCGCAAAGGTATGTTTTGATGTCCAGGTATTGAATCTTTGAAAGGTGATCTCTGGCTGGTGCAGTCCGATAAAGATCGTGAAATAATGTTTTTGTATCATATCCCCCAAGGGACTTTTTAAAATCATCATTGATCAGGTGACCTTTTTCTTCTTCGTGGAAGCCGCTCATTGAAAAGAAATAGGCGTCAACCGGATCTCTGGCGACATTTGAAATAAAAGCTTTCCCCCTGAATATCTGGGGTAAGAAATCTGCTTTGGGATATAGTCGGCCAACTCCGCCAAAAACATATTTCCGTAAAGGGCCGGGAACAATATTCCGAATAAAATTTTCCCGCATGTCAAAATAATACCGCCTGTATCCCGCAAAATTCTCATCGCCTCCGTCACCGGATAAAGACACTGTCACATTTTTCCGCGCCATTTGTGAAACGTAATAAGTGGGGACTGATGATGAATCGGCAAAGGGTTCATCGTAATGCCAGGCAAGCTTTTCAATGACAGACAATGCGTCCGGATTTACATGAAATTCGTTATGATCGGTTTCAAATAGCCCGGCAATCTTCCTCGCATAATCAATCTCGTTGTATTTGGCAACACTGAATGATATGGAATTTGTTTTTACCGGCGTATCAGAGAATCCTGACATCATGGCAACCACGGCAGAGGAATCCACTCCCCCGGAAAGAAATGCCCCCAACGGTACCTCACTGATCATCCGCATCCGGGTGGCATCTTCCAAAATGGATATCATCTCATCCATCATCTGATTTTCAGTGTATTCATGTTCAGGAAAAAATGAAAGATCCCAGTATGGCCTCACCTGGATATTCTCTTTTGAAACGACGGCATAATGGGCAGCCGGCAGTTTGTGGATATTTTTAAAAATACTTTTGGGCGACGGTACATATAGAAGAGAGAGATAGTCGGAAAGAGCCGTTTCATCAACCTGTCTTTCAACATTTGACAACTCAAGTATGGCTTTTATTTCAGATCCGAATATTAACCTGTTCTTATCTTCAAAAAAGTATAATGGTTTTTTACCTAATCTGTCCCTTGCGAGTAAAAGTTTCTGCCGGTTCTGATCCCAGATCGCAAAGGAAAACATTCCTCTCAGCTTTTCAATAATCTTCTCTCCCCATTGTTCATACCCATGAACAATGGTTTCTGTATCGGAATTTGTTTTAAATTGATGTCCAATTTTGACCAGTTCATCTTTTAAATCCTGAAAGTTGTATATTTCACCGTTAAACACGATCCATATACTTCCGTCTTCATTACACAGAGGCTGCTGACCCGTAGCAAGATCTATAATGCTCAGCCTTCGATGCCCAAGGCCAACATTTCCAGTCATGCCTTCCCGGAGCCTTTGATTCCTTTTGATACATAGGTGATGAAGAGGAATGTCCTGGCGGCTGGTGCCTTCATCTTGATCTGCATTGATGAAATATCCCTCTTCATCAGGGCCACGGTGGGCCAGTGTACGGGTCATACTAACTAAATGGTCAATATCAACACAATCGCCGCTCCGGTGGAACATACCCGCTATACCGCACATCGCTCTTTACTCCTTGCCAAACATTCATTAAAAACGGAAATAACTTCATCTGACACATGATTCCAATTTCTCTTCCTGGCGTGACTGATAAGCAGATTCTTATCCCAATCCTTTTCAAGACCATATATTACTGCCTGACAAAAGCGCTCATCATCACCAAAAGGAACTATGGTGCCAAGCTCATCTTTATAGATAACCTCCCTGTTTCCTCCTACATCCGTGGAAATCACTGGAGTACCACATGCAAGGCTTTCCATGAAAACATTGGCCCACCCCTCATTGCTTGTGGGAAGAACGAAAAGATCTGCGGCAGAATAATATTCAGATAATCTTCCAGGATCAACTGCTCCGATAAAGCGAACATTGTCTTCCAGGCTTTTCTCAAAAACTTTATTTTTCAATTCTATGGAATAGTCTCCCTCTACAGAAGCTCCCCCCACTACCAGATAAATCACGTTGCCAAATTTTTTAATAATTTCAGGAAGTATCCGGATTACTCTGTGAAACCCTTTTCTGGGAACAAGTCCTCCCACGGATAAAAGTATTCTGGCTTTTTCAGGAAGCATTAAAACCGATCTAGCTTTTAATTTGCCAACAGGAGAAAATTTATCTGTATCAACACCATTTGGGATCACCCTAATTTTATCGGATCCAGCACCAAGTTTTTGCGCAACTTTTCCAAGGGAGTTGCTAACACTAATCACTTGAGAGGCCTTTTGCAAAGCCCATTTCATCTGAAACCGTCTCGACAGTATTTTGGAATACGGCAACTCGGTTCCCCTCAAAGTGATGGTAAAGGGGACTTTGAACGCTTGAGCTAACAAGGCTGCTGCCACACCATCCGGAAAGGCAAAATGAGCGTCAATCAGATTAAAATCATAAGACCGTCTAAATTTTTTAAGAAACGGATACAGGCTTACAAAATATAAAACACTGTCGGCCGGTTTAAAAGTTCCTGGAAAACAAAGGAAAGGTGGGTGATCAATCTTAAATTCTGGCTCTATGAGACCATAACACGGTTTCGCTGGCCTGAATTCCTTTTTAAACCGCCTTGCAATCGGATCAATGGGTGAAAATGGAACAGGCGCAACAACTCTTACCATTTCATTCCTTGCGACGTGTTTCATCCGTTCTTTGATGAAAAGTCCTAAAAAAGGTTGCTGCAAATTTGGAAAAACAGAAGAAAGGGTAAGAATTTTCATATTTGATTTCTCTGTTCAGCAATACCGCGATAAAGAAAAATTTTCATTAAAACACACAATGATACGAGGTGATAAAAATAATCCCAATAGGCAACACCAAGAAATGCCCCACCAACCGCATAGGCCAATAACGAAATCTGGACTGCCCGAGCATAGTCTCGAACCCATAGAAATCCTTGAACATACTTGGACAAAGATCGAAGTCTTCCAAGCACGTACATGGTGCCAAAAAGTAAAGAAAGCCATAAAATTAATGCGATATAGCCATGTTCACCCAAAATTTCGAAATATGCGCTGTGAACATCTTGTCCATGTAATCTAAAAGTTTCAAATCCACCGCCTGTGAATGGGTGTTCTTTTGCTCTGCTAATAGCATATTTCCAGGCATAAATTCTTCCCATTGCAGATTGGTCTTGTTCATACGTCTGGATTGTTTCCATCCGATTAAACCATTCTTCAGGAAGAAAGGACATTAGCGCTTCCTGTGGGACAACAGCAATAATCATCAACCCAACAACTGCAATCGGTAACATCCGCCATTTTTTTTTAGTGCTCCATATTATCGCAGATAAAACAGTTACAAGAGTTATTAAAGCCCCGCGTGACCAAGTGCTTATTATTGAACAAATAGAAAAAAAGAAAACTATATAAAACGAATTTTTAATAAATTTACTCTTAAACTCTGAAGCTCCCAAAAGAATTAAAGGCAGCACCATATTCAGCGCGAGACCAATTTCATTATTCCCAGCATAAAAGGTTCCGTCAGGCCCCTGAACCTTATAGGCAAATCCGTGAGAAAAGGCAAAAAGGCCTCCTTTAAATCCGACAAACCCAAAACTAACCGCGAAAACAATAATCAACCACTTCATTTTTTCTTTTGTATTGATCATCCAGAAAGTCGGAAAAATACTGATGTATATTTTTAAAACTTTTATCCACTGCTCTTTAGCTGCATAAGGAACATCGGGATGCAAATGAGTCGTCAAAGTAAACCAGGATAGAAGCATCAAAAAGAAAATCGTTTCCCGGGTCCAGGGAAACGGCTGACGATCTTTTCCGTTAAGGACCATCCCTAAAATCACGGAGAGAAATACAATAAAATATAGCGGCATTGATCTGGTATACCCCCAGGCGTATCGATGGGGATTAAGGTATGTAAATAAGGCTAAAGCCAAAACTCCCATCCAGGGTCTGAACAAGCCCAAATAGATGGAGGCGCCAGTTATGACGAGGACTAGTAAATCTCTCATCTGTTTATGACTTTCAAAGCTGTCTGATTAATTTCTTTTGTTTTTTCAGCTATGGATTGCCAAGAAAAATTTTTTCGGACCCGTTTTAAACCATACTGTCCCAACTTCATGGATAAATCTTTATTAACAAGTATTTTGTAAATACAATTTGTTAATTCCTCCACGGAAAGACCATCAATCCTGAAACCAGTCTTTCCATCTATTACCGCGCCCCCAGTTCCACCGGCAATTCCAGCAATAACAGGCTTCCCGCAGGCATTGGCCTCGAGAAATACCATGCCAAACCCTTCTGTATCCCCATTGATTTCACGATTGGGCATTACCAATAGATCTGCAGCATTATACCACTTGGGAAGATCTTCCTCACTAACATGCCCAAGAAAATGAACATTTTGCACGATTTTCTTATCTTGAGCCAACTGTTCAAGATAAAATTTATCTTCCCCAATACCAATAATCGCGTAATGTACATCCAATCCCATTTTTTTTAAATTGGATAGTGCTTTGATTGTATGATCAAATCCTTTACGTCTGGTTAGCCGACCGACAGATAGCAATAGTTTGAAGTTTCCTGATCCACCGATTATTTTTTCCAGATCCTGAATCCCCACACCTGGTTTAAAGCATTCAACATCAACACCCGGCGAGAGAATTACAATTCTGGATTCAAGAACTCCTATTTTTAAAAGTTCCTGTTTTGTGAACTCACTATTAGCTATAATTTTATCTGCTTGTCTGTAAGTATAAGTCATCACTCGCAATTTGACGGGCTGCCGCCACGTTGTAATTTCCTCACCGTGTGCGTAAATAATCAGGGGGATATTAAACAATTTTGCGACACAATATCCAACAAACCCCTCTGGAAGGACACGACCAGCATGAACTATTTGAAATCGATTTTTTAATCCAAGCTGAAAAGAGTTCCACAGCAATTTTAAATACATAATCAAGGATTCAGGTTTTAACCATGAAAAACGTAAAAGATCAATACGATGGATTGTATTTTTATGGTTCTTGTCATGGTTTTCTGCACCCGGGACTTTTGCGGTAATAATATGAATATTTTTCCCGCCTAAAAGTTGGTACACTTTATCAAACCAGACGGCAGTTCCACCCTTTGTGGGCAAAAACAGTTCAGTTATCACAAGAATTGAATTAATCATTTAGTTTCCCATTTATTGCTTTATCCATTATCCTTTTATGATGGACAAAAGGTCTTTTAGACTTAAAAGTTTAGGTTGCTCAATCAGCAAAGGCAGCACGGCTAAAATCGCTTTAGTTTTGGATTCGCTTTTTAAGTAAGCATATGCAAGATCCAACCTAGCCCTTCGAATGGATTGATCCAATCCTCTTTCCATCCCTTTTGTCCTAAGCCTCCCTTTCAATGAGTTCAATGCTTCAACAGTCTGTTTTTGGGCTCGGATGGGATCTGACCGGGTAAGACTTTGATTGTGAATATTGTATACTGCCATTGGTTTTGTAACCACACCCGCACGACTGCTTCGATCACAAAGACGAATTAGCATGTGGACATCTTCACACACTTGAAAATTGGTAGAGTATCCACCTAAAGCACAAAAAGTGCTTTTGGGTATGCTAATCGTGTGGGTGTCCCCAAAATGCTCTTCTATGAAAATAGGGAAACATTCTTTTTCCATCGTAAGAGTAACCTTTCCCTTGTTTTTTTCCAGCAATTTACGGCCAATGCCAGAACTTTCCATGGACCGTCTAAGCAAAGCACCATCCGGTCCTCTGTATTCAAAATCGCCGGTTAAAAAATCAAACGAAACTTGGGAATTTATCATATCAGCATGCCATTTTAACCTGTCCGCGTAGTATATATCATCGGCATCTAAGAATGCCAACCAGTCACCTGATGCTGCTTGGGCACCTGTATTTCTTGCGGCCGAAACTCCTGAATTTTCTTGAAAAATATAAGAGATTTTCCCCTGCATTTTGCTTACGACATCACGCGTATCATCTATAGATCCGTCATCGACTACGATGATTTCGTACGCTGGCCAGGATTGTTTCAAAACAGAATCCACAGCTCGGCTTATTGTTTCTGAACAATTGAAAGTTGGGATGATAACTGAAAAACGCGGAGAAAAATTCATAAATGGATTTTCTTGTTATTAATCAAATAACTGTCGTTTTTGTTTGCGATGCTTCAAAACCAATTGAATGATACTATGCACAAAAATAAAAAAGGGCGTTAATCCAGATAACCAGCCGGCCAAAGAACTATGTTTGTCTTCCTCTATGCGCGCTATCCATCGAGGAAATCGATAAAAAAAAGATTTCGAGATCAAGACTGCATCTTTTCTTGACATCATATCAGCCAATTTCTCTGTAGATAAAAATATAAGATTCGGGTGTAATTTCAAAGCTCGTTCAAAGAATCTATCCAACTCTTTTAATGCATTATTTGCTTCATAGGAATTTTTTATAAAATTATACCTGTGCGTTTCAATCAAGGTGGGACGTCCAGTCTCCGTCTTTTTAACCAAGGCGCCAATTGCTTTTTCTAGTTTGTGTCCCAAATAAGGCTCAAAATAGTTATCCCTTACAATATAGATTAATCCTGATTTACTTTTATCACCGTTTCGGATCTTACCACCGCAGGGTTGCGGTCGCCCATTTGAATCATATGATTCAAACCGTTTCCCAGGTGTAACAACAATTTTAATGCCTGCCTTAGCCCACGCACTTTCAACAACCTTTGTCCATATAAATGCCGGTGGAACTACAACCATCGGATACAAACCTGAAAATCTTCTGAAAGCCTCCACTTCTTTACAAACAGCCTTATTAATATCAGCCTGTGAGATTCTTTCCAACGATATTTGTTCATTAACAGTCCAACGACCTTGCAACTGCTGGGGTAACTCCTCAGTGCGAGGGAATGGTTTGCTCTTTATCCATGAAGAAATTTTATTATTATTTTTTGCACTCTCAATCAGTGAGACAGGCCAGAAATGATCCATAGCGTGGAGTTGGAGTGAAAAACACCCTGCCTGTTCTCCACTTTGCATCACGGCCACGAGATCCTTGAACGAAGAACTTGTAAGAAAGTGTCTTCGAATTTTATCGACACCTTCTCGGTTGGTATAAATTTCATAAGGAGTTGACAGGACAATTCCCAGGGTCATAACTGCCGGATGCCCGCGATAATCCGTGTGGTTTTTTAATATTTTGGCAAGTTCGCCCAGTGAGGCAACGTCTCCTGAAGGCCCTGGGCTCCAATCATCGCTTTCAATAATCAGCACTGGCCGGTGGAAAACAGGCTCACGACAGAGGGGGATCACGTTACTGTAAAAATATCTGACTGCGACAACAAGCCAAAAACCAACAACAATAGTTAGCAGGATATAAGTAAAATCCAAAAAAAATTAATCTTTTTATATGATCAATATTAAGCGTTTATCCAAAAAACACCTCATCCATTCGTCGAGTCAGTCCATCGCATAGATCCCGAATGTCCTTTCTGATGTTTTGAGGCCGTTTTTTCTTAATTGAGCTTTTAAAAACATCTATGACCATTCTATTTTTAAAATCTAATCCGCAAAATTCGAATAGCCCCTTGAATTCTTTTTGTGGATCCCTCACAAGGCTTTCATATTTTATCAGCCTTACTCTACTATTGGTATCAAGCTTTTGATCAAAAAATAAAATATTTCTATAATACCACTGCAATGCGGAAGCAGAGGCGTCATCAATGGAGTCATCAACCAGTGAGTTTACCAATTGATATGTTGAATCACTCATGGCTTCAGACAACCAACCTGCCTCTTCAGGACTTTCCGCTATCCGTTTTGCCTGCTTTGCCATGTTATTGAAAGAGCGCATCATTGAATTAACAACATCATCGTAATTTCTATAAACCCATATGCCCTGGGAGTGATGGAAATTTTCCAAATTGGTTTTAAGGCGTTGGGATTCACATAAAGACTTGATGATAAAAACCGGCGCCTTTGACTGAGAAAAGAGCCTTTGAATCGTGGAAATATCACGCATAATATAATTTTGAAAAGCTCTTGGATCTGTTTCATGGTAAACATCCGATTTCAGGCTCTTTTCAAAGATATCCATCACCATATTCGTCCCTGACCGCTGGTTACCTGCAACGAATATAACTTTTTTCGGTGGGCTTTCCTTCATGCCTACAGAATAACGATTATTAATAATCTGATATCCGGCTTTTAACTTTAAAAAAATATCTTTTTTAATTCTTTTGGTATTAACCATGGCCATCGACCTGTTTTAATCAATAAAAAAATCTAATTATACCCCAGTATTTTCTGAATGGGTCGAATCTTATCAGTTATTTTCTCAATTTCCTTAGGATTCTGGGTTCTCCATTTGCCGAGTTCGGGCTGGCCTTTTACAATGCTTGTCGGATGTTTGAGAAGGCTTTGGCATCTTTTACGGATACTGTCTTCAAATGGTAACCCCAGTTTATTAAATACATCCCGGAATATTTCCTCTGCATGTGTAAATAAATTTTCATACCGAATTTGTATCCATTGATTTTCCGGGATTATTTTTTTTGCTTCTATTGCCATTGAATTTGCAGACATCCATTGGAAAGCACACACATCCTCTATCGGAGCTTTGTTATAGCCCTTCCATCCAGGAGGAATGAAAAAGCGCCATTGGGTGAATTCCCCGTCATTGATCTCAATCTTATGGGGGAAATTCCCATAAAACTGTTCCAATCCGAAATGATCACCTAACCTCCACCCCTCAATCAACGAATTGATATTATCCCTCCCGTCTCGATGGATATATATGAATCTGGCCTTTGGAAAGAGTTTATTTAAAAAACCAACTCGAAGTATATTTATACAGGTCTTATCGAGCACTTGTCCGGGGCCTATGCGTTGATAAAAATACTTCAAGGCCGAATACCGGTGTTGGTCTTGGACGTGTTCAGCACCAGCAGCTTCCGATTCCCAGTCATTGTGATTAGGTCCCCAGAGACTGGTCCAGAATTGTGGTATCTCAAATCCAAAAGTTTTCAATTTGCTAGATTTCATAAGCGTTTCATATGTGACCGTTGTACCAGACCTGGAACAGCCGATAAGGAAAACAGGATCTTTCTCAACCGGTTTAGTAAACTCCCAATATATTCCTTTCAGCCAGTAACGAAACAAAAGAGCATTTTTTCTCCTTATCTCCGGATAAATCAACTTATATATATTTTTTACAGCAGCCATGTAAAATCCATTATCCTATTTTTGCACATGCAGAATTTTCATTGTTTTATTTGAATCATAATAAAATCTGAGCATCAATTCTGGCAAGCAATTGTTTGTTTTTAAAAATTTATTAACCATTCATCACCGTTGTCTCGTCCTAAATCGCCATGCCATTGATCCTTTTACCCGGTTTAAAATTTCGGCAAAACATTTCCATCTGCAATGTTTGATGCCTGTATCATACCCCATTTTTTTTAAGGTTTGACCGGCGATCTCATATGCAATTGCCTGGTTAGCTGGTGAAAGCGTCTTTTTCCATTTATATGTATGCTCGACTAATGGTCTGCTTTTAAGATTCTCATGTATTCCATCAATACGGTTCCCCACCATGGTATCAGCACGATCACCGTAAGACATCAACATTCCATTTTCATAATCGATTTTAAGAAATTTACATATTCGTTGTAATTCAAATGCCGGTTTGGTAACCAAATCTTCAAACCGAATTTCCATATAACGATACGCGGGCAACATGGCTAACATTTTCCGGGCGCAACTCACACGCTGGTCCCAAGACCGTATTGCGGTTGTAAAGTCATCCGGCCCCCACCACCTCTGAATGATGGAATTTGCGACATCTCTTCCATCCCTCACAAGATGAATAAACCTGCATTCTGGAAACATTGTGTTTAAGATGTGCAAATTATCAATGTATGCAGGGGTTTTATCCCCCCACCACAATGCCCCTTTAGAATCAGCATAAACTGAATATATGGTATTGATTGTATTTTCAAGCGTATCACATGAACTAAGATCAATATCTTCTTCTTTAACCTGTATATCCCAGTCCCGAACAGACGGTTCATTAAGAATATTTCGAACCAAACTTCGTCGTGTTTCGACTTCCGAAAAATCGCCAAAAGATTTACGGTTTAGATAATATCGAGTAAAAAATTTTGATTCATAAGGCATAGCAATCTTAGAGTGGGCATCTATCATCATATTCAGTAGCGTAGTGCCAGATCTGTCAACACCAATAATAAAAATTGGTGAGTTCCTATTCAAAACATTCCCTCAAGCATAATATATTGAAACAAATCCTTCCGATTAGCAGCAATATTACCGTAAATACCAAGCGATCTAAATATGTCATAACAAATCGTTAATTTCTAATCTTTTAGATATAATCTCAGTTTGTATCAAATACATCCCCGATAGATGATAGTTCCGAATTGAATCATGAAATTTCTAATCTTTATTTGGAATTTGAGTTGCTAAAATTTTAACAACGACATCATAATTTTTTTGGATAATAAAAGAAACAAGACCTATGCTTGGTAGGCAGACAAATAATAAATAAAATAATTGCATCAAATATATTTCTGGAAAATAAATATTCTTTAAAATAGTGTATATCGGCCGGTGGAAAAGATACATACAGAAACTTGAATAACTTAAATAATAAATAACTTTTTTCTTGATTCTCGACGTAATTTTAAAAGCACTAAATGCCTTCAATAAAAAGAATGGTACCGTTGCAACCATTGGGGTGGCCAAAATACCATCGAATTGTCCATGAAAGGAGAAAGACATCAAAATGCTGCTTAACGTAATTATTAAAAGATAGGTTGTGTTATAGATAATATTATTGCAACCAGAATATATTCCAAAAAGGAACGCTGGAAAGTATATTATAATCCTTATATCGATTAAATTTTGGAAATCATTAAACAATAAGATTGCTATCGAAATTATAAAATAACAAATTATCAACCGATAAATTTTTCCATTTTTACATCCAGTGAGTACCAAAGGAGATAAAAAATAATAAACCATCAGCATCGTTATAAACCATAAAGTTAAGGGTGCTGGTTTGATGAACATAGAAACGAGTAGCGCGGCTTTAATTAAATCAAAGGTAGAGGAAATACCAAAAATCCAAAACAAAATGATAGATAGCAAATATAAAGGATATATCCTAAGAACTTTTCTACGATAGAATTGTAGCAACGCGTCTTTTTTAAATGCCACTTGGTTTAAAGCAATAAGGTGGCCAGACAAAAAAATAAACGTGCCGAGTATGATCTGTGTAAGCTGGTAGGAAAATATGTTTTTAGAGTTGGACGCCGTTTGAGTATAGCCTACCAAGTGCCAAAAGCCAACTATATAAAGAATGCAAGCTCCTCTTAATAAATCTATGCCAATTTTTCTTTCCAAGACCTTATACCTTTGATAACCTATCGGCCGCTGTTGAGCCGCTCGACCATAAGCGGTGTTAAATAATGATTTAAATTCCGCTTGGTCGAGTCGGCTCCAACGCCATTGATAGGCGGAGCGTGAGCGGAGCCTGTCAATGGCGCTGGAGCTTTGCTCAACAGCGGCCGATAAAACGGACCGTGAAGCGTAGCGCAGCGGAGCTCACGGTCCGTTTTATCTATATCATAGAGGGAAAAAGGTTCTAATAAAAAATTTGATATAAGTAGGTTTAGGTTTTAGTTTCACTGCCTTTATCAAATATTTCAATGAGGTAATTCTGCTTCCTTTTGAAAGATGGTAATATGAGGTATTAAAATAGGATCTAGCCAAACTGCTTTTTATTTGATTTTCCCACACTGACAACTGACCATATTTTTGTGAAGCGCCGTATAATTTTTTTTTTATGCACAAAAGCTGATTCATTTGGGCCTGCCTTTGTTCTGGATTTGAAACCTTACCTTGCCCCTCACATCTTTGCAGGTATAAACCATTCTTGATGAGTGCAAATCTCTTGTTTAAAGCCACACCATAAAACGCCCATTCTGAATCTCTAAGAGGCCCTGTAATTCTTTTCCTTCCTTCAATGAAATCTTTATCTCTTATTTTAGAGTAGCACCGAAATCTAAATGTACTGACAGCATGCCAAGTCTCACGCCTGACCACGGCCCTTTGGAATGCCATAGGTACTGACTGCAATAGCTCTCCGAAAAGCCTATCATTAAAAAAATGAACATTTTCCTTGGTTGTTGGGCCAAAGGTTCGTTTTAAAATCTGGTCCAGCGATTTTTTTTGCGCCTGATTAAAATATCTGGCCCGACTACCGAAACCCTCCACTCCCAAAAATACGATATCAAGCTCAGGATTCGATTCAAAAAGCTCCATTACATTCTCTATTCCATCTGGTGCCAACAGATCATCATCGTCAAGATGGACAATGAATTCAGAAGTAGCATATTCTACACCCTGATGCCGTGCCCAAGCTAGCCCTTTGGATGATTCATTGAATAGCACTTTCAATTCTATACTGAATTGTTTTTTTAATAGTTTTTCATCCACCGGTTTGACAGAACCATCGTCTACGACAATTACTTCTGAAGGTTTCACGGTTTGTTTTTCAAGCGAAGACAATGCCTCCTGCAATAAATCAGGTCTATTATGGGTTGGGACAATTACTGATATGGAGTTCATAAAAATTACAAATTAACAAATCACATTCAAAAACCGATATAGCCTAATAATTCGCCTGCGGATGCAGATAACCGTACCAGATAATATCGCCTCTTTGTAGAACTGTGCAAAAATATAATTGTCCTTGACAAATATACCAGCAAATTGGTGGCACCGTACCGAATTTTGTATTTTCCGGGCAACTCGCCATGTTTGAGCCTGGCCACTGTTTTTGATCTTTTGAATGCTTTTTCCATTAAATATTTAAGCTTAAATCTTTTTTGATCGACATAATGATATTGTGTTATCTCAGGTATATATTGAAGAATGAGCCCCTTTGATAATGCACGATTCACCCAGTCATAATCTTCTGATCCCCCTAAATCATGACCAGAAGGCCCTAGTTGGCTAGAAAATAATCCAACTTTATTAAGAATTTCACGCTTAACAATAAGATTGCCACCACCCGGCACAGCCTGTCCACATCCGAGTCTTTTAGTGCTTGTTCCGAGATCAAATTTTGGAACAGGTAAAGGATAAATTTTAAAAGGACCCTCATCCCTTACCCATGAGGGTTCTGAACCGTCCCAGTCAGGCAATATTCGTCCACAAAAAAAATCGGTTTCTGGATAAGACTGAATCGATTTAACAATAGCTGAGAAATAATTTTTATCAACCCTATGGTCATCATCCACAAAAGCGATAATGGGGCAGGATAAATTAGGAATCGCACTGTTCAATCCGTTAGATTTACCGATTTTATCCTCAGTAACCAGTTTTACAGGTATCAGGCGCTTTTCTTTTGTCTCTTTTTGATAAGACTGAACAAGTTCAATTGTATTATCATTACAAGCGTTTGCAACAACAATCATTTTAAGATCGAAATTATTCGGTTTTATTGACTCATTTATTGACTTTAAAGTTTTAGCTAAAAGCGATGCTCGGTTATGAGTACAAATTAAAACTTCAATGGCTTTATGTTTCCTTTTGGGTTTCGGCAAATGAATTCATCCTGTTTTTTGGTTGACTTCATCCGCTGTTTTCCACCTCAGATATCGTCCCCATATCATTCCAATAGAATGAAATACATTCATCGCCTGTCTTACGGTATTCAGATCCCGAAAGAATAAACTTTTAATTGTTTTATAAAGATGTTTCATCATATTGATGACCATAAAAAAAGGGACTCCTAAAAAAGTAGATTCAAAATTAACGGGTTGGAATTGCCCCTGTTTTCTTCCGGCAATAAAATGTAATTTAAAAAAGTATCTTCGTTTCAACCGCCATGGTTCAGGATAGTGGTTCACAACCATGCCTGGACAGTATCTGATTTTTGTACCTCTATCCAACAACTCAGAAAACATAATCATATCTGACCCCCCACCTATGCCCTTACCCTTTCTGTTATACCTTTTGTCAAATTTAAGGCCATCTCTGAAAAGCTCTGTCTTATAACCAATATTAGCCGTCCATAACGGTGTACTTTTATCTTTAATCCAAAAAGGCTTATCGCCATAATCAACTTCTGCTAAAAAACCCAAAAGCTCTTCATTCAGCCATTTTGGCCTTTTAATTACAGAAAAATCATTTTTTACCTTTCCTCCTACGCATTCAGCATTATTTTCCTCAAAACATCTAATTGCAGCCTCGATAAAACCTTCCCTCGGCAACTCGTCATCGTCCATAAATATCAAATATTCACTATCTAAAGATTCTTGTAAAGCCCTATTCCGGGCCTCAACTATACCTTGATGAACTTCTTTGACGAACCTCAGAGAAACACCTGGTTGAGTTTGTAATTCAATCAGTCGCTTCTCAGTGTCATCTGTGCTGTTGTTATTGATAATAAGAATGTCATAATTAATAGAACTGTCCTGACTACGAAGTGCTTTTATCAGTGGTTTTAGATTTTCAGCCCGATTGTAGGTGCACACAGCTACCGTTAACGAAATCAATGTTATTCCCCCCATTAGTAAACAATGGATTGTAACTGCTGAATAATTTCTATCCGTTGCTTTATCATCATTTCCCGAAATTTCTTATTCATTTTATTCGAAGAGTGTCCTATCGTATAGTTCATCTGCTTTAATGCTTCTTCTAACAATTTTTTTCTTTGTTTCAAATCGAACTCAAATTTTCCCCTACGGAGAAAGGTCAATCCTCTTCAGTAATGGTGAATATGTATAAAATCTTGCCCTATTTTCTTTATCCAGTATTGGAACACTTCAGATTCATTGGGATGGAATCTAGCTTTACAATACCTTGGGAATGCTGAGTATTCTTCAACAGTTGAGAAGGCCCAGCCATTACCCCTATTAGGAAGTTTTGTTTTGTTTTTATTCGCAAAAGAGCTTTCGCAGGATAGCGATAGGCTCAATAGAACAATAAGCAGAAACCAAGTTATTATTCGCCACATTATCTTAACCCTTTGACTAATTTAAATTTCTACCCTGATTTGTAAAAACTATTGACGACCTCTATTCTCAAATTCAAGTTGCTTTTTAGTTGTGCTTTTATTTCCAATGCCTCAAGGCCAGGAACAAAATTAAATATTCGTGTTTGAGATATTTTTGGAACTTCCAGTTCACAATCGGATGTTATCATTAGCCTATAGGTCTCTTTTTGAATTATCACGCGCTTTGAGGATTCGTAAAACACAGGTTCTTTGCTCGTTGATATCAAAGGAAGTACATAATAGAGTGCGCCGTTTTTGGGGATATTTTTAACGAAAACACCAATTTCTAAACATTTCTTTGTAAAACGATAGATCAATCTGCACTCCACATCCCCTACTTCAGGAGATTGAAGATTTCTGTTCACCAATTTTGAAAAAGACCTAATTGCAACACTTTCGGAATCAAAACTTGATTCCATTTTAGATGATAAATCGATTGTATTCGTATATTTCCCATTTTCGATCGCACTCTTACCAAACAAGTTAAAAACATTTGAATAAAGAGGAGGATCCTTTTCGAATTCCACTCTTGGCGTCAGAGTTTTATCGAATTCCCCCTTTGCTTTTTGCATATCCCCAGGTTCTACTAAGTGATAAATACTCATGCTGCCCGAAAATAATAATCCTACGTCTCGATGCCAGAGAAGAGATAGGGCACCTCCACTTGCATGTCCTGCTATCCATCTCTTATATGGGAAATCATAGCTAGTTATCGTAGCCCTCCAAGGACCATAGGATACCAAATTAGTATTAATCTCCGGGAAGAAGCGGCTACCATATTCTTTTTGGCAGGGAAGATCCCTTGTACCTTTTTCATATCGGGGCACGCCGTGATCCAAAACAATTGCAAGGGCTTTAGCATGACAGAATGTGTGATGTAAAGATGATTTTAACCCACGGTGATAAAAATCGGGACCGCTGGTTAATATCCCGTTATGGGTACAGGTCTCCAAAAGTTTTGTATTTCTGTATGCAGCTTCCATGAAAGCCGGTGAACGGTCTGCCAGAAGCGCATAGGCAGGTTGGCATCCATCCGAAGTTCGACTCCCCCACCAAGTCCATTTATAATTTCTAGTGCCCCAGCTATTATCCCAACCGCCATCCGGTAGCATGAATTCTAAGTGTATCTGTAGAGATTCAACAACCTTATCTATGACTTTCGTGTCTTTTTCAAGCAAGCCGTATAGTGTTAACGAAGGAAGTGATTCCTCAACATTGTACCCAAGGTCAATAGGATAGCATCCATTGGGGCTGATATTTAGAGGAAATTTCTTATTGTTTCTGCCCTCTCCATAAAGAAAATTATCATGCTCAGTAAACCAGGACAATAAACCGTGAGCCAACTCCTTACCTCTATCAACAAATTTCGGGTTGTTTAGCATTTTCCCCAAGAGGACCATGGCAAATGCATTGGCAGCAGGATAGTTGATATTAGCAAAATTCAAATTAATCGTATCAGACAACCATTGACCACTTAATTGCAGCCGCTCCATCCAGGCGTCTACAGTACTATCGTTTAAAATCTTGCCATGGTGAAAGATAGCTAGAGCCATCGCTGTCGTTATAAATACAGTAATCCCCTGCCATTTTTCATTTATATCGTTCTGCCAAGAGCCGTCAGGATGCGCAACATTCAGAAGAGACCAGTTCATAACTTTCAAAGCAGCTTCCAGGAAACGTTCGTCTTGGTAATGGTCGGCATACCAGAGAAACGGGTATACCGAATCCCCGCAGCGTCCCAAAATACGTTCATCCCCCGGACTCCACAAACCACCATCCCTGGATGAATCTTCTGGTTTGGAAACCTGAAACAATAAAAGACCTTCACACCATGTGGAAAGAAGGTCCTCAGCCATTGACAGAAACTTTTGTCTTTGATCTATCTCAAATTCATGACTGCCAGCACATATGGGCATGCTGCTTGAAAGTCCTGCTATGATACCTAATTTTAAAAATTTCCTACGCGTCAGCACTTTTCACCCTCAAGGTAATTTTGCGAGATTCTACGAAGCATATAGCAGGATACTAGCCAGATTTTTTTTTAAGTGTTTTAAAAATCAAATTTTTTAAGAATTCAACTTCTTTGACATTATCATCCAAAAAGCTTGCCCGCTCTTCTCGGATCGTTTTTAAATGTGTTTCAATATTTTCGAGAGATAACTTGACACCAAAATTTGCTATGGGCCTTCCTTGAATCCCCAATAAAACACGGTCAAGCAGCAGATCTCCTGTTTTACGCTTATAATGGCTTGCTTCCCAGTACCAGTTCATTTCTTGTGAAACATTTCCAGGAGCAGGAACTTTCTCCATTGAAATATTGTTGTACCCGGAAAAGTCCCACAATTCGATGACTGTTTTATCTTTTGATTCTTGCTTTTTAAACTCCACAATTCGAACAATATCTCTTTTCCACTGTTCATAATCGCCCCAGGCATTTAGCTGCCACATCATTTCAAGCCATTGTGAGTGAATCGGTGAAATAAAAATATAAAGTTCAATGTTCTTTTCAATACAAAAACTGACAATTTCCGAGAACCATTTCAAAGCTTTTGCTTTCTGTCCTGTATCGTGACCGTAATCCAATTTGGTGATGCCGTCTTCAGCTAACATCGTTGACCGTAAAACAGATTCGAACGCGGCAAAATGGCCTCCTTTTGCCCGCACCATCTCCCGTCGTCGTTTTGTATCTTGACTTCCATTATCCAAGTATCCATGTACTGCCTTATCTTGTTTTTTAAGTGTATCAAGGGAGGCTTTAGTAGCTTCAAAGGAGAGGACCGAAGTAAGGATATCCTTCGTCATCTGAAAATTTGGAATTAATATAGAGTTTGTTTCAAGCCGTTCTACCTCAAAACCCGGTTCACTGGGACGATCAGAATCAAAACTGAAAAAATCTAGTCCTAGCACTACTTGAGCAAGATGATTCTGTGCCTCGGCATACCGAAGGTAAGAAAAAATTTCAAAAATCCGAGCACTGGGAAGAGCAACGTTATATACAGGATAAGAATCTTTAAACCATCCCGGATGCTCCGGATCGATACCGGTTTCTGCTCTTGAACTTCCTAAAATAAGTCCATGGGGTTTGATTCGTTTTATTTGATGCGCTTTTACCATTCGTGCATTAAAAAGAGCCCTGGGTTTAACTTTATTAAAGCCTTGAATCAGGGGGGCACCAATGATACCAAATGGATCAACAAAAGAATTGAAAATGATAAAAACTAAAGCAGTAGAAATTCCAACCGTAAAAAATGTTTTCAGAAAACCTTTCTCTGAGTGTAACGGCAACTTGTTTTGCTTCAAGTCAACTACTGACGATGAATCCGATAATTTTAGCAAGGAGCCTACCCCTTAACCATCTTCACATTTATCACAAAATAAAAAAGAAATATGGCTATAAACAATTTTCAGTTAAATGACTGGAGAATGAGTCAGGCAAGCATTTAATAAACGCAATGGTAGTTCAGGTTCCCAGAAACGTCTATTGAAACGATAACAAAATTCTGAAACATACTCCTGCAAATATTTATGAGTAACACCATGAAAAGTACCATTCAGAAACTTCTTCAAATTGCCAATCAGTATATGAACCATAGGCAACCATGTAGAAGCCTGTTCTGGAGGCGTTACTTTTTTATCGTGTTTATGGGTCTCCGCTATGGAATTCAAAGCAGGGAAAGCGTCCGTTCTAACTGTTTGACCTGGCTTAAAAAGATATTTGATAAACTCTCGGACAACTTGTTTATTAATCGTGCCGGCAACTTGGGCGGCCATGAACCCCGCCTTATCCCCTCGCCTTTCAACGGCGACCACTATGGGCTTTTTTCCTTGGGCACCTCGTCCCCTTTTTCCTGGGCGTTTGCCGCCCACAACCGCATCGTCCATCTCAATAATATTTTCCAACCGGTAAATACTATCCCGATGCTCCATTGCTGTTCGAATTTTTTTGAGCATATTGCGTGCAGTTGGCCAGGACACACCGATCTGCTTAGACAAACGCAAAGCAGAAATACCACCTTTATCAGCGGCGGTCAGATAGATTGCCCAGAACCACTTTACCAGCGGCAAATTCGTAGAGTGGAACAAAGTGCCTGTAGTCAGAGAGACATGGTATTTACACTTCGAACATTGGTGCATTTTTCTTGTGGTTATGTAACTGGATTTTTTGCATCCGCAACGAGGACAATAAAAACCTTCTGGCCATCGAACATGGAACAGTGCTTTTGCACACGCCGTCTCAGTTCCATATTTTTTTTGCCAATCAAGCAAAGACATTTTAGGCATTTTCATAGTAAAGCCCCTTTATTTTTTACAACTGTTTGAACCATAAAGAGATTATAATCAAAATGCTGAAAATCGTTAAGAGCCATAAAAAGAAATTATTACTATCAATCGATGCTAAACAGTTTAAATATTCTTTTATATAAACCCATTGGCAGTAATGCAGGCAACATATATTTCCAATCCTTTAGACTACCGTAACGCCCTTTCATTACTAATCTAAAAATTTTATGTGATGCATCAAGATCACGTTCCCAATAAGAGAGAAACCCTCTTCTTAACAGCTCACCGTAGACAAGATTATTAATTTTTTCTTTACCAATCCGCCTGACCGTTTCAGGCCGTTGTGAGAGAAAATCCTTTTGTACTTTCCAATGATTTTCTGCAACCAGGGCTCTATTCTTCGTTATTTGTCCGGAATTATGGTGTCTGTAAAATGCGAGAACTTCCGGAACAAGAACAACCTTTAAAAAAGGGGTCATTCTCAACCACAAGTCATAATCCATGCAACTTGTCCACTGCTCGTTGAATCCATCAACCCGTTCTATGCATTCCCTGTGAAGAAGAGCAGCATGAATGGGCCATCGGCATCCACCTAAAAACAGTTCAGATAAATCCACTGAACTATAATCTGGTGGAATGTATGGCTGACTTTTTCCTATAGTCAAACCCATGTTCTGCCATCCACAATATACAAGGCCATATGGTGATGAAAAATTGGAGGAAAGAGCCTTTTCGAGTTTTTGAAGGCAGTCTGGCGACCAATAATCGTCAGAATCCAGAAAAGCAATGTAGTCTCCTTTTGCTTCATTAAGCCCTCTATTCCTTGCAGGCCCGGGTCCCTTATTTTTTTGGTTAATAACCTTGATTCTATTATCAGTTGTTTTAATTTCAGTAGCCAACGACAACGATGAATCAGTGGAGCCGTCATCGATAATAATTAATTCAAAGTTTTTATAGGTTTGATTCAAAACACTTTTTACACTATCTTCAATATGCGCTTCAGCGTTAAAGCAAGGCATTATAATGGAAATTTTTTTCGGACTACAGAGATCCATGGATGGCTGTATCATTCCTTGCCTCTGACTTCTTTAGAACTGAAAATATAAGAATTCACTAGGTCGCGATAGATTTAAAATGGAGGTCAACCCGATTATTGATAGTACAATCCCCCAGATTTTTATAGGTTGCCATTGAATTTTTGTATAGTAGAGCCAACTTTTATTTATTTGTGTGTACTTTTCTGAATTTAAACCCGGTTCATATTTCCCCAACCATTCACTTGTATTAGGCCAAAACCACAAAATACACAGCCAGGTAAAAAGCCATGGAATTGCAAGATAATCAGATAATGAGATCCCGGGACCATTGAAAGTAAATCCTATTGTTTCAAGTATTTTTTCGAGCGGGCCAATTCTGCCTGGAAGCGTATGGGGAAGATTGAGCATCCCCCTGAATATTTCAATTGCGCCACCGAATGTTTCCGAACGGAAAAACACCCAAGCACACGTCACACATACAAATGTGAAAAAACGGGACACCGTCTTTGCCCAGAAAGTTTGTAATGGATTTTTCCAAATTAGTCTAAAGATATTATTTAAAATCAACATGATACCATGTAATCCTCCCCAGACGACAAAAGTCCATCCCGCACCATGCCAGAGTCCACCCAAAAGCATTGTTATCAGAATGTTGATATACCTTCGAAAAATTCCTCTACGGTTCCCCCCTAATGGAATATATAAGTAATTCTTTAAAAACCTTGAAAGCGTAATGTGCCATCTCCTCCAAAAATCTATTATACCGGTAGCCTTATAGGGTGAAAAAAAGTTTAGCGGTATATATATGCCAAACATTCTGGCGAGTCCAATCGCCATATCTGAATAACCCGAAAAATCAAAATAAAGCTGAAGGGAATATGAGAATGCACCCTTCCAAGCCTGGAAGAAACTCAATATTCCTCCCTGCTCAGCTGTGACAAAGATTGGATTTGCCAATAATGCAAAATTGTCCGCAAGAATAACTTTCTTGAAAAGTCCAATAAAAAAAATTGTTATTCCAACGGACAAATCAAGCCCTGTGTTTCTCTTTTGAAATTTTTGAAGCTGAGGCATTACTTCTTTATGATGAACGATAGGTCCGGCAATCAGTTGGGGGAAAAAAGATACAAAAACAGAATATTCCAATATGTTGTGGTTGTCTGTCTCTTCTCGAAACGTATCTACCAAGTAGGCAATTTGTTGAAAGGTGTAAAATGATATTGCCAAAGGCAATATGATTGTTTGATTCGAAATTTCAAGATTGAAAATACAATTGGTGCTGTTGATAAAAAAATTATAATATTTAAAATATCCAATAAGAAAAAGGTTAAAAACAACACCAATGCAGAGTATAGTGAAACGGGAATTCCTTTTTAACTCTACATACCTTCCACTTAGGATAGCTCCTAGTAGATAGTTTATTAAAATTGAACCAATCAATAAAAAAAGATAGACAGGATTCCACCATCCATAAAAAAACAATGAGACTGATAGTAGCCAGACAAGCCTGATCTTATTTTTGCCTGACGACTCTAATCTGAGATATACTAACAGAGCCAAGGGCAAGAAAACAATGATAAAAAAATACGAATTAAATAGCATCTTAGCTCATCCTAACATATTGCGAGACCTTTGCACGACTGAATTATTCATCCCTGTCCAGACACTGTCACGCATAATCTCTCCAAAAATTATTTTTGATCTCATTTTGGCTTTTTAAAATTTACGGAGCATATGAATTTATTTTACTCATATTGTTATTAATTTTATTCAGATAGATACTCAATTGCAATATGCGCAAAACTAGGAGTATGGGATCCGTACGATTTTCTAACTGAAAACAGTTTAAGCGCCATAAACCCGGTAATCGATTCCAACGATTTGATAAAGGAGTTAAATTATCTCTGCTAATGATCGCTCTGACATCTTCCTGAAAAATTTTTCTATCTAACATTCCCTCCAAACCATCATTCATATGATCGAATAATTCTTGTTTGATAAAAGATGCATTTTCGTTTGAGTATTCAAACAATTTCTGATAATGTGCGGGTTGGGGCAAAGACGTTTTGGCTGCAAAACCAGGTGATAATAAATCCGGAAACTTAATTTTCAATAAACTTATATATAATTCTTTTTTGCATCTATATTTCGGAGGTAATCCAGAAATAAAATCAATAACATCTTCATCAATCAAAGGACGCGCCTGTTCAAAAATTTTCAATTTTGGTGCCGTGAATGCATTTACTTCATTATAGAGTCTTTCTTTATAGTACAATAAATCTTTTGTGTTATTAGGGTCTGGCATTTTATTATTTTTTATTAAAGAATTAATATTGTTATCAATCCTTTTGATTATATCTTTTTTATGGTTTTTATTTAACCATCTACATAATCTGGACATTTGATTCATTCTAAATATCATATTGCTATTTAAGGCTTTCTCGTAGGAATCAACATAAGGCTTCCATCCGAAACATTCATCTCCATTTATAAAGGTATCAAAGCGGGTTCCAAGATCTTTCCACATGTTGACAAGAGATGGGGAATCTATAACTTCAACAATACTCCCGGTCCATTTCACAACTTTCTCAGCATATTTTCCAAAATCTTCGATTTCCAACTCATATTTGAGTAATTCAAGACCTTGTTTTTTAGCTACAGCTTCTGATATCTCACGGTCATCTTTTGGGCCGGCATTCATGCCAAACGATACCACGGGGATTTTTATATTCTCTGAAAGAAGATATGATAAAACAACTCTAGAATCGATTCCGCCACTCAAGAATAAGAATTGATTCTTTGTGGCTGACAAAATTCTTTTTACAGCTTTTCGAAGAACGGTGTCAAAACTTTCAACTAGGGCCTTTTTATCATTAATATCTATGTTTTCATTGAACTTTAATGTGTAGTATCTATTGATCTCGAATCCGTTTTTATTAACCGTAATATTTTTTGCCTGACCAAGCTTTTTAATGTCTTTAAAAAGGGTTTTCCTATCATAAAATCTACCACTAGAAATAAACGCGCAGGCGCTTGAGTAATCAATCTTACATTTATTTTTGTTGGAACTTATGATGAGTTCAATGTCGGGAGATAAAAACAGACTACGCTTGTTTAAGGAAGAAAAAAAGTATGGTCGAGACCCGCGCCTGTCAACTACAACATGAATAGTTTCTGTTTTGCGCTCCATTAGTAGAAAAGAATATGATCCTTTTAAATGACGCAAAAAAGCTATCCCAATTTTTTTATAAAGCATTGCCAACGAAAAGGCTGGATATTTTAAATAATCATATTCCATTTTAATATCTGAAATATCACTGATATATCCATCAACCCAAACAACGAGATCATTATCTTCTAAGTAGAAACTTCCTTCTTCTTGAGACCGGTTCATCAACCATCCTTTGATGTTCCCCCTCAATTCAAAGCTGTTCGTAACATACCGGGATTCTGTCCCCACTCCAATAATTCGTGATAGTTTTTTTTCTGTCTCACTTCCAATATAATCGCCTGTGATAAGAATAATTCCGGGATAAAATGGTGTTGATTTTATATCTGATTGTTGAACCATTCTGTGAATCTCCTTCCTTCCTACCGTAGCTTTGACAGCATCGTCTTAAAATGTGTAAATAGCGTTTGCATCTCTGTATGGTTTTTTATTGTCATTCCAATAACCGCCCATATTGCCAAATATACGATAGAACAAATTAGAATTACGAAGAGCAAGTAAACTAAATTTTCAGACACAGACCAAGTCGATAGTATCAATATCCCTAAAAAATAACTTCCCACCGCAGCGCACACATTAGGCCATATCGAGTGCCCAATATCCCTCCACTTTATACCGATTCCCGATGTCAATATATTCTTAATTAAAACGAACAAAACAAAAGTTTTTATAACGATTCCCAATGAAATACCAATCAATCCCCATTTAGAGCCGACAATGACTGCAGTTATAGTCATCAACACATTTAAAATTTGAACTTTTGTTTCTTGCCTGACAAGATTTTGAGAATCACAGAATGCACCGGAAATCATTGTAATCACTCCTGCAAATGACCCAAAAGCCATTATTTTCATTGGGATGATTGCCTCGGCCCATTTTGCACCATATAGTATTATTATTAAACCATCTCCAGTTAATATCAAAATCGTAAGTGGAAGATAAACGGCGAAAGTAATAGCCATTATCATCTTTTGATACATCAACTGTGAGTGATTGCTGTCTTCTCGTATTCGGGATAACGCCGTGAAAAACATCTGGTAAAGATTAGCGCCCAGCATGCTAATAGGCTTTCTGCCAAGAGAAAAGGCTTTGACATAAATTCCCAATAGCTGCATCCCTACAAGTTTTCCTGCTAAAAGATTATCCACTCTATTTGCAAAAAGATTTAGCGTATTGTTTAAATGAAGCCTCAATCCAAACATGAAATGCTTTTTGATATTAGTGAAGGAAAATACAAAAGAAGGTTTCCACGGGGCAAAATACGCCATCACGAGAGTAAGAAAAAGACTTGAAAAGATTCCTGAGAATACTAGGCTATAAACTCCAAATCCCAAGTACGCCATAATGATGCCCAAGCAGGTTCCCGTCGAAGATACAACCATGGTAATCTTGCTGACAAGTGCGTAACGCATATCCCACCTGAGCATAGATCCATTTATTGTATTGAAAGGTATGATAAAAAAATTCACGCCCAAAAGCATCATTACACTCATGAACCTTGGATCATTATAGAAATCCCCTAAATAGGCTGAACTGCCCCAGATAACACCCAGCATGCATAATGCTGTTGCCTCCATTATCCAGAAAACAGAACTCAACAAAGGTTCTTCCAATTTTTTTGAGCGCAAGAGCGCAGCCGGCCAACCGAAATTGATCTGTGCTGTAATAATATTTGTTATAGCAGTAACAGCTGCGAAAAGGCCGAAATCCGAAGGGTCCAGAAGCCGTGCCAGAATAATACCGGTTACCAGAGTAAAACCGATGTTGAAAGCGGTCCTGCTGTACTGCCACACAACACCGCTTTTTATGCTTTCTCCTAAATTTTCCGTTTTCATATTGCTTTTTTATTTAGAGTTTCTGTTGGATAGCGACTGCCTTGGAACCATATTATTAGAATTTTTTTCCATACCAATTTGTTTTGACATTATTCGATTTTTTCCAGGTGAAACTTCCTGTTCCCAAACCATTATCAATCCATTGCCAGTATCTGCCAAGGTTGGTGCCGAAACAGGCCGCCGGGAATCATGTAAAACCGGTAGTAAATCCTCGTTTTCCTTAATCCCGTCTTTAGAAAGAATCTTCCCTACTATTTGAAACGGTGGCGTGGGGTGCTTTAAAATTGACAACCGGCCCACAACCAGAAAATTTCCTCTATAAAAATTTACATCCAATGGGCTGTCAAGAAAAACTCCGGAAGGATTTAGACTAATCATTTGCAGGGTATTCCATCCAGATAGGTGTCTTTGTTTCTCCTTATTTAAATTTTTTTTTGGTAGGGCTTTATCCGGATCAAACAGTGCTGCGACCGCAACGCTTTGCCCTCTTTTACCGTTATCCCATATACAATAAAGGAATTTTTCCCTGCTTTTTGCGAAGCGACCGCCTCCCTTTAAAAAATATGTTGGTGCTTTTTGACAGTCTGTAATCGTAACACCGTTGTCTTGTACACTAATTGCCGCAAATCGCCCTGTCATCCTTCCGGACATAGATGTCGATTTCCAGCTTTTTTCGTCATTCCAGGATAAAATACATTTGTCACCAATGCAGGATATTTCAGGATCTCCACCATATAAGGCATTATTTTCATATTTCAGCCTTTCATTATAGTGTATTTTTCCATTCCAACCTATTAGTGCCACATAAATTGAGTAAAAATGCTCTGAATAACCTTGCCAGACGATCAAAAATCCTCTCTCGCAGGTTGTGACCATGGGTTTTGCCTGGCTTCCTTTACCAGTCGAGATTTTGAATTCACCATTATCAAGCATGCCACCTTGTTGATCTAAAAATACTCCATAGATGTCCCAGTCTTTATGATTTCTTAAGTCCTGCCAAACAATTAAATATCTATCCTGCCCAAAAGCGATCTCAGGCAATTCCTGGCTATCTCCGGCCATACAGATGGAAATCGCCTCACCACAATATGGCTTGCCGGTGCAGTCAACCAATGTAGCATAAATATCACCAGATTCACTTTGAAAATAATTTCTTCCCTGCTGCCATACTACCATACATTTTTCACTACTGCCGCTGGCGATCCTGGGATACAATTGGGATCTGGTATCAACCATTCTTGGAGTCAGTATAAAAGATTTTCCAATGGAAAACTGAAAAGAAAGCGCCTTTTGCCCTCCATCAAAAGTTAAAAGGAATAACCCTGTAATAAAAAATACGAACGCAGGGTTAATTTTACTCAGCATTTAAAGCCTTCGGCTCAAACGAAATATTTTTGTACCCAACATCCCCTGCCCAGATATTATCTGAGTCATCCCAACCCAGTCTTTTAACAAGCCATATATTTCACCGTCTTTATTTCTGCCGGCCATATGAGAAATCATCAAAAGTCTGAGTTTTCCATCCGGCTTCAATTTTCCAAGCTTTTCAGGTGTAAAAACCGCCGGGCCACGTGATCTGTTCGGATGTACAGAGGCTCTATACCATCGGCCATTCTGAATCAGGGTTGCCGTATACGTTCCCCCGTTTACAGGCACACGTCGGATATCATATTCATCTCCTCCGCACACATATACTGCGGAACCATCCTGCTCAGCAACAAGACTAGATGGGGAATCAAAAAATACATCCTTGGGATGTCCGTCGCCAAGATGGTAAGGCTTTCTTTTTTTATAATATGAAACTCCGGCGACATGTACGGCTTTTCCCTCTGCGTCAATTTTTACAACAAAGTCCGGAGTTCTGGAAACAAAATAAACATTTCCCATTTCATCAGCATCCCCCATCATGACATTAAGCTTTGGTGGCTTTCCAGGTCTTGTTGATAGTGATGGGGGCCACCTGGCAACAAGAAAAGCAGTGCTTCCATCAGCAGAGACTCTATAATAACCACTTGAAGAGGCAATAGTAGTAATTCCTTTCTTATCTACAGCTATTGCTGATACACGCCGCATCTTCAAATCCTTCGCAGGGCATGACTCCCCATACTCCAATTTTGTATCACCGCCCCCTGCCCAAGTGCCTACCTGCCAAGCACCGTTTTTGTCTCTGAAAATACGACGAACTCTTTTATTGCCGTTATCCGCAACGAAAATATCACCTGATGGACCGCAGACAATGTTATAGCCACCAGAGTACGAACCGATTCCCATCGCAAATTTTGCCCGGCTGGCAAAACCGTCATTGAAGCCGACCTCTCCGTTTCCTGCAAGGTGATACCGCATCTTTTCAGGCGTAATCACATCAATGAACTGACCGCCTGCGGCATAAATATAACCATCGTCGCTGGCACACAGAGAGTATATACTGCCAATAGCCTGCTCTGCTGGGCCAGTTGACGGACCTCCGCCCAGTACATCTGTAAATGGGGCAATACCCCATTGTTCATTTTCCCAACTCGTATCCGAAGCAGATACAGGACCATAAGCCGAAAAAATACAAATTATGATAAAAATTTTCGTAAGAAATTGAACCTTTCCCATACTCTGTCACTATAATACTTAAAGGGGAAAAATAAACTATATTCATTTATCCCAAATGAAAGCTTCTGCTTAAAAGCATGAAATGTATCACTTCCAAAAATATCAGTCCGGTGTAATAAAAAAGGATCTGTTTCATGATTATTGAAGCCAGATTTGGTAGAACAGGCAAACTGGTAATTTGCTTCTATAACCGCCTGCTTTATTGGCTGGGTAAACCGTCCGTAGGGATATGCAAAAGAGTCAATGGGTTTGGACAGCTGATGTTCTAATTCCAGCTTGGGATGAAGTATTTCGGCAATGGCATTTTTAAGAGAAACAGCTGTTAAATCCTGATGCGTTGAAGTATGGGATCCTATATCAATACCATATTTAATCATTTCTCTGAGCTGGGTCCAATTACATAAACGCCGCTCTATTCCGCTTGAAGGTTCGATCCAATTATTTGTCATGCCCACAAGCGAGCTTACGACAAATACCGTAGCCGGAAATCCAAATTCAAGCAAAACAGGAAAGGCGTTTTGATAAGTATCTAAATAGCCATCATCGAATGTAATTACAATTGTTTTTTGAGGAATATATTTGCCACCTTTAAGGGCATCAACAGCGTTCGGCAATGAAATTACATTGAATTTTTTATTATGCAGGTATTCAATCTGCCTGCGAAATAATTCAGGCGTACAGACGAATCTGCCCTCTTTTTTATTCGCTGGTTCAGAGACCATATGGTACATTAGAATAATAAACTTCACAGCTATTACTTCATTCCAACACTGGAAAGCCAGTCCTCCAATATCAGGAAAACCCATAAATTATCCCCATAATAGGAGGTCTGATTTGTTTCGAAAGCCTTTTTTATCTCTGAAAGAAAATTATCACTTATATAGTCCCTGATACGACAGTTTGCTGAAAACAATTTATCATATAAGACTTCGGACAGCTGTTTATTGGTTTTAAACCAGAGAGATATGGGAAGTCCCATACCATGCTTGCTTTTGTTGATTATCTTATCGGGCAGGAATCCCTGCATGGCCTTTTTAAAAATATATCGATTTTTTCCCCACTTTACCTTTAAACAAGGAGGAATGGTGGTGGTAAAATCAACCAGATCTTTGTCCAGCAGTGGGTACTGGACCTGAATTCCGGCAGCTTCTACCATTTGTGTAACCTTTCTAAGATCATTATCTGTAATGGTAAATTTCATATCGATATACAAAAGCCGGTCTGTATCATGGGCGTGTGAATCGCTTGAATATAATTTTTCTGCTAGTTTCATAAAGCAGTTGAAATCTATCATCTCTAAAAAACTTTTCCTAAAGATCAAATTTGGGTCATTTTCTGCAAGAAGATTGTACGAATAAAACCGCTGGGGATTTTTCATATTGGCTCTTCTTACATATTGTTTGGCTTTATAAATCAAGCCAATAGAGGGGAGACTGGATAGCGCCGGTTCCAAAATCGCAGATCGAATAAAACGGGGCAGTGAAAAATATTTTTCAAAAATCAGGTTAGTCACATATCTTTCATTCCCGCCGAAAATTTCATCACCGCCATCACCCCCCAAAAGGATATTAATTCCGTTTTCCCTAGCAAGCCTGGCGCAATAATATGCCGGAAAAACTGAGGCATTCCCAAAAGGCTCATCATAAATCTGTGGGAGTAGATCCATCAATTCAATAACATCTTTTGGAGTTACGCAATACTCATGCTGTTCTGTACCGAACCTGGCTACAGCAATTCTGGCGAAATCGAGCTCATTGAATTTGGGTTCTGCAAATCCGATGGAGAATGTTTTTACAGGATTTTTCGAAAATTTTGAATAATACCCTGCCACTGAGCTTGAATCGGTTCCGCCGGAGAGAAAACAGCCTATGTTGTCATGTGAGCGCTCCAGAACACTTGCTTGAACAGCTTTTTCAACCTCATTCGGTATTGTTTGTGTCCAATAGGATTCACTGCGATTTTTAACAGGCCGATATTTGATATCATAATGGACAAAAGAAGTTAGGCAATTACCTGAAAACTTTAATCCTTTACCCGGCTCAAGTTTATTTACGGATTTATAGATGCTAACAGGACTGCAGACTGCCTGGAAAAAAAGATAATGGTAAATGGCTTCCGGATCAATCTGTCTTGATACAGTTTCATCGAGAAGAAGATGTCTGATTCTTGAAGCGACAATAAAATGTCTTTCGCTTTTTGTATAGACCACAGGCCGGATCCCGAAACAGTCGGTCACAACTATCAAGTCGCTGCCGGTCCATACAGCAAAGGCATATGCCCCGCGTAGTTTGTCTATAAAATCAAGACCATATTTTTTAAATAACCGCCAAATTAATTTCCCAGGGTTTCCAGTATCAATGCTATTTTCAGATAAAAGCGTCCGTAAAAAAGATTCATTTGTAAGGTTTAAATCATAAGCAACACATATATTGTTTTCAGACCACATTCCCTGGGTTTTGAATTCAGGCCATGCTGCCATTAATAACCCTTTTTCCTTAAAGATTGAAGGAGACGGGCCTACTAATGTCTCATACCGCCTGAGTATGTTGTCAGGGACTCCGTCTCTATATACTGCAGCGATAAAGCCGCCACTTGGTATTTTGGGTCTCATGGAATTCTCTTTTGAAATGCTGCGTTAGGGTTGATCATTGATGCCGAAAACGAATTCAACTTCCGATTACATATCTGGAGTAATTCTTTAATGGTTTTTTAACCAGGAACACTGTTAAGGAAGTAAACACGACAATTGCTGTAGTGAAGGAAAAATAGCTAATAAGATTTCCACTAAAATAATTACCTGTATTACTTTTGTACAACAGCTTTATTACGCTGATGTAATAGCTGTGTATGAAATACATGCCAAAACTCAGGTCTGCTAAAACGGAAAATCCACGCGGTATGAAATTGTCAAATTTATACAGAAAGGAAAGATAAACCGTGCAGAGGATAAGTTTTTCGATATAACCAGAAACAATGTAACTTTCCATATAGGAAAGCACATAAAAGCAGAGGATCAGTGCACTTGACAAGCATAGATAACGTTTAGTCGATAATACTGCCATTGTTTTTTTCCTGTATCTACAGAAGAACATTCCAAGTACAAATACAGAAAAAAAATGAGCAAAGTTCACATAAGGATAAAATCCTCTGTGAATATTCATTGAAATTATTATCCATAAAGGTAACAGCCAATAGAGCGATTTATTCTTATCCGACCAAATCAAAATGGGAGATACGAGGTAAAAAATAAAAATCATTGACATGAACCAATAAGGGATCAGTTGCTTTCCGGTTAAATAAAATATACAGACTTGCACAGGCTTTGAATAGCTGTAATACCATGCCGGCACATCCCACCTTTGTTCAAACCATACAAAATAGATAATGGCGGGAACCGAGCAGACGAGATATGGCAATACAACGAACCGAAATTTAGTTGTAAGGTATTTTTTGTATTTGTATTTAAAAGACAAGTGCTGGAATAAATATCCGCCAATAAAAACAAAAAGTATTGATCCGTTATTCAATAGAATATTTAACACTCGTTCAATATCAGGATTTTTTTCCCAAGAAAAAGCCGAGATCGTGTGAATGATAATGATGTACAATATCGCAATTCCACGGAAATTATGAATATAGTTTAAATACATCAAAATACTATTTACTATTTATCCGGTATTGTTCTCAAGAACCCACTTATATTCACTTTTATACACAGACGTGGTATTTTTCCAGGTATGATGTTCTGTAACCCATTTTTCGCCGTTATTCTGCAAAGCATCCATTAATCGGATGTCGTTCAAAAGTTCGGATATTGAATCAACAAGCGAATCCTCATTCCCAGCCTTAAACAGTAGGCCAGTTTTCCTGTCATTGATCAGTTCGTAATGCCCGCCTACATCACTTGCCACAAGCGCTTTTCCCATGGCCATGGCTTCAAGGGGTTTTAAAGGGGTCACAAGCTCGGTTAGCCTCATGGAATATCTGGGGTAAACCAGGATATCGATCATGGCATACACGCCGGGCACCCTTTCATGGGGTATTCGTCCCGGCATAATTACTTTATCTTGAAGGTTACGCTCTTTTACAAGCCGGGTCAATTCCTGCTTCATCTCACCGCCGCCAACCAGTAAAAGAACAGAATTTTCGTACTGGACTGAAATCCTGGCAAATGCTTTGATCAAAAGATCCAATCCTTCATATCGATAAAATGAACCTATAAATCCAATGACTCTTTTACTTTGAACACTCCATTCATCAAGATACAGATCATCAGAAAGGGGAGACTTGAAGTCATCCGGATTAATGCCGTTGAAAACAATGGTAATTTTCTCATTGCTAAGGCCACGCTTTACAAGGTCATTTTTTAAGCCGTTGCAAAGGATGAAAATATGATCCACCTTTTTGCAAACCCAAGTTTCTATGAATTTGGTCAGTCTGTACTTCCACGAGTCTTCTTTGTAAGTTCCATGGTCTACAGCAGCATCTTCCCAAAAAGCCCTTATTTCGTACACGACCGGAATATTCAATTTACGGGCAGCTCTGATCGCCGGGATACCGTTTAACACCGGTGAATGGGCGTGGATCAAATCCGGCTTTTCAACCCCTGCTACCTCTAATATCCTTTTATACAAACGATGCATAAGCTTAAACTCTGTAAAAAAGGGTAGTCTCACTGTCGAGATAACACCTGTTCTGTAATAGGAAAAGCCGTTAATTACCTCTTTTAAAGCTGTTTCTTTTTTTAGGCTTTCCTCGTGCTTGGGCGATGTCAAAACAATCGGCTGAAATCCCATTTTTTTCTGGGCCAATAAAATATTTTGGCTCCTAAACGTATAACCGCTGTGAAGAGGTAAGCTGTGATCTAAAATATGGAGAATCTTCATTGAACCTTCTTATAGTTCGTATAATCTTTCAAGATTGACTTGCCAATTGTGATACCGAGAAACAAATTGTATTCCGGCCTTTCCCATTTCCCCGATCTTATCGCGGTCGTTGACAAAAACAATGATTTTCTGAGCGATCCTCTTTGGATCATCCTCAATCTCTATAACTCGACTCACTTCCGGATTGATCCCCTGTACGGCCTGGGAAGTTGATATGATCGCTTTTCCCATAGCCATGGCTTCAAGCACTTTGTTTTGAACTCCTCTGGCAATCCGTAATGGTATAATACACAGGTCGGCTGCCTTGTAATACTCTCTGATATCCTCAACAAAACCTGTAACAACGACCGAGGGATCTTTCTCAAGGGCTTTTACGCTTGGATCAGGATTGCTGCCGACAATGTAAAATTTAATATTTGGAATTTCTTTTTTTATTTCCGTCAGGATTTCTTTGGTAAACCATGTAACTCCGTCTATGTTTGCATAATAATCCATAGCGCCGGAAAATACGATCATAGGGGAAGGAAAGGATTGTGTAACTTCGATTTTTTCGGCATCAAAATACTGGTAATCAACTCCATTGGAAATTATCTGAATATCCTTTGCATCAGGATATCTTTTTATAAAAAGTGCGGCCTCTTTCTTGGAAACAAAAACTGATTTGTTGAATATTTTATTAATTTTTTTTTCAAATTCAAACAGCCGAAAAGCCTCTTTTTTATAGACTATATTTAAAGGGAATGGTGTTTTGCGCGCATACTGGATCCATTTGTCCGAATCAAGATCACAAAAATCCATAATCAGTGTCCCGGCAACATCTTTTCGATTTTTTTTTAATTTAAATATATATTCCGCCATTGGCGACGAAAAACAAATAAAGGCATCGTATTGTTCAAAATCACTCCATTTATCAACTCTCTTCTGGAAATTTTTTTGATAAAAATATCCTTGGGATATGCTTTTGCCGTATAAAAGGCTCAAAATCCCCTTTATTTTTGCAACCTTTTTATTTAATAAAAAAACTTTAACTTTCCGGCAGTATTTTTTGAGATCTTGTACATATTTTAAATCATTAGGATCGTCAGCCAGAGAAATAAGATCAATGGTGTGATCTTTTGATAAAAATTTAATTTCGTTGAAAGAGCGTATCTTATCCCCTTTATTGGGAGGATAGGGTATCCGGTGGCACAAATATAATATTTTTTCGGTCATACAAGATTTCTGGAAATAAAAGGTCCCATAAATTTTGTCATGAAATGGGGCATTTTCTGCCACAGCTCAATTTTTTTCTGGTATCTGGGATTGGTAGGGCTTAAATTGGGAATATTGACCGTTTTAACGAGGTGATACTGGTAGGAAAGGGGTTCGGGTTTGAATCCCCAGTGTTTTTTAAAGCTGAAAGAACCGGTTCCTTCTTTGCTCCGGCCGTAGTCAAATATAGTGCATTTTTTTTCAACCGCCAGCTTCATCAGTTCCCAGTACATGAAATCATTGGGTCCTAACCGCCTGAATGAAAAGTCAGATCCTGCATAATAAGGCACCATCTGATCCTTGAAAACAAAGAAAAGAACCGCTGCTGCAAGATCTCCTTCGCTGGTTTTTACGATGAGGATATCTGCAAGGTCCTTATATTCTTTCAGAAAATTTTGAAACAGACCTTTAGGAAATATGGGTGTTCCCAGCCGATGATAGTTTAATGCGAGAATTCTGTAAAAATCAGGTAGCAGATGATGTCCGGTTTCTGAAACAAGTCTTTTTTTAATGGCATTTCTTACCATGGCTCGTGATTTTCTGGGGATGGCTTTCAAATTTTCCTCATGATCCGGAAAAATGTTTTTTCTGAAATTGTAATAGAGACTTTTAGTTTTAAGTCCTTCAATCGACCTTCGGTTTCTGATTTCCAGGTATTGGGCCTTTTTGGCTTCTGTCATCCCTACCGCATGGTTAAAAATGAATTGTTCTGTTTCCACATTGTCCGCAAGGATACCACCGATTTCCGCGAATGGGACAGACACAAAAAAATGGCCGAATAAAAGACTTTTTATTTCAAAAACCGGCAATATTCCCAGTATCCGGTTTCCCTTTTCAGCAAGAAAATAGAAACTCTTATGTCCGAATGTTTTTTCAATGACATTTTTCCAGGCAGTTAGATGAAAAACCGTCCCTGAGGGATGCTGCATTACGTAGCGATCCCATGTTTCACATTCTGAAGGGTCTGCCAGTCGAATCTTCAACAAGAATTCCTTTTGACATAGTCTTTACAGGTTATAAACCGGTGTTCGGAAAAGCTTTTGAGCAATTTATTAAGTCTTTTCTCGGTTTTATGAAGATTTACATAGTGCCTGAACTTAAAAGTTTTCGCTGCCAGTTCCACCCTGGGTTGGCTGGGATCATACTCCCATGGATGTGAATAGAAGATAAAGGCTCCATCTTTTTTCAGTACAAATTCCATGCCTAACTTAAAAAGTGAAAAGGGAAGAAGCCTGAAATATCCGCCCCCACCCAGAGGAAAAACTCTGCCTTTAATCTCAAGGTTACTGACCGGCAATTCACAAAAATCAGAGTTTATCCTGTAAAGCACCCCTTGTTTTTTTGCTCCAGACAAATCTATGATGCCATACCGGTCATGGCCGGAAAAAGAATTAAAACTGGAATCATAAAAGTACCCTGCTGCCTTTATCAAACCAAGTACCTTGTCACTGACGACAAAACTCGGTGCCCTGAACCCGTAGATTTTTTCTCCAACTAAACTTTCAAGGAAATCTTTACTCTTTTTTAAATCCCTGATCAACTCTTCTGGGGACAAATCGTTGCACAGATGGTGGTAAAAGCCGTGGGAGGCGACTTCATGCCCCCTTTTATGGATTTCCTTGACTAAGTCCGGCACTCTTTGAGCTATCCACCCTAGAATGAAAAAAGTAGCTTTGGGTTTGAATGGAAACGAATCCAAAAGATCAAGGATTTTGAAAGTATTGTTTGCCACCCTAAGTTCAAAAGAACTCCAGGTCGAAAATTTAATATACGGCTTAAAATTTTCAACCTGGAACCAGTCTTCCACGTCAAATGTCAATAGAATAAACCTATTCAATTCTTGGTCTGCAGTTTCATTTTTTTAAATCGCATTTGAACAATAAAGACCAGGTACACCATAACCAGTGCGGCACCGAAGATGACGAACCCCGACATATCATGCAGAAAGCCATGAGCAGTTTCTGGACTTATCCATGCTGCCATGGCACCTGTTATGGTAAGACGGATCACATTAACGGCAACAGCGATTGGGATTGCCGAAAGAAACAGTATCCATTTATTGATCCTGTTCAAGGGGGAGAGAAATGAAAATGCACCCGTCAGGGCCAGAAGGGATGTTAATGATCTGATTCCCGAACATGCATCAACCACTTCAAGTGAGGTATTTGCCAGGTGAAGAATATTGCCCTCCCTGAATACGGGTATTTGGAGCAGATAAATTGCTTGACTTGATATTTCTGCTGAAAAAAGTTGAAGCGGAAAGGCAATTTTATTCCATATAATGTAGGGAATGGGAATCATCATGGTCAGATACAAAACGGGTACAGCAACGGCTTTAAACATCCCAAAGCCGAAGTAGTATATTATCATCCCTGAAAGGGTAATGATCATGGAAAAGCGCATTAAGAAAAGTTCGGAGCCGAGATTACCGGCCAGATGAATCAGCATGCCAAAGGCGATGAGTGCTATACCTATCTTAGAAGGTTTTTGGGCAATTTCTTTGATTTCATTTTGCTTATACCAGACCATATAGAGCGATACGAATGGAATTAAAAAGCCATGGGAAAAATTAGGGTCTACGGACCAGTCTGAAATAAGCTTGAGAATAGCTTTCTGGTATAAAAATACAAAACAAAAAACGAGAATCAACAGCTGGCCTAATTTATTCTTATCAAGAAGGAATATATTCATTGAGAATCGGAAAAATGATATTTGCAAAATCTTTTAATCGGTTAAGTGTCCTTTTTTCATTTCCTTTTACAGTGGATATAAGACGGACAAAAGAACCGTCTGTACGCTGTCTGGTTATTGAATCAACTACCAGCCATATCTTCTGTGCATACTCGGACGATATAATCCTCCCCCTTGACTGGAACCAATAGAGAACCAACTGCTTCTCAGTCCCTTTTTCCAATAGGAGGCGGATGACCTTCACGCTTTTTCCATGATCTATCTGAACACTCTCAATTGAGGTGTCGATAATGTTCCAACCGGCCCCGGGCATGCAGTTTTTCGGTGAATGTATAATATCTCCCTCTTTCTGACTCTGGTAAAATCCCACATAAAGATTGACCATTTCACCCGCCTCATTTCGGTAATCTGCAAGAATATAATCTTCAACGCCAAGTATATTGTAAACGGCGGGATCAAGGGCTCCTTTGCGGCCTTTCCAACGATCAACCTCAAGAGGAAATTCACTGAAAGGCCTGTTAGGTAATACGCGTTCGGATCTGCTTATGAGCGCAGTACTTCCTGCTGTTGCGAGTAAAATGGATACTATTATGACTGTTTTTTTCCAGGTCATTTTTCTTCAGTAGGCCCGCTTTCACCGATTCGTTTAATTTTTATCCTGTCTATAGTAATTGGCCTCTTCGGTATAAAGCTGACCGAAAACGTAACTTCATTTTCTGTGCTATCGCCCCGCTCACTGGAATCGGATACAAACTCTGTATATTGATAAGATAGATTAAATCTGATCCATTTCAGAGGCGACCAGGAGACACCGCCACCCAGTTCAATTGTTTTATCCTGCCTGTTTTGGTCAGTTTCATGGTATTCATTTTGGGTATAAGTCCCAAATACGTTGGTAAACATTCTTTCCCTAAGTTGATAATTCAATTGGATGCCGGTTTCATAAGTAATCGTTTCATCTTCTCGTTGACTTGACGGACCATGAAAATCGTCAAGCCTTACGGAACCGTTAATATTTGAAGATAGGTGCTTTAACAGTTGATAATCAAGATCAAAACTTGTCTGGTAATAAGTAGAAAACCCCTTGTCGATATCTTCGCCTGTGGAATCTTCATAGCCACTTGCACCTCTTAACGTCAAAATTCCCCGCCGGCTGAAATCATAAATTTTATATACATCCACATCGAAAAACGGTTCTGTTGAAGTGCTGCCATCTTCCCAGTCATGAAATAGTACTCCAGTACCCATTGAAATCCCCGAATCCCGGGTGACATCCCAGTCAAATCCTACTGACGGATGATAGATGGTGTGATCACCCGAATCCTTTTGAGACAAATAGTGTCTGTACTTTACATAACCATCCAGATGTTTTGAAAATTTTCGGAGATACCTGAAATACCCTTCATATTCTTCAAGATCGTCGTTGAAGTTTTGCAATTTTCTATTCTTATAAGAGATATTTGAGTCAATTCCGTTCAAAGGATTCATCCAATAGGTTATGAATCCCGAAGTATTAAACTCCTTATATTCATCCTGATCTGCCTGTTTATAATCATCGAATTCATAACTGAAATCTACCCCTATTTGGTCTTTTTCTCCAGACTCATTTACAACTGAAACGGTTGTTGAATTCACCTCATGTTCTTTGAAGACCCCAGTCCTTTCCTGCTGGTCGAAAGTTTTTGAATAATCTTGATTCACAGAAAAATTGAGGTGTTTTGTAATCTGATGGTTGAGCAAGGCCGATGCCGTGTGTTCCCAGGACTCTCCTTGATTATTACCCTGGTGACCGTCGTATCCCAAATCCATATCAAAAGTTGTTCGTTTTGACGGTTGAAAGCTTCCACTCAGCGTCACGTTATGATCAAGACTATCCCTATCGTCAAAATTTTTATAATCTATGTATTCAGGATTGTAGGCAAGGTATACCTGACTTCTCTTTTCGATAAATCCCATTGAAAAACCCAGTTCATATGAAGTGATCCACTCTTCCTGAGTATCGGTTTCTGTTTTTAAAAAATTATCACTATACTCTTCAGTGATCGTGAGCGTCGGAGTAAGCTGAGTTATCATTCCTGCCTGAGCTGAAGGAAGAGACGTGATAAGCAACAAAAAAATGAAAGATAATGAATACTTAATACAAAATACTGATCTCTGGCATCGCTGCTGCATTGTCTTTCCCTCCTTATTTTCTCATGATTGTTTTTAATGAATTTTCCAACCGCAAGCGACCGAAGTATCAAGTAGAGGATTCTATCAACTTTAACGTCGCAAGCAACAGGGTATTAAACCCAATGCTTCGTAATAAAAAGCGCTTATATTTAGGACTCAGACTATACTTACATAATCTAAGGTACTATAATAATGTCATCGGCCCTGAGCTGAATGTCGTTCTTTAAATTTCCGTCAGTAATATCATCATAATCAATTTTAATCATTTTTTCTTTTCCATGATGCCGGCGAAATAGAATAATTTCATCTTTTGCCGCCCACTCGGTAAATCCTTTAGCTAGAGCAAAAGCTTGGACAACCGTTAGTTTTTTGATTAAGGGATATTCACCGACATTCATAACTTCTCCCAGAATGTAATATTTTTGGCTCGTTGGATTAACAAGAGTTATCGTCACGGTGGGGGCTTCTACAAAATCCGCCAATTTTTCTTGTATAGTATTTTTTAATTCAACGGTTGTTTTACCTTCGGCCCGAAGATCGTCCAAAAGAGGAAAGGTTATTTTCCCATCATTTCGAACTATAAGGGCTTCAAAGGACAAATCTTGCTCTTTCCAGGTGCTAACTTTTAGCACATCTCCGACTCCTATTTTGTAATCATTTGAGTTAGAAGCCTTATCTTCTGAGAAGCCGGTGTCAATCAAGAACAATACTGATAAATTTATTATAAGTAACATAATAAAATATTTAATTTTGTTTAATCCAAACATAGCTCCGCCCTTTCGATTTCATCGAATAAATTAGTATTGAAAAGTAGGATGTACAATTAGAAATTTGATGGGCTAATTTTGCACATCCAACTTCCTGCCTTTTGCATCCTGATTTACCTGGCCCCTCTACCGAAGAGAACAGTTTTGACTGTCTTTAAAATAATGACAATGTCCAATGCAAACGACATGTTTTTTATGTAAAACAATTCATAATTGAGTTTTTCAACTGCATCTTCAACCGTAGCGCCGTAATCGTAAGACACCTGAGCCCATCCAGTGAGCCCGGGTTTCACATTAAACCTTTGTGAATAGAACGGAATCTCTTGTTCGAGCTGATCGGTAAAATACTTACGCTCAGGTCTGGGGCCGACGAGACTCATCTTGCCAATTAACACTTCCCACAACTGGGGCAACTCATCTATTCTGTATTTTCGTATCACCCTGCCAACTTTGGTAACACGGTTATCATTATCCCCAGCCCAGACAGGACCGGTTAGTTTTTCAGCATCCTTCACCATGGATCGAAATTTGTGCATCATGTACTCTTTTTTATCTTTCCCCACCCTGTCTTGTACAAAAAAAATCGGTCCCATAGAATCCAGTTTAATTAATATCCCCACCAGAACTAGTAAAGGAGATAACAAAATCAACATGATAGATGCCAATACAATATCTTCAAGCCGTTTGAGCTGTGTCTTGAATTTAGACTTCTGAAACCCTTCTGAAAAAACCAACCAGGACGGATTGATCTTTCTGACCAGAACCTTACCAGTCAACATCTCATAAAAAGAGCTTCCTTCAATCACATCGATTCCAGCAGTCCTGCACTTGATTAGGTCTTCCAAGGGGAAATTTCCCCTCTTTTCTTTTAAGGCAACAACAATTTTATTGATACCATTTTCACTTGAAAGGGAGCAAAGTTTTTTTCCGCTTTTTTGTCTAACAATTTCAGGTGGAATGCTTGGTTTAAAATCCTTTTGGTCTGGGTCAGGGACTATTGCCGAAACGGTATAACCACAGTCGATTGTCCGATCAATCTCAGAATATATATCCAAGGCCAGATCACTGGATCCTAAAATAATTATTTTTTCATTAAACATACCCCTGTTGAGCATCTGTATATATCCTATTCGCCAGCAAACGATAAAGACCATCAGGAATAAGATGCTTAACACATAAATTTTCTGATCCAGAATAATTAGAGGAAAAACATAATAAATTAATGCCAGGGCAATCGATGTAATACCCAGTGCCTGCAAAAGCCTTATTGTAATTTCCGGAATCGTAGATGCGATTTCAAAATCATAAAGATCATTATAATAAAGACTGATTTGGCAGATAAGTGTGATCAGAGTGATACGAAAAACTAACATCAAATCAAACCAATAGGAGCTTGAAAAAGTCAGCAGAACAGTTACCAAAAGGATGGTGCTAAAAATTATCACCCCTTCAAGAATAAGGAAAACCATATTCCTGATTGGAAAATACTGCTTTAAAATCCTGAGCATAACCTCAAAATCCCCTCAGCCCTCACGCCTATCTATGATATCCATATCCATATTTGCGATAGCCATACCCATATCCTATCGATTTTTTAGAAAAATTATTAATTACGCCCAAAATTTTATTCTTTCCGTATATATCTACGATATCCTGGACTTCCTTGATCCGGGTTTTGCCATGACGGACAACGACAATAATTCCATCCACATATCTGGCTATGGCATTAGTTTCAGAAGTTATGTAGGGGGGTGGCGTGTCAATGAGGATGTACCGGTCATTATATCTTAGTTTAACTTCCTGAAGCATCCGCCTCATTTGCTCTGAAGATAAAAGCTCCGATGGATTGGAGGGAACCTTTCCTCCTGGCAGGATAGTTAATTTATTGATAAATGTCTTTCTCAATACAGAAGGAAGGGGCAGATCTTCAGATAGATATTCGCTTAATCCTTTTATTTCCCGATCCCCAAAACCGAAAAGAGAATGAATGGATGGAGCACGTAGGTCACAATCCATTAAGAGCACATATTCGTCAATACTCTGGGCGATGCTGATGGCAAGGTTGGCTGAAACGAATGATTTTCCCTCGTGTGGGGATGGACTGGTGATCATAATTGTGCGAGGAGGTTCACCCTTCTCTGGAAAAAAAATATTGGTCTTTAGCAGCCTGAATTGTTCAGACACCGGTGAATAGGGTTTTAATATGGTAACAAGTCCTTCATGAACCTTTTCAGGAGCCGAGTTCATAAATTTTTCTTCACTATGTAGCTCCTGAAAACTTCCGTCAACCACCGATTGATCTGATGTGATCTTCGTACGGTTTTTTTTTGTCAGAGATGAGGCCACGTTTCCGTCATCTGATTTCACACTTTTTTTGTGAATATTTTTTTCAGCCTTCTCAAGAGCCTTGAAAATTTTACCCAAAATGATTTACTCCCGGAACTAAAGATTAAGGTGCATTTTTATGAAATTAAGGGTTCTGTCCAAGCCTTTGGCATTCAATACCATGAAAAAAGCTAAAAATATGCCGGCATAAACACAGCAACCGGTAAAGACCATAGTTGTAATTCGCCGTCGTAACCGGTCCGATGACTTCTCCAAAGGAGGAATAGTAGCAAGAATATTTAGTCCGAGATTTTTTTCAATCTGCTCATCTCTTCGGATCACTGAAAAATTCAATATCTCCAGCAAGAACACAATTCCGGTTCCAATCCCTGCCCCTCCAACTACTGAAACCATAAAAAATAGCTGCACATTGGGTGAAATGGGCTTTTCCGGAAGCCGAGCATGGTCGAGTATCCTAAATTGTTCCCCTTTTTGCTTTTTTTCCATATTCACGGATAATTCTGCTTCTAATTTCCTGCCCAACAAAGAATGAAATACACTCTGGATATTTGAATAATCCCTTTTCAAAGATTGAAGTTCAAGCTCTCTTTTAGGCGTATCCTCCACCCGTTTCTGATAGAGCTTCATGCTCTTTTCAATTGCAGAAATATCGGACTGAATTTTTTGAATTTCATTTTTTATTTGTTTTAGTTGGGCCTCCTGCTGCATTGCTGCAAAGTTAGACATAGCCCCGATATTCTGTGCTTCATTATCAGTGTTTTCTTCATCTTGGACGGTCTCCATCTCCATATTCGAGCCTTCTGAAATCTGCTCTTCCTTTAGCGCATTCTTTTCTTCTTCAATGGATTTTTCCAGCTTCTCCATGGTCTTTTTTAGCTTGGCAACATCAGGATGTTTTTTAGTATACCTTAGAAGAAGATTGTCATATTGATTTTTAACAACAGCCAATTTTTTTTCACTTTCTGCCTCAGTAAAATTTTCATCCTCTTCAAACTCAAACTCCCCAATGGGATCTTGGAAAGATTGGGAAGCAATCTCCTTGGATTGAGCTATCTGTTTTTCCAACATATTTAATCCATTTCTTGCTTCACGAAGCATTGTGTTTTTCTCAATTAGCTGCTGTTGAAGACGATCCAAGGTTCTTAAATTTGTCTCCAGCTCATCGGGCAGACCGCCTAAATATTTGGCCCGGTACTGAGCCAATTTCTGTTCTCTATCTTCAAGCCTTTTCCGAGTTTTTTCGAGTTCTGAATCTAGAAACTCGCTGGTCCCGATGGCTTGGGCTTCACGAACTTTGAGGTTCTCGTCCATGAAATAGCTGGCTAGAGTATTGGCAATGCGCATGACCCTCTGAGGTTCACTTCCTGTAAAGGAAATAGAAAAAGCCTCAGCCCCATGACGAGCTCGCTCAATTTTTACCTTTATCTTTTTGCGCATCTTTGCGATCTTGTCTTCCAAATACATGCTCTCGGAATTAGCAAACAAGCCGAATTGGTCAATGATCTTTTCCAAATTACTCCGGCTCAATATCTGTTGAGAAATGGTGCTGATCCGTTGACTAATGGTTGAAGTAACCACAGATTGTACATAATTGGTAGGGACTCGCTGAGGTTGAACTAAAATAAGAGTGGAGGCCTCATATGTCTTATGTGAAGTTAGTGTCATAAAGACACCAAGAGTCAAAGACAAACAAATCGGTATAATAATTATCCATTTTCCCCGGACTATGACGTCAATAATCTGGTCCGGCTTAATTTGTGCTGGAGCCTGTAAAGGTTCTACCATATTAATTCCAAATTTAGTTTTAAGTCAGTTGTTCCTTAAAAGTCAGAGCCTTTATCTTTTATCAAGTATCAAGTCTTTGTCAACGGTTAAATCGCTAATCGTCCTATTAATAACGCTTTTCTAATCCTACAGAAAAGCCATCTGCAACATCTGACAGCCACCAAATCACAAGCAATATTTATACCAATTTTAAAATTGGAGACGGAAATTTAGAAAACGTACCGATTCAAAAGCGCCTAAGCCTTTAATTTTTTTTACTTGGTAGGGAGGATAAAAAAATTAGATCAAAGTTGACTTTCTTTGACAAATACCTGACAAAAAAGAACAGGCTGCAAATACTATACAACCTGTTCTTTTTTTAAAAAAAATAATGATAAAAACTAAGCTATTTTTTCCCCTATATTCATCCGCTTTCTTCCAAAGGCACTGACACCGATAAGACCTAACCCAAAAAGAAGCAGGGTTTCCGGTTCTGGAACCGCAGAAGTGCCTCCGGGCGAATCGGTCTCTAATTTCAGGGTGATTCCTGAATTAAAATAGTGGCAATCAGAGTCAAAACCTATGGTCAAAATACCATCTGCTATGTAGGCAGTTAAATCGCCAATCACATTGCTTGAGATTTGAGTTATAGGCATGGTGTCATCACCTTCTACTTCGTATATAGGCTCTTCTAAATCATAATATGTTACGCTTACTTGGTTGCTAGTACTATCTACATCTTCGATGGTAAACAATAACGACCCTTCAGTATATCCTTCATCATAAGTATAAGTGTCGAAATAGTTTCCAGTGGTGTACCCCTCGTTAGTGTATGTTAGAATACCGGAATCATTGATTATCACGTTATATTCTATGCGTGCTTCGTCCGAATCCAAAACGTTTACGTAGAGGATATCACCGGAATAGTTATCGCTAATATCGGAAAAAACTAATGAAAAGCTGGTAATACTATCGTTTAGGTCAAAAGCTTTATTCTCTGCATTATCATTCGATAAGTTGATTTCCCATGCATAGGCATAACTATGTCCTAATGAAGTTAAATTATCTGTATAGTATGTATACTCGGCTGAGAAAGCGATGTTGCATGTCAGCAGTACGAAAATCAAAATTAGAGTTTGAATTATTTTTTTTGTCATCATTTCCTCACAACTTCAAATTACATGTTAATTATCGATTGTTACGTTATGCATTTTTTTAAAGCAAATTATATACCATATCAGATATACAATTTTTAATTTCTATCATGAAAGCCTGATCCCATAAGTCTTGAGCGATTAATTTAATGAAAGCCAATGCCTCGTTTATCAAAAAAAGGGCTTTAGCTAATGGGAGATCTTTAAAAATAAGAAAAAAATTTCATAATTTTATGAAATTAATTACACAAAACAAGATAAAAAATTCCAACCTATAGCCGATAGTTTTGTTTTTTGAAACTCATGATACTTTTGAAACAATGAAAAAAGATTAGCGTTTGCCTCATCATTGTTTATATGTTAAAAATTTCTTTTTATGAAATCTGAGAGAAATGAGAATTAATCAATATGAACAGATTCTCGAAGATCGAATCTTATTTCTCTTGTTTTTGAAAGTAACAGATACAAGCGGATCTTAGATGAAAAACATTTTTTGGGTTCTTACTTTCCTTGCTTTCCTGAGTTTGAATAGCCTTTTTTCCTGTTCGTCTTCCCAGAATGAAGCTGCTGATCATTATGAAAAGGCAAAAAAATATTTGGTTTCTGAGGAGTATGAAAAGGCTAAAATCGAATTACAAAATGTGCTTCAACTTGAACCCAAAAATGACCAGGCCCAGTTCGACCTGGGTGAAACCTATGTTCATCTCCAAGATCCGGTCAAGGCTGCTGCAGCCTTTCATCAGGCTGTTTCCCTCAATCCGGATAACTTGAAAGCAAGACTTCGAATGGGACAGATACTAATGCTAGCCAAGGAGACCAGAAAAGCTCGGGAAACAGCCAATGATATTCTTGAAAAATATCCATATAATATTGAGGCCATGCATCTTTTGGCTAGCATCCAGGTCCAGGAAAGGAACCTTTCCCAAGCTTTAAAAACCTTAGAAAATGCCATAGATATTGACCCTTCCAACCCCAAAACCCATCTTTTCCTGGCCCACCTGCTCTTTGTTATGAATAAGCTTGACCAGGCAGAAGCCTATTATTTGAAAGCCATTGAACTGGACGAGACCGTAAGAGCTCCTTATATCGAACTGGCCACACTATACCGGAAAAAAGGCGAGCTTGATAAAATAGAACCCCTAATTAATAGATGGGTCAAGGTTCCTGGGGATTTGGTTCAGAAAAAGGCTGACTTGGCCCGGTTTCTTGAAAGCCGGGGGCAGATCGAAAAGGCTGAAAAAAAATTTCTCGAAGCTGCCATGAATGCTCCCAAAGACTTAAGAGCCTTAATCAATTTAGGATCTTTTTATGCCCGGCAGAAGAAAAACGAAAAGGCCCTGGAAATATTCAACCGTGCCCTGGGCCTGGATAAGAAAAACACAGATATTCGGGTTCAAATCGCCCGGCTTGCCTTTTTGCAAAAAGATTACGAAAAAGCGGAATCAGACGTTGATGACATCCTAAAAAAAAACAAAAACCATGTATCGGCAAATTTCCTTAAAGGCAGGCTCCATTTCATTCGAAAAGAGTTCCCCCTTGCGCTCAAGAATTTTGAGACTGTCATTGCAGAATCCCCCAACCATGCCATGGCCAGATATTTTAAAGCCCAATGCCTCTTGGATAAAGGCAAATCCGATCTCCCGGGCCAAGATATATTCAGGGTGGCGGCCGGATACGCCACTTCAGAGTCCTGGGAACGAAAACTGGCCAAAGAAGAACTCTTAGAGGTACTGAAGATTAACCCGAATTTTTTCGAAGCTCGGCTTTTGCTAATCGAGATTCTTCTTGGAAACAAAGAAACCCTTCCTGCCCGCCGCCATATTATCTATATCCTTCAAAGAAAACCTAAAAATCTGAAGGCTTTAGTTTTTGCAGGAAAATTAAAAATTTTAGAAAAAGACCTTACGGGAGCTGAAAAAATCTATCAATCTGTTTTGGAGCTACGGCCCGACTTTGCCGCTGGTTATGTGTCACTTGGACTTGCACTGAACGGCATGAAAAAGACGGGCCAGGCCCTTGAGGCTTTTGACAAGGCTCTTACAATAAACCCGGACCAAATGGATGCACTGAATTATAAAGTCAGTCTATATATGCAGAAAAAAGAAGTTGATAAAGCGATAGCCGCTTGCACGGAACACCGGAAAAATTTTTCCAGTGACAGCCCAACACTTGCCATCATCGACCTCATCGAGGGCAGAATTTATATGTCAATTGGAAAAATCGATGATGCGGAAACCCTTTTTAAAAAAGCAGTTGAGATTGTTCCGACGCTCTCGGCACCCTATGAACAACTGGCCATCATCCGCGAATATCACAGGGATATCCCCGGAGCTGTCCACAATTATGAACGACTACTAGAAATCAAGCCGAACTACCTGCCTGCCTACTTGACTTTAAGCCGTATTTATAAAGCCCAAAGGGACATAAAAAAAGCCAAGGCATACCTGGAACAGGCTCTTTCCATTAAAGACGATTTTGCCCCTGCAGCCAACAACTTAGCCTTTATCCTGGCTGAAACCAAATCATCACTGTACGAAGCATTAAGGCTGGCTAAAGTCGCCCGAGACAAGGAACCCAACAATCCAGATTACCTGGACACCTTAGGCTGGATTTACTACCTTCAGGGCAGTTTTGATCTGGCCTTGGTCACCCTGGAAGAGAGTGTCGAAATCAATCCTAAAAATCCTATCAGCCATTACCACCTGGGATGGGCCTATTATGAAAATAAAGAATTTGAAAAGGCCCGAACGCATATGAGAAAGGCTTTGGAACTGGATCCGGAATTTAAGGATGCAGATAAGGCCCGGGATATACTTGGAGGGTAGTGAGTTACTGGAAAAAGCAGTACACGCTTTCATATCTTTTCAAACAGAACAAGAGATAAGTTTAATATGGAAACACCAAAAAGAATATATTTAAAAGACTACCGGCCCCCGGAATTTTTTGTGGACACCGTTGATCTGACTTTTGAACTGGATGTCGACCGCACTCGGGTTTCAGCCAGTATGAAGGTTCGGAAAAATTTGGAAATTGCCGATGAAGCCACCTCCCTTGTTTTTGACAAGGGTGATCTTGAAATCGAGTCCGTAATTGCCGACGGCATGGTTCTCCTGCCCCATGAATATGAAATTGGAGAAGAGAGCTTCAAACTTGCCCGTACCCCAAATGAGTTTACCCTGGAAATCATATCCATTTTACATCCCAAGGCCAATACCCGTCTGGAGGGGTTGTACTGCTCGGGTGACTTCATCTGCACCCAGTGCGAAGCCCAGGGATTCAGAAGGATCCTGCCATTCCCGGACCGGCCCGACGTCATGGCAATTTATTCCTGTACCATCATTGCTGACAAGGATCTTTACCCGGTTCTTCTTTCCAACGGGAACCTGGTGAAATCCGGAGATCTGGACAATAACCGCCACTATGTCCGGTGGGAAGATCCCTTTAAAAAGCCGTGCTATCTCTTTGCCCTGGTGGCCGGGGATTTTGCCTGCCTTTCTGACACATTCATCACCTGTTCCGGAAGAAAGATCGATTTAAAGATCTATTCCGAACAGGAGAATATAGACAAATGCGATCATGCCATGGAATCCTTGAAGCAGGTCATGAAATGGGACGAAGACCGGTTCGGCCTGGAGTATGATCTGGATCTTTTCCAGATTGTGGCCATCAACGATTTCAATGCCGGGGCCATGGAAAACAAGGGGCTCAATATCTTCAACTCCAAGTATGTTCTGGCCAGCCCCCAGACGGCCACAGACGATGATTACATGAATATCCAGGGGGTGATCGGCCACGAGTACTTCCACAACTGGACCGGGAACCGGGTAACCCTTAAAAACTGGTTCCAGCTCAGTCTCAAGGAAGGACTGACCGTATTCAGGGACCAGGAGTTTTCATCGGACCTGAACTCCAGGGGGGTGAAACGAATTTCCGGGGTAAAAAACCTACGCGCCTTTCAATTTCCCGAGGATGCCGGTCCCATGACCCATCCGGTGCGGCCCGAGTCCTATATTAAGATGGACAACTTCTACACCATGACCGTGTACGAAAAAGGGGCTGAGCTGATCCGGATGATCCATCAGATCCTCGGGGAAGAATTGTTTCAAATTGGGATGAAACTCTACTTTGAGCGGTTTGACGGCATGGCCGTAACCATAGAAGATTTTCTCAAGGCCATGGAAGATGGTTCGGGAAAAGATCTTGACCAGTTCAGACTATGGTATTCCCAGTCCGGAACTCCCCGGATTTCCCTGAACCGGTCCTATGATGCGGACAAGAAGATTCTCTTTCTTGATTTTGAACAAACCACGCTTCCCGATCGAAACCAGAAAATCAAAAACCCCCTGCACATCCCCATCCGGTTCGGACTTTTGGACAAAACCGGAAAGGATATTACACCTGAAGGCCGGTCCCTCCTTGAATTAAAAACTCAGAAAACCAGCTTCCAGTTCAAAGGCATTGGACCGGATGCGCTTCCATCGATCTTCCGCCAGTTTTCCGCCCCTGTCCGGATTGAATCTGATTTTACAGAAGCGGATCTGGCCTTTTTCATGGCCCATGATTCCGATGAATTTAACCGGTGGGATGCGGCCCAAACCCTTTTTATAAAAGAAATCCAGCGCCTGGTTTCCGGAATTCAGAATAAAAAATCCCCCACGGTTTCACCGGAACTCATCTCTGCCTTTGAATCCGCATTGATGGATACCGGAGCGGACCGGGCCTTTCTGGCCAAAGCACTGTCTCTTCCCACGGAAATGGAGATTAAGGACCATTACGATCTGATTGATGTTTCTGCCATCCACAGGGCAAGGTCTTTTTTAAAGCAGACCCTGGCAAGGAAGTTGAAAGACCGGTTCATGGATATCCTGGAGATCTGTTCCCAGGCAGATCCGGCTTCTGTATCCCAAAGGGCGGCTGCCGACCGGAGCCTGAAAAATCTTGCCCTCTCCTTTCTGGGAAGTCTAAAGGAAAAAGAGACCAGCGACCTGGTTCTGAACCGGTTTGAAACCGCCATGAACATGACCGACGAATTTGCGGCTTTCCGGATTTTGAGCCGGATCTCCCCGGAGTACAGAGAAAAAGGGGTCAAACAATTTTACGCCAAATGGGGAGATGACAAACTGGTCCTGGACAAGTGGTTTGCGGTCCAGGCGGCCTCGGACCTTCCCGACACCCTGGAACAGGTGGAAGATCTTTTGAATCATCCTGATTTTTCACTGACAAACCCGAACAAGGTCAGATCCCTGGTTTATGTATTCGCCATCCAGAATCCCCTTAATTTTCACAGGCCCGACGGCAGAGGATACGAATTTATTGCGGAACAGATCCTGGCCCTGGACAGAATCAATCCCCAGATCGCTGCCAGGCTGTCCTCTTGTTTCAATCATTGGAAAAGATACGATAACATCCAAAAACCCTTGATGGAAAAGGAACTCCGGCGGATCCTGAAACTTGAAACCCTGTCCAAAAACGTCTATGAGATCGTTTCCCGGGCCCTGGAATAACGGATCTTGCCGCTTGAAAGAGCGATATCCGGTCTTTTCCAATTAAAAAAGGGGGTTATGCAGAGCATACCCCCTTTTCTGTTCACGCGATCTTTGCTTTTGCATCGCCGCCGGATTAAAAATCCTCAGGGTCATGCAAAAGATGATCAAAAATTATTGAACGGTTACATTGACGGCAGCCGGGCCTTTCTGCCCGTCTTCCACGTCAAATGTGACCTTGTCCCCTTCATTAAGCGATCTGAAACCATTTGAATTTATTCCGGAATGATGAACAAATACGTCCGGACCATCTTCCTGTTCGATAAACCCATACCCTTTGGCGTCGTTAAACCATTTGACTATCCCATTTGCCATTACGACTCTCTCCTTAATTTAAGTAAACGATATTTAGTTTCAAACCTCAGGTCCTGCCGCTCCAACAAATGGGTCGTGCCTTTAGAACGAAACTGCGAAGCCCTCCGTTTTCGCTTCGATTGTATAATATTAAAGTTAATTGAAAAATCAAGGATTATTTTCGAAAAATTTAAATTTTTCTATTTTGCCTCGGATCTCCCCGGTTCAAAGGGCTTTGGCATATAGATGGCAGGCCACTCCATGGCCGCTCTCGTGCTGGATCATCTCCGGTACGCCCCTGCGGCAGAGGGACATGGCATGGGGGCATCTGCCGGCAAACCTGCAGCCATCCGGCATATTTAGAAGAGAAGGCACCCCTCCTGTTATGGTAGGCAAAAGGGTTTTCGCCTTTTTCGCACGTGAGGGAATGGAGTCCAATAATCCGCGGGTATAGGGGTGAAGTGGATTCTGGAACAGGGGCCCCACATCTGCCTTCTCCGCAACCCTCCCGGCATACATAACCAAAACCTTATCACAATTTTCCGCGATCACCCCGAGATCGTGGGTGATCAGGATAACGGACATGGCCGAATCAGACTGAACTTTTTTGATTAAATCGAGAATCTGGGCCTGGACCGTCACATCCAGGGCCGTGGTGGGCTCGTCGGCAATGAGAATATCAGGTTCACAGGCCAGGGCCATGGCAATCATCACCCTCTGCCGCATCCCTCCGGATAATTGGTGTGGAAATTTTTTCATCACCTTGTCCGGATCTGGAATGCCTACTTTTTCCAGCATTTCCTTCCCGGCAATCCGGATCTTTTGGCTTCCCATTTGCGGGAAGTGGAGATGAAAAACTTCCATGATCTGATGTCCTACAGAGTGAACTGGATTCAATGCGGTCATGGGTTCCTGAAAAATCATGGAGATCTTTTTTCCACGGATCGTGTGCATCTGCTCAATGGGAAGATCCAGAAGATTTTGATCCTTGAACCAGATCCGGCCGCCCATGATCCTGGAGACCGGTTTGGGCAGCAGGCGCATGATACTCAAAGCCGTGACACTTTTCCCGCACCCGGATTCACCGGCAATCCCCAAAACCGACCCCTTGGCAAGTTCAAGTTCCACGCCATCCACGGCACAGATCCTGCCCTGTTCCGTATCAAAGGCCACCACCAGGTCTTCCACCTCCAGCAGAGCCTCTTTATTTTCCTTTTGGGCCCGAATCAATTCAAGTCTCCTGGTTTAAACTGAGTATCGATAATGGTAACCGGTTCTAGATGTATGCCTTGCTTATACTCTTCCATGGACTTTTTTCTCAGAGAATCATCTATCCAGAACAGTCCGCCCAGGGTAGACGAAAAGGGATCAAACAGGCTTTCAGACATCCGGGTCCCGTGGAAGGCCGGCAGTTTCATCCACTTCCAATAGGCAATTCTCACATAGGGGATCATATAAGTGGGAACATAGGCGCAGATGTCGTGGATCTTATTCTGGATGGCCTTGGACAATCTGATTCGCTCTTCCGAGTCCAGGCTTGCCCTGTATTGGTCGATGAGTGCGTCAAGTTCAGGATCGTCGGTATTGGTGATATTGTTGGTCTGGGGCTTATGGGCATTGTCAGAATGCCAGCCCTGCCAATAGGAAGGCCTCAAATTGGTCGACCAGGCCATCCAGGCCACATCATGTTTTTTTTCAAGAAATTTTTTAAACATGGCAGACGGGTCCAACTTTTCCAGCTCAATCTCGATCCCGGCCTTGAGGGCCTCTTCCTTGAGAACGGCAAGCCGCGGCATATGGTCATCATATCCGTAGGTAACCGTGACTGAGAACCTTCTGCCCTGGCTTTCCCAGATGCCGTCCTTCCCTCTTTTCCATCCGGCCTCCTCCATCAAGGATTTTACCTTTCCGATATCGTACTTTCTGGGCTGAATGGAATAGTCCGTGTACCTTCCATACCCGTAAAATGCCTGTGCCAGCCTAAAGTAGTCGCCTCTCAACACCTTGGAAATGACCTTTTCGATATTCATGGCATGGGCAAAGGCACGTCGCAGGCGGATATCCTTGAATATTTCCTTGTCCAGATTCAGCCACATGCCGTAACTGGGCCGCTGAAGATCGTTGAAAAACCAGATCCTATGGACAAATCCGTCCCGAAACACCCTTGTCCTCGATTTGTCATGCCAGTACTTGGGCAGGGTCAGGCCGAAGGTGTCGAGCCGCCCCTTCTTAAAATACTCCCATTGAAGGTTGGTGTCCCGGATCACAGTATACTGAACCGCATCGGCATTGAACCGGTTTTTAAAGTATTTTTTTTCCCTGGCCCACCAGTTTTCCTTGCGCCGGAAACGGATAAATCTTCCCTTCTTGTACTCGGAAATCTGGTAGGCGCCCGTATTGGGAACGACAGCCCAGTTATAGTTCTGGACAAAACCCTTATCCAAGGGATGGAAAAAATGTTCGGGCACCGGGCCGATTCCAAGTTTCAGGTGCAGGTCAGGCACGGCTTTGGTGCTTTTCACTCCGATGGTATAATCATCGTAGACCATGACCTTTTCGATTTCCCGGGAATAGTAATCATTGTACCACGGGGCGATGATGTGCTCGGACCGCATAAAGGTCAGGGTATAGACATAATCCCAGGCAGTGACCGGTCTGCCGTCGGACCATTTTGCTTCGGGGTCGAGCTTGAAGAACATGGTCTTTTTATCCTCGCCAAAGGCCCAGTGGGTGGCCAGTTCCGGGAGAATATTCAGGGTATTGGGATGGATATTGATCAAGGAAAGCTGATTGTCGAGTATGGCCGACCGGAATCCTCCGTTGGAATCCGGTCCCACGGTCCTGAACGTCATGGGAAAGCTCGTCAGGGCCATCCTCAGGGTTCCGCCCTTTTTAGCATCTGCTGAAGAAAAAATAGGATCCTCATGGTTGGTCAGCCAATGGATATTCTCCGGCAGAGGCTCAAACTTCCTTTCCAGAGGCGGAACTTCTTTTTTTTCCTGTCCCTTTTTGTTCAACCCCGGATCCCCGGGATTGTCGCCGCACCCTGTAAAGATCATCACCAGACAAACCAGGACGCCTGCCAGGCTGGATATCCATTGATTTTTCATTTTTATGCAACACCGCAAAGGCATTTCCCCTTAAATTTTTCCAGGTCCCATGAATACCAGATTTAACCTGTCTTGTTCAATCCTTATGTTTTAAGTATTGGGCTGTGGATTTCCTGCATTTGGATATAGTTTCCCGGCTGCATCTCTTACTTTTATAGGTGTCACTGGTCTCTTCTCTGATTTACCTTGACCCCAAAAAGCCGATATATTAACATGACTTGAAATTTTAACGGACCCTTTTTTATATCAGGATAAAACCAAACCCATGGATATTGCATCTTTCATCGGTATCATCTCAGGCCTCTCTCTGATCATATCCGCCATATTCCTGGGCGGGGACATCCATAATTTCATCAATGTTCCGGGAATGATGATCGTATTCGGCGGCACCGTTGCCACCACCCTGATCACCTTCCAGTTCAGGGATGTGGTGGCCGCCTTTAAAGCGGCTTATTTTGTCTTTTCCAAGGAAAAGGAAGACCCCAACGACGCCGTGGCCACCATGATCAAGTTAAGCCATGTCAGCCGACGCCAGGGACTGCTCCAGCTCTCCAAGATAAAAAGCAATTCCCTGTTTCTCAAAAAAGCCTGCGGCCTGATGGCAGACGGCTCTTCCGAAGAAATTATCCGGGCCGCCCTGACCACGGAGATGAAATCCCTTCAGATGAGACATTTTATTGTCCAGGATGTATTCCGGAAAATGGGAATATATGCCCCGGCCTTTGGTATGCTGGGTACCCTGATCGGCCTTGTCCAGATGCTGAGCAAACTCCAGGACCCTTCCGCCATCGGACCCTCCATGGCCACGGCCCTGCTGACCACCTTCTACGGATCCCTGCTCTCCACCATGTTTTTCCTGCCCGTGGCCGGTAAACTCAGATCCAGAACCGTGGTCGAGCTGATTACCCTTGAAATCATGCTGGAAGGCGCCATATCCATCATCAACAACAACAACCCGGTCATTATCTATGAAAAATTGTCGAGTTTCATATCCTCAAGGCTGCGCAAGCCCTTTGAAAAGATGAATATAAAGACAAAATAAGATGAGAAACACCACCTACGACAACAGTTTCATCACCTATGACGACGACTCCACCTGGCTGGTTACCTATGCCGATCTCATGACCCTTCTTCTTGTCTTTTTCGTTCTGCTCTACTCCCTGTCCTCCTTTGAAATGAACGGGTATAAAACCTCCCTTAAAGAGATTCATTCCAAATCAGACCAGAAGGAAAAACTCTCCAAAATCATGGAATTGATGGATATCCTCGCTCCCGAGGAGTTTACCCTGGAAGAGGTCACCGGCCTGAAAACCCAGGACACGGAACTGCTGGAGTCTGTCAAGCAGATGGTCAGGAAAACCGGACAGGGAAAAAATATCTCATCCAAATTTAAAGACGGAAAAGTCATTATCCGCATATCCGGGGAGGCCTTGTTCCCTTCCGGATCGGCTGAGCTAAACCAAGATGCCGTCCCTGTTTTCAATGAAATGGCCGCAATCTTCAAGGACTTTCCAGATTATGCCATCAACATCAAGGGGCATACCGACGACAATCCCATTGCAACCCGGCAGTTTCCTTCCAACTGGGAGCTTTCCGCCATACGAGCCACAAATGTTCTTAAATTCATGATCTCAAGGGGAATCGCCCCTGCCCGTCTGACTGCAACCGGTTACGGAGAAATCATGCCCCAGGTTCCCAATACCAGCGACGCCAATCGAGCCATGAACAGGAGGGTTGAGTTTGTTCTTGAAAAAAAAGAAAATAAAAATTGAGGCCGTAAATCCCGGAGACCGGGAAGATAAAAGGGAAGCCTTCAGATATATTTTCAGCCGGGAAAACCGCCCTTCTCTCTCTTTTCTGGGAAAATCCGTAAAACTGATCAACATCAGTGCCGGGGGCCTGGCCTTTGAGAACAACGGATTTTCCATTGATGATCAAGACCGGATCCACTTGAATCTGGACATCCCCGATGCCAAAAAAAAATTTGTACTCACTGCCATGGCAAGGATCTCCCATATAGACCGGGAAAGCATCTGCCGATGTATCTTTGAAGATCTTGACCGGGAACAGGAAGAAGAGATCCACCGATATGTCCTTGAAAAACAGAAAAAGGATCTGAGAAATTAGATTTGTGATTTTAGATTTTGGAGTCCACCGGCATCCAAATCAGAAATCAAAATTCTGAAATCAAAAATTTTATGATTCTCCACATTGACATGGACGCTTTTTTTGCAGCCGTGGAGCAGAGGGACGACCCTCAGCTCAAAGGCAGACCCATTGTGGTTTCCGGACATTCCAAAAGAAGCGTGGTTTCAACGGCAAGCTATGAAGCCCGCCGTTTCGGCATCCACTCTGCCATGCCCGTTTTCCAGGCCAGGGAAAAGTGTCCCCACCTGATCATTGTACCGGGAGACAAGGCCAAGTATGCCAGGGACTCCAAAAAAATCATGGAGATTCTTTTGAATTTTTCTCCCCTTGTGGAACCGGTCTCCATTGATGAAGCCTATGTAGATATCAAGGGGTGTGGGAAATTATTCGGCCCACCCAGGGCCATTGCCGTTAAAATCAAAAAGACGATTCTGGACCGGCTTGGCCTGACCTGCTCCATTGGAATCGCTCCAGTAAAATTTTTAGCCAAAATCGCCTCGGATATGAACAAACCCGACGGATTGACACTGATCCCAATGGAAGACATGGATCAGACCATCAAAATCCTGCCCATTGAAAAAATTCCCGGGGTCGGCCGTCAGGCCATGGAGCAGATGAAATCCCTCAAGATCAAAACCCTGGGGGATGTCCGCAAATTGAATACCGATCTTTTAGAGAGAAAATTCGGCAAATTCGGCACCCGGCTTTCCCTGCTCTGCCGGGGAATCGATGACACCCCGGTTGAGACGGGTAGCGACCGAAAATCCATTTCCAGCGAAACCACCCTTTCAGAAGATATCCATGAACTTTGGGATGCCAAAGCCGAACTCCTGGCCCATTCCCAGAGAGTGGGCAGGGATTTGAGAAAAAAAAGCCTGGTCTGCAGAAACGTATCCATAAAAATCAAGTTTTCGGATTTCTCCCAGATCACCCGGAGCCGGAAAACCCAATCCTGGATCTGCTCCTCCAAGGCCATCTTTGATCATGCCCTGGCCCTGTACGAAAATGTGAAGATCACCAAAAAGATCCGCCTCCTGGGCGTAGGAGTCTCCCATCTCAGAGATGTCCATGCTCCTGTACAGATGGACCTGCTCCAGCCGGCGGATCACCGGGTAAAAAAACAATGGGAAACCGTGGACAAGGCCGTGGATTCGGTTGAAGAAAAATTTGGACACGACTTCATAAAAAAGGCATCTTTGGCCCGAAAACAAAAGGAAGGATAAGATGAAGGACCCCATCGGCTGTAAAGTCAAAATCATGGGCAGGGTCCAGGGGGTATTTTTCAGGGCGGAAACCCGAAATGCCGCCCTGAACCTTGGAATTATGGGATATGTCAAAAATCTGCCGGACGGCTCGGTGGAGGCCTTTTTCCAGGGCAGCCGGCCGGATGTGGAAAATATGCTGGGCTGGTGTAAAAAGGGTTCCCCCGCTTCCCGGGTGGATGATGTCATCCACGAACCCATGCCCTTTCAGGATGATTTGACCGGTTTTCAAGTCCTGTACTAGGCCCGAACCCTTACCCTGTAAAAATATCTTCGCCGGTAACAGCTCCCGGTTCCCGCAGGTTTTCAGACCCTGGACTTCGATTTTTTCAAACACCCTTTGAGCACCCCGGAATGGATATCGGCGGCGAGATGAACCGGGCTCTTGCCCCATAAGGGATCCCAACCGGCCGGATTGGCGGAGCAGAAGAACTGGACCTCCAGACCGAACCGGGTCAAGGCCTCTTCAAGGGGCAGGTCCCGGACTTTATCCGCTGCCAGCCAGGTGGCCCCGCAGGGGGCTCCCCGGGAAACCCGGATCTCTTTTATCCTGCCGGCTTCCACATCCACATCCATCCTGGGTGTGCCAAACCGTCTCCCGTACTCTCCAAGTCCCTCGTGATCGGCCAGGGCGCAGCAGATGGGCGGACACAGGGCAGACCCGGAAATGATCTTTCTCCCGGGGGCGATCACGGGTATTTTCAGCTTATCGCACATAATACTCAGGTCTTCGGAAAGGTCCCGGTGGACCAGGTAGTCCAGAACCAGATCAGCCTCAATGGTTTCAGGCAGGTATGCCGAGGTATCGTCAAGAATCGGCGGCAGTTCGGAATCAATATTCACGATATTCAGTTCGATCCCCGGACCGCAGAATCTTCGGATTCCCTCGATTTTGTGTTTTCCGGAACCGTTCTGCTGGAACACTAGTAGGGTCTGCATGACTTAAAATCCCATATCCTGGTTCACAAGGACAATTTTGATCCGCTTTTTCATAAAAGACTTTTCAATAATCGTCCAGTAATTGCATATCCTGTCCGGACTCGCACAATCATGGCATACCCCGGTTTTCACACAGGGTGTTTTCTTGTCCAGGTTCATGGTGTTAACCGGAGCCGCATAGTTCTTGATTCGGACCATGGCATCCTCCAGATCACCGCAGATTTTGTTCCTGCCCACGATGAGAAGAACATTCCTGGGTCCCCACATCATGGCCGCCACCCGGTTGCCCATCATGTCCAGGTTGACCAGATGACCGGCCTCGGTAACGGCATTGGTTCCGGTAATGAAAAGATCCACCATCAATGACTGCCGGCGCCGTTCCATCATTTCTTCCGCAGAAATTTTCCGGTCAAAGGTGTTGATGATGGTAAGATCCTTCTTGTCCATGAGGGCGTGGAAAAGCCCTGTGCCGATAAAGGACATGGAACCGCCCCAGGAGACCGTTTGGGGATTGAGGGATGGAATAATCTCATTGAGGGCAAGCTCCTTGGCCGCTTCCGCCGTATCTGTGATGAATACTTCAAAATTATTATTTTCAAGACTCTCTTTTACCGCCTCAAGCTTGAGATTCCAATAGTTGTCAATGGGATTTTTCATGGAGACTCCTTTGATTTGTTTTTTCACTTCTCTGAAATATACCTTCAGGCCCATGTCTGTGCAATGATTATTTTTTTCCACAATTATTTACTATTCACTGATGACGAAACCTGATCTGCGCGAAAAATGCGCAGAGAATTGAGTTCCAGACCTTTAAAGGGTGTTGAAATCGATGACGCAATTTTAACGTTATCCGACAAATTTTCAGTATGTTAGTAATTGAAAAAGCCTCTGTTTAGTTGTATCTTTCAAGCGCCTAAACAAAAAGGAAACAACACCACAGAGGCTTTATGCATACAAAAAATATCAGGCGAATCATCACAAAGCAATTGAAAAAGAGTTTTCCGAACTGGAAAAAGATGACAAGGAAGTCCAAAAAAGAGCTGACAAAGCAAATCATGATGGAAGTTTTGGATAATTATGATTATTCTCAAACCTTGGACATCCCCATCGAAGAACTCATAGGAGTTGAAGATCAGGCCCCCTCAGCAGAGATTCGTAGCCTTCCTGAGATGGCGTCCTACATTGAAAATTTTCATTCCGACAACCTGTTTCATTTTGACACCCTGAAAAAGCCATACCCTGAAATTGTAGACCCGGAATTGCAGTTTGTTGACCAACTTATAGACAACCAGATTATCAACAGCTTGATTGCGCCTGACGGATATTCCGCTGTGCACAGGGATATTCAACCCTACCAGTTATTTCGGATGGAGCTTTTAAAAATAATCAAATACCCTGAAATCAGTTACAGGAAATTTTGCAGCGATGAATATTTTGGCAGGGAACGAAAGCAAAACAGGCGTTTTGTGAGACTGCCTTTAAATACCAAACACCAGGCAGATCATACTGAATTGTGTCACTTCCGGCGTGGCCTGAATTTCAAACAATTGATGAATGTCCTGGTATATTTCCTCCATCATTTTTATAAATCAGGCTGTCTGGAGAGTGCCGTTATCCATGGTGTTGATTCCAGTGAACTGCCGTCTGAAATCAATTACCCCCTTTGCACAATTCAGGTCAAAGGCAAAAAAATACGAATGTATTCCGATCCGGACTGTGATTGTGGAAAACGCCGGAATAAAAGGGATAAATCGTATTACGTCATTGGCTACCGGCTTCACACCCTAACAGCCATCAACCCATCGACAGGCCATAGTTTTCCATTGGTATCCCTAATCGGGGCGGCAAATCATCATGACAGCCTGTTTTTAAAACCGTTGATCAAGCTTGCTCAAACATTGGGTATTGATATCAAATTGATAACCGCCGACCAGGCTTATCACGATAGTGATGGTTCGGTTCTCAACGAAACCGGTGTCTATGTCGTCACCCCTGCATCGGAGAAAGCCAAACTTCCTGACAACGTTTTGGAATCGCCATTAAGGGTTGCCTGTAATGATTCTTGTGAGATTCCAATGCAGTTTTTGGGATCGACACCGGAAGGCCACGAATTTGGATGTGATGCCGTTCCGGGTGAGTGTGCGTTTGAATCAAATTGTTCAAAATCAAGGATCGTTGATTTTGACAGCGGCTATTTTCAACCAATGCCGATTTTTCATAGCGGATCTCAAGACGCAATCGAGATCCGGAAAAACTGTGAAAGGCCCTTTAATCTGATGAAAAAAAGAGAAGGCCTCGAACAAACACGGGTAAGAAGCCAGCATGGTGTGATTGTCCGATCAACTCTGACGACTATCGTAACATTGTTGATTGAAATGGCCGGAACAAGGCATAAACCAATGAAAAAAGAAGATGGGCAAAAGGAGTTGTTTGCTGCCACAGGATGAATTGAACGTTCAATGCGGGATTTTTTCTGAGCCGATTGATCGGTCGCTATTGGTATATCTGAATACAACAAAGGCCGCCGTCTGAAATAGATTTTATGCGGTAAAAAACAAAACCAGATATTGCTACGGTAAAAGCCGGACAATCTGACATTGGAAAAAAGAATTACAAACGCGTGGGGCACCTATAACGAAACAGAAATTTGAACGGTTTCAACACCCTTCTTTACCCGGTTTAACCCGGATTCCATGAAAGATATTTTGGCTTTCCCTTCCTGAAAAAAACCAGAATTTTTCAACACCTAACCGGATTTAAACCCTTTATTGACTGTAATTACAAGATTTTTTACTTTTCCCCGTAAAATTTTCACATCCTAATTCCTGTTTGGACCCAAAACCGGCCAGAGAAAAAAAATGAAAAATGTATTTTTCTGTTGACTTAATCTCGAGTTCTTAATATTTGTTGATGCATGAGATAAATTCGATTCACTTAATAATTGTAATTTTCTCCTCTTCCTGAACGTTGCCTCCTTCTGATCTGGTTCTTGGTTATGAATATAGTTTTAGACCAAATTGTGTAATTTAGCTGAACATATATTTTTAGAACCAAATTAAGACGAAAAGATCGTTTTCTGAAAACAAATGGTTTGTGAAAAAGAAAAAGGAGGTGGTGCCGATATCTTATCCCTTGAAATCATAACCTTTTTTAGCTGAAAACCAAAGATCCAAAGGAGATAACTGATGAGCAAAAAAGATGTTGCCGAGACCACAGAAGCCCAAATCGCCGTCCACTGGAAAGAGGAAGACTACTACTATCCTTCATCAAAATTTATCGGCCAGGCCAACCTTACTGATCCGGATGTTTTTGAAAAATTCAGCCTGGACCATTTTCCTGATTATTATACGGATTTTGCCGAGATGTTGACGTGGTACAAGTATTGGGACGAAGTTCTGGATACCAGTGATGCTCCCTGCTTCAAATGGTTTAAAGGCGGCCTGATCAACGCCAGCTACAATTGTATCGACCGCCATCTGAAAGACAATAAAAATAAAACCGCCATCCATTTTGTCCCTGAACCCGAGTCGGAAAGAGTCGATCATATCACCTACCAGGAGCTCTATGTCAGGGTGAATGAGATGGCCGCTCTGCTCAGGGACTCGGCCAAGCTCAAAAGGGGCGACCGGGTCACCATCCATATGCCCATGTCGGCCGAGCTGCCCATCACCATGCTGGCCTGCGCCAGGCTGGGCGTGATCCACTCCGTGGTATTCGGGGGGTTTTCAGCCAGCGCCAGTGCGGACAGGATCGTGGATTCCCAGTCCAGGGTATTGATCGTCATGGACTCCTATTACCGGTCCGGCACTCTCCTGAACCACAAGATCAACGCAGACGATGCTGTTAAAATAGCCGAAGAGCAGGGCCAGAAAGTGGACACGGTACTGGTCTGGCAGAGATATCCGGGCAAATATTCCTCTGAGACCCCTCTGAAGGACGGCCGGGATATTGTCATCAACGAAGAATTGAAAAAATATTACGGAGCAAGGGTGGAACCGGAAAAAATGCTCTCGGAAGATCCTCTGTTCCTCATGTACACTTCGGGCACCACGGGCAAACCCAAGGGCTGTCAGCACGGCACCGGCGGCTATCTGGCCTATGTCACGGCCATGTCAAAATATATCCAGGACATCCATCCTGAAGACGTATACTGGTGTATGGCCGATATCGGCTGGATCACAGGCCACTCCTTCATCGTATACGGCCCCCTGGCCCTGTGCGCATCCTCGGTGATATACGAGGGAGTCCCCACCTACCCCGATGCGGGAAGATCCTGGAGAATCGCCCAGGATCTGGATGTAAACATCTTTCATACCGCACCGACGGCCATCAGGGCGCTACGGAAAATCGGTCCGGACGAACCGGCCAAATACACCTACCACTTCAAGCATATGACCACCGTAGGAGAACCCATTGAGCCGGAGGTATGGAAATGGTACGAGTCCGCCGTGGGCAAGGGCGAGGCCATCATCGTGGATACCTGGTGGCAGACGGAAACCGGAGGCTTCCTATGCTCCACGGTTCCGGGCATCAAACCCATGAAACCGGGCAGTGCAGGTCCGGGAGTACCCGGCATTCATCCCATCATCCTTGACGATGACGGAAACGAGATCAAGGAACCCGGAATTGCCGGAAACATCTGCATCCAGAACCCATGGCCCGGCATGTTCCAGACCATATGGGGAGACCGGGACCGGTTCGTGGACACCTATTTTGCCCGGTATTGCACCAACCCGGATTCCAAGGACTGGAAAGACTGGCCCTACCTGACAGGTGATGCGGCCATGAGGGCCGAAGACGGCTATTACAGAATCCTGGGCCGGATCGATGACGTCATAAACGTCTCCGGCCACCGCTTGGGAACCAAGGAGATCGAGTCTGCCGCCCTGGTTGTGGATGAAGTAGCTGAATCTGCCGTTGTTCCGGTGGCACACGACATCAAGGGCAAGGAACCGGATCTTTATATTGCCCTGAAACCCGGGATCAATCCCAGCGAAGAGATCGCCAAAAAGATCTCAGACGCCATCTGCGACCAGATCGGAAAGATCGCCAAACCCAGAAAGGTCTGGCTGGTACCGGATATGCCCAAGACCCGTTCCGGCAAGATTATGAGACGGGTGCTCGGTGCCATTTCCAACCATTCCGACGTTGGCAATGTAATGACCCTGGCCAATCCCGAGGTGGTGGAGGAAATCAGAACCATGGTCCAGGATTAAACCAAGGGATATGATATGAGATTTGAGACAGACCTTAGGAAATTTCAAATCTCATATCTTTACAAATGTTGAATACCTTATTTGAGGAGAAAATTAATGTCCAATTCCTATGCGGATGCCCACGAGAAATCAATTAATGATCCTGAGGGGTTTTGGGGCCCCATTGCTGAAGACTGCCACTGGTACAAACCCTGGGACAAAGTCCTGGACGACTCCAACCTTCCCTTTTACCGCTGGTTCGCAGGCGGTGAAACCAATACATGTTTCAATGCCGTTGACCTCCACGTGGAAAACGGTCTGGGAGACCAGGATGCCATCATTTACGACAGCCCGGTCACCGATACCATTAAAAAGTATACTTATAAAGATCTCAAGGAAGAGGTCTCCCTGTTTGCAGGGGTTTTGGCCTCAAAAGGAGTGACCAAGGGAGACCGGGTAATCATCTATATGCCCATGATCCCGGAGGCGGTTTTTGCCATGCTGGCCTGCGCCCGGATCGGTGCGGTTCACTCTGTGGTTTTCGGGGGGTTTGCCGCCAACGAACTGGCCACCCGGATCAACGATGCCAAACCCAAGGTCATCGTAACCGCCTCCTGCGGCATTGAGGTGAAAAAGGTGATTCAGTACAAACCTCTCCTGGACGAGGCCATTGAATTATCAGATTCAAAACCGGATGCCTGCATTATCTTCCAAAGGCCCCAGGCAAAGGCTGAAATGACCGACGGAAGAGATTTTGACTGGAAAGATGCCATGACCCAGGCTGCACCCCATGACTGTGTTCCCGTGGCAGCCACAGACCCCCTGTATATCCTGTACACTTCAGGTACCACGGGCCAGCCCAAGGGCGTGGTCCGGGATAACGGCGGTCACATGGTGGCATTGAAATGGAGCATGAGCGCCATCTACGGTGTAAACCAGGGAGATGTCTACTGGGCCGCCTCAGACATCGGCTGGGTAGTGGGCCACTCCTATATTGTTTACGGTCCACTTCTCAAGGGCTGCACAACCATCCTGTTCGAAGGCAAACCCGTGGGCACCCCGGATGCCTCGGTCTTCTGGCGGATCATCTCCCAGCACAAGGTAAAGACCTTGTTCACCGCACCCACGGCCTTCAGGGCCATCAAGCGGGAAGATCCCCAAGCCCAGTTAATGAGCGGTTTTGATCTGTCCCCATTCAAATATCTTTTTCTGGCAGGAGAAAGGCTCGACCCGGACACCCTGACCTGGGCGGAAAACAGCCTCAAGGTTCCGGTGATCGACCATTGGTGGCAGACCGAGACAGGCTGGGCCATTGCAGCCAATTGCGTGGGTATCGAACAATTTGAAGTCAAGCCGGGTTCCCCCACAAAAGCCGCTCCCGGCTGGAACCTGGCGGTTCTCGGAGAAGACGGCCATCCGGTTGGCCCCGGAGAGATCGGCGCCATTGTGGCCAAACTCCCCCTGCCCCCGGGCACCCTGCCTACCCTGTGGCAGAACGACGAGAGGTACAAGGAATCCTATCTTTCCGAATTCCCGGGATACTATGAAACCGCCGATGCCGGATTCATTGACGAGGACGGATATGTCTTTGTCATGGCCCGTACCGACGATATCATCAATGTGGCCGGACACAGGCTCTCAACAGGAGCCATGGAAGAGGTCATTGCAGAACATCCCGATGTGGCCGAATGTGCGGTCATGGGGGTTGGCGATTCCCTGAAAGGCCAGATACCTCTCGGCATGATGGTCGTGAATGCCGGGGTGGACCGGCCCGAAGAAGAGATCGTTAAAGAGGTGGTTCAGCTGGTCCGGAATAAAATCGGTCCTGTGGCCGCTTTTAAGACGGCAACGGTGGTCAAACGGCTTCCCAAAACAAGATCGGGAAAGATCCTGAGGGGCACCATGCGCTCCATTGCAGACCAAAAAAGCTACAAGGTCCCTGCAACCATAGATGATTATACCATCCTGGATGAAATTGAAGATTCTTTAGGTAAGATCGGGTATGGAAAAAAGGCGTAACAGCAAAAGCACATATGTCCAAACTCAATTTGAAAGGGGGTGGTGCGATATGCCCTGATTATCCTGAAACACCTGATAATCAATAAAATCCGATCAACACTTTTAATAAAGATGAAACAGGAGGAAACATTTTATGGACCCTAAGATGTGGGTATACATCCTATTAGGATTATATATTATTTACTGTTTCTGGTGGGGCCTCAGGGGATTTTTTACTGAGAAAAAAGCGGCAGGTTATGCCATTGCCGGCCGTTCCATACCCTTTATCGCCTTTTTGATGGCGGCAACGGCTGCCTCGTTTTCAGGCTGGACATTTATCGGGCACCCAGGTTTGATCTGGAAGGCAGGTCTCGTCTATGCCTATGCCTCTTTTTATGTATTAACCATTCCCATTACCGGTGCGTTTTTCGCCAAGAGAAACTGGCTCATGGGCAAACGGTACGGCTTTATCACCCCGGGTGATATGTTTGCCTACTACTACAACAACGAGGCTGTCAGATGGCTCACCGTTATCGCGGCCTTTCTCTATTCCATTTTCTACTCCGGCCTCCAGCTCATTGCGGCTGCCAAGCTCTTCTACTGGGTAGCCGGCGTACCCCAGACCTTCGGCCTGATCTTCATGGCCTTTATCGTCTGGTTCTACGTGGTCACCGGCGGACTTAAAGCCTCCACCTGGGTGGGCGTGCTTCAGTTCTGCCTCCTGGTCGGCGGCATTATCCTGCTGGGCTTTTATACCGTCACCTCTCCGCTGTTCGGAGGATGGTCCGGCTTTGCACAGTCCCTGAGCGGCCTTGAAGACAAGTACATGCAGGTACCGGGACTCATCCATTTCGGTCTGGGCACCGGCGGATGGACCGCGGTCATGATCCTGACTTACATGTTTGCCCTCATGGGCATCCAGTCCTCCCCCGCCTTTACCCTGTGGAACTTCGGTATCGCCTCACCCAAGCCCCTGGCCTGGCAGCAGGTGTTCATGTCCACCTTTGTGGTTGGTCTGGCCCTGTTCTTCTTCACGGCCTTCCAGGGTATGGGAGCCAGGATCCTGATGATGGCCGGAGAGCTGGCACCCAAGGTTGACGGCGACGTAGTTCCCATGCTCATGACCAAATTCCTTCCCGGACCGGTCCTGGGCCTGGTCTTCCTGGGCGCCATTGCAGCCATTCACTCCACGGCCGCTCCCTACATCGGCACCGGGGGTACCATCATCCAGAGGGACGTCTGGTGGCGGTATGTCAGAAAACAGGGTGGTTCCCATTCCGAGCAGATCTGGACCAACCGGATCTTCGCCACCATCCTGGCCGCTGCCGCAGTTATCGTCAGCCTGACCTCCTCCGATGCCATTGTTATGATCGGGGGGTTTGCCACGGCATTCGGGACCATCATGTACCTCTGCCTCATGGGCGTACACTGGGGATTCAGATATCCCAGCGTCGGCGTAGTCCTCGGGCTTTTGGCGGCCATTGTCGCCTGCTTTTTGACCTATTACGTCTGGAAATATCCCCTGTCCATCCATACGGCCGGCTGGGGCATCTTTGTAGGCCTTGCCGTGGCCTATCTCTGCCGCGGTATTGGTATCAAAGACAGCCAGGAAACCATTGACCGCCAGAAAGAGGTCAGGGAATGGCTCGATTCCGTGGACGGACCTTCCGAAAAAGGAAAAGTCTGGCGTTCCCGGATGAAGATCCTGGTTCCCCTGTGGTATCTACTGGCCCTGGGACCCGGTGTTCTCATCGGCAATACGGCCATCACCTTCTGCGGTTTCCCGCCCATCTGGGCATGGCAGATCATCTGGTGGATCGTCGGTATCGTGATGATGTGGGCCCTGTGCTTCAAGGCAGAGATGTCCACCACCAGCGAAGAGCAGATCCGCAGAGCAGATGTGGAAACAATGGATGTCACCAAAGAAGCAGACTGATATTGGTGGCGGGCAGGAGCTGCGGGTGAACTCCTTCAGCTGCTCCCTAAAAACTGAACAAAAGGAGACAAGATTATGGCATTAGAAGATAAATATCTGATTGCAACCATTATCTTCTGCATCCTGTTCACGGCCTCATTTGGCTGGGGATGGTGGGGATAGGTAAACAAAGGATAAAGGATGAGAGCTAAGGGATGATTCTTTCATTCTGCGGCTTTCATCGTTCTTTTGTATCTGCAAGAGTGTATAATAAAAAAACTTTAAGACGAGGGATTCAGGACATGAAGCCGTGTTCTGAATCCCTCTTGGTTCCGGCCCCTATCTTTTCATAAGCACAATGGATATCCAATGGAGGCGGTATGCGAAAACCTGATTCTTTCATCCTTCATCCTTTATCCTTTATCCTTTGATTGTAAAGGTCATGATCCAAACCAACCGATTCTGGAAATTCTCCTTCTTAAGCGCCGGTATTGTCCTCATGCTCTCAGCCTGCATCCTCGGATATATCTGGTCCGGGCTGACCCTGGACCAGACCCGGGTCCTGACCGAGATTCTCCAGAGTAATATATATGCGCTTCTTGGACTGTTTTTTATTCTGTCTTCTGCTTTCTGGGTGATCTCCGATATTGTCTATACCCTCTATATAAAGCCCATCAAAAAAATATCGGCAGAGGCCCAGGTCATCTATGCCTCCAATCCCTCCCACCGCCTGACCGTTAAAGGAAATAAGGATATCGCCACCCTGGCCTGTGTAATCAACGATTTTGCCGACATGTTCGAGAACCTGAACAAAAACATCACCCGGCAGATCCTGTCCGCCAGGAAAGAGACGGAAAAAGAAAGAAATCTTCTGGCCGCCATCATGTCTGAAATCCCCCACGGCGTGATTATCTGCAACAAAAGCGGCAGGATTATCCTGTTCAATTCACTTGCCAAGAAGATGTTCACCCATAAGATATATCCGGGAAAAACTGAGCGGTTCATCGGCCTGGGCCGGTCCATTTTTCATCTCATCGACAAAAGCCTCATTGCCCATGCCATGGAAGAAATCGGAAACCAGCTCAGTACCCGGAAGGAGAGTTCAGGTTCTTATTTCATCACCCCGATCTACACCCACAGGCTCATCAGTGTGGAGGCCATTCCGGTGCTGGATAAGGACAGGGGCATGACAGGGTTCATCCTGGCCTTTCAGGAGATATCCCAGGACATTCAAAAATACGAAACCATTGAAAACCAGCTTTTTTCCTTTAGGCAGTCCCTGGAAAACCATATCCGTGAAACGTCGGGCTTAATGGAAAAAATGTTTATTCCTGGCCAGGTCCTGGAAAACCATCCTGAACTGGACCGGGAATTCAATGAACGCTGCCGAACCCTTGAAAGGGAATTTCTGCGGACATCCGGCATGATTCAGGACATTTCCCTTTCAAAGCTCCCCCTGACCAGCCTGGACCTGAATCAATTTCTCGTGATGGTCCAGAAAAAAGCCGGAGTGAACCATAATATCCGGATCAATCTTTTCAATCCTCTCAAGGACAAACAGATCCGGGCAGACACCTATTCCCTGACCAGTGCCATCGTCTTTCTTATGGTATCCATCTCAGACATGGTCACCCTGCATGAGTTTGATCTCCATGTTTCAGCCGAAGGGCAGACCCTCTGTTTTGAGATCGGTTGGACCGGTTCCCCCCTTGCAGTGGAAAAAATCGAAAAAATAAAAAAGAAAAGAATCAACGCCCTTCCCCATTTTGATTATGTCCTGAAACTGAACAACTCCCATCTCCAGGTAGTGGGGGAAGCCAAAACCGATAAAATCAGGATCTCCACGCGGATCAGCGATGAGGTTACCGGTTCTGCTGAACACAGATCGCCTGTACTGGCCGGTTCCCGGCCTGAATTTTACAATTTCAACCTCTTTAAGACCGAGGATCAGGCCAGACCTCTCCTGGATACCCAGCTAAGATCCCTCACCTTTACGGTTTTTGATACAGAGACCACGGGCCTGAATCCGGAAGCAGGAGATGAGATCGTCTCCATCGGCGCCGTCCGGATTGTCAAGAATCGAATCGTTTACCAGGATTTTTTTGAGGAACTCATAGATCCCCAAAGGGAAATCCCCATAGAATCCTACAGAATCCACGGCATCAACTATGAAATGGTGCGGGGAAAGGACACCATTGACAAAGTTCTGGCCAGATTTAAGGGATTTGCCTCGGACACGGTATTTTTAGGCCATAACATCGCCTTTGACCTGAAGATGCTCAAAGTGAAGGAAAAAACCACCGGCATAAAATTTTCCAACCCTTCCCTGGATACCCTGCTGCTCTCTGCCGTGCTTCATCCCATTCATGAACAGCATGACATGGAAAATATTGCCAGGCGCCTGGGGGTCAATATCATCGGCCGCCATACTGCCCTGGGAGACGCCCTGACCACGGCTGAAATTTTCCTGAAACTGATTCCCATTTTAAATGCCAACGGGATATTGACCTTGAAAGATGCCTTGAAAGCCTCGAAAAAAACCTATTATGCCCGGCTGAAATACTAAGGAGAAAGGGGACTTGAAAGAGGAAACAAGAACTGATAACTAGTCTGGGTATACTCCAAGTTTATGGGAGAGTCTTTAAATGATTTTGCATTTTCAGGAATATGCACAAAATGATCATTTGGGCATCCCGGCAGTGATTTTTAAGAATACAGGTGGCCATTGCAGCAGTCCCATCGGTTTACGAGACAGATCTCCGGCCCTGCCGGTGATTGCTGACTTTTTTGATTTGACTTCATTAAGGAGGAATCTGGCATGGAAGAAGAGTTGAGCACGAAAAAACCGTGGATGATGTTTGCAGGAATTTGTTCCGTTGTCATTGGGATTGTTCTTCTCTGTGTGATTATGGGAGGATACACCAGTCTCCTGCGGGCCAAAAGCCGGGTCAACGCGGCAAAATTACAATGGACCAAGGAATGTGCCCAAAGATCGGAGATGGTCAAGGCCCTTTCTGACATGGCCCGGACAAGCATGGACCCGGAGTCTGTGGATAAAGTTCTGGAAAATGAACGCCAGGCTTCGGTCGTCCTGGACCGGATGAACGAAATCGAAACCCCTCTTGACCCGGAACTTATCCTTGATTTTAAAGCCTCCCAGACCCGCATAACTCAGGATATTTCCCAGCTTGTTCTGGAACTGGAACAAAATAATTCCGTCCGGGATTCCAAATCCTATCAGGATTTGGTCACTTCCATCAGGGAGCATCAGGAGATCCTCTTTTACGCGGGCAGGCGGTACAACAAAGATGCCCGGTATTTCAACCAGAGAAAAACAGTATTTCCCGGATTTTTCGTGGCAAAATGGTTCGGACTTGCCCAGATAACCTTTCCGGAAATACCTGCGGATATTTTCAATGCTCTGGAAACCGGTTCGGCTAAAGAATCTTCCTAACCATGATCTTTAGGGAAATACTTTTATGAAGCAAAAATCCATTGGCCCGCCTTTTTCTTTATTGTCAAAAACCGAGGAAAAGGATCTTTCTTCCTGGTTTTCCTATGAGACCCATCCCCGGGGTTCCATGGTTATGGTCCAGGAAATCAGCCGGCTGAACAAACTCTATGTACTTTCTAAGGGATCGGCCTTCTATTATTTTGAACAGGACAACCAGAAAATCCTGTCTGGAAAGATGACTCCCGGGGACAATTTCGGGGGAATTTCCATCCTGCTGAACTCGGGCATTGCCATACGGACCCTTACAACCCTTGAGGAAAGCATCTTTTTAACCATTGAAGCCGCCTCTTTCTCAGACCTGTGTAAAAAAAACCCTGGATTTCAAAGCTATTTCACCGATGCCTTCGGCCTTCTCATGCTGGACAGCGCCTTTGCCGGCATCATCGCCCGGCAGTACAGGGACAAAAGTCTGAACCTTCCTTTTTTCAACCAGCCCATTTCCGCCATTTTCCGGCCCAACATCGCCACCTGTCCCCAAACCACCTCCATTGCTGAGGCGGCCAAAAAAATGAGCCGGCATAATGCCAGCGCCATTCTGGTCAAAGAGGATACCGGAAAGGTAACCGGAATCGTCACCGACGCAGACCTGAGAGAAAAGATCCTGGCAAGGGACAGGCCCGGGACCGATCCGGTGTCAGGGATCATGTCCTCCCCCCTGATTTTCATTCCAGCGGACTCCCAGGTGTTTGAAGCCTTTCTCACCATGATTCAAAAGGATAAGCGCCATCTGGTGGTCTGCGGAAAATCAGGCAATGTCACGGGGATTTTAACGGAAAAAGATCTGATTGCCAGCCAGACCCGGGCCACCTTTCTTCTGCTTAAGTCCATCAAGGCTGCCAAGGGGATGGCTGAGATCGAAAACATTCACGCAAAGCTCTGCCGGATGCTTCTCGACCCCATCAGAAACGGGGCCAATCCCGAGTATATCACCCGGCTGATAACGACCTTTTCCGATGCGGTGATTGAAAAGGTTATGGAGTTCAGTCTAGAAGAGACAGGTCCGCCCCCCTGCCCCTTTGTTTTTCTTACCATGGGTTCCGAAGGCAGGGAGGAGCAGACCCTGATATCGGACCAGGACAATGCCATTGTGTTTCAGGATATTGAAGACAAATCAGAGGCTGACCGGGCCAAAACCTATTTTGACGCCCTTGCCGGAAAGGTCTGTTCCCGGCTTGACCGGGCCGGATACCGGTTCTGCGACGGGGACAACATGGCCCAGAATCCCAAATGGTGCCAGCCCCTGTCTGTGTGGAAGCAGTATTTCAACCAGTGGATCCGGGCTGCCAAACCCGAAGACCTGCTTTACTCCAGTATATTTTTTGACTTTAAAGGCACATTTGGAGATATTGACCTGGCCCGAGAACTTAAGGATTACCTTTTGGATTCCATCCAGGGCTGGTCCGGTTTCCTGAGAAATTTAACCGAGAACACCCTCTATTTCAAGCCCCCCATCGGCCTATTCGGCAAATTCATCGTTGAAACCGAAGGCCCGCACAAAGATTCCCTGGACATCAAATATGCCATCCTCCCCATTGTGGATTTTTCAAGGGTATATGCCCTGAAAAACGGGATCAGCCAGACCAACACCCTGGTCAGACTCTTCCGGCTCTATACCAAACATGCTCTGACCAACAAGGAGTATACGGATATTGTCCAGGCCTATAACTTTCTTATGAATTTAAGATTCAGAAGACAGATCACCACCATCATGGACGAAGATCTGATACCGGACAACTACGTCAACCCGGGCAATCTTTCGCATCTTGACCGGCACATGCTCAGGGAAGTCTTCAGGATGGTTGAAAAGATGCAGCAGAAAATCGGCATAGAGTTTACCGGGGTGGCCTGAAATGGACCTGTCTTCTTCTTCCCCTGATCCTGCTACCCTTGTGGGTGCCCATTTCTCAACGGCCAAGGGGATAGAGAATTCAATTTATGAAGCCCAAGGCCTGGGATGCAGGGTGCTCCAGGTCTTCACCAGAAACGCACGGACCTGGAAGGAAAAGACCCCCTCGGACAAAGAAATCAAGCTTTTCCGCCGGGCAAGGCAGGAGGCCAAGATCCAATGGGTGCTTTCCCATGCCACCTACCTGATCAATATCGCCTCCAATGACAGGGAAAAGCTTGAAAAGTCCAGAACCGCCCTGGAAGCTGAAATGAACCGTTCCGCCCTGCTGGGGATTGATCATGTGGTCCTCCACCCCGGGGCCCACTTGGGCCGGGGCGAAGAAGCCGGTCTTGAAACTGCAGCCGAATCCCTGACCCGGATCCTGGAAAACAGAAAGAGTACCGGACCCAGGCTTCTCCTCGAAACTACGGCGGGCCAGGGAACCTGCCTGGGCGCAACCTTTGAACAGATTGCATGGCTGCTTGATCGTGTCGGACGTCCTGATCTCAGCGGGGTCTGCCTGGATTCCAGCCACATGTTTGCGGCCGGGTATGATCTAAGGACTCCCCTGGCCTGGAAAAAGACCCGGGATCAGCTCGATGAGATTATCGGCCTTGGACGGATCTATGCCATCCATCTCAACGATTCTAAAACTCCCTTGGGATCCAGGAAAGACCGGCACGACCATATCGGAAAAGGCCATATCGGAAAAACCGGTTTTGAGATGATCATGAGGGATCCCGGATTAATAGATCTTCCCAAGATACTTGAAACCCCTAAATTTAACGGCGATATTTCCATGGATCCGAAGAACCTGGCCTTTCTGCGAAACATGATTCCCGGGAAAAACAAATAGGCCCTTGTCTGCGATATCCGGCAGAAATCCCTGTAACATTAGCCGATTGACAACCCGGGCCAAATCGAATATCATCCAGTCACAGGTTGAAACAAACAACCTCGGTTCCGCCAAATTTCGACGCTCCGGAGATGATATGAACAAAAAAGAGAAATCGTTCAACGGCGATCTTCAATTTGCCGAAGAATCCTCGATTCTGCCTGGGAAATCCAGCGACTGCTATAAGCTGCTGATTGTCGACGATGAAAACGAAGTCCATGTGATGACCAAACTGGTCTTGTCCGACTATGAATACCAGGGCATGGGGCTTGAATTTTTATCTGCTTTTTCAGGAGAAGAGGCTAAGGCCATGATAAAAAAAGATCCGGGCATTGCCTGTATTCTTTTGGATGTGGTTATGGAAACCGAGGATGCCGGTCTTGAGGTGGCAAAATTTATCAGGGAAACAGAGAACAACCAGAAAATACGGATTATCCTCAGAACCGGTCAGCCCGGAAAGGCACCGGAGAAAAAAATCATCCTGAACTATGATATCAACGACTACAAGGAAAAGACCGAGCTGACCACCCAGAAACTCTTCACTACGGTGACCACGGCACTGAGATCTTACAGCCACCTGACAGAACTTGAGGAAAAAACAAAGGAAATAGAATCCAAGAATCTCCGACTCAACGAAGAGATTGCCAGGCGTATCGTGGCTGAATCCAACCTGACCAAATACAATAGAAGCCTTGAAAAGATGATCCAGATCAAGAGCGCCCGCCTGGAAAAGGCTCTGATCACCCTGGAAACCCAGGAAATTGAATTCCTCCAGGCCAGGAAGGTGGTCATGGTTTCAGACATTTCATCGGCTTCCCTGGCCACCCTGCATGAATCCGGTAATCAGGTCATGTCCAACCTGAATACCATAGATAATTATCGCCAGGAGATCACCCTTCTCCTTGAAAAGTATCAGGTACTCCAGGAAATCATCAACAGCCGTAAAAAAATGGATGAAGTTCAGGAACCGGTCGTAAAAACCATCCAGGAGATTAACCATCATAAGACCCGGATGGATCTGGAAAACATTCTCAAGGTCTATCCCGAAATCATAGAAGACTCGGCCCGGGGCATTGAACAGATCAGCCAGGCGGTTTCAGATATGAGACTCATCATAGAATCCGGCCAGGAACCTGCCAGGAAAACAGATGTCAACCTGATCATTGAGGACGTACTCAAAGAGATGAAAAATTCCTTTGATACCAAGGTGGAGGTTCAAATGAATCTAGGGGAGGTTCCGGAAATATCCCTTCCGGAAACCGGGTTTAAAACCGCTGTCACAGCCGTAATCAAAAACGGATTTCAGGCCATGGAGACCCGGGGAATCATCTCCGTGTCCACCCGGTATCAGGACCGGGAGATTATCATCGGGGTCAGCGATGTGGGCTGCGGGATCTTGCCTGAACACCTGCCCCATGTCTTCAAGCCGTATTTTACCGGTGAAAAGAAGAATTCAAAGGGTCTGGGTCTTTCCCTTGCCAGACATATCATTCTCAACTGCAACGGTGATATCGACATCACCAGCACACCCAGGGAGGGAACCTCTGTCGTTCTCCGGCTCAAGACAGACAGGTCCCGGAAAAATTCAGAGCCCCCTCAAGGGTTATAATCTAAATTCTTTTTTACAATGGGTGCAGGAGGCGATATCCGGAACCTGCCTGCAGTGAAGACATTTGTCCGCAAGTATCCTTTCTTTGCCCTGGGACTTACCGCAATTTGGACAGGTCCAGTCTTTTTTTGTGGAAACGATCTTATGGCAGTGGGGACATTTAATGGGAACTTTTCTGAACAGAAGAAAGAGAATCCCGCTGAAAATAAAAAAAGGCCCCATTAATTTGAACTGGGGGCTGTCTGCAAATTTTTCAATCTCAGAGGCGCCGGTCAGTATGATATAGAAAAGGAATGCAATGGCAGTAACGGCAAGGAATTTGAACCGAAAATGAAAAAACACATTGGGCAGGGGCTTGTCTTCCATAAAATCCCTCCTGGGCTGGTGTCCGGACCATATCCAGACACGGATTTGCAATCATCCACGGGTTAGGGCAAGAAAGTCATATGCTTCATCTTTTGTTTTCGCCCAATTGAGCCCCCCTGTCAATTATTATCTGTTCATTCTTTCTACTTTGGCCGGGAGGAAATTTTGGAAATTCACCCAAAAGATTCAAAAATAAGGGATTACAGGATTGAAATTTTTAAATTTCTTATATATGACAATAGGGAAGTCAATTCATGAAGCCTGCTTCCTGGAATCGACAGGGCGAAGCTACGTCTGATTTCTGAACCCCAAAAAAGGAGGACATTTCTTCAAACCATCCGGAAACCATTATTCTTATTGATTTTCGCCTGATTCTCCCATTCATCTTCGAGTTCGTTCTCCCGCTGGTCCCACGCTGATTTTCCTGTTCACCTTCCCGCTCTTTTTTATTCTCCTTTTCATTTTCCCGATCACTATTTCACCTTTTTGTTCCATGCTCTTTTTATCCCGGCACCTGATTTAATTTTTCAACCTGCTGAGAACAAGTCCTTTCCAGCTCTGTCGCGAATGTTTTCTTACGTCCCCCTGTCCATAAAAAGGAGGAAATTTGGCCGCACCGTGCCCCAAGACAATTCCATTAGCAATAATCCCCCCTTTCCCGGCCCTGGTTCACAGGGGCACGGCAGGAGGGGAACAGATAAAAACCAGGGATCGATTCTGGTGGCTCTGGGATTGGTGAACCCTCTCCTGGAACAGCGGGATGGGTAAAATTCCATGTTCCCGTTCCCCTGGTTCATTGAAACCTTCGAATATAAACGGCCTGAACCGCAAAAGGAAAACACCTATGAAAACCACAATCAAAGAATTCAACAACGAAAAGTATGAAGTCCTGGACCATGCCGAAACCCCGGGATTCAAGACGGCTTTCCACATTGTTTTAAGTGTTGCTGTGATCTATTTCATCTACATATTCGCTCATCTGCTTTGAAGACCCCATGAAAGGAAGCTGAAATGAAAAAGGAATTAACGATTTTTGACAAGCCTGAAAACGTACGCCGGCTGAGAATAGGATTCTTTGTCGCACTTGTCCTGGTACTGATCGCCGAGGCTTTTGTGGAAATGCACGGAGAGTTCCATGTGGCGCATTTTTACGGATTCTATGCGGTATATGGATTCATCTCCTATGTCACCCTCATCTTTGTAGCCAAGCTCCTGCGAAAACTCATCATGCGAAAAGAGGACTACTATGACGACTAATCTGATTCCCCCTGCATTTATTCTTGTTATCGGTGCATTGTTTATCCCGTTTTTGAGGGGTAATTTCAAGCGGGCATACATGCTTCTCCTACCCATTGCCGTTCTCATCACCCTGCTCAACCTGGACCTGGGAAACTATTGGGCCTTCAAATTTTCAGGGTTCGACCTGATTCTCGGGCGCATGGACAAACTGGCTCGGATCTTTGCACTGATATTTACTATCATGGCCTTTATCGGTGTCCTCTTTGCCCTGAAGGTCGAAGACGACCTCCAGCACGTATCCGGGCTGGTCTATGCCGGCTCCACCCTGGGCGTGGTAATGGCAGGGGATCTTCTCTCCCTGTATGTTTTCTGGGAAATCATGGCCGTTGCGTCGACATTTCTGGTCATTGCACCCAGGACCCGTGCATCCCGGGATGCAGGATTTCGTTATCTCCTGGTCCATCTGGCCGGCGGACTTTTCCTGCTGGCCGGGATCATCTTTTACATCCACCACAACGGAACCACAACCTTTGATTATATCGGGCTCAGGGATCCATATTCCTGGTTTATTTTCATTGGAATCGCACTGAATGCAGCAGCCATTCCCCTCCATGCCTGGCTGCCCGACGCCTATCCCATGGGCACGCCCACCAGTACGGTATTCTTGAGTGCCTTTACCACCAAATCTGCGGTCTATCTACTGGTCAGGACCTTTCCGGGCACGGATCTTCTCATAGTCATCGGCGCACTCATGGTTTCGGTGCCGATCTTTTACGCGGTATTGGAGAACGATATCCGCCGGGTGCTTTCTTACAGTCTGATGAACCAGGTCGGGTTCATGCTGGTGGGAATTGGAATCGGCACGGAACTGGCCCTCAACGGAACCGTGGCCCATGCCTTCTGCCATATCCTTTACAAGGCCCTTTTGTTCATGGCTGCGGGATCTGTCCTGCAGATGACGGGAAAGATCAAGTGTACCGAGATCGGAGGGCTTTACAAGACCATGCCCCTGACCTGCCTGTTCTGTATGGTGGGCGCGGCCTCCATATCGGCATTCCCGCTTTTTTCAGGCTTTGTTTCCAAATCCATGATTGTCTCGGCATCCGCCCATGAAAAATTCTTTTTGATCTGGCTGGTTCTCCAGTTTGCCTCCACCGGGGTGGTGGACCATGCCGGTATCAAGGTCCCGTTTTTTACCTTTTTCGGCCATGATTCCGGGATCCGGGCCAAAGAGCCGCCATTGAACATGCTGCTGGCCATGGGGTTTGCCGCCTTCCTATGTGTGGGACTGGGCGTCTATTATCAGCCCCTTTACAACCTGCTGCCTTTTGCCGTGGATTACCAGCCCTACACCGGGTCCCATGTGGTGGGGCAGCTTCAATTGCTGCTCTTTGGTGCCTTTGCCTTTACCCTCTTGATCCTGTCCGGCTATTACGTTCCCGAGGTCAGAAGCCGGAACCTGGACGCAGACTGGTTTTACAGAAAATTTGGAAAACTCTCCTACCGGGCCATGGATAAGGGGTTTAATGCCTTAAACCGCGTAAGTGAGCAGGGAATCCTTGCCTTTGTAAAAGAAGGCGCCGCTTTTTTCAGGCAGATGGCAACCCATGTCTGCCTGTTTTTCGCGGTCAATTTCTGGCTCCTTCTTGGATACCGGGATAAACGTCTGGCCCATAAGAAACTCAGGCTATACAATGACATTTCCCATGGCACCCTTCCCATCGGTATCGGGGCGGCAGTGGCCATTTCTTTTGTCTTTCTTATTTTTGCCCTGACGTAAAAGGAATTTTTCCGGGTAGACCCGATCTGAAAGAAGGGCGTGGCCCGGAAAAATCAGCCTGAAACCAAACGGCCTTTGAATGAATCAAAGGCCGTTTTTTTATTGGCAATGAAAAATGAGGCTGCCTGGAGAAACCCGGCACTCCGGGAATGGCTCAGGATTTAATTGTCGCTTTTGACCTGCCTCACCGCCGGATGGGCCGCCAGGGCTGCCATGAAAAGGCGGGTATGCCGGGTCATTCGTGTTTTAAACTTCTCAACCACCTGCTTCATCAAATGGTAGCCTGTGGTATGATCGGAATTGGCCAGCTCAAGGAGCTGCTCCGAGGAGATGCTGATCACCTTGCTGTCCTCGGCGCAGATGGCCGTATAGGTGGACGGAGAGTTGTCCAGCAGGGAGGACAGGCCAAAGGTCTGGCCCGATGTTAGTTCGTCCAGGGTCAGGACCTTGCCCGATGCGGCCCGGCAATTGATATAGATTTTACCCGATACCAGCATATAGATCAGGTGCTGGACCTGATCCTGGCGGATGAGGATGGTCTCCTCGTCAAAGTTTTCCAGCTGGGCCACCGTGCTGATTTTTTCCAGAACCTCTTCCGGCAGATTTTTCAAAAAATTGATTTTTTTTAGCTTTTCTATCCCAACCATCTTTTTTACCCTTGTTCCAAATTTGATTTAAAAGACCGGGGTCAATTCACTGATGTCGCTCACCCCGGACTTCAGGTCCGGATTCTCTTCCAGGGTTTTTAATATCATCCGGGCCCTTTTGTCCATGGTCCGTTTGTATTGCCCTGCCACGCCGGTCATTACATGAAAAGCCAGTTCTTTATTGGTTTCAAACAATTCCAGCATTCTGGAACCCTTCAGGGTAATGACCTCACAGGGTTCCTGGCAGACAGCCGTATAAGTGGCCACAGATCCCTCGATCAGGGCGGATGAGCCAAAAGAGCGGCCCGACTGCAGATTGTCCAGAATTACATCAATATCTTCTGACAAGGTCATCTTCAGGGCCACCTGGCCCATGATCATCAGATAAAAGGTATCGATCTTGTCCCCCACGGCAAAGAGCTGGGTATCGGCTCCGTAAATGTTGAGCTGGGCCTCCCGGCTGATAATCTCCAGCAGGGGATCGGGCACCTTGCTGAGCATGTTAATCCGTTTGAGATCTTCTATTTTTACCATAATATTTTCCTTTAGGTTAAAATAAAAACCAGGAGAATAAAAGAGACGGCCACGGCCGCGCCGATCCCGATGGGTACGGTGCCTTCCACCATGTCAGTGTAAAGCCTTCCCTTTTTGAACTCCAGCCGTTTTCCCCTGACCGACCGGGCCAGCCAGAAGTTCACCGAGAAGAACAGGGCCAGCCTGGCAAAGGCGTCCTTGAAAAATCCGGCCGCACCTGAGGCAAAAGCCCTGACCAGGGACTCGCACCAGGAATTCAGGGGATTTAAGGTATCGGACAGCAGGGCGTAGACCCCCCTGCCCGCTTTCCGGTAGATCCAGTCGGAGTCCAGGTTCACAGCCCGCTGTTCCGCCGGGTAGATCCCCCCGAGAAGCAGGAGGACAAAGGCCAGGGCAGAGAAAAAGAGCAGCTCGGTCTGGGTCAGTACATGGGATATAGTATAGGGTTGATAATCCACGGGAAAGGGCAGAATATCGTAGAGCGGTTTCGGATATGTTCCGATGAAGATGCACAAAAAGGCAGCCATCCCCATGGCGATGAGCATGTTTTTCGGGGCTTCCTTAACCCTGAGCCCCGAGTCATGGCCGAAAAAGGCAAAAAAGGGAATTTTTATCCCGGCATGGTGGAACACGCCTGCGGATGCAAAGAGCAGGACCAGCCAGACAAACACCAGGCTTCCCTGGCCCGGAACATGGGAACCCAGGGCTGCCGCAGACATGACCATGGATTTGGAAACAAAGCCGGAAAACAGGGGAAAAGCGGAAATGGAGGCAGCGCCCACACAGCAGAACAGACAGGTCCAGGGCATACTCTTATATAACCCCCCCAGGTCTGTGGCGTTGATCTTTCCGGTTCGATACATGACAGCGCCCATGGACATGAACAGCAGGCCCTTGAACAGGATATCGTTAAAGGCATGGGCACAGGCGCCGTTGATGGCCAGTTCCGTTCCGATGCCGATCCCCACGACCATGAATCCGACCTGATTGATGAGACTATAGGCCAGTACCCGGCGCAGATCGTTTTCGATTACCGCGTAGAAGATGGGGAAGGCAGCCATTCCCACACCGATCCAGATGAGGAGCTCCGTGCCCGGATAGAGCCTTGCCAGGGCATAGACAGCCGTCTTTGTGGTAAAGGCGCTTAAAAAGACCGTGCCGCCGATGGTGGCCTCGGGATAGGCGTCCGTCAGCCATGGATGAACAAGAGGCCAGGCGCAATTGATACCGATGCCGAAAAAAATCAGATAGGAGGAAAGGCTGCCCAGGGTGATCTGGGACATTTCCAAAGACCCGGTTTCGGAAAAATGGAATACAATACCGGCCAGCAGGACCAGCCCGCCGAATGCATGGACCAGAAGATACCGGAATCCTGCGGCCTGGGCCGACTTTGTCTTCCGGGACCAGATGAGCATCACCGATCCCACGGTCAAAGACTCCCAGAACACGAAAAAGGTGAACAGATCACCGGCAAAGATGGTTCCGAGGGCTGCCCCGGCGTAGAAAAAGCCAGCCACAAATTCCGTGTTGTCCTTGAAATTCAGGATATAGATCACGGTAATCAAAGAGATAATGTGGAAGATATAACCGAATAAAAGACTGAGCCGGTCCACGTTCATCAGCACCAGGTGAAAGTCCCCGAAACTCAGAAGGTGTTGTTCCCCCATGGGGATATGGATCAGGTTCAAAAAGCCTGCAACCGGGATGAGCATCATATAAACCGACTTTCCCTTTCCTTTGAAAAAGGGAATCAGAAGGCCGCCCAGCATAAAGATGAGCGCCGGCAGGGTACTAGTTGTCATAGTAGTCCTCCTTGCGCTTTACAAGGGGCCGCAGGATGTACTTGGAAACCAACACCAGGACGACGCAGGCCACAAATCCGTAAAAGGAGTAAAACCCCCAGTACTTTTCCCACTCATATTCCACGTGGCGGTGAATAATGTGGTGTTCCGACAGAATAATGTAGACAATATCAAGGACGAGCAGAACAACCACGGAACTGAAAAAGACCTTAAGCAGTCTCTTGACGTTTTCCGGGTTGTCGAACATATACTTTTTTTCCATGGGTAAATGAGCCTATTTCCTAGAGACAAGGTTGAGATAAGATATATGCCATGTAGGCACAGCTTGCAGCGAACACAACGAGAAAAACAGGGCGATAGCCGGGAACGGCATCGTGTTTCAGCTCCATGAGTTCAGTTTTATTTTTATTTTTCATTAGATTATCCTCCGATAAAGCCTTTAACGGCCAGGGATGCAAGATTCAAAAAGGGCTGGGGCGCAAAAAAGAGAACAAAAGAGATCAAAGCGGTGACAACCAGCGGCACCACGCACATCATGGGTGCCTCATCCACCTTGCGTTCAAACATGGCCTCTTCCGGAGTGCAGAAAAAGGCCTTGTAAAAGATGGGCATAAAGTATGCTGCGTTCAGCATGGAAGAGGTCAAGAGCACAAAAAGCATGATCATCTGGTCCCCCTCAAGGGTCCCAAGCACCAGGTACCATTTGGAAATGAATCCGCCGGTGGGCGGAAGTCCGATGATGGATAAGGCCCCGATGAGAAATGCGCTCATGGTCACCGGCATCCGGTAGCCGATTCCCACCATCTGGCTCAGATACTTTTTGCCCGTGGCCACAAAGATGGCGCCGGCACAGAAAAACAGGGTGATCTTGCCGAAGGCATGCATGGCAATATGGAGCAGACCGCCGGTCATGCCTTTGGGAGAAAGCAGGGCCAGACCGAGTACAATATAGGATAGCTGCCCGATGGTGGAATAGGCCAGCCGCCGTTTAAACTCATCCTGGGAAAGGGCAATGGCCGAAGAGACCAGAATGGTTACCGATGCGATCCCGGCCACAACGGCGCCAAGGCCAAAGGAGGCCAGCAGTTTAACGCCGAATATCCCGGTCATAACCCGGGCAATGGAAAAGACACCGACCTTGACTACGGCTACGGCATGGAGGAGTGCGGATACCGGTGTAGGCGCCACCATGGCCGCCGGCAGCCAGGAATGAAACGGCATGATGCCGGCCTTGGCAAATCCGAACACAAACATGAGCAGGAGCACGGCAGCGGAAGGATTGGACAACTGACCCGAGAAGATGCCGCCGGCTGAAAACTCCAGGGTTCCGGTTACGTGGTAGCACCAGATCATGGCCGGCAGCACCAGGCCGATGGAAGTGCCCAGGATAAAGGTCAGGTACCTGCGGCCGGAAATCCGGGAATTGGCATCCTGGTGATGGGTAACCAGGGGATAGGTTGCCAAAGACAGGATCTCGTAGAACAGGTAGAGGGTCAGCAGGTTGGCGGAAAAAGCCGCCCCGATGGTTGCGGAGATGGCCAGGGCAAAATAAGAGACAAACCGGGTCTGCCCGTGTTCGTTAAGCCCCCTCATATAACCGATGGAGTACATGGAGGTGATGATGTAAAGGGAGGAGGCCACCAGGGCAAAGAGCATCCCCAGGGCATCCACTCTAAGGGCAATATCCGCACCCGGTGCAATCTTGAAAAGGGTCAGGCCGATCTCATGTCCGTCCAGAATGGCCGGCAGCATGGAGACCACGATCAGAAACTTGATGGTACCGGCAATAAAGGTCCAGGATTCCCTGACATTGGGCTTTTCCGAAGAAGAGACCAGGACAGGGATGACCAGGAGGGAAACCAGGACAGCCAGAAGAGGTTTGATTGAGGGTATCAGTTCCATTTATTCTTTTGCCTTTGCAGGGGGTTAAATTAGATTCATTTTAAAAACGGCAGGATAATGGTGTCCACAATGGTGCCCGAATAAATCCCCACCAGGATCAGGGAAAGGCTTACGATCCCCAGAGCGGCCAGGGATGAAACCGGAGCCTCCTCCATTACCACAGCCTCTCCATGGCCGTGTCCCTCGGACATGGGCTCGAAAAAGCAGATTTCAAACACCCGGAAAAAGAGAATGGCGCAGAGCAGGGAGGAAATCAGCAGTGCAGCGGCAAAGTGGTAGGCACCGGCCTCAAAGGCCCCCAGAATCAGGTACCACTTGGAAAAGAACCCGCAGGTGGGGGGTACGCCTACAATACTGAAGGCAGCCAGTACAAATCCGGCCATGGTCCAGGGCATTTTGCCGAAAAGCCCTTGCAGATCGGTAAAATCAACGGTTTTGAGCTTGTAGACCATGTTTCCCACGGCCAGGAAAAGGGCAAAGGTCATGAGGGCGTCGTTGATTATGTGAAGGATGGCACCGGTCATTCCCAGTTCATTCCCCAGCCAGGCGCCTCCCACCATGTATCCGATTTCACATACGATGATATAGGTCAGCATCTTCTTCAGATTCTTCTGACCCAGGGCCATGATCCCGCCGGCAAGGACGGCAATGGTTCCCAGCCATACCACACTCTTGGACAGATTCAGGGTGGTAAAGATATAGTCCAGGCCGAACACCGTGATCATCAGACGGACCATCACATAGACCATGACCTTGGTCATGAGCGGAGAGACAATTCTGGCAAATCCCACCGGAGCGTAGCTGTAAGCATTGGGCAGCCATACATGAAGGGGAAACAGGGCCATTTTAATCCAGATCCCGAGCATGCAGAGGATAAAGGCCGCAAGAACCGTGGAAGATCCTTCCATACCCCGTATGATTCCGGCCACGTCCATCATATTCAGAGAACCCGTCTGGATGTAGATATAGCCCACACCCAGCAGATAAAAAGAAGCGCCGATCACACCGATGAAAACATAGTTAAGGCTGGCCAGGGGTCCCCTGTCCCTGTCCCCCAGGGCGATCATGGTATAGGAGGTTAAAGAGGTAATCTCGATAAGGACGTAAAGGTTAAACAGGTCGCCGGTGGCGGTCACGCCGAGAAGCCCCACCAGGAACAGCAGATACATCACGTAAAAGGCGCTGCTCCGGTCCGGGGTTTCCTGCTGGACGTTCCTGTAACTGGCCACCAGATTGACCAGGGCAATGCCGGAAATCAGAACCATGACCACCGCGTTCAGGGTGTCGATCCGGTATTCGATTCCCATGGGCGGCGCCCACCCGGCCATCCGGTAGCTGATGGTCCCCGAGGCCAGAACCGTGATCAGGTTGTTGACGGCGGAAAAGGCGGAGATTCCCATGGCAGCAAGGGCCAGGGGGTAAGTGAGGCGTTCTTCCACCCAGGCGGCAATGCCCGCAAAAAAGGCCCCCAGAAGCGGGGCAATCACAACAAGTGCAGGATAATTGTTCATGGTCTATTTTTCCGATAATCGCATTCTGAGTTCATCTTCTTCAAGGGTCTGGTATCTCTGGTAGATCCGGACGCACAGGGCCATGGCCACACCAAAGGTGGCTACGGAGACCACAATGGCCGTAAGCATGAGCACATGGGGCAGCGGATTGATATAATGGGCGGCCTGGATGGCGGCATGATGCGCCCCGTGACCGGAGGTTTCCTTGATAATGGGAATGGTGCCTTCGTGCTTGAACCCGATGGAGACGTAGAAAAGGATAATGGCGGTCTGAAATATATTCATACCCACCAGCTTTTTGATCAAATTGTTTTTGGAGATCATGGCGTAGAGCCCGATCATCATGAGGATGATATAAAGCCAGTAGTTGTACTTTGCCGTGATCAGAGCTAAGAGGTCCATACGTGTATCCTATAATCCTTCGTCATGTCTGCCTTCGGAGACGATATTGATATAAATGATCACCATGACCATGGTTACGGCGATCCCCACACCGATCTCGACCCCGAGCATGCCCAGGGCCCGGATATGGTGCTCCCCGAAAATCGGAGACAATTTGCCGTAGTCCAGAAAATTTCCTCCCATGAACATGGCAAGGGCACCGATCCCCACGTAAATCAGCACGCCGATGGCGGAAAAAACCCCTAGAAATTTTTCTGATATCCTTTTCATCAGGGTTTTGAGATTATAGGCAATGGCAATGAGAATCAGGCTGGAACCGAAGATCACCCCGCCCTGGAACCCGCCGCCCGGTGAAAAATCCCCGTGGGCAACCACATACAAGGCGTAAATCTGGATAAAAGGGATCAAAATCCGGCACACGGTCTTGATAATGGTGTCCGAAGGCACCCAGTCCTTGTCCATGTCCTCAAATTCATTTCCCACCCGGATCTCTGCAGCGTTGTTCTTTACATGGAGAACGACTCCCGTGGGCACATGGCGGTAGTACTGGTCCTTTTTGGGTCTGAAATCCCTGAGCAGCAGAAAACAGGCCAGGCCGGCACAGAAGACAACCGCGGTTTCAAACATGGTGTCAAACCCCCTGTAATCCGCAAGAACGGCTGTCACCAGGTTCGGCACATCGGTCTCCTCCACCGCATTTTCAATATAATAATTGGAAAGATGAAGGGATGCCGGAGAGTTGGGGTCCCCCCAGTCCGGCAGGTCAGCGGTTCCGTACAGCAAAAGTCCGCCGGTCAGGCAGACCACAATGAAAGCAAAGAGTTTCAATCTTTTGTCCTCCTGCTGGTTCGAAATACGGCTGCGACAAAAAAGACCGTGCTGACCCCGGCCCCGACGGAAGCCTCGGTAAAGGCCACATCCACGGCACCCATGACCGCCCACAAAAGGCACATCATAAAGGAATAGGCTCCGAACAGGATGGCGGTTCCCAGCAGGTCACGGACGGAGATGGCCGCAATGGCGCAGAATATGACAAAGGTTAAAACGATCAGGTCAATGGGCCAGTACATCTTTATTCCTTTCCTTTGGCACTGGATTCACTTTTTCGGGTCCAGGGCCGAAGACCTGCCCGCATGCCTGCGTCAACAATGGAATGTGTGGCCGTAGGGCTGGACATGAATACAAAAAAGACAATGAGCAGCATTTTAATGGAGAGCAGCACCGTGGCAAGGGAAAAGTGGTGCAGGTTGATCAGGACAAGCCCGATAACCATGGCCATGATCCCCAGAGTATCCAGTTTGCCGGCCGGATGAAGCCTGGAGTAAAAATCAGGCATGCGGATGATGCCGATGGCACCTCCCAGAAAAAAGATCAGGCCCGTTACCAGAAAAAAAACAGCCAAACCGTTTAATAACATGATAGATCTCCCCTTACTCGGTAAATGATTCTTCGTACAGCCCTTTCCGCTTGTGAAAGTACCGGGAAGCGGTGAGTACGGCCACAAAATTGAGGAAGGCATAGGCCAGGGCAATGTCGACGAACATGTCCACCCGCTCGTAGAGGAAGCCGATGAGCAGGAGCAGGACAACGGTCTTGCTCCCGATGGCATTCACCCCGATGAGCCGGTCCAGTACAGAAGGGCCGAACAGGCAGCGGTAAAGTGAAAGCAGCATCAGCAGGCAAAGGGCCAGGGCGACATATAAAAGAAAAATATTCATTGGTTCTCTCCGTAGATATCAGCCACGTTTTTCAGCATGGTGCCGGGCAGGGCCTCGGCAGACGGCTTGTCAATGGCATGAACCCTGAAGGTTCCATCCCTTTCGACATTTACCGTAATGGTGCCGGGTGTCAGGGTAATGGAATTGGCCAGGGTGGTAATGGCAAGGTCGGATTCAAGATCGGTTTTGAATGTGATGATATGGGGGTCGATCAGCTCCTTCATCCGGGGTTGAAAAACCAGAAACAAAAGATGAAAATTGGCCTTTATGATCTCCAGGAGCAGCCAGGGGATATAGAGGATAAATTTCAGGCCGATGCCGGCATGGCCCATGGTGATGCTCGGAAAAAGCAGATCATGAAAAAACCAGGCCACCAGGCCGCTGGAAATCACACCGAGCCCCAGCAACAGCGGCTCAAATTTTCCGGACAGCACCACCCAGGTGATCATCATCAGAATAAAGGTGAACAAAAAAGGGAAAAAAGAAAAACGGTTTTCAGCCGAACCGGCGTTTGGGCCAGGGCCGTTGGAAGATTCAGTCAAATCGGGTCTCCTTATCTGGGGATAGACAAATGTCTGGGTTGGATATGGCGACTATTTTTCGACACCGTAAATTCCACGGAATTTATCATAAAGTTTTGATAAGCTTCCCTTTTTCTTTGACGATTTTCCGGCCGGTTCATCGCCGCCATTCGGGCCTTCCTGTTTCAAACGATGGTCATAGGCAGCCTTGATGGTTTCAATCAGAGTATCCATGTCCACGGGCTTGGACAAAAACTTAAACGCATTATACTTGCCGCTTTCCAGAGCATTCTCGACACTTCCGTGACCCGTCAGTACGATACAGGGCAGAAAAGGCTGAAGTTCCTTAAGTCGTTTTTGGACCTCAATACCGTCAATTCCGGGCATCTGAAGGTCCACTACGGCCACATCAAACTCTTCTTTAGCAGCAGCCTCCACCCCTTCTTCTCCCGAGAAGGTGGTTTTTGCTGTAAACCCTTCGAGAACAAGTCGTTTTGCCATGTACTTCAAAAACGTCTGTTCATCATCTATAAATAAAAGCTTCATAACAACCCTTTAGTTTATCAAAAAAAATATCTAAATCAGATCTCAGTTTGTTTTTATCATTTTCGCGTCATTTTGTAGCAAACCCCCCCATGGGAGTCAAGCCGTTTTGTCAGCTTCAAAACAGCCGGATCCTGGCTTTTGGATATATTGATGTCAGGATGTCAGCCCTTGACCGGGAAGAGAAGGCAGGGAAAAACAGATTTATCGGCTATATTCCTGGAGATGGAACCCATCCACCGTTCCAGAATTGCGGTTTTTTCGCTGAAGCCCAAAATCACCATGGTGGCCTGGTACTCTTTTGCCGCTTTTAAAATTTCTTTTTCCGGGTCCCCCACATATACATGGGGCCGGCAGCAAATCCCTGCATCTTCAAATTCATCACAGAGATCATCCAGTTTTTTTCTCTCTTTTTTTCTTACCTTCTGGACTTCATGGGAGTCCGGACCTTCCAGGTCCTTTTCCTTGACCACATGCATGATGTGCATCTCTCCGATGACCTGTCCCAGGGTTTTCAGACAGGCCACGGCCTTTTCCCCGGAGTTGGACCATGAGGTGGCAAAAAGGGGTCTTTTGAACAGCTCCTCGGGAACCATATTGTCTTCGGCTATATGTTTGAAGACCAGGATGGGAACCCGGGTCCTCCGGGTCAGTTCCGTGATGTCGGACCGGGAATAAAGCTGCTCCAACGGACCCTTGTGGGATCGCCCGATAACGATAAGATCCGGTTTTTCCCGTTCCACCACCTTGAGAATTTCCGGAATCAGGGTGGACACCTCTATGTAGGCTCCGACTTCCATTCCCATTTCAAAGAGGTTCTCCGCCCAGTCAATAAACCGGATATTGGCCGTCTCCTTGAGTTTGACCTCTTCCTCTTTTAAGTATCCGGCTCCCCTTTTCATGGCCACCTTTTCCCGTTCAATCACATTCAGGAAAACCACATGCTCAAGATCTGCTTTTCTCAGGCTCAGCAATGAATTCAAGGCGTCATAACACAGATCTTCAAACTTGGTCACAAAAAGCAGTTTGTTAATTTTCATGAAACCTCCCGCGGCCGTTATCCGGCGTCGCATATATATAAACGGTTCTCTACCCCTGTCTTTTTACCCGATCTTTTTTTTGATGGCCCGGGCCAGTTCTTCCGGCTCAACAGGCTTTTCCAGGTAAATATCCGGCTTGGGCACTTCCCCTCCTTTAAATTCCTCCAGAACTTTCTGGGATTTGAGAAATGAGCGCATGGCAATTCCCGTGAACATGATCACGGGGATTCCTTTAAGGACTTCATCCGTTTTTAACTGACGGTAAAGCCGGATACCGCTTCCCCTCGGCATGAGCACATCCAGAATCACCAGATCCGGCGGATCTTTCAGAATTTTCTCCAATCCTTCCACGCCGTCCTGAGCAACCAAAGGAGTATACTGGTTTTCCTCCAGGACTGTGACAACGAATGACCTCACATCGGGATCATCATCCACCACAAGAACCTTTTTACTCATAATCTATTCTCCTTTGTCAATTTTATTCAACCGCTTCAGATTCCGCAAGGGGAAGCCGGATAGTGAAAGTTGTTCCCTGTCCCGGGCTTGATTCGGTGTCAATCCGTCCCTTATGCTCTTCCACAAGCTTTCCTGTAACCAGGAGGCCAAGCCCTGTTCCTTTGCCCCCCTTGGAGCTGAACATGGGATTAAAGAGTCCGGCCCGGATCTCATCATCCATTCCGCAGCCGTTGTCTTTTACATCAAAGCAGAGCCAGCCCTTCTCTGTATAGGTTTTGATGAGGATCTTAAAGTCCTTTGTCCGGTCTTCATCCTCCTCACAGGCATCAACGGCATTGGAGACCAGGTTAAGCAGAGACCTGTGAATGGTCCGGGGATCGGCAATCACCTCCCCTAAAACCGGATCTAGCTCCTTCAGAACCCGGACCTGCTTGGATGCGGCAGTATCTGCCACCAGGTCAATGATCTCCTCCACGATCTCGTTGGGATCACAGGGCTCAAATTCGGGTTCCCTTTCCTTGGAATAGGTTAAAAGATCCTGGGTAAGATCTGCCACCCGGTTGATGTTTTTCTTAATGGTCTCCCATCCGGCCTTAAGTTTTTCCGTATTATTCTTTTTCATGCCCACATCCACCACATAGGACCCTCCCTTGAGTCCGATGAGGATGTTTTTAACATAATGGGCCAGGCCGCTGACCGTCTGTCCCACGGCGGCCAGGCGTTCGGACTGGACCAGCTCCTGTTCCAGCCGCTTGATCTCGGTCAGGTCCTGGAAAAAATTAACGATCCCCATAAACTCCCCCCGTTCATGGAGTACATTGGTGGCATATCTCACCGGGATGCGGGTGCCGTCCCTGAGTTCCAGGGTTCTTTCATGCCAGGGCGTGCTTTTGCCGGATTCCTTGTTCCGGGCCTGAATCTTTAACTCCTCCACAAGGTCTGAGGTATACAGGTCGTCAATGGTCGTCTGATTGAGCACATCACCCGGTTTTTTTCCGAAGATCCTGCCCGACTCGGGGTTGTACACGACGATCTTCCAATCATGATCAAAGGCCACAATGGCGTCATTGCTGCTTTGGATCAGCAGTTTCTGGAACCGGGCCCGGCGGCGGATCTCTTCCGTGGCCTCGGCCACCTTTTTCTCAAGGTTCTTGGTATACCCCTCCAGCTGTTCCCGGATATGGATCTTGGTCTTGGCCCGGTCCAGGGCAATGGCCAGGGCTTCGTCCCTCACCGGTTTGTTGATGAAATCACTTGCCCCGTACTGGAGGGCCGTAATGGTGGAATCAATATCCCCGTGGCCGGTGACGATGATAACCTCCTTGTCCGCATCGATCTCCTTGATCTTTCGTAAAAGCTCAAGCCCGTCCATTCCCGGCATCTTGATATCCGTCACCACAATATCCGGGGATTCCGACTGAAACTTTTCCAGCCCCTGCTCCCCGCTATAGGCGGTCACGGTCTCATACCCGTCGCTTCTCAGGGACATGGACAAAAGCCGCACGATGATCTCTTCATCATCCACAATCAATATCTTATTGGCCGACATAACAGGATCCCCTATTCAATTGCTGGAAATTTAATTGTGAAATTTGACCCGACCCCTTCCTCGCTCTCAATCTCGATGGTTCCGGAATAATCTTTGATGATTCCGAAACTGATGCTGGTACCCAGCCCGGTCCCCTTTCCGGTTTCCTTGGTGGTGAAAAAAGGTTCAAATATTTTCTGTCTGACCTCTTCACTCATACCGACCCCTGTATCCGAGACCACGGCAATCACCTCTTTTCCGGAACTCCGAGTGGTAATGGTCAGTTTTTTCTCCACAGGTTCATCACCGCCCTGCCCTGCCTTGGCCTTTGCTTCCTTTTCATCCATGGCATCTATGGCATTGGTCACCAGGTTGATGAATACCTGTTCCAGCCGGTTGTGTTCCGCCCGGATCGGGGGCAGGTCAGAATCCAGGTCCAGATTCACCTTGATGGAGTGAACCGTAAGCTGGTGGCCCAAAACCTTGAATACATCGCTGATGGGATCATTGAGATCAAGCTTTTTCAAATCCCTTTCCGACTGCCTTGAAAAATCACGGACATGCTTGATCACCCCTGCAGCCCTTGCCACATTATCGATGATATCCTCGGCCATTCCCTTGAGTTCATCCTCGGGAATGGAAATTCCCTTTTTAATCATCTTGAGCATGAGGTCGGCACAGATCTGGATCACGTTCAGGGGCTGGTTGATCTCATGGGCCATGCCGGCTGCCATTGTCCCCAGGGTAGCCAGTTTCCCGGCCTGGATAAGCTGGGTCTCCTTTTCAATGCTCTCGGTGATATCCGTGGTCGATGCAATGAGCACATCCCTGTGGCTGTACCTGGCGTTCACCACCTTGATATTGACATAAAAGGCCTGTTTTGATTTTTTGAAATGCCGTTTTTTGGTAAAGAGAGCGGCCTCTCCCCTGCCCAGTTCCATGAACCTCTTCTTGATGATCTTGTCGTCTTTTTCCCCGATTTCCAGAAAAGAACTTCCCAGAAGATCGGCCTTGGAATATCCGTACTCCCCCTCCACCCGGTGGTTGATATCGAGGATTTCCAGGGTCCCGCGGTCAATGATGAATATGGGATTGGGGTTGTTGTTGAACAGGGACCTGTACTTTTCTTCCGATGCCTTATACTTTTCATGGAGTTTGGCCAGTTCCCGGTCCTGGAGATCGATTTCCGTTTTTGCTTTTTTGTCTTCGGTCTGGTCGAGCAGGGTTTCAATGGCCCCTATGATCTTACCGTCCGGGGATTTAATGGGAGCGGCCGTAAAAAAGATCCATTTTCCATTCTCCCCCAGATGGGGAAAGAACTCTTCGGCTTCATAGGCCTCTTTAATGATGTTGGATTTACGCCAGGATGTACCATAGTACTTTTTTACATCTTCTTCCGACATCTGGCTGACCACCACATCGGCCATGGTGGGCCGCTTGGCAGACCGGAAGGGAACCCATTGACGGTCCGTACCCACCAGCTCGTAGGCCCTGTGGCCGGTCAGGTCCTCACAGGCCCGGTTCCAATGGGTAATGATATGTTCGTTGTTGATGATAAAGGTGGGGATCATGGAGCCCTGGATGATCTGGGTAAGCTCCTTTTCCATCTCCAGCAGGGTCTCTCTTTCATTCTTAAGATGGAGGTTTCTTTGGTCTGCCACCTGGATTACTTGGTCTGAAAACTCGTCAAAAAGACCGGCCAGATCTTCCCTGGTCACTTTTTTATCCCCGAGCCTATCTTTGATCTGGAGAATCTTTTCCTGAATCTCCAGAAAATTAATAAAGGAACCTGCCTGATATGTGTCCAGATCAATGACCCTCATACTGCAGGAATCAATGGTTTCCAGCATGGGTGTCAGGGCTTCGTCGTTTTTGAGTTTTAGAATCAGGTCAAGATCCTGGCGGTTGCAGACCTCTGCATAATCGGTTTCCACGGGGATGCCCAGTTCGCGGGCCCGGACCACTCCCTTGCTGTTCACCAGGGTATCCGCCACCATAACCACCCGGATATCCAGTTTACTTAACCCGGGCCCGGTCAGCATATCCAAAATCCGGGCACAGGGGTCGGAGCCGCCGATAATTGCTATTTTTAAGCCGTGGAGATCAAAATTCATGGTTTTCTCCTTTTGTCCTCTCTTTCCTACTATATTAGAAGAAAATAAAGGTGACAATCACAAAAGTCGGAATCAGGAAGACCAGGGAGTATTTAAGAATATAACCGAAAAAGCTGGGCATGGTCGTTCCTGCCTCATCTGCAATGGATCTCACCATAAAATTGGGGGCATTGCCGATATAGGAGCAGGCCCCGAAAAACACGGCTCCCGAGGATATGGCCTTGAGGAAGATCGCATTCTCGGTCATGAGCAGGGGGACGGACTGGGCCTCGGGCATGCCTGCGTAAAAACTGCCCAGGGCGGTATTGAAAAATGTCAGATAAGTGGGGGCATTGTCCAGAAACGAGGATAAACATCCGGTGACCCAGAAATAGTGAAAGGGTTCTTTCACCGCAGCGATCAAAAAGGCAAAGGCGCCGTCAGGGCCTGCCTTGAGCAGAAGCAGACAGGGAATCATGGTAATAAAGATCCCGATGAACAGATAGGCCACCTCGATAATGGGAAACCAGGAAAACTCATTTTCTTCCCTCAGCACCCTGGGCGTCGCCCATAGCGAAGCCAGACCCAGGCAGATGAGCAGCCCGTCCCGGAGCCAGTCCTGGACTGCCCGGTGAACGCCTAAAGTGGAGACAGTTCCCAAATCGACTATCCCGCTCATGAGAACCGAGCCCACTACCCCGGCCAGAAAAAGGAAATTATAGGTCCCTACCAGGCGCAGGGGCTGTTTTTCCCCGTCATCCGGAACCACGACATCTTCCTTTTTATAATGGTATGAATCCAGAAAAAAATAAACCGTCAGAAGAATCCCGGATGCAACCAGCATCTCGGGCAGGATTTTAAAGGTCCAGAAAAAGCTGACCCCGTGGAGGAATCCCAGAAACAACGGCGGATCTCCCAGGGGAGTGAGGGCCCCGCCTATATTGGCCACCAGAAAAATGAAAAACACCACCATAAAGGTCTTGTTTTTCCGGTGGGCATTGGCCCTTAAAAGGGGCCGGATCAGAAGCATAGCCGCACCCGTGGTCCCCATCCAGGAGGCCAGGACGGTTCCCAGCAGGATGATCCCGGTATTGACAATGGGGGTGCCCCGCAGGCTCCCTTTGAGAAGGATCCCCCCGGATACCGTAAACAGGGCCCATAAAAGAATGATAAAGGGGACATAATCGGCCAGGATGATGTGCAGAATTTCATAAACCGCGACACCCTTGAATATTGCCACAAAGGGAACAGCAAGAGTGGCGGCCCAGAATGCGGAGATCTTCCCGAAATGATGGTGCCAGAAAGTCCCGGCCACCAGGGGCAGCAGGGCAATGGACAGCAGCATGCAGGCAAAGGGGATGCAGGAATAAAGGGGAAGCACTTCTCCCAGGTTTACATGATTGCCGTGGCCTCCATGGTTTCCGGCCCCATGGACCGGTTCGTGACCCGGTTCGGGATTCTGGGGTTCTGCGGCCTGGGAATAATGGGTGTTCTGATTGTCTGCCGAAGGGCTGTCCTGGGCCGAAAGCGAGGCCGGAAAAACCATTAGGACCAAAAGAAAAATGACCACTGCAATTCCATCCAACTTCATAGACCGCCTCCTTCTGATGTGCTGGGTGTCGCTCAATCATTGAATCTTTGTGTTCGGGCAAAGGCTAAGTTGCGTTGTACTTGTAAGAGATCAGGTTCCACTTCGGATAGAACACGTCGCTTTTGCTTGTCTGAGAAGCATTACCAAACTACTAATAAATAAAAATGTCAAAGTCAAGATTATAGGAAAAAAAGGAGGGCATTGCCCGGAGATACCCGCTTCTGGTTCCCACATCAGTATTCCGGACAAAAGATATGGTCCGGCGGATTCTGAACAGCTGCGTTGTCCGTGCAAAACTTGGTTATTTATATCTTTTTATCCGCCGTTTTTGAGAACCGCCATTGACAAAGCTCCCATCTCCTTATCCTTTCACCTTAAAATCTGAGTTTTTTGATTCATCTGAAGTTTTGATTCAACCGTTCAAAGGGATGAGATGAGGCCCTCTTTCCAGAGGATTCAAGGGAAAGGGTTGACAGACCCGTCCGGATTCGGTTATTCGTCCCTTGTTTTTGAAAAAAGATATCGTTTTTATGATTCTGGAAAAGGGGACTTATGGCATTAAAACCGAGGATTTATAAGGCTAAAATTTCTTTGGCCGATATTGAACTCAATCATTACGAAAATCTGAGTTTAACCCTTGCCCAGCATCCCTCGGAGACATTGGAACGGATGATGGCCAGGGTTCTGGCCTATTGTATGAATGCCGGTAAATCCTTACGTTTCACCAAAGGCCTCTCTTCCGTAGAAGAGCCGGATATCTGGGCACGGACTCTGGATAACCAAATTTCATTGTGGATCGATATCGGGGAGCCGTCCTATGACCGGATTAAAAAAGCCTGCCGACTTTCCCAGGCGGTCAAGGTCTATTCCTTTAATCTGAAATCAGACAATTGGTGGGCCAAGGAGCAGGAAAAATATAAAGATCTCAGGGCCTCTGTTTTTCAGTTTCATTGGAAAGGCATACAGGCCCTGGCAGGACTTGTGAAACGGACCATGGATCTATCCGTCACCGCTTCAGACGGGTTGCTCTATGTCTCTTCTGAAAACGGGACCTGTGAAGTGGCCTGGACCGAGTTGCAGTCCAATGAGCCAAGTTGATATTGAAAGTGAAAACAAAAGGTAAATCATGTTTGCGAAAACGGCTGATGAACTCAGGGAGATGATGCGGCAAAACCCGGAGGTCTCTCCTTCCACATTTCTCATGGACGATTCCTTTGCTGCCTGGTGTTATGACAACAGAGGACTTTTATGGCTGAAAACGGCCTTCAACCGAGACCCGGACCCGGATGACTGCCGGAACTGGAGAATCTCCGCCTCTGAGTGGAAGACCAACGTGGAAATGGCCGGCCTGGCCCTGGCTGGAAAATAAACCCTGAAACTTCCGTCCGATACCGATTCTGTCCATCTGCTTTCTCAAAAAAGAGCCGGGGAAAGAATACGGCAGGCTCAGAGTATTCTTTCCCCGGTCATAAAGGCCAAGTGTAAAGCCATACTTGTTCTTACATAAGCACACAGCTCTTGGAACGAAGGCCGGTATCTTTGGCAACGGCCTTATAACACTCGCTTCGCTCCTCCATGCTGGTACTGCAATAATCGCAGGCCCTGAGGGCTTCGGTCATTCTTTTTTTCCCAATGGCACAACACATGGCGGCTTTCTTTTTCATATATGATTTCATATCATCCTCCAGATATTCGGATTCACATGACAAGAGTTCAGACTCAATTTTTGTCATGTTGTATTCCAAGAATATAAGATCGAATCGCTGAAAATCAATAAAGATTTCAAGGTAAGAACCTGAATTATCAGCTTAAGATTCATGATATCCTCCACAAACCCCTGGGTGAAGAAGATGATTTTATCTTTGACCGGGAAATTGACATATCCATGCCGTCCTGATAAATATTATCAATAGCAAAAAGCAACTCCATAGAAATACCCAATTCTATATTTGAAACTTCATCTTCTATTTTGCTTTTTGTGACTCCTTCCCCAGGGGGAATTTTTGTACCTCTCTTTTAAACAGACAGGAGGTGGGCATGGATACCAATCACCTGAAAAAGATTCTGGCAGGCCTCTGCATTGCCGGCCTGATATCGGGATCCACGATTCCTTTAAGCGGCTGTTCCGGTAAAAGCGCATGTAGCGGGACAAAGCCCGGAGCAGGCAGTTCCAATAGCGGATGAAGCGGTGGATCTTCCGGTGCAGGTGGCACCGATGATCAGGCAAATCAACCTGCCAAAAGCGGCTGAAGCTGATTTCTTACACGCAGTTTGCGTGTGTAAGCTCAAACCCATAAAATGACAGGTTAATTTTTTATTCCCGTGTACTCATCACGAGAAAAAAATCTTCAGAGCATTTTTTCCAATTGCCGCAGGATCCTTGGGAATCAGACCTGGGGAAGGATCCTGGAGGCATTGGGCAATAATATAGAACCGCTCCTATTCCCGGACAAACTTTCTTCTGTCGAAAAATCCCTGGGTCTGCCTGAATTTATAGTCGATATCGCCCGTATTGACTGGGCATTACACAAAATTACGCGGATTAATGCTCATTTTCAACCGGATATGGACATCTTGAGCGTGAATCCTTTGTTAACCCTTTTGCCGGTTTCCCATAAAAATCTTGCATCCATACTGGATAAAGAGCCGTCAGAAGAAAAAAAGCCGATCATTCCGTCAGAAAATATACTCATCCTTATCTGGCGCCACCCGAAAAATGACCGGCTTCATATTCGAGAGGCCGGCGATACGGATCTTCTGGCCCTGAAAATTGTCATTGAACAAATTGAAATCCGTGATGCGGCTGCCGCCGGAGGAGCCACCATGGGATTTATCGATTCTGTTCTTAAAAAAGCGATTTCCCAGGGTATTATCCTGTCTCCAAAATCTCTTATCCATAGAGGCAATGCTCTTTCTCCCCATGGTTCTTCCAAGCTCGAAGAATTTAGATCTGCAGATACCTTTACACTGCAATGGCACATCACCCAAGCCTGTGATCTACATTGCAAGCACTGCTACGACCGCAGTAACCGAGCCCCATTGCCCTTCCATATCGCAGTGAATATCCTGGATGATTTTTACAATTTCTGTCACCAAATGCATGTGGAAGGCCAGGTGACATTTACCGGGGGCAATCCCCTGCTTTACCCTGATTTTTTGAATATATACCGAGAAACCTCAAATCGGGGGTTCGGGACGGCCATTTTGGGCAATCCCTCTCCCATTGATCAAATTAAAGAGCTGGTCAAAATTCAAATGCCTTCCCATTTTCAGATCAGTTTAGAAGGCCTGGAACAACACAATGACATGATTCGGGGAAAAGGGCATTTCCAAAGGTCCCTATATTTTCTAAGTCAACTCCGGGATATGGGCATTTACACCATGGTCATGCTCACACTTACCCGTGATAACATCGACCAGGTGCTGCCCCTGGCCGATCTCCTCAGAAACCGGGCTGATTTTTTCACATTTAACCGGCTGTCCACTGTTGGGGAAGGTGCCCGGCTTCTGATGGCGGAACCCGGGGAGTTCCAGTCTTTCTTAAAAGAATATGAAATAGAATCGCATCAGAACCCTGTCCTGGGTCTGAAAGATAACCTGATCAATATTGTCCGGAATCAGAACGGTCTGGATCTGTTTGGCGGATGCACCGGTTATGGCTGCGGCGCTGCTTTTAATTTTGTGGCGCTTCTCGCAGATGGTGAAGTCCATGCCTGCAGAAAGTTTCCATCCCCCATCGGAAATATTCTTGAGAGCAGACTGAAGGATATTTATCAGTCCGAGCTCGCACACAAATATCGGAAGGGCAGCACAGATTGTAAGGACTGCACCCTAAATATCGTCTGTCGCGGCTGCCTTGCCATTGCCTACAGCCGCGGTCTTGACGTGTTCAAGAACAAAGATCCATTTTGTTTTCGATCCTCCGTAACAAAAAAAGCTTAGTTTTAGGGGGCATTATCAAATACAAAAACCGGATTCCTGGAGCTTTGTAATTGTATTGTCCAGGCTGTTCCGGCGATCTCTTTCATTCTTATTTGCTTGGTCTAAACCCCAGGACTTTAAAAGTTAAATAAAAAGTATTTCCCCAGATCATCATAGTGCACGTCATCAACAAATTCACACCCGAAAACAAGGGGCGAAAACGCTCTTTTGATCTTTACGATTCTTGTAATCTTTGATCCGTTGGGATTATCAAGAACAAACCTCACCTCTGCGCTTCTCTTCACTTTAATATCCGATTTCTCCAGGACTTTGAACTTGAGTCCGTGCTTGGACAGATCCGTTACCACTCCATGCCATTTTTTCTGATTCTGTATAATGTGACCCTTGAAGCTGCGCTCTTTACGGATGGAGCGCCTTCTTTCGAGGATAACTGAAAATGAATGGCCGCATTTGCACTTGTACTTTAATTTCACCTCGGCTTCATGTCCGATGAATGGGGAAACGTCCTTTTGATAGGATTTTCCGCAGTCACTGCAGGAAAACGTGGCCGTAAAGGTTGAGGTCACAAAAACCCTGGGAATTGTCATTCTTGTTATCCTGTGTTTCCGTTCGGCGGGTCATCATCAATGTAAAATTTATTAATAATACCATAGTCTCTGTTTTTTGTAACGATGGAACAGACCGGATATATATTTTATCCCCCTTGAAGATTTTAGGCCATTAAAAGCAAAAAGGCTCCCGGAGAAATCGCCGGGAGCCTTAATTCTTTAAATGGTCGGGACGGCAAGATTTGAACTTGCGACCACTTGTCCCCCAGACAAGTGCGCTACCAGACTGCGCTACGCCCCGATAATCGAACAGAGGGCTTTTTATCACCCTTTGAATAAGGTGTCAAGAAAGAATATTCATCCCCCTAGGTTTTCCCGGGAGGAAAAAAGAACTTTTTATCCTATTATTTGTTAGAAAATCATTTTATTTTTACCGGATTTATGGGTCGCCAATTGCCCTTTCCACTCTTTGATCAAGAAATTTATTAATGAGTATTATCTTTATTATCAATGCCTTATCCAAATTGGTTGTTCCAATACCCCTTCTGTTTTTTGGAGATTGGTATTACCAAAATTAATTATTGACACAGACCAAAACTCCTGTTAAACATTCAACTTTTTTCCGTAAAAACGGATGCAGAATATTAGATTTGACCATATGATTTTAAACGGACAAAAGTGAATTCAGTGACCCGTCTTATTTATGAAAAACCGGTTCTAATTTTCGGTTGCGGCAATACCCTGTTCGGCAATGACGGGTTTGGTCCGGAAGTGATCCGGTATTTAAATAATAATTTCTCTTTCCCGGAATCTGTCCTGGTTCTGGATGCCGGTACCGGGATCCGGGATTTCATCTTTGACCTGATTCTGGTGGAAAAAAAACCGGAACTGATTCTCATCATAGACGCCGTCACCATGGAGGGCAGAACCCAGGGAGAGGTGTTTACAATTGAACCCGGTCTTGTACCCCGGGAAAAGATGGCTGATTTTTCCCTTCACCAGTCCCCCTCTTCCAACCTGATCTCCCAGCTAGTGGAACAGGGAGTTGAGGTAAAGGTCATTGCCATGCATACGGAGTCCGTACCCAACGAGATCTGCCCGGGCCTCTGCCCCAGGGCGGAACAGGCCGTTGAGCAGGCCGCTGATATAGTGATTCAGGAATTAAAAAGCCGTGATGCTTTTAATCAATAAATAATGGTAACCCTTTAGACAGAGCGACGAGGTAGATATGACAGACAAACCCCTAGGATCGGTATTGATGGCCGGAGGAGGAATCGCCGGAATCCAGGCTGCGCTGGATATGGCGGATTCCGGCTTTTACGTCTATTTAGTGGAAAAAACATCGGGAATCGGCGGGGTCATGTCCCAGCTGGACAAGACCTTTCCCACCAATGACTGTGCCATGTGAATTGTCTCACCCAAACTGGTTGAGTGCGGTCGGCACTTAAACATTGAATTATTGACACTCTCTGAAATCGAAGATGTCCAGGGCGAGCAGGGAAATTTCACGGTAAAAATCAAAAAGAATCCCAGATTTGTGGACGAAGAAAAGTGCATCGCCTGCGGGCTGTGCGCCCAGAAATGTCCCAAAAAAGTGGATGATGAATACAATATGGGCCTGGGCAAACGCAAGGCAGCCTATATCAAGTACGGCCAGACCGTACCCCTCAAGTACGCCATTGATCCGGATAACTGCATCTTTTTGACCAAGGGCAAGTGCGGGGTCTGCGCCAAGGTCTGTCCCACGGGGGCCATCAACCACGATATGAAGGTGGAATACCGGGATATCAATGTGGGCGCCGTTATCCTGGCCCCTGGATTCAAGCCTTTTTCCCCCTCGGGCATCGACTATTACGGGTACGATGAGATCCCGGACGTGGTCACCAGCCTGGAGTATGAGCGCATGCTTTCAGCTTCCGGCCCGACCATGGGCCATCTTCAAAAGGAATCCGACGGCAGGGAACCGGAAAAAATCGCCTGGATCCAGTGCGTGGGCTCCAGAAACATCAATTGCGGCGACAAGGGATACTGCTCCAGCGTCTGCTGCATGTATGCCATCAAACAGGCGGTCATGACCCAGTCCCATCTGCCGGGCCGGGGTGAGCAGACCATCTTCTACATGGACATCCGTACCCCGGGCAAGGAATATGAACGCTACTACGAGACCTCCAGGAAAAGCGGGGTCAACTATGTCAAGGCCCGCCCCCATACCCTGTCCCCTGGGCCGGAAGGCTCGGGCGTGACCATGACCTGGACCGATGACCAGGGCGTCAGCCATGATGAGTTTTTTGATCTGGTGGTTCTTTCCATCGGCCTGTCCGCACCGGAAGGGGCCATGGAACTGGCCGATAAATGCGGTATTGAGCTGGACCGGTTCCACTTTGCCGAAACCAGCAGTTTTGAGCCGGCATCCACCAACCGGAAGGGCATCTATGTGACCGGCAGCTTCCAGAGCCCCAAGGCCATCCCCCAGTCCGTTGCCACGGCATCCACGGCCGCAGCCCAGGTCAAGGCCGACCTCGCCGAGGCCCGGGGCAGCCTGGCCATTGAAAAGAAGTTCATCGAAGAATTTGATATCTCCGGACAGACGCCCAGAATCGGAGTCTTTGTCTGCTCCTGCGGCACCAATATCGCCTCGGTGGTTGATGTCAAGGCCCTGGCCGAATATGCCTCCACCCTGGATCATGTGGTCTATGTGGAGAACAATATGTTTACCTGTTCTTCGGACACCCAGGATCTCATTGCCCAGACCATCCAAAAGGAGAACCTCAATGCAGTGGTGATCGCAGCCTGCACCCCCAGGACCCATGAGCCCCTGTTCCAGGAGACCCTCCAGTCCACGGGCCTGAACAAGTATATGGTGGAGATGGCCAATATCCGGAACATGAACTCCTGGGTCCATCCCGATCAACCGGAAAAAGCCACGGCCAAGGCCAGAGAACAGGTCAAAATGGCCGTGGCCAAGGCCGCCCTCAACTATCCCCTGGAAGACATCCTGGTCAATATCACCCCCCGGGCCCTGGTGGTGGGCGGAGGCCTTGCCGGCATGAGCGCGGCCCGGAACCTGGCCGACCAGGGATATGAAGTGATCCTGGTGGAGGAACAGAAGCAGCTGGGCGGAATGGGCAGACAATTGACCTGTACATGGAAAAATGAGGACATCCCCTCCCATGTAGCCAGGCTGAATGAACAGGTCCGGGCCCACGAAAAAATCCGGGTGTTAACCGAAACCCGGCTGACAGCGGTATCCGGATTTGTGGGCAGTTTCGTGGGCGAGCTTTCCAGGGGCGGCGAAATTGAGAACATTGAATTCGGGGCCTGCGTCATCGCCACGGGTGCCCGGGAATACAGTCCCCATGAGTACCTTTACGGAGAAGATCCGCGGGTTTTGACCACCATGGATTTCAACGATAAGATCCACAGGGATCCGGAGTTTGTTTCAAACGCCTCCTCCGTGGTCTTTATCCAGTGCGTTGGCTCCCGGAACCAGGATCATCCCTATTGTTCCCGGGTCTGCTGCACCCAGTCCGTCCAGAAGGCCGTCAACCTGAAAAAGGCGGATCCCGGCCGGGACGTATACATCCTCTACCGGGACATCCGGACCTATGCCGACAAGGAAACCCTCTACATGGAGGCCAGGGAACTGGGCGTCATCTTTATCAAATATACCCGGGACCGGCTTCCCCGGGTCAGCCGAAAAGAAGACCGGCTCATCATCAGAACCTTTGATCCCATTGTCCAGATGGAGGTGGAGATCCATCCGGACCTCCTGGTCCTGGCTTCGGCCATCGTGCCCAATGACGCCACTGCCTTTGTGGATATGTTCAAGTGCTCGGTCAATGCAGACGGATTCCTCATGGAGGCCCATCCCAAGCTCAGACCTGTGGATTCCAATGTGGACGGGGTTTTCCTGGCCGGTATGTGCCACTATCCCAAACCTGTGGACGAGGCCATTGCCCAGGGCAAGGCCGCTGCATCCAGGGCTTCGGTTATCCTCTCCCGGAAAACCATGAAACTGGATGCCATCAAGTCCAGCGTCACCCACAACTGCGACGGATGCGCCCTTTGCCTGGATGTCTGCCCCTTTAACGCCATTGAACTTGTCAAGTATACCGATGAAAAGGGGAAATCCCACCGAAGGATCAAAACCCGCCAGGCCCTGTGCAAGGGCTGCGGGATCTGTGCCGCGGTCTGCCCCAAGGAGGGGGTTGTGGTCAACGGATTTACCCTGAACCAGCTGAGGGCCCAGGTGGACGCCATTCTGGATCATGCATAAGTAAAATTAGCGCTAATAACAGATGAAAGAGACTCAATCCGGTTTCATGTTGAACCGTGACCGGATCCTCTTTCCTTTTTTCAAGGAGATATAAAGAAATGTCAGAAGATTTTGAACCCACCATCATCGGTTTTTTGTGCAATTGGTGCTCCTATGCCGGAGGCGATCTTGCCGGGGTTTCCAGACTTGCCTATCCCCCCAATATGAAGGCCATCCGGGTCATGTGCACGGGAATGGTCCACCCGGATCTTGTGGTGGACGCCCTGAAAAAAGGGGCCGACGGCGTCATGGTCATGGGCTGACATCCCGGTGAATGTCATTACCAGGATGGTAATCATAAAGCCTTGGCCCGATTTCAGATTGTTCAACTCATGCTGGAGGACCTGGGGATCCACCCGGACCGGGCCGCCATTGAATGGGTATCCGGTGCCGAAGGCCCCCGGTTTGCCGAAAAGGTCACCCAGTTCACCCGGAAGATAACTGACCTCGGTCCCAACGATTTTGCCCGGAAGAGAAAAAAGGAGGCCGCCCCATGCCAGTAAAAATTGCCGGCGAATGGCTCAACTCCTGCTCGGGATGCGAAATCGCCATTCTCAACCTGGGGGAAACCCTGCTCGACCTTCTCCCGGAGCTGGATTTTGTCCACATCCCGGTTCTCATGGACCACAAGCACTACGGTCAGCTGGGGGATAAAAAACATATGGATATCCCCAAAGCCACCGTTGGACTTGTTTCCGGGGGGATCCGCAACGAGGAACACCTGGAGGTGGCCCATGAGATGAGAAAGAAATGCGATATTCTCATCGCCCTGGGCACCTGCGCCACCCACGGAGGTATCCCGGCCCTGATCAACTCCTATACCAATGAGGAGCTCTTTGACCAATACTATCACACGGAAAGTACAGATCCCGGGGCTGAAGTTCCCGGAAACGGACTCTCCCCTCTTCTGGACCGGTGCTATGCCCTGGACGAACAGATCAAAGTGGACATCTACCTGCCCGGGTGTCCGCCCCATCCCGATCAGATCGGAGGGGCCATCCTTGCCCTGCTCAAGGGCGAAACCCCGGAGCTTCCCTTTCGAAGCGTATGCGATACCTGCCCCACCATCCGGGAGGGCAAGGGCAAGGTCAAGGAGATCCGGCGTTTTACAGAAGCGCCCCAGTTTGATCCGGAAAAACCGGTAAGCGAAATGCGCTGCCTTCTAGAACAGGGCTATCTGTGCGCCGGCCCCGTGACCCGGGCCGGATGTGCCGGCAATGACGGGGAGGCTCCCAGGTGCATCAGCGCACGGGTTCCCTGCCGGGGCTGCTACGGCCCGGTCCGGCAGAACGGAAATCAGCTCATGGATATGCTCAACGCCCTGGTCACCAACGGCATTGACATCAGCAGCCTTCCGGACCGGAACAGTCTGCTCAGATTTTCCGGAGCCCACAATAGGCTGACCGCCAAAGGAGGCATGTAAATGGGAAAGACAATCAATATCCAGCCCCTGTCCCGCATTGAGGGACATGCAAACATAAAGATAGAACTCAACGATCAGGGGGAGGTGGAAAAGGCAACCACCCATTTCAACTCCATCCGGGGTTTTGAAAAATACGTCCAGGGCAAGCCTGCCGAAGAAGTGACCCGCATCGTCACCCGGATCTGCGGAATCTGCCCCTGGCACCACCACCTGGCCTCCACCAAGGCCGTGGACGCCTGTTTCCAGGCCGAGGTGCCCCGGGCCGGCCATATTCTGCGGGAATGCATGCAGAACATGGCCCATATCAACGATAAGATCCTTCATTTTTATTTCCTGGCCGCCCCGGACTTTGTCCTGGGTCCGGATGCAGACTACAAGGTCAGGAATGTTATCGGTATTGCCCAGGCTGCCCCGGATCTGGCCAGAAAGGTCATCCAGATGCGCCAACTGGGCCAGATGATGATGGAACGCTTTGCCGGCAAGGTGATCCACCCCATTGCCGCTGTGCCCGGCGGATTTTCCAAGCCCATGTCCGACTCCCAGCGGCTGAGCCTGGTGGAAGACACCCAAAAACTCCTGGAGTTTGCCAAGTTTTCCATGGCCCATGCCAAGGAAAACATCTTCCCCAATTACCTTACCGAGGTAACCACCCTGGGCTCCATTACCACGGGGTTTATCGGGACCGTGGACAGGGACGGATCCCTCAATTTCTACGACGGGAAAATCCGGCTCATGAAGCCCGACGGAACCTGTGAGGATTTTGACGACGCCGATTACCTGGACTATATCGGCGAGCATGTGGAAGAGACCTCCTACGGGAAATTTCCCTATGCCAAATCCTGGAACGAGGGATTTTCCACAGACCTTGCCCAGCCCAGGGGCATCTACCGGTCCAACTGCCTGGCCCGGCTCAACGTCTGTGATCATATCTCCACTCCCCTGGCCCAGGCGGAACTGGAGGAGTTCCGGAAGAGTTTCGGCAGACCGGCCCAGCACACCCTGCTCTACCACTGGGCAAGGCTCATCGAACTGGTCTATGCCTGTGAAAAGACCCTGGAGCTGCTCCTGGACAAGGCCATCTGCGGAAAGGAAACCCGGCTTGGGTTCACCCCGGGAGCCGGACGGGGCGTGGGCCATGTGGAAGCCCCCAGGGGCACCCTAATCCACGACTACACCACCGATGAAAAGGGATTGATCAAATCGGCCAACATGATCGTGGGCACCACCCACAACCTGGCCCCCATCTCCATGAGCGTGGAGCAGGCAGCCAGGATGCTGATCCATGAAGGCAAGGTGGACGAAACCATTCTCAACAAGGTGGAAATGGCCGTGCGTGCCTATGACCCCTGAATTTCCTGCGCCACCCACCGCCTGGACGGCGGCAAGACAATCGATATCAAAGTTGTGGACAAAAACGGCGAAATAATATGTAGATAAAGGCTGTTATCCAAAGAAGGGTGTGGAAAAATCCACACCCTTCTTTGTTTTTCTTGGTTCTCCAAGCACCATTTCTGTATTTTCAATAGTTATTTATTCCACGCTCGTATTCTGTTTTTTTCCGGGCACTCTCATATAATTCTATCATCATTACCGGTTTCGCCATGGCCCTAACAGCAACACATAAGCTTGATGTTAACCAGCCTCGTAATCCCAAGGCAAGCGCATACCACAATTGTGTTGAAAATCATTTTGAAGACCTGGAAGATATCTTCCAAAGAGTTCCGCCAGAATCGGGCTTGATTGATCCGGAAAATCTATGAGGTGGACCCGCTGATCTGCCACAAATGTCAGGGCCCGATGGGTATCATCAGTTTTATCGAGGAACTCGACATCATTGAAGGAATCCTATGTCATATAAATTGGCATTTGGATATCCGTAACCATGATCCGCCAAAACCTGCCATCCCCGATTCTATTCCAGATTTGGATTACGACTTTTCCCTTAAGCGCAAGCTTCATTGCGTGCCCCAAATCCCGATAGCCGAGTGGAATTGATTTTTTCAACGTTTAAGGGGATTTCCGGTGAAGTATGCTTAAAATCAGCACAAAAGATTGATGTTTACCCCTTTTTCGGTTAAGCAGGACCGAGTTTTTATTTTTTCTTTCCGGCGTTATTTTTATCCCAACGACCAGTTTGACATCAAAGCCCCAGCCGGGCAAGCCCGCAACATGTTGGGGTCTTGCCCGGCCGGGGCCATATTTTAAGGCTCTTGATAATCTCTTACGCTTTGTCTATCCATTGCCCGACAAAAAGGAAGTTCCTATCCACCACCCGGTAAACAACGCGACAATCAATTGCATATATCGCAGATTTTTAGTACGTTACTTATCAGTTCCTTACGAAACACAACCCCCGGTTTAGGAAAAATACCCATGCTGTTCTACCATACATTAACAAGATCAGTCTCCTCTTTGCTTACGGGCCTGGCCGTCCTGGCGATCTCATCCCAATGCCTGGCCGGATCACCTGCCGACATTGTGAAAATGGGCGATACCCTCCAGTCGGCCAGTGAGTTGTCCTATCCGCCTTTTTCCGTAATAAGCCCCGACGGCAAGGCAGATGGTTTCTCGGTCCAGCTGCTGACGGCCGTGGCAAACGCGATGGGGCTTGGGGTGAAATTCAAGGTCGGGCCATGGCATGAGATCAAGCAGGAACTCATCCGTGGCAACCTGGATGTCCTTCCCCTGGTGTCCTATTCCGAGGAGAGGGACCAGGTCCTTGATTTTTCAGCACCCTACCTGCGAATGCACGGTACCATATTTATCCGGAAGGAAGAGACTTCCATAAAGAGCGAAGCCGACCTGAAAGGCAGGGAGGTCCTTGTCATGGAAGGGGACACGGCCCATGAGTATGCCGTCCGGAATCATCTGACCGACAACCTGGTACTGACCGACACCTTTGAGGAGGCCATGGCCCGGCTTTCCCGCGGAGAAAATGATGCCGTGCTCATCCAGAAGCTGGTCGGATACCAGATCCTTCAAAAACTGAAAATTTCAAATCTGGTTGATATCGGCTCTCTGGAGCCGGAGAACCTTAAGCCCCAGGCCAGGCCGCTCTCCGGGTTCGAGCAGAAATTCTGCATCGCGGTTCCGGAGGGGAGACTGGATCTGCTGAGTCTGCTGAACGAGGGACTGACCATTGTCATCGCCAACGGGACCTATCAGGCACTTTACGATAAATGGTTCAGCCCCATCCTGCCAGCCCCCCAACCCTCCATGGGACAGATTTTGAAAAACCTGGCCGCCATCCTTATACCGGTGCTGATCATCGGGGTGATTCTTATGATGTGGCTGCTCAAGCGCCAGGTGAGGAAAAAAACGGTTGAATTGTCCTTTGCCAATCGAAAAATACAAGAGAGTGAGCAGAGATTACGCACAGCCATGGAGTTCGCCAATGACGGCCTCTTTGACTGGGACCTGACAACCGGTGAAATCTATTATTCACCCGTGTGGAAACGTCTCCTCGGGTATGGGGATGACGAACTGCCCAACGATTTCTCCGTGTGGGAGAAGCTGACGGATCCGTCAGATGCCCGGGATGCCAGGCAAATGCAGCAGGAAGTGATTAACGGGAAACGGGACCGTTTCGAGATTGAATTTAAAATGCGGCACAGGGATGGGCATTGGGTGGATATCCTGAGCCGGGCCAATGCGATTTTCGACGAAAAGGGCAAGGCAGTCAGATTTGTCGGCACCCATGTGGATATCAGTGATCGGAAGAGATACGAGGCCACCCTTAAGGAGAATGATCAGCGCTACAAAAGGGCCCAGCGCATGGGACGAGTGGGAAACTGGGAGTATGATCTTGTCACCGAAACCTTCTGGGGATCGGATCAAACAAAGCGGATATACGGATTTGACCCTGACAGTCCAGGGTTTACCACCCGGGAAGTGGAAGACTGCATTCCCGAAAAGGAACGGGTTCACCAAGCCCTGATGGACCTGATTGAAAAAGACACCCCCTATGATCTTGAATTTATGATCCACCCGGTTTCCGGCCCGGAAACCAGGACAATCCGGTCTGTGGCGGAGGTTCTCAGGGATGATTCAGGGGCACCCCTGAAAGTGGTCGGTTTAATTCAGGACATCACAGAACAGAAACGTGCCCAGGAGGAAAAGCAAGCCCTTGAAAGGGCCCTGAACCAGGCCCAGAAACTCGAATCCATCGGTCGCCTTGCAGGCGGGGTCGCCCATGACTTTAACAATATGTTGAGCATCATCCTAGGCAATAGTGAGATGTTGCTTGAAGACCTGCCCCCCTCAGACCGTATCGCAAAAAAGCTCAATGAGATCCACAGGGCGGCAAACAGATCTGCCGACCTGACCCGGCAGCTGCTTGCCTTTGCCAGGAAACAGACCATCTCTCCTAAAAATCTGAATTTAAATATTGCCATTGAGGGGATGCTTAAAATGTTGAGGCGCCTTATCGGAGAGGATATTGACCTTGTCTGGAACCCCGGTGACGACGTCTGGGCGGTCAAGATAGACCCTACGCAGGTTGACCAGATCCTGGCCAATTTCTGTGTTAATTCCAGAGATGCCATCCGGGATATCGGCAAGGTGACCATTGAAACCTGCAATGTCAGTTTTGACCAGGCGTATTGCCGGATTCACAAGGAGTTTCTTCCCGGGGACTATGTCATGCTGGCCTTCAGTGATGACGGCCGGGGAATGGATGCCATGACCCTGGACAAAATTTTTGATCCGTTTTTTACCACCAAGAAAACAGGTGAAGGCACGGGTCTGGGGCTTGCCACCATTTACGGTATTGTCAAACAGAACAACGGGTTTATCCATGTTTACAGCGAACCGGATCAGGGAACAGTATTCAAGGTCTATTTTACAAGAAGCCTGAGTGCCGGAGAATGTGAACAGGGGACAGGGGGCTTGGTCGTAAAGGGGCATGAAACCATCCTTCTGGTGGAAGATGATGAGGCCATCCTGAAGGTCATATCAAAGATGCTGGAACGACTGGGATACAGGGTTCTGAGCACCCCACGACCCAGCGAGGCCGTTAAGTTGGCCGCTTCGGCACAGCCTGGCGGGATTCAGCTTCTGATGACAGATGTTGTGATGCCCGAAATGAACGGCAGGGAACTGGCCGTCACCATAGAAAAAATTGATCCGGATGTCAATATCCTGTACATGTCCGGATATACGGCAAATGTCATTGCACACAGGGGGATACTGGAAGAAGGTCTGAACTTTATCAACAAGCCCTTTTCCAAAGAAACGCTGTCGCTGAAGCTGCGACAGATACTCGACAGGAAGGCCTGAAAAGTCCAAATCCGGTTCTCAGGTTCCGGCACAGTTCGAAAAAATCCCCCGGAATCCTTGAATAAGGAAAGTCTTCAAATCGTCATCAATTGGACTCTTGCAGTTTCATCAAGAGGAATTTACATTTTGAAAAACCGATGGGCGTCGGATAGGTGTAGTTTGGCCAAATGGATTTTTGAAAAATGGGGTTGCTCCCCGCCTGGTACTTTATTGTGTTGATTTTTCAGTCCCTGCCCAAAAAGCAAGAGTATAAAGTAATAAGTGGATTTTTAACCCTCCTTACGAGGGTCAACCTCGAAAATTAGGATAACAAAGTATTAAAAGGTGCTTTTAATTCCCAATCATGGATGCGTTATTTTTTCCGCATCCATTTTAAAGAGCCTGTTTCTACTGATAGACTGACCCTTTAGTCAGTCACCCTTCAATGCTTTACGTTGGTATGAGAACCTAGTCTTAAACACTTCATCGATATTAACCAATTCGCCTATTGTTGCACCTGCTTTAATCTTCTCTTGAAGGAGATGCTCTGTCTTCAAAAGCCGTTGAGCTTTTTGTAGGATCTTAGCAGCCTCAGTTTTTGGCACAACAACCACGCCGTTACAGTCTATAACAACAATATCCCCGGGCGAAACCGAAACCCCGGCACACTGGATGGAGACATTGACATCACCATAGCCCGCAACGGCACCCACATTAGGAACAACACCCTTGCAGATTACGGGAAACCTGATTTTTTTGATTTCTTCGACATCTCGGCAAGCACCATCGATCACAGCTGCAACCACCCCCCGATTGAGAGCCGACATTGTCATATTCTCTCCCCAGAAAGCTGTATTAAAAGATCCATGAGAATCGATAACCACAATATCTCCAGGCTGGCAGATATCGATCGCTTTAAAGGCCGCGGCTAAATCAGCGGCAAGAGTCTTAACGGTTATTGCTGTGCCGACGAGGCGAATACCTTCAAAGAGAGGTTTCATATCCGATGTCATTGCATTAAATCGTCCCATACAATCAGAGATAGCGCATGTACTAAAGGGTGTTGAAATCGATGACGCAATTTTAACGTTATCCGACAAATTTTCAGTATGTTAGTAATTGAAAAAGCCTCTGTTTAGTTGTATCTTTCAAGCGCCTAAACAAAAAGGAAACAACACCACAGAGGCTTTATGCATACAAAAAATATCAGGCGAATCATCACAAAGCAATTGAAAAAGAGTTTTCCGAACTGGAAAAAGATGACAAGGAAGTCCAAAAAAGAGCTGACAAAGCAAATCATGATGGAAGTTTTGGATAATTATGATTATTCTCAAACCTTGGACATCCCCATCGAAGAACTCATAGGAGTTGAAGATCAGGCCCCCTCAGCAGAGATTCGTAGCCTTCCTGAGATGGCGTCCTACATTGAAAATTTTCATTCCGACAACCTGTTTCATTTTGACACCCTGAAAAAGCCATACCCTGAAATTGTAGACCCGGAATTGCAGTTTGTTGACCAACTTATAGACAACCAGATTATCAACAGCTTGATTGCGCCTGACGGATATTCCGCTGTGCACAGGGATATTCAACCCTACCAGTTATTTCGGATGGAGCTTTTAAAAATAATCAAATACCCTGAAATCAGTTACAGGAAATTTTGCAGCGATGAATATTTTGGCAGGGAACGAAAGCAAAACAGGCGTTTTGTGAGACTGCCTTTAAATACCAAACACCAGGCAGATCATACTGAATTGTGTCACTTCCGGCGTGGCCTGAATTTCAAACAATTGATGAATGTCCTGGTATATTTCCTCCATCATTTTTATAAATCAGGCTGTCTGGAGAGTGCCGTTATCCATGGTGTTGATTCCAGTGAACTGCCGTCTGAAATCAATTACCCCCTTTGCACAATTCAGGTCAAAGGCAAAAAAATACGAATGTATTCCGATCCGGACTGTGATTGTGGAAAACGCCGGAATAAAAGGGATAAATCGTATTACGTCATTGGCTACCGGCTTCACACCCTAACAGCCATCAACCCATCGACAGGCCATAGTTTTCCATTGGTATCCCTAATCGGGGCGGCAAATCATCATGACAGCCTGTTTTTAAAACCGTTGATCAAGCTTGCTCAAACATTGGGTATTGATATCAAATTGATAACCGCCGACCAGGCTTATTGCGCTGGACCCTAATGAATGAACAGCCTGGGGCCTGAGATAAGCTCTGAATCTGTTTTTTAAAAAAATTAAAAAATAGAAAAACATCGCACGGGTGACTGGTTTTTATGCGCCCGGAGGGCGTGTAAAAAACAGGCAGCAGTAACCCTATGCGACCGCCTTTCGTTCTTGGTTTTTATAGTAAATTTCATCTGGTGTCCAGTTGTCCAGTGACTGATGAAAGCGTTCCCCGTTGTAGTACAGGAACCATTGTGTCAGTCCTTGGCGGAGCTTCAAACCTCCTTCAAACGCCCTTAAATACAAATAGTGATACTTCAGAGTCCACCATAGCCGTTCAATGAAAATATTATCACGAAAACGGCCACGGCCATCCATGCTGATACGGATGGCGTTCTCCTTCAAGACTCCAGTGAAGGCCTCACTGGTGAACTGGCTCCCCTGGTCTGAATTGAATATTTCGGGACAACCATATTGATGTATCGCATCTTCAAGAGTGTCAATACAGAATGCCGTTTCAAGGGTATTGGAAAGCCGCCAGGATAATACTTTCCGACTATACCAGTCCATAATTGCCACAAGATACATAAAACCTTTGGCAAGAGGAATGTATGTGATATCCGCACACCAAACCTGATTGGGACGGTTTATTGTCAGTTTACGAAGCAAATAGGGATAGACCTTGTGCCTCGGGTGCTTCTTACTTGTTTTCGGCTTTGGATATATGGCCCGTAATCCCATTATGCTCATCAGTCTCCGGACACGCTTACGACTTATTTTATAGCCCAACCTTTGCAGAAAAGTACGCATTGATCGGCTTCCATAATTCGGGGTTTTTAAATATTGCTCATCAATCAGTCTCATCTGCTCAAGATCCAGACGACGAACTTTTTTGGGGCGGTAATATACCGAGGTTCGGCTTACCTTAAGCAACTTACATTGTTGAACAATGCTGATCCGAGGATTATTGAAATCGACCATTTTTTTACGTTCTGTTCGACTTAAAAGTTGAGCTTTTTCGACAAAAAATCGTTTTCCACCTTTAATTTGCCAATTTGGCGGTAAAGCTCATCTACTTTGGTATCCATATGTTTTTTTTGATTCCGATTTTTATCGAACACATCTGCGGCGCCGTTAAGCAGATTCCGTTTCCAGGTGTTGATCATTGTCGGGTGGATTTCATACCGCGCTGCCAACTCGGCTACTGTTTGCCCATTTTTCAGGGCAGCCAACGCAACCTTCGCTTTGAACTCAGGTGAATACTGTTTCCGTTTCCTGGTGGTCATTGCCAACTCCTTTCATGTTAGTGAATCAGAGCTTAGCACATTGTTCGGATTCTGGGGACCACCGCATATCACGATAGTGATGGTTCGGTTCTCAACGAAACCGGTGTCTATGTCGTCACCCCTGCATCGGAGAAAGCCAAACTTCCTGACAACGTTTTGGAATCGCCATTAAGGGTTGCCTGTAATGATTCTTGTGAGATTCCAATGCAGTTTTTGGGATCGACACCGGAAGGCCACGAATTTGGATGTGATGCCGTTCCGGGTGAGTGTGCGTTTGAATCAAATTGTTCAAAATCAAGGATCGTTGATTTTGACAGCGGCTATTTTCAACCAATGCCGATTTTTCATAGCGGATCTCAAGACGCAATCGAGATCCGGAAAAACTGTGAAAGGCCCTTTAATCTGATGAAAAAAAGAGAAGGCCTCGAACAAACACGGGTAAGAAGCCAGCATGGTGTGATTGTCCGATCAACTCTGACGACTATCGTAACATTGTTGATTGAAATGGCCGGAACAAGGCATAAACCAATGAAAAAAGAAGATGGGCAAAAGGAGTTGTTTGCTGCCACAGGATGAATTGAACGTTCAATGCGGGATTTTTTCTGAGCCGATTGATCGGTCGCTATTGGTATATCTGAATACAACAAAGGCCGCCGTCTGAAATAGATTTTATGCGGTAAAAAACAAAACCAGATATTGCTACGGTAAAAGCCGGACAATCTGACATTGGAAAAAAGAATTACAAACGCGTGGGGCACCTATAACGAAACAGAAATTTGAACGGTTTCAACACCCTTCTGTACTCTTAAAAAATGCCCGTTTGTTATCAAATATGAATGATATGTAAAAATTGACTTTAATTGACTCTACATCTTTGAAATTAATTGAAATCACCTTGCCTTTTTTAAAAAAAATAAATGAAATTCGATTTTCAATAGTATCTATTACTAGCTTGTAAATAAAAAGTCGTTGGATTATCTCAAATGCTCCAAAAAGAACAAGGTAGACTACAAAAAATCGTCCTGCCGTGAAAAAATCATCGGGACCAGCATCAATACCGAATTCTAAGAAGATAATAGCAGATATAATTATAAATGAAATTATCCAGCCATATCTTAAAACGATTAACTCAATTTTGGGTCTACTGTATTCCAATATTGGTCCTTTTTTAATGTCTATAACCTTGAGTGAACCGGCCCCGGGCCTCTGTGCTTTAAATAATACTCGGTAAGAACCCCGCAGTCCGGTTCAGAAAGTTATTCTTACACCATTAGTTTATTTCAGGGCGTTAAAATTAAGTCCACATCTTTGGCACTTGTCGTCTAACCGCATAAAAGGTTTTGTTGGTCTTCTTTTGCATGAGGGGCATTTTAACATGATATATTCAAGTATTGGGACTGCTACATATATAGCAGTAAAATAGTACAATAGGGATTCTCCCCAGACTACAGTTCCAAGCAACAAGATCGGGAAAAATACCCAAAGGAATAGATATATTGCAACCGAATATTTGGTTCGAAATTTTAAATATCTGATCATTAGTGTCCGGTTAACTTTCGAATAAATTCAATTGGATATAACCGCTAGTAATTTTATTTTTGTATCCCATCTCTGAAAACACCGATGAAATGGGGATTTTCTCAAAAATTGTGATGCTCAAAATCTGTAAAATTGTGTAGAGACTTTGTTCAAGCTTCATGTTAGCGAAATTATTTATTTAATAAGTCCATAAATGACGTGATCATTATATTTATTATATACCTTTTCGGCTCTTTTGATTATTCCTTCATTTTCAAATGAGAGCCTTTCAGGAATTGCTCTACTTTTCATATTTCCGACTGCGCATCTGATGTCTATTCTTTGTAATTCTACTTCTTCAAAGCCTAATTCAATGAGATCTTTGACACATTTCGTCATGATGCCATTGCCTGTAAAATCTTTACCTAGCCAGTACCCAAGGTGACCTATTTTGTTGGTATTATCTATTTTGTTAAACCCTAATACTCCTGCAATCTCAGTTTTGTAGAAGATAGTTTGATGGATAGCTTCTTGTCTGCTGAACCTCTGAAGCTGCAACTCAATAAAGGCTTTTGTGTCTTCAGGTCTCATAATTGTATCAAGCCATGGAAGCCATTCTTTAAGGTGTTTCCGATTTCGATTGGTCAGATCGAACAAATCTTCTGAAAATGAAGGCACTGACAAACAAACCTTTATGTCATTATCAATTATTCGATAGTACATTATTATTTTTCTATAGCTAACGACAAGCTCAGCCGGCCGGGGCATATAGCCGAGCAGGTTGTCGAAGCCAAGTTTTTTTGAAAACCAAGTGCTTTGGAAAAGCTGCTATCCCCCCGGGTCGACTGCAGCGTTATGTAAATTCTCTTTCCATACAAGTAGTTATGAAATACCCCACATTGCCAGGTCAAACGACTTTTCAATAACCAAAGATTCAATCAATCCATTTAGATTTTAAAATCAAATTATTTGCGTTTTTATATTTCAATTTTCCATAAAAATTGTCATGCATTATGTCGTTAACTGCTAATAATTCGATCAATGAGGCACCTTTTTCTTTAACCTGATGCTCTAATTCCAACATTAACAAAGTACCATAGCCATTTTTTTGATGTTGATAGGAAATAACAATTTCTTCTAACTCATATGCAAGCAAGTCATCATATTGTTTAAAATAACCCATTGCAAATCCGATGATTTCGTTATCTTTTTTTTGAATCAAGACAAATGAATCTTCAATAGTCCATACTTGATGTATGCGCTTAAATGCCTTCTCATAAGTCCAACTACTTTCATCGTGGCTATTATAATAATCAATGAATATGGAAATAACTTCATCAATATCTTCAATGCACATTTGGGTATATTTCATTAAGTACCTACAGTTTTAACAACAACAGTGCTTTTAATACATAACAGTGGTGATAACTGGAAAATTTACATCATATATCATTATATCTGCAAATATTTTCCATGCTATCTCATATCATCATTGGCAACCTGGAAAGGATAATCCAGGGTATTATTCCTTTCTTGCTTTTTCCACGATAACAGATATCAAGCTTTAGAAAATGGACATTATCCGATCTAATCAGGATCAGATTGTCTTTGCCTGAAAATCAACTTAATTGGAGAGTAACTTGAATTTTGGACTTATTGCAACCATGATTTTTAAAATCAAGTTTGTATAAATCTGAATTTTATGGGTTCCTGCTAAATGCTCTAAAAAGACGGACAATAAATGTATATACAGATGCCATGGAATCGGGCATCGCTGAAAAGGTCAAGGCAATGGTAATTAAGATGCTGAGTATCACAATATCAAAACCCAGATCGAGAATATCCAAAATGTTTCGACTTCCTCAATCACTTCAATAAACCAAGTCATTGATGTAATTAATACCGCCAAAAAGATGATTGCCACCATTGCTGCGGCAGTCACACAGCAATCTTCCGCCACCCAGAAAATATCCAATAACATTGAACCATTATCTTTGGGCATACAGGAAGTCAATGAGAATGTGAGTCAAAGTTATGTGGTTTCCGTCCAGATCTCTGAAGATATTTCAAACGTCAATTCTGCATCCAAGGAAATGACGTCCAATAGTGAAATTGTAAAAGAAAGCGCCAAACAGCTGAAGGAAATGGCTGAAAAATTCAAAGTCATTTTAGATACCTTTGTAATCGAATAGGAAAACCAGGCAATCCAAGGGTAACAATCCCGGCCCTCTGGGCCGGGGTTTCCAGGTTAGATTAAACAGACCCAACCCGGCAGGCCAATAGTCTTTCAATTCAGTGAATAAAAAAGATTTACCTTGACAACAAGCAAATCCCTGTCCTAATTCTCGTTTTGGGGATACGTTTTTTTATTTTCATTAACTTATGGAGCATGGTCATGGGCACCCAAAGAGATCTGGTCCTTGCAGTAGATGATAACCCCCAGAATCTGCAGTTTTTAGGCAGGCTTCTCTCTGACAACGGATATGAAGTCGGACTGGCCCAAAGCGGGCGCAGGGCCCTGGTCTTTGTCGAGAAGAATGAGCCTGATCTGATTCTCCTGGACATCATGATGCCCGATATGGACGGGTATGAGGTTTGTCAAACCCTTAAAGGAAATACGGCCTTCCGCCACATCCCGGTGATCTTTCTGACGGCCAAGACCGATACCCAAAACCTGGTCAGGGGGTTTGAGGCCGGAGGCGTGGACTATGTGACCAAGCCCTTTAACTCGGCGGAGCTTCTGGCCCGGATCAAGACCCATGTGGAGCTTAAGATCCTGAGAGGCCTTCTGCCCATATGCTCCAACTGCAAGAAGATCAGGGATGACCAGGGGTTCTGGAACCAGGTGGATGCCTATGTCGAGGCCCACTCCCAGGCCGTTTTTACCCACGGGATCTGCCCGGACTGCACACATGAGCTTTACAAGGAACAAAGTTGGTATCAGAAAAGGCATGGCAAATAGATCCCGGCACAGCCTTTCCTGGGCCGTACTCCCATCCATGAATTCATAATCTTTACAGATAGGAGGAAAACCATGTCTGAATCCGGAACCGGCCCCATTGTCGATTATTCCCAGGACGATTTGTATGATTTTATTGAAGGCGCCACCTTTCTTGCCACAGGGGGCGGCGGCCCCAAGGATGTGGCCCGGGATTTTCTTAAAAACAGCGGGGTGACATCGGTGAATACCCTATCCTCCCCCAAGGTCCCGGACCAGATGTCCATCGCCTGTGCCGCCGAGGTCTTTGCGCCCTCGGCCATTGAGGCCAAAAAAGATTATACAGCGGCCCTGAAATCCTATGAAGGCCTCGTTTCCCCGGGGCCGGGAAAGCTCACGGGGGTGATGGCAGGGGAGGTAGGAGCCATCAACGGCATTGTTCCGGCCATTGTTGCCGGCCTGACAGATTCCTTTCTCATTTCAGACACCCAGACCGACCGGGCCGTCTCGGAAATGGACATGGGACTGTTCCAGAACCGGGTGCCCTACTATTATCTGAACATGCTGGATGACGACGGCAAAGCCCTGCTCCAGAAAAGCTATCCCGCATCCGACCGGGATGCCATGATCGTGGAAAAGGATGTGGCCAATACCATGAAGGCCCATCCGGAACTTGAAGGTGTGGGCGGATTTGCCACCTATCCCATGACGGGCAGGGATCTGAAAGGATATTACAGCCAGGGTCTGCTCCAGCCCCATACCTTTGATTTTGCCAGATATATCGGCGCCTGTATGAAAGAACCCGGATTCGAACCGCTCATATTCAACGCCGTAAAGGAGTGGCTGGGCAGCGGATATACCCCCTACCGCATGTTCAAAGGATACCTGGCAAACGCAAGGCAGGTGGCAAAAAACCAGGATTACGGCATGGCCGATTTTATCTCCTCTGATCCTTTAAGCAGCATGGGGGCAAGGATCTACTATTCCAACGAGAACATGATCGCCTATTATACCCTCTGGGTTCTGGTCAGAACCGTGCCCACTCCCATTGAAATCAGCCCCATGGCCATCGGGCCGGACGCCATCTGCTACCTGCTCACCTCCGCCAGGTACGGCAACGGGTATTCATTCACCAACGAGGCATTCACAGAGGACTACGGAAACCCTGATTTTTTCAAAACCCATGAGATCGAGATTTTGGGCTTTCCCGAGCCCACATTGCGCCGGACAAATCTCATCGCCAACTTCAAGCGGGAGATCACGGCAACAATGGGGGCTTTCGGGAAAACCTATCCGGGCAGTTATATCCCCATAGAACAATTGCAGGAAGGCAGGATAGAGGTGGATCTCCCCAAAATACCCGGCCGGGAAAACCAAGTTTCCGGCATGACCCTGAAAGGCCCCTACCCCGGGGCTGTCATCCGGTATACCGTGGACAACAATGAGCCGGACACGGATTCACCCATATATGAGGCCCCGGTTCCCCTCAAGGAACTGGCCGGCAGTACCGTAAAGGCCCGGCTCTTCCATGGGGGCAGTCTGCCGGGACCCACCACTCACATCGTCCTTCCCAAGGAGTAACCGAGTTTGACAAACCCCGGAAAAATGCGGGCTGTAAGTTTTCGTCGGGGACTGCTTGTCTGCATATGGCTCCTGGTGGCCTTGGGGATGCCCGCATGGGCCGGGTTTTCTGTCCGGCACCCGTTCAATACCGGCGCCTATAATAATTGCCTTATCCAGGACAGGGACGGGTTTATCTGGGTCGGCTGCACCAACGGCATTGTCCGGTACGACGGTTACAGCACAAAATTTACCAAGGCCGGAGAAGGCCGGCTCTCTTCGGCCATTGCCGGCTGCATTTTCGAAGACGACCAGGGGATTTTGTGGATCGGCACCTCGGCAGGGCTGAACCAATTCGACAAAAAGACCAATACCTTTACCTATTATAAATACGATCCCGGGGATGTGGGAAGCATCAGCTCCGGCCAGTTTAACTGGGCACCCAGGACCATTGCCCAGGACAGGGACGGTTTCATGTGGTTCGGCACCCGGGCCGGGGTCAACCGGTTGGACAGGGCAACCGGAATATTCACCCGGATCCGCCATGTCCCGGGGGATCCCAACAGCCTCAGCCACGATTCCGTATGGACCGTGGCGGCGGGCAGGGACGGGACAATCTGGATCGGCACCGAGACCGGGCTGGATGCATACTCTCCCAAAACAAAAAAGGTGACCCGGTTTACCCATGATCCATACGATTCTTCCAGCCTGGGCCGGGGCCGGGTATATGCGGTGCTGGAAGATGAATGGCCCTTTGTCTGGGCGGGTACAAGCCTTGGCGGCCTGAGCCGTCTGAACCGGGAAACCGGAAGGTTCCAGCGGTTTGAACATATCCCGGACCATCCCAACAGCTTAAGCCACAACCAGGTTTACACCATTACCCGGGACCGCAACGGCCTGCTCTGGCTCGGACGCTCCTATGACGTGGCCGCAGGCCTTGAATGTCTTGACCCGAAAACCGGGAAGTTCACGGTGTATAAACATGTTGATGACGATGCCCAAAGCATTTCCGGAGATATCATCATGGGATGCTACGAAGACAGGGCCGGTATCCTGTGGATTGTTGAAAACACCGGTGCCATAGACAAGTGGGACCCCAGCCAAAAACCCTTTGACCAGTACCGCCACAGGGCCGGGGACCCCAGAGGCCCCAGTTCAAACGTCATCACCACCATTGTCGAATCCGGTGACGGCAGCCTCTGGATGGGGACCCAGCTGGGGGGGCTCAACCGGCTTGACCGGGAAACAGGGCGGTTCAGGGTATACCGGAAATCCGGCCCCAAAGGCTTGGGCATTACCAATGATTATGTTTTTTCCGTGCTGGAAGACCCGGACAAAAAATTGTGGATCTCAATGAACAACGGCGTGGTCGGTATATTGGATCCCGATTCCGGCGGCCTTGAAAAACAATTTATCAACCCCCATACAGACGGGGTGGCCCGGGGGATGATCCAGGACAGGCTGAATCCTGACATCCTCTGGTTCGGCACCGAGGCGGACGGGATTTTCAGGCTGAACAAACTCACCGGAAGATTCACCCGGTTCTCCCATGATTCCGAGAATGAAAACAGCCTGGCCAACAATGTGGTCACACGTCTGTTCCAGGAAGAGAACGGAACCCTGTGGGTGCCGACCCTGGGCGGAGGCCTGGACCGGTTTGACGCGGCCGCCAACGTCTTTGTCCATCATCAAAAGGATGGGGACAACCCCTGGGCCATCAGCGGCAACATGGTGACGGACTGCCTCCTGGACGGCCAGGGACGTTTCTGGATCGCCACGGGTGACGGGGGCTTGAACCGGCTGGACCCCAAGACCGGAAAGTTCAGGCATTACGGAGAAAAAGAGGGGTTTGAGACCCGGACCATCCGGGCCATTCTGGAAGACGGTCTGGGAAATCTGTGGCTGAGCAGCGATTCCGGTCTGATCCGGTTCAACCTCTCCGAAGAACGGGTCACCGGCCGGTTTACCGAACAGGACGGACTGCTGGGAAACGATTTCAGTCCCTACGCCACCAGTGCCGTAAAAACCCGTGACGGAAAACTCTGGTTTTCAAGCCTTAAAGGCGTGATCAGCTTCTTCCCCAGCCAAATCAAAACCAATCCCTATATTCCCCCGGTTGCCCTGACCAGTTTCCACATCCCCGGCCGGGCCGTTCCCATCCGGGCCTGCCCGGAAACCATTGAACAGGTCCATCTGGACTGGCAAAACAATTCCTTTGAATTCGAATTCGCAGCCCTGAACTTTACCCAGCCCCGGAAAAATAAATATGCCTATTTTCTGGAAGGCTTTGACAACGGCTGGAATCAGAGCGGGACCCGGCGTTACGGCAGCTACACCAATTTGCCCGGCGGCAGCTACCTCTTACAATTGGCCGGATCAAACAATGACGGGGTCTGGAACAAAAAAGGAGCCCGGATTGAAATTCATGTGGCTTCTCCGCCCTGGAAAACCGCATGGGCATACGGCCTGTACTGTCTCCTCGGGACGGCCTTCTGGCTATGGGGCTGGAAACTGGCATCCGGAAATATACAAAAAAGGCTGGCCGCCAAAGAAGCGGAACTGGAAAAAGAGAAAAAGATCAATGACCAGTTGAAAGCCCTCGACGGGATGAAAACCGACCTGCTTGAAAAAAAAGCTGAGGTTGAAAACAGACTCAGGAGCAACAAGGCAAGGCTGGAAAAAATGGTAAAGGAACGCACGGCCGAACTGGAGACCGAAAAAGAGAAGGCAGAATCCGCAAGCCTGGCAAAAAGCGAGTTTCTGGCCAATATGAGCCATGAAATCAGGACCCCTTTGAACCTGATCCTCGGGTACTCGGAGATGATTGAAAAACAGATCCCGGACAAGACGGTCATTGGCTATCTTTCAACCATCCGCTCGGCCGGCTCCACCCTGTTGACCCTGCTCAACGATATTCTTGACCTGTCCAAGGCGGAATCGGGCAAGTTTACCCTGGCATACGCTCCGTTCAACCTTGACCGTCTCTTTGAAGAGATCCGGCGGATTTTTTCCATCACCGCAGGGAACAAGGGGCTGGTCTTTCATATTGAAAAAAGCGGCACCCTGCCCGTTGCCATTGTCCTGGACAAGACACGGCTGCGCCAGGTGCTTATTAACATCGTGGGCAACGCCGTAAAATTCACGGATAAGGGATATGTCAAACTCAGGGCAGATTACCATAGATTTGACCACGGGCCTTTGTCTTCCGAGTTTTTGATCTCTGTTGAGGATACCGGCATGGGCATTGCCCCGGAGCAAAAGGACCTGATTTTCGAGAGGTTCAGCCAGCAGAAGGGACAAAACTTTAACATTTACGGGGGAACGGGCATCGGACTTTCCATATCAAAAAAACTGATCACAGCCATGGGCGGCACCATAACCGTGGAAAGCAGCCCCGGCCAGGGCAGCCGGTTTCTGGTCTCCATTCCCGATGTCAAACCCCATGATTCCTCGGATTATCTGGACCCTGCCCCCTCTGCTGCCGAGGAATCCCCCGCTCCTGAACCCCGATCTGCCCGGCCGGATCAGGACCTTTCCCCTGAAATCCTTTCAGGCCTGCCCGGTTTGCTGACCCGTCTGGAAAAGGAATTCAAGCCGAGATGGGAGGAGCTGCGGGACGCCCTGGTGATCCACAGGATCGAAAGGTTCTCAAAGGATGCAGCCGCCCTGGGCGCCCAATACCAATATGACCCCTTACGGCTCTGGGCAGAAAGGCTGCAGACCCAGGCCCGGACATTCGACATGGTCCATCTGCCCGACACCCTGGCCGGATTACCGGGGCTCATGGAGGAACTGGCAGACCGGATCCCAAAGTCCCCTATAACTTGAAGGTTCAGGACTCTGTGACGGCCTGATCCTGTCCCCCTTGTTGTGCAGTCTGTTTCCTCAGACGGGAAAGGTTCCAGGTTACCGTCTTCCCCCCCTTAAAAAACCATATGCCGCTCCCGTGAATCCCCCGGCCAGATGGCTGAACTGGGAAATCTGGTCGACCTTCAGGATGGCGGCCACCTCGGATCCGATGAAAATCACGGCCACCAGGATAAAGGTGAGAGGGACTTCCCTGGCCCTGAAATTGGAAAAGGAACTGAGCAGAATCATCATAAAGGCCAGGCCGCTGCCCCCGATAAGGGAGGTATGAAACAGGACCGCATTTAACAGGGCCGTTGCCGCCGCGGTGACCGCCATCATCTCAAACAATTTCCAGGACCGGTATTTTTCCTCCAGCAGGGGGCCCAGCAGGAGGATAATCATCAGATTTCCCATAAGATGGGACCAGCCGGCATGGGTAAATACATGGGTAAACAGCCGGATATAAAAAAGAGGGGATGAAAAGGCCGGTCCGGACGGGGAGGAAAAGTTCAGCCCCAGGGTCCCGGAAACGGGCAGGATAAGGCAGAGAAGGGCCAGCAGGGCATAGGTCAGGACAACGGGTGAATTGTATTTGATCTTCATGGTTTCTCCTTGGGTTTCCTTTTGGGCGGTTATACCCGGTCGGGGCTGCAGGGTCAAGCCTGTCCCGCACTGTCTTTTACATAAACAGGCTTGAAAAAAATCCGTTTGATTGTTTTGTCCAACCCGGCAGAGAAATGGAAGATGCGTTCCGCGCATTTCAACCGTCGGTCCCGACCGGTTGGAAAAAGGAATTCCCCGTGGTATTTCCGTCTTGGAACCCCGGGGAATTAACCCGGCAGAAACCCCCTTCCCGCACTTTTGGATAAACCGGAAACCCAGGCTAAAAATAATTTCTCAACTTCAGCTCAAAGGGATGGGGATTCAGATAAGTCTGGCTCTTCAGCCAGGACTGATCGTATTTTCGCACGTAGTGGTTGATCAGGGTTAAAGGGACCACCAGGGGGACATAGCCTTCCCGGTATTGATCAATCACGGAGAGCATTTCCTGCTTTTCATCAGGGCTGAGCTGTTTTTTGAAGAATCCCATGATATGCAGAAGAACATTGATGTTTTTTTTGGAGGTGGTTTTCAGATTCAGGGCCCTGAACAGAAGACTTTCGTATTGATCAAAAAGCGGCTCCATGCCCAGTTTCCTGCCCCTTGCCACCAGTTTGCCCAGTTTTCGATAATTCTCCTGGCTGTGGGAGAGGATGAGCAATTTGTTCCGGGTATGAAAATCCACCAGGCCTCCCGGGGTTTTGCTCCCGGCCACCAGCCGCCGCCAGCGCTGGAAGAAAAAGATCTTTTCGATAAAATGCTCCCTAAGCCCGGGATCCTGGAGGCGGCCGGCCTCCTCCACCGGTATCCTGGGAAAATGGAGGGTAAAGGCCCGGGCAAAAAGACCGGTTCCGGTCTTTCTTACCTTGCCGTCATCCCCGTACACCCGGATACGGTATAGTCCGGATGAAGGGGATTTGCTCTTGAAGATAAAGCCGCAGAGATTCTCCTTTTCCAATTTTTTGAGCCTTCCTGGAATCCACTCTTCCATCATACGGGTCTTGTCCACTTGGGTTTTTTGGGTCTCCAGCCGGGGGGCCCGGGGATCTCCTTTCAGCCGGACCGCTTCCCTGGGAACGGGCATGCCGCATTCTGTCTCCGGGCAGACCGGGACATACTCTGCAAACATTCCCAGGGTCTGGGTCAGATACCGGTCATGGCTGTGATTCCCGTCATACCGGACTTTATGGCCGAGAAGACAGGTGGAAATCCCGATTCTTATCTTTTCGGGTTTTTGGGCTTTTTTTTCAGATTGAAGTTCCATGGATCCTCCCCTGGGGATTGAATTTCCATATTTTAGGAGGCGATGCGATCCGTTCCCGGATCAGAATAAATTCGCCCCAAGATAGAACAATATTGACAGGCAGGTTTACAGTATATAGGTTTTATACCACAGGTAAAAGTTTTTTCGCCGTTTTTCGATTTTACATTCATTACCGGATTCAGGAGATCGTGATGCCCAAAACCGTTATCGTCAACGATTTCTTTCAAAAGGGATATACCTATGACCGGATTGAAGCACCGGGTAAAAATTTTCACCCGGAATTCCGCCCGGAACTGACTCCCAGGCAGATGCTGTCCATGGGCATCTTCGGCGGCTGCTACATGACCGACTGCAAAGAGGAGTTTCCCGAAGACTGGTTTAAAACAGCCAGGCTCTCCCCGGGCAGAAAAGATATTTCCCTTAATTTTTACGGAGTTGATGCGTCCCAGCCCCTGTCAATCTGGCAGGAAAAGGGGTGGCTCCACCCGGAGGATCCCAGGGGCTGGTTCCAGTGGTATTGCCGCTATTTCATGGGACGCAGGATGGAAATGGAAGATTTGCGGCAGATCAAAAGATGGAAGGGGATCCGCCGCCATATCGGCGCCATCCGGAAAAACTGCGGACCGGACCAATCCGGATGCCGTCCCAGACAGAGGCAGGCCCTTCTCCACTGGGCCTATGACCCCAGAAAAATATAACTTCGGGAAAAAACATGGACCAGAATCATCCTCATCACAAAGAAACCAGACAAAATCAAACAAAAGCTTCCCTGGGTCAAAAACCGGTTCTGGTTACAGGAGCCACCGGATATGTGGCCGGGCGGCTCATCCCCAAACTGCTCTCTTCCGGATACCGGGTCAGGGCCATGGGGCGTTCCCTGGAAAAAATGGGGACCCGACCCTGGGCCCGTGATCCCCATATTCAGATGGTCCGGGGGGATATCATGGATCCGGCCTCCCTGGGCCGGGCCCTTCAGGGCTGCGGCACCCTCTTTTACCTGATCCATTCCATGATCTCCAGGAAAGGGGCATACAGGAATGCGGACCGGATCGGGGCCCGGAATATGGCAGCCGCAGCAGCAGCGGCAAAAGCCGAGCAGATCATCTATCTGGGAGGACTGGGAGAACTGGACCACCCCAATATCAGCAGACACCTTTTATCCAGAAATGAAGTCGGGCAGATTCTCCAGCAGGGCGAGATCCCCTGCACTGTACTCCGGGCGGCCATGATCCTGGGTTCCGGCTCTGCCAGCTTTGAAATCTTAAGATACCTGGCCGAGCATCTGCCCGTCATGATCACCCCTAAATGGGTCCGCATGCCCACCCAGCCCATTGCCATCTCCAATGTTCTGGGATACCTCATTGGATGCCTGGAAAATCCTGAGACCCGGGGAAAGACCTTTGACATCGGAGGACCCGACATCGTCTCCTACCGGGATCTGTTCAAAATCTATGCAGACCGGGCCGGCATTCCACGGCCGGTCATGTTCCCGGTGCCCATACTCTCCCCCAGACTCTCATCCCTCTGGATCCATCTGGTCACCCCGGTCCCGGCGGCCATTGCCCGTCCCCTGACCCAAGGCCTGAGTCTGCCCACCATCTGCACGGAGAACCGTATCCAAGAACTGGTTCCCCAGGATCTGATCTCCTGCGGCCAGGCCATTGACCGAGCCCTTGACCGGGTTCGCCAGGAAAAGGTGGATACCTGCTGGGCAGATGCCGGAGAACTCATTTTCCCGGAATGGACCCATTGCGGAGATTCAGACTATACCGGAGGCACCCTTCTCAAATGCGGATACAAAGCTAGGGTGGAAGGGCAGCCAAAAGATCTCTGGACCCGGGTGGAGGCCATCGGCGGATCCACCGGCTATTATGCCGCCGACCTGCTCTGGAAACTCAGGGGAATTATGGATATCTTTTCCGGAGGAGTGGGCCTGAACCGGGGCCGGCGTTCCGCGACCCGGCTTCGGACAGGGGATGCCCTGGATTTCTGGCGGGTCCTTACCATTGAACCCCCTTTCCGGCTTCTGCTCCTGGCGGAGATGAGAATGCCCGGAGAAGCCCTGCTTGAAATCACCATCACCCCAATGGACAAAACCCATTGCGAGATCCGCCTCCTGTCCCGGTTCCTGCCCAGGGGAATTGCCGGTATCCTGTACTGGTATGTTCTCTATCCTTTTCATGAATATGTCTTTTCCAGAATGCTGCAGGGCCTGATCCGCTCGGCCGGATGCCGGCTGATCCACGGCCCTTTGCGGTTCACCCCGAAAATTTCAAAAAGAGCCTAGGAGGTCCATGACCAGACAAGAATCCTTACAAACCCTTGGAGAACTCTTTGCTTCCCAGACACTGGCTGTATTGTCCACCCAGAAAGACGGCCATCCCTATGCCAGCCTGGTGGCCTTTTCCTTTTCCCAGGATCTGAAGCAGATTTATTTCCTGACCCAGGCAGATACGAGAAAATTCAACAATCTGACTGCCTGCGACAGGGTGGCCCTCCTGGTCAGTTCTGCCTGCAACCGGTCAGATGATTTTTCCAGAGCCCTGGCAGTCACTGCCCTGGGCAGAGCACTGCCCCTGGAAGACAAAACCCCCCATATCCAAGATTTTATGGGACGCCATCCCCAGCTCAAAGAATTTGCCGGGTTTCACCATACCGTTATGGTGGAGGTCAGAGTTGAAACCTATCTCCTGGTCAGCCGGTTTGAAAACGTGGTGGAGATCAAGATCTGATCCCAGGCCTTCCAACCGGAAAGGAAACAAACTAAAATATCATTTCAACCTTGTATATGCCGCTATTCAGGCTTTTATTCACCTTTGTGCAGCATTTTTTTGCTAATTTGAGCATTGCAGTATTTTCTGCCAGGATGTCTGCTGTAAACCCCTTCACACCTTTGGATGTTGCATACTTAATCATGCTCTGCTGCAGAGTTGTGCCCAGCCCCATGCCGTGCCATTCATGCAATACCATATAGGCGACCTCTGCCATATTGTTCGAAGGATCGACCACATAAAAGGAACTGCCGACAATTGTTTCCTGTTCCCGCTTCCCGGTTGTAACGACAAAGGCCATTTCCCTTTCATAGTCCACATTGCAAAAACACTCTGCCTTTGAAATTGAAAGATCGCTTAAATTGCTAAAAAACCGGGTATACACGTCATAGGGCGGGAGTTTATAAAAAAGGTCCTGAAGCCCTTTTACATCGCTTGCCTTGGCGGGACGAACAACGATTTCTATGTTATTCTTTAACTTTAATTTCCTGCCTTCTTCCTGGGGATATCGGCATTCCTGGTTACCCTCGGCCATACATTTTAAATCCTGATCTGGCCTCAGGTATTTCAGTCGCTTGGCCTCCTGCAACAACCACCGCCTGAATGAAGGCTGTGCAACCTCAATCAATGCCAATGCTTTTTCCTGAATAGATTTACCGAACAGGTATGCAATCCCGAACTCCGTAACCACATAGTGGACATCTGAACGGGGTATGGAAACCGCCTCCCCTTCGTTGAGTACCGGGCGGATCCGTGATTCTTTCCCGTCATCCGTTGTTGATGCCAGACAGATAACCGGTCTCCCGTCCGGAGAATTCGCCGCTCCGCGCATAAAAGCGGGCTGAGTCGATATCCCGCTGTAGAGTTCTCCGGCAAACTGATCTGAGCAGACTTGCCCCATCAGATCGACTGACAATGCCTGTGTGATAGATACAAATCTATTGTTTTTGGCCAGGACAGATGAATCGCATACGTATTCGATGGGATGAAAAGAAAACATCGGATTTCCGTCAATTCGCTTAAAGAGCTTGCGTGAGCCTAAGCAGTAGCTGGCAACAACCTGACCATTATAGTTGGATTTTTCCCTCCCGTTAATGATTCCCTTTTCAATCAGATCAACCACATTGTCGGTAATCAGATCAGAATGAATACCCAGATTGCGACACCCTTTGAGATGGCCTAGTATTCCATTGGGAATGTCTCCCAACCCGATTTGAAGAGTGGATCCGTCTTCGATGAGGCGCCCCAGATATTGGGCAATCCTCTTTACAAGGTCCAGGTCCACGGGAGGGTATTCATATTCAATTATCGGTTCATTCACAATAACGGCTCTGTCTATCTGCTCAATGCAGATGGAGGTATCACCGCAGGTTTTCGGCATGTTCGGGTTTAATTCGGCAATCACCATATCTGCGTGTTGGATCACGGTATGGGTGATATCAGATGAAACACCCAGGCTTACGTACCCATGCTGATCCGGCATGCTCACCTGGACTAGCGCCAGGTCAAAATGGAGGCCGCCGTTTTTGAGTAACTTGGGAACCTGTTCAATGGATATGGGGATGTAATCTCCTTTTCCCTGTTTAATGATTTCCCGCATTTCATTATCAACAAAAAAGGAAGTATGATGAAATCTTGTTTTCGGTATCCCTCCCTCGTAAGGGATGGCTCCATTGACCATGAAGTGGTAAAGCGTAACATCATTCAGTTTTTTGTTCAGATTTTCCAATGCCCCTATCAATGTTCTTGGCGTGGCGCATGCCGTACCCATAAAAACTCTATCTCCGGATTTAACATTGGAAACTGCTTCTTCGGGAGTTGTTATCCTGTCTCTGATGTGCAACGGGAAATCGTATTCCGGAATCGCTTCTGCATTGGCTGGGGTACGGTTTTTTTTAAAAAAATGGGTAAAAGAAACGATCTTCTCCATGATATGACCTCATGTGCACCGGGCGCAATGAGAATTTGGCACATTTGATTTTTAGTTTCTTGTTTACAGGCTGGAACTAAGCCTTAAGATATACCACAATGTAATACATATCAAGGGAAAGCATTGAATAAATAGATATATGTAACCTTGCTTTTACAGCCCCGGGGGAACGGAACTCCCGCTACCGGGCTTCGTAACCGGTCATCTCCACGTACCCTGTACCGGAACCGGTTTGGCCCATGACCTGCACCGCCCCCTCATAATAGGAAAAATCATGGGGATGTTCCTGGTCCGGAACCCGGGTTTTGACTTCAAAGGCCATGTCCCGGCCGGGAATGGTGATGGACCATTGATCCGGATATTTTTTCTTGGATAAAGGGCTGGTCCAAACCGATTTCGGGGTGATGGCAAACTGATCTTCGGTCAGGGGGATCCATTGGCCGTCTGTAAAGGAGATGCTGCCGAAACCGAACCCATTGGGCCGTCCGTCTTCCTGCCTGACCTGACAGACCATGAGGTCTGTTCCGGCCAGGGGCCCCTGGGTCAGGTGGAGGGCAAACCAGTCCCAGCCCCGGACATTTTCCCCCAGGGCCGAGGTGGACCACTCATGGTCAAACCAGACCCGGCCGGACACCCGGAATTCTTCCTGATCCAGGGAAATGGATCCTTCCGCTTTCATGCCGGGGAATGAGTAATAATAGGACGCATCAGAGGGGCCCGGCCCCTTTTGACTCCAGCCGTTCTTTCCCTGGAGGATGGCGGGTTTGGTGCGGATCAGATTGAGATGAAGGGTGATCTTCTTTTGAATAGACTCGCCCTTGGCCGCAGTTCTTTCCCCGGCCTTAAGGGTCAGACGGTCCGGGGAGGAACCGGACTGAACTGCGGACCAGTCATCGATCCAGACCCTAAAGGGTACACTTTGGGCGCCTGCCAGGCCCACGCTTCCCCGGTTCATGCGCTGGGCAGAGTAAAAAGATTTGTTTTTAATATCTGTAATTGCAAAATGGGCAAAGTAGAGCTGGCGAAATCTCCAGGAGGATGTCCCCTCTGGATCGCTGCAGTCCAGGGCATTCCGGAAAAAGGTGAGTTGGAATCCAAAGGGGCGACCCGATGCATCCACCAGGTTCCCGGTGTAGTACCACCACTCGGTTTTAAATGAGGGGTGGGGTCCCAGATCTCCGGGGAACTTTATGGACCCGGGCCGGTCTGCCAGGGCATAGCAGTCTTCCGGGGATCCTCCCCGGGACAGGGCCGATAGAATATCAATGGTCTTTGGCCCGGGCGGCGGGTCACAGCCCAGGATCAGCAGTCCGGCCATCAGAGCAGCCCAGGCCGTCAATTTCATGAATCTGAATTCTCGATACTTCAATCTTCCCCCTATTCCGTTCGCAGGGCATCTGCCACGCCGATCTGCCCGGCCTTCACCGCCGGAATCAGACCGGCTCCCAGGGCTGTGAGTCCGGAAAAACCCAAGGCCAATACCAGGGTGACCAGGGGAATCTCAATCTCATAGGTCCAGCCGAAAGCCCTGTAATTGACCACATCCACCAGGACCCAGGAGAGAAACAGCCCCATGGGAATGGCCAGAAGCCCGGCCATGAACCCGGAGGTTCCGCATTCCCATAGAACCATGGTACGGATCTGGAAACCCTCTGCCCCGCATGCCCTGAGGATGCCGAGTTCCCTTCCTCTTTCCAGGATCAGGGCCATGACCGAATTGATAATCCCGGTCAGGGCCACCAGGGCCGTGAGCAGCTGAAGGGCCGTGGTAATCAGAAAAGTATTGTCAAACACGGCCAGGATCCTGGATTTAATCTCCGGACCGGACCGGATCCTGAGCAATGAAGGATCTGACACAGCCCCGCGGATTTCGGGAAACATGGCCCGGACAGCCGCGGGACCCTCCTTTTGAAAAGATTTTTTAAGGAACACCTGGATGGATGTGATCTCATCCTTTCCCCAGTTGGTTTTCATCATTTCCCGGCTGACCACGGCCCGGCCTCCGCCCATGAAGAAATCCCGGAATATTCCGGCCACCCGGAAGGGTACAGGTCCATTCAGGGTCTCCATGACCACCCGGACCTCTTTTTTCTCAGAATCCCCGGGGGAGAGACCATGGTTCCGGGCAAAGATCTCGGAGACCAGGATCCATCCTTTGACCAGAAGAGCGTCGATTTTCTTTTTTGCCCCTGTGCCGGCTTTCGGGTCGAGCCAGGTCCATTCTTTTATGGAAGTATCCTCGATATAGGAAAAGATATGGACCTGGCCGGATTTGGATGAAAAGCTTTTATGGATATTATAGGACGAGACCCGGTCCACCCCCTCCATGGCCTGGATTTTTTCCGGCAATCTTCTGTCCAGGGCCGGATGAAGTTCATCCAGGGAGGAGATATGGATATCCCCGCCGATATTTCCGTCCACCCATTGGATAATGGATTCCCTAAAACTATAGGTCATGGTGTCAATACCGATATAAACGGAAATCACCACCATGAGGGAGGCGATGAGGACAGAAGTCCGGCTCAGGGAACGTCTTACATTCCCTATGCCCATCCGCGCCATGGTCCAGTGGAGGGAGGCACCTTTGGATAGGGCTGATCTTTTTTCCAGCCGGGTAACCAGCCGGGACATGAGCCGGGCCAGCCCTTTGATCAGGACCGGGGCCAGAAAAGAGGCGCTGCCGAAAACCAGGAAGACACCCATAAAGATCAGGCCCAGATCCTCCCCTTTTTGCCTGAAGAGGATAAAGGCTCCCGCCAGCATACTCAGTCCTGCTGCGGTCAGCCAGGGGATGTGCCGGTCCAGCCGGCTCTCGGAAGAAGAGGGCTGCATCAGGGTGATAGGCCGGGTGTGGGCCGAGTTGAGGGCAGGTACCAGGGATGAGGCAAAGGATGCCAGAATCCCTGTGGCCGCCCCCTTTGCCAGAACGTACATGGGGATATGGGTCTGGCTTACGGTAAGGGTGTAGTACATGTCGGAAACAGTGGAACAGACCGCCTGGACAGCTCCCCTGCCCAGGAGGATCCCCAGAAGGATCCCCAAAAGAGAACCCACAAGGGCAAAGGTCATGATCTCGGCTTCAACGGCCAGGAAAATATCCTTTCGGGTGGCGCCCAGGGCCCTAAAGGTGGCGTTGAGTGGCCGGCGGCGCACCACGGAAAAAGAAACGGTATTGTGGATCAGGAAAATGCCCATAAAAAGCACCAGGACGGAAAAGGCGGTCAGACTGGTTTCAAAGGATTGGGAAAGATTCCTCAGGGTCTGGTTTTGTTGGTCCGTGTCCACCAGAACCTGACCCGGTCCGAGGATCTTTTTTACCGCATCAATCTCTTCCGGGGAATCGAGAATTAGGTCGATGCGGGTAATCCGGTCCCCCATTTCCAGCAGTTCCTGGGCCAGCCCGATATCTGCCACAATCACGCCTTCCATGAACCGGTTGGTCTGACCCGTTTCTGCCAATGCTCCGATCCGGGTTCTGACCTGCCTCTCCCCCAGTACAAGGGTCAGGCCGTCCCCCAGGGAAAGCCCGTGGGCCTTTGCCAGGTCCCGGGCCATGATCAGGCCAGCCCCCTGAATCATGACCCTCCGGATCTGCCCGGTCTCTTCCGGGTCTAAAGAGATCAGCTTCAGATCCCTGAAATAGGTCTCGGAAAAAGGGTCAATGCCCAGGAGCCTTAAGGTCCGGCCGTCCAGTTCAGCCACCTTGACCTGCCTGGAGATGACCGGTGCGCTTTTCCGGATGCCGGGACCGGTTCTCAAACGGGTAAAAAGAGACTGGGGAAGGCTGAAGTCATTGCCCAGGATCTGATGGGTGGCCCGGGCCGTGAGAGAGGATGTGGACAATTCAAAGGACCTGGACACACTGGTCCGGGCAATGTCAATGGCTATCACCCCGGCCACCCCCAGCGCAATGCCGAAGATCATGAGACCGGTCCGTAAAGGCTGGGACCGGCTGCTCCTGAAAAAGGTCCGGATCAGGGGGCCCAGGCTCATCCGGCGCCTCCGGCCACGAGACAGCCTTTGGCAACGGTAAAGACCTGGTCCGCAAGGGATGCGGCTTCCCGGCTGTGGGTAACCATGACCAGGGTTTTTCCATGGTTCCTGGCCTGGGAAAAGAGCAGTTCCAGCACCCTGGTTCCGGTATCTGAATCCAGGTTGCCGGTGGGTTCGTCGGCCAGAATGATCTTAGGATCATTGGCCAGGGCCCGGGCCAAAGCCACCCGCTGCTGTTCCCCTCCGGAAAGGCGGTCCGGAAAATCATGAATCCGGTCCTTGAGGCCCACCTCTTCCAGCAGGGATACAGCCCTCTTCCTGGACCGGTCCAGGGGCCGGCCGTCCAGCTGGCTGACCAGGGTTACATTCTCCAGCACACTGAGAACAGGGATGAGGTTAAAGGACTGGAAGACAAATCCGATATGGCGGAGCCGAAACCGGGTCCGCAGAGCATCGTTCATCCCGGAAACCCGGGTTTGGCCCAGGGTGATCTCCCCCTTGTCCGGGGTGTCGATCCCGGCAATGAGATTGAGCAGACTGCTTTTGCCCACCCCGCTTTTGCCCAGGACAACCGATGCCTGCCCGGTTTGAAACCGGGCATTGAGGTCTTTGAAGATCTCCCGGTTCTGATGGTCATAGGTCTTGCTCAGATTTGAAATCAGGATATCCATGTCCTTCCCCTAAAAAAAAGGCAGAGCCCCAAAGAGGCTCTGCTGCTGTAATGGATGATTTTTTTTCGTCTATCCGGCCACGTCAATTCCGGGATCGCACCCCAGATGCTCATCGGGATTCTCACATTCAAAGTTAAGGTGGCGGGTGTCCGCATGGCCATGGCTTCTTTCTTTTTCGTCTTCAACGTAGTTTTCGACTTCTTTTTCGCTCATTTTATCACCTCTGGGTCTCTATTCATATTTTGTTTTGTAATATTTTAATTTCTTGGTCCTAGGGCTCTGCCTTTACATTCTCTGATACGGCTATCCTGCCACATCGATCCCGGGATCACAGCCCAGGCTTTCATCGGGATTTTCGCACTCAAAGTTAAAGTGGCGGGTGTCCACATGGCCCTGATTGTTTTCTTTTTCGTTCTCAATATAGTTTTCCACATTTCTATCACTCATTTTATCACCTCTTTTTTCTGGGTTTGTTTTTGCCTTGTCTGGGACTTGAACATAAGTTAGCTATAAAAAACTTTTATTCAATACCGGCATAAGAAGGGTTTAAGGATAGGGCAAACCTATCATTAAACCCGGAGAAGCTTTAAGGGAGGCTCCATTCAACACGCCTGCAATTCTAGGACATGGATAAAAGAAAGGACCTGAGGTTGGTCTGCCGGTTTTGGAGGCCCAGCTTGGAACGCAGGTTCCTGCGATGGAAACTCACCGTGGCCTCTGAAATATAAAGAATATCTGCAATTTCCGCACTTGTCCTTCCCTCTTTGACCAGGGCGGCCACCTGCATTTCCTGGGGGGTGAGCATGACCTGGGCATTGGACAGCTGCTGCATGAGAGGGGTGACCACCCCGTTGAGCTGGTCTTCCAGAAGGCCCAGCAGGGTCATATCCCGCTCCTTGAGATTTCCGGCCTTGAGTTTGTTGATATAGGGGAGGACAAAGGTTTTGATATGGGTCAAAAACCTCTGTTCCATTTCAGCTTTATCCGTCTCCCCCTGGCGTATAAGGACTTTTAAGGCGATATTGGCCTCTTCCAGGCTCTGGTTTTTCTCTTCAAGACTTTCCTGGTGGCTCTGAAGGGCCTCCTGGGCCAGTTTAAGCTCTGTAATATCCTCATGGCTGATAATGACCCGAACCCCGTCACTGTCCTCCATGCGGACAGCCCTCATGTAAAACCATTGTTTTCCCCCGGGGGAATGGCAGGGATAATCATAGAGAAACTCCCTGCACTTATTTTCGATCACATCCCGGATCCCCCCGGCTACATTTTTGGCATCTTCAGCTCCGTCTTCGGTGGCGGTCTCACAAACGGTTAGATAGTTCATCCCCTTGAAGTCCATTTGTCCGGTGAGCCTGTTTTCCCCGGAAAATCTATCCCATGCCGCATTGGTGGCAAGGATCCGGCCCTGGTCATCAATGATAACGATGTGGGCGGAAAGGGTATCAAATATCTTTCGGATCAGCGACTCCGAGTATGCAATTTTTCCCATGGTCTGGTCCTGAAACTATTTTTTTCTTCCATTAAACCCTAACTTGGGGTGGGTGTAAACGATTTTACCCGGATAAAAACCATACTGACACTTTTATGACTCGATCAACTGCCCTGTCAATAAGCCGCAAAAGCCGGTTTGAAAGCCGAACCGCTGGCACCATCCTGGCTAAAAACCCAACAACCTCCAGAAATCAACACATTGAAATTTTGGGAGTTGGACTTAATTTACCGGGAAGCCGTCATTTTGAAAAGGGTTTATTGTCTATCGTACCACCATTGATCAGCCGATATTTCAGGTTGTGCCCGTCAATTATCTTTCTAGTTCCAAAAAGATTTCAGCACAAAAAACTTTCCCAGGCCAGAACATAAGAGCTCCAGGCTGCTTGACGGAATGGCGGATACTTGACTGGCTGCCTGATCTTTTGTATAAGCCTTAGCTTTTACGGGATTGCGCATTAAACGGAAGGCGTATGATCATTCGTTTCATTCGTGATGGCCACTGAAACGGAATGCCCATGCTGCCTCAATTGTTTTCCATATTCTTCAATGTTGTCTGTCCGGTTTTTGCCTTGGTATTGCTGGGATATATGCTCGGCCCCAAACTCGATATCCAATACCGTTCTCTGTCCCGGGCCGCCTATTATATCCTGATCCCGGGTTTTATTTTCAATGTGCTCAGTCAGGTCCGTATCGATTTTGCCACTGCCGGCCGGATGATCATCGGCATTGGAGTGGTTTACCTGGCAACCGGTCTTCTGGGTCTTTTGGTCGCCCGCATGATGGGCTACGGAAAAGAGATGGCCGTGGCCTTTCTGATGACCTGTGTTTTCGGAAATGTCGGCAATTTCGGCCTGGCCCTGACCCGGTTCCGGCTGGGGGATGCTGCCATGGAAAGTGCGACAATCTATATGGTAACGGTGAACACCATCTCCTTTGCCTGCTGTATTCTGGCGGCCAGCTGGGTCCACAGGGGTGGTTTCGGGGCCTTGAAAAACCTGACCAAGACGCCGGGAGTCGTGATCCTTCCCCTGGCCCTGTTCTTTCCCCTTACCGGGACAATACCGCCGGTCATGGTCCAGCGCATCACCGGTCTGCTGGCCGATGCCATGATCCCCATGATGCTCTTGATTCTCGGGCTCCAGCTTAGGGAAGCCAAAAGGCTGGAGTGGGGGCGACCGGCCTGGGCCGCATGCGGGGTAAGACTGGTCATCGGCCCGGCCCTGGGTTTTCTTCTGATCCCCTGGATCGGTCTTTCCGGCCTCCAGGCTTCGGCCGGTATTCTCCAGTCGGCCATGCCGGCGGCTGTGCTCACCGCCATCATTGCCATGGAACATGATGTGGCTCCGACTTTCGTGACCAGCGTGGTCTTTGCCGGAACCCTGCTCAGCCTTGCCAGCCTCACCGTTGTGATGCTTCTGCTCTAGGGCTTTTATCCTGCCCTTTCTGTATGGATCCGATTTTCAGGATGTTTCCCTTTCTGTATTCTGTTTTATTCTGAAAGGCCGAATTTCCGGCCCCCTTTACACAATTTTTAAATACTGATATGTGGGCAGCAGAATAAAAGGATCAAGAATGATAGAGTCAATCAGCCATATTACCTTTGTGGTAAAAGATGTTAAGCGCACTGCTGAACTGTTTCGTTCTGTTTTCCATGCCAAGGAGGTGTATGACAGTTCCCATAAGAATTTTTCGGTTTCCTATGAAAAGTTCTTCTTAATCGGCCATACATGGATTGCTGTTATGGAAGGAGAGTCAAGCCTGGAAAGGTCCTATAATCATATCGCCTTTAAAGTCTCTGAAGGTGATTTTGATTCATATATCAAAAAGATAAGAGAATTCGGATTGGAAATTGTGAAAGGACGGGATCGGATCAAAGGAGAAGCCCGATCCGTCTATTTTTACGATTATGACCACCATCTTTTTGAGCTGCATACCGGAACATTATCCCAGCGGCTGTCAAGTTATAGAAAACATGAGCGGCTATGATGGATTCGGTTCTCCCGCGGCAGAGCCATACCTTTCAAAGCGCTGCCCATGATTCCGGCTCAATAAACCTAGGAGAGATTCCTGGAAATGAAATACTTCGAAGATATCACAGATGGAGACCTTCTCCCGTGCCGGCCTGTTTTGATGACAAAAGAGTCCATTGTTAAATTTGCCGAAGAATTTGATCCCCAGTCTTTTCATATCGATGAAGATGCCGCTGAAAATTCGATTTTCAAGGGGCTTGTCGCCTCCTCCCTTCATACCCTTTCCGCATGTACCCGCTCCGTTGTCGAGGCCCAGGGCAGGGTTGCCATACTGAGTGGCCTGGGCATGCATGGGGTGAAGATGTTCAATCCGGTCCGGCCGGGAGACCGACTTTCCATAAAAGCCTGGTGGACCGATTTGAAAAGATCCAAGAGCAAACCGGACCGGGGATTTGCGTCCATCCGGTGTGAGGTCTTTAATCAAAATAAAGAACCGGTAATGAACTATGGCTATATCTATTTACTGGCCGGTAAAAAATATAAAAAATTGGGCAAATAATTCAATCCAAAGGGATTGTCCATTGTTTTTATACGAAAAGTCAATTTTTTCCCGGGCAAAACCTTAATTTTTCAGCATATACCTTAACCCCCATGTGTTAAAGGTTTTGGCAGGTCCTGAGTCCTTGACCCTTCCCTTTTCAAGAAGGACCAGCTGATCTGCCAGGCTGAAGATCTCATCCATCTGATGGCTGACGTAGAGGATGGGAACATTGAAGCTTTGGCTCAGGGTCCGGATAAAGGGGAGAACCTCGGATTTGCGTTCCTGATCCAGGGAGGCCAAAGGTTCATCCATGAGAAGGAGCATGGGACTGCAAAGCAGGGCCCGGCCGATGGCCACCCGCTGTTTTTCCCCTCCGGAAAGCTTGGCCGGGCGTCGGTTTAAAAGGGAGTGAATGTCCAGCAGGGTCACGACCTTGTCAAAGTCGACATAGCGATCTTTTTTCTTCTGCAGGCGCATGCCATAGGTCAAATTGGATTGGACGCTTAAGTGGGGAAAGAGGCGGGATTCCTGGAATACATATCCGATGCGCCGTTTTTCCGGGGGCAGGTCGATTCCCTGGTCCCCGTCAAAACAGCAGCAATTTCCAATGACGATCCTTCCTGTATCCGGGCGGGAAAGGCCGGCCACCATATTGACCACAGAGGTCTTGCCTGCACCCGAGGCGCCGAACAAAGCAGTGACACCGGCCTCTTTTGTGGAAAACCCGGCATCAATGGAGAAGCGGCCCTGTTGTTTTTGTACATGGATATCCAGCATGGAAAATTATCCTTTCATGAAGGCGGCAAAGCGCTTGGCAAGCCATTCGGAAAAGACCAGGGCGGTCATGGCCAGGACCACGGAAATGATGCAGAGCCTGAGGGCCCCGGCCTCTCCGTTGGGCACCTGGGTTAGGGAATACAGGGCCAGGGGCAGGGTCTGGGTTTCCCCCTGGATATTGGAGACAAAGGTGATGGTGGCGCCAAATTCCCCAAGACTCCTGGCAAAGGCCAGGATCACCCCGGTGATGATGCCGGGCACCATCAAAGGAAGGGTGACCGTGAAAAACACCCGGACCCGCCCTGCCCCGAGGGTTCTGGCGGCCTGCTCCATCCCCGGATCCACGGCATCGGCAGAGAGGCGGACGGCGCGGACCAGAAGGGGAAAGGCCATGACAGCGGCGGCCACGGCTGCGCCCTTCCAGGTAAAGGCCAGGGTGATTCCCAGGTATTGAAAGAGGAAATGTCCCACAATTCCGTTTTTGCCCAGGCAGACCAGCAGAAGATAGCCGGTGACCACAGGGGGCAGGACCAGGGGCAGGTGGATGATTCCATCCAGCAGGCCCTTGCCCGGAAACCGGCACCGGGACAGGATCCAGGCCGCAGCAATTCCGGCAGGCAGACTGACGGCAACGGCCAGGCCCGAAACCTTGAGGCTGAGTCCGATGGCCTCCCATTCCATGGGGGTCAGGCCTTGCATTAGCGGATACTGAAACCGTATTTTTTAAAAATTTCAGCAGCCTGGGCCGACTGGATAAAGTCGAGAAAGGCCCGGGCTTCCGGACTTTTTTTCACCAGGGCCACAGGGTAGACGATTTTAGGGTGGCTCTCTTCGGGAAAGAGCCCCACCACCCTGACCTTGGAACTGATGGCGGCATCTGTGGCATAGACCTGGCCCAGAGGGGTTTCAGCCCGCTCCACAAGCACCAGGGCAGCCCGGACATCCTTGGCCCTGGCAATCTTATCCTCTATCTTCTCCCAGTAGCCCAGGTGAGTCATGGCTTTTTTACCGTACATGCCGGCCGGCACATGGTCAGGGTCGCCCATGGAAAGACGTCCGCCGGAAAGCAGGCCGGCCAGATCCAGGTGGCTGTCCACAATGAGCTTCCCAATGGAGGATCCGGCCGGGGCAATGAGAACCAGTCGATTGCCCAGAAGATCTTTCCGGCTTTCTTTGACAATGGCTCCTTTTTCTTCAAGGTAGTTCATCCACTTGGGATTGGCAGAAAGATAAACATCGGCGGGGGCGCCTTTTTCTATCTGCTTGGCCAGGGTGGAGGAGGAGGCAAAGGATAGACGGACCTTTGTGGGATGGGTTTTTTTGTACAATTCTGCAATGTCGGTGACGGCATTGGTGGTGGATGCCGCGGCAAATACCGTTACATTTTGGGATTGGGCTTCTGCCGATGGAAGAATACAGGTCAGCAGCAGCAAAGCAGCGGCTATCAGAATATTGATGGGCTTGGGATTCATGTTCAACTCCTTTTTCAATTCATTTTAATTGTTTTATCCGTTTCCAGGCCTCAGGATTTTCAGGGTCTGCTTGAACGAATTCCGGGTTTATGGTAGACTTGTATTTTGAAAACGTCAATATAATTTTTCAAACGTCACATGGCGCAAATTTGTAGAATACAAAAAGGGGCAGACATGGCCGAGAAAACAGGGGGAATCACCAACCGGGTCAAAGAGTACCGGCAAAAGGCAAAACTATCCCAGGTCCGGTTGGCAGAACTTGTGGGCGTAAAGCGCCAGGCGGTTTACGACATTGAATCCGGGCGCTATCTGCCCAATACCGGGGTGGCCCTGAAACTGGCCCGCCATCTTGGCTGCCGGGTGGAAGACCTCTTTTACGAGGAAGGATCCCATGATACCTGCCCTGTGGTCATGGGCGAAGACACCCCTATAGGGGAGGAAAGAGTCTCTGTGGTAAAGGTCCGGGATCAGCTGGTGGCCTATCCTGTGGACGGCAGATTTGCCTTTCCGGGAGAGCTGCGCCCGGCCGACGGGGTGTTTGAACAGAAAAAAGGAGGGATCCGCTTTTTCGGCTCGGAATCCGGGATCGACAATACCGTACTTCTCCTGGGCTGTGATCCGGCATTTTCACTTCTGGCGGCCCATGCTTCCCGCATCGACCCGAAACTCCGCATGAACTGCAGATTTGCCTCCACCCATGCAGCGGTTAACCGATTGGTCCAGGGCAAGGCCCATCTGGCCGGAATGCACCTGCATAACCGGCCCGGACAGGAGGCCAATGTAGTCCTGGCCCGGGAGAAGCTGGCCAAAACCGGAGCCACCCTTATCGGATTTTCCATGATGGAAGAGGGAATCATGGTGGAAAAATCAAATCCCTTTGGCATTAAAGCCGCTTCTGATCTGGCCCAGCCCGGGATCCGCTTCATCAACCGGGAACCCGGGGCTGCCCTGCGGGTGCTGTTGGATGAACTGCTGGGAGAATCCAGGATTCCCGGAGACGCGATAAAAGGATATGAGACCCTTGTTCAAGGACACAATCAAGGGGCCCAGATGGTGGCCTATGGGCTGGCAGATGCTGCCCTGGGGCTGCAGCCGGTGGCCCTGGCCCACGGCCTGGACTTTGTCCCCCTGGCCGAAGTCCGGTGTGATCTGGTGGTGCCCTCGGACCTTATGGCCAGTCCCGGGATCCAGATGATTCTCAATGTTCTCCAGAGCCGGGACCTGAGGGATGAAATTTCTTTTTTACCCGGATACAGCCAGCGGAAAACCGGCAAAACCATTGCTTCCTTTTAAATGTGGGCAGGGCTCTCTCTTTTCACGAAAAAAACAAAAAAAATCGCAGAAAAAAGGAGTTTCTTACGTTAATGCTTATATACGAACGATAACAGGCATAACTTGCCTGCCCAGGCAAAAAATATCCGGAAAGAACTCATACACTCCTGAGATAGGATAAGGGAGGGTAAAAGAAATCGATTTATAAGCGAAGTGTAAAGAGGAAAAACAAATCCGGACCGGGGTCAGAGAAGACCCCGGGCCGGATAGATTTTCTAATGGGCGCAACCGCCGATATGGCCGCCGCAGGTGTGATCCATTGTCATTTCCATCAGGGAACCGGCTTCAAAGAGCTGGATATTCTCCTGGATATTTCCCTTTGAGGCTTTGTAGACCTTGATTCCCATATTGTTCAACCCGGTTATGGCCCCTGCACCGATCCCGCCGACGACAATTGCGTCCACCATTTTATTGTTCAAGGCCTTCATGGGATTGCACTGGCCGTGGATATGGCCCAGATCCTGATTGTTAATGGTTGCGGTGGTCTTTTCCTGATTGTCGAACACCACAAAAAAAGGGGCGGATCCAAAATGGCCAAAGATCTCGCTATCCAAGCCCTTGTCCGATTCCACCGGAAAACAGATTTTCATGTCCTACACTCCTCTTGTTTTAGGATTGTTTTCTGCAAGGGCCTTTCATACCATTTTCTTCTGGGAATTGGCAAAGTCTAAATAAAAAGAAACCCGGGCCGGAGTAGTAAAGGTAAAATATCTGATTTTTAGGATCCAGGTAAATTTTCCGACACATGTGTGACAGATCTAGGGCCATGATTGTATAACGGACTGGCCGCCGGAGGCGTCGTTGGATGCGCCGGTCTGCTCATTTTCCGGTTCTGGTTCGGTTCCTTTGCTGATATAAATGGAGCTGGTCTCACCGGTCTTCAGATTCCAATACTGCAGTTCAGGTGTACAGCCGCCTTCCACCTTCAGGGCTGCCGTGTTGGGTCCGCCATCCCCCTGGTTATGGGCCGTTACAGATACCGGCACATTGTTTCCTGACTTGAGGGGCAGATTCAGGAAGGCACAGGGCGGACCGGAAGGCTCGGACCCCCCGCAGCCAATGATATTCTTTTTATCCCATCCCATGTTAAACCCGGAAAGAACGACCTGGTCGCCAAGGGTCAGCGTAATAATGTCTCCGTCCTGGCTGCTGTGGTCCCAGACCTTGATACTGACGGTATCTCCGGTGCAGGTCACATTCTGAAGTCCACCAATACCGGCACTTTGGGACTGCTGTTTTTCCGCCAGTTTGATCCGGACCACTTCATAATCCTGGCGTTTGCCCTCTTCATCGAACAACTCCAGAGTAAAGGCATGATTTCTAGCTGACAATTTATCGGAGTTGATCTGAAAAGACCGGGAGGCTTTTTCATCCCCCAGTAAATCAAAACTTTCAGATAAGATCACCCTGCCCCTGTATTTCAGGGTCAAAGACCGGGTCCCCTCTTTTCCTTCGGCAGCCTGGACATCGGCATAGATAAACACCTTGTCTCCCTGGGTAAACTTCTTTGAATTGCCGCCGGAACCTGAGGACGAACCGGCACCGGCTGACAGGATTCTATCCTCAGGTTCTGCCATGTGGACCTTTCCCATGCCCTTGGTCAGGGCAACAGGATCATCGTTGACCATGTCCGCCCGGACCTCCATTAACCCTTTTTTAACCCCCTTGGTGTCCAGAATGGCAGAATGGGAAAAAATCTTTCCTTTGGGCACGCTAAGATCTTCTCTGAAAAACTCGGTCCCATTGGCATAGTACACCAGTGTGCGGCTGATCCCGTTATCCTCTGCGATCTGCCATTTACCTGATACATTGATCTTTTCACCGATGGTAAACTTTGTTCCCCTTTTTTGCTTTTTCACGCTGATAAATTGAAATCCCAGAAACTCGTCCCCGCTTTCCCATGTGAATGGAAAAGATTTAACGGCTTCCTTGTCAATCTCGTCGGAAATGCGAAGTTCCAGCACATCATCGTTGGTGCGCATGGCCTCTGGAACCTCAGGCATGGAAACCGTTACGGAAAAAGATTCTCCCGGAGAGATATAATCCTTGAATGATTTCTCCACAAGCATATCAGACTGCCGGGTCCATTCAACGGAAACAGGACCTTCATATTTCCCAACCACAATGTCTGCCGATCCCTTCATTGGCTTTCCCAAAACAGGGTTGCCTCCGTTGGCACCGGTGACCTGCATGGTCCCGATACCCAGAAAGTCCCCTCCTTTGTCACTTTTAAGGGTCAATTTTCCAACATCGAGGGTCGGCAGCTCCGGGATGGTTCCGGATCCGCTTGCCCTGTAAAGGATCTTATCTTTCAGGTCCTGGGCCCTGGCTTCGACATCCAGTTTTTTATGGATTTCAAAGGGGCCGATAATCAGAACCGAAAAGGCTTCATCCAGGGCAGCCCGGGCAGTTTCACCCGTACCGGGAAACTCGAGTTTCACGGCATTGGGTTTTTGCTTGCCCTTTTCCAGGACAATGGCTGTACTCCCTTCCACCGTCAGGCTGGCATGAACATTTAGGGGTATCAAAACGGTCTTGGGCGGGGGAGGAGACTTTTTCAGCAGATCGATCCCGGCAGTGGCAAGGATGGTTTCACCCTTTACCCTGGATCCGTTGAAGAGTGTCAGTTCAGCCGTAATTTTGAGTTCTTCATCTTTCTTCCGGATGGTCCAGGCCCCTGAAAAGTGTTTCCCGTCCCAGGCGGCCGGCTCTGAACCCAACTGAACCTTGACCATGTCATGGGGGATGGCATTGCCGGTTTTGTCCTGTACAGAAACGGTAATGGGCTTTACCGTAACTTCCCAGGGTTCCAGCTCAATGGTTCCCAGCTTCAGGGTTCTTCCCTTTTTCAAGGGGGTTGTAAAGGCCCCGCCCTTGGGCTTGAATATCCGACCGTCGTCACTGAACATGACCCCATAAACCATCAGGGCTTTGTTCAGGAGCACGGCCCTTGTATTGGTAAAGGAAAAAGAACCGTCCGCTCCCACCTCCTGTTTTTCCGAGATATTGGACCGCATTTGCCCGTTGGAAAAAACAGGTGCCGGCTCAATTCCCGGAACCGGTACAAACCGGCCTTCCACGGTAAGATTACCTGCATCGAAAAAATCAAGCTGAACATCAAAACCCATTTCTCCCTTCATGGTAGCGGAATCGTATAGTACGGCTTTGCCCGTTGCCGAGACCCCAGGTGCCGGCTCTTTTCGTTCGGCCTTAACTGATACCGGATCCTGGTTCTTCAGCCTTAATATGAGCTCATCCGGAAGGGAGACTACCTGCTGTCCGCTGGAGGCGGTGATATCGCTCTTGACCTGGCTGCCGCTGGCATCGGTGACATTCACTTTGATATTCACCGGGGTCGCCAATTGAAATTCAAGGGGCTTGACCAGGCTAAGGATACTGGCGGCCGAATGAACATCGGACTTGTTGGAGGTAACAATGGACATGCCGGCGGAAGCCCGTTGAGTTGAATCTACCTGGGGAATAATTTTGGCGATGGCAGTCAGGGGTTTGATATCGGGGTTATCCCGGGGCGGGTTGACCAGTCCGTCGTTTATCCGTTTGATTTCCAAAGTGAATTTTCCAGGCGTTTTCAGTTCTCCCACCGGATTTTCCAGGGCGCTTCCCCGGCCCAGATTTATGGTGACAGGATCGGTCAAACTAAAGTTGTCGTGCACGATCAGTTCGCCGTCCAGCCAGGCCGGATCCGCAATGAGTTCATGCTCGGTCACGCTCAGGGGGAGATGATCCGCTCCAAGGAGCTGTACTTTCAGCTTTTGTTTCCCGGAAGCGGACAGATTGTGTTTCCAGGTGTTCTCTTTGACCACTTCGTTGACAATCAGATCTCCTTCGCTGACCTCGGGTTGAAGGCCGTAGATCTCATACCGGTAATTTTCAACCTGCTTGAGAAGATCTCCCGTTCCAAGGCCCTGGAGTTTGGGGGTGGCAGATACCTTTACCTGTATCTCCCCTGGAATGTGGTATCCAGAAGGCGGGCTTATCTCCAGGGTAACCTCAAAGAGGTTTTGGACCTGTTTTAAAATATCCCGGTACTCTTCCTCCATTTTTTTTACCAGTTCCTTGACCTGCCCTCCCCGTTCCAACGGTTTTCCGGCAACCAGGTTCACAGGGACATCGGTCAGGATATCCTTACTCTGGGAAGCTTCGTCCTTGTCGTTTTTCTTAAATTCTTTAAACACCATCTGCCCGATGGGTTTGTCAAATTCACCTCTGCTGAGTTCCTCCGGTTTGACCAGCATATTCTGGAGTTTGTGAATCTGCATGCGAAGCTGGACAGCATCCTTCCAAAGGGGATGGCTGGGTACCAGTTGAACATCCCCGTTGCTGGACCACCAATTGTAGAGGGTCGCGGTCAGTTTTCGAATTGGATCTGTCCAGGAGTATTCGGATTCCGGGATCTGGGGAGGTTTAAACCCCATGGAGATCAGAATAGCCCCGATATCTGCACTCACCTTCATGGTCTCCTCTTTATATTTCCCCTGCCAATTGTCGGCAATGGATGCCACGGAGGAGGGATCCGACACCTTTTCACCCTCATCGGCTGTATCCAGCTGGCCAAACCAGGAAACCGGCAGGGGCTTTAAATGCACATGATAGGGAGAGATGTCGATCTTGCCCTTTTCTTTCACCAGCTTCTGGGTATTGGCCAGGGTATTTAAAATACCGTCATAAGCTTTTTCATGGGCGATAAGGATGTCGGTAATATCTCCAATGGTATATCTGGCAAGCTTGGGAACATCCTCCCTTGTATCCACCACAACACCATAGCCAAGATAGCTCTTGACCCTGTAATAGCTTCTCACCAGGTCCAGATAGGATTCGGGGAACTCAATTTTTGGATCGGCATTCTTGTCGTCTTTATACTTCTCAAGCCAGTTCACGCATTTTGTAAGGGTTTCCCGCTGGGGCTTGATGGACTCCCACCATTGGTCGGTAATGGGGATGTCCTTTTCCGGATCATATGCCACGTTGATAAAAGGATCTGCCGATCGGGCAATATTTTTCCAGACCTTTTTATCCAATTCGATCATCCGTTCCCTTAATTTTTTTAATTCATCAGGATAATCAGACACATCTGAATTTTGGATATCGTCCTTCATCTTCTGCTTGGCAGCTTCTTTTAAAATGGCCGGCAGCACCACCTTTTCCAGTAAAATCTGGCGTTTGACCCAGAAATCCTGCATCAGATAACCCAGGTTCTTTAACACCCCGTACCGGACCCCATCCACAAAGGTGGCCGTCCAGGTCCCCCATCCCTCATTGGTTCCTGTACCGATCTGAATCAGCCGCTCTTTTTTTTGGGAAATGACCGTAGCGTCTTCCCGGGTGGGGACCTGGATACCATAGACTGATTTGAGCCAGGACTGGGTCCAATAGCTGGAGTCAGTACTGATCACCGGCAGGCTGATTAAAGAGGGCCAGCTGGTGATGGACCATCCGCCAAAGACCTGGGAAATGGCCTTGGTATCGATATCGATCATCTGATCCTTGGCAATGTATCCCCCCTTATAGGCGATATCCATCAAGGAGAGACGGGGGTTGACCTTGATCTTGCTTTTTTTCAGCATGATTCCGTCCTTGACTTCATCGGACAGAAGTTTGGCAAGCCTTTTCGTATTGGAAGCAGGAATCCTATCTTCATGGTTTTTTCCATCCCATTCGATATATCCCTGGAATATCGGATCCTTTTTATAGCTGCGGTTCTTGGGATCACTGGCCTGGGAAGTCTTGCCTTTTTCACCTTTTTTTTCCCCGTCCTTGTCCGGGTATTCCCAGACACCATTTTCCAGCAGCAGTTGAAAGATCTCTCCCTTTGAGGCGGAAAGGGAATACTTGTTCCAGCCCCAGGAGGCGATTCCGTGGACCGCATAGGCATAGGCAAGGTAAGGCTGATAAGCAACCACAAGATCGTTGAACAATACCTTTCCAAGATCAGTATAAAGGGTGTCGTCCATGAAACTGTTCCCGGCCAGGGTGGCCAGGGTGGAAAGATAATTTCCCCCTTTTAAGGGGACATTGGCATACTCTGAAAGGTTGAGGGCATTGGCAAGGATCTGGGAATGGGCAATGGCAAGCTCTTTTGGATCCATTCCGGCCTTTGTGGCAATTTTCCGAAGATTGTCGAAAAGGGCTTTTCCGTCGGCGGCATCTCCCCACAAGTTCCAGCCGGCCAGGGCGGCTTTAAACGTAAGAAACCCTGCGTTTAACCCTGTTTTAAAGGCGGAAACCGCCATGGTTTTACTGACCTTTTTTCCGCCGGCATCCGTATAGGTGACCGTGACGGGCTTGGCAGAGGCGACCTCCCCCATTTCACGGACCAGCTTCACCAGACGTACGGCCAAATTCGGGTCATCGACCTCAAAGTACTCCTTGGCCATCTTTGCCATGGGCGCTTCCTGCCAGACAAAAAGTCTGGAAAGGGATTCTATCATTCGCATGTCCTGGGCCACATCCTCCGGGGTGAGCTGGCGTTTGGCCACAACCGGGCGCCGGCCGTCCCAGTCGATGCGCAGTTCAGTGTCGGAAAAATCCCCTGTGGCCACCTTTAAGAGATAGGAGTCCAGGTTCAGGCGCTGGCTGATATCGGTAATGTGCTTATTGACCTGTTCATCCAGTTCATTTCGAAGGTATACAAAGGCATCAGTCTGGACCCGGCTGGCAGCTGCGGATTTTTTTGCCACTTCAAGCGTCTGGAGCAGATGAACCGAAATCCGGGCGGCATAATCCGCTTCAGGTGTTCCGGGTTTTCGTTTGTCCCCGGCCTGTTTTATTTTTTCCCCAATCTCGATTTCAAGATCTTTGATCATATCGTCGTCAATATTGGTATAGGCAACGGCAAGGGAATTTACGGCCTGGTAGAGTTCCTTATCCCCGGCGATCAGGTCATTAAGATCAAACGCGTCAAAATTAAGCCCTCTGTCCGTGGGCCTGTTTTTGCTGCGTGTCCGGATCGCTTTGACCAAACGTTTTTCGATGAGACTGAAATTCTGGGTATGGGCATTGATGATCAGGGTTTTATTGTACTCTTTGAGTTTTTCCAAGGCATCGGCCGGTGGTGAATAGCCCTCCGGCGGATTATAGATCTTTTCCGCCATTTCATACATGGCAGCATCCTGGGACGGAGGCTTCAGACCCAGAACCCGCCAGGCCGCGATCATCCGCGTAGTGTATTTGGCAAGGCTCTTTAGATCCCCGGAATGCACCTCAAAGATCTGACGGTGGTTGTTGGCCATCCAGGCCATTAATCCATGGGCGCTAAACCCTTTGGGGGCATCGGGATCATTGTGTGTTTTTGCATACTCTGCATAGGGAATGGTGGAACCCTCCGGGTCATTCACGTTGGTGGTGATCATTCCCTTTTGAACGGCCCACTCGTGGAGTTGTTCCACGGCAAAAAGGCCATTGTACTTTTCCTGGTCCGCCCGGGTCCATTCGGCCATGAATTGGGGCTTGACCGGCAAAAATTCTCCGGGGTGCTGTTCCTGGAGGATCCCAAATGCCTTTGTGGGGGATAAAAACTCTATCTGGACCAGCTTGGGATCCAGACCGCCTTTGAACCCCATTTCAATGGATGCCTTGACAAACTCCTCTGCCGCGGTCCTGCCGTTGAGCAGTTCCCCCAGGACGGGATTTCTTTCTTCGGCTGCGGCATTGGGTATATTGGTGATGTCGTCGTCGCTGGAAAACTGTTTATTGACATCCAGGGCCGGCATGGAATCAAGGTCTTTGCCCTTTTTTGCCCAGTCAAGCCATTCTTTGTGCCGGGCCGCGGAAGATCCCACCCGGAGGGCTCCGTCTATCCCTCCCTCGCTGCTGAAGCGACGGGAAAGCCTTTTCTGGGTCCGCATCACAATCTCATACTTCAGGGCGTCAATGCTCTGGAAAAGCTGGCGATCCTGTTGAAAACAAGTATCCCGGAGGGCCGCATATTTACCGGCCTGGTTCTTGTCCCCGGCCAATTCATTGTAGTGCTGCAATACCTGAAGACCTGTTTTTGCACTTGGTTTTACCGCGTAAAGATGAACCGCTTCCGCCACTGCCTTGGGCAACCCCAAGGCGGCCCATTTTTCCACGGAACTGCTCAAATTTTCGTCAGGTTCTGTGGATCGCGGCGCAATGGGTTTATAGACGATATATGGATCATTTTCCGCAAAAACCGGAATTGAAAAGAAGACAAAAGAAAAAAGGGCCGCCAAAATTATAGCGGTCCTTTTTATCCTTTTACTCAGTGATCCTGGTAGAACAACATGTAATTTTACCTTAGGCGGACATGTAATCGGTCTTTTTTTCATTATCCTCCCAGCTTGAAGGAGCCCGGCTGAGGCTATTGCTGGATCTTTTTAATAATGGGAATAATCTGCTGCAATTGCTGTACAGGATTGGACTGCTGCTGGGCCGGATAGATCTGCCCGGGAACCGGTTGAACCGTCTGCTGCTGGGTGACCGGAACCTGGGTCTGCCCGGGTATGGCACCGGGCTGGACAGCCGTTCCTGTTGGCCAGCCCTGGGGGGTCTGGGACCCGGATCCCGATGCCGGCTGGGCCGGTTTTAACATATACTGCCCGGCCATTTTGCTGGACACCATCTTTTCCCAGACAATGAGCCCGCTTCTCGCATCCACCACCCTGAACTGATATTGGAAATAGCTCATTCCGCTGTTTGCCTTTGTCATGTCCTTTTCATTTACCTGGTAAATGATACCCCTTAAAAAATAATCGGCTGCTGCAACCTTGGATTTGACCGAAGCGGTCTGACTCATATCCATGGTGCTTTCTTCTTCAAAATTATCCGTAAGTTCACCGCTTCCGCTCCCTCCGCTGAGGGAACCTGCCTCATATTCCCGCTCACTTACCCGGTCCCGGGTTTTGGTCCCAAGTTCGGTGTCGGTCAAGGTAACCACCAGTTCTTCATTGCTCTGACGGACCCGTTCCTTGATAATATCCTTGTAGGAGGCATCATCCCGGAACAGGATCAAACCGCCTGAGTTTTCCATGAGTTTGACACGTATGGTTTCCTGAAAGATCTGCTCGTCAATATAGATACCTGTCTTGTTCTGAAGCTTTCGGATGGTAACCACCGGAGGACTGCCCGCCCTGACGATAAAGGGCTGGCGTACCAGATCCCTTGCCATCATGTCGCTGACAAACCTGAACTGTGCCACGGTGATCCTGTCTGCAGCCACTTCCTTGGGCAAGGCATCTACCGGGCGAATCTGACTTGTGGTACTGCCGGCAGGTTTAGCAGTCTTGCTGTTGCTGACACAACCGGCAAGGGCACCAGACAAAACAATCATGAAAATAGAATAAAGAACTCTCATCACTTCCCACCTGTAATTTTTGTCAATAACCGTTGGGCTGCCTCTTCGGCAGCTTGATTTTGGGATTCATGACGGGCAGAAGCCACCATGGCGACCTTCCCGGTCATTGTATCCACGGCCCGCAAAAACACGGTTGTTTCATTGGAATCCGAGCCCGTACTGGCTACCCCCTTTACCACAAACTTGACCCCTCTCCGGGAAAGGTCCGGACGGGGAGAATCGTCAATGAATCGCTCTTCAGGTGCATCAAAGAGGCTGATCTCTTTGCTCCCGGTTAATTTCTGGCTGATGGTTTCCCGGATACTCTGCCCTGCATCCACAGATACGCCTTTATTGTTCACCAACCTTTCGGCATTGATCGGGCCGAGAATCATGGTAATTCCCTCCGGACCCATGGTCTGGGGTTCGGTTTTGTCCCCCCCATTAGCGACTTTGGATGCAATCATGGAACCGCCGTGGGATTCAGAGGCCTGGACCGCTATCTTTTCGGGGATTTGCCCCCCTTGATCCCTTGCAGTTTCAGATATGCTTCCCACCGGCTGAGACTTTTTTTCCTGGAGTGTGACATCTTTCGGCGTGCAGCCGGAGAGAACGAAAATCACACCCAGGCAGAACAAAAATTGATTTACACATTTTAACATGGCGGTCACCTGACAGGGGTGCGAATGATAAAACGGAATGTTGAGATATCCCTCCGGATACTGCTGGCCCGGAACTCTGCCGGGGATCGGGGAGATAGATGTTCCGTATGCCACTCACTTTCCTCGACTTTGATGTTGCGGTTATCGTAAAAATTTACTTTCCAATCCACATAAATGGGAATCTTTTTTTCTGCGCTCTCACACTTGAGCCTGACATCGACATGGCCGGAGGGCAGCCTTTCCGAAAAATGATCCACCAGAATCAGTCTCTTTTCCATGTCATCATCCAGAAAATCAACCGGAAATTGGTCCGGCGCTGATTTTCTGACTTTGTGATTTATGGGTTCACATCCCACAAAAGAGAGAAGAACGATTAAAACACAAAAATATCGGACCATATCAAGGTTCCTTTCTTAAACCGGTTGGGGACAGCCTTATAAATAATCTGTCTCGGTCAGCTTGATAATATTTTCACGGATATGGGTAAAATCCGGATCTTTTGGGGCTATTTTTGCTTTTACACAGTATAGAAAACCGCGGGCCAGTTCCTTGACAGCCAGATCCTTTTCCCGCCGGCTTAAATGATAACGGGCGGTTTCCAGAAAATCCTTTTCCCGTTTTTCGAACTGCTTCTGGATGACCGTGGCAAGCTGTTTGACGATGTTCTTTCGAAGTTTTTCGCTGATCTCGGTGTCCGTGGACAAGGTTAAGGGATCCCCCTCTATCCCGGCCATCTCAAGGGCGTCCTGGTATTCGTCCTCTTCCTGATAGTTTGCATTGAACTCCTGGGCATAGGTAATCCGTCCCTTACTGGTATCGAAGATCCGGACAGCAACGCCGGCAAAGCCCTTGACCACGCTATTGCCCTTATTGATGGTAAAATTACCGTATTCCTTGACCTTGACGGTTTTGGGGGGCGCCTTCTGGGTCCTGCCCGACTGCAGAAAAGCCTCATATTCCGGATTCACGGCCAGCTTTTCACCCATGGGTACCCTTACAGTACTCTGGCGCTGATTGTCCTGGCGGTCGATTTTGAGCAATGAAACATTGCCGGTCACGATGAGATCCACATTGAGGATATTGGCGACCTGGGAAAATTCTCTTTTATGCTCTTCCATCAAAATATCGATTTTTCCCCGTTCCACGATATTAATGCCATAGGGAAGAATCCGGAACAGATAACTGATCAAGGCATCGGAAAACTGGGTACCCACATCGGGATTATCCTTCGGCGAATCAAAGGCGGGAATGGCAATGTACCGCTGAACCTGCTTAAGGATTTTATCCCTGCTGTCCCTATGCATTTCAAACATTCCGGGATACTCCGGATTCAGTTCAAATCCCTTGACTGATTCCAGGTAGGCCCGGCTGATATTGCCGGCGGCAGTCCGTTGGAGGGCCTGATTTAGATAAAAGCGTGCCCCGTCCCGGCGAACCTCTGCCATCATATCGTGAATCTCCCCTTTAAAAGGACTCTGGTTCAGTTCCCGGTAGGCAGTATAGTATTGTTTTCTCCGAACCAGTCTGCGGGTTTTTATTTGAAGGCTTGAAATCTCCTGGGTTTTGATTTCTGTCTGCAGCCGGCTCTGTTCTGCCGGGTCAAACCCAAGAGACTTCCATTTCGCAAGGGCAAGCCGGGCTTCATTCAGGCGTCCGTCCTTGTATGCCTGCATGATTTGTTTCTCAAGAAGGTCACCATAGCCCGTTCTGAATTCGCCGTTAAGCCTGAAAAGGTCTTCAAAATCAGGATCTGTCTGGGCGATGGTATTCAAAATTTTCCGGGCCTCGGGAAATCGCCGGGCTTGGATCAGTTCCCTGACCTGATCGGCACGATGCCCATTGTCCGTATCCATCTGTACCAGTCGTGATTCGTATTGCCGGATATCGTTTCCAAGCAATGAGCCATCCGGATCAAACCGGGATGCGTTTTTTAAAATCTGAAGACTGGAACGAAGCAAGGGTGCGGTCTGCACTTCTGATGACTGTAATCGTGCGGCTGCATCCTGCCTTGCCGTTTGGGTCAATTGACTTCTGATCCGGCCCAGGGCGGTTAAAGCCTCTTTATTGGAAGGGCTTTCCTTAAGTACGTTGAGATAATGTTCGTAAGCTGTGACAAGATCTCCTTTCGCCATGGCGTCTTTACCCAGTTTTAACTCAGGCGAAGGGACGCAGGACGATAACAAAAGCAAGGATAAAAGGATCAGTAATCTGAAAGAGAGTCGGCGATGCATTTAAAAGGCCTCCGTTTTATGATTTGCTAACTTTACCGCTTGATTTATCCTCAAATAAAATACGACGGCTTCTGTGTCAAGAGTTAGATTTATTTCCCTGCGATATCTCTAAATGAGATGTCGGCCCCAAACTTGAATTCCAAGTGCAAATCTAAGGAGGTAAAACCATATAAGGCCATCCCATTCCATGACGGATAAATTTCCCATCCTTCGGACAAGGAAAAATTCCTGCCAAGGGTATCCCAGGCTGGCGGCGATGGCTCCGACCCATTCCTGAGGCGAAATCATGACAGGGAATCTAAAAGCTGCTGGGGCGATCGCGCTGGCTGCAAACCTTTAAAAACAGAGAACACATCCATAACCGCCACCGGGGGTAACTTTTTTTCCCCTGCCCCTTGATTTGTGTTCGATATTAATTAACTTAATGTTAAGTTATTTGACATCGAGGTGATTGTGAAACCCAAAGATATTCCCGATATAGAGGCAAAGGCCTTACAATTGTACACTGTTCTGATGCGGGCATCCAATACCCTGACGGAAAAGCTGCACCGCCACCTTTTGGATCACCGGCTTTCCATCAGCCAGTTCGGTGTAATGGAAGCCCTGTATCACCTGGGCTCCATGTGCCAGAAGGATCTTGGCACAAAGATCCTGAAAACCAGCGGGAATATCACCCTGGTCATCGACAATCTGGAGAAAAGAAATCTGGTCAAACGGATGAAAGACCGGTCCGACCGGCGACGGGTCTCCGTAACACTGACCGATTCGGGCCAAGACCTGATCAAAAGGATATTCCCGGATCACTCCAGGACAGCCTCAGAGATTTTTTCCGTACTCACCCCTGAAGAACAGCAGACCCTGAAAGTCCTGCTGAAAAAACTCGGCCTGGCAAATGCATGATCTGCCGACCATTACTTAGATTTAAGGAGCCATTATGAATTTTAATGATATCATCGAAAAAAGAAGATCCATCAATTTTTTTGATCCCCAGAAAGATGTTTCCCAGAAAGATTTAACCCGGATGATAGAGCTGGCAGGCAATACCCCGTCCAGTTTTAATCTCCAGCCCTGGAATCTCATGGTTCTCCGGAATCCCGAAGAAAAAGAAAGACTGAAAAAAGCGGCCTGGGACCAGCCCAAGGTGGCCGAGGCCCCCGTGGTTCTCATTGTTCTGGCCGACAAAAAAGGATGGCAGGAAGGCCACCCCGTATTTGAAAAAAACTGGGAAAAAATGCTGGAAGCCGGTTCCATGGAGTCCGCCCAAAGGGAATGGTTTCTCAATGCCACCCAGTCCCTGTACAATTGGAGTCCGGACGCCAACCTTGCATTTGCCGCCAAGAATGCAGGGTTCTTTGCCATGAGCCTGATGTACGCCGCAACCAGCCTCGGCCTTGAAACCCATCCCATGGACGGTTTTGATCACAATGGCGTGCAAAAGGAGTTTAAGATCCCGGATAATTACTGGATTCCCCTTTTGCTGGCCGTGGGCTATAAAAAGAAAGACCTTGAACTGACCCCTCCGAAATGGAGAAAGACCTATGATGAGATAGTGGTCTCATTCTAATACTCCGGCCGTGCCCTGCCCCGGTTTTTATAAAATCGGCCAGGGCACGGCCGATCTTCTGAAGACATGGCCTTCCCAATGACAATTGCCAGGGTTTCTTTCGGATCCCGGCTGTTCATCCCCCCATTCTCCCCCCCAAGTGATATGGACATTAATTCTGTTTCTGATATATTGATCCAGGCATATTCAGAGACAAGATGAATCCAGGCGTTGATCAAACTCGTTCAGGAGAAAACCATGTCCTTTGATACTGAAAGATCGATAAATTGTGATGTTCTGATCATCGGGGGAGGAGGTGCCGGACTCAGGGCCGCCATTGCTGCCGCATCCACAGGGGCCGATGTCCTCATGGCCTCGAAAACACGAATGGGCCGTGCCAGCAACACCTACCTGTCCAAGGCCATTATCGCCTCCTCGGGATGGGGAGATCCAGGGGATCGGGGCCCTGTCCACGGACAAGACACCATCAAGGGAGGCCGGTATATCAACGATCCGGGAATGGTGGCCCGGTTCACCGAAACCATCCCCCGGGAAACCCGCCGGCTCATGGAGTGGGGAATGAAATTCAATTCAGCCCCGGACGGAAGCCCGGCAGTGATGAAAATTCCCGGCCATACCCATGCCCGCCATCTTTCCGGAAAAAACTGGAAAGGAAGCGACCTGGTGTTTCCCCTCAGACAAAAAGCCGTTGAGATGGGCGTGAGGTTTCAGGAGAAAACCTTTGTCACCTCCCTTCTGGTTTCAGACCAAAAGGTTATCGGAGCCACAGCCCTCACGACCCAGGGGGAGTTCCTCACCCTGGGGGCGAAAACCATTGTTCTGGCCACCGGGGGATTCGGTCACCTCTTCTTAAATACCAACAATGCCCCGGGGATTACCGGAGACGGGCACGCCCTGGCCCTGGACGCCGGAGTGGCCCTCCAGGACATGGAATTTGTCCAGTTTTACCCCACGGCCATGGGCAGACGGGGCAGCCGGATTCTATTGTATGAACGCATCCTGGTCCAGGACGGGGTGGTCCTGAAAAACAGCCGGGGACAGGATATATTAAAGAAAAACAAATACCCGGCAGAGGAGATCACCCGGGATGAGCTGGCCCAGGTCATGATGAAGGAGATCCTTGCAAATCCCGGGGAGGCCATTTTCATGGACCTGGAAGGGCTGGCCCCGAAAACCGCCCGGGAACTGGCCATGCTGATCCCGGCCCCATATTTTAAAGGGACCCGGACCTTTCCCGTGGTTCCCACCACCCATTTCTGCATGGGCGGTGTGGTTGTGGATGCCCATTGCGAGACCTCCTGCCAGGGGCTTTTTGCCGCGGGAGAGGTCTGTGCCGGGGCCCACGGAGCCAACCGCCTGGGCGGCAATGCCCTGGCAGAGGTGATCGCCATGGGAAGCCTGGCCGGACAAGCTGCCGGAAAAAGAGCCGGAGCCCTGGATCCGGTTCCCGGTATTTCGGAGGCTGCCCGCAAAGAAAAGACCCGCCTCGGGAAGCTGTTCTCCAGACAGGGGGAAGGCCCGGCAGACTTAATCCGGGAACTCAAAGAGACCATGTGGATCCATGCCGGGATTCTCAGGAGCGGCCAATCCCTGGAAAAGGCCCTGGCCACATTGAAAAAGCTGGAAGATACCCAGGCCCGGATAGAAGCTCCCAAGGATCTGATCCGGTTCCTGGAGTTCAGGAATCTGAAAACCACAGGGAAAGCTCTATGCCGATCCGCCCTGGAAAGGACCGAAAGCCGGGGTTCCCATTTCAGGACCGATTTTCCGGAAGAAAATGATTCCCACTGGCGGATAAACCTCCGGGTGGAGAAAACCGGTGCCGGCCTGGCCCTTGACCGGGTCCCCGTACCTGAAATTGATGGATAAAAAATTAGAATTGATAAGGAAAATACCATGAAAATCCACATCCCCGGAACAGGGGAACTCAATATCGAAAATTTACTCATGGACTATAACGGAACCCTGGCCGTTGACGGCAGGATCATGGACGGGGTGAAAGAAAAGATCAATGAACTGGCTTCCCGGGTCAATATCCATGTGATCACGGCCGATACCTTTGGCAGCGTGGAAAAGACATTGAAAGATACGGACTGCACCGTATTCGTTCTTCCCAGGGAAAACCAGGACCTGGGCAAGCTGGAATATCTGAAAAACCTTGGGCCGGAAAAGACGGTCTGCGTCGGAAACGGGGCCAATGATTGCCTTATGCTTAAGGAGTCTGTCCTGGGAATCGCCGTCCTCCTGGAGGAGGGCCTGACCGTTTCCGCCCTCACGGCTTCGGATATTCTGGTTAAAGATATTCTGGATGTTTTCTCCTATCTTGAAAAACCGGACCGCCTCAAAGCCTGTTTGAGGACCTGAAGCTTGTGAATTTAGAGAAACTCAACAAATATACCTGGATTGTTCCCCAAACCGGGGCCATGAACGTCCCGGCAATGATATTTGTTGATGAAGCCGGACGCAACGCCCTGGTCAGGGACAATGCCTTGGAGCAGGCCGTAAACGTGGCCTGTCTCCCCGGCATTGTCAAGGCTTCCATGGCCATGCCCGACATCCACCAGGGATACGGATTCCCCATCGGCGGGGTGGCCGCCTTTGACTGGGCCACCGGGATCGTCTCCCCGGGCGGGGTGGGCTATGACATCAACTGCGGGGTGAGGCTGGCCCGGACCCGCCTTGAAGAAAAGGAGATCCGCCCTTTTCTTTTTGATCTTGCCAACCGCCTGTTCAGGGAGATCCCCTGCGGGGTGGGCTGTCCAGGCATCGTCAAATTGTCGGACACCGACCAGGACCGTGTGCTGAGAAAAGGAAGCCGCTGGGCCGTGGAACAGGGGTTCGGCCGATCCCCGGACATTGAGCGCACCGAAGAAAAAGGCTGTCTTGCCCCGGCAGATCCCGGGACCTTAAGCCCACGGGCCCTGGAAAGGGGAAAAAACCAGCTGGGCAGTCTGGGATCCGGGAACCATTTCCTGGAAATCGGGAAGGTGGACCAGATCTTTGATCAAAAGATCGCCCGGGTTTTCGGCCTGTTCCAGGGACAGGTCACGGTGATGCTCCATACCGGATCCAGGGGACTGGGCTACCAGGTCTGCGACGACAGCCTGAAACTCATGGCCAAAGAGGTGAACCGCCTGGGCATCCGCCCCCCGGACCGGCAGCTGGCCTATGCCCCCCTCAGCTCCGGAGCAGGAGAGCTTTATATGAGCGCCATGGCCTGCGCAGCCAATTATGCCTGGGCCAACCGGCAGGTCCTCATGCACAGGGCCGAACAGGTGATCCAGAAAACCCTGTCCATCAGCCCTGCCACCCTCGGCATGGGCCTGGTCTACGATGTCTGCCACAATATCGCCAAAAAAGAAACCCATCGGGTGGAGGGGAGCAAAAAGAGCCTCTGCCTTCACCGCAAAGGCGCCACCCGGTCCTTTGGCCCGGGCCATCCATCCATTCCTGCCGAATACCGGAGTGTGGGCCAGCCCATCATCATTCCCGGGGACATGGGCAGGGCCTCCTATGTTCTTGCCGGCACCCAAAAAGCCATGGACCTGACCTTTGGATCCACCTGCCACGGCGCCGGCCGGGTCCTGAGCCGCAGGGCCGCCAAAAAAGCCGCCAAAGGCCGGGCCATTCACCAGGAACTTCAAGGCAGGGGGATCATCGTAAGATGGACGGGGCGGTCCACCATGGCCGAGGAGATGCCCGAGGCCTACAAGGATGTATCCCGGGTAGTGGACGTGGTCCACAGGGCCGGGATCTCCACAAAGGTGGCCCGGTTAAAACCCATGGTGGTGATCAAGGGGTAATGGATCCGGATTCAATTCCGGGGTTTAATTCCGGGTTGAATCGGACAGGTCTTCAGGGGACAGGGTTCCCTCTTTTGGCTGGTCCAGGACCCTGCGCACGGTCCCGGCCAGGACTCCCCGGACCACGGGCTTCATTAAAAGAGAGGCAATCCCGGCCTGTTTCATTTTCCCGGCCGTGATGTCCTCGCTGAATCCGGTGCAGAGGATCACCGGAATATCGGGAATAAGGGTCTGGATCTGCTCCGCCACCTCCAGGCCGGTAAGCCCGGGCATGGTGAAGTCCGTGATGACCAGGTCAAGACTCCGGCCGTGGTTTGCCGCATATTCTACAGCCTTGAGGCTGTCCGTAAAATGAACCACCTGGTACCCCAGAGAGGAAAGAAGTTTGTCCTGCATGGCTGCCAGGGCCGGTTCATCATCCAGAACCAGGATATGCTCGGTACCGCCGGTCAGAATCGGATTCGTCTCAACCTGTCTTCTACTTCTTTCCCGGGTTACGGGAAGAAAAATTGTAAAAACCGTTCCGGCTCCGGGCTCGCTTTCCACCCGGATTCCCCCTTTATACTGCTTCACGACCCCGTGAACCACGGAAAGCCCCATTCCGGTCCCCCTGCCGGCCTCTTTGGTGGTGAAAAAGGGATCAAAGATCTTTTCCATGATTTCCGGTTGGATGCCCCGGCCGGTGTCCCTGACCTCCAGGACCGCATAGGGGCCGGGCGCCAGCCGGTCCATATTTTCCCGGGAATCCTTTTCCAGAACGGTTTCCGTCAGGCTGACCTCCAGGGTGCCGGTCTTATCCTCCATGGCCTGGACGGAATTGGTGCACAGATTCACCATGATCCTGTGGAGCTGGGTGGGATCGCAGATGATCCAGGCTTCGGAATGAAGGTGCGGCAGGATCTTCACCGTGGTGGGCAGGGTCGCCCTCATGAGTTTCAAAGCCTCTTCCACCACGGATTTGACCTCAACCGGCCTTTCCTCCTGCTCGGCCTGGCGGCTGAAGGTCAGTATCTGCTTGGTCAGTTCACTGGCCCGGACTGCCGCATTCATGACCTCGCTCATGTACCGGACCCCGTCCGAAGACAGATCCCTGCCAGCCATGGCCAGTTCCGTGTACCCGATGACCGCGGCCAGGATATTGTTAAAGTCATGGGCGATGCCGCCGGCAAGGGTTCCGATGGCCTCCAGCTTCTGTTTCTTGTTGAGCTCTTTTTCCAGCTGGATCCGGGCAGCCTCTGCCTGGATCCGCTCGTTGATCTCCCGGTTGAGCTGTTCATTGGCAAGGGAAAGTTCCCGGGTTCTTTCCTTTACACGCCGGTCCAGATCCTGATTGATCCGGCTGACCTTTTCCTTTTCCAATTCCAGCAGGTGGGAGGAGAAGAAGCGGTGCCGGGCATTGAGTTCAATGGAATAGCCGCCAAGGGTGCAGAAGACATTGGCGGAGATGAAAAAAAAATTATTGTTGATCAGCATGGCTGTGGGAGTATCCACCACCCATACGGCAATGATTTCGTAGCAGAGAACCAGGGTCCAGGAACAGGCACTTGCCCAGACCATACGCATGCCCAGAAAGATATGAATGGTGATGAAAACCAGGATGATCCCGGCGTAATAGGAATAAGCCGCCGGCGGCCCTGCCAGGGCGATCATCATCTCAATGCCCAGCCCCCCGGACAGGCAGAGCCCGAAAAGCGCGGGCTGGGAATATCTCTCAAATGCCGGATAAAAGGAAAACAGAAGAACCCCGGTGGTGGCAGGTACGATAAACAGGTACCGGATCGTCCAGAAAATCACCTTTTGTTCCGGGGCGATCAGGGCATCCAGAATCCCGAAAACCGCATAAAAAGCCATGGCCACGAAAAGGGCCACCCTGATTTTGATAAGGGTCTCCTTAAAATAGAAGCGCTGGAACTCTGGTTCAAGATGAACCCAGTTTTTCGCAAACACCAATGTAAAGGGGTTATACCGCACGATTTTTCAGCCCTGATTCTGGTGGTCATGGCCCATATTCCCTTGGCCTGTCGAATCGCCATAATAGGACGGTCAGGAAAAATTTTCAAGCTGGATGGCCAAAAAGCCGGTATAATTGGGAAAAACCGCTCCCTATAAAATCCCAAACCTTGTTTTTTTCCACACCCGGTGGTAAAGAGAATTTCTTTTACCCAAAGGGGATATACCCATAATGAAGATTCGAGCAAATCCCAGAACAGCCGGTCCCCTGCTCATGCTGCTGGCCGCCCTGATGTTTACCTTCCTGAGCGTTCTGGTCAAGCTCATGCCGGGAAACTACACGGTATTGCACCTTTTGTTTGTCCGCTGTTTCGGAGGTCTTCTGGTCCTGGCCGGGATTCCGTGGATCACCCGGATCAATGCCAATCCCTTCAAAGGCCATAATCGTCCCCTGCTGATCTTCAGGGGATGCTCGGGCTCTCTGGCCTTTTTTGCCGTGGTTACATCCATCCGGATTCTGCCCATATCAACGGCATCGGTTCTCTTCTACTCTTACCCTGTTTTTGCCGCTCTCTTCGGTTTTGTTATTTACCGGGAAAAACTCAACCAATGGCAGATCGTCTGCATCGGTTTTCTTGTGACGGGCATTGCCGTGCTCTTTGACTTCAGTTTATCGGGCAGCACCTATGGCCAGATCATGGCTGTTGTGGGAGCCGTACTGGCCGGGCTCACCGTCACCCTGATCCGCTCCCTGAGGGAAAAGAACGGGCCTGCCGTCATCTACCTTTATTTCTGCACCATGGGCGCCCTTTTCACCCTGCCCGTGTTCCTGGTAACCCCGATTATTCCGGGTTCCCTCCTGGAGTGGGCCATGGTGATCGGGATCGTGGTCACGTCCACCTCTGCCCAGCTGCTCATGAACCAGGGATTCTTTTACTGCCGGGGATGGGAAGGGGCGGTATACATGTCCTCGGAAACCGTTTTCACCGCCGGTATCGGCATCCTGTGCCTGAACGATCCTGTTTCCTGGCGGTTCTTTACCGGGGCTTTGCTCATCGTCGGTTCCGGACTGTTCTTAAGCAAGCTGAAGAGCGATTGAGAACTGAGTCAATCCAATCTTGTATAAATCAAAATCCGGGAGTTCCCATCCTCCCTTGTCACCCAGGCAAGGAACAGGGAATTCTCCAATTAAATTTATTCCCGGCATTTCAATTTGAGTAGGATTCCGGTAGATAAGTGAGGGTACGAAATAAACAAGTTTGAAAGGTCATTATAGAATTATTTATGCCCGATGATCAATATTATCAATACAGCTTGTGCAGTGTGCCGTCCTGGGTCATTGGCTCCCGCGCGTTCAACGCCGATCCTGCGCCCTTAAGTGTCCATGGGGTGCGGTCTTCCCACGCCCATTTTTTTAAACTATTGGACAGCCTCTCCAGTTGGGAAGAGAGGGCTAGAAGATTTCAAGATTACATCGAAGTTGCGTTCCATCTTCATCAATGGCGGAAAAATAGCAATGCCGGTGAGCATCTCAGTCTGAAACACAGTTACTTAAGATTTCTTCGGGGCTGGCTTTTTGATTCGGATTCCGTTGAAGGGGCTGTCCTGAAGGGATGGGTGGAAAGCCGGATGGGCTTGTCCCCGACCTATCATGGCGGCCGGATCAAAGGGAAAGAGAGCAAAGAGTATTTATCATATCTGGCAGACCGCATGAAGGGTTCAAGTCAGACCAATGGTATTTTCTCCCAACTCGATCTTCTCTATGAATTTGTTCAGTACGAAATGAAACGCCGCGCCCCTGACACCACTCACATCACCCTTTTCAGAGGTGTTCATGGATTTTACGATCATGACATACTTGAATGGGACGGCAAGGGGAAAGGAGTGGTCCGGCTCAATAATTTAAATTCCTTTACCCATGATTTTGAGCGGGCCTGGGAATTTGGAACATTTATTATTGAAGCCAGGGTTCCTGTTTCAAAAATTTTTTTTGACGGCGCTTTTCTCCATGCCGGGATACTCAAGGGAGAGGAGGAGGTGTTGGTCATTGGCGGTGAGTACGATTTTTCCAGGCGAATCATATAACAGGGAAACCATGCATTCCATTCAGATACCCGACCAAAAACAGATTGTGGACAAGGCAAAGGCGGCCTTTGTCGGCCTTGCCATTGGAGATGCCCTGGGGGCGACTTGCGAATTCATGACACCCGGGGAAATCAAATTACGGTATGGTGTGCATAAACAGATCATTGGAAAAGGATGGCTCTTTCTCAAAGCCGGTCAGGTGACAGATGACACGGAAATGTCGATTTGTATCGGACGGGCCATTCGAGATTCCCGCGGATGGAATCTCAGGGCCGTTGCAGAGGAATTTGCCGATTGGGTAAGAGGCCGGCCGGTTGATGTCGGCTCCACATGTTCCAGGGGAATCAGAAACTACCTTATCCACCAAACCCTTGAAATGCCGCCGAGCCGCTGGAGCGCCGGAAACGGGGCTTTGATGCGCATGCTTCCCGTTGCCCTTTATACCCTGGGAAATGATGAATTATTGACTCAATATGTCGTGGAACAGGCCCATCTGACCCACAATAATCCTCTGTCTGATGCGGCATGTATCTTTTTTGGCCGTCTGCTTCATGAAGCCCTGACAGGAGCCGGCTTGAATCAACTTCAGATCCATACCGACGATTTTGTGGAGGAACATTCGGATTTCAATTATCATCCCTATCCGGGTAAAAGCTCTGCCTATGTTGTGGACACGGTGCAGACCGTTTTCCACTTTCTGTTTTCAACGGCCACCTTTGAGGAGTGTCTCATCGGCACGGTAAACCAGGGGGGGGATGCGGATACCACCGGCGCATTGGCCGGGATGCTTGCCGGTGCCGTCCATGGGATCGAAGGGATACCCAAACGCTGGCTGAAACGATTGGATTCCCGTGTTTATTCAGAGGTTGAAGCGCTTTCCGAATATTTAGTAACCCATTCTCCGGCACTTGTAATCAAAACCTGAGGATTGATTCTTCCTTCGGTCACAATACAGGGTATCTCTAATAATCAGAATTTGGGTTCGGGTTCAAGGCGCAGAAAAATGTTAACCGGAGGAATATATTGAATATTTCAAGGATTACAATTTTCCTGCAACACGGAAATCAGGCCAAAAGGCAATTATCAAAGGTGCCTACAACCTAGCGGATAAAAAGCTCAATGAAGTGTGATATACCGGCTGTAAATAATCCCGTTGATTAAAAGATAAACCCCGAATCCCAATGCTGAATATCCAAAAATATAATAGATAACCCTGAAAAAAACCGGGGGTGATTTTACTTTTGCACTCTCAAAGCGCCCCTCTTTTTTGAGCTGTTCGAGCCATCCTGATTTTTCCTCTTCCAGTTCCTCCATGGGAACGCTGCCGCTGAACATGGCCTCGTTCATGGGAAAACTGGCCGGCCGCAGGTGGCCCACGAAAAAATGAACTATAAAAATATAGGATACGGCAAGAATCGCCTCTGCCCGATGAAGCAGCACAGCAACATTCAGAGTCCAGCCGGGAATATACCGGCTGGCCAGGATGGGATACATGAGCACGATCCCGGTAATGGCCAAAAGGGGCATCCCCCAGTAAACTGCCCAGTAATCGAATTTCTCCCAGTATGTCCAGCGCTGCAGCCTTGGCCTCTCTCCCATTCCGAACAGCCAAAGGGTCCTCTGCCAAAAATGCTTGATATCGTTCAGGTTGGGTACCAGGGAATCCGGGCCAAAAAGGCTGGTTCCCAGATTTTTCCAATCCAGCCGGGTCAAAAGGTAAAGCGTATGAAAGACAAATCCTAAAATCATCAGGACACCGATCCATTTGTGGATAAGAATTGAGGTATCATATCCACCGAATAGGGCATTTAGATCTCTCCCCAATGGCGTGGAAAAAAACAACCGGCTGAACCCTGTTGCCGCCTGGATGAGAAAAGTGATGATCAAAAAAAGATGAAACCCCCTGTCTAAAAGACTGAATCTTTTAACACGTTCTGTCCGCATGTTAAATCACCCTTCCTTTCACTTTTTGAAGAGTTCCCTTATCCCCATTAAAATGGAATGAGGGATGAAAAACGCCAGAGTTCCCGCCAGGAGAATCAGCATAAACCAGTATGAATAATACAGTGCCGGAAATCCGGTTCTTGTATCGGGCGCCCCTGCAGCGGGTTCATGAATCACATACCGGGCAAAAGATGCGGAAGCACCCTGGTGGCATTTTGAGCAGATGTAGGCGTGTCGCCGGATCGGGTTCATGGACGAAAAATAGTGATTGATACTGGCAATGGGCTCCTGGCCGTGACATTGCCTGCAGGTCAGATTGGCCCGGACGGTATGGATATCCCGAGCCTGTTCGGCATGGCATTCTTCACACCGCCGGTTCGCATAAAACTTGATGCCCCGGTGTGAATCAGCAAGCCGGCTCCTGTTTCTGACCTGTGCTCCCGTTGAGCTGTAGGCAAACGCTCTCCTGCCTTCTTTCTGGAATCTCCTGACCAACGGGCTGTCGTGACCCGGTTTCATCTCATATTGTTCATAATAACCAGTGCTGACTTCATACTGCCTGTACCGATTGATAAAAGATGTCACCTCCTCTCCCTGCCCCGAACAGAGGGCAGGGAGAGTCAGGAAGGCAATCATTATCAGGGGCACGATCCGGATAATCATACTGCTGATATTCGTTGATTTTCGCATACCCCCCTCCTGCAGTGTTAATAAGCCTTTTTAAATTTAATGGATTGAATCGCCTGTCCCACAGGTTTCGGCAGTACGGAGAGTGCTTGCCAGTCAGCCTGAAGTTCATTGAGATCCTGTTTTTTATGCTGGTGACAGGTCTGGCAGGAATTCGGCACTTTTGGATTTTTCAAGGTGTCTCCGGGCAGCAGCGTCACAAATACATGGCTGTGGATATCTCCGGATTCAGCGCTTTTGGCAATCCTTGGCATATGGCAGCCCACACAATTGGCAAAGGAGTGAATCGAATGGGCAAAGTTGTTGTTGACCATTTCATGACAGCTCAGGCATTGTTTTGAACCGGCAAAATTGGTCTGAGACCGTGTCGGCGGCATGCCGAGTTGATGAACATAGTGACACGAGGTACAGGTGACTCCCTCTTTTGCATGCTTTGACTGCTGCCAGTCGATAAACTGCTGGTGGTGACCTTTGGAAAATTCATTGGCATAGACATGCTTTACATCACCGGCTTCAAAAGAGGTGGATTTATAATATGATGAAAGAGCCTTTCCCGGTGCAAACCCAACCGGCCAGCCCCCGCCTTTTTCCATGGTGGAATGGCCCCGGTTGTGACAGGAACCGCAGATCTGTGCAGCAACACCCATGGTCAGCTTGGCCGGATTGATAATCGTATTGCGCTTTTCAAATACTTCTGTTTTCGGCAGTGCCGCATGCCAGGATCCCTTTCCATGACAGGCTTCGCATCCGACGCCGGCTTCGTTAAACGTATTGTTTTTAAGATCTGCACCGGTAGCATGGCAGCCCCCGCATTTTAAAAGCCAGGGCCTCTTGTCCCAGTCTTTTTCATGGTAATTGACCCATCTGTCGGTTTCAGTATTATACTGAATGGGGGAGATATAAAGGGTATCGTTCTTTTTAACCAGAAAACGCTGTTTCCACTGGCTGCCAATGGTATAAAGAATCTCGTCCTTTCTGGGAACGTAAATCTGATCAGCAGGGACTTTGAGTTTACCGCTCAATTTTGCAAGGTCTTCGCGAATTCGTTTTTCATCAATGGCAACCACGATGGCATCTTCGTTTGCCTTGGCATCCTGGAGCATGCGCGAATGCATGGTCATCTTCCAGGAATCAAAATGCTCCAGATGACACATCTTACAGGTGTCCGAGCCCACAAAATCCTTCGGCTGCGACGTGACCGCAGCAATATCCACCACCGGTTGGGATGAACACCCCCAGATGAGCAAGGTGGCAAGCCCCAGCATTAAGAGACCCGCTAAGATTTTTTTCTCCATATTCACCTCCCTTTCAATTGTGAAAAACGCCTTAATTCTTTCGTATCAAGACATAGCATCACACCATGCGGATGCGAAAAGCAATTTGATGATTTGCAACGCTTTTTAAATCGAAGTGTGCAGCATCGTTATAGGAGAGAAAAACAGGAGTAGGATCTGGTCAGGTCAAGAAGTCTTGAGCCTATGACTATTGATCATTAACGGCTTCATACTACATCGTGGCAATTGAAATTGCAACAATAAAAAAATTCGAATATCCCTGTCTTTATGAAAGCAAGCCATTTTTCCATGAAAAGCTCTATTGTCCCGTAAAATCCGCTGGGGCCTGGCGTTTCGATTGAAGGAGACAAACCATTTCCCACCACAATTGCCCAACCCGGGAAAATCACCCATATGGGGGATGTTGTGATTTTCCATGTCTGATATCAAAAAGACAGGAATGGCATTAAAATTGTCAAGAGATTCCAATGCAGGATAGAGGATAAAGAGATGATATGCAATCAATGTAAAAAAGAGTTTGACACTGCCCGGCAATATGAGTGGCGTTCACAGATTATATGTGAAGACTGTTATATTGACAGCCTTTGGGCTGCAAGACCTGTTTGCAATCCCTGGGAAGAATATCTATCAACAAGATCGGCATCAGAAGATGAGAAGAATATTCTGAAACCAAGAGACAGAAAAAATTTTGAAGTGCTGCTGCAAACGGCTCAAAGCCTGGGAGCGACAAATGCTGCCTGCATACTCACCAGTGAAATTGAAATAAGCGATGCCCTGGCAGCATTATGTAAAGAACCAAAGTGTGAACACTTTGGCAGATCATTTAGATGCCCTCCGAATATAAGCGGTCCAACGGGATTTCGCAAACAGATTAAAAGCCATACAAATGCCATTGTGTTTAAAATTACACTTCCCTCAGACATTATGTATTCCCATCATCGAATTGAAATATTTAAACTATTACATGAAATTGGATCATCCGTTGAAAAAAAAGCAAAACAAATGGGATATACAAATTCCAAGGCATATGCAGCCGGGTCATGCAAAAAACTTTTTTGTGGTCAACACCTGAATTGTAATGTGCTTTCAGGAGATGGAGAATGTCGAAATCCGGATCTTGCAAGGCAATCCATGTCAGGTTTCGGAATTAATGTAAAAAAACTAATGGAAACGGCAAACTGGGATGAGGATTCTGAAACGGCTGAAATGAAACCCGCCTGCGGAATGATTTTGATAGGCTGATATTTACGTTTCGTGAGCCATGACTTCCTTAACCGTGAGCTTTCGAGTAGCCGTTGTGTTATGCTTTATGCCCGTCTGGCCGTATCGCAGAGAGTCTGGGGAAGTCATTCCACCGAAAAATAGAGCCTGGCCGATAGCTATTCTTGGCTAGTATTCCGTAAAAACAAATCCCTCCCCTTTCCCTGATATTCAATCCTGGGGATGAGGTAGTATCCCATTATATGTCCGGGCCAGAAAGTTGCAGATGGATAGGGGATCGTCAATAAATGCCCTGCCGGTGGTCATGCTTTTTTTAATACCGTCAAAGGAAACGGAATCATCCGGCAGCACAAGCACAGGAGAACCCTGGTTCTCTTCTCCCAGCTGTTCAATGATTTCAGGCCGGGGCCGTTGGAAATCCACATGGATGATATCCACCTGTTCCTTAATTTCCGGGTTGTAAATAAAAAATCCTTCTACAATACCGCAGTCCGGGCAGTAAAAGGGTCCTTGATCCGGTGCATCATACCAGGTATTGATCATATAAAGGACAAATTTGCTCATATGATTTCCTCCTTTTTTTCAAAATTGATGAAAACAGGTATCAGGAATATGACATCTTGTAAAGGGTGGGTGGACGAAGCCCCTGAGAACATGGATAGTCTGAGGCAGTCGTCTCATTTGGGAAACTGAGCTTTTGCTGCAACTAGTCTTGGCCTCAGCCGCCTCAGTTTGCTCTGCTATATTTTATACATCAGCCCGGAGCAGTCCAATTAAAGTCATGTAAAACCAGTGGGTTGAACTCTCCCCTGCGATCCAGATCCGGCACTCCTAGCGAATTTTTCGATGATAGCTTTTGATCTAGGCATTTTGCCGGGGTTTTCTTGGTTGAATATAATAGATTTTAATTTCTTTGACGATTCAGTTCAACCCTATGAACAAAGGCGAAGAAGATCGAATCCCTTGAATTTGATATATTCTGAATTATAATCTATCGATATTTTGCAGAAGACAACAACCCTTAACCTGTAAATGCCCCCGGAGACCCTATATGACACATGAAAAACAACTTCCCCCCGGTGTAATCCTGCAACGGGACGGTAAAACTTTTGCTGCCCGTATCACACCGCCTTCCGGAAGAATCAGCGCCCAGGATCTAGAAAAAATGGCTGAACTTGTCCGGACCTATGAGGTGCCGGCGGTAAAGCTGACCTCGGGACAGCGCATTGGGTTTTACGGGCTCAGCAGGGAAAATGTAAACGCCCTATGCGAGGCCATGCCATTCAGAACAGGCGGACATTATGTCCAGGCATGTCCGGGAACGGACTGGTGTAAATTTGCCACCCAGGATGCCATGGGACTTGCCCAAACCCTTGAGGAAAAATTTGGATCCCTTCCAACATCGGCTAAAATAAAACTGGGTATTTCCGGCTGCACTTTTTGTTGCGCAGAATCTCGTGTCCGGGATATCGGATTCATCGGCACACCAAAAGGCTGGCGCATGTTTGTGGGCGGTAATTCCGGGATGAAACCCAGAATCGGTGAGGAACTGGCAAAAGAGCTGTCCACGCAAAAAGCCCTTGGGCTTTGTCAAAAATTTCTCGATTTATACTGTGAAATGGCTCCGGCCAAGCAAAGAACCTCCCGTTTTGTTAAGAAGATGGGGATCCAAAGTCTCAAAGAGAGATTAGGTCTTAATCTTTAGCCCGAAAATGCCCTTATCGCAAAATAGAAAGTATTGATGCACGGAATCAGGTTGCCACCTGTTCAAAAGTCTATGGATATTTCCTTTTTCGGAAGTGTTGTCGGACACAGCATCCTGTAATTCCCTCTGTGTTTAACTGAAGAAAAATTGCCATTTTTTTGTTGCCCACCGAAAAATCAAACCAGGTCCAAATTTCAATGTCCTGATAATTGTTCTAACGAGGTGTTACAGGATAGTCTGGGGTTTTTCATACACCTATAAAGTTGACTTCATTCCGGAGGTAGTCCACGCAATCAGATAAGGGGTGAATGTATAGTGCAATAATCAAGGTCTGACCTCGTGTTCCCCTCATGGCAGGTAAAAAGGTGTATCACCATAAAAATATTGAAAAAATTGGGACAGCAGTGTAAACGACATCAATTGGTTTCCGCGCCTTCCCTGAAAAGGGTACACGTCAGGACACTTGAAAAGAGTCGCAAGTAAGAGAAACAGTAAACACAGATTAATTCATTTCTCGTTCAGGACATCTGCGATGATAAAAAAGGTTTTTACTATTTTTTATGGTTGGTCTGTCATTGCAGCAGCCACCATACTTATGGCCACTTGTTTTGGGATAATCTATTCGTTCAGTGTCTACTTTGTTCCGTTACAGTCCGAATTTTCATGGGATCGGTCTGCCACATCCGGTGCCTTTTCACTGTACTTGCTTCTGGTGGGATTCTTTTCCATTGCCGGCGGAAAGGCTGTGGACCGGTTCGGCCCCAGACGGGTTCTGATTCCCATGACCGTCATCACCGGCGCAAGCCTTGTTTTAACCTCACAGGTCAAGGTCATCTGGCAATTTTATGTGGCATATAGTGTATTGCTGGCTGCCGGTACCGGTGCCATATATATCATCTGCATGTCTCTGGCCTCACGCTGGTTTCGACGAAAAAGGGCCACGGCAATGGGAATCCTTGGAGCCGGCGGATCTTTGGGCTCTGTGATCATGGCCCCTGTTAGTGCCTGGCTAATACAAATCTTCCAGTGGCGTACCGCTTTTATTATTACAGGACTTCTCGCCTGGTGTATGATGATTCCTGCTACCTTGATTCTCAAAGGCAGTCCTTCGGAAATCGGCACCGGGCCTGACGGGGATCCCGAAGCAGCGGACACTTCAGCCGGCAACACCGAACCATCCGCCGGCTTTTCCATCTCCCGCGCTACTGGAACAAGTAATTTCTGGTACTTATTCCTGTTATGGTTCTGGTTTTCCTTTTGTCTTTATATGGTCATGACCCACATTGTGCCAAGGGCGCAGGATTTTGGCCTCACCCCAGTGCAGGCAGCCGGTATCATGAGCATCATGACGGCCGTCAGTGTCGTCTCCCGCTTGGCAGGCGGCATGATTGCGGATCGGATGGACAAACGCAGGTTGTTGTTTTTACTTTTCTCTGTCATGGCCCTGGCCATGATCGGACTGTCCCAGGCTCGGTTACCATGGATGCTCTATCCTTTTGCCATTGTTTTCGGCATCACCTACGGTGGCACGGACACATCAATCATCGCCATTGTCACCGATGTTTTCGGAACCTCCAAAGTCGGCACCATGATGGGCATCCTTATGATCAGCTGGGGGCTTGGCTCGGCTTCCGGCCCTTATCTCGCCGGATGGATCTTTGACCGAACAGGCGCCTATACCTGGGCTTTTATAACAGCCGCCGCAGGACTGCTGATATCCGCATATCTGAGCAAAAGACTGACACTGGATAACCCCGCCGGTAATCATCAGAAAAATAAAGATGATTGGGTTACCTAACAGGGATCGTCTGTAGGAGCCGTCCTACCGAAAAACAGAGCCTGGCCGATGGGTAGTCTTCACCTCTAACCTTGATTTGATCTGCCAGATTTTCGATCCAGGTCACCAATAACAAAAGTAGCCAACACCTCATCCATAATCGCTTGGGAGTCCTTAAATGGAAAAGTTAAGATCCTACCGGACAGTTTGAAATTGCCATAGGCATAGCCACCTCTCACTGGGGACCTTCCAATAATCCCCAGTGAGAGGTGGCGGTGATAAGCCTTCTCGGATATATTTTTAACGCCAATCAAAAATATGTCCAAAAGGAGAAGAGCATTATGACCGCCAAAAAGAAATTAGCACAGAAAAGACTGACTTTGCTACAGCTTGCTGAAAAATTGGGGAACGTATCCAAAGCCTGCCAGATGCACAAGGTATCTCGAAGCCAGTTCTACGAGTACAAAAGATCTTTCCAGGAGTATGGATTTGAAGGCTTGATTGACAGACCACCAATCCCAGGACCACATCCTAACGAAATTTCTGAAGACACCAAAAATCGCATCATTGCACTTTCATTGGAAAACCCTGCTTTCGGCCAGCAACGGATTGCTGATCAGCTCGCTCTTGAAGGCCTTGCTGTCTGTGCAACCACGATCCGCAATATCTGGAAAAAGGCTGGAATGGAGACAAAATACAAACGCCTCTTAAAGCTTGAAGAGTCGTTGTCTGAAGATTTTGAATTAACAGAGACCCAGATCCGCTTGCTGGAAAAGGCCAATCCTGAGTTCAAAGAACGGAATGTGGAAAGCCATTACTCTGGTTACCTGCTATGCCAGGATACGTTTTATGTCGGGCGACTCAAAGGCGTTGGCAGGGTATACCTACAAGCCGTTGTTGATACATATGGCAGCTTTGCTTTTGGTAAGTTATACACCAGTAAGCGCCCGGAAACAGCGGCGGATGTCCTGTATGACAGGGTTCTTCCTTTTTACGAAGAGAACGATATCTGTATTGAGAATATCCTTACAGACAACGGTACGGAATTCAAAGGGCGGCCAACGATCCATTTGTACGAGATCTTCCTTGAACTCAATGATATCAATCACCGGAAAACAAAGGTGGCCAGTCCAAGGACGAACGGATTTGTGGAAAGATTCAACAGGACAATTTTGGACGAATTTTTCCGTACGGCTTTCCGGAAAAAGCTATATGAGTCCGTTTCCGCTTTACAGGAAGATCTCGACAAGTGGCTGCACTATTACAACTATGAACGGCCTCACCGGGGATACCGCAACCAGGGACGACGCCCATTTGAAACGTTTCAAATGGGTATAGAAATTAAAGGAAGAATGGAAAAGGAATCCGCCTAATAAAAAATAGGCGCCGAGAAGGCTGAGTGTACGGGAGGTATTTGACTTTTACACCTTAAATACCATAAGTCCTCGCTCTCATTTTTCTCAATGTGCGATGGGTTTCATCTTTACTTGCAAGTACTTGGTTGATATTGGAATATTATCTTGGTTTCATTTTTCCCAACGGGTTTACAATACAGATGCAGTTTTTTACAAAAAAACTGCATGATCACTTGTTATGAAATTGAATAAATTATGGCTCGTCCAAACAAAAGAAGAAGACAATTAAACAGACTTATCTTTTCTTGAACTCTTTTGACAGGGACTGAACCCTGAAAAAATAAGATTTATGAGATGGTGTACGAGCACATTTTTTAACTCTTTCTATTCATCTGATTATGTTGAGACAAATCAATAAGTTCACTATCATTTAATAGAGAAATCCAAAGGCCATCATTCGTTAAATTTCGACCAACAATAATCATAATGAAATATTCCAATTCATGAGTTGATTCTTGGAAACAAGACCTCATAGAGTTTATATCTAATTGGGATGGTTTTGGAATATCCTGGGGATGGGTATGCCAATCTCCGACGTAATGGAAACCTTTGTTAAAAAGTTGATTTATCTCTGAAATAAGACGCTTTTTGTTTGGAATAAAACCAAATACACTTCGTAAATCTTTTCTATGAGGGCCGGTTGCTAAATCAACTATAACACGCTTCTTTTCAATTTTCGCAAATAATTGTCCCCCCGCCTCCTTATGCCAGAATTTAATCTGACGATGTCTGTAAAAATGGGATATCACATTTTCATTTATAATCAATTCCTGAGCTTTGCCTGATAATTCAAATTTCAAAATATTTGGCCTTAGTGATTAAAATGGCAAGATGAGTTAATTTTCCAATCATGAATTATTACCTGATTATCAGCAGCAGAACTAACCCCTTCTTCTTTAGCCCAATCAGAAAAATTCCCATCCATAGTTGATATTTCAGAAGACCCCCCTAACCAAATTCTATGCTGGGAACGAGTGACTTTCTTAGAAATTACATCCAAGGCTAAGCGGGCAATCATGGATTGAGTATTTGCTATTTCTAATGCGCCATAAGGCTGGTAAGTTTGCCCACAAGCAGGGGCTCTTTTATTAATTATATCCGGGGTCCACTCTGTTACTCTATGACTAAAAACTCCATATTCATCCATACCACATGATAGGCATCCTCCAACATTCGACGTAAACAGAGCATGCCCCACAATTCCAAAAGGTTCCGTCCAGCCATATATCACCGATGGAAAATTATCTATCGTATTGAAAGCGAAATTTAAAGAAGCCTCAGCATCCCAATCTCCACAAGTTGAAATTATCAAATCGCATTCTAATAGAGCCTCTTTATGTTTTGATAAAGCAGTTTGCCAACTTATCGACATGGAAGAGATATTTAAAAGACCAGGATAATTTTCATGGAAATATTCTTCCATCGCTTTAGCCTTATTTCTTGAAGTGTATTGAGCCCCTAATAGATGTCTGGCAATATTGTCCCACGATAGTTTATCCGGATCGATAAAAAACAATCTTTTAACGCCAGACTCGATTAATAAGCGGGCTACCTGAGCACCGACAGAGCCACAACCAATTATCCCTATGTAGCTTCTATTAAAATCAGTGTTTAAACCTGAGGAACCTCGGTCAAAAATCCATTCTCTATCAATCCGTTGAACAGGTAAAGAGTTAGCTTTTCCCTCAGCTGAGAAATATTTTTCAGCAGCAAGAGAACTAAATTTTCCTTTTTTTCTAAACCCTTTTTCTCTTGTTAATCTTTTTTTACCAGGTCTTATATAAAGCGCAGGTTCATTCAGACGGATACCTCCAAATGCTGGTCCGTTGCCAGACTCAAAACCGAAGACAATGATAGAAGAACCATCATCATCTGGTACAGCGGTTTTTAATATTTCCCAATCTTCATTGTTATTATTTTTTACCAGATTCGCTGCGCTAAAATTGGAGGACGGATACTGCTCTGGGACTATGGGATTCGACAGCCATATATACGAACCGAGGCTAAAATCCTTCTCTTTTACTTTACGATTTTTTAAAAATAATTCGCACCACTGAATCCCATCTTTGATTGCATCACAAATTAGAATAAAATTTTGAAAAGTGAGTGTATGGATATGCCTACTATGAGGGATTGGGTCAGCCAGCATAAGAATTTTTTGTGAATGACGTCTCTTTCTATCGCACCATCTATTCCAATAACTCATAAATTCAGTAATGAAATCATTCTTATTTGATCCACTTAAACATTCTTTTATTAAACTGCCAGCTTGTTCAATAAAGTAAGTGGTGATGGCCTCTCCTGAGAAATGTGAGATTGTATCATTTTCATCCTTCAGGCATAAAAAACCCTTTTCTTCGACATGCGGCCATTTGAAATAATAATCTTCGGATTTGATTGCAATTTTAGGTGAAGAGAATGGGATAAATTTATCTAACAAAAAAACCAACGTAAATTCGATACCAGCAATAGTTTTTTTAAAGACCCAGCCTGCTAAAAAGTGATTGTCCCCGTAAAAACATAATTCCTTTTTTGTGAGTCTATGACCTTGCGGTGACATTTTTGAAAAATATTCTTTGTTTAAGTCATAGACAGGCCCCGCGAGTTCTGGAAAAACCCAATCCATTTCAGGCAAATCGAGCTTCCCCTTTTCTTTTAACCGGTTTTGATGGCTCCCCTTTTGAGATTACAGTAGCCCCAGCAGCTGCTTTTAATGTTGATAAAGACTTTAGTTTGTCTGAAAAATATGAATGATTGAAAATTTTTTTCCAGGCTTTCAACGCACCTTGATTCGTGCACTCATCTTCAAATAAGATTGAAAGATCATCCAATGCTGTTTTTAACCTTTCTAAAAATTCGTCTATGGCAGTTTCGTTCCCATCGCTTAATTTTGAACTTGTCAAGATAGGATGATAAACATCTTTATCAAGCAAAAGCCGATTTTTAATACCGTCCATAGTGTAGTACAGGGATTCATCATCTCTCCCATCTATCGGACAGTATTTTTCTGAAACTAATTTAGAAATTATAAATCCTGATGGCATATTCCAAGATTTCCGACTTTTAGCCCAGAATTTCAATAACCTTACTACACGCCTCATTTGTCGACCATTAGTTTTATCTGGGCTAACATCGATAACTTTTTGATTAAACCATTTTGTTACAGCTTCAGGGTCAGACTCTATCCAGTCACTACTTGCTAATTCTATCTTTTTTTCACCGAATTGATTTATCGATTCCCTGTAAGCTGGCATGTCTATATGATAACCTTCATTATAAAATACCCTTACACAGTTCTTTTTCAATTCAGGTTCTTTGTTAAACCTTTCATCTTTAACAGCTTCTAAAACCATCTTTCTTGTGGAAAGAGCAGTTTTGTCCGCACCTTGCCTACCTACAAGATCATCCTTGTTAAAAATGACCCCGATATCAATATCATAGTCATTATCAGGGTGCTGATTAATTGTTCTCATTGCATAAGATCCTTGGTTGATATGCCTTGTCGGGATTGGGTCTTCATTTTTTTCTAACCCCTTTTCAAGCCTTGTTATATTTTTAGCTCTATAACCGGCTAAATCATCAACCTGGGCTTTGGCAAGTCTGGCATGTTTGTTGTAAAATTCTGTTATTTCACTAGAACAATTAAACATGATCTTTCTCCTCTTTAGGATCTCTTTTTCAATTCCTTGATATCAGAAAAAATTTCAGTTAATAATTTTAGATTACCAGGGGTGGGGGAAATGGCTTTGCTATAATTCCAATCCGCATCAGATTCAGCCAATGTCACCATAGTCTCGATTGCCACTTCATCCGCACGATCTAAGCCTAAAAAACCATATTGTTGCGGAGACTTTTTTTGTTCTTTTAATCGTGCAATTCGAATATCTGATCCAGTATTGTTTAGACTTGCAGATAAGAATTTAGCCATGTATGTATAACTTGAGGATTGTACATTTATAGACATATCCACAATCCCAACACCTACTCCCCAATCCAGAACCCCCCATTTGGGATTTTTTAATTTACTCGGATCACTATTCGATTGATCGCATGTTCCCACTGAAAGAATACTGATACTTTGATTTTTTTCTGCTATGCTTAACGCCTCAATCAATCCAACTAATATCGGATTGTTTGCCCATAACCCCCCATCAACAAAATACCGTTTACTTTTAGATGTATTTTTTATTTTTCGTGTGGAAAGAGGGAAAAAAATGGGAGCAGACGCGCTGGCAAGACAAGCATCAACTAAGGTATAATTGTTATCTCTATGCTTACCGTTATTATGAGGCGTTTTTAAAACTCGGGGTTGGTTGGTATTTGCGTCTATAGTTGGAATACATAAAGCAATACTTCTATCCTCGTATAATTCTCCTAAGGTTGAAGTAGCAAAATTCTCTTCTAATTTTTCTTTTAAAATATCAACATTAGCTGCTGGTCTTTTACGATTCTTAAATGCCCACTTTAACAGTTTGAATTTATTGTGTGGCATTGGATTAGGAAAAATTTCTGACCCACATTCCATGTATAAATTTTGAATTTTTGAAATAGGTACTCCGAATGCTAACCCGCAAGCCAATATAGCCCCAGTACTGGTACCGCAAATAATATCAAAAGATTTTCCAATATCAGGTTCTTTTGTATGAAATTTCTGTGAAAATCGTTTGCAAATTGTTTCTAATAATTTAGCGCTATAAAGCCCACGCATTCCACCACCATCAATCGTTAGGACTTTTAATGGGCTATCCCCCATTGCTTATAGCTCCGACCTTATTGAAAATTTTAGAAATGAGACTTGTTGAAATAAATTCGAATTTGCATTTTAAAGGGTGTTGAAATCGATGACGCAATTTTAACGTTATCCGACAAATTTTCAGTATGTTAGTAATTGAAAAAGCCTCTGTTTAGTTGTATCTTTCAAGCGCCTAAACAAAAAGGAAACAACACCACAGAGGCTTTATGCATACAAAAAATATCAGGCGAATCATCACAAAGCAATTGAAAAAGAGTTTTCCGAACTGGAAAAAGATGACAAGGAAGTCCAAAAAAGAGCTGACAAAGCAAATCATGATGGAAGTTTTGGATAATTATGATTATTCTCAAACCTTGGACATCCCCATCGAAGAACTCATAGGAGTTGAAGATCAGGCCCCCTCAGCAGAGATTCGTAGCCTTCCTGAGATGGCGTCCTACATTGAAAATTTTCATTCCGACAACCTGTTTCATTTTGACACCCTGAAAAAGCCATACCCTGAAATTGTAGACCCGGAATTGCAGTTTGTTGACCAACTTATAGACAACCAGATTATCAACAGCTTGATTGCGCCTGACGGATATTCCGCTGTGCACAGGGATATTCAACCCTACCAGTTATTTCGGATGGAGCTTTTAAAAATAATCAAATACCCTGAAATCAGTTACAGGAAATTTTGCAGCGATGAATATTTTGGCAGGGAACGAAAGCAAAACAGGCGTTTTGTGAGACTGCCTTTAAATACCAAACACCAGGCAGATCATACTGAATTGTGTCACTTCCGGCGTGGCCTGAATTTCAAACAATTGATGAATGTCCTGGTATATTTCCTCCATCATTTTTATAAATCAGGCTGTCTGGAGAGTGCCGTTATCCATGGTGTTGATTCCAGTGAACTGCCGTCTGAAATCAATTACCCCCTTTGCACAATTCAGGTCAAAGGCAAAAAAATACGAATGTATTCCGATCCGGACTGTGATTGTGGAAAACGCCGGAATAAAAGGGATAAATCGTATTACGTCATTGGCTACCGGCTTCACACCCTAACAGCCATCAACCCATCGACAGGCCATAGTTTTCCATTGGTATCCCTAATCGGGGCGGCAAATCATCATGACAGCCTGTTTTTAAAACCGTTGATCAAGCTTGCTCAAACATTGGGTATTGATATCAAATTGATAACCGCCGACCAGGCTTATCACGATAGTGATGGTTCGGTTCTCAACGAAACCGGTGTCTATGTCGTCACCCCTGCATCGGAGAAAGCCAAACTTCCTGACAACGTTTTGGAATCGCCATTAAGGGTTGCCTGTAATGATTCTTGTGAGATTCCAATGCAGTTTTTGGGATCGACACCGGAAGGCCACGAATTTGGATGTGATGCCGTTCCGGGTGAGTGTGCGTTTGAATCAAATTGTTCAAAATCAAGGATCGTTGATTTTGACAGCGGCTATTTTCAACCAATGCCGATTTTTCATAGCGGATCTCAAGACGCAATCGAGATCCGGAAAAACTGTGAAAGGCCCTTTAATCTGATGAAAAAAAGAGAAGGCCTCGAACAAACACGGGTAAGAAGCCAGCATGGTGTGATTGTCCGATCAACTCTGACGACTATCGTAACATTGTTGATTGAAATGGCCGGAACAAGGCATAAACCAATGAAAAAAGAAGATGGGCAAAAGGAGTTGTTTGCTGCCACAGGATGAATTGAACGTTCAATGCGGGATTTTTTCTGAGCCGATTGATCGGTCGCTATTGGTATATCTGAATACAACAAAGGCCGCCGTCTGAAATAGATTTTATGCGGTAAAAAACAAAACCAGATATTGCTACGGTAAAAGCCGGACAATCTGACATTGGAAAAAAGAATTACAAACGCGTGGGGCACCTATAACGAAACAGAAATTTGAACGGTTTCAACACCCTTTTTTAGTGGAAATATATCAGAAATATTTTTGATCAATAGTTTCTCCTATTAAGAATTTGGATCAATTTGCGTAAAAATAACTACCTATTGATAATTGTCAAGCGATGAAACACAAAATGTGGGGTTTTATTACAAATATAGCACTATATGTGCTACAAAGTGGTGTTTGGAATAGGTCTTGGCGATAAAAATGCGAATTAAAGTTAAAAATATTCGGATTATGACCAATATTTTACATCACCATCATTGGAAACAGAGCCAATACCAATCTTGGTATTGGCTAAATGGATTAAAAAGCACCGGAGTTACAGGGAAAGTTTATGGGTGCCGTCCGACCAAAAAAATGGAGCCCGGTCGAAGGGTAGTCCTCAGCCCAGACCCTTGATGTGATCTACAAGATTTTCGATCCAGGTCACCAATAGCAAAATTAGCCAACGACTCTTCAAGAAAGGCTTGGGAGTGCTTAAATACCATTATTGCTTAGTTTTCTAATCCTATCTGAACTATATCTTCATTTCAGGAAAGATAACTGATTTGCATCATCGCTGATGCCATTTTATTCCCGATGCATTTATATTCGTGAGGACAGTTTGCTTGAAACTGGAGGAATTCATTTTCATTAATTTTAAAAATTCTACCATCAACACTTATTTCAAGTTGCCCTTTCAAAACAAAAACATATTCATAAACATTGCCTTCATGCGGTTCTCCAAAGAATAAAGTATCAGGGTCAATTTCAATGTAATAGGTCTCAAAAGATTGTTCTGGTTCGAATGGAATTAAGGGAAAAAGTCGATAATGTTCGGACTTTGCTGTTAAAGGCTTTTCAGCCCTAAAAGACTTAACTATTGCTTCCACTGTGGGTTTTTGAAGCAAACTTGTGAATGAAACCTTCAATCCATTGGCAATTTTCCAGATCGTAGCGATCGTAGGGCTTGATTTACCAGTTTCAATCTGCCTGAGCATACTTTTACTAACTCCAGTGAGTTCTGATAGCTTATCCAAGCTAAGTTTTCGAGCCTCCCTTACCGATTGCAAATTATTTGCAATCGCATCAACTGGTTGTTCCATATAACAAACTCCTTGACAATATATTGTACATTAATTATCATAGCGGCCATAAGCTTGTTATAGCGTACTATAAATTGTTCTTTTTCTCAAGAGGCGCGAAATGAATATTGAACTCTTTCCTTTAATTTCCTTTGTGGTTATCACCACTTTTACGCCAGGACCTAACAATATTTCAAGTGCATCAATGGGTGTCACATATGGCTACAGAAAAACCGTGACCTTCCTTTTAGGAATAGCATCTGGATTCTTTGTTGTTATGATTTGTTGTGCTTATCTTTCCAGTACGATTCTGGAAATCATACCGGCATCAGAAAAATATTTGCGATGGGTTGGTGCCCTATATATTGTGTGGCTTGCTATTGGTATCCTTCGTTCCAGCAATTCTTTTACTGACACTAAAGAAGCTCCAAAAGCATTTATAAAGGGATTTATTCTGCAACTGTTCAATCCAAAGGTCGCTGTGTATGGATTGACAATCTTCTCAACTTTTCTGGCTTCAATTTCGAATCAAATAAATACCCTTACGGTTTTTGCAATTATTCTTGCCTTAACTGCTTTTGCTGCTACATCAACATGGGCTTTGTGCGGTTCCGTAATAAAAAGCAAACTGAAAAATGAATCATTCAGAAAGAGAATCAACCAATTGCTATCCTTGTTACTTATATATACTGCTGTGGATCTCTCGGGGATAATATCACCTCTATAAAATTTGGTATTTGAAAGCGATCCTTTTGTCTATCATCGGTCGCCCGGCTCTTTAAAAAGCAGCATTGAATAACAGAAGCATTGTGGGGGGATCATTTCAATTTTCCCACTGAAGACTATATCAAAAATGAAATGCCCATAAGGATTTAAGTTAGAGGTCCAACCCTTTCAGAAGGGCCCTGCTGCCTGAAGTAATCTTTTCGATTATGATTTTATCTTCTTGTATCTGGGGACTCCATCCGATGTTGACCATTGAGGCCAGTCCGTGGGTCATCATCACCCGGGAAAAACGGATCTGGCTCAACTTTTCTTCTTCCACGCCTTTAAAGGGAGAGTAGTCATGTAAATTCCGGCATAAATACTCCCAGTTGATAGACAGCAGTTCCCGTTGTTTTTCCGGGTGGCGGCCATCGTACATGCTGCGGAAAAGCTGATGTTCATCACGGGCGAAAAATACATAGCCTATGGCCTGGTCAATCCATACGTCGCCGGTATGTTCCCGGGCTTCATACTGCATCAGCAGATCCCAGCTTTTTTCCATGACCGCATGTTCAAGGTCTTTCAGGTTTTTGAACTGTGAATATATGGGCATGGTGGAACAGCCGATCTCTTTTGCCACCGCTTTTGTTGACAAACCTGACCAGCCGCTTTCCCTGACCAGTTCAAAGGCCTTGGAAACGATATCTCCGGCTGAATATTTTATTTTGCGCACCATGAATGAACTCACTGCCTTTCTTATAATATAAAAGCGTTATAATACCCATGGTTTTCTCAATAGGCAAGCAAAGAAAATTGATAAATCGTTTGACAAGGAGACGGGCCTCACTATATAAGACCTTTATATAAAGGCTTTATATTAGGAGCTTTTATTAAAAGAACGCTCCATATAAATCCTTCACCCAACAACCATATCCCCAAAGGAGGCAGTTTGTTATGCAGAAACTTTCAAGAATGATGGTGGCAATGCTGGTTATCTTTTTAATGGTATGTCCCGGGTTGGCCGCAGAAAAAAAAGCCACGAGAGAAGATTGTGTGGCCGTCACCAAAGAAGCCCAAAAAATGATCCTGGAAAAAGGACTTGAAGCCACACTTGAGAAAATCAATGATAAAGAAGGGCCTTTTGTCCGGAAGGGTACCTATGTTTTTTGTTTTATGGAGGATACCGTCAAAATGGTAGGCAATCCCTATTTGCCGGAGAGAATGCGGAATTTCAGCCAGAAAGATTACATGGATGCAAACGGCAAACATGTTTTCCAGGAATTCATCAAGGTCGTCAATGAAAAAGGCGAGGGCTGGGTGGATTATATGCATGTGAGGAAACCGGGAGAGAAACCCCGGAAAAAAATCTCCTTTGTATCCAAGGTTCCGGATACAATGGTGATCGTCGGCGCGGGTATCTATGAATAAAGCCCGGACCGGATCCTGCAGATTCAAGGTGCCAGGCCAGAGGGTATGACCCTGCCGGATAAATGAAAAAGGAGCAAAAATGCCTGAAAGGAAGGTGAGCATGAAATCTTTTTTTACTGGGTTGATCTGTTTGTGCATGGTTTTATCTGCGGCCTGCACTATCCCTGAAACGGAAAAAAAGGCGATCTCACTGACCCTTCTTTACGACAATTATATTTTTACAGAAGGCCTGAAGGCTGAGTGGGGATTTTCCTGCCTGATCACGGGAACCGAAAAAACGATCCTGTTTGATACCGGCCGGTCAAAGGAAATATTCTACTATAATATCGATCAAATAAGACCGGACCTGGAGGCTGTCAGCCAGGTGGTCATTTCCCACAACCATTCGGATCATACAGGCAATCTTTTTAATTTTCTGGAGACTCACAGCAAGGTTGCCGTTTATGTGCCGGCCTCATTTCCAAAGCCCTTCATGGACAAGATTAAAAAAACAGATGCCGTGGCCGTTCCTGTGGATAAACCAATTGAAATATCCCGGGATGTTTTCCTGACAGGCGAGATGGAGAGTGACGTCATTGCAGAACAATCCCTGGTAATAAATACGGACAGGGGCCTGGTCATTATTACAGGATGCTCCCATCCGGGAATCCTGAATATTATCAGACGGGCAAAAGAAATTGTCCATAAAGAGGTCTATCTTGTCATCGGCGGATTTCACCTGCTGGATGCGTCAGATGATGCTGTTAAAATGATTATCAGAGAATTTAAAAATCTCGGGGTGTTGAATGTCTCTGCCACCCACTGCACCGGGGACAGGGCCATTGAATTGTTTAAAAAGGCATATGGCAGACACTATATCCCAACCGGAGTCGGGGCGGTTCTGACCCTATAGTCGGGCAGCGCGCCGGGATTTTTGCAGATCCGGCGTCAACTGGTGTTTTCACTAGGAGAATTTTAAATGAAGTTCAAAATGATAAAGTATATTTTTCTCTCGTTATTTTTTTCCATGCTGACCGCCTGCACAGGTTCTGCCGGTCAAAAGGCTTCTCAAACTGTAGTACTGGAGTTGGACCTGTCATTTGCAGATCCGGCCTGGAATGGTAAAGTTATTCCAAAAGATCAACAATGTCAGGAGTTTGGAGGCAATGGATCATCCCCTCCAATCAAAGTAAAAGATATTCCTGTGCAGGCAAACAAACTGATAATTGAATTCAGTGATGGAACCTATGCTCCATGTGATAATGGAGGCCATGGCATAGTAAGTTATCAACTGAAACAAGGTTCCAAGGAAATTGTTGTTCCCTCTATTCCAGGCCAGACTTTTGATATACCGAGTGGTTTTGAAATGATAAAAGAGCACTGCGGGAAAAATCTCAATATGAAGAGAGGGGCTTATATAGGCCCATGTCCTGGAATAGGGAATCAATATTATTTGATCGTAAAGGCCGTGTACGAAGCACCTGACAAATCAGAAAATCTGCTGCTGGGAAAAGGAAGGCTGGAAATGGGTACATATCAATATTAAAGGATCAATTGGGCAGGTTACCTGGGTTGACCCTGGAAACCTGCCCTTTGCCTTTATAATTCTCATGAAAAAGCCCAGGCAATCTCCCTGCCTCTTCTGCCACAAAGAATCAGAACCAAAGAACAGATTCCGTTTTTGATGTTTTCGCTTTTCCTTCAGGCCTTTTTAACAACAGAACATTTAAGGTACATGGCGCCGAAACCTGCAATCTTACAGGAAATATCGTGGCCGTTTACAGGATCATCCAGAAGTTTGATATTCTTGACCTTTGTACCCAATTTGATTGTGTCCTTCCCGGCCTTAAGATCTTTGATGGTGGTGACTGTATTTCCGTCCTGCAAAGGAGTGCCGTTGGCATCGAGGAATCGCGGCGCATCTTCCGGGGGTGTGTCGGAACTCTGATCAGGTGCCCACTCATGGGCACATTCAGGGCAGGTCCACAGGAGACCATCGGGATAGGCATAGGGTGAATTACATTTGGGACAGATATTTTCTTCAATAGACATGGCAAAATTCCTGGGTGATTATATAAATTGGTTTACAATATTTTTATCATGCAATGAACCGATTATCACGATTCAAAACAAATGAAGACTTCATTACTTGTATCTCCAATAAGAGTCAAGGGTTTAAAGCCACCGGTATGCATAGATCTTTTTATAATTGAACCGGGCTTTTTACAGGTTTTCTTTGAGAAATCTGATGAGTTCCGGGGCAATAAAGTCGTTGGGCGTTGCCCCCTTACAAACGAGTTCCAGTTTTTTATAATCAAACTCGCAGTCTGGAAGACCGCTCCGGCCGGTGATTTTTCCCAGGTTGAACCAATAATGACCGGCACCGGGAACAGGTACCGCAGTGACCTCGGCTCCCGCTTCCTTTAAGGCCTTCACAAATGGAACGCTTTGCCCCCCGGCCGGTACGTCGGGATCTTCGGTTCCCCAGGTGATAAACCAGGGTATCTTTATCCCCTCGTTGGGCAGGGCCACTATTCCCAAGGCTTTCGCGCTGCACCGCACATAATTTATGGGGGATGCCTCAAAATAGGCTGCTGGCAGGTCCCTGGGTGTGCCGCCAAAGAGGTCTTCTGCAAAGGTCGTCATTTCAAAGGGCGCCCAATCGAATTCAGGGTTCTTGGTCCATTTCCACCAGTTTTCCATACTAAAGGCCCCGTAAGCGGAAACCACGGCTTTGACCCGGGTACTCACATCCGCAAAGGGATCGTCTGGATATTTATTTGCAAAGGCCGGCCAGTCCTGGGTAAGTGCGAGCAGGGCTGCCAATTGCCCTCCGGCGGAATCGCCGCCAACGGCAATCCGGTCCGGATCGACCTTGTATTCTGCTGCTTTGCCCCGCAGGAATTGGAGTGCCGCTTTACAGTCAAACAGGCATCCGGGCCAGGCAGGATAAGCACCACCGGGTTTGGAGAGACGATATTGGATGGAAAACACGACATACCCGCGCTCGGCCAGGTACGGCCCCCAGTCGTCGGCGTAAAAATTTTCATCGCCCAGCTGCCAGGCCCCTCCGTGCATCAGCATAATGGCGGGATGGGGCCCCTCGGTGGAGGGAAGATATATATCCCCCTTAAGAAAAAGATCCGAGTCCGGGACATCCCCGTGACGGGCATAAATCACGTCTTCAAACAGAGAAAATTTTGCAAAAACAAGGGCTGGACATAAAAAAAATGAACAAGACAGGATCAAAATAATAATAAGAGATACTCTTTTCCCCATTGTAACGCTCTCCTTTTCTCCATGGCTGCCACACCATTATTGCTGGATTTAATATTTGCACATGGCCTGGGTAAAGGCTTTTATCAAGCATCATTGATCCTGTAAAGGATTTGAAGCTTCAGCCGGCCTTTTTTGGAATCAGAAGGGTATAATTGGCGCGAAGCCTCCTGAATTCTCCATTATCCATTTTTAATTCTCAATTGACAAAGCCCTTGGCTTTGTCTATATGGTTCGTATACAAAGGAGTTTTATGAGCTATTTACCCGACGATGTACCCGACTGCATGGTCTTTTTACTGGGAAAAGCCTACCAGAAGGCCCATGCCAGATTTAAGAGCCAGTTGATCCCCTACGGGCTGACCAATCTCCAGCACCTGGTCCTGGAAGGGCTCTGGTACAAACAGGGCATGACTGCAGCCCAGCTGGGCAAGTTCCTGATCCTGGACAAGGCAACTCTTTCAGGGGTTCTGGACCGGATGGCCTCCAATGACTGGATCCTAAAGAAGCCCCACCCCGAAGACCGGAGAACCCTTTCCCTTTTTACCTCCCCAAAGGCGGACGGCCTCAAGGAGAAACTCATTCAGGAGAGGATACAGGCCAATGAGCAGATCCTCAAAGCCTTTTCCCTGGAGGAAAAGCTCTTGTTCAAGCGGCTGCTCACCGACGTGATAAACTCAGAGTAAATTATGTTTGAATACAAACATAATCTGCTGTAACCGGAAACCTTAACCACCCGAGGGAAGCCATGATTTTATTCAATCCCAAAACCGCGGACTTTGACCATCTGGACCCGGCATCCAGAGCCATCATGAAAAAGACCATTGATTACTTTGAAACCCGGGGAAAAAAACAGTTGAAATCCGACTACCACGAACGGGTCTGGTACGATGATTTTCTTGACTTTATCCGGGAGAACCAGATCTTCTCCACCCTGCTCACCCCGGCAAAATACAGACGGGGGAATAAAGAGGCCCGGTGGGATACCCGGCGGATCTGCGATTTCAATGAAATCCTGGGCTTTTACAACCTGGCCCACTGGTATACCTGGCAGGTCTCCATCCTGGGCCTGGGGCCCATCTGGATGGGATCCAACGAAAAAATCAAGGAAAAGACCGCCCGGCTTCTTGAAGAAGGTCATATCTTTGCTTTCGGCCTGTCGGAAAAAACCCATGGAGCCGACCTCTATTCCTCTGACATGTCCCTGACCCCCCTGGGGGACGGGAAATACGTGGCCGACGGGGGCAAGTACTATATCGGCAATGCCAACAAGGCCGGGATTGTCTCCACCTTTGGGAAGAACACGGAAACCGATGAATATGTATTTTTCGCGGCAGATCCGGAACATGAAAATTACGACCTGGTCCAGAACGTGGTGGACTGGGAGGGATATGTGGCCGAGTACGGTCTTTCCGGCTATCCCATTACCGATGAGGATATCATGTCCACGGGCCGGGCTGCCTGGGATTCTGCCCTGAACACCATCAATGTGGGCAAGTTCAACCTGGGCTGGGCCGCCATCGGCATCTGTACCCATGCCTTTTACGAGGGGCTCAACCATGCTGCCGGCCGGAACCTTTACGGAAAATGGGTCACGGATTTTCCCCATATCCGGCAGATGTTTGTGGATGCCTATACCCGCCTCACCGCCATGAAGCTCTTTTCCCAGCGGGCCGCCGACTACTTCAGGAGCGCCTCCCGGGAGGACCGCCGCTACCTGCTTTACAACCCCATGGTCAAGATGAAGGTGCCCACCCAGGGCGAAGAGGTGATCAACCTGATCTGGGACGTGATCGCGGCCCGGGGATTTGAAAAGGACGTCTATTTTGAAATGGCCGCCGTGGATATTCGAGCTCTGCCCAAGCTGGAGGGAACGGTCCATGTCAACATGGCCCTGATCATCAAGTTCATGGCCAATTACTTCTTCAACCCGGGCCAATTCCCGGAAATCGGGAAAAGGGACGATGCCGCCTGTGACGAGTTCCTCTTTGACCAGGGAGAGACCAGGGGCCTCGGCAAGATACAATTCCATGATCCGGCCCTGGCCTATGACAGCGTTGACCTGCCCAATATAAATATCTTCAAGGAACAGATCAAGGTCCTCAAGGAGATGCTGATTTCAGCCACCCCGGACAAGGAACAGGCCAAAAACATGGATTTCCTGCTCAACCTCGGGGAGCTTTTCACCCTGGTGGCCTATGGCCAGCTCATCATTGAAAAATTCAACATGGAAAAATTGGAGGCCGATCTCCTGGAGCAGATCTTTGACTTCATGATCCGGGATTTCTCCAAATTCGCCCTGACTCTCTATTCCAAGCCTGATACCTCAGAGGTCCAGATGGGTTTCTGCATGGACATGATCAAAAAACCGGTGATGGATAAGGACCGGTTCGACAGGATCTGGGAAAAACAGGTGATTTCCCTGAAAGACAGCTATGAGATGAATCCCTAGACCCAAAGGATGTTCCTGCAGATTCCGGGGCGGGGACATCCTTTTTTTGATGTTGAGAGAGCGTATCCCGGGTTGCCGCCACAATAGGGAAGATCCATTTGCCAACCCACTTCAATCCGGCTTGAACAGACCCTGCCGCTCCGTAAAAATATAAATTTTCATTGACCCTTTTTCCCCATTTTAATACTTGTATCCATGAACTTTTCAGGGAAAAGATCCAAAGATTTCGGACAAGACATCTAAAGGATTGAACATGAAAATAGTAAAAACCCCCAACACCCATGAAGATTTTACCGGATTGATCCGGCGTCTGGATGCCGAACTGACGGCCCGGTACGGGGACGGGCAGTCAGAGTATGACGAGCACAACAGAATCGATCCCATTGATACGGCGGTCATCGGGTATGTCGAGGGAATCCCGGCAGCATGCGGGTGTTTTAAAGTTCTTGATCCCTGCACCGTGGAAATCAAGCGAATGTACGTGACCCGGAATTTAAGAAGAAAAGGACTCTCCACCTCAATTTTAAAAGCCCTGGAGGCTTGGAGCCGGGATCTCGGGCATACCCGGGCGGTTCTTGAAACCGGCAAAGGCCAGCCCGAGGCATTGGGCCTTTATCAAAAAAACGGATACCGGGTCATTGATAATTATGGTCCCTATAAAGACCTTGAAAACAGTATCTGTATGGAAAAAGCCCTTGGCCGGAACTTTGGTTCCGCAAGAAACGCAGGATAAAGGAGAAACCGATGAAGACCCGGGCAGAAAAAATTCTTTACTGGAGCCCCAGGGGATTGTCCGTCTTATTGATCCTGTTTTTAAGCATGTTTGCCCTGGATGTGTTTAATGAGGGGGTTGGGATTTCAGAAATTTTTTTTGCACTGATGATGCATTTGATCCCCACCCTTTGTTTGGTCGTGGCATTGTGTGTGGCATGGCGCTGGGAATTCATCGGAGCCTGTATCTTCATCTTTCTTGCCCTGTTTCTTTTACTGACCAGCAGAGGCGAAGCATGGTTCATTTCAGGCCCCCTATTACTAATTGGTGTACTTTTCCTGCTGAATTGGAAATATTTAAGACAAACGGAAAAATGAAAAAAATGAAATTTAAGCCCATTAATTTTTTCGAAAAACTCTCAAAATTCGAGGAACACTGGTCTCCCAAAATCATCGGGGAGATGAACGATTACCAGCTTAAACTCGTGAAAATCCAGGGCCATTTCACATGGCATGACCACAGGGACACCGACGAGGTCTTCATCGTTCTTGAAGGAGAGATGTCCATTGATTTCCGGGACGGCAGGGTCGATCTTTCCGCCAATGAGATGTTCATTGTACCCAGGGGAAAAGAGCATAAACCCCATGCAGAAAAAGAATGCAGAATCCTGGTGATTGAACCCAAAGGAGTCGTCAACACCGGGGATGTGGAGAGTGAATTGACCGCTCGGAACGATGTCTGGATCTGATATCCCCACCGGGGCTTTCACCAGAAAGGAATCAGGATGGCATAACCATGTTTGATGATGGCAGAAGCAAACAGATTCTATTTGCAGCACATTGTATTTTAAATCAGAATTCAATTTCCGATGGAACTGCGGTTTTCCCGGGAGCCTGCAGGGAAGTGATGGACGTATTGACGGCTTCCCGTGTGGGAGTCGTCCAGATGCCCTGCCCTGAACTCATGTGTCTGGGACTGGACCGGGGAAATCCCCGGGGCGGTTCTTTTCCGGTTGTTGAAGAAAATACAAGAATCCGGGCCTGCCTGGGCAGGGATGCTGTGAAATTGAGGATCCAACAGATGGTTCAGGATCTGGTCTACCAGATACTAGAGTATAAAAAATACGGGTTCCAGCCCATGGGGATTATCGGCGTTAACCGGTCCCCGTCCTGCGGCGTGGACACCACATCGGAGAATAACATGGAAATTAAGGGAAAGGGTGTTTTCATGGAGGCCCTGACCGCTGCCCTGAAAAATAATCAGATTGCCATCCGGGTCATGGGGATCAAATTCTCTGAAATCCCGGAGGCGGTCCGGGCCGTAAATTCTCTGCTGAACAATCCATGAATTTGAGATGCCCCCCTCTAACCCCAAATGGAGTAGACACATGAAGGATGAAATAGTTGATATCGTCGGCAGACAGCATCGCTTCTTTCGCTCGTCCATTACCCATTCCTATGATTTCAGGATCGAACAACTAAGAAAGCTGAAAACCAAGATTAAAAAGGCGGAATCCCGATTGAACCTGGCACTTAAGGAGGATCTGGGAAAATCCGAGTTTGAGGCATACGCCACTGAAGTCGGATTTATCCTGCATGATCTGACCCGGACCATCAAGCGCCTGAAAAAATGGATGAAACCCAGGCGGATAAGCACTCCCCTGCTCTGCCAGCCGGCATCCAGCCATATCCGGTTCACCCCCCTGGGGGTCAATCTGATCATTGCCCCTTTTAACTATCCCGTGGCCCTGACCTTTGTCCCATTGGCATCTGCCATGGCAGCCGGGAATACCGCCGTTGTAAAGACATCGGAACTGACGCCGAAAAGCAGTGCCGAGATGGAAGAGCTGATCCAGGAGACCTTTGATCCTGAATATATCGCCTATATCCCGGGCAAGGTGCCCGAGACCACCCTATTATTGGAGCAGAAATTTGATCATATCTTCTTTACCGGCAGCCCCAGGGTCGGTTCCATTGTCATGCAGGCCGCGGCCAGGCATTTGACCCCTGTCACACTGGAACTGGGAGGGAAAAGCCCCTGTATCGTTCATTCGGACGCCGACCTCAAGATTGCCGTGAACCGGATTGTCTACGGAAAATTTATGAATGCCGGCCAGTCCTGCATTGCCCCGGACTATGTCCTGGTCCATAAAAAGATCAAACAGGACTTTCTTACCGCCATAAAAAAACGGATATTGGATTTATACGGCCGGGATGCCTCCTTGTCCCCGGATTACGGGCGGATTATAAACAAAGACCATCATGCCCGGATCGTCAATCTCATCGACCCGGATAAGGTTGTTGTGGGCGGGACCTTCGACCAATCAAAAAAATATATCGCCCCCACAGTGATGACGGATGTGACTCTGGAAGACAAGATCATGACCGAAGAGATCTTCGGACCTGTCCTGCCGGTGTTGGAGTATTCGGGTTTTGATGAAATCTATGAGATCATTGGTCAGCTTCCCCAGCACCCCCTGGCCTGCTATATCTTCAGCCGGACCAGGGCGGTTCAGGAAGAAGTGATTTCAAAGATCCGGTTCGGCGGGGGGTGTGTGAATCATTGTATCCAGCATCTGGTCAATCCCAACCTTCCCTTCGGCGGGGTGGGAGAAAGCGGAATCGGGAGTTATCACGGGTTTAACGGGTTTGAAACCTTTTCCCATAAGAAAAGCATCCTGAAGGCCGCAACCTGGATCGACCTGCCCCTTGCCTATCCTCCCTACAGGGGAAAACTCAATCTTGTCCGCCGGCTTCTGAAATAGGGGATTCCCCTAATGCCTGCTCTTGAATTCGGTGATCATTTCCAGGGGAAGGACCCGGATCAGTTCAGCCAGGGAGATCTGATTCATTTTCATGAGTCCGTCATCGGCCATGGTTTTCATGCCCGACCGCAGGGCAAGTCTCTTGAGTTCGGCTTCACCGGTCTTGCAGCTGATGGCAAGGGTGATCTTCCTTTTGACTTCAAACAATTCGGAAATCAGGCTTCTGCCGTTGTATCCGGTAAAATCGCATGCTTTACAGCCGACACCCCTGTAAAATTTGATGTGACCGGGATACTCATTGAAAAAGAGCTGCCACTCCTCTTTGGGCGGTTTGACCGGCCGGGAGCACTTGGCGCAGTTCCTGCGGACCAGTCTCTGGGACAGAACCCCGATCAGGCTTGAAGCGATCTGGTTATGATCGATGCCCAGGTCAAGCAGCCTGGACACGGCATTGATCGAATCATTGGTATGAATGGTGCTCAAGAGAAGATGGCCGGTCTGGGCGGCGTCAAAACTGATGACCGCTGTTTCGTTGTCCCGAATTTCTCCCACCAGGATCACATCGGGGTCCAGCCGCAAAAAGGAGCGCAGGAGCCGGGCAAAGGTCAGATCGATCTTGTTGTTGATCTGGGTCTGCATGATGCCCGGGAAACTGTATTCAATAGGATCTTCCGCCGTAATAATCTTAATTTCCGGCCCGTTGATGTACTGGAGCGCCGCATAGAGGGTGGAGGATTTGCCGCTGCCGGTGGGCCCGGATACCAGGACCATTCCCGCAGGATTTTTAAATAGTTGTTTTAAAGGCTCCAGAACATGCCTGGAGTGATTCAGATTATCAATACCCAGCCCCGTTTTGCGGGAGTCCAGAATTCTGATGGTGATGTTTTCACCGACGATTGCCGGGCAGATGGCCACACGGAAATCCAGATCAAAGGTGGTATTGTTTTCCTTGTAACTGGCCCGGAACACCCCGTCCTGGGGAATCCTCCGTTCGGAGATATCCAGATTGGACATCACTTTGATCCTGGAAATGATCGCCTCGGGCTTGCTCTGGATCTGTTGTTTCAACCATGGGATATCCGGCTCCCGGCAGAGGCCGTCAACCCGGTACCTCAACTTGGCGCCCTTCCTGTCCTGCTCAAAGTGGATATCGCTGGCACCGTTTGTGATCCCGTAGTTGATGATGTGATCGACCACCTTTTTGACCTCTGTCTCCGTCCCGGAATAAACGCTGTGCTGCTGTTCGCTTCTGGCTGCACTTAATTTTTTAAAGGTATAGGATCTTTCGTCATCCATCCCCTCCATTCCGGTTGCCGGATCGTCAACGTAAGACAGATCCGTGTTGTAAAGGGAGGTAAAAAGGGAGGCGAATTTCGTTTCGCTGATAAAAACCGCGGTCATGGCCAGATTTCGATAGATGAGCAGCAGCTCCTCAATTGCCTCAAACCCTTCCGGATATGTAATTCCCAAAAACAATTGTTTTCCCTCCAGGGAGATGGGAATAATCATATTGCGCCGGGCATACTTCTCTGAAACAAATTTAATCAGCTTGATTTTGTTCAATTCGTCATAATAAAAACCGTCCAATGTTTTATAGGGGGTGTTGTACTGGTGGGAAAGAGCGTTATAGAGCTGATGATTCGTGATAAATCCCCTGTTGACCAGAAACGCGCCTATTTTTTCCCTGGAATTGGTCTGTTCTTTTACAGCGGTCCGGAATTGTTCCGGGGTGATCATCCCCTGCTTGATCAGAATCTCCCCGATTTTTTTTCTTTTATTATGTTTTTTTAAAGCCAGGGAAAGGTCTTCGGGCCGGATGATCCCTTTGCTGCACAGGATCTCTCCAATGGTTCGCCTGATATTCATGTAACTCAGGGCGCGAACCAGATCAATCTCTCGGATCATCTGCAGCCTCACGGCCAGTTCGCCGATATCCAGGGAATCTTCCTGTATTTCCAGCATCTCGTCGAGGAGATCTTTGGTGATCAATCCCTTTTCCAGAAGGGATTGACCCAGGGAGATATGCTCCTCTTTATCTTTTAGGGTTTCTTTTACAACACCGGCCTCTACAATTTCATGCTCTACAATCACCTGACCTATTTTTTTCCGGATATCGGGGTGGCCTTTTAAAATCTCCATCTGAGGCTGGGTCAACAGCCCCTTTCTCACCAATAGAGCTTCAAAGGGAATTTTTGCCTCTCTTTCCCTTTTTTGAATTTCCAGGGCGTTTTCCAATTGGTCCTCATTGATAAACCCTTCTCTGACCAATAGTTCCCCGATTGGAAGATCTTTTTGTTTGCTCAGGTTATTCGAGTCATTCACAACCCACCCCTTTCCTGTTACAAAAAAACAAAGACTATTTTTCCCGGATAAAGAGACCCTTATTTTTTTTATAGTGTCCTGGAGCCTGAACTCTGATTCTCTTTTCCCCTGGGAGTGCGATTTTGGTTCATCGCCGCTTCAATACTGGAACCCCTGGTGTATCCCCTGCAGACGGCACGTTTTGCGGTATGGTACCGATCGTGGGAAAACTTTCGCAATCGCTGTTTCGGAGATTTCTCGCATTCTTTGCAAATATGAAAAACGGTAGACTGAAACTCCCTTAATTGTCAATTAAAATAAAAATATATTTGCAATATTGCCAAAAATATGGCCCAATCCTTCCCAATTGACTGTGCCGATATCAAGATGTAAGGATTTCCGTGGGAAAACATATGCATGCACATTACTTTCAGCACGTCCCCTTTGAAGGCCTGGGCAGTATAGAGCCCTGGCTTGCGGCAAACCGGTATGAGATCACCTCCACCCGGTTTTTCAAGTCTGCCGCTCTCCCGGATCCCGGCCCCATCGACCTGTTAATCGTCATGGGCGGCCCCATGGGGGTAATGGACGAAGAAGAATTTCCCTGGCTGGACCGGGAAAAGGATTTCATCGCCGAATATATAAAAACCGGAAAGCCGGTCCTGGGAATCTGCCTGGGAGCCCAGCTCATTGCCTCTGCCCTGGGAGCAAAAGTTTATCCGAATCCCCAAAAGGAGATCGGATGGTTCCCCATCAACGGGTCAGTATCCGCTGATCCGGATCTTTTGGGTTTTCCGGCACGGGCAGAGGTATTCCACTGGCACGGAGATACCTTTGACCTGCCCGAAGGAGCGATTCGCCTGGCCCAAAGCAAAGCCTGTAAAAACCAGGCTTTTCAACTGGGCAGAAGCGTGGTCGGGCTCCAGTTCCACCTGGAAACCACACCCACATCCCTGCAGGGGCTTGTGGCCAATTGCCGGGACGAACTGTTGCCTTCGGAGTTTGTCCAGGCCGAGGAAAAGATATTGTCGGCCGGGGCGGAACAATACAATTCCATCAACCAGATCATGGAACAGGTTCTCATTTTCCTGACAGGAGCCCGGGATAAGTTAGGATTGTGTTAACGGCCTGCCGGTTCCCAAAAAAACTTTGATAAAGACAAAGTTCAATGGTATCAGTGTTGTATGATGAAAATCGAATCATATACATTCGGGAGCATGACCATTAACAAGAGGACCTATGGTTCCGACCTGATCATCATGCCCGACGGGGATATCCGGGAGAACTGGAGAAGAGAATCCGGTCATCTGCTGTTGGAATCCGACATTGAAACCCTGATCCATGCCAATCCCGACCTGATCATTGCCGGAACCGGAGCTTACGGCCGCATGAACATTGACCCCGGACTGCCCCGGGCCCTCTCAGGTTTGGGAATTCAAATCAAGGCCCTGCCCACGGAGGAAGCCGCGGACCTGTTCAACCGGACCTTTCATCGGGACCCAAAGACAGGGGCCTGTTTTCATCTGACCTGTTAGGCAGGGGGCCGGTCCACTCATGAGATTATAAGGAATTCACCCGGTGAAAAATCCCAACTGCCCTGTTTTTGTCTTTTGCCCTTGCTGCGGTGAAAAAAGCCTTGTACCTGAATCCCATAAATCCTTTGGCTGCCGGAGTTGCGGATTTATTTTCTACATCAACAATGCCGCGGCGGTCATGGCCCTGATCTTCAACGAAAAAAAGGAACTCCTGGTCACTCTGAGGAAAAACGATCCGGCCAAAGGACAGCTCGATCTTCCCGGCGGATTTGCAGAACCCGGGGAAGGCATTGAACAAAGCCTGATCCGGGAGGTTAAGGAAGAGCTCAACCTTGAGATCACCTCCCTTAGATATCTGTGCTCTTTTTCCAATACCTATCCCTTTAAAGGGGTGATCTATCCCATCACGGATATGGCCTTTATCTGTGAAACCTCAGGGTTGGAGAATATCCGGGCCCGGGACGATGTCCTGGATTTTCAATTTGTCGATCCTGCAGCCTTAGACACCACTTCCTTTGGCATGGAATCTCCCAGGCGGGTGGTGGAGACCTGGCGCCGGATTCATCTGTACAAATCCGGATGATCCGGGACAGATAAAAATAACCAGGGCACCCCCTGAAGCAGCCTGGTAACCAAAAAATCAGCCTTCCCTGCCGCCCGGTGAAGGTGAAGTTTTTTTACTTTTGTTGCCATATCCCCTGAATTATGGTTTATCATAGCCCATGAAAAAACGATATTACAGACCCCGGACTCCCAAACCCGGCAGAAGACACCACAAGACACCCAGCCTGAGACCCGAGGCGGACAAGGGGCTGAAACGGATCTTTGAACAGATCGGCGTGCCCGCCGAGAGGCCGTTTACACCCGATCCCTTCCAGATCCAGGCCATTGAGGCCATAGAGTCCGCAGACTGCCTGGTCGCCGCCCCCACCGGAGCGGGCAAGACCTGGATCGCCGAAGAGGTGACCCGGAAGAATTTTTCGGCCAGGGGCAAGACCTGGTACGCCACTCCCTTGAAAGCGTTGACCAACTCCATCCATGCCCGGTTCTCCGAACTGTTCGGACCGGAAAATGTGGGCATTCTTACCGGTGACGTCAAGGAAAACACCGATGCCTCCATCATCATCGGCACCACCGAGATCTTGAGAAACCAGCTCTACGACGCCATGCACAAGGGAGAAGACCTCAAATGCGATCTTATTATTCTGGACGAGGCCCATTTTCTGGGGGATGAGGAAAGGGGTGTGGTCTGGGAAGAGATCATGATCTACCTTCCGGTTCGGATCCCTTTGCTTCTGCTCTCCGCCACCATCGGCAATCCGGACCAGATCGCCGGATGGCTCACCTCCATCCGGGCAAAGACCTGCCATGTGGTGGAAAACAGGAAAAGGCCCGTGCCCCTCCATCCGATTTTTCTCCATCCTTCGGGCACTTTGTTTCCTCTTCTGGCAGGCCCTGCCTCCCAGAAATCCAAGGCCGTGCCCGGACTTCATAAAAAGGTTTTTAAATATGTAAACTCAAAAAAGGCCCCGGTCCTGGCGCCGCCGGGAAGACTACCCCCCTTTGGAGAGATCCTCAAGGTCATGGAACGGTTTGATCTTCTGCCTGCCATTTTCTTTCTCAAATCCAGGGCCGAGTGCGACCAGGCCGTAAAGATGTGCAACGGGGAACTGCTCAACAAGACCCCGGAAAAAAAACAGGCCCTGAAGGAGACCCTGGAAGACCTGGTATCTGAAAGTTCCCATTTAAAAACCCATGTTCAGCGTCAATATCTGGAAGAGACCGGAACCGCGGCCCATCACAGCGGTCATCTGCCCGCCTGGAAGGTGGTGGTGGAGACCCTCATGGCCAGAGGACTGCTCAACGCCATGTTTGCCACATCCACCGTGGCGGCCGGGGTGAATTTTCCGGCAAGGTCTGTGGTGATTTTAAATTCCGACCGGTTCAACGGGGTGGAGTTCATGCCCCTTTCCCCCAGTGAATTCCAGCAGATGGCCGGACGGGCGGGACGCCGGGGAAAGGACAATATCGGGTTTGCCATTGCCCTGCCCGGCAAGTTCATGGACATCAAGTATCTGGCCCGCCTGGTCCATGCCCCTTCCCTGGATGTGGACTCCCAGATCAAGATCAACTTTTCCATGGTTCTCAATCTTCTTCTCTCCCATACCCCGGACCAGATCAAGACCCTGCTGGAAAAATCCTTTGCCTCTTTTCTCATCTCTTCGGGGCGGAAAAAAGCCTCCAGAACCGCCCGGGAAAAGTTCGGCCACGGCCTGGAACACCTCTGGGTGGATTTTCTGGCCCACATGGATTTCCTGGCCCAGGAGGGCTTTGTCACGGACCAGGGGAAACTGACCGATGACGGACTCTGGGCATCCAAACTCAGGATCGACACCCCCCTTCTGGTGGCCGAATCCATCCGGGAGAATTTTCTGCCGGACAAGGACCCGGCCCTGCTGGCCGCCATCATGGCCTCCTTTGTCAATGAAAAGGAGTTCAGGGATGATCCCCTTTACCATTCTGCCCTGTCCAAGAGGCTCAAGGAACAGTTCCTGGATGTGAGAAAAGGACTCAAACCCTTTGCCGTTAAAATGCTGAAAAAAGGATTTCCCGCGCCCAACCTCTATATCCAGCCGGCCCTGCTCACCTTTGCCTGGGCCCATGACAGAGCCTGGGATGAACTCATGAAGGAATCCGATTATCCGGAAGGCGATTTTGCCAGGCTCATGCTCCGGACGGCTGAGAACCTTCGCCAGCTGGCCAGACTGGATGACACTTTTCCCCGGCTGGCCGATACGGCCCGGCAGGCGGTTGACCTTATCCTGAAAGAACCTATAATTACCGTATTTGATTAATTAAACCCCAAGAGGAGAACATATCATGGAAATTATCAAAGCCCCGGCAGCTCCTGCAGCTATCGGCCCATACAGCCACGCCATTGTCCATAACCACACGGTCTATTGTTCCGGCCAGATCGCCCTGGACCCCGAAACCATGGAAATGGTCGGAACCACGGTTCAAGAGCAGACCGGCCAGGCCATGAAAAATGTCAAAGCCGTTCTGGAGGCCGCAGGGACATCTCTGGACAAGATCCTAAAAGCAACCATTTTCCTGGATACCATGGATGATTTTTCAGGGATGAACCAGGTCTACGAAGAAGCGCTCAAGGGTCACAAGCCGGCCCGCTCCGCCTTTGAAGTGGGAAGGCTGCCCAAGGGCGCCCTGGTCGAAATCGAATGCATTGCCGCTGTTGACTAGGAGGTCCCATGAGTGAAGATACAAAAAAAATCATCTACTCCATGATCAATGTGAGCAAATTCCACGGCAAGCGCCAGGTGCTCAAGGATATCTCCCTGTCCTATTTTTACGGGGCCAAGATCGGGGTCCTGGGCCTCAACGGGTCCGGGAAAAGCTCCCTGCTCAAGATCATGGCCGGCGTGGACAGGGAATTCACCGGCGAGACCATCCTGACCAAGGGGTTTACCATTGGATACCTTGAGCAGGAACCCCTGGTGGACTCCGACAAGACGGTGCGGGAAGTGGTGGAGGAAGGGGTCCAGGAGGTCGTGGACCTGCTCAAGGAGTATGAAAAAATCTCCGAAGATTTTGCCAACCCCATGTCCGACGATGAAATGGACAAGCTCATTGAGCGCCAGGGAAAGGTCCAGGAAAAACTGGATCACCTCGACGCCTGGGACCTGGATGCCCGTCTCAAGATGGCCATGGACGCCCTTCGCTGCCCACCGGAAGAGACAAAGGTAGCCCTGATCTCCGGCGGGGAAAAAAGACGGGTGGCCCTGTGCCGTCTCCTGCTGACCAAGCCGGACATCCTGCTCCTGGACGAGCCCACCAACCATCTGGATGCCGAGTCCGTGGCCTGGCTGGAGGAACACCTGAGCCGGTATGAGGGCACGGTCATTGCCGTGACCCATGACCGGTACTTCCTGGACAATGTGGCCGGATGGATCCTGGAACTGGACCGGGGGGAAGGCATTCCCTGGAAGGGAAATTACTCCTCCTGGCTGGATCAGAAACAGCGGCGCCTGGCCAATGAGGCCAAGGGCGAATCCAAGCGCCAGAAAACCCTGGAAAGGGAGCTGGAATGGATCAAAATGTCCCCCAAGGGCAGGCGTTCCAAGTCCAAGGCCCGGATCAAAGCCTATGAAGACCTGCTCAAAAAGGATGCCCAGGAGCAGGAACAGGAGATGGAGATCTTTATCCCGCCCGGACCCCGGCTGGGGGACAAGGTGATCGTGGCCGAGAAGGTTTCCAAAAGCTTTGGAGACAAGCTTCTGGTGGAAGACATGAATTTCATCCTTCCCCCCGGCGCCATCGTGGGGGTCATCGGGCCCAACGGCGCCGGCAAGACCACCCTGTTCAACATGATCACGGGAAAGGAATCCCCGGATTCGGGAACCTTTGAAAAGGGCCAGTCCGTACACCTCGCCTATGTGGACCAGGAACGGGACTCCCTGGATCCGGAAAAGACCATTTACGAGATTATTTCCGGGGGCCAGGACAAACTGCTCATCGGCGGACGGGAGATCAATGCCCGGGCCTATGTGGGCAAGTTCAACTTCTCCGGTTCGGACCAGCAGAAAAAGGTAAGGGATATTTCAGGGGGGGAGAGAAACCGGGTCCACATGGCCACCCTGCTCCAGGAAGAGGCCAATGTTCTGCTCCTGGATGAGCCCACCAATGACCTGGATGTCAACACCATGCGGGCTTTGGAAGAGGCCATTGAAAACTTTGCCGGATGCGCCGTAATCATCAGCCATGACCGTTGGTTCCTGGACAGGATCGCCACCCATATTCTGGCCTTTGAAGGGGACAGCCAGACCCTTCTCTTTGAAGGCTCCTACTCAGACTATGAAAAGGACCGCAAAAAACGGCTGGGCATCAAAGCGGACCAGCCCACCCGGATCAAATACCGGCAGCTGACCCGGTAATGCGTAAAAGCGGGCTGTTACAGGTTCATTTTGCCGTGTTCCTCTTCGGACTGGCAGGGCTGTTCGGAAAATTTCTTTCCTGCAGCCCTGTCTTTATCGTCCTAGGACGGACCCTGTTTGCGAGCATTTCTCTTTTTATTTACAGTCGTATCATCTCCCATTCCCGGTTTGGCAGGACCGGAAGGAAACGGATGTTTTTCCTGGCGCTCCAGGGCGTCCTCCTGGCTGTTCACTGGGTGACCTTTTTTCTCTCCATCCAGATCTCCTCCGTGGCCGTCGGCCTGGTCACCTTTTCCAGCTTTCCCCTTTTCGTCACCTTTATGGAACCGTTCTGGTTCAACGAGCCTCTGGAAAAAAGGGACGTGGCAACGGCCCTTGCGGTTTTTGCAGGAATCCTGCTGGTGGTGCCCGGCCTGGATCTATCCAATGAGATCACCCTGGGGGCATTTTTCGGGATCTTTTCCGGATTCACCTTTGCCGTCCTGGGCCTGGTCAACCGGAAAAACGCAGCCCTGGCCGATCCCATTGCCGTGGCCTTTTTCCAGAATCTCTTTGCCTCTGCCTGCCTGATTTTCCCGGCAGCGGTCCTGCCCCTGACCCCTCCGGTCTGGCAAGATCTTCCCGGCCTGATCTTTTTGGGGGTTTTCTGCACAGCCCTGGCCCATACCCTGTTCATCGGCTCCCTGCAGACCATCCGGACCCAGACCGCCTCTGTCATTGCCGGACTGGAACCGGTTTACGGCATTGTCCTGGCCTTTTTTCTTCTCCGGGAAATTCCAGCCGTCAGAACCGTTCTGGGGGGTGTGGTCATTATCGGCGCCACCCTGGTGGCCGGATTTTTCAGCAATAGAGGCCAAACGTCTAAAGGCTGAAGACTTTCTTCTTCTTGCCCATTCCCGGGTCATGAAGAATGTTTAAACCGGTCAGGACTTTTCAGTCCTAAATTCAGTCAATGGACCGTCTCAAACCGTCATTGCCTTGACGCAATCCCATACCGAGAAAACTCTCTTTCCTTTATAAATCAGGTGTTTTTCTTTGTTTATAGATAGTTAAATCCATAAGACTCCGCTGGCACGAAGCCTGCAAAATATCTTTGATGAAAAAAACCGAATGAACTCAAACCGATACGGCATGGAAACCTCTGAGGTTCCCGCCTTTGACTTTTGACTTATTTTCCGGAGGGAAAGGTGAAAATTCAGGAAACAGGCATTAACAAACCCCAGGCAAATCTGCAGTCCCTGGCTTCCAGCCGGCCCGGGAACGCCCAATTCAGCCACATGCTTCTTGGAGAAATCTCAGACAATAAAGAGAGTCGGGAAAAATCCGGGCCCATGGTCCTCGGAACCATTACCCGGGACACCCCGACCATTTCCCAGCTCCTCTTTAAGAGCCCGCTCAAAGAGGAGTGCTGGAATATCATCTACAATCCGGTCAACGGGAAAAAACCCTTCCATAGGATCAGGCCCGGCACTGAGGTGGTCTATGATCCCGACTCCAAAGAGCTTCTCTGGGGAAAGGATCTCAAAGAATTCCTGGCCCAAAACGATCCCAAACCGGAAACCACGGTCTGGAACCGGGAATCCTCCAAAAATCTGCCGGAATTTGAATCAGAAAATAAAACCGCGGAACTCTCCACGGCGGTCAAAAATTTCATCGGTCAGGACTATGACAATATGGACTGCTACGAACTCCTGGTGGGCGGACTCAGGGAACTGGGCGTTCAATACCGGGGTAAAGACGGTCTGGGCCGCCACCTGATCAACCAGGCCCTGGAAAAAGGGCTTCCCAAGAATTATTTTCTCAACGGAGAGGGCCTGGTTTCTGAATCCGGCACTTCGGTGTTCAAAAAAACCATTTTCAGGGTAAATGATCCCAAAACCCAGGCCGCCACCCTCATGGACGAAATGAAAGATCTTCTGGCCGAAGGACAGATCCTCTCCTTTTCCATGAAAAACAAGGGACATACCGGAGTGATCTCCAAAACCCCGGACCAATGGACCTTTATCAATTCCGGGGATATGGACCACAACCTTTCCGGGGAAAACGGCAGCAAAAAAGTCGGGGAGGAAGACCTGGAATCCGAACTGATGAACTGGTTTCAACTGGCTTCGGAATCGAGACAGGGCCTGAAGATCACCCTGGGCACCCTGAACATTGACCGGCTCTCCATGTTCAGACCCAACCGGTTCAGCCGCAGAGTATAGCCATTGCCCCCATCTGATATGTAAAGCGAACCCGTCAGGGGTCTGTTCCTTGACTATGCCTTCTTGAGGTGCAATATTTAAATAGTATGCGATGCCCCAAGACTCGAGCGGCAAGGAGATGCCATGGCCCTGTACGATATTCATAAGGAAAAAGACAGCTGCGGATTCGGACTCATCGCCCATATCCAGGGAAAGGCAAGCCATAAGCTGGTAAGAACCGCCATTTCCTCCCTGGCCCGGATGAGCCACCGGGGGGCCGTGGGGGCGGACGGAAAAACCGGGGACGGATGCGGTCTTCTCCTGCAGAAGCCCGACTCTTTTTTCAAGGCCCTGGCAAAGGAAAAGGGCTGGCGCATGGGCAGCCGGTACGGGGTGGGCATGCTCTTTTTCGGGACTGATTCTGAAAAAAACCGCCGGGCAAAAGATATCGTTGAACAGGAAGTCATTCGGGAGGCCCTGACCATAGCCGGCTGGCGAAAGGTTCCCGTTAACCCGGACATCCTGGGAGAGATTGCCCGCAAAAGCCTTCCCCAAATCCGTCAGGTGGTGATCAATGCCCCATTCGGCTGGGGATCCCGGGATCTGGAGCGGCGCCTCTACATGGTCCGGCGCAGGATTGAAAAAAAAATGGCCGGGGATCCGGATTTCTACATCGCCAGCTTTTCCAACCTGGTTGTGGTCTACAAGGGGTTGTGCCGGCCAAAAGATCTGCCCCAATTTTTCCCGGACCTGGGAGATCTGAGGATGGAATCGGCCATCTGCCTCTTCCATCAGAGATTTTCAACCAATACCCTTCCCAAATGGAGCCTGGCCCAGCCCTTCCGGTACCTGGCTCACAACGGGGAACTCAATACCATCACCGGGAACCGCCACTGGGCCCGGGCCAGGGGCTATAAACTCAACTCCCCCCTTCTTCCGGACATGGAAGAGGCCGCACCCTTTGTCAATGAAACCGGCTCAGACTCGTCTGCCCTGGACAATATGCTGGAGCTTTTCCTGGCCGGGGGCATGGATCTCTTCCGGGCGTTCCGGCTCCTGATTCCGCCGGCCTGGCAGAACCACCCGGATATGGATGAAGATTTAAGGGCGTTTTACGATTTCAACTCCATGCACATGGAGCCCTGGGACGGACCTGCCGGCATAGTCATGAGCGACGGACGCTTCGCCGCCTGCGGCCTGGACCGGAACGGGCTCAGACCGGCCCGGTATGTGGTGACCCGGAACAACTGGATCACCCTGGCCTCTGAAGTAGGGATCTGGGACTATGAGCCCGATGAAGTAGTGGAAAAAGGACGGGTCAGTCCCGGGGAACTTCTGGTCATCGATACCCTGGGGGGCAGGAGATGGACCTCCTGGGAAATCGACCGGGAACTCAAGTCCCGCCATCCCTACCGGGAGTGGATGGAAGAATGCTGCCGCTTTCTTTCCCATGCCGGACCCGACGCCTGTCCCGTGGTCAAAAGAGAGTTTGACGATGATACCCTGGTGCGATACCAGAAAATATTCGGCTGGTCCAATGAAGAGATCGAAATGGTTCTGAGAGTCCTGGGAAACCTGGGCAAGGAGCCCGTGATCTCCATGGGAGACGATGCTCCCATGGCGGCTCTGTCCTCCCGGCCCAGAAGCCTGTTCGATTATTTCAGGCAGATGTTCGCCCAGGTGACCAACCCGCCCATTGATCCCCTGCGGGAACGTCACGTCATGTCCCTTGCCACCTGCATCGGCCGGGAGAGAAATGTGTTCAACGAGACCCTGGGCCATGCCTGGCGGGTGGTGATCGAGTCCCCGGTCCTGGCCCACTCGGACCTTGACCAGATCCTGAAGCTGGATCCCCGATATTATAGACATGCCGTCATCGATATCAACTATGATCCTGAAACCGGCCTGGAACAGGCCGTAAAAAACATCTGCAATCAGGCCCTGGAGGAAGTCCGGAACCGGGCCGTGCTTTTGATCCTGTCCGACAGGGCTGTTTCCGAAACCACCCTGCCGATTCCGGCGGCCATGGCCGTGGGTGCGGTCCACCATGCCCTGGTGGAAAACAATTTTCGCTGTGATGCCAATATCATCGTGGAAACGGCTGCCGTCCGGGACCCCCATCATTTTGCCGTACTCTTCGGCGTGGGAGCCACGGCTGTTTTTCCATACCTGGCCTATGAGACCCTGGCCCGGTTGTCAGATGATGATTTCCTGGATCTTCCCCTTGAAAAAGCGATTTTCAATTACAGGGAGGGAATCAAGAAAGGCCTGCTGAAAATCCTGTCCAAGATGGGCATTTCCACCATTGCCTCCTACCGGTGCTCCCAGCTCTTTGAAACCGTGGGGATTTCGGATAATGTCACAGAGCTTTGCTTTAAAGGTATTGCCTCCCGGATCCAGGGAGCCGGGTTTTCCGATTTTCAGGAAGACCAGACCCGTCTTTCCGATCCTGCCTGGAAAAAGCCCCATCAGCCCCTGGCCCGAGGAGGCCTGATCAAGTACATCCACGGCCAGGAGTACCACGCCTACAACCCGGATGTGGTTCAGACCCTCCAGAGAGCAGTCATCTCCAACGATTTCAAGGCCTACCAGGAGTATTCCGCCCTTGTTAACAACCGGCCCCCGGCCCATCTGCGGGACCTGTTCAGGCTGAAAAAAACCGACAGCCCCATTCCCCCGGAACAGGTGGCCCCGGAATCTGATTTTTTCAAGCGGTTTGATTCGGCAGCCATGTCCATCGGCGCCCTGAGCCAGGAGGCCCATGAGGCCCTGGCCATTGCCATGAACCGGCTGGGTGGATTTTCCAATTCCGGGGAAGGGGGTGAGGATCCGGCCCGGTATCAGACGGATAAGGTATCTAGGATCAAACAGGTGGCCTCGGGCCGTTTCGGGGTGACCCCGGCCTATCTCATGAGCGCCGACGTGATCCAGATCAAAATGGCCCAGGGAGCCAAACCCGGCGAAGGGGGACAGCTGCCCGGCCACAAGGTTACCTCCCAGATCGCGGCCCTGCGGTATGCCACCCCCGGGGTGACTCTGATCTCCCCTCCCCCCCACCATGATATCTACTCCATTGAAGATCTGGCCCAGCTCATCTTTGATCTCAAGCAGGTCAACCCCAAGGCCCTGATCAGTGTCAAACTGGTGTCCGAACCCGGGGTGGGCACCATTGCCACGGGCGTGGTCAAGGCCTATGCCGATCTCATCACCATCTCAGGATACGACGGGGGCACCGGGGCCAGCCCCCTGACCAGTGTGAAGTATGCAGGAAGTCCCTGGGAACTGGGCCTGGCTGAGACCCAGCAGGCCCTGGTGGAAAACGGACTCCGCCACAAGATCCGCCTCCAGGTGGACGGAGGACTGAAAACCGGGCTGGACATTGTCAAGGCCGCCATCCTGGGCGCGGAAAGCTTTGGCTTCGGCACCGGGCCGTTGATCTCCCTGGGCTGCAAGTTCCTGAGGATCTGTCATCTCAATAACTGCGCCACAGGCGTGGCCACCCAGGATGAAACCTTACGGAGAAACCATTTCACGGGACTGCCCGAAAGGGTGATCCGCTATTTTACCTTCATGGTCAAGGAAACCCGGATGATCATGGCCGAACTGGGCATTGAAAACCTCACCGACCTCATCGGCCGGACCGATTTGCTGGAACCCCTGGAGGGCATCACCTCCCGGCAGCAGAAACTCGATCTGTCCGGAATCTTAGGATCCCCGGTTCCCGTGGATGACAATGCCCTCTATTTTAAGGAAAGAAACCATCCCAAAGATCCGGGCCGGCTCAACCTTGAACTCAGTGAGAAATGCAAAGATGCTGTTGAGACCGGGGCCGGCGGCAGGATTCATCTGCCCGTCAGAAATCCGGACCGGTCCGTGGGAGCCATGCTCTCGGGCATGATCGCCCAAAAACACGGAAACATCGGCATGGAAAAGTCTCCCATACGGGTCGATCTTGCGGGCAGCGCCGGCCAGAGCTTCGGGGCCTGGAATGCCGGAGGACTGCACATGACCCTGGCCGGGGATGCCAACGATTATGTGGGCAAGGGTATGGCAGGCGGAAAGCTGGTCATCCGCCCGCCCCTGGGGGTCTCCTATAAGTCCCACCAGGCCGTGATCATGGGAAATACCTGCCTTTACGGTGCCACAGGCGGATTCCTATACGCTGCGGGCATGGCCGGGGAACGCTTTGCCGTGAGAAACTCAGGGGCCAACGCAGTGGTGGAGGGGATCGGGGACAACGGCTGCGAGTACATGACCGGGGGCATGGTGACCATCCTGGGTCCCATCGGGATCAACTTCGGGGCGGGCATGACCGGGGGATTTGCCTATGTCATGGATGAAAAGGGAAAGGTGGCCCCAAGAACCAACACAGAGCTTGTGGAGGTGGTCTCCATGGATGACCTGCCCGTGCTCCGGGAACATCTGCGGGGAATCATCCATGCCCATTTTGAAGAAACCGGCAGCCTCTGGGCCGAACGGATCCTGTCCGGGTTTGAGCATTACGGCACCCTGTTCAAACTGGTGAAACCAAAGACAACCGATATTTCAACCCTGCTGGGCCACCGGGGCAACAAGCCCGAGGAAACCCTGGCCGTGGTTTACTAGGACACCCCTGCCATGAACCGAAACCTGTACCAGTTCATCGAAGTCAAGCGTGTGGATCCCAAAAAGAAACAGATCCACAGACGCAAGCATGAATTTGTGGAGATCTACGATTCTTTTGAAAAATCCCAGGTCTCCATGCAGGCTGACCGGTGTATTTCCTGCGGCAATCCCTATTGCGAGTGGAAATGTCCGGTACACAACTATATCCCGGACTGGCTTGACCTTGCCAACCAGGGCAAGATCCTTCAAGCGGCTGAACTCTGCCACCAGACCAACAGCCTGCCTGAAATCTGCGGCCGGGTCTGCCCCCAGGACCGGCTCTGCGAAGGGGCCTGCACCCTGGCCACCGGATTCGGGGCCGTGACCATCGGTTCCATTGAAAAGTATATCGTGGACACGGCCTTTGACATGGGGTGGCGGCCGGATCTGTCCAAAGTGGTCAAAACCGGTCTTACAGTGGCCGTGGTCGGGGCCGGACCCGCCGGGCTTTCCTGCGCCGATGTCCTGGTCCGGAACGGAATTTCCCCTGTTGTCTTTGACCGCCACCCGGAGATCGGGGGGCTTCTGACCTTCGGCATCCCCCCTTTTAAGCTGGACAAAAGGGTTATGGAGCGGCGGCGCAGGGTCTTTCAGGATATGGGAATCGAGTTCAGGCTGGGCACGGACATCGGAAAAGACCTTGACTTCCAGTCCCTGGTCCCGGAGTACGATGCCGTCTTTATCGGTATCGGAACCTATGGGTATATCCGGGGCGATCTGGAGAACCGGGATGCCCCCGGGGTCTATGACGCCCTCCCCTTTCTCACGGCAAACATGGATCATCTGATGAATATCCGGAGAGCAGACTATCCTTATATCAACCTTGAAGGGCAGAAGGTGGTGGTCCTGGGAGGGGGAGACACGGCCATGGACTGCCTGAGGACTGCCGTGCGCCAGGGTGCATCCGAGGTGGTCTGCGCATACCGCAGGGACGAGGCCAATATGCCCGGCTCTCCCAGGGAGGTGGCCAATGCCCTGGACGAGGGGGTGAGGTTTCAATTCAATGCCCAGCCCCTGGGGTTGGTCACAGGCTCCACGGGCCGGGTCACCGGCGTTAAATTGATCTCTACCCGGCTGGGCCGGCCCGATGACAGGGGCCGCCGGCGGCCCGAGCCTGTGGAGGGATCTGAAACCCTTCTGGATGCGGATGCCGTGATCATGGCCTTTGGATTCAGGCCGGACCCCCCTGCCTGGCTTAAGCAGAACCGGATTAAATTAACCGAAAACAACAGGATCAGCGCTTCGGATAAGGGCCGGTTCTCCTTTCAGACCTCCAATGAAAAGGTCTTTGCCGGCGGAGATATTGTCCGGGGCTCGGACCTGGTGGTCACGGCCGTTGCCGAAGGCAGGGAAGCGGCCCGGGGCATCATGGACTTTCTCGGCGTTTAAAAGCCCCGGCCGGAACATCGGACTTACCCCAGTCTATGCTTTCCGGTCCGACTTTCATGGGGTCGTTCTTTGCTCCCATTATGGGAAGGGTCTTTTCCGGGATTCCGATTCTTTGGCAGTTGATCTCCCCCCTTGGACCCGCCATTTTTTCTCCTTATTTTTTAAAAAAACCTTGACAAAAAAACTCTTCAGTCATATTCTGACTGGAAAGTCATTATTTTGACCAATCGGTCATAACGGATATATTGGGGTTCCCCTCAGGGACGATGGGGAACCCCAGTATATTTTTAAAAAGGGGGATGGATATGACAACCGCCCGCAAGAAAAAAGAATTGGTGGACAATTTAATTAAGGCTGAAATTGTAAAAACGGTTCTGACCCTTATCAAGGAAGACAGACCCGTCACCATGGATGAAATCGCAAGGGAATGCGGAGTGGCCAAGGGAACCCTGTACAACCACTTCAAAGACAAGGACGCACTGCTCAACTATGTTCATGAGCAGGTTCTCATGCCCATCCGCCAGAACAACACAGCCATATTTGAAAGCGACAAAGATCCCCTGACCAAATTGCATGAATTTGTGGATTCCGTATTCAGCATCCAGGAGGTGGTCGTCCTTTATTTCCGATTTGTTCACCGCAGGAAAACCGTGGAGGAAGAGATAAAAGACCGGTTTGATTTTTCCATCCGCCCCCTGGCCAAGCTGTGCACAGAGGGCATCCAAAGCGGTTTGTTTCTGGACGTCGACCCCTATATTCTGGCGGAGATGATTTACGGAACCGTGATCGGCCCGCTCAAAACCCTGCAGGTCAGGGATGCTGAAAACATGGATAAGGAAAAAATTAAACAGGATATTATCCGTATCCTCGACAGGATCATACTCAGGTAAGAGGAGAAAACATGAAGATCAAATTTTTGTCGGCACTAACCCTGGTGGTTCTTTTGGGCCTTGGTTATTTTTGGTTCAGCAGTCAGGGGTCCCAGGCCCAGGCCCAGAACGAAACGAAAACCGGTCCCAGGCCTCCGGTCGAGGTCTCGGTGTATACCGTAGAACATCATGAGGTGGTCTTTACCAAGGATCTTCCGGGCAGGACCTCTGCCTTCCAGGTGGCTGAGATCCGGCCCCAGGTGACCGGGATAATATTAAAACGGCTCTTTACAGAGGGAAGTCTCGTAAAAAAAGGCCAGCAGCTCTATCAAATTGATCCGGCCACCTACCAGGCTGCCTATGACAGTTCCGCAGCCAGCCTTGAAGAGGCCCGGGCCGATGTAAAGGCAGTGGAGCCCAAGGTGGCGCGGTACAGCCGGCTGGTAAAAATGGGCGGGGTCAGCCGCCAGCAGTACGATGATGCCGTGGCTGCCCTGGCCCAGGCCGAGGCAGGGGTTGCCGTGGCCAAGGCCCAGCTGGCTGCCACTAGGATCAATTTAGAGTATACCAAGGTATTTGCCCCCATTTCAGGCCGCGTGGGCAGATCCTCCGTGACCGAAGGCGCCCTGGTAACGGCCAACCAGACCACGGCCCTTGCCACCGTTCAGAACCTGGATCAGATCTATGTGGACGTCAACCAGTCCAGCGATGATCTCATGGAACTGCGCCGGCATATGAAGGACCCGGCCCAAAGCCCTGGGGCGACCCTGTTTATCGGAAAGGATGACATCCCCTATGCCCATAAGGGAAAAATACTTTTCTCCGATGTCACCGTGGACCGGGGCACCGGCATGGTTCAGCTGAGGATTCTCTTTCCCAATTCTGGCAACGCCCTGCTCCCCGGCCTCTTTGTCCGGGCACGGGTGGAGCAGTTCAGGCAGGCCCAGGCCATTACCGTGCCCCAGCAGGCAGTGGTCCGCAGTTCCGACGGCAATGTATCCGTCTGGACCGTGGATGAGGACAATACCGTCCAGACCCGCAAGATTACCGTCTCCAGAGTGGTCGGCGACCAGTGGCTGGTTACCTCCGGCCTCACCCCGGGGGACCGGGTGGTGGTGGCAGGGCTCCAGAAGATCCGGGCCCAGGCCAAAGTCTCTCCCGTGGAAATGGATTCCACCAACAGCTAAACACAGGATACTAGAATGTCGAAGTTTTTTATCAACAGGCCCATATTTGCCTGGGTTATATCCATCGTGATCATGCTGGCAGGCCTTTTTGCCGTGCTGACCCTGCCTGTGGAGCAATACCCGAAAATTGCCCCGCCCAGCGTCCAGATCACCACCTCCTATCCCGGTGCCTCGGCTGAGGTCCTGGAGAACAGCGTCACCCAGGTCATTGAACAGAGCCTGACCGGAATCGATTATCTGCGGTATTTTTCAGCGGCAAGCGAATCCAGCGGCCGGCTCACCATCACCCTGACCTTTGAACCTGAAGCAGATCCCGATATCGCCCAGGTCCAGGTTCAGAACAAGGTCTCCTCCATCACCAGCCTTCTGCCCCAGGAGGTCCAGACCCAGGGGGTCACGGTGAGCAAGGCCACCAAAAGTTACCTGTTGGTCGTGGGAATCTATTCAGAAGACGGCAAATTGTCAGATGACGACATTGCCGACTACATCTCCTCCAATCTGGCCGATCCCCTTGCCCGGGTCCAGGGGGTGGGGGACCTGAGCGTGTTCGGTGCCCAGCATGCCATGCGGATCTGGCTCAACCCTGAAAAACTAAACTCCTTCAGCCTCATGCCCGCAGAGGTCATTGCCGCCATTAAATCCAGGAACGCAGATGTGACTTCCGGCCAGCTGGGCGGCGCGCCTGCCGTTCAGGGCCAGCAGCTCAACGCCACGGTATCGGTCCAGTCAAAGCTCAAGACCGTGGAGGATTTTGAAAAGATCCTGGTCAAGGTGAATACCGACGGATCCCAGGTCCGCCTCAGGGACATCGCCCGGGTGGAGCTGGGATCGGAAACCTATGGCGTTACCGCCCGGTATAAGGGCATGCCGGCATCGGCCATGGCCATGAGCCTTGCCACCGGCGCCAATGCCCTGGACACGGCTGAAAGAATCAAGGCCAAGGTTATGGATCTTACCGCCTCGATGCCCGAGGGGCTCGGGGTGGTCTACCCCTATGACACCACCCCCTTTGTCCAGCTCTCCATTGAAGAGGTGATCAAAACCCTGGTGGAAGCCGTATTCCTGGTCTTCTTTGTCATGTATCTCTTTCTCCAGAACTTCAGGGCCACCCTGATCCCGACCATTGCCGTGCCTGTGGTCCTTCTGGGAACCTTCGGGGTATTGTCGGCCTTCGGGTTCAGTATCAATGTGCTCTCCATGTTTGCCATGGTCCTGGCCATAGGGCTTCTGGTGGATGACGCCATTGTGGTGGTGGAAAATGTGGAACGGGTCATGACCGAAACCGGGCTGCCTCCCAGGGAGGCCACCATTCAATCCATGGAGCAGATCACAGGGGCCCTTGTGGGCATTGCCCTGGTATTATCTGCCGTATTTATTCCCATGGCCTTTTTCGCAGGGTCCACCGGTGCCATCTACCGGCAGTTTTCCCTGACCATCGTATCGGCCATGGCCCTGTCCGTTGTGGTGGCTCTGGTCCTGACCCCGGCCCTTTGCGCCACCCTTCTCAAACCCGTACAAAAGGGTCATCATGAGAGCAAAAAAGGGTTTTTCGGCTGGTTCAACCGCTCCTTTGACGTTGGGAAAAAAGCCTATGGCCGCAGCGTCTCTTTCACCGCTACCCGGATATTCCGTTTCCTGGTCATCTACCTTTTGATCGTCGGCGGCATGGCCTCCCTTTTTAAGACCATCCCCACAGGGTTTATCCCGGATGAGGACCAGGGCACCCTGATGATGATGATCTCCGCCCCTCCGGGCGCGACCCTGGAGCGGACCCGGCAGTCCATAAAGCAGGTGGAGGAATATCTGCTCAATCAGGAGGCTGAAAACGTGGACGGTTTTTTTACGGTAACCGGATTCAGTTTTGCCGGCCAGGGCCAGAACGTGGGCCTGGGCTTTATCAAGCTCAAAGACTGGGGCGAGCGGACCCGGCCGGACCAGAAGGCTGCGGCCATTGCCCAGCGGACCATGGCCAATCTCTACCGCATCAAGGACGCATCCGTCTATGCCTTTATGCCGCCTGCCATCACCGAGCTTGGAAATGCCACCGGCTTCAACCTCCAGCTGGTGGACAGGTCCGGAGTGGGCCATGAGACCCTGGTCACCGCCAGGAACATGATGCTGGGCATGGCCTCCCAGAACCCCAAACTTGTGGGGGTCCGGCCCAACGGCCTTTCCGACGTGCCCCAGTACAAGGTGGACATTGACTATGAAAAGGCCGAGGCCCTGGGGGTATCCACTTCGGACATCACCAGCATTCTTCAGACCGCCTGGGGGTCCACCTATGTGAATGACTTCATGGACAAGACCCGAATCAAAAAGGTCTATATGCAGGGGGATGCCGACTACCGGATGGTACCCGGAGATATTGACCGATGGTACCTGCGCAATACTGCAGGAGAGATGGTGCCCTTTTCCTCTTTTACCTCAGGCGAGTGGTCCTATGGATCCCCCAAACTTGAACGGTATAACGGCAGTTCTTCCATGGAGATTCTGGGCGCGCCTGCCCATGGGGTCAGCTCCGGGGAGGCCATGTCCATTATGGAGGAGATTGCAGCCAAACTGCCCAGGGGCGTCGGCATGGAATGGACCGGAATCTCTTACGAGGAACAGACGGCAGGCTCCCAGACCACCCTGCTGTACACGGTATCCCTGCTCTTTGTCTTCCTCTGCCTGGCAGCCCTGTATGAAAGCTGGTCCATCCCTCTGTCCGTGATCCTGATTGTCCCCCTGGGCATTGTGGGATCGGTGATTGCCACAAAATGGGCCGGACTGAACAATGACGTTTATTTTCAGATCGGACTGCTGACCACCGTGGGCCTGGCATCCAAGAACGCCATCCTCATTGTGGAATTTGCAAAAAATCTCTACGACAAAGGCCAGGATATTGTGACGGCTGCCAGGACGGCTGCTGAACAGCGGCTCAGGCCCATCCTCATGACCTCCTTTGCCTTTATCCTGGGGGTCACACCCCTGGCCGTATCCAACGGGGCCGGCTCCGCCAGCCAGAATGCCATCGGTATCGGGGTTATCGGCGGAATGGTAGCTGCCACATCCCTGGCCATTATTTTTGTTCCCCTGTTCTTTGTCCTCATTGAACAATGGGGTGAAAAAAAGAAAAAAAGGGCTGAGGCCCCAAGTGAGGTGATTCATGCCCAGTAAGACCCTTTTCGCAGCCATTGCCGCCATTATGTTCATGACCCAGGGCTGCTCCTTTATACCTGAGTACAGGCAGCCGGACCTGGCTGTGGAAGCCACCTGGTCCGGCCGGACAGACCCGGCAGATCCGCTTGACGCAAAGGCCGGAGGCCCGTCAGCCCTGGCCAGTGATATTGCCTGGCAGGACTATTTCGGGTCGGAGACCCTTAAACAGCTCATCCAGCTGACCCTGGACAACAACCGGGACCTTCGGGTGGCTGTGCTGACCATTGAAAAGGCAAGGGCTGCCTACAGAATCCAGAGGGCAGATTCCCTGCCCGTGGTTTCCGCGGGTACGGGGGTGAGCCGCCAGGGGGTGGCAGAGGACAACAGCTCCACAGGGGCGGCCTATACCAGCGATACCACCATGACCGCCAACCTCGGGGTTACCGCCTATGAGCTCGACTTTTTCGGACGGGTAAGATCCTTGAACACCGCAGCCCTGGAAACCTATCTGGCCACTGAAGAGGCAGCCCTGAACACCCGGATCGCCCTGATCGGCCAGACCGCAGATGCCTATATGACCCTGCTGGCCGACCGGAAGCTGCTGGAGCTTTCCCAAAGCACCTTTCAGGCCCAGAAAGAAACCTATGAGGTGATTAAAAGCCAGTTCGAGGTGGGATCCGCCACCCAGCTGGACCTGGCCCAGGCCGCGACCTCGGTTGAGAGCGCCAGGGTGTCCATTGCCCAGTATACCCGTCTGGCAGCCCAGGCTGAAAATGCCGTCACCCTGCTGGCCGGGACATCGGTATACTCTCTTTTGAATTCCGGTGAGACCATTGACGATATCCGGTTCATGGACGGCCTTCCGGCAGGCCTTCCCTCCCAGGTGCTGCTGGCCCGGCCTGATATTCGTTCGGCAGAGCATAAGCTCAAGGCGGCAAACGCCGATATCGGAGCGGCCAGGGCGGCTCTGTATCCCTCCATCAGCCTGACCGGCTCAATGGGATTTGCCAGTCAGAGCCTGACCTCCCTGTTTGACGTATCCGACAGTCTGGCATGGAGCTTTGCCCCTTCTTTGACAATCCCCATCTTCAACCGGGACGGCCTCAATGCCAGCCTGGAAACGGCAGAGATCAGCGAAAAGATTGCCGTGGCCTCCTACGAAGGTACGGTCCAGACAGCGTTCAGGGAGGTGGCGGACCAGCTGGCCGCCAGGAAGACCTATCAGGACCAACTCAAGGCCCAGAACGCCCTGGTGGACGCCACCCAGGAGTCCTATACCCTGTCCCGTGCCCGTTATGAGAACGGGATAGACGACTTTCTGGCGGTCCTGGACTCCCAGCGGGCATTATTTTCAGCCCAGCAGGGGGCCATTACTGTCCGCCAGTCCTATCTGAGCAACCTTGTAAACCTCTATAAAGTGCTTGGAGGCGGACAACTCTAATCCCCATCCCGGCTGAAATCACCCACCAGGCTGTCATGCAAAAGATTTTGTGTGACAGCCTGGTGGTGATCTTGATCCAGACCCTTAAAAATGAAACCCTTTAGTACCGGCCCAGGATCCGAAAGGTCTCGGACTTGTCCTTGAGTTCCTCCAGCATGGGGGAAAGCTCCCGGCTTTCAATGTCCGCCTCAAGGTCCGTGTAAAACATGTACTCCCAGGGTTTTCCGTGGATGGGCCGGGATTCCAGCTTGACCAGGTTGACCCCGTACTCTGAGAAGATTTTCATAATCTCAAACAAAGAGCCGGGTTTGTTTCCCGTGGTAAAGATGATGGAGGATTTGCCCACCTTTTTATGCCCCTTGTCCTCCCGGGCAATGATCACGAACCGGGTGAAGTTCCGGGGATTGTCCTCAATGGATTCTTCCAGGATTTTCATGTCGAAAATCCCGGCGGCCATGGTGGAGGCAATGGCCGCACAGGACAGGTCCCCTGAATCCTTGACCATTTTCACGGCGGATGAGGTGGCCACCACGGGAACCGGCTCCATTTCAGGATACTGGGCCAGGTAATTCTTGCACTGGGACAAGGCCGGCGGAGGCCCCATCACCTTTTTGATGGACTCTTTGGAGGCCTCCTTGTGGACGATGAGGGCATGCTTGATCCTTATGGTGATCTCTCCGATGATCTTGAGGTCATGTTCCTGGAGCAGGTCAAAGTTCTCATGGATGGATCCGGACAGAGAATTTTCCACCGGAACCACCCCGTAATCCACCTCCCCTCCTTCCACTGCGTCAAAGATATCTGAAAAACTCTTCATGGGCAGGGGTTTCACATCCTCCCCGAAATAGGAGAGACTGGCCTTGTGGCTGTAGGCACCCTTTTCACCGATAAAGGCCGCGGTCTTGGTGCCTCCGTTGTGGATCTTCCGGATCACCTCGGATTTTTTCAGATAGTCGTAGTCCAGCTGCTTGCCCACCACCGGAGCGATCACATAGATGTCCCGGGTCAGTTCCCCGAACTGCTCGGGATAGAGGCTCTGGGGACCGTCGGACAGGGCCTTGTCCGGGTTGTTGTGGACCTCGATCATCAGAGCGTCTGCCCCGGCGGCCACGGCAGCTCTGGCCATGGGAGCCACTTTTTCCCGGATCCCGGTGGCATGACTGGGATCAATGACAATGGGCAGATGGGTCAGTTTTTTCAATACGGGAATGGCCGACAGATCCAGGGTGTTCCGGGTATAGGGTTCAAAGGTCCGGATCCCCCTCTCGCAGAGGATCACGTTTTCGTTCCCCCCGGCAGCAATATACTCCGCCGACATGAGCCATTCCTGGATGGTGGAGGCAAGTCCCCTTTTCAGGACCACGGGCTTGCTCATCTTGCCCACGCATTTGAGCAGTTCAAAGTTCTGCATGTTCCTGGCCCCGATCTGGACCACGTCCACGTACTTTTCCATGAGTTCGGCCTGGGTGGGGGAAGTCATCTCCGTGACCACCCCGAGACCCGTGGTTTCCCTGACCTCGGCCAGGATTTTGAGGCCCTCCTCTTCCAGACCCTGGAAAGAGTACGGCGAAGACCTGGGCTTATAGGCCCCTCCCCGGAACAGAACCGCCCCGTATTTCTTGACTTCACGGGCAATGGCCAGTGCCTGTTCCCGGCTCTCCACGGCACAGGGGCCGGCAATGATCACGATCCTGTCCCCGCCCACCACAACATTCCCGATCTTGACCCGGGTGTCCTCGGACTTGAACTCCCGGCTGACCAGTTTGTGGGAGGTTTGAATGGACAGGGCATCCAGGACCCCCTCAAGTTTTTTATACTCCTCCGGGGTCTTGAGGGTTTTTCCGATGATCCCGATGAGGTTCCGGCCCTTGTCCGTGATTTCCCGGGCAATGCATCCCTCTCCATGGAGCCGGGATTTGATTTCATCCCTCTGGCCGGGAGTAATCTGATCTTCCAGAACTAAAAGCATGGTTTTCTCCTTTTTTATATTATTTATTTATCTTCTGCCAAAAATAAAAAAGGCCCCGGGAATTTTCCCGGGGCCGAAAGCAAAAAACCCCGGGTGGATCATGTCCACCCGGGGCCTTATAAATTTTATTTATAGAGAGCTACACCGGATGAACGCTCCTAAAAAAGAAGAAGCGTCCAAAACTAAATATAAAATTTACTGCCGATGTGTTCATCTTGTTTCCGTATAAAATTTGTTCCTGTTTCCGCCACATTTACAGCTCTCTTTTGTTGAAGTCAAGCTTTTTCAATAAATTTTCTTTCCAGAAACCCCAAGTCAAAATAAATTGCCTTGACCGAAAATATAAGGACTGGTATAGGGACTGAGGAGCGTTCACTATCAGATTGTTGCAGGAACCGGTTTAATGAAAAAAACAATTTTCGAACATACTTCATCCACCTGGCGTCTGCTTGCCAGACAGAGCCGAACCGATGCCCATGGCCACAGGAGCGCCTTTTTGTAAACCGATACCTTAAAAAAATTACCAAAAGCCCGCTTCACAATAGGAAGCGGGCTTTTTTATTGGGGAATATTTTATATCCATGTTCAATCCTTCGCAAAAAAACTTTTTCAGGATGCTGTTCGCCATTGCCCTGCCCATTTCCCTGCAGAATCTTCTGACCTGCTCCATGACCCTCATCGACATCCTCATGGTAGGGCAGCTCAATGAAGAGGCCATTGCCGCCGTTGGCATTGCCAACCAATTTGTATTCATGTTCATTGTCATCCAATACGGCATCCATTCCGGGGTATCCATTTTCACGGCCCAGTACTGGGGCAAAAAGGATCTGAGCCGGATCAAACACCTTTCCGGAATGGGAATCCTGACCGGCCTGACCGTGGCGATCCTGTTCAGTTTTGTCTCCCTGGTCCTGCCCGACCATCTCATGGCCCTCTTTTCCAAAGATCCCGAGGTGGTCCGCCTGGGAGTGGACTACCTTGAAGTGGTGGGGATCGCCTTTGCCTTTTCAGCCGTAATCTTTTCCTTCATGTCCAATTTAAGGGCCATGGGGTATGTCAAAGTGCCCATGGTCTGCTCCATGGTGGCCGTATCCCTGAACATCTTTCTCAACTACCTCCTGATCTTCGGACACTTTGGGTTTCCCGCCCTCGGCGTCAAAGGCGCCGCCATTGCCACAACCATATCAAAAATTGTGGAAGGCCTGGTTATGACCGGGATCATCTATGGAAAACGGTATCCCCTGGCCGCCGGGCTCCGGGAAATGTTCAGCTTTGATCTCCTTTTTTTCAGACGGATCCTTGCCACCTGCTGGCCGGTTTTTCTCAACGAATTGTTCTGGGTCACGGGAGTCAGCCTGTACAAGCTGGTCTATGCCAGGATCGGCACCGAAGCCATTGCCGCCGTCAACATCGTAGCCACCCTGGAGGAGTTCATGTTTATTCCCTTTTTCGGTATCTTCCACGGAGGATCCATCATGATCGGAAACAGCATCGGGGCCGGCTCTGAAAAAACCGCCCATGCCTATGGCCGCTTTCTTCTGATCGCCCAGTTTATCATGGCGGTGGCAGCAGGCGCCGTCATGATTCTTTCCCGGGATCTTGTGCTCGGATTCTACAATATATCCCCGGCCACCTATGAAAACGCCTATTTCCTGATGCTGGTCTCAGGCCTGATTCTCTGGAGCAAAACCACCAATTTTACCAATATCGTTTCCGTGCTCCGGGGCGGGGGAGATACCCGGTTCGGGCTTTTCCTCGACCTGACAGGAGTCTGGTGCATCGGCCTGCCCATTGCCTTTTTTGCCGCCTTTTACCTGAAACTTCCCGTATACTGGGTCATGGCCCTCATTGCCGTTGAAGAACTCTTCAAACTCGGGATCGGCATTCCAAGATTTTTATCAAAAAAATGGATCCGGAACCTGGTGGATGCCTGAGAAAAATTTCCTGAACCTTCCTTCCTCTGACTTTTGGCCGGATAGACGCTTTTACCGGAATTCACCACAGATTTTTTTTAATTTTTCTGCTGCCCGGGGTGGTTTTTCCCGGAAAAAAGCGTCAACCCCTTGATGAAACGGGGTAAAGAAATCCGGAAAAAGAAAACAGTATTCATAAATTGAACTGATTTCATTTTATCGTTGATTTTTATTGAGGTAAGTGGTTAGATAACAACTTATCGTTGGCACATAAACTAAGGGGGGACTAAAAAAAATGAAGGATTGTTTCAAAAGGCTAATTTTCGTTTTTACGGTTTTGACGGTCTTTGGCGGAAGTGCTTGGGCAGGCTGGTTTACTTTTGAGCCCAACCTTGTACTGATGGATGGTACTGCGGTCGCTCGATATCTCGAGGATATTGGAAAAGAAAACGCCTACCAAAAAAATGGAGATACCGAACATGCAAATCAATTGATTTCAGATGAGAAAGTCTATCTCATTAAAAGCGGGCAGGATCAGACCCGTGTTAAATATATTGAGCATGAAGAGTATGAAGGTAACATTTTTGTCCACGTCCAGGATGAAAGCGGGACCAAAGTCTGGGCAAACATGGTCGGACTTGCCTGTGTAGATAAAGACGGGAAGGAAAGAACTGTCACCAAACAGGATTTGACCAAAGGGGAATTTGAACCCCTACCCAAATAACCTGTTCAACCGGGCCTCGTAATTCACCATAAACCGGGAACAATTTGTTCCGCTGACCAGACAAGAAAAAGGGGTCTGGAATAGTAGCGGAAAAATTCAACTCTTTCAGTGAACCGGCTGAAAGAACCGGAGAGGTTTTGGCAAAAAGGGTTTGACGGGATTCAGGGGAAGATTTTTCTTCAGCGAAAAACCCGGACTAACTTGGGATAAAGGAATGTGATGTTTGATTTAATAAAAAAAATAATCGGCAGCAACCCGGAACAGGCAACGGAACAGGATGCTCTGACCGCCCATCTGGCTCTGACCGTACTCCTGCTTGAGGCGGCCCACGCGGACGGGGAATGCAGTGAAGAAGAAAAAGCCCATCTTGCCACAACCCTTGTGACACATTTTGGAATTTCCGAAGATGAGATCCAGACCCTGCTTGATGAGAGTGATAAAGAGCGAGGAGAGTATGTGAACCTTTTCCGGTACACCCGGTTTATAAATGAAAATTTCTCTGAAAAGCAGAAGATAGAGATCATGGAATCTGTATGGCGTATTATTTTACTGGACAATCACCTGGAAGCCCATGAAGACCACTTTGCCCACAAGCTGGCAAACCTTCTCGGCTTGAGCCACGGCGATTTGATCGACGCCAAGCTTAGGGCACGAAAACAGCTTTCCTAAAGGATCGATTCCACAACTCTTTGATTTCATATACAAGAGGGAGACGGGCAAAGCCTATCCCTTGATAACCTGGATCCTGTCCACGTACTTGACCCACCTGCCCCCATAATGATCTTCCGCAACCAGGCGGACCGGAAAACCGTGCCGTTCCGGCAAGACCTCGCCATTGACCTGAAAGGCCAGAAAGATCTTATCGGCCATTACTTCTTCGACGGCAAACTTTTTACTCTTCCGTCTTATTCCCCTGGGTCCGCTGAGCTTCACATGGGTTGCACTGGGTTTCATCTTTGCCGAAGTCAGGAGTTTTGACAGGGAAACCCCCTTCCACAGTCCGTTATAGGCAAAGAAGCCCGGGCAGATCAAAAGGACGTTCCTTTCAACAGCAGGCAGTTTCAACAGGTCTTCATATCTGAATTTTTGGGGATGTTCCAGGGCACCGGACAAATCAAGGCGCCAGGTCTCAAGATTTACATTGTAAATATCCTGGCCCATCACGTCAAACTGGTCCATGGGTGTCGTTTCAAGATTCCGGGTATCCAGTTTTCGGGGATTTTTTGATATGAGTCCGGCCATGGGCGCCCCTCTGGGCAGCAGGGTTCTTTTGAATCTTTTGACTTTTGCATGGGCAATTCCAAAACCTGTCCGGATTTTTCCACCGAATCCGAATATTCCAATGACCAATGAGAGGATAAACCCAATGACCTGTCTTCTGTTTTTCATTGCAGACCTCCATCCCGGAACCGGGAAGCGGTTTGAACCATCCCGCTGCGCCTCTGGCTGATTTGAAGAGGCCGTTTTTTGATCCGGCAACTGATATCCGTTTTTATATGGATACTATCCCGTTGAAATTATAACAAGAATTTTTCCTTTAAAACGCCCTGCCCCTCTATTAGAATCCGTTCAGGAAAAGAAAGAAGGAATGCCATGATGACCCGGTTTTTACTTGACTAATTTTATTTCTAAAAGGATAATCGACCCGCAATTTTAATGAATAAAAACCAGATACCCTTCGTCTGCAAGACGGCGGGAACGCACCCGGCCAATGCCGACTAAAGGGCCTCGGACTTTGTCCGGATCCTTTGGATTCATAGTCTTTGGTCATCATGTCAAGCCAATTTTCGCAAAGGCGGGGGCCAACCATGTCCGACAGGGAAAATAATGAATAGCTTTTCAGGACTTTTAAACAATGCTGCATTGATGCTTATTCTCTGTGTTATTTACGATACTTTTAATATCTACTCCATTCCCAGTAAAAATTTGAGAGAGAGCCTGACCGGGATCCTGGTCGGCCTCATCGCCATTGCCGTCATGCTGAACCCCTGGAGCCTGATCCCGGGTGTGTTTTTCGATACCCGGTGGGTCCTTTTAAGCCTCTGCGGATTGTTTTTCGGATTTGCCCCCACCTCCATCGCGGTAGCCATTGCCGGTTCATTCCGGCTCTACCAGGGCGGAGCCGGAGGGTTGGTCGGAACCATAGTGATTGTAAGCACTGCATTCACAGGTGTCTTGTGGAAGTATTGGAGGGAAAGAGGCCATCGTCCCCTGGGTTGGGTGGAACTATATGGTTTCGGCCTTGTCATTCAACTGGTAATGCTTTCCTGCATGTCTCTGATGCCCGCTGAGATGAGAATGCCGATTATTAAGGCCGTCGCCCCTCCCATATTGATCATTTATCCCTTTTTGACCATGGTTCTCGGCCTTATTTTAAAACGGCAGGAGGATCGAAGGGAAACGGACAAGGCCCTGATAAAAGAAATTCATGAACGGAAACTGGCAGAGGATTCAGCACGGAAAAATGAAACCCATTTACGGACATTGATTGAAACCCTGCCGGATCTGGTCTGGCTGAAAAGTCCGGATGGTGTTTATTTGAGCTGCAATCGAAAATTTGAGCGTCTCTACGACCTGGAAAAATCCGAAATTATCGGGAAAACCGATTATGATCTATTGGACAGGGAAAAGGCAGAGATCTTCCGGGAAAATGATAAAGCCGCCATAACGGCCGGGGAACCCATCCGGAGTGAATATGAACTCATTTTCAAGGACGACAATCACAGGGAAATCATTGAAACCATAAAAACGCCCATGGTCGACGCCGGGGGAAACCTGATTGGCGTGCTCGGTGTCGGAAGAGATATTACGGAACGGAAAAAACTTCAGGCAGAACTTCTGCGGGCCCAGAAAATGGAATCCATAGGGACCCTGGCCGGAGGGATTGCCCATGATTTTAACAATATCCTTTCAGCGATTATGGGATATGCCGAACTGGCCAAAGACAAAATTTTTTCGGGCCAGAATATAAACAATGAGATTGATCAGATTCTCAAATCAAGTGCCCGTGCCGCAGAACTGGTGCGGCATATTCTGACTTTCAGCCGCAAATCCAATCACAGCCTGGAGCCGTGTTCCCCCCATATCATTGTGAAAGAGGCCCTTCAGATGCTGAGGGCATCCATCCCCACGACGATCCAAATCAAAGAGGAGATCGATGGGGATAGCGGCGAAATCATGGGCGACCCGGTGAATATTCACCAGATCGTTGTGAATCTCTGCACCAATTCATTACATGCCATGGAGAATGAAAAAGGGAGATTGATCATCCGGCTCTTCCGGAAAGAAATAAGTGAGAAGGAGGCCGAGGCATATCCCGGCGGGATTCCCGGCATTTTTATCGTCCTGGAGGTCTCTGATACCGGCCATGGCATGGATCCAACGACATTGGAACAGATCTTTGATCCCTTTTTTACCACCAAGGAAATCGGAAAAGGAACGGGTTTGGGCCTCTCTGTGATTCATGGAATTGTAAAGGATTATAACGGGTTCATACAGGCAAAAAGCGAGCCCGGCCAGGGGACTCTGTTTCATGTTTACCTTCCGGCATTAGATCAGAGTTCGACTCCGAAAAAACCGGTCTCCAGAGACAAGCCCTTGACCGGTGGAGGAGAACAAATTTTAATCGTAGATGATGAAAGCATGATCATTAACCTCAACAGGCAGATCCTTGAAAGACTGGGATATAAAGTCTATGCCACCACACTTGGTTCGGATGCATTGGAAAAATTCCGGCTCACTCCGGATCAATTTGACCTGATCATTACGGATCAGACCATGCCTGAACTGACCGGCGTGGAACTGGCCCGGGAGATCCTCAAGATAAGACCGGGCATACCCATCCTTCTCTGTACGGGATACAGTTCTGTGATAACCGAACAGGATGCCCTTAAAATTGGGATAACAAAACAGCTCCAGAAGCCGGTAAGCAAGAAAATTCTGGCCGCCGTGGTCAGACAGGTAATCGATGACTCTTTGGCAAAAAGAAGGAGCAAGGAACCCTGATAAAAACCCCAGGGGGCCAAGATCCCATGCTGACAAAAATATAAAGACCTTTACTCCAACACCCGCCCATCCGCCGGATTTATAGAAACTTCCAATCTTTTTTTGGATTTCCATTGAAACAAGCATGTTGACATCCTATGGCCATCCGCATAAGGTTCCAATTTTATTGAATCCGGTAACCCTAGATGAGGATGAAACCATGAACCTGAAACCCTTTCTTTCCTTTTCAGAACGGAGCATCGCAGACCTTGACGCATGGCAGGACCAGGGAGGAAAAATTGCCGGGGTCTATTGCATCTATGCCCCCAACGAACTCATCCGGGCGGCCGGAATCGTCCCGGTGAGCCTCTGCGGCAAAAAACAGGCCCCCATCAAAGATGCGGAAAAAGAGCTGCCCGCATCTTTCTGTCCCCTGGTCAAGTCCAGCTATGGATATGCCGTCACCGACACCTGCCCTTTTTTTCAATTTTCAGACATCCTGATTGCCGAAACCACCTGTGACGGCAAAAAAAAAATGTATGAACTCATGGGAAAGCTTAAACCCCTTCACCTGATGCACCTGCCCCATACCCAGGAGCCGGAAGCGGTCCTGGAATACTGGCTGCGCGCTCTGCACAGACTTGAGGATTTCCTGTTCCAATGCTCCGGAATAAAAGTCAGTGATCAGGCCCTCCATGACCAGATCGTCCAGCAGAATGAGATCCGAAAAGCCCTCTGGGATATCAGTGTCCTGGCCGCAGACAGGCAATCCCCCCTGACCGCCTCGGACATGCTGGCGATTCAGGAAAGCAAGAGCTTCTGCGTCAACCCTGCAGGCTACCTGGAACAATTAATCACCCTGAAAAGGGAATTGGAAGAGTTTCTGCGGCAGCCCGGCCTGGCAGCCCCGGGCGGGATCCGGATCCTGCTGACAGGATGCCCGGTGGGAAAGGGATCTGACAAAGTAATCCAGATCGCCCAGGAACTAGGAGCCAGGATCGTGTCCATGGAAAACTGCACCGGTCTCAAGGGAATGACCCTGGCCGTGGATGAAACCATTGATCCTTACGAGGCAATTGCCCGCCGGTACCTTAAGATTCCCTGTTCCTGCATGACTCCCAATCCCCTTCGCCCCGAATCCATCCGTGAAATGGCAGACCTGTTCCAGGCCGATGCGGTCCTGGACCTGACATGGACCGGCTGCCACACATACAATGCCGAATCCTTTACACTCCAGCAGTTTGTGGAAGATCAGCTTGAACTGCCTTTCCTGCATATTGAAACCGACTATTCCGAATCAGACCAGGGCCAGCTCAAGACCCGGATCGAGGCCCTGGTCGAACTCTCGGGATGAGGAATGGAAGTTAACCCGGCAGCCGTTGACAACCCTTTCCATGGCTGCCGGGACAGCTTACAAAACCATACAAGAATTTCGCGGGCAATCTCTCCGGGTGTAAATGTTTTTTTCTCCCGGTTCTCTGACGGCAGGACCGCAGGCCATTCTTTGGGTCGTCCCCGGGATAAATTCTGATTTTTCCCTTTAAATCTGCAAAAATTCATGGAAATTTCAGGTAAAATATGGTTTATTACCCCCATGCCCGGGACAGACATTTATAAGAGAAAAATCGTATTCTTTTTCCTGTTCCTTATTCTTCTTTTGACCGCCCCATATGGTTTTGCCGAACCAGTCACACAGGTGGTTTCCACCAGCCCCTCATGGAACAAATTCACCAATATAGACGGAACCGGACTCTACCATGAGATCCTGGCCCGGATTTTCAACCCCCATGGCATCCAGGTGACGCACCGGTACACCAATGCCAAAAGAGGGATCTATCTGGTCAAAAACGATATCGCAGATATCTATACCTGCCGGACCGATGTATACGATTTGCCGGATCTGGTTCTTGCCCAATATCCCATGTATGAGGGGGAAATCCATGCTTTTTTCAAAAAGGACAGGGTAAAGAACTGGCAGGGGGTCTCATCCCTTACCAATCAAAGGGTGGTCTGGCGGTGGAACTATTACAATAGATCTGAATTTCCCACAGAAATCTTTGTGCTGGAAACCGATACCGGTGAAGACGCTCTGGGCCAGGTCGTCCTGGGGAGGGGAGATTTTTATATTGACGATCTCAACCTGATCAAGGAATCCATCTCCAAAGCCGGATTATCCATTGATATGGATGAATACCGCATCGAACCGGTGGGAAAAAGGAGCTATTACCCTGTCTTTAAAAAATCCCCCCGGGGGAAATTTCTCATGGATCTCTATGAAACCGGCATGAAAAACCTGCACTGGTCCGGGGAATTAAAAAAGATCTTTATGAAATGGCAGTTCTCCTATCCGGCCTATGAAATGCCCTAGATCTCAACCCCATTTCAAGCCCGGCCCTCCGTTTAAATTGAATTTTTTGATATAAGTCTTCAAAGCCCATAAGAATTATCAATTTGCCAAAAATTCTGATTTTCTATATTCGTTTAAGCAGGCTGTTTAATGAGTAAAAAGGGCATTTAACCCCTGAAACACAGGACAAAAATGATCGATTTCCCCAAAAGACACTGAGGCTGTTTCGAGCGCACCGCCCGTGAACGGCTGGTGCAGGATATTCCGGGGAAATCCAATTCCGGCGAGAGCGAATCGATTTCCCCATAAATTGTGAACCGTGTGCATTGCTGCATCCGGTTCGATGAGGAAATTGAATTATGCTGGATACATTAAAGATTGTCCATAGGAATAACGGAATCCGGGAACAGGTAAAAGCCCTTGTTCCGGATGGTAACTTATCTGCCTGTCTTACCTGCGGCACCTGCGCCAGCGGGTGTCCCGCCACCGGGATCGACGACATGGATCCCCGCAAATTCATCCGCATGGCCGTCTTCGGCATGGATGAAGAACTGGAACGCCATCCCTGGGTATGGACCTGCACCATGTGCAAGCGGTGTTACTCGGCCTGCCCCATGTCCATCAACATCCCCCAGCTCATCTTTTATCTGAGATCCCAGTGGCCCAGAGAGGAAAGACCCAAGGGCATCCTGGGCTCCTGTGACCACCATGTCAGATCCAAGGGCGGCGCCATGGGCGTTCCCTTTGAAGACTTTAAGTTCACCGTGGAGGATCTGGCCGAAGAATGCCGGGAAGAGCAGGAAGGATTTGAAGACCTTGAGGTCTCCATTGACCGGGAAGGGGCCTATTTCGCCCTGAACCAGAACTCCCGGGAACCAGTGACCGAGCCGGACGAGCTCCTTCCCCTATGGAAGATCCTTCACAAGGCCGGGGCCGACTGGACCTATTACTCCGAGTACTGGGGCGGGGAAAATTACTGCATGTTCCTGGCCGACGACGAATCCTGGGAAAAAATCGTCCGGGCCCAGGCAGAGCACATCGACAAGCTGGGCTGCAAGGTCTTTATCAACACCGAATGCGGCCATTCCTTTTTTGCCGTCTGGGAGGGGCTGCGCAGGTTTAATATCCCCCACAACTTCGAGTTCAAGAGCATTGTCCAGTACTATGCAAAATGGATCAAAGAGGGCAAACTGCCCGTCAATTCCGACTGGAACGTCGACAATATCAAATTCACGGTCCAGGATCCCTGCAACCTTATCCGAAAATCCCTGGGAGATCCCATGGCCGATGACCTGCGCTATGTGGTGAAAAAGGTAGTGGGAGAAGAAAACTACGTGGAAATGAGCCCCAACAAATCCAACAACTTCTGCTGCGGCGGCGGGGGCGGAGCACTTCAGGCCGGATTCAACGATGAGCGCAGGGAATACGGAAAAATCAAGCTGAACCAGATCCTGGCCACCGGGGCCGACTATGTGGTCACCCCCTGCCATAACTGCCACGCCCAGATCGAGGATCTTTCCCATCATAACGATGCCGGCTATTACACGGTTCATCTGTGGACCCTGATCTGTCTTTCCTTGGGAATTCTGGGGGAAAACGAGCGGACCTATCTCGGACCCGACCTGGCCGAATACGGGCTATAGGCGCCGAAACCTGAACCTCAAACGATGAACTTCCCAAGATTTTCCAAAGGAGTATTTCATGACTGACAAACCATTGGGCTCGGTCCTGGTGGCAGGGGGCGGTATTGCCGCCATACAGGCTGCCCTGGACCTGGCCGATTCCGGATTTTACGTATACATGGTGGAAAAGAGCCCTGCCATCGGCGGGGTCATGGCCCAGCTGGACAAGACCTTTCCCACCAACGACTGCTCCATGTGCATCATGTCTCCCAAGCTGGTGGAGGTTGGACGCCATATCAACATCGAGCTGATCACCCTGGCCGATATCCGGGATATCCGGGGGAAAAAAGGTGATTTCCAGGTGGACATCTTCCAAAAGGCCCGGTATGTGGATCCGGACAAGTGTGTGGCCTGCGGGGCCTGCGTGGAAAAATGTCCCAAAAAGGTCACGGACCTTTATAACGAGGGCCTTGCCAAACGCAAGGCCATTTACGTGCCCTATGCCCAGGCCGTGCCTTTAAAGTACTGCATTGATCCGGACCAGTGCATCAAACTGACCAAGGACAAATGCGGAAACTGTGCCAAAGTCTGTCCGGCCGGCGCGGTCAACTACGATGACACGGATAAAGAACTCACCCTGAACGTGGGCGCCGTGATCCTGGCTCCGGGATTCAAGCCCTTCCATCCCGGGGATTCCGACATCTACGGATGGCATACTTCCAAGGATATAATCACCTCCCTGGAATTTGAGCGGCTCTTGTCCGCTTCCGGCCCGAACAAGGGACATGTGGTAAGAATGAGCGACCATGCCGAGCCCAAGGCCGTGGCCTGGCTCCAATGCGTGGGCTCCAGGGATATCAACCGCTGCGACAACGCCCATTGTTCCTCGGTCTGCTGCATGTACGCCATCAAACAGGCCATTATCGCCAAGGAGCATGATCCCGGCCTTGACTGCACCATCTTCTACATGGACATGAGGACCCACGGCAAGGGATTTGAGGCCTGTTTCAACGAAGCCCGGGAAAAGCACGGCATCCGGTTTGTCCGGTGCCGGGTTCATTCCGTGTTCCAGTCCCCGGGCATACCCAATCAGACCGTATCCTATGTAAACGAAACAGAAGGAAAACTCATTGAAGAGCAGTTTGACCTGGTGGTCCTGTCCGTGGGCATGGAGATCCATGACCAGACCCGCCATCTGGCCGCCAAGATCGGCGTTGAGCTGACCGGGGAGGGCTTCTGCAAGACCCAAAGTTTTGCCCCCACCTCCACCTCCCGGGAAGGGATCTTTGTCTGCGGTGCCTTCCAGGGTCCCAAGGATATCCCCCAGTCCGTGATCGAGGCAGGTTCGGCCGCCCTTCGTGCAGGATCGGCCATTGCCGGGGGCCGGGGTTCCCTTACCAAAGCCATTGCCCCTCCCCAGGAGCGGAATGTGGCCACAGACGTGCCCCGAATCGGGGTATTTATCTGCCACTGCGGCATCAATATCGGATCTGTGGTGGATGTCCCGGCGGTCCGGGACTTTGCCGCCGCCCTCCCCTTTGTGGAGTTCAGCGACGACAACCTCTACTCCTGCTCCCAGGATGCCCAGGACATCATTGCCGGGCTGATCCGGGAAAAGGATCTGAACCGGATCGTGGTGGCGGCCTGCAGTCCCAGAACCCACGAACCCCTGTTCCAGGAAACCCTGGCTGCCGCCGGCATCAACAAGTATCTCTTTGAAATGGTCAATATCCGGAACCATAACTCCTGGGTTCACAAGGATACCCCGGAGCTGGCCACCCAAAAGGCCATGGATTCCGTGGCCATGGCCGTCTCCAAGGTAGCCCTGTTCACCCCGCTCAAGGAGGAAACCCTGTCCATAGACAAGGGTTTACTCGTGGTGGGAGGGGGCATCTCCGGTATGACATCGGCCCTGTCCCTGGCGGATCAGGGGTATGAGGTCAACCTGGTGGAAAAGGCTCCGGCCCTTGGCGGCCGGGCCCTGGACATATTCAAAACCGCCACGGGTATGGATGTCCAGAAAGAACTCTCCGAGCTGAACACCCGGGTAAATAATCATTCCAAAATCCATGTACACCTGGAATCCGAACTCATTGATGTCCAGGGATTTGTGGGCAATTTTAATAGTACGGTCCGGGACGCATCGGGCCGGGAGACCCGGATACCCCACGGGGCCGCAGTCATTGCCTGCGGCGGACAGGAACACAAACCCCGGGAATACCTCTACGGAGAAGACCCAAGAATTCTCACGGGCCTGGAACTGGACCGGAAGGTCATGGACAAGGCTGATCTTGTCAAGACAGCTGAATCTGCGGTATTCATCCAATGCGTGGGCTCCAGGGAACCTTCCCGGCCCTATTGCTCCAGGATCTGCTGCACCCATTCCGTGGCCTCGGCCATTCACCTCAAAGAAGAAAAACCGGATATGGCCGTCTATATTCTCTACCGGGACATCCGGACTTACGGAGAAAAAGAACTGCTATACCAGAAGGCCCGGGACATGGGCGTGATCTTTATCCGGTACAGCGTGGACAATAAGCCCCGGGTTTCGGCCGAAGACGACACCCTGAGCATCCAGGTCAATGACCACGTGCTCAACCGGCCCGTGATGATCAATGCGGATCTGCTGGTCCTGGCCTCGGCCGTGGTTTCCACCCGGGACGAAAATCTGGCCAAGATGTTCAAGGTGCCCATGGACAGCGACGGATTCTTTGCCGAAGCCCATGTCAAGCTGGCCCCGTCCAACTTTGCCGTGGACGGCGTGTTCCTGGCAGGGCTTGCCCACTATCCCAAACCCATTGACGAATCCATTGCCCAGGCCCAGGCCGCAGCCTCAGGGGTCTGCAGGCTCTTTGCCAAGACCGAAATCAAGACCCTGGGGAACACGGCTGCCGTGGATACCCGGCTTTGCAGCGCCTGCGGGGTCTGCATATCTGTCTGCCCCTATAATGCCCCCTACTTTATCGAAGAGGGACGGGATGCGGGCAAGGCCGCAGTCAACCCTGTGCTCTGCAAGGGCTGCGGGGTCTGCGTATCCTCGTGCAGGTCCGGTGCAGCCGGCCTTGCCGGATTTGAAGAAGAACAGATCATGGCCATGGTGGACCATGCCTTTTAACGGAGAAGATAATGACTGAATTTCAACCGAAAATCGTAACATTCCTATGCAATTGGTGTTCTTACGGGGCAGCGGATCTGGCAGGAGTAAGCCGGTTCCAATATCCTCCCAACATGCGGATCGTCCGTGTCCCCTGTTCCGGCAGGATCTCTGCCAAGATGATTCTCCATGCCATAAGAAAAGGCGCCGACGGGGTCTGGGTCTCAGGATGCCACCCCGGGGACTGCCATTATATCGAGGGCAACTACTATGCCAGGCGCAAGTTTTTTCTGCTCAAGGAACTGCTTGAATACACCGGCCTGGAACCGGGGCGTCTCCAGTTTTCATGGATCTCCTCGGCGGAAGGTGTAAAATTCGCCCAGGTGGCCCAGACCGTCATTGACGAGATCACGGCCCTGGGCCCTGCCACCCATTTAATCAAAAGAATCCCCGAGGTGGCCTGATGAAAGAGATAACCGAAAATATAAGGAAGATCGCCGTCCGCCTTCTGGAGGAAAAAAAGGTGGACGGCGTCATCGGATTCCGCCGGGGCAGCCTGGTCTATATGACCGAACCCTTCATGGCCAGAACCCGGGCCCAGGCCGAAGAACTGGTATTCAACAGCCACTGCCGGATGAACCTGGCCGCCTATCTCACCCCGGACCGGTTTAAGGGGGAGGCAGGGAAACTTGCCGTTCTGGCCAAGGGATGCGACAGCCGGAACATCGTGACCCAGATCCTGGAAAACCGGTTCACCCGGGACCAGGTCCATGTCATCGGTCTTCCCTGTAAAGGCATGGTGGACAAGACCCGTCTGCTGGCTGCTTCAAAAAGCCATATCCTCGACATTGATGAGGAAGATGAAAGCCTTTTTCTTACCCTGGAACACGGAAATAAACGCTTGTCCAAGGCCGATCTGCTTCAGTCCAACTGCAGCACCTGCATCAGCCGGAACCCTGTGCTTTTTGACGAGCTGGCAGGGGAAAAGGTGGAGGAACTCGACCTGGGAGAAGAGCGTTTTGCGGATGTGGCCAAGGTGGAAGCCATGGATATTGAGGTGCGCAAAGCCTATTTCAGCGATCTGCTCTCGACCTGTACCCGCTGCTATGCCTGCCGGAACGCTTGTCCCCTCTGCTATTGCCCCACCTGTTTTGTGGACGAAGCAAGACCCCAGTGGGTGGGTAAATCCTGTGATTCCACGGATGTCATGACCTATCACCTGGTCCGGGCCTTTCACGATGCCGGCCGCTGCACAGACTGCGGGGCCTGCGAAGCTGCCTGCCCCATGGACATCAGTATGCGGCTCTTTACCCGGAAAACCATCCGGGACTGCAAAGAAGCCTATGACTGGGAAGCGGGAATGGATCAATCCCTCCGCCCGGCCCTGGACCTCTTTGAACTTACGGACAAAAATGACTTCATCCGATGAAAATCTGATTGATATAAAGGAGTTTTCATGACATTCATCACCCTCAAAAAAGAAGATCTGGGTCAGGCCATGGCAAAGGCAAAAAAGACATATGCCCTGGCAGGACCTGTACGGGACGGCAATGAACACCTGTTCCGCCGCCTTGGGCCCGACGAGGTTCCGGATCTTTCCTATACTTGCACCCGACTCTCTCCAAAAGAGCTGATCTTTCCCCGGACCGAACCATTGTTCCAATACAGGGTTCCGGCCAGGGCCGGGAAGGAGGAAACAACGCCCTCCCCGTCTCTGGAGGCGCCTTCCTTTGAAGAAGCCCCACTGGCCCTGGTGGGCATCCGCCCCTATGACGCCAGAGCCTTTGACCTGCTCAGGCTCAACTTTGACACCGGGGAGTACAAGGATCCCTACTTTGTCCAGCGGTACGAGACCATGACCCGGGTGGGCCTGGCCGAAACCCGGCCCGACCCGACCAACTTTTCCCCGGCCTGCGGCACAGGCCCCTTTGACGAATCCTGCCTGGACATCCTCCTGGCAGAGGCAGGGGATGCCTTTATCGGTAAGATCCTTACCCCCAAGGGAGAGGCCTTTGCAGAGGCAGCCGGATTTGAAAAGGGCGGGCCGGAAATTGAAGAGCGGATTGCGGCCCTTAAACAAAAAACCGAGGCAGGGTTCCCCCCGTCTCCCTCCTTTGACCGAATCCTTATTGCCGACGCCCTGGACCTGTACAACAACACGGACTGGGAATCTTTGGCCTTTTCCTGTATCAACTGCGGGACCTGCACCTTTTCCTGCCCCACCTGCTGGTGCTTTGACATCCAGGACGAGATGAGCGGGGAAGAAGGGGTCAGGCTCAGGCTCTGGGATTCTTGCATGACAGAGCTTTACTCTGCCCATGCATCGGGCCACAACCCAAGACAAAAAGGGTTCCAGCGGTTCAGAAACCGGTTCATGCACAAGCTCAAATACTTTGCCGACAAATACGGCCAGGGCATCATGTGCGTGGGATGCGGCCGCTGCATCTCTTCCTGCCCGGCCAATATCGACATCCGCCAAATCATCCAGACCCTGAACCGGGAGGAGGCTGTCCCATGTTAAATCCATACAGGCCTTATCCGGTACGGATCCGGAAAATCACCACCGAGACCAGTGACAAGTCCCTGAAGACCTTTGAATTCGAATTTGAAGTCCCGGAAGACGAGGCTGCCTTTTCCTTTACCTGCGGTCAATTTGCCATGCTTTCCATCCCGGGCATAGGCGAAATCCCCATCGGAATCGCCTCATCCCCCACGGAAAAACCCATTGTCAAATTCACGGTGTTCAAGACCGGCAAGGTGACAAGCCATCTGCACAATATGGCTGACGGAGATCCCATGGGCATCCGGGGACCTTTCGGCAACGGATTTCCCATCCAAAAGATGGAAAATAAGAACATTTTAATCATCGGCGGAGGCTTTGCCTTTACCACCCTGAGATCCACCATTGAGATGATGCTCCAGCCCGAAAACCGGGACCGTTTCAAAGACATTGACGTGGTCTACGGGGCAAGGCATCCGGGCATGCTTCTCTACAGGGACGAGCTGGAAGCCTGGGAAAAGAGAGACGATATCCGCATGCACATCACCGTGGACGGAACCGATGATCCGGACTGGGCCTATCACACCGGTTTTGTTCCGGCCGTGACTGAAAAATGCGCCCCCCGGTCTGAGGGTTCCACCCTGGCCCTGGTCTGCGGCCCGCCCGTCATGATTAAATTCACCCGTCCGGTTCTCAAGGATCTTGGCTATTCCGAAGACGAGATTATCATGAGCCTTGAAAACCGGATGAAATGCGGCATCGGCATGTGCGGCCGGTGCAATATCGGCCGGGAACTGGTCTGTAAGGACGGCCCGGTATTTACCCTGGGGGAGCTGCAGAAGACCCCCGGAGAATTCTAAATAATATCTGAAACTAAGTAAAAATTTAATACATAAACCATAAGGAGTTAAAAATGATAAACGTCAGCGAAACAGCCCGGGAACAGGTAAAGGCCTATTTTGAAGGAAAAGAGGTCCAGCCCGTAAGGATCTTTCTCAACAGCGGGGGGTGCGGCGGCCCCAGCCTGGCCATGGCCCTGGACGAAAAAAAAGAGGACGACGCCGTATTTACCCATGACGGGATCGACTACATCATGGAAAAGAGCCTGATGAAAGAGGCATCCCCCGTGGAAGTCAACTTTTCCGGCATGGGGTTCCGCCTCGATTCCAGTTTGAAGCTCGGAGGCGGCTGCAGTTCCTGCGGAAGTACCGGATCCTGCTGCGAGTAAAGGTCAGGGGCAGTTCCCTTGGATCTGCCCTAAATCTAAAACGTCCTGTCACGGGTTGACAGGACCTGAGGAGGAAATATGCCAGATCAGGTTCGTCTTCATCCAAAGGTCGAACGCCAGCTGGCCTCAATGGAAAAGCAGGTCAATGCTCCGGCCATTGCCGCGGGCAAGGCCAGAAAAATCATCCAGGCCCTGATCCAGGGCCAGGCCCTGACCGTTTCGGGCCTGTTAAGCGGTCGGCCGGACAGGCGGCTGAAAAACAGCCTCAAGTTTAACCTGGGGTCCGGATTCAGGCTGATCTGCATTCGGACCAAGAAGGTCATCTACGTAATGTTTGCCGGGGACCATGATGCCTGTGATGCCTGGCTGGACAAGACCAGTAAGAAAAAACCCCATAAAAAGGACCTGGACATGGCGGTCTTTACCGTGGATATCCCGACCTCCGGTCTTGACTCCAGGTTTGACGGCAGACCGCCGGATCCAGCAGACAAGTCCCTTGAAGATCCTGATTTTCCCCCTGTTTCCCAGGAGGATTTAAGAAGGGTGTTCAAAGGGCTCACCGGATAAGGAACTCCTTACCCGCTCTCCTAAAATTCGCTGAACTTCCCAAGGGTTCCAAACGCGTATCACCGGTTGATAGATTGGCCAATGCAGCCGGGGAAAATCCCCGGTGTAAACTAAATCTTTAAAACGGACGATATGAATATGGAAAATGAGAATCTTGTGGGTTCCGTAATGGTCATCGGTTCCGGGATTGCCGGCATCCAGGCATCCCTGGATCTTGCCGATTCAGGCTTTCTGGTCCACCTGGTGGAAAAACAGCCCCAGATCGGCGGGGTCATGGCCCAGCTGGACAAAACCTTTCCCACCAATGACTGCGCCATGTGCGTGATCTCTCCCAAACTGGTGGAAGCAGGCCGCCATCTCAACATAGACCTGCATACCATGGCCCGGGTGGAAAAGGTGGAAGGGGACATGGGCAATTTTACCGTGACCCTGGTTCAGGAACCCCGATACGTGGACCTGGACAAGTGCACGGCCTGCGGGGAATGCGTCAAGGTCTGCCCCGTGGAGGTCAAAAACGATTTTGACCAGGGGCTGCGCACCCGAAATGCCATATATAAGCTCTATCCCCAGGGCATGCCCGGAGCCTTTGCCGTTGACAAGCGTTCCGTGGCGCCCTGCAAGGCCACCTGCCCGGCCCATGTATCCATCCAGGGATTCATCGCCCTGATGAACCAGGGCAAGCACCACGAGGCCCTGAAACTGTTCAAACAGGAACACCCCTTTCCCGGTTCCTGCGGCCGGGTCTGCCACCATCCCTGCGAGTCTGTCTGCACCCGGGGGGACGCGGACCAGCCCCTGGCCATCCAATATCTTCACCGGTACATTGCCCAGCTGGACCTGGACAGCGAAGAAGGTCCCTGGGTCCCTGATATTCTTGAAGAACGGCCCGAGAAAGTGGCTGTTGTGGGTTCCGGCCCTGCCGGGCTGACCGCTGCCTATTACCTGGCCCAGAAAGGGTACAAGGTCACCATATTTGAGAAGCTGCCCGTCAAGGGCGGGATGATGGCCGTGGGTATCCCGGAATACCGCCTGCCCAAGGCGGAACTTGCAAAAGAGATCGACGTCATAGAAAAATTGGGTGTTGAGATCAAAACCTCTGTGGAATTCGGCAAAGACATCACCCTGGAAAGCCTGAAAAAGGAGGGGTACGCCTCTTTGTTCATGGCCACGGGCCTGCACGGGTCCAGGGGACTGGGCGTCAAAGGTGAAGACCTTGAGGGCGTGCTCAAGGGAACCGAGTTCCTGAGAAATGCGGCCATGGGCAAGGGAGAGAAACTCTCCGGCAAGGTCATTGTCATCGGCGGCGGCAACGTGGCCGTGGACGTGGCCCTGACCGCCCGGCGCCTGGGCTCCGACGATGTGACCATGGTCTGCCTGGAAAAACGGGACGAGATGCCGGCCTGGGATTACGAGATCGAAGAGGCCCTGGAAGAAAAGGTCCACATCGTCAACAGCCAGGGACCTTTGCGTTTCTATGGGGACGACTCCGGAAAAGTCAACGAGGTCAGCTTCCAGGAATGCACGGCCGTGTTTGACGAAAACGGAAGGTTCAATCCCCAGTACGACGACTGCAAGCTCACCTCCTATGAGGCGGACACGGTGATCGTGGCCATCGGCCAGATGGGAGAGACCGGTTTTGCCGGTAAAGAGGGCATCGCCCTGACCCCCCCGGGGGGATATGAGGCAGATCCTGTTACCCTCCAGACCCCCATTGACTGGGTCTTTGCCGGGGGGGACGCCTATTACGGCCCCAAATCCGTTGTGGACGCCATTGCCTCGGGCAAGACCGCGGCCGAGTCCATCCACCGGTTTATCAACGGACTGGATCTCTTTGAAGACCGGGAAAAGAGCTATGAGTTTGAAAAACCGGAGATCGAGAATGTTCCCCGGCTGGAAAGGGTGCACCCGGACAAGATCAGCGTGGCCGACCGGGAGGGCAACTTCAAAGAGGTCACCCTGGACCTGGCCCTTGAAGCCATTGAAAGGGAAGTATCCCGGTGCCTGTCCTGCGGGATCTGTTCCGAGTGCTACCAATGCGTGGAGGCCTGTGTGGCCGGGGCGGTTGACCATTTCATGACACCTCAAAAAATCACCCTGAACGTGGGAGCCGTCATTGCCTCCCCCGGGTTTATCCCCTTTGACCCCTCCCTCCATGCCGTCTACAATTATCTTTCCCATCCCAACGTGGTCACCAGCCTGGAGTTCGAACGGATATTATCGGCTTCCGGTCCCTATGAGGGCCATCTGGTAAGGCCTTCGGACGAAACTTCCCCGAAAAAAATCGCCTGGCTCCAGTGCACCGGGTCCAGGGATGTCAATACCTGTGACAATGCATACTGCTCCTCGGTCTGCTGCATGTACGCGGTCAAACAGACCGTCATCGCCAAGGAACACAGCCCGGAAGAGCTGGACACGGCCGTGTTCTTCATGGACATGAGAACCTATGGAAAGGAGTTTGACCGCTACTATCTCAGGGCCAGGGATGAGGCCGGGGTCCGTTTTGTCCGGTCCCGGGTTCACACGGTGGAGCCCCATGAAAACCAGACCCTCATGCTCCGGTACATCACCGAATCCGGGGATCTGGAAGAGGAGATCTTTGACATGGTGGTCCTCTCCGTGGGCCTGGTTTCCGGAGAAGGCAACCAGGAGCTGGCCCAGACCCTGGACATCGGGCTGAACAGGCATAAATTTGCCGAGACCCGGGACCTGACACCGGTTCAAACCGGGAGAAAAGGGATCTATGCCTGCGGAGTATTCCAGGGCCCAAAGGATATTCCCCAGTCGGTCATGGAAGCCTCGGCAGCCGCAGCCTGTGCGGCCCAGGCCCTGGCCCCGGCCCGGGGAACCCTGACCCGGACCCGGGATCTTCCCCCGGAAAAGGACTTTTCAGGCCAGCCTCCCCGGGTGGGGGTGTTTGTCTGCAATTGCGGGATCAACATCGGGGGGATTGCCGATGTTCCTGAAGTCCGGGACTATGCAGCCACCCTGCCCAACGTGGTTCATGTGGAGGACAACCTCTTTACCTGCTCCCAGGATACCCAGGACAAGATCAAGGAGGTAATCCTTGAAAAAGATATCAACCGGGTGGTGGTGGCCTCCTGCTCTCCCAGGACCCATGAACCCCTTTTCCAGGAGACCATCCGGGAAGCCGGCCTGAACAAGTATCTGTTTGAAATGGCCAATATACGGGACCAGAACACCTGGGTCCACATGAACAACCCGGACCTGGCCACAAAAAAGGCCAAGGATCTGGTCTCCATGGCCGTGGCCAAGGCCAATTGCATCGAGCCCCTGTACCAGACCCCCTTGAACGTGATCAAGGCCCTGCTGGTGGTGGGCGGCGGAGCCGCCGGCATGGAAGCGGCCCTGTGCGCGGCCGACCAGGAATTTGACGTGATTCTCGTGGAAAGGGAAGACCATCTGGGCGGAGTGGCCAAGAAACTGCTGACAACGGCCCAGGGAGAGAAAATTCCTCCCTATCTTAAGAGCCTTTCCCAAAAGGTGATGGAACATGAAAGGATCCGGGTGCTGCTTAACGCCCAGGTTGTGGGAACCGGCGGCATCATGGGCAATTTCTCCACCGAGATCATGGTGGGGGGAAACCGGGAAGGCGAAACCGGAAAAATCGGGGCCCTCACCGTGGAGCACGGGGCCACTATCCTGGCCACCGGCGGCAGCGAGTATCAGCCCAGGGAGTTCCTCTACAAAGAACACCCGGAAATCTATACCCACCTGGACCTGAACCGGGCCCTGGATCAAGAGGATGATAAAATTTTCAAGGCCGACACCATCGTCTTTATCCAGTGCGTGGGATCCAGGAACGAGGAACGCCCCTATTGCAGCAAGATCTGCTGTACCAATACCATGATCAAGGCCCTGAAGATAAAAGAGAAAAATCCCCAAGCCCGGATATTTGTCCTCTACCGGGACATCCGGACTTACGGGGTCCGGGAGGATCTCTACACCCGGGCCAGAAACGAGGGCATCCTCTTTATCCGGTACGACGAAGACCATCCGCCCCAGGTTTCCCTGGGGGACAGCCAGACCCTGGAGGTAAGGCTCCATGAAAAGATACTCGACCGGAAGGTTCTCATCACCCCGGATGCCCTGATCCTGGCTGCGGCCGTGATTCCCAACGAGAACAAGGAACTATTCGAACAATTCAAGGTCCCGGTCAATGCGGACGGATTCCTCAACGAAGCCCATGCCAAACTGCGGCCCGTGGATTTTGCCTCGGAGGGGATCTTCCTGGCCGGTCTTGCCCATTACCCCAAATCCCTGGACGAATCCATTGCACAAGGCCGGGCTGCCGTGGCCCGGGCCGCTTGCGTCCTGTCCAGGGACAAGATCCTGGTGGGGGGAGTGGTGGCGGAAAACCGGTTCCCGGACAAATGCGCCCGGTGCCTGGTCTGTGTGAGATCCTGTCCCTACGGGGTGCCAAAGGTTGTGGACGGCCATGCGTACATTGAACCGGCCCTGTGCCACGGATGCGGGGTGTGCGCGGCGGAATGCCCGGCCAAGATCATCACCCTCAACCATTTCACGGACCGGCAGATCAATGAAAAATCCAAGGCCCTTTTTGCATAAAACACAGGCAGAGGGGCAAGGCGCCCCCTCTGCCGGGGCTTTCACATAGCAAGGAGAAGATCATGACAGAAAACTTTGAACCCCAGATCGTGGGTTTCTGCTGTAAGTACTGTGCCTATGCCGCCGCAGACCTGGCCGGCTCAATGAGGATTTCCTATCCGCCCAATATCAAGATCATCCAGGTGCCCTGTACGGGCCGGATCGATGTCATCCACATATTAAAGGCCCTTGAAGAAGGGGCGGACGGCGTAATGGTGGCCGGCTGCCTGGAAGGAGAGTGTCATTTTCTGGAGGGCAATTTCAAGGCCCGGGCCCGGGTAAATTCTGTGAAAAAGATCCTGGATGAGATCCGTCTGGAGCCCGACCGGGTGGTGATGTACAATCTGTCCTCGGCCATGGGACCCAGGTTTGCCGAAATCTGCCAGGATATGGCAGAGAAAATTACCATGCTTGGCCCAAGTCCCATGAAAAAAATCAAAGAAACCGGTGCCGCCTGATTTCTCCCAGGGTTTGGACCGCTTATTCTTAACTTTCTATTGAAGGGGTTTCATATGATCATTGCCCAAAAAAAACCGATTCAGGAAATTATCCGGGAAACAGAAATCTATGACCGCATCCTGATCCTGGGGTGCAACGAATGTGTAACCGTGTGCGAGGCCGGCGGCAAAAAAGAGGTGGAGGTTCTGGCATCGGCCCTGAGAATGTATTTCATCACCCAGGGAAAGGAAAAAGTCATTTCCGAGAGGACCCTGGAGCGCCAGTGCGACCACGAATATCTGGAGGAGATCCGCTCCAATATCGATGATTACGACGCTGTTGTCTCCCTGGCCTGCGGGGTGGGGGTCCAGTTTGCAGCGGAAAAATATCTGACCACGCCTTTGCTTCCGGGCGTCAACACGGTCTGCCTGGGGGCCAATGAAGACCGGGGACTCTGGACCGAGCGGTGCCAGGCCTGCGGCTCCTGTGTTCTGGCCAGGACCGGGGGGATCTGTCCGGTCTCCCGGTGCGCCAAGCGGGTGCTCAACGGTCCCTGCGGAGGGTCCACCAACGGCAAGTGCGAGCTGGGGCCGGACACGGACTGTGCCTGGCAGCTCATCATTGACCGGCTCAAGGCCCTGGGCAAAATGGATGACTACGAGAAAGTCGCCCCCATCAAGGACTGGTCCACAGACCGGGCCGGCGGCCCCAGAACCGTAACAAGGGAGGATGTGAAGATATGAGCGAGCTGATGACACAAAGCAGACTGGAAAAGATATTAAAGGCCGGCCACCTGGGCGTCACCTCCGAGTGCGGACCGCCCAGGGGAAGTGACGCGGAAGAGGTAAAGGAAAAAGGCCGGCTCATCAAGGATTATGTGGATGCCATCAATGTCACGGACAACCAGACCGCCATGACCCGGATGTCCTCTCTGGCCGCCTGTATCCACCTCAAGCTCATGGGCATTGAGCCGGTTCTGCAGATGGTGACCCGGGATAGAAACCGGGTGGCCCTCCAGAGCGATATCCTGGGCGCCGCCTCCTTTGACATCCCCAATATGCTCTGTCTTTCCGGGGACCACCAGAGCTTCGGGGACTGTGCCCAGGGCCAGAACGTCCATGATCTCGATTCCATGCAGCTGCTCCAGACCGTCCGCCACATGAGGGACCAGGGCAAGTTTTTGGGCGGAGACGAGATCAAGCGTCCGCCCAAAATATTTGTGGGCGCCGCAGCCAACCCCTTTGCCGATCCCTTTGAGATAAGGGTGCCGAGGCTTGCCAAAAAGATCGCCTGCGGTGCCGAGTTCATCCAGACCCAGTGCATCTACAACATCGACAAGTTCAAAGAGTGGATCAAAAGGGCAAGGGATAGGGGCCTTACCCAAAAGGTCTTTATCATGGCCGGCATGACCCCCATGAAATCCGTGGGTATGGCCAAGTACATGGCCAAAAAAGTCCCGGGCATGGACGTGCCCGAGGAGATCATAAAGCGCCTTGCCGGGGTGGAAAAGGGCAAACAGGCCCAGGAAGGCATTGATATCTGTGTGGAGCATATCCAGGAACTCAAGGAGGTGGACGGGGTTGCAGGATTCCACATCATGGCCATTGAGTGGGAGGAAAAAGTTCCTGAGATCGTGGAAAGAAGCAGCCTGTTTCCCAGGCCCGAAGTGTAGAACGCTTATCCGGGACCTGCTGTTTCCGGCAGGATCCCGGATCACCTGAATTGATCTACCAGAGATAGAGGCTTGCCTGTTTCTTCATGATCTTCAATGCAAAATACCGGCTGCAGGCCCTTTGGGCAGCACCGTAACAGACATGCAAGGGCATCAAATGCTCCTCCCGGGGATGGCAATACCCGGCAAAGGGGGCCTCCTGCCAGTTTTCCAGCCTCTGGGTTCTTTCTTCTTCATCCAGATCCGTATCGGAACAGGTATGGATCAGCCATTGATCAAAGGCCTGGTTCATGGCCCGGGTCTCTTCTGTATCCGGAGCAAAAAAAGCCTTTAAATTATGAAATGAAAATCCCGAGCCGATGATGAGCAGGTTGTCATGATCTATCCCGGCAAGGGCCCTGCCCATTTTGATGTGCCGGGTCGGGCTGAGGCCCTGAATCAGAGAGAGTTGGATGCAGGGAATATCTGCTTCTGGATACATGATCTTCAGAGGGACAAACAAACCGTGGTCAAAGCCTCTTTGGCCATCCGTATTGGCTTTTATCCCGGCTCTGACCAATAGAGAATGGACCTGGTCCGCCAGGAGAGGCTCTCCCGGACACGGATATTCAATCCCATAGGATTCCTCTGGAAATCCATAGTAATCGTAAATCAGGGAAGGATTTGCCCCGGATGTAATGGCGGGTATTTTTTCTTCCCAGTGCGCACTTATCAGAAGGATGGCCGATGGTTTTTCTATTTGACCTGCAATTCTTTTCAAGGTCTCAACCATCTCCCGGTGACCCTCGTCTCCGAGAAGCGGCAGGGGACCGCCTCCATGGGACATGAACAATACCCGGGGTTTCTTATTTTTCATTATCCTATTCTGTCCGTATCATAAATACCAATGTTGTTCAGCCGCATAAATCCAGCTTTGGCGGCCTCTCTCTCCGGTCAGGTTCCATTGATGCATTCACTCAATATACTCTCCGATGATGCTGTGCTTTCGCTTAATTTCACGTATAAAGCGGTCATAATGCCTCATTCGGATGATTGAGCCGATAACCAGATAAAAGCCGAACACCAATAAAGCAAGGTTGAGTGCGACAAGGGGAATCATTAAATGCATAACATGGAGAACATCATAGTACTTTGAAGTGGCGATCAGAACACTCATCACCGACAGCGGCAATGCCAATACTGCGATGCCTGTTCTCATAACAGATAAAGATGTACGCTTCTCAGCCAGAATCAACTGCACTTCATTGATTGCGATGGAGTCTATCTTGTTGGTGTCGTCGGTCAAATCTTTTCCCTCTGAAATCTTTTTTTTATCGTCAAGCTCTCCGGCACCGGTCATCGGTCCCGGGAGAAACCAGGCTTATTCTCTGTCATTATAATGATTCTTTCTCCCAACTACAATCGGCAGTATAAAAGAGATAAAACCGGGCAAGAGGATCACAGCCAGCATTCCCGTCAGATCAGACCCGGACATGTGCCCGGATTCATTTATTACGATCCCGATTCCCAGAAGAACTAAAAAAAGGATAACAAACATATAGGGTCTGGCTTTTTGAGTCCCTGCCGCTCTTGCAGCAAATGAGGCTTTAACGCCGAGAATTATGATGAATACCGACAGCAGAAGGCTTCCGAGCCCCACGGTCAGAATGGTAAAATCAGAGGCAAACGCCCTTGACGGCAAGGACAACAACAAGATTAAATTTAAAGATATGCTTGTCTTATTTACCATGCTCTCTTTTTCCCTCAGATCGCTTCACAGAGGTTAAAATCTGGAATCTCTGCCGGATAGAAGACGGAATCTCACCTCTTTTTGATCATAGCATGGATTTTAAAATTTAACCGCAGTCAAAATGGGATTTTTGTGTACCCGGCTCATTTCCGCAGCCCTGATTGACCAGTGCCGTGCCTATCCGGCATCCCTGAAAATCCGGCCGTACCGATACCGGAGCCAAAAACCATGCACCATTTCCAGACAAACCCTGGAGGATCCTTTCCCGGCCTTAAGAATCAGGGCCGATCTGAAGACTGTCCCCTGCCCTGGATTCCGGCCTGCCTGAGCCGGAATCCTTACCGGGAACGCTGAACAGGGCCGGAGATTTGGACTTCCGGTAAATTAAGGGGCGCTTGAATTTGTTTTTAAAATTTCCCGGTGGATCGGAAGTCCGGCCCGGGCGGGGTGCAGCTCCGCAGGGTTAACGATTCCTACAGCCTCTGCCATGCCGCTCCGCAAAAGGAGAAAACTCGCCTTGGCTCAGACAGTTCTCCTTTTTTTACTCCGCGCCATGGAGAGTCTGTACGCAATCAAACCCGATGTCTCCGCCGGCACCCCACCCGGGCCTCCATGGGAGTACGGAAAGTTCAGGTATATTTCAAAGTATGGGTCAGGATAGTCATAACCGTTGCCAAAGGATGAAATTCCCCCTAGTCCTATAGTATTTTACCAATCTTTGGACTGTTAATAATATTGCTCTGGTTTGGTTCGAGTTTTCGTGGGGAGGACTTATAGACATAGTCAACGGTCCTCTGGCCCAGAATAAAAGGAAATTTAAGAGGGCATTAAGTTGACTGTTGCAATCTGCGCCATGGAGTGATTTATTTTCAATACTTTTAATTTCTGTAATATCCATTATGCTTTCAAAATTCAATCAAGGATAGAATATAGCATATTACAATTATCGAATCTAAATGGGGTTTTGAATGTATGAAATAATTGCACAAGAATCGAACGAATCTAAAACTGGAAAGCGATTTTTAGGGACAAGATCATGTTGTCGGTTTTGTGGCAATGATGATCAATCTGCATTTGGTGGACAAACCAATGCCCATACTTTTCCGGAAGCACTTGGAAATAAAGTCCTTTTTTCCTTAGATGAATGCAAATCGTGTAATAATAAATTCTCTGTTTATGAAGACTCGCTATGTAAAGCTGTTGGCCCCTTTCTTACCCTTGGAGGTGTTAAAGGAAAGAAGCGGGTAAGACAGACAGGCCGAAGCAATGGTGATTCTTTCATTCGGCATTCTGATCAAGATGGCCGTGATATCCAGGTGAAGTCGACTGGTCCCACTGACAATATATTTGGCAGCGTCCCAGGAACAAACATTATTCAGCTTCGAATGCCTGTCGAAGGAGATAAATTCATCCCTTTATATGCATATAAGGCTTTGGCAAAAATAGCTATATCTCTGCTTCCGGTGGGTGAACTTCACAGATTTAAAGGAGTCCTTAATAGCCTACAAAGAGAAGCTATCGCTCCTGTGAGAGGCATTCTCCGGGTTGGTTTCTCCTGCGCTGGACCCTAATGAATGAACAGCCTGGGGCCTGAGATAAGCTCTGAATCTGTTTTTTAAAAAAATTAAAAAATAGAAAAACATCGCACGGGTGACTGGTTTTTATGCGCCCGGAGGGCGTGTAAAAAACAGGCAGCAGTAACCCTATGCGACCGCCTTTCGTTCTTGGTTTTTATAGTAAATTTCATCTGGTGTCCAGTTGTCCAGTGACTGATGAAAGCGTTCCCCGTTGTAGTACAGGAACCATTGTGTCAGTCCTTGGCGGAGCTTCAAACCTCCTTCAAACGCCCTTAAATACAAATAGTGATACTTCAGAGTCCACCATAGCCGTTCAATGAAAATATTATCACGAAAACGGCCACGGCCATCCATGCTGATACGGATGGCGTTCTCCTTCAAGACTCCAGTGAAGGCCTCACTGGTGAACTGGCTCCCCTGGTCTGAATTGAATATTTCGGGACAACCATATTGATGTATCGCATCTTCAAGAGTGTCAATACAGAATGCCGTTTCAAGGGTATTGGAAAGCCGCCAGGATAATACTTTCCGACTATACCAGTCCATAATTGCCACAAGATACATAAAACCTTTGGCAAGAGGAATGTATGTGATATCCGCACACCAAACCTGATTGGGACGGTTTATTGTCAGTTTACGAAGCAAATAGGGATAGACCTTGTGCCTCGGGTGCTTCTTACTTGTTTTCGGCTTTGGATATATGGCCCGTAATCCCATTATGCTCATCAGTCTCCGGACACGCTTACGACTTATTTTATAGCCCAACCTTTGCAGAAAAGTACGCATTGATCGGCTTCCATAATTCGGGGTTTTTAAATATTGCTCATCAATCAGTCTCATCTGCTCAAGATCCAGACGACGAACTTTTTTGGGGCGGTAATATACCGAGGTTCGGCTTACCTTAAGCAACTTACATTGTTGAACAATGCTGATCCGAGGATTATTGAAATCGACCATTTTTTTACGTTCTGTTCGACTTAAAAGTTGAGCTTTTTCGACAAAAAATCGTTTTCCACCTTTAATTTGCCAATTTGGCGGTAAAGCTCATCTACTTTGGTATCCATATGTTTTTTTTGATTCCGATTTTTATCGAACACATCTGCGGCGCCGTTAAGCAGATTCCGTTTCCAGGTGTTGATCATTGTCGGGTGGATTTCATACCGCGCTGCCAACTCGGCTACTGTTTGCCCATTTTTCAGGGCAGCCAACGCAACCTTCGCTTTGAACTCAGGTGAATACTGTTTCCGTTTCCTGGTGGTCATTGCCAACTCCTTTCATGTTAGTGAATCAGAGCTTAGCACATTGTTCGGATTCTGGGGACCACCGCACTCCTATAGTTACATTGGAAACGCTCCCCCAGTTCTTGCTGGGCAAATTCTTCGGCGTAAAACAGAAGAAGCCCAAATTCCATACATGATTGCAATTTTTTCGGCGGGTTCAGTTTGCTTTCAAATTTGGCTTCGCTCTGACGACAAAGATGAACATGTTCCAAAAAATGGGAATTTGGGAATCCGTTGGACTATACAGATTCCCAAGCCAGAAGGTGGCTACCTCCCAATAACATACAGTGATCCGCTTCAATTTGACTGGGCTAATACAGAACCACAATTACAACCTTTTGAGGCGTTTTTTTTAAAATTTAATATTGTCTCAAAGAAAGGAGTATTAGAACCGATACCTCGGATAGATTGAAGTTTTTTTCTTCTCGGAGACAGAATAAATCAATTTAATACCGGCCAGAATGGATTACAGAAAATTTTCTTGCCATCTTAGGCCCAGTCAAGATAGTTCTTAATACAATAATGAGGAAAATAAAATGTCAATCAACGATGACTGGGTCTGTAAGCATACAGAATTGGTTGATCAAGAATTTGAAGATTTCCATCTGGAAGTTTCTCCAAATTCGCTTTGTGAGTACAAAAGGAATCCTGCTTTTTATATAATAGCGGACGCTTTCCTTTTTTTTGATTCTGCTAAAGAAGCTAACAATAAATCAGAAAGAATTAAAGAACATGCATTCTCAAGAGCGGCAATATTATTATTTCCTGTAGCTTTAGAGGCAATAGTTAACGTTATTTATCAATATTGTCGAGTCTATAACAGAGAAGAACTCAAAAAGATCCCTTTAAAAGAAAAATGGTTAAATGTTTCGCATAAATGCTTGCCTAAAATGGGTACTTGCAAAAAGGGGGAAAAGGTAATCTATCGCCCTGGTGATAAAATAGATTGTTTTAATGAAAATTTATCAATTTTTCAAAAATATTTGGAACTTAAGGAAATTCGGAATGATGTTGTTCATTTGAAACCGAATTTCATTCAATTAAAAGTAAAAGAAATAGAAAATTTCGAAACAACTCTGGATCTTTATCCTCTTACTAAAATTCCCAGAGAGCTTTCCAACTGGAATTTCAAACATGCACAGATCGCAAAAAATATCTTTCAAAACATGAATGAAGAGTTGAATACATTTATGAAGGGCTCAATTGATAGAATTTTAGATCGTCCTGCATTTATAGAGATCGTGCTCGATTGAAATTATAAATCATTTATGTACTTAGTACATTGTTTTTGTCCCCGTCCGCAGATCCTGAACGGTCAATTAAATACCGGATAAAGTTGACTGAGCTTTTATGGTATTTATCCGGAGCTTTGCCAGCTCAGGAGCAAGGCATGATTACCAAGAGAAAGGCTCAGGAGATCAGAACCGACTGGCAGCGAGGACTACTCTCCTGACGAAGTCCGATTTACAGACGGATGACCACCCCATACTATCCCTGTCAATCAGGTTTTTTACAAAATATGCAACTCGGTATTTTAATTAAAATTGATTATCTCCGCTCTCTATGATCTTGGCGGTTTAAAATATCATTACGCCAAAAGAATGCTGTAAATGGACAAATTAAACCTATTTTTTTGCAAGAACCTCATCAACCCATGACATAGCAGCCATAGCGTTGGGAAAACCTGTAGTAGTCACAGCCAACAACACTGCATGTCTGATCTCGTCTTCAGTTGCCCCGGCACTATACGCCTTTCGTACTGCGGACATTACAGCGCCTCTTGAATTCGCTCCCATTGCAATCCCTAACTTAATCAGATCTTGATATTTTTCTTCTAGAGGACCAGCATTTCGGCATGCCTCCCCCAGATCACTATATTTTTTTAAAAGATCTGGATAGTTTTTGGAAAACGCCTCATATGGCTTTGGTATATGCATAACTTCTCCTATTGTAAGATATCAACAGAACTCTATTTTTCTTTGGATCTTGTCCATCATATAAAAATGGGTAATTAAAAGCAACGATCCCAATCAAATGGAGTAAGTCGAAACCCTGGAAACCAAAAAAGAACTCCCAAGCCTTTATTGAAGTTGTGCCGCCTACTTTCGTAATCGGTAGCTTGGATCGAAAACCTGGCAGATCAAATCAAGAACTTGAGGTGTGGACTACCCTTGGGCAAGGCTCCGTTTTTCGATCGGACGACTCCCCGGACTTTCCCTGTCAGCCTTGTCTCAAGGATATCTGCTCTCACCTATCAATGCTTCTCTTATTGAATGCCGCTTTCGATTGGGTTTGGGCGATCGATGATAGACATAATATTGGGTATTAAAATGCTTATTCTGGAAAAGAAACCATACTTCCAAAGATCAGAAACAGGGTTTTGAGTTTAGTCTATTTTAATCTGCTAATATTTGCATTGTCTGGGAAGATATTCTTGCAGAAGCGATTGTTGCTCTTTGCTGCGTTCAGGAAGAATATAAGATGCACATCTTTTTTCTATGATTTTTTCTGCATTAAGATTGATAATGCTTTCTGCCGGAGACTTATCCGGATTCATTCCCTTCTTGTCGAATACGGGGGTGATGCGCTGTTCTTTTCTATATATTCCCACATCGCCTATGGTAAGAAAACTTCTGGTATCCACAGCTTTAATAAATTTATCCTTAAGATTCGGGTCAAAGGAAAGACCGAGTCCCTGAAGAAGGCGATTGCAGCTAATCAGCAATTCTTCATCAAATATTATTTTGTTGAAACTACCGCCGGCAAAGGCTGCCATAAGACCGGGATAGCACCAGATTTCTTCAACCTCTGTCATAAAATACGGTGCAATTGAAGTGATGCAGGATTCAAACCCACCCTGGTAATCATTTTTAGTGCCGTCGGCTAAACAACCGCACAAAACACAATTCAAGCCGAAATGGAGACAGGTCTCGTAAAACATAATCTGCACATTAAGATATTCCGGGCTGGCATAAACCGGCTGCATGGTTCTCATATCCGTCATGGTGGAAAAACAGCTGAACGCCACTGGTGTACCCGGTTTAAGAAGTTGGACATATACCACTCCTGCCAGGCAGACTGCAATATCATGGACAACGATGCCCATTAGGCTTTCAGGGCCGGTCATATAGGACAATGTACAAGGAGAAATCGTTATATTCTGTTCTTCTTCAACAAGAACCGTCAAGTTGATCAAACTTTCTTCATCATATGACAGCGGTGGATTTGGACAAATTCCCTGCCCCATAACCGGCTCGTCGCTTGTAGCCTTTATGTCTTTGATCAGTTGTATCGCTTTTTTAGCGCTGCCATAGACATCCCCGTTTTTGGTATTGGATTTTGTGGCCCGCAATCCAAGGCTTGGGAATTTATCGGAATATTTCAATAACATGGCAATTTGGGAAATGTATTGATCCTCATTATCATTGTTTACAGGATCGACAACCCCGGGATTTACAGATTCATAAAGATCACTGGTTTCTGCCAGTTGGTACATTTTAACGGCATCCTCAACAGTACCTCTCCGGCTCTCTCCTGTTGCATCATTGAGAATCATGGGAGAATTGGAGAAGGGAGAAGCTGCAGCCAGTCTCTTGGTATTTGTGGGTTCGTATTTATATTCGGGCATCCATTTCAGGGTTGTGGCCAGAAAACGTTGAGAGATAAACACCCGTTTCCCATCTACCCTTACGTCACTTTTTTTAAAAAGCGCCAAAGCGCTCTCCATCTCAAATTCAACCCCTACAGTGGACAATATGCCCGTGGCCGCTTCATACATTTTTTCGATTTGTTCTTTTGCGAGCAGATTTGGCAATTTAAAACCTCCTTTTATACAGTATTCTCTATTTCAAGATTTTATACATTTAACTGCAATTGTAAAAGAGGAGAAAAAGAGTAATCCCTAACCATACAACATTCTGTTTCAGATTTTATACATGCCCATCTGATCTAACATATCCGTTGAGAACATTGATCAGAATAAGGGTTTTCATTAAAAAGCTGAGTCATGAATCATTTTTCCCAGGTCAGTCGGATTTGTCCCGCTACCTGTTAAACGGCCTTGATTCATTGAGCTGCTCCCGAATTTGTCTTTTTTCGTATTCTTTTATCGGAAAAAGCGATTTCGGAGGTTCCCCTTTTCGGACAGCTTGACGGTCTGTGTTTCAGACGTACTTTATATACAAGTGTTTTTCTTATTTTTTATCAGACACATTTTGATTTCTCGATCTCTGCTTAAATCCTCAACTAAATGGAGGCCGAATGGGAAACAACAAGCTGTCACGACGTGAATTTATGACGCTTTCCGGTGGTGCACTGGTTCAGATCGGCCTGCCCGGAACTTTTATTAAACTCTCGCATGCTGCCAATGCTGAGCTGGCCAGCCAGCTAAGGCCGGATGGCAGACCGCGATTACCACCCGGACAGATGGCAGTTGAATCCATTCAACCAATGGGAGGAATCTCAGGCCCGGGCCTTGATCACAAATGGCAGTTGCAGATTAAAGGCGAGGTTAAAAAGCCCATGGTTTTCAAGTGGGATGACCTCATGAAGCTTCCTCAAACCGACCTTATCTGTGATATCCACTGTGTCACCGGATGGACACTTTTGGATTCCAGGTGGCAGGGCATCAGGTTGAGTTATCTGATGGATGCGGTCGGTACGAGTGAAAAGGCCGGGTTTGTCATCTTTGAAGCCCACGCGGGGTATACCACCAGCATCCCCGTTGCCCAGGCGCGCAAAGGCAATGTCATTTTAGCTCATCGGTTTTCCGGTGAACCACTGGCAGAACCCCATGGGGCACCATTGAGGGGATTGATCCCGGATCTTTATTTCTATAAAAGTGCCAAATGGATTGAAGCGATTAAATTCAGCGTAAAAGATGAACTTGGCTCCTGGGAGAGCGGCGGCTTCAGCAATACGGCCGATCCATGGAAAGAAGAGCGTTACAGGTAGTCCAGGGATTAAAAGGGGACAGAATTATTTTTACAAAAAAAGCGAGGACTACTTATCGACTAAATCCGGTTTGTCAGATGGATAGCAACCATAGACTTTCCCTGTTACGGATCGCTATTTTTTATCTTTTATTTCTATGGTAGAATCGTGTATGAATTTTTCTTCAAAACTATTGATATGCTTCTTTGTTTTTTTGCTGTTCCGGCCGTTTCAAACTTATGGATTTGAACGATACAACAGTCACACCAAATATGATGTGTATTTTAAAAAATATACGAAACGGTTTTTTGGGCCCGGTTTTGACTGGCGGTATTTTAAATCCCAGGCCATTGCCGAATCCCATCTGAATCCAGATGCAAAATCCCATGTCGGTGCAAAAGGAATCATGCAGATCATGCCGAAAACATTTGATGAAATCAAATATAAGAATCCTTCGATTAAGGGATCTTCACTGCAGCCCAAGTGGAATATCGCAGCCGGTATCTACTATGACCGGAACATTTGGAAATTATGGAAGGCCAAAAGACCTTTTCAGGATAAACTGGCCTTCATGTTCGGGTCCTATAATGCAGGTAAGGGAAATGTTCTGAGAGCCCAGAAAATTGCCGAGAAAAACGGTATGAACCCGAACTTTTGGTCATCCATTGAAAGAGCACTCCCAAAGGTAACCGGTAGGCACAGCAAAGAAACCATTGGGTACGTAAATAAAATCAACAAGGTTAAAAAGGTATTACGGTAATGGAAATCGGAATCATTGTTGCAAATTTTCTTTATGCGGTTTTTGGTGTCATTCTTACACTTATTTTTATGCTGGTCGGTTTTAAGCTGTTTGATCGGGTGACTCCGTTTGATACATCAAAACAGCTATCCGACAACAATATTTCCGTCGGCATTGTTGTCGGGTCTATTTTTATCGGGTTGGGCATTGCGGTGGGACTGGTGATAGGCATGGGACTCAATTAAAAAAGACCTGACGTGGGTTATCCTAACTTCTTGACCAAACCAACCCGTTGAATATGAATAAAATATTTAAAAAAATATCCCAGAAAATAGCCTTTGGTTAATGAGCCTGGGGTCATTGTCCGTCGAAAGAAGACATTAATGGTGGCGACTCTCTGTTTAATAGTTACAGCTTCCCTGCCGATAAAACACCTATGGAAAATTACCTCATCAAAAATTGCAAAGGATGTAATCAGCCGCTTCGAATCCCTGCAGATATTGGGGGAATGCTCATGCGTTGCCCGAACTGTGGACATGAATTCCATACCGATTTCAAACTCGGTCCGAAAGTCCGGGAAAGAGGGGAAGGTAAAGAACCTGCCCGGAAAAGGCCCGCCCCAAAGCCCCCGTCCACTTTTAAAATTATCGTGTAATCTCTTCAGCCAAAAAATGGAGCCTGATGGCAATTGTATGATTTTTAAAGAGATGTATAAACCAAAGAATTTGAAGCACCCTCGTTTCTTTGCCCAGCTGTTTTTAAAGCAGCTGTAATGGCGTATAAACCCTCTTCATCCACTCCCACCGCGACTTGTCTTTTATCTTTAAAAATCATTAACAGATAGACCAGGGGAAGAGATAAAGAAACTTTTTCGGCAATCGCCGGCATCTCTTTTATCGATTCAAGCTGATCTAAATCAAAACCAACCCTTCTTTTTTCAATGAGTCGTTCCCTGAAATTCGGCGTTATCCAGAAACGATTTTCCATTTCATCCAGAAATGCTTTTCGACATTGGTGTTTTTTATTTACATAAACGATATTCATTTTAAATCTCCTTGCGTCTTTCCCAAAACTCTCCCTGTAATTACATAGATCCCTGTAAATTAAAATACCGATATCTGATTTAAGTCATCCTTATTTTCAGATCTGACAGTCCAGAATCCATTTGATAAAATTATTTCCCTGGATAAAATAAGAAGAACCTGATCCATAAAAACTTCAAATAAAAAGCTTTTAAAAAGATCTGAACCGTTTCACAGCAAGTTGGAATGATTTTTGTGTCCGGACCACTTGGGCAGATCATCCATAATTTCCAGGATCCGCATGTCATAGAAAATATGGCAGGTGGGTTTGAATGAATCCGGCACCTTTGTACGATGCCCGAAATTAAATAACTCAGGGAATGCAAGCCACATTCTCCGCCCTTCATCGGCAATGGGAGTTCCGCATCTGCCGCATCTGACCTTGCAAGGCAGAATCCGTTCAGGCCTGTTTTGCTCACTGTTAAAAAAAATCAGGTGTTTCAAACCGGCAGTTAATCTCACATGGCGTTTATGAAAGATGGCCGCCCATTGCATGGGAGCGCCATGTAATTTTTGGCAGGCCAGGCAATGACAAATTTTTGCATCCAGAGGATCATTGCTCACCTCGTATCGAACTGTTCCGCAGAAGCAGGCCGCCTCATACTTAGGAACAAACCCGGCGTCTTCAATGGACGCATATTGGGATCCGAATCGATTCTCCATTGGAATTGTCTATCCAGTTTATAAGTTTGGTAGCGTCTTGGCGACACATAATAGACTTAGTCTGGTGTTTATGGTTTCTAATATTTTAAACATGAATAATATAAGAATGTAGATAATGGATATTAATCAATTTTGGCCAGTTGAACCGTATTTCTCCCCGCTTGTTTGGCTAAATATAAGGCTTGATCTGCCGCTGAAACAAACTCTTCTTTGGAATGATAGTTTTCATTGAATTCTGCAACACCAAAAGATGCTGTTACTTGCAGATATTGCCCTCCATACCTAATTTTCACCTTGTCTTCTATTCCTGAACGAATTAGCTCAGCCCTGTCACATGCAATCTTCAGTGGACAATCAGGCATAATAACGATTATCTCTTCACCACCGTACCGGCAGACAATATCAGAAGGTCTTAAAAAAGAGGGTATAGCTATTCCTAGTCGGCGTAAAACTTCATCACCTGTTTCATGGCCGTATTCGTCATTGAATTTTTTAAAGTGATCAACATCCATCATTATAACACTAACAGCCGAACCCTTTCTCTCGGCAATTTTTAGTTCTTTACTCAGCGATTCCTCCATAAATAACCGATTGTAAAGGCCTGTAAGTGAATCCCGGACTGAGCGTTCATAAAGATCTTTACGCAAACGAATATTGGACAGGGACAGCGAAAACAATTCAGTAACCCTTTTCGCCATAGCCTCCAATGATTTTGATTGTTTTACAATCTGGACCCGGTCAACATCACTTCCCAGAATTGGAAATTTCGTTGACAATACACCCAATGTTTTGCCTCTGGCAGATATGGGAATACACAGGGTAATATGACGGGGGATTTTTCTCATATGCTCACAGGTTAAATCATTTTTAGGGTCGATAATTGAATGGCACTTGCCTCGACGGAAAGCCCAACATTCTTCCGGTGAAAAAGGATCATTATGCTGCACAGCTTCCCCCCAGAAGGCTTCAATTGTATTTAAACCCAGAGTTTTATCAAATATGCCCAGGAAACCATTTGAGTCCGGCCACATTTTTTTACAAATATTTGAAAGCGTTTTATAGCTCTCATTCTCTGTAATACAAACCTGGAGCAAATCCCCCATTTCATTTAACAGTTCAATTTCATGATTTCTATATTTTAATATTTGAACGATCTCAGAAAGCTCTTTGGTTCTTTGTTCAACTCTTGTCTCCAGCTCCTTATGGGCTTTTTCTAATTCCTGTTCCGCTTTTTTCCGTTCGGTTATATCCTGTGCAGTGCCTCGCATTTCGATCAGTTTTTGATTCTCATCATAGATGCCCTGAAATGTGGATAAGTAGTATCCGATACTCCCGTCGGGAAGCAAAAACCGTTGTTCGAACTCTCCCGGCTCCTGGTTTTCCATGGCTCTTTGTATCAATTCCCTGCCACGCTGATGGTCCTTTGGCCATGGCGAAAGGTCAAGTATTGAATCAATATGGGGTGTGAAGGTTTCAGGGTCAAGACCGTGCAGTTTGAACACCTCTTCAGTCCATTCCACCTCGCCTGTTTTAATATCCCAGAACCAGTATCCTATTCGCCCCAGCCTCTGGGCATCTTTTAACTTACGTTCGCTCTCAATCAGCTTTTGTTCGGTGCGTTTTCGTTCAGTAATATCCCGTGCAATGGATTTGATGGAAGTGATCTCCCCTTTGTCATTGTAGACAAAGTTTATGGACCAGAGCATGTCCCGGGCTTCTCCTGTGGCCTGATTCATCTGGCGGTTTTCAAATGTTGCACTTGCCGGTTTATCCTTCATCCACTGGTCAAATTTTTTAGAGGTTTCCTCCCGGTCATCCTCATGAATGAAATTAAAAGCTTTAAGTCCTTTGCATTCCTCAGGAGACAAGCCAAATATTTTCGTACATGCTTCATTGACAAATGTTAATCTGCCTTGGATATCTACTTCCGTAACAAGATTTTCGGTTCCTTCCACAATTTCACGATAGCGCTCTTCACTCTTTCGCAGTTCTTCTTCTGCCCGTTTGCGATCGGTAATATCCTGTAAAATACAATGGGTTTGTTTAAATAATTCATTATTGTCTTTACTGATCCGTCCGCATATGGAGACAAGAAGCATGCTGCCGTCTTTTTTTACCATTTCAAACTCCAGGCCAAGGACTTCTCCCACAGATTTAAACCGTGGAAAGGTCTCTTTGAAATGCGTTTTACAGTCCGGGTGTAAAAAATCACCAAAATTCCGGCTGATGACTTCATCCCGTTCATATCCCATTACCTTGAGCCAGGTTTCATTCACTTCGATAAAATTGCCGTTTTCATCCAGCGATTGATAGCTCATTGGGGCTTTTTCGAACATTGAACGAAAGTTCTTCACACTTTCATGCAATGCAATGAGATTTTCATTGTTGCGCTTTACATTGGCCAGCCAAATGTCGATTTCGTCCCGAATACCGTTCCCTTTAAAATGTATCTCCGGAGGCACATAGTGGATATTTTCAAGGTATAGGTCATCATTGTAAAAAAGAATCGGATGAGCACTTATAGCAGTCCTGATTACTTCCGGATTATAAAGGTTTTTGTCATAGACGCATAATGATTTAAAAGGGAAGTTGGGAAATAAAATCTCATTTATGATGTTTTCGTAATAAATCAACTTTTCAGCCAATTCAGGTCCGTTGATGGAAAAAGTCGCTTCTCCAACGACCCTCAAAGCGTCATATCCTTCATTAACCGCCTTGGTAGCCTCCTTCTGCCAGATTTTAATCGTCTCGTCCGGATCAAAGCCCCCATTTCCCGAGTATGATTCTTGAACATTAATGATTGTCAGTTTCCCGTTTTCAATACAAGCAGGAAAATCCACTTCAGTGTCGGCGAAATCTGCCTCAATCATCCGCTCATTGTACTTGTCGATCGCCATGATACATTTTTCATTTGCGTTCAATCCTTCAAGAATGTATCTCGAAGCGATTTGTCTATAGGCATCCAGATTATCGTAAATAATGCATGCATGGGGATGGGAACAATTGCTGATCTTGGAAAAGGAATTGTCAAAATGATACATAGCCCCTCCCCCTTTAAAAAAGGTGTTTAGTTGAAAAAGCTGGACGCTACCTGTAATAATATCAGATTGTTAGGATCGTAAAACATAACATATAAAAGACAACCGTGCCAGAGAATTATACTTCAAACACCAAAACAGAAACATCACCATTGGGGAAGGGTCTCTTTTGTATGCTATCCATGAAATTTTTGAGTATTTTCAAGGTGCACAATTATGTGTATACACGGTCGCCGGTCAAGAAATCTAAACCGGCAGGACCCGAAGAAGAAAGTTTCATGGATTCGGAAACGACAGGCGGGAAAGAGACAAAGAAACTTTTTCGGCAATCGCCGGCATCTCTTTTATCGATTCAAGCGGATCCAAATCAAAACCAACCCTTCTTTTTTTATTCCAGTTTGTTAATGTGGCCTGACCCTATTACACAATTATTCCATTGTCGATGCCTGTACAATTCGAAAGCTTCCGGTTACGTGTCCAAAGAGAGAGCCGTCTTTTAGATCTCTAACGGTCGCCACAAGAAGGCCTTCACCCATTTTTTGTATTCCACTGAGTTCATCTGCACCATTTTCTATCAGGCGGTTATACTCCGCCTATATATCTGATCCTACCCAATAAGCAACAGGGAAGGTATCGTTGCACACCATGGGCTTGTCTACCCGGCTTAGTCCGAGTCTGTCACTACCGACACTAAAACTTACAAATGATGGTTGATCAACCACAGGGTCAGCGCTGAAGATTTTGCTATACCATTCTTTTGCCTTTGGCAGATCATCAACATTGTAAATCACCGTGTGTAAATTTAAATACATATGACCTCCTCAATGTTACGCCGTTATAGCCTATTTGAAAAAAATTCTATCTTCAATCCTTTTAAAATTGCGGTACTTCCCTGCTGAATTACAGTAGAAACCATTTCATCGTCCCATACGCCGTCGGGCAGAGGATTACTCACTTTAAAGGCAAGACCATGGCACAACAGCCAGCGTTGGAGCTGAATTTGATAGACTTGCTCTCCTGATAACCCTTGAAATGGAGGATAGTCTGGTAGAGAAGCGGTAAGGGTCTCCCAAATAATTTCACCATATTTTCCATAATATTTAATATGTTTTTCGTCATTAAGAGCTCTGAATAAACGCTTTTCCTTTTGTGCAAACATGACATAACCGATTCCATGATTGTGCCAGGGATCATCTGTTCTTTCACGAATCATATATTCGTAGAGCAAATCGACCCCTTTTTTGGCAATGGTTTCCTCCAATTCCTCCATGGACTTGAAATATGAATAAATTGGTTTAGAAGAAGATCCAAGCTCATTGGCAAGTGATCGTGCAGATAACATGTCCCAGCCTTTAAATCGAACAAGTTTAAAGGCCGAGTCAACTATTTCTTTTTTAGAAAATTTAAACTTTGGAGGCATTTTTCCCTGTCTTATTAATGTGTTCTATATGAATTGTCCGTCGCTATTAAGAGATACATACGTTGCGCTACATGTGTATCCTGACAAAACGTAATTTTATCTTCAACTGGAGATTCACTGCCCCCCCATTTGATACATGAGAAAATTGAATGAAAGGAATGGTCTGTCCTTTGGCAGAATAGCGTCTGTTTACGGGAGGGAACGGGGAGTCTATTGTGCCTGCCGGATGAAGAGGGAAAAACAATACCCTCTGAAAAATTGCACTGTTATTATATGTTTGCGCCGCATTGTAAAGGAGGTTGAGGAGGCCGCAAATGATTACCGCTAGGATGATGGTTTTTCAGGGATTGTCCAAATACCATATTGTGTGCTTGTATCCTAGACCGAAATTCAAGTTAATTGGAGATTAATCGTATTCTTCATCTGATCGAAATTCCATGCCTAAAAAAGGGTGTTGAAACCGTTCAAATTTCTGTTTCGTTATAGGTGCCCCACGCGTTTGTAATTCTTTTTTCCAATGTCAGATTGTCCGGCTTTTACCGTAGCAATATCTGGTTTTGTTTTTTACCGCATAAAATCTATTTCAGACGGCGGCCTTTGTTGTATTCAGATATACCAATAGCGACCGATCAATCGGCTCAGAAAAAATCCCGCATTGAACGTTCAATTCATCCTGTGGCAGCAAACAACTCCTTTTGCCCATCTTCTTTTTTCATTGGTTTATGCCTTGTTCCGGCCATTTCAATCAACAATGTTACGATAGTCGTCAGAGTTGATCGGACAATCACACCATGCTGGCTTCTTACCCGTGTTTGTTCGAGGCCTTCTCTTTTTTTCATCAGATTAAAGGGCCTTTCACAGTTTTTCCGGATCTCGATTGCGTCTTGAGATCCGCTATGAAAAATCGGCATTGGTTGAAAATAGCCGCTGTCAAAATCAACGATCCTTGATTTTGAACAATTTGATTCAAACGCACACTCACCCGGAACGGCATCACATCCAAATTCGTGGCCTTCCGGTGTCGATCCCAAAAACTGCATTGGAATCTCACAAGAATCATTACAGGCAACCCTTAATGGCGATTCCAAAACGTTGTCAGGAAGTTTGGCTTTCTCCGATGCAGGGGTGACGACATAGACACCGGTTTCGTTGAGAACCGAACCATCACTATCGTGATAAGCCTGGTCGGCGGTTATCAATTTGATATCAATACCCAATGTTTGAGCAAGCTTGATCAACGGTTTTAAAAACAGGCTGTCATGATGATTTGCCGCCCCGATTAGGGATACCAATGGAAAACTATGGCCTGTCGATGGGTTGATGGCTGTTAGGGTGTGAAGCCGGTAGCCAATGACGTAATACGATTTATCCCTTTTATTCCGGCGTTTTCCACAATCACAGTCCGGATCGGAATACATTCGTATTTTTTTGCCTTTGACCTGAATTGTGCAAAGGGGGTAATTGATTTCAGACGGCAGTTCACTGGAATCAACACCATGGATAACGGCACTCTCCAGACAGCCTGATTTATAAAAATGATGGAGGAAATATACCAGGACATTCATCAATTGTTTGAAATTCAGGCCACGCCGGAAGTGACACAATTCAGTATGATCTGCCTGGTGTTTGGTATTTAAAGGCAGTCTCACAAAACGCCTGTTTTGCTTTCGTTCCCTGCCAAAATATTCATCGCTGCAAAATTTCCTGTAACTGATTTCAGGGTATTTGATTATTTTTAAAAGCTCCATCCGAAATAACTGGTAGGGTTGAATATCCCTGTGCACAGCGGAATATCCGTCAGGCGCAATCAAGCTGTTGATAATCTGGTTGTCTATAAGTTGGTCAACAAACTGCAATTCCGGGTCTACAATTTCAGGGTATGGCTTTTTCAGGGTGTCAAAATGAAACAGGTTGTCGGAATGAAAATTTTCAATGTAGGACGCCATCTCAGGAAGGCTACGAATCTCTGCTGAGGGGGCCTGATCTTCAACTCCTATGAGTTCTTCGATGGGGATGTCCAAGGTTTGAGAATAATCATAATTATCCAAAACTTCCATCATGATTTGCTTTGTCAGCTCTTTTTTGGACTTCCTTGTCATCTTTTTCCAGTTCGGAAAACTCTTTTTCAATTGCTTTGTGATGATTCGCCTGATATTTTTTGTATGCATAAAGCCTCTGTGGTGTTGTTTCCTTTTTGTTTAGGCGCTTGAAAGATACAACTAAACAGAGGCTTTTTCAATTACTAACATACTGAAAATTTGTCGGATAACGTTAAAATTGCGTCATCGATTTCAACACCCTTTAAAAATCATGAATTATAATTATAACTCATTTTTTTTAATATTGACCTAACCACAAGTTTATGCCCTATCCTGACTGGAACAAAATATATCTTTCCAAAAATATTATGGAATTTGACAATCGTATTTAAATATATTTCAGTTATTTCTTCGCCTTTTTTTTTCATGGCCGATATTCTGTAGTATAAATGCTTATCATCTGCCCCCATTACGATTTCATTCTCGTTTTTATCTATTATTGGAACAGGAACAAAATTGCTTTCAGACTCTTTTTCAATATCGGTAAATTTACCAGTATTCAGACCAAACGGCTTTACAAGAAGATAGTAGCGTATTCGTAAAGCAACAATAACCCAGCGGGGAAGAGAAAGTATTTTTTCTGATATTCTTTCAATACTTTCATCCTTTTCCACCATAATCATATATGAATCGTGATAATCAACATTGGATAAGTTTTTTGTGATTAATGTGCCAACAGGCAATTTTTTCAATTTAAAAATTTTGACCTGATCTTTCACTCCCAGATACTCCTCTTCGCCAAATTGAAAATTTTAAAACCGGAACTGTTTTGATAGAATCTTATACATTTAGAAAGCTCATGAAATGATTTGCCTTCACTGACATAACCATAATGTTGGTAGAAGCCAAGGCCGTTGGTGGTAAAGTTGATGGTTGGCATTGTAGTATAAATTTTGTTTAATTGGACCCACATGCCCTTGCCAAAGGAGAAGACCAGAAAAGACACATTTTTTTGTTAGAGTATAATGCCGAATTTGAAAATTTAATAGCGGAATCTGCAACAGCAAACATTACCACTTTGCCCTTCTGACTGACGTTGTGAATATCTCCAATGTGCAGAATATGATCATATGGATCATTGGGTTGTGTAATCCATAAGGAGCCGGTCGTACACTTGATTGAGATATTTCTGGCATCTCCGTCAATAAAACAAATTTCCTTCCTTGAAAGCTTGATTTCCATTCTTACCTCCTGATCTTCTGAACGATGATATAATTTTACAGTATGGAGTTGAAAAATACAGATACAGAAAACAAATTTTGTGTCAGTTACAGATAATTAAAATTAAATCTGTGTCCATTGTCGAGGCCATGAATTGTGTCTGTTACAAAAATAACAATTGATGTAGGAAAATATTTGAACGTACAAGGGGGGGGATATGCAACAAAATTTACAGAAGATTGAACAACGCTCCCGGAAGCATCTCTATGAGGCTGTGGCTGAAAGGATTGCATACCTGATTGATCAGGGCACCTTTAAAACCAGCGATAAGATTCCTTCACTACGAAAACTCAGCCGGCAAATGAAGGTAAGCATTAATACGGTCAAGGAAGCATATAATTATCTTGAAGACCGCCGAATCATTGAAGCCCGACCACAGTCCGGGTATTATGTGTGCGGATGCCGTTGCGATATTCCCAAAGAGCAGGAGATAAAGACAGACCTGTTTAATCCCACAACCATAAGTACAAGTGAACTCGCCATGCAGATTATGCGGGATTGCAGCGATCCGAATCTGGTTCAATTCGGTGCTGCTATACCGGAGACAGGTCTGTTGCCCATAAAAAAATTAAATAGAATGCTGTCTTCCGAAGCAAGGCGATATCAATCCGAAAGCGTGAACTATTCGATTCCACCGGGATGCCTGAAACTCAGAGAACAGATTGCAAAACGAATGTTGCATTGTGGCTGTACGCTCAGTCCGGATGAAATTGTGATTACCAATGGCGGGACTGAGGCTATTTATTTGGCGCTTAAAAGTGTTTGCAAACCAGGGGATATCTTGGCAATAGAATCTCCCGTCTATTTTAACTTTATGGAGATAATCCAGGAGTTGGACTTAAAAGCGATTGAAATTCCTTCGTCACCAAGGGATGGTATCAGCATTGATGCGTTAAAATATGCATTGAGCCAGCAGAGAATTCAAGCCTGCCTGGTTATCTCCAATTTCAGCAATCCTCTGGGAGGCCAGATCCCTGACGCCAAAAAAGAGGAGCTTGTGAATTTGCTTGCACAACATGGAATTCCCCTGATTGAAGATGATGTGCACGGTGATCTTTCTTATAATTATGACCGGTCATCCGTAGCCAAGGCATACGATAAAAAAAATACGGTAATACTCTGCTCTTCGTTTTCAAAAACACTATCCCCGGGATATCGTGTGGGATGGGTGGTACCCGGTAAGTTTCAATCTCGGGTCGAACAGTTAAAATTAATCTATAACATCGGATCTTCTATTCCTGCACAATTAGCCATTGCTGAGTTTTTAGCCAACGGAGGTTACTCACATCATCTTCGATCTATTTGTCGAATCTATGAAAAAAAAGTCATGATGATGAGAGATGCTATCGGTCGCTTTTTTCCGGAAGGAACCTGTGTTACCAATCCAAAGGGCGGCTTTATACTATGGATTCAATTACCTGATTCCGTGGATAGTCGTTGTCTGTATTGGGAAGCCAAGAAACTTGGGATTTCCATTTCCCCGGGAATCATATTTTCCGCAACAGGGCAATTTAATAATTATATCCGTCTGAATGCAGCTTTTTATTCCGAAACCAATCAATGGGCGGTTGAGACCCTGGGTAAAATCATTTCAAAATTCTGTTAAAAGAATAGGTCAATTTTAACCCCATTTGTTCATCTTGAAACTTTGTGCATGGGGAGGCTAAAAACCCAACAGAAGAATTGTGTGGTGGAAGCCGTTTCAAATTTGAATACTCCACCTGTGTGCAAACCGGACGGGTCAGGAAGTTTTCCCCCGGTCTAGGGATCAGGGCCGGTTCCCGGGTTATTGCAGGAGACAGACGTATTGCCCTTCCCAGGAGTTCCGGGATTATCTGCTTTGAATTTTCCTTTACAGGTCTGGATCCTGCTGGTATGAATTTTCCAATACCCGGGGAATAGGATTTGTTGAGGGTTCAGAGCCGAGTTCGGATTTACAGAGGGAGGCTCACTGCCTGAAAGGCGATCCCGGATCAATGGATCCGAACAGACCCGGGTCAGGAGGTCTTCATGATTTTTAAAAGCAGATTCATCTTTATCCTTGCTGCCGGACTTTTTTTCTTCATTTCAACGGGAATCTCTTTTTATTCCATTTACAAGGAAGTCAGGAGTATCACCCTGACAGCCAAATCCGAATTCGGACCGGATCCGGTTATTGCCCTGCTCTCCCTTGTACAATCTGAGAATTTTTCCTTCAGGGATCGGAACAGGGCCGTCTGGGCATTGGGACAGATCGGAGACAAGCGCGCTCTCCCGGTCCTGATGGGATTGGATATCCAAACAGCAACCCGGGACGGGCTGGACCCGGATCAGCATATCGTCAAATACACGGTTGAAAAGGCCATTGACCAGATAGAGGGCTTTATCATCACCCGGTGGATGTATGAATTTTTATGATTCAGGCATGATCAATTCCCGACGTGTCATCAGGCCCTTCCCGGCCAGTCTGGCCGGAGCGCTTTTTATCCTTCTGGCGGCCTGCGCCATGGGTCTGGGCTGCGACACCCCCATCTCCGAATACAGGCCGAAAGCCCCGGTAGAAAAAGAGATCCTTCCGATATTGATCGAATTTCAGGAGGCCAGAAACCATTATGATATCAAGAGGCTGCTCCCCCTTTTGCACGACCGGGGGCAATTCTCCTTTGGCTGCGGGATCATGGTCTCAAAGGCCGAGCTTGAAAAAATGCTTCCGGAATTCTGGGCCAAAATGAGATCGGAAAAACTGGCCGTGGTTCCTCTGGCCCATGAGTGCCTGAACGGGGATTATTACCCTTCCGGAGTGCTAAAGGAACCGATCATTAAGATCAACGGCAACACGGCAAAGGCAAGGGTCTGGTTCACCAAACGATTCAGCAGCAGCCTGCTGCTCTTTTTCAATCTGGTCCGGGAAGACGGGAAATGGGTGATTATCCGCACAGAATGGGGCCCAAGTTAGACAAAATCCGTAGCAAAGATCCTCTCTTTTGACGCCCGTAAAAGGTGATCATTTGCAAAATGCACTCAGATTCTTGACTTTACCCGGGTTTATCCTGTATGAAGGGGGCCATAATAAAGGAGTAAGCGGTTTTTATGTTTATAAAATCAATGGATATTGTGTCAATCGTTGCCGACAAGGGGATACACCTGCTGGCAGCAGATTGATTAAAAGTTCTGCACTATCCGAAAAAAGCGGTTCCATGAAAGACAGGCTTGTTTTCCGGCCGTCTTCTCCCTCTGCAGATCTCTGATTGAGAATCTACCCCTATAGCTGTATTCCCTTTCGGCAACCTGTCCTGCACCAAATTATATAAAAAAATGATTGCCCAAGGGCTTGGTATACGGGCCTTCCTGGGTTTATGCACTGAAAAAATTTGAGATAGGAACCGCTTAGGATTCAACCATGGACAATACAATCGATACAAACCCAAGTGAGAACCATAATCTTCTTTCACAACTGGGATGGACTTCCCATTTTCAGAATCAGATGGAACCCTTTTCCGATAAGGGCCTTATCCCGGCAAGGGTGGTCGGGGTAAGAAAAAACAGCTTCTGCACAAGCGACGGTAAAAATGAACGGCTGGCCACCCTGGCCGGAAAGCTTAAACATGACTGCGGCGGCATCTATCCGGTCACAGGGGACTGGGTTCTCTTGACCGACTCTGTCATTTCCAGGGTACTGGTACGAAAGAATGCCTTATCCAGAGGGGCTTCAGGCACACATAGCCGACAGGAGGCCCAGCCCCAAAAGGAACAGATCATTGCAGCGAACCTGGATACTGTATTTATCGTTTCCGGTCTGGACCGGGATTTTAACCTGCGCCGCTTGGAACGGTACCTGACCCTGGTCTATAACTGCGGCCTGAATCCTGTGATCATTCTGACAAAGGCAGATCTTCACCCGGAGCCGAAGCATTTCCTCCATGAAGTGGAGGCTGTGGCCTTCGGCGTTCCCATACACCTGATTTCAGCCTCGGATGACACAGGCCTGACCTGTCTTGCACCCTATTTTTCCCATGGCCGGACCACAACCATGGTGGGATCTTCCGGTGCGGGCAAATCCACCCTGGTGAACCGGCTTTACGGTGAAACCGTGCAGGCCACCGGTTCAGTAAGCAGCCATGTGGGCAAAGGAAGACATACGACCACCTCCCGGGATCTGATCCTGATGCCCAAAGGGGGAATGGTCATCGACAACCCCGGCATCCGGGAAATCTCTTTCTGGGAAGTGGATAACGGGATCGACGCGGCCTTTCCCGAGATTGAAAAGCTCAGTCTGGGCTGCCGTTTTACAGACTGCAGCCATACCCATGAGCCCGGCTGCCGGGTCCTTGGGGCAGTGGATAAAGGTGAAATTCCAGGGGAAAGACTGGAAAACTATCGGAAGATGAGACGAGAACTGGCGTTTTTGTCCCTGCGTCAAAACAAAAGTGCGGACCGTGTGGAAAAGGAGCGCTGGAAAGGGGTTGCCCTGAAAATCAAGGCCATGAAAAAAGGGCGATAAAAACCCGGGATAAGAAAGATATCATGGGATATGATCCGGAGGGGATTGGAATATGGCCAATCCCCTCCGGACGCACTTCGGATAGGATGGTCTCTCTTTCCGGATTCAAGGCTTATTTTTCCGGCGAAAACCCGTATTTTATTTGAATCTCCCGATAAGATCGGCTCTTTTTAAAGGTTTCAAGGGCCTGCCCCATGTCCTCTGCCAGATTTTTATACGGCTCTCCTTTTTTCCGGGTAAAGGCGAAATAGGTTTTAATCTGATAGGGGGGATCGATAAAAACAATTTGATTGGAAAGCTTTTTCTTCTTGATGCAATTTTCAAAAAAGCCTTTGGATCCGATACCCAATCGATGCCGCTTGACAGCGACCATGAGGATCACATTCTCTTGGGAAGGCGCCAGAATTTTACTGAAATTATTTGCCTGATCAAAAGCTTTGCCGTATGAATTTGCCTGTGCGACAATCACCTTTTCCCCTGTCAGGCTTTTCAGGCTGCCGTCAAAGATCACCCCGCTGCCGGGGTAGGTAATGAATACGCTTTTATCAATATTCAGGTTTTCGTCGGGGTAAAAAAGATAGGTTTCCCTTTCAGCGGTCCGGTAAAGAGACATCAAACCGTCCACGACGCCTGATTTAGCACTTTCCAGGCAACGGTTCCACGGGTATGCCACCCAGTTTATACCAATGCCCAAGGTGTTGGCGGCAGCCTCCGTCGCTTCGACATTCACCCCTTTGGTTTGATTGTCTTCCCTGTATTCATAGGGTTTCCAGGGCCCGTAACAGATCGTCACCTCCCTGGGATATGAATTTTCTGCAAAGGAGAGACAAGGCATGATCTGACTCAAAAACAAAAAGAAGAGAACAAGATAGGTCGGCATAATTTTATCCCGATGTTTTCATTAGGGTATGAAGATTTGTATTTCCCCGCTAAAATAGCAGAATTTCAAGGGCCGGCAAAGGAATTTGATCCATCTCTTCCTTATTTTGCCTGCAACCTGCAAAAAATGACGGTAAAGGATTTGTTTTCAAGGGGAAAATTAAAGATTTCTCTGTCTTGCTAAAATGAATTCGACTCTCTTATCCATTGACATCAAGCTATGTTATAGCTATATAAAGACCATATTATGGTTATGCCCATTTTGGCATAACGAGACCCTGATCCCCTGCAGAAGCGAATTCAGCCGGTTCAGGCAGACGGGTTCAAAGGGTGTCAACTTTGGATCGCGGGCAATCAGATAGAAGGAGGTGAGCGAAGATGAGATATGCGGAGACCGGATACAATCTTGAGGTCGATCTGACACGGGGCAACATCGAACGGGTGGAAACCGACCCGGAACTGATGGAGCTTTATCTGGGGGGGCTGGGCACCAGCGTCAAAATACATTATGACAGGGTTCCCCCTGAAACCCGGCCATTTGATCCGGAAAACCTCCTGGTATTCAGTACGGGACTTTTGTGCGGGACCCCTGCTTTCAGTGCCAACCGCACCATTGTCAGCTTTATTTCACCCCAGACGGGATTGCTTGCCTATCCCATGATGGGGGGATTCTGGTCCGCGGAACTCAAGTATGCCGGATATGACAAGGTAGTGGTCCGCGGCAAGTCCCCTGAACTGGTCTATCTATGGATCAACAACGATAAGGTGGAAATACGAAAGGCCGCACATCTGCAGGGCAAGGGTGCCCTGGAAACCCAGGAGATCATCCGAAAAGAGCTCAAGGATCCGGATGTTCAGGTGCTTGCCATTGGTCTGGCCGGTGAAAACCGCTGCTTCACGGCATCCATAGAACAGTCCAGGTCCAGCTCCAGCCGGGGCGGCGGCGGTGCCGTGCTGGGAGATAAAAAATTAAAGGCCATCGCCGTCCGGGGAACCAGGCCGGTCCGCCTGGCCCGGGGTGGTGAGTTCATGGAGGTCATGAAGGAAATCATGGCCTATATCCAATTCAGGAATGAAAATCCCATTCCCGAGGTCATGCCCATTCTGTCGGGGATCGGGTCCCCCCAGATGATGAAACATGTGGATGAGAAATGGCACACGGAAAGTTTTGCCTGGGGAAATGCCCGCACCCGGAGAAAAAAATTCTGGACAAAGGAAATCGAGGAAAGCTGGGGGATGAGTCAAAGAAGTGCCATTAAACGGTTTATCAGCTGTTTTAATTGTCCCCAGCAATGCGGGGCCCTGATTTCCTATGACAACGTCCCCAACTACATGATGAAATGCTTCTCAAAGCTCACCTATACCATGGCCGCCTTTGTGGATGATCTTGATTTTACCTGGAGAATCTGCAAACGCGCTTTTGAGTATGGTCTTGACTCATTTTCCACTCCCCAGATCCTGGCCTTTGGCGTTGAACTTTATGAAGCCGGCATATTGACGGATGAGGATTTCAAGGGATGTCCCAAGGACAAAGAGGGCCGGTTTTTCTGGCTCCTCGACCGGTTGGCCCGGAGGGAAGGAATCGGAGATATCCTGGCCGACGGCACCTATTGGGCGGCCCGGAAGATCGGTAAGGGAGCAGAGGCCTTTGACCATAATACCACCAAAAAACATGAACAGATGAACATCAAACTGGGAATGATGGATCCGCTCTATTTTTTAATGTATGCAACCAATGAAAAGATCAGCATTACCCAGATGGAGGGCAACTGGCCCCAGGCGCCTTTCCCGGACATGAAGACCCGGGAAAGCTTTGTAAAGGACTGGCCCCAGCTTCCCGATGAAAAATTCAAACAATATTTTTTAGACTGGGAACCCCGGGGAGAAAACTCCAACCCGAACTACCCCACCCCGGAAATTGCTTCGGAACTGGTGGATTGGATGGAGATGCTACACAATATCGATGATGCCCTCGGGATATGCTGCGGCATGGGATCCTTCTGCTTAAAACCCCCCTATCACATCCACAACTACCCCAGGGTCATCTCTGCAGCCACAGGCATGGATGTGGATGAGGAGAGGCTGAGGAAAACCGTTAGCAGGAGCCGGAACCTGCACCGCGCATTTAATATTACCCGGGGCATGTGCCGGGAGGATGAACGCCCGCCCCAGGATCATTGGAAGCACCGGTTCCCTGAACTTGAACAGGATCTTTTAACCCGGTATTATCACTTTAAGGGATGGAACGATGATGGTGTTCCCACCCAGGAAACCCTGGAGGCGTTGGATCTGCCCCATATTGCAACAGATTTAAAAGAAAGGGGGTTGTTGAAAAATGGCCATAATTAAAAAGACAATCAAAACCATTAAAATCGATGCAGACAAGTGCAACGGCTGCCGGACCTGCGAGGTGGTCTGTTCCGCCGTTCATGCAAGCCCCAAATACAGCAGCGTCAATCCGGCAGACTCCCGGATCCATGTGATCACCCACCGGTTGAATGATATCTGGCTGCCCGTGTTTGCCGGAGAGTATACCCCGGCCGAATGCAACGGCAGGGATCAGTATATCATCGATGGAAAGGAATATGATGAATGCAGTTTCTGCAGAGCCACCTGCCCCTCCCGGAATATGTTCAAAGAGCCGGGAACGGGTCTTCCCTTAAAATGCGATATGTGCGAAGAAGAAGACAGACCCCTCTGCGTTGAGTGGTGCCTCAACGATGTTTTGATTTATGAAGAACGGGAAGAAGAGGTGGACCAGGAAATCGAACCGGATGAACTGGCCGCGGGACTCGACTCGCTGATCGATAAATTCGGACGTGAAAAGACCGAGACCACCTTTGCCCGCTTATTGCAGAACAGATAACCCCGTGTATGATAATAAAAAAAGCAACCCGGTTTTTAAGCCCACAGGCCCCGAGATGACTAAAAAACAGAGGATAGGATACCAACAGGCCCTGAACCTGACACTGGAAACGATTTCACCTTTAAAGGGACGTGAACTTGTCGATCCTGCCCAATGTCCGGGCAGGGCTGCATATGAAGACCTTTTCTCCCGGGTCAATTCCCCTTCTGTCGATGCCTCCATGAAAGACGGGTATGCGGTGATTTCAGAGGATATCGCCCGGGCAACGCCCCAAGACCCGGTTCACTCTACCATCATCGGAACCGCCGCAGCCGGAGATCCCAGCGCTGAAACGGTCACCCCGGGGACCGCCGTCCGGATTCTGACCGGATCAGAGATCCCCGGAGGGGCCAACGGGGTGCTGGCCGAGGAATTTACCCAACGCCGGGGAAAGACTCTCATTATTTTCAATACTGCGGAACCTGGAAGAAATATCCTGCCCAGGGGGGGAGATGTCCGGACCGGGGAATTGATCGCTTCCAGGGGAAGCCGTCTCACACCGGGCCTGATCGGCCTTCTGGTGGCAGCCGGGTACGGAAAAATACCGGTCTTTGCCCGGCCCAGAATCGCCATCCTGGCAACCGGGGATGAGCTGGTGATGCCGGGTCAGCCCCTGCCCAAAGGAAAGCTCTACGCCAGCAACCTGGAAATGCTCAAGGCATGGTGCCTGAGGTACGGCATGCCCACGACCTTCTCCCGGCTGGAGGATAAAAAAGAAATCATCACCTCAAAAATCAAGGAGATGATCGTCACCCACGATGCCGTGCTGACCAGCGGCGGCGCCTGGACCGGTGACCGGGATTTTGTTGCCGACACCCTGAAAAGCCTGGGATGGAAAAAGCATTTTCACTCCATCCGGATCGGTCCCGGAAAACCCGTGGGATTCGGCATGCTCGACAACAAGCCTGTATTCCTTCTCCCGGGCGGGCCCCCATCCAACCTGACCGCTTTTCTCCAGATCGCCCTGCCCGGCCTGCTGAGGCTGGGAGGCCATGGGGATCCATCCCTTCCCAGGGGAATGGCCGAACTGAAACAGGGGCTTGAAGGCCGTCACATGGACTGGACCGAATTCATCTACGGCCGTCTGGAAACCCGGGAAGGCCGGATGGTTTTCGCCCCCCTGAAAATGTCCAGGCGCTTAAAATCCATGGCCCGGGCCCAGGCCCTTGTATCGATTCCAGAGGGTGTTCAATCCCTGGCCGCAGGCTCCATGGTATCGGTTCAGTTATTGGAATGAGAGAGAATCATAAAAACAACGAGGGGGCCTTTATGATCGACCTTAAAAAGGCAGAAGAACAGATTTTAGAATCCACACCCATCCTGGAACGGGAAAGCGTTCCCATTCTGGATGCGGTCGGGCGGGTTCTGGCCCGGGACATTACCGCCTCCGAAGACCTTCCGGCCTCGAATATTTCGGCCATGGACGGGTATGCCGTTCCTAGTTCCTCTGTTTGCGGCGCTTCAAAAGAAAAACCCGTGCATTTGAAAATCATCGGGGAATCCCCGGCCGGAAGGCCCTGCAGTAAAATCCTCAAAAAGGGGCAGGCCGTCCGGATCATGACCGGAGGGGTGGTGCCTGAAGGGGCGGATACCGTGGTAAGGCGTGAACATACCAGGGAAGAAAGCGGATATGTCCTCTGTTACAGGGATACGGATCCGGGAACCGGGATCCGGTTCAAGGGAGAATCCCTGAAAAAGGATCAGATTGTTCTTAGGGCCGGGGACCGGGTCACCCCCATGGAAGTGGGGGCTCTGGCGACTCTGAGACGGGCCCATGTCTATGTTCACCGCAAACCCCTGGTAGCCGTTCTCTCGCCCGGGGATGAGCTTTCCGACTTTCATGAGCCTCCGTCTCCATTTAAGATCATGTGTTCCAACCTTTATGTCCTGGCCGCCCTGATTAAAGACGCCGGTGCCCTTCCCCTCTACCTGGGCATTGTCCGGGACGATCTTACCGCATTGGAGGCTCTGCTTAAAGAAGCCCTCCGGGCAGACCTCATCATTACCTCCGGCGGCACGTCCAGGGGAAAGTATGATCTTGTCCACCAGGCCTTTGCTTCCCTGGGTTTTAAGATGAAGTTCTCCAACATCCTGGTAAAACCCGGAAAACCCACCATTTTCGGAACCCTTGGAAAAAGCCTTGTCTTTGGACTGCCCGGGAATCCTTCGGCGACCATGCTTTCCTTTAAACAATTCATAAAACCGGTGCTCCTTAAAATGACGGGCCACCCAAGGGGCTGCAATGGAAGCCAAAACTCGGATGATCCCTTTGCCCCCATTGACTCTTTTAATTATGCCCTGGGAGGAAACAAAGGACACCTTCCGGGTTCCCAGATCCCCCTGACAACCCCCCTGCCCAAAAACGGGAGGAAATTGCCGGGGCCGGCCCCCATGGAAATGTCCCGGACCTTTTTAAAAGTACATGGATAGGGTTGAAGATATCTTTTTGAGGGGAAACCTCAGATTTCCGGATCGTAGATACAGTTTTCAGATCCGAAATCATCCTTTTCCTTCATGGGACAGGAGGGGATGAAGACTTTTTTATCCAGAATATAATAGTAGCGGAAAGATTCCCTGGACGGCAGGGACACGATCCATTGACCCTTTGACAGCCGGGCCTCATGGGGCTCAAATCCGTCCAGGCTGCAGGCCAGGGCGACCCGGCCGGCATGGGGCTCCTTGAGATATAAGACCAGGGTATCCCCCTGAACCCTGTGATAATGGACGGCACAGCCGGCCGTCAGGAAGAGCAAAAAAAACGACAGAAGGATGGCCCCATGTCTCATATGGGTTTCTCCAGGCTCAAAATCGAGTTTACCCCTCCGAAATCATCTTTTTCCCGGCCCGGAAGGGTGGGATCGGCAATCTGACGGTCATTGTCCAGGATATAGGCAAAACGGTGTTCCCCATAGGCCACCGGAAGATTGATTTCCCAATATCCGCTGGTTCCGATCCGTTTCAGGGGAACCCGCTTCCATCCGGTAAAGGATCCTGCCAGCTCCACTTCACGGGCAGAGGGTTCATAGAGAACAAACCGGTTGCTTGACCGGGGGCAGGCCGGAGGCTGAAAAGAAAAAAAGAAGACCAGCAGGGCAGCGGCAAAACCGGACACGGCAAATCCAAGGGGTTTGAGCAGGCGGATCCGGCGGATCCAGGCCGGGCTGCGCCATTTATTATCGAGAACCGATTCAGGCAGATTCGGCTGTTCCTGAAGCAGCTGATCCTGGGCCAGCAACTCCAGGGTCAGGGCATAGAATTCCGGTTCTGACCGGATTTTTTCCACAAATCTTTTCTTATCCTCCAGATCCAGTTCATCGTCCAGAAACATGCTGGGCAGACAATCCATTATTCTCCTCCTTTCCCAAGAATTTCCCTCAGTCTGAGCCGGGCCCGGTGAACCTTAATTTTCACATTGGCCTCGCTGATATCAAGCATCTTTCCGATTTCTTTATATGAAAAGGTTCTGGCCGCCACCAGGGCGATGAGTTCCCGGTCATTCGGGGCAAGCTGCTGTAAGGCATGGGTCATCTTGTCGATCCCCTGTTTTTGTATGATCTGGCTCTCGGGATCTCCGTCGCCTGACAAGACTTCATCCCTGTAAGATGTTTCCTCCCGTCGTTTCCGTATGGAATCCAGGGCAGTGTTTCTGGCAATGGTGTACAGCAGGGCAGGATGATATCCCCTGTCCCGGTACCGGGAAAAGTACCGGGTAAAGGTCTCCTGCATGAAATCAAAAGAAAGATGAAAATCTCCGGTCAGACGGATCAGAAAACCAAACACCCGGTCCTTATTTTCATGGTAAAACCGGTCAAATGTTTTTGTTTTTTCCGTGGGTCTACACTCCTTCAAATAAAAGATCCCCTCTCCTGAATAGACCTGGGGATCATTTCCCCTTACCGCCTCCGCCGCTGCCCGATCCATTCCCCCCGCCGGAGCCTCCGCCGCCATTAGATCCGCCACTGCCTCCGGATCCTGAACCTCCGCCACTGCCGGAACCACCACTGTTTCCGGAGCCGGATCCACTGCCGGAGCCGTTGTCACTGCCGCCGGAGCCCGCACCTGAACCTGCCCCACGGCCGGCTCCAAGGCTGCCTCTATTCTGATTGACAGCCTGTTGACCCAATTGCTCGATTTCCTTGTAATTCGCCATCTCCTGGAGTGCCCGGCAGAGGGTGGCGGATACTTCGGAGGACGGGAGCCCCAGCCGGGCCATGGTTCGAACGGTCTTCATGGTCTGCACGGACAAATAATCAACTTCATCCATATTCTTTACCTGCCGGCGGTTTTGAATCCGGAGATTCAACTGCGCCATTACAGCTTCCATATCCTCTGCTGCCATTCCGGCTGCCAGACTGTCGGCAATGGCTTTGCCCAGGGACGCGACCCCCTTTTTTTTCCCGTATAAGGACCTGGCCAGCCGGTGGGCATAGGCATGGCGCTCCCGGACCTTTTCCATGGCCTCAACAATCTGTTTTTCCCCTGCCTGTTTGGCCATACCTTCCAGGGCCTTACTGATGATCGGTTCCGTTGGCAACCCGGCTCTGGCTGCAGTCGCAAGGATCTGTTGGGCCAGAATCCGGTTTTGATTCCGAAACTGATTCTGAACCATCCGGGTCAGCATTTTACGGGCCTGGGGTTCGGGTATGCCCAGTCCATTCATTTTCCGGACCTGCTGCTCGATGTTTTCCATTTCCTGCTGGGACAGGCCGTGGGATGGGGTCACAAAACCCAAGAGAACAAAACAAAACAGGATGATCGTCATCAGACACTTTTTTTTCATGGCCTCTCCTTGTAAAAACTTGATCTTCTGCCTGTATAACGGAGCAGGGTCGGAAAGGTTACAATCCCAGATTAATAACCGATTCTTCACACCTGAAAATAGAAATAATTTATAGATTGTATGCAAACATTCCACCAGGGTCAAGAAGGGGTTTCCCGGATACATGGAAAGGATTCAAAAAAAGCGTAACCTTGCCGCCGGACAGACGTTATAGAGGACAGAGACGACCTGTACTAGCAAGAGCAACCGGTGACGGAAGAAACCGGCACCGGCAAAAAACAAATATTCAGTACACGGGAGAATTAAAAATGAAAAAATGCCACAAGTCCGCATTATTGATCCTTGCCGCACTATTTCTTTTGTTTTCTTTTGCCGCCATCCATGCCCATGCCTATACCATAGAAATCGATGTGGCGCCCAATGTCCTCAACATCCAGAGCCAGAGCACCATTGTCACAGTTCATACCGATATTGCCTATGGTGTGGTGGACGGGGCCACGGTCACCCTCAACGGGATTCCAATCAACTATTGGAAGTCGGATGACCGGGGCAACTTTGTGGCAAAATTTTTATCGGATGAAGTAAAGACATTGGACGGACTGATCATCTGGGAAACCAACGAACTGGTCTTGTACGGGTACGATAACAATGGCGAAGCTTTTCTGGGAAAACAGGAGATCATGGTCATCAACAATATACCGGCAGGTAAGGATTAGCAGCGCAATTTAAAAAGAGAGCGCAGGGAGTGGAAGATCTCCAGTCCAGGTGCTCTCTTCAATCCTGTTTACTGAAAAATCCGACTTGATCCTAGCCCAGGGCCACGTCAAGAACCATCATGACGGAAAATCCGATCATGGTTGCCATGGTAACCGTGTCGATGTTCTCAAATTTTCTCTGGGATTCGGGAATGAGTTCCTCCACGACCACAAAGATCATTGCCCCGGCGGCAAAACAGAGGGCATAGGGCAAAACACTCTGCATCTTCATGACAAAGAAAGCCCCAAAAACCCCGGCTATGGGCTCCACCGCCCCAGAGGCCTGTCCCATCATAAAGCTTTTTCCCGCAGGCATCCCCTCCCGTCTCAGGGGCATTGAGACGGCGGCGCCTTCCGGGAAATTCTGGATACCGATACCAATGGCCAGGGCAATGGCCCCTCCGATGGTGGCTGAGGGAAGATGGGCGCCGACAGCTCCGAAGGCGACCCCCACGGCCAGGCCTTCCGGAATATTATGAAGGGTTATGGCCAGCACCAGCAGGGTGCTTCTCTGCCAGGAGGTTTTAACGCCCTCGCTCTTTTCCATGCTCAACCCGGGATGAAGGTGGGGCAGATAATTATCGATGAGCCGCATAAAGATCCCTCCGCCCATGAAGCCGATGACCGCGCTCAGCCATGGGATCTGCCCAAGTTGTTCGGCCATGGCGATCCCCGGTGAAAGAAGGGACCAGAAACTGGCAGCGATCATCACGCCGGCGGCAAAACCAAGGGTTGAGTCCATGAATTTCTGATTTATGGTTCTTGAGAAAAATACAAGTGCCGCCCCTGCCGCAGTGACTCCCCAGGTAAATAATGTGGCAAACAATGCCTGGGTGACCGGATGGAATTCTAGGATAAAATCTGTCATTTCAATTTCCTGATATCTGAATAGCGATTTTTTAAAGGAGTATACAATATTCCCCCCGGTTAACAAAGAAATTTAGTAAAAAATCCGGCCAGCAGGCTCTCAATCCAAGGTCTGCCGGCCCTGTCCACCGTTATATCAAGATTGACATAACGATTCGGCCATGGTAAGGGAAGCCTTTTTAACCCTAAGAAATCAGGAATATCAGACCATGCGATATGATGTAACCCGGACAACCTGCCCCTATTGCGGATGCGGGTGCCAGATGCTGCTGGAGGCAATGGATGGAAAGCTTGTTTCCACCATGCCCCTGAAGGAAACAGATATGAACGGGGGAAAGCTCTGCATCAAGGGACTCAACGCCCATGAATTCGTTCACAGCAAAGACCGCCTTACCCGGCCCCTGATCCGGGAAAACGGCCGCTTAAAGGAAACCGACTGGGACACGGCCCTGGACACCATCGTTTCCGGATTTTCCAGGATCAAAGAGCAGCACGGAAGCGACAGCCTTGCCTTTTTCAGTTCGGCCCGGTGCACCAACGAGGAAAACTTTCTTCTCCAGAAACTGAGCCGGGCAGGTTTCGGCACCAACAATGTCGACCATTGCGCCCGTCTCTGACACGCGCCCACAGTGGCAGGTCTTGCCGCTGCATTCGGAAGCGGGGCCATGACCAACTCCATTGCGGAAATCGCCGGGGCAGACTGCCTCCTGGTCGTGGGATCCAACACCACCGAAGCCCATCCCCTGATTGCCCGCCGCATATTCGAGGCCCGGAAAGCCGGGGCCAAACTCATTGTCGTGGACCCCAGGAAGATCCAGCTGGCCAGCCTGGCCGACATCCATGTCCAGCTCAATTTCGGATCAGACATTGCCTTTTTCAACGGGGTGATGAACGAGATCCTGGAAAACAACTGGCATGACAGGGAATTTATCGCCCGGAGAACCGAAGATTTTGAGGAACTTAAAAAGAATGTCCGGGCCTATCCCCTGGAAAAGGCCGCGGAACTCTCCGGGGTTCCCAAGGAAACCATCCACCAGGTGGCCAGGCTCTATGCCGGATCGAAAAATTCAAGCATCCTGTATACCCTTGGAATCACGGAACATGCCCACGGGGTCGACAACGTCAAGACCCTGGCCAACCTCTCCCTGATCACCGGCCAGATCGGCAAGGCCTCCAGCGGTGTCAATCCCCTGAGGGGGCAGAACAACGTCCAGGGAGCCTGTGACATGGGGGCCCTGCCCAACGTATATCCGGGCTACCAGCCGGTTACGGACCCGGAGGTCCGGGCCAAGTTCCAGGAAGCCTGGGGCCGGGACCTGTCCGATGGAATCGGAAAGACCATCCCCGAGGTCATGGACGGCCTGATCGAAGGATCTGTCAAAGGACTCTATATCTTCGGGGAAAACTCCGTTGAAGGTGACCCCAATACCGCCCATGTGCGCAAGGCCCTGGATGCGGCCGAACTCCTGGTGGTCCAGGATATCTTCCTGACATCAACGGCTGAGATGGCCGATGTGGTTCTGCCCGGGGCGGCCTGGGCCGAGATTGACGGCACCTTTACCAACAGCGAACGAAGGGTGCAGAGGGTGAGAAAAGCCGTGGACCCGCCTGAAAACGCCCTGCCCAACTGGCAGATCTTTTCAGCCCTGGGAACCCGGCTGGGCCTTTCCATGGACTATCCCGACGCTGAATCCATTTTCCGGGAAATGGCCGGACTGACACCGTCCTTTGCCGGAATCACCTATGACCGGATCCGCTCCCTGGGCATTCAATGGCCCTGCCCCGGGCCCAGTCACCCGGGCACCCCTTTTCTGCACCAGGGAAATTTTACCCGGGGAAAAGCCAGATTCCATGCCATTGTTCACAGGCCGTCCAGGGAAAAGCCCGATACTGAGTATCCTTTTCTGCTGACCACGGGCCGGCGGTACGCCCACTACAATACAAGCACCATGACCGGCAGATGCCCTTCCCTGAACCGGGAATTTCCAAAACCCAAAGCCCAGATGAACCAGGAGGATGCAGCAGAGATGGGGCTTGAACCCGGGGATCGGATCCTAGTCTCCTCCAGGCGGGGCCGGGTCGTCACACCGGTGGAATTCGGCCATATCGTCCCCAAAGGGGCGATTTTCATGGACTTTCATTTCATGAATGCCAATTCAAACCAATTGCTGGGCACCTTTCTGGACCCTGTGTCCAAAACACCCGACTACAAGGTCTGCGCCGTGGGGATTGAAAAGGCTTCCAGTGAGAAAATGGCCGGGTAAAAACTATATACTGCCGGGTCCCTAATTTTCCCTGGGGCAGGTGAAAGAACGGATCTGCCCGCCCTATTCCAGGCCCAGGCGTAAAGGGGAGAACAGGCCCTGGAAGGTCAGTTCCGCAGGGCCCTGGAGGGAAAGACTTTCCTCTCCAGCATCGACAATCAACCTGTGTCCCTTCCGGGTCAGGAGAACGGCCTCTTGGTCGGTATGGCCCAGCAGACGGGACAAAAACTGAGTGGAGGCCGAGCCGGTCCCGCAGGCAAAGGTCTCATCCTCCACCCCCCTTTCAAATGTCCTTATCTTAATGGTCTTCGAATCCAGGACCTGGGCAAAGTTGACGTTGACCCCTGCCGGAGCGAACTCGCCATGGATTCGGATCTGCCGGCCCAGCCCGCAGACATCCACCTCTTCTGTGTCCTCAACAAAGACCACGGCGTGGGGTACGCCCACCACCACACGGTGAACTTCAAGGGACCGGCCCTGGATATCCAGGGCCATGTTCAGGCCGATATCCCTGGGAGGGGGAAGGCTGATCCTTACCTGGCCGGCATGGGCATCCTTTTGGATCACCCTGGCCCGGACCCGGCCGGCCAGGGTTCCGAATTCATGTTCTGCCGGGGCCATTCCCAGGGCATGGGCCAGCCACGCCGCACACCTTGCCGCGTTGCCGCACATCTCTCCAAAGCTGCCGTCTTTGTTGAAAAAATGCCAGACATAGGCAAGGTCCTGCTCGGTTCCAGGGGGCCGGTCCAGGAAAAAAAGACCGTCTGCGTGAATTCCCAGCCCTCTGCGGCACAGGACCCGGGCCCATTTTCCCATCCGGTCCCTTCCAAGACCAAGTTCACGGTTGTCAATGATGATGAAATCATTGCCGCACCCATGCATCTTGTAAAAGGGCACGCCCTTGGGAAAAAAATTCAGATTTCCTGCTTTCTTCATATAAAAGGCACAAGCTCCACCAGGTCTGCAATGGCCGCAAAAGCCTGATAGGCTGTAAAATAATCCTTTGCCCTGTATTCCAGGGTATCCCCGCTCACCCTTTGGGTGCCCGGCAGCCGAAGGGCACGGTCAATACCCGAGGCCGTTGTAAGGCGGACCTCCATGGTCACCTCTCCGGGATCCAATACCAGAGGGGAGATCCCGTCCATACGGGATATGGCTTTTTGCACGGCCCGGTATACCTTGTCCCGGCACTTTACCGGATGGGAACAGATTCCGGCATAGGCCCCGATGGATTCCTTGACCTGGGCCGTCTCAATCTCCGGTATCAGCTGGGACGCTTCCCGGCAGGCCACCTGGTCACCGGATATCATGATAACCGGAACATTGTAAACACCGGCGATCAGTGCGTTTAAACCGATTTCCCCCACCCTGAGGCCGTTGAACTTCAATTCCGAGACCCGGCCGTGAAAGATGTGGGCGATGGCGGCATCTGCCATTCCGGCCATTCCGTGATACCCCACAAAACATACCCCGTCCATGCCCCGGTCCACCCCCTCCATCATGGCCAGGGGCCTGGGAGAACCCATGATGAGTCCTGCCCGCTCATCCAGGTCTTCGGGGAAAAGGTTGAGCCCCACGTTGTGGGCATCGACCACCAGGACTTCTGAAGCGCCTGAATCAAAGGCTCCCCTTACGGCGGCGTTGACCTCCTCGGTCATAAACTTTCTGGCCCGGAGGTACTCCCTTTCCTGGACACCGGAATGCTCCCTGCGAACCACGGAACCGATGCCTTCGATGTCTGCTGAAATCAATATTTTCATGCTGTTTTTTCCTGTTCAATCTTCATGGGTTTATATTATAGGTCTTCTTCCCGGGAGGGACTCCTTCCCCGGATTTTATCCGTACAAGTGGCAGTCCACCCAGTGATCCTCGGCCACCCGGACCCGGGGCGGGGGAACCTCACGGCATTGCTCCATTACCCGGCCGCACCTTGGGGCAAACCCGCATCCTTTGGGCAGATCCATGGGGCTTGGAACATCTCCCCCGAGCACGGACAGGGTCTGCCTGCGAAAGGGATCGGGCCTGGGCACCGAAGCGATCAGGGCAGTTGAATAGGGGTGGCAGGGATTTGAAAAGAACCTCTCTTTGGGCGCTGTTTCCACGATACGGCCCAGGTACATCACGGCGATTCTTCTGCTGATATGACGGACCACTGCCAGGTCGTGGGAGATAAAGAGATAGGCGTAATTGTACTTTTCCTGAAGCCTGACCACCAGGTTCAGGATCTGGGCCTGTACGGAAACATCCAGGGCCGAAGTGGGTTCGTCAAAGACAACAAACTCCGGGCCGGTAATCAAAGCCCTTGCGATGCCGATGCGCTGTCTTTGTCCCCCTGAAAATTCATGGGGATACCGGTCCAGATGCCCGGAGTCCAGCCCCACATCCTGCAGCACGGCAGATACCCGCCGGGTCAGATCTCTTCCCTGGATCCCCTGTTGTATTTTCAAAGGATAGCCTACGATCTTTCTGACCGTCATCCTGGGGTCCAGGGAAGACTGGGGATCCTGGAAAACCATCTGCAGTTTTCCCAGGACGGATCTAAACCGGTTTTCCTTCATCCCAAGGATATTCTCTCCCCGGAACAAGACCTTTCCGCCGGTGGGCGGCACCAGCCGCAGGATGCAATTGCCCACCGTGGATTTTCCGGATCCGGATTCGCCCACAAGGCCCAGGGTCTCTCCGGAATCCACCTGGAGGGAAACTTGATCCACGGCCCTCAATTTCCTGGAGGAGGAGCCCCAAAACCCCTGCCCGACCTTAAATTCCTTGACAAGATTCTGGGTTTCAATCACCGGACTCATCTGTCCTCTCCTTGTTCCGGGCCCGCCGTTTCCACGGCATGGCAGGCCACGTAATGGTCCGGGGAAACCGCTTCCAGCTCAGGCACCCGGATGTCACAGGGGGTGATTCGATCTTCGCACCTGGGGTGGAACCGGCATCCCTTGGGCGGATCGATCAATCCGGGAACGTTTCCCGGAATCGAATGGAGGCAGCCCGTTCCGTCCATGTCCGGGATGGAGGCAATAAGGCCCCGGGTATAGGGGTGCCTGGGATCTGAGAACAACTGCTTTACCGGGGCGGTCTCCACGACCCGGCCGGCGTACATCACGGCCACGCGGTCGCATACCTGGGCAACCACCCCCATGTCATGGGTAATCATGAGAACGGAAATATCCCGTTCCCGGCTCAATTTCATAAGGATGGCCAACACCTGTCCCTGGACGGTCACATCAAGGGCGGTGGTGGGCTCGTCTGCGATCAGAAGATCCGGACCGCAGACCAGTTCCATGGCGATCATTACCCTCTGTCTCATCCCGCCGGAAAGCTCATGGGGGTATTTTTTGAGCACGGCCAGAGGATCCGGCATCTGAACCCTGGACAGCATGTCCGCACAGAGTTCCTCAGCCTGCCTGCCCCTGAGCCTGCGGTGGATCCGGATCACCTCCCGCATCTGGTTCCCCACGGTGAAAACCGGATTCAGGCAGCTCATGGGTTCCTGGAAGATCATGGAGATCTCGTTTCCCCGGATCCCGCGCATTCTCTTTTTCGACGCCCGGGTCAGATCTTCTCCCTTAAACCGGATACTGCCCGAACCGATTTTTCCGGGGGGCATGGGAATCAGCCCCAGAACGGCACGGGCGGTTACGGACTTTCCGCACCCGCTCTCCCCGACCAGGCCGAGAATCTCGCCTTTTTCCACGGAGAGTCTGACCCGGTCAAGGACACTGGAGGTCCCCTGGTAGTTGGTAAAGGTAACACTCAGATTATGGATTTCCAGCAAGGGCATCTGTCGGATCACCTTCTTATCCTGGGGTCCATGATGTCCCGCAGGGCGTCTCCCAGGACATTGAACCCGATTACGGTCAAGAGGATGAAAAGGCCGGGAAAGGTCGCATACCACCATTGATCCATTAAAAATTTCCTGCCCACGCTGATCATGGCCCCCCATTCGGGAGCCGGGGGCTGGGCTCCCAGCCCGATGAAGCTGAGGGAGGCGGCAATGAGAATGGTATCGCCCAGGGTCAGGGTAGCCAGCACGATCACCGAGTTCATGCAGTTGGGAAGGATATGGTTGAAGATAATCCATGGATTCCCGGCCCCGGACACCCGGGCGGCAGAGACAAACTGCATCTCTTTTACGCAGAGGGCGTCCCCCCGGACCAGCCGGGCAAACTTCGGGATCATCACAAAGGCCACGGCCATGATGGCATTGTTGAGACTGGGTCCCAGGGCGGCCGCCAGGGCCATGGCAAGGACCAGGGAAGGAAAGGATAGGATGACATCCATGAGACGCATGATGATATTGTCCACCCGGCCGCCGTAAAAACCGGCAACCGCCCCCACAAGGGATCCGATTCCCCCGGAGATCAGGATGACCAGGAAACCGATCCTCAGGGATATCCGGGCCCCGAACATCACCCGGGTAAAGATATCCCTTCCCACCTCGTCCGTACCGAAAAAATGAACAGAGCCCGGAGGCTGCAGCCTTTCTCCAAGACTGATCCGGATGGGATCAAAGGGGGCGAGAACATCGGCAAAAACCGCCATCAGTGTCATGGTCGTCAAGATAATAATCCCGGCAACTGCAACTGGATTTTTCTTGAGCAGTTCCAGGGTCAGAAGAATCTCACGCCATTTTGAATGATTTGCCAAGGAGAATTTCAATGATCCGCCCCTAGTAGGTGATTTTCGGGTTCAAAAAGGCATAGAGCACATCAACGGCCAGGTTGATGGAAACATATACCAGTGAAACAACAAGGGTGAACCCCATGATGGCCGGAAAATCGAGGTAATTCACAGAATCCACCACATATTTTCCCATGCCGGGCCACCCGAAAATGGTTTCCGTTAAAATAGCCCCCCCCAGCAGTTCTCCAAAGGAGAGTCCCGTAATGGTCACCGTGGGGATCAAAGAATTCTTAAACGCATGTTTCACCACGACCATCCACTCGGAGACGCCGTTTGCCCGGGCCGTAACGATATAATCCTGTCCCAGGACCTCGATCATGGACGATCTGACAATCCGGGTGATAATGGCAAGATAGACATAGGAAAGGCAGAAGGCCGGCATGAGAAGATGGGTGGCCGCATTGAAGAACTTGTCCATGCTGCCCTCAAGCAATGTGTCAATCAGGTAAAGACCGGTCACGTAAACCGGTGGAGAGAAATCAATATCCAGACGGCCCGATCCCGGCAGCCAGCCCAGGTTTCTATAGAAAAGCAGAAGCAGCATCAGCCCGAGCCAGAACACCGGCATGGATACCCCGAACACGGAAAAAATACGGGTGCAATGATCTATCAGCCGGTTTCTGTTCACCGCCGAAAGAATTCCCAGGGGGATTCCGACAAAAAGGCAGATTCCGATACTGGCAAGGGTGAGTTCCAGGGTGGCCGGGAAAAAATCATATAGATCCCGGGTCACCGGCCGGTGATTCCGGATGGATATGCCCAGGTCTGCCTTTGCCAGGCCGGATATAAAGCGGAAATATTGGACGGCCAGGGGTTTGTCCAGTCCGTGTTGTTTGCGGATATTTTCAACGGCCTGCCGGCTGGCCTTGGGCCCTGCGATCATCTTTGCCGGATCCCCGGGAATGGCATGGGAAATCACAAAGACCATGATGGTTACCCCGAACAGGACCGGGGCCAGATAAAGCAGGCGTCTTAAAATATAGCGGATGATTCTCATAACCGTCCAGAGGCCGGATTAAATCATGCAGGACCCCGGGCTGGAAATTCTCCTTCCAGACCCGGAATCCTGCAGATCAAACCTCTTTTTATTCCTTCCAGATACTCTCAATATTGTACATGGATTCCAGCATGGGATTGAACACATACCCTTTTACCGTCTTTCTCATGGGAACAATGGTCTGCACCTGATAGAGGAAAATATAGGGAGCCTCCTTCATGATGATTTCCTGGGCCTCGTTGTAAAGAGCGGTCCTCTCGCCTTGGTCACTGGACGAAGCCGCATCACGGATCAATTGATCCACCTTGGAATTCTTGTAAAAACTGCGGTTCCCGGGAAGTCCCCAGTGTTTTGAATCAAACCAGAAATTCATAAACATGAAGGGATCGGCAAAATCAGGACTCCACGCTCCCAGACAGAGTTCAAAATCCCCCTTGTCCACCCGGTCCCTGAGGGTCGGGTTGGACATCAGTTCCAGCTTGAGGGTGACGCCGATATCGGCAAAGTTGCTCTGGAGGATGGTTGCGATCTGCTCCCATGAGGACCGGCGGCTGGAATAGATCAGGGTCAGGGTCAGGCCGTCCTTAATTCCGGCCTTTTGCAGCAGGGATTTGGCCTTTGCAACATCCCGGGAATGCTGAAACAGATCCGGCTTGTGGCCCCACATGCCCTTGGGAACGGGACCGCGCATCTGTACTCCGTTTCCCTGGAGAACATAATCGATAATCCCCTTGTAATCCACTGCATGGCAAAGGGCCTGGCGGACGTCTGCATTGTCCAGAACCGGTTTCTGGTTGTTGATATAAACATACTCCACAAGCTGGGAGGGAAAACGGCTGACTCTCAGATCAGGATTTTTTTCAAGGGCAGGAATCTGGTCGATGAGGATATTTTCGGCAATATCGATATCCCCCCTTTCCAGGGCCATACGCCGGTCTGAGGATTCGGACATGAATCGGATGACCACCTTTTTTACCTTTGGAGCCCCGCCCCAATAGTCAGGTTTTGCCTCCAGCACGGCACGCTGTCCCCGGGTCCACTCCACCAGTTTGAAGGGACCCGAACCCATTGTATTTTCGGTCAGCCAGGCCTGGGCCTGGTCTTTATCCTTTTCATGGGCAAGCACCGCCGGGTTCACAATGGAAGCCCCATCCGTAGCCAGGGTTTGGAGAAAGGGCCCATAGGCGCTTTTAAGGGTAATTTCCAGGGAATAGGGATCTGTCACCTTCATGGATTTTATGGCCCCGATGTTGTCGGCAGGCCCTTTTCCGAGTTTCAGGGTTCTTTCAAAAGAAAATTTTACCGCCCGGGCATCCAGGACGGAACCGTCCTCAAAATGGATCCCCTTCCGGATTTTAAAGGTCCAGACCAGGCCGTCTTTTGAAACCTCCCAGGACTCGGCCGCCTGGGGTTCGACCTCTGTGGAGCCCTTTCCGTTGACCACCTTGTATTTTACCAGCCGGTCATAGCAAGGATAAATCTGACGCCAGTCGTAATTATCGCTTGATACGCTGAAATCCAGCGTATGGATATCCGAAGAAACGCCGATCACAAGGGTGTCTGTCCCGGCGGCTCCTGCCAGGGGGATCCACGTCAGCACGGCCCCGAACAAAACCACCAATAGCACTTTTACAAATTTTTTCATCGTTCTCCTCCTGTTGATTGATAATGGCAAAACCGGTTGCTGATTCAGCTTTGTAAAGAATGGGAAGAACCAGTGAATTTTCTTTCCCGGTACACGGAAAGTCAGGTATGCTCTCCTGCACACCCGGCAGTGCATTTAGAATGCCCTTGAAATTTTACTAGGCCGGGGAGGAAAAAGCGCGGAACTGCTCCATCCGGAGATTTTCCCCTGTTGAAAAAGTCCTGGCCGCCATGTCCCTTTACAGACCGGTTTTGACCTGCACTTTAATGTTCGTCTCCACCGGTGTCAACACAAATTTTCCTGACCGGAAAAATTATATCGAATAAGTAAACTTTGCCGATCCTCCGGTCTGTTTAAATTTTTCCAGAACTGCCGGACTATCTTTTCCATCCCCCGATCAGATGGAGATGAAGATGGAAGATCACCTGGCCTCCGCCTTTTTCCACGTTGAACAAAAGTTTGTACCCGGACTGATCCACCCCCTGTTCCTTGGCCATATCCCTGGCAACCATGAACAAATGGGACACGATGGACTCCTCTTCCGAAATCAGATCGTTGACGCTCCGGATATGCTTTTTGGGAACAATGAGCAGATGAACCGGGGCTGCCGGATGAATATCTTTAAAGACCACGCAGATATCATCCTCGAACAGAAACCGGCTCTCCACTTCTCTTTTTACAATTTTACAGAACAGACAGTCGTCAGACATTTGATTCTCCTTTTCCGTGGGAATAGAATCTCTTTTGGGAATATTGTCCCTTGCTTCAACCGCGGTCGAGACGGTCAAACTCTTCCATGAGGCTTTCCATGGCATGGACCGCCATGTCCTCCAGAAAAATGTCCGTCACAGAATTGGAATACTCGGAAGGACAGGGGTTGATCTCGATGATAGAGGCGCCGTTGGCCTTTGCCGCCGAAGGGATCAAATTGGCCGGGGCAACGGTGCCGGTGGTGCCGATGAGCAGAAAGCAGTCGGCTTTGGTGGTCTCGTTAAAAGAGAGGGTCCGGGCGGGCTCGGGAATGGCCTCCCCGAAAAAGATCACATCCGGTTTCAGGATGCCGTCGCATTTGGCGCACAGGGGGGGCAGCCGGCTCAGATCTGCCTGGGAGATGTTGTACCGGGTCCGGCAGGAGAGACAGACCAGCTTCTTTAATGAGCCGTGGAATTCATGGACCACACGGCTTCCGGCATCAAAATGAAGGTTGTCCACGTTCTGGGTGATCACCCCCTGAAGCTCATCCCTGGCCTCCAGTTCGGAAAGGGCATAATGGGCCGGATTGGGCTCCACCCTGCCGAAAAGATCATAGAAGATCTCCCGGATCACTTCCCAGGAACGCCGGGTATTCTCATGGAAATACCGGATATCAAAGGTTTCAGGATCATATTTATTCCAGAGACCGTTTTCCCCCCGAAAGGGGGAGATCCCGCTTTCAACGGAGATCCCGGCCCCGGTAAAGGCGATGCACCGCTTGGATTCCCTGATCATTCTGGCTGCTTTTTCGTACACTCCCCCTCCTTAAAAATTTCCCCGGATGTTTCGGATGGGATCTGGTCCGGGCTTTATTCTCCTGCCCGGTCTCTTATTCCAGATCCACCGTCTCAAACCCATTGGACCAGAGATCGGCAATGAGCAGTTTGTTTCTCAGAATCTGCCCCCGTCCTAGTAGAACTTTTATGGATTCCGAGGCCTGGAGAGCCGCCGTCATCAAGGCACAGGCCGCAAGGTTTCCGGTCAGGGTTTCGATTCCGGTTGAACCGCATTCCTCCCGGGGACCGTAAATCAATTCAATCCCCCTATCTTTTGGGAAGACCGTCGTGACCTGGCCGGTCATCCCGGCAATGGCTCCGGACACCAGGGGAATGCCGGCCCCTTGGGCAGCGTCCTGGACAAGGAACCGGGCATCAATGGTATCCAGGCAGTCCACCACCAGGTCCATACCCCGGACAAGGCCGGGCAGAGATTTTGTGTCTGCATATTCAACCCTGGCCTCCACCCGGATATCGGAATTTATAGCCCGGATTCTTTCCTCGGCCGCCAGGGCCTTGGGAGTTCCCACAAGGTCTTCCCGGCTCAAAAGCTGGCGGTTGAGGTTGGTGGGATCGAACCGGTCCCCGTCCACCAGGGTCAGATGTCCCACCCCGGTCCTGGCCAGAATCTCGCAGACCCCTCCCCCAAGGCCTCCCAGGCCGATCACGATGACCCGGGCCTTTGCCAGACGCTTCTGATCCTCCAGGGAAAGGCTATTGAAATTTCTCTTATACCGATCTTCTAAAAATTCCGACATAAATTAAAATGGATGCGCACCATCCGCAATTCTCCATTATCAAGGGATTACCCGCCTCCCACCGGGGGAAACAGCCCCACCCGGTCCCGGTCCTGCAGGCAATAGTCCCTGCCCTCCCTTTTTCCGTTTACAAAGATCAGCTTAACCGAGTTCCCCGGGATGCCGAGATCCTCCATGAGCTTTTCAATTCGGGTTCCCCGGGCCACTTCAAAGGCCTCAGGATTTTCAGGAAGATACTTGGACAAGGTAACAAAAAGCTTCAGATCGATAAAAATCATTTGGGTTTACACTTTTACCTCTGGCTGTTATTAATTGAGGTAAATATGCCATAAACCGGCATTATTGTACATGGTTTTAATAGATACGGAAAATCCAATGAACAGCATCGAGAACAAAAAGATCACCCACCAGGACCTGGCCAAAAACCTGGCCAGTTTTGCCATTGACCGGAAGGATCTTAAGGAGATCCTGGCGGCCCTGCCCCGGGACCACGGCCTCAACCTGACCGCCATTGAATATGAACTGGGAATCCTGAAAATCCTGTCCGTGGGATGGGGAATCTCCTTTTACATGGCAGCCTCGGATAAAAGCAAGGCCCCGGTTTCCCGGTCCTTCTGGGAAATCATCCGGGAGATCTCCCAGAACATATCCACCCTTACGGAAACCACCACGGGAAAACAGATCGACTATTTCGCCATACTCAAAGAGCGCCTGGACACCTATCTGGAAAAGATGCAGGCAAATCCCAATCAGGCCACAGACCCCACAGCCGTTATCGGCCCCATGTTTGCGGATGCCTGCGGTTGTTCCGGCAATGCCATTGCCATACTCACGGGCACCAAGATGTTCACCCTGACCCTGGGATCGGTCAAGGAATACCTCAATGCCGTAAAAGTAGAGGACATTAAGTTCAATTGAGAATTTCAGAACAGCGCTGCGTCTTTCTCTCCCATGGCAGATAACACCTAAAGCCCCTGACAATAATTTGGAACCCTTATGAAACCCCAGTCTTTTTTCACCCCTGCTTTTCTTTTAAAGGGAATCATCTATACCAATATATTCATGTTTGTGACCTGCCTGATCTTCAGCGGGAAAGAGACCCATTTTTCCATCAACCCCTTTGAAGCCCTGTCCCCCACAATGGACGTGCTCAACTTCATGGGAGCTTCCGGCCGGATCCCCATTGCCCATTACAAGGCCTGGTGGTCCCTGATCACGGCCAACTGGCTCCACGGCAGTCTGCTCCACATCCTCTTTAACATGCTTGCCCTGAGGACCGTGGCTCCCCTGGTCATTCACGAGTACGGCAGATTCAGGATGTTCACCATCTATACCCTGGCCGGGGCCGGGGGGTTTTTGCTCTCCTACCTGGGCAATGTCTACATGACCATCGGAGCCTCTTCAGGCCTCTGCGGCCTCATCGGGGCCCTGCTCTACTTCGGCAGATCCCAGGGTAGCGAATGGGCCCATAGGGTCTATAAGCAGACCTCGGGCTGGATCATCAGCCTGATCCTCATCGGATTTCTCATCCCCAACATCAACAATTGGGGCCATGCCGGGGGGCTTTTGACCGGCATTCTCTTTGGCTGGATTTTCTCCTACAATGACCGGAGAAGGGAAAACCTGCTTGACAGGATCCTGGCCATTGCCTTCATGGGTATCACGGCCCTGCTCCTGATCTTTCCCGTGATCCAGGGAACCTTTTTGATTTTTTCATGAGATAGGGGGGATTAAAGGCTCAAGGCTGAAGGTTTTTTGGAAAGCAAAAGTCCAAAGCCGAAAGTCTTTCAGCAGTCAGGGTATGAGCACAGCAAATCCTTTGACAATTTTTAAAATTTCTCTAGGCCTGCTGTTTGTCAAGCAGGCCCTGCCGTCTCAATCTGACTGGCAATTTTTCCTTGCACGGGGTACCAGGGTAAGGATATTCTTCAATAAAGTTAAATTTTGGCTTTTCGATACCGGTACAATATGTGGTAGATGGACAATTTTTGAAAAAACCTTCAATAACACCGGTACATTAATGCTCAGGTTTTGCATTTTATCTTTTGATGCTTTTTATCAACAGGTACAAACAAAGTGACAACTCACCGATTAGCGGGGCTATATATATCGGAACGATCACAGAAGAATATCTCGGACTCAAAAAAAGAGTCAAACTTCCTACCACATATCCGATTCCTGCAAACACCATCAGTATGCCTACGATCCTGGAAAAATAACCGGACTTGAATAATAGGAACCCCATAAATAAACAATGCATCCCAAAGAAAACCAAACCGAGATCATAACCGTGCTTGTGAATATTGAGAAACATCAAAGCCATGGCATTGATTTGGTCGGGACTGAAGGCACTGAGATATTCAGTACCGCTCAAAATTAGCAACGCAGCAAAGTAATTGAGCAGATTGCCGCCATAAATAGCAGTTCCTGTTAGTCTAAACCCGGCTGATATCAAAGAAACAGATCTGTTTACCGGTTTCAGCAGGACATATAATAAGAATGCAACAGCCACATCACATATGAAAACGACCAAATCACAAGCAAAACCAATTCTGAATAGCCATTGAGACGAAAGAATATTTTTTGCTGTAATGTCAGCATCCCCATAGGAAATCAGATTTGAACGAATAAATATTTCACTGTACAGCCCCAGGATAATTATAGCCAGATAGAGCAAACCGGTAATCCTGGCATAGGTTACAGCGGGTATTTTGAGTGACTTTTTCATTTTCAATGATATGAATTCTATTGATCCTTCACCAAACCTGATTTAACAGCCGCATCCTGATCTTGGAAAATGGCCATGGCTGTCACCATCGGCTTAAACCCGAGTTTCTCATAGAAAGCTTCCTTTCCGGGGTTGGCATATAAAATTATTTTTTTATGTTTTTTTGAAAATGATAACAATTGTTTGACGATTGATTTTCCGATTCCTTTGCCTTGAAATTCAGGATGAACCACGATATCACAAAAATAGGCGCAGTCAACACCATCTGCCACAACCCGTCCGGCACCGATAAGTTTTGTGCCGCTATAGACGAAACATTTAAACATGCTGTTTTTTAAGACTTTTTTAAGATAGTCTACGGGTTTAATGCCTAACGGAGCTATCGTATACAGCATGGACAGCTCATCCCAATCGATATTATCCGTATTATATGACCAGTTCAATTCCATTTTCTTTTTCCTTTATTCTCAATAAGCAACCGTGAACCGTTCCCTGTTATGAGTGGGCTGTTCAACCTCATCCATCAGCGCAACAGCCAAATCTTCCATTGAAATGACGGATTTTCCATCAGTATTCAACAGCAGATGATCTTTACCTGTCCGATATGTTCCCGTCCTTTTACCGGGTTTAAGTACAGCTGGTGGGCAAAGGTAGACCCAGTCGACATTCTCTTTTGCTTCACAGAGTTGATACTGCTCAACACATGCCAAGGCAATATCCCTGAAACTCGGATATACGAATTCCGGATCATTTACAACCAGTCTGTTTTCTGTTCCGGGAACAATCAGGGATCCGGCTCCACCTGATATTATAAGGCGGACATTTGTGTTTGCCAGCCCGGCCAGTATGGATCGGGTTGTTTCCACTAACTGATTCTCGTTGCCCGGTCGAGGCCGAATGGCTGAAATGACCACATCCTGTCCTTTACTCAGCAGGACAATATCCTCCGGGTTGCTCACATCCCCTGTCCTGCCAACTGCACCTTGAGGCAATGTGGAGAATTTCTTTTCATCCCTGGCCACAGCCGTGACTTTATGTCCACGCATCAGAGCTTCTTTTACGATTCTGCTCCCGACATTGCCAGTGGCGCCAAATATCGTTGTTTTCATTTTTTTCCTCCTTTGTCCCGCTGGATCAAAACCATGGCTGTTACAACCAGTAAAATACCGGGAACGGTAACGGGGATAAAGCGTTCCATTCCTGAAATGATGCTCAGCAGGATGACAAAAACCGGGGTTATGAAATTGTAGGCAGATGCTTTGGCCGCGCCGATTCGAACGATGCTGAACTGCATTAGGAAAAAGGTGATCAATGTGGTGAATATTGATAAATAAGCAACTCCGGCATACACATTCAGTCCGACATCTTTCCAGTTGATCTGTTCCATATCCTGCAGGGAAATAACAGACAGCCAGACACTGCCCCAGAGAAGTACCCAGAAAGTCAGTAATTCCATGGGTTCATTTTGATACAGTTTTTTGATCAGCACGTTGTACAGTCCAAGCGCCAGGCATCCGATAAAAAAGACAATGTCTCCATAATTCAGGTTTAAGTTCGCTAATGCGCTGATGTCCCCGCGAAATACGATCCAGACAGCGCCGAGCGTTCCGACAAACAGGCCCAGTGCCCGGGCTCTGCTGATGCTGTCCTTGTTTAAGATTGCTGCGAAAACGGCCGTAACCGTTGGAACCAGTGTGAATAAGGCACCTGCATTCAACAAGGTGGTGTAACGGAGGCTTTCAAACATGCACCAGAAAAAGATAACCAGCGGGATGCTGATAATGATGTAATGCGTCATACTTCTCAATGACGGGAGTTGGAATCCGTTTCGAACAAGAACATAAGGCGCAAACAATAATGCGGCAAGCATGAATCTTAAGGACATCATTACTGCAGGGGGCAAGGCATTTGTGATGCTTGCACCTACCGGAAATGAGCTTGCAATGAGCAGAATATTCAACAGCATGAGTGCATGAACAAATCTGTTTTTATTTTTTGGAGCGGATAAGACCGCACTCGTGTGATTTAGATCAGTCATTTTATATCTCCCTTATGAAACGGCCCTGCTTGAAAAAGCAGGGCCTTGTGCTTTTATCTTCTGGTCAGAAGCTGAGGGGTCTCTTTAGAAAAATTGATCCATGGATTCTTTCCCAGGGTTTCGGCCCCCTGGACATTGGGTTCCTTGTAGCGCATGACAAAATGTTCCGGTCCATGGGCATAGGCAACCACCAGCCCGTATTCAGCATCAAAAAATCCGCCATGGGGAATCAGTCCCGGGTAACTTACCCGCCACGCATGCCCACTTTTTCCGACATGACCAAATGTCAATTTGCCTACCACATTTCCAGGTAGAACAAAAAACCATGTGTAAGGGCCTCCGGACACAATGGTCATGACTTCATCAATGCCGACGCCGTCTTCAGAACTGTTTACGTGGAGTTTACCGAATTTTTCCTGAAGATAAATGGTCATTTCAGGGCTTAGTGATTTCATATCGTACACTTTTGGATACGGTGGTACGCCGATTTCTGAGGTTGAAAGCGAGCCGCCGTGTAAGGCAGCGGGTACTCTGCCAGCACGTTGAATTTCCTCCAACAGACCTTGCCGGTCCAGGGAAAAAATCGATATCAACTCATCTGCTTCAGCAGTGGTCAAAGCACGACTTTGTGATGTCTCAAGAATCTGGCCGGCCGCTTCAGGAAGCGGAAGTGTGCTGACCCTGACGCCCACGGCACGTAAAACCTCATTAATCTGGTTTACACCGTAAGTTGAAGGCGAACGATCGCTGTAGGCCAGTTCTATAAATTCTTCATTTTGTGTTTGGGTGTTCACCTCAGTGTTTGCAGTGAAACCATAAATAATGGCTGCGGAGATGACCATAAAAAGTAATATTTTAATTGAAGTATTCATCATATCCTCCATATTTTTCAGGTAAGTTTTTTATTAACGAATGACGTTGATACTTTGCCTTTTTTCTCGTTATCTATAATTAGATCAATTATTGTGCCAACTCGAAGATATATCGTAACCACTTGATACTAAGAGGTTTTTTAAATTTATACGCCGTTTAAAAACCTCAAATTATTGAGATTTTTAAAGTTGTGGTTATCTTTATCTCAAATATTTGAGATAAATTGCGGCGATCAATAAAAAGAGAATTCGTTATGATTCATACAAAAGAAACTTTAAAAGAACTCGAGGATCGGTGCCTGCTCCTGGAAAACCGATGCACTGGCTATGTAAAAGCGCTAAAAGCAATAAATCAGGACCTTGAAGAACAGGTCGCCAAATTGAAAAATTCAGAACGGATCATTCAGGAAAGTGAGGCCAAATTCCGTAAAATTTTCAAGTATGCCCCTTTTGGTGCGTCCTTAAATGATCTTGAGGGAAATGTCCGTTTGGCGAATCGAGCGCTGTGTAATATGATGGGCTACTCAAAAGATGAACTTGAGAAAATGCATTTTTCCCAAATCACCCATCCGGAGGACCAAAATCCCAACCTGAATCTGTTCAATAAACTAAGATCAAATGAGATCGGTCACTACGACATGGAAAAAAGATATATCCGGAAATCAGGCGAAATATTCTGGGCAAGCCTGGGGGTTATCCTTGTGGAAGACAGCCAAACGGATGAAAAGATGATTATCGCAATGATTGAGGATATTTCAAAGCAAAAGAAAATCGAACAGGAACTGAAGGCGCATCGGGATAATCTTGAGACAATCGTGGCGGAAAGAACCTCTGAAATACAATTGCTCAAGGATCGGTTACAGGCTGAAAACATACTCCTTAAACAGGAGTTGGCCGATTCTCACCGCTATGGAACAATTATCGGCCAGAGCCGGTCAATGAAAAATATTATATCGCAGATAGAACTTGTGTCACCCACCGGGTCCAACGTGCTCATCCAAGGAGAATCGGGCACAGGCAAAGAACTGGTTGCCCGTGAAATTCATAAACACAGCAGCCGGAAAGCATCTGCATTTGTAAGAGTCAATTGTGCTGCAATTCCAAAAGACCTTTATGAAAGTGAGTTCTTCGGCCATGTAAAAGGGGCATACACTGGAGCTGTTAAAGACAGGATCGGCCGGTTTGAGGCGGCTGATGGCGGAACCATTTTTCTGGATGAGGTCGGTGAAATACCATTGTCGCTTCAAAGCAAACTGCTGCGCGTGCTCCAGGAAGGAGAATATGAACGCCTGGGTGAGGAAAAGACACGAAAAGTAAATGTCCGCCTAATTGCTGCCACCAATAAGAATTTAAAAGAGGAGGTTAAAAACAAAACATTCAGGGACGATCTTTTTTACCGTCTGAATGTCTTTCCCATTCATATCGATCCGCTCAGGAACCGAATAGATGATATTCCGCTGCTGGCCGAGCATTTTACCCACAGGCTTTCAAGAGCAATGAACCGTCCCAGACCGGACTTGACGCAAGCCAACGTAATGGATCTGCAATCTTATGACTGGCCGGGCAATGTCCGTGAGCTTGAGAATGCTGTTGAACGGGCAATGATTTTATCAAAATCCAACCGTTTGAATTTTAGCTCAATACTTGAACGGGAAGACAACTCTTTTATACCAGAACACACGGCTTTTCCAACAATGCTGCCGGATGGGATCCTGTCTGCCAATGATCTTCAGCTATTGGAACGAGAAAATATGATCCGGGCTTTGCGGTATTGTAATTGGAAAATTTACAATGAAGACGGCGCGGCAAAGCTTATAGGCATTAAACCGACAACGCTGATTGAAAGAATGAAACGGATGAAGATAAAAAAGCCAGGGAAATAAACGTATTCATGCGGTTTGAAAAAATCAGCCACTGCTGTTGACACATCGTCATTAAGTAATCATCTTTTATCCTGTTAGCATTTGATTAAAAAGTTAGGATAGCATTAAATATGCTGTCATTCTTATTCCGTCTTTATAAAGTAATCAAAGGAAAGCCATATGATTTGTGTAACAGGAAGCAGCGGAACGCTGGGTTCGGAAGTCATCCGACAACTCAGCGCCGGTAAGATATCGTACCGGGGTGCCTTTTTTTCTGAACAAAAGGCAGAAAAAGCCCGTTTGAAAGGAATTGAAGCGGTAACAATAGATTACAACCGCCCTGAGACGCTAGTGCCGGCATTTCAGGATTGCGAAAAATTATTTTTATTGGGCCCCAATACGCCTGATCAGGCAAGACTTGAGTTGAATGCGGTTGAAGCTGCGAAAGCTGCCAATGTCCGGCATATTGTGAAACAGTCCGTAATGGGGGCGCCGGCCCAGTCTTTCAGCCTGGCAAAGGTTCATTATCCGGTCGAAGTAGCCGTAAAAGAAAGCGGGATCGCCTGGACATTTCTGCGCCCGAACAGCTTCATGCAAAACCTTGTGACGTATATGGGGGAGACTATCCGGGCAGAAGATACATTTTACAGCGCAAGCAGTACAGCTGATATCAGCCATGTTGATATCCGGGATGTCGCAGCTGTGGCCCTTAAAGCCCTGACAGAAACGGGCCATGAGGGAATGGCCTACACGTTAACCGGCCCTGAGGCCTGGACTTATGATCAGGTTTCAGAGGAGCTGACAAAAGTTCTTGGCCGAAGGATCCGCCATATGAATCTTTCGCCGTCAGATTATAAAGACGGGATGCTGGCACAAGGGATGCCGGAAGAAATAGCCGATCGAATGCTGGATCTGGAACGCTATTTTCGCCAAGGGCATGCAAGCCACATCACCCGGGACATAGAACAGGTAACTGGGCAGAAAGCCAGACAGTATGCAGATTATATCCGACAGACTGCTGATTCGGGCATCTGGGGTGAATAAAAAATTCAGGAGATCCAACAATGAAAATACAAACGAAACGCCTTGGAGAAATTGTTCTAAGAAGCGATAATCCAAAAAAAATGGTGGAATTCTACCGTCAGGTCATCGGACTGGAATTGTTTGCATCGTTCGGCAGCGCAAATTTTTTAAAAATTGATGACGACTTTGAAGGGCATCCACAGTTACTGGCGATATTTGACAGAACACATGAGTACAGCGGACCGGAAAATATGCAGAAAAACAAAGCAGACTCAGGGTCCGGCACATTGCATCACTTTGCTTTTTCGCTTGATAAAGCCGCATTCAAGAAGGAGCGAAACAGACTGGAAAGCATGGGCATTGAGTTTCACTCCGGCGAGCATCCGCCGTTTGGATGGCGGTCTATCTATCTGTACGATCCTGACGGCAACTCCGTAGAACTGGTCTGTTATGAGGCTGACCTCTTTGACCCGGTTTTGAATCAACGTGTTCAACCAACAGTTTAATTTAAAATTTGGTTAGGTTAAAGGATCTCATAAGAAAACAAGTCGGCTTGATAAAGGATATGATAAGAATAGCTTACAAATGGAAAGTACAAAAATCCAACCAGGAAAAATTTAAAACAGCCTGGGCAAAAGCGACATCTAAAATAAGAGCGTCTAAAAATGGTGCTCGAGGTAGCGTGCTGCTTCACAGCCACCAGGATTCCACGGAGTTTCTAACCATAGCCCGTTGGGATACAATCGAAAGCTGGCAGCAGTTCTGGAAAAGCCCGTTAAAAAAAGAAATGCAGCCTATGCATGACATAGCCGAAAGGTTATCCGTGGATGTATTTGAAGAAATAGAAGATTTTACGATTTAGCAACGCTGATGGGTTTATCTGATATCCATACGCAATTATTCTGCTCGGATATATTTTTTGTTAATGCTCGCGCACTGATCGGTTCTCCCCAAAGATTGTACCCTGAGGTTACCCCTCTAAAATGAAAGGGAACCGGTTCCATTTGCTATTGGCAAAAAAATATTTGTGGTCGGAAATACAAGCGGACATCGACCTCACCGGACGCTAAACGTGAAGCTGGATGCACGCGTTATACCTATTTTCAGACGCTCCCCAAAGGAGAAAATATGCAACCGAAAGATTTAGTGAGTATCCTCATTGATGAGGCATTCAACAAGGGAAACCTTTCCGTAATCGAAAAGGTCATTCATCCTGAGTACGAATATTGGAGCCCTCACAGTCAACTGAAAGGTATCGGTCAATTGACAGAATTTATACGGGCATTCCGTGATGCGTTCCCTGACCTGAGCCTCAAAATTAACGATTTCTTCAGTTCTGACGACCGAACCTGTACTGCATTTACCCTCAAAGGCACCCATGAGCAAGACTTCATGGGCATTCCCGCGACTAAAAAATCAGTGGAAATTCATGGTATGGTTATTAGCCGCATAAAAGACAACAAAATAGTGGAAGATAGAGAGCTTCTTGATAATTTAACCTTTTTCCAGCAACTTGGTATCGTTCCTGATATCTCTTAGCTTTATTATTGACGATTGAAGTGAGACACAAAACAAATGAAGACGATGCAAAAAACCGCGCGACGGATCAGCAACGTTGATGCATTTTTGTCCTATATAAAAATTTTACACGGTACAAATCTGCTGAAAATACCTTTTGAATTCACGACATTTTTTTAACCTAAAAAACTGACTTTCAGTGGATTTTTGAGGAAAAGTAGACTCCACAATTTGTCAATCAAAGCTCAGATTTTCGATCTCGCTTCAACCACAACATCTCGGGGTTGAGCTTTTGGAGAAGAATCAGTTCAATACACATAATCCTTCATATGCCGGAAAGCATAAAACTCTTTCCTGTCTCCACCAGGGAAAGATTCCTCCTTTCTTGCTTATTTTCCGGCAGAGATAAGCACCCCAGAAAAGGTTAACAAACCACCTAAACTCCTTCAGCCTTCAGGCTATCCACCTTCATTTTACACAAATTTTACAATGATTGCCTTGATTTCACAGGGGTTCTCCTTTATACCACCCCCTATGAAATCAAAGGGGGATCAAAAAGGCCTGCCTCCCGTTGCCGTGGTGTCCATGGCCGGGGTTTTTCCCGGGGCAGGCTGCACAGACGACTTTCTAACCAATATCCTGGAAAACAGAGAATCCATTATCCGGGTGCCTGAATCCCGATGGATAGCTCCGCCGGGAATCATGGTTCAAAAAGATCCTAAACCGGACCGGGCCGTTTCAGACCGGGCCGGCCTGATCACCAATTTTCAATTTGATCCCCATGGGTTTCTGATCGATAAAGATATCCTGGCCCCCCTGGACCTGGTCCATCACCTGGTCCTCCACACGGGACAAAGGGCCTTTGAAGACTGCTACTCCAATCCGGATCTCAAACAGAGGACCGGGGTGATCCTGGCCGCCATCTCCCTTCCCACGGATACTGCCTCAGATCTTTCCCTGGACCTTCTCACCGGAAAAGGTCCGGACCTGGTTTCGCCCCTGGATGCATGCCGGGCTTCGGTGGTATCGGGGCCTGCCGCCATCCTGGCCCGGGCCATGGGATTGGGGGGCGGCAGCTTTACCCTGGATGCGGCATGCGCCTCATCCCTGGTGGCTCTCAAACTGGCCTGTGAGCACCTGAGCCTGAAAAAAGCCGATATCATGGTGGCCGGCGGGGTATCCAGGCCCGACTCCCTCTACACCCAGGTGGGATTTTCCCAGCTCAAGGCCCTGTCTGCATCGGGCTGCTGCGCCCCCTTTGACCGGAATGCCGACGGCCTGGTCGTGGGGGAAGGATGCGGCATCATGGTCCTAAAAAGGCTGGAGGATGCCCTGGAATGCGGAGACAATATCCTGGGGATTATCCGTGGGGCCGGGGTCTCCAACGATATCGAGGGGAACCTGGTGGGACCGGCCTCGGAAGGCCAGATCCGGGCCATGGCCGCGGCCTATGAATCCGCCGGATGGACCCCGGATCAGATCGAGTACATGGAATGCCACGGCACAGGCACTCCCGTGGGGGACCGGGTGGAGACCCAAAGCATAAAGAGCCTTCTGGACATTTATTCCTGCCCGGATCATCCCCTTTCCATTGGGTCTGTCAAGTCCATGGTGGGTCATCTGCTCACCGCTGCGAACGCGGCATCTTTTATCAAGACCCTGGGGGCTATGAACCGCAAGTTTCTTCCCCCTTCCCTCAATTTTTCCTCCTTTCCCGAAAACAGCCCCCTGGCCGAAACCCGGGTGAGGGTCCAGACCAAGCCCGAGGAATGGAAGGCCCAAGGCCCCGGTCAGACCCGGAAAGCCGCAATATCCGGATTCGGGTTCGGGGGCATCAACGCCCATATCCTGGTGGAGGAGTATTCAAGCCGGGCCCCTCTCCACTTTGTCCCGGCTGGCCTTCCCCGGATCCGGCCCTGCGCCGTCATCGGGATGGATGTCTTTACCCGGGACTGCCAGGGTCTGGCAGATTTTTCCGATCTTGTCTTCGGGAAAAAAGAGCCCCGTTCCTCCGGGCCCGGAACTCGGTGGCTCCGGGACGATATTGAGGGAACGGACTTGACCTCTTTGGAAACCCTTTTCATGGAAGACTTCTCCATCGGGCTCGGGGAATTCCACATCCCCCCCAATCAGATGGAGGACATCCTTGCCCAGCACCTCATCCTGCTCAAGGCAGCCAAAGGGGCCCTGGAGGACGCGGGTATTTCGCCAAGACCCGAAAACGGATCCCTGAGGACCCGGACCGGGTGCGCCATCGGCATTGACTTTGACTTTAATGCAGCCAATTTTTTCCTGCGCTGGAACCTGGAAGGCCGGGGCCTCGGACATGAAAAAGAGATCCTGGACATCTTAAGCCCTCCCCTTACATTCAACCGGACCCTGGGCGCCCTGGGCGGCATTGTGGCCTCAAGGGCGGCCCGGGAATTCCAGCTGGGCGGCCCCTGCTTTACCCTGTCCGCCGGCCCGGCTTCCGGGATGAAGGCGGTTGAAACCGCTCTGATCTCCCTGGGTTCCGGTGAGACAGATACCTTTATCTGCGGATGCGTGGACATGGCCGGAGACTTTCGCCACTTTCTGCTCAACCGGGCAGCCCGGCCCTTTGATTCGATCCGGCCCACTGAAGGGGCCGGGGCGATTGTGCTCAAACCCCTGGATCAGGCCCTCAGGGACGGGGACCGGATCTACGGCCTCATCCAAGGGACTAGCGGGGGAAGCGGCAGCGAAATTCCCGGGGAAGATCCCTCCCAGACCACCCTGGCAACGGATATCTACCGGGATTCCCTGGAAAGCCTTCTGACCCGGACCCATACCCGGTTCCGGGATATCGCATTCATGGAAACCGCCACCGCCGGAACCGGCCCGACCGGCCGGGCCGAAGCCCGGGCCCTTGGGGATCTGGCTATGGGACACCCCCGGGATACCCTGCTGAATCTGGGGTCAAGCCTGACGGCCCTGGGGGACGGCCGGACCGTTTCAGGATTGTTTTCCATCATCAAAACAGCCCTCTGCCTGCACTGCCGGAGCCTGCCCGGCAATAGTCTGCCCGGGACATCCGCCTTTTCCGAACTGCCTTTGGACCGGTTCAGCCTTTCCCAGACTGAAGCCTCCTGGGAGCCGGACAGGAAAAATCCCAAAAGGGCAGTGGCCGCCGCCCTGACCCCGGACGGGACCTGCGCCCATGTTCTTCTGGAGGAAGCGGCAGACAGCCCTACCGCCCATCTCCTTCAAAGGTCCTTGAAACCCGGTGAAAAACGAATGAAGATCAAAACCGGCCGACCGCCCCTTTCAGGCGAAATGATCCAATGGCTCCGAAAAGCCTCAGGCCATGACCCTCAGGACAAGCCCATGGAAGAATCTTTGGTCCCTTCCCCTGAACAGGCCGGGCTTCCTGACCCCGGCCTCATTGCCAGGGGCTCCCAGGCCACGGCCCGGGCCCATGAAAAATTCCTTGAATTCTCCCGGCGGAACATGGCTCTTATGGAAGAACAATTTGCCCAACTGACCCGGCACGCCCAAGGGGTGATAAAGGAACCGGAAGACCTTCCGAATCCCGGACCGGCGGATCCTGCGCCGGCCCCCCTGCTGGACAGGGACAAATGCCTGGAGTTTGCCGTGGGAAAAGCCGGAGATGTTCTGGGGCCTGAATTCGACATCATCGACACTTATCCGGTGAGGGTGAGGCTGCCGGCGGAACCCCTGATGCTGGTGGACCGGATCATGGCCATTGAAGGGAAGACCTGCTCCCTGGGACCGGGAAAGATCATTACCCAGCACGATGTAAAGGAAAAGGCCTGGTACCTGGACGGCGGCAAGGCCCCGGTATCCATCTCCATTGAGGCGGGCCAGGCAGACCTGTTCCTCTGCTCCTATCTGGGCATTGACCATGCCATTCAGGGCAGGCGCAAGTACAGGCTCCTGGATGCAAAGGTGACCTTTCACAGGGAGCTGCCAAACCCGGGGGAAACCATTGAGTACCACATTGAAATCGACCGGTTCCTGAAACAGGGGGAGATCTATCTTTTCTTCTTCCATTACAGGGGCTTTATCCAGGGCCGGCCCTTTATCTCTATGCGGGAGGGGTGTGCCGGTTTTTTCACGGAACAGGAGGTGGAAAATTCAGGGGGCATCATCCTGACCCGGGAAGATCAGGAAAAAATCCCGGCAAAGGATACCTTTGCTCCCCTGGTAAAGGTGGAACAGACCTCCTTTTCCGACGAAAAAATCGAGGCCCTGCGCCGGGGGAATCTGGAACAGGCCTTTGGCCCGGAGTTCAGGGGAGTTGCCCTGGGTGAGGGGCAGAGGCTGCCCGGCGGTCGGATGCACCTCATCGACCGGGTTCTTGATTTGAATTCCCGGGGAGGACGGTTTGGGATGGGATCCATCACGGCAGAGGCGGACATCCATCCCGACGACTGGTTTCTGACCTGTCATTTCATAGATGACATGGTCATGCCCGGCACCCTGATGTACGAATGTTGCGCCCATGCCCTGCGGATCTTTGTCCAGAGAATGGGCTGGATCAGCCCGGATCCCCATGGGGGATTTGATGTGCTGCCCAACAATGAAAGCGACCTGAAATGCCGGGGGCCGGTGACCCCTGCCACCCGGAAGGCCAGGTATGAAATAGAAATAAAAGAGATGGGGTATGATCCCCAACCCTATGTGATTGCAGATGCCCACATGTTTTCCGATGGCCTGAGAATCGTTCTTTACCGGGACATGGGAATGAGGCTTGCGGGTGTCACCAGGCAGGACCTGGAAGATTTTTGGAGAAAAAAATGAGATATTCTAAGGTATTTATTGAAGCCTTCGGGTATGAGCTGGCCCCCCATGTGGTGACCACCCGGGAAATCGAAGCCCGGCTCTCCCCGTTTTTTGACGCCGTGGGTTTTGAACCCGGCATGATCGAAGCCCTGACCGGTATCAAGGAAAGAAGGTATTGGGATGTGGACCACACCCTGGGAGAACATGCCGCCGCAGCCGGGCAAAAGGCCCTTGACGAAGCCGGTATCGATCCTTTGGACATCGGGGCGCTCTGTTTTTGCGGGGTGGGTCAGGACGGATTTGAACCGGCCACCTCCTGCTCCATTGCCGACAGGCTCAATATCAGCCGGGACGCCCATGTCTACGATGTGAAATCCGCATGTCTGGGCATGGTCACGGGCATGGTCCATGTGGCCAACGAGATCGAGCTGGGAAATATCCGGGCCGGGCTTGTGGTCTCCTGCGAAACGGCCCGGCAGATCGTGGATGCCACCATAGAGGAGATCAACACCCACAAGAGTATTGAATTCTACAAAGAGGCCGTGGCCACCATGACCGGGGGATCCGGAGCCTGTGCCGTGCTTCTCACCGACGGCACACTCGGGGATCCTGCCTTCCGGCGCCATGCCGTCAAAGGCGGGGTGGTAAAGAACGCCATCCAGCACCACGGACTCTGCCACTGGGGGTTTGAGGAAAAGGGAATGCCCACCCATTCCCGGGTCATCATGAGGACCCAGGCCCAGGGTGTTCTCGAACACGGGGTGGACCTGGCCCTGGAGACCTATGAGATGTTCCGGAGGGAGTTTAACCTGCCCGAAAACAAGCCGGACAAATTCATCGCCCACCAGGTCGGAGCCGGCCACCACCACAGATTTTACTCCACCCTGGGAATTGATATGTCCAAGGATTTTACCACCTTTCCCTTTCTGGGCAACGTGGGAACCGTTTCCCTGCCCATTACGGCAGCCATTGCCGATGAAAGGGGGTTTCTTGAGCCTGGTGATTTTGTGGCTTTCCTGGGGGTGGGCTCCGGACTCAACTGCTATATATTAGGTGTGGAATGGTAGACCGAATCATCAACGGCAAGCGGCTGACCACAGAAGGATTTGAGGATCTCTACCCCTTTGAACCTCATTTTCTGGATATCAACGGACATACCCTCCATTACCTGGACCAGGGCGATGGTCCGCCTCTCCTCATGGTTCACGGGAACCCCACCTGGTCTTTTTACTTCCGCCACCTGATCCCCCCTTTATCTGAAAATTTCCGGACCATTGTACCGGACCACATGGGATGCGGATTTTCAGACAAACCCCCTGCCGGGTCCGGCCCTGAAACAGATCCCGGAACCTATGATTATACCCTGGCCTCCCGGGTCAGGGACCTGGACAGTCTGGTATCCAGCCTCGATTTTCCTGCCGGATCCGGGGAAAAAATCAGCCTCATCGTCCATGACTGGGGGGGCATGATCGGCCTGGCCTGGGCCCTGGACAACCTGGACAGGATCGATAAACTGGTGATCACCAACACCTCTGGATTTTTTCTCCCCCCCGGAAAAACATTTCCTTTGGCGCTGTGGATGATAAAATACCTTAGGTTTCTGGCCGTGCCCGCCGTCCTTGGATTCAATGCCTTTTCCGGTGGGGCCGCGGTTCTGGGCTCGGAGACTCCCCTGGATCATCCGGTGAAAAAAGGACTGACCGCTCCCTATAACTCCTGGAGAAACCGCATCGCCACCTTAAAATTTGTCCAGGATATACCGATAACTAAAAAAGACAGATCCTGGACCATTGTCGACCATGTGGACCGGAATCTGACCAAACTCGATCCGGACCGGCTACTGTTTTTATGGGGGGCAAAGGACTTTGTATTTGATACCAAGTTCCTGGATGAATTCCAAAGACGCTTTCCCAACGCCAGGTCCCATGTTTTTAAAGACGCAGGCCACTATCTTTTTGAAGATAAACCCAAGCAGACCCTGGACCTGATCAAAGATTTTTTAAGTGGCTAGAGGTTTTGACTTTTTCATTCAGCCGGGGTAAAAAAACAGCCATGTTAGGATTTGGGAAAAAAAAGAAAAAGGGCAAGGAGAGTGATTCCCTGCTGCCGGATGATCTAGAAGATCAAAAAGGGGAAAATAAGAAAACAGAGGGTGCCAAGGCTTTGCCCCAAACTGAGACGGATGTTCCAGCGCCAAAGAAAAAAAAGGGAAAGAAAATTGCCGGCCTGAAAAATCTTTTCACCAAAAAGAGAATCTTCATCTTTGTCCTCCTTCTTTTGCTGGGGGGCGGTGCATATACCGGCTATTCCCTGTTCTTTGCCAAAAAGCCGGAGAAACTTGTATATACAAAAAAGAAACTGGAGCATGTGTCCCTGCCCCAGGAGATGCTTAAATTCAGTTTCGACCATTTCCCTTCCCTTTACCAGGCATTTCTCTCCTTTAACTCGGAGATCAATATTTTTAACACCGAGATTCAGAGGATTGAGACCATCGGCCAGAAATACCCCGAGCAGTTGAAGATTGCGGACCGGGAAAAAAAGGTTTGGGAAAAATCAAAAAATGGTCTGTTAAAGGCGTTTTTGAAAATAGAAAAGCCCATCCGGGAAATCTATGTCCTCTATCAGGTCAACCCGGAACAGGGAAAGACTATGATTGCCGATAAAACCGAAGAACTGACCCAGACCGCAGAGGAAGCCCTGGCAAATGCCCGGGAGCAGAGCGACAAACTAAAGAAGAATCAGGAACCGGAACCGGATGGTTTTTTCCCGGGCCTGATTTTTAAACTCAAAAAGAAATTTCTATGACCCGATATACCAATATTGCACTGAGCCTTGCCCGGACAAGAGAACTTTATCCCTATAAGCGAGCCGTGGTCTGTCCGGCCGGTCGGGACAGAAGCGGACGGGTCCGTTACAGCCAGCTTAATTTTACCCAGCTTGACATCCTGTCGGATCAATTGGCCTTTGGCCTGACCGAGACGGGCATCACCCGGGGGACCCGGACCATCCTCATGGTCACGCCGGGCATTGATTTTTTCATCACCATCTTCGCCATGTTCAAGGCCGGGGCTGTTCCCGTGGTGGTGGATCCGGGAATGGGCATCGACCGCATGCTCCAATGCCTGAAACAGGGCAGGCCCGGGGCCTTTATCGGCATTGAAAAGGCCCATGTACTCAGAACCCTGAAACCCAAATATTTTCAGAGCGTCAAGCATTGGGTCACCGTGGGGAAAAGATGGTTCTGGGGCGGACAGACCCTGGACCAGCTCATCCTTGACACCCAAGAGTCCTTCCCCAAGGCCCCCACCACATGGGATGAAACCGCAGCCATCGTATTTACCACCGGGTCCACCGGCCCGGCCAAGGGCGTGGTATATACCCACGGTAACTTTGATGCCCAGATCCGGCAGATCCAGGCCCATTTTAAGATCGGCCCGGACGAGATCGATCTGCCCACCTTCCCCTTGTTTGCCCTGTTTGATCCTGCCCTGGGCATGACCGCAGTGATCCCGGACATGGATCCCACCAAACCGGCCCAGGTCGACCCGACCAAAATCATTGAAGCCATTGATAACCACGGGGTGACCAATATGTTTGCCTCCCCTGCCCTGCTGAACCGGGTGGGAAAATACGGAAGGGAAAATGGAATCAAACTACCCTCCCTGCAGCGGGTGGTCTCTGCCGGAGCCCCGGTTTCACCGGCCAATATGGAGCAGTTCTCATCCATGCTGACCGGAGATGCCCAGATCCACACCCCTTACGGTGCCACGGAGGCCGTGCCCATTATCTCCATCGAATCCAATGAGATCCTTTCCGAGACCCGGAGCCTGAGTGAACAGGGTTTTGGCATGTGCATCGGCAGGCCCATCTGCGATACCCGGATAGAGATCATCGAGATCACGGATGATCCCATTTCCAGAATCAGCGATGCCCGGTCCGTGCCGGAGAACCAGGTCGGAGAGATCATCGTTAACGCCGATCTGGCTACTGAAAATTATTTCAACAACCGCGAGGCAGATCTTCTGGCAAAAATTGAGGACCCCAACGGATCTTTCTGGCACCGCATGGGAGATCTGGGCTGGATGGATTCCAAGGGCAGGATCTGGTTTTGCGGACGGAAAAGCCATCGGGTGATCACGGAAAAAGAGACCCTGTTTACCATTCCCGTAGAGGCTCTGTTCAACAATCACGAAAAGGTCTATAGGAGCGCCCTGACCGGGGTGGGTCCCAGACACAGACAAATTCCGGTGATCTTCATCGAACCCGGAACAAAGATTTCCAATAAAAAAGAATTTTTAAAAGAACTCCACGACCTTGCCAGATCCAATCCTCTGACCGCAGACATTGAACATATCTTTATCGAGAAATCCTTTCCCGTGGATATCCGTCACAATTCAAAGATATTCCGGGAAAAACTGGCAATCATCGCCAAGAAGAAACTGAAACTTTAATCCGGAAGAAGATCATAGAAATACATCATCACATCCGAGCGGGTGACGATGCCGATGATCTTATCCTCCTGGACCACGGGTATCCGGCCGATATCGTGCTTAATCATGAGCCGGGCCGCCTCCACTGCGCTCCGGTCGGGGCCGATGACCACGGGGTTCCGGGCCATGAAGGCCTTGATTGGGGACTGCATCTCCTTTGATTTTCTGACCTTTTTGAAATCTCTCCTGGAGACCACGCCGACGATCTTTTCGTCATCATCCACCACGGGCATGCCCGTACACCCCATATCCCTTAAGATCATGACCACTTCCTCCACCAGAGTGTCCTCGTGGACGGTCATCACCGGATAGGACATGATGTCCGAAAGCATGACCGAGGAATGCTGATTCCCGTTGATCAGGTCTGTGATCATCTCCTCAACGGCATCGGGATTGGCCGCCTTGATCAGGGTGGAGCCGGCGCCGGGATGGCCTCCGCCCCCCATGCTCCGCATGATCATGCCGATATTGATCTCGTCCACCCCGCTCCGGCCGATGACCATGCACTTGTTCTGCTCCGCATCCCTGAAAATGCCAAAGGCGGCATCCACATTGATGATCTCCCGGTACATCTGCATCACCATGGCCAGGTTCTGAACCCGCCCCTGGATCTCCTGTCTGCAGATACTCACGGTAAATCCATTCATCTCGGTCCGGGTTCCGCTCTGGATCATCTCGTGGAGGATATCTTTCTGCTGCCGGCCGTAGGCCTGCTTTAAAAAGGTGGAAAGAATATTCAGGTCTGCCTTTCTGTCCAGCAAAAATCCCGCGGCAAAGGCATCTTCCGCCAGGGTGGAGGGAAAGGTCAGGTTGCCGGTATCTTCATAGAGCCCCAGTAAAAAGAGGGTGGCCTGGATGGGGGTGATCAGTTTTCTCTGTTTCTGGATCTCCTGAACCAGCAGAGTAATGGCGGCTCCGGTCTCCCGGACATGGGTTTCACTTCCCTCCATATCACCGTCCGGGTGATGGTCCCAGATAATGATGTTCAGATCCGGTTTATCCCTAAGAACCTGAATCCGGCTGTCCAGCCGGTTCCAGGAATGGGTGTCGACCACGATCAGGGTATCGGCCTCCTCGGGATAGATTTCCTTGGGAGTGTAAAGATCAAAAAGATCCTTGTGAATGGCCAGAAACCCCTTGAGGTTGGCATTGAAAAATCCCGGCAGAACCGGCTTGGCATCCGGATAGATCAGGGTTGCTGCCACTAGGCATGCCAGGGCGTCAAAATCAGATCCCTTATGGGTGGTAATCAGTTTCATAGATCCTCAATCCTGGAAAAATTTTGGTCGGGGTTCCTTTGCCATTCTTGAAAGACCGGATGTTCCATGGTCCCCAGTTTCCGGACAATCTTAGCATAATGTGATCCTTTCCAGAAAACTTTTTTACACTCCGGGCATTGAAAAAATCTGGAAAAGTACTTTTGGGTTTTGGGCTCCAGCAGGGCCATTACATCTGCCTTGTCCCTGGGCTCAAGGCTTTTATTGCAATGGGAACACCGGGTAAAAAACCGGATCTTCCCGGAAAGTCCGAAAAAAACAAGGGTCTCTTCCAGCTGTTCATAGGGAAGATTGGATCGGATACGCCGGCCGAACTCTATCTTTTTTCTCTTGAGCAGTCCGGTATCCCGGGTCAATACGATGCGTTTTTCCCTTTCCGAAATATCGGCGATCTCCGGGTCTGAAAAAGAAGAGGAGCAGGCCGTGTCAAATCCCAGCAGCAGCATCAATTTTCCCAGTTTCATTACATTGACATCGGCCACGAACCGGATCCGGGCCAGGGGCCGGGGCCTCAGAAACCCCGGCTTCAGAACATCAAAGGGAGGCTTAATTCCGGAGACGTCCAGAGCCCCGGTCCTCCCCGGGATGAATGCGAAATCCCGGGTCTGTTTTTCCAATTCCATTCTGCCGACTTCCGTATGGGGAACCCCCTGGGACTCGATAATATCCTTGACCGAGGCTTTCCGGTCCATATCCAGGGCAAATCGCCTGCCCTGCTGTTCCTTTTTCAGGAAAAAGTCCAGATCCTCTGAAAATCGAATATAAATCCGCATGGCAGTATCCAATATACAAAATCAGGCCCAAAGGTCAACCCGGGAATCTGGAAACCCTCCTTGCGGTTGACAAGAATTCTTTAATTTAATACGTCTTCGCCATTGATTAATCCAAAAATAATGGGATAATGATAAAAAAACCAACGGAGAATCCCCATGAAAAAGAGCCTCACAATCTGTCTGATCCTGATTTCCGCACTTATCCTGGTATCGGCACTTCCCCTCCAGGCCCGGGACATTGCCCGCTTATCCAAGGGCCAGATGATTTATGTCCCGGCCTATTCCCATATCTACAGCGGAAACAAGGAACTTCCCTCCCTGCTGGCCGTCACCCTGAGCATTCGGAACACAGACCCCGCCTATCCCATCACCATCCATACCGTGGATTATTATGAGACCCAGGGCCTGCGGTTAAAGGGATTTATATCCTCCCCCCTGGTTTTAAATCCTTTGGAATCCTTCCGCTATATCATTCCGGAAAAGGATAAGGCCGGAGGATCCGGAGCCAATTTTATTGTTGAATGGAAAGCCGGCCGGCCGGTCAATCCTCCCATTGTTGAAACCATCATGGTCGGCCCCCGGACCTCTTTCACCTCCCGGGGCCAGGAGATTTTTCCCTCGGATTAATTCCTCAACCGGCTTTACGACCTGGCGGTTTCACTCCATTTCGTCAATGGCTCAATTCCGGGACGTTCTGCTCCGGAATCGTTGAACGGGGGAGGATGATTCTCTCCGGTATGATGGCCAGGTCCTGGGGCATGGGCATGCCGACCATCACCCTGATACTCCCGGGGCCTTACCCGGCCAGGAGATAGCCGATAATCTCGGGCTGCCTAAATCTTTGTGTAAGAAGGCTGCCAAAAAAGCTGCCGTCAGGATGATAATAATATCTGCGGCAATACCCATCAGACCGTCCTAAACAAAATGACAGATTCTGCAGGAAAAATTCTTTTCCCCATGATATATGAGTGGATTATCCGTTTCCAAATCCTTTTCATGTCAAATGTGTAATTTATTGGTGAACATCAAATTTCTCTTGACAAGATCAATTTTATTGCCTTAGGGTGACGGAAACAAATCAAAGAAAAAAGGGTTGAATCTGATTTTTCAAAATTCAACCCGGATAACAGACCTTTGAACAAGCGTTGCCTGATCGATTAAAGCCATTTTAAACTTATGAATTTACAGAAAATTATCAATACTCCATTAAACCTATTCCAGAAAAGGTATATACGTATATATTTACTTCCGGAGAAACTGCCGGCCCAAGAAATCCGCAAGCCTTTAAACGGGTATCTGTTTTAAGGGAAAACAGATACCCGGTCCAATGCTTTTATAACCCCAATATGTTAGGAGCAAAACATGTCCAAGTTTAAACAAGAAGACAAGAGCCCAAAGATTTCCAGACGTCAGTTCATCCAGGTTTCAGCGGCGTCCACCGCATTGATGGCCGGTCAGTTTGCCATTCCCGGGGCATCCTGGTCAGCAGATGGAAAAATTCTGCGGATCCGGAACTATTCCGATATCCTGACCCTGGATCCGGCCCATTGCAAATCCAAAAATGAAGACATCATCAACGACTGTATCCAGAACAAACTGATCTGCTACAAGCCCGGGGACAAATGGGAATGGCAGCCCATGGCCGCTGAATACATGAAACAGCTCACTCCCACGAAAATCGAATTCAAACTCAAACCGGGCATCATGTTCACCAACGGATTCGGGGAAATGACTTCTGAAGATGTGAAGTACAGCTTTGAGCGCATTGCCGATCCCGCGACCAAATCTGCCTATGCCAGTGACTGGAAGCTGCTGGATACGGTGGAAATCAAAGATAAATATACCGGTGTGATTGTTTTAAAAGAACCCTTTGCCCCGATCTGGATGACCTCTCTTCCCGGAATCTCCGGTGTTATCCTTTCCAAAAAAGCCATGGAATCCGTCGGCGGATCTTTCTCCAATACCCCGCCGGCCTGCTCGGGTCCCTATATATTTAAAGAATGGAAGCCCAAACAGGTGACCGTGATTGTACGCAACCCGGACTGGAAAGGGACCAAACCTGATTTTGATGAAGTCCATTTTTATCCCATTGATGATGAAAAAACAGCGGAAATCGGTTTTGAAGCCGGTGATCTCGACTTTACCAGAATCTCTGTATCCTCCTATGAGATGTTTCAGTCCAAACCCTCCCCGGAAGCCACTGTGGTCAACAAACCCTCCCTCTATTATTCCTGGATGGGAATCAATATGGACAACCCGGTCTTAAAAGATGTAAAGATCAGAAAAGCCATCCAAAAGGCCACCGATATTGAGTCTATCCTGGAAGCCGCCTATTTCGGCCAGGCCAAACCGGCCACCGGCATTATCCCTCCCGGACTTCTCGGTCACAGGGCCAAATCCATTAATCCGCCAAAGGCAGATCCAAAAGGGGCAAAAAAGCTTCTGGCAGAAGCCGGCTTTCCCGATGGAATCGATATCACCCTTGACTGTCTGAACAAATCCACCATTGTAACCCAGGCCCAGGTGATCCAGGCCAGCCTCGGAGAAGCCGGTATCCGGGTGAAAGTCAATGTGCATGAGTCCGGAGAGTTCTGGGTGCTTGGATCTGAAAAAGAGATGAAGGAAAAGGTGAAGAATATTCAGCTCATCACCAATAGATTTTCCAGCCAGCCGGACCCGTACTGGTACACCATGTGGTTTGTCTCTGAACAGGTGGGGGTGTGGAACTGGGAACGGTTCAGCAGCAAAGAGTTTGACCGGCTGCATAAGGAAGCTGCCGTTGAAACGGATCCGGCCAAACGGGATAAAATGTACCAGAAGATGCAGGATCTCATGGAAGAGTCGGGCTGCTACCGCTTCATTACCCATGAGTCCGCCCCCATTATCTATCGGAACTCAATTGTCCCGGCCATGACCCCGGAAGGAATTCCAATGGTCCGGTTCTTTAAAAGAGCATAAGCAGCGATGCTCTTTTACCTGATTAAAAGACTCGGAGTTGCAGCGATCACGGTTGTGATCGCTGTATCCCTCCTCTACAGTATGATTCATGCGGTTCCCGGAGATCCCCTGAGCATCGTGCTGGGTCCCAGGGCAACCCCTGAAATGAAGGCCGCCTTAAATGAGCGCCTGGGCCTGGACAAACCCTTTGCCGTTCAGCTCGGGAAATTTTTTATCAATGTTGCCCAGGGGGACCTGGGAACCGATGTGTTTTCAGACAGATCCGTGTCTGAAATATTTTTCAGTCAGCTTCCCTTTACGGCCAGCCTGGTCTTTTTTGCCATTGGCTGGTCCGCCCTGATTGGAATTCCCCTGGGATGCTATTCCGCTGTCCGGAGGAACACATTCATCGACAAACTGACCGGACTGTTTTCCGTGGGAACGATTACCATTCCCTCTTTTGTGGTGGCTTTGTATTCCCTGCTCGTCTTTGCGGTCTGGCTCAAATGGCTTCCGGCCATTGGGGCGGGAAAAGACGGGGACATCGTGGATCAGCTGATTCACCTGATTTTGCCTTCCTTTGCCGTGGGGCTGGGATGGGTGGGGTATCTTGCCCGCCTTGTCCGGGCCAGTATGCTGGAGGTCCTGGGGGAGAATCACATCCGGACGGCCAGGGCTTTCGGGCTCACGGAACGGAAAATCGTGCTGACCTATGCATTGCGTCTGGCCGTTCTGCCGGCGGTGGCCCTGCTGGGAGTGGGAATCGGATATATGCTGTCCGGCGCTGTTTTTGCAGAAATCGTGTTTGCCAGGCCCGGGGTCGGAAAACTGATCTACGATTCGGTGATCACCCGGAACTATCCGGTGGTCATGGGAAGTGTCATCATGACCACGATCATCTTTGTTTTCTCAACCACAGCCGCCGACCTGGTATCTGCTTTTCTCGATCCCAGGATCCGGGAGAACCTATAATGAGCGATTCTGTAAAAAAGACCCAGAAAGATCCATCCGTACTGGTGACCCTGGTAAGGCATGTGATGCGGGACCGGCTGGCCCTGGTCGGCTTCATCCTTGTACTCATCATAACGGGCTCTGCCCTTTTCGCCCCCTATATCATCCCCCACAACCCCAACAAACTCAATGTCCGTTACCGCCTGAAAGCGCCCTCCTCCGAACATCTGCTCGGCACCGACCAGCTGGGAAGGGACGTGTTCTCACGGGTGGTGATGGGCAGCAGGATCGCCCTGCAGGTTGCCCTGGTCTCCATTTCAATCGCAGGAAGCATTGGATTGATCCTGGGTATGCTGGCGGGATTCGGATCAAAATGGCTGGACAGTATCCTGATCATTCTCTTTGATACCATACGGTCCTTTCCCACCATCATGTTTGCCCTGGCAGTGGTCACCCTGATGGGACCCAGTCTGAATACGGTCATCCTCGTGGTAATCGTCACCTCCATACCGGTGTACGGACGGATCGTCAGAACCCAGACCCAGGCCATCATAAACAATGACTTCATCATGGCCGAAAGAGCCATGGGAGCCGGGAAGATCAGAATATTGCTGGTCCATATCCTTCCCAACGTCATCGGCCCCCTGCTGATCATCGCCAGTATGGATATACCGGTGGTCGTGACCATTGAAGCGGGGCTGAGCTTTCTGGGCCTGGGCGTCCGCCCGCCCACGGCAAGCTGGGGCACCATATTGAACGACGGGTATGCTTTTATCCGGAACACTCCCTGGCTGGTCATTGCAGGCGGTGCTCCATTAATACTGACCACCCTGGGATTCACTTTTCTGGGCGAGGCTTTGAGGGATGTTTTTGACCCGAAACTGAGACGGGAGATCTGATGGTTCTACGTGTTGAAAATTTATCAGTCAGCTTTAAAACGGCAAGGGGATTGCTAAAGGCCCTCCGTCAGGTCAACTTCCATATCGGCGGGCAGCAGATCGTCGGACTTGTCGGTGAAAGCGGGTGCGGGAAATCCACTGTGATCAATTCCATCCTCAATTTATTGTCGGATAATGCCCTTATTGAAGAAGGCCGTATCTGCCTTCAGGATGAGGATATCCTGACCATGACGCCCCAGCAGCTCAGATCGGTCAGAGGGCAGCGTATTTCAGTGATCTTCCAGGATCCCATGACCTCGTTGAACCCGGTATTGTCCATTGGCCGCCAGATGACGGATATCCAGTATCGGGACAAACTGAGTGCATCTGAAAAGAAAAAAAGGATCATTCGAATGCTCGGTCGTGTGGGAATACCGGACCCGGAAAAGCGGCTGGACAGCTTTCCCCATCAATTTTCCGGGGGGATGCGCCAGAGGATCGCCATTGCCATGGCCCTGATGATGAAGCCTGAACTGCTCATTGCAGATGAGCCCACCACGGCACTGGATGCCACCCTGCAGATCCAGATCATTGACCTGTTAAAGGCATTGCAAAAAGATATCGAGTGTTCCATTTTATTCGTATCCCATGACCTGGGTCTGATTGCCGATTTCTGCGACCAGGTCATTGTCATGTATGCCGGGGAAATGGTTGAATCTGGAAGTGTCCGGGATATTTTCCACCGTGGGGCTCACCCCTATACCAACCGTCTCCTGGAGTGTGATCCGGCCCGGATCAAGGAAAAAACCCGGGTCCTGCCGACCATCCCCGGAGAGATACCCGACCTGGTGGAGCTGGACGGGAACTGCATCTTTGTCGACCGATGCCCCATCAAAGAAAAGGGCTGTCCCTTGACCTGGCCGCCCCAGGAAGAGCTATCTCCGGGTCATTTTGTCCGGTGCCATCTGAACCGGCTGGGGAGGAATCAATGAAGAATCTGCTGGAACTCAGAGATATCCGGGTCCGATTTCGGACAAAGGGATTCCTCAAGGCCCTTCTCGACCGGGGCAAAGAGCCCTTTATCGAAGCGGTCTGCAGTGCATCCATGTCCATCGGCCAGGGCGAAACCTTTGCCCTGGTGGGAGAAAGCGGGGCCGGAAAAACAACCCTTGCCCGTTCGATTTTAGGCCTTGTCACACCTGACCAGGGAAGCATTGCCTTTAAAGGCAAACCCCTGGTCAGGTTAAACGAAAAGGCTTTCAAGCCCATAAAACGGGACATTGCCATGATGTTCCAGGACCCGGTCGGCTGTTTAAGCCCAAGGCTGAGCGTCCTCTCCATCGTGACGGAACCCTTTAAGATACATGGAATTTCCCTGCCGGACGCCAAAAAGGAGGCAATACGACTGCTTGACCTGGTCAATCTGCCGGCCTCTTTCCTAAAATCATACCCTTACCAGCTCAGCGGCGGCCAGGCCCGCCGTGTGGGAGTGGCCCGGGCCCTGGCTTTGAATCCGAAATTGATTATTGCCGACGAGCCCACGGCCGGGCTGGATGTGTCGGTACAGGGCGAAATCCTCAATCTGATGTACCGGCTCCAGCAGGAACTGGGAATCAGCTTCCTGGTGATCACCCATAATCTATCGGTGGTCAGACATACTTCGGATCACATGGCCATTATGTATTTGGGACGATTTGTGGAAACCGGTCCCACCGATGAAATATTTAAGAATCCGAGACACCCCTATACCCAGATTTTGTTGACCTCATCCCCGGAGCCGGATCCGGATGCTCCGAAAACCCGGACCATCCTTCAGGGAGAGATCCCAAGCCTGATCAACCGGCCCCCCGGCTGTGAATTTAATACCCGCTGCCCCATGGCAGAGGACCGTTGTAGATCCGAATCCCCCTCGTTGCGTCGAATAGGGGAGAACCACTATATCTCATGCTTTTTAGAAGAACAATTGAAGGAGCAAGTTCATGGCTGAACCCAAAAAACATCTGCTGAGCTATTTAAGTGAAGAGGATGTTCACCATATTGACCGGGCAAGCCGGCGTGTCCTGTCAGAGGTAGGAATCAAAATGGGAGATGAATCATTTATCGCCCGTTTAAAAGACAGGGGCTGCACCCATAAAAAGGGAAGGATTCAAATTCCCTCTGAGCTGGTGGATGAAGCACTCAAGGTCCTGCCCGGGCAGGTGACCTTCATGGGCAGGGACAAAAACCTTCTTGAAACCGGTACCGGCAGGACTGCCACCCATACCGGAGGTTCCATTCCCTATGTCAACGATCCTGACACCGGAAAGAAAAGAAAAGCCTCTCTATCCGACCTTGAAAACATGATCCGCCTGATGAACCATCTGGACAACCTGAGTATGGTCGGTGCCGTGGTCCAGCCCCAGGAACTGCCCCCTGAAATCAGCGAGCTGATTCAAATGGCCACCGTGTTCAGGCTGGCAAAAAAACCGAGTTCCGGACAGGCCGTTTCCACGGCTGCCCAGGCCCGGTATGTGGCAGAACTCTACCAGGCGCTCATGGGATCCGTTGACAATCCGAATCACTATCCTTTGACAAATATCGGAATTTCGCCGGAAAGCCCCCTATACTACCCGAAAGAGGTCACCGGGATAATGGAGGCACTGATATCCAGGGGAATCCCCACACTGGCACTGGTGGCTCCCATTCTGGGCTTCACAGCGCCCATGACCATTGCCGGCGGCCTGACCCAGATGAATGCCAGCCTGCTGGCCTATTGTGTGCTCAGCCATGATATCAACCCTTCCGTCCCGGTATTTTACGGTGCACGTCTCTGTCCGGCAAATATGAGCAACGGCCACTCCATCTGGGGGGTCCCGGAAATCGGGATCATGGGTGCCTGTTCGGTTCAACTGGCCAGACATTATAATCTTCCCAGCGACGTCTACGGTTATATGTCCACATCCTGTGTCCATGACATGCAGCTGGGGGCGGAAACCGCAGTCAATGGCCTGCTCCCCTTTCTTTCCGGGGCAGATATCATCTCCGGATTCGGCAGTTTCGGCAGCGGGTTTATCTCTTCCTTTGAAGACCTGGTCTTTGATGATGAACTCTTTGCCATGCACCGCAGGATCAGTCAGGGAATAAAGGTCGATCCCGACCATTTGGCCGTTGAGGTGATCGCAGAGGCCATGGATGGGAAAGAGTACTTTCTGTCTCCCCATACCGTCAAACACCTGAGAACAGGGGAATTGTTCCGTCCCCGGGTCGGCCTTTACGGACTGCCCAAAAAATGGGAAGAGGAAGGCGGCTTGGACATGGCTGCAAAATGCCGGAAACGGGTGACAGAGGTGCTCGACCAAAACGAGGATCTGCCCCTGCCGGAAGATGTATCAAAAGAGTTTGAAAAAATCCTTGATTGTGCAAAAAAAGAACTTTGCTGATGAACCGGGAGAATACCATGGATTGGCAGGAATATTTAAACAAGCACCGGGACCGGTTTGTCGGAGAACTCATGGAGTTTGTGAAAATTCCCAGTATCTCCGCCCAGTCGCAACATAAGGATGATGTGCTCAAAGCCGGGGAATGGGTGGCCGAACGACTGAAAAATGCAGGCCTGGATCATGTTGAAATATTCCAAACAGAGGGCCACCCCTTTGTTTACGCAGACTGGATCCGGAACAAGAATCTACCGACGATTCTGATTTACGGGCACTTTGATGTCCAGCCGACAGATCCCCTTGATTTATGGGATTCACCTCCCTTTGAACCGGTCATACAAGATGGACGGATCTACGGAAGGGGGGCTTCCGATGACAAGGGAAATCTTTTGTCCCCCATTGCCGCTGTGGAAGCCATGCTGAAAACGGACGGGAGCCTTCCGATCAACATCAAGTTTTTTGCCGAAGGCCAGGAGGAAATCGGAAGTCCCCAGCTTCCGCAGTTCATATCCGGCCATAGGGATCTTCTGGCATGCGATCTTGTGGTGAGTGCCGACGGTCTTCAATGGTCTCCGGATCAACCCAAAATTGAAATCGGGTACCGGGGCATGATGGCCGCTGAAATTGAGGTTCAGGGTCCGGTAAAGGATTTTCATTCCGGATTGTACGGAGGAGTGGTTCAGAATCCGATCCACGCCCTGGCCCATATCCTGGCTTCATTCCATGACACCAAGGGGCGGGTTGCAGTTAGTGGATTTTACGATGAAGTGATTGAACCTTCAGAAGAAGAAAAGGCTTTGCTTGCCCGATTGCCGGTCCTGGAATCTGAGATCAGGGACCATGTCCAGGTGGATGAACTTTTCGGTGAATCCGGTTATACAGCCATGGAAAGGGGGACCATTCGGCCGACCCTTGAAATTTGCGGTATCCAGGGAGGATATCAGGGGGAAGGAATAAAAGGGGTTGTCCCGGCCCTTGCCAAAGCAAAGATCACCTGCCGGCTGGTGGCCGGCCAGGATCCGGATAAAATCATGGAGGCGATCAGAGTCCATGTAAAAACCTTTACTCTGCCGGGGGTCCGGGTGAATTTCATGAACTGTGAGGGACGGGTAAAGGCCTATGACATGCCCCATGATCACAAGGGAAATATTGCCGTTTCCAATGTACTGAAAAAACTATATGGAAAAGATCCTTTTGTTTCCCGGTGCGGCGGAACCATTCCCATCTGCCCCCTTTTTCTGGATGGACTGGGGGTCCATACGGTGAACTTTGCCTTCAGCTATGAAGATGAAAATCTACACAGTCCCAATGAATTTTTCCGTCTGGAGAGCATGGAAAAGGGACAGAAGGGGTATGGGATGCTGCTCCGGGAACTGGCAAAGGTTTTTTGAGACTGACGTTTTTATAAATCAACCCAGGGGGACTGAGTCTGAATGCGGGTCTATGAAAAACAGGTAAAGCCCAAATATATTCGAATCTATGAGTGGGTGCACAGCCAAATCCGGGAAGGCCGATTCAAAGTCGGGGATAAAATACCCACGGAACCGAATCTGTCAAAGCAGTTCGGGGCCAGCCGCATGACCGTCCGAAAGGCCATTGATCCCCTTGTCCTTGAAGGGGTGGTGGAGCGAAAGCCCGGGCAGGGAACCTTTGTTGTTTCTTCCGGTATTATCAAGCTGACCTATGATGCCAGCAAACCCATGCGGTTCTCCCATGAGATGGCAAACCATGATATCCCCCACCACTGGGAAATCATCAATCGAAAAATCATGCCGGCAGATCCCAAGATCCGAAAAATCTTTAATCTGGAAGAAGGGGAAAAAGTCGTCTGCCTGACCATGGTGCTTTATGCCAATCACCAGGCCGTAATTATTGAACGGGCCTATTTTATCTATGATGATTTTCCAGCCCTCTATGATATGGAAATCAATGTACCTCCCCTTCAATTGATGGCAGACAGGTTTGCCACCCCCATTAAAACGGTTACCCAGTACATCAATGCGGCCGTGGCAGGGAAAAGGGAAAGAGAACTCTTTAACATTTCCTATCCCATCCCCTGCATCTATCTGGAATGGATCTGCCACAGCGAAAAGGGATTGCCCTTCAGTGTCTCCCTATGTCACTACCGCAGTGATGTATTTAAATTCAAGATCCCCACAAGTGAACTGGTAAGTGCTGATATTTCTTGAAAATAGCTTCTGAACAGGAGAAACCCCATGCAGATCGTCTATAAAAACGCCACTTTAATATCAGGAACCGGGGACTCCCCGGTTCCCAATTCAATTCTGGTAGTTGAGGATGACAAGATCCTCTTTTCCGGTTCTGCTGAAAACTGGAGTCAAACCCAGGATCCAGAGGAATCCAAGGCCGTTGACCTTAAGGGGAAATGGATCATCCCCGGCCTGATTGACTGCCATATCCACATGGATCTTTTCGGATTCGGAGACACCTTCCAGGAGAACCTGGTCGAGGATAAGCTCCGGACCCTGAGATCGGCCAGATTAATGTCTGATACGCTTAGAGCCGGGTTTACCACGGTCCGGAATGTCGGAACGGTCAACTATATCGATTTTGCGGTTAAGGAAGGGATTGAAGCCGGTTATTTCACCGGTCCCAGGATCGAAACCGCCGGTAAAATCATCTCCATGACATGTTCGGGCACGGAATATTTTGACGGCATGTACTCCATTGCAGATGGTGTGGATGAATGCCGGAAAGCCGCAAGGGAGCAGTTAAAACAAGGTGCGGACTGCCTGAAGCTGATGGCCACCGGCGCGGTCATGAATCCCGGCGGTGTTCCGGGTGCGGCTCAATTGAACGAGGATGAGATCCGGGCCGTGGTTGAGGAAGGATTAAAGCTGGGCAAGCATACCGCAGCCCATGCCCATGGTGCCCAGGGGATCATCAATGCGGTAAACGCAGGGGTAAGAACCATTGAACACGGCACCATGGCCGATGATCAGGCCATTGAGGCCATGGCAGAGGCAGGCGTTTTCCTGGTACCGACCATGAGCCTTCACGACGTATTCATGGAGAATGCAGATTCTGTTCCGGGCTTTATGATTGAAAAAAGCCAAGACATGCAGAAAACCTATATCGAAATCGTGAAAAAGGCCATTAAGGCAGGCATCCGGATTGCCATGGGCACGGATGCCGGAACCAATTATAATTTTCACGGTACCAATGCCTCGGAAATCGTCTATCTGGTTGAAAATAAAATCATGACGCCCCTGGAAGCCATTTCCGCCGCGACCCTTGTAGCCGCAGAAGCCATCGGCACGGCGCATACAGCCGGTTCCCTTGAAAAGGGTAAACTGGCCGATTTTCTGATCCTGGACAAGGATCCGATCTCGGACATCCGGGTGCTGACCAAAAACATCGAACAGGTCTATAAGGGCGGACAACTGGTTTCTTAAGGCATTTACTTAAAAAATGGATATAAAAATGTTTGCACCTGAAATCTATATGAGCAGACGGCAGGAACTCAAACAAAAGCTCAAGACAGGTCTTGTCCTGTTCATGGGCAATGATGCGGTCCCCAGGAATTTTCCGGACAATTGTTATCCTTTTTTCCAGGATGCCTCCTTTTTATACTATTGGGGGATAAGCTCCCCCGGGCTTTCAGCCGTCATTGATATCGACAATGACCGGGAAATCTTGTTCGGAAATGACTATACCGTGGATGATATCATATGGATGGGTCCCCAGGAGCCTTTGGTCGAGACCGCCGGACGAACCGGCGTAAAAGAGGTAAGGTCCTTAAGGGAGTTAAAGCCGTTTCTGGAGAATTCGGGTCTAAAAAAACAGGATCTGCATTACCTGCCCCAATACCGGAGCGATACTCTTTTGAAACTGGAAAAGGCCGCCGGCATACCCCATGAAGCTGTAAATCAGGGGGCATCCATCTCCCTGGTCAGAGCTGTCATTGAACAAAGATCCATAAAATCCAAAGATGAGGTTTCCCAGATCCGGTCTGCCCTAGAGATCACCAAGGAGATGTTCTCCCTGGCCATGGAAGCATCCAGGCCCGGGATGTATGAATACCAGGTGATCGGCCGGGCAGAAGGCCTGGCCCTAAGCCGGGATGCAAGGCCGGCCCATTGTTTTATCTTTACGGTTCAAGGGGCCCGGCTTCACGGCGCCAGCCATTCAAACCGGATGAAGGAGGGGGATATTATCGTCATGGACGGGGGGGTGGAGTCCCCTCTGCATTATACGAGTGATATCACCCGATCCTTTCCGGTCTCCGGTCGATTCTCCCAATTGCAAAGACAGATCTATGAAATCGTTTTAAAGGCGAATGAATCTGCAATTGAAAAAGCAGGGCCCGGGGTCCTGTTCAGGGATATTCATGTTCATGCGGCATCCGTAATTACCCGGGGACTGCAGGAGATGGGCCTGATGAAGGGCAATGTTCAGGATTCCGTGGACCAGGGCGCCCATGCCCTGTTTTTCCCCCACGGCCTTGGACATCCTTTGGGTCTTGAGATCCATGACCTGGAAAGTCTCGGGGAAGATCATGTGGGATATGATCAAACCATCAAACGCAGTTCCCAGTTCGGGCTTTCAAACCTGCGGTTTGGAAAGGCCCTTAAGAAAGGCATGGTCATGACCATAGAGCCGGGTATTTATTTTATTCCCGAATTAATCCGATCCTGGAGATCCCAAAACCTGCACAAAGAGTATATCAACTATGAGAAATTAACGGATTTTATAAATTTCGGAGGCATCCGAATCGAAGATGATATTCTGGTGACGGAGTCGGGTGCCGAGAATCTGAGCACGGATATCCCCAAAAAGATATCTGATATTGAAATGAAATCCTCTTAAGGGTTTAAGGCCGGGTCCGGGCGCAAGATTTTTTATAAAATAGGACGCTAGGCATCCACCCCGAAAACCTGGGGCTCTTTCCGGTCAGCGCAATTCTCATTTAACCAGTTGGCAATGGTTTCCATTGTGCTGTCTTGCCAAACCCTGGCCCGGGTCGGGCAGTTTTTAATACAGGCACAGCAGCGAATGCAGAGCTCCACTTCAGTGGTCACACTCCCGTTAATTGAAATGGCTGCCGTGGGACATCGGCTGGCACACGTCCCGCAAACCGTGCAAATATCTTCCCGGGTCACCGGGGAAACCGTCATGGACCGTGCTCCGCCCTCATATGGAAATCTGCCGGGAATCTCCAGATTCATTGGGACATCAGAAGATTGAAGGGCCGTGACTTTATCCTTAATCTGTGCTCCGAAATCCGTTGCCCGTTGAACATCCAGGCTGTCCGGACGTCCGTTTGCGATGGGGACCTCCTCAGTTGCAAAAGAGTGCTCCCCGATGAAGGCACCACCGGCCACCGGGTGAAATCCCAGTTCAACGGCAAGATCTTTTAACTCCAACAAAGAATCTTCAAACTCCCGGTTCCCATATACAACTATGGGAACGGCAAGGGCTCCGTCCGCTTTTAGACTTTTGAACCGGTTAATTGCATCTATGGGCAGACGCCCCCCGTAAACAGGGGCACCAATGAGCACGAGTTCATCTGAAAAGAACTGAATCGGCTGCTCCGCTCCTTCCGGAAGGGTCAGATCAATCTGCTCGACATCTTCAACTCTGATGCCGCCGGCAATACTTTCCAATATCTTTCGGGTGGTTCCGGTGGGTGAAAAATAGATAAGTTTTACCTTTTTTACTTCCATTTTTATCTCCTCCTGTCCATATCGAGTCTCATCCAATATCTATTATTCCGAATGATCCGGATTTGCAAGGATATATCTTTCACATTTTAAAATGATGAGAATCTTATATTTTAACCTATCTTCTTTCCACAACAGCGGCAATTCCATGTCCGCCACCGCCGCAGATGGTTTCAAGCCCGTACCGGGCGTTCCGCCGCTTCATCTCGTAGAGGAGGGAAACCATTCTCATGGTGCCGGTGGCGGCAATGGGATGGCCCAGGGAGATCCCGGATCCGTTGACATTGACCTTGTTTTCAAGATCCGCCCCAGAGAGTCCCATGAGCTTGGCATCGGCCAGGACCTGGGCGGCAAAGGCCTCCTGGATCTCGATGAGATCCATTTCATCAATATCCAGCCCGGCATTGCCAAGGGCCTTGTCAACGGACTTGGGCACGGCAGGATAGGTCAGGGTGGGATCGGAAGCGGCCACACTGAAGCCGGCCAGGCAGGCCAAAGGATCCACCCCCAGAGTTTCCGCCTTGGACTCGCTCAGCAGCACCACCACACCGGCCCCGTCATTCTCTGTGGAAGAGTTGCCCGCCGTGCAGATCCCGTTTTCGTATACGGGCCTGAGCCGCGACAGGCCTTCCATGTCTGTGTTGCGCCTGGGGGGTTCATCCGTGTCAATCACCAGGGGAGGTCCCTTTCTCTGGGGGACCACCACGGGCACGATCTCCTCTGTGAATTTTCCTGCGTCAATGGCCTTGAGGGCCTTTTGATGACTCAGACAGGCCCATTGGTCTGCCGCTTCCCGGGTAATGCCCTCGGTGGTGGCTGCGGTCTCTGCCCAGGACATCATGGAGTTGAGTTCACCGAACCGCTCCACGGGCTGGGACATGACCCTTGCCCTCTGGATCCGGTCAAAAAAGGGAAGGCCCCACATGGGAAGGGCCCCGTGACCCCGTGGCATCAGGCCCCATTTGGGATCCCTGACCCCGCCCATTCCCCATTTGACAAACTCACCGGGGATATAGAACTCGGTCCGGCTCATGGTTTCGATCCCGCCGGCCACCACGATATCTGCCTGTCCGCTCATGATCTTCATGGCCCCAAGACAGATGGCGTCCAGGCCGGAACAGCAGCGCCGGTCAATGGTCAGCCCCGGAATATCCACGGGCCAGCCTGCGGCCAGCAGGGAAACCCGTGCAATGTTCACCGATTCCCCGTTCTGGTAGGACTGGCCCATGATGACTTCATCCACCTGTTCCGGCTCGATCCCCGCCTTTTTGACGGCCTGGTTCAGCACCAGCACCCCCAGCTCATATCCGGGGATATCCCTGAGGCCTCCGATATATTTTCCAATGGGTGTTCTTACCGCTCCTGTAATGACAACACGTTCCATGGTTCTTCTCTCCAAAAAAATTCATAATCAAGGGGCGTATGCCGGCCCCGGGCTGTTCAATTTTTCCCGGACGGGAACTTCACTCTGATTTCTTTTTTAGGGGGATATACCTGGAGGGGCATTCCTTTTTATCTGCCGGTTTACAGATCCAGCTCATTGTAAATCTCCTCCAGGCCGGCCCCAAGGGCATCCACCATAAAATCCACCTGGTCCCGTTCAATGACAAAGGGAGGGGCCAGGATCAAAGCATCCCCGTGGCCCCGGGCAAACCCGGTTGATTTATAGGCTGCCACCCCCCGTTTGAACAGGCTCTCCCACACTCTCTGACTCATCCCTTTTTCTTTGGGAAACGGGGCCTTTGTCTTCTTATCCCTGACAAATTCAATTCCCCATAAAAGCCCCATTCCCCTGACATCTCCGACAAAGGGGAATGGAAGAATCTTCTTCTCCAAACATTGTCCAAGATACTCCCCTGTCTGACGGGCCCTGGTAATCAGATCTTCTTTTTCAAGGATGGACATCACGGTTTTTCCAACGGCCGCCCCCACGTTATGATGGGAAAAGGTTCCCCCGTGGACAAAGCTCCCGGACCCCTTCCGGATCGCCTGGTAATGGGTTTCCTGCACACCCACGGCAGATACGGCAATGGCCCCTCCTCCAAGCCCCTTGCCCAGGGTCATGATATCCGGGATCAGATTGAAAAGTTCCGATGCAGACCATGCCCCGCACCGGCCAAGTCCGCACAGGATTTCATCCAGGATCAGCATCACATCGTAGCGGTCGCAGATCTTTCTGATCTTCTCCAGATACCCCGGGGGCGGAACTGCGCAGGCCAGAGCCGCCCCTGACACCGTCTCCATCAAAAAGGCAGACACCGTTTCAGGGCCGGATTCCAGAATCGCCTCTTCCAGGGCCATGGCACATTCAAGGCGGCAGGAGCCTGAATTCCGTTCAAAGGGACAGCGGAAACAAAAGGGAGCCGGGATATGCATGGTGTCAGGGAGCATCGGCAGAAAAGGCGCCCGGAAATATTTTCTGCCCGTGGCGGACAGGGCACCCAGGCTGAGGCCGTGGTAGGAATCCCACCTTGAGATGAGGCGGGTTTTCCCAGGGTTTCCCTTTTCAAGATGAATCTGCCGGGCCAGTTTCACGGCAGTTTCATTGGCTTCGGCCCCGCTGGTCATGAAATAAAACCGGTCTATGCCCTTAGGAGTGCGGGCGGCCAGCATATCTGAAAGATCTTCCACGGCTTTATTTGCAAACATGGTGGGATGGGTGTAGCCGCAGGTAAGGATCTGGTCATGGGCGGCCCGGGCCAGTTCTGCCCGGCCGTGGCCGATATTCACGACCATTGGACCGCCGCTGGCATCCAGATATTTATTGCCCTCCCTGTCCGTTATAAATATGCCCTTGGCATGAACGGCAACGGGCAGATCTTTGTTTATGGCCCTGGAAAATACATGGCTCTTTGAATCCATTTTTTACGCCTTATTGGGTTGAAGTATCAAAATTTCAAAAATCCGAGGTTCGAAACCGATCCTTTTAAAACGGACACAGCAATTTACATGCCGGATCTTTACGCCCCTTCTGTCTTCAAAGCAGACCCCTGCTTTTCAACCCAGAAAAAGAACGGGGCTTGCAATCGGGCTTGTTTCCGTATAGGTAATTAGGCGAATTGGGTTGTTTTGGGAAAAACATTAAATCCAGGACAGATTATGAAACAGATGGTGTTGTTCAGCGTTGACCGGAAAGTGGCAAGATACTTGAAAACCTCCTTTGAAAAGATCATCGGCCATCTTGTAACCATTCACATGGTCTCCATGGAAGAAGTCGGATCAAAACCCATGGACCCGGATCTTGTGTTTGTGTCCGGAGAATTCCTGCGGCCCAAGGCAAAGGCGCTTTTTCCCGACGCAAAAATCATCACCCCTAGACGGGTCATTGTCGGCCGGAACCTGGAACAGGTCTTTTTGCTCCCCAAAGGCCGGAACGTCCTTGTGGTGAACAGCCCCAGACACACTTCCGAAGAGACCATAGAGTCCTTGAACAAGCTGGGGTTTACCCATTTGAACTATATCCCCTTCTGGAAAGGCAGACAGCTCGACTTTAACAACATCCATGCGGCCATCTCCCCGGGCATGATGCATCTTTGCCCCAGGGAAATTGAAACGCGCATCGATATCGGCCCCAGAAGCGTGAGCATCCACTCTTTTCTGAAAATCCTCGATGCCCTGGGCCTGGACCTGAAATACCTGGAAAAATATTCAGACCAATACCACAATAGGCTCCTGGACTCCTCCAGAAAACTTGCCCGCTCCTTTGTCAACACCCAGCGAATCCTCAAACAGGAAAAGATCATTATCAACGAATTTGAGGACGGGCTGATCTATGTGGATAAATACAACCGCATCGATCTTGTCAACAAGGCCGCCGCAGGTCTTTTCAAACAGGAAAGGGAGAAGCTGATCAGCCGGAACATTGACCGGGTGATGGAACCCTTTGAAATCCTGGCCAAAATACTGGAACAAAAAGACAAATCCAAAAAATCCGCCCGGATCTATAATATCAACGGTGAAAAAACCGTTGTCACCCGCATCGGCGTCCCCGGTGAAAAAACCAGCATCCATACCTTTAGACGGCTTTCTGGCATCAGGGAACTGGAAAAAGAGGTGAGGGTCAAGCTCAAGGAAAAGGGGCATGTAACCAAATACTCCTTTTCCAGCATCTGGACCCGGAACCTGAAGATGAAAGATCTCATTGAAAAAGCCCGGGACTTTGCCTCCACAGGGAAAAACATCCTGATCACCGGTGAAAGCGGCATGGGCAAGGAGCTGTTCGCCCATGCCATTCACCAGGCATCCCCTTTCAGGAAAGGGCCGTTTGTGGCCGTAAACTTCGCCGGTATCGTGGACAGCCTCATTGAAAGCGAGCTCTTCGGATATGAGAGCGGGGCCTTTACCGGTGCCAAAAAAGGGGGGAAAAAGGGATTTTTCGAACAGGCCCAGGGGGGAACCATCTTTCTGGACGAAATCGGAGACGCCCCCCTGAACGTCCAGTCCAGCCTGCTCAGGGTGCTCCAGGAAAGAGAGGTCCTGCGGGTGGGAGGCTCAAGCATCATCCCCGTGGAGGTCAGGATCATTGCCGCCACCAATAAAGACATATTTGCGGCCATCCGGGAAAACAAATTCCGGAATGACCTTTTCTACAGGCTCAATACCTTTCCCATCAACATCCCTCCCTTAAGGGAACACAAGGAAGATATTCTCTATATCCTGCAAAAATATTTTAAAACCAAGTACAAAATCTCCAAAACCATCTCCCCGGAGGCCCAGGACTGCCTTCTGGCCCATGACTGGCCCGGCAATATCCGGGAACTGCTCAATATTGCCGAGTTTGTATTTTATTCGTCCAAGACCTCTCCCCATATCCTTCCGGATCATTTTCCGGATTTTCTCTGGCCGGGCAGGAGGACAGGGAGGCGGATGGATCCGGACCGGCTCCCCCTTTCTTTTGAAGAACCGGACCCAATTTCCAGAACCTTTGCAGATAACGGGATGGAACCGGAACTGGTCCGGCAGGTATTGGCCATTATCCGGGAACGACAGGGAAGATTATGCGGCAGGAATTCCCTGAGAAAAGAAATGGCCCGGTACGGCTATCCCCTGTCAGAGGGGCGGATGAAAAAATGCCTGACCCTGCTCAAGGAGGCGGGGATGATCCTGGTGGGCCGGACCAAGCAGGGCACAAAAATCACCCCTGACGGCAGGGCCTATATATTGCGAATGGAACAGGGCAACCCCGCTCCCCACGGACCAGCCGTGCCGGAATCCATTGAATTGGGATAATTGGGACACGATTATCACCCCCAAATTCATGATCCCCTCCAAAATCAGGCCGGATGATAAAAAAAAAGAAAAGAACCTGAACCGGGAAAAGTGTGAGGAGTCCCACAGACCCGGTTTTTCATCCTCAACCCCTCTTGGAAAAACAGATGGCATATCTCTTGCTAACTAAGGTCAGAGAGACGGATCGCCCCTGAGGGGCAAAGACAAGAGGAAAGACCATGAATAACTCCAAGATATCCAGCTATGAAGAGGCCATTCACTTTATTGAGGACGGTGCCAGGATCATGGTGGGAGGATTCGGGAACGCCGGTAACCCGGAAGGGCTCATTGATCATCTGGTGAAAAGCCGGAAAAAGGACCTAACCATCATCAGCAATGATCTGGGCTCCCCTGACCTGGGACTGGGCCGCCTGCTCACAAACGGGCAGATCAAGGCTCTGATCGGCAATTACTACAATTGGAATCCCGAAGTGGCCACAGCCTATAATGAGAAGCGCATTGATGTGACCCTGATCCCCCAGGGCAGTTTTGCCGAGGCCATCCGGGCGGCCGGGGTGGGGATCCCGGCCTTTTATACCCCCACCTCCATGGGAACGGATCTGGCCCAAGGCAAACAGACCCAGTCCTTTGACGGAATCCCCTGCGTTCTTGAGCGGGCCATTCACGCGGATATCGCCATAATCCGGGCCCATCGGGCCGATGACCTGGGCAATCTCACCTATTATAAAACCGCCTGCAATTTCAACCCCCTGATGGCCATGGCCGCCACCACCACCATTGCAGAGGTGGATGAAATTGTCAGGACCGGGCAGATCGATCCCCAGGCCATTGTCACCCCCCATGTTTTTGTGAACCATATCGTCAAAAAGGAGAAACCATGACCGCCTTTGTGGAAAAAGAAAAGATCAAGCCCAGGATCGCCCGGCGGATCGCACGGGAGTTCCTTGACGCAGAAACAAGCCTGATCATCAACCTGGGGGTGGGAACCCCCACCATGGTGTCCCAGTACCTGACCAATGGGACGGTCTATATTCAGGCTGAAAACGGAATGCTGGGGGTGGGGCCCCTGGCGGACGAAACAAACCAGGATCCCTACCTGATCAATGCCGGGCGGCAGATGGTGACGGAAACCCCGGGCTGCTCCTATTTTGACAGCGCCCTCTCCTTTGGCATGATCCGGGGAGGCCATGTGGATGTCACCGTGATCGGTGCATTTGAGGTGGACGCCCAGGCCAATATCGCCAACTGGATCATCCCCAACGGCCGTCAGCTGGGGGTGGGCGGGGCCATGGACCTGGTGACCGGTGCCAAAAGAGTCATTGTGGGAATGCCCCATTTCCAGAAAAACGGACAATCCAAAATTGTTGAGTCCTGCACCTTTCCCATTACCGGCCTCCATGAGGCCGACCTCATTGTAACCGAACTCGGGGTATTTGATTTTCCCGGCGGCTTCCTGACCCTTGAAGAGATTGCCCCGGAACTCGATGTTCACACCCTGAGGTCTGTTACCCGGGCGGAATTCAGAATTTCGGACCAGCTCAGGCCCATGGCGACGGCAGAATGATCCGGGATGGGGATCTGTGATCAGGGAAAGGAGAGCGCAAAAAAATCAGGGGACCGCCCCCTTTTTTTATTGGGATATATATACTTTCCCAAAAATCCCAATTGACCAGATTATTCATGATTTTCTTCCTTGCCCTGATTCTACTCGCCGGCCCGGGTAGAATCATGTTATTGCCATTGAAAAATGATTCACCTTATTGACCGGCGATGGAAGCAGCAAAAAGCATGAACCATAGGGCTTATGAGTTTCCGGCACCCGGAAACTCATAATGAGATGAAAAAAGAAGAGGTTGCCACAATTTTCAGGCATACATATTGCTGTTTCTGGAACTGACAGATTTTCAATAACCCTGGCTGGAAGGCCCGCAGAACCGCTCCAAAGACCGGGCCGGAACCATCATTCAATGCAAGGTTCCGATCATGGGATGGCAGATCCCGGCGGGGCATAAAGAAACGTGCATGACCCGTTATTGCCGGACAAATGTGTTTACCGGATGAACTGACCCACCGGACTGGTTGACGGCAATCAGTTTTAATAGTTTAACTATCTTTAGATGAGGAGAGTGTATTTATGAAAAAAAGAAATTTATTTATCATCGCAGTCATTGTAGCGGCCTTCACCCTGACATTGGTGGCAGGCCCCCTTCAGGCGGCCAAAAGAAGATATGTTTCCATTGCCGCCGGCTGGGTGACCGGAGCCTATTTCCCCATGGCCGGTGCCATTTCAAGAATCGCCTGGAAACATCTGAAAGAGGAAGGCATAAAGGTCACAGCTGAATCTTCAGGCGCCTCCGTTGCCAATTCAAAACTGATCGGTGCAGGGGATACAGATTTTGCCATCCTGCAAAATGACATTGCGTCCTATGCCTACAATGGAAAGAAGGGGATGTTTGATAAACCCATTACCAACCTTCTGGGGGTATGCACCCTCTTTCCCGAACATGTTCAGATTGTTGCAAGAAAAGACTCCAATATTAAATCCATAGCCGATCTTAAGGGCAAAAAAGTGGCCATCGGCCCTGTGGGTTCGGGCACCACTGAAAATGCCACCCAGATTCTTGAAGCCTGGGGCCTGTCTGTAGAAGATCTGGCCAAAGCAGAGCAGTTGACCGCTTCCCAGTCTGCAGACTATTTAAAGGACGGAAGACTGGATGCCGCTTTTTTTACGGTTGCCCTGGGCGCTGCCGTGATCATGGATACGGCCCTGATGGTCCCCATTGACATCGTCCCAGTGGAAGGACCCAATGTTGAAAAGCTGATCAAAAAATATCCCTTTTACGCCAAACAGACCGTTCCGGGAAAGACCTATAAACAAAACGACAGCGACATTCCCACCGTATCGGTCATGGCCATGCTGGCGGCCAGCGCAGAGCTTGAAGAAGACATTGTATACTCCATTATCAATGCCATCTATTCCGACCTTCCCCAGCTGAAAAAAGCCCATGCCAAGTTCAAGGACATTGCAATGGAAAAAGGGCTTGTGGGCATGGGGATTCCCCTTCACCCCGGCGCAGAAAAATACTTTAAGGAAAAAGGGTTGATTAAATAAGCAAGCCATCTGTCAATTACAGGGCCGGGTCTGCCACCTACGGGGTGGCAGACCCGGTCCGGCCACATGAACATTTTTAAACCCGGGAAGGGGTATGCAGGCGGGTATCTCTGTTATTTCCGGGCACGGAGGGATCTTAGTGGACAAGGATATTTCCCGGGACAATATCAAATCGGGCCGGATCATCATGGAGGAATCGGAAACCGGTTCCAGGAATATTCGAGGAAAAATCGGACAGGTAATTTCCTTTATTGCCATTGCCATGTCTCTTTTCCAGTTATATACGGGTTTTGCCGGTGAACTGGCCGGATCCAAACAGCTTTCCGTTCACCTGGCCTTTGCCATGGTTCTCTGCTTTGTTTATTATCCCTTCAGGAAAAAGTCCCCAACAGACCGGATCCCCATTTCAGATCTCATCCTGGCCCTCCTTGGCGGGGGATGTGCAATTTATCTTTATATCAACTACACCCATGTGGTCACCTCTGTGGGGGATGCGGCCACCTACGACATCCTTGTAGGATCCTGCCTGATCCTTCTTGTTCTTGAGGCCACCCGGAGAAGCATCTCACCCATTCTACCCATTATCTGCATTATTTTTCTATTGTATGCCTATTTCGGCCCTTATATGCCCGGAGAACTCGGCCACCGTGGGTTTAGGGCCAAACGGATCGTAGACCATATCTTCATGTCCGGAGAGGGATTATGGGGGGTACCCTTGAGGGTATCTGCCACCTTTGTTTTTCTCTTTGTTCTCTTTGGCGCCATTCTCGATAAAATCGGAGCTGGCCAGTACCTGATCAACCTTTCCTTTGCCATGATGGGCAAGTACCGCGGCGGCCCGGCAAAGGCGGCTGTGGTGGCCTCCTGCGCCATGGGCTCCATCTCGGGATCTTCCATTGCCAATACCGTTACAACCGGGGCCATGACCATCCCCCTGATGAAAAAAGTCGGCTTTAAATCCCACACCGCCGGTGCGGTTGAGGTGGCCGCCTCAACCAACGGACAGCTCATGCCCCCCATCATGGGGGCGGCCGCATTTATCATGGCTGAAATCATCGGAGTGCCCTATATAGAAATCGTAAAGGCGGCCTTCATTCCCGCCCTTCTCTCCTATGCCGCCATATTTTCAATTGTCCATCTTGAGGCGGTCAAGGAAAATATCCGGGGACTGACCAAGGAGGAAACCCCGCCCTTTTTGAAAACATTTCTTTCCGGGGTTCATTTTCTCATTCCCCTTGCCGTATTGATCTGGCTGCTCCTGGTCGTCCGGTGGACCCCCACCACGGCCGCATCCTGGTCCATTCTGGTGGGAGGAGCCACAGCCCTTGGAAATAACTATCTCAGATCCAAAAAACTCTTTCCCCTTATGGAAAAAACCGGTTCAGACAGCCAGGACCCGGCCTTTCTCTCCTATAAGACCGACTCAGACTATTTTTTCATGGGAAGGACAAAACAGGAGCTGCTGGACTCCCTTGAAACCGGTGCCAGGAACATGGCAGGGATTGCCGTGGCCTGTGCCTGCTGCGGCATCATCGTGGGGGTGGTCACCCTCACCGGCCTGGGCCTTAAGATGGCCACCCTGATCACAGAGGCGGCCGGGGGCAATTTGATGCTGACCCTGATCTTCAGCGTTTTTGCCTGTGTGATCCTGGGCATGGGCCTGCCCACCACGGCCACCTATATCATCATGGCGGCAATGACCGCCCCTGCCATCATGACCATCAGTTCGGATCTGAGCCTCGGCCTTCCCATCGTGGCCATTCATCTCTTTGTCTTTTACTATGGAATCGTGGCGGATGATACCCCCCCTGTGGGCTTGTGCGCCTACGCTGCAGCGGGAATCTCAGGCGCAGATCCCGTGAAAACCGGATTTAAAAGTTTCAGGCTTGATCTTGCCGCCTTTACCCTGCCCTTCATGTTTATCTACAACACCAAATTGCTCATGATCAACACCAGTATCCGGGAACTCTGCTATATGATCCCCATATGCCTCATCGGCATGTTCTGCTGGTCGATCTTTATCCAGGGCCACTGGGTCACCAAGACCTATTTCTGGGAACGGCTCGTCTTTCTCGGGCTTGCCTTTCTGCTGGTCAATCCTGGCAGCCTCTTTATCGGGGATATTGAAATCAACCATCATCTGGTCAATGGAACGGCCATCATGATCATGTTTCTGATCTACCTGTGGCAGAAAGCCAGAAAGGAAAGGGAAGAAGGGGGGCAGCCCGGGATGGAAGGCGTGGTGTGAAAAAGGCAATCTTCATTGCCGGGGCTGCAGGACTTCTGCTTGCCCTGACCCTTGTGAAAACCGACTATTTAACCCTCAGGCTTCCGGACAGCGGCAATAGGATCTATTTTCTTGGTTCAATGGATCCGGGAGAGCGGTTTTCAATAACCTATCGCCATTCTGTGGAAAAGACCCGGGTCATAGGGATTTTTCAGATATCCTCACAGCCGTCTGTTCTGGCCGTGGAAACCCGGATGACCTCCGTGGGAACCGGCCTTCCCAATACCGTTTCCAATCGGACAACCCGGGAGGGAAAATGGATCGTGGTGGATGAGCAGGAAAAAGAGATCAAAGGGGGATTCAGGTTTTTCATTGCTTCGGTGAATCACACGGTTCTGACAACGCCCGGGGAACGCATTGACCTGAACCAGATCCCTTCGGGCACTGTTATCCTGGTCAATGCAGAACGTCTGGCCCTGATCCATTACCTCTTTTATCAATGGAATAAAGGAATAAACTCCAGGACAATTTAAATTAGAGGCTTAAAAATGACAGAGAGCAAAGGCAACCTCTTTTCAAGGAGGCTGGATATAGAGCTGCCCATGGTAAAAAAAGCCCAGGGCATTTATATTGAGGATGAGAACAAAAAGCGGTACATGGATGCCAGCGGAGGCGCCATTGTCGTGAATGCCGGCCATGGAAGACAAAAGATCGCCCAGGCCGTCTATGATCAGATCATGTCCCATGACTATATCCATCCCACCATGTTCACCAGCCGGCCGGTTGAAGATCTGGCCACGGCCCTGGCCCAAAAGGCTCCGGGCTCCATTAACCGGTTTTATTTTCTTTCCGGGGGCTCCGAGGCCAATGAGGCTGCCATCAAACTTGCCAGACAGATCCACATTGAAAAGGGGAATGAAAGCAAACACCGGATCATCGGCCGGTGGAAATCATACCACGGCCTGACCCTGGGTGCCCTGTCCGCCATGGGAAGAACCGCTTTTAAAACCCCGTTTTCCCCTCTCCTCAAAGAGAGCCTGCATATCCCGGCCCCATACTGCTATAGGTGTTCCTTTGGGCTTGAATACCCCTCCTGCAGCCTCCGGTGCGCGCTGGCCCTGGATGAGATCATTCAAAATGAAGGGCCGGAAACCATATCGGCCTTTATTGCCGAAACCGTTCCAGGGGCGACCATTGCCGCCTGTTTTCCGCCCAGGGCCTATCTAAACCTGATTGCCGATATCTGTGATTCCCACAATGTCCTTCTGATCCTCGATGAAGTGATGTGCGGCATGGGCAGGACCGGGGAATGGTTTGCCTATAATCATACGGATATTGTCCCGGATATGGTGACCCTGGGCAAGGGCCTGGCCGGAGGGGTCATCGCCCTTTCCGCCCTGGGGGTCAAGGAAGACCACTTTCAAACCATAAAGGAAAACAGCGCCTCTTTCATGCACGGGGGAACCTTTACCCATCACCCTGTGGCTGCCGCCGGGGGGCTGGCCCTGATGGAGATCCTGGAAAAGGAAAATCTGGTTCAGCGGGTCAAGGAAAAAGGGGAAAACCTGGGCCGCCTTCTGAACCGGCATCTGCTTCCCCTTCCCCAGGTGGGGGATATCAGAGGAAAAGGATATTTATGGGGCATTGAGCTTGTTGAGGATAAAAAGACCAAAACTCCCTTTAAAAGATCTTTAAAAACCGCGGAAGGCATCTGGAACCGGCTTTTTGAAAAGGGATACCTGGTTTATAAATCCACCGGACTTGCAGGCTCCAACGGGGATGCCCTTGTCATTGCCCCGCCCTACATCATCACCGATGATGAGATGGAAGAACTGGTCCTGGCCGTCAGATCAGCCATTGTCGAGTTTTTTGGGAATAGGTGAGACTACTGTGATCTAACTTCGAATCTGCCGGCCGGGGTAAATCCTACAGACTAAGCTTGCTATTCTATAAACCGAATTTTGATGGGTTCCTGCTGAATCCTCGAAAAGGAGAGCCTATTTTCTTTGCTTCATAATACTCTGGAGCCAATTCGATAGCTTTATCAAAATCAGCGATATCCCCTTTCAATCATTGATTGCTCAACAGAGTAAAAAGGATTACACCTGACAAGAGTGTGGCAGAACAAAAAAAAGTAAAAGTATTGATCTGATTTTCATTGAAGTACCTGACGTTTTGCTTGAACGAAAATTTTTTGTACTCAGCTCTAAGCTATGGTTGAAGCCTTATTTTATGCAATGCTTCTTTAACGCCATCAGACAAAATGAGTGTTTTTTGATCAAGCCGAGAAACTCCTCCGGAATACGAATAAGGGCAGCTAGGGTCTGTGCTGCGAGGGATCCCGAGTTGTTTTATGCTTGCTGGAACCAGTTCCTTAGCAATTCGTTCCGTTAAGCGCTGTCTAGATTGATACTCCTCTGACAGAGTCTCAGCGAGCATCATATGGTAAGAGAGAATGCTGGCCCCAGATGACACTCCGGTTGTCCCAAAGCTGAACACATAATTGTTGTCTCCTGAGTAAATGTTGACTTCAGTGATACCAACATACATTGTGCGCTGGTCCTCTGATCGATATTTTTCCAATGTCTTGAGAAACCAGTCCAGATGTGGATCAACAAGAAACTGCCCGTTCCCCTCATTGATTTTTTCAATTAGATCTTTCACATAATATTTGGATAAAGCATCTTCTGTTTCCACACTACTCATCAATTCTTCTATATACCTTGCTTTCGTCCAATTATTGAAATCGATATTCTTTTTTTTCAATTTAACAAGGATCTCTTGGACTCTTCGTTGGTATGGTATACGATCAGGGGCTCCAAGCGGCCATTCTTCTTTTATTCTACGAATTTTTGTTGGAATTTTAGTTATATTTTCATATGTTTTTGCGGATTCTTCCAATAGCCAAATATTACACCGCCCAATAGGTATTAAAATGAGTTGAAGCCCTCTTTCCCGCTTTTCTAAAAATGGGATGGAATTAAATGATTTCAGATTCGTTTTTAAAAACTTTGCCGCTTTCTCAATTAGGATTAAATTTTCGGCATTCTTTAGAACAATCTTTGCGCTATTGGCTGCAACTTTTGAATCGTTAGAATTCTCCAGGAAATCAATGTGAGCTTCATAATTGAATGGGGATGTTCGGAGGTGATCCTCGTAAACGGAGAGCGCCGCTTTTCTATCGCCTTTTTGAAGCAAATGGGACGCATACTCATAGATCTGAGGCCCCCAAAATCCCATGGACACATTCCCTTCCGCTTTAGCATCAGTATATCGTTGACGGTTTGCCAAAGTCCTAATGGTTTTAAGATATTCATCTAATTGGCGTGCCGTTCCTGGTTTAGTGGAATAGGTCCAAATCTGTATAGCTCCAGGAACTGCGCTGACAAACAAGGTTCTCTCTATTCCTGCTTCAAGTATACGGGCATGTATTTCTTCCTCCGTTATTTTAACAAACTCCCCTTTCTTGCCTTCCATTTCTTTATTTAAATATCCGAGTATGTTATTCAAAATACCTCGGCTACTCGGTCTATCGCTTTTTATATTTTCAATTAATAAAGATAGAGACAGATCTCCCCTATTATATACCCACTGATCAACGTTATTGGCTGTGGAATGTTTAACCAAAACCAGTTGATGTCCATCGAGCTCAAAAAGAGCTGAATAGTATTCCGGCAGGAACGATGGAATTTCAGGCTTCGTTGCCCAGCATGTTCCAAAGACCAAGAATGTGATAAAGATCCATAAAATGATTTTCTTTTTCATGTTCCCTCTCCGACAGTATATTAGGCAGAATCTGTATAGTGTCATCTTCCATAGAATCTGCATAACATCTAAATTTATGAGAATATACAGAATGTTACAGGCTCAGTAAAAATTTCTTTTAATACCCGATAGTAAATGGAGTTTATTGATCAGCCTCCATCATAAAAAATGTTGTTGGAGATAAACATCTCCTGCGGCGAAAAGCAAGAGTAAATTTAATATATTATTCTCCTGATTTTTGTATAATCCCTGAGCATCTAATTATAGGCAATTTCCGGGAGACCAAACAAAAATATTCATAAAATTCCGGAATTGGTGGAAGAGTATATCCTTTGAATTACATAAAATTTATTTGACAATAGACACCCGCCATAGTGAAAACCGGATGGATCAGGCAGCTACCCCTTTCCTTTAATGCCGGGCTGGACCTGTTTATCCAAAACAAAGGGAATCCATAATAAACTGAAAATTCCGATAAACGCTTCCACAGCAAAAAGGATTCCATATTTCTCCGCCCTTCCCATCAACTCTTGTTAGAAAAGACCGGTCAAACACGAATGATTAAAGGGATCAAAACAGATTCTGTTTTTTGAACGGCAAAAATCACAAAAGGCTCTCAGCATTTCTGCTGAGAGCCTTTAATTTTTTGGTAGCGGGGGAAGGATTTGACTGCCAATGGTCCTTCTCCCGACGTAACACTTCGTAATGTTTGACCATTTGGTCGCCGTATGGTTGCCATGGTGTTAGCAATCGTTGACTTTTTGCGTAAAGGTTCTGGATCATTTTGTCAAGCGAAAAGTCCAGGAAAAGGACGACTTTTTGTTAGGAGTTGTGTGGCCAGCCGATACCTTACAGATGGTCGACCAATGCAGTAAACCCGAGTCCCCTCAACACACGTCAGGCTCTCAAATGATTCTGGAGGATTTCTTTTAGTCCATCCATATACTTTTTTTGATGGCTGTTACCTGGGAAAAACAGGACGTAAGACACCGGATTACACTTAGACTTCATGATTGCCTCTTGGACATGTTCCTTGATGGATTTTAAAAATGTGACCACAACCTTAGGATCAGCACGTCGAATCCTCTGTGATAACGGCCCAATATTTTCAAAGCGTCTTTGCTTTCTGTCTGATCCCAATAGATTATCAACTGGGGTATGGCACAAGTCATCGAGGAAGCATCCGGATGACCTAAAGAATGAGAGGAACTCAGCGTTGTCCTGAAAGTGAATCCCATATGCAGCCTCAAACGCGTGGGCCGTATAGGTAGTCATTGGGCTGTTGATATAGAAAAATCTACCGCTTGCTGGTGGAGACTCCCCTATCATTAGTAGTTTTATCCTAGATGGTCGATAGCTTTGCCTTATTGACTCAAAGTCCATGATTACCCCTGGTTTTGTATTTTCCGTGCCTCCACAAAGTCCTCCACAGTTGGTGGCATCAGCTTGTACCATTGGTAACTGAACACTTTTTCTCGCTCTTTGGGAATCTCAGACGGTGGTACCGCTGTGAATCCCTTACCAGGTACCCCCTCTTTGTTGACTACAATGACAGTCAAAGCCGGGAGATCGTTCTGCTGGCAATAGAACATGATGCAACCTAAAGCAAGCCTTACAGGCCTGTTATCACCATTATACTCCATCAGTTCAGTTAATTTCTTGTACCGGGAAATCTGCCGATTTGATGCTTTACCGATCAGATATTGCCATGCCTGGAGAGCACGCACGGCTGACTTAGTACCACTCTTCGCTTTATCGTTCTCATCGTTGAACCATTTGATTGACATAGAAGGTCCTCCATATTAATTTTGGATGGTCTCATACAATCAGAAACGATCGTGTTTTGCAACATATTGTTGTCACAACTGGCTGTATCCTTTGACAATCAGCCCCATCAAGGATATGGTGGGATCGACAAAGAATCAGACACCAGCGATCACAACTCTATGGGATGACACATATGGCACCTGAATCACCTAAAAGGACTCTATGGCGGTCTCAAAAGAATGATATTTTACGGTGGATTGAAAGCTACAACTTGAACCCTCTTGATTTTATATGGGAGGAGGAACCCTCCGATGGTACTTTCTGGACCACCACCCAAATTCTCAAACACAGGAATTACGACAGTTATTTTCGGATAGATCGGTTGGACAACTCGTCAGTCGCAGAGGCAGGGACATATTATGTGAGCTACTTCCCGTCACCAGACTGTCAGGAAGAATCGGAATATCGTTCTGAGTGGGAAGAATTAATGGAATCCGATATGGAATCTTGGCTCAAAGTACTTCGAGACGAACTCAACGAACCCGATCTATGGTCACAAGCCCAACGTTACGCCCAGTCCTTCACTCCAGCAATAGCAAAGGATATTCCCAACGATCCATTCACATACGCCGAGGTTGAACGTATTGGTACTGCTCTGAAGGAGTTGACCACCCGAATCACCGACACTTTGGAATTGAACACCGATCACCAACGCCTGGTTGAATCCAAGCTGGCTTACCTTGAGGATGCCGCCAAACGCCAGGGACGGACTGATTGGACACATACCGCTATTGGGGTTCTTGTGTCGATCACGGTTAGCCTGGCCCTTGCTCCTGACAAAGCGGCGCTCATTTGGAAGTTCTTTCAGGAGGCTGTCGGACCAGCAATAGGGAACCTCTTGGGTCTGCCCATCAAATAAGGAGACAATATGGGAACAATTAAGGATATCGTTGACCTGAGTACACAACTGGCAAACAGCGTGCAGGACCGCAAGGTGTCAGCGGAATTATACAAAATCCAATCGCTAACCCTTCAACTCCAGGCTGAGCAGTCAGACCTTCACGATAAAAACGTCCAGCTTCGTGAGGCGTTGCTTGATCTAAGGGACGAAAACAGACAGCTTAAGAACGAGCTGACAAACCGGGATGAATGGAAAAACAAACTGGCAAGCTATGATCTTGTGACAACCGAGGGCGGCGCAACTGTTTATAAATCCAAGGGTGAACCAACCCACTATATTTGTCCAAGTTGTGTATCCAAACGGGAAGCTCAGATCCTTCAAGATTGTAGGGATGATCTTGGTAATTATCAATGTCCTAACCATGATTGCCAAACAAAGTATCCAGTTAAACTGATTGAGGACCCGCCGTTACCAACTGTCAACCGGGGAGTTCGTGATTATGATCCACTTAATTATCGTTGAAGGTCCGCAATGACCAACGAAATAGTCGAGACTGCCAAAGCCACACAAGAGGTCGCTAAAACTACAGGTAAGGCCATAGATGCAGCAGACCGAATAGGTGGGTTCTTTGCAAGGGTCATGCACGAACCGATTGAGGCCGCTTGTGGTATGCTGGCCGACACCCTCAAGTATAAACGGTGGGAACGACAATTGCAGCTTATAGGCAAGGCCGAAGCCCAACTCCGAAAACGAGGGCTTAATGATGCTACAATCCGGCCCATTAAACCTAAGTTGGCCCTTCCGATCTTTCAGTATGCGTCTCTTGAGGATGACGAAACGCTCCATGACATATGGGCACGGCTGTTTGTAACGGCCCTTGACCCGAATTGTGAAACTCCACGAAACGCTTTTGTTGATATCATCCGACAGCTTGAACCTGTTGATGTGAAGGTCTTGACTGCTATCTATGAGAATTGGATCAAGTCTAAGAGGGAGTTGTTTAAGTCATTAGGAACCGCAGTAAGAACGGCTGACATCTATCATCATCCAGACGTTATTCAACGTGAATTTAAAAGATTTGGGACCGAATACAACAGATACTCTCCAACTATTTTTCCTTGTCCCTATGGCTTTATAATCAAGACAGTGGGAATCGACGAAGTGCTCTATCGCAACTCAATTGATGTGCTGATGAGACAAAGATTAGTAACATCATATGATAAAGGATACTATGAAGTTTGTATAACTGACTTAGGCGTCGCATTTGTCGAGGCATGTTTGTCTGAACCAGAAGGAGAAACCCCATGACCGAACAACAGCAAGCATCCCCAACTTGTTTCATCATTATGCCAATCACCACCCCGGCCCAATACGTAGACCTCTACAAGGGCGACACCAATCATTTCCGGCATGTCCTTGACCATCTGTTCATCCCTGCGATTGAGGAGGCAGGATTAGAGCCCATACCTCCCATCAGTAAGGGAGCCTCTGTGATCCACGGGGATATCGTGCGGAATATAGAGACCGCCGATTTGGTCCTTTGTGACATGAGCATACTTAATCCGAATGTCTTTTTCGAGCTGGGAATACGGACTGCTCTCAACAAAGCGGTGGCTATGGTCAGGGATAACGTATCGGAACAGGTCCCCTTTGATACGACCATCGTTAATTACCACGAGTATGTTTGTGGCTTTGATCCATGGGTTCTACCAAAACAGATTGAGAAATTAACGTCTCACCAACAGAATTGTATGGAGCGCACCACCAATAGTTTATGGAGCTATTTCAGTATGAGTCAACAAGCTGAAGTTCCCAGTGATGCGCCGGACATGGACCAAAAGCTGGCCTATTTGATTAAACAGGTGGAAAGTCTCAAGGATCAGGCAAACTCCACCTCACGTAAAAGCTTAGGTCCGGCAGTCAGACAAACTTTGATTAAAAAGAACATTGAAGCCGTACTCGAAGAATATAACCTGGACTATAACATGGAGATAATTGACCTGACTGGTAGTATTGAAGTCTTAACAGACCATGAGATTCCCAGCTATGTTAGGGGAGATATTATCCATAGATTGACCCGTAAAAACTATAGTGGGAAATTACAGTTTGTAGTTGGTAATATAACTTATGCAAAACATTCAGCTCTAATGCCAGAATAGCTGATCAGATGTTCCCTCGACTTAAAATCATATCGTGACGCCTTTGTGTGGTCCCTGAAACAAACTCGACCGAAACCCTATAGCCCACTAATCCAGCCGTGGCAAATCCGCCATGGTAATCGGTTCCAGACCAACGGTTCCACCATCAATAAGCCCTACCCGCTCGATAATCAGCTTGACGGCACTTTCGACCCACGCCTTGGCTCGACCATCCAGTGGCACGAACGCCCCGTCCTTGGGTGCTTTTCGGGCGTCTTGGGGATCACCACGAGAACAAAATGTCCCCAACTTGTCGAGAACCCGCTTGCTGATTCCGTAATGATGAGCCGCTCTGTCACGACCTCGTGTCATTTCGATAACGGTAAGGACCAAGTACGCCATGGATGGCAGTTGGTCTCGACCTTCCCGATATAACATGTAACGATGATACATAGTTTGGACGTCGGGAGAGATTACAAAGCCCGATGGCGGGTCGGGGAATTTGATGTGGGAGACATGGACCGTCGCTTGCACCCCGAAAACCACAACTCCTGCCGTCCGACACTGAATGACGGTTGCGTTCGGATCTGCCTCAAGGTCAATGATATCTGTATGATCAAACTTAAAGGTTATCTCATCCGGACCATGCTTCAGTCCGATCAAAAGCCGCCAGTTCTCCAAGTACGGGTCTGTTATTACTCGCGCATCCCGCTCAGTCGCGTAATGCTCTTTCATTGTGAAGACCACCCCGTCCTTACTGGCGGTCATCTTGAAGGCGTCGGTCTCAGCGGTAACCGGTGGGGCCTTGTCATAGTCAACATTTTCCTTGATGACCATCCGATAATGCAGTTTGTCAACATGGGGTTTATTCATAATGGTGGTCTGTTAGTGGTGAATCTTAATGATAAGCAGTCGTAGCAACAACTGGACGAAGAGTAAACATGGACCTTACAACCGATGCGGTGTATAGTTGTTTTCTGCAAGAGCTGCAAGTTCCTCATCAATATGCCTGATCCGTTCCATTGCAGCTAACATCTGTTCACGACTCAATATAGCATTCTTAATAGGGGTCGCCGCCATGCTGAGCCAGATGGGAAAGGTCATGGTGTGAATGCCGGTATGTTTCAGCCGGTGGTGCTTACGACAGAACACAACCAAATTACGGATATCATCAGGTGTATCAACAATGGGTTTCTCAGCGGTAACCCGCCGTATCTCGGCCCTTAGCTTGTCAGCCTCGGTAGCCTTGCTGGTGTAGTCATCGTCATAGAACTCAATGGCGTTGAGGATGTTGGTAACTTTGGTTGCATCCAGAGCATTCCACAACGACCATTCAAAGATGTGGTGAACCTCGCGCTGTTCCAGAGAACCACAGACCCAACATGGGGAGCCACACTCATCACGGATAAACTTCTTGTTGCTCCGAAAAAGACTCGACTCCCTGCGGTCATTGTGGGCTGGTATCCAGTATTGTTCCTCGAAGGTCCCTTTCTTAAGGTGTTCAATGATGTCTGGCATAATTGTCGTCTCCTTTCTTGTGGTTATTAGTAGATGACCGCCCGTATACGCTTAGTCAGACGGTCCTTGAAGTCCTCCAGGTTGTCTGGGTCCCATTGGATACGGTTCCGGTGGTTCAAATCAAAATGGACGCCCTCCTTGCCAACCCGGATGGCCTGACCGTTCTTGTCATACAGGTGCTCAATGGGAGTACCCGGGTGCATTCAAGAGGGTTTCACTATGGACCCAATCATTACGGCACGTATAGATAACTGGCAGTCCCAGACCATAGGCGAATCCTGCCTCAAAGTAGACCCCTCCTCGATATCCAGTTAGGTCACATACCATGAATCTGCTACGTCGGATCTCTCCGATTATAGCGTCGTTGATATCATCAATGTGTTCCTTATTGTCGATCTTTAGTGCGTGAAATCCTGATATGGCTTCTCTGACGGCTGGCTCAATCGCAAAATTATAAGCGTCATTCATGGATGGGTTGAACCACATGGCAACAAACGCCTGCTTAGACTCCAGGTTGAGCCGTTCGATTTCACGGAGCCGTTGGTAACCTTTGGTGGTAATTGTAACATTGAGATGCCCCTCTAATTCATTTTCCACATAGAGAAAGCCTTCGCTGCATAGCATTCCAATGATCGCCCTCATTTCGTTAGATTCTTTACAGAAATAATACGGGTAATCATCCTTTGCATAGACAGAAAGTTCTTGACCAACATAATCATTCCTCCTGTCAATGTTGAGTAAGGCGTTATCCATCATTTCAAGGGGGTCCAAGGGTTTGAACTGAGCGATGATACGCGTTAAATCATTAAACTTTAAATTTTGCCTTTCAGTGGGGATCCCTCTGCCTTTACGTTCCCAGTCATTTCTCAATGTGATACTAATTGCTGCCAGATCCTCGTTTGAAAATCGGGCCTGATTGAAGTGAACTCGTGTGTCGTGGTGCAGACTGACAACCCCACAGCGAGGGCAGATGTACCCATTCTCATCAGGTGATGAAAGCGTCTCTCTAATTTCAGAATAGCTAAACGTAATGTCTTTTTTACAAAACAAACAAGATAATCTGGGAACTGACATGATGATCACCTCCACGGAAAAGGTAATATTGGTAAGCCGGTCGTATCAACAATAAGCGGACTTGTAAAGAGCGACCATACAATAGGTTGGTCGAAGGGAAAGGTCCACCGGCAGTGGTTCCCATGATTGATTTAATGAAGCTGGCTTGACAACTATTAACATCTACCGATATAGGTGGGAATCCAATTCATACAAAAGATGTGTTATGAATTTACAAAAGTAAATATGTTTCAAGGGAATCGGCATAAATGAAAATAAAGAAATCAGACATAAAAGAGCTTATCGAACTTCTCTGTTTTACGCCACAAGAAGGTGATAAGGATATAGCCATAATAACTATGTTCTGAAAGTCGATTTTGAAAAGAAAAAAATTGATTACGGTTCCAGTTTTTTGGGGAAGGTTCACAAAAAGATATAATCAAGAAAGCTGAAAAACTCGAAAAAGAAATCGCTCAAATCGAAGCGGAATTAGCGACAATGAACGAGCAGAAAGAACAAATCCTACAGAAACATCTAAAATAGAAATAAAAAAAAATTTATGTCAAATTTAAGTCCAACATGGAACCTGCATGGAACCAGAAGTACAAAAGGCTCTCAGCATTTCTGCTGAGAGCCTTTAATTTTTTGGTAGCGGGGGAAGGATTTGAACCAACGACCTTCGGGTTATGAGCCCGACGAGCTACCAGACTGCTCCACCCCGCAACAATCATCCTAATATAGACCAAACAGTATCCGGAGTCAAGGGATTTTTTATAAACTTGCCTTCAATGCCTGATCCAGTTCTTCAATGGAGGCCGTGGCCGTTCCCACCTTGCCCACAACGATTCCGGCTGCGGCATTGGCCAGCATGGCGCTTTCGATAAAAGAGGCACCTGAGGCCAGCCCCAAGCCCAGGAAGGAGATGACCGTATCCCCTGCCCCGGAAACGTCAAAGACTTGCCGGGCCTTGGACTCGATGGTATACGGATCCCTGTCCTTTTCGAACAGGACCATGCCGTCCTTGCCGCAGGTGATGATCAGCCGCTCAAGTCCGGCCTGATCCAGGATCTTGTTTCCGGCGGTAAAAAGATCCTCAGGGCTCTGAATATCGATATGGGCGGCAAGCCCGGCCTCTTTCTGGTTGGGGGTCAGCAAAGAGACCCCAGCGTATTTGGTGAAGTCCAATGATTTGGGGTCGGCCAGAACCGGAATTTTCCTTTCTCCGGCAATGGCCGCGGTCCGGGCGACCAGATCCCGGGTGACCAGGCCCTTGTCGTAATCGGAGATGATGATGAGATCGCAGGTTTCCACCTTCTCTTGAACAATAGCGGTCAGGCGATCAAGGGTGGCGTCCGAGATATTCCGCTTGATCTCCTTGTCGATCCTGAGCACCTGCTGGTTGGAGGCAATCACCCGTGTTTTCCGGGTGGTGGGGCGTTCGGGCTCACTGACAATGCCGTCGGTTTCCACAGCAAGGTCGTTTAACTTCTCAAATATCATTTTCCCGGCCACACCGGTTCCAGCCGTGCCCACGGCAGAGACCCGGGCGCCCACAGCCTTGAGGTTGTTGATCACGTTTCCGGCCCCGCCCAGGGTATGGCTTTCCCTCTCAACGGTCACAACGGGAACCGGGGCTTCCGGGGAAATTCTCTCCACCCTTCCCCAGAAATATTCGTCTATCATGAGATCCCCGATGACCAGGGCTCGGATCCGGCTGAGCCGGGTTAGGTCAAATTTCATTTTTAAGCAAAGAAGCGATCATGGTTTTCAATTGATCATAATCCCGGGTGACCGGGATTTCCGGGAACTCCTGAACCACGGTTTCAGGGGGTGTAAAGAAAAAGCCCTGGTCGGCTTCCTGGATCATGCCGATGTCGTTGTAGGAATCCCCGAATGCAATCACCCGATAGTTCAGATTTTTCAGGGCCTTGACGGCCATGGCCTTTTGATTTTCTATCCGGATATTGTAATCCGTGATATTGCCCGAGGCGTCAATGGTGAGATTGTGGCACAGCAGGGTGGGAAACTTGAGCTTGGCCATGAGGGGCCTGGCAAACTCTTCAAATGTATCTGAAAGGATGATGATCTGGGTCTGGGACCGGATCCAGTCCAGGATTCCGGCGGCCCCGGGCAGAGGGTCCAGGCCGGCAATGACCTCCTGGATATCCTGGATCTTTAAATTGTTTTCCTTGAGAATGGCCAGCCTCCGGGTCATGAGCACATCATAGTCGCTGATATCCCGTGTGGTCAGTTTAAGCTCCTCAATCCCGGTTTTCTGGGCCACATTGATCCATATTTCGGGTAAAAACACCCCTTCCAGATCGGCAACAACTAAATTCATCTTCTACAGCTCCTGTCTATTCCTGATTTTCCTCTTCAATGCGAATGATCACCGGTTCCCCCACCACGCAGTCTGAAGCGGAAATTCCGGCCAATGCCTTCTGGACCCATTCCTCCTTGGCGGTATGGGTGATCATGACCACCGGCACCTTGCCGTTGTTGTTCCGCCCCTTCTGGTGAACAGACTTGATACTGATGCTGTTTTCCCCCAGAATCCCGGAGATCCTGGCCAGTACTCCGGGATGATCCTGGGCTTCGAACCTGAGATAATATTGGGTCACCAGTTCTTTCATGGGCAGGATGGGAATTTTCCTTATATTGTCTTCCGGATATCCCAGGATGGGAACCCTGCGCCGGGCATCGGAGATGATGTTCCGGGCAATGTCGGCAATGTCGCTTAAAACGGCGCTGGCCGTGGGCATCATACCGGCCCCGTGGCCGTAAAGCATGGTCTTTTCCGTGGCATCTGCATCAATGGCAATGGCGTTCATGGAGTGGTCCACATAGGACAGGGGATTGGAGTCGTTGATCATGGTGGGATGGACCCTTGCCTCCACATGCTCCCCCTGGACTTTCCCGATGGCCAGGAGCTTGATGGTATAGCCAAAGGAACGGGCAAATTCAATGTCCACGGGGGTGATATTCCGGATCCCCTCCACGTGGATGTCCTTGAGGTTGATCTCCATACCCCAGGCCAGGGAATTTAAAATGGCCAGCTTGTGGGCTGTGTCGTGACCGTCGATGTCCAGGGAAGGCTCTGCCTCGGCAAATCCCAGTTCCTGGGCTGTTTTCAGGGCATCTTCAAAACTGGAGCCGTCCCTGGAAATCTTGGTGAGAATATAGTTGCAGGTCCCGTTGAGAATGGCGGACATGGACCGGATATCATTGGCCACCAGTGACTCCCTCAAGGATTTGATTATGGGCATGCAGCCCCCGCAGCTGGCTTCAAAGGCCAGATCCACCTGGTTGGTCCTGGCCGTTTTGACCAGGTCATTCCCAAATTCGGCCAGCAGGGCCTTGTTGGCCGTCACCACATGTTTGCCCTGTTCAAGGGCCTTGACCATGAATTCCCTGGCAATGGAGGTTCCTCCGATGAGTTCCACCACGATATCGATCTCCGGATCATTGATGATCTCCATGGCATCGGTGACCAGCCGGGTATCCTGGAGCGCAATGCCCCGGTCCGTTATCACATCGATATCGGCAATGGCATTCAGCTTCAGGCAGGCCCCGGTTCTGGCTTCCAATAGCTCTTTTTTCTGGGTCAGCAGCTTTGCCACACCCGTGCCCACGATCCCAAATCCCAGGATTCCGATCTGGATAATTTTCATGGATATATACTCTCCGGTTTAAATTCTCTCAATCTTAAATCTTAAGAAGAAACCCCGATTTTATGAGTTCCCTCGGGCAGCACTTAAAATCAGACTAGATACAATATAACGCTGCGGTTGTCAAAAAGCTTTTGACTTTTCGACCGGTTGCGTTTATTATTGCAGGGCTTTAAAACGGAATAATCCTTAATCCACGAAGGTAGATTTTTATGAGCGACTCCCTGACATATGCAGATTCAGGTGTTGATATTGATAAGGCAAATGAACTGGTCGACCGGATAAAAGATCTGGCAAAATCCACCCCCCGTTCCGGTGTAATGGGAGAGATCGGTGGTTTTGGCGGACTTTTTTCCCTGAATCTTTCCAATATCTCAAACCCTGTTCTGGTCAGCTCCACAGACGGAGTGGGGACCAAACTGAAAATCGCATTTCAAATGGACAAACATGACACCATCGGCATTGATCTGGTGGCCATGTGCGTCAACGATATCATTGTCCAGGGGGCAAAGCCCTTGTTTTTCCTGGATTATCTTGCCATGGGAACCCTTGACAACCGGGTGGCCGAGCAGATCGTTGCCGGAATAGCCCGGGGCTGCACCGACGCCGGCTGCGCCCTGATCGGCGGGGAAACCGCTGAGATGCCGGGTATGTATTTGGAAGGGGAGTATGACATGTCCGGGTTTGCCGTGGGCATCGTGGACAACGATAAAATCATCGACGGCTCCTATGTACGGCCCGGCCACCAACTCATCGGCATTGCCTCCAGCGGGGTTCACTCCAACGGGTTCTCCCTGGTTAGAAAAATCCTCTTTGAAAAATGCGGATACACGGTCTCCACCAAGATTCCGGATCTGGGCATCACCCTGGGAGAGGAACTGCTCAAGCCCACCATAATTTACGTTCAGACCATCCTCAGCCTGCTCAGGGATCTTCCTGTCCACGGGCTGGTCCATATCACCGGCGGCGGCATTGATGAAAACATCATCCGGGTCATGCCCGATGTCTGCAAGGCGATCATCCGTAAGGACGCCTGGGAAGTGCCCCCCATATTCAAACTCCTGCAGAAAGAGGGCAAGGTTTCAGACGAGGAAATGCACCGGACCTTTAACAACGGCATCGGCATGGTCACCATTGTCCCTGAACCTTCTGCCCAGGAGATCATGGACCGGCTGGCTGCCATGGATATCAAGGCCTATCATATCGGGGAAATCACCCCCAGGGAAAACAATGAAATCCAGACCCAATGGGTCTGATTCCCATTGACTCACATCCATGATCATTCTCGGGATTGAATCTTCCTGCGACGAAACCGCTGCTGCAGTGGTGGAAGACAGGACCCGGATCCTCTCTTCTGTTGTGGCCTCCCAGGTGGATGTCCACCACAGATACGGCGGGGTGGTACCGGAACTGGCCTCCCGCATGCACGTGGAAGCCATCATCCCGGTGGTGGATGAAGCCATACAAAAGGCCGGAATCTCCCTGGACCAAATCAACGGGGTAGCCGCCACCCGGGGTCCCGGACTCATCGGTGCCCTGCTGGTGGGATTCTCATTTGCCAAGGCCTTTGCCCATGCCAGGAACCTGCCCCTTGCCGGGGTCAACCACCTGGAAGCCCATATTTATTCCCTTTTCCTGATGGACGATCCGCCGGCCCTGCCCCTGATCACACTGGTGGTCTCGGGGGGACACACCAATATCTATTATGTGGCTTCAAAGACCCAATTCGAACTCATGGGCCAGACCCGGGACGATGCAGCCGGGGAGGCCTTTGACAAGGTCTCCAAGATGCTCGATCTGGGATACCCCGGGGGGCCTGTGATTGAAAAGCTGGCCCGGACGGCTTCACCCAACATTCAATTTCCCCGGAGTCTCCTGGAAAAGAACAGCTTTGATTTCAGTTTCAGCGGACTCAAATCCGCCGTGGCCAGGTTTATCCACGAACAAAAGATCTCTTCGCCTAAGGACAAGGCCCGGGTGGCAGCCTCGTTCCAGGCCGCGGTGATTGATGTGCTCGGCACCAAGCTCATCCAGGCTGCCCAGGCCCGAAACTGCCCTAGGATCGGAATCTCTGGCGGGGTTTCAGCCAACCAGACCTTTGCCCAGGCATTAAGGGAAAGGGCCGGAAAAGAGGGGATCCGGGTCTTTGCCCCGCCCGCCTCCCTGTGCGGGGACAATGCCGCCATGATTGCGGCCAGGGGATCGGTGATGATTGAGCAGGGGGATTTGTGCATTCATGAGCATGATGTTTTTTCACGGAATAAAATTTAGAACATTTTTGAATGATGATGTAAGAATGCTTCGCACCGGTTTAAAGGAGCCTCATCCCGGCATCACTGAAAAGATGATCTGCCGTTCAATCACCCGCCGCCCCCCTTCGAAAAAAAAATCAGCAGACAAAATCCTTCCGAACTGTAAAGACCTCTTTTTAATGCTTGTTTGATTGTCCCTGTGTTAATCACATTTTTCCTTCGAGTGGCAAGCGTATGATAAAGGTCGTTCCAGAGCCGATTTGGGACACCACCTGCATATCGCCTCCATGATTTTCAGTAATGATGAAATATGACACGGAAAGACCAAGACCGGTACCAACGCCTACAGCTTTGGTGGTAAAAAAAGGCTCAAAGACCCTTTTGCATGTTGCATCGTCCATCCCCGGCCCATTGTCTTCAATTTCAATTCTCAGCATGGCGTTTTCATTTTCAACAGAAATTCTAAGGATAAAACAAGGGGGAACATCTTTAGCAGCATGCTCCGATTGCATGGCCTGGGCACCGTTGCGCAGAATATTCAATATGACCTGCTGAATTTTTGTTCCTTCACAGGGAACCATGGGAAGATTCTCCTCGTATTCTTTGATAATTTTGATTGTTTTAAAATCATATTGTTTTTTCAGATCAAAATCTGTAGACGCAAGTTCAATAATCTTATCCATCAGTTGCCCCATATGATGGCTGCTGACACTCGCATCTGTTTTTCTGGCAAAGCTGAGCATATTATCAACAATACCCGCCATCCGTTTACCGGACTCGTTAATGGCATCCACCATCCGGAAAATACCTCTTTTCTCCATGAATACGTTTAAATTCTCCATGGAAACACCGCTGGCTTCCGCAGCACGAAGGTTGGCCGGCATATTCGGGTCATTGAGCCTTGATTTCAAAACCTGGGCGGTCTGCATAATTCCGGCCAGGGGATTGTTAATCTCATGGGCCATGCCCGCGGCAAGTCCGCCAACAGACAGCATCTTTTCAGACTGCACCATCATTTCTTCCAGCCGGACCTGTTCCGTCACGTCATCAATCCGGATAACGGCGCCTTCAACCCCATTGGCCACCAGAGGATAGATCGTAACATCCTCATACCGTGTCTGGTCTTCTTCTTTTCGTGCCTGTCGCGGATCAGAGCAAATCTGCCTCATATTAATAGCCTGCCTGACACTCTCCAGTTTATCGGAGAGAACAGGGAATGCTTTGTGAAGCGGCTGTCCTTTTGCTGATTCCGGTGAAATACCTGTGACCTGTTGTGCTTTCCGGTTCCATTGAGTAACCTGGCCGTCCCTGTCCACCCCCACCAGCACCGACGGCATGGAGTCGATGATATTGGCAAGATAATTGCGCAGACTTCGAAGCTCTGCTTCCACTAATTTTTTTTCCGTAATATTTATTGCCAGGCCGTACAAACCGGCAACCTTATCATCGTCGTTATAAAAAGGCGTCAGGAAAGTGTCAAATACAGTACCGGATACCTCTGTCTCGTATTCACAGTATTCGCCTTTCAATGCTTTTTTCAGATTTTCGATAATGAGAGAATTGTCCTGATATAAATCAAAGGCAGACAATCCCACAACTTCTGCGGGCTGCAGCCCGAGGGCCGCAAGTTCCCGGCCCTCTGACAGGGTAAAAATCCCATTTTCGTCTGCCGACCAGACAATGACCGGAAGTGTATTGTAAATGGCTTTGAGCTGATTAAAGTTTTGTTTCAGAGCCTCTTCCGATAGTTTCTTTTCAGTGATGTCCCTGAAATACCAGACCCGCCCGAGATGGTTTTGTTCAGGATCAAACATGGGAGAGGAGTAATGGTCAACGATTCGGCCGTCCTTTAACACGAGTTCTCCATGGCTTTTTTCTTCAGGGTGCTCGTTCAGATTTACCATCTTGTCATGGAACAGATCAGGCATGGCAAGCCTGTCAAGAATCAGGTCAAGCGCCTGTTCCTTTATCATTGAGGGCGCAATATCTTTCGGAATACGCCACATTTTAAAAAATTGCCGGTTTGACAGGACCTGCCTGTCTGTCGCATCCAGCACGAGTATGGCATCCAGAGATGTTTCCTGCTGGGTTGAAAGGATAACATTTAAAGCTACCAGATTGGACGTGTCTTTACGTATCCTGCTGAAAAGGTCATCCAGGGCTGATTTTATCAGTTGGACCTCATTGCTGACCACACCTTTCAGCCGGGGCAGACTTTTATTTGCATCGCCGCTCCGGCGGCTCAGCATACGGGCCAGTTCGTTCAGGGGGCGCAGAAGAATGATAACAGACCACCAGCTCAGGAATAAAAGCACAAGGATATAGACCGTACCGATGAGAAATCCTTTCTGGACATCCTTTTTCACGCGAAGGAAAAAAGCTTTGCTGCCGTAAAACCTGGCAATTCCCAGAAGTTCATTGGTTTCATTGGAAAAGACCGGGACTTCAACTTCATAGCCCCAGATCCCCTGTCCCGGCCCGCCTGTTATGCTGCTGACCAGATCCAGCGACTCCGGCTCTGCATCAACGGCATCATAGTCCATCTCCAGCTCCACGGAAAGAACCAGCGGCATTCCGGACAATGGATCTTTCAGCAGCAGAAGGGTTTCCATTAATCTGACAACCTGGTCCTTGTCAATATCAGGCTCGGACAACCGGGTCGATAATGCAAGGGTCTGAGATTGGGCCAGGGATCTGATATTGGATTCAACTCCCGCCTCCAGACGGGGCTCAAGAACGGTTATCCAGTAAACCAGCAGCAAGCCTTCCATCACAGCTGCAAGAATTATAAACATCATGGTGATGCGCCCTTTGAGGGAAGACCAGTATCCGGACTTATACTTAGTCTTCATAATGTTTCGATACCCTCAGAAAGAAAGGCTTTATCTTTATGCCGGAAGCATCCAGAGTCCTCTGGTTGATATACGGCAGCATTCTTTCGCTGATATGAATACCTCCCAGGACCCCGGCCTCCACATCGCCTTCAAATGGTGAAAACACGATAATCTTGTGGAGTTTGCCGAAATTGATGACCCGCTCCAGGTCGTCGCTGATTTCCTGGACCAGGAAAATGCCCGCCGGCGGTTCCTTCGAATACTGTTCCAGGGAAGTGTCGGTAGTGACTTCTACCCGAATCGGGATCCCATGAATGCGTCCGTTATCTTCCAAATCTTGCGCAATATTTTTGGCACTGTTTTTATTGTCTTTGTATATCAGAACCAGAAGAAGGGATCCGTCAGCCCCCTTTTTCCTCCGGATATCCAGGTCTGCCGTCAGGACGCTTTGGAAAAGGCTGAGGCCCGCTTGAAGTCGGATTTCTTCTGTTTCCAGTGAATGGGCACTGCTCCAGACAAAACAAAGAAAGAGCAGAAGCAGCAGCAGGCCGGTTCACCTTGGGAAGAGGTCACGGCCCGGCTTATTCTCCATGGCCCTGATTAAGTGCCTGCTAGAATTCATAACTTAGGCTCATCCACCATCTTCTGCCGGGACGGGGATAATCCTGGGCATATGTCGGCACCACGTTTCCTGAAAAATCAAAGGTGGTCACTGCCGGATCACGGACATCCGCATCAAAGATATTTTTCACCCCCATTCGCAACGTCAGACCTGATATCCACAGATTGTTAAATGTACCGGTAGTATCCATTGTAAAGTAGGCATTCAGGTCATCCCGGGTATCCAGAGGCTCCCTGTTTCGATCACCAACATAACGACCCTGGAGGTTAAAGATTATGTCTGGACTGTATTCATACAGCAGCCCGATATTGCCAAGCCAGTTGGCGATAATTGATGTGGTTCCGTCCAGTGTAGTGTCTGCGTCAACATAAGACAGAGTCCCATCCAGTTTCAGGTGGCTTCCCAACCGCTGTTCAAGGGAATATTCCACCCCCTTGATATCGGTTGATTCATCGGAATTGACGTACGTTCCGGCCACCGGATCCGATACAATAAGGTTCTCTAAATCTGAATAGAAAACGGTTATTCGGGAAACGTGCCCGGTTGAACGGTATATATATCCCAGTTCATAGGTATCCACGGTTTCACTGTCAATATCTTTATTGCCCAGTAGAATAGGATTGTTTTTGGTGTACATCTGGTTAAAGGTCGGCGGGCGGAATGCATGGGCATACTGGGTCTTGAAAATATGGTTGTCCGTGGCCCGCCAGACCACCGCCAGCCTGGGACTTAAGTCCGAACCCACATCATCATAATAATCGAAACGAAGGCCTGCAGTGATCCCAACAGCCGGGCCCACTTCAATCTCATCCTGCAGGGTGATACTGTTCCGAAAGCGGTCTATATTTTCATCCATCCAGCTTTCCGAACCTGAAAACCGTGTCATGGAAGAAATAGGGGCGCCGGTGGACGGTATGAAATTGGTTTCATGCCAGATTTCTTCCACCTCTATTTTTGAAAAGGAATAGTCCAGTATTAAGGTGTGACGATCAAAACCTTCCCAGTTCAGATCAATACCGCCGTCAATCCTGGATTCCCGGTAATAGGGCTGGACAATCATCCCGTCCGTATAAATCCCGGCATACCCGGCAGGGGCAAAAACCATATTCGAAGTGGCATACTCGTGCTCAAGGTACCCCAGTGACAGGGCCACTTCCAGGCCTGATACGGGGTTGAACTCCTGCTGCACCTGGGCACCGTAATTTTTAAACTGAAATTTAATGCCGTTGTCAGGCGGCGGCAGAAAACTGCCGAAACCAAAATGATCTCCAAACCCATGTTCAAGATAATAGGCAGATACTGAAAAATCCTTAAGGGCGAACTCAAGCATCCCCGTGCGTTCTCTCTGCACTTCGTTGGCCGGTCCCGGGGCGCTGGAAATATCCGCCATCCCAAGATTGTAGGCCGTATCTTCTCCTGAACCGGTATCTGCTCCGTCGGAGTTTGCCCATGCCAGATTGATACTGAGTGAAAGATCCTTTTCCGGCTCACTAAAAGACCATATGCCGGTCCCCATAAAAGAACGGTAACTTCCCACGGATCCGGTTATCTTGTTCTGGCCTTTTTTCGTGATCACATTGACTACACCGGCATAGGCATACCCGCCGTGAACAGCGGATCCGGGACCCACAATCACTTCAATGCGGTCAACCTGGGCAATGGGCAGGTAGGGAACCATCCATGCCTGCCCCAATTGTGCCGTATTCATGGCAATGCCGTTTACCTGATATTTTATGTGTCCGCCTGCTCCTGTTTTGCCAACCCCCCTTGCCACGATGTCGATTGAGCCACCGGAGATGATGGAGGTTTCAATCCCCGGCACCAAGTTCAGGGCCTCCCATACGAACTGCACGCCCCTGGCCTGTAAATCATCACCGTTCAATACCGTGACCATGCCCGGAACGAAATCCGCGTTCAGTTTTGATTTGGTGGCCAGTTCGGTGTATTTATCCAGGATATGGAGCAGGTCTTCCAGCTCTTTTTCATCCCCTGTTTCATCAGCCCGGGTAACGATCCTGTCCGGAGCCCGGGTTGCCTGGTCCTGTGCAGCAGCAGAATGCACGGGAAGCAGCCCCGGGATAAGGCATACCATCAGGAAATAAAATGCCGCCGCATACGTTTCTATTTTCCTAGAGTTTTTTTTCTTTCCTGTTGTTTAAAAAAAGCTTTCATGAAGAGCATAGAAACACCTTGAAAAAAAACAGATAACACCTTGAAACGTTAAGGTCTCTAACAAGCATATCCGTTTTTACGAAAATTAATTAAGTGTATCACGACGTAGTTTTAATATTTGGCATGTTGACCCTGCCATGGCTTTTACTGGAGTATAAACAATGATATAATGCCGGTCAACACTTTTAAGCGGCCCAAACGCTGAATGGACTTGCAGACGATTCCTGCCTGGATAAATCCAAGCGATTTTCGCATTTGGCGGTAATTCACACTTTTCATCCATATCTGCCCCGGCGCTGCTCCATTTCCAATCCTCAGGACGTTTTGCAAGACCGGCACGGACCGGGTTATACTCAATATACTGCGTGTACGCCAACAAGTAACTTTCTTCCGTGATAAATGATGCGAACCGCCCCTGCCATAAATGACCGCGTCAACCTTCCCTGAAATTGATCATTCTCGTACATCGCCGGTGTGCTTCCCCAACGGCCGGATTTAATCCATCCTTGGTTTCAGGAACTGCAATCAGGTGAATGTGATTGAGCATCAGGCAATAAGCCCATATTTAGACCTTATCGTTCAAACACCATTCCGCCATCAAAGCCATACAGGCTTTAAAGTCCTGATCGCTGAAAAATGTCTGCTGCCGTATATTCCCCCTTTGTGTAATGTGATGGGAAAAACCTGGAAAGCAACAGAAAATTGTCTACAAAAAAAGAAGGGTTGACAGAATGTGGGTCGGTTCCGAGCCTGCTGTTCTCGCTAAAACAACTCCGACAGATACTTTTTCTTGGCTGCCATGATCCTGTCCAGGGATTCCCGGCCTGCTGAATAGAGCTTTTCATCGGTTTCCAGAAGCCGGACCATCTCGTTGAAGGCGATTTCCATATTGGGTCCCTGATGGCAGATCAGGGCCAGATCGATTCCGGCCCTGAGGATCTGATGAACGCAGGTTTCCATGTCGTGGGAAATGGCCTTCATGTCCAGGTCATCGGTCAGGGTCAGGCCGGAATATCCCAGGCCTTTGCGTACCATCTCTCCGGCAATAACCGGGGAGAGGCTGGCCTGCCACTGGTCATCCAGGCGGGGATAGGAGATATGGGAGAGCATAATGCCTGAAACCCCGGCTTTCTTGGCCGCGGCAAAGGGGATGATATCCGCCTCTTCCAGAGTTTCAGGGTCGATGTCGAGTACGGGCAGGAAATGATGGGAGTCCTTGATGGTCCGGCCAATACCCGGGAAATGCTTGGCCACGGCCATGATCCCGTTTTCCTGCAGGGTTTTGATGACCCGGCAGCCGAGAAGGGAAACCCTTTGGGCATCCCCGGGGAAGGCCCGGTCTTTCATGATGGAATCCAGGCCTTTGGGAGCCACATCCATGACCGGAGCCAGATTCATGTTGATTCCGGCACCCTTCAGCTCTTGAGCCGTGATCCGGGCAAATTGCTCTGCCTCCTGCTCCGTCCGGATAAAGGGATTCCCTGGAAATTCGGTAAAAGGGGCCCGCAGCCGGGCCACGGTCCCGCCCTCCTGGTCAACGGCAATGAACAGCGGGGGCAGTCCCAGGGATGCGGCAAACTCCCGGGCCTGGCTGCAGAGCCGGGCCACCTGGTCCGGTGACTCGATGTTCTGCCGGAACAGGATGATCCCCCCGGCCTTAAACCGGTCGATGATCTCCTCCACATCCCGGTTGAACCGGGTGCCCTCGAACCCCAGCATGAGCCGCTGGCCGGCCAGGGTTTCAGGATTTTCCCAGTGCATTCTTTGCCTTTTCAAGGGCCCGGGTTACCTCCCCGGAAAGGCGGCAGGCTTCCCTGAGGCTGGAGGCAATATCCGCCAGGCCGGACTGACGGGCCTTATCCGCCCATGACAGATAATTATCCTTGTGGCTCTCATTGTGATCCACCCAATGGGAAAGCAGGGTGGCAAGTTTCTCCTCCATGCTCATTTCGCCGTCATGGGAATGGTCGTGGGAATGACCATGGTCATGATCGTTATCGTGGCTATGGTCGTGGGAGTGGCCGTGGGAATGATCGTGGTCGTGGTCGTGGTCGTGGCTCATAGTTGGACTCCTTTTAGGTATTTTTCCAGGGTGATCAGTTCCGGTGAATAAGCATAACTGGGTTTCCACTGGGAAAAGGCATTGATCTCTATTCCGTTGTAAATAATCGATACAGGCCGGTCTGAAGACACAACCACGACAATGATCCTGGGATTGTCCGCGGAAAACCGCAAAGCCGAGTTGTACCTGGCACCCCGGGCCATATTTTCGCAATTGATGGTTTTCCCGTCCAGCAGGCAGCCGAATCCGTGAATATGGCTATCCGCAGTCAGGTGCACGGCACCGTCTATCTTGAGAAGAGACCGGGCCAGGCTGATATTTTTCGGCTCCAGCAGGCTCAGGGAGGGTTCCAATACATGGCCGGAAAGGGGTACGGGGATTTCGTTCAGATCAATCACCAAAGTACACCCGTGGCGGGCCCGTCCTGCGCTGTGAACCAGGTTGGTGACCATCTGGAAAAGAACAGTGGACGTTTCGGTTTCCATGTCCGAATCCATGAGCAGTTCTTCCAGTTCCACCATCTTGGCTTCCCGGGTGGTGGAGTGGAAGCTGCCGTCAAAGAAAGAGGCCAGGTTTTCGTTTCCGATTTTCAGAAACCCGTAATCCCCCTTAAACTCAACGGCGATGGCATAGTCGGGTGTTTCTCCATCCGTGATGCCGATGATGGACATACCGTCCGACACCAGTTTTCGGTTTGACCTTTCCACCGCCACAAGCAGCTTTCTGATATGCTTGACATTGGAAACCAGGGGCTGCTCATGCTTCTGGATCTTGGTGATAAAATCGATTCCGTCGATCTGCCAGGGATCCACAAAACAGAGGGTTCCCCTGGCCCAGGCCCCCTCCTCCCGGGTCTTGGATATGTTCAGGATATAGTTGAGGATGGGAGGGATCTGGATCTTGCTGTCAAACCGCAGGTTTTTTTCCCTTTCATCCACAATGGAATCGGCAATGGCCTGAAGGGAGTAGTTTTTTAATACATAATCCGAGGCATTGATAGCTGTGCTGCTTGCGTTATAGTCATGGATGAGGAGGGTGGCGGCCTGCTCCAGCCACCGTTCCGTGGGCCCTTTGGAACACATGTCCGGATGGTGTTCCGTAAACCAGATCTGGTAAAAGAAGTCCGAACAGCTTCCTCCGCAGGAAATCAGGCCCGAGAGGGCCAGGTCTTTTTCGGGGATCAGATATCCCTTGGGCTGGGCCGCTATTTTCCCCTGTATCCTCTCCCGCCAGTGGCCGTTCTGGGTGTAGAACATCTCTTCGAGTCTGGATTCATGCCCCCGGAGCAGTCCCTTGGGATCGAATATCATCAGGGGGTCATCGGACCGTGCGGCGAAAATCATGCTCACCCGGCTGGCCCGGGTAAATTTGGAAAGCCCCTCTGTCACCCCGTTAAGGATGTTGGCAATGCATAGTTTTTTGTATAAATCCTGATTCATTTTCCCTGAACCCGCTAAAAGGTTCTGAAATCCCTTTTGGGACCCTGCTCGTTTTGATACATTTGTTCCACGCCCTTTGGCAAGTTTTTTTTAAGGATAGTTTTTCCCCTGGGTATTGTAAAATAGCACAAGGACTGCTATTGAAACAAAAAAAAACTATGGAGGCAATAAAAATATGAGAAAAATCTTTTTAGGATTTGCCGTTCTTGCGCTCCTGTTCCATGGGTTTGCCCCATATGTCCAGGCCAGGACCGGCTACGTGTCTGATATGCTGATTCTCACATTCAGGGAGGGACCGTCCAAAAGCTTTGCTGTTAAAAAGGCACTGCAGAGCAACACCCCCTTAGAGGTTCTGGAGGAAAAAGACGGATATTTAAATGTCCGTCTGACCTCCGGCGAAACCGGCTGGGTTGAAAAACAATATGTGGTTTACGATCCGCCGAAAACCATTATTATCGAAAAGCTGACCCAGCAGAACCAGGCCCTGGAAAAAGAACTTGAAGCCCTCCAGGCCGAACTTGAAAACGATAAAAGGCGATTATCCGAACAGGCTGAGACCAGTGAAGAGAAAACAGCCTCCATGAAGTCGGCCCTGGAAGAGGCCCGGAAAAAAGTTGAATCCCTTGAAGGAGAGGTAAAGTCTCTCCAGGAAAAATACGATACCCTTCTGGCCCAGTCCGGGGATGTCCAGCAGATCGTCAAAAAGAGTGAGCTCCTGACCCGGGAGAACAAGCAACTTGCCAAGGATATCGCCCTGCTGGAAAACCAGACCAGCCATCAGTTCAGAACCGGTATGATCAAGTGGTTCCTGTCCGGGGTGGGGGTTCTCCTCCTGGGCTGGATCCTGGGAAACAGTGTTTCTTCAAGAAAAAAAAGAAGGAGTTCTCTTCTGGATTAGCCTGGGTCGGAAACCGGTTCATCACAATCCATGGGAAAGAGGCGGGAACCAAGAAGTTCAGGTTCCCGCCTCTTTCTGTTAAAGAAAACTGAAAATCAGTCGAAGAAAGTGGCGTGCAGGGCCTGGATGGTATCGTCCAGGCTGCTTTCCTGAACCAGAAAATAAAGGGCCGCATCCGAGGTACCCGAAGAGATCATCTCCACATTGACATTGGCACGGGACACGGCGGTAAAACATTTGGCTGCAATTCCCCGGTTCAGGTGCAACCCCTCACCCACAATACTGACCAGGGCGACATCGGCCCGGAATGAAGCTTCCCTAAAAGGTATTGGACGGATATTTCCAACGCATTCATGGGCCCTGCCAATATCCTTTCTGGAAACCAGGAGGCTGATACAGGTCTGGGAGGTGATCACGGATTTGATGTTGATGCCCTGCCCGGAAACGGCTTCCGTAATCAGGGAGAGAATTCCCTGCCGGGCCCCCACGCCCGAGGCATGGATCTTTAATATGGATATATCTTTTGTATAGGAAACACTCTTGATGACCCTGTCCGTTTCAATGGCATCACCGGTGATCAGGCTTCCCCGGGCATCGGGATCATAGGTATTCTTAATGGCGATATCGATCCTTGACGCCCGGACCGGTTCAACGGTGCGGGGATGGAGTATCCCTGCCCCGGTATAGGCCAGCTCGGCCGCCTCCTCATAGGTCAGCCTGGGAATCAGTCTGCAATGGGGAATATTGTCCGGGTCCGCCGTCATGAAGCCGGGTGTATCCTTCCAGATCTCAAGAACCTCAGCCCGGACCCCGGCGGCCACAACAGCCGCGGAGTAGTCCGATCCCCCCCGCCCGAAGGTGGTGATTTCCCCGGTTTCACTGATCCCGTAGAATCCCGGGACAAAAAGGACCTTGCTTCCGGTCATCTCTCTTTCCATGAAAGCCTTTAAATTCTCCCCGGTCGGATTCATAAGCGCCGTGGCATCCATGAATTTCCCGTCGGTGATGATGCCGAGTTCTTCGGGCAGGGCTATACCCGTGTCCACCCCCAGCAATTCAACCGCCCCGGAAAGAACCAGGGCCGACATACGCTCCCCGAATGTGGCCACCATGTCCCGCATCCTGGGGGTAGCCTCCCTTGTAAAACTGATGCCGTAATAATATCTTTCCAGTTTGTGGAGAACACGATCCATCTTCTCTTTGAGTTCATGAATCCGGGCCGGATCGCTGAATAGAAAATGAATAATTTCATGGTGCAGGGTTTTGAGTTGGGTTATGGTTTTTCCAATGCTTTCTTCCGATTCCAGAGAGGATTCGATTCCGGAAAGCAGGATATTGGTAACCCCGTAAAAGGCGGAAACCACAAATATATCCCCCTGTCCCCTTGAAGCGATCAATTGAATAATTGTCCTGGCGGCTTTCCCGTCCTTGAGGCATCCGCCTCCTATCTTCACGACTTTCATGGGCGGCAGGCTACCATAAATCATATCCCGGTTTCAAGCGCCCGGATAAGCTTTGGTCTTTCAGGACCGTTTGTCCGGATGCTTATTTTTCAAAACCGGCCGGTCCATGAAAATTTTAAGGTGAAACCGTTTTTTCCTTGACAGAACATTGTTTTTCTTTTTATCAAGAACCACGAAGTATCTCTTTTAACCTTACAATTTCAAAAAAGGAGATGATCTTGTCTGACCAAAGCATTTATACAAAAAAAATATGGCTCAATTCCTATGAGCAGGGAATCAGCGGAAGCGTTGACTTCAAGGATATTCTCATCCCCCAATACCTTGAAAATTCCGCCAAAGATTACCCTGACAAGACAGCCCTGGTTTTCCAGGGATTTTCCATGAGCTACAGGGAGCTGAACGAAATGGTGGCAAGATTTTCGGCGGCACTCAAGAGCTTTGGGATTCAAAAGGGGGACAGTGTGGCCATCCTTCTGCCCAACGTGATCCCCTGTGTGGTTGCCTATTACGCCACCTTAAGGATCGGGGGGGTCGTGGTGTTCAACAACCCGCTTTATTCAGACAGGGAACTGGAGCATCAGTTTACGGATTCAAATTCAAAATTTCTCATCACCCTGGATCTGCTGGTCAAGCGCATGGTGGAACTCAGAAAAAAAACAAAGATAAAAACCATTGTCTACACCTCCATTGGAGATTATCTTCCCTTTGTCAAGCGACTGCTCTTTCCCCTGGTAGCCAAAAAGAAGGGCCTGGCTGCCAATGTCTCCCCTGCATCCGATCTTCACAAATTCAAAGATGTGATTGCAGCAAATGAACCAGACTATTCCCAGACCGAAGTCAGCATGGACGATATTGCCATGTACCAGTATACCGGCGGGACCACCGGGGTTTCCAAAGGGGTCATGCTTACCCATAAAAACATCTCCCACCAGATCCAGCAGGTCCAGGCCTGGTTCCCTTCCTTTAAGCAGGGGGATGAAGTCATGCTGGGTGCCCTTCCCTTTTTCCATGTATTCGGCATGTCCACCTCCATGAACTTTGCCGTAAGCATGGCATGGTCCAATATCCTGGTGCCCAAGCCCCAGCCCGAACCTCTCCTGGAGGCCGTCTCCAAGTTCAAGGTCACCTTTGCCCCCCTTGTGCCCACCATGTATATCGGCATGCTGGACCACCCGAACATTGAGCACACGGATCTGACTTCCGTCAAGGGATGCTTTTCAGGGTCTGCGCCCCTTCCCCTGGAGGTCATCAATAATTTCCAGGAAAAGACAGGTGCCGTCATCGTCGAGGGATACGGCCTCACCGAAACCACACCGGTCACCCATATCAATCCCTTCAAGGGAACCCGGAAAGTGGGATCCATCGGTCTGCCCATCCCGGAAACCGAGTGCAGGATCGTCGACATTGACGATCCTGAAAAGGAAATGCCCGTGGGCCAGGCCGGAGAGTTGCTCATGAGGGGGCCCCAGGTCATGAAAGGATACCTGAACAAACCCGAAGAAACCGAAAAAACAATTACCCCGGACGGATTTCTCCATACCGGGGACGTGGCCAAGATGGACGAAGACGGATATTTTTACATTGTCGACCGGATCAAGGACATGATCATCTCAGGCGGCTACAATGTATATCCAAGGGATATCGACGAGGTCCTGTTCGAACACCCCAAAATCCTGGAAGCCTGCTGTATCGGTATTCCCCATCCCAAACGGGGGGAAGCGGTCAAAGCCTTTGTGGTTCTCAAAGAGGGAAAGGAAATGACCCAGCAGGAAGTCATCGACTATTGCACTGAAAAACTGGCCAAGTACAAACTGCCTGTGGAGGTGGAATTCAGGCAGGAACTGCCCAAATCCAATGTGGGGAAGATCTTGAGAAAGGATCTGAGAGTTCAAGAACAGGCCGGCTAAAATGCCATCGGGGATGATTGCTCCTTGATCTATTGCCCGTTTGATATTATTCTAGGGGATCTAATCTTAAATAATTAATCTGGGAGACCCCGAATGAAAGCCGACAATATCAGACAGGATATGCCCCTTAACGGCAAAGATCACACCCTCTACAACCTTGGCCTGCTCAAAGAAAAAGAGGTGCCGGAAATCCTGTCGCTTCCGTTTGCCGCCAGGATTCTTCTGGAAAACCTGGTTCGAAACATGGATTCATCGGGGATAAGCTGGGAGGATCTCTTATCTGCCTGTGAGTTTTACAGAACCAAATCCCAGAGCCAGATGCTGATTCCGTTTTTCCCGGGACGGGTCCTGATGCAGGACTTTACCGGGGTTCCGGCTGTGGTTGATTTTGCCGCCATGCGGGATGCTGTTCACCATGCAGGCCTTGATCCCAAAAAAATCAATCCCCTGGTTCCCGTGGACCTGGTCATTGACCATTCCATCCAGGTAGATCATTTCAGAGAAAAAAACGCTTTTTTCCTGAACGCCCAGAAAGAGTACGAAAGAAACCGGGAGCGGTACAAACTTCTCAAATGGGCCCAGGAGAATTTTGACAACTTCAGGGTGGTCCCCCCTGAATCGGGCATCTGCCATCAGGTCAACCTGGAATACCTGGCAACGGTGATCTCCACCCAAAAGACCCGGGATACCCTGTTTGCCTTTCCCGATACCCTGGTGGGAACCGACTCCCACACGACCATGATCAATTCCCTGGGCGTTCTGGGATGGGGCGTCGGGGGCATTGAGGCTGAAGCGGTCATGCTGGGACAGCCCTACTTCATGAACCTGCCGGAAATCATCGGGGTCAAATTTCTGGGAAAGCCCTCCAAACAGATCACATCCACGGATATCGCCCTCTATGTCACTGAAATCCTGCGCCGGGAGAATGTGGTTGAGAAAATCGTTGAATACACCGGACCCGGGCTTAAGAACCTGAGCCTTACCGACCGGGCCACCATTTCCAATATGGCGCCGGAATACGGGGCAACCGCAGGATTTTTTCCGGTTGACCAGCATACCCTGGACTTCCTGGTCAAAACCAATCGGAGCGATACCGCAAAAAGGGTGGAGGCCTATTGCAGGGCAACCGGATTCTTTAACACCCATGACCAGGATCTGATCTTCTCAAAAACCATCGAGGTGGACCTGTCTTCCATTGAAAGTTCCGTGGCCGGCCCCACCCGGCCCCAGGACCGGATCTCTTTGTCCGGGGTAAAAGAAAAAACCAGGTCCATCTACGATCTGGCCAATAGAAAAGAGATCCAGATTTCTCCCCCGAAAGAGGATCCCAATTTCAAGGAGACGGAAGGCACCCCCGGCCTGACCAACGGAAGCGTAGTCATTGCCGCCATTACCTCCTGCACAAACACCTCCAATCCCTACACCATGATCGGGGCCGGCCTTACGGCGCAAAAGGCCTTTGAAAAGGGATTGTCCATCCCATGGTATGTAAAAACCTCCCTTTCCCCGGGTTCCCGGGTGGTCCTGGACTACCTCAAGGAAGCCGAACTCATCGATTCCTTTGAAGCCCTGGGATTCAACAACACCGGGTTCGGGTGCATGACCTGCATCGGCAACTCCGGTCCCCTGGATCCCTATATCGAGGAATCCATCCGCTCCAATGACCTGGATGTGATCTCAGTCCTGTCGGGAAACCGGAACTTTGAGGCCCGGATTCACCAGGCTGTGAAAGGCAATTTCCTCATGTCCCCCATTCTGGTGGTCATCTATGCCATTGCCGGCAGAATCGATATCGATTTTGAGACCGAACCCCTTGGAAATGACAAAGAGGGCCGGCCCGTGTTCATGAGGGACATCTGGCCCGGGGGAGAAGAGATCAACCGGTTTGTCGAAGCCCATGTTAAACAGTCCTTTTTCAAAAACCAATATGCCAATATCTTCAAAGGAGACAAGCTCTGGCAGGAGCTTGAAGTCTCCAAGAGCACAACATTCGACTTTGATCCGGATTCCACCTATATCCGGAATCCGCCCTTTTTCAAGGATTTTTCCCCGAATGTCTCGGATCCGGAAGATATCCATGCGGCAAGGGCCCTGCTGGTCCTGGGAGATTCGGTCACCACAGACCATATCTCCCCTGCCGGGGCCATCCCTGTCGAGGCTCCGGCAGGGAAATACCTTGTGGATGCCGGGGTTCTTCCCTTTGAATTCAACTCCTACGGTTCCCGGCGGGGGAATCACGAGGTCATGATGCGGGGAACCTTTGCCAATATCCGGATCAAAAACCTGCTGGTGGAGGAAACCGGGGGGGTCACCCTGAAATTTCCGGAAAAAAAGATTGCCCCTGTTTTTGATGCGGCCGAGGAATACCAGAACCAGGAAACCCCTCTTCTGGTATTCGGGGGCAAAGAGTACGGCACGGGATCTTCCAGGGACTGGGCAGCCAAAGGCACCAGCCTCCTCGGCGTCAGAGCCGTCATCGCCGAGTCCTTTGAGCGGATCCACCGGTCTAATCTGGTGGGAATGGGGGTTCTTCCCCTGGTCTTCAGGGAAGGGGAATCCTTTGAATCCCTGGGCCTTGAGGGGGATGAAACCTTCACCATACAGGGCCTGGAGACGATTAAGCCCAACAGCCTGCTGACGATTTCAGCCCTCCGGGGGGAAGAGACCCGGGAGTTCAAGGCCATCGTAAAATTAAATACCGATATCGAAATCCAGTATATCCGGAACAAGGGAATTCTTCACTACGTGCTTCGGAATATGATCAATGAGTGATCAAAATTGTAAGAAATTTCCCTACACTACAATCAGAAATCCTTGAATTGAAGATCCGGAATCATCTTGATACTCTTACCGGGATATAGTATAGGTCAGGCTTTTTAAATGGTTACTAGATAAGGACGTATGTAAATCATGGAAATCAATCATTACGAGTTCGAATATGGTCAGTACGGCGAGACCACGGGTGTGACCATCAATCTGCGGGGATTTGACATCCTGCGGTACAACAACATCAGCAAAGGCACGGCCTTTACCATTGATGAAAGGCTCCGGCTGAAGCTGAGCGGTTTTCTGCCCCCAAGGGTAAAAACCCTTGCAGAGCAGATAAAACCCAGCCTGGACATCGTTGAAAAAAAAGAATCAGATATTGAGCGCTACATCTATATCCGCAGTCTCTATGACCGGAACGTGGTTCTGGCCCATGCCGTGATTGCCAGTGATATCATCAGGTTTCTGCCCATCATCTACACCCCCACCGTGGGCCTGGCCTGCCAGCAGTACTCGGCCCAGTTCAGACGGGCCAACGGGATTCATTTCTTCCCGGGAAATATCGACCATGCCGAAACCATTTTGAGAAATTATGTAGACCAGGACATCCGGGTGGCCGTGGTCACGGACAACCAGGGGATCCTGGGCATCGGCGATCAGGGGGCCGGGGGCATCCCCATCTGCCTGGGCAAACTCATGCTCTATACCCAGGGTGCGGGTATAGCGCCCTGGCATTGCCTGCCCATCTCCCTGGATGTGGGAACGGACAACGAAGAGCTGCTCAAGGATCCCGACTACCTGGGCTGGCGGGAGAAACGGATCCGGGGTGAAGAGTACTCCGCGTTCATTGAAAAATTCGTAAAAGCTTTCAAAACCGTATTTCCCAAGGCCCTGTGCCAGTGGGAAGACTTTTCAAAGCAGACTGCTGTTTCGGTCAGGGATAAATACGTAAAAGAGGTGATCTCCTTTAACGATGACATCCAGGGAACCGGTTCCATTGCCCTGACCGGGATCATCGCCGCCATGAAGGTCAAAAAAGAAAAAATGACGGATCAGGTATACCTGGTCCACGGGGCCGGTGCCGGCGGTGTGGGAATCGCCGAGCAGATTCTGGTTGAGCTCATGGAACAGGGACTGGGAGAAGAGGAGGCCATCTCCAGAATCTTCACCCTGGATTCCAGGGGAGTGGTTACCTCGGACCGGGATCTGGAGCCCTATAAAACCAAGTTTGCCAAGGATCCCGGCAAACTGGTCTGGCTCAAGACCCCTGAAGACAACACCCTGCACAATGTGGTTAAAAATGAAAAGGTCACCGTTCTCATCGGCACCTCGGGTCAGCCAGGCTGTTTTACACGGGAAATCGTCGATGCCGTGGGACAGAATACGGACCGGCCTGTGATTCTGCCCCTGAGCAACCCCACCACCAAGACCGAGGCTCTCCCTGAGGACCTGTACGAATGGACCGACGGAAAAGCCCTGGTGGCCACCGGTTCCCCCTTTGATCCCGTCACCCATAAGGGCAAATCCTTCCGCATCGGACAGATGAACAACGCCTTTGTGTTCCCGGGTGTGGGACTTGGGATCGTTGCCTCCGGCGCCACGGAAGTTCTGCCGGTTTTCTTTTCTGCTGCCGCCCATGCCGTTGCCGGTTTTATCAGTGACCAGGATATTTCCAACGGAATTCTCTGTCCTCCCCTTGACCATCTCAGGGAAGTCTCCATTGAAGTTGCCAAGCGCGTGGGAGCGGAAGCCATCAAAGCCGGGGTCACCCCTGATGACTGCGCCTTTTCCACCTTTAAACACAACAACGATCCGGCCAGGCTGAATACCCTCATTGAAAAGATGGCCTGGAACCCTGAATATCTTTAAGAACAGGCTTTAATCAGACCCTGCATCAGCCGTTTGCCCCTTCGGGGCAAACGGCTGATTTCATTTACGGCTCTTGATTTTAGGCCCGTTTCCCGGTATAGACTGCCATGATGCATGGATGGACCGGAAAAATTCTTCACATTGATCTTGGAACCAGGCACTTCCATGTGGAGGAACCCTGCCCTGAATTTTACACCAAATACATGGGCGGTAGAGGAATGGGGGGATTTTACCTTCGCCAGTGCGCCGGCCTGGACTGGGATCACCCCGGCATGGTGATCAGTCTTTTTACCGGTCCCTTAACCGCCACCCTCTCCCCCACCTCCGGACGAATCCATCTCATGTCCAAATCCCCCCTGACCGGCCTTGTGGGAGACAGTTCTTTGGGCGGTCGACTTGCCTTTCAGCTCAAACGGGCCGGATGGGACGGACTGGTCATCAAAGGCAAAAGTCCGGTTCCCGTGGGCATTCAAATTGAAGACCAGGAGGTTGAGATCATCCCGGCCCATGAACTCTGGGGTCTTGAAACCCACAGGGTTCATGAAAAAATCTGTCCCGGGAAAGCCTCCCTGGCCTGTATCGGGCCGGCCGGAGAAAACGGGGTCAGGTTTGCCTCGGTTACGGCCGACCGCCACCACTCCGCCGGCAGAACCGGCCTGGGCCTCAGCCTTGGGACAAAGAAATTAAAGTATATCCTGGTCCGGGGAACCGGCCGGACAAGGGTCAAGGATTCCGGCATGCTAAAACAGGCCCGGGAGGAGATCCTCAGACTGACGGCTGCCTCCCCGGCCCTCATGGGACAATTCGGATTTACCTGCCTGGGCACCGGAGCAGTATACGATCTCATGGACAACCGGAGAATGATGCCCACGGACAATTTCAGAAAGACCGTATTTGACCATGCTCCCAAGCTAAACGCCGCTGCCTATGCAAAGGCCTATTCCCCGAAAAAACACGGATGCTTTGGCTGCCATATCCTGTGCAAGAAAATCGGGAAAAAAGGACGTCAGGACATTACCATGCCTGAATTTGAAACCATGTCCCATTTTACGGCCCTGATCGGGTGCCAGGACAAGGATCTGGTGGTCCAGGCCAATGAACGGTGCAGCCGCCTGGGCCTGGATACCATTTCAACGGCCTCGGTTCTGGCCTGCCGGAGGGAAATCACAGGGCAGGATTATACAAAAGAGCTTATTTTGTCCCTGATCGAGGAGTTGGGCCACGGCCGGGGAGAGGGAAGGCTTCTTGGCCGGGGAGCGACCGCGTATGCAGGGGCCATGGGAAATCCAGACGCAGCCATGGCGGTCAAGTCCCTGGATCTGCCGGCCTATGATCCCAGGGGCGCCTACGGCATGGCCCTGGGCTATGCCCTGTCCACACGGGGGGGCTGCCATCTCAGGGCCTACCCCATCAGCCATGAAATCCTGAGAAAACCGGTGGCCACGGACCGGTTTAGTTTCAGCGGCAAGGCAAGGATCATTAAAATCGCCGAAGATCTGAACGCAGCCGTGGACTCTTTAATCGCATGTAAGTTCATCTTTTTTGCCGCCGGACTTGAAGAGTACGCCAAAGCCTTTACAGCGGTCACCGGACTTGACACCTCGGCCCAGGATCTTCTGAAAACCGGAGAGCGCATCTATTACAACGAAAGAATCATCAACACCATGAACGGATTTGATGCCAAAGAAGATATGCTTCCTCCCCGATTTTTCAGTGAACCCGGATCCGGAAGCACCCATCTTCCCATCCCTCCCATCTCCAGGGCCGACTTTCTTAAGGCCAGGGGGAAATATTATGAGATACGAGGGCTTACCCCTGACGGCCTCCCCATGGAAGCCAAGGCCAGACAGCTGGGACTGACATGAAAAAACTCGTAAAAAAATACGAACAGAAACTCTGCGATGCCGGACTGGCGAACTTCCACGGATCTTTTCGCCCCATCTTGGGCGGACTGGACAATGTCCTGGTTTGGAACCGGGAAGCAGAGGAGATTCCCCTGCTTGAGCCGATATTTAAAAAAATAGCCATCAATTCCCTGGTCTGCCTCTTTCCCGCTCCTCCCTACGACCGGATCATCCATTTCCTCGCCCGCCGGGCATTGGAAGGCGACGGAGTGATCCGGCCCAGGGACTGCGAGACACGGACCTTTCTCCACGATCTGCCTGTGATTGAAAGGATATCCCCTGAATTGGCCGCCCAAAGCCTGAAAAAACGAAAAGTGGTCATCGCTGTTTCAGGGGATTCAAAACAGGGATTTACGCCGCCCGCCGTTATCGCCCAGGGAACGGTCAGTCCGGAACAGGGATTTGTTTCTGTCAGTTCGGTCTGTTTTGCCTGTTTTGTTAAATTTTTCACGGATTATCTTGAAGCATTGCAGACCCGGACCCTGTCCAAGGAAATGGAGGAATTGTTTGAGTCTCTGGCACCGGGACTGGATACTGAACCTCCCCCTGTCCCGCACCTGATAAAGGGACCTTTTTCAGATCCGGACCAAGTCTATTCCGCCATGACCCAGGCCGGACAGGAACTGGTCTCCTACGGACTGGTGGATTCCTATTTCGGCAATATCTCCTATTGCCTGGACCGGGTTCTTTTCATCAGCCAGACCGGCAGTTCCCTGGACGAACTTACAGGATGTATTGATCCGGTTCCCCTGGACGGATCGTCCAGTGCAGGTCTGACAGCCTCCAGCGAATTGACCGCCCACATGGAGACCCTTCTGAGGACCGGCGCCCGTGCCGTTCTCCACGGCCATCCTAAATTTTCAGTGATCATGTCCATGGACTGTGATCCCGAAAAAAAGGCCAAGTGCCCGGACAGGAAAAGATGCCATATCCAGTGTCCGGAAAAAAGATTTATCCGGTCCATACCGGTGGTTCCCGGAGAAGTGGGCACCGGTCCCACAGGACTGTGCAATACACTGCCCCGTGCTTTTGAAGCCTCTGATAATGTAATTGTATACGGTCACGGAATCTTCAGCCTGGGAAGACAGGACTTTATCCAGGCCTTTTCAAATCTGCTGCAGGTGGAAACCCTTTGCAGGGAACTTTACTTTAAAAAAATTGAGACCCTGAAAAAGGGTCTCAAACATTGGCATTAAGCAGAAAACCGGCCAGATCCCTCATCTTATCCTGGAGCTCAAGCATCTCATCCGAAGGAAACTGCCGGATCAACTGGTTGGTCTCCTTATCCAGCACCCGGACAATGATCTCATTGTTTTCCTCATGGACAGAAAAATTGAGTTTTGTCTGAATGGTCTGGGACAGATCCTGAAATGAATCCAGGATTTCGGTCACATCCCGGGTGGTCAGGCTATTGGCCTCCTGGGACGACTGATTTGCTATTTCCGCCTCCTTGACCTGACTGACCTGTGACACTCTTTCAAAATTTTGAACCACTTCCATGGTATCCCGGCCGTTTATCTTTGTTTCTGCAATTGTCATTGTCTTCTCACCTGTTTAGATTCGAATCGATTTGCTCCATCCATGGTGCCGGATTCGACGAAATCGCGAACCAGCATCTTTTTAATTAAATCTATGTTTCTTTAAACTATATTTCGGTTTCCCCAAGAAATTCTTGAGATAAAAATATTCACAGGATTATTTTTCCCAACAAACCATGGTTGCAAAAACGCCACCTAACTCGATTTTTTTTATCCTTTGCCGGTATGGACATTGAGATTCCGGACAGATATAAAAAAGAAAAATTATTATAATTATTTGAAAATAAAACTAATATGGAGAAATCGAAGATAAAGAACCTGCCCTGGGTCAAAGCTGAACCTACCATTGCATTTTTGCAAATTCTCTGATAATAATTTCTTTAATATTCAGATAACCCATGGATGAAATACAAGATGCTTGATAAAAATAAGATATTCGGCCCCCTGACCCAGGACACCACCAAGGTGATTCTGGACTCCATCTCAGACGGAGTCTTTACCATTGACTACAACTGGGAGATCACCTCGTTCAACCGTGCGGCCGAGGAGATAACCGGCATTCCCAAAGAGGAGGCCCTGGGACGTCACTGCTGGGAGGTGTTCAGATCCAATATGTGCGAGGAGGACTGCGCCCTTAAAAAAACCATGGAAGAGGGCAAACCCTTCATCTCCAGTTCGGCCTATATCATTAACAGCGATAAAAAAAAAATCCCCATCACCGCATCCACCTCTCTTCTGATCGACGATAAAAACGATGTGATCGGCGGAGTTGAAATCTTCCGGGATCATTCCCTGGTGGAGGAGCTGCGCAAAGAATTGACCAGCAGTTTCAAGGCCGGAGATATTGTCAGCAACTCCAGGGGAATGAAAAAAATCTTCAAGATCCTGCCCCAGGTTTCCGAAAGCGACTCCTCGGTCCTGATTGAAGGCGAAACCGGTACGGGAAAAGAACTGCTTGCCACGGCCATCCACAACATGAGTCCCCGGAAAGACAAGCCCTTTATTGCCATCAACTGCGGAGCCCTGCCCGACACCCTGCTGGAATCCGAACTCTTCGGCTATAAAAAAGGGGCCTTTACCAATGCCGTAAAGGACAAGCCCGGACAATTTGCCCTGGCCCACGGGGGTACTGTTTTTCTGGATGAAATCGGGGATACCAGCCCGGCCTTCCAGGTCAGCCTGCTCAGGGTGCTTCAGGAACATGAATTCACCCCCCTGGGAGGGCTTGTCAAGGAAAAAACAGACGTCAGAATCATTGCCGCCACCAATAAAAACCTGACGGAACTGGTTGAAACAAAACAATTCCGCCAGGACCTCTACTATAGGATCAACGTGATTCGTCTTCCCCTGCCTCCCCTGCGCCGGAGAATGGAGGATATCCCCCTGCTGGTCCAGAAATTCATCTCAAAAATGAACCTGCGCCAGGGCAAATCCATCCATGGCATTGACCAGAGAGTTCTTGCCGCTTTCATGGCCCATGATTTTCCCGGCAATATCCGGGAGCTGGAAAATATTATCGAACATGCGTTTGTTCTCTGTTCCAAAGGCATGATCCGCCTGGAACATCTGCCCGGGTTTATCTCCCAGCAGTCCATGTCTCTCCAGGAACAGACCGACGACCCTGTAAAATCCGCACAGATTAAATTGATTTCAGATGCCCTGGCCCGGAACAGCTATAATAAAAACGCAGCAGCAAAAGACCTGGGGATCCATAAAAGCACCCTTTTCAGACGGATAAAAAAACTGGGCATCACATTGTAAGGCCCCAATTCAGTAAGGCCAAAATCGCTACCCATGAAGGATAACCGGTCTTAGATCTGCGACCCTGTATATTGCCGCAACCATCTCTTTTTTCAGAGTTATTATATTTTAACTTATTGTTTTTAAAAAACTTTTTTACGACTATTTTTTAAAAACAAAGTCCGGCACATGGTTTGCAAATATTACCAGTATAAACTGCCGGCCTTGATTCAAGGTTCTGAACCATGAAGATGAATCAGGACCGTCTTTATCTCTAACTCTTCAAAAGAGAGGAAAATTTTTGTGAGATTGGCCGTCACAATCTGGGGAAACAGGATATCACCGGTATTTGATGCCGCCCGGACCCTGTTGATTGCGGATATTCAGAACGGAGTCATCCGAAAAAAAACCTATAAAACCATTGAGCCCCTGCCTCCTGCCGATTTGGTAAGACTTTTAAAGCAGATGGATGTATCCACCCTGATCTGCGGTGCCATTTCAACCGGCCCGGCAGACCTGATCACCGCCCATGATATTCGACTTGTCTCTTTTGTCACCGGGAATGCAATGACCATACTTGACGATTTTGCAGCCCAGGAAAGCATTCACAGGGACCATATGATGCCGGGCTGTCCTCCCCCTCTTTTCGGAATCTGAAAAAAGACCTGTTCAAGTAATTTAGATCCATCCCAGGTAGCTATATTGATTTTTTAAACAATTCCCCCTATTCTGAATCCATAATTGCGGCTCTTTCCAAGGTATGCATTTCAAAGGAAGGGGCCAGAAAAAGAGTGGGAGGGATGTGATAAAAAACAATCGAATTCTGATCATCGGCACTGATAACGGAAGCGGATATGAAGAGATCCTTCTTCCCAATCCGGCACCGGCTGACACGGAGGGAAGAGACCAGAAAAAAAGCCTTGATTTAGCAACCGTTTATGAAGTGTCCATGGCAAAGGATGAAACCGAAGCCCTGGAGCTCGTAAAAACATCCGTCTCAACCCTTGAGCCCTTTGCCATCCTTTTTCTTGAGACCGGTTCCCTGCCCGGAACAGGTATGGCCGAGTTCCAGAGGCAGATCCACAGTATCGATCCTTTTGTTAAACTCGTTATTTCAGGGCATCCAGACAAATTCCCGGCTGGAGCCATATCCGATGATAAGGTTTTTTTCCTGAAAAAACCCTTTTACCCTGGAGAAATTATCCGGATCAGCAGATCCCTGATCCATGAACGGGACCTGGAAAAGAAAACCGAACTTCTCGAAACCCGTCTTCAGGAGGCCAACAATAAAATGGCCGATATGAACCGGGATCTCAGGGAAAAAGTGGAAAAACAGGCCGCCATGATTGTTCAGGCCGAGAAGATGGCCTCTGTAGGACTTCTGGCGGCAGGCGTGGCCCATGAGATCAACAACCCCATCTCCTATATCAACTCCAACCTCTTTGCCGTCAAAAAATACTTCGGCAAAATCAACGGTCTTTACAAAGAGTATTTAGAGGCTGAATGTTTATTGGAAACCCTGGAGGACGAAAAGGCAAGCCAGATCATCCAAAAGATCAAGTCCTTTAAATCGGAAAATAAAATCCAAATGATCATGGACGACCTTGAAATCATTGCCGAAGAATCCATAGACGGGATCAACAGAGTAAAAAACATTGTCTCGAACCTGAAAACATTTTCAAGGATCGACGAGGCAGAGTATAAACCCATCAATATTAACCATGCCATGGAGACTACTCTGGACATCATCTGGAATGAAATCAAATATAAAGCTGAGGTGGAAAGGGATTTTCAGGATCTTCCGGAAATAAAATGCTTTCCCCAGAAAATCAGCCAGGTGTTCATGAACCTTCTCATCAATGCTGCCCAGGCCATTGAGGACAAAGGGAAAATACACATCACCACCCGGATGGTGACCCGGGGAAAAAGAAAGGAAGACAGATTCGTCCAGATCCGGATATCAGATACCGGGGCCGGCATCCCCAAAGAAAACCTGGGAAAGATCTTTGATCCTTTTTTCACCACAAAACCCGTGGGCCAGGGAACCGGACTCGGCCTGAGCATTGTTTACGAAATCGTCAAAGTCCACGGGGGACGCATCGATGTCGTCAGCCGGCCCGGAAAAGGAACCCGGTTTACATTGCACCTGCCTGCGGCCTCAGGGCCAAACCCATGATCCATGGAATGATAAACCATTAAAAAAGGCAGCCATTGCAAAGGACTGCCTTTTACATACCACTGACTGGATTTAAATCAATTTTTTCCGGCCCATGCCGGCCATTCCCAGAAGTCCCAGACCCAGGAGAAAGAATGTTGCAGGTTCCGGCACCGGAGTATCGGGTGTTTCAGGCACATCTCCTCCGGATTCTGCATCATGGGACCAAGGAGCAAACTGGCTGATGCTTCCGTCCAGGTTTAAGGTATAAAGGTCGAAGTGAATTTCATAGCCCGGTTTTAAATTGCCAACATCCACATCAAAGGCGGCATAAAGAAGGTTCTTTGAATCACTTGAATCATCCGCTTCCGAGAATTCCCCGGCATTGTACTCTACATCATAGGCATTTGCCTGATCATCGGGATCAATGGTAAAAGAAAATTCATAGTAATAGGTGTCAAAGATCCCGTGGCTTGCCAAATCCACTGTGTCCGGATTTTTTTCCAGATATTCAACAATGGGAGGGGTACCGTATTCAGGGTTTGTTTGGGTGGTGTCAACAAAGGAATAATCCGTGCCGTTGAAATTAAAGGATCCATAGAAGGCAGTATCATCCTTTTCCACGCCTTCATGGCTTGATGTGACCAGGGCGGCCGAGATATAAAACTTATCGTCACCAGCATAGCTTTTGGCTATTTTCTCGTCATCCACAAGGGCATAAAGTGTAAACACACTGGAAGTGGTAATAACCGTATCTGTTCCGTCGTCATAAACACTTGGTGTGGCGTCCAATTGCAGGTAATTAAGAGCAAAGGCCGTACTGCACAAAGACAAAAGGCATAGAATCGTAATGGTTGCGATTTTCATGTTTACCCCATATTTTAATTTAAACAAGTAACCCCGTTACGAAAAAATGCAATATTTATGCCCACAAACAGCACAAAAAATCGATACTTATTTCAGTCCCTTATGCATCCGGCGATCCACTGATAAACGCTTATATGAAAAATAGTACACAAAAATATGAAAAATATTTCATATTTTATCCAATCCTCCCTTTCTCTCCGGCCATCAGTTCAACAATTGCCGGGCATAATCTGATCCTTGAAAATCAGGATCCAGGTCAATGGCCTTTTTCAGATAGGTTCTGGAGAGTTCATATTCCCTGGTTTCATTATAAGCCAGACCTAGGTGATAACAGATAACAGGATTTTCCGGGTCCAGTTCAAGCCCGGCTTTGAATTCCATGACCGCATGATCATAGCGGCTCTTTTTAAAGTATATCCAGCCTATGGTATCCAGAAGATTTGCATTTCTAGGATTTTTTTCTTTTGCCTTCATGGCGATGCTGAGCGCCTCGCCTAGGGTATCCTCTGTTTCAGAAAGGAGATATGCCAGATTGTTTGCGGCGTTCACATGGTTTGGGCTGTATTTCAAAACTGTCCTATACCGCTTTTTTGCCTCCTTTGGCATGCCTTTGATTTCCAATAGATATCCCATTCCCATGATGGCAGGGATATGGGCAGAATCTATTTCCAGGACCCGTTCAAAAAGTAAAGAGGCTTCTTCATACTGTTTTTCCCGGATATAGATCCCTGCCAGATCGATATAGGGCGGCAGATAATCCGGTCTCAGTTCAATTGCATCCCTGAAAAATTGAACGGCACTTTGATCTTGTCCCCTGGAAAAGGCTGACCCGCCCTTTAAATACTTCAGCATTGCCTGTTGTTCTGGCTCCTTTGACAATGGATATCCTCCCAGTATCTCCAGGGCCTGGTCATATTTTTTTGCATCCAGATAGACCTGGATGATAAAATTTACCGCTTCTTTTCCCGGCGAATAGACTTTTAGGGCATTTTTAAAGGCATCCACCGCCTTACGATCTGCCCCTCCTGCCATGTGGACAAGCCCCAGTTGAACATAGCCGGGGCCGTATTCAGGATCGATTTTCAGCATCAAGCGACACAGGGTTTCAGCCGCTTCAAGGTCCCCCTCTAAAAGCTTCAGGTCACACAACAGGTTTAAAACTCTTGCCCCCCTGGGCTTGAGCTTTAAAATCTCTTCAATTTCCTTTCTGGCATTTTTTAAATCCTTTTTGGCCAGGTAATTTTCCGCCAATTTCATTTTCGCATCCATAAATTCCGGATCAATCCGGACCGCGGTTTCCAAATAATCCTGGATCATTTTTTCTTCAAAGGTCTCTGCGGTCGGAAACAAACCGGCTGTGGCCTGGTAAGCAGCCTGATCGGAAACCCGCCTGCCCTCTTTTTCTTTGATACAGACGGCGTTGTAGTAATAGGCCCCTGCATTGTACGGATCGTTTTTCATAACCCGGGTAAAAAAATCAGAGGCCCGGGAATATTTTTTCTGCTGCATGAGAATCCTGCCTTTCAGGAACAAGGCGCCCACATAATCCTTGTCCTGCTGAAAGACCCTTTGTATCCATTTTTCCGCCTTATCCATCTCTTGAAAATAAAAATGCATCTGGGCAAGCCCGGTCATGACTCTGGCAGAATCCTTTTCCAGTGAAAGGGCCTTGTTCATCTGTTCAACAGCTTTGTCCTTTTGATTTACCCGGACATAAAACTCAGCCAGGTTCATGAGAGGCTGAATCCTCTCAGGCGAAGCCCCAACTGATTTTAGATAATTTTTTTCAGCCAGATCAAGTCTTCTCTGTACTTCATAGAACCTTGCCAAATCCCTATATTTCAAATCCTGAATACCCGGGGTCAGGGCAACCCTTTTTAAAAGGTCTTCCGCCTTTTCCCACTTTTTGGCTCTGATATATAATTTAGAAAGTTCGTAATAAGGGGCACGCCGGGAAGAATCCAAAGAGATAGTCTTTAAATAAGCGGTTTCAGCTAGATCCTTTTGCCCGGCAGTGTCATAGAGATGTGATAAAAACATATTGGCTTCAAAATCTTGAGGGGCCAGAAGAACGGCCTTCTCCATTGTGGATATGGCGGCTTGAACATTTCTTTCTTTGATTTGAATTGCGGCAAGAAGGCGATGGGCTTTACTCTTCTTGGGAGAGATTTCCAGGACTCTTTTAACAATCTTTCGGGCCTCAATCAGATCAGATCCTTTCAGGTAGATTTGCCCCATCATGAGCTGGGCATCCAGATTGTGCGGATTGATTCCTGCTGCCCGCTTAAAATACGGCATGGCCTTTTTATAATCCTTTAATTTGACATAGGCTTCTCCTAAAAGATAATGGACATGATCATCCTCAGGGGATGCTGCCAGGGCATTTTTCAACTCAATTACCGCCTTGGAAATCTGGTTGTCCTCTATATATTGTCTGGCCCTTTCCAAATTTTTCTGACTTGCGTTCCCTTCATTGACCGGACCTGTCAAAAGAAGAAAACAAATCCCCACGACGGCGAAAAATTGTCTTTTCATGCGACCTCTTTTAAATTTTATCGATTTTTCTCTAAATTTTTATGCAATATTGGGAGGTATTTCTTTATCAGTTTATCTTTAGCAGCCCTATTGATTTAAGCTTTCCTTTTTATTTTCCCAGAAAATCAACTGAATTTTCGACGAAAATTCAAACAAATATCATTACATTTTTCTGGATTTCTAATCGGCTTTGATTATATCAATTTTCGCCGGGAATGCAAGATCGCGGGTGATCACCCAATAGGTTATCCTTGAAAAGTGTGGTGAACCCAATGGTGCGAGTCTGATTTGAGAATTCTCTTTCCGGAAAACATCAAAAAGCCTGCACCAAAAGATACAAACAGCCCTGGGAAGCGTGGGCTTGATGCTTCCCAGGGCTGTTTGGGGCTCTTCAATAGACCCAATTTCTTTCCTAGGCGACCTCAGAAAACTCCGCGTCAACGATGTCGTCATCGGAATTTGCCTTTTCAAATCCCGGTGACGGTCCCTGGGCCGGACCGGTCGACGGATCTGCCTCCGTGGTCCTGCCCAGTGCCTGGACAGCATGACCCAGTTCCTGGCTCAATCTCTTTATCTCGCCAAGCCCTCCCTGGTCCATGGCCTGCCTCAGATTTTTGATCAGGGTTTCCACCTGATCCCGGGTGCCAACAGCCATTTTTTCCCCGGCTTGGTTGATCTGTTTTTCCGAATCATAGATCAGGGAATCCGCTTCATTACGGGCCTGGGCCAGCTCTTTTTTGTGCCTGTCCTCATCGGCATGGATCCGGGCCTCCTTTACCAGGGCATCGATTTCCTCCTTGGACAGACCCGAAGAGGAGGTGATCCGAATGGACTGTTCCTGGCCGGTGGCCTGGTCCTTTGCCGACACATTAACGATGCCGTTGGCATCAATATCAAAGGTCACCTCAATCTTGGGAACGCCCCTGGAAGCCGGTGCGATTCCGGTCAGTTCGAAGCGGCCAAGGGTTTTGTTGTCCGAGGCCATTTCCCGCTCTCCCTGGAGCACATGGACAGATACTGCCGGCTGGTTATCCTCGGCCGTTGAAAAGATCTCTTTTCTCTGGACCGGAATGGTGGTGTTCTTATCAATGAGCCGGGTCATCACCCCGCCAAGGGTCTCAATTCCCAGAGACAGGGGAGTTACATCCAGAAGCAGGACATCTTCAAGATCCCCCCTGAGAATGCCGCCCTGGACGGCTGCGCCAAAGGCAACCACTTCATCCGGGTTCACCCCCTTGTCCGGACTTTTCCTGAATATGGCTTTCACCCGTTCCTGGACCGCCGGCATCCGGGTCATACCGCCCACCAGGATCACCCGCCCTATGTCGGAAAAATTCATTCCCGCGTCTGTAACGGCAGTCCTGCAGGGGGTCTCAAACCGGTCAAGAAGATCGGATATCAGTGTCTCCAGACGGGCACGGGTCAGCTTGATATTCAAATGCTTGGGACCACTGGCATCCGCTGTGATAAAGGGTAGGTTGATATCGGTTTCCACTGCCGAGGAAAGTTCTTTTTTTGCTTTTTCTGCTGCTTCTTTCAGGCGCTGGAGCGCCATGGTATCCCTTCGGATGTCAATGCCCTGATCTTTTTTAAACTCATCGGCCAGGTACTCCACAATGCGCAGGTCAAAATCCTCTCCCCCCAGGTGGGTGTCTCCGTTGGTGGATTTCACCTCAAACACGCCCTCCCCGATCTCCAGGACGGATATGTCAAAGGTTCCGCCGCCCAGGTCAAAAACGGCGATCTTTTCTTCGCCCTTTTTGTCCAGGCCGTATGCCAGTGCGGCGGCTGTGGGTTCATTGATGATCCTCAGGACATTGAGTCCTGCGATCCGGCCGGCGTCCTTTGTGGCCTGGCGCTGGTTGTCGTCAAAATAGGCGGGCACCGTGATCACGGCGTCCGTGACCTTTTCACCCAGGACCTCTTCCGCCGTGTTTTTGATATTGGCCAGGATAAAGGATGAGATTTCCGCCGGACTGTATTCGGTCTGGTTCATCTTTATCTTTACCCCGCCGCCCGGAGCCGGTTCAATTTTATAGGGCAGAATGGACAGATCCTTCTGGACTTCGGGGGAGTCGTACTTGCGGCCGATCAGCCGTTTGACCCCGAATACTGTGTTTTCAGGGTTTGTGACGGCCTGACGCCTTGCAGACTGGCCCACCAGCCTCTCTCCGCTTTTGGACAGGGCAACCACGGAAGGAGTTGTCCTCCCGCCTTCAGGGTTGGTAATGACAATGGGTTTATTGTTTTCAAGCATGGATACACATGAATTGGTCGTACCCAGATCAATTCCGATAATTTTACTCATTTTATCCTCCAAGTTTAATGATGTGAGCAAATCAAAGTATAATCTTTAATCCAAAGATACGACATATTTTCTTTACGTCAATAAAATATTCATTATTAATTTTATATTTAATACAAAGGTAATGAAACCAAACAACGACATATCGCCTCGGAAAGAAAACACCGATTGATATGGAAAACAAAATCGACCGTCAATTTTTATCCCTCCGGAACTCCAAACGGATTTTTCGTCTTTTTCCTCTTTATAAACCTCTTTTTTTCAGCCTCTTCTTCATCTGAATATGAAACCGGATGAAGCCATTTCAGCCCCTTGAACTTTCTGCGCCATCATAGTATATACCCTTTAAAGCAAATCAGGCTTATCTGTATATAATTGACGTTCTTTCCCCTCTGTTGCCGCGAATCTGAAAAATTCGTCATATACAGACCCCTGTACCGTGAAAAGAAACTCAAAATTTAAATAAGGAGAACATCAAAGTGAATCTGAATAATCTCTCCCTTGATATGGACAAATTGATCGACACCCTGACGCTCTGGGCGACGACATATTCCATGAAAATAGTGGCGGCCCTTTTAATTTTCATCATCGGAAAATGGCTGTCCCGGAAAATCGCCGGCCTGATCAAAAAGGGACTTGAAAAAAACAAGGTGGACATCACCCTGACCAATTTCATGAACGGGATCGTTTACTATACTCTCCTGATCCTGGTTTTGATTGCTGCGGCAGGACAGCTGGGCATTAACACCGCATCTTTTCTGACCATTGTCGGTGCCGCCGGTCTTGCCGTGGGTCTGGCCCTGAAAGATTCCCTGGCCAACTTTGCATCGGGGGTCATGCTGATCCTGTTCAGGCCCTTCAAGGTGGGTGATTTTGTAAGTGCCGGCGGCGTTACCGGAAATGTCAAAAGAATCGATATCTTCAACACCGTCCTTTTCACCCCGGATAACCAGAAAGTCATTGTTCCCAACTCAGGCATTACTTCCGGCGTCATCACCAATGTCACGGCCAACGACACCCGGCGGGTGGATCTGGTCATCGGTATCAGCTATGAAGACGATATTTCAAAGGCCAAACAGGTGTTGCGCGATATCCTCAATGAAGAAAAAAGGATTCTGGAAAATCCAGCCACCAATATTGCCGTATCGGCTCTTGGGAATTCCAGTGTGGATCTTGTGGTCAGACCCTGGGTGAAAACCGTTGATTACTGGGATGTTTACTTTGCCCTGACCGAAAAGATAAAGATCACCTTTGACGAAAAAGGAATTACCTTTCCCTTTCCCCAGCGGGATGTTCATCTGTTCAATGCAGATCAATAATTTTAAAAAGAGCCCGATCTCCGGCACGCCGGAGATCGGGCTCTGGGTCAGGTTTGAATCAGTTTTTCCATGACCCGGACAGCGTCCACCACAGCCGTGTAGATCAAATTGGAATGCTTGGTCTCCCGGATGACCCCGTCCTCCTGGATCATCATAAAAGAGGGACTGATGGCTCCTCCGATGGCAAAGATCCCCGGGCTGCTGGTCTCCAATTGTCTGGACAGCATCAGCAGCCGCTCCCCTTCCTTGGCGATCTTGCAGATGGCCCCTGTGCAGGTGATCTGCTGAAGGTTCAATTCATCAAAAATAGCTGAAGGGCCGTGGGTACCGATACAGGCAATGACATTTTTCATGGGAAAACTCATGCCCTGGTACATGTAAAGATCATCTCCCATGGGAGCCCCGGAGGTCTGGTGGATATAGAGCCGGTCAATCCCCTCGGCATCCACCTCTCCGATCTTGGGTACGGCCCGCTGGAGAATCTTGATCTGTCCGCCCAGAAGGACCTCTTCCCCCAGGTCCCGGGCCGTGTCCGTATTGATCTCGAATTTTTCCTTGATATGGGCCCAGTAGACCGAAGTGGCGTCACTGGCCTCCCGCTTGCTTTTGGACAGGGAGGAGACCACATCGGCCGCTGCATTTCCTCCTCCGATGACCAGAACATTCACCCCGATGTAATCTTCGGGATTTTCAATGTTCCGGGCAACGGTCTTGGCTTCCCCGTAAATCCCCAGGTCATTGGGAATATTGCTCCCAAATGCCAGGATTATATTTTCAGTGGAATAGGTTCCCTTGTTGGTCTTCACCAGATAGTCCGGAAACCGGCCGGATATGGCCTGGAATGTCTCATTGAGATTCAGGCTCAGATTATTTTTATCCACCACCCGGTTTGCCTGTTCAATGTATTCTTCCACGGGCGCCCTGGTATCCTGAGGCTTGATTTCCTCCACAGGAAACGGGTCTTTACAGCTTTTGGGAATGGTGGGATAGACCTTTTTCCCCCGGGGATAGGTTTCAAGGATCCCCTGCATCACGTGACTTCCCTTTTCAAGGACAATATAGTTTTTTTTATGCTTTTGGGCCAAAAGTGCGGCGGCAATCCCTCCGGGACCGGAACCCACAATGACCAGATCCAGTTTTTTTTGCATGGTGCTCTCCTCATCAACCGAGTTTAATCCACTTACTATCATGCATTTACCGGGTTTGTAAAACCCGGTATCCCGAATCCTGAAATCGATATTTCATTTATGACTTTTTCAAAATCCCGTTGACACGCTACCACCGAGTGGTATAATATAGGGTTAATATCCCCACATTTATCCCAATCCTTATTTCACAGGAGGGTCCTGTCATGAAAAAAGTCTTGATCCTCGGCGCCGGCGCCGGAGGCACCATCGTGGCCAATATGCTCAGAAAGGAAGTCCCTGAGTCCGAACTTGAAATCACCATTATTGACCGGGATGAACGACACCATTACCAGGCCGGGTATCTTTTTATTCCCTTTGGCATTTACTCCCCGGAGGAGGTCATCAAACCCAAAAAAGAGTTCATTCCCCGGGGAGTGGAATTCATCGTGGACACCATAGTCAACATCGACCCCGGTAACCGCAGAGTGGAAACCCGGATGGGCCATTACGACTATGACTGGCTGGTCATTGCCACGGGATGCGATATCTCCCCGGAGGAGATCCACGGGATGAACGATGCCTGGCAGGTGGATGTGTTTGATTTTTACACCCTGGAAGGGGCAACCGCCCTACACAAAAAGCTGAAATACTTTTCCTCGGGTAAAATCGTTCTGAACATTGCCGAAGTCCCTTTTAAATGCCCCATTGCCCCCCTGGAATTCGTATTCATGGCTGACTGGTTCTTACAGGTCAACGGGGTCAGGGACCAGGTGGAGATTGAACTGGTCACTCCCCTGGACAACGTATTTACCAAACCTGTCGCAGCAAGAATTCTGGCCCGGTTCGCCGACAAGAAAAACATAAAAGTCATCCCCTATTTTGACCTGGCCCAGGTCAATGCCAAGGAAAAAACCATTGAATCCCACAAAGGGGACAAGGTGGGATACGACCTGCTCGTGACCATTCCTCCCAACGTGGGGGCCAATGTTCTGATTGACTCGGCCATCAGCGATCCTGTGGGATTTGTGCCCACAAACGATTTCACCCTGAAGGCGGAGGGATTTGACCGGATCTTTGTCATCGGTGATACCACCAATGTTCCCACATCCAAGGCCGGGTCCGTGGCCCATTACATGGCCTATACCCTGGTGGAAAATCTGGTCAGGGAAATGGACGGCCACGAGGCCCTGCCCAAGTTTGACGGCCATGCCACCTGTTTCCTGGCTTCGGGTTTTGAAAAGGCCATTCTCCTGGATTTCAACTATAAGGTGGAGCCCCTTCCCGGCATGTTTCCCTTTCCCGGCATGGGGCCTTTTTCCATGCTAAAGGAGAGTTTGAGCAACTACTGGGGAAAGATGATGTTCAGGTGGGTCTATTGGAACCTGATGATGAAGGGTCTTGACCTGCCCCTGGAACCCCAGATGAACCTTGCCGGCAAGATCCGAATGACGGCCTAAGGGAGGCGGGACATGTCTAATGAAGAACAGATCCTGGAACGGATAGAAGAAAGAATCACCCGGCTGGAGGAAAAAATCACGCCCATTGCCGAATCCGCCGCGTCCATCAAGGAACTCAAGCAGGAGTTGACCCCCCGGGTCAACGAAGCCGTCCAGGCCCTGATCAGGGAATTGGCCGATGTGGAAGCCGATTTCCAGCTGGATGACCTGCTCCATTTAGTCAAAAAGGCCATGCGAAACATGGACAACTTTGGTAAGAGCCTGGACATGCTCCACAACTTCATTGATTTTGCCATCAATGCCGAACCCCTGATGAAAATCACAGTCCCGAAAATCATTGCCTTCATGGACGAGCTGGAGCAGAAAAATCTGTTCAAAATGCTGAATATCAGTCTGGATGTACTTAAAAACATCTTTGAAAAATACACCCCCGAAGAAATTGAACAGATGGCCCGGGGCCTGGAAAAATTAGGACCGGCCCTGGGAAATCTGACCGATCCAAAAGCCGTCACCCTGCTTGAAAATGCATCTAAACTGCCGTCACAGATTCACATGGAAAATGCAGAGCCCGCCGGTCTGATAACCCTGATCAAAGCCGCCAATGATCCGGATATCCGGCAGGGGCTGGGTGTGGCCCTTGAGCTGACCCGGGGGCTGGCAGTTCTGAAAAATTGAAAATGGATAATTGCCCGGGCATTCTTCTCTATTGCCCAAGATTCTCCCCTGCCTCCATTTTTTCCAGAAAGGGGATCAGTTCGTTCAAGGGCATGGGTCGGGCATAGTAAAAGCCCTGAATCGAATCGCAGCCGAACCGGTCCAGCAGCTCCTTTTGTTCCCGGGTTTCCACTCCTTCGGCCACCACTTTCAGTCCCAGGTTCCGGGCCATGAGAATAATGGTTTCCACGATCTGGGCGTCGCTGGCATCGCTGGTGATATCCCGGATAAAGGAACGGTCTATTTTCAGGGTTTTTATGGGAAAGGTCTTCAGATAATAAAGGGATGAATAGCCGGTTCCAAAGTCATCAATGGCAATGGAAAATCCACTCTGTTTGAGAATATTGAGTTTTTCAACGGTGGACTCCAGGTCCGTCATCATTATATTTTCCGTGATCTCAAGCTCGAGAAGGTCCGGGGATATGTCCTCGGCCCTGGTGACATTCCGGATCTGTTCTACCATATCCGCCTGCTTGAACTGGAGGGGAGATAGATTGACTGCCATTGTCACCCTGGGAAACCCCCGGTTTCCCAGGATGGCCAACGCCCTGCAGGATTCTTCCAGGACAAGGGCCCCCAGGGGCAGGATCAGGCCGGTATCTTCGGCCATGGGAATAAATTCATCGGGACTGACCAAGCTGCCGTCGGGCTTCTGCCACCGGACCAGGGCCTCCACCCCGGTGACCTGCTGGGCGGAGACATTGACCTTGGGTTGAAAATAGATGGTAAACTCCCTGTTGTTCAAGGCCTGCCTGAACTCTTTCATGAGTTCTATCCTGTTGGAAACCAGGCGGCTGAGTTCCTGGGTGAACATATTATATTTGTTTTTGCCCTGGGATTTGGAATGAACCATGGCCACATCGGCATTTTTCATCAGATCCCCTGTATTTGAACCGTCATCCGGAAAAACCGTAATGCCCACACTCAGGGTGACAAACAACTCATGGCTGGAAACAAAAAAAGGAGATTTGAAAGCCTCAATCAGGCGTTCTGCCAGTTCAATGACTTCCTGTTCCTTTTGAATATTGATGGCGATGATGAGAAATTCATCCCCGCCAAGTCTGGCCACGGTATCCTCTTCCCGGACCAGATTCTTCAATCTCTTCCCGGCCTCCTGGAGCAGCAGGTCCCCCATGGTATGGCCCAGGCTGTCATTGACATACTTAAAATTGTCCATGTTCAGAAAAAATACAGCCACCCGGTTTTTCTGCCGCCGGGCATGGGCAATGGCCATGGCCAACCGGTCCTTGGACAGGTTTCTGTTGGGCAGTCCGGTGAGGGCATCATGATAGACCTGGTATTGGATCTGTTCTTCCTGGGATTTCATCTCTGAAATATCATGGAACACGGCAATATAATGGGTGGTCTCCCCCAGGCTGTTGTTGATGGCACTGATATTGAGCTTTTCCGGATAGGCCTCCCCGCTTTTGCGCCGGTTCCATATTTCACCCATCCAATGGCCGTCGTTGATCAAACTCTGCCACATGTCCCGGTAAAAAGCATCATCATGGCGGTCAGACTTGAGCATTCTCGGGTTCTGGCCGATCACCTCTTCCCGGCCATACCCGGTGATATCGGAAAAGGCCCTGTTCACGGTCAGGATATTGCCCTGGGCATCGGTGATGCTGATTCCTTCCATTGCATTTTCAAAGACATTGGAAAAGATCTCCAGCCTGGCTTCGGCCCTGTTTCTCTCACCGGTTTCTTTCTGCAATTTATCATGGGCATGCTGGAGCCTGGCCATATAATCGTTAAAATGACCGGCCATCAGGCCCACCTCTCCTTTTGCATTTTCATCTGCCCGGATGCTGAAATCCCCGGATTGGGCCTGCCGGATCTGTTCGGCCAGCCGGGTCAGGGAGCGGGTAATGGAAGAGGCAAGCAGAAAACTGATGGGAAGGACCAGAATCAGTATGACGATGATGGAGGTTAAAATAATTCTGCGGAGAGTATGGGGCAGACGGCTCAACTCATCCAGGTCCACTGCCGTGGCTACAAACAGGCCCAGTTCGGGAAAGTCGTGGAAAAATACCAGTCTTTCTATTCCTTTGACAGAACCCGGTTTTTTCCAGGTCAGGGAAGCCTGTCCGTTCCTCTCCTCTTTCATGGTTTGGAGGACCTTTTCCCATGTCTCAGGATCATCCGTATCGGTCAGCCTGCCGGAAAGACGGGGATGAACAATGAAATTTCCCCGGCTGTCCAGAATAAAGGCATGTCCTGTTTTCCCCAGATGAATGGAAAGAACATGGGACTTTAAATCATCAACATTGACCAGGGAGACAAATTCGTCCCGGTAGCCGGAAACCGACACAATCCAGTCCCAGGGTTTAAAATACTCCATATAGAGGACCTTGGGACGACTTTCCTGTTCTCCAGGATTCCGCCATTCATAGGCCAGATATCCCTTTCTATGCTTCATCTGAGTTTGAACAAAGCCGAACTCGGAAATGTTCCTGTTTTCCATTCCCCCTTTTGGATGGACCTGGACAAAACCCTGACTGTCCAATACGTAAATATACCCGCTTGTTCCGATTTTCTGGGTGAGCAGGATCTCCTGGGCCAGTTGTTTGGCCTTTGAAGGTGCAAGGTTTCCGGAAACGGCATCCTGGTGAAGCTTGTTCAATATGTCTATATTCTTCTCTGCAATCCCCCTCAGGTGATTCCGTACCGAAACATCCAGGGTGGTTTCTATCCCCTTTTTAAGGGCCAGGGATGAATAGGAAAGTTCATTGATGAGATTTTCCCGCACCACCTCCTCAACCCTGGAGTTAATCACCCAGCCTGCACCGGAAATGGACAGGATAACCACAAAGGCGATCCAGATCATGAACTGAGATCGTATGGACGATTTCTTATTTAACATTTTGCCTCCTGAGTGGCTCTTAAAACCGTCCTGTCCCTTAAAACTTAAAGGTCTGGACGATTTTCTTTAATTCTTCTGCCATGGTGCTCATCCTGTCCACACTTTCCTTGACCCGGTCAGAACCCTGCTGGATTTTCCCCGTGGCCGAACTGACCTGACCGATATCCCCGGTGATATTTTCCGCTGCAGCAGATCCCTGACCAACGTTGTCGTTGGCTTGCTGAACCGCCTGGGACAGACTGGCGATATTGGAGACGATCTTCCTGGGTGGCCGCAGGATGAAACGGCAAACGCATTTTATTCTCCGATATCCTTTTGGGATACCAGACCGGAATCAGATCCCGGGATTACGATTTTTTACAGGATTTCCCCTTAAAAGTGACCCTAACATATGTTCCAATTGAGTGGAAGCCTCAAAATCCATTGCAGTCCCTCGCAAAAAAATAACCAAAGCATGGAAAATTCCATGCTTTGGTTATTTACAGGATTCCGGGCAGAACGGAAGAATCGGACGGAAAGGATGATTATGCCGGGGTAAACAGATCCGTGCTCAGATATCGTTCACCGGTATCGCAGATGATAAAGACCAGGGTTTTTCCCTGATTTTCGGGTCTGGATGCCGCAAGCTTTGCCCCATGAAATGCCGCACCCGAGGAGATGCCGCAGAGGATACCCTCCTGGACCGCCAGATCCCGGGCCCCCTGGAGAGCCTCATGATTTCCCACGCAGATGACCTCATCCAGGATCTCCCGGTTCAGGTTCTTGGGAACAAACCCGGCACCGATTCCCTGAATCTTATGGGGGCCCGGCTTTCCTCCGGACAGAACCGGGGAATCAGCCGGTTCCACGGCAATGGATTTGAGATCCGGATTTTTCTTTTTCAGGACTTCCGACACCCCTGTAATGGTTCCCCCGGTTCCCACCCCGGCCACAAAGACGTCGATTCTGCCTTCTGTGGCATCCCAGATTTCCGGGGCCGTTGTCCGCCGGTGGATCTCAGGATTGGCCGGGTTGGAAAACTGGTCCGGCATAAAGGCGTTTGAAGTCTGTCCCAAGATCTTGTTTGCCTCTTCAATGGCCCCTTTCATGCCTTTGGACCCTTCCGTCAAAACCAGGTCGGCGCCCAAATGCCTGAGCAGCTGCTGCCGCTCCCGGCTCATGGTCTCGGGCATGGTCAGGATCAGCCGAAGGCCGTGTACCCGGGCGGCAAAGGCCAGGGCAATGCCCGTGTTACCGCTGGTGGGTTCAACAATCACAGAATCCGGGTTGATTTTTCCGGTTTGAAATCCATCCTCGATCATGGCCACACCGATCCTGTCCTTAACGCTGGAGGCAGGATTGAAAAACTCGATTTTGGCGTAAAGTTCAGCTTTGGTTTCCCTGGATGCCTGCTTGATATGGACCAGGGGGGTGGAACCAATGGTCCCTGTGATATCGGATTTAGCCTTCATTTAGTACCTCCTCCCTGAGTCCCTGCTGTTTGTAAATCAGACGGGGCGTTTCTATAAATACCTTTGTATCCGCCGGAATAGACTCTGTCAGCCAGACGCTGCCGCCCACCACGGACCGGGCTCCGATGACGGTTTCCCCTCCCAGGATGGTGGCCCCGGAGTAGATGATCACATCATCTTCAATGGTGGGGTGACGTTTGGCCCCCCGCAGTTTTTCCCCGGCATCCGGGGGCAGGGAAAGGGCCCCGATGGTGACGTTCTGGTAAATCCTGACGTTGTTGCCGATGACGCTGGTCTCCCCCACCACCACCCCGGTGCCGTGGTCAATAACGAATCGTTCACCGATTTCAGCCCCCGGGTGAATATCAATGCCGGTAAGGCTGTGGGCGTGTTCAGTCATGATCCTGGGAAGCTGGGGAACCCCCATCCGGAAGAGCTCATTGGCAATCCTGTAGACGGTAATGGCGTATAACCCGGGGTAGGAAAAGATAATCTCATCATGACTCTTTGCCGCCGGATCTCCTTCATAGGCCCCTTTGACATCTTCGGCCAGGGACTTTCTCATTTGGGGAATCTTCTGGATCAGACTCAAGGCCATTTCACTGCCCCTGGCCTCACATTCAGTACAGGCCTGACCGTACCGGAGACAATCATGCCGGAGCACGTGGGCAATCTGCTCGGACAGAATATCATAGAGCTGGGACACGGTCTGCCCCAGGCTGTAGACGATATTTGCCCCGTCTACTTTCTCCTTGGTAAAATATCCGGGAAACAGCACTTCCCGGAACTTATCAATCATCCCCTTTACCGAGGTGGAAAAATGGATGGGTTCGTCCCCGATATGGGCAAAACAGGTTTCATCATCCATGGAGGCCAGGACTTTCTGGATTGCCTTGGGCAGTTCTTTGCGGAATATCGATCCGGTCTCCCTTCCGGTTCGGCAGATATCCGTTAATTCATTCATCAAATTGGATCCTCTTCAATATTAACTTGTTTTTTAAACACTTTGCAGGAGCTGCAGGCTGCCATTTTTTCATCCCATGATTTATGGGGTTCCCCGGAGCAGAGGGTCCCGTTGACAAACCAGCACATGTCCCCGGCCTGGAACTCCCGGGCCGGACAGGTCTTTTCACTACATTCCAGAATATCCCAGCATTTTTCAGGCAGGGTCTTTGAACCGGCCCTGGAAAGGAGGAAAAAAAGCTGTCTTTCAACATGGTGGGGAATCTTCCGCCACCCCTGCTCATAACTGTGAACCGCTTTGATGGAAATGCCCAGAAGCTGGGCCATCTCTTTCTGGGTTCTTTTCAACTTTGCCCTTATCCTTTTAAATCCTGTATTTTCCATGTCTTCCCTTTTTCAGATCGTGATACCCCCTGGAGTTTCCAGGAGTTGAACTCATTTTAAGAATATACCACAAAGTAGGGGTTGTCAATTTGTCTTTGTCCGAAATACCGCGCATCTTCAGATCATTTACAATCCGGTTCGCCGAAACTTTTACGGAAACCAAACAAACCTTAAGATTCTTCGAAACAATTTTGTTCCTGACCTGAGACAAAAAACAGCAAATACCATGCCTCTGGTAATCCCATTCATGCCAAAAACACGGAATTCAGCACTGGCATGTTTATTGAATTATCTATCGGGTATTGTCACTTTATTCATCAAAAACCCTTTAAAGAGCATTATCCCAATGTTAGAAAAAAAATGTGACTCCAATATAGAGCGGACCATTGAACTGGCCCAGGAGATGATCCAACTGGCCCGGTATGGTGACGAACACAGGGAAGATCCCGGTTGCGGGGTATTGTACGGAATCCTGCTGGATTCAGGATACAGAATCCTCAACCTGGCCCAGGAGGAAAAACAACGTCACCTGGATAAGGGATGGTGGAATGAATCCCGGGAAAAATAAACCGGCCCCGGCTGTTCCCTGTGTGGACCTTGAGTGCTGTATCCTCTGTGAGGTCTGTGTGGAGCTTGCCCCCCATGCCTTTAAAATGAACGATGCGGGCTTTGTTGAAGTCATCCCTCTGGACAGGTATGACGATAAAGAAACCCTGGAAGCGGTCAACAATTGTCCCCGGGACTGCATTGTCATGGAATGATCTTTCAAACGATCTTGTCTTCCTCCTTATTATAAGGCCGGACTTCATCCCGAAGATCCAAACAACTTATTATCCTGCCCATCCGGGTTTTATTTTTTTTTCACATAAAAAACCATTGCATCTGATACACAAATGTGCCATTTACTGAACCGACAGTTCAGACTGCCAGGTTTAGGCGTTTTACCGGCTTTTATCTGAAAACGCATAGCAGGCGGTCTTTTGAAACCTTACTCTTTTGGGAAAAAGACATGGAAGAGTTTAAACGTGCGGTTCTGGAAAATGACAACCTGTACCTGGTCCTGGACAACCTGCATCTTGGAATCATTGCCCATACCCCGGAAAGAACAATTACCGTCTTCAACAAAGAAGCAGAGAAGATAACCGGATATTTAAAAGAAGAAGTCATCGGAAAAGACTGCCACGAAGTTTTCCAGGCCCCCTTCTGCGGAGGAAAATGCTCCTTTTGCGACGGCCCCCCTGAACTCAAGTTAAAAACCCTGGAATACCCCCTGAACATCATCACCAAACAGGGATTAACCCGTCATGTAGAGATGACGGTTTCCCCCATCCTGGACAAGGAGGGGGGTATCAAGGGGGTGGTGGCGTCCTTCCGGGACATGACCGAACCTTTCCAGCTTTCCCTCAAGGCCGAGACCCTGTCCAATTTTTCCGGCATCATCGGCAAGAACAAGGCCATGCAGGAGATCTTCAGGCAGATCCAGGATGTGGCCCTCTATACCTACCCGGTTCATGTATCCGGTGAAACAGGAACCGGAAAAGAGAGGGTGGCCAATGCCATCCATGATATCAGCTCATTCGGCAAGGGGGCCTTTGTTCCGGTAAACTGCGGCGCCATTCCCGAAGGGATAGTTGAGAGCGAACTTTTCGGCCATGTCCGGGGTGCCTTTTCCGGTGCGGTAAAAGAGAGAAAAGGCCGGTTTGAGCTGGCCCACCAGGGAACCCTTTTCCTGGACGAAGTGGCCGAACTTCCCCTCCAGACCCAGGTTAAGCTCCTGAGATTTCTCCAGGAAGGCACCTTTGAAAAAGTGGGGGGTGAAAAAAGGATCTCCGTGGATACCCGGATCATCAGCGCCACCAATAAAAACCTTAAGGAGGAGGTCAAGGCCGGCCGGTTCAGGGAGGATCTTTTTTACCGACTCAACGTGATTCCGGTTCACCTGCCTCCCCTGAGGGATCGGAAAAGCGATATTCCCCTTCTGGCATCCCATTTTCTCAAGGAAGCGGAAATGGACAGTCCCCATTCCGCCCCTGAAATTTCAGGATCAGCCATTGACGTCATGCTGGATTACCACTGGCCAGGGAATGTCAGGGAATTAAAGAATGCCATCCAGTTTGCCATGGTCCGCTCCAGGGGGAAAACCATCATACCCGGTCATCTGCCCCTGGAAATCACCCGGGATCAGACCGTGGGTCTCCGGTATCCTGCCGAAGAACCCCAAAGGGAGCGCTCTTCTTTTAAGGGGAAGCTGGATATGGATTCGGTCAAGGCCGCCGTCAAAAAAACCGGAGGCAACAAATCCAAGGCCGCCAGGGTCCTGGGCGTGGGCCGGGCAACCCTTTACCGGTTCCTGGCCGATAATGAGGAGATCAAGGCCTACATCGATCAAATCTAAGCCGCCTGCCCCAATTTTTTTCACATTTTGTCCTGTCTCAAACCACATGAGACAGGACAAAATGTGAGACAAAACAGCACCAATTCCCCGGCAAAAAAAATCAAAACACAGCCGGGCAGACGGGATTTTCAGACTTTCCTCCTTTTCTTTTTCAATACAAAACCAGGGCAAACCCTTTGCAAATATGAATTCTTATCCTTAATCTTCAGATGACCCCCCGGGCTTTTCCTCTCTTCAACATGCCAATGGCATGCTAATTGCTCTCCTTTTCAGGAAAATAAACAGATTGTAAAACAAAGCCTACTTAAAAGGAGGAAAAGCATGGAAGAAAAAGTATTAAGCGCAATGAAGCAGGCGGCAAAGCCGGTCCGTCCCGGTGAAATAGCCAAAACCCTGGACCTTGAATCCAAGGAAGTTTCCAGGATTATTAAATCCCTAAAGGAAAAGGGCCGGGTGATCTCTCCCAAGAGGTGTTATTATTCTCTTTCCTAAGTTCCCGTGATACGATATAGTGAGGTATCAATTCAAAGGCATATTTCAAACCCAGGTATTCGAATGATTACAGATAAATTAATCAGGCCTGTTCTCAATGTTTACGGGTTTTACCGTGACGGATTCAAGGGAATGGTTCTGGGTAAAAAGCTGTGGGCCATTATATTCATCAAGCTTTTTTTGATGTTTGCGGTCCTGAAGCTTTTCTTTTTTCCTGACTACCTGAACACAAAATTTAATACCGATGAAGAAAAATCAAACTACGTCCTGGAACAGATCACAGGAAAGACGTTTTTAAAGAATGAACAAACCAACACCCCTTAATATAACCAAAGGAGGGAATTCATGATTGAAGTTGATCTGAGCATGGTGAACTGGGCCAGGGCTCAATTTGCCCTTACAGCCATGTATCACTGGATATTCGTACCCCTGACACTGGGACTTTCTTTTTTATGCGCCTTTTATGAGTCAATTTACGTGCGCACGGGAAAAGAGGAATGGAAAAACATCACCAAGTTCTGGATGACCTTATTCGGGATCAACTTTGCCATTGGTGTGGCAACGGGAATCATCCTGGAATTTGAATTCGGGACCAACTGGTCCAATTACTCCTGGATGGTCGGTGATATTTTCGGCGCCCCCCTGGCCATTGAAGGAATTTTTGCCTTTTTCCTGGAAGCCACCTTCTTTGCCGTCATGTTTTTCGGATGGAACCGGGTATCCAAAAAATTTCATCTCTTTTCCACCTGGATGGTGGCCATCGGCTCCAACCTGTCTGCAGTCTGGATCCTGGTGGCCAACGGATGGATGCAGAACCCCGTGGGCATGGCCTTCAACCCGGAGACCGCCCGGTTTGAAATGCAGAGTTTTTTCGAGGTGGTCTTTAATCCCGTGGCCATTTCCAAGTTCACCCATGCCTCCAGTTCCGGATTTCTCCTGGCCTCTCTCTTTGTGCTGTCTGTTTCCTCCTGGTATCTTCTGCGGGGGAAACATGTCCAGATGGCCAAGAAATCCATTGTGGTCGCCTCGGTATTCGGACTGCTCTCATCGGGCTATGTGGTTCTGACCGGGGACGAGTCAGGATACGAAGTCGCCCAGAAACAGCCCATGAAGCTGGCCGCCATTGAAGGGTTTTACAAGGGACAGATCAATGCTCCCATTGTTGCCGCCGGAATCCTCACCCCGGATAAAAAACCCGGTGACGGCCAGGACCCCTTTATCGTAAAGGTGGAAATCCCTTATGCCCTTTCCCTTCTGGCCAACCGTTCCCTGAACTCCTTTGTCCCGGGGATTAACGACCTGACCTACGGCAACCAGGCCCAGGGGATAGAAGGAGTGGACGCCAAAATCCTCAAGGGGAAAAAAGCCCTTTCCGACCTGGCCCGGTATAAGAAAGCCCAAAAGGCCAAGGACGGCCCCGGGGCGGAGCAGGCATTAACAGATTTTAAGAAAAACCAGGCCTATCTGGGATACGGCCACTTTGACATCCCCGAACAGGCCATACCGCCGGTTGCCATTCCCTATTACGCATTTCATATCATGGTGAGCCTGGGATCCTTGTTTCCCCTTCTCTTTCTTCTCTTTCTCTTTTACGGCTTCAAAGACAGCCTTGTCAGGCAGAAGTGGCTCCTGGGCCTGGGCCTGATTTCCGGGTTCCTGGGATTTATCGCTTCCCAGGCCGGATGGGTTGTGGCGGAAGTGGGCCGCCAGCCATGGGCCATTAACGGTCTTCTGCCGGTTCAGGCTGCCACCAGCAACCTGACCGCTAAAAACGTCCAGGTTACCTTTTTCCTGTTCCTGGTATTGTTCACGGCATTGCTTGCGGCGGAAGTCACCATCATGGCAAAACAGATATCCAAGGGACCAGAGGAGGGCCGATAAAATGTTATTTGACTATTCAACCTTACAACAGCTTTGGTGGATCATCTGCTCCGTTGTGGGCGCCCTTTTCCTTTTTCTCAACCTGGTACAGGGCGGCCAGACCCTGCTCTGGCAGGTGGCAGCCACGGACACGGAAAAAGCGCTGGTCATCACCTCCCTGGGAAGGAAATGGGAGCTGCCCTACACCACCCTGGTACTTTTTGGAGGGGCCCTGTTTGCCGCCTTTCCTAAATTTTACGCCACCAGTTTCGGAGGAGCTTACTGGGTCTGGATGCTGATTCTCTTTTCTTTCATTATCCAGGCCGTATCCTATGAGTACCGGAAAAAAGAAGGAAACCTTTTCGGTCCCAGAATTTACGAGCTCTTTCTTTTCATCAACGGCTCCCTGGGCATTCTGCTCATCGGCGCGGCAGTAGGCACCTTTTATACCGGTTCCAACTTCACCCTGGACATGTACAACCGGGTCACCTGGGACTATACCTTGCTGGGTGTGAATCTCAGGGGGCTTGAGGCCGCCTTTTCCCTGTTCAACCTGAGCATGGGCATTTTTCTGGTCTTTAACGCCCGGGTTCTCGGGGCCTTATACCTCCTGAACAGCATTGACTTCTCCACGACGCCCAAGCTGGAAACCCGGCTGCGCAAACAGGTCTGGAAAAGTTTTCTTACGGCGCTTCCCTTCCTCCTCTATGTTCTGATCTGCATCCTTTTCATGAAGGGGTTTCACGTGGATGAAGAAGGAATTGTCTCCCTGGTCTCTTCCAAGTACCTGACCAATCTAACGACCCAGCCCGTCCTGCTCATACTGCTCCTGGCCGGGGTGGTCCTGGTTCTCTACGGAGTTCTTCTGGGCGCCTTTAAAAAGAGCACCCAGGGTATCTGGTTCAGCGGACTGGGGACTGTTTTTGCCGGCTTTGCCCTGCTCTGCCTGCCGGCCCTGAATAATACCTCCTTTTATCCGTCCAAGCTCGACCTTCAGTCCAGCCTGACCATAGCCAATGCCTCTTCCAGCCCCTTTACCCTGACGGTCATGACCTACGTGGCCCTGGGGGTCCCCTTTGTGCTGGCCTATATTGTCTATGTATGGAGACTCATGGATGCCAAGAAGCTCACCGAAGAGGAAGTTCAGGAGAAATCCTATTAAATGCCGGCCCCTATCCAACAAAGGAGATAAAAATCATGGGAACTGTTCTTTTAATCCTGTATGTGGTACTGATTTACGCATCTTACAAGGGAAGCCTGATTGCACTTGAAAAGATGAAACTGGACTAGTTGTTTATAACCCTAATTAAAAAAGGAGAATTTGAAAGATGGACAAATACGTCTGTACCCTCTGCGGCTATGTGTATGACCCTGAAAAGGGAGACCCTGACAGCGGAATTGATCCGGGAACCAGCTTTGACGACCTGCCCGATGACTGGGCCTGTCCCATCTGCGGGGCATCCAAGGATGATTTTGAAAAAGAATAGGACTTGGGGACTATAACCGGGCAGGCAGCCTGCCCGGTTATCCATCTACTCTTCCTGGAAAACCCATGGCCCTTTCCGTAGTAGATCTATACACAAGGGTTCTGCCCCGGACCAATTGCAAAGAGTGCGGGTTTCCCACCTGCATCGCATTTGCCGGCATGGTGGTTTCTGAAAAACATCCTTTGAAGAACTGCCCTCACATCCCGGCCGATGTTCTGGAATCGGCCGAAGAAGAACTGGAGCAGCAGTATAAGGAAGGCAAGTGGCTTAAAAAAGACATGGCCAAGGAGGCCCTGGAATGGGCCAGACAAAAAGCCTCTTCCATGACCCTTAAGGATATTGCTTCCCGGATCGGGGGAAATCTGGAAACAAGGGACGGCAAGGAGCGGATCCGGCTGCCCTGTTTCAACAAAGAGCTGATCATTACCCCGGATGATGTCCGGGACAGTGCCGGCGGGCAATTGAGCCGGAACGAACAGACCTTTGTCTATATCCACATGGCCCAGGGTGGGTCACAAGAGCCTTCCGGCAGGATGAAAAGCCTCAAGGAATTTCCCAATACGGTTTCAAAAATTCTCTCCATGAAAACCCATGTGGAAGATCCGTTGAAGAAAGAGTTCTCATCAAAGGCAGGAAAGCTTGCCCTGGCCTGTGAGGCATTCGGCGGGAAAGACCGGAAAACGGCCTACGATTCCCCGGATCTGGCCTATGAATTTGCAGCCTTTCCCAAAGTCCCGGTGGTTTTGCTCTTCTGGGATGAAAGTCAAGGATTTGAGGCGGAGGTGAAACTGCTCTTTGATGAGACGGTGATCCTTCACCTTGACATTGAATTGATCATGTTTTTAAGCGAGCATCTGGCCGGTATGCTCATGGAGTTATCATGAATCCTGTAATTAAAGCGTTGAACTTTCGCCATGCCTGTAAGGCATTTGACCCGGACAGGAAAATCGCCCGGAACCAGATTCAAACCATTATGGAGGCGGCCCGGCTTTCTCCCTCCTCCTTTGGCCTGGAAGCCTGGAGATTCCTGGTCATCTCCTCGGAGGATGTAAAAAGGAAACTTAGGCCGGCCTGCTGGAACCAGCCCCAGATTACCGACGCCAGCCATGTGATCGTGGTTCTCTGCCGGCCGGACCTGGCCGATCCGGCCGATCCCTATATCCGGAAAAATTTTCAGAGACGGGACCTGACCGAAGAGGCGGTCCAGATCTATGTCGATAAATATAAAAATCATATGGAAACCGAAGTCTTTCCGAGAATGAGCGCCTATGCCTGGTGTTCCAAGCAGTGTTATATCGCCCTTGCCAATATCATGACCGCTGCGGCTGCCCAGGGGATTGACTCCTGTCCCATAGAGGGGTTTGAAAAAGACCCTGCGGAAAAGGCCCTGGGCATAGATACGGACACCTATGAAATATCCGTGATTGCCACCCTGGGATTCCGGCTCAAGGACCCGCCCAAAAAAAATCGGTGGCCTGCCAGCCAAACCATAGAGTATATTTAACCTGAAGACTCTTTCGGGAGGAATTTTTATGAATCAGAAGGTGAGTATTTTCAAACCCTGCCCTTTATACGAAGGACAGAAAATCAGGATCCAAGATTCCCCCCTGGAGGGAGACTGGGAGATCGTCAAGGTATCCAAATTTAAAATCACCCTCCGGTGTCCCATATCCGGTAAAGAACTGGTCAAAGACAGGTTCCTGGCATTTCACGAGGAAAGAGAACAGGAATGGCCAAAAAATTAGATCTATCCTTATCCTAGGGGGAATAATATGTTTGTTCTCGGACTTCAGGGCAGTCCCCGGAAAAAGGGAAATACCCATGACCTGCTCTCCATATTTATGGAAGAGGCTGAAAAACAGGGGGCCCTCACCCAGACCCTCCTGGCCCGGGAGCTGGATATCCAGCCCTGCAAAGAACTCATCGTCTGTGAAAAAAAAGGGTTCTGCCCCATAAGGGACGAAATGGAACCAAAGGTTTACCCCCTTCTCAAAAGGGCGGACATCATTGTCCTGGCATCCCCTGTTTTTTTCTATAATGTACCGGCACAACTCAAGGCCCTGATCGACCGGTGCCAGATGTTCTGGGGCCGGAAATACAGGCTGGAGCTCAAAGAGCCCAACGCAAAAAACCGCCAGGGGATCCTCCTGTCCTGCGGAGGGTCCGGCGGTAAAAAACTCTTTGACGGCCTGGAACTGACCGCCAAGATCTTCTTTGATGCCCTGTCCGTAAAGTACAAAGGAGGCCTGACCTACCGGCACATTGAATCCCCCGGACAGATGGCGGCCTATCCCAACCTTAGGGAGGATGTCAAAGAAAAGGTCAAAGAACTTTTCCACCCTTTTCTCTCCGGAAAAAAAATTCTGTTTATATCCCGGGAGGATGCCTGCCTGGGTCAAATGGCGGCCGCCTTTTTCAGGTTCCATAGTCCGGGCGGACACAGGGTTTTTTCGGCGGGTCTTGAGCCTGCTCTGGAATTGCTGCCCCAGACTCTCAAGGCAATGGAGGAAAAATCTCTGGACCTGAAATATCTGAAACCCTTTTCCCTTGATGCGCTTTTGTCAAACCAGGAATTTGATCTGATTGTATATCTAAACAAAGCCCGGGAACACCCTAAAATAAAGGGCCGGCAATCCATTGTCTGGGAAATAAACAGGCCCCGGGTCATGTCTGATAATGACCTGAAAAAGATCAGGGACGATCTGGAAGCCAGGGTGAGGGCCTTGATAGAGAGCCTGCCCTCCTCCACCTAACAGCCCTCTTCTGACGTTTGTCCTTTCCCGGAAAACGGCGTTTTCTAATTTTCGCCGCACCTTAAGGCATGACGGCGATCTCCCCCTGATTGATCCTTTAAAATTTGAGGGACAGGTTGACAATGGGATTCGAGTTCAATTATGATGCCCGTGATCAGGGAGTATAAGACATCCTTCCTTGACGACCCACGGCACATGCAGACCAGACGACAAATGAAATTCGCAGCAAATTGCATAACACCTGTTAGGGAGTTGACGGCTCTTTTTTTAACCACATGGACCCATAGATGAACATCAAAACCATTTTTTTCTCCACCCTTTTCATCGTATCCATTCTATGTGGTTTTATGGTTGCCGCTCACCAGAGGCATATACTTGGAAATGCCCAAAAAAAACTGGAGCAGCATGCCCGGATCATCGCCAGTGCCCTGTGGAAATATGAGACCGAAGACCCCCTTGCCTATCTCGGCCTGGCAGCCGAATCAAACCATTACCGGCGGATCGCGGTCATGGATGATGTAAAAAATGAATTTATTTCCGTTACAGGGCCTTTACCGGGTAAAACAGAAAGGCTTTTCATCGATCTGGGCCTGATCCCTGTCAAGCGGCTGACGACCCCGGTCATTTACGAAAATACCAATATCGGTGAAATCCGGGTCCAATGGTATAACCGGGCCGTTTATAGTTACTTGTATGCCTCTTTCTGCCTTGCCCTGACATTTTGTCTTCTCTGGTTTTTTCTCAGCCTTGCCCGGGCAAAAAAGACCCTTAAAGCAAGGGTGATAGAACGGACGGCCGAACTGGACAACCTTCAAAAATACCTGGCCAGCATCATCAATTCAATGCCGTCGCTTCTCATCGGGGTGGATGAGGACCATCGGGTGACCCACTGGAACAATACCACGGAAAAAGAAACGGGAATCCCTTCTGAAAAGGCCCAGGGCAGACATCTTTCCCGGGTATTTCCAAGGATGTCCGAGGACCTGGGAAAAATCGCCCACAGCATACAGAACCATGAAATCAGTCTTGAACGGAATAAGCCCCGCCAGTCGGAAGCCGGGACCTGTTACGATGACGTCACCATCTTTCCTCTGACCGGCGACTGCCATAAGGGTGCGGTGATCCGCATCGACGATGCCACCCCCAGGGTAAGAATGGAAGAGATGATGATCCAGAGTGAAAAGATGCTCTCCGTGGGAGGGCTGGCAGCGGGCATGGCCCATGAAATCAACAATCCTCTGGCCGGCATGATGCAGACTGCGGACGTTATGCGAAACCGCCTGACCATGACCTCCGGCATTGCTGCCAATGAAAAAGCCGCCCTCAGGGCCGGAACCACCATGGAGGCCATCCAGAAGTTTATGGAGGACAGGGGGATCCTTCGCATGGTATCCACCATCAACGAGTCAGGCAGGCGCGTGGCCGCCATCGTGGAAAACATGCTCAGCTTTGCCAGAAAATCAAATGCAGGAACCGTTTCCCAGAACCTCAGGGAGCTGGTTGACAAGACTCTGGATCTGGCCGCCACGGATTATGATCTGAAAAAGCAGTATGATTTTAAGCGGATTGAGATCCAGAAAGAGTATGATTCCCAAATTCCAGACGTGATCTGTGAAAGTTCCAAAATCCAGCAGGTTCTGCTCAATATCCTGCGCAACGGGGCACAGGCCATGCAGGGCTCCGGGACAGCACACCCCTGTTTTTTCATCCGCATCTTTGCAGGACAGGACAGGGACAAGGTCTGTGTGGAAATCGGGGACAATGGGCCGGGCATGGACGAGAAGACCCGGAAACGGGTGTTTGAACCCTTTTTTACTACCAAGCCTGCCGGAGAAGGAACCGGACTGGGCTTGAGCGTCTCCTATTTTATCGTTACGGAAACCCATAGGGGGACATTGTCCGTAGAATCCAGACCGGGCAAAGGTGCCAGATTCACCATGTGCCTTCCCGTCAGGCCGGTCTGATCCCTTTATTCGATCTTCTTTCCGGCGGTCTGTTCAATGCAGTCAATGATCCACTGAGCCACGGCTTTTTGTGCCCTTGAACCGATCTCTTTTCGGACAGAACCCATGTCCAGCTCAGCCCGGGCCATGGTTTTATGCCCCCCGGCAGAACCAAAGGCGGCAAAGGCCTCCTTGGCCGTATTGCCCGCCCCTTTTCTCAGCCCGTCATTCCGGATCACGATGACCAGTTTTTTATCAAGAACTCCCGATACAATGCTCCAGTTGACCCGGGCAAGGGTCAGGAAGAAATCCGCCGTGATCACCAGCTCATCGGGCTGGGTAATCCTGCCGGCATGGAAAAAGGCCCGGTTCTTTAAGATTTTCCGGTGCTTGATGGCATGGCCCAGAAAATCAAGATCTTCCTGGGTCATCAGGGCTCTTTCCACTTTGGTGACGATGTTGTTGTCGGCAAATTGATACAGGTATTGAAAGGCCTTGATATCCCGGATTCCGGCCTGGCGGGTAAAATTGGAAGTATCGGTCTTGATGCCCAGCATCAATGCAGCGGCCAGTTTGGAAGAGGGTTTGATCTTCTTTGCCTTTAGATATTCCGTCAACATGGTGGAGCAGGCACCGTAACCGGGCCGGATATCCACGTACTCTGCCTGATCCGCGCTTACGGGGTGGTGGTCGATGATGGCATGGAACGGAAAGCCGCTGAAGCTCTCGTGGTGATCGGGCTGGGAATCCACGATCACAAAGATATGAAAGTCCTCTTTATTTATCTCGTCCAGGGTTTTGAGCCCGGGTTCGGTCAGATCGATCATGGCAAGGTTGTCCGGACGGGTGATCTTGTTGAAATGGACGATGACCACCTCGTGGACCTTTCTCCAGAGCAGGCGTTTGACGGCCATGGCACTGGCAATGGCATCGGGATCGGCATTGATGACCACCAGCACCTTTGAGCTGCCGGTAAACAGGCTGAAAAACCGCTTTAATTTTTCCCTGGTGTTCATTTTATCTCCTTTAAAACCTTCCCTCGTTTCTGGAAAAAAACAAGGTCAAAGTAATAAAAGAATATCCCATCAGGGCCAAAACCGCAAACCAGCCGTAAAAGACGCCCAGGGGAGCCAGGACCACGGCGGTGAGCCAGTGAATTCCAATGACCGTTGGGGAGTGCAGCTTTATGGGGAAATCCTCAAACCGGCAGATCACGGAGAGACCGCAGAGGTTCCAGCCGTAAAGGGACGCAAACACGTGCATGTGAAGCAGCCATTTTGTTTTCCCGGGGTCATAGTCCTGGGACATCTGCAGGAAGATATAGGCGATCCCGGTAAGGGCGGTAAAAATTAAAAATCCGATACCCGAAGTCAGGAAGAGCTTCTGCTGGATTTGCTCCGCATTTTTGTAATAGAGGAAGAACACGGTGACCACGGCCAGAAAAAGAGCCGTGGTCACAAAAATCTGGGGAACAAACTTTTCAAAAAGGATAAACAGAAAAAAGATGATCACCCCCAGGGTGATGGTCCAGAAACAGAGCTCCATGACAGCCTTCATGGAAGAGTTCTCCATCCCGGCCAGCATGGCAAAAACAAGGGACAGGGTGATCAGGGAGAGGGGAAAGGAGAATCCCAGGAAAAATGTGTCCAGGGTAAGCTTTGCCATGGTCACGAGCTGAAAGTACTCGTTGTTGAGAATCACCAGTCCGGCAATGACCAGACCACAGGAAAGACAGAGTAATGAGGCCTGGTGGAATTTCCTGGATACGGATTCCCCTGGACTGAAAAACTGAAAAGGGATAAGGGAAAAACTCTGGACCCTCACCTTTTCCACCAGGATGAAGAGCAGGACCGTCACGGCCAGGGTAATGGGATATACCTTAAAAAAGGCTGAAAAGGCATAGATTAAGGATCCCAGAAAAAAGAATTTAACGGTTTTAGAGACCCGGCGTCGGCCCTGGGTATAATAGAGAAGAATGGACCCGCCGGTGCACAGGTTGAAAAGAAAAATGTGAAGCCTTTCAAAATTATACTTTTCAATCGGGAAATAAATCTGAATAAACCCGAAAAAGAGTGCGGTGATCATCAGCGTGGAAAAAACAAGTTTCAATTTAACGTTCATGACGAATTATTCCCCAATTAAGTTCATCTGCCAAGCATGTCCCTCAATGCCGGTTCAAGTGTCTCGTGCTGGAAGGAGAAACCCGAATCCAGCAGTTTGCCGGGCATGACTCGGGTGCTTGCCATGAGAGTCTCCTTTCCCATTTCCCCCCAGAAAAGCCTGACCAGAAATCCGGGCAGGGTAAAGACTAATTTTTTATGGAATACACTGGCCAGGGTGCGGGAAAACTCCCGGTTTGTCACCGGATTGGGGGCCGTGAGGTTGACCTGTCCGTTGATCACTCCGTTCTCCAGAATGTGAAGGATGGCCGAAAGGGTATCCTCCATACTGATCCAGCTCATATACTGGCTGCCCCGGCCAAACTTTACCCCCAATCCCAGCCTGAAAGGCAGTTCCATCTTAGCCAGGGCTCCTCCGGCCGGAGTCAGCACCACTCCGATTCTCAGCAGGACCGTCCGGATGCCGGCATTCCTGGCCTCGGAGGATGCATCTTCCCACTGGCTGCAGACGGCAGAGATAAAGCACTCCCCTTCCGTATCTTCTTCTTCGATCAACCTGTCTCCTGAATCTCCGTAAAATCCAATGGCCGAAGAAGAGATAAACACTTCGGGTTTGGTATCCAGACCACTGATCTTGGATGCCAGCAGCCGGGTGGACAACACCCGGGAATCAATGATCTTTTTCTTGTATTCCGGGGTCCACCGTCCCCTTGAAATATCGAGCCCGTTTAAGTTGATGACCGCATCAAAAGGGCCTGTCTTTCCAAGATCCAGGATACCTGCGGACGGGTCCCAGAAGAGTTCATCTCCGGAAAGATCCCGGGTCTTGCGCACCAGCCGGATGACTTCATGGCCGCAGGTCCGCAAAAAGGGAACCAGAATGCTGCCGATGGTCCCGCTGGCTCCTGAAACCAGGATTCTTTTTTTAGATCCCTTATCTGCATGATTTTCAAGGTCATGTTTCAATACCCTGTGCCGGTAGGAGAACATCCTGTCCAGTTCCTTTTCCGCAAACCGGTAAAAAGGCCGGCTCAACCAGCCCAGGGGAAGTTTGAATTTTACCTCATCTTCCATGACAGTGGAATTTCCCGGCTGGGGAAGGAACCTATGGGTATGCTCCCAAAGGGCAAAGGGTCCCCGGGTCTGGCAATCCCTGAACATCCTGTTTTTCTCCCAGACAATGTGCTCGGCTTCCCAGGCCATGGGGATCTTGAATACCTTGATCCGGAACAGAACTTTCACGCCTTTGTCAATGCCTATTCCGGATCGGGATATCATCTTCAAAGGCGCCCAGGGCGGGGTCAGCCTCAAGATAGCCCCGTTTCTGGCATGCCAGGCAAAGGCGGCCTCCACCGGAACATTGATCCGGGTTCTTTTGGTATAAATCCGGGGTTTCATATTTAATAAAGTGTTCATTGATTTTGCGCACCTTATACTATAAAACCAATATCCAGGTAAATTAGATTTTTATAAACATGATCATGGAGTTCGAGGCATGCTCTTTGCATTACTTTGGCAGCAATTCAAACATTTTCTGCCCCCAACAGGAGCAGGAAGACAATTGGAGCATCAAGATTTTAAATCCTTAAGATTAGGAGGAAAATAGATGGAAAAATATGAATGCGTTTGCGGATATGTATATGACCCGGCAGCCGGTGACCCTGACAACGGTATTGATCCCGGCACATCCTTTGCCGACCTTCCCGAAGACTGGGTATGCCCCCTCTGCGGCGCCAGCAAGGATAATTTTACCCAGTTGGATTAAACCCTGACCAATCAAAGGAGATTGTCAACCATGTACAAGCCCATTGAAATCGCTGAGGGGATATACTCTGTGGGATGCCGGGACTGGGATATTCGAGACTTTCACGGCTATTCCACCTATGAGGGGACGACCTATAATGCATTTCTCGTGCTGGGAGAAAAAAACATCCTCATTGACACGGTAAAAGAGAAATTTGCGGATGAACTGCTCTCCAATATCAGCAGAGTCATTGATCCCAAAAAAATCGACATTGTGATCAGCAATCACACGGAAATGGACCACTCGGGCGGAATCCCCAAGGTGATGCATAAAATCGGTGCGGAAAAACCCATCTACTGTTCCAAGATGGGGGGAAAAAACCTGAAAAGCCATTTTAACAAAGATTTTAATTTCCAGGTGGTCGGATCCGGAGATGAGCTTGCCATCGGAAACCGAACCTTTTCCTTTCTGGAAACCCGGATGCTCCACTGGCCCGATTCCATGTTCACCTACTTAAAGGAAGAGGCCATTCTTTTCTCCAGTGATGCCTTTGGACAGCACTACGCCGGGGATATGTTTTTTGATGATGAAATCGGGGATGAGATCATTCCCCATGCCAGGAAATACTATGCCAACATCCTGCTTCACTTTTCCCAGCGGGTCCAGGCCCTGCTAAAGGATGTGACCGCCATGGGCCTTAAAATCGATATGATCTGCCCGGACCACGGGATTATCTGGCGGGACAACCCCTCCAAGATCATTGAGGCTTACGACAAATGGTCCCGGCAGGAGCCATCCAAGAAAGCCGTGGTCATCTTTGACACCATGTGGGAGAGCACGGCCAAGATGGCCCGGGCCATTACCAGCGGGATTGAATCCGAAGATGTCAACGTCAGGCTCATGAACACCAGAAAATGGCATAGAAGCGATATCATGACCGAAATCATAGATGCCGGGGCCATTGCCGTGGGATCCCCCACCCTTAACAATAACATTTTTCCGGTGATTGCGGATGTTATGACCTATATCAAGGGGCTGAAACCCCAAAACAAGATCGCAGCCGCATTCGGGTCCTACGGATGGAGCGGAGAAGCGGTAAAGATCCTGAACAAAGAGTTCAAGGAAATGGAAATGGAAATCGTTGACAAGGGAATCCGGGTTCAATATGTTCCCGAAGAAGATGACCTGAACGCCTGTTTCGACCTGGGAGTGAAACTGGCCAAGACCTTAAAAGAAAGACTGGTTTAATCCAATACAAAGGGGGAAAAAGCATGCCCAATGAATTTAATGCAGACGATATTTTTGAAATTGCCGTTAAAATAGAGCAGAACGGAGCCGCCTTTTACAGAGATGCTGCCCAGCGGGTGGAAGGCCAGGAGAATAAGAATTTTCTCCAGGACCTTGCCAGGATGGAAGATGAACACGAAAAGATTTTTGCAGACATGAAAGTCAGCCTGGGCCGGGATGAAAGTTTCTCCACCACCTTTGATCCGGAAGATGAAAACGCCCTCTACCTCAAGGCCCTTGCAGATACCCGGGTTTTTTTCGGAAAGGAGACCCCGGCAGCAGACTTCAAAGGCATTCTGGGATCTGCCATCCAGACGGAAAAAGATTCCATTGCATTCTACTTGGGAATGAAGGAACTGGTTCCGGTCAAACTCGGCCGATCAAGGCTTGATGATATTATCAAGGAAGAAATGAGCCATATCCGGCTTCTTGCCGGAGCGCTTTCCCGCCTTAACCAATAGCCTGACCGCCCCTGCTGATAAAAAATCCGACCAGTGGGGGTGGTTTCCCCATTCCTTATTTTGTCCGCCTCCTTTGGATGCTTTAAAAATTGAAGCCATCTGGTAATAGATTTCGTCCGGAGATTTCAACGCAAAATAGGAATAGGACCTCTGAATCTTTTTTTCTTTTTTTTTGACCCTGTGTTCAGACATTTTTCCATTTCCTGTACTTGGAGATCTGAGATCCTTTGGATTTACAGATCCGATTGCAGACTCCTTTTCTGGTTTCCTTTAATGGATACCGACCTTTTTCCAACCCAAACCCATGTTTGGGTTAAAAATCAAAAAGCAAACATCATACCACTGGCTGAAATTTCGCCGTCTCCTTAAAAATCGCTTTCTTTATTTAGATGCCCCTGCCAGACAAATATGGGCTTGGAATCTAAAACCTGGCAGGTTACATTCGGGCGTTGACTGTCTCAGGCATCTGTATCAATAAAAATACAAAAATAATACAGGAATGTATCGAACCTGGTGATTTCAACGAAAAACCGGGTACTCCCACCCCGTAGTACCCTTATAATAATAAAAAACATTTTTTTTCAACCTTTAATTTACACTTTTCACTTGGTTTTGCTCTTTTTTAATGACCTGCCTTTCCGATTTCACTATCTTTGGGCCCTGACTTGATTTTTATACCACGAAGTGGTATGTATCTTGTATATAAGATTCTACCCCCCCTTTTCTCTAACCCGGGCAACGGCAAGTCATTGTCAAACCAGGAGGAGATATGAAAAAAACAGAAAAGAAAATCCGGGCCGGCGCATCGGAAGTGACTGCGTGCGAGGCCACAGCACAGATGCTTGAAAAAGCCAGAGCCGACGGGGTTGTCCTTGACCTTGACCGGGGACAGGATATGAAGGCCTGTCCCATCGGTGAAGAATCTGCCTGCTGCAAACACTGCTTCATGGGGCCCTGCCGCCTGAACCCCAGGGATCCCTATAAAAAGGTGGGAATCTGCGGAGCCACCATCGACACCATTGCGGCAAGGAATTTCGGCCGAATGGTGGCTGCCGGATCTGCATCCCACAATGACCACGGCATGCATATCCTGAAGTTGTTCAAGGATGTCATTGACGGAAAAGTTCTCGATTTCGGAATCAAGGATGTTCTGAAACTGGAACAGCTGGCCCTGTCCCTGGGGATTGATGTCGAAGGCAAGGAGGTCCAGGAACTGGGAAAAGAACTCTATGAAGAGCTGGAAAAGACATTTTCCAATGTAGACGGGGAAATGCCCCTGACCCGACGGGTCCCCGAAGCAACCCTGGAAACCTGGAGAAAGCACGGAGTGGTTCCCCGGGGAGCCATGCTTGAAGTCATGGAACTCATGAGCCGGACCCACATCGGCTGCGACCAGGAATATGAAAACCTGACCAAACAGATCACCCGCACGGCCCTGGCCGACGGATGGGGCGGCTCCATGATTGCCACGGAATTGTCCGATATCATGTTCGGCAGTCCTGTCCCTCTCCAGGCCGAGGTCAACATGGGGGTTCTGAAAGAGGACCATGTCAACGTTATTGTCCACGGCCATGAACCGGCCATGTTTGAAGCCATTCTTGCCGGGGTCAACGACCCGTTCTTTATCGATCAGGCAAAGGAAAAGGGGGCAGAGGGAATCAACCTGGTGGGCATGTGCTGTTCCGGCGCCGAGATGATGTCCCGGCACGGGATCCCCCATGCCGGAAACTTCGGATCCACCGAGGCGGTCATGGTCACCGGTGCCGTGGATGCCATGGTGGTGGACATCCAATGCATCAAGCAGGGCCTGGCCGCTGTTGCCAAAGCCTATGACACCCATCTCATCACCACCAACCCCAGGTGTCATATCGAAGGCGCCTCCCACGTAGAATTTGAAGAAACCGATCCCCGGAAATGCACGGACGAGATCCTGATCCGGGCCATCTCCCGGTTCAGCACCCGGTCGGTTCCCGTGGTGATCCCATCCCAGACCCGGAAAGGAATCCACGGTTTTTCCCATGAGTACATTGAATATATGCTGGGCGGAACCTTCAGGGGCAGCTATTCCCCCCTGAATGATAATATCATCAACGGAAGAATCCGGGGTGTCGCCGGGGTTGTGGGCTGTACCAACCCCAAGGTGAGACAGGATTCCGTCCATATTGAACTGGTTAAGGAACTGATCAAAAACGATGTCCTGGTCCTCCAGACCGGGTGCTCCCAGATCGCCCTTGCCAAGGAAGGTCTACTGGTGCCCGAGGCAGCCCCCCTTGCCGGCCCCGGCCTGGCCGAGGTCTGTGAAACCGTGGGCATGCCCCCGGTATTGGGTCTGGGATCCTGTGTGGACAACACCCGGATCCTCATTGCCGCTTCCGCCATGGTCAAGGCCGGAGGACTGGGCACCAGCATTGCCGATCTTCCGGCCGCCGGATGCGCCCCGGAGTGGATGAGCGAAAAAGCCCTGGCCATTGGCCATTATTTCGTGGCTTCCGGAGTGTTTACGGTATTCGGCATCGGATTTCCCATTGTAAAGGATACCAAATACCATGACTACCTTTTCAGGGGCATGGAAGACCTTGGATACGGCAAATGGGGAATGGCAAAGGATCCCCATGCCATTGCGCGGCTCATGATCGACCACATCGACAAAAAACGCAAACAGCTCGGCATTGACAAGGCCAGGGAAAGAACCCTGGTGGATATGTCGGACAGGAGGGAACTGGTCTCCTGATCGAGTTGTCTGGAATTTAAAATGCAGGGACCGGCCTGAAAATCTTCTCTACTCTTTCAGGCCGGTCCTTTTTTTGCAAATAAATTTCCATAAGTGTATTTTTATAATTGGATTTTGCGGTTGCATTGTCAGGGCTGAAAATATAAACTACCTGGGAGAATCAACCGCTTCAGGCAATTTAAAAGACCATTCAAAACCGATAACGAGGAGATCAGGCATGAAAAAGACTATTTTCCTATCCAGCTTTCTGGCACTTATTTTTCTATTCTTCACGGTTCCGAACCTTTGGGCTTCGGATTACCAGCACAGCCTAAAGATAAATGAAATGGATTTTTCCTGGAATTTGAATGAAACCACCATGGACATAAGGATCTCAGCCGAGACAACCGGATGGGTGGGAATCGGATTCAATCCGGAGGAATCCATGCTTGGGGCAAATATCATCATCGGGTATGTCAAAAAAGGCAAGGCCAGGATAGAAGACCATTACGGGATCCGGAAAAGAGCCCATGCTCCGGATGAAAAACAGGACGGAACGAGCAATATCACCAACCCTGAGGGATCGGAAGAAAACGGGATCACTACCCTCTCCTTTACCATTCCCCTGAATTCCGGAGACCAGTATGATCCACCGGTTAAAACCGATGGGCCCAATGTCATGATCTTTGCCCATGGCGAAAAAAGGGACTCTCTCAGAACCCGTCACAGCTTCAGGACAACCTGGGAAATCAATCTCAAAACCGGCGAAGGAAAAGAGCTTTAAGATGAGATCCTCTCTGAACCTCCGTTTTACCTGGGGAATCCTTCTTGGGCTGATTCTTTTCTGGACCCTGCCCGGCATTGCCCAGAACCATGAATCCGGACATGATTCCACCCACGGATCAAGTGCAGAACCGTCCATGGCCCATGATTCCCCAGAGATGCAGATGGACCCGGATACGGACGCGGATCCAATGGACAAACACAAACACCATGTCATGGGACAGGACCCGGCCGCGGAAAAACTGCCCGAGGACGAGGCCCTTGAACTGGCCTCAAAGGTAAGGGTAGAGGAAAAGCTGGGGTCGTTCATCGACAAGGATGCGGCTTTTACGGATGAAAACGGAAATCCCATCAAAATAGGAGATCTTCTGGACAAGCCCGTGGTCCTTCTGCCCATCTATTTTTTCTGCCCCACGATATGCAGTTTTCTCCAGGCAGACCTGGTAAAGGTCATCAACGATATTGATCCGGTGCCGGGCCGGGATTTCAACCTGGTGACCCTAAGTTTTTCCCGGGACGAGACCCCTGAAAATGCCCTGGATGCCAAAAAAAACTATGCAAGGCTGGTCACAAAGGAGTTTCCCTTGGAAAACTGGCATTACCTGACCGGCACCCCGGAGAATATCAAAAGAGTGACCGATTCCCTGGGATTTCATTTTATAAGAAAAGAAAAGCACCTTTACGTCCATCCCAATGTTCTGATCGTCCTGGCCCAGGGCGGTAAAATCACCCGGTACGTCTACGGCCCCAATTTCCTGCCCTTTGACGTGGGAATGGCCCTGGCAGAGGCGGATCAGGGAAAGACCGGCATTTCCATCAAACGGGGAGTCATGTCGTTCTGCTTTAATTATGATCCGGAAAAACAGACCTATGCATTCAATATCTTCCGGGTGGCCGGGACTGTGATCCTCCTCTTTCTGGCGGGTCTGGTCCTTTTTCTCGTGTTTGCCCCGGGAAAAAAACGAAAATAATTAGACACAGGAACAAAACTGTATCATGATACAGGATGGGAGCAAATCGTTTCACTCTAAAGGAGAAGAGGCATAACCCATGGAAAAACCGGCTTCTTTTTTTCAAACCCCTGAGCCTGCCCGGTTCAAGGGAATCATGTCCTGGCTCATCACCTATGATCATAAGCGCATCGGGCTCATGTACCTGGCTGTGATCATGTTCTGGTTTTTATTTGCCATTCTCCTGGGAGGGCTGATCCGGCTGGAACTCATGTTCCCCGGGGAAACCGTCATGGATGCACAAATTTACAACTCCGTGTTCACCCTCCACGGGGTGATCATGATTTTTCTCTTCATCATCCCGGCCCTGCCGGCCATATTTGGAAATTTTCTCCTCCCCATCCAGATCGGGGCGGATGATGTGTTTTTTCCCAGGCTTAATCTTCTCTCCTGGTATCTTTACGTGCTTGGAGGCATCATCGCCATTGTCTCCCTTTTTTCAGACGGGTTCCCGGATACGGGATGGACTTTTTACGTTCCCTTTTCCATATCCACCAACACCAACGTGTCCACTGCAGTATTTGCCGCCTTTGTCCTGGGAATGGCATCCATGCTGACGGGCCTGAACTTCATCACCACCATTCACCGGATGAGGAAAAAGGAAATGGGCTGGATGCAGATTCCGCTCTTTACCTGGACCCTGTACGCCACTTCCTGGGTCCAGCTTCTGGCCACCCCCGTGGTCTCCATCACCCTTCTTCTGGTCATCTTTGAGCGGACATTCAACATCGGCCTTTTTGACGCCTCCCGGGGCGGGGATCCCATTTTATACCAGCACCTGTTCTGGATGTATTCCCACCCGGCCGTCTATATCATGATCCTGCCCGGCATGGGGGTGATCTCCGAGATCATCCCGGTATTTTCCCGGAAGGCCATCTTCGGATACAAGGCCATTGTGGCCTCTTCCATGGCCATTGCCATTGCCGGATCCCTAGTCTGGGCCCATCACATGTACACCAGCGGCATGAGCGACACTGCCGTGTTTGTCTTTTCCTTTCTGACCTTTATCGTGGCCATCCCTTCGGCCATCAAGGTATTTTCCTGGGTCTCCACCCTGTACAAGGGCTCCATTCAGATGACCCCGCCCCTGCTTTTTGCCCTCTGCTTTGTCTATCTCTTTTCCGTGGGAGGTCTTACCGGACTGGTCCTGGGCGCGGCAGGTCCTGACATCCATGTCCACGATACCCATTTTGTGGTGGCCCACTTTCATTTCACCATGTTCGGGGGAACCGGATTTGCCTTTTTTGCAGCCCTCCACTTCTGGTGGCCCAAGATGTTCGGAAGGATGTACAATTTTAAAGCGGCCTATACCGCCGCCATCCTGGTCACCTCAGGATTCATGCTCCACTACGTCCCCATGTTCGTCCTGGGACTCCAGGGCATGCCCAGGAGGTATTTTGACTACCTGCCCCAGTATGCCACCGGTAATTTCTGGGCAGGCTTTGGGGGTGTTCTCATGATCCTGGGCATCTTTCTCATGATGGGCAATCTGGCCTTATCCCTTGTGAGCAGAAAAGAGGAAACCCGGGATCTCTCAGATCCCTGGGGGGGAACCACCCTGGAATGGGCCACCCCCTCCCCTCCCCCCCTGCACAATTTTGTTCAGGAACCCCAGGTCCTGGATTACCCCTATGATTTCTCAAAGGTGATTGAAAAATTTTCCTCTTCGCCGCTCAACCCAGACAGGAAAGGGGGATAAATGAATCTGTCTTCAATCAAAACCCAGGACCTACAGCCGGACGCAGAATCGGCCAGCCCGGCCGACAATGCCGGCAAAAAACTGGGCATGTGGTTATTCCTCTACACGGAAATCATCCTATTCGGGGGACTCTTTGTTCTCTATGCCGTCTACCTGAAACTATATGCCTCTGATTTTGCCGAAGGTGCACAGGAACTCAATAAAATCTTCGGTGTTGTCAACACCGTCATTCTCCTGATTTCAAGCTTTGCCGTAGCCGCCTCCATCACGGCCATCCAGAAAAATGAACGGGGCATTGCCCTTTTCAGTCTTGGAACCGCCTTGCTCTGCGGGGCTGTCTTCCTGGTCAACAAGTACTTTGAATGGGGCCATAAGATCTCCCACGGCATTTATCCCAACTCGGATAAGCTGGTTGACGGGCCGGCCGGCCAGAACCTTTTTTTCGGACTTTATTACGTGATTACCGGGCTCCACGGAGTTCATATTGTCATCGGCATGACCCTGCTGGCGGTGAGTCTGGTCTTTGTTCTCAGGGGCAGGATCTCTTCGGGTTCCTATGCTCTTCTGGACAACGCCGGGCTATACTGGCATTTGGTGGATCTGATCTGGATTTTTATTTTTCCTTTGTTTTACCTGGTCATATGAAGGAAACTCTTTATGGAAAATCATGTTTCAAGCTATAAATCTCTAGGAATTGTCCTTTGCGCCCTCCTGGTCCTTACCGGGCTAACGGTGGGGGCATCCTATGTGGACCTTGGCCGGTTCAATGTCTGGGCGGCATTGCTCATCGCGTCCTTTAAGGGCACCCTGGTCCTCATGTATTTCATGCATATGAAGTATGAGGGGAAAACGCTGATTCTTTCATTTATCGGCACCCTGTTTTTTCTGGCCATTATGATCAGTTTTACCTTCTGGGATATTTCATTCAGATGAGGCAGACAAATGAATAATTTAGGGGATACTCCTGTCAATCCGGTCACCCTGGTGGACCAGTCTTTTTACTACATCATCGGGTTCTCTTTTCTGTTTCTCTTTGTCATCACCTGCGTGATGATTTACTTTGTCATTCATTACCGGCGCAGCCGCCACCCCCATCCTGCGGATATCCGGGGAAATTTCCTGCTGGAATCGATCTGGATCATCATCCCCACCATCATTGCCCTGACCATGTTTGCATCTGGATGGAAGGCCTATACCGGGCTGCGGACCGTACCCAGGGGGACCCTTGAGATCGAGGTCATTGCCCAGTCCTTTTCATGGATCTTTCTCTATCCCAATGACAAGGAAACGGAAAACCTTTTGGTGGTCCCCCAGAACAGGCCGGTCAAGCTAAATCTCACCTCCGACGACGTGATCCACAGTCTCTATATTCCGGCGTTCAGGGTAAAGGCAGATGCGGTGAACGGGATGGAGACCTATGCCTGGTTTCTCCCCGAAGAAACCGGTGAGTTCCATTTCCAGTGCACGGAATATTGCGGGGTCGGACATGCTGAAATGGTGGGGGTTCTGAAGGTGGTTCCCCCGGAAGAGTATGAAAAATGGCTGGAAGAGGATGAATGGTAAGTTAAAATCCCTGGTAAAATCCCTGGCAGAGGTGGTAAAGCCTCTTCTCTGCCTTCATATCAGCCTCTCGGCCCTGTTCGGCTTTGCCCTGGCCAACAGGGGGCTCTCCCAGGACGGGGGATACCTGGGACTCTCGGTCCTGGTCCTGGCCTTGGGATGTGCAGCCCTGAACAATGTACAGGACATGGAATTCGACGCCTGGTTTGCCCGGACCCGGCACCGGGCCCTGCCCTCCAAGAGGCTGAATCCCGGATCCGCAGTTGTCCTGGGAGCTGTTCTCATCCTTTCCGGTCTTGGGGGCTTGTTATTTTCTTCCAATGCCGGCCTCCTCCCCCCTGGGCTGGGAGTCCTTGCCCTGGTCTGCTATAACGGCCTTTACACCCCTATGAAGAAAAAGAGTCTTCTGGCCATTGTCCCGGGAGCTTTGAGCGGGATGCTGCCCCCCCTGATCGGGTGGTCGGCAGGGGGCCGGTCCATCCTGGACCCGGAGATCCTCCTGATCATGACAATCATGGGAGTCTGGCAGATCCCCCATTTTTTTCTCCTCCTCTTGAAATCAAACCGGCCCGATTTCGGGGAAGTCCCCTATCCCAGTTTCTCGGAACGATTTTCCGGAGTGGGTCTCAAACTCCAGGTCATGATCTGGTGCGGCCTTTACAGCCTCTCTCTTTTCCTGTACCTGTTCCGGGTCGCCGCCCTTCCGGGCTTTGCCCTGGCCACGGCGATCAACGCCCTCGGGATCCTTTTCTGGACCGGGTTCAGCCTGGTCAACTCAAATCCCTCAAAGGCATTTGCCGGCATCAACCTCTCCATTCTGGCCTTCATGGGAACCGGGATATTGGGCGCCCTTGCCTGACCCCTTATTCAAACAAATTCTTATACTTTTCCAGACCGTTTGCCTCCAGTTCTTCCAGGGGAACAAAGGCCAGGGCCGCCGAGTTGATGCAGTAGCGCTTTCCCGTGGGAGGCGGTCCGTCGTCAAACACATGGCCAAGATGGGAACCGGCACGGCTGCTCCTGACCTCGGTCCGGGTCATAAGCAGGGAACGGTCCTGTTTCAAAGTCACGGCCTCCTCTTCAATGGGCCTTGTAAAACTGGGCCAGCCGGTTCCGGAGTTAAACTTATCCGTTGAACTGAACAGGGGCTGTCCGGAAACAATATCCAGATAAATCCCGGGATTTTTATTGTCCCAAAACTCGTTGTTAAAGGCCGGCTCGGTCCCGTCCTCCCGGGTAACATGGTATTGAAGGGGGGTCAGTCTCTGCTTCAGTTCACGATCCGATATCCTGTCTTCTTTTTTCTCTTTGTCCCCATTGAACTGGATGGGACAGGCCTGGCCCGGGCGGCCCCAGGCGCTCTCAATAAACGTGTCCCTCCCCGACCCCATCCTGTAGAATTTATACCGGATGGGATTTTTCCTGTGATAGTCCTGATGATAAGTCTCTGCTCTATGGAAGGAATCAAATTGGATCACCCGGGTGGCCACCTTGTCCGTAAACCGGCCTGAGTCGTCAATTTTCTTGATAAAGGCCCGGGCTTTTTTTTCCTGCTCTTCATTGTGAAAGAATACAGCAGACCTGTACTGGGTCCCCCGGTCTGCAAAGGAGCCGGAATCATCCGTGGGATCGATCTGCCGGAACAGGCCATCCAGCAACTCTTCATAGGAAATAATCTTCGGATCAAATTTCACCTGGACCGCCTCGTAATGTCCCGTGTCTCCCGAGGTCACCTGCTCGTAAGTCGGATTTTCCACATGGCCTCCGGTATAACCGGAAACCGCCTCCACCACACCCGGGATCTTTTCAAAGAAAGCTTCGATACACCAGAAACATCCCCCTGCAAAGGTCGCCACCTCTATGTTCTTATTCATTTTCTTCTCCCCGTTCTTCTTCAAAATGGTTCGGTTCTGCCCGGAATACCCCTGGTTCAAGAACAGCAACGTTCCAAACACAATGACCCCAAACAGAGTCAGGACCGGGACAGATCTCTTGAATTTTGTTCCCATTTATTGCCCCTCCTTCTTTCTCATCCCTCTATTTTTGAGATTCACGATTTGTGCCACATTGTGGCATTGCTGGATTTTTCCCGGCATTGACGAAAAAAGAACATCTTAAAAGATTGTCTGGGCAGGACCGGAAACCTAAGGGCCCCTTCCATAAAGAGGGGCAACACGCTCTATGTGGGATTTAACGAGCAAATTTGCCGGGAGTTATAACCAAGGATGGTTCTCCGTCTTTGGGGATGATATCTTTAGAAAAGGCTGTCTCATGCAAACCCTCTCCTTGTCGATGGGGCAGGTTTATTCTGTATAAGGTGCATAAAGCCTTTCAAGGACCTTTTCCCGGATCAACCGCTCCAGGACAGGGGTGATTGCCGGAATCAGGGCCTTATGTTTTCTGTTCAGGAAGTGATACATTGAAACCCGGAAAAGGGGAGGTTCCAGGGCCTTGAAACCTTGAAATTGAGTGTTCCTGTTTAAAAATCTTTCAGTCTCCCCCCTGAGGGCGAGAACAAGATCCACCCGCCCGATATCCAGGATGGTGAACAGGGCATCATAAGTGTCTACGATGATCCTGTCCATGTCCCGGGTCATCTCCTCGGATAAAAAATATCCCCTCATGAAGCCGATCCGATAGGGCTTCAGGCTTGCCACCCCGTCAACGATGAATTCCCGGGAGGCCGAGTAGACCACAAGCTCGACCTGTCTTAAAGGGACGGGAACCGCAAGCATGTTTTTATAGCCTTCCAGAAGATTTTTTGTGGAGACCAGGATCCCGTCGGCTTTTTCAATATCGGCATGGATATAGCTCCGTTTCACAGGAAACCTCACCATCCTTACATCATATCCGATTTCCCCGTAGGCCAGTTTTAAAAATTCATGGTAGGCATTGACCACATTTGAGGCGGCATCCGAGGTAACGAAAACAAGGGTTTTTGGGGATTCTGCATGGACAGGAACCGTCCACAAAAAGAACAAAACGATCCAGAACACTTGTTTTGCCGATCTTATCTTCATCCTCAGACCCTTGGTTTAAACCGACCCATTTATCCCTGCCGTCGAATCGCCTTGAAAATCGTACCCCCTTAGATTTCGTAGAGAGTCGCAGTATACCACAGGCCGGGATCAATTTCCATTGCTGTCGATTGATATGGCGCTACCTGGGAATTTTAAACATCTTTTCCAGGATATTCTCCATGGGGCAGAATTTCGTAAAAGCCGACTGAAAAAGATTCACCCCCACAAAGGCCGTGAACAGCAGCCAGTAGGGAGAGTGGACCCGGGACAGGATCAGGGTGATGATGATAAAAGCCCCGGCAATGGCCCGGATATATTGTTCCATTTTCATTGTTTGGGTTCCTTTTATTTGGTTTTATCCTTATAGACCGAAAAATAGGTGACCGGGATGACCACCAGGGTGAACAGGGTGGAGGCGGACAGCCCGAAAATCAACGCCCAGGCAAGCCCGGAAAACACCGGATCAAAGGTGATGGGAAAGGCACCGATGGCCGTGGTCAGGGCCGTGAGAAGGATGGGTCGCATGCGGACCACTCCACTGTTGAGAATGGCCTCTTTTAAGGTCTCCCCCTGTCTTACCGCATCCTGGACAAATTCGATGAGAACCAGGGAGTTCCGGATCACGATGCCGCCCAGGGCGATCATGCCGATCATGCTGGTGGCCGTGAAAAAAACCGGATCGGCAAATCCGCCCACGTTCCGGGTGAAGAGGTTCAAAAGAAAGAATCCGGGCATGATGCCCAGGACGGTCAGGGGAATGGCCATCATGATGAGCATGGGCATGAAATAAGACCCGGTGTTGACGACCAGGATAAAATAGATGCCCAAAAGGGCGGCGGCAAAGGCCAGGCCCATGTCCCGGAATACCCTCAGGGTGATCTTCCACTCGCCTTCCCCGGCCCAGTCCACACGGGTACCGGCCGGAACCGGATTGTTTTTCAATTTTTTCATCATGTCCAGGACAGCCTCCCCGGGCGCCCGGCCGGCCATTTCGCCCATCACATAGACCACGGGTTCCAGGTTTTTATGATAAATAGGCTCTTGGGTTCTCTTTTCAACCACCCGGACCAGTTCCGCCAGGGGAATCAGCTTTCCGGCAGAAGATCTCACCGGTACATGGGAAAGGGAAATCATGTCGGACCGCTGGTCCCGGGGCATGATCACCCTTACCCACAGGGGGTTTCGTTCCGCAGGGAGATGGATGCTGGCCGGGGTGATGCCCCCAAGGGCCGCCTCCAGGGTGTCCAGAATGGTCCGGGTGTCGATGCCGTGAAGGGCGGCCTTTTCCCGGTCTACAACGATATCCAGGAGCCTGGCATTTTTTTCGGTCATGATGCTCACGTCGGTGACAAAATCTTCATTTTCCATGATTGCCTTGACATGGCCGGCACTTTGAAGCAGTTCCCCGTAGGATCTATCGTTGTCCCCGTAGATTTCCGCCACCAGGGTGGACAGAACCGGCGGACCGGGCGGAACTTCCACCAGCTGGATCCTGGCATGGTTCTTTTTGGCGATCTGCTCCAGGTCCTTGCGAAGTCTCAGCAGGATGGTGTGGCTCTGCTGCTCCCTTCTGGACTTATCCGCCAGGTTGACCCGGATATCGGCCAGGTGTGAACCTTTCCGGATATAATAATGGCGGACCATACCGTTGAAATCCATTGGAGATGAAATCCCGGTATAGGAAACGAAATTTTCCACCTCATTTACGGTTCTCAGGTAATCTTCAAATTCCCGGACCACCCGGTCCGTATATTCCAGGGAAGTGCCCTCATCCATGTCCAGGAGAACCTGGAATTCATTTTTATTGTCAAAGGGAAGCAGCTTCAGGGGCACCAGCCTGAAAATCCCGAGGGCACAGGATCCTGCCAGGAGTACCAGTACCAGGGCAAGCAGAAAAAACCTCATCCCCCTTTTTTCCAGAAAAGGATTGAGGATCGACCGGTATACCCTGGACATGAAATGCCCGGACCGGCTCCGGGCTTCAGGTTTGTCTTTCAAGGATTTGAGCAGAAGATGGGAAATCCAGGGCACAATGGTCAGGGCGCAGACCGTGGAAAAGGTCACGGTAAGGGGCACGTTGACGGCCATGGGCGCCATATAGGGGCCCATCATTCCGGTGATGAAAAACAGGGGGGTAAAGCAGACGATGATGGCAATGGTGGACATGATCACCGGCGGCAAAACCTCCTGGACCCCGTGCAGAGTGGCCTCAAAGGGATCCAGGATCTTTGCCCGGATATGGCGCTGGATATTTTCCACGTTGGTAATGGGATCGTCCACCACCAGACCCAGGGAAAGGATCAGGGCAAACAGGGTCACCCGGTTAATGGTATACCCGAATAAAAAATTCACGAAAAGGGCAAGGGAAAATGAAATGGGAACAGCCAGGGCCACCACCAGGGCCTCCCTCCATCCCAGGGTAAGGGCCAGGAGAATCACCACGGAAACAATGGCAAATCCCAGGGAGCTGAGCAGCTCATTGACCTTGACATGGGCGGTATGGCCGGTGTTCCGGGTGACCTCTACTTTTACCGCGTCGGGAATCACGGTTTTTTTCAGTTTTTCCACCTCATCCAGAATAGACCGGGCCACGTCCACGGCATTGGTCCCCTTTTTCTTGGAAAATGCCAGGGTCACCGCCGGATAGGACAAGGGGGACCCGCTCCCGGATTCCTTATCCTTGTAAAAATTGGAAAATCCGATCCGGGTATAGGCCTCCACCTCTCTGGGACCGTCCAGGATACGGGTCACATCCTCCAGATATACCGGTCTTTCCCGGCGTCCGGATACCACCAGCCGTCTGACCTCGTCCAGGGAGGTGAGAAAGGAACTGGAGGTCACCAGGACCTGCTGGTTGTTTTTATTAAAAGTTCCGGCCTGAACCGAAACATCAGCCCCCTGCAATGCGTTTTCAATATCCTGGACCGAGACCCCGAAGCCCTTCATCTTCAAGGGATCCAATTCCACCCGGACCTCCCTTTTCCTTCCCCCGTAAATGGAAGAGCGGGAGATGTTCTCCAGCCGGGACAGCCGGGCCATGAGTTCTTCCCCCACCCGCTCCAGTTCATGATCGGAGTAAAGATCCGAATAAAGGGTCAGGGTCAGGATGGGCACGTCGTCAATCTCCACGGGTTTGACCAGCCAGGAGGTCACAATGGGCGGCACCCTGTCCTGGTTCATCATGATCTTGTTGTGCAGCTTGACAATGGAGTTTTCTCTGTCCTCTCCCACAAAGAACCGGACCGTGACCATGGCCTTTTCCCGGGTGGATGTGGAATAGACATACTCCACTCCGTCGATCTCCCAGAGGATCTGCTCTAGGGGAGTGGCCACCAGTTTTTCGATTTCAGCCGGACTGGCCCCGGGGGCTTCCACATAGACATCGGCCATGGGAACTACAATCTGGGGTTCCTCCTCCTTGGGGGTGATGAAAATCGAAAACGCCCCCAGGCACAGGGCAAACAGGATGAGCATGATGGAGAGCTGGGAGCTTAAGAACACCTTTACAATATTTGAAATGATTGATTGTTTAGCCATTGTTTTACGTCCGAAAATCTAAAGCTTTAAAGGAAAACCAGGTTTCCCGCTGGAAAAACAACAGAAAGACCGGTCAATTATCAATTTTTAATTGTCGATTCTCAATTGCGTTCCCACCCTATTGTCTCGTTCCCGGAAAGTCCGGCCAGCACCTCGATCTTATCTTTCAGGATCTTCCCGGTTTTAACGTATACCCTCTGCCAGGTCTTGTCCCTAAGGACCAGAATCTGCTCCAGCTGTCCCACCCGGATCACGGCTTCCCGGGGAACCACAAGGGTGTTTTCCCTGCCCACGGGGATCATGAGTCTGCCGAACATACCCGGATAGATGCCCGGAGTGTGGGGAAGGGCCGCCTTCACCAGAAAGGTCCGGGTGGCCGGGTCTGCATAGGGGACGATCTCCTCTATTTTTGCATTGACCGTCTTGTCAACGGTTTCGATCTTTACCTGATAATCGCCGCCCAGGCTCACCCTGGAAATCAATCCCTCCCGTACACTGGCCTCCAGCCTCAGGGCTCCGCTGGTCTGGATGATCATCAAGGGTTTCCCCGGAATAGCCTGATCCCCGGGGTCTGTCATCCGCTGGGCCACAATTCCGGATGCCGGGGCCTTGATTTCAGCATATCCCAGGGCGATCCGGGCCTCTTTTACCACCTGCTCGGCCTGGCGGATGGAAGCCTTGGCCGACTGGACCCCTTCCCTGGATTTTTCAAGTCTTGCCTTGGACTGGAGATAGGCGGCCTTATCGATTTCAAGCTTCTGTACCGGCACAATATCGGATTTAAATAATTTTTGGGTCCGTTCATAGGCGGCTTTTGTCTGATCCAGGTTGGCACTTGCCTCATCCATGGATTTGAGGGTCTGCTCCAGATTGTTCTTTGCCAGGCTCAGGCCTTCCCCGGCCTGTTTTACCCGGGCCATCAGCTGACGGTTGTCCAGACGGATCAGAACATCGCCCTCCTGTACGGATGTGCCCGGAGTGAAAAACACCTTGAGGACCTGGGCGCTGACCTGGGATTCAATGACGGATTCGGTCAAGGGACGGATGGTTCCCACGGCCTCGTACATCTGGACAATATCCTGTTTCTCAACAAGGGCCCTGGCAGAGGGTCCAGGTCCGGCTTCCCCCTTCCCTGAGAATCCGGGCTGAATTTTTTGATTGTCACAGGAGACCAGAACCATTAAAATAAGGGATAGGAATAGATAATTTCTTTTTTTCATGGCAAGACTCTTTAAATTATGTAATGATTTCATGATACTCTTTGACTCGTATGCTCCGTTGTACCGTTACTATGGTTCGCAAAAACCCTGCCTGAATCCGTGGCATGATTCTTGATAATCCTAATGTATAACAGAGTGACTCAAAGATAGTAATTAATCCGGGCCCTGAAAAGCAAGGCCAAAATACAAAAGGAGAAAAAATATGGTCAGTTGGATATGCAACAAATGCGGCTACAACCTGGAAGCAGAAACCCCTCCGGAGGAATGCCCCTCCTGCAAGGGCAGCTGCACCTTCGTGGACAATTCCTGTTACACCCCGGATTGTGCCGGGACCCCCAATGATCCGAGAATCAAGGGCGACGAGTAATTCTAGCCGATTAGAGAAAGGAGTCAGCAATGGCCAAACAATATAAAATAAAAACCGCCTGCCCCCAATGCGGATGTTCCGGGGTTTCCCATCTGTCTGAAGAAGAGATGAAGAAACGGTACGGGGATGTTCCCAATATTGAGATGGAATGCCATGAATGCATGATGGTCATGGATGCCGAAGTCGAGGAAGAAGACAATAAATCATGACCAGTGGCCCATCCACTGTTTCAGATTTTCACTGGGCCACCCGACATTCCCGGAACAGGATAAGGCCCCATTTCCTGGATTTTGAGAGTTTTCCGGCCCCGTTTAAATCCTAGGATTATGTAAACCGAATCGACCTGTCAAAACCGGATGAAAGGGTTGAGGAAGGCCTCAACACACTTTTCAAAGCGAAACCGATGGCCGGAGCAGGGTCTGATTTTGACAGGGACAGGATCCTGCGGGCTCTGTTTCTGGCCTGGGGGGTGACAGGAAAAACCCTTGGGGGACGGGTCCCCTGGTTCTCCCCTAGCCTGCCCTCTGCCGGAGGGCTTTATCCCTGGAATGTTATGCCCTGATCCGGGATGTGGAAGGGTTTGAGACAGGACTGTATTATTGCAACATGATACAGGAGTTTCTCGGAATGATACAGAAAGACCCCTTTTCCGTTCCCGATCGTCAGGCTCCGGGGGTATTCTTCTTCATTCCAGCCGAATTTTTTAAAAGCGCCTGGGAATACCGGAAAAGGGCTTTTCGATATCTTTTGCTGGACACGGGCCATCTTGTGGAAAATTTCATGCTGGCGACCAAAGCCCTGGGACTTTCTTCCCGGATGTCCTATGACTTTGAGGATAAACAGGTATCCAATTTTCTGGGTCTGGACAATTGCCGGGAAATGCCTACCCAAGACCCAGGGCAAATTCCATGAAGGCCTCTCCCGGGTATGCCTGGATCAGACCTGGATCCGCAATGCAGCCATGAACTTTTTATTTATTACGGATCTGACGGCCCTGGAAAAGGAATCCGGCCCCAGGGGATACCGGAAGGTTCTCATGGAGAGCGGACGGATGGGCCGGAGGATCTACCTGGCGGCCCAGGGACTGGGGTGCTGCGGTGTGGGCGCCCTCTACGACCGGGAAGCCCGGTCTCTTATGGGTCTTGACCCTGAAACCGCGCTCTTTTATCTAATTTCCACCGGCCCGGTTAAACGTTCTTTTTAAAACCCAGGAGATTTCAGGGGCAAGTTGCCGGGATCACCCATTTTGCAGTTTTGCCCCTTTCATATAAACCATGGCAGATAACAACGAAACCCAGAAAGGAATAAAAATGGCAGAACCCAAAGATATGTACCAGTGTCAGATGGTCAATTGCGGATATATTTATAATCCGGACAAGGGAGACAGGAAGGGGAAAATTCCCAAGGGAACCCGGTTTGAAGAACTGCCCGATGACTGGCACTGCCCCATCTGCGGTGCCGGCAAAAAGATGTTCAAGTCCCTGGGATGAAAATCAATCAAGAATTATGAATGAACAGCCAAGACTTGAGGAGGTGAACCATGAAATGGATGCAGTTTCTCACACCGGCCAAATCAATGGACTCTGATGAGGCCCGGTCCTTTATATCCGATCATCCCGGGGAGGATTTCATTCTCCTGGATGTAAGACAGCCCTCGGAGTATCAGGAAGAACATCTGCCCGGAGCCCTGCTCATCCCCCTGCCCCAGCTCTCGGACCGGCTGGACGAGATGGACCGGGAAAAGCCGGTCCTGGTCTACTGAGCCATTGGAGGGCGCAGCCGGGTTGCTGCACAGATGCTGTCCGGGAAGGGATTCACCCAGGTTTTTAACATGTCCGGCGGGATCAAGGCCTGGCAGGGAAACAAAGCCGTCGGTGCCCAGGATCTGGGCATGGATCTGTTTACAGGACAGGAAGAACCCCGGGATATATTAAAGACCGCCTATTCCCTGGAGCAGGGACTGAGGGATTTTTATCTGGAAATGGAAAAACAGACATCAAACGATGAGGTAAAAAGCCTTTTCTCAAAACTGGCTGAAATTGAAATCAAGCACCAGGAGGAAATCCTGGCCGCCTATAATCAATTCAGCCCGGAACCGGCAGACCGGGCCGGATTTGAAAAAATAGTGGAAACCCGGGCCATGGAAGGGGGACTGACCACCCAGGAGTACATGGATCTTTTCCATCCCGACCTCAATTCTCCGAAGGATGTCATCTCCCTGGCCATGTCCATTGAGGCCCAGGCCCTGGATCTCTACCAGAGGGTGGGAAGCCGGCTGGAAGGCCGGGAAGCCAGGGGAACGATCAACAAAATCGCCAACGATGAAAAATCTCATCTGGCCAGCCTGGGGAAACTTATGGACACTCTTTAAGGAGCGGATCAAATGAAAAAGCATCTGGTACTGGTGGGAGGAGGCCATGCCCACATGATGATTCTGGACAATTTGAAGCAGATTATTGAAAAGGGCTTCAAGGTCACGGTTATCGGTCCCTGCGACCATCATTATTACTCGGGCATGGGGCCGGGAATGCTGGGCGGCACCTATACCCGGGAGGATATCCGGTTCGCCACCAAAGATGTGGTCACCAAACAGGGGGGAACCTTTGTTCTTGACCGGGTGGCCAGACTCGATCCCAAAGCCCGGGAAGTCTACACGGAATCCGGGGAAAAAGTGAAGTACGACGTGGTCTGCTGCAATGCCGGCTCCTATATTCCCATGGACACGGTTCCGGGCCAGCTGGACAACACCTATCCGGTCAAGCCCATTGAAAAGCTGTGGGAGGCCGCTGAAAAACTGAAAGCCCTTTTTAAAAGCGGGGAAACAAGGGTCTCCGTGGTCGGGGGAGGTCCTTCCTCGGCCGAGGTGGCCGGCAATGTCTGGCAGCTGGCAAAGGAGATGAAGGGCCCCATGCCGGAGATCCGGATCTTTGCCCGGAGCCGGCTCATGTCCGGGTTCCCGGAATCGGTCCGTTCCCGGGTATTTTCCATCCTCAAAAAACGGGGGATCCATATCCATGAACAGGCGCCTGTCAAGGAAGTGACCCGGGATTCCATCCTCCTGGATTCGGGCCGGACCTTTGACTCGGATTTTATTTTCATGGCTCCCGGGGTCAGGCCGTCCACCATATTTGAGGTTTCCGGTCTGCCCGTGGGTCCGGACAAGGGACTTTTAGTGAACACCTATCTTCAGTCCGTGGAATATCCCGAAATTTTCGGCGGCGGGGACTGTATCTATTTCCAGGACCAGCCCCTGAACAAGGTGGGGGTCTATGCGGTCCGGGAAAACCCGGTTCTTCTCCACAACGTCATGGCAAGCCTGGAAGGAAAAGCGTTAGTGGAATTTCATCCCGGTCCGGAGTATCTCCTGATCTTCAATTTAGGAGGCGGCGCCGGGGTGCTCAAGAAAAAAGGACTGGTATTCGGCGGGAGACTCGCCTTTATTATTAAAGACTATATTGACCGGAAGTTCATGAAGAGCTTCCAGGCCATTGAAAAAACCCTATAACTTCCCGGTGAACCTGCAATGAAAAAAGGCTCTGGAAAAAAAATTCTGCTTCTGACAATCATCCTGGTCCTGGCCGGCCTGTTTTTCCTATTTGACCTGGACCGGTACGTCTCTTTTTCCAACCTTAAAAATGAAATTGACGGGTTCCAAGCCATATACCAACAGCACAGGTTCCTCTTCATTGCCACCTATTTTACGGCCTATGTGCTCATGGCGGCTCTGTCCCTTCCCGGGGCCGCCATTATGTCCCTGGCCGGAGCTGCCGTCTTCGGCCTGGTTCCCGGGACCATTATCATCTCCTTTGCCTCCACCATGGGCGCTTTTTTAGCCTTTCTTTCCTCCCGCTACCTGTTCCGGGACTTTGTGGAACAAAAATTTTCATCCAAACTTGAAACCATCAACCGGGGGATGGAAAAGGAAGGGGGATTTTATCTTTTTACCCTGAGACTGGTCCCTTTATTTCCCTTTTTCCTGATCAACCTGGCCATGGGCTTGACCAATATCCGGGGCCATGTTTTTTACCTGGTCAGCCAGATCGGCATGCTCCCGGGCACCATTGTATATGTGAATGCCGGTACCCAGCTGGCCCAGCTCGATTCCATCCAGGGGATCCTCTCCTTTAAAATTCTATTTGCCTTTGCCCTTCTGGGGATCTTCCCCATTGTGGCCAAACGGATCATCGACGGAATCCGGAGTAAAAAGATCTATGCCCGGTTTTCCAGACCCTCTTCCTTTGACTACAACCTGACGGTCATCGGCGGAGGCTCAGCCGGCCTTGTGGCCTCCTATATCGGAGCTGCGGTCAAGGCCCGGGTTGCCCTGATCGAAGAGCATAAAATGGGCGGAGACTGCCTCAATACCGGATGCGTCCCGTCCAAGGCCCTGATCGCCAGTGCCGGACTTGCCGCAAAGGCACGCCAGGCTAAAAAATACGGGTTTGACCGGATCGATATGGATTTTCAGTTTTCAAAGATCATGGACCGGGTGAAATCCGTCATTCAGAAAGTAGAGCCCCATGACTCGGTGGAGCGGTATACCCGGCTCGGCGTGGACTGCTTCCAGGGACGGGCCAAGATCCTGTCCCCTTTTGAGGTGAAGGTAGGAGACAAAACCCTGACTACCCGGAACATCCTCATTGCCACGGGAGCCAGGCCCATGGTTCCGGAACTGCCCGGCCTGGAAAGCATCGAATATCTGACCTCGGATACGGTCTGGGATCTTTCCACCCTGCCCCGGCGCCTGGCGGTTTTAGGGGGAGGGCCCATCGGCTGCGAACTGGCCCAGGCCTTTGCCCGGCTGGGCTCCGAAGTTTTCCTTGTCCAGAGGGGGCCGGCCCTTCTCAAGCGGGAAGATCCCGATGCCGCCGAAATCATCCAAAAGACCTTTGAGACCGAAGGCATTCAGGTGATGACCGGCCATGCCGCCAGGGAAATCAGAACCCGGGGCGGGGAAACTATTCTCATCTGCGACCACGGGGATCAAGAGGTGCCCATCCCCTTTGACCGGCTCCTCATTGCCCTGGGCCGGACACCCAATGTTGCAGGTTTCGGCCTGGAAGAACTGGGAGTTGAACTGGGTTCCAACCGGGGTGTGGCCGCCGATGAATTCCTCCGGACCAACTTTCCCAATATCTTCTGCAGCGGGGATGTCCACGGCCGATACCAGTTTACCCACACGGCCGCCCATGAATCCTGGTATGCCTCGGTAAACGCCCTGTTCGGAAGGTTCAAGAAGTTCCGGGTGGATTACTCCACCATTCCCTGGGCCACCTTTACCGATCCGGAAGTGGCCCGGGCGGGTTTAAATGAAACCCAGGCCCAAGAGCAGAACATTGAGTACGAAGTGGTAAAATATCCCATTGACGACCTGGACAGGGCCATTGCCGACTCCCGGGACCAGGGCTTTGTCAAGGTGCTCACCCCTCCCGGCAAGGACAGGATCCTGGGAGTCACCATTGTGGGCCACCATGCCTCGGACATCATCGCCGAATTTGTCCTGGCCATGAAGCAGAAGATCGGGCTCAACAAAATCCTGGGCACCATCCATATCTATCCCACCATGGCCGAGGCCAATAAATATGCGGCCGGAATGTGGAAAAAAGCCCATGCCCCGGAAAGACTTCTGGCCTGGATTAAAAAGTACCACGCCTGGATGCGGAAATGATTGTAAGATGTTAAAATTAAAAGGACCTGTAAAAAGGTTATCTTTGCCCAGGATCAAACTCTTTCAAAACCCCTCCCGAGAGAACGCCGTGGCAGCGGCAGGCCGTGGCCGCAAAAAGAGGACCCGGACTTTGAGCGATGTTGTCAAGGAATTCAAAAAGAGCTCTGGGAGTATACCCTCCCAGACCGGGTCCCAGCTGGACACTCTGGATCACAATGGGCCGGATCCCGGGAAAATCCACTTTTGCCAGGAGTCGGAACATATCCTCCTTCCGGGGTTCCCCGGTTCGGGTGCAGTACTCATCCGGCTCATTGCAGTTGGGCGGGCAGAAAAAATCCGCATGGGTGACATAGATCTCCCCGTCTGCCCCGTCCATGGGATTGGGTAGAACCGTTTTCAGTCCTTTGGGCAGGAAATCCACCCGAAGCCGTTCCTTTCCCATCTTGAGGCGGCACCATTCCCAGGCAAGATGGATGGGCACGGCCGGAACGATCCAGTCAGGACCTGAATCGCTTGTCAGGCAGGCATGCAGAAAATCCGCCCCCTCTTTCTCCTCAATCCGGCACCCCAGTTTTTCCGCCTGATCCAAAGCGTCCCGGTCCTGGTCCACCAGGGTCAGATTCATGGCCCTCTCCTGGCGGATCAGGCTCTTTGCCGCCAATATCCCGAATTTTCCGCTTCCGATGATCCATATGTCTTCCATAATCCGCTTATCCTATGATTCAATTGATAAAGTCAACCTTCCGGGAAATTACCACGGAGTATGGATCCCTAAAACTTCGCGCTCTTCGTGGTTTTCTTCTTTTTATCGGAACCGCGAAGAACACCAAGGAACGCCAGGACGACTGCAAAAATCCTGCCTGCATTGCCCGGATATCCCACTTCAACCCGAGACAGCAATAATACAATTATGTCTCTCAAACTGTCTCGATCCTAATTTTTCAAGGATCATCCCGACAGAAAAAGATTCCTTTTATTTTTTAAAATGACATTCATTTCAGATGCTTATAAATACAAATATCGCCATGGCACAAGGTTTGCTAATTATCTATGTTAGAAAAACCAACGCTGCCTGGTTTCAGACAGTCGATGCAGGAGGGAAATATGAGACTGAAAGACATAAAAGAGAACTATAACCTGCTCAATTCCGTAGACTGGGAAATGACTCCGGAGGAGGCCATTGCCCTTCATCTGGAGTGGGGCCCCTTAAGATCCCAGTCCTATTACAACTCCAGGGACAATGACAATGAAACCGTCTATTTTGTCATCAATACCTGGAAACAGCATCCCATCCTGACCCTGGTCAGGAGAAAGGGATTCGACTCCGAGGAACTGGGCAGTTTTAACCTGCCCAAAAACCTGGAAAGGGAGTTCATGCAGGGAATCGGCAAATACAAAGGCGTATATGCCGTAGAAGGAAATGTAAGAGACTGGCTCAAAAAGGAACTTGAAGTATAAGCCCGAATCCACCACCACCTTAATTCAGGCCCAGTTCCCTTGCCGGCAAGCGGGGCAGAATCTGTCGATTCTGCCCCGCTTGTTTTTTTGGGAAAACTCCCCAAAAAAACAAAAGGCCTCAGGTTTTGAAAACTGAGGCCTTTCAAGTGTAGTTCAGGCTAAAAACTCTGAAAGTTTTTTCTCACCCCCCTACGTTACCAGCTTCAAGATCTCTCCAGGCCCGGTCAACACTACTACCGATTGTTCCGAATAGATCATCCAGTTCATTTTTCATAGGGGACCAGTCTGACGGACATTCATTTTCCAGCTGATCAACACGAACCTGGGCAGTAGTCACTTCCTGGTCCAGCTGCCCTATGAGCGGTAACATTTTCTCTTTTTCAGCAGACCCATACGTATCTGCGACTTTTTTCATGGCTTCTAATTTTTCTTTCCAAGCAGTAACTTCGGCCAACATGGCTTTACAATAATCTTTAACTTCCATGATTTCTCCTCCATGATTTAAATTAATGAAAAGACGGATTAATCATATAATTTTATTATCGAGAATAAGAGATCAATATTCAGTTCTAAGTCGGAATAGTTCTTGAAAATTGAAAAATTGGCAGTTCCTGAAGCGGATCCCATCAAATTATATGCTTGTATACTATACAGGCATATCTCATAAATGTAACCATAATATTTAATTTAAATAACCTAAAAATTCTAAGAAGCGAAAAGAGATCCATATTTTTCCCTTCCTGAAAAAAAGTTAAAAAAAATACCAACCTTGATCCAGGTCAAGGTTTTGCATGTCATTATTCTGTAAACTGCTTCCCAGGACAAAAAAACAGATCCATCAACCGCAAGATAAGGAGAGAATCATGTTTTGTTTTCAATGTCAGGAAGCAGCGAAAAACCAGGGATGTACAATCAAGGGAATGTGCGGCAAGGAAAATAACACGGCCCTTCTTCAGGATCTTCTGATCTATAACCTTAAGGGGATTTCGGTGATCGCCGACAACGCCAAGGCAAAAGGAGCGGTCATCCCCAGGGAAGTCGGTTCCTTTGTGACCAAGGCCCTGTTCACCACCATCACCAATGTCAATTTCAACAATGAAGATCTGACCCGCTGGATCAGCCAGGCCCAGACGGTTAAAAAAGAGCTTTTTGAACGCGTGAAGGATAAAGCCGATGCAAACCTGCCCGAATGCGCAACCTGGTATTCCAATGATCCGGGTTCCTATACGGCCAAGGCAGAAACCGTGGGGGTTCTGAGCACGGAAAACGAAGATGTCAGATCCCTGCGGGAGCTTCTCATCCTCGGACTTAAGGGGATCGCCGCCTATGCCGACCATGCCGCGGTCCTGGGCATTGAAAAGGATGAGATCTACGATTTTCTCTTTCAGGGGCTGGCATCCACCACCCAGGATCTTTCCGTTGACGAAATGACGGGACTGGTTCTCAAGGCCGGGGAAGTGGCCGTGACCACCATGGCGGCCCTGGACGAGGCCAATACCTCCACTTACGGCCATCCGGAACTGAGCGAGGTCAATATCGGCGTGGGCACCAACCCGGGAATTTTGATCTCCGGACATGATCTCAAAGACATGGAAGAACTCATGGAGCAGACTAAAGGCACCGGGATCGATGTCTACACCCACGGTGAAATGCTGCCGGCCAATTACTACCCGGCATTTAAAAAACATGGGCACCTGAAGGGCAACTACGGATCCTCCTGGTGGCATCAGAACAAGGAATTCGAGTCCTTTAACGGACCCATTCTCATGACCACCAACTGCATTGTGCCCATGAAGAGTTCCAACACCTACCAGGACCGGTTCTTCACCACCGGTGTGGCCTCCTACCCCGATACGGTTCATATCCCCGACCGGGTCAATGGTTCTGCCAAGGATTTCTCTGCCGTGATCGAGCGGGCCAAGGCCTGCAAGGCCCCGGAAGAGATTGAAACCGGTAAGATCGTGGGCGGATTTGCCAGAAACCAGGTCCTGGCCCTGGCCGACAAGGTGGTGGATGCGGTGAAGACAGGAGCCATCAAGCGGTTCGTGGTTATGGCCGGCTGTGACGGCCGTCAGAAATCCCGGGGATATTTCACACAAGTGGCGGAGAAACTGCCCCAGGATGCTGTCATCCTTACGGCCGGATGCGCCAAGTACCGGTACAATAAGCTGGATCTGGGCGACATCGGCGGGATTCCCAGGGTTCTGGATGCGGGACAGTGCAATGACTGCTACTCCCTGGCCGTTATCGCCCTGAAGCTCAAGGAGGTTTTCGGCCTGGAGGACATCAATGACCTGCCCCTTTCCTTTGACATCGGCTGGTATGAGCAGAAAGCCGTGGCCGTTCTCCTGGCCCTGCTTCATCTGGGCGTAAAGGGAATCCGCCTGGGCCCCACGGTTCCGGCTTTTATCTCTCCTGCAGTGCTGAACGTGCTGGTGGAGAACTTTGACATCAAGCCCATTACCGAGCCGGATGCGGATGTGGCTGCCATTATGGCGGGAAAATAATTGGTAGTTGAGTTGTGAGGCAAAAGGCAAGCTCCTTTGGCCTCACGACTCGACCTCTTCAACCGAAACAGATAACCAAGGAGACGAATCCATGAAATGCCCTGGACAGGATACCCAATACTGGAATGAAGATGCCATCTTTGAAACCGAGTGTCCGGAATGCGGCCATGCCATGGAATTTTTCAAGGATGACGCCACCCGCAGATGCCCCAACTGCAAAAAGAAAATCGTCAATCCCAGGATGGATTTCGGATGTGCCTCATATTGCAAATTTGCCGAGCAGTGCCTGGGAACCCTTCCCGAGGAATTTATTGCCCAGCGGGACGATCTGCTAAAGGACCGGGTGGCCGTGGAGATGAAAAAGTACTTTAAAACGGATTTCAAACGCATCGGCCATGCGGCCAAAGTGGCCAATTTTGCCGAAAAAATCGGACGGGGGGAAAAGGCCAACCTGGCTGTGGTGCTCTGCGCGGCCTATCTTCACGATATCGGAATCAAGAATGCAGAAGAAAAGTACAATTCACCGGCTGCCCAGTACCAGGAGCAGGAAGGTCCGCCCGTGGCCCGGCAGATCCTGGAGACCCTGGGGGCCCAGGAGAAACTCATTGAACAGGTCTGCGATATTGTGGGACATCACCATCATCCCGGGGAAAATGAGTCCCTGGAATTTAAATGTATTTACGATGCAGACATGATCACCAATATGTCGGATTGCCAGGGGAAAAACCAGCTCTCTTCCGACGAATTCAGGGCAAAGCTTTCCCGGATCCTCATGACGGAATCGGGAAAGCAGATGGCCCGCCAGGTCCTGATGGACCCGGAATAACCGCCGGGATCATATGGCACACAAGCAATCATTTGAGTCAAAGGGTTTGGAAAATCCTGAAAAGCTTTAGACTTCTGACTTTGGCCTTTTGACTTTTTCATAAAGGAGATTTCCATGAAAGTACTGAGAAAAATAATCGAAATTGATGAAGAGCGCTGCGACGGATGCGGCAATTGTGTCCTGGCCTGCGCAGAAGGGGCCATTGAGATCATTGACGGCAAGGCAAAGGTCATTGCGGACAAGTACTGCGACGGTCTCGGGGCCTGCATCGGGGATTGTCCCCAGGATGCCCTGACCATTGTGGAGCGGGAAGCCGAAGATTTTGACGAGGAGGCCGTTGAAGAGCTGTTAAAGAAAAAATCCGGGAACAAAACAGAGGCAAAGCCCTCCGGATGCCCGTCCGCCGCGCTCAAAACCTTTCCCACGGAAGGACCCGGCAATTGTCAGTCCGCCAATAAACCGGTGCTGAACGGCCCTTCCGGGGAATCTTCCCTGGGCCACTGGCCCGTACAGATCAGCCTGGTCCCGGCCGGGGCTCCTTTTCTCAAAGATGCTGACCTGCTCATTGCCGCCGACTGCGTGCCCGTGGCCTATCCCAATTTTCACCGGGATCTTCTGAAAGGGAAAGCCGTGATGATCGGATGCCCCAAATTTGACGATGCTGAAGCCTATATTGAAAAGCTTGCCCAGGTTTTTAAAATCTCCGGGATCAAAAGCATTACCTCGGCCATAATGGAAGTGCCCTGTTGTTCCGCCCTTCCCGTGATCGTTAAAAAAGCCCTGGCCAAAGCCGGGGTGGATATCCCCTTTAATGAGATCGTTGTCAGCGCCCGGGGGGAAATCCTTTCATGAGATGGGACCCTGAAGCAGAGCAGGCCATTCAAAAAGTCCCTTTTTTCGTACGAAAAAAAGTCCGGAAAAAAGTAGAGGCCCATGCCGGGCAAAAGGGGCGGTCCTCAGTATCCCTTTCCGATGTGGAGGATTTGCGCAAAAAATTTCTGTCCAAGGGGGGAATGGAAAAAGAAGTGCGGGGATTTGAGGCTGCCGCCTGCTTCGGCGGGGCCGGATGCCCCAATTGTGCCGCCCCCTGCGAGGATTTGGCCGGGGAAATTGAAGAACTCCTGGAAAAGGCGGATATCCGCTCTTTTCTCAAGGCCCATGTAAAGACCGGGCTCAAGTTCCACCATGAGTTCCGGGTGGTCCTGTCCGACTGTCCCAATGCCTGTTCCCGGCCCCAGATCGCCGATGTGGGTATCCTGGGCGCTTCGGTTCCGGGGGTCTCGGATGAGCCCTGCAGTCAGTGCCGGGCCTGTGTGGAAACCTGTCCCGAGCAGGCCGTCTTTCTGGATGAAAACTCAGGCCGGCCGGAGATCGATCCTGAAACATGCCTGAGCTGCGGCAAATGCATCCGGGTCTGTCCCACGGGCACCCTCATGGAAAAGAAAAAAGGATACAGGGTTCTTCTGGGCGGAAGACTGGGGCGCCATCCCCGCCTGGGAATGGAAGTCCCGGGGATTCACACCCGGGAAGAGGTCCTCATGATCCTGAAAAAGGCGATTGAGTTTTATAAAACCCATTCCACTAAAGGCCGGCGATTTTCCCAGATCCTTGACTCCATAGATCAGATTGCGGGATAATCCCTACCATGGAAGATCTATCCCGCAAGGGCACCTATATTATCGTTCTCCACTTTGACAGGGCCAGAACCATTGATGTCGGGAAACTCGGTCCGGTTCAGTTTAGAAAAGGATACTACGCCTATGTAGGGAGCGCTTTTGGCCCGGGCGGCATGAAAAGCCGGATCCGGCATCATATACTCCCCAAGAAAAGATGTCACTGGCACCTGGATTACCTCGATACGGCCGCTAAAGAGATCTGGGTATCTGAACCCGGGGCCAGACTGGAACATGAATGGGCCTTGAGCCTGGGAAGAACCTCATCCGGGCGGATTCCCGGATTCGGTTCCTCCGATTGTGCCTGCGATTCCCACCTCTTATATTTCAAGAACCCAAAAGAGATGGACAAGGCCCGTAAATCCTTAAGCCTTAAAAAACATCAGCCTGACCGGTTTTTGTAAGGCTTTGGGTTTAAAATTCATACTTCAGGGTCAATGTACAATTTCTTGAGGCGTTTCCGGCGTAGTAGTTTGTTCCGCCAAGGCTCAGCGCAAACTCTGAATATTTTTCATCAAATATATTGTTAACTGCCAGCAAAACTTTCCAGTTTTTATTAAATTCCTGACTGATTTTCAGATTTGCCACATGAAATCCGTCGGCTGAATTGGCGTTATCCGGTGTAAGATACCAATCTCCCACCTTTCGGTATTCAAGCTGGAAATCGGTTTTTGTCGGGGCCGTGTACCTGATCCACGATGTAAAAATATAATCCGGGACGAACCGGATCTGGTTCCCCTGATTTGTTCCTTCTTCATAACTGGCCTCCTGATGGACCGTATAGGAAGCAAAAATTTCGATATCATCCCGGGGTGTCAGGCGTATTTCAACTTCATGCCCCCTTCTGAGCGTCTCTCCTTCACGGGAATAGGTTCCAGTGGCGTCCTGGGTAATCTCATCGGTGTTGGTACTGTAGAAATAGGCATAGCGGAGAAGAAGCCAGTCCGTCGGCTGCAGTTTGATGCCTGCTTCATAATAATCGATATTTGATTCTTCCGGAGAGTCTGTATTATACCCAGCCTCTCCCAGGGGAAGCTGGAAAGAGGTTCCCATATCCGCAAAAACACTGTATCCGTCGAAAAGGGTGTACACGCCACCGGCAGAGTAAGTGAAGATATCGTAATCACTCATATCCAGACTGGTCCCTGTCAGATAGTGGTTCAGAGTCCCTTCAAATGTATCGAAACGCAGGCCGCCGAAAAGCCTCAGCCGTTCCAGCGGATTGAAATCGGCTTTCACATAGGTTCCCAGGTTCTGCATTTCATATTCGTCATGCCATTTCAAACTTGTCCGGGTTCTGTAGGAAGTGTTATACCTAAAGTCTTCGGTATTATAACTTTTATAATCCACCCCAAAATCCAGGTGAAAATCATTGACAGGCCCAAGATTAAACGTGGGAGCCAAGTTGATTAGCGCACCATACATGCTCTGCTCATAATGGTATTCCTGCTGAGACTGAACAGTAGGCACAGTCCAGAATCGACTGTAGTCGTCTTCCTGGACCCAGGTCTTAAATTGCAGGGGCATATTGTCAGTAATCTGCCAGTCCACATGAACCTGAACTTCGTTGAAGGTTTTATATCCGCCATCATCCTTGGTATTGTCTGCCTTGGGATTGACATCCCACGTCTGCTGCGAGATGTAGCCCGGTGAATCCCATTCCGAGTCAAAGGCATGAACCACAAGCCCCAGTTGAAGACCCTCGGAAGGTCGGTAGTACCATTTTCCATAGGCATTTTTTCTTTCATGCTCGCTGTTGTCCCGGTATCCGTCGGACGTATATCCCTCCACAGAATAGATCTGATTAAATCTTCCGTCCTCAGATTCTTTTCCCAAAGAAGAATACAAATCATAGGTATCGTAGGACCCCAAGCCGGCAGAGACCTTAAAAAAATCTCCTCTTTTACGGGTCTGAAAATCCAGGGAACCGGCCCGGGCATAGTTGCCGTAACGTTTGTCAACAGGTCCTTTTGTCACTGTGACACTTTCGATATCATCCACCATCAGCATGTTCAAATCAATGGAGCCGTCCCCATTGACAATATAGCTGTTCCAGGGAATCCCATCCACAGAGGCGGCTGCCCCCCGGCCGTGCGGCAGGTACCAGCCGCGCAGGGTAAACCCGTTGGGTACTCCGGCAAAATTATAATTCATTATCGTGACCCCGGGAACTTTTCTGAGCAAATCCAAAGCTTGGACCGCATTGGATTCGGCGATCTGCTCCTCACCTATGATATCAACGGAACCGGCGAGTTTTTTCGCCTCATTTTCACCGTATACCACTACATCTCCAAGGGGCATGAATACATCGCCCTGTTTGGGTGTCAGGACCTTTTCAGTTTCATCCTGACTTTCTTCTTCAACCGTTTTCGCAAACACGCCGTTTATGAAAACCAAAAGCAATGTACAGACAATTGCGGGTAACAAACTGCAGCTCATCTTTCTTTTCATTTGAAAAACCTCTTTTTAGTGTTCACAGGTAACAGATAAAAAAAGGTCAAGAAACCCAAGGCCGTGGAACCTGGGTTCCAACGACCGGATATCTTGACCTTCTTGGTCTAAATTATAGTTTAAAACTTACGCAGCCTTCAGGCTACATGTCTATCGTGGAAAAATCTTAGATCACAGCAGTTGATGTATGTCAAGAACAATTACGCGAATAGCGATAGTAAAACAATTACATTTCCAGATGATGCCGATTGACAAAATTTCCAGGATTCCGGCATGGATTCGCTTTTTTCTTGACAAGACCGGCCCAATTTTTTAGAAGTCATTCCAAATCGTATTGCACGAAGCAATACTGAAACTGAATTCCGCATGTAAGAACAACGCAAAGCACGTGGGTTCTTTCATCTTCTGCTGTGCACAAACCAAGATAAAATGCTTGGGTCTGCCATGGCACAATTGTTCATCATAATAATCAGGCCACGAAGGCATATGTTTATCCTGCTGTTGTCGTGGCTTTTTTATTTTCCCGCTGCAGCCTGTTAGAGGATTCTACCCATGTCGTGCACAAGACCCATATTTTTGGGAATAGGTCTCATTATTCTGGCTGCCTTTGCTGCCTTTCCCCTGGATTCCGCTTTTGCCGGGAAAAAAACCCTGGTCCTGGGTTTGCAGGGGGAGCCCATGGACGGCTTTGATCCGATCATGGGCTGGGGCCGGTACGGCAATCCCCTGTTCCAATCAACGCTTCTGTCCCGGGACAACGGATTGAACATTATCAATGACCTGGCCCAGACCTGTGATCTGAGCGCCGATGGCAGGGTGTGGACCATTACGCTGAAAAAAGGGGTGAAATTTTCAGACGGGACCCCTTTAACCGCAAATGACGCAGCATTCACCTTTAACCAAGCCTCCCGGTCCGGCGGCAAGGCAGACTTGTCCAACCTGGACAAGGCAGTGGCCGTGTCATCCCATGCCCTGGAACTGCACCTGAAAAACCCGGATGCCACATTTGTCAACCGCCTGATTACTCTGGGAATCGTTCCCGAACATGCCTACAGCCGAGATTACGGCCGCCACCCTGTGGGATCGGGTCCTTTTCGTATGGTGTCCTGGATGGAGGGCGAACAGATGATTGCCGAGACCAACCCGTTCTACTATGGGAAAAAACCTTATTTCAATCGTCTGGTCTTTCTATATGCCGGCGACGATACCATGCTGGCCGCTGCCCGGGCCGGAAAACTGGACATGATCGTCGTGCCGCCCCACCTGGGAAAACTGAACATCAAGGGCATGCACCGGCACCGGGTCAAAAGCGTGGACAATAGGGGATTGATGTTTCCCATGGTCAAGGATACGGGCAAAACCCATTCCAACGGGGCCAGGATCGGCAACATCGTCACGGCTGACCCGGCTATCCGCCGAGCCATCAATATCGCCGTTTGCCGGCAGGCCCTGGTGGACGGAGTTTTGGAAGGATTCGGCCGCCCCGCCTATTTTATCTGCGACAACCTGCCCTGGGACAATGCCCATAACCGCTTTAAAGACAACCGGATCAAAGAGGCCCAGGACCTTCTGGCCCAAGCAGGCTGGAAAGACAGTGACCGGGACGGGATCCTCGAAAAAAACGGGATTCCGGCAGAGTTCAATCTTATTTATCCCTCTGAACGTGTTCTGCGCCAGGGCCTGGCCTTGGCCGTTGCAAGTATGATCCAGCCCCTGGGCCTCCGGGCCCATGTCCTGGGCAAAAGCATGGATGAGATCCGGCGGCGCACCCATTCCGATGTAATTCTTTACGGCTGGGGCAGCCTTGATCCCATGGAGATGTACCACCTTTACCACAGCCGTCTTGCCGGGCAGGGATTGTATAATCCAGGTTTTTACGCCAATGCCGCAGTGGACCGGTATCTGGATATGGCTGTCCAGGCAAGTGATTTTCATGCCTCACTTGAATACTGGCAAAAGGCCCAGTGGGACGGAAAAACAGGATGCGGCCCCAAAGGGGATGCTCCTTGGGCCTGGCTGGTCAACCTGGACCATGTCTATTTTGTGCGGGACGGCCTGGATATCGGTCTCTCCCGTATGGAACCCCACGGCTTTGGGTGGCCCGTAACGGCCAATATCCGGGAGTGGAAATGGGAAGACTAACCCGTTATCTTGCGGCAAAACTGGGGCGGATGGCTTTCATTATGGCATTGGTCTGCACTCTGGCCTTCACCCTGGTCAGCATGGCCCCCTTGGACCCTGTTTCCGCATATCTTGGGTATGACCGGATGCAGATTTCACCGGCCCAGGAAAAACGGATCATCCAACGATGGGGTCTGGACCGGCCGCCTGCCGAACGTTTTGCCCGGTGGACCGTGAACCTGGCCTCCGGAAATATGGGGACCTCGGTGATTTACAATGAACCGGTTGTACAGGTCATTGCCAAACGCTTTTCCGCCTCGCTCATTCTCATGGCCCTGGCCTGGACTTTTTCCGGAATACTGGGATTTTTCATGGGAATTGCGGCCGGGGCTTTCCCGGGTTCCCTTCTGGATAGGGCCATCCGCCTCTATGCCTATACTCTGGCTTCCGCGCCGACTTTTTGGATCGCCATGATCCTGTTAATAGTCCTTTCCGTGAACCTTGGCTGGTTTCCCGTCTGCTGTGCCGGTCCCCTGGGCATGCCTCCGGAATCGGTTTCCTTTCTTGAACGCCTTCACCACCTGATGCTGCCGGCCTTTACCCTTTCGGTCATCGGAATCGCCCAGATTGCCCTGCATACCCGGGAGAAAATGGTAGAGGTTTTTCACTCTGATTTTGCCCTTTATGCCAAGGCCCTGGGCGAAAGCAGGCTTGGGATCACCTTTTTTCACGGGCTGCGGCATACTTTGCTGCCGGCCCTGACCCTGCAGTTTGCCGGTTTCGGTGAATTATTCGGCGGCGCAGTACTGGCCGAGCAGGTCTTTTCATACCCGGGGCTTGGCCAGGCAACGGTGGAGGCCGGGGTCCGCGGAGATGTGCCGCTGCTCCTGGGCATTGTTTTGTTTTCATCCCTGTTCGTGATTTCCGGCAATATGATGGCAGACCTGCTCTACCTTGCAGTGGATCCCAGGATCCGGGCCAGGGAGGGGGAGTAATGACCTCCGGGGGTTTTCCATTCGGATCCGGTAAATTGGCGATACGCTTGCCTGGACAGCGGGGGCTCAGCCTGATCATTTTCATGTTCTGCCTGGCACTGGTTGCAGGGATACTTGCCTGGGCATGGCAGATGGGAAACCAGGGGCTGAACCCACAATTGTCCATGCGCAACCTGGCTCCCAGTCCGGCCCACCCCTTTGGCACGGACTGGCTGGGCAGGGACATGCTGACCCGGACACTCAAAGGGCTGTGCATCAGCCTTGGCATCGGCATGAGCGCAGCTATTTTCAGTTCTGTGATTGCGATCACCCTTGGAATAGCGGCCGGGATCATGGGAAAAACAATGGACCGGATCGTGACCGGACTCATCGACGTGATTATGTCCGCCCCCCACCTTGTACTGCTCATACTCATCTCTTTTTCCCTCGGGGGAGGGGCAAAAGGCGTCATCATATCAATCGCTCTGACCCACTGGACCCGTCTGGCCAGGATCATCCGGGCTGAAGTTATCCAACTTCGCTGGGCCGAATATATCCGAATCAGCCCCCGGCTGGGACGTTCAAAGCCGTGGATCATCCGCCATCACATGCTCCCGGCCATTGTTCCCCAGTTTATGGTGGGCCTGCTCTTGACCTTTCCCCATGCCATCCTGCATGCGGCCGGGCTCACCTTCCTGGGATTCGGGCTCTCCCCCCATACCCCTGCGATCGGGATCCTGCTCACGGAGGCCATGCGCCACCTGTCCACCGGGCACTGGTGGCTGGCCGTGGCCCCGGGCCTCAGCCTGGTGGCCATGGTCCAGCTCTTTGATCTCATGGGCAACCGGCTCAGGATGCTGACAGAACCCAAAAGCAGTCAGGATTAGCCCATGCTGAAGATCCATAACCTGAGTATTTCATTTCAGAGGCCCAGGGGCTTTTTTTCATTTGAACGAATCTCTCCTGTCCGCTCTTTGAACCTGCAGCTGCGAAAAGGGGAGCTGATGGCCGTGGTCGGGGAGTCCGGCGCCGGAAAAAGCCTGATGCTTCATGCCCTGCTGGGGCTTTTGCCCAAAAATGCCCGGGTAAAAGGCGAGATCCTTTACAGGGGAGCCCCCCTGACCACCGCCAGAATCCGGCAGCTCAGGGGAAAGGAGATTGCCTTTATTCCCCAGAACCTGGGATTTTTAAATCCCCTGATTCCCGTTGGAAAGCAGGTGGCCCGGGCAGCCCGGCTTAGCGGAAAGAGCCGGAAAGCCGCAGGACTGGCAAGGGATGCCGTGTTCAGGCAATACAACCTGGAAAGCCGGGTCAAGGATTTGTATCCATTCCAGATTTCAGGAGGCATGGCCCGCCGGATCCTGTGCGCCGCCGCTGTAGCCGGTGAACCCCGCCTCATTCTGGCTGACGAGCCCACCACAGGACTGGATGCCGAGAATACCGCCCTTTCCCTGGACCTTTTAAAGGACCTCTCCCGACAGGGGTGCTCCATCCTATTGATTACCCATGACCTGAAAGCAGCATTGGATATAGCCGACACCGTTTCCATCTTCAAAGAAGGCTGCTGTGTCGAAACGGCAGGTGTCGGCCGGTTTAAAACACCGGCGGCCCTGAACCATCCCTATTCGAAAAACCTTTACAATGCCCTGCCCCAGAATCAATTTATTTCGGCAGTGGCGGATCTCTAAAACCATGAAATTCCAAAATGTTACACAAGGCAAGGACCATGTTTGAAATCAAAAATGTATCCTTTTGTCACGGTTCTGACCTGAACTGGATTTTCAAGGACTTCAGCCTGAGGGTGGCCCCGGGACAGGTGGTGGGGCTAAGCGGACCCAGCGGCAAGGGGAAAACAACCCTGGGCCGGATCGCCGCGGGCTTTCTGATTCCCGGGAAAGGCCAGGTTCTGATGAACGGCAAGCCTTTGGAAAATCAGGGGTATCATCCGGTACAGATGGTTTTCCAGCATCCGGAACTGGCAATCAATCCCCGGTGGAGGGCTGGTAAAATCATCCGGGAAGGATTTTCGCCCGATGCAGGGCTGCTTGAAAAATTCGAAGTATCCGGCACCTGGCTCTCCCGTTACCCTTGCGAGCTTTCCGGCGGACAACTGGCACGCATCTGCCTTGTCCGGGCCCTGGGACCCGGAACCCGGTTTCTGATCACGGATGAGGCAACGGCCATGCTCGACCCCCTGACCCAGGCCCGAATATGGAAATCCCTGCTGGCCCATTGCCGCCGCCACAGCATCGGGATCCTGGCCATCAGTCATGACCGGGCACTTCTTCATAGGATCGCCGATCAAACAATCCTGGACTTTGGAATCAAGAACACTGATCAGGAAAAAGCCTTAAAGAATTAGCAAAACGCAAGCCTAGCTCATAGAATCATACTTGAATTTTGTACGTGTATTTGATTTACGGGTCGTTCCAGCCTCCCGGGCCGCCTTTTCCAGATCATCCATGAGTTTCTTCAGATCAAGGCTGTACTTTTCCGCCACCTGATCCAGGGTATTAAAGAGCATGTTGCAGCAGATGCACTCCCCGGCCCGGGCATCGTATCGTTTAAAGACCTTTTGGGTGGGCTTCCATTTGGCAACGATGTCCAGCACCGTCATTTCCGCTTGAATCATATCAATCGTGATCCGCCGGGTTACTGACCGGTTTCCACCAGATCTTTATAGGGCCATCCGGCCATTCCCTTCTCAAGGATGAGCAGCCGGTCTTCGGGCACATTTTTGGACTTCATATAGTCGTAGCACCGCTTGGCACCGCCGCCGCCCCTGGGGCAGACCACGACAATGGGCGTATCCTTTTCCATGGATGTACGGATGGCATCCTCAATTTGGGCCTTCTCCCCATCGGTCTTTACGGGATAGGCATAGGTGGCAATAGAATTCGGCAGGTGATGGGCCTTAAACTCATCCGTAACCTGAATATCCACGATAGTAAAGAGTTTTTGGGTCTCAATCCAGGTCTTGACCTTTTCCGGGGAAACGTAATTATAGCCGGAAGCCAGTGCCGAACCCGCGAAAAACCAAAAGACCGCAATGATCATGAGTAATTTTTTCATTATATCGTTCCTCGTCTCTATTTTTAAAAGTGTTTACTGCCCGATTTTAAAATTTTAGCCCATGGGGAATTATTTTGAAAATTGTTAATTTCAATGTTTTCAAGGATATCAATAGGTGCGGCAGATGAGAAGGAGGCCTGACAAAAGGACGATTGCAGCCTTCATAAAGCCGGAAACCTGGCCCGGACTTCCTGAAATAGAGTATGGATCCGGCTCTCTTCCAGGCCATGAAGCCTATATAAACCTGTTTTGAATCTTTCTTTTGTTCATCAGTTTCAGCAGGACAATCATAGTGCTGGTGGACAGCTGGAACAAACCAAAGATCATAATGGAATAATCATGTTCCAGGATAGAATATCCCCCCCATACGAGCCCGTCAGAAACCGAGAACAACCATGTCCCGAGGGAGAGATCCGTCAGATCTTCCTCCTTAAAGGCAAGGTAGAGTTGAGGGGTATTTGACACGAGAATACTGATGGGCAGAATCATTCCGAGTCCCGCCTCTTTTGCAAAAACAAATCCGGTAACCAGAACAAAAAACCAGACCGGAGCAATCCTTATCTTGGCGGGCTGACGCCTGAACTGCAGCGCAAAACAGGCAATCAAAAGGAAAACAACAGCAGAGGCCCCTGTGGCAAGGGTCACAAAGGGCTGTTCAGTCAAAATGCCATAGGCGGCCCATCCGAATCCGACGATTGCGCTTGTTGCTGCCGTATCAACGGATACGCCCAGGGCTTCCCTTGACCGCAAGAGGCGCAGAAGCTGCGGAAGGGCCCGGACAAGTCCGATAAGGGTTCCGGCCATGCCGAGAATGGAAGATATGCTCATTTTAGCCCTTTGCTCTCTTTGGTTTTATGGAATCCATATTCCTCTTTTCGATGACCAAGAATATAGATCTAAAGGATTTCCCCCTGTCTGTCCAGGGATAAAAACATGAAACACCAATGAAAAAATTAAGGGTAACATACTGGCTGTAAAGGGGAAAATCCCCTGTCCCCGGCCCGGGAAAATTGTTCTCTTGACCAAAGCCGATAAAAAGAGTAATTCTTATCTGGATCAGATGGACGAAAAAACATCGGGCGGTTAACTCAGCGGGAGAGTGCTACCTTCACACGGTAGAAGTCACTGGTTCAATCCCAGTACCGCCCACCAGTAAAATAAGGCACTTACAGAAAATTCTGCAAGTGCTTTTTTGATTTATGTGCCCAATCTGTGCCCGGTTTGATTTTTGTACCTAATTCTGTGCCCTACTATTCAAATTTATAAAAGTGGTTTTCAGGCTATTTTTCATAATTAAGGTTCGGATTATGGTAGTTTATTCACCTGAATGAGCAGTAAAAGTTTAGGGAAGCCCGCTTTTTAACCTGAGATCCCCTCTAAAATCTCACGCTCGCTATCATAACAAATTCAGCTTGATAAGATCACAAGACGAAATATCCTGAGCATGTTTTTAAAGATAGCGGGTCATAAACGCAACAAGGCTCAAAGGATTTTGAGTCCTAATTTACAGCAAATGGATACAAAATAATGCAGACAAATACCATTACATATTAAATTGTTTATTCCGTAATATTAAATTGTTACGAACAAAATGCAAATATTTGCAAATAAAAACAAAAGAATTCAAATTACAACATCTTTTCTGGTGAATGTTACCCAAATGTTACCCAAAAGCTCTCGTGCACATTTAAACTTTCAAAATTTCCTATTGGCCGTTCTGTGCCGACCCAGATCTTTCCAGTTTGTGGAGACAGAGAATTTCATTTAACAATAAGGCTTTATTCCCGTTAAGAGTTGGAGAATGACGATTGAAGGTCATTGACAGTAATGGTTTTTGATCGCTACAGGAGGGATATTTATTAACGGCCGTAAGTATCAAGATTTTTCAACTGCCAATAAACGTCAATTAAAGTAGCCAATACACCGACACCGAAAAGGCAGTATAAACAAAAGGAGCGCGTTCCGTGGGTAGTATTTACAGAAGTGCGGTGGTCCCCAGAATCCGAACAATGTGCTAAGCTCTGATTCATTAACATGAAAGGAGTTGGCAATGACCACCAGGAAACGGAAACAGTATTCACCTGAGTTCAAAGCGAAGGTTGCGTTGGCTGCCCTGAAAAATGAGCAAACAGTAGCCGAGTTGGCAGCGCGGTATGAAATCCACCCGACAATGATCAACACCTGGAAACGGAATCTGCTTAACGGCGCCGCAGATGTGTTCGATAAAAATCGGAATCAAAAAAAACATATGGATACCAAAGTAGATGAGCTTTACCGCCAAATTGGCAAATTAAAGGTGGAAAACGATTTTTTGTCGAAAAAGCTCAACTTTTAAGTCGAACAGAACGTAAAAAAATGGTCGATTTCAATAATCCTCGGATCAGCATTGTTCAACAATGTAAGCTGCTTAAGGTAAGCCGAACCTCGGTATATTACCGCCCCAAAAAAGTTCGTCGTCTGGATCTTGAGCAGATGAGACTGATTGATGAGCAATATTTAAAAACCCCGAATTATGGAAGCCGATCAATGCGTACTTTTCTGCAAAGGTTGGGCTATAAAATAAGTCGTAAGCGTGTCCGGAGACTGATGAGCATAATGGGATTACGGGCCATATATCCAAAGCCGAAAACAAGTAAGAAGCACCCGAGGCACAAGGTCTATCCCTATTTGCTTCGTAAACTGACAATAAACCGTCCCAATCAGGTTTGGTGTGCGGATATCAGTGTGCTGCAGCAACGCAGAGGTCCCATTGCCAATGCGTGAGAAGCTGCTTAAGAGATGGAGGAATCGACCCTCCGGAGTCTGCCTGCAGGGGCCGGCTTCAAACCACCTCCAGCGGCGTTGGTCAAAAGCCATTGTCGTGAGCGTGGAGGGAAAAGGCGTGATAGACACGTCAGGTATGAACTGAGAAGGCGAACACCAGTGAACCATCATTCAAGTGTCGAAAGTGCATTAGATGACATCAAAACCGGGGAGGTTTTGTTACCCCGGGATGAGCCCATCGGAAACCTGTTTACTGGGTGGGCGGTGTCCGGCATAGAGATGGCGCGATCTCAGTTTGGGCTCTTATGCGGAACTGCAGGAACCTGTGCTGTGATAATAAGGGAGACGGCCAAGAGAAGAAACCTCAAGGCCCAGAGTACCGATGCACAGTACAGGGGCGGACCGACCCGTAGTAGCGGAGAAGGGGCTGTAATGGACCTGGAGCGAAGGGGTCGGGTTGTCCTGCCAAAGTCTTCGTCAACCCGAAAGGGGAGGAGCGGATGACCCAGGCAAAGTCATTTGATATACCGAAAAGCCTTGTATGGGAAGCATACAAGCGTGTTAAGGCAAACAGGGGAGCTGCCGGAGTTGATGAACAGTCGCTCAAAGACTTTGAGACGTCACTCGGTGACAACCTGTATTTGATTTGGAACCGCATGTCCTCGGGGAGTTATTTCCCTCCTTCGGTGAAGGCGGTTGCAATTCCGAAGAAGTCTGGAGGTGAAAGGGTTCTTGGTATACCTACCGTTTCCGATCGAATAGCGCAGGCAACAGTAAAACTAATGCTGGAACCTGAGCTTGAACAGTATTTCCACTATGATTCTTACGGCTATCGGCCGGGAAAATCGGCTCATCAGGCCATCGCAGTGACCCGTAAGCGTTGCTGGTGGCATGATTGGGTGCTGGAATTCGACATCAAGGGGTTATTCGATAATATTGACCACGGACTTCTGATGAAAGCAGTTCGACACCATACAAGCTGCAGATGGGTTATACTTTACATTGAACGCTGGTTGACAGCACCAATGCAGAGGGCGGACGGGACGATCATAAAAAGAGAGAGAGGCACTCCTCAAGGAGGCGTTATTTCTCCTTTGCTCGCCAACCTGTTTTTGCACTATGCATTTGACAAGTGGATGAGCCGTAATTTTCCCAAGTTACCCTTCTGCAGATATGCTGATGATGCACTGGTGCATTGTCGCAGCCTCAAACAAGCCCAGTATCTGCGGAAAAGACTCGATACACGCATGAGAGAGTGTGGATTAGAATTGCATCCGGATAAAACCAAGATTGTATATTGTAAAGATATCAACCGAAATCAAGAATATGACACCATCCAATTCGATTTTCTGGGATATACATTTCGACCCAGGCGCTCGAAGGATCGCCATGGACGCGTGTTTGTCAATTTTACACCTGCAATCAGCCGATCTGCAGCAAAATCCATAAGACAAACCATTAGAAGTTGGCGCCTTCAATTAAAGAGTGAGAAGTCAATTGAGGATTTGGCCCATATGTTTCGGGCTGTAATCAATGGATGGATGAATTATTATTGTAAATTTTATCCTTCGGCCTTTGCACCCATAGCGAATCATATGAATATATTTCTGATGCGCTGGGCAACACGGAAATACAAAAGGCTACGAGGCCACAAACGCCGAGCCATGCATTGGCTTGGACAAATAGCGCAACGTCAGAGGAACCTGTTTCCTCACTGGCGCGCAGGCTTTGTGCCACCGACTGGGGCAATGGGAGCCCGGTGAGCTGAGAGGTTCACGCCGGGTTCTGAGAGAGCCTGGGGGTGAGATCCCCCTGGGCTACTCACCCATACATTCCTCTTGCCAAAGGTTTTATGTATCTTGTGGCAATTATGGACTGGTATAGTCGGAAAGTATTATCCTGGCGGCTTTCCAATACCCTTGAAACGGCATTCTGTATTGACACTCTTGAAGATGCGATACATCAATATGGTTGTCCCGAAATATTCAATTCAGACCAGGGGAGCCAGTTCACCAGTGAGGCCTTCACTGGAGTCTTGAAGGAGAACGCCATCCGGATCAGCATGGATGGCCGTGGTCGTTTTCGTGATAATATTTTCATTGAACGGCTATGGTGGACTCTGAAGTATCACTATTTGTATTTAAGGGCGTTTGAAGGAGGTTTGAAGCTCCGCCAAGGACTGACACAATGGTTCCTGTACTACAACGGGGAACGCTTTCATCAGTCACTGGACAACTGGACACCAGATGAAATTTACTATAATAACCAAGAACGAAAGGCGGTCGCATAGGGTTACTGCTGCCTGTTTTTTACACGCCCTCCGGGCGCATAAAAACCAGTCACCCGTGCGATGTTTTTCTATTTTTTAATTTTTTTAAAAAACAGATTCAGAGCTTATCTTAGGCCCTTGGCTGTTCATTCATTAGGGTCCAGCGCAAAGAATACCATAGAGCCAAACAAAACATAGATTCATGAAAAATATTCAAAGGAATCCAGACCTTTCCCCAACTAGCTCGTGATTGTATTTTTACGATAACTTTCTGGATGAAAATATGGAGACCAGACCATAATATAGCTGTTCCAATAAGAATCGCCCCCAACAAGATAAATTCGTTGAGATTTTCAGCATATGACATAAAAGTAGCGAATACGCCAATTAAAATTAGGGTTAATATGTCAAAATAAAATAAGAATATAGATCTCTTTTCCTCAAATAAGTGATCGACCCATAGCTGGCTCACTGAACCAGTTAAAAATCTTAAATAGAGGAATGCTGCAATAAGAAAACAAAGATTTTTGTATTCGAATAAATCGTGGCCTGATTCAATATCAAGCAAATGCTTAAGCCCAAAACCTATCAAAGCAGCAAAAAAACTTACAACAGTTGTTAGAAAACCTTTAAATTTCATTTGATTACCTCAATCTTTATTCAGTTAAAAACACAAAAGCTGAGTATAAAAAACTGTGTATTGACTATTCATTGAAGCTGATTTTAACGCTCGTTCCAGATCGAAGATATTTTTGATTTTTTAAAAATTATTCTATACAGTTGAATGTAATAACGCAACATACCAAACAACATTCACATATCAGGACTATCTATAATCTATGTGAACTATTGGAAGCAACGAAATGAAAGATGAAGATAAATCCAAATCTCAACTAATTGATGAACTGCAGGAGATGCGGAAACGATTGGCGGCCTTAACCTGCTCCTTAGAGGATGTGGAACGGAAACAAACCTTGGCAACCCTGGGCCTTGCCAAGGTCATTTTTGACAAAGCGCCCATCGGCATTTGGATAATGGGAAAGGACGGTGAAGTCCTAGATGTCAATGAACAGGGATGCAACAGTCTTGGTTATACAAAGGAAGAGCTATGCCACATGACGGTCTTTGACTTTGCTCCGGGATATACCCCCGAGGATTGGGCTGCTGGCACGGCGATTCTGAATAAGGGCGGTACTCGTATAGTAGAAGCCCTTCATCAGCGAAAGAGCGGTGAACTCATTTCGATTCAGGTCATACAAAATCTAATGCGATTCGAGGGCCAGGAGTTCCGTGTGGCTTTTGTTCAGGATATTACCGAGCGCAAACAAAATGAAAGCAGGCTGCGGGAAAGCGAACAATTGCTCACTAATATTTTGGAATCCATGAATGAAGGGATTCTGGTCCTCGACAGTGAATTTCGCTATACGATCTTCAATAAGGCTATGGAGCTTATCACTGATACCCCAAGAAAGAAGGTTCTCGGCCAGCGACCGTGGGATATCTTTCCTTTTGTAAAGAATTCACCAATTGAAGAAAATCAGAGAAAAGTGATGAAAGGTGAAATGGTCGAAAGTGTGGAGGTCTATTCTTCCTTGCCTCATAATCCCAATTTGTGGACAAGAGACAGTTTTTCGCCTATCAGAGACACAGATGGGCGTATAATAGGGGTGGTTGGCGTTGTCAGCGATATCACCCAGCGTAAGCAGGACGAAGAGGAATTGCGCCGCCTGCGCAACTACCTATCCAATATCATCCACTCTATGCCCTCCGTGCTGGTGGGGGTGGACAGCGAGGGGATAGTGACCCAGTGGAATCGCCGGGCTGAGCAGGTGACCGGCATTTGTTCCGAGAAGGCTCTCTCTCAGCCAATAGACAAGGTGTTCCCCAATCTGGCGCCTGAAGTTGACCGCATCAAGACCTCCATCCAGGAGTGCCGGGTGATCAGTGTCCCCAAAGTTTCACGCAAGCATGAGCAAGAGGTTCGCTATGAAGATATCACCATCTACCCACTGGTAGCCAACGGTGTGGAGGGTGCAGTGATCCGGCTGGATGACGTGACCGACCGGGTGCGTATAGAAGAGATGATGATCCAGAGTGAGAAGATGCTGTCCGTGGGAGGTCTTGCAGCAGGCATGGCCCACGAAATCAACAATCCTCTTGCTGGGATGATACAGACGGCCAATGTGATGAAGTCAAGGCTGGGAGGCTTGGACATGCCTGCAAATCTAAAAATTGCAGAGGAACTCGGCGTCTCGATAGAAAAAATCAGGGCGTTCATGGAGAAAAGAAGCATCTTTAAGATGCTCGATACTATCAATGAATCCGGCCAGCGGGCGGCTGAAATTGTAGAAAATATGCTCAGCTTTGCAAGGAAATCAAATGCCGTGCTTTCAACCCACCATCCAATTCAACTGATGGACAGAATCCTTGAACTTGCCGCCACTGATTATAATATGAAAAAACAATATGATTTCAAGACAATCAAAATTGTTAAAAAATATGAAAAGGACCTGCCTATGATTTCCTGTGAAGGGGCAAAAATACAGCAGGTATTGTTGAATATTCTACGCAACGGCTCCCAGGCTATGCAGACGGCAAAAACTAAATTCCCAAGATTTATCCTTAGGATTTTCAGTAAAGGGGAACCTGAAATGGTCAACATAGAAATAGAGGACAACGGACCAGGGATGGATGAGCAGACCCGATTAAAGGTGTTTGATCCTTTTTTTACGACCAAACCGGTGGGGGAGGGTACAGGACTCGGACTGTCAGTTTCTTATTTTATCATCACCAAAAATCACAAAGGTACAATGGACGTTATTTCTGAACCAGGAAAAGGAACGAATTTTATTATTCGACTACCGGTTGACAGGGAAAAGTAAAATTTTAAAAGCGACACTTATGTCTTCCATGAGAAGGCAAGTCAAGTGTTCGATTCACGAACCTCATCTTTTTGGGTGTTCAGATAACCACTCCCGGTTAGCGGAAGTGGAAGCCAGTCCCTGAGAATGGGCACCACAAACACTGCCCGTCGGAAGGGATTGGCTTCCGCTGGAGCGGGTATTTAACTCCCCATTTTCATAAACCCATACCGCCACGCTTCCATTCGCACTCTTATTGAGGTTTGCCTTTACCTCGGTGCATGTTAAGATCCGCCGGCAGGAGCTGCAATCTATTAGGCGCACTCGTTTTTCGTTATCGGCAGATAACCGGTGCAAGACATAAGCCGCAGTCTCCTGGACAGGGCGTCAGGGTCGTCTTTCATTTATGCCGTGCAGACGGCTGCACTTTTATAAAAAGGGTTGTATGGCTTTTCACCAACCCATAACTGGTGGAGTAGTACCGCTATTTTTCTTGCCACAGCAACAGCAGCACGCTTTTTTGCATTTTTGCCACCTCTTGCAGCAATTGATACGCCATATTTCCTAAGATCACTGTCAGGACCAAAAGGACCAATGATATAGTGTCCACAACTAACCAGTAATGCTCTCAAGTAGGAATTACCGGCTTTGCTGATCCTCAATTGTTTATCGCATTTCCCAGACTGACCTCGCTTTGGTGTTAACCCTATATACGCTCCTAACTGTCTACTTTTGGGGAACCGATAGGGATCATCTATTGTCAAAACATAAGCCAAAGCAGTAACAGGGCCAACACCGGGAACTTGAAGAAGCTTGTGGGTTTCTGGGTACTTTTCGCACAACTTCCTGATCTGACGATTCAATTCTTTGATTTTTATAGTCAGGTGGTCAACGAGTCTGTAGAATAAGTCATTTTTAGGCGGTAGTCATTTGCCGCTATGGAATTATTCTCAGCCTCTTGTTTTTTATTATTCTATGTTAATTCTGTCGTTAAAATCGATTACGCTATTGTAACTGTCTCTTAAGACCGCAATATCAGCCTCTGATAAAGAGAGATCTGTTCCCCCATGCCCTTCCTTTATGTGGCTGGGATCGAACCATACCGATGTATCTTTTTCAAATTATGCAAAGCGCAGAACAGCAGCCATTGACAATTAACCTTGATTTTCCCTCTCAAAGTGAACCTGTCCAACTTTATCGTATGCCGAATATGGCCAAACACCGGTTCTACTGTCCCGAGCCGCTTGGAATAAATCATCCGACCCAAGGCGGAGTCGATTTTTTGTTTCATCCTTTCCGTGGCTGTGTCCGGGGCATCTTTGTTCTTTGTCCCGCTATGAAAATATGCCACCGATCTCTTGGGAGATCTGTCTGGATGACGAAGGCATTTTGATCTGAGCTTACAAGGGCCGCAAGCGGATTTAGGCGCCTTGAATCGCGTTACAAAATTGCCATGGGTATCGAAACCTCTGCCACTTCGGTAAAGCCGCTTTCCGGCCGGACACATGCAAAATTTAAAATCAGGATCAAAATAGAAGTCTTCTTTTGAATACAATTGGGATTTTTTCCGTTTTCCTGCGATCTCTTTACGATGCCTTTCTTTGTAGCGGTCATTATCTTTAAACCGGGGATCTCGTTTGCGGAACCGGTTATCGGCCACATAGGCGTCAATCCCTTCTTTAGCCAGCATATCCATATTGTCCTTGGTGTGAAATCCGCTGTCTGCTGTCAAAAGGGTCTTTTCAAAAACACTATCTTCCAGATTGCCCTTTGTGGATTCAATCATCGGTTTCAACAAATCCTGTTCTGGCCCTTTTCCATAGGCTTCGGCACCCACAATCACTTGATGTTTGCTGTCCACCATGGCCAGGCCGTTATATCCCTGGATATAACCTTTCGATGATTTCATTTTGGCAGAATCGTTATCAGTGATGTTGGACTTTATGGGTTTGCTACCGGCACCCGGTTTATCATCATTGTCGTTTACCCATTCACGGATCTTTTTAATCTGCTTTTGAAGCGTTGCCATATACTTTGCATCGGACTCGATGATATTGTTTTTCTCTTCAATGTCATCGATTTGCCGGTGCTTTTCAATGATATGTTCTATGGCTTTTTCAAGTTTAAGGGCTTTTTTCTTAAAATCGGCCTTGGTGCCGCTCCATTCCTTTGAGGCATTGGAAGGCAGCTTACAGCCGTCCACAGCAAACATTTCCCTGCCGATCAGGTTCATCTCATCGCAGATAAGGATGATTTCTTGAAACAGAGCGACAGCCTCTTCATCCTGGCTGGAAACAAAATCAGCGATGGTCGTGAAATGAGGTCTTGTATGAGCGGACAGGGCCATGAAGATAATGTTTTCTTCGCAGCATTGGGAGATTTTCCGGCTGGATGTGATCCCCCTTGAATAAGCATAAAGAATTATTTTTAAAAGGATCCTGGGATCATAGGCAGGAGCCCCGGTATCATCGTTTTTATACCGTTTGTCGAAAACACTCAAATCCAGTTCATTGTCAATCAAATGACTGAGGGTATATTCGAATGTGCCCGGAAGGATCTGTCTGTCAAAATAGACCGGAAGGAAAACACCTTGATCGTATGAATAGTCTTTATATTTGGCCATTTTTTACTCTTGTCTGGTCTGCGGTTTTTCTATTTGTTTTAAAGAAAAATCTAGCACAAAACGATAAGAATCTCCAGTGTTTTCAACCTTTTTCTACAGCTTCAACAGTTAAAATTAACGGCTCAATAGAGTCTTTTAGCTCCTTGGGTATATGCTCCGGTGCCCTTTTGGAAAAACTGCCCGTACTGCATTTGGGTATCCGGTAACCGCAAGTTTTTGAAACACTTCTAATATGAGTGATAAGTCGAACCCTATTTCTTACCAACGCATCCCTCGCTTTGATTACACTCAAATCTGCATAAGCCTGTCTGTCTCGATGTTTAATCGGCCATAAAAGCCTTGGTTCAACCCGGCATACCATCGCCAGTATTCTGGCATCCCGTTTATCTGATTTCTCGTAGCTATCCCAAATAATTCTTAGTTTTCTGGGATTACCAACATAAACAGTGCAACCGATTTCGTTAAGCAGTCTGCTTATCCAGGGGGAATGAGTACCAGCCTCTATAGCAACGGTGGGGCTTTTATAACGGGAAAAAAATTTTCTAAGAGAATTTTCTGTATTCCGGATACTCCCCGTTTCTATTTCTTCTCCGGTTTTATCTAAAACCACAACTATGTGGCTCTGGTCCCCCAGATCCATTCCAATTGTAATGTTATTCTTTTCCATGGCTGGCCCCCCCTTTGCTGAATTTATCTTAACCGTGAAATTATACCACGGTGGGCTCCAGCCTTCTCATCCTATCTATTATCAGTCGCTTTCAATGATAATTGCCAGACCACAACATCTGATGGTTGGGTTCAAATCGGAAAATATGAGCGCTGATACCATGATTGATGACCTGGGTATTTCTCAAACGGAAATCGCATTATTTGGATTTCATATAGACCAAATATTTTTTCTTGTAAATTATATGGATGCAATATATCCATTAAAATGACAACAAATTGTGACTTGGCCGACAAATCTGTGAATTATGTAAAAGAAGGCTTGTAAGGCGTTTCACTTATAAATTCGGGTTTTTGACCCACGGACACAAAAAAACAGATATTGGTCCAATCCGTTTAAAAACGTGCAGCAACATAATTACTGTTATATGAAAAAATATGTAGAAATGGAAATAAAACCAGAAGTCGCTGCTGTATTCGATTCATATCCAGTTAAATTCAAAAGGAAGTTATTGATTTTGAGGAATCTCATACTTGATACAGCATCTGAAATTGAGAGTGTTGGAGAGATAGAAGAAACTCTGAAATGGGGAGAACCAAGTTATTTAACACCCAAGTCAAAAAGTGGAAGCACTATCAGAATAGCGTGGAAAGAAGCAAAGAAAGATCAATACTCAATATTCTTCAAATGTACAGCGGATTTGGTTCCAGCTATGAAGGAAAGATATTCAGACAAATTTATTTTTGGAGGTAAAAGAAGTATCGATTTTAAATTAAATGATAAGATTCCTAAAAAGGAACTGAAACAGTGTATTGCGTTGGCCTTAACTTACCATCGCAATAAAAAACTCGAACCTACCGCAAGGTGGAAAATGATAGAAAAAATCATATAATAAAAGTTTCAACGCGACATCAAGCGCTATCCTGTTTATAACCCCACATTATGTCTATCAAAGCTCAGATTTTCAATTTTAGCTCCATCACTACATCTGGGGATTGCCACTTCCCGATGAGGATTCAATTCTATACATTATTTTCCGCCCTATTCGATCGCCTAACAGGAACCCAGCAAATTAAGGTCTAATAAATTTACTCCCCTGGAACATACTTTTGAGAACCGATATAAATCCTGGTCCCTCGATCAATTTATTGGCAATTTAATCCTAGTTTATGTCCAGTATCTCCCTAATTTTAACGGACAGATCCTGCTTTGAAAAAGGTTTGTTTATGAAATTCAATCCCTCATCCAACACCCCCCTATGGGCAATGACATTGGCTGTATAGCCCGATGTAAACAGGCATTTTATTTCAGGGGATGATTTTAAAATCGTTTCGGCAAGTTCGCGTCCATTCATGGAAGGCATAACAACATCGGTCATCAATAGATGGATTTGTGTTTCTGATCTGTTGCTGATTTCTATGGCTTTACCCGGCGTATTGGCTGCCAATACTTTGTAGCCCAGTCGTTCCAACATCATTTTGGTCATTTTTAAAATTGAATTTTCATCTTCGACCAGGAGTATTGTTTCAGATCCTTTTTGAGGTTTTTCTTTCGCTATTGCAGCTCCCTCTATTCGGGGAGCCTTGTATCTTGGTAAATATATTTTAAAAGTAGTTCCTTCTCCGGGTTCACTATACACATTTATAAACCCCTTGTTTTGTTTTACAATGCCATAGACGGTTGCCAAACCCAGGCCGGTTCCCTCCCCTATTTTTTTTGTGGTGAAGAAAGGTTCAAACAGATTCTCAATAGTTGCTTTATCCATCCCGCAGCCATTGTCGCTGATTCCTATCAAAACATAATCTCCAGGTTTAAATCCCTGGTGTTCTCTGCAATAATTTTCATCAAAATGAGCGTTGCCCGTTTCTATGGTCACCTTACCCACATCCGCTATTGCATCCCTCGCATTTACACATAGATTGGCCAGCATCTGATCTATCTGGGAAGGATCAATTTTAACAGACCATATGTCTTTGTTAGGACACCACGATAAATCAATATCTTCTCCAATTAACCGTTCCAACATTTTCAGCATGCCCTTGATGGCCCTATTCAGATTAATGATTTTGGGGGAAATCGTCTGCTTTCGTGCAAAGGCTAAGAGTTGCCGTGTGAGATTTGCAGATCGTTCAGCTGCTTTTTGAATTTCTTTCACATTTGAAAGGACTTGGTAATTCAATTCCAACTCTTCTAAAAGGATTTCCGAATTCCCCAAAATGATGCTGAGCATATTATTGAAATCATGGGCAACCCCACCGGCAAGTCTGCCAATTGATTCCAGTTTTTGGGCCTGTTGAAGCTGCTTTTCAAGTTTTTCTTTTTCCAGGAGTGCGGCTTCACGGTGAGTAATGTCATTTATTATTATCAGACCGATTTCATCCAGCGGAACCATATTAAATTCACAGGTCCTTTTTAATCCCTCCTTTGTCGTCAGCTCCCATGTTTGCATTGCAATATCTTTTTTATTTTTTTGGGCAAGTTCAACTGCATCTGTCCAGGATTGTTGAACCTTTTCCCGATAAGCCTTGTCTGGATAGGCTGTTTTCCACCATTTTTCTGCTGATGACAAATCCTCTAGGGTATAGCCGAACAATTCAGTAAACTTATCATTTATGAATAAAACAGCCTGATTTTCATCTGTAATCACCATTGGCAGCGGCGATTTTTCTATCAATTTCCTTAACCTCTTTTCTGCTTTTTCCGCTTCCCTTTCTGCCAGTTTTATCGCCTGGATATGATCAAAAAGATTCTGATTCATGGCATTAACGGATTGAACCAGTTGTTCCAGTTCATCTTGTTTTCTTGGTTGTTTCCGTTGCAGTTTCAAAGGAGTATATAATTCTTCGAAATTTAGTTTTTTTACATAGCCGGCCATAAAAACCAGGTGTCTGCCAACAAGAATATAAAAAAGGAAAAAGATAAAGGCTGATACAAGAAAGGTCTTTACGGCCTGTGTGGTAAAAATGATAAGGATCCTGTTCAATAACCGCGTATAGACGCCTTTCAGGCTTGCAACAGCTGTCAGGACGCCCAGATCATTGTCTTGCCCTTTATAGGTGTGAATAAGCTTAAATTCATGTTGAATCGTCTTGTCCGGCTCAGGGGTTCCGGCGGAGCTGAAAACTTGTCTGCTCTGTCGAATTTCAAGGTATTGAATATCCGGTAACTGTAAAATGCCGTTGAGCAAGATATCGGCCTGTTGTTTGTCTATGGCCCACAGGCTGGAGCTCAGGCTTTGCAGATAGCTTGATTCAATTTGTTGAAAGGTTTTTTGTATGGACTTTATATCGCTGGAATATTCAACATAAAGTTGCAGAGAAGTTCCCAGAAAAGTTACGACCGAACTAAACAGAAGAATATAGATAATTAATCTGCGGCCGACGCTATTCTTAAACTCCATTAAGTTCCTAGTCTTTAAAAACATTATTCAATCTTTTGCAAAATGCGAAATTACGGCACAATATGTTTCTCCCTAAAATCAAAAATATCGACAGATGCCATATGTTTTTAATAATCCGATAAATCAATTTTATCGAAATACTCTGTTTTTAACGCATGAATCTCAAGCTTTTTATCTGCCAGAAATTGATTGAATACTTTGATCAGTTCAGGGTGTTTGATTGTTGAGAGGACAAAAAAGGACTTTGAGTAAGGTAAGCCGGGATCAAATACAAGGGCATCCGGTTGTTTGAGAATTTCGCGCAATTGGTATGAAGCGACATTTATATCAAGATAAACCGCATCAATCCGCCCGAGAATGGCTTGCTTCAACAAGCTGTCAAAATGTTGATTCGGATGGATCCTCATCTTTCCGGCTTTTATGAAATCCATAAAGGGCAGAGGTGTAAAACCTAAAATCGCGCCAAGATCTTTCACTTTTTCAACGCCAAAACCCTTTTTTTCAGGAAGCACCACGGCACCCGCTATATATTCCTCTACAATATCACTATAGACAACCGATTTTCCTTTTTTAATGTCAATATGCCAGCGGGGGTTATCAGGATATTTGAAATCTATTTTCTTTTCAACGAGCTCTGAAAATAATCGATTGACTGGCAATGCCCGATATTTGAAGTGGATATCTGCATACTGAGCAAAAAGATCAAATAGTTCACGGGCAAAACCAACATAGACAGAGCCATCTATTGTATAGTGTGGAAGATATTTAATATTTTCAACTCCGATAATATATGTATCGGTTTTCTTCCCGGCAAAGGAATGACCCGTCGTTATGAATATAAAGATAAGAGCAAGCGTGGTATGTAAAATAAAAGACTTTTTCATAAAAAGAGATTCTGCGCGATGATATGGTTTGAGACTGTTTATCATCTATCAGAAAAAACGATAAATTTCTAACTAAATTTATCGTTTTGTTTCTAGGAAGAGTGGGTATAGGCCCGGAAACAATTGCGGCCCGAAGCTTTTGCCTCATAGAGAGCCTGATCTGCCTTCTGCAGCAGGCTGTCCGGTTTTTGGCCTTCCATGGATATACAACCGCCGACGCTGACGGTCAGTGAAAACTCTTTCTGATCAAAGGGGTGGGCAGCCACGACTGAGCAGAGGCGATTCCCCAGCCTGGCCAGGGTATCGGAATCAGCCGGCTGGAGAAGCACCAGAAATTCATCCCCGCCCCAGCGGGCAGCCAAATCATAGGAACGGATCGTGGCCTGGATAATTTTTGCTACTGCTTTCAGGGCCTCATCCCCGACGGCATGGCCATGGGTGTCATTGATCTCCTTGAACCAGTCAATATCCAGCCAGAGCAGACCCAGCTGACTCTTTTCCCGCTGGGCCCGATTGATCCCGGCTTTCAACCGCTCGGTCATCCCGCGCCGATTCAGCAATTCCGTCAGGGGATCCACCTGTGCCAGGCGTTCAAGGGCAGCCGTTCTATCCTGAACTTTTTTCTCAAGATCCCGTCGGGAAGCCAACACGGTCTGTGCCATCTGCATGAAACGGCTGATCAGGCGGCCCACCTCACCCCGCGCCCCCTTTTGGATCTGTCCGGCCGGGTTCCGGCCCTTCTCGATTTGCCCCATGGCCTGGTCAAGTTGACTGAGGGGATTCAGAACAAGCCGGTTCAAGGCGAAGTTGAACAGGACCAGGGCAATCAGCAGGGTCACAATATAGACCAGCAATATGGTTGAAAAATAGGAAATCGGCAATACGATATCCAGATCGATTAAAGTGATTTCATGCCAGTCGATTTCGGGAAGATATACGATTCCGGCAAGGTGACGGTGACCGCTGACATCCACAAAGGTGGTGGCCACCTTTTTTTTTCCGGACTCAAGCTCCTTCATGGCGGCATAGACAGCGGTTTTATCCTCGGTTTTCGAAAAGATCAGATCAAGGGTCTTATGGGTCCCCTCTTTTTTACTGATGGAGCTGAAGTCGATTAATCTCTTATCCCGATGGAGCTGAATGGCACCGGAATGATCGACGAATAAGCTGGTGATGCCGGGCTCGCTCTCCTCGACTACGTTATTCAAAAACTCTGTCAGATCAAATCCGGTGCCGGCCATCCCCAGGATATCGTTCCCGTCCCGTATCAATATATCGATCCAGAGTTTGGTGATTCCCAGTTCAATATCCGGGTTGACATTGATGTGGATGTCCCGTTTTTGCCGTATTAAATCGTAAAACCAGCTGTCTGCCTTATTTTCGGGATCAAGGGTGTAGCGGTATTCTTTTCCTGCGTATTCATTGGCTGCATTGTTGTGGTAGTAGCGGCCATTGCTCAGGAATGCCACAAAGTAGCTTTGATCCTGAAAATTCTGTCGATAGGTTTCCAATTCCATGAGGGCTTTTTTTGTCAGATTCGGGTCATCCGGACGGCGTGCCCAGTCCCTGATAAACTGGGAAGTGGCCAGCTGCCGGGACAGGGCAACCTCACGCAGAATCGGCTGAATCGTACGGCTCTTGTCATATAAGGCCTGCTTGGTGATAAAGCGGGGGGCCCATTCTTCAATAATGCCTTCGGCCAAAGTACGGACGGACCATGAAACCGCGGCGGCAGACGCAATGAACAGCATGGCCGTAAGAAGCATGAAACTGGGTTTAAGATTCATCCGGCTGTCGGGCTTTAATGAGAAAAACCTGCCTTTGATAAACTTGATCATACTTTTAAAAGATCCTTTGCTTTTCCCCTGTCAAATCAGATGACACGAAACCATTTCCATGGATATTCCTGGCCGGTCTATCCTCATTTTTTTCTCCTGATCAGGACAGGCCCAAACTTATTTTCAGCCCTCTTTACCCCGGAACAGCTTCTTTATCCGAATCCAGACAGTTTATTGCTGTCTGGACTATTGTGGATTGAGTTGTAAATTCATCTGGAAGTGATAGCATTCCCGGACGGGAAATGTCCATAGGAAGGTGACTGCCTTTATCAGATCTGAAAATGATGTTTTTTGGACCTCAGACAAGCCCATTTCAATTTATGGACATGTCCAATCACTAGGATAAGCGGGCTAAGGAAGGGATCTATACGGAGTCTGCATCCCTTACCGACACCTTGAAAACGGAGATCATCTTTTTCAGTTTTAAGGAAAGATCTGCAAGATCCCGTGCACTTTGATCCATATGGGAGCTTCTTTCAGACATCTCTTCCGACACTGAACTCACGGTAAAAACATCCTGGGCAATACCTGAGGAAACCTGGGAGGCCTGGGATACATTCTCATTGACTTCGCCGATTCCCAGGGATGCCTGCTCCACATTGACAGCAACCTCGGAGGCCGTGGAAGACTGCTCTTCCACGGCGGCAGCAATCTGATTTACGATCTCTTTCACCTCGGACATGACACTGGAAATCTCTCCCACGTCTTTGACCGTATCAGAGGTTGAATTCTGGATGGCCTCGATCTTCTCTTTTATGTCTTCCGTGGCACTGGAGGTCTGGCCGGCAAGATTTTTTATTTCCGATGCCACCACCCCGAACCCTTTCCCGGCTTCCCCGGCCCTTGCCGCCTCAATGGCGGCATTCAGGGCCAGCAGATTGATCTGCTCGGCAATATCGGTGATTGCCTCGGTAACCTTGGAGATCTCTTTGGCTGCATTGCCCAGGCGGATCACCCGGTTCGATGCCGTATCCACCTGTTCCGAGGCGGTATCGGAAACGGCCCGGGCCTTTTCACAGCCTATGGAAACCTCCCCCAGGGCCGACTTCATCCGGGAGGCCGAGTCGGAGACCCTTGCGATATTGGTGGATGCCTGTTCACTTGCCGCTGCAATGGAGTTCATATTTGAACTCATCTCCTCGGATGCGGCGGCCACGGTATTGGCCCTGCCGGAAAGATCTTCAGTGCCCTTGGACATCTGCCCGGAAACCGAAAGCAGTTCTCCTGAGGTTTGCGTGACCGTTTCTGCATTGGCGCCGATATCCAGGATAATATCGTTGAGGCGTTGAATAAAAATATTAAACCAATGCCCCAGAACCCCGATCTCATTTTTTGCCCGCTCATCCAGCCTCAGGGTGAGATCCCCTTCCCCCCGGGCAATATCCTTTAACATGAAGATGGCTTTCTTAACCGGGCCTGTGATGATCCCGGAGACAAAGATCCCGATGAAAACGGCCAGAACAATGGCGATAATCGCCAGAACGATCTGGAAAATTTTCCACTGCCCGATGATTTTTCCGCTGGAATCCATGGTATCCGTGACACGGTCGGTCAGGTTTGCCCCATCGGAGAGAACCTCTTTTTCAACCTGATCTATGAGCAAGACGATATTGCCTGTTTTCTCCGTCAAATTCTCCTGGGCATCCATTTCATTTTTTTTGGCCTGGATCATGGTGTCAAAGGAGCCGGAAAATAATTTTAAATTTTCAATTATCTCCTCTGTGGTCCGGTCATCGGGCAGTTCGGCCAGTTCACTGTTGATATTTCCTTTTAATATCAGAATTTTCTCCGAGGCCTGGTCCAGAGATGCTTGATCAGGTGCATTGATGATCTCATTCATAAAAAACAATTGCCGGTTTGCCATGGACTGCACAGACATGGCCGCCCGAACAGCCGATATGGACATCTCAGAGACCATCATGAGCTCATCCATATAATCGATGATCCCGGCATCTGAAAGCGTCTTTTCCAGATTTTCAATTTTTTCTGAAACCGGGTTTCTATTCAGCAGCACCTTGCCGAACCCGGTTTTAATGGCCTCGGTCTCCTTTTCAATGGAATCAATGGATTCCGCTACGGAAGTTTTTGCACAATCAATGGTCAGCCGGGTAATGGTTTCAAGGGTAACCCTGTTCTTCTCCATCATCCCGTTAAGCTCGGTCAGGGCTGAAATCTGCTTTTCCTTTACAGATGCCAGTTCTTTTACAGCCCCGTAAATCTCCTGGATCCCCGGGTCTGTTTTTTCCCCGGTTTTTTCAAGGGAATCCATATCCGATGTCTGGGAGTTCAACTCTTCAGGGGAGCGGGTCTTGATAATCCCGTCAATTAATTTTCGAACCGGGACCAACTGCTGGATGCGGTTGTTCTGGGTGTCAACGTTTTGGGTTACATTGCGGGCGGTGTCATTCATGGCGGTTTCGATCTGGGTAAGGGAAAAAATACCTGCACCCCCTGAGAATCCGGTCAGAAGCGCGCAGAGCAAAAAACCGCCGATGAGCAGCGCCTTTAGCGATATTCTTGAAAAGACTGACATAAGCTCTCCATTCCTTTTAAAGCAGAACAGCACCAATATTCGGACCATTAAAGGAAATATCCTTCCCATGGCTCTTACAATGCCGCGCTCTTTTTACATCATGACGAACCGTCGTAACCTTTATTTTTCGTATTTACCCGGGGTGAAGCCCTCCTCCATATTAAGCAGATGTATTCATAAAATAAAAGCAGAATTTTTTTTAACGGCTGAAGATAGGGATTGGGTCAAAAAATTTTTCCGGGAATGTCCGGGTCGCACCTCCTGCCCCTTTCCTTGACCCAATCCTTTGAATCGGACATAATGAAAATGAATCATATTCCACACAAGCTAAACCGCCGGGGCAAAGGAGGTGACAGGATGAAACCCAAGACCCTTTTAAAAGAATTTAAAGACGGGGAAGGCCGGATAACGGTTCTCACAGGTGCGGGAATTTCAGCGGAAAGCGGGATCCCCACCTTCAGGGGACCCGAAGGATACTGGACCGTGGGTTCCAAAGAGTACCGTCCCGAAGAGATGGCCACCCTGGCCATGTTTACCCGGGACCCTTGGGAGGTCTGGGCCTGGTATCTCTATCGCTGGACAGTCTGTAAAAATGCCGGTCCCAATGCAGGTCACCGGGCTGTGGTTGAGATGGAAAAGATATTCAAAAACCGGTTCCGTCTTGTAACCCAGAACGTAGACGGCCTCCATCTCCGGGCCGGGAACAGCCGGGACAGAACCTTTCAGATCCACGGCAACCTTCACTTCGTGAGATGCACCCGGGGCTGCACCTTTGATCTTTTTCCCTTTCCCAAAGGGATTTCCGATAAAGGGAAAAACCAGCCCGTCACCCCGGAGGAAAAGGCTCTGCTGACCTGCCCCGGCTGCGGAGGACCGACCCGGCCCCATGTGCTCTGGTTTGACGAATGTTATAATGAAATTCATTTCAGGGCTGAATCTGCCATGGCCTGGGCCGCGACCACAGAACTTCTCCTGGTGGTGGGCACGGCCGGCGCCACCAACCTGCCCATGCAGATCGGCGGCATGATCGCCAGAAACCCCAAGGCCGTTCTCATCGATATCAATCCTTCGGACAACCCCTTCCGCCGGCTGGCCCAGAACCATAAGCGGGGACTTGTTTTTGACGGCCCCGGAAGCAGACATCTCGCAGATATTCTTTCGATCTGGAAAGATTGATCGATTACTTCAAACTTTGCCCCGGGTTATCTGTCCAATCCGGCCTTGACAAGGCCTGATAACTATTATAATTAGTTTGTATGCAAATTAATAAACATGCCATGAGACCTATAAAAACAGAAGATTGTATTTTTTTTCAACTCTCCCGGGTCAGCCGGGCCGGGGCCAGGCATTGGAAAAAAAAGGTGGCTGAATTCGGTGTTACCTCAGCCCAGGCCCTGACGCTTATGTTTTTATCGGAAGAGGATCAGATCACCTCCAGGGATCTGGGATCAAAGATCGAATTTGACAGTGCCACCTTGACCGGGCTGCTGGACCGGCTGGAAAACGGAAACTTCATCGAAAAAAAGAGCAATCCCGGGGACGGACGGGCCATTCTCATCTGCCTCACACCCAAAGGCCGGGACACGGCGGATCAGATCAGGGAAATGGTTGAACCGGCAAATCAGACCTTTTTATCCGGTTTGACCCTTGAGGAGGGGTTGATCTTACGATCTTTGCTGAAAAAAGTGGTCTAAAGGGGGAAAATTATAACTTGCATACAATTAAAATTCATACAAAAAACCCCGGGAGAAAAATATGAGAAAACCAAATCCCGAGTATATAGATGCGTTGAAACTTGTAGTAAAAAACAGTCCCTACCCCAGACACATGGCCATGGAACTGGACCGGATCGGATTGGAGAGCTGTGATCTTGTCCTGGACCTGGCCCAATGCCATCTCCAGCCCTTTGGCATTGTCCACGGAGGGGTCATTGCCACCCTCATCGATACGGCGACCTTCTGGGCCGCGTTTTTAAGACTTCCCCAGGATACGGGCCTGGTGAATGTGGATTTAAAGCTCAATTACCTGGGCCCGGTCACCCGGGGGAAATTACGGGCAAAAGGACTCTGCCTCAGGCCGGGCCGCTCCATCAGCTATTCCGAGGCAAAGGTGTTTGATGAGAAGAAAACCCTCATTGCCCACGGGACCTCCACACTCATGGCCCTGCCTGGAAAAGGGCTTGCCATGGATATACCCAAATTTATAGAATAGACAATTGAGAACCACCTTTATCGAATATGGACGGATGGTCATACGCCAAGGTTAAAATAGGGAGCCCATTGCTTTTCAGGCTTTTCCAGCTGATATAGCCTTCCCCGCTCCCATTCCGGAGGAAAGATGAAAACACGAATTACAGAGTTGTTCAAAATCCAGCACCCCATCATCCAGGGGGGCATGCACTACGTAGGGTTTGCGGAACTGGCCGCAGCCGTGTCCGATGCCGGGGGGCTGGGCATCATCACCGGTCTGACCCAGAAAACCCCGGAAGATCTTGCCGGGGAAATCCTGAGATGCCGGGAGATGACGGACAAGCCTTTTGGGGTGAATCTGACCTTTCTGCCCACGGTCACGGCCCCGGATTATCCCGGGTATATCCAGGCCATCATCGAGACCGGGGTAAAGATCGTGGAAACCGCGGGCCGGAATCCGGAACCCTATCTGCCGTTCTTACAAAAGGCAGGGATAAAGGTCATCCACAAGTGCACCTCGGTCCGCCATGCCTTGAAGGCCGAGAAAATCGGCTGCGATGCCGTGTCCGTGGACGGATTTGAATGCGGGGGACATCCCGGGGAAGATGACATTCCCAATATGATCCTTCTGCCCCGGGCTGCCGATGAGCTGAAAATCCCCTTTGTGGCCTCCGGCGGCATGGCCGATGCCAGAAGCCTGGTGGCCTCCCTTTCCCTGGGTGCGGAAGGCATCAACATGGGCACCCGGTTCATCGCCACCAAAGAAGCCCCGGTGCATGAAAAGGTCAAACAGGCTATTTTATCGGCCAGGGAAACGGACACCCGCCTGGTCATGCGGCCCCTGGGAAATACCGAACGGGTTCTCAACAACCCGGCCGTGGAAAGGCTGTTGGAAAAAGAAGCCGCCCTGGGCAAGAATCTCCGGTTCGAAGATATTATTGATGAAGTGGCCGGGGTTTACCCCAGGATCATGAAGGAGGGACTTGTGGAAACAGGGGTATGGTCCTGCGGCATGGTGGCCGGCCTGATCCATGATATCCCCACCTGCAGGGAACTCATCGACCGGATCATGTCCCAGGCCGAAGATTTGATTGAAAACCGCCTGCAAAAAATGCTTTGACAACCTCCATAATCTGAAAGAAGGCGGGTTTAACCTCGATTTTTGAATGGGAACGCGGCTCTGGCAGACAACCGCTTTTGGTTTTGACCTTTTAACTTTGTGCTTCTTTCAAATAAAGGGGAAAAAGATCCAAAGATATCAACAGACAAAGGAGAAAAGATAATGGCTGGACATATGTGCGAAAACTGCCGGTTCCGGGCAAAGTATGATAAAAATCCAAGCTCTTTACTGGGCAGATTCTGGAGGTGGCATGCGGGATGGTGTCCCGGCTTCCGGCGATACATTACTTCCCTGCCGGATCAACAGAGAATTGAGCTGGCTGAAAAGTACAGATTAACCCGGTATTGCTAAGCCGGGCAAGGCTTTTCAAAACAACAACTCTCTTTGCATCTGGGAAGGTTCCGATTTTTCACTTCAGACGGATTGAAACCTTTTTTCCCATGTGCTACATAATCATGGTTTCCTGCCTGTGATTCACATTCAGGGAGGAGACCGGAATCTGCTTTTTTCTGAGGGAACCCGGTGAAAATCCGGGGCGGACCCGCCGCTGTAAGTGGGGACAAAAGCCGCAGAAGGTCACTGTGCCGTAAGTTTTCAATTTCGAAGCGGCATGGGAAGACGCGGTGATTAGGATGATCCACGAGCCAGAACATCTCATGGGAAAAGCCTGAAATAAACTTCTCGGAGAGACGGTAAATCCCCGGGCTGATAAAGTGTCGGCTCCTGGATGCCGGCCGGGAGGTTTTTATGAATGCCTTTCATCTTTTTCTGCTGGTTCTGTTCGTCTACCTGTCTTTTCTGATTCTGACAGGACTCTATTTTAACAAAAGACAGGTTTCCCAGACCGATTTCTGGCTGGCCGGAAAATCCGCCGGGGTTTTCTCCCTGGGATTTTCAGCGGCTGCCTCTTGGCTGACGGCAGGAGCCCTCCTTGCCGTAATCGGATTCTTTATCCTCTTGGGTACGGGGTCTGTGTGGGGATTTGTGGCCCCCAATATCCTGGCCCTCTTCATCATCGGACTCTTTGTCAAAAAGATCAAAGCCCTGCCCGCCGTGACCCAGCCCGAGCTTCTGGAACTCCGGTACGGCCGTTTTTTACGTCTGCCCGTGGCCCTGATCATCACCGTGGTCATGATCCTCTTCGCCATTGCAGACATCAAGGGATTTGCCATGGTGCTGGAGATCTTTTACAATGTCAGCCCGGTCTATTCCGCCCTGATCGTGGGCCTGGCCGTTGCCGCCTATGTGACCCTGGGAGGACTGTCCGCCGTCATTGCCACGGATATGGTCCAGTTCATCTGCCTGGCTCTTTTCATCCTGGTCATGACCGTTGCCGTGCTTTCCGGCGCCGGCAGTACATCGGGCCTGTCCCTGGGACAGATCCTGGCTGCTCCCTCTCCGGGCTGGTGGAATCCGCTCTCCATAGGGCTTCCCATGGTATTGATCTTTGTGCTGGCCATTGTGCCGGGCTGGATCTCGGAACAGGATCCCTGGCAGAGGGTCTGGGCAGCCAGGGACGAAAAATCGGCCCGGAACGGAATGTTCCTGGGATCTTTTTTCGTGGCCCTGGTTTTCGGGGGATGCGCCCTCATCGCCCTGGGCCTTAACCGGATCTATCCTGAAATTGCCGGGGCAGGCTTTCCCATGGGAATGGCAAAGGCAGAGCCCGCCCTTCTCACCTTTATCATGGAGGCCAGATTCTCAGACTTGAGCCTGGCCCTTTGTGCCCTGGCCCTTGCCTCTGCGGCCATGTCCTGCACAGATACCTTTGCCGCATCCGGTGCCTCCTGCATCAGCCGGGATATTTTCCAGCGCCACCTCTACAGATCCGCCACCCCCACCCAGATCCGGATGATCAACCGGGCCAGCGTTCTCTTTATCGTGTTCCTGGCCACCCTGGGATCCTTTTTCATTACCAGCATCATCGATGCCATCCATATTGCCACATTCATTGCCTCGGCCTCCTATTTTTTCGCCCTCTTGGGCGGAATCTTCTGGAAGCGGGCCACAGGCCCCGGAGCCGTGGCCTCCATGTGGACCGGATTCATTGTCCAGACCGGACTTGTCCTGGCGGATCTTTTCAAGACCGCGCCCATGGCACCCCCCTTTCTGGAGAGTATCCATCCCCTGTTCATGGGCCACGGGGTCATCCCGGCCATGGGGATCTCAGGCCTTGTCTTTGTCGGGGTTTCCCTGGTCACAAGCCCCAGTGAAAAGGAACGTCTGGATCTGTTTTTCGGGGATGAATCCGGGGAAAATTCCAAACCCCGGATCTTTTCCTCCCCCCTGGTTCCGGAGGCTGAATAATGGGCCTGGGATTCCAGGAAATTGATCCGGCCCGGACAGGATTCCAGTTTCTGGAAGACCTGGCAACCGCCTATTGGTACTCCCAGGTTCTGTTCACCGGGATCGAACTTGAATTGTTCAAATTTCTGGAAAAGGGCATCTCCTCTCCAGAGGATCTGGCCGGGGCTGCAGACTGCAACTTCCAAGAGCTGATCCGCCTTCTCGGGGCCATGGAGCGCATGGGTCTTGTGTCCCGTCATAAAGGCCGTTTTTACAATTCCCAGACCGCCTCCCTTTTCCTGGTCCCGGGAAAAGAGGAGTATATGGGAAATTTTTTCCTCTACCGGCAGTACATCCGTCCCCATTGGGAGGATCTGACCCGGAAAGTGGCCAAAGGCGATAGACCTCTGGTTTCTCCCCCTTCCTATGAAGAGAGAAACCTGAAGTATGCGGCCTCCATGGATGTTCTGGTCCGGCAGAAGACCGGGGAAATCGCAAAGATTCTGGCCCGACAGAAGATTCAAGGACCCATCCTGGATATCGGGGGCGGAGCCGGTAGCCTGGCCCGGGCCATCCTGGGAAGATATCCGGAAGAAAAGGCAAGGGTAATGGATATCCCGGAAGTTGTCGAGGCCGGGACCCGGCTCTATCCGCACCCGGATGACTGGAAGGGAATCACCCTTGTTTCCGGAGATTTCAGGACCCATGAATTTGATGAAAAATTCGGCCTGATCTGCCTGAGCAATTTCCTCCATGCCTATGGCTCTGAGGAGGCCGAGACCCTCTTTTCCAAAGCCGTTTCTTTGCTCAAACCGGACGGGCTTGTCCTGGTCCACGACTACTTCCCGGACCGGAGGGGGAAAAATCCCCAGAAAGGGGCCCTCTACGACCTGAACATGATGCTCAACACCTATAACGGGGCCTGTCATGATTCAAAGAGAATAATCCAATGGTGTGAAAAGGCAGGCCTTACCGCAACCGGGGTCCGGGATCTTGAAACCGACACCTCTGTGATCCTGGCCCGGCAGAATGGGGCAGTGGATCTTACCCCTTCCCTTCTGCAGGATCTGGGGTTTGAACTGGGCCTTGAAGATATGATTCCCATCCAGCCAAAGGATGTGATCACCATTCCCTGGGCCCGGGAAAAATGCCGGTTCGGGTGCGACCTTTACGGAAAAGGGCTCCAATGCCCGCCCCACGGCATGGACCATGAAAAGACCCGCGCTCTTCTGGACGCCTATACTTACGGCTTCCTGGTCCGGGGAGAGCCCCCGGGAAATGAGTTTCACAGGATCCTGCTCCGCCTTGAAAAACAGGCCTTTCTGGAAGGATATCACAAGGTGTTTTCCTTTGGGGCCGGCCCCTGCCCGGTCTGCCCCCAATGCCCCGAAGACGGGCTATGCAGGAATCCGGCCCTGGCCCGGCCCTCCATGGAGGGATCTGGAATTGACGTTTTTGCCACCGCAGACCGGGCAGGCCTGCAGATCAAACCGGTCCGGGAAAAGGGGCAATACGTCACCTATATCGGCCTGGTACTTGTGGAGTGATACCTATGAAACTGCTTCTGGTCCAGGTTCCCACCTCTCATCTGGGAGCCGGAGAAAAAGTATACCCCCTGGGCTTGTCCAGGTTGTCCGCCCGGGTCCCTGAAAAAATAGAAAAACAGGGCCTGGACATGAACCTCAGTCCCGACCCCTGGGCCCGCTTACAAGAGGTCATTGAAGATTTTACGCCCCACATGGTGGCCCTGTCTTTCCGGAATCTGGACCCCCTGGCCGGCCACCAGGCTTCCTATCTATCTTCTTTGAAAACCGCGGCCCGGCTGGTCCGGGCCCTGGTCCCCCGGGCCGTGATCCTGGCCGGGGGGCCTGCCTTTTCCCTGTTCGGGAAACGGTTGATGCAGGAGGTGACCGAGATCGACCTGGGCCTGATCGGTGAAGGAGAATCCGCCTTTTCCCTTTTCCTGTCCGATCCCTCCCGACCGGACCGGGTTCCCGGACTTATCCGGCGGGACCGGGAAAAACTGATTCTCAATCCTCCGGGGCCCGGAATTTCCATGGATGAGATCCCTAAACCGGACACAAAGACTTTTTTGCCCCTGGATTACATGAAGGGCAATGCCTATGTGGCTGCCATGGGAATTGAAGGAAAAAGGGGGTGTGATCTTCACTGCGCTTACTGCCTCTATCCTTTCCTGGGCGGCACCTGCCTGCGCCTTCGAAGTCCCGGAAAAATCGTAGATGAAATGGAAATGCTGAAAAATAAATTCAAAATCAATCTTTTCCACTTCACCGACGGGGTGGTTAACCGTCCCAGGGACCATTTTGAGGCCCTGTGCCGGGAACTGATCCGCCGGAACCTGAATATTGCCTGGACCGGTTTTTTCCGGGAGGACAGCCTCGGAACCCGGAACCTGGAACTTGCCATGGAATCCGGGCTGGCAGCCGTCTATTTTTCCGGAGACGCCCTGACCGCCCGGGGTCTGAAACTGCTGAACAAGAGAATGGAGATCAAGGACATCCTTGATGCGGCCAGGCTCACCTCAGACAAGGGCATTCTGACCATGTGCCATTTTCTGGTCAACCTTCCCGGGGAAGACGGAAAAAGCGTGGAGGAGGCCGGCCAGAACCTGGACCGGCTTCTGGAGATCCATGCCCGGGCCGGGAACCTGGGGGCGGTGATCTTCAACCATGTCAGGCTCTATCCCGGAGCCCCTTTAACCCGGAGACTCCTCCGGAACAAAAACCTGGACCCGGACACAGACCTGCTGTACCCGGTTTTCCACAACCCAGTGGAATTCAGCCATGTCCTCCACGAATTTGAAGCCCGCTGTCACGCGGCCGGTGTTTTTTCCCGGCTGGGCCTGGCCCCGGATAATAATATTAATGATCAGGAGATCATAAGATGAAGATACTGGTTCTGGAACACCCGAGGATGGCATCCGAAAAACGGTTCAACGATATTGCCAACACCCCTTTATGGTCCTGCCTCATGGGCGGATATGCCGCCTCGGCCCTGGAACGGGAGGGGATGGACACCCTTTTCCTGGACAGGGCGGTTCCGGGTGCCGCTTTTGATGAGACAGAAGAAAAGGTTCTTTCCCTGGATCCGGATCTTCTCTGCGTCAATGCGGTCTATTTCTGGGAGCATACCCCGGTGCTGTTTGATTTTCTGTCCAATCTGAAAACAAAGGGATTTTCCGGGCACATCAATCTATTCGGATTTTTCCCCTCCCTGATTTACCGTCAGATCCTCAAAGAGTGTCCATACATAGACTCCATTGCCGTTGGAGAATTTGAGCAGACCCTGGTGGAACTTGCCCGGGGAATTGAAAAGAAAAAGAGGCTGGAAAATATCCAGGGCCTGGCCCTGGCCTCCTGCCTCCTGGACAGGGACAGCCGGATGAGGCCCCCGGAAAAGAATCCGGATATCTTTGCCTTTCCCAAAAGAAGCAGTCTTGAGGGGACCCTATCCGTGCTTGCCAGCCGGGGATGTTACAACCACTGCAGTTTCTGTCCGGTTCCCTCCTTTTACAACCAGGGAAGCCTGTGGCGGGGAAGATCCCCTGAAAATATCGCCCGGGAAATCCAGGATCTGGTGGACCAGGGAATAAAATCCTTTTATTTCTGTGATCCCAATTTCATCGGCCCGGGTGCCGGGGGAAGAAAAAGGATCATGGACCTCATGGACCGGATCCGGCCCATGAACATCCGGTTCGGCATGGAAACCCGGCCCCAGGACCTGGATGAACCTCTCATGAAAAAACTGATCAGATCCGGCTTTCAAAGCCTTCTCATGGGGATAGAAAGCGGCTCCTCCCATGTGCTCAGCCGGATCGACAAATCTTCGGGACCGGACCGGGCCGCCCGGGCCATTGAACTTTGCAGGGCCTGGGGAGTCGAGCCTGAAATCGGATTTCTCATGTTTGTACCCGAGGGCCGGATCGAGGATCTTGGGATCAATATGGATTTTCTGGAAGAGAACCGGCTTCTGGACCGCCTGGACCGGACCGCCAACCTCCTGAGCCATACCCTGATCGTCCTGGCCGGGACCTCCGGGTACGGCCGGTACCAGGAAGAGGGAAAACTTCAAAAAAACGGACTCTTCGGGTTTGAGGGCCGGGTGGCTTTTTCAGATCCCAGGGTCGCATGGGTGGAAGATCTTCTCACCTTTGCCTGCCACAGGCTCCTAAAAGAGATGTCCCGAATGGAATCGCCCGTGTTCTGGGAAAAACCGGATCTTGAAATCAGCCGGAAGGCAAACGATTTTCTCGTGGATCTGGGGAAAAGACTCATCCGGGACGGTCGGAAAAATATCCTGAACAAGGAGGAACAAGTAACAAAAAAGCAGGAAATCGCATCCTGTATCGATACCCTTCTTTGTTCCGGCGAAACCCGGGGATAAACATGGTGCCCCACCTCCCTTCTCATTTTTTCCTGGTAATTCGTCCTAAAACATTATATTATCCAGAAAGCCGAGGACAATAATAAAAAACTTGTATTGACGTGGATTCAGAGGAAGAGGTAAGATGATTTTCGCCGTTTCCCGTCTTAACGTGAATACCCGTGCTTCAGGTTGAAACCAATTCTCAAAAAAGGAGGAACAACCATGAAAAAATTCTGGATTACATTAATCTCAGTTATCTGGATCTTTGGTTTTACCATGGGCGTATGGGCGGAAAAAGCCCCCCAGAAAATCGTGGATCTGGCCAATACCGAACTTGCGAAATACGGAACATCCCCGGAGATCGTCAAGGCGGTGAAGGCGGAAAACGCCAAGGGAAAGACCTTGGATGACATTAAAAAAACAGACGAAAAATGGAAAGCTTTTTCCGGTATCGCCGATTACATGAAAGCCCTCATGGATTCCGAGTGCGGAAAGTTTTTAATCGGGGTACTTGAATCCAAACCTTTTTTTGCAGAGATTTTCGTAATGGACAACCAGGGGGCCAACGTAGCCATGACCGACAAGACCTCCGACTATTGGCAGGGAGACGAAGCCAAATTCAAAAAATCTTTTAATGGGGGCAAGGGAGATATATTTGTCGATGAAGTGGAATTTGACGACAGCGCCCAGGCCTATCTGGTCCAGGTGTCTGTTCCGGTGAAGGACGCGGATCAGGTTATCGGGGCCATCACATTCGGCATTGATGTGGACCTGGTGGACTAGGACAAAAAGCCAAGGAGAGATTGGATGAATTTTTTGAAAAATATGAAAATCAGTGTAAAATTGTTTCTGGGATTCTTTCTCATGATCCTCTTCATGATCATCATCGGAATCAGCGGATTCTACGGAGCATCCACCATTGAAAACCGTCTGGAGGATATCTTTGCCATTAGAATGCCCAGCATCGATTATCTCATTGAGGCGGACCGGGATCTTCAGCAGCTTTTGGTGGCGGAACGGTCCATGATCTTTTCCAATGTAAAGTCTCCTGAATTCAAATCCCTGGTGGAAGAATATGAAAAAAACCTAGGCCAGGCCGCAACCCGGTGGGATAAGTACAAGGCCCTGGCCAGCAGTGATGAAGAAAAAGCCGTTATTCCCAAATTTGAAGCGGCCCGGAAAGAATGGATGACCATTTCCAGAAAAGTGGTGGAAGGCAGATCCTCCGACACACGGACCGGACGAAGGGAAGCCCTAGACCTGACCCTGGGACCGGCCAATGAAAAGTTTGAAGCCATGCGGAATTTCCTGGATCAGCTCACGGAGATCAGCCTCAAACTGGCCCAGGAAGACCAGAAAAACGCTGGCGAGACACATACCCAGGCCGTTGTCACCATATTGGGAATCAGTTCAGCCGGCCTCGTCATTGGCCTCTTCCTCATGGTGGTCATCAGCCGGAGCATTACCCTGCCCCTGAAAAATGTGGTCAAAGGGCTGACCGACATCTCCCAGGGAGAGGGGGATCTGACCCTGAGGCTGAACGCCGGCAGCAAAGACGAGATAGGAATTCTGTCCCGGGCCTTTAACGAATTTGTGGACAAGCTCCAGAGCATGATCCGGGACATCTCGGAAAATGTCGCTCTCCTTTCCGATTCATCCCAGAACCTTTTGACCATTTCAGGAGAGATAACCTCGGATTCAAAGAATTCTTCGGACAGGTCCAACTCCGTTGCCGCCGCAGTCGAAGAGATGAGCGCCAATATGACTTCCATCTCGGCAGCCATGGAAGAGTCCAGCACCAACACCAACTCGGTGGCATCTGCCGCCGAAGAGATGAACTCAACTGTTGATGAAATCGCTCAAAATGCAGAACAGGCCCGCGGCATATCCCGGGATGCCGTGAACAAGGTCAGTGAATCGAGCCAGCAGATGGGTGTCCTGGGCCAGGCTGCCCAGGCCATCGGCCAGGTGGTGGAGACCATCACCGATATCTCCGAGCAGGTCAATCTTCTCTCCCTGAATGCAACCATTGAGGCGGCCAGGGCCGGAGACGCCGGAAAAGGATTTGCCGTGGTTGCCAGCGAGATTAAGGAACTGGCCACCCAGACCTCTGCCGCGTCCATGGATATTAAGGAAAAAATAGAAAATATCCAGGGAACAGCCGACAACACTCTGGCCAGCATCAATGAGATCAGTGAGGTCATCAGCCAGGTGGATGGTCTCATATCCAGCATTGCCTCTTCCGTGGAAGAACAATCCTCTGCCACCCGGGAAATCTCCATAAACATCAGCCAGGCCTCCTCCGGTATCCAGGACATCAATGAAAACGTAAGCCAGAGCTCAATGGTGGCCGAAGAGGTCACAAAAGATGTTGCCGAGGTCAACCAGGCAGCAGGAAAAATGACCCAGCGCAGCGAGACGGTCCGGGAGAGTGCCGGAGGTCTGGCCGATATTGCCGGACGGCTTAATGAGATGGTGGGCCGGTTTAAGGTTTAAACCTTCTGAGTTTCCATCCCTATGAAAAAGACCAGGAGGGAGGGTATGACCAGAAGGGTGAAGGCCGTTGACATGGACAGTCCCCCCAGAAGGATGGCTCCCAGGCCCCGGTAAAGCTCGCTGCCGGACCCTGTGGACACCACCATGGGCATCATGGCCAGAAGACTGGTGGTGGCGCTCATGAAAATGGGCCGGATCCGGGTTTTCACTGAATCCGCCACGGCCGCTTTGCCCTCAAGCCCGTTAAGCCGGACATTGTTCAGTGATTGATGAACGATAAGAATGGCGTTGTTGACCACCGTTCCGATGAGGATGATAAACCCGAGCATGCTCAGCACATCAAATCCCTGGGGTGCGATATAGGTATTCACGGCCCAGAGGCCCACAAATCCACCGGCTGCGGCCAGGGGCACGGTAAAAAGGATGATAAAGGGATAGATGAAATTTTCAAACAGGGCCGCCATGAGCAGATAGGTGATGATCAAAGCCAGGAGCAGGTTCCACTGCAGGGCCTGGCGGGTCTCCACCAATTTGTCGGCATTCCCCCCTACCCTGACCATGACATTATTAAGTCTGCCGGCCTTTTCCAGAGAGGGGATGATATCCTCCTGGATCTGTTCCATGGCCGATTGAAGGGGCAGATCCATGGGAGGGGTCACCTGGAGGGTAATTGTGCGGCTGCGCTCCAGATGATTGATCTGGTGCATACCCTGGCCGTATCGAATATCCGCCACGTCCCTGACCCGGATCAGGTCTCCGAATTTATTGACAATGGTGGAGAATGAAATATCCTCCGGGGACCGGGCCGAGGCATCTTTTCCCTTGATGACCAGGTCCACCTGTTTGACGCCTTCGGGGCGGTACTCTTCCACTTTCCTTCCGTCCATAAGGATATCCACATAAACCCCCAGATCCTCTGCGGTCAGTCCGCTGGCGGCCAGTTTTTCCATGTTGGGAACGAATTGGACCTCCGGATACCCTGCCTCAAGGGAGGGCACGGGCCGGACCTGGGTGTTTTGCATCTTGGCCTTTATGGTTCCGAAGAGTCCATAGGCCGCCTGGATGATTTCCTGGATATTTTCTCCGGAGATGTTCACATCCACGGTCCGGCCCTTTCCGATCCCGGACTGGAAAATACCGGCCTGGATACTGACCCCGAACACGCCGGGGATGGAGGCCATGACCCGGTTAAACAGGGGCATGAGTTCCCCGGCACGGGTTTCATGAGTACTGATCCCGCCGAACAGGGTCACCCGGTCGGCTCCGACGAAAAACATATTCTTGATCTGGGGAAAGCCCTCTCTGCCGTCTTCCTTGAAATAGGGTTCGCAGTCCTGGTAAACTTTCCGCCCCATGGCTTTCAGTTTGGCCACGGAATAACCGGGCGGCGGAATCAGGATGTTCAGAATCAGGTTCCGATTGCCCTGGGGCAGGTATTCTGCATTGGGCATGAGCTTGAGGGTCAGTCCCACGGAAAGAAGGGTAAACAGAATGATGGTCGCCAACCGGGTAAATGCGTTTTTCATGCACAGGTTGCTGACCCTAAGGAGGATGCCTGCCAAAAAAGGTCCCACAGTACTTTTCTGGATCCCCCGGGCCTTGGTGTGATTTCTTTTCCTGTAAAAAAGGTTGTATAGGGTGGGAATCACGGAAATGGAAACCACCAGGCTCAGGAGGATGGAAGAGGTCACAGCTATGGCAATGTCCCGGAAGAGCTGGCCGGCCTCTTCCTGGATAAAAATGACGGGCAGGAAGACAGCCACCGTTGTAAGGGTGGATGCAAGGACCGCTCCCCAGACCTCTTTGGCCCCCTGGAACGCGGCGTCAAAGGCGGCTTTGCCCTCTTTCCGGTGGCGGTCTATATTTTCCAGGACCACGATGGAGTTGTCCACCAGCATGCCTACGGCGAATGAGATCCCGGCCATGCTCACCACGTTAAGGTTCCTTCCCATGAGCCAGAGAAAGATGAAGCAGCCCAGGGCGGAAATGGGAATGGCAATGCCGGTGATCAGGGTGGCCCTGACACTTCGTAAAAAGAGCAGGAGAACGCCGATGGCCAGGAGACTGCCGATGATGATATTCCGTTTTACCAGGCGGGTGGCCGTGTTGATGTAAGGACGCTGGTCATAGACCATCTCCAGGTTGAGGCCGTTGTCCTTTAAAAGAGTCCGGTTCAAATGGGTGACCGCCTGTTCAACGGCATCGGTCATATCCAGGACATTGGCCCCTTTTTCCTTTTTTACACCCACCACAACCACCTGGACACCATTATGGAGCACCGAGGCCGTCTCTTTTTTAAACCCCTTTTTCACCCGGGCCACATCCCGGAGATGGACCCGGTTGATCCCGTCGTCAAAGATGACCGTATCCATGGCATCTTCAGGGCTCTGAAACTGGCTTACGGTGCGGATCCTGTAATTTTTCTTGGCCATGCCCAGGACACCTGCCGAGATATTCTGGTTGGCCTTCTGTATGGCATCGATAACCTGGTTGATGGTCATGTTGTACCGGGCCAGTTTCTGGATATCGAGGATCACGTCCAGGGTGGTATCGGTTCCCCCGAACACCAGGAGGGAGCCCACTCCCGGTATCCTCTCCAGATGCTGGCGGGCATTGTCTTCGAAAAAGGTCCGAAATTCATTGATATGACGGGGGTTTTCCGGATTGGTCTTGAGAACCATCCAGATAATGGGAGAACTGTCAGCCCCGGAAGATTCAATGGTGGGTTTGTCCGCATTATCCGGATATCCGCTGACCTCGGACATCTTGTTGGACACCCTGAGCAGGGCATCATCCAGGTCGGTTCCGATCCCAAAGGAGAGGGTAATGGTCCCCAGGCCGTTATAGCTGGAGCTTTCCATCTTGGTCAGGCCCCTGAGCCCCTTTAGGACCTTTTCCTGTTTCTCAATGATCTCCTTTTCGATTTCATAGGGAGTGGCCCCGTACCAGGTCGTGTTTACCGTGATCTCCGGAGTTTCCACATCAGGCGTCAGCTGGACAGGCAGCTTTTGAATGCCGATGAGACCGAACATCATGGTCATGATGACGCCCACGGCCACGGTCACAGGCTTTCGGATGGCAAAACCGATAATATCCATTTATTTTTCTCCGGTTACGGCCACGGGCTGTCCCGGCTGCACCCGTTCATTCCCGTCCACGATCATCGGCATTCCCTCTTTAAAATGGGCATCGTCCGCACCGATCCGGTCCCCCAGAAAGGCCACGATGTTTACCGGAAGGATTGCGGCTTTTTCATCCCGGATGGTATACACCATGTTTTTCCCCTTTACATTGACCAGGGCATCCCTGGGGATCAAGGCCAGGTTCTGCCGGATCCCCGTGGGTATCTGCACGGTTGCCGACATATTCTCGGCGACCTTGTCCTGCATGGGAATCCTGATCTTTATAAAGATATTTTTTGTCTTTGCGTCGGCTTCAGGTGCCAGGTTTTCCACGACTCCCTCCAGTTCACGGGCATAGGCGTTGATGGTCACGGGAAGGGTCTGGCCCATGGAGATGAACTGAAGCAGGGTCTCGGCCACGGGCAGCTTTACAAAAAGGTCATTGACAGACCCGATACTGACCAGGGCTTTTCCCTGGAGGACCCAGTCCCCTGTATCCACATTCTTTTCAAGGACAATCCCGTCAAAGGGGGCCTTGATCACGCTTTTTCTTTTCTGGATCATCAACTTTTTGAGCATGGTCTGGGCAGACTGTTTTTTGAGCAGGGCCTCCTTAAGAAGAAAACCGGCGTCATCAAAGTCTTTTTCCGTGGCACCGCCTGTCTCGTAAAGGGAGTCCATGCGCTGAAAGTTCTTTTTTAAATGAAGAATTTCAAGATCTGCCTGCTCGATCCGGTTCTCCTGGAGGTCAATCTCTTTATCCAGGATCTCCGTATCCAGAGAAACCATGGGCATCCCCTTTTCCACGCGGTCTCCGGTTCCCACCCGGATCTTTTTCACCAGGCCGGACACCTCGGAAGAGACATGGCTGATCCGTTCGTAGTAAAGAGTCCCGATAAAGGGCTGGCTGGGGGCCACTTCCTGAAAGCTAAGTTTTGAAACCCCCACCCGGGCAGCCGGCTTTTCTTGGGCCCAGACCAGTGAACCATGAACAAGAATCAAAATTAAAAGCGCGCGGACAATCCTCATAATTCCTCTCCCCCCTTAAATGTATTCCAGCAGAGTATTTTTTGCCCGAAAAAAAGTCAAGCCATAATCATTTGCTGAGTGTAAAGGTTTGTGTTAGGATTTGAAGACATATCTTATCCGGGTTGCATGTATCTAAAATTCAGCCAAGGGGGAAGCCATGACCGATTACTCCGATAAAATACTGGATGCTCTGGATGCCTTCCAGGAAGGGATCTATATCGTCAACGATGATTTCACCGTGGAGTACATGAACCACTATATGAAGGAACTTTTCGGCCAAGGAACCGGCGAAAAATGTCATGAGGTCCTTATCCGGTCCGACACCCCCTGTGAATGGTGCAGATACGATGAAGTGTTCAATAAAGACGAAACCCACCACAGTGAAATCTATATTCAGTCCATGGACAAACATTTTTCCGTCACCGAACTTCCGGTTCACAACCAGGACGGGACCCGGTCCAAACTCTCCATATACCGGGACATCACCCGGCGCAAGGAGCAGGAAGCCAGGTTTATTTCTTCCAGGGAAAGCTACCAGCGGCTTTTCAACCACGTGGGGTGCGGGGTCTTTATCTCCAGCAGAAAGGGACGCTTTCTGGACGTCAACCCGGCCCTGCTCAAAATCCTGGGGTATCAGAACAAGGATGAGTTCTTGTCCCTGGATTTGGCCACGGACGTCTATTTAAAACCCTCGGACCGGAAGACCTACATGGAAATCATTGAAGATAAAGGTCAGGTCATTGATTACGAAGTCAGGTGGCGCCACCGGGACGGCCGGATTCTTCATATCCTTCTCACCTCCAATGTCCGGTACGACACCCATGGAGACATCCTAGGGTATGAAGGGATCGTAGTGGACCAGACCCGGAGAAAGGAACATGCCAATATGATCAAAGAGGCCCATGACTTCCTTGACCGGATCATCTCCTCCTCACCCAACGCCATCATGACCATGGATATGAACGGCATCATTAAATTATGGAACCAGGGGGCAGAGGAAATCTTCGGATACACCGCCGAACAGGTAATGGATAAAATGGGCATCCATGAGATCTTTTCCAAGGAATTGTCCAAAACATTGATGAATATGGTAAGGGATGAAAAATTCGGGGGGCGGGGCCGGCTTAAATCCTATCCCCTGAATTTCAAAAGACAGGACGGCGACCTTGTGGAGGGCAGCCTGTCCGCCGGGCTTATCTACGATGATGAAGGCCGAGAACTGGCAACGGTGGCCACTGTTGTGGACCTGAAAGAGAGGCTGGAAATGGAAAGGGAACTTTCCGAGGCCAGGCAGCATCTTCTCCAGTCGGAAAAACTGGCCGCCATGGGGCGGCTCACCTCCCAGATCGCCCATGAACTGAACAATCCCCTTTTCGGAATCATGAACACCCTGGAGCTGATGAAGACCGAGATCTCCCCCCAGAACAAGAGAAGAAAGCTCCTGGATATGTCTTTGTCGGAAACCATGCGCCTGGCGGACATGCTCAAAAAAATGCTTTCCTTTTCCAAGCCGGATGAGGAAAAACGGTCGGAAATCGATATCAACGTGATCCTGGACGAACTCATGCTTCTCTATGAAAAACGCTTCCGGGAGAATTCAGTCAAGGTAAGCCTGGACCTGGACAAGAATCCGGGCACCATAATGGCCTCCAGGGATCAGCTCCGCCAGGTATTCATCAATATGTTCTCCAATGCCATGTATGCCATGCCCGAAGGCGGGAACCTTGAGATCTCAACCCGGGGCAACGGATCCATGCTCCACATCGTTGTCAAGGATACAGGCACGGGCATTGCCCCGGAAAACATTGAAAAGGTGTTTGACTCCTTTTTCACCACAAAAAAAGAAAGCGTCCAGGGCGTGGGCCTGGGGCTTTCCGTCTGTTACGGATTCATCAAGGACCATGGCGGAGACATCCAGGTGGAATCCCGGGAAGGGGAATGGACCCGGTTTACCATCAAGCTTCCCCTGATGGAAAAATCCGGAGAGTAAAGGCGCAGGGGACCGGTCCTGTTTGCCTTGCCCCTTCCCGTATCCCCGGGACATGGGGGCCTGATCCGAAAATTCTCTTGGAAAGACCTTCCTTTTTTTGTTTATTCGCCGCTTATTTTCCGATACAATCCGGTTCGTCTTAAAAAGGAGAAGATTTATGGCTGAAAGACTCAGATTTAACCGAATGGAACTGGCCGGATCCCTGGGAGACCTGGGAACCCTGCTGCCCATCTCCATTGCCATGGTTCTGGTCAACGGTCTGAATCCCGTGGGGCTGTTTTTCAGCATCGGGCTGTTCTATATATTTACCGGACTCTACTTCGGGATTACAGTCCCGGTTCAGCCCATGAAGGTTATCGGCGCCTATGCCGTTGCCGCATCCCTGTCCCCTTCCCAGATCCTTGCCTCTTCCCTTTTAATGGCCTTTTTTCTTTTGCTGGCCGGGATGACCGGGGCCATAGATCTTATTAAAAAACTGACCCCCAGGGCTGTGATCCGGGGGGTTCAGTTATCCACCGGTGCCCTGCTCATGTCCGGCGGGATAAAATTCATCATGGGAACATCCAAATTCCAGGAGCTTCACCAGGCTGCCGAGCCCTACCTGACCGTGCAGTCCCTGGGCCCGGTTCCCATCGGCATCCTGATCGGAACCCTGGGAGGATTGGCCACTCTGCTGCTGTTGGACAATAAAAAACTGCCCGCAGGCCTGGCCGTGATCCTGGGGGGCCTGGCAGCCGGTTGGATCCTGGGGGCCCGGCTGGAACTGCCGGAAAACGGCCCCATGATCCATCTTCCTGAAATCTTCCCCCTTCCCTTTCCCGGGAAAGTGGATTTCTCCTTTGCCCTGTTCGCCCTGGTCCTGCCCCAGGTTCCCATGACCCTGGGCAACGCGGCCCTGGCCTATACGGATCTGTCCAGAGAATATTTCAAGGAAAACTCCTCAAAGGTATCCAACCGCAGGGTCTGCATCTCCATGGCCCTGGGCAATATATTGAGCTTTGTCCTTGGGGGGATGCCCATGTGCCACGGCGCCGGCGGCCTGGCTGCCCATTACCGGTTCGGGGCCCGCACGGCCGGATCCAATCTCATGATCGGTCTGGTATTCCTGGGCCTGACCCTGGGCCTGGGAGACGGTATCCTCTCTTTTTTCAATCTGCTGCCCATGTCAATCCTGGGGATTCTGCTTGTATTTGCCGGTGCCCAGCTGGCATTGGCCGTCATGGACCTGGAAACCCGCAAGGAATTTTTTGTTGCGGCCCTGATTCTGGGCATTACACTGGCATCCAATCTGGCCGTCGGATTCATCACCGGCATGGTCGTTGCGCAGCTTCTGAAATGGAAGAAACTATCGGTGTGATCCATTGAAAATAAATAAAAAAGGAGGAGATCATGGCGGTTGGCTGGGCCGGTGACGGTGCCGTACAGGAACAGATCGATGCGGGAATTGAAGACGAAATCAAACGGGCCAGGAGCCGCCTGTCCCGGGGGAAAAGTCTGACCCATTGCCGGGAATGCGGAGAGCCGATCCCCCCTGCCCGGCAAAAAGCGGTTCCCGGCGTGCAATTGTGCATTGACTGCCAGACTGAACTCGAAGAAGGACAGGGCTCTTTTACCGGCTTTAACCGAAGGGGCAGCAAGGACAGTCAGTTAAAATAAGCCGGCCTTCCTTTAAAAGCCGTTTGGATCAAAATAAATCAAGCGGGTCCGTTGATACGGCCGAATGGATATGGTAGGATTAAATCAGCGTTTTACCTTTTTCAGGAGGTTTCTATGCAGATATCCATTACCCACAAAAACCTTGACTCTTCAGATGCTGTAAAGGCACACATCCATGAGAAATTCGAAAAACTGGATAAGATGCTCGATTATCCGGCCGATGCCCATATCGTCTTATCGGCCGAAAAATTGAGACATATCGCCGACGTCAACCTCTTCTGTGATAAAATTAAAATTCACGCCCGGGAGGAGACGGAAAACAATCTATATTCAGCCATTGACGCCCTTGCAGACAAAGTCCGGCTGCAGATCAGAAAATACAAGGACAAACAGCGCCGCCATCTCTCCGGCGGCAAAGAAAGCATAAAAGCCGGCGATATAGCAACAGAATCCTTTTAAGATTATAGGAAGGGAAAATATCCCGACGATTTCCCTTTGCAGGGGCGATATCCCATCGCCCCTGCAAAGAGATTCATGCGCCCTTGTCATCCTGTTTGATTTTACCCCCCTTTTCCTGGAGAAGTTTCTGCAGGACAGACCGGTGGCAGCGTTCCGGATTCGTACAATAGCACCCCACCGAAAAATTGCTCTCCCGGGACATGGCCGCCAGCAGTTCGATGACCCGTAAATTCTCAGGCCGGACCATTTCCTTTCTATACTCTTTTTCAAAGGCCAGCCACTCTTTTTCGGTTTTCACACTCCTGCCCATTTTCATGGTATCAGGGCTGGGGGACAGGTTGGGCAGCCATACATCATAATAATTTTTCGATGCAAAATCTTTTTTCGGTACCCCCCGGGGCGGACGACGGACGGTTCCAATGCGGATTCCCTCATCTTTTGCCCTGTCACTGCCAAGCCTGACCACACGTATACTCATTTATTCCTCCCATTGGATTCTGCCGGATCCAATTTCAGGCGGAACCCGAAAACCGATAATTGCCCCTGGATGAAATCCAGATCCGGTGACCGGGAAAATCCCATACGCTCGTACATCTTCCAGGCAACTTTCATGGAGTCCGTTGTGTGCAGGATTACACCCCGACGGCCTATTTGGGCCGCTCTTTGAATACAGGCCCCGGTCAATGCCCTGCCCACACCGATATTTCTTGCTCCCGGTCTGACCGCCAGCAGCCGGATACCCGAATAGTCCGTATTTTCACCGGCACTTCCCCCGGAATGATAATATGCCATATTTCCGACAAATGTAACCCCTCCCAGAAGGTCATTACCAGGTGAAACGGCAACAAAGATGAGGATACCCGGCAGGGCAGCCCGTCCTTCCACATCCTGGATCATGGAGTAGTAATCCGGCTGTTCCGCAAGGCCAGGCATACCCGGCAATTCCTCATATGCCCTTGCCGTCATCCGTCCCAGATCCTCATACTCTCCGGGTCCGGCCAAACGAATTTCGTAATTTTTTAATGATTTTTTTTTCATTCGCATCCCTTTCTGATAAAAATTTAGAAGATCTATTATCAGATCATTCCCGGGATGTAAGTAACCTGGGTCACAGAGGAAAAAAATCAAGGTTCAGTCCCCCGGGGAGAAGGAAGGGTTACTCTTCAAAAACCTCCTGCAATGCAGATTCATTGAGAATCACAATCTTTTCCCGCCCCAATTGGATCAGGCCGGCATCTGAAAAACTGTTTAACAGTCTCGTAATCATTTCCCGGACCGTTCCCAGCTCATCGGCCAGTTCCTGGTGGGAAACCTTTAAATGGTTCTTCTGCCGGATCAGCAGAGCGGCCAGACGCCGGTCCAGTTTTTGAAAAGCCACCTCTTCCACCAGCTGCATCAACTCCAGAATCCGTCTTGAGATGGATGAAAAAACAAACTCGCGGAAGGCCTTTGTCCTCAGCGATTGATGAAAGTCCTGGGCAGTCATCATCACAAGTTCCGTATCCTCTTTTACCAGTCCGGAAGCATTGTATGGGGCATGTCCGAGCAGGCACCCGGCAGTAACCACACAGACATCCCCGGCAGAGACCTTATACAGGGAAAGTTCCCTCCCGTTCACAGATCTCTTAAAGACGCGCAGGGTTCCGGATAGAACAAATGGAAAACCATTACAGGGGTTGAGTTCGTCAAAAATCTTTGTCCCGGCCGCAAGACGGGTCAGTCCTGCCCGGGAGAGCATCCCGGCTGCCAATTCCGGATCCATACCCGAGAACACAGGGTAGCTTTGGAACAACCTTTTTTTCTGGTCTTTGGTCATTATCATGCCCATGTTTTAAGGATTTCCCATTTTGGAAAAACCTTTATCACAGCCTTGGCCCCGCCGACAAGCCAAAGATCTCACGCCGGCCCCATGTCAATTGGATGGTCCTGTTTTCACCCGGGAATGATCGGCCCAGGCCATGGCCGCGGCTGTGAGGAGACCCAGGATGACGAATCCCCAGGCCAGGGGAAGTGTACTGCCGTTGTAAGCCCGGCCGATGATCATGGACAGGGGGGATGAAATCAGACTGGTCAGTGAGCCGATAACGGCGGCCCCTATCCCGGCAATATGGCCCAGGGGCTCCATGGCTATGGAATTCTGATTCCCAAAGAGGATCCCGAGGCAGAAAAAAGAGAGGGAAAAACAGACCATGAACAGCCACGGGGAAGAAGGTTCCCCCATTTTAAGGACCGCCGCCAGATAAAAGATCATCAAGAGGATAAAGACCAGCACTGCCCGGTAGGACAAGGCACGCATGCCGAATTTCATCACGATCCGGGAATTGACCAGGGATGCCCCTCCGATACAGAGAGCCAGAAAAGCCATGTACAGGGGAAATTCCCGGCCCAGGCCAAATACCTCCTGGTAAATCTGCTGGGCGCAGTTCAGATATGTCAGGAGCACGCCGAGCATAAAGGCGGAGGCCAGGGTGTACCCCAGGGAGAGCCGGTTTGAGCATACCTCCTTGAGCCCCTTTAGGATGCGGACGGCTGAAAAGGGAATCCGATGCTGCCTGGGAAGGGTTTCCGGCTGGCGGATGGTAAACCAGGTAAGGGCGACAATCCCCTGGATCATCAGGACCCCGAAAATGGCCCGCCAGTTTCCCCGGAGCAGAATGGCCTGTCCCAGGGAGGGGGCCATGGCAGGAATAAATATAAATACCGCCATCACGGCGGACATGATCCGGGCCATGGCCCGGCCGTGATACTGATCCCGGATCAGGGCAATGATGGCTGTTCGGGGACCTGCAGCACCCAGTCCCTGGATAAGTCTTCCGGCCAGCATGATTTCAAACCGGCTTGAAAAGATGGACAGCAGGCAGCCCAGGGCAAATATCACGAATCCGGTAAAAATTACGGGTTTGCGGCCGAAACTATCCGACAGAGGGCCGAAAAAGATCTGCCCGAGCCCCATGCCGAAGATCAATAGGGAGACAACAAGCTGGACATCATTGGGGCGGGCCACATGGAGATCCCTGCCCATCTGGGGCAGGGCCGGCAGCATCATGTCGATGGACAGGGCCGTAATGGAGATCATCACCGCCATCAGGGCAATGAATTCCTTATATCCCGGACCTGTTTTTGTTACCTGTACGCTTGTTTCCATGGGTTGATTATGTCCGCCGCCAGTCCATCAAAGGGTTAGTCAAAACTCCAAAAGGAGCTTTTACAAGTTTAAACGGATGCATGCAAGTAAAAAACAGCCCTGGGATTTCAGGTTTTGCCGCTCCAACAGGAAATCTCCCAGGCTCATCAGGTAAATATACAAGATTTCTTTTAAAATCCGGATCAGCTTTGATCCGGGTTCCGACCCCATGAATTATCCTCGGTAATTTTCAGTGCAGGGGACGTAACCGGATGTCTGGAAGAACCAGGGGAGGATCAATATTGAAAAAAAGATTAAAAGGGCAGCAGCCTGTTATCGGCAGAAAAGGCAACCGGAAGCGGGGCCTCATTGATATCTATTTGATCTTGCCCCTTAAGTTGAGCCAGGACGGGTTTGGTGAACCACATCCTATCCAGGGCCAAGGTGTTTGTAATCCTGCCGATGCGGGCCCTTTTCAGGTCGGGAAGTTTGCCCATCACCGTTTTTAAAAGGGTCTTGTCGTCTTTGAGACAAAGGGGCATCCGGGCCGACCTTAATACCCAGGCCGTCAATGCATTGGTATACATGGCCTCCATATCCAGTTTTTCCCGGACACGGAAGGTGGTCAGGTCTGCCATGCCGATCCCCATGGCATTGCCGTGGGATTCCGGGGTGACATCCAATACGGCAAGGACTTTGTAGTCGGGGAGGCGTTCACCACCTTCCCGGCGCCAAAGCCCGATCACGTTGGGATCGATCCCGGCGCCACTGATATTTTTCCCCATTTCATCGATAATCAAAAAATCGAGATCTTCCACAGGAATCCTTTGTAACATTTTCCAGGCGGCATGTAAGAGGCGCCTGTCCGTCTCGATGATCTGCTTTGCCTCTACAATCTCTAACCGGGCAATTTCGTGGCCCGGGGTTTCTACCACAGCAAGGCCGCAAAGGACATTCACCTTTTCCATGATCCGCCTGGCACCGGGAACGATGGTCTTTGCCAGATCGTACTTGTGAATGTTGGCAGCCCCCTTGTCCTTACCGCATCCAACGGTAAGCATCTTGCACAACCCGGATTCAACATCATTTCGGAATGCCGTGTGGGGTTTTACGCGGTTGATTGCCACAAGATAGTCTGCCTCATAGGCATCCCTGGATAAAAAAATCTTGGCTCCCCCGTCAATAGAACCCAGGGAAACCACGTCCATGTTGGATAGGATTGGCGCTCCCACACGCCCTTCCGTGACCCCGAGGTCGGCAAGGATCTCTTTCTGGCCTTCCGCCGTGGCACCGCCGTGGGATCCCATTGCAGGCAGGATAAAGGGAGCCAGGCCGATCTGTTTCAGACAGGATACCATGGTGCCCACAATCTCAGGGATTCGGCTGATACCACGGGATCCCACCGCCAGCGCCACCCGTTTGCCCGCCCTCACCTTTCCACCTAGGGAGAGCCGTTCAAAATCCGATTGAATTTTACCGGTCAGGTTCTTGATACTGGGCTCGTCGCTGCCCTGGGTCACTTCAAAAAAATCAGGAAATTCCATCTAATACCCTTTTCATATCTGGACCGCCCTCCTCCCCGTAGATCGCCTGATTTCTGGGCAAAGAGAACAATCCAGGTCAATACAGAGGCTGACGGTTGTTTTTCACCTGCCTGAATATGATCGTTCCCACTGTGATGATGGTCAGGAGAATCAAAATCAATGATATGGGCCTGGCAAAAAAGATGACCGGAGACCCAAAGGACATTCCCATTGCCTGACGAAAACCGTTTTCCAGCATGGGCTCCAGAACAAAGGCCACCAGAAGCGGGGCCAGGGGAAACCCGAACCGCCTCATAAAATATCCCAAAAGACCGAAAATCAACATCACTTTAACGTCAAAAAGCGAGTTATCAACGGCATAGGTTCCGATAAAACAGAGAACGATGATAATGGAAAACAGGATATTGGCCGGTATTTTCAAAATAAGTTTGGCCCCGTTAATCAGAATCCTGCCCAAGACCAGGTTCAAAAAGGTGCAGATAAACAAGCCGATAAACAGGGCGTAAACCACGTTGCCGTTTTCCTGAAATATCAGGGGGCCGGGAGTAATGCCCTTGATCATAAAGGCACCCAGCAAAATGGCTGTGACGATATCACCGGGGATGCCAAGGGTCAAAAGGGGGATCAGTGCTGATCCGCAGACCGCTGAGTTTCCGGACTCAGCCGCGGCAACCCCCTCAACCACACCGGATCCGAACTCATCCCCCCTTTTGGACCCTTTCTTGGCCATGCCGTAGCTTAGAAAGGCCGTGATGGTCGACCCCAGTCCCGGAATGGCGCCGATAAACGCACCCAACGCAGATCCCCGGATAATGGTTTTCAGGCTGCCGAGCAATTCCTTCAAGGTCAGGGAGTTGTCCTCGGGTTTGTTCGAATACTTGACCACTCTCTTTGCCTCACTACCCTTGGCAAACAATCCGGAATCCACCTGGAAAAAGAGTTCGGAAATGGCGAAAAGCCCGATGAGCATTGGCAATAATCCGACGCCTTTGAGCATTTCCATGGTACCGAATGAAAATCTGGCACTGCCGGCAACGGGGTCAATGCCCACCGTTGCGATGAGCAGGCCAAGGCTTGCACCGATTAATCCTTTCAGCAAGGAATCCCCGGACACAGCAGCAATGATGGTCAAGGAAAAGAGAATCAGGGAGAAGAGCTCCGGAGCCCCCAGTTTCAATGCAGCTCTGGCCAGCGGCGGGGCGACAAGGACCAGGATGACGTCCGTGATCAGATTGCCGATAACGGATGCGTAAAGAGCAATTTTCAAGGCCTTTAATGCCTGGCCTTTCTTGGCCATGGGATAGCCGTCCAGGCCTGTTGCAGAGGCAGCCGGCGTCCCCGGGGTATTGATTAAAATGGCGGGAATGGAACCGCCGAACATGCCTCCCTTATATACGCCGACCAGGGTGGCGATGGCAGTGACTGGCTCCATGGTAAAGGTCAGGGGAACCAAAAGGGCAATGGCCATGGTTGCGGTCATACCGGGTATCGCCCCCACCACGATACCGACAAAGCATCCGATGCCCGCAAAAAATACGTTTTTGAAAGTAACCATCAGGGCAAACGCATCAATAAAATGTTCAACCATATCTTTTTCTTTCTTATCTTATGAAATCATTAAAGGGTGTTCCGTTTCAAATCAGATCAGAATACCGCAGGGAAGCATCACCTGCATGACCCGGCCGAAAAACAGGTAAAGGGCTCCGGTCACAAAGATGACGATGAGCGGAATCATGATTTTGTTCCGACAACCGTAATAGATCAAAAAGAAAAGCAGGATAACCGCAGTGGAACTGATATAGCCCAGGTATTCGGCAAGATAGGTGTAAACCAAGAGCATGATCGCCGTAACCACGACGGCTGCGGTGTGCCTCTTTTGTTTATTTTCTTCGGGCGCCTCGTTTTTCCTGAAAAAAAGCCAGAACCCCAGAACACACATAATCCCGGTGATCAAATTCGGGAAAAAATCAGGGCCGATTCCCCCTCCACCCCCTGAGCTGTCGCATTCTCTCGGGATGATAAAGATGAGCAGAATCATGGAAAATAAAACAATTCCAAGGCCGATGATTTTATCACAAGCATGTGCGGATTTCATTGATCAACCTCTTTTCCCTTAGATTTTGACGAACCTGCAAGAAAAGCCGACTGCCTTTTTGCGGGTCCATCGTTTTCATTAGAAAGGCGTCATCTTCCTGTCTGCCCTGGCTGGAATCAATATTTTTTCAATCCGGCCGCTTCAAGGACCTCACTGTACAGATGCTTCTGATCTTCAAGTTCCTCCATGAGCCCCTCTCCCTTTAAAAAGTCGAGTTTGTCCTTAATTTTTGCGAACATTTTCGGGGTTTCCGGATCATTGGCAATTTTTTCAAACAGATCTTCCAGATAGGTTTTGACCTCAGCCGGAACCCCCTTGGGTAAAAAGAGCACCCGGGCTGACATGTCACTGAAATTGATCCCCTTTTCCATCATGGTGGGAACATCCGGAAGTTCAGGAAGCCGTTTTTTTGAAAACACGGCCAGGGCCTTTAAATCACCGGACTTTACATATTGCATGCACTCGGCAGGCACCGTTGCAAAAAGATCGTTATGCCCCCCCAAAAGGGCGGCTATGGCTTTGGCCCCCCCTTTATAGGGAACGTGATTCAGTTCTATATCCGCTTTTTGGGCGAAAGCCATTGCGGCAATATGGGTGGTTGTCCCGGCGCCGGAGGAGGCATAGGTGACTTTTTTCGGATTGGACTTTGCGTAGGAGATAAGCTCATCAAATGTTTTAAACGGGGTTCCTCCTTTGGCCACCAGAATTCTCGGGGAATTGCTCATCCGTACCAGAGGCTCCAGATCTTCGAATTGATAAGTGGTTTTCACCATGAACGGTTTGACGGTCAGTACGGCCGGAACTGCGAACAAAAAAGTATATCCGTCCGGTTTGGCAGCCGCCGTATAGGCGGAACCGATGGCAGCGCCCCCGCCGGTCTTGTTGACCACGATGATCTGTTCATCGGTATACTTTTTGGCCAGATCAGATAGTATTCGTGCTTCAATATCGGTGGAACCGCCTGCAGAGTATGGCACGATCATGCTCATCGATTTCGAAGGAAAGCCGTTGGCCAGGACAAGGGAGGGAAAAAGAAACATTAGACATCCGAACATCACGAGACAAACACGCATTTTAATCATCACACCAACTCCTTAAGTTATGGGGTCCTGCCCTGCCCGGAACCGTTCATTATTTAAGGGCCTCATTTCAGAACAGCCATTGTCAGATGTTCTGGAATACAGGGCGAGGCTGTGTTTTAAAATGTTATATTCCCATTTGGTTTTCAGTCCATGGTTCAGATCCTTTCAAAGGGTCTGATTTTATTTGAGGTTATAAAATCCTTTCACGGACATAGGCTGGGCAGTGCAGTCTAAAGGGCGGGTCCTGGTCATTGAAGAAGCCCAGGGACCTGGAAAGTTCCAATGCGGCATACCCGACGGTCTTATAATATTTGTCCACCAGATCTTTTGCCAATTTGTTGTCCGGAAAGGCCACGGCAAGAGAGGCAACCGTCTGGCCGGTATAGTCCCTGACAGATGCGGCCACACTGGCCCGCTGGCCATGATACTCGTTACAGCTCAGGGTGACTCCGAACCGGCGCGTTAGCAGGACTTCTTTTTTGAGACTTTCCTTATCCATAAAAGAATTTGTGGCAAAAATTCTCGGTTCCAGCTTGTCCATATAGTTGTCAAGCTTGAAATCGTCAAACCCTGCCAGGAGAACTCTTGCCGAGGCACTCACCCATAAGGGGGATCTGTGTCCCACATTTACGGTGGCACTTACTGGATTAAGACCCGGCAGGGACAAAACACATAATCTTTCGTTATTATCGACCACATCAAGATAAACCGCCTCTTTGATCTGGTCTCTGACTCTGGAGAGGATGGGAAAAGCATTTTTAAGGACATCTGTCTGGGAGATCAGGCCGGCGCACAGGCTTAACCATTTGGCGCTTAATCCGTATTTTTTTGATCCCTCCAGCTTATTGAGATAGCCTCTGCTATAAAGAGTGTTCAAGAAACGATTCGCTGTGGAAGGCGGCATGTCGAGTGTTTGGGCGATATCTTTTGTGCTTAGATAGGAGTTGCTTTTGGCAAGCATTTCAACGATATCCAAGGCTTTTTCCAAGGTTTGAGCGAAACTCATTTTCCCTCCCAGGACAGACCGGTAAAATCTCGTTATTTAAAATTCGAGCCCATATTTGCACAGTAAAAACTATCTTGTCAAGACATATAATAAGGAATTTTAATTTTGTTTTTATAGGGAATAATTTTAATTTTAGTTTAAAAATCAATATAATGTAATTGTAAGCCCATAAAAATTAATCTTGAATTTTGGACTTACCAGATATAATATATATTTCATTATATGAAAATAGATCTCATTATTTGAGATTAACAATATGGGAGACTGAATGAAATCCGCTGCAATCAAAGAGATGAGCAAAATCGTTCCCAAACACCGTTTTTCAACCGCCCGGGAAGATAAAATCTGCTATGCCTGCGATGCGTCCCGCATCAAAAAAATTCCACTGGGCGTGGTTTTCCCCCAGACCCTCCGGGAAGTGTCTGAAATACTTAAAATCGCCAACAAGCATAAGATCCCGGTTTATCCCAGGGGGGCCGGTTCCGGTATGACCGGCGGAGCGGTTCCCTGTGAAAAGGGCATTGTCATCTCCATGGAGTTGTTCAATAAAATCCTGCACATAGATACGGATAATTTGTACGCTGAAGTTGAACCCGCAGTCGTCACCCATTCCCTGCAGCAAAGAGTCGAAAGCCTGGGGCTGTTTTACCCTCCGGACCCGGCCAGCATGAAGTACGCATCCATCGGCGGCAATATAGCAGAAAATTCAGGAGGAATGCGCGCCGTAAAATACGGTGTCACCAAGGATTATGTGATGGGACTTGAGGTTGTGCTGGCCACAGGAGAAATTATCCATACCGGGTCTTGCTGCGTTAAAGATGTCGTGGGATACAATATGTCCCAGCTTTTTGTAGGATCCGAAGGCACACTCGGCATCATTACCAAAGCGATATTAAAACTTCTGCCCAAACCTGAATCCAAATCAACGTTTACAGCCACATTTCCTTCCATGGTCAAGGCAGCAGAAGCGGTCTCCTTTATCATCAAAAAGAAAATCATTCCCACGACCCTGGAATTTTTAGATCAGCACTGCATCCGGGCCGTGGAAAAACGTGTTCATATCGGCCTGCCCGAAAATGCAAAAGCCTTTCTTTTAATAGAGATAGACGGTGAACCAAAATACATCACCGAGACGGTTAAAAAGGTGGAAGAAATCTGTATGGACCATCACTGCCTGGATACCAGAATCGCGACAGACCCGGCTGAACAGGAAAAATTATGGCTGGCCAGAAGATCCGTGTCCCCTTCCCTGCAGAACCTGGGAAAGGTCCGTCTCAGCGAAGATATTGTGGTGCCCCGGTCAAAAATACCCCAGGCCATTGAAAAAATGGACCGTATCGCCCGGAGACTCGGAATATTGATCATCACCTTTGGCCATGCCGGCGACGGCAATATCCACGTAAACATCATCTCCGACGAAGAGCCGGCAGTATTGCAGGGCGTGGACGAGGTTTTCAGGGCAATCGTACATCTGGGCGGCAGAATTTCAGGCGAGCACGGCATCGGGCTGACCAAGAGAAAGTGGACCCGGTTAAATCTTGATGAACCAACCATCAATGCCATGAAATCCATCAAATCCGCCCTTGACCCCAATAACATACTCAATCCCAATAAAATTTTTATGCCCGAATCCCAATAAATTGCAATTGTTCTCCATCATAGAAAATCTTCAAGCCAGATTCCAAAGGGGTATAACCTGAATGAATATAGACCGCCTCGTCCAAGAGGCTGCCCAGGAAATGAAAAAATGTGCCAAATGCGGTGCCTGCAGATCTGTCTGCCCGGTGTTTGATTCGGAAAACAGGGTCGAAAAATATGCGGCCAGGGGCAAGCTCTCCTTATTTGAATCCGTTTACGACGCCCAGGCCGGTATTTCAAAGCAGTTCAAATCGGTGTTAAATAATTGTCTCCTATGCCTGGCCTGTGTTAAAAATTGCAGCAGCGGGGTTCAAATCGACAAGATCATCATTGCCGCCAGGGCACTGGCCATGGTCAAAACCGGCCAGTCTCCGGTAAAGGCCGTCATTTACAGGGGGATACTCTCAAACCCGGGCACATCCAATTTCATCTTTAAAAAAGCGGCATGGGTTCAAGACCTGGCATTCAAAAAAATACCCGAGACGAGCGGTCTTCACTACAGGTTCCCATTCGACAATTCAGACCGGTACATCCCGTCTTTTCAGGCAAGGACCTTCAGGGAAAGCCTGCCGGAACATATCGGTCAGGATCCCCCGGGAGAAAGAATCGTTTTGTTTACCGGCTGCGCTGTAAACCATTTAATGCCGCAGATCGGGCATGCTGCGGTCCGTGTTTTAAAAAAATTAAGGGTAGGCATCATTATCCCGGTCGATCAGGGGTGTTGCGGTGCCCCTGTAGAGACCGGCGGTGATATTGAAACGATATCCAAGATAGCAAAGCAGAATATCGATGTCCTGTCCCGGTATCCGGATTGTAAAATCATCACACTCTGCGCATCGGGTGGTTTCATGCTCAAGAAAAAATATCCCCAGCTTTTGTGCAACCATGAAAAATGGGCCGGGGAAAGCCTGGACATTGCCGGCCGGACCCTTGACATATCCGAATATCTTATCCGATACCATGAAAATGCCTTGAAAAAAATGACAGGCAAAAAATCCCAGGATCCCATCACCTATCACGATCCCTGCCATCTGGTCAGGGGACAGAATATTGCCTCAGAACCCAGAAAGTTGTTGAACATGGTTGTTCAGGATTCATTCAGGGAAATGGATCGGCCTGACAGGTGCTGCGGGTCCGGCGGAAGCTACGGGGTCACCCACCTGAATAACTACCATAAGATTTTAGCCGAAAAGATAGATTCGATTCAGATGACCTGTTCCCGTCGTATTGCCACTGGATGCCCGGCATGCATCATCGCCCTCAAGGACGGATTAGAAAAATTCGGCTCAAAGAAGGTGAATTCTGAGGTCAGACATACGATAGAATACCTGGCTGAAAATCTCTTCCCCTGAGAACAACAGGTTCTATCTACCCTTCATATGCCCCCAAGGCCGCCACCCTAAATTTGGCATCCGGACAGTCCAAACCCAATTAGGAAAACCCAAGGCTTGCCTGGAGGCCCAGGCCGTACGCCACGCTGGTAAATGCATCTGAGGACCGGATCTTTGGGACCCCGAACCGGGTTTCGAATATGGAACGGACCAGGGGAATATAGGAAGAGCCTCCTGTGAGAAAGACCGCATCGATCTTGTCCGGTCCAAGGCCTGCCCCGTCAAGGGTCTGTTCGACACATTGGCGGATCTCCGCGACCTGTTCGGCAATCATCTCGTTGAACTCGCTTCGGCTGAGGGCCTCGTCAATCACCATGCCGTAATCCCTGAACCGTACCTGGGCCTCTTCATGGCCGGAGAGCCTGCATTTGGCCGTCTCAATGGCCCGGTAAAGCAGGTACCCGTAGTTGGCGTTGATCAAATTCTCAAGGTTTTCCAGGAGGGCCTTGTCCCTGAACTTTGCGCAGACCTTCAGCTCCTTGATCTGCTCCATGGTGCCGGGCCGCCTGAGCCGGGGGATATGATGCCACTGCATCAGGTCCCTCAGGACCAGGGGGGACAGGCCGGTGAGGTTGTCGCTGAACATGGATTTGGCCTTGACATCCTTTCCGTAAAGGGAGGCCACCCTGTGGCGCATGATCTGGGAATCAAAATTATCCCCGCCGATATAGAGCCCCCCCACGGACAGGATGTCCCGGGAGCGGTCTTCCCCCGCAGCCATGCGTTTTCTGGCCCTGAGAACGGTGAAGTCAGAACTGCCTGCCCCAAAATCCCCGACCAGGACCAGCTGTTCTTCATTGTCGGGCAGTCCGCTTTCATAGGCCAGGGCCGCTGCAACGGGTTCCATCTGGAGGCGGACTTCCTTAAAGCCTGCAAGCCGGGCCGCCCGGACCAGACGGTCCGTTGCGGTCCGCTCCCGCTCCTTGTCCCGGGAAAAGATCACCGGCCTGCCCAGCACCAGGTGGTTCACTTCCCGGCCGATAATGTCCTGGCCCCTCTCTTTCATGGTTTTCAGAATCAGGGAGATCAGATCTTCCAGGGTGTAAGACCTGCCGTAAATCGATGTTTTCTGAAACCCGGTATCCGGCAGAAAGGTCTTGACGGATTGCATATACCGGCCTTCCGCCTCGTTTTCCATGTATTGCAGAACTCCTTCATAGCCCACAAAGGACCGCGTATGCCCCTCTTCCTTTATAAAGTAGAGGATGGACTTGAGGGAATTGGAAAGAGGATTTTCCGGGTCAACGTTGAGCAGGGAGACCTTATTGTCCAGGTTCACGGACAGGGCCGAGTTGGATGTGCCAAAATCAATGCCAAATACAGGGGTCATTTATCTATTCCGGGCAGTCCCGATATTCCGGGAACCGATTTTATGCGTTATCTTTCAATGCAGACCGGGATATCTACAGGATTTCAATAAAATTGTAAACCCCAACCATGAAAACTCAGCCCCGGGGAAAATTCCAGGAGAACACCCGTTCTGTTGAAACATTTCTTTTATCCCTTTTCCGGTTCAAATCCTGTCCATCTGGAAATCCGGTTGGGAATTTCCTTTACTTGAATTTTAAATATTGGTACGGATTGGAGAATCATACAAGGTCCGTGACATGAAGTTTAAATGGATATTTTTTCTTTTTTTGGGTCTGCCCCTGTGGGGGTGCGGCGAGAATGAATCCGCCCTCAGGGTGGATCTGACCCAGACCGAGCAGATCACCATCCGGGAAGAACCCGGAGTGATTTCCTATGCCTACCTGCCCCAGTATTCACATACGGTTTCCTATACCCGCCACCATTCCCTGGTCCGGTACCTGCGCAAGGAAACCGGCCTTAACATCAGGCAGATCTTTCCCGGCACCTTTGACCAGCACATGAAACTGGTGGGACAGAACAAGATCCATATTTCCTTTTCAAATCCATTTATCTATGTAAAAATTGCCCGGCAATACAACGCCCGGGCCTTTGCCCGGATTGTGGAGGTCACGGGAAAAGACAAATTCAGGGGCCAGATCATCTGCCGGAAGGACAATCCGGATATCCAAACCCTATCCGACTGCCGGGACAAAAAATGGATTGCCGTGGATCCGACCTCGGCCGGGGGATATTTATTTCCCCTGGGTCTTTTCTTTAATCACGGAATCCTCTGGAAAGATTTCAAGGAAATTGCCTTTGCCCCGGGACCCGGGGGAAAACAGGAAAAGGTGATTCTCTCGGTCTATACGGGCAAATACGATATCGGAACCATCCGGGAAGGCTCCCTGGATGTTGTGGCCGGAAAGATCGATGTCCCGAAAATCAAAATCCTTTCCCGGACGGATGCCTATCCGGGCTGGGTCTATGCCGCCGGCCCTCATCTTGACCAAACCCGTCTTGAAAAGATCAGGCAGGCCCTGATAAAACTTGATTTTAACCATGCAGACCACCGGGAAATTCTGGAGGCGGCCGAGTTCATAAAGGTGATCCCGTCCAGGGATTCCGATTTTGATTCGATCCGTGATCTGACGGCCCGGCTGGGAATGGATCTTAACCGATGAAACTGGGTCTGCGGGGAAAAATATATCTGGGCTTTTTCTTTCTTCTTCTGGTCCAGGGACTGGTGATCTTTGCATGGATCAGCCATGTCATGAAAGAATCCATGCTGGACGAAATAAAAAACCGAGGGGCGTCCATTGGGAACAGCCTTTCCGTGGGCCTGGTAGAGCCCATGCTGGCCATGGATTTTCTGAGGATGAAGGTCCTGGTGGATGAAACGGTCCGGCTGGACCAGGATATCTTTTACACCTTTGTCCTGGACCGGGAGGGCAATCCCCTGGTCCATACCTTTAAAAACGGATTCCCGGTTCAGCTTAAGGCCGCAAACCAGGTATCAGACCGGGGGACAGCCTCTCTCCAGCTTCTGGATACCGGCGACCAGAGGGTCTATGATTATGCCGTACCCGTGAAGGTCAATGGAGATTCACTGGGGACCCTCCGTCTGGGCCTTTTCCAGAGCCGGGCCGAAAAGGTGGTCAATCAGATTCTGGTTTCCACCATTATCATCATTGTTCTGGCCATATTTACGGCCGGATTTGTGGGAGCCCTGCTGGTCAACCCGATGACCCGGAGCATTAAAAAACTCCATGACTCTTCCGAACAGGCATTAAGGGGAAACCTGGACGTCCACACGGCCCCCATGCTGGGGAAGAACTGCTGGGATATCATGCTTTGCCACAGGCAGGAATGTCCGGCCTATAAAAATTACCACCACCGGTGCTGGTACCTGGCCGGCACCCTCTGCCCCACATGTATTGAGGGCGAATATGCGAAAAAAATTGAATCCTGCCGGCAGTGCCAGGTATACAAGCAGTGCTCCGGGGATGAGATCCAAAGCCTGGCGGAAAGCTTTGATGCCATGACCCTTTCCCTGAAAGGCAATCTCTCTGTCCTGAAAAAAGCTGAAAAGATTCTGAGCGATCAGAAAATCCGACTCCAGACCATCCTGGACGCCATTCCGGACTTTATCTCCCTCCAGGACCAGGAAGGGCGTTTTGTCTCTGTCAACCGCACTTTTTGTGAAATGCTGGGCAAAACCAAGGATGAAATCGTGGGAAGGGTCAACGCCGACCTGTTTCCCCCCTCCCATGCAGAGCGCTACAATGAAGAGGACCGGAAAGTCCTGGAAACCGGGATTCCTCTGATCAAGGAAAACCAGGTCACCGGTCCAAAGGGAAGCAAATGGCTCCACGTGGTCAAAATCTGTGTATCGGAAACCGAAGAACGCTCCAAGGGACTGGTCTGCAGCGGCCGGGACATCACCCCGCTCAAACGGGTCCAGGAACAGCTCACCCATGCCCAGAAAATGGAATCCGTTGGAAGACTGGCCGCAGGTGTGGCCCATGAAATCAATACCCCCCTGGGCATCATCCTGGGATATGGGCAGCTCCTTCTGGAAGATGTGGAAAAGGAGGGCCAGATCCATGGAGATTTGATATCCATTGTTAAACAGACAAAGATCTGCGCCCGGATCGTTAAGGATCTCTTGAATTTTTCCCGGTCCGGCGACCGTGTAATCTCCCGGTTTGACGTAAACGAGGCCCTGGAAGAGGTGGTTTCCATGGTGGATCATACCTTCAGCCTCAACCATGTGAATATTTCACGCCAATACCATGGCCGCCCGCTGATCATGAACGGAGATCCGGAAAAAATCAAACAGGTATTCATCAACCTGCTGCACAATTCCTTTGATGCCATTGGAGAGGACGGACAAATCCATGTCACCACCCGGGAGGCAAAAGCCGGAAAAGAGATTGAGATCTCGATTACGGACACGGGATGCGGCATCGGCAGGGAGGAAATACAAAAGATCTTTGAACCTTTTTACACCACAAAGGGTCCGGACCAGGGAACCGGGCTCGGACTTTCCGTGAGTTTCGGCATTATCAAAGAGCACAACGGAAGAATCAAGGCCCATTCTCCCCCCATATCTGACAAGACCCTTGCACAGGGGACCCAATTCATCGTATCCTTACCCCTGGGTTCAAACCGGATGGAAGGAGCATAAAATGGCGAATATCCTCGTGCTGGACGACGTACTGGACGCAGGCAACCTGATCAAACGGATCCTTGAAAGAAAAGGACACAAGGTGATTCCCTTTACCGAAGAGGAAGACGCCATTTCCCACGTGGAGAACTCCGGGGCCGACCTGGCCATCCTGGATATCAAACTCAAGAAAATGAGCGGTGTGGAAGTCCTGGAAGAAATGAAAAAGCGCTCTCCTGAACTTCGGGTCATCATGCTCACGGGCTACCCCACCATTGAGACCGCCCGGGAGAGTCTGAGACTGGGCGCCAGTGAATACTGCGTCAAGCCCATTGACAAGGACGAACTGGAGGATAAGGTGGAAAAGGTGCTTGCCACCTGAAAGCCTTTCCTGTCGAGGACGGAAGGATGGAGGAAAAAAGGTTTCCGGAAAAAACCTATTGATTCCGTCCGGCTGCGATCATGTGGTTAAAATAGGCCTGGACGAATTTCCCGGAAACGGTCTCGGCCACGGTGAATCTGAACTGGTCGTTTGTCAGAAATTTTCCGGAAAAGGCCAGGAATACGGCCCTTGAAAGCTCAAACAGCATGTCTTCAATCTCCATCCGGTCCGCCATGAAATCTTTGACTCCGTGAATCCGGCACCGGACCGGTCTGAACTCAGAAATCTCGCAGCCCGTTCCCCGGTTGAAAGGACAGGCAGATGATTTATTTTTAAGAGCCCGGGCCGCCCTTGAAATGGTTTCCTCCCTCCGGGCCGATGTGAACCGCCGTCCCATCTGGAAATAAAGATAAACCACTTCCATGAACTGGATCTCAAAGGGTTCTGAACAACAGGAATGGCCTCCCTGACCGCAGGGGGTTTTGCCTTTTGTATCATGGGTTTCGGCTTCCCGGTCTATCTTACTGACCAGGGACTCATAATCGGAAAAAAAACGGCTCAGATCCACCCGGTTTTTCACTTCCAGGGAAGGCTCCCGGATCCTGAGGATCCCGGATTTTTTATGATATTTCTTGACCAGTTTCCACTGCCCGTAATTGGAGGGATTGGCCCGGGAGGCTTTTAATATCTTTGCGGCCCCTTTCATCCCCAGACCCTTCCGGATCAGATAGGCCGTGACAAAGGTTCCGGTCCGGCCGATGCCGTGACGGCAGTGGATCAATACTTTCTTGCCAAGATAAATGGCTTCATCCAGCCAGGCCAGGGCCTTTTCCATATCCTCTTCCCCGGGGACATCCTCATCCCAGATGGGCAGGTAATATACCTCAAACCCGGAAGAGGATTCCAGTTCATGGAGGTCGCTGAACTCGGCACAGAGGTTGACAATGGCATCAATGCCTTTCTTTTTAATGGTATCCAGCTGTGCATAGGACATGGGCGCATGTCCGACGGCCAGGCTGTCCGTGATCCAGGTCGGCAAATAGTCTGTCATGGGAAATCAGTCTCTCTTTTCTTCGGATAAAGCCCGATTTCGGGGCCGGAAATCATACCGGCCCTTCATGAACTCGTCGGCCTTTGATTCAATATCTTTGTCATCTTTCAAATACATATCCATGAGCTTGGTGGCCCCCAGAAGCCGGCCCGTGAGATCCAGGGTCTTTTTCATGGTTTCCCGGTCCGCCCGCCTCAACCCGGCATCAATGAGATCCGATTTAATCTCGACAAAGAAGCCCAGTCTTTCCAGAACCCTCCCGATAAAACCGGCTCTGAGCCACCTGCCTTCGGGATTGCCCCCGCCCCCGGAAAAGCGGAACAGGATATGGTTGCCCTCCCGGTCATGGGAACAGATGCTGTCCAGGATCACAAAATGGTAACCAAACCTGAGGCTGAGGTTCATATAGGTCTTTGAAACCACGGCGTAGCTGCCGAACTGGGGGGAGTCCGCAGAGATAATTCCCCCTGCCATGACGATCCTGTCGTACTCTTCCCAGTCAAAATGACGGGCCTCCTCCCAGGAGATCCCGGGATGGGCCAGTCCCTTGAGCATGGCTTTCATGGGCACGGACTCCACATGTTCCAATCCCAGGCTTTGTTCTTTTGCCGGCAGAGATTTCAATCCGGTTTCCTTACCGGAACCCACGTCCAGGACATATAAAAGCATGGGAATTCCAGAGACCAATTGCCTGGCCCCTTTTTTCCTTGCCCCTTTCCTTTGCCCCTGGAAAAACATCTCTTTCATGGCGGTTTCATGGACAAAGCGGATGATATCGTGGAGGGACCGGCACCCCTCGGGTTTGAACTGAGCAGATTCGGGATCGGTGAGTCTCAATTCAGCGCAGAAAGTAATCACGTACCTCATCTTATCCATGAAGGAGCTGTCCTTGAAAAGATCATCGGCCGGACCCATCCCCCGTTTCAGAGCGTTTATTTCTCCTTGATAGATCCTGCATCTGGTGGCATCCAGGGTCACCACCTGACCGATCTCAAGATCGTGGAATCCCCGGTCCGGATTGACCATGGCCGGAACCCTGAATTCCCGGGCAATGGATGCAAAATGGCCGGCAGAACTTCCGGTTTGGATAAGGATTCCGGCCATTTTATGGAGGGCTGTGACAAACCCGGGAAGGGCATGGGAGGCGGCCACAATTGATTTGTCGGGAATATTTTTAAGATCCTTGGCATTTTTCAGATAATAGACAGGACCAAAAGCCGTTCCCCTGCACACGGTCTCCCCGCCGGAGCAGACAGGCGTTTCCCTGATGACGGGAGCCTCAACCTCCAGAGTCCCGGGATCCGTCTGCTGCAGTCCCAGGGGCCGGGACTGAAGGACAAACAAAGAGCCTGACCGGTCCCGGCACCATTCCATATCCTGGGGTCCTTTAAAATACTCTTCAATCTCCGATCCCCACCGGGCAAGGGTAAGCGCATCGGCCTCCTCCAGGGAAAGCCGGCCCTGCCGGTCCGGTTCGGTTTCTATAATCCGGGTACCCTTCCCCGGATCCAGGATCATTTCCCTCTCCTGAACCTCAACTTTGACATCAAGGATAAGATTTTTTTTATCCACCCGGATCACATCCGGGGAAACCCGGCCGTCCACCAGAAATCCGCCCTGGCCCCATACCGAATGGATGACCAGTTTTCCCGAACCAGGCGTCTTTGTGTCCAGGGTGTAGACAACCCCGGCAGCCTCTGAATCTTTCATCTCAAGGGCCAGGACCGCCATGGGTGTTTCATGGTCGGGGATCCCGGAACTGATCCGGTAGAACAGGGCCCTGGCAGAATATTTGGACGCAATGATGCGCTTGTAGGCTTCGGCCACCCCGGACGGCGCAAGATTCATCAGGCTGAGATACTGGCCGGCAAAGGAGGAATGGCCATCCTCTTTAACGGCGCTGCTGCGAAGGGCCAGCCTGAAACGATCCTGCTTTTCCTGGCCGGAAGATTTGGATTTCAAGGGGTTAAGAAAGCGGTTGATTTCAATTTCAATCTCCCGTGGAACAGGGGCGGACAGGATCATCTGCTCAATTTCATTGGAGCTCTTTTCCAGGGAAACAGGATCGTGGATGTCCAGAACAGCCAGTTTTTCATTCACCGGCTCCCGCAGGTCATTGGCCTCCAGAAAATATTGAAAGGCCCGGGTGGTAATGACAAAACCCCGGGGCACGGGCAGATGAAGCTCCTGATTCAGCCGGGAGAGGACCGCTGCTTTTTTCCCGGCAATTGCCGCATCCAGACAGGCCTCCGTATCCAGTCCGACAACAAAGGGGGGAGAAAATTCAAATTCCGGCGGAGCCAGCATGAACCTGACATAAAAATCAAACTTTTTGAAATAGTCTCTCAGGCTCCAATAGTCCGAAGGGCACATGGTCAGCAGCGATTCAACCATGCCTGAAACCGATTCGGCGAACCGGCCGTATGTTTTCACGATTGCCTGGAAATCCACCCGTCTGTGATTGTAATAGACGTCCTCCAGGGCTGCCAGATGGTCATGGGCGGACCTGTCGTGCTCCAGCAATCTTTTAAAGGCTTCGTATTTTTCCCTTAAAACGGTTCCCGGATAAAACACCTGAAAGGTCCAGTATCTGAATAGATTTTTAATCAGCATGGACAGGATTCACATCCCCTGTAACCGGGGTCATATATAGTGTCAGGTTTCCGTATCCTTTACTCAAGGACCATATATTCCATCACCTTTTTCCAGCCTCATAGATACCTTATTTGACTGCGTAAGAAAAGGCAATCATCATCGGGGATGCCCGTTTTTCAAAAACCGCTTTGTCCCGGTATAGGGTGAAAAGCCGTCTTAAAAATTTCAACTTACTCCACCGTTAAACAATTTCTTCCCGAAGATTTACTTTTATATAAAAGAACATCCGCCCTTTTTAACAGAGTATCACGGGTGTCGTTTTTTTGTGCCATAGCGGCGCCGATTGAAATTGTCACATTCAGTTTTTCATTTTCATGCTCAATATATGAATTTTCTACCAGACTACGAACTCTTTCCCCCAATAATCTGAGATCCTCTTTGTTTATATTGCGGATAATACCGATAAACTCTTCTCCTCCCCAACGCCCATATAGATCAAAGGGCCTTGAATTGGAGATAAAAGTGGTTGCCACATATTTCAAAACATGATCACCAAGTTCATGACCGTAGGAATCGTTGAAATCCTTAAAATGGTCAATATCCATGAACAAAATACCAAATGGAATTTTTAAATTTTTAAATTCTTCGAACCGGTTGAGAAGGCTTTTTTCCGCATACCTTCTGTTGACCAATTGGGTCAGTTTGTCTATGAATGCCAGTTTCTCCAGCTCCTTGACCCTCAATTCATTGGCTTTTTGATTGCTGATATCGGTGAACAATTCTATCCCACCGAGTATATTGCCGAATTTATCTGCTATTGTGCTGACCCGGATTGAAACCGGAATTCTATGGCCGTTTTTATTGTGCATGAACAAATTGGCTTCCCGAGGTTTTCCGTCCCTGATCGTTGCCGCAAGGGGGCACATCTCTTTACAAAGACTTTTGCCCTCTTTGTTGACATGGGTAAGCAGATTATCAGAACAGGACTTACCAACAACCTCTTCGGCAGTAAAACCGGATATCCTCTCTGCGGCCTTGTTCCAATAGGTTATCATTCTATTTCTGTCCACAAAATAAAGACCGTCATGAAGATTTTTCAAAATCGCCTCGTAAGAATCTTTTTCAAGTTCCATGGGGATTTCCTTTGATTTTCTGATTTACGATACGATAATAAGCTTAGATTGTTCCCTGCAATTGATTTTTCTGCCCGGATTATAGCAGAATAAAAGGGTTCACAAAATGAATAGGGGCCTTTTATTTTGAATAGTTTTCAAAACCGGGCCATGCTGCAACCCAATGAATATTGTGATATTCCCATGGGAGACCGTTTCAGATCGAGGGACAGAAAGGCAGGATCAAAACAATAGTCTACCCCAAGGCTGCATGAAAATTTGAGAAAAAAATGAAAATATTTGAATTCGCGGAACAACATATAAAAAATACATGCAACCCAGGACTTCACCCGAAAAGGGTTCTGGAAACCCATCTTTTTCCCTCTAAATGTTTACCCTCCGGGAAAATTCACAAAGGCTCCATTTCCAGCGCTATCAGGGTTTTACGATAGATGAATAGAGCTTCGTCCCTGAGTGTCTCGGATATGAAACCTTTCTGTTTTTTGCACCCTTGGGGTTTACAAATCCCATGGAAATAGGCCGGTCAACCGGATACCCGGTTCAGGCCACCGTCTTGATCTTGGCAAACACCTCGGGTGTCGGTTTGGGAAGCCCTGCGATTTTCCAGGCCACAATGGGATCCGGGAACTGGTGATAGTTACAGGTTCTTTCCTGGCCCACGTTCTTGCAGATCGCCCTTAAAATGGGAAAGGCCTCGAACTTGGTGTAATACTCTCTCATGAATTTAAGAATATCCATGCGTTCTTTATCCAGGGGACATTCCCGGGAAACCCCTTCCCGGTCGGCCATATCGCAGGCCACCTGTTCGGTCCAGTCATTGAAATCAATCAAATAGCCTTCCGGGTCCAGGGCCAGGCCCTGTTCTTCTCTGTTTACACTTGTCATTTATCACCTCCGGGGGACAAGCCCCATTTTATGAAATTTTATCATCTACAGATACAAGCCCGATCACGGACTTTTTTAACAGTGAATGCTTTTATCCTGTTGAAAAGTTAAGCACGCAACAAAGTTTGTAAATCATTTATTTATAAGTCATTCCTTAAAAACTTGATTTATTTTTCAATCTTTATCTCTCCCGGGCCTTTTTCGGAACGCTTTTTTCTGCTGGACAAAGTGCCTTTGGAAGGCTTTAATAAAAGGCATAAAATCTTTAATTCAAAGGAAGGCCTATGTTCACCCTCAATGACCTGCTGGATATTGCAATAAAAATGGAAGAAAACGGGAAAAAGATCTATCAGAGCGCCAAGGCAAAGATCGGAGACAGGGAGTTAAAATCCCTGCTCCAGTGGATGGCCGATGAGGAAGACTGCCACTCCAAATGGTTTTCCAAGTTAAAAGAGAAACAGGATCCGGATTCAGAAGACCTCCAGGTCATGCTGCCCGATGTGCTCAGGGAAATGATGGGGGAAAAAAGCCTCTCCCTGGATGATGTGGACTTCTCCGGGATCAAAACCTCCGGACAGATGCTGGCTGTTTTTATCGAGTTTGAAAACGACACCATTCTTTTTTACGAATTTCTGGAGACCTTTATAGAGGATGCCGAAACCCTGGCCGGCCTGAAAAAAATCATCCGGGAAGAAACCGCCCATGCCGATAAGCTCAGGCTCATGATCCAATCCACCCGGGACGAACCCGTCTCTTTTTAAGAAACTATCATGAATCCGATTCATATTGTCCCATGAAAACAATCTGTTTTACCGATGGCCATGGCACTTGTTAGGATGCAAAAGGGGAAACAAGATAAAAATATCCATTTTTCACAAGGAGTCGCCATGGGACTTGAATTTAACAATGCCACCTGCTCGGGGTGCAGAGCCTGCGAGCTGGTCTGTTCCTTGCAGAACCTGAAGGTTGTCAATCCTTCAAAAGCCCTTTTAACCGTTTCCGGCAAGTTCCCGGTCCCGGGAAAGTATTTTGTGGATATCTGCGATCAATGCGGGGAATGTGCCAAAGCCTGCCCCCTGGATGCCATCCAACTCAAGGCAAATACCTACCGCATCGACAGAAACTTGTGCGACGGCTGTCTTGAATGCGTGGATGCCTGCCCGGTCCATCTGGTCAAGGTGGGCGATGACGGTCTGCCCTACAAATGCATCAACTGCAAACAATGCGCCGAAGTGTGTCCCAGGGATGCACTCACATTTAATTAAGGGGAGACAACCATGTTATACGGATACGCAGGCCATACACTCAGGATTGATCTAAATTCAGGCTCCATTGAAAAAGAACCCCTGAAACCCGAATGGGTGGACGAGTTCATCGGCGGACGGGGCTTTACCTCCAAAATTCTCTATGATGAAAACCCGCCGGGTGTGGAGCCCTTTGCCCCGGAAAACCGGTTCATCATTGCCATGGGCCCTTTGAGCGGACTCTTTCTCCCGGCCTCGGGCAAGACCCATTTTGCCACCAAGTCCCCTGCCACGGGAGGATACGGCGACAGCAACATGGGGGGGCATTTCGGGGTTAACATGAAATATGCCGGATACGATGTTACCATCTTAAAGGGAAAGGCCAAAGAACCTTCCTATATCTTTATCGATGATGATACCGTTGAAATCCGGCCGGCTGCTTCCTACTGGGGCAAGGGATCCACTCAGGTGGAGATCGCCCTGAAACAGGAACTGGGGGAGGACTTCCAGATTCTGACCATCGGGGAGGCAGGAGAACGGCGGGTCAACTTTGCCTGCATTTCCCATGATTTCGGCCGCCAGGCCGGGCGCATCGGCATCGGCGCCGTTCTGGGGTCCAAGAACATCAAGGCCATTGCCGTCAGAGGTAGAAAAAGCATCCCGGTCTTTGACCCCAAAGGACTGCTCAAAAAAGGCAAGGAGACCTATGCCGCCTGCCGGGAAAAACCCGGATTCACCGGCTGGACCCCGGAAGGCACGGCCGGCATCACCAATTGGTGCAACGATGTGGGCGCCCTGCCCACCCGGAATTTTAAGACCTCCCACTGCGATTATGCCGACAGGATCAACGGCAAAGCCATCCTCAAGGAGCTGAAGATCACGGACAAGGGATGCTTTGCCTGCCCCATTCCCTGCGGAAAATACGGCCTGGCCAGGACAAAGCTGGGCAAGGTCTACGTGGAAGGGCCGGAATATGAAACCCTTTCCCTGCTCGGATCCAACTGCGAACTCTCCGACATCCACGCCATTGCCCACACCAACTGGGTCTGCGACGAGCTTGGGATTGACACCTGTTCCGCAGGGGCCGTGGTCAGCTTTGCCCTGGAATGCTATGAAAAAGGACTGATCTCAAAAGAAGATATGGGCATGGACGTCAAATGGGGAGATCTGGATTCCATTGTCCATATTCTGGAGATCATTGCGCGGAGGGAAGGCATTGGCGATGTCCTGGCCCTGGGGGTCCGGGATGCGGCCGAGAAAATCGGGGGCGGCAGCCATGAATTCGCCATCCACGTCAAAGGCCTGGAATGGACCGGATATGAATCCAGGAACGCACCGGGCATGATGCTGGGCTATATGACGGCGGACGTGGGCGCCCACCACAGCCGGTGCTGGGTTCTGGGATCTGACGTGGCCAATGCCGTGGGCGGGGACAAGGACGCCAATGTCCACGACCTGATCTCAGGCGGGGCAAGCTTTGACGCCATTCCCAAGGCTCCCCATGAAAACGTGGTTCCCCTGGTCCTCAAATCCCAGCATCTTCGGCCGGCCTTTGACATCCTGGGCACCTGCCGGCTCCAGTATATGGAGATCGGACTGGAAACCGAATACTACGAAGAACTCTATTATTACGCCACGGGCAGAAAACTCGACTTTCAAAAGGACCTGCTCCGGCTGTCGGAAAAAATCTGGCACCTCAACCGCATGTTCAACAAAAGGGAGATCCCGGATTTCGGACGAAAATACGATTATCCGCCCCCAAGGTTTTACAAGGAGCCCATCCCCAGCGGCCCCAATAAGGGTCATCTCATGAGCCTTGAGGTAATCGACGAGATGCTGGATGAGTACTATGCAGCCCGGGGCTGGGACGGGAACGGGATTCCCACCAGAGAAACCCTGGAAAAGCATTGTCTGGCAGTGTAGATATTTTCCTTCCTGCCCCGGGATGTCCGGGGCAGGAAAAAACAGCCCGGCAAGGGGATCCATGGAAAAGATCACGATCACATTAAAATTATCCGAAAGCCTGCTTTGCATCCTGAAGGATGCCGGCAATCCCAGACCCGAGACTTTTCAGATTCAGGTTGAACCCGGCTCTTCCATCCGCCGGGTCCTGGCATCCCAGTCCATCAATCCCCTGCTGGTCCCCATGATTTCCCGGGACAGCAGGAAGATTCCTTTGGACACGATTCTGGAAGAAGATGTGACCCTGACCCTTTACGGTCCCCTGGCCGGCGGTTGATCCCCGGGTTTTGAAACCCATTGAACATCAGATTGAATCCTTACAAGGCCACGACTGTTTCAAGTAGTCACCGTTTTTATTCATAGGCGTTGGGATGTTCATTAATAGACATAGCCAACGGCTTTTAGATGCACCATCGTTCACCTTAATGATATATAATTTTTCTTTTTGTATTATTTGATGTAAATGGTTATCTCTAATAAAAAGTAATTTTCACGTTTTAATTTTCTCTTAAAAAATGCCATTCAATTTAAAGGGGGGAATTATGAACATACAATATATCCATTTTCTTTCAGTATTTATTTTTTCTTTTTTTCTTTCAGCATTATTGGGTCGGAAAAACCCGATTATACATTATCACCACTCAATTTTATTTCATAATATTAAATAAAATCCAGCTATTAGGATCGAACTCAAGTAGTTCATTCCTTTTTATATCTATTGTTGCCATGTTTTCTACAAAATCAATCTTCTGTATGCCATCTTTTGTTCTTATTTCCAAAGGCATTTTAAAAGGTAAATTTTCTTTCGTAAGCCATTTTAACATTATTCCATTTTTATTTTCACTTATCTTTAAAGCAGGAACTTCGGCATGCTTAAAATATACCATTTTAAACCAATCATAGTTTTTATTACTTACCTCTTCCACAATATTGAAAAAATCATTTGTGGATGCAAACCGACATTGACCTCCATTTGTTTTTAATTCGATTTGTTTTTTGGGATATGCCATTATTCGAAGAACTTTAATTATGTTTTCCTTTCCAATTAAGTAACGTAACGAATGCATAAGGTAAATTCCTTTATTATATGAATCTCCGTCAAATCCGTTCCTCGAATTAACAATTGAATCAAAGACTAAAGGATTTTTATTCTTGATATTCTTTTTTTTAATTTCCATTTTCTTCTGATAACCTTGTTCTCCATTCAAATGTTCTTCATACAAAGCCTCCATATAACCTGTTAACCCTTCTTGTATCCAGAAATCGCTCCAATCATGAGCAGTTATCATATTACCAAACCATTCATGACATAATTCATGATATAAAACAGAATTATACCCCTGGTATTTTGTTGTATAATTCGGCCCGTAAGCAATTATTGTCTGGTGTTCCATGCCAACATAAGGAACTTCAACAATTCCCAGCTTTTCTTTTCTAAAAGGATAAGGGCCTATGGTTGCTTCAATAAAATCCAAATAGTTTTTAATATTTGGATAAAATTGCTTAGCGATACTCAGATTTTCAGGTAACACCCAATAAGAAATATTTATTGTATCACCGTATAAACTTAGATAGTTATCTGTTAAATGAATATAAGGAGCAATATTTAAAGCTATCGCATAATTATTTATTGGATTATTTACTTCCCAGAAGTAAGTTGTTGTTAAGTTATTGTTATTAACCGTATCTTTAAGTACTCCATTTGAAATTGCTTTCAGTCCAATTGGTACGGTAAAAGATAGTTTAACAGAATCAGGCTCATCCCATTGGTAGTCTTTACAAGGGAACCATAGATCTGCCCCGTCAAGTTGACAAGAGGTAGCAATCCAATGTTGACAATTCTCAGTTTTATGCCACGAGAAACCACCCTGATAAGGTGCATGAGTTGCACTCCTTGGGTTCCCTTCATATTCCACACATATCTTAAGAGTATCTCCCTTATTTCTGTGCCGGGGAAGTTTACACCAGTATTTTTCTTTTTGAAATTTAGCGTTCAGAGGTACTTTTGTAGTATCCTCTTCTAGGAATACATTTTTTACTTTAAGTAACGTATCAAGATCAAAAACAAAATTATAAAGTTCGTCTGTAACTACTGCCGAGATGGTGTTTGTGGCCTTTATATATTTTTTATCAGGGAAAATTTCCATTTTTATGTCATACTGAATTACATCGTATGCAGTCTGTTCTTTAATAATGGTTCCACCTGATATTGTTCCGGGAATAGTTTTGTCTCTAATATTTGTTGGAAGTTTTCTGGTATTTGCAAAATTTGAATCGTTTATGATGATTTTACACTGACCCGGCAAAGTCTTATAAACGCCTAAGGCATTCTTGGCTAAATCACTGAATACCCAGTATTCGTCTGCTTTAATGTCCCATTTTTTTGATTGATTTGCCTCTATAAATGCAAATTTGGGCTTACCCAAAAGGTTCGTATTCGAAAGCCAGTACCCCTGAATTGGTTTATCAGTTTCATTTATTATAAATAATGTACATTTTTCTTTTTGTCCAATTTTTGATTTTCCACATTGCATTATTTCCCAGTCAACTGGTTCTAATACTTGGATATTATTCTCATTATTTTTACATATCACGTTGATAGATGAGAGCAATGAAAATAATAAAAAAAGAAGTGTTATTTTATATTTCATGGCATTGAACCTTTTTTATGGTTAAATATTTATGGATGGATTTGGTCAACCCAATTACTTTTGCCAAATCAAGATAAAGCGGCAAACCGCCCAATGCTGTTGAGCCGCCGCCAGTTTTTTCCTGCTCGTACCTGAATGGTAAACCGCCCTGTGTCATAATCTGTTACACCCCGTTGATGATAGGTTTTGGGTCGTACAAACACTCTATCTGCTTGAGGCATCAAGCTCAACGGGGTTTTTTGTTTTTTGACGGTGGATTGGGGGCGTTTGTCCATGTCAGGGCATGCGGACTTGCCATTCAGATCGGGGATTTGAACCGGTCTGCTCTCCTTCTGGCGATCTTAAACTAAACCGGCTCCCCCTGACCGTGTTCACCTCTGTCAAAAATTAATATTTGACGTTTTCAAATTACTATTGACATTAGAAACCTATAAAAGGTACACCTTTTCTCTATTATGACGTTTAAAAACGTCATAATTAAAAATTTTGTACGATTTAGAATTAAAAAGGGGAAACCATGACCACATTGGAGGTTCATCATCTCCACTTTGATTACGACACCGTTCAGGTTTTAAAAGACGTCTCGTTTACCGCTCAACCGGGAAGAATGACAGGACTGCTTGGTCCCAACGCTTCAGGCAAGACCACCCTGTTCAAGTGCATGAACGGGATCCTTCATCCCCAAAAGGGCCATGTCAGCCTGGCCGGCCGGCCGGTGACCGGGATGGTCAGAAAGACTCTGGCCGGGCTGATGGCGGTGGTACCCCAGCAGACCGGTGCAGCCTTTTCCTTTACCGCCAGGGATATGGTGGTCATGGCCAAAGCCTCGGGGCTCTCCATGTGGCAGCGGCCCTCCCGCAAAGATTACACCGGCGCGGAACGGGCCCTTGAAGATCTCGGCGTACCTAACCTTTCCCCCCGTATGTTCAATGCCCTTAGCGGCGGAGAGCGGCAGATCGTTCTCCTGGCCCGGGCCATGTTCCAGTCCCCGTCTGTCCTGCTTCTGGACGAGCCCACTGCCCATCTGGACTTCAGGAACCAGCACCTGATCCTGGATATGATCCGGGCAGTGACCCGGGAAAAGCGCCTCACCACAGTGGTTACCCTCCACGATCCCAACCTCGCCTCCCGGTACTGCGACGAAATCGTGATGCTCAAGCAGGGGCGGGTGCTCAGCCTCGGACCTGTTGGGGAGGTTCTCCGGGAGAAGACCCTGGAGTCGGTGTACGGGATAAAAGTCGTGGTGCAGGATGAGGTCAACGGCAGGCACCTGGTCACTCCCCGGACGGACGACGCCGGGGCCCTCATGTTTTAAGGGGGATGAGGTGGTAAAACAACGGTCTTTGTTCCCCTTTCTTATCGTCATCCTCGGATGTGCCACGGCCCTGGCCCTGTCCACGGGCAAGTATCCCGTGGACCTGCCCACCCTGGGCAGGCTCTTTCTCTGTGCCGCCGGCTTCGGGGAAAAGGCTGCGGATCTTTCCGCCCCTTCCCTTGTCCTCTGGTCCGTGAGAATGCCCAGGATCGTCATGGCGGTCTTAGTGGGGGCGGGCCTGTCTGTTTCCGGGGCCGTGTTCCAGGGGTTGTTCAAAAATCCCCTGGTTTCCCCCGGCATCCTGGGGGTCACCTCCGGGGCCAACTTCGGGGCGGGGATAGGACTGCTCTTCTTTGCCGGATCCGCCCTGGCCGTCCAGGTATCGGCCTTTATCTGGGGGCTGATTGCCGTGGAGCTGGCCTGCGAGATCGGTAAACGGGGGGACCGGTCCATCACCAGCCTGGTCCTGGCCGGGGTCATCGTCTCCTCCCTCTTCGTGGCCGGGCTCTCTTATATCAAATGCAAAGCCGATCCCCTAGGGCAGCTTCCCGCCATTGTCTTCTGGACCATGGGCAGCTTCAACAGCGTCTCCTGGGGGGACGTGGCCGGCGGCGGGGGGCTGATGGCCGCAGGTCTCATTGCCAGCCGGTTTTTAAGCTGGGGCCTCAACCCCATGGCCCTGGGGGATGAGGAGGCCCTCTCCCTTGGCATCAACGTGCCGGCACGCAGGGTCGTCTACATTTTTTTGGCCACCCTCATGGTGTCCGCCGCCACCGCCCCCTGCGGCAGCATCGGATGGGTGGGACTTTTAATCCCCCACATGGCCAGGATGCTGGTGGGGGCGGAACACCAACGCCTGGTACCCGTTACAGGGCTTCTGGGCGGGATCTTCATGCTGATCATGGATACGGCGGCCCGGATTCTGCCCGGAGGAGAAGTCCCAGTAGGCATTTTGACCGCATTCATCGGCGCCCCCTGCTTTGGATTCCTTCTGATCCGAAACCGGGTCAGCGCATGGAACGACAGATGACCCCAACCTCGCTACCCTTTCATGGCGATTGAAACCCTGGGAATAATTCAAGGAGCCTCCCTATGACGCAACACCGATTCTCATCCTTTTGGCTGCCTCGGGCAGCGGCCGTTCTGGCTGCTCTGACAGCCATTGCCATCGTCCTGCTCGGCACCATCCTTCAGGTCCAGGGAGCACAAGCTTTGGCCGGTGAAAGTGCCTTTAGGACCATCACGGACCGGTCCGGCCGGAGGGTCCGCATCCCGGAAACGCCCAGGCGCATCGCCTGTCTCTTCGGTCCCAGCTATGAAAAGCTCCTGGCTTTCGGCGCCACCGACCGGGTCTCCATGGTGGCCAACGTAACCCTGCCCTGGAACCTTGTGCTTAACCCCGGGCTTGGGGCGATTCCGGTCCTGACCACCTATGGCAGCCCGGATGTAGAGACCCTGCTCCGCCTGAAAACAGACTTGGTCATCTACCATCCCTTTACCAAACAGATCAACCAGATGACCGCGGCCGGGCTGCCTGTGGTGGTGCCTTATGACGGTAGCCGGCGCCAGCACACCCTGGAGGGTTTCTTTAAGGACTGGTACGGGCAGATCCGGTTTTACGGCAAGATCCTGGGCGGCGATGCCGTTGCCAGGGCCGAGGTCTATTGCGACTATGCGGACCGGCGGATCCGGGACGTGCTATCCGTAACCGCCGAAATCCCAAAAGACCGGTGCCCCAAAGTCTTCTGGTACTGCGGCCAGGTCAACGGCCCAGCCGGAACCCAGACCCGCCACGCCACGGCAGACTGGCTGGTGACCGCTGCGGGCGGCACCATGCTCACCCACGAGGAGGCGGCCTATTTTGTTTCCGTATCCACCGAGGAGCTGATTCTCTGGAATCCCGATATCATCCTGGTGTCCACCCTGCCCTCTGTGGAGCCGGTCCTGTCCGATCCCAGGTTGAAAAACATTGCTGCGGTCCAAAACCAAAGGGTTTTTATGACCCCCCAGGGGCAGTTTTACTGGAGCCATTTTTCCACGGAGTCATTTCTTTGCATCCTCTACCTGGCCAAACTCTTCCACCCGGAAAAATTCCCGGATCTGGACATGGTCGAGGAACTCACCGGATATTACGCGCAATTTTACCACTACGATCTAACCGGGGACCAGGCCCGGCGTATACTCTCCCATCTGCCGCCCGGCTCCAAAGATCAACACCCTTAACCCTAAAAAAGGAAAAAAGATGAAACGGATATTTTTTAAGCGGATGTGCCTGCCTGCACTGTTCTTGCTCATGACGACGGGGGGATATGCGACCCCCAATGAGCCTCAGGTTTTCAACCTGGGCGAAGTGGTAATTACAGGAGAAAAGACCACGGTGAACCTTGCCACCACCGTCACAGAGGTCTCCATGGAGGAGATCGCAGCCAAGGGAGCGACCAGCGCTGCCGAGGCCCTGGAGTTCCTGCCCGGTGTCTTTGTCCGGTACGGGGGTAAAGGCGATGCCCATGTCAACATCCGCGGTTTTGAGCAGCGGCAGGTCAAAATCCTCATCGACGGGGTGCCGGCCCGGGAAAATTACTTCGGCACCGTGGACCTGTCCATGCTCCCGGCCGATGCCATCTCCAAGATCACCATCGTCAAGGGGGCAAGCTCAGTGCTTTACGGTTCCAACACCATGGGCGGGGTGATCAACATCATTACCAAAAAAGGATCCAAAACACCTCAAACCTTGGTGTCGTCCGCCTTTGGCGACTATGACACCGCCCGGTACGCAGCCAGCCACGGCGGCACTTTCACCGAAAGCGGCCGAATCAACTACTGGCTGTCCGCAGGATACCAGACCTCGGACGGTTACAGGCTCTCCCACGATTTCGACCCCAACAATCCGGTAACAGGGGTTGGCACCCAGTTCAACGAAGACGGCGGGGTCAGGGATTTGAGCCATTATAATAAAAAAAACCTGAACATGAAGGTGGGATACGATCCCGGCGGGGAGTCCAGCCTCTACCTCTCCTTTAACTACGTGGACAACGACAGGGGCATCCCCGCCTTTTTTAACCGATACTGGGCCTACGATCACTGGAAGCAGTGGCAGATCAGCCTGGCCGGGGAACATCGGTTCACCGACAAGGTCAAGGTCAAATCGAGAGTCTTCTACGTCAACCACGAGGACGGCATCACGGACGTAAGCTGGGATAAAAATCACACCACCGGCGGGCGCAAATGGTTTGAGCAAAGCTTTTACGATGATGATTCCGTGGGCGGAGAATTCCAGGTGGCCCTGGATCTCATTCCCTCCAACACACTCCGCCTGGGTGTCAACTTCATGGAGGACAACCATAGGGAGGGCAACTACCTGAGCGATGACTGCTGGGCTGTCACACATGGGAGCGCCAGCGTGGGGTGGGCACCCCAAGAAGAATATGCCGCCCGGACCTGGACCCTTGCCGTGGAGGACGAATTCTCCCTCCTTAACAACTTATCCATTGTGGTGGGCATAAGCTGGGACGTGTTCGAACCCACCCAGACCTCTTCTGCGCCGGCGCCGGGACAGACCGACACCCTGAACCCCCAGATCGGGGCAGTGTACGATATCACCCCTGACACCAGTCTCCACGCCTCCGTGGGCAGGAAGACAAAATTTCCGAGCTTAAAGGAACTATACTCGGATCTTGTGGGCGGCAATCCAGACCTGAATCCCGAGCGGACCCTGGCCTACGAGGCGGGTGTCACCCATGCCTTCCCCAATAAGATCGAGGGCAATCTGGCCTTTTTCTACAACGATATCGACGACCTCATCGACATGACCACCATTGGGGGTGAAAGGGCCTATGTCAATATCAACAAGGCCGTGATCTACGGTGCAGAGGCGGGGCTGTCCGTGCCGGTTTGCGATACCATGGACCTTTATATGAACTATACCTGGCTTAACACAGAGGACAAGTCCAACAACGGCCGCAACCTGGAGGGCCGGCCCCGGCACCGAATCAACCTCGGCCTGGCCTATCGGTTTGCCTTCGGCCTGACCGCAGATCTGAACACCACCTATAACCGCCGCCAGTACTGGGAGAACTCAGATACCAACGAGTGGACCGAACTGCCCGATTACTTTCTGGTTAATCTTAAGCTGACCCAAAAGCTGCCCAGGATGGGTAAGGTGGCGCCCGAAATCTTCGCGCTGGGCACCAACCTCCTGGACAAGGACTATTACGAAACCAACGGCGCCGAGCCCGGGTTCAACTTTCTGGCCGGCATGACCTTAAAGTTTTAGGAGGCCCCCGTGAAGTGCAATATCTGTGAACAAAGGTGTGAGATTCATTTCCGGGGAACCGGTCGATGCGGCATGTATACGGCGGATGAAGACGGCATCCGCGAGCGGTTCCCGGACCGGTATCTGGCTGCCGTGGATACGGCCGTCGAAGCCATGCCCATGGTCCACTATCACCCCAGGGGAACCTTCCTGCAGGTCTGTACCGTGGGCTGCAACTTCATTTGCCCGGGCTGCGTCTCAGAGGTCCTGACAGACCATATAGGCGCCGTCCGGGGCCAGTTCCAGGAAATGACGCCGGACCAGGTTCTGGACCGGGCAGAAGAGACCGGGTGCATCGGGGTGATGTTCTGCTTTAACGAGCCCACGGTCTCTTTTTTCACCTTCAGGCGCCTGGCAACCATGGCCCGGAAACGGGGACTTTTGGCCGGATGCGCCACCAACGGTTATCTGACCGAATGGGCCCTTTCGGAACTGATCCCCTGCCTTGATTTTGTGAATGTCGGAATCAAGGGGACCGCACCTTCTGTCTGCCGGGCCTGTGGCATCCAGGATGCCGCCCCGATCTTCCGAAACATAAAGACTGTTTTTCAAAATGGAATTCACCTGGAGATTTCCGCTGTTTTCAGGAAGGGACAGGAAAAACAGGTGGAGGAGACCGCAGGTTTCGTCTCATCCCTGTCCCCGGACATCCCCTTCCAGGTCATGCGGTTCCTGCCCTTTGGCAAAACCGACGCCAATGACGAACCCACCGTCAAAGAAGCCGAGGCCCTCTGTACAAGGCTGGGCCGGCACTTGCACCATGTGTTTCTATTCAACACCCCCGGCACGGACTGGCTCAACTCCGTCTGCCCGGACTGTGGCGCTGCCATAATGGAGAGAGGTTTTTTCGGTCCCATGTGCTCCAACTTATACCAGTATAGACCTGAGGGCCAATGCCGATGCGGATACCGCCTTCCTCTGAAAGGGAAAATTCACGAAGAGACCCTCCCGCGGACCTCCGGGTACTTCGGCGGTTACAGAACCGTCAACGCCATGAGCATGATCCGTTCCATCCTGGGCGTTCTGGGCGTCCGGGACAAAGGCGCGGTGGATGCCGTGATAGCCGAGGCGATCCGGACCGACCTGATAAAGGACCTGTACCAGCGGTTGAACGGGATCACAGCCTACTTTAACACGGTGGATGCCTTTGCATCCCTTACGGACACACAGGACAGGGCCGCCCTGTTCAGGGAATACGTGGGGTCCCGGGTGACCGCCATCCGGGAGGGGGCGGCCGGGACAGAAGGGCCCAGGGTCTACTACTCCCTGGGCCATCCCCTGATCGCCATGTTCCCGGAAAAGATGGAATCCCGTCTGGCCAAAGAGGCCGGCGGCCTTTTGACCAACCAATGGCTCCCCCGGGAGGGCCGGCCGGGGATCATGATTTCCAAGGAAAATTTTCTGGCCATGGCCCCGGAAATCATCGTGGTTTCCGACGGCATTGCCTGGCCTGGGGAGGATTTTGCTGCCTTTTGCAGGCAAAGAGATCTGGACGTGCCCGCAGTCAGGAACGGGAAGATCTTCCATCTCGCCCCGTTTCGCGGCGCAACCAATCCGGACTGGGTCCTGGGGCTTATGGCCCTGGCCAACCGGTTTCACCCGGACCGGTTCTGTTTTAACCTCGAAAAAGAGGCGGAACGTTTTTATGCGACCTTTTACGGACAACCTTTCAACCATGGGCAACTGCTCAGATTTCCCTGGGAGGACAGATAGATGACGGAAACCAATTGGACAAGGACAAGGACCCTGGTCTTTGACCGGGACAACGCCCAAACCATGAACAGGATCGCCAAGACCGTTTTCCGGCCCATCTATCCGGTTATCGCCGGGAACGCCATGTCCATCACAGGCATCAGCCGGGGCCGCTGCCTGGATCTTGGCACCGGCCCGGCCATGCTGGCCATGGCCGTGGCCCAGGCCGCCCCCGGGATGACGGTGACGGCCTTTGACTTTTCCGGAGACTCCGGTGAGATCGCCGAAGAAAACATCCGCCGGGCAGGCCTGGGCGAGCAGGTGGTGACCGCCTTTGGTGATGTACATAAGATGCCCTTTGAGGACGGCCGGTTTGATCTCATCGTCAGCCGCGGTTCCATGTTTTTCTGGAAGGACCTCAAATCCGCTTTTTCCGAGGTGCTTCGGGTCCTGGCCCCGGGGGGCGCCACCTATATCGGCGGCGGCTTCGGCAGCCTTGACCTCAAAAACCAGGTCATCAAGGGCATGGCCAAGGTCGATCCCGCCTGGGACTGCTACGCCAAGAAAAAGACAGGCGATGACGGCCACAGCAAGTTTGAGCAGATGTTTGCCCAGCTTGGCTGCCAGGACCGATACCGGATCATCGACGACGACACAGGGTTCTGGATCATCCTGTCCAAGGACTGACCCGGCATTACCTTGACATTTAGCTTCCAGGTCCTGGGCCGTCGCATTCGCAAAAAAATGCCGCATCAGGCGCCCAGGACCAATGGCATTGGTGCATGATCCTTATGAGGTGGATTTTTGCCTGTTGAACGGCCTATCTTGTGACGGGATACCATCCGCGCCCGGGCAAATCAAACATCCGGGCGTCCTTGGACATCAGATAAATATCCAGCACATCCTTGAGGACAATTGGTGAACGGTCTAAGGCCCCGGGCTGCAATTGTTCCAACTTATGGAGAACCCGCTTTTCGTCTCCAGGAGAAACCTGTTCCCGGTCAAACCAGTATCGAAGAGGACACACAGCAGCAGGATTTCCACCGAATATCTTATCTGTGAATGCATCAACTTGGAATATTTGCAATTGCATAATAATTCTCTGAAGATTTTCATTGTAGGTCCGGGGGCACTCAATATAGATAATTTTCCCCTGCAAAATGGGCATGCGATTCCATAATTGACGCTCCCCTATTCTTTGTTTGAAATCTGCTTAATTTTCACCACTTCCACAAGGGTTTCCAGTCGGACCACCCGTTTATCAATATCGTTGGTCTGCTCTGTCAATTTTTCCGTTCTATCATTAAGCCGTTGAACGGTATCGGTTAGTCTTATGATGTCTAAAACAAGCTCTTTCCAGCTGGCCATTATTTAGCCCCCCTTCACGGCAGACAAATTTTCAAGGCAAGAATCAAGCTTTTGGATGGTTTGTTCAGTTTTGGCGATTGCTTCCTTTACCTTTGCGTGGGCAATGGCTAACAATTCTTGTTCCTGGCCTTCGGCCAACTCTCCATCAGGATCATAAGCGTCTATAGCATCCCGGACGATTTGAGCCGCAGACCGCCCTTTTGCTCTTGAGCTTAAGGCTTTAAGTTTTTTGATGTTCTCTGGAGAAATAAAAAACTGTTTTCTAATTAGCGTTTCTGACTGTGTCTGCATAAATAGATCTCCTTAATATTCAGCATACCCCTATTATACACATACACATAACATGGACAAGTATTATTTTTTATTTCCAAGCATTCATGACCATTTTTCTTTTTTCAGTTCCCACAAGGCTGTCCTCTTTTTCAGGGACAGCAAGAAGATGAACATGGTTTGTCATTAGGCAATAGGCGAGAATGGTCAGCCCGAACCTGCCGCTTTGGTTTTTTAAAAAATTGAAATATTCGATCCTGTCTTGACCCTTGAAAAAGATATCCAGGGATCGGACACCCCTTTGAACAATGTGATGAGGATAACCTGGGACTACTATTCTTTTCATCCGTGCTATGAGGGGAATTATACTCTTATTGAAAAATTATGCTATAAAAACGGTATCATGTTTAAATGCATAAGATATTGTAAAATATAGACAATGAAACCTCCCTGCGGCATGATGGCTTTTATATATGCTGCTGGAATAACAGAGTCATCCAGAATCAATTACCACAAGGAGGTTTCAATGGAGAGTATGCACTACATCGGAATGGATATCCATAAAAAAATAATTGCTTTTTGCATCAAAACCTTCAACGGCATAGTAATAAAACAAGGGAAATTGCCGGCAACCCGCAAAGCCCTTAGCAATTGGCTGGAGGATCTGCCCCAGCCGTGGACTGCCGCAATGGAGGCGACATTATTCACTGCTTGGATATACGATTTTCTAAAACCGTATGCTCAATCCATCAAGGTAGCGCATCCTGAAATGTTGAAAGCCATCACAGCTGCTAAGAAAAAGAATGATGTATCAGACGCTGAAAAGATTACCGATCTGCTCAGGGTGGATATGTTGCCGGAATGCTATATGATGCCGCAAGAGCTTCGAGATCTTCGAAGAATACTACGCTATCGAAACCATATCGTCCGGACGGCAACAAAAGAAAAAAACAAAATTTCAGGTTTGTTGATGGAGGTTGGCGCCCAGTATAATAAAAAGCGGCTACATGGGGAAAAATATTTTTCTGAATTTTTAGACACCGTGGAACATGTACCTGATTCAGTAATCAATATGCTCGAATTAAGCCGTTCGAACCTCGAAATATTTACAGATATCCAAAAAAGGCTGGTACACTCTATCAAGGGAGACCCATTAATACGAGGCCGTGTAGAACGCCTATTATCAATTAGAGGTGTGGGTGAAGTTACTGCGTTGACCTGGGTTCTTGAAGTAGGTGAGCCTGAGCGGTTTCATTCAATTCGCCAGGCATCAGCTATTGCGGACTTTGTGCCGCCCAAAAAGAATCCGCCGGCAAAGAGTACCGCGGTCCAATTTCTAAAAAGAGGAACAAACACATTCAAACGATATTAATTGAGGCCGCCAAACTGGCCCCTATTTGGAACCCCCAATTGGCTGAAGTTCACCAAAAGGAGCTGGCCAGAGGCAACAAGAATAGAGCGACTCTGGCCGTTGCCAGAAAGTTGGTTGCCTACATGCTTGCCGTGGATAAAAGTGGGCAGGCATTCCAGATCAAGGAGTCAGAAATGGCAGCATAATTGATCAGGAAAAAAGCGTTCGTATGTATGGTTCTTCCTGCCGTTTCATGCAGTCTGGGGACTGAGTGATTGGTTTAAAACCATGATACTCCAGTAACGTGTTTCATGGCCGGCAGGTTACCCAAATTTAAACTTCTGCGATGGTCATCAGATCATAGGTGACTTGATGCTGCAAATGGATGTCTGGTCAAAAGAACCTATTCTTTTTGACACGAAATAGATCAAGACCCAATACATGACGAGTGTGTTCAGTGGTTTAGGATAGCAGGTTTACCGCCAAGAATGGATGGCTTTGGGTTGGGCAGGGGAGTTTTATTTTTTACTTGACAATACTTATCATGGATGTCCCCGGAATTCCTGCAAGACTTTTCAGATTCAAGTTGAACCCGGCTCTTCCGTCCGCCAGATCCTGGCATCCCAGTTCATCAATCCCCTGCTGGTCCCCATGATCTCCCGGGACAGCAGGAAGATTCCTTTGGACACGATTCTGGAAGAAGATGTGACCCTGACCCTTTACGGTCCCCTGGCTGGCGGCTGATCCACGGGTTTTGAAACCCATTGAACATCAGATTGAATCCTGACAAGGCCACGACTGTTTCAAATAGTCACCGTTTTTCTTCATAGGCGTTGGGGTGTTCATTAATAGACATAGTCACCGCTTTCCTGTGAGGCTATAAGGCCGCACAGTAAGCCCGGTTCCTCTCAAGCTATGGATTCTCTTTCAATTTGCAGGTAGCACAACGACTTGAAACGAATCTTTATATAAGATACTTCCAGGATTTTCTGATAATAATTCATTAACCACAATCCCTGCCGCATTCTTTTCTTCCAGACTTTCAAAAGAGTCAAGAATACTGTTCCGGTCATTACCATACATATTGTAAGAACCATATAGGCTGAACGTTGTTACCAGGTGAAGCTTGGCAATCTCGATTTCCGCCTTTTTTTGTTCAATGGAGATATCATACGCGGCCACTGCCGGAAGTTCTGAAATGTCGACTGTTTCAAGCCCCCCGGTCTTAACGATCAAGTCCATTAACCGGACGTCACCCAATTGATAGGACTGCCCTGTATAAAAAGTGAGGCCTTCAAGAGTATCAGCCATTTCAAGCTGCAACGTTTCTATTGCCTGAATAGCCTCTGCAATGGCAATAGCGGCATTCCCTTGTTCCAGTTTCCCTTTGGTACCGGCTCTCACGAGCCTCCGAGTAAGCTGGTAAATTTGTTGACGACATTTCAACATATCTGTCCAGACATTTATTTTTTTTGAAGCCGGAGTCCGGTGCCATAAAGGGAAAGAATTTCTATTTTCAGATCGATCCGTTTTTGTTCAATATTTTTCTGGGCAAGTGTGACATCTCTTTGCGCATTTTGGTACTTGAAGCCCCGCTTTCCGAAATCGTATAAAAGGTACTGGCTGGAAAGTACAACCGAATGTTGAAACCCGGAATCGTTGCCTGTAATGATCGAATCCCCAACAGATACTGTATTGTTACTATTGATATCAAGATCCTGGTTGTATTCATTGGTGAAATTCAGAGAAAGTGCAGGATAATAAATGGATTTTGTTTCTATTAAGCGTTCCTTGGTGATATCCATTTCAAGCCTGCCGATTCTCAGATCATAAGAATTGGCCAGGGCTTTTTGCAGGATTTCATTAAAACACAACATTTGTGCTCCGGCGTGCCCGGAAAGCATGATAACAAAAAAACCGGAACAGATTATACGTTGCAACAATATCATCACTTCATTTTATTCCGATCACCCACAATAAAAGCGCAGAACCAGAAAATGCCTTTAACCTTTCCAGTCCTGCATCGTTCTTAGCTAAATGTTATGCGTGCCAGGAATGAACGATTAGGGTCATCCAATTACCGTTGTTCCAGACATCAACCTATGCAGAAGATCCAACCACAATCAGCAACAATAAAATCCAAAACAATTTTTTCATACCCACTCTCTTTTTGGCTTAGCAGCTGGTTGCGCCTTGGGCAATAGTACGGAAAATGTATGTTTCCAGAACACAATCAGATGAAACAATATTTTCGTAGATGACGAATATTCCTTACTATTGCAGCAAGCAATATGTCAATAAAAAATCTATCAGCAATTTCTGTCACTGAATAAGGAGGGCGGACTTGAAACGAAGAGCAGTATATCCTTTATCGATTCGAGTAATGTAAGCAATTTTATTTCACGCTTGCTGGATGTAAAATGAGTCCAGAGCACCAGGAAACGAAAAGATCAACGATTGAAGTGTCCAATACCCAAATCGTTTGTCTATGCCCCATTTTAAAGTCAGGGATTTTCGGTGTGCAAATTCTACAAAGACTATACAAAGAAATGGCTGCATGCAAAAAAAGATGCAAACCAGACAATACTCCGCCGATCGATTGACACAACTCTGAAAACTTTTACCTGAGTGTATGATATATACCCTAAAACCGGTTTCCCCTTAGTACATTTCATTTCACTCAATTACAATACCCAAATGAGTATCCGTTCAGGATGTCGGCTCAAAGGGAGTTTCTGTTCCGGGCGAGCCCTTTCTGCTGAATCGAAAATAGAGACCTTGCGGCATGATTAGCAACAAATTAACGGATCTATCTGGACTAAATTATAGACACGTTTACCTCTGATTTTGGATGGTAGATTCAAGCTCAGTATGATTCATTTCACACGGGCATTATCTGGAGTATGGCTGAAATTGCTTGTCGTTTTTCAAAATTTTATTGAAAAAACTTCCTAAAATCATGGAATTTTTAATTGACAATATAAAACTGATCGGTTAGCGTAGAGTCGTGGATTACGATTTTTTATTTATTGCAAGCGTGTACCATAAGATCTTAGAAAAATTACGATTTTAACGATAGAATTTCTCGACTGAGGAGGAATTATGATCGTCGTTTTCTTTATCTTCATCGCCTACTGGGCTTTTAGCGGCCTTATACTTCTTCTCCTGCTCTCCAAAAAGAAAAAAAAAGCAGCCTTTATCACAGGGACGGCTTTATTTTTATTACCCATTTGGGATGTAATGATAGGTTTTTTGTTCGTCTTTGTTCCGGCAAGCATTTTCTGGTCCGGAAATACCATTGAACGCCAAGTCATGGCCGATACTATTCATTACGACAATTTTTATAGAACATACGGTCCTTCAACTAGGAGAATGTTCAGAAACGAGTTTTTTTCCAATAAGAACAAATTTGCGGAAATGGAAGTGACAGAAATTCGGGAGTATTCACTGGTTAAAGAAAAGGGGATTTACAGATTTTGGCTGGATAAATCAAATAACATCCAATTCAAAAAAATAGACAGGATCAAAGCTAGGTATACGGTCAGAACACCTAAAGTTAGAAGATTGCCGTTAATTCCAATAAAATTTAATTCCAGAATTATTATCGACAGGGATACAAATGAGATTATTGCCCAGGGAAACCTTGTTACCCTTTCCTATAAGCCGGTTTTATATGTTCCTTTTTTTAGCTGGCTGCCCTGGCATGACAGATCCTATAGTTTATACTCAAACTCTCACATTGAAGATCTCGAATTAGACACAATCAATCCATAATTTCATCTTCAACGGAGGACGACATGATTAAAGAATTAAACGATCAGGTACTTGACCATGCAAAAGATACTCAATTTGCGTATTACCTACTCGAGGAAGTTGAGGGCGGAGTTTGGCAAGCTGGCAAGTATAATTTATTAGGAATTTGAGAACCTTTAAAAGACGACAAAAAAACACATACGAAGAAATAGCTAATGCCCAAGCGGAGAATATTCTGGCCCACTATCATGATATAGGAACAGGATTCCAGGCCACTCTCATTGAAAAAGAAGACGGCAGCAAAGTTCTTTCCATCGCTGGGACAAATTTTCCTAATCCAAATGATCTGGCAGAGAATGTTAACCTGGCACAAGGCCTTGTTCCAGAAATTCAATACCAAAAAATGACCGAGTTCTTTGATAGTCTGACCTCTGGTACTGATCCAAAGCTCACAAAAGATGACGTTCTCACTGTTACAGGGCATTCTCTGGGCGGGACTTTGGCCCAGCTATGCACAGCAACATATGCAGACTATGTGGACCATACGTACACATATAATTCACCAGGTGCTGCAAACCTTACCGCCCTGGATTATCAGTATAACGGATGGTCTCCAGAGACACATGCTTCTGTAAAAGCTCGGCTACCGCTTTTGAGTTTGATAAAAAATCAGACTTCGAAAACACAAACCAACTTTTTGCACGAAACTTTATATCATTGGGAACTGGTAAGTCAAAGCATGATGGATTTGGCAAATTTTTATTAAACCAGTCCGCCGTATTTACATACCAAATTTTCTCTTTTTTAGACATTCTGTTCATTCGTTTTAGGTCACCCATCGCAGCGAATATTCCTTTCTTATATTGAGTTCCCTGAAAACAAATATTAGTTTCAAACCTGATATACATATTTTTGACTTAACGTCGCTAATCAGCCGCGCGCCTTTCCGCGTCGGCTGAATTAGCCTGGTTATACCGATCTGTTTTGTGGAAATAGGCCAAGTAACCCACAACTGTTCCAACTGCGATAAAGAAGGCTGCCATGATCCATGTTTCCTGCGAAGGGTTATTTCCAGTCTGCAGTGTTAGTTGTGGAAGGGCAATCAAGAAGGTGCCTTTAAGAAAAAACATCACGCCCAATGTTGTCACGAGAATTTGAAGCACTCCCCTCCAGCAAAAGTGAATCACAAGAATAGTCATCCCTATGAAGAAATGGACCATTCCCGAGAGGTTGATTAGTACTGGATCCGATCCTGTATGCGCAATCATGGAACTGTAATATTCGTCAGATATCAGGAAACCCAATCCGGTTATCAACAGGTAAATTGATAAGACTCTTGCTATCAAAACTGTTTTATCAGGAATACTATGTGTTTTCATATTTCTTCGCTTTCTGAAGCATAACGTTTGAATTAATGGGTTGGGGCGCGTTTTTTGCCCCAATCCCTCTTCAATGATTTGTGTGTGCCGGGCACGGCACATGTTCTTAAAAGTGAGTCAACCGTAAATAATTTTAGTGCGTTTGGCAAGTCTTAGACCCAGCCTGATGGAGGCGAAGGGTGTAGCGGCATGGCAACGGGGCCCCGGTGACGGTGCTTCGGGAGGAAGCCGCCCTGCTGCGGCAGGGTACCGCAAAGGTACGGGATGACGAACAGGAATCGGGTATAAGGCGCACACGCCGGGACGAGCCTGCACAACAAGGTAAAGTCCTCTATCCATCTTAAGGCGTGTCCGTAAACCCGGCATTCACGTACTGAAAGACATGTGTTTACCCCGGGAGATCTCCCATGTGCCGCAAAGGCTGAGAATCGGGCAACCGGTTCTGACCGCATGGGAGAAGTCAGCAGAAGGCATAGTAGCCGGTGTAAACGAGCCCCTTAAAAAACGGGGAGGACTCACTCCGGTGAAGGCCTGAACGGTGCCCGGCCCAAATGGCCCGGGTAAATGATAATGACAATTAGGAGGTGTGTACTTGTGAATATAAAGCCACAGCAGATGGAAATATTCCCAGCGTCACAGCTTGCCGAACGTCTGGGAAGAAGTGACCGGTTAATGGAAATGATCCTTGAACGCAACAACATGACACTGGCCTGGAAACGGGTGTGTGCCAATAAAGGAGCCCCCGGTGTTGACGGTATGAGAACCGATCAACTGGGGAAATACCTGGAAAAGCACTGGCCGAAGATCAAGCAGGCCCTGCTTAAAGGCATGTACCAGCCACTTCCGGCAAGGAGGAAAGAGATTCCCAAACCGGATGGCGGCGTACGCCTATTAGGCATCCCGACAGTGCTTGACCGGTGTATCCAGCAAGCCGTATCCCAAATCCTGGAACAGATCTGGGAACCTGTCTTTTCTGAATTCAGCTATGGGTTCAGGCCCGGCAGATCCGCCCACGATGCCTTGATACAGGGTAAAAGATACATGGTGGAAGGATACACCTATGTTGTCGATATGGACTTGTCTAAATTCTTCGACCGGGTAAATCACGACCGCCTGATGAGCAGGCTCGCCTCAAGGATAGAGGATAAACGTGTCTTAAAACTGATACGGCAATATCTGAAATCCGGCGTCATGATCGAAGGGTGCGTGATTTATGCGGAAGAAGGAACTCCCCAGGGAGGCCCGCTTTCTCCTCTGCTGTCCAACATCGTTCTGGATGAGCTGGATAAGGAACTGGAGAAAAGAGGACACAGATATGTCCGATATGCCGATGATTTCAGGATCTATTTCAAAAGCCTGAAAGCAGCCGTACGGGTTGAGCAGAGTATCACCAGATTTTTGACAGTGAAACTCAGGCTCAAAGTAAACCAGGACAAAAGCGCCGTCAGCCGGCCATGGCTGCGTAAATTTCTCGGGTTTACATATTTCCAAATGTGTGGACAGTCCAAGATCCGTATCCATGCCAAAAGTATGAAACGCCTCAAAGACAAGGTCAGGGAATTGATTTGTCGCAGTCGGGGCAAGAATCTTTGGCAGGTTATCCGGGATCTGAACATGCTCTTCCGGGGATGGTGGAATTACTTCCGGCTTTCAGAAGCCAATGCCTTCCTCAAAGGGCTTAAGATCTGGGTAATGAGGAGATTGCGGAGCCTTGTCTGGAAACACTGGAAAAATGCGAAAACCCGGGTACGCAACCTGGAAAAACTTGGAATAGCTCACGCAGATGCCATGCTTTGCGGCAATGCCCGCAAGAAATACTGGCGCATGAGCAAGGTCAAGTGGGCCGCCATTGCCATGCCGGAAAAGTTCTTTGTGGCGCAAGGATTGTATCTGCCCGGAAACTGACTTTCCTGATTGTAAAAGTCAAATACCTCCCGTACACTCAGCCTTCTCGGCGCCTATTTTTTATTAGGCGGATTCCTTTTCCATTCTTCCTTTAATTTCTATCCCCATTTGAAACGTTTCAAATGGGCGTCGTCCCTGGTTGCGGTATCCCCGGTGAGGCCGTTCATAGTTGTAATAGTGCAGCCACTTGTCGAGATCTTCCTGTAAAGCGGAAACGGACTCATATAGCTTTTTCCGGAAAGCCGTACGGAAAAATTCGTCCAAAATTGTCCTGTTGAATCTTTCCACAAATCCGTTCGTCCTTGGACTGGCCACCTTTGTTTTCCGGTGATTGATATCATTGAGTTCAAGGAAGATCTCGTATAAATGGATCGTTGGCCGCCCTTTGAATTCCGTACCGTTGTCTGTAAGGATATTCTCAATACAGATATCGTTCTCTTCGTAAAAAGGAAGAACCCTGTCATACAGGACATCCGCCGCTGTTTCCGGGCGCTTACTGGTGTATAACTTACCAAAAGCAAAGCTGCCATATGTATCAACAACGGCTTGTAGGTATACCCTGCCAACGCCTTTGAGTCGCCCGACATAAAACGTATCCTGGCATAGCAGGTAACCAGAGTAATGGCTTTCCACATTCCGTTCTTTGAACTCAGGATTGGCCTTTTCCAGCAAGCGGATCTGGGTCTCTGTTAATTCAAAATCTTCAGACAACGACTCTTCAAGCTTTAAGAGGCGTTTGTATTTTGTCTCCATTCCAGCCTTTTTCCAGATATTGCGGATCGTGGTCGCACAGACAGCAAGGCCTTCAAGAGCGAGCTGATCAGCAATCCGTTGCTGGCCGAAAGCAGGGTTTTCCAATGAAAGTGCAATGATGCGATTTTTGGTGTCTTCAGAAATTTCGTTAGGGTGTGGTCCTGGGATTGGTGGTCTGTCAATCAAGCCTTCAAATCCATACTCCTGGAAAGATCTTTTGTACTCGTAGAACTGGCTTCGAGATACCTTGTGCATCTGGCAGGCTTTGGATACGTTCCCCAATTTTTCAGCAAGCTGTAGCAAAGTCAGTCTTTTCTGTGCTAATTTCTTTTTGGCGGTCATAATGCTCTTCTCCTTTTGGACATATTTTTGATTGGCGTTAAAAATATATCCGAGAAGGCTTATCACCGCCACCTCTCACTGGGGATTATTGGAAGGTCCCCAGTGAGAGGTGGCTATGCCTATGGCAATTTCAAACTGTCCGGTAGGATCTTAACTTTTCCACTTCACTGAAACTTGCGTTAATTAAGTCCATACCTTGCTCTGAAAGGAATTTCTCATATGCTGATTCACCCATACTGTAATGATTAACTGTGTATTCTCCTACCTTTCCAGTGCACTCATCAGCTTCCTTTCCACCGGTAAATAAAAATCGTCCTTCAGGTTTTAACAATTTACTTACAGCTATCATCGTTTTTCGTTGTAGTTCAATTCGCAAATGGCAAATTGAACCCCAACTGAAAATGAAATCCCATTTTCCTGAAATCTGATCGATATCAGACATTTATAGCAACCTACAATCAGCATTTTGCACATTTTTCAAGTAGGCATCCAACATGGGCTACTATCAATTCCACAGTATTCTTTAACAATCGGGGATATCGCTTTTGCTATAGGGTGTCCTGTGCCACATCCAAGATCAAGTACTCTTATATCATTCCCCAAAATGCCGACTTCATGGAGTATGTCTTTGACTCCAATGTTACTCCTCATTGAATCATATGTAGCACCTACTTTATTATATATACTCATGGTCCTTTTTTACACTTAACGGTTGAGCTGAGAGGTGCGCCAGTTATGGCGCATCCTTCTCCAGCGATTTGTTTTGTTTAGTTTATAGTTTTACCGATTCTATCCCATCGGATCTTTGAGTTTTCTCTATCCCAAGACCAGTATATTATAAAGGCTTTTCCAGTTACTGAGGGTTTTTTTACAAAACCCCAGAAGCGACTATCATGGCTATTATCTCTGTTGTCTCCCATAACAAAAACTGAATCCTCAGGGACCTCTACAGTACGTAAATTATCTCTGGTAGATAGATTACCCGGAAGTATTCTGCTATCAAGATGAATTACATAAGGCTCTTCTATCTGATCCCGGTTAATAAAAACCTTTTTGTTTTTGATTTCGATTTCATCGCCGCCAACGGCAATAACTCTTTTGATATATTCTTTTGATGGATCTTCTGGATAAGGGAAAATGATCATTTCGCCTTTTTGAAGCCCATTTTTTAGTGCTAAACCTTTTTTGCAAAGTATTTGATCTCCCACCAATAATGTTGGTTTCAATGACCCCGCAGGTATTTTATATGCCTGGATCATATATTCCTTTATGGAATTAGATATTATTGGCTGAATAACCAATGAAGTGCATATAACTATGCCCAGATATAGATACCACCTATTGAAGCTTTTGATTTGGTAAACAGGCCGAGCCTTTTGTGCAATTCGAATTGCGTCAATGAGACAATAGAGGAAATATGCGGAACCAAATAACAAAGCCCCTATAAGAGTTATAAATGAAGGCAATAAATAAACAACCGTCATGCAAAGAACTAAAACAAGATATTGCCCCAGATAGAAGAATGATCCCTTCTTTAGTTTTCCAGAGTAAATGTGTCCCAAACCAATTGTCAAAAATGTTAAAAGTGCTGCTATCCATATTTTTCTTGGTTTGTTTTCCATTTTGCTCCTGTATTTCGATTCTTGAAAGGTAGATTAATGAAACAGAACAATATGTTCAGCAGATCTGTATATCATTCAAAATTGATTATCTAACTGCATAACATGATTATTTTCATGTTAACCAGATCTGCATAATTCCTTTTTAAAATCACCATTATTGGAATGACTAAACATCCCATGCCAAAAATTGCAACAGTAAATTAAATACCCTGTACAATTACATTTATTTTTGCCCAGAAGACCGTTGACTTATGGTATAATTAATGCCCACCAAGATCCCTGAAACAAACAGGACCGGCTGAACAAAAGCAAAGGATTTCGCTTTCATTCACAGGTGTTCAATGCCACTAACTCTCTTTGGGTCTAATTCAGCTTCAAAGATTTGATGTGGTTTATGAGATCCTTAAACACCTGTTTCTCAAAATTCCGTTTTTTCAGATAGATATTGATCTGGTCGTTGAGGACCCCGGTCTCCGGAAACAATTCCAGGAGAAGTCCCTTTTCCAGTTCCTTTAAGACGGTATACCGGGGGACAAACCCTACCCCTAGGGATTCCAGGGCAGCATTGATGATTCCCCGAACATTGGATATCCGGGTGATCTTTTCAAAGCCGAAATCAGACGCCTCTTCCAGTCCATTGATGAAATTTTTCCACCAGGTCAGTTCCCGGTCAAAGGAGAGCAGGTTGCATAGTTTCAGGTCCGGGACAGCCCCAATATTTTTTTCCCGGACATAGGCAGGAGATGCAATCACCGCATACTCCTCCCGAAGCAGGGGGATGGAAACCAAATCATCGTGGACATGGGGAACACAGTCCACGATGATGTCCAGTTCATCCATGAGAAGAGGATCCAAAAGCTGGGGAGCCAGCATGAAGTCAATGTGGATATGGGGATGATCCAGGAAAAAAGGGGTCATGCCTTTGATCAGGACCGAAGAGCCGAATTCCACCGGGGCTCCCAGGTTGATGGAGACGGGAAGCTCTTTTCCGGCCACAAGCCCGTCCAGGGTGTCTTCAATGCGGTTGAAGATCCCGGCACAGCGGCGGTAGAGGAATTCCCCTTCCCGGGTGAGGCGGAACTGCCTGACCTGCCGGTCCACCAGGTCAAAGCCGAGATCCGTCTCCAGTTTTTTAATGGCATGACTCACGGCAGACTGGGTCAGGCACATCTTGTCCCCGCACCGGGTATAGCTTTTGGTTCCCGCCAGGATATAAAAGGTTTTCAGCTTGTTTAAATCCACCTGCATCTTCGCTTCCCCCCATTTGTTACCACCCCACACAGATACCACAGGAAAAGATGGCAAGTAAAACCTAAATTTCCAAAAACCGGGACAAACCTTGACCTTTACGATCTCCACGGACCATGGATCTTTCCCGGAAAGGCCGGGATATTTCACCGGCAAAAAATAGGGCTGGTATTCTTTAGAGTTTAACAATATATTTTGAAGTTTCATTATGTGCGGGTCCCTGGTTCATCCGGGAGGATATGGAGAAAAAGCCTGAAAAGGGGAAGCGGTATTCATGGGAACAAAGATAGATAAAAAGATTCTGTGGTCCAGGCAGCTCATCGTTGAATTTCAGAACATCTGCCATTCCCACGGCATCTGCATGAAACTGCCCGGCGTCAATATATCCGAATCAAAGGTTCACTACGGACTATGGGAACCGGGTTCAAAAACCCTGTCCATATCAAGGCATCTCATTGAAGACTATCCCTGGCCGGTGGTGCTGGAGATTTTAAAACATGAAATGGCCCATCAATATGTCTCGGAAGTCATTAAAGGAGAAGAGATTCACGGGCCTCTCTTTAAAGAAGCCTGTCAAAGACTGGGGGTTCATCCGGATTTCATCAGGGCCGGCGGGGCCATAACTTCTGATATGCTGATTCAGGATAAGGATCTTTCCCCCCGGGCCGGACTCATGATCCGAAAAATTGAAAAGCTCCTCTCTTTGGCCAACTCCGACAATGAACATGAAGCCCGGCTGGCCTCTAAAAAGGCCAATGATCTGATTCAAAAGCACAACCTTGACCTTTTTAAGGATAAAGACCATGGACAAAAGAGCCGTGCAACCTATCGGGTGATCACCCACAAAAGGAAAAGGATTGAAAGTCTTCAGAAAAGCATCCTTGGAATCTTAAGAGATTTTTATTTTGTGGATACGGTAACCTCCTCCATCTATGATCCCCATGAAGGGGAATCCTTCCGGTCCATTGTGCTCTTCGGGCTTCAGGAAAACCTTGAAGTGGCTGAGTACGTCTACCATTACCTCCTTGGAACCGGAAAAAAATTCTGGAAGGAAAGCCGCCAACGCCACGGCTATCAAAGGGGGGATAAGGTCTCCTTTGATATTGGATTTGTCAACGGCATTCGAAAGACCCTGGAAAAATCAAACCCTCCAGAGGAGCCCCCTGCCGGCATTGATAAGAGATTTCCGGCAGTCACCTTAAACGCCCTGATCAACAAAGAAAATCAGATCGAACTCAACCGGGTCTTTCCCAGGCTGAGAAAGATCGCCTACGGCCGCCATCGCAAGGGGGCGGCCTATGAAAAAGGATATGAAAAAGGGGAAAAGACTCTGATCAAAAAGGGCATTCACCACCGGAGAACAGGCCTTCCCCCTTTGTTGAACCGATAAATTCCTATTCCCTCCAATGCTCCGGCTGATTCAGCACATCAGAGCAGACCACCCTCCCCTTTACCCGTCCGATACCCCCGGGACAAAGTTCCTGCACCATCCAGGCATTGGCATGCTCCATTGGAATGGGGTACGGGGCCTCATATCCAAGGGCTCCTGCCGGGATAAACCCTGAGCGGGGATAATAATTGGGATGGCCCAGCACAAAAACCAGTTCCCCCCCTGCCTGTCTTAACCGGTCCAGGCCCTCTTTGATGAGAAGGGTTCCGATGCCTCTGTTCTGGACTTCGGGAAGAATGGCCAGGGGAGCCAGGATCTGTGCTGAAACCGGCTCCCGGGTCTGTGTGACGACAACCTTTGTAAAAAGGATATGCCCGATGATTTTTTTATCCTCCTCGGCCACGAGGGAGAGACGGGGCTCGGCGGTTGGATCATGAAACAGCCCGTTGACCAGGCCGGCGATCACCGGTCCTTTTTCCTTTCCAAATGCCCTGGTATGAATTTTTTCAATTTCTATTTTATCCGATTCATTCGATTTTCTGATCTTCACTCTTTTTTCCTTTCTGATATGCCGGTACGGCATTGAAAATATAATTCTCAATATATGGTTTGAGAAATACGCTGTTTTTTTTAAGAAAAATCAGGCGGCGCTGCAGACAAAAGATAAGAAAGGAAATATCAGACAGTAATCCCGTCAAAACAAAGAGAAAAAAAGGGCCGGTTCCCCCCGAACAACTTTGGCTCCAGGGGAACAGAATCCGATCCATTACCGATTATCCCTATCTTTTATCGGCAGGGCCCGGCACAATATCCAATGAGAATCTAATCAAAAAAATCCTTTTCATAGGTGTGGGAATGTTTTTTTCAAGATTCGTATACCACGGGCAAAAGAGCTCTGTCAAATCGGAAACCGTTCTTCGCCATCTGAGAATTGCCGGCGTCTACACCGGGCCGGCAGCCCCCGGGTCAGAATTTTTTGTCAGGATCCGGGCATATATTTCCGGGATTCCGGCGGCCCTGATTTTCCTTGCCGCACCTGCCGCATCATAGGCAAGGGATCTGACCTCAAGTTCATATCTTTCCGTATTCCAGAGCACATAGGTTGCACGGCCGGATCCGTCCCTTGGCTGCCCCACGCTTCCGGCATTGACCATGTATTTCCTGCCCCTCTCAAGGCGTTTCCTCCCCGGCTTCAGTATTTTCCGGACAACCCGGCCCTGCTCTATATAGACAAGGCAGAGCTGATGGGTATGACCGACAAAACAAAGGGATTCCTCCATCATGCAAAAGGCCTGTAAGAGCTTTTTATCTTCCACCAGATGTAGATAGAACCGGTTCGAATCCGGGGGGAATCCGTGAACAAAAAGACAATTCTCCAGGGACAGGTTTAATCCAAGGGAACGGATGAATTCAAGGGAATCCTCTGACAGGCTGTTCATGGCAGATTCAAGGGCCTTTTGTGCCTCTTTCCGGAACCTCGCCTTTGCTTTTTCCTCCAACACGGCCATCTCGTGATTGCCCAGAACCGTGGAGATCTTTTGGTCTTTAACCCGTTGGATCACCCTTTCCGAGTCTGCGCCGTAACCGATGTTATCCCCCAGGGAGACAATTACATCCGCTCCGTTTGCCCGGATATCCCGAAGCACACTGGAAAAGGCCTCGTAATTGCCGTGGATGTCTGTGATCACTGCTATCTTCATTTTACAAAACCCGGGACTGGGCTGACCTCTCTTTCCCGATTCCCTTCCATTTGGTTTGCCTCTGGAAGCGGATTAAAATTACCACAGGGAGGATTCAAAAACAATCATAGCTCATCCGGGCACTTGCCCGCCGGGTCAATTTTGGGCTATACTGGACCATGTTCATGGATACTTCCCCCAGATTCAATTTCCCTTCAGGCATTGCCCTTGTTTTCCTATTCGGGGCATTGGCCCTCTTCCTTCTTCAAAAACCGGCAATCGCTGACAACGGCGTTCTGGTAATGGATGATAAGGGATTGATCACACTCCGGGCAGAGAGCCGGGAATTAAAACAGATCTTATCCGAATTTCAAACCCAGCATTCATTGGTTTTCTCCGGGCTTTCCCAATATCCGGATAAAAAAATCACTCTCTCCTGTACAGGGTCTGTCACGGATGTGGTGAAAAAACTCTTAAAAACCCTGGGAATCCGGAATTATGCCTTTACCTTCACCGGGGAAAGATTGATCCATGTCAGTGTTCTGCCGGTTTCAGCCGCCGTTGAGACCATTGAAAAGCCGGATTCTCAAGCCGTGAGACAGGATGACGGTCCATTTGATTCCTCAACCGTCATGATCAAGACCGTATTGCCTGGAACCCAGGGGGAAGGGATTCCCCTTGAGCCCAATGATTACATCATTGCATATGGCGGTCATAAGATACGACATGCTCATGGACTGATCGCCCATATCAAAAAACTTCAAGGGGAAGGCCGGGTCAATATGGTCATTGCCAGGGACGGAGTTCCCCTGGAATTCATTCTTCAGGACGGCTTTATCGGGGTCCAGGTCGTCACCGTCCCCATCCATTCCCAAACCCTGGAAAAGCTTTACCGGGATGCGGGGCTTTGAATGGAAGCGTCCCCATCCTTGATTTTATGGGTTTACTTTATATAAGCCTGGATGTTTTTTACGATACCCGCCAGATCAAAAGGCTTTCCCCCAGTTCAATGGGACCGAGGCAGAATCTTTCATTTACGCTCTGATTGAACCAGGTCTGTCTGATTCTGAGATTCGGGCTCCGCCCGTCCTCCGGGTTCAATACTTCCACATTTTTATGCATGCCGCGGACAAGGGATCTTCGATATGAATCAAAACAATAGATCCACTTATCATCCGCTTTACTGGCCATCAGATAATGCTCCTCTGTTTTTGTCAGCAGCATATTGCACAAGGCCACGCCTTCCTGTTCAAGGCATTGGTTGATTTTGCTTTCCCGGTCAATTCTGACGGATTCTCCATCAATAAATTCGGTTCGGACGGCAAAGGATTTCATGCGATAGGAATTGAGCCAGTTGCCAACCAACCTCACGGCGTACTTACTGGTCCCGCCGATACCGAACCTGGCATTTCTTCCAACCGTATCCAGGCAGTGCAGATAGATATGCCGAATGACCATGGGAGGAATCTCTTTTCGATGAAAGAGATAACTGATCGCATTGACCAAGGCGGTTGGGACGCAACCTTATCCTCCTGTTTTTATGAGAATCTAATACATTCATTGGCTGATGACCACCCGAATCTTGCTCTAAAATTCAGCAATATCCGGGTGGTTCGCTAAAAAGATAGTGGGTATTGTTTAACGCAGAAAAAGAAGACCAGAGAAAGACACAAGCAGTTGAAATAGTAAAGAAGGTTATGAATATTAGTGAATGAGTTCTAATTCGTATTTTTATCTATAATATGGGAAGGCCCAAGACAGGATCATGGGAAGTTTATTTTTATAGAAAAACTCATCTTTCGGAGATGAAAAAAACTTGACCCGTTTTATATTGATATGGTATTAATACCGTATCAATTTAAGAAGAGGGTATTTATGATTAAAATCCAGATTGATAAAAAGTCGGAAAATCCACTCTATGTCCAGGTCCGGGACCGAATCCGGGACGCCATCAGCCGGGGAGAATTCCTCCAGGGAGACAAGCTGCCGACGGTAACGGCGTTTGCCAAACAGGTCGGCGTCACCCAAGCCACCATTCGCAGGGCTTTGGAAGACCTGACCCAACAGGGGCTGATCCACTCCCATGTTGGACGCGGCACCTTTGTGGGAGCGGTGGCCCGGGGTGAGAAGGACGAAACTGAAATTTCTGAACCCAAGGCTTCCAAAGACATTGAACGATCTGGGCTGGCAAGCCGCAGACTCCGTCAGGGTGTATCCAAGAGTATCTGCAGCCTGGTCTCAGCCGCCTGCAGGCCCGGGGTCCGGGATTTTTCAAAGGGTGTCATGGATCCTGGATTAATTGAGCCCAAACTCTGGGAAGAAATGGTTGCCAAAGCCATGACGCATGATTGCCAGGACTATATTGGCTATGGCGATCTCAACGGCATGCCCGCGCTTCGGGAGGAGATAGCCGAAAGATATCAGGCCAAGGGCCTACCCATTTCCCCGGACCAGATTCTGATCACCCACGGTTCCCAGCAGGGAGCGGCCATCGCCGCGCTGGATGCAGCGGAAAACAACCGGCACGTTTGGATTGAGACACCGGGATTTCAAGGCTTTGTAGACGCGTTTGTCAGTCAGGGGAACCGGGTGGACCCCATCCTTTCAGACGGGAAACTCCCCACGGATCCAGAGCCGCTTTGCCCGTCCACCCTTTTGTGCATCTGCCCGGAATTTTCTAGCCCCACCGGAGAAACCATGAATAACAGCCGCCGGAGGGAAATCGCCCAGTGGGCGGTACAGAACAATGGGTTTGTCTTCTCCGATCAAGTCTTCGAGGACCTTCGTTTTGAAGGGAAACCTCAGGAACATATGATCAACCTCCTGGGTCCGAGCCGGGCCATCGTTGCCTCGTCTCTTTCCAAATCCCTGGCCTCTGGATTGAGGCTGGGATGGATGATCAGCTCTCCGGAACGGATTGCTGGATTTGCCCAGCTCAAACTGTCCATGTCCCACGCCTGCCCTTCCCTGATGGAAGGCATTGCACTGGCATTTTTACGGTCCGGGGCCTATGACGAACATCTTGAACGGGTAAGACAGATACACAAGGCCAGGCGGGATACCATGCTCACCTGCCTGGATCAACTCATGCCCCAGGGCGTGACCTGGACCCATGCCCAAGGGGGATTTTTCACCTGGGTGACCCTGCCGCCCGCTTACTCCAGCGTCACCTTGCTGCTTTCCCTGCTGGACAAGGGAGTCAGCCTCATGCCCGGACCGACCTTTGATATGGACAAACGGTTCATGAACAACTTCCGCTTAAGCTGGGCCTGGACCGATGTAAATGAGATAGAAGAGGGAATGGAAATCCTGGCGGATGCGGTCAAGGAACTCTTGCGCAAACCACCGGGTGAACCCAACGGCCTTTTGCATTTTTGAATTTAAGGAGAATCCAAAGGAGAATCCAATGGAACATTTATTTTTGGAGATCATGGTCAAGGAAAAGGAGACAGCCTTCAGAAGAGAGGCTGAAACATTTCGGCTCCTATACCAGGCGAATACCACGCCATTCCCCTTTACGGCACGTATTTTCGACGGCCTGGGAGAAGGCCTAATCCGGCTGGGCAGACATCTAAAAACAAAATATGGGATGACTCCGGGTTGCGCTAAAGTAATTTAAAAATCCCGGCCAGATAAGCAGTCTTTTCCACTACCTATCTGAGTTATACCGTTTAAGGTATTGGCTGCAATCTTTTTTTAGGTATAGGAACCTGCTTTTTGCTAAAGAAAGTATCGAAAATCCCCAAAGCTTAAAATATTACTGCTCCCCTGATACAGGTACAACATGTTGTACCTGTATCAGGGGAGAGAAACTTAATTCAAGACAAAAATCAAGGTCTGAACAATTGAAAAGAAAATCACTTAAGATTCCTGAAAAATTTTTAAAATACCAAGACAGGGATGATTTTGGGCCACCGTAATTCCACAGCCCAATTTTAAAAAATCAATACCAACTCTCTAATTCAAGACCTGATCCTTAAATCATGACCCTTAACTCACTTAAATCATGCTTTATGTAAGCCTGGATGTTTTTTACGATACCCGCCAGATCAAAAGGCTTTCCCGCAGTTCAATGGGACCGAGGCAGAATCTTTCATTTACACTTTGATTGAACCAGGTCTGTCTGATTCTGAGATTCGGGCTCCGTCCGTCCTCCGGGTTCAATACTTCCACATTTTTATGCATGCCGCGGACAAAGGATCTTCGATATGAATCAAAACAATAGATCCACTTATCATCCGCTTTACTGGCCATCAGGTAATGCTCCTCTGTTTTTGTCAGCAGCATATTGCACAAAACCACGCCTTCCTGTTCAAGGCATTGGTTGATTTTGCTTTCCCGGTCAATTCGGACGGATTCTCCATCAATAAATTCGGTGCGGACAGCAAAGGATTTCATGCGATAGGAATTGAGCCAGTTGCCAACCAGCCTCACGGCGTACTTACTGGTCCCGCCGATACCGAACCTGGCATTTCTTCCAACCGTATCCAGGCAGTATAAATAAATATGCCGAATGACCATGGGAGGTATCTCTTTTCGATGAAAAAGATAACTGATCGCATTGACCAAGGCGGTTGGAACGCAATCATATTCGGACACCTGGTAATGAAGAGGGGTAAACAATATATTTTCCAATCTGTGTCAATGGGTTTTCAAATCCGGTCTACCGGCCATCTCCAATCATCGCCTTTTGGACCGATTTCCTGGGCCTTGAACTCAAAACAAAATCCTGATGATCAGAGACGACCTATATATAGATTCCCGGCAGATTTATCAATTTGATAATTCTCAATGACCGATGTAAAATCAAGTGCAATGATCAATTCTTAAATAGCTCAACAATTTTTGCAAGGATATTCAAATGGACAGGTCAAAAATGATAATTGGTGCCGACTTGTTATATGACGGCAAAGGCAAAGCCACACAGATGACCATAGTGGTTGAAGAGGGTAAGATTGTTGAGGTTTCCAATAAAAAGTACAAAAGCGACATCAAGGGAATTGTGACGCCTGCATTCATTGATCCCCATTCACACATCGGAATGGAGCGCCAGGGAGAACCGGCGGCGGAGTCTGAGGTGGACGATACATATAAGACCATTTCACCCATGCAAAATCCTGTGGACAGTATTTATTTTGATGACAGGGCCTTTGTTGAGGCGGTTGATTTCGGAGTGCTCTACAGTTGTGTTGTTCCGGGCAGCGGTAATTTGATCGGAGGCAGGGCCGTTACCATAAAAAATTTTGCTGCTAACCGGCGCGGGGCTGTGCTGGATGATTACGGTTTCAAAATGGCGCTTGGGCATAATCCCAGGGCCAACCCGGTTTCCCATTCAGGACGTCACAACACCCGTATGGGAAACGCAAGTCTTTTGGAAAAAAATTTTTCTGATGTGCTGAGAAAAGAAAAACAGGCAAAAATAAAAAAAGAAAAGGCCCTGTTTGATTTAAAAAAAGAATCGAAAAAAAATACTTTTTCAAATCAGGAGACTGAGCAGAATAAAACATGGATTGAAGAAGAATATAAGCTGGCTTTATCCTCCGAACAATGGACTTTATTTGAAATGCTTTCGGGACAAAAGACCATAAAGGTTCATGTTCACAAAGAGGACGATGCCTTATATTTGATTGACCTCAAAAAAAAATATGATCTGAAGATTACGGCTGAACATGCCTGCAGCATAAGCCGCATGGAAATCTTCAGGGAATTTCTGGAAAACGATATCCCCGTTGTTTACGGCCCCATGAGCTCCCTTGATTACAAAGTCGAACTGAATGGGGCATCCTATAAAAATGTAGTCCCCCTGATGGCCTCCGGTGTCCGGTTCGGTCTTATGACGGATCACCCGGTCATACTGGCCCATCACCTACGGGATTCCTTGAAGTACTTTTTGATCCGCGGGATGAGCCCGGAAAAGGCCATCGGTTTGATTTCATTTGAAAATGCGAGGATACTCCACCTGGACGACCGGCTGGGGTCTGTTGAACCCGGAAAGGATGCCAGCCTCATCGTTTGGAATCAGGACCCCTTTTACATGGGTGCTTTTCCGGTCATGGTTATGGCCGAGGGCAGGATCGTCCGGGAGAATAAAGGCCGCCCCTGACCATGGGGTTTTTGGGCTTGATCTTCGCGTCACCGAAAAATTTTAATTACTATAGATCCCCTAAAACCAAGACTCTATGGCTTGAACCTGGATTTATCCAGACCATACTTTTTCATTTTTCCATAGAGGCCCCTGGGATGAACGCCGGCGATTTGTGCCGCTTTTCCCACCCTTCCCTTGGTCCGGGTCAGCACCATTTCAAAATATTTTTTTTCGATCCGGTCAAATACTTCTTTTTTGATCTCGGAAAGGCTTTTATTTTCCCAGTCAGAAGGCAGCCCGATACTCTTTTCATTTATCGGGAAATCCAACGGGGACTCTTCCATAAACGACTGGGGCAGGTCTGCTAGGGAAATCATACCGGAACTGCAAAGCAGGACAGCCCGTTCAATGACATTCATCAACTCCCTTATGTTGCCGGGCCATTGATATGCACAAAGTGCATTAAGGGCTTCTTTGGAAAAGCGGGAGATGTTTTTCCCTACTTTTTTATTTGAAATATTTAAAAAATGGTTGGCCAGGGAGGGGATGTCTTCTTTTCTTTTCCTCAATGGCGGCAGGGTCAGGGAGATAACGCTCAACCGATAATAAAGGTCCCGGCGGAAGTTGCCTTTTTCAATCTCTTCTTCCAGGTTTTTGTTGGTTGCGGCAATGATCCTGACATCCACCCAGACAGATTCCTCACTGCCCACCGGCTTAAATTCCAGATCCTGCAGAACCCGTAAGAGCTTTGACTGCATCTGCAGCGGCATATCCCCGATTTCATCGAGAAACAAGGTCCCCTGGTGGGCCATTTCAAAGGCGCCCCGCCTGGAACGGACAGCACCGGTAAAGGCTCCGCGTTCATGGCCGAAAAGCTCACTTTCCAGCAGCTGATCCGGAATGGCAGCCATATTTAATGCGATGAATGATCCGTTGGACCGATTGCTTTCCTTGTGAATGGCTTTGGACAGGTGTTCCTTGCCGACACCGGTTTCGCCTAGCAGAAGCATGCTGGTATCGCTTTTCACAAACTGCTGGGTTTCATCAAGAAAAACCTGCATGGCTTTGCTGTTGGAAATGAAGTCATTTAAGCGGGGCTGGAATCTCCCCCGGTTGTCAAAACGGGAGGCATAGTTGAACTGACGTCTTGATTCAATGGTGCTTTCGATGGCTTCACAAAGACTTTCAGGTGAAACCACTGAATGGAGCAGCACATCGATACCCGTCGATAAAAGTTTTGCCTGCTCTTCAGAGGAATCCTGCTCATGCAGAACAATGGTTATCGGTTTTTCCGGCAGTTCATTGATCAGTCCGATGCTCTGCTCTATCGGCTTAGGAATAGCTGCCAGGCTGAAAATAAAAATATCTGCGCAGCTTCCGGAAAGCTCGGGCCAGGGCATTTTCCCATCATGGCCGGTGATGAGCTGGACATCAAGATCGGATAGGTATTCTTTTATCAGGGCAAATTGTTTTTTATTGTTGATTGCACATGCAATTCTGATCAGCATAGGGATCCATATCTTTTTGGGTAAATATTTACTGTTTTTAAAATCTTCTTTTTAGATGCAGGCACTTAAATTAACACCAATTTTTTTGAATTACAACCGATAAAAACCCGATTGCTTCGATTGCAACCGAATCAATCGGTATATTCATGCTCGAAATTTGACTTTCGGTATGAATATACTGAAAAATACAGGGCCGGGATAAAGACTATAACATTCATAAATATCTGAAATTATAATGAATATAAAAATAATTCCTTTTGTTTTTCTGTGGCATACTTTCTGCTAAATGAGTTTTCGTTGAGCCGCCAAAAACGGCATTTACAAAAAAAACAAATGGGGAAACCTGAAATGACCAGAGAGAATGTTCGAAAGACAAAACATAAACATCCCAGATTTAAAGACACCCATGACGAAGATCTCAACTGGCAGGATAGAAAAGAAATCCAGAACCTTAGGCGAAAAGAAAATAAAAGATCGCAGAAACACAGAAACGGATCTGAGAAGTGGTAGCCCAAACAGACAAAAAACGAAATGATTCAGGAAAGGATTTGAAAGAATGAACATCGCAGCAGCAGTTACAACCGAAGAAAAAAACGAGACCGCACTGGAAGTATGGGGCATTGCATCCGCAATTGATATTTACGGGTGTGATCCGGCCAAAATCAGAGATGCAGAACTGATCAAACGCTTTGTTGTGGATCTCTGCGATTTGATTGAGATGAAACGGTTTGGAGAAACACAGGTGGTGCATTTCGGAGAAGATGAAAAGGTCGAAGGATTTTCAATGGTTCAGCTGATTGAAACCTCTCTGATTTCCGCCCACTTTGCAAACAAAACCAATGCAACCTATCTCGATGTCTTCAGCTGCAAGGCATATGATCCCGAAAAAGTAAGAGCATTTGCCCAGGAATACTTTGGGGGGTCTCTATCCAAACTCAATGTTACATATCGCTCCTAGAGGAATCCTGAAATGAAACATGGAGTCTACACAGAGCCGGAGCAATGCCGGAGAATCTGGGAAGAGATCTGGCCGGCTCAAGGGATATTCGATCTCTGGCCGGTTCGTTTCTGCTTTCAGGAGGCCTATTCAAATCCTTTGCAATTTCATACCATTGAGCAGGGCGGCAAGATCCTTGGATGCCTCCCGCTCAGCTGGAATGAAGAAACAGGGCAGTATGTCCTCTTTCCGGGGGAAACCTGGAAAGGGAAAACCTGGCTGGAACAAAATCGAATACCTGTGACGCATCCTGAAATTTTAAATCAGCTCCTCGATGATGTTCCCGGATCACTGCACCTGAGGTACCTGTCCTGGAACCCGGTATTTGAGGGGGTATCCCAAACCCGTCAGGATGAAGAAGGTTACCTTTTTTATCCGGGAATGTACGATTATTCCTTTGAAAATTACTGGCTCGGCTTTTCAGGAAAATCCCGGAAAAAAATCAGGACCGAGTTTAAGCGGTTTGAGGATCGGAACCTGAGTTTCAGATTCAACAATACAGCCGACCTGGATCATCTCTTTGAGATGAATCAAAGGGCGTTTGCCTGTGATTCCTATTTCAATGATCCTAAATTTTTTAACGCCTTTGACAGGCTGGCCTCTTTTTTATCCGAGATGGGCATGCTCAGAATCGTGACCATATCCATTGACGGAGAGATTGCAGCAGTGGATATGGGGGCTGTCTTTAACAACACCTATACCCTGTTTGCAGGGGGAACCAGCCTTGAATTCCCCGGTATTGCAAAGATGATCAATCTCCACCATATGGAGTGGGCATGTCAGAAACAATTTAATGAGGTGGATTTCCTTTGCGGGGATTTTAACTGGAAAAAAAGATTTCACCTGCTGCCGAGGCCGCTTTATGAAATCGAGATTCAGAAACCTGTTCCCCAGTTTGAATGGTATAGAGATGAAAAACAAGCCCTGTGTGCATGACAAAGTACTGGTGGTGGGCACAACCGCCGATTATATCCATTGGATTCAAAGTTCCAGTCCGGGAAGAGCCCTGTTTCTGACCGAACCCGATATCCGGAAGAACGCCGGCGAACCCTGTCCTGGTCCTGAAGATGAGCTGGTGATCTCCTTTGACAATGGAGAACGGGTCAGGAGGGAACTGAAAAAGCACCTCCAGAAATGGGATCAGAGGATAACCGGGGTGGCCTGTTTTGACTGTGAATCCATGGAAACGGCATCCTTGCTTGCGGCGGATCTTTGTATTGATTATCCTGATATTCAATCCATTAAAAACTGCAGGGACAAACATGAAACCAAAAAAATCTGGCAGAAAAACGATGTTCCCTGCCCAAAATCCATGCCCATACGCACGGTGGATGAGGCCGTTGAATTTTTGACAAAATGCAAAACCGGTATTGTGCTCAAACCCTTCTGCGGAAGCGGCAGTGAACTGGTATACAGGTGCAAAACAGACCATGATTGCAGACATGCCTTTACAACCATAAAAGACGGGTTAAAGAAAAGACGGAAGAATAGGTTGTTCAAAAGGGAAGCGTCCGGGCAGCATATCATGCTGGCGGAAGAATATATTGCAGGACCTGAATACAGTTGCGATTTTATCATCGAAGATGAAAAGATCCGGATCATCCGGATGTCCCGGAAGATAAAATCTCCTGACCCGCCCTTTGGAACCGTCACGGGCTATATTCTTCCTGCCGGGCTGCCCAGACATATTCAACCGGATGAGCTTGAAATCATCCTGCTGAAAGCAGCCCGGTCCCTGGGCATCCACCGGGCCCTATGCATGGTTGATTTCATTATCGGGGAGAATTCCCCCATGCTCATCGAAATGACCCCGCGACCGGGAGGGGATTGTCTCCCCTTCCTGCTAAAAACAGCCGGCAATCTTGACATCCTAGGCTTATCCCTGGATTTTGCCGAACACAAGCCCCTGCCGGTGAATGGCTCCCTGGCATTTACCCCCCATATCGGTCTTCGGATACATGCCCGGAAACCGGGACGGTTTAACGGATTTAATGCAGATGCACTGGCAATGGATGAACGGGTTAAAAGTATCCATTTTATCCGTAAACCCGGACACATGATTGCCTTGCCCCCGGAAGATTATGATTCGTGGCTGCTGGGCCACATCATTATCGAACCCTATAATAATAGTTATCCGGAAACCGAGAGTCTTTTGATCCGAAAGCGCCTTCAAGTGGAGATCGAACAATGACCGGCAACCGGGAAAACAGAATGCCTGCGATGTCAAAGAGCTCCATTGAGACTGTTCTTGCATCTTCTATTCAGAAGAAGAAAACATATCTGGAGGCGGTGAAGTCCCACGGCTCGCCCTTGTATATCCTTGAACCAGAGGTACTGGCCCAAAAAGCCAGGCAGTTCAAAAATGCCTTTGAGTCAGAGCTGTCCAAAATAAAATGCTATTTTGCCATGAAAAGCAACAACATGCCGCTGATCTCCGGAATCCTTGTGCAAAATGGATTCGGCATTGATGTTTCAAGCGGATTGGAACTGGCAGCGGCATTGTCAATCAATGCGGAGGACATTGTTTTCAGCGGTCCGGGAAAAACAGAGAAAGAGTTGTTAATGGCCATTGAAAATTCATCAAAAACAACGCTTCTCCTTGACAGTTTTGGTGAACTGAAACGGCTGGAGAAACTGGTTCATGATCTTGACAGGCCATTGGCGGTCGGTGTTCGGCTGAACAACAATCCAACAGGGTTGTGGCGCAAATTCGGCATCCCCTTATCCCGGCTCTCTGATTTTTACAATGAGGCCAAAGCCATTCCCAACATCTGTTTCAAAGGTCTTCAATTTCATTCTTCATGGAACCTGGAACCGGACCGGCAGATTGAATTTATCGAAATTTTGGGCACTCATTTAAAAACCATGCCAGAGGATTTTTTGAATGCCCTGGAATTCATCGATATCGGCGGCGGATACTGGCCTCCCCAAGGAGAGTGGCTGGTAAGTGAAAATCCCCTGGAGCATTATGCCTTGCCTGCACAGAGTATTGAATCTTTTGCCGGCAGGCTTGCACAAGCCTTGAAATCAAATATTTTACACCGGGTTGACTGCACCATCTGCCTGGAACCCGGACGATGGATCTGTAACGATGCCATGCATCTTCTGATTCAGGTGATTGATAAAAAAGAAGAGGACCTTGTCATTACGGACGCAGGAACCAATACCATTGGCTGGGAACGGTTTGAATCGGATTATTTTCCGGTCATCAACCTCAGCAATTTTGAAAACCGGGAAAGGCCCTGCCATATTCTTGGATCCCTTTGTACCCCCCATGACGTCTGGGGATATGCCTATTTCGGAAAATCAATATCCGAAGGAGACATATTAATGATCCCGATGCAGGGAGCCTATACCTATAGTCTTCGTCAGCAATTCATCAAACCATTGCCCAGGGTGGTGGCGGCAGAAGAGAGAGGTCTGTTCACGGAGACAGAATTTCAAAAAACTTGGAATTTTTAATTCAAAAGAGCAAGACCAAACAAAAAAAGGTTTTCAACTAAAAGCTGAAAACCCTTGATATCAGTGGCGCGCCCGGCAGGATTCGAACCTGCGACCCCCTGATTCGTAGTCAGATACTCTATCCAGCTGAGCTACGGGCGCGTACCGTGAAAACAGTATATATCAGAGCTTTCCATCAAATTCAAGATTTTTCCGACTTCCCGCAAAACTCCACAAAATAGAAAATTATTCCCGTGTATGCGGGAAGAATGCGGGAAAAAATATCATATTATAAAGAGGGGGACTAAGTGAGCCTCCTCTCTTTTCTAAAATCTAAAAAATGATTTTTATGGATTTCGGGTAAGCCTTCGAAAAGCAGGATAATAAAGTTGAATTCTCATCCGGAAGAGGCACCCCCAGATGTAGTGGTCAATATATTTGGGTGAAAGCGACGGATAATAGACAAAGTCAACAGGTCAAGATGGCATTTCGGAGTCAACTTTCTATGACATTTTGTTGCGGATTCATAGAGCCCTTATGCAAACTGAAATTTGCCTCCATGATTTTCCATGATAAAAGAAAGGTCTTGAGCAGCATTTTGGAAAATTTCTTGAATGATAGCCTTAGTCCCATAACATTCTCGTGACAATTCTTTATTGCTATAGATACTGTCATCAGAGAAATCGACGCCACCATCTGCCGCACATCGGGCTAAATTAAACATCATATCAAACGTAATCTTTTCTCCTAATCTATGTGCAAGGCGATTACGAATTCTATTCATCTCTAAAAGGAAAGATGCCATACTCTCATCTATCAAATTCCGATTCTTGGCAACCTCTACCTTGTTGGGAAAACTTAAATCAAATGGATTAAATTTATCATCTTTAGTCAATTTTAGTTCAATCAATTGAACTAATACTGATTCGATTATTAAATGACCCGTTATATATGCACCAAGTTCAACATTGGCAAACAAGCCCGTAATATCATCAAGATCCGGTCGTTTTTTGCCTTTCCAATTTTTTGGAGCATTCATTTTACCACCTATAGAGTTCATTTATAATTTTTAGGTTGCCCTGGTCTGTCGAGATCCGGCTCTACACCATGACATTTTTGTTGGGGTCAAAACTCCATACTTTATTCCATCAAATGAATTTTCCTATGACCAATTTTATCCGGCATATCCCTTCTTTTCAACAGTAAAGGGATTCCCCCATATCTTGTGGTCGATGAGACCTTGGAAAAAGCGGCCAATCATAGACATATCTGTCGCTCTACTATTCCTTAAAAGTTCTGATTTTTTGTGATCTTAACGGTTCGTGATAACCGGCGGCGACGCGAGTTTGCGTGACCCACCGCAATTTTGGTTTTGCTTTTCAAATTTACACAGACGTATTTTCCGTCCGGTTGATTAGTTTGTTAGAAATTATTCTATTAGTAGTTTGCGTAAATAAACTGCAATTACTCCAAAAATAAATACACCTGCTAAACCGTTAAGGAGCCATTTTGTTGCTGAGTCCCTTTTTGAATTTAATTTAGTGTCAAAGTATGAATATGGAGAAAATTGCTTAATAATAAAAAATGCTAAACTTGTAAGTAATATGAATAATCTCGTTTCTTTTTGATACTTGAAATTATCGAAAATTGACCAAGTTGATATGCTCATTGAGGTTAGTAAAATTACATATAAAACCCATGGCCACTTGCCATGAAAAACATGGTGAATAGTTTTGTTTTCTTCTGTTAACTGGTTTATTTCATGAACTATTCCGTTTGCCAGTTCTCTTGCATTTTTCGAATTTATTTCTATTGAAATTTCTGAATACAAACGGTCTTTCCCGAAGGACAAGGTCAGGTCAAACTCACGATATTTTGATGTTAGGTTAAACGTTAATCTTTTTGTATCGTTAGGCAGTTTGTCCCTGTGGAATTCTTTGAAGGTTTCAAATTCTTCTTTCCCAAATTTATCGAATAATACTAGAGAATATCTGAAATCGCTAAGATCGTATTTTTCGTCTAAATCGCTCTCAATTTGCCCCGCTAGTTTGAGGGGTAATCTTTCGGTAAGATACTTTTCAATATCTTCGATTAATTGTTTGTCAACTTTCGTTGAACAAATCTTTTTGTCAATTTTAAATTTAGCCATTTCTTGACCTTAATTTCTAATGCGGTGCTGACCGGCGCCGTGCGCCGATCAAGCAGACGCAGCCTGATTGATCGGTGTACGGTGTCCGGTCCAGTTCCTTGTGTACGCCCGGCATGGGCGTGAACTTCTGGGGTGCAAGTCCCCTATACGTGAATCCTGCTAAAGCATTAGCAGAAGTATTAGCCGAAAACAAGGGCGGAACCGCGAGGGACCGTCTGAAGGAAGTTGGAGCGCAAAACTATGAGCCGACGAACAGAAACAGCATATAAGGCCTGGTCTCCGGGTAAGGCAGCACAACATGTCGAAGCCCAGGATTCAGGAGACAGGGTAAATGCTGCGGTTGTGTAGTGAAAGTTCACGTTCTTATCCGGGGAGATCTGCCCTGCTTGCATTGAATCTCTTTTGCAATAACTCCCGGTTCGGACCATACCGGGATACCAAGGTCCAGGCGTCACCGGTTGTTGCCGACGGTGACGAGACACAAACAATGGGCAGCACCTGCAAAAGAAGTCTCATTGCGCCTTTCGAGGTAACTTGTCTGGTGATAGGGCAGAAGTCAGCAGACGTCATAGTAGCCAAATGCCGGGAGTAATTCCCCGGACATGGTGAAGGGCCGAAAGTCAAGAGAGAAGGAAAAGGTATTTATTGGCTCTGTACATACAGTGAATCCGAATGGAGGAGTAGTGTGCAGGCGCATTATGGAAAAACCATCCTTCAAGCAGTTTACCCGGTTACGACCCGGTACTCTTGATTAAACGCCCTGTGCGGACCCGCATGCAGGGTGTTGTGGGGGCTGGGGGAGAAAAACCCCCGGCTACCCGATTAAAATGGCTTGATTGAAGCTTGCTCAGTTGTTAATGGCATAGATTTTTTCGATTTCTTTAGGATTGAGCTTCAGAAGTGCGGTTTCGACTTCGACAAGTGAATGCTTTGGATTAAAGTACATGGTGTGTACTTCACCCATTGAAGCTTCCTTCACGGTCTTATCTTGCCAATCCAGATCACACTCTTCGGTTACATAGTCGTCAATAAAATCGAAAAGCTCATAGTCCTCAACGCTGACTGCAACAGCCCCGTAATGATCTAGTCCGATTTCGATATGTGGCAGTATTTTCTTCATGTCATTTAACAAGTTGATCAGTGGTTTCCGTTTATCTTTCATGTCCACTTATCTAACGGGATAACATGCATATTTTGAATGTTATACGGATATAGATAATTCCTTTTTAAAATCAATTTAATTGGAGATTAACCTTATTTTCGATTTCATTGCAACCCCATCCGAAAAAATCAGGTTTATACATAACAAACTTGAATATCAAATTCGCCATAAAAAAAGAGGGGGGCCAAGTAGTCCCCCTCTTTTTAAAAGCTGATTGCCCCAGACCGCCTGGAGCAAATTCAATCTATCATTTTCTCGGTCATGTGCCAAGGTCGGCAAGCACTTGATCAAGCCGGGCCAAAGCCAGTTCGCGGTCCTTGGTCTTCATGATCATGGTATTGACCGCCATTTTTCCCATAATATCTGCTAAAGCCTGGAATACGAGTGGGTACTTTTCCACTATCTTACCGAGCTGCGTTGCCAGGGCGAAGTATGATACCGGATTTTCGACAAAGGAACGCAGATCCTTAACGGCTGCAATACACTCCTCTTTCGTATAGGATTTACCCCTTTCAATGACAAAGACATTCGCAACCATGATACCGTCAACAAACAGGGTTAAATTATCGATCCCGAGTTCTTTCGACCAGTCACAGAAATAGGATTCCCCGGGCTCAATGATCTTGGAAACGAAAAAAAGCCTTCATGGTAGGACGGGAAATTCAGCGCTATTGTCCGGGCATTTTTCCATGGGGGGTTTTATCCTGCTCAAAAGAGATCGTTGAATTCCAGCTCGGGGTCCGGTTTTTGATCAGGGTCCAGAAGTAGCGGTTCCTGACCTGGATGTCAAAGGAGCTCCACTTTGAGGATCTTACCCATTCATTTCTGCGTTCTCCTGAAAATCTTCTTTCGCCGGCTCTCCGGTCCGGGGATGCGGAACCAAGGTCCATCTGCCTGCGGTTGACATTGCTCCTGCGGTCAATATTGGATCTGAAAAATTTCATTCTATATCCTTCAAAACCTGGGGAAGGTTTTTTCATCTGTTTCGGGTAGAGAGTTTGTAGAATACCAGGAAAATTTGAAAATTTCAATGAAAGTCCGGCCCGGCCATTATGTATTTGACCTCAGGATAAAAGCCTTATATATTCGGGGTCGTATGGATGATCAGTTTTACATGATGCTTGCTGTCAAGGAGGCAAAAAAGGCAGAAAATATTGATGAAGTTCCGGTCGGAGCCGTCCTTGCCGATAAAAATGGCAAAGTGATCGGGCACGGTTTCAACCGCCCTATTTCAACAAATGACCCCACAAGCCATGCGGAAATCAACGCCATCCGAATGGCCGCCGGCACCATAAACAACTACCGGCTGACCCAAACCTCCCTGTACGTTACCATTGAACCCTGCATCATGTGCATGGGCGCCATTGTCCATGCCAGGATCGGCCGCCTTGTGTACGGCGCGGCAGATCCGAAATGGGGGGCGGTTTCCTCCCTCTATGCCATGGCCGATGATATGAGGCTCAATCACAGGCCCGAGGTGGTTTCCGGGGTGTGCGAAGAACAGACCAGACAACTTATAAAACGCTTTTTTGAAAATAAGAGGAGCAGATAGTGACAAATACGGTAATAGTAGGGACCCAATGGGGAGATGAAGGCAAGGGAAAGATAGTTGATCTTTTAAGTGAACATGCAGATGATGTGGTCCGGTTCCAGGGCGGCAACAATGCCGGCCACACCATGGTGGTCAATGGGAAAGAGATCATCAGCCACCTCATCCCTTCCGGAATTATTCAGCAAAAGCAATGTTTCATCGGAAACGGGGTGGTGGTGGATCCCTTTGTTCTCCTGGATGAGATCGATTATCTGATATCCAACCAGATTGACGTATCCCCTGAGAAACTGAAGATCTCCAACCGGGCCCATATGATCATGCCCTATCACAAGGAGATCGACAAGGCCCGGGAGGTCAAAAAGGGAAAGGATAAGATCGGAACCACGGGACGGGGCATCGGCCCCTGCTACGAGGATAAGGCCACCCGGCGGGGAATCCGGTTCTGCGATCTTTTGGACATTGAAGTGTTCAGGGAAAAGGTAATCACCCTGATGGAAGAAAAGAACTTTTACCTCAAGCATTATTTCAAGGCAGAGACCATTGATCCGGAAATGGTGGTGGATCAGGTATTGAAGATCCGGGAGCGCCTGGTTCCCTATATCTGCGATGTATCCGTGGCATTGTTTGACGGGATCAGCAAGGGGCGCCAGATTCTGTTTGAAGGGGCCCAGGGAACCCATCTTGATATTGAACACGGGACCTATCCCTTTGTCACCTCATCCTCCACGGTCTCAGGGAACGCTGCCAACGGCACCGGCCTGGGTCCGGTACATCTCAACGAGATCATCGGCATCGTAAAGGCCTATACCACCCGGGTGGGGGCAGGCCCTTTTCCGACAGAGCTTTTTGATGAGACCGGTGATCTGATCCAGAAAACCGGTGCCGAATTCGGGGCCACCACAGGAAGGAAAAGAAGGTGCGGTTGGCTGGACATGGTGGTTCTCAGAAACGCGGCCCGGCTCAACAGCCTGACCGGCCTGGCCATTACCAAACTGGATGTTCTGGACGACCTGGAGGAACTCAAGATCTGCACCGGCTACCAGTACAACGGCAGAGTCATTCCGGATTTTCCGCCGGAGATCAAGATCCTGGAAGAGTGCGAGCCCGTATATGAAACCCTGCCCGGATGGAAGGAGAACACCTCCGGCCTCAGGACTTACGAAGATCTTCCGGAAAAGGCGAAAAAATATCTTACCCGGATAGAGGACCTCTCCCGGGTTCCCATTAAGATCATATCCGTGGGCCCGGGAAGGGAGGCAACCATTATCAAGGAAAAGATTTTTTAAAAATTGACTTTTGGGGAATTCTGGTATATCTAAACCACCTTAAGTCGGGATGTGGCTCAGCCTGGTAGAGCACCTCGTTCGGGACGAGGGGGTCGGAGGTTCAAATCCTCTCATCCCGACCATTTCCAGCCCCAAGAAACAGCCTATGGATACTTATTTTGCCCCGGTTCAGAGAACCGACAGACGAAAATTCAAAAACCAGATCTCTTCCATTTCCCAGAGTCCGGTCATGAACGCCCTGCTGCAGACCGCGGCAGGAATTCTGGTGATCCTCAATGAAGACCGGCAGATCGTGGCCCTGAATCATGTTTTTCTGGAAAAACTCGGAATCCGGGATATCAACGAAGTCCTGGGTTTCAGACTGGGCGAAAGCCTGAACTGCATCCATGCCCATAAAAAGCCGGCCGGATGCGGTACCACTGAATTCTGCCCCTCCTGCGGGGCCGCCATTGCCATGATGTCCGCCATCCGGGAAAATAAAACAAAAGAGCAGATCTGCGCCCTGGTATCGGACAAGAACGGGAAAACTTCAGATATCTGCCTCCGGGTAAAGGCCGAGCCCATTCAGGCCGACGGACAAAGGTGGATCGTCATCTATGCCCAGGATATCACCCAGGAGCAGTTCTGGGCCAATTTGGACCATGTCTTTTTTCACGACATCAACAATACCCTGACCTCCCTTTACGGACATGTTCAGCTCTGTGAAGCTGATCATCCCGGCAGAAAAGAGATGAAGCCTATCCGGGAGGCCGTGGAAAGGCTGATCAACGAGGTGGCCATCCAAAAAAAGTTTTCCCAGCACAAGGACGTTACCTATATTCCCGTTCAGAACGCCGTGTCCCTGAAAGATATTAAAAAGGAACTCGACATTATCGTCAAGGGGCACAGAAGCCTGAAAGGGAAACGGATCCTGGAGAACTGGGGAGAAGATAATCTGATCCTGACCACGGATGTCCTTCTTTTATCCCGGACCCTGGGCAACATGGTCATCAATGCCCTGGAAGCTACACCTTCGGACGGATTCATCCGGGTTTCCGTCACCTCGACCCTGGAAGGCGTCACCTGGCAGGTCTGGAACAAAGCCGTGATCCCCGGGGCTTTCCGAAAACGAATTTTCCATCGCCATTTCAGCTCCAAATCCGGATCCGGCAGGGGATTCGGCACCTATTCCATGAAACTATTCAGCGAAACCTATCTCAAGGGAAAGGTCTCCTTTACCTCCTCCGAAAAAACCGGCACCATTTTTACTCTCTTCCTCCCCTTTCAGACAACCGCCTGATTTCAGGAAGGAAATCCGGTTCTTCATGGAATTCCCATCCTTCATCGGCTTCTAATTTCTAAAACCCTTGACAAACCCTTTGATTCCATGAATTTATAGAAGACTTATGGCTTTTCAGAACAGAAGACCGGGAGGGCGGGCCTGGTTTTAATTTAACCGGCTCCGGTTTCTGGGCTCCGGGGATCAACCCGGTAACACTAAAGGGGAGTAAACATATAGATGCAGGTTCTTGAAAAAATTGTCAACTGGATAGACGGGTTGAACACTCTTATCGGCCGTCTGGTGGGCTGGCTGACCACCACAATGGTTTTGATCGTCTTTTACGACACGGTTATGCGGTATGCGTTCCACAGGGGAAATGTCGCCCTCCAGGAGATGGAATGGCATCTCTTTTCCATTGTCTTTCTCATCGGCGCCGCCTATACCTTGAAAGAGGACGGTCATGTCCGGGTGGACATCATCTTCATGAACCTTTCCAAAAAGGCCAAGGCCTGGATCGACTTCCTTGGCGTTTTTCTTTTTCTGATCCCTTTTTCCATCATGGTTATCCTGTCCACCCTGGGATTTATCTCCAATTCCTTTGCCGTCCGGGAAGTCTCCCCGGATCCGGGAGGCCTTCCTGCCCGATACCTGCTCAAGGCCATGATCCCCCTGGGATTTTTCCTCCTCATCCTACAGGGATTTTCCGAAGCCTGTAAAAAACTGATGATCATCACGGAATACAAAGGGAGGGAAGACGAAAAATGATGGAATTTATCCATGAATTCATGCCCCTGATCATGTTCACGGCTGTTTTCGCCCTCCTGCTGCTGGGTTTCCCGGTTGCCTTTACCATCGGCGGAGTGGCCATGTTCTTCGGACTCTTTAATTTCGGATCCGGTTTTTTCGATCTGCTGCCCCTGAGGATCTGGGGTACCATGACCAATTTCACTCTTCTGGCCGTACCCCTGTTCATCTATATGGGGGTCATGCTGGAGAAATCAGGCCTGGCCGAGGAACTTCTGGAGGCCATGGCCCTTGTTTTCGGCAAGATCCGGGGCGGGCTGGCTGTCTCGGTTATCTTTGTGGGGGCCCTCATGGGCGCCTCCACCGGTATTGTGGGGGCCACCGTAGTCACCATGGGGCTTTTGTCCGTGCCCACCATGCTCCGGAACCGGTATCACAAGAGCCTGACCACAGGCACCGTGGCCGCCTCCGGCACCCTGGGCCAGATCATTCCCCCGTCCATCGTTCTGGTTCTCCTGGGAGACATCATGAATGTCCCCGTGGGAGATCTTTTCATCGGCGCGGTCATCCCTGGATTGATCCTGGTCGCCCTCTATATGGCCTATGTTTTTATCATCGCCATTCTCAAACCGGAATGGGCCCCGCCCATTGACCCGGAGGTCCTGGCTCAGGTATCCCGCCGGGAATTGATATCCAAGGTCTTCAAGGCCCTTCTCCCGCCGCTTTTCCTGATGATCGCCGTTCTGGGCTCGATTTTCGCCGGAATTGCCTCTCCCACGGAAGCGGCGTCCGTCGGAGCCGTTGGCGCCACTCTGCTCACGGCCATGCACGGACGGTTCAACTTCCAGATCGTCAAGGATGTCATGGATATGACCACCAAGCTGACCTGCATGGTCTTTATCATCCTGGTGGGTGCCTCCACCCTGGGACTGGTTTTCAGGGGACTTGGGGGCGATCACCTGGTCAGGGGGCTGATTCTGGCCCTGCCCTTCGGAAAATGGGGGATCCTCTTCATCGTCATGTCGATTATCTTTATCGCCGGATTTTTCCTCGATTTTATAGAGATCACCTTTATCCACGTTCCGGTTCTGGCCCCGATCATGATCCATCTGGGAGTGGATCCCCTGTGGCTGGCCATCCTGATCGCCGTGAATCTTCAGACATCTTTCCTGACACCGCCCTTCGGGTTTTCCCTCTTTTACCTCAAGGGGGTAACCCCGCCTGAAATCGAAACCATGGACATCTACAAGGGGATCATTCCCTTTGTCATCATACAGATCATCGGCCTTGCCATCATCTGCCTGGTCCCCCAGGCTGTGACCTGGCTGCCCACTGTGCTGTTATAGAAACGAACAAAAAAGAGGGGCGGCAGGAAAATTCCCGCCGCCCCTCTTCTGGGTCTAATTTACAAGATTAAAGATATTTCAATTTCTGGTAGGGTTCCTCGGTTACCTTGTTCCATGCATAAATATTCTTCTGGAATTCGAGAAAGGAATCATAGACTTTCCGGCTCATGGGATCTGAGGCGGCAACTTCCTCCAGCACCTCATGGGCCAGCTTCTTGAGTTCCTTCAACACCTCTTCCGGGAATTGTTTGAGCTGAACCTTGTGCTCGTTGATCAGAGTTTTCAATGCATCGTTGTTCTTTGCCTCGAACTCGGACAGCATCCACATATTGCTTTTATAGGTAGCCGCTTCAACAATGGCTTTGAGATCGTCCGGCAGTTCGTTCCAGGCATTGAGATTGACCATGCACTCAAGGGCGGTGCCGCACTCATGCCACCCGGGATAGTAATAATATTTGGCTGCCTTGTAAAACCCCATCTTGAGATCATGATAAGGTCCCACCCATTCGGTGGCGTCGATCACCCCCCTGTCCAGGTTGGTGTAGATCTCGCCTCCGGCAACCAGAACCGCATTGCCTCCGGCTTTGGCCAGCACCTTGCCGCCCAGGCCCGGGATTCTCATCTTAAGGCCCTTAAGATCGTCCATGGAATTGATTTCCTTGTTGAACCATCCGCCCATCTGAACCCCGGTGTTCCCGGCGACAAAAGGTTTCATATTGAATTTCGCATAGAGTTCTTCCCAGAGTTCCATTCCGCCGCCGGACAAAAGCCAGGCATTGATGGACTGGGCATTGAATCCGAATGGAACCGCAGCAAAGAACTGGGCGGCAGGAGATTTACCGGCCCAGTAATAGGCCGCGCCATGGCCCATCTCAACGGTTCCCTGGCTCACGGCATCGAAAACACCCAGGGGCGGAACCAGTTCACCGCCGCCGTAAACATCGATCTTCAGCCTGCCGTTGCTCATCTCATCCACCCATTTGGCGATATTGTCCGCACTTTCGCCCAGCATGGGGAAATGGGGGGGCCAGGTGGTAGCCATTTTCCAGGTATAGGTTTTTGCCTTGGGGGTTTCCTTAACAGCTTCCTTTGACTCTTCCTGTTTCTGGCCTTTGCAGGAACTTAAGACACCGGCAAGGCCCGCCGTACCGAGGGCTGCCGCGCCTACTCCAACATTCTTGATAAAATCACGCCGTTTGTTGTCTTCCATGCAGAATCTCCTTTTTGTAATGATTTACTATAAACCCTTTCCCTTAGTCAGCAAATATAGGACAAACCTTAACCGCTTATGACTCAATTACCAAAAATGAAGATTATCGAATTACTTAGTCTGGTTTTATGCTCAAACCAGTGATCAAGTCAAGACATAATCCATGAATTCAAAAGGGTGAGGTGTGAAATCAACTGGAAGCGGAGAGAATCAGGCCGGCCAGGATCAAAACGCCCCCAACGGCATGGAACAGGGATATCCGTTCCCCAAGGACAAAATATGCAATAATCGAAGTGGACAGGGGAACCAGGTAGATAAACACAGAAGCCAGGGACGCGCCCAGGGCCCTTACCCCGGAATTCCAGAGCAGGTAGGAAAGAATCGACGGGCAGATCCCCAGAAAGACAAAGATCCAGAAAACTTTTCCGTCAGCGGAAAAGCCCCCGTAGACGGCGTATTCCCAGAGGTAAAAGGGAAGGATGAACGGGGTCCCCAAAAGAATGATGACAAGCAGAAAAGAAACCGGTGAAATGGGAATCGGTCTTTTTTTAAGCATCACCGAGTAAAGGGCCCAGGAGGATATGGCCACCAGGATCATCAGATCCCCGGGATTGAGTTCCAGCCGGGACAGGACCTGCCAGGAGCCCTGACTGATAATGATGACCACACCGGCCATGGAAACGAGGATGCCCAGGGCATTGAAAAGTCCGGGGGCTTCCCGGTTGATGGCCCAGGCAAATCCCAGGGTCAGGGCGGGCATGGCCGCCACCATGAGGGAGATATTTGTGGCCGTGGTAAAATTGGCCCCCACATAGACCAGGGAATTGTAAACGGCCACGCTGGGGATGGACAATAAAAAAAGGAATCCCTTGTTTTCAAGGATGACCGGCATATCTTTTTTGAGATTTTTCAATGCAAAGGGGGTCAGAAAAACAAGGGCCGATACCCACCTGAAAAAGGATACGGCCATGGGCCGGACCTCCAGGGTGATCCCCCTGGCAATCACGTTGTTGACGCCCCAGAAAAACACCGCCAGGGCCAGGCCGCATCCCGCCGTCACCCGTATGCCGGCCCATTGTTTTTTCATTGGAAAAATTCCACCCTTGCCGGTTGACGTAAAATTCCATGTTCATAAAGCAGACCAAAAAATTTCTTCATTCCCTCTATCTTGGGGCGGTCCAGATCGCAGTGAAGCAGATGATAGTAATTTTCCAGCATGGCCCTTGAAAGGCCCAGTTTACTGCAGCCCCTGTCCACGACTTCGTCTATATGCTCGTACCCCTGTTCCCTTGAACGGCAAAGGATTTCCACGGCCTGTTTTACCCGGTCCGGATGTTCCCGGGCAAAGGATCTCCTTACCGCCCATACGGCAAAAACAAAGGGAAGTCCGGTCATTTCAAACCAGGACTGCCCAAGGTCGATCTTCTGTGAAAACCTGTCTTCCCATGGCTGGGTCAGGGCCGCGTCGCCGATGACCATGACCGCCTCCACGTCTTCCGGGATTCTGTTGATATCGTTGGTCGGTCCCACCATCAGTTCCGGCTCTATCCTTTTCATGGCAAAGATCATCTTGAGCAGGGAGGCCCCGGTGGCCGATTCCCTGGAAAAGAGGACCTTTTTTCCTGTAAGCTCTTCCAGGGAAGAATTGGATGCACAGATCACGCTCATCACCTCCCGGTGGCTGGAGATGGAAAAATCCGGAATCAAGAGAAGATCTTCCGTGTTCATGCCGTAAAAGGCTGCGGAGATGGGACTGATATCCACCTCACCCGTCCGGATCTGATGGTTCAGGGCAGCCGGCACATCGGTGACCAGGGTGAGCCAGTCCGGGGCCAGGCCCCGGTCAAGACCGTAATATACCGGGGAGGCGTTGATATAGCTGATTCTCCCCATTCTTAGTTTATCAGAATTCATTGGATGTCAATCTTTCCCTTAATTCGTATTTATCCCGGGCCTCAAGGTCTACATAGATAAAAGCGGCCTGCTTTCCCCGCTCAAGGGTGCCGCTGAATCCTTCGCACCCCAGGGCCCTGGCCCCGTTGATGGTGGCCATGGCCAGAAGATCCCGGGGTAAAGTCCCGGGGAAATGTTTTTTTACAAATTCCATCTCATCAAAAATCCCCAGGGAATCGCAGGAGGCCAGGCTGTCCGTGCCCAGGGCCGGTGCCAGGTTTTTGGCCAGCATGGTTTCGATGTCCGGCAGCCTCCCATGCAGGTTCAAATTGCTCCGGGGGCAGATGCAGGCATGGGCTCCGGATCGGGCCAGGATGTCCAGATCCCGGGTTTCCAGCCGGATCAGGTGAACGCAGAGGGTCCAAGGATCCAGCAAGCCCAGGTCATCCAGGTATTGAACCGGGCTTTTTGATCCCAGGGGCCATGAACGGGTATCAATCCCCCGGCTTTCCAGAAAGGCTTTCCACTCCCCTGCCCCTCCCCGGATAAACCGGAATTCTTCTTCGGATTCGGCCACATGGATGGAAAAGGGAAGGCCTGAATCCCGGGCAGCCTTTTTCAGGTCCTGAAGCAGGTCCGGGGCCGTGGTGTGGGGGCTGTGTCCGGCAACGGAAAAGGAGAGTCTTTCCCGGTTTTCAAGTTCGGATTCCATGGGGGCGGTCCCCAGGAATTCATGGAACCAGACCCCGCCAAGGAGGCTCTTTTCCAGAAGTTCCCGGGTGATGCCCAGGGTGGAAATTTCCCCCACAAGGCCGATCCCCAGGGATTCCATCTCCCTGACCGCTTTGGCAGCACCGGCTGCAAGACCTGCCGGCCCCAGGGCCTCCCTTTCCTTGAGCAGGGCCCGGACCCAGGGCTGAAACCCACGGCCCAGTGGCAGACGGTTCTTCAGGGCCGACAATTCCAAATGAAGGTGGGTATTGACCAGGACCGGCATGAGTACCCCGGATCCATGGTCCGTGACCGGTTCTCTCCCCGAACCCTGCCCGGCCGGACCTGTTTTAAGGATTTTCCCTCCGGCCGTTTCAACCTGGCCGTTTTCAATCACCCGGTCCGGGTCAACCAGAATCCATTTGGCCCTGTGGATCTTGGGAGCTCCGGTCTCCCGGATCATGGCAATGGAGGATTGTTTTTTTTTCATACCCGGTTGTAATAACAGTCCCGCTGCCGGGGCTCAAACCCGGCCGTTGAGATCAAGCGTTTGAGTTCGGACTCCGGCAGCATGAAATCCACCCCGGCCGAGGCCACCACGTTTTCCTCGATCATGGTGGACCCCATGTCATTGGCCCCGAAAAAGAGTGCGGTCTGGGCGATCTTGTCTCCCTGGGTCACCCAGGAAGCCTGGACATTGTCGATGTTGTCCAGAAAGATCCTGGCCAGGGCCAGTACCTTCAGATATTCGGCACTGGTTTTCTTTTTCACGGTAATCTTTGTATTGCCCGGCTGAAAGGTCCAGGGAATGAAGGCGGTAAAGCCGCCTGTTTCATCCTGGAGATTCCGGATCCTGTCCATGTGCTCGACGATATGACGGTCCTTTTCCAGATGGCCGAACATCATGGTGGCCGAAGATCTCATCCCCAGGTTGTGGGCCCTGCGCATGACATCCAGCCAGGCGTCGGACATGCACTTGTTGGGGGAGACCTTTTTTCTGACCTCGTCGCAGAGGATCTCGGCCCCGCCGCCGGGGATGGAGGCAAGCCCGGCTTTCTGAAGGGTCTGGAGGGTCTCTGTAACGCTGAGATTGGATTTTCCTGCAAGAAAGTCGATCTCCGGGGGGGAGAATCCATGGATATGGATATCAAAATTATCCCGGATAAACTCCAGCATATCCACATAAAAATCAAGCTCAAGATCCGGATGCATGCCCCCCTGGAGCAGAATCTGGGTGCCTCCCAGGTCAAGGGTCTCCTGGATCTTATCTGCCAGCTCCTGTCTGGACAGGACATAGCCCGGACTTTGGAGGCCGGGGGTCTCGTAAAAGGCGCAGAACCGACATCCGGACATGCAGATATTGGTGTAATTGATGTTTCTGTCAACCACATAGGTGACCCGTTTTTCAGGATGGAGATCAAACCTACGCTGGTTGGCCAGACTTCCCAGGGTGAGCAGATCTGCTTCCTTAAACAGGATCAGGGCCTGGTCCGGGGAAATCCGCTTATTTTCCTGCACAGATGTAACAATGGTGTGAAAAGAATTCATAATCTATATCTTTACGCGGTGACGGGGTTATAAAAGGAATCCCTCCGGACCGGTTCAAAACCGGATGCCCGGATCATATCTTCCATCTGACCCCGGGTCAGGCCCTTGGCCGATTTTGCTCCGGCCGTATGGGTAATCCGTTCCTCTATGATGGTACCGTCCAGATCGTCGGCCCCGAAATTGAGGGCCACCTGGGCCAGGGATTCTCCGATCATGACCCAGTAAGCCTTGATATGGTCAAAGTTGTCCAGGATCAGCCGGGCAGCGGCAATGTTTTTCAGGTCGTCCACGGCTGTGGTGGGCGGCAGATGGGATAGTTCCGTGTTCCGGGAGTGGAATGCAAGGGGGATAAAAGCGGAAAACCCCCGGGTCTCGTCCTGGATCTCTCTCAGGGTCATCAGATGCTCAACCCTTTCCTCCAGGGTTTCAATATGGCCGTAAAGCATGGTGGCATTGGTGGTGATTCCGGCTTCATGGACCTTTTTCACGATTTCGACCCAGCGTTGGTGTCCGATTTTCCTGGGAAAAAGCTCGTCATGGACCCTGGAGTTGAGGACCTCTGCCCCGCCGCCGGGCATCATGTCCAGGCCGGCCGTTTTCAGGGCAAGGATGGTCTGATCCAGGGAGAGCCCGGAAATTTCGGCAAGATAGTCGATTTCCACACAGGTAAAGGCTTTGACCGCGGCCGATGGGCGGACCTTTTTGATGACCTTTAACAGATCAATGAAATAGTCAAACCCCAGGGTCTCATTGAGCCCGCCGACCACATGAAGTTCGTCCATTGGCTCGTCAATCCGCTCCAGAAGTCTTTTTTCGATTTCTTGGATGGACCAGATATAGGCGCCCTCTTCCCCTTTGTCCTTGGCATAGGCGCAGAACCGGCACCTGTTTTTACAGATATTGGTATAGTTTAAATGCTGGTTGACCACATAATAGGCTTTTTTCCCATGCCTGGCCTTTCTCACATAATCTGCGATCCGGCCCAGTCCCATGAGGTCCCGGGTATTATAAATACAAATCCCGTCCTCCTTGGAAAGACGGGAACCCTGGCGGACCTTGGCAAAAACCGGCTCAAGATCCGCATCCAGAAATTCTATATTCATTAATGCCTCTTTTTTCTTCTCACTACCCTTTTTTTCTTTTTGGGCTGTTCTGTTGGAGTCGTCACATTGGTTTTGGGGTCAAGGAGATTGTTCTGGCTGTAAGGGCATGCGGCTCTGGGGCATTTGAGCCCTTTTTCCCCACTGGGAGTGGTGATCTCCGTTAAAAAGGGATTTTTGCACAGGGGACATTGAAAATGGTAGGGCATGTCCCAGCTGACAAACCGGCAATCCGGCTTTGAACAGGAGTAGTAGTTCTTGCCCTTTTCCGTTGTCCGGGTCACCACTTCCCCCTGGGAACACAAGGGGCAGACCATGGCCAGATCACTTTCAAACTCGGCGATACGGGATTCAATATCATCATCTGCAAGGGATGTATCCTTGCCGGGTCCGGAACCGGCTCCGCCAGACGCGGCCTTGTCCTGTTCCATTTGACGGATCCGCTCCTCTTCCTGGCGAATCCTTTCCTCCATGGCCCGAAGCTGGGCTTCCTTTTCCGCCATGAGGGCTTCCTTTTCTTCCAGAAGCGCGGCCTTTTCCTTGGCCAGCTTCAGTTCCGCCTCTTTTTCCTCCAGGGCCTTGAGCTGCTCTGCGGATTTTCTGGCGGACTCTTCCGCCTCTTTTATTTTTTCGTCCTTTTCAACCAGCTGTTTTGCCAGCTCCGCCGCTTTTCTGGCCTCTTCCTCCTCTTTTCTGGCCGCTTCCTTCTGGGCTTCAATCTCTTCCTTGGTGGGCCCCTTGTCAAAAACATCCTGGACCCGGACCCGTTCCTTGTATTCATCCGCCCTTCTCCGGCCCTTCATGATCTGGGACAGCCGGTTAAGGTTTTCCTTTTTCAGCTTCTGGGAAATTTCCCGGGTCTGGACAGGGGCCTTAACCGCTCCCGAAGCCATGTCCGTTGCCAGTTTTTCCGCACGATCCTTTTGAACGGCAACCCCCCGGGTTTTGAGGGAGGTTTCAAAACTGGCCATGGCAAGGTCCAGGGTTTTGCGCCCCGAGTTCACCTCATCGTTCATCTGAAGAACAAAGGCGATCAGGTTCATCCCCTGCATGCCCGGAAACATGGAATCCAGAAGTCCGGCCATCATGAATGAGGGCATCTCGGCCTTGAGGTCTTCTGTTTCGGATCTGGAAATGTACCCCTTTTCCACAAGGGATTCAAAGGACCGGTCAAGGTAATCGTCCTTTTCAAGCCCGATATCCACCAGCTCGTTGATAAAAGATTCCTTTACATACCTTTCCGGCGGGAAGTCGGAGTACTGCTTGATCTCCCTTTCCCTCTCCACGATAATGGTGATGCAGGAGATGCTGGCAAGATTAAAAGACATCATTGCCGAGTCCGTATCCACATCAATAAAGGCGGTTATTTCCCGGGCAAGGATTTCATCCAGTTTTTTTCTGACGTGGGACGCGTCCATTTCATTCTCTTCGGGCATGCCCATTATTCGTCTCCTTCATTGATCTCATGGATCATGTCTGCTATGTCCGAGGCCATCTGCTCCACTTTTTCCTTTTTTTCCTGGTCAGGCTCATCCTGAACTTCGGATTCAGAGTCCGGGTCCGCATCCAAAAGATCTTCTTCATCATCGGAATCTCCCCCCAGGGTCGACATCTCAAGGCATTCTCCCTGGCGGTTGAAAATCAGGGAAAGGGGGACCTTTATCTCAAAATCAAACCGATAGGCGATCTGGTCATTATGAACGATCAAATCACCGTTTTTATAGTCGACCTCATCCTGGAGGGTGAAGTGATGCTGTTCAATGAGCATCTTTTCAATGGCTTCCCAGTCAAGTTCCGCATTAATGGTATCAATGAACTCTTTTTCGCTTTCCTTTATGGATTCCGGATTTGTAAGTTTCATGAATCACCTGCTCTAAACCTTCAATTAAATGTTGAAACGATTTCCTTTGCAAACTCCAAATAGGCCGATGCGGCAGGAGTTTTTATATTTTTGAGGGATAGGGGATCTGAGGCTTTTACAACGGCCGGGTCTTCAGGGATCACGGTCCGAAAGATCAAGTCTTTTATCTCCATGAGATTCTGATCTTTAAGAAAACTTTCAGGTCCTTCTCCTGTCCGGCACCGGTTGAATAAAAACCCCCCGAGTTTCAGGGGAACCTCGTGGGTCTTTCTGACGTAATTGACCAGTTTTAACAGACAGGTAAAATCCCACTCGGATTGAATACCCGGGCATACCGGCGAAATCATCCAGTCGGCAGCCGTGAGTGCGGCAACGCTCAGGTATCCCCATGAAGACGGAGAATCAATGATGATATACTCATAAACCGGATCCACATCTGTCCGGATAAAAATCCGCAGGATCTTTTCATTGGATGTTAATTTTGCCAGTCTCAACCCGGTAAAAAAAAGCTCAAACCCGGCCGGAAGGATATCAAGATACCCCAGTCCTGTCCGGGTGACCGTATCCATGAATCCGGCTTTCCCGGAAAGCAGGGACGCGATATCATGGGTATAGGGTCCTGCCCCGGACCATTCAGTGGCCGCAGCCCTCGGATCACAGTCAATGAGAAGGGTTTTTTTCTCCAACAATGCAAGGGAAGCCGCCAGATTGACGGCGGTGATACTTTTCCCGATACCTCCCCTTTGACCGGAAATTGTGAAAATGTTACTCATAGCCTTTTGGTTGTAACACAATTACCGGAAATATCAATCCCAATCCGGGAAATATCCTTTATCCAAAGAGCTTTGGTTGATATTCCCATGGGAATATACGATAATGCCGGCGTCAACCAGAAGAAGGAGACCCGGATCCTTGGCCAAAATATCCATTTCACTGGACGGCATCAGGCAGGCCGTCACCAATCTGAACTACAGACCCAGCTCTGTCAAGTACAAGGCTGTGGCCGCCATCGAGTCGTTTTACACCTCCGAAGACTCCATCCAGGAGATCCGGTCCATTGATACGGATCTCCTGGTGGGAATGATCTGGGATATCCGGGAAGATCCCGGCAAAATCCGCTCCAAAAGACGAAACTTCTTCAGTCTCAAGTCCTCCATCAATGCCGACCTGAAAAAGCTGTCCAAAAAAGACCTGAATCCGGAAAACATTATTATTTCCGGATCCAATGTCTTTGACATGACCGAAGAGGCCAAGAACAACCTGCTCAGCTCCTTTACCGATGCCGTGAAAACCGGGGATATCGACCTGGAACAGGCCACGGGAATTCTCAAGGCGGTCTCTGATTTCCTGGATGCCTTTGACATGGATGATGGGGACAAGGAGTCCCTTGATATTATCCAGGAAATCAAAAAAATTCTCTCCAGGATTTCCCAGAGCGACCTGATCGATGAGGAAGACCTGGATGAGGAAATCGTTGAAATCGAAGATGATGAAGAACTGGAAGTTCTCGAAGAAGAAGACGATATAGAAGAAATCGAGCTGGACGAAGATGAAGAGATCCTTGAGGAAGAAGATGACGAGGAGCTGGAAGTTCTCGAGGACGAGGATGATGTGGAGGAAATCGAGCTGGACGAGGATGAGGAGCTCGAAGAACTGGAGGACCTGGACGAAGAGATAGAAGAACTGGATGAGGACGAAGAACTCGAAGAGATAGAGCTGGACGAGGATGAGGAACTTGAGGAAGTCGAGGACCTGGATGAAGATGTTGAAGAACTGGAGCTGGATGAGGACGAAGAACTCGAAGAAATTGATGAGGAAGACGAGCCCGAAGAGATAGAGCTGGACGAGGATGAGGAACTCGAGGAAATCGAGGACCTGGATGAAGATGTTGAAGAACTGGAGCTGGATGAGGACGAAGAACTCGAAGAAATCGATGAGGAAGACGAGCCCGAAGAGATAGAGCTGGACGAGGATGAGGAACTCGAGGAAATCGAGGACCTGGATGAAGATGTTGAAGAACTGGAGCTGGATGAGGATGAAGAACTCGAGGAAGTTGACGAGCTGGACGAAGAGGAACTCAAGGCCCTGGAGGAATTCAGGGAGCAGCGGGAACTTGCCGAGCAGTTTGACGATTCCCTGGGGGAACGGGAAAAAAAATTCAATGCCTATGTAAAGGTACCCCAGGGCCTTTACACCGTGGGCACCCGGAAAGGACTCAAGGCCAGCCTGGAACTCCAGCAGATCGAAATGCCCAGAACCTATATCGGCAGATTTCCGGTGACCAACGCCCTGTTCGAGATCTTCATAGACAATACCGGCTATGTGACCACAGCGGAAACAAAGGGCTTTGGCGTGGTTTTCTCCTCCCGGTATAAAAAAGGCAAGGCCGGGTCCTCCTGGCAGAAAACAGCCGGTTCCCAGGAGGTCAAAGGCGCCTGCTGGTTCCGGCCCTCGGGCCCTGAGTCATCCCTTCACGGAAAGCGGAACCATCCCGTGGTCCAGGTCAGCGTGGAAGATGCCCTGGCCTATGCCTCCTGGATCGGCCGCAGAATTCCCACGGAAGCCGAATGGGAGGCTGCCGCCCGGACCGACCTTGGAAACCGGTATCCCTGGGGAAATGACTTCAATCCCCTCTTCCTGAACCATGAACAAAGTGCCCTGGCCGATACCTGTCCGGTGGATGAATATGAAGAGCATGCCAATGAATTCACCATCGCCGATATGCTGGGCAATGTCATGGAATGGACCTCGGACGAACAGGACGCTCCCTTCAAAACCCGGGCCAACCACCGGTACAGCATTGCAAAGGGAGGGGCCTGGAATTCAGGCCCGGACATCACCATCGGCTCAAGGGGATTGTACAAGAGCGGATTCACCTCCAACACCATTGGATTCCGGTGTATCTCAGAGATCTTTCAATAGAACCTGGAAGGATAAATAGGATTTTTCTGCCATGGATCAGCAGGTTCAGACATACCTTGATTACCTGACCATAGAAAAGGGGCTCTCGTCCAACAGCATTGAATCCTATGCCGCCGACCTGGCCAATTTCCTTGATTTTCTGGAACAGGAGAAGATCACCCGCCTGGAAGAGACGGACACGGCAGTCATTCTGGCCTGGCTCATTCACCTGACCCGGCAGGGATTATCGGCAAAATCCAGGGCCAGGCATCTGATCGCCATCCGGGGATTTTATAAATATCTGATCAACGAAAAGATCCTGGCCTCCAATCCGGTCAAGGAAGTGGACATTCCCAAAACCGGCCAGGCCCTTCCCAAGATCCTGTCCGTGGCCGAGGTGGAAGCCATGCTCAAGGCCGTCAACCCCATTACCCCCCGGGAGTTGAGGAATTCCGCCATGATGGAGATCCTGTACGGCTCGGGTCTGCGGGTCTCGGAACTGATCCTGCTCAAGCTCCAGGACATCAGCCTGGATGCCAATATGGTCAGGGTCATGGGAAAGGGATCCAAGGAGAGGATCATCCCCCTGGGCTCCAAGGCCCGGGATGCCGTCATCCTCTGGAAAGACCACGGCCGGCCCGATATGCTCAAAACCTGTTCCAGCGAGTATCTCTTCGTTGCCCGGGCCGGCAAGCCCATGACCCGGCAGGGTTTCTGGAAGATCATCAAAAAATATGCGGCCAAGGCCGGCATCAGCAAGACCGTCTCCCCCCATACTTTGCGCCATTCCTTTGCCACCCATCTGCTGGAGGGAGGGGCGGATCTCAGATCTGTCCAGACCATGCTGGGCCATGCCGATATTTCCACCACCCAGATCTATACCCATATCTCCAGGGAATATCTGATTAAAATGCATAATAGATACCACCCCCGGGGGTGAAACCAACATTTGGAACCCCGGCCCTTTAAGCCGCTTCAACCCATTGCCTCTCCCGGCCTGATCGCCCAGGCTTGCTGAAAATCAATCCTCTCCAAAACCTGAATCCATATCTGCAAAGATTGTACTGCCGGGGAGGCTGTTGAGGACCGCAGCGGAGACATCGGGAGGGATTCTTTACAGGCTCTTGGCTGTGCTTCTCTATAGAAAGGGGAACTGTTTGAACGAAGTGAATTTTTCCCTTTCTTCAAGAAATGCAGCTTAGAGCCTGTTAAAATCGTTCATCCTGCTGAGCTGCGGCCCTTAACGGCCGGAGTTGGGAACGGTGGTTTTTCTCCTCAAACTTTGCTCTTGCATTTCCAGAGCAGGAATGATTATTTCCAATAAAGAGGTACTTTGGCTTTTGGATACAGATACACTATATGGTGGTTGGATGATTTCAGAACAAAACGATTCATCATACCATCATTCGACAGTTATCATTTCTGGCCGTTTTACCTTATTTTTGTCTCAATGGTATCTTGTGATGTAGGAAAAATAAAATTGGTTATCCATCAAAGAACTTGTATGCCTGAAGATCCTGTCTCTCCAACAATCCATTCCAGTTCGATTTCCAGGGATTTTTTCAAGCGTTTGCCCTGCTCTTCCTCAACTTTGAGTTCCAGGACCATCTGGTCCGGGAATTCAAGGACCGTTTCTGCCTGGTCCTGCTTGAGGGTGAGCTGTCCCAGTTCGATTTTATCTGCAATGGTTCGAAGTGTATTTGCAATCTCGTTTTTTGTTTTTTTTTCTTCACTTTTGAACAGAATGGTTTCGATTCCCATAATTATTTCCTTTCAGTGTTGAGGGCATAAAGCTGGTAACATAGGTTTTATAGAAAAAATAAGAAATAATTATAATTTTTCAACATTCCTGATGCCTCAATAAGGATAAGGTGAGGTTTTATTTATTCTTGATTACCATTTTCGGTATCACTTTCTGGATCCGTTTTGCACCACATACGATAATTGGAAGACAATATTATTTTACCCAGCAGGTGGGCCGATGCCGGAGTAGTCATCAGAATAAACAGCATGATACCGACCACCCGGGATGTCACTGCCGTCTCCAGGAAAAAAAGCGCCACAGCAAGAAGGGTAAGCCCGATGCCCACGGTCCCTGCTTTGGTGGCAGCGTGGATGCGCATGTAGATGTCCGGCATCCGCAATAGTCCAAGCGCTGCGACAAATGTAAAAAACGTGCCGGTCAAAAGGCATGCCGAGATCAGGAATTCCATGGACCCCCCTTTTTTTTGTCATCAGGATCGACCAGTCGTTTTTTCATGAAGGTAACGAATGCCACGGTGCCCAGGAATGCCACCAGGGCCAATGTGATGGCAATATCGAGAAAAGCGGTCTGACCGCTTCGGATCGTATGGGCGGTAATGAAGCTGATAGTGATAAACCCGATCAGGTCAAGGGCGAGTACACGGTCGGCATGAGTCGGGCCTTTTATCAGCCGGATCAGTGCAAATACAAAGCTTGTAAAAAGTCCGATATAGGCAATGTTCACACAAATGGACAAAAGATCAGTCACGGGTCACCTCCAGCAGTTTTTTCTCAAGGCCATTTTTAATCGACGATATAACCGCTTCATGATCACGGGCAAACATGGCATGGACGATCAAGTGTGTCTTTTCAGGACTGATATCCAGGCTGAGGGTTCCCGGAGTCAACGACACCATGTTGGCCAGAAGCGTAACCTCAAAATCTGTCCTGGCATCCAACGGAACATGAACAATATCCGGGTCGCTGGTATGCTCCGGGGTCAGCACGTCCCAGGCCACCCGCAGGACCGATATCATCATTTCGTAATGAAAATAGACGAGCAGAACCACAGAGGCTTTCAATCGCCTGAAATAAGATTTATCCAATCCAAACGGCCGGGTCAGCCACAGACACCCGAGACCCAGCACAAATCCAATGGAAAAATCGACAATGCTGTAGGCATTGTTGATCAGGACCCAGGCACCGGCAAAAAACAGATTGAGCAGAAGATAGATCATGATGCCCCCCCCAATACCGCCTTGATGTAAAGCACCGGATCAAGCAGCTGCATGGCGGCCCGGTCAGCAAAATTGAAAAATGGTTCTGCAGCAAGGCCGATGATGATGGTCATGAGTGCAAATACCCCTATGGGGATCAGATAGGGCACGGTTCGTTTTTGGTTTGGAAACGGCTGGGATGGTGCAGTCTCTGGTGCGGGTGTCCAGAATGCCTGGTTCCAGATTTTCAACATGGAATAGATCGTCAGAATTCCCACAAAAAGGGCGGTTCCGGCAAGCAGGTAATGCCCGGTTTCAATCCCGGCGCGGATCACAGCAAATTTGCTCCAGAAACCCGAAAGGGGCGGGAAACCAGCCAGGGAGAATGCAGGAATCATGAACAGCAGGGCAAGAAAAGGAAAGGATTTGTAAACGCCACCGGTTTTAGACAGATGATCACTGCCGAACCGGTGGTTAAGAAATCCGCCGATCAGAAAGAGATTTGCCTTTACAATGATATGGTGAATCAGGTACAGGATGGAACCGGCCAGGGCCAGGCGCGTATAAAGGGCCAGCCCGATAATGATGTATCCGACCTGACTGATGATATGAAAGGACAGAATGCGCTTAATCGTATACTGACTGGCCGCGCCAAGGACACCTGTCAGCATGGTCAGCCCGGAAACCACGATCAAAAGAGTCTGCCAGATGCTCCCCTCAAAGGGAAGGACCAAAGTAAAAATTCGCATCATGGCATAAATGCCGACTTTGGTCAAAAGTGCGGCAAACAATGCGGCCACACTTGCCGGCAGAGTGTGGTAGGAGGCCGGAAGCCAGGCAAAAACGGGGAAAAGGGCTGATTTAACGGAAAAAGAAAACAGGAAAAGACCGGTTAAAAGGGTGGCAAGCCCCGGGGACAGCGATGCGGATTTTAAATGGAGTCCTGCCAGATTGAGCATCCCGGTCGCGCCATAGATCAGGCCGATGGCCAAAAGAAAGGTCATAGTAGAGATCAGATTCAAAAAAACATATCGGATACTGCCGTGGATCTGCTGCTCGCCCGCGTCCAAAACCATCAGTGAGAAGGAAGCGATCAACATGACTTCAAACCAGACATATAGATTGAACAGATCTGCAGTTAAAAACGCACCGTTTACACCGGCCAGCAGCAATTGTATCAAAAGATGATACCGTGAATAGGCAGGACTGGATTCAAGATCGGCCGCAGCGTATATGACAACGCCCATTGCGATGATCCAGGAAATCAGGACCATGGCAGCAGATAAAAGATCTGCCGCGAAAACAATACCGAAAGGTGCCGGCCAGCTACCCATTGCAACGGCCACAGGTCCGTTCTGATTCACACGGCAGATTAATAAGACACTGACCAGGGTGCCGATTCCGGTAATCATCCATGCACCTGATGTGACCGCACGCATGTTTTTCTTTGCCATAAAAAGCAGGACTGCACCGCATAAGGGGATAATCAAAGGGAGTATTGGCAACCAGCGGATCATCACTTCTCCTTTTCTGACAGGCTCATGGCGTCAACGTCTGCTGAATTAAGATCTCGGCTGGCACGGTAGGCCAGCACCAGGCAGAAGATCAGCACGCCGAATCCTATGACAACAGCCGTCAGGATCAGCGCTTGAGACAGGGGGTTAGCGTAAGAACCACGGAGGACAGATGCGCCGGGTGGTATGATGGGCACACCGTCTATAGAAAGCCGCCCGGCAGTTAAAATGGCCAGGTTGATGCCATTGCTCAGCAGGATAAAACCAAACAGGATACGCAGGACATGCCGCTCCAGCATCAGGTATACACCTGCAGCAACAAGAATACTCGATATCAGACTCATTAAAGGTTCCATCACGACAATTCCTCAACCAGATGCAAAAGGATTGAAAGCACGGCGCCAGTCACGGCCAGGTAAACACCGATATCAAACAGCAGTGGCGTTCCAAGGGGCAAAATGGTTTTCCACCAGATCCCGGTTAAAAACGCCTGGTCCCTGAATAATGCCAGAAGACCTGACGTCAGCGATATGCCGACACCAGTAACCGCAATCAGTTCAGGGGAAAAACGAATGCGCTGACGGACATATTCGCCGGATTCAGCCAGTACAAGCACAGCCAGGGCAATCACGGCGATCAGTGCACCGATAAATCCGCCGCCCGGTTCATTGTGTCCCCTGAAAAGCAGGTAGAGAGAAAAAAGGAGCATGATCCCGATCACAATATGTGCAGTGGTTCGGAAAATCACGGATTTCATGAAGACCTCCTTTTTTTTGCCAGCAGAATACTGGAAGCCCCCAAAGCCGCCATGACCACAACAGTAATTTCTCCCAGGGTATCCAGGGCCCTGAAATCGACCAGGATAACATTGACAATGTTTCGGCCATGGGCCGCGATTAGGCTGTTTTGGGCAAAATAATCAATCAGTGTCGTGTCCTGAGGAACAGCGGTAATGCTCAAAAGGGTCCAGAAAACACCTGCACCGATAACCAGAGAAACCATGGCATTGAGGAAGCGTCTTCCGGTAGAATGGGGTAAAACACTTGACAGTTTAGGGATGCGCCGCACAAGTATGACCAGAAAAATGACGGTCAGGGTTTCCACCAGCAACTGGGTTTTGGCGACATCCGGTGCATTGTAAAACATCAGAAATAATGTTGTGATAAACCCGGCAGTCCCAAGTGAGATGATTGACAACAACGTAGAACCAGAAAGGATTACGATGAGAACGGCGGCCAAAAGACCTGAAGAAAGTAAAACTTCATAAAATCGGATATCCTGTATCACAAAACGTTCCGGGAGCGGTAACTCAGGAATTTTAACCAGGATCATCAATGCCAGAAGGAAGAACAGGGTAAACAGATAACCGGTCAGCCGGCCATGCTGTAAAAGGGCTGTTATTCGGGATGCCACAGCGATCGTCCATTGGATGATGTTCTCAAAAATTGTGTTGCCCGATGGCAGCTGCCGTATCAGAACACGAATCAGAGATTGGATCGGATCATAATAAAGAAAAATGGCCACACCGATCAACAGTGAAGCCCCACTTAAGGCCAGCGGCAGGTTAAATCCCTGCCAGAGCTTGAGACCGGTAATTTCGAGATTTGGTCCGACGGCCAGGCCAGCAGGAAGAAGCAGTGTGTTGTTGATCCAGGGCAGTCCTGCCGATGTAACAAACAATCCCAGAGCGGCAAGGCAGAGTGGCGGCAGCCATAAAAACAGCTTTTTTTCAACCGGTTTGGCGGTAACGGTTCCGGTATCCGGTTTTGAAAGAAAAGGTTTAATCACGAAAACAAAGGCCATGGCCGCCATCATGGAATTGACCAGTATAAGAACGGCTGTCGGCAGATAAGAAGATTCAAGGGCCGCCTTGTACATATATTCCTTGCTCACAAACCCAGGCAGCGGCGGAATCCCGGCCTTGGACAACGCTGATAATCCGGCAGCGAAAAAACTGAACGTCAAGATACTTCCAAGACCTGCCAGACGATTGAGGTCTCTGGTGCCTGTTGCCTTGTCCACAGTACCGATCACCATGAACAATGCCGCCTTGTATAAGGCATGGGCTATGATGAACATCAGCGCCGCAGATGTGGCATACCAGGTGCCGAACGCCAGTAAAAAGACCAGTTTGCCAAGAGCCACATTGGTACTATAAGCCAGCATCAACTTTAAATCTTTCTGGCTTAGCGCTAAAAGTCCGGTCCATACAGCTGTGACTCCGCCGGTAATGGCAAGCGACCAGAACCAAAGGTCACTATCGCTGAAAACAGGAGAAAGCCGGGCCAGAAGATAGACACCAGCCTTGACCATGGTGGCCGAGTGCAGATACGCACTGACCGGGGCCGGAGCCGACATGGCGCCAGGCAGCCAGAAATGAAACGGGAACTGGGCGGATTTTGTAAACGCCCCGATCAATATGAGGATCAAAGCGGGGGCAAATCTACTCTCAGATGACAGATCGCCTGCATGGTTGATAATGTGATCCAGCTCATAGGAGCCGGCCATCTGCCCCAGCAGTATCAGACCGGCAAGCAGGGCCAGACCGCCTGCACCGGTCACAAGAATCGCCTGGAGGGCATTTTTTCTGGAATTTTCCTGATCATGATTGAAGCCGATCAGAAGATAAGAAGTCAGGGTGGTCAGTTCCCAGAAAACGAAGAGCAAAATGATGTTTCCGGACAGAACCACACCGAGCATGGCACCCATAAAAAGGATCAGGTAAAGGTGAAACATTGCGCAGAAAGGTTTACCCTTCATGTAGTGATAGGCATACATCTGCACAAAAATCCCGATACCGCATATCAACCAGATGAAAAGCAGACTCAGACCATCAAGCTGTATTGAAAAAGATATTCCAAGAGATGGAACCCAGGGATACTTAAAAATCAGACTGTCAGTCGAATACAGACTTGAAAGGAATATCAGTACCAGTAAAGGCAAGGCAATAGAAATAAGCATGAGTGCTTTTTGCCATGAAGGGGAAGAACTGAAGCCGTCTTTACTTTTGCCGTTGTACATTGAATTCCCTTACAATATATATTTATTGTCTATCCAACTTAGTTTTCCTTTTTGTCTATTCCGTTTTTGTGTATATCCCCCGGAAAAATCCGGTCAAAGGCCGGGATGCTGCCCTGAGATGATTTCAGTACCAGAAAATAACCTATACTCATTGCAAAAACAACACCTGCCATGGCCCAGACGTATTCAGCACTGATTTCACTGAAATCTAAAATAATTATTTTCCGGGCAATGGCCATTAACGCTGTTGCCATAACAATCTGGACATGGATCACGTCCTCTCTTAGATAAATGCAGATATTGACAAATATCTCAATCGCTATGAGTACCGCCATAAAAGCACCAAAGGTGGCAAGTATGTCGCTTATGGTTAGCAAAAACTTAGGTGGTGTCATCAGTTTTTGATATATAACCCAGCAAACGTCAACCACACCCCAGAGGATAACAGCTGTCATAATTAATGCGAGAACCTTTACTGAAAACCGAATTACACTGAGCAGCTTTAAAACGAAAGGATCATCAGTATGGTGATGGTCATTCATTCTATTTCTCCCTAAGCAGTTGTATTTACTATAAAGTTATCGCTTCCAATATATTCAATCCCTCTCCCTTTTTCTTAACCGCCAGGAGGGGTCTGTCAAGTTTTCTGATCAACCCTTCTGTGATACTGCCGAGAAGAATCGCAGCGATATCTCCGCTGCGTCCCCGGGCACCCACAACAATCAAATGAGCTCCCATATTTACAGAAAATTCTTGTATCCCTTTGACAATATCATCACTTTTCTTGAAAAACGGCTTGATGCCGATCGATTTCAAATCGACCTTTGATAGTGATTCCCTTAACTTTGATTTTGCGTTCTCCAACATGATGTCGGCAAATTCCTCGTAGGTCTTTCCTGTTTTATGATGTCCTGTGGGTACATTATAATTATTTAGGATATGAATATGGTCCAGCCCAGCAGCTTTCGCAAATGCACTTCCAACTTCCAGGGCATTTAAAGAATGATCAGAAAAATCCACGGCCACTAATATTTTTCCAAGTAACGCCTTTCGTCCTCTGGGGACAATCATCACCGAGCAAAACGCTTTTCTTGCCAATTTTTCTGAAAGGGTGTTATTTGATATATTGCCATTGGTTTGGTGCCCGATGATCAAGAGATCGATATCATGTTTTTTTGTGTATGAGATTAAAAGCCCCAGCAGGGATCCTTCCAAAGGCCGAAAAATCAGTTTTGAATCCTCATGACCGTTAAAGTGTTGTTCAACAATCTGTTTCATTCTTTCTTCTATGGCGGTCTCGACCGGAGATGCAATTTGAGGATAGATTTTTTTTACTTCATCTGGAATATCAAATGTGTCGGATACGTAGACAAAATGTATCTCCTCGGATTTGGCCATTTTTGATAATATGCCAGCATATTGAATCAGGTTTTCATCATGATCGTCCAGATTCAAACCAACCATTATTTTTTTGTATCGGTACATAAAGCCTCCTTTAACGTGTAAATTATATTTTTGATAAGGCGTTTTCGTCGTCGTTATTTTCCTTCTACAATTGTGGTTAAAATCCGGTCCCATCAATCATGGGAGCATTCGGCAGAGACATTTCCGGTTATAAATTAAGTAGTTAGAATGACGATTATAATCGCATTCTTTTATTTTCATTGTACTATTATTTGTTCGAATTACAGTGAAAGTCTAAAATAGTTGCAAAGCCTCTTAGAGGCTCTGCATTTGTTCTAAATATTTAGTATCTTTATTATGGATGTTTGAACACTGCCGAGCACCTACAATTCACATGTTCCGGTTTTTGATCCATAACATTTATCTAAGTGATATGCGATAAGAAGTATTGCGATTGTTGCTGATATCATAGGGAACCTCCGTTATTTATCATATAACATCGTAATTTATATTTTAATACAGTTTCCTATTCTTTAAGACTCTGCCTTTTTTTTATCTTTACCCTGCCACATCAATTCCTGGATCGCAGCCCAAGCTTTTATCGGGGTTCTCACATTCGAAGTTTCTGTGTCTTGTATCTACGTGACCTTCTGATCTTTCATTCTCATCTTCTACGTAATCTTCGATTCTTTTCTTAGTCATTTTATCACCTTATCAATTTCGCTGTTTTTGTTTTTTAATCCAAAGACTCTTTTGTTGTCCTTAAATAAAATTTAAAACACCAAAATTAAATTTCAATACTGCTAATATAAGTGTTTAACAATAGCCTAAACCTATCATTATTGTTTGTGGAATTTATTTTTAGGATGAAATTGCGATTCTTATAACCTACATGGACAATATATAATCTCTGAAATGCAAAGGGGGTTGCGTTGAATTTTAAAAAAAAGGTAGCGAGATGTCTTTTGCCTTATTTACATTAACTTTCGCAGAAAAGGCCATAAAATATTAGAGTTCAAAGAGGCGAGCAATCTGTAAAAGCTCAGATTTTCGATTCTGAGTTGAACACTATATATGGAGGGAGCTTCCTTCCTGCTAAAGGATAAAGATTACATTAATCTCCTAAAAATCCGAAAATATCAAAACTAAGATTTTAATACTATTCACATACTTTGTCTCAACCCTGCAAAACTGGTTCATCTTGATCATCTATGGGGAGTTATGTTAAAAGCCTCAGATGCAGTTGCCGTCATAGATGGCAATCACTGTTTACAGATTTTTCAATAGGGATTGGGCGGCAGATATAGATGAGCAACAACGAACAGATAAAGAATTGTCTTTATGGCGTTTCCGAACCGGTTTACGTCACAAGGCGGGATGAAAATCTTCTTTTTTCCAATACCCCTCCTTCAGGGGTAAAAGAGACAGGGACCCAATCCTCGCAGGTAAAGGCCTTTGCTCCGGCAGTGGACATGGAAAGCCTGGGAGATAAGATCTTTAAAAAACGGCACGGGCTGCGCTATGCCTATGTTGCCGGGGCCATGGCCAACGGGATTTCCTCGGTTGAAATGGTAAAGGCCATGGCGGAAAGCGGAATGCTGGGCGTTTTCGGAGCCGGAGGCCTCTCCCTGGATCAGATTGAAAAGGCCGTTGTAGATCTGAAGACCGATCTTGGGGAAAAACCCTTTGGATTCAACCTCATCCACAGTCTCGGGGACCCGGGTCATGAAATGGCAACGGTGAACCTTTATCTGAAACATGGAATTCGCCGGGTCAGTGCAGCCGCCTTCATGCGCATGACCCCGGCTTTGGTTCTTTACAGGGTCAAGGGTCTTCACACCGGCCCGGACAATGAGGTTGTCGCACCCAACCAGGTTATCGCCAAGGTGTCCAGGATCGAGGTGGCCCGGCAGTTTTTCAGCCCTCCCCCGCAGAAAATCGTGACCGGCCTGCTCGAAGCCGGACTGATTTCAGACCAAGAGGCTAAGCTTTCGGAACAGATTCCCATGGCCTGGGATCTGACGGCCGAGGCCGATTCCGGGGGGCATACGGACAATCGACCGGCCCTGGCCCTGCTGCCCACCATGATCTCCCTGAAAAATCAATTCATGGAAAAATTCAAATACAGATCTCCCTTGTGCGTGGGTCTTGCCGGGGGGATTGCCACTCCGGAATCGGCCGCAGCCGCCTTCAGCATGGGGGCCGCCTATATCCTTACCGGATCGGTGAACCAATCCTGTATGGAGGCCGGGATCAGCGAAGAAGTCAGGAAACTGCTCTGCCAGGCGGAACAGGCCGATGTTGCCATGGCCCCGGCTGCGGATATGTTTGAAATCGGGGCCAGGGTCCAGGTGCTGAAAAGGGGCACCATGTTCCCGGTCCGGGCGGAAAAACTTTTTCAAATCTATAAAAATTACGATGATTTTGACCAGGTTCCGGAAAAACTCCAAAAGGAAATTGAAGACAAATTTCTTTTGAAAAACTTTGAAGCCGCCTGGCAGTCCACCCGGGATTTTTTCCTGACCCGGGGCAACCCCAAAGAGATCGAAAAGGCCGAAGAAAGCCCCAAACATAAGATGGCTCTGGTCTTCCGTTCCTACCTGGGACAGTCATCCAGGTGGGCGATCCAGGGAACTCCCGAAAGAAAGATGGACTTTCAGATCTGGTGCGGACCGTCCATGGGGGCATTTAACCAATGGGTAAAGGCAGGTTTTCTGGAATCCCATGAAAACCGGAGAACCGCTGAAATCGGATTGAACCTCATGTTCGGGGCCTGCATCTCCACCCGGGCCATGTTCCTGCGGACCCAGGGGATCTCCCTTCCCCGGGAGGCGGAGTACTTTACCCCCCTGCCCAAAAAAGAGATCCTGGATTTCAACTCCCCCTCTTCCTGATCCGGCCCCCTGATCCGACCTGTTTAAAAAAATCAGACCAAGGGCCGGCTTTTGCGCCGTATCAGTCCCATGACGGCATAGACCAGGCGGGCAGCGGCAAAGTCCGAGGCATGGTCCCCGGGGACAGGGGCCAGTTCCACCACATCAAATCCCTTCACCTGCCGGCCAAAAATCGATTTTTCCAGAAGCATGAGGGCGTCGTACCAGCCGATACCGCCGGGCACGGGGGTGCCTGTGGCCCGGATCACGGAAGGATCCAGGCCGTCCACGTCAAAGGAGATATAGATGTTCTTTGGGAATCCGGGGGGCAGGAGGGGATCGGGAATCTCTCCCCGGTGAACTGCCCCGGGGCCCAGACCGGGGATGTTTCTTTCCCGGCGAAGCTCATGCTCCCCATAGCTTAATGCCCTGACCCCGATCTGGAACAGGGGCAGATCCAGGTCGTCCAGGGCCCGCCGCATGACGCAGGCGTGGCTGAACCGGTCCCCCTGGTAAGTCTCCCTAAGGTCGGCATGGGCGTCAAACTGGACAATGCCGAAATCCTGATCTTCCCGGGCTTTCAGGGCCCGGAGAGCCCCCAGGGTCACGGTATGCTCCCCGCCCAGCAGGACCGGAACCGCCCCCATGCTCAAACTTCTGCTCACCCGGCTTTCCACCCGGCTGAGGATCTCTTCCGTACTGCCGCTGCAGCCCACGGCCGGCGTGGTATGAATGCCCCGGTCCATGGGAACGGACTCGCCGTCCCAGGCCTCCAGCTGTTGGGAGGCCTCCAGAATGGCCCCGGGCCCGGCTGCGGTTCCGGGACCATAGGAGACCGAGGTCTCCATGGGAACGGGGATCACGTGGAAAAAAGATCTGTCCGGCCGGGTTTCCGGCCCCTCTTCTCCTAGGAAATTCAAAACAGGTTTCATCCCATTCTCTCCTAGCCCAGCCTCTGTTTAAAATCTTCATACCCGAACCGGGTTATGATCTCCACCCGGCCGGTTTCTTTCTGGCCGGCCGGAATCCGGGCGATGGCCGGCAGCTGGATGCCGTTAAACGTATTGGTTTTGACCATGGAGTAGATGGCCATGTCTGTAAAAACCAGCCGGTCTCCGGGGGTCAGAGGGGCATCAAAAGAGTACTCCCCGGCCACATCTCCGGCCAGGCAGGAAGGGCCTCCGATGCGGCAGGTATAGGCTTTTTCACCCGGTTTTCCCGCCCCCAGGATATCAGGCCGGAAAGGCATCTCAATTACATCGGGCATGTGGGCCGGCACGGAAACGTCCATGATGGCAATGTCCATGTCCGCGGGGACTACGTCCAGGACCGTGGCCGCCAGGAAGCCGGCATCCAGGGCCACGGCCTCCCCGGGTTCCAGAAAGACATCCACATCCCAGCGGTCCTGAAATCCCAGGATGATCCTTGAGAGAAGATCCAGGTCATACCCGGGCCGGGTGATGTGATGTCCTCCCCCGAAGTTGACATAGTCAAGATGGGGAAGGCAGGTGCTGAATTTTGACTCCACCGCCTTTACGGTCCGCTCCAGGCAGTCGGCATCCTGTTCGCACAGGTTATGCCAGTGCAGCCCCCGGATATCCCGGGACAGGGGATCGGGAAATTCAGACGGTCTCACCCCCAGGCGGGAACCCGGGGCACAGGGATCGTAGATGGGGACCGTTCCTTCGGAGTGCTCCGGGTTGATGCGGATCCCGAATGTCAGGTCCCGGCCCTGGGCCGCGGCGGTCTCATTTGCCAGATCCCGGAACCTGTGAAACTGGCCAAAGGAGTTGAACACCAGGTGATCGGTGATCCCGCTCAGGTCGAGGATGTCCTGCCGGGAATAGGCCGCCGCAAAGGTGTGGACCTCTTTGCCGAATTCCTCCCTTCCCAGCCGGGCCTCGTGGGGAGAACTGGCACAGACCCCGTCCAGCACCCGGGCCAGCAAAGGAAAGCAGGCGGTCATGGCAAAGCATTTCAGGGCCAGCAGGATCTTGCACCCGGTCTGTTTCTTTACCTGATCCAGGATGGCCAGATTCCGGGCCAGCCTCTCTTCATCCACCACAAAACAGGGGGTGTCCACGCTCCTGGGATCAAAGCCGCATTCGATCACTTGATTTCCTCTGCCTGCCAGGGAAGCCCGTGGATGTTCAGGGCCTCCATAAAAGGATCCGGATCCAGCTGTTCCATGTTCCAGACCCCTTGCCCATGCCATTTTTTCTTGAGCATCATCATGGCACCGATCATGGCCGGCACCCCGGTGGTATAGGAAATGGCCTGGGAACCCACCTCTTCATATGCTGCCTCGTGGCTGCAGATATTGTAGACGTAGAGGGTCTTGGCCTTCCCGTCCTTGATCCCCTTCATGAGACAGCCGATGCAGGTCTGCCCCTTGGTCAGGGGGCCCAGGGAAGAGGGTTCGGGCAGGACCGCCTTTAGGAACTGAAGGGGAACGATTTTCTGTCCCTGGTATTCAACAGGGTCAATGCGGGTCATGCCCACGTTCTCCAGGACTCGCAGATGGGTCAGGTATTGGTCGGAAAAGGTCATCCAGAACCGGGCCCGTTTTATGCCCCTGAGATTCTGCACCAGGGATTCCAGTTCTTCATGGTACATGAGAAAACATTTTTTGGATCCGATACCCCCGGGGAATTCATAGTTCATGGACCAGGACAGAGGATCGGTCTCCACCCATTCCCCCCGCTCCCAGTACCGGCCCGGCTGGGTGATCTCCCGGATGTTGATCTCCGGGTTGAAATTGGTGGCAAAGGCCTGGCCGTGGTCTCCGGCATTGCAGTCGATGATGTCCAGCTGATGGATCTCGTCAAAGTGGTGTTTCTGGGCCCAGGCGCAGAAGACATTGGTCACCCCGGGATCAAATCCGGATCCCAGGAGGGCCATGAGCTTTTTTTCCTTGAACCGGTCCTGGTAGGCCCATTGCCACTTGTACTCGAACCTGGCCTGGTCCGGGGGCTCGTAATTGGCCGTATCCAGGTAATCCACCCCGGTTTCCAGACAGGCATCCATCAGGGTCAAATCCTGATAGGGAAGCGCCACGTTGATGAGCAGGTCCGGGGAATGGGCCTGGATCAGGGAAACGGTCTGGGCCGTATCATCGGCGTCCAGGGCGGCAGTGATGATCTCCCGGCCCCACCTTTTTTTGACCTCTGCGGCAATGGCCTCACATTTGGACAGGGTCCGGCTGGCCAGTACAATATGGGAAAAGAGTTCGGGCACCTGGGCGCACTTGTGGGCCACAACGCTTCCCACCCCGCCGGCTCCGACGATTAATACCTTGGGCATGATTCAACTCCTTAGATCAAAATGATAAATGGCTGTCCGGCCGGGCCGGATCAGCGTTCAAAATACGTATACCCCCGAAGGCCGGCCTCATAAGCCTGCATGATCTCCCGCCGTTCCTGAGGAGAGATATTCCCCTTTCGGACCGCTTCCTCGGCCATTTTCCGGAACCGGACCACCAGGCGTTTGGCATCATAGGAGACATGGGAGAGGGTGTCGGCCACCGTATCCCCTTCCTGTTCCCCCACAAATTTGAATTCCCCGTTTTTCTGAATCCGCACGGTCACCACGTTGGTGTCCCCCAGCAGATTGTGAAGATCCCCCAGGGTCTCCTGGTAGGCGCCCACCAGGAAGGCGCCCAGAAAATACTCCTCGGAATCCTTGAGTTCATGGAGGGGCAGAAACCGCTTGAGCTCGTGGGAGTCGATGAAACGGTCCAGCTTGCCGTCGCAGTCGCAGGTGATGTCCGCAATGATGGCCCTCCTTGTCGGTTCCTCGTCAAGGCGGTGGATGGGCATGACCGGAAAAAGCTGCCCAATGGCCCATGAGTCCGGCAGGGACTGAAAAACGGAAAAATTGCAATAGTAGATGTCGGCCAGGGCCCGCTGGATGTCCTCCAGTTCAGGCGTGAGATGTTTCAGATCCCTGGCCTTTTTTTCGATCTCGTTGAGGGCGGCCCAGAAGATCTGCTCGGACAGGGAGCGCTCTCGCAGGCTGATTTTCCCGTGGTTGAACAGATCCCGGACCTCGTCCCGGTAGAACAGGATATCGTTGAAGCACTCCTGGATATTCCGGATGGTGAGGGTCTGGAGGGCCTCGTTCATATATTGAATCTGGGGATGACAGTCCACGGGCAGGGTTTCCGGCAGAGCCGCGGTCTGGAAACGGGTCACATCCAGAACGTTGAACAGAAGCATGGAGTAATAGGCCACCAGGGCCCGGCCCGATTCCGTGATGATGGTGGGATGGGGGATGGGTGACTCGTGGAGGGAGGTCATCACCGCTTCGATGATATCGATGCAGTACTCATCAAGGGTATAGTTCCGGCTGCTCAGGAAATTGGACTGGGACCCGTCGTAATCCACGGCCAGCCCTCCCCCCAGATCAAGGTATTTCAAGGGCGCGCCTTCCTGGAAAATTCCTGAATAGACCTGGCAGGCCTCGTTCACGGCGGTACGGATCTCCCGGATATTGGAAATCTGGGATCCCAGATGGTAATGGACCATCTGCAGACAGTCCAGCATGTCCTCCTGCTTGAGCAGATCAATGGCCTGGACGATCTGGGTGGTGTCCAGACCGAAGATACTCCTGTCCCCGCCGGAATCGGCCCAGTGGCCCCCGGCCCGGGAAGAGAGTTTGATGCGGATGCCCAGCACCGGTTTGGCCCCCAGGGCTTTGGCCCGCTCCAGGATCAGGGGCAGTTCCCCGGGCATCTCCACCACCATAATGCAGAAATGGCCGATCTTGGAGGCGTAAAGCCCAAGGTCCACGAATTCCTCGTCCTTGTACCCATTGCAGATCAGGGGGGCTTTGCTGTCCCGGAGCATGCCCATGGCAGCGATGAGTTCGGCCTTGCTCCCGGCTTCCAGGCCGTGGTGGTAGCGCGAACCGAACCGGGTAATCTTCTCCACCACCTGTTCCTGCTGGTTCACCTTGATGGGATAGGCCCCGATATAGGATCCCTTATAGTCCAGGGTAGTGATGGCGGATAAAAAACTCTCGTTCAACTTGGAGATCCGGGAACTTAAGATATTTTCAATGCGGAGCAGCACAGGCATGTCCAGGCCCCGGGCCTTCATTCCGGTCACGATCTCCGGGATGCTCACGGCATCGGCCGATTGCCCCGGGGAGGGCATCACCATGAGGTCGCCGTTGCCTGCCAGGGTGAAATACCCCTTTCCCCAGTCGTTCACCCCGTAGAGATCCATGGATTTGGTCGTGTTCCAGCGTTCAAATGTATAGTTCAAAGAATTCTCACCTCATGCGTTTATCTTGTTTCGGCCTTTGCCCGAAAACCGGTCTGATAGAGTCGGATTTCAGGCAGATGCAAGCTTTCTTGCAGGGAGTATGGCTGATGATTTATACCTTATCTTACCCGGTTTTCCAAGGCCAAGCAGACAAGCCCCCCATTCTTTATTCTTATCCGCTGTATTCCCGGGGATTTCATCTTTTTTAAACAAAAATTCTTGCATTTTCAAACCTGCCTCTGTATATGTTTCTATTCGTAGAAACAAAACCAAGAAGGATACGACACGTTTAATAAGAATTGAACAAGGAGAACCCCATGGCAAAAAGAATGAAGATGATGATACTGATTCTGGTTTCGCTGTTTACAGCCGGCCAGCTCTGGGCGGCAGGTCCCGTCAAAATAGGCATGATCACCACCCTGTCCACAAAGGCCGGGTATTTGGGAGAGGATATCCGGGACGGGTTCAAGCTTGCCATTGCCCAGGAGAACGGTACACTGGGCGGCATCCCCGTGGATCTCATGGTGGAGGATGACGGAAGAAAACCGGAAAAAGGAAAACAGATCGCCGAAAGGTACCTGAAAAAGGAGAAGATCAAGATCCTGACCGGGATCGTCTTCTCCAACGTTGCCATGGCCGTGGTCCCCAAAGTGGTCCGCCAGGATATCGTTTACCTGAGTGCCAATGCCGCGCCTTCCAAGCTTGCCGGCAAGGGATGCAGCAAAAATTACTTCAGCGTCTCCTACCAGAACGACAACATCGACGAGGTGGTGGGCCGGTACGTGACCGAATCCGGCCACAAAAGCGTCTATCTTCTGGCGCCCAATTATCCGGCCGGCAAGGATCATCTGGCCGGTTTCAAGCGCTACTACAAAGGCGAGATCGCAGGCGAGGTCTACACCAAGCTGGGCCAGGCAGATTATGCAGCCGAGATCGCTGCCCTTCGGGCGGCAAAACCTTCGGCCGTCTTCTTTTTTCTGCCCGGCGGCATGGGGATCAATTTCCTGAAGCAGTATGCCCAGGCAGGTCTTAGCCAGCAGATCCCGGTGTACGGCCCGGCTTTCTCCTTTGACGAGCGGATCCTGAAGGCCGTGGGCAGCGCAGCCCTGGGCGTGAAAAACGGTTCCCAGTGGACCCATGACCTGGACAACCCGGCAAATGCCCAGTTCGTCGCCGCCTATCAAAAGGCATACAACCGCATGCCCACCCTCTATGCCAGCCAGGGGTATGACACGGCCAGACTCATCGGCAGCGCCCTCAAGGCCGTCAAGGGAGACCTATCCGATATGGACGCCTTCAGGGCCGCCGTAAAAAAGGCCGATTTCGACTCGGTCCGGGGCAATTTCAGCTTCGGTGTCAACCAGCACCCCATCCAGGATCTCTACATTCGGGAGGTGATCCAGACCGATACCGGGTTCACCAACAAAACCGTGAAAAAAGTATTTTCCAACCATATCGATGCCTATGCATGCGATTGCAAGATGTAACAAGGACTTTCCCGGGGGACTGTCCTTACGGGCAGTCTCTCCTCTGCCATGCTTTTAATCCTGGAACAAATTCTCAACGGTCTTCAGCTGGGGATCACCCTTTTTCTGATGTCTGCGGGCCTGACCCTGGTCTTTGGAATCATGCAGGTCATCAATCTCGCCCACGGATCCTTTTACATGATCGGGGCCTATGTGGGGGCCACCGTGGCCGCCCATACCGGTTCCTTTATCCTGGGCCTGCTGGCTGCCCTTCCGGCGGCGGCCCTGGTGGGAATGGCCGCTGAAGCCCTTATCTTCCGGCGCCTCTATGACCGGGAACACCTGGACCAGGTCCTGGCCACATTCGGCCTGATCATGTTCTTTAACGAGCTTGTCCGGATCATCTGGGGACGCCAGCCCCTGTTCATGGACGTACCGGCCTGGCTCAACGGAAATATCGAACTTCTCCCCGGACTTGCCTATCCGGTCTTCCGTCTGGCCGTTATCTTTGTTGGCCTGGGTGTGGCCCTGTTTTTATGGATAATGTTCTCAAAGACCCGCCTGGGCATGCAGATCCGGGCCGGTGCATCCAACCGGGCCATGATCAGTGCCCTGGGCGTCAATATCAAACTCCTCTATACCTGGGTTTTCGGCCTGGGAGCCATGCTGGCCGGTCTGGCCGGTGTCATGGCCGGCCCTATTCTGGCCGTGGAATCCGGCATGGGGGAGAGCATCCTCATTCTCACCTTTGTGGTCATCGTCATCGGCGGAATCGGATCTGTCCGGGGCGCCCTTGCCGGGGCCCTGCTGGTGGGCATGGTGGATACCCTGGGCCGGGCCTTTCTGCCCGGGATCTTCCGCCTGGTCTTTGATTCCGCATCTGCAGACAATGCCGCGGCATCCATTGCCTCAATGTCCATCTACATCCTCATGGCCGCCATCCTTGTCTGGAAGCCCCAGGGACTTTTTCCTGCCCATAATTGATGAAACCTTCCATGAGAAAAATATTGATTGTGGCCTCGGGAGCCGTCCTATTGATCCTTCTGCCCCAAATTGCAGCCCTGACCGGGGGGGAGTATTACATCTCCTTTTTCAGCCGGGTCCTGATCTACGCCATTGCAGCGGTGAGCCTTGATCTTCTTCTGGGCTTTTCCGGGATGGTCAGCCTGGGCCATGCCGCCTTTGTGGGGGTGGGCGCCTATGTGGTGGGTATCTTCTTTTATCATTCATCGGAAATGGAACCCCTGTTCACCTGGCCCTTCCTGTTCCAGGGAAGTGAGAACGGCCTTGTGGTCCTGCCCCTGGCCGTCATTATCTCCGCCCTGTTCGCCCTGGTCATCGGGGCCCTGAGCCTGAGGACCAAGGGAATGCATTTTATCATGATCACCCTGGCCTTTGCCCAGATGATCTATTATTTTTTCGTCTCCCTGGAAAAATACGGCGGGGATGACGGGCTCTCCCTCTATTCCAGGTCTGCCCTGCCCGGCCTGGACCTGGGGGATGATGTCCAGTTTTACTATCTTTGCCTGGGACTGCTCGCCCTTTTCCTCTTTCTCTGCGTCCGCATTGTGGGATCCAGGTTCGGCCTGGTTCTGCGGGGGGGATGCGACAACGAACGCCGTTTGAAGGCCCTGGGCGTGAACAGCTACATGTATAAGCTGGCCTGTTTTGTCATTGCCGGGGCCGGGGCCGGCCTTGCCGGAGGGCTTCTGGCCAATCAGACCGAATATGTCAGTCCCGGGCTCATGCACTGGACCCTGTCCGGCGAGCTCATGGTCATGGTCCTGATCGGGGGCATGGGCACGTTGTTCGGTCCGGTCCTGGGGGCCGCGGTTTTTCTATTCATGGAAGAGAGCCTGGCCATGGTCACGGAACACTGGATGATCTACATGGGTCCCTTTCTCCTGCTGGTGGTCGTTTTTGCCAAAAAAGGACTTTTCGGACTGATTGCCGGGGAGGAAAAAAAACATGGATAACCCCATCCTCCGCATCGAACACCTATATAAATCCTTTGGCGCGGTCCAGGCAACCGAGGATTTCAGCCTGAGCCTGGAAACCGGCCACATTCATGCCCTTATCGGTCCCAACGGCGCCGGAAAAACCACGCTGATCAACCAGATCACCGGGGATATTTTCCCGGACCGGGGAAGGATCTTTTTCAGGCAGGAGGATGTAACCCCTCTCAGGGCCCATGCACGGGCGAAAAAAGGCATGGCCCGTTCCTTTCAGATCACCCATATCTTTGAAAACCTGACCGTGGCCGAGAACATGGCCCTGGCCATCTGCGCGGCCCAGGGCCATAATTTCAGGTTCTGGCAAAATGCCCTGGACACCCGGGTGGTAAAAGACCGGCTTTCCCCTGCCCTGGATAGGGTGGATCTTTCCGGACGGGCCGGTCTTTTGGCCCGTCATCTTTCCCACGGAGAAAAACGCCAGCTGGAAGTGGGCATGGCCCTGACCGGCGATCCCAAACTGCTCATCCTGGACGAACCCATGGCCGGCATGGGCCCCGGCGGAACCGTGGAGCTGACCAAACTGATCCGAAAGCTCAAAGGCAGCCTGACCATCCTGCTGGTGGAGCATGACATGGACGTGGTTTTCTCCCTTGCCGACAGGATCACGGTCCTGGTTTACGGAAAGAACATCGCCACGGGATCCCCGGAAGAGATCCGGGAACATGATGAGGTTCGCCGGGCCTACCTCGGGGAGGACACCTGAATGCTGAAACTGGAGAATATTGAAACCTTTTACGGTGAAAGCCAGGCCCTGTTCGGCGTCAGCCTTGAGATCGGCCCCTCGGAGGTGGTCACCCTCCTGGGCAGGAACGGCATGGGAAAAAGCACCACCATCAAATCCATCATCGGCCTGGCACCGGTCCGGTCCGGAAAAATCCTGTTCAGGGACTGGCCGATTCACTCCTGTCCCAGCCATGTCATTGCCAGGAGCGGCATCGGTCTGGTGCCCGAGGGCAGGCAGATTTTTCCCAATCTCACGGTGTACGAGAATATGGTGGCCACGGCAGCCAACCCCACCGGAGCAAGAAACCCCTTTCTTCTCAAGGATGTGCTCTCCCTTTTTCCCCGCCTAAAAGACCGGATGAACAACTACGGGAACCAGTTGTCCGGCGGGGAACAGCAGATGCTGGCCATTGCAAGGGCCCTGATGATCAACCCCAGGCTTCTGATCCTGGACGAGGCCACAGAAGGACTGGCCCCCCTCATCCGGCGGGAGATCTGGCAGGCCCTGGCCGTTTTAAAGGACAGGGGAATGTCCATTCTCATCGTGGACAAGAATATCCAGGCCCTGATGAACCTTGCCCAGCGCCACTATATCATGGAAAAAGGAAAGATCGTATGGACGGGCCCCACATCTTCCCTGGAATCCCGGCCCGAGCTGCAGAAACGGTATATAGGGGTATAGTCTATGGATTCAGAGAAAAAACCGGGACATGTCTGCCACCAATAAATATCCTCGGTATAAAAAACCCGCCATTTTTTATTCGTCTTTGAACTCGTAGGCGTCGATCTCGTCCCAGACTACACCCTCGCTGTTTTCCGCCCGATTTGCCAATCCGTCATAAAGGCGCTGCTCTTCCATGGATTCCCAGGCCCCGTCATAGGGACCTACAAATTCAATTTGAATCAGTCTGAACTCGTCTTCAACGGCCGCCTTAATCTTTTCCCTGGCATCCCTGTCATCTGCTGCCTTTAGAAAGAGATAGGCAAATCCGCCCACACAGTTTTCATACTCTTCGGGATGAACAATATCAAACTCTACGCTTGCCCAATATACCTGCATTGATCTTTCCTTCCATGTTTCCATTGTTTCGCCAGACCGGGAAAGACTTGTTTCAGCCTTTCTCGAGGGCATCATTTCGTCTTATTCCCGCTCATATGTTTAAAAAGGCTTTCAGGTACAACTTCCACAGGATTCTACCATTGAATCCCATGGGATGACAGATGGTCATGCGATTTTATCCAAAATCAAACAGCCCAATAATCCTGGGCCAACATTTTATTCCATTCCATCCCTTACTGAAAGCCGGAGAGTCCGCCCGGATCCGCCATGGAATACCCAACTCTCCCTGGGAAAAAGGAAGCCTGGTAAAAACTGGGGTGTTGAAGAATCAGGGGAATTCAGGTATAACCGTGCGCCGTAAAAAGGCAGATACCTTCAGGCAGGATTTCAATCAACATAAAAAGACAACGGCAAAAAATCTTATGGATATACAGACTCAAATGGCTGAAACCGCCGGATTAAAAACCCGGGAACCCTTTGACACCCTTTTCCCTGTCAAGGCCGATACCCTTCAGGCCATCCGGCAGGACATGGAAAAGAACGACTTTGATCCGGTCTTTCCCATTGTGGTCTGGGCAGAAGAGATGGTGGTGGTCGACGGACACACCCGCTTCTCCGCCGCCCTGGATCTTGGACTGGAACAGGTGCCGGTTGTCATGAAGTCCTTTGAAAACCAGGATGATGCCATCTTGTACAGCTTTCACATTCAGAGAAACCGGCGGAACATGGCCGACGAAGACATTTTAAAATGCCTGGTCCTGCTGGATGACATCCACACCCCCAGCGAAGAGGAGCAGGCCTCCCCCAAAAAAAACCGCAAAGCCGTCAACCAGGACCGGGCAAAAGAACTTGGCATCAGCCCGGCCAAGGTGGACAAGGCGAGAAAAGTCCTGGAACACGGAGACGACGGAATCAAAGAAAGCGTCAAATCCGGTAAAAAAACCATCAACCAGGCCTTTAACGAGATTCAGGAAAACAGGAGAGAAAGCGGGGAGATTCGCGGCAGGGAAACTACGGGGCTGGGCAACGCAACCAAGTATACCCAGGCCCTGGGACGGTTCCTGAAAGAGCTGACAAAAATTCGGGAACAGGGATGGGAGGACGTGAGCCGGGAAAAGGCATTGGCCGATATTGAATCCATCCGAGAGCTGATTGAAGGATGAATTGGATCAGGATAGGGTTTTGCTGAACCGGGCCCAGGCCAGGGTGATAAAGAGCACGGCCAGGGCTGCCTGGGCAGCAATGGCCGGCCAGAGGTCTAAAATCCCCACCCCCTTCATGACAATGCCCCTGAGGATCTCAAGGTACCAGCGCATGGGATTGAGCCAGGTGGCGTACTGAACGACCTCGGGCATGTTCTTGACCGGGAACATGAATCCGGAGAGCATGACGCAGGGCATGAGAATCAGGAAACAGGTGAGCATGGCCTGCTGCTGGGTGGAGGCGCTTCCGCTGATGATCAGGGCAATGCCCATGTTGCCGAAGAGGTAGAGCCCGGAAAGAAGATAGAACAGGAAAAGGTTTCCCTGCACCCGGATATCAAAGACAAAAAATGCGACAATGAGCATGATGGTCATGGTGAAGTATCCGGTGAGGATATAGGGGAGGGTCTTTCCCAGGATGAACTCGATCTTGCGGATGGGGGTCACCATGACCTGCTCAATGGTGCCGATCTCCTTTTCCTTGACAATGCCGATGCTGGTCAGCAGCAGGCTGAAAAGAAAGAGCATGACGGCAATGAGGGAGGGAACGTAATAGAACCGGCTCTCCTGGTTGGGATTGAACAGGGCCCGGGGCCGGATCTCCACGGGTTTCAAAACGCCGGCCATGCCTGCTTTTTCCAGGCGCTGCTCCCGGAGGTCCGCGGAAAAGGCCTGGATAATCCCCTCTGCATAGCCCGTGACAATGGCTGTGGTGTTGGAGTCTGTCCCGTCGGTCAGGATCTGGACCCGGCCGGTCCCCTCCCCGGCCACGTCCTTTTCAAACCCCTGGGGAATATGGATCACCGCCCTAACCTCTGCCCGGTCCAGCAGCCCCTGGATCTCCCGGTCCGAGGCCGGGGTCTGCACCACTTCAAAATAATTGCCCGCAGTGAACCGGGAGATCAGCTCCCTAGAGGCCGGGGTCTTGTCCATATCCAGGACAGCCGTGCGGATATGGTTGACATCGGTGGTCAGGGCAAAGGCCATGACCACCAGCTGGATCACGGGCATGCCGAAAATCACCATGCGCATGCGCGGATCCCGGAGTATTTGCAAGAATTCCTTGATGAGCATCTGTTTTAATCGGAGAATCATGGGCTACTCCAGCTTGAACTTAAACTTGCGATTGGCAAGAATCATCATGATAACGGCATAGACGGAAAGAAGAACCGCATCCAGCCAGAGGATCTCCAGCCCGATTCCCTTCATGTAAATGCCCCGGAGAAGGACAATGAAATACCGGGCCGGCACGATATAGGTGATACATTGGATGGGCAGGGGCATATTTTCAATGGCAAAGACAAAACCGCTGAGAATCAGGGTGGGCAGGTATCCGGATACAATGGCGATCTGGTTGGCCAGGACCTGGGACTTGAGGACAATGCTCAGGGTCATGCCCCAGAACAGGGCCCCGGTCAGGAAAATGGCGGCCATACCAAAGAGAAGGGCCGCGTTGCCCACAATGGGGACATGGAAGAGCCACTTGCCCATGACTACGGCAATGGCCACGTCGGCCATGCCGATGGCAAAATAGGGAAGCGCCTTGCCAAAGATCAGCTCCGGCCCCTTGAGGGGAGTGGAGATGAGCTGCTCCATGGTCCCGGTCTCCCACTCCCGTGCAATGGTGACGCTGGTGAGCATGGAGGCGATCACCACCATGACAATGGCGATGATCCCCGGGATAATCACGTTCTGGCTCCTGAGATCCGGGTTGTACCAGGAGCGGCTGACCAGCTCCAGGGGCGGTTTGAACCCGGTCATCCCCCTGAGTTCCATCTGCCTGGCCGTTATTGATGTGGAGTAAATCATACCGATGGCCGTGGCATAATTCATGGCCAGCCGGGAGGTATTGGCATCGCTGCCGTCGCAGAGGACCTGGATGGCCGTCTCTTTTCCCCCCTGTAGTTTGCGGGCAAAATCAGAGGGAACCACAATGGCCACCATGGCCCGGCCCTGGTCCAGGGACTGCTGGAGTTCCCCATAGGAAAGCGCATTGCCTTCCAGACTGAAATAGGGGGAACCGTTGAAAAGATCAATGAGTTCCCGGCTCTGGGGGGTTTTGGACTGGTCCCAGACCACGGTGGGCACGTTGCGCAGGTCCAGGGTCAGGGCATATCCAAAGAGCATGATCAGGATCACGGGGATGGCCAGGGAAAGGAAGAGGCTGCGCCAGTCCCGGAACACGTGGAGAAACTCTTTTCTGGCAATGGCGGCCAGCCTTCTAAACTTCATGGACTTTCTCCTTTTCCCGGTCCGCATCTGCCTGTTTCCGGTCATCGGCCTCAATCAGGGAGATGAAGACATCTTCCATGCCGGGCAGGATCTTTTCCAGACTAAAGTCCCGGATGCCCAGATCCCTGAGCTTCTCTTTGATCTGCCCGGCTGCCTTGTCTGCCCCGGGGGTCTTTACGTGGAGGCCGGCGCCGAAAAGGGCGGCATCCCTGACCCCGGAAAGGGAAAGGATGGCGGGGAGGACGGCCTGGGGGGCCTGGCAGCGCAGATCCAGGATCTCATCATCCATGGATTGGGTCTTGAGCTCCATGGGGGTTCCCATGGCAATCATCCGGCCCCGGTAGATCAGGGCGATGCGGTCACAATATTCTGCCTCTTCCATGTAGTGGGTGGTGACGAATATGGTGATGCCCAGGTCTGCCATGTTGTAGATCATGTCCCAGAACCGCCGCCGGCTGACCGGGTCCACGCCCGAGGTGGGTTCATCCAGAAAGATAATCGGGGGCTCGTGGAGAATGGCGCAGGCCAGGGCCAGACGCTGCTTCCACCCGGCGGAGAGGACCGAAGTCAGGGCGGTTTCCCGTCCCGAAAGTCCGGCCATCTCCATGGCCCAGGCCTCTCGTTTTTCCATCTGCTTCCCCTGAAGTCCGTAAATCCCCCCGTAGAACCGGATGTTCTCTTCCACGGTCAGATCTTCGTAGAGCGAAAACTTCTGGCTCATGTATCCGATGTGCTGCTTGATCTTCTCGGCCTGGGACGAGATCTGAAAGCCGTTTACAATCCCCTGGCCTGAACTGGGGGAAAGAAGTCCGCAGAGCATGCGGATGGTGGTACTCTTGCCGGCTCCGTTGGGGCCCAGGAATCCGAATATCTCTCCCCGGGGAACGGTAAAACTGACATGATCCACTGCCGTAAAGCTGCCAAAAACCCGGGTGAGGTTTTCCACGGTTACAGCAGGTTTATCCCCGGATCCGTCCCCTTGGGCCGGACCTGTCTGCTGAAGGGTCCCGGCCGGATCTTCCTGGACTGAGACAAGAGGGGGCAGCGCTTTGGGTATCTCCTTGTCCCCCATGAGGCTGACAAATACATCCTCCAGGCTGGGGACCGCCTCCCTGAAATCCGGCTCCGGGAACCGGTCCCGGATCAGAGCACGGGCCTCTTCTTCAGCCCGGGCCGGATCCGGGCAGACAATATGGACCCTGTCCCCGAACACATTGACCGGGTAAGAGCCCAGTCCCTCCTGGAGTACTTTGCTGATCCCCCGGGCCTGAGGGCTTCTCAGGGTGAGGACCTTTCCCTTCATGAGCGTTTTGATTTCGGGCACGGTTCCCGTGGCCATGAGACGCCCCTTGTCCAGCAATCCGATCCGGTCGCACCGCTCGGCCTCGTCCAGGTAGGCCGTGGTCACCAGGATGGAGACCCCCTGTTTAACGATCTCATACAAGATCCGCCAGAAATCCCGCCGGCTGATGGGATCCACCCCGTTGGTGGGTTCGTCCAGAAGGATCACGGCCGGGGTATGGATCAGGGCGCAGATCAGCTGAAGTTTCTGTTTCATCCCCCCGGAGAGGGCCCCGGCCCGTCGCTTTTTAAAGGGCTCCATCTGACTGAACCCGAGGAGTTCGCTGATCCTCTCATCCCGGCCTTTCCTGGGAACCCCGTAAAGATCGGCATAAAACTGAATATTTTCCATCACACTCAGGTCGGGATAAAGCCCGAAACGCTGGCTCATATAGGCCAGGTTTTCCTTGACGTCAAAGGCCTGGGTCCGGGTGTCGAACCCGGCAATGGATGCACTGCCCGATGCCGGATCCATGATGCCGGAAAGCATGCGCAGGGTCGTGGTCTTGCCGGCGCCGTCCGGCCCCACGATGCCGAAGATCTCCCCCTTCTCGACCTGGAGGCTGAGATTTTCCACGGCCGTCAGGGAGCCAAAGGTCTTGGTCAGGTTCTTCGCCTCAATGGCGGGCCGGGTGTTTGGGGAGGCGTCCATTTTACTCTGCCGATATGGAAATATGGGCGTCCGCCGGCATGCCCGGCCTCAGTTCGCCTTTTGGGTTGGCCAGGTCGACCTTGATCCGGAACATGAGTTTGACCCGCTCTTCAAAGGTCTGAACCGCCTTGGGTGTAAACTCGGCCTCGCTGCTGATAAAGGAAAGCGTCCCGTCATAGGTTTTGTCCGGGAAGGAATCCGTGGAAACTTCCACCTTCTGCCCCAGGGAGAGCCGGCCCAGATCCTTTTCACTGACATAGGCCCTGAGCCAGGGATGGGCCAGATCCCCCACCACCAGGACCGGCGTGGCAGGATTCAGATACTCCCCGGGTTCTGCGGAACGGCTGAACACCTTCCCGTCCATGGGGGCGATCAGCTCGGTATAGGATAAGGCCAGTTTTGCCTGCTCCACTTGGGCTTTTGCCTCTGCAACACCGGCTTCTGCCTGATCGATTTTTTCCTGCCTGGGACCTGCCTGGACCAGGTCGTACTGGGCCTGGGCCTGGGCCAGATCAGCCCTTGCCCTTTCAATCTCTTCCGTCCTGGGCCCCTCCTTGACCAGGGAAAGGGACTGCCGGGCCTGGTTCTCCCGGGACTCGGCCTGGGCCAGGCTCTTTTCCGCCACCTGGTACTGGGTCTGAAACAGCTTGAAATCCCTCTGACTGGCGCTTTGTTTTGCGTATAGATTGGAAAACCGCTGAAAATCCTCTTTGGCCTGGACCATCTGGGCCCGGGCCGATTCCCTGGCTGCCGTCGCGGCCTTCAGATCTGCCCTGGCCGTCTCGATTTCCTGGGCCCGGCTGCCCCGGGTCAGCTCCAACAGGACCTGGTCTGCCTTCTGGACAGCTGCTTTCGCCAGCCGGATCTCCTCGGGCCGGCTGCCGGCCTTTAATTCTTCCAGCATGGACCTGGCAGTCCCGAGGTTGATTTTTGCCAGGCGCAGGGCCACTTTCTGGTCCTGGTTTTCCAGACGGGCCAGCACATCTCCTTTGGATACGGAATCCCCTTCATCCTTCAGGCAGACGTCCAGGCGTCCGGCGATCTTAAATCCCAGGGACACATCCGTAACCTCGATATTGCCCGAAGCGGTAATGGAAGAGTTATCTTCCCCGTTTTTGAATAGAAGAACCCCGGACACGCCCCCTGCCAGGATCAGAATGACCAGGATCAAAATAATCGGTTTCTTTTTCATGGACATCTTTCCTTATTCATCGGCCCTTCCGGCCAGTTGTTTGATACCGCCGAGGGAAAACAAATATACCCCGTGGGCCAGCTCCTCCAGGTTCTCCGGAGTGAGAACGCACTCAGGCATCAGCTTTTTGATGAGCGGGGCAGCAAAAGAGAAGTATACACACTGGCCCAAAATACTCACGGCACAGGGTTTGAGACGGGGATCGTCGGCCTCTGTGCCGCAGATCCCGGCGAGAATGGACAAAAGCACATCCCTGTGGGGTTTGATATAGGTTTCCACGATCTCTTCAAAGGCCTGGGTGGGATCAAGAAATTCCCGGGCAATGAGCCGTCCCTTGCCCGTGGTTCCCACCCCTAATCCCTCCTGGCTGGAAAGCCGGGAAAACATATCCCGGATAAACCGCTGAAGCTGTTTCTCAGGATCCTGCCCTGGGGAAAGGGGCGTCACCGAAGGGAAGGTCTCAAACCCCCTGTCAAAAATATCTTCCAGTACAGTATGGTAAAGACGTTCCTTATCTCCGAAATGATAGTTGATGGCAGCGACATTTACCTGGGCAGCCTCGGCAATGCTCCGGATGGTGGCGGCTTTGAATCCCTGATCCCCGAAAATCTCTCCGGCGGTCTCAATAATCCGCTCTTTGGTTGGCATTTGATCTGTTTGGCGGGTCATGGTCCCCCTTGTATTAAACTATTGTTTTAAACAAATGAATAAAACAGATGTTTGAATTTGTCAATACACCAGCCTCTTATTTAAAAAAATGAATTTTGTCCTGGAACGCCCTCCAAACCAGCAGGACATCAATGTAAAACTTTTGTCAAAACCCTTTTAAAACAGGTGCTTTCAGATCTTTCCATAGTATATTGGCTCCCAATTTTATAATTTAAAATAAGGGTCAAGACGGCTCAATGAATAAAAAAAACATGGATTCAGCATCAATCGCCCAAAGCTCCATTGCCGTCATCGGTATGGGCTGCATATTTCCCGGCTCCCATGATCTCAAGGAATTCTGGCATCTTCTCTTCAACGGCATAGATGCCATTGAAGACATCCCCGATGAAACCCATTGGAAGATAAAAGATTATTTTGATCAGGACCCCTCCACCCCTGACCATGTATACTGCAAGCGGGGGGGCTTTATCCCGAAAACAGCCTTCAACCCCATGGACTACGGCATCCCGCCCAATAATATCCAGGCCACGGACACCTCCCAGCTCCTGGGCCTGGAAGTGGCAAAGATGGCCCTGGAAGATGCCGGATATCCCGTAAACCACCCCTTTCTCACTGAAAAAAAAGTCAATGTCATCCTTGGGGTCACCGGTACCCAGGAACTGGTGATTCCCCTGGGGGCGAGGCTTGGCCACCCCATATGGAAAAAGGCCATGGACAGGGCCAATATCAGCCAGGAGAAGAAACAGGCTGTACTGGATCAGATTCAGGGTTCCTATGCCCAGTGGCAGGAGAACTCTTTCCCGGGACTGCTGGGAAATGTGGTGGCCGGCCGGATCGCCAACCGGCTCAACCTCTCCGGCACCAATGCGGTCAGCGATGCCGCCTGTGCCAGCTCCCTGTCCGCTATCCACACGGCTGTCATGGAGCTTGAGGCCGGCAAATGCGACATGTCCATTACCGGCGGGGTGGACACCCTAAACGATATCTTCATGCACATGTGCTTTGCCAAAACCGGGGTCCTTTCCCATACCAGTGATGCCAGGCCCTTTTCAAAAGACGCCGACGGAACCGTCCTGGGGGAAGGCATCGGGATGCTGGTCCTGAAAAGACTGGAAGATGCCCAAAGGGACAATGACCGGATCTATGCCCTGATCCGGGGAATCGGCACATCCAGCGACGGCAGGACTTCCGCCGTGTACGCCCCTGAAGCCAAAGGGCAGATCAGAGCCCTGGAAGACGCCTATACCCGGGCCGGAATCGATCCTTCCACGGTCAGCATGGTCGAAGCCCACGGCACCGGCACCCGGGTGGGGGATAAGGTGGAGTTCACCGCCCTGAAGCAATGCTTTGACCATAAAGATCCAAAAGCCAGGGTGGCCCTGGGCTCGGTAAAATCCATGATCGGCCATACCAAGGCCGCTGCCGGGGCCGCCGGCATGATCAAGAGCGTGCTCTCCCTTTACAACAAGGTGATTCCCCCGACCCTTAAGGCGGAGGAACCTGACCCGGATCTCCAGATCAATGATTCCCCCTTTTACCTGAACAATCAATCCAGACCCTGGGTTGACGGCTCCGGAGATGAGCATCCCAGAAGATCCGGAATTTCCGCCTTCGGTTTCGGGGGCAGCAATTTTCATGCGGTCCTGGAAGAGTATGACCGGACAAAAGCCCATGTCTCCTGGGACGGATCCATCCAGATATTTGCCTTTTCAGACAAGACCCGGGACGGCCTCAGAGCCCGGCTGCAGGATCTTCAGATCCGAGTCGCCAATGCCGGAGAGGATGACAGGGGAGTTACCCAAACCCTGGCCTGGCAGGCCTGGGAATCCCGCAGAACCTTTTCCTCCAATCATGAATTCAGGCTGCTGCTGGTTCAATCCCGGGACCATGACATCCGTCAGTCCATTGACCAGGCCCTTGCCGTTCTGGACGGGAAAGAAATGCCCAAGGCCCCGGTCTTTTTCGGCACGGGAAAACCCGAAGGCAAACTCGGTTTCCTGTTCCCGGGCCAGGGAAGCCAGTACACGGGCATGGGCAAGGACCTTTTTTCAATGTTTCCCGAGGCCATGGATACCTTGTCCCTGGCCCAGACTTGTTTTGCCAGGGAAAACCAAGATGCTGAAAAATCCTTGAATAAATACCTCTTTCCCCTGCCCGGCCATGTCCAGGATAAAAAAGAGGCTGAACAGGAGTTAAGATCCACAGACATTGCCCAGCCTGCCATAGGCGCCCTCTCCCTGGCCATGACCCGGATTCTGTCCCGGTTCAAGGTCTCCCCGGACATGACCTGCGGCCACAGTTTCGGCGAACTGCCGGCCCTTTACTCGGCCGGGTGGATCGATCTGGAAACCTGCCTCACCCTTGCTGCAGTGCGGGGCTGCCTCATGGCCAGGGCCGGAAAAGAGGACAATGACCCGGGGTCCATGCTGGCTGTCCAGTCCGGGCTGGAAGAAATCGAGGCCCTGATCGCAGATAACAGTCTGGACCTGATTCTGGCCAATCAAAACTGCCAGACCCAGGGGGTTTTGTCCGGCACCACCGAAGAAATAGACCGGGCCTACAAGATCTGCCGCCGAAAAAAAATGAGGGCAATCAAGCTTCCCGTGGCCGCGGCATTCCACTCCGGCCTCGTCGAGAAAGCAGCCCGTCCCTTTGAAAAATTTCTAGACACCATTGCCGTCAACCCCACGGCGATCCCTGTCCTGTCCAATACAACGGGAAAGCCCTATGCCAGGGATATCAAAAAGATAAAACAGACCCTGGGCCGCCAGCTCATGCATCCGGTCAAATTTCTGGATGATGTCGAATCCATGCACGCCTCTGAAGTGTCCGCCTTTCTTGAACTGGGCCCCAAAACGGTTCTGACCGGACTGACCCGGACCATACTCAAAGGGGAACCGGTCTCTGCCGTTTCCCTGGACGGTTCCGCCGGGAAGAAATCCGGCCTGGGAGATCTGGCCGCGGTCCTGGCACACATTGCATCCCAGGGCCATTCCATTGATCTTACTCCCTGGGAGGACAAGGCAAAAAAGCCGGAACCAAGGAAGATGAAAATCATGCTGTCCGGGGCCAACCCCAGACCGGAGCCCCCAAAGCCTTCCTCCCCTTTTCCTGAAAAGAACCGGAACAAGATCTCTGATAATGATGAGACCAACCCGGCCGGCAAAGATCTTCAAGGTGGAGCATCGGATATGGTGCAGATGAAAAGCCGGTCCAGAGATCAGAGACCGGTCGTCGCTGAAGTCGTTAAAAACCCAGACCAAGGACAACCCATGACCCACTATCCCAAACAGATGAATTCCCCGGCAGACACCCCTTCCCTGGAGGCCATGCGCCTAGTCCGCCAGGGCCTTGAAGCCATGCAGGAACTCCAGACCCAGACGGCCAGGGCCCATGAAAAATTCCTTGAAACCCAGGCCGCAGCCACCCAGACCCTGGCCAATATGATGGGCCAGACCCGGGGCCTTGCCCCTGCCGGCAACTGGAGAGAACCCATTGAATCCGCCCGGCCGGCCCGGGATTATTCGAATCAGAATCAGACAAATACGGAATTTGAACCCGGGCCCCAAAAGGAAAACCGGTCCGGCTCAGCCCCTCTCCCCCGCGGTGAGTCAGGACCTACAGATAGCACACCGGAAACCGGTCAGACTGTTTCAGAAAAAACCCCGAATCAAAAACCCAATGCCGGGGATCCGATTTCTCCTTCCCGGGTAACCAACGAGGGTCTATCTGCGATTCAATCCATCCTCTTTGAGATCGTGAGCCGGCTCACCGGGTTCCCGGTTGAGATGCTGGAACCGGACATGAATATCGAATCCGATTTGGGCATAGATTCCATTAAAAAGGTGGAAATCATTTCCGAACTTGAAAAGCAATTACCGGACAACCCCGGCCTCACCACCGAAAATATGGGAACGGTTCAGACCCTGGATGAAATCTGCCTGGCCCTATGTCCCACGAATTCTCGGCAGGGTACAAATCCCGTTCCCGTGGAAAAGCCTATTGATCATGAACCTCCGGCTCAAAAAGACTCGGCCCAGGCGCCTTCTTCAGGAAAAGCCTATACAATCCTGGTCGAAACCATCAGCGATTTGACCGGGTTCCCCGTTGAGATGCTGGAGCCGGACATGGACCTGGAATCGGATCTGGGTGTGGATTCCATCAAGCGGGTGGAGATCCTTTCCAGGCTTGAACAGGAACTGGGCGACCATCCGGGCCTGTCCCCGGACGACATGGCCGGACTTAAAACCCTCAAAGACATTGCCCAGGCGCTTAGCCCGGATCCGGAACCGGACCGGGTCAAAAAAAAAACACCGCACAATGGAATTGAAGACAAGATAGATTCTTTTGAGGACCCCCCGGCGGACCTGATCAGACAGCAGGTCCGCCTCAAGGTATTTCCCACCAATCAGATCCGATTTTACAACGGAGCCCGGATTGAGCTTCCGGAAAACCGGAAAGTCTACATCACCCGGAACCCGGAAGATCAGGCCCAGGCTTCCCTGGCCCTTTGCTTCAAGGAAGAATTTACCAGGGCCGGCATTCAGGCGGAACTGATCCAAATCTCATTGAACGAGATTCCCCGGCTGAAAGATGCCGCAGGCCTGGTCATTCTCCAGGACACCTTTGACGGCCAGGATGTAGACCGGGCAGGCGACTATCTTAAAGCGGCCTTCTGCCTGATCCAGGAAAACGCCTCCTTTTTAATGGAATCCGCCGAAGAAAAAGGCGGTTTCCTGGCAAGCGCATCCTTTCTGGGCGGCGGATTCGGATTCAACTCCCGGCCCTTTTCCACCTGCCCGGTCTACGGAGGTCTGGCCGGACTGGTCAAAACCGCCAACATCGAGTGGAAGAATGTGCTCTGCCGGGCCCTGGACCTGCCGGATTCTCCGGACCCGTGCATGGCCAATGTGGAAGCTGCCGTCTCTTTAACCATGACCCAGGGTGAAGTTGAAATGGGGCTTGACGGTGACAATTGCAATATCCCGGTTCTTGAATCCCGTCCCCTGCCGGATGCGGCTGGGAAAAAACTCAACCTGGACAAGGATGAGGTGGTGGTCATCACCGGAGGTGCCCGCGGGGTTACGGCGGAATGCGCCATCTGCCTGGCCAGGGAAAGCGCCTGCCGGATCATCCTTCTGGGACGCTCCCCTGAGCCCTTTGATGAACCGGCCTGGGCCAGGGAGTTAACCGATCCGGCCCCCTTGAAAAAGGAGATCCTGGCCCGGGAGTTCAAGGGGCAGAAACCCAGGCCCGCTGATCTGGAAAACCGGTATAAGGCCCTTTTATCCAACCGGGAAATCCAGAACACCCTGGACAGGATCAGAGCCCTGGGAGCCTATCCTGCTTATATCCGTGCCGACATCAGGAATCAGGAAAAGCTTGAAAATATATTTTCCTCTATCCGGGAAAAATTCGGACCCATATCCGCCGTGGTCCACGGGGCCGGTGTACTGGAAGACAAACGCATCATCGACAAACAACCGGACCAATTTGAGAGGGTGTTTGACACCAAAGCAGGGGGCATGAACGCCCTGCTGGCGGCCGTAAAAACAGATCCTTTAAAATATATTGTACTCTTCTCTTCCGTGGCGGCCCGGACCGGAAACCAGGGCCAGGCAGATTATGCTGCGGCCAATGAGGTGCTGAACAAGACGGCCCGGAAACTCTCCTTTGAAAAACCCGACTGCAAGGTGGTTTCCATTAACTGGGGACCCTGGGACGGGGGCATGGTCACCCCCTCCCTGAAAAAAGAATTCCAGCGAAAGGGGATTGATCTGATCCCCCTGAAGGCCGGAGCAGAACAGATGATCCGGGAAATGCGCAGCCCGGATCAAAACCAACCCGAAGTTGTTATCGGCGCAGGGCTACCCTCGGACGGAGAGCCGGATAAGAAACGGCAAAACCATAAATTGTCCCGGGTATTGACCCGTTCTTTTTCCCTGAAAGAGGTTCCTGTACTCAATTCCCATAAAATCGACCGGCAGCCTGTGGTACCCTTTGCCCTTATATTGGAATTGATGGCCCACGGAGCGGAAAAAAACAACCCCGGCCTGGTCTTTGCCGGCATGGACGACATGCGGCTTTTAAAGGGAATCCTGCCGGGATCAAAGACCATAAATCTTGGTGTAAACATGGGAAAGTGCAGACCCGGTGAATCCGGATTCTCCTGCTCATCCAGCCTGACCTCTGAAAACACCGAGGGAGAACAGGCCCCCATGCATGCCGGTGCCATCTGCATATTGAAAAATTATCTGCCCAAACCGCCCATCTTGTCAAAGGCGGCCTTTATGGATCTGATTCCCTTTTCCATGACCATTGACCAGGCCTATGAAAAGATCTTGTTCCACGGAAAAGACCTGCAGCCCATCACGGCCGTCATTGGGGTCTCTTCCAAGGGGATAGAGGTAAAGGCCCGGACAGCACCCGAACCCGGTCAATGGTATGCCCGGCCCCATTCAAAATCCTGGACCGTTGACCCCATGATTCTGGACGCCGCGTTCCAGGCGGCCATCCTCTGGACCTGGGAAACCCGGAAACAGGTCTGTCTGCCCAGTTTCCTCGCCAATCTGAGACTCTATTCATCCTATGAAAGCCTCCGGGGAAGTGAGGTCCGGATCCTCTTTACCGTCAATGAAGAAACCGACCACAGGATAAAAGGATATTTCACTTTTCTGGATGAAACCGATAGGGTGGTGGCAAGTATTACTGGATTTGAAGCGGTCGTGGATCCGTCCCTAAAGGACAAATTCAAGCCGGTTCCCCTGTTCTCCAGGAAATCCATCCTGGCCTTTGCTGAAGGCAATCCCTCCGAAGCCTTTGGTAAACCCTATCAGATCTTTGATGCGGACAGGGAAATTGCCAGACTGCCCCGGCCCCCTTATTTTTTCATGGACCGGGTCCTTACGGCGGACCACCCCCAATGGGAGATGAAGCCCGGAGGATGGATTGAAACCGAGTATGATATCCCTGAAAACGCCTGGTATTTTTCAGCCAACCGGACATCTGCCCTGCCCTTCTGCATCCTTCTTGAAATCGCTCTTCAACCCTGCGGATGGCTGGCTGCCTTTGCCGGGTCCGCCCTTCAAAGCGAAGAAAGACTTCATTTCAGAAATCTTGGAGGAAAGGCAAAAATTCTCAAAACCGTATCAAAGGATTCCGGCACATTGACCGTCCGCTGCCGGATGACCGGTGTATCCAAAGCCGGGGGCATGATCATCCAGGATTTCGAAATGGAAGTCATGAACCGGGGAAACATCGTCTACCAGGGAACCACCAATTTCGGTTTTTTTACGGGCCAGGCCCTTTCCAACCAGATCGGGATCAAAAACAGTGAATTGACGGCCTTTACCCCGGATCAGGATGAGTATACTCCCATCCTCTTTAAAGCAGATGCCCCCCTTACCCCTGAAGATAAAAACAGGAGCACGGATAGTGGAATGCCGGCCAAGGCCCTGAGAATGATAGACGCCATTGAAATCCTGGACCTGAACTCCGGTATTTACGATAAGGGCTATATCCGGGCTAGCAAAAAAGTAGATCCCGGGGAATGGTTTTTTGATGCCCACTTCTTTCAGGATCCGGTCTGCCCCGGCTCCCTGGGGATTGAATCCTTTATCCAGATAGTCCGCTGCTTTATTCTGGAAAAATTTGATATCGAGCCCGCCCAATACGAATCCCAATTGACCCTTGACCAGTCCCATGAATGGATCTACAGGGGGCAGATCATCCCCTCCAATAAAGATATCCAGATTCATGCCCATATCAGGGAGGCAGGCAGGGATAAAGACGGGTTCAGTGTAAAGGCCGACGGCGCCCTGACCGTTGACGGAATCTGTATTTATGAGATGAAAGACTTTTCCGTCTCCTTTGTCCCCAGAAAAAAGGGTCTGGGCAAAAACCTGGAAGAATCTTCTCCGGGATTGGCATTGGGAAACTGAGCCGGATCAGCCGATAGAATCTGCCTGATTTCAAATCCTTTTCTTTAGGGAAACCTTTCATCCTGTTTTGCATGGGGAGGCATTTGATCTTCTGCCTGCCCGGCATGTTCTTCTTCGATAGTGTCCTTCGATAGTGTCCAATGTATTGCCGGATGAAAACAAAGGACAAGACACCCTGTCCTAGGGTAAGTCCTCCGGCAGAATCTGCCGAATAAAGTCCATCAAACCCTTCGGCACCATCCCGCGAATCCGAAGCCGAATAGTTGTCTACAGCTGATCAGACCCTGATCCCGATTTCTGGAAAAAGGCAAAACCCAGACCCTATCAGGGACAATTTTGCCCATGGGGATGAATTATTGTGTTCTATGCATCTTGACATTTTATATTGTGTTCGATATTGTTTCACCTGCTTATGGCTGGATCCAGACCGCCTATGATTGCCCTTTATTAAGCAACCATAAAGGCGGATGGGTCTCTTTCAGCGGGATTCTCAAAACATAGAGTTGAATGAGTCCGGTTTTTGTGATCAACATACCGAAGAAGGGTAAGATTTGTTGTTTTTATGAAAAATGTCCTTTCATTAATTATTAAACGGTGCAGTGCCAGCCTTGTAACCGTATGTGTCATATCCATCATCATCTTTATCGGGGTGGAGCTTTTACCGGGGGATGTGGCTGAGACCGTTTTAGGCCAATCCGCTACCCCTGAAACGGTAGAAGCATTCAGAAAAGAACTCAAGCTTGATCTGCCGGCCCATGTCCGGTATGTGGCATGGCTGAAGGAATTTGTTCATGGAGATTTCGGGACTTCCCTTGCCAATGGAAGACCGGTTTCCGAACTGATCTCCTGGCGCCTGGCCAACACCCTTTTCCTGGCGGTGAGCACATCTGTAATTGCCATCCCCCTGGCCATTCTTTTGGGTATGGCCGCGGCATTTTACCGAAACTCCCTGTTTGATAAAATGATCTCGATCATCACCCTCTCTTTTATCTCTTTTCCTGAATTCTTTGTGGCATATATTTTTATCAGCATCCTGTCTGTCCAGCTGAACCTCTTCCCCAGTCTTTCGGTCATTGATCCGAAAATGGGTCTGGCTGACCGGCTCTATACGATTCTTCTGCCCTCCCTGACCCTGACCTGCGTGGTCACCGCCCATATGATGAGACAGACCCGGGCGGCCATCATAAACGTCCTGGCCAGTGCCTATATCGAAATGGCGGAGTTGAAAGGGATAACCCGGCTTAAAATTATCATTCACCATGCATTTCCCAATTCATTGTCGCCTGTGATCAATGTCATCGCAGTCAATATTGCTTATCTGGTTGTGGGGGTGGTCATTGTGGAGGTGGTGTTTGTTTATCCCGGACTGGGACAATTGCTGGTGGACTCGGTAGCCAAGAGGGATCTGCCCGTGGTCCAGGCCGCTGGATTGATCTTTTCACTTGTTTATATTTTTTTAAACCTTTTGGCCGACATCTTTTCAATGCTTTCCAATCCCAGATTGAGACAATCCAATATCCAGTGAGGTTGATTCCGTGTTAAAATTATTTCAAAACGCCCCCCTGTCCGCAAAAATCGGTGCCGGGATCGTCCTTTTCAATATACTGATTGCTATTTTTGCCCCTTTGATCGCACCCTACGGAGAGACCAGTGTTGTGGGAGATGTGTGGGAGGTTTTTTCAGATAAGTTTTACCTGGGGACCGACCACATCGGGCGGGACCTGCTCACCCGGATGGTCTATGGTGCCCGGAATACCATTGCCCTGGCGTTCATTACAACGATTCTATCCTTCTCATCCGGTTCCCTGCTCGGATTTGTGGCCGCAGTCAAAAAGGGATGGACAGACCAGGTGTTGAGCCGGATCATTGATGTCATCATGGCATTTCCTACACTGATCTTTGCCCTGATGGTTTTATCTGTTCTGGGATCTTCGATTCCGGTACTCATCCTAACCATTGCCCTTCTGGATTCCACACGTGTGTATCGATTGGCACGGGCGGTTGCCATGGATGTCGAAGTAATGGAGTTTGTGGAGGCAGCACGGCTGAGGGGGGAAGGCACCCGATGGATTATGATACAGGAAATTCTTCCCAATGCCCTGCCTCCGCTGGTGGCTGAATTCGGGCTCAGGTTCTGCTTTGTCTTTTTGTTTATCGCTTCTCTGAGCTTTTTAGGCCTGGGGATTCAACCCCCGCTGGCCGACTGGGGAGGAATGGTCCGGGAAAACGCCGGAGCCATTACCTTCGGTATATACACCCCACTGATTCCTGCGGCGGCTATCGCATTTTTAACCGTTGGCGTAAATTTGATCGTGGACTGGTTTCTCCATCTATCCAGCGGTCTTAAGGAGTGAGGAAAAAAGATGACAAACCTGCTTGAAATAAAAAATTTATACATTGAAGGTTTTTATGAAAACCAATGGCATTCCATTGTTAGAAACATCAGTTTAACCCTGAAGCGGGGTGAGGTCCTCGGTCTGATCGGGGAGTCCGGTGCAGGAAAATCCACCATCGGACTTGCGGCCATGGGATACACCCGGCCGGGATGCCGCCTGGCCTCCGGCTCAATCAACCTTCAAGGCCAAGAGCTGTTCAATGCCAGCAGCGAGACTTTGAGATCGATACGGGGGTCCAAAATCGCCTATGTGGCCCAGAGCGCAGCCGCTTCATTCAATCCCTCCCACCGGGTGATCCATCAATATGCAGAGGCCCCGGTGCACCATGGTCTTATGACTTATGGAGAGGCCCAAAAAGATGCCGTGGAGATCTATGACCGCCTCTTCCTTCCCAACCCGGAGAAAATCGGCTTTCGCTTTCCCCATGAGCTCTCCGGCGGACAGCTTCAACGGGCCATGGTGGCCATGTCCATGTCCTGTAAACCCGAAATTATCGTGTTTGACGAGCCGACGACTGCACTGGATGTGACCACTCAGATAGAAGTTTTGGCGGCGGTTAAGGAAATTACTGAAAAAATGAACAAGGCGGCCCTGTATATCACCCATGACCTTGCCGTGGTGGCCCAGGTGGCCCACCGCATCATGGTGCTTCGCAACGGCCGTCTGGTGGAAGAAGGGGAAACCCGGTCGCTTATCCAAAACCCAAAGGAAAAATATACCCGCCAGCTCTTGAATGTGCGGCAGCTCAGAGAGGGGAAAACCCATTCCGGACAGACCGATGTGATCCTGAAAGTAAAGGATGTATCCGCCTCTTATACCGGTGATGAAAATGTGCTGGAGGACATCAACCTTGTGGTCAGAACCGGAAAGACCGTTGCCCTGGTCGGGGAGTCCGGTAGCGGCAAAAGTACCCTGGCAAGGGTGATCACAGGCCTGCTCCCGGCGGCTGGAGGAGAAATTGAATTTTCCGGAAAAAACCTGCCCACTGAATTGAATCAACGGGATAAAGATGATCTGAGAAAGATGCAGATGATCTACCAGATGCCGGACACTGCCCTGAATCCCAAACATACGGTCAGAAAAGTGATCGGCCGGCCCCTTAACTTTTATTTTGGCCTGAAAGGGAAAAAAGCAGAGGAACGGATCAGGGATCTGCTGAAAAAAATTGAACTTGATCCGGACACCTATATTGACCGCGTAACCACGGAACTGTCCGGCGGGGAAAAACAGAGGATCTGCATTGCCCGGGCCCTGGCAGCGGAACCGGATCTGATCATCTGTGATGAAGTGACTTCGGCGCTGGATCAGTTGGTTGCCGAGGGCATACTGGATCTGCTCCAGGATCTCCAGAATAAAACAGATGTATCCTATCTGTTTATCACCCATGATCTTGCGACGGTAAAGGCCATAGCCGATAAGATTGTGATCATGCTGGAAGGCAGAATCATTGAACAGGGCGAAAAGGCAAAAGTCCTTTCTCCGCCCCACCACGAATATACAGACAAGCTTCTGGCATCAGTTCCAAAGATGGATCCGGACTGGCTGGACAATCTGCTTGAGGAACGGTCCGAATCCTTTATCTAAACCTATAATTTCAACAAAGGAGAATATAATGACAGATTTTTCTAAATTGGCCCTGATGTTTGATCAAAAAAAAATAACCCGCCGCCAGTTTGTTTCCCAGTTGTCTGCCCTGGGGGTGTCGGCCGCCCTGATCCCTTCATTTTTGTCCGGCAAGGCTTTTGCTGCAACCCCTAAAAAAGGGGGAACTTTCCGGCAGGCCATGTCCGGAGCCGGCACCTCTGACTCCCTTGATCCGGCGCTGCTCCTGGCCAATCATGCCATTAACACCAACTTCCAGATCAGAAACTGCCTGGTCGAAATCGATCATAACTTCAAACCGGTGCCGGAACTTGCCGAGTCCTGGGAATCTTCACCCGATGCAAAAAAATGGGTTTTCAATCTCCGGAAAGGGGTTGAATTTCACAATGGAAAAACAATGACAGCAGATGATGTGATTTTCTCCATTAACCATCACCGGGGAGAAAAATCCAAGTCAGCGGCAAAGCCTTATCTCAAATCCGTAAAAGAGATCAAGGCAGACGGAAAGTACACTGTTATATTTGACTTGTCAGAAGGCAGTGCAGACTTTCCTTTCATTCTGGGAGATTATCATCTGGTCATCTGCCCCGAGGGCCTCCAGGGCAAAGAGTGGGAAAAAGGGGTCGGCACAGGCGGATATATGCTTGAAGAGTGGGAACCGGGTGTGCGTACCCTGACCCGGCGGAATCCCAATTATTGGAAAGAAAACCGGGCCCATTTTGATGAAGTGGAAACCCTTGCCATTGCAGACGTCAATGCCAGAAGCAATGCCTTGAAAACCGGCCGCATCGACGCCATGGACCGGGTGGACCTGAAAACCGTACACCTGTTCAAACGGATGCCTTCCGTAAATGTGACCGCCCTCACCGGCACCATGCACTATTCCATGCCCATGATGGTGGATCAGAAACCCTACTCTGACAACGATGTCAGGACAGCGCTGAAACTGGCAGTGAACCGGAAAGAAATGGTTAAAACCATACTAAAGGGATACGGAGAACCTGGCAATGACCATCCCATTTCTCCGGTAAACCGGTATCATGCCTCCGGACTTAAACAGAGGGAATATGATCCTGATCAGGCAAAATTTTTGATGAAAAAAGCTGGAATGCTGGACCACACCTTTAACCTTCATGCATCTGATGCCGCTTTTGCCGGTGCCGTTGACACGGCTGTCCTTTATCAGGAAAGCGCCAAAAAAGCCGGAATCAAAGTCAATGTGGTCCGTGAACCGGACGATGGATACTGGAGCAATGTCTGGACGAAAAAAGAATGGTGCATGTGTTATTGGGGAGGCCGTCCGGTTGAGGACATGATGTTTTCCGTTGCCTATGCCAAAGGGGCCCCATGGAACGATACCCATTGGAGTAATGATAAATTTAACAAACTGCTGGTAGAGGCAAGGGCAGAGCTGGATGACAACAAGCGCAGACAGCTTTATGCCGATATGCAGGAAATCTGCAAAGATGACAGCGGCACCATTGTTCCCATGTTCAACCAGATCGTTGAGGCCCAGTCCAAAAAGGTCGGTTACGGTTCCATTTCCGCCCACATGGAGCTGGATGGCAATAAAAACGCGGAACGCTGGTGGTTTGCCTCCTGATTTAATCTGCTGAGAATCCGGGCAGGCGGGAAATGTCAGTCCCTCTGAGCATACTGATACAGGGGATTATGGTTGACCGCCTGCTTAATCTTAAATCTTTTTTAAAGGGATATTGGTGGTCCTCTCCGGCGGACTGGACTGCCTTGCTCAAACGCTATAATTTACGGGATATCAAGGCACCTGATGATTCCGGTGGCAGAGCCCTGACCTGCCGTTGGAAAAAAGTAAAATAGGAGTCATCGTTTCATCAGAGGGTCCTCCTAATTTAAATGAGGATGATTCTGTGATAATGATTGCCCTTATCAGGCCGATTAAGTTAGTATGGGCGACTATACAAATCCAATGGGGGAGGCAGCATGCCGGGAAAGAAGTTAAATGAAGAAAGGTGCCGGGATTTACTGATATCCATAAGAAAGATAATTCAGGCCGTTGACATTCATTCGCGGAAATTAAATAAACACTTTGGCCTGACAGGGCCGCAGCTGATTGTACTGCAGGAAATTTCCATCTCAGGACAAATCTCAATCACTCCATTGTCAAAAGCGACCAGCTTAAGTCAGGCAACGGTGACGGATATTACCAAACGTCTGGAAGCCAAAGGATATATTTCACGAAAAAGAAGAGAAGATGACCGAAGAGCCGTCAGTCTTTTTCTTACGGTTAAAGGGAAAGAAATCATAGAAAATTTGCCTCCCCTGCTCCAGGAAACATTTACAGAAGGATTTTCCAAAATCGAGGACTGGGAGCAGTTGATGATTATGAGTGCTTTTGGACGGGTCGTTAACCTGATGGAAGCAGAAAAAATTGAGGCATCTCCAATTTTACTCACCGGGCCGATACAAACGGCAGGATAATTCCGGGAACTGAGTTTCAAGGGGGTGTTTGTACCGGGTTAAACGCTATCCCCCTGATCAAAGATTAAAGCATGTCTGCAGAACAAAAAAAAGCCCTGACCAATCGGGAAGATTGATCAGGGCTTTTTCAAGAATAACCCGGCAGCGTCCTACTCTCCCACACAGTCTCCCATGCAGTACCATCGACGATAGGGACCCAAACATAAGATCAGGCCTTCCGTGTTCGAGATGGGTACGGGCATAATCAATTAATAATTGCGGAGGACCCTTTGGGCCCCCATTTATGATTGGGGCGCAGCATCCTCAATTGTTAACCAATTATTCATTGTTAACTTGCTCGCACTAACGATCAAGCCGTAGATGTTCCCGTTAAAATAAAAAAAGCCCTGACCAATCGGGAAGATTGATCAGGGCTTTTTGAAGAATAACCCGGCAGCGTCCTACTCTCCCACACAGTCTCCCATGCAGTACCATCGGCGCTAGGGAGCTTAACTTCCGTGTTCGAGATGGGTACGGGTGTGGCCTCCCTGCCATTGCCACCAGGTTAAATCAAAAGGACCTGGAACTTCTGAAGGGGTTATGCGTACATGTCCCATGGGTCCAA
>NZ_ATUG01000004.1 GCF_000420085.1 Desulfospira joergensenii DSM 10085
AAAAGCTAACAACCCTGGATTTGAGAAGTGTAATGACTGGCGGAGCTATTGTTCTGTAGTCATTTTTTTATTGTCTCAAAAAACGATCGTATGATGATACTGATTTCTGCATGATTTGAGGAAGCGGAATTTCAGTGCTTTCCGGATCTCAAAACCCGTCCTAAAAAACAAAGTTCCATAACCCCATGAAGTGATAGGGTCTTTGAGACGGTTTATAAAAACGCTTAAATCCAGCCTATTGTCAGATAAATCTGGCCAGAAACATTTAATTTTGGCTCAGTAACGAATAAACCGGGCCGGAGTTGAACTGTAGAAACGGTTTATTCCTGGCCGATGTTTCCCATCAAATCAAGCCAGGCCGATTATAAAATCAGGCCGCTACACCCTATGGACCAGAATCATTATATCCAAAAAAAGGGCCTTTACCATTCAAAATGATGGTAAGGGCCTTTTTTTATGGGAAATCGGAGAAATCGGCCTCCATATTTTCCGTTTGAAAGCGTTTCGGATCTGCCCAAATAGTACGCCCTGCCCTAAAAACGGCCTTTTCAGCCCTTTTAGTTCATTTCATTTTCCCGGCTGCACCGCCAGATCCCGCAGCAGCCTTCTTGCCCATGGGGGCCTGACCCCCAGCTGATACCGCCAGAAATGGCGATGATATGTTTTTACTCCTGGGGGTTGCAGCGATCCCGCTGCCGGTCCCTTTCCGGCTCCATATTCATTCGGTCCCAGGGCGATGCCCTGGAACTTCCCTCCAGTGACCTAACCCTTACGCCGTCCCGCCGTATTTGTTCCGGTCTAAGGCCCGGTGATGAGGAAGGAAACCGGAATACTGCCCCGGTTTCTACTAAAATCACCCCTGAAAAACCCGTAATTTAACGCTTGGGTCATTCGCCCTTGCAACAGCAAAAAAATATTTTTGGGGATCCTGCAAAGCCGGATTCCAAAAAATATTTCCCGCCCTTCATAAAATCAGGGTTTTGTCTGTTGCCGGGCATTCCCGTCGCTTTGAAAGATAGGCGGGTTCAGGGGTTAATTAAAATTTAAACTGATAAAGGGCTTTTTTCTCAGGTTTTAGAAACCTGAATAAATAGATTTTTAACCGCCCTGGGTAGAGGGCAGCAATCGAGCAAGGGAGATTTAAAAAATGGATTCAAACGCAGACGTTTTGTTTTTGAAGGAAGACAATGGAGTATCAAAAGCCGGTTGGTATCTGGTGGATGATACAGAATTTGACGGCCCCTATAAAACAAAGGACCAGGCTTTAGCAGTCTTTGAGGATGAGAATTTAAGCTTATAAGGAGAAAAAAATTATGTCTGATTTAACCGTTGCAAATACAATTTACAAGCAGATGGGCGGAGGAAAATTTAAAGCCATGGTTGGGGTTTCCAACCTGGCCGGGGATAAGAATAGCTTAAGATTCAATTTCAAGATGTGCCGGAAGGCCAATATCTGCAAAATAACCTTAACCGCTTTGGACCTTTACGAGATTGAGTTTTTTAAGCTGAACCGAAGAACCTGGGATTGCCCCAAAATTGATTTTTTTAAAAATCTGTATTGGGACCAGTTGAAATCCACTTTTGAGAGCTTCACCGGACTGAGAACATCTTTATAAATAAAATTGCATAGCCCTGGTCAAACCGGCCAGGGCCTTGAACAGATAGGAGATTTTAAAAATGAACGAATTAACCGAAATACTGACTTGCTCCGCTGCCGACGATTATGCCAGGGCGAAAGAAAAGAAAAAACCGGAAATTAAAAAATTTGAAGTGTCTAAAACATATGGGACACGCTCTATCTGTGATCATAATTGTATTTTTAAATTTACGATTATCCGGAGAACAGACAAGAGTGTATGGATTCAAAGGCCAGGAGAGACAAAAATTGAACGCCGTAAAATTGATATTTGGGATGGGGCTGAAAACATTTTTCCCCATGGTAAATATTCAATGGCTGCGATTCTTCGGGCCACTGACCCCACCTATTAATCTTTTTATAGGATCCATAAGTGCTGCCCTGGGTAGAGGGCATAAACGAACCACCTTTAGTAAGGGAAAGGAATTGAACCATGGAAAGAACTTTTAAAAATTGGAAAGAATCGAGACAAAACTTGCTTGAATACCTTATGCCAGGCGATACCGTGGACCATGAAATGGTAGATTTTTTCATTAATGTTTTTCCCCCGGCTACCTGGACAAACGATCTTGTCCAGATGGGGGAAGGCTTTTCAATCAACAGATCCGGCAAGTTTGTTTTTATGACTTTGGAAAAAATTAATGATGAATGGATTTTTACTGGTGTTAAACCGAAACCGGAAACAGTTTAATGACAGCAGGAGGATATAGAATCATGATAAATCAATGGATGATAACAGTAGACTATATTGAAAACGGCCAGGCCAACGGAAGAAAAAGCACCGGTTTCAAATCCGGAATAAAAATGCCGGTCCGGTTTAAAATTTACGATGACGACATGAATCTTTATTTTGAAGGGGTAATGAAAGAGGCTGATTTTCATCCCCTGGATGAATTCGCCGCTGCATATGGTTGTGTTCATGTAAAAATATCAGAAGACGGCAAGCCATTCACATGGCTATAGCCGGGATCTGATTCCCGCCAGGCCGCACCGCCATTTTTGGCGGTGACGGCCATTTTTTTTAATTTGTCAAAAATTGACCTCTATATTTGCCGTTTAACGACTTTTCTGAATTTTTGAATATAATCCCCTACATGAAAAAAGCCCGGAAACCGGGCTTTTCGAGTTTTTGGAGTTTTGTTTTGATATTATTTTTTTTGCCCTGGCCAGGCTCTTTGGAATAGATCCCTTCTCCCGGCGCTGATCCAGATCCGAGAGAAGGGCAGGAAAAAAGAATATCAAACTTTTTCTTTGTACTGCTTATAAAGAGTTAAAACTTTGCGGATATATTCCCGGGTTTCCGGGAAAGGTGGGATTTGACGACCGTATTTTTTAACGGCCTTGGTCCCGGCGTTGTACGCCGCCAGGACCAAGGGCAATTCATAATCATATTTGACGGATAGCTCTTTGAGCAGCCGGGCTCCGCCCATGATGTTCTCTTCCGGATTAAAGGGATCGGAGATCCCCAAGGCCCGAAAATTTCCCGGCATGATCTGCATTAGCCCCTTGGCCCCTTTTTTAGAAACGGCCTGGGCATTGAATCCGGATTCTACACGGATCACGGCCTTGATTAATGCAGCCTCGATGCCGTGGCGGTTCTCACATCTTTTAATAATAGCCTCCACCGGCTCTTTTTTTTCTTGTTTTTGTATGGGTACTGCTTTGATCTTTATAGGGGAATCAGTTTCCAGTAAGGCAAAATTGATTCCATTTTGATCAATATAAACAAGAAAATTTGCCCTGGCCACTCCCGGAAGGAGAGCGGCCAGAACAAAAAACAAACATAAGACCGACCAGGCCGGGCTTTTATAAAGTTTCATATCCCTGTTCTCTCTCTTTCAGTCTTTTATAGAGCGTGGATCTAGATATCCCCATTTTTTCAGCGACCTTTGTTCTAGGTATTCCGGATTCAATCATTTTCATTGCTTTATTCAGGTCTTTTCCTGAAATAAATTTTCTCACCCTCCTACCGTTCACTTTTTTTAATAGCTTATCGCCCGTTTCTTTGTGGAAATTAACAGTCTGGTTAAACAGATTCAAAGCCGCCTGGTTTGCCGGTTCTTTATCATTGCTGAAAATGATATTTTCTTTATGAAAATGGATAATCACATCCTTTTCCATGAAAAGATCGATCATCCTTTTTAATTCTGTCAAATCGCTGCCGAGCTTATCCATTGATTCAATATGAAGGGTGTCTCCTGGCCGCACGAAATCAAGACATTTTTTCAGGGATTCGCTGTCCAGGGGCCGGATGTCTAAAGACCGTTCCCGGAATACCCTATCAAGGGGAACTCCTTTTAGCTGATTCTTATCCCCGTTTTTTATAAAACCGATTTGTTGAACCATAATTTATCCTTATCTTGCCATTTTCAAGCCCTGGCCCTGGGACTGTCTTAACTGTTGTAATCTCTGAACGGCGGAGCCTGGCCGAGTGTTGTTTTGTTTTTTCTCTAAAACTTTCTTTTGAGAATTAATTTTGATGTGTTCCGGCTTGAGGTCATTCCCCCACCTTTCCTTTACCGCAGATAGAGCCGTTTTCATGTCTCTGAAACCGTCGCTTTTTGAATCTATTTGAACCTTTCCAATTGGCCCGGAATGCCCCCTCTCCACCAAACGGCCTTCAATGATTTTTAAAACGTTGTTTATTTGGATGTTTTTTAAAGGATCGGGGGCAATTGTTACCGGAATAAATTTTCCATCTTTTTCAAAAACAATCGTTCGATCCTTTTTGTTTTTTGAAAAAACAATAGGTTTTTTCTTTAATTCAACATCTTGACCGAATGCTTTATATGTTGCCTCTTTAGCACTCTCAAAATTTTTCCATCCTTTGGAAAAATCTATTTTATCCTGGCCTCCAGGGGCTTTATACGCTTGAGCTACAGGCTTACCGCCTTTGTCGTAAAGGTGCCCTCTTTTTACAACGCTTTTTGTGGCCCCGTTCGCTGTAATTTTAAATTGAGGAACAAACCGCCTTTGCTCTGAATTTTCATAGATATTGACTTCAACTTTGTAATTAAGATCATCCATTTCTTATATCCCCCGGGCAAGGCCCTGGCCTTGGGTTTTCCTCATCTGATTTAATCTTTGTGCAGCGTTTCCGGGCCGGTTGTTCTGTTGAGTCAAATTTTTAGCCTTCACTTTTGCAACCTGTAAAGTGGTTGGTTTCCCGTAAGCTTCATTTACCGCTTTAACTGCCAAGTCTTTTGAAGACCAGGCAGCGGCAAAGTTGATCTTGGGTTTAACCCCTTCACGATCCAGGGACACAACCGACTCCCCATTTCTATTATGTATTGTTCCCTTGATCGTGTTCCCGTCCTTTGTAACCTCTACCCTAGGAATAAATTTGCCATCCTTTTCATAAACAACCGCACTCGTTTTTTGATTATTCATTTTTAAAGGATCAATAGTGATATTCTGCCCCCACCTTTCCCGTGCAACGCTTTCCGCTTCTATAGGGCTGTCAAAGCCCTTGGAAATATCCGGGCTTTGACCTCGATTCAAGGTAAAAGCCTGCGGCCCGGTTTCGGTTTTCTGGATCACAGTATAATAGCTCCTGCCGTCTATATCTTCTTTCTTCATGGGCAGGAATTTTCCTTCCTTTTCTGCGATCAAATGGGACTCTTTTAAATTTGAATTCTCTTTGAGATTTTCAAATTTTATATCCTTGCCCCACGTATCACGCCCCGCTTGAATCGCTTGCTGTTGCGTATCGTATATATCCGGGGTCCATTGACTAGGGGGAAATTCAAGCGGTTTGCCGAAAGGATCAGGTCGCAAAGCGGTTTCAACCCCGTTTTCGTCCTTTCGAATCGGCATATATCCCTGGTCTTTATCGCCAAAAATTTCATACTTATTCAATGAATTGCTATTTGTTTGAACAAGACCCCCCTTGCTATTGTAAATTTGTGGCTCCTTGCCCCAAAGCTGCCTTGCAGAATCATAAGCCAAAGCCTCAGACTTAAATGTTTTTATTTCAATCGGATCTGAGCTAAGACCGGTATCATAATCCCGCTGACTTTCTTTCAAAGAAAACGAGTCTAATTCAAAGTCCCTCTTACCGTTCGTTACCAAATGAGTTTCAGAAGGTGACTTTAGATCTCCATAACGCCTAGTTACGGTAAAGCCAAAAGCTTCATCCCCGTGGATGTTCACTTTATTTTCCATTATCTTTTAGCCCCCCTCTGTTTGTTTCTCTGTTTTTTGGTCTTATCGCCTTTATCCTGGGCCTTGGCAGCTTTGCCGCCGCCTTTTCGTTTGTTTTCTTTGAATTCAAACTCTATCTTGCCACCCCTCAAAACCAGATATGCAGAAAAGCTTTTTCCTTTTGAACTTGTAAAACCGCTGATATAACCGGTTTTACCGGTTTCTATCAGTTGTTTGACCTGGGCCATGGTCAAGGTTTTCCCGGCGATTTCCTTCCAAATGACAAACTTGCAGCCCTCTTTATATTCGGAGCAGCCGAAAGCCTTTTTGTTTTCAAAGATGTGGCCTTTCTTGCACTCCGGGCAAAGGATTTTCTCAGACTCAAAAACCGCTTTTCCCTCTTTGAGGACTAGATAGGCGGAGAAGTTTTTTCCCTCTTGGCTTTTAAAGCCCGTGATAAGACCGGTCCTGCCGTTGGCAAGAAGTTGTTTGACCATTTCCGACGTGATGGTTTTTCCAGATCTGTTTTTCCAAACAACAAATTTACAGCCGTCTTTATAGGCCGTGCAGCCGAAACCTTTTGAGCCTTCTACAATTTCTCCCTGGCCGCAGACAGGACAAACACCAAAGGATACCCGTTCAATTTTTTTGCTCTTGGCAACCTGGGGCATTAGCTCTTTGATAAAGTCTGAAATTTCCCGGTTAAAATCGTCCGGGCTGTATTCGCCTTGCTCAATGAGCTTTAATTTTTGTTCCCATTCGCCAGTCAATTCCGGGCTTTTCAGCTTGTCGATTTCCGACAAAATCCGATCAATGCCTTTTTGTGTAGGAACAAAATTCTTTTTTTCCCGGACCATGTAGCCGATGGTCAACAGCTTTTCTATTATGTGGCCCCTGGTTGCTGATGTTCCTATCCCGTTTTCTTTCATGTGCTGCGATAGTTCTTTATCATCCACCAATTTTCCGGCTGCTTTCATCTGTTTCAGCAATGACGCATCATTAAACCTAGCCGGGGGCTTAGTTTGTTTTTTCTCCAGGGCCATTTTTTTCAATTCTACGGCCTGGCCGTCATCCAGGGCGGGGAGAGTTTCTACTTTCTCTTTGGCTTTGTTCACCTGGAGGGCTGCTTTCCATCCGAGATCTTTTGTCACGGCTCCGGTGGCCCTAAAGGTATGCCCTTCAATATCAAGGTCAACTTTCGTATTTTCCGTGATACAATCCGGCAGGAAAATAGAAACAAACCTTTCACAGATCAAAAGAAAAATGTTTCTTTCGTCCCGGGTCAGACTGTCAATGTCTGCCGCTTCTCCCGTGGGGATAATGGCGTGGTGGTCCGTCAGCTTTTTATCATCCACATAACCTTTTCCCAGGGTAAGGCCGTCCTCGATCCTTTCCATAGCCGAATCCTTGACGGACTCATAAAGCCCGGGAAGGCTTTTGACAATATCCGGAAGGCCGTCCACCATATCGGAGCTTAAATGATTGCTCTCTGTTCGGGGGTAGGAAATCAATTTCTTTGTTTCATACAGCCCTTGGGCAATTTTCAAAGTTTGCGCTGCCGTCAGACCAAAGGTTTTGTTGGCATCCACCTGGAGCGTTAAAAGGCTGTAAAGGCTAGGGGCTTTTTGCTTGTTCTCTTTAACGTCCTTGCCGATGACCTGGGAGGACTTGACATCTTTGATGGATTCAAAGATTTTCTCCGCCGCCTTTTGGTCCTCAATGCCGTGTTTTCCCTCGGCATTGACATATTTTGCCTTAAAGCCGTCTTTGGCTTCGGCCAGAATTTCATAATAAAAATTTGTCTTGAAATTCTTAATATCCAATTCCCTTTGAACCACCATTGCAAGCGTGGGAGTCTGTACCCTGCCGGTTGTGGTTTTCATTGAGTTATGGATAGAATACGCAATAGAAAAATTTAGGCCCACAAGAAGGTCCGCCTTTGCCCGGCACATGGCCGCAGCCGCCAGGCTGTCATAATCTTCCCCGGGTTTCAAAGCGTTAAACCCTTCTTTAATGGCCTTTTCGGTCAGGCTGGAGATCCAAAGCCGCTTTATTGGCTTAGTGCATCCGGCTTGATCATAGATCAGCCTGAAAATATGCTCCCCTTCCCTTCCGGCATCCGTGGCACATATGATTTCATTCGTGTCCGGATCATTGATCAGGCTTTCAATGACGGCGAATTGCTTTTCTTTGTCCGGGTCCACTGAAAAGGACCAGTTTTCCGGAACAATGGGGAGATCAGAAAGCATTAAATCCCTACGGCCCATATCCTCGGGCCTGTCCATCTGGACAAGATGACCGATTGCCCAGGTCACGGCGTAGCCGTTACCGTTCATGTATCCATTATGCTTTTCCGTGCAGCCCAATACTTTGGCATAGTCCCTGCCTTGACTCGGTTTCTCTGCAATTACAACTTTCATATTACGCTCTCCTTTTAAAGTAGCTTCGACCGTAAAAATTGCCGTTCAGCCAATTTTCGGCGCAAATCACATTGCCTTGTTCATCATATTGTTTAATCGCCGGGCCGATGTCATTATGGCGTAGCCCATCTTTGAACCATGCTTCATAAACGGGATGTCTCCCGGAAAATTTTATTTGAGCCGGTCCATCTTCTCTATGGAGCAGATGATTTTTCAAATGGAGTTCCATCCGTTTTTCACCCCGACAATAAATTTTACTGACCCGTCCGTTTTTCATAGCCAGGCACCCGCTTCCTGTTCATCTTCGTCCGTGGAGTCTGCGGAATCATCTTCCGGATGAATTCCGTCTAGGATTTCGTCAAGCGGTATACCTTCCGGCAAACCTTCAATTTCGATCTCTTCAATATCAATTTCGTCTGCCGGATCTCCCGGAGGATCGTCACCGCCCTGCCCTGCTTCGGTATCCGGATCGCTTTCCGGAATTTCAAGCGACCCCTGGCCCTCACCATCATTTTTAATGGTGACGGGTTCCGGCTTTTCTTCCTCCAGGGCGGGGGCCTGGCTATGTTCGATTGAAAGGTCTTGATAATTCACATCTTCAACATATTTTTTTAAGACAGAATCCTTAAACCAAAAAGCCGCCTTGGTTTTTATTGGGGTTTTAAAATGGCCTTGGGTTAAAATCAGAATAGTACCAAAGGACATACTCATGATGTCTTGAGCTGTCATTAATTTATAACCCTCTTTGGAAATATTCTTAGGACGAAAAAATCCCCTCCCGGAATGGCTTTCACTTATTTTATCCCGGGTCAAGTCACCTATCTCTTTTGATATTTCTTCGGCAAACCCGTGATCATTTTGCGTGAAATAGACATGATAAGCACAGGTGTTCAAAAGTTCTTTCGCGTCTTCTTTTCCATAGATTTTTTCCACCTGGCCGGGGGATTGCCAAATGAAAACCGCATTGAATTTGTATGACCGGCCAATTGCTGGCATATTAATGATTTCTTGCATCCTTGCGATTCTGGCCGCTTCATCAATTATGGCAGTCACCGGCAACTCTCCTTTAACCGGCTCATGGTCCAACATCGTGTTATTGCAGGTTTCAAAAAATAGAGCCAACAAGCTTTTTAGGCGGGTTTGATCGTTATTTTTAACGGTCAAATAAATAGTGGTTCGCTCCGTCCTTAAATCTTTCAATGCGAAATCACTCCCTGAAAAATTTTCTGCTACCCGGGTATCAAAGAAAACAGAAAGGTTTGTTTTGAACGTTGAAACGATGGAACCAAACTCCCCCTCAGGCGTGTTCATAAGGCCGTTCCCTTCAAACCGCACCCTTTCCGGAAAGTTTTGACTGTTTTTATATTCATCCTGAATCTCTGCGATTGCCGCTTTAATATCTTCGGTCTGAAAAGGTTCCCGCAGCACTTTGGGTAAAGTCGTTTCTCCGTCCCGGTAAATCAGATACAACGCCCAAAACATGAAAAAACTCCGCCCTGCTTTGGGCCAGTGTTCCCCCGGATTTTTTGGATTGTCCGGAATAACGGTATTTGCTACCCGATCAACAATGACCTCGATATCTGCCCAAACGTCCGGGAGTTCTTTTTTAGAAAGCGGATTCCATTGGTCCGAACCCTTTTCCCCTGGGGAGAATTTGATCACCTTTGAAAATTCCTCCCTGCGTTTGCGGGTCTTGGCGTATAACTCCCCTTTTGGATCGTGAACTATCATGGAATTTGAACAAGAGATTAGACAGGGAATAACAATTGCCGCCGTTTTACCTGTTCCTGGAGGGGCGTATACGTTCACGGACAAAGGGGCGTTTGTTCTGATATATTTTCCGCCCTTCACGGCCAAAATCAGGCCCGTATCATCTAACAGTTCCATTTTTTTGATTTCTTTATCCGTGGCAAAATGCGCTTTCCCGTATATCCCACTTTTGCTCCGGAAAGGATTGAAAATCGGCACAAAGGCCGCAAGGCCTAGGGCCGCTAAAAAAGTATAATTGTACCAATCCGGAAAGGGAAAACTGAGTTTTTTTAATGCGAGAAACGGGGCGTTCCAATAAATATTTTCCAAGGAAATTGGAATTTCACCGAACCAGACCACCCCGGCCCAAAAAATCAGATAAAAAACAAGAATCGTTGAAAGATCCGTCAAATTACAAAATGCTTTTTTCATTATGCCACCTTTATGTATTCTGCATTGGCTTGAAAAGACCGTCTGTTTTTTCTTTCGATATACACCACAATATCGATTGCTTTTTTCGCATAATCCGCTATGACTTCCGGCCTGGCTTGGTTGCCAGACATTTGAATGTTTGTCACAAGAGCGTCTATACTTTGAGAAATGCCGTTTGCATGAACGGTTGCCAAAGATCCACCGTGACCAGTGTTCAAAATCCGCAGGAAAGGAAAGGTGTTTTTTGTGTCTAGCTCACCCATAAGGATACGATCAGGCCGCATACGAGTGGCGGCATTAATAATATCCTCATAGCTAATTTGTGCGATATCAGAACCAGTTTTACTTTTTAGCCAACGACATTGATTCGGTTGATCAACAACCAATTCCTTTGTGTCCTCAATCACGATCACCCGGTTATCCTCCGGAATATACCGGATGATTGAATTTAATAGCGTAGTTTTACCGGAGGAAGTACCACCGACCACAAGAATGGTTTTACCCATCCTAATGGCCGTTTTTAATTCTGCAAGATCCACCTTTGACATTGTTTCTTTTGCGGTTTTTGCCGCTTCTTTTTCTGTCTTTGGTGTATATGCTTTAAATTCATCATCTGATGATGACATATAAGACTCTAGCTCAAACCGTTGGGCTTGAGCGATTCTTATGGCGATGTTAATTCCGGATTCTGCTAAACCGGCACCGACTACCTGAATACGATACCCATATTCAGGTAAACTTGTTGCTAAAAAAGGCGTGATTTCATCGAATTTCTGGCCCCGGACAGTGGCCAGGACTTTTGCCATATTATTTAAAGCCGAAAACGTCAGCTTTGAGTCATTTTTTACCTGCCAACCGTCCAGGGTTTCAAGCCAGATTTCACCGGGTTTGTTGATACAAAGCTCAACAACGTCCTTTTGCTTAAAATACTTCTCCAAAATCTTGATATGCTGCTTTAATAGTGCGCTCATGTCTACGGCTGGCCCCAATAAATAGTTCCGTCACCACGACGATATTGATTGACGTTGTACGTAATCTTGCAATAGCCCGGAGCCCCGGCCCCACCAGACTTGTTCACAGCACCGCCACAAGCACCGCCGCCACCAGCACCATAACCAAGTCCACCAGCCCCCCCCATGGGGACAGCAATCGGCTGGTAGTTATCTGTATAATTCGCCCCGGCCTTTGCCAAAGCAGCGGAACCATACCCATTTGCACCCTTTCCTCCATTGGAAACACTATATTTAAATCCATACCCATTCCCCCCTTTTGCTCCTTTGGTATAATCAGCAGTAACATAGCTTCCAAAATAGGAATTTTGATTACTATTACCGATAGTAACAGCAATCTTTTCGCCAGGGGTTACAGTTACCGTCTTAGTAACTTGCTGACCGGCTCCTCCTCCGCCGCCGCCGCCACAGCACCAACCTGGTTCTCCATCAGCCGTACCACCATCAAGACCTCCATTTCCATATCCTTTTTTGTGACTATTACCGCCACGGCCACCGCCAGCAATAAGGAAAACGGTAACTGACTTAACTCCCACTGGAACCGTCCAGTTTTGTGTTGATTTTATTACTTTTGTACGGGTTTCAGTGCTCATATAAAGATAGGGGACCGCCGCCCCCCGGGCTTGGCATGGAGCAAGTTCCATCGTCCCATCATCAGGCGTTTCAATGATGGTTCTGGACATAGTGGTGGTGCTTAAAGTTGAATCGTCATTTTCAACCCCACAACTTTCTGTATTATAAATGTGAGGAAATGACGTAACTGTACTACGGGTACACTCCGTCAAATAAACGGGTTGATTGTTATCATCGAGATAATAATCTTTTGTTCTGTAATAGCTTTGCCCTGAGACAAAATCATGCTCATATTTTTGGTCGCAATACGCCTCGTATAAATCTTTTACTCCGCCGTCTACAGCCCGACATTCGCTAGCGTATTCTATTGTACCGTCATCAAGTTTATAGGCTGTTCGATTATAAAGCGTGGCGGTATTATTAACCTTGTCGATGTATGGGCTACAAGTGGCATCCGTCAAAAAATGAGCATATGCCTTGTCACTGTCGATACAGGCGGTAATTTGAGTTTCTTCACCGGCGTTATCCATATAGAAAAGCTTTTCCTGGATAATGGATTTTCCGGCTACAAAATCATGCCGAATCCCGCACCCATCCGTTATGCCGTAAATATCATAGGATTTTTGAAAGTCGTTTGAACAATTCGTCACCGAAATAAACTCACCGTCTACTTCGGCAAATTCTCTATATTGTTCATACGCCTTTTTATTTTCGTAATCGTAAATTATCGTACATGGCTCACCATATTCTTTTTGAATTTCAACATAACCCCCTTGATCCTCACAGGCCCCGGTTTCAACGGCCTTTCCTGTTTCGTCTGTACCGACCGGTCTAGCTTGACGGTAAACCCGTCCATCCTCTTGGGACACACGGGGGGAACAATCCTCCCAAGTGGTGGTTATAAGGTTGGTAGAAAAATCATCGGGAGAAGATAAGGACGAACCATAATCCCCACCAGATCCGGAACTATATCCCCCGCTATCACCTGTTGAAGAAAGGCCGTTTTCTTCCTCTTCCTCTTCCTTTTCTTCAAGGATATGTTTCGGGCTTTCTTTTTTTGTCTTTTCTTTGAGTTCAAGAAACTTGTCAATTAGCCCTTGCAAATCACCTGTAGCCGTGACAACGGTGCCGGGCTCCACTTGTAAATCTGTTGTCCGAAACTGAGAGCTTAAAGGATTGTCAAGATTGTCCGTCAGGGTTTCGTTATTGCCAGCCGGGATACCAATAGAATGCCATTCTATAAACATTCGTGTAGATTGATCCGCTAAAGGTTCATGCTTTACCCGTCCGTATAGCTGCACTTCGGCCAACCCTATTTTAACCGCTTCCGGTGAAAGTTCGGTAAGCATTGAACCGGTATCAGCGGTTATCTTTTTCTTAATTTGATTCAGCAAATTAAGCTTTACCACTGTTTCCCCGTTCTGGTTCTGGCCTTCCGTCTGGATCTGGTTCTCTGTTTGTTGTATGGCTTTCGCTTCCAGGTTTTCTCCGGGAACAATGAGACAAGCCACCACCAGGCCAACAACCAAGACGGCCAGGGCGGTATAAAGTTTTTTTCCTTTTTCAGCGTTCATATTTATGTCTCCTTTGGTAATACAATGACTTCATTAGGCTTTAACTGCTTAAACCAAATGTCTTTTGAAGGGCTGATCAAGATCCGAGATCCAACGGGAATAGTGACCTTTGGTTTGATTTCGATATGTTCTTCAAGAATCGTTTTCGCAAGGCTGCTTTGTTCCTTACCGAACGACTCAATAACAATTTGCTGATTTTCATTTTTAACCGGCATGGAATAGGTCGTTGCAGCCGTAAAAAGTGAAACTAAAAGGCTCATGCCGTACCGTTCCAAATAACGCCGGTCAACCTCGCCGGTAATCCCGGCCCGGCCCATGGAATCGGCCATTTCTGCGTCGCCTACATGAATATTGATTCCGGACGGGGTTATCATCCTGGACCAGATAATTGAAAGGCGTTCGTCACCCACTTTTTTAAGGGGTTTATACCGCCCGATTGCTTTTGTTCCTGCCGGGATCAAAATATTCCGGCCATGGGCGGAATAAACGTGCTGCTCAATTTGGGCAACGACTTTACCGGCTAACTCGGAATTTATTTCCGGCACTATGATTGCCGAAATAAACCGATCCGCTGTTAAGACCCGGCTCATATCAATGGGCAAACTGGCATCGGTTTTAGGCTCTTTCCATTTTCCGGTAACTTCGGTTTTAATATCAGACGTAATTTTAGCCTTGGTGCTTTTTACGTTAATTGCAACCGCAGCCCGGCGACGGTTATTAATCGCCTTTTCCCGTCTGTCATCCACCACGACCATGGGCCGCACAGGAAACAAATCTTTTGCCTTGGGTTTGGGGGCCGGTTTAGGTTTAGGTTTGGGAACCGGTTTCGGTGTAACGTCCTTAAAAACGATCTTTTCCACTATCTTTTCCTTCGGTGGCGGCGGAGGTGGAGGCGGAGGATCTTGGGTTTTGAAAAAATCCGGGTCAATCTCTTGGGCAACAAAAATTTGTTGCCGTTGTTCTTCCTGGACCTTGCTGTTTTTTTTTGAATAAACGAAAAAGCCGCCCACGGCTCCGACAATAAGAACAAGACCAACAAAAAAGAACGCCTCTTTTTTCCAGTTCATTCCCGGTTTTTTAATGTCTATGTCTTTAGCCATTATTCAACCTGTTTCCAAATACAGTAATGGGCCTCTCCGCTTCTCAGGGTCCATTTGTCGTTTACGGCCTCGGCCACGATATAACCGCCCTGTATTCTGGAATTAACCGGAGTGTCGTATCCGTCCACGACCCTGTAAACCGTTGGAAGATTTTTAACCCTGTTCATGTTCCCGTGGCCGAATTGAAAAAAGGTAAAATATCCGTCATCGAAAACCTGGAGGGGTTTTATTTTTTCCTCTCCGCCCTTGTAGATATAGGCAAAGGAAAGTTTTTCCGGAGATATCTTGGTCGGCAAAGAATCTAAATATTCATTCTTCCCAAAATCTCCGCCTTTCTTCGCCTCTTCTTCTGCCATCTCTTTTTCTTCAAGGGCTTTTTTCTCCGCTTCCTGGGATCTTAATTCCCGGTCCCTCATTTCCATTTCCGTGGCAGGATCTTCAATATAAGTAACCAGGGACGGCATATAGGTCGATTTAACGGAATCGTTTCTAAGGTAAAAAGAATAGATGTTCCCGGATTCCCCGTGAACAATCAGATTTGTATCAGCCCCGTGATATTTAGCGTAAACGTCAAAAACATTGGTTAAGACCTGGTTTTTATCGCTTAACGGGGCAAACGTGAAATTATGCTTGTCAAATAAAGAGTAACCGGCGATTCTTTCCCCCCTGGGTAAAACCACGGTCGAACCCATAAATTCCCTTAATCGAATTTTATATGTGACATCCGGGTCATAGGGAAAACGTTTAACATTGGCCCTTGGGTCGCTTTTGTCAAAAGCAGCCTGAACCGCTTTTAGATTCGCATCATCCCGCATGGGGCGATTTGGGATATCACCAGCGTCAACAGCTTTGCCGGTGCTTGCTTCGTCAACGATCCCACAAAAGCCGCTACCCTGGAGTATGCCCAGGGCGAATATAATCAAAATTATTATTTTCGAAATTTTCAATTTTTCACTCCGCCTTTATCAAGTCTTTTAATTGAATATTCTTCGATCTGCATGCCGGTCGGATTGATTAAATGAACCCCGTTCTTTCTAGGATCCAAAACCACATGCTGATCATAAAAGGCATAACGCATTGTTATGATCCATTCTTGCCTTAACGGATCTGCCTGGCCGTCGTGGTTTTTATCAACGCCGTCCGTTGTGTCGGTTGTTTCCATCATGACTTGGTGAATATTCGCTCCCAGGGGGGTGTCACTGATAATATGGACAGACCGCTTTTTACCTTCCTGGTAATAAAGGCTTTTGTCCTTGTTCCCGTAAAGCTCTTTAAACACCTTGGTTACCTGGGGGTTGCTGTATGCTATGACGTGTTCATACCTGGGGGCCTCGGTCACTTTATCGACCGTTTCCCGGCATGATACATAAGACCTTAAAAACATACTGATAAGGGCCTGGTTTGCCCTTATATTCCGCCCTGCCCTCTCAACCACTACAAAGCTATTGGTTGAATGCTGAAACTCGACATAAACAGGTTCTATGGTTTTTAGCGGGAATAAAAGGGTTAGTGCTACACCCTGCCCTGCTACGACCAGGCCGAGGACAACCACGACAAAAAGCAAAATCCTGTTGTTGGTCACGGCTTGCAGCCATGGAATTGAGGGATTTTTTTTATTTGCCATGAGCCGCTATCCTCGACTAGTGGGAAGGCAAGCGCAGGGCGACTTTTTAAGGTCGTTTTGATTCTTTTTAAAGGTGGAAAAACAGCCGACAGAACACAAAAGCCCTAGAATCAAGGCGATTGTGGCCGCTTTTTTCAGAAGTTGTGCAATTGAGCAATTTTTGATAATTTTATCCATGTCAAAATTCCTTTCCGTTTGGGGTTTTGATGTTCCAGCCCTGGCCGGTGTTGCCGCACCTGCCAGGGCATTTTTGTTTTATTATTTATTGTTTTCGGGATTTATTCCCATCATTCTACTATAATTCATATCTCCACTCACCATGGCTCCGCCTGCTTTTTGGGCTTGATTGACCCCCCACATAACTCCCTTTCCAGCACCCGCAATCGCAGCATTGCCGCCATTAAACTTACTCAAACCAAACACAGCGGCCCCGGCTCCGGCTGCTTTACCCACTGCCCCGGCGATACTTGCGGTTGATCCGGGCATTACTCCAACAATATCCCCTGCATATTCAGAAGAAAGGCGGAGGGTGCAAAAAGTGAGGATGGACCAACAAACAGCGGCTAAATATTCCGGAGAAAACAACCCGGCGGAACCTTCCAATTTCATTAAATCATTCAAACAGGCATAAAGGCCAAAATAGCACACAGACATAATAATAGAGGCGAAAATGATAGTCATGGAATGCCGGGCAATAGCCTTGATCCAGTTATAAAAGATAAAACGGGTTTCTTTAAAGGCCGCAAAGAAAATACAGATTCCACCCAACGCAAACATTACATACAGACTAAAAAAACCGAGAACGATCTGAACAATAAAAGCAACATACGCAGCCGAATAGATAGCGATGAGAAGAATAACCAAAAAAGCACTTTTAAGAAAAGGCCAGAACCCATCCATAATACCGCCAGGTAATTTTAATCCTCCTAAATAATCAAAAATATTGTGCGATAGAGAATCTAAGTTTGAAAACAATCCTTCCAAACCAGTTGCGGAAGAGTTCCCGTCTTGAATAACCCCAATGAAAAATGAGGAAAGATCAAAAACTAAGGAATCTATGGGATCAATAACCCATTTAATATAAAGATCTGTTTCCACTACAAGGCCCCATAATAACGGTAAAAGAATAACACTTATTAGCAATTCTTTTGTCCGTTCCCCGCCCTTCCCTTTCATGATCATAATTCCCGTAAGAGTCACATAAAACAGGACAAAAGCCCGGCCAAATGTACCAAAAGACTTTAATAGCATAGGGAATAAGGTATAAATATATTCATTTAGCTTGTCATAAAATGAAAGAAAAAGACTATAAACGAAAGTATTCATAAAAACCCCTTATTTCCTATATTTATTTCTAATATCCTTCATCGCTTTACGGGCTGAATCGTTGGTATTAATACCTTTCTCATCTAAATAAGCTTTCATTGGTTGATAGTCGGATATAGTTTTTTTGTTTGTTTCCATATCCTTCTGAAACTGCTTCATTGCCTCGTCTGAAACGCCCTCAAAATTCACCATGCTTTGGGCCTCCCCAATATAGGCGGTCAGAGAAATAAGGTCGTTTATGGCTTTAAGGATCTCCACCAGGACTAGATTATTCAAATCCAGAGCGTATTTAGTTCCTTTCTCTTCTACATCTATTTTTTCAGCAAGTTCCTTTATTTTCGCTATCCTCTCCGGCATAGAAGCATGGACACTTTCCGCCTGATTAATGGCTTGATCTAGGCTCTTTTGTCTCATATGGAACTTGTCATTTAAATCCTCTAGCTGTTCTATCTGGTCTTTGGTCAGGCGGGGATCATCGAATATCTCTTTCAGTATATCCTCTGCACTGATCCAATCCCCCCCTCCCCCTTCCCCTTCCAAAATTGAATCTAAATAGCTTTCAGCATATTTTTGTAATTCCGTGGGGCTGTTTTTCAAGTCTTGTACGAAAGATTGAAGATCTGAAATTGTACCAATGGCGTGATTATACGTTCCTTCCATTAAATTCCGCATTTCTTTAGTTTCTTCTAGTGCTGACTCAGCCGTTTCTAATTGTTTTTTGAGCTTATCAAGCTCTTTCGTGGAAAGTTTAAGCATTTCCACGTAATAAGTGTAACCCTTTACATCCGAAACGATATCTCCCGCCCCAAAAAGAGCAAAAGCATTTAAAGGAAAAACCAAGAACATGCAGCATAAAGCGATTGTTTTTTTCATCATTACTCCTTTTTAAACAGCCAGGCGGTTAGTACGGCGTTCACCGTTGATAAATAAACTTTTCCACTCAGTAGTTTTATTTTTTAGTTTTGCCAACCTCTGAATTGACGAGGCGGAGGAATCAAAAACTTGTAAATATCTTTCCAGGGGGGAAAGATCGATGTTTAAAATAACACTTTCCCCGTCTTTTCTTTTAATCATGACTTGCCGGGGATGCGGTCTTTTTATCCATGCAAATTCCGTTTCATTCAACCGCAATTCGTCAACATAATGTTTTCTTTCAGCCCGGGGCTCCGGAAACAGGATATAAGTTCCGATGTTATTTTTTATTTTAGATGCAATCTTATGATCCAGGACCGAACCGGCCTCTTGAATTGCCCCAATAAAAACCCCATCGGTTTTCCTGATTTCCTCCAGCATCATTTCAATTTTCGGGGAAAAGGTTTCAGAAACAAGATATTTGCCCAACTCATCAACAAAAACAGCGTAGCCACCATCTTCCCTGGCTTTAATAAAAAGCTTATGAAAAATATAATATGCCATCGGCCCCAGGATATCCGGAGCATTGAGTAAAGCGGTCATTTCAATTGTTACCAACGGATTGGAAAAATCCAGAGCATCCCTTTTACCATTAAAGTATGCTTCTTCCGATCCGCCAGGGAGCCAGCGGTCCAGGGCCTTCCTTACAGAACCTTCCTCTTTTAAAGAAAAAGCATCGGCCAGGTTAGCAAGGGTTCGGCTGTTTTTCTCTAAGGAAAACGCCTGGACCACGGCTTGACCAATCAAGTCAATGGATTTTTCATCCATTTTCCCTGTCAAAACCTGAAACCATTGGGATAGAAAGGTTCGGTTTTCCGGGGTATTGTCAAGCTGTAAAGGATTGATCGACAACCCCTTGGTCATGTCTATATGTTCACCGTCCAGCATCCGAGTAAAAATCTCCATTCCCCGGAGCCGGTCAAAAGCCAAAACCCGAAAATTTGGGAATTTAAAGCATTGGGACAGTAAAAAGCTTGTGAATGTCGTTTTTCCGCTGCCGGTGCCGCCGATTACCAGTGTATTACCCAGGACTGTTTTTTCCGGGGAAATATGAAAAATAAAAGAGTGTTCAGATTCGGCCAAAGTTTTAAATACGGCCACGGGTTCCTTGCCCCAGGAGCATGAATCATACCCCTCCCCGACAGTCGCAAACGTACAAAAATGGGCGGCGTTTTCACTGGTTAAAAACCGTTGACGGCAATTGAATGTTTGATATTCCGGAAACCGGGACCAGAAAAGAGCCTCTTGATTAACTCCTTCCCTCACAGTCCGGTATCCAAAAGACTCGATCGTGTTTTTAACAACCGTTACAGCATGTTCTAGTTCTTCTTGTGTATTGCCAAATATTTCAATCGCCCACCGGTGAGAGATCATTGAAATGTGATCCGCCTGGACTCTTTGTTGAAGCTCTAATAATTCTGTTTGGATAATTTCAGATCCCTTTGAAAAAACGGAGGCATTTTTTAATTTATCTTGAAACATTGAAATCGCTTCATTTTTATTCATATTTGCAAGAGTTTGATAAATAGATAACTCATGCCGGACTTTAAAAATTGCATCCAAAAGCCCTTGGTCGGATGCGTTTGCCGGACTTTTTATATAAACCCAGGCAGAATATTTTTTCCGGCTGGCGTGTTCGTAAACTTGATATCTTTTCCGGCTAGGCCACTTAAGAGAAGTTCCGGACAATAGCCCCTCCAGAATTCCGGATTCCGGGAGTTTTTGGGAAACAGGTTCCCCGTTTATCATCCAACCCCAATAACTTGCCAATTCATCGCCTTTAAGCTCCCTTGGTCCGTATTCCTGGAGCCGGACAGAGATATCTCTTATACAATCGTCAAGTTTTCTTAAAAGCTCGTCCTGCCGGGACTCTCCTGAATCCCGTTGTTTTACCAAAAGTTGTAAATTATCTTTTAGATCCGGATCGGTTACAAAAATTAGAAAATGCCGGGTTCGGTATGTTCTGGAAAACTGCTTATTCCAGATCCGGGTGATACTCCCGGCAATATCTAATTCCGTCAGGTCATCTTTGATTTGTCTTGAGATTATCATTCGGTGGCTAGGTTGCAAGACTGTTATCTCGCTGTCTAATCCTTCAAACCATTGTTTCCGGGTAGTGTAAAGGGATTCTATTACCTCGGGGGCCAGGCCGGAATAATCTTTGCCTGTCAATTCAACAACCCTTGCAAACTTTCCCCCTTTTGTAAGGGTTGTTTGCTCGTTGGGCCAGATTGCCAGGATCGGGCAGATATTATCCGCTTTTGTCAAATTGTTATCTCTAAATAAATTACGGAGTATATTCACGACCTTTGTAGCTCCCTTTTGTTGCTTTCAGCTTGAAGAATCGAACAGCATAAACAGTGAAAAATTCCGGATCTTCTTTAGCTTTCAAAGCTCCATATATCCAGGCAATCAGGGCGGCGGGGAACATTACAAAAATATTCCCCGCTATACCCGTAATAATTGCGATTATCACCACGCTAAAAATGGCATAATCCCTTGGAACGCTTTTTATTAGCGTGGGTTTCCAAGGAGTCGGATATATGATCCTGCGATGATCCATTAAGTGTCAAACGCCCAATCTGCGATTGCAGCCCCGGAGGCAATAATAATAGCACCGCCTATGATCCTAAGAGCCCATTCCATACGCAATTTATTAAACATCAAAGCGATTGCCGCAACAACAATAATAACCGTACAGACGGCAATAGCAAAATCACCGGAAAGATATTTTGTCAGCTCGTCGGCTTTTTTTGTTGCCGATTCGAAAGGATCGTCTGCACCAATCGCTTTCGCAACATTAAAAACAAACAGATAGAACGTAATTCCAAGATTCTGAATCAATCGGTTTTTAATTTGATTCATTAAAATTCTCCTTTTTAAATGGTGGTTGCCCCTAATTGATAGACCCAGGCGGGTTGCTCCGCCAGGTAAGCAAGGGCCGTTGTTATAAGTTCAGCTTTGCTTTTGAATTCACCAGAACTCAAAAGGGCTGATAAATATTCCTCACCTTTCGGTGAGAGTTCTATTCTCTTATTAACCTTCTCACATTCAGGAATATTTTTCGGGCGGCTGCCGTCAATCATAAGATAACAACCTAACCCAACCGCTTTTAACAGCGAATCCTTACAAAGTGACGATGGTATACGGGTCCGAATTTTTATTTTTTCTGACATGATCCCTTTGTAGATATAGAAAAATTAAAAGAAATAAAGGGATCGCGGATTGAAAGATGGGTTTTTGCTTGCTATTATAGATATAGATCAATGCGCTATCCCTTGCTTTATAGCGTTCTTGGTTCAGGCTTATTGGGGGTTCTACCCAACCCCCTTTAAGCCGATTTTTTTTCTTTAAAACTTACTTTTAACGTCAACCTTTCCAAGCCGACTTTTTCCAAAAACTACATATAAAAAACACTTCTGTCAACGCAAAAACACATTTTTTAAATACTTTTTTTCACAAAATATGTGAAAATTAGCCAATATTGGGAATTTTTTTTCCTAATTTGTCTATATTTGACTATATAGTTTGCCTTGTGGGATAAATTTGTGCCAACGGAGCAATGTCTATGCCACTTTTTTTAAATTATTACCTTTTGCCCGGCAGTTAAAATTATTTTTTCTACTTGATTTCGATCCTCAAGATTGCAAGGCTGCCAGTTGAAAGTAATCTTAGGTTGATTGTAATAGACATATTTGAGATTTTTTATAACCACTTCGTCAATAGTTCTTTCTTCATGGTTGTAAACTTCTATCCATTTAATTGCCAAGGGATCTAATTTTAGTTTTTCACACACCAGAGGGGCTAAAAAACTCACACAATTTGTGATTGATGTTCCTGAATCCAGCCCTTGATCAACTGCGATTATCCAAGGTCGATCCCGTTCTATTCCTTCTGCGATAATTAAATGGCAAAAACTATCCCATTCTTCATAATTTTCTTGTTCTTTAAAAGAACCAAAACCTTTCCATTTAAAAATTGAATTGTAAACAACGCTAAAGCTTTGCATTTCAATCGTCCTCTAAATTTTGGAACTCTAATTTTAAGGCATTTTCAAGTCTTGGATCTATGTTTCCAGAATCTTTAAATACCTGAATTGAAATTTTTAATTTGTTTGTTGTATATCTTGATTCAATTTTTTTGATTAGCTCGGCTACAATTTCCGAGTTTTCTAAAAATTTCAAAAAAGCCAGTTTTTCGGCTATTGCCCGTTCTTTTTCCCTCAAAACTTCCATTTCTTCGGCGGCTTTCAATTGGGCCTCTATTTCGGCTTTTTTGATTCTGGTCGCTTTTTCTTGTGGCAACAAAAAATCAGGCGGCCTAGGCAAACCACCATCCGCCAAACAAGTAAAAAAATAATTTAAGGGTTTATCGGAATTACGAACGTTTTTTGAGTTTTCAGCAAACCGCAATTGAGTCAATAAAAAATCAGGTTCACAATGATCTAATTTTTCAATCCAGCCCTCACATTTTTTAAGCGTTAGTCCCTGCCCTTTCCAATAAGCTGAATTTTCTAAATAGAAAGAAAGATTATTTAATAAACTTCTTTCTTTCTTATTAGAGGATTGTGCTTGTTCATTTGCTATTTTGCTTACTTGCCCACTTGTTGAATTGTCAACCTGCTCATTTGTTAATCTATCAACTTGTCCACTTGTTTGCCAAGTTGTTGACTTGTTAACTTGTTCACTATTTATGACTAAGGTAGGCCCAAAAAACTGAATACATTTACCTTCATTCACTTGGCAGCTTGTACCTTTTTGGATACCATTGTTTATACTGAATGGTTTTGAAATATATCCTTTTTTGTAGAGACTTTCTAAACAGTATCGAACCGTTCCATATGGGATTTTAAAGTTTTTAGAACCGCCTATTCTTTCTGGTCCATGAACTTTAAAAGGTCTATTAAAATAGATTTCGTAAAGGACTCTATATTGTTTTGGATTTAAATCTTTAGGTTTTTTTGAAAGATCAAATAAAATAGTATCCTGCCCACTTGCTGAGTTGTCAACTTGCTCATTTGTTAATCTATCAACTTGTCCACTTGTTTGCTCACTTGCTGAGTTTTTAATTTGCTCACTTGCTGTATTGTCAACTTGTTTACCTGTTGAGTTGTCAATTTGTTTAGGCAATTGCTTGCTTGCTGTATTGTCAACTTGTTTAGGCAACTGTTTAGGCAACTGTTTAGTTGTTTGCTTACTTGTCAACTTGTTAGCTTGCTTGCTTGCTAAGTTGTTATGCTCATCTTTGGCTTGAGCTAATTTTTGAAGTGATTTTTTTTCGACTTCGAAGTTTTCTGGCGGCGTGTTATCAATGCTTTGTTGGGCAATTCTATCAGCTAAACTAAGTCTCTTTTTAGCGCTCATTTTTATAAACCCTATCTTTAAAATTTTCCCTTGCTAAAATTTTCCCTTGCTACCCCAAGGGTTTTTAATTTCTATTTTCAAATAGATTTAAAAATTCTTTCGCTAAATTTCTAAAGGCATTAGCTCCTTTTGACCGGGTTGCGTAATTAAAAATGGTTGTTTGTTTAATAGCTTCAACGGTTTCAAAATCGGAAGATGTTGGAATTGTAGAATTAAAAATATTTTCTTCGCCGAATCTCATTTGAGCGTTGCTGATATTCGCTTTGTGGGCGGATTTTCTTCTATCTATTTTATTAATTAGAATTTTAAATTCTTTGAGATTATTGTTTTGTTCTTTCATTGAAAGCATTAAATCCATAACCCCTTTAATACCTTCTAAACTATTGCCTGATCCAGCGGTCATGGGAATTATAACAACATCGGAACAAAATAAAGCATTTGCAACAAAAACCGAAAGAGTAGGGGGGCAATCTATAAAAATATAATCGTAATTACTTACTGCATATTCGTAGACAGCTTTTTTTAAAGTTGCGTTACTTCCGGGGAAGTCTTGGGCTAATGGAATTTCATGGCCACTAGTTTCTGGAATATTTGGAATTATATCGAGATTGTCTTGGATGGTGGGATAAATACAGTCTTCTACCGGGATTTTATCTTCCTCATCTACATTAAGCAAATCATACATGCACGACCTGATTATAGCCGGGCCTTTAACTAATGATCTTGTGGAATCGCTTTGTGGATCGTTATCGATTAGTAAAACTTTTTTCTTTTTAATTGCCAGGGCTGCGGATAAATTTACAGCAGTAATTGTTTTTCCGGTCCCACCTTTGTAATTGGATATGGTCCCTATTAAACCTCGTCTCATCTTTTTTAACTCCTTCTGAATTGAACGGTTTTTATACCGATACATTAAAGATCCTTTATTGTCAACACTCTTAAATCAAAAATATATATACTTATATAAACCAATTTATAAAAAAAAGGGGTTACAGCGAGCCCGCTGCCGGTCCCTTTCCGGCTTCATATTCATTCGGTCCCAGGGCAAAGCCCTGGGACTTCCCTCCAGTGACTTCCCTTCGGCTAACCCTTACGCCGTCCCGCCGTATTTATTCCGGTCTAAGGCCCGGCGACGAGGAAGGAAACCGGAATACTGCCCCGGTTTCTACTAAAATCACCCCTGAAAAACCCGCAATTTAACGCTTTGGTCATTCGCCCTTGCAACAGCAAAAAAATATTTTTGGGGATCCTGCAAAGCCGGATTCCAAAAAATATTTCCCGCCCTTCATAAAATCAGGGTTTTGTCTGTTGCCGGGCATTCCCGTCGCTTTGAAAGATAGGCGGGTTCAGGGGTTAATTAAAATTTAAACTGATAAAGGGCTTTTTTCTCAGGTTTTAGAAACCTGAATAAATAGATTTTTAACCGCCCTGGGTAGAGGGCATAAACGAACCACCTTTAGTAAGGGAAAGGATATTAAAATGATGATTACCAACGAACACTTAAAAGGGATTCCCGGACTTTACCAAGCCGAAGGAGTCAAGGCCAAAGATAAAATTATTTATCTTCATATGTGTCTTGGGGCTTGCCATTGGTACGCTGCCGAATATGACCCTAAAGCCCGCATATTTTACGGGTTCGCCGTTTTTAATGACGATTTTATAAACGCTCAATGGGGTTTTTTTTCGCTTAACGAATTGCGGGGATTGCGGCTGCGGAAATATCTTGAAGTCGAAGTAAACCCGAATTTTGAGCCCAGGCCAGCCGGGGAAATCGAAACCATAAAGGATTTAATTTAACTAAAGAGCAGGGCAGGGGGGGCGATATTATGGAGCGAATTTTACCAGAAAAATTATGGTTTTGCGGTCCTTGTGGCGACAATGAATATACATTGAATAGTCTTAAATGGCTTAAATACTCGATCAGGATTCTTGAAACTTCAAATGATTGGAGAAAAATAAAAAAGGTTTTAGGTGAACTTTCATATATTCTAAACAGCCATTTAATTGATTGCTATAAATTCCATCCATCTATTAAATACCAGGACTATAAAGCGTATATCCTGCCTTTAATTAAAGATCTTTATAATCGAATGATAAGCCCCCCTGATTATAAATGGGATGGGTTATTTAAAATCGAGATCCGGAAACCCGGACGGCCCCGGAAAAAGAGAGCGTATAAAAAACCTTGGATTAAGAACACTTGTCAGGTAGATTTTTAATAATCATAAAAAAATATAGTAAAATATAATAAAAAGCTTGCAAAAACCACAAAAACACTATAAACTAATATTAGTTTCTTGGGTAGAAGAAACTAAAATTAATTAATCTTAGTAAGGGAGATTTTTAAAATGGAAGAAATCAAAGAATTATCAAACGAGACTCTTGTCAGCCTGGCCCCCTCTATTGGAGCCACCGCAGCAATTAACGGCGTATCTGAAAGATATAGCTTTGTGCCTACAATTCAGGCAATTAATTATCTCAGGGATTCAAACTGGATTCCGGTTCAAGCTGGCCAGGCCGGGGTAAGGCTTGAGGATCGGAGGGGTTTTCAAAAACACATGATCCGTTTTACCCGTCCGGATCTGCTTGTTAATGGTCATCGTATGGATATGCTTCTTTATAATTCCCATGATAGGGGATGCGCTTTCCAGCTTATCGGCGGGGTTTTTAAATTTGCATGTGCAAATGGCTTGGTGATCGGCGATAGGATGGCCGAATATTCCCACCGGCACGTAGGATTTACACCGGAAAAATTTATTGAGTCTGCCGCCATGGTTGGAAAACATATTGAAAAGGTGGCCGGGGTTGTTGATGATTGGCAAACGATCCAGCTTGAAGAAATTGAAAAAGATTATTTTGCCCAGGCCGCACATAAGTTAATTTATGATGAGCCGGAAAAATCTCCAATTCGCTCAACACAGCTTTTGAATACCCGCAGGACGGAAGATAGGAATAAATCCGACTTGTGGACCACGTTTAACACGATTCAGGAGAACACAATTAAGGGTGGACTCCGGGGTAGATCCCCCAAGGGCCGCAGGGCAAAAACCCGTCCGGTTAAATCCATTGACCGGAATAAAAAAATAAATAAAGTTCTTTGGGAACTCACCCAAAAAATGGCAGAATTAAAAGGCGTTAGAGCCGCCGCATAAATGTAACCGGCCCCCCTGGTGAACCAGGGGGGCTTTTAAAAAGGATTTGATTATGAAAATTAAGGAAAATTCAAATGTCAGTTAACCAGGCCCCGAGAAAAATGGTTCAAATTACAAAGGCGGATTCTTTGAAAATTATTGCCGAATACCAAAATAAATTTGGAAAGGCCACGGCAGCGGGAACGGTTAGCCAGATTTTAAAAGAATATTCCGAAATGGAAAAAGAGCTTTCTCGGCTGAAAGACTTTATCCGGGAAATTCAAAGAAAAGCAGTATCTTTACTTTAAACCGCCTTTAAAAAGGAAAAGCCAATGAATACAGCCGCAAAAAAAACACAAAACCCATTACTGGACCCTAAAGTGGTTGGGGATCGTTTAAAGGCTTTGAGAAATGGTTTTGCCTCTAATGCCATAGAGGGCAATCCTTTAACTGAAAAAGAAAAGATTTTTTTGGAGGGTTTGGTTAGGAAGGGTTTGACCGACGATCAAATGATAATAGAAATCAAAAGGGTTTTGAAAATTGAGTCTTAAAAAAACGGCCACCCCGCACCTGATTCCCGGGACGGACATCCTTAAAAACAAACCGGGGTTTACCAACCAGGCCCGGCTTGATCAGTTTGAAAGGATGGCAGCAAGTTCCCGTATGACAACGATTCCAGAGGGTGATTTTTCCAGTGAACACCTGAAAAAGATTCATAAACATCTTTTTAGTGATGTCTATGAATGGGCCGGACAGTTTAGGGATGTTCCTATTGAAAAAGGAACCACCGTTTTTTGCCGTCCGGAGTTTGTTGACCAGGAGGCAAACAAACTAACAAAGGCCGTTGATATGTCCAAATTAAAAAATTTGAACCATAAAGCCTTTGTTGGAGAATTGTCGCATATCGTTGGGGAGCTTAACGTGGTTCATCCTTTCCTTGAGGGGAACGGGCGAACTCTCCGGGCCTATGCTGAAAAAATATGCAAAACAGCCGGGTATAACCTTGATATAACCAAGTTGCAGGGCGAAGAGTGGAATAATGCTTTTATCCGGGCTTATTCTCAAGACAATAAAGGGATAGAGGCTATTTTGCAAAAAAGGGTAACACCAACAGCGGTTAAGCGTTTACAACTCAACCGGGGCCAAAATGAAAATACAAGGGGGCCGATAAGGTAATTATGGTTAAATTAAAATTAACGGTCGTTTTCTTTATTCTTTTTCTTCCTGTTCAGTGTTTTTCGTGGATCGGGGCCGTTTATAATATTACTGATGGAGATACAATCAAGGTGCTAAGAAACGGCCAGATTGTAAAGATAAGACTATACGGCATAGACACCCCGGAAAAAACACAGGCCCAGGGGATGGCCGCAAAGATTTTTCTTCAAAAAATTATCAAGCCTGGGGTTAAGGTATCAATTGAATCAATAAATACTGACCACTATGGGCGGACCGTCGGGATTGTTGAGGTCCAGGCCACGGGTTTAAATATCAATCAAACCCTTGTAAAAAATGGTTATGCTTGGGTTTATATCCGATATTGCAAAAAAGCTTTTTGCCGGATCTGGAAAGACCTTGAAAATAAAGCCCGGGGCCTGAAAATAGGATTATGGATCGATTCAGATCCGGTTCCGCCCTGGGAGTATCGCAGATTGAAACACAATTAAAGGAATTGTATCTGATATGAATAATAGATTTGATAAAGACACTTTAAAAATAAGAACTATTTCACAAAAATTAATCTGGATGCTTTCAAGTGAAATGCCTATCGACCAAGAATATAGAAAACGTGTTTTTTCATCAATAAACTGGCTGAGTGCCATTGTTTGTGATGATTGGCCCCGTCCGGGTTTTAAAGAAATATACGAAGAAATCAATGATTATGCCATACACCAGGTTGTCCAGGTTAGGCAGAAAGACCAGATAATAGAACTTTGGCAAGAGTTTTGCCAAGAAGTAGCTGCCCAGGTGGACAAACCTGTTTATTTTGGCGATAACCCGGTCTTAAAAGTTGACAGAATAGAGTCGTTTATGAATTGGCGATATACCGGGGAATCTCATGGTTTTATAGCTGGAAAAATAAGATTTTGGGCCGGTTTAAAAAATTTATTTCGTGGGGTTTCCATGTATCGGTTCTATGAACCGGAACAAAATTAGCTGACTGAAATTAAATCTAAATTGTGAGGATGGCCCGGGCCAGATCCCGGCCAGGCTAATAAGGATAATAATATATAAACCTGATTTTTAGGATTGGCTTGCAATGGGATCGAAAATCAGGTTACTCTCCAATAAACTTGATTATCGTTTTTTGATCAGCCTGTCTGGATTGGTTGGATAACATTCAAATTTTCAAGTTATCTAGCTAAAAATTGGATAATAAACAGATATACAGAACCACACATTATATATATTGTTGGGGTAAGAATAAATTTGGCTATAAATTTGATCAATTCATGTCAAAACAAATTTGAATATATTTGCTGTACGGCTTAATTCCATATTGGTTAGGGAGGCAATAATGAGCGGAATAACCTTGTTCGAAATAACTAAATTACATGGATATAAAGATTTTAAACTGCATTTAAAAGATAGTACGTTAATCCTCGTTGGAGAAAATGGGACTGGAAAAACAACGGTATTAAGATTGCTTTATTATTTGCTTTCAGGCCAATGGGGAGCACTTGCAAAGTTTAAATTTGAGCAATTATCCATAACTATTAACAATGAAAGACATGTGTTGTCTTATTCGTATTTAGAACAAAAAATAAGAGGTCTCGATAAAAAAGTATTGAGAAGAGTACCTATTCATATACGCCAACGTTTTTTGGAACTGCTTGAACAGAGTGAAGGAAATATATTATTGCCTGATTTGGAACTACTGTGTGACCGATTTGATATACCTGTTCATTTCATAATGCAAGAACTAGATTTATTTACCCGTCCTCAAGGTAAACATGCAGAAAAGCTAAAAGCTGTTCTTGAAAATGTTAACAAATCACTGAATGCTCAACTGTTATATCTCCCAACTTACCGTCGAATCGAACAAGAATTAAATTTAATTTTTAAAGGGATTGATGATGAGGAATTGCTTCACAGGCATAAATATATGGCACCCAGGAAAAGGCATGACACATATGTCGAGTTAGTTGAATTCGGCATGAAAGACGTTGTTCGAGCCATCAGAAGCACTCTTGAGCAACTCAAGGAGTTTGCGAGAGAAAACCTCAACAATTTAACATTGGGCTATCTTGGGGATGTGGTTGATCAGAAATATGCTGAAGTCAGCGTAGATCAGATCCAAAAATCCTCAGATGAAACTATTGAAAACGTTCTGAATAGAATTCATGCATCTATTCTTTCTACAACAAGCAAACAGCATCTGTCACAGACGATACAAAAGGTTAAAAATGGAGAAAATTTAGACGAACATGCAAAGGTAATTTGCCACTATTTTATTAAACTTCTTGCATTTCAAGAAGAACTTCAAAAAAACGAAGATTCTATTAGTAAGTTTTGCGATGTATGCAATGAATATATGGTCGACAAAACTTTCATATATGACAGTTCGTCATTCTCGTTCAACATTAAAGCTGATTGTCCTGATGGGAACCAAAGAGACGTTGAGCTTAAGCAGTTATCATCCGGAGAAAAACAAATTGTCTCTTTGTTTAGTCATCTCTACTTATCGGGTGGGGCAAAATATTTCGTCCTCATTGATGAGCCAGAGCTATCTTTATCTGTTACCTGGCAACGTAGATTTTTAACAGACATAAGAAATGGTGGTTTTTGTTCAGGTATTGTGGCTGTGACCCATTCTCCATTTATTTATGACAATGAGCTAAAGTCTTATGCGCATGGCCTTGGCGAATTCTGCGTTTGAGAGGTTCTGAACATGAGTATGATAGAAGTGCATTCCCAAGCACTTGATAGTATCTCAGGTATTTATCATGAGTTTCTTGGGCGGTTTAATCAAACATCAAAAAAAGTTTATGGCATTGTCGAGGGGAAAGAAGATTTGTCCTTCTACCATGGCTTCATTGAGCAAGTTATTCCCGATGGTTGGCAAATTGAATTGTGGCATGCTGGTAACAAAGACAAAGTTTTAGACCTTCATTCAACTTTTGACTGGAGTCGTTTCTCGAAGAATCAAGTTGTGTTCTTTATCGACCGTGACTTTTCGACTATTTTGGGAGAGGAACTCCCAAAAGAATCAAATATTTTTATAACTGAAGGATATTCAATTGAAAATTACGTTGTTAACCGAAATACTTGCGATAGGCTGCTGTGTGAAATATTTAACCTTTCGGTGGTTCCAAAAACAGAAAAAGACCACATACTTGATTTGTTTGACGAACAGTTGAATATATTCGTAACAGACCTTATTCCTGTTATGGCTTGGATATTAGTTTGGAAGAGGTCTGGAGAAAAACCTTGTTTGAATGACATATTTATGAAGCATATTTTTTCATTCAATGATGAACAAATCACATTAAATCAACACCCAAAAGAAAAAGAAAATATACAGGACTACATTCACTCACAGTGTAACATAAAGTTAGATAACAATATTGACATCTCGCAAACTGAAGAAGAAATACGAGGTCAGGGAAACATTTTGATGCTGACAAGAGGGAAATACCTCCTGTGGTTTCTCGTCGAATTTGCTGCAGCAATCCATACAAGTATTGGTAAATTTTCGGCCGAAATCAAAGCACCACCTAAGATTCACGTTACTGTCAGCCAAGCTAACGCTAATGTCTTAGTAGCCCCAAGAGCAAGGATACCTGAAGCGCTAAGATCATTTTTAAAAAATACTCTTTGCGTCCATACTAAACAATATCATAGTGCAGCTTAACATTAGTTCTATCCAAAACTGGATAACCCCAACAAATAAAATACAGCGGGCGTAAAAAGCCGTGCCGCTGATTTAACCGTTAAAATTACATTTTATACATTATTATCCACCTTTTGATAGATCTTAACAGGCACCCACCAAATTCAGGTTAATAGAATAAACACTTTAATATAGTGCGGGGAGCTTTAGTCTCTTTAAAATCGTTGGTTTTAGCTAACAGCCATGGAAACTATTCTTTCTATTGTTTCAAAAATTTTAATCCTAATTGTAAGGGATATTACCATTATGTTTATAGATATTTTAACTGTAATAATTTTATTCCTTACGTTTCTATCGGTTCTCGCTTATACCTTCATTGCTAAAAAGCAAACAGACGAACTTATTAAACAGCGTAAGTTATCAGTTATGCCATCGTTATTATTCACAGCAAGTCAATTCACTGCAATAGCTGATGAAGAAACAGGTGTATATCTTAAGAACATTGGGAAAGGATCGGCGATGAACATTACAATTGAAAATTTCTACCATCCTGAATGCGGGGATTTATATTATGAGTTTCAACCTGTTGATTTGATCCATTCAGGTGAAACGGTCAATGTTGAGTATAAACACTGGAAAAAACATGAAGAACGGTTAGATAGAGGACTCATGCTGTGGATGTTTGATAAAAATCATAACTCACAATTTATAGCTGAAATCAAAATTAATTTCATGGATATCGAAGGAAATAAATACCAACAGACAAACCGGGTCGGTAAAGGTAAATATCATCATGGCCCGGCAAAATCTGTCTGAATAAAAGAATATAAGCTGTTCGCAACAAAATGTCTCTAGTCTGTTGCATTTGCAAACAAGGTTTGTTTCATTCCGGGTAATAGCATAACCAAAAATCAGGCCTCTTGCCGTTTCCCTGCTCTTTTTTTCGGCCGAAAAATGCACCAAATCTTAAAGATTCGTTTCAGTGTCAATAAAGGTATACGTTTTCAGACAGTTATCAACAATCCAAAAAGAGTGTCTAAAAAGCTTTGATTTATAATAGATTGACATTTTGTCAATACCATTCTAAGACCTTTTTTAACATTAATAGCATTGAAAGGTTTTTATGGCTGAGATTGGATATATAAGAGTGTCCACAGTGGGGCAAAATGACGACCGGCAATTAAGCGGCCAAGCCCTGGATAAAATTTTTAAAGATCAAGTCTCCGGAAAGGCGATCAACCGGCCAGGGCTTGAACAGTGTATAGATTATATTCGGGAAGGTGACACCCTCCATGTTCATTCGATGGATCGATTGGCTCGGAATCTTAAAGACCTTCAAACCATCGTCGATGATCTAACCGGCCAGGGCGTGGCCGTTAAATTTTACAAAGAAAATCTTGTTTTCGATAACAAAGCCAATGCAATGAGCAAATTACTTTTGCAAGTCATGGGTGCCTTTGCTGAATTTGAACGGTCTTTGATCAAAGAGCGTCAACAAGAAGGAATTGCCGCCGCCAAAAAAAATGGTAAGCACCTGGGGCGTGCTCCTGCTCTTGATGATGGACAAAAGGACAAGGTTAAAGAAATGAAAAAGGACAGAATACCGGTCAAACAAATTGCTGATCATTTTGGTGTGAGCCGACAAACTATTTATAAGGCATTGAACAATACGTGAAAATGGTCATGAATGCCTGGAAAAATATTTGATAAACATCTTGATATATACCAAGGAATAAATTATATTATGGTATATAAAATGATATATATCAAAAAAGGGGGGGGGTTATGGAAACAGCTAAGATTTTTTTAAACGGAAGAAGCCAGGCGGTCAGATTGCCTAAAGAGTTTCGATTTGAAGGCACGGAGGTTTTTATCAAAAAAGAGGGTGACAATGTGATCCTTTCACCTAAACCGGATTCATGGAATGATTTTTTTCTGTCTGGTGAAAAGGCGGACCCTGATTTTATGACGGACCGGCAGGACACGCCACCGCAGGAAAGGCATATTTTTGATGACTAAATATATGCTTGATACGGACATTTGCAGCTACATTATGCGGGAAAAGCCCTTACAGGTATTAGAACGGTTTAACACCCTTGAAATGGATCAATTTTGTCTGTCTATTATCAGTTACGCAGAATTTCTTTATGGTATCCAAAGGGCGGCTAATCCATCAAAGCACCAGGGCCTTGTTGATCAATTTATCGTGCATGTTGATATCCTTTTATGGGACCGGGTTGCTGCCGAGCATTACAGCCAGATCCGGGCGGAATTGGAAGGGCAGGGAATGACCATCGGTAACATGGATATGATGATAGCCGCCCATGCCAGAAGCCAGGGCATGATCCTGGTCACAAATAATGAAAAGCATTTTAAGAGAGTTTCCAATTTACTTATTGAAAACTGGACTAAATAGGGAGCGGGAATGAAAATAGGATTAAATAAATTACTGTATGATGATGCTGATCCCCGGTGTATGTGTATCGTAAATGTGGCTTGCGGTCAGGTTTATGGTGTCGGTACGTGCTGCCGGCATCGCAATATATAGAGGTTTTAACATGGCTCAATCGGCAGCAGAGAGAAAACGGAAAGAGCGAGAGCGTAAGGCCGAGCTTGGCCTTGTTCGCCGTGATGTTTGGGCTCACCCGGGCGACTGGCCGGAGATCCGAACACTTGAGGAAAAACTTAAAAAAAAGCGTGAAAAAGCAAATAAATAACTTGACCTGTGACCGGTCACGGTGCTATGAAGAGATATCATTAATCAGAGTCAAGGAGTTAGAAATGAAAAAGATCAAGAAAAGAATTGAAACCCCAAGAGTGTCTTTTACCGCCCATACTGAGTTTGAAAGCAAAGAAGAAGCAAACGAACACGGTTGGGGTGCCCACTTCCAACATAATGGATATGTAATCCTTACTAAAGAGAATAGGGTTGGGGCTATTATCGCTGCGGAAAATTGCAATTGGTAATGTGAAAACTTTGATACTGCCGTCCTGGGGAACTTCCCCAGGACGAACCAAAATAAAGGATACACGGCATGAAGCCCGATAAGGTTGAGGTTAAAAAAGATTCGGTATCGTTTACAGCCAGAGTTAGCAGTCGTGGGATTTCGTGTAACTTTGAAGATGTAGAAATAGGGCAAATGTTTGAAAATAGGACAGGCGATATTATAGCCACCAAAACGGGAAATAACACAGCTTTTATTTATACCAGTTTAAGAACCCGGAGGATAAAACCTTATCTGCCGGTTACTCTTATTGCTCACATTAAGTTTGAATATACTGAACCAAAATAAAGGAAAGTTTATGTCTGAGCCAGCTAAAGAGGAAACGGAATGTCCTAAATGCCGAGCGCGGAATGATCGAGACTTTAAATGGGATGTATTCAAGCATATTGATTCTATTCGTGAAGGCCGCACAAATTTTTTTTTAGTTGCAGAAGCAATGATGATTACAGCATATATGGCTTTAAATCCAAGTGAAGATTTTTTAAGGGTCACTATTGGGATATTAGGCTTAATATATACAGGGGCGTGGTTTTTTATCTCACTCAGACAGAGCAATAGATTGGATTACATTGGAAAAGAAGAGCTTTTAAATAGTAGCTTTCTTCTTGGAGTCGTAAAAGCCGGAAAAAGCATACCAGGGAAACATATTATGAATTATGTTTTGCCAGTCTCGACCTTTGTTTTTTGGATAGTGCTTTTATTCAAGGCTTAAATATCAATTTTGAAACGGAATAGGAGAGTATACAGATGGCAAAATATTACGAGGCCCAGGTTCAATGGCAGGATGGTAGTTCCACCCAAGCACGTTGCGTCGGAAACAATGCTGCTTGGGTCTGTCAATGTGGGGAAGTCCTTTTAGGTCCTCATGAGTCCATGTATTCAATTGATCCCTGCCCAGGTTGTCAGAAAGCTTTTCGAATAGTCCGTGGTAGCAAGCCGCAGTATGTTGATAGGGTCGAGGAATATAAGTCAACCGTCATTGAATGATACAAAATAGGGGAGATAGGCCCCGGGAGAAGATATGGAAAAAGCCAAATTAAAAGCTGATAAATGGAATAAAACATTTTGGCCCGGTGTGCCGATCCTAATAAAAAAATCTGAAAAAGAAGGTGTTGTAAAAACAACTACACTGACCCAGGCTTACACTCTTGAATCTTCTGATTTGGAATTTTACCCATATATTGACTGTGAAGGCTTTGGGCAGTGTGATTTAGATAGGGTTGAAGTGGATCATACTCTTGATTGTTCGCCCTGGCTAAAATCTCAGAATCCCAATGGACCAAAAGGTTCAGACAGAGTTTTTGATAAATGGTTTATGTTCACCATTGGGATTATCTTGGCTCTTTTTTCAGTAGTCTTAGGTTTTGCCGCTTTTTTCTTTCCCGGTCATGAATTTGACGGAAAAGACATTCCCCCTGTGATTGCATCCGGGGGGGCGGCAATCTTTATTATTTATTCCGAATTAAATCGAAAGAATAACCGCCCTGGGGGATCTGCCCAGGATGAAACAAAATAGGGGAGTGGGCATGAAAGCTTTTCTAAAGCTTATCGGTATCCTGACCGTTGCTTTCGGTGGGGCTGCTCTTTATGTAAAAATGGCAATTTTTACCTCTGGCTTCCTTATAAAGAAGATTGGAGTACAAGTAGACTTCCATTTTTTTGTTCATGGAGTTGTTATTTTGATATTCATTTTTTTGTTTTTTGCAATCAGTTTTTATCTGATCAAAATTAAACCACGCAACTCGACCGATTAAAATAGAGTAGGAGAGATTATTATGGAATTTCTGTTTGTTTTAATGATAACCCTTTGGGTTTGTATTATTTACGGGGCTTATTTGACGTGTAAAACGCTGATGCTATTAATGGAGTATGAACGGCAAAAATTGAATTTTCGAAAACCGAAAAGCCGAATAGGATATCGAACGGGTTTGACTGGACTAATAGCCTCTTTTTTTTATGTGTTGCCTCCTTTTTTCTTGCCAGGTCCGGCCAAAGATAACCAATGGTTGATTATAGGATTTGTTTTTTTAGGAACGATTATTTTTACGGTCGAGGCTTTTAGAGTTACAAAATTTGAAGAAATGGACTATGGGGATTGCAGCGATCCCGCTGCCGGTCCCTTTCCGGCTCCATATTCATTCGGTTCCAGGGCGATGCCCTGGAACTTCCCTCCAGTGACTTCCCTTCGGCTAACCCTTACGCCGTCCCGCCGTCTGTGTTCCGGTCTATGGACCGGGAAATATTCAATTTTTTAGAGATCTGACGTAGCCTTGCCGCCCATGGCGGTCAGCTCCCCGGGAGATCCCGGGGGAGAGCTGACACCACCAGGGCCGACGATGACGGCCATCTAACAGTAAATTCTTTGTATTCCTTTAAACTTAACTACCAGGGGTTTTAAATCCTTTACAGCCCTGGGAATAAAATTTTTATTCCAGTGAATTTCCGTTACTTTTGAAAGTTCTTCCAGTTCCGGAAGAGTAAAATAACCCCATCGGGCATTTTTAAAGTCATTCCGGAAAACCATCATTCCATAAAAATTTTGCCAGGCCGGATTATACTCGCAGATAAACCAATCTGCTTGAAATGAGAATAAATGAAGCTGGATCAGTCTATTTTTGAATGGTGTTTCTTCATTCGTAAACAAATCCGGGAGATCGGCCAGGGTGTCAGCAGAGAATTCAATCATAATTTTATCCTTTCATCTTGGGTTAAATCAAAAACCTGTTTCTTCAGGTTTCTAAAACCTGAAAAAAAAGCCCTTTATTAGTTTAAATTTTGATTTCCCCCTGCCTGAACCCATCTAAAAAACAAATTGAAAGAGAAAGGGACAGCAATAGAAAAACCCTGAAAAGGGCGGGAATATTTTTTTATCTCCGATCAAAAAATATTTTTTTCTGTTGTGGCCCTGGAACGTCAATTATTATGGATGGGCCGAAGGCAGAATTTATTAAAACGACCAAATCTCTCTTTTCCCGGGAACCCGTGGAAAATACCGTGGTTTAAGGCTGTTCCAGTTTGAAAATGGAGTGTTCCGGCTTTAGAATGGAGTGTTCCAGTTGATTTTTAAAGTGTTCCAAGCTAATAAAAAGGTTGTTCCAAAGCGCACCAAATCAGCCGCCGGAAGGCGGAAAGGCCTTTATTTATAAGGGTTTCAAGCCAATTTAAAAGAATGGTAGCCGGTTATGACCGGCCCTCCTTTCCAAAAGGAGGTCAAAAATAGCCTACTAACCCACCTGATCAGAATAACAAGGAAGGGTTAATGTCTATTGGCAGGATACGCAAATTGTAAACAATTTGCCAAGTCCTGCTTTTTCTGGTACAATCCGCACCATAAAAAGACCGGGGCAGAGCCCCCCCTTAAAAGGGAACCCCCAAGAGCATTTTCCCTAAAGGGTCCCATGCTGGAAGGATCAAATATGCAGGATAAATACACCAAACCGAGAGCCGTTAGGTTAGGCCGACTTGATAACGCGGTGGAAATTTTTATGAAAGAATCCAGAATGAAATTTCCTGACCTTATCAAAAGGGCTATAGCTGCATATTTGAAGGATAACCGCCCCAAAAATCAATTCCCTATAAAAGAAGTTATAGCCGAATTGAAAAAACAACGGGCGGATCTGGCCCGGGTGGGGGGCAATCTGAATCAGATTGCTATGTATTTTAATACTACGGGTATTGTTCATGAAAAAGACCTTGCCGAATGCCATCATGAACTTAAACAACAGTTTGACATCATGATAGATGCATACCGGAAAATTGAAGACATGGTTATGGGTGCCCAGGAGATATAAATCATGGTCGAATCTCGAATATATGAAGATGATTTTAACGGCCCGACATCCAGGGGCGGCGGAAAGGCTAGGTCAATTGGCCGTCCGTTTTGGTCCGGATTAAATTCCGGATTAAAAACGGGCCTTGGGGGTCGATTTGCGAACCCTGATTATATCCCGGCTTTGTATTCTGCTAAATCTGAGGCAGTGGTCAAAGTGATCAGCTACAGCCGGGGCCACCGGGTAAAGATCGCCTTGGACTATATCAGTCGGATTGATACGGAGAAAAAGCCGGATGTTGAATGCGAGGACGAATTTGCCCAAACTGTCAAAGGAGAAAAAGCGGTTTTAAAAGTTTATGACCGCTGGAGACAAGACTTTGACAGGGCCAAACCCGGCTTATCCCGAAAAAAGCGGGATGCAGCCCATATCATGCTTTCTAGTGATTGTAAAAACACGGAAGAGAATGCGGCTAAAGTCTTGGCCGCTGCCCGGGAAGCCATTGAAAAAGAGATAGGTGAAAAAGGGTTTGAATATGTGGCGGCTCTGCATAAGGATTCAGGAAATCCGCATGTCCATTTTGTCATCAAATGCCATAATAAATTCAAAGGCCAGCCCAAACTAAGGCTTAATCCGCCTGAAATCTTCCAGATCCGAACCCGGTTTGCTCAAAAAATGACGGAATTGGGACTTGATCATGTTGCCACGCTCCGGAAGGACCGGCCAAATATCATCGCCATGGTCAACCAGGGCGTTGATCAACTCCAGAAAAATGAAAGGCAGTTTCAACGGGCCATGAGAAGGGCGGCACCGACTCAGGACGCTTTTTTATATCGTAAAAATGCGTCTAAACTGATTGTCAGGCTCCGGGACCAAGTAAAAAAGAACACTGAGCCCGAAACCAAGAAAAGACGGGAGCTTTTAGCGGCCTTGCGTTCTATGGAAAGACAGATTACCAAGAACCGCCCGGGCGCTGAAAAGGAAATTGCAGCCACATTCAGAAAATACGGTCAGGAATTCGGGCAATTCCGGAAGGCCGTTACCCAGGCCGAAGAATTGCCCCAGGAGAGCAAAAAGAGACAGCAGATAGACACAATTATAAAGAAGAATCGAAAAGCCTTTGAATCTAAACTTGATATCGCCCGGCAATTTATCAAGGAATCCACGGCACCAGAGCAGACAAAACAAGATTCTCTTTATATCTTGGCACAGTATGAAAAAGATATGAAACTGGCTCATGACAAAGGGCGGGTTTCTTCTGAAAACAAGGCTTTCATACAAGAAGCCGCTAAGAGTTCCAGGTTGGGAGAATTCGGCTATAATATCGGCCTGAAAGATCGCTATTCATCATTAAATGATACCGTAAAGTCTGCCTTGGCCGTTAAAAAGCTGAACCCGGAAACAGCCGTGGAAAAACTAAAGAAAAAGAGAGCTTTGGAAAGCCTTTCCACGCAGCTAGCACAACAGGTTTCCGCAGCCAGGGCAGATATGAAAAAAATTGATCTTGGCCCGGAGAAGAAAAACCAGGCCTTGGCGGATCTCCGCCAGCTTGAAAAGCGTGTTTTTGCTCAATACCCAACCAGGAAAAGGCCCCAGGTAAGGCCAAGGGGTAAGGCGGGAAAAGCCGTTTGGGAAGCCAGACTAAAAGCTAATCAAAAACCAAAAACACGATAAATGAAAGATTCGGAGGGATGAAATGAGAATCGGGTATGATATGGCAATAAAAAAACTTGTTGAACAACATAAAGAGATGACCGCAGCCGGAGCAGATAAACGTTAAAAAGCAGCAGCCCCGGGAGAATACCAAGGGCCGCAGACGGTAAAAATGCGAAGGGTACGAAGCTGCCGACCTCGTACCCTTGCATAAAAGCTGATTCGGTCCCCTATGGACCAGAATCATTATATCCCAAAAAAGGGCCTTTACCATTCAAAATGTTGGTAAGGGCCTTTTTTTATGGGGAATCGGAGAAATCGGCCTCCATATTTTCCGTTTAAAAGCGTTTCGGATCTGTCCGAATAGTACGCCCTGCCCTAAAAACGGCCTTTTCAGCCCTTTTAGTTTCTTTCATTTTCCCGGCTGCACCGCCAAATCCCGCAGCAGCCTTCTTGCCCATGAGGGCCTGGCCCCCAGCTGATACCGCCAGAAATGGCGATGATATGTTTTTACTCCTGGAGATTGCAGCGATCCCGCTGCCGGTCCCTTTCCGGCTCCATGTTCATTCGGTCCCAGGGGCAAAGCCCTGGAACTTCCCTCCAGTGACTTCCCTTCGGCTAACCCTTACGCCGTCCCGCCGTATTTGTTCCGGACTAAGGCCCGGATCTGAGGAAGGAAACCGGAATACTGCCCCGGTTTCTACTAAAATCACCCCTGAAAAACCCGCAATTTAACGCTTTGGTCATTCGCCCTTGCAACAGCAAAAAAATATTTTTGGGGATCCTGCAAAGCCGGATTCCAAAAAATATTTCCCGCCCTTCATAAAATCAGGGTTTTGTCTGTTGCCGGGCATTCCCGTCGCTTTGAAAGATAGGCGGGTTCAGGGGTTAATTAAAATTTAAACTGATAAAGGGCTTTTTTCTCAGGTTTTAGAAACCTGAATAAATAGATTTTTAACCGCCCTGGGTAGAGGGCAGCAATCGAGCAAGGGAGATTCAAATCATGCAAAAAACTATGAATTTATTCGCAAGCACCAGGAACACAAGACAAGTAAGCTTTAAAGAAGCGTTATTGTCCGGCGAGTTGGCCGGTATGGTCAATGAATCCGTCAGGGGGGAGGAAATCAGTTCACCTGAAACCCTTTATAATATCTTAAAGCCTTTAATGGCACAGCACCCAACCACTGAAAAATTCTATTGTCTTTTTTTGAATGCAAAAAATGAAATCCTGTCAATTGATATTTTGTTTTCAGGGACTATAAGCGGATGTTCTGTTTATCCAAGAGAAATTATCAAGGCCTGTCTTGATAAAGGGGCAGCGGCTTTGATTGTGGCACATAATCACCCATCTGGAGATATAAACCCGTCTAAATGTGACAAAGAGATCACTAAAAAAATCATGGCCGCTTGTTATGTGATGGGAATTCAATTTCATGAGCATGTGATTTGTGGAGCCGGGGCGTTTTGTTCAATGGCTGCAAAGGGCATGGTTCCCCAACTAAAGACCGAAATCAAAGACCTTCTTTCTTAATAAATTTTATCAAAGCCCTGGTCACACCGGCCAGGGCCGAAAGGATAGATATAAATGAAAGTATCTTTTGAAGCATACGCCACCCGCCCAATTTTTAACGGAGAAACGTTTCTCCGTGGGCAGTTTTGTAATTACCAGGATTTTAAAAAGGCCACCAAAGACATTTTGAACGCTGTAAAATTAGCTGCGATCCTTGACCTCAAGGAACATTGCACCATTGAAATTGAGGACGAAGACGAGTTCACCATTATTTTTAATATTCTTTCAGAGGATGAGGACCAGAACAGTTATCAAGTAGGATCTGGCCGGATCTATCAAGGGTAAGGAGCAGACATTATGCAATACTGGATTTATTTAAAAAAGAAACCGTATGCCCCGGATTATGATTATTCTTGCTTTCAGGAAAGCTTTTTGCCAGGTATCCGGGTTCCTGCCCGGGTTGAACCAATGTTAAAAGCGGCCTGGGTAGATGAAAATTATCCGGAATGGTGTAGTCATTGCGAAATGGATGATAAAAGTCATCCCATTGCTATGGACGGTTCAAAATATTGCACAATGCTTTTTCATGATGCGATTAAGCCTTCCTGGTCATTAAATGAGATTGTCTAAAAAAGTATTAAATTTTAGTATCATTTTGCCAACCAAGCTTGACTTATTGATCAAATCGAATAAAATAATACTAAACCGGCAACGATCTTTTTAATTTTCCCGGCCTTGGGTAGAAGGCCAAAATAACCTTTAAAGCAAGGATGTTTGAAAATTCAAACATAAAAGGTTAAAAGAAATATCAAAATAGGTTCTCTTTCACGGGAACCTGTTTTGATATTTTAATTTCTGCCCATGGAAAGGGAAACAATGAAAGTTGTCCATGTTCTAAAGAGAGAGACATTAGAAAGAATTGTCGCTCTTAAAGACAGATTAAAAATAAATACGGGTGCCGGTGTTGTTGATTATGTTGTGAAAAATTTTTTATCCAATATCGAAAAGTTGGAAACCATGGAAAAAATCAGCGGCCCTAGGCAAAAACTAGTTAAAGAAAACGAAAGCTTGAGACAGCAACTAGCCGAATTGAAAAAAATTATGCTAGAAAAAAGACGGATTGAAGCAGAATTCAACAAACTTTGTGACAAAATCGAAAAAACCCCACCAGAGTAAATTTTGAAAAAATTTTCGACGGGCTCCGCCCGTACTGAAAAAAGGCCGGGAAACCGGCCTTTTACTTTTCCACCTTCCCGGGAATAGGGAAGGTTTTCCCAATCTACCTTATTCGCCGAATAAGGTAGATTTTTTTTCAAAAAATCATCAAGCTGATTGACCGCCTATCGGCGGTTTATAAAAGGAAGGAGTTTTTTTCAAAAACTCCACTTTTTTCTAATTGTGCCATTATCGCTTGCTTTTCAAGCATGGGCAAAGATTCAAATCGGTTTACCCACCGGGAAGCTTTCTTTTTAATTCGTTCCCGTTCTCGATAATCCTTGCCTATGTACTGCGGATCATGGAGGAACAAGGGTTTTTCAAAATTGAACCAAAGATATTCGGTTGCAGGAATACCGCCACTAGTTTGGGCCTGAAATGTCTGGACATTCCAGGAGGATAATTTTTCAGAATAGAGCTTTGAAAAATATCCGGAAATAATGACTTTACAGGGCAAGGTTACGATACAATCCAATAGGTCTATATGTTGCTCCCGGGTATATTCGTATCGATAAATCCGGCCTGTTTTTCGGGTTTCTTTCAGATAAGGAGGATCGCAATAGACTAGCTCCTTTCCGGTAAAGCTAAACCCGTCCAAAAACTTGACGGCATCCCCCTGGATGATCTTTGTTTTTTCAGGCGTTGAGTTGATCCACTTCTGAACAAGCAGGGGATCAATGTCAATGCCATAATTTTGAACAGCAAGGCGTTTTTTCCTTAGGATCGCCCCTTCTCCCAAATGGGTTTCAATATATGTTTCATGCGGGGGCATGATGTTGATAATCGTCTGATAGACTCCAAAGCCTGCTTTGCCCCCTGGGTATCTTCGCTTTTTCATGTGGCCATTATCGCCATTTTCGGCGGTAATGGCAAGCTATTTCTGGCCAGCACCACCAAAAATGGTGGTGACTGCCGGAACCCTGGGGCCCCACCATTAAAAATGGTGGTAACAGGTTTTTATAAATCCGTCACATTTTTTGCCGCCGGCGGGTCACATTTCCTTGTTCCGGATAGTCACATTTATGTTGCCGGTCGCGTCACACAAATTGCGATCGATGCGTCACAATTTACTCCTGAGCTCAGTCACGTTTTATTGCCCAGGACAGTCACGTTTTTTGTCCTGGACAAGTCACAGTTCGTTTGATATTCTTCCGGTATGAAGAACAAATTACTTTTATCTTTATTCCCCGGTATTGATCTCTTGGGGATGGGCTTTGAAGAAAACGGCTTTTGCGTTGTTCGCTCCCCCGACTTGATAACCGGTGGAGATATTCGAAACTTCACCCCTCCCGGATCTGTATTTGCTGGTGTGTTTGGCGGTTCACCTTGTCAAGATTTTTGCGCTTTAAACCGAAACCCTACGGGTTACGGCGATGAAATGTTAAAAGAGTATTGCCGAATAGTGACAGCTTCACAGCCTAAATGGTTCTTATTTGAAAACGTGGCGAACTTCCCAACTTTTAAACTTGAGGGATACACACAACAACGATTTGATCTGGATTTGTCGTGGTTCACGGAGTTCTCAAGAAACCGACATTTTATCTTTGGGTCTTTATCTGGACGGTTGCTTGACCCGATAAAAGGTACAAGAAAATCTGTTCTTGGGGGCGCAGTTCTTGGGAATGACCCAAGATCATTCCGGGCGTGTTGTGATATTCAAGGTTTGCCATCTGATTTTGATATCCCTTTTTTCTCCCTTTCAGGGAAAAAACAGGCAATCGCAAATGGGGTTCCCCTTCCTTTAAGCCGGTATCTGGCAAAGCTCATTTTACGGGATTATTACAGGGAAAAAGTTGGTTTCCCTGATCATCAAGCCAAAAGTCTTAACCGTTGTTTGTGCGGTTGTGGCCGGATCGTCTATGGCCGGGCCAAATATCATGGCCCAAGTTGTAGAAAACGAGCGCAAAGGCAGAGAGAAAAATCTAAAACCTAATTTGGTGATAATAGGTCACTCTGGAATAAATCGGAGAAATCGGCCTCCATATTTTCCGTTTAAAAGCGTTTCGGATCTGTCCGAATAGTACGCCCTGCCCTAAAAACGGCCTTTTCAGCCCTTTTTGTTCATTTCATTTCTTCGGCTGCACCGCCAGATCCCGCAGCAGCCTTCTCGCCCATGGGGGCCTATCCCCCAGCTGATACCGCCAGAAATAGCGATAATATGTTTTTACTCCTGGGGATTGCAGCGATCCCGCTGCCGGTCCCTTTCCGGCTCCATATTCATTCGGTCCCAAGGCAAAGCCCTGGGACTTCTCTCCAGTGACTTCCCTTCGGCTAACCCATACGTGTAGCAGCCCGATTTCATAATCGACCTGGCCTGATTTGATGGGAAACATCGGCCAGGAATAAACCGTTTCTACAGTTCAACTCCGGCCCGGTTTATTCGTTACTGGGCCACAGTTAAATGGTACTGGCCAGAATTATTTGATACTGGGCCGGGTTTAATCGTTATTACAAAATCAACTCCCGACCTTGCCAACAGAGGTAACTGGCAGAAGTATCAAACGCCACTTCTACAAAGACTATGGGAGTTCGATTATAGACACATTGAACGCTTCGCTTTTATTCTACTCTCTGACGTCGAAACCCATTCATCTTTTTTGTCGCAATTAATACGATTATTATATAAAATATCCTCATAAATAATTATATATATTTTCAAATAGTTACTTCCTTGACATGTGCTTATAGGTCATATATTTATTCTCAACAAAAATACATATAGAAAATTTGTCGTATTGTTCCAAATAATTGAAACTTTTAGTAAAGGAAATCAAAATGGAAATCGACAAGATATTTAGTTTTTTAACCTACCCTGGAAAAAACGCTGAAGAACAACCGGAAATAGGTGGTGTTGAGATCCCTAAAAAAGGAAAGATTTTTAAAATGTTAAATGACATTTTTAAAAATTCTGAGGTTGACTGCAAGATTCCCATTATTTTCACATCAGAAAATGATGATCAGAAAAATGACGTGAAAGATGAAATTTTAGCTCTCATGGAAAGTGGGTCAATTGATGACGGGCTTATTTTGGCAAACCGTTTGCAATCGGTTACAACTAAAACATCTGGAATGGGACTGCTTTTCTTTACAATTGGATACAACGATAAAAATTCGAAAATGATTATATCAAGATTTCCTGCCGATGAAGGGATCGTTGCTGAAAAAAAATCAGAGGCTCTGAAAGTCGAATTTGTTGAGCAAGTTTTTTTAAAGAATGCATATTCTTATAAATCAGTACTATATCAATGCAATATAGAATCTCCTAACTTGTGGAAAGGGTTAGCGGTAGACAAACAAGCGTTACCAGGTGGCAAAGAAATTGCCGGTTACTGGATCAGCTCATTCCTAAAGTCTGATTTTCAAACCACACCACGACAAGGGACTAAAAGGCTTGCTCTTGCATTACGAGACGCAATAAAAAAAAGTAATGACCCATCTATAAAACATGAAATAACATCATCGGTAAAATTGGCAACAAATATAACCAATAAGGCAATGGCCATCTCAGAATTCTGTAAGTTATTTCATTTATCACCTGAAGCTACAAAAGCTGTGTCTCAGAATGTGAATCCGACCAGACTACTTGAAGATAAATTTGTTTTTGATAAAGAAGAATTTCAAAAGTATTTACCTTATAAAATGATTGAATTAAGTAACGGAGCAATATTAACAGCTGAATCCGCTGAATTTGATAACTGTTTTAAGTCAGAGAAACGAAACAATAGCCCAGAGATAAAATTCACGACTGTTGGATCTATTGTTGATGAGAAATTCAAAAGGACAAAATAATTAATGGACCTTAAAGACAAATACTTGCTACGCTATACGAAATATTTGAAGTCTATTTCCAAAAGGATATCAAAGAAATTGTCTAACGAGTTAGAAGCCTTCCAAAGAATAGACAGGATAATTGCAAGACCTAAATCTCTTGATAGATTTATTATAAAAGCACAAAAAGAAGAGAATGGGTCCCCTAAATATTCAGATCCTTTGAATCAAATTCAAGATCAGATAGGAGCACGAATAATTGTTTTTTATTTAGAAGATGTCGAGGTGGTTGCTTCTGAGATAGAAGCATATTACCGATCAATTGAGAAAAGACAACTGATCCCTGAATCGGAGAATGAATTTGGGTATGTCGGAAAACACTATGTATTGATGATTCCTGAAGATGTTGTAGATGATGAAATGGATCGCACACAATTGCCAGAATTTTTCGAACTTCAAATTAAAACCCTCTTTCAACATGCATGGAGCGAAGCAAATCATGATTTAGGCTACAAACAAGATCAGCCGTTAACATCACATCAAAAAAGAAAACTTGCCTTTACCGCAGCTCAAGCTTGGGGCGCGGATCTTATATTTTCAGAATTGCACTCTAATTTATGAAATCGTGGGACACCTTACCTATTCATCAAAAAAAGGGAGGGAAATCGACGTTTAACCCTTAGAGCGGGGTTAGAGTATTATTAAATGGTGAGGACTTCGTAATTACCAGTGTGGATTCCCAAAGCCCCAAAATAGTGTGGACTATCCCTGTCAGCCTTGTCGCAAGAAAACCCTACCCCCACCACTCAATGCTTATGCTATTGAATGCCGCTTTCAATTAGGCTTGGGCGACCGATAATAGACACATTGTGGGTATTATGATTCCTCAAAATTTCAACGTTGGAGTTCAGGGGGCCACCGACCGCAGGAAGGGAACAAGGTTCCACTAAATTTTGTTGAGAGCAATACTTTTGAAAATTGCCACAGAATATAGAAAAAGCTGCCCCTTGTGGTCCACTGCAATGATTTATTCGGTTTCAAGTTTGAAAAGCATACTCAGCTTTTTGTAATGCCATTTTTGCCGCTTGAAGTTTGTCTGATTTTACCAATATATAGTCAGTATCAAATGTTGATATTGCAAAAATACTGATTTTTTTTGGCCAGTACAGCAGAAATATCTGCCAAGATTCCAGTTAAAGAAAAATCCAGAGGCCCAAGAACTTTGATGCAGGACCAATCGTCTTCTGAACTATCTGAATTCAAAAGCACAGACGAAGAACAGACGATTGATAATTCATCATCGGTTTTACTGATACTGTAAAATTTGCCTTCGAAGACTTGATTTGGAATTTCAATATTTGGCGAAAGCCGATGGATTGTGAAAAGGCATTCAAGAACGCATAAGTTTAATTTCATTTCTCTATCTTACTGTTTAATTATGTGACTGAAACCGAACATTAATTATGTTGCTGCACGTTTTTAGACGGATTGGCCCAAAATCTGCTTTTTTTGCATCGCTGGGTCAAAAACCCGCATTTGTCAGTAAAACGCTTTACCAGACTGCTTTCACGTAAATCCCAGACTTGTCGGGCAAGCCACAATTTATTGTTATTTTAATGGATATATTGCAACCCTATAATTTACAAGAAAAATATCAGGCCTTGTGAGAAATACCAAGGTCCACAATCATGGTCTCATTCATCTCAGCGTTTGATTCCTGAATCAAATCTGGCCCAAGATGTTGTGGTTTGAAATTTTACAGCAAAGCGATGGATAATAGACTTAGGGCTCACCAGGTTGTGTCCTAAAATTTTACCAATTTTTATTTCTGATTGACAAAATAAATACCAGTACCCACAAGCACAAGAGCACAAAGGAGAAAAGAAGTTATTGGCTCTCCGAGAAGAAATGCTCCTGCCATAACCCCGAAAAGAGGAGTTAGAAAAGTGAACGGCGCAATGCGAGAGACTGGATATTTTCGGATGAGCCAGAACCAGACAACATAAGTAATAAAAGCGATCCATATGATTTGGTAAATAAGACATGCTATAGCAACATAGTTCAAGACTAAAATCCCTCCTTCTTCCAAGAATACGGAGGTCGTCAACAGGATGGGAGCCGACACCAATAATTGGTAAAGCAGGACCTTGCTGGGAGAAACGTTGGTTAGGGGACTGGCCTTGATGAGCACTGTGCCTGCCCCCCATGCTACTGCTGCACCCAGAAGCATTATATCCCCAATTAACATTTCCTGGGTCGGCAAGTTTAATGATTCATGAAACGCTACAATGATGCCGCTAAATGCCATTATCAACCCCAAAATCTGAATTCGAGTCAAACTTTCTGTTTTTAAAAAAAGCTGAGCGCCTAATGCCACTACAAAGGGAGCAGTATTTAATAAAATTACAGCCCTGGAGGCGTTTGTAAATTCAAGGCCCCAAAATAATAAGATAAATTGAACTGAGAAAAAAAATCCTGCTAATATGCCCCACCAAATAGTACCATCCTTTTCAAACACAGACTTTCCCCGGAAGAACATCCAAAGCAGCACTATAAAAGCAGAACATGTGGAACGGATACCTGCTTGGAGCACCGGTGGTATCACGGCGATACATATCTTTATAGCTACCTGATTCAATCCCCATGAGACACAAAGGATTACAAGTAGAATAACCCCCTTAATGTCGACATATACTTTATCCTGCTTCATCGCCTTAATCCCCATATTTATTGTTTTTTGACCATATGAATCTATTGAACAAAACTAATTTACATTTGACGGAATTGATCGAAGGTGAAATAATTTAGAACGCGATGTGGAACTCTCAATACCCTTGTTTGAGTTCTCGATATTCGGACACTTGAAACGGTAAATGCTTGAATGCAGATTTTAATGTGAGATTGAATGACCAAAGATTCTCCTTGAGTCAAGCATTTTTCACGGCCCCCAGCCCAAGTGGTCCAAACAATGCCGGAAATACATGAAATATTGACTTCTCCCGCACAAATGTTGAAGACCTGATTCTTAGCCAATTGAAAAGATTGTTCCGGACTTAATTTCATCAGTTTTGATCTCATGAATCCCCCATTTTGATTACGTTTTTGACGATAATTTAGGGAATTCAACAGGATAAAATAAGCAGCAAATGACAAAAATATTTAAGGCACAGCAGTCCTTTTCTGTCATCTGTACCCAAAAATCAAACCCAAACTGTGTCTTTTTAAATTGAGGAAATTGAATTAAAATATATCGAATAAGGTAACAATAGTTATCAGATTTTGGCCAAAAGTAATTTGTAGGATGATAACCATGCGGACTCCACGATACGAGCAAATAGCAGAAAAAATTGTAACCTTGATTCATAGCGGAGCTTTAAAAGAAGGTGATAAAATTCCTTCCATCAGACAACTAAGCCATGAACTGTCTGTCGGCGTGAACACCGTTAAAGAGGCTTATTGGCGCCTGGAAGACCGGAATTACATTACTGTCGTACCCCAATCGGGTTATTACGTCAAAAATCGTTTTAACGAACGAGTAGAACCATCCGAGCAAGACTTAAAGCAGTTGGATCCCAAAAAGGTTACGTTCTGCCGTGTTTACAGTATGTTTCGAGACAATGCGTTCGATAAAAACGGGATCAGCCTTGCCCTTTCCGGCGTTGCTCCCGACTTATGGCCCAAAAAACGTTTTGGCCGTTATCTGATGGACGCTGCAAGTGACAATGATCTCTTGGCCGCAGAATACCTCCTGCCACCTGGTTACACATTACTCAGACAACAAATTGCAAGATTGGGTTTGTCAGCAGGACTGACACTCTCTCCAGATGACATTATAGTCACCAATGGTTGCCAGGAGGCCATTTTTCTGGCGTTGATGGCATTATGCAAACCAGGGGATACCATCGTTTTGGAGAGCCCCACGTACTTTAACCTGCTTCAACTGTTGCAGGCGCTGAATTTGAAAGTGATTGAAATTCCCAGCTCTCCAGAAGAAGGTATCTCTTTGGACACGCTTAAATTTGTAATTGAAAATCACCCGGTAAAAGTTGTTTTTTCCATACCTAATTTTAATAATCCGAGAGGTTTTGTCATGCCGTCCTGGAAGAAAAAGGAGATGGCCTGGCTCCTGGAGCAGAGCAAAATTCCCCTGATAGAAGATGATATTTATGGTGATCTTTATTTTCACCGGCGGCCGGATGCTTGCAAAAGTCATGATGAAACAGGAAACGTGCTTTACTGCTCATCCTTTTCCAAAACCATCGCCCCTGGTTTGCGTATTGGATGGATCGCACCAGGCAAATTTTATGAGTCAGTAATAGAAATGAAGATGCTGTTGAACATCTCGACCGCATCTGTTAACCAAATTGCGGTTGCCTGTTTTTTAGCCAAGGGTGGGTACGAAAGACATTTACGTAAGGTCAAGGGGAAATTAATAGAAAACGTTCAATCCATGCGGAATGAAATATTACTTCATTTTCCAGACTCAACCCGGGTCTCCAATCCTTCCGGTGGATCATTTTTATGGGTGGAATTACCTGAACCTATTGATACTGAACAGATTTATCAGGACGCATTGGCTGAAAATATCCTCTTTTCCCCTGGTCATTTATTTTCGCTACAAAATAAATTTACAAACTGCATGAGACTAAGCGCCAGTACATGGAACTTAAAAGTAGCCGATACAATCCAAATCCTTGGCAGGCTTTGTAAACGTTAATTGGCGGTTTTTATTTTTTCCACACATGTAAGGCTGAAATATGGATAAATACCTAATTCGAAATACGTTACCAACTGACCACCAGCGAGTCATATCTGTTATGCCAGATTGGTGGGATGGTCGTGATCTACGATCTATGCTTCCTAAAGTATTTTTTGTTCATTTTTGTTCCAATTCATTTGTTGTTGAAGCATCGGATCAATTAATTGGTTTTCTTGTGGGCTTTATGTCACAAACAGATGAAAATGTCGGTTATATACATTTTGCAGGTGTTCATCCACAATTCAGAAAAGAAGGAATTGGACGAAAACTATATAATCAGTTTTTTAAGCAGTGTGAATTGAAAAACAGAACAATTATTAGAGCATGCACGTCGCCCGTTAACAAGCTTTCGATTACCTTTCATCAACGTATGGGATTTATAATTGAAGCTGGGGATGGTGAAATAGACGGGATACCGGTTACTTCGAATTACCTGGAAATCAATAACCCGAAAGTTTTATTCAGGCGTGAGATATAAAGACCAATCACTGGACGGGACCGCGGGAAGCCTAACTGCTTTTTCAAACTCTTTGGCACGGCCCGTCAGTTTAAACGTTAAAAAGTAAATTTTATACAATAAACTGTTGCCTCGGTAGCCCCTCAAAAAACAGTAGATTTTGACAACTTTTCTATTGATCAATTGAGTAATTCCAGGGCGTTGACTGATGGTAT
>NZ_ATUG01000005.1 GCF_000420085.1 Desulfospira joergensenii DSM 10085
AATAAAAAAAGCCCTGACCAATCGGGAAGATTGATCAGGGCTTTTTGAAGAATAACCCGGCAGCGTCCTACTCTCCCACACAGTCTCCCATGCAGTACCATCGGCGCTAGGGAGCTTAACTTCCGTGTTCGAGATGGGTACGGGTGTGGCCTCCCTGCCATTGCCACCAGGTTAAATCAAAAGGACCTGGAACTTCTGAAGGGGTTATGCGTACATGTCCCATGGGTCCAAAATTTCTAATCTGTTGTAGTAAATCTTAATTTGTCCACATTAAAGCGTTCAAAGTTATTTGTAGAAAAAGTGGCTAAGCCTCACGACCTATTAGTACCGGTTAGCTGAACATGTTACCATGCTTACACACCCGGCCTATCAACCTTGTAGTCTTCAAGGGGTCTTTAGTCTATAAATAGAGGGGATATCTTATCTTGAAGTTGGCTTCCCGCTTAGATGCTTTCAGCGGTTATCCATACCCAACTTGGCTACCCAGCAATGCCCCTGGCGGAACAACTGGAACACCATTGGTTGGTCCAATCCGGTCCTCTCGTACTAGGATCAGATCTCCTCAAATATCCTGCGCCCACGAAAGATAGGGACCAAACTGTCTCACGACGTTTTAAACCCAGCTCACGTACCACTTTAATTGGCGAACAGCCAAACCCTTGGGACCTGCTCCAGCCCCAGGATGTGATGAGCCGACATCGAGGTGCCAAACCGCCCCGTCGATGTGAACTCTTGGGGGCGATAAGCCTGTTATCCCCGGCGTACCTTTTATCCGTTGAGCGACGGCCCTTCCATTCAGAACCGCCGGATCACTAAGACCTACTTTCGTACCTGCTCGAAATGTCTCTCTCGCAGTCAAGCTCCCTTATGCCTTTGCACTCTACGGCTGGTTTCCAATCAGCCTGAGGGAACCTTCGCGCGCCTCCGTTACTCTTTGGGAGGCGACCGCCCCAGTCAAACTACCCACCAGACACTGTCCCAAACCCGGATTACGGGCTGTGGTTAGAACACTGAAATATGAAGGGTGGTATTTCAAGGGTGACTCCACACACTCTGGCGAGCATGCTTCAAAGTCTCCCACCTATCCTGCACATCATATCCCAAAATCCAATGTCAAGCTGTAGTAAAGGTGCCGGGGTCTTTCCGTCTTTTCGCGGGTAGACGGTATCTTCACCGCCATTCCAATTTCGCTGAGTCCCTGGTTGAGACAGTGTGGAAGTCGTTACGCCATTCGTGCAGGTCGGAACTTACCCGACAAGGAATTTCGCTACCTTAGGACCGTTATAGTTACGGCCGCCGTTTACCGGGGCTTCAGTTCAGTGCTTCGCGTAAACGCTAACAAATCCCCTTAACCTTCCGGCACCGGGCAGGCGTCAGACCCTATACCTCGTCTTGCGACTTTGCAGAGTCCTATGTTTTTAGTAAACAGTCGCTACCACCAATTCTCTGCGGCCCTCAATCGCTTTGTAAAGTATAATACTAACAATCAAGGGCATACCTTCTCCCGAAGTTACGGTATCATTTTGCCGAGTTCCTTAACCAGGGTTCTCTCAAGCGCCTCGGGATACTCTCCCTGCCTACCTGTGTCGGTTTGCGGTACGATCACCTGTTATCTCGATAGAGGCTTTTCTTGGCAGCATGGGTGCAGTCAGTTTATGGGTCAAAGACCCTCCTCATCACTTCTCAGCCTTAGAAAGCTCCGGATTTGCCTGGAACTTAAGCCTACAAGCTTGAACCGCCTATTCCAACAGACGGATGACCTGCCCTCCTGCGTCCCCCCGTCTCTCAAACGATAACAAGGTGGTACAGAAATATTAATCTGTTTTCCATCGACTACGCCTTTCGGCCTCGCCTTAGGGATCGACTAACCCTGAGCAGATTAGCTTTACTCAGGAAACCTTGGGCTTACGGCGAGCGGGTCTCTCACCCGCTTTATCGCTACTCATGTCAGCATGGTCACTTGTGCAATCTCCACACACCCTCGCGGGTGCGATTCTGTGACGGCACAACGCTCTTCTACCAATGTATAAATACATTCCGCAGCTTCGGTACTATGCTTTAGCCCCGATACATTTTCGGCGCAGATCCACTCGACCAGTGAGCTGTTACGCTTTCTTTAAAGGATGGCTGCTTCTAAGCCAACCTCCTGGTTGTCTGGGCATTCCCACATCCTTCTCCACTTAGCATAGATTTGGGGACCTTAGCTGGCGGTCTGGGTTGTTTCCCTCTCGTCCGCGGAACTTAGCTCCCGCGGGCTGACTCCCGTACTCTGACTTACCGGTATTCGGAGTTTGGTTAGGTTTGGTAATCCGGTGGGACCCCTAGCCCATCCAGTGCTCTACCTCCGGTAAGAAACATACGAGGCTATACCTAAATATATTTCGAAGAGAACCAGCTATCTCCAGGTTTGTTTGGCCTTTCACCCCTATCCACAGCTCATCCGAACAGTTTTTAACCTGTGACGGTTCGGGCCTCCACGAGATTTTACTCCCGCTTCACCCTGGCCATGGATAGATCACCTGGTTTCGGGTCTACTCAATGCAACTGGTCGCCCTATTCAGACTCGCTTTCGCTACGGCTACACCTATCGGCTTAACCTGGCCACATTAAGTAACTCGCTGACTCATTATGCAAAAGGCACGCGGTCACAAGAACGAATTCCTGCTCCCACAGCTTGTAAGCAAACGGTTTCAGGTACTATTTCACTCCCCTAACAGGGGTACTTTTCACCTTTCCCTCACGGTACTGGTACGCTATCGGTTGTCAAGTTGTATTTAGCCTTATGTGATGGTCCACACAAATTCCCACAGAATTCCTCGTGTTCCGCAGTACTTGGGAGTAACTCAGGAGAGCCTGATCACTTTCGCTTACAGGACTGTCACCCTCTTTGGTTTGGCTTTCCAGCCAATTCAACTAATAATCAGGTTTTTGACTCTCCGCCAGATCCGAAACTCTGACAAGTGTTATCCCACGACCCCGCATACGCAACGCTTTCGGGCTTGACACGTATGCAGTTTGGGCTGGTCCCCGTTCGCTCGCCGCTACTCAGGGAATCGTTTTTACTTTCTTTTCCTGGGGGTACTAAGATGTTTCAGTTCTCCCCGTTGGCTCCCTTGACCTATGTATTCAGCCAAGGGTGACACAGTATTAACCGTGCCGGGTTGCCCCATTCAGAAATCTCCGGATCAAAGGGTGTTTAGCCCCTCCCCGAAGCTTATCGCAGCTTTCCACGTCTTTCTTCTTCACTTGACACCAAGGCATCCACCGTTTGCTCTTAGTAGCTTAGCCACTATCCACAAATAAGTTTAAACGCTTTGATGCGAACAAATTAATTCAAAATTAATTTACTCCAGCAGTGCTGATCATAATCAACCCTGCTGTTTCTTTGCAGATCGATAACCAGGAACACTTTAATTCCAAG
>NZ_ATUG01000006.1 GCF_000420085.1 Desulfospira joergensenii DSM 10085
CGCCCGGCGCCTGGGCTCCGACGATGTGACCATGGTCTGCCTGGAAAAGCGGGACGAGATGCCGGCCTGGGATTACGAGATCGAAGAGGCCCTGGAAGAAAAGGTCCACATCGTCAACAGCCAGGGACCTTTGCGTTTCTACGGGGACGACTCCGGAAAAGTCAACGAGGTCGGCTTCCAGGAATGCACGGCCGTGTTTGACGAGAACGGAAGATTCAATCCCCAGTACGACGACTGCAAGCTCACCTCCTATGAGGCGGACACGGTGATCGTGGCCATCGGCCAGATGGGAGAGACCGGTTTTGCCGATAAAGAGGGCATCGCCCTGACCCCCCCGGGGGGATACGAGGCAGATCCTCTTACCCTCCAGACCCCCATTGACTGGGTCTTTGCCGGGGGGGACGCCTATTACGGCCCCAAATCCGTTGTGGACGCCATTGCCTCGGGCAAGACCGCGGCCGAGTCCATCCATAGATTCATCAACGGCCTGGACCTTGCCGAGGACCGGGAAAAGAGCTATGAGTTTGAAAAGCCGGAGATCGAGAATGTTCCCCGGCTGGACCGGGTGCACCCGGACAAGATCAGCGTGGCCGACCGGGAGGGCAACTTTAAAGAGGTCACCCTGGACCTGGCCCTTGAGCCATTGAAAGGGAGTATCCCGTGCCTGTCCTGCGGATCTGTTCCGAATGCACAATGTGTGAGCCTGTCGGCCGGAGCCGTGAGCACGATCAGCAGCCCTGGTAGGATCTCGACGTGGGTGCCGTGATCATGACCACAGCGCGGAAGTCTATGATCCTTCGGGCTGGACGATATTACATGTACAAACGCTCAGAACGTCATGACTTCCTGAATTGAGCGGATCTTAAGCGCCGCGGTCCACCATGGGACACTGGTCCGGCCTCGGATGAAAAGAACCGAAAAATCGCCTGGTCCAATGTATCGGTCAGGGATACCAACAATGCGTAATGGATACTGCTCCTCGGTATGCTGCATGTACGCCATCAAGGGATCATGATCGCCAAGGAGCATTCGGAAAAGAGCTGGAGCGGTATTTTCAACATGGAATGCGCACATTCGCAAGGATACGAAAACTATAATGAGCCCGAAGAGGAAGGGTCAGGTTGTCAAATCCAGGATCATTCCGTGACCGAGAACCGGCACGGCAACCTGGTTCTCAAATATGCGACGAACTGGGCAGTACAGGAAGAGATTTGAATGGTGATTCTTTCCGTGGCCTGACCATTCCAAGGGAGCGCAGACCTGGCCAGCCGCATCGGCTGGACCTGGATAAGTAAACTTTGGAAAACCACTACCTTCAATCCCCGGAAACCTCCAGGCCCGGGGTTTACGTGTCGGACCTTCCAGGGGACCCAAGGATATCCCTCATCGTAACCGAGGCATCGGCTCTGCCGGGCCGCCGGGTCCATCTGGCACCGCCAGCATACCCGCAAGACCGTGAGCATGCCCGAGGGAGGGATGTACTGGGTGAGGATCCCGGGTCCGGGTCTTTGTCTGCAAGTCGGGATCAATATCGCCGGGGTATCGACGGGAACAGGTGGAAAGATTACCAGGATCGTCCCAATTGGGCTACACCGAGGGAACTTTCCACCTTTCCCAGGATACCCCGGCGATATTGATCCCCACTTGCAGACAAAGACCCCGACCCGGGATCCTACCCAGTACATCCCTCTCCTCGGGCATGCTCACGGTCTGGTCCGGTATGCCTGGCGGTGCCAGATGGACCCGGCGCCCGGCAGAGCCGATGCTCGGTTACGGATGGGGATATCCTTGGTCCCTGGAAGGATCCGGACACGTAAACCCCGGGCCTGGAGGTTTCAGGGGTTGAAGGTAGTGGTTTTCCAAAGTTTACTTATCCAGGTCACGCCGATGCGGCTGGCCAGGTCTGCGCTCCCTTGGGATGGTCAGGCCACGGAAAGAATCACCATGTCAAAATCTCTTCCTGTACTGCCAGTTCGTCGGCATATTTGAGAACCAGGTTGCCGTGCCCGTTCTCGGTCACGGAATGATCCTGGATTGACAAACCTGACCCCTTCTCTTCAGCGCTCATTATAGTATTTTCGTAATCCTTGCGAATGTCGCATGTCATGTTGAAATAGCCGCATCAGCTCTTTTCGAATGCTCCTTGGCGATCATGGCATCCTTGATGCGTACATGCAGCATACCGAGGGCAGTATCCATTACCGCATTGTTGTATCCCTGGAGCCGATACATTGGACCAGGCGATTTTTTCGGTTCTTTTCATCCGAAGGCCGACCAGTGTCCCATGGTGGACCGCCCGCTTAAGATCCGCTCAATTCCAGGAAGTCATGACGTTTGAGCGTTTTAATGTATAATCTCCAGCCGAAGGGATATTGACTTCGCGCTGGTAGATCACGCCCACTCAGACTACCCCAGGTGATCGGCTCCGGCCGGCCAAGCTCCACACGTAGCCATGACAGATTGCAAGACGGCCGGGACTTCTTTAAGGTCCAGGGCGGCAGGCGTATTTTAAGGTCCCGGTGCCACCTGCTTGTCGGCCACCGGCAGCCGGGACATCTCATCCGGCTTCAACCAAGTCTTCCGCCGGCCGGCAAGGAGCCGTTGGGACTATGGGACGGCGGGTCTTGAGAATGGCCAACGGGTTTGGCGTAATGCGCCCCCGCAAACAGTAGGGGGCTGGGTAAGATCGCCGATCGGGGGTCTGCGTCCTCTTATCCAAAACCGGCTCATCTGCCGGCAGGATCCGTCCGCCTTGGTGAGCTGCAGTCGGTCTGGGAGAACTTCCTTCGCCAACACGGCTTGATTCTAGCGACCTGGATTTTACGAGTCCCGCTAAGGCAAAGGTGCTGTTGGTGTGAACTTTCCTCAGGCTCTTGTCTCTATCCAGCGATCTCGTCCTTTCAGGCGCCTGGCACAGCGAAGCCCACCGGGCCGGGGCACGTCCGCACCGTCCCCGCATACATGACTGCCGGGAGTCTCTCTTGCCTGCCCGATTCCAGACTGGTTCTGACGCCCTGTCTTCGCCTTTGACGCCCAGTCCCCTGGACCCGTGCAGGCCCGTGGCCATGAACAAAGAGGCGTACCCCTCCTTTTTCAGGCTCTCCAGGGTGA